>CCNB01000046.1:284192-296613 GCA_000824785.1 Mesorhizobium plurifarium | reverse complement strand
GATGTGTGCATCCCCTAGCCCCGTGTGGGGGAGATGTCCGGTAGGACAGAGGGGGGCGCGAAGGATCGCTACCGAGTAACTTTTTTGAGTGCACACGGCTTGGTCCAAGCACTTCCTCATCAGGGTCCTTGACTGCGAATTGAATCGATCTAATTTGCCGCACAAAACACCCTTTGCATGGCAGATTTTCAGACCATGAGCGTGCAAACCACAATGCAGGCCGCCACGCGCGGCCGCTGGGCCGTCGCCGGCATTTTCCTCGCCAATGGTTTCTTGACCGGCAGCTGGGCGCCGCAGATTCCGGTGTTCCTCACCCGGCTCGACATCACCCGGTTCACGCTCGGCCTGCTGATCCTGCTGTTCGGTGTCGGCGCCGTGATTTCCATGACCTGGTGCGGCCATCTCATCTCCAGGCATGGCTCGCGCACCGTGACCCGCTGGTTCGGCGTCTGCGGCAGCTTCGGCCTGCTGATCGTGGCGCTCGCGCCCAACGTTCCCCTGGCGGCGATCGCCATGCTCATTTTCGGCGGCTCGATCGGCGGCATGGATGTCGCGATGAACTCGAATGCCGTGGTGGTGGAAAGAAGGCTTTCCCGGGCGATCATGTCGTCCTCGCACGGTTTCTGGAGCCTTGGCGGCTTCGCGGGTGGCGCGCTCGGCGGCTACTCGATCCAGAACTACGGCCATCTTCCCCATGCCGTCGCGGTGACGGTGATCGCCTTTGCCGTGATCGCCTTTGCCATTCGCTATCTCGTCGCCGAGGACAAGCCGCAGACGGTCGAGCACCAGAAATTCACGCTGCCGCGTCACACGGCCGTCTATCTGGTCGGGCTGATGGCGCTGCTCACCATGATCTCGGAAGGCGCGGTGCTCGACTGGGCGGCGCTCTTCCTGCATCAGGAGCTGGGCGCCGATCTCGCGGTCGCCGGCCTCGCCTATGCCGCCTTCTCGGGCGTCATGGCGCTGATGCGTTTCCTGGGCGACGGCGTGCGCAACCGCTTCGGCGCGGTGTCGACCTTGCGCGGCTCGGCGCTGGTCGCCGCTGCCGGCATGCTGGTCGCCGGTCTTTCGCCTTCGCCTTACCTCGCCATCGCCGCCTTCGCCTTCTGCGGCTTCGGCATCGCCAACATGGTGCCGATCATCTTTTCGGCCGGCGGCAACCAGGAAGGCATGTCGTCTGGCACCGGCATGAGCGTCGTCACCACCATGGGCTATTCCGGCATCCTGGTGGCGCCCTCCGCGATCGGCTTCGTCGCCGAGCACTCCAGCTTCGGCCCGATCTTCGTCGCGCTGTCCGGACTGCTGGTCATCGTGCTCCTGATGGCCGGGCTCGCTCACCGTGCCGAATTTGCTCCCGAACCTGTGCCGGCCGAATAGCGCTTCAGCTCCTCATGCAGGAAATCCGCCACGCGGCGGATGCGCATGCTGGTGCGCACGTCGCGATGCATGGCGAGCCAGACAGGCAGGACCGGCAGGGGCACATCAGGCAGCAGCTTCTCCAGGCCCGGATCGCGGTCGGCCAGCGGCTCCTGGCCGATGCCGATGCCGTTGCCGGATCGCACCGCCTCCCACAGAACGATCTGGTTGTCGGTCCTGAAGCGGAAATGGCTGCGGCCGACCGGAATGCCGAACGCAGTGAAGCCGCGAATGATCTCGTCGCTGCGGTCGAAACCGACCAAGGCGTGATCGGCGAGGTCGGCGGGCGTTTCCGGCCGGCCGCGCAAGTCGAGATAGGCGCTTGCCGCGCACAGGCAGAGCGGAATGTCGGTGACCTTGCGCGCCACCAGCTCGTTCTGTGCCGGCCGGACCATGCGGATGGCGATGTCGGCGTCGCGGCGCAAAAGATTCTCGACCTGGTTCGAGGCGACGATCTCGACCTCGATGCCCGGCTCCTCCTCGCCGAGACGCGCCATCATGTCCGGCAGCACGAAGGCGGCGACCACCTCGCTGGCCGCGATGCGCACCGTGCCCTCGATTGCCTCGACCGCACCCAGCGCCAGCAGCGAAAATGCATTGGCCTCAGCGCTGACCGCCCGCCCGCGCTCGTAGAGCGTGCCGCCGGCTTCCGTCAGCTCGTAGCCGCGCCGCCCGCGCCTGAACAACGTCACCCCGAGCGCTGCCTCCAGCTCGGCGATGTGGCGGCCGAGCGTAGGCTGGCTGGCCGCCAGCCTGCGAGCCGCACCTGAAAGACTGCCGGTTTCGGCCACCGCGACGAAGCTCTTGATCAGGTTCCAGTCGAATTCTTTCATTCATTTTTGAATAACAGATCGCCGAAACAGGTCAATTTCAATTCGTTCGTGGAGGCATCAGATTAGCCGGGCAAACGCAAACAACGGAGCGAACAAGATGACCAAGATCGCAATCCTCGGCGCCAATGGCCGGCTCGGCCGCGTGGTCGGCAAGGCTTTCATCGACGCCGGCTTCGACGTCCGCGCCGTTACCCGCACAGGCAGGGTACCGGCGGAACTGAAGGGCGCCACGGCCTTCGCCGGGGACGCGCTGGACCGCGAATCCCTGATCCGCGCGACGCAGGGCGTCGACATCGTCTTCAACGGCCTGAACCCGATCTATACCGACTGGGGCAAGTGCATGCCGATGGCCGAGAACGTCATGGCCGCTTGCCGCGAAAACGGCGCGTTGCACCTGTTCCCGGGCACGGTCTACAATTACGGCTCGCCGATGCCGCAGGTGATCACGGAAGCGACACCGTTCCATCCGACCACCGAGAAGGGCCGCATCCGCTGCGCTATGGAAGCGCTGTTCCGCAGCGAGGCCGAGGCCGGCCGGGTGCGCACCATCGTGCTCAGGGCGGGAGATTTCTTCGGCGGCACCGGCTCAGGTTCCTGGTTCGACCTCGTCGTCGCCGCCAAGATGAACAAAGGCGTCTACACCGCGCCCGGCCCGGCCGACCTGACGCATGAATGGGCCTACCTGCCGGACTTCGCCGTCGCTTTCGTCGGCCTGGCGAAGAACCTCGACAAAACGGGCTTCTACGAAGCCATCAACTTCCCCGGCCACGCCATTACCGATCTCGACATGAAAGCCGCGGCCGAGAAGGCGCTCGGCCGCAAGCTGAAGCTCTCCTTCATGCCTTGGTGGGTGCTGCGCGCCGGCAGCCCGTTCGTGGCCATGTGGCGCGAGATCGTGTCGATGTCCTATCTGCGCTTCGAGGCGCACCGGCTGGCTTCGACCCGGCTGGAACAGGTCATCGGCGAAATCCCGCATACCCCGCTCGACCAAGCGGTGGCGCAAGCCATGCAGGATATCGGCATCGCCATTGCGCAGGTCTCGCGCCAAGCTGCTTGACTGTCGAGCAGGAAGGGGGCGGCCGGGCCTCGGAAGGCCCGGCCGTCATCGTTCAGCTTCAGATCCTACCCATCAACAACAGGATCAGCAGCACGACCAGGATGACGCCGACGATGCCGGACGGCCCGTAGCCCCAGGAGCGCGAATGCGGCCAAGCCGGCACGGCGCCGATCAGGATCAGAATCAGGATAATTACGAGAATTGTGCCGATCGTCATGAAAAACCCTCGCCGTCTGGTTGAACTTCGAGGGAACAATGCAAAAAGCCACCCGGTTGTTCCCGGGCGGCTTCTGATCTTTGGGGTTGCGGAACCGCTCTATTCCGCGGCTTTCGGGAAGGTGACCGCTGGTTCGGCGGCGGCTTCCTGGGCCGCCTCGCCCGTTGAAACCTCGCCCTTGCCGCGCCGCAACAGGCGGCTGAGCCAGTTGCGCCGCTGGCCGGGCTTCACCTTGGCGCGGGTGAACACCATCAGCATCGAGGGCGTCACCACCAGCGTCAGCAGCGTGGCGAAGGACAGGCCGAAGACGATCGCCGAGGACAGCGATATCCACCATTGCGTCGACGGCGCGTTGATCGTCGTCTCGTGATGGAAGATTTCGAGACCGAGGCCGAAAGCGATCGGCAGCACGCCGAGGATGGCCGACACCGCCGTCAGCACCACCGGACGCGCACGCTCGCGGCAGGTCTGCAGCACCGCGTCCATCTTGTCCCAGCCCTCCTCGCGCAGCCGGTCATAGGTGTCGATGAGCACGATGTTGTTGTTCACCACCACGCCGGCCAGCGCGATCACGCCGATGCCCGACATGACGATGCCGAAGGCCTCGCCTGTCAGAAGCAATCCGAGGAACACACCGATCGTCGCCATGACCACGCAGGACAACACAAGCCACACGCTGGTGAACTTGTTGAACTGCGCAAGCAGAACCAGGAAGATCAGGAAGATCGCAGCACCGAAGGCCTTGCCGAGGAAGGCGCTGGCTTCCGCGCTGTCCTCGTTGGAGCCGGCAAGCTTCCAGCGAATGCCGCTGCCGAGGTCCATGTCGGCGACGGCCTTGGTGACCTCCTGCTGCACCGCCGCGACCTGCGCGCCGGCGCTGACATTGGCCTGCACCACCACGGTGCGCGCGCCGTCGATGCGGTTGAGGATGCCGACGGTCGGCTCGGGCTTCCTGACGACGAAGTTCGAGATAGGCACCGACCCTTGCGAGGTCTGCACGCGCAGCTCGTCGAGCGTCGAGAGCGTGCGGCGGTCTTCCGGCAGGCGCAGCCTTATGTCGACCGCGTCGTCGGCGCCGGCCGGCCTGTATTCCGACAGCTTGAGGCCGTTGGTCACCAGCTGCACCACCGTGCCGACCGAAGTCGGGCTGATGCCGTATTGCGCCGCCTTGGCGCGGTCGACCTCGATCGCCCAGTCGACGCCGGGCGGCGGCAGGCCATCCGAAATGTCGATGACGTTGGGGATCTTGGCGATGCGTGCGGCGACCGCCCGCGCCTTGTCGTCGAGCCCGGCCGGGTCGGCCGCCGACAGCCGGATCTGGATCGGCTTGCCGGTCGGCGGACCGGCTTCCGGCACGCGCACTTCGACATCGACGCCGGGGATGCCGGCCATCACGCCGCGCAGGTCGTCGAGGATCTGGTTGGCGGATTTGCGCTCGCGCCAGTCGACGAACTCGTACTGGATGACGCCGACCACATCCTCGGGAATGTCCTGGCCGCCGCCTTGCGTCTTGCCGACGCGCGTGTAGACCGACTTCACGCCCGGCCAGCCGAGCAGCCGGTTTTCCGCCGTCTTGGTCGCGGCGTCCATTTCCGCCAGCGAAAGATTGCCGCGGGCATGCACGTAGAGCAGGCCGTAATCCGGCTCGACGCTCGGGAAGAACTCGACGCCGGCGCCGTATTTCGAATAGGCGAAGCCGACGCCGACCAGAAGCCCGACGGTGAGCAGGATGACGGTGACCGGGAAGCGCACCGCCTGCTTGACCACGGCCATGTACCAGCCGTCGCGATTGCCCTCCTCGTGATGCTCGGGCGCCTTGGCGAAGATCGCGCCAAGCGTCGGCGCGAAGACCAGCGCGTAGAGCATCGAGGCCGATAGCGTCACGATCAGCGTGATCGGCATGTATTTCATGAAGTCGCCGATGATGCCGGGCCAGAACAGCAGCGGCGAGAAGGCGGCGATGCGCGTCATCGTCGCCGCGATGACCGGGCCGGCCATGCGCTTGGCGGCCAGTGCGAAGGCGTTCGCCTTCGGCATGCCCTCGCTCATGCGCCGTTCCGCGAATTCGGTGACGATGATCGCGTCGTCCACCAGCATGCCGACGGCCAGGATGAGGCTGAACAGCACGATCATGTTGATCGTGTAGCCCATCATGGCGAGCAGCAGGATGCCGATCAGGAACGAAGATGGGATGGCAAGGCCGATGAGCAGCGAGGCGCGGCCCGACAGCGCATAGAGGATGACGATGAACACCAGGATGACGGCGATCATCACGTGGTTCTGCAGGTCGCCGAGCAACTGGTTGACGAAGACCGACTTGTCCTGCGTGTAGGTGACGTGCATGCCTTCGGGCATCGTCTTGATGAAGGCGTCCGACACCTGCCGCACCTGGCCGATCGTGTCGATCAGGTTGGCGCCGATGCGCTTCTTCACTTCGATGGCGATGGCCGGCCTTCCGTCGAGGCGCGTGACCGTCTCGGCGTCCTTGAAGGTCGAGCGCACTGTCGCGATGTCCTTGGCCTGGACCACGGCGTTGGGCGTGGCGACCACCGGCAGGTTGGCGACATCCTCGGGCGTCTCGATCAGCGACGGCACCTTGACCGCGTATTTGCCTTCCGAGCCTTCGAGATTGCCGGCCGCGACCAGGCTGTTGGAGGACGCGACGCCCTGGATCACCTGGTCGAGCTGCAACCCGTAGGAGGAGAGCTTCACCGGGTCGACGACAACCTCGACGAGGTCGTCGCGCGCGCCCTGCAGCGAGCCTTCGAGCACGCCGGGCACTTCCTCGATGCGGTCGCGCAGCTCGCGCGCGGCCGACGTCAGCACGCGCTCCGGCACGTCCCCGGAAAGCGTGACGACCAGGACCGGGAATTCCGAGACGTTGACCTCGTTGACCGTCGGCTCCTCGGCCGCCTGCGGCAGGTCGGCCTTGGCGTCCTGAACCTTGCTGCGCGTGTCCTGCAGCGCCGTCGCGAGATCCGTCTGCGGCTGGAACTCGACCAGCACGTAGCCGCCGCCCTGGAATGCGGCCGAACGCATTTCCTTGAGCCCCTTGAGGCTCTTGAGCTTGCTTTCCATTGGCCTGAGCAGCAGGCGCTCGGAATCCTCCGGCGAGATGCCCTGATAGATCAGGCTGACATACATCATCGGAATCGGAACGTCGGGCTCCGCTTCCTTGGGCGTCGACTGATAGGCGACCCAGCCCGCGACGAGCAGGAACAGCAGCGCCGAGATGGTCAGGCGGGCGTTGTTGATGGCGAGTCTGACGATATCCATGACTTCGGCCTGTTATGCTTCAAAGGCTGCGGACCGCCATCGCCGGATTGGTCCGGCAACGGCGCGTCGTGCTTTACTGCGTGCCGGCGGAGGCTTCACTGATCAGCTTGTTGATGGTCGCCTGGTCGGCCTCGACGGGTTTCACCGTGTCGCCTTCCTTCACCAGTTCCTGGCCAGCGACGATGATGCGCGCATCTTCCGGAATGCCGCCCAGCACCAGCCCGTGCGGCGTGTCGTCGACGAGGTCGATCGGGAAGAACGCCACCTTGCCATCCTTGCCGACGGCGCGGATGCCGAGGTCGCCCTTGTCGCCCAGCGTCACCACCGAGCGCGGCAGCATGACCGCGTTGGTCGGCTCGGCGCTGAGCGTGATCTCGGCCGTCATGCCGGCGGGGATGGAGCCGTCGGCATTGGGGATCGCCACTTCAACGCGGAAGGTGCGGGTCTGCGCCGACGCATCGCGGCTTATATAGCGGACCGTGCCGGTGACCTTCTGGTCGTTGACCAGGCGCACATCGGCCTCGTCGCCGATCTTGACGTAGCGCAGGTCGCGCTCGCTGATCTCGCCGCGGGCGATGACCGGGTCGAGCTTGAGGATCGTCGCCACCTCGCCGCCCTGCATCACCGAGCTGCCAAGTTCCACCGGGATGCGGTCGATGACGCCGTCGAACGGCGCCTTGACCTCGTTGCGGTCAAGCTCGGCCTGCGCGGTGTCGAGTTGCGATTGCGCCAGCGTCAGGTTCGAGCGGGCGGTGTCCAGCTGCAGCTTCGGCAGATTGCCGGTCTTGGCTAGGCGCTCGGCGGCATCGAGCTCGGCCTTGCGCTGGACAAGAAGCTGCTTGGCGTTGTCGACATTGGAGATCTTCTCCTCGGCCGCGAGCATCAGCACGAGATCGCCGGTCTTGACGCGGTCGCCCTGCTTGACCGGCAGCTTCTCGATGACGCCGGCGACACGCGTCGCCAGCACGGCGCGCTTGTCGGCCTCGGTGAGACCCGAAATCCGGATCGCCCGCGCGAAGGTCTTGCGCGGCGGAGTGACCACCGCGACGGTGCGCGGTGCGGCCTTCGGCTCGGCTTCGGCCTTGTTCGGCTTGGCGGCCTCCGGCTTCGCGGCATCGGACTGCGTCGGCTTGCCCGCGTCAGCGGGCTTGTTTGCGGCACTGCCGACGGAGGAAAACTCGCCCGTCCCCATCCAGGCCGCGAACCCGATGAGCACGGCAATGGCTGCAAGCTTGTGAAACCTGATTTTCGGCATCGTCATTTTTCCGTAGCAGGACCTGGCGAGGTCGGCGCTTCCGACTTGGGCGCGCGGCCGATATGGGTGTGCGCGGGGCCTAGTTCAATTTGCCGTGATCGGCGGACGCGCGCTTCTACCTGAAAGTTGCGGCGCAATATAGTCGGAAAAGTTGCGGGAACATTGCGGCGTGGAACGCAGTGCCTCGACAAACACGGGCTTTTCTGCCAGCCGGCTGGCGCTTTTGCCGGCGCGCCGACAGGTTCCCCAAGGTTACTGGCAGCAGCCGTCAGCATGATGCGAGAAATCGTCCAAGGGCGGCGGCAATCGCCCGGTTGGAGCGCGGTCATGCCCCACTATGCCCGGGTTGAATCTGTCAAGTGATGAGGTTGAGCAGCCGGAAGATGCGCTCGAATGTCCTGCCGTAAGGCGGGCGCAGCAAGCCGCCGGCGCTGAGCTTCGACTGGATGAAGATCGGCTTTTCCTTGCTGAATGTGCGGAACCCCCATTCGCCGTGATAGGCGCCGGTGCCGCTCTCGCCGACGCCGCCGAAAGGCTGCCGCTCCTGCACCAGATGCAGCATACAGTCATTGATCGTGACGCCGCCGGCCACGGTTCCCCGCATGACCTTCTGGCGATTGGCGTTGTCGCTGCCGAACCAGTAGAGCGCCAGCGGGCGCTCGCCCCGGTTCACATGCTCGATGGCCTCGTCGACCGTGCCGTATTCGACGATCGGCAGCACCGGCCCGAAAATCTCCTCGCGCATGAGCCGCAGATTTTCGCCTGCATTGCGCACCAGCACCGGCGCCATTTTGCGGTCGGTGATGCCGAGCGTCTCGTTCGCCGGATTGACCTCGATGATGTCGGCGCCGCTGTCACGCGCCTCGGCGACCATATCGCTCAGCCGCCGGTGATGCCGCTCGCTGACGATCGCCGTATAGTCGCGATTGTCGCCGAGGCGCGGATAGAGCTTGGCGATTGCCGCGGCGAACTTTGCCGCGACCGCCGCGCCCTGCCCTTGCGGGACCATCAGATAGTCCGGCGCGATACAGGTCTGGCCGGCATTGAGCAGCTTGCCGTAGGCAACGCTGGCGACCGCCGTGTCGAGATCGCAGGACGGATCGAAGATCGCCGGTGACTTGCCGCCGAGCTCGAGCGTCACCGGCGTCAGATTGGCGGCGGCGGCCAGCGCCACCTGCCGGCCGACGGCGGTCGACCCGGTGAACAGGAGGTGATCGAACGGCAGCGACACGAACGCCTTGCCGACATCGGCGTCGCCGACCATCACGGCGACCTCGTCGGCGGCGAAATTTTTTTCGACCAGGCTGGCGAGCAGGTCCGAAAACTTAGGCGTCAGCTCCGACGGCTTGATCATCACGCGGTTGCCGGCCGCGAGCGCCGCGGTCGCCGGCGCGACGGCGAGCTGGAAAGGGTAGTTCCAGGGCGAGACGATGCCGACGACGCCGAGCGGCTGCGGCAAGAGGCGGTTGCGGCCGGGCAGGAACGGCAGGCTGGTGGCGACGCGGCGCTCGCGCATCCAGGCGCTCAGATGCGACAGCGCATGCCTGATGCCGGCGCGCACGACGAACAATTCGGCAAGCCGCGTTTCCTCGGCCGAGCGGGCGGAGAAATCGCTGTCGATCGCGGCGCATATCTCGGCCTCGTGCTTTTCGGTGAGCGCCAGGAGGCGCTTCAGCCGATCCTTGCGCACGTCGAGCGTCGGGAACGGCTCCTTCTCGAAGGCCCTGCATTGCGCTTCAAACCGGACCCCGAGAGCATTCTGTCTGGTCTGCAGCATCGCGACCTCCCGTTTACGTGCAGGTAAATTACATCGCCCGCACAACCGAATCCAGCATTGCCCCGGTTCCGTTGGGGAATGCTCCGGCAGTGCCTGACTCAAGCGCCTCGAACATGCCGTTTGGCACTCGTCATCGACATGGGAAAGCGATCGGTCCGCAAACGGCCCTTTTCGCCGTTCATGCATTGATCGGGCGTGCGTAAGCGGCCCTTGGCGATGGTGCGGCTCGTGGCAAAACCGCAAGATCGGTCGAGCGCCTCATGTCCGCGCGGCTTAGCTGGTGCTGCCACGGAGAATGGAACGATGAAGACGGCGGTTCAAAACCACCATGCCCGGATGCAGCGGGTGCTGGATCACATAGACCGGCATCTCGACGACGATCTGGACCTGGACGCGCTGAGCGGCGTCGCGGCCTATTCGAAATATCATTTCCACCGGCAGTTCACGGCGACCTTCGGGCTGTCCGTGCATCGCTATGTCCAGCTCGCCCGCATGAAGCGCGCTTCATTCAGGCTGGGCTATGCCGACGCCGAAAGCGTCACGGACATAGCGATGGATGCCGGTTACGACGCGCCGGATGCCTTTGCCCGCGCCTTTCGTCAGCGGTGCGGGCAATCGCCGTCGTCGTTCCGGAGATCTCCCGACTGGGGGGCGTGGCTGATGGCCTTCGGGCCTCTCGACAATGCGAGGAGAAAGCTCATGCAGATCATTTTCACCGATGACGACGTGACGATCCGCGAAGTGCCGCCCACCCCGGTGGCGATCATGGAACATCGCGGGGATCGGGCGACGCTCGGCGACACCATCCAGCGCTTCATCGCCTGGCGCAAGGCAGCCGGCCTGTCGCCAGAAACGAGCCCCACCTTCAACGTCTTCCGCTCCGAGAGATGTCCCGCTGTCGCGGCCGACTACAGCATGGACATTTGCGTCGGCACCGACCAGCCGATCGCGGCGGACGACAGGCAGATGAAGGCCGGCGTGATCCCGGGCGGACGTTGCGCCGTGCTGCGCTACCCCGGCAACACCAACAATCTGGAGCCGGCAGCACTCTACCTTTATCGGGAATGGCTTCCGGCCAGCGGCGAGGAAGCGCGTGACTTCCCGATCTATTGCCAGCGGCGGCTGTCCTTCCTTCCGGAGCTGTCGGTGCCCGAGATCATCGTCGAACTCTTTCTGCCGCTGAAATAGCGCGGCGGGAATGCGGCCTTTCTCTTCCGTTCGCAAGAGCGGACCGGCCGCTAACCACCCGGTCTCGGTCTTACGGGCAGACGACCTTGGCAATCAGGCGCGCCGGCGCGCGGATTCCGGCTTGATGCGGGCGGCGAGGAACTCCTTGACGCGACGCCCCGGCGCCGGGCCGCGCAGCGGCTTGAAGCCGTCGTCGAGCTCGCCCGACAGATCGAGCGTCGGCCGCTTGCCGACGGCGTCGTAATTCTCCTCCAGCCAGTCGCTGGCCGCACTGCGGCCGAGGTCGCGAAGGTAGGCGAGGAAGGCCCATTCGGCATTGACCTTGGACGACGCGGAGAGGTCCTTGAAGGCCTCGTCGGCATCGATGCGGTGCATGCGGATGTCGCGATATTCGCCATGCGGCAGGCGTCCGGCCGCGATCAGCTCCTTGACGAAGGCGATCGAGCGGAATTCGCGCAGCAGCCCGGCGTTGAAGGTGATCTCGTCGATGCGGTTCTGGATCTCGTTGGCGCTCTTCGGTGTGCCTTCGCGCACGACCGGATTGATCTGCACCAGAAGCACGTCCTCGGTCGCCGCCGTCTTGAAGAACGGATAGAGCGCCGGGTTGCCGCCATAGCCGCCATCCCAATAGGGCACGCCCTTGATCTCGACGGCGCGGAACAATTGCGGCAGGCAGGCCGAGGCCATCACCGTGTCGAGATCGATCTCGCCGTCGGAAAAGACGCGCAATTGTCCGGTCTCGACATTGGTCGCCGAGATGAACAGCTCCATCGACTTGCAGGCGCGTACATTGTCGAAGTCGATCTCCTTCGCCACCACGTCGCGCAGCGGGTTGAGACCGAGCGGGTTGGCGACATAGGGCGAGAACACCCGCGACATCGTGTCGAAGAAGACATAGCCGGGCGTGTTCTCGATCGACCAGTTGCCCCAGACCACGTCCCAGGGCATGCGCTGCACCGGGCTGAATCGCCCCTTCGAGGCCACCGCCCGCCAGAAATCGTCGAGCTTCTTGCGCGCGCCTTCCACGCCGCCGCGCACGAACCCGTCGGCCAGCGCCACCGCGTTCATCGCGCCCGCGCTGGTGCCGGACACCGCCGCGATCTCAAGCCGCCCATCTTCCAGCAGCCGGTCGAGCACGCCCCAGGAAAAGGCGCCATGCGAGCCGCCGCCCTGGAGCGCGACGTTGATCTTCTTCTTGTCCTCCGCCTTGCCGTTCTTCGCCATGGCGTTCCTTGTCTCGATGCGCCGGCCTGCCCCTGCGTCATCGCGAGGGACAGGGTTCCGTCTGCCTATGTTGCAGTGCAGCATATAAGGGCGGACCAAGGCAAGAACACGAACACACAAGCGTGATCGAATGAAATTTTGTCCATGCGGAACTTGTTCCTCGCCCCACGACAGTGGG
>CCNB01000046.1:126215-284182 GCA_000824785.1 Mesorhizobium plurifarium | reverse complement strand
AAGCCGGGACGGAGAGGGGCCTGCGCGACCGCCGGAGGTTTGCCTCTCACGAACTGCTGCTGTCTGTTGAGGGATCCGCAAGGGACGCTGCTTCACGGCCGGCGTCCCCCTCTCCGTCCCGGCTTCGCCGGGCCACCTCTCCCCCGCGTTGCGGGGGCGAGGAACGGCTTCTCAAGCCACCAGATCCGGCACGGGCCCGATATAGCGCGACTGCGGCCGGATGAGCCGTCCGGTGGCCTGCTGCTCGCGGGCGTGCGCAATCCACCCGGCAACGCGGCCGGCGGCAAAGACGTTGGAGAATGCTTCTTGCGGGAAGCCGACCGCTTCGAGCAGAAGCGCGGTGTAGAACTCGACATTGGTCTGGATCGAGCGCTGCGGCTTGGCGACACGAAGCACTTCGAGCGCCGCCTGCTCCACTGTCTCGGCGAAGGCCAGCCGGCTGCTCATCTCCTTGCTGCTTGCCTCATTGCGCGAACCGAGCTGCCGCACGACCGCCTTTAGCGCGTCGGCGCGCGGGTCGCGCACGCGGTAGATGCGATGGCCGAAACCCATGATGCGCTCGCCATGCGCGATCTCGTTGCGGAGCCAGGCAGCCGCATCGCCGCTGGCCTCGATGGCGTCCAGCATCTCGATCACCGGCCCCGGCGCGCCGCCATGCAGCGGGCCCTTCAGCGCGCCGAGCCCGGCCAGGATCGCCGAGGTCAGCCCGGCTTGCGTCGAGGCCACCACGCGGGTCGCGAAGGTCGAGGCGTTGAGGCCGTGGTCGCAGACCGTCACCAGATAGCTGTCGAGCGCCTTGGCAAGCGCCGGCGAGGCGGTACCGGCAAGCATCCTGAGCATATCGCCGGCATGATCGGCTTTTGCGTCGGGAACGATCGGGATCTCGCCTTGGCCAAGGCGCAGCAGGGCCGGCGTCAGCACCGCCGGCGCCGCGATCAGCCTGAGCGCGTCGGCAAGTCCGTCGCCGTCCGGCAGGATGGCCATGCCGGCGCGCATGCCGCTGTAAATATCGAGCGACGCAAGCTGGGTGAACATCGGTTTCACACGATCAAATACTTCCACTCGCGCCTTGCCGATCGCCTTTTCCAACTCGGCATCGCTGGGAAGCTCGTCGAAGAAACCGTCGAACAGCAAACGCACCACTTGCGCGTAACGCCAGCGGCCAGCGAGCTCCATCAGCGAATGGCCGCGGATGGTGAGATGCCCGCCCACGCCATCGACATCGGAAAGCACCGTGTCGGCCGCCACAACGTCATCGAGCCCATTCGCCATGATCGTCTCCTTGATCTTTTGCGCTTTGCAATTAATGCTACGCAATCAATGCATCAATCTTGATCAAGATAATCAATGTAAGGCGACAGATGACGGAGTGGCTGACGCGGGAGCAAGCGCTGGAGCGGCTGAACGTCCGTCCGCAGACGCTCTATGCCTATGTCAGCCGCGGCCGCATCGGCATGAAGCCGGACGACGCCGACCCGCGCCGCAGCCAGTACCGCGCCGACGACATCGCAGCGCTTGCCACGCGCCGCGACCGCGGAAGGAGCCCGCAGGCGATCGCCGAAAGCGCCATCGCCTGGGGCGAGCCGGCCATCGCCACCTCCATCTCGACGGTGCTGCATGGCCGCCTCGTCTATCGCGGCAAGGACGCGGTGGAATTTTCGGGGACAGCGACGCTCGAGGAGACCGCCGCGCTGCTGTGGGCCTCCGACCATCCGGTGTCGTTCGCTTCGCTGACGCCGTCAGCCGCCCGGCAAAGCGGCACACCGACCGCCTTCGCCAGGCTCTCGGCGCTTGCGGCCGAAGGCTGGTCGTCGCTCGGCCGCAGGCCGGCCATGCTGCAGCAGGACGGCGCCGCCGCAACCAGCGCGCTTGCCACCGCGCTCGGCGCGGCGCCGGGCTCCGAGCCCGTGCATGCACGGCTGGCGCAAGGCTGGTCGGTGGAAGCCGCCGGCGCCGATCTCATCCGGAAGGCGCTGGTGCTCTTGGCGGATCACGAGCTCAACGCCTCGACCTTCGCAGCCCGCGTTGCGGCCTCCACCGGCGCGCCGATCGCCGCCTGCCTGCTCGCGGGCCTCGCGACGCTCACAGGCCCGCGCCATGGCGGCGCTGGTGCCGCGGCGATCGCGCTGGTCGAGGACGCGGAGCGGCTGGGCGCGGACGAAGCGGTCGCCCGCTGGCTGGCGCATGACCGGCCGCTGCCCGGCTTCGGCCACCCGCTCTATCCGGAAGGCGATCCGCGCGCCGAGGGCGTTTTCTCCGGCCTCGACGTCGACGACGGGCTGTCGCGGTTGCGCAAGGCGGTGCTTGCCGCGACCGGCCTGCATCCGAACATCGATTTCGCTTTGGCCGCGATGACGCGCAGCCTGCGCTTGCCGGCCGACGCGCCGTTCCGCCTGTTCGCGCTCGGCCGCAGCGTCGGCTGGACGGCGCACGCCATCGAGCAGGTGACCAGCAACAGGATGATCAGGCCCCGCGCCCGCTATGACGGACCGGTCGGGATGAAGGGGACTGACGGCAGCATTTAGCGGCTCACCGTCACGATGAAGCGCGCCAGGTTGTGTTGAGATTCAGGTCAGGCCGAGTCGAAAATAGCGGCTTTCGAGAACCGGAGCGGAGCGTACTTAAAGTACGTGAGCACCGGAAGCGCAGAAAGCCGCTATTTGCAGACCGGCCTCACCTGAATATCAATGCAACCTAAGACATCGTGTCGAGCTTGCGCTGCATCGCCGCAATCTGCGCCTTCAGTTCCTGCAGATCGTCGGATTTCTCTTCCTTCTTCGGCGGCTCGGCAGGAGCCGCGGAATTGCCGCCGGCGGGCGGGAACGGCGTGAACATGCGCATGGCGTTCTGGAACATCTCGACATTGCGGCGCGTCTGTTCCTCGAGCGCCTTCATCGGCGTCTTCATCATGTCCATCGGCGTCTTGCCGAAGGCGCCCTTCATCTGCTCGCGGAACCGCTCCTGCTCCTTGGAGAAGGCGATCATCGACTGTTCGAGGAAGCTCGGCACGATCATCTGCATCTGATCGCCGTAGAAGGAGATGAGCTGGCGCAGGAACGGGATCGGCAGCATGTTCTGCCCGTCCTTGTTCTCCAGCTCGAAGATGATCTGCGTCAGCACCGGGTGGGTGATGTCGTCGCCGGTCTTTGCGTCCTGGACCGTGAACTCCTCGCCCTTCTTGACCATCTCGGCCAAGTCCTCGAGCGTCACATAGGTACTGGTGCCGGTGTTGTAGAGCCGGCGATTGGCATACTTCTTGATGACGATCGGGTCGTCTTTTGCGGCCATCCGTATCCTCCCCAGGACACCGGCACCTTTCGGAGTAAGCGGCCGGTAACGATTGCGCCCTCAATCGAGGATACGCGCAAAAGCGTCACAATTCCAAGCGGTTTGTGCACTGCGGCATCAATTAATGCTGCACAGCCATTGCAAAATCCGCCGCATGGCCAACGTCACGTTACCGCGACTGGCGCGCGCTCTGCTTGCCGCGCATGGCGGCCATGCCCATTTCCGGTTTGACTCAGGTCATTGAACGGGCAAGAAAAGTCTTCAACGATAGCCTAAAATACGACACCTCGAAGTCTGGAGAAGAAAATGGCCGCTTCCAATTCAATCGTCGTCGCCAGCGCCGCCCGCACCGCGGTCGGATCCTTCAATGGCAGTTTCGCCGCAACGCCGGCGCATGAGCTCGGCGCCGTCGTCATCAGGGAATTGCTGGCGCGCGCGAAGGTCGAGGCGACGGAAGTCGACGAGGTCATCCTCGGCCAGGTGCTGACCGCCGCTCAAGGCCAGAACCCGGCCCGCCAGGCCTCGATCAACGCCGGCCTGCCGAAGGAGACCACCGCCTGGGGCCTCAACCAGGTTTGCGGCTCAGGCCTGCGCGCGATCGCCCTCGGCATGCAGCAGATCGCCACCGGCGACGCTAGGGTGATCGTCGCCGGCGGCCAGGAATCGATGTCGCTGTCGCCGCATGCCGAGCATCTGCGTGCAGGTGTGAAGATGGGCGACTACAAGATGATCGACACCATGATCAAGGACGGCCTGTGGGACGCCTTCAACGGCTATCACATGGGCAATACCGCCGAGAACGTCGCCCGCCAGTTCCAGATCACCCGCGAAACCCAGGACGAGTTCGCGCTCGCTTCGCAGAACAAGGCCGAGGCCGCGCAGAAGGCCGGCAGGTTCAAGGACGAGATCGTCGCCTTCACCATCAAGGGCAAGAAGGGCGACACCATCGTCGACCAGGACGAGTACATCCGTCACGGCGCGACGCTCGACGCCATGACCAAGCTTAAGCCCGCTTTCGACAAGGACGGCACGGTCACCGCCGCCAATGCCTCCGGCATCAACGACGGCGCCGCCGGCGCACTGCTGATGACCGAGGCCGAGGCCGCACGCCGCGGCATCACCCCGCTGGTGCGCATCGCCTCCTGGGCGACCGCCGGCGTCGATCCGGCGATCATGGGCACCGGGCCCATTCCCGCCTCGAAGCGGGCGCTGGAAAAGGCCGGCTGGTCGGTCAAGGACCTCGACCTCGTCGAGGCCAACGAGGCTTTCGCCGCGCAGGCCTGCGCCGTCAACCAGGGCATGGGCTGGGACCCCTCGATCGTGAACGTCAATGGCGGCGCCATCGCCATCGGCCATCCGATCGGCGCTTCCGGCGCCCGCATCTTCAACACGCTGGTCCACGAGATGCGCCGCAGAAGTGCCAAGAAGGGCCTTGCCACGCTGTGCATCGGCGGCGGCATGGGCGTCGCCATGTGCGTGGAAGCGCTGTGAGCGAATAACGAATAGGGAGCAGCGGATAGGGAAGAACGGCGTCAGCGCAGCGGGACATCGGATCCCTATTCGCTATTCACTACTCTCTATTCGCCTCAAGTGACCAAAAAGGGAGGACCACATGAGCAAAGTAGCAATCGTCACCGGCGGATCGCGCGGCATTGGTGCTGCGATATCGGTCGCCTTGAAAAGCGCCGGCTATTCGGTCGCGGCCAATTATGCCGGCAATGACGAGGCGGCCCAGAAATTCAAGGCCGAGACCGGCATTCCGGTCTACAAATGGTCCGTCGCCGACTACGAGGCCTGCACCGCCGGCATCAAGCAGGTCGAAGCCGATCTCGGCCCGGTCTCCGTGCTGGTCAACAATGCCGGCATCACGCGCGACGCCATGTTCCACAAGATGACGCCCGCGCAGTGGAAGGAAGTCATCGACACCAACCTTTCCGGCGTCTTCAACATGACGCATCCTTTGTGGAGCGGCATGCGCGACCGCAAGTTCGGCCGCGTCATCACCATTTCCTCGATCAACGGCCAGAAGGGCCAGGCCGGCCAGGCCAACTATTCGGCGTCGAAGGCCGGCGACATCGGCTTCTCGAAGGCTCTTGCCCAGGAAGGCGCGCGCGCGGGCATTACCGTCAACGTCATCTGCCCCGGCTATATCGCGACCGAGATGGTCAAGGCGATCGACGAGAAGGTGCTCAACGAGCGCATCATCCCGCAGATCCCGGTTGGCCGCCTCGGCGAACCGGAAGAGATCGCGCGCTGCGTCGTCTTCCTGGCTTCCGACGAGGCCGGCTTCATCACCGGATCGACCATCACTGCCAATGGCGGCCAATACTTCGCTTGATGCCCAATAAGGCCAGGGCGGCTCCGGCAACGGAGCCGCCTTTTTGCCCCTCGGCAAAGCTCGGCGCGACACCTTGCCTCAATTCGGCACGCAAAGATTAACGGCAGCAGCCGTCCCTTGTGCGCAACTACCCTCACAACCTGTGAATCCTCGGTGGGCAAGCTGTGGATAACACCATATCTAGGGGTGAACAAACCGGGAAAATCGCCGGATCGCTGATTCGTCGCCGATTCGTTCCGGCTTTGGCCAAAAAGTTAACGGCGGACGGCCCGAGCGTCGCTGAAATCGTTAAAATCGATTAAGAAAGTTCAACAATTTCATAACCTTGATGACACACCCCGAGTCGACCGCGATCGTTCACCGGCAAAGGTTAACGACGGTCCGGCCCAGCGAAGTCGAGGCATGAATCGGGCCAATTTCTCGATTCAGCATCTGGTGCGACTCGTCGTCAAAAAATCCACATATAGCCGTGAACAAAACCTGAATCAGGGCGAGTCAGCGATTCGTCGCTGATTCGTTCCAGACTCGTTCCAGCCGTTAACAACAGCCGGTTGTGACCGGTGCTCGCATTCCCGCCTGCTCCCGGAAGAACATTCCGCTTTCGCTCGGCGTCCTAAATCCCTATGTGTCGGCTGTCACACGCGGCGGCGCCGCGCTTCCGACCAAAAGCATGATCCCGAAAAGCGGGAACCGGTTTTCGGAGAAAGATCATGCTTGAACAATCAAAGCGGCAGAAACACTTATTTCCGAGCCGATGAATATCCAGCCGAAACACTCCCAGCCGCTGATCCTTTCGGGCCGCGACGTGACGGCCGTGCTGGGGCCTACCAACACCGGCAAGACCCATCTCGCCATCGAACGCATGGTCGCGCATGAGACCGGCATCATCGGCCTGCCGCTGAGGCTGCTCGCCCGCGAGGTCTATGCCCGCGTCTGCGAGAAGGTCGGCGCCCACAAGGTGGCGCTGATCACCGGCGAGGAGAAGATCGTGCCGGCGAGCGCGAAATATTCGGTCTGCACCGTCGAGGCGATGCCGCGCGAGACCGACGCCGCCTTCGTCGCCATCGACGAGGTGCAGCTCGCCGGCGATCTCGAGCGCGGCCATATCTTCACCGACCGCATCCTGCATCTGCGCGGCCGCCAGGAGACGCTGCTTCTGGGCGCGGCCACCATGCACGGCATCCTGCAGCGCCTGTTGAAGGGTGTGTCGGTGGTGACGCGGCCGCGACTTTCGCATCTCGCCTATGCCGGCTCGAAGAAGCTCACCCGGCTGCCGCGGCGCACCGCGATCGTCGCCTTCTCGGCCGACGAGGTCTATGCCATCGCCGAGCTGATCCGCCGCCAGCAGGGGGGTGCGGCCGTCGTGCTCGGCGCGCTCTCGCCGCGCACCCGCAACGCCCAGGTCGAGATCTTCCAGTCCGGCGACGTCGACTATCTCGTCGCCACCGACGCCATCGGCATGGGGCTGAACCTCGACCTCGAGCATGTCGCCTTCGCCCAGAACCGCAAGTTCGACGGCTACCAATACCGCAACCTGACCGCCGCCGAGCTCGGGCAGATCGCCGGCCGCGCCGGCCGGCATCTGCGCGACGGCACGTTCGGCGTCACCGGCCAGGTCGATCCATTCGACGAGGATCTGGTCGCCAAGATCGAGGCGCACGACTTCGACCCGGTGAAGGTGCTGCAGTGGCGCACCGCCGATTTCGACTTTTCCAGCCTCGACGCGTTGAAGCGCTCGATCGAGGCCAATTCGCCTGTCGAAGGGCTGACCCGGGCGCTGCCGGCCGTGGACGCGCAGGCACTGGAGCATCTGTCGAAGGACGGCGACATCCGCGCTCTGGCCACCGGCAAGGAGCGCGTCGCGCTGCTGTGGGAGGCCTGCGCGCTTCCCGACTACCGCAAGATCGCGCCGGCCCAGCATGCCGACCTCATCGCCTCCATCTATATGGACCTTGCGCGCCGTGGCCATGTCGATGAGAATTACATGGCCGAGCAGGTGCGGCGCGCCGACACGACGGACGGCGATATCGACACGCTGTCGCACCGGATCGCGCAGATCCGCACCTGGACTTTCGTCTCCAACCGGCCGGGCTGGCTGGCCGATCAGCTACACTGGCAGGAAAAGACGCGCGAAATCGAAGACAGATTGTCGGATGCGCTGCATGAGCGGTTGACGAAACGCTTCGTAGACCGCAGGACTTCCGTCCTCATGCGGCGCCTTAGAGAAAATACCATGCCTGAAGCCGAAATCAGCCCTACCGGAACCGTCCTCGTCGAAGGCCATCACGTCGGCGAGCTGCAAGGGTTCCGCTTCACCGCCGACCAGAGCGCCGGCGGCGAGGATGCCAAGGCGGTGCGCACCGCCGCCCAGAAGGCGCTCGCGGCCGAGTTCGACGCGCGCGCCGAACGCTTTGCCGCCTGCGCCAATGGCGACTTGGCGCTCGGCTCCGACGGCATCTTACGCTGGATCGGCGCGCCGATCGGAACGCTGGTCGCCGGCGACGAGGCGCTGAAGCCGCGCCTAGTCCTGCTTGCCGACGAGCAGCTCAACGGCCCCGCCCGCGACAAGGTCGCGGCGCGCGCCGAGCGTTTCGTCAATTTCCAGATCGAGTCGCTCTTGAAGCCGCTGGTCGACTTGAGGAATGCCGACCAGCTCACCGGCATTGCACGCGGCATCGCCTTCCAATTGGTCGAGCATTTCGGCCTGATCAACCGCCGCGACATCGCGGAGGAGATGAAGTCGCTCGACCAGGAAGGCCGCGCGGCGCTCCGCCGCCTCGGCGTGCGCTTCGGCGCCTACCATGTCTTCGTGCCGGCGCTGATCAAGCCGGCGCCGGCGGGACTGGTGACGCTGCTGTGGGCGCTCAAGAACGACGGCAAGGACAAGCCGGGTTTCGGCGACGTGGTGCATGCGCTGGCCTCCGGCCGCACCTCGGTGGTCATCGATCCGGCCTTCGACAAGACCTTCTACAAGCTCGCCGGCTACCGCAATCTCGGCCGCCGCGCCGTGCGCGTCGATATCCTCGAGCGGCTTGCCGACCTCATCCGCCCGGCGACCAACTGGAAGCCCGGCCTCGGCCAGCGTCCGGATGGCGCCTATGACGGTCACGCCTTCATGGTGACGCCGCCGATGATGTCGATCCTCGGCGCCACGGCCGACGACATGGAGGAGATCCTCAAAGGTCTCGGCTATCGCTCCGAGGCAAGGCCTGCCGCCGAGGTGAAGGCGAAGCTCGACGCGCTGGACGACGCCGCCCGCGAAGCAGCTGCGGCCAAGCTCGCCGCGGAAGAAGCGGCGCGCGTCAGTCAGGCGGCGGAGGCGCAAGCCGCGGCAACCGGCACGGTGGCGGAGGCAACGGCCGAGGGCTCGGAGTCCGCCGCCGCCGAAGCTTCGGCTGAAGCCGTCGCGGAAGCGACAGCGGAACCCGTCGTGGAAATTCCCGCCGAAGCCAGCTTGGAAGCAGCATCGGAACCTGCCGTTGAAGAGCCGGCGGAAGCTGTGGCCGAGGTCGCGGAAGAGGTTCCCACTGTGGAGGCCCTCGATGCTCTGGTGCTTGAGTCGGCCGAGGGCGCCGACGCCCTTACCTCCCCCTCGATGGGGGAGGTCGCGGCGCGAAGCGACGCGGGCGGGGGTGACGGCGCTGACGACGCAGATGGCACCAACACCGCCGACGCCGACGCTCCCCCCGCCCCGGCGCTACGCGCCGGCGCTCCCCACGAGGGGGAGGGTAAGGCTGGCGAGCCCCAGGCCGAGGCTGAAGAGCCGAAGCTTGTCCTTCTGTGGCGTCAGGCGCGTTTCGACCATCAGCGTCCGCGCCATCGCCACGACAACCGCCGCGACAGTCGTCCGCGCGGCGGCCAGCCCGCGCGCGAGGCAGGCGCCGCAAACGGCCAGCCCGGCGACAAGCCGGCGCATGAAGGCCGCCGCGACGGCGCCGGCAAGCCGCGCTTCGACCGATCGAAGTTCAAGCCGAGGCCGGAGACAGGCGACCGGCGCGAAGGCAGGCCGCAAGGCGATCGCCCGGATCGTCACGAAGGGGGTGGGGGCCGCCGCGAGGGCCGGCCCGACTGGAAGGGCAACAGGCAGGACGGCAAGGGCAACGCTTCTGGCGGCAAGCCGGCCTTCCAGAGCAAGCCGCGCGA
The DNA here is from genome assembly GCA_000824785.1 of Mesorhizobium plurifarium. Classification (GTDB taxonomy): domain Bacteria; phylum Pseudomonadota; class Alphaproteobacteria; order Rhizobiales; family Rhizobiaceae; genus Mesorhizobium; species Mesorhizobium plurifarium. Next base: position 274,413 of record CCNB01000046.1, on the reverse strand, counting down.
GGAACGCCCGCAGCGCTTCGACCCGGATTCGCCTTTCGCCAAGCTCGCCGCCTTGCGCGACCAGCTGAAGAAATAGGCGCGAGCATGATCCCGAAAGGTGGGAACCGGTTTTCGGGCGAGATCATGCTCCAACAAAGCTAGCCGCGATGGTAGGAGAAGGCCGCCAGCGCATCGACAAATGGCTGTTCTTCTCGCGCGCGGTGAAATCGCGCTCGCTGGCGGCGAAAATCGTCGTCGCCGGACGTGTGCGCATCAATCGCGACAAAGCAGCGCAGGCCTCGGATCTGGTCAAGCCCGGCGACGTGCTGACCATCACGCTCGAGGGCCGCATCCTGGTCTGGAAGGTGGTCAATTGCGGCACGCGGCGCGGCCCGGCCGACGAGGCGCGGCTGCTCTACGAGGACATGTCGCCGGCGCCGACGCCCAAAGGCGGAGCGGTCCCGGACGCCATTCCGGCACTGCGCGAGGCCGGCAGCGGCCGCCCGACCAAACGCGAGCGGCGGCAGACCGACCGCCTGCTCGGCGATGATTGAATAAGGTCGACCGTACCGCCAGCGGCGGGACCGTTGGAATTCCTTTTCCCGATGCCGGCAGCGCCCGAATGCCCTGCCCTTGCAAGGAGCCGGCAAAGGCGTTACCTCAACCTGAAAAAGCCGAGCAAATCGGGACGTTCCGGAGCCTGCAATGACCTATGTCGTGACCGACAATTGCATCAAATGCAAATACATGGACTGCATCGAGGTCTGTCCGGTCGACTGTTTCTACGAAGGCGAGAACATGCTCGTCATTCACCCCGACGAGTGCATCGACTGCGGCGTGTGCGAACCCGAATGCCCGGCCGACGCGATCAAGCCGGACACCGAGGGCGGTCTCGACAAATGGTTGCAGATCAACTCGGAATATGCCGAGAAATGGCCCAACATCACCGCCAAGAAAGAGCCGCCGGCGGACGCCAAGACCTTTGACGGCGAGGCCGGGAAGTTCGAGAAATATTTCTCGGCGGAACCCGGCGAAGGCGATTGATATTGCGGCCGGCAACACCGGCGTGACGTGGCGTAACGGGGCCGATACAATTACTGTCTTGACAGGCAGCGCTGTCGCTTGGCGTTAGCGAATGCAGCAAAACCTTGATTCTTCCGACTTTTTGTGTTACATAACCGAAACATGCCGGTGACACGACGTCGATTTATGGCGCTAACGCCCCAAATCACTGAAAGGTGAGCTTTTAGATCCGGACCAGAGCGATCTGGGGCAGGCGGTCGCATTCGTGCGATATGCCGGTCCCTGCTTTTCCGGTGGGTTCATCCTGTTGCGCGGCTAATGGTCGGCTATCGCCGATCCCATGGGTTCGAGCCGGCATGATGCCGGCTGCACAACTAAGGAGTTCAGGGCGTAATGGCAACGATCACCCCGCAGAAGAAGTCCAACGCGGCCCGCCACGGGTTCAAGACCGGCGAGTTCATCGTCTACCCGGCGCATGGCGTCGGCCAGATCGTGGCGATCGACGAGCAGGAAGTTGCGGGTCACAAGCTGGAACTGTTCGTCATCGACTTCCAGAAGGACAAGATGCGGCTCAAGGTTCCGGTCGCCAAGGCGACCTCGATCGGGATGCGCAAGCTGTCGGAAGAGGACTATGTCGACCGTGCGCTGAAGGTTGTGCAGGGCCGCGCCCGGATCAAGCGCACCATGTGGTCGCGCCGTGCGCAGGAATATGATGCCAAGATCAATTCCGGCGACCTGATCTCGATCTCGGAAGTGGTGCGCGACCTCTATCGCGCCGACAACCAGCCGGAGCAGTCCTATTCCGAGCGTCAGCTTTACGAAGCCGCGCTCGACCGCATGGCCCGCGAGATCGCCGCGGTGAACCGCATGTCGGAGACCGAAGCGGTGCGCCTTATCGAGGTCAACCTCAACAAGGGTCCTAAGCGCGGCGCAAAGGCCGACAACGAGGAAGCCGAGCAGGAAGAAGCTGCCTGAGCTTTCCGCCTTAAGTTACGAAGAACCCGGCCTCGCGCCGGGTTTTTGTTGGGGTGCCTACCCTCCTCTTGTGGGGATGGTCGCTGCGAAGCAGCGGGGTGGGAGCGGCGCAGACCCCCTCCCGGACCTTCGGTCCGACCTCCCCACAAGGGGGAGGTAAGGAGCTTCAGCCGCCCCCTTCCTTCTGTGCTTCCTCCTGCCGCAGCGAGGCAATAAAGCGCTTGGTCCGCTCGCGTTCAGGATTGTCGAAGACGACCGAGGCCGGCCCCTTCTCGACGATCGAGCCGGCATCGAGGAAGACGACCTCCTGCGCGATCTTGGAGGCGAGCCTCAGATCATGCGTGGCCATGACCATCGTCGTGCCTTCGCGGGCGAGCTGCCCGAGCACGTCGACCACTTCCTGCGCCAGTTCCGGATCGAGCGCCGAGGTCGGCTCGTCGCAAAGCAGCACGCGCGGCGACGGCGCCAGCGCCCGGGCGATCGCCACGCGCTGCTGCTGGCCACCGGACAACGTCGCCGGCCAGGCATCGGCCTTGTGCGCCATGCCGACCTTTTCGAGCAGCGCCATCGCCCGCTCGCGCGCTCGCGCCTCCGGCCATTTCAGCACCGTCACCAGCCCCTCCATGACATTCTCGATCGCCGTGCGATGCGGAAAGAGCTGGAAATTCTGGAACACCATGCCGGTCTGCAGGCGGATGCGCTGAACGTCCTTGGCCGGCACCTTGACGCCGGGATGGAACGCAAGCGTCTCGTCGCCGATGCGCAGGGAACCGGACGTGGGAATCTCCAGCAGGTTGATGCAGCGCAGGAGCGTGCTTTTGCCGCCTCCCGAAGGGCCGACCAGCGCGGTCACGCTGCCCTCGTCGAGGCTGACGGTGACGCCCTTCAGCACCAGATTGTCGCCGAAGCGCTTTTCGATGTCGGTGAGGCCGATCATGCGTTGGCCTCCAGGAACCCGCCATAGCGGTTGAGCCGCACCTCCAGCCGCGCCTGCAGGGCCGACAGCACCGAACTCAACGCCAGATAGAGCGCCGCCGCCTCGACATAGAGGATCAGCGGCTCATAGGTGGTGGCGACGATGCGCTGCGCGGCCTGGAACATCTCGGGCACGGTGATCGCCGCCGCGAGCGAGGTGTCCTTGACCAGCGAGATGAAGGTGTTGGAAAGCGGCGGCACCGCGACGCGACCGGCTTGCGGAAGGATGGTGCGCCGCATCGCCTGGTTCCAGGTCATGCCGATCGAATAGGAGGCCTCCCACTGGCCCTTCGGCACCGAGCCGATGACGGCGCGGATGATCTCGGAGGTATAGGCGCCGATGTTGAGCGTGAAGCCGATCAGCGCAGCGGGAAAGGCATCGAGCAGGATACCGACCGAGGGTAGGCCGTAGAAGATCAGGAAGAGCTGCACCAGGAGCGGCGTGCCGCGAAAGATCCAGACATAGAAGCGCACCAGCGCGACGAGCGGCTTCGGGCCGAACAGCCGGATCAGCGCCGTCACCAGCCCGGCGACGAGCCCGAGCGCGAAGGACAAAAGTGTCAGCGGCACGGTGAAGATCAGCGCCGCCCATAGCAGCGTCGGCAATGATTCCAGCATCAATTGCAGCCAGTGCGGCACGGGGCGCTTCTCCCTTCCAGATACGGCGGCGCGTTCCCCCCGTATGGGCTGACTATCACGCAAAAACCGCCAGGCCGTCAAAGACGGCCCCGATGAATGTCGTGTAAAAAATGGCGGGCCGTTTTTGACGGCCCGCCATTGTCCGAACAAAGGAACGATTGGCTTACTTCGAAACGTCCTGGCCGAAATACTTGTCGGCGATCTTCTGGTAGGTGCCGTCGGCCTTGATGTCGGCCAGCGCCTTGTTGATGGCCGCGACCAACTCCGGATCGCCCTTGCGTACGATGACGCCGGAATAATCGGCATTCTCTTCCTGCGCGGCGATCTTCACATTGGCGTCCGGCTTGTGCTTCTTGAAATCAAGGAACGACAGGCTGTCGTTGATGGTGGCGTCGGCGCGGCCGGTGAGCAGAAGCTGGATCGACTGGTCGAAGCCGTCGGTGCCGACGAGCTCGGCGCCGTTCTTCTCAGCGAGCTTGCCGAAATTCGAGGTCAGCGACTGCGCCGACTTCTTGCCCTTGAGATCGGCAAAGGTCTTGATGTCGGTGTTGTCGCCGCGCACGATCAGCACCGCCTTCGAAGCGATGTAGGGATCGGAGAAATCATACTTGGCCTTGCGCGCATCGGTGATGCCGACTTCGTTGATGACGGCGTCGTAACGGTTGGCGTCGAGGCCGGCGATCAGCCCGTCCCACTTGCCTTCGAGGAACTCGACCTTGACGCCGAGCTTGTCGCCGATGGCCTTGGCGATCTCGACGTCGAAGCCGACCAGCGCGTTGGACTCGTCGTGATAGGTGAAGGGCGCGTAGGTGCCTTCAGTACCGACCTTGAACACCCCGGCCTGCTTGATCTGGTCGAGATTGGCGCCGGCATGGCCGGCGGTGATCGCCAGAACCTGCAGCGTTCCGGCGATAAGGAGCGGTTTGAGCCATTTCATTTTTCTGTGATCCCGTTTTGACCGGTGCCCCGGCGCGATTGTGAGAGCCGGAAACTGACAGATAGAAGGCTGCAAAATAAGGAACCAGATTTCAAATATCGGCTCTACCAGAAATCTGATTCTCAAAATCGACCGAAAATCCGCCAAGCAGCTTTTCCTGGCCGATAACAAAATGTTCCCGCCGGCAACATCTGCCCCCTCGGGCGGCGGAACCATCCATGCGCCTGACACGTTGCATGGCTGTTGTAGGGCGCGGCGGCGTCTTTTCAACCGCTGTACGCGCAATCGTCACAAAAGGAGCCGGCATGATCGAGGACGCGGCAGGACGGACACTGGTCCGGGCGGCAATGAAGGCTCCCTATCTCGAGCGCGACGAGGAGCATGTGCTTGCGCTCCGCTGGAAGGAAGAGAACGACCAGCATGCGCTGCACAGGATCACCGTGGCCCATATGCGCCTGGTGATCTCCATGGCCTCGAAATTCCGCCATTACGGCCTGCCGCTCGGCGATCTCATCCAGGAGGGCCATGTCGGCTTGCTCGAGGCGGCGGCGCGTTTCGAGCCCGCGCGGGAGGTGCGCTTCTCGACCTATGCCACCTGGTGGATCCGCGCCTCGATGCAGGATTATATCCTGCGCAACTGGTCGATCGTACGCGGCGGCACCAGCTCGGCGCAGAAGGCGCTCTTCTTCAATCTCAGGCGCCTGCGCGCACGGCTGGCCAACGGCGCCGAGCCGCTCTCCAACGCCTCGCTCTACCGCGAGGTGTCGGCGGCGCTCGGAGTGCCGGAGGCCGATGTCGCTATGATGGACTCGCGCCTGTCCTCGCCCGACAGCTCGCTCAATGCGCCCTTGGCCGACGAGAACGGCGCCGCCGAGCGGATGGATTTCCTGGTCTCCGAAGATCCGCTTCCCGACGAGATCGTCGGCGAAAGGATCGATGTCCAGCGCCGGGCCGTCTGGCTGAAGAGCGCGCTCGGCGCGCTCAACGCCCGCGAGCTTCGCATCATTGAGGAGCGCAGGCTGAGCGATGACGGCGCCACGCTGGAATCGCTTGGCGAACAGCTCGGCATCTCCAAGGAGCGCGTTCGCCAGATCGAGGCCCGCGCCATGGAAAAGCTGAAGCTGGCCCTGGTGAAACAGAACCCGGAATTCTTGGCGGAGGCCGCCTGACGCTAACCAGCGCTCGACGATAAGATATTAGTAAATAAGAAAATTATCGCCACGGGGGCAATTTTCCTTGATCCTACTTCCGGATTGTGAGGTCTTTAACAGATCATTGCGTCGCAATTGGCCTCTTTGAAGCCTCCAGATCACACACATGGGGGATTTGCCATGCTGCGATGCTGCGCACTCCTTGCTGCTTTGATCCTCGTGGGTCTCACGACGCTCGAAGCGCATGCCGATCGAAGGGTTGCCCTCGTCATCGGCAATTCGCAATACCGCGAGATCCCGGCGCTCAAGAACCCGGACAAGGACGCCGAGGATGTATCGAAGACATTCCGGCTGGCCGGCTTCGAGGTCTTCGCGGCCAAGGACCTGACCAGGCTTCAGTTCGAAGAGAAGTTCCGCAACTATCTGGCTGCGGCCGACGGCGCCGATCTGGCGGTCGTCTATTATTCAGGACACGGCTTTCAGATCGGCGGGGAGAACTTCCTGATCCCGGTCGATGCGTCGCTGAAAGATGCGGCCGACATGGAAGTCCAGGCCATCAAGGTCAATGACATACTGCGGCAGCTGCGCTCGAGATCGAAGATCCAGATGGTCATCCTCGACGCCTGCCGCAACAATCCCTTCCCACGCAAGGACTATTGGCTGCGCGACCAGTTGATCGTCGCCGGCGACAGCGGACTTGCACAGGTAACCGGTTCGCAGAACACGCTGATTGCCTTTGCCACCGAACCGGGCGCGGTCGCCTACGACGGCTCCGGCGACCTTAGCCCGTTTTCATCGGCCTTCTCCCGCCGTGCGCTGACGCCGGACCAGGAGATACGCTCGGTGATGGCGGCCGTGCGCCGCGATGTGGTCAAGGCGACCAACGGCAAGCAGGTGCCGTGGGAGACCTCATCGCTGATCGACGACGTCGTGCTGATGCGCGGGACCGAGCAACCTGCGCCGCCGCCCGACACTGAGCAGGATCAGCAGACGGCGGAGCGCGGAATCGAAGCTGCCGCCGCTGCCGAAGCGATTGGAAATCGCGACATCCGCGTCCCGGTCGGCGTCGGCCCGGTTCCGCTGAAGCTGGATTTCCCCGCCAAGGATGCCGGGGTCAGCCTCAAGCTTGCGAGCTACCCGGCGACGGGAACGCTGTCCCTGCCGGATCGGGTGCTGTCGCCCCAGTCGAGCCTGAAGGCCGCCGAGGTCGGCAATCTGCGCTACGAGCCGCAGATCGGCTCCGCCGCTCCCGTCGACATCGGCTTCCGGATCCGCGCGGGCAGCGCCGCGAAACAGGCGACGGTGAAGCTGTCGCCAAACGTCGATCCTTGCGACCAGGCCGCCGGCGAGCCGCTCGACCTGCAGGGCGTCGTCCCAGGCCGCTTGCCGAACGAGATCGGCGGCGGAGCTGTCGAAGCCTGCGAGGCGGCGGTGAAATCCTATCCCGACATTGCGCGCTTCCGTTACGAGTTGGGGCGGACGCTTCTGGCGTCCGGCAGGATCGACGAAGCCAGACAGGCGATCCAGGAGGCCGCGGACAAGGGACATATCCGCGCCCTGTTCGCGCTCGGCTCTATCGACTCCGTCGACTTGGCGAAGGCGAATGACCTCTATTCGAAAGCGTCCGACAAGGGAGACCCCTACGCCATGGCCGTCTGGGGCCGCGCTTTGTTCGACGGTCTCGGCGTCCAGCGTGATACCGGCAAGGGGCTCGACCTGCTGCTCCAGGCAGCGGCGATGGGACATGTCGATGCCATGAAGAACCTTGCGATGATCTTCAAGGAAGGCCGCAATGGCGTGCCCACCGACCCGGACCGCGCGCTGGCTTTCCTCAAGGCCGGCATGGAGCGGCAGGACGTGTACTCGATGGGCATCCTGGGCCTTGCGGCGCATCTCGCGCGTCCCGCGGTCATGGCTTGCAAGCCCCCGAAGGTCATCACGAAGATAAAGGTGGTCCGCGTGCCCGTGTCGAAACCGAAGACCATCGCACCGACAGTTCCAGTAACGCCAACGGTCAAGCCGGTGCCGCCGGAAACCGGGAGGACACCCTGGAGTGGCGGCAACCAGGGCGCCAATCGTGCCGGCGGCGGCAGTACCGGTGGTGGCCAAAGTGAGGGTGGCGACACCGGCAGCGACGGCTTGTGACGACAACGGCTCCCGACCGGGCGATTGTTCAAGCAGCCGACGGAGCCCGGTCGGGCTGAACTCGCGACACGCTACCTGTCGGTGACGATCTTGACCTTGTCGCCGGCCGATACGCTGGCGCCGGGCGACATGGCGTTGAGCACGCGGAAGAGGTCCAGCTTGCGGTCGACGCCGACCATCTGGGCCGCGAGCGAACCCATCGTCTGGCCGGCCTGGACGGTGACGACCCGGATATGCAGCGGCTTCAGCGCCGCCTTCTCGGCCGGGCTCAGCACACGGAAGGAGCCGCTGACCGAGCGCGCGACCGGGTCCAGCGACGTGCTGGCGGAGGGCGCCGCCGTCAGCAGCCTGTAGACCTGCCCGCCGGCGCGGATCACCGCGATATCGAACTGCCAGCCTTGCGCGCTGGCATGCGCCATAGCCGCCTCGTTGCCGTTGACCGTCTCCTGGCGCACGCTGGCGTCTTCGAGCCCCGCCACCCAGCCGCTGCGGATGTAATCGGTGAGCGAGACCGACTTGTCGATCGCCACGCCGTCGAAGCGGATGGCGATGTCGCCCGGCCCGGTTGCGGTCACCGCGGCCGCCGAATTGTCGATGACGAAGCCGTCCGGCACCGTGAAGGAGACGCCGAGATTGGGGTGCATGAAGGTCTGGCCGCGCACATAGCCTTCTTCCGGTGTGTCGCCGTAAAGCAGGCCGTCTATGCCGGCGAGGAAGGCGTCGCGATCGCGCGTGCCGACGCCGGGCGGGCCGAAATTGCGCGCAAGGCGCTGCGCCAGCTCGATGCGCTGCGGCGTGTTGGGGTGCGTCGCCAGGAAGTCGAGGCTGGCGTCGGTGGCGCCGCTGACCGAGCGGAAATCCGTGTAAGCCGACATCGACTGCAGGAAACGGCCGGCGGCGTAAGGATCGTAGCCCGCCTCGCCGATCGACTTGATGCCGATGGCGTCGGCCTGCAATTCCTGGTTGCGCGAGAATTGCGCCAGCCTCAGCTTGCCGCGGATCAGCGCCGCCTTGGCCGTCGGGCTGTCGCCGAGCACGTCGGAAACCACCTTGGTCGCCAGGCCTTCCTCGGCCTCGAGCTGCTGCCGCTGCAGGCCATGGTTGGCGGTGACGTGGCCCATCTCATGCGCGATGACGGCGGCAAGCTCGGAGGAATCGTTGGCCAGCGCCAGCAGCCCGCGCGTCACATAAAGATAGCCACCCGGCAGCGCGAAGGCGTTGACATTGGGTGAGTTGAGGATGGTGATGCGATAGGTCTGGGTCGGGTTGGCCGACACCACCGTCAGATTGCCGACGACCTTGGCCACCATGCGTTCCAGCTTAGGATCGGAATATTCGCCGCCATAGGTGGCGAGAATCCGTGGATGCTGCGCTTTCGCCATTTCGGCGAGCTTGGCGTTGGCGACGACGTTGTCGACGGTGATCGGCTTGTCGGAAGGCTGGAAGCCGCTCTCCTGCACGTCCGGCGGCGTGAACATCTGGCAGCTGGCCAGCGTCACGGCAACGCTCGCCAGCGCGAAAAATCGTGCCAGTGGCCTCATCCACACTTTCTCAGTGCCGGTCGACAGATCGGCTTCCTTTCGACATCTTTCGGCAAATCACGGCCCAGCCGGACCAGCATGGCCGGACCTAGCCATACTCCCCCGGACAAGGCAAGCAAACGCCGGATCACCCGTTGCCGGTTTGGCCGTAAATTATGTCCGCTTCCGGGCAATATGTTGTGATCCGGCAACGGTGCCGCCTTGATCGCCGATATAGCGCCTGAACGCATCCGGTCCAGACCGGTCGAAGAAATCGTCGGCCGGCCCGGCCGCCGCGATCGTGCCTTCATCGAGAAATGCCACGTCCTGGCCGATGCGGCGCGCATCCTCCGGCTGATGCGTGACGAACAGCACCGTCATTTCGCGTTCGGCATGGATGCCGGCGACAAGATCGAGCATGTCCTCGCGCAGCGCCGGGCCGAGCGATGCGAAAGGCTCGTCGAGCAGCAAGATCGGCCGGTCGCGCAGCAGCACCCGCGCCAGCGCCACGCGCTGCCGCTCGCCGCCGGAAAGCTCGCGCGGCAGCCGCTTTTCCTTGCCCGCCAGGCCCACACGCGCCAGTGCCTCGGCGACGGCAACGCGGTCGGCCTTGCCGAGTTTCAGCGACGGCGAGCGGCCGAGTCCGACATTGGCTTCGACCGAAAGGTGGGCAAACAAATTGTTTTCCTGGAACACCATCGACACCGGTCGCGCCGAAGGCGGCGTGTCGCCGATGTCGATGCCGCCGATCAGCACCCTGCCCGCATCGGGCGTTTCGAAGCCGGCTATCAGATTGAGCAGCGTCGACTTGCCGGAACCGCTCGGCCCCATGATGGCGGTGATCCTGCCCACCGCGAATTCGGCATCGAAGCGGAAGGAAGATTCGCCGTAGCTGAACGCGATACCATCCAGCGTGACGGTGAGGCCCTTATGCGCGGCGGTGCCGTCGATCGTCGTCGTCATGACTTTCCTTCCCGCCCCAGCCAGTCAGCAACGACCACCAGCATCAGGCAGACGAGGCCGAGCAGCAAGGCGAGTCCCGCGGCGTCGGCGGTCCGGTAGCTGCCCATGCGCGCCAAAAGCAGATAGGGCAAGGTCTGTACGGAATCGCTGCCGAACAGCGCGATCACCCCGAGATCGCCGAGCGACAGCGCCATGGCGAAGGCGAATCCGGTGGCCAAGGGCCGCCTCAGCGACGGCCAGTCAATCAGGCTGAGCCGGGTCCAGCCGGATATGCCGAGCGCCAGGCAAAGCCGCTCATGGCGTTCGCTCGCCGCGTCATAGGCCGGACGAATGGCGCGGATGGCGAAGGGCATGGCCATCACCGCATTGACGGCGACGACCATGACCGGCGCGATGGCGAAGACATCGGTGATGCTGCGCAACGCCAGGAACCAGCCGGCGCCAAGCACGATCGGCGGCACGACGAGCACGAAGCCGGCTCCGGTGTCGGCGGCATGCTCGAGCAGCGACATGGCGCTGCCGGCACGGCGCCGCAGGGCCAGCGCGCGCCGCGCCGCGATCAGCGCCAGCGACAAGGTCACGCTGAGCAGCGCCGCAAGCAAAGCAAGGCCCGCGCTGGTGAGCGTCGCGCGGCGCACCGCCTCCTCACCCGCCAATCGGCCGAGATCGGCCTCCAGACCTGAAACCACTGTCGCCGCCATCGGTCCCGCGACGAACAGCAGGGCAAGCACGATGAGGCCGCCATTCAGCACGCTTTCGAGCCGGCCCGCCGAAAGGTAGCGGCGCGGCGCCAGCGGCAGATTGGCGTCGCCGACCGCGTTGGCGCCGAGCCGCGTGAGAGCGACGACCACGATGAAGGTCAGCGCGATCTGCAACAGCGTCAGCGCCACGGCGCGCGCGGGATCGAAATCGAAGCGCAGCGCCTGGTAGATGGCGACCTCCAGCGTCGTCGCGGCCGGACCGCCGCCCAGCGTCAGCACGATGGTGAAGGAGGTGATGCAGAGCATGAAGACCAGCCCGGCGACGCCCGGCAAGGCCGCGCGCAGCACCGGCCATTCGATCAGCCGGAAGGCCGGGCGGGCGCTCATCCCAAGCTGGCTCGCCAGTCGCCACTGGTCGGCGGGAATGGTGCCCAGCGACTCCAGGAACAGCCGCGTCGCCAAGGGCAGGTTGAAGAAGACATGCGCGACCAGGATGCCGGAGAGGCCGTAGATGCCGGGCCATTCTCCGCCGCCAAGCCCGGCGAGGACGCCGGCAAAGTACCCGGCGCGACCGTAGAGCGCCAAAATGCCGAGCGCGGCGACGATTGCCGGCAATGCCAGCGGCACGGTGAACAGTTGCAGGATCAGTCGGCGACCGGGAAAGGCTGGATGCCGGGACAAGGCGCGCGCCACGAGCAGCGCCGGCGCGACCGACAGGAGCGTCGAGAGAGCCGCCTGCCAAAGCGTGAAGCGGGCGACGCGCAGGAGGTAGCCGTCAAAGGCGGCGGCAGCGCCGGAGAGATCGTGCGCGCCTTCGATGGCGAGGCCGGCGAAGGCGCCGCCGATGAGGATGGCGATGGCACCGAGGGCGACGATGCCGGCGGTGATGCGGGAGTCGGTGGGATGGGGCGTTGCCATTCCCGCCTAGCCAAACGCGCTGAATGGCTTGGGTAAGGCGGAAGCATTATCCGCGTCGAGTTCTCGCCCACTAAGCGCCATCCTGAAGCCTACTTGCTCATCACCGCCAGCCACTCATCCACCCAGGCCTTGCGGTTGGCCGCCACTTCCTCAGGACTGAACAGCAAGGTCTTGGTCGGCTTCACCAGCTTGTCGAAGGCCGGGTTGAGCGGCTTGTCGGTCTTGCCGGCCGGGAACATCCAGTTGGTCTCCGGAATGACGTCCTGGAACTTCGGTCCGGTCATGAAGGCGATGAATTTCTGTGCCAGCGGGTTCTTCGCGCCGGCCGTGGTGATGCCGGCAACCTCGATCTGCAGGTATTCGCCCTCCTCGAAGGAGGCCGCCTGGTAGCGCTCAGTGTTCTCGGCCACCATGTGGTAGGCCGGCGAGGTGGTGTAGGAGAGCACCATCGGCGCCTCGCCCTTGGTGAACAGGCCATAGGCCTCGCTCCAGCCCGGCGTCACCGTCAGGACCTTGGTCTTGAGCTTGGCCCAGGCTTCCGGCGCCTTGTCGCCATAGACAGACTTCACCCACAAAAGCAGGCCGAGGCCGGGCGTCGAGGTGCGCGGATCCTGGATGACGATCTTGTCGGTGCCGGCTCCCTCGACCAGCTCCTTCAGGCTCTTCGGCGGGACTTTCAGCTTCTGCGTGTCATAGACGACGGCGAAATAGCCATAGTCGAAGGGCACGAAAGTGTCGTCGCCCCAGCCTCCGGGCACATTGATCCCGGAGACTTCGCCATGCGGCGCGAAGAGGCCGCTCGCCTTCGCGTCCGCCGTCAGATTGGTGTCGAGGCCAAGCACGACATCGGCTTTGGTGCCGGCGCCTTCGAGCTTGACGCGGTTGAGCAGCGCCACGCCGTCGGCCACCGAGACGAATTCGAGATCGCAGCCGCATTCGGCCTCGAATTCCTTCTTCACGGCCGGTCCGGGTCCCCAATCGGCGGTGAAGCTTTCATAAGTATAGACGGTGAGCTTGTCCTTGGCCTCGGCAGGCGCGACGCCCGTCAGAAGCGCAACAAGGCCGGTTGCGAGAATGAGATTGGACAGCATTGCGCGCATCGGCGCCTCCTTCGTTCGAGTGACAAGGAATTGAGGCGCCGGATGGTCCGAAACGTCTAATCCCTCCGCCGGTACAAACCGGATCAGGTTCAGCGGGTTGGCTTGATCGCCTCTCAGCCGGATCACGTCCGGCACCCCGTTAGAGCGTTTCGACAGATAGGCCCGGCCGAAGCGGCGCGCAAGCGGAAGTTTTGCCGGGCAGCTAATGTTCGCCGGCAGGGTTCGCAACCGAAGCGCGCTGCATCCGGCTTCCGTTTCGCCCGGTGGGCTGGTAAGGGCGACGCCCATGGGCACATTCACCATCCTGCTTGGCGGCGAACTCATCCGCACGCCCCGGCTCGAACGCCAGATCACTGGCTCGCGCGTCATCGCCGCCGACGCCGGCATCGGCCATGCCCGCTTGCTGGATATCGTCCCGGAACTCTGGGTCGGCGATTTCGATTCGGTGCCGGCCAACCTGCCGGATGATCTCGCCGCCGTTCCGCGAAAAGTCTTCCCGGCCGAGAAGGACATGACCGACGGCGAGCTCGCCATAGCGGAAGCGCTTCAGCGCGGCGCCACCAGCCTGGTGCTGGCCGGCGCCTTTGGCGGCAAGCGCGCCGACCATGCCGTCCTGCATCTGGCGCTGGCCGTGCGGCTGGCCGCCGCCGGCACGCGGGTGCTGCTGACGAGCGGCGCGCAGGAAGGCGTTCCGATCCTGCCCGGCAAATCGAGCTTCGACTATGATGAGGGCACCTTGTTTTCGGTGCTCGGCTTCTCCGAGCTTGCCGGCCTGACTGTGACCGGCGCCAAATGGCCGCTCGACCGCGTCGAGGTGGCGTTCGGCTCCTCGCTCACTATATCAAACGAGGTCAAAGGGCGGCTTGGCATCGCGCTGGAGCGCGGCCGGGCGCTGCTTCTGGCCCACCCCTATCCTCTTCCAGAAAGCTGATATGGCGCCGCCACTCCTCAACCTCGACGGCATTAAACTGACCTTCGGCGGCACCCCGCTACTCGACGGCGCAGCGCTCAGCGCCTCCGCCGGCGAGAAGATCGCGCTGGTCGGCCGCAACGGCTCGGGCAAGTCGACGCTGCTCAAGATCGCCGCCGGCATGATCGAGCCGCAGGACGGCGAGGTCTTCCGCCAGCCCTCGGCCACGGTCCGCTATCTGCCGCAGATGCCCGACATGGACGGTTTCGCCAGCGTGCGCGCCTATGTCGAAGCCGGCCTCGGCCCGGCCGACGATCCGCATCGCGCCACCTATCTGATGGAACATCTCGGCCTCACCGGCGAGGAGCGGCCGAACGATCTTTCGGGCGGCGAGGCACGCCGCGCCGCGCTAGCCCGCGTCATGGCGCCCGAGCCCGACATCCTGTTGCTCGACGAGCCGACCAACCACCTCGACCTCTCGGTCATCGAGTGGCTGGAAGAGGAACTTGTCCGCACGTCCTCGGCCGTCATCCTGATCTCGCACGACCGCCGCTTTCTCGAGCGCGTCACGCGCGCCACCGTCTGGCTCGACCGCGGCCAGACGCGGCGGCTGGACAAGGGCTTCGCGCATTTCGAGGAATGGCGCGACCAGGTGCTGGAGGAGGAGGAGCGCGAGCAGCACAAGCTCGGCCGCCAGATCGTGCGCGAAGAGCACTGGCTGCGCTACGGCGTGACCGCCAGGCGCAAGCGCAACATGCGCCGGCTCGGCGAATTGCAGACCATGCGCCAGCGCTTCCGCAGCCATCGCGGCGCCGAGGGCACCGCCACCATGGTGGCGAGCGACGCCGCCGAATCCGGCAAGCTGGTGATCGAAGCCAAGGCCATCGACAAGAGCTTTGGCGACCTCACCGTGGTCAAAGGGTTCTCGACCCGCATCCAGCGCGGCGACCGCGTCGGCCTGGTCGGCCCGAACGGCGCGGGCAAGACGACGTTGCTGAAGATGCTGACCGGGGAGCTGGCGCCGGATGCCGGCACCGTGCGGCTCGGTGTCAATCTCGAGATCGCAACGCTCGACCAGAAGCGCGAGGCCGTCGATCCGCAGGAGACGCTGGCGCACTACCTGACCGACGGGCGCGGCGAGAACCTGCTCGTCAATGGCGAGCAGCGCCATGTCGTCTCCTACATGAAGGATTTCCTGTTCAAGCCGGAGCAGGCGCGCACGCCGGTGCGCGAGCTTTCGGGCGGCGAGCGGGCGCGGCTGCTGCTGGCCCGCGTTCTGGCGCGGCCGGCGAACCTTCTGGTGCTCGACGAGCCGACCAACGATCTCGACATGGAGACGTTGGAGCTGCTGCAGGAACTGGTCGCGGGCTTTGCCGGCACGGTGATCCTGGTCAGCCACGACCGCGACTTCCTCGACCGCACCGTCACCAGCGTGATCGCGCCGGAGGGCAACGGCCGCTGGATCGAATATGCCGGCGGCTATTCCGACATGCTGGCGCAGCGCGGCGGCTCCAAGCTGGAAGACCGCAAGGCGAGGCCGAAGGCTGAAGCAAACGAGGCTCCGCCGAAGGCCGAACAGACAGCGCCGAAGGGCCCTGCGAAGAAGCTCTCGTTCAAGCAGAAATTCGCGCTGGACTCCCTGCCGAAGAAGATCGAGGCGGTGACGGCCTCGATCTCGCGGCTGGAGAACAACATCGCCGACCCGTCCTTCTACGAGCGCGATCCCGTCTCGTTCCAGAAGACCATCGCCGCGCTCGACAAGGAGCGCACGACGCTTGCCGCACTCGAGGAAGAGTGGCTGGAGCTGGAGATGCTGCGGGAGGAGATGGAGGGGTAATACCGCCTTCATTGCAAAGGCGGTACCGTGCGCATAAGATATGCGCATAATGAGGACGCCATCATGCGCAAGATAGCAGCGAACGCGGTCCGTCAACCGGCTAATCTGTCGATCGATTCCCAACTTATGGCGGAAGCCAAGGGGCTCAACGTGAATGTCTCGCGTGCCGCGGAAGCCGGTATAGCGGAAGCGGTTGCTGCGGAGAAAACGCGGCTGTGGAAGCTTGAGAACCGTGCGACGATGGAGGCCTGGAACGACTATGTCGACAAGCATGGCATCCCGCTCGCCGAGCATCGGCAATTCTGATGGCGCGCTACGACGTCTTCGCCAGCGGCATCGAAGGCGGCTATTTGCTCGATGTTCAATCCGACCTGCTCGACCACTTCAAGACTAGGGTCGTCGTTCCGCTTCTGCCGCTGACCTCGACGCCTTCGCCGATGCGCAAGCTGCATCCGGTCTTCGAGATCAATGGGCGCAAGATGGTGATGGCTACTCACCTGATCGCGACAGTGGCTGCGACCGAACTCGGTGAAAATCGAACCAACCTCATAAGCCACCACGACGAGATCGTCGCCGCGCTCGACATGCTGTTTCAGGGCTTCTGAGCGGCGGCGGCTTAAACCGCCGCTGCCCCTCACCCCGACGTCTTCGTCGCCCAGGCCTTCAGCGCCTCGTCGAACACTTTCTCGCCCGGGATGCCCTTTTCCATGGTCAGCAGCGCGCGGCGTCCGGTCTTGTAGACCACCGGCACGTCGATCCAGTCCTGGCCTCGAAGCAGCGTCAGGTTGGCGTCCTCGTCCGCCTTGGTGTCGTTGAGCGCGACGAGGAAGAAGCCGTCGGCGATCTTGGCCGGAATGCCGATCAGCGGGCTGCCGGCATCCTGCTCGGAACTCTTCATGGCGATGCGCAGGATGTTGTCGACGCCGCCGCCGTCAAATCCTTCCGGCGTCAGGAAGATCATCTCGATGATGTGACTGGCCGGCAGGGTCTGGTCGGTGTTGCGCCGGATCGTCATACGCAACTGGATGTTCTTGCCGGGGATCGTCGCCTCGGCGCGGATCGCCGGTTCCGGCGGCAGGTCGCCGCCGGGCGATTCCTGCACCAGCGACCAGACGATGCTGCCCGGCTCGGCCGTGCCCTGCTGGGTGCTCGTGCGCTCCTCATAGAAGATCGCCTTCTGCCCGACCGGGACGGTCGCCTCTGCCGTCGCCGGCGCGGGCGGCGTCGTGCCTGCGGCCGGCGGCGTTGCTCCAGCCGCGGGCGGCGTGGCGCCAGCTGCGGGCGGTGTGGTTCCGGCCGCCGGTGGGGTCGGATTGGCAGCCTCGGGCGCCGGTGCCGGCGTTGTTCCCGCGGCAGGCGCCCCAGGCGTTTGCGTGGCCGCAGCAGGCGGAGTCGTTGCCGGCGCGGCCGGCGGCCGCGACGTCAGTGCCGCGACCGATTCGCCTTCGCCGATCGTGGCCTGTCCGCCGGCCGGACCGGGATCGGTCTCCTTGCCCTCGGGCGTCAGGCGTTGTGTGAACTTGGTCGTCTCCGCGGGCTCGCTGGCGCCGGCGGGGGCTGGCGCCGCGGCCGTCTCGGTGGCGGGCTTGGCCGGAGCGGGCTTCACCAGCGGCTCGGTCGAGACCGTCTTGCTGCCGCCAGAGCCGAAGAGCGATGCGAACGCATTCTTGTTCAGCCATATGCCGTAGCCGCCGCCCGCCAGCACCAGGAGCGCAATGACGGCGGCGATCAAGCCGCCATAGCCGCGCTTGCGCTCTAGCGGCTGTGGCCGCAGGCGCTGGAAGGTGTCGGCCGCCGGTTGCTCGTCACTGGCAAAGACGTCGCCGCCATCATCGGCGTCGTCCATTCCCGCCACGCCCACATCGTCTTCACGCGGCGACGGCATCGGCGGCGCCGCCTTCTGCCAGGCAGGCTCCGCCTTCGGCGCGGCCTGCCAGCTTGGCTCGGTCCTTGCCGTGTTCTGCCAGGCTGGCTCGGCCTTCGCAGGGTCCTGCGGCGCGGGCTCCGCCTTCGGCGCGCTTTGCCAGCTCGGTTCCGTCCTGGCGGGCGAGGCCGCCGGCTTGAACGGTTCGGATTTGAACGGATCCGGCTTCGCAGGCACAGGCGCCGCCGGCTGGCGGGAGTGGTTCGGCTGGTTCTTGTTACGGTCGATGGAGGAGAAGATATGCTCCAGCTCCGCCAGCGGATCCTCGGCCGGAACGCGTTTGACATAGTCGCGCTCGACGCTGGAGATGGCGTCTTCCAGCGAGCGCTTCTGCTTGCTGACGACATCGGGCGCCAGCGGCGGGGAATATTCGGCGAGCTTCTTCGCCAGCACCGCGCGGGCACCGTCGTATATCTGCTTGCGCACCTCGAACGAAGGATCCCCCTTCTTCTCGAGCTGCTTTTTCAGAACACTAACGAAATCTGCCATGCGTCAGGTGACCTGCATTCTTTTTCCCGCCGGCCGCAAATCAGCCATAGCGCCGGGAAGGGCTGCGAAACTAGTCTTGAAACGGGTCGGTCACAAGTATTGTGTCGTCCCGCTCGGGGCTGGTGGAGAGCAGCGCTACCGGGGCGCCGATCAGCTCCTCGATATAGCGGACATACTTGACGGCTTGCGCCGGCAAATCGTTCCAGCTTCTGGCGCCGGCCGTGGTTCCCTTCCAGCCTTCGAGGGTCTCGTAGATGGGCTCGACCCGCGCTTGCGCTCCCTGGCTGGCCGGCAGGTAATCGATCGTCTCGCCGTCGAGCCGATAGCCGGTGCAGACCTTGATCTCGTCCAATCCGTCGAGCACGTCGAGCTTGGTGAGCGCGATGCCCTTGATGCCGTTGACGGCGACGGCCTGGCGCACCAGCACGGCATCGAACCAGCCGCAGCGCCGCTTGCGTCCGGTGACGACGCCGAACTCGTGGCCGCGCGTGCCGAGGAACTCGCCAATCTCGTTCTTCTGCTCGGTCGGGAACGGTCCCTCGCCGACGCGCGTCGTGTAGGCCTTGGTGATGCCGAGAACGTAGCCGATGACGCCGGGGCCGACGCCGGAACCGGCTGCCGCTTGGCCCGCCACGGTGTTGGACGAGGTGACGAAGGGATAGGTGCCGTGGTCGATGTCGAGCAGCGTGCCTTGCGCGCCCTCGAACAGGATGCGCTCGCCGGCGCGGCGCTTGTCGTCGAGCACCTTCCAGACGCGGTCCATATAAGGCAGGATCTCGGCGGCCACCGAAGTCACCTCCTGCATGATGGCCTCATGCGTCACTTCCGGATGGCCTAGCCCGCGGCGAAGCGCGTTGTGGTGCGTCAGCAGCCTGTCGACCTTCAAGGGGAGCGTTTCCAAATCCGCCAAATCCATCACCCGCACCGCGCGGCGGCCCACCTTGTCCTCGTAGGCGGGGCCGATGCCGCGGCGGGTCGTGCCAATCTTGGTTCCGGAATTCGAAGCGGCGTCTTCGCGGAATCCGTCCAGCTCCCGGTGCAGCGACAGGATAAGCGCGGTGTTTTCGGCTATTTTCAGGCGCTCCGGTGTGACCTCCACGCCCTGTTCCTTGAGCTTCTTGGCTTCGGCGACGAAGGCATGCGGATCGAACACCACGCCATTGCCGATGATCGAAAGCTTGCCCTGCCTGACCACGCCCGAGGGCAGCAGCGACAGCTTGTAGACCTTGCCGTCGACGACCAGCGTATGGCCGGCATTGTGGCCTCCCTGGAAGCGCACGACCACATCGGCCCGTTCCGACAGCCAGTCGACGATCTTGCCCTTGCCTTCGTCGCCCCACTGCGAGCCGACGACCACCACATTGGCCATGTTCTTTTCCCTTGAAATGCCGCGCGGGCGGCTTGAAACGACAGGCCTCTATAGCGTCAAGCGCCGGCCGGCGCGACCCTTTCTTTGCCGCCGAAACCATCCTTTGGCACGTCATCCCCGAACCGAAGGTCGGCGAACGCAAAGGCGACTACCGGCTTTCTGAGGATATTATGCTCCGGCCAGGAGTCGGATCAAAAACTCGGTTCAGGCATAACAAAATCCGGCTTTCGCATCATTTACTTGCCGCCGCTGCCGCACTACCCCGGCCTTGACCCTTTAACGCATTGCGCCGCGCCGGATTTGCCGATGCACCGAGCCGCCTATCTTCTGCTTCTGTCGACCATGCTGCTATGGGGCGGCAACTCGGTGGCGGGCAAACTTGCCGTCGGCCATGTCTCCCCGATGACGCTGGTGTTCCTGCGCTGGGTGATGGCGGTGCTGATCCTGCTGCCCTTCGGCTGGCGGCCGCTGCGCGAAGACTGGCCAAAGCTGCGCAGGCACTGGCGGCTGGTCGCGGCTCTCGGCACCTGCGGCTTTACATTCTTCAACGTCATTTTCTACACCGCGCTCAACTACACGACCGCCATCAACGTCTCGATCGAGCAGGCCGCGATCCCGATCGTCATCATCCTCGCCAATTTCATCTTCTTCCGGATGCGCGTTCAGGCTTTGCAGATCGTCGGCGTCGCGCTCACCATCGTCGGTGTCGCGCTGACCGCGAGCCATGGCGACCTTCCTCAGCTGCTGAAGCTCGACCTCAATTTCGGCGACGCCATCATGCTCGTCGCGGTGCTTTGCTACAGCCTCTATTCGGTCGGGCTGCGCCTGAAACCCGCCATTCGCTGGCAAAGCCTGATGCTCGCCTTGTCGATCTCCGCGCTTCTGACCTCGGTGCCTTTCTTCATCTGGGAGATCGTGGCCGGCCGCGTCATCGTGCCGGACGCACACGGATGGGCGCTGACGCTCTACACGGCGCTCGGCGCCTCCGTCATCGCGCAGATCTTCTACATCAAGGGCAACGAGCTGATCGGCGCCAACCGCGCCGGACTGTTCATCAACCTGGTGCCGATCTTCGGCACGCTGCTTTCGGTGCTGATCGTCGGCGAGCAGTTTCAGCCCTATCAGGCTTTCGCGCTGGCGCTTGTCCTCGGCGGCATTGCCCTTGCCGAATACAGCGGCAGCAGAACAGTGCTGCAGACAGGATGATATCTCCCGCATAGTGTGCCAAGCAGTCGTCAGCAACTTCTATCCCATTAAGGATATTGATATTCTCGATATACCAAAGCCTGTGGCGGCATTGACTGTCTCAACTTTCAGCCGACAAATGTCGCAACCGGATTGCTGCTTCATCGACCAGAGAGGGGACCATGAATTTCCGGATGTTTTTGGCGCTGATCGGCGCTTTCGTCGGCCTTGCCGCCCTGTCCGCACCGGCGTCGGCGGCCACCGTCGCCCACACCACGACGTCGCTGAACGTCCGCAGCGGCCCGGGCGCGCATTATGCCAAGATCGCGACCTTGCCGGCCGGCCACAGGGTCGAGCTCTACCATTGCGAGGACAGCTGGTGCTCGATTCGCGCCGCCGGTATCCATGGCTGGGCGAGCGCGAGCTATCTCGAACGCTCCCAGGTCGTCCGGCCGGTGATCGTGCAGCCGCACATCGTCATTCGCCCGCCGCATTACCGTCCCCACAGGCCGCACTGGTCGCATAAGCCGCACCGGCCGCGCCCGCCCAAGCCGCCGAGGCCTCACAAGCCGCAATGTAAGATCGCGCCCGGCTTCCCCTGCAAGTGAGGTCGATCAAGGCCTGACAGAATTGAAACGCCCCGCTGCTGTCCCAGGCGGGGCGTTTCAATTTCAATCGCCCGGCGCGTTCACTCGCCGCCGACGTCGAAGCGGAGCCGCTTCGCCGAGTCGATCGACTTGTGCCCCCGCACCTGCTCCAGCACTTTTTCCGGAAACGGCGCGTCGAGATAGAGCAGCGCGATCGCATCGCCGCCAGGCCGGTTACGGCCAAGCTGGAAGTTGGCGATGTTGACGCCATTCTCGCCGCACACCGTGCCGAGCAGGCCGATGATGCCGGGCGCGTCGGCATTGGTCGTGTAGAGCATGTGCTGGCCGACCTCGGCATCGAGATTGATGCCTTTGATCTGGATGAAGCGCGGCTTGCCGTCGGAGAAGCAGGTGCCGGCGATCGAGCGCGTCATGTGCTCGGTCTTGACGGTGAGCTTGATATAGCCGTCGAACACGCCCGATTTGTCGCGCTTGACCTCGGCGACGATGATGCCGCGCTCCTTCACCATGATGGGCGCCGACACCATGTTGACGTCGGCGACCTGCGGCCGGATCAGGCCTGCGAGCGCCGCGCTCACCAGCGCGCGCGTGTTCATCGTCGCGGTCGAGCCGTCGAACAGGATCTCGACTTCCTTGATCGGGTCCTCGGTGACCTGGCCGACAAAGGCGCCGAGCACTTCGGCGAGCTTGACGAAGGGTTTCAGCCGCGGCGCCTCCTCCGCGGTGATCGAAGGCATGTTGATGGCGTTGGAGACCGCGCCCTTGATCAGATAGTCGCTCATCTGCTCGGCCACCTGCAGCGCGACATTCTCCTGCGCCTCGGTGGTCGAGGCGCCGAGATGCGGGGTCGCCACGACATTCTCCATGCCGAACAGCGGGTTGTTCTCCGCCGGCTCGACCTCGAAGACGTCGATGCCGGCGCCGGCCACCTTGCCGCTCTTCAGCGCTGCGACCAGATCGGCCTCGACGACCAGCCCGCCGCGGGCGCAATTGATGATGCGCACGCCATCCTTCATCTTGGCGATAGCGGCCGCGTCGATGATGTTGCGCGTCTTGTCGGTCAGCGGCGTGTGCAAGGTGATGAAATCGGCGCGGGCGAAGAGCTCGTCGAGCTCGACCTTCTGGACGCCGAGCTCCTCGGCGCGGCTGTCCGACAGGAACGGGTCGAAGGCAATCACATGCATCTTCAGGCCGACGCCGCGCGTGGCGACGATCGAGCCGATATTGCCGCAGCCGATCACGCCCAGCGTCTTGCTGGTGATCTCGATGCCCATGAAGCGGTTCTTTTCCCATTTTCCCGCATGCGTCGAGGCGTTGGCCTCCGGGATCTGGCGCGCCAGCGCGAAGATCATGGCGACCGCGTGCTCCGCCGTGGTGATCGAATTGCCGAATGGGGTGTTCATCACGATGATACCCCTGCGGCTGGCGGCCGGGATATCGACATTGTCGACGCCGATGCCGGCGCGGCCGACGACCTTGAGCCTGGTGGCGGCATTGATCAGCTTCTCGGTGACCTTGGTCGCCGAGCGGATGGCGAGGCCGTCATACTGGCCGATCACCTCGGCGAGCTTTTCCTTGTCCTTGCCGAGATCGGGCAGATAGTCGACGTCGATGCCGCGATCCTTGAAGATCTGCACGGCGGTGGTGGAAAGTTTATCCGAAACGAGAACGCGGGGCGCCATTGCGGCCTCCTTGACGTGGAATGGATGTGTCGGGAAATGGCGGCCCGCGGGCCGCCATGAAACTCAGGCCGCTGCTTTCAGCGATGCCTTCTGCGTGGCGAAGGCCCAGTCGAGCCAGGGCAGCAGCGCTTCGAGATCGGAGGTCTCGACGGTTGCGCCGCACCAGATGCGCAGGCCGGGCGGGGCATCGCGATAGGAGCCGATGTCGTAAGCGACGCCTTCCTTGTCGAGCGCTGACACGATGCCCTTGGCGAAAGCCGCCTGGCCGTCGGCGTCGAGCGCCGCGACGTCAGGATCGGTGAAGGAGAGACACACGGACGTGTTCGAGCGTGTCGCCGGATCGACGGCGAGATGACCGAGCCACGGCGACTTCGCCACGAACCGGTCGAGCACCGCGGCATTGGCGTCGGCGCGGGCGATCAGCGCATCGAGCCCGCCGATCGATCTCGCCCAGTGGAGCGCATCGAGATAATCCTCCACGCACAGCATCGATGGCGTGTTGATGGTCTCGCCTTTGAAGATGCCCTCGATCAGCTTGCCGCCCGAGGTGAGGCGGAAGATCTTCGGCAGCGGCCAGGCCGGCTTGTAGGTCTCCAGCCGCTCGACGGCGCGGGGCGACAGGATCAGCATGCCATGCGCGCCCTCACCGCCCAGCACCTTCTGCCAGGAGAAGGTGACGACATCGAGCTTCTCGAAGTCGAGCCTTTGCGCGAACGCCGCCGAGGTGGCGTCGCAGATGGTCAGGCCCTTGCGGTTCGCGGGAATGAAATCGCCGTTGGGCACGCGCACGCCCGAGGTGGTGCCGTTCCAGGTGAAGACGACGTCGCGGTCGAAATCGACCTGCTTGAGGTCGGGCAGCTTGCCGTAGCCGGCCTCGAATTTGCGCACGTCGGCGAGCTTGAGCTGCTTGACGACATCCGTCACCCAGCCGGAGCCGAAGCTCTCCCAGGCGACCATGTCGACGCCGCGCTCGCCAAGCAGCGACCATAGCGCCATCTCGACCGCGCCGGTGTCCGACGCCGGCACGATGCCGATGCGATAGCTCGCGGGAACCTTGAGGATTTCGCGCGTCAGCTCGATCGTCTGTTCGAGCTTGGCCTTGCCGATCTTGGCGCGGTGCGAGCGCCCGAGCGCGGCGGCTTTCAGCGCCTCGGCCGACCAGCCGGGACGTTTTGCGCAGGGACCTGAAGAGAAATTGGGGTTTGCCGGACGGAGTCCGGGCTTGGTAGGTGTCGTCATCGTGGTCTATCCTTCCAGATAGTGGCCCCTCGTTGGGGAGGGGTGGCCCACGGACGGCGATATGCGCTCAAGGCTTCGGCGTCAAGAGCAAAGTTTTTGTCGCTGTCGGGATATTCCCTATGACCGCAATGGGCGGCCCGAAATGAAAACGGCGAGCCCTTGGACCCGCCGTGGCATTTCGTAACCCGCTTCGCTTACCAGAGGTCGTAGCGCAGGCCGAGCTTGATCTGGTGATTGCTGATCCCCTTGTGGGTCGGATAGGACGTCAGGCTCTCGGCGGTGACATATTCGGCATCGGGTGCGGAAAAGTACTGGTAGCCGAGATCGACGAGCACATTCTTGCTCACCTGATAAGCAAGGCCCGCGTTGAGCGTGTAGGCGAAGGCATATTGGGTCTTGTTGTTCTTCAGGACGAAATCGTCGGTGTCGTCGCCATTGTCGGTGGAATAGAAAGCCGAAAGCTTGCTCTTGGATCGCACGAAGCCGACGCCTGCGCCGACATAGGGCGTGATTCCGACATAGGTGCCGAGGTCAACATAGCCGTTGAGCAGGCCAGTGAAGGCATAGTTCTTCAGGCTTCCGGACGCGATCGTCGGCTCCGCCGCCGTCGCCGAATCGTCATAGCCGACGCTGACCTTGTTGCCGGGCAGATAACCGAGGTTGAGATCGGCGCGCAGATAGTCATTGAAATGGTAGCCGAAGCCGATGCTGCCGAAGACCGGCGTCTCATCATTCTTGAAGCTCGCCGGCGTAAAGGCGAAATCTTGCTTGTCGAAACTCTTGTTCGCCAAGTACGAGACATCGCCGCGCAGGTACCAGCCCGAGCCGACCTCGACCGGCTGGTAGTCCGGCGCCTGGTCGACATAGATCGGCGGATCATAGTCCGCCGCCAGCGCCGGCGTCATCGGCAGCAGGATGGTTGCGGCAAGCGCTGACGCGATACGCGATCTTGATGTCATGGTCCCCGGCTCCTGAAATTGGCGCCAATCACGAACGCGGGCGCCGTTTCAAGATCCTATTGTTAACCATAGTGGTTAAGTGCCGGTTAAGGATAACAGCCGGTTACCGAATTGATTTCGATCGATATTTACCGGCGTTGCATAAACGAAAACCGCCCGGCTGGCGCCGGGCGGTTTTAATTCGAGGATCTGGGAAGCGATTACTTGGTGTAGATCGGTTCCGGCGGAACGTAGGGCTCCGGCGGCGGCGCGCAGTCGGACTGGCCGCCGAACTGGTAGCGGAGGCCGCCACGCACTTCATGCACGTTGATGCCACGATCGTAGCCGGGGCCAACATTGCTGTCCGAGGCGTATTCGAACATCTTGCCGCCATTGATATGGCTGTAGCGGTAACCAACGTCCAGCTTGACGCGATCCGTTAGGCAGTAGGAGGCACCGGCCATGAGGGCATAGGCGAAGCGCCAGCCCTTTCCGCCGTGATGGAAGAAGTCGCCATCGTCGTCGCTGTTGTGAAGCGTGTCCCACTTGACCCAAGCGCCACCGATACCGGCGCCGACATAGGGCGTGATGCCGTGCCAGGTACCGATATCGACATAGGCGTTGGCCAGAAGCAGCAGCGCCGAATAGGAGGAGGTGTCGACGGACGTACAGGGTACGCCGCCGCCGCAGAAGCCGACCGTCGAGCCGCGGAAGTTCGACTTGCTCATCCAGTCCGCGGTGAGATCGGTGCGGAAATACTGGTTCACTTGGTAGCCGATGCCAGCGCCCGCGGATAAGGCTCCCTTGAGGGAGCCCGTGGCGAAGCTGCCCTGAGTCTGGGGCGCGGCCCCGTAAGTGATGTAGTCGGCGCCGCCGAAGCGGGACCAATGATAATCGAGATCGCCGCGGATGTACCAGCCGCCGACATCGATCGGCTGCGCTTCGACGACCGGCGGCGGAGCCTCTTCGATCGGCTGCGGAAGATCGGCCGCCAGCGCCGGGCCGGCCAGCCCCGCGAACAGCGCGGCAAGCACTGCCATTCTCTTTATATTGAACATGCTGTCACCCCTAAGAAGCCTCGGGACGACGCCCGAAGATGGTTGCCTCGGGTGTGGATAATGAATTGCAAAGGTTAAAGGCCGTTTAACCGTACCGATTAACCACGAATCTATACAATTTTAGAGCGAACGCCGTTGTCCGAACGGCACGAGAAAACGAAAGCCCGCCACGATGGCGGGCTTCGGACAAGGAGAATTCCCGCCTGGCGGCCGGGTTCAAGCGGCGCTGCGGGTTTCCTGGAGGATGCCGACGATGTCGTTGACGACCGCTTCGACCAGTTGCGGATCGTCGCCCTCGGCCATGACGCGGATGAGCGGCTCGGTGCCGGAGGGCCGGATGACGAGTCGGCCGGACGTGCCGAGCCGGTTGCGTCCTTCCTCGATCGCCGCCTTGACCGGCGCTTCCTCCAGCGGCTTGCCGCCGGAGATGCGGACATTCTTCAGAAGCTGCGGCACCGGCTCGAACTTCTTCGACAGCTCGCTGACCGGGCGGTTCTGCCGCTTGATGCAGGCCAGCACCTGCAAGGCCGAGACCAGGCCATCGCCGGTGGTCGAGAAATCGGAAAGCACGATGTGGCCCGACTGCTCGCCGCCGACATTCAAGCCATGCGCGCGCATATGCTCGACCACATAGCGGTCGCCGACCTTGGTGCGATGGAGCTGCAGCTTCATGTCGCCGAGAAAACGTTCCAGGCCGAGATTGGACATCACGGTGGAAACGACGCCGCCGCCGGCCAGTCGTCCGCTCTGGTGCCAGGATTCGGCGATCAGCGCCATGATCTGGTCGCCGTCGACGATCGCTCCGTTCTCGTCGACGATGACGACACGGTCGGCATCGCCGTCGAGCGCGATGCCGATGTCGGCGCGCACCTCGTGCACCTTCTTCTGCAGGCCGGCCGGATGGGTCGAGCCGCACTCCTTGTTGATGTTGAAGCCGTTCGGCTCGACATTGATCGCCACCACCTCGGCGCCGAGTTCCCACAGCGCCTCGGGCGCCACCTTGTAGGACGCGCCGTTGGCGCAGTCGACGACGATCCTCAGGCCCGAGAGCGACATCGAGCGCGGCAGCGTGCGCTTGGCGAATTCGATATAGCGGTCATGCACGCCGTCGACGCGCTTGGCGCGGCCGAGCCCGTCGGAATCGGCGAGCGCCAGCTCGATGTTCTTGTCGAGCATGCTCTCGATGCGCTCCTCGATCTCGTCGGAAAGCTTGTAGCCGTCGGGACCGAACAGCTTGATGCCGTTGTCGTAATAAGGATTGTGCGAGGCCGAGATCATCACGCCGATGTCGGCGCGCAGCGAGCGCACCAGCATGGCGACGGCGGGCGTGGGGATCGGGCCGAGCAGGAAGACATCCATGCCGGCGGCGCACAGGCCAGCCACCATGGCGTTCTCGATCATGTAGCCGGAAAGCCGCGTGTCCTTGCCGAGCACGACGCGGTGACGATGATTGCCGCGCTGGAACGAAAGTCCGGCGGCCATGCCGACGCGCATTGCGACCTCGGCCGTCATCGGGAATTTGTTGGCGCGTCCGCGGATACCGTCCGTGCCGAAATACTGACCTGCCATGTGCCTTGCTGTCCCCGTCGGTTTTTCAGCCGCCCCTATTGCCACAATTGAGCCGCATCCGATCATCAAATTTCGTGATTGTATATTACCAATCCTTAGAAAAACATTGTCGTGGGCGGTGCGCGTGGCTCGAGAGCCCGACACTCTTCTCGCTGCAGGGGTAGTATGTCAGCGGAGGGCAGCTTTTCGTCATGCGTTCGCATGGAGAACCTTGGCGGCGTAGCGGCTATGCCGAGCGATTCATCACCTTATCGGGAACAACACACTTTGTGACGGGCCTCGTGCTGGAAGCATCTGGCGCAACCGCACATTGAGAGCTATTGATTTGGCATAGGGACACTTATTGGCGGCAGCAAGGGAGAAAACGCCATGCTTATTCATAGACTTGCAGCTTTGACGGGTCTCGCCGTCGCAACCTTGTTCATGGCGGCACCGGCCAACGCGCTGACCATGGCCGAGTGCAGCACCAAGTATAACGCGGCCAAGGATGCTGGAACGCTCGCCGGCCAGACCTGGAACCAGTTCCGCAAGGCGCAGTGCGGCAGCGATGCCTCCGCCGCGACCGACACCAAGGCGGCGACCGATACGAAGGCCGCCGACACCAAGACGACCAAGAAGGCAAAGACGGCCGCCGCTGCCGATGACGCAGCCAAGGGCCTGAGCTCCAAGGAGTGCAGCGCCAAATACCAGGCTGCAAAATCCGCCGGCACGCTCAACGGCATGAAGTGGAACGACTTCCGCAAGGCCGAGTGCGGTCCTGGCGCAACCGCCGCGGCTGCCGCCGCCCCGGCTGCGACAACCAAGACTTCGACCGCCGCTGCCGACGGCGGCAAGGGCCTGACCATGGCCGAGTGCAGCACCAAGTACCAGGCTGCCAAGACCGCCAACAAGCTGAACGGCATGAAGTGGAACGACTTCCGCAAGGCCGAGTGCGGCGCCGGCGCCGACGATGACGACACCGTGCCGGCGCCGTCGGAAGCCACCTATACCAGCGAGCCGGCGAAACCGTCAGTCGCCGCGCCGAAGGGCGTGACCTTCCCGAAGGCGATCTCGCCGAAATTCGCCACCGAGACCCCGGCCAAGGGCCGCATGCATACCTGCCTCGAGCAGTACTACGCCAACAAGGATGCCAACACGCTGAACGGCCTGAAGTGGATCCAGAAGGGCGGTGGCTTTTACAGTCTCTGCAACGCCAAGCTGAAGAGCTGATCGCCGAATTATCGAAGAGAAAAGGCCTGCGCATCGCAAGATGCGCGGGCTTTTTTGCAGGCTAGGAGCCTGCGGCCTTCCTCGCATCTGCATGTCGACATAGCTGCGGGCACGATCGATTCGCCCACACTGCAACCGCCAGGCCTATCGGTAGTTGCAAAATTCCGATTGAACATAACAGGAACAAACGGTATACAAAGGGCGTCGAGATTACTGTCACTCAGGAGGGTCTTATGTTCAGTTTGAAATTGACAGCATTGGCTGTGACGGCATTGGTCGCTTGGACCGCCGCGCCTGCAAGCGCACTGACGATGAAGGAATGCGGCGAGACCTATCGAGCGGCCAAGGAAGGCGGCACTCTAAACGGCATGGACTGGGCCGCTTTCCGCAAGGAGAAATGTGCGATGTCCGCCGCGGAGAGTGTCAGCGCGGATTTGGCTGCAACCGCTGAGCAGCCGAAAAAAGAAACCAGCGCGGCGGTCGCCCCCACTGTAGCGCCGGCGGGCGTGACATTCCCGACCACCCTCGCCGCCGAGTTCAAGACCGAAAAGCCCGCAAAGGCACGGATGAAGACCTGCCTGCAGGGTTACCACGACAACAAGGAGGCGGGGACGTTGAACGGCCTTCGCTGGATCCAGAAGGGCGGCGGTTATTACAGCCTCTGCAATGCCAAGCTGAAGAGCTGAACGCCTTAGCCTCTTCCGGAAAAAGCCCGCGCATCGCAAGGTGCGCCGGCTTTTTGTTGTAGCTCGAGAGGGGGAGCGCGGCCGCCGACGCTGCCAATCTCCCCCACGAGGGGGGAGATTGGCCGTCACACCGGCTTTCGCCAATCACCAACCTCCCAAACGAAAAACGCCGCGGTCACCCGCGGCGTTTCCTTGTCTCTAGCCAATTCTCAGCTTGACGGCTGCGGCTCCATGCCGCCTTCGGGCTCGGGGCCCTTCTTGCGGCGGCCGCCCGTGCCGGCCTTCGGCACGGCCGAGCCGCGGCTGGGCGGCGTGTCGTCGCCGAGGTCTCTGGCGGGCTTGTGCCCGGCGATCAGCTGCTTGATCTCGTCGCCCGACAGCGTCTCGTATTCGAGCAGCCCTTCGGCAAGCGCGATCCAGTCCTTCTTCTTCTTGGTCAGCACCGACTTCGCGGTCGAATAGGCGTCGTCGATCAGCCGCCGCACCTCGGCGTCGATGATCTGCGCCGTCTCTTCCGAGATGTTCTGCTGGCGCGCCACCGAATGGCCGAGGAAGACTTCTTCCTGGTTGTCGCCATAGGCGACATGGCCGAGCTTGTCGGAGAAGCCCCAGCGCGTGACCATGGCCCGCGCCAGCTTGGTCGCCTGCTCGATGTCGGAGGAGGCGCCCGACGTGATGTTCTCCTTGCCGAACTTGAATTCCTCGGCTACGCGGCCGCCCATCATGATCGCCAGCCTGGAGATCATATATTTGTAGCTCATCGAATAGCGGTCGCCTTCGGGCAGCTGCATGACCATGCCGAGCGCGCGGCCGCGCGGGATGATGGTCGCCTTGTGCAGCGGATCGGCTGTCGGCACGTTGAGCGCCAGGATGGCGTGGCCGGCCTCGTGATAGGCGGTCAGCTCCTTCTCGGCCTGCGTCATCGCCGACGAGCGGCGCTCGGCGCCCATCATGATCTTGTCCTTGGCGTCCTCGAACTCGGCCATAGTGACGAGCCGCTTGTTGCGGCGCGCCGCCATCAGCGCGGATTCG
The DNA here is from genome assembly GCA_000824785.1 of Mesorhizobium plurifarium. Classification (GTDB taxonomy): domain Bacteria; phylum Pseudomonadota; class Alphaproteobacteria; order Rhizobiales; family Rhizobiaceae; genus Mesorhizobium; species Mesorhizobium plurifarium. The sequence continues at coordinate 243,652 of CCNB01000046.1, read as the reverse complement.
TTGACGAGGTTCATCAGGTCGGCGCCGGAGAAGCCGGGCGTGCCGCGCGCGATGACCTTGAGGTCGACATTCGGCGCCAGCGGCACGTTGCGCACATGCACCTTGAGGATCTTCTCGCGGCCGACGATGTCGGGGTTCGGCACCACCACCTGGCGGTCGAAGCGGCCGGGCCGCAGCAGCGCCGGGTCGAGCACGTCGGGCCGGTTGGTGGCGGCGATCAGAATGATCGATTCGTTGGACTCGAAACCGTCCATCTCGACCAGCAGCTGGTTCAGCGTCTGCTCGCGCTCGTCATTGCCGCCGCCGAGGCCGGCGCCGCGATGGCGGCCGACCGCGTCGATCTCATCGATGAAGATGATGCAGGGCGCGTTCTTCTTGGCCTGGTCGAACATGTCGCGCACGCGGCTCGCGCCGACGCCGACGAACATCTCGACGAAGTCCGAGCCGGAAATGGTGAAGAACGGCACGTTGGCCTCACCCGCGACCGAGCGGGCGAGCAGCGTCTTACCGGTGCCGGGCGGGCCGACCAGGAGCACGCCGCGCGGGATCTTGCCGCCGAGGCGCTGGAACTTCTGCGGATCGCGCAGGAACTCGACGATCTCCTCGAGGTCTTCCTTGGCCTCGTCGACGCCGGCGACGTCCTGGAAGGTGACGCGGCCGTGCGCCTCGGTGAGCAGCTTGGCCTTCGACTTGCCGAAGCCCATCGCTCTTCCGGAACCGGACTGCATCTGGCGCATGAAGAATATCCACACGCCGAGGATCAGGATCATCGGCAGCCACGAGATCAAGTATCCGAACAGCGAATTGGAGCCGTCGGTCTCAGGCTTGGCGGTGATGGTGACGTTCTTGTCCTGCAGCCTGGAGACCAGCGACGGGTCGCCTGGCGAATAGGTCTGGAAGCCGTTGGCGTTGTCCGTGTAATTGCCGAAGATGCGGGCGCCGGCGATGGTCACGCTCTTGACCCGGCCGGAAGCGACATCCTGCAGGAACTGCGAATAGGCGATATCCGTCGTGGCACCGCGCGTCTGGGGCGTCTGGAACAGATTGAACAGGGCGATGAGCAGGACGGCTATGATCGCCCAGAGCGCGAGGTTGCGATAATTCGGATTCATCTATTGTCCCGTTGGGGCCCGCATACGGACCCGCGATGATGGAGAAGCTTGGGCCTAACATAGGGAGAGCGCCTCCCCTTGCCAAGCAGAACAGCATGTATCGGTTAAGCTTTCGCCCACCCTCGGCCACCATCATGGCCGAGGAATGGCGGCGCCGGCAAAGGCGGCGCGCCGACAAGCGCCGCGATGGCGGCGGCGGGCTTAAGATCGAAGGCCGGCAGGAAGCGGGCGAAAGGGGCCACCGCCGGAACCATCGAGATCGCCGGCGAGCCGGCATCGCCACCAGCAGCATCAAGGCACACGCCACCGCGCCACAGCGCCGGCTCCGCGGCCCGCGCCGCGCGTGAGAGGCTTTGCGGAACATCCTCGCTCAAGGACGCTTGCCTGGCGGCGGCGAACCCCAGTGGCGCGATCACCAAGTCGCCCGGCCTGTCTTTCAAAGTGATGCGTTCTTTCAAAGTGACGCGTCGCCGGTTGTCCCAAAGCTGGTTGTCCGACGGCGGCAGGGCAGCGGGCAGGTTGCGGTTCTCGCGGCGGAGGAAAATGCCGGTTCGCCGCGCATCGACCACCGTCCGCGACAATGTGGCGCAAAGCGACCTCAACCGCAGGCGCGAAAGCAACGCGGCGCAGCGCGCCTCATCGGCGAGGAACGACACGCCGCCGACGGTGGCCAAAAGGATGCGCAACGCATAGATGGCCGCTTCGCCATCCTCCTGCCCGGCGAAATCGCGATCGAGGCGGATGAGGCCTGGACCTGGTCTGTCGGCAAGCGCGCCGACAAGCATGGCGGCGCGGCGACCGATATCCTGGCGCGCGAAAGCCGCCTGGCGCGACCGCGCCAGCGCTTCCGCGATGCGCCGTTCGCCTTCGCCCTGCACGAGCTTCGCCCGCACGCGCGGTCGCTCGAAGCGGATATCGATGTTGGTCGGGTCCTCGATCCAGCCGACATTGCGGGCCCGCAGCATGTCGCGCAGCGCCGCGCGCCTTGTGCCGAGCAGCGGCCGGACGATCCATGTCCGCCAGTCGTGCAGCGTGGCGGGCGCCATGCCGGCGAGGCCGCGGCCGTCATCGTCGCGCGCCTGGCGCATCAGCACCGTCTCCGCCTGGTCGTCGGCGGTGTGGCCGGTCAGGATCAGCTTGATGCCTTCGGCACCTGCTGCTTGCGCCAGCAGCCCGTAGCGCGCCTCGCGGGCCGCCGCAGGCAGACCCCTCGCAGGCTTGTCGCCGCGCCAGGCCAGAATGCGATGCATGATGCCGCGCTCGGCGCAGAACCTGGCAACCTGCCGCGCCTCGGTAGCCGAGTCCGGCCTCAAGCCGTGATCGATCGTCACCGCGAGCAGCCTGGCGCCCGATGCGGTCCGGTCGAGGTGATCTTTGAGGAGGAGAAGAAGGGCGGTCGAGTCGCTGCCGCCGGATACGGCTGCAACGGCGCCGCTCGAAAAGTCCAGGTCTGAGAAAAGGCGGTCTTTGGTATCGGGCGTCAGCACGCCGCCAGCGCCTTTTCCTGCTTGATGCGTTCCTTGAGCGTGCCGGAAACGTCGGGATAGCGCTTGCCGATCTCGTTGAAGGTGGCGCAGGCCACGTCGTTCTGCTTCAGGCCCACCAGCGAAACGCCGAGCTTGAGCAGCATGTCGGGCGCCTTCTTGGCCTTCGGATAGTCCTTGCTGGCGGCGAGGAAGACCTCCGCCGCGTCACGGTATTTCTGCTGACCGAGCAGCGACTCGCCCAGCCAGTAATGCGCGTCCGCCGCCTTGGCGTCCTTAGGGAAGCGCGAAATATGGTCGCGAAAACCCTGCTCGGCGGTCGGGTAGTCGCCCGACAGGATGAACTGGTAGGAATTGCGATAGAGCTCGTCGGGATTGTCGGTCGACGGCAGGGCCGCGACTTCGGTGCCGCCGGCCTTGTTCTTCCTGGCCGGCGTTTCGGCGGAAGGAGCGTTTGCCGTGGCCGCGGGAGCTTGCGTCGGCGCGCTGGCTTGCGAACCGGTCTCGGCATTGACCACGTTGCCGTTCTTGTCGACGGTGATGGTGCCGAAATTCTTCGGCGGCGCGCCGGTGATCAGCTTGCCGGGATCGCCGGTCTGCGATTCCACGATCACGTCGCCGACGGTCTTGCCGCCGCCATCTTGCCCACCGGTGTCGGCCGGCGCCTGCGTCGCCGGGGCCTGGGCGACGCTGTTGTCGGTTCCGGCGTCGCCGGTGCCGGAATCCCCGGTACCGGCATCGCCGAGATTGGTGCTGCCGCCGTTGCCATTCCCGTCCTGGGGCGCGGCCTCCGACTTCTTCTGCCCGGCCGGCTTGGCGCCGCCTTGCGCACCGCCCTCGAGCTGCTGGAAGCGGAACTCGTTGTCTTCCTGCTGCTTTCGGATCTGTTCCTGCATTTGCAGGATCTGGAAATTCATCTCCTCGATCTTGCCGTTCAACTGGCGCAGCTGGTCTTCCAGACCGGTCATGCCACCGCTGTTGTCCTGCGCGATCTGCGCCGGTTCCGGCTTCTTCTTGTCGCCGAAGATGCCGAGTGTCGGCAGATGGAAGGTGAAGCCACTGTCGGAGGCCTGCCCGGCGCCGTTGGCCGACGCGGCAAGGCTTGGGAGGCTTGATACGAGCAGCAGCGCAAGCGTGCCGCTCAGGACCGTTCTGAAATGCATTCTGTCTCTCGCGGTGGGTGTTGGCCTGATGCGCCTTTCCAAATCAAAACAGGGGGAGCAAGCGCCCTCGCGCTCATAGCAGGACGCGAGACTTCGGCCAAATTTTGTTTCGAGGTGTCGCAAATGAAAAAGGCGGCCCTGCGGCCGCCTTTGATTTTTGCGATGTTGTATTTTTGTCGCCTGCGGCGTCACGCCAAGCGGCGGCCGCGGGACTGGCCTTAGGAGCCGGCGCCGGAAAGCGTGGTGACGGCGCGGCGGTTCTGCGACCAGCAGGAGATATCGTCGCAGACCGCGACCGGACGTTCCTTGCCGTAAGAGATCGTCTTCAGGCGGCTGGCGGAGACGCCCTTGGAGACCAGGAAGTCGCGCGTGGCGGCGGCGCGGCGGGCGCCCAGCGCCAGATTGTACTCACGCGTGCCGCGCTCGTCGGCATGGCCTTCGATGACGATCGCGTACTGGCGATACTGATTGAGCCACTGCGCCTGACGCGACAGCGTGGTCTGCGCATCGGCGCGGATCGACGAGGAATCGGTGTCGAAGAAGATGCGGTCGCCGATATTGACGGTGAAATCCTGGGCCGAACCCGGCGTCGCGGCGCCGGCGCCGTTGAGGCCGAGATCCGCCGCGCTGTTCGGGGTCTTCTTCGAGGCGCAACCGGTGATGGCGAGAGCCGCCACCAGCGCAATCATCGCCGGGTTTCTGGTAAGTGCTGCGATACGGCCCATGCCGCCTCTCCTTCGCATATGAGTGATTTCGTTGATCACCCAGTAACCACGTTTGGGTTAACCGGCATTCAAGAAACACGGTTAATTTTTGGTTTCGGCCGCCGTCCTCGGCCGTTACGCATCCACGCATTTACCAAGATCGACAATGCCCGCGGACCGTAGGCGGAAATACGGCCAAAACGCGACCAAGCCGTGGAAAAGGGGAACTGAAGAATTGAGGAATTGAAGAATTGAGGAAAAGGGTCACTTCAACCTCTCCCGCAGATTCACCAGCATTCCATAGATATGAACGTAGGCTTGCAGCCATTCGTCGCGCTGCGTTTGTGCGATGTAACCAAGATCGAACGCGTAAGAAATCCACGTTTCCATTTCGCTGCATGATCCCAGAGCCATCGAAATGAACCGTGCGAATTCTGGCCTGGAATGCGTCTGCTTGGCAAAGCCCTCAGCGAGATTGGCGCAAATCGCCTTGCTGGATCGACGCATTTGGTCCGCCAGCGCGTATTGCTCGATTTTCGGAAAAACGAGCGTCGCTCTGTGAACGTCAAGAGAAACTGCATAAGCACGCCTATAGACTCCCAAATCCTTCGCGCGCTTGATGTAATTGCCCTCTTTCTCCATTCTTCAATTCTTCAATTCATCAGTTCTTCAATTCCTCTCCTGCCCCGCCCCTCACTCCAGCAACGGCGACCAAGCCGGGTCCGAAGCATAGTTCGCCGTCGGAATCTGCTGCTCGTTGCGGCCGGTCAGATCGACCGAAACCAGCTTCGGGCCGCCGGCGGAGTCGCGGAAGAACATCAAGACGCGGCCGTTGGGCGCCCAGGTCGGGCCCTCCTGCTGGAAACCTGAGGACAGGATGCGCTCGCCCGAGCCGTCGGTCTTCATGACGCCGATCTGGAATTCGCCGCCGCTCTGCTTGGTGAAGGCGATCAGGTCGCCGCGCGGCGACCAGACCGGTGTCGAATAGACGCCGTCGCCGAAGGAGATGCGGTGCGGGTTGGAGCCGTCCGCGCCCATGACGTAGATCTGCGAGCGGCCGCTGCCGCCGCCACGGTCGGAGGTGAAGACGATCTGCGAGCCGTCCGGCGAATAGGAGGGCGAGGTGTCGATGGCGGTCGAGTCGGTCAGCCGCGTCGTCGAGCGGCTCCTCAAATCCATGGCGAAGATGTTGGAGTTGCCGTCGTCGCGCAGCAGGCTCATGATCACCTTCTGCCCGTCGGGCGAAAAGCGCGGCGCGAACGTCATGCCCGGGAAGTTGCCGACCAGCTCGCGCTGTCCGGTCTCGATCTGCAGGAGATAGACCTTCGGCTGCCCGCTTTCATAGGACATGTAGGTGATTTCCTGCCGGTTCGGCGAGAAGCGCGGCGTCAGCACGATCGAGCGGCCGTCCGACAGATAGCGCACATTGGCGCCGTCCTGGTCCATGATGGCGAGCCGCTTCTTGCGCGCGTTCTTGGCGCCGGATTCGTCGACGAAGACGACGCGTGTATCGAAATAGCCCTTTTCGCCGGTGATCTTTTCATAGATCGCATCGGCGATGATGTGCGCGACACGGCGTTGATTGGCGTCGTTGGCGAAAAACTGCTCGCCGGCCAGCTGCTGGCTGCCGAAAATATCCCACAGGCGGTATTGGGCGCGGATGCGGCCATCCGCCTCCTTGCTCACGCTGCCGGTGACCAGCGCCTGCGCGTTGATGACCTTCCAGTCGTCGAAACGGGGCGTGGCATCCGGATTCGTGATCTTTTCGACAAAGGCGGCCTTGTCGATCGGCGCGAACAGTCCCGAGCGTTTCAGATCGGCTGCGACGATCTCCGATATCTGCGGGCCAAGCCCTCCCTGGAAGTCAGGGATGGCGATCGGCATCGGCTCGACATTGCCTTTGTTGACGTTCAGCTCGAGAGTTGCCTGGGCGGGCAGGATCGCGACGGAACTTATGCCCATCGCCATCGCGGCGACCATCAGGAGCGGCTTGAGGATGGCTTTCATGTCTTCTCGCTTCTCTTGCTGATTTTTTGGACGCACAGGCTTAGAGGCCAAGCATCGCTCTCGGATCGAAGTTGACGCGAATGTCAGACCAGATGTCTTGCTTTCCGGCGGGAACCTGCAGCCCGGCGACATCGCATTTCTGCACGGCGCGAACCGCGCTGGCGTCGAACTGGGGGTTGCCGCTGGACTTCTCGACGGTCGGGCGCCCCTCCAGCTTGCCGGAGGCATTCAGGTTGAAACGGACGACCACGGTGAAGTTCTCGGAGCCTTCGAGGCCGACCGGAAGGGTCCAGCAACCACCGAGCTGGTCCTCCAACGCCCCTTGCTCCGACCTGGAGAGCTTCTGGCCCTGATCCTTTTCGCCGCCGAGCGAGGCCTGCTGGCTCGAGCGCTTGGCGCCGCCGCCGGACGGCTTCTGCTTGTCGAGCAGGGCCGTTATCTCGTCGGCGTTGAACTGCTTCTCGTCCGATTTCTTCTTGGAAGAGGCTTCCTTCACCGGCTTTTCGGCGTCCTTGCGATCCGGCGCCTTGGCGCTCTCGGCCTGCGCCGGCTGCGGCTTCGGCCGCGCTTCCGGCGCCGGCGCCGAATCCGGAAGCTTTGCTTCCTCGGTCGGCTGATCCTGCGAGATCGCCTCGGCGACTGCGTCCGGCTTGACCACTTCCTTCTGGATAGCAGCGGTCTTGTCCGGCTGCGGCGCGGGCGTCGGTTCCTTGGCCGGCGTCGGCTTCGGCTCGGTCTGCTTGACCGGCTCGGGCTTGACCTCTTCCTTCGGCGTCGGCGTCGGCGCGACTTCCGTCGCGGGCGTCGGCTTCGGCTTCTCCTGCGGCTTCGGCACGTCCTCGACCGCGGGCTTCTCCGTCGGCGTCGGCGCGGGCGGCGGCGCCGCCGTCTTGTCGACCGGCTTCGGCTTGGCTTCGTCCGTCACCGGCTTGTCGGTGTCGACGGTGTTCTCGCCGACTTTCTGGGCATTGGGAACAACATCCGGGCGCTTCGTCGGAACAGGCGCCGGCTTGTCATGCATGACCGCCTTCTTGTCGCCCTGCAGCGTCTGCGCGATGGCTTCCATCGGCACGATGTCGACTGCCACCGACTCGACGTCGGAGGCAGGCATGGCCGGCGGCGACGATAGCGTGAACAGCCCGAAGGCCAGCGCCACCGCATGCAAGATCACCGAAGAGGTGAGACCGGTCCGCATTTGGCGCGCCTACTGATCCTGTTCCTGCAGCGAGACCAGGCCGATATTCTTGTAGCCGGCCGCCGAAATGCGGGCCATGACCTTCATCGCCGTGCCGTAATCCGTCGACTTGTCGCCGCGGATGAAGATGCGCTCGTCATAGCCGGTCTTGGAAATCGCCTGCAGCTTGGCCACCAGCTCCTCGATCGGGATCTCGGTTTCCTGCAGGAAAATCTTGCCCGCGGCGTCGATCGACACGGTGATCGGCTGCGTGTCGACATTCATCGCCTTGGCCTGCGTGTCCGGCAGGTCGATCGGCACCCCGACGGTCAACAGCGGCGCCGCGACCATGAAGATGATCAACAGCACCAGCATCACGTCGACCATCGGCGTGACGTTGATTTCCGACATCAGGGCATGGTGACGGCCACGGCGCCTATGACCGCGCCCGCCTCGCCCCGAGCCACCTGCGCCAGCAGCAGACATCCCCATGATCGTTCCTCAGGCCTTCTGCGCTACTTTTTCATCGATTTGGCGCGAGAGTATGGCGGAGAACTCGTCCGAGAACCCTTCCATGCGCACGCCGAGCTTGTTCGCGTCCGATGACAGCTTGTTGTAGGCGATGACCGCCGGAATGGCCGCGAGCAGGCCGATCGCGGTCGCCAGCAGCGCTTCCGCGATGCCGGGCGCCACCACCGAAAGGCTGGTGTTCTTCGAGGCGGCGATCGCCTGGAACGACGTCATGATGCCGATGACGGTGCCGAACAGGCCGATGAAAGGCGCGGCCGAGCCGGTGGTGGCGAGGAAGCCGAGGCGGCCCTCCAGCCTTTCCATCTCGCGCGTCAATGCCAGGTCCATGGCCTTGTCGATGCGGGTCTGCAGCGCCAGCGGCGATTTCGCGCCCTTTTCGAAGCTCTTCTTCCATTCGCGCATGGCGGCGACGAAGATCGCGCCCATGCCGGTGGTCTTGCGGTCGGCCAGTGTGCGGTAGAGGTCTTCGAGCGATTGCCCGGACCAGAAGACCTGTTCGAAGCGGTTCAGCGCCAACTTCATCCGGCTATAGGCGACGAGCTTGTCGATGATGATCGCCCAGGTCCAGATCGAGGCGCAGAGCAGGCCGATCATGACCAGCTTGACCACCCAGCCGGCCTGCATGAACAGGGCCCAGATCGACAGATGCGCTGCCGGATCGGCAAGTGCGATGTTTTCCATGACTTAAGTCCTTAAGATTTTCCGGGCATCGCTGGCGGCTGGCCCATGGCATCCCTTTGGTCCGATCGCGCGAAGCTTGAAGCTTGCGGGTAAGCCCCGAATGCACCGTTTCGCGGCCTTTTCGAGGCAAATATTGGTGAAAGGAAGGCGCACGAATTGCGCCAATCTTCGCCAATTCCTTCATGAACCGTTATGGTTAAGGATGGGTTAGGACGTGAGGCGCGGCGCATTGCCGCGCATGGCTTGGGCGACATCAGACGAGACGCGCCCCAAGCGCAAACTGAGATTCAGGTCAGGCCGAGCCGAGAACGATGGCTTCCGAGAACCGGAGCGGAGCGTACTTGAAGTACGTGAGCACCGGAAGCGCAGGAAGCCGTCGTTCGCAGGCCGGCCTCACCTGAATATCAGCTTGCCCGAGGCATGAAGGCGGCAATCCACTCCTTCGGGAAGCGCTTCGGGCGGCCGCTTTCGCCGACGATCGCCGCTTCCACCCTAGCCTCCACCAGCACATCGCCGCCGCGCTTCAACTGCTGGCCCATGAAGATGCGGGCGCCGGAAATGTCGTCGGTGCGCGTGTCGATGGTGAGGATATCGTCCATGCGCGCCGGCGAGCGGAAGTCGATCTCCATGCGCCGGACCACCCAGACGATGCGCTCGCCATGCTTGCCGTCCAGGAGCTCGGTGTGGTGGACGCCGGTCAGCCTCAGATAGTCGGAGCGGCCGCGTTCGAGGAATTCGAGATAGCGCGCATGATAGACGACGCCGGAGAAATCGGTGTCGGCATAGTAGACCCTCGCCATCAGCCGGTGGCCGAAATCCGTCAGCGCTCCGGAAAGTCCGGCGACGAGCGCCGCCGATTCACCATGATCGTCCATCGCGCTTTCCTTTTTCGGCCCAGAAAGGCACCTAAAGCCCGACGGGCTTTAGGAATCTTTGCGCGTGCCGTTGCCTCAAACCGCTCCACAGTTTTGGGCGATACGCATAGTCTCGCGCGGGAACGGGATGGCACTGTTGGGCACGATGATCAAGACCTTGATGGCGGCGTTTTGTGCGCTCGCCACGCTGGCGCTTCCGGCCGGGGCGGCGACGTTCTCGATGAAACGCGGCCTCAATCTCGACCAGTGGGTGACCTGGCCGGCCGAGGACAAATGGGGGGAGCGCCAGGCGATCCTGCCTTATCCGGAGTGGCGCAAATTCCTCAAGGCGGACGATCTCGAGGCGCTGAAGGATGCAGGCTTCGACTTCCTGCGCATGCCGGTCGATCCCGCGCCCTTTCTCTCGGACCGGACCGCGGCCCTTCGAGGCGACCTCTTTGCCAGCGTCCTGGACTCCGCGCGCATGATCAACCGCGCCGGCCTGAAAGTGGTCGTCGACCTGCATCTGATTCCCGCCGGCGGCAACCGCAAGATCGGCATGAGCGAGGTGATGAATAATCCAGCGACGTTCGACGCGTATGTCGACGTCGTGCGCGCCATGGCAAAGACACTCGCCAGGGAAGACCCGCGGCTTGTCGCGCTGGAACTGATGAACGAGCCGATCGTCGATTGCGACGAAAACGGCACCAGTCTTTGGCCCGACCGCCAGAAGCAGCTTTTCGCAGCCGCGCGCGCTTCCGCCACAAGGCTGACGCTTGTGCTCACCGGCGGCTGCTACTCGAACGCAGCCTCCTTGGCGAAGGTCGATCCGAAGGCGATCGCGGACGATAACATCATCTGGGCCTTCCACTCCTACGATCCATTCCTTTTGACGCATCAGGGCGCGACCTGGGCCGGCGATTTCATCCAATACGTCACCGGCCTGCCCTATCCGCTGACAGCCGTTCCGAAGGCGCAATTGGACATGACGCTGGACACGATCCGCGACCGGATCAGGGCCGAGGCGCCCTGGGCGCGGCAGAGCGGCGTGCTCGCCTATCTCGACGAACAGGTGGCAGCGATGGACAGTCCCGAGAAGCTGGCCGCCGTCATGGATGCGCCGTTCAGGATGGTAGACGGCTGGGCGAAGGCCAATGGCGTCAAGCCGCAGGATATCACGCTCGGCGAATTCGGCATGATCCGCAAGGAATATGGCAACGGCTTCGTCATGCCGGCCGCATACCGCGCCGCCTATGTGCGCGACATGATCGCCCGCGCCGCGGCGCATGGCTTCTCCTGGTCGGCGTGGAGCTATGGCGGCGCCTTCGGCATCGTCGATGCGTTCGACGGGGAGAAGGCGGAACCCGACGTGATGGATGTGATTAGGTCGCTGCGGTAAGCAACAAACCAAGGTCTCACCTGAACATCAACGCGCCTTAGCCGAGATCGATCTGCAGGATCTCCGGCCGCACGCCAAAACGCACCGGCAGGATGCTGAAACCAAGTCCGCCGGAAACGATCAGGTTACGGTCGTTCTCCACGACATGGCCATAGGCGAAACGGTTGCCGTAGTCCGAAGGCACCACCGGTGAATAGCCAAACACCCGTACCTGCCCGCCATGCGTGTGCCCGGACAAGGTCAACGAAACTCGCCATGGCACTTTTGGAAAAATGTCCGGCTCATGCGCGAGCAGGATGATCGGCTCGCCTCCTTGGATCTTGGCCAAGGTGCCGGGGAGGTCGTCGAAGCCCTGGAAGCTCTCGCGTCCCTTGGCTTTGTTCGGCAGCAGCGCGAGCTGATCGGCAAGCCCGGCGATCCAGAAACCATGCCCGTCCTTTTCCAGCCGCACGACGTCGTTTTCCAGCACCGGGATTCCGACATGCTCGAGCGCCTTGCGCGACTGGGTCGGGCCGGCTTCCGCGCGCTGCGCAAAGAAATCGGTCCACCAGTCGTGGTTGCCAAGGATCGACAGCACGCCGAGCCGCGCCTTCAGCCCGGACAGCGCCTCGGCCCATTCCGCCACCCGCACCGAGCCTGTCACGATCTTGGTTCCAGCGGTGTAATCACCCAGCAGGACGATAAGATCCGGCTGCAGCGCATTGGCCTGTTCGGCAAGCGCTGCGATCCGCTCCGGCGTCATCCACGGCCGGCAGGCATGAATGTCGGCCAGCGCCACGACACGCAGCTTGAGCCCGGCCGGCCAGTGCGGTGGCGTCAGCGTGTAGCGCTTCACATGCGTGAGCAGCATCGGCTCGATGCCGACCGCATAGGCGCCGAGCGACACCATGGCGAAGGCCGAGCCGCCGACGAGGCGCAGGAAGGCACGTCTGGTGATCATGGATCGGCCCAAGCCCCTTGGGAATCTATCAGGGAGCTGCCTTAAAGGCGGCAATTGCGCCCTGAGCTAGGCCAAGGCGCGCAGATTCCGCGCAGATCGGCCTACGCGCGGCAAGAAGGCGAACAAATCTGCGTTACTCTTCCTGGAACAGGCTGATCTGCTGCTGGGCGATGTCCTTGGGCGGATCGAGGCCGAGATGGCGCCAGGCATTGGCGGTCAGCACGCGGCCGCGCGGCGTGCGCTGGATGAAGCCCTGCTGGATGAGATAGGGCTCGATGATGTCCTCGATCGCGTCGCGCGGCTCGGAGAGCCCGGCAGCGATCGTCTCGATGCCGACCGGCCCGCCGCCGAAATTACGCGCGATCATCGACAAATAGCGGCGGTCGAGCGCGTCGAGGCCGAGCGCGTCGACCTCCAGCCTGGTCAGCGCCTCGTCGGCGATCTTCCTGTCGACATGCGCGGCGCCGGCGACGCTGGCGAAGTCGCGCACCCGGCGCAACAGCCGGCCAGCGATGCGCGGCGTGCCGCGGGCGCGGCGCGCGATCTCCACCGCGCCGTCGTCGCCGAGCGGCATCGAGAGAATCCGGGCGCCGCGGCGCACGATCTGCTCCAGCTCCTCGACCGTGTAGAAATTGAGCCGCACCGGAATGCCGAAGCGGTCGCGCAGTGGATTGGTCAGGAGCCCGAGCCGGGTTGTTGCCGCGACCAAGGTGAAACGGGCGAGGTCGATCTTGACCGAGCGCGCCGCCGGCCCCTCGCCGATGATCAGGTCGAGCTGGAAATCCTCCATCGCCGGATAGAGGATTTCCTCGACTGCCGGATTGAGGCGATGGATCTCGTCGATGAAGAGGACGTCGCGTTCCTCGAGATTGGTGAGCAGCGCGGCGAGGTCGCCGGCCTTGGCGATGACCGGGCCGGAGGTCGAACGGAAATTGACGCCGAGCTCGCGCGCCATGATCTGCGCCAGCGTCGTCTTGCCGAGCCCGGGCGGGCCGACGAACAAGACGTGGTCGAGCGCCTCGCCGCGACTCTTGGCGGCATCGACGAAAACCTTGAGATTGGCGCGCACCGCCGCCTGGCCGACGAACTCGTCGAGCGACTGCGGCCGCAGCGTCTGGTCGGCATCCTCGCCGCGCTTGTCGGGAGCAATGAGGCGGGGCGAAAGGCTCATGCCGCCTTCCTTGCATAGGACCGGTGGCGGGACAAGCGTCGCCTCACCGCGCCAGTTCCTTCAGCCCGAAGCGGATCAGCTTGGACGCGTCCGCGCCCTCGCCCGCCGATTTCAGCGCCGCGGCAACCGCGTTCGCCGCGATGTCGCGCGAATAGCCGAGATTGACGAGCGCCGAGACCGCATCGGTGATCGGCGCGGCCGCGACCCCTTCGCCAAGCTCCTGCTTGAGGCCGATCGTGCCGGTGGCAGCACCCGCATAGGCCGGCGCCTTGGTGCGCAATTCGGTGACGATGCGCTCGGCCACCTTCTTGCCGACGCCGGGCGCGCGGGAAACCATCGCGATGTCGCGCAGGGCGATCGCGTTGGCGAGATCGGCCGGCGCCAGCGTCGACAGCACCGCCAGCGCCACCTTGGCGCCGACGCCCTGCACATTGTTCATCAAGAGGCGGAACCACTCGCGCTCCAGTCCGGTCTGGAAGCCGTAGAGCCGGATCATGTCCTCGCGCACATAGGTCTCGATGAACAGCACCACCGCCTCACCGGGCGACGGCAGCGCGGCAAGCGTGCGCGCCGAGCAATGGGCGACATAGCCGACGCCATGCACGTCGATGACGCAGCTATCTTCGTCGATCTCCTCCAGCGTGCCTTTCAGCTTGCCGATCATGGCTTGGCCTTCATGGATGCGTTTCCGGAGAGATAATTTCGAGATCGGGGAAATAGCTGCGGTAGCGAGGTGCGTCGCGCGTCAACAGACGATGCCCGGCAACGGCCGCATGCGCGCCGATGAAGAAGTCGGGCAAAGTCCGCTCTCGAACACCGCCGGCCCGCCGATAGCGGGAATGTGCCGCCCCAGCCAGGAATGCGGCTTCCCAAGGCAAAAACTCGCGATCCATTTCCAGTCTCTCGGCTGCTTTCCTCAGCATTGCTTCGGAAGCGACCAGAGGAGCAAGCTCGGACCAGACGATGCTGTTGATGACCAACGCGCCATCGCGTCGGCAGGAGATAATCGCGGACGAAGACCATTCCGTCAGCGGCCCGGCCGGGCCCCAGACGTCAATGAGCACGTTTGTGTCAATCAACGTCGAGATTTTCACGCGGTCCCCTCAACCACTCCATATACTCGTCCGTCGTCATGCCGCCCAAATCCAGCGTTCCCTCCATCTTGTCGAGGACCTCCCTGAATTTGCGGGCAGCTTCCTCCTCCGAAATGTTTTCGTTGACGGCGACAAGCCGGGCACCCTCGTCGGTCGCCACGAACTCCACCTCGGAGCCCGGGCCGATACCCAAATGGTCTCTTATCTGCTTGGGGATCGTGACTTGCCCCTTGGTGGTCACCCGCATGGTAATACCTCGCAGGTATTACCTACACCCCAAATGAGAACAAGTCAAGAACACCTACCCCGCCACCGCCATGCGATAGGCGACGCTCGGACGGTGATGCGCGTGGCAGATCGCGATGGCCAGAGCGTCGGCGGCGTCGTCGGTGTCGAAGACGGCCTTCGGCATCAGCACTTTGACCATCATATGGATCTGCTTCTTCTCGCCGTGACCGACGCCGATCACGGCCTTCTTGACGGCGTTGGGGGCGTATTCGGCAACCACCAGGCCGGCGCGCGCCGGCACCAGCATGGCGATGCCGCGCGCCTGGCCGAGCTTCAGCGTCGCGGTCGCATCCTTGTTGACGAAGGTCTGCTCGACCGCCGCCTCATGCGGCATGGCCTGGTGCAGCACCTCGGCCAAGCCGTCATGCAGCTGGCACAGTCTTGTCGCCAGCGGCGCTTTGTCATCGGACCGCACCGTGCCGGACGCGACGAAGCGCAGCGAATTGCCCACGCTGTCGATAATACCCCAACCGGTGCGCCTCAGGCCCGGATCGATGCCGATGATGCGAATCGCTTCCCCCATGTGCCAAGTCTAGCCGTGGCGGCAAGCGATGCCAGCAAAATGTGAACAAACCGGAAACAATTGCGACCTCAAGAACGCAGCCGAAAAGCCGATCGAACCGGCGGTCGCGGGCTAGCCCGTCCAATCCCAGGCTCTAATTCGTCACGCGACGGATGGTTTTCGACAGCCGCGTGAGGAATGCCGGCCTGGACGATGCGACCAGCTTCCACGCCAGGACCGCATTGCCCATGCGCCGCGGCAGGATTCCGATGCTAAGGAACCAGGCCGCCAGGGTGGCCCGCCGCCGCCAGGATGCGTTCATTTCCAGGCTGGCAGTAGCACCCGCTCTTGCCAGTCCCAGCCGGGAGTCGGTTTCAACCGGATGCTGGGGCTCGTCGACGCAGAGCGAAGCCAGCCGCTCTTCCAGATGAACCGGATCGTGAAGGCCGGCATCCGCTGGCACGGTCAAACCGATCTCGGCCGCCCGGTCGGATAAGGCTTCGAGGCGGCGGAAGTCATGCTCGACGCGCCAGCGCGCCCGCTCGGCAAGCTTTTCGGCAAAGACCGAATGGTTGGAGCCGTGGATGCGGTAGGCGCCAAGGCAGGTGTCGATGGCTTTCACCTCTCCGTGCAGCGGCGCGAGCGTCGCGAGATAGCCGTCGGCGCCTTGCCGGAAATCGCTTTCAGGCATGGGCATTATCGGTTCCAGCGCCTCGCGGTCGAACGCCAGCCCGCTTGTCACCGTCGTCCGGTACCGCCCCTTACGCAACAATTCCGGAACGACGTCGCCTGAATCGAACGGCTGTTCCGGAGGGGGAAAGACATCCTTGATATGCTGGTTCTCATCGACGAGATGCAGTCGGAATTGCGCCTGGGCGACATCCGCGTCCCACTCGTCCAGGACCTCGGAGACGGCGTTCGGATAGAGATAATCGTCGGCGTCGAGAAAAAGAATGATCTCCCCGGTGCTCGCCTCGAACCCGGTATTGAACGCGGCACCATGCCCGCCATTCCTGCGCCTGAGGCACGGACGGATCTTGTCGCCGTAGGATTCGATGACGGCCACCGACGCGTCCGTCGATGCGTCGTCGACGACCACGACCTCGACATTTCGGTGATCCTGCTCCAACGCGCTGTCGATGGCGCGTCCCAGGAACTGCTCGTAATTATAGTTGGGGATGATGATCGATACCGGAATGCGGTCCAATGGCGAATGCACGGGATCAAGCCTCGCAATCTGCTTTGGTCACAGTGACGGTGATTCCTGCAGAACCGGCTCGGTCGACCCGGCTGCGGCGAACGGCCCCAACTAGGGTCGCGTCGCTTCAAGGCAAGGGTCATATTCCCCGCAAAGGCCGGCTTCGTCTTCAAATGCGATGATGGCTGCCGCAATTATCGAGCGCAATCAGAATCGCAGGCGCTCGATTTGCAGCCAGAACGGCTCGTCAAGTCTCGGCTCGGTGAGGGACCGATTCTGCGCGACGCTATCGTTGCAAACGCGATGTCAGCCGCGCGCGAACGCCGTGTTCAAAAGGCTGATCTGGTCGGAAACCGGGTTGGCCCGCCGCCCGGGTGCATGCGTGTCGCTGATGACGCCGCCATAGATTTCCTCGTCCATGCGCCGCACCAGCGACTGCAGGCGCAGCGAGCGCGTCACGAGGTCCAGAAAATCTTTGGGTAGCTCGTTCCAGCCAAGCGCCTCGTCATGCGCGGACGCCGTGTCGAGCCGTACCTTGGACTTCTCCGAGGCCACCTGATCGCGCGTCATCTCGCCGGAATTCGCCGCCCGCTGCAAAAGCAGCCAGGAGGCGACCTGCATCAGCCTCGTGGTCAGCCGCATCGACTCGGCCGCATAGAGGGTCGCGGCCGTGCGCGACAATTTCTTGGCTTCGAGCCTGCCCTTGCCATCGAGATACTCGGCGGCCTGCTCGACCAGCCCCATGCCTTCCTGGTAGAGCGGCTTGAAGGATTGGGAGAAAACCCGGCGCTCCGCCAGCTTGACGGTTTTCGCGCTGCCCTTCGAAGGCTCGTTCATCGATACGCCCCTGCACTGCCGCCAGCCGATTCGGCAATCCTTGCCGACACGGCCGCACCCTTAAATGACTGAGGCTTGAAAATGCGCTTCGACGCCCATGAAGGCAAGCACATGTTTAACAAACGGTTAACGCCGGCCGCGTTGCAGCCGTCCGCCGACGGATGGCGCCGGCTTGTCGCCAACGGACAAAAAAAGAGCCGCGGATAAGGCGGCTCTCAGGAGTTTAACAGGGAGGCGTCAAACAAAGTGGCTCCAACCACTCGGTAAGAATCCAGCAAAACTGGATGGGCATAGTAAACGCCCGTAAAGCTTAATGAACCCTTAACGCGGCGGCGATTTTTTAAGCGAACGCGCTTTCCTGTGCCGGAACAGGACAGCGGCTCCGCTTCCCGGGATCGTCTGAAAACCGGATTTTCGAGCGCCGATCGTAGCCGCCGGTAACATGTTGGCTGCTGCCGCGACATCGTTCCGAAACGCGCGACGCGCAAAAGCCCGCTCCTCTGAAGCGGCGCGCAGATCCGCGCCCCTTGAAATCACGCGGGATATCCGGGAGCAAACCATGGATTGGTATTCGATCGTCAAATTCCTTCACGTCGTTTCAGCTGTTTTGTGGGTCGGCGGCGGCTTCGTGCTGTTTCTGCTCGGCGTGCTGGCCGAGCGCGCCGGCAACATCGAGGACAAGCTGCTGGCAATGCGCGCCAGCGGACAGCTCGGTGGCAGGTTCTTCGCGCCGATGTCGATGCTGACGCTGGTCTTCGGGCTGATCATGTGCGGCTTCTGGGTCGGCTTCACCGAGCTGTGGATCGTCATCGGCCTCGTCGGCTATGCAACGACCTTCTCGATCGGCATGCTGGTCTTCAAGCCTACCGGCGAGCGCATGGGCGCCATGGTCGCCAAGGACGGCGTGACGCCTGCCGTTCTCGCTATCGGTCAGCGCATGATGAGCTGGGCGCGCCTCGACTACGCGGTGATGCTGGTAATCATCGCCGACATGGTGCTGAAGCCCACTTTGCACGACATCGGCGTTCTTGCCGGCATGGCGATGGTGGTTGCGCTGGGCGCCGCGCTCGCCTTCGGCGGCAGCCGCCAGATGGTGCCGAGCGCCGCCTGATTGTCTGGAGCGAGGCGGCAGGATGGCCGCTTCGCTTCTACATCAAGCCGTCCCACAGCAGCTTGACGGCGACCACCGCGACGGTGGCGTAGGTGAACGGATAGAAGACTTCAGGCCGCATGCGGCGCACCAGCCAGGCGCCGGCGATCGTCGACAACGGCGCCAGCGGCATCAGCGCGGCCGACGCGATCAGGTTGGTGGCGTCGAACTGGCCAAGCGCGAAATAGGGGACGAGCTTCAGCGCATTGGTGGCGGCAAAGAAGATCGCCGCGGTTCCCGACAGCACCTTCGGATCGAGCCGGATCGGCAACGCATAGACCTGGAAGGGCGGACCGCCGACATGGGCGACGAAGCTGGTGAAGCCGGCGACCGTGCCCCAGAAGGCGGCGGCGACGCGGTTCGGCTCCGCCGCATGGTCGGCGCCGTGGCGGAACTGCAGGTAGATCCAGCGCAGCACGAACACCAGCGCGACGGCGCCGACGATCAGCCGCACCATCTCCTCGGTGACCAGAGCCGCGGTCAGCCAGCCGAGCCCGATGCCGATGACGGCGCCAGGCATCATATCGACCAGCATCTTGCGGTCGTAGACGCCCCACCAGGTCCACACCGAAACGATGTCCATCAGGCACAGGATCGGCAGCAGGATGGCGGCCGCCTGAACCGGCGGCATGGCCAGCGCCATCAGCGGCACGCCGACGAAGCCGACGGCGCCGCCGAAGCCGCCTTTCGACATGCCGACAAGGATCACCGCCGGAATGGCGGCGGCATAGAACCACGGATCGCTGAGCAGGCCTGACATCGGCAAAGGAAGGTTGGAGAAGGCGGGAACCCAGCCATAGCGCAGAACAGCGCCGCCGGGATAGTCATTAATGCCAATGCCGGCATCCGCTATGCCGGCCCGATATTGGGCTTCCTCATCCTGACGACTCAGCTTGATGATGCACCATCACGCTCGGGAGCTGACACCTAGCCCTTCGTATAGTCAGGCCCAAAGCGTGTCGGCAGTCCGTCGGCGAGCATCAGCCAAGGCAGCTTCTCCTCGAAAGCGACATGCAGCGTAGGCGCAAACTTTTCCGGCTCCGCCATCGCCGCGGCAAAGAAATGCATGACGCCGGACATGTTCTTTGAGCGGAAGGAAAGCGGCGAACCGCAGTGATCGCAAAATGTTCTTTCCACGCCGGGAGAAGAGTTGAACACCTTCGGTGGCTTGCCCAGCCATCGCCACTGGCCGTCCAGACGCCAATGTAGGTTGTCATCGGCGCGGAACACTGCCGCCGGCAACTTTCACAATGGCAGACCACGCAGGCCTGTGCCGGGCCATCGACTTCAAAAGCAATTGCGCCGCAAAAGCAACGACCACGCATGCGAAACCTCCTCGAGGCAGCAACGACGGCTCAGACTAGTGCGGGGTACGCGCGGGAGTCGCCAAGGAATGCGCCGGACTGGCGCCTGATCCCGACATTCGGAGCTGGCGACTAGCTTCGCCGCGCCTGGACCAGCAGGAACATCGGCCGCTCGAGCTCTTCGGCCAGTTCCGGCCGGGCGGCGATCTGCGCGTCCGTCGGACGGAATTCCTCGACATGCCCGATGGCGAAGCCGGCCTGGATCAGCAAATTCAGCGTGGTGCCGATGGTGCGGTGATGCTTGACCACGCCCTTGGTGAACCAGTCGGTGGTGCGCGGTCCCTCGACCAGATACCGGTCGACCGGCCATGTCTTCCGGCCCGCGGCATCGACGGACCAACCCGGGTTGGTCGGCGCCATATAGATCGGATGTTCCGTCGAGAAGACGAAGGCTCCGCCTGGAACCAGGGCCTGGTGGACGGTCGCGAACAGGCGCGCGGCATCGCCGACATAGTGCAAGGCAAGCGAGCTGTAGGCGAGGTTGAAGCGCGCCTTCGGCAGACTGAGCTCATCGAGGTCGGCGCGCCGGTAGGTGAGGGCATCATCGGCGCCGGCGGCGCGTGCCCGCGCAAGCATCTTTTCCGACAGGTCGAGGCCGAGGACCTCGCTCGCGCCATGCGCGCGCGCCCAGCGGCAGAACCAGCCGAAGCCGCAGCCGAGATCGACGACGCGCAAGCCATCGACGTCGGGCAGCATGGCGCGCAGCGCCGGCCATTCGGGCGCACCGTCCAGGCCCTCGACCGAGCGGCCGAGGCGGCTATAGCCTTCGAAGAATTCCGGACGGTCGTAGATGTTTTGCGCCATGTGCCTGTTCCTGCTCTTGCCGGGTATTTAGCGGACGGCCTCTCGGCTTCCAACGCCCTCCGCGAAACCCGAAAGGCGACGCAAGCCGCAGCAATGGTTAAGCATTTTGGCCGCGGCCCCCGCGCGGCCGACTGTTCAAGCCGCTCCCTTTGCTCTATGCCGCAATGCAACCATGTTCGCCCGGCATAGGCGAAACCGGGATCGAAGGCCAATGAACGACGCAAACCCGCCCAACCGCTGCCGTATCGTGCTGATCGCGCCGCCGCTCGTGCCGGCGGAGCAGATCTGCGCGGCCTTCGAGGGCGGCGACATCGCCTCGCTGATCCTGCCCGACAACGGCATGGACGACGCTTCCTTCCAGGCCTTCGCCGAGAGGATCGTGCCGATCGCCCAAGGCGCCGGCATCGCCGTCATCGTCGCCGGCGACAGCCGCATCGCCGGGCGCGTCCAGGCCGACGGCATCCATGTCGAAGCCAAACCCCGGGAGCTCGCCGAGACGATCGAGCGCCTGGCCGGCAAGATGATGGTCGGCGCCGGCGGCGCCAAGACCCGCGACGAGGCGCTGGAGCTGGGCGAGGAGCGGCCCGACTACATGTTCTTCGGCCGTTTCGGCTATGACAACAAGCCGGAGCCACATCATCGCAACCTCGCCCTCGGCGAATGGTGGGCGGAGATGATTTCGATCCCCTGCATCGTCATGGGCGGCTCCGAGCTTGCTTCCGTCGAGACGGTGGCCGCGACCGGCGCCGAGTTCGTGGCGCTGTCCAGCGCCGTCTTTGCCGACGGTCGCGATCCCCGGGCGGCGATCGCCGCCGCCAACGCGCTGCTCGATGAAACCGCGCCGCGTTTCGAGGACTGACATGCGCCTGCGTGGCCCTTGCCTGGTGGTCCTGGCCGGCCTGCTTGCGCAGGCCGCGATGGCGGCCGAGACCGTCCCGCTGCCGCAGCCGCGGCCGGAGACGAATGCGCCGGACAAGAGCGCACCCGACGCAACCCAGCCGGATGCAGGCACGCCGAATACGGCCACACCCAACGCAGACACGCCGGACACAGCCGCGCCGGCCACCGGCGCGCCGGATCCGAGCAGGTTCGGCGCCGGCCCGCATATCGACAAGCCGATCCAGAACACCTTGCCGCAGCCGGCCACCATGACGCCGCCATCGGCTGACACCGTCAATCCCGACCGCTTCGGCGCCAAGCAGCCGGACGCCGCCTACGGCGCCTTCCAGCGCGGCCTTTACAAGACCGCCTACAACCTTGCCATGGAGCGCGCCAAGAACGGCGATCCGGCGGCCGAGACGCTCGTGGCCGAAATCCTGTCGCGCGGACTGGGTGTGCCGCTCAATCCGGCCGAGGCCGCGAAATGGTATGCGCTGGCGGCCGAACAGGGCGTGCCGGAGGCGCAGTTCCAATATGCGCTGATGCTGTTGGACGGCCGTTACGTGAAGAAGGACGAAAAGGGCGCCTTCGCGCTGATGCAAGCCTCGGCCGAGGCCGGCAACCGGCTTGCGCAGTTCAACTTCGCCCAACTGCTCGTCCAGCAGGATTCCGGCGATGCCGGCCTTGCGAAGGCCGCCGTCTACTATGAGCGCGCGGCCGCCACCGGCCTTGCCGACGCGCAATATGCGATGGCGCAGCTCTATGCCAACGGGGCCGGCGGCAAGCCGCATGACGACGCCCAGGCACGCATGCTGCTGGCGCAGGCCGCGCGGCAGAACTATGACACCGCGCAGATCGACCTCGCCACCTGGATGATCGAGGGACGCGGCGGCGGGCGAGACCTGAAATCGGGCTTTGCCTGGATGAAGCGGGCGGCGCAAGGCGGCAATGTCGCCGCCCAGAACCGCCTCGCCAAGCTCTATATGGGCGGCATCGGCACCGACCCGGACCTGATCCTCGCCGGCGCCTGGTACATCGTCGCCCGCCGCGCCGGGCTGATCGACCCGCGGATGGACGATTTCCTGCAGGGCCTCGACGACGATCAGACCAAGCAGGCGCTGCAGAAGGCCAACCGCCTGCCTTGACGCGTGGCGCCAGGGACGGCATGTCCGGGCCGCCTTGGGTCCCCTCCCTTGCCACTATGCGTGATTTGTGGTCTTGGAGGCGCCAAAGCGCGACCCGCGCGTGAAAAATCTCACTCGGATCAGTTCATCATGGCCAAGATCAGTGGCAGCGAAATCCGCCCCGGCTATGTCATCGAGCACGATGGCGGCCTGTGGGTGGCGGTCAAGACCAATACCGTCAAGCCCGGCAAGGGCGGCGCCTACAATCAGGTCGAGCTGAAGAACCTGATCAACGGCACCAAGCTCAATGAGCGCTTCCGCTCGGCCGAGACCGTCGAGCAGATCAGGCTCGACCTGAAGGATTTTTCCTTCCTTTACGAGCAGGGCGATGCGCTGGTCTTCATGGATACCGAAAGCTACGAACAGCTCGAGCTGGCGAAGGACTTCGTCGGCGAGCGCGCCGCTTTCCTGCAGGACGGCATGATGGTGACGGTGCAGCTTTACGAGGAACGGCCGATCGGCATTTCGCTGCCCGACCAGGTGACGCTCACCATCACCGAGGCCGACCCGGTGGTGCGGGGCCAGACGGCCGCCTCCTCCTACAAGCCGGCGGTGCTGGAGAACGGCATCCGCGTGCTGGTGCCGCCTTTCATCTCGGCCGGCGAGCGCATCGTCGTCGACACCAACGAAATCACCTATATGCGCCGCGCAGATTGACCGGCCGAAAGCAGGAATAAAAAATGGCGCGTTCCGCTCTCCTCAACGTCATGGTCCAGGCCGCGATGAAGGCCGGCCGCTCGCTGTCGCGCGACTTCGGCGAGGTGCAGAACCTGCAGGTCTCGATGAAAGGACCGGGCGACTATGTCAGCCAGGCCGACCGCAAGGCCGAGGAGATCGTCTTCGCCGAGCTGTCGAAGGCGCGGCCGGGCTACGCCTTCCTGATGGAGGAGCGCGGCGCCGTCGAAGGCGAGGACGCCCAGCACCGCTGGATCGTCGATCCACTCGACGGCACCACCAATTTCCTGCACGGCATCCCGCTTTTTTCGGTGTCGATCGCGCTCGAACGCCAGGGCCAGATCGTTGCCGGCGTCATCTACAATCCGGCGATGGACGAGCTCTACACGGCCGAGCGCGGCGGCGGCGCCTTCATGAACGACCGCCGGCTGCGCGTTGCCGGGCGCTCCAAGTTGATCGATAGCGTTATCGGCTGCGGCGTGCCGCATCTCGGCCGCGGCCAGCACGGCAATTTCCTGATCGAATTGCGCAACGTCATGGCCGAAGTCTCCGGCGTTCGACGCATGGGCTCCGCCGCCCTCGATCTCGCCTATGTCGCGGCCGGACGCATGGACGGCTTCTGGGAAACCGGCCTGTCGTCCTGGGACATCGCCGCCGGCATTCTCCTGGTGCGCGAAGCCGGCGGCTACGTCTCCGACATGGATGGCGGACAGGGCATGCTGGACAGCGGCGAGGTCGTCGCCGGCAACGAGCTCATCCAGCGCGCGCTGCTGAAAACCGTGAAGAAGCCGCTGGCTGCTCGCTGATCGACAATGGCGTTCCTCGCGCGTCGAAAGGACGCGCGCCTTTAGTCGCAAAACCGCAACCGAAGCTTGAAATACTGGTCCGCAAGCGCCCAAATAGGCGTTGCAGGGTCATCGATGAGCGACGCGCGTCCAGATACAACGCTTGAAATCCCCTTCGTGGGGCGATGGCACTATTCGCGCGCCGAAATGATCGCCGATGGCATCGTTCACGCGGTGGGCATCGTGCTGGCGATCGCCGCCGGCTCGGCTTTCCTGGCTTTGGCCGCCTTCCACTCCGGCCCTGGCGAATATGTCGCCGCGGTGTTCTATGTGGTGTCGCTGCTCACCGTGCTCTCGGTTTCGCTGGCCTATAATCTATGGCCCGTCTCTTGGCCGGCGAAATGGATCCTGCGCCGTTTTGACCATGCCGCGATCTATCTGCTGATCGCCGCCACCTACACGCCCTTCCTCGCCCAGCTCAACAACTCGCCGCTGGCCGTGCCCATGATCGTCGTCGTGTGGAGCGCGGCCGTGACCGGCATCGCCATCAAGATGTTCCTGCCCGGCCGTTACGACCGGCTGGCCATTGTCTTCTACCTCGCCATCGGCTGGAGCGGTGTGGTGCTCGCCGGACCGCTGGTCCAGACGCTGCCGACGACCTCGGTGGCGCTGCTGGTCGCCGGCGGCGTCGTCTATTCCCTGGGTGTCATCTTCTTCGCCTGGAAGGGCCTGCGCTTCCACAATGCCGTCTGGCACGGCTTCGTCGTTACCGGCGCCGGCCTTCACCTTGCGGCCATGGTCGACTGCCTGGTGGTCAGCCGGTTCTAGGCCTGCGGCGCGGGGGCCTATCGGCCATATTGCCAAGCGCCATTCAATTTGGTCACAATTCCGTTTAGAGTCGCGGCAATTCTGCGGCGGGTGGCATCGGAAACGGGGCACGGATGGCTTTTCTCAGATCCTTCGGCAGGCGATCGGACGTCCTGGTCTACGATCCGCACAAGCTGTCCAGCCCGCAGGTCTTCCTGCTCACCATGGTGATCTTCCTGATCATCGTCGCGTTCATCGCCGCCATCCTCACCCGCCAGATCTCGACTGCCTTCTCCAGCAATCCGGGCCTCAACGGATTGATCGTCGGCGTGCTGGTGGTCGGCATCCTGCTCGCCTTCGTCCAGGTCGGGAGGCTGTTCCGCGAGGTGCGCTGGGTCAACTCCTTCCGCGCGGGCTCCGAAACCACCGAGCCGGTGCTCTTGGCGCCGATGAAGGCGATGATCGGCCGCTCGTCGACGATCGCGTTCTCGACCTCGTCGATGCGCACGATGCTGGATTCCATCGCCACTCGCCTCGACGAGAGCCGTGACACCTCGCGCTATCTGGTCGGCCTGCTTGTGTTCCTCGGCCTGCTCGGCACCTTCTGGGGCCTGCTCAACACCATCGCCTCGATCCGCGAGACGATCGAGGCGCTGGACCCGGGCACCGGCGATGCCGCCGCCGTGCTCGATGCGCTGAAGCAGGGGCTGTCGGCGCCGCTGGCCGGCATGGGCACCGCCTTTTCGTCCTCGCTGTTCGGCCTTTCCGGCTCGCTTGTGCTCGGCTTCCTCGACCTGCAGGCCGGCCGCGCCCAGACCCGCTTCTACACCGAGCTCGAGAACTGGCTGTCCTCGGTCACCGATCTTTCTTCCGACATCGTCGTGTCCGACACGGCCAAGACCGAGTCCTCCGAGGACATCCGGCTCCTGTCGGAGCGGCTGCGCAGCCTGCAGGAGAATGGCGGCGGCTCCAATCCGCGCGTCGCCACCGCCATGGCCAATCTTGCCGACGGCATCTCGGGGCTGGTGAAGAACATGCGCTCCGAGCAGCAGATCATGCGCGACTGGGTCGAAGCCCAGTCCGACGAGCAGAAGGCCATGCGCAACACGCTGGAGAAGATCGCCGATGCGCTGAAGAAGCAAGGGGTCCACTGACGTGGCGCTGGCAAGACGGCGCGCCGACCGCCGCATCGACTACTGGCCGGGTTTTGTCGACGCCTTGTCGACGCTGCTGCTTGCGATCATGTTCCTGCTCACCGTCTTCGTGCTGGCGCAGTTCCTGCTCAGCCGCGAGATCTCCGGCAAGGACGCGGTGCTGAACCGCCTCAACTCGCAGATCAACGAGCTGACCCAGCTGCTCGCGCTGGAACGCACCAACAGCCAGGACAAGGAGGATTCGCTTGCCAACCTGCAGGCGTCGCTGTCGGCGGCGCAAGCCGAAAAGAGCCGCCTCGAACAATTGCTGGCGCAGGGCGCCGGCGCCGGCGACGCGGCCAACAAGCGTGCCGACGCCCTGTCCGGCGAGCTCAGCAACCAGCGCCAGATCAGCCAGCAGGCGCTGAGCCAGGTCGAGATCCTCAACCAGCAGATCGCGGCGCTGCGCAAGCAGATCGGCGCGCTGGAAGACGCGCTCAACGTCTCCGAGCAGCGCGACCGCGACTCCAACACCAAGATCGCCGATCTTGGCCGGCGCCTGAACGTCGCGCTGGCGCAGCGCGTCCAGGAGCTCAACCGCTACCGCTCCGACTTCTTCGGCCGCCTGCGCGAGATCCTCGCCGACCGCGAGAACATCCGCATCGTCGGCGACCGTTTCGTCTTCCAGTCGGAAGTGCTGTTCCCGACCGGCTCCGACGTGATCAACGACGCCGGCAAGGTCGAGATGAAGAAGCTCGCCGACGCCATCATCGAATTGCAGAAGGAAATCCCGCCGGAGATCAGCTGGGTGCTGCGTGTCGACGGCCACACCGACAACAAGCCGCTGTCCGGCACCGGCCGCTATCGCGACAACTGGGAATTGTCGACCGCGCGCGCCACCTCGGTGGTAAAATTCCTGATCGAGAACGGCGTGCCGGCCAACCGGCTTGTGGCCGCCGGCTTCGGCGAGTTCCAGCCGCTCGATCCGGCCGACACCGACGAGGCGCGCAGCAAGAACCGCCGCATTGAACTGAAGCTCACCGAACGGTGATCTATCTTCACGCCAGGTCACGGGAAGTTGTTCGTCGGCTGAATACTTAGAGTATCAAGTCCCGTCGGCAAGGCCTGAAAACATTATCTTTTTTTAATTACAAATCGCAAATCGACGCACCTAGTTTGCCACGCAGGGCCGGGGACCGCCGGCGATGCCTCCCATCGCGACGCGACGGAACCGGACGGCCCGGAAGGTCGGAAGGCAAGGCGGCGGGGCCGCCACCTTCCCTATCGGAGGATGCGCCGCCATGCGCGCTTCAACATCTCTCAAGACTGTAACCCTGGCTGCCGCGCTGATCGCGGCCCCGCTCGCCGGCGCCTATGCGGCCGGGCACCACAAGGGGCTTCTCGACGCGACCCCTCCAGCCGAGTTCATCGGGCCGCGCGTGACCGGCCTGATCGATCAGGTTGAGGGCGTGGATCAAGGCATCACCGACGCCCGGCAGGCCAACAGCATTTCGGCTTCCGAGGCGCAGCAACTGCACATGCGCGCCGCGCGCATCAGCCAGGCCGCGGAGCATGTCGCGGCGTCGGATCACGGCAGGATCCCGTCCCCGCAATACCATGAGCTGCTGCGCCGCCTCGACAATGTCGACCAGAGGCTGATGAACGATACCGGCAGCGGCTTCATGACGGGCGACGGCTCAGACGGCGGCAATTACCCGAACGGCTGACGTTTCCGGAGGAAATGGAAGGGACCACCTGGCGCCCGCGGAACCTGGCCCCGGGGGCGTCCTTTTCGATTGCTGTTCCGATTACAGGCCGAGCCAAAGCGCGACGATGGCGAGCACCGCCGGCACCGACTGGATGAAGAGGATCTTGCGGCCGACGGTCGCCGCGCCGTAGACACCGGCTATCGCGACGCAGAGCAGGAAGAACATCTTGATCTGAAACCCGCCGGCGCCGAGATAGAGACCCCAGATCAGGCCCGCGGCGAGAAAGCCGTTATAGAGGCCCTGATTGGCGGCGAGCACCTTCGAGGCGCTGGCGAATTCCGGTGTCAGCCCGAACGCCTTGCGGCCGCGCGGCGTGTCCCAGAGCACCATCTCCAGATAGACGATATAGCAATGGATCAGCGCCACCAGCCCGACCAGGATATTGCCGATCATCGTCCCCTCCAGCGATTTGTTCCCCGCATTGATCACGCAGCCGCCTCACAAGGCAAGACGGCCGATCCCCTCACTGCTGATCACTTGACGACCAATCCTCTGGCGATCGGTGAGGGTTGCCAAGCGTGGTGCGTTGGTATCTTTTCGCGCCAGCCAAATTGAAGCTGGGATCCACCATGTCCTTCCAAAAACTCGACGACCTCGGCCACAAGCTTGAAGCGCTGGAACATGCTTTGGCCATCCTCGGCGCCGACGAGGCGACGCACATGGCGGTCGGCGGCGGCGAAAAGCGCGCCGAGGCGATGTCCTCGCTTGCCGGCATGCTGCATCGCCAGGCGACCGCGCCCGAGATCGGCGACTGGATTTCGGCCGCCGAAGCCGAGCCCCTGAACGACGAGCAGCAGGCGGCGGTGCGGGAATTGCGTCGCCAATACACCAATCTCACCTGCCTGCCGGCCGAATTCGTCGAGCGCCAGACAGTGGCGCGCATGCGCTCCGAGCAACTCTGGCGCGACCTCCGTGCCAAGAACGACTGGGCCGGCTTCCTGCCGGCGCTGGAGGGCGTCGTGGCCCTGGTGCGCGAGGAAGCAGCGCTGCGCGCCGAGGCGCTTGGCCTGGCGCCCTACGATGCGCTGATGGAGCAATACGATCCCGGCAACCGCGCCGCCGACATCACGCCGGTGTTTGCCGAGCTGAAGGCCTTCCTTAAGGATTTCCTGCCGCGTGCGCTGGCCATGCAGGAGGCGCGGCTCGCAAAACATCCGTTGAAGCCGCTGTCGGGCAGCTACGCCGTCGACCGCCAGCGCGAGCTCGGCCTTGCCATGATGGCGGCGGTCGGCTTCGACCTTACCCATGGCTCGCTGTCGGTGTCGCACCATCCCTTCTGCGGCGGCGTGCCGACCGATGTGCGCATCACCACCCGCTACAAGACCTCCGACTTCCTGTCGGCGCTTATGGGCGTGCTGCACGAGACCGGCCACGCGCTCTACGAGCAGAACCTGCCGAAGGCCTGGTCGCATTGGCCGCTCGGCAAGGCGCGCGGCATGGCCGTGCATGAGAGCCAGAGCCTGTTCGTCGAGAAGCAGATCGGCCGCAACCCGGCCTTCTGGCGCTGGGCTTTGCCGGTGGTCGAAAAACACCTCGGCGAAGCCTGGTCGCTCGACGATATCCTGCCGCATGTCCACCATGTCGAGCGCGGCCTGATCCGCGTCGACGCCGACGAGGTCACCTATCCGCTGCATGTCATCCTTCGCTACGAGCTCGAGCAGGAGCTCGTCGCCGGCCGGCTGGAGGTCGCCGACCTGCCCGAGGCCTGGGACGCCAAGATGCGCGACTATGTCGGCCTCTCGACCATCGACAACCCGGCTGACGGACCGATGCAGGACGTGCACTGGCCGGGCGCCGCCTTCGGCTATTTCCCCTCCTACACGCTGGGCGCCATGATGGCGGCGCAGCAATGGACGGCATTGACCAGGGAGCACCCGTCGGCCGACGAGGACCTCGCCAAGGGGGACTTCAGCGCCATCAACGAGTGGCGTCGGGCAAAAATCTGGTCGCAAAGCTCACGCTGGTCGACGCCGGACCTGCTCGAGCGCGCCACCGGCGAGAAGCTCAACGCTTCCTATTTCACCGAACATCTGCGCAAGCGCTACGGCGGCTGACACACGGCGGTTCGAAACCAGTCGGGTGCGGCTACTCCGCCGCGCCCCTGAAAGCGCTGGCGCCCGTCTCGAACTGCAGCTTGGCGAGCCGCGCATAGGTGCCGCCCTTGGCGACCAGACTCTGATGCGTGCCTTCCTCGACGATGCGTCCGGCTTCCATGACGAGGATGCGGTCGGCCTTGAGCACGGTGGCCAGCCGGTGCGCGATGACGATGGTGGTGCGGCCGCGCATCAGCCGCTCCAGCGCCCTTTGCACCAGCGTCTCGCTTTCGGCGTCGAGCGCCGAGGTCGCTTCGTCGAGCAGAAGGATCGGCGCGTCGCGCAGGATGGCGCGGGCAATCGCGACGCGCTGGCGCTGGCCGCCAGACAGCGTCACGCCGCGCTCGCCGACCTGGCTGTCATAGCCATTGCCCAGCCTGGCGATGAATTCATCGGCAAGGGCGGCCTTTGCCGCGGTCTCGATCTCGGCGTCGCCGGCGCCCTGCCGGCCGAAGCCGATATTGTCGCGGACGCTCGCCGCAAAGATGGTGACGTCCTGCGGCACGATCGCGATGCGCTGGCGGACGGCGGCCGGATCGGCCTCGCGCAAATCGACGCCGTCGATGACGACGCGGCCGCTCTCGGGATCGTAGAAGCGCAGGATCAGCGAGAAGACGGTGCTCTTGCCGGCGCCTGAGGGCCCGACGATCGCCACCGTCTCGCCCGGCTTCACCTGGAAGCTCAGGCCATGCACGGCGGCGCGGTCCGGGCGCGCCGGATAGGAGAAGGAGACATCGTCGAAGCTGATCGCGCCCTTGGCGGTGGCAGGCAACGGAACAGGGTCGACGGGCCGCTGGATCGCCGGCGTCTCGGCCAGGATCTCGGTCAGCCGCTCGGCGGCGCCCGCCGCCTGCGACAGCTCGCTCCAGACTTCCGACAATGCGCCGAGCGCGCCGGCGGCAAACACCGAATAAAGCAGGAACTGGCCGAGCGTGCCGGCCGATAGCGTGCCGGCAAGCACGTCGCGCGAACCGAACCACAGCACCGCCACCACCGAGGAAAAGATCATGAAGATGGCGAAGAAGGTCAGGAACGAGCGCGCGAACACCGAGGCCCGCGCCGCCTCGAAAGCAGCGTCTACGGCGCTTGCGAAGCGGCCGGTGACCAGCTTCTCGTTGGTGAAGGCCTGCAATGTGCGCACCGCGCCGATCTGTTCGCTGGCATAGGCGGTGGCCTCGGCAAGCGTGTCCTGCGCCATGCGCGATTTACGGCGCACCGAACGGCCGAATGCGACCAGCGGCAGCACGATCACCGGGATCGCCACCAGCACGAGGCCGGAGAGTTTCGGGCTGGTGACGACCATCATCGCCACCGCGCCGAGGCCGAGGATGAGGTTGCGCAGCGCGACCGAGGCAGTGGCGCCGACCGCCGACTTCACCTGCGTGGTGTCGGCGGCGAGCCGCGAGACGAGCTCGCCCGAATGCGAGCGGTCGAAGAACGCTGGCGACAGGGTCGTGACATGGGAAAAAACGTCGCGGCGGATGTCGGCGACGACCCGCTCGCCGAGCGTGATGACGAAATAGTAGCGGCTGGCCGAGGCGGCCGCGAGCAGCGCCGCCATCAAAACCAGCGCCGCGAAATATTCCGCGATGAAAGTCGAGCCCGATGCCTGGAAGCCGTGATCGATCATGCGCCGCACGGCCATCGGCAGGGCAAGCGTCGTCACCGCCGCCACGATCAGCGAGATGATGGCGCCTATCGCCAGCTTCCGGTAGCGGGTGATATAGGGAAAAAGGCTGCGGAGCGGCCGGACCGAGCGTGTGCGCTCGCCTGCACTGGCACCGATTTCCGCCATGAGCATTTCCTCTGGCCGCTTGCCGGGACCGCGTTTCAATATGCGCCCGCCGCGGCCTTGTGATTCAATTCCGGCTGATGTATAGGCTCGCCGACCGTTTTAGAAGCCGTGGCTTTTCATTAGCTGCGGCTTCGAGTTTTAAAAAGGGGCGCATCGACGCAGGCCTTTGGCCCGTCACCAGCGCCGGCAGCCAGGAAACACGACAATGAAGGCCGATATCCATCCCGACTACCACACCATCAAGGTCGTCATGACCGACGGCACCGAATACCTGACCCGTTCGACCTGGGGCAAGGAAGGCGACACGATGAACCTCGACATCGACCCGACCACGCACCCGGCCTGGACCGGTGGCCAGCAGACCCTGCTCGACCGCGGCGGCCGCCTGTCGAAGTTCAAGAAGCGTTTCGAAGGTTTCGGCCTCTAAGCCGGATATATCGACAGGTTTGAAAAACCCGCCTTCGAGGCGGGTTTTTTGTTGGCAGTTTTTCCTTCTCCCCGTTCAACGGGGAGAAGGTGCCCGAAGGGCGGATGAGGGGCAGCGCCGAACCTTGAAGTTCAAGGTTCCTCGCCCCACGAAGTGGGTACGAAGTGGGGAGAGGTGGCTCGGCGAAGCCGAGACGGAGAGGGGAGCGCCCTACGAAGGCCCCCGCTCCGTCCGCTTCGCGGACACCTCTCCCCCGCTCTTGGCGGGGCGAGGAACCCAAGCCTTCCGACGCTGCGGAAATCGTTCCTACTCACCCACCAATTCCCTCAGCGCCATGCGCTTGTAAGCCGCGACCAGCCTGTCGCCCTCGTCGCGGTCGACCGAAATCGCCAGCCGCACGGCGGCTTCACCCATCTGCCACACCAGAAATGCCGTCGTCTCCAGCTCGACCGGATCGGCATCGGGCCTGAGCCGTTTCAGCACCGCGACCAGAAACTCGGCGTTGGCGCGGCTGTCGGCCAATTCCAGTTCGCGCAGCGCCTTGTCCGCCTGCGTGCCCGACCAGATGTCGCGCATCACCGGCTCGGCCAGGAACAGCCGGTAGTAGATGTCGACCAGTCCCGAGAACGCCTGTCTAAGGCCATCCTTGTCGCCGACATCCTTCAGCGCCGCGGAAATGCAGGCCTGGCTTTCGGCCGTGTAGCGCTCGGCCAGCGCCCAGACGATCGCCCGCTTGTCCGGAAAGAACTGGTAGAGCGAGCCGATCGAAACCCCTGCCCTTTCCGCGACCTCGCCCATGCGCATGGCATCGCTGCCCTGCTCGGCAATCAACGCCGAGGCGGCCGCGAGCATGCGCTCGACCCGCTCGCGGCTGCGCTGCTGGCTCGGCGACCGGCGCGGCGAAGCGATAGCGGCCTGATCGGCCTTCGCGGCGACTTTCTCGTCCATGGCTCTCTCCAGGCGATTTTTCCCACAACTGGCTTGACTCACAAAATACGAGGGTTTATCACGTTTTGCAAATGTGAGGATTTATCACGTTTCTAAACCTGACCCCTGGAGCAACTGAGATGATGAAACTTCTTCCCACCCTCACCTTCATCGCCGCGATCGGCTCGGGCGTCGTCGGCGGCGTGTTCTTCGCCTTTTCCAACTTCGTCATGGCGGCACTTGCCCGGCTGCCCGTCCCAAGCGGCATCGCGGCGATGAATTCGATCAACGTCACGGTGATCACGCCGACCTTCATGACCGCGCTGTTCGGCACCGGCCTGATCTGCCTGGTGTTGATTGCCGCCGTTTTCTTCGGCTGGAGCCAGTCGGGCTCATACTGGCTGCTTGCCGGCGCCGTGATCTATCTCGTCGGCAATCCGATCGTGACCATGGTCTTCAACGTGCCGCTCAACGATGCTCTAGCCGCCGTCGATCCGGAGAGCGCCAGCGGCGCCGCCGCGTGGGCGAACCATCTGAGCCAATGGGTGATGTGGAACCATGTCCGCACCGTCACCGCGATCGTGGCGATGGCTTGCTTCATCATCGCATTGATCTGAGGATGAGCAGCCCACAAATGCGAAAGACCCCGCCTCAGGCGGGGTCTTTCGATTGATGACCTTTGCGGTCGGCGTGCCCCAGATCCCGCTCCGGATCGACGACGTCGCGGACCAGTTGCTTCAGCTTCGCCGCGTCCGGAAAGCCGCCGTCGCGCTTGCGCTCCCAGATGAGCTGGTCGTTGCAGGCGATGGTGAAGATGCCGCCGGTGCCCGGCACCAACGTCACCTCGCCGAGATCGGTGCCGAAGGTCGAGAGCAGTTCCTGCGCCATCCAGCCGGCACGCAACAGCCATTGGCATTGCGTGCAATAGGTGATGCGGATGACGGGCAGCGGCTTCTCGCTCATATCGGATCGCTAGGCCGGTCAGGCCGCGCTGAGCTTGGCCATCGTTTCGTCGTCGACCTCGAAATTGGCGTAGACGCTCTGCACGTCGTCATCGTCCTCGAGCGTGGCGACCAGCTTCATCAGCGACTGCGCCCGCTCTTCGTCGACCGGGACGTTGTTCTGCGGCTGCCAGATCGGCTTGACCGATTCCGCTTCGCCGAGCGCCGCTTCCAGCGACTTCGACACTTCGCCGAGATTTTCAAAGCCGCAATAGATGGTGTGGCCTTCCTCGTCGGACTCCACATCGTCGGCGCCAGCCTCGATCGCAGCTTCCATCACCTTGTCGGCGCTGCCGGCCGAGGCCGGGTAATAGATCTCGCCGACACGGTTCCACATGAAGGACACCGAGCCGGTTTCGCCGAGCGCCCCGCCGGCCTTGGTGAAGGCGGCGCGCACGTTGGAGGCCGAGCGGTTGCGGTTGTCGGTCAGCACTTCCACGATCAACGCCACGCCGCCCGGGCCATAGCCCTCATAGCGCACGGCCTCATAATTTTCGGCGTCGCCGGCGGACGCCTTGTTGATGGCGCGCTGGATGTTGTCCTTCGGCATCGACACGGCCTTGGCGTTCTGCACTGCAAGGCGCAGCCTCGGATTCATCGCCGGGTCCGGCGTGCCGGTCTTGGCGGCGACGGTGATTTCGCGCGCCAGCTTGGAAAACATTTTCGACCGCACCGCGTCCTGACGGCCCTTGCGGTGCATGATGTTCTTAAACTGCGAATGGCCAGCCATGGCACCCCTGTCGTGTTCGGCTAGAGCATTTCGAAGCGAGGTGTCGTCACCGCGTCTTCGGCAAATGCTCGAATTCAATCTTTTAGAACGTCCAGGGCATGCCTGCGAAGGCACGCGGCGCTCTTTGTCGGAATGGCCGGCTTATAGATAAATCGGCTCAATTCGTCCAGCCGCCCCGTCACTCCGGCGCCGAAGAGGCCGCTCAACCCTCCAGATCGGACTTCAGCCGATCGAGAATGCTGATTGCGTGGCCGGCATACTGGCTGATCCAGCGATCGTGGATCTGCTTGATCGGCAAGGCGTTGAGATGGTTCCAGCGCTCGCGCCCCTCGCGCTTCGCCACCACCAGGTCGGCCTCCTCCAGCACTTTCAGGTGCATCATCACCGTGCAGCGGTCCATGTCCGGGAAAGCCTCGCACAGCGCGCCGGTAGTCTGCGGCTGATCCTTCAGGCGATCCAGCAATTCGCGCCGGCGTGGATGCGCCAAGGCCTTGAAAACATGGTCGTCCGCGGTTTGACTTGACATGTTATGTTTTTATAACATATCGTTTCGCGCAGCAAGGAAGGAGCTGTGGATATGTCCCTTGGTTTCAGGATTTCCGGACGCATCGGCAAATCGGTCGCCGAGGTCTTCGACGCGGTCGTCAACCCGACGAAGCTCAGCGGCTATTTCACCACCATTGGCGGCGCTTCGGCGCCGCTTGTCGCCGGCACCACGGTCACCTGGTGGAAAGCGGTGCCGGTCGAGGTCGACGAAGTGACGAAGGACAAGCGCATCGTGCTGCGCTGGGACGCGACAGACGCCGACGGCAAACCCGCTTACAAGACCCGCATCGAGATGAATTTCGAGCCGCTGGACGACGGCGGCACCTTCGTTACCATCGCCGAGAAGGGCTGGCACGAAGGCGAGGTCGGCCTGAAGAAGTCCTACCTCAACTGCGAGGGCTGGTCGCAGATGCTCGCCTGCATGAAGGCCTATCTCGAATACGGCATCAATCTGCGCGACGGCTATTATCGCAGCGAGATGAAGGGCGAACCGGCCAACGAGACCAATATTTGAGCCCGGCATTCAAGTCCCGATATCCGGCAGGAGGAGGTCGCCCGATGACGAAAGCAACGCCATTCCTGATGTTCGAGGGAAAGGCCGAGGAAGCCATGACCCTCTATTGCGGGACCATTCCCGATAGCCGTGTCCTCGACGTCACGCGCTACGGCGCGGGCGAGGACGGGACGGAAGGAACGCTCAAGCTGGCGCGCGCTTTGGTCGGGGGAGTCGAGGTCAGGATCTACAACAGCCCGGTCCACCACGCCTTCACCTTCACGCCGTCCTTCTCCTTCTTTGTCGACTGCTCGTCCGAAGAGGAGCTGGAGCGTATCGTCTCCGTTCTTTCCAAGGACGGCGGCTTCCTGATGCCGACCGGCAATTACGGCTTCAGCCGTCGCTTCGCCTGGCTGGACGACCGCTTCGGTGTCTCCTGGCAGATCAACCTGCCCTGATAATCGAGGAGGATATTGTGGAATTGAAGCACGCCCCCACCGCCGAAACAGCCATGCTGATCCGCCAGCCGGTCGCCAAAGTCTTCGAGGCGATCGTCGATCCGGCGGTCACCACGAAATTCTGGTTCACGCATTCCAGCGGCCGGCTGGACGAAGGCAAGCCGGTCGAATGGGAGTGGCGCATGTATGGCGTGTCGACCAGGGTCGAGGTGAGCGAGATCGTGCCCAACGAGAGGATCGTCATGCGCTGGAGCGATCCGCCCACCACCGTCGTCTGGACCTTCACCGAGATGCCGGGCAACGCGACCTTCTTGGAAGTCCGCAATTTCGGCTTCGCCGGCTCGGGCGACGAGCAGGTCCAGCAGGCGGTCGACTCGACTGGTGGCTTCTCGCTGGTCCTGGCCGGCGCCAAGGCTTGGCTGGAACAGGGTCTGACGCTCGGCCTGATCGGCGACCGTCACCCGAAAGGCGTTTCGGGATAGCGGCGCCCCCGGCGGACCTAGTGCCCGCCGCCCGACCCCTGCTTCTTGCGGTTTCGTGCCAGCATGTTGAGGCCCTCGACCAGGGCCGAAAAACCCATGGCGGCGTAGATGTAACCCTTGGGCACGTGATAGCCCATGCCGTCGGCGATCAGCGTCATGCCGATCATCAAGAGGAAGCCCAGCGCCAGCATGACGATGGAGGGGTTCCTTGCGATGAAGTTGGCGAGCGGTGTCGCCGCCAGCATCATCACGCTCACCGCCACGATCACCGCGATATACATGATGGCGATCTCGTCGGTCATGCCGACGGCGGTGATGATGGAATCGATCGAGAAGACGAGGTCGAGCAAAAGGATCTGGAAGATGGCGCCGGCGAGGCTCAGCTGCAGCGTGCCGCCCACCATCGTGTCCTGATGGTCTTGCGGATCGACCGTATGATGGATTTCCTTGGTCGCCTTCCAGACCAGGAACAGGCCGCCGGCGATCAGGATCAGGTCGCGCCAGGAAAAGCCGTGGCCGAAGGCGGTGAATACCGGCGCCGTCAGCTGCACGATGATCGAGATCGTGGCGAGCAGAATGAGGCGCATGACCAGCGCCGCCGAGATGCCCAACCGGCGGGCGCGGGCGCGCTGCGCCTCCGGCAGTTTGTTGGTCAGGATCGAGATGAAGATCAGATTGTCGATGCCGAGCACGATCTCGAGCACCACCAGGGTCAAAAGCGCGACCCACGCGGTCGGATCGGAAACAAAGTGAAAGTGCGGCGCCAGGAATTCGACAAGCTGCATGGAGGTCGTCCCCTCTACGATCTAGAGCAGTGTTGCCGCCAGTTAGGTACTTTGCACACTCGTATCAATGTCACGACCAGAAGGACGGCGCCGTTTCTTCCAGCCGCGGCCCGCGACGAAACGGCGCGATTTTTTCGGCAAGCCCGGTGCGGTCGGAAATATCGACGCCGACGCCGCAGAGCGTCGCGGGTCCAGACGCCGCTTCGAAACGGCCCTTCGGCACTTTCGACAGGAACCGGTTGAGCGGCTCCTCCTTGTCCATGCCGAGCGAGGAATCGTAATCGCCGCACATGCCGGCGTCCGAAATATAGGCGGTGCCGCCATTGAGGATCTGATGGTCGGCGGTCGGCTGATGCGTGTGCGTGCCGACCACGAGGCTGGCGCGACCGTCGACGAAATGCGCGAAGCACATCTTCTCCGAGGTCGCCTCGGCGTGGAAATCGACGATGGCCGCATCGGCCTGCTCGCCGAGCGGACAGGCGGCAAGCTCGCGCTCGCCGGCCTGGAACGGATCGTCGAGCTCGGGGTGCATGAAGACCCGCCCCATGATGTTGGCGACCAGCACACGCGCGCCGTTGCGGGCGATGTAGACGCCCGAGCCGCGCCCTGGCGTGCCCTTGGGAAAATTGGAGGGACGTAGGAAACGCTCCTCGCGCGGCGCGAAGATCAGCGCGTCGCGCTGGTCCCAGACATGGTTGCCGGTGGTGACGACATCCGCGCCCGCCGCGAGCGTCTCGCGGAAGATCTCCTCGGTGATGCCGAAGCCGCCGGCGGCGTTCTCGCCATTGACGATGACGAAATCGAGCTTGAAGTCGGAAATCAGCCCCGGCAGCTGCTCCCAGACTGCCGTGCGTCCCGTTTTGCCAACCATGTCGCCGAGAAAGAGAAGTCTCATGCGGCGCTACGCGTCCCGAGCGCCCGCGACACCGTTTCCGGCTCCTTGGCGATAACCTGCAAATAGGCCTGCGCCGCCTGGTCCGGCTCCGTTCTGCCTTGCTCCCAGTCTCTCAGCGTGCCGAGCGGAATGCGATAGCGGACGGAAAATTCCTCCTGGGTGAGATGCAGGGCCCGGCGGATCACTTTGACGCGCGCGACAGGCGCCAATCCGGGCCGATCCGCGCTGAGAGGAGGATTGTCCTTGTCCGCCAAGGCGCCAGCCTCCGCCTCCGCGTCGCTCATGGCGCGCAGACGATCCCAATCGGATTCAGTCCCGGCGTGCTTGGTCATATGCTTTCTGCTCATGGCGCGTCGCCTTTCTGGCGGAGA
This sequence comes from Mesorhizobium plurifarium, assembly GCA_000824785.1. Lineage (GTDB taxonomy): Bacteria > Pseudomonadota > Alphaproteobacteria > Rhizobiales > Rhizobiaceae > Mesorhizobium > Mesorhizobium plurifarium. The sequence continues at coordinate 204,960 of CCNB01000046.1, read as the reverse complement.
TCAGTCTTATTCGGTCGCCGCGTTCGGTGTAAACCACCGTCAGCACCAATCCATTGACGATACCGATGCCGATGAAGCGCTCCTCCTCGTAATCCATGGAGCGATCGTCGAACAGGCGTCTGGCATCCGCAAATGCCACACCGTGCTTGGCAAGATTGCTCTTTGCTTTGTCGTCATCCCACTCGAATTCAAGCATTTCGGCCTACTGGAATTCAGTAGTATTCGCCAGATGGGCACGAAGGTCAAGCCGCGGCATGGCGTACTCGCAACCAGAAGAACCAGACGTAGAACAGGGCGAAACCGCCGGTGACGGCAATCAGCAACAGTCCGCCACGCCAGCCCTTCATCGCCGCCGTATCGAGCTTCGACGGATCGGCAGGATCGTAGTAGAACTCCATCCTGTCGCCCTTGGCCGCCTTGTAGAGACCGACATCCTTACCCTTGCCGGACCAGGTCATCGGCACGTCGTTGACGACGTAAGCCAGGGCGACATCGATGCCGTCCGTCTTCAGACCGTTCGCCTGCATTTCGCTGTAGGGACTGACATCAGCGACGGTAGCGACCGTCCGCTGCCAGGCGACCTGATGATGCAGGGCAGTTCCTATGATGTGCGATCCCATCAAGAACAGTATCGCCGCGATCAGCGCGAAAGGCATCAGCGAATAGCGCGCAAGAACAAACACCGCCCCCCCGGCTCGACTATGGCTGCAGGAATATCATCCGACGTGTCTTTGAAACGCATTAAGCGGGTCGCGATAGTTTAAGCGATATCGAACCGGCGCAACCCGCTCTCGGTCAGTATTTCCGGAATGATGACGTCGTGGTCTTCATTGGGCACCAGCGGCACTTCCTGGCAGTCGAAGGCGATGCCGATCAGCCTGGGCTCGATGCCCTTGTCGGCGAGCCTGGCGATAGCGCGGTCGTAATAGCCGGCGCCATAGCCGATCCGGTGGCCGCGGGCGTCGAAGGCGGCGAGCGGCACCAGCATGAGCGTCGGGTCGAGCACCTCCGCCTCTTCATGCGGCCCGACCGTGCCGAACCCCATCTCGACCATGGGCGCGCCGCGCACCAGCTCGCGGAAGACGATCGTGGTCTTGTCGAGGATCGCCGGCAGGCAGAGCCTCGCGCCCTTTTCGCGCAGCGCGAACATCAGCGGTCGCACATCGACCTCCGAGCGCATCGGCCAGAAGCCGGAGACGATCCGGCCGGGCTCGAAGTCGATTTTTTCCTTCGCGGTCTCGGCCATTTCGAGCGCGATCTCCACACGCCAGAATTCGTCGAGCGCATCGCGGCGCGCCAGCGCTTCCTTGCGAAGCTGTTTTTTCAGGTCTTTCGGTGAGTTCATGCTCAGACGCTAGAAAGGGCCGGGATCGTATGGAGTCTTAGGAGCGACGTTTTCTAGCGCATGTCTCCCGAAATCGGGAGAGTGGCGATCCACACAACCGGTGGAGAGGTCGATCCCGGGTGCCTACAAAGTAGGTGGGCGCCGTGTGAGAAAACCCACGGGTCTTCCCAGGGACAGCTCCCTAAGGATCGATAAGGCCCCGGGGATAAGTTTCTCCTGCCGGGAAGCGCAGACCGCCGGGAGCAAATATAGGCCGATGGTTGGCCGTGCGCCAGAGGAACGAGCGACCATTGCGCGTAATTCGCCTTGCAGACCATCCCGACCAGAGGCTCTTCGGCAGCCGCCCTTGCGCGGCCCGTCCGGCCTCCTTACGGTCGCCGCAAAACGGCCAGGAGAAAAAATGCGTTTCGAAGGCACAGCGGCTTATGTCGCCGACAAGGATCTGATGGTCGCGGTCAACGCCGCGATCGCGCTGGAGCGGCCCTTGCTGGTCAAGGGCGAGCCCGGCACCGGTAAGACCGAGCTTGCCCGCCAGGTGGCGACCGCGCTGGGGCTCGAGTTCATCGAATGGAACGTCAAGTCGACCACCAAGGCGCAGCAGGGCCTTTACGAATATGATGCCGTCTCGCGGCTGCGCGACAGCCAGCTCGGCGACGAGCGCTTCAACGACATCGCCAACTACATCAAGCGCGGCAAGCTTTGGGACGCCTTCGCTGCCGGCAGGAAAGTCGTGCTGTTGATCGACGAGATCGACAAGGCCGACATCGAATTCCCCAACGACCTCCTGCAGGAGCTCGATCGGATGGAGTTCTTCGTCTACGAGACCGGTCAGACGATCCGCGCCGAATTCCGCCCGATCGTCATCATCACCTCGAACAACGAGAAGGAACTGCCGGACGCCTTCCTGCGCCGCTGCTTCTTCCACTATATCCGCTTCCCCGATATCGACACGCTGCACCGCATCGTCGAGGTGCATTATCCCGGCATCAAGCAGAATCTGGTGCGGGCGGCGCTCGCCCAGTTCTACGAGATCCGCGAGGTGCCGGGCCTCAAGAAGAAGCCCTCAACCTCCGAAGCGCTGGACTGGATCCGCCTTTTGGTCGCCGACGACATCGCGCCCGAGGATCTGCGCGGCGATCCGAAGAACATGCTGCCCAAATTGCATGGCGCGCTGTTGAAGAACGAACAGGACGTGCACCTGTTCGAGCGGCTCGCGTTCATGGCCAGACGGCAGCAATAGCGCTTTCCCGTCCGTGGACCGTTGCCGGCCAGTCGTCCTCGGCGCAGCTTCGGCCCAAATGTTGGAGGAGAAAATGTCCGAGATCATCGTCCGCCCGCTCGCGCAGTCCGATCACGCCGACTGGCGCCGGCTTTGGACCGACTATCTGACCTTCTACGAGACGAAGCTGCCGGAAGAGGTCTACGCGATCACCTGGAAGCGCCTGTTCACGGATGGCGAATTCGAGCCGAAGGGTTTCATCGCCACGCTCGACGGCAAGGCCGTCGGCCTCACCCATTATCTCTACCACCGCTCCGGTTGGTCCGAGAAGAACAACTGCTACCTGCAGGACCTCTTCGCCGACCCCGAGGTGCGCGGCAAGGGCGTGGGCGCCGCGCTGATCAAGGCCGTGCAGGACGAGGCCGGCAAGATCGGCGTCAAGAACGTCTACTGGATGACGCACGAGACCAACGCCACCGCGCGCCGGCTCTACGACCATGTGGCGCGCCGCACGGGCTTCATCGAATACGATCTGCTATAAGAACTGATGTTCATCCCCTTCTTCCTCGAACTGAAGGCCGCGCGGGTTCCCGTTTCGCTCAGGGAATATCTGTCGCTGCTGGAAGGGCTGGAAGCCGGGCTGGTCGATTACGACGTCGAGGCTTTCTATTACCTCGCGCGCTCGGCCCTGGTGAAGGACGAGCGCCATATCGACCGTTTCGATCAGGTCTTTGCGCATGTCTTCAAGGGCGTCGAGGCGCTTGGCGGCCCTGACGCCGTCGATGTCGCCAATATCCCGGAAGAATGGCTGCGCCGTTTGGCCGAAAAGCATCTGACCGAGGAGGAAAAGAAGCTGGTCGAGGCGCTGGGCGGCTTCGACAAGCTGATGGAGACGTTGAAGCAGCGGCTGGAGGAGCAGAAGGGCCGCCATCAGGGCGGCTCGAAATGGATCGGCACCGGCGGCACCTCGCCCTTCGGCGCCTATGGCTACAACCCCGAAGGCGTGCGCATCGGCCAGCATGAAAGCCGGCATCGCCGCGCGGTGAAGGTCTGGGACAAGCGCGAATTCCGGAACTTTGACGACACCGTCGAGCTCGGCACCCGCAACATCAAGGTGGCGCTGAAGCGGCTGCGCCGCTGGGTGCGCGAAGGCGCCGAGGAGGAGTTCGACCTGCCCGGCACCATCCACGCCACCGCCGAGCACGGCTATCTCGACGTGAAAACCCGGCCCGAGCGGCGCAATGCCGTGAAGCTTTTGATGTTCTTCGACGTCGGTGGCTCGATGGACGACCATATACGCGCCGTCGAGGAATTGTTCTCGGCCGCGCGCGCCGAGTTCCGCCAGCTCGAATATTTCTACTTCCACAACTGCCTCTACGAGCGCGTCTGGAAGGACAATCGGCGGCGGCTCGCCGAGACGATCCCGACCTTCGACCTGATCCACAAATACGGACCGGACTACAAGGTGATCGTCGTTGGCGACGCCTCGATGAGCCCTTACGAGATCGCCCATCCCGGCGGCTCGGTCGAGCACTGGAATCCGGAGGCCGGAAGCGTATGGCTCACGCGCCTGTTGCAGCAATGGCCAAACGCGATTTGGCTCAATCCAGAAGCCGAGAAGAACTGGCGCTACACGCACTCGATCGCCATGATCGGCGAGATCTTCGGCGGCCGCATGTTCCCGCTGACATTGGCCGGGCTGGAGGCTGCGACCAGGCAGTTGTCGCGCAAGCACTAGAGCATGATCCCGAAAAGTGGGAACCGGTTTTCGGAAAAGATCATGCTCCAACAAGGAGCTCGATCGCTTTCGCTGGCGGCACCTGTAACAAATGCCTATGTTCGGCGAATACCCCTTGCAAGCAACAACGAGCCGCCAAGGCCGAGGAGATTTCATGGACACCCACGCCTATCCCGTCACCCGTACCGATGCCGAGTGGCGCGCCCGGTTGACGCCGGAGCAGTATGCCGTCATGCGCAACCACGGCACCGAGCGCCCCGGCAGCTGCGCCCTGCTCTACGAAAAGCGCGCCGGCACCTTCTATTGTGTCGGCTGCGACCAGCCGCTGTTCGAATCCAAGCTGAAATTCGAGAGCGGCACCGGCTGGCCGAGCTTCAACGATCCGGTGCCGGGCTCGATCGAGACCACCGTCGACCGCAGCTACGGCATGGTCCGCACCGAATGCCATTGCGCGCGCTGCGGCAGCCATCTCGGCCATGTCTTCGAAGACGGCCCGCCGCCGACCGGACTGCGCTATTGCATCAATGGCGTGGCGCTGCGCTTCGAGCCGGCGGCTTGATGCCTCGGAAATGACCTCGCAAAGGGCGGCTTCGGCCGCCCTTTTTTGTACAGCTCACGCCACGACCGTGGCGATCAGCCAGAGCGCCGAGCCCAGCATCACCAACTGCGCCTTCAAGCCGCCGACTTTCTCCGCCGTTCGCCAGACGGCGATCGTCAGGAAGATGTTGTAGGGAACAGGCAGGAAATGCACCGCCAGCACCAGCCAGAGCGTCAGCTTCAATCCAAGCAGGATCAGCGCCAGCGCCGAAGAGGTGACGTTCAAGATCGTCCCCACCAACAGCATGTCGCGCCAGAACAGCCGGTCGAGCGGCGCTTCACCCCTCCAGCGCGCACGGAAAAAGTCGATCATGACCTATTTCTGCCCCAGGACGTCGGTCACCGCTTCTTCGAAGCGCGAGCACTCCGTCACCAGCCAGTCGGTCATGGCTGGCCAGTTATCCTCGGCATAGCAGTTCACATGCCATAGTGAATTGATGCCGAGGTCTTGCGCGCTCTGCTCGGGCTTGAGCTTCAGCCTCGCCTCAATCGCCGTTTGAAAGGGTTTCAGCCGCGACCAGGACTCGGTGGCGCCGAACTTCTCGTTACGCCCGAAGAAGACGCCGACATGGTTCTGCGCCGGCGCGACATACATGGAAAGCACCAGGGCGAAATCCGGCAACCCACGCTGCCAGAACCAAGGCCCGCGTCGCGCCATCCTTGGCCTTTCCTCCGGGTGCCGCTCGGCGAACAGCGCCCAGAAGCCGCGATGGCGGAACTCCGAGGCGCGACGGCCGCCGAAGTCGAATTCGTTCATGGCCGGCTCCCGGCCATGAGCCTTACACCATGCCGAGAGCGGCCTTGTAGAGATCGAGGATCGACTCCTCCTCCTGGCGCTCGGCCTGATCCTTCTTGCGCAGCCGCACGATGGTGCGAATCGCCTTGGTGTCGAAGCCGGTGCCCTTGGCCTCGGCATAGACGTCCTTGATGTCGTCGGAGATCGTCTTCTTCTCTTCCTCGAGCCGCTCGATGCGCTCGATGATGGTGCGCAGCTGGCCGGCGGCTACAGTCTGGCTGGTCTCGGTGATTTCGTCGGCCATTTTTCTCTCCGCGTCTTCTGGAGCCAAGGCGATTCCCGCCACGGCGAATTGGAGCGGGTTCCCTGCCCGAGCGGGCGCGGCGGGTCAAGCCACTTGTCGAACGGCTGTGGACGGCTGCTGTCAGTCGTCCGTCCGACTTCCAGTTCGGCCGTCACTTAAAGGCTATGAGCAGATCCTTCGCATCGATCTGATCGCCGGCCTTGACCAGCACCTCTGCGATCTCGCCGTCGCGTTCGGCATGCAGCGCGGTTTCCATCTTCATCGCCTCGATCGACAGAAGCACGTCGCCCGCCTTGACCGCCTGTCCGGCCGCCACGGCAAGCGCCGACACGACGCCGGGCATCGGCGCGCCGACATGCCCCTCATTCCCGGGCTCGGCCTTGCGGCGCGCCTTGGCGGCGGAAGCGCCATGCGCCCTGTCCGGCACCTTGACGCGGCGCGGCTGGCCATTGAGCTCGAAGAAGACGGTGACCATGCCCTTGTCGTCGACGTCGCCGAACGCCTGGCAGCGGACCACCAGCGTCTTGCCCTTCTCGATGTCGAGGAAGATCTCGTCCTCAGACTTCATGCCGTAGAAATAGGTCGGCGTCGGCAGCACGCTCACCGGCCCGTAGGTTTCCTGCGCCGCGGCGAAGTCGGTGAACACTTTCGGATACATCAGCCACGACGCGAACTCGTATTCCGACAGCTTGCGCTCGAGCTTGGTCTCGATGTCCTTGCGGCTGGCCTTGAGATCGGCGGGCTTCAACAGCGAGCCGGGCCTGACCGTGATCGGCTTCTCGCCCTTCAGCGCCTTCTTCTGCAGCGCCGCCGGCCAACCGCCGGGCGACTGGCCGAGATCGCCGCGCAGCATCGAGACGACCGAGTCCGGGAAGGCGATATCCTTGGCTGGGTTCTCGACATCGGCGACGGTGAGATCCTGGCTGATCATCATCAGCGCCATGTCGCCCACCACCTTGGATGACGGCGTCACCTTCACGATGTCGCCGAACATCAGATTGACGTCGTGATAGGCCTGCGCCACCTCATGCCAGCGCGTTTCCAGGCCAAGCGAGCGCGCCTGTTCCTTGAGGTTGGTGAACTGGCCGCCCGGCATCTCGTGCAGATAGACTTCCGAGGCCGGCCCCTTGAGATCGCTTTCGAAGGCGGCGTACTGGTTGCGCACCGCCTCCCAGTAGAAGGAGATGTGGCGGATCCATTGCGGGTCGAGACCGGGATCGCGCTCTGTGCCCTTGAGCGCCTCGACGATCGAGCCAAGGCAGGGCTGTGAGGTGTTGCCGGAGAAGGAATCCATCGCCGCGTCGATGGCGTCGGCGCCGCTCTCCACCGCCGCCAGCACCGTTGCCGCGGAAAGCCCCGACGTGTCGTGCGTGTGGAAATGGATCGGCAGGTCCGTCGCCTCGCGCAGCGCCTTGAACAGCACGCGGGCAGCACTCGGCTTGAGCAAACCGGCCATGTCCTTGACGGCGATGATATGTGCGCCGGCGGCCTCCAGCTCCTTGGCGAGCCCGACATAATATTTGAGGTCGTATTTGGCGCGGGCCGGATCGAGGATATCGCCGGTATAGCACATCGCCGCTTCGACCAGCTTGCCCTCGGCGCCGACGGCGTCCATGGCGACCCGCATGTTCTCGACCCAGTTCAGGCAGTCGAAGACGCGGAACAGATCGACGCCGCCGCTTGCCGCCTGGCGGACGAAATGCTGGACGACATTGTCGGGATAGTTGGTGTAGCCGACGCCGTTGGCGCCGCGCAAAAGCATCTGCAGCAGAAGGTTGGGCGCCGCCTCGCGCACCTTGCTCAGCCGCTCCCACGGATCCTCGGTGAGGAAGCGCATGGCAACGTCGAAGGTCGCGCCGCCCCAGCATTCCAGAGACAGGAGCTGCGGCAAGGCCCGCGCGTAGGTGCCGGCGATGCCGACGATGTCATAGGTGCGCATGCGCGTGGCGAGCAGCGACTGGTGGCCGTCGCGCATCGTCGTGTCGGTGACCAGCACCTGGCGCTGCTCCCGCATCCAGCTCGCGAATTTCTCCGGGCCGAGCGCATCGAGCCTCTGCTTGCTGCCGTCCGGAATATGGCCGTTCAGATAGGGCACCACGGGCGGGGCCGCATTGGCCTTCGGCATCGGCCGGCCACGCGTCTCGGGATGGCCGTTGACGCTGACATCGGCCAGATAGGTGAGCAGCTTGGTGGCGCGGTCCTGCCGCTTCACCTGCTCGAACAGTTCCGGCGTCGTGTCGATGAACTTGGTCGTGTAGGAATTGTCGGCGAAGCGCGGGTGGTTGATGATCGCTTCGAGGAAGGTGAGGTTGGTGGCCACGCCCCGGATGCGGAACTCGCGCAGCGCTCGGTTCATGCGCGAGATCGCCTCGGCGGGCGTCGGCGCCCAGGCCGTTACCTTTTCGAGCAGCGGATCGTAGAAGCGGGTGATGACCGCGCCCGAATAGGCGGTGCCGCCATCGAGCCGGATGCCGAAGCCGGCCGCCTCTCGATAGGCGGTGATGCGGCCATAGTCCGGGATGAAATTGTGCTCCGGATCCTCGGTGGTGATGCGGCACTGCAGCGCGTGACCGTTGAGCCCGATGTCCTTCTGCGCCGGCACGCCCGATTGCTTGGTACCGATGGCGAAGCCGTCGAGGATGTGGATCTGCGCCTTGACGATGTCGATGCCGGTCACCTGCTCGGTGACGGTGTGCTCGACCTGGATGCGCGGGTTGACCTCGATGAAGTAGAATTTGCCGGTGTCGGCGTCCTGCAGGAACTCGACCGTGCCGGCGCCGATATAGCTGGTCTCACGCGCGATCTTGAGCGCATAGCCGCACAGCTCCTGGCGCAGCTCTTCACTGAGATAGGGCGCCGGCGCGCGCTCCACGACCTTCTGGTTGCGGCGCTGGATCGAGCAGTCGCGCTCGAACAGGTGCACCGCATTGCCGTGGGTGTCGCCCAGAACCTGCACCTCGACATGGCGGGCGCGCTCGATCAGCTTTTCGAGATAGACCTCGTCCTTGCCGAAGGCGGCCTTGGCCTCGCGCTTGCCCTCCATCACCTCGCGCGCAAGGTCGGCCTCGGAACGGATGGCGCGCATACCGCGGCCGCCGCCGCCCCATGAGGCCTTGAGCATCACCGGATAGCCGACCTCGGCCGCGAGCTTCTTCACCTCGTCCATGTCGTCGGGCAGCGGATCGGTCGCCGGCACGACCGGCACGCCGACCTCGACCGCCAGGTTGCGCGCGGCGACCTTGTTGCCCAGCCGGCGCATCGTTTCCGGCTTCGGGCCGATGAAGGTGATGCCGGCCGCCGCGCAGGCTTCGGCGAATTCGGGGCTTTCCGAGAGCAGGCCGTAGCCGGGGTGGATGGCGTCGGCGCCCGACAGCCTGGCGACCCGGATCACCTCCTCGATCGACAGATAGCTCTCGATCGGGCCCATGTCCTTGGCAAGATGCGGTCCGCGCCCGACCTGATAGCTCTCGTCGGCCTTGAAGCGGTGCAGCGAATATTTGTCCTCCTCCGCCCAGATCGCCACGGTTTTGAGACCGAGCTCGTTGGCCGCGCGGAACACGCGGATGGCGATTTCGGACCGGTTGGCGACGAGGATCTTCGTGATGGCCAAGGACTGGGCTCCAGCAGCGTAAGGGAAGATGAACCGGCGCAATGATTAGCGTGAAAATGCTGCAGTGCAAACAAATTTGCGCGACAGCTAAAACGATTTAACTCGCTTGTTTGCGTCAGACTGTCATTTGCTTTTCCGCCGACATCGGCGGTCGGGGGCGGGTATTCCGGGCGCGCGGCGCGGGAGCTCTCCTGCAAGGGCCGCAAACCCGCAAACGAAAATGCCCGGCGCACGCGCCGGGCATCCCGAAAAGTCGGCTGGAATTGGCCGGCTTATTTCTCGAAGTAGGCGTACTTGCCGTCGTCGCCCTTCTTCCATTCGTAGATGACATAGTCCGGGCGGGTGATGTCGCCCTTGGCGTCGTAGCCGATATCGCCGATGGCCGTCTTCCAGGTGTTGGCCCGGATCGTCTCGGCGACCTTCTGAGCATCGTCGGCCGAGCCGGTCTTGGCGATGGCCTGGGCGATGATCTGCACGGCGGCATAGGAGTAGAGCGTGTAGGCTTCCGGCTCGAAGCCGGCGGCGCGGAACTTCTCCACCACTTCCTTGGCGGCCGGATTCTTGCGCGGATCCGGAGCGAAGGTGTTGAGCGTGCCAGCAACGGCATCACCCGCGATCGAAGCCAGTTCGTTGGAGACGATGCCGTCGCCCGAGAACAGCGGCGCCTTCAGGCCCTGGTCGGCCGACTGACGGATGATCAGGCCGGCTTCGGTGTGCAGGCCGCCCCAGTAGATCAGGGTAACGCCGTTTTCCTTCATCTTGGCGATGAGGGCCGAGAAGTCCTTGTCGCCGACATTGACGCCTTCATACATCACTTCCTTGATGCCGTTGGCATTGAGATTCTTCTTGGTCTCGTCGGCGAGGCCCTGGCCGTAAGGCGTCTTGTCGTGAACGATGGCGATCTTGGCGTCCTTGAAGTTCTTGGCGATGTAGTCGCCGGCCACCTTGCCCTGCTGGTCGTCACGGCCGCAGGTGCGGAAGGTGTTCCACATGCCGCGCTCGGTGAACTTCGGGTTGGTCGCGGCAGGCGTGATCTCGAGGATGCCGTTCTCCTGATAGACTTCCGAAGCCGGGATCGACACGCCCGAGTTGAAGTGGCCGTCGACATACTTGACGCCGTCGGCGACGAATTTGTTGGCGACCGAGATGCCCTGCTTGGGATCGGACACGTCGTCGCCGATCTCGAGCTTGAGCATCTGCCCATTGACGCCGCCCGCCGCGTTGATGTCGGCGATCGCCTGTTCCGCGCCCTTCTGCAGCTGTGCGCCGAACGCGGCGTTCGGGCCGGTGATCGGACCGGCGACGCCGATCAGGATGTCAGCGGCCCACGCGCTGCTGCTGAGCGCGACGAACGCGGTCAGCGCAACGGCGGACAAGAGTGATTTTTTCATTGAAACGCTCCCATTTACGGAGTGGGCGTGGATGATACTTTCATGCGATGCCCACCCTTATCGCAGAAAGCATAGAATGCCGATTTTCAGGCACTTGTCACGCCGATTCATCCCCGAGACGGCGTTAATCATGAACGTCAACCTTTCGGTTTCCAGCTTAATAAGGAAGCTCTTTCATACAGCCAGTTATACTGGGTGACCATCTGGTTGGTGCGCGTGTATTGATAGCCGAGGAAGCCAAGGATCATCAGCACGATGGTGTCGACGATATAGTAATGCAGCGAGAACATCGTGCCCTCGAACAGGGCATGATGGATGAACCTGATGCCGACGCCGAGGCCGAGCATGTAGAAGAACAGCTGCAAGTGGCTGCTCCAGGTCTGCGCCGCCGCCTTGCCGGTCATCCACGCCGCCCAGCCGCCGAGCAGGCATGTGACGAACAGGAACTGCCAGATCGAGGCCTCTTCGTAGAGAATACCCATGATTGATCTCCCCCGATCTCAGTGATGTCCGCCTTCGAGATAGGCGGCGCGCACTTCCGGATTGGCGAGCAGTTCCTTGCCGGTGCCGCTCATCGTCACATTGCCGTTGACCATGACATAGCCGCGATTGGCGAGCTTGAGCGCGCCGAAGGCGTTTTGCTCGACCAGGAACACGGTCAGTCCCTGCGCCTTGTTGAGCTCGCGTATGGCGTCGAAGATCTGCTTGACGATCAGCGGCGCCAGACCCAGCGACGGCTCATCGAGCAACAAAAGCTTCGGCCGCGCCATCAGCGCGCGCCCGATCGACAGCATCTGCTGCTCGCCGCCCGACAGCGTGCCGCCGCGCTGGGCGATACGCTCTTTCAGCCGCGGGAACAGCGCGAACACTTTCTCGACGTCCTCGTCGTAATGTTTGAGGTTGTCGAGGCTGGCGCCCATCTGCAGGTTTTCCATCACCGTCATGCGCGGGAAGATGCGGCGTCCTTCCGGCGACTGGGCGATGCGCAGGCGGGCGATCTCGTGCGTCGGCAACTGGGTGATGTCGGTGCCGGCGAAGGTGATGGTGCCGGCTCGCGCGCGCGGAGCGCCGAAGATGGTCATCATCAGGGTCGACTTGCCGGCACCGTTGGCGCCGATCAGCGCCACGATCTCACCCTGGTTGACCTGCACGTTGACGCCGTTCAGCGCGCGGATGTTGCCGTAGTAGGTCTCGACGCCCTTGATGTCGAGCAGCGTTGTGCCGGCCATTATTTGCGCCCTCCACGCGTCGCGGGCTTGGCCGCCGCTTCCTTCGCCAGCGCTTTCGCCTGGCCGATCCAGTCTTCGCGCTCGATGCGCCCGTCAAAGGCGAGATAAGCTTCCGCCGCTTCGATGTCGGCCTTCTTCCAGGCGGCGATCTGGTCGAAATGGAAGATGCCGTGCTCGTTCAGCTTGCGCTCGTTGACCGGGCCGATGCCCTTGATGCGGATCAGGCTGTCGGCCTTGCCGCCGCGCGGCGCGTCGAGGCGGTTGGAGATACCTGCGGTTTTCGCGGCGGGAGCCTTCGCGGCCGCCTTTGTCGATCGCGCCTTTGCTGCCGGCTTCTTCGCCGCCGGAGCAACGATCGGCTTGCTGGCGATCGACGCGGAGCGCGCGTCGACCTGGGCCGCCTTCGAGGCCCCTTTGGACACCGTGACCCGCTCGCCCTCGTTGGCATGTTCGACGCTGTCCGAAACCGGCCCCGCCATCATCGAAGCGGAATTGCCCGGCCCGTGCGCCGGGTCGGGGCCCGTATCGAGCTGCTCGATGACATCCTCGTCGCCGACTTCGGTGAGCACTTCTTGCACCTCCTCGTCGTCGACGCCGAGATAGGCGGCGATGACGCGCGGATCGGTGCGCACCGACTGCGGATTGCCGTCGGAAATCTTGCGGCCATATTCGAGCACCACGACGTGGTCGGAGATCTGCATCACCACCGACATGTCGTGCTCGATGAGCAGGATCGAGGTACCGGTGCTCTTGATGCCCATCAGGAGCTCGTTGAGCGCGGCCGATTCCTTCGGATTGAGGCCGGCGGCCGGTTCGTCCAGGCACAGAAGCTCCGGCCCGGTGCACATGGCGCGCGCGATTTCCAGCCGCCGCTGCGCGCCATAGGGCAGGTCGCCGGCCGGATCGTCGGCGCGGTCGACGAGGCCGGCCTTCTCCAGCCAATGCCTGGCGAGCTCGATCGATTCGGCCGAGGCCTGGCGATAGCTCGGGAAGCCGAACAGGCCGAGGAAGGTATAGCCCGAGGCCTTCATCAGCTTGTTGTGCTGCGCAACCAGAAGGTTCTCCAGCAGCGTCATGCCCGAGAACAGGCGGATGTTCTGGAAGGTTCGCGCCACATTGGCGCGCGCCGGGATCTCGTGGTTGGGCAAGCGTTCGAGCAGATAGGTCGAGCCGTCACGCTTGTTGAGCGTGATCATGCCCTCGGTGGGCTTGTAGAAGCCGGTGATGCAGTTGAACACCGTCGTCTTGCCGGCGCCGTTCGGCCCGATCAGCGCGGTGATCTCGCCGCGCCTGGCCTGGAACGACAGGTCGCCAATGGCGACAAGGCCGCCGAACTTCATCGACAGATGCTCGACCTGCAGGATGAAGTCGTTCGAGGAAGGGGTCGCGTTCATCAGCCGTGGCCCTCCTTGGTGAAGGAGGCTGAGACCGCTCTTCGCTCCTTCAGGAAGGCCGTCGGTTCCCGGCTGCCGACGAAGCCGCGCGGCTTCCACAGCATGACGATCACCATGGCCATGCCGAACAGAAGCATGCGGTAGAGTTCAGGCGTGAAATCCGGCCCGAACACCGCCTTGAGGAAGTCGAGCTCGCGCAGGATTTCGGTGCCGCCGATCATCACCAGCGCCGCCACGGCGATGCCGCCGAGCGAGCCCATGCCGCCAAGCACGACGATGGCCAGGATGATAGCCGATTCCAGGAAGACGAAGGATTCAGGGCTGACGAAGCCTTGCCTTGCCGCGAAGAACGAGCCGGCGAAGCCGCCGAACATGGCGCCGGTGGCGAAAGCGGTCAGCTTGGTGGTGGTGGTGTTGATGCCGAGCGAGCGGCAGGCGATCTCGTCCTCGCGCAGCGCTTCCCAGGCGCGTCCCACCGGCAGGCGACGAAGCCTGATGGTGACGAAGGCGGTGAGGAAGCAGAGCGCCAGGATCAGATAATAGAGGAAGATCTTGTAGTAGGCGCCCGACTGGGCGATGTGCAGCACCTTGGCGATATAGTTCGGATCCGAGACGTTGAACGACATCAGGCCGAAGAACGACACCTTCGGAATGCCGGAGATGCCGGCCGAGCCGTTGGTCACCTCGCGCCAGTTGATCAGCACCAGACGGATGATCTCGCCGAAGGCCAGCGTGACGATAGCCAGATAGTCGCCGCGCAATCTCAGCACGGGAAAGCCGAGCAGGACGCCCCAGAAGGCGGCCATGGCGCCGGCGGCCGGCAGCAGGATCCAGAAGGACAGGCCGAAATGCGTGCCGAGCAGCGCATAGGCGTAAGCGCCGACGGCATAGAAGGCGACGTAGCCGAGATCGAGCAGGCCGGCGAGGCCGACGACGATGTTGAGGCCCCAGGCCAGCATCACGTAGATCAGGATCTGGATGCCGAAATTATCGACCCACTTCAGCGAGCCCTGGAAGCCGAAGGCGAGCACCATCGCAATGGGGTAGAGGATCAGCAAGGTGGCGCCGATCTTGTTGAAGTTCCGCCTGACGAAGCCGGGCTCGGCGACAATGGCGGGCGCTCCTGCCTTCTCGGCCTTACGCCGCTCCATGGCCGGGACGGCGTAAGCCACATAGAGGAAGCGGCCAACGGTGACGGCGCCCACCACGATGGCGAGCAAACCCCAGCGCTTCACCAGGATCAGCTCGTTGCTGATGTTCTGGTCGGTCCTCAGGCCGATGAACAGCACGAACAGGCCAAGCGAAATGGCGCCGGCGTAAAGCGCCTCGCGAAAAGCGCGTTGTACGGGAGTAGCGACGTCGTCGCGCTCCGAAGACACGGTAGCGGCCATGAGGATCAGACCTTTTCGACTTCAGGCCGGCCGAGGATGCCGGAGGGCAGGAAGATCAGCACGATCGCCAGGATCGAGAAAGCGGCGACGTCCTTGTAGTCGATCGAGAAATAGGCCGACCACATGCTCTCGATGAAGCCGATGAGCAATCCGCCGAGCACGGCGCCGGGCAGCGAGCCGATGCCGCCGAGCACGGCCGCCGTGAAGGCTTTCACGCCCGGCACGAAGCCGTCCGAGAACACCACGACGCCGTAATACATCAGGAACAGCGTGCCGGCGACGGCGGCAAGGGCCGCGCCCATGATGAAGGTGATGGAGATGGTGCGGTCGACGTCGATGCCGAGCAGCGCGGCCATCTTGCGGTCCTGCTCGCAGGCGCGCTGCGCCCGCCCGAGCGCCGTTCGGTTGACGAGGTACCAGAAGATCGCCAGCAGCGCTATGGTGACGATCACGATGATGATCTGCTTCAGCGAGATGCTGATGCCGTCGATCGTGTAGACCTGGCTGACCAGCGGCGGGATCGGCTTGTTGCGCGGACCTTGCGTGACCTGCACGAAGTTGGACAACGCGATCGACATGCCGATGGCGGTGATCAGCGGCGCCAGGCGGAACGAGCCGCGCAGCGGACGGTAGGCCACCTTCTCGATCGTCCAGTTGTAGAGGCTGGTGAGAAGCATCGCCACGATCATCATGATCAGAAGCGCCACCACGACCGGCACCGAGTAGAACAACGCGCCAAGGATCAGAAAGACGATGAGCGCGGTGAAGGCGCCGATCATGAAGATGTCGCCATGGGCGAAATTGATCATGCCGATGATGCCGTAGACCATCGTATAGCCGATCGCGATCAGCCCATAGATCGATCCCAGCGTCAGCCCGTTGATAAGCTGCTGGACGAAATATTGCATATTCATGCGGCTCCCCTGGAATGTCGCCTTTCAGGACGCATTCCTTTTCGTATTTCCCCTAGTCGTAAAGTTTCGAGCCCGGATTGCAACGTGATTTTTCAATCGCTCCGCGTGGTTTGGAAGCACGCCGTCCGATTGCCCGTTTTTTCGCACCCCGACCCCTGGACTATCGCGGACCCTATCATTGGCACAACGCAATGTCTTTGACGATTCAACCTTATGATGACCCTCCTGTCGAAGGAATCAGCGTCAAAATAAGTTGATGAGAAGAATCCTTGCGTGAACCGAAGCGCTCGGTTCTGCACCGCCGCACCTTCCGTAAGGTCAGGATTCCGCTCTGTGTGACGGCCACGTGACGGTGGGACGCCCTCGATGGAATGCGCCTCTCCAAAATAGAAACGCCTTGAAGCAAAGTCTCGGCAAGCAGAGCCGGCCTGTCCATCGAGATTGCGTTTTTCAATCCCTTTGAACGGCGGGTGAAGAGCCGCCGGCGCCGTGTCGCTTGCACTGTCGGACCCAGGGCCGGAACGCATGCCGGCTGATCCCGTCACGTCACGATGAACCCGTGCGCGAACGGATCGCGGTCGTCGATGAAGATGGTGTTCAACCCCGTCATCCGCGCCCAGCCGCCGATCGAGGGGATGATCGCCGGCTTGCCCGCCACGCTGACCTCCTTTTCGACCCTGCCCTTGAACAGCGAGCCGATGATCGATTCATGCACGAAACTGTCGCCTTCCTTGAGCTTGCCCTTGGCGTGGAGCTGCGCCATCCGCGCCGAGGTGCCGGTGCCGCAGGGCGAGCGGTCGATCGCCTTGTCGCCATAGAAGACGGCGTTGCGGGCGTCGGCCTCGGCCTTCTTCGGCTTGCCGGTCCACAGCATGTGCGACAGCCGGTTGATGCCGGGGTTCTCCGGATGCACGAAGGAGTATTTCTCGTTGAGGCGCTGCCGCACCACCGGGCTCCAGGCGATGAGGTCGCCGGCCGAGTAGTCGGCCATGTCGCGATAATTCTTCTGCGGCTCGACGATGGCGTAGAAATTGCCGCCATAGGCGACATCGACGCTGATCTCGCCGAGCACCGGGCATTCGACGGTCAGCCCTTCGGCATAGAGGAAGGACGGCACATTGGTGATGCGCACCTCCTCGACATATTCGCCGACCTGTTTGTATTCGGCGATGACCAGGCCGGCCGGCGTGTCGAGCCTCAAGACGCCGGGCGTCTTCGGCTTCACCAGCCCGTGCTCGATCGCCATCGTCACGGTGCCGATCGTGCCGTGGCCGCACATCGGCAGGCAGCCCGAGGTCTCGATGAACAGGATCGCGATGTCACAGTCATCGCGCGTCGGCGGGTAGAGGATCGAGCCCGACATGACGTCATGGCCGCGCGGCTCGAACATCAGCCCGGTGCGGATCCAGTCATATTCGGCGAGGAAATGAGCCCGCCGCTCCATCATCGTCGAACCCTCGAGCAATGGCCCGCCGCCGGCGACCAGGCGCACCGGGTTGCCGCAGGTGTGGCCGTCGATGCAGAAGAAGGATTTCTTGGCCATGGTTGCTCTCTTGCTGTCAGAACCGTTGCGGGCGGAAGGGCGTGAGGTCGAGCGGCGGAGTCTGCCCGAGAACGAGATCGCGGATCAAGCGGCCGGTCGCCGCCGACTGGGTGAGGCCGAGATGGCCATGACCGAAGGCATAATAGATATTCGGCGCGCGCGCCGCGCCGATCACCGGCAGCGAATCCGGCAGCGACGGGCGATAGCCCATCCACTCGCGGCCGCCCGACGCGTCGAGCCCGGGCAGGAAACGCTTCGCCTTCTCCAGCATCGCCTTGGAGCGGGCGAAGTTGGGCGGCCGCTCGATGCCGCCAAGCTCGACGGCGCCGCCGACGCGTAAGCCGGTTTGCAGCGGCGTGATGACGAAGCCATGCCCAGAAAAGATCAGCTGCCGCTTCACGTCGAAGGCCGACACCGGCAGCGTCGTGTTGTAGCCGCGCTCGGTTTCGAGCGGGATGCGGTCGCCGAGATTTTTTGCCAGGAGATGCGACCAGGCTCCCGCGGCGACCAGGAGCTTGTTCGCCGTCCGCCTGGTGCCGTCGGCCAGAACGATCGTCGCGCCGTTTGCGCCTGCTTCGATGCGCTCCACTCGCGCATGCTCGAAACGGGCGCCGAGCTTCTCCGCATAGGCCCACACCGCCTTGCCGAGCAGCTTGGGATCGGCGACCGTCTTCCAGCCCGGCACGAAGGTGCCCTTGACGAAGCGCGGCGCCAGGCCCGGCTGGAGCGCGGCCATCTCTTCGCCCTCGACATGGCGGAAGCCGATGCCGAAACGCTGGCGCTCGGCCCAGCCCGGCAGCGAGGCGCGGAACTCCGCCTCGCTCTCATAGAATTCCAGCGAGCCGTCCTCGCGCAGCATCGGCCGCGTGCCGGAGCGGTCGAGCAGGCCCATCCATTCGGCTTCGGCGAGCTTCATCATGCCGGCCTGCGTGGCGAGGCTCGTCTCATAGTGCTTCGCCGCGCCCGCGCGCCAGAAGCGGACCAGCCAGGGCAGGAGTTTCGGCAGATAGGCCGGCGGAATGGTCAAAGGCCCGAGCGGGTCGGCGAGCCATTTCGGCAATTGCCGGATCATCCCCTTATGCGCCAGCGGCAGCACGTCGGAGAAGGCGAAGGCGGCGGCATTGCCGGAGCTCGTCTCCTCGCAGATGCCGGTGCGGTCGAAGACGGTGACGCTGCGCCCCGCTTCGGAGAGCAGCGTCGCCGCGCAGATGCCGATGATGCCGCCACCGATGATGGCGATGTCTTCCGCTTCCCCCTGTGATCGGGGAGAAGGCGCCCGAAGGGCGGATGACGGGCCGCCCCCCTCCTCGGAATTTCCCTGCACGCGAATGCTACCTCTTATTCGGCCGCCACCAGCTTGTCCGTCGATCGAGGAGACGTCTGCAGCGACGGCAGCTTCGGCCGCGCCGCCAGCGCATCCCGGACGATCTTTTCCACCGCCTTGCGGCGTTCGCCCGACAGCGGCTGGCGCGGCATGCGCACGCGGTCATTGGTACCGATCGCCAGCACTTCGGCAAGCTTGATGTTTTGGACCAGATAGGTCGAGACATCGAGGTCGAGCAAGGGCCGGAACCAGCGATAGATCGCCAGCGCCTCCTCGCGGCGGCCCTGCCGCATCAGCTGATAGATTGCGACCGTCTCGCGCGGAAAGGCGGTGACCAGGCCGGCGACCCAGCCGATGGCGCCCACCGACAGCGCCTCGAAGGCAAGGTTGTCGACGCCGGTGAAGAGATCGTAGCGGTCGCCGAACCTATTGATGATCTCGGTCGAGCGGCGGATGTCGTCGGAGGATTCCTTGATGGCGACGAAGCGCTTGTCCGACGCCAGCTCCTCCATCAGGTCGACGGTCACGTCTACGCGATAGGCGAGACGGTTGGAATAGATCATCACCGGCAGGTCGCCGGCTTCCGCCACGGCGCGAAGCGCCGCGACCGTCTCTTCCGGATTGGTGTGGTAGATCGGGCTCGGCACCACCATCAGCCCGTCGGCGCCTTCCTTGGCGGCGCGCCTCGCGATAGCAGCCGCCTCGCGGGTGCCGGGCTCGTTGACGGTCAAGAGCACCGGCTTCTTCCCGGCGACTTTCTGCGCCGTCTTCAGCACCTCGATCTTCTCGTCAGGCGACAGCATCGGCCCCTCGCCGAGCGAGCCGCAGACGATGATGCCGTCGCAGCCGGCCTCCATCTGCAGCGAATAACAGCGCTCCATCTCGGCATGGTCGAGACGATCGTCGGCGGTGAATTTGGTCGTGACGGCGGGGAAAACTCCGGTCCACATGGCTGTCTCTCCGTTGATATATCAGTCGTATATCTATTAAGAGCTGGCTCGTCAATGCTGAATCCGTTATGATATATGAAAAATATATCAGGAGCCTGCCATTGATCTCCCCACTGATATCCGCTGACGCGAACGCGAGTTTCGAGCCGGCGGCGACCAAGGCCTATCGCGCGCTGGAGCATATGATCGTCACGCTCGAGCTGGCGCCGTCGAGCTTCGTCACCGAAGGCGCGCTGATCGACCGGCTGGGTCTCGGACGCACGCCGGTGCGCGAGGCGATCCAGCGGCTGGCCTGGGAAGGGCTTCTCGACATCAGGCCGCGCGCCGGGATCGCGGTCGCGCCGCTTCACGCAGGCGACTGGCTGCGGGTGCTGGACGCGCGGCGCGGCATCGAGGTCGTGCTCGCCCGCTCGGCCGCCCGCTTCGTCACCCGCGAGGCCGCCGACCTGTTCCATGAGGCGGCACTCGCGATGCAGAAGGCGGTGATCTCGGGCAACGTGCTTGCCTTCATCCAGGCCGACAAGGCGCTTGACGAGGCGCTGGCCATCGCCGCCGATAATCCCTTTGCGGCGCGTGTCGCCGCTCCCTTGCAGACCCACAGCCGCCGCTTCTGGTATCGCTACAAGGCCGACACCGGGCTGGCCGAATCGGCCGAGCACCACGTCGCGCTGATCCGCTCCATCCTCGACGGCGACGAGGAAGGCGCCGCCAAGGACGCCAAGAAATTGATGGCGCTGCTGCGCGGCCACGCCGAGGTCGCCGCGACCCGATAAGTCCACTCCAGGCGATGACTCTCACCTCGCGCGCGGTCCGATATCTCCGGCTGGGTTAAGGCATGTCTCCCGAAGCGGGAACCGGTTTCGCGACGCGCTTTAGGCGCCTGGCATCGCCGCCCTGATCGTCGGGCTGTCCCAGCCCTCGCCGACCGACAGAACGCAACTTTGCCCCTTGGTGTCAGAGGCAAGAACCGTCCAGCTGCCCTGATCAGAAACGAAGATCTCCAGCACGACGTTCGGATTGATCAGCCCGCGCCCGGCCTCGGTTTCGTGGAACTTGTCGCCCAGCGCTTTGATGATGTCGGCGCGCGCCGCGCATTGCGCCGCCGCGTTCGCCGACCCGGCTCCAATGGTCATAGCCACCGCCGCCAACGTCGTCGCCATAAGAAATCGTGTCATCCGACACCTCCTCGCGCCAGACGAGAACCCCGGCTTGAACCGGCGCTGTTCGATTGCCTGCACGCATGGCAGGAATACAGGCTAAGGCGAATGGTGGTCTGTTGGTTCCATCATACGGCGATGGAATTTTAGAAGGTGCGGATGCTCTCTCGACGTGCCGCGCCTCGAATCGTGCACTTGGAGCTGTGCCGCGACGGCAACGGCGCCGAGAAAGCGAGTTCGACGCGATGTAAAAAGAAAGCGCGGTTTACGCCGCGCTTTCCCAATGTCTGCTTAGAAGACCGCCGGGCTAGTTCATCGTCGGGATGACGAATTCCGCGCCGTCCTTGATGCCGGACGGCCAGCGCGAGGTGACCGTCTTGGTCTTGGTGTAGAAGCGGAACGCGTCCGGGCCGTGTTGGTTGAGGTCGCCGAAGGACGACGCCTTCCAGCCGCCGAACGTGTAATAGGCGATCGGAACCGGGATCGGCACGTTGACGCCGACCATGCCGACCTGAACGCGGCTGGCGAAGTCGCGCGCGGCATCGCCGTCGCGGGTGAAGATGGCGACGCCGTTGCCCATCTCGTGGTCGTTGGCGAGCTTGATGGCGTCCTCATAGCGCGGCGCGCGCACCACCGAGAGCACCGGCCCGAAGATTTCTTCCTTGTAGATGCGCATGTCGGCGGTGACGTTGTCGAACAGGCAGCCGCCCATATAGTAGCCGTTCTCGTAGCCCTGCATCTTGAAGCCGCGGCCGTCGACGACGAGCTTGGCGCCTTCCTTGACCCCGATATCGACATAGCCCTTCACGCGCTCCAGCGCTTGGCGCGTCACCAGCGGGCCGAAATCGGCGGAAGAATCCGTCGAGGGGCCGACCTTCAGGCTTTCGACGCGCGGCACCAGCTTTTCCATCAGCCGGTTGGCGGTATCGTTGCCGACCGGGACCGCCACCGAGATCGCCATGCAGCGTTCGCCGGCCGAGCCGTAGCCGGCGCCGATGAGCGCATCGACCGTCTGGTCCATGTCGGCGTCGGGCATGATGATCATGTGGTTCTTGGCGCCGCCGAAGCACTGCACGCGCTTGCCCGATGCCGTGCCGCGCGAATAGATGTAGTGCGCGATCGGCGTCGAGCCGACGAAGCCGATCGCCTTGATGTCCGGATCGTCGAGGATGGCGTCGACCACTTCCTTGTCGCCGTTGACGACGTTGAGGATGCCGGCGGGAAGACCGGCCTCGATGAAGAGCTCGGCGATGCGGATCGGCACGCCCGGATCGCGCTCGGACGGCTTCAGGATGAAGGCGTTGCCGCAGGCGATGGCCGGCGCGATCTTCCACAGCGGAATCATCGCCGGAAAGTTGAACGGGGTGATGCCGGCGACGACGCCGAGCGGCTGGCGCATCGAATAGACGTCGATGCCGGGGCCGGCGCCGTCGGTGAACTCGCCCTTCATCATATGCGGCGCGCCGATGCAAACCTCGACGACTTCGAGGCCGCGCTGGATGTCGCCGCGCGCATCGGCGATGGTCTTGCCGTGCTCGCGCGCCAGGATGTCGGCCAGCTCGTCATAGTCGCGCTGGACAAGCTCGAGGAATTTCATCAGCACGCGCACGCGGCGCTGCGGGTTGGTGGCGGCCCATTTCGGCTGCGCCGCCTTGGCGTCCTCGACCGCGGCGCGCAGCTCCGCCGGCGAGGCAAGCGCCACCGTGCCGCGCACGGAACCGTCCATCGGCTGCATCACATCCTGCTTGCGCCCGCTGGTGCCGGCGACACGCTTGCCGCCGATGAAATGACCGTATTCGATCATGGTTCTCTCCCTGTCTTGGTGATGATTGCATTGTCCGCCTTTGCGACGGCGATGGCAACGCGAGGAAGATCGCAACCGTTGTGCAGAAAATAGACAGCGGTGATGGAGTGTGCAATAATTGTCGCAAATGATCGATTGCTGAAAGAGCCGAAGGTTGCGTTCCTTCACACCCCCCTCCTGTCCTGCCGGACATCTCCCATGAACTGGGATGACGTCCGCATCTTCCTTGCCGTGGCACGCGCCGGCCAGATCCTCGGCGCGGCCAAGCGCCTGGAGCTCAACCACGCCACCGTCTCGCGCCGCATCGCCGCGCTCGAGGAGGCGCTGCGCACAAAACTCTTCCGGCGGCTCACCACCGGCAGCGAACTGACGCCGGCCGGCGAGCGCTTCCTCGAGATCGCCGAGCGCATGGAAGGCGACATGATCGCCGCGCGCTCGACCATTGCCGGCGAGGGCGACGACGTTTCGGGCACGGTGCGCATCGGCGCGCCGGACGGCTTCGGCGTCGCCTTCCTGGCGAAGCGGCTGGGTGAGCTGACCGCCTTGCACCGCGAGCTCACCATCCAGTTGGTGCCGGTGCCGCGCTCCTTCTCCCTGTCGCGCCGCGAGGCCGATATCGCCATCACCGTCGAGCGGCCGACCGAAGGCCGGCTGGTGGCGGGCAAGCTGGTCGACTACACGCTCGGCCTCTTCGCCTCCCGCGGCTATGCCGAGGCCAATGGCCTACCCAAAACGCCGGCCGAGCTCGGCCGGCACACGCTGATCGGCTACGTGCCGGATCTCATCGTCAGCCCCTCGCTCGACTATGCCGCCGAGTTCAGCCCCGAATGGCGCACCAGCTTCGCCATCTCCTCGGCGCTCGGCCAGGCCGAGGCGGTGCGCTCCGGCGCCGGCATCGGCATCCTGCACACCTTCGTCGCCCGCTCGATGCCGGAGCTGGTGCAGGTCGACATCGTCGCGCCCATCCGCCGCGCCTACTGGCTCGTCTATCATGAATCGGTGCGGCCGCTGCGCCGCGTCCAACTCGTCGCCAACTTCATCACCAAGGCGGTGGAACGCGAGCGCGGCCTTTTTGTCTAATCCGCGTCGAGCACGAACGAGCTCACGATCTTCTCGGCCTCATCCGCAAGCGGCGCCCATTTGCGCTCTACCTCTTCGGAGTTATCGCCCGCGACCCCGCAATCGACGAAACCGTAATGCGATCGGCGCAGTGTCAGCGCAATGCGGGAATGGCCGTAGAAGCTGACATTTTCGTCTGCATAGTGGAAATCCATGTCGGCTATGCGCACCGGATAGCCGTCCGGGAAATGCGCCAACCTGTCCTTGCGGAAGGCGGCCGACTGATAGGCGACACCGACCATGGTCTGCCAGTTGCTCACCTGCCAATCTTCCTCCATGAACGCCTTGACGTCGGGTGGATTGTCGGGAGCGGTCGGATCGTAGGCATTTTCCGACACGCGGCAGGTGAGTCCTCCTTCGCCGGATTTGATCTTGAGCCGAATGGTGTTGTCAAAGGCGGTTTCGCTCGTCCATTCCTCGGGATAGGTCAGCGAAAAGCCGTGCTCCCTATCGTGAACGGTCTTGTCCGCGGCAAGCGCCGCCGCGGCACAGCTCAGACATGCGGCCACCGCCGCGAAAAGAAAAAGACGCATGCCAAAGTCCCCTCGCTGCGGCCGATCCTATCATAGGCAGTTGGTGGTTGCCGCCTTGCCTCCGCCACAAATTCGGCCACTGTGGCACCGGCGCGCTTCGTCATGCCGCGGCTGGGCGCGAGGGGACAATTTTCACAACGCCGGCGGAGAAATGCGAGCCGTTCTTGCCATTCTGCCGCTGCTTTTCCTGTCGGGCTGCGGCAATCCCTGGGCGAAGATTCCGGAAGCGGAGCTGCCGAAGCCGATCCGCTATGCCATGTCGCGCCCCTCGCCTTTCGTCATCGGCAACTATTGCGGCCCGGGCACCCGCACCGGCGATCTGTCGGCCAAACCGGTCGACCGCCTCGACGCCGCCTGCCGGGTCCACGACGCCTGCTACATTGCGAGGCACGATCATTGCGACTGCGACGGCGCCCTGGTCGCCTTCGCCAGGAAGATTCGCGACGACAGGACGGCGCCGCGCAAGATGCGCAGCGAGGCCGAGTTGCTGATCGCCACTTTCGCGTTTCCCGTTTGCAGGATCTTTCCGCAGGGCTTCCTGCCGCCGCGCGATCCTGCCCAGCTCAAGACCCTGAACGGGGCGGCTGGATGAGCTTCAGGCCGGCTCTCGCCAAGGCATTGCTTGGACTGGCGCTGGCGGTATTTGCCGGCTGCGCCGGCATGCCCGGCCATTCGGCCTGCGCCTTCTTCCCCGGCGACGACGCCTGCGGCCGCCTGCCCGTCTCGGCGGACAGCGGCGGCGAGGAGATCGCCGGAGCCCACTACTTCGCAGGCGGCAACGGCGCCTACGAGAAACAGTTCCAGGCGCTGCTCGCCCAAAGCCGCCTCGATGCGCTCGACCGCGCCAACGGCACCGGCCGCTTCGGCCGCGACTGGCGCGATGTCCAGAACAGCGGCTTCCACGCAATCTATCCGGCGCTGCAGCGGTTGGCCCGACCGCTCGACAACGCTGAGATTGCGCCGACACAAGGCAGGCCGGGCGAAGGCCGGTTCGCCGGCCGCTGGCGCATGTCGCGGCAGACGCTCTATCTCGATGCCGCCGCGCGGCCCTTGGCGCCCAAAACCTTCAGCTTCTCCGGCCTCGAGGCGCGCTCGGTCGAGATCGTGCTGCGCCAGGCAGGCCAACAGCCCGTCGGCATCGGCGGCACCTGCGACGGCCCGCTCGCGATCCGCGCATCGGGCCGGTCCACCACCGTCGCCAGGGCCGTGCCATTCCATCTTAGCCTGCCAGCCGCGGAAGCCTCCGCCAGCCTGTTCCCCGACGAGACGCTCAGCCAATGCGATCTTCGCGTGACCTCGGCGCTGGCGCCGGCCGGCGCGCCGCTGACCCTGCTGCGCGAGGAGAGCGCTGATCCCTGGATCGCGAGGCTCGACAGCCGCTACGACCGCTGCCCGGTGCCCGATCCGGCGGGTATGGAGGAGCTCGACCGCGCCTTCTATGCCGGCCGCTGGTTGTCGCAGACCTGCGCGCTGCCTCTCGGGTCGCCGACCCTGCTGCGCAAGTCGCGCGACGGTTTCAACGCCAAGGTCGAGGCCTTGCTCGGCAAGACGCTGCCGGACAGCGCCTTCGACAAGGCCGACCCCGAGCTGCCGCTCGATTTCGCAGACGCGCCGAAGCTCAGGCTGATCTATCTGTCGTCGCTGGAGTTCAAGGCGGACTTCTCCGGCCGCATCATGGAGCGGCTGATCCGCCATCACGCGGCACTTGGCACCAAGGTGCGCATCCTGGTGACCGACGTGCTGGAGCGGGAGAAGGACGACGCCATGCTGCACCGGCTGGCGGCGGAATTCCCCAATGTCGAGCTGCAGGAATATCGCTGGCAGGCCGACCACGGCGCGCCGTTCGACGAGCAGATCTCACAGCTGCACAAGGTTCACCACATCAAGATGCTGGCGACGCTGGCCGAAGAGCCTGGACGCTCGCGCGTCATCATCGGCGGCCGCAACGTCCATGACGGCTTCCTGTTCCACAAGCCGGTCGACCTGAGCCGCTATCCGGACCTGGAGCAATACGGCAAGACCGACGGCTTCTCGCTGAACTACTACTCCAACTGGAGCGACTTCGACATCGAGATCGCCGACCCGGCGGCCGTCGAGACGCTGGCCGCGCATCTGTCGACCATCTGGCTGCGCGACGCCGACACCAATCTGTCGCGGCCGTTCTCCATTCCGGTTCGTTCCGGCGCGGCCCCGCGCGGCGTGGCGCGGCATTTCATTTCCGTGCCCTATGAGGACGGGCATGCGCTGGAGGCCTATTTCGTCGAGCTGATCGACACCGCCGAGCATCGCATCCAGATTGTCAATCCCTATCTCAACCTGACTCCCGATATCGCCCGGGCCTTCGACCGGGCGCTGGCCAGAGGCGTGAAGATCGATGTCGTCGGCCGCATCGACCTCAAGGGGGATATCGGCGGCCGGTTCCTCACCGCGCTCAACAAGCTGTTCGTCGAGAGATATGGCGACCGCATCGACATCCGCGAGTTCAAGGCGCCGGATGTCGTGCTGCACTCCAAGATCATGATGATCGACGAGAGGCTGGTCGCCATCTCCTCGGTGAACCTCAACAACCGCAGCTTCTTCCATGACTCGGATCACGGCATGGTCGTGCTCGATCCGGCGTTCTACCGCCGCATGAAGCCTGTCTATGACGATTACCTCGCCCATTCGCGCCCGGTCGCCATCAACGTCACGATCGGCTGGGCCTACCGCCTGCTGTTCAGCGACAAATGGGTCCGGGAGGCGTTTTGAGGCCGCCACTCTCAACATGAACCAAGGCGTGTTGAGATTCAGGTCGGGCCGGTATCGCCTGAATATCAGCGCAGTTTAGATGGGCTTCAGATACCGCTCCGGACTCAGGTCGCGCGCGTTGATCTCTGGCACCCGGTTCGACATGATGTCGGCTAGCACCTTGGCCGAGCCGCAGGCCATGGTCCAGCCGAGCGTACCGTGGCCGGTGTTGAGGTAGAGGTTTGCAACCTCGCTCAGTCCGACCAGGGGCGGTCCGTCCGGCGTCATCGGCCGCAAGCCGCACCAGAAGCTCGCCGCCTTGAGATCGCCGCCGCTGGGGAAGAGATCACCGACCGAGTGTTCGAGCGTGCGGCGGCGCGATTCATGCAGGCGAAGGTCATAGCCAGAAATCTCCGCCGTGCCGCCGACGCGGATGCGGTCGCCGAGCCTGGTGATCGCCACCTTGTAGGTCTCGTCCATGACCGTCGACACGGGTGCTGCCTCGGCATTGGTGATCGGCACGGTGATCGAATAGCCCTTGACCGGATAGACCGGAATCGGCCGCCCCAGCGAGCGCATGAATTGCGCGGAATAGCTGCCCATCGCCATCACGAAGGCATCCGCGGACCTCCACCCGTGGTCGGTCAGCACATTGGTGAGGCGGTTGCGGTTCCTGACGATGCGCCGGATGGTCGAGCCGTATTCGAAGGTCACGCCGCGCGCCACGCAGAGTTCGGCGAGCTTGTCGGTGAACATCTTGCAGTCGCCTGTCTCGTCGCCCGGAAGCCTGAGGCCGCCGACGAATTTGTCGCGCACCGCCGCAAGCGCGGGCTCGGCGGCGACACAGCCGTCGCGGTCGAGGATCTCGTAAGGCACGCCGTATTTCTTCAGCACCTCGACGTCGCCGCCGGTGCCGTCGAGCTGTTTTTGCTTGCGGAAGAGCTGCAGCGTGCCTTTGGCCCGTTCGTCATAGGTGATGCCGGTCGTCTCGCGCAGCGCCTTCAGCGTGTCGCGGCTGTATTCGGCAAGCGGCACCATGCGCGACTTGTTGAGCGCGTAGCGCTCGGCCGTGCAGTTGCGCAGCATCTTGAGGAGCCAGGTCCACATATGCGGGTCGAAAGCCGGCCGCACCACCAGCGGGCCGTATTTCATCAACAGCCATTTGATGGCCTTGACCGGGATGCCCGGCCCGGCCCAGGGCGAGGCATAGCCCGGCGACACTTCACCGGCATTGGCGAAGCTGGTTTCGAGCGCCGGCCCCGGCTGGCGATCGTAGACGGTCACTTCATGACCGGCCTCGGCGAGGAAGTAGGCGGTAGTGACCCCGATCACGCCGCCGCCCAGCACGATGACTTTCATTCCATGCTCCCTCAAAGGCCGATCATGCCGCCGAAGGGCCCGGATCGTCCCCTTCTGTCTGCCGGATTTTGCCGCGCCCGCCAAGGGGCCAGTCAGCGGTGGGCGCGCTGTGGACCAGCTTGAGGACGTGGCGAGGCCGTTCGGCGGCGCGGTCCTGCGCCGCTCGCCGCGCCGCCTCCGGCTGATAGGCCACCTCCTCGAGAAGGACCTCCTCGGCCGGGCCGTCGGCCCGCTCGGCCAGCGCCGATTGTCCCGCCCTCATGCCAAGCAGGCAGAGGCCGTGCCACGTGGCGACCGGCAGGCCGGAGCCGACGGGAGCGGATGCTTCGGCCTGCACCAGCGTCCGCGTCTGCGATGAACCGCCGCCGGCGCGGAAGATCACCCGGCTGTTGAGCGTGGCAAGGTCGGGCTCGACGGCCCCCGTCGCAATGACGCGGCTTTCGGCGAGCTTGCGTTCGAGCATCGGCGCGATCGGATCGGCAAACGCGCGACGGCGCATCAGCATCGCCTCGATCACCGCGAAGTCCTTGGCCGTCAGGCGGTAGAAAATCCCGGTCATGGCGCTCTCCGCGTTTGTTCGACGGCGTCGATCGTTGCCGAGAGGACCCGGCTGTCGCGGCTGCGCCACGAAACCGTGCGTCCGGCCCGCGCGCCGATCAGCGCCGTTCCAAGCGGCGTCAGCACCGATATGCGCTTTTCGGCGATATCGGCCTCCGCCGGATAGACCAGCGTCACCGTCTGGGTGCTCCCCTCCGGGTCCTGAAGCGTCACCGTCGAGCCCATCCGCACCACGTCGGCGGGCAAAGCCGCCTCGTTGGCGACCCTGGCGCGATCCATCTCGGCAAGCAGGTCCTCGGCCATATCGGGTACGCGGTCGAGAAAGGCCCTGGCGAGACTGCTCAGCCGGTCGTGGTCCGCCGCGCTGACAAGGATGGTGTTTCGCGAACGCGCTTGCGTTGCTGCATGCATGGCATACCTCATAATCCGGCGCATCGGTTGCCCGAATGCGCGCAAGCCGCCACGTCGAGGGCGGCGAACAAAGCCGGACCGCAAGGGCCGCAGGCTCGATGAAAATATCTGGAATTCAAACGCCCCGGTTCACGCGGCCGCCGGCATTGGCGGCCACGCCGGGGCTACGCTCCCGCGATGGGGCAAACCCTGAAGCAGGTTTTGATATAAGCGAGGTTGCTCATATCCCGAACCTTGCCGAGAAGCTCCGGCTTGTCAAGCAAGGCGCCTGTTTCAACCGCCGAGGTAGCGGCGGTGAAAGCGCGCACCCAGGCTGGTCAATATCTCATAGCCGATGGTGCCGGCATGGCCGGCCGCGTCGTCGACGCTTTGGGACGGACCGATGAGCTCGACGAGATCGCCCTCGCTGAGCCGGCCGGCGGGAAGCGCCGAAATGTCGAGGATGATCGAGTCCATCGACACGCGCCCGATGAAGGGCAACCGCACGCCCCCGAACCAGGCGGCCGAAGCGGCGCGCCGGTGCCAGCCGTCGCCATAGCCCAGCGAAATGGTCGCCAGCCTGAGCGGACCGTTGGCCTGGTGGGTATGGCCGTAGCCGATGCCGGTTCCCGCGCCGATCGCGCGCGTTTGCGCCACCTTGGCTTGCAGCCGTATCACCGGCAGCATCGGATTGGCTTCGTAGGGCGTCGGATTGACGCCGTAGAGCGCGGCACCCGGGCGGGCGAGGTCGTAATGATAGGCCGACCCGAGAAAGATACCGGACGAGTTGGCCAGCGAGGCTGGCGCCGCGGGCAGCAGCAAGCGCAGCCGCTCGAATTCGCGCCGCTGCGTCTCGTTGGCCGCCTGTTGCGGCTCGTCGGCGCGGGCGAGATGGCTCATCACGAAACGGGTGCCGATGCCGTCGAAGGCACCCGCCTCCCTCGCGACCGCCTCGACTTCCGCCGGCGCCATGCCGAGCCGGGCCATGCCGCTGTCGACCTGGATGGCGGCCGGCAGGCTCCGGCCCGCGCTCCGCGCGGTCTCGCGCCAGGCCTTCAATTGAACGGCGCTGTTGATGACCGGGAAAAGCCCGGCCGCCAAGGCTTCCGGTTCCGAGCCCGGCGG
Organism: Mesorhizobium plurifarium; assembly: GCA_000824785.1. Lineage (GTDB taxonomy): Bacteria > Pseudomonadota > Alphaproteobacteria > Rhizobiales > Rhizobiaceae > Mesorhizobium > Mesorhizobium plurifarium. Next base: position 174,503 of record CCNB01000046.1, on the reverse strand, counting down.
CAGCCCGTTCAGCACGAAGATGTCCGGCCCGGGACCGATCGCCTTGCGCAGCGCGATGCCCTCGCCGAGCAACGCGACGAAGAAGATGTCGCAGCCCTCTTTCGCCAGCGCCAAGGCCACTTGGGCGGCGCCGAGCCCATAGCCGTCGGCCTTGAGCACGCCGGCGCAGCGGACGCCGTTCAGCCGCGCCTTCAGCCGACGATAGTTTTCCCGGATGGCCCCGAGGTCGATCGTCAGGATCGCTCCGGCGGCCGCCTCGCTCACCGTCGAGCCGCTGCTTGCGTCATGTGCCGGAAACCTGCGTCCGGTGTCGTCGTTCATGGCGACCCCCGCTTAAAGCATGTCTCCCGAAAGTGGGAACCGGTTCGGGATAAAGACATGCGCCAAATCAAAAAACCTAAAGCGCATGGAGCGAACCTGAAAGATCGCGACGCGCTTTGGTGCATCGGCAATCAATACGGTCACAGGGCCGCCGCGACAACCGGGTGGCTATAGGGCCAGGTGCTCGAACGCCGCCACCACCTGCTCATAGACCTTGCGCTTGAACGGCACGATCAGCTCCGGCAGCTCCCGCATCGGCCGCCACGCCCATTCATCGAATTCGGCCGTGTGGTCGCCGGGCGGCGGATTGATCGCGATCTCGCTTTCGTCGCCCTCGAAGCGGTAGGCGAACCATTTCTGCGTCTGGCCGCGATAGCGGCCCTTGAAGGCGACGCCGACCAGATGCGGCGGCAGGTCGTAATTGATCCAGCGCGGCGCCTCGGCAAGCAGCGAAACGCTGCGCATGCCGGTTTCCTCGTAGAGCTCGCGCCCGGCGGCTTCGATCGGCTCTTCGCCCTTGTCGATGCCGCCCTGCGGCATCTGCCAGAGCTGGGTCGTGCCGGCGAACTCGCTGTCCGGTTCGGCGATGCGGTGCCCGACCCAGACCAGGCCTGCTCTGTTGAGGATCATCAGCCCGACGCAGGGACGATAGGGCAGCGTTTCGGGGTCGATCTTCTTGGCCATGTGGATTTCCAGCCGTTTTGGGGATTGATTGCGCGAGGCGGGTAGAGTTATCCCTTTTGCGGATCGACGGCCACCGCCGAGATCGGCACGATCTCGATGCCGCGCTTCTTCGCTTCGGCGATCCAGGACGTCACCGTGTCGACGGTGATATCGAAGGCCGAACCGATGCCGACCGCCGAGCCCTTGGCCCGTGCCGTCGCCTCAAGGCTGTCCAGCTTCTTGAGGATTTCGCCGCGATCCTGCACGGCATCGATCGCCATGTCCCCGGCGGCGAACGGCACGCCGTCCTTCAAGGCAAGCTCGGGCGCAACGCTGCGCGCGGAAGACCCGTCGTCGATATAGGCAAGCCCCCGCTTGCCGAGCTCGGCCATGAACGGCTCCATCGCGTTCGCATCGGCCGAAAAGCGCGCGCCCATATAGTTCATCACGCCTGTGTAATTGGTCGTGCGCGACAACGCCCAGTGCAGGCTCTTCAGGTTCTCCTCGGGACTGGCCGAGACCGTCAGCGTGTTGCGGCCGGGATTGACGTTGGGATAGTCGAACGGCTCGAGCGGCACCTGCATGACGATCTCATGCCCGCTCTGCCTTGCCGCCTGCATCCAGCGGCCGATGCTGTTGCCTTGCGGCGCGAAGGCCAGCGTCACTTCGGCCGGCAGCTTGGCGATCGCCGCTTGCGTGCCGGTCTGCGACACGGCGAGCCCGCCGATAATAATCGCAACGCGCGCCCCGCGCGCCCCCGACCACGGCCGCGCATAGACGTCGAACGGCCTCCGGCCATCAGCAGAACGCATCGGCAGCGGACCGGTGTCGCTGGCCTCGATCAGCGCCCTGTCCGGGATATGGGCGACCTTGAGGTTCTGGCCGAGCGTCGAGGGATCGCGGATGACGATCGCCGCTTTCGGCGGGCCGTCGCCCTCCTCGGTCTGGACGTGGATGATCTGTGGCCCGCCGCTCTTCATCGGCGTGCTGGCCTGCGGCGTTGCCGTGGCGACCGGAGCCGGTGCGGGCGCCGGCGCCGGCGTGGCGGGAGCAGCGACGACCTTCGGTGTCGAGACCGCCACCTCTTCCGGCTTGCGGAACGGCTTTTCACGCAGCGCGATCGCACTGGAGACGCCGATCACGGCAAGCACCGCGACCGCCGCGACAGCTGAGCCGCCGCCTATGCCGCGCCGCGCCGGCCGCTTGGGTGGGAGCGACTGTCCGAGCGGGCGTTCGATATCTTTGCCGATGTCTGCCAAGTTAAGTTCCCAGCACGCCGCCCCGTGAATGTCACGTTAAACGTGAGATCCTGCGCAACCTTCGGCGCTATACCCCAGACGCGTGGCGCCTAGATCAGGATGACGTTTCGTTGAACCGCCACCCCGATCTAAATTTTGTTGGAGCATGATCTTTCCCGAAAACCGGTTCCCACTTTTCGGGATCATGCTCTTAGCCTCGGTCCCCGAATCAAACTGCCGGAACCTCGCGGTCCCGGCAGCATTGCATTGCTTAGCTCGATCGGCCAGAGCCCAGCCTAGTGCATGTCGCCCAAAAGTGCGTCGCGGTTTTGGGATAACGACATGCACATACTCAAAGCCCGAACCGCATTACTGGTTCAGCACGGCCTTGTCCGGGTTCGGCGGGAAGGCCGGATCGGTCTTCTCGCCGCGCAGCAGCTGCTCGGCATAGATCAGCTGCAGGTCGTCCTTCGGATCCGGCGGCACATAGGCGGCCGAGCCCGAGCCGGTCGAGTTCTCGTCGGCGCCCTTGATGTGGCCCTTGAGGTCGGATTCGCCGCGGGTCAGGTCACGGCCCTGCAGGTCAGGCGGCAGCGGCTGGTCGACCTTGATGTCGGGCGTGATGCCCTTGCCCTGGATCGACTTGCCCGACGGCGTGTAATAGAGCGCCGTCGTCAGCCTCAGCGCGCCGTTCTCGCCGAGCGGGATGATGGTCTGCACCGAGCCCTTGCCGAAGGACTGCGTGCCGACCACGGTGACGCGGCGCAGATCCTGCAGCGCGCCGGCGACGATTTCCGACGCGCTCGCCGAGCCGCCATTGATCAGCACGACCATCGGCTTGCCGTTGATGTCGTCGACCTGCTTCGGCTTGGCGTCGAAGCGGGTCACGTCCTTCGGGTCGCGGCCGCGGGTCGAGACGATCTCGCCGCGCTTGAGGAAGGCGTCCGACACGCTGACCGCCTGGTCGAGCAGGCCGCCCGGATTGAGGCGCAGGTCGAGCACATAGCCCTTCAGCTTGTCGTTCGGCACCTGCTTCTTGATGTTCTCGATGGCGTTCTCGAGATCGTCATAGGTCTTTTCGGTGAAGGAGGTAATCTTCATGTAGCCGATGTCGTTCTCGACCCGGTACTTCACCGCCTTGACCTTGATGATGTCGCGCACCACCGTCAGCTCGATCGGCTTGTCGGCGCCCTGGCGCAGGATGGTGAGCTTGATCGGCGTGTTGACCGGCCCGCGCATCTTCTCGACCGCGTCGTTGAGGGTGAGGCCGCGAACCTCCTCGCCGTCGATCTTGGCGATGTAGTCGCCGGCAAGCACGCCCGCCTTGGCGGCCGGCGTGTCGTCGATCGGTGTGATCACCTTGACGAGGTCGTTCTCCATGGTGACCTCGATGCCGAGACCGCCGAACTCGCCCTTGGTCTGCACGCGCATGTCCTGCGCCTGTTCGGCATTCATGTAGGAGGAGTGCGGGTCGAGCGAGGCGAGCATGCCGTTGATGGCGTTCTCGACCAGCGACTTGTCGTCCGGCGGCGTCACGTAATTGGCGCGCACCCGCTCGAAGATGTCGCCGAAGATCGCCAGCTGCTTGTAGGTTTCCGAGCCCGCAGCGTTCGCCGCCGAACCCGGTGCGCCGTAGACCAGGCTCATTGCCGATGCGCCCATCAGCGCGCCGGCAAACAGAAGCGACAGTTTCCGCATCATTTCACGTCCTTCCAGAGAATCGGTCCGCCCACCATGGGGCCGGATCGACGGGTTTTCCATCTTTGCGGAACTCGACATAGAGTTCCGGCGTCGCATTTCCATTTCGCGAGGCCGAGGTGCTTGCCACCCGGGCCTCTCCCATCGCGCCGATCGGCTCTCCCGCGAGCACCGACTGTCCCGTCGCGACGCTGATTCTGCTCATCCCCGCCAGGACGACATGATACCCGTCGCCCGCGTTGAGGATCAAGAGTTGACCATAGGAGCGAAACGGCCCCGCATAAAGCACGTTTCCATCCGCCGGCGCGGTGACGATGGCCCCCGATTGTGTCGCAACCATGTCGCCCTGCATCGCCGCGCCATTGCCGTCATCGGTTCCGAAACGCCGTTTTATCTTGCCGATGACCGGCAGCGCGATCTGGCCTTGCAAGGCCGAAAATGGCGCCGATCCCGTAAGGCGGTTGGCCTCCGGCACCGGCAGGGCGGCGAGCTCGGTGGTCGAGGCCGTCGTGTCGGCGTCGGTCGACTTGCGCTCACCGGCCTTGACCTGGTCCTGCGCCTTGCGCGCCTTGTCGGCTTCCAGCGAAGCGATCAGGTCCTTGAGGCTGCTCGCCTTCGCCGCCAGCTGCTGCGAATGCTGCTGCTCGGCCGCGATCGCGGCCTGGGTGTCGGCCTGCAGCTTCTTCTTGGCCTCGAGCAGCATGGTGAGCCGCTTCTTCTCCGCCGTCTGGTCGGTGACGGCGCTGGTGAGTCTCGCCCGTTCGGCCTCGATCGAGGCCGTCACCCTTGTTTGCTCCTTGAGATCGGCCATCAGCCGGTCGGTCTGCTGGCGCAGTTCCGGCACCACGGCGCCGAGCAGGATGGCGCTGCGCACCGACGACAGCGCGTCCTCGGGCTTGACCAGGATCGCCGGCGGCGGGTTGAGGCCCATGCGCTGCAGGGCGCCCAGCACCTCGGCCAGCACGTCGCGCCGCGCCATGAGCGAGGCGCGCAGTTTCTTTTCCTCGGCCTTCAGCCCTTCGAGCTTGGCGCCGATGTCCTCGATGTCCTGGCCAAGCTTCTGCTCGGTCATCGCCGACTGGATGAGCGCAGCGGTGATCGAGGCATAGTCCTTGCGGACCGAGGCGATATCGGCGGCAAGCTTGGCCAGCCGCTCCGACGAAAGCGTGATCTCCTTGGAAACCTGCTCGTATTCGGCCCGGCTCTGATCGGGATCCGGCGCCGTGTCGAGCGTGTTCTCGGTCGCCCGGACCGGCCCGAGCGCGACCAGGGCGGCGACGAGGGTCAAGCCGCAGCGGCTGCGCCAGGCGCGCGTGATCGGGTACCAGCCTTCAGACATCAGGCCTCTAACCTACCCACCGCTTCGTTAACGAACCATCAACCATGTTGGAAACGCTTCTCGGGTCGTGATGTCGAGTTATTGAGGCGGAAATCCGGATGGCTTCGTGTCTTCCGATCGCGCTTCTACTACCTGCAGATCCTCGGCCAGCCGTACCGGCACATCCATTCGATCATGCAGGATACTCACGACGCCAATCCGGTCTCCGGAAAGTTTGCGGAAGAACACATAGTGGCGGCCATAGTGGCTGAAATAGACGTCCACTTTCAAATCGGCGACAATCGCCAGATTACCGGGGAGCTTTCGCCATAGAGGAGGTGTTTCGGAAAGGACCTGCAAGTGCTGATGCAGGCCCGTGACATAGCGCATAGCCTGCGCCTCGCCCCATTTCTCGACGGTGTCGTTCCAGATTCGGTCCTGCGCTGCGTCCGCTGGCGGATAGAACAGATACCCTGCCATGCCTAAAGGCTTCGGCGTTGATTGCGCCGAATAACATCCTCGGCCGATACGGACCGGAATTCGCTCTCTTCAGCCCTCAGACCTGGCTCAAGCTGCCTCTTCAGCCAGTCCCACGCTTCGTCGCGGGTTTGCAAATCGCGACGGATCAAGGCGCGGATATACTCGCTGGCATTTTCGTAAAGGCCGTTCTCGCCAATCTGCTGTTGCAGATGCGCCTGGAGTTTACCGCCGACACGGACATGAATGCTGTTATCTGCTGCCATAACCAACGATCCTGCTCGCCTTGAATTATGGAGGCGTGGCAAATATTGTCAATATCTGCTACAGTCGATCGAAGCCCTATTCTGTGGCAACTCGAGGCCGAATGCCCGTCCAGGTTCCAGTCTTTGAGCGCCTCTCACGACCGATGATAAGGATGACCCGCCAAGATGGTGGCGATCCGATAAAGCTGTTCGCCAAGCATCACGCGCACCAGCTGGTGCGGCCAGGTTAGCGCGCCGAAGGACAGCACAAGATCGGCCTGATCGCGCAGGGATTTGTCATGGCCGTCGGCGCCCCCGATGGCGACGACCAGCGCCTTGCGGCCGCCGTCGCGCAACTGGCCGATGCGGGCGGCGAGTTCCTCCGACGAAAGCGACTTGCCGCGCTCGTCGAGCAGGATGAGAACGCTACCGGCCTGCAATTGGGCCTGCAGCTTCTGGGCTTCCTCGTGGCGGCGCTCGTCGGCGCTCTGTCCGCGGCTCTCGGGGACCTCGACGATGCCGGCAAATTCCAGCCCGACCGCGGGCCCGCTTTTGGCGAAGCGCTCGAAATAGCGGTCGGCGAGTTCTCTCTCGGGGCCGGTCTTCATCCGGCCCACGGCATGAACGGTGATCTTCATCCTCGCCCCGGCGAGCTTGCTTCAGCGCATACCGTGATGGCTCACAGCAGACGGATCAAGGCTCAGTGCAAGGTCTCTTCCTCGAGGTCCGGCGCCAACCACATCTTTTCGAGATTGTAGAATTCGCGGACTTCGGGGCGGAAGACATGGACGATGATGTCGCCGGAATCGATCAGGACCCAGTCGGCGCTGGCCAGCCCCTCGACGCGCGCGGTGCCGAGGCCGGCATCCTTGAGCGCCTTGAGGAGGTGATCGGCGACAGCCGAGACATGACGGTGCGATCGGCCTGAGGCGATGACCATATAGTCGCCGAGGCTCGATTTTCCCTGGATGTCGATTGGGACGATGTTTTCGGCCTTGGAGTCTTCCAGACTGGCAAGGACTGTGTCGAGGGCGAGGGTCGCGGCGTCGTTTCCGCTGATCCCGGCCGGCGAAGGCATGATGTCAGCCTTCTTCCGCAGTGCTGTTCTCAGTGTGTTTCCTTTCCCAACAAGAACAACCAAATCACCCATGCAAATCAGGTGACACCACTTAGATAGGCAGAGTTCCATTGCAGTTTCAAGACGACGGCCCCGAAGCGTGATCGTCGCGCGATGCTCCGGAAGCCTTCCGCCGGACTGCAAGAGGCGGGAACTGATCCCGGGCGCATGGGTTATCGGCGCACCGACCAACGGGATCCCCGCCATGCCCACCGACCCGCAAAGCGCCCTCATCACCATCCAGGCCGGGCTCGCGCAGCTCAGCACGCTGATCGTTTCCTATTCCTTCTCGGCCATCGGCGCCGTCATCCTTCTGGTCGCCGGCTATTTCGTCGCCGGCCTTGCCGAACGCTCGATCCGTGCCGGTCTCAGTCATATCCACGGCTTCGACGCGACCTTGCGCAATTTCTTCTCCAAGATCGTACGTTACGCCATCCTGATCCTGGTCGTCATCATGGTGCTCGGCCAGTTCGGGGTGCAGACGGCCTCCATCATCGCGGCAATAGGCGCTGTCGGCCTCGCCATCGGGCTGGCGCTGCAGGGCACGCTGCAGAACATCGCCGCGGGCATCATGCTGCTCGCGCTCAGGCCCTTCCGCATCGGCGAATATGTCGAGGTCGGCTCGATTGCCGGCACCATCGAGGAGATCGGCCTCTTCGCTACCAAGCTGCGCTCCGCCGACGGCGTCTATGTGCTGGCGCCCAACTCGACGTTGTGGAACCAGCCGGTGCGCAACTTCACCCGCAATGGCGTGCGCCGCACCGACGTGGGCTTGAGCATCGGCTCCTGGAACGATATCGACCGCGCGCAAAAGACGCTGCTTGCCATCGCCGGCGCCGAAAAGCGCATCCGCCGCGAACCGGCGCCGATCGCCTTCGTGGCCAGTCTCGGCGATGCGACCGTTTCGCTCACCTTGCGTTACTGGACATCGGCCGCCGACTACTTCTCGACCCAGATCGACATGACCAAGCGCGCCAAGCAGGCTTTCGACAGCGAAGGCATCTCGATCCCGCTGCCGCCGCCGGAAGTGCCGGCGCCGGAGGCACGCAAGCAATAGCTCGCTCGGTACTTCCCCGGTCAGTGCTTGGTCGCCGTCTCGTCCGGCGCGAAGGCAAGCTCCACCGGCAAGGGGGTCTGCGCCGACATCGGCGCGAAACTGCCGCTTGGCGGAGCCGGTGTCGGCCGGCCCGCCATCACGCGCCACAGCACGAACAGGCAGAAGGCCGATGCGATGACGATGCCGACATAGATGAAGGCCGCGGTGCCGAAGACGGCGGAAAGGGCCGTGACGATGCCGGGCACAATGAAGCCGGCCAGCGACCAGGCGAACAGCATCGAGCTCGACAGCGCCAGAAGCTCGTCCTTGGCCGCGCGGTCGGCCGCATGCGCGCTGGACAGCGCATAGATCGATTCCGACGCCCCGTCCCAGATCAGGTAGATCACCACCAGCACCATCAGCGCGCCGCCGTCGAAGACGATGGCGAGCATGCTGGCGACGGTCGCGAGCGCCGCCGCGCCCGCCAGCACGTAGCGCCGGTCTGTGCGGTCGGAAATCCAGCCAAGCGGGATCTGCAGGATCAGCGTGCCGACCGGCATCGCCGACAACAAGAGCGCCACATCGGCCTGGCTGTAACCCTTGGCGGTGGCGTGGATCGGCGCGAAACCCGAGACGATCATCGTCAGGCCGCCGACGGCGAGCATTCCGGCGACGCCGACCGGCGAGATACGCCAAGCACGGCGCAATGCCACCGATGCGGCCTGCGGCGCCGGCGGCTGCGCGAGCCGCGTCATGCCGACCGGCAGGATGGAAAGCGCCGTGAAGGTGATGCCGATCAGCGCTGCCGCGGCGGTGTGGATGTCGACCGCGGCGAGCGTCGCATATCCCACGCCGAGCCCGGCTATATAGGCGACATAGAACACCGCCATCACCCGGCCGCGGATCGAGTTCGGCAAGGCGTCGTTCAGCCAGCTCTGCGCGACGATGAACAGCCCACAAATGGCGAAGCCGTAAAGCGCCCGGGCGGCGATCCAAAGCAGCGGGATCGGCCCGGCGCCGATCGCGGCGTTGGAGAGTGCGATCAGCGCCGAAAGCACCATGAAGGCGCGGGCATGGCCGACCCGCCTGACGAGCGGCCCGGTCAGGATGCAGCCGGCCAGCCCCCCGGCCGAGAGCCCGGTGACGATCAGGCCGGCCCAGGTCGGGTCGAAGCCGTCGGCGCCGAGACGTACCGGGATATAGGCGAACATCAGCCCATTGCCGATGGCGATCAGCGCCATCGACACGATGACGCTGGCAATTGCGATCAGCGGCGCGGGTTGTTCGGCGCGGCTGGGATCGGTCGCGGTGGGGTTCTGCTGCAACATGGCTCCAGCATCGCCTGCCGGCGGGCAAAAAGCCGCCGTAAAAGCGACATGACGCGCCTTCCCTTCCCCTTGCGGGAGGAGGGAAGAACTCAGCCCTTCGCCGCCTTGCGGATCGCGGTGGAGGAGAGCGACGAGCGCGGGCCGTGGATGAAGGTCCAGGCCGGCGCCTGCATGCGGGCGAGCAGCGGCGCGTCGCCCTCGTCGATGCGGGCGTAGTCAAAGGTCTTGGCGACCACCGACGACAGGAAGGAGAGCGTGGCGCCCGGACGATCGATGACCGCGATCGGGAAGGTCAGCACGATCTCGCGCCAGCGCTGCCAGCGGTGGAAGTCGCGTAAGGAGTCCGCGCCCATGATCCAGACGAAATCGACACCCGGATTGCGCGCCTTGACCAAAGCAAGCGTGTCGGCGGTGTGGCGCACGTGATGCGCCGCCTCGAAGGCGGTGACCTTGATCCTGGGATTCCTGGCGATCCTTTCGGACAATTCGATACGCTCGGCGAGCGGCGCCAGTTCCCGCCCGCTTTTCAGCGGGTTGCCCGGTGTCACCATCCACCAGAGCTGATCGAGCGCTAGCCTTCTCAGCGCAATCTCGGCGACCAGCGAATGTCCGGCATGCGGCGGGTTGAACGAGCCGCCGAACAGGCCGACGGTCAGGCCCTTGGCGGCATGCGGCATGCGAAAGTAGCGGGCCGGGACAGGCTGCTCGGCTTGCGAAAGCATTCGCCTTGGCCTCCCTCAGGCCTGCCGGGCGAAAAGCATCAAGGCCTCACCTGTCCCGATCCGCGCACGCGGTATTTGAACGAGGTGAGCTGCTCGACGCCGACCGGCCCGCGCGCATGCATCTTGCCGGTGGCGATGCCGATCTCGGCGCCCATGCCGAACTCGCCGCCATCGGCGAACTGCGTCGAGGCGTTGTGCAGCAGGATCGCCGAATCGATCTCGTTGAAGAATTTTTCGACCGCTTGTGCGTTCTCCGCGATAATCGCCTCGGTGTGGTGCGAGGAGAAGGTCTCGATATGCTCGATCGCGCCGGCGACGCCGTCGACCAGCTTCACCGCGATGATGGCGTCGAGATATTCCGTCACCCAGTCGGCGTCGGTCGCCGGGCTGGCGTCGGCGAAGGCTTTCAACACCTCGGCGTCGGCGTGGATCTCGCAGCCGGCGGCGCGCAACGCTTCCAGGATCGGCACCAGATGCGTGGCGGCCACCGCGCGGTCGACCAGCAGCGTCTCGGCGGCGCCGCACACGCCGGTGCGCCGCATCTTGGCGTTGACCGCGATCTTCACCGCCATGCCGAGCTCGGCCGAGCGGTCGATATAAAGATGGCAGATGCCCTCCAGATGCGCGAAGACCGGCACCCGCGCCTCGTTCTGCACGCGCCCGACCAGGCTTTTCCCCCCGCGCGGGATGATGACGTCGAGATTGCCGCCGAGGCCTTTGAGCATCTCGCCGACGGCGGCGCGGTCGGTGGTCGGCACCAGCTGGATGGCATCCTCAGGCAGGCCGGCCGCCTTCAGCCCTTCGACCATGCAGGCATGGATCGCCGACGACGAATTGATCGAATCCGAGCCGCCGCGCAGGATGACTGGATTGCCCGCCTTGAGGCAAAGCGCGCCGGCATCCGCCGTCACATTCGGCCTGCTCTCATAGATGACGCCGATCACGCCGAGCGGCGTGCGGACGCGCTCGATATGCAGCCCGTTCGGCCGGTCCCATTCGGCGATGACGTCGCCGACCGGATCCTTGAGCGCGGCGATTTCTCGGGTGCCGTCAGCCATCGCCTTGATGCGCGAAGTGTCGAGTTTCAGCCGGTCCATGAAGGAGCCGGACAGCCCGGCCTCCTCGCCATTCGACATGTCGATGGCATTGGCGTCGAGGATCGCCTGCTCATTGCGCAGGATGGCGTCCGCCATGGCGACAAGCGCATCGTTCTTGGCCTTGGTGGAAGCGACGGCGAGCGGTCGGGCGGCCGCACGGGCGCGGCGGCCGATATCGGCCATCAGCGCAATCGTGTCTTCGCCGGATTTTTCATGCAGTTTCAGCATGGTTATCCTCCGCTTTGGTCAGTCGTCGGCCAATATCGGGCCGCCGGCCAATATTTGATCGCCGGATTGGCTTACCACAAGGTCGTCGCGATGGATCATCGCCGAACGCGCCTCGTAGCCGAGCACGGTTTCGATCTCGGCCGTCTTCAGACCCGCGATCCTTACGGCATCGGCGGCATCATAGGCAACCAGCCCGCGCGCGATCTCGCGGCCCTCGGGCGACAGGATCGCCACCGTGTCGCCGCGCGAGAAATTGCCGCTGACCAGTTTTACCCCGGCCGGCAGCAAAGACTTGCCGGATTTCAACGCGCCGATGGCGCCGGCATCGACGGTGAGCCGGCCGGCCGGCTCGAGCTGCCCGGCGATCCAGGTCTTGTAGCCTTTTACCGGGTTGGCGCTCGGCTTGAAGAAGGTCGCGCGCTCGCCGCGCTCGATCGCCATCAGCGGCGAAAGCCGGGTGCCCGAGGTGATGATCATGGCGGTGCCGGCGGCATTGGCGATCTTGCCGGCGTCGAGCTTGGTGCGCATGCCGCCGCGCGACAATTCGGAAGCGGCCGCCCCCGCCATCGCCTCGATATCCGGCGTGATGCGGTCGACCACGGGGATGAACTTTGCCTGCGGATCCTTGGCCGGCGGTGCCGTATAGAGCCCATCGATGTCGGAAAGCAGCACCAACAGATCGGCGCCCATCATCGTCGCCACCCGCGCGGCCAGCCTGTCGTTGTCGCCGTAGCGGATTTCGGACGTCGCCACCGTGTCGTTCTCGTTGATGACCGGCACCGCCTTCATCTTGAGCAGCGTCGAGATCGTCGCGCGCGCATTGAGGTAGCGGCGTCGCTCCTCGGTGTCGCCAAGCGTCAAGAGGATCTGGCCGGATCTCAGCCGGTTCTTGCCGAGCGCATCCGACCAGGCGCCGGCAAGCGCGATCTGGCCGACGGCGGCAGCCGCCTGGCTCTCCTCGAGCTTCAGCGCGCGCTTGCCCAAGCCGAGAATGGTGCGGCCGAGCGCGATCGCGCCCGAGGAGACGACGAGCATTTCCGCGCCGGCATCGGCAAGCACGGCGATGTCATCGGCCAAGGAGGTCAGCCAGTCGCGCTTCAGCCCTGCCGCGCGGTCGACGAGCAGCGCCGAGCCAATCTTCACGGTGATGCGCCGGTATGATTTCAGCGATTTCATGGGTCTTACCGCCAGCGCGTGTCGACGGGGGTCGGAACGGCATCGCGCGATTCCGCGACCACCGCCATCAGCGCGCGCAGCACCGCTTCGACGCCTTCGCCGGTGACGGCCGACAAAAGCATCGGCGCGCGGCCGGCCGCGCGTTTCAGCGAGGCGGCCTTCTTCTTGCGGGCGTCCGCATCGAGGATGTCGACCTGGCTGAGCGCGACGATCTCGACCTTATCGGTCAGCCCATGGCCATAGGCTTCGAGCTCGGCGCGTACGGTCTTGTAGGCCTTGCCCGGACTTTCCTCCTGCGCGGAGACGAGGTGGAGCAGCACGCGCGTGCGCTCGACATGGCCGAGGAAACGGTCGCCGATGCCCACCCCCTGATGCGCGCCCTCGATCAGGCCGGGAATATCGGCCAGCACGAATTCGCGGCCATCGATGCGGGCGACGCCGAGGCCGGGATGGAGCGTCGTGAACGGATAATCGGCGATCTTCGGCTTGGCGGCGGTGACGGCGGCAAGGAAGGTCGATTTGCCGGCGTTGGGCATGCCGACCAGGCCAGCGTCGGCGATCAGCTTGAGCCTGAGCCAGATGCTGAGTTCCTCGCCGGGCAGGCCGGGATTGGCGCGCCGCGGCGCCTGGTTGGTCGAGGTCTTGAAATGCTGGTTGCCGAAGCCGCCATTGCCGCCCTTGGCGAGCAGGAAGCGCTGGCCGACAATCGTCAGGTCGCAGATCAGCGTCTCATTGTCCTCGGCAAAGACCTGCGTGCCCGCCGGCACTTTCAGCGTCACGTCGGCGCCCTTGGCGCCCGTCATGTTGCGGCCCATGCCGTGCATGCCGGTCTTGGCCTTGAAATGCTGCTGGTAGCGATAGTCGATCAGCGTGTTCAGCCCGTCGACCGCTTCCACCCAGACATCGCCGCCGCGGCCGCCGTCACCGCCATCCGGCCCACCGAATTCGATGAATTTCTCGCGGCGGAACGACATCGATCCGGCGCCACCGTCGCCGGAACGTATGTAAACCTTGGCCTGATCGAGGAATTTCATCGGATTTTCAAGTTTCTGCTGATGGCTGTGAGCGATTGCTCTAAGGCATGCCTTAAACCAAGGCAGAGCCAAGGGCGAGGCCCGTTTTGCGACTAAAGCGCCTGATGCCCTTAGGCCAAGGACGCGGTAGCACTGTTTGGGGGCGAGACTGGGAGGCGCGGGAATGAAGATCGTCACCTACAACATCCAATACGGCATCGGCCTCGACGGCAAATATGATGTCGGCCGCATCGCCGACGCGGTGCGCGGCGCCGATGTCATCGCGCTGCAGGAAGTGACCCGCAACAACCCGCGCAACGGCGATCGCGACATGGTGGCCGAGATCGGCGAAGCGCTGCCCGATTATTTTGCCGCCTATGGCAGCAATTTCGAGGTCAATGTCGGCTCGCGCCTGGACGCCGGCCGTGCCGTCACCCGGACCTTCCAGCTCGGCAACATGGTGCTGTCGAAGACGCCCATTCATCTGTCGCGCAATCTCCTTCTGCCGCGCAGCCGCAGCCTCGAGACCATGAACTTCCAGCGCGGCGCGCTCGAGGCGCTGATCGAGACGCCGCTCGGCTTCATCCGCTTCTATTCCACCCATCTCGACCACCGCAGCCCGGTCGAGCGCCAGGGCCAGATCCGTTTCCTGCGCCAGCGCCTCCTGAACTACGCGCTGGAAGGCGGCGGCCTGTCGGGCATTCCCGAGATCGGCCTGCCGGACCTGCCCTATCCGGAAGCCTTCATCGTCATGGGCGACTTCAACATGCTGCCGGGCTCGCCCGAATATGTCGAACTCGCCGGCCGCCCGGACCATGAGTTCGGCATGCCGCTGACCGCCGATCTCGCCGTCGACGTCGCCCAGCGTCTTGCCGTCGCTGACCTCGTCACCTGGGTCGATCCCGACCGGCCCGCCGACAAAAGCCGCCACAAATGCATCGACTACATCTTCACCAGCGCCTCGCTCGCCAAATCGCTGAAGCGCCTGTGGTCCGACCGGGACGCCATTGGATCGGATCATCTGCCGTTGTGGGCCGAACTCAGCTGAGCTCCGGACTCCCCCTCATCCGACCGCTTTGCGGCCACCTTCTCCCCGAGGGGAGAAGAGATTGGCGCTGGCGCCTACCTGCTCCTCTGCCCTCGGGGGAGAGGTCGGATTGCCCCGAATTGCCCTTCGCAATTCGGCTGGCAATCCGGGTGAGGGGGCGCTTGCTCAGCCCTCGAAAGCAACCATCAAAAGTGCACCCAGTTTCTGAGACTGGTCCACGTCTTCCTGTCCAGCCGATAGCGTTCGACCGGCACCTGGCCGGCGACGATCGAGTTCAGCATGCCCTGGCCGGCATACTGGAACCCGCACTTGTGGATGACCCGGCGCGAGGCCGGATTGATCACCCGGGTCGAGGCATGCAGCACCTGGATCGAGGTGTTCTGGAAGGCGAGGTCGACCAGCGCATGCGCGGCCTCGGTAGCATAGCCGCGCTTCCAATGGGGCTCGCCGATCCAGTAGCCCAGCTCCAGGCCGCGATCGGTGGTGTTCAGGCCGGCGCAGCCGACGAAGGTGCCGCCATCCTTGAGCGTCAGCGCATAGACGATGCCGGCGCGCCGCGACGCCGCCATGGCAAGGAAGGTGCGGCCTTCGGCTTCGCCATAGGGATGCGGCATGCGGGCCAGCATTTCGGCGACATGTCGGTTGTCGGCAAGCGTGACGAGTTGCTCGAGATCGCTTTCGCGCGGGGCGCGCATGACCAAGCGTTCGGTGGCCAGCACCGGGCAATCGATCGCATAACTTTCGTCTTCGGTATCTTCCGCTTCGGCAACCATTTTAGTCCTCCAGGGCAAGAAATGAAAAAGGAGAGAGGGCAAGCCCATCTCTCCTGATCCTTTTCCTGGCTTGGCCAGACACCGGTTCCCGAGATGGGCGCCGGTGTTGTGGTGCGGAACCGGCTACTCCGCTGCTTTGGTAATCGGGTTCACCGATACGTAGGTTCGGCCGTTGGCTTTCTTGTTGAAGGTGACTGCGCCGGCTTCGAGCGCAAAAAGGGTGTGGTCCGTGCCCATGCCAACATTGGTGCCCGGATGCCATTGCGTGCCGCGTTGACGGATGATGATGTTGCCGGCGACGACAGCTTCGCCGCCGAACTTCTTCACGCCCAGACGCTTGGAGTGCGAATCGCGCCCGTTGCGCGACGAACCGCCAGCTTTCTTGTGTGCCATTTGACTAACTCCGATGCGCCCTGAGGCGCTTGAATGGTCTTATGAACGCGTTCGCGTTCCGTTTCAAGTCCGTACCGGCGACGATCGTCGCCGGAGAAATTACTTCTTCGCCAGTTCCTTGGCCTGCTCGCGCCAGTCCTTGATCTGGTCGGCGCTGAACGGCATGTGCTCGTCGATCTTGGCGACATCCTTGTCGGTGAGCTTGGCGAGCTGCGCGAAGGTGACGATGCCCTGCTCGGCGAGGTCCTTCGCCGCGACCGGGCCGATGCCCTTGATGACCGTCAGGTCGTCCGGCTCGCCCTTCGGCGCCTTGAACAACGGCGCGGCCTTTGCCTCTTCGCTGGCGGCAGTTTCCTTCGGGGCGGCTTCCGCCTTCGGAGCAGCTTCCTTCTTGGCCTTCGGCTCCTTCGGAGCAGCCTCGGCCTTCGCCTCGGCGGCGACTTCAGCCTTGGCCTCTGCCTTGGCTTCCGGCTTCGCAGCAGCCTTCTTCGACGGCTTGGCGCCGCCCAGCAGGATCTCGGCGATCCGGACCGTGGTCAGCAGCTGGCGATGGCCGATCTTGCGGCGCGAATTCTGGCGGCGGCGCTTCTTGAAAGCGATGACGGTGCGGTTCTTGCCCTGCTCGACGACTTCCGCCGTGACCATGGCGCCATCGACGAACGGCGCGCCGAAGGTGACATTCTCGCCCTCGCCATGCGCGAGCACATTGCCGATCTCGACGATATCGCCGACCTTGGCTTCGAGCTTCTCGATCTTCAGGAGATCGTTGGCGGCGACGCGATACTGCTTGCCGCCCGTTTTGATGACTGCGAACATTTTTAGCCTTTCGCTGTTCGGTCGGCCTTGATGAGCCGCCTGAGGCGGTTCGGCCGTCTTTTTGTCAGTCTGCGGGTTCAAAAAACAAGCGGCGCGGAAGAGCCTCCACGCCGAATGCGGGCTGTCCCTAACCGAAGGTTGCGCCGGAGTCAAGGCAAGCGGCCTTGTTCCGAGAGGCCGCGAGCGGCGTTGCCGGCAAATATCGGTCCGCCCCGTCGCAATCGCTTTTCACGGAAGCTGGAATTCGCTCGAATAAGGCCTTGTATCTCCGGCAGTCAGCCGTTATCTAGTGCGCCGCGCCGGCAACGGCCGACCATGACCTCGCGGAGAGGTGGCAGAGTGGTCGAATGCACCGCACTCGAAATGCGGCATACTCGCAAGGGTATCGGGGGTTCGAATCCCTCCCTCTCCGCCATATTGTCGTTGCCGTTACGCCGCGCCGCCCAGGAACATTTCGATGGGTCCGACGTTCCCGGCCATGGTCAAAAAGCAATCCAACGACAACCGTTCATACTTCGAATTCGACGTGATGCGCGAAGCGTTCAAGCGCTGGGTCGAGGAGGACAAAGTTCCCGAAGATCAATGGCGGCCGCGCGCAACGAAACTGGTCCGTATCGTGACCGGCGACGACTACGTTGATCCCAACATGGTGGAATGGATCGTACGGAGCAAAAGCTCCACCCCCGCGGATGAAGAGTGAAGCGCTCACATGCCGAGCATTACAATCCTGTCGGGTTGATGAGTAGCCGCTACCAAAGCAGCCGCCGCCTGCTCGACCTCGTCGGCCAGGTGGTCCACCTTATCCATCCGCTTGACCACGCGCTCATGAAGCATCGAAAGCCGAGCGGATCTGTGGATCTCGGCGCGCTTTTCGCCATGCATATCGAGGGGCGCAAACATTACCATCCCCGCCAACGGCCATCTGCGGCGTTTGTTCCGCGGTCGTCTGTCGGAGCAGCTGTGCCCCTTGGCCGGCACGCCCATGCCGTTTCGGCAAGTCCGGCCTGAACTCACCGCTGCATGGACGGGACAGGTGAGTACAGTTATATTAGCGACACCTAATCATAGGAACGGTCCTCGCGTATCGCAGCACGCGACATCCGCTCGAAAGGCTTTTTGTTCGGAGGGGACGCAAGCATGACAAGCGAACGTCGTTACGAATACGAACTGGGGCATTCGGAAAAAGAACTGAGAAGGCTCGCGACGCAGGCGGCCTTAGTTGACCCCATGACGCGCGACTACCTGCGGCGGGCCGGGCTCCGAACGGGAATGCACGTTCTCGACATCGGAAGCGGCGCCGGCGACGTGGCTTTTCTGGCGGCCGATATCGTTGGGCCTACAGGTCTGGTCATCGGTTCGGATAGATCGCCGGCAGCTCTCGAAGCAGCTCGGGCGCGAGCCGCGCAACGCGGACTGGAGAATGTGATCTTCCACCAATGTGATCCCGCAAGCTTTGCCTTCGACATATCATTCGACGCAATTGTCGGCCGTTATGTGCTGATGTTCTCGCCCGATCCCGTCGAAATGTTGAGAGGCGTTGCGCGAAATCTTCGTCCGGGGGGCGTGGTCCTATTCCACGAAGTCGATTGGACCGGGGCCGCCTCGTTTCCGCCCGCCCCAACCTACGACAACTGCTTTCGGTGCATTGCGGAGACGTTCCGTCGGGTGGGCACCAATCCCAATATGGGCCTCGCGCTCCACTCGACCTTCATCAAAGCTGGGCTGCCGGCCCCCAGCATGGCGATCAGTGCTTTGGCCGGAGGCGGGTCGGACAGCCTGAGCGGTATTGACCTTGTTTCGGATCTTGCGGCGACCATGGCTCCGGTGATGGAACAGATGGGTGTCATCACAGCCTCGGAACTCGGCCCGGACACCCTTCAAGACCGAATTCGCGCCGAGGCTGCCGCAAACGCCAGCGTGGTGATCGGCCGCTATGAGGTGGGAGCCTGGTCACGACGGATTTAGGTGGGGCAATCCCGACGGCCTCCCACGCCGACCACAGCCCTTGCCAGGACGTTGAACGTGCCGCCCTTCGGCATCTCCTTTGCTTGGAAAAGGACCAACCACCACCGGGCGGTGCGATCCTTATAGTTGCCATTGTCTGTCGCGGGGATGAACGGCAACTTATGATATAATATGATCTCAGGGGAACATCCTGTGGAGGGCCGTCAGACATGCGCTCGGGGCAAAATCCAACGGCATCCGGTCGCTGTTTCACAACAGGTGACAGGATGACAGGGCGAACCGTGGCGATCACCCTTGCACTTGCATTTTCCCTTTCGCCTTCGCTTGCGCAACCGCGTCATCGTCTGCCGAGCGGCTACAAATGGGGCCGCTGCCTGCTGATCGTTCACGGTGAGACCCGCATCTCCGGAAAATGCTCCTATCAAATCGAGAAGGGCGGCGATTTCAACATCCAGGGTCCCAAGCAGGTTTTCGCAGGCATCGACTATCCCGATACGCATAGCGGGGCCGGTGAGATGTCGAAGGATTACTGGGCCGTTGTCTACAAGGACGGAGATTCTTGGGCAGGCTATGCGAACGGGGATATCCGCGACACGCATGGCGAGGCCGGCGATTGGGGAGAGCTTCGCCGTGAAGGCGCCTGCTATGTCGGGAAGGACGTCAAGGTCTGCCTTTGGCGTTAGCCGGGCACCTTGCAAGACCTAACCCAGCGCCACCAGACGTTCGAGGAAACGCCCCTTCCCAGCATGGCGCTCACGGATCGACTGAAGCCGGAGACGGAATTCCTCGGCGCTGCCCTCTCTTTCGGCAAGCACCGACAGATCGCAAAGAAGCGCCGCCGCCTTGTCGTAACCGGCGGGATTGCGCCGCATGATCTCGGTCTCGACCTCTTCCCAGACGGTTTCGCCCCTCTGGCGAAGGGCCTCGACCCGCACGTCTTGCGCCTTCTTCGCCGCTTCCGCCCGCAATCGCCGCTGCGCTTCCGCCAGCTCCGCCTCGGCCCGCTCGCGGGCAAGGCGAATGTCTTCGGCCCGTGCCTGCAGATCCGCCGCTGTGCGCAATGCGCCAGGCGAGATTGTCGTTTCGGGTTCCAGACGTGTCCGGACAGTGGCCCGCAACTCGGCGGACATGTTGGGCTCGCCGTTGAAAACCCGCATGAGCAGATCGGTTTTCTCAGCGTCGCTCATCGCCGCGACCACCTGGCGAGCCATATCCGGCGAGGGGCCGGCGGGCGCAATTGCCGCGCTTCGCTCGGCCGCCGCCTGGACGAGATCATGATCGATGCCGAAGAACGCGGCAAACGCTTCGAGCGCCTCGGTCAGCGGCCCGATTCCCGGCATCGGCTCCGGCGCATCGGGTTCGATCGCCTCCGCTTCGACCGCCATCAGCCAGGTGAGATAGAAAAGCCGAAGATCGCCTGCGAGCAAGTCGGCCCGCAACGGCGCCAGGGCCGCGAGCCAACTCGAGTCCTCATCATCCAGATATTCGAGCTCCAACTCGTCGCGCGAGATGCTTATGATGACGTTTTCGCCGGCGTCTTCGAGCATGACGTCCTCGGTCGCGGCGAGGAAGGTGCCTATCCGACCCCGATCGACCAACTTGGCCGGCAGCTTGATCATCAGGCGGCGGGCGCCCCAGTTCGCGAAATAGAGATGAAGATCGAACCAGCGTGCCATAAGCTCGTCCGGATCGCCTCTGAAATCCCCCCACTCGTAGAAATTTGTGAAGCTGGTGGCAGTGATCCGCGCCCGCGAGGACAGACCGCGAAGCACCTGGCGATCCGCATTGCTGAGAGGACGATCGACCGCCTGGAATTCATAATATTGGTATTCGCTCATTGCTAGACCGGGTGCAGGAGTTCATCGGCTTCGAGAATATGTAGCGCCTCGACGAGCGTTACATTCGCATGCAATGGCCACCATTTGCCTGTATGCCGCATCCAATAAATGTCGAATCTGTCTGGTCCGATGCGGTCCAGCCTGGCGAATGGCGCGTCGAACTCCTCGCCGCGATTTTGCTCCCAGCCCGACCGAAAGCGCTGGATGAAGCGGTACCGTCCACCAGCCCATGCGCCCCGGATGTCGACTGTGTAGTTCCATTGCGTCGGTCGTATCTCGGACAGATACTTGGGCTTGAGGACGTCCTGAATAAACTTCTCGCATGACGCGACAATCGCCTGTTTTTCCCGCGGGTCTATCGTTGCGGGCCTTGTGGCTCTACGGCCCCACTGCTTGCCTTGGACCATAGGGTTGATCCATCCTCTGTTTACCGGCCGTATCTCTTGCGACTGCCAACATCCTGTCGATTCACAACTCAGCGAGCAAACATGAAACCGGAACAGCGGGCAAGGAAGTGGATCGAGAAGAAGGCCAAGAAAGGCGTGCGAAGCTATCCTGTGGGCACCATCGCCTTCTACGGTCCCGATGAAAGCCACGCCAGCAAGGTGGCGGCCGCCATACTTCCGTATCAGGACTCAGAGGTGACCGAACTGCGTCGCTGGTTCAGCGAAACAGGCGATCTGCGCAAGGACGATACAGTCTTTGCCGAAATCGCAGCGTTCTTGTGGGAACAAGACGTCCATTCCGTTGTCATGGTCGACGGAATTCTGGGTTGTCCGCATGAGGAAGGGACTGACTATCCTGAAGGCGGCGTCTGCCCAAAATGTCCCTATTGGGCAGGGCGGGATCGCTGGGCAGGTAAGCTCAGAGCTTATTGATATCCTCTCAATATCGACATCGACCGGTCGCGGCGTACCTCGCACGATCCTGCGATAAGGCCTTCAATCCGACCCGCTCGCCTCATGCGCCGCGATCGCGCTCAGGAAAACCTCGCCGAACTCCTTGAGCTTGGCTGCGCCCACGCCGTTCACCTCGGCGAAGTCGTCAAGGTCGCGCGGGCGGCGCTCGGCCATGTCGATCAGGGTGCGGTCGGAAAACACCACATAGGCCGGCACCTGGCGTTCCTTGGCGAGCCGCAGCCTCAGCGTCTTGAGCGTCGCCAGAAGCGATGCATCGACGCCCTCACCGTCCGTGGCGGCGCCTTGCGCGGCACGCTTCCTGCCGCGCGCGAGACGGTCCCGGCCCTCGACACGATACTCGAACGCGACCTCGCCACGCCCGAGCGCGCGGCCGCTTTCCGAGATGGCGAGACCGCCATGGCCGTCGGGATCGGGCACCAGGAAGCCGCCGGCGACAAGCTGCCGGACGAGCGACAGCCAGACCGGCTTCCTGTGCATGATGCCGGTCCTGAAGCTTGCGAGCTTCTGATGGCCTCTCGCCAGCACCTTCTCGGTCTCATGGCCGAGCAGGATGTCGATGACATGGGAGGCGCCGAAGCGCTCGCCGCTCTGCGCGATCGCCGCAAGGATGATGCGCGCCTCGGCGCTGTCGTCGGCGCGCGGGGCCTGGTCGAGGCAGTTGTCGCAATTGCCGCAGGCCTGCGCCTCCTCGCCGAAATAGCCGAGCAGCACCTGGCGCCGGCACTGCGCCGTCTCGCAATAGCCGATCAGCGTGTCGAGCCGGCGATGCGAGCGCCGCTTGTGCTCGGGCGAGGTATCCTCCTCGTCGATGAACATCCGGCGCGTGCGGATGTCGCCGGCGCCGTAGAGCATATGCGCTTCCGCCGCCCGTCCGTCGCGTCCGGCGCGGCCGATCTCCTGGTAATAGGCCTCCAGGCTGCCCGGCAGGTCGGTGTGGAAGACATAGGCGACGTCGGGCTTGTCGATGCCCATGCCGAAAGCGATGGTCGCCACCATGACGACGCCCGACAGGCTCATGAAGGCGTTCTGGTTCGCCTCCCGCGCCTCTTTGCTCATGCCGGCATGGTAGGGAAGCGCGCGCACGCCGTTCTTCTCCAGGAAAGCCGCCATTTCCTCCGTCTTGCGGCGCGACAGGCAATAGACGATGCCGCTCTTCCCCTGGTGGCGCTCGATGAAGCGCAGCAACTGGCGCTTGCTGTCCTGCTTGGCTTCTATCGCCAGCTTGATGTTGGGCCGGTCGAAACCCAGCACCAGCGTTTCGGCGCGCCCGGCGAACAGCCGCGCCTCGATATCGGCGCGCGTGGCCTCGTCCGCCGTCGCCGTCAGCGCGATGATCGGCACATGCGGAAACACGCCGCGCAGTTGCGACAGGTCCTCATATTCGCGCCGGAACGCCGGACCCCATTGCGAGATGCAATGCGCCTCGTCGATGGCGATCAGGCCGACATCGAGCCTGGACAGCGCATCCAGCATCCGCTCCGTCATCAGCCGTTCCGGGGCCAGATAGAGCAGCCGCGTCTGCCCGGACGCCACGCGGCGCCAGGCCGCCACATTGGTCTCGCGGTCGAGCGAGGAATTGATGGTGTCGGCGGCCACGCCGGCAAGGCGCAAGGCGGCGACCTGGTCCTGCATCAGCGCGACCAGCGGCGACACCACGATGGTGAGGCCGCCCTTGACCAGCGCCGGAACCTGATAGCAGAGCGATTTGCCGGCGCCTGTCGGCATCACCGCCAGCACATGCCGTCCGGAGAGCAGCGCCTCGATCACGGTCGCCTGTCCGGGGCGGAAATCGTCGAAGCCGAACACGTCTTTCAGGACGCGCCGCTTGTGGTCCCCGGCCCGGATGCTCGCTGCCTGTGCCGGCATCAGGCAGACACCGGACAGCAGTTCGTTTTCGGGAAGGTGAGAAGAGCAGACAAGTGATTCACCACGTGATGCCCTGAAGTAGCGCAGGGCCCATCCGGCCACAACCGTGCTTGGCTGGAATCCCGTCGCTCCGTGCCAATGTCGTCATTCGAAAGCGACCGCTGGCATAGCGCCCGAGAGTTCCACCCATGCATTTCGAGGTGCTATGGTTCGAGTCGCCGAAGCCCGGCGGTCGACGCAAAAGGAACCTTCGCATGATCGATCCCGTCACGCTCATCACTTACGTCGCGGTCGTGTTCGGCTTCGTCTTCATTCCGGGACCGGCGACGCTGCTCACGGTCGCGCGGGCGACCAGCTCGGGTACGAAAGTCGGCATCGCCACCGGTGCCGGTGTCGCCGCCGGCGATGTGATCCACACCATCATGGCCATCGTCGGCATCTCGGCCATCATTGCCGCGTCGGCGATGCTGTTCAGCATCGTCAAATATATCGGCGCGGCCTATCTCGTTTATCTCGGCATCCGCGCCATTCTCGAAAAGGCGCCGGCCGACCTGGCGGGCAGGACGCTGCCCATCTCCGCCGGCCAAGCCTTCCGGCAGGCGATCCTGACCGAAGTGCTCAATCCGAAGACCGCTTTGTTCTTCCTCGCCTTCCTGCCGCAATTCGTGCACCCGCAAGGGGGTTTCGTGATGCTGCAGCTGATGCTGCTCGGCATCATCTTCGTCCTGCTCGGGCTCTTCAGCACAATCGTCTTCGCCGTCAGCGCTGGCGGCCTGGGTTCCTTCCTGCGCCGCAATCCGGCGGTGCTGAAATGGCAGGGCAAGGTGGTCGGCGGCATCTATTGCGCGCTCGGCATACGCCTGGCGCTGCAGCAGCGCTAGAAAGGCGAAACACTCTAAGGAGGCTTCACGCGGTAGCGCGGGCCCAGGCCGGCATGTCATAGCCGAATTCGCGACAGAAGGCCCGCATGGGTCCAAGAACGGCCGCTGACAGCTGGCTTTGAAGATAGGCACGATAGTCTTCGTTGCGCTCCCACTTGCGCAGCGAGCGTGAGTGGATGGGGCGCCCTCCGTCCCCGGTCACCGGCACTCTCGGGCGAAGTCCGAACCGGTCTGCGATCCGTTGCTGCACGGCGTCCGGATCGGCGATCGTGTCTTCGTAGCGCAGGTAAAGAATATCCCGCGCCGGCTGCGCCTTCCGCAAGCTCACCAGGGCATCGTATTCCTGGACCCAGCGGTCGGCCGTGGTATGAAATCGACGCTCCTTCATGGTCTGCGGATGCACGCTGGTAAGCACATCCAAGGGATGTCGAACGCAATAGATGAGACCGATGTCGGCAGGCAGTTTCGCAAGATGGGCGAAGGCCCGGGAATCGCGCTTGATGACCAGATTGCGTTCCTGGCGGTCCAGCAGATAGAACTTCGTGTGCCGCGCCTCGGGCGGCCAGACGAAAGTATCCTCGAAGCTTTCCATGACGCGTTGCGTCAGGGTCGTTCCGCTGCGCGCGCATCCGGCTATGAATATCTTGTTGGTCCGCGCGGCCCGCGCATTCGGCCTCGACCGCCAGCGAATTTTGACGGCCGTCACAAGGCGATCGAGCTCCCTGCTCGATCGGGCAACCAGAAAACCGACAGCCGCCTGAAGTTTCCGCACAATCCCTGTCCCCGATCGCGCCGGATCACAT
Source organism: Mesorhizobium plurifarium (assembly GCA_000824785.1). Taxonomy (GTDB): domain Bacteria; phylum Pseudomonadota; class Alphaproteobacteria; order Rhizobiales; family Rhizobiaceae; genus Mesorhizobium; species Mesorhizobium plurifarium. The sequence continues at coordinate 149,523 of CCNB01000046.1, read as the reverse complement.
TGGCGTGACCGCCACTAGCTGATTGGCCGATATGCGGGCGCATTTCAAGGGTTGGAGTCTCAGGGGCTGTTAAACCTATCTTTACCCTGCTGCAGCACCCTCGCTCTTCTGCGGCGATGTTTGAGTACCGCGGCGGCGCGATAGGCGCCCAGGCAACAAGCCCGCGCCCGACGGCGCGGGCTTTTCTTTTGGTGCTCAGCCCAGGAAGTCGGCCCGGTAAGGCGCGAAGCTGTCGACCAAACGACCGGCCTCCAGCGCCTTGACGCCATGCACGAGGTTGGACGGCACGATGAAGCTGCTTCCTGTTTCGAGGATCTCCGATCGGCCGTCGATGGTGACCTCGAAGCGGCCCTCGGCGACATAGCTTGCCTGGACATGCGGATGCGAATGCAGCGCGCCGACGCCGCCTTTGTCGAAGGCGAACTCGACCATCATCAGTTCATCGGTGTGCACCAGCACGCGCCGCCTGTTGCCGTCCGGCGTCGGCTCCCAGGTTTTTTCGCCCGCGTGGGAAAAGATATCGGTCATCGCTCAGCTTCCGTTCGAAGTAGGTAGAAACGTCATCGCGCCAGCCAGCCGCCATCGACCGGCACCATCGCGCCGTGCATGTAGTCCGACGCCGGCGAGAGCAGGAAAACCGCCGCATCGCCGATATCCTCCGGCCGGCCCCAGCGCGCCGCGGGGATGCGCCCGAGGATGGCGGCGCTGCGGTCCGGGTCGGCGCGCAAGGCCTCGGTGTTGTTGGTCTCGACATAGCCCGGCGCGATGCCGTTGACGTTGATGCCTTTGGCCGCCCACTCGCAGGCGAGCAGCCTTGTGAGGCCGAGCACGCCATGTTTCGAGGCCGTATAGGAGGCGACGCGGATACCGCCCTGGAAACTCAGCACCGAGGCGATGTTGACGATCTTGCCACGCCGTCCGGGCTCCGCCAGCACGCGCCTGGCAAAGCTCTGGCAGAGCCGGAAAACCGTCTTCAAGTTGACGTCCATCACCTCGTCCCAGTCGGCTTCGCTGAGGTCGACCGCATCGGCGCGCCGGATGATGCCGGCATTGTTGACGAGGCCGTCGAACGGGCCGCTCTCGCCCCAGACCCGGTCGAGCATCGCCGCGGCCTCCGCCGGATCGCCGAGATCGGATTTGACCGCCTCGAAGCTGCCGCCCACGGCCGCGACTTTCCCGGCGGTGTCGTCCATCGCCGACCGGCCGACGCCGACGACCAGGCCGCCGGCGCGCGCGATCGACACGGCGATACCTTGCCCGATGCCCGTGTTGGCGCCCGTGACCAGGACGCGCTTGCCCGTGAGGCTGAAGGCGGAAAGATCGCTCAAGCTCGTCATGCCTTTCGCTTGCCGATCGAAGGATCGGTCGTTCCGTGGCGGCGCGTCTTCACAGCCGATAGGCCTTCTTGGCAAGTGTATAGGCCAACTCCCCGGCCAGCTCGTGCGCCTCATCCTCGCGCAGTCGATGCTCGGCGACCAGCCGCGCCAGGAAGGCGCAATCGACGCGGCGCGCGACGTCATGGCGCGCCGGGATCGAGGGGAAGGCGCGCGTGTCGTCGTTGAAGCCGACGGTGTTGTAGAAGCCGGCCGTCTCGGTGGTCATCTCGCGGAAGCGGCGCATGCCTTCCGGACTGTCATGGAACCACCAGGCCGGGCCGAGCTTCAGCGCCGGATAGACGCCGGCGAGCGGCGCCAGCTCGCGCGCGTAGCTCGTCTCGTCCAGCGTGAACAGGATGATCGCGAGGTCGCGCTCCAGCCCGACGCAGTCGAGCAGCGGCTTCAGCGCCGTCACGTAATCGGTGCGGGTCGGGATATCGAAGCCCTTGTCACGGCCGAATTTCTGGAAAACGGAAGGCGAGTGATTGCGCCATGATCCGGGATGGATCTGCATCACCAGGCCGTCGTCGCGGCTCATCTTGGCCATTTCGGTCAGCATCTGGGCGCGGAACAATTTTCGCTCGCGGCCGTCCTCCGAGCCGCGGCGGATGCGGTTGAACAGCTCCTCAGCCGCCGCGTCGGAGAGATTGGCGGTCTCGGCGGTGGGATGGCCGTGATCGGACGAGGTGGCGCCGAATGCCTTGAAATAGGCGCGCCGCTTCCGGTGCGCCTCGATATAGCCGGCCCAGTTGCCGGTGTCGCACCCGGTGATTTCACCGAGGCGATCGAGATTGGAAGCAAAGCCTTCGAAATCGGGATCGACGACGGCGTCCGGCCGGTAGGCGGTGACGACGCGGCCGCTCCAGCCGCTGTCGCGGATCGTGCGGTGCCATTCGAGATCGTCGAGCGCGCCTTCGGTCGTCGCGATCACCTCGATGTTGAAGCGCTCGAACAGCGCGCGCGGACGATAGTCGTCGCGTTGCAGCAGCGCGGCGATCGTATCGTAGCAGCGGTCGGCGGTGGCGGTGGTCAGCGGTTCCGCGATGCCGAACAGATGCTCGAGCGCATGGTCGAGCCAGAGCCGCGTCGGCGTGCCGCGGAAGAGATAGTAATGCTCGGCGAAACGCCGCCAGATCGCGCGGCCGTCGGTTTCGGCGAGCGAACCGTCAAGCGTCGCCACGCCGAGCTCTTCCAGCCTCACGCCCTGGCTGAACAACATGCGTAAGATGTAATGGTCCGGCACGATGAGCAGCTGTGCCGGGTCCGGAAACGGCTCGTCGAGCGCATACCAGCGCGGGTCGGTATGACCGTGCGGGCTGACGATGGGTAGGTCTTTCACGCCGGCGTAAAGGGCACGTGCGAGCGAAAGTTGGCGCCCTTCGGCGGCAAACAGCAGATCCGGATCGGTCAATGCGGCCATGTCGGTCCTCCTCCGGTGATCCACCGGTAGGGTCCGTGGGAAATGGTGTCAACACACGAAAGGCTGCGCGCCTTAGCGTGCCGCGGCCATTGTCGACGGAGGCGGCGGGTGCTACGCCGCCTCCGAACTTGCCGTCATCCAGGGCGGCCTGGCCGCAAGCGATTGGAGACTTCACGTCCGATGAAGAAGCGCCTGTCGAACCTGACGATTGCGAATGTGCCCGCCGCCATCCCGCGCTATGACCGCCGCGCCATCATGCCCGGCATCGTCCATCTTGGCGTCGGCGCTTTCCACCGCGCCCACCAGGCCGCCTATGTCGATGCCTGTCTGGCGGATGGCGAAGGCGATTGGGGCATCGTAGGGGTCTCGCTGCGCAGCCCCGACACGCGCGATGCGCTCAAGCCGCAGGACGGGCTCTACACGCTGGCAATCCGGGACAGCGCCGGCGAACAGCTGCAGGTGATCGGCTCGATCCAGTCCTTGCTCGTCGCTCCGGAGGACCCCGGCGCGGTGCTCGCCGCGCTGACCGACCCGCGCATCCGCATCGTCACGCTCACCATCACCGAGAAGGCTTATCTCAGGGCAGCCGACGGCACGCTCGACAGCGCGCACCCAGACATCGTCCACGACCTCGCCAACCCCGGATCGCCGAAGACGGCGCATGGCTTTCTCGCCGAGGCTCTGGCGCGGCGCAGCATTGCCGGCACGCCTCCGTTCACCGTGCTCTGCTGCGACAACCTGCCGGCCAACGGCGCCACGCTGCACCGGCTGTTGATCGAGTTCGCGAAGCTGCGCGATGCCGATCTCGGGCGCTATGTGGCCGACGAAGTCGCCTTCCCGTCTTCCATGGTCGACCGCATCGTGCCGGCGACCACCGATGCCGACCGGGCGCGCATCGCCGACGAGCTCGGCCTCGAGGACGCCTGGCCGGTGATGACCGAGCCATTCCGCCAATGGGTGATCGAGGACCGCTTTCCGGCGGGCCGACCGGCCTGGGAGAAGTTCGGCGTCACCATGGTCGAGGATGTGCGGCCGTTCGAGGACATGAAGCTGAGGCTGCTCAACGGCGCGCATTCCGGCATCGCCTATCTCGGCCTGCTCAGCGGCCACGCCACCGTCGACCGCGCCTTTGCCGATCCGGCAATAAGGCAATTCGTCGACCGGCTTTGGGCTGAGGCCATTCCAACGCTGCCGCAGGATGCCGGGCTCGACCCGATCCCCTACACGGCCGAGCTCGCCGCGCGCTTTTCCAACACCGCGCTCGCCCATCGCACCGCGCAGATCGCTAATGACGGCAGCCAGAAGCTGCCGCAACGCGTCATCGCCTCAGCGCTGGCCCGGCTGGAGGCGGGCCTGTCGCCGGAACATCTGTCGCTGGTTGTCGCCGCGTGGATCGCGGCATGCGCCGCGCGCGGCGGCAGTTTGCCTGAAGGCCATTTCACCGATCCGCTCGATGCGGCGCTCGGCGACCTGTTCGGCCGCAACCTGCCGACGACAACAATGGCCGAGGCCGTGTTCGACCTCGCCGGCTTCGCCATAGGCCACGCGGAGCGCCAGAAGTTGATCGAGTTTGTCGCCACGCATCTGGTCCATTTCAAGCAGGGTGGCCCGAAGCTGGCTTTCGCCGCGCTCGGCATTGGCAACGAGCCGCCCGGGGTGGGCGGGTAGCTGGTTCCTTGGCACAGCAGTTTCGACCGGTTGGTTAGTGTGCGTTGGAGATCCCATGCCTTGGGGATTGGGCGAGACGCCTATCGCGGTCGTCATCTTCGGGTCTGCGCGCGTCGCTACGCTCCTTGCTCCGCCCTGGAATGACGAGGTTCAGGAGCCTTCAGCTCATCGCCGGCGTTTGCGCCGGAGGCGGGAAAAACGGGGCAAACAAAAAGCGGGGCAAGCCCGCTCTTTAAATCGCTCCTCCGCAGCCGAAATCAGGCCGGCAGCAGCGCGCCTTCCAGCGTGGTGAGCTGCGCGAGGAACTGCTCGGCGCGGCTGCGCGCCACGTCGTCCTTGGCGTCGGCGGCGTCTTCCTTGGCGTCCTGGATGCGACGCGCGAGGTCCGCACGGTCGATGTCGTTCACATGCACCGCCGATTCGGCGAGCAACGTGCAGCCAGACGGCAGGATGTCGGCGAAACCGCCGAACACGACATAGCGGTCTTCCTTGCCGCTGGCCGCCTTCACCGTGACGACGCCGGGCTTGATGGTGGTCATGACCGGCGCGTGCTGCGCCATCACCGTCATCTCGCCTTCGGCGCCCGGGATGACGACGGACTCGACCTGTTCGGAAACGAGCAGCCGCTCCGGCGAGACCAGTTCGAACTTGAAAGCTTCAGCCATGATCAATTTAGTGAGTAGGGAATAGTGAGTAGGGAGTAGGGAGAGGACATCTGTCCTGATCACCCAGCTGCTTATTCACTACCGACTACTGACTACTCCCTATTGCCTCAATTATGCCGCTTCAGCCGCCAGGCGCTGCGCCTTCTCGACCGCTTCGTCGATGCCGCCGACCATATAGAAGGCGGCTTCCGGCAGGTGGTCGTAGTCGCCGGCGCAGAGGCCCTTGAAGCCCTTGATGGTGTCCGCGAGGTCGACCAGCTTGCCCGGCGAGCCCGTGAACACTTCGGCGACGAAGAACGGCTGCGACAGGAAGCGCTCGATCTTGCGGGCGCGGGCAACCGTCTGCTTGTCCTCTTCCGACAGCTCGTCCATGCCAAGGATGGCGATGATGTCCTGCAGCGACTTGTAGCGCTGCAGGATCGACTGCACCTGGCGGGCGACCTGGTAGTGCTCCTCGCCGACGACCATCGGGTCGAGCATGCGCGAGGTCGAGTCCAGCGGATCGACGGCCGGGTAGATGCCCTTTTCAGAGATCGCGCGGTTGAGCACGGTCGTGGCGTCGAGGTGCGCGAAGGAGGTCGCCGGCGCCGGGTCGGTCAAGTCGTCGGCCGGCACGTAGATGGCCTGCACCGAGGTGATCGATCCCTTGGTCGTGGTCGTGATGCGCTCCTGCAGCGCGCCCATGTCGGTGGCCAGCGTCGGCTGGTAACCCACGGCGGAAGGAATGCGGCCGAGCAGCGCCGACACTTCCGAGCCCGCCTGCGTGAAGCGGAAGATGTTGTCGACGAAGAACAGCACGTCCTGACCCTGGTCGCGGAAATATTCGGCAACCGTCAGGCCGGTCAGGCCGACGCGGGCGCGCGCGCCCGGCGGCTCGTTCATCTGGCCGTACACGAGCGCTGCCTTCGAGCCCTGGCCGCCGCCCTTCTTGTTGACGCCCGATTCGATGAACTCGTGATAGAGGTCGTTGCCTTCGCGGGTGCGCTCGCCGACGCCGGCGAACACCGAGAAGCCGCCATGGGCCTTGGCGACGTTGTTGATCAGTTCCTGGATCAGCACGGTCTTGCCGACGCCGGCGCCGCCGAACAGGCCGATCTTGCCGCCGCGGGCGTAGGGTGCCAGCAGGTCGAGAACCTTGATGCCGGTGACCAGGATCTGCGCTTCCGTCGACTGGTCGACATAGGCCGGAGCCGGCTGGTGGATGGCGCGCAGCTCGACGGCGTCGACCGGGCCGGCTTCGTCGACCGGCTCGCCGATGACGTTGATGATGCGGCCGAGCATGCCCGGACCCACCGGGACCGAGATCGGCGCGCCGGTGTCAAAGACGTCCTGGCCGCGGACCAGGCCTTCGGTCGAGTCCATGGCGATGCAGCGCACGGTGTTCTCGCCGAGATGCTGGGCGACCTCGAGCACCAGGCGGTTGCCGACATTGTCGGTTTCCAGCGCGTTCAGAATGGCCGGCAGATGGTCTTCGAACTGCACGTCGACGACGGCGCCGATGACCTGGCGGACCTTGCCGGCGGCGCCGACGCGCTTGGCCGCGACGCTCGCCGCGGAAGCGGCGGCCTTGGCCGGAGCGGCCGCCTTCTTTGCCGGAGCGGCGGCCTTCGCGGCGGCTGCCGGGGCCTTTGCCGCCTTCGGGGCCGATGCCTCCTTGGCCGCGGTCTTCGGGGTAGCTGCTTTCGCCATCGTCTTTGCCCTTTTCGTCTATCCGTTGTTCACGCCGCCGCGAGGTCTCGGACCCCGCTTGCGCGCGCCTAGAGCGCCTCGGCGCCCGAAATGATTTCGATCAGTTCCTTGGTGATCTGCGCCTGCCGCTGACGGTTGTAGGTGATCGACAGCCTGTTGATCATGTCGCCGGCATTGCGCGTCGCATTGTCCATCGCGCTCATCTTGGCGCCCATCTCGCCGGCCGCGTTTTCCAAAAGCGCCCGGAAGATCTGCACGGCGATGTTGCGCGGGATGAGGTCGGAGAGGATCTCGCCCGGCTCCGGCTCGTATTCGTAGACCGCGCCGCCGCTATTGCCACCTTCGGTGGCGGCCGAAGCCTGCGCTGCCGGGATGATCTGCTGCGCCGTCGGGATCTGGCTGATCACCGACTTGAATTGCGAATAGAACAGCGTGCAGATGTCGAAGCCGCCCTCGTTGAAGAGGTGGATGACCTTCCGCGCGATCGCATCGGCATTGACGAAGCCGAGCGTCTTGACCTCGCGCAGGTCGACCCGCTCAAGAATCAGCGAGGCGTAGTCGCGGCGCAGGATGTCGTAACCCTTCTTGCCGACGCAGATGATCTTCACCTGCTTGCCGTCGGCCACCAGCCTGCGGATGTGGTCACGGGCGAGACGCGCAATCTGCGAGTTGAAGCCGCCGCACAAGCCGCGCTCGGCGGTGCAGACGATGAGCAGATGCACGTCGTCCCGGCCGGTGCCCGTCATCAGCGCCGGGGCATCGCCGCCGCCGCCGATCGCCTGGGTGATGTTGGCCAGGACCGCGCCCATGCGCTCGGAATAGGGCCTGGCCGCTTCCGCCGCCTCCTGCGCGCGACGCAGCTTCGCCGCGGCGACCATCTGCATCGCCTTGGTGATCTTCTGCGTCGCCTTGACCGAGGCGATACGGTTACGAAGGTCTTTTAACGAAGCCATGCCTCAAACCTGATCCCGTCCGGCGTCGTTCAAGCAAAGGTCTTGGCGAAGGCGTCGATTTCCGCCTTGAGCTTGGCGCGCAAATCGTCCGACAGCGCCTTCTCCTTGCGGATGCCGTCGAGCACGTCCTTGCCGGCTGAGCGCATATGGCTGAGCAGGCCATGCTCGAACTTGCCGACCTGGTTGAGCGGCAGCTTGTCGAGATAGCCGTTGACGCCGGCGAAGATCACCGCGACCTGCTCTTCGGTCTTGAGCGGCGAGAATTGCGGCTGCTTGAGCAGCTCGGTCAGGCGCGAACCGCGGTTCAGCAGGCGCTGGGTGGCGGCGTCGAGGTCCGAGCCGAACTGCGCGAAGGCCGCCATTTCGCGGTACTGCGCGAGCTCGCCCTTGATCGAGCCTGCAACCTGCTTCATCGCCTTGATCTGCGCCGACGAGCCGACGCGCGACACCGACAGGCCGACGTTGACCGCCGGGCGGATGCCCTGGAAGAACAGGTTGGTCTCGAGGAAGATCTGGCCGTCGGTGATCGAAATCACGTTGGTCGGGATGTAGGCCGACACGTCGTTGGCCTGCGTCTCGATGACCGGCAGCGCGGTCAGCGAGCCGGCGCCGTTGTCGTCGTTGAGCTTGGCGGCGCGCTCAAGCAGGCGCGAGTGGAGATAGAAGACGTCGCCCGGATAGGCTTCGCGGCCCGGCGGGCGGCGCAGCAGGAGCGACATCTGGCGATAGGCGACGGCCTGCTTCGACAGATCGTCATAGCTGATGAGCGCATGCATGCCGTTGTCGCGGAAATACTCGCCCATCGTGCAGCCGGCGAACGGCGCCAGGAACTGCATCGGCGCCGGGTCGGACGCGGTGGCGGCGATGATGATGGAGTAATCGAGCGCGCCGCGCTCCTCCAGCACCTTGACGAACTGCGCGACGGTCGAGCGCTTCTGGCCGACGGCGACGTAGACGCAGTAGAGCTTCTCCTTCTCCGGGCCGTTGTCGTGCACCGACTTCTGGTTCAGCATGGTGTCGAGGATGATGGCGGTCTTGCCGGTCTGGCGGTCGCCGATGACCAGCTCGCGCTGGCCGCGGCCGACCGGGATCAGCGCGTCGATGGCCTTGAGGCCCGTCGACATCGGCTCATGCACCGACTTGCGCGGAATGATGCCGGGCGCCTTGACGTCGACGCGCTTGCGTTCGGTGGCCTTGATCGGGCCCTTGCCGTCGATCGGGTTGCCGAGCGCGTCCACGACGCGGCCGAGCAGGCCCGGGCCAACCGGCACGTCGACGATGGCGCCCGTGCGCTTGACGGTGTCGCCTTCCTTGATGTCGCGGTCGTTGCCGAAGATGACGACGCCGACATTGTCGGCTTCGAGGTTCAGCGCCATGCCACGGATGCCACCCGGGAATTCGACCATCTCGCCGGCCTGGACATTGTCGAGGCCGTAGACGCGGGCGATGCCGTCACCGACGGACAGAACCTGGCCGACTTCGGAGACCTCGGCCTCCTTGCCGAAATTCTTGATCTGGTCTTTCAGAATTGCGGAAATTTCCGCGGCGCGGATGTCCATCAGCCGACCTCTTTCAGTGCAAGCTTGAGCGAATTGAGTTTGGTTTTGAGCGACGTATCGATCTGGCGCGAGCCCATTTTGACGATCAGCCCGCCGAGCAGCGACGGATCGACGGTCATGGCGATGGCCACATCCTTGCCGGCGATGCTCTTCAGCGTCGCCTTGAGTTCAGTTTGCTGCGCGGCCGTCAGCGCATGCGCCGAGGTAACCTCGGCGGACGCCTCGCCGCGATGCTCGGCGGCGATGTGGCGGAACGCCTTGATCATGCCGGGCACCGCGAACAGGCGGCGATTCCTGGCAACGACGCGCAGGAAATTGCCGACCAGGCCGGTGATCTTGGCCTTGTCGACGATGGCGGCGATGGCCTTGGCCTGGTCCTCGCTGGAAAACACCGGGCTGTTGATCAGCCGCTTGAGATCGTCGCTGCCGTTGAGCAGCGCCTCGAAGCCGGCAAGGTCGGCCTCGACCTTGGCGACCGAATTGTCCTGCAGCGCGAGCTCGAACAGCGAGCCGGCATAGCGCTCTGCGACAGCTGAGATTGGCGATGACGATTGGGCCACGGACCGTCTTTTCTCTTGTCTGACAGGCCGCAGATTGTTGGCGCGAGCGAAAACTCTGGCTAAATCTTTGACCTTACTGCATTTTTCCAAGCACGGAGGCGCGGCTTCCGCTATCCCCGGTCGAAAGTCGATTGCCGTCTAGCACAGGCTTTTTAAGACCGCAATGCATCGTCCGGCATGGTTTTCAGGCACTTTTGTCGCATCAGGCGGCGAAGGCCAAGCTCAAGCGCCGAATTCACGGCACGAAGCCGAAGGCAAAGGCCAGCGGCAGCGCCGCCAGCGCCAATTCAACCACGATCGAAACCCAGTTGAAAGGTGTGTTGGCGCTGTCCGACATCATCGACAAAAGCCGGCCGAAAGCGGTGAACAGCCAGGAGAAGCCAAGCGCCATATAGAGCAGCGGCTGCGCCAGAAGGATGCAGCACAGGCTGACGCCGAGATAGAAGCCGGACATGCGGCCGCGCCCCTCGGCGATCGCCGCCGCCTTCTCCGGCCTCGGCTGCAGGCGCAGCACGCGAAATGCAAGCCCCGGCGCCAGGAACAGGAACAGGCCGAGGGCCAGGGTCACGACGGCGCTCGACCAAGCCAGCCATTCGCCTTGGCTCGCGGGCCACGGAAACGCGAAGTCCATATGATCCCCCTCATATTTCTTGTTCTGAAACGCTGCATTCTAGCGAGGGAATGAAAGCGCGCCAGAGGACGGCGGGCACATTAGAAGTAGCGCAATCAGGCGAGCGCGAAATCGACCGCGGCCGCGGCATGGATGCGGGTCGTGTCGAAGACCGGAACGTCGAAATCGCCCTGGCCGATCAGCATGGTGATCTCGGTGCAGCCCATGATGACGCCGTCCACCTGGTCGGTGCGCCGCATCCGGCCGATCTCCTCGAGATAGGCGGATTTCGATTCGCCTTTGACGATGCCCTGGCAAAGCTCGTCATAGATCACCTTGTGCACCATGTCGCGACCGGCCTGGTTCGGCACCACAGGTTCCAGGCCGTATTTGTCGGCGAGACGGCCCTTGTAGAAATCCTGCTCCATGGTGAAGCGCGTCGCCAGCAGTGCCGGCCGCCTCAGGCCCGCCTCGACGACGGCGCGCCCCGTCGCGTCGGCGATGTGGATGAGCGGGATCGAAATGGCCGCCTGCACCGCGTCGGCCAGCTTGTGCATGGTGTTGGTGCAGATCACCAGGCCCTCGGCGCCGGCGGCCTCCAGCTTGCGCGCGGCCTCCACGAGAAGGACGCCGGCGCCCTCCCAATCGCCCGCATGCTGCCGCTCGGCGATCTCGGCGAAATCGAACGACCACAACAACAGCTTCGCCGAATGCAGCCCACCCAACCGCTCGCGTACAATCTCGTTGAGCAGGCGATAATAGATCGCCGTCGATTCCCAGCTCATGCCACCGATCAGGCCGAGGGTTTTCATGGCGACCACTCCGTTGGGACTGTCTCTCACGCTTATAGAAAGCTCTGCGGGTCGATGTCGACCTGCACGCGAACCGAGCCGCGCAGCTTCGGGCCCTCAGCCAGCATGGCGCGTATGAAGCCTTGCATGTCGGCGCGCCGCTCGCCCTGGATCAGCAGGCGGAAGCGGTGACGGCCGCCGATCAGCGACAAAGGCGCCTCGGCCGGCCCGAGCACGAACAGATCGGAGGCTTGCGGTGCCGCCCGTCTCAATCCCCGCGCATGGCTTTCGGCCTCGGCTCGCGTCGCCGCGCTGACGATGATGCCGGCGAGCCGGCCGAACGGCGGCAGGGCTGCCCGTTCGCGCTCGGCGATCTCGCGCTCGTAAAACGCTTCCGAATCGCCCGAGACGATCGCCCGCATCACAGGATGGTCGGGCTGGTAGGTCTGCAACAGGCCGAGGCTCTTCTTGCCGGTGCGGCCGGCGCGCCCCGTCACCTGACTGAGCAATTGGAAGGTGCGCTCGGCGGCGCGCGGATCGCCATTGGCCAATCCCAGGTCCGCATCGACCACGCCGACCAGTGTCATGCCGGGGAAATTATGGCCCTTGGCGACGAGCTGCGTGCCGATGACGATATCGGCCTCGCCATTGGCGACGGCCTCCAGTTCGAGCCTGAGCCGGCGCACGCCGCCGAGAAGATCGGACGACAGCACGATGGTGCGGGCATCCGGGAAATGGGCAACCACTTCCTCGGCGATTCGCTCGACGCCCGGCCCGCAGGCAACGAGATGATCAAGCGTGCCGCATTCCGGGCAGGCCTCGGGCCGCCGCTCGTTGTGGCCGCAATGATGGCAGACGAGCTGGCCGCGAAAGCGATGCTCGACCAACCAGGCCGAACAGACCGGGCAGCCGAAACGGTGGCCGCAGACCCGGCAGAGCGTCAGCGGCGCATAGCCGCGCCGGTTGAGGAAGAGCAGCGACTGCTCTTTTCTCTCCAGCGTGCGCTGCATCTGTTCCAGAAGCACCGGCGACAGGAAGCCGCCGCGCGCCGGCGGCGAGCGCCGCATGTCGATCGACTTCAGGTCGGGGAGCGCCGCCTCGGCGAAGCGCGACGACAGCACGGCCCGGTGGTAGCGGCCCTGGCTGGCGTTGACGCGGCTTTCCACCGACGGTGTCGCCGAGGCGAGCACGACCGGAAAGGCGCCGATATGGCCGCGCACCACCGCCATGTCGCGCGCGTTGTAGAAAACCCGGTCTTCCTGCTTGTAGGCGGGATCGTGCTCCTCATCGACGACGATCAGGCCGAGTTCCTTGAACGGCAGGAACAGCGCCGAGCGCGCGCCGGCGACGACCCTTACGCCGCCTTCGGCCACCTGCCGCCAGACGCGCTCGCGCATCCTCGGCGGCAGGTCGGAATGCCACTCCGCCGGCTTGGCGCCGAACCGGTCCTGGAAACGTTCGAGGAAGGCGTGGGTCAGCGCGATTTCCGGCAACAGGATCAGCACCTGCCTGCCCTTGTCGAGCGCCGCCGCCACCGCCTCGAAATAGACTTCGGTCTTGCCTGAGCCGGTGACGCCGTCGAGCAGCGTGACGTTGAAGGCATCGGCAGCGACCGCGACGCGCAGTTTTTCGGCCGCCGCTTTCTGGTCCGGCATCAATTCCGGCACGGCATGGCCGGGATCGGGCGCCGCCACCACCGGGCGCGGCGGGATCATCACCGTCTCGAACACGCCCTGGGCCCGCAATCCATCGATGACGGTCGAGGACACGCCCGCCGCATGCGCCAACCCCGTGCGCGTCCAGGCGAGGCCGCCCTCGGCGGTTTCGAGCACGCGTCGCCGCGCATCGGTCAGCCGATCGGGCTCGGCCAGCGTGCGTTGCAATCCCTCGATCCATGGCTCCGGGTCGAACGCTTCCGGCGCGCGCAGCAGCATGCGCGCCACCATGCCGGGGGCCGACAGCGTGTATTGTGCGATCCAGTCGACGAAGCGGCGCATGCCCTTGTCGATCGGCGGGCAGTCGAACACCTCCTCGATCGGCCGCAACTTCTTTGCATCGACCGCCTCGACCGCGCCGTCCCAGACGATGCCGGCCACTTGCCGAGGCCCGAGCGGCACGCGCACGATCGAGCCCGGCACCACGCGCATGCCGGGCGGCACGGCATAAGTGTAGGGCCGCTCAGCGGGCATCGGCACCAGCACGGGCGCGGCTGCGACAAAGGGCGAATCTTCCATCATCGGGCGTGACCTTGCCTCGACTTTGCTCTAGATCAAAGGGGACCCTCGCATCTGCCTGGTCCGAGTCAGGCAATCCCCAAGGAGACAGCCATGAAGTTTTTTGTCGACACCGCTGACATCAAGGAAATTAAGGAACTGCACGAGCTGGGGCTTCTGGACGGCGTCACCACCAACCCGTCGCTGATCCTGAAATCGGGCGGCAAGATTTCCGAAGTCACCAAGCAGATCTGCGACATCGTCGAAGGGCCGGTCTCGGCCGAGGTCGTCGCGACCGAATTCAAGCAGATGATGGCCGAGGCCGAGGTGCTGGCCAAGATCGCGCCGAATGTCGCCATCAAGGTGCCGCTGACGCTGGACGGCCTCAAGGCCTGCAAGACCATCCGCACCGAGATGAACCGCATGGTCAACGTGACGCTCTGCTTCTCGGCCAACCAGGCGCTGCTCGCCGCCAAGGCCGGCGCTTCCTTCATCTCGCCCTTCGTCGGCCGCATCGACGACACCGGCTCGGACGGCATGGAGCTGATCTCGGAAATCCGCACCATCTACGACAATTACGATTTCAAGACCGAGATTCTGACCGCTTCTGTGCGCACGGTGAACCACGTCAAGCAGGCCGCGCTGATCGGCGCCGATATCGTCACCGCGCCGCCGGCGACCCTGAAGGCGCTGGTCAACCACCCGCTGACCGACAAGGGCCTTGCCGCCTTCCTCGCCGACTGGGCCAAGACCGGCCAGAAGATCGGTTGAGGGCGGCATCTCGTCAGAACAGAAAAAGGCCGGGTGACCGGCCTTTTTTGTTTCAAACGGTGCGCGAAGGCGTGCCGAGATTCAGGTCAGGCCGAGTCGAGAACGGTGGTTTTCGAGAACCGGAGCGGAGCGTACTGAAGTACGTGAGCACCGGAAGCGGAGAAAACCGCCGTTCGCAGGCCGGCCTCACCTGAATATCGGTACGGCTCAGGCTTTCTTGCCGTGCTTGGCCAGATCCTGCGCGATCGACAGCCGCAGCAGGTCGGCCACCTCGCGCGCGGCGCGGTTCTCGGCGTCGATCTGCGCCCGGTAGGCCGCGAACTCCTGGCGGGGCCGGTCGAAGGATGAGGGGATCGAGCGTTTGCCCACCGCAATCACCGTGTTGGTCGCGGTATCGCGCAGCACGTAATTGGCGGTCAGCGTGACCGTGCCGGCCGTCGGCTCGTCTTCCTGGGTCTGCACCTGCACGATGGCCGCTGATTCGACGAGCTCGGTGACGCCGAGATCGAGCGTATAGGCCGGCGAGGCCGGCTCGCCCGAGCCTTGCCCGAAAGCGAAGATCAGATTGTTGCGCACCTGCTGCGCGTAGCGCGTCTTGACCGGCTTGATCGAGATCGAGGCGAGCTCGGCGGAGGCGCTGAGCTGCGATCCGGGCGAGAGCGGCTGGTTGGAATAGAGCGGCCGAACTGTGCAGGCCGAGACCAGCGCCAGAGCGGCGACCATGCCGCAGACCGCCAGGCGGCCGCGCAGGCGGGGCCCTTCTGACTTCACCGGATCAGGCAACGACATTGACGATCCTCTGCGGGACGATGATCACCTTGCGCGGAGCCTTACCATCGAGCGCTTTTTGCACGAAGTCGAGAGCCAGCACCGCTTTTTCGACGGCACCTTGATCCGCGTCGCGGGCAATTGTCAAATCCCCGCGCTTCTTGCCGTTGACCTGCACCGGCAGCACGATCTCGTTGTCGACGACCAGCGCCGGATCGTAGACCGGCCACGGCCGCTCGGCGACCATCTCCGTGCCGCCCAGCGCTTCCCAGCATTCCTCCGCCAGATGCGGCATGACCGGCGCGATGATATGCACCAGGATTTCCACCGCCTCGCGGCAGGCGCCCTTCAGCGCGGCGTCGGCCTTGCCCTCGGCGACGTCGTTGAGCGGAGTCGCCAGCGCGTTGGCGAGCTCGTAGATGCGGGCGATGGCGCGGTTGAAGCCGAGCTTCTCGATGTCCTCGCCGACCGCTTTCAGGATTTTGTGCGCGGCCTTGGACACGGCGCCCGCCTCGCCGTCCTTCGCCGCCACGGGCTTCACGCCGGGAAGCTCGTCGGCCGCGATCTGCACCAGGCGCCAGATGCGCTGCACGAAGCGGTGCGCGCCGGCAGCGCCATCGTCGGTCCATTCGACGTCGCGCTCCGGCGGCGAGTCCGACAGCATGAACCAGCGCGCCGTGTCGGCGCCGTAGCCGTCGGTGATCTCCTCCGGACTCACCGTGTTCTTCTTCGACTTCGACATCTTTTCCAGCGCGCCGATCGTCGCCTCCTCGCCGCTGGCGATCTCGACGGCGCGGCGCTTGCCGCCGACGTCCTCGAGCCTGACCTCGCTCGGCGACAGCCAGCGCCCGTTGTTGGACGATCCGCCGACGCGGTAGGTCTCGTGCACGACCATGCCCTGCGTGAACAGGCCCTTGAACGGCTCGGCCAGATTGAGGTGACCTGTCTCGCGCATGGCGCGGGTGAAGAAGCGCGAATAGAGCAGATGCAGGATCGCATGCTCGATGCCGCCGATATACTGGTCGACCGCCAGCCATTCGTCGGCCGCTTTCGGCTCGGTCGGCTCATTGGCCCAAGGCGCTGTGAAGCGCGCGAAATACCAGGACGAATCGACGAAGGTGTCCATCGTGTCGGTCTCGCGCCGCGCATCGCGGCCGCATTGCGGACACTTCACATGCCGCCAGGTCGGATGCCGGTCGAGCGGGTTGCCCGGACGGTCGAACTCGATGTCGTCGGGCAGCTTCACCGGCAGGTCGGCCTTCGGCACCGGCACCACGCCGCAGGCCTCGCAATGGATCATCGGGATCGGGCAGCCCCAGTAGCGCTGGCGCGAGATGCCCCAGTCGCGCAGGCGGAAATTCACCTTGCGCTCCGCCATCGGCCGGCCGCCGATCGTTTTTGCTTCGAGCAGCTTCGCCACTTCATTGAAGGCCTTTTCGGGCTTCATGCCGTCGAGGAAGCGCGAATTGATCATCACGCCGTCATCGACATAGGCCTCCTCCGTAATCTGGAAGGTCTTGGCGTCGGCTCCTTCCGGCATCACCACCGGGATCACCGGCAGGCCGTATTTGTTGGCGAAGTCGAGGTCGCGCTGGTCGCCCGATGGGCAGCCGAAAATGGCGCCGGTGCCATATTCCATCAGCACGAAATTGGCGACATAGACCGGCAGCGTCCAATTCTCGTCGAACGGATGGACGACGTGGATGCCGGTGTCGAAGCCCTTCTTCTCGGCCGTCTCCAGCGCCGCCACCGAGGTGCCCATGTGGCGGACCTCCTCGATAAACTTCGCAAGCTCGACATTCTCCTCGGCGGCTTTCCGCGCCAGCGGATGGTCGGCGGCGACCGCCATGAAGGAGGCGCCGAAAATGGTGTCGGGCCGGGTCGTGTAGACTTCCAGCTCATTCGCATCGCCGACAGGCTTCGCCAGCGGCCAGCGGATCAGCAGGCCTTCGGAGCGGCCGATCCAGTTGTGCTGCATCAGCTTGACCTTCTCCGGCCATTCTTCGAGCCGGTTGAGCGAGTCCAGCAGATCCTGCGCGAAGTCGGTGATCTTGAAGAACCACTGCGTCAGCTCGCGCTGCTCGACCAGCGCGCCCGAACGCCAGCCGCGGCCGTCGATGACCTGCTCGTTGGCAAGCACCGTCATGTCCTCCGGGTCCCAGTTGACCTTGGAGGATTTGCGCGTCACCAGCCCCTTCTCAACGAAGTCGAGGAACAGCATCTGCTGGCGGTGATAGTAGTCGACGTCGCAGGTCGCGAACTCGCGCGCCCAGTCGAGCGACAGGCCCATCATCTTGAGCTGCTCGCGCATGACCGCGATGTTTTCGTAGGTCCAGTCCTTGGGGTGGACCTTGTTCTGCATGGCGGCGTTTTCGGCCGGCATGCCGAAAGCGTCCCAGCCCATCGGATGCAGCACGTTAAAACCCTTGGCGCGCTTGTAGCGCGCCACCACGTCGCCCATCGTGTAGTTGCGGGTGTGGCCGATATGGATCTTGCCCGACGGATAGGGGAACATCTCGAGCACGTAGTATTTCGGCTTCGGGTCGTCGTTGCGGGCCTCGAACAGCTTCTTTTCGGCCCAGGCCTTCTGCCATTTGGGCTCTGACGTGCGCGGATTGTATCGTTCGGTTGCCATCGGATGTTTTTCACTTAAAAGCAGGCACAGGGCGCCGGACACGGCCGGCGGCTGGGAAATGTCGTCGCGGTGTTCACCATGGATTGCCGGACCCGTCAACTGCGGCGAGCCGGCCCGGCCATGAAAACTATAGGCAGGATAGTGGCATGACGAACGCCGTAGAGCAGCTTCACGCGGTCAAGGCGAGGATCGCAAACGCCGAGCGCGAGGCAAGGCGCGAGCCCGGCGCCGTCACGCTGGTGGCCGTGTCGAAGACCTTCACGGCCGAGGACGTTCGCCCTGTGATCGAGGCCGGCCAGCGCGTTTTCGGCGAGAACCGCGTGCAGGAAGCCCAAGGCAAATGGCCGGCGCTGAAAGCGGCATTTGGCGGTCTCGAGCTGCATCTGATCGGCCCGCTTCAATCCAACAAGGCGAAGGAAGCGGTGGCGCTTTTCGATGTCATCGAGACGGTCGACCGTGAAAAGATCGCCGCCGAACTGGCTAAGGAGATGGCCAGGCAGGGCCGCTCACCAAAACTCTACGTCCAGGTCAACACCGGCTCCGAGCCGCAAAAGGCCGGCATCGAGCCGCGCGAGGCGGTCGCCTTCGTCAAGCGCTGCCGCGATGTGCATAGCCTCGCCATCGAGGGCCTGATGTGCATCCCGCCGGCCGACGAGAACCCCGGCCCGCATTTTGCGCTGCTGGACAAGCTCGCCCGCGAGGCCGGCGTCGCGAAGCTCTCGATGGGCATGTCCGGCGACTACGAGACCGCCATCGCTTTCGGCGCGACGAGCGTCAGAGTGGGATCGGCGATCTTCGGCAGCCGCTAAGCGCCTCGGCCGCTCGTAACGATCTCGTTACCGACCGGCCAATTGAACGATAGGGCCGGCGTCAGAACTTGAAACGAAACGGCCCGTTCCTATTTGCATGGTGTCATTCAATCCTTCTCTCGGGGATCCCACCATGCGCTATAACCAGCTCGGCAATACCGGCCTGTTCGTTTCCGAACTCTGCCTCGGCACCATGACCTTCGGCGCCGCCGGCCAGAATGCCCAATGGGGCCTGATCGCCAGTCTCGACCAGAAAGGCGTCAACGAGATCGTTGCCCGCTCGATCGCCGCCGGCGTCAATTTCTTCGATACCGCGGATGTCTATTCCTTCGGCCAGTCCGAGCAATTGCTGGGGCAGTCGCTCAAGGATCTCGGCGTCAAGCGCTCGGACGTGATCATCGCCACCAAGGTGCATGGCGCCATGGGCAACGGGCCGAACGAGCGCGGCTCCTCGCGCGGCCACATCATGGATTCGGTCGACGGCAGCCTGAAGCGGCTGCAGCTCGATCATATCGATCTCTACCAGCTGCACGGCACCGACACGGTGACGCCGATCGACGAGACGCTGCGCGCGCTCGACGACCTCGTAGCCAGCGGCAAGGTGCGTTATGTCGGAGTCTCCAACTGGCAGGCCTGGCGCATCGCCAAGGCGCTGGGCATTGCCGAGCGCAAGGGCTTTGCCCGCTTCGAGACGATCCAATCCTACTACTCGATCGCCGGCCGCGATCTTGAGCGCGAGATCGTGCCTTTGATCAACGAGGAAAAGCTCGGCCTGATGGTCTGGTCGCCGATGGCCGGCGGCCTGCTCTCCGGCAAATACGGTCCCGGCGCGCCGGGCAATGGCGAGGGCCGCCGCGCGTCCTTCAACTTCCCGCCGGTCAATGAGGAGCGCGCCTGGGCGGCGGTTGCCGTCATGCGCGAGGTCGCCAAGAAGCACGGCGTCAGCGTCGCCACGGTTGCGCTGGGCTATGTGCTGGCCAAGCCTTTCGTGATGAGCGTCCTCATCGGCGCCAGCCGCATGGATCAGCTCGAGCAGAACCTGGCCGCCACCGGCTTGCAGCTCGACGCCGACGATCTCGCCAGGCTCGATGAGGTGAGCGCGTTGCCCGCCGAATATCCCGGCTGGATGCTTGAACGGCAAGGCGCCGGCCGGCGTCCGGCGCCTTTCGCGCCGAAGGCATGATCCGTCTTTGAAATAAGCCGGCCTTTTCGGAAGCCGCGTGTCCCTGGGCGCGCGGCTTTTCCGTTTCAAAGGCGCACTGTCTCCGCAAGAAAATCGAGAAACGCCCGCACCCGGGCCGGCAGATGCTTGCCCTGGCCGACATAGACGGCATGCGTCTGCTCCTCGTCGCCGGGATTGAATGCTTCCAGCAGCGGCACGAGCCGCCTGGCGCCGATGTCGGGTTCGACATGCCAGCGTGCCAGCCTTGCGATGCCGGCGCCGGCCAATGTCGTCAGCCGCATCGCCTCGCCGTCGCTGACCGTCGAATTGCCGACGATCGGAACCATGAGCGGAGCGCCTTTCGCATCCACGAATGGCAGGCCGTCGATATGCCGCACGAAGCCGAAAGCGAGCAGATTGTGGCTGGCCAGGTCGGCCGGCGTCCGCGGCATGCCGCGCGCTTCGAGATAGGCCGGCGCCGCGACCACCACCATGCGGCTCTGGCCGAGCTTGCGCGCCACCAGGCGTGACTCCCTGAGCGGGCCGGCGCGGATCGCGACATCGGCGCGCTCCTCCATCAGGTCGATGACGCTGTCGGTCAGCACCGCCTCGACGGAGATTTCCGGGTAGCGTTCGAGAAAGCGCGGCAACAGCGGCATCAGCCGATGCTGGCCGAACGGTACGTAGGAATTGACCCTCAGCCTGCCGCGCGGCGCGGCGCCCGCCGCCGCTTCCCGTTCGGCCGCATCGAGATCGGCCAGGATGCGCATGCCGCTGTCGTGGAAGGCCGCGCCTTCCGGTGTCAGCTGCAGCCGGCGCGTCGAGCGGCTGATCAACCGCGCGCCAAGCCGCGCCTCGAGCCGCGCGATCAGCTTGCTCACCGCCGAAGGCGTCATGCGCAATGCCCGCGCCGCGGCCGAAAAGCTGCCTGCCTCGACGACGCGGACGAACACTTCGATCTCGCCGGAACGGTTGATGTCGGGCCTCGCCATTCGTGAATCTATTTCACAGAAAATATGCCTGGCGCAAGGCTGGTTCACAGCTTGCCCGATCACGATCTTCCCCGTGCATGATCCCGAACCGAAGGTCAGCGAAAGCAAAAAGTGGGGAACCGGTTTTCGGGAAAGATCATGCGCCAGCAAAGATTCCGGGGCGCGGGATTGAGCGTCCTTTTCCTGACCAGACGGACCATCGCCATGCCCCTTGCTCTCTATGCCCTCACCGCCGGCGCCTTCGGCATCGGCGTCACCGAATTCGTCATCATGGGCCTGCTGCTCGATGTCAGCGCCGATCTCGGCGTCTCGATCTCGTCCGCGGGCCTGCTCATTTCCGGCTATGCGCTGGGTGTCGTCGTCGGCGCGCCGCTGCTTGGCACCTTGACCGGCCGCCTGGCGAAGAAGACCTTGCTGCTTGCCCTGATGGTGGTCTTCACCGTCGGCAACCTCGCCTGCGCGCTGGCGCCCGACTACTGGACGCTGATGGCGGCGCGTGTGCTGACCGCCTTCGCCCACGCCTCCTTCTTCGGCGTCGGCTCCGTCGTCGCCACCAGCCTGGTCGCGCCGAACAGGAAGGCCTCGGCGATCGCGCTGATGTTCACCGGCCTCACCGTCGCCAACATCCTCGGCGTGCCTTTCGGCACCTGGCTCGGCCAGGCCTATGGCTGGCGCTCCACCTTCCTCGCCGTCACGCTGGTTGGCGTCATCGCCTTTGCCGTGATTGCGCTGCTGGTGCCGCGCGACGAGCCTGTCGCCGCGGACGAGGAGGAGAGCTCCGAAGGCACGCTTGCCGTGCTCGGTCGCCGGCCGGTGCTGCTCGGCCTGTTGACCACGGTGCTGAGCTGGGTCGGCGTCTTTGCCGCCTTCACCTATCTGGCGCCGATCCTCACCCGCGTCACCGGCTTTTCCGAGGGAGCCGTATCGCCGATCCTGCTTGTCTTCGGCGGCGGGCTGGTGGCGGGCAATCTGCTTGGCGGACGCCTCGCCGACCGCCATCTGGTGCCGACGGTCGTCGGCACGCTGGTCGCGCTGTCGGCCGTACTGTTCGCCATGACCGCGGCGATCCATCAGCCGATCACGGCGATCGTCGCCGTCGGCCTGTTGGGTGCCGCCGCCTTCGCCACCGTCGCGCCACTGCAGATGTGGGTGCTGGAGAAGGCCGAGGGCGCTGGTCAGGGCCTGGCCTCCTCCTTCAACATCGCCGCCTTCAATCTCGGTAATGCCATCGGCGCCTGGCTCGGCGGCTTCGTCATCGACCATGGCCCCGGCCTCGGCGCCGTCCCCCTTGTTGCGGGCCTGGTGCCGCTTGCCGCGCTCGGCGTCGTGCTCATGGCGCTGCGCCTCGAACGCGGCCGGGCGATCGGCAAGCCGGTCACCGCGCAGTGCTGAACGCTGATCCCTTCGACATCCAATCAGGAGAAGAAAGATGGACTACCGACCTCTCGGCGCTTCCGGCCTGAAAGTGCCCGCCCTTTCCTTCGGCGCCGGAACTTTTGGCGGCTCCGGCCCGCTCTTCGGCCATTGGGGCAACAGCGACGCAAAGGAAGCGCGTCGGCTGGTCGACATCTGCCTGGAAGCCGGCGTCAATCTGTTCGACACGGCCGATGTCTATTCCAACGGCGCCTCGGAGGAGGTGCTTGGCGATGCCATCAAGGGCCGCCGCGACGCGGTGCTGATCTCGACCAAGACATCCCTGCCGATGGGCGACGGCCCGGCCGACTGGGGCTCGTCGCGCTCGCGCCTGATCCGCTCTGTCGACGCCGCGCTGAAGCGGCTAGGCACGGACTATATCGACCTGTTGCAGCTTCATGCCTTCGATGCCTCGACGCCGGTCGAGGAGGTGCTGTCGACGCTGGACGACCTCGTGCGCTCCGGCAAGCTGCGCTATGTCGGCGTCTCCAACTTCTCCGGCTGGCAGGTGATGAAATCGCTCGGCCTCGCCGACAGGCACGGCTATCCGCGCTATGTCGCGCACCAGGTCTATTATTCGCTGGTCGGCCGCGACTATGAGTGGGAGCTGATGCCGCTCGGCCTCGACCAGGGCGTCGGCGCGCTGGTGTGGAGCCCGCTCGGCTGGGGCCGGCTCACCGGCAAGATCCGCCGCGGCCAGCCCTTGCCGGAAAAGAGCCGGCTGCACGGCACCGCCGATTTCGGCCCGCCGGTCGAGGACGAGCATCTTTTCAAGGTGGTCGATGCGCTGGAAGCGGTCGCTGCCGAGACCGGCAAGACCGTGTCACAGGTCGCCATCAACTGGCTCCTGCAGCGGCCGACCGTCTCGTCCGTGATCATCGGCGCGCGCAACGAGGAGCAGCTCCGCCAGAACCTCGGCGCCGTTGGCTGGGCGCTGACCTCGGAGCAGATCAAGGCGCTCGATGAAGCGAGCGCGGTGACGACGCCCTATCCCTATTTCCCCTATCGGCGCCAGGAAGGTTTTGCCCGGCTGAACCCGCCGGCAGTGTGAGTGTCGGCGTTGACGCTGCCCCCGCAGAGCGAGCGTGAACGCTCGAGATTAGCCGCAGCCCTCTGAACTTTGTTATCCACGGGCGAAGCAGCCGCGAAGCGGCGTCGCGAAGACCCGAGGATCCATTCCGTTACCTCGATCGTAGGCGCCGCGGAGCAGAATTCTGGATCGCCGCAACGCTTCAAAGTCACGGAATGGATCCT
>CCNB01000046.1:111264-126205 GCA_000824785.1 Mesorhizobium plurifarium | reverse complement strand
TTGCTCCGCCCGTGGATGACGCCACAGGCGTTCCGCCAAACATTCGGCGTCCAGAGGACTTCTGGGCAACGCCTCAGTGCACCAGAAACTCCCCATCCACCTTCCGCCACTCGTTCGGCGCGACGAGCCTCTGGTGGGTATAGGTCACCGAATGCAGCGGCCCGTCGAGCTTGGTCTTCCAGAATTCGATGAAGCGGATCAGCACCGGGAATTTCGGCGCTATGTCGTAATCCTGCCAGACGAAGCTTTGCAGCAGGTGCGGGTGGTCCGGGTAATGGTAAAGGATCTTGGCCGTGGTCAGCCCATACCCCTTGAGCATCAGGTCCATTTCGGAATTGTCGCGCATTGCGTTTCCTTGGTTGATTCTCCTTCCTCCCAACGCCGGATTGTGCGCACGGTTGCTTAACTGTCTATGGTTTTTTGCGAGGTCCCTAAAAATTTTTCTCATTAAAACAGGCGGTTAGCAGCCGCCAAGCAGGAGTGCTAATAGCCTTGGGCGCTTGACCCTGCGTCATCCCGCCGCGCGAATCCAACGTCTAATATTGCCGTCACGGCGGAACTGTTAATAATGCCCGCGAATTCGCGGCCGCATCGCCGCGATGCCGCCGGCGCTTCAAGCCGGCGGAACGGTCCCGGAGGAAAGCTGAAAAATGTCCGATGTGCATGTCCACCGCGTCCAGCCGGCGTGGAAGAAGAACGCGTTGATCGACAACGACACCTATCTCAAATGGTACGCCGACAGCGTGAAGAACCCGGACAAGTTCTGGGGCAAGCACGGCAAGCGGATCGACTGGTTCAAGCCCTTCACCAAGGTCAAGAACACCTCCTTCGACGGCAAGGTCTCGATCAAGTGGTTCGAGGACGGTGAGACCAACGTCTCCTGGAACTGCATCGACCGGCATCTGAAGAAGCGCGGCGACCAGACCGCCATCATCTGGGAAGGCGACAACCCCTATGACGACCGCAAGGTCACCTATAACGAGCTCTACGCGCATGTCTGCCGCTTCGCCAATGTCTTGAAGAAGCATGGCGTCAAGAAGGGCGACCGCGTCACCATCTACATGCCGATGATCCCGGAAACGGCCTATGCGATGCTTGCCTGCACGCGTATCGGCGCCATCCATTCGGTCGTCTTCGGCGGCTTCTCGCCGGACGCGCTCGCTGGCCGCATCGACGATTGCAAGTCGACCATCGTCATCACCGCCGACGAGGGCCTGCGCGGCGGCAAGCCGATCCCGCTCAAGGACAACACCGACAAGGCGATCGACATCGCCGCCAGGGCCGGCACCAAGGTCGAGAAGGTCGTGGTGGTGCGCCGCACCGGTGGCAAGATCGGCTGGGTGCCGGAACGCGACGTCTGGTACCACGACGAGGCGGCGACCGTTAAGGCCGACTGCAAGCCGGAGAAGATGAAGGCGGAGGACCCGCTTTTCATCCTCTACACCTCCGGTTCGACCGGTAAGCCGAAGGGTGTGCTGCACACCACCGCCGGCTACCTCGTCTATGTCTCGATGACCCACCAGTATGTCTTCGACTACCATGAGGGCGATATCTATTGGTGCACCGCCGATGTCGGTTGGGTCACCGGCCACAGCTACATCGTCTACGGACCTCTGGCCAACGGCGCCACGACGCTGATGTTCGAAGGCGTGCCGAACTATCCCTCGCAATCGCGCTTCTGGGAGGTGATCGACAAGCACCAGGTCAACATCTTCTACACCGCGCCGACGGCGCTGCGCGCGCTGATGGGCGCCGGCGACAGCCATGTGACGAAGACCTCGCGCAAGTCGCTGCGCGTGCTGGGCACGGTCGGCGAGCCGATCAATCCGGAAGCCTGGGAGTGGTATTACAACGTCGTCGGCAACGCCAAGGTGCCGATCGTCGACACCTGGTGGCAGACCGAGACCGGCGGCATCATGATCACGCCGCTGCCCGGCGCCACCGACCTCAAGGCCGGCTCCGCCACGCGGCCCTTCTTCGGCGTCCAGCCGCAGCTGGTCGACGGCGACGGCAAAGTGCTGGAAGGCGCCACCGACGGCAATCTCTGCATCATCGATTCCTGGCCGGGCCAGATGCGCACCGTCTATGGCGACCATGACCGCTTCGTGCAGACCTATTTCTCGACCTACAAGGGCAAGTACTTCACCGGCGACGGCTGCCGCCGCGATGCCGACGGCTATTACTGGATCACCGGCCGCGTCGACGACGTCATCAACGTCTCCGGCCACCGCATGGGAACGGCTGAGGTCGAATCGGCGCTGGTCAGCCACGACAAGGTGTCCGAGGCCGCCGTCGTCGGCTACCCGCACGACATCAAGGGCCAGGGCATCTATTGCTATGTCACGCTGATGGCCGGCACCCAATCGAGCGAGGATCTGCGCAAGGAGCTGATCGCGCATGTCCGCAAGGAGATCGGCGCCATCGCCACGCCCGACAAGATCCAGTTCGCGCCCGGCCTGCCGAAGACCCGTTCGGGCAAGATCATGCGCCGCATCCTGCGCAAGATCGCCGAGGACGAGTTCGGCGCGCTCGGCGATACCTCGACGCTGGCCGATCCGGCCGTGGTCGACGACCTCGTCGCCAACCGGCAGAACAAGAAGGGCTGATGGCCGGCGGGCTCGGCACCGTCAGTCAGCTCTGGCGCTATCCGGCGAGTTCGCTCGCCGGCGAGCGGCTCGATGCCATCTCGGTCGAGCAAAAGACCGTCTATGGCGACCGGCTGTTCGGGCTGGTCGATGCCGATGGCGAGATCGCCAGGCCCGACCGCGAGGCCAGGTGGCACAAGGTGCCGCTGATCCGCACCCGGCTGAGCGAGACCCCGATGAGCAAGGGGTGGCGGCTGGAAGTGGCCGTGCCCGGTGGCGGCTGGCTGCCGGCGCCCGATCCCCGAAGCGACCGTGCGGTATCGGCCTTCCTCGGCTTCGAGGCCTCGATCCGGCCGTTCGGCACGGAGAATGCGGCGTCCGGCTATGTCGGCCCGCTGACCGAGGCCCGGTATGCCAAGGCGCCGATCCATCTGCTCACCACCGCTTCGCTCGCCAGGCTGAAGGCGCTGCACCCCGAAGGCACGCCCGATCCGCGCCGCTTCCGGCCCAACATCGTCGTCGACATGGCGCCGGTCGAAGGCTCGTTTCCTGAAACGGAATGGATCGGCAGGAAGCTCGCGGTCGGCGATCTCGAGCTCACCGTCTCCGAACCCTGCCGCCGCTGCGGCTTCACCATCATCGCCCAGGACGGCTTCGACCCCGACCCCGGCATCCTGCGCAACCTGGTGCGCCACAACGCCCACAATCTCGGCATTTATTGTACCGTCGACCGGCCGGCGCGGATCGAGATCGGCGCGCCGATGCGCTTTATGGACTGAAGCGGGCAGGGTCTACCGGTACAAATCCGCCCGTGTCGGCGGCAGGCCGCTCGGACCGCGGGCGCGCCTTGTGGCGACGGTCTGGAAAATCTGCGCCGAGCCGCGCTCGAAGGTGATCGAGCAACCCGTCAGATAGAGCAGCCACAGCCGCGCCTTGGGCTCGCCCACCTCAGCGACTGCCTCGTCGAAGCGCGCATTGAGACGCTCGGCCCACAGCCGGCAGGTTCGCCCATAATGCTCGCGCAGGTTCTCCACGTCGTAGGCGAGGAAGCCGTGCGTCTCCAGATTGCCGAGCGTCATGCCGATCGTGTCGAGCTCGCCGCCGGGGAAGATGTATTTGATCAGCGCCTTGTATTCCGGCCCCTTGCGCAGCGTCTTCCTGATGTCGCCCTTGCTGCGCCTGGTGATGGCGTGGTGCAGATAGATCCCGCCGGGCTTCAGCAAACGGTGCACGGCCGAGAAGTAGGCCGCGTGATTGGCAAGGCCCAGATGCTCGAACATGCCAATCGACGAGATCTTGTCGAAGGAGCCGGAGAGTTCGGCATAGGACTTTATCTCGATGGTGATGCGATCCTCCAGCCCCTCGGCGCGGATGCGCTCGCGGGCAAGGTCGGTCTGGGCTTGCGACAGCGAGACGCCATGGCCGACGACGCCGTAATGCTTCGCCGCATGGATGAGCATCGCACCCCAGCCGCAGCCGATGTCGAGCAGCCTTTCGCCGGGCTTCAGCCTGAGCTTGCGGCAGATGTGGTCGAGCTTGTCGACCTGCGCCTGGTCGATGCCATTGGCGAAATCCTGGAAATAGCCGCAACTGTAGACCATGCGCTCGTCGAGGAAGAGCCGGTAGAAATCATTCGAAATGTCGTAATGATGCTGGATCGCCTCCTTGTTCGATCCGCTGACGAAAGGCTTGCGGCCGGAAAGATCGCTGCGCGCCGTCATCTGCTTGCGCGAAAACAACACCATCGGCAGATCGCGCAGGATTGCCAGCTTGGGCAGGGATTTGAGCTTCGTCTTGAGCTTGCCTTGCGAAGGCAGGGCATAGAAATCGAACAGCGTGCCGTCTTCGATATCGACGGTCTTGGAAATCCACATCTCCACCAGCGTCGAGAAGGTCGGCCGGCGGACCAGTTGCCAGACGATGTCCTGATCGTTGATGGCAAGCACCGGGCCGCTGGCGGGTCCGATCCGCTCGCCGGTCCACAGCCTGACTGCAAAACCAGGCTTCAGCGTTTCGACGACCTTGCGTACGATCCGCGCGGCTCTGTCGGCGGCGTCCATTCCCACCTCCCGCTATGTCGCATCCGCCCCGTTCCCGAAGCCGCACTGTCGTCCACCGGCCTGTGGACCGCAATCCCGATCTGTTGCGCAAAAGCACCGCAAGAGCAGGTTTCCCAACTCGAGGCATGACTATTCCGTTGCGTCATCTTGTCTTTCGTCGCGACGCACCCCATCATCTCAGTGTGTTCAACGAACTGAAAGGAGGTGATCCGATGTCGAGTGATTTCGTTTTCCATAACGTGAGCTCTGCGGATTGCACTTCCGGGAAGCAGTCTTCCCGTTAAGGCGCGAGACGCGCGGCAGGTAGCCCGGAGGGGCTGCCGCCAGGAGCCGCGTCGTGGACGGAAACACGGAAGGCCGCCGGCTTCGTCAAGAAGCGGCGGCCTTTTCCGTTTGAATCACTGCGTCAGCGCGACCTTTTCAGTGTTGCGGATGATTTCCTGGAAGGCGGCATCCAACTCCGCTCCGGTGGACGCTTCGAAATAATGCTTGTTGGCGGAGGAGGTATCCTTCGACGAACAATCCTTCAGCACCGCTTTCGCCTGGTCCCGCTCGGTTGCCGACATGTCCTTGTCGTTCAGATCGAAGCCGATGGTGAAAACCTCGATGCCGTCGTCTTTCATGTTGCCGCACAAGGTTTGAGCATTGCCGCGCGCAAGGTTGCCTTGACCATTGTAGTTGCCTCCCGCGCCGGCGAAGGCGGTGTTGAACTGGCCATCGGTCATCAGGATCGCGACCTTGGCGATCTTTTTCGCATTGTTGTCCGAGGGGCCGCTGCCCAGGCCGGCATTCTTGATCACGGTGCGCCATTGCGGCGACAGCATGTAATAGGTCCACTGGACGGCGATCGCGCCGGCCGTATAGCCATCCGCCTGGAAGTCGTCGATCGAATCGAGCAATGCACCGGAATCGGCGGTCAGCGGGATCACCGCCGCGGTAGGGCACTTGTTCATTCCTGAGCCGCCCAGATGATCGTCCCGGTTGACCAGCGCATAATATTTCTTGCCATTCTTGTCCGTGCGGACCGTGTCGGGGCCGTCGGCGCTGAAATCCGGATTGCCGTTTTTGTCCTTGCGCTCTGTAGCGCAATTGTCGGGACGAGGCGTCGCCGCGCCGACGATGGAGACATAGTCGCTGAACGAGGGCAGCAATTTGCTGTTCGTCTTGGCGACCAGAAGTGTGCTGCCGGCAACGGGAGGCAGGTCCGAGCCTCCTTGGTTTTCGACATAGACATTTTCCGCCAGCTTGCCGGCGTTCACGGCAGATGCATAGGGCACAAGCGCGACACGGACGCGAGGGTTCTTTGGGTCCTGGTTCTGAAGCATCGTCCGGACGGCGTTTTTCGCCGCTGCTTTAAGGTCGCCGATCTTGTCGACCTTGCCTTTCTTCGCCATCGACCCCGTTATGTCGAGCATCATCGCCACCTCGACCTGCTTGTCCGAATAGAGCGCCGTGGTCGAAGCATTCACGCGGCGCATGTCACCGGTGCTGAAGAACGGAAAATAAAGCCCGACATCGACATGCGCATCCGCCTGCACGGTGCTGGCCGTCCTGTTGACCGTAAGCGTGTCGAGCACGACCTGATTGGCCTGCAGGATGCCGGCCGCGCTGTTGGCGTCGAGGAATGCCTGCACCGTCTTGTTGGCGTCGGCTTCGGTGATGACGCCGAGGGTGAGATCGCGGGCCGTCGAGGTCACAGCGGCGTCGACGACGCCCTGCAGGCTCGACCTCGCATTGTAGAGTTGCGAGATATTGACCGCGAATCCCACCCCCAGCGCGAGGACCGATGCGGCAGCTCCGAACAGAATCGCGAAATTGCCTCCGCGATCCCGGGTAAAGCCGTCCACCCCACGAACGACACCTCTGAACTGCCGCATCCCTTCCGCCTCCACTGTCTGCGGCACTGCGCCGCTCGGCCAGAGCGTTGCAGGATTTCAGCCAGACCGGTCGGGCCACCGCCGAAAGACGCTTAACAGGCAGTTAATCCATTGTTTTTGCTGGCTTTCGGCGGATCTTTGGGTGAACGGGAAGTAAACGAAAATCCACTGGCG
The DNA here is from genome assembly GCA_000824785.1 of Mesorhizobium plurifarium. Lineage (GTDB taxonomy): Bacteria > Pseudomonadota > Alphaproteobacteria > Rhizobiales > Rhizobiaceae > Mesorhizobium > Mesorhizobium plurifarium. The sequence continues at coordinate 119,509 of CCNB01000046.1, read as the reverse complement.
AAGCGGCCTTCATGAAGCGCTTACCATGATCTCCAGGGCCGTCGTGGCCGTTCTCTTTTTGGCACAATTGGGTTGTGCCGAAGCGGGTCAGCGGCTGCCGCGAGACATGGCGCGGCGCGGTGTCTGTCGAGATTCAGGTCAGGCCGGCCTCACCTGAATATCACCGACCTCAAGCCAGCATCTGCGCGCTGACCGTGCGATCGACGCCATGATGCGGAGGATTGAAGCGGTTGCCTTCCTGCTCGTAGGTCCACACCTTGAACAGGGTGAGCCGGTGCGGGCCAAAACTGTGCAGCAGCGGCACGTCGGTGGCATCGCGACCGCGCGCGATGACGACGCGGCCGATGCGTGGCCGGTTGTGGCGCGGATCGAACGTGTACCACTTGCCGTCGAGGAAGACTTCCATCCAGGCCGAGAAATCCATCGGCGCCGGATCGGCCGGCACGCCGATATCGCCGAGATAGCCGTTCACGTAGCGCGCCGGAATGTTCATGCAGCGGCAAAGCGCGATCGCCAGATGCGCGAAATCGCGACACACCCCGACGCGCTCCTCATGCGCCTGGGCGGCCGTGCGCGTGGCGCGCGCATAGCCGTAGCCGAAGGAAAGCCGGCTGTTGACATAATCGACGATCGCCTGGACGCGCGCCCAGCCGGGCGGCAGCGGACCGAAAAGCTGCCAGGCGGTGTTGCTGAGGTGGTCGGTCTCGCAATAGCGGCTGCCGAGCAGGTAGACCAGCACATCGTCAGGCAATTCCGCGACCGGCGTTTCCCGCGCCAGCATGTTGACCTCGTCGGTCTCGCCGCTGTCCTCGACCGCCGCATCGTAGAGGATGCGGAAGCTTCCGGCCGGCGCCGTGAAACGGCGGCAGATATTGCCATGGCGGTCGCGATAGGCGTGTGTCGGCACCGACGGCGAAGTCAGCACCCGCGTCTGCCGCTTGATGTCGGCATGGCGGTCGGGATGGATGTCGAGAAGTGAGATGATCGGCGTCGCCGCCGCGCATTCGATGGCTATCTCATAGCCGAGTCGGATCAGCATCGCATTCCCCCCTTGGTGATTTTGGAAGACTGCCTGTTCAACGCCGCGAACCGGAGGTTGTTCCCGTGCTTGAGTCGAAATGCGGGCTTCTCGCCTTCTCAGGCGATACCGGCCGGTCTAAACTGGGTTTCGCGTTTCGCCCTCCCGAAAACGATTCTCCAGGAAATCCGATGTTCGCAGGCTCAAAGTTCGCCGCCTTCCTGTTCGACATGGACGGCACGGTGCTCAACTCGATCGCCGCGGCGGAACGGGTGTGGACGAAGTGGGCGGAGCGTCACGGCCTTGACGTCACGGCCTTTCTGCCGACGATCCATGGCAGGCGCGCACGCGAGACCATCGCCGCGCTGAAGCTTCCGGGCGTCGATCCGCTGGCGGAGGCGGATTTGCTGCTCAAGGCCGAAGCGGACGATCTCGAAGGCATCGTCCCCATCCCCGGCGCCGTCGCGTTCCTGCAATCGCTGCCGCCGGAGCGCTGGGCGATCGTCACCTCGGCGCCGCGCGAACTGGCGCTGCTGCGCATCCAGGCGGCCGGCATTCCGGTTTCCGCCATGATGGTGACGGCCGAAGATGTCACCCATGGCAAGCCGGCGCCGGACTGCTTCCTGCTGGCGGCAAAGCGCCTGGGCGTCGCGGCGCGCGATTGCCTGGTCTTCGAGGATGCGCCGGCGGGCATCGCGGCGGGCGAGGCTTCCGGCGCTTCGGTCATGGTGATCAGCGCCACGCACGTCCATCCGCTCGTCACGCCGCACCCGATGATCCGTTCCTATGACGAAATCGGCATCGCGCTGGACGACAGTGGCTGGATTGCGCTCGCGCCTGAGCGTGCCGTCGCTTAAAAGTCGGTGGCGAGGCCCTTCACCTCCCAGTCGCCGTAGCGGCCGGGTTCCTTGCCGCCGCGACCGCCGATTTCCTTCGGCAGACGGGCTTCGGCCTCGCGGTACGACCGCCGCCGCGCTTCGGCTTCGGCCAGCGCGCGCTGCGCTTCCGGCGTCAGTGCCTTCTGCTGCTTCTCGGCCTCGCTGCTCGCTTCGGTTTTGCCTGGCTCTTCGATCATGCGATAAGTCCTTGCCGATTGAAACGGGAGCGACCGTTTCCCATCATATAGCCATGAAATCGAGAGGATCGACTCCTATTCGCCATGACCACAAACGGATGAAACGATGAACACGCTTCGCACCGCCATGCTTCTTGCCGCGATGACCGCGCTGTTCATGGGCGTCGGCTATCTGATCGGCGGCTCGGGCGGCATGGCCATCGCGCTTCTGATCGCCGCCGGCACCAATCTGTTCAGCTATTGGAACGCCGACAAGATGGTGCTGTCGATGAACCGCGCCGTCGAGGTCGACGAGAAGAACGCGCCCGAATATTACGCGATCGTCCAGGGGCTGGCCAAGCGCGCCGGCTTGCCGATGCCGAAGACCTATCTGATCGATAACCCGCAGCCCAACGCCTTCGCCACCGGCCGCAACCCCGAGAATGCCGCGGTAGCGGCGTCCACGGGCCTGCTCCAGCGGCTTTCCCATGAAGAGGTTGCGGCCGTGATGGCGCATGAGCTTGCCCATGTGCAGCATCGCGACACGCTGACCATGACGATCGTGGCGACGCTCGCCGGCGCCATCTCGATGCTCGGCAATTTCGCCTTCTTCCTCGGCGGCAGCCGGGAGAACAACAATCCGTTCGGCTTTGTCGGCGTGCTGGTGGCCATGCTGGTCGCGCCCTTCGCCGCGATGATCGTGCAGATGGCGGTGAGCCGCACGCGCGAATACGAAGCCGACCGGCGCGGCGCGGAGATCTGCGGCAATCCGCTGTGGCTGGCCTCGGCGCTCAACAAGATCGCGCGCGGCGCGGAGCAGATCCCCAATGAGGATGCCGAGCGCAATCCGGCGATGGCGCATCTTTTCATCATCAACCCGCTGCATGGCGAGCGCATGGACAATCTGTTCTCGACCCATCCGAGCACCGAGAACCGCATCGCGGCGCTGCAGGAGATGGCGCGCGCGATGGGCGGTGCATCACCTGCCGCCCGGCGCGAAGCACCGGCGCGGACCGCCGCCGATGAGACGCCGGCCGGTCCCTGGGGCAAGCCGGCCGGTCCCGCCCCGGAGGCCGAGCCGACGCCGCCAAAGCCCAATCCCTGGGGCCGCAACCCGACCGGACCGCGCAATGTCAGGTCGAAAGGCCCCTGGTCGTGACGCCGCCGAGGCGCGGCCAGCCAGGCAATCCGCAACGCCCAGGCAATTGGCAAGGCAAGGCCGGTGACGAGACAGCCGGCCTTGCCGCGCGCAAGGCGGCGGCGCGCCTGCTTGCCGCCGTTATCGATGCCCGCACGCCGCTCGACGGGTTGACCGACAACGAGCACGGCCATCCGCAATACAAGGCGCTGGACGGCCGCGACCGCGCGCTGGTGCGCGCCATCCTGGTGACGGCGCTGCGCCATCGCATGACCATTGCCGGGCTGCTGTCAAAGCGGCTGGAAAAGCCGCTGCCGGCCAACGCCACGGCGCTCTCGCATATCCTCAACGTCGCCGCCGCGCAGATCCTGTTCCTCGATGTCCCCGACAGCGCCGCCGTCGATCTTGCCGTCACCCACGCCAAGTCCGATCCGCGCACGACGCGTTTCTCCGGCCTCGTCAACGGCGTGCTGCGTTCGCTGGCGCGCGCCAAGGACGCCGAACTTGCCCCGGCGCTTGCCGCCACCAGCGAGGCGCCGCAATGGTTCTCCGAGCGGCTGGTCGCCGCCTACGGAGCTGACAAGGCGCGCGCCATCCTCGCCGCCCATCGCCACGAGGCGCCGGTCGATTTCACGGTCAAGGCCGATCCGGCGCTCTGGGCCGAGCGTCTGGGTGGCATCGTGCTGCCGACTGGCACGGTGCGTGTCGAAAAGCTCGCCGCCAACGTCACCGACCTGCCCGGTTTCGCCGACGGCGCCTGGTGGGTGCAGGATGCAGCCGCAAGCCTGCCGGCGCGCCTGTTCGGCGACATCGGGGGCCAGCGCGTCGCCGACCTCTGCGCCGCGCCCGGCGGCAAGACGGCGCAGCTTATCCTGGCCGGCGCCAGCGTCACCGCTGTCGACACGTCGAAGAACCGGCTCGCGCGGCTCAAGCAGAATCTCGACCGCCTCGCCCTGACGGCCGAACTCGTCCAGACCGACCTGCTCGACTACCGCCCGGCGAAACTGTTCGACGCCGTGCTGCTCGATGCGCCCTGCTCCTCGACGGGCACGGTGCGCCGCCACCCCGATGTGCCGTGGACCAAGACCATGGCCGATGTCGAAAAGCTCGCCGACCTCCAGCGCCGGCTGCTTGCCCATGCCGTTACCCTCGTCAGGCCGGGAGGCCGCATCGTCTTCTCCAACTGCTCGCTCGATCCGATCGAAGGCGAGGAGCTTTATCGCGCCTTCCTCGCTGAAACTCCGAGCGTCGCCGCCGATCCGATCCGTCCCGGCGAATTTGCCGGTTTCGATCCGTTCCTGACCCCTGAAGGCACGTTGCGCACCACGCCGGCCGACCTGGCTCTGGGACCGCCCGGGATTTCAGGCCTGGACGGCTTCTTCGCCGCGCGGATGAAGCGGACAGGTTGACGCGTTATCTCATAAAATCTGCTGACTTTTTTAGGGAAGACCCCACTGCTACGGCGTGAAGTGGTTCACTTCGGCGAAATCCGCCTTCGCATAAGTTCTTGAATCGCATAAGCTTGTGCTTGGGTTAGGGGACATCAGGAGGGTTATTGGCACTTGTTGCCTCCAGCACGGCGCGTCTGTGGACGCTGGTCGCGAAGGAGTTCTGGCGCAAGACGCGCCGGCGCCTCCGCGCCGGCCCGGTCTATCGCTGGCGTTATTCCGGCCGCACCCCCGAACGCGTCCTGATCGCCCCGCCCGACCTGCGGCTCGCCGATCCGCAGATCGCGCTGGAGATTTATTATGGCCGCTATCCGCTGTCCGGCCATCTGGTCGAGACCGGCGGCACCTCGCCCTTCCAACTCGACGTGCCCAATCGCGGCTGGCAGAAATCGCTGCACGGCTTCCGCTGGCTGCGCCATATGCGCGCCACCGGCACCGAGCTCGCCGCCGCCAATGCGAGAGCCCTGGTGACCGACTGGATCGCCATGCACGGCAACCAGATTTCGGGCGTCGCCTGGGAGCCAGGCACGACCGCCAAGCGGGTGATCGCCTGGCTGCAGCATTCTTCGGTGGTGCTGCAAGGCGCCGAATTCCCCTTCTATCGCGCCTTCCTCAAATCGCTCGCCGTGCAGATCCGCTACCTGCGCTCGATGGCGCGCGAGATGCCGGATGGCGAGGCCAGGCTGCGCGCCCGCATCGCGCTCGCCTTCGCGGCGCTGTCGCTGCCGGCGCCGGCCTCGGCGCTGCGTGCCGCGACACGCAACCTGGCCGAGGAGCTCGACCGCCAGATCCTGCCCGATGGCGGCCACATCTCGCGCAAGCCGATGGCGGTGCTGGAACTGCTCGCCGATCTCCTGCCGCTGCGCCAGACCTATGCCAACCAGGCCGAGGCTCCGCCGGCGGCCCTGATCGGCGCCATCGACCGCATGTTGCCGGCGCTACGCTTCTTCCGCCACCAGGATGGCAGCCTCGCCCGTTTCAACGGCATGGGCGCCACCATCCACGACCGCATCGCCACCATTTTGCGCCATGACGACACGGTGGGCGCGCCGCTGCTGCACGCGCCGCATTCCGGCTATGAGCGCCTGTCAATGAGCGGGGTGACGGTGATCGCCGACACCGGCCTGCCGCCGCCTGTCGACGTCTCCAACGCAGCGCATGCCGGCTGCCTCGCCTTCGAGCTTTCCTCCGGGCGTCAGCACTTCATCGTCAATGCCGGCATCGACACCTACGGCGCCCCGGAATTCCGGCCGCTGGCCCGCGCCACCGCCGCGCACTCAACCGCGACGATCAACGACACCTCGTCGGCGCGCTTCAACCACTCGCTGCGCGTCAGCGACCTTTTGGGCTCGCCCCTGATCGGCGGTCCGCAGCATGTGCCCTGCAAGCGCCTCGACCAGAAGGGCATGCAGGGCTTCGTCGCCCGCCATGACGGCTATGTCCAGCAATTCGGCTTCCTGCACGAGCGCGAGCTGAAGCTCGGCACGAACGGCACCGTGCTTGCCGGGCGCGACCGTTTCCTGCGCCCGGGCAATGCGGCGATCCGCAACAATGGCCGCGACTTCGTCACGGTGCGCTTCCACGTCCATCCCGACATCAGCCTGCTGCAGGACGACCACGACCGGCTGACCCTTGCCGCCGCGCAGGGCGACAGCTGGGTCTTCACCTGCGCCGAAGTGGTGCCGGAGGTCGAGGAATCGATCTATTTCGCCGGCCTGAGCGGTCCGCGCCGCAGCCGGCAGATCGTGCTCGCCTTCAAGGCCTCGGAAATTGCCGAGGTCCATTGGCAGCTGACCCGCACCATTATCGCCGGCTATCCCGAAAACAACTGAGCCTGCCCGGCAAACGCGGCTGCGCGCCTGGCCCCAGATTCACTTGATTTCCGGGGCTCATATGCTAGGGCCGGCCAACGTCCCTTCCAACAGCTCTGAAAGGCCGCCCGCCATGGCCGTGCCCACGAAAAACATTCCGGCGCCGGATCTCGTTCCGGTGCGCCGCGCCCTGCTTTCCGTCTTCGACAAGACCGGCCTGATCGACTTCGCCAAGGCGCTCGCCGCTGCCGGCGTCGAATTGGTCTCGACGGGCGGCACGGCAAAGGCCATCGCCGAGGCTGGCCTTGCGGTGCGCGACGTCTCCGACCTCACCGGCTTTCCCGAGATCATGGACGGGCGGGTGAAGACCTTGCATCCGTCCGTGCATGGCGCGCTGCTCGGCATCCGCGACGATGCCGACCATGCCAAGGCCATGCGCGACCATCACATCGAGCCGATCGATCTCGTCGTCTCGAACCTCTACCCGTTCGAGGAGGTCCGCCGCTCCGGTGCCGGCTACGCCTCGATCGTCGAGAACATCGACATCGGCGGGCCGGCGATGATCCGCGCCTCGGCCAAGAACCACGCCTATGTCGCCATCGTCACCGACCCGGCCGATTATGCGTCCGTCGTCAACGCGCTGGAGATGAATCTTGGCTCGCTGTCGCTCGACTTCCGCAAGATGCTGGCGGCCAAGGCCTTTGCCCGCACCGCGACCTATGACGCGGCGATCTCGGGCTGGTTCGCCGAGGCGCTCGAGATCGAGCATCCGACATGGCGCGCTTTCGGCGGCCGGCTCGACCAGGTGATGCGCTATGGCGAGAACCCGCACCAGAGCGCGGGCTTCTACCTGTCGGGCGACAAGCGGCCGGGCGTGGCAACGGCAAGGCAGTTGCAGGGCAAGCAGCTCTCCTACAACAACATCAACGATACCGACGCCGCCTTCGAGCTGGTCGGCGAGTTCGATCCCGTCCGTTCCGCGGCGATCGCCATCATCAAGCACGCCAACCCTTGCGGCGTCGCCGAAGGCTCATCGCTGAAGGCGGCCTATGCCAAGGCGCTGGCCTGCGACCCGGTCTCGGCTTTCGGCGGCATCGTCGCCATGAACCGCATCCTCGACGCCGAGGCGGCGGAAGAGATCGTCAAGACCTTCACCGAGGTCATCATCGCGCCCGACGCCACCGACGAAGCCGCCGCGATCATCGCGGCGAAGAAGAATTTGCGTCTGCTGGTCACCGGCGGCCTGCCCGACCCGCGCGCTGCCGGCACGACGGTGAAATCGGTGGCCGGCGGGTTGCTGGTGCAAAGCCGCGACAACGCCGTGGTCGACGACCTCGAATTGAAAGTGGTGACCAAGCGTGCGCCGACGCCGGCCGAACTGGCCGACCTCAAATTCGCCTTCCGCGTCGCCAAGCACGTCAAATCGAACGCCATCGTCTACGTGAAGGACGGAGCGACGGTCGGCATCGGCGCCGGCCAGATGAGCCGCGTCGATTCTTCCCGCATCGCCGCCCGCAAGGCGCTGGACGCGGCGGAAGCCGCCGGCCTCGCCGAACCGCTGACCAAGGGCTCCGTCGTCGCCTCGGACGCCTTCTTCCCCTTCGCCGACGGGCTATTGTCGGCAATCGAGGCCGGCGCCACGGCCGTGATCCAACCCGGCGGCTCGATGCGCGACGAGGATGTCATCGCCGCCGCCGACGAGCACGGCATCGCCATGGTCTTCACGGGCGTCAGGCATTTCAGGCATTAGCGCCTCTTCCCTTCTCCCCTTGTGGG
>CCNB01000046.1:111177-111254 GCA_000824785.1 Mesorhizobium plurifarium | reverse complement strand
CGCGCAGCGCCGAGACGGATGAGGGGTGTTCCAGCGGAGTGAGACGCTGGCTTTTCCTGGAGCACGCCTCATCCGTC
>CCNB01000046.1:109528-111167 GCA_000824785.1 Mesorhizobium plurifarium | reverse complement strand
ACAAGGGGAGAAGGAAAAGGCGCTACCGCTTGTCCGCCGGATAGGGCGTTCCGACCAGGATCGCCATGCCGAGCCCGAGGAACAGGATGATCGCCGCCATGCCCAGCCGTGGTGAATCGCTCATTGCGGTTATGGTCGCCACCATGAACGGCGCCAGGAAGCTGGTCGCGCGTCCCGCCAGCGCGTAGATGCCGAAATAGCGGCCGGATTCGGCGGCGGTCACGCTGCGCGCCATGTAGGAGCGCGACGAGGCCTGCACCGGGCCGAAGGCGAGCCCGATCAGCAGCCCATAGAGGATATAGGCTTTTTCGGCCGCGGTGCCGAACAGGCCGCCGGAATCGGCGGTCGACAGCGGAATGAGGCCGAGCAGCGTGAAACCTGGGCCGGTCGAGACGACGCCGATCGTGGCGACCGACAGCATTACCAGCGAGATCATCACCACCGCTTTGGAGCCGAGGGCCGTGTCCAGCCGCGCCGCGATCCAGCAGCCGAAGATGGCGACGATGTTGAGGATGATGCCGAAGAGGCCGATCTCGGTGATCGACCAGTGGAACATGCCGGCCGCGAAGGTGCCGCCGAGCGCGAGCAGCGCATTGACGCCGTCCTGATAGATCATGCGAGCCAGCAGGAAGCGCAGTATGCCGCTGCGCCGGCGCACCTCGGCGAGCGTCGACTTGAGCTCCGACAGGCCCTCGCGCACCGCCGGCCCGATCGGGATTCCCTTGCTGGCGTCGGGCGTGAAGAAGAACATCGGCAGGATGAACAGGAAATACCAGCCGGCCGACATCGGTCCGGTGAAACGCGCGTCCTCGCCGAGCTTGGGGTCGAGGCCGAACAAGGGATCGAGGCCGATGATCGTCTTGCCGGTTTCGAGATTGCCGGCCAGGAACAGCACCACGAAGATCAGCGCCACCATGCCGCCGAGATAGCCGAGGCCCCAGGCGACGTTGGAGATGCGGCCGATCTCTTCCTTAGGCACCAGCCGCGGCATCATGGAATCGTTGAACACGGTCGAGAATTCGGCCGCAACCGAAGCCAGCGAGAACAAAAGCACGACCAGGAACAGGTTCGATCCCGGCGCGGCGAACCACAACAACGTAAGGCTGACGATCTTGATCGTGGCGAAGAAGGCGATCCACGGCTTGCGCGGCCCGGTCTGGTCGGCGATCGAGCCGAGCACCGGCGACAGCACCGCGATGACTAGGCCGGCCGCGGCAATGCCGTAGCCCCAGGCCGCCTGTCCCGCGGTCGGGTCGCTCGCCATGCGCGAGACGAAATAGGGTCCGAAGATGAAGGTGGTGACGACGGTGAAGAAAGGCTGCGCCGCCCAGTCGAAGAACATCCAGCCCCAGATGCCGCGCCCCGATGCCCGCTGCACTGTCTCTACTGCCGCCATGCTTTCTCCCCTGGCATCGCTCGCGTCGGGCGCCATGTCTGCATGTTTTCAGGCGGTGGCGCAACAAGCGCCAGTTCCTCGCCCCACGAAGGCGGCTACGCTATGCAGACATCTTCTGTGACTGGCGTGACTGATCAGGCCGCGGCTTGATTGCCACGTGGTTCCCCCAATCCGTCGCTGCTTCGCAGCGCCACCTTTCCCCCCTCCGGAGGGAAAGGAAGGGCGCCTTTCCTCTACCCCGTC
>CCNB01000046.1:100754-109518 GCA_000824785.1 Mesorhizobium plurifarium | reverse complement strand
AGTGGGGGTCGACCAGCGCTACACGAGACATGCATGCTCCAGGCTGCCATGCACGCTGTCGCCAAAGACCGGCCGCTCCGGCGGAGGCGAGGAACTTCACATCCCCGTCAGGTCGCTCATCAGGCCCGACGCCACCGACAGCCGCGACACGGTGATGTCGCCGCCTTCGGTCAGCGCCTGCAGCCGTTCGCGGATGCGCGCGACGCGCTCGCCGCCAGCTTCAAGCCAGGCCGCGACCGGATCCGCAGCCGTGCCGTAACCGGTCAGCGCCGCCACCGCGATGCCGCGGCGCGCCACGCCGATCGTGTCGGTCGCGCGCGACAGCGCCAGCTGGTCGTAATAGTCCGGCGGCATGATCGAGCGCGCGGCTTCCTCGACGCGCGGGATGCGGAAGGCGTCGCTGACGGCGAAGAAGGCCTTGGCCGCGCTGACGATGTCGGCACTGGCGGTGCGTGCGGTGAGCGCGACATCCGGGATCAGCTCGGCCACCTCGGTCAGGGCGAGCTGCCCGGCGAGCTTTTCCGGCGCGCCGCACTTGAACAGGCCGTGCCGCCGCTCCTCGATGCGCTCGCGCGAGAAGGCCGGCAGCAGCGACACCAGCTTCGGCTCGAGCGCCTTGCGGGCTTCCTGCAATTCGGCGATGCGCTGGCTGAGCGGCGCCGAGCCTGCATCGTTCTTCAGGTACCAGCCGCTGGTCACGAAGATAAGCCGGCTAACCGCCTGGTAGAGATCAAGCTGGATCTGGCCGTCGATCTGGTTGTCGAGTGCGTCGATCTCCTTGTAGAGCGCCGGCAGCGCAAAGCCGTCTCGGACCACGGCGAAGGTGCGCACGACATGGGCCGCGGTGCGGCCCGTCGCCTCCTGCAGCCGGTTGACGAAGGACGGTCCGCCGCGGTTGACGAGATCGTTGGCGACGACGCGCGCGATGATCTCGCGCCGCAGCCTGTGGTCGCGGATCTCGCCGGCGAATTTCTTCGCCATGCGCTCCGGGAAATAGCCCATCAGGTCGCGGTCGAAATGCGGATCGTCCGGCACGTCGCTGGCGACGATGTCGGAGAACAGCACGATCTTGGCATAGGCCAGCAGCACGCCGAGCTCGGCCCTGGTCAGCGGCTCGCCGCGCGCCTCGCGTTCGGCGAGCGCCGCCGGCGAGGGCAGCGTCTCGACCGCGCGGTCGAGCAGGCCGCGCGATTCCAGCGCCGTCATGAAACGTGCCTGGTGCGCGATGTCGGCAAGGCCGCGCTTGCGCGCCAGCGATAGCGCCAGCGTCTGCTGATAGTTGTTGGAGAGCACCAGCGCGCCCACCTCGTCGGTCATTTCGGCGAGCAGCTTGTTGCGCGCCGGCCGCGCCAGCGAGCCTTTGCGCATGGCGGACGCCAGCGCGATCTTGATGTTGACCTCGACGTCGGAGCAGTTGACGCCGCCCGAATTGTCGATGGCGTCCGAGTTGCAGCGTCCGCCATTCAGGCCGAACTCGATGCGCGCCCGCTGTGTGACGCCGAGATTGGCGCCTTCGCCGATGACTTTCGCCCGGACATCGAGCGCGGTGACGCGGATGGCGTCGTTGGCGCGGTCGCCGACATCCTGATTGCTTTCCCCGGAAGCCCGCACATAGGTGCCGATGCCGCCGAACCACAGAAGATCGACCGGCGCCTTGAGGATGGCGTTCATGATCTCGACCGGCGTCGCCGTCGTCTTGGAGAGGCCGATCGCGGCGGCGGCCGCCTGCGGCAGCGTGATCGATTTCTGGCTGCGCGAAACAATGACGCCGCCTTCCGACAGCTTCGACTTGTCATAGTCCTGCCAGGACGAGCGCGGCAGCGCGAACATGCGCTGGCGCTCGGCCATCGACGCCGCCATGTCGGGATCGGGATCGATGAAGATGTCGCGATGGTCGAAGGCGGCGATCAGTCTGGTCTGCGGCGACAAGAGCATGCCGTTGCCGAACACGTCGCCCGACATGTCGCCGACGCCGACGACGGTGAAGGGCGCGGTCTGGATGTCGCGGTTCATCTCACGGAAATGCCGCTTCACCGCTTCCCAGGCGCCCTTGGCGGTGATGCCCATCTTCTTGTGGTCGTAGCCGGCCGAACCGCCGCTGGCGAAGGCGTCGTCCAGCCAGAAGTGGTGTTTCTCGGAAATCGCGTTGGCGGTGTCGGAGAAGGTCGCCGTGCCCTTGTCGGCGGCGACGACGAAATACGGATCGTCAGGATCGCGCCGCACCACGCCGGCCGGCGGGATGACGCCGTCGACGCCGATATTGTCGGTGATCGAGAGCAGGCTGGAGACGAAGTTCTTGTAAGCCGAGGTGCCGGCCTCGAAGATGGCATCGCGCCCGGCGCTCATCGGCAGCTTCTTGGGATAGAAGCCGCCCTTGGCGCCGACCGGCACGATGACCGCGTTCTTGACCTGCTGCGCCTTGACCAGGCCGAGCACCTCGGTGCGGTAGTCCTGGGCGCGATCCGACCAGCGCAGGCCGCCGCGCGCCACCGGGCCGAAGCGCAGATGCACGCCCTCGACCTCTGAGCCGTAGACGAAGATCTCGCGCCATGGCCTGGGCGCCGGCAGGCCCTCGACCGCCTGCGAGTCAAGCTTGATCGCCAGCGACTGCCCCTTCGCTTTCGTATCGGCTACGAAATGATTGGTGCGCAGCGAGGCTTCGATCAGGTTGAGGTAGCGGCGGATGATGGTGTCGTCATCGATATTGGGCACCTCCTCCAGCGCGTCCTTGATCTTGGCCTTGAGGTGCTTAGCCGCCACCGCGCCGTCGCCCTCCGCCGCCGGTCCGAGACGGGCGACGAACAGGTCATGCAGGCCGCGCGCGATCTCGGGATAACGGTTGAGCGCCGCGGCGATGAAGTCCTGGCTCTGCGGGATGCCGGCCTGCTGCAGATAGCGGCCATAGGCGCGCAGGATGGTGATCTCGCCCGACCACAGGCCAGCGGTCTGCGCCAGGCCGTTGTAGCCGTCATTGTCGACATCGCCGCGCCAGACCGACAGGAACGCGTCCTCGAACAGCGCGCCGCCGTCGGCGAGGTCTATTCGCGCGCCGTAGCTGTTCTCCAGCTCCATGTCGTGGATGAACACCCGATCAGCCGGATCGCCGCCGACCTCGAAGGTGCGCTCGCTGATGACGCGGAAGCCGATATTTTCCAGCACCGGCACACGTCGCGACAGCGCCACCGGGCTGCCGAAATGGTAGATCTTCAAAGCCGCCTGGTGCGGCTTCTGGTCGGCATGGCGGTAATAGTCAATGGCGATCGGATTGACGGCGCCGATCTTCGCGATGCGCCCGGCATCGGCCAGCGCCACGGCGGCCGAGAAGGAGTCCCGGTAGCTTTCGGGGAAACGTGCCGCGATCGCCTTCAGCGCCGGATCGCTGCCGGCGGCCTCCGCGGCTTCGGAGAGCGCGTCCTCCCAGGTGCGCACGATGTCGCGGATCGCCGCCTCGATGGTCGACTGCTCGATCTTCGGCGTCTTGCCGCCGGAACGGCCGATGATGAAATGCACGCGCGCCAGCCCGCCTTCCGGGAAGGCCGGGTAATAGGCCGACAGCCGGCCCTCGAACACGGTCTTGAGATAGGCGCCGATCTTCTCGCGCACGACGCTGTCATAGCGGTCGCGCGGCACGAAGACGAGGATCGAGACGAAGCGGTCGAACTGGTCGGCACGCACCAGCGCCCTGACGCGCGGCCGCTCGATGAGCCCAAGGATGGCGCTGGCATGTTTGCGCAGGATAGGGACGGGGACCTGGAAGAGCTCGTCGCGCGGATAGCTCTCCAGCACGTTGATCAGCGCCTTGCCCGAATGGTCGTTCGGGTTGAAGCCGGACTTGGCGATGATGGTCTCCGCCTTCGAGCGCAGATAGGGGATCTTCATCACCGAGCGCGTGTAAGCGGTCGAGGTGAACAGGCCGACGATGCGCAGCTCGCCCGCCAACGCGCCTTTCGACGTGTAGGTCTTGACGCCGATGTAATCGAGATAGATGCGCCGATGCACCGACGACTTGGCGTTGGCCTTGGTGACGATCAGCGGTTCCGGCCCATGCAGGAAGGCGCGGATCTCCGGCGTCGTCGTCACCGCCTCGGTGCCGCGCCTCAGCACCAGCACGTCGGGATCGGACAGGATGCCGAGGCCGGGCTTCTCGGCGCGCTCCAGACTGCCGCTTTCCTCGCCGCCGACATATTTGAACTCACGCATGCCGAGGAAGGTAAAATTGTCGTCGCGCAGCCATTCGAGGAAGGCGATCGCCTCGGCGACGCTCTTCTTGTCGAGCGGCACGGCCGAATAGCGGAATTCGGAAATCGCCTGATCGAGACGGGCGAGCATGCGCTTCCAGTCGACGACGGCGGCGCGGACCTGCGAAAGCGTCTTGCGCAGCCGCTCGGTGAGATTTCTCGCCTGGTCGGCGGTCAGCCGCGGGATATGCACATGGACGACGCTCAGCCGGTCGTGCTCGTCATCCTCCTTGCCAGCGTCGCCAAGCACCTCGACCACGCCGTTCTTGCCGTGGCGTACGGTGACGATCGGATGGGTGACCAGCGTCGGCTCGCCACTGACCTCGGCGATCTCGCCCAGGATGGAATCGAACAGAAACGGCATGTTGTCGTTGACGACGGTGATGACCGTCACCGGTCGGCCGCCGCAGGCAACGCCCGAATCGGCCTCGACGGCGATGACGCTTTCGCCTTTCCTGTGGCTGGCGACCGCTTGGGCGGCGAGCTCGCCGGCGCGTTCGAGGTCGGCCACGTCATAGGCCGCGATGTCTTCGGCGGGCGCCCGTGCCAGCAGATAGTCGGCAAGCCTTGCGGATTTTTCCTCCGCCTTCGCGGCGGCGGCTTTCTTCTTCGGCTTGGATTTAACGCTGGCCATGACGCTTGGTCCCTCCCGTCGTATGCTTTTGCGACTATCGTAGCAGATGACCGCCGTTTCGCGACAAAGGTTTGACGACGCATTAAAAAATTCGAACCGACGCCGTTGCCTTGCAAGGAGAACGACCCATGAATGACAGGATTACCGCGCTTGACCTTGTCCAGGCGGAGCTCAGCGAGGCGACGAAAGCCTATTTCGACAAATGCCGGGAGAAGCTCGGCCTCGTGCCCAACGTGCTTCTCGCCTACGCCTTCGATGAGAAGAAGCTGCGAGCCTTCACCGACATGTACAACGACTTGATGCTGGGCGAGTCCGGCCTGTCGAAGTTGGAGCGCGAGATGATCGCGGTCGCCGTCTCCTCGATCAATCACTGCTTCTATTGCCTGACCGCCCATGGCGCGGCGGTGCGCCAGCTGTCGGGCGAGCCGGCGCTGGGCGAGATGATGGTGATGAATTTCCGCGCCGCCGATCTGTCGGACCGCCAGCGCGCCATGCTCGAATTCGCCGTGAAGCTCACGGAAGAGCCGGCTAAAATCGTCGAAACCGACCGCGCGGCCTTGCGGCAAGCCGGTTTCTCCGATCGCGACATCTGGGACATCGCCTCGACCGCCGCCTTCTTCAACATGTCGAACCGCGTGGCCGCCGCGGTCGACATGCGGCCGAACCCCGAATATCACGCCATGGCAAGGTAGGCTTCGCCTGGAAAGCCCGGATCAGCGCGCGGCGATTGCCGCGGCCGCGCCCGCCATCGTCGTGGCGCTGACGCGGTTGGCGATCTTCATGGCCCGCTTGCTCTTGAGCAGCCGGCGCGCCTGCGAAGCGGCCAGCACCCAGGCAAGGTCGATGACGACCAGCACGATAGCCATGGTCAGCGTCAGCTCGACCCAGCCGATGACGCTGACCGAGGCAAGATCGATGATGGTCGGCAACAGCGCCAGATAGAACATCATGATCTTCGGGTTGCCGAGGGTCACCGCCATGCCGGCAAAGAACAGTTTGAGGGCTGAGTCCTCGCGCGGCATCTCGCCCTCTTTCGCCTCGACCGGCGCCGTCCACATCTTGAACGCCAGGTAGGCGAGATAGGCGACGCCAACCCATTTCACGACGACGAAGGCGTAGTGGAAGGTCTGCGCCACGACGGCCAGCCCGAACACCGCCAGCGACAGCCAGATGGCCTCGCCGATCCACATCGCCAGCAGGAAGGGGAAGACGTCGCGGAACCCCTTCGAGATGACGCGCGCCACAAGGGCTGCGATCGACGGGCCGGGCGAGCCCGCGGCAACGAAGAGGGCGGCGGCGAAGATCAGCAGCGAGGCGAGATGCATGGGGTCGTTTCCTGTGGGATAGGGAAAAATGGTACCCGATCAGAGCGGGTTTGACACGCCCGGTAACAGGCCCGCGTTGAGGATGGCGACAATAGCTGCCAACGCGGGCGCCGCCGGCGTTCAAATTGGAACCAAAGCAGCCGCGTTCCGCTAAAACGAAAAGAGGGAGCACGCGCTCCCTCTTTTGAACCCTTGGCTGGAAAGGCTTACGCCGCGCCCATCACTTTGGCAGCCTTCTCGAAACGCTTGCGCTCGTTCGGGTCGAGATAGAGCTTGCGGAGCCGAATGGTCTTCGGCGTCACCTCGACCAGCTCGTCGTCCTGGATCCAGGCCAGCGCCCGCTCCAGCGTCATGCGGATCGGCGGCGTCAGCTTCACCGCTTCGTCCTTGCCGGCTGCGCGGATGTTGGTGAGCTTCTTGCCCTTGAGCACGTTCACTTCGAGGTCGTTGTCTCTGGAGTGGATGCCGATGATCATGCCCTGATAGACCTTGACGCCCGGATCGATGATCATCGGCCCGCGGTCTTCGAGATTCCACATCGCGTAGGCGACGGATTCGCCCTGCTCGTTGGAGATCAACACGCCATTGGTGCGGCCGGGCAACTCGCCCTTGTAAGGCTCATAGGCGAAGAACAGCCGGTTCATCACCGCGGTGCCGCGCGTGTCGGTCAACAGTTCCGACTGGTAGCCGATCAGGCCACGCGTCGGCGCATGGAAGACGAGGCGCTGGCGGTTGCCGCCGGAAGGACGCAGCTCGACCATCTCGGCCTTGCGCTCCGACATCTTCTGCACGACGACGCCGGCATGCTCCTCGTCGACGTCGATGACGACTTCCTCGACCGGCTCCAGCAGCTGGCCGTCATCGCCCTTCTGCATGACGACGCGCGGACGCGACACGGCGAGCTCGAAACCCTCGCGGCGCATCGTCTCGATCAGCACCGCGAGCTGCAATTCGCCGCGGCCGGAAACGAAGAAGGAGTCCTTTTCGGCCGATTCCTCGATCTTGAGCGCCACATTGCCCTCGGCCTCGCGCAGCAGGCGGTCGCGGATGACGCGGCTGGTCACCTTGTCGCCCTCGGTGCCGGCAAGCGGGCTGTCATTGACCAGGAAGGACATGGTGACCGTCGGCGGGTCGATCGGCTGCGCATGCAGCGGCTCGTTCACCGCCGGGTCGCAGAAAGTGTCGGCGACGGTGCCTTTTGACAGGCCGGCGATAGCCACGATGTCGCCCGCCTGCGCTTCCTCGATCGGCTGGCGCTCGAGACCGCGGAAGGCGAGGATCTTGGAGACGCGGCCGGTCTCGATCTGCGTGCCGTCATGGTGCAGCACCTTGACCGCCTGATTGGCCTTCAGCGTGCCGGACTCGATGCGGCCGGTGATGATGCGGCCGAGGAACGGGTTGGCCTCGAGGATGGTGCCGATCATGCGGAACGGGCCGGGATGGACGGTCGGCGCCGGCACATGCTTGACGACGAGGTCGAACAGCGGCGCCAGACCCTGGTCCTTCGGACCCTCGGGGTTTTCCGACACCCAGCCGTCGCGGCCCGAACCGTAGAGGATCGGGAAATCGAGCTGCTCGTCGGTGGCGTCGAGCGCGGCGAACAGGTCGAACACCTCGTTGACCACTTCGATATGGCGGGCGTCCGGACGGTCGATCTTGTTGATGACGACGATGGGGCGCAGGCCCACTTTCAGCGCCTTGCCGACGACGAACTTGGTCTGCGGCATCGGGCCTTCGGCGGCATCGACGAGCACGATCGCCGAATCCACCATCGACAGGATGCGCTCGACCTCGCCGCCGAAATCGGCGTGTCCGGGCGTGTCGACGATGTTGATGCGGGTGCCGTGCCAGTCGACCGAGGTCGCCTTGGCCAGGATGGTGATGCCGCGCTCTTTTTCAAGGTCGTTGGAATCCATGGCGCGCTCGGCGACGCGCTGGTTGTCGCGGAAGGCGCCGGACTGTTTCAGGAGCTGGTCGACAAGCGTGGTTTTGCCATGGTCGACGTGCGCGATGATCGCGATATTGCGGAGGTTCATTTTTCTGGTCTCGGGAACGTTGCGGGCAGCAGGCTTAACAAGCGCCGCCTTTTTCGGTTGCGCGGCTCATACAGGGTTTTTCGCAATTGCGAAAGGGGAGGCCCGACCCCAAATACATGGTCACTGATTCTTAAACGTCTTGGTGTGAAATGATTCTGTTAACCAAGCGGAACCTTTGAGGGGCCGGGCAGTTCGATGTTCATGACCGATCATATGTCCAGATTGCGTCCTGTTTTCGGGTGGGCAGCGCTCGGCGTGCTGCTTGCGGCCGGCGTGGCGCAGTCGGCGACGGCTCTGCGAGAGAGCGGTGCCATCCAGCCGCCCGACGCCAGGACCGCGCAGCAGATGTTCGCCGACGCCCCCGATGGCGTCGACCCGATCGTCACCGGCCCGGTCAGCGCCGCCTTCAAGCAGCGGCAGAAGGACGCCAATTGCGACACGGCGGTTTGGCCGAACGTTCCAAGAGCTTGCTATCCGGATTGACGATTGCTGCGCATAACGCGGCAAATGTAGCGATCCTTCGCGCCCCCC
>CCNB01000046.1:91032-100744 GCA_000824785.1 Mesorhizobium plurifarium | reverse complement strand
CCCACTTGGGGGGAGATTGGCTGCCACGCTTGCTTTCGCCAATTGCCAACGTTGCAGAAGGAGCGACGCGCCGAAACTGCTGATCTCCCCCCAAGTGGGGGAGATGGCCGGCAGGCCAGAGGGGGGCGCTGTCCCGCCGACCTTGCCAATTTCTCGAGCCCGTTACGCCGATCGCACCGGGTCGAGTGTAACCTTGTAAAGCTCGTTGTCGTCGCGATCCATCAGCCGCACGGTGAGCTGTTCGGTGGCGCCGGAGATATCGACCAGCCCGAAGAACTGCAGTCCGGCCGACGGCGGCAGGTTCTGGCCCTGCTCGGCGGTCGGCGCCTTGATGAATTTCAGCTCCGGCCCGAAGGTCATGTCGAGGTCGTTGGGGCCGAATGTGCCGGCGTGGATCGGGCCGGAGACGAACTCCCAGAACGGATTGAAATCCTGGAACTGCGCCTTGTCGGGGTTGTAGTAATGCGCCGCCGTGTAGTGCACGTCGGCGGTAAGCCATACCGTGTTGGTGATGCCGGCATTCTTGATGAAGCGCAGCACGTCGGCGAATTCGAGCTCGCGGCCCTTCGGTTTGCCGTTGTCGTTGTTCGACACCGCCTCGAAGCCGACCTTTTTCGCCGCGTCGTCCCAGACGATCAGGCTGAGCGGCATGTCGGCGGCGATGATCTTCCACGTCGCTTTGGAGTTCGCCAGCTCGCGCTTCAGCCATTTGGACTGCTCCTCGCCGATCATGCGCGACTTCGGCGTCAACGCTTCGTCCAGATTGGGGCCGTTCGGACCGCGATAGGAGCGCATGTCGAGGAAGAACACGTCGAGCAGCGGCCCGTGCGAGATCTTGCGGTAGACGCGGCCCGGCTCCGACGGCTCGTAGCGGATGGTCGTCATCTCATGGAAGGCGCGCGCCGCGCGTGCCGCCAGCACATGGATGGATTTCTCCTTGTAGCGGTCGTCCTTGCTGAGGTCCTTCGAGTCCGACCAGTTGTTGAGCACCTCATGGTCGTCCCACTGATAGAAAGTCGGGCAGATGGCGGAGAGGGCAAGCACGTGCTTGTCCATCATGTTGTATTTCCACTGGTCGCGATACTCGTCCAGCGTCTCGGCGACCTTGCGCTTGCCGTCGAGCATGACGACGTTCTTCCACTTGCCGCCGCCGGGAAGGTCGACCTCGTCCTTCAAGGCGCCGTCGGCATAGATCGTATCGCCCGAATGCAGGAAGAAGTCCGGCGTGTGCTTGGCAATGGTCGAATAAGTCTTCATGCCGGTCTCGTCGATGCCCCAGCCCTGGCCGGCCGTGTCGCCCGACCAGGCGAAGCGCACATCGCGCTTCGAGGCGGGCGCCGTGCGGAAGCGGCCGACGATCGGCTCGGAGACGGCATTGATGTCGGAGAGATCGGCGGCAGTCATGCGATAGAAGATGTCCTGGTCGGAGGCGAGGTCGGTGAGCAGCCGCTTCACCGTGTAGTCGCTGGCCGGCGAGGTATCGAGCGCAGCCAGCCGCGTCGCATTGGCGAAGCTTTCTGTGGTCGACACTTCATACATCACGCGCGCCGGGCGATCGGTGCGGGTCCAGACCATGCCGGACGTGGCGTCGACGTCGCCGGACTGGACGCCATGCGTGAAGGCGGGGCGCTGGCCGGCGCGAGAATAATAGGGCAGTGCCAGACCGGAGGCGCCGACAAGGCCGAAGGCACTGGCCGAGGTGACGAAAGCGCGGCGGGTCAACGAGAGCTTGTTCATGGCTGTCTCCGGATGGCTTTGAACGGGACCGCCAAGCTCTCGCCTCAATGTTTCAGGCGCATTTCGGAACCATGAAGTTTTGATAACAGCGAACAGAACTGCTGATCTCCCCCCTTGTGGGGGAGATGGCCGGCAGGCCAGAGGGGGGGGCGCAAAGGATCGCCAACCTCTCAGACCCCTCAAACTCTTCGCAACGGTTTGATTTGACGGCAATTCAACCGAGAAGTCGGCGGGACAGCGCCCCCCTCTGCCCTGCCGGGCATCTCCCCCACGAGGGGGGAGATTGGCTGTTCAGACCATCTGCGGCTCCGGCTCGAACGCCGGCTTGCTCGTGTTGATCAAGAGCGAAATACAAGCCGCCGCGATGCCCGTCATCCCCGCAATCAGGAACGCCAGCTCGTAATTGCCCTGCAACTCGCGCATCGTCCCGCCGAAGGCGGCGGCGGCCGCCGCGCCCACCTGGTGGCCGGCGACGATCCAGCCGAACACGATCGGCCCGCTGCGGTCGCCGAAGGCTTCGTTGGCGAGCCTGAGCGTCGGCGGCACGGTGGCGATCCAGTCGAGCCCATAGAGTACAGCGAAGATGACCAGGCTGGTCGCCGAGAAGCCGGAATAAGGCAGGTAGATCAGCGATAGGCCGCGCACGGCGTAATAGACGCCGAGCAGCTTGCGCGGATCGAAACGGTCGGTGAGCCAACCGGACAGCGTCGTGCCGATCAGGTCGAAAATGCCCATCATCGACAACAGCCCGGCGGCCTGAACCTCGCCGATGCCCATATCGCCGCAGAAGGCGATGAGATGCGTGCCGACGAGACCGTTGGTGGTGAAGCCGCAGACGAAGAAGGTGGCGAACAGGTACCAGAACACCCGGGTGCCCGCCGCGCGGCGCAGCGTGTTCAGCGTATGCGCCAGAAAATTGCCCTGCGATGCCGGCGACACCGGCGGAACGTCGTTCGCATCGGCGCCGTAACGGACCTGGCCGATCGAGGAAGGGCGTTCCGGCACGAGCAGCAGAACAAGCGGGATCAGCGCCGCAGTGGCGAGGGCTACCGCAATCGCCACAGGCTTCCAGCCGCCGCTTTGCGCCAGCGAGGCGATCACGGGCAGGAACACCAGCATGCCGGTGGCGCTGGAGGCCGACATCAGGCCCATCATCAGGCCGCGATTGGTCTTGAACCAGCGGTTGACGATGGTGGCGCCAAGCACGCTCGCCACCGCGCCAGAGCCGATACCGGAAAACACGCCCCAGGTGAGGAAGAGATGCCAGGGCTGCGTCATGAACAGGCTGAGCGCGGTCGAGCCCGACATCACCAGCAGCGCGCCAAGCAGCGTGCGGCGGAGCCCAATGCGTTCCATCAGCGCCGCCGCGAAGGGACCCGTCAGCCCATAGAGCAGGATGCCGACGCTGGCCGCCCAGGAGGTGACGTCGCGGCGCCAGCCGAAGCTTTCCTCCAGCGGAACCATCATCACCGAAGGCGCCGAGCGAAGCCCGGCCGCAATCAGCAGGCAGAGGAAAATCACGGCAACGACGACGAATGCGTAGCGCTGGCCAAACGGACGGGACTGGGCTATCATGTTACTAACCGGTACGTTGCAGTGGGATGGCGCCATACATACGTACCGGTCAGTAACATTGTCAAGCGAGTTGTTTGAATGCCATCGGACAATAAAATTGAAGTGTCGTCGAACGCGGCCCCCGCCCCGAAGGCGGCGGACAAGATCCTGGACGTGGCGCGCGACCTTTTTTATCGCGAGGGCATTCGGGCGATCGGCGTCGACGAGATCGTCAAGCGCGCCGGCGTCACCAAGCCGAGCCTCTATCGCAGCTTTCCGTCCAAGGACGAACTCGCCGCCTCCTATCTGCGCAAATACGACCTGGAATTCTGGGAGCGCTTCGACGAGGCCGTCGACGCCCATCCGGGCAATCCGCGCGCCCAGATCATCGCTTTCCTGACCCGCGTCGGCAAACGCACGCAAAAGCCGGATTACCGCGGCTGCGGCATGACCAACGCGGCGGTGGAATACCCCGAGCGCGGGCATCCCGCGCGGGTGGTGAGCGAGAACAACAAGATAGAGCTGCGCCGGCGCCTGCGCGCCATGGCGGCCGCGATGGGCGCCGCCGATTCCGACACGCTGGGGGACGGCCTGCTGCTTCTCATTGAGGGCGCTTACATCAGCGGCCAGCTTTTCGGCCTGGGCGGACCGGCGGCGGCCGTCGCTCGTAACGCCGACCTCCTGATCGAAGCCAGCTTGAAGAAATAGCGGACGGCGTTACGCTTCCGGCAACTCGAAACGGAGTTGCCATTGATGCGTGCTCTTCTGATCCCGCTTGCCCTCGCCGGTTTCTGCCAGGCGGCCCAGGCCGGCGACATCTCCAGCGCTTATACCGATCTCGACTGGAAGAAGGATTGCGTGACCTATGCGCAGGCAGCGGAAGGCGATGGCGACTGGGCGAGCCTCGTCTGCTCGGGCTATCGCGGCTATCCGGTGCTGGTCGGCTACGACGACGCGCGCGAATCCGTCTATTACGGCTTTCCGTCCGACGACATGACCGCGGTCTGGGAGAGCTTCACCGCCTTCAACGGCTCCGGCCCGAAGGTGGAATGGCGGATCGAGACCAATGGCGACATCGCCATCCCCTTCGCCGCGATCCACCGCCGCTCGGTCAGCAATCCCGAGGACGAGAAGAAGTCGATCGAGGTGCTGGTCGTCGCCAAGGTGGCGCAGCCGGAAGAGCATCAGGGCTGTACGATCGGCCTGGTTTTGGCCACCGGCAACGCGCAGGCCAACGACCTGGCGCGCAAGCTTGCCGACGAGAAGGCGAAAACCTTCACTTGCGGCAAGGACAAGCGCGAGGTGATCGGCGACGTGCCGCCTTTCGGTCGGGTGGACAACTAGACGGGACCGGCCTTCGTCAGCCCTCGCCCGTCTCCAGATGCCGAGGGCGGCGCTGTCCCGCCGGCGTTCCCGGCTTCCACACAGCGACCACTCACCAAATTTGACCATGTGGACAAATCTCAGGCGCCGTTCCATAGTCCTGTGCGTCTGACATTTTTGGAACGGCCGGCTCGACACGGCTGTCGAACAGAGGGGCACTTCAATGGAAAACGACCATAGCAAAACGCAACGCGCCGGCCTGTCGCGGCGCAGCGTGCTGGAACTCGGCGCGCTCGGCCTCGCGGTGGCGGCGCTGCCCGGCGCGGCCTTCGCCAAGGACAAGAAGCTGAAGGTGGCGGCGATCTTCGCCACGCCGATCGAGGAACCATGGGACAACCAGATCCATGTCGCCTTGCTGAAGGCGCAGAAGGAGCTGGGCATCGACTACAAATGGTCGGAGAAGGTGCAGACCGCCGACTTCAGCCGCGTGATGCGCGAATATGCTCAAGGGGGCTACCAGCTGGTGCTGGGTGACGCTTTTGCCGCCGAGCGCGAATCGCGCCGCACGGCCAAGCAGTTCCCGAAAACGGCCTGGCTGTTCGGCTCCGGCGCCGGCCCGGCCGAACCCAATTTCGGCGTCTTCGACAACTGGATCCATGAGCCCGCCTATCTTTCCGGCATGATCGCCGGAAAGATGTCGAAGTCGGGCACCGTCGGCGCCGTCGCGGCGATGGGCATTCCGGAAGTGAACCGTCTGGTCAACGCCTTCTTCGCCGGCGCCAAGGAGGTCAACCCGAACGTCAAGAAGAAGGTCGCCTTCATCGGTTCCTTCTTCGATCCGCCCAAGGCCAAGGAAGCGGCGGTGGCGCAGATCGACGCCGGCGTCGACGTCATCTATGCCGAGCGCTTCGGCGTCATCGAGGCGGCGGTGGAGAAGAAGATTCTCGCCATCTCCAACATGTCCGACCAGTCGAGCCTCGGCCCCGACACCGTCATCACTGGCCCGGTCTGGGACATGTATCCGACGGTCGAGCAGGCGATCAAGCTGGTCAAGGCCGGCGTCTTCACCGCGCAGGACTATGGCGATTTCTCGCGCATGGCCAAGGGCGGCTCCTATCTCGCGCCCTACCACAAATTCGACAAGACGCTGCCGGCGGAGGTCAAGGACCTGGTCGAGAAGAAGAAGGCCGAGATCCTCGAAGGCAATTTCCGCGTCGACGTCGACGAGAACACGCCGGTTTCGGATTGATGCCGGCGTTCCCCTCCCCCTTGAGGGGAGGGTGGCCCGCAGGGCCAGGAGGGGTCGCCCGCGACGCGCTCCATCTTTCTAAGTCATAGGTCGAGGCGGTTGAGGTGACCCCTCCCGCCTCGCTTCGCTCGGCACCCTCCCCTCGAGGGGGAGGGTTACCAGGAGTATCCCCTTGTCCGCCCCACTCATCGAAATGCGCGGCATCACCAAGAGCTTCGGCGCCGTCAAGGCGAACGAGGCCGTCGACCTCAGCGTCGCGCCCGGCGAGATCCTCGGCCTCTTGGGCGAGAACGGCGCCGGCAAGACGACGCTGATGAACGTGCTGTTCGGCGCCTATGCGCCGGATGCGGGCGAGATCATGGTCGAGGGCAAGCCTGTCTCCATCCACAATTCCGCCGATGCGCTCGCCGCCGGCATCGGCATGGTGCACCAGCATTTTCACCTCGCGCCGCGCCTCACGGTGCTGGAGAACCTCCTGATCGGCATTCCCGGCAGGTCGGGCCGGATCGACCGCGCCGGCGGGCTGGCGCGGCTCACCGAGATCAGCCGGCAGTACGGGCTGAGCCTCGATCCGAACCTGCCGGTTTCGGCTTTGTCGGTCGGCGAGCAGCAGCGGCTGGAAATCATCAAGGCGCTGTTTCGCGGCGCGAAGCTTTTGATCCTCGACGAGCCGACGGCCGTGCTGGCGCCTTCGGAGGTCGACGGCCTGTTCGCCGCCCTGCGCTCGATGGCGGCGCAAGGACTGGGTATCATCTTCATCTCGCACAAGTTGAACGAGGTCCGTGCGCTCACCCATCGCTGCGTCGTGCTGCGCCACGGCAAGGTCGCCGGTCTCGTCGATCATCCGGCGCAAACGACCTCGGCCGAGATGGCGAAGCTGATGTGCGGCCACGAAATCGTCCCGCCGGTCAGGGAAGCCTCGACACCTGGCGCTTCCGTGCTGACGCTCGACGGCATCTCCACCTCGGGCC
Organism: Mesorhizobium plurifarium; assembly: GCA_000824785.1. Classification (GTDB taxonomy): domain Bacteria; phylum Pseudomonadota; class Alphaproteobacteria; order Rhizobiales; family Rhizobiaceae; genus Mesorhizobium; species Mesorhizobium plurifarium. The sequence goes on along the minus strand of CCNB01000046.1, from coordinate 93,910 downwards.
ATGCCGGCACGCCGCTGCGCGACGTCTCGCTTTTCGTCCGCGCCGGCGAGATCCTCGGCATCGCCGGCGTCTCCGGCAACGGCCAGCGCGCGCTGGCCGACGTCATTTCCGGCATGCTGCCGCCCAAGACCGGCGCGATGACGATAGCCGGCAAAATAGTTGCGCAATTCTCCCCGCGCGAATTGCAGGCGCTCGGCCTCGGCCGCATCCCGGAGGACCGCATGACGACCGGCCTGGTGACCAACCTGCCTTTGGCCGACTCCATGGTGCTGCCGCGCATCGGCACCGAGGCCTTCAGCCGCAAGGGCCTGCTCAATCCAACCGCGATCCGCGCCTTCGCTGAGGAACAGATCAAGGCCTACGACATACGCTGCCCCGGCCCGATGGTGCGCGCCGGCGCGCTCTCCGGCGGCAACCTGCAGAAGGCGCTGCTGGCGCGCGAGCTTGCTTTCGATCCCAAGGTGCTGATCGTCTCGCAGCCGACGCGCGGCCTCGACATCGGCGCCGCCCGCTTCATCCACGAGAAATTCCTCGCCATGCGCGCCAGAGGCTGCGGCATCATCGTCATCGGCGAGGACCTCGAGGAGTTGCTGATGCTCTCGGATCGCATCGCCGTGATGTATGAGGGCCGCATCGCCGGCACGCTTCCCAGCGCCGATGCCACCATCGCAAGGCTCGGCCTGATGATGACCGGCGCCGGGCACACCGAGGAGGCAGCCTGATGTTTCGCCTCGAAGCCCGCACCTCGACGCCCGCCTGGTTCAATCTGGCCCTCCCCCTCATCGCGATCGCCGTTACGCTGGTGCTCTGCAGTGGGCTCATCGCCGTAGCCGGCGCCGGCGTCATCGAGGCCTATGGCGTGATGCTGTCCGCCTCGCTCGGCGACAGCTACGCCATCACCGAGACGCTGGTGCGCGCCGCCCCGATGATCTTCACCGGCCTCGCGGTGGCGATCGCCTTCCGCGCCAAATTCTGGAACATCGGCGCCGAGGGCCAGTTGCTGGCCGGCGCGGTGGCGAGCTGCTTCGTCGGCGCGATCCCGATGCCGGGCTATCTCGCCATGCTGTTGATGGCGCTGGTGGGCGCCGCCGCCGGCGCTCTCGTCGCGCTGGTCCCGGCGACGCTCAGAGTCAAGTTCAAGGTCGACGACGTGGTCAGCTCGCTGTTGCTCAACTCGGTCATCTACTACGCGCTGATGGCGCTGATCGAGGGGCCTTGGAAAGACACCTTCTCCGGTTACCCGATCTCGCCGCCGATCGAGGATTCGGCCAATTTCCCCGTGCTGATCGAAGGCACGCGACTGCATCTCGGCGTCTTCGTCGCGCTGATCGCGGCGCCGCTGTGCTGGTTCCTGATCGCGCGCACCACGCTCGGCTTCCGCATCCGCGTCACCGGCGAGAATCCGGAAGCGGCGCGCTATGGCGGCATCAACGTGCAGCGCGTGCTCATATCCACCGCGCTGCTTTCCGGCGCGCTGGCCGGGCTTGCCGGTGTCGGCGAGGTCGGCGGCGTGCACTTCCAGGTGATGAGCGACATCTCGCCGGGCTACGGCTATTCCGGCATCGTCGTCGCGATGCTGGCCAGGCTCAACCCGCTCGGCGTCGTGCCGGCGGCGCTCTTCCTTGCCGCCGTCATGACCGGGGCCGAGGCGATGTCGCGCGCCACCGGCGTGCCGGCTTTCCTCAGCGACGTTATTCAGGGAACCGCATTGCTTTCCATGCTGGTGGCGCTGCTCTTCACCGCTTACCGCATCCGCCGCGTGGGAGCGCAGACATGAGCGCGGTGTTCGAGCAGATCTTCCAGGTCGGCTTCCTCGCCGCCATCATCCGCATTGCCACGCCCTTGGCCTTCGCGACGCTGGGCGAAATGTTTTCCGAGCGTGCCGGCGTGCTCAATCTCGGCATCGAGGGCATCATGCTGCTTTCGGCGATGGCGGGCTTCACCGCCGCCAGCCTGAGCGGCAGCCTGTGGCTGGGCGTGCTGGTGGCCGTGCTTGTCGGCGCGCTGATGGGCGCGCTGCATGCGCTGTTCACCGTGGCGCTGGGGCTCAGCCAGCATGTCTGCGGCATCGGGGTGACTTTGTTCTCATCCGGCCTTGCATATTTCCTCTACCGGCTGATCTTCGGCCAGCAATCGGTGCCGCCGAGCATCGACGGCTTCAAGCCCGTGCCGATCCCGCTGCTGGCCGACATTCCGGTGCTCGGGCCTGCGGTGTTCAACCAGTTCACGCTGGTCTATCTGGCGATCATCGCCGTCCCGCTCGCCGCTTTCGTGCTCTACCGCACGCCCTGGGGCCTGTCGGTGCGCATGGTCGGCGAGAACCCGCGCGCGGCGGACTCGGCCGGCGTCAGTGTGATCGCCACGCGCTTCCAGGCGGTGATCCTCGGAGGCGCACTGATGGGGCTTGCCGGCGCCTTCCTCACCATGGCGCAGTTCAACGCCTTCACCTTCGGCGTGGTCTCCGGGCGCGGCTGGGTGGCGATCGCTTTGGTCGTGTTCGGCCGCTGGGATCCGTGGCGCTCGGCGGGCGCGGCGCTGCTCTTCGCCTTCGTCGACGCGCTGCAGCTCCGGATGCAGGCGAGCGGCCTCGGCCACATCCCCTACGAAGCCTTCCTGATGCTGCCCTTCATCTTCACGATCGTCGCCATGGCCTTCATGTCGCGCAATGCGGTGGCACCCTCGGCGCTGCTGAAGCCGTTCCGGAGGGAGGAGCGGTAGGCTCGGATTCCTCGCCCCACGAAAGTGGGGAGAGGTGGCCGCGAAGCGAACGGAGAGGGGGCTGCGCCGACGGTCGAATGGTTGCTCTTTCGGCGCCGCGTTTGCGCCGAATTCTCAGCCGGCTCCGGCTTCACGTAGGGCGTCCCCCCCCCCCCCCCCC
>CCNB01000046.1:83347-91022 GCA_000824785.1 Mesorhizobium plurifarium | reverse complement strand
CTTTCGTGGGGCGAGGAACTGGAGCCCGCCTCAAATCGCCGTGAACGCGTTGTCGACGAACAGATGCGCGCCGTTGACGAAGCTCGATTCGTCGCTGGCCAGGAACAGCGCCGCCTTCGCCACTTCCTCCGGCTCGCCGATGCGGCCCTGCTGCGCGGCCATGGCGGCGTCGGAAACATCGACGCCGAGCTTGCCGAGATCGGCCACCTCGCGCAGGCCGTGCGGCGTGCGGATGAAGCCGGGGCAGACGGCGTTGCAGCGGATGTTTCGGTCGCGGAATTCCACCGCAATGGCGCGCGCGAACATGTGGCAGGCGCCCTTGGTGGTGTCATAGAGCACTTCGTTCGGCGTCGCCGCCACGGCCGAGATCGACGAGGTGCAGACGATCGAGCCGCCGCCGGCGGCGATCATGCCGGGCAGCACGGCCCGGGTCATCAGGAACATCGAGCGGACGTTGACGGCATGCAGCCAGTCCCATTCCTGCAGCGTCGTCTCCAGGAACGGTTTGATGACGATCGTCCCGGCATGGTTGAACAGCACCGTAACCGGACCGAGCTTGTCCGTCGCCGCCTTCACCGCCGCCTCGACCTGCGCCTCGTCCGAGACGTCGGCCACGAAATGCTCCGCCACATGGCCCCGCGCACGAATCGCCGCCGCGGTCTTGCCGGCCGCCTCGCCATTGCGGTCGATGATCGCCACCTTGGCGCCCTCGGCGGCGAACAGCTCCGACGCCGCCCCACCCATGCCCGTCGCTCCACCCGAAACGATGGCCACCTTGCCCGCCAGCCTTCCACCCATTCTTTTTGCTCCTTCAGTGCCGCTCATATCGGCCCAAGCGATGCTATCCGTCATGCGCGAGGCGGCCAAGAGCGTTCGAGCGATTGGACATTGTGCCTGTGAACGCCGCGAAAACGCTCGATTTTCAGGCCGCTCGGCCTGATTGCCTATGTTCTCACATCGGCTGCATCGCCTGCGTTGCGAGTATGAAAAACCACGATCTGTCCTGTTTTAAAAAATTCGTTCCAGAAACTGCTCGAAAATAGCAATCGACAAAGTCTACTAACTTTATAGATTAATGGCCGCGACGGAGGCCGATATGTCCTATATCCAGAACGCTCAGACCGCCCGCAAGGGGCAGAGGCTGACAGCCGACCAGAGCTGGAGGCCCGCCTATGGCGGCACCTTCGCCTATCTCGTCTTCGCGCTTGCATTCGTGTTCACCGGCGCGGTGGTCCTGGGGCTGATCCCCTGACCCAAGGCGGGCCGAGACCCGCCGTCAAACAATCTGAGTTGAGTAACCGGAGTGGAAAACTGGCCGAGCGCCGGGGCGTCTTTGCGCGTCCGCGTCTTGGATTTGGTTCAAAAGGCTTTGGAGCGGGGCAAGCCGACGTGATGGAGGAGATGGCAATGGCGATCGAGTTCACGCATGTTCCCGGAAAGCCTGCCAATGGCAGCTTCTTCTACGATTTCGCCGAAACCGCGACCAAATTGTCGCTGATCGAGGATGCCGGCTTTCGCAAGCTGGTGGTGGACGATCCGGCCGGACTGCTCACCAATATGGACATCGCCGCGCAGACGCTGGACCGCACCGGCTCGCTTGAGGTGGTGCTGACGCATTGGGCCGGCGTGATCGAGCCGACGGTGGCGGCAAGGCAGCTCGCGGCGCTCGATCGCAGAGGCGGCGGCCGCCTGTCGCTGCGCATGCTGAGCGAGCCGCTGGAAGACAGCGATGCCGAGGCGCGGCCGGTCGGCCACGGCGTGGTGTGGCAGCGCATCGACGAATATCTGGTGCTGTTGAAGCGCCTGTGGTCGAACGACAGGCCCTTCGACCATGAAGGCGCCTTCTACAGTGTCCGCGGCGGTTTCGTGCCGCGCAAGGGCCCGCATGGCGCCGATCTCGTCATCCGGCTTGGGGGCCAGTCGGGCACCGCGCTGAAGGTCGCCGGCAAGCATGCCGATGTCTTCGAGCTGGCTGCCGGCTCGCCCGACGAGGTGCGGCAATTGATGGAGCGTGCGCGTGGCGCCGCGGCGGAACATGGCCGCGGCGGCAGGCTGCGCTTCGCGCTGCCGGTGCGTATCCACGCGGATGGCTGGAGCGGAACCCCTGACCACAAGGCGGTCGAGATCGCCGGGCCGCCGGCGCGGATTGCCCTGGCGCTTTTGCCCTATGCCGCGCTCGGCATCGAGGAGTTCATGATCGGAGGCATCGACCGCCCAGGCGAGATCGCCCGCATCGGGCGCGAGACGATCACGCTGGTCGCCAATTCCCTGGCGCGCCGCGAGGTGGAGATCCCGCAACCGGGTGCGTTTGCCGCGACCTCCTTTGCCGAGCACCGCGCGGGCTAAAGCATGTCTCCCGAAAGTGGGAACCGGTTTCGGGATAAAGACATGCGCAAAATCAAAAAACCTAAAGCGCATGGAGCGAATCTGAAAGATCGCGACGCGCCTTAGCACGATGCCCAGAAGTCACTTCACATCGGAGTAATCCAGGCCGTCCATCACATAATCCGCGAACAGGAAGTCGCGGATGCCGGCGATCCGGCCGTTCTCCCAATCGATAAGGATGAAGTAGCGCGGCGGCCCGTCCGGATGCTCCGGACTGGTGACGAGGATGGCGGGCCGGCCTTCGACAAGGCCGGTCGTGAAATGCCAATGCGTTTCGTCGGCATAGCGGCCGAAATAATTGCCGACATATGCCTTGCCGTCGGCGCGCAAGCGGTTGACCAGCTCCAGCTTGACGTCCTCGGCCAAAAGCCCGCGCAAAACGTCAAAATCCCTGGCGTTGAAGGCAGCCACATAGTCGCCGAGGCGGCGGACTTCGTCCCGGTCGAGCGTCGGGCGGGGTGATACCGTACGTGGCGCGGCCGTAAGCTTGCGCAGGCTCTCGCGGCCCCGCTGCAGCGCCCCCTTGATTGCCGTATCCGAGGTTTCGAGGATGTCGCCGATCTCCTCCAGGCTGTGTCCCAGCACATCCTTCAGCACCACCGCGCATCTTTGCGCAGGCGGCAGCTGCATCAGTTCGGCAAGGCTCGCCTCGGTGGCGATGCGCGCGTCCAGCACCGAATTCTCGTCGGCGATCGTGTCGAGCTCGACCTCGCTTTCGCGCCCACGCGAGCGGGCCCGCTTGCGCAGGAAATCCAGCGCCGCATTGTGCGCGATGCGAAAAAGCCAGGGTTCGGTCCTGTCGGGCATGTCGCCATTCCTGATCGCCACAAAGCCTTTGGCCAAGGCTTCCTGCACGATGTCTTCGCCATCGATGACCGAACCGACCATGCGCGAAGCGTAGCGATGCAGCTTGGCCCTTAGGCCGGCAGCCTCGCGCTCGAAGGCGCGAAGCCTGGTTTCGGTCGCCGCAACGGACTGATCCTGCGAACCGGTCACGCGTCCTCTACCTTTGTTTGACGCAATTCCTGACGGAAAACCGCTGCGCACTTTTCCTGGAATTGCTTCAGTTTTCAACACCGCCCGTATGGGAATAGGTCGTGCGGCCCATCATGCTCTCGCCGGCGGCGAGCTCGACGATGCTCTTCATGTAATCGGCGAAGCGCGGATCGCTGCGGAAGGCCGCGATGTCTTCCGACGAACGCCATTGCGAGATGTTGGCGACCTTGCTGCCGTCGCCGCCGACGACCACGGACGACGACAGCGAGCCCGGCTGCTTGCTGAAGAAGTTCCGCGTGCCCTCGGCAAGCGTCTTGGCGAGTTCCTGCTGCTTGCCCGGCTTGGCGGTGAAGATGTTGATCAGGGTCACTGTGGTCGACATGGCTTGGCTCCGTTTGTCCTGATGGCGGAGGCCGTCGCGGCTCTCCCACCTGTTACGACCCTCAAGACGAAGCCGGAACCGGAAACGGAACGGCAGGACGAAAATTTTTTGGCGGGCAATGAATTTGGTCCGGCCGAGGCGCCGCCTCGGGACATTTCGAACGTCGGTCGGGAAAAATTTCTGCTCACCGTTCCGAAACGCATCCGTCTTTCGTCTTGGCGAGTGCCGAGGTTTGCGAACACCGGCATCAGCCAAGGGAGAAGCACATGTCGATTCTGTCATCCATCGCTCGCATCGCGGCCGGATACGCCGCAACCCGTGCCCGCTACCGGGCGGCGCGGACGCTCTATCTGCTGCCGCTCGACATCCGCAAGGATATCGGCTGGCCGGAACTCGGTGACCCGGGTGACGCCGATATCTTCAGCGCGCCGCGCCCGCGAGCTGCCGCAACGCGGCGATGACGGCCTCCGAGTCCGCCAGCGCGCCGAAGACGCCGTCCTCGACCGTCACCATATGCAGCGCGGCTTCATGCGCATATCGGTCGCCGCCGGCGCAGGCGTCCGAAATCGTCAGGCACTGGAAGTTGCGGTCGCAGGCCTCGCGCAATGTGGTGTGCACGCACACATCCGTCGTGCAGCCGGTGAACAGGAGGTGCGTTATGTCCTGCGCGCGCAAAACGAGCTCCAGGTCCGTATAGGTGAAGGCGCTGTTGCAGGTCTTGTCGATGATGATGTCCTGCGGCGCAACGTCGATGTCGGCGGAGATCTGGAAGCCCGGGCCGGAGCGCAACAGGACATCGGTGCCGTCGAGGCCGGCCCGCTTGCGGCGCCATTTTTCGTAAGGCGTCATGTCGGCCATGTCGGCTCGGTAGCCCTGCCTGGTGTGGATGATGGTGAGCCCGGCGGCGCGCGCCGCGCCGATCAGCCGGTTGACCGCCGGCAGGATGGCTCGCAGCGGCGAAGGATCGTAGCCTTTCCTGGCGAAGTACCCGGTCGGCGACAGGAAATCCTCCTGTAGGTCGATCGCCAGCAGCGCCGTGTGCTGCGGTTCCAGCCTGCCGTCATAGGGAAAGTCGAAGGGTATCGCCTTGATCATCGGCCGCCTGCTTTCGAGCAATTCCAGGAAAAGTGCATAGCGGTTTTTCCGTCCGCGATGGCGCACAAACCAAAAATTGGTTGCTCCATGCGCATCGTGCCCGGCAACCGACCTGCGGTCCAGGCCCGCAGCGTAGCCAGGCGGGCATCGGCGCATCGTGAATTGTTGACCCACACAATCATCTTTATAGTTGACTCGTAATGTCATGTTTCATAGTCAACCGGCATGGCCGCTTGGCGTCTGGATGGTATGCACGGCGGCCACCGCATTGCGATGATGAAGCGAGGACGAGCCTTGTCCCGGAACGATCTTTTCGCGGCGCTGGCCGCGTCCCTCATTCTTTCGGCCGGCATCGCCAAGGCGCAGGAGCAACCGGCAGTTCAAGCGCCGGTGAAGGAGTCGGTGGCACCCCCGGTGCAGGCTCCGGCCGACCAGGCCCCGCGAGCAACGATCGCCCCGGTCACGCAAGCACCGGCCGCGCAGGCGCCCGCCGCCGGCCAAGAGCCTTCCGCCTCACTGGCGCTGCCGCATGACCTGTCGCCCTGGGGCATGTTCATGAATGCCGATATCGTCGTGAAGGCGGTGATGGTCGGGCTGGCCTTCGCGTCCCTCGTCACCTGGACGATCTGGCTCGCCAAATCGCTGGAAGTCTTCGGCGGCAAGCTGAGGGCGCGCCGCGCCGCCGATGCGATCGGCAATGCCGCGACGCTGATGCAGGCCCGCCGCGAGCTCGGCCACAGCGGCGGCCCGGGCGCGCTTCTGGTGCGGGCGGCGGAAGAAGAACGGGCGCTTTCGGCCGGCGCGCTCGACCACGCCTCCGGCGACGGACTGAAGGAGCGCGTCGCCTCCAGGCTTTCGCGCATCGAGGCGGCCGCTTCCCGGCGCATGTCGCGCGGCACCGGCCTGCTCGCCACCATCGGCTCGACGGCGCCCTTCGTCGGCCTGTTCGGGACCGTTTGGGGCATCATGAACGCCTTCATCGGCATCTCGCAGGCGCAGACCACCAACCTCGCCGTGGTGGCGCCGGGCATCGCCGAGGCGCTGCTTGCGACCGCGATGGGCCTGGTCGCGGCCATTCCGGCGGTCGTCATCTACAACGTCTTCGCGCGCTCGATAGCCGGCTACAGGCAGATTCTCGCCGACGCTTCCGCCGGCGTCGAGCGGCTGGTCAGCCGCGACCTCGATTTCCGCACGGTGCCGCCGGCAACCGCGATGGCGGCGGAGTAGCGGCGATGGCGGCGCGCATTCGCGAGACTGTCGGCGACGACCTCGAGGAGGCCCACGACATCAATGTCACGCCGTTCATCGACGTCATCCTGGTGCTTCTGATCATCTTCATGGTCGCGGCGCCGCTCGCGACCGTCGATGTCAATGTCGACCTGCCCGGATCGACGGCGACGCCGGCGCCGCGACCCGAGACGCCTTTGTTCCTGACGCTGAAAAGCGACCTCTCGCTGGCGATCGGCAATGACAGCGTGCCGCGTCCGGCCTTCGCCGGCGTGCTCGACACCCGCACCAAGGGCGACAGGCAGACGCGCATCTTCCTGCGCGCCGACAGAAAAGTCGGCTATGGCGACCTGATGGAGGTGATGAACCTTTTGCGCGCCGCCGGCTACCTCAAGGTCGCGCTCGTCGGCCTCGAAACCACCGGCGGCGGCGGGCAGGCCGCGCCTGGAATGCCCGCCGCCGGCGCCAACCCCTCCCCCGCGCCGGGCGGAAGCGCGGCGCCATGACGGTCGCCGCTCTTTCCCGCGTTTCCCAGCAGCGCTTCGGCGCGCGTGAGGCCGGCCTGTGGACGAGCGCGGCCGCGATCATCCTGGCCGCGCATGTGGCCGTCGCCTATGCGGTGCAGAATTTGAGCTTCGCCGACATGCCCGACGGTGGTCCGCCGCCGGCGCTGGCGGTCGAGATGGCGCCGCTGGTCGTCGCGCCCGCCGCGCCGCAAGAGACGGCGATGCTGGACACGGTGACACCGGAGCCACCCGATGCGGCGGAGGAGGCGGAAAAGCCCGTCGAGGCAAAACCGGTGATCGATCCGGCGCCGGCAGTGGAACAGGCGGAGCCCGTCACCGAACGGCCATCCGATGCCAACGACATGCAAGAGGCTGAGCAGGCCCCTCCAGCGGCGGTTGCCGCGCTGAGCGAGCAGCCACAGCTGGATGAGGTCGTGCCCGACCCTGTCGAGGCGATCGCGCCCGATGTCGTCATTCCGCTGCCGGAACCGAAACCGGTGGAAACCAAAGCGAAGACGCAGAAGCCGGCCGAACCCGGGAAGAAGGCCGAGAAGAAGCCGGTCGAAAAGCCGAAGGAACGGGTCAGGAAGGAAAAGGCGCCACCGCCCAGGGCGACGATCACCGCCAGCATCGACGCCAAGGCGGCGGCGAAAGCCGCGGCGCCCAAATCGTCTGCAACACAGGGGGGATCTGGTAATTCCAGGAATTGGGACGCAAAGCTCAGAGCCTGGCTCAATCGGCATAAGCGATACCCAAGCGCAGCAAGGGCGCGCCGGGCGGAAGGGAATGTCTTGGTGACCTTCACTGTCGATGCTTCCGGGCGAGTCCTTTCTGCAAGGCTAGCCCAGTCGTCCGGTGATGCCGATCTGGACCGAGCGGCGCTTGCTATTCTTCAAGGAGCAACTCTGCCTGCTCCACCGCCGGAACTGGGTTCGCGCCCGAGCCGCACAGCCCCCTTCGCCTTCAGTGTGCGGGACTAGTTCCCGCATTGGGATTTTGACCGTCGGCTCTGTTTGCATTGGGAGGTGGCATGCGTTGGAGATTGGCCGAAACACCCCATCGCGATCGTCATCCACGGGCGGAG
>CCNB01000046.1:73460-83337 GCA_000824785.1 Mesorhizobium plurifarium | reverse complement strand
GAGGATCCATTCCGTGACGTATGAGCCCCGCGGCGGTGCAGATCTGCTCCGCTGCGTTCTACGATCAGGGTCACGGAATGGATTCCAGGGTCTCCGCGACGCCGCTTCGCGGCTGCTCCGCCCTGGAATGACGAGGTTGGGGAGGCTCCAGCCAATCGCCAGCGTTGCGCTGATTTCACCGAAATGAGCAGTGAGAATTTTGCTGAATGGCCCCGCAGGCCACTCAAACTTTCAGGCTTGACTGATGGACGGTACGGAATAGGGTAGCCCGCGAAAATACCGGCCTTGGTCGCCGGGCGGCAAGAATGCCTCGTATGCCTCGCCCATCCGGCGCTGGCTGCGGGGCTTTTTCATTTTTGGAGCCTCGCTTGAAGCGACGTATCGAGATCGGCGTCCTTTACTCCCGGTCAGGCAGCTATCAGCTCGTCTCCGACGCCTGCCGGCTGGGCGCGATGCGGGCGATCGCCGACATCAACGCTGATCGCGCGCAGACGATCGAGCTCGTTCCGGTCGAGCGCGATCCGCAAAGCAATGCCGACCGCTACGCGACGCTCTGCGAGGACATTTTCCGCACCAGCAGCGCCCGCCATGTCGTCGGCTGCATCACCTCCTGGAGCCGCAAGGAGACAATTCCCGTGCTGGAGAAGGCGGGCGGCATGCTCTGGTATGCCTGCCCGTATGAAGGCTTCGAGGCCAACGAGCATGTCGTCTACATGCATGCCTGCCCGAACCAGCATCTGGTGCCGCTGATGGCCCATGTCGCGCCGCGTTTCGGCGCCAACGGCTTCCTGCTCGGCTCCAACTACATCTGGGGCTGGGAGATGAACCGCGTCGCCCGCGACCTGATCGCCGACGCCGGCGGCAAGGTGCTCGGCGAACGCTATCTGCGTATCGGCGAGACCGATGTTTCGCGCCTGATCGAGGAGATCCGCGTCACGCGGCCGAACTTCATCCTGAACAACCTGATCGGCACCTCGTCCTACGCTTTCCTCACCGCCTATCGCGAGCTGGGACGCGAGGATGCCGCCTTCAAGCCTGACGCCTGCCCGGTGGTCTCGTGCAATCTCACCGAGGCCGAACTGCCGGCGATCGGCGAGACCGGCAAGGGTCATCTGTCGGCCGGGCCCTATTTCGCGCCGCGCCCGGCTGCCTTCGCCTCGTCCTTCGAGGCCTCCGCCTATGCCTCGGTGCAAGTGATGGCGGACGTGCTTTCCGGCAATCCCGACGCCGGCCCGGCGGAATTCTCGAAAGCCTTCGCTGAACGCCGCTTCGCGACGCGGCTGGGGCCGATCGCCATCGATCCGAACACTCAGCATGCAACCTTGCCGGTGCTCATCGGGCGCATTGCCGACGGCTTCTTCGAGGTGGTGAGCCGCGAGGAAGAGGTGGCGCCCGATCCCTATCTGTCGCGCTACGATCCGGCCAAGGTCTTCGGCCGGCCGCGTCTCAGGGTGGTGTCGTGAGCCGCGCCGCGCGCATCCCCAATCTCGGCGGAGCCAAGGCCTTCGTGCTGCATCGTCCGCACACGACGGTGCAGGCGATCACCAGGCAATTGTCGGCGATCGGCCTCGAAGCGATCGAGTGCTGGCCGCAGTTGCCGGCGGAGGCGCTTGCCGCGGATTTCGTCTTCTTCGACGCCGATCTCGGCTTCGACGAGCAGTTCCCGTGGAAGCCCGGCGAGGCGCCGATGCCGCTGGTGGCGCTGATCGGCTCGGAAGCGCCGGGCCGCATCGAATGGGCGCTGTCGCACAACGCCGATGCGCAATTGCTGAAACCGGTGGGCACCGCCGGCGTCTACAGCGCGCTGCTCATCGCCCGGCAGAGTTTCGAGGCGCGAAAACGACTCGCCGGCGAGATCGCGTCGCTGCGCCAGCGGGTCGGCGAGCGCCAGACCATCGTGCGCGCGGTCGCGGCCCTGTCGAAAGGCGGCGACGACGATCGCGCCTACGCGCAGCTCAGGTCGCTGGCGATGAGCTGGCAGATCAGCGTCGAGGAAGCAGCGCGGCGCATCGTGGCGATGACGGAAGAAGAGGACGGCGATGACCAATCCCATCGCGCCTGACCTGCCGTCGGCTGGCCACATGCCGGCAAAGCCGCGCGCCGGCGTCTGGCGCCGGCTGGTCAAGCGGCCGCTGGCGCTGCTCGGGCTCCTCATCGTCGCTATCGTCGTCGCCGGCGCCATCCTCGCGCCATGGCTGACCGGCTACGATCCCAACGAGCAGATGTTCGACGGCCTGACGCTCGAAGGCTCGCCTTTGCCGCCGAACGCCAAGTTCTGGCTGGGCACCGACCTGCTCGGCCGCGACCTCTTGACCCGCATCCTGTTCGGCGCCCGCACATCGCTGATCATCGGCATCGTCGCCAATGGCGTGGCGCTTCTGATCGGCACGCTGGTCGGCGTCACGGCAGGTTATTTCCGCGGCTGGATCGGCAGCGCGCTGATGCGCTTCACCGACCTGATGATGGCCTTCCCGGCGCTGCTCTTAGCGATCTGCCTGGCCGCGGTGTTCGAGCCGAGCCTGTGGATCGTCGCCATGGTGATCGCGCTGGTCAACTGGGTGCAGACCGCGCGCGTCGTCTACACCGAAACCTCCTCGCTCTCCGAGCGCGAGTTCATCGATGCCGAGCGCACGATCGGGGCGAGCGCGCCGCGGATTCTCATCCGCCACATCCTGCCGCATCTCCTGCCGACCATCATCGTCTGGGGCACGCTCGGCATCTCGACCACGGTGCTGCTCGAAGCCACGCTCAGCTATCTCGGCATCGGCGTGCAGCCGCCGACGGCCTCCTGGGGCAACATCATCTTCGAGAACCAGACCTATTTCCAGGCGGCGCCCTGGCTGGTGTTCTTCCCCGGCGCCGCCATCCTGGCGCTGGCGCTGGCCTTCAACCTGATCGGCGACGCGCTGCGCGACATCCTCGACCCGACGCAGAGAGGGCGGGAATAATGGGAGGGCGAGAGTAATGGGAGGCCGGTCATGATCGCCTATCTCGGCCGCCGGCTCATCCAGTCGCTGCTTATCCTGCTCGGCGTCTCGCTGATCACCTTCGCGCTGCTCTATCTTTTGCCGGCCGACCCGGTGCGCCAGATTGCGGGCCGCAGCGCCACGCCCGAAACGGTGGAGAACATCCGCCGACAGCTCGGCCTCGACCAGCCCTTCGTCGTCCAGTACTGGCATTATCTCACCAGGCTTATCGGCGGCGATCTCGGCCGCTCCTACATCCAGCGTTCGGAAGTCACCGAACTGATCGTCTCGCGGCTGCCGGCGAGCCTGCTTCTGATGGTCGGCGCCATCCTGTGCGAGCTGGCGATCGGCCTCACCATGGGACTGGTCGCCGCCGTCAAGCGCGGCACCGCTACCGACCAGACCTTGATGGTCGCCTCCTTCGTCGGCGTCTCGGCGCCGCAATTCGTCGTTGGCCTGCTCCTGCTCTACGTCTTCGCCGTCAGGCTCGGCTGGTTCCCGATCGGCGGTTACGGCTCCTGGCGCCACCTCGTGCTGCCCTCGCTGACCATGGGCATACTCGGCGCCGGCTGGTACGCGCGCATGATGCGCTCGTCGATGATCGACGTGCTGCGCCAGGACTATATGCGCACCGCCCGCGCCAAGGGCCTGGCGCGCGGCGCCATCCTGTTTCGCCATGCCCTGCCCAACGCCATCCTGCCGGTCGTGGCCATGATCGGCATCGACATCGGCGTCTTCATGGGCGGCATCGTCGTGGTCGAAAGCGTGTTCGGCTGGCCCGGCATCGGCCAGCTTGCCTGGCAGGCCATCCAGCGCGTCGACATCCCGATCATCATGGGCGTCACCCTGGTCTCGGCCTTCGCCATCGTGCTCGGCAACCTCTTGGCCGATATCATCGCGCCCTTCATCGACCCCAGAATCAAACTGAGGTGAGCATCAAACTGAGATGAGCATCAAACCGAGATGACAACGACAACAACCAGAGAAAGGGAACAGTGACATGAGACGATTTCTGGCATCCACCGTGGCGGCATCGGCGCTCGCGCTGATGCTCGGCATGGCAAGCGCGCGCGCCGACGACGCGGTCGACCCCAACGTCAAGCAGGGCGGCGCCATCACCATCACCTACAAGGACGACGTCGCCACGCTCGATCCGGCGATCGGCTATGACTGGCAGAACTGGTCGATGATCAAGAGCCTGTTCGACGGATTGATGGACTATGAGCCGGGCACCACCAAGCTCAAGCCCGACCTCGCCGAAAGCTACGAGATCTCGCCGGACGGCAAGACCTTCACCTTCAAGCTGCGCCACGGCGTGAAATTCCACAACGGTCGCGAGATGACCGCCGACGACGTCAAATACTCGCTCGACCGCGTCACCAATCCGAAGACGCAGAGCCCGGGCGCCGGCTTCTTCGGCTCGATCAAGGGCTATGACGATGTCGCCGCCGGCAAGGCCGACAGCCTCTCCGGCGTCACCGTGGTCGATCCCTATACGATCAAGTTCGAGCTTGTCCGGCCGGACGCCACCTTCCTGCATGTCATGGCGATCAACTTCTCGCATGTCGTGCCGAAGGAGGAGGTCGAGAAATACGGCGCCGACTTCGGCAAGCATCCGGTCGGCACCGGCGCCTTCAAGCTTGCCGAATGGACGCTCGGCCAGCGCATCGTCTTCGAGCGCAATCCCGACTACTGGCACAAGGGCCTGCCGCATCTCGACAAGATCACCTTCGAGATCGGCCAGGAGCCGATCGTGGCGCTGCTGCGCCTGCAGAAGGGCGAGATCGACGTGCCCGGCGACGGCATTCCGCCGGCCAAGTTCCAGGAGGTGATGAGCGACCCCGAGCAGAAGGCGCGCGTCGTGGTGGGCGGTCAGCTGCACACCGGCTACATCACCATGAACACCACCATGGCGCCATTCGATAATGTGAAGGTGCGCCAGGCCGTCAACATGGCGATCAACAAGGACCGCATCGTCCAGATGATCAACAACCGCGCGGTGCCGGCCAACCAGCCGCTGCCGCCCTCGATGCCCGGCTACGACAAGGCGTTCAAGGGCTACGCCTATGACGTCGCCAAGGCCAAGGCGCTGCTGGCCGAGGCCGGCCATCCCGACGGCTTCGAGACGCAGCTCTTCGCCATGAACACCGATCCCAATCCGCGCATCGCCCAGGCGATCCAGCAGGACCTGGCGGCAATCGGCATCAAGGCCAGCATCCAGTCGCTCGCCCAGGCCAATGTGATTGCCGCCGGCGGCGACAAGGCCGGCGCGCCGATGATCTGGTCGGGTGGCATGGCCTGGATCGCCGACTTCCCGGATCCGTCGAACTTCTACGGCCCGATCCTCGGCTGCGCCGGCGCCGTGCCCGGCGGCTGGAACTGGTCGTGGTATTGCAACAAGGACCTCGACGCCAAGGCGGCCGAGGCCGATTCCGTCGTCGACCCGGCCAAGTCAGCCGATCGCGAAAAGATGTGGAGCGCGATCTACGACAAGATCATGGAGGACGCGCCCTGGGCGCCGGTCTTCAACGAGCAGCGCTTCACGCTGAAATCAGCCCGCATGGGCGGCGCCGACAATCTCTATGTCGACCCGGTCCATATCCCGATCAACTACGACAATGTGTATGTGAAAGATGTGCAGTAACTGCGACTACACCATCCACGGGCGCCATCACCATTTCGGCTGGGACAATTCCTTCGACCCGGCCGAGCGGGTGGCGCCCGGCTCGACGATCGAGTTCCAGTGCCTGGATTCGTCCGGCGGTCAGCTCAACGCGGACAGCACGGTCGCCGATATCGCCAAGCTCGATTTCGGCCAGATCAACCCCGTGACCGGGCCGATCTTCGTCGAGGGCGCCGAGCCGGGCGACGCGCTGAAGGTGACGATCGAGATGTTCAAACCGTCCGGCTTCGGCTGGACGGCGAACATCCCGGGCTTCGGCCTGCTTGCCGACGACTTCAAGGAACCGGCACTCGCCATCTGGAAATACGACGCCGCCTCGCTCGAGCCGGCGCTGTTCGGCAAGAGCGCACGCGTGCCGCTGAAGCCGTTCGCGGGCACCATCGGCAACGCACTGGCCGAAAAGGGTCTCCACTCGGTGGTGCCGCCGCGGCGTGTCGGCGGCAATCTCGACATCCGCGACCTTGCCGCCGGCACCACGCTTTATCTGCCGGTAGAAGTGGCGGGCGCGCTGTTCTCGGTCGGCGACACACATGCCGCGCAGGGCGACGGCGAGGTCTGCGGCACGGCGATCGAGAGCCCGATGGACGTCGTGCTCAAGCTCGACCTCGTGAAGGACGCGCGGCTGAAGACGCCGCGCTTCACCACGCCCGGCCCGGTGACGCGCCACCTCGACGCCAAGGGCTATGAGGTGACGACGGGCATCGGACCCGACCTGATGACCGGGGCCAGGGAGGCCGTCAGCCAGATGGTCGACTTGCTGTCCGCCCGCTACAAGCTCGACCCGGTCGACGCCTATATGCTGGTCTCGGTCTGCGGCGATCTCCGGATCAGCGAGATCGTCGACATGCCGAACTGGGTGGTGTCGTTCTACTTCCCGCGCTGCGTCTTCGAATGAGCGCAGGCGTGGTCGACGAACACGCTGACGCCGCCACAAAGGCGGTCTCGAGGCCGGTGCTCGAAATCACCGGCCTCTCCGTCGGCGTGCGCGGCGAGGATGGCGAGCGTGAGGTGGTGTCCGGCCTGTCGCTGTCGCTCAGGCGCGGCGAGACGCTTTGCATCGCCGGCGAGTCCGGTTCCGGCAAGTCGATGACGGCGCTGGCGATCATGCGGCTCCTGCCGCAGCCGGCCGGCCGCATCGCCGCCGGAACGATCCGGCTCTTCGACAAGGACGGCAGTACCGTCGAACTGACGGCGCTCGACGAGCGCCGCATGCGCGACATTCGCGGCGACCGCATCGCCATGATCTTCCAGGAGCCGATGACCTCGCTCAATCCGGTGCTGTCGATCGGCCGGCAGCTCACCGAATCGATCGAGGCGCATACCGGCCTCTCGCATGCAGAGGCGCAACGGCGCGCGGTCGAGGCGCTGCAGGCGGTGCGCATCTCCGAGGCCGAAAGCCGGCTGAAGCAGTTTCCGCATGAATTGTCGGGCGGCATGCGCCAGCGGGTGATGATCGCCATGGCGCTGGCGCTCGAGCCCGACGTGCTGATCGCCGACGAGCCGACGACGGCGCTGGACGTGACGGTTCAGGGCGAAGTGCTGGAGCTGCTGCGCGACCTGCAGCGCCAGCACGGCACCAGCGTCATCCTGATCACCCACGACATGGGCGTCGTCGCCGAAATGGCCGACCGCGTCATCGTCATGCGCAATGGCCGCATGGTCGAGGAGGGCGCCACCGCCGATATTTTCGCCAGGCCGCGGGCCGCCTACACGCAGGAGCTCCTCGCCGCCGTTCCGCGCATCGGCTCGGGAGCAGGGCGCCGCGCTTCCAGCGAGCCGGACGAGATGGCCGGGAAGGACAAGGTGGCGGTTGTGAACGACCTCCATGTCCGCTTCGACCTGCATGGTGGTTTCTTCGGCCGCGTCACCCGGCGGGTGCACGCCGTCGAGGGCGTCTCCTTTTCGATCGCGCCGAACGAGACGCTGGCGCTGGTCGGCGAATCCGGCTGCGGCAAATCCACCACCGCCAAGGCTCTCGCCGGCCTCGTGCCCTATACGGGTGGCGTCACGATCGGTGGCCGAGAGCTCTCCGGGCTTGGCGGCGACGCGCGCAAGGCCGTGCGCCGCGACGTGCAGATGGTGTTCCAGGATCCTTACGCCTCGCTCGACCCACGCATGCGGGTCGGTGACCTGGTGGCCGAGCCGCTGCTCATCCACGGCATCGGCTCAAGGCAGGAACGCCGCGAACGCGTGGCCGCCTTGTTCGAGCGGGTCGGCCTGTCCGCAGCGCAGATGGAGCTCTATCCGCATGAATTCTCGGGCGGCCAGCGGCAGCGCATCTGCATCGCCCGCGCGCTGGCGCTCAGGCCGAAGCTGATCATCGCCGACGAGAGCGTGTCTGCGCTCGACGTCTCGGTGCAGGCGCGCGTGCTCGATCTTTTGAAGGAGCTGCAGCGCGAGTTCGGCGTCGCCTATCTCTTCATCTCGCATGACATGGCGGTGGTCGAGAACATCTCCGACCGTGTCGCCGTCATGTATCTCGGCCAGATCGTCGAGATTGGCAGCCGCGACCAGGTCTTTTCCAACCCCCGCCATCCCTACACGCGGCGGCTCATCGAGGCGGTGCCGGTTCCCGATCCGTCACGGCGCCGCACACGCTTTGCCCGTCTCGACCGCGAAATTCCAAGCGCTACCCGGCGGATCGGCGAAACCGTGCCGAAACTGCTGCTCAAGGATTTCGGCGGCGGACACCTCGCCGCGGTCGCGGATTGACAGGCATCCGGAGCGGCGATCTGTCCGTTTGGGAACCGCGCGAATGGTGGTAAAGCTGACGCAGCCACTCACCTATTTAGGGATTCGAATGTCGGCCCTCACACGCCGCAAACTCCTGCAAGGCGCCGCGGCGGCCGGCGCGGCCGGTATCGGCCTCTCCGCCGCCGGCAAATTTGCCGGCTGGGCGGCGCAGAAGCCCGAATCGCTGATTCTGAAGACCGCAAGCGTTCAGGCGCAACTGATGGAGGGCGCGCCGACGAAGAACGTGCTGACCTATGGTGACGCAGGCCCGCCGCCGGTCGTCAGGATGAGGAAGGGCGAGCCTTTCGCCGCCCGTTTGATCAACGGCATCGACGATCCGACGACCATCCACTGGCATGGCATTCGCGTTCCCAACAAGATGGACGGCGTGCCGTTCATGGTGCAGCCCTATGTCTATCAGGGCGACCATTTCGACTATGCGTTCTCGCCGCCAGACGCCGGCACCTTCTGGTATCATCCGCATTGCAGCACGCTGATCCAGATGGGTCACGGGCTGACCGGTGTGATCGTCGTCGAGAACCCGAACGATCCGGTCTTCGATGTCGAGATGGTCGTCAACCTGCGCGACTGGCGGCTCGGCGACGACGGCCAGTTCATCGAGCCGTTCAGGCCGCGCGACGCGGCCAGGGCCGGCACTTTCGGCACGGTACGCACCGCCAATTGGCTCGAGCAGCCGCAATTCGACGCGCCGGCCGGCGGGCTGGTGCGGCTTCGCGCCGCCATCACCGACGTCACCCGCATCTATGCCTTCCGTGTCGACGGCGCCGAGGCGATAGTCATCGCGCTCGACGGCAACCCGGTGCCGCAGCGTTTTGCGCCGGACGCCTTGCAACTGGGACCCGGCCAGCGGCTGGAGCTTGCCATCCGCATGCCCGACGAGGAGGGTGCGATCGTCAGCCTGCGCGATGTCAGGGGCACCAAGCCGAAAATCCTGGCGACGCTGCGCTCGGTCGGCAAATCGCTGAAGCATGACCTGCGCGATCTCGGCCCGCTCGAAGCCAATCCCGTGGCGGAGGTGGATCTGACCAGCGCCAAACGCATTCCGCTGGCGCTGAGCGCTACGGCGGAAAACGTCGCGGTCGACAGCATTTGCGGCTCGCTCGGCTACAGTTTCTGGGCGATCAACAAGGTGCCGTGGCCGGGCGACACGCCGGACCCGACCGCGCCGCTCGCCGAGCTGAAGCTCGGCCAGAGCTACATCATCGATATGGAGAACCTCACCCCGCACGCGCACCCGATCCATCTGCACGGCATGAGCTTCAAGGTGCTGTCGTCATCGACCAGGGCAGTCCAGCCGCTCGTCTCCGACACCTATCTGATCCAGCCCGACGAGAAGGTGCAGCTCGGCTTCGTTGCCGACAACCCCGGCGACTGGCTGCTGCATTGCCACATCATCGAGCACCAGAAGACCGGCATGACGAGCTATCTGCGGGTGGTGTGAGCGCATCGGCGCACTAGAGCAATTCCAGGAAAA
>CCNB01000046.1:67595-73450 GCA_000824785.1 Mesorhizobium plurifarium | reverse complement strand
AATTGCGCAAAACCAAAGAGATAGAGCGGCATTCCGCGTCTATCTCGGGTTGACGCGTTTGGCCGATTGCCTAGGTAGGCAGGAGGGCGCTGGGGCGGCACGCAACTCCGACCGACGGCATGACATCCTTGCGTATTCGAAAACTTGCCTTCGTTGCGGCAGGCATCTCCATCCTGTCGTCCTGCGTCATCCCCGACGACACGTCGGGCATCGCCAAGGTCGACGCCACCACGGCCGCTGCCCGCAAGGAGATGGTCGGTCTCAGCGAGGCCGATGTCCGCATGTGCGCCGGCTTTCCGACCGCGACGGCCGATGTGGGATCATCCGGCCAGATTTGGACCTATCAACGCACCGTCCAACGCGGCAACCTCAGTATCGCGGTGCCGACGATGGCCGTGGGCGCGATCCCCGCGGTTGGAGGGTCGGTCAACGTCGCTCCCGGCGGCTATTGCAACACCCAGATCCGCATGATCGGCGGTCGTGTCGCCGAGGTTGCCTATGCCGGTGACAACAATCTGCCGAACAGCATCGATGCGCTCTGCGTCAGCACGGTGGACGCCTGCGTGGCCTATGCGCGGCAGCGCAATCACAAAGCGACGGCGGTCTCGAGGTGAGCGGGACCAGGCCGCTCCGAGGCTCAGCGACCTCCGGGGTGAATGGCGCCGCGCTCCTTTTCGGAGGCGTCGGGCGAAACGCGCCGTGCCCGGTCTCTGCTTGTTTCGGGCGGCGGGACATCCATCAGGTTTCTGACCTTGGCATTGTTGTGAGCCTGGATCACCGCGCGACCGAAATGAAGTAAAATCCCGAGCACTGACATTGGCACGTCCTCCATTGGATTGCTGGTATGTCGGTAGCGGGCGCCGGACAGTGCTCTTGGTCTGTTTCACGGGAATGGCTCGGAAAACGGCTGATCGTTTCCAAACCCATGGGTTCTGGAAACATTTGCGCGCAAACGGCCTCGATCGCGATGGCCCTCGGCGAAAGAGCTCCGGGGAGCAGTCCGAAATTCGTCCGGCGCGAAGCCCGTGCTTCGGCAGGATTCAGTCGGGCGCCCGAAGCATGTATGTTTAACGATACTGATTCTTCCGATCGTTTTGGCTGGTCGATGTGAGAAAAATCGTCGCTGCGCTCACCGTCGCCGTTGTTCTTGTCGTCGGGCTGCTCTTCCTTGTGCCCGCTCTTGTTTCAACCGACTGGGTTCGTGCCGAACTGAGCCGGCAACTGTCATCCGCGACCGGAATGACCATCCGGCTGGACGGACCTGTCAGGCTGTCGCTGCTGCCCAAGCTGGCGGTGGTCGCTGACGATATCTCGCTCTCGACCGGCGCGGGCGACATCGCGATATCCGCGCCGCGGTTCTCGACGTCGGTAACGCTGTCGTCGCTATGGTCGAAAAAGCTTGAGATCCAGTCCGTCGCGCTGGCGGATCCGACAATCGCGCTCAAGGCTTCGGCGAACGCGGCGTCGCCCCCGGAACCGAAGGATGTCCAGGCTGATCCGTTCGCGGCGATTGTCGATACGCTCGAGCGGCTGGCGATCAACCAGCTGACGATAACGAATGGCACCTTTACCTCGGGCGCGTCGCCCGGCGCCGCCGCTAAGGTGACGGCGATCGACGCCGATCTGAGGGTTCCAGACCTTGACCGGGAGGTCTCGTTTTCATTGGCCGGCACCAGCGGCGGCCGCCGCGTCGAAATGAGCGGCAGCCTTTCCGCCTTGAGGCCGATCCTGAAGCGGCAGCCGGCCCAGATCGCCGTCGAGGCGCGGCTGGACCCGGCGCCGGTTCCGAAGTTCTCTTCCTTGCAGGCAAGCGGCGAGATCCAGCTCAACGGCAACGGCAGTTACCAGATCAGGGGTGGAAAGTTCGAGATCGGCGACCAGGCCTTCCAGATGGACGCGCTCTTTCAGCCTGGCGCGCGGCACCGCTTCTTCGCCGACCTGGCGGCCAAGCGCGTCGATATCGACGCCTTGAGCGATATTGGCAAGGGTGGCTCCAGCGGCGGCAAACCGGCCGGTTCCGGTGAGCTCGACCTTGCCATGCTGTCCGCCTTCGACGCAGACATCAGCGTTGCGATCGATGAACTGGTCAGCGGCAAGATACGGGCTTCCGATGTCCAGCTCGCCGCGACGCTGCGCGACGGACATCTCGAGGCAAAGCTGGAGCATTTCGGCCTCGACGCAGGAAACCTCACCGCGAAAGCCTCGACGGATGTCGGCGAAACACCCCCGACCATACGCGGCAATATTGCGAGTTCGGGGCTGGATATCGGCTCGGTGGCGAAGCTGGCCGGACAGTCCGTGCCGTTGTCCGGCAAGCTCACCGCCGATATGGGGTTCGCGTTTCGCGGACTGACCGCGGACCGCATACGCGGCAGCGCAAATCTGCAGGGAACGGTCGGGATTCGCGAGGGCAAGCTTCCGCTTGCAGTGCTTGCCGATGCGCAGGACCGAACGGCCAACGACATCACCGGGCTCACTCTTGACGCGAAGGTTCGCGATATCGGCAAGCCTGTCGATTTGACGGGCAAGCTCGCCTGGCGGGGACAGGCCGTGACGTTCAAGTCCCAGGTCGCGCCTGCATCCTTTCTGGCCGGCGGCTCCGTTGCCAACGCGTCCGGGCCGATCAGCCTTTCGGTTTCCTCCAAATACCTCGAAGGCAGCATAAGCGGCACTGTCGGAGGTGGCGGCACGTTCAAGGGTCAGGCTTCAGTCACGTCACCCTCGGTCGACAAGCTGATGCAATGGCTGGGGCAGAGCGCTTCCCCCAGTCTGCAGGACTTTGCCTTCAAGGGCGCTGTCGACGCCGGCCCGAAGCAATTCTCCTTCCAGAAGGCCACCATCGCTTTGAATGGCGTCAAGGCGGCGGGACAAGGCTCGGTCAAGCTGGGGGAGCCTCTCACCATCCGGACGTCGCTCAATTTCGCGAAGCTTGATTTTGCGGCGCTCGCCGGCAGCGGCGGAGCGACGGCCACCGGCAAGCAGAAACCGGGCGCGGCAACCGACGCGCCGATCGATCTCTCCTTCCTCAAGGGACTTGATGCCAAGGTGGATATCCAGGCCGACAAGCTCGGCTATGGAAAGGTCTTTGCCGGGCCGGTGGCGACCAGCCTGACGGTGGCGGATGGGAAGGCTCACCTCAGCGTGCCGCAAAGCCCCTTCTACGGCGGCACGATTGCCGCGGACATGACGGCCGACGGCTCCCAGGACGCCGCCTCCCTGGACCTGAACACGGCGATCGCCGGCGCGGCCGCCGCGCCGTTGCTCCTTGACGCGGCTGATTTTGACCGCATCGAAGGAACGCTCAATGCGACGGTCGCGGTTTCAGGCGCGGGAAAGACCACGAAATCGCTTGCCCGTTCCCTCGGCGGCAAGGCGGCGGCAAAATTCAGCGACGGCGCCTTCCGCGGCATCGACATAGCAGAGGTCTACAACAACCTTGTCGGGCTGCTCGCCGGCGGCTTCAAGCAGGATCAGGCCAAGAAGACGACGTTCACCGAGCTCGGCGCCTCATTTGCAATCGCGAACGGCGTCGCGCAGACGGCGGATATCAGCCTGCTGGGCCCGCTGGTGCGGATGGACGGCTCGGGCAGGATAGACCTCGCCGACCAGACGCTCGACATCCGCCTCAACCCTCGCGTCGTCGCTTCGCTTTCAGGCCAGGGAGGCGACGTCGCCGTGAACGGCATCGGAGTGCCGGTCGTGGTCCAGGGCCCGCTATTCGCGCCCCGGGCCTATCCGGACCTGAGCGCATTGGCCAAGGATCCGCAGGGCGCGCTGGACATGTTGAGCAGACTTGGGCTGCCAACCGGAAAACTGAAGCTCGACAAGCTGATCCCGGGTCAAACGGGCTCGAACGGCGACGGCTCCGGCAAAGGAGCGGCGGATCTGATCGGCGATCTTCTGCGCAACGCCGCGCCCCGGCCAAAGGCGCCGCCCGCGGCTCCGGAGCCAGCCGTGGCGCCGGAAAACGGCAATACCGAAAACCCGACGCCGACGCCGCCAAGTTCGAACGCCGCTGGCGAGGCGGAAGCGGAGACCGCCGCGCCGGCCGCCGAACCTGCCCCGGTCGACCCGCAGGCTGCCCCTGATTCTCCCGAAACGCCCAAGAAGGGGGAAATAGACACACTTCTCGACCAGCTGGCGAATTAACGTCGTGGGGTGCGCTGGAATCGCTGGTGGCACTGCACAGGGATTTTGGCCGGTCGGCAGGCGGCATGCCCTGGAGATGGCCGAAACGCCCATCGCGATCGTCATTCCAGGGCGGAACAGGAGCGAAGACCCTGGAATTCATGCCGTTACCTTCGCCAAGGCGTGCAACGGAGCAGAATCCTGCACCGTGGCAAAATCCCTGTGTTGGGGAAATGGGATGACGTGAAAGACACCGGCGGTTCTCTCGGAATCATGCCTGAAGCGAGCTTCGCGCATGCCGGCTCGATACATCATCTAACGCTCATATGTGCGGCCGAAAATCAAAGTGATTTCGGCCGCCGCAAATCGCCCCCAATCAGGACGTTCTTCCGGCCTTGATCTGCACAGATTGGAGAGGCCGATGAAATTGTCTGTTCTTGCCCTTGCCGGGACCATGCTGGCGATGGTGCCGGCGGTCCAGGCGGCGCCGATGATCGGCGTGCCGGCCAGAGATAGCCTGGTGCGGGAGGCACATGTCACATGCGCCTATCTGACCGAGGACGGCTACTGCGTGCGGCCCCACAAGAAGCACAAATACTGGAAGCGCCACCACTACTACCGGCCTGCCTACCGCACCTACGAGCCGCAGCCGCCGGACGAGTATTATTGGCGCTATCAGCGCCCACGCCCGATTATCCGGGTCGTTCCAGACTACCCGCCGCGGGACGAAGACAATTGGGATGATTGGGACGATTGAGGCGTCCCGAGGCCGGAAGCCCTTCGCGGGCTAAGGCCTGCTTGCACGCCTCTTGGCCGACGGTGGCCGGCATTCGGCACCCAGGCAGCGCCCTTTGCCGGCCCATCCACGAAGAGCGGGGAGCTGCGCGCCTTCTACCGCTTCAGCGCGATGCTCATTCCGCTAAGGTCGGCGTTGACCTGCAGGCCGACCTGCCGGCCGGTGAGCTCGAGCTGGGCGCCCTTGTCGTTGGTCATGACGATCACCTGTGCGCCTCTGCCCAGCGCGCCGCCGCCGCCCGCCGCGCCATAGACGCCCGTCACATCGCTGGCGCGGCGGATGCGGCGCACGGTGCCCTGGAAGTAGGTCTTGGAAGCCCCGAAGGCGAGACCGCCCGAAACGCCGCCGATCGAGATCGGATAGCGTTTGCCATGAAAGGTCAGCGTGCCCTCGCCGCCGGAACCGCCGATGAAGAAGGCCGCCTTGTAGACGGAAAAGCGGATCGTGCCGCTGTCGGCATGCGCGGCGCTGGCAATGCTCACGCCGGCGGCAGCGATTGCCGCGACCGCGACGGAACGGAACCTGGACGAAATCTGCATGATGGGAAACTCCTCGAGCATCGCCGCTTACCCAGCCGGCCGGGGCATATCAGCTTCAAAACTATAGCTGAACCCAATTGCCCCGCCATTGGTTCCAGTCGCTCGGCCCGAAATCCGGCGGTCACGAAATGGCGAGCGAGGAAGGCAAAAGCCGACGGGAAGCACAGGCTTGTGCTGGCTGGTGGAGCTGAGGGGGATCGAACCCCTGACCTCATCATTGCGAACGATGCGCTCTCCCAGCTGAGCTACAGCCCCGTTCCAGCGGATCGGCTTGTATCGGTCGCGGCCGTTTCATGTCAAGGCGAAAGACCGGGCCGGCCACAAGCACTGGCCGGGCGGGCCTCGCCCACTCGCCAAGCCCGCTGGCCTTGCCCGCACGCCAAGCCCGCGGG
>CCNB01000046.1:53135-67585 GCA_000824785.1 Mesorhizobium plurifarium | reverse complement strand
CCCGCACGCCAAGCCCGCGGGCCTTGCCCGCACGCCAAGCAATGGCTACATGTCGGCGACAATTTGGAGACCGGCATGATCGCCCTTATTCAGACCATCGTCATGGCGCTTGATATCTACTGGTGGATCATCATCGCCTCGGCGATCTTTTCCTGGCTCTACGCCTTCAATGTCGTCAACTCGCGCAACCAGTTCGTCGGCACCGTCGGCAACATGCTCTATCGGCTGACCGAGCCGGCCCTGCGCCCGATCCGCCGCTTCATGCCCGACCTCGGCGGCATCGACATCTCGCCGATCATCCTGCTGCTGATCATCTTCTTCATCCGGCAGTTCCTGGTCACCACCGTCTGGTCCTGGGTGGTGGCCGGCGGCTGATGAGCTCGCCGTTTCGGCCGCGCGAGAACGGCATCGACCTCTTCGTGCGGCTGACGCCGAAAGCTGCGCTCGACCGGATCGAGGGCATCGAGACGGCGGCTGACGGGCGCAGCCATCTCAAGGCGCGCGTGCGCGCCGTGCCGGAGAACGGCGCCGCCAATCAAGCGTTGGAGCGAATGCTGGCCAAGGCGCTGGGTGTTCCGGTGTCGGCCGTCTCGGTGGTCGCCGGCGGGACGGCGCGGCTGAAGACGCTGCGGATCGTGGGCGATGCGGCGACGCTGGTGGAGCGGCTTCAGACGCTGAGCAAATAACGCTGGCGGCGCCCCCTCATCCGGCCGCTGCGCGGCCACCTTCTCCCCGGCGGGGGAGAAGAGGAGGGTCGGCGCCGGCGCCGACCTGCCCCTCTCCCCTCGGGGAGAGGTCGGATTGCCCCGAATTGCTCTTCGCAATTCGGTTGGCAATCCGGGTGAGGGTGAGTCTTCAAACCGCTCAATCCCCCAGCGGCAGCTTCGGATCGTCGACCTTCAGCGTGTTCACGCTCTGCTTGATGCGGCGCAGATTCTCCAGCACCTTCGGCCCGCGCGATTCCGCCACCGTGGTGGCGATCATGTCGACGATGGCCAAAAGCGCGTAGCGCGACGAGGTCGGCTTGTAGATGTTGCCGTCCTCGACGGGCTGCAAAAAGATCACCGTGTCGGCAACCTTGGCAAGGGCCGAGTCCGGCGCGGTGATGGCTACGGTGGCGGCGCCATATTGCTGCGCGACCTCGACCGCCTCGATCACCGAGCGCGCATAGCCCGAGACGGAGAAGGCAAGCAGCGTCGTCTCCGGCGTCGCGACGGCGGCATACATGCGCTGCAGCTGCCCGTCGGTCTGGGCGAGCGCCGAGAGACCCAGCCGGAACAACCGGTTCTGCATCTCGGTCGCCATCATCGAGGAGATGCCGCCGGAACCGAGGCAGAGCACATTGCCTGAAGCGGCGATGCGCGCGGCGACATCCATCAGCGTCGTCATGTCGAGATTCTCGCTGGCGCGCTGGATAGCGGCGATGGCCGCCTCGGTGATGGCGGAAGCGATGCGCTGCTCGCGCGCGTCTCGGCTGAGTGGCTCGGGCGACAGATACTGGCCGCCGATGGCGATCGCCTGGGCGAGGTAGAACTTAAAATCGCGAAGGCCCTCGCAGCCGAGATTGCGGCAGAAGCGGGTGACGGTCGGCTCGCTGACGCCGACACGCGCGGCGATCTCCGAGATCGCCGCCTTGGAGGCGAAATCGAGATCGGAAAGGACGAGCCCGGCCAGCCGGCGGTCCGACTTGGTGCCGTCCTGCGACATCAGTTGCAGGCGGGTGATGATGTCGGCCGGGCTCTTCATCGTCATCTCACAGCGGCAGGCCGGTCGCCTTGTCGAAGAGGTGGATGTGGCGCGGATCGACGCTCACCGGCAGCCGGTCGCCCGGCTTCACCTGCAGCCGGTCGCGGAACACGGCGCGCACCGTGTCGTCACCGACCGAGCCGTAGACATGGGTTTCCGAGCCCGTCGGCTCGACGACATCCACCTTGATGGCGATGGCATCGTCGCCGGCGCCAACCACGAAATGCTCTGGCCTGATGCCGGCCTCGACGGTGTCGCTCCCGGAAGCCGCGCCGCCGGAAAGCGCCAGCCGGCCGCCGCTGCTGGTCTCGAACCAGGACTTGGCTCCGGCCGTCTTCAGCGCGCCCGACACGAAACTCATCGACGGCGAGCCGATGAAACCGGCGACGAATTTGTTGGCCGGCCGGTCATAGAGCTCCAGCGGCTGCCCGACCTGCTGGATGCGGCCGCGATCCATCACCACGATGCGGTCGGCCATGGTCATCGCCTCGATCTGGTCATGGGTGACATAGACGATGGTCGATTTCAGCCGTTGATGCAGCGCCTTGATCTCGGTGCGCATCTGCACGCGCAGCTGCGCGTCGAGATTGGAAAGCGGCTCGTCGAACAGGAACACCGAAGGCTCGCGCACGATGGCGCGGCCCATGGCGACGCGCTGGCGCTGGCCGCCCGACAGCTGCCGCGGATAACGGTCGAGATAGGAGAAGAGGTTGAGCACGCCCGACGCCTTCTTCACCTTGTCGTCGATCGCGGCGCGGTTCTCGCCGCGGATCTTCGGGCCGAAGCCGATGTTCTCCGACGCCCTCAGATGCGGGAACAGCGCATAGGACTGGAACACCATGGCGATGTTGCGCTTCTGCGGCGGCAGGTCGTTGGCGCGCGTACCGCCGATTACGAGATCGCCGGAGGTGATCGTCTCCAGACCGGCCAGCATGCGCAAAAGCGTGGACTTGCCACAGCCGGACGGACCGACCAGCACCACGAACTCGCCGGTTTTGATGTCGAGGTTGATGTCCTCGAGGATTTTGTGCTGGCCGAAGGATTTCGACAGGTTGCGGAACTGGACGTCGGTCATGGTCACGCTCCCAATATGTCGTCGATGAAAGGCAGGTAGCCGGCCGTCAGGCCGGCGTCCACCGGCACCACCGCGCCAGTTATGCCGGAAGCCCGGTCGGAGGCAAGGAAGGCTATTGCCTCGGCCACTTCGGAAGCATTGACGATGCGGCCAAGCGGATAGAGCCGCTTCAGCCGGCCGAGGATTTCCGGATCCTTGGCCAGGCGATGATCCCAGGCGGCGGTACGGATCGACCCTGGGCACACGACATTGGCGCGCAGCCCGCTGCGGCCGAGCTCGACGGCGACCGATTTGGCATAGGCGTTGATGCCGGCCTTGGCGGCGGCATAGGCCGGGTTGCCGAAATGCGCGATGGCGTTGACCGAGGAGATGAAGACGACGCTGCCCGAGCCGCGCTTGGACATCGCCTTGATCAGCGGATCGGCGAACGTCATGACGCCGGTCAGATTGAGGTCGAGCTCCTGCTCTATTCTGTCCGCCGTCAGCGCATCGATCGTTTCGGCGCGCGTCCAGCCGGCATTGTTGATCAGGATGTCGGGAACGCCGTCTTTGTCGAGCAGCGCGGGGATCGCCGCTTCGATCGAGGCCCGATCGAGCAGGTTGAAGACGTGGCGCGAGGCGATATGCGGGCTGGCCAGCGCCTCCATCGACTGGTCGCAGCCGACGATGCGCGCGCCGCGCCCGGCCATGAGCTCCACGATCGCCGAGCCGAGGCCGCCGCCGGCGCCGGTGACGACAATTGTCTTGCCTTCGAACTCGGCTTTCGAACCCACCTTGCCCGCTCCTCCATCCCTCATTTTAAGCCGGCAGGCTAGCCAAGCAAATGTAATTAAGCAACATGATAATCCGCTTGCATGGCGTGAAATGATGGATAATGTAGGAAAGTCACATAAATCCTGCGTCCATAAGGGCCAGGCGCCAATGCGCATCAATGGGAGAGATCAGATGAGCCTTGCGAAATGGACTGTCGGCCTGTTGGCCGGAATGAGCATGCTGGCTTTGGCCGCGCCGGCCGATGCCGGCGAGGTGCGCGTCACCGTCGCCGAATACAGCGCCAAGACCGGCCCTTATTTCGAGGAAGTGAAGAAGGAATTCGAGGCGGCCAATCCCGGCATCACCATCAAGTATGAAGTGGTGCCGTGGGATGTGCTCCTGCAGAAGCTCACCACCGACATCACCGCCGGGACCAATGCAGACCTCTCGATCATCGGCACGCGCTGGCTGATCGATTTCGTCCAGCAGGATGTCGCCGAGCCGCTCGACAGCTACATCAAGCCTGAATTCAAGGACCGCTTCATCGACACTTTCCTGTCGCCCTCGATCATGGACGGCCACACTTACGGCCTGCCGATCGCGGCTTCCGCGCGCGCCATGTATTACAACAAGGAGCTGTTCGAGAAGGCCGGCATCGCCAAGCCGCCGGCGACCTGGACCGAACTGCAGGAAGACGCACGCAAGATCAAGGCGATCGGCGCCTTCGGTTTCGGCCTGCAGGGCAAGGAGATCGAGACCGACGTCTATTACTACTATGCGATGTGGTCGCAGGGCACCGAGATCCTCAACAAGGACGGCACGTCCGGCCTGAGCACGCCGGGCGCGCTCGAAGCCGCCAAGCTCTACAAATCGATGGTCGACGAAGGCCTGACGGAGCCGGGCGTCACCTCCAACAACCGCGAGGACGTGCAGAACCTGTTCAAGCAGGGCAAGGTCGGCATGATGATCACCGCGCCCTTCCTGTCCAACCAGATCAAGGAAGAAGCGCCGAACCTGAAATATGGCGTCGCGGCCATTCCCGCCGGACCGACCGGCGCGCGCGGCACCTATGGCGTCACCGATTCCATCATCATGTTCAAGAACTCCAAGAACAAGGACGAGGCCTGGAAACTGCTCGACTTCCTGTTCACCAAGGAGCAGCGCGCCAAGTTCACGCAGGGCGAAGGCTTCCTGCCGGTGAACAAGGAAGAGGCGAAGATGGACTATTACGTCAACAACGCCGATCTGGCCGCCTTCACCGCGCTTCTGCCCGATGCCCGCTTCGCCCCGGTCATCCCGGGTTGGGAAGAGATCGCCCAGATCACGTCGGATGCCATGCAGAAGATCTATCTCGGCAGCGCCAAGCCGGAAGACGCCTTGAAGGAGGCCGCCGATAAGGCGAACGCCGTGCTCAAGAAGAAATAAGGGCGTATCTCCCTGCGCCCGTGGCGCGCCCTACCCCCGCAGGGCGCGCCACATCTTTCCCCGGCAAGCCACAATCACTGCAACACGGTGCCATCCAGCCGATGCAAAGCCGGATCATGCCCTATCTGCTGACGCTGCCCAGCCTGCTGCTGGCGGCAGTAGTGATCTTCTGGCCGGTCTGGGACCTGATCCAGATCTCGACGCATGACGTCAACCGCTTCGGCCAGTTGCGCGAGTTCAGTGGCCTTGCCAATTTCACCGAACTGTTCGCCGATCCGGATTTCGTCGCGGCACTCTGGCGCACCGGGCTGTGGACCGTGCTGGTGGTCGGCGGCGCGCTGCTTCTGTCGATCCCGGTGGCGATGATCCTTAACATGGATTTCTACGGACGCGGCCTCGCCCGCGTCATCATCATGCTGCCCTGGGCGGTGTCGCTGACCATGACCGCGGTGGTCTGGCGCTGGGCGCTCAACGGCGAAAGCGGCATGCTGAATTCGGCGCTGATGAAGCTCGGCCTGATCAGTCAGAACATCCAGTGGCTGGCGAGCGCCGAGACCGCCTTCCCGATGCAGGTGCTGATCGGCATATTGGTGACGGTACCCTTCACCACCACGATCTTCCTCGGCGGCCTGTCCTCGATCCCCGACGATCTCTATGAGGCGGCAGCGCTCGAGGGCGCGACGCCGTTCCAGCAGTTCCGCGAGATCACCTTTCCGCTTTTGAAGCCTTTCATCAACATCGCGATCGTGCTCAACACCATCTATGTCTTCAACTCCTTCCCGATCATCTGGGTGATGACGCAAGGCGGGCCGGCGAACTCGACCGACATTCTGGTCACTCACCTCTACAAGCTCGCCTTCCGCATCGGCAAGCTGGGCGAGGCTTCCGCCGTGTCGCTGGTGATGTTCGCGATCCTGCTGGTCTTCACCATGATCTATGTGCGGCTCGCCATGCGGGAGCAGCGCGCATGACGCCCAAGCTGAAACGCACCGTCATCGCCTGGCTGCTGCTGGCGCCTTTGATCGTGGTGACGATCTTCCCCTTCGCCGTGATGTTCCTAACCGCCGTCAAGCCGCGGACAGAGGTGCTGACGCCGACCTGGTGGCCGAGCGAGTTCCGCTGGTCGAATTTCGCCGACATGTGGGTGGCGACCGGCTTCGGCCAGGCGCTGCTCAATTCGCTCTACGTCTCGGCGCTGGCGACGATCGGCGCCATCCTCATTTCGGTGCCGGCGGCCTACGCGATGTCGCGCTTCCGCTTTGCCGGCTACGGCGCCTTCCGCCAGTTCCTTCTGATCTCGCAGATGATCTCGCCGATCGTGCTGGTGCTTGGCCTGTTCAGGCTGATGGCTGCCTGGGGCCTGGTCGAATCGACCACTGCGCTCGGCTTCATCTACATGGCCTTCAACGTCGCCTTCACGGTGTGGATGCTGCAGAGCTATTTCGACACCATCCCGCGCGACCTCGAGGAGGCGGCCTGGATGGAAGGCGCCGGCCGCTGGCTGACGCTGCGCAAGGTCTTCCTGCCGCTCTGCCTGCCGGCGATCGCCGTGACGGCGATCTTCACCTTCATCAACGCCTGGAACGAGTTCGTGGTGGCGCTAACCATGCTGCGCAGCCAGGAAAGCTATACGCTGCCGATCCAGGTTTTCTCGCTGGTCGCCGGCCGCTATACGATCGAATGGCACCACGTCATGGCGGCCACGCTCCTGGCGACGCTGCCGGTGGCGATCCTCTTCATCTGGCTGCAGCGCTACCTCGTCCGGGGCCTCGCGCTCGGGGCGGTCAAATAGCATCCACCTAGGAAAAATTCATGCGCATCTTCACCGCCTCGCTGGCGACGGAAACCAACACCTTCTCGCCGGTCCCGACCGACCGGGCCTCGTTCGAGATGGCGTTTTACGCCGCCCCGGGAAAACATCCGGAGACGCCGACGCTGTGCTCCTCGCCGATCGTGGCGTTGCGCAAGCGCGCCGCGAAGGAAGGGCTCACCGTCATCGAAGGCACCGCCACCTGGGCCGAGCCCGGCGGCCTGGTGCAGCGCCAGACCTATGAGGCGCTCCGCGACGAGATTCTCGGACAGCTAGGAGAAGCGTTGCCGGTCGATGCGGTGATCCTCGGCCTGCACGGCGCCATGGTGGCGCAAGGCTATGACGATTGCGAAGGCGATCTGCTCGAGCGTGTCCGCGCGATCGTCGGCCCGAACGTGGTGATCGCCTCCGAATTCGATCCGCACAGCCATCTGACGCCGAAGCGCGTCACGGCTTGCGATATCATGGCCTATTTCCTCGAATTCCCGCACACCGATTTCTACGAGCGCGGCGAGCATGTCGTCGAGCTTGGCCTCGCCGCCGCGCGCGGCGAGATCAAGCCGGTGATCTCCACTTTCGACTGCCGCATGATCCAGGTGCTGCCGACCAGCCGCGAGCCGATGCGCTCCTTCGTCGACAGGATCAAGGCGCTGCATGGCAAGGACGGCGTGCTGTCGGTCTCGGTCATCCACGGCTTCATGGCCGCCGACGTGCCCGAGATGGGCACGCGCATCCTGGTCGTCACCGACAACGACAAGGCAAAGGGCGACAAGCTCGCCGAAACGCTCGGGCGCGAGCTCTATGCAATGCGCGAACAGACGGCGATGACGATGCTGTCCGCCCAGGCGGGCATCGAGCAGGCGCTTGGCGTCCGCGCGACGCGCCAGGACAAGCCGGTGGTGATCGCCGACATTTGGGACAATCCCGGCGGCGGCGTGCCGGGCGACGGCACCGTCGTGCTGCGCGAGCTCTTGGCGCGCGGCGTGACCAAGGTGGGCGTGGCGACGATCTGGGACCCGATCGCGGTGACCTTTTGCCACGCGGCCGGCGAAGGCGCGGTCATCGACCTGCGCTTCGGCGGCAAGGCCGGCCCTCAGGCCGGCGAGCCGATCGACGCCCGCGTCACGGTGCTGAAGACGACCAACGAGGGTTGGCAAAGTTTCGGTCCGAGCCGCGTGACATTGGGGCCATCGGCGGTGGTGCGCATCGAGGCTACCGAGGTCGACATCATATTGAACACCAACCGCACCCAGACCTTCGAGCCGGATGTCTTCTCCAACATCGGCATCGATCCGCTGGCGAAGGACGTCTTGCTGATCAAGTCGACCAACCATTTCTACGCCGGCTTCGCGCCGATCGCCGCCGAGATCATCTATGTCGCGGCGCCGAGTTCTTACCCCAGCAATCCGGCGAAGACGGATTACAGGAAGCTCAACCGGGCGATATGGCCGCGGGTGGCGGATCCGTGGAAACAGCCAATCTCCCCCCTTGTGGGGGAGATTAGCCAATCACACCAGCCCTCGCTTCACCATCATCGCCTCGGGCGAAGGCATTTTCCCCCGGAACGCCGTGTACAATTCCTCCGGATCCTTCGAACCGCCCGCGGCATAGATGTTCTTGCGCAGCCGCTCGGCCAATTCGGGATTGAAGGCATCGCCCGTCTCCTCGAAGGCCGAGAAGGCGTCGGCGTCGAGCACCTCCGACCACATGTAGGAATAATAGCCGGCTGAATATCCGTCGCCGGCGAAGACATGGCCGAAATGCGGGGTGCGGTGGCGCATCGCGATCGTATCCGGCATATGCAGCTTTGCCAGCGTCTCGGCTTCGTAGCGAAGCGGCTCGGCCGGCGCGTCCGGCCGCGCGTGATACGCCATGTCGATCAGCGCCGAGGCGGTGAACTCGACCGTGGCGAAGCCGGCGCCGAAGGTGCGGGCGGCGAGCATCTTGTCGAGCAGGTCCTTCGGCATCGGCTTGCCGGTCTTGACGTGCAGTGCATGCTTTTCCAGCACCGCCGGCACCGTCAGCCAATGCTCGTAGAGCTGCGAGGGCAACTCGACGAAGTCGCGGCTGACCGAGGTGCCCGAAACCGACGGCCAGGTCACGTCGGTCAGCATGCCGTGCAGCGCATGGCCGAACTCGTGGAACAACGTCTTCGCCTCGTCGACGGAAAGAAGCGCTGCTTCGCCGGCCGGCGGCTTGGCGAAGTTCATGACATTGTAGATCACCGGCTTGGCACCATGGCCGAGCTTGTAGCCCGATTGCAGCGCGCTCATCCAGGCGCCCGAGCGCTTGGAGGGCCGAGCGAAATAGTCGGCCAGGAACAGGCCGCGCTCGCTGCCGTTGGCATTCTTCACCACGAAGACGCGAGCGTCGGGATGCCAAACCGTGATGCCCTTCTTCTCCTCGAAACTGATGCCGAACAGGCGTGTCGCCACATCGAAGCAGGCTTCGATGACGCGCTCGAGCTGCAGATATGGCTTCAGCTCCGCCTCGTCGAAGGCGAATTTCTCGGCGCGCAGTTTTTCCTGATAAAAGCGCCAGTCCCAGGCCGCGAATTTCTCGTTGCTGCCGGCTTCCGCCGCAAGCCGCTCCAGTTCCTTCTGGTCGGCGGCCGCCTTTTCCAGGGCTTTCTCCCAGACCGGATCGAGCAGCTCGTGCACGGCCTCCGGCGTCTTCGCCATCGTGTCGTCGAGCTTCAGCGCCGCGAAGGAGCCATAGCCCAGAAGCTTCGCCTTCTCGGCGCGCAGCTTCAGCATGTCGCGCACGACATCGGTGTTGTCGGAGGCGCCGCCGTTCTGGCCGCGCATGATGAAGGCTTTGAACGCGATCTC
This sequence comes from Mesorhizobium plurifarium, assembly GCA_000824785.1. Lineage (GTDB taxonomy): Bacteria > Pseudomonadota > Alphaproteobacteria > Rhizobiales > Rhizobiaceae > Mesorhizobium > Mesorhizobium plurifarium. The sequence goes on along the minus strand of CCNB01000046.1, from coordinate 57,945 downwards.
GCGCAGGTCGCGGCGCTCCGAGAAGGTCGAGAACGGCTCGTAGATCGAGCGCGACAGCGTCACCGCATAGCGACCTTTCTGGCCGCGCATCTCGGCCGCTTCGGCCATGGCGCTCTTCAAGAAGTCGGGCAGGCCGGCAAGATCGGCTTCGTCGAGGAACAGCGCCCAGTCGCGCTCGTCGGCAAGCACATTCTGGCCGAACTTGGTGCCGAGCGAGGAGAGCTCCTCGTTGATTGCGGCGAGCCGCTTCTTGCCGTCGGCGTCGAGCTTGGCGCCAGACCGGACAAAGCCCTTCCAGGTCTTTTCCAGGACGCGCAGCGTCTCGGGATCGAGCTTCAGGCTATCGCGCCGCTGGTAGAGATCATCGATGCGGGCAAACAGTTTCTCGTTCATCGAGATCGCCGAGAAATGCCTGGACATCTTCGGCGAAACCTCGCGCTCCATCGCCTGGATCGTGTCGTTGGTGTGGGCGCCGGCGCGGCACCAGAAGATCGAGGAGACATGGTCGAGCGGCTCGCCGGCAAGCTCGAGCGCGGCAAGCGTGTTCTCGATGGTCGGCGCCTCGCTATTGCCAGCGATCGCGTCGATCTCCGCCTGATGCGCCGCAAGCGCGGCGTCGAAGACCGGGCCGAAATCATCGTCGCCGATGCGCGAGAAGTCCGGCAGGCCGAGTGGCCCTTGCCAAAGGGTCAGCGGATGGGCGGCGAGATCGACGGTTTTTGACATGAGCGGATCCAACGGGGGAGTTCGGTGAATGGAGAGCGGGCGGGCAATCCCGGATGTAGGGCGATGCCGCCGATCGCGCAACTCGGGTCGCCCCCTGAATATGTTTCAGTAGCCGCTGCAGTCCTGTGCCACCGCCGTCTGGGTGCTGGCGACGATGCGGCCGCCGGCGACGGTGAAGGTCTCGCGCATCAGCGTGTCATTGCTGGGAAAATCATAGCAGGCGAGCACCGTGGTCCGGCCGTTCTCGCTCTTTTCGATGCGATGGCGGATCGCCGCGCCCGCGACCGCGCCCTGCCATTCGTCGATCGAGGCGATGAAATCCTCTTTGGACTGGACGACGCCGATGTCGTCGAGCTTCATGCGCACGTCGTCGGCAAGCAGGTCGGACAATTCGGTGCGGTCGGCGACCAGCAGCGCCGAGTACCAGCGGTCGATGATGGCGCCGTCGTCGGCGCTGGCGCGGGCGAGCGAAGACAGGAGCAGCCCCGCCGCAAGAAATATCCGCCACCAGCTCTGCCGCATCACGCCTCCCTTACAGCTCGGGCCGCTCGAAATCGCCAGTTTCCTTGTTCATCACCCACAGCTCCCCGGTCGAGATGTCGAACCACGCGCCGTACAGCGAGAGCTTGCCCTTGCCCTCGAGGATCGAAACGCAGGGAAAGGTCCTGAGATTGGCGATTGAATAGCGGACGGAAATACGCTCCAGCGCCGTCTGGCGCTCGGTTGTCGTCATCATCGTGCTTGAGGCGACCGTTTCGGCGGCCGGCGCAATCAGGCTCATCCATTTGCCGATGAAATCGCCAGGCGACAGCGGCGCCGAATTGGTGTCGAGCGCGGCGCGGATGCCGCCGCAGCGGCCGTGCCCCATCACCACGATGTTCTTGACCTTCAGGCTCTGCACGGCGAATTCGAGCGCCGCCGAGGTCGAGTGGTACTCGCCGTCCGGCTCATAGGGCGGCACCAGATTGGCGACATTGCGCAGCACGAAGAGCTCGCCGGGGCCGGCATCGAAGATCGCTTCCGGCGCCGAGCGCGAGTCGCAGCAGGCGACGATCATCGTCTCGGGCGCCTGGCCGTCGCGCGCCAGCGAGCGATAGCGGTCGCTTTCCGTGGGATAGCGGCCACTCATGAAGTTGCGGTAGCCGGCGAGGAGGTGCTCGGGGAGATGAGGCATGGGCGGCTAGAGCCTTTCCGGGAGTTGGAGGCGGCAGCTCGTTGCGATCGAAAAAGCCTCTAGCGGCAAATGCAGGTCGCGGGCAATGCCGAATTGCGGATGGCGGCGTCGCAATCGCATGCGGCCAAAAGCTGCGAGCCGATTTTGCTTCAAGCCCAGATGGCGACCGGGATGCCGAAACGGTCCACCAGTGGCGGATCGGGCGAAGGCCGCGCCTCGCCGCCGGCGATACGCCCGGCAACCAGCATCATCGCCGCCGCGTCGAGGAAGTCGTCGTTCGCAGCACCCCGTGGCGGCGCCCGGTCGAGGAAGGCTTTTTCGTAGCCATGCCGGCAAAGCAGCGCCTTGCGCTCCTCCATGCCGGCCGGGTTGACCGCGCCCTTGATCTTCTTCGGCAGCGCCATCGCCGCGCCGCCGTTCAGCCGGCAGAACGCCACTTCCGGGTGCGATTCGAAGACACGGCCGCGCAAATCCGGCTTTGCGATCAACAGCTGATCGATCTCGCGGATCTTGGAAAAAATGCCGAAGGCCTGGATGGAAACACCGCGCGGCGGGTCGGAGGTCTCCATCGCCACCGCGCTTGCCCGCCGGTGCGCGGCATACCAGGCCTCGATGGTGGTGAAGTCGCTGGTGTCGGCATAAAGCGCAGCGCGCGAGGGGATGGCAAAGACGCTGGATTGCCTTGCCCCGAGCAGCGGCCGCACCAGCGCTTCCGGTCCGCGCCCGCCCTTGCCCGAAAAATCCGGCAGGCCGATCGGCATGTCGACGGCGACGGTGGCATCGGGCAGCGCGTCGAGCAGCGCCTGGAAACTCGGAAAGACCGAGACCGATGGCGCGGCGTCCGCTTCGCGATGAACGGCGATCCAGCCTGCCTTGCAGCCGTCGACGCCGGCCAACGGATGGCCGGCCGGCTTCACGCCCGCTTGTCCCGCCCAGGATGGAGCAGATGGCGCAGCTGCACCATGGCCATCGGATGCGCCAGGCTCTGCGCGTCGGTTTCGAGCTGCAGCTCGTCGCCGCCGCGCTTGGCTGTGCGGGCGAGTATCTCGTAGACGGCCGCGGTCGTCGATTGCAGCGCCTTGACCGGCGCCTGGCCGGAGAGAACGCGCGCCAGATAGACGGCGGCGGTCAGGTCGCCAAGCCCGTTCGGCGGCTTCTCAATCACGCGGTGCTCGGCAAGCAACGCCTGGCTGCCGTCGAGCAGGAAATTGCCGGTGCCGCCCGCCATCATCGCCGGCGCCGAGGTCACCAGCATGGTCGAAGGCCCGGCATGAAGCGCGGCGGCGGTCACCGCCTTGATGTCGGGCAGCGGCGCGCCCGCCATCCATGCCAGCTCATAGCGGTTCGGCGTCGCGATATCCGCGATCGGCATCAATTTGTCGCGCATCGCGGCGGCCGTCGGCTCGGGCACGTAGAGCCCGCCGGAATCGCCCATCACCGGATCGCAGATGTAAAGCGCGTTCGGCGTCCTTTCCTTGACGGCGGCGACCAGCGAGGCGACAGCCTCGGCCTGGCCCGCCTCACCGAGATAGCCCGACAGCACGGCCCGCACCTCGCCCAGCCAGGGCGCCCGCTCGAGATCGGCCATCAGCGCCTTGAACTGGTCGAGCGGCGGCACGATGCGGGTTGCGCGGCTGTGTCCAGGATGCCAGGGCAGGATGACGGTCGGCACCGCCCAGACCGGGAAGCCCAGCGTCTCCAGCGCGAACACCGCCGCGCGGTTGCCGACCGAGCCGCGGGCGACATGGCTGGAGATGACGATGACCGCGCGCGGCGCGTCGGTTTTTTCTGCATTCATGGAATCTGAATCCTAGCCGCCACGTGTGGCGGCATACACCAACCAGACCAATAGCCCAATGGCGATGACGAAGCCGAGCGTTCGGCCAATGCGGGTTCCCCAATATTCGATAGGATCGGCGCGGTCGGCGTCAGCCGCGGTTACACGGTCGCGCGCGTCCTTCGCCATGCGGGTTACGAACGACGCGCCGCCTGGCGACGTCTCCTGTTGCACGCGTTCGAGGATGCGGCGCGACTCGGCCTCGTCCCGGCGCTCTGCCATGGCAATTGTCCTTTCCGGCCCGGACCTTAGCTTGTTCGCATTGCTATTCACAGTGGCTTCCGGTCGAGCCAGATTGACGCCATGCGCCGGACATTTTCTTACGCGTGGATTGTGGTAATGCTTCGCATGCAACTTCTGTCGAGGGACCAATCATGATCACCGAGCGCCTCTCACCACCTTCCCGCTTCCGCAGCCTGCCCGCCTTCCTGATGATGGCTTTCGTGCTGCCGCTGCTTGCCGGCTGCGGCTACAACACCATTCCGACGGCCGAGGAGAATGCCCATGCGGCCTGGAGCGAGGTGCTCAACCAGTATCAGCGCCGTTCCGACCTGATTCCCAACCTGGTCGAGACGGTGAAGGGCTATGCCTCGCATGAAAAGGACACGCTCGACGCGGTGGTCGAGGCGCGCGCCAAGGCGACGCAGATCACGGTAACGCCGGACACGCTGAAGGATCCCGAAGCGCTGAAGAAGTTCCAGGATGCGCAGGCCGGGCTGACCAGCGCGCTGTCGCGGCTGATCGCCGTGTCGGAAGCCTACCCCGATCTCAAGGCCAACCAGAATTTCCTCGCGCTGCAGGCGCAGCTCGAAGGCACCGAGAACCGCATCGCGGTCGCGCGGCGCGACTACATCCAGGCGGTCAGGGACTACAATCTGACGCTGAAGACCTTCCCGTCCGTGCTGTGGGCGACCTTCTGGTTCCGCGGCAACCAGCCCTTCGCCAACTTCACCGTCGAGGAGGACAAGATGCAGGTGCCGAAGGTCGATTTCGGCACGAGCACCACCAAGCAGGGCGGGTGAGCGGCGATTTAATCGAGCCTGTCAGCTTTGCGTTCCTTCGCGCCCCCCTCT
>CCNB01000046.1:23362-53125 GCA_000824785.1 Mesorhizobium plurifarium | reverse complement strand
AGGGGGGAGATTGGACGTCACATTGGCTTTCGCCAATCTCCAACGTTTGAAAGGGAGAGCCGGCGGCCGAACCGCCAATCTCCCCCCTCGTGGGGGAGATGTCCGGCAGGACAGAGGGGGGCGCGACAGAACACCGGCATCGCCTTTCTTGGCCTGCTTTTTTGCCTCCTCCTCCCCATCGCCGCCCTCGCCGCCGACCTCCCCGCGCTGACCGGCCGCGTCGTCGACAATGCCGGCATCATCGATGCCGGCACGCGCGCGGCGCTGACCCAGAAGCTCGCCGATTTCGAGACAAAAGGTTCCGACCAGATCGTTGTCGCCACGATACCCAGCCTCGGCGGCGAGGAGATCGAGCCTTATGCCAACCGGCTGTTCCGCTTCTGGAAGCTCGGCCAGGCCAAGGAAAACAACGGCGTGCTGCTCTTGGTCGCGCCGAACGACCGCAAGATGCGCATCGAGGTCGGCTACGGATTGGAAGGCACGCTGACCGACCTGCACACCAAGCTGATCATCGAGAACGACATGGTGCCGGCCTTCCGCGCCGGTGACTTCTCCGGCGGCATCACCAAGGCCGTCGACGACATGATCATGGTGCTGGAAGGCAATCCCGAGGAGCTGGAGGCGCGCGGCAAGCGCAACGAGCAGGCGCCGTTCAACTCCGACGACCTGTTCTTCGCCATCTTCATCACCATCTGGGCGCTGATCTTCTTCGGCGGCATCGCGATGACGATCCTGCCGCCGATCTTCGGCCAGAAGATCGGACCGGGCCGCTATCGCTGGCTCGGCATGACTTTCGATCAGAACCGGCGCTCTTCCTCGGGCGGATGGTCGTCCGGGGGCGGCGGCTGGTCGTCGGGCGGCGGTGGCTGGTCCTCGGGCGGTGGCGGTTTTTCCGGCGGCGGTGGCTCGTCGGGCGGCGGCGGCTCCTCAGGAAGCTGGTGAGGCATCATGGCAACGCGACCGATCAGCGCCGAGGACCATAACCGCATTGCCGAGGCGATCCGGACGGCCGAGCTGAAGACCGACGGCGAAATCTATTGCGTCGTTGCGAGAGCGAGCGACGGCTACTTCTTTCCGGCCGCCTTCACCGCCACGATCGGCCTGTTCATCGCCAGCCTCGCCGTCGCCTACGGGCTGGAAGGCTTGTGGCTGACCATCCGGCTGCCGCATTTCGTGCTGGCGCAGCTGCTGGCGTTGGCTTCGGTGTTCGCCCTGCTCTGGTTCCTGCCCGCCTTGCGCATTCACTTCGTGCCGAGAAGGCTGCGCTATCAGGCCGCGCACGCCAATGCGATGAAGCAGTTCCTGGCCCGCAACGTCCATCGCACGCAGGCGCGCACCGGCGTGCTCATCTTCGTCTCCATCGCCGAGCGCTATGCCGAGGTCGTCGCCGACTCCGGCATCGATGCCAAGGTCGGCCAGCATGTCTGGGACGGCGTGGTGCGCGACCTGACGAAACACGCCGGCGACGACCGGTTGGCCGACGGCTTCGTGAAAGCCATCGAATCGGTCGGAGCGGTGCTTGCCGAGCATTTCCCGGTCACCGAAGGCGACACCAACGAACTCGACGATCACCTCGTCGAAATCTGATACAACCTCGTCCGCCGACGCACCTCTCGCCTGTGCGAAAGCGTCGAGGCGTGTTGGGGGACTCTTTGCAATCGGGCGAGGCGGGTTTATGGTTAACCAATCATGAACACGCTGACGATCGACATCCGGAAGGCAGAACCGCGCGACGCGAGCGCCATCGCCGAGGTGCATCAGCAGGCCTGGCGCGGCGCCTATTCGGGCATCATCCCGCACCGCACGCTGACCTCGATGATCAACCGCCGCGGCGTCGACTGGTGGGCCAACGCGATTCGCCGCGCCGCCACGGTGCTGGTGGTCGAGATCGGCGGAACGGTCGCCGGCTATGCCACGATCGGCAAGAACCGCGCCCGCGAGCTCCGCCAGCAGGGTGAGATCTACGAGCTCTATCTGCGCCCGGAATATCAGGGCATCGGGCTCGGCAGCCGCCTGTTCAAGGCGGCCAAGGCCCGTCTCGCCGACCACGGCCTGCGCGGTCTTGTGGTCTGGGCGCTGGAAGACAATCACAACGCCCTGGCCTTCTATGCCGGCAATGGCGGCCGCGATATCGCAGAAGGCGTCGAGGTCTTCGAGCAGAAGGCGCTGAAGAAAGTGGCTTTCGTCTGGAATGACTAACCTCGCCTAAAGCATGTCTCCCGAAAGTGGGAACCGGTTTAGGGGCAAAGACATGCGCAAAATTAAAAGCCTAAAGCGCAGGGAGCGAATCTGAAAGATCGCGACGCGCTTTAGGTTACAATCCATCACAAACTGTGCGCTTCCATTAGCGCTCAGTGCTATTCGCCGCATTGCACCATGACGCTTCGCCCGCTATCGGTCTTGCAATCGAGAGAGGGATTTTAGCCATGCGTATCGAAGCGATTGCCACCGGGAAGAACCCGCCTGAGGACGTTAACGTCATCATCGAGGTGCCGATCGGCGGCGAGCCGATCAAATACGAGATGGACAAGGAGGCCGGCACGCTGTTCGTCGACCGCTTCCTGCACACTTCCATGCGCTATCCCGGCAATTACGGCTTCGTGCCGCACACGCTGTCGGGCGACGGCGACCCTATCGACGTCCTGGTCTGCAACACGCGCGCGCTGGTGCCGGGCTGCGTCATCAATGTGCGGCCGATTGGCGTCCTGATCATGGAAGACAATGCCGGCCAGGACGAGAAGGTGATCGCCGTCCCCTCGCCCAAGCTGACGCTACGCTATGAGAACGTCACCGAATACACGCATCTGCCGGAGATCACCCGTCAGCAGGTGCAGCACTTCTTCGAGCACTACAAGGATCTCGAGCCCGGCAAATGGGTCAAGATCGAAGGCTGGCACGATTCCAAATACGCCAAGAAGATGATCGTCGACGCGATCGCGCGGGCCAAGGCGGCTAAGTAGGGTTGTCTTGTCGCAATTCCGGACGGAAAACCGCTTCACACTTTTCCTGGAATTGCTTTAGCGCACCGCCTTCTCGCCGCCGGCTGCCGTGATCACCCCGACGATGATCAGGCCGGTCAGCACCAGCCGCACGCCAGCGCTGACGCCGAAGGTGTTGAGCATGGTGAGCAACAGCACCAGGAACAGGCCGGCGCCCCAGACGCCGGGCACGTTGGCCTTGCCGCCGGCGACCGAGGTGCCGCCGATGACCACGACCGCGATCGAGGCGAGCAGATATTCGTTGCCGATATCGACATTGGCGCCGCGGAAATAGCCGGCAAGCAGCGCTCCGTCGATGCCGCCGAGCGCCCCGCACAGGGTGTAGGTGAGGAAGCGGATGCGGCCGACATGGACGCCGGCAAGCCAGGCGGCGCGGATGTTCTGGCCGATCGCCAGCACCGAGCGGCCATAGATCATGCGCTGCAGCGCAAGCGCGGCGCCGATGGTGAAAACCACCGTCAGCATCGCCAGCACCGGAATGCCCAGCACCTGCCAGTTGGTGAAGTCGGCGAAGCCCGGCGGCGGCTTGATCTGCAGGCCGCGGCCGTAGCTGATGTCGACCGACTGGATGATGAAGCTCGCCGACAGCGTGGCGATGATCGGTGGGATGCGCAGCGCCCAGATCAGCAGATAGTTGATAGCGCCGATGGCGGCGCCGCAGGCAAGTGCTGCCAATAGCCCGACGACGATCATGGAATCGCTGCCGCCCATCACCTTCATGGCGACCGCGCTGGCGAGCCCGATATTGGCCGGCAGCGACAAATCGACATTGCCGGGTCCCAGCGTGATGACGAACATCTGGCCGACGCCGACGATCACCGTGAAGACGGCAAGCGACAGCGCCGCCGTGACCATGCCGCCGGCGCCGTAGCCGCCCGTGAAGGCGACGGTTGCCAGCCAGACGACGAGCGCGCCGACGAAGGACCAGATCCAGGGCTTTTCGAGCACCATACGCAACGAGGCCATCGCTACCTCTCCCTGCGGCTGATCAGCACCCGCGCCGCCAGCACGATGATCAGGATCGCGCCATTGGCGGCGACCTGCCAGTCGGGCGGGATGTGCATGAAGGTGAGCAGCGGCGAGGCGGCCAAAGCCAGCGTCAGCGCGCCGAGCACCGCGCCGATCGGCGACACGCGCCCGCCCACGAACTCGCCTCCGCCGAGGATGACGCCGGCGATCGACAAGAGCGTGTAGCCGTTGCCGATATTGGCGTCGGCCGACGTGGTGATGCCGATCAGCGCCATGCCCGACAGAACGCCGAACAGGCCGGTCAGCGCAAAGAGCACGATCTTTGTCTTGAGCAACGACCAGCCGGCGCGCCTCAGCGCCGCGGCATTGCCGCCTGAGCCGCGCAGGATGACGCCGTAGGAGGTGCGCATCAGGCCGAAATGCACGACCGCCGCGATGATCAGCGCCGCAAGGATCGGGAACGGGATGTAAGGCGGCTTGAAGGACATGATCGCCAGCAGCCAGTCCGGCGCTTTGCCGCCGGGCTTCGGCAGGACGAGGATGGCAAGCCCTTGCCAGACAAAGCTCATGCCGAGCGTCACCACGATGGACGGCAGGTTGCGCAGGTGGATCAGCGCGCCGAGCAGCGCGTAGACGCCGATCGAGCCGATTAGCACGAGAATGCCCAGCAGCGGCGCGTCCCTCAGCCAGGTCGCGGTGACGCAGCCGACGAAGCCGACGAAGGTGCCGATCGACAGGTCGAGCTCGTTGCCGGCAATGACGAACATCTGCGCGATCGTCGCCAGCGCGATCGGGATCGCCAGGTTGAGCATCAGGTTGAAGCCGAAATAGCTGATGGCGCGCGGATTGAGCCAGGCAATCGCGATCAGCACCAGCGCCAGCGACAAAGCCGGCAAAAGACCGCGCAGCAAGCGCGCCCGGGCGGCGCTGCCGCGCGGCGAGGATTTCGGAAGCGTGCCGGGAGCGATCGCCGTCATGTCAGGCCGCATCACCGAACGAGGACTGGATGATCTTTTCCTCCGTCAGCTCGTCACGGCCGAGATTGGCGACGATGCGGCCGTTCTTGAAGACATAGACATGGTCGCAATTATCGAGCTCCTCGGTCTCGGTGGTGTACCAGAGGAAGGTTCGGCCCTTGGCGGCCTCCTCGCGCACGAGGTCGTAGACTTCCAGCTTGGTGCCGATGTCGACGCCGCGCATCGGATCGTCCATCAGCACGATCTCGGCGTCGGAGCCGAGCGCGCGGGCAAACAGCGCCTTCTGCTGATTGCCGCCCGACAGCGAATAGATGTTGTTGTTCATGTCCGGCGTGCGGATGCCGATCTTCTTCTTCCAGAATTCGGCAAGCTCGGCCTCACGCTGCGGCGAGATCAGCAGCCCGCTGCGCAGCCGGGCCAGCGAGCGGATGCCGATATTCTGCGCGATCGACCATTGCGAAAAGATGCCGTCCGACTGGCGGTCGCCGGCGACCAGCGCCACCGGCGCCGTCACCTCGACGCCGGCCTTGGAGCGGGCGGCCGCCGAGAAGATCGCCAGCAAAAGGTCGGTCTGGCCATGCCCGGCAAGGCCTGCGAGGCCGATGATTTCGCCGGCGCGGGCGACAAGCTCCTTGTCGTCCTGCTGCCTGGCCGGACGCGCGCGAACCCTGAGCGCGCCGGCCTCGATTTTCCGGGCTTCGGCGGCGGCCTTCTGATGTCCTTCGGCGCCGCCCATGGCCGCGACGAGCTTGTCGCGGTCGAAAACATCAGCGGCATCCGCCGCGACCACCTTGCCGTCGCGCATCACCACGATGCGATCGGCGTTCTGCAGCACCTCGCCCAGCACATGCGAGATCAGGATGCAGCTGCCGCCGGCCGCCACGAAGCGGCGCACGAAGGACAGCAACTGCCCCGCCGTGTGCGCGTCGAGCGAGGAGGTCGGCTCGTCGAGGATGACCAGATGCAGCGGCTCGCGGGTCAGCGTGAAGGCGCGCGCCACCTCGACCATCTGCCGCCTTCCGATCGAAAGGTCGCCGGCGATGTCGTCGGCCGAAATGCCGTGGTCCGGGAAGATCTCGTCGAGCTTGGCGCGGATGAGGTCAGCAGCCCTGCGCCGCCAGCCGAAGCCGGCGAGCGAAGGATGGTTGATGCGGGTGTTCTCCGCGACGCTGAGATTGGGGCAGAGCGACAGCTCCTGGAACACGCAGCGTATGCCGAGCTCGAGCGCGCGCGCCACCGAATAGCTCGCCTCCTGATTGCCGCGCACGGCGATCTGCCCGCCATCCGGCCGCAGCGTGCCGGCCACCATATGCATGAGCGTCGACTTGCCGGCGCCGTTGTGCCCGACCAGCCCGACGCATTCGCCGGCGCCGACATGGAAGTCGACGCCGTTAAGCGCCCGAACGGCGCCGAAATGCTTTTCGGCGCCGTTCAGCCTGACGATATCCGCAATAGCCTGGAGCATCCTCAACTTTATCCGGTTGGCGATGCGGCTGGCAAACGCCGCTATTGCTTGATGTTGGCCTTGATGGCAGCGATGGCGTCTTCCTGCGTGTATTCGTGCGTGGCGACGCCGCCTTCCTTGATCTTCGGCAATGCGGCCTCGAAATCGTCCTGGGTGAAGGCGAGATACGGCACCAGCAGGTCGTGAGGAATATCCTTGCGGCCATCGAGCACCTGCTGGGCCACCCAGAAGGCCAGCGTCGAGACGCCGGGCGCGATCGAGGCCGACCAGGTCTTGTAGCCGTCCTTCTCCTTCTGCTCCTTCCACCACTTGAGCTCGTCCTGCCGGTTGCCCATGATGATGGTCGGGCGCGGCTTGCCGGCGGCGGCGAAGGCTTGCGCGGCGCCATAGCCGTCGCCGCCCTGGTCGACGATGCCGACGATGTCCGGCAGCGACGGCAGGATGGTGGCAACAGCCTTCTGCGCCGTGGTCTGGTCCCAATCGCCTGTCACCGAACCGACGATCTTGAACTCGGGATGGGCCGCGACGCCTTCGAGGATGCCGGCATGGATGGCATCGTCGATCGAGGTGCCGGCGAGACCGCGGATTTCCAGCAGATTACCGCCCTTCGGCTGGAACTTGGCCATCTGCTCGACTTCCTGCTTGCCCATATCCTTGAAGTCGACGACGACGCGATAGGCGCAGGGCTCGGTCACGGTGCCGTCGAAGGAGACGACGGTGATGCCGGCATCGCAGGCCTGCTTGATGGCGCCATTCAGCGCATCGGGCGAGGCGGCGTTGATGACGATGGCGTCATAGCCCTGCAGGATCAGGTTCTGCACTTGGGCGGCCTGGGTCGGCACTTCCTTGTCGGCCGTAGTGAAGACATCCGCCGCGGCGACGATCTTGTCGTCGACCGCTTTCTTGGTGACGATGCCGTAGCTGTCGAGCATCGCCTGGCGCCACGAATTGCCGGCATAATTGTTGGAAAAGGCGATCTTCTTGCCGCTGGTGTCGGCAAGTGCGGTGCCCGAGGCGAGCATCGCCGCGAATGCACCCAATACGAGCAATTTCTTCATGTCTTTCCTCCCGAGGTTGCTGGTCTTGACGGATGGTCGTAACGCGAATTGCCTGTTTTTTATCTATTGTCAGACAAATTTGGAGGAACTGCAAGCTGTCAACTGCAAAGCCTGATGTGCCACCGATCAACTTGCGGTGCGGCGATTGAAAAGACGGCGACTCCTGGTCTAGGAACGCGGCAGGAGGCCAGTGCATGGCAGTGACGCCGACCGTTGCCAAAGGCGCGCCCGGAATTCCGGCGCGCTGGACGTCAAGCGCCAAGAGCGGCGTCGGAACCGCCCTTTCGGCAAGAAGCCCGCTCTGGTTCACCACCAGCCACGGCATCCTGAACGAGATCTACTATCCGCGCCTCGACAGCGCCTGCACGCGCGACCTGGGGCTGATGGTCACCGGCCCCGGCGGTTATTTTTCCGAAGAGAAGCGCGATGCCGCCCACACCGTCGAGCCTTTCGAAGATGGGGTGCCTGGCTACAGGCTGACCAACACCGCCTCCGACGGCGCTTACCAGGTCGAGAAACGTATCGTTACGGATTCGAAACGACCCGCGCTGCTGCAGGAAACCAGCTTCACCGCGCTCAAGGGCCAAGCGGCCGACTATCGCGTCTACGCGCTGCTTGCACCGCATCTCGTCAACGCCGGCATGGGCAACACGGCCTGGATCGGCGAGCACAAGGGGCAGCGCCTTCTCTTCGCCACCGGACGCGGCGTCGCGCTGGCGCTTGCCTCCTCCTTGCCCTGGGGCGCCTGTTCGGCAGGCTATGTCGGTTTTTCCGACGGCTGGCAGCAACTGCACGACAGCGGCGCGCTCGATCCTTCCTGTCACACAGCCGAAAACGGCAATGTCGCGCTCACCGGCGAGATCGGCTTTTCGGCCGGCAAGACGGTTGCTCTGCTGGCGCTCGGCTTTGGCGCTTCGCCGGAGGAAGCCGCCGATCTTGCGCTGGCAAGCCTGAAACAAGGTTTCGAGCCGGCCGCGAAAACCTATGTCGAGAACTGGCGGAAATTCCAGGCAGGGTTGGAAAAACTCGACCGCCGCGGGGCCTCCGGTCTGAATACCTACCGCGCCAGCACCGCGGTGCTGGCGACGCATCTGTCGGTCGCGAGGCCCGGCGCCGCCGTCGCCAGCCTGTCGATCCCCTGGGGTTTCAACAAGGGCGACGACGACCTCGGCGGCTATCACCTCGTCTGGCCGCGCGACCTGGTCGAGACGGCGGGCGGCTTCCTCGCCGCCGGCGACGGCAGGCAGGCGCTGCAGATCCTCACCTATCTGCGTTCGATCCAGCAGCCGGACGGCCATTGGCCGCAAAATTGCTGGTCCGACGGCACGGCCTATTGGCCCGGTATCCAGATGGACGAATGCGCCTTTCCGCTGCTGCTGGCCGATGCCTTGCGCCGCGCCGGCCACCTGCCGAAGCCGAAGCTTGCCGACTTCCTGGCCATGATCGAGAACGCGGCCGCCTATGTCGTGCGCAACGGCCCGGTCACCGGCGAGGATCGCTGGGAGGAGGATGTCGGCTACAGCCCGTTCACGCTGGCTGTCGAGATAGCCGCACTGCTCGCTGCCGCCGACATGCTGGACGTCTGCGGAAAAAATGAGCCGGCAAATTATCTGCGCGAGATCGCCGATTGCTGGAACGACCAGATCGAGCGCTGGACCTATGTCACCGGCACGGAGGCAAGCGCCAAAGCGGGGGTCGAAGGCTATTATGTCCGCATCGCGCCGCCCAACGATGGTGGCGCTGCCTCGCCCAAGGACGGCTTCGTGCCGATTAAGAACCGGCCGCCGGGCGATACCGACAGGCCGGCGGAGGCCATCATCAGCCCGGACGCGCTGGCGCTGGTGCGGTTTGGGCTCAGAGCCGCGGACGACCCGCGCATCCTGAACACGGTCAAGGCCATCGACTCCGAGCTGCGCTGCGACCTGCCGCAGGGGCCGCTCTGGTACCGCTATACCGGCGACGGCTATGGCGAGCACGAGGACGGCGCGCCTTTCGACGGCACCGGCCAGGGGCGGCCGTGGCCGCTGCTTGCCGGCGAGCGCGCCCATTACGAGCTGGCCGCCGGCCGCAAGGACAAAGCGGCGCAACTGCTGGAGACCTTCGAGCGCTCGGCCGGCGTCGGCGGCCTGCTGCCCGAACAGGTCTGGGATCGCCCCGACATGCCGGACCGTGAATTGCGGCTGGGCGCGCCGTCCGGCAGCGCCATGCCGCTGGTCTGGGCGCATGCCGAGCACATCAAGCTGTTGCGCTCGCTGCACGACGGCGCCGTTTTCGACCTGCCACCGCAGGGCGTCGCGCGCTACATCGAGGGCAAGACGATCTCGCCTCTGCGGATATGGCGCTTCAACAACATGATCCGCTCCATCCCTGCCGGCAAGGCGCTGCGCGTCGAATTGTCGGCGCCGGGCGTCGTTCATTGGAGCAGCGACAAGTGGCTGACCGTGCAGGACAGCAAGACGGTCGAGAATGCGTTCGGCATCCATCTGGTGGATTTGCCCGTTGACCGCCTGCGGCCGGGAACCGTCGTCGTCTTCACTTTTTTCTGGCCCGAGGCGATGCGTTGGGAGAATGTCGACTTCAGCGTCGGCATCGACGCGTCATAAATCGACGCAACAGGGCCAGTAGATTTCTCCTTTCCTCAAGCAATCGGGATGACACCATGCAGATCGGAATGATGGGACTGGGCAGGATGGGCGCCAACATGGTGCGGCGCCTGTTGCGCGACGGCCATGAATGCGTCGTCTACGACATCAATTCGGCAAGCGTCGCCGGCATGGTCAAGGATGGCGCCATCGGCGCGGCCTCGCTGGAGGAGTTCGTCGGCAAGCTCGCCAAGCCGCGCTGCGCCTGGCTGATGCTGCCTGCGGCGATCACCGGCAAGATCGTCGACCAGGTCGCAGCACTTATGGAGCCGGGCGACATCATCATCGACGGCGGCAATTCCTACTACCATGACGCCGTCGACCAGGCGGCGCGGCTGGCCGTCAAGGGCATCAACTTCGTCGATGTCGGCACCAGCGGCGGCGTCTGGGGGCTGGAGCGCGGCTATTGCCTGATGATCGGCGGGCCCGATGACGCCGTGAAGCATCTCGATTCGGTCTTCGCCACGCTGGCGCCGGGCGCCGATGCGGGCGCCAACCCGCCCAAGGATGCCGGCACGGCGCCCTTCGGCTATCTCCATTGCGGCCCGAGCGGCGCCGGCCACTTCGTCAAGATGGTGCATAACGGCATCGAATACGGCGTGATGGCCGCCTATGCCGAAGGCATGAACATCCTGAAGTCGGCCAATGCCGGCAAAAGGCAGCGCACCGCCGATGCCGAGACCAGCCCGCTCGAGAGCCCGCAATATTACCAGTTCGACATCGACCTGCCGCAGGTCGCCGAGGTCTGGCGGCATGGCAGCGTCATCGGCTCCTGGCTGCTCGATCTCACCGCCGGCGCGTTGAAGAACGACCCGGCGCTTGCCCAGTACGGCGGCCGCGTCTCCGATTCCGGCGAGGGCCGCTGGACGCTGAAGGCGGCGATCGACACCGGCGTTCCGGCCCCTGTGCTGTCCTCCGCGCTGTTCGACCGCTTCTCATCGCAGGGCGAATCGCAGTTCGCCGACAAGCTTCTGTCCGCCATGCGCTATGCCTTCGGCGGCCATGTCGAAAAGCCGAAGACCGGCGCGTGAGGGGAGAGACTGCATGAGCCAGGAGAGGTCCGACACGCTGGTGCTTTTCGGAGCGACCGGCGACCTTGCGCATAAGAAGATTTTCCCGGCGCTCTATCAGATGGTCGCCAAGGGGACGCTGAGCGAGCCGGTGATTGGCGTCGCCTTCGAGCCTTGGGAACTCCCCAAGCTGGTGGATCGCGCCCGCGACGGCATCGTCAATGCGCTGGGAGCGGTCGACGACAAGGTCTTTTCCAAGCTCGCCTCGCTGTTGCGCTATGTCAGCGGCGACTACCGTGACCCGGCGACCTTCGAGAAGCTGAAGACGGCGCTGGGTTCCGCGCAGCGGCCGCTGCACTACATGGCCGTTCCGCCGACCATGTTCGAAACGGTCGTGCAGGGCCTGGAGCAGTCCGGCACCGCGCGCGGCGCGCGGCTGATGGTCGAAAAGCCCTTCGGCCACGACCTGCAGTCGGCGCGCTGGCTGAACCGGGTGCTGCATCTTGTGTTCGACGAGCAGTCGATCTTCCGCATCGACCACTATCTCGGCAAGGAAGCGATCCAGAACCTGCTCTATTTCCGCTTCGCCAACTCTTTCCTCGAGCCGATCTGGAACCGCAACTTCGTCGAGAGCGTCCAGATCACCATGGCCGAGGATTTCGGCGTCGAAGGGCGCGGCAAATTCTATGACGATGTCGGCTGCATCCGCGACGTCATCGAGAACCACCTGCTCAACATCCTGTTGCTGCTGGCCATGGAGCCGCCGGTCGGCCGCTCGGCCGACGACCTGATCGACGAGAAGGTGCAGGTGCTGCGCGCCATCCGCACGCTCAACAAGGACGATGTCGTGCGCGGCCAGTTCGACGGCTACCTGGCCGAGCCCGGCGTGCGGCCGAACTCGCCGGTCGAGACTTTCGCGGCGGTGCGCTTCTTCGTCGACACCTGGCGCTGGCAGGACGTGCCCTTCTTCATCCGCGCCGGCAAGAACATGCCGGTGCACGCCACGGAAGTGATCGTGCGGCTGAAGCGGCCGCCGCTCGACGTCTTCGATCCGATCAAGCCGGGCGATGCCAATTATGTCCGCTTTCGCATCGACCCGCAGGTGGCGATCTCGATCGGCGCACAGCGCAAGAGAGCCGGCGACGACATGGTCGGCGAGCAGGTGGAGCTGACCGCGCTCGACGACTCCAAGGGCGACATGCCGCCCTATGAGCGGCTGATCGGCGACGCCATGAACGGCAATGCCCAGCTCTTCACGCGCCAGGATGCGGCCGAGCTTGCCTGGCGCATCGTCGGGCCGGTGCTCGGCGACACCACGGCGCCGGCAATTTATGCGCCCAAGACCTGGGGGCCGGCCGATGCCATGCACGGCTTCGGCCCGCCCGACGGCTGGATCAATCCGACCAAGTAATTTCCGGGGAGGACAAATGGCCAAGGCAGCAAAGAAAGCCGCGGCGAGCGGCGATCCGATCGTGCTCACCATCGACGTCGGCGGCTCGCATGTGAAGATCCTCACCAGCGTGGGTGGCGAGATGCGCCGCACCCCCTCGGGGCCAAGCCTGACCCCGGACCAGGTCGTCGCTTCGGTCAAGAAACTGGCCGAGGGGCTGGACTATGACGTCATCTCGATGGGCTATCCCGGCCCCGTGCAGGACAACAAGCCCTCGCTCGATCCCTTCAATCTCGGCAAGGGCTGGAACGGCTATGATTTCACCGCCGCCTTCGGCATGCCGGTGAAACTCGTCAACGACGCGCTGATGCAGGCGATCGGCAGCTATGACGGCGGCCGCATGCTGTTCCTCGGCCTTGGCACAGGCCTGGGCGCCGCCATGATCATCAAGAATGTCGGCCAGCCCATGGAGCTTGCCCATCTGCCCTATAAGAAGGGAGCGACTTTCGAGGATTATGTCGGCGAGCGCGGCCTGGTGAAACACGGGAAGAAGAAATGGCGCAAATACGTTTTCGACGTCGTCGGCAGGCTTCGCGCCGCCCTGCAGCCGGACTATGTCGTGATCGGCGGCGGCAATGTCGACAAGCTCGATGAATTGCCTGAAAAATCCCGGCGCGGCGACAACACTCGCGCTTTCGAGGGTGGATTTCGTCTATGGCGCGACAAGGCGCTGGTCGTCTGATATTGTTACATTTCAGTATTATTGTTCAAAACAGCGTGTATTGACGCGACAAAACGTTGCGTCGCGCAGATTTGCCGACTAGTAATTCGCCGGCCTGCGGCCCCTGCGGCTTTTCAAAATTCGCCAACAACGCTCGCAGCGCCTTGATATTGCACACCGCGACAACCGGATCGTTTGCGCGGCCTTGCGGCAGAAATGGAGGGATTACGTGGACGAGGACACCAGCACAGCCAAGGAAGTCGACCTGCTCGAGCTCACCGCTCATATCGTATCGGCCTATGTCGCGAAGAACCGCCTGCCCGCTTCGGACCTGGGCGGACTGATCGCCAGCGTCGCCTCCTCGATCGGCGGGATCAGCCAGCCGGCGGAGCCCGCGGCGCCCCCGCCGGTCCCCGCCGTCAATCCCAGGCGCTCGGTGACGCCGGACTACATCATCTGCCTCGAGGACGGGAAGAAGTTCAAATCGCTGAAGCGCCATATCGGCGTGCATTTCGGCCTGACGCCGGAAGCCTACCGCACCAAATGGGGCCTGCCCGTCGACTATCCGATGGTCGCTCCCAACTATGCGGCCTCGCGCTCGCAGCTCGCCAAGTCGATCGGCCTCGGCCGCAAGGCGGAGCCGGAGCCGGCGAAGCCCGCCAAGGGCCGGAAGGCCAAGGCGCCCGCCTGAAATAACGCGCCTGCACCAATGGTTTAGGCAAGCCTGCCGAGGAATCCGCCTTGGCAGGCTTCCTGCTTTTATGGCTTGGATAAGGCGAGCAATTCCAGGAAAAATGCAAAACGGTTTTCCGTCCGGAATTGCGTAAAAACAAGAAATGGAGCGATTTGCCGTTTCCGCGAGACGGCGAGGCGCTCCAACGGGGGAGCCGGCCATGAACTACGCCAGGATGGTGATCGAGAAGGAAGCGCCGGAGGAATACGGCTACGACCGCATCCGCTACAACCTCTCCGAAAGCTCGATCGCCGACCAGAAGCTCTCCGACATCGGCCTGACGCTGCCGGACCTCACCTTGTTCTATGGCGAGCATCGCGGCGACAAGGAGTCGCGGGCGCTGATCGCCGGGCAGGACAAGGGCGTTTCTCCCGACGATGTGCTGGTGACCGCCGGCGCGGCCGGGGCCCTATTCATCATCGCCACCGCGCTTCTGTCGGCTAGCGATCATCTCGTGGTGGTGCGGCCGAACTACGCCACCAACATCGAGACGCCCAAGGCGATCGGCTGCGCCATCTCTTATGTCGATCTCGATTTCGACCGGGGCTTTGCCGTCGACATCGAAAGCGTGAAGGCGAAGCTGCGCCCGAACACCAAACTGATCAGCGTCACCTGTCCGCACAACCCGACCGGGACGATGATGACACGCGCCGATCTCGACGCGCTGGTCGCGCTTGCCGAGAGCCGCAAATGCCGCTTGCTGGTCGACGAGACCTATCGCGACCTCTCCTATGGCGAGCGCCTGCCTTCGGCGGCCTCGCTCAGCCCTGCCGCCATCAGCGTCTGCTCGCTGTCGAAAGCGTTCGGCATTCCAGGCATCCGCATCGGCTGGCTGGTGACCCGCGATCCGGAACTGCAGGAAACCTTCCTCGCCGCCAAGGAGCAGATCGGCATCTGCGGCAGCGTCATCGACGAGGCGATCGCCCGCGCCACGCTCGAACGCCGTGACGCCTTCCTGGCTTCGCTGTTGCCGGACATGGCCAGGCGCCGCGACATCGTGCAAGCCTGGATCGATGGCGAGACGCTGGTCGACTGGGTGCGGCCGCAGGGTGGCGTCGTCGGCTTTCCGCGGCTCAACGTCGATGCCGGCTTCGACCTCGACAAATTCTACACGAGGCTGCTAGAGCAGCACGGCACCTATGTCGGTCCCGGTCACTGGTTCGAGATGCCGAAACGCTTCTTCCGCCTTGGTTTCGGCTGGCCGACGGAAACGGAGTTGCGCGGCGGGCTGGCGGCCATCTCCGCCGCGTTGCGGGACTGAGCCGCCATCCGGTGAAAAAATTCGATTTTCTTTGATCCGGCGCGGATTTTTTGCGCGCATGGCCTGGCGAACTGGGCTAAAGGGTTGCCGCCGGACCAGCGCCCACCGTGGAAGTGCCCCCGCCGGCCCTTGTCGCAACGGGGCCCTCGAACCATGACCATCGAAGCAACGTCACCAGACCAGCGCTACGCCGCGTTCCGGCACCGACCGTATCTCAGCTACTGGACGGCGCGCTTCCTCACGACGTTCGCCACCCAGATCGTGTCGGTCGCCGTCGGCTGGCAGATCTACGATCTGACGCGCAATCCCTTCGACCTCGGCATTGTCGGCATCGTCCAGTTCCTGCCTTCGCTGCTCCTGGTGCTGGTCACCGGCGTCGTCGCCGACCGTTTTGGCCGCCGCCTGATCATGACTTTGTCGTCGCTCGTCGAGGCCGGCTGCGCGCTCGCTCTCCTGGTGTTGACGCTGCGCGGCCCTGGCAGCCCGCTGCCGATCTTCGTCGTGCTCGCCATATTCGGTATCGCGCGCGCCTTCTACGGACCGGCATCGTCCTCGCTGGTCGCCAATCTGGTGCCGCAGGAGGATTTCGCCAACGCCATCGCGTGGAACTCCTCGGCTTGGCAGACCGCGACCATCGTCGGCCCGGTCGCCGGCGGCCTGCTCTACGGCATTTCGGCGGAAGTCGCCTATGCCACCGCCGCCATACTGATGCTGGTCGCGGCGCTGCTCGTCTTCACCATCCCCAAGCCCGCCCAGCAGACGGCCACCGACAAGCCGACGATGCAGACGCTGTTTGCCGGCTTCGGCTATATCTGGGGCGAGAAGATCGTGCTCGGCGCGATCTCGCTCGACCTCTTCGCCGTGCTCCTGTCCGGCGCCTCGGCGCTGCTGCCGGTCTATGCGCGCGACATCCTCGAGCTTGGCCCCTGGGGTCTCGGCCTGCTGCGCTCGGCACCGGGCATCGGCGCCATCTGCGTCGCCGTCTGGCTCGCCGGCCACCCGATCCGCGACCACGCCGGCAAGATCATGCTGGGCTTCGTCGCCCTGTTCGGCGCCTTCACCGTGCTGTTCGGCGTCTCGACCGTCACCTGGCTGTCGATCGCGGCGCTCGCGCTGCTCGGCGCCACCGACATGTTCAGCGTCTATATCCGCGAGACGCTGATCCAGCTCTGGACGCCTGACGAGGTGCGCGGCCGCGTCAACGCCGTCAACCAGGTCTTCGTCGGCGCCTCCAACGAGGTCGGCGAATTCCGCGCCGGCACCATGGCGGCGCTGATCGGCACGGTTCCCGCCGTGGTGATCGGCGGCATCGGCGCCGTCGCCGTCGCGGGGTTGTGGGCCTATCTGTTCCCCGCGCTGCGGCAGGTCCGGCATCTCAACAGCCGCAATTGATCGACTGGCGGGTCAGGCCGACGGCACGCATCGGCCCGCCATAGAGACATGGAATTGCAGTTGAGCTGCGACGGCACGAGCGCGGAAGCGCAGGTCGGGAGCCGATCTACTCCGAAAAGCTCACGCTGATGCCGCGCTGCCGAAAATAAGCCTGCATCAACTTGCGGCCGGCGCGGTTGTTCTGCGCCAACTTGGCCGGATCGAACACCGCCTGTTTCTTCCCCTCCCGTGCCAGCGCTGCCTTGAGCGTCGCGATATGCGCATCGAGGTCGGCATTGTCCGCTCGGAGTGAGGCATAGATATTTTCGGTCGCCTCGGCCACGGTCAGTTCGTTCACGTGTGTCGTCCTTCGCTTGATCGGGCGGCGCATAACACAGATTCGTGGCCGCGCCGATACCATCCATTTTTGTTCCTCGCGTTTCGAGGGGATGGCTTCTATTTTGGACAGGGCCCGATGCTGATGTGGCGAGGCGGGCTCTCACCTGACAGGAGGGTTACGTTGTGAAAATACGCACGACAACGCACAATCATCCCGGAGAACCAGGCGTCATTCTGCTGGATCAGCCATTGGCGAACATGATCGTGGCGACCGACATTCGCGATGGCGCAACCACGCTGTTCGGAACCGTCGATCTCCAGGTGAACTATTCCGGCAAGTACGACATCAGAGTTGAACTGTCGCCGGACGAACTCACCCGCACCTACCAGCTGCTCGTCAAAAATCTTCTCGGGAAAATCCAGGAGCTCACTGCCGAACCAGCGGCTTGAAACCCTTTAACCCGGGATATCAGATAAGCACCTGATACTGAGCCGCGCGAAGTTCGCGATGGCGGTATCCCTACTCTTTGACGATCTCCGTCACGCAATGGACGTAGTCCATCCGGTGGCCTTCGGGAGCGCGCGCGACGTCGGCTTCGTACGCGCCATAAAGATCGTCGACGATTGCGGAACGATCGGCCGCGGGACGCGAGGGATCGAGCGCGTTCGCAAAAACGGTTTCCGACCAGGAGCGGAGCGTCGGCACATAGGCCCTGGCGAAGGCCTGTGCGTTGCCATGGACGCGGAAGGCCTCGGCATAGGGGCACGGCGTCACCATGGTGAAAATGTTTTCCAGCCTCAGTCCGGCCTGCGACACCGGCGAAGCGGGATTGAGGAAGGGCGCGGCGAACTCGTCCGGCGTCTTATAGAATTGCTGGAACGTCGCGTTGACATATTCTGTCTCGCTGATCCGTCCGGCCCGGGCCAGATCGCGCCAGTGGCGTGCGAAGCTGTCGAACATGTCGGCCCCGGTCGTGTGTCCGAGATAGCGGCCT
The DNA here is from genome assembly GCA_000824785.1 of Mesorhizobium plurifarium. Lineage (GTDB taxonomy): Bacteria > Pseudomonadota > Alphaproteobacteria > Rhizobiales > Rhizobiaceae > Mesorhizobium > Mesorhizobium plurifarium. The sequence continues at coordinate 35,195 of CCNB01000046.1, read as the reverse complement.
TCCTCGTCAACGCAGAAATTGGCCAGCGCCAGCCGGCCGCCGGACCTCAGCTCACGGGCCCTGGCCAGCAGGATCGTCTCCCAGTCGCGCAGCCCCTGGGCGCGAAACTGCGCGCGCTCGGCCTCGGTCGCGCCGACCGCCTGGACATGGTCGGCGATCATGCAGGGCCGCGTGCTGATCCAGTGCATCGCGGTGGCGGAAAAGCCGAACGACAGCGAATTGTCCGGCACGATCTGGCGATAGAAGCTGGTGCCGCTGCCGAAAATGTAGAGCCCGGGCGTCTCGGCCAGCGGAACCTCTGTCGAGGTGCCAAGCAGTCCCTGGCTCAACCGGAACAGGGTCGAGAAATCATTGTGCGGCAGGTCGGTGTAGGTGATCGATATCGCCCGGTTCGGTTCCCTCTCCCGAACGGCGCCGACCAGCCGCCGCATCATGTCCATCGAGGTGCCGCCGTCGGCCGCGCCGAAATCGGCGACGGCGAAAGGCTGGCCATCGGCCAGCCGGGGCATCGCGGCGACGGCCTTGACGACGAGATCGCCGACCTTGTCGATGACATATTTGGCGCCGACCGTGTTGGCCGAGTAGTAGCCCGCCCCACGCATGGCGATCTTCTGGCCGTCGGCTGCGCTCATTTTGTTCTCCCCTTGTTATTCATCGTCCACCCGGCCGCCGCCGGCTCCGCGCACGCGCGACCTTTCGCTTTCCGGCACATAGGTTCTGGCGGCGAAGGAATTGAGCGCCGCAAGCGTCCGCTCGTCGATCGCGCCGCGCCGGCCCGTGGCCGATTGATCGATGTCGGCGCGGTGTTCGACGACGACATCGGCGTGCGCCGCCGACCCCACGGGCCGTGCCACACGCATGGCCGAGCGGCGCAGCATGGCGTCGAGCCACATTGGCAGGCCGACATTGATGATTGTCAGCGGCAGCGCGCTCGCCGGAAGCGGATCGTCGAGCAGCAAGGCCGCTGTTCGGATCGGACAGAGCGGCCTTTCGGCAAGCCTGTCGGGCTCGCCCTTTCGCCAGCGCGCCGCGCGGACAGGATCAGGCAGGTCGAGGGATTGCGCGTTTTCGGCGAGGCTCAGCATGGCCACGCCCCAATTATCGTCCTCGACGGCAATCCGGCGCGCCGCGCGACCGATATCCTCGGCCAGTCCCCACGAAAATCCGGCGCCCCGCGCCGCCTTGGCGCTCAGCGTCTCCACTTCGTTGAGCGAGAGCTCGATCACGCGGCCCCTCCTGCGGTCGCCATGGCGGCGACATCCTCGATCAGCGGCTCGCCGCTGAACAGCGCGATGCGCAGCCAGCGATCCGAGCGCGGATCGAAACTGCGCGCGCCGAAGAACGCCAGCTTGGCGCGCAATATGTCGACCGGCCGCAAGTCGGCGCCGATCAGATTGTCGTGGATCTCGGCGTAGGGAAACCTGGCGACGATCTGGGCGCGCCGCACCGCATGGCGCCATTCCGGCCGGCGCAGCAGGAAGTCGGCGACACTGGCCGATTGTGGTTCCTGCGCCAGCGCGGCCGCCAGGCTGAGCGCATCGCGCGCGGTGGCCAAAGGCTGTTCGAGCTCGGCGCCGTCCTCCTCGAACCGCTCGCCGAGCCGGGGCTCGAGCTTCTCCGCCGATACATACCAGAAGCGCGCATTGGCAGCCGGGTCGGCGAAATCGACATCAGCCGCCCAGGAATAGGCGTCGAGAAGCGCCTGGCGAAGCGAAGCGCAGGTGACGCTGCCGTCGATCGCATGTCCAGGCGTCTCGTCGGCCTTCATCGTGTCGCCGAGTTCGTCGACCAGCGCGCCATGCGGCTCGAGGATCAGCGAGACGCAGGCTTCCTGCCCTTCCAGCGAAAAATTGTCTTCCGCGAAGCGATAGACCGCGTCCCAGGGCTGGGGTTTCGCCAGGAGCCGGTCGAGGTTTTCGGTCAGCGCATCGAGATCGGCGGCCAGCGACATGGTTGCGGCGGCCTGGCGATCATCGTCGCTGTGCCAGCGGGCAACGCGTCGCGACAAATCGGCGAGCGCTTGCGCAAAGATCCTCCGTTCCGCCGCGCCGGCATGTGGCTCTGCCCGCACCCGCGCCAGCGCGGTTTCGCGGGCCAGGAACCAGCTATGCGTCAACAGCGGATGGCGCACGAGGAAGGGCGCCATGCCGAGCCCCGTCGCATTGCCGACCCCGAGCGCCCGGCGCAAGTCCGACGCCAGCCTTGCCGCGCCGGCCGGGTTGCGGCGACAGGCGATGTGATCGACAAGGTCGAGCGTGAAGGACCGGATCAGCCAGACGGTGAGCATCTCCGCCTGGAAGGATCCGGCAAGCTCCGGGCGCCCGGCGATCTCGTCGCGGTCGGCGATGCCGAACTTGCCGTTGCCGTAGACGGCCGTGGTGCGCAGCAGATAGCCGACGCCGAGCAGCTGCTCCTCGTCCGGCTGCCGCCCCCGCGCCAGCGCCGAAACCACGTCCTCGAACAGCCGCACGCTCTTGTTGGCGCGCGCCAGCACGAGCTCGCGATTGGTGTAGCGGCCCGCCTCCTGCAGCGGCGCATTTGCCTCCAGCCGCGCGATCTCGGCGGCGTCCGGCAATCCGTCGTAAAGCACGTAGCTGGTGTCCCAGGCCTGCGCGATCACCCGGTCGGAGCGCTTCTCGTCGTCGAGCGGCGTCGAGAAGGCGACCAGGCTGTAGGTCCTTGCCGGCGTCTCGACCGCATAGACCGCGCGCCCGAACCCCTTGTCGTCCAGGTCGAACAGGTGCTTGCGCACACGCCATTTTTCCCTGGTGGCGCGGCGGATCAGCTGGCGCAGGAAGCTGAGACGCGTCGGATGCGCAGCGCCAAGCCGCTGCAGCCGCATGACGACCTCCGGCGGGCGCAGCGCGATCGCCGTCATGCGGCGGTCCCGGCCAGCTTTTCGAGCGTGGCGAGCGTCTCCGCCGCCACCTCGATGCCTTCGGTTGCGTTCCGCTCTCGCGCGCCAAAACGCCTTGTGCCCGGCAGCCTCGCCTCGCCGTTGAAGGCGCCCGCGACTGTTTCCAGATTCCCCGCAAAGGCCCCGGCCGATGTTGCCTCGGGCGACACCGCCAGGAAGAACTGGCCGGTTCCAGGCGGACCACCGGCGGTGCCGGAGAAGGGGCTGGCGACAAGCCCGGGATTGGCTCCGGTCAGGCATGCGGCGAATATCTCCACCAGCAATGCGGAGCCGACGCCCTTGTAGCCGCCGGCCGGCGCCATCGTGCCCTTCAAGGCTTCGCCGGCATCGGTGGTCGTCTCGCCGCTTGCGTCGAAGGCCCAGCCGGCAGGGATCGGCTCGCCGGCGCGGGCGCGCTTGATGACCTCGCTCTTGGCGACGACGCTGGCGCTCTGGTCGATGACGAAGCGCGCGCCGCCCCGCCCGTCCGGGACCGCCAGCGACCAGGGATTGGTGCCAAGCGCCGCCTTGCGGCCGCCCCAGGGCGCTATCGAGGCCGGCGCGTTGGTGAATCCCAGACCGACAAGCCCGTTCCGGGCGATGCTCTCGGTGTGATAGCCGAGCGCGCCGCAATTGTAGGAATTGCGGATGGCAAGCGCCGCCACGCCTTGCGAGCGCGCCGCTTCGATCAGCGCCGGCAGGCCGAGGGCGATGGCCGCATGGGCAAAGCCATTGCCGGCATCGACGGCGACGACCGCCGGAGCCGGCTGCGTCAGGCGCGGCTCGGCCTGCCCGAGCACCTTGCCGCAGGTCAGATGCTCGCAATAGGTCGGCAGATACATCAGGCCATGCGATTTCAGGCCGTCGCGTTCGGCCGCCGCGATGGCCGCGGCGAGCGCACCGGCTTGGCGCTCGCTGGCGCCGTGGCGAAGCAGGGCGGCCGAAGCCAGCGTCTCGATTCGGGCTTGGGTCAGTCGTGTCATCCGATCACCCGCCAATCATGCCGCCGCATAGCCAAATTCTCTCTCGCCGGCTTGCGCTTGCTGGCGAATGCATTCGATGAACCGCAGCGACGCCGGCTGCAGGTTCCGGCCCGCCTTGGCGATCCAGCCGACGGTGCGGCTCGAGCGCGGGTCGGCAAGCGGGACGAAGCGCACGTCGTGGCTCGATTTCCAGCGACAGAGCCGGGGCAGGATGGTGACGCCGAGCCCGGCCTCCACCATCGCCAAATTGGAGCTCACATTGGTCGCGGTGAGCTTCGAGCTGGCGGCAAGCGCCTCGGTCTCGGCAAGCCCGAGCGCCGCGGCCGCGCCGTTGCGGATGAAGCTCTCGCCGTCGAGCTCAGCCCATCTCAACGGACGTTTCGACTTCGCCAAAGGGTGATCGGCCGGGCAGACGAAATCGAGTGGCTCGTGGAACAGCGGCTCGAAGCTGAGCTGCGGCCGCTTGCTGGCGAGCACGCACAGGCCCACCTCCACCATGCCGTTTTCGACCGCGTCGACGATGGCGCTGGAATCGCTGTCGCGGACATGGATGTCGAACCGGCTGCCTTCGGCGCGAAGCTTAGCGATCGCGCGCGGCAGCAGGGTCACGGCGACCGAAGGCACGCTGGCCACGTCGCAGCGGCCTTGCCGGTCCGCCGCATAGCTGGTCATCGCCAGGCAGGCGCGGTCGTAATGCGCGATCATGGCGCGCGCCTCGTCGAGCACGATACGGCCGACCGGCGAAAGCGCGCCCTTGCGCTCGCTCTCGAACAGCGGCGCGCCGATATCGTCTTCCAATTGCTTGAGCGTCATCGACACGGCGGACGGGGTACGGCCGATCTGGTCGGCGGCGGCGCGCACGCCACCGGTCTCGCAGACCGCGACGAAGCTGCGCATGCCGGTCAGGCTGATGGTTTTGGTCACTGTTAAGCTTGCCTGAACATTTGTGCCAAAAATTGAGCTTGATTGAAGTTCACAGCATTGGTTAGGTCGTTGTCAACCGAATTGATGCAGGTCGAACACGATGCTGAACGGTCAGAACTTCGTTGCGGGCGAATGGCGCGACGGCGCCGGCTGGGTCGAGGACATCAATCCATCGGACGTGACCGACATCGTCGGGCGCTTCGCGCAGGCGCGGCTGTCCGACATCCATGACGCCGTGGCGGCGGCGCAAGGCGCGCAGCGGGAATGGGCGGCGGCGGGGCTGGAAGCGCGGGCTGCCGTTCTCGACGCCATCGGGCGCGAGTTGATGGCGCGTTCGAAGGAACTTGGCGAACTGCTCTCGCGCGAGGAGGGCAAGACCCTTCCCGAAGGTGTCGGCGAGGTCTATCGCGCCGGGCAGTTCTTCACCTATTTCGCCGCCGAGGCGCTGCGTAATCTGGGCAGCTCGGCCGACTCCGTCAGGGCTGGCGTCGATGTGCTGATCGAGCGCGAGCCGCTCGGCGTCGTCGCGGTCATTTCGCCGTGGAATTTCCCCATCGCCACCGCGTCCTGGAAGATCGCGCCGGCGCTGGCCTTCGGCGATGCCGTGATCTGGAAACCGGCCAGCCTCACCCCGGCAAGCGCCTGGGCATTGACCGAGATCATCAGCCGGCAGGCAATCCCGAAAGGCCTATTCAACCTGGTGATGGGATCGGGATCGACGATCGGCCGCGAGCTTGCCGCCAATGCCGACCTACAAGGGTTGAGCTTCACCGGTTCAAGCGCCGTCGGCTCCGGCATCGCGGCGCTGGCCGCCGCGCGCTTCGTCAAGCTGCAGCTCGAAATGGGGTCGAAGAACCCGTTCGTGGTGATGGACGACGCCGACCTCGACCGCGCCGTCGACCTTGCCGTGAACGGCGCCTTCGGGGGCACCGGTCAGAAATGCACGGCCTCGTCGCGCCTGATCGTCCACCGGCCGATCCATGACGCCTTCGTCGAGAAGCTGCTGGCGAAAACCAAGGCCCTGAAGGTCGGCCATGCGCTGGAGGCCGGCGTCCAGATGGGGCCGGTCGTCAGCGCCGAGCAGCTCTCGGCCAATCTCGGTTATGTGACGCTGGGCATCAGCGAAGGCGCCGAGCTTGCGACCGGCGGCGAGGCGCTCGATCTCGCGCATAACGGCCACTACATGGCGCCCGCCGTCTTCCTCAACGGCCGTTCGCGCATGCGCATCAACCAGGAGGAGATGTTCGCGCCGATCACCTGCGTCATTCAAGCGGACGATCTCGATGAGGCGATCATGCTGTCCAACGATACGCCCTACGGGCTGACGGCCGGCATCGCCACCCGCTCGCTGGCGCGCGCGACGAAATTCCGCCACGCCTCGCGCTCGGGCTGCGTCATGGTCAACCTGGCAACCGCCGGCACCGACTATCACGTGCCGTTCGGCGGCGTTCGCGCGTCGAGCTACGGCCCGCGCGAGCAGGGCCGCGCCGCAGTCGAGTTCTACACGCAGGTGAAGACATCCTACATCCATGCGGGCGCGGCCGAATGACCACCGGCACGCCGCAAGTGCTCATCGACGGGCTGCAATACTGCAACTGGTCGCGCGCGATTTTCGAGGAGATGCGCCAGGGCGGCCTGACCGCGGTCCACGCCACGGTCGGCTATCACGAAGGTTTCCGCGAGACGGTGCGCCACCTCGTCGATTGGCGCACGCGTTTTCGCGACAATGAGGATCTGATCCTCCTGGCGCGCGATGCCGGCGACATCGAGCAGGCGCGAGCCTCGAACCGGACGGCGATCCTGCTCGGCCTGCAGAACCCGATGCCGATCGAGGACGACATCGGCCTGATCGAGATGCTGTTCGATCTCGGCATCCGCTTCATGCAGCTCACCTACAACAACCAGTCGCTGCTCGGCTGCGGCTGGATGGAGAAGGAGGACAGCGGCGTGACGCGGATGGGGCGCGAGGCGATCGCCGAGATGAACCGGCTCGGCATGATCATCGACCTGTCGCATGCAGGCGAGCGGACCGCGCTGGAAACGATCGCGCTGTCGCAGCGGCCAGTGGTCGTCAGCCACGCCAATCCACGCTGGCTGCGCGACAGCAACCGCAACGTCTCCAAGGCCTTATTGCAGGCATTGCGCGCAAAGGAGGGGCTGCTCGGCCTTTCGCTCTACCCGCTACACCTTCCCAACGGCTCGGACACCACGCTGGAGCAGTTCGGGAAAATGGCTGCCGAAGCGGCCGGGATCATGGGGGCGGATCACCTCGGCATCGGCTCGGATCTATGCCAGGACCAGCCCGACAGCGCCGTGCGCTGGATGCGCGAAGGTCGCTGGACCCGCGAGATCCAGGCGACCGCGAGCTTCCCGCCGCAGCCGTCCTGGTTCAGATCGAACCTCGATTTTCCGAAGCTGTCGCAAGGCCTTCTCTCGGCCGGATTCGCTGAAGCCGAAGCCGCGCTGGTCCTCGGCGGCGCCTGGCACCGCTTCCTCAAGGCCAGCCTGCCTTCCGCCCGGGATTCGCAGGCAACGAGCAGATAGGCGCGCGGGCGGCGCAGGTGGGCCAAGCCCGGCCGTCCAGAGCAATCGGCCTTTGCCTTACCCCGCCGCCGGCTTCCCAAAAATCAGCCCCAAGAACTCCCCCAGCCAGCGCTTGAGGTGCATGTCCCAGATCAGCCGGCCGCCGAGATGGTCGCGGCCGGGCTGAGCGCCGGGCAATTCGAAACGATGCGCGCCGCGCACCACCCAGCGCTGCATCATCACGCGTGTCAGCTCGCCATGGAACTGGATGCCCCAGGCGTTCTCGCCGTAACGAAACGCCTGGTTGGGATAGGTTTCCGCGGTCGCCAGCAGCGTCGCTTCCTTCGGCAGCGAAAAGCCTTCGCGGTGGAACTGGTAGACCATCTCGGGCCAATGCAGCAGCTTCTTGCCGGCCTCGGTCGCCTTCAGCGGATACCAGCCGATCTCGACCAACCCCTCGCCATGGCCCTCGACCTTCCCGCCGAGATGGTTGGCGAGCATCTGCGCGCCGAGGCAGATGCCGAGGAACGGCCGGTTCTCCTTCAGCGGGATTTGCAGCCAGTCGGTCTCGCGGCGGACGAACTCGTCCTCGTCATTGGCGCTCATCGGGCCGCCGAAGATAACCGCGCCGGCATGACCGTCCAGCGTACAGGGCAGCTCGTCGCCGAGCGGCGGCCGGCGGATGTCGAGGTCGAAACCTTCTTCCAGAAGCATATGGCCGACGCGGCCGGGGCTCGAAGTCTCCTGATGCAGCACGATCAGGATTTTTGGTCTCGGCCTCGGTCTGGGTGGCATGGAAGGCGAAGGATCCTGTTATTCGTCGCTCGACTGGCCCTTGGCGCCAGGCGCCTGGGCCGCCGCCTTTTGGCGCGCCTCGATGCGGTCGCGGCGATCGACGCCGATCAGCTCGGCGACCCGCCAGACGGTGTTGTCCTCGAGCTCGTCAAGCTCGCCGTCGGCATAGACGATCTCCCACATCAGGCCGATGAAGGCCTTGCGCGCCTCGGCATCGAGATCGCGCTTCAAGACGCTGGTGAAGGCGTAAAGGTCGATCGCCTCATTGTCGGCGCGCTCGCCGGCGGCCGCCAACGCGTCGAGCTCCGCGCCGCTCACCGAATAGGTCTCGGCCAGGATCTGCTTGAAGCGTTCCCATTCGACGTCCTGGCGCACGCCGTCGGCGTTCATCACATGATAGAGCAGCGCCGAGGCCGCGACGCGCGGATCGTCGGCGCTCGGCTTGGCCGCGCCGCTGGCCGGCAGATCCCTCAGGAAGGACAATACGCGCTCGAACATCGATGATTTTTCCCTGCCCGCCAAATCTTTCTTGTCCGCCACGCCGGACGTCAAAACAAACGAAACCGGCGCGGCGATTTTTCCGCCTCTTCTTCCGGCGCGACACCCGGATCGTCCGGCAGAGGCGGCAGCTCCGGGCCCCGCCCGGCGGTTTCGGCCTCGCCGACGGCTTCCGCAACGGCCGCGTCCTTCTCGCCGCCATTCGCGGGTACCGGCGCCGGCTTCTCGGCCGGAGCATCGGCGACGATGTCGATCGCCTTCTCGGCGACAGGCTGGACAGGCGCCGCAGCGGTGATCGCCGGCACCGCGACATCCGCGTCGCTGTCGATCAGCTGGCCGAGCCGCTCCATCGGCGCGCGCCAGGTGAAAGCGTCGAGCTTGCCGGTGATCGGCGATACCGGCGCCCAGCGCTCGGAGATGACGCCGTCCGCAACCCAGGCGGGATCGCGCGGCGCGCGCACGGCTTTGGACAGCAGCTGCCGCACCTTGCCCTGGTCGCCGGTCTCGGCTTCCTCGATATCGGCGAGCAGAAGATAGGCGCCCTCGCGGCGATCCATGCGGATTGCCGCCTCCGCCTCGCGCCGCGCGGTGGCGAAATCCTGCGCGTCGAGCGCCGCGCGCGCCACGGCCATGGACGATTCGGCGTGATTCTTCTTCAATTCCTGCAGCTTCTTCGCCCGGTTGAGGCGGTCGAGCACGGCATCGCCCGGCCTGGCATGGGTGTAGAGCTCGGCAATGTCGGGATGCGGCTCGGCCTTCCAGGCGGCCTCCAGGATCTTGGAGCCCTTGCGCACGTCGTTTTGCCGGATAACCAGATCGGCGGCGATCACCGCCGCCGGCGCGAAATCGGGCGCCAGCTTGTTGGCTTCGAGCGCCGCGGTGCGGGCCGCGTTCGGGTCGCTGTCGACCAGCGCCTGCGCCTTGGCCGTCAGCAGCACCGCGCGGCGGCGGTTGGCTGCGTCGCGCTCGATCTGCCTTGTCGATTTCTGCGCCTCGACCAGCTTCAGCGCGCCGTCCCAGTCGCCGCGTTCGGTGAGTTCCTCCAGCGTCGATTCCGCCGCCCAGGCAAGCTGCGGCGCAACCGCCGCCGCGCGGCCGGCATAGTGGCGCGCGGCGTTGCGGTCGCCGAGGCGCTCGGCCTCCAGATAAAGCCCGCGCAGGCCGAGCAGCCGCATCTCGGGATCGTCGAGCATGCGCTCGAATTTTTCCCGCGCGCCTTCATGGTCGCCTTCGAGCAGCGAGGCCTGCGCGTCGAGCAGGTTGATCAGCGGCTCCCGGTCGGAGCTGATCAGCTTGGCGGCTTCCCTGGTCTTCTTGCGCGCCAGCGCGCCGTCGCCTGCGCCGGCGGCGATCATCCCGGTCGACAACGCCTGATAGCCGCGGTCGCGGCGGCGAACGCGAAAATAGCGCGAGATCGTGTAGGGGCTGTTCCACAGCGACTTGATCAGCCACCAGACGATCATCACCGCGGCAACCACGGCGACGATCGCCACTGCCGCCACCATCAGCGTGACCTGGTACTGGTAGCCGTTGAAGGTGACGAGCATCTCGCCCGGGCGGTCGGCGAGCCAGGCAAAGCCCAGCCCCAGCGCGAAGACGACGGCGAGGAAGACGAGGAGGCGGATCATCTTGTCGTCCTTACGCCTTCGTCGCGCCGGCAATCAGCGCTTCGAGTTGCTTTTCAACCTCGAGCCGCGCCTTCAGTTTGCCGGCAAAATCCACGCCGGCTGCCTTTGCGGCGTCGGGCAGCGTGTCGTATTCGCTGAGCGCCTTGGCATAGTCGCCTTGGTTGACCGCCACTTCCATGCGGGCGACGGTTTCCGGCGCGCCCTTGCCTTCGACAGTGCCGACCGGCCGCACCTTGACCAGCGATTCCGCGCTCGACACCAGGCTCTGGAAGAAGCCGGCATTCTGGTCGACCGGCTTTGCCGCCTCGACCATGGCGTTGGCGGCGGCATCGGCCTCCGACGCGATGGTGGCGCGGGTCGGCACGCCCTTTTCGGCATAGGAGCGCAGCGCCGCAAGCTCCGGCGCGTCCGGCGCGATCGCCGCGAACGTGTCGAGCTCGGTCGCAAAAGGCGCGCCGCGGTCGAGCGCCGACTTCAGCGCCGAAGCGGCAATGGCCAAAGCGATCTTCGGCTGCGAGGCCTGCGCCTCGACCTTGCCGGAAAGCTGCGACACGGACTGCTCAAGCGCCGCCACCCGGCCGTCCACGGCCTTGGCCGCGTCGCTGCTCGATTTCACCAGCGCGTCGAGCCCGGCGATCTTCTCGTTGAGCGGATTGAGATCGACGGGCGCAGCATTGCCGTTCTTCTGCAGCTCGGCAACGGTGGCCTCGATCTGGCCGACCTTGTCGTCAAGCGCCTTGAGCGCGGCGCCGTCACTGCTCTGCGCAGCCGAGGACTTCAGCGCCGCGACATCGGCCTTCACCTGCTCGAGCGCCGAGGACAGGCCGTCGACCTTGGTCGAGGCCCCGCTGTCGCCGCTTTCCTTCAGCGCCGCGATCTCGGTCTTCAGCGCAGCGATCTCGCCATTGACGCCGTCCAGTGATCCGCCGTTCGATCCCGGCGCGCCAATCAGCCCGACCGCCTGCAGCAGGCCGGCGCCGGCAAGCGCGATCACGCCGCCGACGACGCCTGCGGCGATGGCGTTGACGCCAGCTCTGCGCGGTGGCTGCGGCATGCGATCCTCGCTGCTCGTGTCGCTTGGTTTCGCTGCCGAGGCGCCGGCGCCGGGCGCGGACGCATCCTCGAAATTGTAGTCGAAGCCCTGGTGCTGGCTTTTCGGCGCATCGGAACCGCCGGGGTAAGGCTTTTCCGGCTCATCCTTGCCGACCTCGGGCTTGTCGGACGTCGCCTGCGCGGCGTCGCTATGCTCCCACGGCTCGATATCGGCCTGCTCGGCATGGATCGGCTCTTCCGGCGCCTCCGGTTGGGAAGCGGCGGCGGCCTCTTCCGCCTTCGCCTCATCGGTCTGCGCAGCCTCGGCCTTGGCGGCATCCTCGTCGGTGATTCGCGAGACGGCGCCGGGCTCGAGTTCGATGGTCACCGGCTCGCGCCGGGTCTTCGAATGTCGCATCTTCGGCGTCTTGACCATGCTTGGGCTCCGCAAAATGGCTGATCAATGGGTCCAGAGCGTCAGGATGCTCTAGCACATCACCAAGCGGTGAAAAGGGGCGGTGTGATGACGCGGCCTGGAGCAATTCCAGGAAAAG
>CCNB01000046.1:0-23352 GCA_000824785.1 Mesorhizobium plurifarium | reverse complement strand
TTGCGTAAAAACAAAGAGCTAGGGCATTTCACCGTCTCCGTAAAACGGTGAAATGCCCTGGCGCGGTTGCGACAAAAGCGCGAGCAACGCATCTTCCTCGGGTTTGGCTGCGATGCGGACCCTGTTGCCGGCGACCCCTTCCATCGGCTGGGCGACACGCGCCGAGAGCGCCAGGAATTCCGCTTTTTCAAAGAGATGCCGTAGCGTCGGCCGCGCCATCAGGTCGACCAGCGCCAAGCTGGCCTTGGCCGAATAGAGCAGCGCCGCCCCCACCGGCCGGCCCGACAGACGGGCGACCACATCGGCGTCGCCATAGTCGATCGCCGTTGTGTCGTAGGTCTCGATCGCCTGGACATGCACGCCCGCCGCACTCAGCCGATGCTCGAACACCGGGAAGCGAACGCGGCCGCACAGATAGACGATTGCCTTACCGGCAAGGCCGCCGGCGATCGTATCTGCCAGCGCCTCGGCGTCGCCAGGCCCCTCCATGACGGCGAGAAATCCCGCCGCGCGGCAGGCTTCGGCCGTCCTTTTCCCGACCGCGTGGCAAGGCAGGCGCGCAAGCGCCGCGACCAGCGCTTTCGGTGCATGCCGCACGGCATTGGCGCTGGTGACAGCAACCGCCACGGCATCGCCGCCGATGCTCGCTTCGACAGGCAAGGCGCTCGTTACGGTCAGCGGCAGCAGGACCGGCTGGAATCCCTGTGTTTCGAGGCGTCGTGCCGTGCGCGACGCGCCGGGCTCCGGCCTCGTCACCAGGATGCGGACCATGTCAGGCCCAGCCGTCGAAGAACTTAGCGCCGGCCCTGGCGCGAACCCTGCGCGCGGCGTCCAGTCCTATCTCCGCCGCGTCCGCGGCCTCGCCCTCCAGCCGGACCTCATGCGATTCGGTGCCGTCGGGCGAGATGATCAGCCCGTCAAAGGACAGTTTTTCGCCCGCTACCGTCGCATGGCCGGCGATCGGCGTGCGGCACGAGCCGTCGAGCGCGGCAAGGAAGGCGCGCTCGCAGGTGAGCGCCTGGCCGGTCGGCACATGATGGATCGGCGCCAGCATCCTCTCGACGTCGCGGTCGCCGATGCGCGCTTCGATGCCGATCGCGCCTTGCCCCGGCGCCGGCGGAAAATCCTCGAGCGGCATCAGGTCTGTGACGACATGTTCGAGCCCGAGTCGCTTCAGCCCGGCATAGGCGAGGATCGTGCCCTCGGCAACGCCTTCGTCGAGCTTGCGCAGCCTGGTCTGCACATTGCCGCGGAAGATCACCACCTCGAAATCCGGCCGCATGCGGCGAAGCAGCGCCTGGCGCCGCAGCGACGACGACCCGACCACCGCACCGCGCGGCAAGTCGGCGATCCGCTTCACCCGCTTGCCGATGAAACCGTCGCGGGCGTCCTCGCGCGGCAGGAACGTGATAAGCTCCAGCCCGTCGGGCAGCACCGTCGGCATATCTTTCGACGAATGCACCGCGATGTCGATGCGGCCGTCGAGCAGCGCCTCCTCGATTTCCTTGGTGAACAGGCCCTTGCCGCCGGCTTCCGAGAGCGGCCGGTCCTGGATGCGGTCGCCGCTGGTCGAGATCGGCACCACCTCGAACGCCTGCTCTGGCAGGCCATGCGCCTGCATCAGCCGCGCCCGCGTCTCATGCGCCTGGGCCAGCGCCAACGGGCTGCCGCGTGTTCCGATTTTCAAAGTTTGCATGGCGCGCGGTCCGTGATAACCCCCGGGCAGCTTGAGGTCTGCCGGGCCTTTTCCTAATTGGGATTGGCCGGTGATACAATCTTTGAGGCTAGCGACCAATTGATCCGCGTTCTGGGCATTGAGACGAGCTGCGACGAGACGGCGGCCAGCGTGGTGGCGCTGGACGGCGCTTCCGCGCCCGAAATCCTGTCCAACGTCGTGCTCAGCCAGATCGAGGAGCACGCGGCCTTCGGCGGCGTCGTGCCGGAGATCGCCGCGCGCGCCCATGTCGAGGCGCTGGACGGTATCGTCGAGGCGGCGCTCGCCGATTCAGCCGTATCGCTCGACGAGGTCGACGCCATCGCCGCGACGGCCGGCCCCGGTCTGGTCGGCGGGCTGATCGTCGGCCTGATGACGGCCAAGGCGATCGCCGCCGCCGCCAACAAGCCGCTGATCGCCATCAACCACCTCGAAGGCCACGCGCTGACGGCGCGGCTGACCGATGGGCTCGACTTCCCCTACCTCCTCCTGCTCGTCTCCGGCGGTCACACCCAGATCGTCGCGGTGCGCGGCGTCGGCGATTACCAGCGCTGGGCGACCACGATCGACGATGCGCTGGGCGAAGCCTTCGACAAGACGGCCAAGATGCTCGGCCTGCCCTATCCCGGCGGCCCGAATGTTGAGAAGGCGGCGGCCGCCGGCGATGCGAACCGCTTTGCCTTCCCGCGTCCGATGAAGGGCTCGGCGCAGCCCGACTTCTCCTTCTCCGGCCTGAAGACGGCGGTGCGCCAGGCGGCAACCGCGATCGCGCCGCTGAGCGACCAGGACGTCGCCGACATCTGTGCCTCCTTCCAGGCGGCGGTGGCGGACGCGCTGGGCGATCGTGTCGGCCGCGCCCTTGCCCGCTTCCGACAGGAATTCCCGGATCAGGCAAAGCCGGCGCTGGTCGTCGCCGGTGGCGTCGCCGCCAACCGCACCATCAAGGCGACGCTTGAAGCGCTTTGTTCCAAAGCCGGCTTCGCCTTCGTGGCGCCACCGCAAAAGCTCTGCACCGACAACGCGGCGATGATCGCCTGGGCCGGCATAGAGCGGCTGCGCGCCGGCATCGCCGACGAAAACGCCGCCGACTTCGTGCCGCGCTCGCGCTGGCCGCTCGACAGCATTTCGGCGCCTTTGGTCGGCTCGGGCCGGCGCGGTGCCAAGGCATGAGCGCGAAGGGGGCGAGCGGCAGGAAGCCGGGCAGCGGCTGGCGCGTCGCGGTGCTGGGCGGCGGCGCCTGGGGCACGGCGCTGGCGCTGGCCATGCTGCGCGCCGGCCATGATGTCCGGCTCTATGCACGCGACTCCGAAACCGTCGCCGCCATCGCCCGCGGCGAGAACCCGCGCTATTTGCCCGGCATCAGGATCGAGCCCGGCATCGTGGCCACCAGCGATATGGCCGAGGCGCTCGACGGCGCCGACTGCGTGCTCGCCGTGACGCCGGCGCAGTCGCTGCGCGCTGTGCTCGCCGGCGCGCGAAGCCACGTTCCTGCAGGCGTGCCGCTGGTGCTCTGCGCCAAGGGCATCGAACGCGACACCGGCGCGCTGCTGTCGGCGATCGTCGAGGAAAGCCTGCCGGGAAATCCGGTCGCGGCGCTCTCCGGTCCGAGCTTCGCCAGCGACGTCGCGCGCGGCCTGCCGACCGCCGTCGTGGTCGCCGCCCGCGATGCGGAACTGGCGGCCGAGCTTGCCGCGCGCTTCTCGGCGGAGAACCTGCGCTGCTATTCCAGCGACGACCTGATCGGCGTCGAGATCGGCGGCGCGCTGAAGAACGTCTTCGCCATTGCCGCCGGCGCGATCACCGGCGCCGGCCTCGGCGCCAGCGCCCAGGCCGCCATGGTGACGCGCGGCTTCGTCGAACTGCGCCGCATCGGCGCCGCCTTCGGCGCGAAGCCCGAGACGCTGATGGGGCTTTCCGGCCTCGGCGACCTCTTGCTCACCTGCTCCTCGGCGCAGTCGCGCAATTTCGCCTACGGCCTGGCGCTCGGCCAGGGCAAGCCGCTTGCCGGCCTGCCGCTGGCCGAAGGCGTGCCGACGGCGGGCATCGCCGCCCGCATCGCCGCCGAGCGCGGCATCGAGGCGCCGATCATCTCGGCCGTCGCCGCCATCCTCGACGGCAAGGTGACCATCGGCCAGGCGGTGACCGCGCTGATGACACGCCCGCTCAAAACCGAAACCGACATCTGAACCATCGGAGTTGAAAAATGCTGTTTGCGTTGATTTGCAAGGACAAGCCCGGCAGCCTGCAGCTGCGCGTCGACACGCGGCCGGCGCATGCGGCGTTCCTGGAAGGCCTGATCAGCGAAGGCAGGCTTGCCTTTGCCGGTCCCTTCCTTGACGCCGACGGCAAGCCGGACGGCAGCCTGGTGATGATCGAGGCCCCGGACATGGCCGGGGCCCAGGCGCTCGCCGCCGCCGACCCCTACGCCAAGGCCGGCCTGTTCGAAAGCGTGCAGATCCGGCCGTGGAACTGGGTCTTCCAGAAACCCGCCGGCGCATGATCGTTGGCTGCACTCGCCGCAACGGCGGCGAGAGAGTAAGCATAGACGGCAACGCCATGCGTGGCGGCAAAGCGATGGGACAAACGATATGAATTACTGGCTGTTCAAGTCCGAGCCTTCGGTCTTTTCCTTCGAGGCGCTGAAGGCCAAGGGCAAGGCCGGCACGCAATGGGACGGCGTGCGCAACTACGCCGCCCGCAACAACATGAAGGCGATGCAGATCGGCGATCTCGGCTTCTTCTACCATTCCAATGAGGGGCTCGACATCGTCGGCATCGCCGAGGTGTGCGCGCTGGCTCACCCCGACACCACCACCGACGATCCGCGCTGGGAATGCGTCGACATCCGCGCCTTCAAGGACGTGCCGAAGCCGGTGACGCTGGAACAGGTCAAGGCCAACCCCAAGCTCGCCGAAATGGCGCTGGTGCGGCTCGGCCGGCTTTCCGTGCAGCCGGTGACGCCGGCCGAATGGAAAGAGGTCTGCCGCATGGCCGAGCTCAACCCGGCGCCGTGAAACGACTGACGCCGAAAACCGCGAAGACCTTCATCCTCGACAACACGGCGCTGATGGCGCCGCCGCATGTGCCGGAAGTGCTTCTGCACCTCGCCGACGAGGCGCATGACCTTTGGCTGCGCACCGAGGAGGAGCTGGCCGAGATCGGCCTGCCGCCGCCCTTCTGGGCCTTTGCCTGGGCCGGCGGCCAGGGTCTCGCCCGCTATGTGCTCGACCACCCGGGGACCGTACGCGACAGGCGCGTGCTCGACTTCGCCTCCGGCTCGGGCCTCGTCGCCATCGCCGCGATGAAAGCGGGCGCGAAGCAGGTGACCGCTGCCGACATCGACCCGTTCTGCGAGACGGCGATCGCCATCAACCTCCAAGCCAATGGCGTCGAAGCGCAATTCCTCGGCACGGATTGCATCGGCACCGACGGTGGCTGGGACGTCGTGCTTGCCGGCGACGTCTTCTACGACAAGGCTTTCGCCGACAAGCTGCTGCCCTGGTTCGGGTCCCTGAAGGCGCGCGGCGCCGAGATCCTCGTCGGCGATCCGGGCCGCGCCTACCTGCCGAAGACCGGGCTGCAATCGCTTGCCGTCTATCAGGTTCCGGTGACGCGCGTGCTGGAGGATGCCGACGTCAAGCGTACGACCGTCTGGCGCCTTGCTTGACGCGACAGACGAACAAGCGTTCCATCGCATTTCGATCCGGAGGGGAAAGCATGGATTTTTCGGTCGTGAACTGGCTGGCGGTGATTGTTGCCGCCGTTGTCGCATGGTTGTTCGGCGCCGCCTGGTACATGAGCCTGAGCAAGCCCTGGCTGAAGGCGGCCAAGCTCGACCCGGCCACAATGAAACGCTCGGCCGTTCCGTTCGTCGTGAGCTTCATCGCCGAGCTGATCATGGCGCTGGTGCTGACGCTGGTGGTCGGCGCCATAACCGGCGGCGAGCCGAACCCTATCGCGGGATTGCTGTTCGGTTTCGTGCTTTGGCTGGGCTTCATCGCCACCACGCTTGCCGTCAACCACCGCTATGAAGGTTTCGGCTGGGCCCTGACGCTGATCGATGCCGGCCATTGGCTGGGAGTGATGCTGATCATCGGCGCCGTCATCGGCTGGTTCGGCGCGCCCGCGGCGCCAGCGGGTTAAGTCGCCATCACGTCGGCGTCTTCGCCGCCTCCTCTATAAGCCATTCGCGAAAGGCCACGACGCGCGCGTCGTCCTTCACGGCCTCGGGATAGACCAGGAAATAGGCGAATTCCGGCGCGACCTTGATGCCGAGCTCGAAGGGCCGCACCAGGCGCCCTTGCGAGAGATCGTTGGCCACCATGGCAAAGTCGGCGAGCGCCACCGCATTGCCGTCGAGCGCCGCCTGGGTGGCATCGGTCGAGGACCCGAAGACCAGCGTGCGGCTGTCGTCGAAATCGTCGACGCCGGCGGCGTGCATCCACATGCTCCAGTTCGGCCAGGTCACGCCCTGCCGCGACCATTCGATATGCGCGAGCGTATGGTTGAAGAGGTCGCGCGGCTCCTTCAGCGGCGGACCTGAGGCGAGCAGCGCCGGGCTGCAGACCGGGATGATGATGTTCTCGAACAGCCGATGCGCAATGATCCCCGGATACTTGCCGGTGCCGAAGCGGATGCCGACATCGACATCGTCGCGCTCGAAGTCCCTGACGTCGTAGGTGATGTCGAAACGCAGCTCGACGCCGGGCTTCTGCCGGCGGAAATCGTCGACGCGCCGCATCAGCCACTTCGTCGCGAACTGTGCGTCGAGCGTCACCTTCAGCAGCGCCGTGCCGCGGGTCATCTTTCGGGCGCGGCTGACGGCGCGGTTGAGCAGGTCGAGCGCATCGACCGAGGCCTCCAGCAGCACATTGCCTGCTTCCGTCAGCCGGATGGTACGGCTGGTGCGCGTGAACAGCACCAGATCGAGCTGGTCCTCGATTTCCTTGATCTGATGGCTGACCGCCGCCGGCGTCAGGCCGAGCTCGTCGGCGGCGCGGGTGAAGTTGAGATGCCTGGCGGCCGCCTCGAACGTCCGGAGCGCGCGTGTTCCCGGCAGCAGCTTGGACATGCGATCTCCAAATAAAACTTGACGATCAGAAAAGAACTACTCGTTTCCCGTTTGTTTTTCAATCCGGCATCATGGCCTCATCGAAACACCATAAAACTGGATTTGATATCCGGAGAACACGGGATAAAGCCATGTCTGAGATCGCCCTGAAACCCTGCACCCCCCTGGAATCGCCCTCGGGCCTGACCGTTTGGCTGCGTTCGGCGCGCGATTGGCTGCACCAGGCTCGCGTCGCCGCCCGGCTGCCACACGAATCGGTCGAAGACCTCTCCGACAGCCAGCTGCGCGACATCGGCGCCGAGCGCCGGGATATCTCGAAGACGATGGATCGAGAGCTTCGCGAGATCGGGCTGCTCGGTACCGGTTGGCAGCAGCCGGGACGGTAGGGATTAGGGATTAGGCAGTAGGAAGACTCACATGGACTGCACCCCTGTTGTGAGACAGGGAATAGGTGACAGCGTTAGCGTTAGGCCGCACGGGGCTGCTGCGCAGCAGCCCGTGCGGCGTCCAGTTTGCCTCGAACTGCACGGGCGGTCGATAGCCGAGCGCCGAATGCAGCCGTTGGCGGTTGTAAATCTGCTCGATGAAGGCGCCGATCTGCTGGCGCGCCTCGTCGATGTCGCGATAATCGCGGCCGTCGACTTCCTCCTGCTTGAGTGTCTTCATGAAGCTCTCTGCCTTGGCATTGTCGTAGGGGTTGCCGACCCGGCTCATGGAAGCTTGGATGTCGTGTCGCGCGAGCACGGCACTGTATTCGGCACAGGCATATTGGACGCCGCGATCGGAGTGATGGATGAGGCTTCCGGGCTGCGGACGGCGTGCCTCCAGCGCCATGGTCAGCGCCGCCACGGCCAGGCTGGCCTCCAGATGGTCGTCCAGAGCCCAGCCGATGACACGGCGGCTGAAGGCATCAAGCACGACGGCGAGGTAGGCGAACTCCTCGCGCAGCCGCACATAGGTGATGTCGGCCACCCACAACTGGTCGAGACCGCTCACAAGGAGGCCGCGCGCCAGGTTCGGCACCACCTGCCAGCCGTGCCGGGATGCGGTCGTGACCGGCACGAACGGCTTCTTCCTCAGGCACAAGAGGTTGTCCTCACCCATGATGCGCAGCACCCGCTTGTGGTTCACCACAACGCCTTCGCGCCGCAACTGCCAAGTGATGCGCCGATAGCCGTACGAGAGGCTGTTGGCCAGGGCAACGCGCTGGATGGCGTCGCGCACGCAAGTCTCCTCCTGGCGCGGCGCCGAGGCCTGAAAGTGCCGATAGTAGCCGGCCCGGCTGACGCCGGCCAGCGCGCACATCCTTTCGACGCTGAGTCCGCCTTGTGGCCGAGGGGTCGTCATCGCCGTGATTGACGCGTAGACGAGCTCGCGCCAGGCCCGTCGCTCGGCTGGCGCTTTTCCCTGACTTGCCGCAAGGCTTTGCGAAAAAAATCGAGCTCCAGCTCCTGCCGGCCGACCTTGCGCTCCAGTTCGACTATGCGGGCCTGCGCCTGCGCAAGAGCGGCACGCTCGCGGGGCGGCCCAACCGCGGCTGTTCTGGGGTGCTGTCCAGGTGATCGCAACGCCGCTGCGCCGCCGCTCAGATACTTGGCCCGCCAGTGGTAGAGCATCTTGGTGCCCACCCCCAGCTCTTTGGCTAGGGCCGCCACCTTCTCTCCCGCCAGCAGCCGCTCAACGGCTGCCAGCTTCATCTCTCGGCTAAATTTCCGTCTTTGAGGCATCAGTCCCTCTCTCAGGACTGTCCCTTATATCCTTGTCTCAGTTTTGGGGTGCACTCCACACCTACGGCCTACTGCCTACTGCCTACTGCCTACTGCCTACCTGATTACCTTCACCACCGTCCTGTCCGACAGCAACGGAAGCAGCCTCGCCATGGTCCGCGCCGTCACCGCCACGCAGCCCTGGGTCGGCGTGAAGCCCGGCCGTGCCAGATGGAAGAAGATCGCGCTGCCGCGCCCGCGCCGGCGCGGCGCGATGTTCCAGTCGAGCACAAGGCAGACATCATAGAGCCGGTCGTCACGCTTCATCCGCTCATGGCTCGCGCCATAGGGGATCGTCACCGGACGGTTGTAGTTGCGGTCGTCCGGCACCTCGCACCAGCCGAGATCCGGACCGATCGGCGCCATCGGCAGCCTCGTCCGGCGACCGCCCGGAAAATGATCGCCCCGGAAATAGCCCGACAGGATGCGCATCGACGCCAGCGGCGTCGCGCCGTCCCCTTCGTGCTTGTTGGCGGTGATGCCGCTGCGCCCCAGCGCACAGGGAAACACCGTTTTGCCGGCTTGCAGGAAGCCTTGCGCGGGGTTGCCGGGGCGCGCGCGCACCACCAAAACGCCCAGGCCTTTCGGCAAAAATGCGCCCGCCGCATTGCGAGCGCGTTTTTTCTTGTATGATCGTGTCACGGAACAAATCACTGTGATCGGCTGTTGCGCCGGTGAGCTTCCGCATAAATGGGGGGAGGTCAACTGAATATTCTTTTTAAAACAACGGATTGATATCCATGACATCACGCACCATCCTGATCGTCGATGACGACGACGACCTGCGCGCCACCCTGGTCGAGCAGCTGGCGCTTTACGAAGAATTCGACGTCCAGCAGGAATCGACCGCCGCAAAAGGCGTTGCCGCCGCCCGTGGCGGCGTTGTCGACCTGCTCATCATGGATGTCGGCCTGCCCGACATGGACGGCCGCGAGGCGGTGAAAATCCTGCGCAAGGGCGGCTACAAGGCGCCGATCATCATGCTGACCGGTCACGACACCGATTCCGACACGATCCTGGGTCTCGAGGCCGGCGCCAACGATTATGTGACCAAGCCCTTCCGCTTCGCCGTGCTGCTCGCGCGCATCCGCGCCCAGCTTCGCCAGCATGAGCAGAGCGAGGATGCGACCTTTTCGGTCGGTCCTTACACATTCAAACCCAGCCAGAAGCTGCTGATCGACCCTCGCGGCGCCAAGGTGCGGCTGACCGAGAAGGAAGCCTCGATCATCAAATATCTCTACCGCGCCGACCAGAAGGTGGTGACGCGAGACGTGCTGTTGGAAGAGGTCTGGGGCTACAATTCCGGCGTCACCACGCACACGCTGGAGACCCATGTCTACCGGTTGCGCCAGAAGATCGAGCGCGATCCTTCCAATGCCGAAATTCTTGTGACAGAAAGCGGCGGCTACAAGCTGGTTCCTTAAACATTTCATGATCTGGAACAATTCCAGGAAAAGTGTGAAACGGTTGGGCTCGGCGGCTTCGCCGTAGCCTTCCGTCCGGAATTGAGCCAAAAGAGATGAGAGCGGTCGGGCGGGACCGCTTCGGGTACGATCCTGGTGCTGGAGGGTGATGGATCGGCTCGTTGCACGCATCGTACGATGCATGGCGGAGCGTTTCTCGCGTGCCCAGAAGGGCGCGCCGCTCCAAAGGAGGGACTGGACTGACCGCTCGGGGACACAGCTAGGATGGCGCTGGATGATGACATCCTCATCCTGTCCAGCGTGAAGCTTTTCCAGGGCTTCACGCAGGAACAATTGCGCCTGCTCGCCTTCGGCGCGGAGACCACGGTGCTGCAGGCCGACCATAAGCTCTACCGCGAGGACGACGTCGCCGACTCGGCCTACATCGTGGTCAGCGGCTTGATCACGCTCTATCGGGAGCTAGGCGGCGAACGCGTCCCGATCGGTACGGCAGGCCCGGGCACCATGCTGAGCGAACTGGCGCTGATCGCCGACACCAACCGGCTGACCAGCGCCTCCGCCGCGGTCGATTCGGAAGTGATCCGATTGAGCCGCAAGATGTTCCACCGGATCCTGGAAGAATACCCGGAGATCGCGGTTCTGTTGCATGAGCGCATCCTGGAGGAATTCCAGCAGATGATCGCCCGCATCGAGGAACTGGCGCCGCGCTTTACGGGGTAGGACTCGACGAAACGCGCAATCGCGACTTCGTCATTCCAGGGTCTGTGCGCGTCGATTCGCTCTTTGCTCCGCCCGTGGATGACGACCTGAGAGGCGTGCGCCGCCGCCGCCGCGTCAGTCCAAGTCAAATTTCGCAATCACCGGCACATGGTCGGACGGCTTTTCCCAGCCGCGCGCCGCCTGCAGGATCTCGTAGCCTTTGAAAGCCGGCACCAGGTTGGCGGAGGACCAGACATGGTCGAGGCGGCGGCCGCGGTTCGACGCTTCCCAGTCCTTCGCGCGATAGCTCCACCAAGTGTAGAGCTTCTGCTCGGCGGGCACGTTGAGCCGCATCAGGTCGACCCAGCCTCCGGCCTCGCGCATCGCCTCGAAATTTGTCGTCTCGACCGGCGTGTGGCTGACGACGTTGAGCAATTGCTTGTGCGACCAGACGTCATGCTCCTGCGGCGCGATGTTCAGGTCGCCGACCAGGATCGATGCGGACGATTCATCCGCGCTCGCCGGCACGGAGTTCATCTCGTAGACGAAATCGAGCTTGTGGCGGAATTTGCGGTTGATCTCCGGGTCCGGCTCGTCGCCGCCGGCCGGGACGTAGAAATTATGCACCAGCACCGATTTGCCGCCCGCCTGCACCCTGACCGACAGATGCCGGCTGTCGTCGATCTCGCAGAAACGCCGCTTTTCCACCAACTCGATCGGGCGGCGGGCGACGGTGGCGACGCCGTGATAGCCCTTCTGACCGTGGAACAGGATGTGCTCGTAGCCCGCCTTGCGGAAGGCCTTTTCCGGGAAGAGCTCGTCAGGAACCTTGGTCTCCTGCAGGCAGAGCATGTCGGGCGCGTGTTCCTTCAACAGCCGCTCGACGATCGGCATGCGCAGGCGCACGGAATTGATGTTCCAGGTGGCGATGGTGAAAGGCATGCGGCGAGTCCGGACGGCAAAAGTCGCCGCACTAGTGCCAGTGAGCGCGGGCGAAGACAAGCCGAAGCATGGCGCAAGCCGTCGAGATTGGCCAAAGCCTTCTCAACTTCGTCATTCCAGGGCGGAGCAAGGAGCGAAGCGACGAGCGCAGACCCTGGAATCCATGCCGTGACGTGCGAGCGCTGCAACGGTGCAGACCTCAGCACCCAACGCCGGCACAGAATAGTGTTCTTCTGCACCGCATCGTTCCTCGGCAAGCGCAACGGCATGGATCCTAGGGTCTCCGCTCCGCTCCGCGTCGCTTCGCCCTAGGATGGCGAAGCTACTGACCAGCCCGCCAAGTTAGCGGTTTCAGCGCGTTCTCGTGTTCAGCTCTCTGTTCGCCGTGTAGTCGATCGCAAACGTGTCGGGCGGGAAGCTGACGCCTTCCTTGGTGTTGAAGATCATCACCGTGGTGTCCTTGCCTTGCGCATCGGTGATCGTCCACTGCCGCAGATCGTAGGTCTTCGGATCGAACATCATGGTGATCATCGCATTGCCGAACACCGACTTGTCGGACAGCTTGATCGTGGTGAGGTCGTCTTCTTCCTTGACCGCCTTGACGCGGCCGCCCGAGAGATCGATCCGGTCGTCGAGCAGCAGCTTCAGCGGCGTCTTCGACAGCGGGTAGAGGTCGGAGGTGTTGAGCTTCTTGTTGAGGATCACCACCGACTTGCCGTCGGAGATGACGCGGAAGTTCGAGGAGCCGTCATAGTTGAAGCGGATCTTGCCGGGGCGCTCGAGGAAGAACTTGCCGCCGGTCTGCTCGCCTTTCGGCCCGAACTGGACGAACTCGCCG
This sequence comes from Mesorhizobium plurifarium, assembly GCA_000824785.1. Taxonomy (GTDB): domain Bacteria; phylum Pseudomonadota; class Alphaproteobacteria; order Rhizobiales; family Rhizobiaceae; genus Mesorhizobium; species Mesorhizobium plurifarium. The sequence goes on along the minus strand of CCNB01000046.1, from coordinate 10,898 downwards.
CTCATCGACTTCACCGAGGAGAAATGATCGGCGATCTTCTGCGCCGCCGGCGGCACCGCGGCCTGCGCGGCGGCCACGAGCTGGTAGCCCGGCACGAGGTTGAGCGCGGCGGCTCCGCCAAGCATCAGGCCGAGGCCGAGAAGCTGGCGGCGGGTGAGGGCGAATTCGGTCTGGGTCTTCATGCCGGTCACTTCCTGTGATTCGTGTCGCCGCAGTTTCTGGACTCCCACTGGGGCCTAAGTTTGGCGGATGCGCGACAGCTCCGTCGCATGAACGCGCCAGACGATCTCCGGTTGCTTGCTTGCCCGGCCTGGCGTTTCGCCGGGCCTAGGTTTGTCGAGCTCAGGTCAGGCCGGCCTCACCTGAATATCGATAAACCCTAGAATTTGTCCTCTTCCGTTGGGACCAGAATCTCGCGTTTGCCGGCATGGTTGGCTGGACCGACAATGCCCTCCTTCTCCATCTTCTCGATGATCGAGGCGGCGCGGTTGTAACCGATGCCGAGCCTGCGCTGGATGTAGCTGGTCGAGGCCTTGCCGTCGCGCAGCACCACCGCCACCGCCTGGTCGTAAGGATCGTCGGAATCCTCGAAATTGCCGCCGCCACCGCCGCTGGAGCCGCCCTTGCCCGACGGACCGTCCTCGTCGTCTTCCTCGTCGTCTTCAGTGATGGCGTCGAGATATTCCGGCACGCCCTGCAGCTTCAGGTGCCCGACGACCTTCTCGACCTCGTCGTCCGAGACGAACGGGCCGTGCACGCGCTGGATGCGGCCGCCGCCAGCCATATAGAGCATGTCGCCCATGCCGAGCAGTTGCTCGGCGCCCTGCTCGCCGAGGATGGTGCGGCTGTCGATCTTGGACGTCACCTGGAAGGAGATGCGGGTCGGGAAATTGGCCTTGATGGTGCCGGTGATGACGTCGACCGACGGGCGTTGCGTGGCCATGATGACATGGATGCCGGCCGCGCGCGCCATCTGCGCCAGGCGCTGCACCGCGCCTTCGATATCCTTGCCGGCCACCATCATCAGGTCGGCCATCTCGTCGATGATGACCACGATATAGGGCATCGGCTCGAGATCGAGATCCTCGGTCTCGTAGATCGCCTCGCCGGTCTGGCGGTCGAAGCCTGTCTGCACCGTGCGCGAGATCTTCTCGCCCTTCTTCTCGGCCAGCTGCACGCGCGCGTTGAAGCCGTCGATGTTGCGCACGCCGACCTTGGACATCTTGCGGTAGCGGTCCTCCATCTCGCGCACGGTCCATTTCAGCGCGACGACCGCCTTCTTGGGATCGGTGACGACCGGCGTCAAAAGGTGCGGGATGCCGTCATAGACGGAGAGCTCGAGCATCTTCGGGTCGATCATGATCAGCCGGCATTCCTGCGGCGTCATCCGGTAGAGCAGCGACAGGATCATGGTGTTGATGGCGACCGACTTGCCCGAGCCGGTGGTGCCGGCGACCAGAACGTGCGGCATCTTGGCGATGTCGACGATGACAGCCTCGCCATTGATGCTTTTGCCGAGGGCCAGCGCCAGCTTCATCTTGGTCGTCTCGAAGTCGCGACTGGCCATGATCTCGCGCAGATAGACCGTCTCGCGCTTGGCGTTGGGCAATTCGATGCCGATGGCGTTGCGGCCGGGCACGACGGCGACGCGGCAGGCGATCGCGCTCATCGAGCGGGCGATGTCGTCGGAAAGACCGATGACGCGCGACGACTTGATGCCTGGCGCCGGCTCCAATTCGTAAAGCGTGACGACCGGGCCGGGGCGGACATGGATGATCTCGCCCTTGACGCCGAAATCCTCCAGCACGCCTTCGAGCAGGCGCGCATTCTGCTCCAGCGCGTCCTTCGAAAGGCTCGCATCCTTTGCGATGTTCTTCGGCTCGGACAGGAAGTGCAGCGACGGCATCTCGAACGTGTCGGAACCGATCAGCGAGGTCTGGGCCTCGCGCTGGATGCGCGCGCCCGGCACGGGGCGCGCCGCCGGCGCGGCGACGCGGGTCGCGGCGTCGGAGCGGAAATTCTGCACCTTGGCGCCAGCGCCGCGACGCTGGACAGGCGCCTCGTCGTCGAAGTCGTCAAGGTCGACGTCTTCGTCCTGCTCGTCGTCGAATATATCCTGGTCGGCCGGATCGACCGAGGCGCTGCGGTCGTTGACCATGGCGGCGAAGAATTCCGGCTCGACGCGGGCGCGGCCGCCCGGACTCATCCGGCTTTCGGCGAACTCGGCCGATTCGACGCGCTCGGCGGCCCGCCGCCAGGCGCTGGCCTTAGGCTCCATCGGCGGCTCGAATTCGTCGCGCTCGCGCCTGCGCCGCTCGGCGCGGCGGTGCAGGAAGGCGCGGAACGACAGCCACCAATGGGTGACGGCGCCGAGCGCGAGTATCCCCTCGTCGCCCTCGTCCTCATCCTCCTCGAACAGCATCTCGTCCTGCTCGCGCGGATCGGGTTGGGCGGCGCGTTCCATGACGGCAAAGCCGTTCTTGCGCGCGATCAGCGCCGAGCCATAGGCGAACAGCCACAAGGTCGGCGCGGCGAGGATGACCGCGATGATCGTCGCGAAAAGGCCTTTCGGGTAACCGCCGACGGCGATACCCGGGATTTTCAGCACCATGTCGCCGAACACGCCGCCGAGCCCGGTCGGCAGCGGCCAGGTGTTGGGCGGCGTCACGCAGCCGGCGATGGCCGCGGCCAGAAGCGCGAAGCCGAACCAGGCGAAGCCGCGCTTCGGCAATTTGTCGACGCCGCGCGCGGAAAACAGGAGGAAGCCCCAGATCACCGCCGGCACCAACCCCGCTACGGCGGCGAGACCGAAAAACTGCATGGCGAGGTCGGAGAACACCGCGCCCGCATAACCCATGGCATTGGTGACGACATTGCTGGTGGCGTGCGAGAAGCTGGGGTCGGCGACGTTCCATGTGGCCAAGGCGGCGATGCCGAAGGCGGTGAACAGGAACAGCCCGGCGCCGACCAGCCGCCCGACCTGGCGCCGCGCGAATGCCTGGATGCCGTGCCCCGTATCGGTCAGCGCGAGCGGTGCTGAGGCGCCTGAACGCATGCTCTTCCCCGTAATCGTTGCCTGGCCGGGCGCATGGCGCATTCCGGCAGATTCGAACGCCAGACTATCGGGGGGAAGGTTAAGGCCGCATTAACCATGGGTCTTTACCGGATTGGCTCCAACAGAGATGGCAGGCCTTGCGGCCCGCCATCCCTGCTTGAAACAGCAAAACGATCGGGCTCCTTCCGGACCCGATCTGCCGCAAATCACCTGTTGCCGGCGTAGGTCACCAGGTTGGCGCAGAACTCGGCGTGAGGCTTGCTCATCGCCGCGTCCTGGCATTCCTTCATCATCATGTCCTGCTTGTCCTTCGGCATCGAAGCCCAGGCCGCTTTGAAGTCGGCCTCGGACTTCATGGTCTTCATGCTGGAGTCGGTGAAGAACGGGGCCATGTTGGTCGGCTCATCGAGAGCACCGGCAAGTGCAACGCCGCTGATCATCGAAAGAGCCATTGCTCCCAGGAAGATATTCTTGATGTTCATCAGGTGGTTCCTTCCCTTTTGTTTGGCGAACGCCTTGATGGCGGTCGCTATCCCAGTACGGAACCTGGAAGGCCGATGTTTCACGCCGACGCGATCAAGTGAACGTGATCGAGAAGGCTTGGATGGCCGCCCGACAAAAAAGGAGGCCCGGAAGGTTCTTCCGGGCCTCAAGGCGTGAGCCCCTTTCGAGAGCGTCACGACGGGATCTTGGGAGGAAATTCCGGGCCGGCGGGAGGAGGATCCGCCGGCCCTTGGTGCAATTCCGAACGGTCCCGGTCCGGAATTGCGCCGAAGCAGAGAGCGAAATGAGCCTTACGGCACCACCTCGCCGTGCTGGGTGACGTCGAGACCTTCGACCTCCTCCTGGGTCGACGGACGCAGGCCGACCAGCGCCTTGACGATGTAGAGGATCACGAAGGTGGCGATCGCCGTCCACAGGATGGTGAAGACGATGCCGTAGAGCTGCTTGCCGACCGAGGCGTCCTTGCCGAGCGCGTTGATCGCCGGATCGGCGAGCGCGCCGGTGAGCAAAGCGCCGATCACGCCGCCGACGCCGTGCACGCCGAAGGCATCGAGCGAGTCGTCATAGCCGAACGCATGCTTGAGCTTGACCGCCGACAGATAGCAGACGACGCCGGCGATGATGCCGACGATGAAGGCGCCGGTCGGGTTGACGAAGCCGGAAGCCGGCGTCACCGCGACGAGGCCGGCGACGGCGCCCGAGATGATGCCGAGGACCGAAGGCTTCTTGGCGACGATCCATTCGGCGAACATCCAGGCCAGCGCCGCGGCGGCGGTGGCGACCTGCGTGTTCATCATGGCGGCACCAGCGAGCCCGTCAGCCGCCAGTTCCGAACCGGCGTTGAAGCCGAACCAGCCGACCCACAGCAGCGAGGCGCCGATCACCGAGTAGACCAGGTTGTGCGGCGCCATGTTGGTGGTGCCGTAACCCTCGCGCTTGCCGAGCACCAGCGCGCAGACCAGGCCCGCGACACCGGCGTTGATGTGGACGACCGTGCCGCCGGCGAAGTCGAGCACGCCGGCCGAACCGAGGAAGCCGCCACCCCATACCCAGTGCGCGATCGGCGCATAGACGAAGACCAGCCACAGGCCCATGAAGATCAAGAGCGCCGAGAACTTCATGCGCTCGGCAAAGGCGCCGGCGATCAGCGCCGGCGTGATGATGGCGAAGGTCATCTGGAACATCGAGAAGACGAATTCAGGGATGTTCGCCACTCCCGGCGCCCACAGCGTCGCGGTGGTGATGCCGTGATGGAAGAATTTCGTGAAGCCGCCGATATAGGCATTCGTGGCGCCGCCGTCGGAGAAGGCCAGCGAATAGCCGAACATGAACCACAGCACCGTCACCAGGCAGGTGATGGCGAAGCTCTGCATGATGGTGGCGAGCACGTTCTTCTTGCGCACCATGCCGCCATAGAACAGCGCCAGGCCCGGGATGGTCATCATCAGCACCAGCGCCGTCGAGGTCAGCATCCAGGCGGTGTTGCCGGTGTCGAGGGCGGGCGCCGGCGCGGCAGGCGCCGCGGCGGTGGCTGCCGGGGCGGCCTCCTGCGCGATGGCGGCGACGGTGCTCATGGCCACGAGCGCGAGCGAAGCGGCCGCGCGTCCCGTCGTCTTCAAGGTGGAAGGAATATTCATTGAACTCTCCGTTGGAATGGATGGTCGCCGCTCAGAGCGCGTCGGTGTCTGTTTCGCCGGTGCGGATGCGCACCGCCTGGTCGATGCCGAAGACGAAGATCTTGCCGTCGCCGATCTGGCCGGTCTTGGCGGCCGCGGTGATGGCTTCGACGGCCTTGTCGACCATGTCGACCGCGACGGCGACCTCGATCTTGATCTTGGGCAGGAAGCTGACCGCGTATTCCGCGCCGCGATAGATTTCCGTGTGCCCCTTCTGACGCCCGTAGCCTTTGACTTCGGTGACGGTCAGGCCCTGGATGCCGACGGCGGTGAGCGCTTCGCGCACCTCGTCGAGCTTGAACGGCTTGATGATTGCCATCACGATTTTCATAAGGTTTCACCCTTTGCTGTTGCGGTCCCCCGCGTTTGCACACCTTCACCGATCCCGAGGAGCCGGAGAGTGCTCGACAGGATTCAAGCTCCGTGCCAGTTGCCGAAGCAGGGTGTTAACCTATTGTAAACAAAGGGGATGGCCGGCCGGTGCACATCATTCGCGCACGGGCCGGCAGGCACCACGGCCTAAAAAGTAGGCAGAAAATCAAAAATGCGCGTTTTGCAGGCAATACGGGAAGCCGGCTCAACGTTTGAGCCGGATGAGCCCTTCCTGGGCGACGGAGGCGATCAGCGTTCCGTCGCGCGCGAACAGCGAGCCGCGAGTGAAGCCGCGCGACCCTTGCGTCGACGGGCTGTCCTGATTGTAGAGGATCCAGTCGTCGAGCGAATGGCTGCGATGGAACCACATGGCGTGGTCGAGGCTGGCGGCCTGGATGTCGCGGTCGAAGATGGCGCGGCCATGCGCGAAGGTCGAGGTATCGAGCAGCGTCATGTCCGAAAGATAGGCAAGGACGGCCGCTTGCGTCGCGCGGTTTTCAGGCACCGGGCCGGTGGTCCGGATCCAGATATTCTGCTGCGGATCCAGCTTCTCGCGGCTCGTATAGTGTTTCAGCATCACCGGCTTCATCTCGATCGGACGATCGCGCTCCCAGTAGCGCCTGATGCCTTCCGGCACCGCCTCGCCGAATTTTCCCAGCAGCTCGCGCTGGGTGAGCAGCGTGTCGGGCGCCGGCACGTCGCGCGGCATCGGCAGCTGGTGCTCGAGCCCGATCTCATCCTGCTGGAAGGACGCCTCCAGCGAGAAGATCGCCTGGCCATGCTGGATCGCCACCACCCGGCGCGTGGTGAAGGAGCCGCCGTCGCGGATGCGGTCGACCTCGTAGACGATCGGCAGCTTGGTGTCGCCCGGCCGCATGAAATAGCCATGCAGCGAATGCACATGCCGTTCCGGCTCCACGGTGCGCTGCGCCGCGACCAGGGCTTGCGCGATCGTCTGGCCGCCGAAGACGCGCTGCCAGTCGACCTTGGGGCTGCGACCACGATACAGATTGTGTTCGAGCTGCTCGAGGTCGAGAATGTCGAGAAGCTCGTCCATGGCCGCGGTCATGTTTGAAATCCTTCAAGGATGTGCCATGGCCGGTTTCGGACAGGACGCGCAGGCAGTCAAGGCCGCAAACGGCAACCGGCCGAAGCCGTGAAAGGATGATGCCATGGTCGACCGCAAGCCGAAGGAAGCGGAAGCGAACGGAAGCCGCGAGACGCCGCTCGACGTGCTCATCGCCGGCGCAGGCTATGTCGGCCTCACGGCGGCCGTGTCGCTGAAGCAGGCGAGGCCGGGCCTCGCCATCGCCGTCGTCGACGCCGCCCCCGCCGGAGTCTGGCAGAAAGACGGCCGCGCCTCGGCGATCGCGGCGGCCGCGAGCCGCATGCTGGAACAGCTCGGCGTCTGGAAAGAGGTCGCGCCGCAGGCGCAGGCGATCACCGAGATGATCATCACCGACTCGCGCGCCGCCGACCCGGTGCGCCCGGTGTTTTTGACCTTCGACGGCGAGGTGGCGCCGGGCGAGCCTTTCGCTCACATGGTCGCCAACCGGGATCTCAACGGCGCGCTGCGCCGGCGCGCCGAAAAGCTCGGCATCGACATCATCGAGGGCATGGCGGTCAGCGCCTTCGACACGAACGGCGCCGGCATCACCGTGCATCTGGCGGACGGCGCGACGCTTAGGGCGCGGCTGCTTGTTGCCGCCGACGGCGTTAATTCGAAGCTGCGCGACATGGCCGGCATCAAGACGGTCAAATGGGAATACGGCCAGTCCGGCATCGTCTGCACGGTGGCGCATGAGCGCCCGCACAACGGCCGCGCCGAGGAGCATTTCCTCCCCGCGGGACCCTTCGCCACGCTGCCGCTGAAGCCGGACAAGGACGGCACCAACCGCTCGTCGATCGTGTGGGTGGAGCGCACGGAAGATGCCAAGGCGCTGGTCGAGGGCGACGAGTTCGTCTTCGAGCATGATCTGGAACAGCGCTTCGGCCTGAAGCTCGGCGAAATCCGCGTCGCCGACAAGCCGCGCGCCTGGCCGCTCGGCCTGACGCTGGCGAGGGCCTTCGTCGCGCCGCGCATCGCGCTCGCCGGCGATGCCGCGCACGGCATCCACCCGATCGCCGGCCAGGGGCTCAATCTCGGCTTCAAGGATGTGGCGGCGCTCGCCGAAGTCGTGGTCGAGGCCGACCGGCTCGGCCAGGACATCGGCGCCCTCGACGTGCTCGAGCGCTACCAGCAATGGCGCCGCTTCGACACGCTGCAGATGGGCGTCACCACCGACGTCTTGAACCGGCTGTTCTCCAACGACATCGGCCCGCTGCGCGCCGTGCGCGATCTCGGCCTCGGCCTGGTCGAGCGCATGCCCAGGCTCAAGGATTTCTTCATCCGCCAGGCCTCAGGTCTTTCCGGCGACACGCCAAGGCTGCTGAAGGGGGAGGCGATCTGAACGATTGGCGTAAGCCATTCAACATCGTCATCCACGGGCGGAGCGCGAGGGCTTTCGGCCAATCACGAAGGCAGGCGATCCGATCGTCGCTGTTTCAATTCAGTTCACCTCGAAGCCCAGCTTCTGCCGCAGCTTCAGCATCCGCTGGTCGGCGATCCTGAGGCTCTGCTCGCCGCCTTGAGCGACGCGGTTCAGCATCCTGAGCAGGTCGTCGCGCTCATGCGGATCGAGACGCTCGCGCAGGAACGGCGCCAGCTTGTCGATGACGATGGTCGTGTCGTCGATCTGCGCGGCGGCCCATTTGCCGTAGACGACCGCCTCGTCGGTCTTCTTCGGATTTTCCGCGATCTGCGCGATCACCTCGCGGATGACGCCTTCGCGCTGCGGCAGGATCGGGCCATGCTCGGCAACGATCGCGGTGATCAGCGTCGCGGCCGCTACCACCGGATCGTCGATTGCGGTCAATGGCGAAAGTGCTGCCTGCTTGCGCAGCTTCTTCCGGCGAATGTTACCTTGCACGCGTCCGATGACACCGGCGACCTCGTTCGCCGCCTCGTTCATCGCCTTCAGCCGATACCACCAGAAGGCAGCCGCGCCGAGCACGCCAAGCAAAGCGATCAGGAAAGGCATGCCGAATTCCCCCGAAATCCGGGCAACGATAAGAGAAGTGCGGCATCGCTTCAACAAGCGACAATCGCGACGATGAACAAATCCCATATACGCCGTCGTTATACGGCGTCATGACCCTGGTATGTCGTAGATCGCCCTGATCTCGACGGTGCCGAGCTCGGCCAGCGGAATGCCTTCGGCAATCTTCAGCGCTTCGGCAAGGTCGGCCGCCTCGATCATGACGAAGCCGAGCAGCTGCTCCTTGGTCTCGGCGAACGGTCCATCGGTCACCAGTACCTTGCCCTTGCGCCGCCTGAGCGATTTCGATGTCTTCACCGACTGCAGCGCCTGCGCGATGACCAGCTTGCCTTGCCGGTCGAGTTCCCGATCATAGCCGAGCGAGTCGGCATCGAGCCTGGCCGCGCGCTCAGGGGTCAGCGCATAGAGGTTCTTTTCCTCGCCATAGACCAGCAGGACATATTTCATTTCGAGCTTCCTTTCGTTGACACGCCATGGAAGGCGACGATGTCGGTTCTGCTGGCCGTCGCCGCATGATCGAGTATGCATGCCGCGACACCGATGATGGCGATGGCCACCGCCAGCCGACCGAAGCCGAGCGTCGGCGGATCCAGCCAGAACTCTTCAAGTCGCACGCCTTTTCGTCCCGGCCTTCCCCAGATCGCAAGAAACAGATTATCCATCCTTAATCTCCGTCGGCCGTGAGTGGCCGCCCGCAGGACGGTCGGGCCGACGGGAAGTCGACATTTTTGCACGCGCTTTTTTTCGCGAGTTTTCTGGAACACAATCATACCAGGCCAAGGATGGCCTTCCGCTACACCCGCGCTATAGTTTGCGAGGACGTCGGCGCCCGCCGGCGAGAAACCCCGAACACACAGGGAGGACTCCATGGACCGCACTGCAAACGCCGTCTGGAAAGGCAATCTGAAGGAAGGCAACGGCACGCTGGACACGCAAAGCGGGACCTTGAAGGGCACGCCCTATTCGTTCAAGGCGCGCTTCGAGGACGAGAGCGGCAAGTCCGGCACCAATCCGGAAGAGCTGATCGCCGCCGCCCATGCCGGCTGCTACGCCATGCAGCTGTCGCACTTCCTCGCCGAAAACGGCACACCGGCCGCCGAGCTCGACGCCAAGGCGGTGGTGACGCTGGTGCCGGGCACGGGCATCACCGGCAGCGCCATAACCCTGGTCGGCAAGGTGCCGGGTATCGACGCGGCGAAGTTCAAGGAACTGGCCGAGAAGGCCAAGGCCGAATGCCCGGTGTCGAAGGCGCTGGGGGCGATAAACGTCTCGCTGGATGCAAGGTTGGGGTGATCAGTTTCGCGGGGTAGCGATCCTTCGCCCCCTCTCTGCCCTGCCGGACAGAGAGGGGGCCTCGCCAATGTTTCAGGTGAGAGCTACAAGCCCAGCGCCTCGATCTTCGCCCGCAATGCCGCGACCTCTTCCTCCAGCGCCTTGACGCGCGCCTCGAGGTCGGAGTCTGCCGACGCCGGTGGCTGCCAGGGCGCCGCCACCGCCGCAGCCTCGGCCGGCCCGCTCAGCAAATGCACATAGCGCTCCTCGCGCTGTCCGGGCGCGCGTTCGAGCAGTTGGATCAGCGGCGGCCTCCGCCCGATCATCAAATCGAGATTGCCGCGCAGCTCCTCGATCGAGGCGAAGCGCGCCATGCGCTCCGAACGCGCCAGCAATTCATGCGCCGTCTGTGCGCCGCGCAGCAGCAAAAGCCCGATCACCGCGATCTGCGGCGTGGTCAGCGAAAAGCGCTGCGCCATCAGATGCTCGTAGCGCTCGACCCGCGAGGCGAAGGCCTGGCGCACCAGCCCCTTCTGCTCGAGCGTGCTCAGCGCCCGCCGAACCTCGGTCAGCTCCAGCGCCATCACCGGCTCGCGCGCCGTCTTCTGGTTGGCGGCCTGATGCGCGCCATTGAGCGTCAGCGGATAGACGTCCGGCGTCAGTTCCTTCTTCTCGATCAGCGAGCCCAGCACGCGGGCTTCGACGGGGGAGAGGACGGGGAGATCTTCGCTCATTGAGTTGCCTATCCTTTGATGCTGGCGGGACAGCACCCCCCCCTCTGGCCTGCCGGCCATCTCCCCCGCAAGGGGGGAGATCAGCAGTTGCAGCGCCGCTCGCCCATTGTTGCAACACTGAAGATTAGCGAAAGCCGGAATGACAGCCAATCTCCCCCCCTTGCGGCTAGGCGATTCACACATCTCG
>CCNB01000045.1:351062-351178 GCA_000824785.1 Mesorhizobium plurifarium | reverse complement strand
TCGCTTCCCGTGCAAAGCCCTCCTTGTGGGAGAAGGTGGATCGGCGCGCAGCGCCGAGATGGATGAGGGGTGTTCCAGCGGAGTGAGACGCTGGCTTTCCCTGGAGCACCCCTCAT
>CCNB01000045.1:300427-351052 GCA_000824785.1 Mesorhizobium plurifarium | reverse complement strand
ACAAGGGGAGAAGGCAAAAGGCAAATTTCAATCAACTTTTAATCTTTTTCGCTCGCGCCTCTGGACAAGGCGAATCACCTTTGATTCTTTAATGGCGATTCGGGCGTGCGGCGTATCCGGATCATCCAGTATACGGCAGATCGGGGAGTGCCATTTATGGCCAAGGCGGACGCGTGGGGCGCGCCCGGAGGGAAGGCTTTTGCGCGTCGCAAGGCAAGGAACGATGGACTTGCCGGCAACATGCGCCTGATCGCCGAACCCGCCTATCAGCGGCTCTTAGCCGCCGAGCCGCTGCTGCGCCGTTCGATCCCGGCGCTGATCATCATCTTCCTGATCGTCATCGCCGCGCTGCGCTTCCTGTCGCTGATGAACGAGCATGACGAGATCGAGCGCGACGCGAAGGCGGTGCTGGCGCTGGGCGCCGGCCAGATGGCGCAGGCCGTCACCGCCGACCCCACAGCGGCCGGCGCCAACGCCATAAGCCTCCTGGAAAACATCGGCCGCCAGGGCGCCATGAGCCGCGCCCATGTGCTCGCCATCACCGACGCCAACTTCAAGGTCATCGCCGTCTCGCCGCTGTCGACGGGCTGGCAGGGCCGCATGCTGGACAGTCTCGTGCTGGGCGGCCAGCCGCTGTTCATGTTCGGCGACCGCGCCGGCGTGATGGATGTCAGCATCTCGGGACAGGACTGGTTTGCCGCCGTCAGCCTCAGCGGCGACCGCAAGCATGCCGCGGCCGTATTGGTGCCGCAGGAAGCGGTGTTCGACAGCTGGCGCAAGTCGATGTCGCTCAACGTCACGCTGTTCGTGCTGACTGCGGGCGTGCTGATCGTCATCCTCTACGCCTATTTCGGCCAGGCGGCGCGCGCCCAGGCCGCGGACCGCATCTATCTCGAGGCGCATCAACGCATCGACATGGCGTTGGTGCGCGGCCGTTGCGGGCTGTGGGACTGGGACATGGTGCGCGGCAAGATGTACTGGTCGCGCTCGATGTATGACATGCTGGGCTACGAGCCCTGCGATACGATGCTTTCCTTCGGCGAAGTCGACGAGATCATCCATCCCGACGACGGCGACCTGTTCGAACTCGCCAACCGCATCGTCGAGCGCGAGATCGATCATATCGACCAGGTTTTCCGTATGCGCCACGCCGACGGACAATGGGTGTGGATGCGGGCCCGCGCCCAGGTGATCGATCCGGAAGCGCCGGAGATCCAGCTGATCGGCATCGCCGTCGACGTCACCGAGCAGCGGCACCTGGCGCTGCGCTCGGAAGCGGCGGACATGCGGCTCAGGACCGCGATCGAGAACATCAACGAATCCTTCGTGCTGTGGGACGCCGCCGAGCGGCTGATCATGTGCAATTCGAAGTTCCAGAAGGACAACGGGCTATCGGACCGCGACGTCGTGCCCGGCATTCTCCGCGACGCGGTGGAGGAGCGGATGCTGGCCTTCGCCTCGGAGCGCAGGCTCGCCAATGCCAACGGGCCGAAGGGCGGCGTCAGCTTCGAACGCCAACTCGCAGACGGCCGCTGGCTGCAGGTCAACGAGCTCAGGACCCGCGACGGCGGCATCGTCTCGGTCGGCTCCGACATCACCCAGATCAAGCTGCACCAGGAAAAGCTGGTCGACAGCGAGCGCCGGCTGATGGCGACGATCCACGATCTCAGCCTTGCGCGGCGCGCCGAGGAGGAACGCGCGAGCGAGCTGGTCGAGCTCAACCGCAAATACATGAAGGAAACCGAGCGCGCCGAGGCGGCCAATCGGGCTAAATCGGAGTTCCTCGCCAACATGTCGCATGAGCTGCGCACGCCGCTCAACGCCATCATCGGCTTCTCCGAACTGATGCAGCAAGGCCTGTTCGGGCCGCTCGGCTCCGAGCGCTACGAGGAATATGCAACCGACATCAACGGCAGCGGCAAATACCTGCTCGGCGTCATCAACGACATCCTCGACATGTCGAAGATCGAGGCCGGCCAGTTCTCGCTCGACCGCGAGGAGATCGACCTCTGTCCGCTGATCAAGGAGACGGTGCGGGTGATCTCGCTGCAGGCGGCGGAAAAGTCGATCAATGTCGAGACCCGCATCGCCGATACGATGCGGGTCTACGCCGACCGCCGCGCGATCAAGCAGATCGCCATCAACCTGCTCTCCAATGCGGTGAAGTTCACCGGCCAGGGTGGCAAGATCACGGTCAGGGCGCGCAACACCTCCGGCGCCCTGCTGCTAACCATCGAGGACAATGGCTGCGGCATCCCCAAGCATGCGCTGGGCAAGCTCGGCCGACCGTTCGAGCAGGTGCAGAACCAGTTCTCCAAGAACCACACCGGCTCGGGCCTCGGGCTCGCCATCTCGCGCTCGCTGGCCGAGCTGCAGGGCGGCGCGCTGAAGATCCGCTCGACCGAGGGTGTCGGCACCATCGTGTCGGTCCGCATTCCGCTGAAGAAGGCGCCGGCTGCGGTGAAGGTCGCGGCCTGATCAAGCAGGATCCACAATAGTCACGGTAACTTGAAAAAGTTATCCATTTTATCTATTTTGGATAAGAGGTGACTTTCATGCGCGTGACATCAACGGAATTCCAGCAGAATGTCGGCCGCTTCCAGGACGCCGCGCAGCGGGCGCCGGTCGCGATTACGAAGAACGGCCGGACCCACACGATACTTCTTTCGGCCGCGATGTTCGAAGTGCTGGTCAAGGGACGGGTCGCCCGCCCGGTCGAGGAACTCGATGACGAGACGCTGAAGGCCATCGCTGAGAGCGCGGTCCCCTCCCAGCATGACGAGCTGGACCAGATGCTCCAAGACTGGACGCCGTGAGCCTGCCCAAGCCAGTTCCCGGCCTGGTGATTTCCTATTCCTACCTGTGGTCGGACGAACACAGGCGAGGTGTCGAAGAGGGTCGCAAGAACAGACCTTGCGCCATCGTTGCGGCACGCCGGATCGTCGAAGGCCGCGAAGTCGTGACGGTCGTTCCAATCACTCATACGCCTCCGGCAGACCCCGCCGATGCGATGGAAATGCCCGTGCCTCTCAAGGCTCACTTGGGACTCGACAACATGCGGTCCTGGGTCTTGGTGAGCGAAACCAATGATTTCCTGTGGCCGGGTCCTGATCTCCGACCCATCCCGGGAAGCAGCCCTACCCGCTTCCACTACGGTATGCTACCGCCTCGCTTCTATGCCATTTGCGCGATCGGATTCTGCAGGCGCATGCGCGGCGCAAGCTCCGCCAGGTTCAACGCTCGAGTAGCCCGGCTCACGTTTCGCCGCGCCCGCGCGAAGCAGACGGTCAAAATCCCGCCTGACCTTCCGCGACGTCTCCTTCAGATGTGCTTCCAGCACGGCGAAATCCGGCAGGTCGGTGACCGCCAGCAACAGATCCGAGAGCCCCGGGGGGACATCGTCGCGCTGGAACTCGCCGGTGAGGCACAGCCTGATCATCTGGGTCAGCGCCAGATAGAGCCGGTAGGCTTCGCCTAGTTCTTCACGGATATCGCCGCCTGCGAAACCGGGGGCCAGCCGTCCCAGGATGTCGGCGGTCGCCGTGAGCCGGCGGCCGGGCTCGACATTGCCGGTGATGGTCGCGACCTGGGCGATGAATTCGAGATCGATCAGCCCGCCGGGGATCAGCTTGATGTCCCAGAGGTCGCGCGGTGGCTTTTCCTTCTCGATCAGCGCCCGCATCTCCGAGGCTTCGGCTTTCACCTTGGCGGCATCGCGTGGCTGCGCCAGCACCGCCGCCACTTCCGTCTCGAGCTCGGCGCAGAGCTCGGCATCGCCGCCGATGGCGCGAGCCCGTGCCAGCGCCATGTGCTCCCAGGTCCAGGCGTCCTGGCGCTGATACTTCTTGAACGCGTCGATATGGGTGGCGACCGGTCCTTTGTTACCGGAGGGGCGCAGGCGCAGGTCCAGCTCGTAGAGCACGCCTTCGGCGGTCGGCGCCGAGACGGCGGCGATCAGGCGCTGCGTCATGCGGGCATAATAATGCGAGGGCGCCAGCGGCTTCTCGCCGTTCGAGTCCTCGGCATCCGCGTCATGGTCGTAGAGCAGGATGAGATCAACGTCGGAGCCGGCGGTGAGCTCGCGGCTGCCGAGCTTGCCCATGCCAAGCAAGGCCACCCTGCCCCCGGCGATCTCGCCGTGGCGCTGCGCGAACTCGGCGATCACCGCTTGAAGCGCCGCCTCGATGGTGAGATCGGCAAGATCGGAGAAGGCGCGGCCGGCGCGCGCCGGATCGATCGAGCCGGCAAGCAGGCGCACGCCGATCAGGAATTTCTGCTCGGAAGCGAAGATGCGCAGCCGATCCAGCACATCCTCATAGGCGCGGTCGCCTTCGATGAATGCCGCAAGCCGCGCCGAAAGATAGGCGCGGTCCGGCAGCTCAGTGAGAAGCGCCGGGTCGAGCAGGCCGTCGAAGACATGCGGCCGGCGCGTGATGATGGCAGCCAGCCGCGGCGCGGCGCCCATGATCGTCGCCATCAGCTTGAGCAGCGCCGGGTTCGACTGCAGCAGCGAGAAAAGCTGGATGCCCGCCGGCAGGCCGGCGAGGAACTCGTCGAAGCGCATCAGCGCCTCGTCGGCGCGCCGCGTCTGGCCGAAGGCCTTGAGCAGCGCCGGGGTCAGCTCGGTCAGGCGCTCGCGCGCCTCCGCCGACTGGGTGACGCGGTAGCGGCCGAAATGCCAGCCGCGGATGACGCGGCAGATGTCGCTCGGCCGCTGGAAGCCCAAGCCATGCAGCGTCTGCAGCGTGTCGGGATCGTCGACATCGCCGGTGAAGACCAGATTGCCGACGCCGGCCGAAAGTTCGGGCGCTGTCTCGAACAGCGCAGCATAATGGCGCTCGACCTGCTGCAGCGAGGCGCGGAAGGCCTGCGTGAATTCCGCCTCGCCGGCAAAACCCAGCATCAGTGCGATGCGTTTCAGTTCCTCGTCTTCCTCGGGCAGGATGTGCGTCTGTTCGTCCGCCACCATCTGGACGGCGTGCTCGACGCGGCGCAGGAACCAGTATTGCCGGGTGAGTGCATCGCGCGCGTCGGTGGTGATCCAGCCGCGCGCGGCGAGCGCTGCAAGCATCGGCACCGTCTCGCGGCCGCGCAGTTCCGGGAAGCGGCCGCCGGCGATGAGCTGCTGGGTCTGGACGAAGAACTCGATCTCGCGGATGCCGCCGCGGCCGAGCTTGACGTTATGGCCCTTCACGGCGATCTCGCCATGGCCCTTATGGGCATGGATCTGGCGCTTGATCGAATGGACGTCGGCGATCGCCGCATAGTCCATGTATTTGCGCCAGACATAGGGCTGCAATTCCTTGAGGAAGGCGGCGCCCGCGGCAAGGTCGCCGGCAACCGGCCGCGCCTTGATCATTGCGGCGCGCTCCCAATTCTGGCCGCGCGCCTCGTAATAACGAAGCGCTGCCTCGACAGGGATCGCCAGGGGCGTCGAGCCGGGATCGGGGCGGAGCCTCAGATCGGTGCGGAAGACATAACCGTGCTCGGTACGGTCCTGGAGAATGCGCACGAGACGACGCGTGAGCCGCGAGAACAATTCGGTCGCGTCGAGCGGATCGACGACGGCCGGCGCTTCGGGATCGAAGAAGACGACAAGATCGATATCGGAGGAAAAGTTCAGCTCATGCGCGCCGAGCTTGCCCATGCCGAGCAGGATCCAGCCCGAATCCCTCGCCGGTTCCGCCGGATGCGGCAGCTTGAGCTTGCCTTGGCGGTTCGCGTCGAGCAACAGGAAATCGACGGCGGCGCATGCGCAGCCATCGGCAAGATCGCTGAGCCGGCGCACCGTGGCGGAGGTCTCCGCCTCGCCTGAAAGATCGGCCAGCGCGATCAGGAAATGCGCTTCGGTCTTCCATTGCCTGAGCGCCATCATCAGACTCGATTCCGAGGCGTCTTCCGCCCTGGCCGCGCCGCCGATCGCCTCGCCTATGGCATCGAGCCGCGCTTCGATCGTCTGGTCGAACAGCGTGTCGAGGATCGCCGGCCGACGGCGCGCGACATCGCGAAGAAAGGGCGAGAGGTCGAAGACGGCCGCCAGCAGGTGCTGCAGCGGCCCCTCGCGCGCCAGGAACGCAGCGAGGCGGGAAAGCCCCTCCTCCTCGGCGGCATCGGCGATTTCCGACAGTTCACGCCGGGCATGCTCCGCGTCCAGGGGGCGGAGCGCCAGTGTCGGGCTAAGCCGGAACTCGGATTCGATTTTCTTCTTCGCCATTTACCCGCGCCATCAAAGCATGTCTCCCGAAAGTGGGCCCGGATTCGGGACAAACACATGCTTAAATCAAAAAACCTGAAGCAGGTCGCGTGAATCCCTTTTCACGCGACCTGCTTCAATGCGCCTCCCGCGACGGGAAACTCATGACCACGGACAATCCGGGATTGGCGGGTAAAAGATCAAGCCTTCCGTTGTGGAAAGTCATGATTGCCTTGGCCAGGCTGAGGCCGAGACCCGAGCCCGGCTGCGAGCGGCTCTTTTCCAGGCGCACGAAACGCTCTGTGGCGCGGGCGCGATCGGCATCGTCGGGAATGCCGTGGCCATTGTCGGTGACGGTAAGCTTGATTTCGTTGCCGAGGCGCTCCAACGCCACACGCACTTTCGGCGCCTCGGCGGCGTCCGTCGAATATTTGATGGCGTTGTCAACGATGTTGGAAAGCGCCTGGCCGATCAGCTCGCGGTTGCCGTTGATCGTGAAGGCCTCGGCCACGGTCGTTTCCAGCGCGACGCCGGCTTCCTCCGCCACCGGCTCGTAGAGCTCGACGACATCGCTCACCGTGGCCGCGAGATCGACGGGGCCGGTCTGTTCCGAGGAATAGCCGGCCTCCAGGCGCGAGATCATCAAGATGGCGTTGAACGTCTTGATGAGCTGGTCGGATTCCGCGATCGCGCCTTCCAGCGCCTGACGGTAATCCTGCGTCTTGTGCCTGCCGGCGAGCGTCGCCTCGGCGCGGTTGCGAAGCCTGGTCAGCGGCGTCTTGAGATCATGGGCGATGTTGTCGGAGACCTGCTTCAGCCCCTCGTTCAGCATGGCGATCCTGGCCAGCATCGAATTGAGGTTTTCCGACAGGCGGTCGAATTCGTCGCCGGCGCCGGTGACCGGCAGCCGTCCGGACAAATCGCCGCCCATGATGCGGCGGCTGGCGTCCGAGACGCTGTCGATGCGCTTCAGCGCGGCGCGTCCGACAAAGAACCAGATCAGGATGCCACCGAGCCCCATCATGCCCAGCGCCAGGGTCAACGCGCGGCTGATGACGGCGCGGAAGCGCTCCGGCTCGCCGAGGTCGCGGCCGACCAGCATGATCATCTGGTTAGGCAACCTCAGCACCAGCGCGATGGCGTTATGGCCCTTCTCTCCTGTCGACTGGGGAGCGTTGGCGCCGTCGCCGGTCTGAGGCGAGGGCTGGTCGGTCGCTCCGCTGCGCAGTCGGTCGAGCTCACCCTCGCCGAAGCGCTGGTAGGAGAAGGGCTGCGTCGTCCAGCCCTCGGTTTCGATCACCCCCGGCTCCAGGCTCTGCACGTTGCCGGTGAGGATCTGACCATTGGCGTCGGCGATGAGATAGAGGTTGGCACCGGGTTGGCGGGAGCGGTTCTCGACAACGCGCACCAGCACCGGCAGGCCGCCGCGCTGGTAGGCTTGGGCAAGGCCCAGCACCTCGTCATTGATGGTCTCCTGCGTCTGCGCGGTCAGCATGCGCGCCGACAGCGACGTCATGTAGAGGACGAGCAGCACCGCGCAGAGGGCGAAAAGCAGAAGATAAAGCGCCGAGAGCCGGGCCGCCGTCGTCTTCATGATGGCCGGCAGGGATAACGCCATAGTGGGCTCTACCCGCCTTTCAGCATGTAGCCGGCGCCGCGGATCGTGTGCAGGATCGGCTTGTCGAAGCCCTTTTCGATCTTGCCGCGCAGGCGCGAGACGTGGACGTCGATGACGTTGGTCTGCGGATCGAAATGATAGTCCCAGACATTTTCCAGAAGCATGGTGCGCGTCACCACCTGGCCGGCATGGCGCATCAGATATTCGAGCAGGCGGAACTCGCGCGGCTGCAGCGTGATCTCACGGCCGGCACGCTTGACCGAATGCGACAGCCGATCGAGCTCGAGATCGCCGACCCGGTAGACGGTCTCGGACTCGCGCGCGCTGGCGCGACGGTTCAGCACCTCGACGCGGGCGAGCAATTCGGAAAAGGCGTAGGGTTTGGTGAGATAATCGTCACCGCCGGCGCGCAAGCCCGTGACGCGGTCGTCGACCTCGCCCAAGGCGGACAGGATCAAAACGGGCGTCGTGTTGCCGCGCGAGCGAAGGGCGGCGATTACCGACAGGCCGTCGCGGCGCGGCATCAGGCGGTCGACCACCATCACGTCATAGTCGCCGGCATCGGCGAGCGCGAAGCCGGTCTCGCCGTCGCCCGCGACATGAGCAGTGTGGCCCGCTTCGGCAAAGGCTTTCTGCAAGTAGTCCGCCGCCTCGCGATCGTCTTCCATGACGAGAATCTTCATGGGACCGTTATACGCGATTTCACCGGAAGATTGAGGGGCAGCCATATCTTCTTGCTTTCAAGTTAAAGCGGCAGCGGGTGATGGGAAACCCGCTGCCGCCAGGAGCGAAACACGGTGACTGACTTACGTGCTCGGCCCCATGTTTTCCCGACGGCGGCTCGGGGGTGTTGATACCGCCGCAGGGAAAAGTCGAGATCCTAAGGATCAGCCCTTGCCGACCGGCAGCGCCACGAAACGGTTCGAGTCGTCGCGGGTGATCTGCATCAGCACGGCCTTTCGGCCGGCCTTGGCGGCATCGGTCATCGCCTTGGAGACGTCGTCGGTCGTGTTCACCTCGTTCGAATTGATCGAGGTGATGACGTCGCCGGGCTGGATACCGCGATCGGCCGCGTCGCTGTCGGGATCGACGTCGGTGACCACGAGGCCCTTGCCCTTTTCCGCCTTGGTGACGGTCAGGCCGAGATCGGCAAGCGTGTCGGGCTTAGCGGCCGGCGCCGACTGCTTGTTGTTGTCGTCGTTCGAGGCCTGCTTGTCGCTCGCGGGCAGCGTGCCGAGATCGACCTTGACCGTCTCGTCCTTGCCGTTGCGCCAGACGGTGACGTCGACCGATTTGCCCGGCGCGAACGCGCCGATCATGCGGGCGAGTTCCTTCGGCGAGGCTACATCCTTGCCGTCGACCTGGGTGATGACGTCGCCGGCGACGATGCCCGCCTTCTTGCCCGGCCCGCCATCCTGGGCGCTCGACACCAGCGCGCCCTTGTCCGACTTCAGGCCGAGCGACTCGGCGATGTCGGAGGTGACCGGCTGGATCTCGACGCCGAGCCAGCCGCGCTGGACCGAGCCGCTCTTCATCAGATCCTGGACGACCTGCTTGGCGGTCGAGGCCGGGATGTCGAAGGCGATGCCGACGCTGCCGCCCGAGGGCGAGAAGATGGCGGTGTTGATGCCGATCACCTGGCCGTTGAGGTTGAAAGTCGGGCCGCCCGAATTGCCGCGGTTGACCGAAGCGTCGATCTGGATGAAGTCGTCATAGGGGCCGGCGCCGATGTCACGGCCGCGGGCCGAGACGATGCCGGCGGTGACGGTGCCGCCAAGGCCGAACGGATTGCCGACGGCAACCACCCAGTCGCCGATGCGGACCTTGGAATCGTCGGCGAAGTCGACATAGGTGAACTTGTTGCCGCCGCCATCGACCTTGAGCACGGCAAGGTCGGTGCGCGGGTCGGTGCCGATCAGCTTGGCGTCGAGCTCCTTGCCGTCATTGGTGACGACACTGAAATCGGAGCCTTCCGACACGACATGGTTGTTGGTGACGAGATAACCGTCCTCGGAGATGAAGAAGCCCGACCCTTGTGCGATCGGACGCGGCTGGCCATTGCCATGGTCGCGGTGGTTAAAGCGACGCATGCCGAACTGGCCGCCCTGGTCGCCGAAGCCGCGGAACTCCTTGAAGAAGCGGCGCAGCTGCGGGTTGTCGGGCAGGTTGTCGAAACCGTCCTGATCGTCGGAGCCGTCATCGGCGGTCGGCTGGATCTTGGCCTTGACCTTGACGCTGACAACCGCCGGAGAGACGTGCTCGACGACATCAGCGAAACTCGGCATCTGCGGGGCTTCGACGCGCACGGCATCGGCCAGCACCGGGGCGGTGCCGGTTGCGAGCATGCCCGCGCCGACCGTGCCGACAACGGCCAGGGAAGCGACGGCGGCCATCAGGCGCTTTCGGGTGCGGGAATATGAATTGGGGGCAATATTCATGGGATTTCGTTTCCTCTTTCGAAGGGATGCGCTCAGGCGAAGCATCCTCGGGCAAGAGGATTAGAGAGCCGCACATTACGGCGCCATTTCCGGTACATGAAAGTTTTGTAATGTTGGCTGACCGCTCGTCGTTTGGATTCTACGTCACTTCGCTTCATTCCCTCCTTGGGAATGGTGGCCATATGTGCTATGGTGTACACAACTAATCATAAGGCTTTCTTCATGACAGCAAGCACCACCATGACAATCCGAGTCTCGTCCGAAACCAAACAGAAACTCGAGCGGATCGCCGCCGATACAAGACGCAGTAAGTCCTTTCTCGCGGCCGAAGCGGTTTCGGACTATGTCGATCGGGAACTCGAGATCATCGAAGGTATCAAACGTGGCTTGGCGGACGCTAAGGCAGACCGTCTCGTGTCCCACGATGAAGCCATGCTCGAGCTCGACGCGATAATCGAGGCAGCGGAAGTCAAGCGCGCGGGTAAGGCGTGAAGCGGGCCGTTGGCTGGTCACGAGAAGCTCTCGACGACTTCAAACAGCAGGTCGCCTTCATCGCGCGCGATAATCCGGCCGCAGCCAAACGCGTTGCGGATCGAATTCGTGCCACGGGTCAAAATCTTGGCGACATGGCAACGGGTCGACCAGGTCGCGTGGCCGGGACTTATGAGAAGCCCGTCGGACGCCTACCCTACGTCGTGGCCTACGCACTGCGGCCAGTCGCAGGTCGTGAGAGCGTTGTCATTCTGCGCGTTATTCATACGTCACGCGATTGGCCAGCCGAGGAATGGCCGGACTAATCGCCTAACATCTTGTCGAGCGCCGACTTCTCCTCGGCGCTGAGAGCGCTGTCCGATGCCGGGCGGCGCGAGCGGCTGCTCAGCACAATGAACAGGCCGCCGGCCAGAAGCAGAAGCACCGGCGTGCCCCACAAGAGCGCGTTGCGCAGGCTGAAGCGCGGCTTGAGCAGGACGAATTCGCCATAGCGCGAGACGATATAGTCCATCACCTGCTGGTCGGTGTCGCCGGCCACCAGCCGCTGGCGCACGAGGACGCGCAGGTCGCGGGCAAGATCGGCGTCGGATTCGTCGATCGACTGGTTCTGGCAGACCATGCAGCGCAGGCCTTCCGACAGCGCACGCGCCCTCGCCTCCAGCGCCGGGTCCTGCAATACTTCATCGGGTTTCACCGCCTGCGCTGCGCCGGCAAAGGCCAGAGCCAGCAGCAGGACCAGCGATGCGAGCGAAAATCTCAACCTCATGTCGGGGTCGCCAAGGCGCCGGCCGGCTTGCGCCGCCTCGCCGGCGCGCCGACACGCAGGCGGCGGTCGAGCAGCGACATGGCGGCGCCCGCCATCATCACCAGCCCGCCACCCCAGATCAGCGTCACCAGCGGCTTCCACCAGAGGCGCACGACGACGGAGCCGTCATTGTTCTCGTCGCCGAGCGACAGATAGAGCTGGCTCAAGCCCAGCGTCCTGATGCCGGACTCGGTCGTCACCATCTGGCGCGCCGGGTAGAAACGTTTGGCCGATGTGATCGCGCCATCGGCGTTGCCGTCGGAGTTCATAAGAAGGAAGCGGCCGCGATCCTCGGTGAAGTTCGGACCCTTCTGTGGGACGAGCCCCTCGAAGCGCAGCGTGTGGCCGGAGAGCTCCACCGTTTCGCCGGCACGCATGGTGAGGATCTTCTCCGTGCCGAAGCAGAGTGTGCCGACGATGCCGAGCAAGGTCAGCCCAAGACCGAGATGGGCAAGCGCCGTGCCGAAGACCGAGCGCGGCAGGCCGGCGAAGCGGCGAAGCACGGCGGCCGGCGCCACGGATCCGAAACCGGATTTGACGGCAAGGTCGGTCAGCGCGCCGGCGATCAGCCAGACGGCGAGGCCGACGCCGAGGGCGGCGAACACGGAGGCGCCGTCGATGAGCAGGCCGGTGACCAGCATCGCGGCGATCGCGAGCGCGAAAGCCGCCATCAGCCGCTGCGAGGCGGCAATGACGTCGCCGCGCTTCCAGGCGAGCAGCGGGCCGAACGGCACGATCGCAAGCAGCGGCAGCATCAGCGGGCCGAAGGTCAGGTCGAAGAAGGGGGCGCCGACAGAGATCTTGCCGCCGGTCAGCGCCTCGAGCGCCAGCGGGTAGAGCGTGCCGACCAGCACCGTTGCCGTGGCGGTGGTGAGGAACAGGTTGTTCAGCACCAGCGCGCCCTCGCGCGAGATCGGATGGAATAGACCGCCCGCCGTCAGTTGCGAAGCGCGCAGCGCAAACAGCGTCAGCGAGCCGCCGATGAACAAAGTCAGGATGCACAGGATGAAGACGCCGCGCGCCGGATCGGTGGCGAAGGCGTGCACGGAGGTAAGCACGCCGGAACGCACCAGGAAGGTGCCGAGCAGCGACAGCGAGAAGGTGAGGATGGCCAAGAGCAGCGTCCAGATCTTCAGCGCCGAGCGCTTCTCCATGACGATGGCCGAATGAAGCAGCGCGGTGCCCGCGAGCCAGGGCATGAAGGAGGCGTTCTCGACCGGATCCCAGAACCAGAAGCCGCCCCAGCCGAGCTCGTAATAGGCCCAGTAGGAACCCATCGCGATTCCGCCGGTCAAAAACATCCACGCGACAAGCGTCCAAGGCCTCACCCAGCGCGCCCAGGAGGCGTCGATGCGACCCTCGATCAGCGCCGCGACCGAGAAGGAAAAGCAGATCGAAAAGCCGACATAGCCGAGATAGAGCATCGGCGGGTGGATCGCGAGGCCGAGATCCTGCAGGATCGGATTGAGGTCGCGGCCTTCGATCGGCGCGGGATTCAGCCGGATGAAAGGGTTGGACGTCGCCAGGATGAACAGGAAGAAGGCGGCGCCGATCATGCCCTGCACGGCCAGTACATTGGCCTTGAGCGTTGCTGGCAAATTGTTGCCGAAGACGGCGACAAGCGTGCCGAAGAAGGTCAGGATCAGCACCCACAGCAGCATCGAGCCTTCGTGGTTTCCCCAGGTGCCGGTGATCTTGTAGATCATCGGCTGCAGCGAATGGGAATTCTCCCACACGTTCGCCACCGAGAAGTCCGAACCGGCATAGGCGCCCGCAAGGGCCGCGAAAGACAGGGCGGTGAGCGCGAAGCCGGTGACCGTCACTGGACCGCCGACCGCCATCAGCCGCTGGTTGCCGGTGCGGGCGCCGACCAGCGGCACCAGCATCTGCACCAGCGACAGCGCAAAGGCGAGCACGAGGGCGAAATGTCCGGTCTCAACCATTATTGGCTCTTGCTTTCCACCCAGACGCCCTTGGCCTTGAGCCCGTCGGCGACTTCCTTCGGCATATAGCGCTCGTCATGCTTGGCCAGAACGCTGTCGGCGACGAAAACGCCATCCGGGCCGAAAGCGCCCTCGGTTATGACCCCCTGCCCCTCGCGGAAGAGATCGGGCAGGATACCGGTGTAGGTCACCTTGACCGACTTCTGCGTGTCGGTAACCGAGAAAGCGACGGTTGCGCCGTTGCCGCGCATCACGGTGCCGCTCTCGACGAGGCCGCCAAGACGGATGCGCTGTCCAGGCTGGAGGCCTGCCGTGGCCAGTTCGGCCGGCATGTAGAAATAGGACGCCTTCTGGCCGAGCGCGTAGAAGGTGAGTCCCGCGGCGGCCCCGAGAAAAGCCAGGCCCGCCACGATCACCGACAACCGCTTCTGCTTGCGCGTCATTGCCTTACTCCGTCGCCGTCACGCCGAGCGAGGCGGCGAAGGCGGTGAATTTCTTGGCCTGTTCACTGTCCGCGCCAAAGGCGGCGACAGCGCGGCCGAGCGCGCCCCGCGCCTGGTCGGCCTTGCCAAGCACGACATAGGAACGGATGAGCCGCATCCATCCTTCCTCGTCGCGGGGATTCTGCTTCAATTTGTCGTCCAACCCCGCGACCATGGTCTCGATCATCGCCTGCCGGTCCTGCGGCGACATCTGCTGCGCGGCTTCCATCTGCTGCGCGTCGGGGCCGTTGGCCGACGTGGCATCGGCGACAGCAGGCCCGCCTGCCTCGTCAAGCGCCTGCTGGACGGCGCTGCGCCAAGGCGAATCCGGCGCGAGCTCGCCGAGCATCTTTTGCCAGGCGGCAACGGCCTCGGCCTTCTTGCCTTCCTGAGCGAGGCCGACGCCCAAGTAGAAATTGGCCTTGGCGTTGGCCGGATCGAGCTTCAGGGCCGCCTCGAAGGCTTTTTGGGCGTCCGCCGAAACGATGCCGCCGGCGGCGCTGGCGATCGCCTCGCCGAGGCCAGATTGGCGCACGGCGCTGTCGCCGTCGAGGCGGATGGCGTTGCGGTAGGCGGTCACGGCGTCAGGAAAGCGCTGCAGCCTAAGATAGATCGGCGCCAGTACGTCCCAGCCCTTGCCGTCCGACGGATTGGCGGCGAGATGGGCCTCGGCGCGGGCGACCAGTTCGTCGACCGAGGAATCGGCCGGGTTCTTGGCCAGACGCTCGGCCAGCGGCTGCGACGGCAGATCGGGAGAGCCGAGCATGCCGTAGAGCCCCCAGCTCAGCAGGGGAACCATAAGCACGGCCACGCTGGCGACCCATCTGGCGCCGTGTGATGGCTTGGGCGTGGCGGAGCCCGGCTGCGCAGCCGCGCCCAGACGCAGGATGCGCCGGCCGATCTCGGCACGCGCCTCCTCGGCCTCCCCGGGCTGGATCAGGCCGCGCGCCATGTCGCGGTCGAGCTCGGAAAGCTGGTCGCGATAGACTTCGAGATCGTGATCGCCGGCCGGCGACGCGCCCGTCATACCGCCGGTGAGCGGCAACAGCACCGCCAGGCTGGCGCCCAGCGTGAGGATTGCGGCTATGACCCAGAACAGCATGCCTATTCCAATAACGGCAGAGTCCTGCCCTGCCAACACGACCATCGTGCGACGCTTTGACGGCAGAGGCGCCGCCCAGCCTTGATCGATATCAAAAATCGCGCCGGCTGTTGCCCCTACCTTAGGTCAGCGGCGTCCAGCTGCCGTCGGCGTTGCGGCAGGCGGTGCCGCGCGCGGTGACGCCCGCGCCGCTGGTGTAGACGGTGTGGGTGTACTGGCGGCAATCCTGCGAGCCGACCCGGTAAGGCTGGGCGGCGACGACCTCGCCGTAATGCACGGTGTTGTCGCTCTTCCACGTCACTTTCTGGCCGCTGGCGTTGTATTCCAGCGCCTTGTACTCCGCCTCCAGCCCCTTGCGCTTTTCGGCATCGCTGAGGCCCGAGCCGATCGATCCGCCGATAAGCCCGCCATTCATGGCCGAGACGATGCTGGTCGAGACCTTGCCGCCGGTCGGCGGCGTGGAAACAGGCGTGACAGGAGAGGTCGGACCCCCTCTGCCCAACGTCGTGCAGCCGGAAACGGCGAGCAGGGCGGAAACGAGCGCGACGCGAATCTTCATGCCGACAACCGGTTCTCTTCAGCGGGATGGAACTGGATGGACTGGGGGCGCGCCATCAGGAGGTTGTCATCGCCATAGTGTTGATATTTGTCGGAAATTTGGCCGTCGGCAGCCGCCCGCAAATCGATAAGAAACATCACTGAAGGCTCCGCAATCTCACCACCACCCTCAAGCCCCCCATGCCGGACCGTTCCAGCGCCAGCGAGCCTCCATACTCGTTGACGAGGTCGGCGACAATGGCAAGGCCAAGCCCTGTTCCCGGCTTCGTCTCGTCCAGTCTCTTGCCACGCTTCAACACCTCTCGCGCGCTGTCCTCGGGAATGCCCGGACCGTCATCCTCTATAACGATTTCAAACAGGTTGCCGCTTCCCGAAATAGTGGCGATCGTCACGGCAACCGCGCTTTTTGCCCATTTCATCGCATTGTCGAGCAGATTGCCGAGCAGTTCCTCGAGATCCTCGCGCTCGCCGGCAAAGACGATCTCGGCCGGCGGCAGGGACAGCGTCAGTCTCGTTTGCGGGTTGAGCTTGCGCAGCACGCGCACCATGCGTTCGACCAGCGGCGAAACCGGCGTGCGGAAGACAACGCTGTCGCGCTGCGCGGCGACACGCGCGCGCTGCAGATAGTGGTCGACCTGTTTCTGCATGGAGGCCGCCTGATCGGCGATCAGCTGGCCCTTGGCGCCGCCGAGCGCGCGGCCCTCATTGATCAGAACGGCCAAAGGCGTCTTCAGCGAATGGGCAAGGTTGCCGACCTGGGTGCGCGAGCGCTCGACGATGCGCCGATTGTTCTCGATCAGCGCATTGGTCTCGTTGGCCAGCGGCTCGATCTCGGCCGGGAAGCTGCCGTCGAGCCGCTGCGCGGTGCCTTCGCGCACCATGGCCAGCGCATTGCGGACCCGGCGCAAGGGCTGGAGGCCCAAGAGGATGGCGATGGCGTTGATGGCGATCATGCCGATGCCGAACAGCGAGAGATAGGTGAGCAGGCGGCGCTGGAAGCTCGCGATCTCCTGCTCCAATTCGCTGTGGTTGCCCATGACGCGGAAACGCGCGGCGCGGTTCTTGGCGTCCAGCACGAACTCGCTCTCGAACACTTCGAGCTGCTCGCCCTTGATGCCCTCCATCGAGTAGCTTCGCTGGAAGTTCGCGTTGAACGGGACTTCCGCGACGCTCGGCGACAGGAGCGAGGTCGTCATCGAGGAGGAATGGATTTCGCCATGCACGCCTTCGGAGGCGGGCTCCACCGACCAGTACCAGCCGGAATTGGGCTCGGAAAAGCGCAGGTCGCCAAGGTCGGGCGAGCCGGTCAGCGCGCCGTTGTCGGAAATGCCGACCGAGCCGATCAGGTTGAACAGATGCGCCGAAAGGAGGCTGTCGAAGCCGCGCTCGCTGGCCTGGCGGTAAAGCGTGGTGATGAGGGTGAAGATGACGACCAGCGTCAGGATCGCCCAGATGGTCGAAAACGCGATGACGCGAAAGGTCAGCGAGCGCGGCCAGAGCCGCAGCCTTGAAAGCCACGTTCTCATCGTTGGCTTCAGCGGTTCCGCGTCACGCCTCCGGCTCACGCATGCGATAGCCCATGCCCCGCACGGTTTCGATCATGTCGATACCCATCTTCTTGCGAAGCCTGCCGACAAACACTTCGATGGTGTTGGAATCGCGGTCGAAATCCTGATCGTAGAGATGCTCGACCAGCTCGGTGCGCGACACCACCTCGCCCATATGGTGCATCAGATAGGCGAGAAGTCGGAATTCGTGCGAGGTGAGTTTGAGCGGCACGCCGTTTACGTCGGCCTTGGAGGCCTTGGTGTCCAGCCGCAGCGGCCCACAGGTGAGCTCGGACGACGCGTGACCCGCCGCGCGGCGAATCAGCGCCCGCACCCGGGCCAGCACCTCCTCGATATGGAAGGGCTTTGTCACATAGTCGTCGGCGCCGGCGTCGATACCGGCGACCTTGTCGCTCCAGCGGTCGCGCGCGGTGAGGATCAGCACCGGCATCTTGCGGCCGCCACGGCGCCAACGCTCGACGACACTGATGCCATCCATCTGCGGCAGGCCGATGTCGAGGACCACGGCATCGTAAGGCTCGGTGTCGCCGAGAAAGTGCCCCTCCTCGCCGTCATAGGCACGGTCGACCACATAGCCGGCATCGACCAGCGCCTCGGCCAGTTGCCGGTTGAGATCCTTGTCATCCTCGACGACGAGCACGCGCATGGGTTGAAGCCTGTTGTTGGGTAGACGTATAGGCCGATTCCGCCAGCCAGGGAAACGAGAGGGGTCAGCCCATCGGGACGACGATTTCCGAGCGGCGCGGACGCTGTCCATCCTTGCCGGGAACGAGCACGACGATGACGCAAACCTGCTGGCCGCCCCGCGTCGCCTGCGAGGCCTTGGCCAGCGTGCCGCCATTCTGCGCGGCGACCTGCTGGCCGATGGCATAGCAATCGCCGGCGGCAAGCACGACCGGCTGATCGACCGACGGGTCGATGACCGGCATCGCCGTCGTCTGCGACGCAAAGAGGCCGGCTGCGGCAAGCGCCAGCACTGCTTTGCGGAGGTGGAAGCCGAGATTTTTCATGATCACGGTTCTACCGCATATGGGCTGAACGTGAAATGAACGGTGAACGATCGAAAATTCATGCCCGCCATTCCCCCGCGTGCCGATGCCAGGGGCTTCCTCAAGCCCGGCTTCGAATTCATAGCCGGAAAAACAGTCGATCGGCTACGCTTTTCGGGTGCGGATTCTCCATCCAGCGCTAGCTAGTGCAGGTACGCCGGACGATCATAGGAGCATGCGATGACGCGCGACGATATTGCCGATCTCTACCGGGGCTACATCGCCTGCCTGAACGAGCAGGATTGGGACAATCTCGGTCGCTTCGTCGGCGAGGAGGTACAGTACAATGGCGAGACGATCGGGCTTTCGGGCTACCGCCGCATGCTGGAAGGCGATTTCGAGGCCATTCCGGACCTTCGCTTCAACATCGAGCTTCTGATTTCAGAGCCGCCGCGCGTGGCGGCGCGCCTGCATTTCGACTGCCATCCCAAGGGCGTGCTGTTCGGCCTGTCGGTCAACGGCAGGCGCGTTTCCTTCGCCGAAAACGTCTTCTACGAATTCCACGGCAGCCGCATAAGAGAGGTGTGGTCGGTCATCGACAAGGCCGCCATCCAGGCGCAGCTCTGAGGCCCGCCATCGTCTCAGACGGCTTCCTGTGTCAAAGCGCGGAAGCGCAGCAATCCGTGATGGACCGCAAGGTCCTCGTCATAACGCGCCTCGGCGAATTCCAGCGACAGCCGCGTCTGGCCGCGCGGGCCGATGGACAGTGCCGCGCCATCGAGGCGCGCCTTGATGCTGTCCATGATGAGGCGCGTCTCGGCCTCGCCCTGCGCTTTCGACCAGACATGCAAGGTGATCAGCTGGTCACCATTGTTGTCAGCTCCGGTGTCCAGGTCGAAGGCGCTGGTGCGCCCATAGGTCACGTGTGGAAAAGCCGCCTTGTCGTTCGCCTGCTCGAGCAGGCCGGCGCCGCCGAGCAGCGCCGATAGCGACGCATCGGTCTTCAGCCTCAGGAACAAGGCCTGCATCAAATCGCCAGGCGCCGTCATCTACCGTCCATCACCAACACATGTCTCCGCGCCGCGGCCCGACAACGTAGCCGCGCTCGCGATCCGAAGCCAGATCGCGAATCGTTTTGACTATAACGTGAATGGCGAAGGTCTCGAATTTATTACGTTTTCGTCAAATCAGGAGACCGGCGCGGCGCCGCCTTCCTCGGTGCGCTTTGCAATGAACTCGTCGAGCATGCCGGCGGTGGCGGCAGCGGAGGCCGGCGGCTGGAAGTCGGCGAGAATCCGCTTCCAGATACCGGTCGCGCGCTCTGTCGCCGTCTTGCCGCCGGCCTGCGTCCAGTTGCCAAAATTCGACCAGTCGGCCACCAGTGGCTCATAGAAGGCGGTGCGGTAGCGCGTCATCGTATGCGCCGCCGAGAAGAAATGGCCGCCGGGCTGCACCTCGGCGATGGCCTCGAAGCCGATCGCATCCTCGTCGCCCGGGGGCTTCGCGCAGAGCTCGGCGACGGTCTGCAGCGCCTCGATGTCGGTGATCAGCTTTTCC
This sequence comes from Mesorhizobium plurifarium, assembly GCA_000824785.1. GTDB lineage: Bacteria > Pseudomonadota > Alphaproteobacteria > Rhizobiales > Rhizobiaceae > Mesorhizobium > Mesorhizobium plurifarium. The sequence goes on along the minus strand of CCNB01000045.1, from coordinate 331,307 downwards.
AGGGAAACGCTCAGGCCGCCTTCCAGCCAGCCGGCAGCGTGGATGCACATAGTGGCGCCGGCCAGCACCGAGCCCCAGAGCGCGAACTGCGTCTCGTGCGCCGCCTGCGCATCGGAGACGTTGGCGGCGCTGCCGCCGCCGGAGCGCCAAGGCAGGCCGGTGTAGCGGGCGAGCTGCCCCGCCCCAAGCGTCGCCTTGATGTGTTCCGGCGTGCCGAAGGCCGGGGCGCCGGACTTCATGTCGACATTGGACGAGAAGGAGCCATAGACCACCGGCGCGCCGGGGCGCACGATCTGGGCCAGCGTCAACCCGGCAAGCGCCTCGGCATGCTGCAAGGTCAGCGCGCCGGCAACCGTGATCGGCGCCATCGCGCCCGCCAGGCAGAAAGGCGTGATGACCAGAACCTGGCCGGCCTTGGCGAAATCGATGATGCCTTGCGCCATCGGGATGTCCAGCTGACGCGGCGAATTGGTGTTGATGACGGTGTAGCAATGGGCGCCGGCGCGGAACTGGTCCTCGGAGAGGCCGCGCGCCAGGCGGATCATCTCGAAGCTGTCCTCGACCTGAGGTGTGCCGCGCGCGAACACGAAGGGAAACTTGTCGGAGAGCGTCAGCTGCGCCCGGTTGACGGCGTAATGGCGGAAGCGATTGTCAATGTCCTGCGGCTCGACGCACGGCCCGAGCATATGCAGCACGTCGAAATGCTGGATCAGCTTGGTGAATTCCTCGAAGGCCTGGAGCGTGCCCGGCCGGCGCCCGCGCTCGAGGTCGGTGACGTTGGGGGCGCCGGAGCCGGCCAGGAAGGCCATCGAGCCGAGTTCGAGCATCAGGTCGCGCGAGCGGTCGCCGCCAAAGGCAGGAATGGAGCGCGGCGCCGAGGCGAGCCCGGCCTCGACCATGTCGCGGCCGATCCTCACCATCTGGCTGTCTTCATCGACCAAGGCGCCGGCCCTGGCGTAGACGGCGCGGGCCTCGGGCAGCAGCACCTTGATGCCGAGCTCCTCCAGCACGCGCAGCGCGGTGGCGTGGATGGCCGCGACCTGGTCGTCGGAAAAGATCGGCTGCGGCAGAAAGGGGTTCTTCAGCGACCGGTAGTTCGGATGGCGGCTGGATTCGCTGCCCGCCTCGCCGGTGCGTCCCCGCCGGCGCTCGCGCCGGACATCACGTGCGGCCTCGTCAATCATGGCGGTTCCTCCTCATTGCCGCATCGCCTTGCCTTCAGCGTCGTAGGGCGAGGCGGCAATGACGCGCGCCGGCCGTTCGACCCCGACAATGTGTACGGAAAGTTCCGTCCCCTCCCCGGCGAAACCGTCATCGAGCAACGCCAGGGCGACGCTCTTGCGAAGCGTGTAGCCGTAGCCGCCGGAGGTGACGAAGCCGACACGCCGGCCCTTGGACCAGACCGGCTCGAAACCGCTGGCGTCGGCGTCGACAGCGTCGACCTCCAGCGTCACGATGCGTCGCGAGACGCCGGCCTCGCGCTCTTTCAGCGCCGCCTGGCGGCCGATGAAATCGCCCTTGTCGAAAGCGATGAAGCGGTCCAGCCCGGTCTGGCCGGGCGTGTAGCCTTGCGTGAATTCGCGCGACCAGATGCCGAAACTCTTTTCCAGCCTGAGCGAATTCAGCGCGTAATAGCCGATCTCGGCCAGGCCGAGGTCTTCGCCCGCGGCAAGCAGCGTCTCGCGCAGGGCCGAATGCAGGGTGGCCGGGCAATTGATCTCGAAGCCGAGCTCGCCGGCGATCGACAGCCTTGCCACCCGGGCGCGCACCATGCCGATGTCGAACTCACCGCAAGCCATGAACGGCAAGGCTGCCGCCGAGACGTCCTGATGCGTGGTGCGTTCGACGATCCGGCGTGCGTTCGGACCGGTGACGAGGAAACCGGACATGGCGTCCGAGATGTCGGTGACGGAGACGCCTTCGGCGATATGCGCCTCGAACCAGCGCATGTGGAATTCGCGCAAATAGTAAGAGCCCATGATCCAGTACTCGCCGCCGCCCCAGTTGAGCACGGTGAGATCGCCCTTCAGCCGGCCGTCGGACCCAAGCATCGGCGCGAGCTTCGCGCGGCCGGGCTTCGGCAGCCGGCAGGCAAGCAGCCGGTCGAGCCAGGCCGCAGCGCCGGGCCCCGACACGGCATAGCGCGAGAAGGCCGTCGTATCGACGAGGCCGGCGGCGCGGCGAACCTGCAGCACCTCGTCGCCGACGATCTCGAAAGCATTGGAGCGCTTCAGCGTCGTCTCCTCGCGGAACCCCATCGGCGCGAAATAGGCCGGGATCTCCAGCCCCCAGGACGCCGTCCATTCGGCGCCGGCGGCGTTCATGCCCTCATACGCGCCTGGGCGCTTCAGCGGCCGGCCGGCAGGCAGGCGCTCGTTAGGGAAGGTCATGACGAAGCGGCGGGCATAGAACTGGCCCGTGGTTTGCCGCAGATACTCCCGGTTGGCGGCGAAGGCGCCGTAGCGGGCGATGTCCATGCCGAAGATGTCGGCTTCCGGCTCGCCGTGGATCATCCACTCGGCCAGCGACTTGCCGACGCCGCCGCCCTGGCTGAAGCCGGCCATGACGCCGCAGGCGACCCAGTAGTTGCTGAGCCCCCTGACGGGACCGACCAGCGGATTGCCGTCCGGCGTGAAGGTGAAGGCGCCGTTGACCCATTTGCGGATGCCGGCCTTGGCCAGGCAGGGAAAGCGCTCATAGGCCTTGGCAAGCTCGGGACTGATGCGATCGATATCCTCCGGGATCAGCTCGATGCCGTAGTCCCAAGGCGCGCCGTCCATGTTCCAATGTTTCGGGTTCTGCTCGTAAACGCCAAGCAGCACGCCCTTCCGCTCCTGGCGAAGATAGGAGAAGCCGTCGAGATCGACGGCCAGGCCGAGTTCCTTGTCGAGGGCGGCAACTTCCGGAATGTCCTCGGTGACGAAGTAATGATGCTCCATCGGCGTCACCGGCAGGTCGACGCCGGCCATCAGCCCGACCTGCTTGGCCCAAAGACCACCGGCATTGACGACGTGCTCGGCGACGATGGTGCCCTTCTCGGTGACGACGTCCCAGCCGCCGTCGGCGCGTTGCTTCAGCTCGACGACGCGGTTGCGCAGGATGACGTCGGCGCCGCGCTTCTTGGCGGCGCCGGCATAGGCGTGCGTGGTGCCATAAGGATCGAGATGGCCCTCGTTCGAATCATAAAGGCCGCCGAGCACGCCATTCACGTCGACGATCGGGCAGATCTCCTTGATTTCCTCCGGCGTGACCAGCCGCGCCGTCTCGATGCCGACCGACTGGAACACCGCCCAGGCCGATTTCAGCCACTCCCAGCGCTGCGGGTCGCTAGCCATGTTGACGCCGCCGGTCATGTGCAGGCCGGCATTCTGGCCGGACTCGGCTTCGATCTCGCGATAGAGCTTGATCGTGTAATCCTGCAGCGCCGCGACATTGGGATCGGCGTTGAGCGCGTGGAACCCGGCCGCCGCATGCCAGGTCGAGCCTGCCGTCAGTTCGGCGCGCTCGATCAGCGCCACATCGCTCCAGCCAAAACGCGTCAGGTGATAGAGCACGGAGGCGCCGACCACGCCTCCCCCGATGACCACTGCCCGGTAATGCAACTTCACGAGCCTCTCCCTCTCGTTGGAGGCTCTTACGATACATGTTCTGGACATATGTGTCTAGACACTTCTGTCCAGAGCTTGCGCGCCGCCGCGCGCCGTGCCACTTGTTCGGTCATGATCATGCCTGCTCCCCGGGACGAGCCGCCGCCCGGCAATATCAAGGTGACCCGCGCGGACTGGATCAACCTCGCGCTGCAGACGCTGATTTCCGACGGCATCGAGAGTGTGCGCGTGCTGACGCTGGGACAGAAGCTCGGCGTCTCGCGCTCGAGCTTCTACTGGTATTTCGAAAGCCGGCAGGACCTGCTCGACCAGTTGCTCAAGCATTGGCACGAGACCAACACCACGGCGATCGTCGAGCGTGCCCGCCGCCCGGCCGACACTATCATCATGGGTGTGATGAACGTGTTCGAATGCTGGGCCGACGAGCGCCTGTTCGATCCCAGGCTCGATTTCGCCGTCCGCGAATGGGCAAGGCGCTCGGACGACGTGCGGCGCATGATCGACAAGGCCGACGAGGAGCGCCTGCTTGCCATACGCGACATGTACCGCCGGCACGGCTATGAGAGCGAGGACGCCTTCATCCGCGCCCGCGTGCTCTATTACATGCAGATCGGCTATTACGTGCTCGACCTCAAGGAACCGGTAGAGGCGCGCGTCAGCCATCTCGCCGCCTATCTGCGCTCCTTCACCGGGCTGGAGCCGACCGAGGCGGATGTGGCGCATTTCATGCGCTTCATCGCGGCGCGGTGATACCGATCGGCCGCTAACGGCGTACTTCCAATCAACAAAGCTTGTGCTGTGGCTTCGCTGCCCTTGTGGGCAGTGATAAAATGGTCGAATAGTTTTGACGGGGGCGCCACCCTGAAACTGCCCGCATGCTGTTTTCGGGCGAAAGCGCGTTGGGGCGGAAGTCTGGAATGGCAAGTCCTTCGAAACCACGCAAGAGAAGAGGCCGGATAGCCTCGGCGGCTCTTGCCGTCGACGCGTGGCTCGATTCCTCGCTCTATGAGATCAGCTTCAAAGCGCGCGAATTCTGGGAAGCGGCGACCATCTTTTCTCGCCGTTTCCGCGTGCATGGCTGGCGCCGCGCCATCATCGAGGTGCTGAGCGAGGGTTTCACCATGGGCGCCGGCGGGTTCGTGGTGCTGTTGGCGCTCGCCATGCCGGCCTTCGACATCACCGCCGGCGACTGGCGCAACCAGGGCGACTTCGCCGTCACCTTCCTGGACCGCTACGGCAACGAGATCGGCCAGCGCGGCATCATCCAGCGCGATTCCGTGCCGGTCGACGAGATGCCGGACATCGTCATCAAGGCGGTGCTGGCGACCGAGGACCGGCGCTTCTTCGACCATTACGGCATCGACGTGCTCGGCCTGTCGCGCGCGCTTTTCGAGAATATGCGCGCCAATTCGGTGGTCCAGGGCGGCTCCAGCATCACCCAACAGCTCGCCAAGAATCTCTTCCTGTCCAACGAGCGCACCTTGGAGCGCAAGATCAAGGAAGCCTTCCTGTCGCTGTGGCTCGAGGCCAATCTCTCCAAGAAGGAGATCCTGCAGCTCTATCTCGACCGCGCCTATATGGGCGGCGGCACGTTCGGTATCGAGGCGGCGGCGGACTTCTATTTTGGCAAGAGCGTCAAGGATCTGAGCCTCGCCGAGGCGGCGATGCTGGCCGGCCTGTTCAAGGCGCCGACCAAATATGCCCCGCACATCAACCTGCCGGCGGCGCGCGCACGCGCCAATGTGGTCCTGTCCAACCTGGTCGACGCCGGCTTCATGACCGAAGGCCAGGTGCTGCAGGCGCGGCTGCATCCGGCCGACGTCGTCGACCGCGGCGAGCAGAAGAGCCCGGATTATTTCCTCGACTGGGCCTTCGACGAGGTGAAGAAGATCGCCAAGCCCGGCCAGCACTCGCTGGTCGCCCACACCACTTTCGATGCCAATATCCAGAAGGCCGCGGAAGAGTCGGTCGAATTCCATCTGCGGCAGTTCGGCAAGGAATACAACGTCACCGAAGGCGCGGTGGTGGTGATCGAGACCAATGGCGCGGTTCGCGCCATCGTCGGCGGCCGCGACTATGGCACCAGCCAGTTCAACCGCGCGACCAAGGCGCTGCGCCAGACCGGCTCGTCGTTCAAGCCCTACGTCTATGCCACCGCGATGGAGCACGGCTTCACGCCGGATTCGGTCGTTTCGGGCGGCGCGATCACCTGGGGCGGCTGGTCGCCGCATAACTACAATGGCGGCTCGGCCGGCAATGTCACGCTGCTCACGGCGATCGCCAAGTCGATCAACACCGTGCCGGTGCGGCTGGCCAAGGACTACCTGGGCATTCCCCCGATCAAGGCGATGGCCGAATCGATGGGCGTCGAATCGCCGCTGGAATCGCACAAGACCATGGTGCTCGGCACGTCCGGCATGACCGTGATGGACCAGGCAACCGGCTACAGCGTCTTTGCCCAGAACGGTTTCGTGGGCTCCCGCCATGGCATCACCCAGCTCGTCACCCGCACCGGCGAGGTGGTCTATGACTGGGCCAAGGATGCGCCGCCGCCGCACCGCGTGCTGTCGGAAAAGGCGCTGAAATACATGAACACGATGCTGGCGGCGGTGCCGGCGATCGGCACGGCGCGGCGCGCCCAGTTGCCCAACATCGTCGTCGCCGGCAAGACAGGCACCACCCAATCCTATCGCGACGCCTGGTTCGTCGGCTTCACCGGCAACTACACGGCCGCCGTCTGGCTCGGCAATGACGACTTCACGCCGACCAACAAGATGACCGGCGGCACGCTGCCGGCGATGGTCTGGCAGCGGCTGATGGTCTATGCGCATCAGAACATCGACCTGAAGCCGATCCCGGGCATCGATCATCCTTGGGTCGATCCAGAGGTCGCAGCCAAGGCCGAGGAAGCGGCGAAGAAGGAAGCCGACGCCGCGGCGGCCCAGGCCGAGGCCGAACGCCCGCCGGTGCTGTCCAGCCGCACCAGCCAGACGCTGCGGGACATGACCAAGGCTTTCCAGGCCGCGCCCGTGCTCAGCGCCCCCGCTTTGCCGGAGACGCTTTCGGCGCTTTAAAGCATGTCTCCCGAAAGTTGGAACCGGTTTCGGGATGACGACATGCGTAAAATCAAAAACCCAAAGTGCAGGGAGCGAATCTGAAAGATTGCGATGCGCTTTAGGGCGGCGCTGGCGTGAAGCCGGCTTGCCACGGCACCCCGCGTCGCGATATCCCGGGCAATCTCCTCTGTTGCGGCTCTCATGCTCAAGAACGCCATCCTGACGCTGCTTTCGCTTGCCATTGCCATCGGGCTCGGCGGCTACAGCGTCTGGTATGCGCTCAATGCGCAGGACGGCGTCGGCGCGATCCGCATCGGCCAATGGACCGCTTTCCCCGAAGTCGGGACTCTAGCCGCCGACCCCTACTCCAAGGCGCGTGTGGCACGCGAGGGCGTGCTGGCGCTCGGCCAGGCCGAGGGGCTTGCCTTCGTCGCCGAGCGCGACGATGCAGGCGAGCCTCTGAAACGCGAATGCACCTACACGATCGAAGGCGGTTATCCCACCGCTCGCTTCTGGACGCTCTACGCCGCCGACCAGTCGCTTGGCGTGATCGACACCGGGAAGCCGAGGCAGTCGGCGCTGCAATCCTACGACATGCTGCGCCGGCCCGACAATTCCGTCGTCATTTCCGTCGGCAGCCGACCGGCACCCGGCAACTGGCTGCTGACCGGCGGCTCCGGCAAGATGTATTTCGTGCTGACCTTCTACGACACGCCGATCGCCTCGAGCACCGGTCTCTCGGACGTCACGCTGCCGCGCATCCTGAAGGCGGGCTGCAATGCGTAAGCTGCTGCATGCCATGATCCTCGGCCTGCTCGGCGCCGGCATCGTGCATATCGTGGTGCTGTTCCTGGTGCCGGAATTTTCCGAACGCGATGCCTGGTCGCGGCTGGCGATGGCATCCGACCTCTACAAGATGACGCGACTGGACGCCGAGGCCGGCGGCGCGCCGGTGGTGAAGTCGGTCGACCCGTTGTTTTATGCCGCCGCCTGCCGGTTCGATCTCACGGACGGGCTGGTCAGGATCAGGGCGCCGGGCGATGTGCCGTTCTGGTCGGCCTCGGTCTACGACCGCAACGGCCACAACATCTATTCCTTCAACGATCACAACGCCAATGGCGAGAAGCTCGATGCCGTGGTGCTGACGCCGGCGCAGATGATCGATGTGCGGCGCGACCTTCCGGAGGATCTACAGGGCGCGATCTTCGTCGAAGCGCCGATCGAGGAAGGCATCTTCGTCGTCCGCGCCTTCGTGCCGGACGAGAGCTGGAAGCCGATCGTGTCACGCTTCCTCGAGCAAAGCGCCTGCGAATTGCAGGACTACTGAGAAAGGCGGGCCGATCAGTGATGCGGCTTGGCAGGTGGCGGGGAGCCCGGCCTGTCAGCGCCGCTGTCCGGCCGGGCCTCATCGGCCTGCGGACGCAACTCATAGCGGACGCCGGGGAAGATAATGACCGCCGCCGCCGTCGTGGTGTCGTGACTTGCTCGATTTACAGGTGCCGCACGCGGCACAAAAGACAGGACCATGCCCATGGTTCGCGCATTCCTCTCGGTTTGACCGGAGCACAACGCAACGCCTCCAAAGTCGATTAAGGGACGTAGAGGGTTAACGGAGCGCTAACGGATCGCCGCTAATTTGATGTTTGTTTTTCCTGAAGATGTGGACCCGGCCCGGCCGGATTGCGCAGGTTCGGGATTGTGTCGAGTGTCGGGCGTATCCTTCGTGTCATCTTCGGATTTCAGGCAAATCGCTATCCGGACCGAAGCGGGAAAGGCCGAAAGGCTGTTCCGCGCCGCCGTGTCGGCCTTCTGCTCGCTGACCCGTCCCTCGCGCCGCGAGATCGCGCAGCTCGAGGATCTGACGCTGCCGCTGTTCGACGAGGTGTCGGTCGAGTCGCGCCGCTACGTCGCCGCCGCCCTTTCCGAATGCGACTACGCGCCGACAGCCCTGGTGCGGCGGCTGGCCGAGGAGCCGGTCGAAATCGCAGCTCCCTTGCTCACCCGCTCCAATGCGCTGAGCGACATCGATCTCATCGCGCTGATCGGCCGGCACGGGCTGCCGCACGCGCGCGCCATCGCGCGCCGCAAGGAGCTCAACCCGACGATCGCCGACCTCATCCGCGCGCTGGAAAGACCGACGCTGGTCAAGACGCGGCCGCCGGAGACGGTCACGAAGCTCACGCCGAAACCGGAGCCCGCGAGCAAGACGGACTCCGACCGTCCCGCCTCCGGCGAAGCCGCGGAGAACGCGCGGCGCCGCCTGCGGTCGATGATGCGCCCGACCGGTGACGCTGCCGACGTCAACACATTCCTCGGCCAGCCGGCCTATGTGAAGCTGCGCGAGACGGCGTTGACCGGCAACGCTGCCTTCTTCCAGACCGCCCTTGCCGATGCGCTGGGGATCGACTTCGCGACGGCCCGCTCGGTGACCGGGCAATCGAGCTATGGCGCATTGCTTGCAGCGCTGCGCGCCCTCGACCTCAGCGAAGACAGGGCCTTCCTGATCGCGGTCGCGGTCTATCCCGGCGAGTTCCCGCACCCGCAGGCGATCCGCCTCTTCCTCGACCGCTATCGGCTGATGCACCGCGAGGCGGCGCTCGATAAGGTACGCGCCTGGAAGGCGGAGACCCTTTCGCGGGCGATCCGCGACAATGCTCCCGACGCGGTGAGCATCGAGAGCCGCGAAGCCTCGAACAGCGACGAGGCGCGCGCCGGCCTCAAGGCCTGCTGACGCGGTTATTCCACCTTCACGGAAAGAAGCTCTTCGACCGGAACGGCTCCCGCCTCGATCTCGACCACCCAGATGTCCGGATCGAATTTCTTCTCCCGCTCCAGCCGGACATCGAAGGCCGAGCTGTCGTCGCTTGAATCGAGCAGGGTGAAGAAGCGCTCGTCGGGCTTGGCCGAATCGTAGCTCGTCTGCGGCGCCGGCCCGTAGAGGGCCACCTCCCCCAGACGTCCGCGCGACAGCACGAAGACGGCGCCCGCCTCGGTCGCGCCGCGCTTGACGATAGCGGCAAAACCGCCGGCGCCGAAGACGCGGCGGACAAGGGCCGAAACCCAGAGATCAGTGGTTACGCGCATGGGAGGTTTCCGGATGGCATGCGCGGTTCCTTACAGCAGCGGTGAAGGAACCGAAACGATCGGATGCGGTCGCTCAGTTCGTCAGGCCGATCTCGCGCATCTTGACATAGACCGCTTCGTCCGGCTCGCCGGTCTCGGGGAGGCCGAAGAGGGCCTGGAACTCCTTGATCGCAGCCTTGGTGCGGGCGCCGACCTTGCCGTCGAGCTGCATGTCGTTGTTGCCGAAGGCCTTGAGGCCGGCCTGGATCCTGACGATGCGGGCGTCGGGAGACAATGTGGGGTCACCGGCCGGCGCCGAGACCGGAATGACCGATGGCTTGGCGGACGGCGTGGCGGCTGCCGCATCGGCCGGCCGCGGCGCCGGGTGGGGAATGGCCGCCGTCGTCTGGCGGGCGCCAAGCTGGTCGAGCAGCGCCCCGTCGATCTCGCCCGACCCCGGCAGCCCGACCTTCAGCTGATAGGCCTGGATGGCCTTGCGGGTCGCCGGACCGGTAAGGCCATCGACCGTGCCGTCATAGAAATTGAGGTCCTTCAGAATGCCCTGCACCTGCTGGACGACCGGGTCCGGCTTGGCCACGGGCTGCGCCGGTGCCTGGCGCACGATGTTGATGGTGGTTTCCGGTTCGTTGGAGACGGTGTGCGGGAAATTCTCGATGCTGCGGGTGGCAAAGAAGGCGCCGGTATGCGGAAAAGGCTGGTACCAGAGCGCATTGGCCGAGACATAGAACAGCGTCACCAGGAAGGCGGTCGAACCGCCGACGAGGACCGGATTGCTTGCGATCAGCTGACCGACCGCGACCGCGCCTTCGGCAAGGACGCCGCGTTCGGGTTCGACGACCTTAGGCCGTTTTGCGGAGCGAGCCATTCCTCTCCCCATCTCTATCCCCCTTCGGCTTCGCCGCCGGCATGGCCAGCACGCCGGAAGGCGCACCGGTATGCCGCTTCGGCCCGTTCACCGGCAGGCCGATCGTCACCGTGGTGCCCTCACCCGGCGCGCTCTCGATCGACATCGTGCCGTCGTGCAGCGCCACCAGACCCTTGACCAGCGACAGGCCGAGCCCGGTTCCCTCGAAGCGGCGCGTGTAGTCGTTCTGGATCTGCATGAACGGCTTGCCGAGATTGGCCATATCCTCCTCGGCGATGCCGATGCCGGTATCGCTCACCCAGAAATGCAGGCGCGAGCCGACGCGCTTGGCGCCGATCACCACGCTGCCGCCATCGGGCGTGAACTTGACGGCGTTCGAAGCGAGATTGATCAGGATCTGCTGCACGGCGCGGCGGTCGGCATTGATCTCGCCCGCATCCGGCGCGATCTGCGTGGCGAGAACTATGCCCTTGGCGTCGGCCAGCGGCCGCATCATCGAGCGGCACATGTCGACCGCCTCGACGAAGCGGAACGGCTCCAGCTCGGTCGCATAGGCGCCCGCCTCGATGCGCGATACGTCGAGGATCGATGTGACGACGGACAGAAGATGCTGGCCGGACTCCCTGATGAGGCCGACATATTCCTTCTGGCGCGGATCCTTGAAGGCGCCGAACATCTCGTGCAGCAGCATGTCGGAGAACCCGATGATGGCGTTGAGCGGCGTGCGCAGCTCGTGGCTGACCACCGCAAGGAAGCGGCCCTTGGCCACTTCGGCGGTCGCGGCCGCCTCCCTCGCTTCCGCAAGCTCCTCGCGAAGTGCCGCGACATCGTCGTTTTCACGCAGGACCAGGGTGAAGACATCGCGGTCGGCCTCGCCCCGCTGCAGCTCGAGGCTGAACGGGCGGAAATTGTCGGACGCGCTCGAACCCTCGCGCGGCAAGCGGATGCGCAGGTCGAGCCGGCGTTTCGGCGCGCCCTCGCGCATGTCGGCCAAGGCGGTGAGATAGGCGACGCGATCGGAAAGATGGACGCGGTCGAAAAGGCCGGTGCCGAGCAGGAGCTCCGGCGCCAATTTGAGGATCGAACGCGCCTTGGCGGACGCGTCGAGCACGTCGCCCTGGCGCCCAACGCGCAGGACGACGGCGTCGATGACGTCCTCAAGGCGATCGCCGCCAGGCTCCGTCAGCTGCGAGCCTGCCGGGTTGGCGAAGGCGGCGGCCCGCGGCAACAGCGTCAGCGCCCAGGCGAGCGGCAGCAGCCAATGCCAGGCGGCGATTTCGCCGAGCGGCAGGAACTGCCCGACAAAGGGCTGCAGCGCGATGGCGGCAATGGCCGCCAGCGCGCCCGACAGCGCGGCCCGCCGCGATCCCGAGACCCACAAGGTCTCAACCGGCAAGGCGATGGCAAGGAGTGCTGCCGGCGAGGCCAATCCGCCCGCCGCGGCAACAGCCCCGGCAAGGGCGAGACCGCCCAGCACGACCGCCATACGGCCGGCGAGCGCCATATGGCCGGTGGCCGCCACCAGAAGCGCCGCGAACCAGCTCAGGCCGAAAGCGGCAAAGATCGCGGCCATCGTGACGGCCGCGCCGAGGCTGGATGTGACGAGCGTGACCGCGGCGCCCGCGGCCAGGAACGGAGCGGCGAGCATGACGCCGATGAAGCGGCGCTGGCGCAAGCGTTCGGCCTCACCCGTCACGGTCGGGTGAACCATGCGTTCGCAGCCGGCTGAAACCGCCCCGGGCAATTGAACGTATCTGGCTGAAATCGAACTCAACGCACGCGTACCCGGTGGTAAAAAACGCCCTGCCTGGCAGGTGACTCAATCAATGACTTGAAACTCGCATCCAGCGTTTAAGGAATGGATAAGGCTGGTGGGGGCCGGCGACCCGTCCAAGGCAAATATTGTGACGCCGGCCCCGCAAAGCACGCCGAGTTGCCGCCATGGTAAACGGCGGGTTAGCCGCGAGGCCTGTGCCAAAACGGGCCGCACCTTGACCCGGCTAACCGTCACATGAGGAAAGATCGTTTAATAGCAATAGGATATATGGTTATCATAAAGTAAACGCGGTCCACGAGATTCGAGACAAGTCCGTTTCAAAACCAATTCCTTTCGAATTTGCCTAAAATTTGAGGAAAATTGGCGGCTTCGACGCAAGTCGTCCTTTGCGTGACTGTGCCATTATCGCGCCCATAAAAGAGGTCATGCCAAGGGATGCATGATCCATGACGGATGGATGCATCATCCATCCCGGATGAGAGGCAAGTAAGATGGGCTTTCTGATCAGGATGGCTTTCTGGTTCTCGCTGGTGCTGCTGGCGCTGCCGCTCGGCGTCGGCCCGGGTGAAGACGGGCAGCAGAGCGTCGGACCGATCCAGGCGCTGTTTGCGGCGCGCGAGGCGGTCGGCGACATTGCCGGGCTCTGCGAGCGCAAGCCGGATGTCTGCGAAACCGGCAAATCGGCCATGTACACCATCACCGTTCGCGCCAAGGAAACGGCCAAGATCGCCGCGGCCATGATCGACGACAAGCAGCAGTCCGGGCAGCCCGCCGCGCCCGAGACGAAGGTCGCGGATAGCGCCGTCGCGACCACCGGCAGCATCGCCGAGGAGGTCGTGCTGCCCGCCAAGGTCAACATTCCGGTGATGCTGACGGCGAAGAACTGAGAGCTTTCTCGGCCGTTTGCTCGGCTCTTTGGTTTTGGCGCAATTCCAGACGGAGAGGCTGCGGCGAAGTCGCCGAGCCTAAACGCTCCGCACTTTTCCTGGAATTGCTCTTTGTTTGGTTGCCGCAATTCCGGACGGAAAACCGCTACGCACTTTTCCTGGAATTGCTCTTTGTTTGGTTTGGCGCAATTCCGGACGGAAAACCGCTACGCACTTTTCCTGGAATTGCTCTCCGCCGCGGGCCCGTCCGACCTCTCGACGCCCGCGGCGTCTTTCTTTTTCCGTGACGTGGCGGTGCCGGGCCACTATATGCGGTGCGATGACTCCGTCGATCCAGACGATCCGCGACGACTTTTCCCTGCTCGACGAGTGGGAGGACCGCTATCGCTATGTGATCGAGCTCGGCGAAGGCCTGCCGCCTTTTCCCGAGGCGGAACGCACGGCCGCGAACAAGGTGCCCGGCTGCGTGAGCCAGGTGTGGCTGACCACCGAGCAGGGAGCAGGTACCGATCCGGTCATCCGCTTCCAGGGCGATTCGGACGCCCATATCGTGCGCGGCCTCGTCGCCATCATGCTGGCATTGTTTTCGGGCCGGCCGGCAAGCGAGATCCAGGACACGGACGCCGAAGCGACGCTGAAAGAGCTCGGCCTCGATGAGCACCTGTCGCCGCAGCGCGCCAACGGCCTCCGCTCGATGGTCAAGCGCATCAAACGCGACGCGGAAGCGGCGCTGAAGCAGACGGCCTGACCTCAGATCTTTAAAGCAAACGGCGCCCGAAGGGCGCCGTCGAACTGCAGCAGAGGCGAGGCTTATCAGCGGCCCTTGCGCTTGCGGCCCAGACCCATCTTCTTGGCCAGCTGCGAGCGGGCAGCCGCGTAATTGGGGGCGACCATCGGGTAGTTGGCGTCCAGACCCCACTTCTCGCGATACTCTTCCGGCGTGAGATTGTAATGGGTCATCAAATGCCGCTTCAGCGACTTGAATTTCTTTCCGTCCTCGAGACAGACGATGTAGTCGTCGTGGACGGAGCGCTTCGGGTTGACGGCCGGCTTCTGTTTTTCGGCCGACGGCTGCTCCGACGAGCCGCCGACGCGGCCCAACGCGGCATGGACGTCGGCAATAAGGTTCGGCAGTTCCCCGACCGGCACCGGGTTGTTGCTGACATAGGCGGCGACGACATCGGCAGTCAGCTCGATCAGCGCATCACCGTTTTTCGAAGGTGTTTCGACGATTTCCATAGTGCTAAGGCCCCAACGAGAGTTTGTTTCTGAAACTGCGCCCTTTTTCTTGGATCGGGCATCGCGCGAATTTCATTCAGGAAAGGCTCTGAGATTCGCGTCGGTTATCTTAATGACGCCGCATTGAAAGTAAGTCAATTCGCATATTGACTTATATTGGTCGATATTCATCAAATATTGCCGATTCAGCTTCAAAAATTCGTGCACCGTGTAACTTCGCGAGATTTTTCTGGCCAGACCAGCATGCCGTGACGTTGCGTCATCCGCACGTTAGACATCCGATCGCCGCTCTACACGGCGTTCAATGCTTGGCCAATGCTTAGGCGCCGTTGCGCCAGCACAGCTAATCCTGCGGCGCAACGAAGCGCAAGGACGTCGCCTTGGCGGCTGGACCCGACAAGGCGGCGCGATGGTATCCCTCAGTGAGGCGCGATATATTTGCCGTAGACCCAGCCGGTGACGAAATGACCGTTCTGCGCCGGATCGTGCCAGACCTCGCACCAGCGATAACGGATCGCCTGGCGCTGCTTCCATTGCGGCTGGCGGGCGATATCGAGCAGGTTTACGCCACCGGTGCAGCGGCCGGTCATCTGCAGCACGGTGCCGTTCGGATAGGCAGCCTGTTTCTGGGATGCGTTGGACGGATACTTTCGCGCATTGAGCGTGTCGCCAAACGGCACGCCCGCCACTTGCCAGGCAGCAAAGACGGTTGCATGAGACTGGCTGGAAAAAGCCAGACCCGCCGCGAGGACGGCGACACACATTGCGGTAGAAACACAGGATTTCATCTTTCCCCCTTCGACTTAGCTTCTGTAGACCATCTTGAGCCGCGCCTCTTGAACCGCCGCTGAGCGGCGTGTTCATTCGTCATTCAAGCAAATTCCGCAGCGAGACGTAATGACCAGAGCTCCCGCCTTGACTTCCGCCTTCCCGGCCGCCAGCCCGCCTATCCCTGAGAAACACCCGGTTTCCGACACGCATCACGGCGTCACCCGCAGCGACGACTATGCCTGGATGCGGGCCGACAACTGGCAGGCCGTGTTCCGTGACCCTTCCCTGCTCGACGGCCGCATCCGGGCTCATCTCGAGGCTGAAAACGCCTATCAGGCGGCGCTGATGGCGGGCACGGCGGACCTGCGCGGCAAGCTGTTTGCCGAGATGAAGGGGCGCATCAAGGAGGATGACTCGACCGTGCCGATGAAGGACGGCCCCTTTGCCTATGGCTCTTCCTTCCGGCAAGGCGGCGAGCAGCCGCGCTATTTCCGCACGCCGCGCGACGGCGGCGCCGAGGAGATCCTGCTCGACGGCGATAGGGAGGCCGAGGGCAAGGCTTATTTCAGGCTCGGCGGCGTCGACCATTCTGGCGACCACAGGCAGCTCCTGTGGGCCTTCGACGACAAGGGCTCGGAGTTCTTCACGCTGTGCGTGCGCGATCTCACGAGCGGCAAGGACCTTGCCGACCAGATTCCGGATACGGGCGGCGGCGGGGTCTGGAACGCCGGCCACGACGGCTTCTTCTATACCCGTCTCGACGACAATCATCGCCCGTCGAAAGTGTTCTTCCACGCGCTCGGCGACAGGCCCGAGAACGACCGGCTGATCTATGAGGAAACCGATCCGGGCTTCTTCATGGATGTCAGCGGCACGCGCGCCAATGACTGGATCATGATCGGCATCAACGACCATGAGACTTCGGAATACCGCCTGCTGCCCGCCAATGATCCAACCGCAGCGCCGAAGCTGGTGGCGGTGCGCGAGACCGGCCTACAATACGATTTGGAAGAAGGCGGCGACGTCTTCTTCATCCTCACCAACGCCGACGGCGCCAAGGACTTCAAGATCATGACCGCGCCGGTCGACAATCCGGTGCGCGCCAACTGGGAGGAACTGGTGCCGCACGAGCCGGGCCGGCTGATCCTATCGGTGCTCGGTTTCAAGCATCACATGGTCCGGCTCGAACGCAAGGACGGCCTGCCGCGCATCGTCGTGCGCGAGCGCTCAAGCGGCGAGGAACATTTCATCTCCTTCGACGAAGAAGCTTTCTCGCTCGGTCTCTCCGGCTCCTACGAATACGACACCGAAGTGATGCGTTTCACCTATTCGTCGATGACGACGCCGGCGCAGGTGTTCGACTACAATATGCGCAGTCGCGAGCGCGTGCTTTTGAAGACGCAGGAAGTGCCCTCCGGCCACGATCCCGAGCACTATGTCACGCGCCGGCTGATGGCGCCGGCAGCTGATGGCGAGCTGGTGCCGATCTCGCTGCTCTACCATCGCGAGACAAAGCTCGACGGTTCCGCGCCCTGCCTGCTCTACGGCTACGGCTCCTACGGCATCACGGTGCCTTCGGCCTTCAACACCAACTGCCTGTCGCTGGCCGACCGCGGCTTCGTCTATGCCGTCGCGCATGTGCGCGGCGGCAAGGACAAGGGCTACGGCTGGTACGAGGACGGCAAGCGGGCGAAGAAGATGAACACCTTCACCGACTTCATCGCCTGCGCCCGCCATCTCGTCGCCGAACGTTACACACGGCACGACCGCATCGTCGCGCAGGGCGGCTCCGCCGGCGGCATGCTGATGGGAGCGATCGCCAACATGGCGCCGGAGAGCTTCGGCGGCATCGTAGCCGAGGTGCCGTTCGTCGATGTGCTCACCACCATGCTCGACGCCAGCCTGCCGCTGACGCCGCCGGAATGGCCGGAATGGGGCAACCCGATCGCGTCCGCCGCCGACTACGAGACGATCGCGGCCTATTCGCCCTATGACAATGTGGCGGCGCTCGACTACCCGCCGATCCTGGCGCTGGCGGGCCTCACCGATCCGCGCGTCACCTATTGGGAGCCGGCGAAATGGGTGGCGCGGCTGCGTGAACGCAAGACAGGCGGCAATCCGGTCCTGTTCAAGATCAACATGGAGTCCGGGCACGCCGGCGCCTCAGGCCGGTTCTCGCGGCTGGAGGAGATCGCCTACATTTACGCCTACGCCTTGAAAGTGACAGGCAAAGCCTGATTTTTCGCTCGCAATCCGCAAACCTGCGCGTTACGCAATGCACGGTCGTCTTGGGCGCGGACATTTTGGATGCGCATTCGGGCCGGCTAATCTGCATTCAACAAGGTTCGTCATGCTTCTCGTCGACACTTATCTCGACAAATCGTCCATCCAGGGCATCGGCGTCTTCGCCAGGAACCGCATCCCGAAGGGAACGCTGATCTGGAAGCTCGACCCGCGGTTCGACCGGCGCATTCCCGTCGATACCTATGAGAGCCAAACGGGACCAGTGAAATCCTATCTCGACCGCTATTCTTATCCGGACCGGCACGACCCGAGCTACATCGTGTTCGAAGCCGACGACGCGCGCTACATGAACCACGACGACGATCCGAACTGCGACGTCTCCTCGCCCGACGAGACCTACGCGCTGCGCGACATCGCGCCGGGCGAGGAGCTCACCTGCAACTACAATCACTTCTTCGAAAACGGCTTCGATTTTCTGGGCGACCGCCACCCGTAAGATGCAGGCGGAAGGTCAACTCGCCGGCTTGCGCGCCGGGTAGCCGTTGGGGTGCGGCGGGACAGCCTTCAGATAGGCCGCGATCGCCGCCCGGTCGTCGGCCGTCAGTTGGGCCATGTTCCGCTGCACGTCGACCATGGCGCCACCGACCGAGTCGAAATCCGGCGTGAAGCCGGTTTCGAGATAGTTGGCGATGTCGGCCTCGGACCAGTCCTTGGTGCCGCCTTGCGGGGTGATGTTGGGCACGACCCCTGAGCCTTCCGCGGCCACGGCGCCCGCCAGCCACTCGCTCTTCTTGACGCCGCCGGCGAAATCGCGCGGCGTGTGGCATTCGCCGCAATGGCCCGGCCCTTCGACCAGGTAACGCCCGGCCAGCACCTTGTCCGGCGTGCCGCCGGGCAGCGCGATCACCGGGTCCGGGCTGAGATAGAGAAGCTTCCAAAGGCCGATACCGCGTCGGATGGTGAAGGGGAAGGACAGCTTGTGGTCCGGCGCCTTGCCGACAACCGCCGGCAACGTCTTCATGAAGGCATAGAGATCGGCGATGTCGGCCGGCTTCATGCGCGCATAGGATGCATAGGGAAAGGCCGGGTAGAAATGCTCGCCGGAAGGCGAAACGCCCTTCAGCATGGCGTTGGCGAAGTCCTCCTCGCTCCAGGCGCCGATGCCGTCCTTCCGGTCTTGCGAGATGTTGGGCGGAACGAAGGTGCCGAACGGCGTCTTCAGCTCCAGGCCACCGGCGAGTTCGAGGCGGGCGTCGCCCTGGGCGCCCGGTTTGGCGTGGCAGGAGGTGCAGCCTCCCGCGTAGAAGATGCGCTTGCCCCTGGCGGCGTCGCCGGGGCCGAGTCGCGCGATGGTGCCGGCGTCCAGCCTGACCGGCGCCGACAGGACCCAGCCGGCGACCGCCCCGGCACCGCCAAGCACGATGACGGCGCCGACAAGCTTCCTCAACCAGGCCATCGTCAGGCGATCAGCTCTTCTTGATACGGTAGGTCTGATGGCAGGTGCCGCAATCGCCACCCAGCGTATTGAGCTGCGCCTTCAGCGCGTCGGCATCGGCCGGCGGGGAAGCGACCGCGGCCTTGGCATCGGCCAGGAACTTGTCCTCGGCGGCCTTGAAGCCGGCCATATCTTCCCAGATCTTCGGCGCGGCCGTCGTGTCGCCCTTGTCGGAGCCGGCCGGGAAAAGCTTTTCGGCATCGAATTTCTCGGCGTTGGCCTGCAGGGCCTTCAGCGTCGCCAGAACGGCGGCCGCATCGAAATCCTCCTCGCCCTTGACCACCTTGGACAATTGGCCGGCGAGCTTGCCGCGTTCCTTCATCAGGGCCTGGCGATCCTGAATCGGATCGGCAACAGCGACCGAACCGGCAAAGGCAAGCATAGAGATGGCGAGGACAAGCTTTCTCATTCAATTGGCTCCGTGGTGAGGAAAGAGGGTACGCGACTGAACGTTAACGGACGTCACAACGGGATTATTCCCCCTCGCCGTGACGATTTTGCCTGCTGGCTTGCCGTTTCCACCGCTCGAAAAGAAAAGCCCCGGCATGCCGGGGCTTTTCAGTAAGATCGATCAGCCTTTGGCCTTCTCGTAGAGTTCCAGGACATGGTCCCAGTTGATGAGGCTGTCGACGAAGGCCTCGAGGTATTTCGGCCGCGCGTTACGGTAGTCGATGTAATAGGAGTGCTCCCAGACGTCGACGCCGAGGATCGGCGAGCCGCCATGGACCAGCGGGTTCTCGCCGTTCGGGGTCTTGGAGATTTCGAGCTTGCCATTCTTGACCGAGACCCAGGCCCAGCCAGAGCCGAACTGGGTGGTGCCGGCGGCGATGAAATCCGCCTTGAACTTGTCGTAGCCGCCGAGGTCGCTGTCGAAAGCCTTCTGCAGCGCGCCGGGCAGCTTGTTGCCGCCGCCGCCCTTCTTCATCCACTTCCAGAAATGGATGTGGTTGTAGTGCTGGGCGGCGTTGTTGAAGAGCCCGGCATTCTTGCCGAAGGACTGCTTCACGACCTCTTCGACCGACAGGTCGCCCATTCCGGCCTCGGCGGCCAGCTTGTTGCCGTTGTCGACATAGGCCTTGTGATGCTTGTCGTGATGATACTCCAGCGTCTCCTTCGACATGTAAGGCTGCAAGGCCTCGTAGTCATAAGGCAAAGCGGGCAACTCAAAAGCCATGGATGGTACTCCCTCGAGGAAAAAAGTCCGGTGATACTACCGAGCTAAGATAGGTCTGGAATGGATCGGGGCAACTCCGGAATGGAGCGCCGAGCGACTTTTTAGAGCAATTCCGGGAAAAGTGTGAAACGGTTTCCGCCCGGAATTGCGCAAAACAAGGAGATGGGGCGGTTCGCCGTTTCCGCGAAACGGAAAAACGCTCCGACGGCTCAGGCGGCGGACGCCGAATGCGCCCATTCCCAATAGAGCTCACGCGCCTTCTTAGCCACGGGTCCGGGCTGCAGGTCGCGGTTCTCGATGCGGGTGACCGGCACGACCTTGGAGTGGTTGCCGGTCGAGAAGATCTCGTCGGCTTCGAGGAAATCGCGAACCGAAAGCGTCTTCTCGATCGTCCTGAAGCCGTAGTCGCCGAGCAG
Organism: Mesorhizobium plurifarium; assembly: GCA_000824785.1. GTDB lineage: Bacteria > Pseudomonadota > Alphaproteobacteria > Rhizobiales > Rhizobiaceae > Mesorhizobium > Mesorhizobium plurifarium. The sequence continues at coordinate 310,691 of CCNB01000045.1, read as the reverse complement.
GTTAATGGTGCGCGAGCGGGTGATGCCCGACAGGAAGGTGCCGTTCGGCGCCGGCGTCATCACATGGCCGTCCTTGACCAGGAAGATGTTGGAGGTTCCGGTCTCGGCGACGTTGCCCAGCATATCGAGCACCAACGCGTTGTCGAAGCCGCGATCCTTGGCTTCCAGGATGGCGCGGCCATTGTTGGGGTAGAGGCAGCCCGCCTTGGCGTTGGTGGGCATGGTCTCGATGGTCGGGCGGCGGAACGGCGAGACCGTGACCGAGAAGCCGGATGGCGGGATCATCGGCGCTTCGTAGAGGCACAGGCAGAAGCGTGTCGAGTCCGGGTCGGCCGGCACGCCCATATAGCCGCCATGCTCGGCCCAATACATGGGCCTGATATAGACCGCGGTCTTGCCGTCGAATTTCTTCAAGCCGTCCCAGGTCAGGCCGACGATCTCTTGCGTCGTCATCGAAGGCTTCAGGCCAAGCGCGGTCGCGGAAGCGTTGACGCGAGCGGCGTGAAGCTCGAGGTCGGGCGAGACGCCTTCGAACCAGCGGCCGCCGTCGAAGACGCTGGTGCCGAGCCACATGGCATGGCTGCGCGGCCCCAATACCGCGACATTGCCTTCATACCAGTCGCCGTCCACATAGGTCCAAGTCGCGGTTTGCGCCGCCGCCGCCAGTGTCATGTTTGCCGTCCAAATGAGTGATTTCGGGCCGGCATAGGACGATGTTTTCAGGGTCGGCGTCAACCGACATGGCCGAAAATCGTTGAGGCCAGCGGTACTTAACGGCAATCAGCGCTTGCACGGCGCGGCTTGCCGCCGCAAAACTCTTTCCATGCATCATGCGGCCTATGTCTTCGACGCCTATGGAACGTTGTTCGACGTGCACGCCGCCGTGCGCCGCCATGCCGGCGAGATTGGTCCGGATGGCCAGCTGCTGTCGGAAATCTGGCGCGCCAAGCAGCTCGAATATTCCTGGGTCAGGACGCTGATGGGCTCATACGCCGACTTCTGGCAACTGACCGAGCAGGCGCTGGATTTCGCTTTGCGCAAGGTGCTCTCGGCCGATCCCGCGCTGCGGACGAAACTGCTCGAAGCTTACTGGCGGCTCGATTGCTACCCGGAGGTGCCGGCCGTGCTGAAGGCGCTCAAGGCGTCGGGCGCGAAGCTCGCGATCCTCTCCAACGGCTCGCCGGAGATGCTCGCCGCGGCGGTCAAATCCGCCGCGCTCGACCAGATCCTCGACGACGTGTTCTCGGTCGACCAGGTCAAACGCTTCAAGACCGACCCGTCGGTCTACGACATGGTGGTCACCAACTGGCGGCTCTACCCGGGCGCGGTGTCTTTCCAATCGTCCAACCGCTGGGACGTCGCCGGCGCGACGAAATTCGGTTTCCGCACGGTCTGGATCAACCGGACCAACCAGCCGGACGAATACCGCGACTTTCCGCCCGGGCTTATCCTGCCTTCGCTCGAGGGCCTCTTGGCGGGCGTCTGAGACGCATGGGCGACGCCGGTTTGCACGCAGAGCCACACGCGCCTGACACACCTTTTGGTTGCAAATCGTACGTGGCCCTATCATACATAGGACGATCAACAGTTCTGGGGGGAACGGTGCGTGTTCTCAAGCGCCGACAACGTCGTATCCTTCAGCCTCGATGATGTTCCGGTCCAGCATCGCGAAGCGTTCATCCGCGATGTTTGCGGGCGCACCCAGAGGCGGATGGAGGTTTCGCCGCACCGTGACCACACGCTCAAGTTCGATGGCACGACCGTGCTTCTGCCCGATATGATGTGCACGAAAGGGTCGGTTTCCCTCATGGCATGGGAACGGACGGCCGAATTGATGGATGACGGCAACGACGACATCATGCTGTCGTGGAACAGGGGCGGTTCCCACGTCTCGATGCCCGGCCTGGGCGATTTCGCGGCCCGGCCAGCGGTTCCGGCGCTGCTGGCGCTCGATCGCCGTTTTTCCGTTTCCACCGAAGATTCGACCTGGTCGATGGCGATACAATTCAAGCGTTCGCTGGTGACGCCCTTCGTCAGGAACCTGGATGACATCCGCCCCGATTACATCGACGGCAGCAATCCGGTGCATCGCCTGCTGTTCAGCTACCTTTCGTCGCTGTCACCGGACACGGCACCGCCGGCACTGACCGCGCTGATTTCCCGGCATATCACCGACTTGCTGGTCCTAGCGCTCGGCGCGCGCCACGATACCGCGTCGTCCGGTGTCAGGGCGGCGCGACTGGCCGCGATCAAGCAGCACCTTTCCACCGCATTCCATGAACCGGGGCTGAACGTCGACCAGGTCGCGCGTAAGTTCGCCATCAGCACTCGTTATATCCGCCAGTTGTTCGCCGCCGAAAACACCAGTTTTTCCGATTACCTGACAGAGCTCAGACTGGCCTATGTGCACAGCTGCCTGATCGACCGGCGGCAGGTCCTGCGGCGTATCGCCGACATCGCCTTCGAGGCCGGCTTCGTCGAGCCTTCCACCTTCTACCGCCAGTTCAGGCTTCGCTACGGGACGGCCCCTAACGACGTCCGCCATCTGGCGATGACCGCGGGGCTGCCGGAAAAATAGAGCAAGGGCGAGGCGTCCGACGCCGCTGTTGCTGCAGCGCAACAGCGGCTGCTCGGTCACAGCTTCGCCTTTTTCTGTCCACCCTCAGGCCAGAATTGGAACCGCCTATCGCCGCCGACTGTTATGAATGCCCCCGGCGACCTGCCCGCGGATTCATGCTTTCTTGCGAATTGAGACCTAGAAAAGGCAACCATGTCAGACGCTTCCTTCCGCATCAGCCGCCGTGGCTTCCTCAATTTCACGGCCCTTGGCGCTGCTTCGGCCGCCGTGTCCGCCTGCACCACCACCGGTCCGGCCCCTGCTCCCATCCAGCCGCCGCCGCCCACCTATGTCGAGCCGCCGCTCGGCGACTACGAGACGATGTATGGCGCGATGTCGGATAATGGCTTCGACCTGCCGGCCATCCCGGTGAACAAGATCGATCACAGATTCTTGCGCCAGATCGTTCCCGATCCGACCGGACAGCGCCCGGGCACCATCGTCGTCGATACCACCGGCCACTTCCTCTATCTGGTGCGCGAGGGCGGTCAGGCGATCCGCTACGGCGTCGGCCTCGGCCGTGCCGGCTTCGAATGGTCGGGCGACGCGGTCGTGCAGTGGAAGCAGAAATGGCCGAAATGGACGCCGCCGGACGAGATGGTCGCCCGCCAGCCGGAGCTGACGCAATACAGCGCCAAGAATGGCGGCATGCCGGGCGGCCTGAAGAACCCGCTCGGGGCGCGTGCGCTCTATCTCTTCCAGGGCAACCAGGACACGCTATACCGCCTGCACGGCTCGCCCGAATGGTGGTCGATCGGCAAGTCGGTATCGTCGGGCTGCGTGCGCCTGATCAACCAGGACATCATCGACCTCTACGACCGCGTGCCGACCAAGACGCCGGTCATCGTGACGGCCAATATCGGCGCGCCGGAAGAGGACATGCCGGAGCGCAAGGCGATCCCGATCGACAACGGCGTGCCCACAGGCTCGATCCTGCTCGGCCCGGTGAAGCAGCTCACCAACGAGATCTTCTAACGAGCCCGATCTCTCAGCGGTGCTTGGCCAGCATGGCGGCCGGCACCGCGGCCCGGCGCTGGGACGAACATCGGTTATCCGGGCAGGCTCCAGGCCTCCAGCCAGGCTGGACCACACAAAACTTTCAAGACTGGATGTTCTAAGCGGGCCGGACTTCGTGCATTTTATGCCCCGAGGAGTTTAGCCATGTACACACCGCCCGCGTTCCGCGACGACGATCATGAGAGCCTGACGGCCACGATCCGCGCCGCGCGACTTGCAATCCTGGTCACCGCCACGGCGGAAGGCCCGCTGGCGACGCCTCTGCCGCTTTTCCTTGACGAGAACGAGGGCGAGCAAGGCGTGATCTATGGCCATGTCGCGAAGGCAAACCCGCAATGGCGCGCACCGGTGCTGGGCGACGGGCTGGCGATGTTCATGGGGCCGGACGCCTATGTGACGCCGGCCTGGTACCAGACCAAACAGGAGACCGGGAAAGTGGTGCCGACCTGGAACTACGTCGCCGTCCACGCCCATGGGCCGATCGAATTCTTCGAGGACGCCGGCAGGTTGCTCGACGTGGTGACCCGCCTGACCAACCTGCATGAAGGCGAGCGTAGCACACCCTGGGCCGTGTCGGACGCGCCGGCGGATTTCATCCAGTCGCAGTTGAAAGGCATTGTCGGCCTGCGCATGCCGATCACGAAGCTCGAAGGCAAGCGCAAGATGAGCCAGAACCGCAACGCGGCCGATCGCGCCGGCGTGCTGGCCGGCCTGGCAGCGAGCGAGCGGCCGTCCGATCGCGAGGTCGCGCCGCTTATTCCGGTGTGACCTCTCAGGGGCCTGGCTGACGGCCGTCACCGTCCCTTGGCCAGGCTCCCCAATATGCCACGCACGATCGCGCGGCCGACGGAGGAGCCGACCGAGCGCACCACTGACTTGATGGCCGCTTCGGCGACCGTCTGGCGGTTGGAGGACCGCCGATTGCCGGTTCCCAAAACATCGTCGAACCCGGGAATGGTCCAGCGCGAGCCGCCGCTGTTCTGCTGCTTTGCCTGCGCTTCGGCGTCCTGCGCCTCCTTGGTCTTCTTCCGCAGTATCTCGAAGGCCGATTCGCGATCGACAGCCTCGTCGTACTGGCCGGCGACCGGGCTCTCGGCGATGATCTTGCGGCGCTCGTCGGGCGTGATCGGTCCGAGCCGCGACGATGGCGGGCGGATCAGCGTGCGCTGGACCATGGCCGGCACGCCCTTGTCCTCCAGCATCGAGACCAGCGCCTCGCCGGTGGCGAGCTGGGTGATGGCGGTGGCGCAATCGAAATCGGGATTGGGCCGGAAGGTCTCGGCCGCGGTGCGCACCGCCTGCTGTTCGCGCGGCGTATAGGCGCGCAGCGCGTGCTGGACGCGGTTGCCGAGCTGGGCCAGCACCTTTTCGGGAATATCCAGCGGGTTCTGGGTGACGAAATAGACGCCGACGCCCTTGGAACGGATCAGCCGCACCACCTGCTCGACGCGGTCGATCAGCACCTTCGGCGCGTCCTCGAACAAAAGATGCGCCTCGTCGAAGAAGAACACCAGCTTCGGCCTGTCGAGATCGCCGACCTCGGGCAGTTCCTCAAACAGCTCAGACATCAGCCAGAGCAGGAAGGTGGCGTAGAGCCTGGGATTCATCATCAATTTGTCGGCGGCGAGCACGCTGATCGCGCCGCGGCCGTCTCGCGTCGTGCGCATCAGATCGGCGATGCGCAGCGCCGGCTCGCCGAAGAAGTTCGCGGCGCCTTGGCTCTCGAGCACCAGGAGCGTGCGCTGGATGGCGCCGACGGAGGGTTTGGTGACATTGCCATAGCGCGCGCTGAGCTGGTCGGAGCGCTCGGCCATGTTGGCGAGCAGCGCCTGCAGGTCCTTGAGATCGAGCAGCAGAAGGCCCTCTTCGTCGGCGATGCGGAAGGCGATGTTCATGACGCCCTCCTGCGCTTCCGTGAGGTTCATCAGCCGCGACATCAGCAGCGGTCCCATCTCGGAGATGGTGGCGCGGATCGGGTGGCCCTGCTCGCCGAACAGGTCCCAGAAGATGACCGGGAATTCCTGGAACTGGTAAGGATCGAGCTTCACCTGCTCGGCGCGCTTGACCAGGAAATCCTTGGCCTCGCCCATCATGGATATGCCGGAAAGGTCGCCCTTGATGTCGGCGCAAAAGACGGGCACGCCGGCGTTCGAAAAGCCCTCGGCCAGGACCTGCAGGCTGACCGTCTTGCCGGTGCCCGTAGCCCCGGTGACAAGGCCGTGGCGATTGCCGTAGCGCAGCAGCAGCTCCTCCGCGCGCTGATAGGAATCGTCGGGCTTGCGGCTGGCGCCGATGAAGATGCTGGTCTCGTCAACCATATCCGGTCTCCGCAATCTGTTCCGCTCAAAGGGCCTCACCCGGAGGTATAGTAACGCTCGTCGCATGCGGCAATGCCCAGTATCGATTTTGCGGCACACCCGAATTTGGCTCTTGGCGCTTGCGGAGTCCGCGCTTGTTTGGCAATCGATTGGCTGGCCGCGAGAGAACCCGGCCGGATGACGCATTGTGATATCCGGTTCCTGACCTTAGATTGGCTGGACCGGCTGATGCGGCCGATAAGCGAGGAGAGCGATGGGCGCCGGCGCCTTGACCAGGGATGTCGACCTTCCGAACCCGGATGCCAAGCGTTGGCAGGCGCTGGCGGAAAAGGCGCTTGCCGGCGGTTCCTTCGAGGAAAAGCTTGTCTCCCACACCGATGACGGGATCCGAATCGAACCGCTTAGCCAACGCTCGACGGCCGCCGAGCCGTTGCCGCGCACAAATCCGACCGCGCCCTGGATCGTCAGCCAGCGTGTCGACAACCCGGACATCGCCCGGGCCAGCGCTCAGGCCCTGGAAGACATCGCCCAAGGCGCCACCGGCCTGTCGCTTGTCTTCGAGGGCGCGCCGAATGCCTTCGGCTACGGCCTGCCGCGCACCGCGGAAGCGCTGGAAAGGGTGCTCGACGGCGTGCCGCTCAACCGCGTGCAGGTGCGCATAGACGCGCATCCCTGGAGCCGCGCCGTGGCCGACTGGCTGCTCGCTTTCCTGAGCAAACGCCGCTCCGACCCGACCAAGCTCAACCTCTCCTTCGGCATCGACCCGGCGGCGATCTTCGCCGGAACCGGGCGGTTGCGCACCTCGATCGAGGCGCTGCAGGAATCGATGCCGCAGTCGCTGGCGCATTTCTTCTCGATGGGTGTGCCGGGCGTGCTGCTCGAGGCCGACGGGCGCGTCTTCCACAATGCCGGCGCCACCGAGGCGCAGGAGCTCGGCACGATGATGGCCTCTGTCGTGTCCTATCTCAGGATGTTCGAGAAGGCGCGCCAGCCTCTGGTCTATGCGGCGCCCCATATCGGCTTCGCCCTCAGCGTCGACCAGGACCAGTTCCTGTCGATGGCCAAGGTGCGGGCGTTGCGCAAGCTCTGGGCGCGCATCCAGGAAGCCTGCTCGATCCCGGCCTCGACCGCCAGCATCCATGCCGAGACCTCCTACCGCATGATGACCATGGCGGACCCGGAGACCAACATCCTGCGCACGGCGATCGCCGCCTTCGCGGCGGCGGCCGGCGGCGCCGATTCGATCTCGATCCTGCCGCACACGATCGCGCATGGGCTGCCAGCGGGCTTTGCCCGCCGTATCGCCCGCAACGCGCAGCTCATCATGGCCGAGGAGAGCCATATCGGCCATGTCGCCGATCCGGCGAGCGGCTCGGGCGCGGTCGAAGCGCTGACGAACGACCTCTGCGCCGCCGCCTGGGCGGAATTCCAGCGCATCGAGGCCGAGGGCGGCGTGCTCGCCAGCCTGCAGCAGGGCTATATCCAGAATCGGGTCCAGACTGCCGCAGCCAAGCGCAACGGCGCCTACCGGTCGGGCGAACGCGGCATTGTCGGAACAACGCTTTACCGCGTCGGCACGGAACGCCCGGTCGAGACGCTGCCGCAGGAGCGGCGCCCAGCCCTGACCGAAGGCGTCGCGACCTGCGAGCCGCTGTTTCCGGTGCGCATCGACCAGTCGATCGGAGCCGGATCATGATCCCGGATTTCAGCCAGATCGGCTGGTCGGCGCCGCGTCGCGCGCCGGTCGAGCTCAAAGGCCAGCGGATGACGCCGGAAGGCATCGCCGTAAAACATCTTTACACGCAGGGTGACCTCAAGGGGCTCGCCAATCTCGACACCTATCCGGGCATGCCGCCTTTCGTGCGCGGGCCCTACCCCACAATGTATGTCCAGCAGCCCTGGACAATCCGGCAATATGCCGGCTTCTCGACGGCCGAGGAATCCAACGCCTTCTACCGGCGTAACCTCGCGGCAGGCCAGAAAGGCCTGTCGGTCGCCTTCGATCTCGCCACGCATCGCGGTTATGACAGTGACCATCCACGCGTCGCCGGCGATGTCGGCATGGCGGGCGTGGCGATCGATTCCATTCTCGACATGCGGCAGCTGTTCGACGGCATTCCGCTCAACGAGATGACCGTGTCGATGACCATGAACGGCGCCGTGCTGCCGATCATGGCCTTGTACATCGTGGCGGCGGAGGAACAGGGCGTCGCGCAGAAGGATCTGGCCGGGACCATTCAGAACGACATTCTGAAGGAGTTCATGGTCCGCAACACCTACATCTACCCTCCGAAGCCTTCGATGCGGATCGTGTCGGACATTTTTGCCTACACCTCGCACAACATGCCGAAGTTCAACTCGATCTCGATCTCCGGCTATCACATGCAGGAAGCCGGCGCGACGGCCGACCTCGAGCTCGCCTACACGATCGCCGACGGCATCGAATACGCGCGCGCGGGCGTTGCCGCCGGTCTCGACATCGACCGCTTCGCGCCAAGGCTCTCCTTCTTCTGGGCGATCGGCATGAACTTCTTCATGGAGGTCGCCAAGCTCAGGGCCGCGCGGCTCTTGTGGTCGAGCCTGATGAAGAAGAATTTCGCGCCGAAGGACGAGCGCTCGCTGTCGCTGCGCACCCATTGCCAGACCTCCGGATGGTCACTGACGGCGCAGGACCCATATAACAACATCACCCGAACCATGATCGAGGCGATGGCGGCGACGCAGGGGCACACCCAGTCGCTGCACACCAATTCCTTCGACGAGGCGATGGCGCTGCCGACCGACCATTCGGCGCGGATCGCCCGCAACACGCAGCTCATCCTGCAGAAGGAATCCGGCACCACGCGCATGATCGACCCGTGGGGCGGCTCGGCCTATGTCGAGCGGCTGACGCATGATCTGGCGGCGCGAGCGCTCTCCCATATCGAGGAGGTCGAAAACCTCGGCGGCATGGCGGCCGCGATCGAAAAAGGCATTCCCAAGCTACGCATCGAGGAAGCGGCGGCCCGCACCCAGGCCCGCATCGATTCGGGCGAGCAAATTCTGGTCGGCGTCAATGCGCACCGGCCGCAGACGGATATCGAAGTCGATGTGCTGAAGATCGACAATGCCGAGGTGAAGGCTAGGCAATTGGCGAAGCTGCAGCGGCTCAAGGGCACGCGCGACGTCGCGGCGCTGGAGGATGCGCTGGCGGCGCTGACCCGCGCGGCCGAGGGCGACGAGAACCTACTCGAATTCGCGATCCGCGCGGCGCGCGCCAACGCGACCGTGGGCGAGATTTCGCTGGCGCTGGAAAAAGTGTTCGGCCGCCACACGGCGGCGGTGCAGACGATCTCCGGCGTCTACCGGGACGCGCTCGGCGACAACCCGGCGCTCGACCCGCTGCAGGAGAAGATCAAAGCGTTCGAGAAGAAATCCGGCGGCAAGCCGCGCATCCTGGTCGCCAAGATGGGCCAGGACGGCCACGACCGCGGCCAGAAGGTGATCGCCAGCGCCTTTGCCGATCTTGGCTTCGATGTCACCGTCGGGCCGATGTTCCAGACGCCGGACGAGATCGCGAAGCTCGCGGTGCAGCACGACGTCGACATCATCGGCGCCTCCTCCTTGGCCGCCGGGCACTTGACCCTGATCCCCGAGCTCAAGGAAGCGCTGAGGAAGCTCGGCCATGGCGACATGCTGATCGTCGCCGGCGGCGTTATCCCGCCGCAGGACTATGACGCGGTGCTTGCGGCGGGTGCTGCCGAGATCTTCCCGCCAGGGACCGTTATACCGGAAGCGGCGAACCGGCTGATGGATCGGTTGCTGGCCGATCAGTGAGGGCTTGCTGATTTGGCCGAAAGGTTGTTCCATGGAAATAGACACAACCATGGCGCGATGATGTTCAAGACAACCATCCACGGGCTTGAGGACGGATCGGGGGCCCTGCTGCTGCCACGCGAAATGCTTGACAGCTTGGACCTTCAAGTTGGCGATGAGCTCCAGATCATCGAAACCGACGATGGCCTCATTCTAAGGCCAATCCGCCACGACAACCACCAACGGCAAATGGACGCGGCTCGCGTTGTCATGGACAAATACGAAGCTGCACTGCGCAAGCTAGCAAAATAGAGGCCCGGCAGAGACGATTTTCACTGCGCGTTTCGGTGAAAATCAGCGCAACCGTTGCGGATTGCCAAAGCATCCCAACCTCGTCATTCCTGGGCGAAGCGGCGTCGCGCAGACCCTGGAATCCATTCCGTTACCTGGACCGAAGTGTGCAACGGTGCAGAATTTCGGGACCGCCGCGGCGCTTCCAAGTCACGGCATGGATCCT
>CCNB01000045.1:260852-300417 GCA_000824785.1 Mesorhizobium plurifarium | reverse complement strand
CTCCGCCCGTGGATGACGACCGCGATAGGCGTCTCGGCCAATCGCCAAGGTAGGAGACCTGCAACGCTCCAACCAACCGGTCAAAACTTCTGTATTGAGGAACTAATTCTCGGCCTTGTCCGAGAGCTTGACGATTTCCCATTCCTTGCCGTTGACGGTAATGACCTCGCCGACCTTCTTGCCGAACAGCGCCACGGCCATCGGCGAAACATGGGAAATCGAGCCCTTCGACGGATCGGCCTCGTCCTCGCCGACGATGCGCCAATGCACCTTCTTGCCGTCGTCGCCTTCCAGCGTGACGCCCATGCCGAAGCGCACCACGTCGCTGCCCGGCTCGGGCACCGAAAGCTCGGCGCTCTCGCGTCGCGCGGTCCAGTAGCGCAGATCGCGGGAAACCACCGCAAGGCGCTCGCGATCGCCGCGTCTTTCGGCTTTGGCCATCAGGTCGCGCAGCTCGGCGAGGTTCTCCTCGATCATCGCGAGGCCGCGCTCCGTCACCAGATTGCGGTGCGTGCTGACCGGGCGTTCGCCGACGCCGGCGATGGCGTTTTCGCTGTCTTCTTCGCGGGTAAAAGCTCTGCTCATGCAATGAACTTAGGCTTGGCGAGGCGACTGCACAAGCGGTTTGCCGGTAAGCCCACCCTGGCACGATTCCTGCGACAGACAGGGCGAAACGCCAGGACCTGTGCCGATGTTGAACAGACGAATGCTGCTTGCCCAGACCGCTGGCCTTGCCGTCGCCGGCGTCTTTGCCGGCAAGGCATCGGCGAAGTCGCTGCCGGGCATCGAGATGGCAGCGATGCGCGGCTCGATCAACGCCACCGAGATCGGCGTGCAGCCCGGCGCGGTCGACGACCAGAGCAAGGCTTTCGCCAGGATGCTGACCGAAGCCAGCGACCGCGACCAGCCGGTGTTCCTGCCGCCCGGCACCTATCTCGTCTCGAACCTCAAACTGCCTGCACGCGTGCGCCTGTCGGGCGTGCCCGGCGCGACGCGCATCGTCTATGGCGGCAACGGTCATCTGATGATGGCCGAGCAGGCCGAGCATATCGAGCTGAGCGGACTGATGCTCGACGGCGCCAACCGCTGGCTGGCCGATTACGCGCAAGGGCTGCTCGACCTGCGCCGCGTCGCGCATCTCGTCGTCGACAATTGCCAAGTAACGGGCAGCGGCAAGAACGGGTTGGCGCTCGAGCACGCTGTCGGCCGTGTAGGCCGCTGTGATATTTCGGGTGCCGCGGATGCCGGCATCTATTCGGTCGAGGCCGGTGGGCTGGAGATTTCCGGCAACACCGTTTCCGACTGCGCCAATGGCGGCATTCTGGTGCATCGCTGGCAGGCGGCGGAGGACGGCACCGTCGTCAGCGGCAATCGTGTCCAGCGTATCGGCGCGCGCAGCGGCGGCACCGGCCAGAACGGCAACGGCATCAACGCTTTCCGCGCCGGCAACGTCATCATTTCGGGCAATGTCGTCTCCGACTGCGCCTTCACCGCGATCCGCGCCAACAGTTCCAGCAATCTGCAGATCACCGGCAACACCTGCTCGCGCTCGGGCGAGACCGGCATCTACTCGGAATTCTCCTTCGAAGGCGCTATCCTCAGCAACAATCTGGTCGACGGCGCAGCCAACGGCATCTCGATCGTCAATTTCAACGAAGGCGGCCGCATGGCGGTCTGCTCGAACAACATCGTGCGCAACCTTTCGACCGCCGGTCCCTATACCGCCGATCCGCCCGGCTTCGGCGTCGGCATCAGCGCCGAGGCTGACACCACCGTCTCTGGCAACGTCGTCGAGGACGCGCCGCTCTACGGCATGCAGCTCGGCTGGGGCCCCTATCTGCGCAATGTCGTGGCGACGGGCAATATCATCCGTAAGGCCGGCACCGGCATCGTCGTTTCGGTCGTTGAAGGGTCCGGCACCGCGGTCATCTCAGACAATATCATCGATGGCGCGAAGAACGGCGCCATTATCGGTCAGCGCTGGGCCGATCCGGTGACCGGCGACCTATCCCAGTCGACAGATACCGGCTACGCGCATCTCACAGTAGAGCGAAACAAGGTAAGCTAAGCCGCGGCCACGATAATGTGGGCCTGGATCTTGGCGGCCACCTCGCCACGACCATGCCTGTCCGCAATCACGGATTCAGCATAGTCGGTCGCGGATGCCAAGCTCCCGGCCTCCCTCGCCTCGATCTCATTGCGAAGAACAGTTCCCTGGCAATAGGCGACGGCGGGAACGCGCGGCGAGGACGCCCGGCTCTGCTCGGCTATGGTGTCGATCGCCACGTCGGAAAATCCCGCGATAGCCAGATCGCTGCGGATCAGCGCCTTGTCGTGATAGCCGTGCGGCGTTCGCGCCAGGAAGCGCGGCGGATCGTGCGGAAAGATGCTGGCGAGAGCATTCGTCACGTCGTCGGCGAAGATGTTCTCCTCGATGCGATCCCAGACGCTGAACAGGAAATGCCCGCCGGGCTTCAGGACCCGCTTTGCCTCGCGATAAGCGGCAGCGCGGTCGGGAAAGAACATCGCGCCGAACTGACAGCAGACGAGGTCGAAGGCCGCATCCCTGAAGGGCAGTTTCAAGGCGTCGGCCTGGCGCCAGGTGATGCGGCTGTCGGGCCCTTGGCGCGATGCCGCGTAGTCGAGCATCGGCTGATTGAGGTCGGTTGCGATGTAGCTAGCGCCGGGAACGAGTTCCGGTGCCAAGGCGCGGGTGACGGCCCCGGTGCCCGCGGCGGTCTCCAAAACGGCCAAAGGCGAGAAGGACGCCGCCCGCCGTGCGGTCTCCGCAGCATAGGCCTCGAAGATCAACGGCACCATATGGCGATCGTAATTTTCCGGGATCGACCCGGCAAACACCTTGTCCGCTTCCAGCATGGCTACCGACCCGTCCGCTCGATGGTGGGAGACTAGCACATAATCTTCTGTCTGGGGCTCACCCGCGCGGCAGATGCGTGTCAGTGAGTTGACGCGCTAATTGAGCACTGCCGTCGGCCGCAGCAAGCCGACCTTGGCACCGACACGGCTTTCGACTGGAGGATGGGCGAGCTCGATGAGCTTTATTGCCAGCGCTTCATCGGCGCGCAACAGCTTTGCCAGAACCGCGGCGATCATCACCTCGGCCGCTCTGCCGGCGCCGTCATCGCATTTGAGCGCGATGCCGAGACCGAGCTCGGGCAAGGCCGCGCAATAGACGCCTTCGGCGCCGGTCTTGACGAAGATGCGGCCGGGCGCGGCCTGCATCAGCGCGACGTCGGCCTTGCCGGTGCCTGAGACCAGGAACGGCTCAGCCATGCAAGCCGTGAGCAGCCGCTTCGCCGCCCTGGCGCGCTCGGGTGAAAAGCCCCTGCCCGTCGCCATGCGGGCAAAGCCCTGCGCGAGGCTCTTCAACGGCACGGCGTAGGTCGCGATCGAGCAGCCGTCGATGCCGCTGTTGTCGACGCCGTGCGCCGCGCCGGTCACGGACTGCATGGCGTCGCGCACCATCTCCTGCAGTGCATGGCCGGCCTTGACGTAGCCAGCGTGCGCTATGCCGGCATGGACACAGGTGCAGAGGAAGCCGGAATGCTTGCCCGAACAATTGTTGTGCAAAGCGTTGGGCACGTTGCCGGCACGGGCGAGCGCGATCTCGGCGGCATGGTTCGACGGCCAATGCGCGCCGCATTCCAGCGCGGTTTTGTCGAGACCGGCCTTGGCAAGCATCGCCGTTGCCAATTCGACATGGGCCGACTCTCCCGAATGCGAGGCGCAGGCCAACGCCAGTTCGCGGTTGCCGAAGCCATAGGCGTCGGCAGCGCCACTTTCGACCAGCGGCAAGGCCTGGATCGCTTTCACCGCGGAGCGCGGGAACACCGGGCGGTCCGTGTCGCCGATCTCCCAGACGGTCTTGCCGTCGGCGTCGAGGACGGAGATCGCGCCGCGGTGCCTGCTTTCGACCACCGCGCCGCGTGTGACTTCGACAACAACCGGATTTGTCATATTGCCTCCCGCACGCACCCAGAGGGCGCGCCTTAATGCGGGCCGCTTCTATCTGATCCGGTCGAGGATGGAAACGTAGTTGGCGACCGCCGCGCCGCCCATGTTGAAGATGCCGCCAAGCTTGGCGCCCGGCACCTGGATACCGCCGGCCTCACCGGTCAGTTGCATCGCGGTCAGCACATGCATCGACACACCGGTGGCGCCGATCGGATGGCCCTTGGCCTTCAGGCCACCGGACGGATTGACCGGCAGGCGACCGTCCTTGGCCGTCGTGCCGTCCAGCGCCAGCCTGGCGCCCTCGCCGGGCTTGGCCAGGCCCATCGCCTCATATTCGATCAATTCGGCGATGGTGAAGCAGTCATGCGTCTCGACGAAAGAGAGATCGTCCAGCGTGACGCCGGCCTTCTTCAGCGCCTGCTCCCAGGCGCGCTCGCAGCCCTCGAAGGCGAGGATGTCGCGCTTCGACATCGGCAGGAAGTCCTGCACGTGCTCGTTGGCGCGGAAGGTGACAGCGCGGCGCATCTTCAACGCCGTCGCGGTGTCGGTGAGCACAAGCGCCGCCGCGCCGTCCGAGACCAGCGAGCAATCCGTGCGCTTCAGCGGACCGGCCACGAACGGGTTCTTCTCGCTCTCCTGGCGGCAGAATTCATAGCCGAAATCCTTGCGCATCTGCGCATAGGGATTGTCGACGCCGTTTTTGTGGTTCTTGGCGGCGATCATGGCCAGCGCATCCGACTGGTCGCCATAGCGCTGGAAATAGGCCTGCGCGATCTTGCCGAAGACGCCGGCAAAGCCGGCCGGCGTGTCGCCATCTTCCGGCAAATAGGACGCCTTGAGCAGGTTCTTGCCGATCTCTGGACCTGGCGTGGTCGTCATCTGCTCGGCGCCGACCACCAGCACGATGCGGGCGGCGTTGGCATCGATGGCGCGGATACCCTGTCGTACGGCGGCCGAGCCGGTCGCGCAGGCGTTCTCGACGCGCGTCGCCGGCTTGAAGCGCAGCCGGTCGTCAGCCTGGAGTACCAGGCTCGCGGTGAAATCCTGCGGCGAGAAGCCGGCGTTGAAATGGCCAAGCACGATCTCGTCGACGTCATCCGGGCCGATGCCGGCATGGTCGAGCGCCTCGACGGCAACCTTGGTGATCAGGCCCTCCAGCGTCTCGCCTTCGAGCTTGCCGAAGCGAGAATGCGCCCAGCCGACGATGCATGCGGTCATGGCAACCTCCATTTGCGCCGCAGCCTAGCACGATCCTTCGCGGCACGTGATTCAATATTGTTCAATAGTGAACCGTTTTCCAGCCCATGCCATGGGCCAGAACGACAGGATCGGTTGATCCCGGCGTCGATTTTTTATTGATTGATGCGTCAATAAAAAATAATCTTGGCTCGAACCGGACCCCCAAAATGCCGAAAATCGGAATGGAGCCAGTGCGCCGCAAGGCGCTGATCGATGCGACGATCTCGGCGATCGGCGAGCGCGGATCGCTGGACGTAACGATGTCGGAGATCGCCGGCCGCGCCGGCGTGTCGTCAGCGCTGGCGCATCACTATTTCGGCGCCAAGGACGAACTGCTGTTCGCGACGATGCGGCACATCCTGGCCGAGCTCAACACCGACACGAGGCGCGCGCTGAACATGGCGGCGACGCCACGCGAGCGCGTCTCGGCCGTGGTCGCGGTCAGCTTCTCCGACGATCAGTTCCAGGCCGAGATCATCGCCGCCTGGCTCGCCTTCTATGTCGAGGCGCAGAAATCGACCGAGCTGCGGCGGCTGCTGCGCATCTATGCGCGGCGGCTCAATTCCAACCTGATGAGCGGGCTGACCGGCATCCTGCCTCGGACCGAGGCCGACCGCGTCGCCGAAGCAACCGCGGCGCTGATCGACGGGCTCTACATCCGCCGCGCGCTGAAGGACGGCACCCCCAACGCGCAGAGCGCCATCGCGCTCATCGAAGACTATCTCGAAACCAAGCTCAACGGACGGAGCCTGCCTTGACCAACAGGCGACCCAATTTCCTGATCGTCATGGTCGATCAGCTCAACGGTACGTTCTTCCCGGACGGCCCGGCCGAGTTCCTGCATGCGCCGCATCTCAAGGCACTCGCTGCCCGCTCGGCGCGCTTTGCCAACAACTACACTGCATCACCGCTCTGCGCGCCGGGCCGCGCGTCGTTCATGAGCGGGCAGCTGCCGTCGCGCACGCAGGTTTATGACAACGCCGCGGAATTCGCCTCCTCGATCCCGACCTACGCGCATCATTTGCGCAGCGCCGGTTATCACACGGTGCTTTCCGGTAAGATGCATTTCGTCGGCCCGGACCAGTTGCACGGTTTCGAGGAGCGGCTGACCACCGACATCTATCCGGCCGATTTCGGCTGGACGCCGGACTACCGCAAGCCCGGCGAGCGCATCGACTGGTGGTACCACAATCTGGGTTCGGTGGCCGGCGCCGGCGTCGCCGAGATCACCAACCAGATGGAGTATGACGACGAGGTCGCCTTCCACGCGACGCAGAAGCTCTATGAGTTCGCGCGCGTGTCGGATGACGCGGACCGGCGCCCCTGGTGCCTGACCGTTTCCTTCACGCACCCGCACGACCCCTATGTCGCGCGGCGCAAATACTGGGACCTTTATGAAGACTGCCCGGCGCTGGAGCCGGAGGTGGGCTTCATCCCCTATGACAGCCAGGATCCGCATTCGAAACGGCTCTACAAGGCATCCGACTACGACAGTTTCGACATCACGCCGGACCAGGTGCGCCGTTCGCGGCGCGGCTATTTCGCCAACATCTCCTATCTCGACGACAAGGTCGGCGAGTTGCTCTCGGTGCTCGAACGCACGCGCATGCTAGACGACACGATCGTGCTGTTCTGCTCCGACCATGGCGACATGCTGGGCGAGCGCGGCCTGTGGTTCAAGATGTGCTTCTACGAGGGCGCGGCGCGGGTGCCGCTGATGATGGCCGGCAAGGGCATCAAGGCAGGGCTGATCGGGACGCCCGTTTCCAATCTCGACGTGGCGCCGACACTCTGCGACCTCGCCGGCATCGATATGACCGCGATTTCGCCATGGACGGACGGCCAGTCGCTGCTGCCGCTAGCCGGCGGCAAGGAGCGCTCGGCGCCGGTGCTGATGGAATATGCGGCCGAAGGCTCTTATGCGCCGATGGTGGCGATCCGCGAGGGCAAATACAAATTCGTGCATTGCGAGCTCGACCCGCCGCAGCTCTTCGACCTCAATGCCGATCCGCGCGAGCTCGACAATCTCGGCGCCAACCCGGCTTACGCCGATCTGGTCTCGGCCTTCATGGAAAAGGTCCGCGCGCGCTGGAACATGGCGAGCTTCGACGCCGCCGTGCGTGAAAGCCAGGCGCGCCGCTGGGTCGTCTACCCGGCGCTGCGCAACGGCGCTTACTATCCGTGGGAGTTCCAGCCGCTGCAGAAGGCGTCGGAACGCTACATGCGCAATCACATGAACCTCGACAATCTCGAAGAGAGCAAACGGTATCCGAGAGGCGAATGATGACAGACATTCTCGTTCCTACCCTCGACCACCTGAAGCAAGCCTATGCCGTCACCTCGATGGCCACGCAGGTGACGCCGCTGTTGGAATCTGCAGCTTTGGCCAACGAAACCGGCGCCGCCAGCGTCTTCGTCAAGCCGGAGTCGCTGCAATGGGCCGGCTCTTTCAAGGTGCGCGGTGCCTATTGGCGGCTGAAGCGGCTTACGCCGGACCAAGCGAAAAAGGGCGTGGTGGCCTATTCCTCCGGCAATTTCGCGCAAGGGTTGGCGGCCGCAGGCCAGGCGCTCGGCATTCCCGTCACCATCGTCATGCCGATCGACGCGCCCGCCGCCAAGCGTGACGCGACGGCCGGTTATGGCGCGCGCGTGGTGCTGACGGATCATGGCGACCGCGCGCGTGAGGAAGTTGCGGCTGCAAAGGCGCGGGAGATCGCCGAAACCGAGCATCTTACGCTGCTCCATCCCTTCGACGATCCGGAGATCGTTGCCGGCCAGGCCGGCGCGGGGCTTGAGGCGCTCGAACAGCTCGCGGCGAAGAAGGCGCATGCCGACCTGGTGTTCTGCTCGGTCGGCGGCGGCGGGCTGATCGGCGGCGTTTCGCTCGCCTTCCACTATCTGTCGCCGAAGACTGAAATCATTGCCGTCGAGCCGGAGGGTTTCAACGGCATGGGCTCTTCGCTGGCGTATGGCGCTATCGAGACCATGCCGATCGGACCGAAATCGATCTGCGACGGGCTGATGGCCCGCAAGCCCGGCGACGCGCCCTTCGCGGCGGTGAGTGCCGCAGGCGTGCGCGGCGTCACCGTCGACGACGCCTCGGTGCGGCGGGCGATGAAGATCGCCTTCGAGCGGATGAAGCTGGTGCTGGAGCCTTCGGGTGCCGCATCGCTTGCGGCGCTGCTCGGCGGCAAGGTGGATGTGGCGGGCAAAACCGTCCTTGTGATTGCAACCGGCGGCAATGTCTCGCTCGCCGATTTTATGGCGCATATGAACAATGCTTGAAGCGGATTTCGTCATCATCGGCTCCGGCTCCGCCGGCTCGGCCATGGCCTATCGCCTGTCGGAAGACGGCAAGCACTCGGTGATCGTCATCGAGTTCGGCGGCACCGATATGGGGCCGTTGATCCAGATGCCGTCGGCGCTGTCGATCCCGCTCAACATGAGTCTCTACGACTGGGGTTTCGCCAGCGAGCCCGAGCCGCATCTCGGCGGACGCGTGCTCGCCACGCCGCGCGGCAAGGTGATCGGCGGATCCTCCTCGATCAACGGCATGGTCTATGTGCGCGGGCATGCGCATGACTTCGACCACTGGGCCGAACAGGGCGCCGCCGGCTGGGCCTTCGCCGACGTGCTCCCCTATTTCAAGCGCATGGAGGATTCCGACGGCGGCGAGGACGGCTGGCGGGGCAAAGGCGGCCCGCTGCATGTGCAGCGCGGCACGCGGAAAAATCCGCTCTACGGCGCCTTCATCGAGGCGGGCAGGCAGGCCGGTTTCGAGCTCACCGACGACTATAACGGCGCGAAGCAGGAAGGCTTCGGACCGATGGAGCAGACCATTCTTGGCGGCCGCCGCTGGTCGGCTGCGAACGCCTATCTGAAGCCGGCCCTCAAACGCCGGAATGTGAGTCTGGTCAAAGGCTTCGCCCGGCGCGTAGTGATCGAGAATCAACGCGCGGTCGGCGTCGAGATCGAAGCTAACAAAAAGATTCAGGTCGTTAAGGCGCGGCGTGAAGTGATCGTCGCGGCATCGTCGATCAACTCGCCGAAGATCCTGATGTTGTCCGGCATCGGCCCAGGCGCGCATCTCCAGGAAAACGGCATAAAGGTTATCGCCGACCGGCCAGGCGTCGGCGCCAATCTGCAGGACCATCTGGAGCTTTACATCCAGCAGGAATCTACCAGGCCGATCACGCTGAACTCGGTGCTCAATCCTTTCTCCAAGGCATTGATCGGCGCGCAGTGGCTGTTCCTCAAGAGCGGGCTCGGCGCCACCAACCATTTCGAGGCGGCGGCCTTCGTGCGTTCGCAGGCCGGCGTCGACTACCCCGATATCCAGTATCACTTCATCCCCGCGGCGGTGCGCTATGACGGCAAGTCGGCGGCGAAGTCGCACGGCTTCCAGGCGCATGTCGGGCCGATGCGCTCGAAGTCGCGCGGCTCGGTGAGCCTGCGCTCACCCGACCCGAAGACGAAGCCGGTGATCCGCTTCAACTACATGTCGCATCCGGACGACTGGAGCGAGTTCCGCCACTGCATCCGGCTGACGCGCGAGATCTTCGGCCAGAAGGCCTTCGACGGCTTCCGCGGCAAGGAGATCTCGCCGGGCAGCCATGTGCAGACCGACGACGAGCTCGACGCCTTCATCCGCGACCATGCCGAGAGCGCCTACCATCCCTGCGGCACCTGCCGGATGGGGCGCGCCGACGACCTCACCGCCGTCGTCGATCCGGAATGCCGGGTGATCGGTGTCGAGGGCCTGCGCGTCGCCGACTCTTCGATCTTCCCGCGTGTGACCAACGGCAATCTCAACGCGCCGTCGATCATGACCGGCGAGAAGGCCTCGGACCATATCCTCGGCCGCACGCCGCTGGCGCCCTCCAACCAGGAACCCTGGATCAATCCGCGCTGGCAGGTGGCGGACAGATAGCGCATGATCCGGCTGGGCGCCCTCCCCGCCCAGCGGCTAGGGCGGCTCAGCTTTCGGCAGAATAGCCGATCCGCCCTAAGTACTTTTTTGCGCAATTCCGGACGGAAAACCGCTACGCACTTTTCCTGGAATTGCTCCAGAACGGAGAAGACCATGCGCGCCCAACCGACGGCATCGCACTACGTCAACGGCCGCTACATCGAGGACGAAGGCGGCGCGCCGCTGCCGGTGATCTATCCGGCGACCGGCGAGACCATCGCCACACTGCATTCGGCGACGCCGAACGTTCTCGAACTCGCCATCGAGGCCGCACGCGCCGCGCAGCCGGCCTGGGCACGTGTGAAGCCGGTCGAGCGCGGCCGCATCCTGCGCCGCGCCGCCGACATTCTGCGCGCGCGCAACGCCGATCTGGCGCGGATCGAAACGCTGGACACCGGCAAGGCGATCCAGGAAACGCTGGTGGCCGATGCGCCTTCGGCCGCCGACTGCCTGGAATATTTCGCCGGAGCGGTCGCCGCCTTCAATGGCGAGATGATCGATCTCGGCGGGCCCTTCGCCTACACAAGGCGCGAGCCGCTCGGCGTCTGCGTCGGCATCGGTGCCTGGAACTATCCGATCCAGATCGCCGGCTGGAAGTCTGCGCCGGCCTTGGCCATGGGCAATGCCATGGTGTTCAAGCCGTCGGAGAACACGCCGCTGTCGGCGCTGGCGCTGGCCGAGATCTACTCGGAGGCCGGCCTGCCCGACGGGCTGTTCAACGTGGTGCAGGGCTATGGCGATGTCGGCGCCGGCCTTGTCGGCCATGATGTCGTCGCCAAGGTCTCGGTCACTGGCTCGGTGCCGACCGGCCGCAAGGTGCTGTCGCTTGCCGGCTCGAAGATGAAGCACGCGACGATGGAGCTCGGCGGCAAGTCGCCGCTGATCGTCTTCGACGACGCCGATCTCGAGAACGCCATCGGCGGCGCCATGCTCGGCAATTTCTACTCGACCGGTCAGGTCTGTTCCAACGGCACGCGCGTCTTCGTGCAAAAGGGCCTGCATGACCGGTTCGTCGAGCGGCTGGTCGAGCGCACCAAGAAGATCCGTATCGGCGATCCGCTCGATCCGGACACGCAGATGGGGCCACTGGTCAACAGGCTTCAGCAGGAGAAGGTCGTCTCCTACATCGCCGCCGGCAAGCAGGATGGAGCCACGCTCGCCTGCGGCGGCAACGTGCCGTCGCTGCAGGGTTTCGAGGGCGGCTTCTTCATCGAGCCGACGGTGTTCACCGGCGTGACGGACGGCATGCGGATCGCGCGCGAAGAGATTTTCGGGCCGGTGATGAGCGTCTTGAAATTCGACAGCGAGGACGAGGTGATCGAGCGCGCCAACGACACCGAGTTCGGGCTGGCCGCCGGCGTGTTCACGCGCGACCTGCCGCGCGCGCATCGGGTGATCGCCGAATTGCAGGCCGGCACCTGCTGGATCAACGCCTACAATCTCACGCCGGTGGAAATGCCCTTCGGCGGCGTCAAGCAATCCGGCATCGGCCGCGAGAACTCGCTTGCTGCGCTGGCGCATTATTCGCAGCTGAAGGCGGTTTATGTCGAGACGGGGGACGTGGCGGCGCCGTACTGACTTGGACGATTGGCGAAGGCATCGCGGCAGTCGATCTCCCCCCTTGCGGGGGAGATTGGCAGTTTCAGCGCCTCACCCCTTCTCCGCCGTCCCGTCCAGATACTGCGTCAGCGCATAGACCAGATGATAGAAGATGCTCGCCGGCACCTCGGTCGCCAGTGAGCGGCCGCGTTCGTCGATGCGGTCTATCCACAGGCCGAGCGGCGCCGGGTCGATGTGCCAGCGGAACAGGCGGCCGACGCGCGCCTCGATCTCGGGCTTGAGGTCCGGCCCGCCCGAGCCGTCGAGCGCGATCGCCGCCTTGATCGCCTCGGCCTGCGGCCAGCTGCGCGAGACCGTGTCGAGCGGCAGGCCCTGGCGCGAGACCGCGCCATAGGCAAGCCCGGTGGCGCGGTTGAGGCCGTTGGCAACTGCCGAAGCATAGAGCTTGCGGGCGAAGGCGGTGAGTTCGCCCTGGCCGCTGCGGGCGGCGAAATCGACGAGCAGCGACGCCCATTCGAAATGATGGCCCGGCTCGGTCCAGCTCCGCTTCTCGCCCGCTACCGGCTTCCAGCCCTCGTCGAAATATTCGCCCAGCGTCCAGCTTTCGGCATCGAAGAAATGGCTGCGGAAGAGGTCGATGATGCGCGCCGCGCGGCGCAGATAGGCGCGCTCGCCCGTCGCCTTGTGCCAGGCGAGGAAAGCCTCGAGCAGATGCATATGCGGGTTGGAACGCCTTTCTTCCGCCCCGTCGGAGGTTTCCAGGAAGCCGGTCATGCGGGCGTCTTCCAGATGCGCATCGAGGAAGGCGAACGTCTCCTCGCCGAGCCGCAAGGCGTCGGGATGGCCCGACATATGCGCATGCGCCAGCGCCAGGAGAACGCAGGAATGATCGTAGGCGTCCTCGACGGGATCGGCGACCGAGCCGTCGATGTTGAGCGTGCGCGCCCAGCCGCCGCGCTTCGTGCGGCCCTGCCCTGCCATGAAGTCGATGCCATGCGCGATCAGCCGGTCCGCCGGGCCGTCCCAGCCGCGCGCCTTGGCCACCGCGAAGGCATAGACCTGACGCGCCTGCGTGCGCATGCGCTTGAGCTTCATCAGCGGCGAAGCATCGAAGCCCAGCGCCTCGTGAAAGCCGCCATGGCGTTCGTCGACGCCGACCGTCGACCACAGCGGCAGCGTCTCCTCGAACAGCCAGTGGCGCACGCGACGCCGCCAGGCGCCGCTCTCGATGACGCGGTCATGCGCGGGCGTGAACCGCGTCTCCAGCCGGCCGGATTTCTCCAGTTGCTCGACGACCTTCTTGACGTGCTGGCTGTGGCTGACCGGGGCGACGAAGGTGGCGTCGGCGGTGGAGACGATGGCCACGTCCTTCATGCCGATGGCCGACAGCAGACGGCCGTCGCCGCGTATGTAGGAGTTCTCGCAATCGATGGCGACGACGTCGCCGATGATGACATTGCCTTGTTCATCGGACGGGCCGACATCGAGCAGCGACTGCCAGGAGCCGAGGTCATTCCAACGGAAGCCGGCCGGCACCATGGCGATGTCCTTGGCCCGCTCCATGATGGCGTAATCGATCGAGGTCGATGGGATCGCGGAATAAAGCTCGAGCGGCATATAGAGGCCGGACAGATCGATGGTCGCAGCCTTGTAGGCGGCCTCCGTCGCCTGCCAGATTTTCGGTTCATGGGCCGCGAAGGCGTCGCGCATGGCGCCGGCGCGAAACAGGAAGATGCCCGTGTTCCAGTAGAAGCTGCCGGCGTCGAGATAGGCCTGCGCAGTGGCGAGATCCGGCTTCTCGACGAAGCGAGAGACGTCGAAGACGCCGCCCTTGTCGGTCCCGACCTCGATATAGCCATAGCCCGTCTCGGGCTGGGTCGGCTTGAGGCCGAACACCACCAGACGGCCGGCATTTGCCGCCGCCGCGCCGGCCTCGATGCTTTGCCAGAACTGGTCAGGCGTCGAAATCTCATGATCGGACGGCACCACCAGCACAAGCTCGTCGCCATATTCGGAGAGCGTGCGCAGGCTGGCCAGCGCCACCGCGGCCGCCGTGTTGCGCCCCGTCGGCTCGAACAGCGGCCCGCCGCCGGCAAGATCGACGCCGGCAAGGTCGGCATGGACGCGCTCGGCGTGACGCTCCGCGGCGATCAGGAAAATCGGCGTCTCGCCTTGCGGCCGCGCCGCCAGCCGCCGCAGGGTTTTTGCCAGCATCGAGCCGTCGCCGGAAAAATCGTGGAACTGCTTGGGGTTGTCCTCGCGCGACAGCGGCCACAGCCGCGAGCCGACGCCGCCGCTCATGACAAAACTGACGATGCGCTGGCTCATGAACGACCTTGTCAAAAAGTCCGGCTCCGATGCCCTGGACTTACGACAAAAGCCTTTAAGCCCACCTTTACCCGGCAGCCAAATCCTATGCCATTCGGGCAAGCTTCGCGAAAGAAAGGAAATGCGACAGAAGTGCTGTCATTGACGCTTGCAGGATCGGAAAGTGGCAGCTATAAGCCCGCGGTCTGGTCACGGAGTGTAGCGCAGTCTGGTAGCGCACCTCGTTCGGGACGAGGGGGTCGCAGGTTCAAATCCTGCCACTCCGACCAGATCGAAGATTCCCGACAATCCGCCTCTACACCTTGCGCCGCAAGGCTTTGCGCGTTTCGGCATCTGGAACAATCGCGGAATGAGAGGCGCCGTGAGGCGCGCCTCACGCCCCATGTGGAGCTTTTGCCGTTCCGGGGATGTTCAGGCCGCCTGGCGGCTCAGCTTTTCGTCGATGTTTTTGAGACGTTGCTCGCGGACGCCGGCCATCAGCGGCGAGAAGCGGCTGTAGGTGTGGCTGGTGAGCAGCCCGACGGTGAAGGAGCGTTTGCGCAACAGGCTCTGCGCCAGGCTGTTCGGCCGGAAGCCGAGCGCCCGCGCCGTCTCGCGGATCCGCTCGCGCGTCTCCGCCGTCATCCGCCCCTGCCCGTTCAGCGCCTTCGACTCGGTCGCGACGCTGACGCCGGCCGCGACCTCGCGCAGCGTGACCGGCGGCTTGGCGGAGACTGGCGCTGGCTCGGCGCCGGAAGACATGGGCGCGGCGGGTTCCCTTAGCTGGGAAAAGGTTTCTCTTCGCCCTACGCGGTGGTGACGGGTGAAGTCAGCGAGCGCGGAGCGGGTTGGCAAAGGTTTCTCAGGTGGGAGATTTGGGGGAAGGTGGCGGGGTTGGCAAGGGGGGATGAGACGCCGAGGAGGGCATTGAAGAAATCAGGCACTGCTTCCGCCTCACGTGTTGGTGCTCTTGGTCTACTTTTTTGCAATTCCAGCGCCGCCATTCTATTAGGCAGATCAAACCAAACTACACAGGGGGAGGGAAATGCGGATCGACTACTTACAGATTTCAAATATCCTTAGTTTCAAACATGTTTCCGACGTAAGCGCAGCAGAAAAAATCGCTTTTGACGGCGGCTTAAACATAATTATCGGAGAAAATGGCTCGGGTAAATCGACTGCACTCGAGGTGATCAACTTCTTATTCCGCCGCGTTCTATATCGCCAATTCGTCTTTAATCGAGAGCTTTTTGAGCGTCGACGCACAATTCCCGCAAACGAAGCCAAGCAAGTACTACAGCCCACAAACCAGGGCGATTTTGGCGGATTTCGGCTGGAACCGAACTGGGATGCGGAGGGTCAAGAACAGCGCATCCGCATTGCGCTGCGGCTCGATGATATCGATCGTGACAACATAGACAATATTAGAACTAATCTCACAAGAATTACTGAGACATTTTCGTCTTTCTCCAATCATTCTATCAACGATAACGGCAATATTAAAGAAATATATGTAATCGATGTAATCCTTAACCGATCGGCCGGAACATTTTCCGTTCATCATCAAGTAGATGAAAATGATTTCGGCTTCACGTACCTAAGGGATTATCACTTTTTTAAAGAAATCATCTTACTGCATAATTTGATTCACGTAGACAGCACGATCCATCCGTTGTTTGAATCATTCACTCTCATCAGCAGTTACCGCAACTACCACGCATTCCAACCTTCTATTTCGCTGGGCAGCGCACCCGCGTCGCAGCAGATTCAACAAATCCGGAACCAAGATTACAGTCGCAGTCTGAACGCAATCGAGAAAGGCGAGCCTCCGATCTTTGCATTAGTTAGGCTTCAGGTCGCGGAGCGACATTTCGGTCTGATGCCAAAGGCGAAGTCTCAAGAAGAGTGCGAGCAAGAGGCAAACGACCTTCCCTTCATCAGATCGATCAACGAACGGCTTCGTGTCGTTAGCCTGCGTTGCCAGATCCAACTGCTTGACCTGCGAACCTGGCAATACAGCTTCCAATTCTACGACATTCGCCGAAATCGACCCGTCGGCGACATCAACAGCTTGAGTGCCGGACAGAAAGCGATCATCCATCTCGTTCTAGAGGCATATGGACGCGGCGAGCTAAAGGGTGGCGTCGTCATTATCGACGAGCCAGAAATCCATCTTCACTACCAATTTCAGCACGAGTACCTTCAGGTTCTACGTGGGTTGAACCAGACGCAGAATTGCCAATACATCCTCGTTACGCACTCGGAGTCCTTGATTAATTCGGGCACGATTAACTCGGTTCGTCGATTTTCATTGGATACCAGCGGGCACACGGCGATATTCTCACCTACCCTCACGACCGACCAAAAGAGCCTGATTAAGATTCTCGATAACTCCAGGTCGACCTACGCTTTCTTCGCGAAGAAAGTAATTTTGGTTGAGGGCGATACCGACCGTTACTTTGTGAGAGCCATCATTCAGGATCGCTACCGTCGTCTTGACCAAGAGATCGCGGTTCTGCACATTGGCGGGAAGGGCGAATTCGTCAAATGGCACAGCCTCTTCACAAGCTTTGGACTGAGCGTGTTCGCGATCGCCGATTTCGATTATCTCGTGAACTTGCATTACCCCAGCGAGAAAGGTCTGTCGCTCAAAACTCCTCAAGCCATAGCGGATTTTAAGGAGCGAAACGCCGATTGGGAGACGTATATCGACGCTGAGGCCATGCACGGCACGTTTGTTCTGAAGGAGGGTGATCTGGAAGCGTACCTCGGCATTGGTAAGGACCTTAGCCAAGTTATCGACTTCTGCCGCAGCAGCCTGAGCACCTTCCTTGCTGACGACAGTTCGTCCAAGAGCCTGGAGGTTAGGTCAATACTGGAGCGAATCACGAACTAGATCCGCTACGCGCGAAACCTCAGAAAGTGTGCGCTGTCCGCCAATTGCAGGCGATTCTGTTACAATAGGACAGGGCGGCAAGTTCTCGACCGATCCAGACTCTATTCGGCAAACGACGTGGAAAATGACTCAGTCAATCGACGATCGATCGAGGAGTATGCTTAGAGTAAGAGAGGAAGCGCGCCCGGATGGCTCTCTCGCCAGAGAAATTGAGTTCTCGGACGTTGTGTTCGACCCTTTAGGTTACGCTGAACTGCACGAAGCCATTCTGCACGGACCGCTGCATATTCCTCTTCATGGAAGAGGCAAAGTCGTTAGCAGCAACATCAAGGGAGTCGAGGTCGGACAAGACGGGCGTTTCACTACAAAGTTGGAAAGCCGCTTTACGTCTAAATCCATCGGCCTTGTCAGAGGGGGATGGCTGCCTTCAGCAATGGCGCTCAAAGACAATTCCATCGTGTTCCCGGACCGTTGCGTCGTGGCTGAACTTAACAACCGCTTAAGAGGTGGACTTTCTAAGCCTGACGCCGATCCTGACTTCATCGACCTGTTCGCCGACAGCGCTATTCGCATCAATCCTTTGCTCTTCGTTCTTGAGGGAGACAGAGGACAAAATCCAGAGCCAGAGACGATAGAAGGACATCTCCACGAAGCGGTTTCCAAGCTCCGATCGGCTCTACCGAAAGCGATTCTGGTTGCATCTGATGCGCAAGGTCTCAAGGGCGTATTGGGACTAATCCAAGATACTCAACCTGGCATGGCACGCAAACACGACTTCCTTACGCGCCTTAACTCAAAACTCAAGTCACCGATCGGTCGCAGGGACGTACAAGCGCGATGGGACGACGTTCTTGCCGCAGCCGACGCAAGTGGCGTTACAAGAACGTCGCTCGCTGTGGTCGCGGCACTTAGCACCGTTGTCGTTCCAGGGGGAAAGAGCCCGGCTAGACGCTTGCTAAAATTCGACAACCGTTACTCGCAAGCGGATACGTATAACGCTCTATCAGACCTCCGAGCGCTTGAGCTTCTGATGCACATATTTGCACTCTTTCCAAATGAGCATGTAATGCTTTGCACAGCAGATAAGAGTATGGCGCTATTTTGGGCTGGGCTTCAAGCATCGAATTTTACCTCTGTCCATGGCCGTTTGAGCTTTGATGTTGCACCGCAAGACCTTCTACCAGGAGTATCTGAAAGGCAGTGGAAACAAGCGTTAACCGCAGACGTTGCCTCCTAAGGCTTGTCTTAGGTACTCGCGGGCCAGGCCCAAGTCAGAGGCCCAGCAACATCCTCACTCTCCATTCCACCCCACCCCGCTTTTTGCTTGAATACCGCCTCCAACCACCCAGGAGCACCCCCCATCCCCACCGATCCCTTCGCCCCGTTGCGTCAACGTTTCCTCGCCAGGTGCGTCGATCAGCTCGCCGAGCTGAAGGCCATCGCGCATCAGGCTGCTCCCCTTCCCGGCAACGACTCGCTTACCCGGCTCGCCCACTCGCTCGCCGGCGCGGCCGGCACGTTCGGCTTCACGGAGATCAGCGCGCGGGCTTCGGCGCTGGAGACGCTGCTTATAGAGCAGGCGGATGGCGCGAGCGTGCGCGCGGCGCTCGATGGCT
Organism: Mesorhizobium plurifarium; assembly: GCA_000824785.1. Classification (GTDB taxonomy): domain Bacteria; phylum Pseudomonadota; class Alphaproteobacteria; order Rhizobiales; family Rhizobiaceae; genus Mesorhizobium; species Mesorhizobium plurifarium. The sequence goes on along the minus strand of CCNB01000045.1, from coordinate 281,855 downwards.
TGATCGCGGAGATTGAGCGCACGCTGGCGTGACCCTTTGTTTTTTTGCAATTCCGGACGGAAGGTTATGGCGAAGGCGCCGAACCCAACCGTTGCACACTTTTCCTGGAATTGCCCCGGCCTGAGGCCGCCGGCCGCGCCTATTTCTTGGCGGCGCCGAGACCGGTCCTGGTCATCTCGCCCCAACCCTGGTTGCCGCGCAGATATTGCCACCAGCCTTTCACGCGCCAGAAATTGTTGAGCTGGCGGTAGCCGAAATTCTCGATCACGGCGGCGACCGTCAGCACGGCGAGGTCCCTGGCGCGAGGGAAGCGCTGCAGTTCGGCCTCTTCCAGGATCAGCGAGCAGACGCTGACGCAGACGCCATAGGTGAAGATGAGAGCGGTGAAAGCCAAGAGATATTCGGCCGAGAGGATGCCGAGCAGCCAGAAGGCCGGGATTAGGACATAGCCCAGCACCTCCGCCACCGGCCCCAGCACGTCGACGATCAGGATGTGGCCAAAGCCGAGGAAGCCGACGCGGCCATAGCGCGGGTTGAACAGCATCGAACGGTAGCGGAAGAAGCATTCGAGCGCGCCGCGCTGCCAGCGCGAGCGCTGGCGGGCGAGCACGCTCAGGGTTTCCGGCGCCTCGGTCCAGCACACCGGCTCAGGGATGAACTGGATGCGGTATTTGCGCTTTTTATCGCGCATATGGCGGTGCAGCTTGATGACGAGGTCGAGGTCCTCGCCCATCGAACCCTTGGTGAAGCCGCCAACCGCCACCACTTCCGCGCGGCGGAACATGCCGAAGGCGCCGGACACCAGCATCAGCGTGTTGATGCTGCTCCAGGCCAGCCGCGCCATGAGGAAGGCGCGCAGATATTCGACCACCTGGAACAAAGGCAGCAGCCGGCGCGGGAGGTGGATTTCGCGCACCCTGCCCGCCTCGATGCTCGAGCCATTGGCGATGCGGATCGTGCCGCCCACGGCAATGGTGCGCTCGGGGTCGTCGATGAAAGGCTGGGCGGCGCGCATCAGCGCATCGGGCTCAAGGATGGAGTCGCCATCGATGACGCAAAAGAGCGGCGCGCGGCAGACATTGATGCCGGCATTCTGGGCATCGGCCTTGCCGCCGTTTTCCTTGTCGACCACGAACAGCCGCTCGGTCATGGGCGAGGAATAGAGGCCACGGATCGGCTGGTGCGCGAGCGCCTCCTCGTAGGGCCGGTGGAACTTCACCAGCTTGAAAGCCTTGATGAGCCGCTGCAAGGTGTCGTCCTTCGAGCCGTCATTGATGACGACCACCTCGAAATTGGGATATTCGAGCGCGAGCATCGAATGCACACTCTCGACCACGTTCAGCGCCTCGTTATAGGCCGGCACCAAGAGCGCGATCGGTGGCGCGATGTCGCCATAGCGCTGCCACAGCAGCGCCGAGCGCGCCACCGGCGGACGCTTCGACAGCGCATAGCCGGCGAAGACGAGCTGCAGGAGGTAGACGGTCGTCTGCGCCAGCCCAGCCCCGATGATGAACCAGGACAGGATGGTGGCGGCAAGAACGACCTCGTGGCTCCAGTCGGCGATCATGCGGCCGGCCCCTCGGCAAGGATGAGCGAAGCGGTGCGCTGGCTGCGCGAAACCTCACTGGCGGCGATCTCGCGCAGCAGCAATTCTCCCGGCTGGCCGAAGGACCGCAGCGCGTTGGCGGCGGCGTAGCGCACGGTCCAGACCTCGTCGTCCAAGAGCCTGGAGAGCGGTGCGGCGAGTTCGGGCAATCCGAGGCGCCCCGCGGATTCGGCGGCGGCGGCGCGCACGTCCCAGTCGTCGTTGGCCATGGCGCGCTTCAGGATGGCCGGCGCCTGGCCGTGACCAGTCAGGCCCAGCGCCCGCAACGCGGCGGCGACAACCTCGGGCGCGGCATCGCCGGTCAGGCCGGCGAAGAAATCGGCAAAGCCGAAGCCGCCGGCATGGGCAAGCGCGTCGATCGCGGCCGCCCTGACAAAGGGCGAGGCGTCCGCACGCGACGCGTGGACCGCAAGCTCGTTGAAGCGCGAACGCGGAAAGCGCCGGAACAGCTCGATCAGCCGGCGCGAGCGCTGCCCCGCCACGCCGATGAAGTCCAGCGCTGTGCCGAGCAGGGGCAGGCTGCCCAGATCGCAGAGCGCGATGGCCGCCGCGATCCTGACTTCGCGCGCGCGGTCCTGGGCGAGTGCTGCTAGCAGGTTTGCCGAGGCATCGTCCGAACCCAGCGATGCCAGCATCTCGGCGGCGTGGATGCGCTCAGCGATGTTGCCTTTGCGCAGCTGCCTGGCGACACGCGCCGGCAGGCCGCATTCGTTGAAGGCGACCAGCACGTCGTCCCTCTCCTCGCCGCGCAGCAGCGCAATGAACTCGAAGCCGGCATCGATCGCCACGCCTGCCGGCACGCCAAGCACCGTCGCCTTCAAGGCCTCGCGATCGCGGCTTTCGGTAAAGGCGATCAGCGCCGTCAGCACTTGGCGCCGCTGGTCAGCCGCCGCCCTGCCCCGGCGTTCCTGCAGCACACGGCGCGCGATCAGGAGCAGCATGATCGCCAGCGACAGTGCGCTCAGCAATATCGAGAGGTCCCAGATATACCACATGGTCAGAACCGCGCCGTCAGGCCGAGGCCGAATATGTTGCGGTCGAAGGTCGGGCGTTCTTCGTGCGCGATGCTGGCGCGCAGCGTCAGCGGGTCGCTGACGTCGAAGGAAAAGCCGCCGAACACGGTGCGCGTCGGCACCAGCGCGCCGTCATCGATCTCGGGCGCGTCGGCATAACCGGCGAAGACGTTGAAGCGTGGCGTCACCGCGAGGTCGGCGCGGAGCACATAGCCGTCGGCGCGCGTGCCGATGTCGTCCTGCGCATGCACCCAGCGGGCGGAGAGGCCCAGGCGGCCGTCGAGGACGTAGCCCTGGATCCAAGGCTGGATGCTGGTGACGCTGGTGTCGGCGAAGTCGTCGTAGCGGGCATCGATGTTGAGCGAGAGCGGGCCGAACGCCTTTGCCGGCGCCACGACCTGCCAGGACGCGCCCGCGCCGATCGAATAGCGGGCCAGGAAGTCGGCATCCGGCGTCACTGCCGCGAGCGCATAGGCGGAGAAGACCGGCGTGAACGCCCGGTCGATGCGGCCCTCCATCTGGAAGTCGGTGCGGCCGAAACGGGTCGCCAGCCTGGTGTGGCCGGAGATCGTCGTGCGCGGCGAGAGCCGATAGGCAAGACCCGCCGAGCTGTCGGTCCAATCGCCCAGACCATTGGTGAGATCGCTCACCTCGCTGCCGAGGTCGAGCCGCCATTTGCGCGGCGGCGGCACGGAGAGCCTCTGCTCGATGTCGGCTGAGCCCGGCTCGATGGCAAGCGCCTGATGATAGGCCTGCCGCGCGGCCTCGTCGTCACCCGCGGCGCGGCGCACATCGCCGATCCCCACCAGCGCCTCGGCATTCTTCGGCTCCAGCGCCAACACGCGCTGGAATGACTGCTCGGCCCTGGTGTAATCGGCCTCGAGCAGGGCGATCTTGCCGTCGAGGTCGAGCGCCTCGACATTGTCCGGCGAGGTCGCCAGCACGCCCTCGACCAGCACGCGGGCGTGCGGCGTGTCGCCTTGCCAGATCGCCAGGCGTACCTTGCCCAGCCTGGCATCGAGAAGGCCCGGCTTGATGGCCAGCGCCCGGTCGAAGAACTGCCCGGCTTCGTCGAAGCGCTGGCTGGTGCCAACGACAAGGCCAAGCGCGACCAGGATGTCGGTATCCTTCGGCGCCAGCTTGAGGGCGCGGCGATAGACCGCCTCTGCCTCCGGCAGCTTGCCTGCCTGGCGCAGGCGCCTGCCCTCTTCCATCAGGCCGGGAACAGGATCGGGCCGGCGATGCGGTTTCTTCACCGCCGCCGGAGCCGTGGCAGCCGCTTTAGGTTTGCTGGCCGCCGCCTGCTTCGACTTATGGATGTTCTCGACAAGGGCTGCGGCGTCGGCATTGGTCGGGTCGGCTTGTGCGACCTGCTCGGCCAGCAGCAGAGCGGTATCCAGATTACCGGAGCGAAACTCGACCTCGGCCATGCCGAAGGAGGCATCCCGATAGGCCGGAGCGACGGCAAGGGCCTTGGAAAAAGCATCGCGCGCCGCCGTCAGATCGTTGCGGCCGAGCTCGGTGAAGCCAAGCTGGACCAGCGCGTCGGCATTGTCGGACTTGAGCGTCAGCGCGCGCCTCAAGAGGTCGGCGGCCTCGTCGAAATGCTGCGCTTGCCTCGCCTTGACGGCCGAAGCGTAGAGATCGTCCACCGTCTGCGCCAACGACGCGGACGGAGCGGCGGCAACGGCCAGGATCAGGCATGCGGCAAAGCTCAAGCGCCGGCCGCGCCGCATCAGCGCTTCCCGCTCTTGCGCGCGATGAGACGCGCCAGCCGGGCCAGAAGCTCCTCGGGAATGAACGGCTTCACCAGATAGTCGTCGGCGCCCTTGTCCAGGGCCGAGACAATGTCCTTTTGGCTCTTGCGGGCCGTCAGCATGACCACCGGCGTGTCGGACAAGGCTGGGTCGCCCTTGATGCGCGCCAGCACCTCCAGGCCGTCGGCCTTCGGCATCATCGCGTCGAGCACGACGACGTCCGGAGCGTCCTGCCGCGCCTTCTCCAGCGCCTCCGCCCCGTCGACCGCTTTGACGACATCGTATCCCTTCGCCCTCAACCTGAATTCCATCAGCTCGAGCAGCAACGGGTCATCATCGCAGATCAGAATTCTTGCCTTTGCTCCATCCACCAGTCCTGCTCCGGTTCCGTCGCCCCCCGGAGTAACCAACCATGAACCGCGCCCCTGAAACCAGGTGCGCACAGTCACCCGAGCCGACCAATTGCTGCTCAATCATAGACAGGCTGATTCGCGGCGGCCGCATTTCGATGCAATCAGTAGATGAATATCGGCGCATGGTATAGGAGGCGTAAACACCAGACGGAGCTTGCCGGCAAGCTTCTCGGCGCTGTCTCCGACTAGTTCGCCGGGCCACCGCCGCGCGAGGCAAGCAGCTTCCTCACTTCACCGGCAAGCGCCAGCGGATCGAAGGGTTTGGCAATGACGCCCACCGCGCCCATGTTCAGATAGCGTTCGACCTCATGGGTCTGGGTGCGCGCCGTGATGAACACCACGGGTATCGATGCCGTCGGCGGCGACGCGGCCAGGCGCTTCAGCGTTTCCGGTCCGTCCATGTCCGGCATCATCACGTCGAGCAGGATGAGATCGGGTCGCCATGTCGCCGCATCGACCAGCGCCGCGGCGCCTGAAGCGCAGGACCGCACCTCGAATTCCGGCTCAAGCTCCAGCGACATCTGGGCAATTTCGCGGATATCGTCCTCGTCGTCCACATAAAGGATTCTTGCCGGCATAAGGGTTACTCCTTGGCTTGCGCGGTGGCCTCGGCGCCCTCGCGGGCCGAAGCCAACATGTTCCTGACCAGCTTCGCGACGTCGATCTCCGACGCCTTGGTCTTGGTCATGATCGCCTGGACCCGATCGCCCAGCTTGTCGTCCAGCTCCGCCGCCGAAAACACGATGACCCCTGTTTCGAGCGGCAGATCGGCAAGCAGGTCCAACCCCGATCCGTCGGGGAGCGCGATATCCAGGATGACCAGATCGAAGCGATGGTTCGCGATTGCCTGCTGCGCGTCCTTCAGCGTTTTCGCCGAGATAATCGAGACACCCGAACCCAAACCCTCCGACATCACCGCAAGCACGCCCTCGTCGTCCTCGACATGTAGGATCTTCGGCTTCAGCTCGACCCTGCGGCCGACGATCTTTGCCAAAGCGGCGTGAAGACGCTTCGGATCCACAGGCTTCTCCAGCCAGTCGACGATGCCGACGGCGGTGCCGTTCAGCGAGCGTCTGGCTTCGTCGGCGACGGCGGAGATGACGATGACCGCAATGTCGGAATTGACCTTCGACGCCCTGATATCATGGAAGAGCTTGATGCCGGATTCCCCCGCCAGCTTGATGTCGAGCGTCAGCGCCACGTAATCGCGGGAGTTGAGCAGCGCCTTGGCGGTGTCGATGTCGGGGGCGACGTCGCTTGAGAAGCCTTCCGCTTCGAGAAGCGCTGCGATCACCGCGGCGACATCGGGCTCGTCCTCGCAAATCAGGACACGCAGGCGGCGATCGCGCTTCTTCGACCGGCGCTCGACAAGGACCGGTTTCGCCTCTTGCCTCTGCGCTTCGGCAAGGTCGACGTGAAACGACGTTCCCTTGCCTTCCTCCGTTTCGAAGGAAACAGCGCCGCCCAGCTTTTCGACGATGGTCTTGACGATGCTCAAGCCTAGACCGGTTCCTCCCTTCCTGCGGGTGCTTGACGCGTCGGCCTGCTCGAACTTGCCGAATATGCGGCTGCGGAACGCTTCGGGAATGCCGGCGCCCTGATCGATCACGGAGACGCGCAGCATGTCGCGATCGCGGCGCTGCAGCTTCACCATCACGGTGCCGCCGTGATCGGAGAACTTGATCGCATTGGACAGGAGGTTCGCCATCACCTGGTGCAGGCGGTCAGGGTCGATATTGGCCTCCGCGCGCGGCGCATCGTCGACGAGGACGATGCGTATCCTGCTCTCGGCCATGTAATTGGAGCTGGCGGCGATGGCCTGCTCCAGGACCGGACGCAGGGGCATCTGCTTGATCTTGAAGCTGATGACGCCCGATTCGATCTTCTCCATGTCGAGGATGTCGTTGATGAGAAGGACCAGCCTCTCGCTGTTGTTGTGGGCGATGTTGACGAGATTGGCGGCCTTGGGCGGCAATTCGCCCGCGACGCCCGCCGCGATCAGCCCGAGCGAGCCGCGAATGGATGTCAACGGCGTGCGCAGTTCGTGGCTGACGGTCGAGATGAAGTCGTTCTTGAGCTGCGCGTTTTTCTTTTGCTCGGTGATGTCGCGGTTGTAGGTGATGACGCCGACGACCTTGCCGGTCTCGTCGCGAAAGGGCGCCTTCAAGGTGTAGAGCCAGCCCTGGCTGCCGTCCGGGAAAAGCGCGGGCTGGTCGATGCGCAGTGTCTGCCCCGTTTCCAGTGGACCTAATTCATCCTGCCTGAAGCGCTCGGCGACATCCTTCGGATAGAAATCAAAATCCGTCTTGCCGATAAGGTCCTCCGGTGAGGCTGCGCGCATCATTTCGGCGGTGGCCGGGTTTGCAACGACGAAGCGGCCGGCGGCATCCTTCACGTTGAGGCAATCCGGCAGCTCGCGAACCATGGCACGGTAGATCATGTTGGACATGGTGAGATCGCGACGCCGCTGCTGCCGATCGAGCAACACGCCGATGATGAAGGTGCCGATGAACCGGAACACCACGGACGGGAGCGTGCTCTGCTGAAGGAAGCCTGCGAGGACCTGCTGGGGAATGACCACAAGCGTGATCAGCCCGGCAAGCGCGACCGTCACGCCGAGGCCGAGTATGTCGAGCATAGTACGCGAGCGGACCGCGACGACATGGTGCCAAGCCAGCCCAGCGACAGCCGTGATCAGGATGCTCATGATGCCCACACTCGTGCCCTGCCCGCCAAGATAGGCGCGATAGGCAATGGAGCCGGCGGTCGCGACGAACATTGCCGGCCATCCGCCGAAGAAGGCGGCCGCGCCAATGAAGGCGGCCCGCAGATCGACGACGAAGCCCGAGACGGACAAAGCCGTCGCCATGGAGATGACCGAACCGGCGCACATGACCATGCCGAGTAACAGCGACTGTATCAGCCGCGGAAGGCGTCCGGTAAAATCGGCCACAAGGTCCCAGGCGACGACCAGGATGGAGACAAGGGCAAGATTAGCGAGGAGTGAGCGCCAGATTTCGGTCATGACCTTCGTGCTCCTTTTCTCCGATCAATACCGGCAAAATCTATCCGAGGTCTAAAGAGCCAGATCGCAGCTGTCCGCGTCGCGCCCTAAGGAATGCTCCCGCAGCTATCGCTTCCGCCACGAATTTCTGAACATCGGCGCCGGCGGCGACGAACCCGTTGCGGATGGCCCGAAGGGTCGGTAAGGGCTGTGCGCGCGGCATGGAGGCGAGAGAAATCGTGCCAAGTGATCCAACCGATATAGGACTGGGCTTTGTCATCCTGGCTCACCGCCAACTCGGTCACACCGAGCGGCTGATCCGGGCGATCTCGCGGCCACAGGACAGGATCGTCGTCCATCTCGATACGAGGGTTGGCGCTCCGGCAATTGCCAGCTTTCAGAACCGACTTTCCGACCTGCCGAACGTGGACGTGTTCAGCATGGTGGCCTGCCGGTGGGGAGGCTACTCTATCGTCGAGGCGACCCTCCAGGCCCTGCGGCGCCTGCTCGATCACCCATTCCTGTATGGTTCGCTGCTAAGCGGGTCCGATTATCCTGTGCGAAGCATCGACGACTTCGCGGCATATCTTCACCAGAACCATCCGCAAGAATACGTCCTGGTCACGCATGAAGGACTGCCAGGCGAAACACCCGACAATCTCAGCAACAGGTTCTCCTGCTATTGGCCATATGAACGGCTGGTATCGTCCCGCCGCAAACGCCTGTCGAGCATCCGCCTGCAAGGCGCGCTGGGCATTGACCGAAAGCTCCCGGCCGGTCTGCTGCCCACATTCGGTTCGCAGTGGTTCACGCTCACCCGCAAAGCGATCGAGACAGTTGTGCAAGGAATGCTCGACCCCGAGATCAAGCGGTTCTTTGCGTGGACGGCAATCCCCGACGAGATGGAGCCCCATATGCTTTTGCGCAACAGCAAATACTGGGGCAACCGCGCGACCGACAATCTGCGCTACACCGCGACGGACGAGAATGGCCGCTTTCCCAAGCTCCTGACCCGCACCGATCTTCCGGATATCCTCAAGTCCGGAGCGTTCTTCTGCCGCAAGATCGAGCACGGGGAAGATGCCGGACTCTGTGATCAACTGGACGACCTTCGGGCGCGCAGCAGAGGATTCGAGGCCGCCAATTGAGACAAGATGGCCCGAGGCGGCTATGCTGGGCTTGGCGCCGTCACCGCGTCGACCGAGGAGCAAGAATGAAATTCATGCCGATGACAGCCTTGCCGCTCATGTTGACCGCCATTCTGCTGCTCGCCGCAGGCTGCTCGTCGACCACGGCGTCGATCAGCCCGGCGAGATACGAAAAGATGAACTGCCCCGAGCTCAACAATGCGGTCGGCGACACCGCGACCGATATTTCACGCACCGCAATCGCCCGCGGCAAGGTCGCCAATACCTCCGTGCCAACGTGGTTGCTTGGCGGCGAGCGCGTGAAGACGGCGGTCGCCAACCGCGAAACCGCCCGGATCGACAGGCTGCAGCAACAGCAGCAGGTGATCGTCGCGACGCGAAAGCAAAGGTGCCCCTCCGCGCAGTGAGGCGAGCCGGACCGGACCGGCTTCAAGCGCTGATGCGGAACCGTGTCGAATCGATCGCGGCGTTCATCAGCGTCTGGGTGTAGGCTTCGCGCGGATTGTCGAATATCTCCTGCGTCGGCCCTTCCTCGACGATCTTTCCCTGCTTCATGACGATGATGTAATCGGCCATGGCGCGCACCACCGCGAGGTCATGGCTGATGAAGAGGTAGGACAGTTCGTGATCGGCCTGCAGCTTGCGCAGCAGCTCGACGATCTGCTTCTGCACCGAGCGGTCGAGCGCCGAGGTCGGCTCGTCCAGCACCACCACTTTCGGCATGAGGATCATGGCGCGGGCAATCGCGATGCGCTGGCGCTGGCCGCCGGAGAATTCGTGCGGGTAACGGTTGCGCGCGTTGGGATCGAGGCCAACCTCGCGCAGCGCCTCGACGGCGCGCTGGTCGCGCTGCTTGCCGGTGAGCGAGGGCTCATGCACCAAAAGGCCCTCGGTGATGACCTGGCCGACGGTCATGCGCGGCGACAGCGAGCCGAACGGATCCTGGAAGACGAGCTGCAATTCGCGCCTCAGCGGCCGCATCGCCTGGCGGTCCGCCTCGGAAATGTCACGGTCGCCGAAGCGGATGACGCCATCGCTGGGGAGCAGCCTCAACAGCGCGCGGCCAAGGGTCGACTTGCCCGAGCCCGACTCGCCGACGATGCCGATGGTCTGGTTGCGCTTCAGCCGGACCGAGATCTTGTCCACCGCGCGCAGCATCAGCGGCTCGCCGCCGAGGAAGCCGCCGCCGATCTTGAAGACGACCTCGACATTGCGGCCCTCGAGCAGCACCGGCGAATTGGCCGGCGGCGGCGCCTTGCTGCCGGTCGGCTCGGCCGCGAGCAGCATCCTGGTGTAGGCATGCTGCGGATTGGCAAAAAGCGCTTCCGCCTGGCCCTCCTCCACCACTTCGCCCTGACGCATGACATAGACGCGATCGGCGAAGCGGCGCACGATGCCGAGATCGTGGGTGATGAAGACGATCGCCATGCCGAGCTTGCGCTGCAACTCTGCCAGCAGCATCAGGATCTGCGCCTGGATGGTGACGTCGAGCGCCGTCGTCGGCTCGTCGGCGATCAGGATGTCGGGATCGTTGGCCAGAGCCATGGCGATCATGACGCGCTGCCGTTGGCCGCCCGACATCTCGTGCGGATAGGATTTCATCCGCCGCTCGGGATCGGGTATGTGCACCAGCCTCAAGAGCTTCAGCGCTTCTTCCCGTGCAGCCGGCGCGGAAAGCCCGCGGTGCCGGCGGATCGGCTCCATCAGCTGGTTACCGATGGTGTAGAGCGGATCGAGCGAGGTCATCGGCTCCTGGAAGATCATGCTGATCTTGCGGCCGCGCACCTTGTTGAGCTCGCTCTTGGTCATCTCCAGAAGATTGCGGCCGCGATAGTCGACCTGGCCGGTGGCCTCGCCGTTGGAGGACAACAGGCTCATCGCCGCCATCATCGTCTGGCTCTTGCCGGAGCCGGATTCGCCGACGACGGCGACCGTCTCGCCGGCATTGACCTTGATGTTGATGCCCTTGACGGCCTCGACGGTGCCGTCGAGGGTCTGGAAGCGGACGCGCAGGTCCTTGACGCTGAGGATCGTTTCGGGAGCGGTCATGTCAGCGGTCCCCATCGTCATCGATCCTTGGGATCGAGCGCGTCGCGCAGACCGTCGCCGACGAAATTCAGCGCGAACAGTGTCGAGACGAGGAAGAAGGCCGGGAACAGGAGCAGCCAGTTGGCGTAGCCGATGTTCTTGGCGCCGACCGAGATCAGCACGCCCCAACTGGTCATCGGCTCCTGCACGCCGAGGCCGAGGAAAGAGAGGAAGCTTTCCAGGATGATGACCTGCGGCACCAGCAACGTCATGTAGATGACCACCGGTCCGAGCAGGTTCGGAATGACGTGACGCAAGAGGATGCCGCGCTGGCCGACGCCCATGGCTTCCGCCGCCTGGACATATTCCTGCCGACGGATCGACAGCGCCTGGCCGCGCACGATGCGGGCCATGTCGAGCCACAGCACAGCGCCCACCGCCAGAAACATCAGCACGAAGTTGCGGCCGAAGAACACCACGAGCATGATGACGAAAAAGATGAAGGGCAGCGAATAGAGCACGTCGACGATGCGCATCATCACCTCGTCGACCCTGCCGCCGGCGAAGCCCGCGGTCGCGCCGTAGATGACTCCGATGACACCAGCGACGACACCGGCAAGCAGGCCGATCGCCAGGGATATGCGTCCGGCCATCAGCGTGCGCGAGAGCAGGTCACGGCCGGTGTTGTCGGTGCCGAAGAAGAAATATTGCTGCTTCACGGCCGAGCTCATCGTCATTTCGCGGCCGTCGGGCGACTTGTTCTCGATCCTGGTGTCGTCGAAGGCGTCGGAGCGGTCGAGATAGCGGATGTTGCGGTCGTCGATGGGCTTGGTCGCGGTGATGGTGACGATGACGCGATTGCCGTCCTGGTGCCATTCCTTGATGTCGGCGCGCATGCGCTTGATAGCGTCGCCCAGCGCCCCCTGGATCATGTCCGGCTTCGGATAGGCCGAGAGGCTGGGCGGCGTGCGCACATAATCGCCATAGATGGTGGTGTATTCATGCGGCACGACCATAGGGCCGAACACGCTGATGACGGCGATGAAAGCCAGATAATAGAGGCTGAGCATGGCGGCGCGGTTGCGCTTGAGCCGCGCCCAGGCATTGCCCCAGAGTGAGCGGCCGACGATCGGCTCTGGCACGGCGACGGCAAGTTCAGTCATAGCGCACCCTCGGATCGACGACCGCGTAGAGCAGGTCGACGATCAGGTTGAAAACGATGGTGAAGAGCGCGATCACCACCACGGTTCCCATGACCAGCGTGTAGTCGCGGTTAAGCGCCGCATCGACGAAGTAGCGGCCGACGCCGGGAATGGAAAAGATTGTCTCGACGATGATCGAGCCGGTCAGGAGCGCGGCGGCCGCCGGACCCGTGAAGGAGACGATCGGCAGCACGGCGCCGCGCAACGCGTGCTTGACCACCACCGACCAGTCGGAGAGGCCGAGCGCGCGGGCGGTGCGGATATGGTGCGAGCGCAGGCTCTCGATCATCGAGCCGCGCATCAGCCGCGCGACGATGGCGATCTGCGGCAAGGCGAGCGTCAGCACCGGGCCGACCTTGTTGATCAAGGCGCCGTCACCCCAACCGCCGATCGGCAACAGCTTCCAGGAAAGCCCGAAGACGAGCTGGATCACCGGGGCGGTGACGAAGGTCGGGATGGTGCTGCCGGCGGTTGCCAAGGCAATCACCGAATAGTCGGCAAGCTTGTTCTGGTTGAGTGCCGCGATCGTGCCGAGGATGGAGCCGAGCAGCAGCGCCAGCACCAGCGCCGAGGTTCCGATCTGCACCGAGATCGGCAGGCCCTTGGCGAAGAGTTCGGTGACGGTGAAATCCGGCAGATTGTAGCTCGGGCCGAAACTGCCGCGCAAAAGATTGCCGAGATAATGGACATATTGCAGCCAGAGCGGATCGTTGAGGCCGAACTGGGCTTCGAGATTGGCCCTGATCTCGGGACTGAGGCCCCGTTCCTGGTTGAACGGGCCGCCTGGCGCGACGCGGATCAGGAAGAACGCCACCGTCACGATCACGAATAGCGTCGGTATGGCGGTCAACAGCCGCCGGAAGACATAACGCAGCATCGGCGCCCCGCTTCAGCCAGGGCGACAGCTCTCCAGACGAGACCGTGGCGCGCTGGCATCTCTGATCTTCGCACCGGGCAGCCTGAAAATCCAACCCGACTTTCGGCCCGGCACGACGACAGACCGCGGCCGCCGCTCCCAAAAAGGAGCGGCGGCACGGCCAAGGTTACTTGTCAGTCCTTGGAGATGAAGCGGGACGGGTGGATGTCCATGACGTTGTCGTCGAAGCCATGCAGCTTCGAGGACACGATGTCGTGGTAGCTGTAGTAGAGCAACGGGATCTCACCGACATCGTCGACGAGGATACGCTCGGCCGCGGCGAGGTCCTTCATGCGCTCCTCAGGCTTGCCGCCGGCGGCGGCTGCCTTGTCCATGGCGGCCTCATAGGCCGGGCTGTTGTAGTTCGAGTAGTTGTTGCCGCTCGCCTTGCGCGAGATGCCGAGGAACGTCTCCGGATCCTTGTAGTCGGCGATCCAGGCGGCGCGGGCGACGTCGTAATTGCCCTTCTGCTCGAGGAAGCCGTAGTGGGTCTTGGTATCGGTGTTGAGCAGCGTCACCTCGACGCCGAGCGGCTTCAGCTGTTCCTGGATGGCGACCGCGGTGTTCTTGTGGTTTTCCGAAGTATTGTAGCGGATCTCCATCTTCAACGGATGCTCGGGCGTGTAGCCGAGCTTCTCCAGGATCTTCTTGGCCTCATCCTCGCGGTCGATCTGCGGCATGTCCGCGTATTTGGCCAGCGCCGGGGTGTAACCCTCGATGCCCGGAGGCACCATCGAATATCCAGGCAGCATCGAGTTCTGCCAAACCTTCTCGGCGAGGAAGTCGCGATCGATCGCCATCGAGATGGCGTTGCGCAGTTCGACATTGTCCCAAGGCGCCTTGTCGGTCTTGATCGCATAATAATAGGTGCCGAGATATGGCCCCACGCGGACCTGGTCACCAAACTTGGTTTTGAGATCGGCGAGCTGTTCGGTCGGCAGGTCACCATAGCTGTCGAGTTCGCCGGCCTCGAAACGCTTCATCGCCGATGAGCGATCCTCGGTCGGAATGTAGTTGACCACGTCGAGCTTGACGCTCGCGGCGTCCCAGAACTTCGGGTTCTTGACCAGTTTCATATGGTCATTGGGAACCCACTCTGCCAGCGTATAGGCGCCGTTGGAGACCAGCTTGCCCGGCTTGATCCAGTCGGCGCCGAGCTTGTCGATGGAAGCCTTGTTGACCGGATAGGTCGCCTGATGGGTCAGCATCTCCAGGAAATAAGGCGTCGGCGCCTTCAGCGTGACTTCAAGCGTGTTGGCGTCGATCGCCTTCACGCCCATATCCTCGGCCTTGCCTTTCTTGGTGTTGAAGTCCTCGGCGCCCTTCACCGGATAGAGCATCGAAGCGTATTCCGCGGCGGTGGCCGGATCTTCCAGCCGGTGGAACGAATAGACGAAGTCGTCCGCCGTCACCGGTGTGCCGTCCGACCAGAGGCCGTCCTTGCGCAGCTTGAAAGTGTAGACAGTGCCGTCATCGGAGACCGTCCAGCTTTCGGCGGCGCCCGGAATGAGGTTCGTCTTCTGGTCATGCATGACGAGACCCTGGAACAGGTCGCGTATGATATCGGCTTCGTAGACCGTCGAGGTCTTGTGCGGATCGACCGTTTCCGCCTCGGCAGCGGCCCCGCGGTTGTAGACGGTTTCGGCAAAAGCATGCGTGTAAAAGGAGCCTGTGGCCAGAGCCATGGTGGTGGCGAACGCCGTCGCCTTCAGCATGTTTTTCAGCATGAAGTTTCTCCCTGTCGGCGCAGCCCCTCAGCCGCGCCTTCTTAAGTTTTGACACCCCGGAACCGTTGAAACGGCCCCGTTTCAGGCGTGCCGCCGGTCCCATCCGGCAGCTGGTGGCAGGAGACTAGACAGAGGGAAATCTTATTTCAACCATTGCCTGCTTGACGCAGAGTGAGCGTCATCACGCTAAAACAGCGAAAACTAAAGCTTAGAGCTTGTCTTCAACTTGGCACACCTGCCGGTTGTTCGACGCGTTTTCTGTTTTTGCAGGCAGGTTTTGGCATTCTCCGCATCATGCTGAAAAACCGAAAATTCCCTGCTTCGTGGTGTCGTTTCCGGGCTGACGCCACGGGCACATCGGCAATCGAATTCGCCATGCTTGCGCCGATCTTCATCCTGCTTCTGCTCGGCATGGTTGCATACGGAATCTATTTTGGCGCCAGCCACTCCGTGCAGCAGATCGCCGCCGACGCGGCGCGCACGGCGATTGCCGGCCTGAACCAGACCGAGCGACAGGCGCTGGTCACCGATTTCATCGCACACGACGTCTCGGGCTATCCCTTCGTCGATCCCAACAAGCTGACCGTCAACGCGCAGGACAGTGTCGCCGACGGCAGCCAGTTCGTGGTTTCGGTCACCTACGATGCACGCAACCTGCCGATCTGGAACCTGTTCAAGACGCTGCCGCTGCCGGGCACGACGATCCAGCGCCAGTCGACGATCCGTGTCGGAGGCATATGATGCCCGTCAAGGGGGGATTGATGGCGGCGACGCGTAGGCTCGTCGCCGACCGTAGCGCGAATTTCGCCGTCATGACGGCGCTATGCGCGCCGGTGGCGCTGGCCCTGACCGCCTTCGCGATCGACGAAGGCTCGCTCTACAACGAGCGCAGGGCCGCGCAGTCGATCGTCGACCTTGCCGCCATCGCCGCGGCCGCGAACATCACCAATGCCCAGCAGGCGGTGCTGACGACGCTCGCCGACAATGGCATCACCTCGGTCGCCGTACAGCAACAAGGCACCACTGTGGCGCCGACCGCCACCAAGGCTGTCGTCCAGATCGTGCCGGGCCGCTACACGGGCGTCAGCACCATTGCCGCCGGCAGCCGGTTCGAGGCGGGCAAGCTGCCCTACAATGCCGTGCAGGTTTCGCTGAAGAAGCGAGGCACGCTCTACTTCGCTGGCTCGATCATGGCGCCGCCCACCCTTGGCACGACCGCAATCGCCAGTGCGCAGCCGCAAGCGGCATTTTCGGTCGGCTCGCGGCTTGCCAGCCTCAATGGCGGCATTCTCAACGCGCTTCTCGGCGGCCTTCTCGGCGGCAACATCTCGCTCAGCGTGATGGACTACAATTCGCTGGTATCGGCCGATGTCGACGTTCTTTCCTTCACCGATGCGCTGGCGACGCAATTGCACCTGACCGGTGTGAGCTATTCCGACGTGCTCGCCTCCAAGGCGACGATCGGCCAGATCGCCACCGCCATGGCCAACGTGCCCGGGTTGGACCGCACGGCCAAGATCGCCCTGCAGACCATGGCTTCCAGCGCCACCAACACCGTCAAGATTCCGCTCAGCACCCTCATCGATCTCGGCTCCGTCGGCGATCTCGGCATCGGGCAAAAGCCGGCCGGGCTGTCGGTCGATGCCAGCGCGCTCAGCATGCTCACCGCCGCCGCCGCTCTGGCCAACGGCACGAACCAGGTTGCGGTCAATCTCGGCGCCACCATACCGGGGCTGGCATCGACGACGCTTGCCATCGCCATCGGCGAGCCGATGCAGAACTCGGCCTGGCTGGCGGTGGGAGAAGCCGGCACCGTGGTGCGCACGGCGCAGACCCGCATCAAGCTCAACGCCAGCGTTACGCTCGGCAATTCCAATCTCGGCGGCGGCATCAACCTGCTTGCCGTCAACCTGCCGCTCAATGTCGAAGTCGCCTATGCGGAGGCCAAGCTGACCGATATCACCTGCCCGACCGGCCCCTCCAGCATCAAGGTCTCGATCGCCGCGCAGCCGGGCGTGGTCGCAGCCCATCTCGCCAACAGCAGCGCCAGCGGTTTCGCCGACTTCACCAAGCCGCAAACCTTTTCCGACGCGGAGATCGCGGATGTCAGCCTCAAGCTGTTGCTGATCAACCTCAATCTGCTGCAGATCACCGGATCGTCGGCCTTCTCGGCCACCAACATGACGCCGACCACACTGACCTACAACGCTACCGACATCGCCAACAAGGCGATCAGGACGGTGTCGACGAAGAACCTGACGCAGTCGCTGACGACATCGCTGGTCAACAAGCTGTCGCTTTCGGTCAACGCGCTGGGGCTCGGCCTCGACGTGACCGCCCTGCTCGGCACGGTGAAACCGGCGGTGACGACGCTGCTCAACGGCGTGACCGCGCCGGTGGACAGCCTGCTCTACAATGTGCTCGGCGCGCTTGGCGTCCGGGTCGGCGAGGCCGATGTGCGCGTGACCGGCGCGACCTGCGGTCGCTCGGTGCTCGTCCAGTAGGTCAAGCGTCAGCCAACTCTGCCGACGAAACTGCCCAGAGGCGGCAGCGCCACCGCGCTCTCCTCGACGACACCGGTAAGAACGCCGGCGGCGTCGATGTCAAAGGCCGTTATCTCGGCCTCGCCGATCTCCGCGGGCAGCGCCCAACCTGTGGCCTCGGCCGAGAAATTGAAAACGCAAAGCAGCCTTTCGCCGTCGCGCACGCGCAGGAAAGCGAGCACATCGCCGTCGGCATCGAGAAAGCGGATCGAGCCTTCGATCAGCGCCGGATGGGCTTTGCGCAGGGCAAGGATCGACCGATAGGCGGCAAGCACCGAACGGTCCTCGCCATTCTCGACGTCGACCGCCCTGGCGCGATGCGCCTGCGGCACCGGCAGCCAGGGCTTGGCCGTCGAAAAACCGGCATTCTCGGCCTCTGCTTCCCAGACCATCGGCGTGCGGCAGCCGTCCCTGCCCTTCACGCCCGGCCAGAAGCGAATGCCGACGGGATCGCGCAGATCCTCATAGGCGAGCTCCGCCTCCTCCAGCCCCAGTTCCTCGCCCTGATAGAGGCAGATCGAGCCGCGCAGGCATGACAGCAGCGCGATCGAGAATTTCGCCACCGCGTCGGAGCTCTCGCCGGGCCGCGTCCAGCGGCTGACATGGCGCACGACATCATGGTTGGAGAAGGCCCAGCAGACCCAGCCGTCCGGGGCGGTCGTCTCGAACGCCTCGACGCAGCCGCGCACATGGGCGGCGGAAAATTGCGGGCTGAGCAGGTCGAACGTGTAGCACATCTGCAATTTGTCGCCGCCGGAGACATAGGCGGCGAGCGTCTGCAACGAACGCTCCTCGTCGCCCACCTCGCCGACCGCGGCGCGGCCCGGATATTCGTCAAGCAGCGCGCGGAAGCGTTTCAGGAAGTCGAGATTCTCGGGTCGCGTCTTGTCGAAAAGATGCTCTTGGAAGGCATAGGTGCTGGTCGCACCGTTGGTGCCGGCGACGCTTGAGGCCAAAGGCGGGTTGTCGCGCAGCCAGCGGTCGTGGACATAGTAGTTGACCGTATCGAGCCGAAAGCCGTCGACGCCGCGCTCCAGCCAGAAGCGCACGGTGTCGAGCAGCGCGTCCTGGACCTCCGGGTTGTGGAAATTCAAGTCCGGCTGCGCGGCCAGGAAATTGTGCATGTAATATTGCCGGCGGGTGGCGTCCCACTCCCAGGCGGGACCGCCGAACAGCGATTGCCAATTGTTGGGCGCGCTGCCGTCCGGCTTCGCATCGGCCCAGACGTACCAGTCCGCCTTGGCGTTGTCGCGGCTGGCGCGGCTTTCGACGAACCATTCGTGCTTGTCGGAAGAATGCGAGATCACCTGGTCGATGATGAGCTTCAGGCCGAGCCGGTGCGCCTCGGCGACCAGCGCATCGAAATCCTCCAGCGTCCCGAACATCGGATCGACATCGCGGTAGTCCGACACATCGTAGCCCATGTCAGCCATCGGCGACTTGAAGAAGGGCGACAGCCAGACCGCGTCGACACCGAGCGAAGCGATATGGGCGAGCCGCGCGGTGATGCCCTTGAGGTCGCCGCTGCCGTTGCCGGTCGTGTCCTGGAAGGAGCGCGGATAGACCTGGTAGATGACGCAGCCGCGCCACCATTCGCTCCCTGGCCCGGAATTGTCGCCAGCCATCACGAGCCCTTCCTGTTGCCCGATCCAGCGGCACGCCGCTCGATCATGAAACCGACACTGCGGCCGGGTAACGGCCGCGCAAGATCGACCGGCTGCGTCTCGACCGCCGGGAGCCACTCGAAGCCATCCCGCGCGGGCAAGGTGAAGACGCATTGCCGGCGGTCGCCATTGATCATCACGGCAAGGCGGCCGCCCTCGTTGTCGCCGAGCAACATGACGAGGCGATGGCGGCCGGGATCGTTCCAGTCGGCCTCGCCGGGCGGCGCGCCGGTCTCGGTCAGCCAGGCGACGTCGGGGATTTCCGATCCGTCGGCGGGCTCGCCGGTCAGGAAGTGCGTATCCGTCAGCGCAGGAAAGGCCCGGCGCAGCGTAGCGAGCGACGATGCATACTTCTCAAGCGCCTCATCTCGGCCGACCCAGTCGAGCCAGGTGATGCGGTTGTCCTGCGCATAGGCATTGTTGTTGCCTTTCTGCGTGCGGCCGAACTCGTCGCCGGCCGTCAGCATGATGGTGCCGCGCGAGGCGAAAAGGGTGGCGAGCAAGGCGCGCCGGTCGCTGGAACGGGCCGCGATGATCGCCTCGTCGCCCGTCTCGCCCTCGACGCCGTTGTTCCAGGACAGATTGTCGTTGTGGCCGTCGCGATTCTGCTCGCCATTGGCTTCGTTATGCTTGCGCTCGTAAGCGACGATGTCGGCCAGCGTCATGCCGTCATGCGCGGCGATGAAGTTGACCGTGCGGCTGACCGGGCCGTCCTCCCTACCAAAGACATCCGAAGAACCGGCAAGCCGGGTGGCCAAGGCGCCGATCGCGCAGGCATCGCCGCGCCAGAAGCGTCTGACATCGTCCCGATAGCGGTCGTTCCATTCCAGATAGGGCGGGCGGAAATTGCCGAGCTGATAGCCGTTCGGACCGATATCCCACGGTTCGGCGATCAGCACGCGGTGGGCGAGCACGGGATCGCCGGCAATGTCCCGGAGCAGCGGCGCGTCCGGGTCGAAGGCGCCGTCGACGCGGCCGAGCACCGGCGCCAGATCGAAGCGGAAGCCGTCTACGCCGGCGAAGCGGACGAAGTGGCGCAGCGTGTCGAGCACCATCTCGCGCACCGCCGGGTGGTCGCAGGCGACGGTGTTGCCGGTGCCGGTGTCGTTGACCAGCCTGCCGTCCGGCTGATGCCGGTAATAAGCCAGCGCATCGAGCCCGCGCAGCGACAGCGTCGGCCCGAGCCGGTCGCTCTCGCCGGTGTGGTTGAAGACGAGGTCGAGGATGGTGCCGATGCCCGCCTTGCGCAGCGCGGCGACGGTGTCGCGCAACTCCTTAAGGCCGCCAGGCGCCAGGCGTGGATCGAGCGCCATGAAGGTGACGGGATTGTAGCCCCAGGCGTTGCCGAGGCCGAGCGGCGGCAGATGCCGCTCGTCGATCCATGCGGTGACCGGCATCAGTTCCACGGCCGAGACGCCGAGACGCTTCAGATGCTCGATGATGGCCGGATGGGCAAGCGCCGCGACGGTGCCGCGCTGCGCTTCCGGGACGTCCGGGTGCAGCCTGGTGAAAGAGCGGACATTGAGCTCGTAGATCAGGCCGCCGGGTTGGAACAGCGGCGGCTTGGCCGGCACCGGCTTGGGCAGGGACCGCGCTACGGCCTTCGGCATCAGCGAGGCTGTATCGGCGCCTTCGTTGCGTTCGGCGGCAAGCCGCCAATGGTATTGGTATGGACGATCGACCTCAACGGCATAGGGGTCGGTGAGAAGCTTATCCGGGTCGAACCACAGACCCCGTTCGGGCGCGTAGTCGCCGTCGGCGCGAAAGGCATAACGCGTGCCGTCGCCGAGGCCAGAGACAAGGAGCGCATGCACGCCGTCGCCTTCCGGCTTCAGCTCCAGCCGATCGAGTTCGCGAGCGCCGCTGTCGTCGAAAAGCGAGACCCAGAGACGTCGCGCCGATGAGGACCAGACGGCAAAGCGGATGCCTTCGGGTGTGATGGTGGCGCCGAGGGTCATGCGGGCTCCCCCTTCTCCCCTTGT
>CCNB01000045.1:243939-260842 GCA_000824785.1 Mesorhizobium plurifarium | reverse complement strand
GGGGGGTGCTCCAGCTTGGCGATGCCGGCGATCCGGCCAACACCCCTCATCCGTCTCGGCGCTGCGCGCCGATCCACCTTCCCCCACAAGGGGGGAAGGAAAGGCGCGCCCCGCCACCCTCAAGTAATCACGCTCGGCTTGTTGCGGCCGGTGTGGCTCTTGATGCCGGCGATGTCGTCGGCGGCGGCGATCAGATCGGCGAGCGCTTCCTGGGTGTCGAGGTCGTGGCGCGTCTTGTCCGGCTCGTAGCGCTCGATATAGACGCGCAGCGTCGCACCCGAGGTGCCGGTGCCGGAGAGGCGCAGCACGACGCGCGAGCCGCCTTCGAACAGGATCCGGATGCCCTGATGCTCGCTCACCGAGCCGTCGACCGGATCGTGATAGGCGAAATCGTCGGCCTTGGCGATTTTCAGCCCGCGCACGGTGGTGCCGGGCAGCGAGCCCAGCTTGGCGCGCAGCTCGTCCACCAGCGCGTTGGCGCGGTCGCTCTCGACCTCCTCATAGTCGTGGCGCGAATAGTAGTTGCGGCCGTAAGTGGCCCAGTGCTCGGTGACGATGTCCTTGCAGCTCTCGCCGCGCGCGGCGAGGATGTTGAGCCACAAAAGCACCGCCCACAGCCCGTCCTTCTCGCGCACATGGTTGGATCCGGTGCCGGCGCTTTCCTCGCCGCAGATCGTCGCCATGCCGGCGTCGAGCAGATTGCCGAAGAACTTCCAGCCGGTCGGCGTCTCGTAGATGCCGATGCCGAGCTTTTCGGCGACGCGGTCGGCGGCGCCGCTGGTGGGCATTGAGCGGGCAATGCCCTTCAAGCCATCCTTGTAGCCCGGCGCCAGCTTGGCATTGGCGGCAAGCATCGCCACCGAATCCGACGGCGTGACGAAAATACCGCGGCCGATGATCAGGTTACGGTCGCCATCGCCGTCCGAAGCCGCGCCGAAGTCCGGCGCGTCCGGGCCCATCATCTCGTCATAGAGATGCTTGGCATGCACCAGGTTCGGGTCCGGGTGATGGCCGCCGAAATCCGGCAGCGGCTTGAAATTGCGACAGGTGCCCTCTGGTGCGCCGAGGCGACGTTCGAGGATCTCCTTGGCATAGGGGCCTGTCACCGCATGCATGGCGTCGAAACGCATGCGGAAGCCCGATTTGAAGAGCTTCCTCAGCGCATCGAAGTCGAACAGGCTTTCCATCAGTTCGGCGTAGTCCTTGACCGGGTCGATGATCTCGACCGTCATGTCGCCGGCCTTGACGGTGCCGATCGTGTCGATGTCGATCTCGCCGATATCGGCGATCTTGAAGCTCTTGATCTCCTTCGACTTGGCGAAGATCGCGTCGGTGATCTTCTCCGGCGCCGGGCCGCCATTGCCGGCATTGTACTTGATGCCGAAATCCTCATGCGGACCGCCGGGATTGTGGCTGGCCGACAGGATGATGCCGCCGAAGGTCTTGTATTTGCGGATGATGTTGGAGGCGGCGGGTGTCGAGAGAATCCCGCCCTGGCCGACCATCACCTTGCCGAATCCGTTGCCGGCGGCAATGGCTATGGCCTTCTGGATGACCTCGCGGTTGTAGAAGCGGCCGTCGCCGCCGATCACCAGCGTCTTGCCCTCGAAACCATCAAGCGCGTCGAAGATCGACTGGATGAAGTTCTCGGCATAGTGCTCCTGCTGGAACACCGGCACCTTCTTGCGCAGGCCGGAGGTGCCCGGCTTCTGGTCGGTGTAGGGTTTGGTGGGGACGGTTCTTATCATGCCTCAGGCAGCCCTTTTCGAAAGCAGCAAGCGATAGAGTTCGACATATTTTTCGGCGCTTTTGTCCCAAGAGACATCGGCCTTCATCCCCTGGCGCTGGATCGACGCCCATGTCTCGGGCCTGGCATGCGCCTCGACCAACCGGCGGATGGCATGCAGCAGCGCGCCGCCATTGTTGGGCGCAAACTGGAACCCGGTGGCGACGCCTGCCGAAAGTGCGGCTTCGTTGGCGTCGATGATGGTGTCGGCCAAACCGCCGGTCCTGGCAACGACCGGCACACAGCCATAGCGCAGACCATAGAGCTGCGTCAGCCCGCAAGGCTCGAAGCGCGACGGGATGATGATGGCGTCGCAGCCCCCTTGCATGACGTGCGAAAGGCCTTCGTCATAGCCGACGACGACGCCGACGCGGCCTCGGTGCCGCGCGGCCGCGGCAAGGAGCGAACCTTCGAGGCCGGCATCGCCCGACCCAAGGATTGCCAGCCGCGCCCCCCTTTGCACGATCCCGTCGACGACCGCGGCCAGTATGTCCATACCCTTCTGCCAGGTCAGCCTGCTGACGACGCAGACGATCGGGCTACCATCCGCCTCCAGGACGAACCGCTCTTCGACCGCCTTGCGGTTCTTGGCGCGCGCTGCAAGCGTATCGGCCGAATAATTGGCGACCAGATGCTTGTCTGTCTGAGGGTTCCAGATGTCGACGTCGATGCCGTTGACGATGCCATAGAGGTCGCTGGCGCGCATGTTGATCAGGCCGTCGAGGCCCATGCCGAATTCCGGCGAACGGATTTCCTGCGCATAGGTCGGGCTCACCGTGGTGATCGCCCAGGCGGCCTGGAGACCGGCCTTCAGGAAGCCGACGCCGCCATAGTATTCGACGCCGTCGAGCTGCATCGCCACGCCCGGCAGGCCGAGCTCGCCGAAGATGCCGGCGCCGAACTGCCCCTGGAAGGCCAGATTGTGTACGGTGATCAGCGACGGCACGCCGACCGCCTTGCCGTAGCGCATATAGGCCAACGTCATCGCCGACTGCCAGTCATGCGCATGCACGATGTCGGGCTGGTAGCCGGAGATCGCGCCGCCCGCGATGTCGCCGCCGGCCTGGCTGAGCGCCGCGAAGCGCCGCCAATTGTCCGGCCAGTCGGCGCCGGAGGCGGTGCCGTACGGACCGCCCTGGCGATCGAAGAGATGCGGCGCGTCCAAAATGAAGAGGTCGAGATCGCCGATCTTGACGGCATGGATCGCAGCCTTGCCGCCTTGCAGCAGCGGATACTGGTAGACGGGTTTCTTCTTGGCGAAAGCCGCCATCACGACGGGATAGCCGGGAACCAGCGTGCGCATCGCCACGCCCTTCCCGGCCAGCGCGATCGGCAGAGCGCCGGTGACGTCGGCAAGCCCGCCGGTCTTGATCAGCGGAAAGATTTCGGGCGTGACCGACAGAACCTGCATGCGCTCCACATTCCGATCTCAACGTGACAGGTCAAAGTGACAATCTGTTGATCAAGTCGTCGGCTTGCCCGACAGCTTGCCGATCAACCCTAGCGGGTTGACGGCTATCAGGTCGACAGCTTGTTGATCATGTCCTGCGTGATCAGGCAGATGCCCTTTTCCGATACGCGAAAGCGCTTGGCGTCGAGCGCCGGGTCCTCGCCGACCACCAGCCCCTCGGGAATCTGCACGCCATGGTCGATAACGACGCGCGTGAGGCGGGCGTTGCGGCCGACGGTAACGTCGGGCAGCATCACCACTTCCTCGAGCTTGGAGTAGGAATTGATGCGGGCGCCGGTGAAGATCAGGCTGCGGCGGAGCGAGGCGCCGGAGACGATGCAGTCGCCGGAGACCAGCGAGGAGATCGCCTCGCCGCGGCGGCCGTCCTCGTCATGCACGAACTTTGCCGGCGGCTTCAATTCAGCATAGGTCCAGATCGGCCAGTCGCGGTCGTAAAGGTCGAGCTCGGGCGTGACGTCGGTCAGGTCGATATTGGCTTCCCAATAGGCGTCCACTGTTCCGACGTCGCGCCAGTAGGGTTCGGACTCATGCGAGGAGCGCACGCAGGACTTGGCGAAGCGGTGGGCGATCGCCTTACCGTGCTGCACGATATAGGGGATGATGTCCTTGCCGAAGTCGCGGCTGGAGCCGGGCTCGGCGGCGTCGCGGCGCAGCTGCTCCATCAGGAACTTGGTCTTGAAGACATAGATGCCCATCGAAGCCAGGGCGAATTCCGGCTTGTCGGGGATGCCCGGCGGATCGGCCGGCTTTTCGACGAAGGCGATGATGTTGTCCTTGGCATCGACATGCATGACGCCGAAGCCGGTCGCCTCCATGCGCGGCACCTCCAGGCAGCCAACGGTAACGTCGGCGCCGGCGTCGACATGCTGGCGCAGCATCAGCTCGTAGTCCATCTTATAGATGTGGTCGCCGGCGAGGATCACCATGTATTCGGGGCCGTAGGCCTCGATGATGTCGATGTTCTGGTAGACGGCGTCGGCCGTGCCTTCATACCACTGCGTTTCCGAGACGCGCTGCGATGCCGGCAGGATGTCGAAGCTTTCGTTTCGCTCGGGCCGCAGGAAGTTCCAGCCGCGCTGCAGGTGGCGGATCAGCGAATGCGCCTTGTACTGGGTGGCGACGCCTAGGCGGCGGATGCCGGAGTTCAGCGCATTGGAGAGCGCAAAGTCGATGATGCGCGTCTTGCCGCCGAAATAGACGGCGGGCTTGGCGCGCCGGTCGGTCAGCTCCTTGAGGCGGCTGCCGCGGCCGCCGGCCAGCACATAGGCCATGGCATCACGCGCCAGCGGCTGGGTTCTTTTGATCTCTGCCATTTTGTTACCCTCCCAAACAAGCTGCCCGGACCGTTGCAAGGGCAGGATGAGACATCATCTGCTTCAGTCCGTGACGAATTCCAGCATGATCGTCGACAGCGGCGGCAGAAGCATCGTCGCCGATACGCCGCCCCCTTCGCCGCTCGCCTCGACCATGCCGCCATTGCCCATGCCGGAGCCGCCATAGTCGGCGGCATCCGTATTGATGATTTCGCGCCATTTTCCCGCCTTCGGCAGCGGCACGCGATAGTTCTCGCGCGGCACCGGCGTGAAATTGGCGATGACGGCGATCGGGTTGCCGTCCGGCGCGCTGCGCAGCCAGGCGAAGACCGAATTGTCGCGGTCGTCGACGATCAGCCAGGAAAAGCCCTCAGGCTCGCAGTCGCGCGCATGCAGCGCCGGGCGCGAGCGGTAGAGATAGTTCAGGTCGCGCACCGTCTGCCAGACGCCGCGATGCGGCGCGAATTCGAGAAGATTCCAGTCGAGCGCGCGTTCCTCGCTCCATTCGCGGCGCTGGGCGAATTCCTGGCCCATGAACAACAGCTTCTTGCCGGGATAGCCCCACATGAAGGCGTAATAGGCGCGCAGCGTGGCGAACTTCTGCCAGTCGTCGCCGGCCATCTTGTGGAGCAGTGTGCCTTTACCGTGCACGACCTCGTCATGCGACAGCGGCAGCACGAAATTTTCCGAGAAGGCGTAGACCAGGCCGAAGGTGATGTCGTTGTGATGGTGCTTGCGGTGGATCGGCTCCTTGGAGAGATACTCCAGCGTGTCGTGCATGAAGCCCATGTTCCACTTGAAGCCAAAGCCGAGCCCGCCTTCATGCACCGGACGCGACACTTTCGGCCATGAGGTCGATTCCTCGGCGATCGTCATCACGCCGGGGTGGTGGCCGTAGAGCTCCTTGTTCATCTTCTGCAGGAAGGAGACGGCCTGCAGGTTCTCGCGCCCGCCCTTCTCGTTGGGGATCCACTCGCCCGCCTTGCGCGAATAATCGAGGTAGAGCATCGAGGCGACCGCGTCGACGCGCAGGCCGTCGACATGGTATTTCTCGGCCCAGAACAGCGCGTTGTTGACGAGGAACGAGACCACCTCGCGGCGGCCGAAATTGTAGATGGCGGTGTTCCAGTCCGGGTGGAAACCCTGGCGCGGGTCGGCGTGCTCGTAGAGCGCGGTGCCGTCGAATTTCACCAGCCCGTGCTCGTCGACCGGAAAATGCGCCGGCACCCAGTCGAGGATGACACCGATGCCGGCGCGGTGCGCGCCGTCGACGAAGCGGGCGAAGCCGTCGGGATCGCCGAAACGGGCCGTCGGGGCATAAAGGCCGGTGGTCTGGTAGCCCCAGGACGGATCGTAAGGGTGCTCCGAGATCGGCAGGAACTCGATATGGGTGAAGCCGGTGTCGACCACGTAGGGGATCAGCCGCGCGGCGAGCTCGTCCCAGGACAGGAACGTGCCGTCGTCGCGGCGCTGCCAGGAGCCGGCATGGACCTCGTAGATCGAGATCGCCTCGCGCCGCGGATCGGCCTTGCGCCAGTAGCCGCGATGCGCCTCGTCGCCCCATTGATGCGCCATCGGCGGCGCCGTCACCGAAGCGGTCGCCGGGCGCAGTTCCGACTCGAAGGCGAACGGGTCGGCCTTGAGCGGCAGGCGCACGCCGTCGGGCCCGATGATCTCGAACTTGTAGGGCTGGCCGGCGACGAGATCAGGGATGAACAGCTCCCAGATGCCGGTGTCCTTACGGTCGCGCATGGTGTGGCGGCGGCCGTCCCAGTCGTTGAAGGCGCCGACCACCGAGACGCGCCTGGCATTGGGCGCCCAGACGGCGAAATGCACGCCGGTCGCGCCCTCATGATCGATGATGTGGGCGCCGAGCTTGTCGAAGAGCCGTAAGTGCGAGCCTTCGGCCATATAGTAATCGTCCATCGGGCCGAGCACCGGACCGAAGGAATAGGGATCGGTCAGCCACCAGTCGCCGCCGGCATTCCTGGCGTGATAGCGCAGCGGCTGGCGCTTGCGGATCGAGATCTTGCCCTCGAAGAAGCCGGCGTCGTCGCGGCGGGAGAGTTCGCCGATCTCCTTGCCGGTCAGCGTGTAGGCGGTGACGAGTTCGGCATTGGGCACGAAGCAGCGGGCGACGAAACCCTTGCCGGCCTCCTGCACGCCCAGAACCGCGAATGGGTCGCCATGCGTTCCGGCGACAATCGCCGCGACATCGCCGGCTGGCGCCAGTCCGTCCGGCCCGCTTGTCGCAGCGGTCGCGCGCGGCTTCCTCATCAGGCGGTGTTCCCTCCCCGGGGCACTATCTTGTTTTCTGCGAGACCACATTGGTCGTGGCCTCATGCAATCACATCAAACGGGTACGTTCCAGATTTCTTTCGCATATTGGCGGATCGTGCGATCGGACGAGAACCAGCCGACGCGGGCGACGTTGCGGATGGCGCGGGCGTACCAGTCGGGGCTGTTGCGCCAGACGGCGTCGACCTCGCGCTGGCAGGCGGCGTAGGAATCGAAGTCGGCGGCCACCATGAACCAGTCGCTCTGGTAGAGGCCGTTCATCAGGTCGCGATAGCGGCCGGGATCATCGGGCGAGAAGACGCCGGAGGAAATGGCCGACACCGCCTGCGACAACTCGGGCGAAGCCTCGATCACGCCACGCGGATTGTAGCCGTTGTTGCGCCGCTCGGCGACTTGCGCCGTGGTGAGGCCGAAGATGAAGATGTTGTCGTCACCGACATGTTCCTTGATCTCGACATTGGCGCCATCGAGCGTGCCGATGGTGAGCGCGCCGTTCAGCGCGAACTTCATGTTGCCGGTGCCCGACGCTTCCATGCCGGCGGTCGAGATCTGCTCGGAGAGGTCGGCGGCCGGCATCATCACCTCGGCCAGGCTGACATTGTAGTTCGGCACGAACACGACCTTCAGCAGGCCGCGCACCGACGGATCGCCGTTGATGACCTTCGCGACGTCATTGGCCAGTTTGATGATCAGCTTGGCGTTGTGATAGCTGGGCGCCGCCTTGCCGCCGAAGAATTTCACGCGCGGCATCCAGTCTCGCTCGGGATGGGAGCGGATCTGATCGTAGAGCGCGATCGCCTCCAGGATGTTGAGCAGCTGGCGCTTGTATTCGTGGATGCGCTTGACCTGGATGTCGAACAGCGCCGACGGGTCCAGCCTGATGCCCAGACGGTCTGCGACGAGGTTGGCGAGCCGCGCCTTGTTCTGCCGCTTCACGGCGGCGAACTTTTCGCGGAAAGCCGCATCGTCGGCCAGAGGATCGAGATCCTTGATCGCCTCGATGTCGTCCATGAAGCGGTCGCCGATCGCCTCGCGGGCGAGCGTGGTCAGGCCCGGATTGCACTGGATCAGCCAGCGCCTCGGCGTGATGCCGTTGGTCTTGTTGTTGATGCGGTCGGGATAGAGCTTGTGGAGATCGGCGAACACCGTTTCCTTCATCAGCTCGGTGTGCAGAGCCGAGACGCCGTTGATCGAATGCGAGCCGACGAAGGCCAGATTGCCCATGCGCACGCGCCGATCGCCATTTTCCTGGATCAGCGAGATGCGGGCGATCTGATCGCCCGAGAACTGGTTGGTGGCGCGGGCCTCGAGCAGCACCTGCGCGTTGATGGCGTAGACGATCTGCATGTGGCGCGGCAAAAGCCGCTCGAACAGCGGCACCGGCCAGCTTTCCAGCGCCTCGGGCAACAGCGTGTGGTTGGTGTAGCCGAAGGTGCGCTTGGTGATGTCCCAGGCAAGGTCGAAGTCCATGCCGTGGACGTCCATCAGGAGCCGCATCAGCTCCGGCACGGCGACCGCGGGATGGGTGTCGTTGAGGTGGATCGCCGCCTTGTCGGGCAGCGATTTCAGGTCGCCATACTGGCTCAAATGCCGCTGGACGATGTCCTGCAGCGAGGCGGTGGAGAAGAAATATTCCTGCCGCAGCCTCAGCTCCTGGCCGGCCATGTGAGAATCGGCCGGATAGAGCACGCGCGACAGCGCGTCGGCCTTGTTGCTTTCGGCCAGCGCGCCGATGTGGTCGCCGGCGTTGAACTTGTCGAGCAGGATCGGGTCGATCGGCATGCCGGACCAGAGTCTCAGCGTGTTGACGCGCCTGGCGCGCCAGCCGGCCACCGGCGTGTCGTAGGCGACGGCCAGCACATGTTCGGTCGGCTTCCAGACATGACGTTCGAGCCGGCCATCCTTGGAGGTAATGGACTCCACCGAACCGCCGAAGCCGACCTCGAAGGAGCGCTCGCGCCGCTCGAACTCCCAGGGGTTGCCGTGGTCGAGCCAGGTCTCGGGCAGCTCGACCTGCCAGCCGCCCTGGATTTCCTGGCGAAACATGCCGTTGGCATAGCGGATGCCGTAGCCATGGGCGGGGATGTCGACGGTCGCCATGCTTTCCATGAAGCAGGCGGCGAGACGGCCGAGACCGCCATTGCCGAGTGCTGCGTCCGGCTCCAGCGCCGCGATCAGGTCGAGGTCGACGCCAAGCGAGGACAGCGCCTCGCGCATGTTCTCCATCAGGCCGAGATTGGAGAAGGCGTCGCGCATCAGGCGCCCGATCAGGAATTCCAGCGACAGGTAATAGACGCGCTTTTCCTGCTGGTCGTAGGCTTCCTTGGTCGCCTGGATCCAGTGGTCGACGATGCGGTCGCGCACCACCTTGATCGAGGCCGTCAGCCAGTCATAGGGCGTGGCGACGGTGGTGTCCTTGCCGACCCGGTATTTGAGCGACATCAAGACCTCTTCGGCGAGCGTCTTGGGATCGGGATTGTCGAGGACAGGGACTTCGATCGTCATGGCGGATGTCATTTCGCCTCTCGTTCATTTAGCCTGATCATAGCGGCTTTCGCCGCTCCTCCCAGCCCATCCTATCGCATTGCAGCATGCGTTCAATCGATTTAGCGATCGAGCGTCGGTCCGCCTGCCGCAATCGAGCCATCCTGGAGATCAAGCCGCCAGCGCATCCTCCGGCGGTTTCTTGGCGCCGGTCATGAGCGCGACGGCATCCGACATCGAAACCTGCTTGGGGTCGACGACGCAGAGGCGGCGCCCGAGCCGATGGATATGGATGCGGTCGGCTACCTCGAAGACGTGCGGCATGTTGTGCGAGATGAGCACGATCGGCAGGCCGCGCTTCTTGACGTCTAGGATCAGCTCCAGCACGCGGCGGCTTTCCTTGACGCCGAGCGCCGCGGTCGGCTCGTCCATGATCACGACTTTCGAACCGAAGGCGGCGGCGCGCGCCACCGCCACACCCTGGCGCTGGCCGCCGGACAGCGTCTCCACCGCCTGGCTGATGTTCTGGATGGTCATCAGGCCGAGTTCGGTGAGCTTGTCGCGGGCGCGCTTTTCCATCGCCGGACGGTCGAGCATCCGGAACCAGCTGCCGAGCGGACCGGGCTTCCGGATCTCGCGGCCAAGAAACATGTTGTCGGCGATCGACAGCGCCGGCGACAGAGCGAGATTCTGGTAGACCGTCTCGATGCCGGCCTCGCGCGCCTCGATGGGCGAGCGGAACAGCACCTGCTTGCCGTCGAGCTCGATCGTCCCCTCGTCGGGGATCACCGCGCCGGAGATCGCCTTGATCAGGGTCGACTTGCCGGCGCCGTTGTCGCCGATCACCGCCAGGATTTCGCCCGGATAGAGATCGAAGTCACAGTTGTTGAGCGCCGTCACGCGGCCGTAGCGCTTGGTGAGACCGCGCGCGGTGAGAACGGGCTGCTGGGTCATGGTTACACCGAAACCTTTCTGATCCACTGGTCGATCGCCACGGCGCCGATGATCAGCACGCCGGTGAGCAGCACTTTCCATTGGGGATCGGCGCCCAGCATGTTGAGGCCCATCGAGACGACGCCGACGATCATGGCGCCGAACAGCGTGCCAAGGATCGAGCCGCGGCCGCCGAAGAGCGAGATGCCGCCGATCACCGTCGCGGTGATGGCCTGCAGATTGTAGTCGGTTACGGCGGCGGAGGGCGAGATCGAGCCGTTGCGGCCGATCGAGACCCAGGCCGCGAAGGCGGCGATCAGACCCGCAAGCGTGTAGACCGCCATCAGCACCGACTTGGTCTGGATGCCGGAAAGCTTGGCCGCCTCGGGATCGTCGCCTACGGCATAGACATGGCGCCCCCAGGCGGTGTGGTTGAGCACATACCAGAGCAGCATGACCAGCAGCACCATGGCGATGACGCCGGCCGTCAGCACGGCCGAACCGACCCTGAAGCTCAGCGCGAAGAAGTGCAGGAGCGGCGCCTGGGCGTCGACGTCGGCGTCGCGGATCGTCTCGTTGGCGGAATAGATGAAGTTCGTCGCCATGACGATGTTCCAGGTGCCGAGCGTGACGATGAAAGGCGGCAGCTTCATGTAGGCCACGAGCAGGCCGTTGAGCAGGCCGCAGGCCGCGCCTGCGGCAAGCCCGAGCAGCACGGCCAGGATGGTCGGCATGCCGTAGGTGATGGCGCAATTGCCCATGATCACGGCCGAGATCACCATGATCACGCCGATCGAAAGGTCGATGCCGGCGGTCAGGATGACCAGCGTCTGGGCGGCACCCAGGATACCGACGATGGCGATCTGCTGCAGGATCAGCGTCAGCGTGTAGGAGGAAAAGAAGCGCCCACCGATGGCGATGCCGAAGATGATGATCGACAGCACCAGCACGATCAGCGGCACCGCCGCCGGCGTGGAATGCAGGAAATGCTGGGCGCGTTTGACAAACGATTTGCCATGCTCCTCGAAGGCGGCGACGCTGGTATCGCTGCCCGAGAGAACCTTCTCGAATTCCTGGATTTGAGACATATCTCCTCCCGTCTCACGGAACTTGTCATGGCTCCGTGCCGCGTTTGCGCACTCCGGTCTGTCGCCGAGCTTATCAGCGCTTACGAAAATGCATCGTCCACCCGATGCGGCCGGGGATCAAGCCCCCGGCCGCAAGGTTTGTGCACTCAGGCGGGCATCAGCCCCAGCACTTGGCGAGGCCTTCCTTGGTGTCGATGGACTTCACGCCGTTGGCCGGCTTGTCGGTCACCAGGTTGACGCCGGTGTCGAAGAAGTTCTTGCCTTCGGTCGGCTTCGGCTTGGTGCCGTCCTTGGCGTATTTGGCGATGGCCTCGATGCCGAGCGCCGCCATCTGCAGCGGATATTGCTGCGAAGTGGCGCCGATCACGCCTTCAGCGACCGACTTCACGCCCGGGCAGCCGCCGTCGACCGAGACGATCAGCACCTGCTTTTCGAGGCCGACGGCCTTGAGCGCCTGGTAGGCGCCGACGGCGGCGGGCTCGTTGATGGTGTGGATGACGTTGATGGTGTTGTCCTTTTGGAGAAGGTTCTCCATTGCCTTGCGGCCGCCTTCCTCGTTGCCGTTGGTGACGTCGTGGCCAACGATGCGCGGATCGACCTCGTCGCCGATCTTGTTGGGGTCCTTCACGTCGATGCCATAGCCCATCATGAAGCCCTGGTCGCGCAGCACGTCGACGGTCGGCTGCGAGGGGGTGAGATCGAGGAAGCCGATCTTGGCGTCCTTGGCCTTGTCGCCGAGCGTGGCGGCGGCCCAGGCGCCGATCAGCTTGCCGGCTTCGAGGTTGTCGGTGGCGAAGGTGGCGTCGGCGGCATCGATCGGATCGAGCGGCGTGTCGAGCGCGATCACCAGCAGGCCGGCGTCACGCGCCTTCTTCACCGTCGGCACGATGCCCTTGGTGTCGGACGCGGTGATCAGGATACCCTTGGCGCCGTCGGCGATGCAGCTTTCGATCGCCGCGACCTGGCTTTCGCTGTCGCCGTCGATCTTACCGGCATAGGTCTTGAGATCGACGCCAAGCTCCTTGGCCTTGGCTGTCGCGCCCTCCTTCATCTTGACGAAGAAGGGATTGGTGTCGGTCTTGGTGATCAGGCAGGCGCCGACGCCGGCGGCCGATGCCGACGACGCGAACGCCATCAGCCCCAGGCCCGCGGCCGCAAACACGGTAGACTTCAGCAGTGATTTCTTGGTCACGATTTTCCTCCCAATGGAACTGTTGCGGACGCCGGCCACCCGGCGTCTCATGCGCATCCACCTTTTTCTCCCAGCGTGGACACACCTCAAAAAACACCAGTCCAGAACGGCTGTCAATAATTAAATCACTCTTATTTATTATTGACACTCTTGCGCTGTTCACTCATTCTGAACGAAAAGCATCGCGGGGAAACAGACGGGAGGAACAGGGTGGAGACCGGCATTGCGAGGCACGGTTCGCCCGAGGCTTTGGAGAGCCGGCTGCATCGCGGCACCAACCAGAGCGGCATGCGCGACCACAATGAGCGGCTCGTGCTGTCACTGGTGCGCCAGCATGGCAGCCTGGCCAAATCCGACATCGCGCGCATGACCGGCCTGTCGGCCCAGACGGTGTCGGTGATCATGCGCGAGCTCGAGGAAGACAAGCTGCTCGTGCGCCAGGCGCCGCTGCGCGGCAAGATCGGCCAGCCCTCGATCCCGATGGCGCTCAACCCGGAAGGAGCCTTCTTCATCGGCCTCAAGATCGGCCGGCGCTCGGCCGAGCTCGTGCTGATCGACTTCCTCGGCAATGTGCGCGCCATGCTGCAGCATTCCTATCGCTATCCCGCGCCGCGCGAGACCGTCGAGTTCGTCACCGCCGGCATCAAGGCGATGCGAAGCGAGCTCACGCCGGCCCAGGACAAGCGGATCGCCGGGCTCGGCATCGCCATGCCGTTCGAGCTATGGAACTGGGCCGACACGGCCGGCGCGCCGCGCGAGATCATGGACGAATGGCGCCATCGCGACATCCGCGCCGACATCCAGGCGCAGTGCGAGTTCCCCGTCTATCTGCAGAACGACGCGACGTCGGCCTGCGGCGCGGAGCTCGTCTTCGGGCGGGCGGGCGGAGCGCGCGATTTCGTCTATTTCTACATCGGCGCCTTTGCCGGCGGCGGCATCGTGCTCAATGGCCGCCTCTACAGCGGGCCGAAAGGCAACGCCGGCGCGCTGGGCTCGATGCCGGTGCCGGGCCCGGACGGCAAGCCGACGCAGCTCATCGACGTCGCCTCGATCGCGATGCTGGAACGGGCGCTCTCCGCCAAAGGCATCGACGGCTCGTATCTTTGGACCTCGCCGCAGGAATGGGGCGAGATCGGCGCCGATCTCGATGCGTGGATCGCCAGCGCCTCGCGGGCGCTCGCCTATGCCATCGTCGCGGCCTCGTCGGTCATCGATTTCGAGGCGGCGGTGATCGACGGCTGGATGCCGCTCGATGTGCGGCGCCGGCTGGTCGAGGCAATCCGACAAGCCATTTCCGGCATCGACGCCGAGGGACTGAAGCTGCCCTTTGTGCGTGAGGGGACCGTCGGCATCCATGCGAGGGCGCTGGGCGGCGCCAGCCTGCCGCTTTCGGAGCGTTTCCTGATCGGACCGAACACGTCCGGAGGCGCCTGACATGCTGATCGGCATCCCGTCGCTGCTCGGCCCCCAGTTCCTGGCGACGCTCAGGGCGATGGGCCATGGCGACGAGATCGCGATCGTCGACGGCAATTATCCGGCCGAGGAACAGGCGCGGCGATTGATCCGCGCGGACGGCCACCAGGTCATCCCGGTCCTCGACGCCGTGCTCAGCGTGCTGCCGGTGGACGAGGCGGTGCCGGAGGCGCTGTTCCGCGCTTCGGTGAAGGGCGATCCGGCGCTCGCCGACCCCGTGCATCGCGAGATGGAAGCGGTTTGCGCCAGGCGCGCGCCGGGTCACAAGGTGGTTGCGCTGGCCGGGCCCGACTTCTATGCACGCGTCAAGGCCGCGCACGCGATCGTGGCGACCAGCGAACCCAGGCTCTTTGCCAACATCATCATCCGCAAGGGCGTGATCCATCCGCCGGAGACCGAGACGACATGATCCTTTGCTGTGGCGAAGCCCTGATCGACATGCTGCCGCGCACGACCACGGAAGGCGAAGCGGCCTTCGCGCCCTATGTCGGCGGCGCGGTGTTCAACTCCGCGGTCGCGCTCGGCCGGCTCGGCGCTCCGGCCGGCTTCTTCTCCGGCCTCTCCTCCGACCTGTTCGGGGGCCAGCTCCGCGAGGCGCTCGGAGCCAGCAAGGTGAGCTCCACCTATGCGCACACGTCGCCAAAGCCCACGACGCTCGCCTTCGTGCGGCTCACCAACGGCCAGGCGACCTACACGTTCTATGATGAGAACACCGCCGGACGCATGCTGACCATTGAGGACCTGCCGAAGCTCGGCGCCGAGATCGAGGCGATGCTGTTCGGCGCGATCAGCCTGATCTCCGAGCCGGCTGGATCCGCTTATGAGGAATTCATGCGACGCGAGCACGAAGCCCGTGTGATGATGCTCGATCCCAACATCCGGCCGAATTTCATCCCGGACAAGGCAAAGCATCTCAGACGCATTCGCGAGATGATGGCGATGGCCGATATCGTCAAACTCTCGGACGAGGACCTCAAATGGTTCGACGAAGCCGGCTCGCACGAGGACGTGCTGCGCAACTGGCTGGATCGCGGGCCGAAACTGATCGTCGTCACCCATGGCGGCGAAGGCGCCGTCGGCTACAGCAAGACGCACAAGGTCACCGTCATGCCGCGGAAGGTGAAGGTGGTCGATACGGTCGGCGCCGGCGACACCTTCAACGCCGGCATCCTGGCCTCGCTACATGAGCAGGGCCTGCTCACCAAGGCGGCGATCGGCAGCCTCTCCGAGGACGCAATCCGCAAGGCGCTGGAACTCGGCGCCAGGGCGGCGGCGGTGACGGTTTCGCGGGCCGGCGCCAACCCGCCCTGGCGACACGAAATCGCCTGAGCGGGTGACCGGATTGGCCGAATGGCCTCTCCAGGCGATCACTTTATGTTTCCAAAATAGGGAACGACGCGATAAAAGGCGTTGAAAATGCTCGTTCTAGCCCGGTTTTCCGGCGTCTTCGGGCGATGCGCCGGCAAAAGGCGGTAACAGGCTGCGACACTTGCACGATTGGCCTTGCCCCCGGCCGGCTTTCTCACCCCGACCAAGTCTGATACCAGCGGGCCGGTTTATTGGCATTTTGAGGCCGACATGCAGTTCATCGATCTTGGCGCGCAGCGCGAACGTATCCGCGACCGACTGAAGGTCGCGATCGACAAGGTGGTCGAAGACGGCCGCTACATCCTCGGCCCCCAGGTCACCGAATTCGAGAACAAGCTCGCGGCCTATGTCGGCGTCAAGCATGTGGTCGCCTGCGCCAACGGCACCGACGCGCTGCTCCTGCCGCTGTTTGCCGCCGGCATCGGCCCGGGGGATGCGGTGTTCGTGCCGAGCTTCACCTTCGCAGCCACCGCCGAGGTGGTGGCGCTGGCCAAGGCCGAGCCGGTCTTCGTCGACGTCGACAGCGATACCTACAACATCGACATCGCCAGCCTCGAGGCGGCGATCGACATGATCAAGAAGGAAGGAAGGCTGAAGCCGAAGGCGATCATCCCGGTCGACCTGTTCGGCCTTGCCGCCGACTATGAGGCGATCATGGCGATCGCAAAGCGCGAGAACCTCCTTGTGATCGAAGACGCCGCGCAGTCGATGGGCGGTTCCGCCGACGCCAAGATGTGCGGCGCATTCGGCCATGTCGGCTCGACCAGCTTTTATCCGGCCAAGCCCCTCGGTTGCTACGGCGACGGCGGCGCGATGTTCACCAATGACGGCGCGCTGGCCGACAAGCTCCGGTCCTTCGCCTTCCACGGCAAGGGCGAGACGCAATATGACAATGTCCGCGTCGGCATCAATTCGCGCCTTGACACGCTGCAGGCGGCGATCCTGATCGAGAAGCTCGCCATCCTCGAAGAGGAGATGGTGGCCAGGCAGGTGGTGGCGGACCGCTATGCCAAGGGCCTCGGCGACATCGTCAAGGCGTCGCGCAATCTTGGCCATGGCCGCTCAGCCTGGGCGCAGTACGCGATCGAGACGCCGAAGCGCGACGGGCTGAAGGCCCATCTCGGCGAAAAGGGCATCCCGTCGGTCATCTATTATGTGAAGCCGCTGCACGAGCAGGTCGCCTATCGCGACTATCCGCGCACGCCGACCGGCCTTGCCGTCTCGGAAGAGTTGCCGAAGCAGATCCTCTGCCTGCCGATGCACGCGTATTTGAGCGAGGCCGACCAGGACCGCATCATCGAGACGATCCGCAATTACATCGGCTCGAACTCGGCGCATGTCGCGGCGGCCTGAAAGGTCCGCGCGAAGCCCCCCTCTCTGCCCTGCCGGGCATCTCCCCCTTGCGGGGCCCTCAAGGGGGGAGATCAGATGCACGCGGGCTTTCGCCAACCTTCAACATTGAAAGAATTCGCTGAGCGCTGAAGCTGCCAATCTCCC
>CCNB01000045.1:130183-243929 GCA_000824785.1 Mesorhizobium plurifarium | reverse complement strand
AGAGGGGGGCCTCGCGCCAGCGTCTACATTTGGCGACGCTGCGATTACGCGCTCTTCCCCGTCGCAATGAAATGCGGGTTGGCGAAATCGCTGTCACTCGCCTGGTTGCGCTTGCCGTAGACGAGCGGCTGGCCGTCCAGGGTGCGCGTCATGCCGCCGGCGGCGCGCAGCACCGCGTCGCCCGCGGCCGTGTCCCACTCCATGGTGCGGCCGAAGCGCGGATAGACGTCGGCTTCCGCGGCGGCAAGCAGGCAGAATTTCAGCGATGAGCCGACCGAGACGATCTCCGCGGCACCAAGATCGCGGATGAATTCCTCGGTTTCAGGCGTGTTGTGCGAGCGGCTGGCGACGACAGCGAGCGGCGTGCCGCCTTCGCGCACATTGATCGGCCGGCGTTCGGTGATGCGATAATCGGCATCGACCTCCAGCGCCTCGGCCTTGCCCGGCCGTCCGCTGAAGAAGCGCCCGGTGCACGGTGCGAACACGACGCCGACTTCCGGCACGCCGTGACGGACCAGCGCGATGTTGACGGTGAAGTCCGTGCGGCGGTTGACGAATTCCTTGGTGCCGTCGAGCGGATCGATCAGGAAGAAGGCGCCGTCGAGGTCGGGCGTCGCGACGCCTGCCGCAACCTCCTCCTCGGCCACACATGGGATATCCGGATAGGCGGCGCGCAGGCCGGCCAGGATGACCTTCTCGCTTTCGCGATCGGCTTCCGTGACCGGTGAAGAGTCCGCCTTGCTGTCGACGGCGCCGCCTTCGTGGAAGACGCGCATCACCTCGCGCCCCGCTTCCAGCGCCAGGCGCTCGAAGACGCCCAGCATCGCCTCGTCGTCAGATGCCGCCGCCATTGTCATACTGCTCCTCGGCAATGTCGCGCTCGGTCAGCCAGTGTTCCAGGGCTTCCGCCATTTCCTGCGGGCTCCTGCCGAGGGTCTTGAGATGGATTTCCGGATTCTGTGGCGCCTCATAGGGAGAATCGACGCCGGTGAAATTCTTGATCTCGCCGCTCAGAGCGCGCGCGTAAAGGCCTTTCGGATCGCGGCGCGCGCATTCCTCGAACGGCGTGTCGACGAAGACCTCGACGAATTCGCCCTCGGCCATCAGCTCGCGCGCCATGCGCCGTTCGGCGCTGAAGGGCGAGATGAAGGAGACGATGACGATCAGTCCGGCATCGGCCATCAGCTTGGCCACCTCGGCGACGCGGCGGATGTTCTCCACGCGATCGGCGTCGGTGAAGCCGAGATCGCGGTTGAGGCCGTGGCGGACATTATCGCCGTCGAGGATATAAGTGTGGCGCCCGGAGGCGAACAGCTTCTTCTCGAACAGGTTGGCGATGGTCGACTTGCCGGAGCCGGAGAGTCCGGTGAACCAGAACACCGCCGGGCGCTGGTTCTTCAGATCGGAGCGGCCGCGCTTGCCGACATCGAGCGACTGCCAGTGGATGTTTTCGGCACGGCGCAGCGAATGCAGGATCATGCCGGCGCCGACGGTGGCGTTGGTGATGCGATCGATCAGGATGAAAGCGCCGGTGGTGCGGTTCTCGGCGAAGGGATCGAAGGCGATCGGCGCGCGGGTCGAAAGGTTGCAGACGCCGACCTCGTTGATGTCGAGCGACTTCGCCGCCTCATGCGCGAAATCGTTGACGTTGACGCGATATTTGAGCTCGGTGACGGTGGCGCTCACCTGATCGGTTTCGGTGCGCAGGATGTAGGAGCGGCCGGGCAGCAGCGCCTGCTCGTCGAACCAGACGATGTTGGCGGCGAACTGGTCGGCGACCTGCGGTCTAGCTGCCGGCGAAACCAGCAGATTGCCGCGCGACACCTCCACCTCGTCCTCGAGGACAAGTGTGATCGCCTGGCCGGCCACCGCCTGCTCGAGATCGCCCCCCTGCGCGACGATGCGCTTCACGCGGGAGGCCTTGCCCGACTTGGCGACGACGACCTCGTCGCCTTGAGAGACACTGCCCGAGGCGACGGTGCCGGCAAAGCCGCGGAAATCGAGGTTCGGCCGGTTCACATATTGGACCGGGAAGCGGAACGGCAGCTCGACGGCGGCCTCGTCGACCGACACGGTTTCCAGATGCTCGATCAGGGATGGGCCGGAATACCAGGGCGTGCGCTCGGAGCGGCTGGTGACGTTGTCGCCGAAACGCGCCGACATCGGGATCGGCACGACGCTCACGAAGCCCAGTTCCCGCGCGAACTCGTCATAGTCCGCGACGATCCGGTCGAACACGGTCTTGTCGAAGCCGACGAGGTCGATCTTGTTGACCGCAAGCACGATGTGGCGGATGCCGAGCAGCGAGGCAATGATCGAATGACGCCTGGTCTGGCGCAGCACGCCCTGGCGCGCGTCGATCAGCACGATGGCGAGATCGGCGGTCGAGGCTCCGGTCGCCATGTTGCGCGTGTACTGCTCATGGCCGGGCGTGTCGGCGACGATGAACTTGCGCTTGGGCGTGGCGAAGAAGCGATAGGCGACGTCGATGGTGATGCCTTGCTCGCGCTCCGCCTCCAGCCCGTCAACCAGGAGCGCGAAGTCGATGTCGTCGCCGGTGGTGCCGTGCTTGCGCGAATCCTTCTCGAGCGCTGCAAGCTGGTCCTCGAAGATCTGCTTGGTGTCGGAGAGCAGCCGGCCGATGAGCGTCGACTTGCCGTCGTCGACCGAGCCGCAGGTGAGGAAGCGCAACAGCGACTTCTTTTCCTGCGCGGCCATGTAGTCGCGGATCGAATCGGTCGGGGCGAGGCTCTTGGCCATGATGTGGCGCATTATCAGAAATAACCCTCGCGCTTCTTCTTTTCCATCGAGCCTGCCTCGTCGCGGTCAATGAGGCGGCCCTGGCGCTCGGAGGTGCGGGCAGTCAGCATCTCGCCGACGATCGCCTCCAGCGTGTCGGCTTCCGATTCGATGGCGCCGGTCAGCGGATAGCAGCCCAGCGTGCGGAAACGCACGAGGCGGTTCTCGACCGCCTCGCCCGGACGCAGCTGCATGCGCTCGTCGTCCTTGAGGATAAGCATGCCGTCACGCTCGACCACCGGTCGCTCCTTGGCGAAATAAAGCGGCACGATCGGGATGTTTTCCTGCAGTATGTACTGCCAGATGTCGAGCTCGGTCCAGTTGGACAGCGGAAAGACCCTGATCGACTCGCCCGGCGCAATGCGGGTGTTGAAGATCTTCCACATTTCCGGCCGCTGGTTCTTCGGGTCCCAGGCATGCTGGGCGTTGCGGAAGGAAAAGATGCGCTCCTTCGCGCGTGACTTCTCCTCGTCGCGGCGGGCGCCGCCGAAAGCCGCGTCGAAGCCGTATTTGTCGAGCGCCTGGCGCAGCGCCACCGTCTTCATCACATGGGTATGGGTGTTGGAGCCGTGGTCGAAGGGATTGATGCCCTCGCGCACGCCATCCTCATTGACATGGACCAAAAGGTCGAAGCCGAGCTTCTGCGCCATCTGATCGCGAAAGGCGATCATCTCGCGGAACTTCCAGGTGGTGTCGACATGCAGGAAGGGAAAAGGCGGCTTGGCAGGATAAAAAGCCTTCATCGCCAAGTGCATCAGCACGGAAGAATCCTTGCCGACCGAATAGAGCATCACCGGCTTGGAGAAAGAAGCCGCGACCTCGCGGAAGATATGGATGGATTCGGCCTCGAGCCGCTGCAGATGCGTGAGTGCGATATTCATGGAGCGTCGAGCGTTCTCTCGTGCCGTCGAGCGGAAATCTTGCATCGCAGGCGCAATCCCATGCCGCCCGGGCGCAAATTTCACTTCGGACAAACTGTTTCGTGCGGGCGTTCTAACAGATCGGCGACGTCGATAACAATGCAAGACCCGCGCGGCGCGCGGGGATTATAGAACGAATTTTCCAAGCGTGGCCGGCAACACGGAAAATCCTGCCAGAACTGTCGAAACGCGGAAGCGACGAAAGGCCGTGGCCTGCGGAGAATTCCGGGCTCCCGATCTT
Organism: Mesorhizobium plurifarium; assembly: GCA_000824785.1. Classification (GTDB taxonomy): domain Bacteria; phylum Pseudomonadota; class Alphaproteobacteria; order Rhizobiales; family Rhizobiaceae; genus Mesorhizobium; species Mesorhizobium plurifarium. The sequence goes on along the minus strand of CCNB01000045.1, from coordinate 239,969 downwards.
CGCCGGATCGAGGGTTTTCTGTCGGAACCTTGTCGACCGCACTATCGCGGGGCGGCGCCAGCCGCTATACGGGCTCGGGGAACGGGCAAGGCGCGGCAAACGGAGATCGGCGAGGCGGCCTTTGGCTGGCTCGATGGAGATCCGGGCGCAACCTGGAAATTGCGAAGCGAAGCATTTGAATCCGTTTACAAAGCTCCGGCGCCACCTCACGCCCGCCCAGATCAATTTCTATTTCTCGATCGTCTGCTTTTTTTCGCCGCCGGTGCTCGGATCGCTGGTCAGCATCACCTTCAATGCCGGCGGCGTGTGGTCCGTGCTGCTGCTCGCTATAAAGCGGCGGCGCTTCAACATCGACGGGCCGATGCTCGCCTTAACCGCGGCGATCTACGCCTATTGCGCGGCCATGGTTCTCGCTTCGATCGTCAACGGCACGCTGGCCGCCGATTTGCGGTTTTTCCTGCCGCTGATCACCTTCCTGCTTTTCCCGATCTCGTATTCGACCTGGAGCATTACGGAGAAGGCCGCGCTGGCACGCATCGCCATCCTGGCAAGCGCCGCGGCTTGCTTTGGCGCGCTGGCGATAGCCGTGTTCCAGTATCACTGGCTCGGCGTGAGGGCCGAGGGCGGCGCCGGAAACCCGATCGTCTTCGCAACCGTTACCTGCCTTGCCATCATGACATGCCTCGCCGGCGCGCTGTCGGGCATCGAGAAACGCTGGAAGCTGCTGGTCCTGGCGGCGATCGCCGGAGCCCTGGCGATCGTCTATTCAGGATCGCGCATGATCTGGGTGGCCGTGCCGATTGCCGGCATCGCCGTGCTTCTCGTCAACCGCCGCCGGTTCACCGGCGCCAGCCTGGCGCGCTTCGCGGCGATCGGCGTCGTGGTCGCCCTGGTGATCGCCGCCATCGGCTCTCGCGTCGTGCTGGATCGAACCGACTTCCTGGTCAGCGACTGGGATGCATTGAACGCCAATGGCGATCATTCGACGGCGCTCGGCCTGCGCGTGGCGATGTGGGAAATCGGCTTTGACGCGGTTCGCGAGATGCCGATTTTCGGCCATGGCATCACGGCCAGCCGCGCGCTGATGAAGCAGGGCTTCCATGACCGGTTCGGTCTAAGCGCGGGCTTCAGCCATTTTCACAATGGGTTCCTGACCGCGATGGTCGAGGCCGGCCTGCTGGGGGCGCTGGCCCTGGCGTCGATCTTCGTCGTTTCCGCATGGAACGCGGCCAAGGCACTGCGCCTCCGCGTCGATCCGGTGGAGCGGTTCGGCGCGACGATGATCCTTGTCGCGGTCATCACCTATCTCACCGGCGGAATGGCCGGCATCCTTGTCGGCCACGATATCCTCGACGCGACGCTGATGGTGTTCCTGATTGTGGGAACTTACCTTGCGTCCGGGCGCACGATTGTCCCGACCGGGGAGAGCGCGCCCGCCATGGCGCCGGGCGCCAGCCCGCAACCATGAAGGTCCTGGTCACCGGCGCGACAGGCCTCGTCGGACGCCGGGTCGTCAGCCGGTTGCGCGAAGCCGGATTCGACATACGGATCGCTTCGCGCCAGCCGCAACGGCTGGCAGGCGCGGACGATGCCGTCGCGCTGCCCGGCGCCGATGCGCCGCCGGAAGCCTTCCTGGCGCTGATGCGCGACGTGACGCATGTCGTCCATTGCGCGGCTCTCAACAATGACCGCGGCGCCGGCGCTGCCGACTTCCGGACGGTCAACGCGACGCTGACCGGACGGCTCGCCCAGGCAGCCGCAACGGGCACCGACGGGCGCTTCATCCATCTCTCCTCGATCCGCGCCGTGGTGGGCGCCGGTTTCAGCGGCACCATCGACGAAGCCACGCCCCCTGCCCCGCAATGCACCTATGGGCGCTCCAAGCGCGAAGGCGAGATCGCAATGCTGGAGGTTTTTGCAACGGCCGGGCGCGACGGCGCGACGGCGCTGCGGCTGCCGCCGGTCTATGGCGAAGGCATGAAGGGAAACCTGCGCGGGCTGATGCGGTTCGCGGCCACCGGTCTGCCGCTGCCGACAGCCGCTCTGACGGCGGTTCGTTCGCTGGTTTCGCACGACGCCGTGGCCGGGGCCGTGACGCATCTTCTGACCCGTCCCGCACCGCCTCGCCCGACCTATGTGCTCGGCGACGCTTCGCCGGTTGCGATGTCCGAAATCATCACCGCGTTCCGGCGCGGATACGGCCGGCCCGCCCGGCTTCTGCCAATGCCGGCCTGGCCGCTCCGGATGCTGGCCACGCTCGCCGGCAGACAGGCCGCCTGGCAGGCTCTGATGGCGACGCAGGTCTGCGATTCGTCGTTGCTCGCCTCGGAAGGCTGGGAACGGGAGGCCGACACGCTCGGCCGGCTTGAGGAACTGGCACGACAGGGAAGCGGCCCGTCGCATCCGTGAACGGTCAATCGCGCTAAGCAGATATTCGTGGGATATCCCGCGAATATCTGCTTAGATTCCCTGGTTTCTCGCAGGTTTTGATCGCAAAACCGCGGGACACTTTTGCGGAACCTGCTTAGGCGCGGAAGAATGTGCCCAGCAATATCTTGAGGTCCAGGCCGATCGAAGCGGCCTTGATGTAGACCGCATCGGTTTCCGCGCAAAGTCTTGGATCGGACATGTCGATCCCCTTGATCTGCGCCAGCCCGGTGATGCCCGGAAGGGCTTTAAGCACGCCCAACTCCTTGCGCCGTTCGATCAGTTCCGCCTGCGTCGGCAGGCATGGACGAGGGCCCACAAGGCTCATCTCGCCCTTGATCACGTTCCAGAGCTGCGGCAATTCGTCGATCTTGGTTGCACGCAAAACCTTGCCGACCGCGGTGACCGAACCGGCCGGCGCCTCGTGCGTGGGCAAGGACGGCGTTGCGCGATACATGGTGCGCAATTTGAGGCAGGCAAAGAGGGCTCCCCCGCGGCCGACACGGATCTGCGAGAAGATGGCCGGGCCGGCCGACGTTGTCCGGATTGCCAGCATCGCGACAAGCAGGACGGGCGACGTCAGCGCCAGCATCGGAACAGCGACCGCAAGGTCGAGCGCGCGCTTCGCCGTCATGGCTCAGATCCGGCGCCAGAGGAAGGCGACGTAGAGCCCGAGCGTGCCCATGAATGTCTGCCGGTAGACGCCGCTCTTGCCGAGCAGGCTGAAGCGCCTGAAGACATTGCCCTTGCGCGCCCTGATGAACAGGCGAAGGCAAAGCGCGGCATCGCGCGCGATGAGGTCGCGGTTGACGGCGAGGCCGCGCAGATTGCTGTCCGTCCAGGTGGCGAACTGACCCTTGAACAGACGTCCCAGCCTTGAAAGCCTCGCCCGCCACGAGACATTGGCGCCGACGAGGTTTGCCGGGTGCTGGCGGTATCTGACCAGCGGCCGTGGCTCGTAGCGGACCTTGCCGCCGGCGGCGGTGACGATGAGATAGGCCCACCAGTCATGGCTGACGAATTCGGTCCTGGCCGACGCTTTCGCCAGAAGGTCGCGCGCCGCGCGGTTGAAGAGCATGGTGTTGCCGCCGGCGATGCTTTGCACCAGCGCATTGCGGAAGGACGGCGGGCGACGGAAGAGCGGCGAATGGCCGACCGGGGCGCCGGCCTGCGAGATGGTCGCCGTGCGCGAGCAGAACAGGAGCGGCGTTTCCATGTCCTCGCCCTCCATCCAGCGGATGGCGCTCTCCAGCCGGTCCGCCTCCCAGACATCGTCCTGATCGCAGAAGGCGTAGCAGTCGGCATCGATGCGCGGGTCGATGATCATCGAGCGGAAATTGGCGGCGAAGCCCCTTCGCGGGCCCTGCAAAAGCGTAAGGGATCCCTTGTTCCAGCGGGACCGCCACGTCTCGACGATCGCGGTCGTGGCGTCCGACGAGCCGTCGTCGGAGACCCAGAGATCGACGCGCGGCCAGGACTGCGAAGCCAAGGATTCCAATTGTTCGCCGATATAGGCCGCGCCATCCTTCGTGCCCATGAGAACGGCCACGCGCTGATCTTTTCTGGTCACGGCTGTGGAATCACTTGCCCGCAGGGTGTTTGAACAGGTTTCAATAGCCAATTGCGGGCATGCGGCACAGGTGTAAAGCGCATAGTGCGCTTTAAGCTCTTGATTTTATGCATGTCTTTATCCCGAAACCGGTTTCCACTATCGGGAGACATGCTTAGCCGACCTGCCCGGCCGCTTTCGGCGCCGCCTCTTCACGCCGGCCGCCAATGCCTTCTTCCGCTTTGTAGAGCCCGGCCAGGATGGCAAGCGCCGCGGCCTTGTCCCGGTCGTGCATGGCGGCCACCAGCGCCGGCAGGGCCACCTCGATCCTGGGCCATTCGACGACGCCTGTCCTGAGGCCGAAGATCTTGGCGATGTCGAGCTTGACCACCTCCTCGTTCTCGGCGTGCAGCGTCTCGTGCAGCTTCTCGCCGGGCCTGATGCCGGTGAAGCGGATCGGGATGTCGGTGTAGGGGCTTTTGCCGGCCATGCGGATCATGGTTTCGGCGACTTCGAGGATCGGCACGGGCTTGCCCATGTCGAGCATGTAGATGGCGTAGTCATCCGCGCCCTGGCGCTGCTCGGCATCGGCGGCCGACATGATGACGAGGTCGACGGCTTCGGCCACGGTCATGAAATAGCGGGTCATGCGCCGATCAGTGATGGTGACCGGACCGCCGGCTTCGATCTGCGCCTGGAAGATGGTCGCCACCGAGCCGTTGGAGCCGAAGACATTGCCGAAGCGCACGGCGATGAATTTCGTGCCCGAACGACGCAAATCGGACGTGCCGGCATGGCCGTTCGCCGCGCCGGCGCGCGGCGGCGAGACCGCCTGGGCCTCATGCAGCGAGGAGACGATCTGTTCGGCCGCCCGCTTGGTGACGCCCAGCACCGAGGTCGGGTCGACGGCCTTGTCGCTGGAAATCAGCAGGAACTGCGGCACCCCGCATTCGGCGGCGATCTCGGCGCAGGCAAGCGTGCCGAAGACATTCGTCTCGATCGCCGCTTCCCAGTTCTCCTCGAGCAGCGGCACGTGCTTCAGCGCCGCGGCATGAAAGATGATCGCGGGTTTGAACTCGGTGACGAGGCGAGTCATGTGAGGCCGGTCGGTGACGTCGACGATGCGGCTGGTCAGCCGCTCGCGGTCGCCGTCATTGGTCTGCTGATCGAGCTGGAAGATGCCGAACTCGGAATTGTCGGCCACCAGCACCGCCTCGGCGCCCAGTTCCAGCGCGCGCTTGACGAGCACGCGGCCGATCGAGCCGGCGCCGCCCGTGACCATCACGCGCTTGCCGCCGACGAAGGCGCCGATGCGCGCGGTGTCGGTGGCGACCGCCGAGCGGCGCATGATGGTTTCCATCTCGACGGCGTCGAGAACCAGCTTGCCGCCCTGCCCCAGCTCCGACAGACCGGAAAACTGGACGACCCCGATGCCGCTGTGGCGGGCGACGCGCACCAGCTCGGCATAGTCCTCGATCTCGCGCTCGACCCCCTGGCCGAAGATCAGGAGGTCGAGGCTTTGCGTGCCCTTGACATAGTCTTCCAGCACCTCGACCAGGCGCGGCCTGAGCGCCACGACCGGAACGCCCTGGATCTGCGTGCCGAGCGGCGCGTCGCTCTCGGTGGCCATGATGCCGGCGATGGCGTATTCGGCGGGCTGGGCCGTGCGGGTGAAGCGCACGATCACGTCCGCCTCGCTCAACCGGCCGATGAACAGCGCCTGCTTGGTCGATGCATCGCCGGCGGCGCGGCGCAGGATGCGCCAGCTCGCGCCGTCGCGCAGGAAGCGATAATAGAGCCTGGGCGCCGAGATGATGGTGAAGGAGACCAGGAAGAAGACGATGAACTGGCGCTCGTTGAGGCCCATGACAGGCTGAAAGAAGAAGCGGAAGCCAAGCGCGGCCAGATAGAGGACGACCGTCAGGCTGCCGCAGCCCTTCAATATGTTGAAGAAGTCGGGCGTGGAGGCAAAACGCCAGACAGTGTTGTAAAGACCACAATAGCGGAACAAAAGATGGGCGATGAGCACGATGAGCGCCCAGCAGGCCAGCCCGCCGGAGGAAAACGCGTCGAACGACAGCCGCGACTGCGAAAGGGTGAGACTAAGAGCCACCGCGACCAGGACCATGACGAGGTCCTGGACCATGATGATGGCGCGCCGCATCCTCGGTCGAAGTTCCGATACGGCTTCTACGTAGGCGGTCATTGGGTAGCACTGAACTCCAGGCGTGGGGACATGCTATCAGAACCGCGCCGGACCGATCATCGCCCGCCAGCACTCTAGATTGCAAATCCCCAACCCCGTCACCCAGTTACCGCATTAGCGCGGAGCGGGCGGAAGGGCCAGAGGTTTTTTCGGATGCAGATCGGCAAAACTAGCAAAGCTCAGTACGATCTGAAGTCCCGAGTGGCGCTCGCCGACCTCATAAAAATCTTTGACGGCTTGGCAGAGACAATCAGCTATCTGAGTGACTGTTTCCTAAGAAACTCCGCCAACTCCCACGGATCATATTTTATTCCAACGAATGGAAGCTCGGCGATCTCCTTCTGCACACCTACCCGACCGATTTTTTCTTCTGCTAATTTTACGGATCGTTCCATAGCCAGCGCAAGGGAATCAGGCGTTACCTGATCAAGAGCAACAAAATTTTCACTTCGGTTGGAAATTTCTTTCGCATCGTAATTATTCGAGATCGTAATCAGGCCAGAATAGGCCATTTCCAAAGGAGGATAGCTGGGGTGGGGCGAGATCATCAGGGAAACTCCGACGCTCGCCCGGCTCAGATATTCGGCGTACTCCTCGAGACCGACTTTTCCAGGGACGGATCCATTTTGAACTGGCCAAATCCTGCTTGTATCAAAGTTCTCCCCCAGGAAGACCACTTGCCACTTGCTCGCTTCAATCGGATTCCTCTGTTGCCATAGCGACAGCCCATCTACAACTATCTCAAAGCAATTCCTGGCTGCGGTCGGCCTGCCGTAACAAAGAATGATCCTCTCCTTTGGCAATGATTTTACGCCGCGCTTGATCGTCTCGTTCATGCGGAATGGGACAACCATTTGGTCGGTACGTCCAAATCTCTGGCTCATATAAGAGGAGAGCTCTTCCGAATTAACGAGCCAAGCCACGTTTTCGTCAAAGCCATAGGTCGATTCCGCAATTGCCCAACGCGAAGACCATTGTATGAAGTTCGATTCATAGTCCTGGATGAAATACACAGCCTTGGAGCGCGACCCAAACGCCTTCTCCTGGAATTGCCCGATCGACGTGCGCAGATATTCGGACCACCAGGCGGTTGAGATGTACACATCGTCTCTACGCACATCCATGCGACGGATGCGGTTGAATGCCTCGAAAACGACTGCCTGACCGTCGCTTGAATTCATTTTATAGCGTTGAAAATTATCAAGGTGATGCGGCTCGATAGGTGAGTCGAGGACAACAATTCTCTTGTCGAAGTCGAGTAACTGGGCAGACAGTTCGTCAAATGTCTTCAGGGCTGTCGAGATCCCACCAAAAACCCATAGAGGATCTATCGTTGGCAGGAGTAAGTTGAGTCTCGGCCTGCGATTGTTTGATTTTGCCAGCCTCAAGGGACGAAGTTCGGCGTATTCTCTGCCCATTGAAAGATCTGACCGTCCTGGCTCCTCGAAAAGAGGCAGGTAAACCTTTTCCAGGATTCTCGAATCCTCTGGCTTTTCGACGGTTAGGAGTCCTTGCGGCCGAACGTCTGCGCTGTTTTGGACTTTGAGCCAGTGAAACCCAGCGCATTCGGCAAAATGGAGATAACTGCGCTCGATCGCATGCGCCAATGTGCCATCCACCTGACCGGCCTCGATCGGAAAATCGTCAAACGTCAAGCCCAAATCGAGGAGCGGCTTCAAGGCTGCGGACCGCCCCCAAAACATGGACCCAGATGGAAACTCCAGAAGGCTGTCCTTACTAAGACTCCAATGAGCTTTCGCCAGAAGAGCTTGCGCGGTTTCGAAATCGAATCCCCAGTTGAGCATTCCGCGTATCGGGTAGAAATGCTGAGGATACACAACGCCTAATTTCTGATCTGCCGAAAATAGAGCCAAAATCGATCTTACGACCTCTGTTGAGCCAACCAGATTCCCAAGCAGGTAGTCTCGCCAGCCTTGGAGTAAGGACAAATGAGGTGATTTCTTCGTATGCAAATGAAGAAATATCTCATGCTTTTCATATATATCACTAAATCCAATTATTTTCGGCGCTATATCTCGACCTCTATTCTCAAAGATACGAACCTCTACGTTATCGAATCCGTTTTCCAAACACAAATCTATTATAATCTTCTTTTTTATCTCGTCCGATGTTGACACGTATAGCTGAAACTTCTGTCCAATATTTTTCAAATATAAAATTAATTCTTGAAAAACATCTACATAGAACGCATGGACGATCACCGCGATATTTTCCGGCAAGGCAACGTCGGTGGTGCTCGGAAGCGGTATCCGAAGCGCAATATCGTCTTCAGGCAAGGGGCGCCGCGCATTGGTCGCGCCATCTTTGTTAAAGAGCAGAAAAGAGGGGCTGAGAGCGGGTTTTTTAACCCGAAGGAAGGGACGCCTCGTTGCAAGGAAGCGAAGCGTCCTTGCCCCGGCAGACTGAAAACCTTCAGTCCTGAGGATATGTACGCCACGGGCTACCAATGGGACTGTCCTGTGCATTTTTTTACTTTCTAAATTAGCGATCATGCGGAGTGCACTTGTGGATACGTGCAGCATCATGGTGTAGGAGTCGTCAAGTCTGCAGTCAGTCGCGCTAAGCGCAGGCACACACTTCAATGGGCAGCAGCTAGGTAGCCGTCAGCACCTCGCCTTGCGGAAAATCAGACGCTAACCGCGTATTTCTATGGCACATCAAAAAATTCACGATGGCATCGGACGGCCGATTTTGGAAAGTTTCCATCAGTCAGTCCTTACAGGGATCTCTCGCCCGCGACTCGCAACGCCCATTGATCTATGCCGTTGCCCTTGGCGGCTCCTCCTTCAATCTGCCCCCCCTCACGGTACCGGACAGCGACCGTGTGCACATTGGTCGCGGCTTTCCGTGGTGGCTTGCCTTCCTATTCCAGCCCAAATGGTTTATTCGCTGCCGCCGAACGTCGATGAGGTCCCCTTGGTTCGAGTAGCCGAAACCAGAACAGAAACCCAGGACGCTTTGCGGGACATCGCTGAAGCCCTGGAGAAACGTCACCTGGCGATCACATTCGGGTGGCAGGATGTGGCCCAGCGCTATCGCAGATCACGGATTGGGGCCTTTTGGCTAACGATCAATATGGGCGTTCTCATCGGGGCGCTGGGCATCATATTCGGGACTCTCTTCAGATCGCCCATGCAGGAATACCTACCATTCATATGCGGCGGCGTAATCGTTTGGGGCTTTATCTCTTCTAGCCTAAATGAAGGTTGTACAAGCTTCATAAGCGCCGAGGCGATTATTCTTCAAGTTAGACTCCCGCTATTCATACACATACTAAGAACAATGTGGAGAAATATGATCATATTTTTCCACAACTTGGCCATCTTTCCAGTTGTTTCGCTGGTTATGGGTCATGGGTTTTCCATATATAATTTGCTATCGATTCCTGGTTTGCTCCTTGTTTCAGCAAACCTTCTTTGGATGATGCTCATCTTGAGCGTGATCTCGTCGAGATACCGAGATCTTATGCAGGTTCTACAGAATTTCCTGCAAGTTCTATTTTATGTTACTCCTGTGATGTGGCAGATTAAAACCCTTCCAGAAAGCTCATCTCGCTATCTGGTCGACTTCAACCCATTTTACCATCTGGTGACCATCGTCCGCGAGCCGCTGCTCGGCGAGGCCCCATCGATGCTGAGTTGGGGCGTCGTTATCGCGATGATGGCTCTTGGGTGGTTCTTTGCGATTTGGTTTTTTGGCCGCTACCGTCGACGCATTGCCTACTGGCTCTAAAAAAATGTCCTACATTCGCCTTGAGAACGTCTCTGTAGCGTTTCCTGTTTTTAATGCCGCCAGCCGGTCATTCAAGAACCGTGTCCTGAGCGTCGCAACTGGCGGCGCCATCGAACGCCGCCACGACGGGAATATCGTTGTGAAAGGCCTTGAGCGCATTAACCTTGATATCCACGAGGGAGAGCGGATCGGCCTAGTTGGACACAATGGATCGGGCAAGACAACGCTGTTGCGCGTTCTTTCAGGAATTTACACCCCCACGTCCGGAACCGCTGATGTCGACGGTGAGTGTGTGTCGCTTATCAACATCAGTCTTGGGATTGATCCGGAAGCAACTGGCCGGGAGAACATCCGATTGCGGGCAGCCATGATGGGTCTTACGCGATCAAAGCTGGGCGAGAGGTTGGATGAAATAGCCGAGTTTTCAGGACTAGGTGACTTTCTGGATATGCCCTTCCGTACATATTCGTCGGGCATGCAACTACGACTGGCTTTCGCGACGTCAACGTCCGTTCGTCCGGAAATTCTCATTATGGACGAGTGGCTTTCCACCGGCGATGAAGATTTTAAGGAGCGTGCGAATCGTCGGCTGCGAGAAATTGTGAATTCAACGAAAATTCTAGTTCTCGCGAGTCACTCAAAGGAATTACTCTTACAAAATTGCACTCGGATCGTTTGGCTGGAGCATGGTCGCATTCGGTTGGATGGCGCAGCATCGGATGTCGCGGCACAATACTTTTCGAGCTGATGTAAGTGTGCGATCCGGTAGTCGCCAAACGAGCCGCTGAGTCACCGTGAATTTCAGGCTAGGCCGTATGAAATTGCCAAAGGATGTGCGAGCGGCGGATAGCCGCCATTTGCCCCTTGGAAGAGTCAGAAGATAGAATGGAACACAGCCTGCAGTCATCATTCGTCAGCGGAAAAGTCTGTGCCGTCATAGGCGCCGGAGGATTTCTAGGTACAAATCTCTGTTTAAGGCTATCCGAGCTCGGAGCCAGAGTACGAGCCATCGGTCGCCGGGCGAGATTCCCTCGGGCATTAGAGAAAATTGAATGGCGTCAAGGGGATATTTCGGACCAGTCCGTACTTTCAAATAGCCTTTTTGACGTCGATATCGTTTTTCATTTAGCCAACTCAAGCACACCTCATTCATCTAATATTAACAAGATTGTTGATGTTAAAAATAACCTTATTACAACACTTAATATTTTGGATCAATGTAAGGAACTTGGCGTTAGAAAAGTTATATTTTCTTCCTCCGGCGGCACGGTTTACGGAATACCAGAGACACTTCCAATGACGGAGGATCATCCTGAAAGGCCCATTTCATCATATGGAATCAACAAACTTTCGTCCGAGAAATACTTTTCTCTATATGAGCGCCTTCACAAAATAGACTATCGTATAGCACGATTGGCGAATCCCTTTGGTCCCTATCAAACAGCCGAGAAGAACCAAGGAGTTATAGCAGCGTTTGCTAAGAAAATGCTGCTGGATGAGCCTATCCACATATGGGGGGACGGCAATGTCGTGCGTGATTTCCTTTATGTCTCGGACGCCGTGGAAGCGATGATTCTTCTCGCTGCTCACACCGGCGATGACCGAGTTTTCAATGTCGGAAGCGGTATAGGGCGCAGCTTGAAAGACGTGCTTCAGGCCCTTGAAACGAGCATGGGAAAGAAACCACGAGTGGAGTATGGCCCCGGTCGAATTGACGACTCGCCCGCCGTCGTTCTCGACATTACGAGAGCACGGGCGTCTCTGCGCTGGCAACCCCAGGTGGAGTTCCAAGAGGGTGTCGGACGGACCGTCGTATGGCTGAAAAACAATCTAAAAATCGACGCTTGGTAAAGAGACTGATGGACCATCAATTTAATTTTCCTAATCGGGATATCGAGCCTGCGCCGTTTTCCAGCGCCGACTTTTCTCCAAGCATTATGGTTACAACGCCTGCGGCAAATTTCGGGTGCCATTCCGCGGCCCGACGCATCTGTCAGATTTTCAGTGATACCTCAAAGTCGCCTGTCGTGTGGCAAGCAGACGTGTACCATCATGCCCGGCTGTTGGCCGACGCACATGGCATCTCAAACATAATAGACATCGGATGTGGAAACGGGGACAAGCTCGCCCACCATTTTCCTGTCGAATCATTTCATACGGTTGGAACAGATTTTCTCGATTCCCTTGCCGCCGCGAAAGAAGAGCATCCAGCTCGCCAGTGGATTGAGTGTGATATTACTCAGTACACCGATTTGCGTAAGGTTTTCGACTCCCTATCGGAACACCTCCCAGCGGTTATAATCGCAAGCGATGTCATTGAGCATCTCTCGGATGTGAGACCGCTCTTGGGTGAGATACGAAGGCTAATGGCACACGACGAACGAAGCCGCCTCGTCATTTCCACCCCGGATAGGGCGCGTTTGGAGAAGGCTGATATCGAAGAGCTGCCCGAGAACCGGGCTCATATAAGAGAATGGAACTTAGAAGAGCTTGTTACATTGTTTGGGTCCGCAGGATTTTGTGTTGATCGCTGCGGTTGGACGAGAATGAACCAGTTTGACGAGACATTTTCGACATCGTACCTAGAAGTTTCCTTCTCCCGAGAACGCTACCTTGAATGGCTCCTTGATGAAGGGTTAATTTTTCATAAGCGCGAGCCCCAGCACCTTGTGATAACGTCGGAATTCCAAGGAGTTGGAGCTTCGGGTGGAATAGGCACTGTTGTCGAACAACAGCGCAAGGCCTATGGCTCTGAAGTTACGCTTGTCGTTTATATGGGGGCGCACCCCCCCTCGCGGACACTAAAGCGAAGAAAACGGTTGACAGCACCAGCAGACTTATTTACCGAAGATTCAATATTGCGCTTGAATACTGAAGATCTTGCTCTCGAAACTGTTCAGCAGCTTCTTTTTTTCTTCCCTGATTTACTTACGGTTCAATACCAAGAATATCAAGGAATAGGCTGCCGAATTGCCCAAGCGGGGCGTGCAGGCTTTTTCCCACCGGCATTCAGAACTGTTATTCACTGCCATGGAGCGGTGCACTACCTGGAAAATGGAATACAGTCATGGATTGGCGCACCAGCTGATCTCAGCGCAGTGCGGGAAAAGGTGGCAATAGAATGCTCTGATACCGTTGTTTTTCCCAGTAAATTTTTGAGAAACTTATACGATGAGGCCGGCATATTAGGATCGCACGAAGATGTGCGAATGATTGGTTATCCCTATGAATTTTCTCCAATTGAAGATCAACTTATCGGACCTATTGATAAGCTGATTTTTATAGGCAAGCGGATATCTATGAAAGGATTTCATCTTTTCCTAGAAGCCGTTCTGTCGTCATCAAGCGAACTTTTGTCAGCCGGGGTTACGACCATTGTTCTCGTTGGCCCGAAATCTAGTGAAGAAGATTCGGCTTCACCTCTGCTCGAACGCATTAGAGAAACCTTGAATGTCGAAGAATATACTGATCTCCATCGCGACGATTTGCTCTATTTTGCAAATAGCCGTGTCCAAGATGCTTTGTTCATCCTTCCTTACCTCGCCGACAACCAGCCACTGACGGTTTTTGACGTGATCAACCTTGGGGCGCTGCCCTTAATGGTCGAAGCCGGCGGGGTTCCAGAGATGCTGCCGCGCCAGTGGGCAGCGCATGTCCTCTCCAAGCCCACATCGGACGCGCTTAGTGGTCGTATCCTCAAAATGGTCAGCGCTTCTTCGAAAGAGCGTTCGACCTTGGCACGGCGATTGAAGGCTGGAGTTAAGCGACACCAGGGCGAAATTGAGCAGGCTTTGAAGGAACTGTGCAAGCCAAAAGACTTCCTTGGGTTGGGTTCAAACCAAGACTTGACCACTACTGTAGTTGTCCCGTATTTCAATACGGATATTAAATATATTAAGGATCTTCTGTGGGCGCTAGAGAATCAAACTCGACGACCGGATAAAGTTCTTTTTATTGATGATTGCTCTGATATAAGTCAGAGTGATGCGCTGGAGAATTTATTGCAGGGCTCAACAACCTTGCCGTGGTCGATAATTAGGCACACTAGAAATAAAGGACTGGCGGGAGCTAGGAATTCAGCCCTTTCTGCTGCAACAACGGATTTGTTGATTAATATCGATTCGGACGATGTTCCATTGAACGAATTTATCAGGGATTTGGTTAACTGCTTTGCGTCCGATCGGACCGCCGCCGCGGCCGTTCCGTTTTTGGCGGCTTTTGAAGACGGAGAGAATTTTGAACGCCAGCAGGCGAAGAGCTACGTGTATAGGCCTCTCGGAGATGGGCTCATCCCCGCCCTGACCGACAATATCCTGGGTCACGCAAACGCCGGGTTTCGAGTTGACAAAATCAGGGCGATGGGCGGATGGGACGAATCGGATAAGTCGAAATACGAGGATTGGGCACTCTATATGCGTCTGATTTCCAGCGGTGAGCGGATCGGAGTCGTGCCACGTGTGAGTTGCCTGTACCGAGTTCGCAGTTCCTCGATGGTGCGGACATATGCTACGTGGCCCGGCCAGCGCAGGGTTGCACGCAATATTTCGGGTATCCGTCGCTTCGACGCTTTTCGCCTCTTGGCTCAGGCATATGATTATGTTGATGAACGGAAACAGCGAAGCGACCTTAGTGCGCGTATTAATGACCTTAATGCCCAAATCGTGGCCTTGCAGCGGGAGCAGAGTTCTTTGCTGGCTGCCTTAGCCGCTAATCGAATGAGGTTATCTGCGCGCCTTACCGACGCCGTGGCACGACGAATACGGCCTTTCCCAATGCTGTCAGGCATCGCATCTCGAATAGGGGCAGCGGCTCGACGTGCAATGGACCGACGGCACAGTTGAAATCGTAGAGAGTATCACCGTATGCGAACTGGGCGCTGCAGCCATGATAGGTTTCTCCGAAAGAGGCTCTTGTGACGCACCGGCTCTTTGACGTAGGCCAGTTTTTTCGAGGGCCAAATTGGAACTTTGATATAAATGCTTTGAATGGCTCCAGCAGCGAAAAGTATGCTTCATTCTATGCGGCTATGGTTCGCGACGGGCTATCCGACTATGACTTGGATCGCATAACGACGGCCATATTTTATCTTCGCTCTATTCTTGTTCGACATGGAATGACTGGTCGGCATAGGACTGCCGTTGAAATTGGCTGCGGGACTGGAAATAAATCTCTGTCTATCAATGACCTATTCGGGCAATACGTCGGAATTGACCTCTTAGCGGATCAGATTAACGAGGCCAGGCAACGATCTCATTCTCTAAACCAGAACAACGTGGAGTTTATCGCCGAGAACGCTGTTCGCGTCTTGAATAATTTCAACGCATTTGGCCTTCCAAGCAAAATTGACCTTCTTATCCTCTATGCGGTGCTTGAGCATCTTACGCCAAATGAGCGGATGGATGTGCTATCTTTAGCTGACGACGTCATACAGTCCGGGGGCCATGTATTAATTATGGAATCACCAAATAGGCTATTGCCCTTTGATTCTCATACTACTGGTTCCCATTTTTTTAATTGGCTCCCTGACAGGATGGCATTTGATTTCGCAAAGAGCGAGACAAAGAGAAGTGAACTCGTACAGGGATTTGGTGAATGGACCGGAGAACGTTCGAGAGAAAGTCTGTACAGAATTGGACGAGGGGTCAGTTTTCATGATCTGGAGCAGGCGCTCACGTCTGACCTGTCTAACTACAGCTTTCCGATGCATTCGTTTTGCTGTGAAACGCTTAATATGGAGCCACTCCAGAATCAGGAGGTTAACCTTCTAGGTTATTTGACAAAGAATCTGCCCGAGAAGCCTGGTGCCAGCTTTGCAAGAGCATGGATTGATACCCTAGTAGGCGGACCAGCTTCGAAGACATACGATGTGCAATACCTTTCACCTTTTTGGCCGCTATGGTCAGTACAAGAAGCGCCGCCGGATTTTTGGCATTCTCCTTCAGCACTTCTTTCGAGTCAGCGCGATTGCTGGGAGGCTGAGCCCGGCACCAGAGAGGTCTCTGAAATTGTTCTCTGCTTCACCGGGGATGCGGCAACGATCTCGGTTGAGATTGATAGCTCAACATCGGATCAATTTGGACTCGCAGATTTAGTAAGAGCGAGACCCAAGCGGTGGCACAATTCATTTTCCGTGGCGTATAGACTCGATAGGCGTGTTGGGCGCATCCGCATCCGTTGTCTAAGCGGATCAGTGCATTTTAACGGCGCCTTCTTATCGACCGAACGGCAGAGGCCTGGGCGCCAACCGCTTCTTGGTCTTCAAACCTAGAAGGACGGTAACCAGATGCCTGTTAGCCCATGGATTTCTCGGTGGATACCTGACCGATTACGAGTGTTGCCGATAAACGCCGGGAGTTTGGGGGACGGCTACCAAGAATATAGGTCTTTCAAATCGAAGCTAGGAAAGGTGTCAAATCGGGCGATTGTGATCAGCATTCCTAAAGCAGGTACCTACCTGGTCGCCAAAATGCTGGAAAATCTTGGCCTTGTCGATCTTGAGGTTCATTTGTGGGAAACAGGGTTTAGCGATTATCGAGGGAGATCGATTGTCGAAAAACTGGAGAAAGCGCGCGAGCTTACCTGCAACATACCTTTATCCTATACGACCGGGATGATCCAGCGGGGCCAATTTGCTGTTGGGCATCTGGCTTTTGATGTTCAGACAGAGATGCTGGTTCAGCCTTTTGCGAAAATTTTATGTATACGAGAACTTAGATCCGCTCTTTGCTCGTACATGCGTTTTGAGCAGCGGCGCCTCGTCGCGGACCCGCATCGATCTCCTACTTCTCGAAAATGGATTGAAAAGCCAAATGGCCCCGAGCGAATGCTAGCGTTTCTCGAAGTCCATGGCGCGAACTATATAGCCATGGCAGAGAGAATTGCAGGTTGGGCGGCCAGCTCAGACGTTGTAACAGTTCGTTTCGAGGAATTGCTCGGAGATCAAGGACCCGTCGTACAGCAGGAAGTTGCTAGGAGGATTAGTGAGAGTCTTGGAGTCACCGCCGATGTCGGGGCTCGCTCGCTCAGGGATGCCCTCAATACGACCACCTTGACTTATTCTGGTAACCGAACTGATATAACTAAGTATTGGACTCCTGCCGCGGAAAGAAGGTTCGAGGCGGCGGGTGGACACAACGTCAGCGAATTGCTTGGTTATTAGGTTGCCATGTATCTTATCGTGAGGCAAAGAGGACTATGGGGGAAAAGTTTTTTATTTTGTTTGAAGCCAGGAGTGGATCTTCCCATCTGGTATCTATGCTTAATTCTTCACCAGACGTTACATGTTATTCTGAGATATTCGTTTCCCAGCCGGTTGACGTATGTGAGCGATTGCTCGATGCTTTGGAGAATGGCAAATCACTCCATGAGATAAATCCTTGGGTCCTAGACGATCATGGATCTATTGAGTTAGGAAAACCCGCATCCTGCATAGGTTTTAAAACTAAACCCTACGACCTACCAGGCGATTTTATACTCAATAGGCTTGAGCGGTCAGGATTTAAATTAATTCTTCTAACTCGACGAAATCTAATCAAGCAAGCAGTTTCCCGGGCGACCGGGCTAAAGCTGTGGGATAAGGTCGGTCTTTATAACGCCATCCCTGACGGACCAACCGTTTCGTCTGTTGTTGTCGACCCTACGGAGATTATTGAAATCGCTGAGATATGCGACGAAATAAATGAACAGCTGCACTCTACCTTTAACTCTTGGAAAAATGAAAAACTTCACATTGAGTATGAAGATCTTTTATATAGAGAAACTTCGGTCATGGAAAGTCTTTCTGGTTTCTTATCTATTCCCAATTTTAAACCACTCAGCAGGACACGGAAAAACACCCTGGATGACCTTTCCATCGCAGTAAAGAATTATGACGAATTAGCAAAGGCTTTGGAGAATCACAGATTTAAAGCATTTCTGGATCAGTCTTCCTGCTGCGGGTTAAGCAAGCAGTGAACTGCGGCAGCAACTGAGGCGCGCCAATGCGGCGCCTGCCACCCGAACATGCCCGCGAACTTCGCGCTCGACAGCCGCGAATTCTGCGGGCGCCTGGCCTTGGTCGGATAGTCGCTCGTCGCGATATCGCGCACTTTGGCGTGCGGGCCACCAAACGCCTTGCTTGTGTCGAGGATGTGACGGGCAAAGCCGCTCCAGTTGGTCTCGCCCTCGCCCGCCAGGTGATAGACGCCGAAGGCGGCGAAATTCCTGTCGGCTCCCAGCCTCGCCGCCGCATGCAGGATCGCGTCGGCGATGTCGAGCGCGGATGTCGGATTGCCCCATTGATCGGCGACGACCGCGATCTCGTCGCGGTCACCGGCCAGCCTCAGCATCGTCTTGACGAAGTTCTTGCCGAAGGGGCTGTAGACCCAGGCCGTGCGCAGGATGAGGTGGCGCGGGTTGGCCGCCGCCACGGCCGCTTCGCCGGCGAGCTTGGAGGCGCCGTAGACGCCGAGCGGCGCGGTCGGGTCGGTTTCGACATAGGCGCCGTCCCTGGTGCCGTCGAAGACATAGTCGGTCGACAGGTGGATGACGGGAACGCCGAGCCTCGCCGCGGCTTCGGCCACCTTGCCGGCGCCGGTCGCGTTCACCGCGAAGGCTAGGTCCTTCTCATCCTCGGCCTGGTCGACGGCGGTGTAGGCGGCGGCGGAAACGACGATGTCGGGCCTTGCCGCCTCGAGTGCCGCGAACACCGTGTCGGGCCGCGCAAGGTCCAGCGCCGGGCGGCCGACGGCGACGACTTCGACATCGTCGCGACCCCGCGCCGCCTCGACCAGGCTTGCTGCGACCTGGCCCTCGCGTCCGGTGACGGCAAGCCTCACGTGGTCACCTTCCTGCTCTCGGCCGCGTTCCCCGTCGAGCTGCTTGCGACCGGACTGTTTTGGCTGTTTGCGACTGAAGCGTGACCCAGCCGCTCGCCGGCGTAGCGTTGCTCGCGGATCGGCCCCCACCACCATTTGTTGTCGAGATACCAGTCGACGGTCCTGGCCAGGCCGCTGTCGAAATTCTCCTTGGGCGCCCAGCCGAGGTCGCGCGCGATCTTGGAGGCGTCGATCGCATAGCGGCGGTCGTGGCCGGGGCGATCGGTGACGAAGGCGATCAGCTCGCGATAGCGCTTGCCGCCGGCGCGCGGGCGCCTGAGGTCGAGAAGATCGCAGATCGCCTCGACGACGCCGAGATTGGTGCGTTCGGAATTGCCGCCGACATTGTAGCTCTCGCCCGGCCGCCCCTTGGTGGCCACCAGTTCGAGGGCGCGCGCGTGATCCTCGACGAACAGCCAGTCGCGCACATTGGCGCCGGCGCCGTAGACCGGCAGCGGCTTCTCGTCGAGCGCGTTGAGGATGACCAGCGGGATCAGCTTTTCGGGGAAATGGTACGGCCCGTAATTGTTCGAGCAATTGGACAGCACCACAGGCAGGCCATAGGTCTCGTGCCAGGCCCGCACCAGATGGTCGGAGGCCGCCTTCGAAGCCGAATAGGGCGAGGACGGCGCATAGGGCGTCTCCTCCACGAACATGCCGCCGTCGAAAGGCAGGTCGCCGAACACCTCGTCGGTCGAGACATGATGGAAGCGGAAGTCGGCTTTGCGCTCCTCGGACAGGCCGCGCCAGTATTCCAGCGCCGCATTCAGGATGCGGTAGGTGCCGACGATGTTGGTCTCGATGAAGGCGCCGGGCCGGTCGATCGAGCGGTCGACATGGCTCTCGGCGGCGAGGTTCATGACGATGTCGATGTCGTCGCGGCGCAAGATCTCCAGCACCGCGCGCTCGTCGCAGATGTCGGCCTGCTCGAAGCGGTAGTTATGCGCGTTCTCGATCGGCCGCAGCGATGCGAGGTTGCCGGCATAGGTGAGCTTGTCAAGATTGGTGACGCGGTAGGCCGGATTGGCGCACAGATGCCGGCACACGGCCGAGCCGATGAAGCCGGCGCCGCCGGTGACCAGGAAATTCATGCCGCCGTCCCTCCTCACGCGAACACCTCCGCCTCGGCAAGCAATGGCGCGTTGCGATCTTTGTCGGAAAGCTGGAAGCCGCCGGGAAGCGCCGGCCAACTTATGCCGATCGCCGGATCATCGAAGCGGATCGACCGGTCGTGCCCGGGCGAGTAGGTGTCGGTCACCTTGTAGAGCACCTCGGTGTCCGGCACGAGCGTGACGAAGCCATGCGCGAAGCCTTTCGGCACCAGGATCTGGTTGCCCTTCTCAGCCGACACCTCCAGCGCCACCCATTTGCCGAAAGTCGGCGAAGAACGGCGGATGTCGACCGCGACATCGAAGACGCTGCCCCTGATGACGCGCAGCAGCTTGTCTTGAGCACGCGGCGGCAGCTGGTAATGCAGGCCGCGCAGCACGCCGGCCGCGGCGGAATAGGAATGGTTGTCCTGCACGAAGGCGAGATCGATGCCGGCTTCGGCGAAGCGTTCGGCATTCCAGGTCTCGCTGAAGAAGCCGCGCGCGTCGCCATGCCGCTTCGGCACGATCTCCAGCACGCCGTCGAGGCCAAGCGGCCGGACCTCAAGCACGCTGCTCCTCCATCAGATCGGCCACCCGCCGGCGCAGATAGGCGGCATATTCGTTCCTGCCGAGGCGCGCGGCGCGTTCCAGAACCTTGTCGGCGCCGAGCCAACCCTGCTCGAACGCGATCTCTTCCGGGCAAGCAACCTTTATGCCCTGGCGATGCTCGATCGTGCGCACGAAGGACGACGCCTCATGCAGGCTGTCATGGGTGCCGGTGTCGAGCCAGGCATAGCCGCGGCCGAGCTGATGCACATGCAGTTCCCCGCGATCGAGATAGACGTTGTTGACCGCGGTGATCTCGAGCTCGCCGCGCGCGGAAGGGCGGATCGTCGAGGCTATGTCGACGACATTGTTGTCGTAGAAATAGAGACCGGTGACGGCCCAGTTGGATTTCGGCTTCTGAGGCTTTTCCTCGATCGTCAGAGCCCTGCCGGTCGCCTTGTCGAACGAAACCACGCCGTAACGCTCCGGATCGTCGACGTGATAGGCGAACACCGAGGCGCCGCTGTCACGGCCAGCCGCGGCACGGCAGAGATGCGACAGACCCTCGCCGAAATAGATGTTGTCGCCGAGAATCATCGATACGTTGTCCTTGCCGATGAAGTCGCGGCCGATGATGAAAGCCTCGGCGAGGCCGTTGGGCTGCGGCTGCTCGGCATAGGACAATTCCAGCCCGAATTCGGAACCGTCGCCCAGCAACGCCTGGAAAACCGGCAAGTCGCGCGGAGTTGAAATGACCAGGATCTGGCGAATCCCCGCGAGCATCAGCACGCTCAGCGGGTAATAGATCATCGGCTTGTCGTAGATCGGCAGTATCTGCTTAGAAACCGCTAATGTAAGTGGATAAAGGCGTGTTCCGCTCCCACCCGCAAGGATAATTCCTTTCAACAAGCTCTCCTTGAACTACCGCGGCCCCCGCCTCGACGCCAAGTTGCCCGTGCTTAGGTTTCGGGCGCTGGCTTGTCAATGTCGGCTTCGACTGCTTCCCGACGCTACTTCACCTCTTTCTACCATCCGGCACCCGGTGGTTTCGAGCGAAATCCGACCGCGCCATGAAAAAGGGGCCGGCGGGCGCTGTCGCCCGCCGGCCCCTTTTTTCGTCGGTCTGGCTCAGCCGCGCTTGAGCAATGTCCACACCGCCGGCACGAGGCTGGCGGCCAAGGCCACCTTGATCAGGTCGCCGACGACGAAGGGCAGGACGCCGAACTGCCAGGACTTTTCCGGCCCGATGAGGATCGCCAGCCAGGCAAAGCCCATGGCCATCATGACGATTTCCGCCGTCAGCATGGCGCCGAACAGCTTGAAGGGATTGCGGTCCCAGCCGCGGTCCGCGGCCCAGCCAGCGATTGCGGCCATCGCCACGAAGCCGGCAAGATAGCCGCCGGTCGAGCCCAGCATATAGGCGACGCCGATGCCCTTTTCCGGCGTGCCCTGGAAGACCGGCAGGCCAAAAGCGCCCTCGGCGAGGTAGAGAAGGAGCGTCGCGACGGCCAGGCGCAGACCGAAGGCCGAGGCGATCAACAGCACGGCAAGCGTCTGCAGCGAGATGTCGACCGGGCCGAGCACCACTTTGGTCTTGGCTGAAAGCGTCAGCAGCAGGGTTCCGGCAAGCGCCAGGAAGAGCTGGGTCGCGAGCCGGGCAGCGCCCCGATCCGGCAGGGTGAGAGAAACAAGCGGGCGCATCGTGGTTGCAGTTGCCATGGTCTTCCCCGTTCTGGCTGATTTGCTGGCTTTGATTTTCCTATATTGGCTTCCGTATCAGGCGGCAATCTTTTTGCCGCATTGCAACGGAGCACGCCGGTATGGCCCTTGAATTCGACACCAGCTTCGATCCGGCCTATGGCCGGGCGGTTGCGGTTGCGCCGGATGTGCTGCGCGTCACCGCCAGAAATCCAAGCCCCTTCACCTTCCACGGCACCAACAGCTATCTCGTCGGCCGCGACACGCTGGCGGTGATCGATCCCGGGCCGGAAGACGACGCCCATCTCGAAACGCTGCTTACGGCGATCGCCGGCCGACCGGTCAGCCACATCTTCGTCAGCCACACGCATCGCGACCATTCGCCGCTCGCGGCTCGGTTGAAAGAACTGACCGGCGCGCCGACGCTTGCCGAAGGCCCGCATCGGCCGGCGCGGCCTTTGCGCATCGGCGAGGTCAATCCGCTGGACGCCAGCGCCGACCTCGCCTTCGTTCCCGATGTCGTGTTGGCCGACGATGCGCTGACCCAAGGTGACGGCTGGGCCGTCCGCACCGTGCTGACGCCCGGCCACACCGCAAACCACGCCGTGTTTGCCCTCGAGGGAGCCGGCACCCTGTTTTCAGCCGACCATGTCATGGCGTGGTCGACCTCGATCGTCGCGCCGCCGGACGGCGCCATGGCCGACTATATGAGCTCCCTTGACAAGCTCCTCGCGCGCGGGGATCGCATGCTGCTGCCGGGCCATGGCGGGCCGGTGACCGCACCGGGCCGGTTCATGCGCGGCCTGAAGACGCATCGCAAGATGCGCGAAAGGGCGATCCTGGAACGCATCCTTGCCGGAGACCGGACGATCACGGAAATGGTCGCGGCGATCTATCGCGACACCGACCCGCGGCTGCACGGCGCCGCCGGCCTGTCGGTGCTTGCCCATCTCGAGGATTTGGTCGCGCGCGGCCTCGTGACCACAGAAGGCGATCCGGCGATCGACGGCCTTTTCAGCCCCGGCGCCTGATCACTCGGCCGGCGCCGCGCCGACCTGTCCGGCGACCTCCTGGTCGAGTTCGGCAAGGAAATCCGTGATGCGGGCGGCGTTGTCGCCGAGGTCGTAGCGGCCGTAGCGCGAGGCCGAACGCATGTCGACGATCACCTGGTCACCGTCGTCGGTGACGCGGATGGCGACGTCGGCCGGCAGTCCGAGCACGAAGCCCTTGGCCAGCGCGTTGATCGTCGCCTCGCTCTGCCCGTTGATGTCGGGATAAGGCGCCGTCAGTTGCCAGTCGCGGCGGTCGAGCACGGTTTCGACGGCGTCGACGACGGTTTCGAAAGGCAGATTGTAGCTGCGCCCGCTGACCAGCGGATAGGCATCGGCCTGCAGGCTCTGTTCGCCCGGCGTCGGCGCCGACAGCTCGTTCATGTCGGCGGTGCGGTCGCTGGTGTCGAGCGCCGGCGGATCGTCGAGATCGGTCGAGATGTCGCGCAGCGGCGGATAGATCGTCGCCCAGTAGACGGCCACGCCATACGGTGCCAGCACCAGCAGCGCCAGCAGCGCGCCGATGCTGAGATCGCGGCCGCCGCGATCGCCGAAGCTCCAGATCCGCGACAGGGCGAGGCCGGCCAGCAACAGGGCGAGCGCCGCCAGCAACGCCACGACCGCCAGCACCCACAGGAAAGGCGGCGTCTCGACGAGGCCCAGCCTGTAAGCGCCAACGACGGTGAGCAGAAGGACGAGAGAAAATGCCCCGATCCGCCGCGACCAGCCGGCCGCCCTCGACGTCTGCCGTTCAGGAATTGTAGCCATCGTCTGCCGCATTACCCCAGTCCGAACCGAGACTTAGAGGTTTTTGGCGCGGGCTTGAAGCCGAAAGATCGAACATTTTTCGTCAATCCGTCGGCAGGCGGTAGTCCTTGAACTGGGCGCGCAAACTGGTCTTCTGGATCTTGCCGGTGGCGGTGTGCGGAATTTCGCCGACGAAGGCGACGTCGTCGGGCATCCACCACTTCGCCACCTTGCCGCTCATGAAGGTGAGGATGTCGTCCTTGCTCGGCTCCCTGCCAGGCTTGCTGACGACGACGAGCAAGGGCCGCTCGCCCCATTTGGAATGCGGGATGCCGATGGCCGCCGCTTCCGCCACGTCCGGATGGCCGACGGCGAGATTCTCGAGATCGATGGTCGATATCCATTCGCCGCCGGACTTGATGACGTCCTTGGCGCGGTCGGTGATCTGCATGTAGCCGCTGGCGTCGATATGGGCGACATCGCCGGTGTCGAACCAGCCGTCGGCATCGAACTGCTCGGCGCCGGCGCCGCCATAATAGGCGCGGGCCACCGCGGGGCCGCGCACCTTGAGATGTCCGAAGGTCTTGCCGTCCCAGGGCAGCGCGTTGTTGTCGTCATCGGTCACCTTCATCTCGACGCCGAAGGGCGAAAAACCCTGCTTCGCCTGGATATCGAGCCGCGCCTCGCCGATCAGCGCCTCATATTGCGGCTTCAAGGTGCAAAGCGTGCCGAGCGGCGACATCTCGGTCATGCCCCAGGCATGCACCACCTGCACATCGTAATCGTCCTGGAATTTCGCGGTGATGGCGCGCGGACAGGACGCTCCGCCGATCACGACCTTCTTCAGATAAGGCAGCTTCTTGCCGGTCTCCTCCAGATATTGCAGCAGCATCATCCAGACGGTGGGCACGGCGGCGCTGAAGGTCACCTTTTCGGTGTCGAGCAACTCATAGATCGAGGCGCCGTCCATCTTGCAACCCGGCATCACCAGCTTGGCGCCGATCATCGGCCCGCTCTGGCCGAGCCCCCACGCGTTGGCGTGAAACATCGGCACGACAGGCAGGGCGACATCGCGCGTCGACAGGCCCATGGCGTCGGGCATCGCCGCCATCATGGCGTGAAGAACGTTCGAACGATGGCTGTAGAGAACGCCCTTCGGGTCGCCCGTCGTTCCGGACGTGTAGCACATGCCGGCGGCGGTGTTCTCGTCGAAGACCTTCCAGGCGAAAGCGCCGTCGGCCTCGGCCAGCCATTCCTCGTAAGCGACGGCATTGGCCAGCGACGTTTGCGGCATATGCGCTCGGTCGGTCAGCACAATCACCCGTCGCAGCGATCGGACCGCGCCGGCGATCTTTTCCAGCAACGGCACGAAGGTCAGATCGACGAAGATCGCCTTATCCTCGGCATTGTTCATGATCCAGGCGATCTGCTCGGGAAAAAGCCTCGGGTTGAGCGTGTGGTAGATCGCGCCGATGCCCATGATGCCGTACCAGGCCTCAATATGGCGGGCCGTGTTCCAGGCAAGGGTCGCGATGCGGTCGCCGAGTACGAAGCCGTCGCGCTCCAGCCGCTGCGCCACCTTGAGCGCGCGGTGATGAATTTCGGCAAAGGTCGTGCGCACGATCGGTCCTTCGATCGAACGCGACACGACCTCCCGGCTGCCATGCTGGCGTTCCGCATGGTCGATCAGCTTATGGCAAAGCAGCGGCCATTCCTGCATCAATCCGAGCATCTCGGCTCCTCCCCTTTGCGCATTCGCGCCATTTGTTTCACGCATTGTGGAACGAACCGGCGGTTTGTCCAGCCGTCATAAGTCGAACTCCGTGGATGGATCGAAGAACCGGGGAAACCGCCATAATCCGGCCATCCTCGCCGTTAAGTTTCATTAACGGGCTGGGTGAGATTGGCGAATGGAGAAGTTCGCATGGACGCGCAGCTCGACGATAAAGCCCTCGAAAGCACGCTTGCCGAAAGTCTGGACGATCTGACGCCGGACACCAAAACCGTTTCCGAAGATGAATTTGCCGAAGTCGTCGGCGGCGCGCTGGAGGCCGTCGGCGGAACGTTGCTGTTCAAGATGCGCGTTGAAAACGGCATGGAAGGCGAACATGTCGCCGCCGCCTGCATCGGCGACGCCGGCAACCGCCAGTTCTTGCTGCTCACGCTCCCGACCAGCGGCGGTGCGCTGAAGGTCGAGACCGCGGCGCGCAGCACCAATCCGGTCGCCGGCATTGCCGCAGCCTATGCCGGCCTCATGGATGCCTTCAAGACGGCCGCCTGACCGGGCGGATAACAAACGTTCAATGAATGGTGATGGCGCAGGGCGAGCGCTTGCGCGACGCGCGCGCCCGACACATGTAAGTTCCCCCAAGAACGTTTCACGGGAACGACGAAACGCTCTCTTTTTGTTTTGACGCAATTCCGGACGGAAAACCGCCTCGCACTTTTCCTGGAATTGCTCCAGGAGATCATTCATGGACAAGCCCGCCAACCCTGCCCCCGGCTTCCAGCGCAATCCGGACAAGGTGATCACCGTCGAACCTTATCGCGGCAGCGTCACCGTGCGCGCCGGCGACACCGTCATTGCCCAATCGACCCGGGCCAAGGTGCTGTCGGAACCGCCCTACCCGGCCGCTTTCTACATCCCCTTCGACGACATCGACTTCAGCAAGCTCTCCGGCACCGAGCATTCCACGCATTGCCCGTACAAGGGCGATGCCAGCTACTGGAGCGTCCAGGCGGCCGGCGAAGCCGGCACGAACGCCATGTGGGCTTATGAACATCCGTTCGATGAAATGACCGAGATCCGCAACCACGGCGCGTTCTATGCGAGCAAAGTGACGGTCGAGGCAACGCCGGACTGACCGTTCTTGGCGGATGGCCCGCCAAAGGTGCTTGGGATTCAGCTCAGGCCGAGTCGAGAATGGTGGGTTCCGAGAACCGGAGCGGAGCGTACTTTCAGTACGTGAGCACCGGAAATGCAGGAGACCGCCATTCGCAGCCCGGCCTCACCTTAATGTCATTGCGCTCAGTCCGTCGTGCCGTCGTTGCCGACTCCCTCGGCATCGTCCAGGCGCACGAAGGTCATGCCCTTCTGCTTCAAGGCGAGCAGACCCTGAACCACGCCCTCGCCGGCGGCATGGGTCGGCTGGTTGATGTGGGCGATGATGACGTCGCCGTCCTTGGCTGCGCCGATGCGGCGCGCCGTTTCCTTGGCGCCCAGCAGCGAGCCGCCGTCGCCGTTGACCGAGAAGCCGGCGATCTTGAAGCCCAGCTTGCGGATCATGGCGATCGCCGAAGGGCTGTATTCGGCGGTGGCGCCGCGGAACCATTTTGGCGCTTGCCCTGCCGCGGCAAGGGCGGCGGCGCCGGATTCGACCTCGGCCTGCACGGCGCCCGGACTGCCGGCGCTGCGGATGCCGTAGATCTTCTGCGGCGTATCGACCGCCGGAATGTGGCGGCCGCCATGGTTTTCCAGTTCGAACAGGTCGGGATGCGCCCGCATGATCTCGACAGCTTCGGCATTGCGCTTCAGCCAGATGCCGGTAACGAAGATCGTCGCCGGTATCCTGTTGTCGACAAGCGCCGAAAGTATCCTTGTGTCGGTCTTGCCGCCGCAGGCATCGAGCGTCAGGGCGACGCGACCGCGGCCTTCAGCGCCCTGCGGCTTCAGATGCAGCGTCGGCTCGAGCAGCGTCGCGGCATTGCCCGCGGACGCGGCGAACAGCGACAGCGCCATCGCGCAAATGGAATTTCGAAGCAGGCCCATCATCCGTTCCAAACCGGCACGTTCGGCATTCTCCGCGCCGCGCCAAAACGTGTCTCCACAAGACTGGCATCTAGGCGAAAATCGGGACGGCAGACAGCGCAAAAACAGCAATCGCGAAAATTTGCTTTCGCCTTACACCGCAGCTTCCAGGGGCATTTCCGTCCGTGCCAGGAGTTCCAGCGTCGCCCCGACGACGGGATCGACCTCCAGGCGCCAGACACAGCATGCCTTGCTCGGATCGGTCCGGCGGCACAGGTCGCCGCCGACGCAGTCGCAAGGCATGGAAGGCCTAAGCGAAATGCTTGGCACGCCGACCGGCGCCCAACGGACCGGGTTGGTCAGGCCGAACAGGCCCACCACCGGCGTGCCTGCCGCGGCCGCTATATGCATGGGGCCGCTTTCATTGCCGAGAAACAGCCGCGCCTCCTTGAGCAGCGCCAGCAGCGTTTCCAGCCGCAGCATGCCCGCCAGGTTGACGACGCGCGTCTTCGCCGCCGCGATGATCCTGTCGGTCGCCTCGCTCTCGTCCGGACCGCCGACCAGAACCACCTGCAGGCCGGTTTCCCGCACGATCCTGTCGATTGCTTCGGCGAAGCGCTCCGGCTGCCAGCGCCGTCCCACGAAGCTTGCTCCGGCATGAACGGCAATAAAGGCGTTTGGCCGAATTTTGTGCCTGGCGAGCAAAGCCAGGGCGCGCGTCGTCTCGAAGGGCAAGGGTCGAATGGCCGGAACCCTGACGCGCAGCGCGATGCCAAGCGCCTCCAACGGAGACAAATAGCGATAGAGATAGTGTCTTTTGCCGAATCCGTAGGGTTTCATCCGGACGTTGGCGGGCTGGCGCTCATGCCAGCGCAAGGGCCTCTCGGTCGGGAAATGGCCGACCCTGACCGGCGCGTGGACCAGTTCGGAAATGATCCGCGAGGTCTTGGAGTCGGTGATGTCGATGGTCATGTCGAAGCGGTGCTGCCGCAAAGCCCGCACCATGCGGAAGAGTTCGCGCCCGCGCTCGAGCGGCGAACCGCGCATCTTGGCACGGCTGAAGGGGACGACCTCGGTGGCGATGCCGTGCCCCGTCAGGAAGCCGGCGAAATGCGCCTCGCAGAGAAAAACGATCCTGACGCCCGGATATTGAAGCTGCAGGTTCTTCGCCAGCGCCGAGGCAAGGACAATGTCGCCGATGAACTTGGTCTGCACGATCAGAATCGACCGGAAGGCGGTTGGGGCAATCTGCAACATGGGTTTCGGACACCAATGAATTCGGTATCGGAAACTCCCTTGGAACGATGTCGAGATTCAGGACTGTCACGCGCACGTTCGCGTGACATTGCATACAAAACCGTAAGGTATCGGGACGCCCGTCAGGAGCGTTTTGCCACGCTCTTGGCCGTAGCCACCGCCGCCTGCGCGGCGGCCAGCCGGGCGATCGGCACACGGTAGGGCGAGCACGACACATAGTCGAGGCCGACCTCCTCGCAGAAACGGATCGAGGCCGGATCGCCGCCATGCTCGCCGCAGATGCCGAGCTTGATGGCGGGCCGCGTCGCCCTGCCCTTTTCGGCCGCCATCCGCACCAGCTCGCCGACACCGTCGACGTCGAGCGACACGAACGGATCCTGTTCGATGATGCCCTTCTGCCGGTAGGTTTCGAGGAAGGACGCGGCATCATCGCGAGAGATACCAAAAGTCGTCTGCGTAAGATCGTTGGTGCCGAAGGAGAAGAATTCGGCCGCTTCGGCAATGACATGGGCGCGGATCGCCGCGCGTGGCAGCTCGATCATCGTGCCGGTCAGGTAATCGATCTTGGTGCCGGTCTCCTGCATGACGCTTTGCGCCACCGCATCGATGCGCGCCTTGACGTATTCCAGCTCCTTCACGAGCCCGACGAGCGGCACCATGATTTCCGGCACCACCAGCGCCCCGGCCTTGTGTCCGGCCTGGACCGCCGCCTCGAAGATGGCGCGCGCCTGCATCTCGGCGATCTCCGGATAGGAGACGGCGAGCCGGCAGCCGCGATGGCCGAGCATCGGGTTGAACTCGTGCAGGGCCTCGGTGCGCTGCCTGAGCTTGTCGGCCGACACGTTCATGGCGGAGGCGACCTCGGCGAGCTCGGCCTCGGTCTTGGGCAGGAATTCGTGCAGCGGCGGGTCGAGCAGGCGGATCGTCACCGGCAAGCCGGCCATGATCTCGAACAGCTCGAGGAAATCCGAGCGCTGCATGGGCAAAAGCTTGTCCAACGCCGCGCGCCTGTCCTTCTCGCTGTCGGCCAGGATCATCTCGCGCATGGCGACGATGCGGGCGCCGTCGAAGAACATGTGCTCGGTGCGGCAAAGGCCGATGCCCTCGGCGCCGAAGGAGCGCGCCATGCGCGCGTCGAGCGGCGTCTCGGCGTTGGTGCGCACCTTCATGCGGCGCGCGGCGTCCGCCCATTCCATGATGGCGGCGAAATCGCCGGACAGCTCCGGCTGCAGCATGGCGACCGCCCCTTTGAGCACCTGGCCGTTGCCGCCGTCGATGGTGATGATGTCGCCCTTGCGGAAGGTCTGGCCCATCGAGATGAGCGTGCCGGCCTTGTAGTCGACACGCAGCGAGCCGGCACCGGACACGCAGGGCTTGCCCATGCCGCGCGCCACCACCGCGGCATGGCTGGTCATGCCGCCGCGCGTGGTGAGGATGCCTTCGGCGGCGTGCATGCCGTGGATGTCCTCCGGACTGGTCTCGATGCGCACCAGGATGACTTTACGCCCTTGCGCCTTGGCGTCCTCGGCATCGGCGGACGAAAAGACGATCTCACCGGTGGCAGCGCCCGGCGAGGCCGGCAGGCCCATGCCGATGACATCGCGCGCCGCCTTCGGATCGATGGTCGGATGGAGCAGTTGGTCGAGCGAGGCCGGATCGATGCGGGCGACCGCCTCCTCCTTGGTGATCAGCCCGTCCTTCGCCATCTCCACGGCGATCTTCAGCGCCGCCTTGGCGGTGCGCTTGCCGGAGCGGGTCTGCAGCATCCACAATTTGCCGCGCTCGATGGTGAATTCGAGGTCCTGCATGTCGCGGTAGTGCTTTTCCAGCCGATCGGAGATGTCGACGAAAGCCTGGAAGGCGTCGGGCATAAGCTTCTGCAGCGACGGCTTGTCGGAGCCGGCAGCGATACGCGCCGCCTCGGTGATGTTCTGCGGCGTCCGGATGCCGGCCACCACGTCCTCGCCCTGGGCGTTGACCAGGAACTCGCCATAGAGCTGCCTGTCGCCGGTCGAGGGATTGCGGGTGAAGGCGACGCCGGTTGCGGAGGTGTCGCCCATGTTGCCGAACACCATGGCCTGGACGTTGACGGCCGTGCCCCAGCTTTCGGGAATGTCGTGCAGGCGCCGGTAGGTGATGGCGCGGTTGTTCATCCAGCTCGAGAACACGGCGCCGATCGCGCCCCACAGCTGCTCCTGCGGATCCTGGGGGAAAGGCTTGCCGAGCTCTTCCTCGACCTTGGCCTTGTAGAGCGAGATCACGCCTTGCCATTCCTGGGCCGTCAGCTCGGTGTCGAGCTCGTGACCGAGGCTCGCCTTCTGGTCCTCGAGGATCTCCTCGAACACTTCATGGTCGAGGCCCATCACGACGTCGGAGTACATCTGGATGAAGCGGCGGTAGCTGTCATAGGCAAAACGGGCGTCGCCGGAATCGGCGGCCAAAGCCTCGACCGTCTCGTCGTTGAGGCCGAGATTGAGCACCGTATCCATCATGCCGGGCATGGAGGCGCGGGCGCCGGAGCGAACGGACACCAGAAGCAGCTTCGACGGATCGCCGAAGCGGCGGCCGGTGATGCGGCCGATATGGTCGAGAGCGGAGACGACGTCCGCCTCCAGCGCTTCGGGATAGGTGCGGCCGTTCGCGTAATAGGCGTTGCAGACTTCGGTGGTGATGGTGAAACCGGGCGGCACCGGCAGCCCGAGGCTGCACATCTCGGCCAGATTGGCACCCTTGCCGCCGAGAAGGTTGCGGTCGCCGGCACGGCCTTCGGCGGCACCGTCGCCGAAGGTGTAAACCCACTTGGTCATGCTTGCCCTCCAGTTCGTGGAAGATAGAACATCCGGACCATGGCCCGGTTCCCCGCCTTCGCGATCCGAGCGATAGGATGCTGCAGTGCGAAAGGCAAGCACCGGCCGGACGGCCACCGCAACTACAATCGATTAAGCAAAAGCTGCGTCAAAAAGACTTGCCGGAGTGGTCACCTCAATATAGAACATAACAGGAACATAGTGGAGTAGTATGATGAAACTCAACGGAAAACTCGACTATCTGGAGCTGCCGGCGACGGGCGGCACGCTGGACAGCGTCAAATCCTTCTACAGCGCCGCGTTTTCATGGTCGTTCACCGATTATGGCCCGACCTATTCCGCCTTTGCCGAAGGCCTCGACGGCGGCTTCCAGGCAGATGCCGGCGAAGCGCCGGCCAAGCCGCTCCCGGTCATCTACTCCAAAAACCTCGAGGAAACGCAGGATGCGGTCGAGAGTGCCGGCGGCACGATTGTCAAGCCGATCTTTTCCTTCCCGGGCGGCAGGAGGTTCCACTTCACCGATCCGGCCGGCAACGAACTGGCCGTTTGGGGACATTAGGGAAGTCGCGATTTCGGGTTGTTTGCTGTTGACAGCCGGGGGGCAGCCGGGCTCATTCCAGTGAACGGCGGCAACCTCCAACAGCAAAAGCAGACTGATGAAATTCGGCTCAAGCGGTGTTCGGGGTCTGGCTTCCGAATTGGCCGGACGGCCAAGCGGGCTCTACACCGAGGGTTTTGCCCGGCGCTTGCGGTCGACCGGTTTTCGGCAAGGCGAGGTCTTCGTCGGGCGCGACCTGCGCGACAGCAGTCAAACGATAGCGGAAGACTGCATGGCGGCGCTGGCCGCAAGCGGCTTCCTGCCGGTCGATTGCGGCCCCATCCCCACACCCGCGCTCGCCTTCTGTGCCCGCCTGCGCGGCGCCGCGGCGCTCATGGTGACGGGCTCGCATATTCCCGCCGACCGTAACGGCATCAAGTTCTACGGGCCGAAGGGCGAGATCGACAAGGCGGATGAGGCTGCGATCACGCAGGCAGTCGCCGAGCTGTCGGACCACTATCCCTGGCCGCCGGCCCATGCGGACCGACAGAGCGGCCACGAACTGGCGCTCGCTGCGTTTCGAGACCGTGTCGGTGGTATCCTGCCCCCTGGCGCCCTTTCCGGAATGAAGCTCGGTGTCTATCAGCACAGCACCGTGGCGGGCGAGTTGCTGGTCGAAGTCCTGCGATCCTTTGGCGCGGATGTGACCCCTGTCGGCAAAACGCAGGTTTTCGTGCCCGTCGACACCGAGGCCGTCGGCTGGAAAACGATGGCGAAGGTGAAAGACTGGGTGCGCGAATTCAAATTCGACGCCGTGCTCTCGGCCGACGCCGACGCCGACCGTCCTCTCGTCATCGACGAACAGGGTGAATTGTTCCGCGGCGACCTGATCGGGTTGGCCACGGCGCTGTTCCTCAAGGCCGACATCGTGGTGACGCCGGTCACCTCCAATTCGGGCATCTCCGAAGCTTTCGGATTCAGCGTCAGGAGAACGAAGGTCGGATCCCCCTTCGTCATAGAGGGAATGGACGCCGCGCGGCAGGCCGGCGGCATCGTCGTCGGCTTCGAGGCCAATGGCGGGGTTCTTCTGGGGTCGGACTGCCTGGTGAACGGCAAGACCTTGTCCGCGCTGCCGACGCGGGATTCGTTTTTGCCCATCCTGGCGGTGCTGGGCAGGTCGGCATCGACGGGCAAATCGCTGTCCGGCCTGCGCGAAACCTGGAACCTTCCGGTCTGCGCCAGCGAGCGGCTCGAGAATTTCCCTGTCGAAGCTTCGCGCGGCTTGATGCGCAAGCTCGCCGACCGCGACGCGCTGCGGCAATTCCTCGCCCCGTTCGGCACCGTCGCGGATGTCGATGAGACCGACGGCCTCAGGGCACGGATGACCAGCGGCGAGATCATCCATCTGCGGCCTTCCGGCAACGCTCCCGAATTTCGTTGTTATGCCGAGGCTGAAAGTGCCGGTAGGGCGGAGGAGATCGTGGCATTGGCCCTCAAACGGGCGTGGGACGCCGGCCGAGAATAGCGGCCCGCATCGCTAGCGATTTAGTTGATCTCCCGGCATTGAGCTTTGCTCCGCCCCGTCCTATAAGGCCGCGCGCAGCGGGCATGCCCCGCCTGCTGGGGCGTCGCCAAGTGGTAAGGCATCGGTTTTTGGTACCGACATTCCCAGGTTCGAATCCTGGCGCCCCAGCCAACTGCCGTCATGCAGATCTGGCCAATCAGACGCTGTTTCACCGTGTCGCGGAAGCGGCGAGCCGCCCTACCTCTTTGCGAACGGACAGCCGCCCTTTCCCGCCTTTGCTCGTCAGCCGGCGGAGGCCGGCTCGGGAAGCCATCGCTTTTCGATAAGGCAAACCATCGTGTAGGCGGGGTCAAAAACGTTGCCGACGTGATATCGGACAACCTGTCCCATCAGATGCGATGCTGCAGCGGCGGACAAGCCATAGTCGCTGGTCAACCAGTTGAGCATATCCGTGGTCGCGTGCTGGAGCGCCTGGTCCAGCGGGCGAGCGTTGCCAACAGAGAAAATATAGGTCTCGTTCTCACCGCGAGGCCATTCCAGCCGCCTGTTTTTTTCCACGGTCAAGCGAAGCTCGATTTCAAAGCAGGTTTCGATCCCGGTTCCGACGATCTCGCCATCGCCCTGCGCGGCATGGCAATCGCCCGCGAAGAAGAGCGCGCCCTCTACGGCAACGGGGAACCAAACGGTCGCGCCGGGCCGAAACCCGCGGTAATCCATGTTGCCGCCATTTTCCGCACTGGTTGCGGTGGAGAAAGCCTGGCCCATCGAGGGCGCCACGCCAAAGCAGCCGATCATCGGCTCGACCGGCAAAATGAAGCTTTCAAGGCCAGGCGGCGGCTCTTCCAGCATCACCGTTCGCGATTCGAGGTCGATCCGCCAGGTGACCGTATCCCGCGCAGGCAGTCCGCGAGCAGCCTCTGGATCGACGACGTTCGCAGCCAATGACGAGATCGTCCAACCGGTGGGACGGATCGGGTCCATGCGCAGGATATCCACGCGCAATGCGTCGCCAGGCTCGGCTCCCGTCACGAAGACCGGACCGTTCATCGGGTTTGGACCATGAGCCGGTCGGGCACCGTTCTTGTCGAAGCCACGAGCGTCCAGCGTCTCTGTGATCACGACATCGCCGGACGCGATTGTGAGCGCCGGCGGGACCGTGCCGAGGACGTTGTGCCAGGTGGTGTTGACGAGCTTGTGCGTTGCCATGAGTTGGAAGTAGCGAAGGCATTGCCGCGCGGCAAGTGGGCGGATTGGCTCTTCGTGACCAATGAGCTTTGCGCCACCTCGTCCTATTAAGCCGCGCGCAGCGGGCGTGCCCCGCCGGAGGAGGCGTCGCCAAGTGCTAAGGCATCGGTTTTGGTACCGACATTCCCAGGTTCGACACCTGGCGCCCCAGCCAACCTCCAAACGAAAGCCAACCCTGGACCGATGACCAGCCGCGCCCTCCTTTGAAGTTTGGCTCGACTTGACCGGAAAACTCGACCGGACATCAGGCGCTTTGGATAGCGATTGCCGTGGTCAGCAAGATCAAGCTCAGCATCGCCAACGCAGCGCGGACGACGTGCGAGAGTTCCCACCGGTTGCGAAGTGCTGTCCATTCTTGGGTCGGCGGAAGCGTGGTTCCGTCGCTGCCCTCGGTGGCGAAGAAGCGCTTCGCCGGCGCGTTCAATTCCACGTCCTGCAGCCAGTGTTTGTTGATCGGCTGGGTCATGAACCAGAAGACAAGCTGCATGGCGAGGAGCGCGATCAAGGCGCCGGCGATCAGCCAGGCTTGGAGCGTACCGCTCGACGTCAGCATCAGTGCAAACGTCGCAAGGATCCCGCCGACCTCCGCGATGCCTCCTCCAATCGTGAAACCCGGGTAGTAGATCCGTTGGACAACGAAATACTCTTGTCTGGCGAGCCGCAATTTGCCCGGTAGCTCCAGCGCGTGGGCAAGCGCCATAGCCATCGCACCCGCCACAAGGATGACGGTCAGGACCTCCAGAAAGACATACATCCGATCAGCCTCTCACTCCGGTCTGAGTGCTTGTGCGGAAGCAACCTCGTTAAGACCGAACGTGATCCTACTGACCGGGTTCCCATCGACGTACGCTTCAATTCCGCTGGGTGGCGCATTGGATGCGCCGTGAGCCGGGCGAAACGCCGCGATCGTGGCGATGCGAACCATCGGCCTAAACCTTTTCCGGCGACACGCGTTGTTCGTTCCAGATGGACCGGCAAAACAGCCGACGGAGAGGCAAGACCAAATGTATTTCATGGCATTGGCCACCGACTATGACGGCACGCTGGCGCAGGATGGGCTGGTCACGGCCAGCACGGTCTCGGCGCTGGAAAAGCTGAAGAAGTCCGGGCGCAAGCTCATCCTGGTCACTGGGCGGGAACTGCCCGATCTCAAGGAGGTGTTTTCCGAACTTTCCCTGTTCGACAAGGTGGTCGCCGAAAACGGCGCGCTGATCTACACGCCGGCCAGCGAGGAAGAGCGCGCGATCTCGCCCTCGCCTTCCGCGGATCTCGTCGACAGGCTCAAGAAGCGCGGCGTGAAGCCGCTGTCGGTCGGCCGCTCGATCGTCGCCACCTGGGAGCCGCATCAGGCCACCGTGCTCGACGTCATCAAAAAGCTTGGGCTGGAGTTGGAGATCATCTTCAACAAGGGCGCGGTGATGATCCTGCCCTCGGGCATCAACAAGGCGACCGGGCTGGCGGCGGCGCTCGAAGACCTGAAGCTGTCGCCGCATAATGTCGTGGCCGTCGGCGACGCCGAAAACGACCACGCCTTCCTCAGGGCTTCGGGCTGCAGCGTCGCGGTGGCCAACGCATTGCCCGCCGTCAAGGACACCGCGGATCTTGTCACCAAGGAGGCGCGCGGAAAGGGCGTCGAGGAGCTCATCCGCAAACTGATCAAGCACGATCACCTCATTGCTAAAAAGCGCTTGGGCGGCGTGCTGCTCGGAACTTCGCGCGGCAAGGACATCTATCTGTCGCCGATGGAAACAGTGCTGATCGCCGGGAGCTCGGGCATCGGCAAATCGACTCTCGCCACGGCGCTCACCGAGCGGCTGGTCGAAAAGGGGCTGCAGTTCTGCATCTTCGACCCCGAGGGCGACTATGACGGGCTGAAAGGCGCGGTACCGCTGGGCAACGGCTCGACCGCGCCGAACAAGGAACAATTGTTGGAACTGATCGACAAGCCGCAGACCAACGTCGTGGTCAACGGCCTAGCGCTGAAGGTCGATGAGCGGCCCGATTTCTTCGCCGAATTGCTGCCTAGCCTCGGCAATGTCCGCTATCGCACGGCAAGGCCGCATTGGCTGATCATCGACGAGGCGCATCATTTGATGCCCAAGCGACGCGGAGACACGCGATCCGTGCTTTCGATCGAGCTGCCCGGCACGGTGCTGATCACCGTCCACCCCGAAGCGATCTCCACCGATGCGCTGCGGCTGGTGACGGCAGTGATCGCGCTCGGACCCAAGGCGAAGGACGTGATCAGGACCTTCTGCAAGGAAACCGGGCTCAAGGCGCCGAAGGACATCCCGCTGCCCAAGGGCGACCGGGTTCTGTTCTGGCGGCCGCACGATGGCAAGAAGCCGGTCACCGTCAAAGCGATCGAGCCCGAACAATCGTTGAAGCGGCATAGCCGCAAATATGCCGAGGGCGAGCTCGACGAGGCCGGCAGCTTCTATTTCACCGGGCCGAAGAAGGCGATGAAGCTCAGGGCCCACAACCTCATCATCTTCGCGCAGATGGCCGAAGGTATCGACGACAAGACATGGGAACACCATTTGCGCGCCGGCGACTATTCCAAGTGGTTCCGCCAGCAGATCAGGGACAAGGACCTCGCCCGGGAAACGGCAGAGGCGGAGAAGGACAAGACATTGTCGGCCGACGAAAGCCGCAAGCTGGTGATCGACGCCGTGCGGAGGCGCTACACGGCGCCGGCGACTGCTCCGGAGAGGAACTGACCCTTTGCGTTGGCCGGATCTCCCCGGCTCCGCCCCGGGGCGTCGCCCGGCGCAGGGTTGGTCCCGTTTTCAACTGCGCTGCGTGGCGATTTGCCTGGGAACGAGAAACCTTGCCGCGAGGGCGCAGAGCAAGACGGTGAACATCAGGATCAGCGCCACCAGCGCGTTGATATCCGGCGAGAAACCGAGTCGCATCATCGCCCACAGGCGCACCGGCAGCGTCGTCTGAGTGCCGGTGACCAGGATGGTGATCATGGTCTCGTCGAACGACAGGGCGAAGGCCAGAATGGCGCCGCCGACCATCGCGCTCGACAGGTTGGGCAGGATGACGCGCCAGAAAGTCTGCCATTTGGTTGCGCCGAGATCGTAGGAAGCTTCCACCAGCGTGCGGCTCATCGACTGCAGGCGCGTCAGCACCGTGCGGTAGACGATCGCCAGCACGAAGACGGTGTGGCCGATCACGACCGTCAGCAGCGAGCGCTCGATGCCGATCTCGCGGAAGAAGATCAGCAGCGCGAGGCCGCTGATGATAGGCGGCATCAGGAACGGCAGGAAGATGATGAACTGCAGCAGCGAACGGCCTGCTCGGCGCCCGTGATAGTAGAGGGCAAGCAGCGTGCCGCCGGCCACCGACAGCACGACCGTGCAGGCGCCGACGACCAGCGTGGTGCGCAGCGCCAGGAGTATCTCGTGGTTTGCGGCCAGCGCGACATAGGTCGAGACGGTCGGCGACGACCAGTCGACCTCGCCGCGCGCCACCGGAAAGAAGGACGAGACGATCGGCACGAAAAGCGGGCTGTAGAGCAGCGCCGCAACCAGGATGGTGATCGCTGCGAGGAGGAGCGTGGACAGGCGCGGCGCGACGGTCAATGCGAAGTCCCCCGATTGCGTCCGAACCGCTCGCCGGCGAGGATCGCGAGGATCACCACGACGGCCAGCGCAACCGAAAGAGCGGCACCGAAGGGCCAGTTGAAGGCGGTGCCGAACTGGCTGTAGAGGATGCGGCCGAAGGTGAAGCCACTGATTCCGCCCACCATCTGCGGCGTCAGGAAATCGCCGATCGCCAGCACGAAGACGAAGCTCGCCGCCGAGGCGACGCCGGGCATGGACAGCGGCAAGGTGATGCGCAGGAACGTCTGCAGGCCGGTCGCGCCGAGATCGTCGGATGCGCGCAGCAGCACCTGCGGGATGCGCTCCAGCGCCAGGAAGATCGGCAGGATCGCGAAGGGGATCAGAAGCAGCGTCAGCGTGAGCAGGATGGCGTTCATGTTGAAGACGAAGAGCGTCGACGGCTCCGTGATGATGCCGAGCGCCACCAGCGCCTTGTTGAGAAATCCGTTGAGGCCGAGGATGCTGCGGATCGCGTAGATCTTGATGACGTAGCTCATCAACAAAGGCACCATGAGCAGCATCAGCAGCGCGTAGCGCCACCGGCCTTCAAGCGTGGTCAGGAAATAGGCCGTCGGATAGGCGAGCAGGATCGAGATCGCCGCCACCGAAAGGCAGAGCACGATCGTGCGCCAGAATACGGGAAGAAAGACCGGATCGGTGAAGAAGCGGGCATAGTTGGCAAGCGTCGGCGCGTAGACGATCTGGCCCTGGTCGACGCTGAAGAAGCTGTAGACGAGGAAGATCGCCAGCGGCGCGAGGACGAAGATCGCCGGCAGCGCGAAGGCGAGCACCGTCACCAGAGGCGACCACCGCCCATTGAGGGGTTGTGGCGAGCCGGTCCCGCTCATGCCAGCACCAGGTGGCCTTCGTGCGGCGCGAAGGAAAGCGCGACGGTCTCGCCGACCCTCAAGGCGCTGCCGTCCACCCTGCTCGGAAACCGCAGCCTCAGGCGATGCGCGACGTCGCCGCCGGCGGTAATGGTGGCGACCGTCGAGGAACCGGCAAAAGCAAGGTCGGCGATGGTGCCGGAAAGACGATTGTCGGCATCGCCGTCGCCGGCAAAATGCAGCGCTTCGGGGCGGAAAGCGGCGAAGCCGCTGGCGCCGGCGGCCGCCGCCTTGAGATGCGGCTGGCCATTGACTGAGCAGACGAGCCGGCCGAGCGCCGTCTCGATCGCGCGGAACTCGCCCCGAACCTCGCCGAGCGTGCCGGCCACCAGATTGTTCTCGCCGAAAAAGCGCGCCACGAACTCGCAATTCGGTTTGTAGTAGAGCTCGTGCGGGGTGCCGAGCTGGCGGATATGGCCGGCCTGCATGACGCAGATCCGGTCGGCCATGCCGATGGCTTCCTCCTGATCGTGGGTGACGAACAGGAAGGTGGTCTTGACCTCGCGCTGGATGGATTTCAGGAACTCCTGCATCTGCCGGCGCAATTCAAGATCGAGCGCCGCGAGCGGCTCGTCGAGCAGGACGAGGCGCGGCTGGCAGATCAGCGCCCGCGCCAGCGCCACGCGCTGGCGCTGGCCGCCCGAGAGCTGGGCCGGAAAACGGTCGGCGAAGCGCCCGAGTTGCACCAGTTCCAGCGCTTCCGCGACGCGGCGCGATATCTCCTTGCGCGGCACGTGGCGGACCGACAGGCCATAGCCGACATTGCCGGCGACGGTCAGATGCGGAAACAGCGCATAGTCCTGGAAAACGGTGTTGAAGGGCCGCCGGTTGATCGGCATGCCGCTGATGTCCTGGCCGTCGAGCCGGATCTCGCCCGACGTCAACGGCTCGAGGCCGCCGATGAGCCTGAGCACCGTGGTCTTGCCCGAACCGGACGGCCCCAGCACGGTCAGGAACTCGCCGTCTCGGATTGCAAGGTCGATGCCGTAGAGCACGGGAACCGTGCCATAGGATTTCGAGACGGAGCGCAGCGTGAGCAGGTCGCTGTTCTGGTTCATGGCTGACTTTCAAGAAATACGGTGTCGGCGGTCCGGAACGGTCCGGACCGCCAGGTCCTTCGAAGCTTGCCAAAGAAGCTCAGGGCGTCGCCTTGATCTCGTTCCAAAGGTCGGAGCGCTTGGTCGGGTCCTCGACATTGTTGAGCCAGACCAGCTTGTCGTTGCTGCCGGCGCTGCTCGACTCGACCACGGTGTTGCCGAAGCCGGTCCGCTCGGACAGCGCGCCGCTCACCTTCTTGCTCAGCATGAAGTCGATCCACTTCTCAGCCGCGTCCTTGTCGCGAACGCCCTTCGAGATGACCCAGTTGTCGAGCCAGGCGAGAGCGCCTTCGCTCGGATTGATGTAGGCGACGTGGGCGCCGATCTTCTGCAAGGCCTTGACCTGCTGCTGGCCGTAATTGGCCCAGATCAGGGCGACGTCGTTGTTCTGATAGATCTGCTGGGCCTCGTCGGCGGTGGTGTAGAAGCTCAAGACATTGCGCTTCAGCTCGACCAGCTTGGCCTTGACCGCCGCCATCTGCTCGGCGCTGAGATTGAAGGGGTCCTTGTAGCCCAGCGTCAGCGCGGTGAAGGAGAAATTGTGCTCGCCATTGTCATAGGCCAGCACCTTGCCCTTGTAGGCCGGATCCCACAGCACCGACATCGAGGTCGGCGCCGGCTTGACCTTGTCGGTGTCATAGATCAGGCCGATCGAATCGAAGCAGAACGGAACGCCGTAGACCTTGCCGTCCTTGGTGTCGCCGCTGACCTTGGTGATGTCGCGGAAGCGCGGCAGCGTATCCTTCTGGTTGGGCAGCTTCGACAGGTCGATCGGCGTGACGAGATCGGCCTTGATGTAGCGCTGGAGCTGCGCGGTGTTGACGGCGAAGACGTCGAAGTCCTGCCCCTCGCTGCCCTTGATCTTGGCCCAGATCTCGTCGTCGCTGCCGATGAAGACGACATCGACGCCGATGCCGCTTTCGGCGGTGAATTCCTTGACCCAGTCGGCGTCGGCATAGCCGTCCCAGGCCAGCACGCGCAGATTGGCGGCGAGCGCCGACGAGGCCATCAGCCCGATGCCTAGGCCGACACCCGCTATTCCTAGAAGCAGTTTCTTCAGTAGCATGATCATTCTCCCATTTGTTGTTCTGATGATCTCAGTCCGCGGCCTTGCCGTCACAGCGGGGTGACGGCCACCAGCCCCTCGTCCGGCACCGCCTGCATCCGGTTGCGCAACGGCTTGCCGAATTCCGGTGCCTGGATTTCGTATTCATCGCCGGGCTGTGTCTTGATGCCGGAGGCGTAGCTCATCACCGCCGCGCCGAAGAAATAGGCGTGCAGATCGCCTGGCCGGCGGTGCATCGGGTAGCGGAAATGGTAGTGCTCGAGGTTGGCGATCGAGTGCGACATGTGCGCCTCGCCCGAGAGGAATTCCTGCTCCCAGATGACGGCGCCGTCGCGCCGGATGCGGGAATGGCCGCGCACCTCCCGCGGCAGCTCGCCGATCAAAAGCTCGGGCCCGATCGAACAGGAGCGCAGCTTGGAGTGCGCCAGGTAGAGATAATTCTCGGCCTCGGTCACGTGGTCGGAATATTCGTTGCCCAGCGCATAGCCGATGCGATAGGGGCGGCCGTCCGGCCCGTTGAGGTAGAGTCCGACGATCTCGGCTTCCTCGGCGCCTGCCTTGGCGAAGGCCGGCAGCGGCAGCGGCGCGCCCGGCGGCACAACGCAGGTGCCGACGCCCTTGAAGAACCATTCGGGCTGGACGCCGAGCTTGCCCGGCGCGGGTTTGCCCCCCTCCAGCCCCATGCGGAAGATCTTCAGCGAGTCGGATTCGGCGGCGTCCTTGCCGTGGGTCAGCACATGCATCTTGTCGCGCGCGGCAGCGCTTCCCGTATGCGTCAGGCCGGTGCCGGTGACGAGGAAACGCGCCGGCTCCGGATGGTCGACCGGGACAAGCACGCGGCCTTCGCGCAGCAGCTGGTTGTAGTCCACTTTCTCGCCGCCGGTCCGCTCCTCGACAAGCGAGGCGATGGACCTGCCTTCGGCGATAGCCGCCGTGGCGAGATCGAGGACGGTTTCGGTGCCGGCAAGGAGGTGGAGCTGATCGCCATCGGCGCTGACGCGACCCACGTGGCGGCTGCCGTCGGGCAAATTGAACTGAACGAGACGCATGAACCTACCTTTTCCTGTTCGCCGGGTCACACCCAGCCGCCATCGACGATGAATTGCTGGCTTGAGCACATGCGGCTGTCATCGGCGGCAAGAAACAGCGCCATGCGCGCAATGTCGGAAGGCTGCAGCCGATCGGGCAGGCACTGCCTTTCCTCGATCTGGCGCTCGCCGGCCGGCGTCAGCCACAGGCGCATCTGGCGCTCCGTCATCACCCAGCCCGGCACCATGCAGTTGACGCGGATGCGCTCGGGGCCAAGTTCGCGGGCAAGCGCCCGTGTCATGCCGTAGACGGCCGCCTTCGCCGTCACATAGGCAGGGCAGTCCGGATCGCCGACCATCCAGGTGATCGAGCCGAAATTGATGATCGAGCCGCCGCCCAGCGCCTTCATTTGCGGGCGCACGGCCTGTGCCGCGAAGAACTGGTGGCGCAGGTTGACCGCCATGCGGTCGTCCCAATAGGCGACGCTGACATCCGCGGTCTGGTGGCGGTCGTCGTTGCCGGCGTTGTTGCACAGCGCCTGGATGGGGCCATTTCGCTCTCTCGCCTGTTCGACGGCCGCCTGCAGGGCCTCGACATCGCGCAGATCGCAAGGAATGAAGAGCGGCTCCGGATGGCCTTGCGCCGCGATCGCCGCGACCAACTGCCTCGACGGTTCCACCGCCATGTCGACGAAGGCGACGCGGCTGCCTTGCGCGCAGAAGTGGCGCACGAGGCTCTCGCCAATGCCGCTGCCGCCGCCGGTTATGAAGACGCTGCGGCCCTTGAGGCTGGGGTAGACGGCATAGGTACCGATTTGGTCGTTCATTGCGGCACCTAATGCGAATGGCGGGGGATGCCGGCATCGCGGCGCCCGACAAGGAAATCGAAATCGCAGCCCTGATCGGCCTGCAGGACGCGCTCAACATAGAGGCTCTGGTAGCCGCCCTCGGGCGGCGCCGGCGGCCTCCAGTCGCGGCGGCGCGCCGCGAGCTCCTCTTCGGAAACCAGCAATTCGAGGCGCCGGCCGGCGACGTCGAGATCAATGAGATCGCCGTCGCGAACCAGGGCAAGCGCGCCACCCGCCGCAGCCTCGGGAGCAACATGCAAGACCACCGTCCCGTATGCGGTGCCGCTCATGCGCGCATCGGAGATGCGGACCATGTCCGAAACGCCCTGTTTCAGGAGCTTCGCCGGCAGCGGCATGTTGCCGACCTCGGCCATGCCCGGATAGCCACGCGGACCGCAATTCTTGAGCACCATCACCGAAGAGGCGTCGATATCGAGCTCCGGATCGTCGACGCGGGCGTAGTAGTGCTCGATATTCTCGAAAACCACCGCCCTGCCCCGGTGCTGCATCAGCGCCGGCGTCGCCGCCGACGGCTTTATGACAGCGCCGTCGGGCGCGAGATTGCCTCGCAGCACCGATATGCCGCCTTCCCGAGTCAACGGCCGGTCGAGCGGCCTGATGACCTCGGGATTGTAGTTCGGTGCGCCGTCGACCAGCTCGCCGATCGTCTTTCCGCTGACGGTCATGGCGTCGCGATGGAGAAACCCCGCCCCATCCAGCGACGCCATGACCGCAGCCAGCCCCCCGGCGTAGTAGAAATCTTCCATCAGGAACCGGCCCGACGGCATCAAATCGACAATGGTCGGCACATCGCGGCCGAGGCGGTCCCAATCGTCCAGGCTGAGATCGACGCCGACGCGACGCGCGATCGCGATGAGGTGCAGCACCGCGTTGGTCGACCCACCGATGGCGCCATTGACGCGGATGGCGTTCTCGAAGGCCTGCCGGGTGAGAATTTGCGACATCGTCACATCCCGGAGCACAAGGTCGACAATCTGCCGCCCGGCAAGCTGCGCAAGCACGCCACGGCGCGAATCGACCGCCGGTATCGCCGCATTGTCCGGCATGCCGATGCCCAGCGCCTCGACCATGCTGGCCATGGTGGAAGCGGTTCCCATGGTCATGCAGCTGCCGGCCGACCGGCTCTGGCCCTGTTCCGCGGCGAGAAAGTCCTCGACCT
Source organism: Mesorhizobium plurifarium (assembly GCA_000824785.1). Lineage (GTDB taxonomy): Bacteria > Pseudomonadota > Alphaproteobacteria > Rhizobiales > Rhizobiaceae > Mesorhizobium > Mesorhizobium plurifarium. Next base: position 195,211 of record CCNB01000045.1, on the reverse strand, counting down.
TCATGCGGCCTGCCTTCACGTCCTCGGCGAATTTCCAGACATGGGTGCCGGAGCCGATGTCCTGGCCACGGAACTTGCCGTTCAGCATCGGGCCGCCCGACACGGCGATGGTCGGCAGATTGCAGGACGCCGCCCCCATCAGCAGCGACGGCGTGGTCTTGTCGCAGCCGACCATGAGCACGACGCCGTCGATGGGGTTGCCGCGAATGGACTCTTCGACGTCCATGCTCGCCAGATTGCGGAACAGCATCGCGGTTGGGCGCATGTTGCTTTCGCCGAGCGATGTCACGGGAAATTCGACCGGCAGGCCGCCGGCCTCATAGACGCCGCGCTTGACGTGATCGGCGAGCGCCCGCAAATGCGCATTGCACGGGGTCAGCTCCGACCAGGTGTTGCAGATGCCGATCACCGGGCGGCCGTCGAACGCGTCGTCCGGAATGCCCTGGTTCTTCATCCAGCTGCGGTGCATGAAGGCGTTCTTGCCTTCACCGCCGAACCAAGCTGTCGATCGCAGCTTTCGTCTTTCGCTCACGATCTCTGCTCCTTGCGGCGCCTGTTGCGGTTCTCGACGCTGCGGCGAACGTCTTCCTCGGCGTTGTCGATGAGGACGAGAAGCGCCTGCTGCGCGCCACTCCCATCGCCGGCGGCGATCTTCTCGGCCACCTCGCGGTGCAGCGGCAGCGAGTGGCGCTGCCCCTCCGGATTGTCATTGGAGAGGCGGAAGCTCATCATCAGCGCCGTCTCCACCAGCGCCGCCAGCGAGCCGATCAACTCATTGCCCGTCATGCGCAGGATGGTCTGATGGAAGACGAGGTCGGGCTTGGCAAAGCGGTCGCCGTCGTCGCCCACAGCCTCCATTTCAGCAAGCGCGGCATTAAGCTCGGCAAGCTGTGCCGGCGTCGCCCGCTTGGCCGCAAGCGCGGCCGACATCGGCTCGATCGCCCGGCGCAACTCGAAAAGCGCGGTGACGTCCTCGGCGCTGATGCCCGCCGCGTAGCGCCATGAAAGGACGTCAGGATCAAGGAAGTTCCAGTCGGAGCGGGGACGCACCCGCGTGCCGGTCTTCGGCCGTGACTCGACCAGCCCCTTGCCCGCCAGCACCTTGATCGCCTCGCGCAGCACGGTGCGGCTGACGCCCAGCATCTCGCTGGAATCGTCGGCATTGGGGAGCGCCTCGCCGGGCAGGAAATCGCCCTGCACGATGCGCAAACCGATCTGCTCGACGACCGTCGCATGCAGCGCCGTCGAGCCGCTGGCAACCGCGGCGACGACCCGCGACGTGCGGGCGATGCTGAAGGATTTTGTATTCTTCATACTATTCATATGATATGTCTTTATCCAGGCGGCGACGAGAGTCAAGGCATCGGGGAGAAGATGGACGGGAATTTTGAAATAAGCGGCGCCGGCGGGCGCGAAGGGCTGGTCATGATCGCCGATGGCCTGGCGACGGTAGAGATCGCCCCGGCCGTCGGCGGCGCGCTGGCGTCGTATCGCGGGGAGAATAACGGGCATGCCATCGACTGGCTGCGTCCCGCCGGCCCCGCCGCGCTCGCCGGCCGCGACGCCGGCGCCATGGCCTGCTTCCCGCTCGTCCCCTATTCCAATCGCATAAGGGGCGGCCGTTTCAGCTTTGCAGGCCGGACCATCGAGTTGCCGACGCGGCCCGACGATCCGCATTATGAGCACGGCCATGGCTGGCGCCGGCCGTGGACGCTGGCAGGGCACCAGCAAGCCAGCGCGGTCCTGCGCTATCGTCATGATGCCGATTCCTGGCCATGGAGCTACGAGGCCGAGCAGAGGATCGGACTCGTACGGGGCTGCCTGAGCATCCGGATCTCGATGCGCAACCTCTCGGATACGCCCATGCCGGCCGGTTTCGGGCTTCATCCCTACTTTCCCGCTAACCCATGGACGCGTATCCAGGCCGGTGTCACGGGGATGTGGGAAACCGACGCCGAGGTTCTGCCCACACGCCACGTTCCGCCGCCCGCGGGCGCTGATCCGACCACAGGCTTCGACGTCGCCGAGGCCGCGTTCGACACCGTCTTCACCGGATGGACACGCCGAGCGCGCATCACCTGGCCGGATGAACAACGGCTGCTGGACATCGAGGCGGAAGCGCCGCTCGATTTCCTGGTGCTCTACACACCACCGGGCGAGCCCTTCTTCTGCGCCGAGCCGGTCAGCAACATCACCGACGCCTTCAATCGGTTGGAGGAAGACGCAGGTTGCATGGTGCTTGCACCCGGCGAGAGCCGGTCGGCAAGCGTCCGCTTCATGCCGTCGGAAACGATCTCGGCGCGATAGCCTCGGCCGGGCCGGGCAGGCTCAGCTCGCCTCGCGCATCGCCTCAGCCGCCTGCAGGTCGACCGAGACCAGCTGGCTGACGCCCTGCTCGGCCATGGTGACGCCGAACAGCCGGTCCATGCGCGCCATGGTGATCGGGTTGTGGGTGATGATGACGAAGCGCGTCTCGGTCGTCTTGGCCATCTCTTCCATCAGATTGCAGAAGCGCTCAACATTGTGGTCGTCGAGCGGCGCGTCGACCTCGTCGAGCACGCAAATCGGCGCCGGGTTGGTGAGGAAGACGGCGAAGATCAGCGACATCGCCGTCAGCGCCTGCTCGCCACCGGACAGCAGCGTCATGGTCTGCGGCTTCTTGCCGGGCGGACGGGCGAGGATTTCGAGACCGGCTTCGAGCGGGTCTTCAGACTCGATCAGCTGCAGCTCGGCCGTGCCGCCGCCGAAGAGGTGCGAGAACAGCCGCTGGAAATGGCCGTTGACGACCTCGAAGGCCGACAGCAGCCGCTCGCGGCCCTCGCGGTTGAGGCTCTGGATCGCCTGGCGCAGTTTCCTGATCGCCTCGATGATGTCCTCACGCTCGGAAACGATGGTCTCCAGCCTGTCGGACAGCTCCTTCTGCTCTTCCTCGGCGCGCAGATTGACGGCGCCGAGCCGCTCGCGCTCGATCTTCAGCCGGTCGAGTTGGCGCTCGATCTCGGCCATGTCGGGCATCGGATCGTCGGCTTTGAGGCCGGTGTGCTGGATAACGAGATGCGGCGGCGTGTTCAGCGCTTCCTGGATGCGCGCCTCGACCTCGGCGCGGCGCTCGTCGGCGGCGGTGAGCCGCTCCTCGGCGCGGACTCGCGTCTCGCGCGCCTCGGCAAGCGACTGGATGGCGGCGGTGGCCGCCTTGTCGAATTCGGCCTGCTGGTTTTCCGCTTCCTGCAGGCGATCGCTTGCCGCGTGGCGCAGCGCCTCGGCCTCGGAAAGTTGCGTCAAGAGCGCGCGGCGCTTGGCGTCGATCTCGTCCGGCGCATCGGCCAGCCGCTCGCGCTCGGCTTCGGCCTCGGCCTTGCGCTCGCCGAGGGCGGCAATCTGCGTCGAGGCGTTTTCGGCGCGCTCCAGCCAGTTCTTGCGCTCGGCGCCGATAGCGTCCAGCCGGCGCATCCGCGCCTCGGCCTCGCGCCGCAGTCCATCATGCACGGCGCGCGCGTCGGCGAGCGTGGCCCGGTCTCGCGAGACGTTGGCGGAGGCCTGTTCGAGCTGCAGCTGCAGGTCGCCGAGATCGGGCGCGTCCTTCAGCATCTCCTCGGCTTCGAGGAAAGCGGCCTGTGTCTCCTCGTGGCTGTCGACGATGCGGGCACGGGCTTCGTCCAGAGCAGCGCGGCGGCTCACCAGTTCGCCGCCGGCCTTCTCGGCCTCGGCCAGCGCGTCGCGGGCGGCATCCAGCGCATGCTGGGCCTCGCGTCCGGCCTGACGCGCATTGCGCTCGGCCTCGCTTGCCTGGCGCATCGCCTGTTCGGCGCGCGCCAATGCTTCCTCAGCCTCGCGCACGACGCGCGTCGCCTGCACGGCTTCGGCATCGAGCTCGGCCAGGCGGTTCTTCTGCGCCAGCCGCAGCGCCGCGGCAGTCGGCGCGTCGGCGCTCGCGGTCAGGCCGTCCCAGCGCCAGAGCGCGCCATCGCGGCTCACCAGCCGCTGACCGGGCGCCAGCAACGCTTGAAGACGGCGTCCGTCGGCGGCCTCGACGATGCCGATCTGCGCCAGGCGGCGCGCAAGCTGCGCCGGCGCGCGCACGACGCTTGCCAGGCTCTTCACGCCTTCGGGCAGCGCCGCATCGCTGGGCTGCACCGCGCTCTCGCCCCAATGCACCGGAGCGCTGCGGTCGAGCGGGACATCGAGGTCCTCGCCAAGGGCCGCGCCAAGCGCGGTTTCGTAGCCGCGCTCGACGCTGATCTGCTCAAGCACCGATGGGAAAAGATCGCCGCCGCTGGTGGCGTTGAGGATTTTCGCCAATGTGCGCGCTTCGGTCTCGATGCGCGCCAGCTCCGCCCTGGCGTCCTGCAGGGGCGGCCTTGCGGCGCTTTCGGCCGCGCGCGCCTCGGCGACGGCCTGCTCGGCGGCAATGGCGCCTGCCTCGCTCTCTTCCAGCCGGGCGAGCGCATCCTCGACCAGCAGCCGCTTCTCGGCCGGATCCGGCAGGCCGGAAATGCGCGCGACGATGTCGGAAAGCTCGCGGTCGACCTCGGCGAGCTGGCGGGCGAAGCGATCGCGGCGCTCGGCGGTCTCGCGCAGGCTGCGCTCGATCTGGTGGCGCGAGGCGGCCGCCTCGGCGCGTTCGGCGGTCAGCGCGGCAAGTTTTGCCTCGCTTTGCGACAGCGTCGCACCGGCCTGCTCGAAGGCGGCGCGCGTGGTCGCCTCGCGCTCGGCGGCGCCTGCATTGTCCGAGTTGAGCTCGGCTTCCTCGGCGCGCAGGCGTTCGAGGATGTCAGCATTGTCGCGCACCATCCGCTCCTCGCGGGCGATGTCGGCGTCGAGCTGCTGCAGGCGGCGTTCGAGCTCGGTCTGGCGCGCACGGATGCGGCCGGCCTCTTCCTCGATCTGCGTCTTGGCGATCGACAGGCGCTGGAAGGCGGCGGCCGCGGCGGCTTCGGCGTCGCGCAGGTCCGGCAGCCGGTGCGCCGCGATGCCCTGCTCCCTGGCGGCCGCCATCTGGGCGGCGGCGCGGTCACCGACCAGCGTGGTGGCGACGGCAAGCGCTGAACGCGCCTCGCCTTCCTGGGTCTTGGCCAGCGTCCAGCGCAGATGCAAGAGCGTCGCTTCCGCCTTGCGGATGTCGGCCGACAAGTTCTTGAAGCGCGAGGCCTGGCGCGCCTGGCGCTTCAGGCTGTCGATCTGGCCTTCCAACTCGCCGACGACATCGTCCAACCGTTCCAGGTTCTGCTCGGCGGCCTTGAGCCGGAGTTCCGCCTCGTGCCGGCGCGTGTGCAGGCCGGAAATGCCGGCGGCTTCCTCGAGCAGCGCTCGGCGGGCCTGCGGCTTTGCCTGGATCAGCTCGCCGATGCGGCCCTGGCCGACCATGGACGGCGAGCGCGCGCCGGTCGACTGGTCGGCGAACAGAAGCTGCACGTCCTTGGCGCGCGCTTCCTTGCCGTTGATGCGATAGAGCGAGCCCGCCTCACGCTCGATGCGGCGCGATACCTGCAGCTCATCGGCATCGTTGAAGGCGGCGGGCGCGGTGCGGTCGGTGTTGTCGAGGAAAAGCGTGACTTCGGCGGTGTTGCGCGCCGGGCGCGCGCCTGAGCCGGAGAAGATCACGTCGTCCATGCCGGACGCGCGCATGTTCTTGTAAGAGCTTTCGCCCATCACCCAGCGCAAAGCTTCGACGAGGTTCGACTTGCCGCAGCCGTTCGGCCCGACAATGCCGGTCAGCCCGCGTTCGATGACGAACTCGCCGGGCTCGACGAAGGATTTGAAACCGAGGAGGCGAAGGCGCGAAAATTTCATTCGCGCCGCCCCACACTACAGGCCATGGCGCCGAAGCCCGACCGCTTCGGCGCGGCCTGGATGTCAAAGCAGAGGGTCGATGATGGCCGACATTTCCTCAATCGACATCGCCCCTTTGTAGGTCTTTCCGTTGATGAAGAAGGTCGGCGTCGAGTCGACCTTGAACTCGTCCGCTCCGCGTTTCTGGACTGCTCTCACATCGTCCAGAAGTTTCTGGTCCGTCAAGCAGGACTCAAAGGACTCCTGTGTAAAACCGGCCAGCTTCGATATCTGCAGCAGCGCTTCCTTGGTGTTGTTGACGCCGACCCAGCTCGGCTGCTGCTTGAACAGCACGTCGACCATGGCGAAGTAATTGTCCTTGGAGCAGCGTGCCAGCATGAAGCCCGCCTCGGCGCTTGGGTCGAAGGGAAATTCGCGCAGGATGTAACGAACCTTGCCGGTGTCGATATACTTCTTCTTCAACTCAGGAAAGGTCGTGTCGTTGAAATGCGCGCAATGCGGGCAGGTCATCGACGCATACTCGACGATGGTGACCTTGGCATCGTCCTTGCCGAGCTGCTTGTCGGGCAGCGCGCCGGGCTTCAGCAGTTCCGCCATGTCGACGGTGCCTTGCGCCTCCGGCACCTGGACCGCGGCCGGGGTCGCGGCCGGCTTGGCAGGCGTCGACGGGTCGGCAGGCTTCACATCGGCGGCCTTCGCCTCTTCGCCGGAGTCGCTGCACGCAGCAAGCAGCGCCACCGCGGGAACAGCGGCCAGCGTGGTCAGAACGTTTCTGCGGGACAGACTTTTGCCAAACGGGGCGCGGTTCATGCGAATCACCTGATATCGGTTGGATTTTGCAATGCAAGAGCTAGAAAAGGCGAGAGTTGGCGCGAATTAAGGCATCGCGATCCCCAATCCAATCGCGAAACTTGATCATAAGCATCACGAATGCGCGAGATTGGTGACGCATTCATGACGCTTCTTACGACCCTTTGCGCTTCCTTTCACCCATAATCGTGGCGCCGAGCCGCTCCAGCGAAGCGCGCAGGCCGTCGTCCTCGATCTTGCCGACCAGATGCGAAAGCTTCGATTTCTCTGCCTCGCTCAAGGGCAGCGGCGCCGGCTTCGGCCGCGCCTTCTGCGAAAGCACCGGCTTTTGCAGGATCTTGATGCGGCCGATCGCGTTGAAGCCCAGGAAGGCGTTGACGCGGTTGATGACCTCGCCGGCCTCATGCTGCAGATGCAGCGCCGCCATGCCTTCGCAGGCGATGATCAGTGTCGCCGGCTCGAACGGATCGTCCTCGTGCAGGCGGCGCGGCCACTGGATCTTTTCCGGGCGCGAATGGGTGGCAAGGCGCGGCCCGGCAATCTCTTCCCAGGACTGCACCAGCCCGATCGAGATGCCGGCGCGCTTCCTCAGCACCGGATCGAGGATCTCGGTCGCGAGATCGCTCACCGGAACGGGATTGCCGAAGGCCCTTTTCCCTGCCATGTGCGTTCTCCAGTCCCCCAGTTCATCCGATCCCCCAGCTCTTTCGATCAATGGCACCGCTAGACCAGACCCGCAAGGCATCACAGCAGGCCGCATCCGGCGATACGGGCATCGCATCCCGCCTGCTTACCTGGTACGACGCGCATCATCGCGACCTACCCTGGCGCGTGACGCCGGTCGCGTTTGCGCGCGGCGTGCGTGCCGATCCCTATCGGGTGTGGATGTCCGAGGTGATGCTGCAGCAGACCACGGTCGAGGCGGTGAAAGCCTATTTCCGCGATTTCGTCGAGAAATGGCCGACGGTCGAGGCGCTGGCGGCGGCACCGGCCGAGGACGTGATGAAGGCCTGGGCCGGGCTCGGCTATTATTCCAGGGCGCGCAACCTGAAGGCCTGCGCCGACCTCGTGGCGCATAAGGGCGGCCGCTTTCCCGACACCGAGGCCGGGTTGCGCGAACTACCGGGAGTCGGCGCCTATACCGCAGCGGCGATTGCGGCGATCGCTTTCGACCGGCCGGCCGCGGTCGTCGACGGCAATGTCGAGCGGGTCGTGACCCGGCTTTATTCGATCGAAACGCCGCTCAGCGAGGCCAAGCCGCAAATCCGCGCGCTGGTCGAAACGCTGGTGCCGGAGACGCGACCCGGCGATTTCGCCCAGGCGATGATGGATCTCGGCGCGACGATCTGCACGCCGAAACGCCCGCGCTGCATGCTCTGCCCGGTGCGCGAGGATTGCAGCGCCATTCTTTCGGGCGATCCCGAGCGTTTCCCGGTCCGCCTGCCGAAAGACGACAAGCCGCTTCGCAAGGGCGCTGCCTTCGTCGCCGAGCGCGACGACGGCGCCATCCTTCTGCGCAAGCGGCCTGAGAAGGGCCTGCTCGGCGGCATGACCGAGGTGCCGACCACGGCTTGGACCGCCCGCGTAGACGGCGCCACGACGGCCGACGCCGCGCCCTTTCCAGCCGATTGGCGTCGCGCCGGGCAGATCGGGCATGTCTTCACCCATTTCGCGCTAGAGCTCGACATCTTCCATGCCCGGATCAAAGGCGATGCGCCGGCAGGACATTTCTGGTCGCTGGCCCATCAAATTCCCGGGGAAGCGTTGCCCACCGTCATGAAAAAGGTAATCGAGGCGGCCATACCGGGGGCGACCAAAAAGCAACCTACCCGCTGAAAGGCCCGCAATGACCGAAATTCGCCACATCGTCTTCGACATCGGCAAGGTGCTGGTCCATTACGACCCGGACATCCCGTTCAGCCGCCTGATCCCGGACGCCACGGAGCGGAAGTGGTTCTTCGACAATGTCTGCACCAGCGCCTGGAACCTCGAGCAGGATCGCGGCCGAACCTGGGAAGAAGCCGAATCATTGCTGATCGCCGAGCATCCCGATCACGCCGAAAACATCCGCAACTTCCGCCGGCACTGGCACGAGATGGCGCCGCACGCCTATGAAGACAGCGTCGCCCTGCTCGAAGGCCTGATCGATGACGGCCACGACGTGACGCTGCTCACCAACTGGGCCTCGGACACGTTCCGAGAGGCGCGCGCCCGTTTTCCGTTCCTGGAGAAACCGCGCGGTGTCACCGTCTCCGGCGATATCGGCCTGATCAAGCCGGACCGCGCGATCTACGACCATCACGTGGCGTCGTTTGGGCTCGATCCCGCAGCCTCGTTGTTCATCGACGACAGCCAGAAGAATGTCGACGGCGCCAAGGCCGCCGGTTGGCAGGCGGTGCTGTTCACCGACACCGGGACGCTTAAAGCCGATCTTGAACGGTTCGGGATTGCGGCTTGAACTGAATCGCTTGCGGCGATCCGTTGAAGTCTTGATTCAAGAGCGGACGGCCGCTCAGGCCCCTGCCCGCTCCATGCCGAGCCGGGCGATGCGGCGCAATTCGTCGATCGGGGTAAGGCCGCCTGAGCGCTCATAGTGCCAGAAGGTCCAGCCGTTGCAGGCGTCCAGACCTTGCACCTCGGCGCCGATCTTGTGGATCGAGCCGGCGCTGTCGCCGACCGCCAGCGTGCCGTCGGCGCGCACTTTCGCCGCCCAGCGCTTCTTGGCGTCGTAGAGCGTGGCGCCCGGCGCGACAAGGCCGTTGTCGATCAAGCTGATGAAGGCGACGCGCGGTTCGGCTCGCTTGCCCGAAAGCACGGTGAGATCGGCGCTTTCCAGCGGGCGCACCGCGGCGATGCGCTCATTGGCGGCATCAATATAGGCCTGCTCGCGCTCGATGCCGACGAAGTGGCGGCCGAGACGCTTGGCGACGGCGCCGGTGGTGCCGGAGCCGAAGAAGGGATCGAGCACGACGTCGCCCGGCTTGGTCGAGGCCATCATGATGCGGGCAAGCAGCGCCTCCGGCTTCTGCGTCGGATGCAGCTTGTTGCCGTTCTCATCCTTCAGGCGCTCGCCGCCGGTGCAGATCGGGAACAGCCAGTCGGAGCGCATCTGCAGGTCGTCGTTCGAGGCCTTCAGCGCTTCGTAGTTGAAGGTGTAGCCCTTGGCCTTCTGGTCGCGCGAGGCCCAGATCATCGTCTCATGCGCGTTCTGGAAGCGGCGGCCGCGGAAATTCGGCATCGGGTTGGTCTTGCGCCAGACGACGTCGTTGAGGATCCAGAAGCCGAGATCCTGCATCCTGGCACCGACGCGAAAAATGTTGTGGTAGGAGCCGATGACCCAGATGGTGCCATTGGGCTTCAGCACGCGGCGTGCCGCCAGCAGCCAGGCGCGGGTGAAGGCGTCGTAGGCCTCGAAGCTCTCGAACTGGTCCCAGTCGTCGTCGACGGCGTCGACCTTGGACTGGTCGGGCCGGTGCAGGTCGCCGTCGAGCTGCAGATTGTAGGGCGGGTCGGCGAAGATGATGTCGACCGACTTTTCCGGCAGCCTGTCGAGGGCAGCGACGCAATCGCCTTTCAGGATCGTGTCCAGCCACTCGGACTTAAGGGGAGCGTGGGAAAGCTCGTCGAGAAGACGCACGGCAGACATCGAAACACCCAAAAAACGCGTTACGGTTTTACTCCCCGTTATGGTTACCGATCAGCGTAAACATTCGGTGAAGGCGCGGATAAAGGCGCTTTAGGCGACGCCGGTCAAATCTTCATCGTCTTGCAACAGGCAATCGAAATCCTCGAGGCCCGTCCGATAGCAGCCGGCCGTCGCGCCACGCACCTAATTCCTATATGCTTGCCGTAAAGCAGGAGAGGACGGGTGCCAGACGAGACAGGCAAACCAGCCAAACGCCGGCTCAACCGGAGTGAAAAGCGGGCTCTAAGGGCCCCACAGGTACAGCTCTTTGCCAAGCAGTATGGTCGGAAGGCTCAACGGAATACCGAGCCTAACGATAGACGCTATGATCGCGAGATCGAAGCCGAGATCAAGCGGATGCGTCCCGATACCTTGGACACACTCATTCGTGACGAGAAAGTGTGAATGCCTGCCTGACCCCATACTTGAGGTCGTTTGCGAAGACCGGCCCATTGGTGTATGCCGCGCCGCTTGGGCCAGTCAGGCCATTTCCTCCCACGCTTCGGATTGCCATGCCCCAGCCAGACCTTGTCATCTTCGATTGCGACGGCGTACTCGTCGATTCCGAAATCGTCGCCGCGCGCGTCGAGGCCGAGCTTCTGACGTCGGCCGGCTTCGAGATCTCGGCGGAGGAGATTTTCGAGACCTATGCGGGGCTGACGTTCAAGGACATCATGCTGCGGCTCGAGGAGAAGTCCGAGATTCCGTTCCAGGCCTCGCTGATCGACCGCGCCGAGGAACTGGTCGACCGCAAGCTGCGCGCAGACGTGCGCATCATCGACGGCGCCCGCGAGGCGGTCGCCGCCGTCACGGCACCGCGCGCCGTCTGCTCCAACTCGCGCACCGAGCGGGTCGAATTCATGCTGGAGAAGGTGCGACTGCTGCCGTTCTTCGCCGGTCGCATCTTTTCGGGGCTGGACATACCCAGCAAGAAGACCAAGCCGGCGCCGGACGTCTTCCTCTACGCCGCAGAGAAGCTCGGCGCCAACCCGAAGAACACCTTCGTCATCGAGGATTCCGTGCATGGCATCGCAGGCGCCAGGGCGGCCGGGATGCGCGTCATCGGCTTCACCGGCGCGGGTCATAGCTATCCGGGCCACGCCGATGCGCTGACCGAGGCGGGCGCCGAGACGGTCATCCGCCGCTGGGCGGAGCTGAGCAGCACGATCGCGGCGCTGTCGGAGTGGTCGGAAGACGCTTGAGGTACTGTCGCTTCTTTATGATTTCGCGGGCAGCAAACTAAACGCCGTCTTTCAATCCAGACCTGCCGCTCTCCGAAGAGCATCGTTCATGCGTGTTTGCCACCCGGTGCCGCCCGCCTTGAAACGCTCAACAACGTCAGGATCGAGTCGAAGAAGGACCGCCAGTTTGGCGTTCGATAGCCGGGGGCGACCTCGCTTAATCAGATTCGGCTGAGCATCCGGATCGGTCCGCGCTGCTGCGGTTATAGCAGCGTCTTCTTCATCACTATTGAAAGCTGCCTTAATTCTGTCCAGCAGAGCAGTCCGGTCTTCCTTGGCGGAACGAACCGGATTTCGGCCTGCCTCGTCGATGGGACGCCGCTTAGTAGCCCCTTTCGATGTAGGTGACATAGCTCTTGATCTCCTCGTTGGTAGCGCGCCTCAGGGAAATCACCCGGACGTTGCCGTCACGCATCGTGTAAATGATGACATGGATCTTGCTGCCGATGAAACCGATGCCAACAAATCGCTCCTCACCGTAATCCTCGGTTGCATCCTCAAAGACCATTGCACCGTCGAAATCGAATCCCCGTGCGAGATCGAACGATACGCCATGCTTGAGCTTATTTCGTTTGGCTTTGCTCTCGTCCCACTCGAAATTCACGACGGGCTCCATGCCACCCGAATTACTGTATATACATAAATTACGGGAAAAGCGCAAGGAAATTTTTGTATATACAAAAATAACCTGAGCCGCTAATCCGGAAATCTAGCGAACCCGCTGCGCCTTGCGATCGGCGCCTCGCCAAGCAGATCGCCAGCTGCCGCCTCAGTTCGTTGCCGGAGCGCGCTTCTTCCGCTTGCCCTTCGACTTGTCCCCGGTGGCGGCCGGCGTGTTCTCGTCATAGCCGGCATAGGCCTGGTAGTCGCGCGCGGTCGGCTCCGGCACCACGACATTGGTGTCGACGAAGGCGAACTGAGTAGCGGCCGAGGGGTCGGTGACCTGCACCTGATACGGATGCAATTGAGAATAAAGCACCTCGTCGCCGTGCTGGACCGCGATGCGGATCGGCATGGTGACGGTGCCGGGCGCGAACATCGGGCCTGGCACGATCTTGCCCGCCACGGCGATCTTCATCGACATCTGACCGTTGGCATGGGTGCAATCGCGCGTCACATCGGTGATCGAGGCCTGGTAGATGATCTTCGACGGGTCGTGATCGGGATCGATCGGCTGGCCGTTGGGGCCGGTCTGGGCGGCCGCGGCGGCTGCCTCGGCCTCGGCTTGCGCCGCGGGATCAAGCTTCTTTTTCTTGGGCTTCGCCGTTGCGCCCTTGGCATAGGTGTTGAAATAGGCGGTGCCGTCGCGCAGCGTCACCTTCGGGCAATAGGCGCGCAACTGGCTGGCGAGGATCTTGGGATCCTGCGGCGGCGGCGGCGCGGTCGGGTCGCTCTTCTTGCCGAAACCGAGGTCCAGGATGCCATTGTCGCTCGATTGGCAGCCGGCGGCGGCAAGCATAAAGCCGGTGAGCGCCAGACCCGCGACAAAACGACGGTTGACCGAATAAAACGCCATGAAACTGCACTTCCCTCTCACAAAGCCGGTGACGTATAGCAACCGCGCGGCAAAAATGCGACTGAGCCGGCTCGGAAAATTAACCAATTGCCGTGGATGACGCGACCGGCAGCAATGGGCCTTTGACGATGCAATATGTGAGTACCCGCGGGGAAGCGCCCGCGCTTGGATTTTCAGACGCGGTGCTGGCCGGCCTGGCGCGCGACGGCGGGCTTTACGTGCCCCGCGAATGGCCGCAGTTTTCCGCCGCCGACATCCGTGCCATGCGCGGGCTTGCCTATCCGGACCTCGCCATCCGCGTCTTGACGCCATTCCTTGGCGGCGAGATCGCGGCGCCCGTCTTCGAACGGCTGGTGCGCGAAGCCTATGCGACGTTCCGGCATGAGGCCGTCTGCCCGCTGGTGCAGACCGGGAAAAACACCTTCATTCTCGAATTGTTTCACGGCCCGACGCTGGCCTTCAAGGACGTGGCGATGCAATTGCTGGCGCGGCTGATGGACCATGTGCTTGCCGAACGGGGCCAGCGCGCCACGATCGTCGGCGCCACCTCCGGCGACACCGGCGGCGCGGCAATCGACGCCTTCGCCGGGCGCGACCGCACCGACATCTTCATCCTTTTCCCCAACGGCAAGGTCTCGCCGGTGCAGCAGCGCCAGATGACGACATCTTCGGCCGCCAACGTCCATGCGCTGTCGGTCGAGGGTAATTTCGACGACTGCCAGGGCCTGGTGAAGGACATGTTCAACGACCATGCCTTTCGCGACCGGGTGTCGCTGTCGGGCGTCAACTCGATCAACTGGGCCCGCATCATGGCCCAGATCGTCTATTATTTCTCCTCGGCGTTGTCGCTCGGCGCGCCCGACCGGCCGGTCTCCTTCACCGTGCCGACCGGCAATTTCGGCGATATCTTCGCCGGTTACGCCGCCAAACGCATGGGGCTGCCGATCGAGCGGCTGATCATCGCCACCAACGACAACGACATCCTGGCGCGCACGCTTGCAACGGGCGAATACCGCACCAAGGGCGTGTTCGCCACGACCTCGCCGTCGATGGACATCCAGGTATCGTCGAATTTCGAGCGCCTGCTGTTCGAGGCCGCGGGGCGCAATGCCGAGACGGTCAGACGCTACATGAACGGACTGAAGCAGTCCGGCGCCTTCGCCATCGAAGCCGCCGAGATGGCACGCATCCGCAGCGAATTCGACGCCGGCCGCGCCACTGTCGAGGAGGTCGCCGCCACCATCCGCGCGACGCTGGAGAAAAGCAGTTACCTGCTCGACCCGCACACCGCCGCCGCCGTTCATGTCGCCACCGTCCGTGCCTCCGGCCCGGTGCCCATGGTGGTGCTTGGCACCGCGCATCCGGCGAAATTCCCGGCGGCGGTGGAGGCGGCGAGCGGCATCACCCCTGCCCTGCCCGCATGGCTAGGCGGCTTGATGACAGCCGACGAAAAATACACGATACTTCCATCCGACTTGAAAATGGTGGAAGATTACGTGAGCCGCCACTCGCGGGCGGCGCGTTAGGGAGTACTTGCCATATGGGTGTTGAGGTAAGCCGTCTGTCGAACGGCCTGACAGTCGCCACCGAAACCCTTCCAAGCATCGAATCGGTTGCCCTTGGGGCCTGGGTCAAGTCAGGCGCCCGCAACGAGCGGGACGAAGAGCATGGCATGGCCCATCTGCTCGAGCACATGGCGTTCAAGGGCACCAAGCGCCGCAGCGCCTTCGAGATCGCCTCGGAAATCGAGAATGTCGGCGGCGAGATCAACGCCGCCACCAGCGTCGAGACGACATCCTACTATGCCAGGGTGCTTTCCGACGACGTGCCGCTGGCGGTCGATATCCTGGCCGACATCCTGCAGCAATCCGAATTCGATCCCGAAGAGCTGGAGCGCGAGCAGCATGTGATCCTGCAGGAGATCGGCGCCGCGCACGACACGCCCGACGACATCGTCTTCGACCGCTTCACCGAAACGGCCTTCCGCCATCAGACCATCGGCCGCTCGATCCTGGGCACGCCGGAGACGGTCAAATCCTTCACCTCCAAGCAGCTGCACGGCTTCATCGAGCGGCAATACGACGCCGAGCGGATGGTGATCGTGGCGGCCGGCGACGTCAAACACGACAACTTCGTGCGCGAGGTCGAGAAGCAGCTCGGCGGCTTCCGCGCCAAGGCGGCGGGCAATATCCCGCAATACGCGCAATATGTCGGCGGCGATTTCCGCGAGGACCGCGACCTTATGGACGCGCAGATCGTGCTCGGCTTCGAGGGCCGCGCCTACCATGTGCGCGATTTCTACGCCTCGCAGGTGCTGTCGATGATCCTCGGCGGCGGTATGTCGTCGAGGCTGTTCCAGGAGGTGCGCGAGAAGCGCGGCCTCTGCTATTCGGTCTATGCCTTCCACTGGGGTTTTTCCGACACCGGCATCTTCGGCGTGCACGCGGCGACAGGGCAAAGCGACATCGCCAAGCTGGTGCCGGTGATCATCGACGAATTGCAGAAGGCCGGCGAGAGCATCCAGCAGGAAGAGCTCGACCGCGCCCGCGCGCAATATCGCGCCGGCCTCATCATGTCGGCCGAAAGCCCGGCCAGCCGCGCCTCGCAGATCGCCAGGCAGTTGCTTCTGTTCGGACGGCCGATCGCCAAGGAGGAATTGATGGAGCGGCTTTCGGCACTGACCGTCGACCGGCTGACCGACCTCTCCTCGCGGCTGTTCTCGACCAAGCCGACGCTCACCGCGGTCGGCCCCGTGGGCACGCTTGCGCCCTACGAGGCGATCCTCGAATCGCTTGCGGGCCCGCAGACGACGGCTCGCCGGCTCGCCGTTTGACCCTAAGCAGGTTCCGCAAAAGTGCCCCACGGTTTTGCGATCAGAACCTGCGAGCAACCAGGGAATCTAGGCAGATATTCGTGGGGCATCCCACGAATATCCGCTTAGAACCAGCGCCGTGTTCGCGCTCCCTTTCTTTCGCCGCGACCTGCCGGCACTGAGAGGCGAAAAAGTCACGCTGCGCGTGCCCTTGACCAATGACTACCGCGAATGGGCGGCGGTGCGCGGCGAAAGCCGCGCCTTCCTCGAGCCCTGGGAGCCGCGCTGGCAGCCGGACGAGCTCGACCGCACCGCCTGGCGGTTGCGCATCAGCCGCTACCGCGAGGATTACGCGCAGGGCACGGCCATCGCCTTCTTCATCTTCGAAAAATCGAGCGGCAAGCTCGCCGGCGGCATCACGCTCGGCAACATCCGCCACGGCGTCGCGCAGAGCGGCCATATCGGCTACTGGATCGGCGAACGCTTCGGCGGACGCGGACTGATGACCGAGGCGGTCAAGCTGGTGTCGCGCTTCGCCTTCGATACGCTCAGGTTGCACCGGATCGAAGCTGCCTGTATCCCCGAAAACGCCCGGTCGATCCGCGTGCTTGAAAAAGCCGGATTCCGGCGCGAAGGACTGCTGCGATCCTATCTGAGAATCAACGGCATCTGGCAGGATCACTACCTCTACGCCCGGATCGCGGACGATCCGCCGAGCGACGGAACGAAGGGCTGAATGTGACGAATTCTCCGCGATTAGCGTCGCTGTTCGCCCTCATCATGACGGTCGTCGTCACGCTTTTTTCGGCGATGCCGGCTTTCGCCGTCGAGCCGATCAAGATCGCGCGTGACGACAAGGCGCTGGACCTCTCCGGCGCCGTGGAGATCTACCGGAACCAGGGTGAGAATTTCCAGGTTTCGACCGCGCCCGGCCCCGACGGCATCGTGCGGCGCATCGAGGTGGAGGCCAATGACGCGCGCTCCAGCGGCGACTGGGCCGTCTTCGCGCTCGCCAACACCACCGACCAGCAGCTCGACCGGCTGATCGTCGCGCCGCATTTCCGCCTGGTGAATTCCGGCATCTTCTGGCCCGATCTCGGCTCGACGCGCATCGCCGCGATCACGCCCAGCGAAGGTTTTGCGCTCGACCGCCAGACAAGCCCCGACGCCGACGTGTTCCGCGTGACGCTGAACCCCGGAACGGTGGTGACCTTCATCGCCGAGCTCGCCTCGCCGAAGCTGCCGCAGGTCTATCTCTGGGAGCCGGATTCCTACAAGGACTCGGTCAATTCCTACACGCTGTTCCGCGGCATCGTTATCGGCATTTCGGGGCTTCTGGCGCTGTTCCTGACGATTCTTTTCGTGGTCAAGGGAACCTCGATGTTTCCGGCGACAGCGGCGCTCGCCTGGGCCGTGCTCGCCTATATCTGCGTCGACTTCGGCTTCCTCAACAAGATCATCGAGATCTCGCCCGGCAACGAACAGATATGGCGGGCCGGCACTGAGGTGGCGCTTGCCGGAACCTTCGTGGTGTTCCTGTTCGCCTATCTCAACCTCAACCGTTGGCATGGCCATTTCAGCTATGGCGCCCTGGTCTGGATTCTCGGACTGCTCTTGATCGCGGGGGTGGCCATCGTCGATCCGGCGGTCGCCGCCGGCATCGCGCGCATCTCGTTCGCCGCCACCGCGCTCACCGGCCTCGGCCTCATCATCTTCCTCGGGATTCGTGGTTATGATCGCGCGATCATGCTGGTTCCGAGCTGGGTCATGGTGCTCCTATGGCTATGCGGCTCGTGGATGGCGATCACCGGCATGCTGGACAACGACATCGCCCAGCCGGCTCTGGGCGGCGGGCTGATCCTCATCATCCTGCTCATCGGCTTCACCGTCATGCAGCATGCCTTTGCCGGCGGCGCGCTGCATCAGGGCCTGTTCTCCGACCTCGAGCGCCAGGCGCTCGCCGTCGCGGGCTCGGGCGACATCGTCTGGGACTGGGACGTGCTGCGTGACCGCGTGGTGACCAAACCGGACATCAGCCTGCAGCTCGGCCTTGCGCCGAACAGCCTCGGCGGTGCTGCCCGCAACTGGCTGCCGGCGCTGCATGCCGACGACCGCGACACGTTCCGCACCACGCTCGACGTGGTGCTGGAGCACCGGCGCGGCAAGGTGGCGCAGAACTTCCGCCTGCGCGGCGCCGACGGCCACTATCACTGGTTCTCGCTGCGCGCCCGCCCGGTGATCGGGTCCGACGGCGAGGTGATCCGCTGCGTCGGCACCATGGTCGACGTGACCGAGCAGAAGAAATCCGAGGAAAGGCTGCTGCACGACGCCGTGCACGACAATTTGACCGGCCTCCCGAACCGCGAATTGTTCATGAACCGGCTGGAGGCGATCATCTCGATCGCCCGCACCGAGGACAAGGTGCGCCCGACGGTCTTCATCATCGACATCGACCGCTTCAAGCAGGTCAATGACGGCCTGGGCATTTCCGCCGGCGACACCATTCTTCTGACGGTCGCGCGCCGGCTGCACCGGCTCCTGAAGCCGAAGGATTCGCTGTCGCGCTTCGCCGGCGACCAGTTCGCCTTGATGCTGCTTTCGGAGCAGGACCCGGCCCGCATCGCGGCCATCGCCGACGCCATCAAGCACGCGATCAACAATCCGATCACCTTCGCCAAGCGCGAGATCGTGCTGACCGCCTCGATCGGCCTGATCACCTGGACGACGGCGCAGACCTCGGCCGAAGACATGGTCAAGGACGCCGAGCTTGCCATGCACCAGGCCAAGCGCTTCGGCGGCGACAGGATCGAGCCATTCCGGCCCGCCTTCCGCACCGTCGGCACCGACCGGCTGCAATTCGAATCCGACCTTCGCCGCGCCATCGAGCGGCGTGAGTTCACGCTTGCCTACCAGCCGATCGTGCGGCTGGAGGACGGCAGCGTCGCCGGCTTCGAGGCGCTGCTGCGGTGGGACCATCCGCGCCGCGGCATGATCCCGCCGGGGGACTTCATCCCGGTGGCCGAGAATTGCGGGCTGATCGTGCAGCTCGGCCTGTTCGCCATGCAGCAGGCGGCCGAGGACCTGGCTGCGTGGCAAAAGCAGATCGGCGACGCGCCGCTGTCGGTCTCGGTCAACCTCTCCAGCCGTCAGCTCATCCGCCGCGACCTGGTCAGCGACGTCCGGTCGGTCATCGCGCGAGCCAATCTGAAACCGCGCTGCTTCCGGCTAGAGCTCACCGAATCCCTGGTGATGGACAATCCCGAGCAGACCGCGCATGTGCTGACCAAGCTGAAGCAGCTCGGCATCGGCCTGTCACTCGACGATTTCGGCACCGGCTATTCCTCGCTCTCTTATCTGACGCGCTTCCCCTTCGACACGATCAAGATCGACAAGAGTTTTGTTGACGACGCGACGCCCAAGCGCGCCGTGTTGCTCAAATCCATGGTCAACATGGCGCATGAGCTGGGGCTTTCGGTCGTGGCGGAAGGCATTTCGGACGAGAGCGACGCGCTGGAGCTGCGCCAGATGGGCTGCGAATATGTCCAGAGCTTCATGTTCGGCGCGCCGATGCCCGGCGACCAGGTGCTGAAGACGCTGAGGGAGCAGTACCCGCTGACGCAGGCTTAGAGGCCTGTCGCTTCGGCGATTGCGCCTCTCAGTTCGTCATCCTGGGGCGGAGCAAGGAGCGCAGCGACGCGGCGCAGACCCTAGGATGACGACGTCGCGGGCGTTCGCGCCAAATCGCGAGCGTCAAGCATGCCCCGCAGCCGCACTCAAATGAGCAAGGTCGATGCCGATCGAAGCCAAGATACGATCGTATTTGCGCTCGATATCGGCGTCGAACAGAAGTTCCTGCGTGGCCGGACAGGTGAGCCAGCCGTTCTCGGCGATCTCCGTCTCGAGCTGGCCGGCGCCCCAGCCGGAATAGCCGAGCGCCATCAGCGCATGGCGTGGGCCGCGGCCGGTTGAGATGGCGCGCAGGATGTCGACGGTTGCCGTCAGGCAGATGTCGTCGGAGACGGTGAGCGAGGATTCCACGCGATAGTCGCCCGAATGCAGCACGAAGCCGCGGCTGCGGTCGACCGGCCCGCCATTGCGCACGACGAAATCGCGCGTATGCGCCGGCAGGCGGATCGCTTCCTGCTCGTTCATGATGCCGAGCTGCACCAGCAGGTCCGGAAACAGCATCTGCTGCGTCTGGTTGATGATCAGCCCCATCGCGCCTTCGTCGCTGTGGGCGCAGACGTAGATAACGGAGCGCGCGAAACGGTCGTCCTTCATGCCAGGCATGGCAATCAGGAACTGGTCGTCGAGAAAGCCGCGTCCGGCGGCCGCCTTCTTGTGGCGCAGCAAGTCCATGGCTTGAGCGTAACGCGTTTCGGCAGCGCCGAAAAGATGGTGACGGTCCCCTATGTCACGCAAATATGATACCCGGAGGCTGACGAAGTCATTGCGCGGCCAAGAACGGACGGTCAAATCACCGCATGCGATACATGAAAATACTGGTTCTCGGCGTCGTTTTGGGGTGGGCTGCAAGCCTCCCGGCCGAGGCCTCTTCCTCGGATTGGTACAATTCGGAAGGCGGCAAGGTTCGGCTGGTGACCACCGGCAGGCCCGACCAGGCCGGCAAGATCCACGGTGTGCTCGACATCGCGTTGAAGCCCGGCTGGAAGACCTATTGGCGCGATCCGGGCGATGCCGGCGTGCCGCCGCAGCTCGACATATCCGGCAGCACCAACATCGCAGACGCGCAACTGTCGTTCCCGCCGCCTCAGCGGCATGACGACGGCTACGGCAAATGGGCCGGCTACGATCGTCCGGTCTCACTGCCGGTGACCTTCACGCTGTCTTCGCCCGGCCAACCGGCGACCATCGACGCCCATGTCTTCCTCGGCATCTGCGAGACGATCTGCATTCCGGTGCAGACCCGGCTCAGCGTCGACCCCGGCTCCGATCCGGATAACGCGACCGACGCCGCACTGGTGAAGACCGCGCTGGCGACGCTGCCTTTCCCGGCCCGGCCCGATTTCGGCATCAGCGTGCTGCCCGGCGACCATGAAAACCTTATCGTCCAGGCGCAGTCGCCCGGCGATCCGGCATCCGTCGATTTCTTCATCGCCGGCGAGCGCGACTATATGTTCGGCGCGCCGGTGCGCAGCCAAAAGGACGGCAAGCTCGTCTTCACCGTGCCGATCCTCGACCGGCCGTCGGCGACGCCGACCGATGGCGGGCTGTACTACACGCTGACCAGCGCCGAGGGTTCGGTGGACGGGTTGCTGCCTTTCCCTTGATCCAGCATGTGGTCAAGGTTGCGGGAAAGCGTCCGGTCCGATATCGAAGGCGTCGGTCCTTCCCATCTCCCGTAAACGAGGCTCCCCATGACCATTTCGGTTGGCGAAAAACTGCCCGACGTGACCTTCAAGACGATGACCGCCGACGGCGCGAAGGATATAAACGGCAACGAAATCTTCGCTGGCAAGAAGGTGGTGTTGTTCGGTGTTCCCGGCGCCTTCACGCCGACCTGCAGCAACAACCATTTGCCGGGCTATCTGGAAAACCACGACGCCATTCTCGCGCGTGGCGTCGACACGATCGCCGTCGTCTCGGTCAACGACGTGCATGTCATGGGCGCCTGGGCGCGCTTCTCCGGCGGCGAGGGCAAGATCCTCTATCTCGCCGATGGCAGCGGTGATTTCGCCAAGGCCGTGGGGCTCGACAACGATCTTTCCGCGGCCGGCATGGGCCTGCGCTCCAAGCGCTTTTCGATGATCGTCGACGACGGCAAGGTCGTGGCGCTCAATGTCGAGACCAAGCCTGGCGTCAACGAAAGCGGCGCCGCCAAGATCCTCGAGCAGCTCTAGATCAGGATGACGTTTCGTTGACCCGTCATCCCGATCTGACTTTTTGTTGGAGCATGATCTTGTCCGAAAACCGGTTCCCACTTTTCGGGATCATGCTCTGATGCTGGACATCCTCTGGCGCGCGGTGGCGATCGGCATCGGCGCCACGGTGTTCATGGATATCTGGGCGATCATCCTCAACAAGACGATCGGCCAGCCCTTGCCAAATTGGGGCATGGTCGGACGCTGGGTCCGGCATTTGCCCGAGAAGGTCTTTCACGACGACATCGGCAAGGCGGCGCCCTATGCGCATGAAAAGGCGCTGGGCTGGGCCTTCCACTATCTGGTCGGCATCCTCTACGGCGTGATCCTTGTGGTGCTCGCCGGCGCGGGCTGGCTGGCGGCGCCGACCTTCCTGCCGGCCTTCATCCTCGGCATCGTCACCGTCGGGGCCGGCTGGTTCCTGCTGGCGCCGGGCATGGGCGCCGGCTGGGCGGCGTCAAAACTGCCCAATCCGACGAAGGTGCGCGCGCTCAACCTGGTGGCGCACACGGTGTTCGCGCTCGGCATGTTCTCGACGGCGCTGCTGATCCGCTGAAGCGGCAAAAGGGGCAGCTCCCGTTCAGGAGCTAACAGCTCTTCGGCGCCGCTTCCGCCAACTTCCTCCGAGCCTCTTTTCGGAGGGCGTGAAAATCCAAAGGCCCCGGTCTCCCGCTCGCCTTGCCCTCATCCCAGAGTCGCCGCAGCCGGCGCACGTCTTCTTGCTTCAGTTCGCGCGTACCTGACCAATCTGCCAACGGTGAGCGCATCTCAATAGCTCTGCGTAGAGCGCCGGGGTGCGCGTTTGCCTGTTGGAGCGGCTTTCTGTGGCGCAGCCGCAACCGCCGCAGGCCTTGCCAGCTTCGGCTTGAACGGCGCCATGCCTTGCCGGGCCAGCTCGTCGGCGCGCTCGTTCTCCGGGTGGCCGGCGTGGCCCTTGACCCAGTACCAGGTCACCTTGTGGCGCCGGTTGGCCTCGTCGAGCGCCTGCCAGAGCTCGCCATTCTTGACCGGCTTCCTGTCGCCGGTCTTCCAGCCGTTCTTCTTCCAGCCATGGATCCATTTGGAGATGCCGTCCATGACGTATTTGCTGTCGGTGTAGAGGTCGACCGTGCAAGATTCTTTCAGCGCGTTGAGCGCGGTGATGGCGGCGAGCAGCTCCATGCGATTGTTGGTGGTCTCCGCCTCGCCGCCGGACAGTTCCTTGGTGACGCCGTTGTAGCGCAGCACCGCGCCCCAGCCGCCCGGCCCGGGATTGCCCGAGCAGGCGCCGTCGGTGAAGATCTCGATCTTTTTGTTCATGTCAGCCCATATTCGGATGGCGACTTGATGGCGCGGTGGAAGCGCATGCGGCGGATATACTCGGTCGGGTCGCGCTTCATCACTAGCCCGCCATCCGGAACGGTCAGCCAGTCATAGAGCCTTGTCAGCATGAAGCGCAGCGCCGAGCCGCGCGCCAGCATAGGCAGCGCCGCCTTCTCGTCACCCTGAAGCGGCCGCACCGACTGATAGCCGGAAAGCAGCGCGGCCCCCTTCGTGAGATTGAAGGAAAAATCCTTCTCGAAGCACCAGGCGTTGAGGCAGGTGGCGACATCGTAAGCGTAGAGATCGTCACAGGCGAAATAAAAGTCGATCAGCCCGGACAGTTTCTCGCCGAGGAAGAAGACATTGTCCGGGAACAGATCGGCGTGGATGATGCCTTGCGGCAGGCCGGTCGGCCAGTTGCGTTCGAAATCGGTAAAGTCGGCATCGACCTCGGCCGCCAAGCCCGGCTCGACCTCGTCGGCGCGCTCGCGCGATGCCGCCCAGAGCTTGCGCCAGCCGTCGATCGCCAGCGCATTCGGCCTTCTCATCTGAAAATCCTGACCGGCAAGATGGAGCCCGGCGAGTGCCTTGCCCACTTCCGCGCAATGCGCGGCGGTCGGGCGCCTGAGCGACAGGCCCTCGAGGAAAGTGATGATGACCGCAGGCCGGCCGGCCAGCGTGCCGATGACGGAGCCGTCATGCGCGGTGACCGGCAGCGGACAGGAAATGCCCTTCCTGGCGAGGTGGCCCATCAGGCCGAGAAAGAACGGCAGGTCGGCCTTGTCGACGCGCTTCTCGTAGAGCGTCAGGATATAGGAACCGGTCGAGGCGTGGACCAGGAAGTTGGAATTCTCGGTGCCTTCGGCGATGCCCTTGTAGGAGAGCAGCTCACCCACCGGATAGGCTTTGAGGAACGCAGTCAGCTCGCCTTCGTTGACGTCGGTGTAGACGGCCATGCGGTTCACGCCGCTCCGTTGACGAAAGCCATGTCGGCCGCCGTCAGTTCGACATCGCGCAGCACCCGCATCACCGGAAAATCCTCCGTTTCCGTGGCCGTGATGGCCAGATCGATGGTGACGTCGAAACGCAGCCGGAATGCGTCGATGATCTCATCGACAATGATTTCCGGCGCCGAGGCGCCGGCCGACAGGCCGAGTGTCCTGATCCCGGCGATCTCATCCCACGGAATTTCGGCGGCGCGCTGCACGAGAAGCGACATCGTGGCGCCAGCACGCTCCGCCACTTCGACAAGACGACGCGAATTGGACGAATTGGGAGCGCCGACGATGAGGAAAAGATCAGCGCCCGCCGCGGTCTCCTTCACCGCTTCCTGGCGGTTGGTGGTGGCGTAGCAGATCGATTCGGCCGCGGCCGCGTGCAGTTCGGGAAACCGCTCCTGCAGCGCCCGGATGATGCCGGCGGTGTCCTCGACCGACAAGGTCGTCTGGGTGACGAAGCCCAGCGCCGAAGCGTCGACGGGCACGAAGCGCGCGGCGTCGGCCTCGGTCTCGATCAGCGTCACGGCGCCTTCCGGCAACTGGCCCATCGTGCCGATCACCTCCGGGTGCCCGGCGTGGCCGATCAAAAGCACATGACGACCGAGCCGCTGGTGGCGCATCGCCTGCTTGTGCACCTTGGAGACGAGCGGACAGGTGGCGTCGAGGTAGAAGAGATTGCGCGCCTCGGCATCCGCCGGCACCGATTTCGGCACGCCATGCGCGGAAAAGACCACCGGCGACTGCCGATGCTCCGGCGGAATCTCGGAGAGTTCCTCGATGAAGACGGCGCCGAGGCTCTGCAGCCCTTCGACGACATAGCGGTTGTGCACGATCTCGTGGCGGACATAGACCGGCGCGCCGTATTTCTTCAGCGCCAGCACGACGATCTGTATGGCACGGTCGACGCCGGCGCAGAAGCCGCGTGGTTGGCAGAGCCTGATCGTCAGCGGTGGCTTTTTCTCGGTCATGAATGCGAAGCCGGTTCAGTCGGAATCCTGTGGCGAAATGAGGTGCGCACCCCTGCCCTGTCAAGAGCGACCCAGCCTCAGCCTTCCTTCGCCGGGCGGCGCAGCCTCAGGATCAGCACGGCTGCAAGGGCGGCGGCCAGCCCGTACCAGGTGACGGCATATTGCAGGTGGTTGTTCGGCAGGTCGATGATGGTGACGCCACCGACCGGCAGGCCGCCGGGATTCGGCGTCTTGTCGGCATCGATGAAGAACGGCACCAGCACGAAACCGGCAGGCAGACCGGCGGTCGCCGCCATGACGTCACGGTCCTTCCAGTAGAAGATGTTCTTGGCGACATCATTGTCGGGAAGCATCATCGACGGTTTTCCCGGCAGCGGATTGCGCGCAAGCCCGGTCACCGTCACCTTGCCGGCTACTTCGCCTTTCGGCCGCTTGGCGGGGTCCTTGAGCTCGTAGGGAACAAAGCCGCGGTTGACGAGCACGAAGCGGCCGTCCTCAAGTTGCAGGGGCGTGTAGACGTTGAAGCCGCTGTCGCCTTGCCAAGTGGAAAAGAAATGCCGCTCGCCCTGGTGAAGGAAAGTGCCGGTCACCGTCACCGGCGTGTAATCGACGTCATGGGAAGCGGCGAACTCCCTCTCGACATCAGCCAGCGGCAACGGCGCGGAATGCGTGCGCTTGTCGATGGTCGCGAGCAGGTCTTCCTTCCAGTGCAGGCGCTGGACCTGCCAGGTGCCGAGCCCGATCAGGACGGCGAACAGGACAAGGCCGAGACCGATGAGCAACGCCGAGCGCGGCCGCGAACGGCCGGCAGCCAGACGGGTCGTTTCGTTCATTCGTTGGATTCCAGCCTGCCTTCGGAGGCCTTCTTCGAATATTGCAAGGTGATCAGCACACCCTTGATGAGGCGCAGCGCCGTCAGGCAGAGCACCAGCGCCAGCGGTATCCACAGGATGAAGTGCAGCCAGAGCGGGGGGCTGAACGTCACCTCCATCCACAATGCCAGGCCGACGACGACGAAGCCGATGATCAGGATGACGAACACCGCCGGTCCATCGCCTGCATCGGCGAAGGAATAGTCGAGCCCGCAATTGTAGCAGCGCTTGCCGACGGTGAGGAAACTCGAGAACAGCTTGCCTTCGCCGCAGCGCGGGCAGCGGCCATGCAGGCCGGCCGAAATCGGATCGATGGGGGGCCAGATCGCCTTATCTTCACTCATGTCCGCACCGTAGACCCTTTCGCCCCAAAAGATAAGGCGGCCACGTCGCCGCAGCCGCCCTTTGGATGCCCGAAAACCGTCGGCTCAATGGCCTTCGATTAGTGCGCCGTTCGAGGCCCAGACATAGATGGCGCTGAACAGGAACAGCCAGACCACGTCGACGAAGTGCCAGTACCAGGCGGCTGCCTCGAAGCCGAAATGCTGCTTCGGCGTGAAGTCGCCGCGCATCGCGCGCACCAGGCAGACCAGCAGGAAGATGGTACCGATGATGACATGGAAGCCGTGGAAGCCAGTCGCCATGAAGAAGGTAGCGCCGTAGATCGAATCCCTGAAGCCGAAGGGAGCGTGCATGTACTCGTAGGCCTGCACCATGGTGAACAGCATGCCGAGACCGACGGTCAGCACCAGGCCATTGATCAGGCCCTTGCGGTCGCCATGCAGCAGCGCGTGGTGCGCCCAGGTCACCGTCGTGCCCGACAGAAGCAGGATGATGGTGTTGTAGAGCGGCAGGTGGAAGGGATCGAGGACTTCGAGCCCCTTCGGCGGCCAGACGCCGCCGGTGAAGGCGGTGCGGGCGTATTGCGCGGCTTCGCCCGGGAACAGGCTGGCGTCGAAGAAGGCCCAGAACCAGGCGACGAAGAACATCACCTCGGAGGCGATGAACATGATCATGCCGTAGCGCAGATGCAGCGACACGACGCGCGTGTGGTGCCCCTCATGCGCTTCCTTGATGGTGTCCGACCACCAGGCGAACATCGTATAGAGCACGATGATCATGCCGATGAAGAACAGCCACGGATTGGCGATGTTGTGGCCGAAGACCGGGAAGTTGCCGCCCTTCAGATATTGCATCAGGCAGACGCCGCCGATGGCGGTGACCAGCGCGCCGACCGAACCCAGGAAGGGCCAGGGGCTCGGGTTGACGAGATGGTAGTCGTGGTGTGGTTTTGCGTGCGCGTCTGCCATATCAACCCCCGAGGCTTGCTTCGGAATCTGGAACTTTTTTGCTGCTGCCAGCGGCCGGCGCCGACGAGGCGACCGGCTGTTTCTTTTCGACCGGGAACATCGTGTAGGACAGGGTGATCGTCTTCAAGTCCTTGAGTTCCGGCACATTGACGATGTCTGGATCGACATAGAACACGACCGGCATGTCCAGCGTCTCGCCGGGCTTCAGCGTCGTGTCGGTGAAGCAGAAGCACTCCACCTTGTTGAAATAGGCACCGGCCATTTCAGGCTGCACGTTGAACGACGCGCGACCGGTGATGGGGCGGTCGAACTTGTTGGTGGCGCTGTAATGCGCCTGGGTCGTCTCGCCGATCTTGATCGTCACCGAACGGGCGACCGGTTCGAATTGCCATGGAATGCCGTTGGTGTTGGCATCGAAGCGGACGGTGATGTCGCGGTCGAGCACGCGGCCGGCATACTGCTTTTCGGCGCGCTGCGTGGTGCCGCCATAACCCGTGACCTGGCAGAACATCTTGTAAAGCGGCACCGCCGCATAGGCCATGCCGACCATGCCGGTGAAGAAGGCAAGGCAAACGGCGGCGACGATGCCGTTGTTCACCTTGCGGGGCTTGCTGACGCTGCCATCCATCAGCCGCCCCCCAACAGACCCGAACTGGTCAGGCTGGCGCCATGGTGACCGAAACGCACGATGGTGGCGGCATAGAAGATGATGACCAACGCGGCCAGCGCGACGGCGATGGCGATGGAACGGTTGCGGCGCGCCTTGCGCTGACGCTCGGTCAGCGTGACCAGTTCGAGGTTCTTGTCGGCCACGATCATATCCCCCCCATCATCAGCGCGCGCCCGACGACGCAATCGACGAGATAGGCGGCGAAGATGGCGAAGAGATAGAGCAACGAATAGCCGAACAAGGCCTTTGCCGGCTTCATCGCGCGATCGTCGGCGGCCATGGCAAGCACTTTCCAGGCGTACCAGACGAAGCCCGCGCCGAGGACCGCCGAGACGACGCCATAGCCGGCCGTGGTGTAGCCGAGCGCCCAGGGCAGCACGCCGACCGGCGCCAGGATCAGCGCATAAGCGAAGATCTGCCGACGGGTCGAGGCCTGGCCGGCGACATTCGGCATCATCGGGATGCCGGCGCGGGCGTAGTCGTCGGACTTGAAGAGAGCCAGCGCCCAGAAATGCGGCGGAGTCCACAGGAAGATGATCAGGAACAGGATCACGCTTTCGAGGCTGACCGAACCGGTCACCGCGGCCCAGCCGATCACCGGCGGGATGGCGCCGGCGGCGCCGCCGATGACGATGTTCTGTGGCGTCCAGCGCTTGAGCCACATGGTGTAGATGACGGCGTAGAAGAAGATAGTGAAGGCGAGAAGCGATGCCGACAGCCAGTTGACCAGCACGCCGAGCGTCATCACCGACAGCACCGAGAGCACCAGGCCGAAGCTCAACGCCTCGCCCGGCGTGACGCGCCCGGCCGGCACCGGGCGGCCGGCGGTTCTGGTCATCACCGCGTCGATATCGGCGTCGTACCACATATTGAGCGCGCCGGAAGCGCCGGCGCCGATGGCAATTGCCAATATGGCGATCATCGCCAGCAACGGGTTGATGGCGACGGGCGCCGCGACCAGGCCGACAAAGGCCGTGAAGACGACCAGCGACATGACGCGGGGCTTCAGGAGGGCGAAGAAATCACCCGCGGTCGCTTCCGACATGCGAAAGCCCGCTTCCTCCATCAATCTGTCTTCGGCAAGGGCCATGCGTACTTTAAGTCCATCATTCCGTTGGCCAAGACCGCCGGGCAAGCCGGCGGCCTCGTATAAGTCGGAACGCTGCTTACTTGATCTTCGGCAGCTGTTCCCACTGGTGGAACGGCGGCGGCGAAGGCAGCTGCCATTCGAGCGTGGTGGCACCCTCGCCCCACGGATTGGCGCCGGCGACGCGCTTCTTCTGGAAGGCTTCGAACACGCCGTAGAGGAAGATCGCGACGCCGACGGCCGCGATGTAGGAGCCGTAGGACGACACCATGTTCCAGCCGGCGAAGGCGTCCGGATAGTCGACGGTGCGGCGCGGCATGCCGGCTAGGCCGAGGAAGTGCTGCGGGAAGAAAATCAGGTTGACGCCGACGAAGGTGACCCAGAAGTGGGTGTTGGCGATCACCGGCGAGTACATGTAGCCGGTCATCTTCGGGAACCAGTAGTACCAGCCGGCGAAAATGGCGAACACGGCGCCAAGCGACAGCACGTAGTGGAAGTGGGCGATCACGAAGTAGGTGTCGTGCAGCGAGCGGTCGAGGCCGGCATTGGCCAGCTGAACGCCGGTGACGCCACCGATGGTGAACAGGAAGATGAAGCCCAGCGCCCACAGCATCGGCGGCTTGAAGGAGATCGAGCCGCCCCACATGGTGGCGATCCAGGAGAAGATCTTCACACCGGTCGGCACCGCGATGACCATGGTGGCGAACACGAAGTAGCGCTGCGTGTCGAGCGACAGGCCGGTCGTGTACATGTGGTGAGCCCAGACGATGAAGCCGACGGCGCCGATCGCGACCATGGCGTAGGCCATGCCGAGATAGCCGAAGACAGGCTTCTTCGAGAAGGTCGAGACGATATGGCTGATGATGCCGAAGCCCGGCAGGATCAGGATGTACACTTCGGGGTGACCGAAGAACCAGAACAGGTGCTGGAAGAGAATCGGATCGCCACCCTGATCCGGCACGAAGAAGGCGGTGCCGAAATTGCGGTCGGTGAGCAGCATGGTGATGGCGCCCGCGAGGACCGGCAGCGAGAGCAGGAGCAGGAAGGCGGTGATCAGCACCGCCCAGGCAAACAGCGGCATCTTGTGCAGCGTCATGCCGGGAGCGCGCATGTTGAAGATGGTGGTGATGAAGTTGATGGCGCCGAGGATCGACGATGCGCCGGCGATGTGGATCGACAGGATCGCCAGGTCAAGCGCAGGCCCCGGCTGGCCGGACGTCGAGAGCGGCGGATAGATCGTCCAGCCGCCTCCGGGACCGAAAGCGCCCGGCGCGCTCGGCACGAACATCGAGCAGAGCAGCAGGATGAAGGCCGGCGGCAGCAGCCAGAAGGAGATGTTGTTCATGCGAGGGAACGCCATGTCAGGCGCGCCGATCATGATCGGCACCATCCAGTTGGCGAAGCCGCCGATGAGCGCCGGCATCACCATGAAGAAGATCATGATCAGGCCGTGCGCGGCGCCAAAGGCGTTGTACATGCTCTTGCCGCCGTCGATGGCGGCGTCGCCCTGCATGCCGTAGACCATCTGCGCCAGGCCGCTGAAGATCTGGATGCCCGGCTCCTGCAGCTCCATGCGGATGGCGACCGAGAGCGCACCACCGATGATGCCGGCAATGATCGCGAAGATCAGGTAGAGCGTGCCGATATCCTTGTGGTTGGTCGAGTAGACCCAGCGGACCCAGCCATGCGGCCTGTGGTCGTCGTGATCGTGAGCTGCAGCCTCTGCCATGTTCCGCTCCGTTCCCTAAATCTTGCTAACCCGCGGCATCAATTGCCGGCGGCCGCTACCTTGTTGGTACCATCGATCTCGGCCATCAGCGCCTTGTTGGCGGCAGGCACGTCGGTCTTGGCCGTCTCCAGCCAGGTCTTGAACTGCGCATCGGACACGACGCGCACGGCGATCGGCATGAAGGCGTGGTCCTTGCCGCAGAGCTGCGAGCACTGGCCGTAATAGAGGCCTTCCTTCTCCGCCTTGAACCAGGTCTCGTTGGTGCGGCCGGGCACGGCGTCCATCTTGATGCCGAAAGACGGCACGGCGAAGGAGTGGATGACGTCGGTGGCGGTGATCAGCACGCGGGTCGTGGTGTTGACCGGCACGACCAGCTCGTTGTCGACCGCCAGCAGGCGCGGATAGAGCGCGCGATCTTCCTTGCCGGCCTTGGCGCGGTCGGCATCCTGGAGAACCGCCGAGTTGAAGGAGAAGCTCTTGTCGACCTGGTATTCATAATCCCAGTTCCACTGGTTGCCGGTCGCCTTGACGGTGAGCTTGGCTTCTTCCGGCGGGGTGTATTGTGCGGTGAGCAGCTGAAAGGAGGGAATGGCGATGAGCAGAAGCACGATCACCGGCCCGACCGTCCAGATCACCTCGATCAGCGTGTTGTGGCTGGTCCTGGACGGCACCGGATTGGCGCTGGCGCGAAACCTGACGATGCAGACCAGCAGAAGCGCCAGCACGAGGATGGTGATCGGGACGATGAACCACATGGTGTAGTTCCCGAACCGCTCGATCTGCCGCATCATATCGGTCGCCGGAGCCTGGAAGGTCACCTCCCATTCCCGCGGCTGGTCGGCACGGGCCGCCGCACTGGAGAAGAGCACGGCCGACGCTGCCGCACCTGCCAAGAATTCAGCGCTTGCCAGGAATTTCCTCATCGCCCTCTCGTCTCCCACTTCCCGCGATCTGGTCGCACCAATAACGGACACTGCCGGGATTGGGAATCCCGGTCTGTCCCTAGGGTGGTTCAAACCATACTCTATTTCCCTCCGCAAGAAAGGAGCGGAGGAAACCGTGCGGCATTTTTGCGCGCAGGCCGAAGGCCGTCTTCAGGCCCCGCCGCGCTATATACGCAACGGTCGCAATTCGGGCGAATTTGCTTTGGAAAAGCATGGAATTGCCGGTATCGGGGCGGGCCGGCGACGGTCTCGTCCTTTACTTGGCCCCGGCGCGGCTTAAAGTGCCGTGATTCGCAATGGAGCCGTTATGACTTCCTGGCTTTCGAGAACCCTGGCGAGGGTCGTGCTTGCCGTCGCCTTGCTCGGCGTCGGCGTAGCCGTTGGCGCCGCCGCCTCGCCGAACAATGCCTCGCCCCCGAGCGGCACGGTGAAGTCGACGCATGGCGCGTGGTCGATCATCTGCGACACGCCGGCGGGCGCGACCTCCGAACAATGCGTCATGATGCAGAATGTCGTTGCCGAGGACCGTCCTGAAATGGGGCTTTCGGTCGTGGTGCTGCGCACCGCCGACAACAAGGCCGAGATCCTGCGCGTGCTGGCGCCGCTCGGCGTGCTGCTCCCCAACGGCCTCGGTCTCAATGTCGACGGCAAGGATATCGGCCGCGCTTATTTCGTGCGCTGCTTCCAGGACGGCTGCTACGCCGAGGTGATCCTCGAAAAGCCGTTGCTCGACACGTTGAAGAGCGGCACCTCGGCCACCTTCATCGTCTTCCAGACGCCCGAGGAAGGCATCGGTATTCCCGTCGACCTCAAGGGCTTTGCGGAAGGTTTCGCCGCCCTACCTTGATCTTCTTGCCCATGCGCCGCTCCCGACGCTGAGGTCCGGTGGCGAATGCGCGTTTGGCGGCCAGGAGGCTCAATGCGCGCGAATTTACCCGCTTCCATCACCGGTCTGGCGCTGCTCGCCGCGGTTTCGGCCGCACGGGCCGAGGATGACGAAATCCTCCAGAAGCCCGAGCCGGCGGCGATCCTCGATATCGCCAAGGGCTACGGCTCGGCCAGGATGGACAAGGACGACAATGGCGATCCGATGATTTCGGGGCGGATCGAGGGCGTCAAATACGTGATCTATTTCTACGGCTGCGAAAACCACGAGAACTGCAAGTCGCTGCAGTTCTCGGCCGGCTACAGCGATCCGCTGACCGCCGACCAGGCCAATGCCTGGAACGCAAAATACCGCTGGGTCAAGGCCTATTCCGGCGACGGCTCGAACTTCAAGATGGATGTCTCCTTCGCCGGCGGCATCACCAGGGCCAATCTCGAGGAGCAGTTCTCCAACTGGAACGCGATGGCCGGCAACATCAAGGACTTTATCAACGGCAAGTGAAGGCGGCGGCGCTTGCCGGCCTCGATCCCGCTAGCGATTGTCTGGCGGCCGCTTCGCGCCTACATCCCCTAGTGCAAAGAGAGCATGATGTCGTCCGAAAACCGCTACACACTTTTCGGCATCATGCTCTAGAACGATTTTGTTTCCACGAATGGACCTGCCATGAACAGCCTGATCGGCCAATTCGACATTTCCGACGATCGCGTCAAAGAGATCGTCACCGAGACCATCAAGGGCGCCGACGACGGCGAACTGTTCCTTGAATACAGCGAAAGCGAAGCGCTGATGTTCGACAACGGCCGGCTCAAGACGGCCAATTTCAACACCGACCAGGGTTTTGGCCTGCGCGCCGTGGCCGGCGAAGCCAGCGGCTATGCGCATTCGAGCGACCTTTCCGAGGCCTCACTGCTGCGCGCGGCCGATGCCGTCTCGGCGGTCAAGGGCGGCTATTCCGGAACGCTCGCCGCAGCACCCGCCCGCACCAACCGCCACCTCTATGGCGACGAGAACCCCATCCCCTCGCCCAGCTTCGAGGCCAAGGCCAAGCTGCTGCAGGAGATCGACGGCTGGCTGCGAGCCAAGGATCCGCGCGTGCGGCAGGTGACAGCCTCGCTCGCCGCCTCCTGGCAGCATGTCGAGATCGTGCGCGGCGACGGCCAGATCGTGCGCGACATCCGCCCGCTGGTCCGCATCAACGTGTCGGTCGTGGTCGGCAGCGGCGACCGGCAGGAGAGCGGCTCCTACGGCATGGGCGGCCGCAAGAGCTTCGGCGAGTTCGTCAGCGAGGAAAGCTGGAAGCATGCGGCCAGCGAGGCGCTGCGGCAGGCACTGGTCAATCTGGAAGCGGTTCCGGCGCCGGCCGGCACGTTCGACATCGTGCTGTCCAGCGGCTGGCCGGGCGTGATGCTGCATGAAGCGGTCGGCCACGGGCTCGAAGGCGATTTCAACCGCAAGAAGACGTCGGCTTTCGCCGGACTGATGGGCCAACAGGTGGCGGCAAAGGGCGTCACCGTCGTCGATGACGGCACGATCCCCGAGCGGCGCGGCTCGCTCACCGTCGACGACGAAGGCACGCCTTCGGCGCGCAACGTGCTGATCGAGGACGGCAAACTGGTCGGCTATATGCAGGACCGCCAGAACGCCCGGCTGATGGGCATGAAGGCGACCGGCAACGGAAGGCGCGAGGGCTATGCGCACCAGCCGATGCCGCGCATGACCAACACCTACATGACCGCGGGCGACATGCAGCCGGAAGAGATCATCGCCTCGGTCAAGAACGGCATCTACGCCGTCTCCTTCGGCGGCGGCCAGGTCGACATCACGTCCGGCAAATTCGTGTTCGGCTGCACCGAGGCCTACATGATCGAGAACGGCAAGGTGACGCAGCCGATCAAGGGCGCGATGCTGATCGGCAACGGACCGGACGCCATGCACCGCGTCAGCATGGTCGGCAACGACATGAAGCTCGACAACGGCATCGGCATGTGCGGCAAGGCCGGACAGGGCGTGCCCGTCGGCGTCGGTCAGCCGCATCTCAGGATGAACCAGATGACGGTGGGCGGCACCAGGGTTTGAGATCTGACCCATAGGCTTGAATTCGGCCTTGGCACCGATTATCTTACCTTTGTCTTACACAGGTAAGGTGCCATGTCCGCTTCTGAAAAGCTCACGACCACTGTCTCCACCAAGGGGCAGGTGATTCTACCCAGTGCCATCCGGAAACGGAGAGATTGGAGCGCTGGAACGCGGCTTGAAGTTCAGGAAACGCCGGAAGGCGTGCTTTTGAAGCTCGCGCCCGCATTCGCGGCGACGCAACCGAAAGACGTGTTCGGCTCCCTGCCATCCCGCGGCGCGCCGAAGACACTGGAAGAAATGGACGCGGGTGTCCTCGCCGAGGCACGGCGGCGCCATGCTCGCGATTGATACGAATGTTGTTGTTCGCTACCTGACGAACGACCACCCCGAACAATCGGAGCGCGCCCGGCGGTTGATCGACGGCCAACAGGTTTTTGCCGCCGTCACGGTGATCCTGGAAACCGAGTGGGTGCTGCGCAGCGCCTATGGCTATGACCAGGCTGATATCGTCAGGGCGCTGCGGCAGTTCGGCGGACTTCCTACGGTCGAGATCGAAGATGCCCCTGTTGTCGCTTCAGCGCTCGATCTGGTCGAGGCCGGCGTGGATTTCGCGGATGCGCTGCATCTCGGCAAATCATCCCACTGTACCAGCTTTGCAACCTTTGACCGCAATTTCGTGAAAGCCGCAAAAAGGGCCGGGTCTGAAGGCGTGCGGGAGGCATGAAGCCAGCGCGGTCGGGGCTACGACCAGCCGCAGTGTCCCGCCAAGTTGATGCTCGCATTCCGACTTGAAGGCATCCTCGACCTTGAACTGAACACAATCGTGTTAGGACATTATTAATTGTTTAATTGGCTGGGCCGGCGTTTGCGCATTAGCCTGTCGCCAGTCTCCTCGTTGCGGTGGTGTTGGCAGTGAAGCGATCCCCTGGTGTCCCGACCTCCTCTCTCCTCCTTGGCCTTGTTTCGCTGGTAGGCGCTTCGTCGCTGCAAGCCAGCCCAGCGGCGGCGCAGTCGTCGCTGCTCAAGCTGGCGTCGACGCGGCCTGCTGCTAGTTCCGCCTCGGTTGGCGGCAGCACCAGCGTCCCATATGGCTGGCTCGATTTCTGTCATCGCCGGCCGAAGGAGTGCAAGGTGCCCGCCCTGCCGGCCGCGAGCGTCAAGCTGACCGCGCAAAACATGAGCATCCTCAAGCGGATAAACCAGAAGGCGAACCGTTCCATCAAGCCGGTCAGCAACTACGACCACTGGGGCACGACGATGGACCACTGGGACTATCCCGTGGACGGCAAGGGCGATTGCAAGATCTACGCGCTCTACAAGCGCAAGCTTCTCCAGGAAGCGGGATTTCCCCGGCAGGCGCTGCTGATGACGGTGGTGCGCGACCTTCACAATGAGGGCCACACCATCCTGACGGTGAAGACCGACAAGGGCGATCTCGTGCTGGACAATCTGGTCGATGAAATCCGGCCCTGGAATGCGACCGGCTATTATTTCCTGAAACGCCAGTCGCAGCAGAATCCGAATATCTGGGTTTCGCTCAACCAGCGCGGCGGCACGGCGAAACGGCTGTCTCCAAGCTCGTAGAGACCAGAGCGTTCTCGCCGCGATCGGAGCGGTCTACTTCGACCGCCTGACGCGCCGCGAACCAGATAGCCTTACCTCGCAAATTCTTGGGCCGGAAAGTCCGGCAAGACTGGCGTCAGCGCCCGCGGCCAAGCAGGTCTCGCGACCTACTGCTTGCAGGGTGGCTCGCCAGGATGCCCGCAGGTCGGCCTCTTGTTTCCTTGCGGAGACTGCTCCTTGGGCTGCTGCTGCAAACGCCGCTCCTGTATCTGAGGCTGAGGCCTCGGTTGCTGTTGCAGGCGTCTCTCCTGCATCTGGGGCTTTGGCTGCGCCTGGAATTCCGGTCTTTGCGGCCTAAGCACCTGCACGTTCGGCCT
The DNA here is from genome assembly GCA_000824785.1 of Mesorhizobium plurifarium. Taxonomy (GTDB): domain Bacteria; phylum Pseudomonadota; class Alphaproteobacteria; order Rhizobiales; family Rhizobiaceae; genus Mesorhizobium; species Mesorhizobium plurifarium. The sequence continues at coordinate 158,693 of CCNB01000045.1, read as the reverse complement.
TTCCTGCTTGGAGTTGCGCTGAAGGTTAGCGCTGGCGGAACCCTCTTCGCCATTCGGCTGCCTGCGGAGCTTCCTGTTCGCATTGGCCGGATTCTGGTCGGAGAACGCGTTCGGATTGTTCTTCCTGAGCCGTTCCTGCACGCTCGGCCGGTTGTCGGCCGGCGCGCCATTGACGGTCGGCAGCTTGCGGAGCTTCTTGCCCCCGGCTGCTCCGTTCGCCGAGTCTTGATCGCTCGGGCCGACAGCTGTCTGTCCTCCCGACAGATCCTTGCGTGTCAGCTTCCTCTGCTTGCCTCCGTTCTGGCCGGAGAACGCATTCGGATTGTTCTTCCCGAACCTCTGCTGAGGGTTCTGCCCATTCTCGCCCGGCGCGCCATTGACGGTCGGCAGCTTGCGCAGCCTGCCGTTTGCGCTCTGACCGTTGACGGCTCCGTTCTGCTGGCTGTTGCCGGTAACGCCGGCGCCGGTATTTCCGGTAGCCTGCTGGTTACCACTCACCGTGCCTTGCTTGCCCAACACCTTCCTGTTGGTCGCATTCTGGCCGTTGAACGCCGGCTTGCCGTTGACGAGCGGCAGCGCCTTGCCGTCAGCTCCCGGCAAGGCGTGATCGGTCGAGAGCTTGCCCATCGTCCTCGCCTGCGGGGTCGCAACCGGCTGCTGGCCCTGCGTGGCAGCCTGGCCCGGCTTCAGCGGCTGGCCGCCCCGATTTTGCTTGAATAGCGCCGCCCTTTTCTGCAGCAACGGCGGCAACGCCACCTTGGCCGCCAGCGCGGCCGCGCCCGCGCCAACCGCCATCTTCTGACCCGTGGTGAGGCCTCTCGGTGCATTGGCGTTTGGCTGTCCGGCCTGATTGGCCGTCTCGTTGTTGATCGTCGTGTTGTTGATGTTGTTGATGACGGTCGTGTTGTGAATGTTGTTGAAGATGATGTCGTTCGGCGGCGGCACAATATCACGCGGCGGCCTGACCCAGACCGGCACGGGGACGAAGACCGGCGTCGGCAGGACGTAAACGTCGACCGGCGGCGGGGGCGGCGGCAGCACGACGAAATCTCGCGGCGGGGGCGGCAGGAATATCACCGCGACCGGCGGCGGCGGCTCGAAATCGAAGTCGGGATCGTCGAAATAGAGCACCGGCCTGTCGACATAGATGATTTCCTCCGGCGGCGGCGGCGGCACATCGTAGACGATAACGGTGAAGCTCGTCGGTGGCTCCAGCTCGGCGTCGAAATGCTCCAGCCGGCGACGAGCGTCCCAGGCATGCGGCCCGTGCGGATAGCGTTCGAGGTAGGACCAATAGGCCTCGGGCGTGTCCCGCAGCCATGTCTCGCGCCAGGTGATCGCCTCACGCCGCGCCGCGATGATGGCGCGCACGCGCCTGGCCATTGGATCGTGCGGATAGGCGACGAGGAAATCCTCATAGCCGCGCATCATGTCGCGGTCGAGCGCCGCGACATAGGCGTCATGGGCGTCGAAATCGCGGATTTCCCTGGTGCGGTCGGCCTGGGATTCGGCTTCGGAAACCTTCGGCGCCGGCGCATCCGGCGCGCGGTCGAAGAAGACGAAGGGCGCATCGATCTTCGAAGCGTCCCACGGCACCTCAGCGCCTTGCGTCACCTCATTGACGCGCAGGCGCGTGCGGTCGAACACATCCTCGAGCGACAGGCCGCCATCGCGCATCATCTCGGCGAGCGACTGGGCGTAAGCGCCATATGGCCCCTTGCCTTCCGGCGCCGCGGTGCCGGGCGCGGCGTTGAAAGCTATCAGCATGTTCGGGTCAGGATCGACCAGCGCGAGGCCCCCTGCCAGCGGCTGGTCCCACTGGGGGAAGTCATTCGGCCGCGCCGCGTCGAGCACGACGATGTTGACCTTCGTCGGCAGAGCGGCAAGCGGCCGCGTCAAATCGGAAATGCGCACCGCCTGGATCGGCACATCGGCCGGATTGGCGATCTTGGCGTCGACGGGCAGGAAATAGTTCTCGCCCTCGAACTGCGCGCCGTGGCCGGCCAGATAGACGAAGACGACCGCGTCAGGACCGGCTGCCGAAACCTTGGCGAGAAAATCGCGATACGCCCCGCGCAGCGATTCCTGGTCAACGTCGCGGGCGCCGACGACGTCGAAGCCGGCCGCCTGCAAAGTCTGCGCGATCAGGCCGGCGTCGTTGGCCGGCGTCGCGAGGGCGCCGGACGGATAGGCGGCGTTGCCGATGACGAAGGCCAGCCGCTTTTGCTGCTGCGCGAGCGCGCCGGTCGCCGTGACGGCGACGAAAAGGAGGAAGAGGACGACAAAACCAAGGAATTTCTGGAGCATCCGCATTTCAGGCCACCTCTGTTAAGAGCAACCGATGCTGTCGAGGCCCTTCCCCTCCTCCAGCGGATCCAGCCTAGACCATGCAAAACGGCGGCTTTGCGGCGCGATTCCGGCGGCTTGCGCGCAAGCGACCGCTTCAACGAAATGTGATAGCGCCGGGCGCGTCCGGTGCCTCCGTTTTAAAACCGTTCTATAGCCACGATGCTGGCGTCTCCGGCAGGCGATGCTCGGGATCGACGACGTCGAGGTGCGGCGCGCCGTTCCCGTTCCAGCGCCAGAGCGCAACACAGGTGCCGCCGGGCGACATAAATGATGGATAGATCACGCCATGTAGCCCATCGGCCAGCAGGCGATCGCGGAGCTGGTGCGTCTCGGGCCCCAGTCCCCGATCCAACAAGTCCCGCCACTCACATCGATGAATATCCGTCGTGACACCAAGTCCGGCCAGAGTCGCAGCGTCGGTCAGGTCGGCCAGCCGGGCGCCAGAAAGTTCCAATTGAGCGATCAAAGCCGGGTGCTGGACAAAACCCTGATTATACTCGGCCCAGGCGGTGGACAGTTCTTGCGCCGCATAGATGGTCGGAGCGCCCAGGGGGTTCCAACGGCCGCCAAATCGGGCCGCGCCCTCGCCGGAAAGCGGCAGATAGGCCCAGCGTGGCACGAAGGCACGCCACAGCGTCAGCCTGATTTCACGCATAGACGCCGGAGCGGACGGCCTCCAGATAGGCAAGCACCTTGTCCGTCTTGCCCTCGCGAACGAGATCGTAAGCAGTCTTTCCGGCCCAGCCCGGGATGGGCTGATGCTTGAACCAGATCGCCGCGCGCTGCTCGCCGCCGGCCATTTCGCCTGCCATCGCCAGAATGCGAACGACGGGGCTCAGCGCGGCATCGACCTTGCGCGCACCGGTCTTGGCGGCGAGCGTGTTGCGCGCAACGCCAATCAGGCCAGCCAGTTCAGTCAGGTTGACGCCGAGCAATTCGGCGACACGCCGGGCGGACAGGTATGGAGACCGCTCTTCGCCGAAGCGCGACGCCGGAATTTCAAGCATTGCGGAACTCATGACTATTTTCCAGCGTGTTTTGATACGATCACATCAAAATATGCCCAATCCAAGCGCAATTCAAGCGCAACGGACGGCTGGATACCTACCGCCGCCGTTTCGGCTTCTCCAGCAGCGCCACGGCCTCGACATGCGGCGACCACAGGAACTGGTCGATCGGCGTGACACTCTTCAGCGTGTAGCCGCCATCGAGGAGGATTCGCAGGTCACGCGCGAGCGTCACCGGATTGCAGGAGACGGCGGCGACCAGCGGCACGTCGGAACGGGCGATCTGCTTCGACTGGTCCTCGGCGCCGGCGCGCGGCGGATCGAAGACCAGGCCGTCGAAGGCGTTCAACTCCTTGAAGGTCAGCGGCCGGCGGAACAGGTCGCGGCGTTCGCTGGTCACCCGCTTCAGGCCGGTGGCAAAGCGGTAGGCGCGGTCGAGCGCGGCGAGCGCCGGCGCATCGCCTTCCACGGCATGGACCTCCGACTTCGCGCCAAGCCGCAGCGCGAAGCTGCCGCAGCCTGCGAACAGGTCCGCGACCTTTTTGGCGCGCGACAGATGCTGGCCGACAAGACCAGCCATCGCCTGCTCGGCGGCTTCCGTCGCCTGCAGGAAGGCGCCGGGCGGCATGGCGACAGCAACCGATCCGAATTGCACCACCGGCTTCTTCGGCTCGACGACGATCTCGCCGTCGACGGAAAGCCGCGCCAGGCCCTCGGCCATGACGAAGTTCGAGGCGATGCGGCGCTGGTGGTCGCCAAGCTTGCCGGCATCATGGACGGCAATGTCGAGGCCAGAGGCGGTCACGGTCACCGTCATATGGAACGCCTTCGGCGTGGCGCAGACCAGACCGGCCAGGGCGCGCAACTTATCGAGCGCCGAGACGATCGCCGGCAGCGAGATCGGGCATTCCTCGATCGGGATGATCTCGGAAGACAGCGCGCGCACGAAGCCGAGCAGCATGCCGGCTTCGGTACGCCTGGCGCTGAACGTGACGCGACGGCGGGTGTGCGGCGCGCAAGGCACCAGCGCGGCGATCTCGCCAGCGATGCCCTTGGCCTTCAGCGCCTGCACGACCTTCTCGCGCTTCCATTGCTGGTAGGCTTCCGCTTCGTAATGCTGCAGCGCGCAGCCGCCGCATTGGGTGAAATGGCGGCAGGCCGGGTCGATCCTGAGCGGCGAGGCTTCCAGCACCGAGATCAGCGTGGCGCGATCCTTCTGGCGCGCGGCCGTAACCATTTCGCCGGGCAGCGTGAAGGGGACGAAGACCTCTCCGCCCTCGGCACTGGCGATGCCGTCGCCCTGCGAGCCGAGCCTGGCGATGGTGAAGCGTGTGCTCATCGCGAACCCGCATCCTTTACGGCGGCGAGGAGGAACTCGCGGTTGCCGTCGCCGCCTTCGAGCGGCGACGGGTGGAGTCCGAGCACACGCCAACCGGGAATGGAGGACAGCCAATCGCGCAGCTCAGCAGCGATGCGTTCGGCATCCGCCGGCTCCTTCAGCAGGCCGCCCTTGCCGATGGCCTCGCGACCGGCCTCGAATTGCGGCTTGACCAGGAGAATCGCGCTGGCGCCCTCACCCGCCAATTCCAGCGCCGGCGGCAGCGCGAGCTTGAGCGAGATGAAGGAGACGTCGCAGACCAGGAAACCGGGGATGCGGCCGCCGAGATCGGCTGCCGTCAGATCGCGGGCGTTCAGCCCTTCGATCACCGTCACGCGCGGGTCGCCGGCAATGTCGGGATGCATCTGGCCGTGGCCGACATCGATGGACGAGACATGGGCCGCGCCGCGCTCGAGCAGCACTTGGGTGAAGCCGCCGGTCGAGGCGCCGACATCGAGCGCTTCGCTGCCGGAAGGATCCAGGCCGAAATGGTCGAGGCCGGCGATCAGCTTCAGTGCCGCGCGCGACACATAGGCCCGCGCCGGATCGTCGATGGCGACCAGGCAGCCCGGCGCGACGGACTGGCCGGGTTTGCGGGCAACGATGCCATCGACCGTCACCGTGCCGCGCTCGATCGCATCGCGGGCGCGCGAACGGCTGGCGAACAGGCCGCGCCCGACGAGCAATTCATCGAGCCGCTGGCGCTGGCTTAATGGCAAAGGGGGACTCATCGGCCTTCATTGGCGAAAGCCGGGCGCGAACGCAATGGGTTTGAATATCGGGCAAGAGGCTGCAGAATGCCCGAAGGAACAGGCCGTTCATCAGCCGGTGGAGGTGGCAATGCTGAAGGGGACCTGCCATTGCGGCTCGGCTCACTGGACGCTGGAAGGCGATCCCGGTGGGATCACCGCCTGCAATTGCACGCTTTGCCGCCGCTACGGCACGCTCTGGGCTTATGACTATGTCGACGAACGCATACGCATAGCCGGGCCGCTGAAGTCCTACACGCGCGCCGAGGTGGCGGAACCCGCGCTAGAGATCCTGTTCTGTCCGACCTGCGCCTGCGTGGTCGCCTGGCGTGGCCTGCGCGCGGCCAAGAGCGGGCGCACGCGCATCGCCGTCAATGTCAGGCTGGCGCCGCCGCAGGACGTCGCCGACCTGCCGATCGACCATTTCGACGGCCTCGACACATTCGACGACCTGCCGCGCGACGGCCGCTGCGTGCGCGATATGTGGTTCTAGAGCGTTTCACCGTTTCACGGAAACGGCGAACCGCTCTATCTCTTTGTTTTGACGCAATTCCTGACGGAAAACCGCGTCGCACTTTTCCTGGAATTGCTCTAGAATACGGTTCGCGAAACCTGGCGCTCGACGGCCGGCGTCAGGCCATCATTGCCGGAGGCCTCCTCGCGCGGCGGCTCAACAGGCGCCGGTGCGGACGGCGGAGTGTCCGGCAGCACGACGAGTTGAGGCTTCTGCTTGTAGGAGAAGCCGCCGCGGATGCTGCCCATCTTGCCGGCGACGATGTCCATTGCCGCCTTTTCGATATTGCGGTCGTAACGCGTTTCGGCTGTCGCCGGCGCAATCATGGCCGCCAAAAAGGCCATACCGCAAATGAACGACTTCATGGTTCCTATCCCCTGCCTAGGACCAAGGTCTTAGCAGGGTGCCGTTGAAAATCGGCCAAGAGACAGGGTAAGCGAACCGCCAAACGGAAGCGTTAACAAATGGTTAGCGTAAAAAGCCGGCAAACTGATTCAAAGAGCTAACGTCTTGATTCAGGCGCGCTGCGCCTGCACGCCATGGCCAAGCGTCGCGAAGACCGTGCGCACGATGCCCGCCGCATCCAGGCCGGCGTCGGCATACATCTTTTCGGGCTTGGCATGGTCTGTGAACACATCCGGCAGCACCAGCGGGCGCACCTTGAGGCCGCTTTCCAAGAGGCCTTCACGGGCGAGGAAATGCAGCACTTGGGCAGCGAAGCCGCCGATGGCGCCTTCCTCCACGGTCACCAGCACCTCGTGCGAACGGGCGAGACGCCGGATGAGATCCCCGTCCAACGGCTTGGCGAAACGGGCGTCGGCGACGGTGGTGGAAAGGCCTGCGGCGCCGAGTTCCTCGGCCGCAAGCAGGCAATCCTGCAGCCGCGTGCCGAAGGAAAGCAGCGCGACCTTGGTACCCTCTCTCACAACGCGGCCCTTGCCGATCTCGAGCACCGAGCCGCGCTCCGGCATGTCCACGCCGACGCCGTTGCCGCGCGGATAGCGGAAGGCGATCGGGCCGTCATCATAGGACGCCGCCGTGCGCACCATGTGGCGAAGCTCCGCCTCGTCGGCCGCGGCCATGACGACGAAGCCCGGCAGCGTCGCGAGAAAGGTCGTGTCGAAGGCGCCGCAATGGGTGGCGCCGTCAGCCCCGACGAAGCCGGCGCGGTCGATGGGAAAACGCACCGGCAGCTTCTGGATCGCAACGTCGTGGACGACCTGGTCGTAGGCGCGCTGCAGGAAAGTGGAATAGATGGCGGCGAAGGGCTTGTAACCTTCGGTGGCGAGCCCCGCCGCGAAGGTCACCGCGTGCTGCTCGGCGATGCCGACATCGAAGGTTCGCTTGGGAAACACCTCGCCGAACAGGTCGAGGCCGGTGCCGCTCGGCATGGCGGCGGTGATGGCGACGATGCGGTTGTCCTCGCGCGCTTCCTGGATCAGGCTTTCGGCGAAGACCTTGGTATAGGCGGGCGCGTTGGCCGGCGCCTTGGCCTGCGCGCCGGTGATGACATCGAACTTGTTGACGCCGTGATATTTGTCGGCCGCGGCCTCGGCCGGCGCGTAGCCCTTGCCCTTCTGGGTCACGACATGGATCAGCACCGGGCCCTTGCCGTTGTCGCGCACGTTCTTCAGCACCGGGATCAGATGCTCGAGATTGTGCCCGTCGATGGGGCCGATGTGATAGAAGCCGAGCTCCTCGAACAAGGTGCCGCCGGTCACGTAGCCGCGCGCATGCTCGACGGCGCGGGTGATGGCGCGGTCGGCGCGCTTGCCGAGATAGGAGGTCAGCTTCTTGCCGAAATCGCGCAGGCCGAGATAGGCCTTGCCGGAGGCTAGCCTGGCCAGATAGGCGCTCATCGCGCCGGTCGGCGGCGCGATCGACATGTCATTGTCGTTGAGGATGACGATCAGGCGGGCATCGAGCGCGCCGGCATTGTTCAGCGCCTCGAAGGCCATGCCGGCCGACATCGAGCCGTCGCCGATGACGGAAATGACATTGTTGCGGCCGCCCGACAGGTCGCGGCCCATGGCCATGCCGAGGCCGGCCGAAATGGAGGTCGAGGAATGCGCGGCGCCGAACGGATCGTATTCGCTCTCGGCGCGCCGGGTGAAGCCGGAAAGGCCGCCCTCCTGGCGCAGCGTGCGGATGCGGTCGCGACGGCCGGTCAGAATCTTGTGCGGATAGGCCTGGTGGCCGACATCCCAGATCAGCCGGTCGTCCGGGGTGTTGAAGACATAATGCAGCGCGACGGTCAGCTCGACGACCCCGAGGCCGGCGCCGAGATGGCCGCCCGTCTGCGACACGGCGTCGATGAGCTCGGCGCGGAGTTCCGCGGCGAGCTGCGGCAGCGCGCTTTCATCGAGCGCCCGCAGGTCCGCCGGGATGCGAACCTTGTCGAGCAGCGGCGTGTCTGGCTTCACTCGGGCGCGTCCTGCCTCAATTGATCGAACACGGCGCTACCAGCAAATTGCGCCATAATCATGCGCGGAATAGGCCGCCGCCGGGCGAATGTAAATGCGCGCCGGTGACGCGCATTCCTTCGCCACCTAAGGCGGTCGAGATTCAAGTCAGGCCGAGTCGGAGTCGAAGACGGGCGCGAAGCGACCAAACAAGGCGGTCTCCGAGAACCGGAGCGGAGCGTACTTTAAGTACGTGAGCACCGGAAGCGCAGGAAACCATCATTTGCAGGCCGGCCTCACCTGAATATCGATCCGCCTTAGCCTTCCGGCAGCGGAATAAACTCTTCCTCATCGCCGGGAACGATATCGAAGCGGCCTGTCTTCCATTCCTGCTTGGCCTGCTCGATGCGTTCCTTCGAGGACGAGACGAAATTCCACCAGATATAGCGCTGGGAACCGAGCGAAGCGCCGCCGAACAGCATGAAATGCGCGCCGCGCTCGGAGGAGACGACGATCTCCTCGCCCGGCTTGAACACCAGAAGCCGCTCGGCCGGGAAGACATCGCCGGCGATCGAGACTTCGCCTTCCAGCGTGTAGATGGCGCGTTCCTCGGCGTCGGCGGGGATCTGCACGCTGGCGCCCGCCGCCAGGCGCAGATCAGCGTAAAGCGTGTCCGAAGCGGTCGCGACCGGCGAGCGCAGGCCTGAGAATTCGCCGATGACGACGCGGCCGCTGACGCCTTCGGCGTCGATCTCAGGCAGGCGGGCCACCGACGTGTTCGCGAACACCGGGGCGATTTCCTCCTTGCCGTCGGGCAGCGCGAGCCAGGTCTGCAGGCCGGAGACCGACATCGGCGCGCCGCGAAGCTCTTCCGGGGTGCGCTCGGAATGGACGATGCCGCGCCCCGCGGTCATAAGGTTCACGTCCCCGGGCGCGATCACCATTTCGGTGCCGAGCGAGTCGCGATGCCTGATCTTGCCGTCGAACAGATAGGTGACGGTGGAAAGGCCGATATGCGGATGCGGGCGCACGTCGAGCGCATGGCCGGCGCGCAGGATCGCAGGCCCCATGCGGTCGAAGAAGATGAACGGCCCGACCAGACGGCGCTTTGCCGTCGGCAGCGCGCGGCGCACCTCGAAGCCGCCGATGTCCTTGGCGTTGGGGATGACCATCAGTTCGATCTGGTCGCAGGCGAAGGCATCGCCGGGTTCAGGATCGTTTCCGGGAAAGAAGCTCATGACTATCCCTCAGGCGAAACGCAGCGCCGACCTGGCCTTCGCCTTTGCCGCCTCGACCTCGCGGTTGCGCGGCTCCTGGCTGGTTTCGAGCGAATCGATCAGTTCGCGCGCGGCGGCCGCGATTGCCTCGACGGCGTGGTGGAAAGCATGCTCGTTGCGCTTGGACGGTTTCGTCGAGCCGCTCAGCTTGCGCACGAACTGAAGCGCTGCGTCATGCACTTCGTCATTGGTCGCCGGCGGCTCGAAATTGGCCAGGGTCTTGATGTTGCGGCACATGGCTTGAACTCCTTACCTGCTTGCTCTGCCCCCAATTTATTCCGCGTCGAGCGGCTCCGTTCCCACCGGCTTGCCGTCGCGCGACAGCCTGATCTTCTCGACCTTGTCTTCGGCGGCCTTCAGCAGCCGATCGCAATGCGCCTTCAGCGCCTCGCCACGCTCGTAGATCCGGATCGACTGGTCGAGCGGAACATCGCCGCGCTCCAGATCATCGACGATCTTCTCCAGCGCGTCGAGCGCCTGTTCGAAGCTCATCGCCTTGACGTCCTCATTGCCTTCCACTGCCATACCCTATCCCTTCATCAGCCGCCCGACATGGGCGGCGACTGAAAATGCCAGCCCCTGCAGATCGTAGCCGCCTTCCAGCAGGCTGACGAGCCTGTTGGAGCTGTGGCGCCCGGCGCGCTCCATCAGCTTGCCGGTCGCCCAGTCGAAATCGTCCTCGGTCAGGTTGATCTCGGCCAGCGGATCGCGGTGATGCGCGTCGAAGCCGGCGGAAATGATGATCAGGTCCGGCGCGAAGGCATCGATCGACGGCAGCACGCGCGACAGGAAGGCGTCGCGGAACATGTCGCTGCCGGTCCGCGGCGCGAGCGGCGCGTTGACGATGTTGCCCGCGCCTGTCTCGCTCTTCGCCCCGGTACCCGGGTAAAGCGGCATCTGATGCGTCGAGCAGTAGAGCACCGACGGATCGTCCCAAAAAATGTCCTGCGTGCCGTTGCCGTGATGAACGTCCCAATCGACGATGGCGACGCGCTCGGCCTGGTGCTTCTTCTGCGCATAGCGGGCGGCGATCGCCGCCGTATTGAACAGGCAGAACCCCATCGCCGTGGTCTTTTCGGCGTGATGTCCCGGCGGGCGGGCGGCGACGAAGACATTGGCGGCACGGCCCTCGAAGACATCGTCGACGGCGGCGTTCGCCGCGCCGATCGCCGTCACCGCCGCCTGCCAGCTTTTCGGGCTGGCGCTGGTGTCGGCATCGATCGAGACAATCCCGCTCTGCGGGATCGCCGCGCGCACGCGCTCGACGAAATCCTCGGGATGCGCATAGAGGATGGTTTTCTCGTCGCCTTCCGGCGCCTTGACGCGGTCGAGCGCCGAAAAAGCCTCGTCGTCCAGCACGCGCTCGATGGCGCGCAGGCGGTCGGGCCGCTCGGGGTGACCGGGCGGCGTGAGGTGTTCGAGGAAGATCGGATGCGTGTAGAGACGGGTGGCCATGGCGCCTAATCTAGGCACCCGCGACCGTAATGACCATGTTTGAAAAGCCGAATGGCTGGGGAAATTGCGCCAGCCGGTGTCGTCCGCGCCATTGGCGGGTGCCCAACTTCGCGGTAAGGTCACTTCGCTGCCTGGTGCCCGCGACGCGGGAGAATCGGGAACACGGTTGAACTCCGTGGCGTGCCCAACGCTGTGAGGGGGACCGCGCCGGCAAACGCCACTGTCCATGACGGGAAGGCGCCGGGGCGGGACGATCCCGAGCCAGAAGACCGGCCTGGCAGACATGGTCGTCCGCTTGGTCAGGCGAATGACTGCTTGTCGCAAGGGGAAAAGCGATGACGGCAGCAGCGATCGCCGCGGGCGGCGACGACTTCGACCAATTGGCGCGCGACGCGGTCTACCGGGCTATCTTCACCAGGCGTGACGTGCGCAGCCATTTCGTCCCCGATGATCTCGACGACCATGTGCTGGCGCGGCTTCTCACCGCCGCGCATCACGCGCCGTCGGTCGGCTACATGCAGCCGTGGAATTTCATCGTTATCCGCGATGCCGAGCGGCGCAGACAAGTGCGCGACCTGTTCCTCGCCGCGCGCGAGCAGGAAATGCCGGCGATCGAGGCGGAGCGGCAGGCGCTCTACCGCAAGCTGAAGCTCGAAGGCATCTGCGAAAGCGCGCTCAACCTCTGCATCACCTGCGACCGGCAGCGCTCGAAGGACTCGCCGCTCGGGCGCTGGCACAATCCGGAGATGGATCTCTACAGCACCGTCTGCGCGGTGCAGAATTTCTGGCTGGCGGCACGCGCGGAAGGCGTCGGCGTCGGCTGGGTCAGCATCATCGATACGGAGGCGCTGAAGCGGCTGTTGTCGATCCCGGAGCATGTCACGCCGATCGCCTATCTGTGCGTCGGCCGCGTCTCGGACTTCGCACCGAGGCCGGACCTCGAGGCGCATGGCTGGGGCAAGCGCCTGCCGCTGCCCGAGCTGGTGATGAGCGAGACTTTCAGCGGCGCAGGCGAGGCGCCGCTGAAATCGGCGATCGCAAGGCTTGGCGGCGCGCCGAAGCTCTGATCAGGCCGCCGATCAAGCGGCCCGGGGCGTGTCCCAGCGCGATCCGCCGCCGAAGGAGCCCAGCGCCTTGTCGCGCAGTTCCCTGAATTTGGACGAGGCCTCGGCGAGCCTCATGTCCCATTCGGGGTTGGGCACTTGCCCTTCGATGGCTTCGAAATAGACCTGCATCAAGGACGCGATGGCGAACGGCTCGATGAAGGCTGCCTTGAAGGCCCAGGCAAAGACGATCGCCAGCACGAAGGCCCAGCCGGCCAATTGTCCGGGCATGACCCACAGGATGGCGGCGGCAGGCGCCAGCATCAGCAGGAAGATGACGAAGGACACGCCCCACATGATCACCGCAAGCCAGACGGCGTTCTTTACCATGTGCTTGCCGTTCTGCGCGTAGAGCACCACGCCTTGCCGCGCCGTCTCGAAGGGCGAGCTCGAATTGACGTGGATGTTGTAGCCCAGGATGATCTCGTCGACATAGGTCAGCGAGATGCGGATGACCGTGTTGATGAAACTGACGATGCCGCTCAGGCCCGGAATGGGCAGGAAGGCGGCGATGCCGCCGATCAGGCCGGTGATGGCGCGGATGGCGCCCTTGACCAGCTGATCGACGACGAAAAGGATGTTGGCCTCGGCGAAACGCTGGGTGACGACTTCCTTGGCATAGGCGATCTGGCCCTGGCCGCCGGGCACGTCATGGCCGTCGATCAGATGCACCATGACGGCGATATGGCCCGCTTTCAGCACGTAGAGGATGTATTCGCGGATCCAGTAGACGGCGATCGAGACGATGCCGAAGCCGACCACGCCGCCCCAGAGCGCGAAGGACATCGGGCCGTCGGGATCGGTCGAGATGTGGCCGACGCCGTAGCCGACGCTGGCGCCCGTGCCTGTCGCCATGATGTAGGCGACCGTGATGCCGAAATAGACGATCATGCGAAAGACGATGAACGGCCATGTCCGCATCATGATCGACACAGACCGGCCAATGCTGAAGTCCCACATGGCCCCGACTCCCCATACCCCGCGCATGACCCCGAAAATCGGAAGCGATTTTCGGAAAGGATCATGCGCCAAATCAAAGTTTTACAGCGTCCTTTGCGCGTTCAAAGAACGCGCGGCGCTGTAAGAGAATGGCTGGGGAGGATGCGCTCGCCCTATTGATTGTCAATCACGGCAGGGTTGCACCGGCCTGAAACCAGTGCACAACGCGGTGGCCTGGTTACCCAAGCGTGCCCTCAAGGCTTCTTGCGCAAGCCTTCGAGCAGCTGCTTGAACGCCGCGATCGCCTTCTTCGAGGTGGCTTCCGGATCCTTCGAATTGGCGATGCGCTGCGCGGCCTGGCTGCTGGCGCCATTGATCAGCCGCGAGGCCGTCTCGGGATCGACATCGGCGACGACCACGCCCTCTTCCTGCAGCCTGGTCAGATGCTCGGTCATCGAGGCCGTGCAGGCGCTGGCATTCGGCCATTGCGCCGGGTCGCCGAGCACGGCCGGGCCGTCGCGGAACATGATGCGCTGGATCTCCGGCTCCAGCGCCATCTCGATATAGGTGGTGCATTCGTCGACGAAATGCTGCCAGCGGGTCGGCGCCTTCGAGGCCACCTCGTTCACCCGCACGGCCATTTCGCCGTCGATCTCGGCGATCACCGCCTGCAGCAGCCCCTTCTTGTCGCCGAAATGATGGTAGAGCGCGCCGCGCGTCAGACCGGCCGAGGCGGTGAAATCGTCCATCGAAGCCTCGGCATAGCCGACCGTGCCGAAGGCGTGGCGGGCAGCCGCGATCAGCTTGGCGCGCGTTTCGGCGATCATCTCCTTGCGCGGTCTGTGCATGGCTCTGGCCCTACTCACATACGCGTCGTATGCCAATTGACATACGCGGCGTATGAATTATCTGACATTCATACGTGACGTATGTAATTGTGGTATTCACCCTTGTCGAGGAGCAGGATCATGCGAAACCCCTATGCGGACATCTTTCGGGCTCCCGGCACCAAAGGCTTCGCAGCGGCCGCCTTCATCGCGCGGCTACCGATCGCCATGGCGCCGATCGGCATCGTGGCGATGCTGTCGCAGACACATGGCGAATACTGGCTGGCCGGAGCAGTCTCAGCGACCTATGCCCTTGTGAATGCAGTTTTGTCGCCGCAGATCTCGCGATGGGTGGATCAGCGCGGCCAAACCACGATTGCCCTGCCGACCACGCTCGTCTCGGTGCTTGCCTTCGCGACGTTGATCGTCGCGGCCAACCAGCACTGGCCGGCCTGGACCCTGTTCGGATCGGCGCTGCTTGCCGCCGCCATGCCCAGCATCCCGGCGCTGGTCAGGGCGCGCTGGACCGAGATTTTTCGCGATCGCCCCGAGCTGAACACCGCCTTCGCCTTCGAATCCGCCGCCGACGAGCTGGTCTACGTCGCCGGCGCCTCGCTGTCGGTTGGCTTGAGCGCGGCACTGTTTCCCGAGGCCGGCATGGTGGTCAGCACATTGCTGCTGGCGCTCGGTTCGGCGGCATTCCTGTTGCAGCGTTCCTCCGAGCCGCCCATCCGCCCGGCGGAACATGGGGCGACCGGCTCGGCGATCCGCCTGCGGCCGGTGCAGATCATCACCTTCGCGCTGATCTTCGTCGGGGCGACCTTCGCCACCACGGAAGTCACGACAGTCGCCATCACCAAGGCGCTTGGCCAGCCTGAGGCGGCAAGCCTGGTCATCGGCGTCTACGCGCTCGGCTCCTTCGTGCTCGGCATCATCGTCGGCGCGCTCAGCCTGAAGGCGCCGCTGCAGCGGCAACTGGCGGTCGCGGTCACCGTGATCGCGCTCACCACGCTGCCGCTGCTTTTTGCCGACACGGTGCCGACGCTGGCGCTGGCGGTGTTCGTCAGCGGCGTCGCGATCTCTCCGACCTTCATCACCGCCTTCGGCCTGATCGAGCGCCACGTGCCGCCGGCGATGCTCACCGAAGGCGTCACCTGGGTGACGACCGGCATCGGCATCGGCATGGCGCTGGGCTCCTTCGCCGCCGGCTGGATGGTCGACACGTTCGGACCGCAGAACGGGTTCTGGGTATCGGTGGCAGCCGGCGCGATTGCGCTGGCCACCGTGCTCGCCGGACAATGCCGGCTGGCGACAGGCGATTGCGACGTGGACAGGCGCGAGGCAGCGGCCCCGGCGCAGTGACGCTAACCGCTCGTCGACCTACAGAATTTCCGTCTTCGCGATGTGGATGCCAAAGCCCTCGAGGCCGACATAATGGCGCTCGCGCGAGGCGATCAGGTTGATCGAGGAAATGCCGAGGTCCTTGAGGATCTGGGCGCCGAGGCCGATCTCGCGCCATTCGTTCTCGCGGCGGCGGGCTTCCTCGTGGTCCTCGCGGTCGCCGCTCTGCGGCCGCTTGCGCTCCTGGTGGGCGACGCCGACCGAGCCCTCGCGCAGATAGACGATGACGCCGCGCCGGCGCTCGCCCATCGCCTTCATGATGCCGTCGAGCCGGTGGCTGGTGCCGAAGACGTCGGTGACGACATCTTCCGGATGCAGGCGCACCGGCACGTCCTCACCGTCACGGATGTCGCCGAAGACGACCGCCAGGTGGTGCATGGAATCCCATGGCAGCGTGTAGGTGAAAGCCTGCGCCTTGCCGCCGGGCGTTTCGATGTCGGAACAGGCGACGCGCTGGACCAGCGTTTCCTTGCGCTGGCGGTAGGCGATGAGATCGGCGACCGAAACCTGCTTCAGGCCGTGTTCCTCGGCGAAGGCCTGCACTTCCGGTCCGCGCTTGACCGTGCCGTCGTCGTTGACCAGCTCGGAGATGACACCGACCGGCGGCAGGCCGGCGAGCTTGCAGAGATCGACCGCGGCTTCGGTATGGCCGGAGCGCATCAAGACGCCGCCTTCGCGCGCGATCAGCGGGAAGATGTGGCCGGGGCGCACGAAATCCGACGGGCCGACATTGCCGTTGGCGAGGTTGCGCACGGTCAGCGTGCGGTCGTCGGCGGAAATGCCTGTTGTCGTGCCGTGCTTGAAGTCGACGCTGACCGTGAAGGCCGTGGTGTGGGCGGAATCATTGTCCGCCACCATCGGCGCGAGATTCAGGCGCCTCGCGTCCTCGCGGAGCATTGGCGTACAGACGATGCCGGAGGTGTTGCGCACGATGAAGGCCATCTTCTCCGGCGTGCAATGCACGGCGGCGACGATCAGGTCGCCCTCGTTCTCGCGCCCGTCATCGTCCATGACGACGACGATCTCGCCGCGCTCGAAGGCGCGGATCGCTTCGACGATCTTCTTCTGGTCGTAAGGCATGGGGCGCTCGCTTCGCTCGCAGGAATTAGGCAGTAGGCAGTAGGCAGTAGGCAGTAGAAGAAAGAAAACGGCGGTGTCGGGCGGTCTACTGCCTATTCCCTACTGCCTACTGCCTTCCCTGTCTGTCCTCTATGCCGCAGATAATGGTCTGCGATCGCGCAGGCAACCATCGCCTCGCCGATCGGAACGGCGCGTATGCCGACGCACGGGTCGTGGCGGCCCTTGGTCATCACCTCGACATCCTTGCCGTCCTTGTCGATCGACTTGCGGGGCGTGAGGATCGAAGACGTCGGCTTGACGGCGAAGCGGGCGACGATCGGCTGTCCGGTCGAGATGCCGCCCAGGATACCGCCGGCATGGTTGGACAAAAACACCGGCTTGCCGTCATTGCCCATGCGCATCTCGTCGGCATTCTGTTCGCCAGTGATGCGGGCCGCCTCGAAGCCATTGCCGATCTCGACGCCCTTGACGGCGTTGATCGACATCAGGCCGGACGCGATGTCTTGGTCGAGCTTGGCGTAGATCGGCGCCCCAAGGCCGGCCGGCACGCCGTCGGCGACGATCTCGATCACCGCGCCGACCGAGGAGCCGGCCTTACGGATGCCGTCGAGATAGGCGGTGAACACCGGAACCGAGGCTGGATCAGGCGTGAAGAACGGGTTTTCGGCGTCGCCGACGAAATTCCAGTTCCAGTTGGCGCGATCTATTTGTTTCTCGCCCATCGAAACCAGCGCGCCGCGCACCACCATGCCGGGCACTATCCTGCGGGCGAGCGCGCCCGCCGCCACTCTGGCCGCCGTCTCGCGCGCAGAGGAGCGGCCGCCGCCGCGGTGGTCGCGCAGGCCGTATTTGACGTCATAGGTGTAGTCGGCATGGCCGGGCCGGTACTGGCGCGCGATCTCGCCGTAATCCTTGGAGCGCTGGTCGACATTGTCGATCAGCATCGACACCGGCGTGCCGGTGGTGATCATGGTCTCGCCGTCCTCGTCGAGGATGAAGCCGGACAGGATCTTGACCTCGTCCGGCTCGCGGCGCTGGGTGACGAAGCGCGACTGTCCAGGGCGGCGGCGGTCGAGCTCGGCCTGGATGTCCTCGCGCTTGAAGCGGATGCCGGGCGGGCAGCCGTCGACAACGCAGCCGAGCGCCGCACCATGGCTTTCACCCCAGGTGGTGACACGGAAGAGATGGCCGAAGGTGTTGTGAGACATGAAAATACGCCCTGCCCCGGTGAGGGAACCCGGTTAAGGCTGCCTTCTATTGGCGTTTTCCACAGTGGTCAAACGGTGATCGGCTGCATCAAACTGTGATGTGGCGGATTTAGTTTTGACACATTCGGTTGGTTTCTGCTCTCTTCCCATCCGCCGTTGAGGATCCGCCGCTGACCAGCCGGCGCAATGACCAAAGAGGACGACGATGCGTACCCTGATTGGCGCCGCCTGCGCCATGCTCATGATTTCCACCGCCGCCGCGTTCGCCGGCCAGACCGAAGGCCTGATCAAGAAGGTCGACAAGGACACGCTGACGCTGACGCTTGACGACGGCAAGGCCTACAAGCTCAACGCCGAGACCGATATCGACTCGCTGAAGCCCGGCATGGACATCGTCATCGCCTATGATGTGACCAACGGCGAGAATGTCGTGACGGATATGCAGCTGCCCGACAGCGACCAGAACTAGTCTACGACGCGGGGTTTTGGCCGCTGTACTGAGCCGGGTACATGACGACCTTAGAAACCGGCCGGAACGCCGAAGCTTCGTCATTCTAGGGCGAAGCAAGGAGCGGAGCGACGCGCGCAGACCCTAGAATCCATGCCGTTACGTCGAGGCTTTGCAGCGGTGCAGAACGACCTTTGTTCTGCACCGCTTTTGCCATTCGACCTGGGTCACGGCATGGATCCTAGGGTCTACGCGACGCTTCGCGTCGCTCCGCCCTAGGATGACGAATTCAGGTGGCTTCGTCCGCTCTCCTGTAGGCTTTGACACTGCCTCACAGCCACTGCAAACTGCGGCCCTCCAGCCGCAGCAGGCGGTCCTGAGGGACATCGAGGCCGGCCGCTTGCTGCTTGGAAAGGCCGGCGACGAAGCGGAAGAAGCAGCGGATGACGCCGCCATGCGTGACGCAGACGGTCGGCTGCCGAAGTTCGGCGAACCATGGCTTTATCCGCTCAAGCAGCATCTCGTAGCTTTCGGCGCCCTCGCCGGGCGGCTGGAAATCCCACTTTGCGTGGCGGCGGCCGTCGGTCGAGCCGGGGGCGCGTTCCTCGAGCTCGGCGAAGGTGAAACCCTGCCAGTCGCCGAAACTTATCTCCACCAGACGCGCATCGGTGCGGTAAGCGGTGGGATCGAGCCCCATCGCTTCGCGCATCAATTCCATCGTCTCGCGCGTGCGCCGCATCGGGCTGGCGACAAAATCGAAATCCGCAGGATTTCTGACAAGCTCAGCCAACCGTCGGCCGTTAAGCCTCGCCTGCTCGCGGCCGAAATCGTTGAGGTCGGTGTCGGCCTGCCCCTGCAGGCGGTGCTCGGCATTCCACTCGGTCTGGCCGTGGCGCGCGATGTAGACGAGCGGGTACATCAGGTCTTCCGGAGGTCGGCGCTATTGCTTTTCAAGCAATTCCGGACGGAAAACCGCTTCGCACTTTTCCTGGAATTGCTTGAACGAAGGCTAAGCGGAGGGGATCAGTCCTTGACGGTCGAGATATCCGGCGCGTCGACGGCCTTCATGCCGACGACATGGTAGCCGGAATCGACGTGGTGGACCTCGCCGGTCACGCCGCGCGACAGGTCCGACAGGAAATAGACGCCGGAATCGCCGACCTCCTCCTGAGTGACCGTCTGCTTCAGCGGCGAATTGTACTCGTTCCATTTCAGGATATAGCGGAAGTCGCCGATGCCGGAAGCGGCAAGCGTCTTGATCGGCCCGGCCGAGATCGCGTTGACGCGGATCTTCTTGGCGCCGAGGTCGACGGCCAGATAGCGAACGCTGGCCTCAAGCGCCGCCTTGGCAACGCCCATGACGTTGTAATGCGGCATCACCTTCTCGGCGCCGTAATAGGTCAGCGTCAGAAGCGAGCCGCCTTCGCTCATCAGCGGCTCGGCGCGCTTGGCGATGGTGGTGAAGGAAAACACCGAGATGTCCATGGTGCGCAGGAAATTGTCGCGCGTCGTCTCGACATAGCGGCCGGTGAGCTCGTCCTTGTCGGAGAAGGCGATGGCATGGACGAGGAAGTCGAGCTTGCCCCAGTGCTTGGCGATATCGGCAAAGACGGCGTCGAGGCTTTCCGGGTCGGTGACGTCGCAATGGCCGGCGACATGCGCATTGAGCTCGGCCGCCAGCGGCTCGACGCGCTTCTTGAAGGCCTCGCCCTGATAGGTCAGAGCGATTTCGGCGCCGTGATCGACGCAAGCCTTGGCGATGCCGAAAGCGATCGACCGATTGTTGGCGACGCCCAGGATCAGGCCTCGCTTACCGGCCATCAGGCCCTGTCCACCTGCCATGTGCAAGCTCTCCGCAAGAATATGTGCTTTGTGGAGAGCCTATCGCACAGGCACAGAGCCCCTTCAAGCGCCCAAAAGACACTGCAACAGGAACAAAATTCCCCCAATCAGCCTTTTTGGCGGCGCATCAGGGCCTCAAGCTCGGCATCGCCGCCTTCCGGCAGCATCAGCCGCACATGGGCATAGAGATCGCCACGGCCGCCGGCCTTTTCCGGCAGGCCCCTGCCCTTCAGGCGCAGCACCTTGTCCGAGCTCGACCATGCCGGAACGTTGACCGCGAGCTTGCCGGTCGGCGTCTCGACCGCCACCTTGGCGCCGAGCACGGCGTCGGCCAGATCGACAGGCAGATCGACATGCAGGTCGCGCCCCTCGATACGATAGCGCGGATGGCGGCGGATGTGGATCTTGACCAGCGCGTCGCCCGGCTGGCCCGGCCCCTGCTCGCCCTGGCCCTTCAGGCGAATCGTCTGGCCGTCCTCGACATAGGCCGGCAGCTTGACCGCCACCTTGCGGCCATCGGGGAACATCGCCGTCACCTTATCGGCGGTGGCTGCCTCCTCGACGCTGATATCCATGGTGACGTTAAGGTCGGCCGCCTGGACCGGCTGGCGGCGGTCGGCCCGGCCTGCGCCGCGGGCGCCGGAAAAGGCTTCGCCGAAGATCTGGCTGAAGATGTCGCTGTTGCCGTCGAACGGATCGCCGCCCGGGCGCCCGGTGCGGAATTCGAAATGCGCGCCGCCCGGGCCCTGCTGACGGCGGAAGCCCGCGAACGGGTCGCCGCCGGCCGCGCCCTCGAAACCCTGGAATTTCGGCTTGCCCTCGGCGTCGATCTCGCCGCGATCGTAGGCGGCGCGCGTCTTCTCGTCGCCGACGATCTCGTAAGCCTGGTTAGCGGCGGCAAAACGGTCCTTCGCCTTGGGATCATTCGGGTTCTGGTCCGGATGATGCTTCTTGGCGAGCTTGCGGTAAGCCGATTTTATGTCCTTGGCCGATGCGTTCTTGGCAACGCCCAGCACCTCATAGGGGTCGCGCATGCTTCCTGCCTGCAAGAGAGAATGGATTTACAGTCGTCCCCTATATGCGCTCGCATAGGAAGAAATTCCAGTAGTGCAAGGCAATTAGCGCACGAAACTGAGAGTGCCCGAATTCGCGGCATCCGATAATCAAAGCGCCTTGAATTCCTGCATGCGCCAGCCGCCGGCGCCGGCGAGGCACAGCTCGCCCTTGTAGAGGGCAACGCCATCGAAGCTCTCGCGCGTGGCGCTGAAACGACGGCAGGTCAGGCCGCCGTCCTTTAACTCCACCAGTTCGGTGATGGCACCGCGCGAGCCGGTGCCGGCATTGGCCCATGGCACCGCCTGGCCGCCAAGCTCCTTGATGTCGGCGGATGAAACGGCGTTGCCGATCGTGGTCTGGTCGGAATCCTGGTCGGCCGAAGCCGGCGCCGCAGGCGAGTACGGCGTGCTGGAGGTGACGATGGAGCGGTCGACATCGACCTTTTCGAGGCTGAAGCCGCCGGCGCCGCAGGCGGCAAGGGGAAGCGCCAACGTCAACAGCGCAGCCTTGGCGCTGGCCGAAGCGATAACGCTCCATTGCCTGCTGTCAAAAGCTTGCGCGATACGCGACAATCGGCGAACTCCTCCCGCAATGTTAAAAATTTGGAAAACTATGAACGAAACCGAGTTAACAAGCAGTGACTTCACCGAAGCTGCGGAGCCGTTCCGGCTCTTTGCCGCATGGCTGGAGGATGCCGGCAAAAGCGAGCCCAACGATCCCAACGGCGTGGCGCTGGCAACCGTCGACGCCGACGGCATGCCGGATGTGCGGATGGTGCTGCTCAAGGGGTTCGACGAAAAGGGGTTTGTCTTCTACACGAATTTCGAGAGCGCCAAGGGCCGCGAGATTCTTGGCAGCATGAAGGCGGCGATGTGCTTCCACTGGAAATCGCTGCGCCGCCAGGTGCGCGTGCGCGGGCCGGTGGAGATCGTCAGCGACGCCGAGGCCGACGCCTATTATGCGACACGGCCGCGCGGCAGCCGCATCGGCGCCTGGGCCTCGAAACAGTCGCGGCCGCTGGAGAGCCGCTTCGCGCTGGAGAAGGCGGTGGCCGAATACACGGCGCGCTATGCCATCGGCGAGATTCCACGGCCGAAGCACTGGTCGGGCTTCCGCATCCTGCCGCAGACGGTCGAGTTCTGGCACGACAGGCCGTTCCGCCTGCACGACCGTGTCGTCTTTTCGCGCAACGCCAAGGGCGGCTGGGACAAGACGCGACTCTATCCCTGACCTCGAGGCGGGAGATCAGTCCTTCTCGAGCTGAAACAGCAGGAAACGCGGCCGTTCGCTGGCGACGCTGACGGATGGGCGTACGGACTTCGTCGCTTCCTTCGGCACCAGGAACGTCTCGCGCAGGTCGAGCGTGTCGCCGCTCTTGGCGCCCGAGAAGATCGCCGAGATGCAGTTGCCGACATTGTCGGGGGTTTTCAGCGAGACGATCGAGGTCGGCGACCAGCGCCGGCCGTCCTTGTCGACCAGCACGATCTTGCAGCCGAGCCAGAGCTTTTGCAGGTCGGGATCGCCGATCTTCACCTGGAAGTCGGCCAGCACGGGCACCGAGTCCGGCGGCAGGTTCGACATGCCGAAGGCGCCGCGCAAATCGGTCAGCTTCCAGTCGCTGCCGCCGAAACGCGCGCTTTCGCCCCAGGCGACGCGGCGCGGGAACAGGTCGTTGTTCCCAAGCAGGGCCTTGACGCTGTCATAGGACTCCACGGCCAAGGCCAACGGGATCAGGACCAAAAGCGACCAGAGGCTGCGGCGGCGCCATTTCCGCTCGCTTGCCCTATTGTTCCGATCCAGAGCCTCTGCCGTCATTTGCTCTCCTCAGAGTGGCTCAGCCATATCCAGCGTATCGACCGCGCCGCCGGGCAGGCCGTCCGCCGTGATCGTCACCGGCCCAAGCGAGATCTCGGCCTGCGAGTCCAGCGCCGCCACCAGCTTCTCCGAAATGAGCAAGGTCGCGTTGTTCGCCTGGTCCGGCCGCACTTCGAAGATCAGCCTCGCCTTCCTCGGCAGGCCGGGATCGACCGCGACCGGCAAAAGCCCGTTCATGAAGGACAGCCGCTCGGTCTGGTCGTAGGTAAGACCGGTCGGCCCACGCCAGGACGCGACGGAGACCACGGTCGATTCTGCCCGCGCCGCGAACGCGACCGTGACCACGGCCCAGACGCCGCCGGTGGTCAGCACCTTTTGTCGGCCGAACTGGTCGACCTTCAGCTTGCGGGCGAACTCGATCTTTTCGGCATGGACCTCGAAGGCGCGCCCGACGACCGTGTCGGCCAGCTTGCCCCGCGCCGGGATCGGCCCGATCAGGTCGCCATAATGCGGCTTCGATATCTGCAGGCCGTAGCAGAACACCACGGCGAGAAGCAGCAGGACGATGTTGGCCGATTTTCGCATCATGGGCGCCTCATGGCTGGATATCCGCGCCGGCGGGTCCGGCGCCGACGGGAATGGTCAGCGTGCCGGCCGGCGTGGGATTGAACCAACCCGGCAGGCCGTAGAGGTTGTCGCGCGGCTTGTAGGTCTTGCGGATGACGGTCAGGTCGAAACTTGCCGGTACGGCCGCTCCGTCCCGCAATTGCCAGATATAGGCCATGCGCTCCGGCATGCCGGGATGCAACTCGGGCGACATGGTGGAATCGCGCGTCAGCACGATGAAGGGTTTGGTCGCCGGATCGACCACCGTCGAGCCTGCCTGC
Source organism: Mesorhizobium plurifarium (assembly GCA_000824785.1). Lineage (GTDB taxonomy): Bacteria > Pseudomonadota > Alphaproteobacteria > Rhizobiales > Rhizobiaceae > Mesorhizobium > Mesorhizobium plurifarium. The sequence goes on along the minus strand of CCNB01000045.1, from coordinate 134,956 downwards.
AGCACGTCGAAATAGTCCTTGGTGGATTTTGCCGTGCGGTTGGTCATCTCGACCTCGAGCACCAGCGCCTTGCCGCCCGGCTTGAGCAACGTCCCGTAGGCGTATTTCTCCGCGGTGACATAGGCCTTCAAGGGCCGCAACAGCCACTCGCCTATATCGATCTGGCTTGCCGGCGCCAGAACCGGCAGCGGTTCATGCCTCGCGCCGAAAGCGCCGAGCACGCCGGCAGCGGCGATTGCGGCCGCCGTGCCGATACCGGCGACGGTCCATGCCTTCAGCCGTGAGCGTGCGCTTTCAAGCATGCTGCGCCTCTGCCGGGCTCGTCGGTCCGGAAGGCTGCCCACTCTCGCCGACCTGGCGCTTGGGCAGCGCGAATGCGGTTTCGAGGATCGCGGCGAGGAATGAGATGCGCAGCGGCTCGACCAGGATGCCGGTCGAGGAATCCTGGAATGGGCTGCCGAACAGCAGCGACACACCTTCGGAGAGCACTTGCCAGGTGTCGAGCTCGTGCGGGCCGATGAGCCGCGTCATGCCGAGCCACGCCCACGCCGCCAGCCAGTCGATCAGGCGGTAGCCGACGATGAGCGTCACGATCAGCACCACGCCCGAGCTCAACGTGATGCGCACGCCGTTGGCGATCGGCAGGTAGCGCGATCGGTAGCCGGAGATGAAATGCTCGGCGAAGTCGCGCAGGAATTTCGGGATGGCGCGATAGCGCTCGCCCAGGCGCTCGACCCGCCGGTGCACGCGCATCAATTCCTTGTCGTCGCGCACGTCATAGCCATAGATCAGCGCCGCCAGAACCAGCCAGATCACCGGCAGGAGCATGTAGAAGAACAGGTTCACCAGCCTGGTCGTCGTGTCGACGGAGGTGACCTCGACCGGCACCATCGGGGCGGCAAAGGCGCCGGCGATGGGGTGCGTCGCGCCGTCGGCCGCCGCCTGCAGCGCGGAAAAGATGTTGCGGCTCATGATCCAGGCGATGGCTTCGTCCTTCCAGCGCGAGATCACGTAGAGACCGATGAAGATCCAGTTGGTTTCGCATATGACCACGACGATCTGCCAGAAGGAGCGCGAGCCGCCGCGCTTCTGCATGGCGGTGGCGAAGCGCCTGATCAGCCAGGAGATGACGACCGACACGATCAGCCAGCGCGAATCCAGCACATCGAGCACATTGCCGGCGCCCTCGCCGAAAGGCGCCATGTCGAGCGCGACGCGCGAATATTGCCGCACCGTGTCGCCGAGAAAACCCCAGGCGGCGTAATAGGCGAAAAAGGGCAGCAGCGCGACGGTGATCATGCGCGCCAGCCGCGCGCTGCCGCCGGCAGGCCCGGTTTCGCTTTCGCCCTGGGCCGCCTGCTGCGCGGCGCGCACGGCCGGCAAGGCAGGCAGCAGCGTCTGGAACATGGCCACGGTGACGATGAGCTGTGTCAGCGCCACCAGCGTCAGCAAGGCCAAGCCGGCCATGTGGTTGAGCAAGGCCGCGCGTGCCGCGACCTGCATGAACAGGTCGCCGAACACGATGCCCAGAAGCACCATGGCGACCAGTTGCGGCCAGAAGCGCCACCAGAGTCTCAGGGTCAGAACCAGCGGTTTTACGGCAACGGCAAGCATATCGGACGCTTCAATCCGTCAATGCAGGCCTCTGATCATTTCGGAAGATTGCGCGTGGGCGGCAATATTGCGGGCCATGTCCTCTCCAGGCGACTCGGCCCCCGCCCGTCGAATTCGTGAGATAGGGCGGCATGACGCGAGTGTACAGACCGAAAATCGCGTTTTACGCGAGTTTCGTTCGAACCTGCCACAACCTGACAGTGTCGTGAAATCAGCTCGCCTTCTTGCGCGTCATGAAAGCCGTCAACGCGGCGCGCGCCTCTTCGGAGGTCAGCCGCTCGCGGAAATGCTCGCTTTCCACCTTGATGCGGGCGACGAGCGCTTCGCGCGGCTCGCGCATCAGGTCGCGCGCGATCTTCAGCGCCTGCGGCGGCTTGGCGGCGATGCCGTCGGCGGCGGCCAGCACCGTGCTTTCCAACGCGTCTTCCGCGACGACGTCGTAGATCATGCCGGCGGCCTTGGCGCGCTCGGCCGAGAAGCCCTCGCCGAGGCCGAGCAGCGCGAAGGCGCCCTGCCGTCCCAGGAGCTGCGGCGCGATCAGGCTGGAGCCGGCCTCCGGCACAAGACCGAGATCGACGAAGGGCGTGCGGAACAGCGTGCGCGGCGTGGCGAAGGTCAGGTCGCAATGCAGGTTGAGCGTGGTGCCGATGCCCACCGCAATACCGTCGACGCCCGACACCATCGGCTTTTGCGACCTGGCCAGCGCCATCAGGAAATCCCAGACCTCGTTGCCGCCCTCGCCGCCTGTGGCGATGACCAGGAAATCGGCAAGGTCATTGCCGGAGGAAAAGGCGCCTGGAACGCCGAGGAAGACATGCACGCGAACCGCCGGATCGGCATCGCCTTCGGTGAGCGCCGCCGACATTTTCGCATACATGGCGCGGGTCAGCGCGTTCTTCTTGTCGGGGCGGTTGATGCGGATGATCTGCACGGCGCCCTGGCGCTCGACGAGGATATGGTCTGTCACGATTGGTCCCTTGAACGTCAGGATGCTTAAGCGGAAATCAGCGCCTTGCCGGCGGCGGCGAGGCTTTCGGCGCCGTCGATGACGCGCTCCTTCAAGGCGCGCGTCTCGCCGAGCAGGTTTTCGGCGAAGAAGCGGCAAAGCGGGATGCGCCCGCGGTCGGCGAGCCCGCCCTGCGCCAGATAGGCGCCGCCGGCGGCAAGCGAGATCAGGCGCAGATAGGGCGTGGCGCCGGCCATCGCGGCGTCGACCTTGCCCTCGGCCATGAGCTTCTGCAGGAAGCGCGTCGCCTCGTCGAGATCGGCCAGCGCGCGGTCGAGATTGTCGGCTGTGCGACCGAAGCCGTCGACGTTGGAGGTGCGCACGGCGTCGGCCACGGCCTTTAATTCGCCGATGTAGGAATGCACATGCTCGCCGCCGCCGAGCGGCAGCTTTCGCGCCACAAGGTCGATCGCCTGGATGCCGTTGGTGCCTTCATAGATCGGCGCAATGCGCGCATCGCGATAAAGCGCGGCGGCACCCGTCTCCTCGATGAAGCCCATGCCGCCATGCACCTGGACGCCCAGCGAGGCGACTTCGACGCCGGCGTCGGTGGAGAAGGCTTTCGCGAGCGGCGTCAGCAGGCTGGCGCGGTCGTGCCATTTGGCGCCGGCCTCGCCCTCGCCGACGCGCGCGCGGTCGATCGCATGCGCGCAGGAATAGCTGATCGAGCGGGCGATCTGGGTCAGCGCCTTCATGGTCAAGAGATTGCGCTGCACGTCCGGGTGATGGACGATCGGCGCCATGCCGGAGCCGGAATAGTCGGACGCCTTGCCCTGGCGGCGCTCATTGGCATAGGCGACCGCCTTCTGGGTAGCGGTCTCGGCCACGGCCACGCCCTGCATGCCGACGGCAAGGCGGGCGTTGTTCATCATCGTGAACATGCAGGCGAGCCCCTTGTTCTCCTCGCCGATCAGCCAGCCGATTGCGCCGGGGGTCGCGTCCTGGAAGCCGTCGCCATAGATCATGGTGCAGGTCGGCGAGGCATGGATGCCGAGCTTGTGCTCGAGGCCGGAACAGAAGACGTCGTTGCGGGCGCCGAGCGAGCCATCGTCATTGACGAAGAATTTCGGCACCAGAAACAGCGAGATGCCGCGCGTGCCGGCGGGCGCGTCGGGCAGCCGCGCCAGCACCAGATGGACGATGTTGTCGGTGAAATCATGCTCGCCATAGGTGATGAAGATCTTTTGGCCGAAGATGCGATAGGTGCCGTCGCCGACCGGCTCGGCGCGGCTGCGCAAGGCCGCGAGGTCGGAACCCGCCTGCGGCTCGGTCAGGTTCATCGTGCCCATCCACTCGCCCGAGACGAGCTTTGCGAGGTATTTGGCCTTGAGTTCCTCGGACGCGTGTTTGTCGAGCGCCTCGACCGCGCCCATGGTCAGCGTCGGACCGATGCCGAAGGCCATGGCGGCGGAGTTCCACATTTCGAGCGCGGCGACGCCAAGCATCGTCGGCAGGCCCTGGCCGCCGAATTCCTCCGGACCGGACAGCGCGTTCCAGCCGCCATCGATCCAGCGCCTGTAGAGCTCCTTCCAGCCGGGCGGCGTGGTGACGGAACCGTCCTTCAGCACCGCGCCGTGCTCGTCGCCGATCTTGTAGAGCGGAGCCACCTCCTCGCTGGCGAAGCGGCCGGCCTCGGCCAGGATCGCATCGACCAGGTCCTCGCCGAGATCGCCGAAAATGCCGGCGTCAAGCGCCGGCTTCAGCCCCGCCACGTGCTTGAGCGTAAAGGCGATATCCTCGACCGGTGCGCGATACATGTCTGCTCCTCCTTCCGTTCCGGCCGATCGTAATGCATGGCCGAAGCGAAACCACGCGTCGATTTCGCACCTTCTTTTTACGTAAACGTCAAACTTTGTCACGCGGATTTTGCATGGGGTCGTCATCGACGGCGGAGCGCGAGCGCAGCGCGAAGCCCGAGGATAGCGACGTCGCGAGCGTTTCGGCCAATCGCATAGATTAAGAGGCGCCTAGCCCAAACGAACCGATCACCGACATCGGAGATTAGGCGAAGCATCTGAACTTCGTCATCCACGGGCAGAGCGACGCAAAGCGGCGCGGAGACCCGAGGATCCATTCCGTTACCTTGACCGTAGAGCGCAGCGGAGCAGAATTCTGGACCGTCGCAACGCCTCAACGTCACGGAATGGATCCTC
>CCNB01000045.1:128158-130173 GCA_000824785.1 Mesorhizobium plurifarium | reverse complement strand
CCCGTGGATGACGAAGCTGAGGGGCTTCGGCAATTTTCGAAACTCCTATTACCGCTCGAAATCTCTACGCCGAATTGCATCCGGCTGGTATGGTCCGCCGATTGCAGACCAAACCGGACATCCCATGCTTGCCAGACCCGACGCCTATCGCTGCATCGAATGCGGGCTGCCCTACCGGGCCCCGGATTTCAACTACTATCACGGGATGCTCGAGGAAGGCCCCGCTTACTGGACAGATCGCGGCCTGTTGTGCTCGCCGCAATGCTCGCTCGCGCACCACAAGAAGCGCAGGGCCGAAGGCACGCTGCCGCAGGAGCCGGCGCCCGATCCGTTCGAGGTTCCGCCGCTGTTCAGGCGCTGATCGATCCTCAGCGTACGCTGCGGCCCACCGCCTGCAGCGCCAGGAAGGCTTCGTAACGCTTGTCGTGCCATGCGCGGATGTCGCCCGACGCAGGTGTGAAAACGTCACCGAGCCGGGACATCGCAGGCATGGCGCTCGACAGGTCGGGATAGCGGCCGGCGGCGACAGCTCCGAGCATGGCGGCGCCCAGCAGAACCGGTTCAGGCGATTGCGAAGCGGCGACCGCCAGGCCGGCGGCGTCGGCAAGCAGTTGCCGCACTAAAGGCGACTGTCCGGCGCCGCCGCTGATGACGATGGTGTCGACGGCAAGGCCGGACGACGCCATCGCCGCCACGATCTGACGCACGCCATAGCCTAGGCCGCAAAGGCCGGCGACATAAAGGCCGACGAGACTTTCGACGGAACGGTCGGTCCCGAGCCCGGCGATCAGGCCGCGTGCATCGGGATCCGCCAAAGGCGAACGATTGCCGAGGAATTCGGGCACGACCTGGATGCTTCCCGCGAGCATGGCAGCGGCCGATGCATCAAGCGAAGCCTCCGTAGCGGTCGCCGCCAGCCAATCGACCAGCGACTTGCCTTCGGCCGCGGCGCGCGCAGCAGCCTCGGCTGCGGCCGGGTGAAAATGCACCAGGAGATCGATGGCCGCGCCGGCCGCCGACTGGCCACCCTCGCTCAGCCAGAACCCGGGCACCATGGCGGAATAATAGGGTCCCCACACGCCCGTCACGAAGGCCGGATCTTGGCTGCTCGCCATGGTGCAGGCCGAGGTGCCGAGCACATAGGCCATGCGCGACGAGATGCTGCCGACATTACCGACGGCGCCCACGGTGCCGACGCCGCCTGCATGGGCGTCGATCAGCCCGGCGGCGACGACTGTGCCCGCGACCAGCCCCAATTCAGCGGCCGCTGCTTCCGTCAGGCCGGCGCCCAGCGCCGTGCCTGGATCGACCACTTCGGTGCCGATGCGGGCAAATCCTTCGTCCGCAAGCTCGGCGAGCCCGATGGAATAAAAATAGCTGTCGTCCCAGCGCCGCTCATGGCCGAGATAGGTCCATTTGCAGGCGAGCGTACAGACCGAACGGGCAAGGCTGCCGGTGGCACGCCACGTGAGATAATCGGCGAGGTCGAAGAAATGCCTCGCCCCGGCGAAGGTCTCGGGCAGGTTCTCCTTCAGCCACAAAAGCTTCGGTGTCTCCATCTCCGGCGAAATGACGCCGCCGACATAGTCGAGGACGGGATGGCGGCCGGCATTGATGCGCCTGGTCTGGTCGAGAGCCCGATGGTCCATCCAGACGATGATGTTCCTGGCGCTGTCTCCCGAGCGGCCGACCGGCAATGGCTCGCCATCGTCGCCAACCACCACCAGCGAACAGGTCGCGTCGAAGCCGATGCCGCCGATGTCCCGGGGATCGACGCCCGCCTTCGCGACCGCTTCGCGCACGCTGGCGCAGACCGCCTGCCAGATGTCGCGGCTCGACTGCTCGGCGATCTCGCCCGGCTCGACGAAGAGGGCGATGTCGCGCTTGGCGGAAGCGAGCAGCTCGCCGCGCTCGTCAAAGAGGCCGGCGCGCGCGCTGCCGGTGCCGACATCGATGCCGAGGAAGTAGGAAGGCATAGGGACCTCAAAGGTAGGGCAGTAGGCAGTAGGCAGTAG
>CCNB01000045.1:93771-128148 GCA_000824785.1 Mesorhizobium plurifarium | reverse complement strand
AGTAGGCAGTAGGCAGTAGGAGATGGTCAGCCTTGAACGGCCGGCCGCAAGAGTCTCTTTCCCTATTCCCTACTGCCTATTTCCTACTGCCTACAAATCATTGCTCTGCGGCAGGATCACCAGATCGCGGATGGTGATGTTTCTCGGCCGCGTCAGCATGAACAGGACGGCGTCCGCGACCTCGGTGGGCTGCATCAGCCCGCCGGCTGCCAGCTCGTCCTCGAGCTTCTGCTTCGGCCAATCGCTGATCAGCGCCGTCACCACTGGCCCCGGCGCCACGGCGCCGACGCGTAGGCCGTGCTTGGCGACCTGCCGGCGCAGCGTATGGACGAAGGCCTGTATGGCGTGTTTCGAGGCCGTGTAGACCGGCTCCCAGACGACGGGCACGAGGCCGGCGATGGAACTGGTGACGATGATGTCGCCGGTCTTGCGCTCGACCATATGCGGCAGCACCGCGTGCACCGAGCGGAACACCGAGTTGATGTTGAGGTTCAGCATGCGGTCCCAGGCATCCGGATCGCCGTTGAGGATCTCGCCGCCGACGTAAGCGCCGGCATTGGCGTGGAAAATGTCGAGCTGGCCGGTCTTGTCGAGGATGCCGGGCAGCATGGTCGCGACGCTGGCGGGGCTGGTGAGATCGACCACCAGCGGGATCGCGCCGTCGCCGAGTTCGGCGACGACCTCCTTCAGCCTGTCCTCGGCGCGGTCGACCAGCACGACGCGGGCACCGGCCGTAAGCATCGCCCTGGCGCATTCGAGGCCGATGCCCGATGCCGCGCCGGTGACCGCGGCGACTTTTCCCGAAAGATCGTGAGCCATGTGTACCCTTCTCGTTTGAACTGTTCAGGCGCGGCCGTGCGAAGCACGGGAACGGCGCGCCAGGGAGTCGACGATCACGGCGATGGCCAGAACGGCACCGGTGATCATGTAGCGAAGCGACGAGGACAGATCGAGCAGCGTCAGCCCGCTGGCGATCGACTGGATGACGATGATGCCGAGCAGCGCGGAATAGGCGCTGCCGCGGCCGCCGAACAGGCTGGTGCCGCCGATGACCGCGGCCGCGATGGCGTTGAGGTTCACGTCGCCGGTGCCGGCTTGCTGGCTGGCGGAAGCGAGCCGCGCCGCCGCCAGCACGCCGCCGAGCGCGGCGAAGAGCGAGCACAGCGCGAAGGCGCTGAGATAGATGGCGCGCACCTTGATGCCGGCGCGCCGCGCCGCCTCCCGGTTGCCGCCGACCGCGGTCATCGAACGCCCCCATTTGGTGCGGGTCAGCGCATAATTCATGGCCACGACGAGTCCGACGAACAGGCCGAACATCCAGGGGATGCCGCGCGACTGGTTGAGGTAGGCGACGATCAGCTCGAGGCCGATGGTGATCGTGGCGACGCGCAGGATGAGCCCGGCTACGGATGGCGTCGAGAGGTTGGCCGCGCGGCGGCGCGCGACGGTGCGTAGCCCGCTGACCAGCATCGCCAGGCCCGGGATCGCGGCCAGCGTGTGCGAGACCCATTTCGGCATCACCATCAGCTGGCCGAAATCCACCAAGGCCGAGCCGTATGGCAGGTTGATCGAGCCGGTCGAACCGAGGATGTAGAGCTGCATGCCCAGCACCGCGAGCAGGCCGGCCAGCGTCGAAACGAAGCTCGGCATGCCGAGGCGGTTGAACAGCAAGGCATAGAGCGAGCCGATCAGGGCGCCGAAGGCGAGCGCGGCAAGGATGGCGAGGGCGATCGGCCAGCCCTGGTTGACCCAGAGCGTGCCGACCATCGCCGAGGCGAAGCCGCTGATCGAGCCGACCGAGAGGTCAATCTCGCCGACCATCAGCACGCAGACGATGCCGAGCGCGATGACGCCGACGGTCGAGCAGTCGAACAGGAGATTGACCAGATTGCTGCTGGAAACGAACACCGGATTGAGGCTGGTGAACACGGTCCAAATGACGACGAGGCCGACGATGACCGGCAGCGAGCCGAGATCGCCGCTGCGCACGCGGTCGAGGAAGGCGCTGACCGCGCCGCCGATGCCGGCTTCATGTTTCACCCGCGCATCGGCGCGGTCGAGCGCCAGTGGGGCGGAGGTGCTTTGCTTGACGTCCGTCATGGGCGTTGCTCCCCGGCCTGCGCGCTGCCGCTGTGATCGCGCTCCATGCGCAGGCGCTCGGCGCGACGCGACACCGCGTTGTTGGAAGCGCCGGTGATGGCGCTCACCAGATCCTGGTTCGAGGCATCCGGCTCGAAGACGCCGTTGTTGCGCCCGAGTCTGAGCACCACGATGCGGTCGGCGACGGCGCGGACATCCTCCATGTTGTGGCTGATCATGACGACGCCGAGGCCGCGCGCCCGGACGCGGTCGATCAGGTTGAGCACCTCCGCCGTCTGGGCGACGCCGAGGGCCGCAGTCGGCTCGTCGAGCAGGATGAGTTTCGGCTCGAGCAGCAGCGAGCGAGCGATGGCGACCGTCTGGCGTTGGCCGCCGGACAGCGAGGCGACCGCCTCGCGCACGCTGGGAATCCGCGCCGACAATTCGTTGAGCAGCGTCCAGGCGCGCATCTCCATCGCCACCTCATCCAGCCGCAGCGGGCTGAGCTCGTTGCCGAGGAAAATGTTGGCGACCACATCGAGGTTCTCGCAGAGCGCGAGATCCTGGAACACCGTGGCGATGCCGAGCGTCAGCGCCGCGCGCGGGTCGGGCAGCGTGACCGGCTGGCCGCGAAAATTGATCGTTCCCGAGCTCGGCTGGTGCACGCCGGCCAGGATCTTGACCAGCGTCGACTTGCCGGCGCCGTTGTCGCCGACAAGTGCTACGACCTCGCCGGCATGGACGTCGAAGTCGATATCGGTCAGCGCCGAGACGGCGCCGAAATTCTTCGATATGCCGCGCAGGCTGAGCACCAGCTCGCCGACGGAAGCCGACCTTTCAAAACTCTCGCTCATGCGCCGCCTTTCCTGACTTCGTTCCTTGGACATCCGGCCGCCCGTCGGCGGCCGGATGCCAACGGATCAGTTGGTGATGCCGAGCTTCTTGCAGCCCTCGGCATAGCGGTCGACGCAGAGCTCGGCCGCCGTGTTGATCTTCTTGTCGATGATCTCGGCCTTGAGGTTCTCCTGCGTCACCACCGCCGGGGTGAAGAGCTGCGAGGGCGTGTCGTAGAGCGTCATCTCGGCCTTCGGCGTCTCGCCCGACAACAGCTTGACGGCAACGTTGGCCGCGGCGGCCGCGACGATCTCGCTCGGCTTGGAGATGGTGTTGTACTGATCGCCGGCGATGATCAGCTGCAGGGCAGCGATCGTCGCGTCGTTACCGGTCACCGGAGGAACCGGATCGACGCCGGCTGCCTTGAAGGCCGCGATCGCGCCGCCGCCGGTGCCGTCATTGGCGGCGACGACGCCGAGGATCTTGCTGCCGAAGCGCGTGATCTGGCCGCTCGCCCATTGCTGGGCCTTCGGCGGCGCCCATTCCGGCGTGTCGAACTCGGCCAGGATCGGGTAGCCGCTGTTGTCGAGGCCCTCGTGGATGCCCTTCTTGATCAGGCCCGCGGCGGCGTCGGTCGGCGAGCCGTTGATCTGCAGCAGGCCGCCGCCGGCCGGATCGACCTTGAGGGCCTTGAGGTGCTCGACCAGCGAGTCGGCGATGGCCTTGCCGATGCCTTCATTGTTGAAGGACACGTAGAAATCGGCGGGGGCCGTCGGGATCGGTCGGTCATAGGCGATCACCTTGACGCCCTGGCTCTGCGCCAGCTTGACCAGCGAGGCGGCGGCGGTCGAATCGACCGGATCGAGCACGATCGCCTTGGCGCCTTGCGAGATCACCGAATTGAACTGCTGCTGCTGGCGCGCCGCGTCGGCATCGGCGTTCTGGTAGATCACCTTGCAGCCCGGGCAGAGCTTCTTCATCTCGGCGACGAAGCCGGGATAATCGTGCTGCTCGTAGCGGGTCGATGCCTGGTCGGGCATCAGGAAGGCGACCGTGGCGTCGGTGACCGTGTCGGCGAATGCCGCGGTGCCGCCGAGCAGCGAGACCGCGAAAACGGCAGCGATCGTCGACTTCAAGGCAAACGGCGATTTCCAAGCATGTCTGGTCATTCGAATGTCTCCGTTTCGAGAAATGGTTTCACCAGGACCTGAGCGGTGGACAACGCGCCAGGCCTTGACTGCATGTCGAACTGTTGAAAGGAGTATGACGGCAGTCGGGGATCGCTCGATCCCGATGAACCACGCGGACATCCTCCTGAACGTGCCGGATTTCGGGCAAACGAACCCCAGCACAGGGTGCCCTGCACCCCGCGTCTTTCCTTCCCTGAGTGTTTCTTTGTTTGATGCAATTCCGGACGAAAAGTCTTCGGACCGGAATGCCTTTGGCTCCTCCCGCTTCCTCCCTGTTAGGCGGCAATCTCCGCGTTGATGTTCTCAGCCAGCAAGGCCCGGAAGCGCGAAGGCGACATGCCTTTCTGCGCCAGGAACTGGCGGTTGAAATTCGAGATGTTGTTGTAGCCGGCGGCGTAGCAGATCTCGGTGATCGACATCTGCGCCTCGCTCATCAAGAGCTGGCAGGCGAGGTTGATGCGCAGCCGGTTGACATACTGCACCAGCGCCATTCCGGTGTGGCGGCGGAAGCTGCGCGAGAAGGCGCTCGGGCTGCGTCCGGCGATCTCGGCGAGCGTGCCTTCACTGAACGGCTCGGTCAGGTGGCAATTGATGTAGGCAAGCGCCTGGTTGATGCCGGCCGACATGAAGCCGGAGGGATCGGGCAGATAGCCGGCGCTGGCCAGCGTGCGGACATCGCTGGCGCGGTTCAGGATATCGAGCACGGCCATGAACAGCGCCAGGCGGCGCACGCCCTGCGCCTCGGTCAATTCCGCCAGCAAGGGCGCGGCGAGCTCGGCCGTCGCCGGCGAGAACAGCGCGCCGCGGCGGCTGGTTTCGAGGATGCCGGCGCAGGCGGCAAGCTCGGGCAACGCGGCGGAAGCGCTGGCGATGAATTCTTCGGAAAACTGCACGACACGGCCGCGCAGCGGCACGGTCTCGCCCGGCGGCACGTCGCTGACCCAGTTGTGCGGCAGATTGGGCCCGGTGAGCACCAGATTACCCGGCTCGAATTCGCCGATGAAGTCGCCGACGAAATAACGGCCGGTCGTGGCGACGACCAGATGCAACTCGTATTCGGGATGGAAGTGCCAGCGGACAGTGCGGAAAGGATAGCCGTGGGCCCAGGCCTTGAACGACTCTCCCTGTCTGATCTGGACGACTTCCAGGTCCGGATTCATCTTCATTTCCTCCCCGCGCGGGTCCGGTCTTGTGACCGGTTGCTGCGCTTCGTCAGGCGGGCCTGTGTCTCCCCACTGGCCGCCGTGATTGAAAGCTTAGGCGGCAATTGAAGCGCCTGCCACCACGGCTTGTCCACCCGACCGATACTTTTTTGACGTTTTGGAGCGAAGCGAAGCAAGCCGATGTTGTGAAAGCACTTCCTTAACCATAGCGGTTCAGGATCGTCCCCTGGTCAGTGGGGACACCCTGATTGAAAAAGCCGGCGCGCCCTCTTCGCCGCCTGGCGCTTCTCGCGACTGCGGTTGCGCTGGGCACGGCGGCAAAGGCCTCGGATTTCTCCGAGCCGTGGAAGAATGCCGACCGCCCGCTGGTGATCGACGCCTACGAATACAACTCGATCGACTGGCAGCAGCTCGTCACCGACAAGCGCATCGCCGGCTTCATCAACAAGGCGTCCGACGGCCTGCCGCCGCCCTATGTCTGCTTCGGCGCCGAGGCCGACGTCAAACTCTGCAAGGCGCAATGGAAGCGCTATGCGGTGACGCGCGAATTGTTCCAGACGCGCAAGGTCGTGGCCAAGGCGCTCGGTCTGAAATGGGGCGCCTATCACCTGGCCCGTCCCGGCAACCCGGTCGAGCAGGCCAACAATTTCATCGATTTCGCCGAGCCGGCGCCGGATGAGCTGATGGCCCTCGACATCGAAGGCATCGACCCCACGCAATGGATGTCGCTGGACGACGCCGAGGAATTCGTGCGCCAGGTGCATCGACGCCTCGGTCGCTTCCCGGTGCTCTATGTCAACGGCAAGACCGCCCAGTACATCGCCGACAACCGCTACCAGTATCGGCTGCTGTCGCGGCTGCCGCTGTGGTATGCGCGCTACAAGCCCGCTATCGACGTGCATTTCCCGATGGGCAACTGGCAGGGCTACGCGCTGTGGCAATTCTCGGCGCAGGCCAATTGCGGCCGTTTCTCCTGTCCCTACCGCGTGCCCGGCACGCCCAACGACATCGACGTCAGCGTCGCGCCGATGAGCGCCGACGAGCTGCGCCGGCAATGGGCCTTCGGCGGACTGCTCGACGTGCCGGCCGACTACCTTGCCTCGATCCCGGTGCCGATACCGCGCGAAAAAGCCCTCGCCGGCAAGGTCACGATCACCTATGCCGATGTGGCGACGCCGCCGACCGTGGAGGAAATGGTCGCCGTGCTCGGCGCGCGCTGGGAAAAGTTCCGCGACGGATTCCGCATGCCGGTGGTGAAGACGGTGCCGCGGCGTGCCATCTTCGGCATCGTGCAATATGTCGCCTGGCAGCGCTCCGGACAGCGCACGCCCGAGCAGATCGACGCGGCTTTCGCCGCGGCGGCCGATCCGGTCAGCACCGCCTCGACGACGCTCGACAGCGCCAGGCGCTGACTTCTTCCAAAAGCTTTGAAGCCGTCAGCGATGGCTGCCGAGGCTGGCATACATGCCGGTGGTGCGGAACTGCGTCGGGTTGATGCCGTAGCAGCGGCGAAAGACCTTGGAGAAGTAGTTCGCATCCTCGAAGCCGCAGAGTACAGCCACCTCCTTAACCGGCAAGAAATCCGCCTTGGTGAGCAGCTTCGCCGCGCGCTGCAGGCGCTGCTGCAGGACGAATTCGGCCGGCGGCAGGCCCTCGCTCTCGGCGAAGCAGCGCGAGAAATGGGCACGGCTGAGGCCGCTGATCTCGACCAGCTCCGCCACCGGCAGCGGCTTGTCGAGATTGGCGTTGATGTGGTCGATGACCGGCTGCATAGCGCTCTGCTTCTCGGCGAAGGCGTGCGAGCCGAAGACATCGTCATAAAGCGCCATGGCCGCCTCATAGGCGATGGCCGAGGCAGCGCCGGGCGAAGCCGCGCCCTTGATCAGCCGCAGGCTGCAATCGGCGAGATGGTCGATGGTCGCCGGCTGCAGCCTGAACACCGGGCCTGAGACGCTGAGGATCGACTTGTGGATGCGCAGCGCCTCCTCGCCGTTCATCGAGATCCAGAAATATTCCCAGCGGTCGCCCTTGGCGAGCCAGTAGCGATGATTGTGCGGCACCAGAACCAGCAGCGTGTCGTTCGCCTGCAGGCGATAGTTGCGGTTCTCGTAGCGCAACTGGCCGGTACCGCCGATCGTATGCTGGAGCACCGTGAACGGGGTCTGGCCGCGCCTGCGCCCGTCCCAGTCATATGTCTCGTCCTCGCGCACTTCGTAACCGGTGCTGGTCGGCATGGCATGCAGGCGCTGGCGGCCGCGCGGCAGCGAGATCGTGCGCATCAGCTTTCCGTTGGCGATCAGATCCCGCAGCACAAAATTACCCTCGAAAGCATAATCCTTCTCTGGCCGCGCCGGCGAATAAGCGCATAATCGGGCCCTCAAGAACGCGACAGACCCGCGGTCGAGGAGCGGGCGGGAGGAGAAAGGCCGGATTTCCGGCTTTGAGCGGTGCGTGCGCAACGGCGCGCGGCCCTATCCTCCCTTGCTGCTCCTTGCCTAGCATTCGAACGGATCGAGGTGAAGGTGATGAGCTTCAAAATCGCTATTATCGGCGCCGGCAGCGTCGGCTTCACCAAAAAGCTGTTCACCGACATCCTGTGCGTGCCGGAATTCAAGGACATCGAATTCGCGCTGACCGATGTCAGCGAGCACAATCTTTCGATGATCAAGGCGATCCTCGACCGGATCGTCGAAGCCAACAAATTGCCAACCAGAGTGACCGCGACCACGAATCGCCGCGAGGCGCTGGAGGGTGCGCGCTACATCATCAGCTGCGTGCGCGTCGGCGGACTCGAAGCCTATGCCGACGACATCCGCATTCCGCTGAAATATGGCATCGACCAGTGCGTCGGCGACACGATCTGCGCCGGCGGCATCCTCTACGGCCAGCGCAACATCCCGGTGATCCTCGACTTCTGCCGGGATATCCGCGAGGTCGCCGACACCAACGCCAAGTTCCTCAACTATGCCAACCCGATGGCGATGAACACATGGGCGGCGATCGAATACGGCAAGGTCGACACAGTCGGGCTCTGCCACGGCGTCCAGCATGGCGCCGAGCAGATCGCCGAAGTGCTCGGCGCGAAATCGCCCAAGGAACTCGACTATGTCTGTTCCGGCATCAACCACCAGACCTGGTTCATCGAGCTCAGGCTGAACGGGCGGCCGATCGGCAAGGACGAGCTCGTCGCCGCCTTCGAGGCGCATCCCGTCTATTCGAAGCAGGAAAAGCTCAGGATCGACGTGCTGAAGCGTTTTGGGGTCTACTCGACCGAAAGCAACGGGCATCTTTCCGAGTACCTGCCCTGGTACCGCAAGCGCCCCGACGAGATCACGCGCTGGATCGACATGTCCGACTGGATCCATGGCGAGACCGGCGGCTATCTGCGCTACTCGACCGAGGCCCGCAACTGGTTCGAGACCGAATATCCGCAATTCCTCGAAGCGGCCTCGAAGCCGATCGACCCGGCAAAACGCTCCAACGAGCATGCCAGCCACATCCTCGAGGCGCTGGAGACCAACCGCGTCTATCGCGGCCACTTCAACGTCAAGAATGAAGGCGTGATCACCAACCTGCCGCAGGACGCCATCATCGAGTCGCCCGGTTTCGTCGACCGTTTCGGCATCAACATGGCAGCAGGCATCACGCTGCCCGAAGCCTGTGCGGCCACCTGCATGGCCTCGATCAACGTGCAACGCATGTCGGTGCACGCAGCGATCGCCGGCGACATCGACCTGTTGAAACTCGCCGTGCTGCACGACCCGCTGGTGGGCGCCGTGTCGACGCCGGAGGAGGTCTGGCAGATGGTGGACGAGATGGTCGTCGCCCAGGCCCAATGGCTGCCGCAATATGCGCATGCCGTTCCGGCGGCGAAGGAGCGGCTTTCCAAATCCAAGGTCAAGACCCGCGAATGGGCGGGCGCGGCGCGGCGCAACGTGCGCTCGATCGAGGAATTGCGCGCCGAAAAGGCGGCGCTGAAACAGGCCGGCTGAAAATCGCCGGCAAGCAGTCGGGACGCGCAAGAGGCGCATCCACCGGATCAGCCGTCCAGAAACAAGAGGCGGGCAGCAGCAGGCGTCCAAAACAACTGGGAGGAGACGATGAGGATTTTACGCAGAATTGGCTTTACCGCCGGACTGGCGATGAGCGTTGCCGTTCCGGCACACGTCTTCGCATCCGAGCCGACGATCCCGCCCGAGCCGGCGACGTTTCCGGCCGAAGGCAAGATCCACTATGTGCCGCGCGACTCCATCCTGGAGTTCAAGGCGCTGCCCGAATATCACGAACCGGACTGGGTGACGGAGAAATACGTCAAGACCGGCAAGCTGCCGCCGGTCAAGGACAGGCTGCCGAAGGAACCACTGGTCTTCAAGACCGGCAACATGCCGGACGGCATCGGCGTCTATGGCGACACGATGCGCCATGTCATCGGCGGCCGGCCGGAAGGCTGGAACTACGGCGCCGGCCAGACGCAAGGCTGGGGCGGCATCGATATCGGCCTGTCCGAATGCCTGACGCGCACGGCGCCGCTGTTCCAGGTCGAGGCCAAGGACACCGAGCCGCTGCCGAACCTCGCCAAGAGCTGGGACTGGTCGAGCGACGGCCACAAGCTGACCATGCATCTGATCGAAGGCGCCAAATGGTCCGACGGCGCGCCCTTCAACGCCGACGACGTGATGTTCTACTGGGACGACGAGGTCGTCGATCCGAATGTCTCGCCGCTGAACGGCGCGACGCCGGAAACTTTTGGCGTCGGCACGACGCTGAAGAAGATCGACGACTACACCGTCGAGTGGACGTTCAAGGACGCCTTCCCGCGGCAGTACCTCTATGCCATGGCCTACGGCACTTTCTGCCCCGGTCCGTCGCACATCCTGAAGCCGCAGCATCCGAAATATTCGAAGAACACCTACGACCAGTTCAAGAACGCCTTCCCGCCCGAATATATGAACATGCCGGTGATGGGCGCCTGGGTGCCGGTGGAGTACCGACCGGACGACATCATCGTCATGCGCCGCAACCCCTATTATTGGAAGGTCGACGAGAAGGGCAACCAGCTGCCCTACCTCAACGAGCTGCAATACAAGCTCTCGACCTGGGCCGACCGCGACGTCCAGGCGGTGGCGGGCTCGGGCGACTTCTCCAACCTCGAGCAGCCGGAAAACTTCGTCGCCTCGCTGAAGCGCGCGGCCGACAAGAACGCGCCTGCACGCCTTGCCTTCGGCCCACGCCTGATCGGCTACAATCTGCGCATGAATTTTTCCGCCAATGGCTGGGGCAACCCGGACGAGCGCGGCCAGGCTATCCGCGAACTGAACCGCAACGAGGACTTCCGCAAGGCCGTCACCATGGCGCTCGACCGCAAGGCGTTGGGCGACTCGCTGGTCAAGGGTCCGTTCACCGCCATCTATCCAGGCGGCTTCTCGTCAGGCACGAGCTTCTATGACCGCAAGTCGACCGTCTACTACCCGTTCGACCTCGAAGGCGCCAAGGCCTTGCTCGCCAAGGCCGGCCTCAAGGATACGGACGGCGACGGCATCGTGAACTTCCCGACGGGCACGGCCGGCGGCAAGGATGTCGAGATCGTGATGCTGGTCAACAACGACTACACGACCGACAAGAGCCTCGCCGAAGGCGTGGTCGCGCAGATGGAGAAGCTCGGCCTCAGGGTCGTGCTCAATGGGCTCAACGGCACGCAGCGCGATGCCACGCAATATTCCGGCCGCTTCGACTGGCTGATCCGGCGAAACGAAACCGAGCTCACATCCGTCGTTCAAAACACCGAGCAGTTGGCGCCGGTCGGGCCGAAGACCAGTTGGAACCACCGCGCGCCGGAAAGCGGCCAGGTCGACCTGATGCCCTTCGAGAAGGACCTCGTCGACATCGTCAACAAGTTCGCGTCCACGCAGGACAACGACCAGCGTGCCAGCCTGATGCGGAACTTCCAGAAGATCTCGACCGAGCACGTCTACAATGTCGGCCTGACGGAATATCCGGGCGCGCTGATCGTCAACAAGCGCTTCTCCAACATCCCGCAGGGCACGCCGATCTACATGTTCAACTGGGCCGAGGATTCGATCATCCGCGAGCGCGTGTTCGTCAAAGCGGACAAGCAGGCAAAATATGAGTTGTTCCCCGAGGAGCTTCCCGGCAAACCGGGAAGCAAGGGGCCGATGGATTAAGTCTTACCTCCCCTGACCGAGAGACGTCCGGCCGCGCCGCGGCGTGGCCGGACGAAGCGAAATCTCCGAACGCCCCCGAGGGGAGCGGCGGGCAGACAAGAAGGCGGACGAACCGATGCTGCGATTCCTGCTGATGCGCATCGCCTCGGCGATTCCGGTTTTCGCAATCTTAAGCCTCGTCACCTTCGCCATCATCCAGGCTCCGCCCGGCGACTATGCCGACTACATCAAATCGCAGCTCATCAACCAGGGCGGAGCCTCCTATGCGCAGGCGGAGGCGCAGGCACAGGCCTATCGCGTCGAGCATGGCCTCGATAAGCCGCTGCCCGTCCAGTATCTCAACTGGATCGGCGGCATCGTCACCCGCGGCGATTTCGGCTACAGCCTCTATTACAACAAGCCGGTGGCCGATGTGGTGGGCGAGCGGCTGCCGCGCACTTTGCTCCTGGCCCTGGTCTGTCACCTGCTCGCCTCGGTGCTCGGCATCAGCTTCGGCATATGGGCGGCGACGCGGCAATATTCCTGGATCGACTCGACACTTTCAGCGATCTCGTTCCTCGGCATGACGGTGCCGCGCTTCCTGATGGCGCTGATCATCGTCTATCTCTTGGTCTTCCAGTTCAACGTGTCGGAGATCGGCTCGTTCTTCTCGCCGCAATATGGCGGCGCGCCATGGTCGTGGGCGAAGTTCGTCGACCTGGTCAAGCATGTCTGGCCGGTTGTGGCGATCGCGACTTTCGGCGGGCTCGCCTACAACATGCGCGTCATGCGCGGCAATCTGCTCGACACGCTCAACGCCCAATATGTCGAGACGGCGAAGGCCAAGGGATTGACCGGCGGCGCCGTCGTCATGCGCCACGCCGTGCCCAACGCGCTGCATCCCTTGGTCATGTATCAGGGCGTGGTGCTGCCCTATATGCTGACCGGCGAGATCGAGACGGCGATCATCTTCGCGCTGCCCACCGTCGGTCCGGCGATCGTCGGCTCCATGGCGGTGGGCGACGTCTACGTGACCGCCACCTTCATGATGGTGCTGTCGGCGACGCTGATCGTCGGCAACATCATCGCCGACATGCTGCTGGTGCTGCTCGATCCCCGCATCCGCCAATTCGGGGAGCGCTAGATGCTGGCCCGCGACCCCTCCCCGCCGCCCCTCGCGCCCTTGCCGGCGGAAAGCGTGACCTTGGCCGAGCCGGCGCATGGCAATGAGAGCTACATCGCGCTGGTCTGGCGCCGGCTGAGACGCTCCTGGACCGGCATGGCCGGGCTTTGCCTGGTCGTGCTCCTGCTTGTCATGGCGGTGTTTGCCGAATTCCTGGCGCCGATGGACCCGAAGGCGACCGACGTCGCCTTCGCGCCGCCGCAAGTGCCCGTTTTCCACGACAAGGACGGCAATTTCGTCGCGCGGCCCAGGGTCTATGCGCTGGCCGACTCGGCTGATCTCGATCCGGTCACCTTCCAGCCGATCGTCGGCCCCGACTACGACCATCCGCGGCTGCTTGGCTTCTTCGTGGAGGGCGCGTCTTACAGGCTGTTCGGGCTGATCCCGGCGGACCGGCATTTCTTTGCCTCGATGGACGGCCAGCCGGTGCATTTCCTCGGCACCGACAAGTTCGGACGCGACGTGCTGTCGCGCGCCATCCACGGCTCGCGCGTGTCGCTGATGATCGCGCTGACGGTGGTCTTCATCATCACCGGGATCGGCACCAGCATCGGCATGGTTTCCGGTTATTTCGGCGGCAGGTTCGACGTCTGGGTGCAGCGCTTCGTCGAACTCGTGCTCGCCTTCCCGCAATTGCCGCTCTATCTGGCGCTGACGACGCTGATCCCGGTCACGGCGCCGACCAACGTCTTCCTCGCCTTCGTCATCATCGTCATGTCGGCGCTGGGCTGGGCGCAGATGTCGCGCGAGGTGCGCGGCAAGACGCTGGCGCTGGCGCGGATCGACTATGTGCGCGCCGCCATGGCGGTCGGCGCCACCGACCGGCGCATCATCATGCAGCACATCTTCCCCAATGTGATGAGCCACGTGATCGTCGCCGTGACGCTGGCGATCCCGACCGTGGTGCTTCTGGAATCCTTCCTCGGCTTCCTCGGCTTCGCGGTGAAGCCGCCGCTGATCTCGTGGGGTCTGATGCTGCAGGACACCGCGACCTATTCGGTCATCGGCACCTATCCCTGGATCCTGTCGCCGGTCGGCTTCGTGCTGATCACCGTGTTTGCCTTCAACGCGCTGGGCGACGGCCTGCGCGATGCCGTCGATCCCTATTGAGGTGGCCGGGATGACGACGATCGCGCTTGCAGACAATTTCGCACCGGCCGTCCGGCATGATCATGGCGGTCGCCATGATCAGCCTGTGATCGACGCCCGCAACATCGAGGTCGCCTTCAAGGTCGAGCATGGCACCGTCGAAGCGGTCAAGGACGTCTCGTTCCAGCTCTATCGCGGCGAGACGATCGCGATCGTCGGCGAATCCGGCTCCGGCAAGTCGGTGACGGCGCGCACGGTCATGGGGTTGTTGACGCGGCGCGCGACCGTGTCGCCGCGGTCGAGCGTCGACTATCTCGGGCAGAACATCCTGAAATTCCCCGAGGCCGCCCGGCGCAAGCTGCGCGGCAACCGCATCTCGATGATCTTCCAGGAGCCGATGAGCTCGCTCAACCCGATCTACACGGTCGGCGGCCAGATCGTCGAAGCGATCCGGGTGCACCGGAAAGTGAGCCGCAGGGAGGCCTGGGCGCGGGCGCTGGAGCTCCTCAAGCATGTCCAGATCCCCGAGCCGGAAGCGCGGCTCAAGCAATATCCGCATCAGCTTTCCGGCGGCCAGCGGCAGCGCGTGATGATCGCCATGGCCTTGGCCAACGACCCCGACGTGCTGATCGCCGACGAGCCGACCACGGCGCTCGACGTCACGGTGCAGGCGCAGATCCTGAATCTCATCCGCCATCTTCAGAAAGAGCTGAAGATGGCGGTGATCCTGATCACCCACGACCTCACCGTGGTGCGCAAATTCTCCGACTATGTCTATGTCATGCAGCATGGCGAGATGCGCGAGCACAACGTTACCGAGCGACTGTTCGCCAATCCGCAACATCCCTACACGCAGCGGCTGCTCGCTTCCGAACCGCACGGGCGGCCGCAGCCGCTGCCGGAGGGCAGCGGCACGATCCTCGAGGCGAACGGCGTGCGCGTCTGCTTCATGCTGCGCCACGGCACGTTCCTGAAGCCGGACTGGCGCGAGCTGGTCGCGGTCGACGACCTCGACCTGAAGCTTTGCCGCCACGAGACGCTGGGGCTGGTCGGCGAATCCGGCTCCGGCAAGACCACGTTCGGCCAGGCGCTGCTCAGGCTGCAGGACGCCAAGCGCGGCGAGATAAGCTTCGACGGCCAGCCGATCGACAAGCTGACGCGCGCCGAGATGCGGCCGCTGCGTTCGCGCATGCAGATCGTGTTCCAGGACCCGTTCTCCTCGCTCAACCCGCGCATGACGATCGGCCAGATCATCGAGGAAGGGCTAGTCGTCAACAGGCTGGGCGCGAATCGGCGCGAACGGATCGAGCGGGTACGCGAAGCGCTGGTCAGCGCCGGCATGCCCGGCAACATCCTGTCGCGCTTCCCGCATGAATTCTCGGGTGGCCAGCGGCAGCGCATCGCGATCGCGCGGGCGATTGCGCTGGAGCCGGAATTCATCCTGCTCGACGAGCCGACATCGGCGCTCGACCTTTCCGTCCAGGCGCAGATCATCGACCTGCTGCGCAAGCTGCAGGACGAGCGGGGCCTCAGCTATCTCTTCATCTCGCACGACCTCAAGGTGGTGCGGGCGCTGTGCCACCGCGTCATCGTCATGCAGCATGGCAAGATCGTCGAGCAAGGACCCGTCGACGAGGTCCTTTCCAATCCCAAGACCGCCTACACCGAACGGCTCGTCAGGGCCGCTTTCGAGGTGGCGTAGAAAAGTGCCGGAGGCTTACAGTGGCTAGAAATCCCAGGATCGCGTTCATCGGCGCCGGTTCGACGGTGTTCATGAAGAACATCGTCGGCGACGTGCTGCAGCGGCCGGCGCTGTCGGGCGCGACCATCGCGCTGATGGACATCAACCCGCAGCGGCTGGAAGAGAGCGCCATCGTCGTCAACAAGCTGATCGCGACGCTGGGCGTCAAGGCGAAAGCCGAGACCTATTCGGACCAGCGCAAGGCGCTGAAAGGCGCGGACTTCGTCGTCGTCGCCTTCCAGATCGGCGGCTACGAGCCATGCACCGTCACCGACTTCGAGGTGCCGAAGAAATACGGCCTGCGCCAAACCATCGCCGACACGCTCGGTGTCGGCGGCATCATGCGGGGCCTGAGGACCGTGCCGCATCTGTGGAAGATTTGCGAGGACATGCTCGCCGTCTGCCCCGAAGCGATCATGCTGCAATATGTCAACCCGATGGCGATCAACACCTGGGCGATCGCCGAGAAATATCCCACGATCAAGCAGGTCGGGCTCTGCCATTCGGTGCAGGGCACGGCGATGGAACTGGCGCACGACCTCGACCTTCCCTACGAGGAAATCCGCTACCGCTCGGCCGGCATCAACCACATGGCGTTCTATCTCAAGTTCGAGCATCGCCAGCCGGACGGTTCCTACCGCGACCTCTATCCCGACCTCGTGCGCGCCTACCGCGAGGGACGCGCGCCGAAGCCCGGCTGGAACCCGCGCTGCCCGAACAAGGTGCGCTACGAGATGCTGACCCGGCTCGGCTATTTCGTCACCGAAAGCTCGGAGCATTTCGCCGAATACACGCCCTATTTCATCAAGGACGGGCGCGGCGACCTGATCGAGAAATACGGCATTCCGCTCGACGAATATCCGAAACGCTGCATCGAGCAGATCGAGCGCTGGAAGGGCCAGGCGGAAGCCTATCGCTCGGCCGACAGGATCGAGGTCGAGCAATCGAAGGAATATGCATCCTCGATCATGAATTCGGTGTGGACCGGCGAGCCGTCGGTGATCTACGGCAATGTCCGCAACAATGGCTGCATCACCTCGCTGCCTGCCGATTGCGCGGCGGAAGTGCCGTGCTTGGTCGATGCCTCCGGCATCCAGCCGACCTATATAGGCGACCTGCCGCCGCAGCTGACGGCGCTGATCCGCACCAACATCAACGTGCAGGAGCTGACGGTGCGGGCCCTGACGAGCGAGAACCGCGAGCATATCTACCACGCGGCGATGATGGACCCACACACCGCGGCCGAACTCGACCTCGACCAGATCTGGTCGCTGGTCGACGACCTGCTTGCAGCGCATGGCGATTGGCTGCCGGCCTGGGCGCGCAAGGGCGGCAGGAGCAAGGCCGCCTGATCAGTTTCCAGTTTTCTCGCGCTCGACGGCGCGCCAGCCGATGTCGTGACGGTAGAAGCCTTGCGGCCAATCGATATGATCGATCGCCGCGTATGCTTTTTGCTGCGCCTCGCCGACGGTCTTGCCGAGCGCGGTGACGTTGAGCACGCGGCCGCCATTGGCGACCAGCGCACCGCCATTGATCGCGGTGCCGGCATGGAAGACCTGGGCGCCCTCGCCTTCCGCCTCGTCGAGACCGCGGATGACCGAGCCCTTTTCCGGCGTGCCCGGATAGCCCCGCGCCGCCATAACCACGGTCAACGCCGTCTCGTCGCTCCAGCGGATAGACATATGCGCGAGCTGGCCGTCGACGGCGGCGTTGAGCAGAACGAGCAGGTCGTCCTTCAGCCGCATCATCAGCACCTGGCATTCGGGGTCGCCGAAGCGGGTGTTGTATTCGATGAGCTTCGGCCCTTGGTCGGTGATCATCAGACCGGCGAAGAGGATACCGGCGAAGGGCGCGCCGAGATTGGCCATGCCGCGCATGGTCGGCTCGATGATCTCGCGCATGGTGCGCTCGGTCATCTCCGGCGTCATCACCGGCGCCGGCGAATAGGCGCCCATGCCGCCGGTGTTCGGCCCGGTATCGCCGTCGCCGACGCGCTTATGGTCCTGCGCGGTGCCGAAGGGCAGCGCGGTGGCGCCGTCGCACAGGCAAAAGAAGCTCGCCTCCTCGCCGGTCAGATACTCCTCGACCACGACCTCGGCGCCGGCGGCGCCGAAGGCACCGTCGAAACAGGCTTCCAGCGCGGCGTTCGCCTCATCGAGCGTCATCGCGATGGTGACGCCCTTGCCGGCCGCAAGCCCGTCGGCCTTGATGACGATCGGCGCGCCGGTCTTCTCGACATAGGCTTTCGCCGAGGTGAGATCGCTGAAACGGCCATAGGCGGCGGTCGGAATGTTGAATTTGGCGCAAAGATCCTTGGTGAAGCCCTTCGAGCCCTCGAGCCTGGCCGCCGCTTTCGACGGACCGAAGACCCGGATGCCCCAGGCGCGCAGATGATCGGCGATGCCGGCGACCAGCGGGCCTTCCGGGCCGACCACGACCAGGTCGATCTTCTTTTCCTGGCAGAAGGACGCGACGGCGGAATGGTCGGCGACGTCGAGCTTCACCAGCTCGGCGACACGGCCGATGCCCGGATTGCCGGGCGAGGCGTAGAGCTTCGTCAGCAGCGGCGAGGCGGACATTTTCCAGGCGAGCGCATGTTCGCGGCCACCCGAGCCGAGAAGAAGAACGTTCATGGCCACCTCTTGCTGATCGTCTCCCCGAACCCGCTATTGGTCCGCGGGCGGCGGGTCAAGGCGTCTTGGCATTTTGGCGGCAATTGCGCACGGGAACATGGGCCTCATCAAGATGTGATAGGCAAGTCACGCGTCCTGACCGGGCGGGAAAGCGACTCAGCTCTGATAGATAACGGGGAACCAGTCCTCGCGCAGTTTCTGGCCGGGCTTCATGTCGTGGCCGGGATAGGGCGGCGAGGTGCGGCCGGGACGTTCGACATAATGCGCGTCGTCGCCGACCCAGCGCAGCGACAGCGCCCGGCGCCTTGCCGCCGTCATGTTGCCGCGCGCGCCGTGGGCGGTCCGAAAGTCGAACAGGATGGCGTCGCCCGGCTCCATCTCCCATTCCAGCACCTTCATCGACGGGTCGTTGTCGGGATCGGGCACCGGCCGGTAGTCGCCCTCGCCGGCATAGAAATTGTCGTCGTTCAGCCAGCGCACCGGCAGCACCATCTTTTCCCATTTGTGCGAGCCGGCGATCAGCCGCAGCGTCGCCTCCTTCACCGGATCGATCGGAATCCAGAAGCTGACCGTCTGGCTGCCGTCGACGAAGTAATAGGGGATGTCCTGGTGCCAGGGCGTCGGCTTCTGCGTTCCGGGCTCCTTGACCAGGACGTGGTCATGAAAGAACTGCGCGCTGCGCGACTGCATGACGGCGGCGGCGAGCTCGGCGGCCGGCGATTCCCTGACGATCCTGACGAATTCCGGGATGCGCTCCCAGTTGCAGTAATCGTCGAAGAAGCTGCCCTTGCCGCCGGCGATGTCGGACGCGGTTGCACTGCGGTTCTGCATATTGCGCTCGATGCCGTCGGCGATGACGTCGACCCAGTCCTTGAAGGCGCCGCGGACGCAGACGGCGCCGTCGCGCTGGTAATCGGCAATCGTCGAAGCATCGATCTTCGGGCTGGTCATGGCGCGTTCTCCTTGCATTTGGCAAGCGACTATCGCAAGCGCCGGACATCGCGTAAAATAATAACTTGTCATGTAATTTATAGTTTTTACCTATGAGACTAACCCTCACCCAGTTGCGCTATGTCGTCGCCGTGGCCCGCTATGGCAGCGTGACCGCGGCGGCCCAGGCGCTGAACGTGTCGCAGCCGTCGATCTCCGTGGCGATCGACAATGTCGAGGACGCGCTTGGCCAGAAACTGTTCGTGCGCCAGCGCGGCAGCGGCGTTGCGCTGACGTCCTTCGGCCGCAAGGCCGTCGCCAAGGCAAGGCAGGTGCTGGGCGAGGCGGACGAGCTGGCGGCGCTCGGTTCGCGCGACGCCGATATCGGCGGCGAGCTGGTGCTCGGCTGCTTCGAGGACCTGGCGCCCTATTTCGCGCCGGCGCTGATGCGCGCCTTCGCCGAGCGCTGCCCCGCCGTCACGGTCGTCATCGGCGACGAGACCTTCGAGACGCTAGGGCGGCGGCTCGCCGACAGCGCCGTCGATCTTGGCCTCACCTACGATCTCGGCCTTCCAGGCCATTTCAAGCGCATCCTGCTGCACGAGTTGCGGCCGCACGCGCTTCTGCCCGCCGGCCATGAGCTTGCGGACAAGCACGCCGTCAGCCTGGCGGAGCTCGCCCAGCATCCGCAGATCACCACCGACCAGCCGCACAGCTGGCAGCATATGCTGGACCTCTTCCTCAGCCGAGGCCTGTCGCCGATCGCGCGGGCGGCGACGAGCTCGTTCGAATTGCAGCGCTCCATGGTCGCCAACGGATTCGGCGTCGCCGTCAGCTATACGAGGCCCTATGGCGACCGCAGCTATGACGGACTGCCGCTGGTCTGCAAACCGCTCTCCGACGCGCTGCCGATGCAACGCATCATCCTGACCCATGACACCCGCCAGCGCCTGTCGAAGGCGGCCGCGGCCTTGATCGACGTCGCCAAGGCATGGTTTGCCGGTCACGATGTTTTCACTGCCTAAGCGACACCGCGGCCGCTTGACGGCGTCCCTTGCGACTGTCACTTCAACGTGATGGAAACCGTCCAGTCGAAAGCGATCCAGGGCCGCGTCGCCGACGCGCCAAGCGGCCATTGGGTCTACCGGGTGCTGCCGCGCTGGCTGTGGCCTTATGCGCAGCTGGCGCGCTGGGACCGGCCGATCGGCTGGCAATTGCTGTTGTGGCCCTGCTGGTGGTCGGCAGCCCTTGCCGCCGGCGCTTATCCGCGCCCGACCGACCCGCTGCTGACGCTGCTTCCGGCGCCCTGGTATCTGCTTTTGTTCTTCATCGGCGCCGTCGCCATGCGCGGCGCCGGCTGCACCTATAACGACCTTGCCGACGAGGACATCGACAACCAGGTCGAGCGCACCCGGTCGCGGCCACTGCCCGCCGGCAAGGTGACGCGCCGCCAGGCCTGGGCATTCGTCATCATCCAGGCGCTCATCGGGCTTGCCGTGCTGTTGCAGTTCAACAGCTTCGCCATTCCGCTCGGCATCGCCTCGCTGGCGATCGTCGCGATCTATCCCTTCATGAAGCGCATCACCAACTGGCCGCAATTCGTGCTCGGGCTCGCCTTCTCCTGGGGCGCGCTGATGGGCTGGGCGGTCGAGTTCGGCGACATCGACGACCCGGCCATCATGCTCTATATCGGCTCGATCCTGTGGGTAATCGGCTACGACACGATCTACGCGCATCAGGACAAGGAAGACGACGCCATCGTCGGCGTGCGCTCGACGGCGCGGCTGTTCGGCAACAACACGAAGATGTGGCTCACCGGGCTCTATGGCGGCGCGCTGATCTGCTTCGCCATCGCCTTCGCTTCGGCGCAGGTGCCCGTGGTGTCGTTGGCCGGGCTGATCGCCGCCGGCGCGCATATGGCGCGCCAGATCATCCGGCTCGACATCAACAATCCGGACCAGTGCCTGAAACTGTTCAAGTCGAACAACCAGGTCGGCTGGCTGATCTTCCTCGGCCTGATCGGGGGGTCGGCGTGGATTTGGCTAAAGCCGCTGGTGTAGTTCTCCCTTCTCCCCGTTCTACGGGGAGAAGGTGGCGGCAGCCGGATGAGGGGCAGCGCCAGCCTTGGAGGCAATTTGCAGCGGCAAAATGTCGTCGGTTTGTGAGGTGGCCAAACACCCAGGCCGGTGCTGCCCCTCATCGCCCTGCCGGGCACTTCTCCCCGTAGAACGGGGAGAAGAAACCTACTCCCTTGCGATAATCTCCTGGCCGTCGATAACCAGCCGCAAGCCCAGATTGCCGGCCTTGCGACGGGCGAGGAAGCGTGGGCGGCGCATGGTGGAGACGCGGCCCTTGCGGCGCTCCTGCGGCGGCTGCGTCTTGATGGCGGCGCCGAGCGATTCTTCCAGCGTGCGGGCGATGCCGTCGGCCTCGATCAGCAGCATCGGCAGGCGATAGGCGTCGGCCCAGGCGCGCCAGTCGGCGGCGACGTCGTCGAGATCGTCGGCGACCAGAAGCGGTACCGACAGCATCGGATCATTGTGCAGGAGTTCCAGCGTCACCGTGACGTTGCCGTCCGGATCCTCCATGGCGCGGGCGGCGACGCCGCGGAACGCATTGGGGGGCAGCGCGATGATCGCCGGCACGCCGCTCATCTCCAGCACCCGGCGGATGACCGCGCCGCGCTGGTCGATGGTGAAGGTCACATCGCCATAATCGTCGCGCGTGGCATAGCTCACCATCTGCGGCAGGCGAAACGGGTCGAGACGCATGTTGCGACCGGCCCAGACTGGCTTCAGTCCAGTGTTCATCGATGTCTTCCCTGTTAGTCCTGAGGGCCGTTTTTCCGGTTCTCTCAGGGCCGGTTTTTCCGGCCTCGTTATGGGAAGAAATATTAGCGCTCGCTTCTTACCGGCGCGCTTAAGAAAGTCGGTTAAATTTTGCTGATCTTGGGGATGGTTATCGGAATGCGACCGGCCACCAGATGTGGTGAGGATCAGATAACCTTACCGGGATTCATGATGCCGGTCGGATCGAAGGCCGCCTTCACGCGGCGCATCAGGTCGATCGCCATCGGCGGCGCCGTGGCGATCAGTTCGTCGCGCTTCAGCTGGCCGATGCCGTGCTCGGCCGAGATCGAGCCGTGGAAAGAGCGCACGACATCGTGCACGGCCTTGTTCATGGGGTGGTAGAGGTCGAGGAACGCCTCGTCCTGCCAGTCCACCGGGCGCGAGATGTTGTAGTGGAGATTGCCGTCCCCCATGTGGCCGAAGCAGACGACGCGCGCGCCGGGGCAGACGCCTTCCACCGCGCCGGCCGCCTTTTCGATGAACTCGGGGATCGAGGCGATCGGCACCGAGATGTCGTGCTTGATCGAGGCGCCTTCCGGCTTCTGGCATTCGGGCAGCGTCTCGCGGAAATTCCAGAAGGCGTCGCCCTGGGCAAGGCTTGCCGACACCACCGCGTCGCCGACGATGCCTTGCTCGAGGCCAGCCGAAAGAATCTCCTCGATCAGTGCCTTGCCGTCCTCCTCGGAACGGCTTGAGGAGACCTGCATCAGCACATACCACGGCCAGTCGTCGGCCAGCGGCCGCGTGATGCCTTGCCCATGCTTGAGCGTGAAGTCGTAAGGCCTCTTGGCGATCAACTCGAAAGCGGTGAGCGATGCGCCCGCCCGGTCCATGGCCAGGGTGAACAGCGAAAGCGCGTCTTTCGGGGATGATGGCAGGCCGGCAAAGGCGACCTCCCTGCCCTTCGGCTTCGGGAACAGCTTCAGCACCGCGGCGGTGATGATGCCGAGCGTGCCCTCGGCGCCGACGAACAGGTTCTTGAGGTCGTAGCCGGTGTTGTCCTTTTTCAGCTTACGCAAATCGTCGAACACCTCCCCGGTCGGCAGCACCACCTCGACACCGAGGCAGAGCTCGCGCGCATTGCCATAGGCAAGCACGCCGGTGCCGCCGGCATTGGAGGACAGATTGCCACCGATCTGGCAGGAGCCTTGGGCGGCGAGCGACAGCGGAAACAGCCGGCCGGCGGCGTCGGCCGCTTCCTGCAGCGTCTGCAGGATGACGCCGGCCTCGGCGGTCACCGTGTTCGACAAGACATCGATCTCGCGGATGCGGTTCAGCCGCGACAGCGACAGCACGATGTCGCGACCGGATTTGTCCGGCACCTGGGCGCCGACAAGCCCGGTGTTGCCGCTCTGCGGCACGATCGGCGTGCCGGTCTCGGTCGCAAGCCGCATGATGCGGCTCACCTCTTCGACGCTGCCGGGGCGCAACACCAGCGATGTCCGGCCGTGCCAGAGGCCGCGCCGCTCGGTGATGTAAGGCGCGATGTCGGCCTGGTCGCGCAACGCATATTTGTCGCCGACGATCGCGACGAAGCGGTCGATGACGGCGGGATCGAGGTCGAAGGACTGATCGTTCATGGGTCAGAACCTAGAGCAATTCCAGGAAAAGTGCGAAGCGGTTCCGCCCGGAATTGCATCAAAACAAAGAGATAGGCTCAAGCGGTCTTGTCACGGGGGGCGGCGGCGCGGGCAAGCCGGTCGTTGATCGCCTCGCCCAGGCCCTCGAACGGGATCGGCTCGACGGCGATGGTCGCGGCGCCGACACGGTCGAGCGCCTGCATGGCGGCAAAGAGGTTGCTGGCCGCTTCGCGCAAGTCGCCTGTCTCGGAGAGGTTGCGCAGCGCAGCGGCCCGTTCCCAGCCCTCGGCGCGATTGCGGCCGAAGGCAAGCAACGCCTCGCCTTCGGCAACGTCCCCGACATTGAGCCGCATCGCGGCGCCCGGCGCGTAATGCGAGGCGAGCATGCCCGGCGCCTCGATGCCGGAAGCGCCACGCGACAATTTCGCGCCAGCCACCGCTTCGATCTCCTCGGCGCCGATGCCGCCGGGGCGCAGCAGCCGCAATTTGCCGTTATCGACCTTGAGAATAGTCGATTCCAGGCCGACCGGCGTCGCGCCGCCATCGACGACCAGCTTGATCCTGTCGCCGAGGTCGGCTGCGACCGCCCCTGCCGTCGTGCCGCTGATCCTGCCTGAGGAATTGGCGCTGGGGGCGGCGAGCGGCCTGCCGAGCCGCGCGATCAGCTCGCCGCCGAAGCCGCGCGGCATGCGCAGCGCGATCGTGTCCAGCCCCGCTGTGACCAGCGGATGGATGCCGCTGTCGGCGCGCTGCGGCAGCACCAGCGTCAACGGGCCGGGCCAGAAGGCTTCGGCCAATCTTGCCGAGAGCGGATCGAAGCCGGCGATGCGGTCTGCCATGGCGCGATTTGCGACATGGGCGATCAGCGGGTTGAAGCGCGGCCGGCCCTTGGCCTCGAAAATGCGCGCCACGGCGACGCCGTTGGTGGCATCGCCCGCCAAGCCGTAAACCGTCTCGGTCGGGATGGCGACGACATCGCCGTCTTCGAGCAGCGCCAATGCCCGCTTCATAGCCTTGCCGGCCGCCAGTATCTCAGCCAAATCCGCCACCAGTCCTGAACATGCCGGTCCCGTAATACGGCGGCCTTCATCGGGCAAGGGCAGGCATTGGCGATTTATCAATCCCTAAAATGTTAAGTTTCCACGCAAGCCGGCTTCAATCTGCCGGCCCTAGGGTGCGGGTTCTATACGGTTGCGGGCTTGGGAGCTGTTGTGATGCGTTTGCTTGGATCGTTCGGTATCAGCCTTCTGGCGATGAGCGGCGCGGCGCATGCCTCGTCTATCGTCGTGGTCGGGTCCTCGACCTCCACGCCTTCGGTCATCCGGCTGAATGCGATCGAGCCGGCCAAGCTGTCCTCGGCCTCGACGCCGTCGATCATAGCGTTGGGCGATCCTATGCCCGCCGTCACCGATGAAAAGGTCGCGGCGATCCCCGAGAAGTCCAGGCACCAGCTGGTCCCGATGATCATTCGCGGCGGCGTCGTCGGCGGCGCTTTCGCGACGCCCGCGGCGACCGCGGCAGCCAAGCCCACGGCACCGGCAACCGCCGCCGCCCCGGCAAACGGCACTTCGACGGCAACGCCCGCGAACGGCACGGCGTCTGCTTCGAATGGCAACGGCAAAACCGGCGACAAACCGGCCGCGACGGCCAACGCGCAGCCACAGGCGCAGCCATCAAATGGCCAGCCCCTGCCGCGCGTCGGCAAGGCGATGTAGATCACACTGGATACCGCCTCTATGTGCTAGGCGCTTAACTCTGTCCGATTCCCGTCACCAGGATCGGGCACGATGGTGCTGGCGTTTCAAAAGGGGGATTTCATGACTGTTTCGAAAGCAATGGCTGTTGCGGCACTGGTGGCGGCGACGACGCTGGGCGCGAGTGTGGCGCGGGCCGACGACATGCTCGGCTCTTACGTCGCGCGGATCTCGGACCGCGATCACCGCGCCAGCGACGGCTATCCGCTCGGCAGCGCGGCGCAAATGGTGCGGCAGGACCGCGCCAACTGGCACAAGTTCCACCGGCGTGACAGCGACGACCAGGGCGATCCCTGGTTCCGCGGCGACGGCTCGCGCGCCGACCTGCAGCGCATGCTGGAGCGCGGCGGCGCCATGAGCAGCGCCACCAGGCGCGCCATCGTCAATGGCGAGCCATTGATCGAGGTCGACGTCTATCCGGACGGCGTGCGGGTCAGCATCATAGAAGATTGACCCGGTCAATCTTCCTGGAAGATTGACGAGCCTGACGAAAAGGACGACGCGTAACGCGTCGCCCTTCATGCTGCAGACGACAGGAGACAGCTCAGGCCGCTTCTTCCTTGTCGTCATCGTCGGACTCATCGGCGTCGTCTTCATCCTCGTCGCCATCTTCATCCTCCTCGTCGGACTCATCGTCGCCCGAGGCTTTGGCTTCTTCGTCGGCGTCATCGTCTTCGTCGTCATCTTCCTCCTCGTCGTCCGACTCATCGTCGGCCGAGGCCGTGGCTTCCTCGTCATCGCCTTCTTCCTCGTCGTCCTCGGAAGGATCGGCGGATTCGACCGCTGCAGCGGCGGCATGGTCGAGGAGGTTTTCGGAAGCGGCTTCGATGGCCTCGGCGGCGGCCGGGGTCTCTTCAATCAAGTGGATATCGTCAACGGAATTCATGGCATGCCTCCGTGGTTTGGGGAACGTTTTTTGTCTGATGCATGTCGTTGTCCCAGAACCGCTGCACACTTCCGGGCGACATGCATTGGTTCTCCCATGCGGAGGTCATCGTCATATGACTGTAAGCCGGCTCCGGCGCATTAAATTTCGGGCGCCGAATTGTTCAAGCCTGCCCGCATCCTAGCGGATGCAGGCAGTGCCGAACCTGCGATTTTTCGAGCTATCAGCCGACGATTTTTGAAAAATCCGCGACCTGATCGGTGGCGGTCCGGATGCGGGCGAGCAGCGCCAGGCGATTGGCGCGCACGGCCTGGTCCTCATCATTGACGAGAACGCCTTCAAAAAATGAATCAACCGGTTCGCGCAACACGCTAAGCGCCAGCATGGCGGCGGAAAAATCTTCGTTTTGAATCGCTTGGCCGGCTTCCTTCTCGGCCTGATTCACCGCGGCATTGAGCTTCTTTTCCGCTTCCTCGCGGAACAGCGCCGTCTCAACAGTTTCGGCGACGAGGGTTTTCTTCTTCTCCTCGGCGGCCAGGATGTTGGCGGCGCGCTTGGTGCCGGCGAGCAGGTTCTTGCCTTCCTCGGTGTCGAGCAAGGAGCCCAGCGCCTCGACGCGTCGGACGATCTGGAGCAGGTCGTCGGATTGCGGCGTGATGACGGCGTCGATCAGGTCGTGCCGCGCGCCCTGGTCCCGGAGGTAGGCTTTCAGGCGGTCGTGGAAGAAGGCAAGGAGGTCGGACGACTGATCCGCACCGCCTTTGAAGTTTGCAAAAGCCTTGGCGAAAACAGACGTCAGCGACAGACGAATGCGGTTCTCGATGAGGATCCTGACCACGCCAAGCGCGGCTCGCCGCAGAGCGAACGGGTCCTTCGAGCCGGTGGGCTTTTCATCGATCGCCCAGAAGCCCGTCAGCGTGTCGAGCTTGTCGGCGAGCGCGACGGCAACCGAGACCGGATCGGTCGGCACGCGATCGGACGGGCCTTGCGGCTTGTAGTGCTCCTCGGCGGCCGCGGCCACCGATGCATGCTCGCCTTGCAGCAGCGCGTATTTGCGGCCCATGGCGCCTTGCAGCTCAGGGAACTCGCCGACCACTTCGGTCTGCAGATCGGCCTTGGCGAGCACTGCCGCGCGGGCGACGAGCGCGGGATCGGCGCCAACGACCGGCGCCAGTTCTTCCGCCAGCCGCTTGATACGCTCGACGCGCGCGCCCTGCGTGCCCAGCTTGGCGTGGAAGGTCACGTTGAGATGGTCGAGCCGCGCCATGCGCTGGTCGAGCGGCTTCTTCAGATCCAGGTCGAACTTCGCCGCCGATTCCCGAAGCTGGTCGAGGTCGGGCAAATCGCCCTGGTCGGTCTTCCAGAAATAGAGCGCATCGGACAGGCGGGCGCGCACCACCTTGCCGTTGCCGTAGGCGATCTCCTTGCCGCCATCGTTCGCCTCGATGTTGGCGACGAGGATGAAGCGGTTCGAGAGGTCCTCGCCCGCGCCCTGCGGCCGGGTGACGAAACACTTCTGGTTGGCGCGGATGGTCAGCCGGATGACCTCGCCCGGAATGGTGAGGAAATCCTGCTCGAACTCGCCCATCAGCACGATCGGCCATTCGACCAGGCCGGAGACTTCCTCCAGCAGGCCTTCATCCTCGACCAGGTCGAGGCCGTTGGCGAAGGCGATGTTGCGGGCGTCGTGAAGAATGATTTCCTTGCGCCGGTCGGCGTCGAGCACGACCTTGGCCGCTTCGAGCTTCGCGACATAATCGTCGAAGCGGCGCACGGTGATGGCACCCGGCGCGTGGAAGCGATGGCCATAGGTGACGTTGCCGGCGCGGATGCCGTCGATCTCGAAATCGACCACCACCGGCTCCTCAGTCTCCGGGCCGAAGGTGCACACGATCGACTGCAGCGGGCGCACCCAGCGCAGCGAGCCGGGCTTGGCCGAGGCCGGCCCCCAGCGCATCGACTTCGGCCACGGGAAGCTCTTGATGATGCCCGGCACCAGCTCGGCGATGATCTCTTCCGCCGCCCTGCCCGGCTTCGAGATGTGGGCAACGTAGAAATCACCCTTCTTCGGATCGGAATGGATATGCGCCTCGGCAATCGATGAAAGCCCGGCCTTGCGCAGGAAGCCCTGCACCGCCTGCTCGGGCGCCGTGGTCGAGGGACCCTTGATCTCCTCGCGGATGTCCTTGGAGCGCGGCGTCAAGCCCCTTATGTCGAGCGCCAGGCGCCGCGGCGTCCAGTATTCGCGCGCCGCTTCATAGGTCAGACCCGCCTCGACCAGACCGTCGGTCAGCATCTTCCTGAGGTCGCCGGCAGCCTTGCGCTGCATGCGGGCGGGAATCTCTTCCGAGCGGAGTTCCAAGAGCAGGTCAGGCATAGTTAAGCTCCCCACCCTCCCCTTGATGGGGAGGGTCGGCGCGTAGCGCCGGGGCGGGGTGGCGGCCTCTCAGCTGCCAATACCTTCGGCACCATCGCGCAAATGCAGGTGTAATTTGCGTTCTTCCACCGCCGCATAAATTGTATCGAGCACGGAATCTAGTTCGTTTTTTATCTCATGGTTCCAGAAACGGACGACGCGATAGCCCTGGCTTTCAAACCATCGTGTTCGAACTTCATCATGGCGCAGCTGATCATCGGCACTGTGGTGGGAGCCATCCACCTCGATAATCAATTTCAGTCGATGCGAGATGAAATCTGGATAGTAGACACCGACTGACGCCTGTCGTCGGAAATGCGTCCCTTCGACCGGGATGCGCCACAGGTGCCGCCATAGCAGCCGTTCTTCATCCGTCATCGAGGCGCGGAGCCTTCGTACGGACTGCAACTTGAAACGGTCAAGTTTTGGCATAGGGAAGCGCCAGTCCCCCCCCCCCGCCGCTTCGCGGCGACCTCCCCCATCAAGGGGGAGGTAGAAGCGCATAGCAACTCGGCCGGCCGCTGTCACCCCGCTAACGGATCGCCTCTTCAAGCGATTTGACGGAATTTTTCAGCCCGCTGTCGGGACGCGGCGAAGCCGGTCGTCCTTGGAGCAGACCATCCCATGAACCGAACGCTGCGCTGAAGCGACAAACGCTCAGGCAGAGACCTATTGGCTGAACGACGATGAAGACGGCATCGAGAACCCTGCAGATCCTGGCGCTCAGCGCCTGCTTCGCCGCCCAGGCGCATGGCACAATCACGATGCCGGGGGTCAGGCAGGCCATGCGCACGATCGACGGCGCAACGGTGCAGATCGTATTGCCGGCCGGCGCCGCCACCGAGGTCGTAAAGGCTGTGTCGGCTTAAGCCGCCGCCAGCCCGCCCGCCCGCGTCTTCAGGAACGCCTCGCCGCAGGCCTTGGCCAGATTGCGCACGCGCAGGATGTAGCTTTGCCGCTCGGTGACCGAAATCACGCCGCGCGCATCGAGCAGGTTGAAGACATGGCTTGCCTTGATGCACTGGTCGTAGGCCGGGAAGACCATGCGGTGCATCGGCAGATTGTCGCTCGGTTTCGGCGTGCCAGCATCGAGCAGCGCCTTGCACTCGGCCTCGGCGTCCTCGAAGTGCCTCAGCAGCATCGCGGTGTTGGCGAATTCGAAATTGTGGCGCGAATATTCCTGCTCGGCCTGCAGGAAGACGTCGCCGTAGGTGACCTTCTCGGCGCCCTCTCGGCCGTTGAAGTTCAGGTCATAGACATTGTCGACGCCCTGCACATACATGGCGAGCCGCTCCAGCCCGTAAGTCAGTTCGCCGGCCACCGGCGCGCATTCGATGCCGCAGACCTGCTGGAAGTAGGTGAATTGCGAGACTTCCATGCCGTCGCACCAGCACTCCCAGCCAAGCCCCCAGGCGCCCAGCGTCGGGCTCTCCCAGTCGTCCTCGACGAAGCGGATATCATGCAGCAGCGGATCGACGCCGATCGCCTCGAGCGAGCCGAGATAGAGCTCCTGCAGGTTCGGCGGATTGGGCTTCAGGATCACCTGATACTGATAATAATGCTGCAGGCGGTTCGGGTTCTCGCCGTAGCGGCCGTCCTTCGGGCGGCGCGACGGCTGCACGTAAGCGGCGTTCCAGGGCAAGGGGCCCAGCGCGCGCAAGGTGGTCGCCGGATGGAAGGTGCCGGCGCCGACCTCCATGTCGTAGGGCTGCAGGATCAGGCAGCCATAGTCCGCCCAGTAATTGTGCAAGGTCAGGATCAGCCCCTGGAAGGAGCGGCTGGGATGCATGTGGGCGGGGATGTCGATGGTCACGGCGGCCTCGGAAAGCGCAGGATGACGCTTCCCTAGTTGCCGGGCCGGCAAGCGTCAAGGCAGCGCCACACATCCGAGGAGGTTGAACGCTTTGCGCCCGGCTGGCCCATTGCCGGCGAACGGCAGTGATCCTTTGCTCCGTCGAGTTCTAATAGCAAAGGTTCCGTCATGCCCGGTCCACTCACCGTCCGACCCGTCACGAGGCAGGATTACGAGCAATGGCTGCCGCTATGGGACGGCTACAACGCGTTTTACGGGCGCTCCGGGGCGACGGCGCTTGCCGGCGAAATCACGCAGATGACATGGTCGCGTTTCTTCGATGCCTACGAGCCGATGCATGCGCTGGTGGCCGAGCGAGGAGGCAATCTGCTCGGCCTCGTCCACTATCTCTACCACCGCTCGACGACGTCGATCGCGCCGAACTGCTATTTGCAGGATCTCTTCACCACGCAGGCCGCGCGCGGCCAGGGCGTCGGCCGGGCGCTGATCGAGGGCGTCTATATGCGCGCCAGGCAAGCAGGCGCCAACCGCGTCTATTGGCTGACGCATGAGACGAACCACACGGCGATGCAGCTCTATGACAAGGTCGGCGAGAAGCCCGGGTTCGTCGTTTATCGCAAGATGTTTTAGGGCACCGGAGTTTTGACCGGTCGGCCCTGTTTGGGTTGGCAGGTGGCATGCCTTGGAGATTAGCCGAAACGCCCATCGCGATCGTCATTCCAGGGTCTGCGCGCGTCGCTTCGCTCCTTGCTCCGCCCGTGGATGACGATCGCGACGCCAAGCCGAAACGAAAACGGGGCTCGATGAGCCCCGTCGTCCTGAACGCTAGCGAAGGATCAGCCTTTCGGCGCGGGCGCCGGCACCGGCTTCACCTTGGGGGTTTCCTGCGCGGTGTTGGACTCGATCGGCGGCAGGCCCTTGAGCAGCTTCTGCTGCAAGGTGGCGAGCACGTCCGGATCCGGCTTCAGATCGCGTGCCTGCGTCCACTGATAGGTGGCCTCGAGCTTGCGGCCGACGCGCCAGTAGGCATCGCCGAGATGGTCGTTGAGGACCGGATCCTCCGGCTTCAGCGAAACGGCGCGCTCCATCTCGCGCACGGCGTCGTCGAAGCGGCCGAGGCGGTAATAGGCCCAGCCCAGTGAATCGACGATGTAGCCGTCGTTCGGCCGCAGATCGACGGCCTTCTGGATCATTGCCAGGCCTTCCTTGAGGTTCATGTTCATGTCGACCCAGGAATAGCCGAGATAGTTCATGACCTGCGGCTGGTCGGGCTGCAGCTCCAGCGCCTTGCGGAAATTCGGTTCCGCCTTCGGCCATTCCTTCAGCCGCTCATAGGCGATTCCGCGCTGGTAGAAGATGTTCCAATTGGCGGCGGTCGGGTTCTTCAACTGTTCGACGGCCTTGTCGTAGAGATTGGCGGCCGAGCGGAAATCTTCCTTCGAGCCATAGACGCCGCCAAGCGCCAGATAGGCGCGCATGTCGTCCGGATGTTTGTCGAGATAGGCCTTGAGATGGGCGATCGCCTCGTCATGCTTGTCGAGATCGGCGAGGTTCAGGCCGAGCTGCAGGTCGGAAAGCTCCTTCAGCGGCGAGGAGGCCGGAATGCGGCGGTAAAGCGCGATGGCGCCCTCGCCGTCCTTGAGCTGCTCGGCGACGGCGGCAAGCTGCACAAGCGCCGCGTCGCTGTCCGGCTTCAGCGCCAGCGCGTATTGCAGGTAAAGCCGTACGAAAGGCTCGCCGCCGCCGCGGTTGAGCGCGGTGGCAAGGTCGAGCAGAATTTCGGACGCGCCGTCGGCCGGGCCAGCGACCAGCGGCTCGATCTTGTCGCCCTTGGCGATGCGGTCGCGCAGCGTGGTGATCTCGAGTTTGCCGGGGGCGAAGGCTTCGGCCTGGTTCAACACCGCCAGCGCCTTCGACTTGTCGCCCTTGCGGGCTAGGAAGGAGGCGTAGGCCTGGGCATTGCGCATCCAGGTTTCGGGCGAGGAGCCGCCGGCCGTGGTGTCGGCGAGCGTGGCGGCGTAGATCGCATCGGCCTTGTCGTTCAGGCCGGCGGCATCGGCGATCAGCGCGCGGTGGAACGATTTGAACAGGCCGAACCAGTCCGGACCCTTGAGCTTGTCGATGGAATCCATGGCCTCG
Source organism: Mesorhizobium plurifarium (assembly GCA_000824785.1). Lineage (GTDB taxonomy): Bacteria > Pseudomonadota > Alphaproteobacteria > Rhizobiales > Rhizobiaceae > Mesorhizobium > Mesorhizobium plurifarium. Next base: position 95,708 of record CCNB01000045.1, on the reverse strand, counting down.
GACGCGTTGCCGGCGCCTTCCTTGGCCCAGCCGTCCATGACGCCGGAAAGCAGCCGGTCTAGATCGGATTCGAGCGACAGCTTCAGCCAGTACTGCGCCTTGGCGTAGTCCTTCTTGTGGAAGGAATCGATGGCCAGCGCCAGACGCGAGAAGCGCTCGACATCCGGCACTTCCTTCAGCTTGTCGGCATAGACCAGCGATTCCTCGAAGCGGCCCTGCGCGACGAGAGCCAGCATCAGGCTCTGCTGCAGTTCCTTGTCGTCCGGCGCAAAGGCCAGCGCCTGCTTGTAATAGGCGATCGCGTCGTCGAGGTCGTTGTCGCTTTCGGCGATATGGGCCGCAAGATAGGCGCCCGAGAAAGATGTGATCTGCAGCGGTTGGGCATCTTCCTTGGCCTGGACCGGCAGCACCCAAAGCGCCACACCGGCCAAAAATGCCAGCCTCGTCAGCCAGCGCGCACGTCCTTGCCGCATCGTATCCCTTTCAGCCAGACGCGATCCCGCCCTTGGCGGACCGCCCACAGACTCGATCTTTTCCGGTCAAAGCATGGCCTTTTTGGGGTCGAGCTTCAATCGCCGAGCGAATCACAATGCAATCATCCGGCTTAAAAAACGATGCGGCGCCACCGAAAAATCCCGCGCGGAGGTCCGGGACGCCGACATGTGGTACCGGGATGCCTACAGACAGGTATCGCGGAATCCGCCGGCGGCAACCGCATCGCACAGGCCGGACCATTCGCAGCCGGAGCATGCCTGGCGCGTCAGGCCGGCGGAAAAAGCCTTTCGCATCCCTGAAAGGCTGGAGGCGTCCAGCACGAACCGGTCGCCGTCCTGGATCGGCCGGCCGAGGAGAGCCCCCACGTCGCGCGCGGCGAGCCCGTCCCGCTCGGCGGCGCTTTGGCGCAGGCAATGCGGTTCCGGCTCGCCGATCAGCGGCGCACAGATATCATCCGGGCCGGAAACGATCACCACCGCCTCGCCCTCGCCCAGGCGCTTCACCACCTGGTCGTAATTGGCGGTGAAGGCCGGCGAGTAGCCCTTGCCGACATAGGTCAGCAGGCAGAGCAGATGATGGGAGCGCAGCCTGATGGTCATCAGGCCGCGGGCGAGCGGTCGCGCGGCGCCGCCTGATAGGTCGAGAACAGCTTCAATGTCGCCGCGCCCAGCGCCGACTTGAGCAGGCCGCCGACGATGAACGGCAGGAAGCCGAACGTGACAGCCTTCTCGGCGCCGATCATGACGGCGAGCCAAGCGGTGCCGAGAACCAGGCACAGCAGGTTGCCGATGAGCATGGCGGCGAAGGCAAGCATGACACGCTTGCCGTTCCAGCCGCGTTCGGCCAGCCAGCCGACGACGGCGCCGACGACCGGGAAGGCCAAGAGATAGCCGCCGGTCGGACCGATGAAATGCTGAACGCCGGCCGCCCCGCCCGCCAGCACCGGAAATCCCGCCGCGCCTTCGACCAGCCAGGCGGCGATGGTCAGCGCGCCGAAGCGCCAGCCATAGAGCGCGCCGACCAAAGTGACGGCGAAGGTCTGCATGGTCACCGGCACCGGCACCATCGGCACCTCGATATAGGACGACAGCGCCAGGAACAGCGATCCGAGGATCACGGCGCCGATCTGCCAGGCGAGCGAACGGCTTTGCAGCCGCAACGGGCTGAAGGAGGGTTTTGGGGTCGAAATGGCTGCGTTGGTCACGGTGTCTTCCCTGGTTCGAGTAAATTATAGATAATTTTTGAACTTCATCTATTATCGAATCCATATTTTCGCGACGATGGCAAGCCCGCAGGTTCGTCATCCACGGGCGGAGCGGAAGCGAAGCGGACGCGGAGACCCGAGGATCATTCCGTGACCTTGGCCGAATGGCAAAAGCGGCGCAGAACAAGGGGGCGTTCTGCACCGCTGCAAAGCTTCGACGTCACGGAATGGATTCCAG
>CCNB01000045.1:84529-93761 GCA_000824785.1 Mesorhizobium plurifarium | reverse complement strand
CTCCTTGCTCCGCCCTGGAATGAGGACCGCGTGGAGATTGCGCCGACATCACCCCACGATGGCGAACGCGTCGCGCGTCTTGCCAGAAGCGGTCTTGACCGGTTTCTGGCCGATCCACTGCACGTGGCGGCCGAGCGTCGCGGCGGCGGATTCGGTGTTGCCTTGCCTCAGCGCTCCCAGGATCGCGCGGTGATCCTGGTCGGTACGGGTTTCCCACTCGGAGCGCCAAGCCGCAAACAGGAAGCGCGCGCTCGCCGCGTGCAGGTCGTCGATGGTGGAGAGCAGGCGCGGCATGTTGCAGGGCGCCAGGATAAGCCGGTGGAAGGTGCGGTTGGCCTCTTCCCAGGAGCGCACGTCGCGGGACTTGTCGCCGGCCTTGGTCGCCTCCTCGGCCTGGTCCAGGATCGACGCCGTCAGATGCGGCGCGGCATGGCGCAGCGCCAAGACTTCGAGCGCGGCGCGCATCTCGGCCACCTCCCTCACCTCGCCGAGATCGAAAGAGGCGACGCGCACGCCGCGCCTGGGCTCGCTGATCGCCAACCCTTGCGCCTCAAGGCGCCGGAAGGCCTCGCGCACCGGAACATGGCTGGTGTTGAATTCCTCGGCGACATGGTCCTGGCGCAGCCGCGATCCAGGCTCGATCGCGCCCGAAATGATGCGGTCCGCCAGTTCCTTGCTGATGCGAACGGCGATCGTGTCTTCTGTGCTGGCCATATTTTATAGATAATTTGCCGGGCCACCCCTTGTCGAGACGGCCGTCGCTGGATTCACAGGCCCTGCCCGGAGGATGCCAGGCAAGCGCAGAGAGACCAGCAGGCTCAGTTCACCCGGCTGATGCAGAAATCGATGACGTCGATCAAAGCCGACTTCTGCGGCGTCGCCTCCAGCGGCGCCAGCGCGTCGCGGGCGATCTCGCCGAAATGGCGGGCGCGGCCGATCGTGTCGGCGATGGCGCCATGGCGGGCCATCAGGCCGATCGCCTTTTCCAGCCCGGCATCGTCGGTGACGTTTTCCTCGATGGCGCGCTTCCAGAAGCTGCGCTCGGCCTTGGTGCCGCGCCGGTAGGCGAGGATCACCGGCAGCGTCACCTTGCCCTCGCGGAAATCGTCGCCGACATTCTTGCCGAGATCCTTGCTCGATCCGCCATAGTCCAATGCGTCGTCGATGAGCTGGAAGGCAAGGCCGAGATTCATGCCGTAGGAGCGCAATGCCGCGCGGTCGGTGCGCGAGGCGAGCGCGATCACCGGCCCCACTTCGGCCGCGGCCGAGAACAGCGCCGCGGTCTTGGCCTTGATGACGGCGAAATGCTCGTCCTCGGTGGTGTCGAGGTTCTTGGCCGCGGCAAGCTGCATCACCTCGCCCTCGGCGATGATGGAAGCGGCGCTCGACAGGATGTCGAGGGCTTCCAGCGAGCCGACCTCGACCATCATGCGGAAGGCCTGGCCGAGCAGGAAATCGCCGACCAGCACGCTCGCCTGGTTGCCCCAGATCATGCGCGCCGTCTTCTTGCCGCGGCGCAGCGCGCTCTCGTCGACCACGTCGTCATGGAGCAGCGTCGCGGTGTGCATGAACTCGACGGCGGTCGCGAGCTTGACATGGCCTTCGCCGGAATAGCCGAACATCTGCGCGGCGGCCAGCGTCAGCATGGGCCTCAGCCGCTTGCCGCCCGAGGAGATCAGGTGGTTGGCGATCTCCGGGATCATCTCGACGTCGGAGCCGGCCTTGGACAGGATCAGCTCGTTGACACGCCCCATGTCGGCGGCCGTCAGATCGATCAAATCCTTGATGGAAGCGGGTTCCCGCTTGCCTTCGATGTTGAGAACGACACCCACCACGACAACTCCCGTCTATTAACGCGCACGACGGCACCCTTAATCCCGTTCCGACTCTAGGTCGGTACAACCGGGCACGGCAAGAGGCGAATTGGCGCGGCTGTTGGCGCGCGGGTCGCTCCCACGTTTACACGAACGCCGCAACCTGCGATTTTCGTTCCATGATCGAGCTTGTCCGCACCAATGACGCCGTCGTCATCTCCTTCGTCGAATCGCTGATGCGCGACGCCGGCATCGCCTGTTTCGTCGCCGACCAGAATATGAGCGTGCTCGAAGGGTCGATCGGCCTTTTGCAAAAGCGTGTCATGGTCGACGCCGACAAGGCCGACGTGGCGCGCCGTATCCTCAAGGATGCCGGCATCGAAAACGAGATCCGCCAGAAATAATGGCAGCGACAACCACCCCAGATACGCCGGCGCACACGGTCGATGCCTTCCATCGCGGGCGCTTCTGGCTGGTGCAGCCGAGCCGGGGCGGTCATCGCGCCGGCATGGACGCCATGATGCTGGCGGCCGCCGTGCCGTCCGGCTTTTCCGGCCGGCTCGCCGATTTCGGCGCCGGCGCGGGTGCTGCCGCCCTTGCCGTGCTGTCGCGCTGTCCGGCGGCGCGGGCCGTGCTGGTCGAGCGCTCGACCGAAATGGCGGGATTTGCCGCCGCCACGCTTTCGCATCCGGGCAACGCGCATCTCGGCGACCGCGCCTCGGTGCTGACGGCCGACGTGACGCTGACCGGCCGGGCGCGAGCGGACGCCGGGCTTGCCGACAATTCCTTCGACTTCGTCATCATGAACCCGCCTTTCAACGCGGCCGAGGATCGCTCTACGCCCGACGCGCTGCGCAGGCAGGCGCATGTGGGAGAAGACGGGCTGTTCGAGCGCTGGATCAGGAGCGCGGCGGCCGTGACGAAGCCGCGCGGCGGATTGGCCGTCATCGCCCGGCCCGAGCAATTGGTCGCCATTCTCGATGCGGTCGAGGGGCGCTTCGGCGATGCCGAGATGCTCTGTGTCCATCCCCGGCCGGACGCGGCGGCGATCCGCATCGTCGTCAGGGCGGCGCTCGGGGCGCGCGGAAAACTGTCAATCCGCCCGCCGCTCATCCTGCACGGGCCGTCCGGCAACGCGCCGGCGGAGCGGGCGGAAATGATCAATAACGGCCTGGCGTCGCTGTTCGGCGATTGATCCCAGGCGCGCAATGCGGCATTGCCGTTAGGCGGCGAATTCCTACATGCCAGAGCAAGATGACGTCGCGCCTGAGAGACGTTACCGACGTAACCGATCTCGTCTTGCTTCTTTGCATTCCACCGGAGACACCCGTTCGTGAAACGCCTCTTCAACCGCCTGCTGCCGAAATCCTGGCGCTCGACAGTCGTCACCATTCCGGTTATCCGGCTGCAAGGCGCCATCATGGCCGGCGGCGGCCAGTTCCGGCCGAGCCTGTCGCTCGCCTCGACGGCCGGTGTCATCGAAAAAGCGTTCGGCTTCGACGCGCCGGCGGTCGCCATCTCGATCAACTCGCCGGGCGGCTCGCCGGTGCAGTCGCGCCTGATCTTCAAGCGTATCCGCGACCTGGCGGCGGAAAAGAACAAGAAGGTGCTGGTCTTCGTCGAGGATGTCGCGGCTTCCGGCGGCTACATGATCGCGGTCGCCGGCGACGAGATCTTCGCCGATCCGTCATCGATCGTCGGCTCGATCGGCGTTGTCTCCGCCTCGTTCGGCTTCCCCGAGCTGATGAAGAAGATCGGTGTCGAGCGGCGCGTCCACACCGCCGGCCAGAACAAGGCCGTGCTCGACCCGTTCAAGCCGGAGAAGAAGGAAGACGTCGAACGGCTGAAGGCGCTGCAGCTCGAAGTGCATGAGACCTTCATCGACCTGGTCAAGGAGCGGCGCGGCGGCAAGCTCAAGGACGACCCGGACCTGTTCACCGGCCTGTTCTGGACCGCCAAGCGCGGTCTCGAGCTCGGCCTCGTCGATGCGCTGGGCGATATGCGCAGCGTGCTCAAGACCCGTTTCGGCGACAAGACGCAGCTCAAGCTTATCACCGCGCCGCGCGGTCTGTTTGGCCGTTTCGGCCTGTTCGGCTCACGCTTCTCGGCGCCCGATATCGCCGCTGCCGCTGCAAACGGCGTGCTCGATGCGGCGGAAGAGCGCGCATTGTGGGCGCGGTTCGGGCTTTGAAAAAGCCATGATTGCGTCTAGCATAACCGCTTGACCGACCCATTCGGCCGGCCTTGCCGCGAGAACGCGGGAGGAGTTTGAGATGCCGCAGATCATTTTCTTCGCCGTCGTCGGCGCCGCCGCTTACTTCGGCTACCGCGCGTTCGTGCGCGAGGCCGAACGCGTGACGGCCAAGATCCGGCGCACCGAGAAACAGGCGGCGAACGGCACGATGGGAACGCTGGTCAAGGATCCGAAGACCGGCGAATACCGTCTGGCCAAGGACTGATCCCATCTCGCCAGCAGCCGACATTCTTGAGCCCGGCACAGAGGTCCGGACGTGGCTTGCGCCGGCCAAGGTCAACCTGGCGCTGCATATTACCGGACGGCGCGACGACGGTTACCACCTCATCGACAGCCTTGCCGTCTTCACCCGCTTCGGCGACCGGCTCGAGATCGAGCCGGCTGAGCAGGACGACTTCTCGGTGTCCGGCCGTTATGCCGCCGGCCTGCCGCTCGACGATGGCAATCTGGTGGTCAGGGCCCGCGATGCCTTGCGCCTGGAAGCCGGCGCGCAACATGCGCCGCCCGTCGCCATCCGGCTGGAGAAGAACCTGCCGATCGCCTCAGGTGTCGGCGGCGGTTCAAGCGACGCGGCGGCCGCGCTCAATGGCCTGGCGCGACTCTGGAAGCTCGATATCGACGATCGTTCGCTGGCCCGGATCGGGCTTTCGCTCGGCGCCGATCTGCCGATGTGCCTGAAGTCGCAGCCGCTGGTCGCGCGCGGCATCGGCGATGAGGTGTCGCCGCTCACCGCATTTCCGGCGCTCGGCCTCGTCCTGGTCAATCCGGGTATCGCCGTCTCCACGCCGGAGGTGTTCAAGGCACTGTCCAGCCGCGACAACGAGGCGCTGCCGCCGCTGCCGAAGCGCCTCGACTTCCACGCCGTCCGCAACTGGCTGGAGGCGACGCGCAACGACCTCGAAGGCGCCGCCCGCTCGATCGAACCTGCGATCGGCGAGGCGCTCAAGGCGCTCAAGCGCGCCGACGCCGCCTTCGCGCGCATGTCCGGCTCGGGCGCCACATGCTTCGGCTTGTTCGAGACCGGCAATGTCGCCAAGCGCGCGGCGATCGCGATCCGCGCCCGCCACCCCGACTGGTTCGTCGCGGCGACGCGCAGCATGGAGGTGAGCGATGGCGAAGCTTGACGAAAACCGGCCCTTCATCCCGGTGCGCATCGCGGTGCTGACGGTCTCCGATACGCGCAGCCTTGCCGACGACAAGTCCGGCCAGACGCTGGCCGACCGCATCGCGCAAGCCGGCCATACGCTTGCCGCGCGCGACATCGTCACCGACGACCGCGACAAGATCCGCGACAAGGTGCTCGGCTGGTCGAAGGACGAAAACATCGATGTCGTCATCACCACCGGCGGCACAGGCTTCACCGGCCGCGATGTGACACCGGAGGCGCTGGAGCCGATCTTCGAGAAACGCATGGACGGCTTTTCGGAAGTCTTCCACCGCATCTCCTACGACAAGATCGGCACCTCGACGATCCAGAGCCGGGCAACAGGCGGGGTCGTCAACGCCACCTTCGTCTTCGTGCTGCCGGGCTCGCCCGGCGCCTGCAAGGATGCCTGGGACGGCATCATCAAGGCGCAGCTCGACTACCGGCACATGCCCTGCAACTTCGTCGAGATCATGCCGCGGCTGGACGAGCATCTTCGGCGCGGCGGCAAGCCCGCCTCGTAACCGCAGGCAAAGCGAGCGGCCGGCATCCGGTTCGCAGGCGAAATGGCGCTATGGCCTGCGAGCAGCCATTTCGAAGCCGGCACCAGCAAAGTACCTTGCGCCGCGAACAAGGACCCTTGCCATGACCGTTCACAGCGGCGGCTGCCATTGCGGCAACATCCGCATGAGCTTCTCCACAGCGCTCGATCCGGCCGCGCTGGAAATCCGCGCCTGCCAGTGCTCCTTCTGCACACGGCATGGCTCGCGCGCGGCCGCCGACCCGAACGGCAGGCTGGTTATCTCGGTCGCGGACAGGGATCGCCTCCAGGTCTACCGCTTCGGCCTGCGCACCGCCGACTATCTCGTCTGCCGCGACTGCGGCGTCTATGTCGCGGCAATCGCCGGTCAGGGCGACGACGCCACGGCGGTCGTCATCGTCAACGCGCTCGACGATCGCGCGTCGTTCTCGCGCGAGCCGGTCGCCGTCTGGTTCGACACCGAGACGCGCGAGCAGCGCCTGGCCAGGCGCCGCAGTGCCTGGATGCCGGTTGAGATCGAGGGGATCTGACTGGGCTGGGTTGCGCTTCTTCCTTCTCCCCTTGTGGGAGAAGGGAGAGCCGGCCTTACTTCGGCGGCGCCACCCAGATTTCGGCGTTCAACTGCCTGGTCGCCAGGCCGCGCGCCAGGGCTTCGGCGCTGCGCGCGCTCTTTGCCAGGGCCGACGCCTGGCGCTTGCTGATGACAAGGCCATCGGCCAGCGCCCGGTTGCCCGAAAAGACGCGGGCCAGGAATGGCGCGCGATCGGCGCGGGCGCGTGAAAAGCGCGCCGGCATGGTCTGCTTCGCCGTGTGCGCCACGACCTCGTCGATCCAGCCTTCGGCGAGCCTGGCACCGGGCTCCAGAAGCAGCAGCCAATCGCCCTTGGCCTGGCCGATGCCCACGGCGACCCCGCCGGTCACATAATGACAGCCGGCATGCTCCGCCACCCGATGCGTCTGGTCGGTCGAGCCTTGATCGCAGACGATCACGTCGCGCACCACGCCTTCGACCGCGCCGCCGACCAGCGAGGCGAGCGTGCGGGCAAGACCCTCCTCGTCGTTCAAGGTTTCGATGAGAACGCTGAGCATATCAGCCGAATAGCGGAAAGCGCGGCGAAGCGCCAGTTGGGCGCTCCAAGCGAAAAAGTTCTTGCTTTGTTCTCATCGGTAAAATAGGAATAGTTTCATGAACAGAGCGATTCGACAGCCTGCCGACAGTCCTTGGGAGAGGGCGAAAATGGAACAGATCGTACGCGCCGATATTGCTGCTTTCGGAGCAGGACGAGCCGAGATGGCAAATGCGATGATCGAGCAGAGCGGCATGCGCGTGCGGCCCGATCGCAATCGCGGTCGTTCGGCCGGCATCAACCCGTCCGGCCGGTTCGAGCCGGTCAGCCGGCATGTGTTCGACGACGGCTGGAACTCGCTGGAGGAACTGCCGCCGTTCAAGACGGAAGTGCAGGTCGAAAAGCCGCGCACGATCATCACGCGCAACGAGTCACCCGACATTTCCTTCGACCGTTCGATCAACCCCTATCGCGGCTGCGAGCATGGCTGCGTCTATTGCTTCGCCAGGCCGACGCATGCCTTCATGGGCCTGTCGCCAGGGCTCGATTTCGAATCGAAGCTGTTCGCCAAGCCGGACGCGGCGCGCATGCTGGACCGGGAATTGTCGAAGCCGGGCTATCAGCCGCGCACGATCGCCATCGGCACCAACACCGATCCCTACCAGCCGATCGAGAAGCAATACCGGATCATGCGCGAGATCCTGGAAGTGCTTGAGGCGCGCGGCCATCCGGTCGGCATCGTGACGAAGTCTGCGCTGGTGACGCGCGACATCGACATCCTGTCGCGCATGGCCGAGCGCGGCCTTGCAAAAGTGGCGCTGTCGGTGACGACGATGGACCGCATGCTGGCCCGCACCATGGAGCCGCGCGCGTCGACGCCGACGAAGCGGCTGGAGGCGATCAGGCAGCTTTCGGATGCCGGCATTCCGGCATCCGTGATGGTGGCGCCGATCATCCCGGGTCTCAACGATCCGGAGATGGAACGCATCCTCGATTCGGCCAGAGCCGCGGGCGCCAGGGAGGCCGGCTACGTCATCCTGCGCCTGCCGCTCGAAGTGGCGCCGATCTTCAAGGACTGGCTGTTGCGGCATTATCCGGACCGCTATCGCCATGTGATGTCACTGATCCGTTCGATGCGCGACGGCAAGGATTACGATTCGGAATGGGGCAAGCGCATGAAGGGCGCCGGCCCCTATGCCTGGCAGATCGGCCGACGCTTCGAGATCGCCGCCAAGCGGCTGGGCCTCAATATCGAGCGACGGCAGCTTCGCACCGACCAATTCGTCGCAGGCTCCGGCGCCGGCGAGCAGCTGATGCTGCTTTGATATCTGCGCCGGCCCATGACGGCCGGTGCCAAGCACTTCCAGACACAGCGATTTTCCGTCTGGAATTGTCACTTGTTCGAAATTCCGTCCGGCCCTTGTCCCCCGGCCGTGAGACGGTGCCTTCCCGGTCCGACGCCCCATCCGACCCGGAAGGACTTGCGGAGAATCGGAGCCGATGCGAACCTCGCCGCACCATGGCTCGCGCGCGTTCCGATTCTCCGCTTCTCTTTGAAATGGTCGAGAAGCCCGACTTCTCGATCGAGACGAAGGCGATGGCCGACGGGCTGTGGCCGGTCGCCGGCATGGATGAGGCAGGCCGCGGTCCGCTCGCCGGTCCGGTGGTGGCCGCCGCGGTGGTGCTCAACCCCGCCAACATCCCGGAAGGCCTCGACGATTCCAAACGCCTCACCCATTTGCAGCGCGAGGCGCTGTTCCTGAAGATCCTCGGCTCGGCGCTCAGCGTCTCGATGGCCTCGATCAGCGCCGAAGGCATCGACAACAGCAACATCCTGAAGGCCAGCCTGGAAGCGATGCGTCGCGCCGCAGCGGGTTTGTCCTTGCAGCCGAAACTCGCCTTGGCCGACGGCCGCGACGTTCCGCCTGGTCTCGCCTGCGAAGGCCGGGCGCTGATCAAGGGCGACCAGCGCTCGCAGTCGATCGCCGCCGCCTCGATCGTCGCCAAGGTGATGCGCGACCGCATGATGTGCGGCTGCGGCGGACATCACGAGCATTACGGCTTCGAGGTGCATATGGGCTATGCGACGGTCCGGCACCGCACCGCGATCGAGATGCATGGGCCGGTGGCACGGCTGCATCGGGCGTCGTTCGCGCCTTTCCGGCTGGGTGGCGCTGAGGTGGTCGAGGAAGAGGGTTTGGCCGGGTTGGAATAGCATAATCTCCCCCCTTGTGGCTACGGCATGCACATCTTCTGTGACAGGCGTGACTGATCAGGCCTCGGCTTGATTGCCACGTGGTTCCCCCAATCCGTCGCTGCTTCGCAGCGCCACCTTTCCCCCCTCCGGAGGGAAAGGAAGGGAGCGCTGCTGGACGAGCGTCGACGGCAAACAAAGCTTGGCGCCTTTCCTCT
>CCNB01000045.1:77660-84519 GCA_000824785.1 Mesorhizobium plurifarium | reverse complement strand
CGACCAGCGCTACATTAGACAATGATGCGCCGAGCTGCCATGCACGCCATCGCCAGAGACCAGTCGCTTGGAAATGTGCGCATGCCGTAGCCCACTTTGTGGGAGGATTGGCGGCGTCGCTGCCGCGCATCCCCCAAAAACAAAAAAGCCGCCGGGTTGCCCAGGCGGCTTTTGACTTCGAAACTTCGACGCAAGTTCAGTTCAGCTTGGCCTTCACGTCATTGAGCGCCGACTTGAACAGGTCCGCACCGGCCTTGGCATCGACCTTGGCGGCGAGCAGCGCGCGGGCGGCTTCGACGGCGATGTCGACGGCCGAGGCGCGCACTTCGCTGACGGCCTCGCGCTCGGCCTGGCTGATCTTCTGCTCGGCAAGCGCGGTGCGCCGGGCGACATAGTCCTCGGTCTTCTTGGCCGCCTCGGAAGCGAGCAGCTCAGCCTCGCGCTTGGCGGCGGCGACGATGTCGGCGGCCTCCTTCTCGGCTTCCTTGCGCTTCTGCTGATACTGGCCGAGCAGTTGCTGGGCTTCTTCACGAAGCTTGCGCGCTTCCTCGAGCTCAGCGCTGATCTTGGCCGCGCGGGCGTCGAGCGACTTGGCGAGCATGCCCGGCACCTTCAGATAGATGACGGCGCCGAGGAAGATGAGCAGGGCGATCGTGGCCCAGAGCGTGGCGAGTGATGTGGCGTCCATGATCCCGCTCCTCACCGGCTCGCGGATTTGACCGCGGCCGCGATCTCGGACTTGTCGGCCTTGCCGCCGACAAGCGCCTCGACGATGGCCGATGTGGTGTCCTCGGCGATCGTGCCGACTTCCTTCATCGCCTTGGCCTTGATCGAGGCGATGCTCGCCTCGGCCTCGCCAAGCTTCTTCTCGAGCTCGGCCTCAAGCTTCTTGCGCGTGCCCTCGGCTTCCGCCTTGGCGGCGTCGCTTGCCTGCTGGCCGATCTTGTTGGCGTTGGCCTTGGCCTCCGCCAGTTCCTGCTCATAGGCGGCAACGGCGGCATCCGCCTCGCCCTTCAGCCTTGCGGCATGGTCGAGGTCCTGGGTGATGCGGTCGTTGCGGACATCGATGATGCCGCCGAGACGCGGCATCACAACGCGCTTCAGGAACAGGTAGAAGAGCCCGAAGGTGATGACCAGCCACAGGATCTGCGACGGGAAGGTCTTGGCATCGAATGGCGGGAACGCTTCATGCTCCGCGGCGGGCACGGCCGTGCCCGCATGCGTATCGCCCTCGGCCGCGGCCGGCGCTGTTTCTTGCGCATAGGCAGATGTCACGAACATCTCATTCCCCTGTCCATGGAACGGGGCCGCACCATGCGGCCCCTTTCGTCAGCTCTCAATCTTACTTGAAGACCAGGAGCAGAGCGATCAGGAGCGAGAAGATGCCCAGAGCTTCGGTCACGGCGAAGCCAAAGATCAGGCGGCCGAACTGGCCATCAGCGGCCGACGGGTTGCGGAGCGCGCCCGAGAGGTAGCTGCCGAAGATGTTGCCGAGGCCGATGCCCGCGCCGCCCATGCCGATGCAGGCGATACCAGCGCCGATAGCAGCTGCTGCAGTTGCGTCCATTTCAAAACTCCTGTGGTTTGCTTGTTCGTTGCAGTTGGTACGTTGGGTATGCTGGCGCCGGGGCGCCGGTGAAAATCGATCAGTGGCTCGGGTGCAGCGCGTCGTTCAGATACATGCAGGTCAGCACCGCGAAGACATAGGCCTGCAGGAAGGCGACCAGCAGTTCGAGCGCGGAGAGCGCGACCGCCATGGCAAGCGGCAGGACCGAGCCGGCGATGCCGACGGCGCCCAGCGCGCTGAGGCTGACGACGAAGCCCGAGAACACTTTCAGTGTGATGTGGCCGGCCAGCATGTTCGCGAAAAGACGAACCGAGAGGCTGACCGGGCGCGAGACGAAGGAGATGACTTCGATCGCCACCACCAGCGGCAGGAGATAACCTGGCACGCCATGCGGCACGAACAGCTTGAGGAAGCCAAAGCCGTGCTTGGCGAAGCCGTAGACGACGACCGTGCCGATGACCAGGATCGCCAGGGTGAAGGTGACGATGATATGGCTGGTGACGGTGAAGAAGTAGGGGAACAGGCCGATCAAATTGGCGACCAGCACGAACATGAACAGCGAGAACACCAGCGGGAAGAACTGCATGCCCTGCTTGCCGGCGGCATCGCGCAGCATGTTGCCGACGAACTCATAGGCCATCTCGGAGATCGACTGCAGCCGGCCCGGAATGAGAGCGCGGCTGGCGGTGCTCATATAGAGGAAGGCCGAGGCCAGCACGATCGTCACGACCATGAACAAGGAGGAATTGGTGAACGAGACGTCGTAGCCGCCGATATGCAGCGGGATGATCGGATGGATCTGGAACTGGTGGATCGGATCGACCTTGTCAGCAGCAGCCACTTTAAATCCCCGTCAAAGCCACAACCGGCTTCTTAAGTTCACTTCAGCGCCTTGCGGCGCCCCGCTTCATTCTTTCGGCTCGCGCGGCTTGCCGCCCTGGCCGAATTCGGATGCCAGTCCCGCCGAGCGCAGGACGTTGAGTATACCTGCGCCAAAGCCCAGCAACAGGCCGACGATCAGACCCCAAGGCGCTGTTCCCGCCAGGCGGTCGATGATCCAGCCCAAGCCGACACCGACCACCACTCCGGCGATGAACTCGCTGGACAGTTTCAGCGCCTGACCGTAACCGGTCGCAGCTTTCGCTTCGTCTTTCCCCTCGAGCCGGTCCGTGCGTCTCGTCGCAAGCGATGCTTCGAGATCGCGCCGGCGGCGCTCAAGTTCGTCGTCGCGGATGGTGGCTTCTGGCTGCCTGCCGCGGCCGGTTTCTCCGGTTCCGTCTGGCCCGGTTTTGTCGGCCATCGCAACCCCCCTGCCCGGGCAGACGATTGCCGTCCGTCCGCTTCTAAAGTCGCCGGCAACATAGTTAGAGGGTCAGCCCCCGTCAAGCCACGGGCCGAACTTCGAAGCGATGTATTTTTCGCTGTTAAATCAATTAGTTACCAAGGTGCGACATCGTGCCCTTCACGGCCGCGTGAGGACTCGGCGCGAATCCGCGCGGCAAGGCGCGTCCGCCGGGGCACGCGGGCTGCCGGCAGACGGACAGGCGGAGGCGTCGTTTAAACGGCTCAGCTCCAGCCGCCGCCATAGGTGCGATAGAAGATATGCAGCCCGATCCTGGTCATGCGCTGCATGGCGCGCGCCCAGCCCGGGTGAACGTAATTGGCGTAGTAATGCGTCGACGAGCCGACCTCGGGAATGAAGATCTTGCCGGCGGTCACCGCCATGGCGACCTCCTGGGCGGTCTTGTAGGAAGCCTGGTCGGTGATGCTCTTCTTCCTGCCGTCACAGGCGAAGGAAAACTGGCAGCGGTTGAACCAGCTGTCGTTTTGGTAGACGACGCCGCAGATCGTCTTCGGATAAGCCGGGTTGCGGACGCGGTTGAGAATCACCTGCGCGACCGCCGCCTGACCACGCACCGGCTCGCTGCGTGCCTCGAAATAGATGCCCTTGGCCAGGCAGGCCTGCTCGGGCTTGGAAAAGACGCTCGCCGGCAAAGGATTCTGCAGCCAGGCGTGGTCGCCCTTGCCCATCGGCGGAATGAAGCGGCCGTCGTTCGGATCGTCCTGCAGCAGCGCCTCGAAGGGCGAGGCCTTGGCATAGTCGGGCGCGGACTGGGCATAGGCGGTGGCGAGGATGTCCGGCTTGTCGTTGTTGACGAGCGCGACAAGGGCGGCCGGCAGATCCGGATCCGGCTTCTTGTCCTCGCGCAGATGGAAGGCCTGGGCGATCTGGACTTCCTTGCCCTTGATGCCGGGCTTGGCGAAGGTGAGCTTCAGGCCGCTGTCCATCGCGGGACGCAGCAGCGAGGAGGTGCGCTCGAAAATCGAGCCGGCGCTGAAATTCTTGGGCGGTGCGACCGGCGAGACCTGGACGAGGCGGCCCTTCTTGTCGGCGCGCACGACGCGGTCCTCATCGGGCGTCGCGCCGGCGGCGTTGCCCTTGCCGCGGAAAGCGACGGTGCCGACGCCCGGCAGATTCACGCCGGAGCCGGAGATCGAGCCCGTGGCAGTGGAATCGACGAAAGGCATTTCGGCGGCATGCACCGAGCCGGCGGCGGATTTCTCGATATAGGCGTTCCAGCGGACGTTGGACGATTCCAGGCCGGAGATAAGGCTTGCCATATCCTGATAGGCGACGACCGACGGAAAGCCGATCCAAATGCCGAGCCCGAGCACCAAAGGAGGTAGGAAGGAACGCTTTTTCGCAACGGCGGCGGCGGCAAGCCGCATTGAAACGCGTCGATGCACGGAACTCTCCAGAACGCTACTGACCCCGGAGAGCCAAAATGAAGCATTAACCTTGATGGGGGGTTAACGACATCGATCATGTTCTTTTCATGTTTGAGGAAAGCCGGCTTGCAATTTTCACAGCAGACCGATGAGGAATCAGGCTTGGGCGGGTGCATCGGCTTTGGCTGGATCAGGCCTGGCGCAGGAAGATCGGCCAGGCGAGCGCCGCGCAGACCGCGGCCGCGAGCCACACGCCCGGCCATGCGAAGGCCACCAAGATCCACGGGATGGCGATCGGCACCAGGCAAAAGCCGATGAACACGAAACTGTTGGCCAGGCTGAGCGCGGTGCCGACATGGCCGGCGCCGGCAAGCGTGGCAAGCTCGGTATAGGCGACGCCGTGCCAGGCCGAGACGGATATGCCGGCGACCACGACCATCAGCGGAAGCAGCGGCAGCAGCCACGGCACTCCGGCGGCGCAGACCGCCAGCAGCCACAACACCAGGAAGGCAAATGCGCTCAACGCGCTGCAGAGCTTCAGGAATGGGCGGCGGTTGCCGTGGCGGTCGGTGAAGCGCCCGCTCCAGACGCGCATCACCATGGCGCCGGTCTGCACGGCGGCGAGGCTCGCGCTGGTCACAAAGGTGCCCATGCCGGCGAAGTCGTGCAGGAAGACCGAGGCGAAGGTCAGCACGGCGACCTGCGGGAAGCAGAGCAGGCCTATTGCCGTCGAGATGCGCCACACCTCGATGTTGCGTAGCGGCGCCGGCCCGCTTGCGGCGGTGGCGGCGTGACCGCCGCTTCCCGCCGGCGGCTCGTGCAGCCAACGCCAGGCGAACCAGGCCGCGAGCGCGGAGACGGCGGCAAGCAGGCCGAAGACCGCGGCGAAGCCCAGGGCCAGCGCCAGGGAAGGCAGGACAAGCGCGCCCAGTCCGCCGCCGAGCGGCACCGCCGTCTGCCTGATGCTCATGGCAAAGCCGCGCTCGCCCTCGCCGAACCAGCCCATGATGGCGCGGCCGCTGGAGCCGTTGACGCTGCCGCCGAGCAGGCCGGCGACGAGCAGGCTTGCCGAGAGCAGCGCGACGCCGGGAACGGCTGTTTTCGTCGGTACGACGAGCATTGCCATTATGAATAGCCAGGCCGCAGTGGCGCCAAGCCCTGTCAGGAGCACGCGGCGGTCGCCCCAGCGGTCGGTGAGCACGCCCCAGGGCAATTCGCTCAGCGCCACGCCGAGGCCGAGCAGCCCGAGCGCCAAACCGAGCGAGGCGTTGTCGAGGTGGTAGCCCTGGCGCATCGCCACAGCGGTCGCCGGAATGCCGGAGAAGGTGGCGGAGAAGCCGGCATTGGCGGCCACGCCGATGCCCAGAACCTTCCAGCGATGATTGGGGCCGAAGGCGCGGCGGGCGCCGGCACGCGCATCAGGCGACTGACAGTCGTTTCGTGTGACGATGGCGGACATGGTTCCGTTCCCGTGACGGCCGGCTGGCGGCTTGACGGACGGGATGTAGCGCCATAGCTTAATCCATAAAACCAGGAAGTTTTTGAGCGATAATCCTGAAAATCAGGACAATCTCATGCGCCGCGTCACGTTCGACCTCGATGTCCTCAGAACCTTCGTCACCGGCATGGAACTGGGCAGCTTCGCCAAGGCGGCCGAACGGCTCGGGCGCTCGACGTCCGCCGTCAGCGCGCAATTGAAGAAGCTCGAAGAGCAGGCGGATACGCCGATCTTCCGCAAGGCGGGGCGCGGCCTGGCATTGACCGAAGCCGGCGAGACCATGCTCGGCTACGCGCGGCGCTTGATCGAGCTCAACGACGAGGCGGCCTCCGCCATCCGCGACGTCGAGCTGGAGGGCTGGGTGCGGCTCGGCCTGCAGGAGGATTTCGGCGAGGCCGTGCTGCCTGACGTGCTCGGCCGCTTTGCCCGCGCCCATCCGAAGGTCCGCATCGAAGCGCGAATCGGACGCAGCCATGACCTGGCCGAGCGCGTCCTGTCAGGCAATCTCGATATCGCGCTCGCCTGGCATGACGGCACGACGCTGCCCTACAGCCGGCATGTCGCCGACGTGCCGGCGCGCTGGATCGGCCCGGCGAAGCCGATCGAGGCAGGTCGGCCCAATGGCGAGCCGCTGCCGCTGGTGGTGTTCGAGGCGCCCTGCCTGTTGCGTACTGTCGCGACGGAAACGCTTGACCGCGCAGGCATGCCCTGGCGCATGGCTTTCTCGAGCCCCAGCCTCGGCGGCATCTGGGCGGCGGTGGCGGCGGGACTGGGTCTCACGATCCGCACCGATATCGGCCTGCCGGCCAATGTCAGGGCGATCGCGCCGGGCGTGCTCGGGCTGCCGGCGTTGCCGATGATGGCGCTGCACCTGCACCAGAAGGACGCCGAGCTCGACCCGGTGGCGGCCCGGCTGGCGGAGATATTGCTGCAGGCGGCGGTGGAGACGCTGCCGGAGGGGGCGCGGACCAATGAGGGACTGCGAGAGGTCGCGTAAATTTTTCGGACAGGTGGGGCGGGAGCAGGGTAGCCAGCGTCGCGTTCCGTCACACCCCCCTCTGTCC
>CCNB01000045.1:54962-77650 GCA_000824785.1 Mesorhizobium plurifarium | reverse complement strand
GGGGGAGATCAGATGTCGCGCGGGCTTTCGCTATTCTCCAACGTTGTAAGAAGAGCGGCACGCCCAAGCTGCCAATCTCCCCCCTTGCGGGGGAGATGCCCGGCAGGGCAGAGGGGGGTGCTGTCCCGCCAGCGTTGCGAGAGTTTTACCCCGCGACAGAGATAACGGTCACCGCTTCTTCGCCCGACCCGCAAACGGATTGTCGGACGTCCGCAGCGCCATGCGGATCGGTACGCCGGGCATGTCGAAGGCTTCGCGCAGGCTGTTGGTCAGGTAGCGGACATAGGATTGCGGCATCGCGTCCGGGCGCGAGCAGGAGACGACGAAGCCCGGCGGCCGAGTCTTGGCCTGGGTGACGTATTTGATCTTCAGCCGGCGGCCGGCGACGGCGGGCGGCGGGTGATGCGCCAGGATGCCTTCCAGCCAGCGGTTGAGCTTGCCGGTGGAGACGCGGCTGTTCCACACCCTGTGCGTCTTGATGACGCTTTCCATCAGCTTGTCGAGGCCGCGCCCGGTCTCGGCCGAGACCGTCACCGCCTGGATGCCACGCACCTGCGGCAAGAGCCGTCCGGTCTTCTCGCGCAGCTCGGCCAGCAGCTCCTGCGGGTTGTCGATCAGGTCCCATTTGTTGAAGGCGATCACCGGCGCCCTGCCCTCGCGGATGATGAGGTCGGCGATCTGCAGGTCCTGCTTCTCGAAGGGAATGGTGGCGTCGAGCACGATGATGACGATCTCGGCGAAGCGGATGGCGCGCAGGCCGTCCTGCACCGAGAGCTTCTCGAGCTTCTCCTGCACCTTCGACTTGCGCCGCATGCCGGCGGTGTCGAACAGTTTTATCCTGCGGCCGCGCCAGTCCCAGTCGACCGAGATTGAATCGCGCGTGATGCCCGCTTCCGGGCCGGTGAGCAGCCGCTCCTCGCCGATCAGCGCGTTGATCAGCGTCGACTTGCCGGCGTTGGGGCGGCCGACGACGGCGATGCGCAGCGGCTTGGTGTCGTCATAGGCGGGCTCGGCGTCCGGGTCGGCGATGTCCTCGCCGATCAGCACCTCGCTGGCGGCGATCTCATCGCTGTCGTCTTCATCCTCGCCGAGCGCGCGCTCTTCGCCCAAGGCTTCGACCACCGCGTCGCGCAGGTCGGGCATGCCCTGGCCGTGCTCGGCCGAGACGGGGATCGGCTCGCCAAGGCCGAGCTCCCAGGCTTCCAGCAGTCCCCCTTGAGCGCCGCGCGCCTCGGCCTTGTTGGCGACCAGCACCACCGGCTTGCCGGATTTGCGCACCACCTCGGCGAAGGTGCGGTCGTCGGGCATCAGGCCGGATTTGGCGTCGACCGTGAAGAAGATGAGGTCGGCCTCGCGGATGGCGATCTCGGTCTGCTGGCGCATGCGGCCGGGCAGTGTCGAGGCGGCCGCGTCCTCGAAGCCGGCGGTGTCGATGACGTCGAAATGGAGATCGTAGAGTTTTGCGGCATGGACGCGGCGGTCGCGCGTCACGCCCGGCGTGTCGTCGACAAGCGCCAGCTTCTTTCCGACCAGCCGATTGAAAAGAGTCGATTTGCCGACGTTAGGCCGGCCGATGATGGCGACTTTGAACGACATCCAAGATCACGACGCGTTGCCCGACCCGCGGATCAGCTCGGACATCAGCTGCGCCCGCTGGCGCACATTGCGCGGGGCGGCGTCGTCCGAAGAGATCTGGTCGAACAGTTTGAGCGCGTCGGCCGACTTGCCGTCCTTCCAGGCGGCAAGGCCGAGCGCCTCGCGCGCCGAATGGCGCAGCGGATTGGTGTCGGCGGTCAGTGCCTCGATGCGGCTGGAGACATCGGCGTAAGAGCCGTGGTCGACGAGCAGCAGCGCTGCCCTCAGCCGCGCGATGTCGCGGATGCCGGCGGGAATGGCGTTGTCGGCGGCGACCTCGTCGAAATCCTTGACCGCGCCGTCGACGTCGCCCTTGTCGGCCTTGACCGTCGCGGCGCGCATGCGTGCGAGCAGCGGATAAGCGCCGTAGCCGTCCTTCTCCAGTTGGTCGAGCGCGGCGATCGCTTCGTCGTTCTTGCCGTCATTGGCGAGCTTGAGGGCCTGCGAGAAGGCATCGCCTGAACGGTTGGCGCGGCTCTCGTCCCAATAGCGATAGCCGACGACGGCCGCCGTTCCCAGCACGATCAGGATGGCGAGGCCGAGAATGGCCGGACCAAAACGATCCCACAGCGCCTGCGCCTGCTCGCGACGAATCTCTTCGTTGACTTCGCGGATAAAACTGTCGTCCGACATCAATCAAAACCATTGCTGCCCCGGAAGGGGGCGCTTCTTGAGCCCCGCGTTTTAGCGAAATTTTGTCGGCATGGAAGGGGGCGGGCTGGAAAATCGGCGCGCAGTCCCCGCTGCCTCAAAGCCTTCCCGGATCGTACCGGTGCCACAATTGAGCGATAGCCGGCTTCGGATCGGCAGGATAGATCCTCCCAAAGGTTGCCAATGCTTCGTTCGTACCGCGTCCTTGCATTCAGTCTCGCCTCGCTCGCCTCGGCCAATGCAGCCTTCGCCGATCCGCCAAGATCGCCAGCCGTTTCGCCACCTAGGCCCAAGCAGGTCGTGCTGATCTCTTTCGACGCCGCCCGCGAGATCTCGCAATGGCAGCGGAGCCGGGCCCTGGCGAAGCGCACGGGCGCGCATTTCACCTATTTCCTATCCTGCGTCTTCCTGCTCTCGCCGGAGACGCGGCGGGACTATGCCGGCCCCGGCAAGGCCGCCGGCAAATCCAATGTCGGCTTCGGCGCCTCGAAACAGGATGTCGCGGACCGGCTCGAGCAGGTCAGGCTGGCCGCGGCCGAAGGCCACGACATAGGCAGCCATGCCTGCGGCCATTTCGACGGCAAGGACTGGGGCAAGGCCGACTGGCTTGCCGAATTCGCATCCGTGCGGCGCATTTTCGAAAACGCCTATGCGATCAACGGCATTCCGGAACCGGCCGGCTGGCGCGATTTCGCGCAATCTGCGCTGGTCGGGTTCCGCGCGCCCTATCTCTCGACCGGCAAGGCGCTTTACGAGGCCCTGCCCGAGGCTGGCTTCCAATATGACGCCAGCGCGGTCTCGAACGGGCCGACCGTGCCGCCGACGCTGAGCGGCACGACCCGCTTCGCCCTGCCGCTTATCCCGGAGGGACCGAAAGCCAAGCCGGTGGTCGCCATGGACTACAATCTCTATGTCCGTCACTCAGCCGGCACCGAGAAGCCGGCCATGGCGGACGCATTTGCCGAGCGCGCCTATCAGGCGTTCCGCGCCGCCTTCGATGCCGAATATAACGGCAAGCGCCTGCCGCTGGAACTCGGCTTCCACTTCACGCTGATGAACAACGGCGCCTATTGGAACGCGCTGGAGCGCTTCGCCGGCGAGGTCTGCGTGATGCAGCAAGTCGAATGCATCAGTTTTCGCGACTATGTCGCGAGGCAGCGCGCCGACCAAAAACAGGCAACCGCCGGCGGCTGACGACCGGATATAACCGCGCCCTAACTTACCGGCTGATCTTCGGGGCGCATGCCAGCCCGCTCGCGTTCCAGATAATGCTGATCGATAGCCGGCAGTTGTTCGCCTTGCAGCGTCGCCTCGAAGGCACGCAAACGTTTATGCACCGACTGCAGTTCGACAATCGTCGACCAGGAATTCAACAGGAACTGCAGCGAATTCGTCACCTTGCCGAACGCGTTCGAGATCTGGTTCAGGGCGCCGAACGTGATCTTGTGCGCGACCAGCGAAGGCCCGAGGATCAGCAGCGAGAAGATGTTGTCGGCCTGCAGGTAGGTGTAACGAACAATGTTGAAATAGATGTAGTGGAAATAGAGCTTGAAATAATTGCGACGGACATTGGTGAACAATTGTGTCGTCGTCGCCGGCTGAGCCCGGTCGGGATGATCTTCGCCGTAGACGAGTTCCTTGCGATAGGCTGCCTCGACGCGCTGGTTGCGGAACTGCAGGCCCGGCAGCTTGAGACCCGCCACCATGACGGAAATCGTTCCGAACAGACACCAGCCCAATGCGGCAACGACCAGCGGTTGCGGAACCGCGCCGATGATCGGCAACTCGGTGATGTGAGCCTGCAGCTGAATCAGGACCGGCAGAAAGGCGATCAGGGTCATGATCGACTGAACGAAGGTCGAGCCCAAATCCTCCATGATCTGCGAGAAACGCATCGTGTCTTCCTGGATACGCTGCGAGGCGCCCTCGATGTGGCGCAGCCGGCCCCAATTGGCCATGAAGTAATCGTTCATCGCGGTGCGCCAGCGGAAGATCCAGTGGCTGACGATGAAGGCATTGACCACCTGCACATTCATGCCGACCAGCGCCAGCCAGGAGAAATCGGCCAACCCCTTGTAGAATTCTGCGTTGGTCGAGGGAGTCGTTCCCGACATCAGGCCCTGAACATAGTCGAAGAACGGGCCATACCAATTGTTGACCGCAACCGAGACCTGAACGTTGAAGTAGATGAAGAACAGGATGACGGCGGTCATCAGGATCGACCAGTTCTGCCACGGGTGCGGGGCGTACCAGCTCCAGAAGGCGTAGAAGATCACCACGCAGGCCGCAAAGTAAAGGTAGAACCACAGGAAGGGCTTGGACCAGAGGACCGCGATGCCGATGATGGGCGGGGCGCCGGCCGCGGCCGGGGGAAAGCCCAGGACGCCACCCAACTGCTCTCCTCCGAAGAACCAGAACAGGATCGCGGCAAGGCTCCAGACGGCGGCCGATGTGAAGAAGAGCTTCGGCTGCGGGAAGAAGGATACGAACACTGTGGCGGGTTTCCTCGTTCTGACCGCAAGTCAGCGGCGTTGCTGTTCGGCGGGCATAAGGTCACACATTAGGGGGAAAGAAAATGCCCTGCCCCGATGCCCAGCACCGAACAAGGCCGCAAATCATGGCGATTTTGGCGCGGCCGACCAGGCAATGATGCCGGAGGCGAGCAGCGCGGCCGCCGCCATGATAGAGGCAAGCGTATAATTGCCCGACGCCTGGGCGAGCAGGCCGGCGGCGATCGGGCCGACAATCTGGCCGAGCCCGAAGGCGGCCGTCATCACCGCGAAGATGCGGCGCGGCGCCCGTGGCGCAAGCTGCCTGCCCATCTGTATGCCCAACGCCGTGATGGCGATGAAGGTGCCGCCGAGCAGGACGCCGGCAATCAACGGTCCGGCGGCGCCCTTGACGGCGACACTGGCGGTGACGCCGACCACCTCGATCAGGCAGGTCGCAGCGTAAGCGGCGTAGAGTCCGATCCGGCCGGCAAGCTTCTGCCAGAACCAGGTCGAGGGAAATCCGGCAAGGCCGGCGACCATCCAGACGGTGGCCTCGAAGACCCGCCCGCCGCCGCCCTGGCGCACGATGGCGACCAGGAAGGTGGCCGTCACCACATAGCCGAAGCCGAACAGCCCGTAGGCAACGATCATTTTCGCCAGCGACCTGTCCTTCGGCAACGCCGGCTCGGGGCCATCAACGCCATTGGCCGGCGTGGTCGAGCCGGCGAGCAGCATGACGACGATGAGGCCGATCGCCGAAAGCGCTCCGGACCATAGCCAGCCGGCGGCCCAATCCGCGTGTTCGGAGACGAGGATCGCGAGCAGCGCGGAGGAGACGGCGATGCCGACGCCGACGCCGCCGAAATGCAGCGCCTGCAAATCGCCGCGGCCGGCCTCCGCCAGATGGCTGAAGACGATCGAGGCCATGAACACCATGACGAAGGCGCTGGCGAGGCCGGCGAGGAAGCGGATGAGGAGGAATGCGGCCATCGTCTCGTTGAGCCCCATGAGGCCCGCGAGCACGGCGGTGGCCGCAAGGCCGGCGAACATCAGCAGACGCTCGCGCCCGTGTGCCCAGTCGCCGGCCGCGGCAAACGCGCCGATGAGGTAGCCGAGATAATTGGCGGAAGCGATCCAGCCGGCATCGGCTGGCGTCAAGTGCAGCCCTTCCATCATGCCCGGCAGGATCGGCGTATAGACGAAGCGGCCGATGCCTTGGGCGACGGCGAGCGCGACCATGCCGGCGAGAGCAAGACGCAGTGGGGCAAGACGCTGGAGAGATGGCGAGGCGTTCATTGCGGCGCACAATAAGTGTGCGCTGCGGCGAAACAATGCGTTTGCGTTGGGCCAGCACGGCCCCGCTCTGAGCTGCGTAGCCTCAGAGACGGGCCGGCCTCGCGGTCTCATAAGCCGTGCGGCGCGCCGTCAGCCGGAAGGGCATGTCGCCGAGCTCACGCTCGGACATGGTGTCGAGCACCGGATGCGACAGCGGATCGATGACCCAGCGCGCGATCTCATCGTCGTCGCGCGGCCTCCCCTCGGCGCCCGAAAGCCCTTTCAGCAAGGATAAAATCTTCATGGGCCACCTCATGGCTCAAGGCTGTTCCTGTTAAATTCTGCCCTTTCCTGTCGGGTTTCAATTGAGATTTCGATCCATGCGCTTTAGAAAAACTGAATGGCAATGCTCAATCGCGTCCACCTCAATGGCTTGCGCGCCGTGGAAACCGTCGCCCGGCTGGGATCGCTGGCGGCAGCGGCGGCAGAGCTGAGCGTCTCGGTCAGCGCCGTCAGCCAGCAGGTCAAGCGCACCGAGAAGCAGCTCGGACAGGCGCTGTTCGAACGCACGCCGGGCGGGCTCGTGCCGACCGAGTTCGGCGCCGCCTTCACGGCACGGCTCAGCGCCGGCTTCCGCGAGCTCGCGCAAGCGGTGGCGCTGGCCGACGAGGCCAACGAGTGCACGCTGGTCGTCTCGGTGGCGCCGGCCTTCGCCTCGAAATGGCTGCTGCCCAGGCTGTCGCGGCATTTCGCGCGGCATCCGAACGTGCTTTTGCGCATCGACGCCTCGGCCAGGGTCGCCGATCTCGATCGGTCCGACATCGATATCGCCATCCGGCTCGGCGACGGCAAATGGCCGGGCGACCGCGCCGAGCTTCTGCTTGCCCAGGAAGTGTTTCCGGTCTGCGCGCCCTCGATCGCGGCCAGGCTGAAATCGATCGGCGATCTGGCGCAGACCTGCGCCATCACCGACGAGCGGGCGATGTTCAGCTGGGACGGCTGGTTCGAGGCGGCCGGCGTCGAGCCGGTCACCTTCCAGAAGGGGGCGCGCTTCACCGATCCGATGCTTTGCCTGGAATCGGCGATCGCCGGTCATGGCGTGATGCTTGCCTGGCAATTGCTCACCGCCGACGCGCTGGCCGACGGCCGGCTGGTCGCGCCCTTCGGCGTCAGGGCCGAAAGTGGGCTCGGCTACTGGCTGGTGACCTCGGCCACCAAAAGCGAAAGCCGCAAGGTGCGTGACTTCAAGGCCTGGATCCGCGAAGAGATCGAGGCGACCATGGCGCAGTTCCGGGCGCTGGACAGCGCTGCCTGAGTTCGTTTGAGCATGATCTTTTCCGAAAACCGCTACACACTTTTCGGGATCAGGCTCTGATCAGGCCCAGTCGATCGCGGTGGAAAGGCCAACCGCAGCGGTCTATGTAAGAACCAGACTCCAACAAACGGCAGGCAGGACCATGACCACACATTCGCGCGGCGTTTCGGCAAGCATCGACCCGGTGAAGCTCGACAGGCTGGCGGAAGTCGCCGTCAAGGTCGGGCTGCAGCTGCAGCCCGGGCAGGACCTGGTGCTGACCTCGTCGATCGCGGCGCTGCCGCTGACGCGCCGCATCGTCGAGCACGCCTATAAGGCCGGCGCCGGGCTGGTGACGCCGATCTTCAACGACGACGAGATCACGCTGGCGCGCTTCCGCTACGGTGCCGATGCCGGTTTCGACCGCGCCGCCGGTTGGCTTTACGAGGGCATGGCGAAAGCCTTTTCCAACAATGCGGCGCGGCTTGCGGTGCGCGGCGAGGACCCGTCGCTGCTCTCGTCACAGGATCCGGCCAAGGTGGCTCGCGCCAACAAGGCGAACTCGATGGCCTACCAGCCGGCGCTGGAGAAGATCACCGGCTTCGACATCAACTGGAACATCGTCGCCTATCCCGACCTCGCCTGGGCTCGCCAGGTGTTTCCGGGCGAGCCGGACGACGTCGCGGTGGTGAAGCTCGCCGACGCCATCTTCTCGGCCTCGCGCGTCGACGTCGAGGACCCGATCGGCAACTGGAAGGCGCACAACGCCGCCTTGGCCGAGCGCACGAAGTGGCTCAACGAGCACAATTTCCATGCGCTGCATTTCAGCGGGCCGGGCACGGATCTCACCGTCGGGCTGGCGGACGGCCATGAATGGATGGGCGGCGCTTCGACGGCGAAGAACGGCATCACCTGCAATCCCAATATCCCGACCGAGGAGGTCTTCACCACGCCGCATGCGAGGCGCGTCGAGGGCCACGTCTCCTCGACCAAGCCGCTCTCCTACCAGGGCACGCTGATCGATGAGATCTCGGTGCGATTCGAAGGCGGGCGGATCGTCGAGGCCAAGGCGTCGAAGGGCGAGGACGTGCTGAAGAAGGTGCTCGACACCGACGAGGGCGCGCGCCGCCTCGGCGAAGTGGCGCTGGTGCCGCATTCCTCGCCGATCTCGAAGAGTGGGCTGTTGTTCTTCAACACGCTGTTCGACGAGAACGCCGCCTGCCACATCGCGCTCGGGCAGTGCTATTCGAAGTGCTTCGTCAATGGCGCTGCGCTCAGCCAGGACGAGATCGCCGAGCGCGGCGGCAACAAGAGCTTCATCCACATCGACTGGATGATCGGCTCGGACAAGATCGACATCGATGGCGTGGCCAAGGACGGCAGCCGCGTGCCGGTGATGCGCAAGGGCGAGTGGGCCTGAGAGGACCCATTGTTTTACGCAATTCCGGGTGGGGGCTGCCGGACAGGCTTTCCCGGAATTGCTCGGCCACGAAGGTGCGACGATGACCTTTGAGGTAGCGGTCAAGCGGGTTTACGAGACGCCGGCGAAAGCCGACGGCCAGCGCGTGCTGGTCGATCGCCTCTGGCCGCGCGGCGTCAGCAAGAAGGACGCCGAATTGACGCTATGGCTGAAGGAGATCGCGCCGAGCGACGAGCTGCGCAAATGGTTCGGCCACGAGCCGGAGCGCTGGCCGGAGTTCCAGAAGCGGTACCGGGCAGAACTCGACGCCAATAAGGAGGCCGTGGCGCAACTGCGTGGCGTGCTGCGCGAGGGCAGGGTGACGTTGCTCTACGGCGCGCATGACGAGGCGCATAACAATGCGGTGGCGCTGGCGGGGTATTTGCGGGGCAGGTGAAAGGCGCAACGCTCGCGATTTGCGAAAGCGGCGGCGACGTCCGATCTCCCCCCTTGCGGGGGAGATTGGCAGCTTCGGCGTCCCGCCTCTACTTCACCGCCTCCTCATAAACCTCAGGCTTGAACCCCACGAACACCCGCTCCCCCACCTCCAGCACCGGCCGCTTGATCATCGTCGGCCTGGCGAGCATCAGCTTCTTCGCTTTCTTCTCGTCCAGCCCGGCCTTGTCCGCCTCCGGCAGCTCGCGAAAAGTCGTGCTGCCCTTGTTGAGCAGCTTTTCCCAGCCGACCTTGCCGACCCAGCCGTTCAGCCTCTCCGCCTCGATCCCCTCTGCCCGGTAGTCGTGAAAACGATAGGGCACGTCATGGCTCTCCAGCCAGACGCGCGCTTTCTTGATCGTGTCGCAGGTGGTGATGCCGTACATCGTGATGGTCAATTGGGGCCTCTGTCGGATGGGTGTCGAATCCGGTGGAAGCCTAGGCCGGCCCCACAAGCTTTGCCAGCGCTTTGCGCCGGGTGCGATTTTGGCCCTTGCCAATACTAAGGCTTTTTCCTAAGTATTTTTGGGCAACAATTGCCTGACCGCCAGGCGGTCCCGGAAGGAACAGCCATGAGCCTGCAGACAGCAAGCCAGAATCCACTGCCCGTCGACCGCATTTTTCGCGCGCTGGCCGACCCGACGCGACGGCGTGTGGTGGAGCGGCTGAACAGGAGCCCTGCCTCGGTCAGCGAACTGGCGGAGCCTTTCGGCATGGCGCTGCCCTCCTTCATCGAGCACCTCAAGGTGCTGGAAGGTTGCGGGCTGGTGCAGTCGCAAAAGGCCGGGCGCGTCAGAACCTACAGCCTTTCGCCCGAACCGCTGAAGCTTGCGGAAAACTGGCTCGCCGAACAGCGCGCGCTGTGGGAGCGCCGGCTCGACCAGTTCGACGCCTATGTGATGAACCTCAAGGAGAGTGAAAAGTGAGCTATCCGTTCAAGCCGAACCCGAAACTGGACCTGACGCTGGAGCGCTTCCTCGACGCGCCGCGCGAGTTGCTCTGGCGGGCCTGGACGCGGCCGGAGCATGTCAAGCAATGGTTCACGCCGAAGCCGTGGGTCATCACCGACTGCGAGATCGACCTTCAGCCTGGAGGACTGTTCCGCACACGCATGCAATCGCCTGATGGCAAGGAGGTGAGCGACCGTCATTGCTGCTATCTCGAGATCGTGCCGAACGAGCGGCTGGTGTGGACCGACGCGCTGCTGCCGGGCTACCGGCCGTCCGGCGAGCCGTTCATCACCGCGGTCATCGCGCTGACGCCGGAGGGCAAGGGCACGCGCTACACCGCCACCGCCATCCACCGAGACGAGGCGACGCGCGACAGCCACGAGGAGATGGGGTTCTTCGACGGCTGGGGCACGGTCGCCGACCAGTTGGCGGACTATGTGAAGACGATCTGAGAAGCGGGCATGGCGGCTTGGGTATCATCCGAGGCCGCCATGCCTGATTGCTAGATCATGCTGCGAAGGGCGTTCGCAGCCCAAGGCCAGCAAGCCTCAGTAGTAGAACCGCTCTTCGCTGATCTTGCCGTTCTTGACCGTATAGAGGCCGACCTCATCCATCTTGACGCGTTCGCCGGTCGATTTAGGCGTTATGTCGAAGCTGAAGCGCAGCGCGAACTGGTCGCCATTGACGTAGGGACCCTCGACCGAACCGCCATGAACCTCGTGGTTGGCTTCCCACCATTCGCCCTTTTGCTTGACGGCTTCCTTGCCGTTGCACACGGCCATTGGGCCTTCCATGGCTTCGTAGCTGACGATGTCGTCGGCATTGTATTTCGCGGCGGCGCTGTGGCTGTCGCCCTTCCTAAGGAGTTCGGTGAAATCCTTGGCAATTTCCGCAGTGGTCATGATTTCCTCCCGGTTTGGACAAGACATCAAGTAGGGACTGATTGCCCGCCTGCCAGCGGTGGGTCGCTCCGCAGGTGACAATTCGTGTCAGGATCGTGGTGGCACCTGTTCGTTGACGATAACGGCGATTTGAGATGCTCACATGACAGCATGCGCATCATCCTGGCCGTTCAGTTGCCAGGCGCCCGGCAGCTTGTACTCTCCGCTGTGGCTACGGATCAGCGCAAAGCTCCGCACCGTCCACCTGACAGGCTCGACCAACCGTTCTTGGATCTTTGGCACACGGCCTCTGTCGCGAAGCAAGGTTACATGCGGCTCTAACCTATTGGTCACGAAATCCTGCAGCGGGCTGTCGTGCACGATCGCCGAAAGTTTGCGCCAGAACTGTTGCAGCGCTGGCGAATGATCACTGCTCCGAAGCACTAGCGCACCACCACCAAAGGCAGACAAGCGGTCGAAGCAGACGTCGAACGGTTTTGCCTGTATCAGGCCGCCGATGCGGCAGGCGGCATCGACCGCATCGTCGGATTTACCATCACCAAGGCCGATCAAAGTTATGTGCATCTGTTCGGCTGGTGTCAGCCACGCCCGACGCAGCCCATACTCCCGACGGTAAATCTCGCCTTGCTTTGCCAGCAGGTCGTTGGTGGGCTTTTCGACCAAGGCGCCATAAAACAGATGCGGCTCTTTGGCCCGCTTAGGCTCCGGGATCGGATCGCTGAAGCTGAAAAAGGCTTGGCCCTTATTGTCGATCCCGAACCACGGTTGTTCGTTCATGGCTGATCCCTTTCGGATATCGTCCAAAGAATCAGACTAGAACAAAACCGGAACAAACTACAAGAGCGAATAACACCCGCGCTCGATCGCCAGCCGGCGCACCAGCGCCAGCACGGTGTCGATGGTCGGCGTCGGCTGGCCGGTCAGGCGGCCGAGCTCCTGCACGGCCGTGACCAGCGCGTCGATCTCCATCGGACGGCCGCGCTCGAGGTCCTGCAGCATCGAGGTCTTGTGCTCGCCGACATCGCCGGCGCCCTTGATGCGCCGGTCGACGGGGATGAGGAAACGCACGCCGAGGCGCTCGCCGATCGCCTGCGCTTCCAGCATCATGGCGCGGGCGGTGGCGCGCGTGCCTTCGTCGGCGACGATGGCCGCGAGCGTGCTGCCGGTCAGGGCCGAGATCGGGTTGAAGGAGAGGTTGCCCCAGAGCTTCACCCAGATTTCCGAGCGGATGTCCTCGCGCACCGGCGCCTGCAGCCCGGCCTTGACCATTTCGCGGGCAAGCGCGGTCACTCGCTCGCTCTTCTCGCCGGACGGCTCGCCCAGCGAAAAGCGCGTTCCCTCGACATGCCGGATCAGACCGGGCGCGTCGACCTCCACGGCCGGATAGACGACGGAGCCGATGACGCGCTGCGGGCCGATGCGCTCCCAGATCGCACCACCTGGATCGACCGCGTCGAGCCGCGTGCCCTCGAGCGCGCCGCCGGCCCCGTAAAAATACCACCATGGCACGCCGTTCTGCATGGTGACGACGGCGGTGTCCGGCCCGAGCAGCGGTGCTATCTGGTCAAGCGCAGGCCCGACCGAATGCGCCTTCAGCGCCAGCACGACATAGTCCTGCACGCCGAGTTCATCGGCGTGGGCAGCGGCGCGGACCACGCCAACCGTTTCCTTGCCGTCCTCGATCAGGCGAAGGCCGTCGGCCTTGATCGCCTCCAGATGCGCGCCGCGCGCCACGACCGAAAGATCGACATTGCCGGCGATCGCCAGCTTGGCGGCAAGATAGCCGCCGATGGCGCCAGCGCCAAAGACTGCAATGCGCATCAGCCGAGCCCGAGTTTTGCCGCGAGACCGATGCGCTGCAGCTTGCCGGTGGCGCCCTTCGGGATTTCATTGAGGATCACCACTTTGCGCGGCACCTTGAAGTCGGCGAGCCGGGTCGACGCAAAGCCGCGGATGTCGGCCTCGCTGGCGCTCTGGCCTTCGCGCAGCACGACTGCGGACGCGACCTCTTCACCCAGCTTGTCATGCGGCATGGCGAAGGTGACGACCTGCGCCACCGCCGGATGATCCATCAGCACGTCGTCGACCTCGAGCGGCGAGATCTTTTCACCGCCGCGATTGATGATCTCCTTCAGCCGGCCGGTGACGCGCAGGTAGCTGTCCTCGTCGAGCACGCCCTGGTCGCCGGTGTGGAACCAGCCATGGGCGAAGGCGCTGGCATTGGCGTCCGGGTTCTTTTCGTAGCCGGCGGTGACGTTGGGGCCGCGAATGACGATCTCGCCGATCTCGCCGGCCTTGAGCAGCCGCCCGTCCGGCGCCATGACGGCGACTTCCGGTCCGGCCGACGCGCCGACGCTGCCTGGCTTGCGCAGTCCGGGCGGCAGGCGGTTGGACGCCATCTGATGCGCGGCCTCGGTCATGCCATAGGCCTCGATCACCGGGCAGCCGAAGGTCTTTTCCAACTCGGCCATGACCTGCGCCGGCAATGACGCCGAGGAAGAGCGGATGAAGCGCAGCTTCGCCTCGGCAAGCTGCTCGGGATTGCGGGCGGCGCGCGGCAGGATCGCCTGGTGCATGGTGGGCACCGCGGTGTACCAGCTGGGTTTGGCCTCGGAGAGCCACTGGAAGAAACGCAGCGCATTGAAACCCGGCGTGCAGAAGACGCTGCCGCCGGCGGCGAGCGAGGACAGCACCGCGGCGATCAGGCCGTGGATATGAAACAGCGGCATGATGTTGAGGCAGCGGTCGGCCGGCGTCAGGCCGAGCGTCGCCCCGATATGGGCTGCCGAGGCGGCGAGGTTGGCGTGGCTGAGCGGCACCAGTTTCGGACGCGAGGTGGTGCCGGATGTGTGCAGAAGAAGTGCGACATCGCCATCGGCGGCCAGCCCGGATGCGATCGGCGATCTGACCGGATCGCCCTCGATCGTGAAGGCGCCGGCCGGCGCGCCTTCCGGCACCACCAGCCGCAGCACGGGGATGCCGAGGCGCCCGGCGACTTCGACCGAAGGGCCCTGCTCGTCCTTGCCGACGAGGATCGCCCTGACGCCGATATCGCTCAGATAGAAATCGAGCTCGTCGACCCGGTAGGCCGGATTGAGCGGCGCGGTGGACGCGGCGGCCGCCACGGCGATGAAAGCCGTGGCCATCTCCGGGCCGTTGGGCAGCACGATGGCGACCCGATCGCCACGGCCGATGCCCAGCGCGTTCAAGCGCGCCACGGTATCGCCGATCAGGCGGCGCAGTCCGCCATGCGAGAGGGCCGTCCGTTCGGGCGCGGCGATGGCCGGCGCGTTGTCGGCTCCGGGTGCAAGGCGATGGGCAAGATCGGTGGCGTTTTCGCTGTTTGTCATGGTTCCAGACTATGTTTCGAACGATCGGCCGATGTCCAGCAAAGGCCTTCTCAATATCCGAGCGCCAGGCCGTCCTTGCGCGGATCGGAAGCGCCGGTCAGCGTGCCCTTTTCCCAATCGATGAGCACCGCCTGCCCGCCGCCCAGCGGATGACCGGACTCGACCACCTGATGGCCAAGCCGACGCAGACCTTCGATCGCATCGGCGCGCACGCTTCGCTCGGCCTCGACGACGTCGTGGTTGTAGAAGACGCGGGCCGCGTCGATCGCCTGCTGCGGGTCCATGCCGAAGTCGATCATGTTGGTCAAAAGATGCACATGACCGAAGGGCTGATAGCCGCCGCCCATGACGCCGAAGGGCATCAGGGCGCGGCCATCCTTGGTCATCATGCCCGGCATGATCGTGTGCATCGGCCGCTTGCCGGGCGCGATCGCGTTCGGGTGCTTCGGATCGAGGCGGAAGCTGGAGCCACGGTTCTGCAGCACGACCCCGGTCTTCGGACCGACGACACCGCTGCCGAAGGAATAATAGGTCGAGTTGATGAAGCTTACCGCGTTGCGGTCGCGGTCGACGACGCTGATATAGACCGTGTCGCTGCCCGGAAGATCGAGGCGCGGCAGATGCGTCATGGCGCGCTTGGGATCGATCGCGGCGCGCAAGCTATCGGCATAGGCGCCGGAGAGCAGCGCCTTCACCGGCACGTCGACATGGTCCTGGTCGGCGAAGAACGCATCGCGATCCTGATAGGCGAGCCGGCCCGCCTCGATCTCGAGATGCAGACGCTCAGCGCCCTCGGGATCGAGCTTGCCGAGATCGAAGCCCGAGAGCAGGTTCAGCATCAAAAGCGCGGTCAGGCCCTGGTTGTTGGGCGGCATCTGGTGAATGCCGTGACCGCGATACGAGGTACTGACCGGGGTCCGGTAGTCGCCCTTGGTGGCGGCGAAATCGTCGAGCGTGTGCAGGCCGCCGAGCGCGCGCAGCCGGCCGACCAGATCGTCGGCGACTGCGCCTTCATAGAAACCGGCGCGGCCTTTTTTCGCGATGACGCGCAAGGTCTCCGCCAGCTCCGGCTGGCGGTGGATGTCGCCCGGCTTTGGGGGCTTGCCGCCCGGCAGGAAGATGCGCGTCGCCACCTCGTCGGCCGACAGGTCGGTCTCGGGATCTTCCCAGTCGAAGGCGACACGATCGTGCACGACATAGCCTTCTTCCGCGTAACGGATGGCCGGGGCGAGCGCGTCTTCAATGCCCTTGCGGCCATGATCTTCCAGCAGCCGGCACCAGGCGTCGACGGCGCCGGGAACCGTAACCGCGTGCGGGCCCTGCTTCGGCAGTTCGCTGAATCCCTTGTCCTGGTACCAGTCGACGGTCGCGGCGGCGGGTGCGCGGCCGGAGCCGTTGAAGGCGATCACCTCGCCCTGCCGTTTCGGACAATAGAGCACAAAGCAGTCGCCGCCGATGCCGGTCGATTGCGGTTCGACCACGGCCTGCACCGCGGCCGCGCAAACCGCGGCGTCCATGGCGTTGCCGCCGGAGCGCAGCATGTCGATAGCGGCAAGCGTCGACAACGGATGCGAGGTCGCGGCCATGGCCTCGGTGGCGCGGACCGGCGAGCGGCCGGGAAACTGGAAGTCACGCATGCTGTTTAAGGTATCCCTGAATTCAACGTCCGCGGCCGAAAAGCTGGGCGGCGGACAACAAAACGATCGATAGCACGATCAGGCAAGTCGAAATGGCGGCGATCGTCGGATCGATCTGATCGCGCAGCGCATTGAACATGCGGCGCGTCAGCGTCGTGGTCTCGCCGCCCGAGATGAACAGCGACACCACCACCTCGTCGAAGGAGGTGATGAAGGCGAACAGCGCGCCCGAGACGATCGAGAAGCGTATCTGCGGCATGGTGACCTGAAAGAAGGCGGAGAAGCGGCCAGCGCCGAGGCTGCGCGCCACCATCTCCTGGTTCATGTCGTAGGACCTCAGCCCCGAAAGCACGGTCAGCACGACCAGCGGCAGCGCCTGCACCGTGTGCGCGATGACGAGGCCGGTCAGCGTGTTGTTGAGGCCGATCCGGGCATAGAGAAAGAAGGTGCCGATACCGATCAGGATGACCGGGATGATCAGCGATGCCGTGAGCAGCGCGTTGATGACGCCCGTCAGCCGCAGCGTGCGGGCATTGATGGCGTAGGCCGCGGCGGTGCCGAGCAGCGTTGCGACGACCGCCGTCATCACCGCAACCTTGACCGAGACGATGGTGGCGTCGCGCCATTCGAGCGAGCCGAAATAGGCTTCATACCAGCGCAACGACCATTCCTGCGGCGGGAACTGCAAGAGCGACGAGCCGGAGAAGGACATGATGACGATGATCACCGACGGGGCGATCAGGAACAGCATGACGAGGCCGCCGAGCGCGTAGAGCCAGAGGCGTTGCCGATGCGAGATGGGCAGGGCGTTTTCCATGCTCATCGCCGGCTCCAGACTCCGGTGGCGCGGGCGCCGAGCAGCCGGTGGAACAGGCCGAGCAGCGCCAGCGTGACGGCGAGCAGCACGACGCCGAGCGCCGCCCCCGCGCCCCAGTTGGAATAGAGGCTTGTGGTCTGTTCCATGCGCATCGCCCACATGATGACCTTGCCGCCGCCCATCAGCGCCGGCGTGACGAAGAAGCCGAGGCAGAGCACGAAGACGATGACCACGCCCGAGGCCAAGCCCGGCAGCGACAGCGGCAGGAATATCTGCCGGAAGGTGGCCGAGGGGCTGGCGCCGAGATTCATGGCGGCGCGCAGGCAGTCGGTGTCGATGCTCTTCATAGACGCATAAAGCGGCAGCACCAGGAAGGGCAGCATGATGTGGGTCATGCCGATCACAACGCCGGCGAAATTGTTGGCGAGCGGCAGCGGCTGGGAGATGACGCCGAGATCCATCAACCACGTGTTCACCAGCCCCTTGCGCTGCAGGATCACCAGCCAGGCATAGGTGCGCACCAGCACCGAGGTCCAGAACGGCAGGATGACGAAGATCAGGCAGACCCCGGCGGCGCGGCGCGGCAGCTGCGACAGCATATAGGCCAGCGGATAGCCGAACAGCACGCAGGCGCCGGTGACCACGAAGGCCACCTTGAAAGTGGTGACGAAGGTCTTGATGTAAGAGGCCTGCTCGAAGAAGCGGGCATAGTTGGAAGCGCTGAGCTGACCGGTCTCGTCGAACAGCGAAAGCCAGAACAGCCAGCCGATCGGCACGATGATGACGGCGAAGACCAGCAACAGCCCGGGCGACAGAAGCGCGAGCGTGCCATGCGATTCCCGCCGGGCATCGGCGCGCAAGGCATCGGCATTGAGCGCCCCACCGGACCGACCGTCATGATCGAGGCTGGCGGATGCGACACTCATTGGTGGGCCACCAGCACGACATCCTGCGCATCGATGCCGAGCGTGATCGGCTCGCCCGGCGATGGCAGTCTTGCCAGGACGTCGGAACGGCAATAGTCGCGCAAAATCACCTGCCGGCCGTCCTTGAGCGTCGCGTAGCAGACGAAGCTGTCGCCCTGATAGATCACGTCGCCGACCGTTGCCGGCAGGGTATTGACGTCGCCCGCGGGTTCGCCGGCGATCACGCGCAGCTTCTCCGGCCGCACCACCATCAAATGCCGGCCGGCAGACGGCATTGGATCCTTCATGCGCAGCTTGCCGCCTTCGTGCCAGACGCCGCCATTGCGGCATTCGACCGGAATGAAGCTGGATTCGCCGATGAAGCCGGCGACGAATTTGGTCCTGGGCCTGGCGTAGAGAACTTCCGGCTGGTCGATCTGCTCGATGCGCCCGGCATTCATGACGGCGATGCGGTCCGACATGGTGATCGCCTCGCGCTGGTCGTGCGTGACGTAGACGGTGGTCATGCCCAGCCTTCGGTGCAAATTGCGCAATTCGATCTGCATGTGCTCGCGCAGGCTCTTGTCGAGCGCCGACAGCGGCTCGTCCATTAAGACGATGCGCGGTTCGAAGACGATGGCGCGGGCCAAAGCCACACGCTGCCGTTGGCCGCCGGAGAGTTGATCGACGCGGCGCTGGCCGAGGCCTTTCAGTTGCACAAGCTCCAGCGCCCGCTCGACGCGTTCGGCCGTTTCCGCCGCCGGCACGCGCCGCTGCTTCAGCGGAAAGGCGATGTTGTGGAAGACGTTCATATGCGGGAACAGCGCATAGTTCTGGAACACCATGCCGATGTTTCGCTTGTGCGGCGGCATGGTGATGATCTCCTCGCCGCCGACCTTGATGGAACCGGCATTGGCCCGAACGAAGCCGGCCAGGATCATCAGCAGCGTCGTCTTTCCCGAGCCCGACGGCCCGAGCAGCGTCAGGAACTCCCCTGCCGCCACATCGAGGCCGAGATCGTGCAGGACCGACAGGCCGCCGAAGCGTTTCTCGATACCGCTGATGCCGATGGGAAGCGCGGACTGCGCGACAGACAAGAGCATCTCCTTCAACTCCGGATCATCTTTCGCGAAACGATGCGGAGCGGCGCCTCATGGGCACCGCTCCGTTGAGATCGCTATTGCTGGATCAGGTTGTTGAACTTCTCGGTCGCCTCGACGAGGGTGTCGCGCCAGAAGGCGGGGTCCTGCAGCACCTGCTTCTTGACGTTCTCGGGCGAGGAATTGATGTCCTTGATGCGCTCGGGCGGGATCTTGCCGGTCTCAAAAGCCTTCTCGTTGGCCGGGCCGTTGTCGACATAGAGCGGCAGATTGGCCTGGAGATCGGGGCTGACGAACTTGGCCAGCGCCTTCATGGCGATGTCCTTGTTCTTCGAGCCCTTCGGGATGACCATGCAGTCGGCGGTGAGCACGCCCTGGTCGAAGGTGAAGCTGACGGGCGCGCCTTCCTTCTTCAGCGTGCCGGCGCGGCCGTTCCAGATGCTCGCCATATCAACCTCGCCGTCCTTGACGAGCTGCATGGCCTGCGCGCCGGAGGTCCACCAGGCATCAATATGACCGCGGATCTTGTCCACCGACTGCAGCGCGCCGTCGATGTCGACCGGATAGACCTTGTCGATCGGAATGCCCTTGGCCAAAGCGGCGACGCTCAGCGTTTCGGTCGACTGGCTGCCGGAAAGCGC
Organism: Mesorhizobium plurifarium; assembly: GCA_000824785.1. Classification (GTDB taxonomy): domain Bacteria; phylum Pseudomonadota; class Alphaproteobacteria; order Rhizobiales; family Rhizobiaceae; genus Mesorhizobium; species Mesorhizobium plurifarium. The sequence continues at coordinate 58,107 of CCNB01000045.1, read as the reverse complement.
GCGGCGACCGGGGAATTTCTCGACGTCCCAGAAATCGGCCCAGGTCTTCGGGCCTTTGTCGCCGAAGACGTCGGTGCGGTAGATCAGCACCACCGAGGTGTAGGAGATGCCCACCCAGTCGTCATGGACAAGCTTCGGGTTGATGCCGCTCTTGTCGATGACGTTGTAGTCGAGCTTCTCGAACAGGCCTTCCTTGGAACCCCGCGCGCATTCGTCGGCGCCAAGCTCGGTGATGTCCCATTTGACGGCGTTGCCGGTGACCTGCAGGCGTACGTCGTCGAGGCCGTTTGTGGTGTCCTGCTTGATGGTGATGCCGAGGTCCTTGGCCGTCGGATCGAAGAAGGCCTTGGTCTGCGCTTCCTGATAGGTGCCGCCCCATGAGGCAACGGTGATGGTGTCGGCAGCCGATGCCGGAACGGCGACCGAGGCGAGCAGGCCAGCGACGGCCATGCCGTGAATACAAAGTCTCTTCGTCATTTTCGCTTCTCCAACCGGTGTTCCCGTTATCGTTGATTTGGTATGCGAATTTGTATACAATTTTGAGTGTAACTTACGGCAGAGCGATGTCAACACGGCTCGTCGTCAGCGAGCGCTTTTCACAGCGGGAAGCGGCGGCGCCACGCGCGGTGCGCGAAACGGCCTGATTTCAAGCACGGGCTAAAAAGCTTTAGACTGCGATTCTGCATTGGGGCCGTTGGAGGCGGACGTTTGAAAAAGGAACGGAAAAACACGCTGCGCGACTCGGTGTTCGAGAAGCTGAAGGCGTTGATCATCACCGGCCAGATCCCGCCGGGCGGCCGGGTGACCGAAAACGAGATCGCCGAGCGCCTCAAGGTCAGCCGCACGCCGGTGCGCGAGGCCTTCAATCGGCTGGAGCGCGACGGGCTGGTGATCGGGCGGCCGCGCCAGGGTTACGTCGTGGCCGAGTTCAACCTGACCATGTTCCGCGAGGCCTTCGACATCCGCGAATTGCTCGACGGGCGCGCGACGGAACTCGCGGCGGCCAATGCGACCGCCGCTGACAAGGCGAAGCTGCGCGACATGCTCGCCGAATGCGAGCGGCTGGCGGCGATCCCGGATCGCAGCACACGAGAGAAATTCGAGGAACTCCAGGTCGGCATCGACCTGCACCGGGTGATCGCCGAGATCAGCGGCAACGAGATGCTCTACGGCATGCTTTGCGGCATCCTCGACAAATGCCAGCAATATGTCTGGACGGAGCTTCTGTGGCTGGACGAATGGAAGCTCACCCGCGAGGAACATGCCGGTATCGTCGACGCGATCTGCGCCGGCGACGTCGCTTTGGCCGGCGAGCGCGCCCGCGCCCATGTGCGCGGCTCGCGCGAGAATATCCTGCGCCTGCTGCAGGCCAAGTCCGACTATCAGGGATTCTTCGACAAGGCGTCGTGAGGCAGCGCTATCTTATCAGTTGGAAAGCATCGGGCAGTTCGCGCCGCGCCGCAGGCTGACATGCGCCACGTCGCCGACGCTGAATTGCGAACCGTCGGCGCGGCGGGGCGCATCGATGATGATCGCGGTCCCCTCGCCCAGCTCGGCATGCAGGCGCAGCGTGCGGCCATGGAAGACGACGCCGCTCACCCGCGCCGGCGCGGTTCCTTCACCGGCTTTCCCGTCAGCCAGCAGATCCTCCGGGCGCACGCCGATGGTGCGTGCATCGCCGGCGGCCGGCGTCTCGCCGCTGTCGGAAATGGCCTCCAGCGGCAGCTCGCCAGCGGCGAAGCGCAGGCGCTCACCGTCGCGGCCGACAAAGCGCGACTGCAGCAGATTCATCGTGCCGATGAAGGAGGCGACGAAGCGCGTCGCGGGCCGGTCGTAGAGCGTCGCCGGCGGCGCGATCTGCTCGATGCGGCCCTTGTTCATGACAACGATGCGGTCCGAGATCGACAGCGCCTCGGTCTGGTCGTGGGTGACCATGACGAAGGTGGTGCCCAGCCGCGACTGCAGCCGCTTCAACTCGACCTGCATCTGCTCGCGCAGATGCGCGTCGAGCGCCGACAGCGGCTCGTCGAGCAGGAGCACGCGCGGCTCGCAGACGATGGCGCGGGCCAAAGCGACGCGCTGCCGCTGGCCGCCGGACAGTTCCGAGACGCGGGCGCGCAGCTTGTCGGCAAGGCCTACCATGTCGAGCGCCTCGCGGACGCGTTTGGCTTGCTCAGCACTGGTGAGCTTGCGCAGCGACAGGCCGAAACCGACATTGGCCGCGACATCCATATGCGGGAACAGCGCATAGTCCTGGAAGACGGTGTTGACCGGACGGTCGAAGGGCCGCAGGCCGGTGATGTCGCGGCTTTCGAGCAAGACATTGCCGCTCGTCGGGCTCTCAAAGCCGGCGATGACGCGCAGGCTGGTCGTCTTGCCGCAGCCGGAGGGTCCAAGCAGGGTCAGGAACTCACCGGGAGCGATGTCGAGATCGACACCATCAAGCCCAACAATGCCACCCGGAAAGACTTTCGAGACTTTCTGCAGCCGAACGAGTGGTTCAGGCGCCATCGCGCACCTCGGACGGCTTGGTGGTGTTGACCCAGAGGATCTGGCAGCGCTCGGCGCCGGGGTTGCGGAAGGCGTGCAGCAGCGTGCTCTTGAAGGCAAAGCTGTCGCCGGCCTTCAGCACATAGGTCGTGGCATCGACCACCAGCTCGACCTCGCCCCCCATCACGAAGCCGAATTCATGGCCGGCATGGGCGTAGGCCTCCGCCGTGCCGCCGCCGGCCTCGACCGTCACCAGCATGCCGGTGAGCGTCGCGGCAGGCGGCGACAGCAGTGCCTTGGCGATGCCTTCGGATTTGACCGGGATCGCGCGGCGTTTGTCGGCGCGCACGCAATAGAGGTCGTTGACCGCCTCGTTGCCATCCGTGATCAGCGCCGACGGCTCGATATCGAGCGCCGCCGCCAGTGGCCAGATCACCTTGACGCGCAGCGAGGACATGCCGCGCTCGATCTGGCTGAGCGCGCCGATGGAGATGCCGGCTTTCGCCGCGAGATCGGCCAGCGACAGCTTGCGCTCGAGCCTCAGCGCCCGCACGCGCCGACCGACGCGAATGTCGGCATCGTCCTTCGGTTTCTCGCCGGCTTCGTCAAGAACATCCATGCAATGGTCCTCGTTGTCTTTCCCTTCTCCCCTTGT
>CCNB01000045.1:19859-54952 GCA_000824785.1 Mesorhizobium plurifarium | reverse complement strand
GTTCCAGCGGAGTGAGACGCTAGCTTTCCCTGGAACACCCCTCATCCGGCCGCTGCGCGGCCACCTTCTCCCACAAGGGGAGAAGGGGAGTCCGCGCCACTCAACCTCCCGCCTTCACCTTCTCGAACATCTTGGCCATATCGTCATTCTGCTTCATCGGACCGGTGAAGATGGTGCTCTTCAGCATCACGTCCGGATCGGCCGGCAGTTGCAGCTTGTCGAGCTCGTCCTTCGACACGCCGGCAAAGGCGGTCGAAAGCGAGCTGCCATAGCCGTAGGACTGGATCAGGAACTTGCCCGAGTCGGCATCGAGCCGGCTGTTGATGAAGTCATAGGCGAGGTCGACGTTCTTGGCGTCCTTGAGCATGACGAAGCCGCAGGCCCAGGTGAGCATGCCTTCCTTCGGCTTCATGAACTCGACCGGCACGCCCTGCTTCTTCAACGACGTGGCGGACGCGTTCCAGGTCATGGCGGCGACCAGTTGGCCGCTCGCCAGCGCCTGCTCGACCGAGGTCATGTCGGTGGTATAGCTCGACAGCAGCGGCCGCTGCTCGCGCAGCTTTTCGGCCACCTTGTCCATCTCAGCCGGCGTCATGTCGAAGGGGTTCACGCCGGCGAGCAACGCCGCGACGATCGGCGTGTCATGCACCGCGTCGATGGTCGCCATGCGGCCGGCATATTGCTTGTCCCACAGAAGGTTCCAGCTCGCCTCCGGGTTCTTCACCAGGTCGGTGCGGTAGAGGATCGAGGTGTTGCCCCAGTCCCACGGCACCATCCACACCTTGCCATCGCCGGCCTGCAGGTCGGGCAGGTTCTTGAACACCGGGAAGATCGAATCCCAGTTCTTGATGCGCTTGGTGTCGATCGGCTGCAGCAGACCTTCCTTGTTCCAGCGCGCCACCTTGTCATAGCAGGGATGCGCGATGTCAGGGCGGAAGCCGGCCTTGACCTTGGTGAAGGCGTCGTCGTCATCGCCGAAGATCGTCGCCTCGACGCCGTCCGGATGCGCGGCAAGGAAGCTCTTGTTGAAATCGGGCAATTCATAGCCCGACCAGGTGAAATATTGCAGCTTGTCGGCGGCCAGAGCGACCGTCGACGACAGGGCCAAAGCCAGCGCGGCAAGGCCCGCGCGGGCTTTATGTCCGGTGATCGATTTCAGGTGGAATGTCATTTTCGTTCTCCTCTTCTTTGTTGTGGTTCAGGCTGGATTGCGGCGCGCGGCGCCGAGGCCGCGATGGCGAAGGATTTCTGCGGCGCCGGCGATGATGAAGGAGGCGCAGAGGATCACCGTTCCCAGCGCCATCACGGTCGGCAGCGAGCGCGGGAAGCGCAGCTGGCTCCAGATGTAGAGCGGCAGCGTGGGCTCGGTGCCGGCGAGGAAGAAGACGACGATGAACTCGTCGAAGGAAATCAGGAAAGAGAGCATGAAGGCCGACAGCACGGCGGGCGCACTCAGCGGCAGCATGACGCGCCGGAACGTCGTCCAATCGGACGCGCCGAGGTCGAGCGCCGCCTCGCGGATCGTCTTCGGGATAGCGGCGAAGCGGCTGCGCATCACCACCACCGTCGTCGGCAGCGCGACGAGGATGTGGCCGAGCACGATGGCAACGCGCGATGGGCCAAGCCCGATGAGGTTGACCAGGATCAGGAGCGAAATGCCGACGATGACGCCAGGGATCAGGATCGGCAGCCGGGCGATGGCGCTGATCGTGGCGGCGAGCGGCGAGCGGCCGTACAGATCCATGTAGGAGACGGTGATGCCGCAGAGCGTCGCGCCGGAGGCGGCGACGACGCCGATGATCAGGCTGTTGGCCAAGGCGCCGGAGAGCGCCGGATTGCCGTAGAGCGTCCGGTACCAGTCGAACGTGAAACCCTGCAACGGAAACGCCGCCTGGATGGAGTTGTTGAAGGAAAACAGCGGGATCAAAAGCACCGGCAGATAGAGGAAGACGAGATAGCCAAACACGTAGAGGCCGAGCCAGCCGCCGCCTGCGTTGATGTCGGGCCGCGCACTCATGTGCGGCTGCCGAACCGGCGGTCGGCGCCGCGCGTGACCAGCACGACGCAGAGGATCACCAGCATGACGCAGACCGAGAGTGCCGCGCCGAACGGCCAGTCATTGGCCTTGCCGAACTGCGACTGGATCAGCGTCCCGATCATGGTGCTGGCCGGGCCGCCGACCATGGCCGGCGTGACATAGTCGCCGACCGTCGGCACGAAGACGACGAGCGCGGCGGCCAAGACGCCGGGCATCGAGTTGGGCAGCACGACACGGCGGAAGCTGGTGAAGGGCCGCGCGCCGAGATCGGACGCGGCTTCGAGCAGCGATTTCGGGATCGTGTCCAGCGCCACATAGATCGGCAGGATGGCGAAGGGCGCGTAGGCGTGGGCGAGCGTGACGACCACCGCGGCCGGCGTGTTGAGGAAGGCAAGCGTCGGCTGCGACCACAGGCCGGTCTCGATGAAGGCCGAGTTCAGCACGCCATTATAGGCAAGCACGATCTTCCAGGCGAAGACGCGTAAGAGGTAGCTGGTCCAGAAGGGCAGCGTGACCAGGAAGAGCAAAAGGTTGCGGCGGCGGCCGGCATGGAAGGCGAGGTAATAGGCGACCGGATAGGCGGTGACGACGGTGGCGAGCGTCACCAGGCCGGCAATGACCAGCGAGCGCAGCGTCACTGTCCAGTAAAGCGGATCGGTGGCGACGGTGAGGAAATTCTCCGCCGTCAGTCCGACGCCGAGCAGCGAGCCGTCATTGCCCCTGAAGGCGAGGAAAACCACGAGGCCAAGCGCGAAGAGGATCAGGAAGAACGTGACCAGCCCGCCCGGCAGCAGCATGGCGAAGCGGAACACCGGCGAGACGCGGTTCTCCGGCAATGGCCGTGCTGCAACGATGGTCGACATCTGACTGCCTGTTGGGCATTGTGGATTTTTGAAATCCACCAATGCTTTTTCATATTCATGAAACTGTCAAGCTGAATCGCTTGTGCGCCGCACGCGTGGTCAACGCTCAAATGCGTCGAGCATCCGATACCAGGTGATCGCGGCAGCGACGCCGATCTGGCGGAAGGCGTGGAAGGGGATCGGCTTGATCGGCGAGAGCGGGAACGGCAATTGCCTTGCGTCGCCGCTGGCAAGGTAGTTCGCCGTCCGCTTGCCCAGCGCGCTCATCAGGCCAACACCCCTGCCCTGGCAGCCGACGACGGCGAGCAGGCCCTTTTCCGGCTCATGCAGATGCGGCAGGTGATCCGGCGTCAGCGCCACGCGGCCGAACCAGCGTTTTTCGATGGCGATGCCGGCAAGCGCCGGGTAGAGACGCGTGAGCGCGCGTTCGCAATGCGCCCAGTCGGCGGCGCTCGAAGGCAGCGCCATGCGGCCACGCCCGCCCAGCACCATCCGGCCATCGGGACTCCGGCGGTAATAGACCAGGATGCGGCGGGAATCTGAAATCGCCTGGCCGCCCGGCAGGATGTCTGCGGCAAGGTCCGCCGGCAGCGGCACGGTGGCGATCTGGAAGGAATGCAGCGGCACGATCGTCTGGGCAAGCCCGGGCAACAGCCCGTCCGTATAGGCGTTGGTGGCGAGCACGACCGATTTGGCGCGCAACTCGGCGCCGCCTTGCGTCGAAACCCGCCAGGCGTCAGCCTCCTTGGCGAGCTTCACCACCCGCTGCTGCTCGGCGATCTTGGCGCCGGCGGCCGCGGCGACGCGCGCCAATTCCATCGTGTAGGAAAGTGGATCGATGACGCCGGCGCGGCGGTCGAGCCAGCCGCCGAGATAGCCTTTGGCGCCGGTCATCGCCGCGATCCCCGCCTTGTCGAGCAGTTCGACATCGGCGCCACGCGAGCGCCATTGGCCGTCGCGGCTGGCGGCTGCCTTCAGGGCGGTTTCGGTGTGCGCGGCCTGGATCCAGCCATTGCGCGTGAACGGCACGGCCAGCTTCTCGTCGCGGATCACATCGAACACGGTGTCAGCTGTCGCGGCGGCGAAGTCGACCAGGGCTTCGCCGCGCTCCTTGCCGAGGTGCTCGAGCAGCCATTCGGGATCATATTTGAGGCCGGGAATAACCTGGCCGCCATTGAGGCCCGAAGCGCCCTGCCCGATCGCGCCAGCGTCAAGCACCTGGACGGAAAGGCCCGCGCGCGCCGCATGCAGCGCTGTCGACAGGCCCATGATGCCGCCGCCGACAATGATCGCGTCCAACGTGCCACCGGATGACAGCTCGGAGCGGAACGCCGGCGCCGTTTGGGGTTTCCGCCAGACCGGATCGGAGAAGGCTGCGGGCAAAGATCACCTCGGCGCTGGAGCTTCATGAAAATCCTATGGTCGATTTCACAAATTTGAAAGAGCACTTCGATGGGCCAGTTCGGCCGTGGCGGTGTGACAGCACATGCATGGTTATAAATGTTGCGGCTGGCGGGATAGACGTTTCCGCGAAATCAGGGAAAAGTGCCGCGCGAAAATCGAGAGGAATGATGCCATGACCGATCCGACCCGCCTGCCTACCGATGGAACTTTCGTCGGGCGCGCCAAGACAAGCGCCGCTTCCCATCCGCTGGTGGTGACGGTGCGGGACGGCGACGTAATCGACATCACCTCCAGCGCGGCGCCCACGGTGCGCGACCTTTGCGAGCTGAAGGATCCGGCCGGCCATGTGCGTTCGGCCAAGGGCAAGGCGGTCGGCGCGCTCGCCGACATCGCGGCGAACAGCTTCGAGACCAAACGCGACGCCCGGAAGCCGATCCTGCTTTCGCCCGTCGACCTGCAGGCGGTGAAGGCTTCGGGCGTAACCTTCGTCGTCAGCCTGCTCGAGCGCGTCATCGAGGAGCAGGCGCGCGGCTCGGCGGAGAAGGCGGACGCCATCCGCGCAGACATCGCCGGGCTGATCGGCCATGATTTGTCGAAGCTGAAGCCCGGCTCGCCGGAGGCGATGGAAATCAAGGCCAAGCTGATTTCGCGTGGCGCCTGGTCGCAATATCTGGAAGTGGGCATCGGCCCGGACGCCGAGATCTTCACCAAATGCCAGCCTATGGCCTCGGTCGGCTTCGGCGCCGATGTCGGACTGCATCCCGTCTCCACCTGGAACAATCCGGAGCCGGAGATCGCCATGATCGCCGACAGTTCGGGCCGCATCGTCGGCGCCACGCTCGGCAACGACGTCAATCTGCGCGATGTCGAGGGCCGCTCGGCGCTGCTGCTGGGCAAGGCCAAGGACAACAACGCTTCCGCCTCCCTCGGGCCTTTCATCCGCCTGTTCGACGAGACGTTCTCGATCGCCGACGTCAAGCGCGCCACGGTGCGGCTCAGCGTCGAGGGTGAGGACGGCTTCTCGCTGGAGGGCGCGAGCTCGATGGCGGAAATCAGCCGCTCGCCGGAGGAGCTGGTCAAGGCGGCGATGGGGCCGCACCATCAGTATCCGGACGGGCTGGCGCTCTATCTCGGCACCATGTTCGTGCCCTCGAAGGATCGCGGCGAAAAGGGTAAGGGTTTTACGCACAAGGTCGGCGACATCGTCACCATATCGTCCGAAAAGCTCGGCGCGCTCACCAACCGCGTGCGCCTCTCGCCTGACTGCCCGCACTGGACCTACGGCGCCAGCCACCTGATGCGCGACCTGGCCAAGGCGGGTCTTCTCTAGCGCTCGACCGAGGCGACATCGCCGCAGGCCACCACGGCGAGCCGATGGGCTAATGGCACCTGCTTGCCCCAGAAAATAGCACCTGATCTGATGCAATCTGATGGGATTGCTGATGGCGTGCGCGCCTCACCCAACATCCATTGGCGATGGAGGCTTGCCAGCGCCGGAAAAAGAGAATGCTCTAGATGTTCCGGTCGGCGCCGGCAGGAGATGCGGTCCAAGGCCGCGTCGCGCCGATCCAGGAGGAGAGTTTCAACATGGGAGGAAATCGAATGCTTTCGCGGCTAAGACTGCTCGTGCTTGGCTTGATCGCCATGCTCGCCGTTCCGGCGATGGCCGAGGCCAAGACGTTCTACTGGATTTCGCATGGCGGCCCGGCCGATCCGGTCTGGACCTATTTCCTGGCCGGCGCCAAGCAATGGGCCGGCGACACCGGCAACAAGGTCAACACGTCCTTCCACAATGGCGACGTTGCCTCGCAGCAGGAGGCGATCCGCGCCGCCATCTCGGCCAAGGCCGACGGCATCGTCACCACCAGCCCCGATCCGGGCAGCCTGATCGAGCTCGCCAAGGAAGCGCGCGCGGCCAACATCCCGATCATCAACTTCAACACGCCCGATCCGAAGGCCAACTTCAACGCCTATGTCGGCGGCGACAACGTCACCTTCGGCAAGCACTGGGCGCAATACCTGGTCGACAAGGGCCTGGTGAAGAAGGGCGACTTCGTCTGGATGCCGGTCGAGATCCCCGGCGCAACCTATGGCGTGCAGGAAGAGGAAGGCATCAAGAGCGTGTTCGAGCCGGCCGGCATCACCTATGAGGTGACCGAGGCGACGCTAGACCAGGCCGAAGTGATCAACCGCATGGTCGACTATCTCACCGCGCACAAAGGCAAGGTGAAAGCCATCATAGGCCTCGGCGACCTCGTCACCGGCTCGATCAAGCGCGTGTTCGACCAAGTCGGCGTCAAGCCCGGCGAGATCCCGGTCGTCGGCTGGGGCAACTCGCTCGACACCACGCAGGAAGTGCTGAACGGCTATGTCAATGCCGCGCAGTGGCAGGACCCGCAGGCGACCAGCTACGTGGCGCTTTCGCTCGCCAACATGGCGGCCAGCGGTATCCCCCCGGGCTTCAACGTCATCACCGGCGCGCTCTATGAGAAGGACACCGCCGGCGTCTACGACAAGATCCTGTCCGGCAAGTAATCCCTGATCCGAGCGGTCGCGACGGCAACGCCGCGACCGCCTTTTCCTGTCCCGCCGCGCCCGCCTTCACAGGCCGGCCGGCCGTAACGTCGCGGGTTCAATGGAAAACCGTTCTTACATCCAACGCCTGATCGCACGGCCGGAATTCGGTCCGCTGGTTTTGCTCATCGTCGAGCTCGTCGTCTTCTGGGGCATCAATCCCGATTTCCTGTCGCCGCAGAACATCTCCAACATCCTGGCCTTCACCGTCGAGCTCGGCCTGATCGCGCTGGCGATGACGCTCCTGATGACATCGGGCGAATTCGATCTTTCCGTCGGCTCGCTGTTCGGCTTCTCGCCGGTGTTGATGTGGACGCTCTACAACAGCGGCGTCACCTCGCTGGAGATGGGCCTGCTGATCGCGCTGATCGTTGCCGCGCTGATCGGGCTGGTGAATGGCTGGTTCGTCACCCAGCTCAAGATCCCGTCCTTCCTGGTGACGCTCGGCATGCTTTTGGTCGTGCGCGGCACGGCGCTGTTCATCACCGACGGCTTCCCGCAGCGGACCTGGAGCGCGGAAGGCAGCTGGCTGGCCAACATCCTGGTCGGCGACTTCTATGTCGGCCCGTTTCGCATCTACGCCTCGCTGTTCTGGTTCATCGGCGCCGCGATCGCGCTGGGCTACGTGCTGACACAGAGCCGCACCGGCAACTGGATCCAGGCCGCCGGTGGTAATCCCAATGCCGCCCGCGCACGCGGCGTCAACGTCAACCGCGTCAAGGTCGGCCTGTTCATCCTGTCGGCGGTGATGGCTTCGCTTGCCGGCGTGATTTCGTCGCTGCGCACGTCCGCGGCCAACCCCAACAGCGGCACCGGCTACGAGCTCGAGGTCATCGCCATGGTGGTGATCGGCGGCACGGCGCTGACCGGCGGGCGCGGCACCATCATCGGCACGGTGCTCGGCATCCTGATCCTGCGCGTCATGCGCAACGGCATCGTGCTGATCGGCGTGCCGGGGCTGGCCTACAACATTTTCATCGGCGCGATCATCCTCGGCATGATGGCGCTGCATTCATGGCTCGAGCGCCGGCACCAGGCGGGGACTTAAGACGATGGCCGAGCCTCTGATCCGCATGACAAACATCCGCAAGTCCTACGGGCGCGTGCAGGCGCTGGTGGACGCCAATTTCCACGTCAATGAAAAGGAGATCGTCGGCCTGCTCGGCGACAACGGCGCCGGCAAGTCGACGCTGATCAAGGTGCTGTCGGGCGCCGTGCCGCTGACCAGCGGCGACATCTTCATCCGCGGCAAGAAGGTGACGCTGCGCTCGACCAGCGACGCCATCGCGCACGGCATCGAGACGATCTACCAGGACTCGGCGCTGGTCACGCAGCTGTCGATCGCCCGCAACCTGTTCCTCGGGCGCGAGCCGATCAAGCCGCCGCGCTTCCTCAACCGCATGGACCAGGAGGCGATGAACGCGGTGGCGCGCGACCTGCTGAGGGAAGTCGGCATCACCAAGAACATCCCGCCGACGACGCCGATCGGCTCGCTGTCGGGCGGCGAGCGGCAGGCCGTGGCGATCGCGCGCGCCATGCATTTCGACAGCGATCTCATCATCCTCGACGAACCGACCAACAATCTCGGCGTCGCCGAGACGCAAGGGGTTTTGAGCTTCGTGCGCAGCGCCCGCGATTCCGGCCATTCCTGCATCTTCATCGCGCACAACATCCACCACGTCTTCCAGGTGGTCGACCGCATCGTGGTGATGCGCCGGGGCAAGGTGGTGGCCGACGACATCGACCCGAAGAAGACCACGGTCGCCGAGGTCGAGCGCGTCATCACCGGCATGTCGGACAAGGAAATCCGCGACGCGATTTCCGATGGCCCGCAGCGGCATGGCTGATTGCTGACCAGCAAATCGCATCAGCGGCCAAGCGCCGTTCACGCCTTGAGCTGGCACAGGATCGCATCAGCCCCTATGACTGGACCCATGAAAGCCACCGTAGCCGATATCGCCAAAAGCTGCGGCCTGTCGACAGCGACCGTCGACCGGGTGCTCAACAACCGGCCGGGCGCAAGCGCGGCCAACCGTCAGCGCGTGATGGAGGCGGCCAAGCAGCTCGGCTATCTGCCGACGCTCGACCAGGTCGTGCTGCCCTCGAAGCCGGCGCATCTCGAATTCTTCCTGCCGATCGGGTCCAACGCCTTCATGGCCGACCTTGCCCACCACATCGACGATTATGCGGCGCGCCTGCCGCTGGTCGCTTCATGCCGCATCCACAACCTTGCCGGCATTTCGCCGGGCGCGCTCCAGAGCGCTGTGGAGAACCTCTCACTCAAGGCCAACGGCGTCGGCGTGATCGCCGTCGACCATCCGCGCACGCGCAACATCCTGCGCGAGCTGGTCGATGCCGGGATAAGGCTGGTCACGCTGATTTCCGACGTGCCGGCCGCGCCACGCTCGGCCTATGTCGGCATCGACAACCGGGTGGCCGGCCGCACGGCGGCGCTGCTGATGGGCCGCTTCCTCGGCGGCCGCACGGGGCATCTGGCGATGGTGGTCGGCTCGCGCTCCTATCGCGGCCACGAGGAGCGCGAGATGGGTTTTCGCTCGGTGCTGAGCGAGGAGTTCCCCAACCTCACCGTGTCCAGCGCCGTCGAGATCAACGACGAGCCGGACGCCAGCTACCGCGCCACCATCAAGGCGCTGCACGACGAACCCGAGCTGCTCGGCATCTATTGCGTCGGCGCGGGGCGCTCGGGCGTCGCCAAGGCATTGCTGGAAGCCAAGCCGCGCAGGAAGCCGGTCTTCATCTGCCACGACCTGACCAAGGAAACGCGCCGCTATCTCGTCGACGATCTCGCCGACGTCGTCATCGACCAGAATGCGCGATTGATCGCCGAGCAGTCGGTCATCCGCCTGCTCGGCTCCATCGCCTCCTCGGCGCCCTACCTGACCAAGAAATTCATCGAGCCGCGGCTGATCTTCAAGGAAAACGTGCCGGTGCAGTAGCAGGCCAGCGACTGTTTCGTGGATTTGTCTGACGATTGATCCTGCAATTCTGCACAGCAGCTATGCACGCTTGGCAATTGCCGAATCGTTGGGCAGCTCGTATTTATTGATCTGTCGGATGTCTTCCTCCTCCCAGACACCGACGGTGAATACGGTACACCTCCTCCCGTGCCGTATTCGAAATCGAAGCCCGCTGCCTCCTCCTCCCGGCAGCGGGCTTTTTCTTTGCCCGCAGCTTCCCCCTCACCCGGATTGCCAAGTCGAATTGCAAGAGCAATTCGGGCAATCCGACCTCTCCCCAAGGGGAGAGGAGACGATCAGCGCCGGCGCTACCTTTTCTCCCCTCGGGGAGAAGGTGGCCCGAAGGGCCGGATGAGGGGAAGTCCGTAAGTCGCGTTCAGCGCGCGCGGAACGAGGCGATCAGGCTTTCTGCCATGCGCACGAATTGCGCGCTCGGCCCCTCGCTGCCCACGGTCTGCACGCTCACGCGTGCGCCCTCGAACAACAGCGACAGCGTGTCCGCCAGAAGCTCCGCCTGCCCGATGCCGGCGTCCCGGCATAGCGCGACGAGGCGGTCGCGCTGGGCCTGCTTGAGCTCCTTGATCACGCGCCTCGCCGGATGATCCGTCTCCGTCAGCTCGACCGCGGCATTGGCCATGTCGCAGCCACGGCTGTCGGAAGCGAGCATGTCCGCGACTTTGCGAACCCAGGCATGGAGTTGCGCCAGCTTGTCGCCGGGATGCTGAGCCTCGAATTCATCCCAAACCGCGGCACCCTTCGCCGCCGTGGCGCGCAGGCATTCGATGATCAGCTCGTCCTTGGACTCGAAGTGACGGTAAAGCGTCATCTTGTTGGTGCCGGCAGCCTCGGTGATGGCGTCGACGCCAACGCCCTTGATGCCGTGCTTGTGGAACATGTCCTGCGCCGTCTCCAGGATCCGATCCCGGGGGCGGGAACGCTCCGCGACGCCGTCAGTCATGATGATCTCCTTTCGTCGTTTCCAAAAAAACCGTCGCCACCTCTTGACTAGGGTGTTACCGGTCTGTAACTTCCAGCATGTTACTTACTGGTAACACCTATATCACTCGCCGTCAAACGACAAGGCCTCCGATAGCCCTGCCAGAGTGAAATAGGACGCAAAACCTGCCTGTCATGCGGCTTCGGCCGGTGAAGAACGAGAAAAAAGCGGTCCGTGATCATGCGATGCGGGCCGAGCAAGGAGCCACTCCTATGCAAAAGCGCAAAGACCTGACGATCGACGAAGCCATCCGGGATCCGATGATCCGGCTGGTGATGAAGGCGGACGGGATCGACCCCAAAGCCTTCGAACGGCTGCTGCGCCAGCGCGCGGCGGAACAGGCGCCGGACGATGAAGTCCTGCCATCCTTCCTGCAGGATTCCGGTTCCGGCCGGGCCCGGCGCCTGCGCCATTTCGCAAAACCGTTCGGCGAGGCGTCCGCATCATGGTAAACTTCTTCATCCACCGTCCGATCTTCGCGTCGGCGATCGCCATCATCATGGTGCTCGCCGGCGCGATCGCCTATTTCCTGTTGCCGGTTTCGCAGTTCCCGGACATCACGCCGCCGCAGGTCGTGGTCAGCGCACATTATCCGGGCGCCAGCGCGCAGGTCGTGGCCGATACGGTCACCACGCCGCTCGAGCAGCAGATCAACGGCGTGCAAGGCATGACCTACATGTCGTCGACGAGCTCGAATGACGGCTCGTCGACCATCACCATCACCTTCGATGTCGGCTATCCGCTGAGCACGGCGGCGGTCGACGTGCAGAATCGCGTCAGCCAGGCGGCGTCCTCCCTGCCGGCCATCGTCAATCAGGGCGGTGTGACGATCAAGAAGCAGAACCCCAATTTCGTGCTGATCGTCGACCTCACCTCGCCGGACGGCTCCGTCGATCCGGTGGCGCTGAGCAATCTCGCCTATCTGCAGGTCGTCGACCCGCTGAAGCGCCTGCCCGGCGTCGGCGACGTGCAGATCTTCGGCGAGCGCCGCTATTCGATGCGCGTCTGGCTCGACCCGGACAAATTGGCCAATCTCGGCATAACCGCGGTCGATGTGCAGAACGCCATTTCCGAGCAGAACGTGCAGGTGGCGGCCGGCAAGATCGGCCAGTCGCCGGCGCCGGCCGGAACCGCCTTCGAGATGCAGGTTAACGCGGTCGGCCGCTTGAGTGACCCGAAGGAATTCGGCGATATCGTCGTGCGCGCGAACTCGCAGAATGGCTCGCTGGTGCGGCTGCGCGACGTCGCCCGCATCGAGCTCGGCGCGCTGCAATATTCCTCGTCCGCCTTCTTCGGCAAGGACCCGACCGTGGTTCTGGCCGTCTACCAGATGCCGGGTTCCAACGCGCTCGACCTGCAGCAGCGGGTCAAGGACAAGATGCAGGAGCTGTCGCAGCGTTTCCCGAAGGGCGTCAACTACGCCATGCATTACGACACGACACGCTTCGTGTCGGCCTCGATGCATGACGTGCTGATCACGCTCGGCGAGGCGCTGGTGCTGGTCGTGGCGGTGGTGTTCGTCTTCCTGCAGAGCTGGCGCACCACCATCATCCCCACCATCGCCATTCCCGTCTCGCTGATCGCGACGCTGGCGATCATGTACATGCTGGGCTTCTCGCTCAACATGCTCTCGCTGCTCGGCATGGTGCTGGCGATCGGCCTTGTCGTCGACGACGCCATCGTCGTGGTCGAGAATGTCGAACGACAGCTCGAGGCCGGGCTCAAGCCGCTGGCCGCGACACGCGCGGCGATGGCCGAGGTGACGGGACCGATCATCGCCACCACGGCGGTGCTGATGGCGGTGTTCATCCCCGTCGCCTTCATCCCGGGCGTTTCCGGCCGGCTCTACAACCAGTTCGCGTTGACCGTGGCGATATCGGTCGGCATCTCGGCCTTCAACTCGCTGACGCTGTCGCCGGCGCTGAGCGCTGCCTTCCTGCGCCATCGCGGCGCGACCCAGTTCGTGCTCTTCCGCTGGTTCAATGCCGGCTTCGACTGGCTGTCGCATGCCTATGCGCATGGCGTGCGCATCCTGATCAAGCTGCGCTGGATCATGCTCGGCCTGTTCGCGGCCGGCCTGGTCGCCACTTACTTCGTCTGGCAGAAATTGCCCTCGACCTTCCTGCCCGTCGAAGACCAAGGCTATTTCTTTGTCGTTATCCAGTTGCCGGACGGCGCTTCACTCGAACGCACCGACGCGGTGGCGCAGAAGGCGCGCGACATCCTGCAGAACACGCCCGGCGTCGACATCGTCGGCTCGATCAGCGGCCTAAATTTCCTCACCAGCGCCGCGCAGTCGAACTCAGCGGTCGAGTTCGCCATCCTGAAGCCCTGGGACGAGCGCGGGCCTGACCAGAGCGCCTCGAAGCTCGTCGAGCAGGTGCGCGGCAAGCTGTTGCAGATGCCTGAAGCCTTCGCGCTGTCCTTCGATCCGCCCTCGATCCCGGGCCTCGGCACCACCGGTGGCTTCGAGTTCCAGGTGGAGGACCTATCGGGTCGCGGCAGCGCTGCACTGAACGACGTCACGCAGGCGCTGATCGCGGAGGCGCGCAAGCAGCCCGAACTCAACCCGCAGCAGCTGTTCTCGTCCTTCTCGACCTCGACGCCGCAGTTCAACTACGACCTCGACCGCAGCAAGGCGAAGCTTCTCGGCCTCAACCTGCCGGACGTCTTCAACACGCTGCAGATCTATCTCGGCTCGCTCTACGTCAACGACTTCAACCTGTTCGGCCGCACCTTCCGGGTGACCATCCAGGCCGACAAGGACGCGCGCGCCGACGCAACCGACATCTCCAGGCTCTACGTGCGCAACGCGTCGGGCGGCATGGTGCCGCTGAGCACGCTGGGCAAGCTGGTGCCGATCGTCGGTCCGGAGACCGTGCCGCATTACAACAACAACGCCTCGGCCCTGATCAATGGCGGCGCTGCCCCCGGCTTCTCGTCCGGACAGGCGGTGGCCGCGATGGAGCGGGCGGCGGCCAACGTGCTGCCACGCGACTTCGGCTACGAATGGACCGGCATCACGTTCCAGGAGCTCAAGGCTGGATCGATCGCGTCTGTCGTGTTCGGGCTGGCGATCGTCTTCGTCTTCCTGATCCTGGCGGCGCAGTATGAAAGCTGGGCGATGCCCTTCATGGTGCTGCTCGCCGTGCCGCTGGCTTTGTTCGGCGCCTTCGTGGTGCTCCTGCTGCGCGGCATGCAGATCGACGTCTACTCGCAGATCGGCTTCGTCATGCTGATCGGCCTGGCGGCGAAGAACGCGATCCTGATCGTCGAGTTCGCCAGACGCCGGCGCGAGGAAGGCCTGACCATTATCGAGGCATCGATGGAAGCGGCACGGCTGAGGCTAAGGCCGATCCTGATGACGGCCTTCGCCTTCATCCTCGGCGTGCTGCCGCTGATGTTCGCGACGGGCGCGGGCGCTGCCAGCCGGCAGTCGATCGGCACCACCGTCTTCGGCGGCATGGTGGCGGCGACCATCCTGTCGCTGGTCTTCGTGCCCGTCTTCTACGCGGTGATCGAACAGCTGCGCGAGCGCGGCGAAAAAGAACCAGCCAAGGGGCACCACGACGCCCCTCAGCCAAAAGAAATCGAACCGACCGCCGAGCCGGCGCTTCAGCCGCTCGCACAAGCGGCTGAATAAGATTGGAGACCAAAATGCGTAGATGGAAAATCGCTCTAGGCGCCGCCGTCGCGGTGGGCGCAGTGTCGGTGGCAAGTGTCCACCTGCTGAATCCGGGCTATCTCGGCAGCGGCACCGCGGGCGCAGCGCCCGCCCCGGCGGCCTTCGTCATGCCGGTGCCGGTGGTGAATGTCGTCAAGAAGACGCTGCCGATCTATCTCGACTACGCCGCGCGGGTCGAGCCGATCCGCAGCATCACGCTGCAGGCCCGTGTGCCGGGTTATCTGCAGGAGCAGACCGCGGCCGACGGCAGCGACGTCAAGCAGGGCGACCTGCTCTACCGCATCGCGCCCGACGACTATCAGGCCGCGCTGGACCAGGCGAAGGCACAGGTGCAGCGCGATACCGCGACGCTCGAATATGCAAAGTCCAATCTCGGCCGCGGCACCGACCTCGCCAAGGCCGGCTATCTCGACAAGGACAGCTTCGACCAGCGCACCAGCAATCTGCGTACGGCCCAGGCCGCGCTTGCCGTCGACCAGGCAGCGGTGCGGACGGCCGAGCTCAATCTCGGCTATGCCGAGATCAAGGCGCCGTTCCCGGGACGCATCGGCCGCAACCAGGCCTCGGTCGGCACGCTGGTCAGCGTCGCCGGCACGGTGCTCAACACGCTAGTGCAACTCGACCCGATCTATGTGACCTTCAATCCGAGCGAGAGCGATCTCGTGCAGATCGAGCAGGCGAAGGCCAACGGGCCGATCGCCGTCGACGTTTTGCTGCCCGGCGAGACACAACCCAGCCAAAAGGGCGAGCTCACCTTCATCGACAACACGATCGACCATTCGACCGGCACCATCACGGCGCGCGCCACGATCGGCAACGCGAAGTTCACGCTGTTGCCGGGGCAATATGTACGGGTGCGGCTGCATGTGAAGGAGCAGCCCAACACGCTGATGGTGCCGCAAGTGGCGCTCGGTTCCAGCCAGCTCGGCAAGTACCTCTATGTCATCGGCAAGGGCAACACCGTCGACCAGAAGCTGGTATCGCTTGGGCCCACCGACGGCGACCTGATTTCCGTGACCTCCGGCATCTCCGAGACCGACCAGGTGATCACGGGCAATCTGCAGAAGATCGGACCCGGAATGCCGGTTTCTCCCTTGCCGCAACCGAAACCGGCCAGCTGATAACCCCCATCAGTTTCCGGTCCGACGGCGCCCTCGACTCCCACGTCGAGGGCGCCGTTTTGCTGTGTGGGTTCAGTCAGTCCCCGACGACTGCACTGTGCGTGGCTTCGCGGGGATTGCTCGCAAGCAGTTCGACCAGGCCGGCGATATCGGCACGCTCGGCCTTGGCCGGCAGCATGAAGGCGCAATAGGGCTGGCCGAGGCGAACCGAGACGGAGGACAGGGCGATCAATCGGCCTGCCTCCAGGTCGGGGCTCGCCATGACCCTTTGGCCCAGAGCTATCCCCAGGCCAAGCCGCGCCGCGCCGATTGCCAGGCTGGACAAGCCGACGCGGCGGCCATGCGAGGGGTCCGGCGCGCGGTTGCCGCCGGCGGCGGCGAACCAGTCCGCCCAGCTCGGATGCGAGGCATAATTCGGCCCCCAATTGGTGTGGATGAAGTGGCTTTCATGCATGTCCGCCAGATCGGCAGCGCCGTGGCGCTGGCAGAACTCGGGGGCTGCGACCGGCAGGACGTCGTCATGGACGAGCCGGACCATTTTCAGCGCCGGATAGTGGTAGTCGCCATAGGAGATGCGCAGGTCGATGTTCTGGCGCACCACGTCGATCGGATCGTCCTCGACGCGGACGTCGATTGCCATTTGCGGGAAGCTTTCAAGCAGCACCGCCAATCGCGGCGCCAGCCAAAGCTCGGCGAGCGAGAACGGCACGCTGACCACGAGGCGCGTGCGCGGGCCGCCTTCCAGCATGCGCCGGCCGACCGCCGCGATCTCGCCCAGCGCGTGCGCCGTCTGCGGATAGATGGCGTGGCCGGCGTCGGTCAACGCGATGCGGTTGCCGTTGCGCATGAAGAGCTGCTTGCCGAACCAGTCTTCCAAGTTGCGGATCTGCTGGCTGACCGCGGCCGAGGAGACGCCGAGCTCGGTGGCGGCAAGCGTGAAGGAACCGGCGCGGGCCGCGACCTCGAAAGCCCTCATCGCGTTCAATGGCGGAAACTTTTCCATGCCATCCTCGAAAGTTTTTCTTGGGAAACCCTAACAATTTTCCGCGTTGTGACAAAGTTTTCCTTGGTGCGTAGTGACCTCCAGATTTCGGAGGACGCTATGATCGAAACCATTCTCGACCTGGACCGCTACCCGCTCGACCGCGAAGGCACCCCCGAATGGCAACGGCTGGTGGACGAGTCCAAGGCCGCGCTGGCAACCAACGGCATGTTCAACCTCGAAGGCTTCCTGCGCCCCGGCATGGCCGAAAAGGCCGTCGCCGAGATCCGGCCGGTGATGGACACGCGCTCGCATATCCACAGGCGGATGCACAACATCTATTTCAAGCCGTCGATCCCGGAGCTTTCGCCGGATCATCCGGCGCTGCGCAAGGTCGAGACGATCAGCCACACGGTCTGCGCCGACCAGATTCCCGGCAGCACCGTGCTTTCGATTTACGAATACGAGCCGCTGGTGCGGTTCCTGGCGGCGACGATGGACAAGCCGCACCTTTACGTCATGCAGGATCCCCTCGCCCGAGCCAATGTCATGGGCTACCGCGCCGGCGAAGCGCTCAACTGGCATTTCGATCGCTCGGAATTCACCACGACGCTTCTGCTGCAGGCGCCGGAGCGCGGCGGCGACTTCGAATACCGCACCGACCTGCGCTCGGACGACAACCCGAACTATGACGGCGTGGCGAAACTCCTCGAGGGACGCGATCCCGAGGCAAAGATCCTGCGCATCAAAGCCGGCACGCTGAACGTGTTCCGCGGCAAGAACACCGCACACCGCGTCACCACCGTCGAAGGCAATCGCGAGCGCATGATCGCGGTGTTCTCCTACTATGAGCGCCCCGGCGTGATGTTCACCGACGAGGAGCGGATCGGTTTCTACGGGCGAGCGGCTTGAGACTGCCGGTTCAAAATCCGGAGTTCGTGGAAATCAGCTCTTGTTAGATTGTCGACAATCTGCTTGTCTTGCAGAAATTCCTCTTGGGAGTCGACCCATGGCAAAGCTGGATTTCGGTCCGATCGCGGATACGACGCGCAGGGCGGAGATCGTCGCGCTGCTCAGGCGCGCCATCCTGACCGGCCAGTTGGAGCCCGGGCAGAAGCTCAACGAGCTCCGGATTTCCGAGCAGATGCGGGTGAGCCGCGCACCGTTGCGCGAGGCGATGCGCGAGCTGGTGCAGGAAGGCATCCTGACCAGCATCCCCTATGCCGGAACCTTCGTCGTCGACGTCGCCGCCAAGGACATCATCGACGCCTATTCGCTCAACAAGGTGCTCGATGAATTCGCCATCGAACTCGCCTGGCCGCAGCGCGACCAGCGCTTCTTCGACGAGCTCGACCGCCGCCATGAAGCGGTGAAGCAGGCAACACGGGCAAAGGACACCACGCGCCAGATCGAGACGGCGCTGCAACTGCACGGGCTGATCCACGAATGGGCCGACAATTCGGTGCTGCTCGAGACCTGGCAGCGCCTGACCAGCCGGTTGCAGATGTATTTCGCCCTGCACCAACGGGCGCGCAACGAGCCGGTGCCGGCCGAGGACGTGCACGAGACCTATGTGGCGCTGCTAAAAGGCGCCGACATGCGCGCCGCGCAGCGCCATGCGCGCGAGCATATCGACCTCGATTTCGAGGAGCTTCTCGCCTATGCGCGCGGCCTCGAAAAGCGCGCGTCGAAGAACTGACCGACAAGCGGACGACGGCAAAGTGAAGATCAAGAGCATCAAGGCCTATCATGTCGTGCAGCCCTTCGTGGACGGGCCCTACCGCATGTCCAAGGGGCGCGTCGCCGATTGCTTCGACGCGGTGATCGTCGCCATCACCTCCGACAGCGGCCTGACCGGTTGGGGCGAGATGGCGCCGCTCGGCAATTTCTACTCGGCCGCCTTCCCGGCGGGAGCACGCGCGGGCGTGCCGGAGATCGCGCCGCATCTCATCGGCCATGACCCGCGCGGGTTCGCCGGCATCGTCCGGCTGATGGACACCGTGTTCAAGGGCCACCCCTACATCAAGTCGGCGCTCGACATGGCGTGCTGGGACCTCGCCGCCCGCGCCGCCGACGTGCCGCTGGTGACCATGCTCGGCGGCCGCGAAAGCGACATGGCGGAAACCTACCGGGTCGTCACCCACGGCACGCTCGATCAGATGGCGGCTTTGGCCAAGCGGATCATTTCCGAGGGCTGCCGGCGCCTGCAGGTCAAGGTCGGCGGCAACGTGCATGACGACATCGAGCGGGTGACGACGGTAGCCGCTGCCGTGCCGAAAGGCACGGTGATCTTCTGCGACGCCAATGCCGGCTGGACGCCTTACCAGGCGCGGCAGTTCGCCGATGCCACGCGCGGCATCGACTACACATTCGAGCAGCCTTGCACGACGCTCGATGAGAACATGTCGGTGCGCCGCATGCTCGACAAGCCGATGGTGCTGGACGAATCCGTCACGTCGCTCGGCGAGATGCTGGAGATCCATCGCCGCGGCGCCGCCGACGGATTGACGCTGAAGATCTCGCGGCTGGGCGGCGTGACGCAGACCCGGCTGATCCGCGACGTCGCCGTCGATCTCGGCTTCATGATCACGGTGGAGGACACCGGCGGCGCCGAGATCGATACCGCGGCGATGGCGCATCTGTCGCTGTCGACACCGGCGGAACGCCGGCTGCACGCCATCGCCTTCCACGAATGGGTGACGGTCCGCACGGCCAAGAACGCGCCGCCGGTGACGGGCAGCCATATGGGCATTCCGGACGGCCCCGGCCTTGGCATCGATGTCGACCCCGGCCTGCTCGGCGAGCCCTTCTTCGAGATCGGCTGACATGAAGATCAGGCGCGTCAAGGCAACCCCGATCAACTACAGGCTGGAAGCGCCTTACGTCTGGGTCTTCGGCGAGCTCGACGGCTTCTCGCCGACCATCGTCGAGGTCGAGACCGAGGACGGGCTCACCGGCATCGGCGAGGCGCCGACGCCGGGCGCGGCGGCCATCATCAACGACGTGCTGGCGCCGAGACTCAATGGCCGGGACGCCTTCGACATCGCCGGCGCGGAGGAAGTCTGCCTGCCCTTCTGGAGCGGCGTGCAATCGATCAACGACCGCACCCGCATCATGGCCTTCGGCGCCATCGAAATGGCGCTATGGGACCTGCGGGGCAAGGCGTGGAAGCAGCCGCTCTACCAATTGCTCGGCGGCGCGGTGCGCAAGGACATTCCCTTCACCGATTATTTCTCGCTGCGCGGCGACGGCGCCAAGGTGAAAGGCGAGAAGACACCGGAAGAGGTCGCCGACTATTGCGTCGAGCTCAACGAGCGCCACGGCACGACCTTCTTCGAAGGCAAGTTCTCAACGCACGATCCCAAAGTTTCAATGAAGATGGTCGAGCTGATCCGCAAGAGGCTCGGCGACGATGCGATGATCCGCATCGATTCCAACCAGGCCTATTCGCTGGCCACGGCCAGACAATTGGCGCGGCCACTGGAAGAGCTCGGCGTGCGCAACTGGGAGGACCCGGTAGCGACCATCGAGGAGATGCGCGAGCTGCGCCGCCACACCTCGATACCGTTCTCGACCCACAACATCGACATCGCCCGCGCCATGGAGCTGAAGGTGCCGGACGCTTTCGTCGGCAACCCGACGGCGCATGGCGGCATCAACCGCATGCTGCGCTTCGTCGGCGCCTGCGAGCATGCCGGCATCGACTACTGGTGCTACAGCGGCGACACCGGCATCGGCAGCGCCTGCTACCTGCATCTGTGCGCCGCGCTCGGCTGGATCAGGGAGCCCAACCAGTCGCTGTTTCGCATGCAGCCGATGGACATCATCGAGGAAGGTCCGTTTACGCCGAAGAACAACACTGTGCCGGTGCCGGAAGGGCATGGCCTCGGGGTCACACTGTCGCGGGAAAGGCTTGCCGCCTGCCACCGCGACTTCGTCGAGAACGGTGCTTGCAACAAATATCACGACCCGGAAAAGCCCGGGACCTACCGCAGACTGCCGCTGAATTAGGAGGATGTCGAAAAGCTAGCAGGACTTATCTGGAAAAAGGCGGCCACAAGTCGCCTGGCCGACAGACAATTCATCAAGAAAATCTGACTTTTCCGTCCCAACGAGCGGATGGACCAGTCGGAACCGCATGCTACTGTACATCGACCGATACTGAGTGCCTGGACCGGAGAACTCCATGGAACTCGCAAATTGAATGCACCCGCCAACCACAACAACTGGGGAAAGGGCCTAGACCCATGAGCAAGAACTACCGCATTCTCGATCTCCTCCGCCGCGGGCGTACGCCGCTCGAAAACCATCTCATCGACGGCCTGGTCGACGGCCGCATCAGCCGCCGCGAATTCGTGCGCCACGGCAGCCTGCTCGGCCTGTCGCTGCCGCTGCTCGGCCGCATCGGCATGGCCGCCGGTTTCGGCGCCGCGCCCTCGCTCGCGCGCGCCGGCGCGCCCGGCGCCACCATCCGCGTCGGCAGCAGCGTGCCGGCCGCCGCGATCGACCCGGTCACCATCGCCGACGCCGGCGGCCTGCTCGTCATGCAGCAGGTCGCCGAGTTCCTTTGCGTCGATGGTCCGGACCTCGTTCTGAAGCCGGCGCTGGCCGAGAGCTGGTCGCCCAACACCGACGGCACGGTGTGGACCTTCAAGCTGCGCAAGGGCGTGAAATTCCATTCAGGCGGCGAGATGAAGGCCGACGACGTGGTCGCCAGCATCGACCGTCTCGCCGATCCGGCCAATTCGTCCAACGCGCTGTCGGTGTTCACCGGCATCCTGCAGAAGGGCGCTTCGAAGAAGGTCGACGACTACACCGTCGAATTCCACCTCGACGCGCCGAACGGCAACTTCCCCTACATGCTGTCGTCCGACAACTACAACGCCGTCATCATCCCGGCGAGCTACAAGGGCGGTTACGAACAGAGCTTCGACGGCACCGGGCCGTTCAAGATCGAGAAATACACACCCAAGGTCGGCGCCTCCTTCGTGCGCAATGACGATTACTGGGGCGAGAAGGCTCTGCCGGACCGCACCGAATTCACCTTCTTCACCGACATCCAGCCGCAGATCCTGGCGCTGCAGGGCGGCCAGATCGACATCATCAACCAGATGCCGGTGCTGGCGGGTGTCGCCGTGCTCAACGACCCGAATGTCGACATCATCAGCCTGAAGTCGTCGGCGCATCAGCAGCTGCATATGCATTGCGACGAAGGCCCGACGAAGGATGCCCGCGTGCGCCGCGCCATCGCGCTCTGCCTCGACCGCGAGAAGCTCGCCGCCGGCCTGATGAAGGGACGCTCGGCGCTCGGCAATGACAGCCCGTTCGCCGCCGTCTACCCTTCGACCGACACCAGCGTGCCGCAGCGCAAGCAGGATATCGCCCAGGCCAAGCAGTTGATGGAAGCGGCCGGCCTCGCTCAAGGCTTCAAGATGACGCTGACCACCGAGCGTTACCTGGAAATCCCGGAATACGCTCAGCTCATCCAGAACTGGGTCAAGGAAATCGGCATCGAGCTCGAGCTCAACATCCTCGACCAGAGCGCCTATTACGGCGATGCCGTGTTCGGCAAGTCGAACTGGCTGGATTCGGCGATGGGCATCACCGATTACGGCCACCGCGGCGTGCCCAACGTCTATCTCGCGGCGCCCTTGAAGAGCGACGGCACCTGGAACGCCGCGCATTTCAAGAACAAGGACTACGATCAACTGGCGACAAGCTATATCGCCGCCCTCGATCTCGAGGCGCAGAAGGCCGACGCCGGCAAGATCCAGAAGCTGCTGCTCGAGGAAACGCCGGTGATCTTCGGCTATTTCTACGACTACCTGACGGCGACGGCGAAAGGCGTGGCCGGCGTGCAGCCCACCGCCATGTCGCAGCTGTTCCTCGACAAGGCGTCGAAAGGCTGAGCATGAGGCAAGCGTAATCCCGCAAGCGCCGGCTTCGAAAGGGCTGGCGCTTCGCGGCCAAGCGCGACAGGGTGCCAAACGCCTTGCCCGTAGATGGCCGTAGCGGGATGATGCGACCCATGGGAACCGCTACCCTGCTCACCACAATGCATTGGGGGACCTACGAGGTCCGCGCCGAGAACGGCCGGCTCGTCGGCGTCGAGCCATGGAGCGGCGATCCCGACCCGTCGCCGATCGGCCGGTCGATGCTCGGCACGGTGCAGGGCGAGTTGCGCGTCGCCCGCCCGGCCATCAGGCGCGGCTGGCTGGAGGGAAACAGGTCCAGCCAGGCAAGCAGGCGCGTCGACGAACCCTTCGTCGAAGTCTCCTGGGAAACCGCGCTCGACATCGTCGCGGCGGAGCTGGAGCGCGTTCGCTCGACGCATGGCAACAGCGCGATCTATGCGGGCTCATATGGATGGGCGAGCGCGGGACGCTTCCACCATGCGCAGGGCCAGGTCCACCGCTTCCTCAACACGATCGGCGGCTATACCGGGTCGGTGCTGAGCTATTCCTATGGCGCGGCCGAGATCATCCTGCCGCATGTGCTGGGCAGCACCGACGCGCTGACCGGCAACCACACCACCTGGGACGGGATCGAGCGGCACGCCAAGCTGATCGTCGCCTTTGGCGGGCTGCCGTGGCGCAACACGCAGGTACAAGGCGGCGGCTCGGCCCGGCACGAGGCGTCGACGGCTTTGCGCAACGCGGTCGCCAATGGCGCGCGGCTGGTCAGCGTCTCGCCGGTGCGCGACGACGCGCCGCGCGGCGTCGAGACCGAATGGCTGCCGCTCAGGCCGAACAGCGACACCGCCGCGATGCTGGCGCTTTGCCATGTGCTGATCCACGAAGGACTGCACGACGAGCCGTTCCTGGCGCGCTACTGCACCGGCTTCGAGACGGTGCGCGCCTACATACTAGGCCAAAGCGACGGCCAGCCGAAGGACCCGGCGTGGGCGGCGAAACTCAGCGGCGTCGACGCGGCGACGATCGATGCGCTCGGCCGCGACATGGCCGCCAACCGCACCATGCTGATGGTCAGCTGGTCGCTGCAGCGCGCCGATCATGGCGAGCAGCCCTACTGGGCGGCGATCACGCTGGCCGCGCTGCTCGGGCAGATCGGACTCCCGGGCGGCGGCATCGGCTTCGGCTATTCGTCAACGAATGGCGCCGGCAGGCCGGAGATGGGGTTCCGCTGGCCGTCGGTGCCGCAGGGCAGGAATGCCGTGGCGCATTTCATCCCGGTCGCGCGCATGGCCGACCTGCTGCTCAATCCCGGTGGATCGTTCGACTTCAACGGCGCCAGGCTGACCTATCCCGACATCAGGCTCGTGTACTGGGCCGGTGGCAATCCGTTCCATCACCATCAGGACCTCAACCGCCTGGTCGAGGCCTGGCAGCGACCCGAGACTGTGATCGTCAACGAGCAATTCTGGACGGCGACGGCGCGTCACGCCGACATTGTGCTGCCGGTGACGACGCCGCTGGAACGCAATGACCTCGCCTTCTCGAACCGCGAGAACCTCATCGTCGCCATGAAGCAGGCGATCGAGCCGTTCCAGGAGGCGCGCGACGACTTTGCCATCTTCGCCGACCTCGCCGCGCGCCTAGATACAAACGAAGCCTTCACCGAAGGACGCGGCGCCGACGAATGGATCCGCCATCTCTACGGCCAGGCGGTAGAGAATGCCAATGCTGTCGGCGTGGAGATGCCGCCCTTCGAGCGCTTCTGGCAGGACGGCCATGCCGACCTTGCGCGCTCGGTGACGTCGCAGACCTTCCTTGGCGCGTTCCGCGCCGATCCAGGGCGGCATCCGTTGGCGACGCCGTCCGGGCGCATTGAGCTGTTCTCGGCGACGATCGAGTCCTTCGGCTATGACGACTGTCCCGGCCACGCCGTCTGGCGCGAGCCGCGCGAATGGCTCGGCAATGAGAACCTTGCCGAACGGTTTCCCTTGCATCTGTTGTCGCCGCAGCCGGCCGACAAGCTGCACAGCCAGTACGACCACGGGTCGGTCAGCCGGGCAAGCAAGGTCGCGGGCCGCGCGCCGCTGCTGATCAATCGCAAGGACGCGGCGGCACGCGGCATCGTGGACGGCGCGGTGGTCAAGGTTTTCAACGAGCGCGGATCGTGCCTCGCCGGCGCCGTGCTCACCGACAGCCTGATCCCCGGCGTCGTGCAACTGCCGACCGGAGCCTGGTTCGACCCGGCACGGCCAGGCGAGCCGGAAGGCCTCGAAAAGCACGGCAATCCGAATGTGCTGACGCCCGATCGCGGCACGTCGCGGCTTGCGCAGTCGCCGACCTGCAATTCGACGCTGGTTCAGGTGTCGCGGTTTACGGGAACCGTTCCGCCCGTGACAGCCTTCGATCCGCCTGCCACTATTGATTTATCCGATTTGCCCGGCATGTCTGGGCGCAAAGGTCTTTCATAAGGAGACGACGCCATTCCAGCTTTCCTCGTCCGGCGCCTGGCATTGTCGCTCGTCACGCTGTTCCTGCTCAGCGTCATGGTGTTCCTCGGCGGCCAGGTGCTGCCGGGCAATGTCGGGCGTGCCATCCTGGGGCCGTTCGCCGACCAGCGCGCGGTGGATGCGCTCAACCATTCGCTCGGCGTCGATCGGCCGCTGCTCGTCCAATACGGAAGCTGGATCTGGAACTTCCTGCATGGCGACATGGGCACGTCCTATGTATTCCGCGCGCCGGTGGCGCCCTTCGTCGTCGATGCGCTTGGCAATTCGATGAAGCTGGCGCTGGTCGCCTTCGTGCTGGTGGTGCCGATCGGCATCCTAGGAGGCGTGATCGCAGCGCTCAATTTCAACCGGCCGCTCGACCGCATCATCAGCCTTGGCGGCCTGTCGGTCACGGTGCTGCCCGAGTTCGTCACCGGCATCATCCTGATCCTGATCTTCGGGGTGTGGCTGCGCTGGCTACCGATCGCCGCCGCCTGGCCGAAAGGCGCCGGCTTCTTCACCCAGCTCTACTACCTCATCTTGCCCTCGCTGCCGCTGTTCCTGGTGCTGTTCGGCTACATCGCGCGCATGGCGCGCTCCGGCATGATCGAAGCACTCGATTCCGACTATACGAGAACGGCCGTGCTCAAAGGCCTGCCGTGGCGCACGGTGATCTGGCGCCATGTGCTGCGCAACGCGCTGTTGCCGACCATCACCGTGATCGCCACCCAGACCGGCTATCTCATCGGCGGCCTGGTGGTGATCGAGACTTTGTTCCGTTACCAGGGCATCGGCTCGCTGATCTTCACCGCCGCGCGCGGCAAGGATTTCCCGATGCTCGAGGCCGGCATCCTGACCATCGGCATCGTCTATGCGGTGGCCACGTTGGTCGCCGACTTCCTCTATTCGGTGCTCAATCCGCGCATCCGGCTGGGAGCAGAGCAATGAGCGCCACCGACACACCTGTCAGCCTGCCGACGCCCGACACCGCACAGCGCAGTCCCTGGGGCGAAGTGCTGCATTCGCTACTACGGTCCGGTACCTTCCTGACCGGGCTTGCCATCGTTGTCTTCTGGATCGTCTGCGCGCTGTTCGGCCAGCACTTCGTCCCCTACGATCCGCTGGCCAGCGACATCATCGATGCGCTGACGCCGCCGGCGGCCAATCACTGGTTCGGCACCGACCAGCTCGGCCGCGACGTGTTCTCGCGCGTCATTGTCGGCTCACGCGACATCCTCACCGTGGCGCCGCTGGCGACTATCCTGGCGACCATAGCCGGCACCGCGCTCGGCCTCGTCATCGGCTATTTCCGCGGCATTGTCGACGACATCGTCAGCCGCGTGCTGGAAGCCTTCATGGCGATCCCGGTGGTGATCATCGCGCTGCTCGCCATCGTCGCGCTGGGCACTTCCAAGATCACCGTCATCGTCGTCATCGGCCTGAGCTTCGCGCCGATCATCGCCAGGACGGTGCGTTCGGCGGTGCTGGCCGAACGCGAGCTCGACTATGTGGCCGCGGCAAAGCTGCGCCACGAGGGCGCGCTGCACACGATGTTCGTCGAGATCCTGCCCAACGTCATCCCGCCGATCCTGGTCGAGACGACGGTGCGGCTTGGCTATGCCATCTTCGCGGTCGCGACCCTCTCCTTCATGGGCTTCGGCATCCAGCCGCCGTCGCCAGACTGGGGCCTGTCGATCTCCTCCAATTACGGCATGATCGGCGGCGGCTTCTGGTGGACGGTGCTGTTCGATGCGCTCGCCATCGCCTCGCTGGTGATCGGCGTCAACCTGGTGGCCGACGGCGTGCATGGAGCGTTCAATGACTGACCCCAGGCAAGCGGCCAATGCGCTCGAGCTGAAGGACCTTTCGGTCGCCTATCGCGTCGGCCGCCGCAACCGCGCGGTGCTGCGCAACGTCAACCTGACCATCAAGGCCGGCGAGGCCTACGGGCTGGTCGGCGAATCCGGCTGCGGCAAATCCACCGTCGCGCTTTCGGTGGTGCGCTACCTGCCGCGCAACGGCTCCATCACCGGCGGCTCGATCGCGCTCGACGGCAAGGACGTCATGAAGCTCGACGCGGAGGCGCTCAGGCGCGCCCGCGCCGACAGCGTGTCGATGGTCTACCAGGATCCCGGCAAGGCGCTAAACCCGTCGCTGCGCATTGGCCGCCAGCTGACCGAAATCTTCGAGCTTGCCGGCGTCACCGGACAGGCGGCCGAGGACAAGGCACTCGCCATGCTGAACCGGGTGCGTATCTCGGATCCGGCAGGCGTCATGCAGCGCTATCCGCATCAGCTCTCCGGCGGCATGCAGCAGCGCGTGGCGATCGCCATGGCGCTGGCCAACGATCCCTCGATGCTGATCCTCGACGAGCCGACGACCGGACTCGACGCCACGGTGGAGGCCGAGGTGCTCGACCTGATCGGCCAATTACGGCGCGAGCTGTCGGCCTCGATCCTGTTCATCAGCCACAACCTCGCCGTCGTCTCCAACATGTGCGACCGCGTCGGCGTGCTTTATGCCGGCATGCTGGTCGAGGAAGGCTCGACCAGGGACGTCTTCAACGATCCGCGCCATCCTTACACGGTGGCCCTGCTGCGCTGCCTGCCCAGCGGCGGCCAGCGCAAGGACCAGGGCCGGCTCGACACCATCCCGGGCTTCCTGCCCGGCATCGGCGCCAACATCGTCGGCTGCGCCTTCGCCGACCGCTGCGCGCTGGCCACCGAACGCTGTCGCGCCGAGCCGCCGCCGCTCTACGAGCTCGGCGACGGCCGCCTGTCGCGCTGCCACTATCACGACAAGGCGCAGTCGCTGCCGCGCGCAACGCCCGCCGAGATCGCCGCCGCCCAGCCGAAGCAGGCGCCGCCTGTGTTGCAGGTCGAAGGGCTGAACAAGACCTATGCCAGCCACGGCCGTCCGCTGCGGGCGGTGAAGGATGTCTCGGTCAGCCTGCGGCCCGGCGAGACGCTCGGCCTGGTCGGCGAATCCGGCAGCGGCAAGACGACCTTCGCCCGGCTGCTGCTTGGCCTCGTCGCACCGGACGACGGCGGCTCGATCGAGCTCGAAGGCAAGAAGCTCGCGCCACGGCTTGCCAGCCGCTCGGAGGATCAGGTCAAGGCGGTGCAGATCGTCTTCCAGAACCCGGACTCCGCGCTCAACCGCTCGCATTCGATCCGGCACATCCTCAGCCGCGCCCTGAAGCGGCTGGGCGGGCTCACCGGCAAGAAACTGGACAACCGCCTGGAAGAGCTGGTCCGCTCGGTGCGGCTCACCGACCGGCACCTGGCGGTCAAGCCGCGCCAGCTCTCGGGCGGGCTGAAGCAGCGCGTGGCGATCGCGCGGGCCTTCGCCGGCGATCCGCGCATCGTGGTGTGCGACGAGCCGACCTCGGCGCTCGACGTCTCGGTGCAGGCGGCGATCCTCAACCTCCTGGCCGACCTGCAGTCGAGACAGGATGTCTCCTACATCTTCATCTCGCACGACCTCGGCGTTGTGCGCTATCTCTCCGACAAGATCGCCGTGCTCTATCTCGGCCGCATCATGGAGTTCGGGCCGTCGGAAGCGGTCTTCTCCGGGCCGCACCATCCCTACACCGAAGCGCTGCTGTCGGCCGTGCCGAAGCTCGACCGCAGCGAGAGCGCGCGCATCCGTCTTGACGGCGAGATCCCGAGCGCGGCCAACCCGCCGACGGGCTGCGTCTTCCACACGCGCTGCCCCCGCAAGATCGGCGCCATCTGCGAGACAAAGGAGCCGGAGCTGGCCGAGGCCCAGCCGGGGCACACCATCCGCTGCCATATCCCCTACGACGAACTGGCGCGGCTGCAAAAGCCGAAGGCCGTGGAGCCGGCGTGATCGCGATCAGAACGCTGCCACGCTAAAGCGCGTCGCGATTTGTCAGATCGCGACGCGCTTTAGATTTTTTGATTACGCATGTCTTTATCCTGAAACCGGTGCCCACTTTCAGGAGACATGCTTGCCATACTAAAGGCGCGGTCGCTTTCCGCAAAAGCCTGATTGCTCGACAGGTGCGTGGCGAGTGTACGCAGCCCTGTGAGCGCAACGTCCAGCGCATCAGAAGATGCGGGGTTCTCCGGATAGGCAAGGTAGATCGGGCGCTGGAATACCGGCGTGTCCTCGACGCGCTTCAGCTCGCCGCGCTCGATATGGGTGCTGACCGCGCTCAACGGCAGATAGGCGGCCGCCTTCTGCGACAGGACGTGCTGCAAGCCGATGAACACGAGCCCGGCCGAGATCGCCGGCTTCACCATGCCGGCAAAGGCGCGATCGTGCTCGATGCGGAACTCCAGCCCCCAGTCCATCAGGATATAGTTTTGCGTCCACGGCCCGGACTGCGCCGTGTGCTGGACGAGAGCCACCTGATCGACGGCCAGCGTTTCATAGACGATGCCGGGATGCGGCTTGGGCAGATAGAGGATGCAGATGTCGAGCAGGCCTTCGGCGATCTGGTCGACCGCCAGATCGGGGAAGCTGCCTTCCAGCCTGAGCGCCACATTCGGCCGCTTCGCCCGCATCCAGTCGATCCAGGGCGAGGTGATGCTGTCCCAGAGATAGGCGGGCGCGGTGAGCCTGAGCAGCGTCTCGTAGCCATCGGGAACGGCGATGTCCTGGCGCGATTGCTCCCAGGTGCGGGTGATGGTCGAGGCATGCGGCAGGAACTGCCGGCCGGCCGGCGTCAACGTGACGCCATCACTGTCACGGACGAACAGCTTGCGCCCCAACTGCTCCTCCAGGCCACGAATGCGCGCGCTGACCGTCGACTGGGCAAGGTTCAGGCGGCTCGCCGCGACGGTGAAGCTGCCATGCGCCGCGACCTCCAGGAAACTGCGCAGATTCTCGGTATCCATCACCCCTGCCCTCAAAACCACCGCCATCGAAATTTCCGATGGCCGCAATCAAAAAATATCGCTTTGCGGTCGCGGTCAACAGTGACCAGAATGCAAAGCCTCCGCGACAAACAAGGAATGCCGCCATGCCGAAGCATTTCAGGACGATCGACGCCGCCCGCAAGACCCTCGGCGCAATCGAAAATTCCGCTATCGACGAATTGCTCGCCGGCAGGATCGGCCGCCGCGAATTCCTGCGTCATGGCAGCGTGCTCGGCCTGTCGCTGCCCTTCCTTGGCGGCATAGCCTCGGCCGTCGGCCTTGGCGTTCCGCAAGCGCGCGCCGAAGGCAAGCCTGGCGGCACGGTGCGTGCCGGTGTCGCCGTGCCTGGCGGCGCCATCGATCCGGTCACCTTCTATGACAGCGGCAGCTACCAGCTCGCCTTCCAGACGTCCGAGTTCCTGTGCGTGACGCAGCCCGACCTGACGCTGAAGCCGGTGCTCGCCGAAAGCTGGTCGCCCAATGCCGACGGCAGCGTGTGGACCTTCAAGCTGCGCAAGGGCGTGAAATTCCACAATGGCGAGGACTTCAAGGCCGACGACGTCGTGGCGACCTTCGACCGCCTCGCCGATCCGAACGGCCCGTCCAACGCGCTGTCGGTGTTCAAGGGCCTGCTGTCGAAAGGCGGCACGCGCAAGGTCGACGACCACACGGTCGAATTCCATCTCGACGCGCCGAACGGCAGCTTCCCCTATTCGGTGTCGATCGACAATTACAACGCCGTCATCCTGCCGGCGAGCTACAAGGGCGACTACGAGAAGACATTCGAAGGCACCGGGCCGTTCCGGCTCGAAAGCTACACGCCGAAGGTCGGCGCGAACTTCGTGCGCAATCCCGACTATTGGGGCGAGAAGGCGCTGCCCGACCGGCTCGAGTTCAAATTCTATGCCGACGTGCAGCCGCGGATTCTGGCACTGCAGGCGGGCGAGGTCGACGTGCTCGACGCGATCCCGCTCGACGTCAGCCAGGTAGTGCTCGGCAATCCGGACATCACCGTGCTGCGCGTCGCCTCGACCGCGCATCGCCAGCTCCATATGCGCTGCGACATGGCGCCCTTCACCGACAAGCGCGTGCGCCAGGCGCTGGCCTTGTGCATCGACCGCTCGCAACTGGTCGACGGTCTCTGTCGCGGCATGGCGGCCACCGGCAATGACAGCCCGTTCGCTCCCGCCTTGCCGGTCACCGACAAGTCGGTGCCGCAGCGCACCAAGGACCTCACCAAGGCCAAGCAGCTGATGGAGGCGGCGGGCCTGGCCAACGGCTTCGACATGACGCTGACGACGCTGCGCTATTCCGACATCCCCGGATACGCGCAGCTCTTCCAGAACTTCGCCAAGGAAATCGGCGCGCGCATCTCGCTCAACATCGAAGACCAGGACAAATATTACGGCAAGGCGGTGTTCGGCCAGTCGGACTGGCTGGACAGCCCGCTCGGCATCACCGACTACGCGCATCGCAGCGTGCCGAACGTGTTCCTGAAAAGCCCGCTGGTCAGCGACGGTCCGTGGAACGCGGCGCATTTCAAGAACGCGACCTATGACGGGATGGTCAACAGCTATCTCAAGGCGCTCGACCTCGACTCCCAGCGCAAGGCCGCTTCCGACATCCAGAAGCTGCTGCTGGACGAGACGCCCGTGATCTTCAGCTATTTCCCCGACCTCCTGGTGCCGGTGCGCAAGAATGTCAGCGGCCTGCCGCCGATCGCCGCCGGCCTGTTGCTCGATCGTGTATCGGTGACGTCATGACCATGACCGCGCGCAAGAACCAGGCCGCCAACGACGAGAAGAGGACGACGACCATTCGCAAGCCCCATCTGCGCGGCCGCGGGCCGCATTTCCCGATCCTCGACACCATCGTGCAGTACGAGTTCGAACCGGGCTACGTCGCCTTCACCATGCCCTCGCCCAAGCGGATCAGGGTGCAGGTCGGGCCGATGATCGTCGCCGACACCACGAAGGCGCTGGTGTTCCAGGAAAGCGATCACCTGCCGGTCTACTATTTCCCGATGAGCGACGTGCGCGAGGAGTTCCTGCTGCCGAGCAAGACAACGACGGAAGACCCGTTCAAGGGCGTCGCCACGCATTATTCCTTGAACACCGGCATCACGCTGGTCGAGGACGGCGCCTGGCGATACCTCAACCCCGTCAAGGGCTGCCCGCCGATCCAGGACTACATCTCCTTCTACTGGCCGAAGATGACCCATTGGTACGAAGAGGACGAAGAGATCTTCGTCCATGCCCGCGACCCGTTCCGCCGTGTCGACTGCCTGCCCTCCTCGCGGCGCGTACAGGTCATCCTCGACGGCGAGCAGGTGGCCGATTCACGGCGCGGGGTGTTCCTGTTCGAAACCGGCCATCCGGTACGCCACTATCTGCCGATCTCGGACACGCGGCTCGATATGTTTGCGCCCAGCCGCTACATCTCGCGCTGCCCCTACAAGGGCATCTCCAACTACTACCATGTGACGACGCCCAAGAAGCGTCACGAGAACCTCGTCTGGTACTATCCAGAGCCGGTGCACGAGGCCGAGCGCATCAAGGGCCTCGTGTGCTTCCACCACGAGCTGGTCGACAAGATCCTGGTCGACGGGGTGGAGATCCCCAAGGAAGCGACGGCAGCGTCGGACGGGTATTTCTGAGCGCAAGCTCAAAACGATCAAGGGGCAGTCCGGCATATCGCCGAGCTGCCCTTTCTGTTTGTGGCTATGCTGGAATGGCGAGAACTACTCGGCCGCCACGCCCTTCACCTCGAGATAGCTCTCCATGGAATCGTCCAGCGCCTGCAGCCACGGGGTGTGATGCAGCGGCGCCATGGTGCCGGTCATCAGCGAGCGGTAGGCATTGTCGCGGAAGGTCATGATGTTTTCCATCTTGTGGTGCTCCCACTCCATGAAGGTGCGGTTGACCGCCTCGACATCGAAGCCCGGATAGTCGGTCTGGTCCATCAGTTCCTTGGTGTAATCGCCCTGGAACCAGATCATCTGCTCGGCATCCTCCAGCGTCTCTTCGCGGGCACGCCACTTGGCGCTGTGCTCGGCCATGGCCTCGGCGGAGGGCAGCTTGATGCGGCCCATGATGACGTCGCGCGCGTACCAGGCCTGCGCGTCGAACATGTTGAAGGTGTAGAACTGGTCCTGCATGCCGATGTAGAACAGTCTCGGGTTCTTCTCCCAGACGACACCTTCATAGAGATCGAGCGGCCACATGCGGTTGGCGGTCTTGAGCTTGAGGTCATCGGTGAGGAAGGGGAAGGAGTGCAAATAGCCGGTGCACAGAATGATGGCGTCGACGTCCTTGGTGGTGCCGTCCTTGAAATGCGCCGTCTTGCCGACGACTTTCTGCAAGAGCGGCACTTCCTTCCAGTTCTCCGGCCATTTGAAGCCCATCGGCTTGGAGCGATAGCTGGAGGTGATCGACTTGGCGCCGTATTTGTAGCATTGCGAACCGATGTCCTCGGCCGAATAGGAACGGCCGATGATCAGGATATCCTTGCCCTTGAATTCCATGGCGTCGCGGAAATCGTGGCTGTGCAAGATGCGGCCGTTGAAAGTGGGGAAGCCTTCGAAGAAGGGCACGTTGGGCACCGAGAAATGCCCTGAGGCGACGACGACGTTGTCGAACTCCTCCGAATAGGTCACGTCGTTGGTGCGGTCATGCGCGGTGACGGTGAACTTCTTCGTCTCGTCAGAATAGGTCACCATGCGCACCGGGCTGTTGAAGCGCACCCAGTCGCGCAGGCCGGATTTCTCGACGCGGCCCTTGATGTAATCCCACAGCACGGCGCGCGGCGGATAGGAGGCGATCGGACGGCCGAAATGCTCCTCGAAGGTGTAGTCGGCGAATTCGAGGCATTCCTTCGGGCCGTTCGACCAAAGATAGCGGTACATCGAGCCATGCACCGGATCGCCATGCTCGTCGAGGCCGGTGCGCCAGGTGTAGTTCCACAGGCCGCCCCAGTCTGACTGCTTCTCGAAGCAGACGATCTCCGGGATCTCGGCGCCCTTGTCGGCGGCCGACTTGAAGGCCCTTAGCTGCGCCAGACCGGACGGTCCGGCGCCGATGACGGCAACACGAGATTTCATTGCGGGCCTCCTCTTTTTTGATTTCGACTTGTCTTGACGCAATTCCGGGCGGAAAACCGCTCGACACCTTTCCTGGAATTGCTCTCACGAAACAAATTTCACTGACAGTGACAGTAATTGGCCCTTCGGTGCTGTCAACAGACATCTGAGGGCAAGCGCTTTGCGCGGAACGGATTTCCGATGGAAAAGCCGCGGCAGGCGAATTCGGCGGGACGGCCCTGCGACATCCGGCGACTTGCCGTCGCGGTTGCACTTCCGTATCGGCACCGCATATGTTCACCTTGAGTGAAATAAATCCGCGGATTCGGGGGCGACATGGCAAACAAGACTTCTGATACCAAGCCCTCTGCGGCCCCCAAAAGCAAGGCGCCGCCGAAGCGCGTTTCTTCGGACGGACGCACGATCCGCACGCCGCTGACACAGGACCCGCATGCCATCCGCGACACGCGCGAAAAGGTGCTCGAAGTGGCGATCGGGCATGAGGTGCGGGCGTTCCGCAAGAAGCTCGGCATCACCGTCGCCGATCTCGCCGCCGCTACCGATATATCACTCGGCATGCTGTCGAAGATCGAGAACGGCATCACCTCACCGTCGCTGACGACGCTGCAGGCGCTGTCGCGGGCGCTGGGCGTTCCGGTGACCGCCTTCTTCCGCCGTTTCGAGGAAGAGCACAGCGCCGTTTTCGTCAAGGCCGGCGAAGGCGTCGATGTCGAGCGGCGCGGCACCCGCGCCGGCCATCAGTACAATCTGCTCGGCCATATCGGCGCCAACACCAGCGGCGTCGTCGTCGAGCCCTATCTCATAACGCTGACCGAAAATTCGGATGTGTTCCCGACCTTCCAGCACGCCGGCATGGAGTTCCTCTACATGCTCGAGGGCGAGGTCGTTTACCGGCACGGCAACAACCTCTATCCGATGAAGCCGGGCGACAGCCTGTTCTTCGACGCCGACGCGCCGCACGGACCGGAAGAGCTGACGCAGCTGCCGATGCGGTATCTGTCGATCATCTGCTATCCGCAGAACAGCGCAGGGTGATGGCACGCAGTTCCTCGCCCCACGAAAGTG
>CCNB01000045.1:2532-19849 GCA_000824785.1 Mesorhizobium plurifarium | reverse complement strand
TACGAAGGCCCCCTCTCCGTCCGCTTCGCTGACACCTCTCCCCCGCTTTGCGGGGGCGAGGAACCCAAGTCCTCAATCCGGCCCAAACCCTGGACTCGTCGCACTCCCGTCATCCAGCTTCGACAGCCACTCCACCAGCGTCGGCCGATACCGCGTCAGGCCTTTGTAAGTTGCGAGCTCCTCCGGCAGGTCACGGATGACGCGGTGCAGGCGGCGCGCCCATTTCGGCTGCGTGACCAATTCGTCCATCTTGATCAGGTAGCAGCGGATCGGGAAGACGATGGCGTTGGAGCGCGGCAGCCGCCAGAAGCTTTGCAGTTCTACACGCAGATGCACCTTCTGGCCGACATTCTCCGGCGTGACCGTGGCGCGGTCCGGGCCCCACTTGTGATAATTCTCGGGGCTGGTGTCGAGGCGCGGATTGATCGTCATCGTCCAGTTGAGGCGCCGGGCCGGCTTGCCCTGCTGGATGTTGGTGAGGAATTTCAGCGCGCGCGTGAAGATGCCCTTCTCATGCGCCAGCGGCACCGGCGCGTGCCATTCGAAGAAGTTCATGCCGATGTCGAAATCGAGCGACCAGTCGGCCTGGGTGGTGACCATGCCGGCATCCATCCACAGATTGCCGTCGCGCTGGTCGAGGATGCAGAAATCGCCCTGGCTCTGGCGGGTGATGTATTCCATCGGGCCATAGGGCAGCGTCGAGGTGTCGCCGAAGGTGAAGGTGTCGTCGATGCCGAGCGGCCGGTTGATCCAGCGCCAGCGGTCGCCGTTCCGCTCCAGCGTGAAATGCTCGGGATAGCCAAGCGCCTGCTGTTCCATCAGAAGCTCGAGCAGGTCCCATCCGGCCAAGGTCATGTGCGGCAACGACTGGCAGCGCAGCGGATCCTCGGCCAGCACCAAAGCGCGGTCTTGCATCTCGGCGACATAGTGCTCGTCGACGTCGATCAGGTTTTCGAGAACGCTGCCCTTCGGGCCGACGACATGCGGCTCGATGTTGACCGCGTACATGTAGGCGTCTTCGTTGAACGGGAAGGGAAAGCGCCTGATGTGCTCCGGGCTGTTCCTGAAGGTGTAGTCGTCGCGGAAAGTTTCCTTGCGAAAGGTGATGCCCATTGACGCCTCCTATCTTTCCAGGACCAGCGACTTGCCCTCGAAGCGCGAGACGCAAGGCATGATCTTGCAGCCGGAACGGTGGTCTTCCTCGCTCAGCCAGTGATCGTTGTGGATGAACTTGCCGTCGGAGGAGATTACATTGGTTTCGCACTGGCCGCAGACGCCGCCGCGGCACAGATAAGGCGGGTCGACGCCCGCGGCTTCGATGGCTTCGAGCAGGCTCTGCTGCTCGCCGACGCGGATCGTCTTGCCGCTGACGGCCAAGGTCACGTCGAAAGGCGCGCCGGGCTGTGGGGCCGCGAAATGCTCGAAATGCACGGTCTCCGGCGGCCAGCCGAGTGCGGCGGCGCGATCGCGCACCCAGTTGATCATACCGGCCGGACCGCAGACATAGAGATGCGTGCCGAGCGGTTGCGAGGACAAAAGCTTATCGAGATCGATGCGTTCCTCGCGGTCGTCGTGATAGAGCCTGACCCGGTTGCCGTAGCGCTGCTGCAGGACATCGGCGTAGGTGCCCAGCGAAGCGGTGCGGCAGGTGTAATGCAGCTCGAAATTGCCGCCGGCGCCCGCCAGTTGCGAGGTCTGCGCCATGAACGGCGTGATGCCGATGCCGCCGGCCAGCATCAGGTGTTTCTTAGCCCTGAGATCGAGCGAGAACAGGTTGACCGGATAGCTGATCACCATCTCCAGGCCGGGCTTGACCTGCCGGTGCATGAACAGCGAGCCGCCGCGGCCGACATCGTCGCGCCGCACCGAGATCGTGTATTCGCGCGTGTCGAGCGGCGAGCCCATCAGCGAATAGGGATTGAGCCGGGTGCGGTCGCCGTCGCGCATTTCGACCACGACATGGGCGCCGCCGGAAAAGGTCGGCAGCAGTCCGCCGTCGCGGCGGCGGAAATGGAAGCGCGTGACGAGCTCATTGACAGGGACGACGTCGCTGACGACGACGTCGAGCTTGGTGGTACCGGTGCTCATGGGAAGGCCTCCTCCATCGGAGGAATCTCGGAGCGATCCTCGGCGTTTATACAGACGCCCTGGAAGGCGGCGAGCCGGCGCGAATAGTGATCGCGCACCAGAAGCAGCAGGCCGCAATGCGAGCAGAGCGCCGGCTGCGTGCTCACATTCTCGGTGATGCCCTTGCAGTGCACGCATTGCACGCGGCGCGCCAGCGAGCCGCGATGCTCGGTTTGTATCGAGGTGTGGTCGATGCCGGCTTCGAGCGCCGCCTGCATGGCCTGGCCGATCAGGCCCTCGGTGCCGGCAAGATAGAGGCGCAACCCCATATGGGCGTTGGTCAGCGTCTGCTTGAGACGCGGCAGGAGGCTGGCGAAAGACGGCGCGATGTGGAGCTGTGCCGGCTTCAATGCTTCAAGGGCCGCGACATGCCTGCCCTCGGGGCCCGGAATGAAGACGATCTCGGCGCCGTCGAAAA
The DNA here is from genome assembly GCA_000824785.1 of Mesorhizobium plurifarium. Lineage (GTDB taxonomy): Bacteria > Pseudomonadota > Alphaproteobacteria > Rhizobiales > Rhizobiaceae > Mesorhizobium > Mesorhizobium plurifarium. Next base: position 17,304 of record CCNB01000045.1, on the reverse strand, counting down.
AGCCGGGCGGCGCCTTGCCGGCCATGTCGGTTATCGCCAGCGCGCCTTCCGCATCGACGATGAAAAGGTGGTGCTTGCCGGGCTGCGGAGAGAGCGTTCCGTAGAGGGGCCGGCTGATGATCGTCTTGGCTGCCATTCGTCCTTAGGTCAGTTGGAGCATGATCTTTTCCGAAAACCGGTTCCCACTTTTCGCTATCGCGGTCCTTCGGTTCGGGATCATGCTCGAGTGCCTTAAAACCCCTCCCGTTGATGATGCCTCAACCCTTGGCCGTGCGCTTGGTCTTCTTCGGATCGTCGAACGGCAAGGGCTGCGCCGTCGCCTTGATCGACCCGCTCCTGTTGCGGATCTCGAGCTTGGTGTCCTTGACGGCGCAGTCGACGTCGAGACGGGCGATGCCCATCGATTTCTCGACCAGCGGCGAATACATGGCGCAGGTTACCACGCCGACCTTTTTGCCGTCGCGGTAGACGGGCGCGCCCTCGTCGGCCGGCTCCTTGCCGTCGAGCAGCACGCCATAGATCTTGAAGCGTTCCTTGCCCTTCAGCCGGTAGTGTTCTTCAGCGCCGCGGAAGCCGGTCTTGCCGGGGCTGACGGTGAAGTCGAGGCCAAGCTCCCACAGCGTGTCGCCAGGGCCTTCGTTCTCGAACGGATATTTCTGCGAATTGTCGTAGGGGTAGAAGAGCAGGTAGCTCTCGACGCGCAGCATGTCGAGCGTGGTGAAGCGGCAAGGAATGATGCCGGCGCTCTTGCCCTCATCGAGGATCCTGTCCCAGATCGTTCCGGCGTCCTGGCCGCGGCAGAAGATCTCGTAGCCGCGCTCGCCGGTGTAGCCGGTGCGCGAGATCATGACGGGCAAGCCGAAGAGCTGCGTCTGCATGTGATGGAAGTAGTTAAGGTCGCGGATGCCGGGCACATGCTTGGCGAGATAGTCGACCGCGGTCGGGCCTTGCAGCGAGAGGTCATGCAGATTGTCGTCGAAGCGCAGCGAGACATCGCGACCCATGGCAGCGCGCTGCAGCTCCTCATGACCGGTGCCGGAGCCGTGCACGACCATCCACGAGTTCGGGCTGATGCGGTAGAGAATGCAGTCGTCGGTGAATTTTCCCGCCTCGTTCAGCATGCAGGCATAGGCCGACTTGCCGGGATAGATCTTCTCCACGTCGCGCGTCGTGGCGAGGTCGATGAGATGCGAGGCGTGCGGCCCGGTGATATGGACCTTCTTCAGGCCGGAGACATCCATCAGCCCAGCCTTGGTGCGGATCGCGATATATTCCTCGTCGGCGTCCTTGTCATAGGTCCAGGCGGTGCCCATGCCGCTCCAGTCCTCGAGCTTCGAGCCGAGCGCGCGATGGCGATCCGCCAGGGTCGAGAATCTCCAGGATGCCGTCATCCGATCGTCCTCCGTGCAATCTAGGTCGCTTTAAGCGGTTGCTGTTCCCTGCTCCTGCTTGGCGGCGGAGCTTGCTCGAATATTGACCGCAAACGGCGAAGCCCTGCAATCCCCTTGAAGCAAATAATTTCATTGTCAGGCAAATTTCTTGACTGGGAACAAACGGTTTACGATGCGTAAATCCGGCTTGACAATTTCGGGAATCGGGCAGAACTTATGAAAAAAATTTCACTCTGTTGAAAGAGTGGACGCCCGGTCGATTTCGGGGCCGGACGTCGCCAGAAGGGGAAAACCGATGTCCGACCTGCAGCAGCGCATTGAAGCGCTGTACCGTTCCGACGTGCGCGGATCCGTGCTCCTGATCGTTTGCCTGTGGGCGACGATCCTCTTCGTCCTCCTGATGACCTGGACCTACATCCCCGACGGCGGGATCAAGCTCGTGGTGGCGATCGCGGCCGCAGCGGTGCTGATCTTCAACACCGCGGCGATCCTCGCCATGCTCAACCACTACAAGGAAGACAAGGACTTCATCTACGGGCTCGACATCAAGAACGCCGACGCTGCCCGCAACCGTCAATCCTGAAGGGGGAAACCATGGCCCGCTATATCCCGCCGGAGCAGAACAAGGCCGGACAGATCCTCGACATCGCGGTCGTGGTGGTCGCTATCTTCGTGGCGCTGTGGCTGCCGCTGAAGCTCGGCTTCGCCGGGGCGGCGAAGTCGATCGATCCACTCGACGCCAAGACCTGGGACGCGCTCGGCCAGAACCCCACCATGGCCTCGATCTGGGAAAAGCTCGGCTACACGCCGGAGACGGCGCACGACATCATCCAGAACCGCTTCCACTACATCATCGATTGGCCGACGCTGATCATCATGGCGATCGTGCTGATCGCCTATTTCGTCTTCCTGTTCCGCGCCTCCGACAAGGAATACCGCGAGGTCATCAACGAGAAGTTCGACGACAAATAGACCTTCGTCGACAGGGGAAAACATCATGTGGATGGGACTGTCTTATGTTTGCTGGGGCATCTCGGTCGTGCTTGCGGCGTGGATGCTCTACGACTGGTTCAAGGTCGACACGACCTATTCCGAGGCCGTGCTGACATCCTCGCGCGAAGGCGAGCTTGAGGCCGTTTCCGAAAAACACCGGATCTGAGTGGGGACTGACATGACGGCCGCGGTTGATACGGGACAAACGACGACTATCCATGGCGACAGGGTCTCGCTGCTTCGGGTGCTGGGCCCGGCGCATGTCTGGGCGCTGGGCGTCGGCATCGTGCTGGTCGGCGAGTTCACCGGCTGGAATTTCTCCGCCGACAAGGGCGGCGCGCTCGCGGCGCTGATCGTCTGCTGGATCGTCGGGCTGCTCTACACATCGGTCGCCATGATCGATTCGGAGGTGACATCCACCGTCGCCGCCGCCGGCGGCCAGTACGCGCAGGCCAAACACATCGTCGGGCCGCTGATGGCCTTCAACGTCGCGCTGTTCCTGGTCTTTGCCTACACCATGCTCGAAGTATCGGACGCGATCCTGCTCGGCGATACCATCGTCGCCAAGGCAGGCGCCGAAGGACTGACGCATAATTCCTTCATCGCCGCCACCATCGTGGTGCTCGCCTGGCTCAATTATCGCGGCGTGCTGATGACGCTCAACGTCAATTTCGTCATCACCGCGATCGCCTATATCTCGATCGTCATCCTGTTCTTCTCCGTCAGCCCATGGACGCAAGGCGCGGTGCTGAAGCTCAACGAGCTGGTCACGCCCGGCAACGCGCTGCCCTATGGCTGGATCGGCGTCATCGCCGCCTTCCAGTTCGGCATCTGGTATTATCTCGGCATCGAGGGCACCACCCAGGCCGCCGAGGAAGTGCGCTCGCCGGCGCGCTCCCTGCCCTACGGCACGATGGCCGGCATGATCACGCTTTTGATCGCCGCGGCGATGACCTGGTATGTCTGCGCCTCGCTGATGCCCTGGGAATATCTCGGCATCACCTATTATCCGCTGTGGGACGCCGGCAAGCTGACCGGCAGCCCGCTGCTCGAAGAACTTCTGTTCGTCGCCACACTGCTGGCAGCACTCGCCTCGGCCAATGGCTGCATCAACGACGCGGCGCGCGCCTGGTTCTCGCTCGGCCGCGACCGCTACCTGCCGAGCTGGTTCTCGGCGGTGCATCCGAGGTATCGCACGCCCTATCGCTCGATCCTGTTCCTGCTGCCGATCGCGCTGGCCTTCGCCTTCATCGCCGACCTCAACCAGGCGATCACCTTCTCGATCCTGTCGGGCGTGCTGCAATACACCTTCATGAGCATCAACATCATGATGTTCCGCAGGAAGTGGCCATTGGGCACGATCCGCCGCGGCTACACGCACCCCTTCCATCCGCTCCCGGCGATCGTGCTGTTCTGCCTGTGCATGGTGACGTTCTTCGCCATCTTCCTCGGCTTCGGCTCGCAGCTGATCGCGATGACGGTGTTCTATTTCCTGATCTCGCTGTGGTTCCACTTCTATCGCTACAAGTTCGTGCGGCGCGGCGACCAGTTCTCCATGCCGTGGCCGAAGCCGCAGGGTTATTGAGTGGAGTAAGGGCCCGCCTGTTCACGGCGGGCCATGGCGTATCGAAATGTCGGAACTGACGTCAGTACTGCTTGCCGGGGCGATCGCATTGGGGGTCGCCGGCCATATTGCCTGGCTGGCGCGCGCCGGCCGCAACAGGGCGAAGGCGGCCTTGGCCGCCGATATGGCGAGCGTCCGCAGCATCGTTCCCGATGCGGCCGACATTTCCGACGGCACGGCCGGCGTCGTCACCTGGGCCGGTTCCTGGAACGGCCAGCGCGTTCAGCTGCGCACCATCGTCGACACGCTGGCGACGCGAAAGCTGCCGACGCGCTGGCTCAGCGTTTCGATCACCGAGCCGGTCGCGGTGCCGGGTGTCTTCGACATGATGATGCGGCCGAATTCGGCGACGACGTTTTCCAATTTCGATCATCTTGCGCACACACTGCCGAAAGTGCTGGGCTTTCCTGCCGATGCGGTGCTCAAGACGGACCGCAAAGGCGTCGCGTTCCCGCAGGATCTGATCGCCACGCACACCGACATCTTTGCCGAAAGCCGCGCCAAGGAATTGCTGATCACGCCAAAGGGCGTGCGCATCGTGTGGCTGCTGGCCGAGGCCGAGCGCGCGCGCTATGGCGTGTTCCGGCAGGCCGCCTTCGGCGATGCCGGGATCGATCCGGCCTTGATCGAGCGGTTGCTCGAAGCGGCCTCGACGCTTCGCCAAGCCATCAACCGGCGCGAAAGGCGGGCCGCATGAGCGACGGAACCGCCACCCCTGCCCCGATAAATCCCTATTTCGTGCTCGGCGCCGCGATCGTTTTGCCGGCAAGCGGCCACGTCATGCTCGGCGTGCCGGCGCGCGGCCTGCAGTTCCTTTTCTTCATGGTGATCCTCGGCTGGATAACGACCAAGATGGCGCCGGCCGACGCCAGCTTCATCGGCCGCCATGCCGGCGGCTTCCTGATCTATGCCTTCTCGATCCTCGACGCCTATCGGCTTGCGCGCATCCGCCATGCGATCTGGGTTCACAAGGCGCGTCCGGACAGCGATAGTGCCGACGGCACTGCGTCGCCCAATATATAACGACAGGAAAATTTCTTTCATACCATTGAATTTGGCAAACTCATTGGGTACATCATCAGAGAGCAAAAAACGCTGGAGGCTGGCATGTGCGGGATCGTCGGACTTTTCTTGAAGGACAAGGCGCTGGAGCCGAAGCTCGGCGCCATGCTGTCGGAGATGCTGGTGTCGCTCAGCGACCGCGGGCCCGACAGCGCCGGCATCGCCATCTACGGCGCGGCCACCGGCAATGAAGCCAAGATCACTGTGCAGTCGCCGAAGCCCGATCGCGATTTCCGCGGCCTCGACGCCGAGCTCGCCAAGGCGATCGGCGCACCGGTGAGCGTCGCGGTCAAGTCCACGCATGCGGTGATCCGGACCACGCCGGACAAGGTCGACGCCGCGCGCGAGACGCTGCAGACGCTCCGGCCCGACATCCGCGTCATGGGTGCCGGCGAGGCGGTGGAGATCTACAAGGAAGTCGGCCTGCCCGAAGCCGTGGTCGAACGCTTCGGCGTGCGCGCGATGACCGGCACGCATGGCATCGGCCACACCCGCATGGCGACGGAATCGGCGGTGACGACGATGGGCGCGCATCCCTTCTCGACCGGCGCCGATCAGTGCCTGGTGCACAATGGCTCGCTCTCCAACCACAACAATGTGCGCCGCGAGCTGATCCGCGACGGCATGACCTTCGAGACCGAGAACGACACGGAAGTGGCGGCCGCCTATCTCTCCAACCGGATGGCGCATGGCAAGAATCTCGGCGAGGCGCTGGAAGGCACGCTCTCCGACCTCGACGGCTTCTTCACCTTCGTCGTCGGCACCAAGAACGGCTTCGGCGTGGTGCGCGACCCGATCGCCTGCAAGCCGGCCGTCATGGCCGAGACCGACCAGTATGTCGCCTTCGGCTCTGAATATCGTGCGCTCACCAAGCTGCCCGGCATAGACAATGCGAGGGTCTGGGAACCGGAGCCCGCAACCGTCTATTTCTGGGAGCATTGAATTCATGCCTGCAACACCCATGCCGAAGGCACAGCGCGAGCAAGGCCATGCGAGGGTCTTCGACCTCGGCCAACAGTCTTTGCGCGAGCTGAACCAGGCTCTGCACAATCTCGCCCCCGGCTCGAACGAGACGGCCTGGGAAGTGCTCAATCCGAAGGGCAGCCATTCGGTGGCCGTCGGCGTCGACCAGCCGGTCAGTATCGATGTGCGCGGCAGCGTCGGCTATTACTGCGCCGGCATGAATGATGGCGCCACGATCACCGTGCACGGCTCGGCCGGCCCCGGCGTCGGCGAGAACATGATGTCGGGCTCGATCGTCATCAAGGGCGATGCCAGCCAGTATGCCGGCGCCACCGGCCGCGGCGGCCTGCTGGTCATCGAGGGCAACGCCTCGTCGCGCTGCGGCATCTCGATGAAGGGCATCGACATCGTCGTGCGCGGCAATATCGGCCACATGTCAGCCTTCATGGCGCAGTCCGGCAATCTGGTGGTGCTGGGCGATGCCGGCGATGCCTTGGGCGACTCCATCTACGAGGCGCGGCTCTTCGTGCGCGGCAAGGTCGAGAGCCTCGGCGCCGACTGCATCGCCAAGGAGATGCGGCCCGAGCATATCGAACTCTTGCAGGGCCTGCTCGACCGCGCCGGCATCAGCGACGTGAAGCCATCGGAATTCAAGCGCTACGGCTCGGCGCGCAAGCTCTACAATTTCAACATCGACAACGCCGACGCGTATTGAGGACAGAAATGGCCTATCACAATCCTCCGACGACGCCGCGCAAATCCGCGACCTTCGACGACTACACGCTTTCCGAAATCCGCCGCGCGGCCGCGACCGGCATCTATGACATCCGCGGCGCCGGCGCGAAGCGCAAGGTTCCGCATTTCGACGACCTCCTGTTCCTCGGCGCCTCGATCTCGCGTTATCCGCTCGAAGGTTATCGCGAGCGCTGCGACACGAACGTGGTGCTGGGGTCGCGCCACGCCAAAAAGCCGATCGAGCTGAAGATCCCGATCACCATTGCCGGCATGAGCTTCGGCTCGCTCTCCGGCCCCGCCAAGGAGGCCTTGGGGCGCGGCGCCACGCTGTCCGGCACCTCGACCACCACCGGCGACGGCGGCATGACCGAGGAGGAGCGCGGTCATTCCAAGACGCTGGTCTATCAGTACCTGCCCTCGCGCTACGGCATGAACCCGCGCGACCTGCGCCGCGCCGACGCCATCGAGGTGGTCGTCGGCCAGGGCGCCAAGCCCGGCGGCGGCGGCATGCTGCTCGGACAAAAGATTTCGGACCGCGTCGCCGAGATGCGCACGTTGCCCAAGGGCATCGACCAGCGCTCGGCCTCGCGCCATCCCGACTGGACCGGGCCGGACGATCTCGAGATCAAGATCCTCGAGCTGCGCGAGATCACCGACTGGGAAAAGCCGATCTACGTGAAGGTCGGCGGCGCCCGCCCCTATTACGACACCGCGCTCGCGGTGAAGGCCGGCGCCGACGTCGTCGTGGTCGACGGCATGCAGGGCGGCACGGCCGCGACCCAGGAAGTGTTCATCGAGAATGTCGGCCAGCCGACGCTTGCCTGCATCAGGCCGGCGGTGCAGGCGCTGCAGGACCTCGGCATGCACCGCAAGGTGCAGCTGATCGTCTCCGGCGGCATCCGCAACGGCGCCGATGTCGCCAAGGCGCTGGCGCTCGGCGTCGACGCGGTGTCGATCGGCACGGCGGCCCTCGTCGCGCTGGGCGACAACGATCCACGCTGGGAGGCGGAATACAATGCGCTGGGCAGCACGGCCGGCGCCTATGACGATTGGCATGAGGGCCGCGACCCGGCCGGCATCACCACGCAAGATCCCGAATTGATGAAGCGGGTCGATCCGATCGCGGCCGGACGGCGGCTGGCGAACTACCTCAAGGTGATGACGCTGGAGGCGCAGACGATTGCCCGCGCCTGCGGCAAGAACAGCCTGCACAATTTAGAGCCCGAGGATCTCGTCGCGCTCTCGATCGAAGCCGCCGCCATGGCCGGCGTGCCTTTGGCCGGCACCAACTGGATACCGGGGAAGAACGGCTTCTAAGACAGACTTCCAAGATCACATAAGCGAGGAACTATAATGGGGAACGATCTCGCCGCATTCGCCAAGGAGAACGGCGTCAAATACTTCATGATCTCCTACACCGACCTGTTCAGCGGGCAGCGCGCCAAGCTGGTGCCGGCGCAGGCGATCGCCGACATGCAGAAGGACGGTGCGGGCTTCGCCGGTTTCGCGACCTGGCTCGACCTCACGCCGGCGCATCCGGACATGCTGGCGGTGCCGGACCCGGATTCGGTCATCCAATTGCCGTGGAAGAAAGACGTCGCCTGGGTGGCCGCCACCTGTGTGATGGACGACAAGCTCGTCGACCAGGCGCCGCGTAACACGCTGAAGCGCGTGATCGAGGAAGCCGCCCGCGACGGCATGCATGTCAAGACCGGCGTCGAGGCCGAGTTCTTCCTGATTTCGCCCGACGGCAGCGCCATTTCCGACCAGTACGACACGGCCTCGAAGCCCTGCTATGACCAGCAGGCGGTGATGCGCCGCTATGACGTGATCGCCGAGATTTGCGACCACATGCTGGCGCTTGGTTGGGGCCCGTACCAGAACGATCATGAGGACGCCAACGGCCAGTTCGAGATGAATTGGACCTTCGATCACGCGCTGGCGACCGCGGACAAGCATTCCTTCTTCAAGTTCATGGTCAAGTCGATCGCGGAAAAGCACGGTCTGCGCGCGACGTTCATGCCCAAGCCCTTCCAGGGCCTGACCGGCAATGGCTGCCATGCGCATATCTCGGTTTGGGACGAGACCGGCAGGACCAATGTCTTTGCCGACAATTCGGAAGAGCTCGGCCTGTCCGCCAAGGGCAGGAACTTCCTCGGCGGCATCATGAAGCATGCCTCCGCGCTTGCCGCGATCACCAACCCGACGGTGAATTCGTACAAGCGCATCAACGCGCCGCGCACCATTTCGGGCGCGACCTGGGCTCCGAACACGGTGACCTGGACCGGCAACAACCGTACCCACATGGTGCGCGTGCCTGGGCCTGGCCGTTTCGAATTGCGCCTGCCCGACGGCGCCGCCAATCCCTATCTGCTGCAGGCCGTCATCATTGCCGCCGGCCTCGACGGCATTCGCTCGAAGGCGGATCCCGGCAAGCGCTACGACATCGACATGTATCAGTTCGGGCATACGGTGACGGATGCGCCGAAACTGCCGCTCAACCTGCTCGACGCTCTGCGCGAGTTCGACAACGACAAATCTCTCAAGGCGGCGCTGGGTGAGGAATTTTCGTCGGCATACCTAAAGCTGAAGCAGCAGGAATGGAATTCCTATGCTTCGCACTTCACGCAGTGGGAGCGCGACCACACGCTGGATATCTGAAATCCAGCGTTGCGGGTGAGCGGCCTCGGAATGACGCAATGAAATATTCGATCTTCTCGCTCGCCCGCGCCGCTCTTTCCGGCCACAAGAACTGGCAGCCTACGTGGCGCGACGCGGCGCCCAAGGACCGCTACGACGTGGTCATCATCGGCGGCGGCGGGCACGGCCTCGCCACCGCCTGGTTCCTGGCCAGCGAGTTCGGCATCCGCAACGTCGCTGTGTTGGAAAAAGGCTGGATCGGCTCCGGCAATGCCGGTCGCAACACCACCATCATCCGCTCCAATTACGGCCTGCCCGGCAACACCGGCTTCTACGAATTGTCGATGAAGCTTTGGGAGCGGATGGAGCAGGACCTCAATTACAACGCGATGGTCAGCCAGCGCGGCGTCATCAACCTCTACCATTCCGACGCGCAGCGCGACGCCTTCGCCCGGCGCGGCAACACCATGCGCATCAACGGCATCGACGCCGAGTTGCTCGACCAGACAGCGCTCAGGAAGATGCTGCCGTTCCTGAACTTCGACAACGCGCGCTTTCCCGTGCAAGGCGGACTGCTGCAGCGCCGCGGCGGCACGGCTCGGCATGACGCCGTGGTCTGGGGCTACGCGCATGCGGCGAGCGCGCTCGGCGTCGACATCATCCAGAATTGCGAGGTCACCGGCTTCACGCGCGACGCCAACGGCAAGGTGACCGGCGTCGAGACCTCGCGCGGCAAGATCGGCGCCGGCAAGGTCGGCATGGCGGTGGCGGGTTCCTCGTCGCGCGTGGCGGCGATGGCCGGGCTGCGGCTACCGATCGAAAGCCATGTGTTGCAGGCCTTCGTCTCCGAAGCCATCAAGCCGCTGATCCCCGGTGTCATGACGTTCGGCGCCGGGCATTTCTATGTCAGCCAGTCCGACAAGGGCGGGCTGGTCTTCGGCGGCGACATCGACGGCTACAATTCCTATGCCCAGCGTGGCAATCTGCCAGTGATGGAAGATGTCTGCGAGGGCGGCATGGCGCTGATCCCGATGATCGGCCGCGTGCGGCTGTTGCGCCAGTGGGGCGGCATCATGGACATGTCGATGGACGGCACGCCGATCATCGACAAGAGCCCGGTCGATGGCCTCTACATCAATGCCGGCTGGTGCTACGGCGGCTTCAAGGCGACGCCCGGCTCGGGCTTCGTCTTTGCCCATCTCATCGCTCGCGATCAATCGCACAAGGAGGCAGCCCGCTTCCGCCTCGACCGCTTCCAGCGCGGCGCCATGATCGACGAGAAGGGCCAGGGCGCCCAACCGAACCTCCATTAGGGATAAAGCATGATGTTCTCCAAAAACCGCTTCACACTTTTTGGCATCATGCTCTGAAGACCCAGCCATGCGCATAGTCTGTCCCTTCTGCGGCGAACGCGAACTCGGCGAGTTCACCTATCTCGGCGACGCCAAGCCACAACGCCCCGCTGCCGGCGCAGACGCGGTCTACGACTACGTCTATCTGCGCGACAATGTCGCCGGCGTGATGAGCGAGCACTGGTACCATGGCGGCGGCTGCCGGGCCTGGCTGAAGGTCACCCGCAACACGCTGACGCATGAGATCTCGGCCGTCGAGCCGGCGGCTGGCGCCGGCGCCGCCAAGGTTGGTGCGTGATGCGCGGCAATCAGGCAAACCGGCTGAACGATGGCGGTCTCATCGACCGGTCGGCACCGCTCAACTTCCGCTTCGACGGCAAGGCTTTCTCGGGCTTCGAGGGCGACACGCTTGCGTCCGCGCTGGTCGCCAACGGCGTCAAGCTCGTCGGCCGCTCGTTCAAATATCACCGCCCGCGCGGCATCCTGACCGCCGGCTCGGAAGAGCCCAACGCGCTGGTCGAACTGCGCAGCGGCGCCAGGCGCGAGCCGAACACCAAGGCGACGACGGCCGAGCTCTATGAGGGCCTCGAAGCCGCCAGCCAGAACCGCTGGCCGTCGCTCAATTTCGACGTCATGTCGGTCAACCAGCTGTTCGCGCCGATCTTCGTCGCCGGCTTCTACTACAAGACCTTCATGTGGCCGGCGAAGTTCTGGGAAGCGATCTACGAGCCGGCGATCCGGCGCGCCGCCGGCCTCGGCCGCGCCGCCGGCCTTTCCGATCCCGACCACTACGACAAGGTCTGGGCGCATTGCGACGTGGTGATCGCGGGTTCCGGCCCGGCTGGCCTGGCGGCTGCCCTTGCCGCGGGACGCAGCGGCGCGCGCGTCATCCTTTGCGAGGAGGATTTTGTCCTCGGCGGGCGCCTGCTCGCGGATGGCGGCACGATCGACGGATTGTCGGCCGCCGAATGGGTTGCGCGCACGGTCGCGGAACTTGAGGCATTGCCCGATGTGCGCATCATGACGCGCACGACTTTATTCGGTGTCTATGACGGCGGCACCTATGGCGCGATCGAGCGCGTCAACGACCATCTGCCGGCGCCGCCTGAGCATCAGGTGCGCCAGCGCCTATGGCGGATCGTCGCCAAGCGCTGTGTCGTCGCGGCCGGCGCGATCGAACGTCCGATCGTCTTTGCCGGCAACGACACGCCCGGCGTTATGATGGCGTCGGCCATGCGCAGCTACATCAACCGCTACGCCGCCACGCCGGCGAGACGCATCGCGCTCTTCACCAACAACGAGGATGGCTGGCGGACAGCGGAAACGGCGATCGCCGCTGGCCTTCAGGTGGCCGCCGTGATCGACGCGCGGCCGGACGTTTCGCCGGCTCATCGCTCGCTCGCCAGCAAGGGCGGCTTCCCCGTGCTGCACGGCTCCGTCAGCGGCGTCGATGGCGGCAAGAGCGGGGTGCGCAAGATTTCCGTCTCGCTGACCGGTGGCGCCCGCGCCGAGGTCGAGGCCGACGGGCTTGCCGTCTCGGGCGGCTGGAACCCGGCGGTCGGCCTCACCTCCTACCATCGTGGCCGGCCGAAATGGCGTGACGACATTGCTGCCTTCGTGCCGGACGGCGCGCCGCCGGGCATGGTGGCGGCGGGCGCTGCCAACGGCGCCTTCGGGCTTGGGGCGTGCCTACGCGAAGGGTTTGAGGCCGGCGCCACTGCTGCGCGCGATGCCGGACGCAGCGGCAATACCGGATCGATGCCGGTCGCCGACGACGCGGCATTCTCGCTGACGCCGCTCTGGCATGTCGCCGGCAAGGGCAAGGCCTTCGTCGACCAGCAACACGACGTCACCGCCTCCGATGTCGAATTGGCGCAGCGCGAGGGCTTTCAATCGGTCGAGCATCTGAAGCGCTACACGACGCTCGGCATGGCGACCGACCAAGGCAAGACCTCGAATGTCGCCGGTCTCGCCATCATGGCGGCGGTCAGCGGCAAGTCGATTCCGGAGACGGGCACGACGATCTACCGGCCGCCTTACGTGCCGGTCGCCATCGGCGCCTTTGCCGGGCATCATCGCGACGAGAATTTTCATGCGACGCGGCTGACGCCGTCGCATCACTGGGCGGCCGAACAGGGCGCGATCTTCGTCGACACCGGCCTGTGGAAACGCGCGCAATGGTATCCGCGCGCCGGCGAGAAGGACTGGCTGGAATCGGTAACCCGCGAGGTCAAGGCGGTGCGGAGCGGCGTCGGTTTCTGCGATGTCTCGACGCTCGGCAAGATCGACGTGCACGGGCCCGATGCCGGCGCCTTCCTCGACCGCGTCTACATCAACGCTTTCTCCAGCCTCGCGGTCGGCAAGGCGCGCTACGGGCTCATGCTGCGCGAGGACGGCATCGTCTATGACGACGGCACGACCTCGCGTCTCGCCGAGGACCATTATTTCCTCACCACCACGACGGCCAAGGCCGGGCTGGTGATGCAGCACCTCGAATTCTGCCGGCAAGTGCTGTTCCCCGAGCTCGACGTGCAGCTGACCTCCGTTTCGGACCAGTGGGCGCAATTCTCGATCGCCGGGCCGAAGACCCGCGATCTCTTGAAGGAAATCGTCGATCCGGCCGAGGACCTGTCGAACGAAGGCTTCCCGTTCATGGGCGCGCGCGAGGTCAAGCTGCGCGGCGGCCTAAAGGCAAGGCTGTTCCGCATCTCCTTCTCCGGCGAGATGGCGTTCGAGATTTCGGTGCCGGCGCGCTACGGCGAGGCGATGGCGCGCAATCTGATGATTGCGGGAAAACCGTTCGGCGTCACGCCTTACGGCACCGAGGCGCTCGGCGTGATGCGCATCGAAAAGGGCCATGTCGCCGGGCCGGAGCTCAACGGCACGACGACGGCGGCCGATCTCGGCCTCGGCAAGATGATGTCGACCAAGAAGGATTTCATCGGCCGCGTCATGGCCGGCCGCGAGGCGCTCACCGCGCTGAACCGGCAGGTTGTCGTCGGCATCAAGCCGACCGACAAGGCGCGGCGCCTACGCTCCGGCGCGCACATCATTCCCAAGGGCGAGACCCCCGGGCCGGACAACGATCAGGGCTATGTCACCTCGGTCTGCTTCTCGCCGGTGCTCGACCAGTGGATCGGGCTCGGCCTCGTCGAGCGCGGCCGCGAGCGCATCGGCGAGATCGTGCGCGCGCATGATCCGCTGCGCGGCGAGGACTACGATGTCGAGCTCTGCAATTCCGTCTTCTACGACCCGGATGGAGGGCGCCAGCGTGGCTGATTTTTCCTGGGACGTCCGCAGCCCGCTCGACCGCGCGCTGGTCGTCGGCCCTTACGGCGCGCAGGGCGACGCCGGCCTGGCCCTGACCGAGATTCGGGATTTCGATCTCGTGCAGGTGATGGCGCGGCGCGGCAAGGCCGGCGCGATGACGAAGGCCACGAAGGCACACTTCGGCGTTGCCGCGCCCGAAACGCCCAAGGCGGTCGCTGCGGCCGACGCGACCCTGATCTGGTCGGGACCGGATCAGTTCCTCGTGCTGTCGAAAGGCGGCAGACACGCGTTGGAGATGCTTGCGCCTGTCTTTGCCGGTTCGGCTTCGCTGTCCGATCAATCGCATGCGCGGGCGCTGATCAGCGTCTCCGGCGACAAGGCGCGCGCGACGCTCGCCAAGCTGTCGTCGATCGATTTGCATCCGGGTGTGTTTGGCGTAGGCGCCGCTGCAGCGACCTCGATGGATCATACGAGCGTCACGCTGTGGCGTGGTCGGGATCGGAGTGGACTGGCGGTATTCAATCTGCTGGTGTTCGCGACTTTTGCAGAAAGCCTGTGGCACACGATTCTGGACTCGGCCGCAGAATATGGCGTGACGATAAGCCATTCCGAGGAATTCGCGTAAGGTGCGCCCTTCTCCTTCTCCCCTTGTGGGAGCAGGTGGATCGGCGCGATAGCGCCGAGACGGATGAGGGGTGCTCCAGCGGAGTGAGACGTCGGCGTTCCCTGGAGCACCCCTCAT
>CCNB01000045.1:0-2522 GCA_000824785.1 Mesorhizobium plurifarium | reverse complement strand
ACAAGGGGAGAAGGAGGAGCTGGTGCTTGCCAAACGCATTCCCCCTGCTATTCTTGCTGCTAAAATAATTTTACACACAGGCAAACTTGTTTCTCGCTCGGAGGAGGGTTTGAGATGAGCCAATCGCCCTACCCCGCCGTCCTGTCCGGACCGCCGCGTCCGAGCCTAATCTTGAGGCCCGGCGAGATCAGCCTGCCGCCAGGCTTGGAACGCTATACCGTGCAGGGCAACGGCGCGGTGCTCATCGATGTCGAGGCCGGCGACAGCGTCAGCGTCGCCAATGTCGAGGGTGGGCAACCTTGCGAGCTGCTGGCCTGGGACACATCCGGCGCGACCGATCCCGGCATTTTCGGCGAGCGGTCGAACAGCAACGCCGCCGGCATCAAGGCGCTGCTCGCCGAAGGCGACGACAGCCTCGCGGCGCTGCGTCTCAGCCTCGAGCGCCGCAAGGTTCAGCTCGACCAGCCGAAGGCCGTGCGCGTGTTCGGCGGCGCTTCGCCGGCCGGCACCGAGCAGAGCTTTCCCGTGCAGCGAGACGGCGCGCTGCTGATCGCGGCGCCCGGCGGGCCGATGCTGGTGGACGGCCACAACACGGCAACGCCGCTGACCGTCCTGGTGCGCCGCGCCACGATCCGGCTGAAGACAAGAGGGCAGCTTCCCGATCCGCTCGCCGATCCGGTGGTCGATCTTCGGGTGAAATCCGCGACCGCCGAATCCTATTTCGTCAAAGCCGGCGACTATCTGCAGATCATCGACGTCGATGGCCGGCAATGCACCGACTTCCAGTGCTTTTCCGCGCGCAAGCTGGACAAGGGACGCGACCTGCCGCTCGACGTGACGACGACGCGCACGCTGATGGGCTCGGCCTATCCGATGCCCGGCCTGCATTCGAAATATTACGACCACGACATGGAGCCGCTGGTCGAGGTTGTGCAGGACACGTGCGGGCGGCACGACGCCTTCGCGCTCGCCTGCGCCGCCAAATATTACGACGACATAGGTTATCCCGGTCACACCAACTGCTCGGAGAATTTCAACAAGGCGCTTTCCGACAAGGGCGTGACGTCCCGCGCCGGCTGGATGGCGATCAACTTCTTCTTCAACACGGCGATCGACGCGCACGGCGTGATGGTATCGGACGAGCCCTGGTCGCGGCCGGGCGACTATGTGCTCTTGCGCGCGCTGACCGACATCGTCTGCGTGTCCTCCGCCTGCCCGGACGACACCACGCCCGCCAATGGCTGGGACCTCACCGATATCCACGTGCGGACCTATTCCGGCCAGCACAAATTCTCGCGAGCGATCGCCAGACGCATGAAGCCCGACTCGGAACCGAAGATGACCCGCGAGACAGCCTTTCATTCGAGCTTTGCCAAGCACACGCGCGACTTCGTCGAATACAGGGGCTATTGGCTCGCCAATTCCTTCGCCAAGGAAGGGCCGATCGCCGAATACTGGGCCTGCCGGCAGGACGCCGTGGTCATGGACCTGTCGCCGCTGCGCAAGTTCGAGGTCACCGGGCCGGATGCGGAAGCGCTGCTGCAATATACGCTGACCCGCGACGTCAAGAAGCTCGGCGTCGGCCAGGTCGTCTATACGGCGATGTGCTACGAGCATGGCGGCATGATCGACGACGGCACGCTGCTGAGACTCGGCAAGGACAATTTCCGTTGGATCGGCGGCGACGATTTCTCCGGCGAGTGGCTGCGCGAGACTGCGAAAAAGCTCGGCCTCAACGTGCTGGTGCGCTCCTCCACCGACCAGATGCACAACATCGCCGTGCAGGGGCCGAAGAGCCGCGACATCTTGAAGGAAGTCGTGTGGACTTCACCGGCGCAGCCTTCGATCGGCGAGCTCGAATGGTTCCGCTTCGCGGTCGCGCGCATCGGCGGTGGCAACGGCGTCCCGGTCGTGGTCTCGCGCACCGGCTATACGGGCGAGCTCGGCTACGAGATCTGGTGCCACCCGCGCGACGCCGAAAAAGTGTTCGACGCCATCTGGGAGGCCGGCCAGCCGCACGGGCTAAAGCCCATGGGCCTGCAGGCGCTCGACATGGTGCGCATCGAGGCGGGACTGATCTTCGCCGGTTACGAGTTCTCCGACCAGACCGATCCGTTCGAGGCCGGCATCGGCTTCACCGTGCCGCTCAAGACCAAGGCCGACGACTTCATCGGCCGCGACGCGCTGATCCGGCGCAAGGAACACCCACAGCACAAGCTCGTCGGGCTCGACATTGAGGCGAACGTCCCGGTCGGCCATGGCGACTGCGTCCATCTCGGCCGCGCCCAGATCGGCGTCGTCACGTCCGGCATGCGCTCGCCGCTGCTCGGCAAGACCATCGCGCTGGCAAGGCTCGACGTCACTCATGCCGAGATCGGCACGGAGGTCGAGATCGGCAAGTTGGATGGCCACGCCAAGCGGCTGCCCGCGCGCGTCGTGGCCTTCGCGCATTACGATCCGCAGAAGACCAAGCCACGTTCCTGATAGCCGCAACCCTTGCCTTCTCCCCTCGTGGGAGAAGG
>CCNB01000044.1:227918-257253 GCA_000824785.1 Mesorhizobium plurifarium | reverse complement strand
TGCGGTCTTCACCGGACGCGTACGCTCTTGTTGGGGTGTGTCCAGGTGTAACCAATGACTTGGGCGTCGGATGGAACTCGGCCAGTCTCAATGAAATTGCTGGGAGCAAATTGGGTCCGAAGATCAGCATAGCCGACGGCACCGTACCGATTGCCATCTTTCACCAGGACAAGGTCCGGCATGAAATAGAGAACCTGCCGGCCGACGTGGATCGACGGCGGAGTAACGTTGCTGCGAACAACCTGGGGTAACGTGCTTGCTAGTGTCGTCGGCTTCTTGTCGACCAGCATGCTGGCGCCAGCGTTCCGCTTCCAAGTCGTCAGATCCTCAATCTTGCCCCCTGCCGCAACATGCCACCTTCCCGCGCAACCAGTGAGCGTCTCGAATGCAGCCACCAGCCTGCCGTAGGCAGCCTCGGCGTCCTGTTCCAGATCATAGTAAAGCACGCTCACCCGGCGATAGCCGTCGAACCAACCCCCAATCAACATGCCAGATAAGAAGGCGGCTACCCCAACCACCGGCCCTACCCCGCCGATTGCTTTTCCGACAAAGAAACCCACGATGCCGAACAGAACAGCCAGGATCACCGAGAGCCGCGTTTGCGACTGTTTGGCGTTGATTTCGTCCAGCACCTCAGCCGAGGTTTCATCGCGCATATCAATCACGTCGCCGGACTCGATCTCCCTCATCACGACCCCATCGGCGATATATTCTGGGGCTGATGGTTGCGGCGTCATTTGCAGCCCTTGAGGTGCTGGCTGCCGGGCGGTGTTTTTCGCACCAGCCTTCCCGAGCGTCCCTCGGTAGTAGAGACCGCCAAAGCCTGCATGGATGTAATGGCCCCGTGGACCCGTTCCGATCCGAAGCCCCTTCACGCCCACAGAGACACCGACGCCGCCCGATGAAAAATTGAACCGGAACGGTCCCGCGCTGATCGATTTGCGAACGTAAAACCCCATCCCTTCCCCCCGACACAATGCAGTGAACGCTAAGTCACGGCATTGTCCCTCAGTCATGACTTCGATCCCTGTGAAGGCGCGAGGTCCTTTTCACGGGAGCGCTGCCTTACCCTGATTTCAATTCGCCTTCTGGCCTTCACGTCGCCAGCCTGTGCTCCATCGGTCAGACGATCGCCAGGAAGGATCAGCTGCCCGCCGGACATCGGCAAGATGGTGAACCCTCCCAGGTCAGGCATCTCTCGGAGGATGCTCGTGACGGAGATCGCTCGAGCCAAACCGAGGCCAGCGTTGTCGGCAGGATGAAGCGCACCTACCTCAACCTTGCCTGCTAGGACCGGTTGGAGGCCCTTGTCCATGTTCGACGACACGCCCGACATCGCCTGCTCGTCCGTGTGGCCAATCACTTCGATGACGTCGACGCCGTATGAGGTTGCAATACCCGCAATCGTCTTCGACAGGTCGCGTAGCTTGGTCTTGAAGCCATCGGAAAGCTCGGCGCTACCAGATTCGAAATTGTAGCCGTCAAGTTCGCTGAGACTAATGATCGGTGGCCAATCGTGAGGTTTGGCTGCGACTGTGAATTCGTTGGCCTTCTTCAGGACATCGGAGAGGTCCTTCGGAGTCTTGCCTCCGCCGACATAGCCATTCTGCTTCAGAACTTTCATATGCTCGATCATGACCTTGCCTTGGTCGACGTCGACGTCGTTCTCAGCAAGCACTTTGGTGACCGGCGCCCTTTTCACCACCTCTTCGACCGTCAGCCCCGCCTTCTTAAGTGTTTCGACGGCCTCTTTCGCCAGGACGAGTTCGCGCCATTCTTGATCGGAGACATTGCGTCCCGTCGCGGGCTTAAACGCATTTAGTTGAGCAAGCAGGCGCTTGTTTTCTTCGCCGAGTTTGCGAGCGGTCTCCTCGGCAGATTGCGCAATCCTCTGCGCCTCCGCCGCCTCCTTTTCCTTCTTGGCGATGATGGCACCTGCTGCCAAGAGGAGGCAGAAAACGAGAAGTAGCATTGTCTCAGCCATCGTTAGGCCAAGGATCAGGCCGCGGCCATAGCCTTTGCGCTCGAAAGCGACCGACGTTCCGCTGACGTCGCTCACCTGCCCCACCAACTAGA
The DNA here is from genome assembly GCA_000824785.1 of Mesorhizobium plurifarium. GTDB lineage: Bacteria > Pseudomonadota > Alphaproteobacteria > Rhizobiales > Rhizobiaceae > Mesorhizobium > Mesorhizobium plurifarium. The sequence goes on along the minus strand of CCNB01000044.1, from coordinate 255,177 downwards.
TCTTCTCGGCGCTTCAACCTTCTCTGCCTGCGGTGTTCCACTCAAAGTTTGGAAGGAATCGCCTTGCGAGCTCTCGGATATCTTTATTGCTGCGCCCTCGCCGACACCCGGAGTTCCAAAAGGTGCCGGATCGATTGCGATGGGGCCGTTGGCGGAGGGTGTCGGGCGCGAGACCTGAAGGCTCTTTTCAGCAAGAGTCGCGATGAGTTCGCTCGTGTCCTTGCTTTGCTTTTGCACCACGGCTGCGAGCGCCTCGGTCAATCGCTGCTGAGCTTGCACGCTCTCAGCGGTCTTCTCTGCAGCCGCGGCCGCTCGCTCCACACCACTAGCGACCTTTGATACCACCTCTGAAATGCCGGTCATCCGAGCTTGCTGCTCCTGCGAGGCGGTTTCGGTCTTAACGGCATACTGGGCGACAGCGCTGCCAAGCAGCTTCACCATCGGCGCCAAATCGTTCTTCAGCACCTCGTCAGGAACAACAACCTTCTCCAGCTTCGTGGCGACGGTGTCAGCTTGCGTACCGAGCTTGCTTACCGACGAGGACATCGAACCATTAGCTTTATCGAGCAAATCGGCAGCGGCCTCGACTCGCTGCGCAATCGAAGAGAACTGACTTTCGACCTGACCGAAATTATCTTTCAATGCGTCGCTTAGTTTGCCCGACGCCTCCTGGACCGGCTTGATCGCTTCCATAGCGATCTTGTCCAGAGCGGATCTAATATGCTCACCGTTCCGTTCTGCCTGGGCTGCAATCTCGCCAAAGCCCTCCTCAAGCATTTGATGGCTGACGCGACGGAAATCGGCGAACTCTCTGGTCACGCTCTCCATCTCTGCTCTCACTCGCCGAGTCATGTCTGCGAGCTCGTGTCTCGCTGTCCGCTCGATGTCGGCAGGGTCGCGGCGCATCTGATTGTAGAAAATCCTGAGCGCGATACCGGTGATCGTGGAGGTAACGGCGATACCGAAATTCCTCACGATCGTCTCAGTCGAACCCTCCGATCCGAACTGAAATAGCGAGACGCCGAGGCTCGTTAGGGTGAAAAGGAAGCCCATGTAGTAGAGGTTGTCACCAGTTTGCTCGTCGTGCAGCCGAAGCTTCCCCGTGAAGATCGATACACCCAGATAGAAAAACATCAGGCAAACCGGTATGCCCGCCGCTACAATGGGATTCACACCGGACAACTTGGCGACAGCGATAAAGGCGCAGCCGCCTAGAGTTAGGACCGCAAAGACAACCAGCGGAAAACCTGGGTGACCCAACAGGGCCCGGTCGTCTTTCCTAGCCATCAGTTTAACCCTTCCAAGCCAACAAGCTTGTCGAACTCGCCATGATGGCTCTGAACCCACTCCGCCCAGAACTCTGCGTGGTCGAGCGACTGAAAGGGCTTCTTTGCCCTATCGATGTAGAGAATTGTGACGTTCACCCCATCGAGCGAGGTGCCATAGGTTCGGTCGGCAGCACTGGTTAGGTACTTCTGGTAATCGAGTCCCGATCTGTACTGCGAATACAGAGCAGTGTGCTCAATCATATCCGATGCGACAACCAACCGCTTTGCGCTACCTTGTTTCGCCAAGCTGCTATCGAACAGCGACAGTTTGATTTTCTGGATACCAGCCATGATCGGGGACTGGCTTACCGAGTCACCATTTGGAATTTCATCCGGAAGCTTGCTCAGAGGATCGCCAAAAGCGTCTTCCCATTTCTTTTGACGGCGTGCTGGGTTGTTCGTCCAACTATCCACCGTCGACCCATCGCCCGGATTACAGGCATCGAACATCACGGTTAGGTCGCCAGGATCGGAATTCAGCATATAGATTCTCACATAACCGCCTGGCTCGACTCGCGCGATCGCTTTACGGAACTCGTTCTTCAGGTCGGACATCGTCGCCCCCGAAATAGGATCCGTAGCGTCGATCAGCACGGCCGTCAGACTTGTCGGGCCGTCCAAGGGGCAATTCGTGTTCGCGTCGATCTGTCCCTTCCCAGATCGCGACCACATCCAAGCAAAGCCGGTCAACATCGCGACCGACAGGACCCCGAGAGCGGCGGCCGCTACGATCGTGCCCGCCTGACGCTTCTTGCGCCTACGAGTCCGCTTAGACATTCACGCCGTCCGGATGGAGCTTGTCGAGATCCCGGTACTGCTCAATTCCCCGCTCGCATTCTTGGCCAATCAAGCGAACCTGACCATTGAGCTCGTCCTGCGCTTCGCGGATCGACGCACCGATATCGCTCTCGCTCCATTCCCCGTCGCCCGAAACATAAGGCTTTATTCGATCGAGCTTGTAAGGCGCGCCGAAATGTTTGGGCGCTGGTTCCGTTCTGGCCTGGATGTTGGCTTCCCTGTACTTCGAAAGCAGTTGGTTGCAGGCTCGCTCTAATTGATCCTGGTGCTGTCCAAAAAGCGCCAGGAGCCGCGAGCGGTGATCGATGATAGCGCGATGCTCCCTGCGGCGGCTTCCCAGCTCCTTGACGATTTCCTCGACCTTCTCGCTGTGGTCGTCACGAACGTCTCGCAGTTCTTCAATCAGTTCCTTCTTGCGATCGATGTAGTCCTCACGCTTAGCGACCAGGCGATTTTCCACGCCGGCGTAACCTGGATAAGGGTCGAACACGAACCAGCCGTCAATAAACGCAAATATCGAGAACATGAGTCCGATTGCGAACAGCAGCCACGACTTCACGTCCATGGGGCCCGCCGGATTTGCTAGCATGTTGTGGATGACTTCCGTGCCGGCGCCGTCGGCGAGTGATCCACTCACCTCGCGATAATGCGCCAGTGCCAGATTTATGGTTACGGCTAGGGCCACGTAGAAAAGGATCGATATGGCCCCAACTAGCTTCACGAAAAGCGACCGGTGGGTGACCAGCCGAGCGCAAAAGACGGCGAGAAGCAGCGCTGCGCCAATGTTGATGAACGAGAACGCCGCTGCCTCGAGGATGCCGCCAAAAAAGCCCTGCTCGTTTCCCTTGGCGAGGAAATTACCGTTCATCGCGGTCTCGATGAGAAACAGGAACAGGAGAAGCGACAGCCGAAAAATGTGTGCCGCGCCATGCTGAACGCGTGCAGCCCGGATCAAGCCGTGCTTTTCCTTGAACCAGACGTGCTCTTTCTCCGCATCATTAAGAGCCCTTCTCAAGCCGTGGAGTTCGTCTAAACCGACGGCAACCGAAGCCTTGAAATCCGATACGCTCGCTGCGTTCGCCTGGCGGATTAGGCCGAATTGTTCTTCGAAATCCAGACCAGCGAGACGCCCTCCGAGAAGCTGCAAGCTGTCCTCAAGCGTGTGATACGAGGCCTTCTTCTCGTCCTCGACGCGTTCGATGATGGCGTGTTCGACATCGTCGAGGTTCTTGGCGCTTTTGGGGGGCTGGTTCGCCTCCCCACGTTCCCTCCCGCGGCCAGCGAGATCCATATCGCGATCAATCTTAGCGACGTCCAAGCTGCTAAACAGCTGAGTGCTGGCGCGGAAATCATGATTAGTCTCGCGCAGAGACTCGCGCAGCTTAGTTAGCTTTTCGAATTTGGAACCCACGCCCTGCTACCCAACCCTATAGACCCAGCATAGTGCTTCTATGCACAGTAGAGCCAAAGGGCAACTGAACATTCACAACTGTCCACTTGGAAGTGTCCTGAAGCCTAACTCGGATCAGGATTTGGCAATGTCCGATCAGTCACGCCGGCTCCCGTCGGCCATTTAATTGTTACGATCGAGGCTCAGGCGCGAAAGCGGACGCAGATTGGCTCCGGAATCGACGCCAAATCCTCTGGCGTGGCGCCCAAACAGGACAGGGTGCGCTGACATGACGACAAGAGTGAAGAAGCATATTCCGATTGTTTCGCTGGGGTGGTGGTCTGAAACCGACAGTCCGAGATGGGTCTCGGCCGGCAGTGCGGTGCTGACGATTTTGGGGAGCGGGTGGATCAGCTACCAGGCTGGTGAGCATTCAGGTCACAACGCTGAGCGTAGTGCGCAGATTCAGGCACTGTTGGATTCGACCCGCGAATTTCAAGTTTATGCGGCTGCGTTTTCCACGGAGATGTTTGCCGACAGAACAGTGAGCACGCCCACCCGTAGCAAGCTGATCAAGAATCTCAACGACCAGTTCTCCAGCATTCGTGCGACCGAACCACTTATCCCCGCCGATGCAAAGAAGGACGTGGAAGCCTTCAGAAAATTTTGACTATGACCGATGCTGTAAACAATGCGGTTGATCTCATGTCGATGAAGAATTTTTGGACGGCAGCGGGTGACCTGACGGACGCCCGGAAAAGCTGAACACCAAGCTAAACTCTGCCATCTAACGAAAGACGTGGACCTAGCACAGCGTCTCGCATGCCACGCCGTCGCTGTCCCGGTCCAGCTTGCCGCCCCATGAGCAGTTCTGCAGATACCATTGGGCCTCGTCGCAGGAACTGATCTGTTTGCATGTCCGTCTCGGTTCGCAGGAAAGGCCGCCGCTCTGCGCGACAAGCTTGCGGCTGACGATGCCGAGCGGCTGGCTCGCCGGCGCCGCGCTGTCGGCATGCGATGCGCGCCAGTCCCAAGGCGCGTCGAATTTGCCGACCCATAGGCCTAGCTTCGCCGCTTTTGCTTTCGCCTGCTCCGCCGCATAGGCGCCGTTGCTGTAGCGCGGCCAATCGAGCGCCTGGCCGTGCTCGACCATCCATGCCGCCGCGCTGGCGCCGTCGGCGCGGCGGCAATCGCCAACGAAGCGGTGATAGCGATCCCAGGTCACGAACGTGCATTGCACCGGCCTCGAGGCGGCCAGGAAGCTATCCAGCGCTTCGGCCGATCGCCGGCCGCAGGGATATTCGAAGCCCTCGGCGTCTTCGCAGTATTGCTTGCTCTCCGGCGCATCAATGCCGTTGAAGCGGATCCGCTGCCCGTGAACTTCGATCGTGTCGCCGTCGATGACAAAGGCGACGCCGGTTATCTGGTCCGGCTTGGCGCCGGCGAAGTTTTGCAAATTGATCTCGTGCAGGAGGTCCGCGTGCTGCATGGTAGTCAGCGCGGCAAGAACGCCGGCCGCGACGACGGTAGCGAAGATCAGCCGTCGCGGCACGCTCGCCCATCGCAACGCGCGTGAGCGCTTGGCGCCGGTACGCTTGCGCCTTTGATTAGATCGATTGTCGTGCCGTAATTTGTCCATCGCCTAAGCCGACCAACCCGGCCACGTGGTGTCGATCATGGGCATGCCAGCGCAATAGTAGTCGTAGACAAACCGGCCGGTCGCCATATCTCGGCACCGCCAAATCACGCTGTAGTTGGCGCCGTAGAACTGGTCCCAGGCGACGCCGTAAGCCTGCGGCCGCGGAACATAGTAGCCGCCACCGCCATTATTGGCAGCCGCCGCGGCCGCTGCGCCACCTACTGCCGCCAGAGCGATTCCAGTCGCGACAGCATTGTCCGTCTGTATCAGCCTCGTGCACTTCTCGGCCGTTGCACCGCGCCGAACTAGAAGCGTTGCCACTCGATTTCGATATTGCTCATCGGTGCTGGTGGCGAGCGAGCGGCAAAGCGTTATGGTGTTTTGAGCCGTAAGCTGGCTGTCGGAAACATTTGTGTTTGTTGAGCACCCGCCGATGAACACGGCCGTGCCCGCAAGAAATGCCTTCGCCTTCATTGATTGATCCCCCACCCCGGCCAATATTGCGGGCAATTCAGGGGGCGTGTCTACAACTTTGTTTTGAGATGACCCGCGTTCCACCGCTTCCGGTGGGGCTGGGCGCAGTGCTGGTGTGGTGCATTTCACATGCGTATCCCAGTTCTGGGCTATGCTCTGGCGGTCGGAATTGCCCGACGCTCAGCTTTGGAGACGACGACATGTCTGGTGGTACGCCCGAAAATGAAGAGATGAAGGACGCCTATGGGAAGGACTCGGAGCCCTTCAGCCAACACAGCATGGCGCATGCTTGGAAGGGCGGCGGACCTGTTTTAGATAGCACTGACGCTGCAGCAGGAGCTATCTACGTTGCGTGGTGCCAAGATTGCCCGTTTGAGGGAGGCTGGAAGGGAACACCCCGACCAACGCGAGAACAGGCTCAGACTGACGCGGATGCTCACGTTGCGAGTTATCCCGATCATAGGGTGACAGTGATCTGACGTCATGTCGCCTTGTCGACGAGCGGCGTCTTTCTCGTCGGCGGCTTATAAGCTGTCACCAGCTTGAGCGTGTCCACGTTCACTGTCACCTGCACGCCAAGATTCACCGTCACCCACTCGCCATCGATATGGGCGACGTCGCCTACCAGTTCTATCGGCCGGCCCTTCTTCACCTTCGACGTTCGGTCGACGATCGAATGCGGAAACCCGTAGGCGGGGATCGAGACGCTGATCCTGTCGTCTGTCACTCGCCGGCGCACGGTCGCGGTGATCGCGACCTCGTCGCCAATGTTGATGCCCCTGGCCATGCCATGACTCTGGCGCGGCCACCGGCCTCGTCAAGGGGTTGCTAATATGCCTTGCCAGCGCGAAGCATCGCCCTCGCTATCGCCAGTTGAGCTTCGACCCTGGCGTTTTCCTTCTGGGTCATGTTGTCGGCGGCGATCAGGCGCCGCACTGCGCGCATCACCTCGCCGCGCTGCCAGCCGGCCTCGATCATGCAATCCACGATCGCCTGAAAGCCTGGCTCCATAGCTTCCTGACAGTCGATCTCCCGATCGGCGTTATCGCCTTCGCGCCTTGATCTGCTGATCATCCGTTGCCGTCCACCGTGCTCTCTTCGTCAACCGCATGAGGCACCGGCAGATACGAGTTGGCGACGAGCCATTCGCCGACGATCGTTTCCACCAGATCTGGCCTAGCCGTGCCAATCTCAGCCGCCAAGCTGGTCAGCGCGTCGTCGGTGCGCGGATCGAGGCTGATCCCGCCGACATTTCGAAGCAGCAAAGCGGCCCGCCGCAACAGCACCTGCAAATCCGCCCGTGAAGCGTCAGCGATGTGGTCGGCCGTGCTTTCCAGTTCATGCACGAATTGATGACGACATCCGGTCATGCTCCTACAGGAATTGCTCGCGTTCGGCCCTGTGCTCGTAGCAGAAACAGTGCGGCGGCTCCATTGGGCGCCAGACTCTCGACCGTCACCTTCTGGTTGGGCAGCGCGCCATCGGCGCGACGTATGTCGGCGAGCGCGTCGATCGTGTCGCCAATGCTGTCAGCGATGTTTGCCAGGTCATTGTCCAGAGCGGCGCCGCTCTCGGCCCAATCCTGACGAGCCTTGTAGCTGTATTGGATGACGGGCCTCTCGGGATTCGGCAGCTTGCATCACTTGCAACTGCACTTTCCCAATCGCGCCGCCGTGGCGCCTGCTCTTAAGATGAGATCGACAGAGGCAAAGTGGTTGACCTTTGCCCCGGAGGCCGGGGCGGTGATGCAGCTGCCCGAGACTGCGGCTGTTCCGGCGCAAAAAATATAGCGCGTTTGACCGGTCAACTCCATAGCAGTATTCGTTAATAATCCTCGTCGATACTCCGCCTATGGCGGACGGGGCTACATCGATGAACAAGCTTTTCTATGGCGACAATCTCGACATATTGCGTAACAAGATTCGGGACGAGAGTGCCGACCTGATCTATCTGGATCCTCCCTTCAAATCAGACGCAAACTACAACGTTTTCTTCCAATCGAATTCGACAAACAGCGAAGCCGACGCGCAGGTTGAAGCATTCAAGGACACCTGGAAATGGGGCGATGCTGCTGAGACCGCATACGACGACGTTCGCAACCACGGCAAACTGGGGCTGGCGCTCTCCGGCATCCGTCGGTGGCTGGGAGATCAAAACGCAATGATGGCGTATCTCGCCATGATGGCTGTGCGCTTCGTTGAACTCCAACGCGTCTTGAAGCCCACCGGCTCGATCTACCTCCACTGCGACCCCACCGCTTCGCACTATCTCAAGATCCTGCTGGACGCGACGTTCGGCCACGACTGGTTCCGCAACGAGATTATCTGGAAGCGAACAAACTCGCGCAGCACGGTTGGCCAGTGGCCTCGCCTGCACGACACGCTGTTGATGTATTCCAGCCCGGAGTCGGCGACTTTTAGCGCGCAGCGGATTCTTGGTGAGGCCGCCAAACTTCCTCATACCCTGATAACCGGTTCGGATGGCATGAAATATCAGACCTATGAGTTGACCGGCGCCGGGATCACCAAGCAGGGCGAGAGCGGGCAACCCTGGCGCGGGTTCAACCCGACGAAGATGGGGCGTCATTGGGGATACAGTTCCATCCAAATGGAGGCGTGGGACTTAGCGGGCTTGATACACTGGCCGAAGAATGGCGGCTGGCCGCGACGTCGCGCCGAAAAGCCGTTCGATGCCTCGCAACGACAAGTCGTCGTCGGCGATGTTTGGACCGATATCGATCGGTTGAACCAAACGGCAAAGGAACGGCTAGGCTATCCTACGCAAAAGCCCTTAGCGCTGCTCGAGCGAGTGCTCGTTGCGTCATCGCGCGAAGGAGATGTCGTGTTGGATCCGTTCTGTGGCTGCGGAACCGCGGTTGATGCAGCCGAAAAGCTTCATCGGCAATGGATTGGAATCGACGTCGCGCACTATGCCGTCACGCTGATCGAGGAGCGCTTAGCGCGTTGGCGAGCGGGCGCCGTGTACGAGGTTTATGGAAGGCCAACCACTCTGGATGGCGCCAGGGAATTGGCGCATCGCGACAAGCATCAATTCCAATGGTGGGCTGCTTGGCTTCTTGGAGCACAGAGCTATCAACGCGACGAGAAGAAGGGGGCAGACCAGGGCATCGACGGTCGAGTAGCCTACAAAAACGGGCCATACGGCGATGGCCAAATCATCATTTCGGTGAAAGGTGGCGAACATATCGGCGTGCAGATGGTTCGGGATCTTCGGGGCGTTGTTGAGCGCGAAGAAGCCGAAATGGGTATCCTGGTTTGCTTAGCGACTCCAACAGGGCCGATGTTGACGGAGGCCGCCCGAGCGGGTTTCGTACCGAGGTCAGCTCACGGACGACTGCCCCGCCTCCAAGTCATCACGATCGAAGACATCCTGGATGGACGACCTCCCAGGATGCCCCCTATTCCCCAACCGGAGCGACATACCCCAGTTCGCCGAAAAACCTCGCGCGATCAACTCGAATTGCTTCTGCCGCACACGGGTGACGCCCAAGTTCAAATACGGGGAGAATTTATCGATCCTCGCTTCATGAAGTTCGGACGCGACAAAAAGCAGAGTTTAGTATCCTCCGATCGCTAGGTTGTTTAGCATCGCATCTACACGCTCATGTTCTGGACGATCGTCGCCACGCTAATTGTCGTGTCCATCGTAGGCCACATTTTACAAGCTAGGGCCGACATGCGGAGCGAAATGCGTTTCGGCCCACGTAGCGAGAATCGATGGATCATCGAGAACGAGCGCATTAACGTTGCCCGGCACGCTCGTAAAGAGTCCCGCCGCTCTCCAACGCCGTGCGAGCCGTCGCGTCCGAAGTGATCGCGCCGCCGGCGCGCATGGCCCCTGCGCCGCAGTATGCGCCGTGGACTTCCTGGCGGGTTCCATCTTATCGGCAATAGAGCGTACTGCCTGCTTCGGCCGCCGAGCGTCCCAATGCATCAGCGATGCCGATCCTGGCGCCGCGGTTGTTCGCGTTGCGAATGAGCTCGACCGACTGCGGATGGATGAACATGTCGGCCAGCGCGCGGAGGTTGCTGCGCAGGGCAGCGCGCTTGACCGCATCGCCCGCCCCGTTGACCGACGTGCTCAAAGACCGCACGAGGTATCACCAAGCCGGTGGGCGAGGCAGCGCCGCCCAGGTCGGCGTTCAGCGACCGGTTGAACTCCGTCGCACTGCCGATCTCGACGCGGTACACGTAATGTTATGACCGAGCCAATTTGAACCTATAGTGAGACCAATACAAGAATCCGCGCTTGACGGTGTCAGGGGCAGGGTATGTGATGCGCAGTTTCCACCTATATGATGTTCACTGCTTGAAACTGTTCAAAATCGCCTACTGGCGTGCCGTTGCCGCCAGTCAGCTCACGCATCAAATGAGTCTTCTCATTCGCGAGTGGGGATATGTCATCGCAATTGAAGGCGGTAGAATACTTCCAAAAGTTGCGCGACGGTTTGAGCGAGAAGGCAACCTGTCGGGTACGAAATGGCCAAACAGCAGCAGTGTTCAGGGCTGGAACGATTCGTGAGTGCTGAAATTGGGCGGTCGGCCCCACTTCCGCTTCCCCATATTGGGTCACGTCGAGTGCTGCGAACTATTCGCCGTTCGCAGCTGCGAGCAATCGTCCCGCTGTCGGACACTACGATCTATGAGATGGAGCAGCGTGGCGAATTCCCAAGACGCTTCAATCTCACACCCCGCTGTGTTGTCTGGGACTTGGCAGAGGTCGAAGCTTGGATCGAGGAGCGGCGGACTGCATCATCTGCTGGAAGAATCGAGCGCGGGCCAGCTCCCAACGTGAGGCTACGAAAGACTCGACCCGTCAAATCGGATCGAGAGTAATCACTCCTCCTGTAGGCGGCTGAAGTGCAGGCGTATGCTTCTTGCCTGCTGTCCAGGAGTCGACCATGTCAGCCCACTCCTGCAGCATATGACGACGCTGCAACTCATATTCAGCCCTGTTGTAGACACCGCGCGATGAGCGGCCGTCTTCGTGGGCAAGACATTTTTCAATCCAGTCGCGATTGAACCCGATTTCGTTCAAAAGTGTAGACCCGGTGCGCCGGAGATCGTGCACCGTGAAAGGCGCAAGTGGAAGATCTTGCTTCCTTGCGCGCTCGACAATCGCTGCAGTTACGCGATTGAAGGTCGCGCGTGATATGGTTTCATCGGCATCGTAGCGAGACGGCAGCACATACCGCGAATTAGCCGCGCAAGTCTTAAGCGCTATCATGATATCGAGCGATTGCCGTGAAAGGTACACATTATGCGGCTTCTTCCGCTTCATGCGTTCCTTTGGGATATTCCAGACGGCGTTCTCGAAATCGACCTCAGCCCACGTTGCGTCGAGCAGTTCACCCTTGCGGACCATCGTGAGCAAGATAAGCTTTAGGCCAAGCCGAATGGTCGGCAACGTCGGCACATTCTCCAACTCTTTCAGCATGATCCGGATCTCTGCGGGCGACAGTGCTCGATCTTTCGCCTCGAAGGTGGCTATCGACGCCGGCCCCACTTCGTCCGCAGGATTGCTAATCTTTTTGCCATGCAGAATGGCGTGAGCATAGATCTGCTTAACAATATCCCTGATATGAATGGCTGTTGCAGGCGCGCCGCGGTCCTTCACTCTCACGCAAAGTGCCCGCAAGTCGTCAGGTGAGATCTCGGTTAGGAGCCTTTTCTGCCAAATCGGCGAAATGTCTCGATCGAAAATCGCCTTCCGCATCGAACGGGTGCTCTCCGCCATCTTTGCGTCCTTGAACCAGCGTCTACTTGCATCGCCGAAGGTCGCCGCGGCTGACAGCCGATGCTTTTCGCGCTGCTTTTCCTGCGCGGGAGACTTTCCGGCTGCCACCATCTTCCGCGCTGCGATGCAGCGGTCGCGCGCCTCCGCCAGCGTGATACCTCCCTCACCGTAGCGGCCCAGCGTCAGAGTCTCCCGCCGGCCGTTCATCCGGTAGTCATACCGAAATGCAATCTGCCCCGTTGGAGAAACCGTCGCGTACATACCGTCACGATCGGAAACCTTGTACATTTTCTCCTTTGGTTTCAACTTCTTAAGCGCAATGTCGGTTAACATGGCTCCATAACCATCGGGAAAAAAAGGACGAGTCAGAAATCGATTTTACCGTCAATGATTTTACCGTCAACCTTTAAGGATAACGATTGCATTTCAAATGGTTAATGGGAAAAGCAGGGTGATCTATAGACCGGCGTCATGTCGGTATTGGGCGGCAAGACAGGGGGCGGGGAAACCTTTACCGTCAGATTTACCGTCAAATGCCATCGCTTAGGGGCGATAGTTAGCGATAGCCTGAGAAAGGAAAAACATTTTTCTTCAGACATTTACGGATTCAGTTTTGACAATTACCAAAAGTCAGCGAGCGAAGCTGCCTCATTCCCACTCGATCGTGCCGGGCGGCTTCGACGTCACGTCGTAGACCACGCGGTTGATGCCCTTGACCTCGTTGATGATGCGCGTGGCGGCGGCGCCGAGGAAGGCCATGTCGTAGTGGTAGAAATCGGCCGTCATGCCGTCGACGGACGTCACGGCGCGCAGCGCGCAGACGAATTCATAGGTGCGGCCGTCGCCCATGACGCCGACCGTCTGCACCGGCAAAAGCACCGCGAAGGCCTGCCAGATGGCGTCGTAGAGGCCGGCCTTGCGGATCTCGTCGAGATAGATGGCGTCGGCCTCGCGCAGGATCTCCAGCTTCTCGCGGGTGATGCCGCCCGGGCAGCGAATGGCAAGGCCGGGGCCCGGGAAGGGGTGACGGCCGATGAAGCTCTCGGGCAGGCCGAGTTCCTTGCCCAGCGCCCTCACCTCGTCCTTGAACAATTCGCGCAGCGGCTCGACCAGCTTCATGTTCATGCGCTCGGGCAGGCCGCCGACATTGTGGTGCGACTTGATCGTCACCGACGGGCCGCCGGAGAAGGAGACGCTCTCGATCACGTCGGGATAGAGCGTGCCCTGGGCCAGGAAATCGGCGCCGCCGAGCTTCTTCGCCTCTTCCTCGAACACCTCGATGAACAGCCGGCCGATGGTCTTGCGCTTCTTTTCGGGATCGGCCTCGCCTTCCAGCGCCGAGATGAAGCGGTCGGACGCGTCGACCAGGATCAGCGGGAGGTTGTAGTGCTGGCGGAACATCTCCACCACGCTTTGCGCCTCGTCCTTGCGCATCAGACCGTGGTCGACGAGGATGCAGGTCAACTGCTCACCGACCGCCTCGTGGATGAGGAGCGCCGCGACCGAAGAATCGACGCCGCCCGAGAGCGCGCAGATGACCTTGCCCTTGCCGACCTGCTTGCGGATCGTCTCGACCGCGTGCTCGCGATAGGCGCGCATCGTCCAGTCGCCCTCGATACCGGCGATGTTGTGGACGAAGTTGCGGAGCAGCCTGGCGCCGTCCGGCGTGTGCACCACCTCGGGGTGGAACATGATGCCGTACATCTTGCGCTCGATATCGCCGAAGATGGCGAAGGGCGAGCTTTCCGACTTGCCGAGCACCTTGAAGCCCGGCGGCAGTTCGATGACGCGGTCGCCATGGCTCATCCACACCTGGTGGCGCTGGCCGGGCGCCCAGAGGCCTTCGAACAGCGGACTGTCCTTCTCGATCTCGACGAAGGCGCGGCCGAACTCGCGATGGTTGGAGCTCTCGGCGATGCCGCCCATCTGCACGCAGAGTGCCATCTGGCCGTAGCAGATGCCGAGCACCGGCACGCCGGCGTCGAAGACGATCTGCGGCGCGCGCGGGCTGCCGATGTCGGTGGTCGAGGCCGGGCCGCCCGACAGGATCACCGCTTTCGGCTTGATGCGCTTGAAGGCCGCTTCGGCCGATTGGAACGGCACGATCTCGGAAAAGACGCCGGCCTCGCGGATGCGGCGGGCGATGAGTTGCGTGAACTGGCTGCCGAAATCGACAATCAGAACGGTGTCGGGATGATTGGCTGTCGTCGTCATGGCGAGCCTTTAGAGAAAGAAACGAGTCGGCGCAATGGGTCGTGAGGTCGCGCCGCTCACTTCGATTCCGCGGTTTCGTCTCGGGAATGGGTGGCCTTTTCCGGCTCGTCGCCCCGCCCTGCGTCGAGTGCGCGCAAAGCTTCCATAAGCGCCGCGAACCGCCGCTCACCGATACGGTCGATGTAACCGCGCTCGATCTCAAGCTTGATACGATCGCCGTCGCGCAAGGCATCCAGACCCTTTGACGTATAGCGCACGAGCTTGCCGCGCCCGTCTCGCGGGTCGGGAAGCCGTTCCAATACACCTTCTGCCTCGAGTCCGTCGAGCAATTGCTGAACCGCCTGTTTGGACGTGGCCGCGCGCTCGATCAATGCCGACTGGCGCGTGCCGTTGCGGGGGATATGGCCAAGCAACCCGGCGCGCGCTTCGCTGAACCAGGCGTGTCCGGCTGCACGCATGGCGGCGGCGAATTCCGTCTGCCAGGCGCGACTCGCCTGCCACAATCGCCAACCGACATGATCGGGCAGCGGTTCGGATTTTTCGTCAAGCTCCTTGACCATTTGACTCAAACTCCATATAGTCAAGATACTTGACGATATTCCTGCCGTCGAGGCATTTCGCAACGCGAACCCATGGATGGGAACAATGACGATACTGAACAGGGACGCGCTGGCCATTATCATGGCCGGCACCACGCATGTCATCGACATGGGGGGCAAGAACGCCTTCATTTATTATGAAACCGATGATCGGGCGCACATGCTCTTGCCGGACGGCACACGCTACCACGGTGTCTGGACACTGCTCGACGACGGCTACGAGGTTGAATGGACAGACGGTCCCACCGGTTCCTGGAAACTCGACCACACACCGGGGGCGATCGACTATGTGGATGCAACCGGCGCTGCTCGCGGACGCATTTCACGCATCGATTTCGGGGATCCGCAACGCCTTTCCGCTTGATCCGATCGGCGGTCAACCGCCAAGCAGGCCGCCGCCGATCGCCTGCTCCAGCAAGCCAACGGCCGCAGCCAGCTTCTCGTCGATCACATGCAGATACTCCGTCCAGTCGTTGACGTGCCTGAGATCGGCCGCGCCGTCGGAAATGCCGCGCAGCCCGATCAGCGGCACGCCGAACAGTTGACAGGCGCGCAGGCAGGCGAAGGTCTCCATGTCGACCATGTCGGCGTCGATGGCGTCATAAGCGGCACCGGAGACGATCGCGCCGCCGGTCGAGAGCGAGGCGGTCTTGATGCCCGGGATAACGAAGGGCAGCGGCACCGCCACCGGCAGGTCGAGGAAAGGCGTCGCGCCCTTCTCGAAGCCGAGCGGCGAAGCGTCCATGTCGCGATAGCTCACCGACACGGCCTGGTAGATTTCGGCCTGCTCCAGCTTGCGGCTGCCGGCCGATCCCAGCGAGACGATCAGGTCCGGCAGCGCCCCCTCGGCCTTCAATGCCGCGAGTTCGGCGCCCAGCCGCACACCTGCCTCGACCGGACCGACACCGGTCATCAGCGGCGTGAACAGGTTTTTGAGATACGGGCCGTATTCGGCCTCCACCGCCATGACGAAGAGAACGGATTTTCCCGACAGGCGCGACACTTCGACAGTCATGAAGCTTTACCCCTATTTGCTACGACGACAAGAAAGGGACAACGTGCCCTTGCCGCCTTCCGGCCCTTCGCCATGATTCCGGGCGTTCTTCGCTCGGGAAGCCCATCGGGGGCGTTTGTCCGCTGCGCGGACGGTTTCTTATCCTTCAATCCCGTCGCGGCCGACCACCGTCATCATGGTGCCGGTCATGGTGGCGATCAGCTTGGCCTCGCCGTCGGCGGCAAAGGCATAGGCCTGCCCGTCGGCGACGATGATGGTGCGGCCGGGTTTTGTCACCGAGCCGCGGAACAGGAAGCGCTCGCCTCTGCCCGGCGCGAGCAGGTTCACCTTGAACTCGATGGTCAGCACGCCCGAATTCTCCGGCATCAGCGAGAATGCGGCATAGCCGCAGGCGGAGTCCAGCGCCGTGGAGATGACGCCGGCATGCAGGAAACCGTGCTGCTGCGTGAGCGCGGCCGAGTAAGGCATCTCGATCTCGATGATACCGGGCGTCACCACCGTCAACTCGGCGCCGATCGTCGCCATCGCCTTCTGCCGGGCGAAGGAGGCCCTGACGCGTTCCTCGAAATCGGGAGCGGGCACGATCTTGGCTGCCATGGAGCTTCGCCTCCTATTTGCTGGCGAAGCTTATTGCAGAGGCAGACAGGACAGGCAATCTCTTATGTTGCAGCGCAGCAAAGCCCCGCGTCCTCAATCAGACCCTGCGCAAGGCGTGAAAATAGAAGCCGTCCGTGCCGCTCAGCGCCGGCGACAGCGAGATGCCGCCGGTATCGGCGATGCGCGCCGCCCCTTCGTGGCCGGGGAAGCGGCTGTCCCAGAGCTGGCGATGATCGACCGGCGCGAAGCCTTCGTGGCGTTCGCGGAACGCCGCGACCTGCTCGCCGTTCTCGGCATCGAACACCGAACAGGTGATGTAGACCAGCAGGCCGCCCGGCTTGACGAAGGCTTGTGCGGTGTCGAGGATTGCCTGCTGCTCTCCCTTTCGGGTGTCGAGCTGCCTTTCCGTCAATCGCCATTTGGCGTCAGGCCGCCGCCGCCAGGTGCCGCTGCCGGTGCAGGGAGCGTCGATCAGGACGAGGTCCATATGTCCGGTGAGCGGCGCAAGCTCCGCGGGCTTGCTGACGACCTGGACGTTGCGGTTGTGCGACCGGCGAATCCGCTCGAAGATGGGCGCCAGCCGCACCTTTTCCGCGTCATGGGCGAAGAGTTGGCCTCGATTGTCCATCTCGGCCGACAGCGCCAGCGTCTTGCCGCCGGCACCGGCGCAATAGTCGAGCACCTGCATGCCGGGCGCGGCGCCGGCAAGCGCCGCGGCAAGCTGCGAGCCCTCGTCTTGCACTTCGAACCAGCCTTTCTGGAAGGCGGGCTCGGCCTGCACGTTCGGATGCCTGCCGTCGCCGTCGATCGGCGGGATGCGGATGCCGTTCGGTGCGATCGCCGCGGGCGCGGCACCCGTGCCCTGTAGCTCGGCCAGCACCCTGGCGCGATCGGCCTGGAGCGTGTTGACCCTGAGATCCAACGGCGGGCGCTGGGCAAGCGCAGCACCCTCCTCGACCCAGGCGTCGCCATAGGCTTGCTCGAGCAAAGGCGCGCACCAGTCCGGGATATCGGCGCGCACCGCATCGGGCGCGTCGCCAAGCCCGCGCTCGGCGGCCGCCTTCAACTCTGACGCGCTGAGCAGCGGCGGCGCGAATTTGTCGCCGTCCAGCGCATCGTTGAGCGACTGCGCCGTCTGCCCCCATTCCAACAGAAGCGCGCCGAAGCCGATGGCGCGCGGTGTCTCCTCGCCGAACAGCCAGCCGGCCGAGCGTCTGCGGCGCAGCGCGTCATAGACGATGTTGCCGATCGCCGCGCGATCGCCGCCGCCGGCGAAGCGATGCGACAGACCCCAATCGCGCAAGGCATCGGCCACCGGCCGGTGGCGCCGGCCGATGTCTTCCAGAACCTCTATGGCCGCCGCCAGCCTTCCGCCCAGTCGCATCCCATTTTCCGTAGCTGTTACAAATCGGTTTCCAGCCCGCTCATAAAGCCTTTCAGGCCAGGATTGAAACAGTTCCGTTCGGTTTGCCGATGAAATGGCGTTTCAAGAGCGGGCGATTTGGCCGAACGATTTTTCCATGGTGGGAGCCCGAGTCAGGAAACAAGAACAATCGATCAAAACATGAAAGACTTCTAATGTTTTTGATTGACGCCTGCAAGAAAGCCAGCCGGCTTAACCTCACAGCTTTTCAAGTGTTTCCGGCAGGAATACTCTTCCGGAGGTGATTCGCGACGCGGGAAACGCGATTTCGACGGATCCTATGAGGAGAGGGCAATGAAGACTTATCTGGCAGAAGTTCTCGGCACGTTTTTGTTGGTGTTCATCGGCACGGCCTCCGTGGTCACGGGCGGTTTCGGCGGCGCGCTGCCGCTCGGACAGGAAGGCATTGGCCTGGCGTTCGGCATCGGCCTGATCGCCGCGGCCTACGCGATCGGCCCGATCTCGGGCGCGCATCTCAATCCGGCGGTGACGCTCGGCGTGTTCCTGGCGGGGCGGATGCCGGCCAAGGATGTCGTTCCTTACTGGATCGCGCAGATCATCGGCGCCATCATCGCTTCGCTGGCGCTGTGGATCATCGTTTCCGGCCAGGCCGGCGGCCACACCGGCGGCTTCGGCGCCAATGGCTGGGACGAAGCAAAATGGGGCATGAGCTCGGCCTTCCTGTGGGAGCTGATCGGCACCTTCACCTTCGTCACGGTAATCCTCGGCGTCACCAACGCCAAGCACACCACGGCCTTCGCCGGCCTGGTCATCGGCCTGACGCTGGCAGGCATCCACTTCGCCATGATCCCGGTGACCGGCACCTCGGTCAATCCGGCGCGCTCGATCGGCCCGGCGCTGTTTTCGGGCGGTGCTGCGCTCAGCCAGCTCTGGCTGTTCATCGTCGCGCCGTTGATCGGCGGGGCGATTGCCGGTGTCGTCGCCAAGGCCGGCATCTTCGAAAAAGACTGACAGCTCCGTGGAAACGCAAAAAAGGCGCGGGCATGACCCGCGCCTTTTCTTGGGAGGTCCGACCTTACTTCGCGATGTCGAAGCGGTCGGCGTTCATCACCTTCGTCCAGGCCTTGACGAAGTCCTTGACGAATTTCGCCTTGGCGTCGCTTGAACCATAGACCTCGGACAGCGCGCGCAGCTGCGCGTGCGAGCCGAAGATCAGGTCGGCGCGGGTGCCGGTCCACTTCACCTCTTTGGTCTTGCGGTCACGTGCTTCATAAACTTCATCGGAACCCGGCTCGGAGCCGGCCGCAGGCTCCCAGATGGTGGCCATCGAGAGCAGGTTGACGAAGAAGTCGTTGGTGAGCTGGCCCGGCCTGTCGGTGAAGACGCCGTGCTTCGAGCCGCCGACATTGGCGCCGAGCACGCGCAGACCGCCGACCAGCACCGTCATCTCCGGCGCCGTCAACGTCAGCAGCTGGGCGCGATCGACCAGCATCGCCTCGACCGACATCGGCAGCCTGCCGCGGGCATAGTTGCGGAAGCCATCGACTTTCGGTTCCAGCGGAGCGAAGGAGGCAACGTCCGTCTGCTCCTGCGAAGCATCCATGCGGCCCGGCGTGAACGGCACCTTGACCTCATTGCCGCCATCCTTCGCCGCCTTCTCGACCGCGGCAACGCCGCCAAGCACGATGAGGTCGGCGAGCGAGACCTTCTTGTCGCCGGTCTGCGCCGCGTTGAACTCCTTCTGGATTGCTTCCAGCTTGCCGAGCACCTTGGCGAGCTGAGCCGGCTGGTTGACCTCCCAGTCCTTCTGCGGCGCCAGGCGGATGCGGCCGCCATTGGCGCCGCCGCGCTTGTCCGAGCCGCGGAAAGTCGAGGCCGAAGCCCAGGCGGTCGAGACCAGTTCGGAGACCGAAAGGCCCGAAGCGAGGATCTTCGCCTTGAGCGAAGCGATGTCGGCCTCGCTCACCAGTTCATGGTCGATGGCCGGGATCGGATCCTGCCAGATCAGCTCTTCCTTCGGCACGAGCGGGCCGAGATAGCGCACGGCCGGGCCCATGTCGCGATGGGTGAGCTTGAACCAGGCGCGGGCGAAGGCGTCGGCGAACTGGTCCGGGTTCTGGTGGAACCGGCGCGAGATCTTCTCATAGGCCGGATCGAAGCGCAGCGCGAGGTCGGTGGTGAGCATGGCCGGCGCGTGGCGCTTGGACGGGTTGTGCGCGTCCGGCACGGTGCCGGCGCCGGCGCCGCCCTTCGGCGTCCACTGATGGGCGCCGGCCGGGCTCTTCGTCAGCTCCCACTCGTAGTTGAAGAGGTTGTCGAAGAAGTTGTTGCTCCATTTGGTCGGCGTCGTCGTCCAGGTGACCTCGAGGCCCGAGGTGATGGCGTCGCCGGCAATGCCTGAGGCGTATTTGCTCGACCAGCCGAGGCCCTGCGCCTCGATGCCGGCGCCTTCCGGCTCGGCACCCACCAGCGAGGCGTCGCCGGCGCCATGCGTCTTGCCGAAGGTGTGGCCGCCGGCGATCAGCGCCACGGTCTCCTCGTCGTTCATCGCCATGCGGCCGAAGGTCTCGCGGATGTCGCGCGCCGCCGCAACCGGATCCGGCTTGCCGTTCGGGCCTTCCGGATTGACATAGATCAGGCCCATCTGGACGGCGCCGAGATGACCGCGAAGCTCACGGTCACCGGAATAGCGCTCGTCGCCGAGCCACTTGGTTTCTGAGCCCCAGTCGACGTCCTGTTCCGGCTCCCACACATCGGCGCGGCCGCCGGCGAAGCCGAAGGTCTTGAAGCCCATCGATTCAAGCGCAACGTTGCCGGTGAGGATCAAAAGGTCGGCCCAGGAGATCTTGCGGCCGTATTTCTGCTTGACCGGCCACAGCAGCCGGCGCGCCTTGTCGAGATTGGCATTGTCCGGCCAGCTGTTCAGCGGCGCGAAGCGCTGCTGACCGGCGCCGGCGCCACCGCGGCCGTCGCCGATGCGATAGGTGCCGGCGCTGTGCCAGGCCATGCGGATGAAGAGCGGTCCGTAATGGCCGAAGTCGGCCGGCCACCAGTCCTGCGAATCCGTCATGACCTTGTGCAGGTCCGCGATCACTGCGTCGAGGTCGAGGCTCGCGAACTCCTTGGCATAGTCGAAGTCTTCGTCCATCGGATCCGACAGGTTCGACTGCTGGTGGAGAACGGAAAGATCGAGCTGGTTCGGCCACCAGTCGCGGTTGGTCCGTGCGGATCCATGCGCCACCGGGCATTTGCCAGCGCTGTTGTCGTCGGTTTTAGCGTCCATCTTGGGTTCTCCCGATTCTGCCGAGGTTTTTTGCCGAGGTTGATTTTGCCGAAATTTCCGGGGGCAGCCATTGGCCGCGCCAACCTGGAACGATTCCAGACTAGGCCGGCCAGCCGATAAAGACAAATTGCCTTTCCTGTTTCATTTGATAGGATTTTCTTATGATTGGTCTCACCGTCCGGCAGATGCAATATTTCGACGCGCTGGCGCAGACGCTGCATTTCGGCCGCGCGGCCAAGCTTGCCGGCGTCAGCCAGCCGGCCCTTTCCGCGCAGATCGCCGAGATGGAAGAGCGGCTGAACTGTCTGTTGTTCGAGCGCGGCGGCAAGACGGTGCGCATGACCGACGAGGCGCTTGCCCTGCAGCCGCGTATCGAGCGCATCCTGGCCGATATACGTGACGTCGAGACGACGGCCCGGCGCGGCCGCCCGAACATGGAGGGGCGCTTCAGGCTGGGCATCATCCCGACCGTCGCGCCCTATCTCCTGCCGCATGTGCTGCCGGAACTGAAGAAGCACTACCCTTCCCTCCAGCTCGAACTGCGCGAGGCGGTGACCGCGTCGCTGGTCGAGGATGCGACGTCCGGCCGGCTCGACGCTTTCATCGCGGCGTTGCCGCTCGACCAGCCGACGATCGTCACCGAAGGGCTTTTTCCCGACCGCTTCTTCCTCGCCGTTCCCGCCGGTGATCCGGCCTTCGCCTCGCCGCCGGTGCCGCCCGAGAGTCCCGCGCTCGAGCGGCTGATGCTCCTGGAGGAAGGTCACTGCCTACGCGAGCAGGCTTTGGCCGTCTGCGGCAATGTGCGGCCTGTGGCGATGGCAAGCTATGGCGCGACCAGCCTCACCACGCTTTTGCAGATGGTGGCGCATGGGTTGGGTGTGACGCTGGTGCCGGAAATGGCGGCAAGTGCCGCCGGCGTCATGCCGGACCTGAGGATCGTGCCCTTCCAGGAGCCGATGCCGCAGCGCATGATCTGCATGGCCTGGCGGAAGAACAAGGTGCGCCAGGACGAGTGCGTGGAACTGGCGCGGATCATACGCGGGCTCGATCGGGCGGTGCTGGCGGCGTGAGGCGCCCTTCGAGGCTTCTCTGCGCCCAATGGCCGGCCTGCAACCCTTCACGGCACGAAGATCAGAAATACATAGGTGAAAAACACCACGACATGGACCATGCCGGTCAGGAACGTCGTTCTTTCGGTGCTGAAGCTCACGTTGCATATGAAAAGCGCCAGCACCAGAAGCACGGCATCGGAGGCCGGCAGGCCTAGGGTCAGCCCTCTGCCCGTCAGCAGGCTGGCGGCCGCGACCGCCGGTATCGTCAAACCGATCGTGGCGCAGGCCGAACCCATCGCGACGTTCAGGCTTCGCTGCAACTCGTTCTTGAACGAGGCGCGGATCGCCGAGATGGCCTCCGGCATCAATACCAGCGCCGCGATCAACGCCCCCACGATGCTGTCGGCCTGGGTCACCTGATAGGCGGCGAGCGCATCCTCCACACTCGCGGCGACCTGCTCGGCGAGCAGGACAATGCCGATGAGGCCGCTCAACAGCAGCAGGGCGCTGATGGAGATGCTGTCGCCGGAGGCTGTTCGCATCGGAACGTCATGTGCCTGCCCCTGGACGAAATCCTCCCGGTGCCGGACGGTCTGGGCGAACACGAAGCTCGCATAGAGCAGCACCGAAAGGACGCTAACGAACCCAAGCTGAGCCGCCGAAAACGTGCCGGGATCCGTGGCCCGGGTGTAGGTCGGTAGAATAAGCGTCATCACGGTCAGCGCGATCAGAACCGACAGGTAGGCGCTGGTCCCTTGCCGGACGATCGCCTGCTTGCGATAGCGCCAGCCGCCAAGCGTGAGGCAGATGCCGACAACGCCGGTGGAAGTGATCATCACCGTCGAGAAGACGGACTCGCGCGCCAGGGTCGGGTTGTTCTCTCCATGCAGCATCATAGAGACGATGATCGACACTTCGATCGCCGTCACCGCAAAGGTCAGCACCAATGTTCCGTAGGGCTCGCCCACGCGCCGGGCCAGCGCCTCGGCATGGTCGAGCACCACGAAAATGGTGATGAACATGATGGCGCTCGACAGCGCCCCAACGATTATCCTGGCGTTCAGCGACCCTTCGTCGACCGAAATGCCGCTGGCCCTTACCGCGAGAGCCATCGCCAGCGCGGCCAACGGCATCGTGTAGGACGTCACCGACCGGGCATAACCAGTCATTCAAGCCCCCGAACGCCCATGCGTTCTCGTGAATTTAGCTGAAAAGCGCGTGGGGGACACCTCTCACGGGCATCTTAAAGCATTCAAAGTGTGATTGAGGATTGGCCACCATTTCTGGCGTCGAATGCCTCGATCGCCGCGCGAACCGCCCCGCAGAATCTTTCCAGAAGTTCGGGCTCGTTCCCCAGTCGGCGGCGCAACGAGAATGGCACTTCCAACTGTGCTCCCTTCCCCGTTAGTCCGCGGTTGACGATGTTCGAATCCTGGATGCCTGGAAAGGGATGGTTGTCCTTTTGCGTCTGAAAGCCGGCTTCCTGCAAGCGCCAGGCTATCTCCGAAATCAACGCGGCGTCCTTGCCGCCCAGGTAGACTGTCGAGGGATCGTCGCGATCCTGACGGCCGTGGATGGCGACGACGGTGGACTTGGTCCGCAACAGGTCCAGCGCGGTTGCCTCGTCGAAGTTCCTGGACGTGATGTGCAGCTCCCGGTTGCTTTCCGGCATAAGCCCTTCAAAGCAATACATATCGAGATCGTTCCCCGCTATCGTCTCGGTGATCAGCGAGGTGCGGGGCTCGATCTTGCCGCCGTGTGGGGCCATGACGATCGCACCGCCGATTCGCGCGCCGCGCCGGACGACTATGCGATAATCTACGTTTTCGATCTTGGCGGCTTTCAGCGCCGCGAAATTGGGAAACTCGTTGTCCATAAATACCGTTTCACGCCGTCTTCTGCGCCACCAGTCCCAATTCCTCCACCATCGCCGCGCGCATCAGGAATTTCTGCGGCTTGCCGGTCACCGTCATCGGCAGCTCCGTGCGGAAGCGGATGTAGCGCGGCACCTTGTAGTGCGCGATCTGGCCGGCGCAGAAGGCCTTGATCTCCTGCTCCGTCGCTATCTGGCCGGGCTTGAGCACGATCCAGGCGCAGAGCTCCTCGCCGTATTTGGCGTCCGGAATGCCGAAGACCTGCACTTCCTTGATCTTGGGGTGACGATAGAGGAATTCCTCGACCTCGCGCGGGTAGACGTTCTCGCCGCCGCGGATGACCATGTCCTTCACCCGGCCGACGATGTTGCAATAGCCCTCGGCGTCGATCGTCGCGAGATCGCCGGTGTGCATCCAGCCGTCGGCGTCGATCGCCTCGCGGGTCTTGTCGGCGTCGTCCCAATAGCCCTTCATCACCGAATAGCCGCGCGTGCAGAGCTCGCCCGGCTCGCCAACCGCCACGGTGGCGCCGTCGGCCGCGATCGCCTTGACCTCGACATGCGGGTGGATGCGGCCGACGGTCGAGACGCGCTTTTCCAGCGGATCGTCGACGCTGCTCTGGAAGGAGACGGGGCTGGTCTCGGTCATGCCATAGGCGATGGTCACCTGGCTCATGTTCATCAGCGACACCACCTTCTTCATCACCTCGATCGGGCATGGCGAGCCGGCCATGATGCCGGTGCGCAGGCTGGAGAGATCGAAGCTGGCGAAATCCGCGTGGTCGAGCATGGCGACGAACATGGTCGGCACGCCATAGAGGCCGGTGCAGCGCTCCTGCGCGACCGCTTTCAGCGTCGCGCCGGCGTCAAAACCTTCGCCCGGGAAGACCATGGTCGCGCCCTTCGACACGCAGCCCATCGTGCCCATCGACATGCCGAAACAGTGATAGAGCGGCACGGGGATGCAGAGCCGGTCGTCGACGGTGAGTTTTATGGCCGAGGTGACGAAATTGCCGTTGTTGACGATGTTGGAATGCGTGAGCGTCGCGCCCTTTGGCGCTCCCGTGGTCCCGGACGTGAATTGGATGTTAATGGCGTCGCCGGGCTTCAGGCTCTCAGTGATGCGGTCGAGCTTGTCGTAGTCGTCGCGCGCGGCGGTGGCCAGCACGTCGCCGAAATTGAACATGCCGGGCAAGTTGTCGTCGCCCATGCGGATGACGATCTTTAGCGCCGGCAGTTTCTTAGCCTTGAGCTTGCCGGGCTCCGCCTTGGCGATCTCCGGCGCCAGCGTTTCGATCATGCCGAGATAGTCGGACGTCTTGAATTGGGCGGCGGTCACGAGTGCCTTGCACCCGACCTTGTTGAGGGCAAATTCGAGCTCGGTCAGCCGGTAAGCCGGGTTGATGTTGACCAGGATCAGGCCGATGCGCGCGGTGGCGAACTGCGTCACCAGCCATTCCCAGCGGTTCGGCGACCAGATGCCGACGCGGTCGCCCTTTTCCAGGCCGAGCGCCAGGAAGCCGGCGGCCAGGGCGTCGACAGCATCCGACAGCTCGCTCCAGGTGAAGCGCTTGTCCTGGCCGACGAAGACGGCGGCGTCGAGCGTGGCGTATCTGCTCACCGTTTCGGAAAACAACTCAGGGATGGTCTTGTCGAGCAGCGGCGCCGAGCGATCGCCCGATACATGCGCCTTGCCGCCTAGCGGAGCGATGAAGGTGCCGCCGGCGCCGCGCCCGCGCAGATTGGTGGCGTTCATGAGCTCGTCGAGTTTGATCGCCATCGCCGTCTCCTCCCGGGATCATTGAGCCTATCAGCCTGCCGGGCTGGAGGAAATCCGCCAAAGGTCCCCCTCCTCCCTGAGGGAGGACGATCGCATAAGGCGCTCCCCCTCACCCAGCCTCCGCTTCGCTCCGCTGACCTCTCCCCGAGGGGAGAGGAAGCAGTCAGCGCCGGCGCCAACCTCTTCTCCCCTCGGGGAGAAGGTGGCCGCGAAGCGGCCGGATGAGGGGGCAGCGCCGACGCTATCCCGCTATTGCTGACATTTTCGCGGCAATGTCGCGCAACTGCGCCGCATCGGCCGCATCGCGTTGCTTCTTCGAAGCGACGAGACAGGCCTGCGACTTCAGGATCGTGCCGTCGCCCAGCACCTTGAGGTGGTTGGCGCGCAGCGTCGAGCCGGTGGTGGTGATGTCGACGATGACGTCGGCAAGGCCGGCGGCCGGCGCGCCTTCGGTGGCGCCGAGGCTTTCGACGATGCGGTAGACCTGAATGCCGTGCTTGAGCGAAAAGAACTGCTGCGTCAGCCGCCAGTATTTGGTGGCGATCCTGAGCCGCCGACCGTGGCGCTGGCGGAAATCGGCAGCGACGTCGTCGAGATCGGTCATGGTATCGACATCGAGCCAGATGTCGGGCACCGCCACCACGACATCGGCATGGCCGAAGCCGAGGCGCGCGACGATCTCGGCGCGCGCTTCCCAGTCGGCGAGGTTCTCGCGCAAGAGGTCCTCCCCGGTGATGCCGAGATCGACCGCGCCCTGGCCGATCTCGCCGGCGATCTCGGACGCGGACAGGAAGGCCACCTCGACATTGTCGAGGCCATCGATGCGGGCGCGGTATTTGCGGTCGTCCTCAGGCAAGGCGACAGCCAGGCCGGCTTTGGCCAGCACTTCCAGCGACTGCTCCTTGAGACGGCCTTTCGAGGGGATCGCCAGCGTGATCATTTCGCGCTCTCCCGCTGGGCTTCGATACGGTCGAGCCAGACCGAAAAGCCGACGCCCGGAATTGGCTTCTTGGCGCCGAGCAGCGTCAGCAGCCGGTCGTAGCGGCCGCCGCCGACCAGCGGGCGGTCGCCATCACCCGCGGCAATCTCAAAGACCAGGCCAGTGTAATAGTCGAGCGGGCGGCCGAAGGCGGCGTCGTAGCGGATTTGCGCCGCGGACAGGCCATGCGCCTCGATCGCCCTGGCGCGGGCGGCGAAATTCTCCAGCGCCGGTCCCAGCGACAGGCCGGCATCGGCGGCGAATTTTTCCAGCGCCGCGGTCGCGCCGTCGAGCGCGACGTCGATCCCGAGAAAACCCTTGAGCGCCGAGAAGGCGTCGTCGGACAGCCGCACGCTGCGCAGCTGCGCCTTCTCGATCAGCCGGCGCGCGATGTCGGCCGGGGCGCGGCCGGACGATGCCGACAACCCGGCTTCCTCCATGCCTTCGGCAATATGCGCGGCAAGGCCTTCCGCATCGCCATCGAGCGCCAACAGGGCGACCGGACCGGAGAGCTGGCTGTTGCGCGGCGGGTTGGCGAGATCGGCAAGGGCCGCTTCCAGCATGGGCGCCGAGCCGAAGGCGCGGGCAAGGCGCATACGCCAGCCGCGCGGCAGGCCGAGTGCCGCAAGCACCGCCTCGAACAGGGTCTGATCGCCGAGCGTGATGGCGAGCTTCCGTCCGGGCAGCACAAGCGAGAGCAGCGCATGGGCGTCGGCCAGCGAGCGGGCATCGGCGGCGGCCGTGTCGCGATCGCCGAGATCCTCGATGCCGGCCTGGAAGAACTCGTTGCCGCCGTCGCGGCGCTGACGGAACACTTCGCCGAGATAAGAGTAGCGGCGCGGCGTTCCGGCCTGGCTGGCGATGTGGTCGAGGCAGACGGGAATGGTGAATTCGGGCCGCAGGCACAGCGTCTTGCCGGTCTCGCTTTCGGTCAGGAAGATGCGGCGGCGCAGGTCCTCCCCCGCCATGTCGAGGAACGGATCGGCAGGTTGCAGCACAGCGACTTCGACGGCGTGCGTGTCGCGGGCGGCGAAGAGTTTCGTGATGTCGGTGGCGATGGCGGGACGGGAGGTCATGGGCGCGAGGCCCCCCTCTCT
>CCNB01000044.1:225312-227908 GCA_000824785.1 Mesorhizobium plurifarium | reverse complement strand
CAAGGGGGGAGATTGGCAGCTCGGGCGCCGCGCCTCCTCTTGCAGCATTGAAAATTGGCGAAAGCATGCGCGACATCGAATCTCCCCCCTTGAGGGGGAGATGGCCGGCAGGCCAGAGAGGGGGGCTCAAGCGCCACCCTTCGCGCGGTCGGCGGCCTGCGCCGCCAGGATCTTCCTCACCTCGCCAACCAGCTCGCTTTCCGCCACAGTCACCTGCGCCGGGCGTGCCGCCCGCCACTCGGCATTGTCGGTGATCTCGGCCGACATGCGCGCGCCTTCGATCAGGTCCTTGATCTGCACCTCGCCCTTGGCGCGCTCGTCGCCGCCCTGGATGATGGCGACCGGGCTGCCGCGGCGGTCGGCATATTTCAGCTGCGCCTTCATGCCGGCGCCGCCGAGATACATTTCGGAGCGGATGCCGGCGGCGCGCAGGCCGGCGACCATCTTCTGGTAGCGGCCGAGGCTTTCTGTGTCCTTGTCCATGACAAGCACCACGACCGGCGCGACGACATCGGATGTGTCGAGCTTGCCAAGGTTCTTCAGCGCCGTCATCAGCCGGGAGACGCCGATCGAGAAGCCGGTCGCCGGCACCGGCTCGCCGCGGAAGCGCGAGACCAGCCCGTCATAGCGCCCGCCGCCGCCGACCGAGCCGAAGCGCACGATCTGGCCTTCATCGTTGGGGATCTCGGCCAGCAACTCGGCCTCGAAGACAGGGCCGGTGTAATATTCGAGGCCGCGCACAACGGAGCGATCCATCGCGATGCGGTCTTCGCCGTAGCCTGCGGCTCTAACCAGCGCTTCGATCGTTGCCAGTTCGCCGACGCCTTCCTGATAGACAGCGTTGGCACTGACGCTCGCATCTTGGGCGGCCTGCCCGTTCCTTGCCGTTGCCAGAAGAACCGCCTCGGCTTGATTCTCGTTCAACCCAGCGCCCTTGGCGAAGTCGCCCTCGCCTTCCTTGCCGCCATCCCAGCGTCCGGGACCGAGCAGAAGCCTGACGCCTTGCGGCCCAAGCTTGTCGAGCTTGTCGATGGCACGCAGCACCGTCAGCCGGCGGCCGGCATTTTCCTCGCCGCCAAGCCCAATCGCTTCCAGCACGCCATCCAGCACCTTTCGGTTGTTGACGCGGATGACGTAGTCGCCGCGCTTGATGCCAAGCGCCTCCATCACGTCGGCCATCATCATCGCCATCTCGGCGTCGGCGGCGACGCCCGGCGTTCCGATCGTGTCGGCGTCGAACTGCATGAACTGGCGGAAGCGGCCGGGGCCGGGTTTTTCGTTGCGGAACACCCAACCGGAGCGGTAGCTGCGATAAGGCTTCGGCAGCCTGTCAAAGTTTTCGGCGACGAAACGGGCCGTCGGCGCGGTCAGGTCGTAGCGCAGCGACAGCCACTGGTCGTCGTCGTCCTGGAAGGAGAACACGCCTTCGTTCGGCCGGTCCTGGTCGGGCAGGAACTTGCCCAGCGCGTCGGTGTATTCGATCATCGGCTGGTCGACCGGCTCGAAGCCGTAGAGCTCATAGACCGAGCGGATGGTCGCCATCATCTTCTCGACGGCGCGGATGTCTTCGGCGCTGCGGTCGGCAAAACCGCGCGGCAGCCGCGCTTTCGTCTTTTCGGATTTGTCGGCCATGGGGATTTCCACTCAGTGGTGACTTACTTCGAGCGGGCGTTTCCTAAACGATGCCGCTTGGAGCGGCAAGGGTGGGCGCCTGAAACAAAACCACACCAAAACGAAACAATTCCGCCACCGGCGCGGCATGCTGCCGACACAATCGGCGACCATAAAGCGCGCCGAAACAAGGGGTTCGGGGCCATGACGACGGCTGACGACATCATCGAGAGCGGCAGATCGGCCGGGCTGCGGCCCGCCGGGGTGTCGACGCTGAAGCCGGCGCAGCAGCCGGCGGGACCGTTCGAAGTTCCGACGCAGACCCGTAAGCCGACGGCGCGCGACGCGCTGGTGACCGGCCTGCTGGTGATCTACCCGGCCTTTGCGGCCGTGGCGGCCATCATTGCCGGGCTGTTCCTGACCGGCGCCGGCAGCCTCTGACTTCACTCAACGATCGGGGGGATCATGCAGCTGCAATTTGCGTGCGCGCTTGCCGGCGCGCTGGTCATTGGCGCGACCGGCGCGGCCAACGCCTGCCAGCCGGGCGATGCCCGTCTTGCCGGCCACTACTATCTGAACGGCGTCATGGAGGTCGGTTCCGAACTGCTGTTGAAGAAAGACGGCAGCTTCGAATTCGCGCTCGCCTATGGCGCGAATGACCAGTACGGCAAGGGCTGTTGGGTGAGGAAGGCCTCGACGGTCGAGGTCATCCCGGCCGGCCGCAGCTCCGCCTCCACGCATCACACGCCCGACGATCGCGGCTTCAGCGGGCTGGTGCTGACGGTGTCCGGCTCCAGCCTGATCTGGGACATCAACGGCAGCGGCCATAAGGGCCGGTTCGACAAGTAGCGCGTCTTTCCCTTCTCCCCTTGTGGGAGAAGGTGGATCGGCGCGCAGCGCCGATACGGATGAGGGGTGTTCCAGCAGAGTGAGAGGCTGGCAAACTTGCCGTCTCGTCCGGCGGCGCCAAGCTGGAGCACCCCTC
>CCNB01000044.1:219799-225302 GCA_000824785.1 Mesorhizobium plurifarium | reverse complement strand
ACAAGGGGAGAAGGAAGAGCATTCCCTACTTCGGCCGCTTCAATCTCTTGCGCTCTTTCTCCACCTCCGCCCTGCAGTAGCAGCCTTCGAGATGGTCGTTGACCAGGCCCATCGCCTGCATGAAGGCATAGACCGTGGTGGGGCCGACAAAGCTCCAGCCGCGCTTCTTCAATTCCTTCGAGATCCTGACCGAGACCGCCGTCGTCGGATTGGCGCGCAGATGCGCGAGGTCGACGATTTCGGGCCGCTCCTGTGGACCCGGCTCGAACTTCCAGAACCAGGCGGCAAGCGAACCGAACTCGTCGACCATCTCGCGGGCGCGTTTGGCGTTGTTAATGGTCGAGACGATCTTGCCGCGATGGCGGATGATGCCGGCATTGCCCAGCAGGCGCTCGACATCCGCGTCGGTGAACCCCGCCACCTTGTCGAAGTCGAAACCGGCGAAGGCCTCACGGAAATTCTCGCGCTTGCGCAGAATGGTCAGCCACGACAGGCCCGACTGAAAACCTTCCAGGCAGATCTTTTCGAACAGCCGGCGATCATCGGTTACCGGCCGGCCCCATTCGTGGTCGTGGTAGTGGAGATAGTCAGGCAAATTGCCGTGCCAGAAGCAGCGCGCCTTGCCGTCGGGGCCATCGAGAATGCCGGCATTTTCAGTTGCCATCGTCAGCAAATCCATCCGTTAACGCGCTTCAGCGCAGCTTTTACCGTGGCTTTACCAGATTCCTGAACCGCCCGGTAACCACACCAAAAGGTTTACTGACAAGTGAGCATTTTACGCATTCCGATTCATGTTTTGCTTGCCGCTCCGCGCCAAGGATCGCGAAACCGAGGGCGCCCTCTTAGCCCCGGATGAGTTCGATCAAGGTGCGTTCCGATGAAGACAGCGTTTTGTTCCCTGCTCGGCGCGGCGGCCATTCTTGCCGCCGGCGCCACGACTTCGCTTGCCAATGACCGCTATGCCGACATGCCGCCGGTCATGGTGAGCCCCGACCTTTCGGCGCCCTGGGTGCTGCAGCTTGGCCACGCGCCGGGCATCGTGCGCCCGACCCGGCAGGCGACGCGGCAGCCGCTGCAGCGCCTGTTCCAGGCGCAGCCCGACCGGCAGAAGACGGCGGCCGTGCAGCAGCCGGCCAAGCGCATGGTGATGCGGCCGCAGATCAACCCGATCTACCTGCCGCAGGAAGTCGCCTATGACGGGCCGGCGAAGCCGGGCACCATCGTCATCGATACGCACCAGAACTTCCTCTATCTGGTCGAGAAGAACGGCAAGGCGCGGCGCTATGGCGTCGGCACCGGCAAGCCCGGTTTCGAATGGTCGGGCACGCACAAGATCACCGACAAGAAGGTGTGGCCGGACTGGCGCCCGCCGGCGGCGATGATCAAGCGCGAGGCGGCCAAGGGCCGCTACCTGCCGACCTATCTCGCCGGCGGCATCGAGAACCCGCTCGGCGCCCGCGCGCTCTATCTCGGCACCACCGAATACCGCATCCACGGCACCAACCAGCCCTGGACGATCGGCGGCGCGGTGTCTTCCGGCTGCATCCGCATGCGCAACGAGGATGTCGTCGACCTTTACGAGCGCGTGAATGTCGGAACCACGGTCGAGGTGATATAGTCGCAGCGAATCAGCCGGTTAGACGGCGCAGCACTTTTCTTCCGCTGCTGTTGCCGCCAAGTCATAGTGCGATCCTGCGGGATGTGCTTAAACCGGTGACAGAGTTTACGGGGGACGGGCCGTGTGGGGATACGGCCGGTCGCAAAGGGCAGCGCGGGCAACCGCGCTGCCTTTTGGTTTTTTGAGTTTTCCTTTGACGCATGGCGCGACAAGTCGCCCCGAAAGCAGGCGGTTTCGCTTTCGGGGCTGATTTCCCGGCGCGCCTCTGCTATTGCAGCGCACAAATCCTGATCGTCACGCAATTCCGGACGCAACGCCGCTTACGCGCTTCGTTCTTAAATTGCTTCAGAAGGCAGAGGTGACGCCATGACCCGAACCGACGACAGCCGCTACCTGAAAGGCGGCCCGGTCGCCCAGCGCATCATCGCTTCGGTGCGCGAGGATGCGGCGATCGCCACGGCCGAAGGTTTCCCGCCGAAGCTGGTCTCGATCACCGTTGGCGACACCGACGCCGTCGACGTCTATGTGCGCAACCAGCGCGCCAAGGCAGCCCTTGCCGGCATCGGCTTCGAGGAGCGGCGCTTCGCCGCCGACATCACCGCCGGCGAGCTGGAGGCCGCCATCCACGGCCTCAACGCCGACCCGCGCGTCACAGGCATCATCATCCAGCGGCCGGTGCCTACGCATATCCCGATCAAGACGTTGCAAGCGGCGGTGCATCCGCTGAAGGACGTCGAAGGTATGCACCCGGCCTCGATCGGCAACATCGTCTACAACCAGCTCGACCTGGCGCCCTGCACGGCGGCGGCCTCGGTCGAGCTGCTCAAGGAAACCGGCCTCGATCTCCAGGGACTCGAAGTGGTCGTCGTCGGCCATTCCGAGATCGTCGGTAAACCGATCGCCTTCCTGTTGATGAGCGAGGGCGCGACGGTGACGGTCTGCCACCACATGACGCGCTCGGTGGCCGCGCATGCGCGCCGTGCGGACGCGCTGTTCGTCGCGGTCGGCAAGCCCAGGCTGATCAAGGCCGACATGGTGAAGCCGGGCGCCGCCGTCATCGACATCGGCATCAACTCCGAGATCGGGCCCGACGGCGAAACCCGCATCGTCGGCGACGTCGACACCGACAGCGTCAAGGAAGTGGCCTCGTGGATCACGCCGGTGCCGGGCGGCGTTGGCCCGCTCACCGTTGCTATCCTGCTGCGCAACACCATGGTGGCGCTCAACCGCCAGCGCGCGCTTTACCGCGCGAGCTATGGCGTGCCGGATCAGATCGCGGCGGAGTAGTTATTCGGCAGCGATCAAACCGGTGTCGGAAACACCTTCCGGCTTCGGGCCGCCATAGGCCCAGTCCAGCAGCTTGATCGTGTGCACCACCGGCAGTTTGGCGGCGGACGCGATCTGGGTGATACAACCGATATTGCCGGTGGCGACAATTGAAGCGCCGGTCGCCTCGATGTTTTTCACCTTGCGGTCGCGCAGCTTGGCCGAGATCTCGGGCTGCAGGATGTTGTAGGTGCCGGCCGAGCCGCAGCACAGATGCCCCTCGCGCGGCTCGCGCACGACGAAGCCCGCCTTGGCGAGCAACTCCTTCGGCTGACGCGTTATCTTCTGTCCGTGCTGCATCGAGCAGGCCGAGTGATAGGCGACGACCGTGCCTGACCTGCGCACCGGCTCGGGCAGGTCGAGCGAGGCCAGATATTCGGTGACGTCCTTGGCCAGCGCCGAGACCCGCACCGCCTTTTCGGCATAGGCCGGATCGAGACGCAGCATGAAGCCGTAATCCTTGATCGTGGTGCCGCAGCCGGACGCGGTGATGATGATGGCGTCGAG
Organism: Mesorhizobium plurifarium; assembly: GCA_000824785.1. GTDB lineage: Bacteria > Pseudomonadota > Alphaproteobacteria > Rhizobiales > Rhizobiaceae > Mesorhizobium > Mesorhizobium plurifarium. The sequence goes on along the minus strand of CCNB01000044.1, from coordinate 221,851 downwards.
GCCGCCCTTCTGTATCGCGCGCGTCCAGGCGTCGACATTCTGTCTTGCTGAAGCGAGCGCCTGATCCTCGCGGCCCATGTGATGGACGAGCGCGCCGCAGCAGCCCTCGCCTGCGGGCACCACGACCTCGACGCCGAGCCGTGTCAGCAGCGAGATGGTGGTGTCGTTGATGGCCGGGTCGAGCACCGATTGCGCGCAGCCGGTGAGGATGGCGACGCGGCCGCGTTTCTTGGTCCCCTGCCCGGCATGCGTGCCAGGCGAAGCCAGCGGCGATGCCGGCGGGATCGACGCGGGTGCGAGCTTCAGCATGGCCGCAACTGGCTTCAGCGCCGGCAGTTTGTCGAACAGGCCGATGAACGGACGGCCGAGCCCGGCGAGCTTGAGCACGGCGCGGAAGCGGCTCGGGTAAGGCAGTACGGCAGCCAGCATGGCGCGGGTCAGCCGGTCGAGCAGCGGCCGCTTGTAGGTCTCCTGGATATGGGCGCGGGCATGGTCGACCAGATGCATGTAGTTCACGCCGGAGGGGCAGGTCGTCATGCAGGCGAGGCAGGACAGGCAGCGGTCGATATGGGTGACGATCTCCTTGTCCGCCGGCCGGCCGTTCTCCAGCATGTCCTTGATGAGATAGATGCGGCCGCGCGGCGAATCCAGCTCGTTGCCCAGCGTCACATAGGTCGGGCAGGTGGCGGTGCAGAAGCCGCAATGCACGCATTTGCGCAGGATCTTTTCCGATTCCGCGACATGCGGGTCGGCAAGCTGCGCGGCTGAGAAGTTGGTTTGCATCGCGTTTGCTCTAAGCCATGCGGCCGGGGTTGAGAATCTGCTTGGGATCGAACTCGGCCTTGAGTCGCGCCGACAGCGCGGCCAGATGCGGCGGCTGCGGTTCGAACACCGGTAGCGCCGCGCGATGCGGTGCGGACGCGCGCACCAGGGTCGCATGGCCGCCGCCATATTTGCGGATCAAGCCGCGCAGCAAATCAGCCTCGGGATCGTCCTCGCGCATCGACAGCCACACCAAGCCGCCCTGCCAGTCGTAGAAGGCGTCGACCGCCGCCTGCATGCGCAGCGCCATCACCATGTGATGCGCCTGTGACGGCGCCATCGACACGCGCCAGACCGGCCGCGTGCTGCCATCGGTGAAAGGTCGGCAATCGCGGACGTCGCGCCAGATCGTCTTCGACGCCTCGCCGGCGATCTCTTCCAGCGGCCCGGCCTTGCCGAGCAATTTGCGCAACGCCTCGATGCGATAGACCACCGATGGGCCGAACCCCTCGACGCGCAGCAGCGTGGCGGCATCGCTGCCGTGCTTGCCGCCGGCGACCTTCGCGGCGATGCGCTCCGGCAGATGCGCGGCGCTCGACACTTCGGCGCTGGAGCCCAGCGCCAGCGCCATGGCGGCGACAGCGGCATCGTCGAGCAGGCCGCGAATGGCCAAGGTCACCTCGGTTTCCGCGGCCGGCAGCACCTTGAAGGTGACGTCGGTCAGCACCGCCAGCGTGCCCCAGCTGTTGGCCATCAGCTTGGAGAGGTCGTAGCCGGTGACGTTCTTGACGACGCGCCCGCCCGACTTGAAGGCTTCGCCGCGGCCCGACACCGCCGATATGCCGAGGATATGGTCGCGTGCCGCACCCGCCTTGAGACGGCGCGGGCCGGACAGGTTCGAAGCCAGCACGCCGCCGATCGTACCCTTGCCCGGTTCATTACCGAGCAGCGGGCCGTAGACCATCGGCTCGAAGGCGAATTGCTGGCCGTTTTCGGCAAGCAGTTGCTCGATTTCGGCGAGCGGCGTGCCGGCCTTGGCGGACAGCACCAGCTCGGCGGGCTCGTAGAGGGTGACGCCGGTGAGCTTGGAGAGGTCGAGCGTGTGCTCGGTCTGCAGCGGACGGCCGATGCCGCGCTTGGAGCCGTGGCCGAGGGTTTCCAGCGGCGATTCCTCCGCTGCCGCCCATTGGATGGTGGAGAGGACCTCGGCCGATGTGGATGGGGTGAAGGTGGTCATGGGAATGACATGCGCTCGAATGCAGAAAGGCCGAGTTCCTTCACACCCCCCTC
>CCNB01000044.1:0-219789 GCA_000824785.1 Mesorhizobium plurifarium | reverse complement strand
AGGGGGGAGATCAGATGTCGCCTGGGCTTTCGCCAATCGCCAACGTCGGCGGGAAGGCGGGGCGCCAAAGCTGCTAATCTCCCCCCTTGCGGGGGAGAAGTCCGGCAGGACAGAGGGGGGTGTTCAAGCGCCAGCATAGCCACTCAAAACCTCGGAATGTCCGGAAACGCCACCTGTCCCCGATGCACATGCATCCTTCCCAGCTCTGCGCAGCGGCGCAGTTGGGGAAAAACCTTGCCCGGGTTGAGCAGGTGGTTGGGGTCGAAGGCGCATTTGACGCGCATCTGCTGGTCGAGGTCGATCTGGTTGAACATTTCCGGCATCAGGTCGCGCTTCTCGACGCCGACGCCGTGCTCGCCGGTCAAGACGCCGCCGACCTCGACGCAAAGCCGCAATATGTCGGCGCCGAAGCTTTCGGCCTTGTCGAGCTCGCCCGGCACGTTGGCGTCGTAGAGGATCAGCGGATGCAGATTGCCGTCGCCGGCATGGAAGACATTGGCGACGCCGAGGCCGTATTTCTCGGAGAGATCGCGCATGCCGGCAAGCACCCGCGGCAGTTCCTTGCGCGGGATGGTGCCGTCCATGCAGTAATAGTCCGGCGAGATGCGCCCGACGGCCGGGAAAGCCGCCTTGCGGCCGGCCCAGAAGCTCAGCCGCTCCTGCTCGGATTGCGAGATGCGGCAGGTGGTCGAGCCGTTGCGGTAGGCGATCGCCTCGACGAGGCCGATCAGATGGTCTACCTCGACGCTCGGCCCGTCGAGCTCGACGATCAAGAGCGCCTCGACATCGAGCGGGTAGCCGGCATGGACGAAATCCTCCGCCGCGTGGATCGCCGGGCGGTCCATCATCTCCATGCCGCCCGGTATGATGCCGGCGCCGATGATGTCGGCGACGCACTGGCCGCCCTCTTCGCTGGTCGGAAAGCCGATCAGCAGCGCGCGCGCCGTCTCCGGCTTCTTCAGGATGCGCACCGTCACCTCGGTGACGACGCCGAGCAGGCCTTCGGAGCCGGTCATGACGCCGAGCAAATCGTAACCTTCCTGGTCGAGATGGCCGCCGCCGAGGCGCACCACCTCGCCATTCATCAGCACCATCTCGATGCCCAGCACATTGTTGGCGGTGAGCCCGTATTTCAGGCAGTGCACGCCGCCGGAATTCTCAGCGACGTTGCCGCCGATCGAGCAGGCGATCTGGGAGGATGGATCGGGGGCGTAATAAAAGCCCTCCTGCTCGACGGCGGTGGTGATGCCGAGATTGGTGACGCCCGGCTGGGCGACGACGATGCGGTTGGGATAGTCGATTTGCAGGATACGGTTGAAGCGGCTCATCACCAGCAGCACCGCGTCCTCGAGCGGCAGCGCGCCGCCTGACAGCGAAGTGCCGGAGCCGCGCGGCACGACGCGGATGTTGCGCCCGTTGCAGTATTTCAGCACGCGGGAAACCTGCGCCACCGTTTCCGGCAACACCACGACCAGCGGCAGCTGCCGGTAGGCGGTCAGGCCGTCGCTTTCGAAGGCGCGCATTTCATGGGCCGCGTCGACGACCCCCTCGCCCGGCACGATGATGCGCATGTCGGCGACGATCTCGGCGCGCCGGCGCATCGTCTCGGCATCTGGCTTGGGCATGGCTAGGCCGGACATCGGTCATCTCGCTTGACTGGTCAAAATCTTTTACCAGCCTGACGGTTTTGTTGCAAACACTGCTTTGGTCGCATCGGGCGGCGAGCGTAACGCCAGGCTTCCGCAGCGGCAATCTGCCGCTACGCTCGGATCTCCCCCCTTGAGGGGGAGATGGCCGCGAAGCGGTCAGAGGGGGTCGTCTAACGTAGATCGCCGACGTCTTCTGTCGTCAAGGAAGGCGCCGGCGCTCCACGCGCGGCGACCCCCTCTGTCGCCTTCGGCGACATCTCCCCTTCAAGGGGGGGAGATTACTTACTCTTACTCGCCCGGATGCTTCGCCGGCTCGGAATGCGTTTTGCGCACCCGGCGCACGCCCCACCACACAAGCAGGATGGCGACCGGCACGGAAGCCGCGGTGACGACCTCCGGCGCAAAGGCATGGCCGAAGACCGAGGCGCCCTTGGCGACATAGCCAATGAGGCCGACGACATAATAAGACACGGCGGCCACCGACAGGCCCTCCACGGTCTGCTGCAGGCGCAGTTGCAGCCGGGCGCGGTTGTTCATCGAGGCGAGCAGGTCACGGTTCTGCTTCTCGACATCGACGTCGACCCAGGTGCGCAGCAGCGTGGTGGTGCGGGTAAGTTTTCGCGACAGGTTTGCCTGGCGCTCCTCGACCGAGCGGCAGGTGCGCATGGCCGGCGCCATGCGGCGCTGCAGGAAACCAGCCCAGGTGTCATAGCCTTGCACCGGCTCCTCTTCCAGCGCCCCAAGCCGTTCGGTGACGATGCCGTCATAGGCGCGGCTGGCGCCGAAACGGTAGAGGCTCGACGCGGCGTCGGCCTCCAGCTCGGCGGCGAGCTCGGTGAGATCGGCCAGCAGCGTCTGGCTGTCGCGGGTCTCGACCGCCTTCATCTCCAACGTGGTCTGGGCCAGGCGGTCCTCGATGCGACGAGCGCGACCGGACAGCGTCAACGCCATCGGCAGGCCAAGCATGGCGAGCGTCCGGTAGGTCTCGATGTCGATCAGCCGCTGCGACAAGGCGCCGGTGCTGGCCGGCGTCAGGCCGCGGTCGAGCACCAGCATGCGTGTCAGCCCGTCGCCGTCCTGGCGGAAGTCGGTGACGATGGCGGCAGCGCCCCGCTCGACCAGCGAATAGCACAGGCTGGTCGGATCGAAGCCGGCGATCAGCTTTTCGCTCGCCTGCGTCCATTTGCGGATTTCAAGGCGGATGCCGGAAATCACGGTGCCTGGGGGCGAGAAGCCGTTGCCGAAGGGTGAATCCTCCTGCCCCCGCCCATTCTCGGCCAGCGGCCCTTCCCAGAGATAGGTCGAGAATTCGGTATGCCGCTCCCAGCGCAGCGTGCCCTTGCCCCATTTCATGGCATGATGGCGCGCATTGCGCTCGGGCGCGGCGATGCCCAGCCGCCGCGATAGTTCCGAGAGCACCGCATGGTCGACCGCGGCGCCGCCTTCGGTCATGAAGGAAAGCTGGATCAGCACGCGCGGTTTTTCGATCAGCGGGTGCGGACGGGCATGGACCTCGCCCAGCGCGCCAGGTCGCCCCTCATGCGCCGGGAAGCCCATCACGCTGCCTTGCGCGCGCGGCTGGAATTCAAGCTTGGACGTCTCGTCCGACACGGCTGGTCCCCCTGGTTTCGACCCATCGTGCAATCCGGTCGTCTTGCGGCAATAGGCGGGACGCGTAAACAGCAAATATTGGCATTCGGGGACGGTGACGCGCGGCAGGCGATGCAACCGGCGTGGCCGAATTGGATAAATAATTTGACCAGTTGGCGGCGGACGCTTTAATCTGCGCGACCTTCATCCCGTTCTCCAGGCGCCCCTTTGAGCGACATTTTCTCCAGGATCGAGCATTCGCGCACCGCCGACGAGGTGGTCCAGCAGATCGAGAGCCTGATCCTCGAAGGCGTGCTGCGCACCGGCGACCGGCTGCCGGGCGAGCGCGAGCTGGCGCGCCAGTTCGACGTGTCGCGGCCGATCCTGCGCGATGCGCTGAAGGCGCTGGAGGGGCGCGGTCTGCTCACGACCAAGGCCGGCGGCGGCACGTATGTCGCCGACGTCATCGGCCAGCTCTTCACAAAGCCGGTGACGGACCTGATCTCCACGCACCGCAAGGCGGTGACCGACTATCTGGAATACCGGCGCGAGATCGAGGCGGTGGCGGCCGAATTTGCGGCGCGGCGCGCGACGCCCGAAGATCTGGCGCTGCTCGACCGCATCATGGCGCGCATGGACGAGGCGCACCGTACAGGCGATTTCGACGACGAGGCGGAAATCGACATCGAGTTCCATCACGCGGTGTGCGAATGCGCGCACAACATGATCCTGCTGCACACGCTGCGCTCCTGCTACCGGCTGCTGTCGGAGGGTGTGTTCCAGAACCGGCTTCTGGTGTTCAGCGTGCCCGGCGCGCGCGAGGCGCTGCTCGAGCAGCACCGGGCGATCCATGCCGCGATCAAGGCCGCCGATCCGACGGCGGCGCGCAAGGCGGCGATGGACCACATCACCTATGTCGAGCGCTCGATGGCGGAAGCCGAGCGCAGCGGCGACTGGCAGCGTGTGTCCAGGTTGCGCCTCAGGCAACGCTCGGACGCCGGCGACATCGAACCCACACGAAAACGCTCCTAAGCACAGATCAAGCGGGGACCACCATGAGCGAAATCCTCACCATCGCCGACCTCAAGGACCTGGCACGCCGCAGGGTGCCGAAGATGTTCTTCGACTATGCCGATTCCGGCGCTTGGACGGAGAGCACCTACCGGGCCAATGAAGAGGATTTCGGCAAGATAAAATTCCGCCAGCGCGTGCTGGTCGACATGAGCAACCGCTCGCTGGAATCGACCATGATCGGCGAGAAAGTGGCGATGCCGGTTGCGCTTGCCCCGACCGGGCTGACCGGCATGCAGCATGCCGATGGCGAGATGCTGGCGGCGCAGGCGGCGGAAGCGTTCGGCGTGCCTTTCACGCTGTCCACCATGAGCATCTGCTCGATCGAGGATGTCGCCTCGGCGACCAAGAAGCCGTTCTGGTTCCAGCTCTATGTGCTGCGCGACAAGGATTTCGTGCTCAACCTCATCGACAGGGCCAAGGCGGCGAAGTGCTCGGCGCTGGTGCTGACGCTCGACCTGCAGATCCTCGGCCAGCGCCACAAGGATATCCGCAACGGGCTTTCGGCGCCGCCCAAGATGACGCTTGCCAACATCATCGACCTCGCGCTGAAGCCGCGCTGGTGCCTGGGCATCGCCGGTACCAAGCGCCGCACCTTCCGCAACATCGTCGGCCACGCCAAGGGCGTCGGCGACGTCTCCTCGCTGTCGTCCTGGACGACGGAGCAGTTCGATCCGCAGCTGTCGTGGAAGGACGTGGCCTGGATCAAGGAGCGCTGGGGCGGCAAGCTGATCCTGAAGGGTATCCTTGACAAGGAGGACGCGCAGATGGCGGCCGAGACCGGCGCCGATGCGATCGTGGTCTCCAACCATGGCGGGCGGCAGCTCGATGGCGCCCCCTCCTCGATCTCGGTGCTGGAAGAGATCGCCGATGCGGTCGGCGACAGGATCGAAGTCCATATGGACGGCGGCATCCGCTCCGGCCAGGACGTGCTCAAAGCGCTCTGCCTCGGCGCCAAGGGTACCTTTATCGGCCGGCCCTTCCTCTACGGCCTCGGCGCGATGGGCAAGGACGGCGTCACCAAGGCGCTCGAGATCATCCGCAAGGAGATGGACATCACGCTGGCGCTGTGCGGCAAGCGGTTGGTCACCGACATGGGCAAGGAGCAGTTGCGTCGCTAGGGCGCGGCGAGCGCTGGACGGCAGACGTGGCAAGGACGAATTCCGACGCTAGGGCGTTGTTCATCGATTGGTCCTAGCTTGCGCGGCGACCGATACGAAAGACGGGTTCCTTGACCGAAACCGGCATCCATTATCTCGACGCGCGCGGGCCGGACGGCATGCGGCTCTACGCCATCGGCGATGTGCATGGCCGGCACGACCTGCTCGCCGCCATGCACCGGCGCATCGCGAGCGAACTGGAATATGCGCCCGCCTCCGACTGGCGCATCATCCATCTCGGCGACTATGTCGATCGCGGACCGGATTCAAAGAGCGTCATCGACTTCCTGATCGAGGCGCAGAAACGCGATCCGCGCAACATCATGCTCGCCGGCAACCACGACATCGGCATGCTCGAATTCCTGGCCGATGGCGAGCCGGACGGCCTGTTCATGAACTACGGCGGCGTGCAGACGGCGCAGTCCTATGGCGTGGATCTTCTGCGCGACGCCCACTGGTACGGCAAGGCGGAGGCGATTGCGCGCGGACACGCCGCGCTGGCGAAAGCGGTGCCGTGCAGCCACGTCGACTTCCTGCAATCGCTGACGTTTTCGGCGACGTTCGGCGACTTCTTCTTCTGCCATGCCGGGATAAGGCCGGGCGTGCCGCTCGACCGCCAAAACCAGCAGGACCTGATCTGGATCCGTGACGCCTTCCACGACCATCCAGGGCTTTTTTCCAAGGTGATCGTGCACGGGCACACGCCCGTCCCGGAAGCCGAGGTGAAGGCCAACCGCGTCAATGTCGACACACTCGCCTGGAAATCGGGAACGCTGAGCGCGCTGGCCGCCAATGGCGGCGACAAACGCATCGTCACCGTCCAGGGAAAAGCGCTTTAGGCGCCCCCGGCGCGAACCTGTTCCGATTTTGGTTGGGCTTAGTTCAGCGAAGCGGTGACGCCATAGCCGTCGACGGCCCGGTGATTGGTCGCTGCATCGGCGGCATAGATGCCCAGGCCGCAGATCACGATGGCAGACAGCATGACAAAAGACAGGAGAGCTGCTTTCACGGACGTCATCTCTGGTTAAGCTTTCTGCATCTGGGCACGAGGCGGTTACCAATGCGTTGAAACGATAAAATGCGTCTCAATGTTTCGACGATTTCGGGCTTCTAAGCAGATTCTGTATCGCCGGTGTGTCGGCTGGATCACACAAAAGGTTCATTCCGGTTGCACCGACGATACAAAGCGCGCCCTCTTAGGCGACCGGCCGGACACAAACCAAGAAAGAAGAATGTTGTCCCCAAGCGGAAACCCGCGGGCGTGCCAATTATGCCACGCTTCGCCCGATCAGGGATTGGATGTTCAGATCGTGGCCACCCAAGCGCGGGCTATCGCCAATCCGGCGGCGTCGGCGTCGGCGCCATTGCGGGCCAGTTCGTCGTCGAAGCGTTCGCTCCAGTCGGGATGGCGCTCGGCAATCGTTGCCGCGAAGGACGTGCTCCAGTCGCGCACCATCGGTGTATCGGCCTCGAAGTGGAACTGGAAACCATAGACGGCGCGGCCGAGGCGGAAGGCCTGGTTTTCAGCGACCGCGCTGCCGGCGAGCCGCACGGCGTTTTCGGGCAGCGCGAACGTGTCGTCATGCCATTCGAAGATCGGAAATTTTTCGGGCAGCGCCGCCAGCACCGGGTCCGACTTGGCGGCCGGTGTCAGCGAAACTTTGTGCCAACCGAACTCGGTGGCGCCGCCGATGTGGTTGTCGCCGCCGAACGCGCGGGCAAGAAGTTGGCTGCCGAGGCAGATGCCGAGCACCGAGCGGTCCTTATCGGCGAAATCGCGCGTCAGTTCGAGAAGCGCCGGGAAATAGGGATAGTCCTCGTCGGCCAGCGCATTCTGCCCGCCGCCCAGCAAAACCATCGCATCATGCCCGCCTGCACCCTGCGGCAACGGATCGCCTTGGTAGGGACGCCGCAGGTCGAGATCGGCGCCCGCTTCGGCCAGAGCGGCGCCGACCTGACCAAGGCCGGTATTGTCGTAATTCTGGACCACCAGCACGCGCATCGAGAATCCTGCTGACATGAAAACGCTGGGGCGAGCGATATCATGCGGTCCGTATTTCAGCCAAGATGCGGATCGAGAGAGAAAGCTATGCCACTGCAGAACCGGGTCGACCCCTTCGGCGCCATCCATGCCGTGCCGGAACGCGGCCTGTTCACCGGCAATCGCGGCATCATCCATGATCCGGAGACCAGGACGCTGCTGAAGAAGCGCTGGGCCTTGCCGGCCTGGATCATCTGCGTCTGCGCGTTCCGCAATGTGCGGCGTGAGCCGATGGGCCGCAACCGACCAGGAGGGAAAGCCGGCTGGACCGAGCTGTTCTTCCTCGACGAGGTGACGGCATTGGCCGCCGGCCACCGGCCCTGCTTCTTCTGCCGGCGCGAGCGGGCGACCGATTTCGTCGGCCGCTTCGGCGAGGCGTTCGGGATTGACGTGCCGCGCGCGCCGATGGTCGACAAGCGGCTGCACAAGGAACGGCTGGCTTCCGGCGGACGGCCTCCCGCCGTGACCGCACCGGAGCTTGGCGACTTGCCCGATGGAACGATGATCGCGGACGGCGACAATGCCTATGCGCTGCGTGCCGGCAAGGCATTGAAATGGTCGTTCGCGGGCTACGCCAGTCCAATTGCTCTCGATCGCCTCGCCGACCGACCGCTGCGCCTGCTGACGCCGACGACCAGCATTGCCGTATTGAAGCATGGTTTCGCGCCGGCCTGGCATCCCAGCGCCGACACTTGACGCAGCCCGTCGCCGCGCCCATTGCTAAGCATACATTCGTGGGACATCCCACGAATATCTGCTTAGATTCCCTTGTTTTTCGCTGGTTCTGATCGCAAAACCGCGGGACACTTTTGCGAAACTGCCTGGGCTATGCGCGCCAATTACAAAATGCAGCGGCTGTTCGTGCCGGACGACCTTGGGCCCGGCCTCGAATTCGATGCCGGGCAGCAGCAGAGTCACTATCTCGCCCATGTGCTGCGGCTCGGCGAAGGCGCCGAGGTCCTGCTTTTCAACGGCCGCGACGGCGAATGGTCGGCTTCGATCGCCGCGAAGTCCAAGAAGGCCGTCCGACTGAAAGTGCTCGAATTGCAACGGCCGCAGCCACCGCTGCCCGATCTCGTCTATTGCTTCGCGCCGCTCAAGCAGGGCCGGCTCGATTACCTGGTGCAAAAAGCCGTCGAGATGGGCGCGGGCTTGCTGCAGCCGGTGATCACCCAGCATACGCAGGTGGCGAAGCCCGGCATCGATCGGCTGCGCGCCAATGTGGTGGAAGCAGCCGAGCAATGCGGCATCCTGGCGGTGCCGGACGTGCGCGAGGCGGAAAAGCTGGAACGGCTTCTCGTCAACTGGGACAAGGAACGGCGGCTGATCTTCTGCGACGAGGATGCCGCGACCAACAATCCGCTGCCAGCCTTGCAAGCGGTCAAAGAGAAGAAACTTGCGCTTCTGGTCGGACCTGAGGGCGGATTTTCCGACGACGAGCGCAAGATGCTGAGGGCTTTGCCTTTCGTCACCGCCATTCCGCTCGGGCCCCGCATCCTGCGCGCCGACACGGCGGCGGTGGCGGCATTGGCTGTGATGCAGGCGACGATCGGCGACTGGTGATCAAATCCTGTTGAGGCCTGGCTCAGGATTTTTTGCTTGATCGGCTGCTAACATTTCGTCCATCTAGCGCCGGCGGCCGTCCGGCCACTGCAGCACCGCGCCTCCTTTTCGTGGAGCAAAGGCCGCTGTAACACTTAAAGTCTTGCGCAGGACGTCCAGCGGAAATCGGTGCCGGTTTTCGGGGATCATGCGCACGGAGGGGCGAGATGGCGCGCGACACAACCGATACCCAGCCCATCGAAGGCATTGACGAACTCGTCGGCTATCTGGCCGCCGGCAACAAGCCGCGCGAAAAATGGCGCATCGGCACCGAGCACGAGAAATTCCCCTTCTATGTCGACGGCAACGCACCGGTGCCCTATGGCGGCGAGCGCGGCATCCGCGCCATTCTCGAAGGCATGCAGGAAAAGCTCGGCTGGGATCCGATCATGGATGCCGGCCGCATCATCGGCCTTGTCGAGCCGACCGGCCAGGGCGCGATCTCGCTGGAGCCCGGCGGCCAGTTCGAGCTTTCCGGGGCGCCGCTGGAGTCCATCCACCAGACCTGCCGCGAGGGCAACGCGCATCTGGCGCAGGTGCGCGAGATCGCCGAGCCGCTCGGCATCCGCTTCCTCGGCCTCGGCGGCAGCCCGAAATGGTCGCTGGCCGATACGCCGAAAATGCCGAAGTCGCGCTACGAGATCATGACGCGCTACATGCCGAAGGTCGGCACCAAGGGCCTCGACATGATGTACCGCACCTGCACGATCCAGGTGAATCTCGACTTCGAGAGCGAGACCGACATGCGCCGCAAGATGCAGGTGTCGCTGAAGCTGCAGCCGCTGTCGACGGCGCTGTTCGCCAACTCGCCCTTCACCGAGAGCCGGCCGAACGGCCTGCAGAGCTGGCGCGGCGACATCTGGCGCGATACCGACAACCAGCGCTCCGGCATGCTCGAATTCTGCTTCTCGCCCGATTTCGGCTTCGCTGACTATGTCGAATGGGCGCTCGACGTGCCGATGTATTTCGTGATCCGCGACGGCCACTATCACGACATGACGCGCTACACGTTCCGCCAGTTCATGGCGGGCGCCGCCCGCAACGAGGTCCCCGACGGCCTGCCGACCATGGGCGACTGGGCGAACCATCTCTCCACCTTGTTCCCCGACGTGCGGCTGAAGCGTTTCCTCGAGATGCGCGGCGCCGATGGCGGGCCATGGCGGCGCATCTGCGCCCTGCCCGCCTTCTGGGTCGGGCTGCTCTATGACGAGCAGGCGCTGGACGCCGCCGAGGCGCTGACCGCGAGTTGGACCTACGAGGAAGCGCTGGCGATGCGCAACGCCGTGCCGGAACTGGGCATTGCGGCGCCGTTCCGCAACGCCACCTTGCGCGACGTCGCCCGCGATGTGCTCGCCATCTCGCGCACGGGCCTGAGGAACCGGGCCAAGAAGAACCGCGACGGCTATGACGAGACGTCGTTCCTCAACACGCTCGACGAGGTCGTGGCGCGCGGCACCACCAGCGCCGAGGAGATGCTGTCGGCCTACCACACGCGTTGGGGCGGTTCGATCGAGCCGGTGTTCATGGAGTATGCCTATTAACCCTCCGCCATGCGCCGAGCGGTTGGGCAGCAAAAGCCGCTTCAATCGGTGATGGAAACGAACTAGGCTCTCCGATGAGGATATTCTCGGAGGAGAACCCAAATGGCTTCCCTGTTCGACATTTTCGCCCAGGCCCAGAACGGCGCCGGCATGCAGGCGCTGGCACAGCAATACGGGCTTTCGATGCAGCAGACGCAGGCCGCGGTGCAGGCGCTGCTGCCCGCGTTCTCGCAAGGATTGCAGCGCAACACCGCCGATCCTTACGGGATGGGCGCATTCATGACCGCGATGGCGAGCGGCCAGCATGCCAAATATTTCGAGGACGCCACGAGGGCTTTTTCGCCGCAGGGCATCAATGAGGGCAACGGCATTCTCGGCCATCTGTTCGGCTCGAAGGACCTGTCCCGCGCCGTGGCCAGCCAGGCCGCGCAGGCGACGGGATTGAGCCAGCAGGTGCTGCAGCAGATGCTGCCGGCCCTGGCCTCGATGATGATGGGCGGCCTGTTCAAGCAGACCAACAACCAGATGCAGGCCGCCGGCGGTTTCGGCGGCGGCAACAATCCGCTCGGCGAGATCATCGAGGAGATGATGCGGCAAGGCGGCGTCGCGCCGGCGCCGCAGCAACGCCAGGCGCCGCAGCCGGCGCCCAATCCCTATGGCGAGAACCCGCTCGGCAAGGTGCTGCAGGACATGTTCGGTGGCGGCGCGTCCCAGTCCCAACCGCAGAGCCAGCCGCAGCAATCGCCCAATCCCTACGGCGAGAACCCGCTCGGCAAGGTGCTGCAGGATATGTTCGGCGGCGGCGCGGCGCAGCAGCCGCAAGGCCGGCCGCAGCAGACGCAGCCGCAACAGACGCAAAGCCCCTATGGCGACAACCCGCTCGGCAAGATCTTCGAAGAGATGCTGCGCCAAGGCGGCGGCGGTTTCGGCCTGCCCGGCGGACAGCCGGCGCCGCAGCCACAACAACGCCAGCCGCAGCAGAGCGCGCCGCAGCAGCCGCAGACCAACCCGAGCGGCAGGCCGCGAAACCCATTCGACGACATCTTCGGCAAGATGTTCGAGACCGGCGCGCAGCAACGCGACGACTACCAGAAGGGTGTGGACTCGATCTTCGACCAGTTCAAGCGAGACATGGACCGGCGATAAGTCTTGCGCCGACGGCGAAGTCGTCATCCACGGGCGGAGCGACGCGAAGCGGAGCGTAGACCCGAGGATCCATGCCGTTACCTTCGCCGAAGGGTGCAGAGGAGCAGAATTCTGCACAGTTGCAGCACGTCAACGTCACGGCATGGATTCTAGGGTCTGCGCGCGTCGCTTCGCTCCTTGCTCCGCCCTAGAATGACGAACTAAAAAAATGCCCGGTCCTGGAGGAGGAGCCGGGCAATGTGCAGGCTGGCCGGCGGGGAACCGGCAGGGAGTGTGGGAGCCTGCATGAAGCTTGGTCGCGCCGAGCCGTGAAAAGGTTCAACGCAACCGGAATCCAGGCAACGCGGCCGTTCAGGCCACCTGACGAGCGAGGTCCTCGATCGTATCGGCGCGCTCGCTGGCGATGGCGCGCAGCTTCACCGTCGGATCGCGGCCGAAGGGCACCGCGACCGCGACATGGAGGTCGGCGCGGGTCAGGCCGATATCGGCAAGCTCGGCGTCCGACATCTCGCCCAGGCGATAGAAGGCGCGGCGGTTTTTCCAGGCGACATAGGCGTTGGCGAGAGCATTGAGCACGCGCGTCGCAACGGCCGGACGCGTGGTGATGCGCGGGGTCTCGGAAGCGAATTCAACCGTGGTCATGTCAGTCTCTCCTTCCAGGAGTCGAGCGGACGAAACCATGCAATCGGCGCCTGGGAGAAGCGCCGTTCCGGTCTCGATACACATGCTGTCATGTGGACATTCGCAATTTGCCATCGCGCGATTGATTAATCCAACGAATGTTTTTAATCTCTAGCATCAACATCAATGATAGGTTGGACCGATGAAAGCGCCGCTCGACCTCGATCAGTTGCAAACCTTCATCTCGATTGCCGACACAGGAAGCTTCACCCGCGCGGCCGAGGAAGTGCACCGGACGCAGTCGGCCGTGTCGATGCAGATGCGCCGGCTGGAGGAGCGGATCGGCAAGCCGCTGTTCGAAAAGGATGGCCGCACCAACAAGCTGACCGAGGAGGGCGACCGGCTGCTTTCCTATGCGCGGCGGCTGATCTACCTCAACCGCGAGACGCTTGCCGCCTTCGACGACCAGCGGCTCGAAGGCACGATCCGCATCGGCACGCCGGACGACTATGCCGACCGCTTCCTGCCCGAGATCATGGCGCGCTTCTCGCGCTCCAACCCACGCGTCGAGCTGACGGTCGTCTGCGAGCCGACGCCGGGGCTGGTCGAGCACATCAAGCGCGGCAATCTCGACCTGGCGCTGGTGACGCATAACGACACGCGCGGCCAGTCGGAAGTGGTGCGGCGCGAGCCGCTTTTGTGGGTGACCTCGGCCAATCACGCCACGCATGAGCAGGAAACCCTGCCGATGGCGTTCGGCCGGCCGAACTGCATCTGGCGACGCGCCGCGGTCGACGTGCTCGACCGGCAGAGCCGCGATTACCGCGTGCTGTTCTCCAGTTTCTCGGCCACCGTCATCACCGCAGCCGTGCTTTCGGGCCTGGCGGTCTCGGTGCTGCCGGAATGCGCGCTCAGGCCCGGCATGCGCGTGCTCGGCGAGGCCGACGGCTTCGGCCAGTTGCCGGATTGCCGCATCGGCATCATGCGCGGCCAGACCTCGCAGCCGGAGATCGTCGACGCCTTGGCCCGCCACATCGCCGAGAGCCTCGACAACATTTCCGTGCCGGTCAGCGAAGAGGCGGGAAGCTTCGACTTCGCCGCGCTCGCCTTCGCCAAGATGAAGCGTGTCAAGGCGAACCAGATCATGCCTGGATGGTAACGTCAGGCCCGAGCCACGGAACGCTCCCGGTCGGCTGACGAGACACCGGGCAGCGCAAGCAACTGGCCGGGCTCCAGCGGCGGCGACAGCAGATAGCCCTGCATCTGGCGACAACCCATGCCGACCAGCAAGGCCTTTTGCGCCTCGGTCTCGACGCCTTCGGCGGTCACCTCGACCTTGATCGCCAGCGCCAGCTCGATCAGCGCCTTGACGATTGCGCGGGCGCTTTCGTCCTCGTCGAGCAGACGCACGAAGGAGCGGTCGATCTTCAGCTTGTCGATCGCGTGGCGGCGCAGATAGCTCAACGAGGAATAGCCGGTGCCGAAATCGTCGAGCACGATGCGCACGCCGGACTGGTGCAGCGCGTCAATCACCGTGCCGATCGTGTCATTGTGCTCGAGCAGAACGCTTTCGGTGGTCTCGAGCTGCAGGCGTGAGGGGTCGAGTCCGGTTTCGCTCAGGACCGCGGAGACCTGTTCGGCAAAGCCGATATCACGCAACTGCATCGGCGAGATGTTGACCGCGACCCAGGGCAGTTCGGTCCTGACGGCGAAGCGGCAAGCTTCGCTCAGGGCCCATTTGCCCAAATCGCCGATCAGGCCGCGCTCTTCGGCAATGGCGATGAATTGCGCCGCGGGCAAGGCGCCATGCACCTCATGCCCCCAGCGGATCAGCGCCTCGGCCCCGAGAATCCGGCAGCCGTCGGCCGCGAAAACCGGCTGATAGGCGAGCTTTATGCCGCCTTCGCCCTCCAGCGCCTTGCGGAGTTCCGATTCGACCTTGCGCTTGCGCAACAGGAGATCGTCCATGTCGCCGGCGAACACCTCGTAGCGGCCGCGACCGTTCTTCTTGGCCTCGTAAAGCGCGATGTCGGCCTTGCGCAGCAAGTCGTCCGCGTCCGCCTCCGATCCGGACGACAGCGCGATGCCGACGCTCGCGCTGACGAAGACCTGGTCGTCGATGAGCCGGAACGGCTGACGCAGCTTCGCCAGCAGCCTTTCGGCGATGTCCTTGGCGCTTCCGGCGTCGGGAACGTCGAGCAGGATGATGGCGAACTCGTCGCCGCCGAGCCGGGCGACGGTATCGACTTCGCGGATCGTGTGCCTGAGCCGCGCCGCCGTCTGGCGCACGAGCTCGTCACCGGCCGGATGGCCGAGCGTGTCGTTGATATGCTTGAAGCGATCGAGATCGAGGTAAAGCAGCGCCACGCGGGTTCCGTCCTGGCTGGCGAAGAGCAGCGTGCGCCGCAAGCGGTCCTCGAACAGCGCGCGATTGGGCAGGCCGGTGAGCGTGTCGTGGAAGGCGAGATATTGCGCCTGGTCCTGGCTTGTCTGCAACGCGGCCGAGGCGCGACGCAACCTACGCAGCAGGAACACCAGCACGCCGCCCGCCAGGAGCAGCGCGATCGCCAAGGCAGGAGCGATCTTACGCACCAAAGCAAGGCCGGGCCGGAGTTGGTCCCAGCCGATATAGCCGAGGATCACGCCGCGCGCATCCACCAGCGGCACGGCAGCCGGGCCCACCGGCTCGGACAACGGCACCAGACGCGCGCCCTCGAGCAGATACTTTCCGGCGATCTTGCCGACGACCGCGTCGCTGATGAATTCGACCGAGACATGCAGGTATTCGGTGCCGGGCGCCTGAGCGATCCTGTCCGAGCTCGGCACCAGCGGCGTGACGCTCAAGATCGCCGGCTTGCCGTCGAGCGACACCAGATCCTCGGCGACCGCCTTCGCGGGCTGGCCGGACGTGTCGGCTTCGGGCGGTCGCGCGAGGATACCGCGCAGTTTTTCGATGGTGGGGAGAAGGACGGGCCGATCCTCGCCATAGGCGGATGTATCGACCACCTTGCCCTCGCGCATGGCGTGGATCGGACGGTTGGCGCCATCCAGAATGTAGATCCGGTTATGGCCGTAATAGGTGTACATCCAGACGCTGAGATTGTCGGCCATCCAGGCCTGGTTGCCGGCCTTCGCGTTGACGACGGAATCGTCCCAGACTGAAACGCTTTCCTGCTCCCGCTCGACGGCCGCGATCTGGTCCTGCAGGCCATCGGCGATGAACATCTTCTGCCGTTCGAGCGAGGCGTTATCGGCCTGGCCGGCGACGTAGAAGCCGAAGCCGACGACGATGGCCAAGGCGAAAGCCGCGAGCGTCAGCACGGTCAGCGTGACCTGACGCGTCAACGGGCTGCTGTCGTGGCGTGCGCTCATCGCGTCCCTGGCCGGCTCTTGTGCCGCCAGTCAAAGCAAATCTGGCTTAAAATCGCGTTATAATATTAGCGAGGTTTCTCCGCGCTTGACGCGGGCCGATAAGCGCTCCCCAATCGCCAAATGAGTGAAACAGCAACCGAATCACGCAGCAACGCCACCGAATACACGGTGAGCGAGATTTCCGGCGCGCTGAAGCGCACTGTCGAGGACGCTTTCGGCAATGTGCGGGTGCGTGGCGAGATTTCCGGCTATCGCGGCCCGCATTCGTCCGGCCACGCTTACTTCGCGTTGAAGGACGACCGCGCGCGGATCGACGCCGTGGTCTGGAAAACCACCATGGCGCGGCTGAAATTCCGCCCCGAGGAAGGCATGGAGGTGATCGCCAGCGGTAGGCTGACGACCTACCCCGGCAAATCCAACTACCAGATCGTCATTGACAATCTGGAGCCGGCGGGCGCCGGCGCGCTGATGGCGCTGCTCGAAGAACGCAAGCGCCGGCTGCAGGCCGAAGGCCTGTTCGACGCCGGCCGCAAGCGGCGGCTGCCGTTCATGCCAAAAGTCATCGGCGTCGTCACCTCGCCGACCGGCTCGGTGATCCGCGACATCATCCATCGCATCAAGGACAGGTTCCCGCTTCATGTGCTGGTCTGGCCGGTGCGGGTCCAGGGCGAGACGACCGCCAAAGAGGTGACTGCAGCCGTCAACGGTTTCAACGCGTTGACATGGGACGGACCCATCCGCCAGCCCGATCTTCTGATCGTGGCGCGCGGCGGCGGCAGCCTCGAAGACCTCTGGGGCTTCAACGACGAAGGGCTGGCACGCGCGGTTGCAGCCTCAGGCATCCCGGTGATCTCGGCCGTCGGGCACGAGACCGACACGACCCTGATCGACTTCGTCGCCGATATGCGCGCGCCGACGCCGACGGGCGCGGCCGAGATCGCCGTGCCGGTCAGGGCGGACCTGGAGGCAACCTTGGCCAGCCTCGGCGCGCGGCTCAACGCCTGCGCCTCGCGGCATCTGGAGCGCAAGCGCCAGGCGGTCCGGGCCGCGGCACGCGCGCTCCCCTCGCCCGACCAGTTGCTGGCGCTGCCGCGCCGCCGTTTCGACGATGCGACCAGCCGCCTCGGCCGCGGGTTGACGGTGAATATCGAGCGCAAGCGGGCCACGCTGGAGCGGCAAAGGCTGACACCGGCGACCCTGTCGCGGCGCCTGAACGAAGCGCGCACGCTGACCGGCCGCGACATCGCGCGTGCCCGCGCGGCGTTCTTCGCCATCGTGCGCGAGCGGCGCGTGCGTTTCAAACGCACCCAAGTCAGGCTATCGCCGGCGCCGATCGAGAGAAGGCAAAGGCAGCAGGCCGACGCCTTGGCCGGACTGACACGGCGTCAGGACCAGGCGGCGGCTCGGCAGTTGGACAGGCTACGCGCTGCGCTGACCCAAGCCGACCGGCTGCTTTCCACGCTGTCGCACAAGGCCGTGCTGGCGCGCGGCTTCGCGCTGGTCAAGGATGCCGACGGCGCTGTCATCAAACGGGTCGCGGAACTGGCGCCGGGCGCAGCGCTGCAGCTGGAATTCGCGGACGGCACCGCCGAGGCCATCGCAACCTCCGGCGGCGCGCGGCCGAAGCTGGCCGCGAAGTCGCCCGCCAAGGCCAAGGAACCGGGCAATCAGGGTTCGTTGTTCTGAGGTTTTCCATGAGCAGCCACGACCCGCATCTTCGCACCCCGTCGGGCAAGCCGCGCCTGCGCGCGTTCGGCATCGCGCTCGACGGGACTCCGGGTCGTTTCAACGCCATCACAGATGTGCCGGGCGTGTCGGTGGGCTACACGACGCTGGTTTCCGGCGATGGTCCGCTGCGGGTCGGCAACGGGCCGGTGCGCACCGGCGTCACCGCAATCCTGCCAAGGCCGGTCCAAGAGCTCGCAACGCCGGTGTTCGCCGGCGTGTTCGGCCAGAACGGCAATGGCGAGCTGACCGGAACGCATATCATCGAGGAGACCGGCGCCTTCAACTTCCCCGTCACCATCACCAACACGCATTCCTGCGGCGTCACCCGCGACGCCACGCTGCGCTGGATGCACAAGGTGTTGCCCGTCGCGCTCGACACAGGCTGGGGCCTGCCGGTGGCGGCCGAGACCTATGACGGCTTCCTCAACGACATCAACGGCCATCATGTCGGCGCCGACCACGTGGCGGCGGCACTCGACAACGCCACCGGCGGCGCCATCGAGGAAGGCAGCGTCGGCGGCGGCACCGGCATGATCACCTTCGGCTTCAAGGCTGGGTCCGGCACCGCCTCGCGTGTCGTTGAGTGGCAGGACAGGCGTTATACGCTGGGTGTCTTCGTGCAGTCGAATTTCGGCCAACGGCGCAATTTCACCATTCGTGGCCGGCGCATCGGGTCGGAGCTTGTCGACCCGGCGATCCGCGAGGCGACGGCGCGCGCCGAAAAAGGCTCGATCATCGCCGTCGTCGCCACCGATGCGCCGTTCCTGCCGCATCAGATGAAGCGGCTCGCCCGGCGCGTGCCGCTCGGTATCGCCATGACCGGCGGCTATGGCTACCACAGCTCGGGCGATATCTTCCTGGCGTTTTCGACCGCCAATCCGGAGGCGGCGCTTGGCGCTTCGGGGCGCATCGGACGGGCGGAGTTCATTCCCGACGTCGACATCGACCCGTTCTTCGACGCGGTCGTGCAAGGCGTCGAGGAGGCGATCCTCAACGCGCTGGTCGCCAATGAGGATATGACGGGACGCGACGGCAATTTCGTGCCGGCGCTGCCGAAGGAATGGCTGAAGGAAAAATTCGGATAGAGCGCCGCCGGCTCGTGCCAGGCCGGTCTTTATTCCGCTGGCTTGTCGGGACTCGTTTCGCCGGTGTCCTCTTCGGCGGCTTCCTCGAGGCGCGACGCGATCAGCTCCTGGATGTCGCCGACCTCTTCCTGGATGTCCTCGAGCAGAATGCCTGCCTCGGCGGCCTTGGCGCAGCATTCCTTGGCAAGGGTCTCGGCCTGCTCGATCTTGATCGGTGAATGCTGGCATTGGACTTTCTCGCCAATCCACCCACGCAGGAACTCGATCGCATGTTCACTCATATTGCTTCTTCCCTAGCGGCAAAGCCGGTTGGTAGCCATGAACGTCCGCACCCCCGCACAGAATGCATGCCCCATTCGAGCCGAGTCGGCCTCGACCGGCAAGACATCTTGCCCGTGGGACGCGGAGCCGAAGGAATGGAGGGGGACGAGGTGCACGTTCAGATCATTGAGAATGATGGGATCGTCGGCCGGGATCGATAAAAGGCCGGTATTGTTGTTTTTGCTTGCTTTTTTCTAACTTTGACAGCGCATTTGTATCACAAGCCGTATCGCAGTTTCCCGGTCGATGCTGCCCCGGCCTCAGCCGGAGCAGGCGCTATATAGTGGCATCCTCATGCAATGTCGACTCGGGCTCCGCCATCCGGGCGGCTACCTCCCCAGAAGATTGCGCTCGACCGTCCTCAGATGCGTCAGCATGGCAGCGCTGGCGCCTTCGGAGTCGCGCGCCAGCAACGCGTCCAGGACGAGCTGGTGCTCGCTGCAATAGGTGGCGCGGCGTTCCTCCGAGAAGGAACGCTTCTTCATCTCGAACCACGGCCGCTGATTGCGCAGGATGCGCATGAGATTGTGGATCTCCTTGAGGAAGTCGTTGCGCGAGCATGCGAAGATGCGGTGGTGGAATTCCGCGTCCCAGTGCTCGAACGTCGGCATATCCTGGGACGCGCAGGCGATCTTGTGCGCCTCGCGCACGGCGTTCAATTCGCCGGCGCTTGCGTTGGTCGCGGCAAAGGACGCCGCCGCCGGCTCCAGCAACTGCCTGATCTCCATCATGTCCGCAGGGCTGGTTCCTTCCATGCGCGCGACGGTCGCGGCCATGGAATCGGGGTTGCCCGCCGTCAAAAAGGTCCCGCGGCCCACATGCCGTACGACCGTGCCGTCATCCTCCAGCATGCCGACGGCGCGCCGCACCGTGTTGCGCGCCACGCCGAACTCGCTGGCGAGATCGCGCTCCGGCGGCATGCGGCCGTTCTCCAGCCACTCGCCCAGAGAAATGCGCTTCTTCAGGGCAATGGCGATATCGTTGGCAACCAGTTTGGGCATGTTTGGCAGCAGCTACCTGATCCAATAGTGAACCATTTATAGCAGCTTTTCTTGCGCCCGTCCATCGTCCAAGCCGAAAGCATCTCAGCGTTTGCGCGTCGCAGGCGTTGGATTATTTCATGAAACCAATCAGAATCCGGCTTGCGGCCTAAGCCAATTGACGTTAGCGTGTTTCAAAAGAGCGGAAAATTGGCTCAAAATTGGTTCACGGGAGGAACTTCATGCGGGTCGCGACTTTCTCGCTCGCCGGCGAAAGGCGGGTCGGCCTGGTCGATCTTGCCGCCCAGACCGTCGCCCCCTTCGATCTTCCCGTCGAGCGCGCCGAGGCCGGTTTGCTCGCGCTGATCGAACGCAACGGAGCCGGGCTGCCGCGCACCCTCTCCCCGATCCCGCTGGCGGGGGTGGAGATCGAAGCTCCGATCCCACAGCCGCGCCGCAATATCTTCTGCGTCGGCAAGAATTACCACGAGCACGCGCACGAGTTCGCCCGCTCAGGCTTCGATTCCAGCGCCGGCGCCGGCGCGGTGCCGAAGCACCCGATCATCTTCTCAAAGGTGCCGGAATCGGTCGTCCCCAACCATGCCAGCGTGCTGATCGATTCCACTGTCTCGGCGGCGATCGACTATGAGGCGGAGCTTGCCGTCATCATCGGCAAGGGCGGGCGCGGCATCTCGAAGGAGGACGCCCTCGACCACGTCTGGGGCTATACGATCGTCAACGACGTCACGGCGCGCGACCTGCAAGGCAAATACAGCCAGTGGCTGATCGGCAAATCGCAGGACACGTTCTGTCCGATGGGGCCTTGGGCCGTCACCAGGGACGAGTTCGATCTCGCCAACGCCGGCATCCGCTGTTTCGTCAATGAGGACCTGCGCCAGGACTCCCGGATATCGCTGCTCATCTTCGATATCCCGACCATCATCGCCACGCTCTCGCAAGGCATCACGCTGAAGCCCGGCGACATCATCGCCACCGGCACGCCTGTCGGGGTCGGCATCGGTTTCGATCCGCCGAAATACCTCAAGCCTGGCGACGTCGTTCGCATCGAGATCGACGGCATCGGCACGTTGGAGAACCGTTTCGTGGAGAGGCCGCAATGACGACCGTGACTGTCGGCCAGGTCGTTGCGGAAGTGACCGGCGAAGGCGCGGCCGTGGTGATGATCCACGGCCTCGGCGGAACCTCGAACATGTTCCAGCCGCAGATGGGCGCGCTCTCCGGCTACCGCGTCATCCGGCTCGACCTGCCCGGTTCGGGCCGCTCGCCGCGCCCGATCGAGCCGCTCACCATCGAAGGAATGAGCGAAGCCGTGATCCGCGCCATGGCCGGTATGGGTGTGACGTCGGCGCATTTCGTCGGCCATTCGATGGGCACCATCGTGTGCCAGCAGATCGCGGCGACGCAGCCCGCGCTGGTAACATCGCTGACGCTGTTCGGCGCCCTGGCCGAGCCGGGCGAGGCAACCCGGCAGGGGCTCGGCAACCGTGCGCGCCTGGCGCGCTCCGGCGGCATTGCCGACATCGCCGATCAGATCGTCGCCAACGCGATCTCGGCGCACACGAGGGAGACGTCGCCCGCGGCGGCGGCCTTCGTGCGGGAATCGATCACCCGCCAGGACCCCGAATCCTATGCCCGCACCTGCGAGGCCCTGGCGAAGGCCACCGCGGTCGATGCGCGGCGGATTTCGGCGCCGACGCTGCTCGTCACCGGCGATGCCGACACGGTCAATCCGCCGGGCGTCGCCCAGGCGCTTGCCGACAAGATCAAGGGAGCCGTATTCTCCTCGCTCGATCGGTGCGGACACTGGGCCACGGTGGAAAGTCCGCGCGAGAGCGGTTTGAGGCTCGCCGATTTTTTGAGACGGGTTGATAGGTGAGGATTTCGCATCGGGCGTAGACTTACGCGCTCGGCAAGTTGGGAGGCTTGTTATGGCAGACGAAAGCTGGGCCGGAAACGGGTCGGGAAGCACGCTCTTCACCAATGTGCGCGTGCTCGACGCGACTGGTGAATATCCCTACACCGGCGAGGTGCTGGTGCAGGGCAACCGCATCAAGCAGATCACCAAGGGCTCGTCGCGCTTCGGCGCCTCCTCGTCGTCTTCCTACAATGGCGGCGCTACCGTGATCGACGGCATGGGCGCGACGCTGATGCCCGGCATGATCGACGCGCATCTGCATCTGTCCTGGAACAACGCGCCCGGCATCGATCCCATCCAGATGATGGAGATCGAGGAGCATATGCTGGTCACCATGGAGATGGCCAAGCTGGTGCTCGATGCCGGATTCACCGCCGGCCGAGGTGCCGCCGCCGCCAAGCCGCGGCTCGACGTCGTCGCCAAGAAATTCATCAACCAGGGGCGGTTTCCTGGCCCGCGTTACCTTGCGGCCGGACCTGAGATCACGACGGTCGGCGGCCTCGGCGACTCCGCACCCTCGCATATCCCGCATGAGGGCCTCAATCTCGGCATCGTCGTCTCCGGTCCGGAGGAAATCCGCCGCACGGTGCGCCAGCTGATCAAATACGGCGTCGATTCCATCAAGCTCAACCTCTCCGGCGAAAGCATCACCGGCATGGGCGCGGAAGAAACCCCGATGTCCGAGGAAGAGGTCGCCATGGCCGCTTCCGAGGCGCGCTGCCGCAACAAGGTGCTGTCGGCGCATGCGCGCTCTTCCGGCTCGGTCAAGCAGTGCATCCGCCACGGTATCCAGAACATCTACCACGCTTCCTTCGCCGACGAGGAAGCGCTCGACATGCTGGAGGCGGTTAAGGACAAGCACTTCGTCGCGCCCGGCGTCGCCTGGCTGATCAACACCGCGCGCCATGCCGAGCAATGGGGCATCAAGCCCGGCTCGCCGCTGTCGCTCGAATATGAGCGCGAGCTCGAAATGTGCATCGAAACGATGAAGAAGATGCACCGGCGCGGCATCCGCGTGTGCATCGGCGGCGATTACGGCTTCGCCTGGACGCCGCAGGGCACCAACGCCAAGGACATCCAGACCTTCGTCGAGATGTTCGGCTTCTCGCCGATGGAGGCGATCCAGGCCGCGACCAAATATGGCGGCCAGATCATGGGCATGGGCGACGAGCTCGGCCTGATCAAGGAAGGCTATCTCGCCGACATGCTGCTGATCGACGGCGACCCGATATCCGACGTGCGCATCCTGCAGGACAAGAACCGCATCCTCGCCATTATGAAGGACGGCAAGTTCCATAAGGCGCCGCGTATGAACGAGCAGCGCCGGCGGCTGACCGCATGAGCATACTCGACCAGCCATCGTCCTCGTCGCTGTCGGGCGGCGTGACGCGCCGTCAGGCCTGGGGCCTTGTCGGCCTGCTGGCCGCGGCGATCGTCGCCTGGCTGGTCTTTGCCGTCTGGCCCCAATGGCTGAACGCGATCCTGATCTCCAAGAAGGCTTTCGTCAGCGCCATCCTCAACGGCCTGACGCTCGCCGGCCTCTATTTCCTGGTCGCCAGCGGATTTACCCTGATCTTCGGACTGATGCGCAACATCAACCTGGCGCACGGTTCGCTTTACCTGCTCGGCGCCTATATCGGCTACGAGGTCACCAGCCGCACCGGCTATTGGCTGCTCGGTGTCGCCGCCGGCTTCGCCGTGCTCGCCATCATCGGCGTGGTCATGCAGGTCTTCGTCTTCCGCCGCCTGGAGGGCGACGACCTCAGGCAAACCCTGGTCACCATCGGCATCTCGATCGTCGCCGCCGACCTGATGCTGGCGGTCTGGGCCGGCGGCACCTATCAGATCGCCACGCCGGAATGGCTCGACGGGGCCTTGACCTTGCCCATCATCACCGCTGTGCGCTCGAACGGCGCTTCGGTGTTCCTCACCTACCCGCTTTATCGCGTGGTCGTGCTGGCGGCGGCGATCGTCATCGGGGTCGGGCTCTGGCTGATGCTCAACAAGACGCGCGTCGGCATGATGATCCGCGCCGGCGTCGACGACCGCGCCATGCTGTCCGCATCCGGCGTCAATGTGCATGCGGTGTTCGCCATCGTCTTCGCGGTCGGCGCCGGACTGGCGGGTTTCGCCGGCGTCGTCGGCGGGTCGGCGCTCTCGGTCGCGCCCGGCGAGGACGTGCGTTACCTGCTTGCCTCGCTGGTCGTGGTGATCGTCGGCGGCATGGGCTCTATCACCGGCGCGGCGATCGGGGCGCTGCTCATCGGGCTGGCCGAGCAGATCGGCCTCGTCTACTTCCCGACCTATGGCGTGGTGCTCACCTTCGTCATCATGGTGGTGACGCTGGCGGTTAGGCCGCAAGGCATCATGGGGAAGGCGCGATGAGCCTGGCCACAGCCGCCGACGGCGCGGCGCCGCAGCAGAACTGGCTGGACAAGATCGGCGCAGGTCACGTCATTCTTGCCGTCGCGCTCCTACTCTACCCGCTGGTGGCGTCGGATTTCTTCCTGACGCAGATCGCCGGCTATTCGATGATCTTCGGCGTGCTTTCGCTGTCGCTGATGCTGCTGGCCGGTTATGGCGGAATGCTCAGCCTCGCGCAGATCACGGTCGCCGGCATCGCCGCCTACGCCGTCGCCATCCTCGGCAGCAACAATTCCAGCGTGCTGGGCTTCGGCTGGCCCTGGTGGATCGTCGTTCCCTTCGCCGTTGCCGCGGCGGCGGTGTCGTCGGCGCTGATCGGCTGGATCTCGGTGCGCACGGAAGGCATCTACACGCTGATGATCACGCTGGCGATCGCGACGGCGACCTTCTACTTCGCCCAACAGAACTACGCGATCTTCAATGGCCATTCCGGCTATGCCGGCATCCACGCGCCGGTCTTCTGGGGCATCAACTGGCGGGACCCGAAACCCTTCTACTACCTCTGTCTTGGCCTTGCGATGCTGTCCTACGCGGCGGTGCTCTATGGCTCCCGCTCCACCTTCGGCATGACCTTGCAGGCGATCCGCGACAACCCGCGCAGGATGCGGGCGCTGGGCTACCACGTCACTGCGCACAAGGTCTTCGCCTGGTTCCTGGCCGGCATCCTCGCGGGGCTGGCCGGCGTGCTTCTGGTCTGGTTCAACGGACGCGTTTCGCCCGGCACGATCGGCGTCGACGTGGCGATCGACATCCTGATCATCGCCGTCATCGGCGGCCTGCGCCATCCGATCGGTCCGTTCGTGGGCGCGATCGTCGTCATACTGATGCAGACCTTCGCCATCGACATTGTCGGCGCTGAGCGTTTCAACACGCTGATCGGCCTGGCGTTCCTGGTGATCGTCTTCGTCTCGCCGGATGGAATTCTTGGGTTGTGGGGGAGGATCAAGCCACATCTTGCCCAGGAGTCATTGCGCGCCGGCCCCTAGCGGCCGACGCGGATGAAGCACCGCAGATCAATGCAATTCAATGGGAGGAACTGAGGATGCATAGACGTACACTGCTGGCCCTGGCGCTGTTCACCGGGCTGACCGCGCCTTCGATGGCGCTCGCCGCCGACGACACGATCAAGATCGGCCTGCTCGCCACTTTCGAGGGGCCGTTCACGGTGCTCGGCGAGGACGGCGAACGCGGCGCCATGACGGCGATCGCCGAGACCAACGGCACCGTCGCCGGCAAGAAGATCGAGATCGTCAAGGGCTCGTCCGACGCCTCGCCCGACAGCGCGGTGCGCGCGGCGCGCAAGCTGGTCGAGCAGGACGGCGTGAAGGTGCTGGTCGGTCCGCTTTCGGGCGATGAAGGCCTCGCCGTCAAGGACTACGCCAAGACCAAGCCGGACGTGACGTTCATCAACGGCACCTCGGCCGCGCAGGACACGACGCTGCGCAATCCGGCCGACAACTTCTTCCGCTTCTCGACCGACGGGGCGCAGTGGATGGCCGGCCTCGGCACCTATGCCTTCAACGACAAGGGCTACAAGAAGGTCGCCACGGTCGCGGAGGATTACTCCTTCCCCTACACGCAGGTCTTCGGCTTCATGGCCGAGTTCTGCAAGGCCGGCGGGCACGTGCCGTCGAAATCCTGGGTGCCGATCGGCAACAAGGATTTTTCTTCGGTCATCGCGGCGATCCCCGAGGATGTCGACGCCATTTATGTGGCGCTCGGCGGCGCCGACGCCGTCAACTTCCTGACCCAATACCAGCAGGCCGGTGGCACGGCCCCGCTGATCGGCGGCTCGATCACCGTCGACCAGACCGTGCTGACCTCGAAAGGCAAGCTGCGCGACGTGCTCAAGGGTACGCCCTCGGCGGGACCGACTGCCGACACCAATGACGCGCCGGCCTGGAAGTCGTTCGTCGCGGCCTATGCGAAGCAGCCGGGCGCCTTTCCCTCGCCCTCGCTCTTCGCCCATGGCTACTATGTGAACATGAAGGCGACGCTTTTGGCGCTCGACCAGGTCGGCGGCGACGTTTCCGACGGCGGCAAGAAGCTGCGCGAGGCCTTGTCTAAGCTGTCCTTCGACACGCCGACCGGCAAGGTGTCGCTCGACAAGAACCGCAATGCCGTCGCCGACATCTTCCTGACCGAGGTCACCGAAGGGTCGGACGGCAATCTCCTGAACAAGCTGGTCAAGGTCGTGCCGCAGGTCAACCAGACGCTCGGCATTCCCGAGGACGAGTTCATGAAGCTCGGCGCGGTCAACCGCGACAATCCGAGCTGCCCGTAACGGTACCTGCAAGAGCATCGTCAGTGACCGAAAACCTGACCGCGAACCGTCTGCAGAGCTCCGGTGCCTACGCGCTGGAGCTCGATGGCGTTGCGCGGCATTTCGGAGCGCTGGTGGCGCTTTCGGGCATCGATATGAGGATCGCGGCCGGCGAGCGGCGCGCGGTCCTCGGCTCCAACGGCGCCGGCAAGACCACGCTCTTCAATGCCGTGACCGGCGACTTCCTGCCGACCGCCGGACGCATCCGCTTCTTTGGCGAAGACATCACCGACCTGCCGCCGCATGAGCGCATCCGCCGCGGCCTGCGCCGCACCTATCAGATCTCGCAGCTGTTCAAGGGCTTGTCGGTCCTTGATTCCATCTTTCTCGCCTGCCGCGGTGTCTCGCGCCGGCGGTTCTCGCTGCTGAGGCCCGCCGCTGCCGACGTCAACATGGTGCAGGCGCGATCGATCCTCGAGGCCGTCCATCTCGAGGCCCATCGCGACGCCTTGGTGGCGACGCTGAGCCACGGCCAGCAGCGCCAACTGGAAATCGCGCTGGCGCTTGCCGGCGCGCCGCGCTTCATCCTGTTCGACGAACCGGCGGCGGGTCTTTCGCCGACCGAGCGGCGCGACCTCGTCGCCATCCTCAACGCGCTGCCGAAGCATATCGGCTTCATCATCATCGAGCACGATCTCGACGTCGCGCTGCGCGTGGCGGACTACGTGTCGATGATGCACAATGGGCACCTGTTCAAGGAAGGCACGCCGCAGGAAATCGAGGCCGATCCGGAGGTCCAGCAGATCTATCTCGGAGGCAAGCATGGCTGAACGCCCCGCCGGCAAAAGCGCCAGGGCGGTGCTGAAGATAGAAGACCTGCAGGTCTTCTATGGTGAGAGCCATGCGCTGCAGGGGATTTCGCTGACGCTGGAAAGCGGCGTGCTTTCCGTCGTCGGCCGCAACGGCATGGGCAAGTCGACGCTGTGCAACACCATCGTCGGACTGAAGCGTGCGCGCTCCGGCTCGATCCGCTTCGACGGCCGCGAGATCACCGCGCTCGAGCCGCACGAGATCCATCGCCTCGGCGTCGGCTATGTCCCGCAAGGGCGTCGCGTCTGGCCGAGCCTGACGGTCGACGAGCATCTGCGGCTTGCCGCCGGCAACCGGCGCGACGCCGCCTGGACGGTCGAGCGCGTCTACCAGACTTTTCCACGCCTGGCGGAGCGGCGGCACAATGGCGGATCGCAGCTCTCGGGAGGCGAGCAGCAGATGCTCGCCATCTCGCGCGCGCTGCTCAGCGACCCGAAACTCCTGGTGATGGATGAGCCGACCGAGGGCCTCGCGCCGATCATCGTCGACCAGGTCGAAAAGATGCTCGTCGACCTTGCCGCGGAAGGCGAAATGGCGGTGCTCGTCATCGAGCAGAATATCGGCGTCGCGACCGCCGTCTCCAGCCAGGTCGCGATCATGGTCAACGGGCGCATCAACCGGCTGATGGAGGCGGCAGCACTGGCCGCCGACCGCGATTTGCAGCAGCGGCTGCTGGGCGTCGGACGCCATGCCGAGGAAGCGCCAGTCACGCCGGCGGAAGCGGCGCAGGCAAAGGAGCAATTAGCGGCGGTCTATCGCGTCGACCGCGCGGCAGTCGGATCGGCCGAGCCGGCGGTGCATGACGGCGTCTACCGCCCTGTCACCCAATTGCCCAACCGCTGGAACGTGCCGGTCACCGAACTGAGGCAGGCGGCTGTCGACAAGGCCGCGCCCCAGGACGACCCGAGGAAGGTCTTCGCCATCCCCTTTGCCGAGCGCATCGGCAAAACCGTGCTGGTCGTCGGCACCTTCGATACCAAGGGCAAGGAATTGCGCTTCGTCGCCGACCGGCTGAAGTCGCTCGGACTGCCCGTCCGCACCGTCGACCTGTCGACATCGGGAAAGCCGTCGAGCGCGGACGTGCCCGCCATGCAAGTGGCCGGCATGCATATCCACGGGTCCTCGGCGGTCTTCACCGACGATCGGGGCGGCTCGGTCAGCGCCATGGCGGAGGCCTTCGCCCGCTGGATCGAGCGGGAGCCGCGCATCGGCGGCGTCATTTCTGCCGGTGGCTCGGGCGGCACGACGCTGGCGACGGCTGGCATGCGGGTCCTGCCGGTCGGCATCCCCAAGCTGATGGTCTCGACGGTGGCTGCGGGCGATGTCGCCAAATATGTCGGCGGCGCCGACATCATGATGTTCCATTCGGTCGCCGACGTTCAGGGGCTGAATTCCATCACCGAGCAGGTGCTGTCCAACGCCGCGCATGCCATGGCCGGCATGGTCGCGCAGTTGCCCAATGCGGAAGCGTGGGAAGCAAAGCGCAAGCTGGCGCGGCCGGCCGTCGGCATCACCATGTTCGGCGTTACCACGCCGGCCGTGCAGGCAGTGACGAAGCGGCTCGAAGCCGACTACGACTGCCTCGTCTTCCACGCCACCGGCATCGGCGGGCGCGCCATGGAGAATCTCGGCGACTCGCGCCTGCTGTCGGCCTTCCTCGACCTGACGACAACGGAAGTGGCCGACATGATCGTCGGCGGCGTGTTCCCCGCGACAGAGGATCGCTTTGGCGCCGCTATCCGCAGCGGCCTTCCCTATGTCGGATCGACGGGAGCGCTGGACATGGTCAATTTCGGCCCGCGCGACAGCGTGCCGGAGAAGTTCCGCGGCCGCAAATTCGTCATCCACAATCCCAATGTCACGCTGATGCGCACCACGCGCGACGAGAACCGCGTTTTCGGCGAATGGATCGGCGCGCGGCTCAACGCCATGAACGGCCCGGTGCGCTTCCTGCTGCCCGAAGGCGGCGTCTCGATGCTCGACGCGCCCGGCCAGCCCTTTCACGATCCGGAAGCCGACAACGCGCTGTTCGAAGCGATCGAAAAGACCGTTCGCCCGACGCCGTTGCGCCATGTCGAGCGGGTGCGCGCCAACATCAACGACACGCCTTTCGTCGATGCGGTGATCGGCGCTTTCAACGCGATCGGCCCAAAGCTGCAGAGGCGGGCATGACGAATTGGGCTTTGCCTGACGGCGGACGGATCTTTGAATTGGCGCCTGGCGCCGACCGGATTGTGTAGGGGAGAATAAATCATGGACGCGCAGAGCTTTGGCGCTTTCCTGTTGTGGCTGATCGTCGCCGCGGTCGTCGTGGTGATCGCCGTCTACATCCTGCGGTGGCTCTACCGCCGCTCGACCAAGGAGACGGCGTTCGTGCGCACCGGCTTCCTGGGCGAGAAGGTGGTGGTCAATGGCGGCGCCTTCGTCATCCCCGTGCTGCATGAGATCACCCCGGTCAACATGAACGTGCTGCGCATCGAGGTGCGCCGCGAAGACGCGCTGGCGCTGATCACCAGGAACCGCATGCGCGTCGACCTTATCGCCGAGTTCTTCGTCCGCGTCGGCGCGAGCCGCGAGTTCGTCGCCGTCGCGGCGCAGACGCTCGGCCGCCGCACGCTGCAGCCCGACAATCTGCGCGAATTGCTGGAGGGCAAGTTCGCCGGCGCCATGCGCACCGTCGCCGCCCAGATGACGCTGGAAGAGATGCATGAGCTGCGCGGCGACTATGCCGAAAAGGTCCGGGCGCTCGCCTCGGATTCGCTGGCCGCCAACGGGCTCGAGCTGGAGAGCGTCGCCATCGTCGACCTCGACCAGACCAGCCTCGAATATTTCGACCCGTCCAACGCCTTCGATGCCGAAGGCCTGACGCAGCTGACGGAATCCATCGAGACCAGGCGCCGCATGCGCAACGAAATCGAGCAGCGCACCCTGGTCGATATCCGCAACCAGAACCTCGACACGCAGCGCAAGGTGCTGGAGATCGAGCGCGACACCGAATACGCTCGTCTCGAACAGGAGCGCGAAGTGGAGATACGGCGCGCGGCGCAGCGCTCCGAGCTCGCCAGGGAACGGGCCGTGCGCGACCAGGAAGCCGAACAGGCGCAGCTTTCCGCGCGCGAGGCGGTGGAGAAATCGCGCCTCGCCCAGGAGCGCAGCATCACCGAGGAACGCATCCGCAGCGAGGAAGACACGCAGCGCCGCGAGATCGCGCGCCGCCGCGCGCTCGACGAGGCCGAGATGAAGATGCGCGAATTGACCGAGCGCGAGCAGATCGCTCTCGGGCTTTCGCTGGAGAAGGCGCGCATCGAGCGCGAGGGCGCGCAGAGCGGGCTCGAGATCGAGCGCAAGAAGTCGCTCGAGATCGCCGAGCTCGAACGCCAGATCGCGCTGGCCGAAAAGGCGCTCGAAGTGACCAGGGCGGAAGCCGAGAAGCGCCGCGCCGAAATCGTCGAGAACCAGGCAACCGAGACGGCGCGCATCGAGCAGGAACGTGCCGTCGACGAGGTGCGGATCGACAGGGAACGCCACCTCGAAGCGCTTCAGATCGCCAAGCGCCAGGCCTTCGAGGAAGCCGAGATCGCGGCGGCCGAGGAAGTGGAGCGGGCGCGCATCACCACCGAGCGCGGCATCGAGGAAGCCAAGCTCGTCAAGGAGCGCGAGCTGCGCCAGCTCGCCGTCGACCGCGACCAGAAGGTCGAGATCGCCGAAATCCAGAAGGCCATCGACATCGCCAAGAAGACGCAGGAACGTTCCTCGGCGATCGCCGCTTCGGAAGCCGTCCGCGCCAAGGCCGTCCAGGCCGAGGAACAGGCCCTGACCGCCCGCGAACGCGAGATCGCCGAGCGCCGAAAGCTGACCGACCTGATCGCCGCTCAACGCGAGGCGGAGCGCGAGGCGCTTCGCGTGACGGCCGCCGCCGAGGCCGAGATGAAGGCCGCTAAGAGCCTGGCGGAGGCGCAGAAGATCGCGGCCGTCGCCGCCGCGGAAGCGGAAAAGATCCACGCCCTTGCCGCCGCCCAGCGCTACGAGGTCGATGCCGCCGGCCATCGCCAGATCAACGAAGCGGAGAACCTTCTTTCCAGCGAAGCGCGCGCCGGCCGCCTGCGCGGCAAGTTGCTCGACCACATGGAAGGCATCATCCGCGAGAGCGTCAAGCCGATGGAGAAGATCGACGGCATCAAGATCCTGCATGTCGACGGCATCAATGGCGGACCGGGCGGTAACCGCAACGTCACCGACGAGGTGATCGATTCGGCGCTGCGCTACCGGGTGCAGGCGCCGATGATCGACAATCTGATGAAGGAGATCGGCATCGAGGGCGGATCGCTGGGACGGATGACCGACGTTCTGCGCGACGCCAAGGATATTTCGAACCTCGCCCGCGACAAGAAGGGCAAGACCAAGGCCGCCAAGGACGATGATGACGACCGCGACCATTGACCAGATGTCCGCAAGGTCGTTTCCCGAGGGCGGACGACTCCGTAGTTATCTCGGCGGTCGCCCGGCATGACCAAGGTCTATGTCTCTTCGGTCATCCCGGCTCCGGCCGCGGACGTCTGGAACGTCGTGCGCGACTTCAACGGCTTGCCGGGCTGGGCGCCTTTCGTGGCCGAGAGCCGCATCGAGCAGAACGCGCATGCCGACCGGATCGGCTGCATCCGCAATTTCACGCTCAAGGACGGCGGACGGATCCGCGAGAAACTGCTGGCGCTGTCGGACTACGACCTCTCCTGCAGCTATGCGATCCTGGAAAGCCCGATGCCGGTGGAGAACTATGTCGCCACCCTGTCGCTGACGCCGATAACCGACGGCAATATGACGCTGGCCGAATGGCAGGCGGAATTCGATTGCACGCCTGAGCGCGAGGCGGCGCTGACGCGGCAGATCGGCGGCGGCGTGTTCCAGGCCGCGTTCACCGCGTTGAAGCAGCGCTTCGGGCGCTGACCGCCGCGCATGGTCCAGGTCCGCCAGAGCACGATCATCGATGCCCCGATCGAGGAGGTCTGGGCGATCCTGCGCGATTTCAATGGCCACGACCGCTGGCACCCGGCCATCGCGTCGAGCGAGATCGACGGCGGCGAGCCGGCCGACGCGGTCGGCGCCGTGCGCCATTTCCGTCTGGCCGACGGCGGCGAACTGCGCGAACAGCTTCTGGCGCTGTCCGACAAGGACCGCCGGCTGAGCTACTGCCTGCTCGAATCGCCGCTGCCATTGATGGGCTATGTCGCATCGATACGGCTGAAGCCGGTAACCGACGGCAACGCCACCTTCTGGGAATGGCGCTCCGAATTCCACCCGCCGGCGCATCGCCGCGACGAACTGGTGAAGCTGGTCGCCGAAGACATCTATCGCGCCGGCTTTGCCGCGATCCGCAATCTGCTGGGGCGCCGCGCCGCCGCCACGCCGGCCGAGGCGAGGCCTTCGCCGGCGATCATGCCGTCGAGGCCAACAGGCGTTGCGGCCCGCCCGGTCCCCTCACCGGCGATCCTCGCACCGTCCGGGAACATGGCAGAAACGACGCGCGCGATCCTCGTCGAGCGCTATGGCGGGCCGGACGTGCTGCAGCTGAAGGAGATCGCCTTGCCGCCGCCGGCGCCCGACGAGGTGCGGATCCGCCACACGGCGATCGGCGTCAACTTCATCGACGTCTATTGCCGCACCGGCTTCTTCGATCTCATGCGGCTGCCCGGCGTGCCCGGCATGGAAGCGGCAGGTGTCATCGAGGCTGTCGGCGCGGCGATCTCCGGCCTGTCGGTCGGCGATCGGGTGGCCTATGCCTGCCCGCCTGTCGGCGCCTATGCCGAGCACCGCAACATGACGGCCGACCTGCTGGTGCGCCTGTCGGACGACATACCGGACGAAGCCGCCGCCGCGAGCCTGCTCAAGGGCGTGTCGGCCAGCTTCCTGCTGCATGACGTCCATGCCGTTCGGCCGGGCGAGGTCGTGCTCATCCACGCCGCCGCCGGCGGCATCGGCCAATTGCTGGTGCAATGGGCGCGCCATCTCGGCGCCACCGTGATCGCAACCGTGTCGAGCGACGACAAGGCGCGCATCGTCGAGCGGCTCGGCGCGCACCATGTCATCGTCTACTCCCGGGAGGATTTCGCGGAAGCGGTCATGCGGCTGACCGCCGGCGCAGGCGCCAACGTCATCTACGACGCCGTCGGTGTCGATACTTTCGCCGGCTCGCTCGCTGCCCTTGCCGTGCGCGGTCATCTCGTCAGCTTCGGCCAGGCATCGGGGCCGGTCGGCAGTTGGGACATCGACCGCCTGGCCTCGAAGTCGATCACCGTTTCGCGGCCCAATTATGCGCATTACACAAACACGCCCGAGAAGCTCGCGCCGCATGTCGACCGCTTCTTTACGGCCTTTCGCCAGCGCGCCGTCAGGGTCGGGCAGCCCGCGGCCTATGGCCTGGCCAATGCCGAGGACGCCCACCGGGACCTGGAAGCCCGCAGGACCAGCGGGGCGCTCGTTCTCATGCCGTAGCCACGGATCGGGCCGGTCTAGTAAACGGCCTCATAGGCCTTGCATTGCTCGAGCACGCTGCGGTCGCCGAGGAATTTCAGTTCGCCGAGCTTGTGGTCACGGTAGACCTCGCAGAAGCCGGCGGGGAACCAGCCGCGCACCGTCTCGTTGGCCATCATCCGCTCGATCGCCTCACCGAGCGATTGCGGCAGCCGCGTGAAGCCGCGGGCGGCGAGCGCCGCGGGATCGAGCAGCGAGAGGTCTTCCTGCGTCGCCCGCGGCGCCTCGAGCTTCTCCACGATGCCCTGCACGCCGGCATGAACAATCGCCGCGAGCGCCAGATGCGGCGACGCGGCGGCGTCGGCCGCGCGAAATTCGATGTTGTACTGCCTGGCCACGTCCTCCGGGTCACGCGCGGTGGTCGGGCATATCCGCACCGACGCTTCCCGATCGCGGACACCGAGATTGTTGAAGGCGGCACTCCAGCGATGCGGCGTCAGCCTGAGATAGGAAACCGACGACGGCGCCGTGAAGGCGACGATGTTGTCGAGATATTTCAGCACGCCCGCGACGAACGCTTGCGTGATCGCGGACATGCCGTGCGGACCATTCTCGTCATAGGTCGCGGGACGGCCGCTGGAATCCTCGAAGCTGAGATGGATATGGACGCCATTGCCGACGCCGTCGGGGTGGCGGATCGGGGTGAAGCTCGCCTCGTCATCGAAGCGCCGCGCGGTGGCGCGGACCATCTCGCGCAGGACAAGGCCGGCATCGGCCACGCGCACGCCGCGCTCCGGGCTGATCGTCACCTCGTATTGGCCGACGCCGTATTCCTTCATCACCGTGTCCGGCTTCAGGCCGGCCGTCTTGATCGCAGCCATCAGCGTCGCCGCGAATGCCGCCCGGTTGCGGTAGCCCTCCATCGAATAGGCGCCGCCGCCTTCGCCGGCCTTGAGATGGAACTCGTGTTCGAAGGCGCCGACCAGCCGGACACCCGCGACATCCTCCAGCTTCTTCAGCGCCGATTTCAGGATGGAGCGCGTGCAGCACTCCCAGGGAGCGCCTTCGAGGGTCAGGATGTCGCCGAGCATGAAGTCCTCGGCAGGGCTGCCATCCTCGAAATCAACCGTCACGCGGCTGTCCCGGTCGGGCACCAGCAGGAGATCGCCGAGCGAACCATACGGGCTTTCGGCAATGGCATCGAAGCAGGTGATCTGCACGTTGGTGGGCGTCCAGCCCACGCCGCGCCCTGCCCGCTTCTCGATGAGATCGAGAGGAAATGCCTTGCCCCGAACGCGCCCCGAAACGTCGCATGTGGCGACGAAGAGCAGGGGTTCCCTTATCATTTTGTCGGCTTCCTTTCCTTGTCCAGCCGCAAGGCGTCCCAGGCGCGGATGCGGCTGCTTGTGGAATTCCAATCGCGTTCGGAAATGTGGGTGATCATGGCGTCCACCGTGACCATGGCGGCGATGTAGGTGTCCCATGCCGTTCCATTGTCGATCGCGAGCGCGATGACCTCGGTCGCCTCGCTGGAGACCGGCGACAACCATTTGTCGGTGAAGAGCAGCACTTCGATGCCGCTCGCCTGCTTGGCCGTGCGCACGAGCTGTTCGAGGCGCGGCTGGTAGCGGCGAAAATCGAACACAACGAAGACGTCGCGCGCCTTCATCCGCAAGATGTATTCGGGCCAAACTTCCGGATCGGGCGGGATATGAAAGACGTCGCGCCGGATCTGGCGCAGATGGCGCGAGAAATGCTGGGCCATGGGGTCGCTGATGCGGCCGCCGATCAGATAGATGGCCCGCCTTTCATCCGCCACCATGCCGCAGATGCGCTCGAACTGCACTTGCGTCAGCGTTGCGGGAAGCGCGCGCACAATCTGGCTCGCGCGTTCGACATAGGCCTCGAGGAAGTTCGCGCCGTGCGAGCTTTTGCTGTGCAGCTCGACCGGCGAGCGATGCCACTCCTTGAGCTCGCCGATCAGCTTGTGCTGGAAATCCTGGTAGCCCTGGCAGCCCAGCTTGGCAACGAAGCGCGTGATCGAGGGCGCCGACACGCCCGTCTTGTCGGCGAGCGTCTGGATCGTCTGCAGCCCGGCAAACGGATAGTCCGCCAACAGCGTCGAGGCCAGCTTGCGCTCAGCCGGCGTCAGCGCGCTCTCAAGCTCTTCGATCTGTGCCCTGAGTTCCATTCCCACCTTCCTCCCACGCAGAAAAAATTTAGTCAATTGTCATTTTGGATTTGACATTGATGAAAAACTTTCATCATCCTGACCCCAACAAAGTAGGCATCATGAATATTTCCAATCAACCACAACCGACCCTTCTCGGCGCATCCGATCCCGCGCCCGTGGAGATCGTCAATCCCGCCGGCCGCGGCGACGTGCTCCTCGTCTGCGAACATGCCGGCCGGGAGATCCCATCCTCCCTGGGCGACCTCGGCATCGCGGCGAGCGAGATGGACAGGCATATCGCCTACGACATCGGCGCGCGCGATCTTGCCTTGATGCTCTCCGAGCGCCTCGACGCGCCCCTCGTCGCGCAGCGATACAGCCGGCTGGTCATCGATTGCAACAGGCCGACGGAAGCCGACGACTCCATCCCGCCGGTCAGCGACGGGACCGAAATACCGGCCAACAGGAACCTGGATGCAAGGGAACGGGCGCAGCGGGCGGCGGAGATTTTCGAGCCGTTCGACCGCGCGCTGGCGGGGGCGATCCGGGATCGCAGGCCGAAGGCCATCTTCGCGATCCACAGCTTCAATCCGGTGCTGCGGGGCGTATCGAGGCCGTGGGATATCGGCTTCCTCTACAGGAAGGACGCACGGACGTCCCCGGCGCTCAAACGATATCTGCTCGCGGCCGCGCCGGACCTTTCGATCGGCATGCAGGAGCCTTACGCGATCAGCGATCAATCCGATTGGTTCGTACCGGTGCATGGCGAGCGCAACGGCATCGCCCACAGCCTGATCGAGGTACGCAACGACCACATTTCGCACCCGGAAGGCGTGGCGCGTTTCGCCGGCCTTCTCGCGGGCGCGATCGGCGATTTCATGAAGAAGGGCGACTAAGGAATGGAACTGACACGCAACGTTCCGCTGGTGCCGGAACAATCCTGCATCCTGTTCATCGATGTGCAGAATTTCTCGGCGCATCGCGACGGCGGCGAGTTCAAGGACCTCGGCAAGGCCGAGTTCGAGGAAAAGTACGGCTGGTTCTTCAAGCGCATCCAGAGCGAGACCATCCCGAACATGAAGCGTCTGCTGGATGCCTTCCGCGCCGGCGGAATCGAGGTCATGCACACGACGATCGAAAGCCTGACCAAGGACGGCCGCGACCGCAGCCTGGATTACAAGATCACCGGCTTCCATGTGCCGAAGGGATCCTGGGACGGCAAGGTCATCGACGAACTGGCGCCCGCGGACGACGAGATCTGCCTTCCCAAGACCTCGTCCTCGGTCTTCGTCTCCACGCATATCGACTACATCCTGCGCAATCTCGGCGTGCGCCAGCTCGTCATATCCGGGCTCCTGACCGACCAGTGCGTGGAAAGCGCGGTCCGCGACGCCTGCGACCTTGGATATCTCGTCACGCAGGTGACCGACGCCTGCGCGACCTATTCGCAGGAGCGCCACGACAATTCGCTGCGCACCATCAAGGGCTATTGCCGCCAGGTGACCACCGATCAGCTTCTCGATGAATTGAAGGGGCTCGCGAAATGAGCGACACGATTTCCGCCGTCTGGAAGGCCGTCGAAGAGGACCGGGACTATGTCGTCGGGCTGACCCGGGACATCGTGCGGATACCATCGGTCAATCCGAAGTTTCAGGCCGATCCCGCCATCAACCGCGAGGCCGACGTACAGACCCGTCTCGCCGGAGAACTCGAAGCGCTCGGCTTCGGCATCGACCGTTGGGACGTGTTTGCGGACCGACCCAACCTGACAGGCGAGTGGGCGGGCAGCGACGAGAGAAGCCTTATTCTCTGTGGCCATGTCGACGTCGTGCCGGTGGGCGATCAGTCGAAGTGGAACTGCGATCCCTTCGGCGGCGACATCAAGGACGGGCGCATCTGGGGCCGCGGCGCGATCGACATGAAGGCAGGCGTCGCCGCCTGCGTGGCGGCGGCGCGCGCGGTCCGCAAGGCGGGCATCAAGCTCGATGGCCGGCTCGCCATCCACACCGTGGTCGACGAGGAGGCCGGCGGCTTCGGGGCGATGGACCTCGTCAAGCGCTCGCGCCTGGCGAAGAGCGCTATCATCGCCGAGCCGACCTGGGGCAACATCGTGCCGGCCGAAGGCGGACTCACCTGGGTGCGCGTGACGATTTTCGGCAAGCAGGCGCATGCCGGCTGGCGCTTCAACTCGATCTGGCCGCAGCCGCATGTCGAGGGCCGTCTCACGCCCGGCGTCAATGCGATCGAGCTCGCCACGCGCTTCCTGATGGCGCTGCGCGATTTCGAGACCTCGCGCTGCCGGGACAACTGGCATCCGCTGGTGCCCGCAGGCCTCGCCACGATCAATCCGGGCGTCATCCGGGGCGGCGCGGGCATGGGCCCCGACGGCACGCCGGCGATCATGACCAACGCGGCCATCATCCCCGACATCGTCACCATCGATCTCGACTACAAATTCATGCCGCAGGAGAAATTCGAGGACGTGAAGGCGGAGTTCGAAAACTTCGTCCACCACTTCGCCGCCTCCGACGCCTGGATGCGGGATCATCCGCCAGCGATCGAGTGGGACCTCTTCGGCCTCAACTTTCCGCCGATGAACACGCCGGTCGACGCACCGATCGTGCAATCGCTCAACAGGCGCGCCACGCAGGCGCAGGCCAAGGCGCCCGTGATCAAGGGGTTCGAAGCTGTCACCGACGCCGCGCATTACGCCGGCGCCGGCGTGGTGCCGGTTATCTACGGACCGGCCGGCGACGGCTTTCACGGCGACAATGAATGCGTGGAGATCGAAAGTCTGATCGAGACCACGAAGGTCATCGCCGCGGCCATCATCGACACGTGCGGCACCGCCTGAACGAACCAGCCGACAAACCAACAAAGCAAGAATATCAAGGGGTAACGAAATGATCACCAGACGCGTTCTTATGGGAGCAGTATCGGTCGCGGCGCTCTTTTCCACGTCCGCATTCGCCTATGCCGACACCGTCAAGCTCGGCGTGCTCGCGCCGCTTACCGGCCCGGCCGCGGCCGACGGGCAGGAAATCGTCAACGGCGCCAAGCTTGCCGTCGACGAGCTGAATGCCGCCGGCGGTATAGCCGGCCACACCTTCGAAGTGGTCGTGGGCGATGTCGGCGACGGCAATCCCGACAAGGTCGCGACGGCGGTCGAGCGGCTGCTCGGCGATCACGACATGGGCGGCGTGTTCACCAATTATGCTTCGAGCACCAATTTCGAAATCGAGATGTTGGCCGAGCAGGACATGGTCTACATGATTGCCGCCAATTCGCAGCAGACCCACGACATCATCGCGCCGAACCCCGAGAACTTTTCCACCGTATGGTCGCTGACCCCGTCCTATGACGGCTACAACACCGAGATCGTCCCGGTGATCAAGGAGTTGTCGGAGACGGGCAAGATCAAGCTGCCCAACAAGAAGGTCGCGATCATCTCGTCCGACAACCCTTATTCCAAGGGCATCGCGGAAGGCATGGCCAAGGCCTTCGGCGCCGACGGCTGGGAAATCACGCAGAACGATCTCGTGCCGTTCGGCGAAGTCAGCGACTGGCGCGCCTTCCTGGGCAAGGTGCGCAAAGACCCGCCGGCGCTGCTGATCAACACCGACTATCTGTCGGCCAATGCCGCGACCTTCATGACCCAGTTCATGGAGAATCCGACCGACAGCCTCGTCTTCATCCAGTACGCGCCGTCGGTTCCCGAATTCCTGAAGCTGACCAAGGAGAAGTCGTCCGGCGTGGTCTACAACATGCTGGGCGGCCTGCTTTTGTCGCCGAAAAATCCGCGCGCGCAGGAAGTGCTCGACAAGTACAAGGCGAAGTACAACATCGAATCCGGCGGCGCGGGCGCGCTGACCTACGAAGAGGTCATGATCTACGCCGACGCGCTGGCCAAGGTCGGCGACCCGACCAAGCGCAAGGAAGTCGGCGAACAGATCGGCAAGACCGACAAGCAGACCTCGATCGGGCGCATCACCTTCGACCCTGCGACGCATCTGTCGGTGCAGAACACCGACGGCGTTCCGCTGCAGTTCTACCAGATCCAGGACGGCAAGCGCGTCCTCTTCTATCCAGGCAAATACGCGACCGGCGACTTCGTCCAGCCGGCCTGGATGAAGTGACACGGTCCGATGAACGACACGATCCTTGAGGTCGTCGACGCCAGCAAGCACTTCGCCGGGTTGAAGGCCGTCAACGGCGTGAGCTTCGGCGTCACGCGCGGCGAGATCCTGGGCATTGCCGGCCCGAACGGCTCGGGCAAGAGCACGCTCTTCAATCTCATCACCGGCGTGCCCTTCGGCCCGACCTCCGGCGAGATACGCTTCCAGGGCCAGCGGATAGACCGCTGGCCCGCCCACCGCATCGCCCGCGCCGGGCTTGCCCGAACGTTCCAGAAGGATGCGGAATTTCCGGACCTGACGGCCGACGAGACATTGCTCATCTGCGGCACCTACAACGGCCAGCTCGGCCGCGTCGCGGCGCGGACGCGTTCCGACGAGGTGCTCGGTCTCGTGGGGTTTGCCGACACGCGGCGCGGCATCCCCTCACGCAACCTGTCGGTCTATGAAAAGAAGCAGCTGATGATCGCCTCGGGGCTGATGTCGCGCCCGGCCGTGCTGATGCTCGACGAGCCAGCGTCCGGCCTCACCAAGCCCGAGATCGAGAACCTGGACAGGCTGCTCGTCGCGGTCAACGCCTCCGGCGTGACCGTGCTCTTGATCGAACATGTTCTCAGCCTGCTGCTTTCGATCTCCCAGCGGCTCATCGTCCTCAACCAGGGTTCGGTCCTGGCCGAAGGCAACCCGGCCGAGGTCGTCCGCAACGAGGCGGTGATCACCGCCTACCTCGGAGGGCGCAAGCAATGATGCCCCTCCTCGACGTCAAGGACGTGCAGGCCGGTTATGGCGACATGCGCGTGCTGCACGGTCTTTCGCTGCACATCGGACCGCAGGAATCGATAGGGCTCTTCGGCCCCAACGGCCATGGCAAGACGACCTTGCTCAAGACCATTTCCAGCCTTGTGCGGCCCACGGCAGGTTCGATCACCTTCGACGGCACCGACATCACCGGCCGCAAGCCGCCGGCCATCGTCGAGGCCGGCCTGATCCACGCGCCGCAGGGCAACACGCTGTTCGGCAACATGCGCATCGCCGAGACGCTCGAGCTGGCCGCCTTCAGCAAGCGGGCAAGCAACGGCGCCGAGAAGCGCCTTGACGAGGTCTACGCCCTCTTCCCACGCCTGGCCGAGCGCAAGACACAGCTCGCCAAGACCTTGTCGGGCGGCGAGCGGCAGATGCTGTCGATCGGCTGCGCGCTGATGTGCGCGCCGCGCCTTCTGATGCTGGACGAGCCGACGCTCGGCCTCTCTCCCCGCCTCAAGGAGGAGCTCGGCGCGGCAATCGGCGAGATTTCCAAAAGCGGCGTGCCGCTGATCGTGGTCGAGCAGGACATCGAGTTCCTCCTCTCCCTCACCGACCGGCTCTACCTGGTGGAGCACGGCGTCGTCGTGCGCGAGATCGACCGAGCGAGCGCGCCCGATCATGAAGAGGTCATGCGGCTCT
Source organism: Mesorhizobium plurifarium (assembly GCA_000824785.1). Taxonomy (GTDB): domain Bacteria; phylum Pseudomonadota; class Alphaproteobacteria; order Rhizobiales; family Rhizobiaceae; genus Mesorhizobium; species Mesorhizobium plurifarium. The sequence continues at coordinate 178,172 of CCNB01000044.1, read as the reverse complement.
ATTTCGGCGAAGGAGGCACGCATTGATGGATACGCTCCTCGCCACGCTGGTCTCCGGCCTGGTGCTCGGCTCGCTCTATGCCCTGATGGCGAGCGGACTCAGCCTGGTCTGGACGACGCTCGGCGTCTTCAACTTCACGCATGGGGCGCTGATGATGGTCGGCGCCTTCATCGCCTGGACGGTCAGCGAAGCGGCCGGCGCCGGCCCTGTCGCGGGCGTCGTCGCAGGCACGCTCGGCGCCGGCCTGATCGGCATCGTCATCGAGCGGCTCGTCATCCGGCCGTTCTATGCCAGCCGCAACATGCTGCTCGTCACGGCCATGACGACGCTCGCCGTCACCATCATCCTCGAACGCGGCGCGCAGATGATCTGGGGGCCGCGCCTGAAGCAGCTTCCGCCGCTCGTCGATGGCGAGATCAGGCTGTTCGGCAACGCGATCTCCGCGCATGAAGCCTTGCTGCTGGTGGCGGCGCCCATCATCCTCATCGCGCTGTGGCGCTTCACGGTCTCGAGCAAGATCGGACGCAGCCTGCGCGCCGTCGGCCAGAACCAGGATTCGGCGGCGCTGATCGGCGTCGACGTGCCGACCGCCTTCGCGCTCGCCTTCGCGATCTCGGCAGCACTCGCGGGCCTCACCGGCGCGCTTCTCGGCTCGATCCGCTTCATCACGCCCGCCATGGGCAGCGAGCCGCTGACCAAGGCGATGATCGTCGTCATCTTCGGCGGTCTCGGCAGCCTCGGCTCGACGGCAGGCGCTGCCTATCTGATCGGCTTCATCGAGGCCTTCCTGGTGCTCTGGGTCGGCCTCTACTGGACGCCCTTCGCGCTCTTCCTGCTGATGATCCTCGTCCTCTTGCTCAGGCCGAACGGAATATTCGGAAAGAGATGATGACCAGAAACAACCTCCTGCTGCTTGCGCTCTTCGTGGTCCTGGCTTTCGTGCCGCAGATCTTCACCGACGGCTATGTCAGGCACCTCTTCATCATCGCCTTCATCTACGCGATCATCGCGTCGAACTGGAACCTCAGCCTCGGTCATTGCGGCATCTTCAATTTCGGCCACATGACCTTCTTCGGCATCGGCGTCTACACGGCGGCGATCCTGACCAAGACAGCCGGCGTCAATCCCTGGCTCGCAATTCCCGCCTGCGCGGTCACGGCGGCGATCTCGGCCGTGATCATGGCGGCGCCGGTCGCCCGGCTCAAAGGCATCTATGTCGTGCTCGTCACCTTCGCGGTCAATCAGCTGATGGTGCAGCTGGTGCTCAGCCAAGCCGACCTGACGGGCGGCGCCAAGGGCCTGGTGCGCCTGCCGTTCCTCACCATCGGCGACTACAGCTTCATCCGCGACTACAAGCTCGGCTATTACTACCTGGCGCTGATCCTGCTCGCCCTGTCCACGGCTTTCCTGATCCTTGTCGCCGGTTCGCCCTTCGGCAAATCGCTGAAGGCAGTGCGCGACGCCGAGGATTATGCGACCGCGCGCGGCATCTCGGTGGCGCGCACGCGAATTTCGGTGCTGGTGCTGAGCGCCATCTTCACCGGCATCGCCGGCGGCTTCTACACCGTCTATCTGCGCGTCGCCTCGCCCGAGGTCTTCGGCTTCGGGACGATGTCGCTGGTGCTCTCGATGGTGCTGATCGGCGGCATCAACAGCGTTCTCGGCCCGGTGATCGCGGCGCTGGCGCTCACTTTCGCCAGCGAAGCCATGGCGGGGATTGGCGGCTTCGAGGACGCGCGCTACATCGTCATCGCGGTCGCCATGATCCTGGTGCTGAGGCTTGCGCCGGGCGGCCTGATCCAGATCCTCGAAAGGCTGGCGCCGACGGGGCAAAAGCCGGCGACGCCGACGAGGAGCCCAGCCTGATCCGGGAGCATCGATAATCATGAGCCAAGAGGAATTCGCCGTCGAAGGCCTGAGCTCGACGGCCAGCATCGTCGTCGACCGCTGGGGCATCGCCCATGTCCGGGCCGAAAGTTTCCTCGACATGTTCTTCGTGCAGGGCTTCAACGCGGCGCGCGACCGGCTCTGGCAGATCGATCTGTGGCGCAAGCGGGGCCTTGGCGTGCTGGCGGCGGATTTCGGCCCGGGTTACCTCGAACAGGACCGCGCCGCCCGGCTTTTCCTCTATCGCGGCGACATGCAGGCGGAATGGGACGCCTATGCCCCCGACGCCGAGTCGATCTGCCGCCATTTCGTCGCCGGCATCAACGCCTATGTCGAGCTTTGCGAGCAACAGCCGCACAGGCTGCCGCCGGAGTTCGCCGCCCTTGGCACCCGCCCAGCCACATGGCAGCCGGAAGACGTCGTGCGCATCCGCAGCCATTCGCTGATGCGCAACGCCGTCTCGGAGGTGATCCGCTCCAACATCCTTGCGGAGCTCGACGCCGAACTCGACGCGCTGCGGCAGAAGCTGGAGCCGCCGCATGACCCGCTTGCCGGCCGCGACCGCCCTGCCCCGCTGCCGCTCGACTGCCTCGACACGTTCAAGCTCGCCATCGCGCCCGTCACCTTCGGCAGCGAAAGGCTGGCGGCCGGCATCGGCGATGCCCGCGCCTGGCGCAAGATGACGCCGCTCGGCGACGTCGTGCGCGACACCAGCCTGCAGGGCTCCAACAACTGGGTTGTGTCGGGCGCCAGGACCGCCAGCGGCCGGCCCATCCTGGCCAACGACCCGCACCGCACCCATGCAGTGCCGTCGCTGCGCTACATCGTCCACATCGCCTCGCCCGAATTCAACGGCATCGGGGCCGGCGAGCCGGCGCTGCCGGGCATCTCGATCGGCCACAACGGCCATTCGGCCTTTGGCCTCACGCTCTTCCTCGGCCATGACCAGGAAGATGTCTATGTCTACGAGACGCATCCGGAGGATCCCGGCCTCTACCGTTACGGAGACGGCTGGGAGGCTTTTCGCGACATCGGCGAGACCGCCTCGGTCAAGGGTTGCGGAGAGGCCGCGCTCGCCCTGCGTTTCACCCGCCACGGGCCGGTGATCGCCGAATATCCGGACCGGCATCTGGCGGTGGCGATCCGCACTGTCTGGACCGATCCCGGCACGGCCCCCTACTTCAAGAGCATCGCCGCCATGCGGGCGACCAGCTTCGAGGCGTTCCGCGACCATATGGGCGGCTGGGGCGTGCCGGCGGTCAACCAGGTCTATGCCGACGCCAAGGGCGATATCGGCTGGGCCGTCGGCGGGTTCTCTCCCATACGCCCCAACTGGGACGGGCTTCTGCCGGTGCCCGGCGACGGGCGGCATGAATGGCAGGGCTTCCTGCCGGGTCATGCGCTGCCCTTCAGCCGCAATCCGGCGAAGGGCTATTTCGCCACCGCCAACGAGTTCAACCTGCCGGCCGATTGGCCGATGGACCAGCCGATCGGCTATGAATGGCTGGAGCCCTCGCGCGCCCAGCGCATCGACGGCGTGCTGGCCGCCGACCAGCGCCATACCGTTGACGCGTCCCGCGGTCTTCAGACCGATGTGTTCTCCGTGCCGGCGAAGCGGGTCGTCGGCCTGCTGTCGACGCTGTCCGGACGCAACGAAGCGGAGACGGCGGCCCTGGAGATACTCGCCAGCTGGGATTTCCGGCTGGCGGCCGACAGCCCAGGCGCCGCGCTCTACGAAGTCTGGTGGGCGAACCACTTGCACGTGGCCATCATTGCCGATGCCGTCGGCCAGCCGGAGCTGAGGCCATTGTTCGCGCCCGGCGACACCGCCGGCATCCTCGATCGGCTTGAAGCCATCGCGGCCGGGGCCCCGGGGGCGTTTGCCGCGCTGGCGCTGGGCAGCCTGGCGAAAGCCTATGACGCATGCCGGCAGACGCTCGGCCCCGACACCGATGAATGGGCATGGGGCCGCCTGCACGAGGCGCTTTTCGAGCATCCGGCAGGAGCGGTCGCCAATGCCGGGGGCCGATGGAATGTCGGCCCCTTCCCCTTCGGCGGCAGCGGCAGCACGCCGATGAACGGCTCCTACCGCCCCACCGACTTCCGGCTCACCATCGGCGCCTCCTTCCGGATTGTCGTCGATGTCGGCGGTTGGGACAACAGTGTCTGCATCAACACGCCGGGCCAATCCGGCGATCCGCGGTCGGACCATTACGGCGACATGGCGCAGCTCTGGGCCGCGGGCGACTACGTGCCGCTGCTCTACACCGACAAGGCCGTCGACGCCGCGGCGGTGCTGACCTTGAAGCTCACGCCAAAGCGAGCCGCATAGGCTGGACCATGGCGCGCTTCGGCACGCCGGATGCCCTGCCGAACTCATGCAGCGACGCCGCACCGCAGCCGCTCCCACGAACCGCCCAGACGCGCTTCGAACGCCCACGGGACATCGTTTCCGGAGCGGTGTGGAGAATAGTCGTCAGGACGTCCATGTTAGCCTTGCAGGCTTCGCTGACGCTGACTATAGTCACGGATATGAAATTAAATTCCATGTGCTAGGTACGAATGCGTCCCGCGAGCGATCAGTCTCTTGTTGTGGTGGAGAGCCGCCCGTTCGACAATGTGGGGTTGGTCGAGATCAACCGCCCCGAAGTCCGCAACGCAATCAATCTCGAAGTGCGGGAGAAGCTGGCCGCTGCGGTGGCAAGCTTCTCAGACGACGCGGAGATCCGTTCCATCGTCATTGCCGGGCGCGGCGCCAACTTTGCCGCCGGCGCCGACGTCAGAGCGTTTGAAAAGCTCGGCTCCGCCGACCTGCTTCTTCAACGCACCCATCGCTACTGGGATGTGATCGCGAAATGTCCGAAACCGGTTATTGCCGCGGTCGAGGGCTTCGCGCTGGGCGGTGGCTGCGAGCTTGCAATGCATGCCGACATCATCGTGGCGGCGCGCACAGCCACTTTCGGGCAGCCGGAGGTCAAACTCGGCCTCATGCCGGGCGCCGGCGGCACCCAGAGGCTGCTGAGAGCAATCGGCAAGTACAAGACGCTGATGCTCGTCCTGACCGGCGATATGTTCCCGGCGGAAGATGCCGAGCGCGCCGGCCTCGTCAGCATGCTCACGGATGAGGGCGATGCCCTGCGGCAGGCGCTGCAGATCGCCCAGAAGATCAGCCGTCTCCCGCCGTTGGCCGTCGAGCAGATCAAGGAAGCCGTCGTCAATGGCGAGGACGCTCCCCTGGAAACGGCGTTGCGCCTCGAGCGCAAGGCATTTCAACTGCTTTTCGATACGGCCGACAAACGGGAAGGCATCGCCGCCTTCCTGGAAAAGCGCAAAGCGTCATTTACGGGGCGCTGACTTGGCGGACGCGGGAGGGGTGTCGAGAAGTCGGGTCGAAAAAGCCGGTGTCGTGGGCGCCGGGGTGATGGGCTCCGGCATAGCGGAGGTTCTGGCGGCGGCGGGCGTCGACGTGATGATCGTCGACGAAGCGCCAGGAAAAGCCGCAGCCGCCCTCGAGCAGATCGCGTCGCGCCAACGCGCCAGGGCCGCCGCGGGCAAGATCAGCGCGGAAACGGTCGAAAAACTGCTTGCCCGTATCGAACCCGTCGAGACACTGGGCCGCCTGGCCGGCACCGACCTGGTGGTGGAAGCCATCGTCGAACGTCTCGAGCCCAAGCGTCAGCTCATCGAGACGCTGGAAAAGATCGTCGGGCCGGACGCAATCATAGCGACCAACACATCCTCCCTGTCGGTGACGGCGATCGCCTCAGCGGCCAGCCGCCCGCAGCGGATCGCCGGCTATCATTTCTTCAATCCCGTCCCGGCGATGAAGCTGGTGGAGGTCATCTCCGGCGCCCATACAGCGCCTGAGGTCGAGCACGCGCTGGTCGCGCTCGCGACCCGCCTTGGCCATCGCCCCGTCATCGCCGCCGACACGCCCGGCTTCATCGTCAATCACGCTGGCCGCGCCTTCGGCACGGAAGCCCTGGCGATGCTGCGCGAAGGTGTTGCGCCGGTCGACGACATCGATGCGATCCTGCGGGACGCCGCCGGATTCAGGATGGGTCCGTTCGAGTTGATGGACCTGACCGGGCTCGATGTCTCGCATCCGGTCATGGAAAGCATCTACAACCAATTCTACCAGGATCCGCGCTATCGCCCGTCGGTCCTCGCCGCCCGGCGCGTGGAGGCCGGTCTTCTCGGCCGCAAGACCAAACGCGGGTTCTACGACCATGGCGATGGCCGACCGAACCCTCCCGCGGGACCGGTTGAAGCGGTCGGCGCCGAAGGGGCTTTGCCGGGTCGCGTCAGCGTGATCGCCGACAACGAGGCCTCGGGCATGCAGGAACTCGTCGACTCGTGCGCCACCGACCGGACAATCGACGGCGACCACCTCATTCTCATCGGCCTGGAGGGCGAGGACGTGGCCGGCGCCGCGGTGCGGCTCGGTCTGCCGGCTTCGCTTTGCGTCGGCTTCGATCCGTTTTTCGGCATCGACCGCCACGTGACGCTCGTGGCCTCCGCCGCAACGTCCGACCGGACCAGGGAAGCGGCCTTGAGCCTGGTCCGCCGCGCCGGCCGCAAGGCGACTATGGTGGAGGATAGCTGCGGGGCCGTCTGCCAGCGCGTCATCGCCATGATCGTCAATATCGGCAGTGAAATCGTAGAGCAGAAAATCGCTTCGGCGCCCGATCTCGACGCGGCGGTCAGGCTTGGCCTGGGCTACCCGCTGGGGCCGCTGGAATGGGGCGACAAGATCGGCCCCAAACGCGTTCTGCGCATCCTGGACACGATTTATGACCGCACCCGCGACCCTCGCTACAGGGCAAGCCTATGGCTGCGGCGACGCGCGGAGCTAGGCCTTTCTTTGCAATAGGCCGAGCGGGAGGAGACGAGTTGGCCCAAAAGCGTGAACTGAAACCATCGGCACCCTGGTACCGGATCGAGGCGGACGAATCCGACTGGAGCACCCTTCCCGCTCGGGAGTTGGTTCGCCTTTATGCTCAAATGAAGCTGATCAGGCGCTTCGAGGAGAAAATTCTCGATCTGGAGAAAGCCGGCCTGATCCATGGTCCCGCGCATGCCAGCATAGGTCAGGAGGCGGCGGCTGTCGGCGCGGTGTCGATGCTGCGCGCCAACGACCAGATCAATGGCACGCATCGCGCGCACCATCAGGTCCTGACCAAGCTGGTCAATGCGCAGACGGAGCCGGACTTCGACATACTGAGCCAGGACTTCACGCCGCGGATGGACGATGCCGTCTACCGCTTCATGGCAGAAATCATGGGGCTGTCGCCGGGCTATTGCGAAGGCCGCGGCGGCTCGATGCATATGCGTCATGCCGCGTCCGGCGTCGCCGGCACCAGCGCCATCGTCGGCGGCAACATTCCGCACGCCGTCGGATACGCACTTGCCGACAATGTCCTCGGCCGGGATGGTATTTCGGTCGCCTTCTTCGGCGACGGCGCCTCGCTCCAGGGCGCGGCGTATGAATCGATGAACATCGCGGCCGCCTACAAGCTGCCGGTCATCTTCTTCGTCGAGAACAATCTCTATGCCGTTTCCACGCATATCGAGGATGTGACGGCCGAGCCCAGGATCGCATCGCGCGGTCCCATGCTCGGCTTCACCGGCATCGAGTGCGACGGCATGGACGTGGTCGCCGTCCATCGGGCGATGTCGGACGCGATCGAAACGATCCGCGCGGGGCGCGGTCCGGTCGTCATCGAGGCGAAGTGCTACCGCTATCACCACCAGAGCGGCAGCAAGACGGGCAGCGAGTTCGGCTACCGCAGCAGCGAGGAAGAACAGGAATGGCTGAAGCGCGACCCGCTGCGGCTGGCGGAAACACGTCTCGGCAAGCTCGGAATCCTCGACAGCACGGCTCTGGCACTGATCGACGAGCGCGTAAGCGCGACCGTCCAGTCGGCCGCAGCGCGGCTGACGGAAACGGCGCCGGGCAGCAACCAGCTTCGCATACAGGCAAACTTATGGCCTTCCGCGCAATCGGTGGACATCGGCATCCTTGCGCCTCCCGCCGAAGCCGAGGGGCTCAAATACCGGGAAATCGAGGACTTCGCGCCCGACGAGCTGGTCAAGACCCGTTTCGTCACCGCCGCCGGTGAAGCGCTGGGGGCGGCGATGGCGGCCGACCCGACCATCATCGTGCTGGGCGAGGACGTCCATCGGCTGCGTGGCGGAGTAAGCGGTTTTACCCGCTCCGCGCTCGAGCAGTTCCCCGGGCGCGTGTTGGCCATGCCGATCGCCGAGAACGGCTTCACCGGCGTCGCGCTCGGCGCCGCGCTGCGCGGGCTGCGGCCGGTCGTGGAAATCATGTTCGGGGATTTCTGCTTCGTGGCGGCCGACCAGATCGGCAACGGCATCGCCAAGGTGAGGCACATGTTCGGCGACGGGTTTCCCGTGCCGCTCGTCATGCGGGTGCGCGTGTCTCCGCATACCGGCTACGGCTCGCAGCATTCGAGCGACCCGGCCGCGCTGTTCCGGCTGTTCCCCGGCTGGCACGTGGTCGAGCCGACGACCGCCTTCGATTATGTTGGGCTGCTGAACACGGCGCTCAGGACCAACGACCCCGTCGCGATCATCGAGCACGTCGAATTCTACCAGCGCGAGTCTCTCGTGCCGCGCCACGAGCGCGACTTTTGCATCCCGTTCGGCAAGGCCAAGATCGTCCGGCCCGGATCGGCGTGCACTGTCCTTGCGACATCCGTCATGGTCCCAGCGGCCTTGAAGGTCGCGGAAGAGACCGGCATCGACGCCGAAATCATCGACATGCGCAGCGTCGGCCAACTCACGACCGACTGGCCTCTGGTCCTCTCGTCCATCGCCAGGACCAATCGCGTCGTCATCGTCGAGCAGGTTGCGAGCGGCCTGTCGCTCGGGCGCCATTGGATCGCCGAGATCCAGGCGCGCGCCTTCGACGATCTCGATCACGAAATACTCCACGTCACCGGCAGCCTTTCGGCGCCCGTCGTTTCGGCCGTCTTGAACAAGGCCGCGCTGGGTTCTTCCGAGAAGCTCCGGCAGGCGCTGGAGTTGATTACCGGTAGCGCTTGAACCGAAAATGCCAAAAGGAGCATGATAATGAGACTGGGGAACTTCAATCATATTGCCAGACATTGGAAAGGCCTTGCCGCGGCGACGATGCTGGCGGGCATGGCCGCCACGGCGGCGCCGGCGGAGGCCAAGACGCTGGTCATCGCGCGCGACATGGACATCAACTCCCTCGATATCGACAGGAGCTGGTGCGACACCTGCATGATCTACAACGCCGCGGTCTATGACGGCCTTCTGGCGCTCGACAAGGACAACAAGCTCGCTCCTGTCATCGCCGAGAGCTGGACGGTCAATGACGACCAGACCGTGTTCACCTTCAAGCTCAACCCGAAAGCCACCTTCTCCGACGGTTCGAAGGTCGAAGCGAAAGACGTCAAATGGTCGTGGGAGCGACTGAAGAACATAAAGGGCAGCCCGTCGGATCTCGCCTCGACGATTTCTTCGATCGAGACTCCGGACGCCGAAACGGTGGTCGTGAAAACCGCCGAACCGAATTCGGAACTGCTGAACGTTCTGGCCGCCAGCTATTTCGGCGTCATCAACAGCGACGTCGCCCAGGCCGAAGGCAAGGCCACCGCGGCGGCTGACGCCGCGCAGTCGGATCCTGCCGAGCCGTGGTTCCTGGCGCATTCGGCCGGCGCCGGCCCGTTCGTGCTCGACACCTATCAGCCCGGAGCGGAACTCAGGCTGAAGCGAAACGAAAAATACTGGCGCGAACCGGCCAAGGTCGACGAGATCGTCATTCGTCAGGTCGGCGACGCCGTGGCCCAGGCCCAGCTTTTGCAGAGCGGCCAGGCCGATGTCGCCATGAACATCGATCCCGAGACGGCCAAGACGCTGACCGGCCCGAACGTCAAAACGGAATCGGCTCCCTCCAACAACTTCGTCTACATTGCGATCAGCCCGGGCGCCGTCGCCAATCCCTTCCCGATGACTGCCGACATCCGCGAAGCGATCTCGCTGGCCGTCGACCGCAAGTCGCTCGTCGACTTCACCCTGGGCGAAGGCAATGGCCGGCTGATATCGGTTCCCTTCCCGCTGGACTTCCCGGGCGGCGCGGGACACTCGATACCGGAATTCGACCAGGCCAAGGCCAAGGAACTGCTTGCCAAGGCGGGCCACGCCGACGGCTTCACGCTCGAAGCGACCTATCCGAAGCTGAACGTCTATGGCGTCGACTTCACCCTTGCCATGCAGAAAATCCAGCAGGACCTGGCGGCGGTCAACATCAAGCTTGACCTCAAGCCTGTCGAGTTCCCGAACTGGCGCGAGGCGGCGAACAAGGATCACATCCCGCTGACCTTCGTCTTCTTCGCCCCCGACTTTTACGGGACGTCGCAATATGTGAACTATTTCGGCCTGGCGCCGGATTCGACCTGGGCCAAGCGCGCTGGCGCCGCAACCGACCCGTCCTTCGTCATCAACGACACCAAGCCGATGCTGGCCGAAGCGCTGAAGTCGGCGCCTGACAAGGCGGCAAAAATCTATTTCGACATCGGCGAGAAGATCAAGGCACAGAACGTCATCATTCCGATGATCAGCCCGAACACCATCCTTGCCTATGGCAGCAAGGTCCATGGCGTGCGGAACTCGCCGAGCTCGAACGTTCCTCTCTACGAGATTTCGCTCGACGACTGACGTCGCCGCTCCGTCCTCCGCGGGGCCCATGAAATGCGCCCCGCGGATATGGCTCAAAGGCCAAAACAGGATTTCCGTCAGGAAATTGCATCAGCAAGGAGATCGAGCCGCTCGCCCTTTCCATGAAACGGGAGAGGCTCGGATGGAGGATAACCGTGCCCTATACCGATTTCATTTTCGATGGTTACCGCAAGCGCCTCGGCGAATTGGAGGCCAGCGACAACCCTTTGTCCAAGGGGGTGGCCTATGTCGAGGGTGAGCTCTATCCGATCCATGAAGCCCGCATTCCGATTCTGGACCAGGGCTTCCTCCATTCGGACCTGACATACGACGTGCCGTCCATCTGGGATGGCCGCTTCTTCCGCCTCGACGACCATCTGGACCGCTTCGAGCGCAGCTTGAAACAATTGCGCCTGCGCAGCCCGCTCGACCGTCACGGCATTCGCCAGAAGCTCGTGGAAATGGCCGCCAAGAGCGGCATCCGCGACGCCTATGTCTGCATGATCGTGACCCGGGGCCTGAAATTCATCCGCCAGTACAGCCCGGATGAAGTCGAGAACAACCTCTATCTCATGGTGCAGCCTTTCTTGTGGGTCATGGGAGAAGAGCTGCAGAAGACCGGCGGATCCGCCATCATCGCCCGCGATGTCCGACGCGTGCCGCCGGGCGCCATCGACCCGACCGTGAAGAACCTGCAATGGGGCGACTTCGTGCGCGGCATGCTGGAAGCGCGGGACCGCGGCGCCAACTACCCGATCCTGACCGACGGCGACGGCAATCTGACCGAAGGCTCCGGCTTCAACGTCTGCATCATCAAGGACGGTGTGCTGCGCACGCCGAAGCGCGGGGTGCTGGAAGGCGTGACGCGCAAGACGGTGCTGGAAGTCGCCAAGGCGAACGGCATCGAATGCCATGTCGAAGACGTGCCGGTCAGCGCTGCCTACAATTGCGACGAATTGCTCTTTGTCACCACCGCCGGCGGCGTCATGCCGATCACCAAGCTGGAGGGCGTCGCGATCGGCAATGGCGAAGTCGGGCCGATCAGCAAGACGATCTGGAAGGCTTACTGGGAAGCGCATTACGACCCGATGCGCAGCTTCGCGATCAACTACTGAAGCGTCGAGAGCCGACCGAGCAGGCTCTTTGTTTTGACGCAATTCCTGACGGAAAACCGTGTCACACTTTTCCTGGAATTGCTTTGAGCCGCCGCGGACCGATGCGGCGGCTTTGCTTTGGCGCGATCAGGCGATCTTGCAGGCTTCGTCGAAGTCGAGACGCGGAAGCCTCGCGAACAGGCCCGCCGGGTCGCCATAACCCAGATTGACCAGGAAATTGCTTTTCCAGCTTGTCCCGGCGAAGAAGGCCTCGTCGACAATCCGGTTCTTGAAACCCGACATCGGTCCCGCATCGAGGCCGAGCATGCGCGCGGCGATGATCAGATAGCCACCCTGCAGCGTGCCGTTGCGAAACGCGGTTTCATGCGCGACTTCGGGGCTCGACGTGAACCACGAGCGCGCGTCGGTATGCGGAAACAATTGCGGCAGCCGATCATAGAAGGCTTCGTCATAGGCGACGATGGCGGTAACCGGCGCCGCCATCGTCTTTGCGGCATTACCGCTGCTCAAGGCAGGCCTCAGCTTTTCCTTGGCCTCGGGCGACTTGACGAAGACGAACCGGCCCGGCGAGCAGTTCGCCGACGTCGGCGCCATTTTCAGAAGGTCGTAGAGCCGGCGAAGCGTCTCGTCGGACACAGGCTTGTCTGTCCACTTGTTGTGGGTGCGAGCCGTCGTGAAAATGCTGAAGTCGTTCATCGCGACCCTTCGATCCTTGAACATGAAGTCGATGGGACGCGCCGCCTCAAGCCGAGCGAGAGACGCCGACAGTCCCACGGTTGCCGCCGTAGCGCGGCGATCCGCCATGAGCGGATCGCCGGCGGCTCGCGAGCGGTTATCAGCGAGCGATCTTGAGCCTGGCCAACACCAGCGGGTTTTCGTTCGCCGGGATACGCGTGCGTTCCGCCTTCAGTTCCGCAAAGGCCCGCTCACTTGCCTTCAGCGTCTGATCGATATCGGCAGCCGTCATGGCGGCGTTCAGGAACATGTTGTGGTAGGGATGGAAGTACACGCCATGCTTGAGCGCGCTTGCCACCCAGGCATAGCCGAGGCGCATATCGGGATCTTCGTGGAACAAGATTTGCGGCATCTGCACCGGGCCGGTCTGGCGCAAGGAGAAACCGAAGGACACCGCCTGTTCCTCGAGCCCTGCCCTCAGCCGGTTTCCCAATTCGACCGTGCTTTCCAGGTATCCGGTCTCGCGGATCAGCCGAAGCGTTTCCAGGCCTGCCGCCATCGGCACGGCCGAAAACCAGAAGGATCCGGTGGCGAAGATCGACCGGGCGGCCGCGTAGAAACGCTGCGAGCCCATCATCGCCGAAATCGGATGACCGTTGGCGATCGCCTTGCCCCAGCAACTGATGTCCGGCTCGACGCCAAGGATCGACCATGAGCAGTCGCGGGCCAGCCTGAAGCCTGCGCGAACGTCGTCGACGATGAGCGGCGCATCGAGGTTGTCGCAGATCTTCCGGACGGCTTTTGCGAAATCCTCGGATGGGATCAGCTGGTCGGCAAAGACCTCATGCTTGAAGGGTGTCGCGAAGATTCCGGCGACGTCGCCCTCTGCCGAGCGCACCGCTGCCTCGAGGCTTTCCAGATTGTTGTATTCGTAGGTGATGATCTGCTTGCGCTCGTCGTCGACGATGCCGGTGCGGTTCGGCGTGCACCATGGCTGCGAGCCATGATAAGCGCCGGTGGCGACCAGGATCTTGCGACGCTTGGAGTAGGCCCGCGCGATCGTCATCGCCATGGATGTCGCGTCGCTGCCGTTCTTGCAGAACATGGCCCAGTCGGCGTGCGAGACCATCGAGACCATCGCCTCGGCCAATTCGACCATCAGATAGGACGGTCCGGTCATGGTGTCGCCGAGTTCCGCCTGCCTGCGTGCGGCGGCCTCGATATCGACGTTTCCATAGCCAAATAGATTCGGTCCATACGCGCTGAGATAGTCGATATATTCATTGCCATCGACGTCCCACAGCCGGGTGCCGCTGGCGCGACTGAAGAACTGCGGAAAGTCCGGCGGCAAAAGCGCTGTAGATTCATGACCATACATTCCACCTGGTATAACGCGCCTGGCACGCTCCAGAAGTTCAGAATTGCGGCTGTTCGACCAAGGCATGGATATGTGACCCCTGTTTTCGAGGCAGGCTATAGCAAGAAAAATATCTGCTATCAACGATGAATCCGATGGATTGCCGCTTCCGTTTCAGCTACAAATATCGAAGGCGGAATGCGTCAGCCGGCCAGGCTCGCGCAGACCGGCCTGCAGCGCCGAACATATAAGGAGATGCCAATGGCAGGGTTGATCGAAGGAGAAGCCGGACTTGCCCAAGGCAATCTCGGTTCGATCGGCTGGTAGAAGCGGCGCCACCAACAGGAAATCAAAGCCAAAAAGGGGAATCCATGGACATGATCAGGAATGGTCTGAGCAGACGCAGCGTTCTCAAGCTTGGGGCCGGGACGGCCGCGGCATCCTTTCTTGCAATGCCGGCAATCGGCCGGGCGGCTCCCACCTCGCTTTCCGTCGCCAATGGCGGCGGCGCGCTGGGCGATGCCTTCAAGGCGGCATGCTTCGATACGTTCGAGAAGAAGACCGGCATCAAGATCATCAGCGCCCCCTACATGGAAGGCGCACGGCTGAAGGCGATGGTCGAGGCCGGCGCGGTCGACATCGATGTCACCGATACGGACTCCTCGGAAGCGGCGCCGCTCGCCGTCGCGGGTCTTCTGGACGAGATCGATTACAGCGTCGTGCCGAAGGACGGCCTGATCGACGGCGCCGTCAGCAAATACTGGACGTCGTGCTACATCGCCGGTTGCGTTCTGAGCTGGAACACGGATTCGGCCGAGGATGGCCGGCCGAAGAACTGGCAGGAGTTTTTCGACCCCAAGGTCAAGGGGCGCAGGACGCTCTGGAAGAACGCCGCGCAAACCATGGAAGTGGCGGCCCTCGGTGCCGGCCAGACGCTGGACAAGCTCTATCCGATCGACATCGACCGGGCTTTCGCGATGCTCGACGGCATCCGGTCCTCGATCACCTGGTGGACGTCCGGGGCCCAGAGCGCGCAGCTTCTGGCCAATGGCGACGCCGATTTCGGCATGTGCTGGAACGGCCGCGTCGACCCGGTCAAGCAACAGGGCGGCCCGATCGACTACACGTTCGACTACTCGCTCCATACGCCGGGCATCTGGAGTCTGCCGAAAGGCGGGCGCAACCGCGACACCGCCATGAAGTTCATCGCCCACTGCATGGACCCCGAAGTCCAGGCTGCCTTCTCCAAGCTGATCCCTTACGGACCGACGAACGACAAGGCCTTCGACATCCTGTCCGCGGAAGAGCGTGCGCGCATGCCGAGCTCTCCGGAGAACCGGAAGCTTTCGATCGCCATCAATGGCGACTACTGGCACGAGAACGGCACGAAGATCTACGACCGCTTCAACACCTGGGTCGTGGCGAAATAGGCTGAACATCCGGCTCGGAACTGCGCGAGTGATTCTGTCGCCCGCGCAGTTCTGTCGTTGAAATCGCTGCCGCTCGCTTGCGCAGGAGCGCAACGATCCACTGAAATGGCCCCGACATACGGATCCACGAGTCAGGACTTGTCCACGCCATGAAGCAACGCAGCTTCCTGCTTTATCTTCCCGTCGCGCTGCTGCTGACGCCCTTCTTCCTCGCGCCGATGGCGGTGATCGGGACCGAGAGTTTCAGCGGCCAGCACGGGATCGGAGCCGAGTACGTCAAGGTCGTGACCGATCAGGGCATCCGGACCGTTCTCTACAACACCTTCTACGTTGCCGCGATGGTGACGATCCTGTCGCTGCTGATCGGATATCCGATCGCCTACGTTCTGGCACGGCTCAGGGGGCGATGGGCGACGATCGGCATATTCCTCATCTTCCTGCCTTTCTGGGCCAGTACCGTCATCCGCTCTTTCGCATGGATGATCCTGCTTGGCCGCAAAGGGCCGGTGAATTCGATCCTTCTGGGCATCGGCTTGATCGAGGACCCCATCCGCTTCATCGACAACGGGCTGGGGCTGATGATCGCCATGACCTACATCATGGTGCCGTTCATCGTCGTGCCGATCCTCAACGGCCTGCGCGCCATCGACCCCAACCTGCCGCGCGCCGCCGCCGTGCTCGGCGCGAATCCCTGGCGCCAGTTCCTGGCCGTCACCCTGCCGCTGTCGATGCCCAACGTCGCGGTCGGCTGCACGATCGTCTTCGTCACCTCGCTGGGCTTCTTCGTAACGCCTTCGCTTCTGGGGGGCGATTTGACCGTGGTCTCGATGCTGATCAGCGAGCAGGCCAACAGGCTGCTGGACTGGCCGCTTGCATCGGCTCTGGCCATCATCGTGCTTTTGCTGACGATCGTCATCTTCGCGCTTCTGCGGCTCAGCCAGCTGGCTTCCCGGCGCAGGGGCAAGGCGCGGTCTGGAGTGTTCGCATGAGCGTTTCGGAGAAAAGGCTATGGGCTGCCTGGAGCCGGTTCCTGACCGGGCTGGTGGGCGCGATCCTGATCGGATTTCTGGTGCCCATCCTGGTCGTGGTGGCGGTGTCCTTCCAGAGCAAATCCTATCTGTCGTTTCCGCCGAACGACTTTTCGCTGCGCTGGTACCAGCAGTTCATCGGCAACGACGATTATCGGTCGGCGATCTTGAACAGCATGATGATCGGCGCGTCCGCGGCGGCGCTCGCGACCGTTGCCGGGATTTCGACGGCGCTTGCGGTCGTGCGGGCCGGGGCGCCGGGCTCGGCGATCGTCAGCGCGCTTTCGATCGCGCCCGCAGTGCTGCCGCAGATCGTTCTTGCGATCGGGCTGTTTCCGATCAGCGTGTGGCTGGGCCTCCAGGGGACATTATGGGCCGTCATCCTGGCGCATGCCGTCATCGGCTTGCCCTTCCCTTTCATCACGGTTTGCGGTGCGCTCACCTCCTATTCGAACCGCATCGAGATCGCCTCGATGACCCTGGGGGCGAACGCCTTCCAGACTTTCAGGCTGATCACCTTTCCGATGATCCGTCCGGCCGTCATCGCCGGCTTCATCTTCGCGTTCGCGGCCTCGCTGGACGAGCTGGTGCTGGCTCTGTTCCTGAGCAGCCCGTCGACCCGCACGCTGCCATTGCTGCTTTGGGAACAGCTCAATTTCCAGGTCACACCAGAAATCGCCGCCGCGGCCAGCGTCATTCTTGCGGTGACAAGCCTACTCATTCTTGCGGCAACGCTGTTGCCGCGTCTCGACAAGGACAATTAGGATGCTGCAGATGGTAAGCCGATCGGCAACGACAGCGGAAAGCCGTGCCGCGGGAGGGGCCGCGGTTTCGATCCATAACCTTTGCAAGCGCTACAACAATTTCGAAGCCGTCGTCCCGACATCCGTCGAGATCGCGTCCGGCGATTTCTTTGCCATCATCGGACCGAGCGGCTCGGGAAAATCAACGCTGCTCGGCATGATCGCCGGCTATATCGACCCGAGCGCGGGGCGCATCGTGGTCGATGGGCGCGACATCGTCCCCGAGCCGATCTATCGCCGCAACATCGGCATGGTGTTCCAGAACTATGCCCTGTTCCCGCACCTCTCGGTCGCCCAGAACGTCGCCTATCCGCTGAAGATCCGCGGCGTCGCCAAGGATGAGATCGCAAAGCGCGTGCGCGAAAGCCTGGCCATGGTCCGGCTGGAAGCCTTCGCGTCGCGCATGCCTTCGGAGCTCTCCGGCGGCCAGCAGCAGCGCATCGCGCTGGCGCGGGCTTCCATCTATCAGCCCTCGATCCTTTTGATGGACGAGCCGCTGGGCGCGCTGGACAAGAATCTGCGCGACGAGATGCAGGAAGAGATCAAGCGCTTCCAGCAGGAGCTGGGCGCGACCGTCATCTATGTCACCCATGACCAGCAGGAAGCGGCATTCCTGGCCGACCGCATCGCCATCATGCGTGACGGCGCCATGACGCAGATTGGCAGCCCGCGCTCGCTCTACGAACAGCCGAAGAGCCGCTTCGTCGCCGAATTCCTCGGCGAGGCTTCCATTTTCCCGATCAAGACAGCGTCGGCGAGACAGGCCGACCAGACCTGCCGCATCACGCTCGAAGGCGGGACCGAAGCGGTCATCCGAACCGGCGAGGATGGCGGACCAGGCCGCTTCGCATGCATCAGGCCCGAACGCATCACCATCGGCCCGAAGGCTCGCGGCCTGGCGAACTCCTTCACGGGCGTCGTGCGTGAGAGCCTCTATACGCCCGGCAGCATCCGATATCGCGTGGAGCTGAAGGATGCCGGTTGCCTGCTCAAGGTCCGGGCGCTGCCCCAGCACAACACCGAAGTGTTCGAGACCGGCAGCTCGGTGGATATCGGCTGGTCCGTCGACGACATGACCATCCTGGCGGAGTAGCCGCGACCGCTTGAAAAAGTTAGCCAGGCAGTGTCGACCGATTCCGGACGGAAAACCGCCCACACGTTTCTGGAATTGCGTTAGGCCGGCCGCTGCTGGCCATAGGTCTTGTAGCGGTCCTTCACCACGCTGAGCTCATCGGCCGTCAGCATCACCGGGCGCCCCATCATGCTGGCAATCATGTATTGCCTGGCGAGCGTTTCCAATTTCTCGGTTCGCGCGAGCGCGGTGGCAAGATCCGGCCCGTAGGCGATCATGCCGTGATTGGCGATAAGGCAGGCGTTGCGTTCGGCGAGCGTGCGCACCACGGCGCCGGCAAGGTCCGTCGTGGCGAAGGGCGCGTAGTCCGAGCAAGGAACGTCATCGCCTCCGAACGAGGCGATCATGTAATGGAACGCCGGCAGGCCCTGCCTGAGGCACGACAAGGCCACGCAATGGTCGGGGTGAGCGTGCACGACGGCCTGAGCCTGGGGGAAGGCCCGGTAGATTGCCGCATGCATGTTCCATTCGCTCGATGGACGGAAATCCCCATCCCATCGGCCCTCGAGCGTCATTTCGACCATCGCGGCGGCATCGAGTTTTTCCGGAGAAATCCCGGTCGGGGTGATCAGCATGCCGCCCTCGCCGAGCCGCAGGCTGATGTTGCCCGAGGTTCCGCTGTTCAGTCCCTTCGAAGCGATCGAGCGGGTCGCGTCGACGAGCGATCGACGCATGGATTGATCTTTCATTGCACCCTCGTCGTTGGCGGCCATTGCTCGAGATAGGGTTCGGTCCTTGCCGGCCGGCGCATCTCCTCGAGCACGGTTGAAAAAACATCGATCCCGCCGAGCTTGCCGGACTTCAGCATCAGCCCGACCTGAAACGGCATTTCGGCGATCATGCGTCCCGTCCCCAGGCCCTGGTATGGTCCGACGGTGAAGCGGCTGATGGGCAATCTGGGCACGATGGCGCCGGCCGTCTCGCCGCCGGCGACGACCATACGCCTGACACCGCCCTCGAAGATCAGCCGGTGCGCGAGTTCGGTGAGAAAATTCTCGGCCGCGCGTGCCACGACGTCGCGGCCGTATTTGCCCTGCAAACGTTCGACCTCCTGCTGCGGCGCCATTGTCGCGATGGCGATCGGCCGGTTGGCCGCGATCGCCCGTTTGGCCGACGCAAGCACCGGCGCGCCGAGGTCTTCGCCCTCCATGAGCCGCGCAAGGTCGACGCTGACGATCTCGTTCTCCCGGCCGAAATGATCGAGTTGCTCGGCGGTCCGCGGCGCGACGCTTCCCGCCAGGACGACGGCCGGACCCTCGATGCCCGGCAACTCCGCCGCCTGAGGATTCGCAAGCCTGCCGCTGTGTCGCCACGACGTCGGCAGATGCGCCGCCACCGAGGCATTTCCGGTCATAAGCGGCATCTCGGCGGCCGCTTCGGCAATGGCGGCAAGATCGCGTTCATAGATCGTATCGACCACCGCGAAACGCGTCCCCTCCCGCGCCAGCGCCTCGCAACGCTCCGCAATCGCCTTCGAACCGCGATCGACGACCGGATGCGCGATGAGGCCGACGCGGCTCCTGCTCTGCGCGGCGAGAACGCGCACGATGTTGGAATCCGTCATGGGGGTGAGAGGATCGAACCGCTTCGGCGATTCGGCCAGGATTTGCGAACCGCCGAACATGTAGCCCTGGAACACGGTGCGCTGTGTCTCGCAGAGCGCCGGGCAGAACAGCACCAGCTTGGCGCCAAGCAGGTCGGCGAGCGCTTCGGCGCATGGCCCGATATTTCCAGCCGGCGTGGAATCGAAGGTGGCGCAATACTTGAAGAAGATCTGATCGCAACCCACCGACAGCAAGCGCCGCGCAGCCGCGACGACGCGGTCGACCGCATCGGCAGCGGGGATGACACGCGTCTTCAGGGCAATGACATGCGCAAGCGAATCCGGCGCGATCGCTGCGTCGACGTCGGTGGAAAAACCGGTCGGCACGCCCCGCGCCACCAACATGGCCGCCAGTTCGGAGCCTCCGGTCAGGTCGTCGGCTATCGCCCCCAGCAGCAGCTGACGTCCTTCTTGCATCTTCATCGGGCTTCTCTTTCGAACCTTCGTCTTGCCATCCGTCGAATACACTCACAGACCGAGAAAGTCGCGCATGAGGGCGAGCTGGCCATCCATCATCTGGCGGCCGAACAGCACCCGGCAGCCCTTCGCTTCGGCGGCCCGCAGCAAACCGGTCCTTTCTGGCTTCGCGACGCTGTCGGCGACAATCATGTCCGCCGACAGCGTCGCGAAGTCCAGGAGGTGGCTATCGTCCTTGCCGGCCATGCCGACGGACGTCGCGTTGATGATCATGCCGAAGCCGGTGGCGTCGGCGGCCCCGGTTCGTACCGGCACGCCTGGACATGCGGCGCCTACCGCATCGGCGAGCCCGGCCGCCTTGGCCGGGTCACGATTGCAGATGACCAGTTCGGCGACGCCCGCCTCGGCCAGCGCAAAGGCCAGACTGCGGCCGGCGCCGCCCGCGCCGAGCAGGAGCACACGAAGGCCGGCCAGCTCGACGCCTGCTTCCAGCGCGCCGCGCACGAAGCCGGCGCCATCGACATTGTCGCCGATCAGCCTTCCATCGGGATTTCTGCGGATGCAGTTCACGCTGCCGATCGCGCGGGCGCGGTCCGTCAATTCGTCCAGCAACGGCAGAACCGGTATCTTGTGCGGGATAGTCACCCCTGATCCGACACAGTTTCGATAGCCTCGCAAAGCCTTAATGGCGCCGGCAAGGTCCTGCGGTCCGACGTGAACCGGGACGCAGACGAAATCATGGCCCGCGGCACGCATGAAAGCCGTGATGGCTTCCGTTCCAACCACATGCGAGACGGGATCGGCCAGCAGAAGCATGATTTTCGTCTGCCCGGTTATGCGGCGCGCATCCATCGAATTCCTCCGGAAAGTTGCAGCTGGATTAATATGATAAATATCGACTATTTCTTTGTTCCGGCAACGCGCTCGGCACAAACCGCCATCACCGGCATTTGCGCCTGTTTTCCCACAAATTCAAGCAATTTCAGCGATCACAAAACCCGCGTGCGGATCGGGCGACGCAGCAATTATTTGTCGCATAGGCCAGTTGATAATAAATAAGTTTATCTGTAATCCTATCCCTCTCTCACATCATGAATGGCTTGGCCACGCAGGGGATTTTTCCATGTCGAAGCGGCAAATGCATCTCATAGGCTACGTGCTGGCCGGCCCCACCTGGCATCACTACGGAGCATGGCGGCACCCGGAAAGCGACGGTCTCGATATGCTCGACCCCGCCCGCTACGAGGAGATTGCCCGCACTCTCGAGCGTGGGAAATTCGATGGACTTTTCTTCGTCGATTTCCTGATGCTGTTCGATTCATACGCCGGCGGCTACCGCACCAACCTGAAGGAAGGCGGGCAGCAATGCATGATGGATCCCATGCAGCTGCTTGCGGCGATGGCGCGCGTCACGTCGCATCTCGGCCTGGCGTCGACGATGTCGACGACGTTCTACCACCCCTTCCACATCGCGCGGGCATTCGCCTCGCTCGACCACATCAGCAAGGGCCGCGCCGGCTGGAACGTGGTCACGTCGGCGATGGAGCGCGAGGCCAAGAATTTCGGCATGGATGCGCTGATGGACAAGAACAAGCGCTACGACATGGCCGACGAAGTGCTCGAGGCCTGCGACAAGCTTTGGCGGAGCTGGGAGCCCGGGGCGCTGGTCGGCGATCGCCAGAACAACGTCTTCGCCGACGCCGACAAGGTTCACTACGTGAACTACGAGGGCAACTATGTACGCACCAGCGGCCCGCTGACCGTGCCGAGCTCCCCGCAGGTCAGGCCGGTGATCATGCAGGCGGGCTCCTCGCCGCGCGGCCGCGAATTCGCGGGGCGCTGGGCCGAAGTCATCTTCACCCTGCAGAATTCCAAGGAACACATGCAGGCGTTCTATCGCGACATCAAGGACCGCGTCGTGGCCAGCGGCAGGAAGCCGAACGAGTGCGCCATCGTTCCGGCGGTCGACATCGTTCTCGGCGACACGGAATCGATCGCCAGGGAACGCGCCGAGGCCATCAACGAATATGCCAGCCCGACGCTCGGCGTCGCCGAGATTTCGAACGCGCTCGGCGTCGACATGTCCAAGGAGCCGCTCGACAAGCCGTTGGAGGATCTGGAATTGACCCAAGGGTGCCGCGGCATCCTCGATGTGATGCTCCAGGGCACGAAGAAAGACGGACTTACGCTCGGCCAGGCCGGCAAGGCCTGGGCAACGAGCCAGATGACGCCGCAGCTCATCGGCACGCCGAAGATGATCGCCGATCACCTGCAGGATTTCTTCGAGGCGGAATGCTGCGACGGCTTCATGATCTGCCCGTCCATCAGCCCGGGCACCTACGTCCAATTCGTCAAAACGGTGGTCCCGGAACTGCAGCGCCGCGGAATATTCCGCAAGGAATACCAGTACTCGACCTTCCGCGAGAACCTGCAGAACTGAGGCGGCGCCGGGGCGTCCTGGGGCGGTTCGCCGTTTCACGGAAACGGCGAACCGCCCCATTTCTTTGTTTTTACGACATCCCGGACGGAAAGCTGCGAAGTCGCCGAGCCAACCGCTCACGCGTTCCTGGAATACTCCAACGACGCTCCGCTACGCGGCGACTTCGCGCGTCGCCAGGATCTCCGGAAGATAGCAGCGCAGATAGGCTATGCCCGCCAGATGCGCTTCGGCGATATAGTCGTCTCGGATGTAGCCGTTTTCGCTGTAAGACAGCGAGAAGACGCCATCTATCATGGCGAAATATGTCGCAAGACGGCGCTCCCAATCCGGCATCGCCGGCACGTGGAAATAGTAGGAAAGCAGCTGCGACCTGCCGTCGACGAGGCGGTGATACTGCGATATGTCCGCGCTCTTGACCTCCACACTGATGTTGGCGCCGAGGAACAGGCGGAGCGCGGCCGGATGGCTGTTGTGATATTCGGCCGCGCTGATCACCTTTTGCCGAAACAGATCCTGCCAGCGCGCCGGCCGAACCTCCAGCGGCAGCATGGAGAGTTGCAGCAAGGCGTTGTGGTGGACCTCGGCGAGCGCAAGCAGGGCCGCTTCCGTGCTTGGGAAGAAATGGTACACCGACGCGTTCGGGACCTTCGCCTTGGCGGCAATCTGATACAGGCCGATATCCTGGACATTGCTCGTCGCAAGCAGCTCGTCCAGGGCGTCGAGCAGTTTTCGGAAGCGCACTTGCCCCGGCTTGCGTTGAGGACGACGCGCCACGACGCGCTTCGGCTGCCGGTCCGCGACGGACTTATCCTCGACATCGTTGCTCATCGTCACCCTCGAATTGCGAAGCCTCGATTCCGAGACAAGAAGAAACGCTTCGGCAGGTCAAGACACACCGAGACAATAAACCCAGTCCTGGCGGGCGCTTCTGCCCAATAGCGGCCGCCTGGCGGCCCGTGGTCCGCCGACAATGTCTGGCGCCGGCCAGCCGTCATCTATGCGACTTCTGAGCTTCCACCAATAGATGCTCATTGTTCGTCATCGCCGCATCCCGGCGCATCCGATCGTAAAGCCAGGAACAGAACTTCTCACAACTCTGCTTGCGTACCTGCCCGGCCGGTTCGACGACATAATAGTCCGATCCCCTCACCCTGTACGGAGCAAGCTCCAGCGCCGGCACGAGGACCCCGCTTGCGAAGAGGTCATCCACAAGCGGACTGCCTCCCAAAGCTATTCCCTGACCGCTCAGCGCCGCCTGCATCAGGACCGAGAAATTGTTGACCGTGATCTGATGCTTGCCTTTGGCCGTTTCGACGCCATGGGCCTGGAACCAGTCGCTCCAGCCGCCGCCCTGCACCGAGCGTCCTTCGATGCCCAGCAACATCTCGCCAAGCAGATCGCCAGGACCTGCCGGACGCCTGCGGCCATCCCAGTAGGACGGGTGGCAGACCGGCGTCACCTCGCAGCCGATCAGGAATCGCGAAGACATGGACGGCCACGACCCACCACCGAATCGAATGGTCATGTCGATCCGCTGCTTGGAGATGTCGACGAGCTCGTCGTTGACCGCAAGGCGCAGATCCACGTCCGGGTTGAGCTTGCTGAATTCGGCAAGCCGCGGCGCCAGCCAGTAGGTGCCGAAGGCATGGGTCGTGCCGACGACGATGGCCTGAGGATCGCTCAACTCCCTCACCCGGTCGGCAAGCGAAGCGATCGCCGTGAGATGCAGCGGCAGCGACGCATTCAACATGATGCCGGCGGCGGTCAGCTCGATCGAGCGATGCCCGCGTTCGAACAAGGGGGTCTGCAGGAAATTCTCCAGCTCCCGGATCTGGCGGCTGATGGCCGCCTGGGTGATGTTGAGCTCGTTGGCGGCCTTGGTGAAGCTCAGCAGCCGCGCGGCCGCCTCAAACGAGATCAGGGATATGAGCGAGGGGATGCTGGTACGCAGGGAAGACATAACAAATCTTAATGCCAATCAGGCTTCAGCCGCAAGCAATCGCGGCCGCGACGGCTGGTGATTTCAATGCGCTTTCATGCGTGTGGCGACAGAATTCCAAAAATCGGACCAAGGCAAGCGAGCCTGATAATTCAATGTCTTAAGCGATCCAGCGTCAGCCAACCCACTGTGATTGACAAAACAAATTGTTATGGGTGTCCAAGAATTTTGCGCGTTTACGGCCAGCGCCGGCTTCGGCATGTTGACGTTACTGAAAGCGCGATCATAGGACCGGCACCACATGAACGCTCCCCTCGTCGGCACCCCCACCCATGCGCCCTTCGCGGCCGGCCGTGATCTGTTCAAGACCGTTTCAAGTCATTGGCCGTCCGGCGTCGCGGTGATCACCGCGACCGCCGACGACAAGAGCCTGCACGGCCTGACGATGAGCGCGGTGATCGCGCTCTCGCTGGACCCGATGCAATATCTGATTTCGGTCGACAAGACGTCCAACACATTGCCGGTACTGAAGGCCACCAGGCGCTTCTGCATCAATTTCCTGAGCAGCCGGCAACAGGATGTCTGCATGCTGTTCGCCAGCAAGGCGGCGGACAAGTTCGCATCCGTCAGCCATCGCATCTCCGACACCGGGCTCCCGTTGATCGAGGGGGCGGTCTCGCACATTGTCTGCGACGTGAATTCAGTCATTTCGAGCGGCGATCACGAGATCATGATCGGCGATGTCCGCAACATCGAGCATGCCGGCGGCGATCCGCTCATCCACTTCAAGCGCTCGTTCCATACGGTGCAACCGGGCTGAGCCGTCCGCACCTCTCATCCTAGACACCGCCCTTCAGTCTGTCCTGGCCCGGCACATTGCCGACTGGCTACACCGCCTGGGCGTTTCATGCTTGCATGGAAGGCCTCGCAGCATGTGCGCCGAAACGGGTTCCCACTTTCGGCGGACATGCTCTAGGATGGGTCGATGCGGCTTTGTGTGTTTGTGACGACGTTGGGATTCTTGCTGGTGGCGATCGCCGCCGGCATGTGGCCGTCCTGGGCGCTGGCGGCGTCGCTGCCGCCACCCGCCGTTACGGTCGTGGCCGTATCATCGCCCGTCACCACGAAGCCGCCGGCCTTCAAGCCCTGCTACCATGCGGTGCGGGCGTCGAACATATCCTGTTTTCCCCAGATCGGCCTGCCGGGGAGCGCGACCGGTGGCGAGACCCGAAATTCCGGACATTGCGTTCCTGTGACGGGCGTGCCTGCAACAAAGCTCATCTTCCGCGAAACGGAACCGCGCCCGCCCCGGCCCTCCTTCATCGCCTGAAATCGGCGCGCGCGGGTGGCTAGCCGCCTGCGTGCTTCTTTCATCCATGAAGGGCGGCGGTGCCGCTCCAGAGGTCATCTTATGCTCAACGAAAATCCGATCGGCCGCCGGCGCTTCCTGCTTGGCGCCTCCACCCTTGCGGCAAGCGCGGCACTCCTGTCTTTCCTGCCGGCCCGCGCCCAGGAAGGCCTGACGCCAGAACAGGTCCTCAATGATCCCGATATGCCGTTCGTCGGCGCCAAGAATCCCGACATCACGATCGCGGAGTTCATGGACTATAACTGCCCGTATTGCCGCAAGAGCCATCCGGAACTGAAGAAGCTCCTTGCGAGCGACCGCAAGGTGCGGGTCGTCTACAAGGACTGGCCGGTGTTCGGTCCGGTTTCCGAATATGCCGCCCGCTTGGCGATTGCGGCCAAATGGCAGGGAAAATATGAAGCCGCGCACGACGCGCTGATATCGTCGCCCAAACGCTTCCAGCAGAATAAGGAAGTGACGGCCGTGTTGACCAAGGCCGGCATCGACATGGCGAAGCTGGACAAGGACGCCGTGGCCCACAAGGCCGACATCGACAAGCTCATCGCGCGAAACGCCCTGCAGGCCGATACGATCGGCCTGCAGGGCACACCGTCATGGCTGGTGGAGTCCTTCATCGTCTTCGGCGGCCTCAGCCACGCCCAGTTGCAGGAGGCCGTGGCGGAAGCGCGCCGCAGGAAAAAAGCGGCCGCCGGCAAGTAGGATCCGTGCCTTCGCCGAGGTTGCCGGCCGTCCGGCATGGCAACCTCCGGCGCTCTTGGATCAAGTCTTAAAGCAGGTCGCGTGAAAAAGGATTCACGCGACCTGCTTTAAGTTTTTGCTTTTAAGCATGTCTTTGTCCCGAAACCGAGCCCACTTTCGGGAGACATGCTTTAGGCGATGAACGCTTCGGCCACGCTGCGGATGCCTGCGGCATCGAGCTTGTAATGGGCATAGAGATGGGTCGGCGGCGCGATCAGGCTGTATTCGTCATAGATGCCGTGGCGTTTGAGCTTCACGCCGATCCCCTCGTCGGCCAGCACTTCAGCCACCGCGCCGCCAAGGCCGCCCAGGACGTTGTGCTCTTCGACCGTCATGATCTTCTTCGAGCGGGAGGCCGCTTCGAGAATGGCGTCCCGGTCGAGCGGCTTGATGCACGCCATGTCGATCACACCGACGGAGCGCCCGTCCGCATTCATGGCGCTCGCGGCCTCGAGCGCGCCGTGCACGGCCATCCCGCAGGCGATGATGGTCAGTTCCTCGCCCTTCAGGTGCTCATGCGCCTTGCCGAAGGTGAATGTCGGCGTCTCCTTGTAGACGACGGGATCGCGGCCGCGGCCGATGCGGAAATAGATCGGCTTGTCGTAGTCGGCGGAAGCGCGGATCGCCGCTTCCAGTTGCGGACCGTCCGCCGGCGAGATCACCGCGAGATCGGCGATCGAGCGCATGATGGCGATGTCTTCCGTCGCGTGGTGCGATGTGCCGTAGAAGCCGAGCGAGATGCCGGTGTGATGGCCGACGAGGCGGACCGGCTGCGCGGAATAGGCGACGTCCATCCTGATCTGCTCGCAGACGAGCAGAGCCAGGAAGGAAGCGAAGGTCGCCACGAAGGGCGTCACCCCGCAGGTCGCGATGCCCGCGGCGGTGCTGACCATGTTCTGTTCAGAAATGCCGAAAGAGATATAGCGGTCGGGATAGGCGGCCGCGAAGCGGTTCAGGCCGTTCGAGTATTGAAGGTCGGCCGATCCGGCCATGACATTGTGGCCTGCCTTCACGAGATCGATGAGCCCGTTGGACAGATGATCGAGGCCTGGATTGACGGCGTTCAAGCCGCGGTATTGCCAGGAATTGGGAGAAAGAGGACCGTTCATTTCAAGCATCCAACGCGTTGATCTCGGCAATGGCCTTTTCGGCATCGGACGGGTCGAGATAGCCCAGGTGCCAGCCCGGCTCGGTTTCCATGTAGGAAACGCCCCTGCCCTTGCTGGTCTTGGCGATGATCACACAGGGCCTGGTGCGCTCGTCGTCCGCCCTCACCTGCCGCAGGAGTTCGGTGACCTTCGCCACGTCATGGCCGTCGACGGTGTGAACCTCCCAGCCGAAGGCGCGCCATTTCTCGTCGAGCGGTTCGATGTTCATCAGGTCGTCGACGCGCCCGTCGAGCTGGTAGCCGTTGCGGTCGATGATGGCGATGAGATTGCGGGCCCGGTGCTGCGCGGCGTTGATGGCGGCCTCCCAGACCTGTCCTTCCTGCATCTCGCCATCGCCCATCATGCAGAAGACCCGATAGTCCTTCTCGGCGGTCCAGCGCTGCGCCAGCACCATGCCCAGCGCATTCGAGAGCGCGTGGCCGATCGAGCCCGACGAAAAGTCGACGCCGGGCACCTTCCTCATGTCGGGGTGATCGCCAAGCGGGCTGCCGAGGCGCGTATACTGGTCGAGCCATTCTTTCGGGAAGAAGCCGAGATCGGCATAGATGGGAAACAGGCCGACCGCGGCATGTCCCTTGCCGATCGTGAAGCGATCCCGCCCCGCCCATTTCGGATCGCCCCGGCGCAGCCGCATGACGTCGTAATAGAGCGCGGCGAATATTTCCGCCGCCGAGAAGACCGACGTGTAGTGGCCGGTCTTGGCGATCTCGATCAGCCGGATCGTCTCCAGCCGCACGAAGCGGGCGCGCTCCTTGAGCATCGCCACCACATCCGGCGTGGGCTCGAAGCTGTTGCCGCGCGCCGTGCCTCCAGAAGAACCGCTCATATCATCCCTCGATCAAAGTTCTTGGTTCCGTGGCACGGCTGCAAAGCCGCGCCACGACTGCGTCAGGAGCGTAGATTTTCCCGAAAGGTGCGGCCGGTGTAGTCGCGGCGGTAAATGCCCCGGCGCTGAAGTTCAGGCACCACCGACTTCACGAACTGGTAGAACGAGCCGGGGGTGATTGACGGACAGATGACGAAACCGTCGCACGCCTCGGCTTCGAACAGCTCGTGGATGTGATCGGCAATCATCATCGGCGTGCCGACGAGCTGCGGCGACATCTGGGTGGTCGCATATTGATGGCCGGCGTCACGCAGCGTCTTGCCCTTGCCGCCGCTCATGATGATATCGAACACGCCGCGCGCGCCTTGCGTGATCTCCATCTCGCTCAGCGGCTGGTCCATAGGGAAGCCCGAGAGGTCGATGCCGATATGGTTCGACATCTCGGAAAGGCCAAGCTCGGCATTGGCGAGGGAATCGATATAGTCCGCCCGCTCGCGCGCGATCGATTCCGTCTCGCCTATGACGATATCGGTCGCGGGCAGGATGGCGCAGTGCGAAGGATCGCGCCCCGCATTCGAGACGCGGTCCTTGACGTCGCGGTAGAAGGCTTGCATGTCCGCCTTGTTGTTCTGCAGCGTGAAGACGATCTCGGCCCAGCGCGCCGCAAACTGACGCCCGCGGTCCGAAGACCCCGCCTGCATCAGCACAGGACTGCCTTGCGGCGAATGCGGCGTCATCAACGGGCCGCGCGTCCTGACATATTTGCCGGCGTAGTTGGCGTAGCGCACTTTCGACGGATCGCCGAAGACGCCGGCCTGCCGGTCGAGCACCAGCGCATCCGGCCCCCAGCTGTTCCAGAGCGCCGTGCAAGCTTCGACCACCTCATCGGCATGATCGTAGCGCTGTGCCTTGTCCAGCAGCCGATCCATGCCGTAGTTCTGCGCTTCGCGATCGGTCGCCGAGGTGACGATATTCCAGGCCGCCCTGCCGCCGCTGATATGGTCGAGCGAAGCAAAGGCACGGGCGATGTGAAACGGGTGATAAAGCGAGGTCGACATTGTCGCCGAAAGGCCGATGTGATCGGTCACCCGCGCCATCGCCGTCAGCATCTGCATCGGGTCGAGCATGCACATATGGCCGCCATATCTGATGCAAGGGTCGATGACGCCGCCATAGGTGTCGTAGAGGGTCTGGACGTCGACGAAGAACAGCCCGTCGAATTTTCCGGCCTCCAGGATACGGGCGATGTTCTCGTAGCGTCCGGGGCTCAGGAAGTCGGTCCCGTCGCTTTCGTCATGGCGCCAGCTGCCGTTGTTGTGCCACGAAGGGCCGATCGTGCAGTAGCCGACGAAGTGTAGCTGGCGCCCCATTGAAACCACCCAGGATTAAGCCCGTATCGGGCCTTCAAGACATTGCCCCGGCAACCCCGTTATGCAGCGAAAACTCCACGCATTCACGGCGCCGATCGACCTCTGCTTTAGGCACTCGAAGCCGTGCCGTGCACTGGCAAAAATCTTTGGCTTGAATAACCTTTCGTTATGTGACGAGGCGCGCCCCGCGACCCCAGATCACGCCGCGGGCGACGGGCTCCGATACTGGCGGACCACGCCTTGGCCGATCAGCGCCTCGACTTCCTCCGGCGCGTAGCCCAGCGTCTGCGACAGCACGGCGGCGGTGTCTTCGCCAAGCATCGGCGGCGCCTTGTACTTTGCCCCGCGCTGGGCGCTCAGACCTTGCGCCGGTCTCACAAGGGAGATCGGGCCGATGTGCTGGCTGTGCAATGTCTGGACGACCTCCCTAGCCTTCACGGTCGGGCTCTCGAAGGCTTCGGGAACGGATTTGACCTCACCGGCCGGCACGCCATGGCGCAGGCAGGCCTCCATCCAGTGATGGCGCGGCCGGGTCCGGAATGCCGGGCCCAGCGTTGCGAGCAGGCTTTCCCGATTGAGCGCCCGTGCCGCCGCGGTCTTGTAAAGCGGGTCGCCGGCGAGGTGCGGCATGCCGACGACCTTTTCGCACAGCGCGGTGAACTGCTTGTCGTTGCCGACGGCGAGCGCGAAGCTGCCGTCGGAGCACTCGCAGATCTGATAGGGGACCACGGTGGGGTGCGCATTGCCATAGCGCCGCGGAACGACGCCAGCATTGAGGTACCCGCTGCCGACATTGATCAGCGTGTTCAAAGCGCATTCGAGCAGGGAGATGTCGATATACTGCCCCTGCCCGTTCTGCCGGCGCTGATACAGCGCCGCCAGTATGGATTGGACCGACACCATGCCGGCAATGATGTCGGTCATCGCCACCCCGATGCGCTGTGGCTCGCCGTCGACAGGCCCGGTGATGGACATCAGGCCGCTTTCCGCCTGTACCACGAAATCATATCCCGGCCGATCCCATTCCGGACCGGTCTGCCCATAGCCCGATATCGAGCAATAGATGATGCCGGGATTGACGGCTTTCAGGCTTTCGTAGTCGATCTTGAGCCGCTGGACGGTGCCGGCGCGAAAATTCTCGATCACGACATCGGCCTGAGCCGCCAGGCGGTGAACGATCTCATGGCCCTTCGGATGCTTCAGGTCCACCGCTATGCTGGACTTGCCCCGGTTGGCGCAGAGATAATAGGTGCTGATGCCGTTGTAGTTCGGCACCGACCATGCCCTTGTGTCGTCGCCGCCGTCGATATTCTCGATCTTCCAGACCTCCGCGCCGAGATCGGCGAGGCTCATCGTCGCCCAGGGGCCGGCCAGCACGCGCGAAAGATCCAGCACCTTGATGCCTGCCAAGGGCAAAGCGGGTGCGCTTTCGCCCGTGGGCGTCTCGCCGATGGTTTCCGACATACGTCCTCGCTTCCTTGCTTGAAATGCTGGTTTGCCGGGCGCTCAGGCCGCCTGCCCGATATCCGTCGGACCCGGAAAATGACACGCCGCCAGATGCCCCGGCTCGACCTCGGCGAGAGGCGGCTCGGCCTCGGCGCACCTCGCCTGCGCCTTGAAGCAGCGGGTCCTGAATGGACAACCCGACGGCGGGTTGATCGGGCTCGGCACATCGCCCTTGAGCAGTATCTGCTTGCGGCCCCGCTCCAGGTCCGGATCGGCGATCGGCACGGCCGACATCAGGGCCTGCGAATAAGGATGGAGCGGCCTTGCGTAGAGCTGCTCGGCCGGCGCGACTTCGACGAAGCGGCCAAGATACATCACCGCGACCTTGTGCGAGATGTGACGCACGACCGAAAGATCGTGCGCGATGAACACATAGGCCGTCCGCATCTTCTCCTGGATTTCCTGGAGAAGATTGAGCACGCCCGCCTGGACCGAGACGTCGAGGGCGGAAACCGGCTCGTCGAGGACGAGGACTTCAGGCTTCAATGCAAGGGCGCGGGCGATCACCACGCGCTGGCGCTGGCCGCCCGACAACTGGTGCGGATAGCGCCTGCCATGCGCGGCGCTGAGACTGACGAGATCCAGCATCTCCAGCACCCGCTCGCGCCTTTGCGAGCGGCTCATCGTCGTGATCCGCAGCGGCTCCGCGACACTGTCTTCGACGCGCATGCGCGGATGCAGCGAGCCATAGGGATCCTGGAACACGAGCTGCAGATGTCTGCGCATCCGCCGCATCTGCTCCGCGCCGAGCGAGACGATGTCCGTGCCGTTCAGCGTCACGCTGCCGGAGGTCGGCTCGATCAGCCTGAGCAGGCATCGCCCGAGGGTCGACTTGCCACAGCCGGACTCACCGACCAGCCCCAGTGTCTCGCCGGGATCGAGATCGAACGAGATATCCGTGACGGCCTTTAGCTGCGCGACCTCACGGCGCACCAGGCTGCCGCCCAGGATCGGGAAGACCTTGGAAAGATTGCGCACGGACAAGGCGGCGCCCGGCGCCACGCCGTCCGCGGCTGGATTTGAGACTTCAGCCATGTGCGGGCTCTTCGGATTGCGCCGCTCGGGCCGACTCGCCCCAGGGCGGCAGCGTTTCGGCGAAATGACAGGAGGCGCGGTGACGCCCAAGCTCAATGGTCGCAGGCGCAACTTTTCGGCACACGTCCTGGGCAAAGCTGCAGCGCGGATGAAAGGCGCATCCCTCGGGCAGCGCGCCAAGCATCGGCGGCGCGCCGGGGATCGAATAGAGCTTGTCCTTTGAAGCCGTCAGCTTCGGAATGGAGGCTATCAGTCCCCGCGTGTAGGGGTGACGCGGATTGGCGAACAGCTCCCGCACTTCGGCCTCCTCGATCACCAGTCCGGCATAGATCACAGCGACCCGATCGGCATGCCCGGCGACGACGCCGAGATCGTGGGTGATCAGGATGAGAGCCAGCCCGAGCTTCTCCTTGAGATCCCGCAGCATGCGCATGATCTGGGCCTGGACCGTGACGTCCAGGGCCGTCGTCGGCTCATCGGCGACGAGCAGTTCGGGATTGTTGGCTATCGCCATGGCGATCATCACGCGCTGGCGCATGCCGCCGGAGAATTCATGCGGATATTGATTGATCCGCCGGTCCGGCTGCGGGATCGCCACCAGTTGCAGGAGCTCGAGCACCCGCGCGGTCGCCTGCGCCTTCGTCATGCTTTTGGTGTGGAGAAGAAGCGCTTCGCGGATCTGATCGCCGACGGTCATCACCGGGTTGAGCGACGACAGCGGATCCTGGAAGATCATGCTGATCTCCGAGCCGCGAAGCGCGCGCATGTCGCGACGCGGACGGCCGATCAGTTCCTGTCCCTTGAAGACGACGGAGCCGCTGACGACGGCGTTTCGCGCCTGCAGCCCGAGCGACGCCAGCATGCCGAGCGACTTGCCCGAGCCGGACTCGCCAACAATGCCGAGAACTTCCCCCTTGGAGAGCTCGACATCGAGGCCACGCACCGCGGGCAACGTTTTGCCATGCGAGGAAAAGCCCACTTTCAGGTCGCGTATGCGCAGCAGCGGCTCGCTTGCCGAAGCAGGACCTTTGGCGTCGGCAACACTCATTTGGACGACCTCGGATCGAAATAGTCGCGCAGGCCGTCGCCGATGAAATTGAAGCCCAGCACCGCCGTCAGGATGGCCATGCCCGGCCCGAATGCGATCCACCAGCTGTAGAAGAAGGTGGCGCCGTCCGAAATCATGGCGCCCCATTCCGGGGTGGGCGGAGTTGCGCCGAGCCCGATGAAGCTGAGCGAGGCCGCAAGCAGGATGACCTGGCCGAGATCCATCGTCGCGCTGATCAGGATCGGCGTCCAACAGAGCGGCAGGATGTGCTTGGTGAGGATGCGGAAATGACCGGCGCCCGCCGCGACCGCGGCCTCGACATGCTCACGCTCGCGCACCTCGAGCACCTGGGCGCGCATCAGCCGCGCATAGACCGGCCACCAGACGACGACCATCGCGATCGCCGCGTTGCCAAGCCCCGGGCCGAGCGAGGCCGCGACAGCCATTGCGAGAAGGATCGGCGGGAAGGAAAGGGTGATATCGACAAGCCGCATGATGGCGGCGCCGATGATGCCGCCCCTGTAACCCGAAATCGCGCCGGCGGCCGACCCGATCACAACGGCGCTGACCACGACCAGCAGCGCTATCGGCAGCGAATGCTGCGCGCCATGGATCGTGCGCGAAAGCACGTCGCGACCAAGGGCGTCGGTTCCGAGCAGATAGCTCGCATTCGGCGCCTGCAGCCGCCGCCCCGCAAGCTTGAGCGGATCGTAGGGCGCGAGCCATGTCGGAAAGAGCGTGGCGACGAGCCAGAAGAGAACGACGACACCGCCGACCAGAAAAGCGGGCGAAGCCCACTCGGGAAGGCGGAGGCGCGCCGGTGATGAAGCTTGAACCGAAGACAATGGCATCTCTCTCAGTTCAGGCGCACGCGCGGATTGGCCAGCACGTAGGCGATATCCGTGAGAAGGTTCGTGATCAGGAACATCACGCCGCCGACGATGGTCACGCCGATGATCGCCGGGAAATCGAGCGAGCGGGCTGCCGTCACGGCGTAGCTTCCCATGCCGGGCCACGCGAACACGGCTTCGGTCAGCACGGCGCCGGTGATGAGATAGGCAAAGGAATAGCTGATCACCGTCAGCACCGGCACCAGGATGTTTCGGAACGCATGGCGAAGCACCACTCGCAATTCCCCCGCGCCCTTGGCGCGCGCGGTGAGGATGAATTCGCGTTCCATCACTTCGAGCATGTTGGCGCGGACGAGACGCGAGATCGTTCCCGCAACGGTCCAGCCAAGCACGATCGAGGGCAAGATGAGATGGCTGAGCGCATCCTTGAAAGCGGCGAGGTTTCCGGCCAGCAAGGTATCGATGGTCATGAAACCGGTCACCACGGGCGGCGGCGACATCCTGGGATCGATGCGGCCCGGTCCCGGCAGGATCTGGTATTTGACCGAGAACAGGAAAAGCAGCGCGAGGCCCAGCCAGAAGATCGGGACCGACGATCCGAAAAGCGAAAATATGCGTGCGCTCTGATCGATCGCAGTGTCCCGGTAGTATGCCGCGAGAAGCCCGAACACGATGCCGATGACACTGCCGATGATCATCGCCGAGATGACCAGTTCGAACGTGGCCGGCAGCCGGGCCATCAGATCGGTCGAGACCGGGCGACGGGTGACGAACGACGTTCCCATGTCCCCTTTAAGGAGGTTGCCGACATAGATGAGATACCGTTCCGGCAAGGGACGATCGAGTCCCCATCTTTGCCGCGCGGCCGCGACGATCTCGGGATTGTTGAGCTGCTGCTCGCTGACCACGGCCGTCAGCGGATCACCCTTGGTGATGGCCGTCAGCAGGAATGCCATCGTGACGATCCCCAGCAAAATGAAGGGCATCGCGATGCTGCGTCTGACGATGTAGTTGAGCATCCGTCGTCCCGTGGCGTACCGTTTCGCCCCACGCTTTGGGCGAGAGTCCGGCGATATTGACAAGGTGGTCAACACCAGTCAATAGAAATGAAATTAAGTTCCAAATTTCGTTGCGAGGCCTGTCGGCCGCCCGTTGCGACTGATAGGGTGGGCGCCCGACCAAGAGCCTGACGGGCCATATTCGCTGTTGGGAGGCAGCATGCGAAAACGCAACAAACCCATACCGGCGCCATCGAATGAAGATCAGGGACAGCATTCGTCCGCCCTGGTGCGCGGCCTGCAGATCCTGCGCGCGTTCACGCCGGCCGACACATCGCTCGGCAACCAGGAACTGATCGAGCGGACCGGCTTGCCCAAGGCGACGATCTCGCGCCTCACCTACACGTTGGTCGGCCTCGGCTACCTCCTCTACGACCCCCTCCTGGGGCGATATTCCATCGGGCCGGCGACCGTATCGCTCGGCTACTCCGGCCTGAGCAGCAGCGCCGTGGTCTACATGGCCAAGCCGCTGATGCAGACCCTGGCCTTCGAAACCGGCGTGGCCGTCGCCATGGGCATGCGTGATGGGCTGGAGATGGTCTACGTCTCGAACTGCCGGCCCGAGACACCGGTCACGCTCCGGCTCAACGTCGGTTCGCGCCTGCCGATCTGGCAGACATCGATGGGATTGGCCTATCTGGCCGCCATGGAGGAAGGCCTGCAGGACCGCGTCATCAGCCAGTTGGTCGAGAACAACCCGGACAGCAGGGATAAGATACGCCGCGCCATCGACGGCGGGCTCGAAAGCTACGCCAAGCATGGCTACGTCGCCTCGTTCGGCGACTGGTACAGCTACATCAACGCCGTCGGCGTGCCTTTCAGGCCGAGCGATGGATCCCAACTCGTGGCCATCACCTGCGGCGGCATCAAGGACCTTGCCCCCGTCGAGGCCTGCATCTCCGTCTTCGTGCCCAAGCTGAAGTCGTTGCTCGCAGAACTGCAGTACCGGCTGACCGGCGCAACGTTGCCACCGATGGGCGAGCAGATTGCCGCGATGGTCCAACGGGACTAGCCAACCAAGGACAATTCCATGGCCATTGCCGTTATTTTTCCGAAGGTCAGCCTGGAGACCGACACCGGCAGCATTGGCCGCTGGCTGAAGGACAACGGCGCCGAAGTCGCGCAGGGCGACGCGCTGTTTGAGATCGACAACGACAAGGCCGCGGTCGAGGTGGAGGCTCCGGCATCCGGCTTCGTCGCGCATGCTCGGGCCGCCGGTGAGGAAGTGCAGGTCGGCGAGATCGTCGGCCATATCCTTGAAAGCGGCGAGCAGATCGAAGCCGGGAGCAAACCTGTCGCGGCGCCGGCACAATCGGCCGACCGAAATGGAGCGCCGGCGCAGCCGCAGGCGAATCCCGCCTCGACGCGTATCGTGGCCACGCCCCTGGCAAGGCGGATTGCCGCGCAGCACCGGATCGATCTTCACGGCATCGCCGGATCGGGACCGAAAGGGCGGATCCAGAAACGTGACGTGCTCGGCAAGCGATCGCTCGCCGACGCGCCGGCTGTCGTTTCAAAGTCCTCTTGGATGCAGGAAAGCGGCGCGCGGCAAGATGGACTGCACGCCGCCTGGCTGCAGCGGGAAGGCGCCGAAACGCTCGTCGCCCTGCATGGCTTTGCCTCCGATCATAATGCATGGCGCGGCCTTCTGGCCGCGGGCCGGCCCAAGGCGCGAATGCTGGCCCTCGACTTGCCCGGACATGGACGGTCGACACGGACAGTCCCGGAGGATCTCGATGCGATCTGCGCGATGGTCGAGCAGCGTCTGGCTGCCGAAGGCATCGAGCACGCAACGATTGTCGGCCATTCCTTCGGCGCCGCCGTCGCGGCCAGACTGGCCACCCGCGGACAGACAAGAGCCGACTCGCTTTTGCTGATTTCGCCGGCCGGTCTTGGCCCCGAAATACGCCAGCCGTTCATCCATGGCTTCGTCGCGGCGAGGCAGCCGTCCAGCCTTCTGCCCTGGCTCCAGGAACTTGTGTTCGATCCCCGCCAGATTTCGGAAGCCTTCATTCGCAGCGTCGCCGACCAGCGCAAGGACGACAGCCTGTCCAGCGCCCTGGCCAACCTTGCCGAACGGTATTTCTGCGACGGCACGCAGACCTTCTCGATCCGCCCCGACCTGGAACGGCTCCGCATCCCCATGCGCATCGTGTTCGGCATCCAGGACAGGATCATCCCGTTCGCTCATTGTCATTCGCTGCCGGGGCGCGTCGGCCTCCATGCTTTTCGGCAATGCGGTCACTTGCCGTATTTCGAACAGCCCGAGCTCACTTTGTCGATCGTCGACGAGATGCTGGCGCTCGGCCGCAACGACCGCTGACGCCGTCCACCGGCAAAGGGGGCGGCTAGGCCGCGCCTGTGCGAACACCGAATGCGCGAACATTCCGAGGCAGCAACTCCATGGCTCTTGACGCAGACCTCTTCGAGCAACTCCGGCAAACGGTGCGGCGCTTCGTTCGCGAGCGCCTGGTCCCCCTGGAGGCCGAGATTGCCCTGGCCGACAATATCCCCGCGGAGATCAGGCAAGAGATGCGCGACCTCGGCCTCTTCGGCCTCTCCATCCCTCAGGAGTATGGCGGACTTGGCCTGACCATGGAGGAGGAGGTCCATATCGCTTTCGAGCTGGGCCACACGTCGCCTGCGTTCCGCTCCGTCATCGGCACCAACAACGGCATCGGCTCGCAGGGCCTGATCATGGACGGAACGGAAGAGCAGAAATCGGCGTATCTTCCGAAGCTGGCGACAGGCGAGATCATCAGTTCGTTCGCGCTGACGGAGCCGGGGGCCGGATCGGATGCGGCGTCGCTGTGGACGACGGCGCGCCGCGACGGCGAGGAATACATCCTCAACGGCACCAAGCGCTTCATCACCAACGCACCCTATGCCGATCTGTTCACGGTCTTCGCCAGAACCGGCACGGGCGACAAGCCGGGACGGGACGTGACTGCATTCCTGGTCGAACGGAGCGCGCCCGGCATGTCCCTCGGCAAGATCGACAAGAAGATGGGCCAGGCCGGCTCGCACACCTGCGACGTGATTTTCGAGGATTGCCGGGTGCCGGCTTCCAGCGTGCTGGGCGGCAAGGAAGGCCAGGGGTTCAAGACGGCAATGAAGGTGCTGGACCGGGGCCGCCTGCACATTTCCGCCTTCTGTGTCGGCATGGCCGAACGGCTTATCGCCGACAGCCTCGCCTATGCCATGCAGCGAAAGCAGTTCGGGCAGCCGATCGCGGAGTTCCAGTTGATCCAGGCCATGCTCGCCGACAGCCGGGCGGAAAGCTACGCCGCCAGATGCATGGTGCTGGAGACGGCCCGCGCGAAGGACCGAGGCGGAAATGTTTCCACGGAGGCGGCGTGCTGCAAGATGTTCGCCAGCGAGATGGTCGGCCGCGTCGCCGACCGCGCCGTCCAGATCCATGGCGGTGCGGGATATATGGAAGAGTACGGCATCGAACGGGCGTACCGCGACG
Source organism: Mesorhizobium plurifarium (assembly GCA_000824785.1). GTDB lineage: Bacteria > Pseudomonadota > Alphaproteobacteria > Rhizobiales > Rhizobiaceae > Mesorhizobium > Mesorhizobium plurifarium. Next base: position 139,195 of record CCNB01000044.1, on the reverse strand, counting down.
TCCGGCTGTTTCGCATCTATGAGGGAACGACGCAGATCCAGCAGATCCTGATCGCCAGAAACATGATCAAGGAAGCGGCGGCCGCGGCTTGAAAGGACCGCCTCACATTGTCCCGGAGCAATTCCAGGAAAAGTGTGGGCGGTTTTCCGCCCGGAATTGCGTAAAACAAAGAGGTGGGGCGTTTCGCCGTTTCCGTGAAACGGTGAAACACACCAGCGCCTTAGACCCACCCCAGCGGGATCTTACGTGGATCAAGCGTTGCCGGGGCGTGATGATTGATACTGGATTTTTTTCGATTAATCTGCCGAAAGCTTTCACACCAACAGTCGAGCTGCCCCTTGCCTTCCAACACGCAATCCGAGACCAACGCCACCGATCTCGCCTATCATCTGCATTCGCAGACCAATCCTCAGGCCTTGTCTCGCGAGGGCGCCTATATCGTCGTCAAGGGCGATGGAACCCATGTCATCGACGAGAACGGCAAGCGCTATATCGACGCCATGGCAGGGCTTTGGTGCGCGTCGCTGGGCTTCAACAACCAGCGCCTCGGCCGCGCCGCGGCGACGCAGTACGAAGAGCTCGGCTACTACCATAGCTTCTATGGCCGGACGAATCCGAAGGCCGCAAATCTCAGCAAAAAGCTGGTCGAACTGACAGGCATGGCGGGCGGCAAGACGTTCTTCGTGACCTCGGGCTCCGAAGCCAACGAGACCATGGTCAAGCTGGCCTGGCTTTATCATGCATCGCGCGGCAAGCCGACCAAGCGAAAGATCATCGCCCGCGACCGGGCGTTCCATGGGTCGACAATCGTGGCCGGATCGATGTGCGGGCTTGAGATGATGCACCGCGAGTTCGGCTTACCGCTGCCCGGTTTCATCCATACGCTTTGCCCGAACAATTATCGAGTACGCCTGCCGGGCGAAAGCGAGGCGGAGTTCGTGAGCCGCCTGGCCGGCGAGCTGGAACGCATGATCCTGCGCGAGGGTCCCGACACCATCGCGGCCTTCATCGCCGAACCGGTGATAGCCGGCGGCGGCATCATTCCGCCCCCGGCCGGCTATTTCGAAGCCGTCCAGAAGGTGCTGGCAAAATATGACATCCTCTGTCTCGACGACGAGGTCGTCTGCGGCTTCGGCCGCACCGGCAACTGGTTCGGGCGCGAGACGGTCGGCATGACGCCGGACATGATGTCGCTCGCCAAGGGCATCACTTCGTCTTACTTTCCCCTCGCCGCGGTCGTGGTATCGCCGAAGATCCTCGAAGCCGTCGAACGCTACAATGAGAGCGGCACCTCCTTCGGACACGGCTTCACCAATGCCGCACATCCGGTGGGCGCCGCCGTGGCGGCCGAAACCATCGCGATCTACGAGGAACTCGACATCGTCCCGCATGTCCGCAAGATCGGCGCGCGCCTGCACCAGAAGCTTGCCGAGGTGACGAAGGATTCGCCGATCGTCGGAAATCTGCGAGGCGTCGGCCTGATGTACGGCGTGGAACTCGTCGAGGATCCTTCGACCGGCACGCCTTTCGCGCCCGCGCGCCAGATCGGCGCGCGCCTGGCCGCCATCGCTTATGAAAACGGCCTTGTCGTGCGCGCGATGCGCGACACCGTCGGCTTCTGTCCGCCATTGATCATCGATGACAACGACGTCGAGGAAATCGGCGCCAAGCTGCAGAAGGCCCTGCGCGAGACCGAGAAGGCGGTTCAGGCGAAGTCGATCTGAGACCGGCGGGCATACCGCCATCCGGCCGGCAGGCCCGATGGCGGCCGGCCGGCGAGCCCCGGCATCCAATCGACACGCAGGCGCATTCGATGCCGATCCGGCAATCCGTTTTCACCAATGTCTATATTTGCGCCTTCGCGGCCTATGCCTGCTTTTCGACCTCCGACGCGTTCACAAAGGCGCTGCACGGGCCGCTGAGCGTTTTCGAGATCGGTTTTTTCGAAAACCTGTCGGCCTCGATCGTGCTTCTGGCCACCCGCCACGAGAACGAGCGTTGGCTGGAGTTCTGGAAGATGAGCCGGCCCTGGCCGGTGCATTTTCGCGCTCTATGCGGCGTCCTGTCGAGTTTGTGCGCGATCTACGCCTTCACGACCATCCCTCTGGTCGACGCCTATTCGTTGATCTTCCTGGCGCCGTTTTTCGTCACGGTCATGTCCGTGCTGATCCTGAAGGAGCATGTCGGGCTCTGGCGGTGGTTCGCCGTCATGCTCGGATTTGCCGGCGTCCTGCTCGCGGTCAAGCCGGGCTTCCAGGCGTTTCATCTCGGACATCTGAGCGCCGCGGTCGCCGGCTTTTCGACCGGCACGTCGATCATAATAATGCGCAGCCTCGGCTCGTCCGCGAAGAAGACCAGCATTCTGGGGATGCTGTTCCTCTACCTGGTTTCGATCAACGGCCTGGGCATGCTGCTCGGAGGTTTCAGCGCACCTTCCCTGCATGACCTCTTTCTGATGGCGCTTTCAGGTCTTTGCGTCGGCCTCGGCCAATGGGCTTTCGTCAGTGCCGCGCGATACGGCAACGCCACGCAGATCGCGCCCGTCGCCTATTCACAGCTTGGCTGGGCGATGTTCTTCGGCATCATCGTCTTTCACGAGTATCCCGATTTGCTGGCTATCATCGGGGTTGGAGTGATCGCGAGCGCCGGCCTGCTGACCGTGTTGCGGGAGCGCGTCCGCCGGATCAAGCCGGCCAATCCGCCGGGGATCCGTTGACGCGCGCGCCAGTGACGGCGATTCCCGGGCCGTTCAGGGCGCGCGCATCTTTTCCAGGGCCGCCGAGAAGACGTCCTCGGCCCCGATCTTCCCCGGCTTCAGAAACAACGAAATCCGCCGCGCATCGCGAGAGATGCAGGAACCCGCGCCAAGCTCGTCGAATGGAAGAACCTGCATGCTTTGAATGCCGAGCGCTTCGACGATCGCACCCGACGTTTCGCCGCCTGAAACGACGAACTTGCGGACACCCCTCCCGCCCAAGCCCCTGGCTATGCCGGCCAGGATGGCTTCGGCCTTGCGCGCCGCGCCCATTATGCCGAACTTGGCCTGGGCATCGGCAACCGACGCGACATCCCCGGCGACCGAAAAGCCGATCGGCTGGCCGGCGCCGAGCTTTTCGTCCGCCCAGGCAAGCGCCCGCCCCGTCAGGATATCTTCATCCGCCTCGCAAATATCGATGTCCAGCATCGGATTATCTTGCGCGAAATGATCGCGTTGCCGCAACGTGACGCCGCTGCAGCTTCCCACCAGCACGACCTCACCACCCTCAGCGCGAGCCACCGGCGACGGGGTCCGATGGCGGGTTCCGGCATCCTCGGACGTCCATTGCGAAATCAGCTCGATCGCCAGGGCGTCCGCTCCGGTGGTGATGTGGTCGTGCCGGAAAATCGTCGCGCCGGTGGCGACATCGTCATTGTCGACGCAGTCCATGAGGAAGTAGCGCACTCCCTTCTCTTGCTGATCGTCCACATAGCCGCGCGCGAATTCGACACCGCGATGCAGGACGCGATGCGGCAAAAGCCCGACGGTCTCGGCGGTCTGGCGCTGCAGCACCCTGGCCATGTCGGGGTCGTTCATCGGCGTGATCGGATCGGAGCGCTTGATCGATTCCGAAATCAGGCGGTCCTTGTAGAACATGTATCCCTCGTGCACGTAAGTGCGCAGGTCGGGATAGCCAGGTCCAAACACCAGGCGCCGCTGCCCGTACTTCCCGATGAGCAGATCGCCGCAAGGGCCGATATTGCCCTCGTCGGTGGAATCGAATGTCGAGCAGTATTTATAGAAGATATGCTCGACGCCGATCTCGTCGAGCATCGTCGTCAAACCGTCGAGCGCCGCGACCGCCCGCGCCGGCGGCATGAATCGCAGCCGGGTCGCGATGACGAGAACCTCGCCATCGGCCGCCTCATGCAGAACGGCCGTGTCGCAAACATAGAAGACCGGAATGCCGAGCTTCTCCAGATTGCTGGCGACAAAAAGCCCGCCGGTGAAGTCATCGGCGATTACGGCGATCCTGACGCTCATCGAGCACCCCGTTGTTCATGGCTGACGCCTGTACATCCTGCGGCCTTGCCGCGGCGAATAGTCGATTTTCTTGCGCTTTCCGGTGGACCAGCGCCTTCAAACGCCGGTCGCCGAAGCGCGGTTGCTCAAAGCGAGTGGTGGAGCCTCAAGCCGGCTTCGTGCCAGTCCAGCGCGACGAGCCTTGCATGATGCGAAAGCGTCACGAAGCACGTCCGCCGATCGGCCCCGCCGAAACACAGATTGGTGACGAGGAGATCGGGCACGGGATGCACGACAGGTTGGCTGCCAAGACCCCTGAACTCCAGTATGGCGCACAGATCGAGCGCCGCCGCGCAGACCGCGCCGGACTCTGCGACGGCCAGTCCATCGAAGCGGGCGAGCCCTCCGGGACTGGCAAAGAGCATTCCTCCCGCCGGCGAGGGCCAGGACCGTTTGCCGACCCGCCCCGGGCCTTCGACCGTCCACGACCAGATGCGTCCGGTATAGGTTTCGGCCACGTAGAGCGTCTTGCCGTCGGGCGACAAGGCGATGCCGTTCGGCGAGATGAGACCGGCGATGACTTCCCTGATCTCGGAACCGTCGCCGGCCGCCCAATAGACCGCGCCGAGATCCATGTCGCGCCGCCGGCGCTTGCCCATGTCGGTGAACCAGAAGCCGCCTGTACCGTCGAACACCAGATCGTTCGGCCCGCGCAGCGGATATTCGCCGCACCGGTCGTAGAGGCGCTGCAGCCGCCCGCTGGTCAGGTCGACGACGTCGATGCTCCCCGTCTCATAGTTTGCGCGCTGCGGCCCGCTGCGCAGCCGGCCGGGCTCAACCTCTATCCAATCGACGCCGCCATGGTTGCAGATATAGACCCTGCCGTCGGGGCCGAGCGCGGCGCCGTTCGGCCCTCCGGGCACTTTGGCGATCACCGACACCTCTCCGGCGGCGGACACCTGCTTCAGGCTTTCGTCGGCGATGTCGACCACAATGACGGAGCCGTCGGGCATGGCGACGGGGCCTTCCGGGTATACCAGCCTGTCAGTAACGACGCGCATAGGACCTTCGACATCCTTCAAATGGGACAGCGCCACGCCATGTCGGCCGGACGCGTTTGGATCGAGCGCCGGGCGAAGGCCCGGCACGGCTTCATGCTGCCCGCGCGGCTTCCATCAACTGCCGGGCGAAAAGGTCTTCATCCACATTGCGGCCGCTGAGAACGACGACGAAAGTGCGTCCTTCGGTCTTGTCGCGCGCGGCCAGCAGGGCGCCCAGAGCAAGCGCGCCGCTTGGCTCCGTCACCAATCCGAACGCCTCGAACGCGGCGCGCATGCCGTGCCTTGCATCGTCATCCGTTGCGGTGATGACGCCTGACAGCCGCCTCCTGTTGATCTCGAAGGTGAACTCGCCCGGGGTCAGCGACAGCAGCGCGTCGCAGATCGTTTCCCCGGATGCGGGCACGCTGACGCGCTGGCCGCGAACAAGGCTCTGCGCCGTGTCGTCATAGCCAGCCGGTTCGACTCCCCAGATTTCAGTCGCGGGCGACAGGACAGCCAGCGCAAGCGCGCTTCCGGCGATCAGACCGCCCCCGGAACATGCGGCGGCGAAGCCGTCGATGCGAACGCCCGAGGCGGCAGCCTCCCTGGCAGCCTCGTAAGCGATCGTCGCGGAGCCGGCGACGATATGCGCGTCATCGAATGCCGGGACATAGACAAGCCCCTGGCTTTCGCGCCAATGCCTGACAAGCTCCGCCCTGTCGGCCGAGCGACGATCATAGGCGACGATCTCGGCGCCCAGGGCGCGCGTCTGTTCGATCTTGTTGAGCGGCGCGTCCGCGGGCATGAGGATCACGGCCCGCGCTCCGGCAGCCCTCGCGGCCCAGGCAACAGCGCGCCCGTGATTGCCTGACGACAACGCCAGCACACCGCGCGCCAGCTCGTCGGAAGACAATCGCGATATGCGGTTCCAGGCGCCGCGCACCTTGAAGCTTCCGGTCGGCTGCAAAGTCTCGGCCTTGACCAGCAGCCGGCCGCCGACACGCTCGTTCAGCCGCTCGCTCTCCATGAGCGGAACCTTGAGCAGGATCGGAGCCAGCCTGCGGGCGGCGTCCTCGATCGCGGCGATGCCGGGGATCCGTCCTTCGGCGATCGCGGCGGGACCTGTTTCGGCAGACATATCGGCAGCATCAGCGATCACGGTTTTGATCCATCATAAGCGGGTTTCCGGAACTCCGGCGGTTGATAGCGGGCGGCCGCGGCGGCCGGGATCCGTTCGATCACTTCGACCTGGCGCGACGCGACGCAAGCATCGTCGCGCCGATCTGCTCGTTTTTCTCGACTAGCTCGAAAAGCCGGCGCGGATTGGCGCCGATCGCCTTGACGACGCGGCCGCGGGCGGCCGGTATGCAAACTTCCGCCTTCTTGTCGCGTATCGCCTTCAAGACGATTGCGGCGATCTCCTCGGGGGCCGCGGGTTCGCGGGAAAAGGCCACCGCCACCCCTTTCTCGGCTTCCAGCTCGAGCATCGCCGTTTCGGTGGCGCCGGGATGGACGATCGTGAAATCGACCGGCGAGCCGCGCTCTTCCAACGCCAGGCCGAGATGCATCGCGCGCAGCGCATGCTTCGAGGCTGCATAGCTGACGAGCCCCGGAAGGGTCAGAAACGCCGTCATCGAGCAGACCGTGGCGATGTGCCCCGATCCCTGCGCCCGGAAATAGGGCAGGACCGCAAGGCTTCCGAGCATCGGCCCCAGCGCATTTACCCTCAGCGTATGCTCATGCGCTTCCAGCGGCACGTCCCTGGTCGGACCCGGGTGGGCCACGCCGGCATTGTTCACCAGAACATCAAGCCGGCCGAAATGCCTGCACGTCGCCTCCACCGCCGCCTTCCAACGCGCTTCGGAACATATGTCGAGGTCGAGAGGCAGCGCGCTTTCGCCGAGCGACGCCGCCAGTTGCCTTGCGGCGGCGATGTCGACGTCCGCGATCGCGACCTTGTGGCCCTGCTCTATCGCCAGCTTGACGATCGCAGCCCCAATACCGGCAGCGCCTCCGGTCACGATCATCACCTTCGGCGAATTTCTCTTCGTCACGCCCCGTTCCTCGATTTAATTTTGCCAATAATGGAAATCGTGTTGGTTGGACCTTGTCATACGAACGCGCATCCCTTCAAGTGGCATCAGCGCTAAGCAGCCCGTTCCCTGCACATCGATCGACCTAACAGGCAGACCGAACCATGAATGATCATCTGGACATTGCGAACCTGCCCTCCCTGGCCGAGGCGGGTTTTTCGGGCGGCCGCGACAACTTCCGGGAGTTCTGCAGGACCATTTTCAGAATGAATGAGCCACGGTTCCTGCGTAACGACCAGAACCAGCTCGTGGTCTTTCGACATGAAGACCTGCAGGCATTCGGAACGGCGCCGCAAATCGGCAACCTGCCGATCGGCAAGTTGTATCCTGCAAGATTTACCAGTGATGGCAGCCCTGCAAGGGGGCCTGGATCTGGCGTCGCCGACGTCATCTCCAGCCAGGTCTTCACCTTCAATCCGCCGCTTCACGGCCCTGCCCGGCAGATATTGATCGACTGGCTTGGCCCGAAGCAGATCGCGGCGCTCGAGAAGGTGGGCCGCCAGGCGGCACACGCCGTCCTTGACCGGATCCAGCATTCCAGCCCGCTGGATTTCGTATCCGCGATCGCTGAAAGGCTGACGATCTCGTTCTGGAGCTCGCTGCTTCATCTGACGGACAGCGAGACAGAAACGATCGGCGCTTGCACGCGGGAGATGACAAGACTTTTCCGCCTCGGCCGCAATGCCGACGATCTCCAGGCGCTCGATCTTGCCTTTGCCGAATATGCGCGGATACTCGACGACGTGGCGACCCGCAGATTGGCGGCGAAGGATCCCGATCTAACCGCAATAGCCGAAAAACTCGCGACGCTGCACAGCGACGACGATCCCTTCGCGGTGGGCGTAGCGCCCAAATCCGTTGGGCAACTGCTCGCCGGCAATTTGGTCGACGGCTTCCATACGACGGCGCTCGCCACGGCCAATACGTTCTGCGTCCTGGCGAGAGATCCGAACGCCATGACGCAAGTCCGAGCTTCCCCACAGCTCGCCGCCAAGGCGATCGCCGAGGCTCTGAGGATAGAACCGCCGATCATCTTCCTGAAGAGATACGCGCTCGAAGACTTCACATATCGAGGCAAGACGATACCGGCAGGCAGCATCGTGACGATGCTCTGGGCGGCGGGCAATTACGATCCGTCGGTGTTTCCGGACCCGGAACGCTTCGATATCAACCGGATCCACGCCGGACTGACCACCTTCGGCAAGGGCATCCACATTTGCCCGGGAAGGCATCTGGGAGTGATGTTGATACGGGTTCTTCTGGATGTCTTTCTTGAAAAAGATATCGAGGTTGAACTTTCCGGTGATCGCGTCACCTGGATTCCTCGCCATATGGTCAATCAGCTCAGTGCCATGCCCGCGATCGTAAAGAGACGCACGGGGTGATTAAAACCACGACACCATAGTGCATCGGCCTGCTTGCGATCGCATGCCGGCAAACCACTGCGGCGCCAAGGATTGGCTGGACTGTCAAGCTGCTGAAAGCAAGTCGCTGATCGGCCTTCGCGCCGTTCCGGGATAGCAAGATACTTGGTAGCCAACACTCAAGCCCACTAAAGCATGCCTCCCGAAAGCGGGAACCGGTTTCAGGATGAGGACATGCGTAAAATCAAAAACCTAAAGCGCATGGAGCGGACCTGAAAGATCGCGACGCGCTTTAGATCACTGCTTCCTCCAGGAACGGCTCGTTGCGCGGGATCCTTTCATAGCAGAAGGGCGACAGGTCGAGCGTCTGGAAGGCGCCATGGACGATCAGCTCCGACACCGCACGGCCGACCGCCGGCGACTGCTGCAGGCCGTGGCCTGAGAAGCCGTTGGCGAACATGAAATTCTTGATCTCCGGGTGGAAGCCGACGATGCCGTTGTGGTCGAGCATGTTGTATTCGTAATGGCCGGTCCAGCTCGTCTGCACCTTCAGCGCGTCGAAGGCCGGGATGCGGTGCCAGAGAGCCGGCCAGATATAGTCGTCGAATTCCTCGAAATGCATCTCGAAGTCGTCATAGTCTGCCGGCCCGTCGCCCTGCGGCGTGTTGCCGGTGAGGAAGAGCTCGCCTTCCGGGCGCACGAATGTGCCGGAGAGATCGATGACATTGGGCATCCGGCCCGGAATCGGATTGGCGCTGGCAAAAACGAAGCTGTAGCGCTTGTAAGGCGCGACGGGGATGGAAAGGCCGGCCATGGCGGCGACCTGCTGCGCGCGCGGACCCGCCGCGTTGACGAGCGTTCCGCAAGCAACCGTCTCGCCGGTCGCAAGGCGGACGGAGACGACCCGCCCATCGGCGAGGTCCAATCCCGTCACGGCATTGTCGATATATTCGACGCCGCTGCCGCGCGCGGCGCGACGGAAGCCGTTCAGCAGGCCCATGGAATCGAACCAGCCCTCTTCGCGGGAACCCCAGGAGCCGCCGCCGAGATCCTCGACATTGAGCCACGGAAAACGTTCCTTCAACGCGCCTGGTTCGAGGAAGACGGTGTGGGCGCCGAGGCTGCGCTGCAGCTCGACCCGTTCGCGCGCCGCTTCCACCCCCTCGGGCGAGCAGCAATAGAGATATCCGTGCTCCTTGAAGCCGAGATCGGGCGCCGGCTCATTCGGGTAGAAAGGCGCCATCCGCTCGGCAAAACCACGGATGATCTCGATGCCGAACTGGCTGATCTTCACATTGATCGGATTGGAATATTGCTGGCGGATGGCGCTGGTTGAGAGCGCGGTGGAAGAAAAGGTGTAGCTCGAGTCGCGCTCGACCACGAGGATCGAGGCGCCGCTGCCCAGCGCCTGGCTCAGCCAGTAGGCCGTCGAGGAGCCGACGACCGCGCCGCCGACGATGACGATGTCATAGGCGTTGCGCGCCGGGGCCTTGTAAGGGGGGATCGCCACTTCTGTACTCCGCGCTCTACTGGTTGAACGATGCGATCAAGGCGTCCGAGCCCCGCGCCAGCAGGCCGAGGTCGGAGCCGACAGCCACCATCGTGAAGCCGTCGGCGAGATAACGGTCGGCGTCGGCCTTCACGGGAGCCAGGATGCCGCTGGCCTTACCTGCCGAGGCGGCGACCCTGCGCACCGACGATATCGCTTCCTGCACATGGTCCGCGCCCGGATTGCCCATCGAACCCATATTGGTGGAGAGGTCGCCGGGTCCGACGAAGAGAACGTCGACACCGTCCACCGCGGCGATCTCGGCGGCATTGGCCACACCGGTCTCGTCCTCGATCTGCACCGCCAGCAACTGCTGCTCGCGCGCCTTGGCGTGATAGCCGGCGATGCGGCCGAACGCGTTGGCGCGGTGACCGACCGAGAAGCCGCGGAAGCCGCCCGGCGCATAGGTCATCGCGGCGACGATGGCGCGCGCCTGCTCGGCGGTGCGCACGTTCGGTATCATCAGGCTGCGGGCGCCGACATCCAGCGCCTGTTTCATCAGATTGGGATCGTCGGATGGCAAGCGGACGACCGCCTCACAGGGAAACGCCGCCGCGACCTGCAGCTGCGCCATGATGCTGCGCAGGTCGTTCGGGCTGTGCTCGCCGTCGATCAGCAGCCAGCCCGCCCCGGAGCCCGCGACGATCTCGGTGGTGAGCGCCGAGGCCAGCGAGCACCAGATGCCGATATGTGCCCGGCCGGCCTGAACGGCGGCCTTCAGCGAATTGACGCGCTCCTGCATTTTGCGATCGGTCTCCAGCCGTGAAGAGATGGATTGAAATTTGTATGATGTCCTATATCATATGCCTTCGACGAGCTGCAAGATGGTCTGACGAAGTACGGGAGGTTGCGTATGAAAATCGGCTTCATCGGACTTGGCGTCATGGGCGCTCCGATGGCGCGGCATCTCGCCGATGCCGGACATGAGATCGTCACGGTCCTCAATCGCTCCCCACTTCCAAACGACCTGAAAGCAACGGTCACCGCCTCTCCCGCCGAGGTGGCGCGGGCGTCCGAGATCGTCATCACCATGCTGCCCGACACGCCCGACGTCGAGCGCGTGCTGTTCGGGCAGAACGGCGTGCTGGAGGGAATTTCAGCCGGCAAGCTGGTCATCGACATGAGCTCGATCAGCCCGATCGCCACGGCCGAGTTCGCGGCAAGGATCAGGGAAGCAGGCGCCGGCTATCTCGATGCGCCGGTCTCGGGCGGCGAGGTCGGCGCCAAGGCGGCCAGCCTCACCATCATGGTCGGCGGGCCGGCCGCCGAGTTCGAGCGCGCGCTGCCGATCTTCGAGAGGCTCGGCAAGAACATCACATTGATCGGCGAGAACAACGGCGCCGGCCAGACCTGCAAGATCGCCAACCAGATCATCGTCGCGCTCAACATCGAGGCCGTCGCCGAAGCGCTGGTCTTCGCCAGCAAGGCCGGCTGCGATCCCGCCAAGGTGCGCAGCGCGCTGATGGGCGGCTTCGCCTCCTCGCGCGTGCTCGACGTGCATGGCGAGCGGATGATCGCACGGACCTTCGCGCCGGGCTTCCGCGTCCGGCTGCACCAGAAGGATCTCAACCTTGCGCTGGAAAGCGCGCGCGCGCTCGGCGTCGCCCTGCCGGGCACGGCAACAACGCAGCAGTTGATGAATGCCTGTTCGGCCCGAGCCGGCGGCGCGGAGGCGGATCACTCGTCGCTCGTGCGGGCCCTCGAAATCCTGGGCGATCACGAACTCTCAAATGGAAAGGAATAACCGATGCGTGGAACCGGCAAGGCCGATGTCTTCGTCATGCTGGCCCATCCCGTGGGCCATGCGAAGAGCCCTGGGATCTTCAACGAGATCTTCGAGCAAAAGGGGCTCGACAGCCTGATGGTGCCGTTGAGCTGCCGCCCGGAGGACTTCGACACTTTCTGGGCCGGCATCACCGCGGCGGAAAACATCCGCGGCGTGATCATTTCGGTGCCCTACAAGGTTCCGGTCTACCACAAATGCGCGGCGGCTCATGACCGCGCTTCGCGTGTGCAAAGCGCCAACTCCGTGCGCCGGCAGGCGGACGGCAGCTGGTATGCCGACAATTTCGACGGCGTCGGCTTCATCGAGGGGCTGAAGGCGGGCGGGCACCAGATCGCCGGCAGGCGCATCCTCCAGGTCGGCGCCGGCGGCGCGGGCGCATCGCTGACTTACTGCCTTGCCGAAGAAGGCGCGGCGGAAATCCGTTTGACCGATATCGATAAGGAACGCGCGCAAAAGCTCGCTTCGCTGGTCAACAAGACTTTTCCCAACTGCCGCATCGAGGTCGGCCAGCCCGATCCGTCCGGGATGGACATGGCGATCAACGCCACGCCGTCAGGGCTGAAGGCCGGCGATCCGCTGCCGATGGACGTGAGCAAGCTGACGCCGGCGATGACCGTGGTCGACATCATCATGGAGCCGGCCGAGACGCCGCTGCTCAAGGCGGCGAAGGAGATCGGCTGCCGCATCCAGCCGGGACGGCCGATGATGGATTTCCAGGTCGAGGCCATGGCCGAATTCTTCGACATCGAGCGGAAGGACCGCCGCAATGGCTGACGTATCGACCGCCGTCGTCATCGGCGGCACGTCCGGCATCGGCCGCGCGATGGCCGAGCGCTTCGCCGAGGATGGCTATCAGGTGGTCGTCGCCGGCCGCGATGCGGCCCGGGGCAAGGAAGCCGCCGATGCCTGCGAGCGCGGCGGCGCGCCGCGCGCCCTCTTCGTCCAGACCGACATCGCCGATCCCGTCTCGGTCGAGGCCCTGGCGGCGGGCGTCGTGAACACGTTCGGCACGCCACATGTCGTCGTCAACTGCGCCGGCATCCTGCAAAGCGGCAAGCATGTGCTCGACCAGGATCTCGACGAAGACGAAAAGATGTGGCGCATCAACTATCGCGGCACGCTGCTTGGCTGCCAGGTGTTCGGCCGGCTGATGTCGGCCGCCGGGCGCGGCGCAATCCTCAATGTCGGCTCGCTCGCCTCCTTCGCGCCGCTGTCGCTGCCGGCCTACACGCCGGGAAAGCATGCGGTGCTGGCGCTCACCCAGATGCTGGCCGCCGAGCTCGGCCCGCACGGGGTTCGCGTCAATGCGGTCGCGCCCGGCTACACGCTGTCGGACGGGCTGAAGGCGAAGATCGCCAAGGGCGAACGCAAGCCCGAAGCGATCCAGGCCACCACCGCGCTGCGCCGCTTCGTCGAGCCGCGCGATGTCGCCGAGGCGGCGCTGTTCCTCTGCTCCGACCGCGCCGCCTCGATCACCGGCGTCACGCTTCCGGTCGATGCTGGCTGGCTCGTCCAGGCGCCCTACGCGCAGTACCTGCAGGGCAATCCCATCCGGCAGACGCCGGCAATCTGAGAGGCATACCGTGAGCGATATCCAGCGCTTCGACTTCGACACCCGAATCCATCACGGCGTCATCCACAACGGCACGCTCTACCTTACCGGCCAGGTGGCGAGGCCAGGCCAGTCCGCGGCCGACCAGATGCGCGAGGTGCTCGCCAAGATCGACGCGCTGCTCGCCAAGGCCGGCACCGACAAGACCCGCATCCTGCACGTCCAGATGTGGCTGGACGACGTGCGCGATTTCGACGAGGTGAACACGGTCTGGGACGCCTGGATGCCGAAGGAGCATGCGCCGGCGCGTTCCTCCGGCGAAGGCCGGATGGCCAAGCCAGGCATGCTGGTCGAACTCATCATCACAGCGGCGGTTTGAATGGTCCTGCCGGTTCGGGCATCATCCCGAATCTGAACTTGAACGGAAGAACCTGAATGACGAAGCGCAAGCCGCTTTCCACCGTGGTGGCGGAGAGCCTGGCCGAAAAAATCCGCTCCGGTGAGTTGCAGCCTGGCGCGCAACTGCCGACCGAGGCGGAGCTTTGCGCCGAATATGATGTCAGCCGCACCGTGGTGCGCGAGGCGGTCGCGCGGCTGCGCTCGGAGGGTATGGTGGTGCCGCAGCAGGGACGCGGCATGTTCGTCAGCGAAACACCCGCTCCACGCAACTTCTCGATCCCGGACGAGGCGCTGCGGACCTTGCCGGAAACCATCGCCTTGCTCGAATTGCGGCTGAGCGTCGAAGTGGAGTCCGCCGGGCTCTGCGCGGAACGGCGGACCGAAAAGGAAGCCCGCGATATCCGCGTCATGATGGACGACATCGACGCCCGGCACGCCGACCCCGCCGCCGTCCAGATCCACTACGACTATGACTTCCACCTCGCGATCGCCAAGGCGGCGCGCAACGAATTCATCCACGGCTTTCTCGCCTATCTCGGGCCGATGATCGTGCCGCGTTTCCAGCTCGGCTATGTGGTCGAGCCGGCGCTCAAGGACAGCTACTACGCGCGCATCCACAGCGAGCATAAAGCCATCGTCGACGCCATCGAAAGGCAGGACGGCGGCAAGGCCCGGCAAGCCATGCGCAAGCATCTGCAAAACAGCCTGGGTCGTGTGCGCGCGCTGGCGAAGGCGTCGGGGATCGAGGCGACGGATGCCGAGCAAAAGGCCGCCGCGGCTTCGCTCTTCACGAGGATGAAAAGGCCGCTGCCGACAGGGGCATAGGCCTCGAGCCTGAACACGCAAAGCGTCACGCGGTTGCGAAAGCCATGTTTTGCTTCGCCTGGCGGCCGGATCCTGCTCTCTCGCCGTTGAAGGCGTTGTTTTTCTTTGGTTTGCGGCCTCGCCGATCACGCGTGCAGCACGGAACGTTTCGGGCGCCGAAACCATTTTCGAAAGTTTATCTTTCCTTTTTGCTGCTTTTCTTGGTTTCGCGGCATCGGCCCAAGCCGCAAACTGAGCATCAAGCAACCGGGGAAGCCCTACGTGACGACAGCCTTCATCACAGGTGCGACGAGCGGCATAGGGCGCGCCATGGCGGTCGCCTTGAGCGATGCCGGCTACGAGGTCTATGCGGTCGGTCGCAGCAAGGCGGCGCTTAAGGAACTGCAGGCCGAACGCCCAGGCATCGTGCCGATCGCCGTCGACGTCACCGATCGCGAAGCGCTGGAATCGGTGCTGGCGGGCCTCACCATCGACGTCCTGATCAACAATGCCGGCATCATGCCGCCGCTCGGCAATTTCGCCGAGATGAAGATCGCCGACATCGACACCACCCTCGAAGTGAACCTCAGCGCGGCGATCCTGCTCACCCGGCTCGTCGTGCCGCAGATGCGCGAGCGGCAGTCGGGCCACATTTTGTTCACCGGCTCCGTCGCCGGCCACGCGGCATTCTCCAACATCGCCGTCTATGCGGCCACCAAGGCCGCCATCTCCGGTTTTGCCGGCGCGCTGCGCGCCGACCTCTCCCCGTCCGGTATCCGCGTCACCGAGATCGTCGCCGGTCGTGTCGAGACGCAACTCTACAACGACATCCTCGACGCCAAGGCGCGCGAAGCCATGTACGCCAGCAAAGTGGTGCAGCCGGACGACGTGGCCAGGATGGTCGTCGGCGTGCTCGCGCTGCCGGCGTGGGCCGACGTCACCCGTTTCGACATCATGCCGACCTGGCCGACTTCGCCGAGCGGCACCAAGTAAGGAAAACAGGATGAAAGACCTATCCGTTCTGATCGTTGGCGGCGGCGCCGGTCTCGGCGCCCTTCTGGCCAAGATGGCTGTCGACGCCGGCGCGGCGAAGATCGGCATCATCGACATCAACAAGGAAGCCGCCGAGGGCGCGCTCGAACCGGCGAAAGCCAAGGGCCTGGCTACGGCGGCGGCGACCTGCGACATCCAGGTCGGCCCGCAGTGCCACGCCGCCTTCGACGCCATCGTCGCGAAGCTTGGGCGCGTCGACACGCTGATCAACTGCGCCGCGATCTATCCGCGCCGGCCGCTGCTCGAAATCACCGACGCCGAGTGGGACGCCTCCAACGGCATCAACATCAAAGGCACCTACCACATGATGGTGGCGGCCGTTCGCCATATGCAGGCGCAGGAACCGAAAGCCCAGGTGCGCGGCCGCATCGTCAACCTGACATCCGTCGACGCCTTCAAGGCGCATCCGCAGAACGCGCACTACGCGGCCACCAAGGCCGCCGTCGTCAGCCTGACGCGCTCCTTTGCGCATCACGTCGCCAAGGACGGCATCCTGGTGAATTCCGTCGCGCCGGCCGGCATGGCCACGGAGAAAGCGAAGGCGCTCGGCTTCCTCGAGGAACTGGCCAAGGCGAGCCCGCTCGGCCGCGGCGCCGAGCCGACCGAAATCGCCGAATGGGTGCTCATGACCGGTGGGCCCAAGAACACCTACATGACCGGCGAAAATGTCATCGTTTCAGGCGGTTACATCTACGCCTGACAGACATGGCCAGCCGGGCGCGGCTGACATCCGGCAGTGCATGACCGACGGAGTCTCGAACGAAAGGAGGCGGAATTCACCATGACCGGCAAGCTTCGCCTCCCTTCGCTCAACGCGCTGCGCGTCTTCCACGCGGTCGTGCAGCACAAGAGCTTCCGCCAGGCCGCCGACGAGTTGCTGGTGACGCCGCAGGCGGTCGGGCAGCAGATCAAGCTCCTGGAAGACACGCTTCAGGTGACGCTGTTCGAACGCAAGGGCCGATCGATCGAACTGACCGAGTCGGCGATCCTGCTCTCGCACTACGTCAAGGCAGGCTTCGACGAATTCTCCGAAGGCGTGCGCCGCGTCACCAAGTCGAACTACCGCGACCGCATCAACCTCAATGCCAGTCCCTACTTCGCCACGCATTATCTGCTGCCCCGACTCTCGCTCTTCCGCGAGATGCTGCCGGGCGCCGACCTGCGCCTGACCACAATGGTCGACCTGCCCGACTTCGGCCGCGACGATATCGACATGACTGTGCAGTGGGGCTACGGCAACTGGCCCGACTACGAAGTCACGCTGCTGGTGCCGGATCCGAAGATCATCTGCTGCACGCCGGCGATCGGCGAGAAGATCAGCTCGGCGCGAGACCTGACGAAATTCACGCTGCTCGACACGGTCAAGTCGAAGCGCCTGTGGCCGGATATCTTGCGGCACCTCGGCGTCGAGCTGTCGGACGGCAACCGCAGCATCAGCTTCGACGACGCTGCGACGATGCGCCGGGCGACTCTGCAAGGCATCGGTGTCGGCCTGGTTTCCGTCATCGACGCCGAGGAGGACTTCCGCTCCGGCGCCCTGGTCGCACCGATCGGCCGCGACGCCATTGCCGACATGAAGCCGGAGGAAGTCCCCGGCTTCTATCTCGTCGTCCCGCGCGGGCATCTGCGCGTGAAGGCGGTGGCCGCGCTGCATCGATGGCTCGCCCAGGAGGACTGGCGCAGCGACCTCAAGCTCTCCTTGCCGAAACCGACCCCGCTTTCCGACTGAGAAGCGGCTTCGAGACCGAGTTCCGTAAGACGTCTAGCGGGGCTCCAACAACAAGAAACGGAACAACCTCAACAGTGGAGACTATCAAACATGAAAATGATCAAATGGGGGGCCGCAGCCATGGCCCTGGGCCTTATTCATCTGGCAGCACCGGCCGAAGCCGCCGGCGGCAAGACGCTCGAAACCGTCAAGGCGCGCGGCGTGCTCAACTGCACCGGCCATGACGGCTCCTATCTCGGCTTTGCCGAGGTGGACGACAAGGGCAACTGGAAAGGCATGGACATCGACCTCTGCAAGGCGGTGGCGACCGCCGTGTTCGGCGATCCGGCGAAGCTGAAGATCGTGCCGATCAGCTGGGCGCAGCGCTGGCCGTCGCTGCAGTCGGGCGACGTCGACATCATCATCAAGGCCTCGGGCGGCACGCTCAGCCGCGACACCGAGCTCGGCCTGCAATTCTCCAATTCCTATTATCTCGGCACGACCAAGGTGATGGCGCATAAGGAGCTCAACCTGAAATCGCTCAAGGATGCCAATGGCGGCACGATCTGCATTCCCGCCGGCACCTCGCAGGAGCAGCAGGTCGCCGCCTACGCCCAGAAGCTCGGCATCAAGCTCGAGCCGGTGCTGATCGAGAAGACCGAGGAGCTCGAGCAGGCCTATTTCTCCGGCCGCTGCGATCTCTACGCGCAATGGGGGCCTACGCTCGCCATCGCCCGCATCGCCAAGAGCAAGGTCGAGGACCATGTGATCCTGCCCGACGTGCTCGCTGTCGAGCCTGAAGTGATGATCATGCGCCAGGGCGACGACAACTGGGTCGACATCGCCAACTGGACGCTGAGCACGCTGATCTTCGCCGAGCAGGAAGGCATCACCTCCAAGAATGTCGACGAGATCAAGGCCAAGCCGACCTCGCCGCAGGTGGCGAAATTCCTCGGCGTCACCCCCGGCATGGGCAAGGGCCTCGGGCTTTCCGACGACTGGGCCTACAACGTGATCAAGAAGGTCGGCAATTACTCGGAGATCTTCGAGCGCGATCTCGGCAAGGACTCGCCCTACAAGATGGATCGCGAGCTGACCAATCTGTGGAACAATGGCGGCGTCCTGTTCCCGCTGGTGATCGACTGATCCCCCTGGTGATCGATTGATCCATTCCTAACGCATCCGCTTTGAGCTCCGCCCGGCTGCCTGCCCGGCGGAGCCGGCGCCAATTCGGGAAGATCCTGATGGTCAGCCTGCTGAGAAATCAGAAGGTCCGCAACGCGCTGTTGCAGGCCCTTTACGTCGGCTCACTCGCCGCGATGGTCCTTGCCTGCGTGATGATCGCCCGGCGCAACCTTGCCGAGCAAGGCATCACCTCCGGCTTCGACTTCCTGTTCAAGTCGACCGGCTGGGACGTGAATTTCTCGCTGCTGCCGGCCACCGCCAACGATCCCTACTGGTGGTTCTTCCTGATCGGCATCGTTAACACGCTGTTCCTCGGAACCACCGGCCTTATCCTGGCGACGATCGTCGGCACGATCGTCGGCCTGGCGCGCACGTCATCGAACGAGTTGGCACGGCTGCTCGGCCGCACCTATGTCGACATCTTCCGCAACATCCCACTGATCCTGCAGGTCTTCTTCTGGTACGCTTTGATCACGCATCTGCCGACACCGCGCGCCGCGCATGAGGCATTCGGCATGCTGCTGACAAGCCGCGGCCTCTATGTGCCGGTCCCCAACGTCGCGGGCATCGCGTTTGCGGCGGCGATACTTGGCGTGATCGCGGCAATCGCGCTTCCGCTCTGGCTGGGCCGGACCTCACACCTCAGTCAACCATTCGGCGAGCGGGTCGGCATTCAACTCACCGCAGCTGCGACCGCGCTGGCCACCGCAGCCATCATCCTCGCGCTCGGCCGCCTGCCGGACCTGCCGCTGATCGACTTCCCCGCCTTGCAAGGCCTCAACCTCAAGGGCGGCATGCGCATTCCGCCGGAATTCTCCGCGCTGGCAATCGCCATTGCCATCTACGGCGGCTCCTACATCGCCGAGATCGTGCGCGGCGGCTTCAAGGCCGTCGGCAAGGGCCAGATGGAGGCGGCGCTCTCGTTGGGCCTGAGCCCCTGGCGTGTCTTCACGCTGGTCAGGCTGCCGCTGGCGCTGCGCGCAATGCTGCCGATCCTCGCCAACCAGTATGTCTGGCTGATGAAGGCAACCACGATGGGCATTGCGGTGGGCTTCACCGACTTCTTCATGATCGTGGCGCTGACGATCAACCACTCCGGCCAGACGCTTGAGGTGATCGGCATTCTGATGGCCGGCTTCCTCGCCATCAATCTCAGCCTTGCCGCGGTGTTCAACCGCATCAACAAGGCCATCGCCCTCAAGGGCAATCAGCTGAGGGGATGACAGAAATGGAGATGGTCGTTGTCGCTCCCCCTGCCCCGAGCCGGCTCGAAGACCTGAAGCGCCGCTTCTTCGCAACGCCGCTTCAGGCGCTGCTGTCGCTGATATCCCTGACGATCATGGCTTTCATCGTCTGGAAGCTGCTCGACTGGGCCGTCTTCTCGGCCGTGTTCACCACGACCGGCGGGCCTGAGGCCTGTCAGGCGGCGGCCGGCGCCTGCTGGTCGGTCATCGCCGCCCGGTGGCGCATCATCCTGTTCGGTCTCTATCCCTTCGAGGAGCAATGGCGCTCCGCGCTCGCCTGCGTCAGCGTGGTGGTCATGACGGTGCTGAGCTGCATCCCGGCCTTCTGGACCGGCCGCCGCATCGCTCTCATCTGGGGCGCAGGAACAGGCCTCTACTACGTGCTGATGAAGGGCGGCGTGCTCGGCCTGCCCTATGTCGGCGAGGAGGCCTGGGGCGGGCTGGCGCTTACCCTCTTCATCTTCGTCACCACCTGCCTGATCGGCTTCCCGCTGGCGATCTGCCTGGCGCTGCTGCGCCGCTCGGACCTGCCCTGGATATCGCGCACCACCGGTCTCATCATCGATGGCGTCCGCTCGCTGCCGCTGATCTCGATCCTCTTCACATTTGCCGTCGTTCTGCCTTTCGCCCTGCCGCAATGGTTGCAGGGCGACAAGCTCTACCGGGTGATCCTGGGTTCCGCCCTGTTCTTCTCCGCCTATCAGGCCGAGATCGTGCGCGGCGGCATGCAGGGCGTTCCGGCGGGACAGGAAGAAGCCGCCATGGCGCTCGGCATGAGCTACTGGCAGCGCATCGGCCGCATCGTGCTGCCGCAGGCGATGCGCAACGCATTGCCGGCGACGATCAACCAGTTCGTCATCTCGTTCAAGGAAACCTCGCTGGTGGTCATTGTCGGCTTCTTCGAGATCCTGGCCTCCGGCAACGCCGCCTACGGCACCGGCGAATGGCGCTTCGCCTATGTCGAGGTCTATGCCTTCATCGCCTTCATCTATTTTATCTTCGTCTTCAGCCTGTCCCGCTACGGCGCTTACCTCGAGCGGCGCATGGCGGTCGGCGAACGCTAGGGAGACGCACTTGGATTCGACGCTCCCATCCGGCCCGGCCGTCCGTATCGAAGGCCTCGACAAGCGTTACGGGTCGTTCCATGCGCTGCGGAAGGTGAACCTCTCCGTCGAGCGCGGAGAAAGGATCGTCATCTGCGGTCCGTCAGGCTCCGGCAAATCCACGCTGATCCGCTGCATCAACCGGCTCGAAGAACACGAAGGCGGCCGCATCACCGTGCTCGGCACCGAGCTCAACGACGATGTCGGCAACATCGACGGGATCAGGCGCGAAGTCGGCATGGTGTTCCAGCACTTCAACCTGTTCCCGCACATGACCGTGCTTGAAAACTGCATGATCGCGCCGATGATCGTGCGCAAGCGGCCGCGCGCGGAGGCCGAGACGACGGCCAGGCGCTTTCTGGCGAAGGTCCGCATCCCCGAGCAGGCGATGAAGTTTCCCGGCCAGCTCTCCGGCGGCCAGCAGCAACGCGTGGCGATCGCGCGGGCGCTTTGCATGCAGCCGCAGATCATGCTGTTCGACGAGCCGACCTCGGCGCTCGACCCGGAGATGATCGCCGAGGTGCTGGACGTCATGGTGACGCTCGCCGCCGAAGGCATGACCATGATCTGCGTGACCCATGAAATGGGCTTCGCCCGCCGCGTCGCCGACCGGGTGATCTTCATGGACGGCGGCGAGATCGTCGAGGAAGCGCCGCCGGAGGAATTCTTCACGTCCTCCCGAAACGAGCGCACCCGTCAGTTTTTGTCGCAGGTGCTGGGTCATTGAACGGCATGCCGAGAGATGCGACGTTCCGCGCGCAGCACATCAGCAGGAATTTCAATGACCGATCCTACAGTCGCCTTGCGCGAGATACTCGGGCCGAAAGGCTGGCTTTCGGGCGATGATGCCCAACCCTACCAGCGCGATTGGCTCAACCGTTATGGCATACGGCCCCTGGGGGTCGCCCGCCCCGCGAATACCGCGGAGGTGGCCGCGGTGGTCAAGGCCTGCAGGCAGGCCCGATTGGCAGTCGTGCCGCAAGGCGGCAACACCGGCCTGTGCGGCGGCGCCGTCGCCGATCAGGCCAACGCGGTGATCGTCTCGCTGTCGCGCATGGCGGCAATCGGCGAACCGGACCTGGAGAGCGGGTCTATCCTGGTCGATGCGGGCGTGGTTCTCGCCGGGCTGCACGAGGCGCTGGAACCGCATGGGCTGATGTTCCCGATGCATCTCGGCGCCGAAGGCAGCGCCAGGATCGGTGGCCTGATCGGCACCAATGCCGGCGGCAGTCACGCGTTCCGGTTCGGCATGATGCAGGATCTTGTCCTTGGCCTCGAAGTCGTGATGCCGGACGGCACGGTGTGGGACGGTCTTCGCGCGGTGCAGAAGGACAATGCCGGCTATCAGCTGCGCAAGCTGTTCTGCGGTTCGGAAGGCACGCTCGGCATCGTGACGCGCGCGATGCTCAGGCTCTATCCCACGCCAAAGCAGCAGGCGAGCGCGCTCCTGGTGATGTCCGACTTCGCGGCGGCCGTTTCGTTCGGCGCCTTCCTGCGCGGCGAGGCCGGCGAATTCCTCGCCGGCCTCGAATTCTTTTCGGATGTCGGCCTGACGCTGGCGCTCAAGCATCTGCCTGACCTTGCCTATCAGCTGGAGACAAGGGGCGACGTCTATCTGCTCGTCGAGATGGCGTCGGGCTCGACACGCGTTCCCCTCGACGAGATCCTGTCCTCGGCGCTGGAATGGGGCATGGAGCAAGGGCTGGTCGTCGATGGCGCGCTGGCCAATTCGGGCGCGCAGCGGGCGCAGTTCTGGCGGTTGCGCGAGGAACAGCCGGAGGGCCAGCGGCTGGAAGGCGAGCAGCTCAAGCATGACATCTCCGTGCCGCCGGGCGCGATCGCGCGCTTCATCGAAGCGGGCGCGAAACGATGCCACGACATTCTTCCGGGCGCGCGGATCAACCCGTTCGGCCATCTCGGCGACGGCAACATCCACTACAATCTGTCGCCGCCGGAAGGCCGCGCCGATTTCGACGGCAAGGCCGCAGCGTTCGCCGAGGCGCTGGCAGCTTTGGCCACCGACATGGGCGGTAGCTTTGCCGCCGAGCATGGGCTCGGCCGCGCCAAGATCGCCATGGCTGACCGGAACAGAAGTCCGGTGGAGCGGGAGCTCATGGCACGGCTGAAGGATGCGTTCGATCCGTCGGGCACGATGAACCCCGGTGTTTTGGTGCGGATTTCATAGCAAAGAAAAACTTTCGTATCGATCGCATTTCTTGATTTCGCGCCGGCCGGCCGCAGTGCAGGTATAAATCCGAAAGGCAGGCTCGGTCCGCTTGCCGCCGGATTAAGAGGATGTCGAAGCATGGTCCGCAATGGCGGTCGCCTTCTTGTCGAGTGCCTGACCGCCTTGGGCGCGACAAAGAGCTTCGGCGTTCCCGGCGAAAGCTATCTCGCCGTTCTCGACGCGCTGCACGATACCAAGGGCAAACTGGATTATGTGCTTTGCCGCAACGAAGGCGGCGCGGCCTTCATGGCTTCCGCCTATGGCAAGCTGACTGGATCGCCGGGCATCTGCTTCGTGACCCGAGGCCCGGGTGTGACCAATGCCAGCATCGGCGTCCACACCGCCATGCAGGACTCCTCGCCGATGATCCTGTTCGTCGGCCAGGTCGGCACCGACATGAAGGGCCGCGAAGCCTTCCAGGAGATCGACTACCGGGCGGTCTACGGGACCGTCGCAAAATGGGTGGTCGAAATCGACGACGTCGAACGACTTCCCGAGATCGTGGCGCGGGCCTGGACTACGGCCCTGACCGGAAGGCCCGGCCCCGTCGTGGTCGCACTGCCGGAAGACATGTTGACCACCGCGACCGAAGCCGCGCCGCTGAACGGCCCTCCTTCGATCTTCGAAGCCGCTCCCTCACAGGATGCCATCACGGCGGCGCTCGAGATGCTGGCTGCAGCCGAGAGGCCGGTGCTGCTCATGGGCGGCGCCAACTGGACGGCGGATGGACGCGCCGCGCTCCAGGCCTTTGCCGAGGCTTCAGACATCCCCGTCATTGCCGCCTTCCGCTACCAGGACCAGTTCGACAACCATTCCCCGGTCTTCGTTGGCGAGGCCGGCGTCGGCATGGTGGCGCATGTCAAGGCATTGATCCGCGATGCGGATGTGATCCTGGCCGTCAATGTCCGCTTCGGCGAGATGACGACGGACGGCTACACGCTGCTCGACGTTCCGGTGCCGCGCCAGAAGCTGATCCATGCGCACGGCTCCGACCGGGAGATCGGCAAGATCTATGTGCCGGCCATCGGCATTCATGCCGGCCCGAATGCTTTCGCCAAGGCGCTGACGCCGGTGAAGGGTGGCTGGGCCGAGTGGCGCGCTGCGGCGCGCAAGGCCTATGAAGGCACGTTCGCCGCGCCAGTGCAGCCCGGCCCGGTCGACATGGTCGCGGTCAGCGCCTGGCTGCGCGAGACCTTGCCGGCCGACGTCATCCTCACCAACGGCGCCGGCAATTTCACGGTATGGCCGAACAAGTTCTTCAAGTTCGGACCTAAGGCGCGGCTGCTCGCGCCGCAATCCGGCGCCATGGGCTACGGCCTGCCGGCGGCAATTGCCGCGAAGGTCGCGTATCCACAGCGCACGGTGGTCTGCTTCGCCGGCGACGGCGATTTCCAGATGAACTGCCAGGAACTCGGCACCGCCATGCAGGCCGGCGCGCAGCCCATCGTGCTCATCATCAACAACGGCATCTACGGCACGATCCGCGCGCATCAGGAGCGCAACTATCCGGCCCGCGTTTCCGGCACCTCGCTCGAGAACCCCGACTTCGTGGCGCTTGCGAAGGCCTACGGCTTTCACGCCGAGCGCGTCGAGGCAACACAGGATTTCGCAGCGGCATTCGAGCGGGCGCTCAACTCCGTGACCGGCGCGGTCCTCGACATCGCCATCTCGCCCGAAGCGCTCACGCCCCGGCAAACCCTTTCCCAGATGCGCGACGCCGCGCTCGCTTCGCAGAAGGCCAAGGCATGACCTCCAGATCAGACGACATCCGTCTCGGCGCGGACATCGGCGGCACCTTCACCGACATCGCGCTCGATGTCAGGGGAACGATGTTCTCGACCAAGGTGCTGACCAATTATGCGGCGCCCGAGCAGGCGATCCTCGACGGCATCGACGTGGTCATCCGCGATGCCGGAATTTCGGCAGCCGAGATCGGCATCATCATCCACGGCACGACGCTCGCCACCAATGCGCTGATCGAGCGGCGCGGCGCCAGGACCGCGCTCGTCACGACGGAAGGGTTCCGCGACGTGATCGAGATGCGGACGGAAAACCGCTTCGAGCAATATGACCTCAACCTGCAGCTGCCGACGCCGCTGATCCCGCGCGAGGACCGCTTCACGGTCAAGGGCCGCATCGGCGCCGAGGGCCAGGAATTGCAGCCGCTCGACGAAGCCGCGCTCGAAGGGATCGCCGATCGGATCGCCGCGGGCAATTTCGGCTCAGTGGCGATCGGCTTCATCCACGCTTACGCCAACCCCGGCCACGAGCGCCGCGCCCGCGACATCCTCGCCCGCAAGCTCAGCATCCCGATTTCGATCAGCGCCGAAGTCTCGCCGCAGATGCGCGAGTTCGAGCGCTTCAACACCGTCTGCGCCAACGCCTATGTGCGGCCGCAGATGGCCGACTACCTCGCCCGCCTGCAGACGCGCTTGAAGGACATGGGCGCCGATTGCCCGGTTTTCATGATCCATTCCGGCGGCGGGTTGATCTCGGTGGAAACCGCTTCGGAATTTCCGGTACGCTTGGTTGAATCCGGCCCAGCGGGCGGCGCCATTTTTGCCGCCGACATCGCCCGGCGCTTCGGACTCGAAAAGGTCGTCTCCTACGACATGGGCGGAACCACCGCCAAGATCTGCCTGATCGAGGACTATGCGCCGCGCACGGCACGAACCTTCGAAGTGGCACGCACCTACCGCTTCTCGAAGGGCTCGGGCATGCCGATCTCCATTCCGGTGATCGAGATGATCGAGATCGGCGCCGGCGGCGGCTCGATCGCCTGGGTCGACGCCATGGGTCGCATCCAGACCGGACCGGAAAGCGCGGGCTCGGAGCCGGGCCCGGCCTGCTACGGCCGCGGCGGCAAGCGTCCGGCGATCACCGACGCCGACCTGGTGCTCGGCAAGCTCGATCCCGACAATTTCGCCGGCGGCGCGATCAGGCTCGACACCGCGGCCTCCGAGCAGGCGATCCTGCGCGATGTCGGCGAGCGCCTGTCGCTGAATGCCATGGCGACCGCCTTCGGCATCTGCGAGGTGGTGGACGAGAACATGGCCAACGCCGCGCGCGTCCACGCCGTCGAGAACGGCAAGAACATCTCCGACAATCTGATGATCGCCTTTGGCGGCGCCGCGCCGCTGCATGCGGCAAGGCTGTGCGAAAAGCTCGGCATCGACCGGTGCATCGTGCCGCGCGGCGCCGGCGTCGGGTCGGCGATCGGCTTCCTCAAGGCGCCCTTCGGCTACGAAGCGCTGGCGTCGAAGCTGACGCGCCTGTCCCGCTTCAAGGCGGCCGAGGTGAACGCGCTCCTCGCCGACCTCAAAGCCTCCGCCGAAGGGTTTGTGCGCAGCGGCGCCAGCGGAAAAATCGTCTGCGAGATCACCGCTTTCATGCGCTATGCAGGCCAGGGTTGGGAAATCCCCGTGCCGCTGGCGGACGAGCCGTTCGGCGACGATGCGGTGGTGAAGCTCAAGGACCTGTTCGAGGAGAACTACCAGCGCTTCTTCGGCCGCGCCATCGAAGGGCTCGACGGGTTGGAGATCGAGATCGTCACCTGGTCGGTGAAGGCGACGGATGTTCGGCCCGCGGTTGCGCGGCATGAGCTCACCACTGGCGCGAAAACCAGCAAGCCGGCAACGACGCGCGAGGTGTTCGACCCGGTCAGTGGCCGGCCGCGCAGCTATGGCATCGTCGAGCGCGACACGCTCTGCGCCGGCGATCGCATTGCGGGACCTGCCGTCATCGTCGAGCGCGAGACATCCACCGTCGTCACCACCAGCTTCGACGCCGTCATCCAGAGCGACGGCGCGATCCTCCTGATCCGCAAAGGCAGCCGCGCATGAGCGATATTGGCGAAATCCGCATGCAGGTCATGTGGAACCGGTTGATCTCGGTGGTCGAGGAGCAGGCGCTCACCTTGCTGCGCACCGCCTTCTCGACCTCGGTGCGCGAATCCGGCGACCTGTCGGCCGGCGTGTTCGATCCGCGCGGCCAGATGCTGGCGCAGGCGGTCACCGGCACGCCCGGCCACGTCAACACCATGGCCGAGGCCGTGCTGCATTTCATGAACGCGATCCCGCGCGAGGAGATGTTCGAAGGCGACACCTATGTCACCAACGACCCCTGGCTCGGCACCGGCCACCTGCACGACATCACCATGGTGTCGCCGTCCTTCCTCAACGGCGAGCTCGTCGCCTTCTTCGCCTGCACGGCGCATGTCGTCGATGTCGGCGGCCGCGGCTTCGGCGCCGACGGCAAGTCGGTCTATGAGGAAGGCATCCAGATCCCGATCATGAAGTTCGCGGAGAAGGGCAAGGTCAATCTCGACCTCGTCCGCATCCTGCGCGCCAATGTCCGCGAGCCGAACCAGGTCGTCGGCGATTTCTATTCGCTTGCCGCCTGCAACGAGGTCGGGCACCGCCGCCTCGTCGACATGATGAAGGAGATCGGGCTCACCTCGCTCGACGGGCTCGGCAAGTTCATCTTCTCGCGCACCCGCGACGCCATGCTCGAGCGCATCGAGGCGCTGCCCAAGGGAAGCTGGTCGAACGAGCTGGTGACCGACGGCTACGACGAGCCGGTGAAGCTGGCAGCGACGGTTTCGGTGCGCGACGACCATGTCGAGGTCGACTTCACCGGCACCGACCCGATGAGCCGCTGGGGCATCAACTGCCCGATCATCTACAGCAAGGCCTATGCCTGCTATGCGCTGAAATGCATGGTGGCTCCCGACATCCCCAACAATGCCGCCTCGCTCGCCTTCTTCACCGTTTCGTCGCCGGTCAATATCCTGAACGCCGTGCGGCCGGCGCCGGTGGCGCTCAGGCACATCTTCGGCCACATGGTTCCCGATCTGGTGCTGGGCGCGTTCGCCAAGGCGTTGCCCGGCAAAATCCTCGCCGAAGGCGCCGGCGCGCTCTGGAACATCCACATTTCCGTGCGCCCTGTCGCTGGCGCGTCCGGCCGCCGCGCCGAGGTGCTGATGTTCAATTCCGGCGGCATGGGCGCTCGCCCCGGGCTCGACGGCCTGTCGGCGACGGCCTTCCCTTCGGGCGTGCACACAATGCCGATCGAAGCCACGGAGCATACCGGCCCGATCGTCATCTGGCGCAAGGAGCTGCGGCCCAATTCCGGCGGCGATGGTGAATTCCGCGGCGGCCTCGGACAGGTCATCGAGATCGCCGCCAACGACGGCCACGAGTTCGACTTTTCCGCCATGTTCGACCGCGTCAATCATCCAGCCCACGGCCGCGAGGGCGGCAAGCCGGGCGTCGCCGGCGTGGTCAAGCTCGACGACGGCACCAAGATGCGCCCCAAGGGCTGGCAGCATGTGCCGGCGGGACGCCGGCTGATCCTCGAACTGCCGGGCGGCGGCGGCTATGGCGATCCGGCCAAGCGCAATGCCGCCGCGCGGGCCAACGACCGGTCCAAGGGTTACATCACGGAGAACGACTGATGAGCTATGTTGCCTCGCGCCTCTCGGTGGTGAAGCCCTCCGCATCGATGGCCGCTTCGCAGGCCGCCAAGGCGCTGCGCGCCAAGGGCGTCGACGTGATCGATCTCGGCCTGGGCGAGCCCGATTTCCCGACGCCGCTGCACATCATCGATGCCGCCCATTTCGCGGCGAAGGCCGGGCAAACGCTCTACACCGCTGCCGCCGGTACAGCCGAAGTGCGTGAGGCCGTGGCCGGCAAATTCCGGCGCGAGAACGGGCTGGACTACACGGCCGACGATATCGTGGTGGCGAACGGCGCCAAGCAGATCATCTTCAACGCCCTGATGGCGACGCTGGAGCCCGGCGACGAGGCAATCCTGCCGGCGCCCTATTTCGTCTCCTATCCGGAAATGGTGAAGCTGCTCGGCGGCACGCCGGTCGTCGTCGAATGCCCGGAGACCACCGGCTTCCGCCTGACGCCGGCGCTCTTGGAAAAGGCAATCACGCCGCGGACGAAGTGGCTCTTCCTCAACATGCCGGGCAACCCCTCCGGCGCGGTCTATTCCGGGTCCGATCTCCAGGCGCTGGGCGCGGTGCTGGCAAAACATCCGCAGGTGCTTGTCCTCTCCGACGAGATCTACGAGCACATCCTGTTCGACGGGCGCGAGTTCGTCTCCTTCGGCAAGGCCTGCCCCGAGCTCAGGGATCGCACGCTGATCGTCAACGGCGTCTCCAAATCCTATGCGATGACCGGCTGGCGCGTCGGCTATGCGGCTGGGCCGGCGCCGCTTCTCAAGGCGATGTCGACGATCCAGAGCCAGTCCTGCACATCGGTGTGCTCGATCGCGCAGGCCGCCACCGTCGCCGCGCTCAACGGCCCGCAGGACGAGGTCGCGCGTTTCCGCAAGGCCTTCGAACGGCGCCGCGACCTGGTCGTCGACGGCATCAGGAAGATCAACGGGCTGACGCTGTCGCCGCCGGAGGGCGCCTTCTACGCCTATATCGGCTGCGCCAGCCTGATCGGCCGCAAGACGCCCAAGGGCGTCGTGCTGGAGGACGATGCGGCCGTAGCCAACTATCTTCTGAACGAAGGCCGGGTAGCGTCGGTGCCCGGCGTCGCCTATGGACTGTCACCCTATTTCCGCATCTCGACCGCGACCAGCGAAGAGGTGCTGACCGAAGCGATCGCGCGCATCAACGCCGCCGTCGCGCAAGTGGAGTAAATGATGCCGCATTACGAACGTATCCTGATCACGGGCGCCGCCGGCCGGCTCGGCTCACAGCTGCGCAAAGGACTGGTGCCGCTGGCCAAGACGATCCGCCTCGCGGGCCGCGAACCCTTCGGCGATCTCGCGCCGCACGAGGAGGAAGCCGTCTTCGATCTCGCCGACATGGAAGCGACGATCGCGGCGACCAAGGACTGCGACGCGATCGTGCATTTCGGCGGCGCGCCGCTCGAATGCGAATGGCAGACCATCCTCGATTCCAGCATCCGCGGCTCCTACCACATCTACGAAGGCGCCCGGAAACATGGGGTGAAGCGCGTCATCTACGCCTCCTCGGTGCATGCCATCGGCTATCACGAGATCGAGGCGCATATCGGCGTCGACGCGCCGGTGCGTCCCGACAGCCTCTATGGGGTGTCGAAGAATTTCGTCGAGAGCCTCAGCCGGCTCTATTGGGACAAGTTCGGCATCGAGACGGTTTGCCTGCGCATCTTCTCGTCCTTCCCCGAACCCGCCGACCGCCGCATGCTGTGGTCCTATCTCTCCTTCGCCGACTGCGTGCGCCTGGTCGAGGCCTCGCTCACCGCGCCGCGCGTCGGCCACACGATCTCCTTCGGCATTTCCGACAACAAGCTGAAGATGGTCGACAACAGCGGCGCGAACCACCTGGGGTTCATCCCGCAGGACAGTGCCGAGCCGTTCCGCGCCGCCGTCGAGGCAAAGACGCCGGTACCCGACCCGAACAAGCCGTCGGTGAAATATCTCGGCGGCTGGTTCTGCGAGCTTGGGCATCCTGACGACAAGCCGGCATGACGCGCCGCTTATGGCTTCACGATCATAGCCTCGGAGTCATGATCTGGATGCCTATTTTCGGGCGGATGCCGTGTTTGCCTGAATGGCCGTATGGAGGCGCGAAGCAGGCGCCGCGCGGTGCACCGGCTATCTCGGCATGCCATTCCTTGCGCGCGACGAGCTTGGCACCGATACGGCCGATCTCAACGGCTGCGCTCGTGGCTCGGTCGAAGGGAAGCGCGGATTGTCAAGGCTTGCCCTCACGGTGACGCCCGTGAGGGACGATGGTTCTGCTGTGCCCTTTTGCCGAGATAGAGTTCCTGCATGACCGGCGTCTGCTTCAACTGCTCGATGCTGCCTGAGGCCACGATGCGCCCGGAATTCATCAGATAGCCCTGTTCGGCCACGGAGAGCGCAAGCCCGGCGTTCTGCTCGACCAGCAGCACCGCCGCGCGGAACTTCTCGCGGACGTCGATGATGATGCCCTGCAGCTCTGACACCAGCAACGGCGACAGTCCGAGCGAGGGTTCGTCAAGCAACAGGATGCGCGGTCTCGCCATCAGGCCGCGCGCGATGGCCAGCATCTGCTGCTGGCCGCCGCTGAGCGTGGCGGCCTTGGCGCCGCGCTTCTTCGCCAGGATGGTGAAATAGTTCTCCATCAGGGCGATGTCGGCCTCGATCGCATCCCTGTCCTTGCGGCAGTAGGCGCCAAGCAAAAGGTTCTCGCGCACGCTCATGTCGGCGAACACGTGGCGGCCCTCCGGCACCATCACGACGCCTAGCGCTGCCTTCTCGTCGGCATGCAGCGCGGTGACGTCGCGGTCGTCGAAGAGCACCGCGCCGCGCCGCGGCTTCACCAGGCCGGCGATGGACCGCAGCAACGTCGTCTTGCCGGCGCCGTTGGGGCCGAGGATGGTGACGATCTCATTTTGGTGGACCGCGAGCGAGACGTCCCGATTGACCGCCACTGGCCCATAGCCGGTATCGACATGCTCGACGGCAAGCAGGCTCATGACGCGGGCGCCTTCTTGTCGGGGCCGAGATAGACCTCGCGCACCTTGGGATCGGCGAGCACCTCGGCCGGCGGGCCTTCCGCGATCTTGGTGCCGAAGTCGAGCACGACGAGGCGGTCGCAGAGATCGGCCATCATGTCCATGTCATGGTCGATGAGACAGACGCCGATGCCTTGCGGCGGCAGCTGCGCGATGACCGCCGCGAATGCCTGGGCTTCGCTGTCGTTCAGCCCGGCGCCCGGCTCGTCCAGCAGCAGGAGTTCGGGCGAGACGCCGAGCGCGACGGCCAGGCCGAGGCGCCTCAGGCTGCCGAAGGGCAGCGATCCCGCAATCGCCCTGCCAAGCGGCGCCAGGCCGACAAAGTCGAGGATCGTGCCGGGCGAGGCCCACCGGCCGCCTCCCCTCCTGCCCTGCTCCCAGGCGATCCGCACATTCTCGCCGACGGTCAGACCGGGGAAGGACATCGCCTGCTGAAACGTCCGCACCAGCCGCTTTCGCGCGATGCGATGCGCGCCGATATTGGTTATGTCCTGCCCCTGCCAGAGTACCGTGCCGCCTGTCGCCGGATGGACGCCGGTGACGACGTTGAACAAAGTGGTCTTGCCGGATCCGTTGGGGCCGACGATGCCCACGACCCGGTCGGTGTCGATATCGAGATCGATGCCGTTGAGCGCGACCACGCCGCCGAACTGCTTGCGCAGACCTCTCACCTCAAGCGCGGCCATTCGAGCCTCCACCCTGCGTCTGCGTCCCGGAACCGCCGGTCAACGCGCAGTAGACGTTCTTGATGCCGGCGCCGACTCCGCCCGGCAGCAGAAGGATCACCAACAGCAGGCAGATGCCGTAGGCGATGCGGGAATCGACCGGATCGAGGTTCAGCACCTCGGGCAGGAAGTTGACAATGACGGCGCCGATCAGCGGCCCGTAGAGGTAGCGGGCGCCGCCCAGCATGACCATCAGCGCGAGGTAAAGGCTCGGGAACGCGCCGAACAGGGTCGGCGAGATGTGGCGCAGGTAGTAGAGCTGCAGCACCCCGGCGAGGCCTGCGAACAGGCCTGAAACCATCAGCACGCCGAGCTTGTGCAGGTCGACATTGATGCCGACCGAGCGCGCCAGTTGCTCGTTCTCGCGGATCGCCCGCAACGTGCGGCCATAGCGGGAAATGCCGATGAGATAGGTTGCCGCAAGCGCCAGGAAGAGCGCCGCCAGGACCAGGTAGTAATTGTTGGAGAGCTTGTCGAAATTGATGCCGGGCAACGGGGTCACCGACCCGACATCGAGGCCGGTCGCGGATCCGGTGAAGGTGCCGCCATTGGTGAGAACGATGACGAACAAGGCGCAGAAGCAGAAGGTGATGATGATGTAATGCTGGCCGCCGACCCTCAGCGTCGGCAGGCCGATGACGCCGCCGACGATCGCCGACAAGGCCATGGCGAATGGCAGCGAGGTCCAGAAGCCCAAGCCGAGCTGCACGGAGAGGATGGCCGAAGCATAGGCGCCGACCCCCATCAGTGCCGCATGGCCGACCGACATGATGCCGGCCTGGCCGAACTGCAGACCGAGGCCGTAAAGTCCGATCGCCGTATAGAGCGTGGTGATGGCGATCGACAGAAACCGGTAGCCGAGGCCGAGCCAGGGCAATGCGATGAGCAGCACTGCCAGCAGGATCGCCGTTATCGCCTGGACGCTCGCCGGCAGGGGAACGGAAGCGTTGTCGGCCGTCAAAAGCGCGAGGCGATGCGAGGCCCTGGTTCGGCCCGTCGCGGCGCCAGTCTTGCCGGCGCTGTTGTCGGTCACAGGCATCGACATCTCACGACGCCTTGGGGCCGAGCGTGCCGCCAAGCAGCCCCTGCGGCCGCAGCACCAGGATCAGGATCATCACGACCAGCGAATAGGCGTCGGTCCACTCCGGATAGCCGTAGCCGGCGCTCAAGCCGTCCACCAGGCCGAGCACCAGCCCGCCGACGACCGCGCCGCCGACATTGCCGAGCCCGCCGATCAGCGAGACCGCGAAGCCGCGGATGATGATGACGCTGCCGGTGAAGGGCGTGATCGGAAACAGCGAGATCATCAGCGCGCCGCCGATGCCGGCAAGCAGGCTGCCATAGATGAAGACGCCGGTGACATAGCGGCGCACTGGAATGCCCATCAGCTCGGCGGTGTCGCGGTCCGAAACGCTCGCCCGCAAGGCCATGCCGTAGCGGCTGCGCGAGATGCCGAAATAGGTGATCGCGACGACAACGGCCGTTATCGCCACGACGATCGCGCGCATGGCGATGATGTCGACGCCGCCGATCGTCCAGACCATGCCGACCGGGTCGGTGATGCTTTTCTGGAATTCGTTGAAGACGCGAATGACCGCGTGCTGCAGGATCACGCTGAGGCCGATCGACATGATGAAGCCGTTCATCGGCCGGTTGAGCGTGAAGCGGAACAGGCACCGTTCGGCGGCAAAGCCGAGCGCGCCGACCAGCAGCCCCGCCAACACCAGCGCCACGAAGAAGTTCATGCCGGCGCCGACCATGAACCAGGTCGCCATGCCGCCGACCATCAGGAATTCGCCATGCGCGAAATTGACGATGCCGGCCAGGCCGAAGATCAGCGTGATGCCGATGCCGATGAGAATGGTGACGCTGGCAACAGAGAGGCTGTTCACCAGTTGCTGCACAAAAATGTCCATCATCAAATCCGGGTGACGAGCCTGCAGGGGAAGGATGGGCGGAGCCGAAAATCTCGCCGCCCATCCCGATGTCGGATATTCTAAAGCGCGCCGCGATCTTTCAGATTCGCTCCCTGCGCTTTAGGTTCTTGATTCTACGCATGTCTTTGTCCCGAAACCGGTTCCCACTTTCGGGAGACATGCTCTAGCGGGCCGCCTCAGCCGCCATTGTCGCCGGGCGGCGGAGCGGCCGGCGGCTGTTCGACCGCGCATTTAAACTGGTCGGATGTGTTGGGCTCGACCATGCACACCTCGGTCGCGAAGGTGACCTGGTGATGCTTGTTGAAGACAAGCGGCACAGGCGACACGACGCCCTTGTAGTCGGACTTCAGGAGCTCCGCGACCACCGCATCCGGATCGTCGAGCTTGCCGACCTTTTCCAGCGCCTTGGCGTACCAGAAGAAGTAGTCGTAATAGAGCAGCGAGACCGAGGACTGCGGACCCTTGGCGGCGCCGAGGCCGAAATATTTTTCGAAATACTGCTTCACCTCGGGGTACGGCGAGGAACCCCAGCAGACCGGCACACAGCTCAGCGTCACCGGCACATCCGCCTTGAGGCTGCGCTCCTGGTAGATGCCCGGATCGACGCCGAACAGGAAATAGGACGGCGCCACGCCGAGCTTGAGGGCCTGCGGAAAGGCGGTGAGCGTTGAATCGCCATTGTACCAGAAATGCACGATATCGGGCTTCATGCCCTTGATGCGGGTGAGCAGCGGCGAGAAGTCGGTCGTGTCCGGCGGATACTGCACCAGGTCGACCTTCTGGCCTTCGGCCTCGAGCGCCTTGACGTAGTGCGAGGACAGATACTGCCCGGTCGCGTCGTTGCCGACGAACACCACCGAATGCTTCGGCGGCGACTTCAGCTGCGGCGTCAGCAGCGACAGGACACCCTTGGCCGTGCTGCCGCTGCGCTGCCATTCCTGCGGCTCGCTCTGGAACGCATAATGCAGCCAGCCGTCGTCGGCGACCGCCTTGTCGTCGAGCACGGCGCCGAGCGAGCTGTTTCCGGAAAACTGCAGCACCTTGGCCGGACCGGTGATCTTGGCCATGGACACCGAGAAGTCATGCGTCTCGGTGCCCCAGATCGCCTTGACGCCGATGTCGTTGACCAGCTCGCGCGCGGCCGCGATGGTGACGTTCACATCGGTCCTGTTGTCACGGATATAGAGCTTGATCTTGTAGGTCTTGTCGCCGACCTTGATGCCGCCGGCGTCGTTGATCTGCTGCGCCGCCAGATTGGCCGCGCCGACAATGGTGTTGCCGGCCGAGACGAATGAGCCCGACTGCGCGGCGATGACGCCGATGGGCAGTTCCTCGTCGGCGCGGGCTGTCTGCAAAGCCATGGCGAACCCCGCTGCCGCCACGGCCAACCCAAGTCCTAGCTGTCTCATGCACGTTCCTCCCTTACATGGCAACTTGTCATACAACCCTATTACCATGTAACAAGGCTTGTCAATATGGCTCCCCATGGCGAGAACGGCCGGGAGGCATCGTCCGAGGCTCGGAGCGCCGGGGTCCGGAACGCGCGAGAAAGTGGCCGGCGGCAACAGGGTCGGGATGCGGCGGCAGGTCGGTGCAAAGCCGCGACCGGAGGACGCAAATTGTCGCCATCATGGCCCTTCGACGGGCCCGGGGCGGACAAGCGGCCGATCGGGTGTTGTCGCTATGACTGGATCGGCAGGCGGTACGCCTCGATGGCGGAGGCGCCAAAAATCTGCGACCGTTCCTCTTCCGTCAGCCCGGAAAGGCAGCCGCTCAACGCGCGTTTGACCGACTGATAGTCGGCGGCGACGAGGCAGACCGGCCAGTCCGAGCCGAACAGGCATCGCGACGGCCCGAAGATCGAAAGCACTGCGTCGACATAGGGCCGCAGGTCCTGGCTTTTCCAATGCCGCCAGTCGGCCTCCGTGACCATTCCCGACAGCTTGCACCAGACGTGGTCGCGATGCGCCTTGAAGCCTTGCATCAATCGGGCCCACGGCTCCATCGCGTGCTGCGCGATGCGCGGTTTTGCGATGTGGTCGACGACGAAACGCAAATTGGGATGCCGTTCCACCGTCTGCAGAGCCGCGGGGATCTGCGGCTCCTTCAACAAAAGGTCATAGGCGAGGCCCGCCTCGGCGACAGCGGCCAGCCCGCGCTGGACATCCTCGCGCAGCAGCCAGTTCGGATCGGCCTCGTTGTGGACGAGGTGACGGATGCCGACAAGAGCGGGGCCATCCGGGCGCGCCTTCAGCTCGGACAGCGTGGCGCCGACCGCAGGATCCGTGAGGTCGACCCAGCCGACGACGCCGGCGACGAAATCGGTCCGGCTTGCCGTCTCCTGAAATGCCAGGGTCTCGTCCAGCGAATGCCATGTCTGGACCAGGATGGTTTTATCCACGCCGGCCGCGGCGAGCGCCGGCTTGAGATCGTCGGGCGAGAACACCCGGCGGATGGCGGCGTAATCCTCCGTCATCCAGCCGCAGGATCCGTCCGCCGGGTCCCAGAAATGCTGATGCCCGTCGATAACAAGTTGCTTACCAGCAACAAGTTGCTCACCAGCAACAAGTTGCTCACCAGCAACCAGAGGCCTGTCGCTGCCCATGGCGCTTACCAGCGCTGGTGCACGGCGGGCTTGATGCGCCGCTCATAGATGTCGGCGATGCGCTCCATCAGTTGCGGCGACAGCGCCGGCAGGTCGGACGCGGCGGCGTTCTCCTGTGCCTGCCGGACGGACTTGGCGCCCGGAATGGTCACCGTCACCGCCGGGTTCATCAGGATCCAGCGCAGCGCCCATTGCGCCATTGTCGCGCCTGGCGGCAGCAACGGCCGCAATTCCTCGACCGCCTGCAGTCCTTCCTCATAATTCACGCCGGAGAATGTCTCGCCGACGTCGAAGGCCTCGCCTTGCCGGTTGTAGTTGCGGTGGTCCTTGGCGCTGAAATTGGAATCGCTGCGGAACTTGCCGGACAAGAGGCCGCTGGCCAGCGGCACCCTGACGATGATGGCGACGTCCTTCTGGAGCGCCATGTCGAAGAACAGCTCCGCCGGACGCTGCCGGAACATGTTGTAGATGATCTGGACGCTGGCGACGCCGGGATATTGCAGCGCCTTGATGCCTTCCTCGACCTTTTCGACGCTGACGCCGTAGTGGCGGATCTTGCCTTCCTCGACCAGCCTCTCCAGCGCCTCGAATGTCTCGGGCTGGTAGAAGACTTCCGTCATCGGACAGTGGAGCTGCACCAGATCGAGGACGTCGACCTCGAGATAGCGCATGCTGCGCTCGACGAAGCTGGTCAGGTTCTTGCGGTTGTAGCCGGAGGCGACATGCGGGTTCAGCCGCTTGCCGGCCTTGGTGGCGACGATCGGTCTTGCGCCGCCCCGCCCCTTGAGCGTCTTGGCGATCAGCTTCTCCGCCCGGCCGTCGCCATAGACATCGGCGGTGTCGATCATGCTCACGCCTGAATCGAGCGCGGCATTCAGCGCCGCAATGGCGTCCTTCTCCTCGACGTCTCCCCAGTCGGCGCCGATCGCCCAGCTGCCGAAGCCAATTTCCGACACTTGCCAGCCGGTGCGGCCAAATCGCCTTTGATGCATGGAAACTCACTCCTCAAAGCCCGCGTCGTCTTGACGGGTCGTGGCGGCAGGAATATCAGATCGGATAGTTGTATGACAACCCTGTAAGCATGCAAAAGGTGATTACGGATAGCGCCGGGTTTGGATCTATAGGAAGGCTGGAGGACGACGAGATGCTCCTGGCATTCGCGCAAGATGCCGATCGAGGCCGGCCGGACTTAGAACGTCGGGCCGTAGCCGCCTCCTGTCGCGGCAGGCCAGGCACCGCTCGGGCGCCCTCGCCCGATCTATTTCAGATGTCCGGCGCCGTCGCGGAGCTGCTCGAAGCGCTTGTAGGAACGGGTCAGGTGCAGCCGCATCGCGCGCTGCGCCGCCTTGGCGTCGCGCGCCTCGATGGCGTCGTGGATCGCCCGGTGCTCGCGCCGCGTCCGCTCGAAATGCCGTTCGCGTTCGGTGGGCTCCAGGCGATCGAATTGCGTCCATTGCCGCGGGATCATGGCGGTGCCGAACGTGTCGAAGAGCCGGCTGAAATAGGCGTTGTGCGAGGCGAGCGAAATCGCCCGATGGAAAGCCGCATCCTCGGTCGCGGCAAGACCCGTCTCGGCAATCGCCCGGTCGATGGCATCGAGCTGCCTGGCCATGAGGGCAAGGTCCCTCGCGGTCCGGCGCGTAGCCGCCAGCGCCGCCGCTTCCGCCTCGACGCCCATGCGCAGCTCGAGCACGGCCAGGATATCGTCGATCGATGCGACATCCGTCGGCACGATCGAGAAGGTCTTGGGCGGCGGCTCCTGCGCCACGAAAGCGCCGAGGCCCTGGCGCGTCGTGATCAGCCCTCGCGCGCGCAGCGACGCCAGCGCCTCGCGCACCACGGTCCGGCTGACGCCGGTCGCGTTGACGATCTCCTGCTCGGTGGGCAGCCGCTGGCCAGGCGCGAGATCGCCGGCTTCGATCTGCGCGGCAAACTTGTCCACCAGTTCGCCCCTGAGATTGGGAGACTGGCGAATGGCACCGAACATTGCTCCCTCGCGATCCGCCATCGGAAAACCGGTCCCTTAAATCGATTCTTACGCCAAGGATCGCACTGGTTGGTTGCAACGGCAATCATTCGTTTCTTTGGACCCGACGCATACCGCCCCAGACCGATGCAGCGGTTCCGGGACAACGACATCCATCAAGACAGCGACTTAAACAGCACTGGAAGACCAACATGAAGCAGCAAATCGGCTTTGTCGGCCTGGGCGCCATGGGCTCGGGCATGGCAGCAAACATCGTGGCCAAGGGCTGGCCGCTGACGGTCTGGGCGCACCGCAACCAGGAGGCGGCGCTGAAGCTGGTCAGCGCCGGCGCCCGCCAGGCGGCGACGCCGCGCGCGCTCGCGGAAGGCTGCGACATCGTTCTCCTTTGCGTCACCGGCTCGCCGCAGGTGGAGGCGGTCGTGAAAGGACCGCAAGGGCTTGCAGCCTCCGGTAAGCCGCTGCTGATCGTCGACTGCTCGACCTCGAACCCCTCCTCGACGATCGCGCTTGCCGCCGAGCTCGCCGCCAAGGGCGTGACGCTGATCGACGCGCCGCTGGCGCGCACGCCGAAGGAGGCCGCCGAAGGCAAGCTCGACGTCATGGTCGGCGGCGCGGCGGAAGCGGTCGCCCGCGCGCGTCCGGTGCTCGAAGCCTTCGCCGCGCGCGTCGTCCACACCGGCCCGACCGGCAGCGGCCACACCATGAAGCTGCTCAACAATTTCATCTCGATGGGTTATTCCGCGATCTATTCGGAGGCGCTGACGCTGGGCGCCAAGGCCGGGCTGACGCCGCAGGTGTTCAACAGCGTGATTTCCGGCAGCCGCATGGATTGCGGCTTCTACCAGGCCTTCTTCGACTTCGTGCTCAACCGCAACGAGAACGCCCAGCGCTTCGCCATCGCCAATGCGCTGAAGGACATGACCTACCTCGCCTCCTTTGCCCAGGCCGCCGGCATCGCCAACCCGGTCGGCGCCGTCGTGCGCAACGGTTTTGCGACGGCGGTGGCTACGGGACACGGCGAGAGATTTGTGCCGGCGCTGTCGGATATTGTTGCCGGGCTCAACGGCGTTTCATTGAATGAAGTCGCAGCCGAGTGAGGAGGCGGATGGCGCGAACCCTACCCCGCAGCCCGCCCGCGCATAGCCTTCCGCAGCCGCGAATGCCGTGCCGGCGACGCGGCCTCGGCGTCACCTCCCGGGAGTCCCACGCGTGAGGCGGCACCTGCGAGATGCCGCGTCATCGCCGCGCTCGCGCCCTTCGCGTCGCCGGCCTTGATCGCTGTCAGGATGCGCTCGTGCTCGCCCAGTGTCGTGCGCGCCATGTCGTCGGACTTCTGCTGGTTGCCGGCGGCCAGGATGCTTTCGCGCACCCGTTCCGAGACGAAGACGAGAAACTGGCCCATGTAAGGGTTCCGGGTCGCTTCGGCGACGGCGCGGTGGAAGCCGAGGTCGTTCTTCAGCCAGGCGACGCTGCCATAGGGCGCCGTGCGCATCCCATCGAGCGCCTGCTCCATCGCCTCGATATCGGCATCGGAGCGGCGGGTCGCGGCCAGCGCTGCGATCTGCACCTCCAGCATGCCGCGCAGCTCGAACAGGTTGCGGAAGGAATCCGCCCGCTGCAAGGTCTCATAGTCGATCGTCAGCACCGTGGCATTGGTTGCGTCGGCGACGAAGGCGCCCCTGCCCTGCTGCGACCAGATGCGGCCTTCCGAGCGCAGCCTGGCGATCGCTTCGCGCACCACGTTGCGGCTGACCCCGAACGTGGTCGCCAGCGCCTGTTCGGTCGGCAGTTGATCGCCGGGTTTCAGACGCCCTTGCGCGATCTCGCGCGAGATCGAACTCGCCACCAGGGTGGAGAGGTGCGGACCGCGATTGACCTTGTCGAGCTTCAGCGTCATCGCTCACCTATAGTCGAGCGCGGATGCGGACGCCAGAATGCGGCCGTTGCTCAATATATGGCGCGGATCGAAGGCGTCCTTGATGCCTGCCGCGAGATCGAGCGTCACCGGATCGATGCGCTCGAGGAAGGCCCGCTGCTTGACCCGGCCGATGCCGTGCTCGGCGCTGATTGAGCCGCCATAGCGGTCGACGACGGCGAATATCTCGGCTTCCGCCTGCTCGAACAGATGCTCGATCGCCTCGGCGCCCATGCCTTCCGGCGGCACGACGTTCAGATGGATGTTGCCGTCCCCGACATGGCCATAGGTGACGGGCAGCGCGTCGGGTCTCGCCCGTCCCAGTTCGAAGAGCGCGTCGGTGACGAAATCGGCAAGTTTCGAAATCGGCACCGAAACATCGGTGCGCAGATAGCGCCCGCCGCGGCCCTGCCGCTCGACCATGATCTCGCGGTAGAGCCACAGGCGCTCGGCCTGCGCCCGCGTCGATGCCACGACGCCGTCCTGGACGAGATCCTCGGCGCCGGCGAGAAAACTCAAAAGCATATCCTTGAGATTGATCAGCCCGCCGCCGGAAACCTCGATCAACACATAGGCCGGATAGGCTTCGGCAAGCGGATCGGGAAAGTCCTTCCCCTCGCGCATGGTGATCTCGATGCCGCCGCGCAGGATCAGCTCGAAGGCGGTGAGCAGGTCGCTGCAGCCGCGCCGCGCCCGCGCATAGAGGGCCATCGCGTCCTCGACCGAACGCAGGCCGACGAGGGCCGTTTCGATCTGCGTCGGCCCGGGAAAGAGTTTCAGCGCCGCTGCGGTGACGATGCCGAGCGTGCCTTCCGAGCCGATGAAGACCTGCTTCAGATCATAGCCGCGATTGTCCTTGCGCAGCACCTTCAGCCCGTTCCAGACGCGGCCGTCGGCCAGCACCACTTCGAGGCCGAGCACCAGGTCGCGCGTCATGCCGTAGCGCAGCACGTTGAAGCCGCCGGCATTGGTGGCGACATTGCCGCCGATGCGGCAGCTGCCTTGCGCGCCGAAGGTGATCGGCAGGATGCAATCGTTCGCCTCGGCGGCGCGTTTGGCGTCCTCGAGAATGCAGCCGGCCTCGACCACCATGGCGAAGTCGATCGGGCTGATCGAACGGATCTTGTTCATACGCTCCAGCGAGACGACGACCTCGTTGCCGTCGGCCGCCACCGCCGCGCCGACAAGGCCGGTCAGCCCGCCTTGCGGCACCACGGGGACGCGCTCGGCATGGCAGTGCCGCATCAGCGCAGACATCTCTTCGACCGAAGCCGGCCGCGCCACCGCCAGTGGCCGGCCGAAATGGTCGCCCGACCAGTCGCGGCTGTAGCGGATCAGGTCCTCTGCCTCGGTCAGCAGCCCGCCGTCGGACAGCATGCCCGCCAGCGCGGCGATCAGCGATGCGGAATTGGGCGGCAAGGCATTCATGAACTGGACCTGGATCCTTCCGGAAAACGACTGGACAACCACCAATCTTGTCGTGTTATCATACAACCCTGATTGAGAACATCAAGCGGTGTCACCGTACCCGCCAACCGTTTGATGTGGATGGTCAGAACGGCAAATCACTGAATTCGGAGGACTTTCCCAATGAGCGACGCTCCAGGCTTTCGCTATATGCACACCATGATCAGGGTTCTCGACCTCGACAAGTCGATCGCCTTCTACACCGAAGTGCTCGGCATGACCTTGCTGCGCCGCGACGATTACCCCGGCGGCAAGTTCACCAACGCCTTTGTCGGCTACGGACCGGAGGACAAGGAAGCGGTCGTCGAGCTGACGCTGAATTGGGGCCGCGAGGAGCCCTATGAGATCGGCACCGGCTTCGGCCATCTGGCGCTCGGCGTCAACGACATTCACGCCGTCTGCGCCGAGCTCGAGAAGCGCGGCGCCAAGATCCCGCGCAAGCCGGGGCCGATGCAGCACGGCACCACCCACATCGCCTTCGTCGAAGACCCGGACGGCTACAAGATCGAGCTGATCGGCCTCGACACGATGCAATGACTGCAGCCTGGACCGCACCGGCTCCCCGCCGATGCGGTCCCTCTGCGTCCGCGCTTGCTTGGGAGGCGGTGCGGATAGGTTCCTCACTTGATGACCGCGATCTTGCTGCGGTCGATGGTGATGGCTACGGCGGCGATCAGCACCGCGCCGAACACCATGTTTTCCAGGAAGATGTTGACGCCGACGAAGGTCATGCCGATGCGCACGATCGAGATGATCAGCGCGCCGACCGCTGTGCGCGCGACGCCGCCCAGCCCACCGGTGATGGCCGTGCCGCCGACGATGACGGCGGCGATGGCGGGCAAAAGCAGTTGGTTGGCAAGCACCGGCGAGCCGCT
The DNA here is from genome assembly GCA_000824785.1 of Mesorhizobium plurifarium. Taxonomy (GTDB): domain Bacteria; phylum Pseudomonadota; class Alphaproteobacteria; order Rhizobiales; family Rhizobiaceae; genus Mesorhizobium; species Mesorhizobium plurifarium. Next base: position 96,073 of record CCNB01000044.1, on the reverse strand, counting down.
CGACAACCTGGCCGCCAGCACCACGCCGGCAATGGCCGCCAGCATGCCCGACGCGGCGAAGGCGATGATCTTGGTGCGATCGACATTGATGCCTGCAGCCCATGCCGCCGGTTCGCCGGCGCCGACCGCGATCGCCTGGCGGCCGAAGCGGGTGTAACGCAGCGCGAGGAAACTGACGACGCCGATCAGGGCCGAGATCAGCACCACCACCGACAGGCCGGAAATCGTGGCGTTGATCCATGCGGTCTTTTCGCGCCCGGCTTCCTCGATGGTGATGGCGCGGCCGTTGGAGACCCAGAGCGCCAGGCCCGTAACCACGCCGCCGGTGGCCAAGGTCGCCACGAAGGACGGCACGCGCAGCTTGACATGCACGATGCCGCTCAGCAGCCCGAAGGCGAGGCCGGACAGGATCGCCACCGGAAAAGCGGCGAAGCCAAGCGAGGGCAGCAATTGCGCCAGCATCACGCTCGCCAGCGAGGCGACCGCCTGGATCGACAGGTCGATACCGCCGAGCAGGATCGCGAAGGTGACGCCGGTGGCCAGGATAAACAGCACAGCGGTGTTGGCGAAGAGCAGCGATAGCGTCTCGCCGGTCAGGAAGCCTGGCGCGGCGATCTCGATGATCAGCAACAAGGCGACGAGCAGGACCAGCGGGATGGCGCCTTGTGTCCACTTGCCCTCGAACACCTGCTTTATGGAGAATGTCTCTTTCATCAGCCTATACCATCGCTCGCAGCAGATCGACCTGCTTCGGCTTGTTGCCAGGGCTCGCATCGAAGCGCGCGGTGATCTCACCGTCGCGCATCACCAGCACCTGATGCGACAGGCCGATCGTCTCTTCCAGCGTGTCGGAGATCAGAAGGATGGCCACGCCTTGCTCGGAGAGATCGCGCACCAGCTCGTAGACCTCTTCCTTGGCGCCGACATCGAGGCCGCGCGTCGGGTGGTCGAGCACCAGGATGCGCGAGCCCGCCGTCATCCAGCGCGCCAGCACCACCTTCTGCTGGTTGCCGCCGCTGAGCTTGCGGCAGGCAGCGTCCGGCCCGGGCGCCTTGATGCTGAGCCGCTTGATCCAGTCGGCGGCAAGCCGCCGCTCCTTGGCGTAGTCGATGGCGCCGTTGCGCATGACACTCGAGAGGTCCGCCAGCGAAATGTTCTCGGCGATCGACAGGAACATCACCAGGCCCTCGAGCCTGCGTTCACGCGGCACATAGCCGATGCCCTTGCGCACTGCTGGTTCCGGCGACCCGAAGCGCACCGTCTCGCCGGCGATCTTCATCTCGCCGGCATCGTGCGGCAGGAAGCCGCCGACGGTGCGCGTGACCTCCTCTCGGCCGGAGCCGACGACGCCGGCGATGCCGACGATCTCGCCAGCCCGGATCGAAAGATCGACGCCGTGATAGAAGCCGTTCGCGCCAAGTCCCTTCGCCTCGACCATGACCTTTTCGCCCGGCGGCTGCTGGCGGACCTCGCGGTAATATTCGGCCTGCAGCCCGCGCCCGACCATGATCTCGTGCAGCTCCGGCGCGGTGACTTCAGCGGCACGGTGCTCGGCCACGACCGCGCCGTCCTTCATCGTGTAGACGCGGTCGGATATCGCAAGCACCTCGTCGAGGCGATGCGACACGAAGACGAAGCTGGCGCGGGATTTGAGCGAGCGCACGCGCGCGAACAGCACGTCGATATCGGCGGCGTTGAGCACCGAGGTCGGTTCGTCGAGCAGGATGAGCAATGGACGCTCGACCATCTCCTCCAGCGTCAGCGCCTTGGCGAGCTCGACCATCTGGCGCGCGGCGAAGGTCAGTTCGGAGGTGCGCGCGGTGACGTCGATGTCGACGCCGATCTTGGCGAGCTGCCGCCGCGCCGCCGCGTTCATGGCGCGCCAGTTGACGAGGCCGAAGCGGGTGAAGCGGTCTTCCTCGCCGAGATAGATGTTTTCGGCGACCGTGAGGTTCAGCACCAGCGACTGCTCCTGGAACACCATGCCGATGCCATGCCTGGCAGCGTCGCGGGCGTTGCGCAGCCTGAGTTGCTCACCGTCCAGCGTGAGGCTGCCGCCATCCAGCCGGTAGCCGCCGGCCAGCACCCGCATCAGCGTCGACTTGCCGGCGCCGTTCTCGCCGATCAGCCCGACCACCTCGTTCGGCCGCACCTCTATGGACACCTCACGCAAGGCCTGGACGCCGGGGAAATTCTTGACGATGCCGTTTGCCTGCAGCATGGCGGTCACTTCACTATCTTGAGGCGGGCGCGGTCGAGCGACAGCGCCACCGCTGCGATGATCATCAGGCCCTGCACCGTCTGCTGGATATACGGCGAGATGCCGAGCAGGATCATGCCGTTGGCCAAAACGGTGACGATCAGCACGCCTACAGCCGTGTTGACCACACCGCCTTCGCCGCCGGTGAGCGCCGTTCCGCCGACGACCACCGCGGTGACAGCGGCAAACAGCCTGCCGTCGCCGATGACGGCGTGCGACTGGCCGAGCTGGGCCGCTGCAAGCACGCCGGCAATGCCGAAGAAGAAGCCGGCCAGCGCGAACGCCGCGATGCGTACGCGCACGACATTGACGCCGGAGAGCTTGGTCACATCCTCGTCGCCGCCGATCGCCAGTATGTGGCGGCCGAGCCTGGTGTGATACTGAATGATGGCGGCGAGCACAAAGGCGCCAAGCGCGACCCAGACCGCCAGCGGCAGGCCTAGGAAGCGATACAACGCCAGGTCGCGGATCGACGCGTCGTTGAGGCGGATGGCCGAGCCGCCGAGCATATAGACCGACAGGCCAAGCCCGATGAACCACATGCCGAGCGTCGCCATGAAGGATGGGATGCGCAGCATCGTCTGGACGAGACCGCTGGCGAGCCCCATGATCGTGCCCGAGGCGATCGCCGCCAGCACGGCCCACCAGCCATAGTCGTTGCCGTTGCTGTCATTGGCGGCGAGAAGCACCACCACCATCGCCGCCACCGACAGCGTGCCTTCGACCGAGAGGTCGATGCTGCCCATCAGGATGATGAAGGTCAGCCCCATCGCCAGCGTCAGCGGCACGGCGGCGGAGTTGGCGAGCCGCACCAGATTGCGCAGCTCGATGAAATTGGGATTGGCGATGGTGATGAGAACGCACAGAACGACCAGCACCGCCAGCGGCGCCAGGCTGCGCCAGCGCCTGCCGCCGAGCATGCCGGCGATGCGGCCGGGGAGGAATGTCATAAGCGTCGTCCGCTCGATGTCCGAAACGGACTTCAGGGGTTCTGTATCGATTGTCAAGGAACCGCTTCCCGTCTGCTGGTGACGGCCGCCGCACCGTCAAGGCGGCGGCTGCAAGAGGAGGCGGGCCGCCAGGGAGCAGCAGCCCGCCTGGCGGTCAGGCGCGGATGGCTCCGGTCACCCGGCCCCAGAGATCGTTCCAGTCCATCTCGGGCTTCGACTCGACATTGGTCTTGTAATATTCCTCAACATTGTCATGCGAGATCAGCACCGCCTTGCCGTAGAATTCGCGGTGCTCCGGCGGCTCCTTGGCCGGGTCGAACTTGCCGATCTTGGCGTTGTAGCCGATGGCAAGCCCCATGCCGCCCTGCCAGAACGGATCCGAGGTGACGGTGCAGGCGAACTCGCCGGTGCGCACAGCGTCGACCGCCGTCTTGATGCCGTCGACGCCGACGATCGGCACCTTGCCGGCGAGGTTCTCGGCGCGCAGCGCCTCGAGCGCGCCGGAGCCCATGTCGTCATTGGCGGCCCAGATGCCCTTGATGTCGTCGCCGAAGCGGGTCAGCAGATTGCCCATCAGGTCGAAGGCCTCGGTCGATTTCCAATTGGCGACCTGGAAGTCGAGCAGCTTGATGTCGGGATTGGCGGCAAGGGCCGCATCGAGGCCCTTCTTGCGTTCGATCGCGGCCGTGGTCGAGATCAGGCCGCCAAGCGCGACGATGCCGCCCTTGCCGCCGATGGCCTTGAACAGGATCTCGGCGATGGTCTTGCCGCTGGCGATGCCGTCGAACTCGATATGCGAGACATAGTTCGGGTTGAAATCCTTGGGGTGCAGGTCGGCCGGCTTGTTCCACTGCGTCACCACATAGGCGCCGGCCTTGGCGCAGGCTTCGACGATCGGGCGCGCGTCTGGCGTGTCGTTGGGATCGGAATTGAGCACCATGTTGCCGCCGGTCTTGGCCAGCATTGCCTTGATGTCGGCAATGCCCTTCTCGCTGTTGCCTTCCGAGACCAGCGTGACGTGCTCCAGCCCGGCCCATTTGGCATAGGCCTCGGCGCCGGTCTTCCACACCGCGTGGTAGGGATTGGACAGCGAGCGGATCGACGTCACCAGCGTCGGCTTGTCGGCCGCACGCAACACTTTCGGCATGGCCAGCGTCGCCGCACCGGCGGCAGCGCCCACCATCAGCGTCCGACGGCTGAGCGAGCCGGAAAACGTAAGAGCCTTTCCATCCTTCATTTTTTGAACCTCCCGATTGAAACTCTTTCCGCCCGGCGCTTGCGCAGGGAGCGCGGCCGGGGCCTCCAATTGACGGCTCGTCAAGTTCCTCCACTTGTACGATAACCCTTCAACACGGCAACCATACCCTTTCTCTTGACGTGGCACAAGCGACTTGAGATCGTCGCGCGTAAAGAGCGAAGTCGGATTTCGCCTCGGCAAGGAGCAGGAATGGCTGATTATATCATTGTTGGCGGCGGCTCGGCGGGCTGCGTTCTTGCCGCGAGGCTCAGCGAGGATCCCGATCTATCGGTGGTCCTGCTCGAGGCTGGCCCGCCCGACACCGATCGTTACATCCACATGCCGGTCGGCTTCTTCAAGATGACGTCGGGACCGCTGATCTGGGGTTATGACGCGGCGCCCGGCAAGGAGATCGACGGCCGCATCATGGTCTATCCGCAGGCGCGCGTGCTCGGCGGCGGCTCCTCGATCAACGCCCAGGTGTTCACGCGTGGCTGCCCGCAGGATTATGACGACTGGGCGGCCGCGTTCGGCTGCGCCGGGTGGAGCTACGCCGATGTGCTGCCCTATTTCATCCGGTCCGAGGGCAACGACACCTTTGCCGGGTCCCAGCACGGCATCGACGGTCCGCTCGGCGTTTCCAGCGGCGCGCCGCATCCGCTGACACGCATCTTCGTCAAGGCGGCGCAGCAGGCCGGCCTGCCCTTCCGCGCCGACTTCAACGCCGGCGAGCAGGAAGGCGCCGGCTTCTACCAGACGACGACACGCAACGGGAAGCGCTCGAGCACGGCGGTCGCCTATCTGAAGCCGGCGCTCGGCCGCAACAACCTGACGCTGCGCACCGACGCCACGGTCAGCCGCGTCGTCGTCGAGAACGGCCGCGCCGTCGGCGTCGAGATCATTGTCAACGGCCGCGCCGAGCTCATGCGCGCCGAGCGCGAGGTGATCGTCACCGCCGGCGCCGTCGGCTCGCCGAAACTCCTGATGCTGTCGGGCATCGGCCCGGCCGCGCAGCTAGGGCAGCACGGCATCAAAATTGTGCACGATCTGAAAAATGTCGGCCAGAACCTGCATGACCACATGGATGTCGACGTCGTCGCCGAGCTTAACGGGCCGCACGGCATCGACCGCTACAAGAAGAAACGCTGGCAGGCCGTCGCCGGCCTCGAATACGCGCTCTTCGGCAAGGGACCGGTTGCCTCCAACATCGTCGAGGCAGGTGGTTTCTGGTGGGGCGATCGCGCGGAGAAGACGCCCGACATCCAGTTCCATTTCCTGCCCGGCGCCGGCGTCGAGGAGGGTATCGGCTCGGTCCCCGGCGGCAACGGCTGCACGCTGAATTCCTACCATGTGCGGCCGCGCTCGCGCGGCAGCGTCACGTTGCGCTCGGCGGACCTGCGCGACGCGCCGGTCATCGATCCCAATCCCTTCGCCGAACGCTACGACCTCGAACGCGCCATCGACGGCATCGAGATCAGCCGCGAGATCCTGTCGCAGCCGGCCTTCGCCAAATACATCAGCCGCGAGCATCTGCCGGGCGCGGCAACGAAGGGCCGCGCGGCGCTCGAAGCCTTCGCCCGCGAGCATGGCCGCAGCGCCTATCATCCGGTCGGCACCTGCCGCATGGGCGGCGATGCCGACAGCGTCGTCGATCCCGAATTGCGCCTGCGCGGCCTGCATGGCCTGCGCGTCTGCGATAGCTCGGTCATGCCGCGCATCGTGTCGTCAAATACCAACGCAGCCGTCATCATGATCGCCGAGAAGGCAGCGGATCTCATCACTGGCAGGACGCCGCCAGCATAGCTCACTCGAACCGGGACAGCCCGGAGAGGACAGGCTTAGTCTATCCTCCTGCCGCTCTCCGCGTCGAACAGATGCACCTTATGCATCATGATCTCCAGATTCACCTCCTGATCCGGCTTGAAGGGTGGCCGGTCCCGGATCTCCGCCATCAGGTCGACGCCATCGGCGGCTAAGGTGATTTCCTGCGCTTCACCGGTCGGCTCGACCACCTGGACTCTCGCCCTTGCGTGGCTTCCACCGACAGCGATGTGCTGAGGACGAATCCCGTAAACCACACCTTGCCTATCCCCTGTCTCGTGCGGCAAGGGCAGGCGCAGGCCCTGCTCCGCGATGAATGCGCCACCCTGAATGCGACCGTTGATGAGATTCATTTCCGGTGAGCCGATAAAGCCTGCGACAAACAGATTGGCCGGATTCTCGTAGAGTTCGGAGGGGGTGCCGATCTGTTCGATGCGGCCTTTGTTGAGCACCACGATGCGGTCGGCGAGCGTCATCGCCTCTGTCTGGTCATGCGTGACGTAGATGCTGGTTCGTCCCAGCCGTTGGTGCAGCTTCTTGATCTCGGCACGCATCTTCACACGCAGCTTGGCATCGAGATTGCTGAGCGGCTCGTCGAACAGGAAGGCCGAGGGGGCTCGGACGATGGCGCGGCCCATGGCGACACGCTGGCGCTGGCCACCGGACAGTTGACGCGGCATGCGGCCGAGCAGGTCCTGCAGACCGAGGATTTCAGCCGCCATCTTCACCCTGGAGACGATCTCTTCCCGGGGAACCTTGGCCAGCCGAAGCGCGAAGCTCATATTGTCGGCCACGCTCATATGCGGATAGAGGGCATAGCTTTGGAATACCATGGCTATGTCGCGCGACTTGGCCGGCATCTCGTCGACGACGCGCCCGCCGATGCGGATTTCGCCAGTCGTATGCTCTTCGAGCCCCGCGATTATGCGCAGCAGCGTTGACTTGCCGCAGCCTGACGGACCAACCAGGACCACGAACTCGCCGCTGGCGATCGCGATGTTGACGTCGCGCAGAACTTCCACCGCGCCGAAGCTCTTGCCGAGCTGTTCTATCTCGATTGCAGACACCTATTCTTCTCCCGTACCGGCACGGCTCATTTTCGTTGAGCCTGCCGCCATGCGCGGTATTCAGCCTCGCCCTCGGGACTCAACGGGTAGTATTTCCGCAGGTCTCCTCCTTGCGCGAGCCGCAAGCGCGAAAACTCTTCCCACTCGATATGCTCGCCCGCGAGCTCGACCAGCCTGGCAGCAAGGCCAACCGGCACGACGACCACGCCATCGTCGTCGGCGACGATGATGTCGCCGGGGATGACCAGCACGTTCGAGCAGGCGATTGGAACGTTGACGGCGAAGGGGACAATGTTGGTCTGGGCATGGAAATTCGGCGTGACGCCTCTCACCCAGATGCCGATGTCGAGCGCCGCCGCCTGGGCGGAATCGCGAATGCAGCCGTCGACAACAACGCCGGCGCCGCCACGCCCGGCGAAATAGGTCAGCATCATCTCGCCGAAGATGCCGCTGCCCAGATCGCCGCGGGCGTCGACCACCACCATGTCGCCAGGCTGGGTGGGATAAAGCACGTGTCGGTGCAGTTGCCGCTCCGGCTCCTCATACTCCGTCTCGTTGTACAGATCCTCGCGCTTCGGCATGCACTGGAGCGTAAGGGCGGGGCCTGCCGCCGTGCTGCCAGAACGCAATGGACGCGGGCCGCGGATCTGCGGATCGCGAATGCCCATCTTGTGGTAGAGTTCGCTGGCCAGCGTCGCCGAACCGATCGCCGCCAGCGCGTCGACCAGCTCTCGCGGCGGCCGGGAAATGTCCTGTATCGCAGGTATCTGGTCAGCTTCCATTCCGTTTCCTCCAATGTGCGGTGAGGCGCCAACCTCATCGATCGTCACTCAGTCGCCCTCGGCGAAGCCGTCGAGCGCCCTGTGGTCTATGTCCGCTACTCAGCCGCGAACCGCGCCGGTGGTCAGGCCTTTGACCAGCAGCCCCTGGGCAAACCAGACGAACACCAAGGTCGGGATGACCATGAGCACGCCGGCGGCCGACATAGCGCCCCAGTCGATGCCGAACTGCGAGACGAAATTGGTGAGCCCGACCGGCAGCGTCTGCGCGGCCTTGCTGGAGGTCAGGGTCAAGGCGAGCAAGAGGTCGTTCCAGGTGAAGAGGAAGGTGATGACGGCGCTGGCGCCGATGCCGGGCGCAATCAGCGGCGCCACGATCTGGACCAGCGTGCGCACGGTGCCGGCGCCGTCCGACTGGGCGGCCTCTTCGATCTCTTTCGGCACGTCCTGGATGAAGCCCAGAAGCAGCCAGATGGCGACGGGCAGTTTGGCCGCCGTATGGCTGAGAATCAGCGCCCAGACGGTGTCGAGCAGCCCCATGGCGGCGAACACGGCGAAGAGCGGGATGGCAAGCGCGATGACCGGGATCATGCGCATGATCAAAAGCAGCCCGAAGATCAGCATGGCGCCCGGCATCCTGAAGCGCGACAGCGCATAGGCGCAGGGAATGGCCAGCAGATGGACGAGGACGACCGTCGCCACCGAGACGATGACGGTGTTCCAGACATAGCCCATCGTGTCGTACTGGGCGAAAACGGAGACATACTGCGTCAGCGTCGCGGTCTCGGGAATGATGTGCACCGGAACCGAGAATATGTCGGCCGAGCTGCGGATCGAGGTCAGGAACAGCCACACCAACGGAAAGACGGTGAGGGCGACGGTCAGGACCAGCGCCAGGTACTGACCGGCGATCCCCGCCGTGAACCGGCGGCGCCGCCGCTTTGGCTTGGCACGCGCGCCGACGATGACGGCTTCGGTCATATCGCCCTCCGTTTCGCAATAAGCCACGGCACTCCGTAGAGCAGGGCGAGCACGAACAGCGACATGCCCAGCGCGATGTAGGAGACCGCGGCCGCGTGTCCGAAATCCACCGCCTGAAACGCCAGCAGATAGGAATAGACCGTGAGCAGGTTGGTGGCGCCGCCCGGTCCGCCCTGGGTCATCAGCCAGACGACGTCGAAGGTGCGGAACGTGTCTATGATGCGCAGCATCAGCGCGATCATGATGACCGGACGCATCAGCGGCAGCACGATGTGCCAAAAGCGCTGCCATGGCGTGGCGCCGTCCACGGTGGCCGCCTCGAGCGGCTCCTGCGGCAGGGATTGCAGGCCGGCAAGGAACAAAAGCACCATCAGCGGCGTGTTCTGCCAGACATCGGCGACGATCACCGAGACGAGTGCCCAGGCCGGATGGTTGAGCCACGGGATGTCGGGCAGGTTGAACATGCGCAGCAACGCGTCGACCAAGCCGTATTGGGTGTTGAACAGCCAGCGGAAGTTCAGGCCGACGACGGCGGGCGCGATCATCGGCGGGACCAAAAGCAACGTGCGCGCAAGGCGCATGCCGCGCAATTTGCCGTTGACGAGCACGGCGATCGCCATGCCGGCCACCACTTCGATCGTGATGGAAACGACGCTGAAAATGGTCTGGTTTCGCAGCGCCTGGTTGAACTGGCGGCCGAAAAGCTCGTCGGTGTAGTTTCCGGTCCCGATGAATGGCGCCGAGCCGCTCAAATCCCAGCGGAAGAAGCTCATGATGAAGGAGTATCCGAGCGGATAGATGAGGATGGCCAGCATGACGAGGAGCGCCGGGCTGGCCAGTAGGTAGCCTCTCTGCCAGGTGTAGGGCAGCGGCGAACGTCGCCGGCGCCCTGGCGCCTGGTGCTGTGCGACGACCGACATTCTCAGTCGTAAGCTCCGGCCCGACGCATGATCTCTTCCGCTTCCGTCGCCGCCTGATTGAGCGAGTCGGCGGGCGAAACCTGATCGGACAGCGCCTGCTCGATGGCCGAGAACATCAAGGTGCAGACCTTTGAGAACCCGGCAAGCTTGGGCCATTCCTTGCCGTTCGCGATCGTCGTCTCGAGCTGCTGCAGCCATGTGGCCTGCGGTCCTTTCGCCGCGGCGATCACCTCCTTGGCTATCGCCTGGCTGCTCGGGAAGTTGGTAAACTGATCGAACTGCAGCCGCTGGGCATCCGCGCCGACCGTGTATTTGATGAACTCGACGGCGGGGTCCTTGCGTCCGGATTGGCCATTCAGCGCCATGGCATGGGAGATGGCGCATGAAATCGCGGCCTTGTCCCGCACGTAGGGAGCTGTCGACCATTTGCCGACGATCCGCGAGGTCTCCGGATTGGACAGGGTGGCGAAGGCGCCGGGCCAATCGAAAGTGGCATAGACCGTGCCGGACGAGAATTCGGTCGAGTTCTCGTTCCATTGATAACCAACGGCATCGGACGGCACGATTTTGTGCTTCTGGATCAGATCGCGGTAGAAGGTGAGCGCCTTGATGCCGGCTTCGGAATTGAACGCCGGCTTGTTGGCCTGGTCGACCCAGTCGCCGCCGGCCTGCCAAAGCAGGTCGCTGAAGGTGCGCTGGGCGGGGTCGCCCTGCCCCGGCACGACGAGGCCATAGTGACCGTCGCCGGTGAGTTTCAGGCCGACATCGACGAGCTCTTCCCAGGTCTCGGCCGGCTTCAGGCCTTTCTCCTGGTAGATGTCGCTGCGGTAATACTGAACGCGCGCATCCATGTTGCGTGGGATAGCCGCCAGATTTCCCGTCTTGGGGTCGCGCAAATATTTGACCGCGACCGGATAGAAATCCGCCAGTTCGGCGTCGCTGAAATAGCTGTTCAGCGGCGCGAAATGGTTGAAATAGGAATCGATCTGCGCCGTGTGGGTGCTGTAGACGTCGTACTGGCTCGAGCGCGCCGCGCTCAACGTGACCACCTTCGCCGTCAGGGGCGTGAATTCCAGAAGGTCGTAGCGAACCTTGATGCCGGTCTTGGCGGTGAAGTCCTGAACGATCTTCTCCCAGTATTTGGGATAGAGCGGGCCGCCCGTGATCAGCAATGCGGTGATCTCTTTGGCGTCTGCCCTGGCAACCCACGGCGCGGCAAGCGAGCCGGCCGTCACTGCCGCGCTCGCGGCCAGGAATTTGCGTCTCGATAAGTTTCCGGACATCACAATCTCCTCCTTGGTTTGACTGGTCGGTCCATCCAGGGACGGCCGACGACTTTCAGCCTCGGCAGCCAGCGGCGTGCTCCTCCCGCCGCTAGGCTGCGTGGATTGGTCCCGAACGACGCTTGCAACGTCCGGGCGATCGGCACTTGCGCTCCAACACGCCTCGCTCGGTTGCGCAGGCGTATCGATCGTGATCTCGGACGGCGGCGACAGAGAATGGCGGCTCGACACCGCCTCGATCCCTTTCCGCAGGCCGTGTTATAGGCTAGTGAGCGTTTTTATGAGATAAGTTGACTGCATATCTAGCTATCAGCCTATAAGCTTATCAGACAAGTGGATGTTAGTGATGGATACCGTCGAGGTCAAGCTTCAAACTTTGCCCAAGCAAGTGGCGGGCGTGCTTGCGCGTCGCATCGCCAGCGGCGGTGTCGCGGGCGGACAGGGACCGTCGGAACAGCAGATCCTCCAGGAATTCGGGGTCTCGCGTGCGGTCGCGCGAGAGGCGCTGAAGATCCTGGCGTCGCTCGATATGATCGAGATCGCTCAAGGGCGGCGCGTGGTGCTGCGCCCAGCCGAGGAATGGGACTATCTCAGCCCATTGCTCATCGACTGGCTGCCGCCCGAGCAGATGCGCGAGATCCTGGCCGAAGCGCATGCGACGCGGATAATCATCGAACCAGCCATCGCCGCCATCGCGGCCAAGCATATGACCAAGGAAAAGCTCGAGCGTCTTGGCACCTTGCTGGCGGCGATGTCGGCAAGCGAGGACAATCCGGACGCCTATCTGAAGCTCGACCTCGATTTCCACATGGAGATTTGCCGGGCGGCGCAGAACAGGATTCTCGACCGTTTCATGTATTCGTCCCGGTGGTGGCAGATGGCGAGCAGGCGCATCAGCAATCAGATGCCCCATGCGCTTCCCTCCGCAACTGAAATGCACCGGGCGATCTACGAGGCGCTCGTGGCGCGCGACGAAAAGCGGGCCGAGGAAGCGATGCGCCGGCACCTCAAGAAGACCACCGCGGTCGGCCTGCCTCGCTGAAGAAGCGGCGCAGCCAGCATTTGCGCTGGCTGCGCCGCAGCGTGCCGGGAGGACACGTGAGCAATCCCGCTGAAGTGAGCTAGGCCCTCTTCGCTTGTTGTTCCTGGCGCTGGCGTGCGCGGAAACCGAACATGTCGCCCTTGTCCTTGATTTCCGCCCAGACGGGCGCGGTGATCCTGTCGATGGCGGCGATGTCCGCATCGGAAATCGTCCAGCCGGCGCTCTCGACGTTCTCCTCCAGCTCCTTGACGGTGCGGGCGCCGACCAGCGGCGAGCTGACGCCTGGTCGGCTGGTGAGCCACTGTATCGCAAGCTGCGGAACCGTCTTGCCGTAGCGCGCCGCGATCGGCTTGAGGAGGTCGACGGCATTCACCGCCCGCTCATAGGTGCCCGGCTGGAACAGCACGGTCGTGCGCCGCTCATCACCCTCGACGAACTTCGTGTCGGGCGACAGCGTGCCGGTGAGCAGTCCTTGGGCCAGGCCACTATAGGGCATCACGCCGATATTGTGCTTGCGGCAATAGGGCAGCGTCTCGGCCTCGACCTCGCGCCATAGCATGTTGTAGGGCGGCTGGAGCACGTCGATGACGCCATGCTGACGGGCGCTGTCCATGTCGGCGACGCTGAAATTCGAGACGCCGACTGCCTTGATGCGCCCTGACGCGCGCAGCCGCTCCATCATCTCCATGGTCGGGCCGATCGGAAAATCCGAGTTCGGCCAGTGGACGAAATAGACGTCGACATAGTCCGTCCGCATGCGCTTCAACGAACCGTCGAGCGCCGCCTCGATCGCAGCGGGTTCGAGATGATTGGGCGCGACCTTGGTCGCGATGACAGCCTTGTCGCGGCGACCGGCCAGCGCCTCGCCGACGACCTCCTCGGCATGGCCCTGTCCGTAGGCCTCGGCCGTATCGATCAGCGTGATGCCAAGCTCCAGGGCGCGTCTGATCACCCGGATCGATTCCTTGTCGTCGGCCGCGCCCCAAAAGGCGCCGGACATACCCCAGGTCCCCAGGCCGATCTCCGATACCTTCACCGGCGACGATCCCAGCTGTCGCTGTTGCATTCTTTTCCTCCCGGTTGGCGGCGTGAATGGGTCAAGCCCTGCTTTCATCGAATTTATACGCTTATATACTCGTCTAACAAGTGCCTTTCTGGAGAATCGCGATTCCTGATCGAGAGTCATAAATTCATCAAATAATTCAATGCTAATGAGCGCCATCAAAGGTCCGCCGCGCAAAACCTCTCAAAGGGGGTTTACGTCTCAACATTCAATCTTGTATGCTTATTAGACAAGTTAGCTTCCAGGCGAAATTTTGCGCCCTGCAAGCGCGGCGCCATGACGGGGAGAGGATCCGATGAAGATCGTGGACATCAAGACGGCGGTCGTCGCCTATCACGGCAGGGCAACCCTGATCCGGATCGATACGGACGCCGGCATCTCCGGCTATGGCGAAGCCAATCCCGATGCGGGCGCGGCCGCAATCGTCGGGCTGATCTCGGAGCTGAAGTCGGAGCTGATCGGCGAGGACCCGCGCAATGTCGAATATTGCTGGGACAAGATCCGCCGCGATCACGTGTTTTCCGGCGCGCAGGCCGGCGTCTTTCTCATCGCCCTCACCGGGCTCGAAATGGCGCTATGGGACGTGGCTGCGAAAGCCGCCGGCCAGCCGCTCTACCGCATGTTTGGCGGCAAGTTCCGCGACCGGATAAGGCTCTACGCCGATTGCGGCGAAGGCGATGACGAATCGGGATCGCCGCAAGGATGTACGGCCCGCGCCCGCCGCATGGTTGAGGAGGGCTTCACCGCTCTGAAGTTCGACATCGACAATCTGCACCATCCAACAAAATTCGACCGGATGAACCACACCATCAACGGCGCGGAACTCCGCTTCATGGTGGAGCGTGTGGCGGCGGTGCGCGAAGCGGTCGGCCCCGACATCGATCTCTGCATCGACCTGCATGCGCGCTATGACGTGCTCAGCGCCAGCCGCATCGCCGCCGAGATGGAGCGCTTCAATCTTCTGTGGCTTGAAGAGCCGATCCCGGCGGAAAATGTCGAGGCCCTGAAGCAGATCAGAATGCGTACGAAAACGCCGATCTGCGTCGGCGAAAACCTCTACCTGCGCTGGGGCTTCCGCGAGCTGTTCCAGAATTACGGCGCCGACGTCGTCATGCCCGACGTGCCGAAATGCGGCGGCCTGGCGGAAAGCCGCAAGATCGCGAACCTCGCCGAGATGTACTACGTGCCCTTCGCGCCGCATCTGGTGTCGACGCCGCTGGGCACGATGGCGACATGCCATGTCTGCGCCAGCGTGCCGAACTTCCTGGTTCTGGAATGGCACGCGCTCGAGGAGCGGGAAGCATGGGACAGCTATGTCCGCTTGCCGAACGGCGCGAGGTCCATCGTCGAGGACGGGCATATCGCCGTGTCCGACGTGCCCGGCATCGGCATCGAGCTCAACATGGATGGCGTCCATAAACACGCCGTGCCCGGCTTCGGCATTTTTGAATAACGGATCGTCCGGCCTGCAGGCCGGATGCCGTTGTTCGATCGGATGAACCCGTTGTGAGGAAGCCATGGGCAAACGGATCGTTTTCACCGGCGGCAGCGGCAGGATCGGCCGCCACGTCATACCCTATCTGCTGAAACGCGGGCATCAGGTCCTGAACCTCGACCTGACGCCACTCGATGTGCCGGGTGTCGACACCGTCATCACCGACCTTGCGGACGCCGGCGAAGCCTACAATGCGCTGACGCTGCATTTCGGGTTCAGCGAGTATTTCAGCGGCAAGGGTCGCGCCCCGGTCGACGCCGTCGTCCATTTCGCGGCGCTGCCGCGGATATTCCTGCGGCCGGACAACGCCATGTTCGCGGCCAATGTGCAGTCGACCTACAACGTGATCGAGGCCGCCACCAAGCTCGGCATCCGCAAGATCGTCACGGCTTCCAGCGAAACGGTCTACGGCGTCTGTTTTGCCGAAGGCGAACGCGACTTCTCATCGTTTCCGGTGGATGAGGATTACGACGTCGATCCGACCGACAGCTACGGCCTTTCCAAGCTGCTGGGCGAGAAGATCGCGCGGTCTTTCGCCTCCCGCACGGGAGCCGACATCTATGCGCTGCGGATCGGCGGCGTCGTCGAACCGCATGACTATGCCCGCTTTCCGGAATTCCTGGCCGATCCCTCGAAGCGGCGGCGCGACGCCTGGACCTATATGGACGCGCGCGATCTCGGCCAGATCGTCCACCTGTGCATCGAGAAGGACAGCCTGGGGTTCCAGATATTCAACGCCGTCAACGACAACATCGTGTCTGAATTGCCGACGGCGGAGTTTCTCAAAAAGCATGCGCCCAACATACCGGTCACCCGCGCCATGGACGTATTCGAAGGACCGATTTCAAATCGAAAGTTGCGCGACGTCCTCGGGTTCCGGCAAGAGTATGACTGGCGGACACAGTGAACTGATCGGCGACCTCACAGTCGCCGCAGTCCCCGGCACCCAAAGGCCGGGTTGCCAGGAAGCTCAGTCGAAGAAGCCCGCATCCTCTTCCTTGAGATATTTCCGTGCTACTTCGGCGTCGATATCGAGGCCCAGCCCCGGCGCTTCCAGCAGATCCACCATGCTGTCCTTCACGATCTGCTTCGGCAGACCGATTACGAGGTCCTCCCACCAAGGGTCGGAGGCACTGGGATATTCGAAGGCGATATAGTTCGCGGGCAAGGTGGCGCAGACATTGATCAGCGCGCCGAGACCGAGCAGGCCGTTGGCGGTGCCGTGCGGCGCCATCAGGATCGAGTGCATATAGGCGTGCTCGGCGACCCATTTGAGCTCGGCGATGCCGCCTATATCGGCCGGATCGGGGCCGATGACGCGCACGGCCTGGGTCTCGATCAGCTCCTTGAAATTGTGCCGCAGGTAGATCTGCTCGCCGGTATGGATTGGCGTCGAGGTTGAGGTGGTCAGCTCCCGATAGGCCTGCGGATTGACCCACGGCACATAGTCGCCGGTCAGCATGTCCTCGAGCCACATCAGATTGTACTTCTCGACCGCCCGGGCGAACCTGATCGCATCGGGCAGCATCCAGCCCGGCCCGCAGTCGAGCGCCAGGCTCACCTTGTCGCCCAGCACTTCCTTCATCGCGATCACGCAGTCGAGCATATGATTGAAACCGCGCTCGCTGATCACGCCCTGATCCATCGCGCCGTGATAGCCAGCCTTCTTCTGCGTCACGCCGTAGTGGAAACCCTCGACGCTGTCCTTCATGTTGGAGTGGAACGAGATGCCCTGCTTGACCATGAAGAAGTTCTGCGGCTGCTCCATCATCCATTTGACGTCGGCCGCGTAGTCCTCCGGCCGATCGCCCGTACGCTTGCGGCGGATCGAGCCGTTATAGACGCGCACCTTGTCGCGCACCTTGCCGCCGAGCAGCTTGTAGACCGGCACACCCGCGGCCTTGCCGGCGATGTCCCACAGCGCATGCTCGATGGCGCTGACCGCCGCGCCATAGGGCTTGAAGGAGCCGCGCTGGCGGATCTTCAGCATCACCCGCTCGACGTCCGTCGGATCCTCGCCGATCAGCGCCTCGCGGAAATGCAGCACGAAGGGCTTGAGGTAGGTCTTGGTGAACTCGACCTCGCCAAGGCCGTAGAGACCCTCGTCGGTGACGATGCGGACGATGGGGTGCTTGCCGATGACGGCGCAGCGCAGGTCGGTGATCTTCATGGCGCAGTCCTATTTCACAGACGAGAAAGCTGTCGGCGTGAGCAGCTGGCTGCTGATATTGGCAACGATCTGCCCGTCGCGCTCGGACTCGTCCTTGGCCCTGTGCCATACCGGATCGGTGACGAAAGCCGTCCATTTCGCCTCACGCTCGGCCAGCGATTCCCAGGCGAGGAAATAGGTGAGGCGATTGCTGTTCTCGCCGATCGCCGTGGTGAAAAACCCGGCCTGGCGGATGCCATGCCTCTCCCAGATGGCCAGCGTCTGTTCGGAAAAGCGCTTGAGCAAAGCCGGCAGCCTGCCCGGCAGGCAGTCATAGATACGCAGTTCGTAGATCATGGTTTCGTCCGTTTCTTTCTTCGCCTCTCCCTTGGGAGAGGTCGACACGAATGGTCGGTCGGCGGCCTGTGAGCCTGGGGGAATGAGGGCAAGGGGGCTGGGCTAACTCCAGGTCCGGTCCCAGCTATATTCATTGTCCCAATGCCCGGTGGATTGCCATATCCCCGTGACACCGGGCTGCAGATGCTGGCTGATCACCTCGTCGACCACATCGTCGATGCCCAGGCCCGGCTTGTCCGGAACGGTGATGAAGCCGTTCTCCACAAGCGGCTTGGGGAGGCCGGTGACGATGTCGTCCCACCAGTCGACATCGGCGGAATGGTATTCGAGCGCCATGAAGTTCTCGGTCGCGGTCGCGACATGCGCCGCGGCCATCGCCGCGATTGGGCTTTCGGCCATGTGGATGGCCATGGCGACGCCTTGGTCCTGCGCCATGTCGCCGATCTTCTTGGTCTCGAGGATGCCGCCGCTGGTCAGCAGGTCCGGATGGATAATGGAGACGCCGCCGCTCGCAAGCAAAGGCTCGAAGCCTTCCTTCAGGTAGATGTCCTCGCCGGTGCAGATCGGCACCGAGGTCGCCTGCTGCAGCTGCCGGTATTGCTCGGTGTATTGCCAGGGAATGACGTCCTCGAGCCATGCGGGGACATATTTCTCGATGCGGCGCGACAGGCGTATGCCGTCCTGCAGCGAGATGTGGCCGACATGGTCGATGGCCAAGGGGATCTCGTAGCCGATGACCTCGCGAACCTCGTGAATATATTGCTCGAGCAGGTCGATGCCCTTTTCCGTAAAATGCAGGCCCGTGAACGGGTGTTGCACGTTCTGCGCGTCATAGGCGAGATTGCGGGCCTTGCGCTCCTCGAGCGTGCCGCCGCGGCCGCGCGGATTGGCGTGAAACCCTTCGAGCGCGCCGGCGGGCGCTGTCACAGCGCCCGGAATGTGGGCGATCTGCATCAAGCCCAGGTCCATCTTGAGGAAGGTGAAGCCGCGCTCCATGCGCGCCTTCAGGCGCTTGCCGGTCTCGGTGCCGCTCGGCTTCTCGGCGTCCGTATCGCAATAGACGCGCACCTGGTCGCGAAACTTGCCGCCGAGCATCTGGTAGATCGGCACGCCATAGGCCTTGCCGGCGAGGTCCCAGAGCGCGATCTCGACCGCCGACACGCCGCCGCCCTGCCGCCCATGTCCGCCGAACTGCTTGATGCGGCGGAACAGGCGGTCGATATCGCAAGGGTTCTCGCCGAGCAGCCGGCTCTTCAACATAAGCGCAAAGGTGGCGCTGGCGCCGTCGCGCACCTCGCCAAGCCCGACGATCCCCTGGTTGGTGTAGATCTTGAGCAGCGCCGAGCTGAATGGCGCGCCGACGATTTCGGCCACCCGCATGTCGGTGATGCGCAGGTCGGACGGCTTGGAATTCGTGTTGACCTTATTGAGGGCCGCGTCGGCTCCATCCGTTTTTGGCATGGCCTATCCTCGTTCTGCTTGGCGGGGTTTGCCACCGGCATGCTGGGCCGGGTTGCTAGGCCAGCTCGATCTCGTGGGCCTGCAGGTAGTCGCGGTTCATCTCGACACCGAGACCCGGCTTCGTCGTCAGCCTGAGGTGGCCGTTCGAAACGTCGAGCGGCTTGTCGATGAGGTGGTCGTACTTGCCCAGGTTCCACTCCGAGGTCTCGAGCTTGTAGAAGTTGGGAACCGTCATCATCACCTGCGCTCCCGCGACCACGTTGATCGGTCCGGCGGCGTCATGCGGCGACACGGGGACGTAGTAGGCTTCGCACAGAGCGGAAATCTTCTTGAGCTCGGTGATGCCGCCGGTCCAGGTGACGTCGGGCATGATGTAGTCGGCGAGCTTGCCCTCGAGCACCGGCACGAAATCCCATTTCGTATGGCCGCGCTCGCCCCAGGAGATGGCGGCGCTGACCTTCTCGCGCACCTGCTTGAGGGCGTTGAGGCTCTCGGGCGGGCACGGCTCCTCGAACCAGTCGATCTGGCCGGCCTCCTCGAGGCTGCGGCAGAGACGAATGGCGGTCGGAACATCGAAGCGCCCATGCGCGTCGATGAGGATGTCGACATCGGGCCCCGCCGTCTCGCGGATGAGAGCGGTGAGCTCGGCCGCCTCGCGCTCGTCCTTGCGGGTCATGCTACCGTCGAGATAGCCGTCCCGCCTTTCGCGGGCCACGCCATCGACGCTGGGACCCTGGTGGGGGAACGGATCGAACTTGAGCCCGGTGTGGCCGGACTCCACGATGTCGCGAATCTCGCGGACCACCGCTTCCTTGCTGGTGAATTTGGTCTGGTTGGGATGGGTGTAGAGCGCGATTTCATCGCGTACCGGCCCGCCCAGCAGCTCGTAGATCGGCTTGCCCAGCACTTTGCCGCGGATATCCCAAAGCGCTATGTCGATGGCGCTCACGCATTCGACGGCGGCGCCGCGGCTGCCCATATAGGTGAAGCTGCGGAAGATCTTGTGCCAGAGATGCTCGACGCGCGCCGGATCCTCGCCTGTCACGGCGGCGCCGATCTGCCGCAGGATCGTGCAGAGGGCGCGGTTGGCGAGCTTCGTCGTGGTGGTGATCTCGCCCCAGCCACTCACCCCCTCGTCGGTCGTCACTTCGACGAACAGGTACTCTCCCCAGTAGGAAGCGTCGGACTTGATCAGCCATGGCCGAATGCTCGTGATTTTCATCTGAACTATCCTCTCTGAAATGGCCAGGCTGACGACGTTGCGGATCCGCTACCCTGCCCGGGCAGCGCTGCGCGCGCGCATGTGTTCGAGAACATGCCGGCCGGAGCCCTCGACATGGCGAGCAATGAGTTCGGCCGCCTTGTCGGCTTCTCCCGATTTTACCAACGCGATGAGCTCGCGATGCTCGCGGATGATCGCGGCGCGACGGGCAAGCGTGAAATTGAAACGGCGGCTCACGGCCCGCAGCACTTCGCGGTGCTTCCACCAGAGCTCGGCTGCGTGGCGGTTGTAGTGCCGCTGGTACATCACGGTGTGGAAGGCGGTATCCAGTTCGCTGTGCCTGAACGTGTCGGCGAAGTTGTTCTCTTCGATCAGGCCCTGGAGCCGTTCGAGTTCGGCGATGTCCTCCTCGGTCGCCATTCCGACAAACCAGCGCGTCAGGGCGGGCTCGATGAGAACGCCGATCTCGTAGATATCGCGGACAAAATCCTGATCTATAGGCCGGACGCGCGCGCCCCGGTTGGGAATGAAGGTGACGAAGCCCTCGCCGCGCAACAGCTGCAGCGCCTCGCGCACGGGATTGGTCGAGGTGCCGTGGCGGCGAGCGAGATCGGTGACCACGAGCCGCTCGTTGGCAGCCAGCCGTCCCTCGATGATGTCTTCCCTTATCTGCTCGTAAAGCGAGGCGCCCTCGCTTGATGCCCCGAGAGCGTCAATCCCCTCGGGTGGTTCTGCTTTGAAATCGCTCGTTTCCGCCAAGGCAAGTCCCCCTTAGTCCAATACACGATCCGATCGATATCATGCACATCTTCGACAAACAATGTACGATTTGTTGCGTTGACAGCTATTCTGCGATCTGAAAACGTATGAAGTGATCGAAGGGATACATTAGGGCGGAGAAATATCCCCGAGATCGAACGACCAAGGACCGCTTGCCTCGACGCAGAGCGGCATGGGAGAAGCTGGAGGAGACCTATGAGGAGGATCACACGCGGCGGTGCCGTTCTGCGCGGCGCTGTTTCCACTGCTTTGACGATATCGCTGATGTCCGCTTCGGCACTGGCGGCGCCGCCGGTCGACCTGAGCAAGTGGTCGCCCGAATATGTGCGCTCGATTGCCGGCACGCAGGATTTCGACACGGCCGGCGATTGCGCCAAGGTCACGCCGCTCGACTACAAGGGGCGACTGACATTCTGGTATCAGGGCGTATTCGAGGGCGACCCCGACCTGCTGCGCCAATACTACAAGGATTTCTTCGCAACCTTCCGCAAGACCTACCCGAACATTCAACTCGAGGAACAGGCTCTCACCTACAACGACCTGCTCGACAAGTTCCGCACCGCGCTCCTTGGCAATGCCGCGCCGATGGCGGTCCGCTTGCAAATCCTGGGTGGTACCGAATTCGCGTCGAAGGGCTATCTGCAGCCGCTCAAGCCCGAGGACGTCGGCTATTCGACCGAGGATTTCTGGCCCGGCGCCATGAAGGCGGTGACCTGGGACGGCGTGACCTACGGCATTCCAACCAACAACGAGACGATGGCTTTCATCTGGAATGCCGACATCTTCAAGCGCGCGGGTCTCGATCCGAACAAGCCTCCGGCAACCTGGGACGACGTCGTCAAATATTCGAAGCAGATCCACGACAAGCTCGGCATCGCCGGCTACGGCCTCGTTGCGCGCAAGAATGCCGGCAACACGCCTTACCGCTTCATGCCGCAGCTATGGGCCTACGGCGGCGGCGTCTTCGACGAAGCGGCAGCGAACCCGACCTACAAGGACATCGAGCTCAACAGCCCGCAGAGCAAGGCGGCGCTGCAAGCTTCCTACGACATGTATGTCCGCGACAAATCGGTGCCGGTTTCGGCGCTCACCAACCAGCAGGCCGACAACCAGCCGCTGTTCCTCGCCGGCCAGCTCGGCATGATGATCTCGCATCCGTCCGACTACAACGTCATGCTCGACCTGCAGAAGAAGGCGACGGGCACCGACAAGGAGAAGGCCCAGACCGTCATCGACAATATGCGTTACGGCCTCATTCCGACCGGTCCCGACGGCAAGCGCGCCGTGGTTTTCGGCGGTTCGAACATCCACATCCTGAAGCCTGAATATGTCGAGGGCGGCAAGGTGGATGAGCCGGCGGCAAAGGCCATCATCTGCATGTGGACCAGCCCTGAATGGTCGTTGAAGATGGCCTATGCCGGCTCGAACCCGGGCAACCTCAACGGCTTCAAGACCAAATGGATGAAGGAGCGTCTGGACAGCATCAAGTTCCTCGATGTCACGACGTCGATGCTGCCCTACGGCATCCCCTTCCCGGCGCTGCCGCAGTCGCCTGAGATCATGAACATCATCGTCCCGGATATGCTGCAGAATGCCCTGACCGGAGCGATGACCGTCGACCAGGCGGCGGACGACGCGGCCAAGAAGGTGAAGGACCTGATGGGCGGCGGACTCTAGAGCATGACGCCGAAAAGCGTGAAGCGGTTTTCCGACGACATCATGCTCTGCTTCTTTGACTTGGAAGTCTGACCTGCGATCTCACCGGCTGCGCCGACAACGCAGCCGGTTCGTTCCGATGAACAAGGGCACGCCAAAGTGACGATCGTGAGCGGCAAGGCCGAGGCTCGCAGACCATTGCAATCCGGCAGGTCCGATGTGCTCCGCAAGATGTGGGAGCATCGCGCCGACTATGCCTATGTGCTTCCGGCGATTGCCGTGATGCTCGTCGTCATAGCCTATCCGATCTACTACACGATCGAATTGTCGTTCTTCAACACGCCGCCCGGCCTGCAACTGCGTGACAAGATCTTCGTCGGTTTCAACAATTACACGGCCATCCTGACCAGCGGGGTGTTCTGGCAAGTCACCTTCAACACCCTGATCTGGACAGCCGCATCCACTTTCTTTTCCTTCGTCCTGGGGTTTGCCGCCGCGCTGGCGTTGCACCGCGACTTCATCGGTCGCGGCGTCCTGCGCGCCATCCTCATCATTCCCTGGGTCATCAGCGCCGTCGCCGCCTCCTATATCTGGAAGTGGATCTACCATTCGGATTTCGGCATCATCGGCGCGGTGCTGGTCGAGCTCGGATGGGCCGAGCGGCCACCCAATTTCATCGACAGCGTCTCAACGGTGCTGCCCTCGCTTATCGTCGTCAACATCTGGCGCGAGTTCCCTTTCGCCATGATCATGATGACGGCCGGTCTGCAGACGGTTCCCGAACAGTTGCTGCGCGCGGCGAAAGTCGATGGGGCGAATGCCTGGCAGCGCTTCTGGCACGTCACCTTCCCGCATTTGCGCAATGTCTCGACGGTGACGATCCTGCTGCTCGCAGTCGCCAACTTCAACTCCTTCATCATCCCCTGGATCATGACCGGCGGCGGTCCGTCCAACGCTTCGCATATCTGGATCACCCACATCTATGAACTCGCCTTCGGCCGGCAGCGCTGGGGGGTGGCGGCGGCCTACTCCGTGCTCCTGTTCCTCATCCTGATGACGCTTGGCTATTTCTATGTCCGCGCGTTGAGCAGCAATGAGCGGAAGGAGGGGAACGCATGAGCACCATTGCCGAGACGGCCTCTCGAGACCAGATCCGTCGCCGCCAGCGTGTCGATGGGTGGCGATGGGCGGGGCGCCTCTTCCTCGTGTTCATGCTGCTCTACACGGCCTTGCCCATGGTCTGGATGCTGAGCACCTCGATCAAGTCCGGATTCGCGGCGATGCAATTCTCGCCGCAATTATGGCCCGACCAGCCTACCCTTGCCAGCTACCAGAAGCTGCTCGATCCGCAGAACAGCGTCGGCCAGGATTTCCTCCGCTTCTTCTGGAACAGTCTCATCGTCTCGACCGCCACGACCATCCTTTCGGTGATCGTGGCGGTTCCCGCGGCCTACGCGTTCTCACGCTTCACCTTCCCGGGTCGAAACTTCCTGTTCTTCGCCGTGCTGCTGCGCAACATGTTCCCGGCGGTGATCTTCCTCGTGCCGCTCTTCATCCTGATGCGGGCGATCGGACTGGTGAACACGCATGGGTCGCTTGTCCTCACCTACCTCACCTTCGGCCTGCCGCTGGCGATCTGGCTCTTGAAAGGCTTCTACGACAACATCCCGGTGCAGCTCGAACAGGCGGCGCGCATCGACGGCGCAACGCGGTTCCAGGCGTTCATGCTGATCGTGATGCCGCTCTCGACGCCGGGCATCATCGCCACCGCGATCTATTCCTTCATCGGCGCCTGGAACGAGTACATCTACGCCTACACCTTCCTCTCCAAGAACGAGCAGCTGACGCTGCCTGTGGGCATCCAGCGCTTCTTCTCAGAGAACACGACGGACTTTCCTGGCCTGATGGCGGCCAGCTTCATGATGAGCGTGCCCGTCGTGGTGCTGTTCCTCCTCCTGCAACGATACTTCGTGCGCGCCCTGACCGAGGGCGCGGTCAAGCACTAAGGAGCTGCCCGCATGGCCCACGTGGTCCTCAAAGATCTCGTCAAGACCTATGGCGGCTTCAAAGCCGTCAACGAGGTTTCGCTGACGGTCAATGACGGCGAGTTCGTCGCGCTCGTCGGTCCTTCGGGCTGCGGTAAGACGACGACGCTCAATCTCGTTGCGGGCCTGACATCGGTCACGTCCGGCGACATCGTCATCGGCGACCGGGTCGTCAACGACCTCGACCCCAAGGACCGCGACATCGCCATGGTGTTCCAGAACTACGCGCTCTATCCGCAGAAGTCGGTCTATATGAACCTCGCCTTCCCGCTGCAGATGCGCAAGCTGCCCCGGGACGAGATCGACAGGAAGGTCAGGGAAGCGGCGCGCGTCCTCGATATGACGCAGCTGCTCGAGCGCAAGCCGCGCGAGCTTTCGGGCGGACAACAGCAGCGCGTGGCGCTCGGTCGCGCTCTCGTTCGCGATCCGGCGGTGTTCCTGATGGACGAACCGCTCTCCAATCTCGACGCGAAGCTGCGCGTGCAGATGCGGTCCGAGATCAAGCGGTTCCACCAGGACCTGAAGGCGACCATCATCTATGTGACGCACGACCAGCTCGAGGCCGTCACCATGGCGGACAGGATGGCGGTGATGAATGGCGGCTACCTTCAGCAATACGATTCGCCCGCACAGGTCTTCGCCCATCCCGTGAACATGTTCGTCGCAAGCTTCGTCGGCAGCCCGGCGATGAGCCTCATTCCGCTGGAGGCATCCACCGCAAACGGCGATGCCGTTCTGACTAGCGCCGAGGGCTGGTCCCTCGCGCTGTCGGAAGCCAACGCGCGCAAGATCCAGGGAGCGACCACCAGGAAGATCGTGCTCGGCGCACGCCATTCGACGATCAAACTGCACAAGAGCGCGGTCGCCGGCGCCATTCCGGCCAAGGCCTATACGGTGGAACCGACCGGAGACGTCACCTTCGTGCAGGCTTTCCTCTCCGGCGCCATCGTCAACATCAGCGTGTCGCCCAAAATCGCCGTGGCGCCTGACGAACAGATCTGGCTCGAGTTCGACCAGGAGCGCATGCACCTGTTCGACGGCGAAACGGAAATGGCCCTCAGGGCCAACTGACGCGGGCAACAGGCGTGGAACGTGGGCTTGGATGACGACGAAGATGAGGATCACCGCGGTCAAGCCCTATCCGGCGTGGGTGGGAACGCGCAACCAGATGCTGGTCAAGGTCGAGACCGACCAGGGCATCTCCGGCTGGGGCGAGAGCGGCCTGAGCGGTCGCGAGAAGGCCGTGGCCGGCGCGATCGAGCATTATCGCGAGTTTCTCGTCGGCCGCGACGCCATGCAGATCGGACGGATCTGGCAGGAACTTTATCGCAGCCAGTATTTCGAAGGCGGGCGCGTTCTGCAGTCGGCGATCTCCGCCATCGACATTGCCCTTCACGACATCAAGGGCAAGGCGCTGGGCGTGCCGGTCTATGAGCTTCTGGGCGGCAAGCAGCGCGACCGCATCCCGACCTTCGCCTCGACCGGAGACGAGGCCGAAGGCGACGTCGCCATCGAACGCGCCCGCGAACTGCGCGCGCAAGGTTGGCAGGCGATCCGCTTCTTCCCCGCCGGGCAAAGCAGCAAGGACATTTTCGAGCCGCGCGAGTCGATCGGCGCCACCGCTGCCATGCTGAACAAGGCGCGCGAAGCGCTGGGCGACGACGTGGTGCTCGGCATCGACTACCATCATCGGCTGTCGGTGGCCGAGGCGGCGAGCTTCTGCAACAAGCTTGGCCGCGGCGTGCTCGATTTCCTCGAGGAACCGATCCGCGACGAGACGCCGGAGGCCTACGAATCCCTGCGCAGGATGACCGACATCCCCTTCGCCATCGGCGAGGAATTCGCCAGCAAGTGGCAGTTCCTGCCCTACATCGAACGCGGCATCCACCAGTTCAACCGGCTCGATGTCTGCAATGTCGGCGGGCTCACCGAGGCGATGAAGGTCGCCGGCTGGAGCGAGGCGCATTATGTGGACCTGATGCCGCACAATCCGCTTGGCCCGGTATGCACCGCCGCGACCGCGCATCTCGGCGCCGCGGTGTCCAACTTCGCCTGGCTCGAAACCAGGGTGCCGGAAAGGAAGCTGGGTTTCGACAATTCCGAGTTCTTTCCCGTGCAACCGCGGCTGGACGGCACCCATTATCCGGTCAGCGATCTGCCGGGACTGGGCGTCGAGGTCAACGAGGCGGCGATCAAGGCGCAGAGTTTCCGTTTCTGGGAGGCGCCTCACCTCACGCGCCGCGACGGTTCCGTCACCAACTGGTAGTTCAATTCCAACCGGAGTCCGACAATGACCCATACTCCTGACATCACGCGGCCGCCCAAGGATCTGATCGACGCCCTGAAGGAGATCGGCGCCGCGACGGTCGCCGGCACGCTCGGCCACATGGGCTTCCGCAAGCCGCACATGGTCGGCCCGGTGGCGCAGAACCACGGCAAGTCGATCGTCGGGCCGGCGCTGACGCTGCAATTCCTGCCGCAGCGGCCGGACCTGTTCGACGAGGGAGAATATACCGATCCGGAAACGCAACTGCACCGGCACGTGCTCTATCACGCGCAGGAGGGCGACGTGGTGGTGGTCGACGCGCGCGGCGACATGAGTTCCGGCGTCTTCGGCGATATGATGTCCACCTATTTCAAGGGCAGAGGCGGCGCGGGCATCGTCATCGACGGATGCATGCGCGACCGGCCCAATGTCGAAAAGCTCGATCTGCCGCTATGGCTGCGCGGCTGGACGCCGAACTATCATGTGCAGACCAGCATCTATCCCAATGCGGTCAACGTCCCGATCGCCTGCGGCGGCGTCACCGTGATCCCCGGCGACATCATCGTCGCCGACGATGACGGCGCTGTGGTGGTTCCCGTCTCGATGGCGGCCATGGTGATCGAGGAGGCCCGGAAGCATCATGACTGGGAAGAGTTTTCCCGGGAGAAGCTCATGCAGGGCGCACCCCTGCAGCGCTATTATCCGCTGCACGACGATGCTCGTGGCGAGTACGAGGCGTGGCGCAACGCAAGGCGTTAACCGCCTGACGAAAGTCGCGATTTGTGTACTTGGAGCGGCACGAACTCACCCGCTCCAAGTACCTCCTGCGCACCAAACCTAGCCGTGCCGGATTTCCGTGCCGAGCACTTTCAGGCATTCCCGGATGAAGGCCGCGAGCGCGGTCCAGCCCTTGGCCGAAACCATCGTGCCGTCGACATAGGCCTCGGTCGGCGACAGGTCGATATAGGTGCCGCCGGCGAGCGTCACCTCCGGCTCGCAGGCACCCAAGGCCCCGACCTTCTTGCCGCGCACGACGCCATCGACCGCGATCAGGATCTGAACGCCGTGGCAGATGGTGAAGATCGGCTTCTTGGTTTCGTGGAAATGGCGCACCATTGCCTGAACGCGCTTGTCGGTGCGGATATATTCCGGCCCGCGGCCGCCGGCGCAATAGACCGCGTCGTACTGGTCGAGCTGCTTCTCCGCATCGGAAAAGGTCTTGTTGATCAACGCATAATGGCCGAGCTTCTCGGTATAGGTCTGGTCGCCCTCGAAGTCGTGCAATGACGTCTTGATCACATCGCCGGCCTTCTTGTCGGGGCAGACCACATGAACCGTGTGGCCGACCGCCTCCATGGCCTGTTGATAGACGAAGATTTCATATTCCTCGGTGAATTCACCGGTCAGCATCAGGATTTTCTTAGCTGGCATGATTTGTCCTCTTTGATTGGGGGCGGCGAGGCGCGAACACGCCTCGCCCATGATTGTGGATGGCGGCTCTCAGAACGGAGAATCCGGGAAGTAATATTCCTTGGCGTTGGCCTGGGTGATCAGCGGCGCGTCGAGCTTGACGTGGCCGCGAACCGGAGCCTGGCCGATCAAATTGGCCACAGTCATGTAGATGGCCGTCTTGATCATCGAAGGCGGATAAGGCGTTTCGACCGGAGTGACGGAATCGCCGTCGATCACCTTCTTGACGATGTCCTTCATGCCGTTGCCGCCGAGCGCCAGCTTGATATCGGTGCGGCCCGACTGCTTGACCGCCTCCAGCACGCCAAGAAGCATGTCGTCGTCATTGGCCCAGACCGCATCGATATGCGGATATTTGGCGAGGTAGTCCTGCATCAGCTTGAACGCCTCGTCGCTGTTCCAATGGGCGTATTGGATGTCGAGCACCTTGATGCCGGTGCCCTTGATCGTGTCCTGGAAGCCCTTGATGCGCTCGTCGTCGATGACCGTCGGGATGCCGCGCAGCACGACGATGTCCCCTTTGCCGCCGAGCTTGTCGATCATGAACTTGGCCGTGTTGGCGCCGACCGCGATGTTGTCGCCGGCAAGGTAGAGGTCCTGGATCGAGGCGTCGGTCAGGCCGCGATCGACAACCGTGATGAAGGTGCCCATGTCCTTGATGGCCTTGACCGGCTGGGTCAGCTCTTCGGAGGTGTAGGGCAGGATGACCAGGGCATCGAGCTTGCGGCTTGCGGAAAGGTCCTCCAGCGCGCTGACCTGATCGGCAGCGGAGGGCGAGGTTTTCACCACCACCTCGACGTCCGGGAAGGCGGCGTTGATCTCTTTCGCAGCCGCCTGCGCATGATAGACGACACCCGCCGTCCAGCCATGGTCCGCCGCCGGGATTGACACGGCGACCACTTTCTTGTCGGCCGCCAGCGCCTGGCCGGCGACCATCAGGGCGCCGACAGCGGCTGCCGCAACCCATTTTCTACTAAACATAACAACCTCCCAGAGATGTGGACCAATCGAACACAGGCACCCGCCCGGTCCCGAGACGGGTTATTTGGAGAAGCGCTGCACGAGCATGGCGATGATGATGATGACGCCCTGAACCGCGGCAACGAGGTATTCGGAGACGAAGTCTGACAGCACCATCAGGTTGGCGATCAGCTCGAGGATCACCGCACCTGCAATCGTCCCCCAGATCCGCCCCTTGCCGCCGCGAAGCGCGGTTCCGCCAATGACGACCGCAGTGATGACCTGCAGCTCCCAAAGCTGTCCTGTGGTGGGGGTGGCGGCGCCAAGCCGCGGCACATAGCAGATGGCCGCAACGGCGACGCATACCCCTTGGATGACGTAGGCGACGGTGCGCGTCTTGATCACCGAAATGCCGGAGTAGCGAGCCACGTCCTCGTTGGCGCCCACGGCAGCGCACTTGCGGCCATATTTGGTCTTGTAGAGAACGAAGGCGCCGAGCACCGCGACGATTGCGGAAATCAGGATGGGGATCGGGATCCCGCCCAGGGTTCCGAAATAAACTGGCCGGTATGCCTCGCGCAGCGACCTGTCGATCGGGATGGTGCCGCCATTGGTCATGTAGGTGATGAGCGCCCGGAAGATGCCCATCGTGCCGAGCGTGGCGATGAACGGCTCTATCTTGCCCACGGTGACGATGACGCCATTTGCCAAGCCGCAAAGCAGCCCCGTCACGACCGCGATCGCCATACCCGCCGGAATGGCCCAGAGGCCGAGGCTTGGCGCCATCATGTTCATGAACATGATGGTGATGCCGGCAATGAAGGCAACCATCGAGCCCACGGACAAGTCCAGGCCGCCCGACGAGATCACGAAGGTGGCGCCGACCGCGATAATGGCGACATAGGCGCTGCGCGTGATCACGTTGCTGAGGTTTGTCGCGGAGAGGAAGTCGGGGTTGACCAGGAAACCCAGCGCAAGCAGCGCCGCAAGAGCAAGGAACGGCCCTGCATCAGCCCATGAGAACTGGTACCGCCGCTCGTTTCGCGCCGGCACGGACTGGGTAAGCGCTGTCACTTCATTCCTCCCTGGGCGACGTGCGCGCGCTCGCTGGTCGCGAGCAGCGCTATCTGGCTCTCGGTCATCGTTTCGCCCGAGACTTCGCCGCTGATCCTGCCCTCTCGCATGACGATGATGCGGTCGCAGATACCCACCAGTTCCTGCATTTCCGAGGATATGACGATGCAGGCTTTGCCCTGTCTGACGAGGTCCTGGATGAAGCCGTAGATCTGCGCCTTGTTGGCGATGTCGATGCCACGGGTCGGCTCGTCGATGATGACGACGGACGGGTCGGTCAGAAGAACCTTGGCGAGCAGAAGCTTCTGCTGGTTGCCACCGGAGAGTTGTCCGGCGCGCGCGCCGAGGCTCTTCAGCCGGATGTCGTAGGTGGAGACCGCCTGCCCCAGGGCCTCGGCCTCGCGGGCCCGTTTCACGACGAGGCCGGGATGGAAGCTGGCGAGCGCCGACAGGGTGAGGTTCGGGCCAAGCCGCTCCTGCAGCAGCAGTCCCTTGCCCTTGCGATCCTCGGTCAGATAGGCGATGCCGGCGTCCAACGCTTCGCGCTGGGAGCGTATTCGTATCGGAGCGCCGTTGAGCTCCACCGTGGCGGTTCCGGGTCGAAGTCCCAGGATCCCTTCGAACAGCTCCGTCCGTCCGGCGCCGATCATCCCGGCGAAGCCCAGAATCTCCCCTTTGTGCGCGCTGAAGGACACATCCCGGACAAATCCCGGAACCATCGCATTCAGCACGCTCAGCATTGGCTGATTTGTCCGCGTCGCCTGCTTTTGAGGGTAAAGAGCGGCAAGCTCGCGCCCCACCATGAGCCGCGCCATGTCGATCTGGCTCAGCGTGTGGCCCGGATAGGTGCCGACCATCTTGCCATCGCGCAGCACGGTCACCTTGTCGGCGAGCCGCTGCACCTCGTCGAGCCGGTGGCTGATGTAAAGGACGGCGATGCCCCGCGCCTTGAGCTCGAAGATGATGGCGAGCAGGCGCTCGATCTCGCCGCCCGTCAGCACGGCTGTCGGCTCGTCGAAGATGACCACACGATGCTCGTCGAGCAGCGCGCGGGCTATCTGCACCATCTGGCGATCGGCCAGCGAAATGTCGTGCACGAGAGCCGTCGCCGGGACCTCGCAGCCCAGCTCGGCGAGCTTTGCCGCAGCGAGCCGGCGCATTCGGGCATCGTCGACCATGCCGCCCTTGGTGAGCTCACGGCCGAGAAAAAGGTTGTCGGTGACGGTAAGCGCTTCCGCCAGCAGGATCTCCTGATGAACCAGCGCAATGCCGGCAGCTTGAGCCTGGTCCGGCCTGGTGAAGCGCACCCGCTGTCCGGCCATGGACAACGCGCCTTGCGTCGGCTCGATGTAGCCGGAAAGCAGCCGCATGAACGTCGACTTGCCGGCCCCGTTCTCGCCGATGACCGCATGGATCTCGCCGGGCAGGATATCGAGCGTGACATCCGACAGCACGGTGACGGTGCCGTACTGCTTGGACACGCCTTCGGCGCGCAAAACGGGTGCGACCGGCAGCGCGTCGCCCGGCGCGGCAAAGCGATCTGTGTCGATGCGGGCGGCGATGGACATGGGACGTGTCACTCGAAGGCAGGCAGGAGCCGGTCCCGCGAATTCTCGATGTGAACGCGCATCGCGTCCGCTGCGCCGCTCGCGTCGCCGGCGGCGAATGCGGCGAGGATCGCCTCGTGCTCATCCAAGGCTTCTTCAGTGACCCGCGAGTGGTACATCAGGCGGAAGATATGGAAGTGGGTATGCTGATGGTTCAGCGTCTCGCGAATGAGCTCGTTCTGCGCGAGCTCCATGATCTTGTCGTGAAAGATCGCGTCCTGCCGCGCGAAGTTGGAATAGCGCAGGCGCTCGTCCTTCCCCACCCGCCGGGCCATGACGCCCGCCGCTTCCTGCAAGACCGCGAGACGCTCTTCATCCAGTGCCGCCGTAGCCTTGGCGGCGGCAGCGGGCTCCAACAGAAGGCGAAGCTCATAAAGCTCATCGAACCGGCGTCGCGTGATTTGCGGGGCCGCGCGATAGCCGATCAAATGGGTCTTTACGACCAGGCCCTCGCCTTCCAGCCGCCCGAGCGCTTCGCGGATAGGCGTGTGCGAGACGTCGAATTCCCTGACAAGATTATCGACGGTAATGCGTGATCCCGGCGGAATCTTCAGCGACATCAATTGCGCGAAGATTGCTTCGTAGACATCGCCCGCCAAGCTGTTGGCGCGCTGGATGCGGCCGCTTGAGCGGGCTTCGGTGTCAACCGTCAGGTCGGGATTTTCCATCGGTTACCTCTTGACAGGAGCAAGCCCTAACATGATGCTCCGGCCAATTCAATAGGATATCCTATACGATTTTATAGAGGATATGAACGAATGGGCTAGGACCCTACCGCCTGCATTCAACGACGTGGGCACCAAAGCCGACACGCACCGGCCTCCGAACTGAAGGCGGCCCCACCGATGAACACGACACTTTTCCATCAGTCTCTTTCGAAAGATCTCAGTCCATGACCCTTTTTGCAGCCGCGCGCCTGCCGCGCGAAATTCTCTTCGGCAAAGGTCAGCGCCATGCGCTGCCCGCCATTGCCGGCCGATATGGCCGGCGCGCGTTCATCTGCACCGACGAACGGCTCGCCGGCACGCCTGAGTTCATCGAGATGCTCGATGGGCTGAAGGCTGCCGGGATCGACACGCTCGTCTATGATCGCACCTTGCCGGACGTGCCGCGCGACAGCGTCGGCGCGTGCATCGCCGAGACGAAGGGATTCAGGCCGGACATGGTGATCGGCGTTGGCGGCGGCAGTTGCCTCGATATGGCCAAATGCGCCGGGCTGCTCATCAGCCATGGCGGCAAGCTCCAGGATTACTATGGCGAGTTCAGGGTGCCGGGCCCTACCCTTCCCCTTATCGCGGTGCCGACCACGGCCGGCACCGGCTCCGAAGTCACTCCCGTAGCGGTGATCTCGGATCCGGAGCGGACGCTCAAGGTCGGCATCTCCAGCCCGCATCTCATCGCCGCGGTTGCGCTGTGCGACCCGGACCTGACAGCGAGTTGTCCCCCATCACTGACCGCCATCGCCGGCGCCGACGCGCTGACCCATGCGATCGAAGCTTTCACCGCCGCAAAACGCGGTGCGGATGCCGATCTGCCGCAACGCCATGTCTTCGTCGGCAAGAGCGCGCTGACCGATCATTTCGCCCTTCTGGCGATCAGGCTCCTGGGCCGCAGCCTCGAAGCAGCCTATCGCGACGGGTCGAACGAGGACGCACGCGCGGATGTCATGATGGGAGCGTTGGCCGCCGGCTGCGCCTTCGGCACAGCGGGAACGGCGGCTGCGCATGCCGTGCAGTATCCGGTCGGCGCGCTCACCCACACGCCGCATGGTCTGGGCGTCGCGACGATGCTTCCCTATGTGATGCGCTACAATCTGCCCGCGGCAACCTCCGAGATCGCAGAAATCGGCATTGCGCTTGGCCTGCCGCGCCATGACCGCGATGCCGGTCAGCTGGCCGATGCCACAATCGCGGAAGTCGCGCGACTGTTCAACGCCATCGGCATCACCCGGACGCTGGCTGACCTCGGTCTTCCCGAAGACAAGATCGACTGGACCGCTGAACAGGCGCTCGGCATCGACCGGCTGATCAAGAACAATCCCCGCTCCTTCGACCTGCCCGCGATGCAGCGCCTGGTCAGAGCTGCTCATAGCGGCGACATGTCGGTCGCGACGATGTGAGGAAGGAGCCCGATTCCAATGAACGTTTCCCACCTAATAGTCGATCAGGATTCCGACATGTCCGAATACATCCCGTTCTCGCAAGGCCTTTACATCGGCGGGAAGTGGCGACCCTCCTCCGACGGCCGCGTCATCGAAGTGGTCGACCCATCGACGGAGGCTGTGATCGCCGCGGTTCCGGACGCAACGCTCGCAGACGCCGCGGCGGCGGTGGAGGCGGCCGCAGCGGCAGCATCGGGCTGGCGTGAAACACCGCCACGCAAGCGGTCGGAGATCCTGAGGCGCTGCTTCGAGCTGATGAGCGAACGTGCCGAGACCTTGGCCGCGTTGATTTCGCTGGAGAACGGCAAGGCCCTGCGCGACGCGCGCGGCGAAGTCGCCTACGCGGCCGAGTTCTTCCGTTGGAACGCGGAGGAAGCGGTTCGCATCAGCGGCGAGTTCGGCCTTGCCCCGTCGGGCACGAACCGGATCGTGGTCGACTACCAGCCCATCGGCATTTGCGTTCTGATAACGCCGTGGAATTTCCCGGCGGCGATGGCCACGCGCAAGATCGCGCCGGCGCTTGCCGCGGGGTGCACCGTCATTCTGAAGCCGGCCAGCGAGACGCCGCTGACAGCCTATGCGCTTGCCGCCCTCTATGAGGAAGCCGGCGTGCCGCCCGGCGTCGTCAACGTCATCACCACCTCGAACCCGGGGCCGGTAACAGCAGCCATGCTGGCCGATCCGCGAGTGCGGAAGTTGTCCTTCACCGGCTCGACCGGCGTTGGTCGCACGCTTCTCGCCGAGGCGGCGAAACACGTCATTTCCTGCTCGATGGAACTTGGCGGCAACGCGCCGTTCATCGTGCTCGACGATGCCGATCTTGAGGCGGCGCTCGACGGCGCGATGATCGCCAAGATGCGCAACGCCGGCGAAGCCTGCACGGCGGCGAACAGGCTCTACGCGCAGGCAGGCATTCATGATGCGTTCGTCGAAGGCCTGCGCAAGCGCATGGCGGCGCTGACCGTCGGCCCGGGCACTGACACGGAGACCGAATGCGGGCCGATGATTACCAGGAAGGCTGTGGACAAGATCGACCGGCTGGTTCAGGACGCGGTTGCCCGTGGCGCGAAGATCCTGTGCGGCGGCACGATCGCTGAAGGCAGGGGATTTTTCTACCCGCCAACGGTGTTGAGCGACGTGCCGGCCGACGCTGCCATGGCTCACGAGGAGATATTCGGCCCCGTGGCACCGGTGAGCCGCTTCGAACAAGAGGCCGAGGTTATCGCAAAGGCGAACGATACCGAGTACGGCCTTGCCGCCTATATCTACACCCGCGACCTCGCGAAGGGCATGCGCATGGCATCGAAGATCGAGTCCGGCATGATTGCGCTCAACCGCGGTCTGATGTCCGACCCTGCCGCGCCGTTCGGCGGGGTCAAGCAGAGCGGGCTTGGGCGCGAGGGCGGCCAGAAGCACGGAATAGCCGAGTTCATGGAGGCGAAATACATCGCCGTGACGATCTGATGAGTGAGATGGCAAAAGATCCATTCCGCACCCGCGACCACGTCCCCGAGTTCGACGACATAGTGGACGAGATCCGCCGCAGAAGCGCGGAGACGAGGGCGAAAATCCCGATGGTCGCCGATGTGGCTTATGGAGCCGACCGCAGCGAAACCCTTGACTTGTTTTTCCCGGAAGGCAGACGCGATCGGCTGCCGGTGCATATCTTCATTCACGGCGGTTACTGGCGCATGTTCTCGAAAAGCGACTATTCCTATGTCGCCGAGACTGTAACCAACGCAGGGGCGATTGCGGTCCTCCTGGGCTACGCGCTGATGCCGGCGGTGAGGATGGCAACTATCGTCGACCAAGTTCGCCGCGCCAGGCGATGGGTTGATGAACACATCGCGAGCCGCGGCGGCGACCCCGGCAAGTTGACCGTTAGCGGCCATTCGGCCGGCGCACATCTCGCGACGATGCTCTTCGACGACGACAGCCGGTCATCGGGTATCAAAGGCGCGCTCCTGTTGGGCGGTATTTACGATTTGAAGCCGTTACAGACTTCGTTTCTCGCCAATGAGATCGCGATTACCGACGAAGAGGTTAGGCGATACTCACCAATCAATCATCGCTTCGATCCCTCTGTGCTGGTCGAGGTCGCGGTCGGGGCCGACGAAACTCTGCCATTCCATCGCGGGGCCGCGACCTTCACAGATAGTCTAAAACAGCAAGGACTAAGCGCTTCCCAAACCAACCTTGTTGCGGCCAATCACATGAGCAGCATCCGAGACATTGGCTTGGCCGGAACCCAGGCGGCGGCGCTGTTGACCAAGACTGTGGGGCGCGGGCGAGGTCTGGACCAACCACTGTAGCGCGGCCATACGTCGAGCCTTCGCCTTCGATCTCGACGACGATCCGCGATTTGTCGGCAGATCGGTTCAGCTGGCATGCCGGAAACATCGTGGGGCGATGCCAGCGCTTTCCGGAAGAGACGGCCGCGGCGATCTCGTCGAGCAGCACGCGGGTTGTCCGAAAACGCATCAGCTCCGGCAGCTCCGCGCAGCAGGAGTTCCTTGCTCAAGGCCGATGGTACCGTTGGCTGGGATCGCAAGGCGGCCATCTAAACTGCAACCTTGTGCTGGGGTTGGGTGGCGCTGGACGGCTGTGTGGGGGTGCGGTTCACCACAGCGTGGCGCTTGTCCTGCCGGGCAGCAGTCGTCCGGCTCCGTCCCCCTGCCTTGGCCCTCGATCCGAGCAAATTGACTCGAAGCTGACTTTTTTTGGGTGTATCGTCTTAAGGTCGTCCCGTTCCGAACAGAGGCTGGAATGTTAGGGCACGGTGTAGCGGAACCCGCAGAGGTCGCAATCCTTTCCAAGGCTGTGAGCGATTACTGCACAAAGCATAAGATCGCGCGCACGGACGAGCGCGAACAGATAGCCGTCAAGGTGATGAACCTTTTCAGGCGCGGCATAATCGACCCTGGTCAGATATCGATAGAGCTTGAAAGGGTAGGTGGGGATAAACTTGGCCCTGCTGGGTAGTCCGGCCCTCAAATCCTGTGTCACCATGATAAGCGGGCCGGCTACTCATCATCCTGCACTGCCAAGATGGCGCGCGCTTAGGCAGCTTTCGTTTGCGATGCCTTTTCCAGCAGTCGCTCCAAAATGCTTGCGGTGCAACTCCTTCGAACCGGCATTGGAGATTTGGTGTCACGTCCTTTCAACTCCCGAACTGGATCGAATTGTCTTGGGTGCGGGTCAGCGGGACTTCGGCCATGATGCCGGACCGCCGGTGATCCTGAAGACCGCACAAGAAGGAGTTTGCTCCCGGCTTCTCGATGCAGGCGCCTACGAGATTGCGATGATCAACGATCAGCATACGACCGTTAAGGTGCCGGTCGGGCACGGGTTGAAAGTCGGCGACATGGTTGCGCTGAGCCCATCACATCCGTGCACGACTTTCGACAAATGGCGCCTGATCTACGAGATTGACGAAAACTACAACGTCGTCGGAGCGGTCGAGACATTCTTTTGAAGTGCGCTGCCTGCACTCGTTACCTTTCGTGATCGCAGGCTGGGTCCACCCGGAAAGGGCGACCATTTCGATCCCGGTGAAAAAACTGACTAGGAGAAAAGCCATGGATTGGCAGATGCCTGAGCAGTTCGACTTCGAAGGCAACGCGATCGCGTGGGGCGTCATTGGCGAAGGTCCGCCTGCGGTGGTCATGCATGGCTCGCCCTTCTCTTCGATCGAATGGCGGCGGATCGCACCATGGCTCGCGCGTCATCGGCGGGTCTTCTACTACGACATGCTCGGCTATGGGCGCTCGGCTAAACCCGAGGCCGATGTTCTACATGGCGCCCAGAACCGATTGTTCGCGACCCTTGTGAAGCACTGGGGCGCCGAGCGGTCGGACGTCGTGGCGCATGACTTCGGTGGCTCGGTGGCGCTGCGCGCTCACCTGCTTGACGGCATCAATTACCGCAGCCTCGTATTGATCGACCCAGTCGCGATCAGCCCGCAAGGTTCAGCCCTGGTGCAGGCGGCGAGGGCGCATCGAGATGTGTTCACCCGACTGCCTGCCTATGTGCACGAAGCCATACTGCGCGCGTATGTCGGTGCGGCTGTCAAGCGCAGGTTGGATGAGGGGGAAATGCGGCTCTATCTCGATCCCTGGCTCGGCGATGGGGGGCAAAAGGCATTCTGGCGCCAGATCACTCAAATGGATGACAAATATAGCGAAGAGGTCGAATGGCGCTATAGCGAGATCCGCTGCCCTGTGACGATCCTGTGGGGTGCTGAAGACGAGTTCATCCCGTTGAAGGACGGGCAGGAACTCGCAAGGCGCATTCCAAGCGCGTCATTCACGGTCATCCCCAATGCGAAGCACCTCGTTCAGGAAGATGCACCTGAAGCAATCGTTGCCGCGGTGCTCGATATCTGGCGCCGGCAGGAGGCAGCAACATGATTTCCAGGTGTCATCGGCGTGAAGGTGCCGCTCCGGAAAAATCCGTTCAAGCGTTCAAGCGCAAGCCCAAGGCGACGAGGATCGAGGCCGCGACGGCGGAGCTATCAGGCATGGCGTTGCTTTAGCGCAAGGCTTGGGGACGTTTGACGGCAAGGCGGAACAACTGCGTCTCGCTGCAGTTTTCCCTCTGCTTCCTCTTTTGGACGACCGCCATGCAACCTGCCGTTACCGATCACGTCGAGATCAAGAAATACAATCATCCGACCGGCGGATGGGGCTCGCTTAAATCGCTGATCCGCAAAGCTCGGGATCAAGGTCTGCTGCTATCCGACATATGGAGCACGTTGCTCAAGCAGAACAAGGCGGACGGCTATATGTGCGTCTCCTGCTCATGGGCGAAGCCGGCCGAGCCGCGGCCTTTCGAGTTCTGCGAGAACGGCGCAAAGGCAACCATGTGGGAGCAGACCAGCAGACGCTGCGAGCCGTCCTTCTTTGCCGCCCATACGCTAACCGAACTCCTGGACTGGCCGGATCACGATCTTGAGAAACAAGGACGCCT
The DNA here is from genome assembly GCA_000824785.1 of Mesorhizobium plurifarium. Lineage (GTDB taxonomy): Bacteria > Pseudomonadota > Alphaproteobacteria > Rhizobiales > Rhizobiaceae > Mesorhizobium > Mesorhizobium plurifarium. Next base: position 56,999 of record CCNB01000044.1, on the reverse strand, counting down.
GACGGAGCCGATGCGCTATAACCGCGCCACCGACAAATACGAGCCTGTAGCCTGGCCGGACGCGTTCGGCGACATAGGCGCTCGGCTCAGGCACCTCGACCCGAAGTCCGTGGTTTTCTACACGTCCGGACGCGCCTCGCTCGAGGCCTCGTTCATGTATCAGCTCTTCGCTCGCATCTACGGCTCTTCGAACCTGCCCGATTCCTCGAACATGTGTCACGAGTCGACGTCTGTTGGCCTGCCGGAATCGATCGGCTCTCCCGTCGGCACGGTGCAATTGGAGGACTTCGCCAAATCCGACATGATGTTCTTCTTTGGCCACAATACCGGTGTCACCGCGCCACGCCTGTTGCATCCCATTGAGGACGCTCGCCAGCGCGGTGTTCCGGTGATCACCTTCAATCCACTGCGGGAGCGCGGCCTGGTGAGGTTCAAGAACCCGCAGAACCCAGTCGAGATGCTGTCGCCCGGTCCGGGGACGAAGATGTCGAGCGACTTCTTCCAGATCCGGGCTGGCGGGGATATTGCGGCCATGACTGGAATAGCCAAGGCGGTGATGGCGCTCGACGACGCGGCCCGGGAACGTGGCGCAAAACGTATCCTCGATACCGCTTTCATCGAGGAGCACACATCCGGCTTTGCCGAGTTCGAAGCCTATCTGCGCGCGACCGATTGGGAAGACATCGTTCGACGTTCCGGCATCTCGCGAGCCGATCTCGAACATGTCGCTGAAATATACAGTTCGGCCAATGCGGTTATCGGCAATTACGGCATGGGTCTCACTCAGCATCGCCACGGCACAGAGAACGTGCAGATGCTATGCAATCTGCTGCTCATGCGCGGCAATATCGGCAAGCCCGGAGCCGGCATATCGCCGTTGCGCGGACACTCCAACGTCCAGGGACAGCGCACGGTCGGCATTTCCGAAAAGCCGGAGCTCGTTCCGCTCGATAAATTCCGCGACTTCTACGGCTTCGAGCCGCCGCGGGATAAGGGGCTCGATACCGTCGAGACGTGCGAAGGCGTGATCGACGGGCGGGTTCACGGTTTCGTCGGACTCGGCGGTAATTTCGTGCGGGCCGTGCCAGAAACCGGACTGGTCGAGAAGGCCTGGCGGAACCTGGACCTGCACGTCGAGATCGCGACCAAGCTCAACCGCAGCCATCTGATCGCCGGGAAAGTCACATATTTGCTGCCATGCCTGTCGCGGCTGGAGAAGGACGTTCAGGCCAGCGGACCGCAATGGGTCTCGATGGAAGATTCGACCGCCTGCATCCATGGCTCCTTCGGGTCCCGGCCAAAACCGAGCGAGCACCTCATGTCGGAGCCGAGCATTGTCGCCGAACTCGCCAAGGCGACTGTCGCCGGCAAGAGCTCGATCCCTTGGGACGACTGGGTCGCGGACTATTCCCGCATCCGCGATGAGATCGAGCGCTGCTTCCCGGCGCATTTCAAGGACTTCAACAAGCGCTTTCTCACGCCCGGCGGGTTCCATCGCGACATCAAGGCATCGAACCGCGTCTGGCAGACGCCGAACAAGAAGGCGAATTTCAAGTTGCCCACCACGCTGGAAACCGATCCGGACATCGATGTTTCCGGCAGGGATGTGCTGACCCTGATCACCGTGCGGTCCAACGACCAGTTCAACACGACGGTCTATGGTTATCGCGACAGGCTGCGCGGCATCCTGGGAACGCGAATGGTGCTGCTGATGAACAACGAGGACATCCGCCGCATGGGTCTTAGCGCGGGGCAGGAAGTCGCTCTCGAGGCGCATGCCGATGACGGCGTCGAACGGCGGGTTGAAGGTCTGCGGGTTACACCCTACTCCATCCCAAGCGGCAATTGCGCCGGCTATTATCCCGAACTCAACCCTTTAATACCTCTCTGGCATCGGGCTCACAAAGCACACGTGCCGGCGGCGAAGTCGGTGCCGGTGAGGATCGTCGCATAACGTTCAGGTCCAGGCAGAGAGAACCGTCTCCATCTCGACGGTCTCGACCTGTTGCGCGAAGCGCTGGTGATAGACGGTCATCAGTGCGTCGTGCGTGGGTCGGAAGAGCTGCAAAGCGCGGTCGGCTCGACACTTCGGTTCCCGGATCGTGCTGATGTAACGTCCAGCCATGCACCCCGTTCCGTCGGCCGGAATCATCGTTCGAACCGGTTCGCTACCGCCCCGCCACTCACAGATGCTCTGCAAGTTCCCTGGCCAGCTGTCTTCGCTCTCGGGATGAGACTATTTGATGTGTCTCCACGGTCGAGGATCGCAAGCATGCCCGGCCGCGGTGCTGGACGATCTCAAACCGGCGTGACGCTCCAATCAAAGTATCCTCCGAACCGTACATTCCAATGATCGTAATTTCGAACTGGTGGATGTTCCGGCTCAAGTCCGCGTCGCCGATGGTCTGGTTGACGTCGCCGGTCCTTTCATGGAGCGCGTAGTCCAGAATGCCGGAGAAGCTTCCCATATCGATGATTTTTCCGGCGCCAAGCGGGCCCTGTCGCGTCATGTATTTCCAGCCAGACGGTCGCTTGGAATTCTTGAGATCTTCGGCGTCTGAGATGAATATACGATGGCGGCCGAGCGGCGTTCCCAGATCGACGATGACGCTTTGAATAAAGACTGCGCCTTCGCTCATGTTGGTTACGAAGCATCGCGCCGATAGCTCCCGCCCCTCGCCCCAATTGATCAAGAGCTTGGGCGTTCTTCGTCGCCGGTGACTTCGCCAGAAAACGTGCAGATAGACGGACCAGATCACGAGCATGCCTATGCTGGCAAACGCGGAGATCAGGCTCGCCTTGCTCGCTAGCCATCCAAATGTCTCGAACATCTGAGGTCGAATAGTGCGCCGCCATCTTTGTTCCATGCGGCGGCTCGGCCGACGTCGGCGCCGTCGCTTCCTTCCTACAGCCGATGCCCGAAATCGAACGGCTCCCATTGGAACAAAGCCGTGAAACGGTTGTTCGGCTCCAGTCCATCGAGAGAGGAGCTTGAATCATGAAAGCGCGGACACTTCTTGCACCGCTGGCTTGGGCGATTGTGTCGCTGGCTCTTCCGGCAGCTGCCGCCGAGAACGCGCAAACCTTTGTCAACAAGGCCGCTGCCGGCGGGATGTTCGAGGTGGATTCGAGCAAGCTTGCGCAGGAAAGAGCGAAGGAGCAGCAGGTCAAGGATTTTGCGGGAAAGATGATTGCCGATCACAGCGCGGCGAACGACAAGCTGAAAAAGCTCGCCGCCGAGCAGAAGCTGCAAGTGCCGGCTCAACTCGACGCCATACATAAAAGCGACATTGAAAAGCTGCAGAACACCACTACAGGATTTGACCAGCCTTACGTCGAGATGCAGCGCAGCGCGCATGCCGACGCAGTCAATCTGTTCCAGTCCTATGCCAAGGAGGGCGACAATCCCAGCCTGAAGGCGTTCGCCGCTGAGACCCTGCCGACACTGAAGATGCATCAGGACATGATCGAGAAGATCGCGGCTGCGGACGCAGGCATGCCGGCGGTCAAGTCGGCATCGACACCCAAACCGCCTGCGCCGGTTCCGGGCGCCAACAGCTTCACCGAGTCTCAGGCAAAAAACCGCATCCAAGACGCCGGCTACACCGACATCTCGTCGCTCGCCAAGGACGGCCAGGGGATCTGGCGCGGTCAGGCGAAGAAGGATGGCAAGAGCATCTCCGTCGCGCTCGACTATCAGGGCAACGTCTTTGCCGGTCAGCAGTAATCATCACAGGAGCAAAAAATGCAAACGATCACCGCGCTGTTCGACGACTATGACGATGCCGCCGATGCCGTCGGCGAACTCGAGTCCATGGGCGTGCCGACATCCGACCTCAGCATCGTCGCAAGCAACGCCGATGGCCGGCATTCCCCCGCGGCCGAAGATGCAGCCAGTGGAGCCGGCATCGGCGCCGTCGTGGGCGGCGCCGGTGGCTTGGCAACTGGTCTCGGCGCCATGGCGATACCCGGCGTCGGTCCGGTCGTGGCGGCTGGCTGGCTCGCGGCGACAGCCGCGGGCGCGGTCGCCGGCGCCGTCGTCGGTGGAGCGGCCGGCGGCATCATCGGTAGCCTGACGGATGGCGCCGATGTCTCGGAACGTGATGCCCAGGTCTATGCTGAAGGCCTCCGCCGCGGCGGCACGCTGGTCACCGCTCGCGTCGACGATGAGCTCGCCCCGCAGGCGCAAGCGATCCTTCACGACTCCAGGTCCGTGGATGTCGCCGAACGGCGGAGCGAATACGAAGCTGACGGCTGGACGGGATTTGACCAGGCGGCCAGAGATTACCGTCAGCAGAGCAAATAGGGGTTGGCGTGAAACGAGTGCTGTGGCCCCTGATACTGACAGTCGTGGTCCTGCTGGCGTGCTACGGGGCGTTCATCTACGTCGAGCGAGGTTGGCCCACGGCCCCGCTCAAGCGAACGCCCGAGCAGAACCAGGGTGGCAACGCACCGCAGGATACGTCCCCGGCGGCCGGCATAAAGAAGAGCCCGCAAGACAGCAACAAAATGCCAGGCAACCAATGAGTGTCAGGCGAGCGAGTGCGTTCGCGAGATCGTCTGGTGGCGCGCTCAACCGCGTTCGACGAATTTGTTGAAACGGCTGGGCACGCCTTCCGCGGTTATGTCCTGATGCACGAAGGCGAGTCCGTTGTCGTCCAATATGGTGAAGAACTCTTGCCATTCGATGGGTTCCAGATCGTCTTCCTGGTCACCGAAGTCCACACGCAGCATCGCGCCCTTCGCCGCGGTCCGCGCGACCGCAGGTCTGCCTTGGCGGGCTTCTATCCACGCCCGGATCACCTCGTGGTTTATGGTTTTCAGCGGCTCGCTCATGATGAACCCCTTTCGGCTCTGAATCTCTGTTCCTGCCGCTCTCGTCAGCGGATAAAACTCAATCCATATCCGGCTCACTCGTTCCCGCGTCCCGCCAAAGGCGTTTGCTGCAGGCACCAATGGGCCACGACAAGGCTCAAGCGAGCCTGGATGTCGCGGCTCGAGAGCCATTGGCCGGAGCAGACTTTTCAGGGTTCGAAAACCTTGGTGAGCGCCTATGCTCTCGAGCTTTGCTGCCTCGAAGCAATCAGAAATTCCTCTATCATTTCGCTCACCTGCCTTGGCGCCTCACGCGTTGGGAAGTGACCGACCTCGGGAAGAAGCCGGCGTTCGTAGCGGGCGGTAAAATGGCGCTCCTTTCCTTCCGAGCTTTTGGCGAGCACGACACGATCGTCCTCGCCGTGGAGTGTCAGCGCCGGTACCGAGATGGTCTTTGCGGCGATCTGCCTGCGACCCAGTTCTGCGTAACGCGGATCAGGCTCCGCCTCGCCCCACCGGACCCGGTAGGAATGCAGCGTCACCTCGGCCCACTCAGGATTTTCGAAGGACGTCGCCACCTTGTCGAAAAGCTCTTCGTCAAACCAACCTGAAGGGCTCCAGCTCTCCCACTGGAATCGCGCGAATGCGCGACCGTTCTGGCGAACAATTTCATCGCCGCGCTCGGTCGCCATGAACCACTGATACCAGAATGCCCTTGCCTGCTCGAACGACGGCGTCGCTGGTGCGCCGGGCTGCCATCCCAGCGACATCGCCACGCAACATGTGATCCGTTCGGGAAAAACCGAGGCCAGCAGGTAAGCAATGCGGGCGCCCCAATCGTGGCCGACGACAGCGAAGGGTCCGATGCCCAGCGCATCAGCCAGATCGAGCGCGTCCTGTGCCATCGCAGCAATCTCGCCTGAGCGCATCGTCTCAGTGGAGTGGAAAACGGTTTGCCCGAATCCGCGAAGCCAGGGTGCTAACGTGCGAAACCCGGCCATCTGAAGGACTGGTGCTACATCCGCAAAGGTGGTCGCGTCATCCGGCCAGCCATGCAGAAGCAGGACGGGTGGGCCGTCCTCCGGGCCACCGGTCAAATATGCGACCCGCAGAAGCGATGTATCGCAAAAGGAAATCCTATCCATCGAATGCTCGCAAAGCCTCGGACTGCCATTAGATTAGATACGCGGCTCAACCCGGCGCGGACGGGATTGTTCCAACGCCGATCGCAGCCTCGCGCCATTAACGGAACCAACTGCTGATCTGCTGGTTCGGGGGCATTCAGCGGAGCCTTCCCATGCCAAATGCAGCGGAAATTCTCGTCGATACTCTGATTGACTGGAACGTCGAGGTCATATTCGGCCTGCCCGGCGACGGCATCAACGGCATCATGGAGGCGCTGCGGAAAAAGCAGGACAGAATTTCATTCGTCCAAGTGCGCCATGAGGAATCCGCTGCATTCATGGCCTGCGCCTACGCCAAATGGACCGGAAAGCTTGGCGTATGCCTTGCCACGTCCGGCCCCGGCGGTACCCACCTTCTGACCGGGCTCTACGACGCCAAGCTCGATCAGGCTCCCGTGCTCGCAATTACCGGGATGCAGTTCCACGATCTCATCGAGACATTCACGCAGCAGGATGTCGACCTGACCCGTGTCTTCAACGACGTCGCCGTCTACAACGTGCAGGTGTCGGACGCGGCGCATATGGAGAACGTCGCAAGCCTTGCCTGCCGTACCGCGCTCGCTCGCAAGGGCGTCGCCCATCTTTCGATCGCCAGCGACATCCAGGAGCAGCCTTCCGACGCGGCCAAGCGTTCAAAGCGCAACCGTCCGGCGCATACGCCACAAGACATGTTCGTTCCCCATTGCGTCGCCGAGGACGAGGAACTGGACAAGGCGGCAGCCATCCTGAACGGCGCCAAGCGCGTGGCCATTCTGGCGGGCCGCGGCGCTATGGGTGCGGCGGCCGAGCTGGAGGAAACCGCAGGACTGCTGCAGGCACCGGTCATCAAGGCGCTACTAGGTAAAGCGGTACTCCCAGACGACCATCCCTATACTACCGGCGGCATAGGCATCCTGGGGACCTTGCCGTCGCAGGAAGCAATGGAAACCTGCGACGCCGTTCTCATTGTCGGCTCGACATTTCCCTACATCGAATATTATCCGAAGCCGGGGCAGGCGCGCGGCGTTCAGATAGATTGCGACGCGCAGCGTATCGGTTTGCGGTTCCCCGTCGAAGCCGGGCTGGTTGGCGATGCAGCGGAAACGCTTCATGCACTTAACCGCAGGCTGAAGCCGAAGGCCGACGGCGCCTTCCTCGCCGCGGCTCGAACCGCCATGCAGGAGTGGCGAGAGATGATGCGCCAGTCAGAGGATGGCGAAGGGCATCCCCTCAAACCACAACTGATCGCCCGCGCATTCGGCGAACGGCTGGCCGACAACACGATATTGGCTACCGACTCCGGGCAGAATACGGAACTTGCCGCACGCCATGTCGACCTGCGCGAGGGCCAGGAGTTCGGCGTCTCCGGCGCGCTTGCGTCCATGGCCTGCGGTCTGAGCTATGCGATAGCCGCCGGCATTGCGTTTCCCGGCCGGCCGATCGCTGCAATTGTGGGGGATGGCGGATTTGCCATGCAACTCGGTGAGTTCTCGACAGCCGTGCGCTACGGCATTCCGCTGAAGCTGTTGGTCGTCAAGAACAACATGCTGAACCAGATCGCCTGGGAGCAAATGATGTTTCTCGGCAATCCGCAATTCGGCTGCGAATTGCAGCCGATCGATTTTGCCAAAGCGGCCGAGGCGATGGGCGGCAAAGGTTTCAGCATCGAGCGGGCCGACGAGGTCGAGCGCGTTCTCGACCAAGCCTTCGCCGCCGATGGGCCGGTCGTCATCCAGGCGCTCGTCGATGCCTACGAGCCGATGATGCCGCCGAAGATGCCGCCCGATTATGCCAAGAACTTCCGCAAGGCGCTGCCGGATACCCCCGGGCGCGAGCGGATCGAGGAGAACGTCGCGCGGGAGCCGGCCAAGACGATGATGGAGGCCGAGGGATGATGCTGCCGAGAACGCTGGCGACGTTCCGCGAATGGACCGGCGGCATCCTCAGCGCGTTGCCGTGTCACCTGCCTTGTTTCGCCTGGCCTTGGGAGGAACCAGCCGGCCGGAGTTGGCTCGCAGGCCTCTGAAAAGCTCCTCCACGTAAGGAAACAGTTCGAACAGCAGAATCACGGTCATCACCGTTGCGATGTACCCCACGGGCAGCTGCTGCTCCTTCCAGGCAAGGTCAAACCGAGCCTTCTCTGGCCCAAACCCGAACAGCGCCAGGAACTGGCCCCAGTGCAATGAAACCACGCTGACAAGGCCCATCAGCGGGATCATCTCCAGAAAGCTGTGAACGTGCTGTTCGATGGGAGTTACGGTGCGCGCGGTCGTCGCGTAACGCACGTCCCATATGGCGGTGGCCTCGTGGAGGACGAAGACGATCATCATCACGGCGATGATCAGGGCATTAATCTCCAAGAACATCGCCGCGAGCAAAGGAATGCCTACCTCGACGAACATCAGGAGATGGATCAGCGATTCCTTCGCGCCGGTCGTCGCTTCGATGTGCGTGGCGCGGTGACAGAGCCAATCGGCGAAGCCGGCGATCAACCAGACGGGCAACACGAAGTACATCAGTATCAGCACCATTGGATCGCTCAGCATCGAGCCGTGCCCCAGCTCTGATCTGTCCGTGCTGCTACGTCCTCCATGAAATCCCTCATGCCAACTCACATTCGCGCAAAACACCGCCGGGGCCGAACTTTGCCCCGCAACGGGTGCCGAATGAGCCCAGGTGCCGCCGACGGCTCGCGCTCAGTCAGTGCGTGAAGCGACTTCTCAGCCAGCCAAGTAGACGATTGCCGGTGACGATCCTGCGAACGCGCTGCGCCGCCCAACCTGCCTGCATGGTTGCGCCGGCATGGCAGCTGCAGACGACTTCATGCAACTGCCAATCGGACAGCTCAAAGAAACGTCTGGCCTCTCCGTACGTATCGGATCGCAAGCCCGATGCCCTGAGCAGCGGGTCCTCAAAGGCAACCGTGAGCGGGGAGCCTGCCGCCCGTGCTTCTTCGCGCATCCCTGGATAAAGATATTCGGTGCCGGTGAGAGCAGCGAGACAGCGCAACGGATTGCTGTCGAGCAGTTCTGCCCACCTCTCAATCTTTTCAGTCCGCGTGGCGAGCGGCACCAACGGATTGATATCAGCGACTGCGTGCAATTGGTCGAGCGTTTGGTGTTTCATGACAAGCTCCCGTCCATCCCTCCGTGACCGGTTTGTCATAGCGAGAGGTCGGCGGGCCCGCGCCCGAGGGACCAAAGCGCGGGCCGATCAGTGTTGCCCACCGATCTTCGGCAGACGTCCAGCAGCGGAGCCTGCACAGCACTGAACTGACCGCCGTCCCGAATGTTCCGTAGGAAGACCGAATTCCGCGCATTGGCGGCGCCGTCGCGAGAAGCGCGGGATGTCGGACCAAGGACGTACTCGAAGATTCGACTGAATCTCAGGCTCGAGCTCGACTCTCGATCATTCGATTTGCAAGCTTGACCAGATCCTGGATCGCGGCCGGCTTCGGCAGATACGGCGCGTCGTGAAAGGCGGGCGCCTGAAATTCAGGGTCATAGCCCGAATGCACGATAAAAGGCACATTCAGCGCTTTGAGGCGGCCGGCGGCAATGCCGCGCTGGCCGTCCAGCAGCTGTATATCGATGATGGCCAAATCCGGGCTGTGGTCGGCCAGCCATGTTTCGGCCGCTCGTTCGGAGGCCACGCAGGCGACGTCGAAGCCGCTGTCCATCAATCCATTCGCCATGTCCGAAGCGATCAGATACTCGTCCTCCACGACCAGCGCCAAGGGCGCCCTCATATCGGCTTCCTTGACGTTCACTGCTTCTTGCCGCCTAAACAAAAGACTGATCCCTAGTTCCACAGACGGAAGGCAAAGGGCTGACCTCGGCGGAGCTGAGGACCGCTGACGCTTGTCTAATTCTTCCGGCGTCGAGCTTTGAGACTTTGCCGGGTGGGAAACCGGAGCACACCCGCTTGCAGCTCTCCGTCGATGTTGCCAATCGGATTAGGACCGGCCTGGATCGGGGCGCCATTCCGGGTTTGGCGGAGCACAACCACTCCAGATCCAGCCGATGCGAGCCGTGTCCTGAGCAGACGGGCAAGCTTTGGATGCAGCCCATCGCCTCTGGAAGCTGCCATCGCGTCTAGCGAGAGGAAGGGAAGCATCGTTTATCCTTTCTTCGGCTATGCAGCCCGGTCCTCATTCCGCCGCCGCCTTTTCACGCCTTGCCTCATCGAAGTCGACCGACGACACGATCTTGCCGCTTCCGTCGCGGACCCGCACGGCCCAGCCCTCCTGCCCGCCTTCGGGCGTGTCGTCCAACAGATCGATGGCCGACCGCAGCGCCTCGCCATGCGCGGCCTCGAGGCTCGCCAGTTCCACCCCCTGGAGTTGGCGCACACTGTTGTTGTCGCGATACTCGAATGTGAACAGACCCTGCGACTTGATCGACGGCCCACCGAGGTCGCGATAGCCGCTCTGCCCGGATACCCGCTCCGTGTTGCCGAAGGCCGCACACTGGGCCATCATCTCTTTGGCGCAGCCGACGAGAGCGGCCTTATCAAGCGTCAGTCGCGGATCCGATGTCGCCATTGTGACGGCAATCTTTTCGCCACCGTCGCCAAGAAACTCGACCACCGTACCTTCCGGTCCGGCATGTATTTCGGTTTCGAGAACCTGCATTGCCGCCTCGTCGTCTTCGCATCGGTGAAGATTAAAGCTGGCCCAATCGGAAAGGTTCCGGGTCCAATCAGGCTCGTCTTCCGCGATGTGGGCGCCCTGCCCAAAATCCGCGCCATGTCATGGCGGCATTCTTCTCCACCTCCGGCAGCCTTATTGGAACAGCAGGGCCGAACAGAAGTTTGGTTGCGAAGGAGCTATCGAATGATCTCGCCGAGCAAGCGGACACCTGCCGAGGATCGCGGTCAAATCCAGGCCGGCAGGACTGAAGACAAGACGCCCGGGTTCGATCCGGCGGCCGCGCCCCTGGAAACGGATGCCGAGGCTGGCGACGCCGCCAATCCGGCGCGGCCTGCGACGCGACATGAAGCGAAATTCACCAACCAGGCGAGTTTCGCCAATGCAATGCGGCGCCCGGAGAATGCGTCCGGTCTTCATCCCGGCAGAAAGGGGCCGGTTTTGGTGATCGCGGCGGCCGTAGTCCTCGCGGCCGCCGCGATCCTGCTTGCCGCGCTGCTCGGGTAACTCCTTTGCCGTCGTCTCCTCAAACGACGTGGCGCCACGGCTGAAATATCCGTCTTGCATTCAACAGCTCAGAAGGTGATTTTTGATGCCAACATTGAAAAAGCTCCTTCGCCGTCTGTGGCGGCGGAAAATCCAACCGACGGCGGATCCCTCTCCGGTCGATGCGATCGTGCGGCTGCTGCGCGAAGCAAAGGACCAGAAGCTGCACGGCGGCAAAGAGTAGAAATATCGATCGTTTCGCGTCCTGCCGTTCGGAACAACGGCGGACAAGCTGGATGTCCCTCCAACCGTTTCTGAAACAACGCATGGTGACCGCGCGAAAGATCGACAAGGACAGGCACGAACGGACATCGGCCGCGGCGCGCGCGTTGATGGAAGCGGAGCGACTGACGCGCCAGGCGAAGACCGCTCGGCTGCGCGAGCAGCGTCTGGCCGCGACGCCGGCGACAAAGACGCCCTCTCCTGCGGAACCGCCTCCTCGCGCGACCGGACCCAAGCCGCCGCCAATGAAGAAACGGAAAATGACGGATATCGGCTAACGCCTGGCTCCGCTCGGTGCTGCTGCACCCCGACAAGGCTGCCACCAGGCCGACCAAGATTCCGACCACCAGTACGATCGGCAAGATCGCTGCCAAGCCCCTGGGCAAAAAGAGGCGTTCCAGCAGGCTGACAGCGGGCTGCAGGAGCAACTTGAGAAAGACGGCAAGAACGAGCGGAAGCACGATGGCGCCCGCGGCGAAGAAGGCGGCAAAGATTGCCAGGACGAAAAGACCGCCTGTGAAGAATGTCACCCCGCGCAATCGTGCTGCTTGCCGGCTCTCAACGGTTTGCAAGATGGGCTCGGCCGTTTCCACAGGAGCCGGCGATGATCGTTCGAACTCGGAGCGTCCGTTCTGCATTGAAGTCATTGCCTGCGTACTGAACCCGGGGAAGGACTCAGATGTTCCCTGCGCAACAGAGAACGACGAGCTTCAGGCGGGCGCTTGGCATTACGCCGGACCAGGCATGCGCATGGCGGACTGAAATGATCGAGAGTTACGAAACGGAAACTCTCAGTCCCCGGCCGCTGGATCTCCAGGCCCGGTCTCGATCTCATCAAATATGTGTTCGTGGATGATGCCCAGGATTTGCAGCCTCACCGCCTCACGCGCCTCCGGCTGAATGAACGGCATAAGGAGGCCGACTGTCTCCACGACCCGCCGTGGCAGATCCGCGCTTGGGTCGGTCAAACGGCTTCCGTGATCGTAGATGTTTTCAGTGAGCTTTTTATCCAGATCCGAAAAAGTGCCCATGCTATCGCTCCGAACCTGACGTCGGAACGGCCGGATCCTGAAAATGGTTCCGCGCCATAGCGGCCGCTCTGGCCAGCGCCTCAAAGTTTCGCAAGGAAGTATCAGCGCGCAGTTTGGGGCAACCTACAGGCCTGTGAGGTCGCGCAACCTCGATCGCTGTTAATGCAACTGACATCGATGCCGGCAAGAGCTCAAGTCTTGCGACCGCGCTCGACGAATTTGTTGAAACGGCTTTCTCCTCCGCTGCCGGCCTCATCCTGGTGGAGGAAAGCCAGATCGTTCTCGTCGAAGATCCTGAAGAACTCATCCCACTCGATCGGCTCGAGCGCTTCTTCCGGCTCGCCGAAATCGATGCGCAGGATGCCACCCTTGCCTTTGGTGCGGACCACGGCGGGATGGCCATCCCTTTCCTCCACCCATTTACGGATTTCGTCGTGATTGGTGGTCGTCTTCGCCTCGGACATGGCTTTTCCTTTCTCGCAGCGGGACCGACGCGGTCCTAACAGCGCGCAAAGGGCAATGTTCCAACCGATCGGCAGTCCGACCGCGGATTGTCACGCGCATTGCGGGAGGAGCTTTGTTGAAGCAGGGAACAAACCTTTTGTCCCGCAGTTCGGGAGCCCAACGCCAAATCCGCAAGGAGTTCTCGTGAAACGTGTACTGGTTACGGGGGGCTGCGGTTTCATCGGCCGGCATGTCGCCCAGGAGCTCATAGAACATGGCTATGAAGTGCGTATCCTGGACGTGCTTCTGGATCAGGTCCATGGCAGCGAGGCCATCAGCATCCCGGGTGGCGCCGAGCTGACAAAGGGCGATGTGCGCGACCCGGGAGCAGTGGCAGAAGCCGTTTCGGGTATCGACGCCGTCATCCATCTCGCTGCCGAGGTCGGCGTCGGCCAATCCATGTACGAGATCGCCCGCTACGTCGGCACCAATGATCTCGGCACCGCGACCCTGCTCCAGGCATTGATCAAGCAACCGGTCGAACGGATTGTCGTCGCGTCCTCGATGAGCATCTACGGCGAGGGCCTCTATGAGACACCGGACGGGCGGCGCATTGACGACGCCCGCCGCAAGCCGAGCGATATCAGGAACGGCCAGTGGGACCCGTTGTCGGCTGCGGGCGAAAGCCTGTCGCCGATTCCGACCGACGAGGAGAAGCGGCCTGACCTCGCCTCGATCTATGCGCTGACCAAATATGCGCAGGAGCGGGCGGTGCTGATCTTCGGCCAGGCCTATGATGCGGATGCGGTGGCCTTGCGCCTGTTCAACGTCTTCGGCGCCGGACAGGCGCTCGCCAACCCCTACACGGGCGTGCTCGCCAACTTCGCCTCGCGCCTTGCAAACGGCAAGCGGCCGATGGTCTTCGAGGACGGCGAGCAAAAGCGCGACTTCGTCCATGTGCAGGACGTTGCCCGTGCCTTCCGGCTGGCATTGGAGCAACGCCAGGCAGCCGGCCATGCCATCAACATCGGCAGCGGACGGTCCTACACGATCAGCGAGGTCGCCCGCCTGCTCGCCGAGGCAATGGGCGTTCCGAAGCGGCCACCTGAAATTCTCGGCAAGGCGCGCTCCGGCGATATCCGCAACTGCTTCGCCGATATCGGCAAGGCGCGCGAGCTGCTCGGCTTCGAGCCGAGCCGCCGGTTAGAGAACTCGCTTGGCGAATTCGCGGCCTGGGTTCGCAACAGCGTCGCCATCGACCGCGGCGCCGACATGAAGCGCGAGCTTGAAGAGCGAGGGCTGGTGTCATGAGCCAACAGGATCGCAATCCTCACAACGCGCCGGTGGCTGTCATCGGCGGCAGTGGCTTCATAGGCTCCAATCTGGCCGACAGCCTGCTGTCGGACGGCGAGCCGGTGCTGGTCATCGACAATTTCAGCCGTTCCGGCGTCGAGCAGAACCTCGAGTGGCTGGCGCAAAAGCACGGCAGCCGGCTCAGCGTGGAAACCGTTGACATACGCGACGGGAGCGGCCTGGCCTCGGCCCTGGCGCCTGCCAAGGCGATCTTCCATCTGGCCGCCCAGACCGCCGTGACCACGAGCCTGGCCGATCCCGCACAGGACCTCGACATCAATCTCAAAGGCACGTTCAATGTGCTCGAGGCGGCACGCCGCATGAACGCGCCGGTAATCTTCGCCAGCACCAATAAGGTCTATGGCAGCTTGCCTCAGATCGCGGTGCGAGAAGCCGACGATCGATACGAGCCGGAGGACGAAGCCATCCGTGCCAATGGCGTGGCCGAGGCGATCGGCCTCGATTTCTGCACGCCCTATGGCTGTTCCAAGGGCGCTGCGGACCAATATGTCCTCGACTACGCCAAGTCCTACGGCCTGCCGACGGCGGTGCTGCGCATGAGCTGCATCTATGGCCCGCGCCAGTTCGGTACCGAGGATCAGGGCTGGGTCGCGCATTTCCTGCTCAGCGCGCTCGACGGCCGACCGATCACGATCTACGGCGACGGCAAGCAGGTGCGCGACATCCTGCATGTGTCGGACGCGGTTGCCGCCTATCGCGGCTTGCTTGGCAGGATCGAAGACTTCAAGGGCCAAGCCTTCAACCTCGGCGGCGGACCGCACAACGCCGTCAGCCTGCGCGCGCTGCTGTCGGAGATCCCCGCCATGACAGGCCGCGACATCACGCTCCGCCACGATCTGCAGCGGACCGGTGACCAACCCTTCTTCGTCGCGGACACCCGCAAGATAGAGGCCGCGTTGGGCTGGCGGGTGCGCGTCCCGTGGCGCGAGGGCGTCTGCGATCTCGCTGAATGGCTGCTGCGGCACCGTCTACAGCCCCGCCCCGAAACCGCGAGGTACGTCGCATGAAGGTCGCACTGGTCAACCCGCACTGGACATACGAGCACAGCATCTATTTCGGATGCCGGCAGCCGCATCTGCCGCTGGAGCTTGGCTACTGCAAAGCGCTGCTGGAAGCCAACCGCCACGAAGTGCTGATGCTGGATGGACAGCTGCAGGACCTCGACAACGCCACACTCGCGGTGCGGGTGGCCGCGTTCGGGGCGAACATGACTGTCGTGACCACGGCGCCGACTTACCTGTTCTGGCGCTGCGCGCCCCCGGAGTTGCGGGTGCCGGCAGAGTTCCTGAAGCATCTCGCCGGACGCGGCGGCCGCACCGTCGCCGTCGGGCCGCACGGCTCGGCAACCCCTGCCCCCACCCTGCGCAAGCTTGGCGCCGACATCGTCGTGCGAGGCGAGTGCGAGGAAGTGGTGGCCGAACTCGCTGGGTGCGACGACTGGACCGCTGTCCCCAACACGGCGTGGTTGGACGGCGACGCGCCGGCCAGCAACGGTGGCGTCGCGGTCAGCCGCTTCGTAGACCACCCGGCCCTCCATTGGCCGTCCGATTGGATTGCTGCCCATGCGCATCATCATCATCGGTTCGACGCAAACCAGAAGGGCTTCGGCGCGGAAGTAGAGGCATCCAGGGGCTGCCCGTACAATTGCAGCTTCTGCGCCAAGATCGATTTTCGCGATGCATACCGGCGCAGGAACCATGACGCCGTCATTGCCGAGATTGACGACCTGATCGCGCAGGGCGTTGGCTACGTTTATTTCATCGACGAGATTTTCCTGCCGCAGAAGGCGCTGCTTGAGGCGTTGATCAGCCGCGACGTCCAATTCGGTATCCAGACCCGCATCGATCTTTGGAAACCGGAGCTGCTCGAGTTGCTGGGCGAGGCCGGCTGTGTCTCGATCGAAGCAGGCCTCGAAAGCCTGACCGTCGAAGGCCGCGAGATGCTGGCCAAGCGCTGCCGGCTGGACACGGAGGAACTGGCCGCGCTGCTGGTCGATGCCCGGCGTCACGTTCCCTTCGTCCAAGCCAATCTGATCGGCGTGGTCGAGGACGACCCGGCGCTGGTGGATTATTGGCGCAAGCATCTTATCGACAACGGCGTCTGGGCCAACGAACCGGTGCCGCTCTACCCCTATCCAAGCTCGCCCAGTTACCGCGAGCTATGGGGCGAGCCCGACGATTTCGCGTGGGAGCGCGCGCATGAGCATTACCTCGCCTCGTTTCGAACATTCAGCGACATCCAGGACCAGCGTCCGCGCGCATTGGCCGAGTTGGAGTCCTCATGCTGCAATCGCTGATCCATCGCCCACGGCGCATCCTGATGACCACCGACGCCGTCGGCGGGGTTTGGCGCTATTCGCTCGATCTGGCGCGTGAGCTCGTTGCCGGCGGCGACACCGTCATGCTGGCCGGCCTGGGACCCCGGCCTTCGGCGGAACAGGTCCGGGAAGCGCAATCGTTCGCATCGCTCGCGTGGCTTGAAACCCCGCCGGACTGGATGACGCGCGACGAGAGCGCTCTCGATCGGTTTCCCGAAGAAATGCAGGCCATCGCAACAGCCTTCGCCGCGGATCTTGTTCATCTCAACGCACCGGCTCAGGCGGCAAGGATCGATCTGCCCTGCCCTCTCGTGGTGGTCTCGCATTCCTGCGTCGTGACGTGGCTGCATGCTGTACGCGGCCAGGTCGTGGCGGGCGACTGGGCGTGGCAGAAGGGTCGCAACCGGGCTGGATTCGACCGCGCCGGGGTAGTCGTCGCACCAAGCCGCAGCCACGCCGCCATGCTTGAGGCCTGCTATGGAGCGATCCCGCGCCTGAGCGTCATCCATAACGGCGCCCTGCCTGGCCCACCGGAGTCGCGCCGCGAATCCTTCGCTTTCGCCGCCGCCCGTTGGTGGGACGAGGGCAAGAACGCCAAGGTGCTCGATGCCGCCGCCGCGATCACCGAATGGCCGATTTACGCCGCCGGCCCGCTCGACAGTGGTGATGGACAGCGGACTTGCCTCGATCATTGCGTCACGCTTGGCCCGGTCGGCCACGCCGAGGCGCGGCGGCTGATGGCGCGGGCCAGCATTTTCGTTTCGCCCTCCATCTACGAGCCTTTCGGACTTGCCGCTTTGGAGGCTGCGCTCTCGGGTGCGCCCTTGGTGCTCGCCGACATCGCGACCTATCGCGAGATCTGGGACGGCGCGGCCATGTTCTTCGACATGCACGATCCTCGCGCCCTTGCCCAATGCATCTCCCGCCTCGCCCGCGACGCCGACCTGCGCCGCCAATTCGGCCGGCGCGCCGCCCGGCGCGCGCGTAAACTTTCGCTGCAGGCGCAGGCAGCGGCGATGCGCGAAATCTACGATCGGGCGGCGATGGCCGTCGCGGAGCGCTGACCATGCGGTTCGTGTTCTACACCCATTCCGTCGTTTCCGACTGGAACCATGGCAACGCGCATTTCCAGCGCGGCATCATGCGCGAACTCATCGCGAGAGGACACCACGCATTCGCGCTCGAGCCCGCGGACGGATGGAGCCGATCGAACCTGCTGGTCGAGAAAGGTCCTTTCGCAGTCGAACGCTTCCGGAAGGATTTTCCCGAGCTGATACCGGTGACCTACGACGCATCCTTCGATCATGAGGCCTGGATCGCGGACGCGGATGTGGTGGTCGTCCATGAGTGGACCGATCCGGATCTTGTCGCCCGTATCGGCCGGGCCAAACTCAACGGCGGCAATTTCACGCTGCTGTTCCACGACACGCATCATCGCGCCGTATCGGCCACGCAGTGGATTTCGGCATTGAACCTTGAGCATTATGACGGCGTCTTGCTGTTCGGCGAGGCATTGCGAGAGAGCTATCTGCGCGCCGGATGGGGCAAACGGGCCTTCACCTGGCATGAGGCAGCCGACGATCGGCTGTTCAAGCCGTTCCCCGAAGTCGATCCCTTCCTGGATCTGGTGTGGGTCGGCAACTGGGGCGATGACGAGCGTAGCGCCGAAATCCAGGAGTTCCTCGTCGAGCCGGCACGTGAGCTTGACCTTTCGGGAACCGTCCACGGCGTACGCTATCCGGCACGAGCGCGGGCAGCACTGGCCGACGCTGGCCTGAAATACCAGGGTTGGCTCGCCAATGCCGACGTCCCGAAGGCATTCGCGCAACACCGCGTCACGGTGCACATTCCGCGCCGGCCCTACCGGGAGCAACTGGCCGGGATTCCGACGATTCGCATGTTCGAGGCGTTGGCCTGCGGCATTCCTTTAATCTCGGCACCCTGGCCGGACGTCGAAGGGCTGTTCCGTCCCGGCCAGGATTTCCTCTTTGCCCGCGACGGCGCCGAGATGCGGCAACATCTGTGCGATGTGCTGCACGATGCCGGATTTGCGCAGGCGTTGGCGGCGGCCGGGCTGGAAACCATTCTCGCGCGGCACACGTGCCGGCACCGCGTGGACGAACTGTTCGACATACTCGCCGCGTGCGGCAATCGCGCTGCGGTCGACAGCACGACAGCAAAGGAGGCTGCCGCATGAAAATCGCCTTTTACGGATCCAGCCTGTTGTCATCCTACTGGAACGGCGCCGCCACCTATTATCGGGGGCTGCTGAAAGCGCTTTCCCGGCATGGCTACGACATCGTCTTTTATGAGCCGGATGCCTTCGACCGCCAGAACCATCGCGACATCGACATCCCCGACTGGTGCGACGTCGTCGTCTATGAGGCGACGCCGGATGCGCTGATGCAGGTCGCGTCCCGCGCCGCTGAGGCCGATATCGTCGTCAAGGCGAGCGGTGTCGGCTTCGAAGACGAGGCCCTGTTGCGCGCCGTGCTCGACCACTCCCGCAGCGACGCGCTGACGGTGTTCTGGGACGTCGACGCCCCGGCGACGCTCAGCGAGTTGCGCAACCATCCCGACCATCCTCTCCACGAGGAGCTCAAGAGGATCGCCCTGGTGCTGACCTATGGCGGCGGCGATCCCGTCGTATGGGATTACCGGGCGCTTGGCGCGGCCGAATGCGTGCCGATCTACAACGCGCTCGACCCCGAGACGCATTTCCCCGTCGCCCGCGATCCCCGCTTCGCCTGCGATCTCGCTTTTCTCGGCAACCGTCTGCCGGACCGCGAGGCGCGCGTGGAGGCCTTCTTCCTCAAGCCCGCCAGTGCCCTGGAGGACCAGAAGTTCCTGCTCGGCGGATCAGGCTGGGGCGACAAGCCAATGCCGGCGAATGTCTCCTGGCTCGGCCATGTCGGCATGCGGGACCACAACGCGTTCAATGTCACGCCGAAAGCGGTGCTGAACATCAGCCGCGACAGCATGGCCAGCAACGGGTTTTCGCCGGCAACGCGGGTGTTTGAAGCAGCCGGCGCCGGCGCATGCATTATCACGGATGCCTGGGCCGGCATCGAGCTGTTCCTGACGCCTGGCGAGGAAATCCTGGTGGCTCGGGACGGCGCCGACGTTGTCGAGATCATGCGCACGCTTACGCCTGGGCGCGCGAAGAGAGTCGGCAAGGCGGCGCTTCGACGCGTTCTTGCCGAACATACCTACACATTGAGGGCTGAACTGGTTGACGCCATCTTCAAGGCGCATTTCGAGCGCCGGACCGTGGAGGCCGCGGAATGACGAAGCCGCTCGACATCGTTTTCCTCGGTCTGTCGTTGTCCTCCTCCTGGGGCAACGGCCACGCGACGACCTTTCGGGGGCTGTTGCGAGCGCTCAACAAGCTCGGGCATCGCGTCACCTTCCTCGAGCGCGACGTGCCCTGGTATGCGCGTCACCGCGATCTGCGCGACCCCGATTTCTGCGACTTGCGCTATTACGAGACGGTCGGCGAACTCCGCCGCAACCATGAGCGAGACCTTCGGCTTGCCGATGTCGTGGTCATTGGTTCGTTCGTACCTGAAGGCAAAGCGATCATCGACGATCTCGCGTCCTTGTGCACCGGGCAATTCTGCTTCTACGACATCGACACGCCGGTGACGCTGGCAAGGGTTGCGGAAGACAGCTGCGACTACCTCGCGCGTCGGCAGATCCCCTATTTCGACGTCTATTTCTCCTTCACGGGAGGGCCGACCCTTGAACGCCTGAAGCTCGAATTCGGAGCGCGCCGGGCAGAGCCGCTCTATTGTTCGGTTGACCCCGAGCGGCACCATCGGATCGGAAGCAAGATCGAATGGGATCTGGGCTATCTCGGCACCTATAGCACTGACCGGCAGCCGATGTTGGAAGCGCTGCTGGTCGAACCGGCGCGCAGGCTGCCGCAGCGAAAGTTCGTGGTTGCCGGTTCGCAGTACCCCTCCGAGATCGCCTGGCCTTCCAACGTCGAGCGGATCGAGCACCTGCCACCCGCCGATCATGCCGCCTTCTATAGCAAGCAACGTTACACGCTGAACCTGACACGCACTTCGATGATCGCAGCCGGATGGTCTCCCAGCGTGCGGCTTTTCGAAGCCGCAGCGTGCAGAACGCCGATCATCAGCGACCGCTGGCCGGGCCTGGAAAGCTTCTTTCCAGCCTCGGCAATCCGGACGGCCGCGAGCGCGGAAGATGTGACGGAAATCCTTCTGGGACAGTCGGACCGCGCCAGGCTGAACATGGCCAGACAGGCTTGTTCGCTGGTCCTCGGCGGACACACCGGGGATGCTCGGGCACGTGAGTTCACGTCAGTGCTCGCGCAGCCACGGGTACGTCCGCTGCTCGCGGTGGACGTCGAAAGTGCAGCATAACAGGCATACAGGAGAACGTAGAGATGCGGCGTTCAAGAATGGTTCGACAGACACGGACGGTGCTTGTCGCCGGCGGTGCGGGTTTCCTTGGTTCGCACCTGTGCGAGGCCCTGTTTGCCGAGGGCCATCGAGTGATCTGTGTCGACAACTTTCTCACCGGGCGTGTGGAAAACATAGCCCCCCTTGTCGGCCAATCGCAGTTTAGGCTGATCGAGCAGGATATCTGCACTCCGCTCGAGCTCGGTGAGCCGGTCGATCATATTTTTAACCTGGCATGCGCGGCGTCTCCTCCCCGTTACCAAGCCGACCCGGTTCACACGACCCGCACCTGCGTGATCGGAACGCTCAACCTGCTTGAGCTTGCCGTGCGCGACGGCGCGCGATTCCTGCAAGCCTCAACGAGCGAGATCTATGGCGATCCCGAACAGCATCCGCAGCACGAGGATTATTTCGGCCATGTGAACTGCACTGGCCCCCGCGCCTGCTACGACGAAGGCAAGCGCGCGGCAGAGACGCTCTGCTTCGATTATTTGCGGGCCGATATGGTCGATGTGCGTGTTGCTCGCATCTTCAACACTTACGGCCCGCGAATGGACCCTGCCGACGGCCGCATCGTCTCGAATCTGGTCATGCAGGCACTTGAAAGACGACCGCTGACTATATTCGGCGACGGTCGGCAAACGCGATCCTTCTGCTACGTCACCGACCTGGTCGATGGCCTGTTGCGGCTCATGAACGTCGAGCCCAATCCGCGCCTGCCGGTCAATCTTGGCAATCCCGGAGAATTCACCATCCTCGACTTAGCCGGCCTGGTGAGGGAACTGACCGGTACGAGGTCGCCCGTGAAATTCCTGCCTTTGCCACAAGACGATCCTCGCCGGCGACGGCCCGACATAGCTCGCGCGAAAGCGCTTCTCGGTTGGTCACCCAAGGTGCCGCTCAGGCAGGGCCTGCTGCAGACAGTCGTCTACTTCGCCGATCTGGACGACACTGCGTCCGTGCGGTCGGCCGCATCGAATGCCAAGTCGGGGGTGGGCAGATCTGGATCGTTCAGCTCCAACGATGCGGATCCGGCGAGCGTTCTTTTCACCCGAGCGGAACATCCGACCAAGGTTCTGGTTGGGCCTGACAACCAGTTAGGAGAACATAGCCGTGCAGTCGAAGCGATCAGCCAAGGACATCGACCAGATGGTGGCCGCGGAAACCGCCGCCTTCCTGCGACGAGCCTCCATCACGTATCTCGAATGCTGCGTCAGTCTGATGATGACGCATCTCCAACGCGAAGAAGTCGCCAGCATCCTCGAGCAGGAAGCTGACATGCTGCGCAAGCTGGACTGAGACCTGGGCACTGTTCCATTTTTCGCGACTACCGGGCCGGCATTGCGCAAACCAGGAAAGGAGAACCGATATGGGTCTCAGTACAGTCCTCATCATCATCCTTATCTTGGTGCTGATCGGCGCGATTCCGGCTTGGCCGTATTCGTCAGGCTGGGGCTACGGCCCTTCAGGCCTCGTCGGCGTCATACTTATCATCTTGGTCATCCTGGCTCTCATGGGCAGGATTTGAGGATTGGATAGCCCGGCCAAGCCTGAAATTGCTCTAATTTCGCATGGAACTCGCACTGCCGGCCTTCACGGCGGACGATCCGCTTCCGATCCAAAAGGCCGTCAGGACCAATGCGGCCGCCAGATAGAACGCGGAGGCGCCCACCCACATGATCAAGCCACCAAGCTGCTGGTCTTCGAGGGCCGTGAGGTTCCATTGCGACGCTGCCGAGTTCTTCGGAACGAACACCTCATTTTTTGACAGAGCCAGAATCGCGCCAAGCAGCCCGCAATGCGTGGAGGTGAAGAACAGATAAAACACCGACGCGCCGTAGCCTCTTCGGCGCGCTCGGCCATTGAGCAAAGCCCACCAGAAGAGAAGCGCGCTTGTCAGGAAGCTGAAATGCTGCAGCCAATGCACCGGCTCGCTTGCGAGGGCGGCGTCGAACAGAGCTGGTATGTGCCATGACCAGATCGCGAGGCCATGCAAGATCGTCGCGGACGCTGGGTCGGTCAGGCCGCGCCACGTCATTCGCACAAGGCGCCATCGTGTCCCGCGCGCAAGGTGTCGCCGTATGGCGCGAGGGAACGCCCACAACATGGCGCCGAGCGGTCGCGACAACACAAGCGGAGGCGCCGCGGCGATCATCAATACCTCGTGCTCAATCATGTGCGCCGTAAACAACCGCTCGCCCAATTCGTGTAGCGGAGACACAAGGGCCGCAGCAAGCGCTGCCCAACCTGTCGCAAAGCAGGCCAGTTGCCACCATGCGACGCCGCGCCCCACTCCTGCCTGCCGCCAAAGCCGCACCACGCCACCGATGTAGAGCAACAATGCAAGGCCAAGCGGAATGACTGTCACGCCGGAGACCGGCCAGCCGCCACCAGGCGCTTGATCCGCGCCATGAGCAAAGGCGATGGCCGGCGTCAGCGCCATGCATGCTGCCGAAGCAAGCGCTCCGAGCAATTGCGCCTCGCCGATGCGTAGGACGCCCCGCATCAGAGCCTCGGCAGCCAATAGAGCACCGCGTAAAGCGGCAGCCACGACAACACGACAAAATACCAGTAGAAAGCATTGTCCTCGGCATCGCTGAAGCGTTTGCCCGTCCCGTGCCTGGTGAACATCAGCACGGTCAGGACGAGCGTGTCGGCGACGTCCGTCAGCACGTGCACGCCATGCAGGCCAAGCAGAAGCCAGACAAAAGAGCCGTACGCGTTGTCGCTCCAGCGTACCGGCAAGGCCGAGAATTCCATGACGCGCAGTCCAACAAGCACCAAGCCGACCGCGCTCATGACCAGCAGCAGCACACGGACCGAGCGCAGGCTCTCCCGCATAGCCGCTCGCCTTATCAAGAAGTTCGGCAGCGCGCTGACGACAAGGACGATCGTGAAGAGTGCGGACCAAACCAAATTCAAGTGAACCGCGTCCTTCGTCCAATGCGTGTTGGTGACGGCCAGGTAGAGATAGCCGGCAATGCCAAGGGCAAAGCCAGTTCCTTCCAGCAGACAAAATGAGAGGGTCCCCCACCAGGGAGTGACACGCGAGCCGAAGGCATAGGTCGGCAAACCGGAGACATCGATGACGCTGCGGACCATCTAAACGTTCTCCTCGATGGTCTTCGGCCAGAACCAGGCGACCAGGACAATGGCGACGACAGGCGAGCCCCAGGTAATCGCCCACGGTGTGTAGATCGAACCGATGAAGGCGACGGCGGTGGCGAACGCCGCCAGAAAGGGCCAGATCGACGGCGCCGGAGATTCCTCGCGAATGTCCGGCCGAGCCTCGGTGATGCTCGTCACCACCAGTTCGCGCTCATCGACCTTGAGGCCGCCGACCACCGCCTTGTCGTCGCCCTGATCCCATAGCGGCGAGCGGGATGTGATGTAGGGGATGCGATCGAAATTCTGGGGCTGGGGCGGCGAGCTGGCCGCCCATTCCAGCGTTTCGGCATCCCAGGGATTGTCGCCGGCAAAGGCCCCCGAGCGAGCGCTGACGACCATGTTCCAGAGCATGAGCAGAAAGCTTGCGAAGAACAGCAGCGCACCGGCGCTGGCGAGCAGGTTGAGCCCGCCCCAGCCCATCTCGGCGGGATAGGTGTAGACCCTGCGCGGCATGCCGTGCAGGCCAAGCAGATGCATCGGAAAGAAGGCGGTGTTGAAGCCGATGAAGGCAAGCGCGAACTGCCACTTGCCGACCCGCTCATCCATCAGCCGGCCCGTCACCTTCGGGAACCAGTAGTACACCGCCGCGACAAGCGGAAAGAGAGTGCCGCCAATCAGCACGTAGTGGAAATGAGCGACGACGAAATAGGTGTCGTGCACTTGCGTGTCGATCGGGACCGACGCCAGCATCACGCCCGAGAGGCCGCCGGCGACAAAGATGAAGAAGAAACCTAGCACGAAGATCAGCGGCGTCTTGAGCACCGGCTTGCCGTCCCAGAGCGTCGCGATCCAGCAGAATATCTGGACGCCGTTCGGAATTGCGATCGCCATGCTGGAGGCGGTGAAGAAGGCGGCGCCCACCTCGGGCAGGCCGGTCACGAACATGTGGTGAACCCACAGACCAAAGGACAGAAAGCCGATCGCGATCAGCGACAGCACCATCGGCAGATAGCCGAAGATCGGCCGCCTGGAGAATGTCGCCACGATCGCAGACACGAAAGCGGTTCCAGGCAGGAAGATGATGTAGACTTCGGGGTGGCCAAAGAACCAGAAAAGGTGCTGCCAAAGCAGCAGATCACCGCCCGCATCGGCATTGAAAAACTGCGTGCCGACCAGCCGATCCATGATCAACATCGACGAGGCGAGCATGACCGCCGGCATAGCGAAAATGATGATGAAGGAATGGACAAGCATCGTCCATACGAAGAGCGGAATGCGGTCAAGCGTCATGCCCGGCGCGCGCTGCTTCAGCACCGTGACGACGATCTCCACAGACACCGCGAGCGCGGCGACTTCGGTGAAGGTGATCATCTGCGCCCAATAGTCAGGCCCCTTGCCTGGAGTGAAATCCAGGCTTGCGAGCGGGACGTAGGAGAACCAGCCGACGTCCGGGCGAATGCTCAGTGCGAAGCCGCCCCACAACATCAGGCCGCCGAACAGGTAGACGTAATAGGAAAAGGCGTTGAGGCGCGGGAATGCGATGTTGCGGGTGCCGACCATGAGCGGCACCAGATAGACGGCAAACGCCTCGCCAACCGGCACGCCGAACAGGAACATCATCGTCGTGCCATGCATGGTGAAAAGCTGATTGTAGAGCTCGGCGTCGACGAGATGGCTGTCCGGCCGCGCGAGTTGCAGCCGCATGATGATCGCCATGATGCCGCCGGCCAGCAGGAAGGCGAAGGCCGTCATGGCATATCGGATGCCAATGATCTTGTGATCGACCGTCGAGAGGGCTCCGATCAGACCACGCCCCGTCCCCCAGGTCTTGCTTAGCCTCGCGCGCAGTTCCTCGCCACCCAGATCGGTATCGCGGGTCTCGTGACGTTCTTCGGCCGCCGGGCTCATTGCGAACTCTCCGACGGAGCGGCGGATGGAGGCGGCCCCGCGGAAGCAACGCTTTGCCTTGCAAGATGCGCCATCGGCCTTGCCGGTGCGGCCTGATTGGCGCGCCAGCGCTCGAACTCGTCCGGCTCCATTGCCACCACGAAGATCGCCATATGCGCATGCTGCAGACCGCAAAATTCGGCGCACTGGCCGCGATATGTGCCTGGCTTGTCGGCTTCAACGCGGAGTTCGTTGCTTTTGCCGGGAATGAGATCGAGTTTGCCGGCGAGGCTCGGTATCCAGAAAGAGTGGATGACATCCGCGGTGGCGAGCTTGATGTCGACCGGGCTGCCGACCGGAATGCGAATCTCGTTCGCTGTCTCGAAGCCGTTATCTCCTTCGTACCGGACCTGCCACCACCACTGGTGCCCTATGACGGAGATCGTCAGCGCCGCCCCTGCCCCGCTCCTGAAGACCGCCTTTTGTCCGCCGAAGCTGAGCACGGTCAGGCCTGAGAGAATGATGGCGCTCGACGCCAACATAGCGGCAAAGGCGATCTGCATCGGTGGCCTGACGGCCGGACGGGTTTCAGCAGGCTCGCCGGGACTGCCGCGCCTGTGCACAAGCGCGAGCAGCAGCCCCGCCATGGTGACGAGCCAGATAAAGCCGAGCACTGACGCGAAGGTCCAGAACAGAACAGCCAGAGCGTCGGCCTGTCTGCCATGCGGATCGAGGACCGACTGCGTGCCGGTACAGCCCGAGACGAGCATGCAGCTGTGAGCGCCGAGGAGACCTGGCAACGCCGCCGCTCCCCTTTCGAAGACCTTCAGAAACCGAGCAAACACGGCATTCGGAACTCTCCAGTTCCGTTCCGTGTTGTTGGGTTGATCCGAGGCCGAGGAAACGGAGCCGTGAGTCTCAGACGCGATATGAGGATTTTCCGTGAGCCCGGATTTTACCTTGCGACATTCCTCGCCTTCTGCCTGGTCGGTGGCGTTCTTCTGTTTTGCGGCATCTATGCGCCATAAGGTCAGCGGATGTCGGGGGTGACCGCCCGCCCCGAAATTCTGCATCTCGTGAGCCTGCCAGAAATCCATTCAGCGTGGTTCACCCGGAGAAGGACGCCTCAGCCGGCTGTCCGCCTTACGCGGCCCGCTGTGCGCATTCGGAACTGGCAGCAAGGGATAAAGTTCCTTGGAGCCGATCTCGACCTGCCCGCCCAGCAGCCCTCCCCGCTTTCGATTCCGCAAGCCGCGCATCCTGGTCATTGAGGACCTGCAGAGCGCTTGGAGAAAAAGGCCGATACCGCCCGTATGTCGTCGTCCGTGAGGCGTTGCGCCGCGGTCGCCATGATATGCCAGAATCGCGTGCCGCCTCGGCTCTCGGATCGGAACAGCTTCAGTTGCCGTTCGAGGTAAGCGGCATGCTGGCCGTCAAGGCGCGGGTAGAGCGGATTTTTGTCGGAGCCGATGTGGCAGCCGGAACAGGCAGGCACGTTCCGCTCCGGAATTCCGTCCTCGGCGATTTGCTGTCCCCTGCCGATCACCTCTGCCGGAACTTGATCGCTGTCCGCTGATACTGACGGCTGCGCCGCAAAATGCCGGGCAAGCGCAGCCAGGTCGGCGGGGTCGACGCCGGTCACCGGCAGAGCCATGAAACCGCTCGTGCGATCGCCTCTGGCATAGGCTTGGAGACTCGCGAACAGATAGGCTTCCTTCTGCCCGGCGAGAGCGGGTACGAGGTCACCCCTGCCCCCGCCGTGCCCTCCGTGACAGCGCGTGCAGTCGGCGAGCGCCGCCGGAGCGGTAGGTTGCGATCCACCTAGGGCAAGGTCCCGAAATCCGTTTGCATCGAGCTTCGGCAGCTCCCGCAGGAAGGCAACCATGGCCCAGACCTCATCATCCCGGTCGCGGGCCGGCCAGGCGGGCATTCCCGTGAAGCGTATTCCATGCTTGACGATGCGAAACAGCTGAGCGTCGGTCCAGTCTCCGACCGTCAAGGCAAGATCCGGCGGCTGCGGAAGCATCCGCATCACCGCCGGTGAGCGGGGCTCACCCGGTTCGCCGTGGCAGATCGCGCAGCCCCGGGCAAAATGTCCGGCTGCCGCCGGAAGGCCCCGGCTGTCGAGCGTTTTCGGGGCATCCACGGCCAACGCATAAGTGCGCACGGCCGAGCGCATGGCGAGCTGGAGGAACCAGGCGGTCACCTTCCAATGACCACTGCTGGCACCGACGTTGAAGAAGCCGACCCACGCTCCAAGCAATATGACGATCGGCAAACCGACAGCGCCGAGGACGACATGCTTCAGGCGGATCATTATCGGCTGGTCTTCGACCTGCTCGAGAGCAGTTCCCGCGTCAGGAGGAATCCTGGACCTCTGTGGCAAAGGGCGCTTTCGAGAACCGGACATCACTGCAGGGCTTTCAAATATCGCGCGATCGCCTGGATATCGGTTTGCGGAAGCATATCGAACGCGGGCATCCTCACGCCCGGCTTGAGCAGATCTGGCCTGGCGATGAACCGCGCGATAGCCTCCTCCGTGTTCGGCAAAACGCCGGCACCGATCGCTGTTCGCGACCCGAGGTGGGAAAGGTCTGGGCCTATCGTTCCATGGGCATTGGTGCCTCTTATGGTGTGGCATGCGCCGCAACCATTGCGCAGGAACAGCGAAAGCCCACCGCCCGGGTCTCGAAGTGCCGCTGAGTTGTCGGGTTGCGGCGCAGTCAGAGTTGTCGGCGCGATCGTAAGTCCGAGGGCCGTCGCCCGGGGCTCGCCGAGTTCGTCGGCTGCGGCCCAGCCGATGCTCTTGGCAAAAAAACAAAATGCGCAGCCAACCAGAAGAAACAGGCCGACGTTTGCGGACATGACATCGCTCCGGCGCTTTAACTTGGCAGGATGGGCGAGGTTCCATTCTCGTACGCCAAGGCTTCACTATGCGATGGCAACGCGCTCTCGGAAGCGTTGACGCGCGATCGGCCCAGCAATTTTTCCGAGAGCAAGGAACATTCCTGGCCGATCCTGGTTCGGCGGCGAGGAACTTACCTCCAACAACAGAGGCAGCGGTTTCGTGACATCGAAAAAGGTTCGCATCGGCATCATCGGTGTCGGCAATTGCGCATCCTCCCTTGTGCAAGGCCTCACCTACTACCGCCAGGCAGAAAGCAACGAGCCGATCCCCGGGCTGATGCATGCCGATCTCGGCGGCTATCATGTCGACGACGTCGAAGTTGTCTGTGCCTTCGACATTGCCACGGGCAAGGTAGGCCGCGATGTGGCCGAGGCGATCTACAGCACGCCCAACAACACCTTCCGCTTTGCCGATGTGGCACCGACCGGCGTGCGCGTGGAACGCGGGCCGACCCTCGACGGCATCGGCAAATATCTGCGCGATCTCCTCGAGGAAGCGGACGAACCGGTCGTCGACGTGACCGCGAGCCTCCGGGAAAGCGGAGCCGAGGTGCTGGTATCCTATCTGCCCGTCGGATCAGAAGCGGCCACCCGCTTCTATGCCGAATGCGCGTTGGCAGCCGGCTGCGCTTTCGTCAACTGCATACCGGTTTTCATTGCTTCGCGGCCGGAATGGCGTCGGCGTTTCGAGGAGCGTGGCCTCCCCCTTGTCGGCGACGACATCAAGAGCCAAGTCGGCGCGACCATCGTTCACCGGCTGCTCGCCAATCTCTTCCGAGACCGCGGAGTGCGCATTGATCGCACCTACCAGCTCAATTTCGGCGGCAACACAGACTTTCTCAACATGTTGGAGCGGGAGCGGCTGGAATCCAAAAAGATATCCAAGACGCAATCGGTCACCAGCCAGATCGATGTTCCGCTCGAACCGGGCAATATCCATGTCGGGCCCAGCGACCATGTACCTTGGCTCACCGACCGCAAATGGGCCTATATCCGCGTCGAAGGCACAACTTTCGGCGGTGTGCCGCTGAATGCCGAGCTGAAGCTGGAGGTGTGGGATTCGCCCAACTCCGCCGGCGTCGTGATCGACGCCGTGCGATGCGCCAAGCTGGCCCTCGATCGTGGCATTGCGGGGGCACTCACCGGGCCTTGCAGCTACTTCATGAAGTCGCCGCCGGAGCAGTTCACCGACGCCGAAGCCCGCCTGCGCACGCTTGCTTTCATCGCCGGCAGGGACGAGCCGATGCTCGACGCCGCCGAATGACCACGATCTTCTTTCTTATCCGGCATGCGGAGCACGATGATGTCGGCCGCTGTCTGCCGGGGCGCCTGGACGATGTCGATCTCGGCCGCGCCGGCCAATCGCAGGCGCGGCAACTGGCGGACCGCATGGCGAGTGCGCCGCTTGCCGGGATCTTGAGCAGCCCACGCAAGCGCACCCTGGAAACCGCGAAACCGATTGCCGCCGCCTGCGGCATCGAACGGATCTCGATACGTCAGGAGTTGGACGAGATCGATTTCGGTGCGTGGTCGGGCAAAACGTTCGAAGAGCTGAATGGCGACGCCGCCTGGCGGATGTGGAACGACCAGCGACAGAGCGCACGCACCCCAAACGGCGAGACCATGCAGGACACGCAGCAGCGGATTATCGGCCTGATGGATGCGCTGCGCCAGCAACACCCAAACCAGTACCTTGCGCTGATCAGCCATGCGGATGTCATCAAGGCCGCGGTGTGCAAGGTCCTTGGCCTTCAGCTCGGCGACTGTTTCCGTTTCGACATTGAGCCCGCCTCGATCACGACCATCGTCCATGGCGACTGGGGTTCAAAGCTCATTCGCCTGAACGAAATTGCCTGACGGGAGCTGTCCGATGCGGATGGTGATCTTCGGCCTCACTGTCACCTCCTCCTGGGGAAACGGGCATGCCACGCTCTGGCGCGGGCTGATACGCGCCTTGGCGCCCCTCGGCTGGTCCATCAGCTTCTTCGAACGCGACGTGCCCTATTACGCCGGCGCAAGGGATCTCCATCACCTCGATGGCGGCGAACTCGTGCTTTATCCGCGTTGGAACGACATCGCACAGCTCGCGGCTGCCGCGGTCCGGGAAGCTGACGTTGTGATCGTTACCTCCTACTGCCCGGATGCCGTTGAGGCCTCACGCCTTGCGCAAGAGAGCTGCCGCGGGCTCAAGGTGTTCTACGATCTCGACACAGCGGTGACGCTGGCACGCATCGAGCAAGGCGACCAGCCATCCTATTTCGGCTCCGAAGGCCTTCGCGATTTCGACCTGGTGCTGAGCTACACCGGCGGCCCGGCGCTCGATGCGCTCAAGACGACGCTGGGAGCGCGTCTCGTCGTGCCGCTCTACGGACATGTCGACCCCGATCGCCATCGGCCGGCGCAGCCCAGACCGGAGTTCGCTGGCGATCTGTCCTATCTCGGAACCTATGCCGAGGATCGTCAGGCGGGAGTCGAGGCATTGCTGGTGGCGCCGGCTGCGCGGATGCCGGGTTGCCGCTTCATTATCGGCGGCGCGCAATACCCGCAGGATTTTCCGTGGTGCGACAACATCTTCTTTGTCAGGCATCTGCCGCCTGCCGACCATCCGGCCTTCTTCTGCTCCTCACGCCTGACCCTGAACGTCACGCGTGAAGCGATGGCGCGCAAGGGCTGGTGTCCCTCCGGCCGACTGTTCGAAGCGGCAGCCTGCGGCGCCGCGATGATTTCCGATGACTGGCCGGGCATCGACAGCTTCTTCAACCCCGGCAGTGAAATCGTGCTTGCACATTCCACGGACGACGTGGTCGCCGCGCTCGGTTTGTCGGATGCGGAGCTCGAGGCGCTGCGCCGCAAGGCCCGCGAGCGCGTCCTCGATGAACACACATCGACGCGCCGCGCCGCGGAACTGGACCGGATCCTGAACGAAACCATTCGGGCGCGAGCAAGCGAAGCTTTGAAGGAAGCCGTCTGATGTTGGGTATCGTGCCGGCCGCCGGGCGGGGCAGCCGCATTCAACCGCTTGGCTTTTCCAAGGAACTGCTGCCGGTAGGCAGTCGAATGGACGGGCAAACCGAACGCCCCTGCGCCGTCAGCGAATATCTGGTGCGCCGGATGGTGCGAAACGGCGTCGACAGGATCTGCTTCATCATCGGCTCGGGCAAGTCGGACATCCTCGAATATTATGCGGCCGGCTATGACAGCGCCGCCGCCATCTTCGTGGCGCAACCTTCTCCAGTCGGCCTCTGCGACGCGATCTTCCGCGCCGCGCCGATCGTTGCGCCCGAAGAGACGGTGCTGATCGGCCTGCCCGACACGATCTGGTTTCCCGAGGACGGCTTCTGCCACCTTCCGGACGACCGGCTGTCCTTCTTGCTGTTCCCTGTCGACCGGCCGGAGCTTTTTGACGCCGTGGCCGTGGATCGGGATGGCCGTGTCGAGCAGATCCAGGTCAAGCAGCGGGATGCTGTCACCAACTGGGTCTGGGGAGCATTCAAGATGCCGGGGCGCATTTTTCACCGGCTCGCTGCGCTCTGGCGCGAACGGGACGGCTACGACGAGTATTTCGGAACGCTGATCAATGCCTACCTTGCCGCCGGAGGTGAGGCCTGGGGCGTTAAGGCGGGCTCGGCCTATGTCGATGTCGGGACGTTCAACGGCTACCGCACGGCGCTCCGGCTGCTTGAAAACAACGACGCGCCGAAAGACGGCGGCATGCCTATGTTGGTGACCTCAAGCCGCTCGCAAGCACCTTTCTTGCCGGGCGAAGGAGCCTGATTATGCTGCATTCCGCCGCGGAAATACGCCGTCGCATCGACGCGCTGGGCCCTTGGTTCCACAACATGGAACTGGCGGGCGTGCAGACGGCTCCCGACCATTTCCTTGGGAACTATCCGCTGATCAAATGGCAGAAGTTCGCGGATGCGATCCCGGCCGATCTATCGGGCAAGTCCGTGCTCGATATCGGCTGCAATGCCGGTTTCTATTCGATCGAAATGAAGCGGCGGGGCGCCGACCGCGTGCTCGGCATCGATTTCGATCCGGCCTATCTGACACAGGCACGCTTCGCCGCGGAAATTGCGGATTGCGACATCGAGTTCCGCGAGCTCTCGGTCTACGACGTCGGCGCTCTCGGCGAGACCTTCGACATCGTGCTTTTCATGGGAGTGCTCTACCACCTGCGCCATCCGTTGCTGGCGCTGGACCTGATCCGCGAGCACGTCGCGCGCGACCTGATGATTTTCCAGTCGATGCAACGCGGGAGCAGCAAGGTCCTCGCGCTCGAACAGAATTACGATTTCTGGACGCACGACCTCTTCGATCGGCCCGAATTCCCGAAGCTGCATTTCATCGAGCATCGCTATGCGGACGACCCGACCAATTGGTGGATCCCGAACCGCGGCTGCATCGAGGCGATGCTGCGCAGCGCCGGTTTCGAGATCCTGATTCACCCGGAGGATGAGGTTTATTTCTGCCGCGCGGCCGGTGAGCCGGCCGGCGAAGGCGCGGTCTATCCAGTGAAAGGACGAAACGATGATTGAAGCCGCCATGATCTGGAACGAGCCCAACAACAAGTCGCATTGGGATCCCGAGCTCGATCCGGACTGGAGCCGCTTCGCCAGCATGGCGATCCTGGCGGGCGATGCCATTGGTCTCGAAAACCCTGCGATCACCCGGATCCTTGGTGGCATTTCACCGATCGATGCCGGCTTCATGTCGCTGATGAAGGGGTTCGGAGTGCTCGATCACGTCGACGCCGTTGGCGTGCATGGCTTCCCGCTCGACTGGAATCTTTGGCAGATCCATGAATGGCCGCAAAAGCTCGGCGAGATCGCCGCGGTCACCGATCTGCCGATCTGGGTCAGCGAAGCCGGCGTGTCGAGTTTCGGCGCCGAGGAGGTCCAGCTCTGGGGCCTGCGCCAGACAGCGGAGTTGCTGCGTGGCAACGCGCCCCGTGTGCAATGGTACAGTCTTTATGACTTGCCTCACGCATGGGGAGCGACGACGCGGCATCGCGAGGTGGAAGGCTCTTCCTACTATCGTCATTTCTACATGGGTCTGCTGCGCGAGGATGGCACGCCCAAGCCGGCACTCGAGGAGTTCCTGCTCCACACTCCGGAGATGGGGCTGGTCCAGTGGTTCCATTTCGAGGACCACCGGCTGGACGACGCGGTTGCCTGGATGAAGCGCCTGGGCGTCACCAATCTGCGCACGGGGCTTTCCTGGGCCGACAGTTTCAGGCCGAACGCGCTCGACTGGTTCGATCGTCAGATGGAAGCGCTCGCCGACTTCGACGTCACCGTCACCTTTTGTTTCACGCCAGAACATCGCGGTCTGCAGCCTCATCACACCAGCCCACCCCAGGTGCCCGAAGAATTCGCCGAATTCTGTGCGAGCATGATCCGCCGCTATGCCCCGGCCGTGCACAACGCCGCCATGCCCGCGCGGCGGGTCTCGGCCGCGTGAGATCATCATGCCGACCGCCGAGCACTCGCCACATGCGCTGACCGAACCCGCCTTTCGGCGAAAACAAGCCATGCCGGCCGGCCACACGACACAACAGCTGATGTTCGCGCCGTTCTCCGGTTCGATCGGGCGCTTTCGACGGGCGCCTGCAGGCGCCTTTCGCGAAATTGAGGGGCTTCGGTTCGATCGGCCATGACGCTCACCGTGCTCAACGTCGCCTACCCGCTTGCGCCAGTCGGCCTCAATGCGGTCGGCGGCGCCGAGCAGGTGTTGTCGGCGCTGGATCGCGCTCTGGTGCGGCAAGGCCATCGTTCCATCGTCGTCGCCTGCAAAGGTTCCAGCGTCGCCGGTACCCTGGTGGAGACCCCTGCCGAAACAGGCGCGCTCGACGAGACGGCAAAGCGCCGTGCCCAGCGCGCGCATCGCGCGGCGATCGCTGCCGCCCGGGCGCGCTGGCCGGTTGATGTGGTCCACCTGCACGGCATCGATTTCGACGCTTATCTGCCCGGCGACGGCCCGACGCTCGTGACACTGCATCTGCCGCTCGCCTGGTATCCGCAAGACGTCCTGAGGCCGGCACGCGAGGACCTGTGGCTGCACGCGGTGTCGGACGCGCAGCAAAACACAGCGCCGGCAGGATCGAGGCTGATCCCGCCCATTCCAAACGGGGTCGACCTCGATGCGTTGAACGACGCCCGGTCGCGTCGCAATTTCGCGCTCGTGCTGAGCCGGATATGCCCGGAAAAGGGCATCCACCTGGCGATCGACGCCGCGAAGCGCGCCGGCGTGCCGCTTGCGATAGGTGGGCAACTCTATCCCTATCAGGCACATGTCCAGTATTTCGCCGACGAAGTGGAGCCTCGTCTTGACAGGCGGCGCCGCTTCCTGGGACCGCTCGGGTTTTCCGCCAAGCGGCGGCTCCTCAACTGCGCCCGCTGCCTGGTTGTTCCGAGCCTTGCCGCGGAGACGAGCTCGCTGGTCGCCATGGAGGCCCTCGCCTGCGGCACGCCCGTTGTGGCCTTCCCGAATGGCGCCCTGCCCCATGTCGTCGAGCACGGCAAGACCGGCTTTCTGGTCAACGACATCGATGAGATGGCGATCGCCATCGACGCCGCGGGCGACCTCGATAACGAAACATGCCGGGCGGAGGCGCGTGACCGGTTTTCGCTCGATCGCATGGTTTCGGCCTATATGGATGCCTATCGGGGGCTGGCCAAGCTTGGCGCTTCGCGCGCGGTATCGGGGGCCGCCCGGTGAGCGGCCTGTGTGCCGATATCATCCGGGACCAGGCTGCGTTCGATGACCTTGAGCCGCATTGGTGGGCACTATGGTTCCGAAGCGCCTCCGCGACGCCTTTCCAGTCACCCGCCTGGCTGTTGCCGTGGTGGCGGACATTCTCTCCCGGTGATCTCTGCGCGATCGCCATATGGAGCGGAAACGATCTCGTCGGCCTGGCGCCCCTCTATCGCGAGACGCGCGTTTCCGGCTCTCTACTGCTGCCGGTCGGAATCTCGCTGAGCGATTATTTCGATATCCTGTGCGCGCCCAACCAGGAGGCAGCTGTAAGTGCGGCTATCGCCGAGGCCACGCTCTCGCTGGAGTGGTCGCAATGGATCTTGCCGGATCTGCCGGCCGGGGCTGCCTCCCTCCACCTCGGGGTGCCGAACGTCGCGGAGAGCCGATCTCCGAACCATGCCGCTTGCCCGGTGCTCTCGCTTGCCGGCGGTGAGACATTCGCACGCTCGATACCTTCCCGGCGCCGGCGCCAACTGCGTCGCGCCGAAAGAGCTGCGCAACGGCGAGGACGGGTAGCCGTCGAGCGATGCGAGGCCGATCCGAAGACATTCATGGATCAGCTGGTTCGACTGCACAGCGCCCGTTGGGCCGGACAGGGTGTGCTCACCGAGACCGCACAGGATTTCCATAGGAGGGCGCTGCCTCGCCTCGCCGCGCGCGGGCTGGCCCGGTGCTGGTTGATCGAGATCGGCGATACCGTCGTTGGCGCGTATTACGGGTTCCATCATCGCGGTCGCGCATATGCCTATCTCGGCGGCTTCGATCCCGCTTATGCGCAGGAGAGCCCCGGCGCGATCCTGATCGGCAAGGCCATTGCCGAAGCCGCTCGAGAGGGGGCACGGGAGTTCGATTTTCTGCGCGGCCGCGAGAATTACAAATACGGCTGGGGGGCGGAAGATCGATGGACGGTGCAAAGGGTCTGGACCCGGAACGCGTCGCCATGACCGCAGCGGAACGAGAGAGGATGACCGCGAGGCATATCCTCGAGAGATGCATGGCAAACGATCTGTCCGCCGACGTCGCAGTCGCCAGATTGGCGCTCAATCTCCAGCCGGACGTCCAGCCGGCGGATTTGGCCGATATCGCGCTGGACATGCGCTCATACGCCCCGCGTCGGAAAGGCTGGCTCGAAGAGGTGGCCATGCTGCTTTCCCGCAAGGAGGTTTCCTTTGACGATCTCCGGACAACGGCAGCTTCCGTATGTCATGACCGTCTGGACGACGAAACGCATCAGATGACTGTCAGCAGGCTGGCCAGCGGCTTCGACCGGGCCGCCGCCATTTCTCCGGCTGCCAGCGTCCAACTGTCGTCGCTTGGCGATGAGGAGAAGCTTTCGGCCGCGACGGCCGAGATTGCTTCCTGGCTGGAGCAACAAGGCTTTCTGGGCAGGGGCAAGACAATACTCGACATCGGCTGCGGTATCGGCCGCTTCGAACGCGCGCTCCACCAAAAGGCAAAGCACATTGTGGGCATCGATATCTCTTCGAGGATGCTCGAGATGGCCCGCCAACGCTGCGCCGGCCTCGGCAATGTGGAGTTCCGCCAGACCTCGGGCCTCGATCTTGGTGAGTTCGTCGCCGCCGGTTTTGATGGTGTGCTGGCGGTGGACTGTTTCCCCTATCTGGTGCTCGCCGGCATCGCCGATCGGCACTTCAGCGAAATCGCGCGCCTGTTGCGGCCAGGAGGACTGGCGGCCATTCTCAACTATTCGTACCGGACGTCGCCAGCCCTCGATTCTTTCGATGTCCGCCGTCTTGCCCACGCATGCGCCATGGACGTCCTCGTCGATGCCGATTTGCCTTTCCGACGCTGGGACGGCACCGCGTTTCTTGTTCGCCGTTCCGGCGGAACATAACCGGGAGACCGAAGTTGGGGCGCCGAACCACTCTCGCAGAGCTGACATGCCCAGGAGAAGAAGATGACAACCGGTGGCAAGAAACATATGGGTCGCGGCAGTCAGGGCAAGGGTTCGGGAACCGGAGCGAAGACGGAGCTTCCGAAGGACATGGTCGGCGAAAACGACGTGCTTTCGAACCGGGATAAGAAGCAACACACGAAAGAGCGCGGTCTGGATAGCAATCGCATCAAGTCCGATCAATATCAGGACAACGCGGCAAACCGGGTCCCCAAGGATTGAGGTGGCTTTGGTCTCTTAGGAGTCGGCAAGCCCGCAAAGGGATCTGGTAAAGTTTTCGCTCTGCCCACAGCTTATGCGTAGCCGGAGCCGATGGGCGGCAGGAAGCGCCTTGTAAACTCCGCCCGTCTATGGTCTCAACGTGAAACTAAGGGACCCTGTTTGCTAAGAGAATGCCATGACTCGTCCGAGCCAGCGCGATTTCGGCCCCCAGGAAAACCTCAGCCTGGACCAAGAGATTGCGTCGTTGTTGAAAGCCATCGAGCAGGAGAAAATTCCCGATCGCCTGACCGAACTCGCGATCGAGTTGCAGAATGCCCTGATCCAGAAGCGTCGCTGCAAACCGGAGAGCTGATATCCGCGCTTATCGGTGTTGGTCAGCGCCTCGCTCCCAGCTGTCTTCCGGCAGATGGTCCTGTCTTTCGACCAGTGTCTGCGATGAGCTTTCATCCAGGAGTTCCAGAACGTGCGCGCGTGCGCGGTTGAGGCGGCTTTTCACAGTTCCAACAGCACAATCGCATATCTCAGCCGTTTCTTCGTAGCTGACCCCCAGCACACCGATCAGCATCAATACTTCACGCTGGTGCTCAGGAAGCTTCTGGATGGCTCCATGAACCTCCTTGCTCCGAAGGGACCAGTCCTGCGAAGCTTCCGAAATCGGTCGGCTGGAGGCGCAATCGAGCAACCCCGGCGCTTCCCTGGCCGCAGCCTTGACGCGCGTGTAATGCGTGTTGCGCATGATGGTGAAGAGCCAGGACTTCAACCGCGTCCCCGGCTCGAACTTGTCCAAATTGCCAAGCGCTTTGGTCAAGGTCTCCTGAACCAAGTCGTCGGCGTCATCGGGAACACGGCAAAAGGTACGCGCGAAAGCGCGCAAGGCGGGGATCAGATCGACGACGGAGATTTCCGCCGGTGCGCAATCTGGCGCGGCATGGCCATTGGGTAACACGGTTCGAACCCCAGCAGAGACAGATGAGTCTTGATCAGGGACAATGCGTGACAAAGATGATCGTTCCTATTCGAAACGAACTTGCCCGAATGCCCCATTGGCCTGCGGGGTTGACAGCCGCGCTCGAGCTAGAGGAACCAACTCGCCACAAGGCCGGCCGAGGCCGCAAAGATTGCCACCATCGTGATGCTCCCAAGGATATTCGTGCTCCGGCTGTTGACCCGATCGCCCATGATCCTGCGATCGTTCGTCATCAAAAGAATGAGCAGCAGGAGCGGAGGCGTGGAAAAGCCTTGTACGATGCCAGCCCACACCAGGGCCCGCATCGGATTGAAGCCAAAGAAATTGAGCCCGACTGCGATCAGCGTGAATGCTCCGGTTGCCAGGTAGAAGCCCGGCGCGTCCCGCGGCTTCGCATCCATGCCGTTCTTCCATCCCATTGCCTGCGCGAGATCGAAGGCACCGCCGGTCGTCATGACGGGAACGGCCAGAAAGCCGACCCCGATCACACCGGCGGCGAAGAGTATGCCTGCCGCGTCACCGGCAAGCGGCCGCAGCGCGTCAGCTGCCTGAGCCGCTGTTTCGATCTGGGTCTGCCCGGCCTTGTGAAGCGTCGCCCCGGTGGAAAGGATGATGAAATACATGATCAGGTTGGAAAACGTCATGCCGATCAGAATGTCCTTGCGCGAGCGGCTCAACTCTTCCTTGGTCGCCCCTTTCCGTTTCTCGAGCGTGTCTCTACCCAGCGCTTTCTCCTCCTCCACCTCCTGGTTGGACTGCCAAGTATAGAGATAGGCTGAAAGTGTGGTGCCGATAATCGCAACGAGGATCGATAAATACTCACGGCTGTAGTGGACCTTAGGCAGAAAGGTACCGCTCAGCACCGGCATCAGCTCCGGCCGGGCGAGGATGGCTGAGACGACATAGGCGAGCAGCGCCAAAGCCAGTACCCGGAATACATTCCTGAGAAGATCGTAGGAACCGAAGATCTGGAGAACGAATATGGACGCCGCGACCATGGCGACGATGACGGGGATCGGTACCGGCACGAATAGGTTGATCGCCGCCGCCATGGCACCGAGATTTGCGGCAGCTTCGATGGTGTTGCCGATCAGGACACCAATCAGAACAGACCACAGCAGCCAGCGCGGATAGAAATCCGCGATGACCTGGAAAAGCCCCCGCCCCGATACCTGACCGAGCTTCGATGACAGGTACACGACAGTGTACATCATCGGCAGCGTCACGGGCGCCGTCCAAAGCAGGTCCGGCCCGAACCTTGCCCCCGCGCTGGCATAGGTTCCGATCGCCGAGCAATCGTCGTCAGCCGCACCGGCGATCAAGGCCAGACCAACGGCTCTCCCGATGCCTTTGCGCGTTTGCCTGTCTTGCCCTTGATTGGCTTGTTCGGTCATCGCTTGCGCTCGTGCCGTCGAAAAAGGATCGGCCGAACACGCGTGAGTGGGTGCCGCCTTTGCGTCCTGGGCCGAACCGTGCAATCAGATGTTTTGTTCCGCCGCAAGGTCGGCTGATCCGGCTGTCAGGCGTCGCCTCCCGCAAGCTGAATCTGTTGTGGTCATGGACCGGTCGTGACGGCATGGGCAGAGGAAAGCGTCAACCCCTGGTTGGCCCAGGTGCATGCCTTGGCAGCAGCGGCTAAAAAGGTGTTGCTGCGGGAGAGAAACCCGCGAGACGTCAATCCTTGTGCTGGCTGAAACGTGAAACCGCTTCGATGAGCAATCTGGTCTCGACCGGCTTCGACAATCTCGGCGAATTGCGGAACTGATCGGGAAAAACGGTGGCGCTGTCATAACCGGTCAGGAAAACAAACGGCACGTCGCGAGCGGCGAGGTATTCGGCGAGGGGAAAACTGCGTTCGCCTTGCAGGTTGACGTCGAGCACTGCCCCATCCAACTCGACGCCGTCGATCTGCTCGAGCGCCTGTTTGACGGAGGGCGCGGGACCGACGACATCGCACCCTGCTTCGGTCAACTCGTCCGAAAGATCCAGCGCAACCAGGAAAGCGTCCTCGACGACGAGGATGCGCAGGCCCGATAGTGGAGCGCTCTTGTTCATGCGTGGCTGGACAACGGCTCGAGGCTTACGTCCGGGATAGGGGAATCTCAAGCAGACACTCCAGGCCGGCGGGCCTGAAATCCAAAGAAATGTTCCCTCCCAACTCGTACTCTAAACTCTGCTGGATGAAAGTGGTTCCAAAATTCCTTCGCGACGGCTCCCGCACGGCCGGGCCGCCCACTTCCTTCCAGTGAATCGACAGCATGCCAGGCTTTGTAACGTCCCAGGAGACTTCGACGCGGCCGGTGTCTGCGGAAAGGGCTCCATATTTGGCGGCGTTGCTGGCAAGCTCGAAGAACACCATGCCCAGTGCGGCCGCCGTTGCCGCATCGAGATGGAATGACGGGCCATGGACAACGAGGTTCTGGCGTTCCGCGCTGTTGTAGGGAGAAAATGTCGCCCTGAGCAGCTGCTCCAGGTCAGCATCGCCCCAATTATGGGAGGACAGCACCTCATGCGTGCGGGCCATGGCGTGCAGTCGCTCATGGAACGAGGCCGCGAACTCCCCCATCGAGCTTGACGAGCGGATCATACGCCCGGCCAGCGCGGTGATCGTCGCGAGGATGTTCTTCACCCGATGCTGCAGCTCATGCAGCAGCCTCTCCTGGGCGCGCTCGGCTTCCTTGTGGCTGGATATGTCGACCAGCGTCGCTATGGCGCCACGCACCGTGCCATTTTCGTCGAACAGGGGGTTGGCCGACATCATGACGTCGATGCCGGAGCCGTCCTCGCGCAGAATTCTCGCTTCATAGGCTGGGATTGCCTTGCCGGTTCGGATCGCCTTGAACAGAGGCTGGTCGTCGGCATCCACTTTGGCCCCGTTGAGCGTCAGCGGCAGGGTAGCAGGGACAGGGATTAGCTTGTCTCCGGTGGCGCGCAGTCCCGCGAGCTCCACCGCACGCCGATTGGCGCGTATCTCCGCGCCGCCGCCGTCCTCGGCGATGAAGATACCGACCGGCACCAGGTCGAGCAGGGTTTCGAGGCTTTCGACCCGATTGCGCAAATCATGCGAGAGCACGCCGATTCTTTCCTCCGCCCGCGCGATCTGGGTGACGTCGACGAAGGTGACGACCACGCCGGCGATGACGTTATCGACCGTGCGGTAAGGCAGGACGCGCATG
This sequence comes from Mesorhizobium plurifarium, assembly GCA_000824785.1. Taxonomy (GTDB): domain Bacteria; phylum Pseudomonadota; class Alphaproteobacteria; order Rhizobiales; family Rhizobiaceae; genus Mesorhizobium; species Mesorhizobium plurifarium. The sequence continues at coordinate 15,068 of CCNB01000044.1, read as the reverse complement.
ATGTAGCGCCTGCCGTTGTCGGTGCCCGCGACCTGCCGCTCAATGGTGCCGAGCCGCTGCAGCACCTGCTCCATGTCAGTCTGCAGGCCGTCGGCGGGAAAACGCGGGCGCACATGTGCGAGCGGCCGGCCGACATCGCTTTCGACCAGCCTGAACAGGTCGCGCGCCGTCGGCGTGAAGCTCTTGATGCAAAGGTCGCGGTCGAGGAACACGGTGGCGATCTGCGTGCTTTCGAGCAGGTTCGCCATATCGTTGTTGGCGCGGCTGAGCTCGTCGACGCGGATATTGAGCTCGGCATTGACCGTCTGCAGTTCCTCATTGATCGACTGCAGCTCTTCCTTCGAGGTCTCCAGCTCCTCGTTGGACGATTGCAGCTCCTCGTTGATGGAGGACAACTCCTCGTTGGAGGATTTCAGCTCCTCATTGGAGGATTCGAGCTCCTCCGTCGTGATCTGCAACCGCTCCTTGGTTTCTCTCAACTCCCTTTCGAGCTGGCTGACATTGGCGCTTTCCACATCGTCGGTCGTGTGGACCGGCTCGTCCTCCGACTCCGGCTTGATGCCGCCGACGTCACGGAAGACCAGCATGTAGAGCGGGTCCGACGAGCCGTCGGAGGGCAGTGGCTGCACGGCCAGGCTGATCGTCTGGCGGCCGCCATTGGTGCCGACGGTGATCTTGTTCTGGATCGCCACCTGTCCGGTGCTGGCCGCCTTGTGGAGCGCGGCACGCAGATCCATGCGAAGGCCCCGCCTTGCCATGGAAAAGACGTTGTGGTCGGGGGCGCCCGCGGCGAGCTCGAGATATTTGCCGGTGCCGCCCGAACTGTGCATCAATTCGCCGCCGGCGTTGACCACCACATAGGCCGGCGCAAATCGCTCGACGAGCAGACGCTCCGCCACCTCCTGCAACGTTCCGTTCGTCGTCCGCTGGCGCACATTGGGCGCCGTCTGCCTGGCGGCGGCGGCGAGCGGGAATTCGGGCAGCCGGTGCGGCGTCACTCCGCCGCGCTTCTGGAAAATCCGGCTCGTCTTGTCGATGGTGGAGAAGAGGCGGGCGTGCCGCGTGACGTTCTCCGACGATCCGAGGAAGAGATAGCCGTTGTTGCGCAGCGCGTAATGGAAGATCGGGACGATTTTTTCCTGCAGTTCCGGTCCCATATAGATCAGGAGGTTGCGGCAGGCGATCAGGTCGAGCTTCGAAAAGGGCGGGTCGCGCAACAGATTGTGCGCCGAAAACAAACAGATTTCCCGCAATTCGGCGGCGATGCGGTAAGTGCCGTCCTCGCGGGAGAAGAACTCCTTCAGCCGCTTCGGCGTGATGTCGCTGGCGATCGTCGCCGGATACCGGCCGGCGCGAGCCACCTCCAGCGCGCGCTCGTCGATGTCGGTGGCGAAGATCTGCAGATTGGGCGAGGCGGCGCCGCGCGGCGCGGCCTCCTTGAGCAGCATGGCGATCGAATAGGCCTCTTCGCCCGTGGCGCAGCCCGGCACCCATACGCGGATCGTCTCGTCGGGCTTGCGGTCCTCGAACAGCCGGGGAATGACAAGTCTCTCCAGGACATCGAAGGCCTGCTCGTCGCGGAAGAAGCTGGTGACGCCGATCAAAAGATCCTGGAAGAGCAGATCGACCTGTTGGGGCTCGTCGCGCAGGCGCTCGTAAAAGGCGGACGGGTCGTCGATCTGCAGCACCTGCATGCGGCGCTGGATGCGCCTAAGGATGGTGTTGTCCTTGTAGCCGCTGAAATCATGACCGGTTCGCACGCGCAGCAGCGCCGCGATGCGCGAAAGCTGGTCGGCTACATCGCGCTTGCGGCGGTCGCGCTCGCTTTCATTGCGGTTGGCGTGATTGAAATAACCAATCAGCTTTGATGCCATCTCATCGACTGGCATCACCATGTCGACAAGGCCGCTGTGCACGGCGCTGCGCATCATGCCGTCATATTCGGCGCTTTCCTGCGCCAGCGTCAGGCCACCACGCTCCTTGATTGCCCTCAGTCCAATCGTGCCGTCGCTGCCGGTTCCGGAAAGAATGATCCCGGCCGCCTGTTCCGACTGCTCCTCGGCCATGGAGGTGAAGAAATCGTCGATCGGCGTCCGCCTGGCGCGCGTCGCAACCATCTTGGCCATATGGAAATGCTGGCCGCGCAGCATCACCGACACACCTGGGGGTGTGACGTAGATCTTGTCGGGCTCGATATCCATGCCCTCGGCCACGGTTTGCGTTTCGATCGCGGTGGAGCGCTGGATGATGCTGGCAAGGACGCTTTCGTGCTCGGCGTCGAGATGTTGAATCACCACATAGGCAAAGCCGCTGTCGGCCGGCACCTGGGGGAAGAATTGCTGCAGTGCCGCGATGCCGCCGGCCGACGCGCCGATGCCTATGATCGGGAAGGGCGCGGCCTCTTTCGCGCCGTCGCGCGAGCTAGCGCTTGCTTTCTTTTTGCTTGCCTTCCTCGCCGCCTGCGCCATTGCCTGTTACCTGTGCCCGCCTGCTTTCCAGGATGCGCTCGATGACAGCGGCATCCGCTTCGTATTCCCTCGCCCGCTTGCCGAACTCGCTGGCGAGTGTGGCACGGCTCTGCGCCTTTTCCCGCTGAGCCATGCGCCGGGCGAACTCCGCCCGTTGCTGATGCGCCCGCAGCAAGCCCCACAGGATCTCGTCCGCCTCGATCGCCTGCGCCTCCATCACGGCGTCGGCGGTGAAAGCGTGCCCGGTATGGCACCGATAGCGCAACATGTCACCGTCTTCGATCTCCCACAACGGCCCGTGGCATTCCGGGCATGTAAACACCGACAGCTGCCCAAGTCGATCTGCGTCTTTCATCGTCGAATGCTCCTGTGCCGCGATTGCGGCCTCCAGCCTGACCGTCTGTGGGGCCGGCAAGGTCTCGCCGGCCGGCTCAGCCGCCAGCTGCGCCAACAAGCCGCCGAGCTTGGCGGCAGGTTCGCAATGATCGATTTCAACATAACGCAGCGCGCTTTCCACCATGGAAGGTACCAGCGTGTCCTTGGGGTGCTGGACCACCGCGAGACCGCCCACAGACTTGATGGCCCTCAGGCCGGCTGTGCCGTCGGAAAGCGCGCCCGACAGCAGTACGCCGATGACGCTCGCGCCGTAGCTCAGCGCCGCCGAGCGGAACAGCGGGTCTATCGCCGGCCGGGCGAGGTTTTCGCGCGGCCCGCGACGCAGCATCATGTGGTCGTCATGAAGCAGGAGGTGAGCTCCGGGAGGCGCGACATAAATGTTGCCGGTTTCGATTCCTGCGCCGTTCTCGGCCACGGAGGTCTCGAGCGTCGCGATGCGCTGGAGAATTCCCGGCAGATAGCTGACCTGGCCGACATGAATCACTATGAACACGGCCGCGGGCAAATCGGCGGGAAGATCGCTCACTATCTTCTTTAGAGCCTCAACCCCGCCGGCGGAGGCGCCGATGACGATAACGGAGCGGTTGCGCGCGCTGGGTCGCCGCGAGCCTGTCGCCGTTTCGCGAGCAGGTGAAATGCGGTTTCGATCGTCGGCCATGTCACCCTTAGAATTGCCCCCGCCCTAAAACCATAAGTCGTTTAACGGGCGCTCGGTTCCATAGGGCACTCGATCGTGCAGGTCAGGCCGGAAAGTTAGCTCCGTTGTCAAGCACGTGGCGATTGGTCAACTTCGTGTCTTTTCGACATTTTGCTTCACAACCGGCGCGAGATCGGCGCGGCTTCCGCTGCTCACCGAATAGGCACGCGTGATTTCGGCGCCGAACAGAAAAATCTGAGCCGAGTAATAGACCCACAGCAACACCACCATCAGCGCACCTGCGGCGCCGTAGGAGGTCGCGATCGAACTGCTGCCGATGTACCAGCCGATCAGCGACTTTCCGATGGTGAACAGAAGCGCGGTGACCAGGGCGCCGACGCCGACGTCCCGCCAGGTGAGGCTGCGGTCCGGCAGGACTTTGTAGATCGCCGCGAAGAGCAAGGCGACCAGCAGGAACGAAACGATCGTGTTGATGGAACTCACGATCAGTTCCCCGAACGGCAGGCGCTGGTTGATCGCGTCGCTCAATGCCGAGATGGCCGTGCTCGCCGCGAGCGACACGAGCAGCATGAAGCCGAGCGCGGCCACGAGACCAAGGCTTGCCATCCGCGCCCGCACAAGGCTCGAAAGCGACATGTCGCTCGGCTCGACTTTCCAGATCTTGTTCAGCGACTGCTGCATCTCGCCGAAGACGCCGGAGGCCGTTATCAGGAGCGTCACCAGCCCGATGATCGTGGCCACCGTGCCGGACCACCCGCGCGAAGCGGTGGCGATCGTGGCCTTCAAGAGATCGGCGCTCTGCGGACCCATGACGCCCGATATCTCGGCCGAGAGCGCGAGTTGCGCGGCGTCCTTGCCGACAACGATGCCGGCGACCGCCACCACAATCAGAAGGATCGGCGCAAGCGAGGTGGTGGCATAGAAGGCGATCGCCGCGCCATGGCTCAGGGCGTTGTCATCGATGTAGCCGCTTACGCTTTGCTTCAGCAGCGCCCAGGCCTCTTGAGGCCAGCCGGTCTTCGATTTCCTGTCCTGCGCCATGTGTGCTGCCCATCTCCAACGGGCTTTTCCGGGTGGTGCTCAGTAGCCTCCGATGATGGGCAGGATCTCGCCGGTGATATAACTGGAGCATTGCGGCGAAGCCAAAAACACGTAAGCCGGCGCAATCTCTTCCGGCTGGGCCGGCCGCTTCATCGGCGTCTGGGCGCCGAACCGCGAAACGTCCTCGGCCTCCTTCTCCGAGGGGTTGAGCGGCGTCCAAACCGGACCAGGCGCCACTGCGTTCACGCGGATGCCCTTGCTGATGAGATTGCCGGAGAGCGCCCGGGTGAAGGCGTGGATGCCGCCCTTGGTCATCGAATAGTCCACCAGATCCTTCGAACCTTCGATGCCGGTGACGGAACCGGTATTGATGATCGCCGACCCGGGCTTCATATGCGGCACCGCCTCCTGCGCCATGTGGAAGTAGCCATAGAGGTTTGTCTTCAGCGTGGTGTCGAAATGCTGCTCGGTGAGATCGGCGAAGTCGGTCGAATGAACCTGAAAGGCCGCGTTGTTGACGAGCACGTCGATCCTGCCGAAGGCCTTGACGGTCTGCTCGACCAGCTTATGGCAAAAGGTCCGCCTTGAGACGTCTCCGCGAAGCGTGATGCAGCGCCTGCCTTCAGCCTCGACCGCCTGCTTCGTCTCCTTTGCGTCGCGGTCCTCGCTGAGATAGGCGATCGCGACATCCGCCCCTTCCCGCGCGAACAGAACCGCCACGGCGCGGCCGATGCCGGAATCGCCGCCGGTGATCAGGGCCACCTTGCCGTCCAGCTTGCCTGACCCTCGCCAGAACGGCGCGTCGTAAAGCGGCGCCGGTTCGATCGCCCATTCCTCGCCGGGCTTCGGATGATGCTGCTTGGGGAATGGCGGCGCTGGATATTGCCTGGCGCCGGCCTGCATGGCTCGCTGCGATTTGGATTTGCCGTTCGGCTTGGCGCGGTCGGCCGCGTCGACCTTGCGCTGAACGCTCCGCTGCCGGCTCGCCGCGCGATCGGTAGCGGACTTGGTCGGTGAGGCGGATGCCATCGATGTAGCGGATTTTGTCGCTCTGGCGGATTTTGTCGGCATTGCTTTCTCCTTTGATTCTCTCTCGGGACAACGCAGCCGAACAGAAAAGGTTGGCATCGCCACCCAAAGCCCACTTTTTCGGTGTCCACCGCGCGGCTCGCCCTCGATCCCGCTGTTGGTTGATTGTATGCAACCGGGCAGGCGAGGGGCTAGCGGACTCGTCATGAAATGGAACCGCGGATGATTTAGCCTCTCTTGTCGCGCGAGATACGGAACGACATCGGTGGTTTCGCGTTATGCGCGATGCTTCTCGACGACCACATCAGCATGGCGCAAAGGCATGTTCGGCATGGCGAACTGCACATCGCGCGCCAGCAGGAGCGGATTACCCGATTGCGGAGCAAAAGCCTGCCGACGACGGATGCTCTGACTTTCCTGAGGCTGTTGGAAGACGTTCACGCCCTGCAGCGGCAACACCTTTCGCGACTTCTATCGAAGTCGGCCGCTTCACAAGCAGCGTCCGAGGTTTCGGCTGCCGAGACGCGGCCGGTGCATGCCGCACCCGATTTGATTTCGATTCCCGATCCCATCCTCCGGCTCACGCTGGAGCTTGAGGAGAAGCTCAAAGCCAGAATGAAGTGGCTGACCGCCAAGCCTCCCAAGGGCAAGCTTCACTAGCTTACTCGTCCTGCCGGACTACCTGCCTCGGAATCGGAGAGCTTCTGGCGCACCGACTCGTCGGTCCTGTCGGCCGTGGCTTTGACGACGCCGCCGACCTTGTCGGCCAGCGTCCCCTCGCTTGACGCCTGCCGTCCGGCTTCGTCGCTCGCCGTCTGGTAAGCGTCGGCCGCGACTTGCTTTGCGGCGTCGAGGCCTTCTTTCAAAGTCTCTTCGGCACTGTCCCGAAGCCTCTCGCGATAGGCGCCCAATTGCTCATCCTCGATCTCAGTGTGGGGCAACATGGCGCCGATCGCAGCTCCGATGGCGAGGCCGACGGCAGCCGCGGCGAGAGGCTGGTCCTGAAGCAGGCTATGCGCCGAGCGGGTAGCGCTCGTTGCCATATCGGCCGTAGCTGCCGCCGAACCCGCGAGCGTGTCCGCAGCGCTGCTTGCCATGTTCGACACTGCGCCGGCTGCTTCGCTTGCCATTCCCGAGACGGTTCCGGCCGCTCCGCTGGCTGCTTCGGCAACAGAGCCCGCAACATCCGTGGCCGTCGAACCCATTCCGGCGCCGAATGCTCCATGATCGAGGCTAGGATCGCGCCGCGTCGGACCATCGCTACCAGCCGAAGCGGCGGAAGTGCCGCTGCCCAACATCAGCCACGCCAAGCCCGCGCCGATTACGGTCAGCGGCAACGGATTGTCCCGCACCTGGACCTTCAGGTTGTGGACCATCTCGGAGCCCGCGCCTCCCCTGAAAAGCCCGGTGAACTCGTCGAAGAGCTGGCCGGGGGTCATCTTGTCGCGAATGGAGTCGGCGGTCGCCACCACCCTTGCGCGCGTGGCTTCCGCCTCGCGTTCGAGCTCGGCTGCGGATTTCTCGGTCATCTCGCTTGTTCCTTGATCACGTTCACGTCACGCTTGAGCTGTTCTTGTGTGCGGTCCGGAGCGAGCTCGGAGGGCGCCATGCTTGCCATGCCGGTCCGCAACAGGATCACGCCCAGCACGGCAACCACCACGCCGACGAGCAGGGCGGACCACCCGGCGCCCAGACCAAGGCGGGCCAGGGCGATGACGAGCGCCTGCAGCAAAACCAGCAGCGCTGCGAGCAAGCATATCGCACCGCCCAGCACCTCGACGGCGCCTGCGCCAGCCTTGGTCGCGTTCTCCGAGATCTCCGCTCTCAGGAGCCTCGCCTCCGTTTGCACGAGCGTGCTCACCTGTTGCGCCAGATCGGCGACCAATGTGCCGAGACTTGGGTTATCCTGAGTGCTCATTTCTTCAGCTCCGCTGCCTTCCCGGGTATGCCGCCGTCGGAGCCCCAATTTGCTGGAGCGGTATCCCGGCGGGCGCTCGTTCCCATGCCGGTTTGTCTGGAATATTCAGGCTTGGCCGTAGCCTGCGTCGGACGGCGCGTGCCGGGCGGCGAAGCCTTTATGAAGCGGCCAAGCGCCAATCCCGCCAGAACCGAACCGGCAAGAAGCGTTCCGGGATTCTGGCGGCCAAAGGCCTGGACGTCTTCGAGAACCTGCCCGAACGGCTTCTCCTTCAACGAGGAGGACAGCCGTTCCAGCCCGCTCGCGGCATCCTGCATGAATTTCGAGGCCGCGCTCTGGTCGCTGTTGGCCAGGTGATCGCTCGCGGCGCGCAGGGCGCCGCCGAAGGCGGACAGGCTCGATCCGATATCGCGCTGCGTCTCCTCGGCCCTTTCGGCGACGGCCTGCCGAGCTTCGGCGGCATAGGCCCCCGCCCTGCGGGCGACGTCGTCGCGGGCATCGTGGAGCGCTTCGCTGGCGCTTTTGGTTTCTTGCTGGATTCGCTCGGAAACTTCGTCCTTCGCCTCGGCGAAGTCGGCGGGCTCGCGGCCCCGATCATTCTCGCGCTGCATAGTGCCTCCTAGTGAAAGCCGAGGAAGGAAAGCACCGCGAGCACAACGACGATCAGACCGATGAGATAAATGACACTGTTCATGGCGCAGCCTCCTCGATGCAGTCCGAACGTCGCGTCGGCTGCTATGTTCCGCTGCATGAAAAGCTTTTTTAGCGAGCCCTCATTTTGTGCGCGGCGGAGCCTTCAAAGCGGCAAGCTCCTCGTCCGGGCAGAGTAGCCTCGGGCGCTCCGGATCCGAAATATCGAGCTTGTCCCACGGAATGCGATAAAGCCCCTCACGACGCCGCAGCCCGAAGAAGTCGAGCAATGCGGTACCGATGGTCGAAGCGGACAGGCGCTCGAATGCGGCAAAGATACCGACATGAAATTCGGTGACGACGAGGTCGCTGCCGTCCTGCTCGGCGATGATCTCTTCGATATAGCCGATGCTCCTCCCCCGTTCGGAGAACACGCGCCTGCCGGCAAGATGATCGAGATGCACAGTCGCCATCCTTAGGCTCCCGGGATTCGACCGACCACATGTTCGCGCAACCAGTCCTGCCAGGCGAAGATCCTGGTCCGGCGCACGTCGATGTCGAATTCGATGTCGACGCCGATGTCGCGCACCTTGTTCCACGCGATGCGGTGCGGCCGTGGCTGACGCCTACCGCTCAGCCTTGCCGCGAGTTTCGCGGTCCATCGTCCGGGCGCCGAGCCAAGCCGTCGCGCCAGCGCAATCGAGCCAAGTTCAACGGCAATGACCCTGGGCGGCTTGCCCGGGCTCAGTTCGGCGATCAGGCTATCCACCTTGCCGATCTTGACCTGCTCGCGATCGACGACCTGCTTGTCCAGTATATCGCGCAGCAACTGCATCATGTGCCTCCGAATATCTGCAGCGGAATGGTCACCACCGCCAGCACGAAGCCGAGCGCGATGACGAAAATCACGGCTGCGTTCGAAACCATGCCGTTGCGATGCTTGCCGACATAGCGGTCATCGTTGAGCAGGAAAAGGAACGGCACGACCGTCAGCGGCAGGCTGGCCGCTGTGAGCGCCATCGAGAAGATGGTGAGCTTCAACGGATCGAGACCGAGCGCTATCGGAACGGCGGCGAGGAAGAGCGTCAGCGTGTAGACGAGGCTGAAGCCGGGATCGTCGCGCGGCTTCAGATCCTCGCCCCATGTCCACCCGAACCCCTGCGCGACGAGATAGGCCTGCTGCAACGCCACTTCGAGCGCGGCGCCGAAACAGGCGATGGCCAGCGAAGCCACGAAAAGGACGAAGCCCCAAAAGCCGAACATCGGGATCAGCATCAATGGCAGCTGATTGTAATCGTCCACTTCGGTGACGCCATGAGCGCCAAGCACGATCGCGGCCACGATCAGAACGCCCACCGAGATCGTTCCGCCAAAGCTCATGCCGAGCCCGGCTATCGCCCGATTGGCGCCGAGATAGCTCTTGTCCCACTGATCTTCGATCGCGCCTGAGGAATAGAACATGAAAAGGTAAGGCGATATCGAGGCCCCGAGAATGCTGACGGCCATGAACCAGTATTTTGCCGTATCGTGGTGCGGCAGGCTGGGCACGGCACCGACCGCCACCTCTTTCCATTCGGGACGGAGCATCACGGCCGCGACAACGAAGCAGAGCGTGACCAGGCCCAGCATCGACACGCCTTTCTCGATCAGGCCGAACGTGCCTTTCCACAACAGCAGCCAGGCCAGGAAGGCCACCGGCAGCGCCCACCACCGGAAGCTGATTCCCGTAGCAAGTTCGGCGGCAACGGCGACACCGCCGATCTCGGCGGAAAGCACCAGGAAGTTCACCAGCAAGGTTGCCAGCAGCGGCCAGATGAAAGCATTGAAGCCGAACCGTTCGCGAATGCCGTCGGCGATGGTGTGATGGCTCACCGCAGCGAAACGACCGGCCATCTCGACCAGGAAGATGATGCAGATGGTGCCGAGCGCGACCGCCCAGATGAGCTGGAAGCCGAACAGCGCGCCGGCCTGCGCCGCCGTCGCCATCGACCCGACCTCCAGGAAGCCGCCGACGCTGGTGACGACACCGAGCGATATCTCCAGCAGCTTCTTCATCTGTCGGGCGAGAAATATTGTCGATAGCCGTTGGCGAGATCGCCTTGGGCGGCGCGAAGCTCCTGGAGGGCCTGGCCGGCTTGCGCATGCTGTTCGGCCTCGACTGCGTCCTTGGCCCGCTTTGCCGCGTTCGACAGCCGGTTGACGGTCTCTGCTAACGCATCTCGCTTTGCCTTGTCCGACAGGGGCGCCGATTCCACTTGCCGGCCAGCGTCGGCAAGCGTCTCGGCGAAGCTCTGCAAGGCGGAGGATGCGTAGTGCGACGGTGCGGCGCCCGAGAGCCAGGCATCACTCACCAGCACTGCCGCCTGCGCTGTCGATGCCGCAAGCTTCGACTGCTGGTCGACGGTTTCAGATGAGGAGCAGGAGGCAAGCGCCAGGGCCAGCAGGGGCAGGAAGGCCCGGCTCGGCCAGGCGACGGCGCGCAACATCTTCCCCTCATTGCGATCACTTGAAATCACGAGGATAAAGCCGCAACCACGGGAAAGTTCCTCCGTGTTCTGGATTTGCCGCATCGAGGCTGGCCGGTTCCCATGCCCGATCTAGCTTCGCAAACGTTTCAACGCTATCGGGACGATCATGAACCGCGACCTAGCCAAAACATTGCCTGACCGGGCCAGCAGTTGGGCGATCGCGCTGACTGAGCAGAAGAGCGTCACCGGCACGCAGGACGAAACCGTATTCGGTCCATGGCTGGCGGCGCTGTTGCGGGAGGAGCCCGCCTTTCGCCGCGCGGATATCTGGACGATCGAGGTCGGGCCTGGAGACGGCCGGCATTGCGTGGCGATGCTGCTTCGCGGGACGGGCCGCTCGACCGTAATTCTGACCGGTCACTACGACACGGTGTCAACGCGAGACTACGGCGAGTTGGAAGAGCTGGCCACGCGGCCTCAAGCTTTGACGCGCGCCTTGCGCAATTCCCTGATGGACGCCGATACGCCTGCCGCCCGGTTGGCCCGCGCCGACCTGGAGAGCGGCCAGTATCTGGCCGGACGCGGCTTGCTGGACATGAAGGCCGGTCTCGCCGCCGGGCTGGCGGTATGCGCGGATTTCGCCGAAAGCGCCAATGCCGCGGGCAATCTGTTGTTCATCGCGGTGCCGGACGAAGAGAACAATTCGGCCGGTGCCCGCAAGGCCGCCCGAGCGCTGCCCGGCATTTATGAGCAGCACGGCCTCGATCTTGTCGCGGCTATCAATCTTGACGCCATTGCCGATGACGGCGACGGCTCGAAGGGACGCATCATCGCGCTTGGGACAGTCGGCAAGCTGCTTCCGACCGCCTATGTGGTTGGCGTTCCTACCCATAGTGGATTTCCGCTGAACGGCATCAATGCGGCAGCGCTCGCCGCATCTATCGCCGCCCGCGTCGAATGGGCAACCGAGCTGACGGACCATTGCGGTTCTTCGCCCGGCACCCCGCCCAGTCTGCTCGGCATCCGTGACGGAAAGGCCGGATATGACGTCACGACGCCGGCAACCGCCTTCGCCACCTTCAACGTGCTCAGCTACCGCCGCACACCGGACGAAGTGCTCGACCGCTTCGACCGGCTTTGCGCGGAAGCCGCATCGAACCTTCTGGGCGACCTCAGACGCCGAAGCCAGGCTCCGGACGGCATCGCAAATCTTGCAAGACCCGTCCTGCTCTACCGGTTCGAAGCGCTGGTCGAGCATCTCGACCAGCAGGAGAAGGACAGGCTCGATGCATACTCCGCCGCGATCGCTAACGCCGACCTTCCGTTGCCGGAGAAATGCCGGCTGATCACACAGCAAGTCTGGGGCTTAAGCCGCCTCACCGGCCCGGCGATCGTCACCGGTTTCGGCTCGATACCCTATCTTCCGACGAACCTTTCCGACGCGCCGGCGGCCATGCGGCTGAAAGCAATTGCCATGCAAATCGCGCGCGAGTCGGCCGAACATTATGGCAGCACCATCGCTTGCGCCGATTATTTCGCCGGAATCTCGGACATGAGCTTTTTCGGCGAGGCTGCCGAGTCCTCGCTCGATATCGTTGCCCGCAACACGCCTGCCTGGAAAGACAGCGTGCGCTGGCCACCCCGACAGGGTCTCGCCAACGTGCCGACGATCAACATCGGCCCGTGGGGTCGGGATTACCATACGCCGCTTGAGCGATTGCACATAAGCTATGCGTTCAACGTGCTGCCTCGCGCCATCCGGGACCTGTGCGCGAGGCTGCTGCAGCCGTCCGGTTCTTGACCGAATGGCTTGCGGCACGGCGGGACGCAGGCCTTTCTTGGGGACCGCAGACTTAAATAGGCTTCCCTGAGACCGGGCCGGAGGCGCTGGCAAGAGCGGCAACCTTGTCGATCATCGCCAGGACCGCCTGCGGCTTGCTTTGATGAACCATATGCCCGGCATCCAGGACGATATCCAGCAGCGAGTGGTTTATCTCGGCGTGCAGCCGCAGCGCCTCGGCCCTGGCATCGAACAACTGATCGCCAGCGCCGGCGATGATCCCGACAGGGATGGCGATCTCGGCATATCGATGGTTTGGGAACAGTGCCGACGCCAGCATCAGGAAGGATTCCGCAGAGATGGACCGCAGTTGCGAGGGGCGGCTCGCCAACTCCCTTGTCATTGCCGCGAAAGGCGTCGCGATCGTTGCCGGATGGAAAATCTGCTTCATCGCCCAGCGCCAGTTCAGCCTGATCAGCGAAGGCAGCACGGTGTGACGCAACACCGTCCCGATCAACGGAATCGCCGGCAACGCGGAGATGGCAAGAGCCAGCCTTGGCGGTGGGTAATGATAGCCAGCGACGACGACAACCCCGGCGACGGATCGGGGATGCCGACGGGCCATCTCGAGCGCAACGGTCGCGCCCCAGGAATGGCCGACAACCATGTAGCGCTCGACGCCGAGTTTCGCGGCTGCGGCATGGATGAGATCGGCCTGGGCGCCGGCGGTCCAAGGTCGTCTGCGGGCGGGGCGTGGGCTCAGGCCGAAGCCAGGTCTGTCGAAGGCAAGCACGCGATATTTGGCGGCGGCTTTGTCAAAGATTCCGCTTGTCGCGAAGTCTTCCGCCGAAGCGCCGTTGCCGTGCAAGAGCAGCAACGGTCGCCCACGGCCCGCTTCCAGAAAATGCAGCTTCGCTCCGCGCAAGTGGATGAAGCGCCCGAGCAGGCGTGCAGCCAATGCCCGCCTCGCGAGGCGATGGTTGTAGAGCGCCAGCCCGACCGCTGCGGCCGCAAGCGACAGAAGCAGGTTCCGCCTGGGCTTTACCGTCATGGTTGGAAATCAAGGAGCAGGTGCTGAAGCAGACGACATTTGCGGCGGTGGCGGCGCTGCTCGCTGTCAGGCCGACCCTTTCTGAGGCAGCTCCGTCTCTTCCTCGACCTGGTCCCGCAGCGCCTGTCGTCCGGACTTTCGATCCTCGGCCTCAGGCGAGCGCTTTTTTTGCCGCTCCAATTCGTGATCCACCGTCTCGCGCGATCCTTCCGCGGGATCTTGCTCGGGCAATGTCTCTGTTTGCCGCTTCACCTGATCACTGCTCGATTCCGACGCGACAGGATCGCTCTTTCCGGGAGACTTTATCATTGTGTGCTTCTCTGTTCGACCGCATGGCTGCCGTGGATGAATCGGGAGCCCAACCTTTGGCGTCAGCCTTTGTTCCTCCACGGCTGATCATTACCCGGGCCCTCGGCGTCGTCCGATGCCTCATGGTCGGGCTCCGAAGCTTCCAGGGCATCGATAACCGGTGCCAGTGAATTCTCCTCATCGGAATTCGATTCCGTCTCTCCATTTTCCTTGCCGGTCTTATCAAGCGCGCGTTGGATGGCGTCTTCGATGTTGCCGATCTCCTGCTCCCGCACTTCGCGGGTGTAGCCGGCGGCATCGGCATCCTGCTCGAACTGCTGCGCCAACATCGGCACGCTGACCTCGGTGTCGGCGGGCAAATTGCCGACATTCTCCTCCAGCCAGCTGCGCAGGAATTCTTTCGTCGCGTTCATGGAGCTCCTCCTCGCAGCGAAATAAACCGGTCCGTGGCGTCGATGTTCCCGTAAATCCGAAACCGCGAGGAACGAACGGATCGATGGAGGGTTGGGATCTCGAGCATCCGGCGAGACATTCCATGACTTTCCATGACGACAGCGTTTCACACGAGCAGGACCGCTCGGCCCCGAGCCGGGACAAGCTCCTGTTCCAGCCCAATATCTCCATCAACGGGCTGATCGATGATGAGACGGTCAGCTTCTTCCTCGGCCGCCTGGAAACTGTCCGCAAAGACGGTCAGGACATGATCATGGAGTTGAACACGAGCGGCGGCGATGCGGACGCCGCGCGCCGCGTCGCGCTGGAGGTTCGGTTGTTCCGCCGGCATTCCGGCCGGAACGCTTTCTGCGTCGGGAAGACGAAAGTCTATTCGGCGGGAGTGACGATCTTCGCCGCCTTCCCGAAGCAGAACCGCTTCCTGACCGAAGACGCCGTTCTTCTCGTGCACGAGCGGCGCATGGAAACGAACATTGCGCTCAACGGCCCGATGCAATCGTGCATCCAGGTTGTTCGCGAGCAGCTTGCCTTGCTGGAGACATCGCAACGTCTGGAGATGGAAGGCTTCAGGGAACTTGTCGAAGGCAGTTCGCTCAGCGCGGACGAGCTTTACCGACAGGCGACGCAGAATTGCTATATCCACGCCGCCGAAGCGCTCACTCTTGGAATGATAGGTGGCGTGCTGCGTTAGATTAAGGCCCGCCGAACCTTTCCATTGCGAACCGGAGATCTCGAGCCTGTTTCGTGCCCGGGAACAAACCGACTTGTCTTCGGTTGGGAAATCAGAACGGAGACAAACAAATGAAAACATTCGCTCTGACGGTCACCGCCGTCATGCTTGCATTGCCGGCCGGGGCCCAATCGACC
>CCNB01000043.1:673164-695616 GCA_000824785.1 Mesorhizobium plurifarium | reverse complement strand
CGTTTCACCGGGGCGGCTCCCCCGCCCCCCCCCCCCGCGCCGCCGGCCGCCGTCGGCCAGCCGGCGCCCACCGTCCAGGCGCAGCCCGTCGCCCAGGCGCCGGCACGCCAGCCGCGCCCGGCCCAGACGGTCGATGCCGAGGGCTTCGACATGCCCAGCGACAACGGGTCGACCGCCTCGATCAAGCATCCAGTGCCGCCCGGCGACGTCGGCGGCCCGACCAAGAAGCACCGAACCTCGATCCTCGATATATTGAGCGGGGGCTGAAGCGGCAACTTCGCCTCTCGCAATGGCAAGCGCCTTCGGCTACATGTCCGGCCGGAGACAAAACCATGGCCGAGACCGACAGCAGAAAAACCATAGTGCTCACCGGCGCCAGCCGGGGTATCGGCCATGCGACGGTGAAGCGCTTTTCGCGCGAAGGCTGGCGGGTCATCACCTGCTCGCGCCAGGCCTTTGCCGAGGACTGCCCGTGGCCGGCCGGGCCTGAAGACCACATCAAGGTCGATCTCGCCGACCAGGAGGATGTCGGCATCGCCATTTCGGAAATCCGCCACCGGCTGGAGGCGCATGGCGGGCAGTTGCACGCGCTGGTCAACAATGCCGGCATCTCGCCGAAGCTGAAGGACGGCAGCCGGATGAACTCGATCGACACGCCGATGCATGTCTGGCGCGACGTCTTCCAGGTCAATTTCTTCGCGCCGATCATGCTGGCCAGGGGCCTGTTCAAGGAGCTCGCCGCCGCCAAGGGCTCGATCGTCAACGTCACCTCGATCGCCGGGACCCGCGTGCATCCGTTCGCCGGCACGGCCTATGCGACGTCCAAGGCGGCGCTCGGCTCGCTGACGCGCGAGATGGCGCATGACTTCGGCCCGCACGGCATCCGCGTCAACGCGATCGCGCCGGGCGAGATCGACACGGCGATCCTGTCGCCCGGCACCGACAGAATAGTCGAGACGATCCCGCTGAGAAGGCTGGGCGCCACGTCGGAAGTGGCCGACATCATCTACTTCCTGTGCTCGGGCCAGTCGTCCTACGTGACCGGCTCGGAAATCCACATCAATGGCGGCCAGCACGTCTAGGGCGTTTCACCGTTTCACGGCGAAACGCTCTATCGCTTTGTTTCCATGCAATTCCGGACGGAAAACCGCTCACACTTTTTCCTGGAATTGCTCTTACGGCTGACGTCAAGCCACGGTGAGGACAGCCTTGCCGCTGAAGCTGCGCTGGCGGAGCGCGTCCAAGGCCTGGCCGATGTCCGTCCACGCCACGGTCATGGCCACGCGGGTTTCCAGCCTGCCGGCCGCGACGAGATCGAGCAGCGCCGCGATGTCGGCGCCTATGGCTGAGCCGGACGTGTAATAGGCGAAGGTCTGCAGCCTCGCGCCCTCGTGGCCTGGGACGAACTGGCGGAACCCAACCGGCGTGAGCTCGCCGCTGCTCGAGCCGAACATGACGATCGTTCCGCCCGGGGCGACGCGCTCGATCGCGGCGGCGAGGCTCTTGCCGCCGACCGACTCGGTGATCAGCGAAAACGGCCCCTCCGCCAGGTCGATCGACTCGACGACCTGCCCGGCGCCCAGATTGCGAAGATCGTCGTGGTGCCGGGCCGAGGCGATCGCCGTCACCGAAGCGCCTTGCTCGCGGGCGATCTGGATCTGGAAGCGGCCGACGGCGCCGCTCGCGCCGGTGATCAGGACCCGCTGGCCGGCCAGGGCTCCGCCATGGCGCAAGGTCCTCAGCGCCGTCGTGCCCGCCACCGGCAGCGTGGCGGCGGAGGCGAAGCTGACAGCGTTGGGTATGACGGCGAGGCGGTCGGTGGGAACGGCGACATGTTCGGCCCAGCCGGCCTGGTCGACCAAGGCCGCGACGCGCGTGCCCGCGGCCGGGCCCGAGCCGTCGGCCGCCGCGCGTTGAACAAAGCCGACGATGTCCTGGCCGGGTATCCAGCCATCAGGGCGGATGGCGAGCAGGCGCAGCTCGCCACGATTCAACGATGTCGAATGAACTGTCACCAATGCTTCATTCGCGTTGCAGCTTGGCTCATCGGCCTCGGTGAGCTTCAGCCGGCTGGGGCTGTCGGAAGAAATTGCGAGAGCGAGCATAGGTCCACCTTTGAAATTGACCCCTGGGAGACGCGATCGGCCGCGACGGAAAGGCTTAACCTATCGACTTTTGGGTCTGAAAAATTTAGAGATAAAGCAAAATGGTCGCTAAAAGGCGTCAAGCATGAGACAGCCACTCCGCTGGCCCTGGCTGGATTTCGATGTCGATCAAGTGGCCGCGCCGGCGATCGCAATTGGCGTCGACGTCACCGAGACCAGGGCGGAGGTGCGCGAGCATTGGCATCGCAAGGGGCAGCTTGTCTTCGCGCTCGGCGGCGCCGTCACCTGCCGCGTTCCGAACGAGCTTTGGATGGTGCCGCCGCATTGCGGGGTGTGGGTGCCGAGCCGCATGGAACACAGCAACATCGCGACGGCGAATGCGCGGATTTTCTTCGTCTATATCGAGCCGGGCGCCGCCGACCTGCCGGATCGGTGCTGCACGCTTTCGATCTCGCCGCTGCTGCGCGAGGTGATCATCGAACTGTCGGAATGCGCGCCACACGACGCGCGGTGCGATTTCCTGGGAAAGGTCCTGCTCGCCGAACTGCCGCTGATGCCCGTGCAGCAATTGCACCTGCCGATCTCGGCCGAGCCGCGGCTGCGACGGATCGCCGAAGCGCTTGCCGACGACCCCGCCGATCGCGGCACGCTGGCGCAGTGGGCGGATCGCGTGGCGCTGAGCGAAAGCAGCCTGGCGCGTCTTATCGTCAAGGAGACGGGCTTGAGCTTCGGCCGCTGGCGCCAGCAACTGCACTTGATCGTCGCGCTCAGGGAACTGTCATCCGGCGCCAGCGTGCAACAGGTGTCAGGCGATCTCGGCTATCAATCCGTCACCGCCTTCATCACCATGTTCAAGAAGGCGCTGGGTAAGCCACCGGCGAAATATCTCAGCGATATCGCGCGGAATGGTGGCTCCGCCTTCGTTGCATGAGACACGTCAGGCGGGTTGCGGGTCGACCCTCATGGCGGGACCGGACGGACCGGTGTTTTTGCCGGTCACCACCTCAACGATCCCCCGCGCGATCTCGCGCTCGCCCATGATCACGGTGTCGGCGCCGAGCCCTTTCAAATGCTCGACCTCGGCGTCGGAATGAGCGCGGGCAATGACGTTGATCGCCGGATTGGCCGCGCGGGCCCTGAGCACAACCTGCCCCGCCTCGAAGGCATTGGGAATGGCGAGGATCAGCCGCTTGGCGCCCTCCGGATTGGCGGCCGCGAAGACATCCGCATTGGCGGCATTGCCGGCGACGGTCTCGACGCCGTCGTCGCGCAGCTTCGCCAGCGTCTTGTCGGCGTCCTCGATCACCAGGAAGGGCAGGGCGGCTTCCCTCAACGCCGCGCCCACAAGACTGCCGACGCGGCCATAACCGATCAGGATGGAATGGCCGGCAAGCGCGGTCCTGGGCGGCGGGCCGTCTTCCTTTCCTGACGTTGCCTGGACCGAAGCGACCTGGCCGGGCTCGGTCGCCGGGCCGATCGGCTTTGCCTCCTCGGGCGTAGCCGTCTTGCCGGCGCGCTTTTCCAGCCACGGCTTCATCCAGTCGACAACGAGGAACATCAGCGGATTGAGCAGGATCGACAGGATCGCGCCGGCCAGGATCAGGTCGCGGCCCTGTTCGGGCAGCAGTTTCAGGCCGACGCCGAGCTCGGCCAGGATGAAGGAGAATTCGCCGATCTGGGCAAGGCTCGCCGAAATCATCAGCGCGGTCGCGATCGGATAGCGGAAGGCGACCACGATGACGAAAGCCGCGATCGACTTGCCGATAATGATGATCGCTAATGTGGCGAGGATCGGCAGGCCGTTGCTGATCAGGCTGAGCGGGTCGAACAGCATGCCGACCGAGACGAAGAACAGCACCGAGAAGGCGTCGCGCAGCGGCAGTGATTCTTCCGCCGCGCGGTGGCTGAGTTCGGATTCGCTCATGATCATGCCGGCGAAGAAGGCGCCGAGCGCCAGCGAGACGCCGAACAGTTTCGCCGCGCCGAAGGCGACGCCGAGCGCGATCGCCAGCACCGAGAGCCGGAACAATTCCCGGGAGCCGGTATGGGCGACGTAATGCAGGATCCAAGGGATGACCCTGCGGCCGACCACCAGCATCACGACGACGAAGGCGGCGACCTTGGCGAATGTCGCGCCGACGACACCCCATATGCCGTAGCTGGCGGGCAGCGAAAGCAGGCTCGCATGGTCTTCGACCTGCGGCTGGCCGCCAAGCACGCCCGCGAGCGCCGGCAACAGCACCAGCGCCAGCACCATTGCCAGATCCTCGACGATCAGCCAGCCGACGGCGATGCGGCCACGCTCGGTCTCGATCAGCCGCCGCTCCTGCATGGCGCGCAAAAGCACCACGGTCGAGGCGACCGAAAGCGCCAGGCCGAAGACCAGGCCGGCGCCCAGCGACCAGCCGAGCAGCCAGGCAAGCCCGACGCCGAGCAGCGTCGCGAAGCCGATCTGCACGATGGCGCCCGGCACGGCGATGGCGCGGACGGACAGAAGGTCCTTCAGCGAAAAATGCAGGCCGACGCCGAACATCAAAAGGATGACGCCGATCTCCGCGAGCTCGTTGGCGAGGCTGGCGTCGGCGACGAAACCCGGCGTGTTCGGGCCGACCAGGACGCCGGCGACAAGATAGCCGACAAGCGGCGGGATGCGGAAACGGTTGGCTAACGCCCCGAAGACGAATGCAAGCCCCAGACCGGCGACGATGGTGGCGATAAGGGGTGTGTCATGCGGCATTGTCTATGGAGCGCCTTTCGAAAATTCACGATGTCGGATGGGCGCCCGCCGAGGCCGTCGCCTTCGGCAATATGGTGGAGGGAGCGGCGATGACGCAACCACCGCCGCGCAGAAATCGACCTGGAGAGAGGGCGCGGACCGAAAAATCATCGCCCCGCCGACAAAGAGACGGCTTCGGGACTCCATTCGGCCCGAAGCTGCTTTGCTTCGGCCGCTTTATGCGGCTTGCAGCAGGTTCTCGATGTCGGAAATCGTGTGGTTGGTGAGCGTCTTGGGGATTTCGGCCTGCACCTTGTCGCTGACTTCCTTATGCAGTTTCTGGCGCATCTCGCCAAGCACCTGCGGCGGCGCGATCAGCACGACCGCGTCGAACGCGCCGCGATGCGCGAGCTTGTAGAGCCGGTCGGCGATCTCGACGGCAAAGCGCTCCTTGCCAAGACGATGCCAATCCGTTTCTTCGACGGCGCTACGGGGACCCTCGTTGCTCTGGCGGCCCGGCTTGTCCGTGCCTTGCTCGCGCGTCGCAGGGTTCTCGTGCTCCATCTCCTGCACCACTTCCAGGTTCGGGAATTTGCTGTCGCCCTGATTGCGCAGGAAGAGCGCCTTTTCGCCGTCGGCCACGACGACCCACAATCCGCGCTTCAGCTTGACGCTCATGGCCTACCTCCTTTGCTTTGCATTGTTGTCGATCGACGGCGCTCGGGATCGACAGGATGATCGCTAGGCAAACGAGCCGCGGAGCATGATGGTTCCGATCTGGCGGTAGCGCCTTCGACTGCTCCGGCCAGACGTTGCCGGGTGCCGAGCGGTAAGGTCGGCTTTAATCTACCAAGTTAGTAGAATTTAGAAAAAACTGTTTTGCCGCTTTCCAGCCCCGGTGCTAAAAATTGCGACGGATCAAGGCGGTTTCTCGCCTCACCCTGTCCGTCCCATTCTTAAAGTAGAATTTTTTTCTCTTGCCCTTCGCGGCTGCGAAAAAGCGATTGCCTGCTGTTCGGCGGCGCGCGAGTGCTTGCCTTCTGGTTTTTGGCCAGCCCGCGTAAAACTGCCAAACTGTTCCAGTATTGCTCGTTGCCATGCCGCCAACCAACGCCAAGCTCAATGCCTTTCCCGTCTTCATGCGGGTCGACGGCGAAGCCGTGGCCATCGTCGGCAATGGCGAGGAGGCGCTTGCCAAGGCCAGGCTGCTTGCGCAGTCGAGCGCGGTGCTGCGCATCATTGCCGACAATGCCAGCAGCGGTCTGTTGGACTTCATCGCATCGACCGGCGCCGTTCGCATCGAGGCGGTATATGAAGCCGCGCATCTCCGGGGGGCGGCCCTGGTGTTCGCCGCGAGCGGCGACGAGACGCTCGATCGCCGCGTAGCCGAGGACGCGCGGCGGCTGGGCATCCCGGTCAACGTCGTGGATCGGCCTGAGCTCTGCGATTTTTTCACCCCGGCCCTGGTCAACCGCGCGCCGGTCGCCGTCGCCATCGGCACCGAAGGCGCCGGACCGGTTTTGGCGCAGATGCTGCGCGGGCGCATCGATCGCATGCTGTCGCCGTCGCTCGGCCGGCTGGCGGCGCTCGCCGCGTCGTTCCGCACCGCCGCCGAGAAACTGCCGAAGGGCAATCGCCGCCGCCGCTTCTGGAGCGATTTCTTCGCCGGCGCACCGGCCAAGGCCATCGAAGCAGGCGAACTCGCCGAGGCGCATGGCGCGGCGCTCGAGCTTTTGACCCAGGATGCCCCGGTCGAAGGGCATATCGCGCTGGTCGGCGCCGGCCCGGGCGCGGAGGATCTTTTGACCTTGCGTGCGCACCGCCTGCTGATGGAGGCCGATGCCATCGTCTATGACGCGCTGGTGCCCGAGGCGATCGTGGCCATGGGCCGCCGCGACGCCGAGCGCCTGCCGGTCGGCAAGCGCAAGGGCTGTCATTCCAAGAGCCAGGAAGAGATCAACGCGCTGCTCATCGAGCTTGGCCGCGCCGGCAGCAAAGTGGTGCGGCTGAAGTCCGGCGACCCGCTGGTGTTCGGCCGCGCCGGCGAGGAAATGGCGGCGCTGCGCGGCGCCGGGGTCGCCTATGAGGTGGTTCCGGGCGTCACCGCGGCCTTCGCCGCCGCCGCCGATTTCGAATTGCCGCTGACGCTGCGCGGTGTGACTTCCTCGATGGTGTTCACCACCGGGCACGATCTCAAGGGCAACTCGCTGCCGGACTGGGCAAAGCTTGCCATCTCCGGCGCGACCGTCGCCGTCTATATGGGCCGTTCGGTTGCCGCCGAGGTCGCCGGCCGGCTGATCGAAGCCGGGCTGTCGCCGGACACCGCCGTCGCCGTCGTCGAGAACGCCAGCCTCGGCACTCGCCGTCGTTTCCATGGGACATTGGCCGACCTGCCGTCCCTGGAGGCGCGCGCCGACCTCACCGGCCCGGTGATGACGATCATCGG
Organism: Mesorhizobium plurifarium; assembly: GCA_000824785.1. Classification (GTDB taxonomy): domain Bacteria; phylum Pseudomonadota; class Alphaproteobacteria; order Rhizobiales; family Rhizobiaceae; genus Mesorhizobium; species Mesorhizobium plurifarium. The sequence continues at coordinate 688,349 of CCNB01000043.1, read as the reverse complement.
CGACGCCGTTGCCGGCGCCAATTTCGAACGATCCGAGCCGCTCGCGGCACATAGATGTGAAGATACGGGGCATGAGGGCGCGGCTTCAGCTGTCGCCCAAGGAGTTGAGCAATGAAGGTACTGACCGCGAACAGGCTCTCCGACGGCATCGCCGTCTGGTACGCCGCCGGCGGCTGGGCGGAGACGGTCGGCCATGCCGATGTCGCGCATGACAAGGCGGCGGAGGATCGACTCGAAGCGATCGGCGCCGCGGCCGCCGCCAACAATGAGGTCCTGGACGTCAACGTGATCGACGTCACCATTGTCGATGGTTTGGTCGAGCCGGTGCGGCTGCGCGAGAAGATCCGCGCCGCGGGCCCAACCATCCACCCCGATCTCGGCAAGCAAGCGGAACGAGCCGCTTAAATCGAAGGAAGGCAACGGGCGGACGCGCCCTGAAAGACAAAGCATGTACCGTTACGACGAGTTCGACCACGATTTCGTTCAGGCCCGTGTCGCCGAGTTCAGCGACCAGGTAAAGCGCCGGCTTGCCGGAGAGATCAGCGAGGACCAGTTCCGGCCGCTCAGGCTGATGAACGGCGTCTATCTGCAACTGCATGCCTATATGCTGCGCATCGCGGTGCCTTACGGCACGCTGAACAGCCGGCAATTGCGCATGCTCGGTCACATCGCGCGCAAATACGACAAGGGCTACGGCCATTTCACCACGCGCCAGAACCTCCAGTTCCACTGGCCGGCGCTCGCCGACGTTCCGGCGATCCTGGCCGATCTTGCCAGCGTTGAGATGCATTGCATCCAGACCAGCGGCAATTGCATCCGCAACGTCACCGCCGACCACTTCGCCGGGGCGGCCGCGGACGAGGTCGCCGATCCGCGTCCCTATGCGGAAATCCTGCGCCAATGGTCATCGGTCCATCCGGAGTTTTCGTACCTGCCGCGCAAGTTCAAGATCGCGGTGACCGGCGCCGAGCGCGACCGGGCCGCCATCCAGGCGCATGACATCGGCCTGCATCTGAAGAAGAACGCGGCCGGCGAGCTGGGCTTCGCCGTCTATGTCGGCGGCGGCCTGGGCCGCACGCCGATGATCGCCAAGAAGATCCGCGACTTCCTGCCGGAAGCCCAGTTGCTGTCCTACTGCACGGCGATTCTGCGCGTGTACAACCTCTACGGCCGCCGCGACAACAAGTACAAGGCGCGTATCAAGATCCTGGTGCACGAGACCGGCGTCGAGGAAATCGCAAGGCAGATCGAGGCCGAGTGGCAGGAGCTCAAGGACACCGAGCTGAAGCTGCCGGAGGCCGATATCGCGGCGATCAACGCCTATTTCGCGCCGCCGGCGCTGTCGGCCCGGCCGGAAGGCGATGCTGTCGTCAAGCAGGCGCGGCTCGATTCCAAGAGCTTCTCGGAATGGCTGGACCAGAACGTCGTGACGCATCGCCATCCCGATTATGCGGCGGTGACGATTTCGCTCAAGGGCATCGGCGAGGTGCCCGGCGACGTCACCGACAGCCAGATGGAAGCAGTTGCCGACATTGCCGAGAAATACGCCTTCGACGAACTGCGCGTCAGCCACGAGCAGAACCTGATCCTGCCGCATGTGGCGCGCGCCGATCTCAAGGCGGTTTACGACGCGCTGGTGGAGATCGGCCTGGCGACTGCCAATTCCAACCTGATCAGCGACATCATCTCCTGCCCGGGCCTCGATTATTGTTCGCTGGCCACGGCGCGCTCCATTCCGGTGGCGCAGGAAATCTCGCGCCGCTTCGCTTCGCTCGAGCGGCAGCGCGAGATCGGCGAATTGAAGCTGAAGATCTCCGGCTGCATCAATGCATGCGGCCACCACCATGTCGGCCATATCGGCATCCTCGGCGTCGAGAAGAAGGGCACCGAGCTCTACCAGGTGACGCTTGGCGGCTCGGCCGACGAAAACACATCCGTGGGCGAGATCATCGGCCGCGGCTTCTCCTCGGAAGAGATCACCGATGCCATCGAGCAGATCGTCGACACCTATCTCGGCCTTCGGCTCAATCCCGACGAACGTTTTATCGACGCCTACCGCCGTGTCGGTCCCGCGCCGTTCAAGGAGGCGCTCTATGCTGGCGAAACCAAGGCCGCTTGACCGTACCGGCAGCGTGGAGACGGGCGTCGCCGCGGAAGCGGCGGGGCTCGACGCGCTGCACGGCCATCTGAAGCCGATCGAGATCATCGAGCGAGCGGCGCGTGACCTGTTTCGCGGCGAGGTCGCCGCCGTGTCGTCCTTCGGCGCGGATTCGGCGGTGCTTCTGCACATGATCTCGGAGATCGACCGTTCGCTGCCGGTCATCTTCCTCGACACCGGCAAGCATTTCGAGGAGACGCTCGGCTATCGCGACGCGCTGGTGGCCGATTTCGGCCTGACCGATATAAGGGTGATTCAGCCGGAGGAGGCCGCGCTCGAACGCGTCGATCCGACCGGCAGGCTGCACGAGACCGACACCGACGCCTGCTGCAATGTGCGCAAGGTCGAGCCGCTGGCGCGCGGCGTCGAACCGTTCCGCGCCTGGTTCACCGGACGCAAGCGCTTCCAGGCTTCGACGCGGGCGGCGCTGCCCGTCTTCGAGGCGGTCGGCTCGCGCATCCGTATCAACCCGCTGGCTCACTGGACGACCTCGGACCAAGCCGACTACATGCGCGCGCATGCGCTGCGCGAAAATCCGCTGGTCGCCTATGGCTATCTCTCGATCGGTTGCTACCCCTGCACGCAGCCGGTGCAGCCCGGCGAGGACGCGCGCAGCGGCCGCTGGGCTGGGCACGCCAAGACCGAGTGCGGCATTCACCTCTCCGGACTGGAAAAGTCGCTGACCGACGCCTCACTTTAGGATACGCCTGATATTCAGGTGAGGCCGGCCTGCAAATGGCGACTTCCTGTGCTTCCGGTGCTCACGTAGTTCAAGTACGCTCCGCTCCGGTTCTCGGAAGTCACCATTTTCGGCTCGGCCTCACCTGAATCTCGGCATATCCTTGGAATCTTTAGGACTTTAGGATTTGATGACTGGATCGACGACAGCGGGGACCCGCCTTTGGACCCCGGACGGTTTTCGCGAAGACGAGTGGACGCACGCCGAAAGCGCCGAAGCGCTTGCCGGTAATGGCCGTTTCGTCCTGCCGCTACAGGTTTTTCTTGGGCTGGATGAGGACGTTCGCAAGTCAGCCAAGGAGCGCCTCGGGGTGTTGCTGCAGCCCGGCGACGAGCTCGACAAGATAACCGGCCTGCTCGACCAGTTGTCCCTGGTGGCGCTCGCCTTTCCGGCCTTCAATGACGGCCGCTCCTTCTCCAAGGGCGAATTGCTGCGGGCCCGGTACCATTTCAAGGGCGCCGTGCGCGCCACCGGTCAGGTGCTGGTCGACCAGCTTCCGCATATGCTGCGACTTGGCTTCGACGAGTTCGAGGTCTCCAACCCGGTGCTGTTGAAGCGCCTGGAGGAAGGCAAGACCGGCGGCTTGCCGGTGTACTATCAGCCGGCGGTGGAGGCGGAACCCAGGGGGCCGAAATATTCCTGGCGGCGCAAACGTCCCGGCTGACTCTGTTTTTCGAGCGGCGAGGGTACGGTGCTGGTCTGACCAGCGCCGCACATGGCGGCGGCCGGATCGGCCCAAAATAGGTCTGGAACGAACCCCGTATCGTTCTGGTCGGACCACATTGGCGATTCAGGCTTTCCCTTCGGCTGGCCTGCGCTTAGGGTAGGGGTCATTATTTCGGACCGCGAAATAACAGCCAGCCAAAGGAGGAAGAGCATGGCCGGTAAGAAAATACTGATGCTCGTTGGCGAGTTCAGCGAGGAGTATGAGATTTTCGTGTTCGAACAGGCCATGCACGCGGTGGGCCACACCGTCCATGTCGTATGCCCGGACAAGAAGGCGGGCGACGTGCTGAAGACCTCATTGCACGACTTCGAGGGCCACCAGACCTATACCGAAAAGCTGGGCCACGACTACATCCTCAACAAGACCTTCGCCGAGGTGAATCCGGCCGATTACGATGCGGTCTATGCGGCGGGCGGGCGCGGGCCGGAATATATCCGCATCGACAAGCGCGTGCAGGCGCTGGTCAGGCATTTCCATGAGACCGGGAAGCCGATCTTCACGATCTGCCACGGCGTGCAGATCCTGATCGCGGTCGATGGCGTGGTGCGCGGCAAGGAGGTCGCGGCGCTGCAGTATTGCGAGCCGGAAGTGACGCTTGCCGGCGGTACCTATATCGATGTCGCCCCGACCGGGGCGCATGTCGACGGCAATCTGGTTTCAGCCAAGGGCTGGCCGGGCCTCGCGGCCTTCATGCGGGAATGCCTGAAGGTGCTCGGCACGGAAATCCGTCATGGCGAAGCGCTGATGCGCGACGACCGGAAGGCGGCCTGAACTTGTCTTTTGCATAATTCCGGACGGAAAACCCTACACACTTTTCCTGGAATTGCTCTTAGTGGCGGCGCGCGGCAATTGAGCGCCGCCCGCCGTCCGCATTCTCCGCCTCTGCATCGTCGAGGCGGTCAAGCAGATCACTTAGCCGCTGGGGCATCTCCTTTTCCAGGCGAAATGCCGGCAAGGTGCGCAGAAAGCGCTTCGTTACCTCGCTGCCGGCCTGCCGCCGGATATCGTTGGCCAGCTCGGCGCGCCTGTTGCCGTGATTGCCGCTCATGTCCCAAAATCCTGTGTCGGCTTCGAAACTCCTCCAGCCCGTTTATGGTTCCCGCAACGGCATTCGAAGGCAAGCAAAGCCGCGTGATAGGGTAAAATTTGAATTAACTTGGAACGACGGCCGGACATTCTCGGTCCGCGCTTACCCCTTGATTTTTGACCGCCAAACCTCGATATCGGGCGCAAATCCAAACCAATCCGAATGACGGGAAACGCGATGAGCGACCAGGCAAAAGACGAACGCACGCCCGAAGATATGGAAGCCACCCAGGCTTCCGGCGAGCGTGCGGAAGGTGGTGTCGACGGCGACTACGAAGCGCTGGTGCGGCTGCTGAAGGAAAACGAGGAACTGAAGGACCGTGCGTTGCGCGCGGCGGCCGAGATGGAGAATTTGCGGCGGCGCACAGCGCGCGATGTGCAGGACGCCCGCGCCTACGCCGTCGCTAATTTCGCGCGCGACATGCTGTCGGTATCCGACAATCTGCGCCGCGCGCTGGACGCGATCCCAGCCGAGGCGAAGGCCAGCGGCGACGCCGGGTTCAAGGCGCTGATCGAAGGTGTCGACCTCACCGAACGCGCCATGCTTTCGGCGCTGGAGCGCCATGGCGTGAAGAAGCTCGCGCCGGAAGGCGAGAAGTTCGATCCGAACTTCCATCAGGCGATGTTCGAGGTGCCCAATCCGGAGGTTCCGGCCGGCACCGTCGTGCAGGTGGTTCAGCCGGGCTATTCGATCGGTGAGCGCGTGCTGCGGCCGGCGATGGTCGGCGTCGCCAAGGGCGGACCGAAGACGGCCGCCGAGGCGAAGGTCGAGCCGGGTCCGGTGAACGAGCAGGCCGAGAAGGATGCATGATAGTGAGTAGCGAATAGGGAGTAGTGAGTAGGGACTGATATTTATCCGCGGCTTCGTGCTATTTCCCTACTCACTATTCGCTACTCACTACTCGCTCGCTCATGAATCCCATCGCGCTGCTCGACTATGCCGGCGTCGCCGTCTTCGCGGCGACGGGCGCGCTTGCGGCATCGCGGAAGCAGCTCGACATCATCGGTTTCCTGTTCCTGGCCAGCGTCACCGGCATCGGCGGCGGGACGTTGCGCGACGTCATCCTCAACCTGCCGGTGTTCTGGGTCGCCAACAGCGGCTATGTGCTGATCTGCGCCGTCGTCGCGGTGCTGGTGTTCTTCAGCGCCCACCGCTTCGAATCCCGCTACAAGCTGCTGCTCTGGCTCGACGCCATCGGGCTTGCCGCGTTTTCGGTGATGGGCGCGGCCAAGGGGCTGGCGATCACCGGTTCGCCCGTCGTGTCGGTCATCATGGGCGTGCTGACGGCGACCTTCGGCGGTATTTTGCGCGACCTGCTTGCCGGCGAGCCCTCGGTGCTGCTCAGGCCCGAAATCTATGTCACCGCGGCCCTTGCCGGCGCGACGATCTTCACCATTGGCGATCTTGCCGGCCTGCCGGCGCTGGCGTCGAGCCTGCTCGGCTTTGCGGGCGCGTTCGCGGTGCGCGGCGGGGCCCTCAAGTTCGGCTGGTCGTTTCCGGCCTACAAGAGTCGGCCGGGGCGAAGGCCGGAAGATATTCCGTGAAGAGAGGGAATAGGAGTTAGGGACTAGGCAATAGTCGTAAGAGCACGAATCGTAGCAGTTCTCCTACTGCCTACTGCCTACTGCCTACTGCCTCAAGCCGCGAAGCGCTGCCCTTCACCGCCGTAGTAATTGACGTAGCGGGCGCCGATCTCCTTGACCGGCATGACGACGAAGACGTCGACGGTCGAGAATTCGTGGTCGATGACGCAGCCGTCGCCGATGCGGGCGCCGACGCGCAGGTAGCCCTTGACCAGCGGCGGCATGGCGGCGATCGCCGCCTTGGTGTTCACCGCCTCGATCGGCATCAGATCCATCGAGCAGTAGCGTCCCGGAACCGCGCGAACATCCCAGGCGGAGTTGGTGCGGCAATGATGGGCGAGATAGGTCAGCGCCTCGGCATGCGCCGCCGGCACGATGCCATGGAAAGAGGCGCAGCCGGTCATCACGCCGATGCCGTAATGGTTGATATAGGCCCAGATGCCCTGCCAGAGCGCCTCGATGGTGCGCTTGGAGCGGTATTCCGGCAGAACGCAGGAGCGGCCGAGCTCGAGGAAGCGCTGGCCGGGATGCCGCGCGATCAACTTGGTGAGCTCAAACTCGCCCTCGGAATAGAAGCCGCCGGCGGCTGTGGCGATCTCCTGCCGCAGCAAGCGGTAGGTGCCGACGATCCGGCGATGCTCAGGACCGGGAAGGGAGGTATCGAACACAAGAAGGTGATCACAGAGCGGGTCGAAACGGTCGGCGTCGCGCCGGTTCTGCACCTGGAACAAGTCCTTCCTCGCGCCGAGCTCGTCGTAGAATACCCGATAGCGGACTTCCTGGGCGGCGGCGATCTCGGCCTCGTTGCGGGCGAGCCGCACTTCGAGATTGCCGATGCGGCCCAGCGGAGCACCGCTTGCGACGGCGTCGGCGGTACGGGCAGCGAGCAGGGCGCCGCCGGCGTTCGGCCGAGTGTCACATTCAGGCACGACTGTATGCACGAGTGATTCTCCTTCGAGCCATCCCTCTTGGCACGGGGATACGGTGTAGGTGCAACAGGATTGTGACAGTACCGTGATACGACGTGGCGGGCAATACTTTGTCGGCTGGGCAATACTCTCAACCGGCTATCTTGTGGCCGCGAAAGCCAGCCAAGCCAAGGTGTTCAACGGTTAAAAATTTCCTCAGGCCGCAACCTGGCCCTCGACCGCCTGGACGAGCGCGTCCGGGTCGAGCGGCTTGGTCACGAAACCGCTGGCGCCATGGGCGAGCACGGCATGCCGGGTCTTTTCCTGGCTGTCGGCCGAAAGCACCATGATCGGGATCGGCGGCATGGCGAGCGACTCTTCATGGCGACGGATGGCGGCGATCGCATCGAGCCCGTCCATGACAGGCATATGCAGGTCCATGAGCACCACGTCGAAGCGGAACTTGAGGCCTGCATCAGTGACGGCATCGACCGCGGCCTTGCCGTTGCCGACGATCTTGACGCGATGCCCGGCCTTGAGCAGCGTGGCGCGGGCGAGCATGGCGTTGATGTCATTGTCTTCCGCGATCAGCACCGACAGGCCCTGGTCGCGCTTGCGCGAGGAAGCCTGGCGGGGCTCCGGCCGCGGCTGGACGAGCGCGGAGCCATGGCTGGTCAACAGCACCCGCAGCAGGGTCTCGCCGCGCACGGGCCTCGCGAGGAAGGTGGCGTAGCCGCTGGCGCGGAATTCGCCGAGCATGCCGCGGTCGGTCGGCGCGATCAGGGTGATGGCCTCGCAGTCGGTAAAACCCGAGTCGCGCAGCCGCTTGAGCAGCCTGCCGTCGCTGTTTTCGAGCGCGGCGTCGATCAGGAGCACGTTGCAGCCGGCAGCGAAGGGAGCGGCCTGGCTTGGTGTCGCCGCGATCTCGACGATGCCGCCATGGGCCCTGATCGTGCGGGCGATGGCATCGGCCTCGGTGGGGTTTTTCGACACGATCACCGCTCGCCGGTCGGCGAGGATGTTGTGGCGATGCGGCGGCGGCTCGGTTGCAGCGACCGCCGGTAGCTCGAGGACGAATTCGGACCCTTCGCCGAGCCGGCTCGAGACCGAGATCGTGCCGCCCATCGCGGTGGCCAGCCGCTTCGAGATGGCAAGACCGAGACCCGCGCCGCCATGCACCCTGGTCGAGGTGCCGTCGGACTGCTCGAACTCCTCGAAGATGCGCTCCATGTCCTCTTCGCGCAGACCCGGGCCGGTGTCGGCGACGGTGAAGCAGATGCGGTCGGTGGTCTCGGTGCGCGCGCGCGCCACGGTGAGCAGCACGCCGCCCGTGTCGGTGAACTTCACCGCATTGCCGATGAGGTTGAGCAGCACCTGGCGCACGCGGCCAGGGTCGGCCGTGATCATCTGCGGCACGTCGGGCTCGACATGGCAGCCAAGGCCGATGTTCTTGGCGAAGGCTCTTGCGGCCAGAAGCTCGATGATGTTGTCGGCAATTTCACGCAGCGAGGTCGGCTGCGGCTCGGGCTCGAAGCGGCCGGCCTCGATCTTGGAATAGTCGAGCAGGTCCTCGATGAGCGCGAGCAGCGCGCTGGCCGAGGTGGAGACGGCGCCCACATAGGTCCGCTGCTCGGGCGAAAGGTCGGTATCGGCAAGCAGCTTCGCCATGCCCATGATGCCGTTCATCGGCGTGCGGATCTCATGGCTGACGGTGGCGAGGAAGCGCGACTTGGCCTGGCTCGCATATTCGGCCCGCTCGCGCGCGGTGATCAGCGAGGATTCGGCGCGCTTGCGGGCGGTGATGTCGCGGGCGATGGCCCGGTGCGAGACCGCGCCGGTGTCCTTGTCGCGCACCGACAATTCGATCCAGGAGAACCAGCGCGGCCCGTTCGGGGTGCGGATTGCGACGTCGGTGGAGCTCAGGCATTCATGATCGGAGAAGGCGGCGTCAGGGACGACGCCGACATCGATGCCGAGCTCGGACAAGGTCCTGCCGGCAAGGTCGCGCGCGTCGACGTCGACAAGCGAAGCAAAGACGCTGTTAGCATAAACGATGTGGCCGTCGCGGTCGCGATGGACGACGAGGTCGCCAAGCGCGTCGATCAGGCCGCGGAAGCGTTCCTCGCTCTCCTGCATCTCCCACATGCGGTCGGCGAGGGTCTCGATCTCTGCGCGACTGCGGGCCGCGGTTTCGTCGAGAAGTGCCGCGGTGCGACGCTCGTCGCGACGGCTGCGCAGATGCATGGCGAGGCCGGCAAGGGCCGCAGCAACAAGGCCGGCGGTGACGATGAGCGGCGCTCCGGTGAGATGCGCGAGCCCTGCCATGACGGCGATGGCGACGATCGTCAGGAACGGCAGGCCTTCGTGGCTGGCCGCGGGCAATTCGGGAGCCAACGGCGGCGCGGCAAGCACCTGCCGCTTCGGCGCATCGGCGATGAGCCTGTCAGCGCTCGTGGCTTTGCTGTCCTGTCTGATGTCGGAGTCCGCGACCATGCACGGACCATGCCAGACAGAGATTATGGAAGATTGGGAGGGATCGTTCGAATTTTAGCGATTGCGTGGATTCCTACCGCCTTGCGGGCGCGGGCGGAGCCGCGACTTCCGGCTACATATCTACGACGACGCGGCCCCGGATCTTGCCTTCGACGATGTCGCGCGCGGCGGCGACAATGCCGTCGAAACCGATCGTGCGCGATAATGTCGAAAGCTTCTTCAAGTCGAGATCGGTGCCGATGCGGCGCCATGCCTCCAGGCGGACGGCCTTCGGCGCCATCACCGAATCGATGCCCAGCAGCGAGACGCCACGCAGGATGAAGGGCGCGACGCTTCCCGGCAGGTCCATGCCGCCGGCCAGGCCGCAGGCAGCGATCGCACCGCCATAGGAGGTCATCGACAGGACGTTGGCCAAGGTATGGCTGCCGACCGAGTCGACGCCGCCGGCCCAGCGCTCCTTGGCGAGCGGCTTCGCCGGCTGGCTGAGCTCTTCGCGCGAGATCACCTCGGCGGCGCCGAGGTCGATCAGATAGGGGCTCTCGGCATTGCGGCCGGTCGAGGCGATGACATGGTAGCCGAGGCTGGACAGGATCGAGATGGCGACCGAGCCGACGCCGCCGGCGGCACCCGTCACCACCACCGGACCGCGGTCGGGCACGATGCCGTGCCGCTCCAGCGCCATGACGGAGAGCATGGCCGTATAGCCTGCCGTGCCGACCGCCATCGCGTCATGCGGGCTCATGCCGTCGGGCAGCGGCACCAGCCAGTCGCCGTTGACGCGGGCGCGGCCGGCATAGGCGCCGTAATGCGTCTCGCCGACGCCCCAGCCGTTAAGGATCACCTTATCGCCCTTGCGCCAGTCGGCATGCGAGGAGGAGATCACGGTGCCAGCGAAATCGATGCCAGGAACCAGCGGCCAGCGGCGCACGACCGGCGCCTTGCCGGTGATGGCGAGGCCGTCCTTGTAGTTCACCGTCGTCGCCTCGACGGCGACGGTCACGTCGCCTTCCATCAAATCGGCCTCGGTGAGGTCGACGACATCGACGGACTGCTTCTTGTCAGCATCGCGCGAAACGAGGATGGCTTTGAAGGTATCGGTCATGGTTTCTCCTCGGTTCTGAGCTTTACCTTTAAGCAATTCCGGACGGAAAACCGCTGCACACTTTTCCTGGAATTGTTCGGAAGTCTGCGGTTTCAACCGCGTCAGGTCAATTGCCTGGATCCTGGGGCTTGGCCTCGCGGCCCCAGCCGATCAACTCGTCGAAGACGACAAGCGCCGCACCGACCGAGATGAAGGCGTCGGCGAGGTTGAACACCGCGAAAGACCAGACGGGCGTGTGGAACAGGATGTAGTCGATGACGTGGCCGTAGACGGCGCGGTCGATGAGGTTGCCGAGCGCGCCGCCGATGATGAGCGCAAAGCCGATGCGGGCGACGACATGGCCGGCCGGCGTGCGCGTGGCGAGGTAGAGCACGAAGGCGACGACCAGCACGGCGATGACCACCAGGCCGGTATCGCCGAAGGACTGGAACATCGAGAAGGCGATGCCGGTGTTGTAGGTGCGGAACAGCGCCAGGAACGGCAGGAGATCGACCTTCTCCTGGAAAGCGAGCCCGTTCTCGACCAGTTGCTTGATCCACTGGTCGAGCGCAATGACGATGACGACCAGCACGACGTAAGGGGACCAGGATTTCACTTGGGAGTCCTCATCGGCTGTCGTTGGCGGGCTCGAGCTTCAACGCGCCGCGCCTTATCTCGAACAACATCACGCCGGTGGCGACCGCCAGGTTGAGCGAATCGGCCCGGCCGGCCTGGGGGATCCTGAGCAGGCGGTCGCAGCTTTCGGCGAGGCTGTCGGGCAGTCCCTGCTGCTCGTTGCCCATCAGCAGCAGAACCGGCCCCCTGGTGAAATCGACGGAGCGATAGTCGACCGCGCCCTTGAGGTGCGTGCCGACGACAAGACCCGAAAAATCGCGCCGCCAGGCGAGGAAAGCCTGCTCGGTGGCTCTCGCGACCGGCACGGCGAAGATCGAGCCCATGGTGGCGCGCACCGTCTCCAGCGAGAACGGATCGGTGGTGTCGCCGACCAGGATCACGCCCCTGGCGCCGACGGCGTCGACGGTGCGGATCACGGTGCCGAGATTGCCGGGGTCGCGCACCCGGTCGAGCGCCACCCAGACGTCGCCGTCCCTGGCGCGGATGTCCTTCAGCGGAACGGTCTTCTGGGCGAAGACGCCGACCACCATTTGCGGGTTTTCGCGGCGGGTGATGGCGGACAGCACCTTTTCCGAGACTTCGAGCACTGTGCCGCCGGCGGCGACGGTCCGCGCGGCGGCCTTTTCGATGGCGGCGTTGCCGCGTCCGGCCTTGGCGAAAACCAAGGTCCTGATCGACCAGCCGAGGTCGAGCGCGTCGATGATGAGCTTCAGGCCCTCGGCCATGAAGGCGTTGTGCTGGTCGCGGAATTTCTTCAGCGCCAGCGCCTTGATGTCCTTGACCAGGGGATTGGCAAGGCTGGTGACTTCCTTGACCTGCCCAACCGGTCGGGCGCTGTCATGTGGGTTCATTCAAGCCACCCAGCGCGAGAACAGCGAGGTCGACAGCGCGCGGCCGGCCGACTTCTCGCGAATGATCAGTTCGCCGGATTCGACCGTGCCGTCCATGCCGGCAAAGGTATCGCGCATCAGCGCATGGATGGCGAAGAAGGAGGCGCGGATCGAATAGGCGGTGAGAACGACGGCCAGCGGCTTCGGAGTCAGGATCGAGCGGCAAAGGTCGGTGAGGCCCGGCAGGTCCTCGAACAATTGCCAGACCTCGCCCTTCGGGCCTCGGCCATAGGCCGGCGGGTCGAACAGCACGATGTCGTAGCGGCTGCCGCGGCGCTCCTCGCGCTCGGCGAACTTCACCGCGTCCTCGACGATCCAGCGGATCGGCTTGCCGGAAAGGCCGGCCATCTCCTGGTTCTCGCGCGCCCAGCCGATCGCCTTCTTCGAGGCATCGACATGGGTGACCTCGGCGCCGGCGCTGGCCGCCACCAGCGAGGCGAGGCCCGTATAGCCGAAGAGGTTCAGCACCTTGACCGGGCGCTTCGCCGCCGCGATCAGCCCGGCCATATGGTCCCAATGCGAGGCCTGCTCCGGAAAAACGCCGACATGGCGGAAGGAGGTGAAGCGGCCGAGATAATCGATGCCGTCATGCTTCATCGGCCAGGTCTCACCAAGCGGCGCCTTGGGAAAGCGCCAGCGGCCGATGCCTTCCTCGTCGGTGTCGCCGGTGAAGATGGCGTCGGCGCGCTCCCATTCCTTTGCTGGAAGGGCGCGCTGCCAGATCGCCTGGCCTTCGGGGCGCACGATGCGGTAGGGGCCATATTGCTCGAGTTTTTCACCGGCGCCGCTGTCCAACAGCGCGTAATCGGCGTTGGGCGCGACTTCGAGGATCAATGGCAGGCGCTCGGCGGGCAGCATGCCCTCGCGGCGCGCCAGCACGCGTGGCGCCGGTTTGGCTTCCTGCCGATCCGCCGGTTTCGTTTCGCGGCGTTCGGCGGGCGCGGCCTGCTGCCGTCCGGCCGGGAACGCATCACGCGGGCGAGGCTGTTCCGCCCTTGCGGGATGCGGGCGGCCATCGCGGCGTTTGTCGCGAAAAGATTTCAAGAAGGATCATCTCCGGCGGTTCGGCCCGCTTCTGCCACAGCTAAGCCCACCGGCGCAACAAAGCCCGGCTCATTCAATGGTGGGTCGTCAGCCATGCCGAACGCCGAGCAGGCCGAAGCAGAGCGAAATGAAGCCAAGCGCCTTGGCCACAGTCACCGCCATGTGGCCGGTTTCCCAACGCAGCCGGATGGCTCCGAAGTTTTCCGGTATTGGCCCCGGCGTCCAGGTCGCGAGGATGTCGTTCGCCGGTTTGACGAGGCCGAACCAGAGCGCCAGCGAAACGGCGTAGAGCAACGTGGCGGCGAGCACGAACCAGAATGCGCCAGCTTGGCCGCGCAGCATCCAGGCAAGCAATGCCGGACAGAGGATCGCGGCGATATCGAGGGGGGCTCCGATCACGGCAAAAAGCAGGAACTGGCCGTTGAAGACCGTCGCCTCGCGCCACAGCGCCGGCGACCATTTCGTCAGCCTGGGCAGCGATTCCAGCACATGGGCAAAGGACGGCCCAAGGCTGAGCGCCGCGACGAAAACGGTCAGCACCGACCAGAAGAACAGGAAACCGCGCGTCGTCATTGCGGAGACAACGGGAACGGGACGCAGGCGTTCCGCGGCATCGGCTGCTTGCCGCGATGCGCGGGCCAGCCTTATTGTCCGGCACGCCGGTTAGCCATTCATGTCCCGTTCGGAACGCCTGCTCGACCTGATCCAGATCCTGCGCCGCCATCGCCGGCCGGTGAGCGGCCGCATGCTCGCGGACGAGATGGGTGTGTCGATCCGCACGCTCTACCGCGACATCGCGACGCTGCAGGGGCAGGGCGCGCCGATCGAGGGCGAGGCGGGGCTTGGCTATGTGCTGAGGCCCGGCTTCATGCTGCCGCCTTTGATGTTCAGCGACGAGGAGATCGAGGCGATCGTACTCGGCTCGCGCTGGGTGGCGAAGCAGCCGGACAAGAGATTGGCGGTCGCCGCGGCCGATGCGCTGGCCAAGATCGCGGCGGTGCTGCCGGATGATTTGCGCGAGGATCTCGACGCCACGACGCTGCTCGTCGGGCCGCGCTCGGACAATGCCGAGGCGATCGACCTCGGTGTCGTGCGGCAAGCGATCCGCGACGAGCGCAAGCTCGGCTTCCTTTATCGTGACGCCGGGGGAGCGGCATCGAAGCGCCTGGTCTGGCCATTCGCGCTTGCCTTCTTCGACAAGGTGCGGGTGATGGTGGCGTGGTGCGAGACGCGCCGGGATTTCCGGCATTTCCGCGCCGACCGGATATCCGATCTAACAGCGACCGACATCCGCTATCCGCGCCGCCGCCAGGCGATGCTGAAGGAGTGGCGGGCAGGCCTTGACGCGCCCGGCCGGAACGGCGCGAAAGACGCTTCCGGCTGATCGCTGCTGCCAGAATCTGACAGTAGCTCTGCGTATGGTCTCCAAGGTTTAGATAGTTTGGAGATCAGATATGACCACGCCGAATTTCGTCATCCTCTATGTCGACAGTCCGGAAAAGAGCGGTGCGTTCTATGCCTCTTTGCTCGGACGTGAGCCGGTCGAATCTTCGCCGACCTTCGTGATGTTCGTGCTCGACAAAGGCTTCAAGCTCGGCCTCTGGTCGCGCCACACGGTGGAACCGGCTGCGGCGGCAGCAGGCGGTGGCGGCGAGCTTGTGCTTGCCGTTGAGAACGCGGCGGTCGTCGATGCTACGCATGCCGATTGGGCCGGGCGTGGCCTGAAAATGCTGCAGGTCCCGACCGACCTCGATTTCGGCCGCACCTTCGTCGCGCTCGATCCGGACAATCACCGCCTGCGCGTCTACTGGCCGAATGGGCAGTAGGCAGTAGGCAGTA
>CCNB01000043.1:618621-673154 GCA_000824785.1 Mesorhizobium plurifarium | reverse complement strand
AGTAGGCAGTAGGCAGTAGGTGTAAGTCTTCCTACTGCCTAATCCCTACTGCCTGCGCGCAGCGCCTTGTAGACGGCGATGCCTGCGGCGAGATCCTCAAGCGCTGCGCCAACCGACTTGAACAGCGTGATCTCGCTGTCGCTTTGCCGGCCCTGCTTCTCGCCGCGGGCAAGCTCGTGCAGGTCGGCGACGATCGCTTCCGGCTTCAGCACGCCTGCGGCCAGCGGCTGGACGATGTCGCCGGCTTCCTTGGTGGCGCCGGCGCGGGTGTCGACATAGACGCGGGCGCGCTTGACCGCGTCGTCATCGCTTTCGCGCATCGTCGGCGTGAAACCGCCGACGAGATCGACATGGGCGCCGGGCTTCAGCAGCGCGCCCTTGACCAGCGGCGTGTTCGAGATGGTCGCGGAGGTGACGATGTCGGCCTCGGCAAGCTCCGCGTCGAGATCGCCGGCGGCACTTGCAGGAAGGCCCTCGGCCCGCAAGGTGGCCGCCACTTTTTCGGCATTGGCCGGCGTGCGGTTCCAGATGCGGATGGATGTGATCGGCCTGACCGCCGAATGTGCCTTGGCAAGGAACGGCGACAGCGCGCCGGCGCCGATCACCAGAAGCCGCGAGGCGTCCTTGCGAGCGAGATAGGAGGCGGCAAGCGCCGAGGCGCAAGCCGTGCGCCACTGCGTCAGCCGCTGGCCGTCGATCAGCGCCTGCGGCTCGCCGGTGACGCCGTCGAGCAAAAGATAGAGGCCCATCACCGCCGGCTTGCCGATGGCGTTGTTGTCCGGCGATACGGTGACGATCTTGACGCCGATATGGCCTCCCGCCGAGGTACCAGCGGCATTGAAGTCGGTCCAGGCCGGCATCAAAAGCAGGGTCGAGGCGGCGCCGTCCGGGCGCTCGACGCCATGATGATGGCGAACCGGCTGCATCGCGCCTTCGCGGAAGGCGGTGCGCAATGTCTCGACAAGGCCGGGAAAGGTCAGCGCGCGGTCGACCTCGGCGGCCGAAACGGTCAGCATCGGAGGCTCCGTGAGGCGTTAGCTAGTTCGGCTTGGGCAGCGCCGGTCCATTGGGCGCCGCCGGTGGGCGGCTCACCGCCTGGCGAAGGTTTTCAGCTTCCAGACCGCGCTGGCGCGCGAGCTTGCGGTAGCGCCCCTGCTTCACCCACGTCGCCATGCTGCCGACGACCATGCCGACGGCCAGGGCAAGGAACAGGAAGATGAAAAGCGGCAGGTTCAGCGTCAGCGCGGGATTGCCGGGATGAAATGGATCGAGCGTGAAGGCGACGGGGCCGCGATTGGCGACGGCAAGCGCGATCAGGATGATGGCCAGCGGCACGAAGACCACGACGAGGACGAAGCGATTGAACATCAGATCTCCACAGAGAGAAGCTTCCTAAGCGCGCATGTCCTTGTCCCGAAACCAGCCTCCACTTTCGGGAGACATGCTTTAAGCGCCAAGATGCCGTTTCAACCCGCCGGCGCGCGGCCTATTTGCCGCTGTTCAGCCTTTCGCGCAACTCCTTGCCGGTCTTGAAGAACGGCACCCACTTTTCCTCGACCTCGACGGATTCGCCGGTGCGCGGATTGCGGCCGGTGCGGGCGGGACGGTTCTTCACCGAAAAGGCGCCGAAACCGCGCAACTCGACCCGGTTGCCCTCGGCAAGCGCATCGGTGATCTCGTCAAAGATCGCACCGACGATGTTTTCGACATCGCGCAGGAAAAGGTGCGGGTTGCGCGCGGCAATAATCTGCACAAGCTCGGATTTGATCATAGAACGTTCCCCGTAAAACCACTGCAGTCGATTATCAGGATGATTTTATTGCTTTTTTGGCTCGTCCCAGCGAGATGTCAAGGGTGCCAGACCGAAACGAGACCGTCAAGAAACAAGCGGTCGGCGCCGAGCTCGTGAATGACATCGCCGCCGGCATCCGGCAGGCCAAGCGCCTTGGCCGCCAGTTTTGCCATCGACTGGGAAAACAGGAAACCGCCACGCCTGTCCTTGTCCTTCCACTCGACGACCTTGAGCTTGGCGTCCACGCCCTTCGTCGCCAGCCAGTCGATCGCCTCCTGCTCGCCGCCGACGGCGTCGACCAGATGGTTGGCCAAAGCCTGGCGGCCGGTGAAGATCGAACCGTCGGCCAGCGCCAGCGCCTGCTCGTGCGTCATCTTGCGGCGGTCCGCGACAATGCCGACGAACCAGTCGTAACTGTCGAGGATCAGCTTGCGCACCATGGCGCGCTCATCGTCATTGGTCGGCTTGAAGGGCGAGGGCGAAGCCTTGAGCGGCGACGATTTCACTTCCTCCAGCTTGATGCCGAGCTTGTCCATGAGACCGCTGACGTCAGGATATTGGATCAGCACGCCGATCGAGCCGACGATCGAGGTCTGGCGGGCGACGATATGGTCGGCCGCACTGGCGATCATATAGCCGGCCGATGCCGCCAGCGTGCCGACCTCGGCCACCACGGGCTTGTCGCCGGCAAGCTTGCGCACGGCTTCGAATGTCGACTCGCCACCGACCGTGGTGCCTCCGGGCGAATCGATCGACAGGATGACGCCTTTCACTTCCGGCGACTTGCGGATCGCCTCCAGCCTTTTGAGCAGTTCCTCATCCTCGGTGATGGTGCCTTCGATCTTGACCTTGGCGATATGCGGAACCGCCTGGCCGGTAAAATTGTCGTCATAGACCCAGGTCGAGAACGCGATCACCGCGGCCGCCAGAACCAGAAACGCGACCACGCGCCAGAAAGTCAGCTTGCGGCGCAAGCGGCGGCGGTCGATCAGGTCGTCGGCTCTCATTGCCATCGTCAGCCTCATGGATCGGTGGGAAAGCACGCTTTTAAAGCAAGCCTCGGCACACGGCTACCGTTTCCTGAAAATGCCGCGCCGTGAAGTGTTGACGCCGACCTCACGAAAAATTAACGCAACCAAGTCCCTATCTGCTATGAAGTACAAGCCGTCTCGCCGGATTCCTGTCGATTTTGCGGGTGGCAGTTGTCACATTTTTGCAGTTTTGATCCGCTTGTGCTTGCTTGTAGGTGTCGGCATACCACCTATAGGCGGTGTTTGGGCGGGCAAAGGTCCATTAGAAAGTCATGTTGGCGCGATCTGACGAAACGAGCGATGCTGGCGAGGCATCGGCTCCGGCGGCCGAGGGCGGCACGCGCGGAGATGCCTTCAACCGCGCGCAGCGGCACTCTCGCCGCGTGCGCGTGCTGAAATTCGCGGTGCCGCTGCTCGCGGTCGCCATCGCCGTCGCCTTTCCAGTCTATTCCTACCTCAAGGCGCCCCTGTCGGTCTCGGTGCAGGCCGACGGCACGGCGTTTTCCGACGGCAAGCTGGTGATGGCCAATCCGAAGCTCAACGGCTTCACCAAGCAGAAGCTGCCATATTCGCTGACGGCGACCAGGGCGACGCAGGATGTCGGCCAGCAGGCCGTCATCGACCTCGAAGGCATCAACGCCAAACTGCCCGTCGCCACCGACAACATCGTATCGGTCGATGCCGCGCACGGTATCTACAATCGCGACGCCAACACGATGGACCTGACCAGCGACGTCAGCGTGACGACGACGGACGGCCTGGCGGCGAAGTTCAAATCGATCTTCCTAGACATGGGCAAAGGCTCTATGAAGACGAATAATCCGGTCGACGTCAGCCGCGGCGGGTCGCGCATCACGGCGGATTCGATGTCGGTCGAGGACAACGGCAGGCTCGTGGTCTTCGAGAACCGGGTTCGCGTCAACATAGATCCAGCCGCGCTGAAGGCAGCGGGGGTAAACGGTGGAGAACAGAATGCGTCGCAGTAAATCCGCATGGCTTTCGGGCGCTGCTTCCGCATTGCTGTTCTTGGCGACGGCGCATTCCTTCGCGCAGTCGAGCGCGACCAGCCAGATGTCCGGGCTCAAGCTGTCCGGCGACCAGCCGATCCAGATCGAAAGCGACAAGCTTGAGGTCCGCCAGGCCGAAAGCATGGCCATATTCAGCGGCAACGTCACGGTCAATCAGGGGCCGACCCTGCTCAAGGCCGGCAAGATGACGGTCTACTATGTCAAGGATGCCAATGCCGGCAAAAGCGCCGCCGCCGGCGCGTCGGCTATGACCGGCGCCGCCAATATCGACCACCTCGAGGTGGAGAACAAAGTCTACGTCAAGTCGAACGACCAGGTCGCCACGGGCGACAGCGGCACATTCGACATGAAGACGCAGGTGCTGGTGCTCAAGGGCAAGGAAGTGGTGTTGTCGCAGGGCGACAATGTGCTCAAGGGCTGCAAGCTCACCGTGCAGATGAAGAGCGGACTCGCCAATGTCGACGGCTGCGGCGGCCGCGTGATGATGTCGTTCACGCCCCAGAAGCAGGGCGCGCAACAGCAGGGAGCGTCAGGCAACTAATGGCCGGCGTAACCTCGCTGCTGGCCCGTCTTCCGGGGCGGGCGGCCGCAAAGGCGGCTGCGCCGGCGACGGTCGGCACCGATAAGGCAAAGTTCAAGGGCACCCTGATCGCGAAGGGTCTGACCAAGAGCTATAAGGGCCGCAAGGTGGTGAGCGGTGTCACGCTTGGCGTGCGCGCCGGCGAGGCCGTCGGCCTGCTTGGCCCCAACGGCGCCGGCAAGACCACCTGTTTCTACATGGTCACGGGGCTAGTGCCGGTCGACGAAGGCTCGATCGAGATCGACGGCTTCGATGTCACCTCGATGCCGATGTACCGGCGTGCCCGCCTCGGTATCGGCTATCTGCCGCAGGAAGCGTCGATCTTCCGCGGCCTCAACGTCGAGCAGAACATCCGCGCCGTGCTGGAAGTGGTCGAAAAGGATCGCAAGGTGCGTGAACGCAACCTCGACGAGCTGCTCGAGGAATTCCACATCAGCCATCTGCGCAAGGCGCCGTCGATGTCGCTATCGGGCGGTGAACGGCGCCGCCTCGAAATCGCGCGGGCGCTGGCGACGCGGCCGGCCTATATGCTGCTCGACGAGCCTTTCGCCGGCATCGACCCGATCGCCGTCGCCGACATCCAGCAGCTCGTTCGCCACCTCACGGCCCGCGGCATCGGCGTCTTGATCACCGACCACAATGTGCGCGAGACGCTCGGCCTGATCGACCGCGCCTATATCATCCATGCCGGCCAGGTGCTGACGCATGGCCGCGCCGACGAGATCGTCGCCAACGCCGATGTGCGGCGTCTTTATCTCGGCGAGGGCTTCACGCTCTGACTGCCGGTTTTCGGGCTGTGGCGCGATTTTCGAAGGTGGCGTGGCGGCTTTTCGCTATTTTAGCGCTCGATAACGCTCCGGTAAGCCCCTGCTGCTAGCGTTTTCCTTGACAAGCAAAAGCCGGGCCAGTTTCTATGCCCGACCGAAAAACAACTGTGCGACGCGTAGACGAGGCGTTTGAAATCCCACCATGGCGCTGGCAGCCAAACTGCAGCTCAGACAGTCCCAGTCGCTGGTGATGACGCCGCAGCTGATGCAGTCGATCCGCCTGCTGCAGCTCACCCATGTCGAGCTCGAGCGCTTCATCGACGAGGAGATCGAGCGCAACCCGCTCCTGGAGCGGGCCGAGCCGCAAGACGACGCGGCAGGCGACCAGGCCCAGAAAAGCGAGGCGGCGCCGGAGCGGGCTTCCGAAGGCGACTGGTTCGAGGGCGAGACGGAATGGAGCGCGGAAGCGATCTCGCAAAAGCTCGATTCCTCCCTGGAGAACCTGTTTCCCGACGACCCCGGCACCCATGAGAGGCTGGGGCCGGACCTCACGGCGCAGTGGAAGTCGGCCGCCGGCGGCGCCGCCGGCTCGGCATCGTCCGAGGGGTTCGATGTTGGCGACATGGCCGCGGCCGCCGTCACGCTGCGCGAACATGTCGGCGAGCAGATCGCGCTCGCTTTCCTCAGTCCCGGCGAACGCCTGATCGCGGGCGAGCTCGCCGACGGGCTCGACGAAGCCGGTTATTTGCGCACCGACCTCGGCGAGATCGCGGCCCGGCTCGGTGCGGACGAAGCGGCGGTGGCGCGCGTGCTTGGCGTCTGCCAGACCTTCGAGCCGCCAGGACTTTTCGCGCGCGACCTCGCGGAGTGCCTCTCGCTGCAACTTGCAGGGCGCGACCGGCTCGATCCGGCGATGAAAGCGCTGGTCGCCAATCTCGAGCTCCTGGCGCGGCGGGATTTCCAGACGCTGAAACGCATCTGCGGCGTCGACGAGGAGGACCTCCTCGACATGCTGGCCGAGATCCGCGCGCTCGATCCGCGTCCCGGCCTGGCGTTTTCGGGCGGCGCCAGCGATGCGATCGTCGCCGATGTCGAGGTGCGCGCCGCCAATGACGGCAGCTGGGCGGTGGAGCTCAACGCCGACACGCTGCCGCGCGTGCTGGTGGACAATGTCTACTTCGCCCGCGTTTCGAGCCACGCCAAGGATCAGGCGGAAAAGGATTTTCTCGCCGAATGCCTGCAGAACGCCAACTGGCTGACGCGCAGCCTCGATCAGCGGGCCAAGACCATTCTCAAGGTGGCGTCGGAAATCGTGCGGCAGCAGGATGCCTTCCTCGTCCATGGCGTGCGTCACCTCAAGCCGCTCAACCTGCGCACGGTGGCCGATGCCATCGGCATGCATGAATCGACCGTCAGCCGCGTCACCGCCAACAAATACATGCTGACGCCGCGCGGCGTCTTCGAGCTGCGCTATTTCTTCACCGCATCGATCGCCTCGGCCGAAGGCGGCGAAGCGCATTCGTCCGAGGCCGTACGCGACCGCATCAAGCAGATGATCGACGAGGAAAAGCCCGCCGACGTGCTTTCCGACGACGCCATCGTCGACATGCTCAAGGAAAGCGGTGTCGACATCGCGCGGCGAACCGTCGCGAAATATCGCGAAGGCATGAACATCCCATCGTCGGTGCAGCGGCGGCGGGAGAAGCGGGCGCTCGCCAATGTCGGCCGCTAGGCTCGATCCGAATCTCGACAAGCGGTCGCCGGTGCGAGACAGGCGGATTTTCCACAATTCCCAAGCTTGATTGACAAGCCGCAATGAAGTGTCTAGAAGCCCGCCCGCATGGAGCGGGGCGGTAATGCCCGCTCGCGAATGGGTCCGTCAGACACGGCCACGGACGGCCAAGAAGGCGACTTGTGATCAACCGGAAAGTTCGGGTCTAAAATCGGCGCGCATGCCGCTGCGAAGCTTGTGCGCGCGCGCCACGGGTATAAACTCGGGACAGTTTGAAGCCTGAGCAAGGAAGGTCAGTTTTCAGATGAATCTACGCATTTCGGGAAAACACATGGACATCGGCGATGCGTTCCGCACGCGCATCAGCGACCGGGTCGGCGAGGCGATCGAGAAATATTTCGATCGGGGTTTTTCAGGACATGTCACGGTCATCAAATCGGGGTCGCGTTTCTCCGCCGACTGCATGGTCCGGCTCGATTCCGGCGCTTCGCTGCAGGCGACCGGCGACGCCCAGGACCCGACGCTCGCCTTCGAGGCGGCCGCCGACCGCCTGGAAACGCGGCTGCGCCGCTACAAGCGCCGGCTGAAGTCACGCAACACCGGCAACGGCAATGGCGAAGAGCCGACCGACATCGCCTATACGGTGATGGCCCCCCTTGCCGACGACGAGGAAGACATTCCGGAGGACTTCGCTCCGGTCATCGTCGCCGAATCAAGCATGACGCTGCGGACCATGTCGGTGGCGTCGGCTGTCATCGAGCTCGACAACAGCGACAGCCCGGTCTTCCTGTTCCGCAACGCCGGAACCGACCATCTCAACATCGTCTACCGCCGGCCGGACGGCAATATCGGCTGGATCGATCCGTCGACGACCAAAGTCGCTCAGGGATAAAAAGCCAGCCGCGCGAGGGGGACGACGACTGGCGCGGCAGGCGAGCAAGGGATTTTTCAAGCATGGATCTCAGTGATCTCATCAGCGTCTCGGCGATCATGCCGGCGTTGAAGGCGAATTCCAAAAAGCAGCTTCTGCAATTGCTGTCGGAGAGGGCCGCGGCGATTTCGGGGATTCCGGAACGGGAGGTGTTCGACACCGTCCTGCAGCGCGAACGGCTGGGCTCGACCGGCGTCGGCAACGGCATCGCCATTCCGCACGGCAAGCTCGCCGGCGTGAAGCGGATCGCCGGGGTCTTCGCCCGGCTGGAAACGCCGGTCGATTTCGAGGCGCTGGACGACCAGCCGGTCGACCTCGTCTTTCTGCTGCTTGCGCCCGAGGGCGCCGGCGCCGACCATCTCAAGGCGCTGTCGCGCATCGCGCGTGTGCTGCGCGATGCCGACACGGTGGCCAAGATCAGGGGCACGCGCGACGCGGTGGCGATCCACGCCCTGCTGTCGGACACGCAGGCCTCGCACGCAGCCTGAAGTTGGGATAGAATCTGGTTTTGGGATGAAACCCTAAAGGGGCCGCCGGGAGCGGCCCTTTCCATTTCGGACTGCCAGCAATCGCTACTTTAGTTGACCATAATCTTACCCGAAAACCGGGTCCGACTTTTCGGGATTATGGTCTAGTGGATCGCGACAGTGGTCAGATCGTTCTCCAACGCACCCGCCAGCGCCCGGTCACGGGCATCGGAAAGCAGGATCGGCTGGCCGTTGGCGGCAAACAGCGCCCACAACTCAAGGCCGGGCGCGATTTCCTGCAGGCCGGGGAAGCGGCCGCGCAGGTCGTCGCTCGATACTTTCCTGAGATAGGCGACCGAACCTTCGCCGAGATGGGCGAATTCGCCGCTGGTCATGGTGATCGTTTCGTCAGTTCTGGTCATTTCAAGCCTCCTTGGCGCGAGGACGCCAGGATTGGCCGCCTCGCATAGAGCCATCGGCAAAGGTCAGTCTTTCACCGATATGTTTATTTTCCGTACCAGCCGCTCGGACTCCGGCCGGTCGAGATCGACCGACAACAGTCCGTTCTTCAGCTCGGCGCCGATCACCCGCATGCCGTCGGCCAGCACGAAACAGCGCTGGAACTGGCGCGCGGCGATGCCGCGGTGCAGGAATTCGCGCTCGGTGTCGTCGCTCTGGCGGCCGCGCACGATCAGCTGGTTTTCTTCCGTGGTGACATCGAGGTCGCTTTCGGCGAAACCGGCAACGGCCAATGTGATGCGCAGCCTCTCGGCCTTGCCGTCGGCGGCGCCGAGGCGCTCGATGTTGTACGGAGGATAGCTGTCGCCCGACTTCGCCAGACGCTCAAGCGTCTTTTCCATGGCATCGAAACCCAAAAGAAGCGGGCTGGAGAAGGGCGTCATTCGACTCATTGTTACACTGTCCTCTGAAGAGCGACACAAACTGGAAAAACCCGGATGGCATTTTTCCCGATGGTCTTGATATGGTCCGCCGCGCGATCAAGTTCAAGCACTGAATCAGGATGACGTTTCGTTGAACCGCCATCCTGGTTCACCTCTTCGTTGGAGCATGATCTTATCCGAAAACCGGTTCCCACTTTTTGCTAACGCTGACCTCCGGTTCGGGATCATGCTGTAAGCCCCGCCCAAAAAGACTCCCCAAAAGGAATTGAAATGCCCCAGTCCAGAAAGATCATCATCGACACGGATCCCGGCCAGGACGACGCCGTCGCCATATTGCTGGCGCTTGGCAGTTCCGAGCTGGAGGTCGTCGGTATCACTGCGGTTGCAGGCAACGTGCCGCTGAAGCTGACCCAGAACAACGCCCGCAAGATCTGCGAATTGGCCGGCCGGCCCGACATCAAGGTCTATGCCGGCGCCATCCGCCCGCTGGCGCGCCAGCTCGTCACCGCCGAGGAAGTGCACGGCAAGACCGGCCTGAACGGCCCGCAATTGCCCGAGCCGACCATGCCGCTGCAGGAGCAATACGCCGTCGATTTCATCGTCGAGACGCTGATGCGGGAGGAAAGCGGCACGATCACGCTCTGCCCGCTCGGACCGCTCACCAACATCGCGCTGGCGCTGATCCGCGAGCCGAGGATCGCGCCGCGCATCAAGGAAATCGTTCTGATGGGCGGCGGCTTCTTCGAGGGCGGCAATGTCACGCCGGCCGCCGAATTCAACATCTATGTCGACCCGCAGGCCGCCGATCTGGTGTTCAAATCGGGCATTCCGATCGTGATGATGCCGCTCGACGTCACCCACAAGGCGCTGACCTCGTCCAAGCGCATCCAGGCGTTCCGCAAGCTCGACACCAAGGTCGGCACCGCGACCGCCGAGATGCTGGAGTTCTTCGAGCGCTATGACGAGGAAAAATACGGCACCGATGGCGGGCCGCTGCACGATCCATGCGTCATCGCCTATCTCCTCAAGCCGGAGCTGTTCAAAGGCCGTCACTGCAATGTCAGCGTCGAGACCGCGTCGGAGCTCACCATGGGCATGACGGTGATCGACTGGTGGGGCGTCACCAAGCGGGAAAAGAACGCCATGGTGATGCGCGACATCGACCATGACGGTTTCTTCGCCCTGCTGGTGGAGCGGCTCGGGCGGCTGTAAGGGTGGTTCCCCCTTCCGCCCTTGTGGGGGAAGGTGGCCGAGCGAAGCTCGGTCGGATGAGGGGTGTTCCAGAGAGCGCTAACGTCTCACTCCGCCGGAACACCCCTCATCCGTCTCGGCGCTTCGCGCCGATCCACCTTCTCCCACAGGGGGAGAAGGAAAGGTGTTCACTTCGCCTTCGAGAACGCCAGCCACAGTCCGCCGCCGACCAGGAAGCTGCCGCTGATGCGTGACATCAGCTTGACGCGGCTGGCCGAGAGGATGCGGCCGGCGCGGCCTGCCGCAAGCGCGTAGGTCGAGTCCGACATGGCGGCGAAGATCATGGCGGTCAGGCCCATGACCACGATCTGCAGCGTGTAGTTGCCCTGCGGCGCGATGAACTGCGGGAAGAAGGCGCCGAAGAACACCAAGGTCTTGGGATTGCTGACCGCCACCAGAAAACCCTGCAGGAAGAAGCCGCCGCGCGGCTTCTTCGCCGACCCGTCGGGGTTCAGCGCGCCCTTTGCGCGAAACATCTGCACGCCCATCCAGATCAGGTAGGCGGCGCCGAGCAGCCGCACCCATTCGAACCAGTGGCCCATGCCGGCGATCAGCGTGTTGAGGCCGATGCCGACGATGGCGATCATGATGGCAAGCCCGGCCTGGGTGCCGGCGACGTTGGCCAGGCCGGCGCGCGAGCCGTGGCGGATGCTGTTGGCGATGATCAGCGTGACCGTGGGTCCCGGCACCAGGATGATGACGATGCAGGCGACGACATAGGTGGCGTAGAGTTCCAGCGACATGATTTCCCTCGAACAGGACAGCGCCGACTTGGGCGGAGGGCGATCAATGCACGGGATTGGCGCCGGCGCAAGCTGGGCCTGCGGCCGTTACGCAGCCCCCGCCGCCCAGGGCAAGGTTGCCTCATAGGCAGCGCCCGCCTTGAGCACGGCGAGGTCGCCGCGCGGGCGGCCGATCAGCTGCATGCCCATCGGCCGGCCGCTCTCATCGAAGCCGGCCGGCACGGCGAGCGCCGGGCAGCCGCCCAGCGTTGCAAAGGCGGAGACCTGCATCCAGCGGTGATAGCTGTCCATGGTCCGCCCCGCGACCTCGCGCGGCCAGTGGGTGGTCACGTCGAACGGGAAGACCTGCGCGGTCGGCAAGGCGATGAGGTCGAAGCGCTCGAACAGCGACAGCAGCGTGCGGTGCCACGAGGTACGCCGGACACTGGCGGCATGGATCTGCGGCGCGGTGAGCCGCATCGCTTGCTCCACTTCCCAGACAGCCTCGGGCTTCAAAAGCCTGCGTTTTGCGGGATCGTCATAATGCGCCTTCAGTCCGCAGCCGCTGCTTGCCTGGCGCAAGATGACAAAAGCCTGCCACAGCGCCTCGAAATCGACATCGGGAACCAGCTTTTCACTGTGGAACGAGGCATGGGCGAAGCGGGCAAGCGCGGCCTCGCAGAGGTCGAGCACGCCAGGCTCCGTCGGCAGGTGGCCGCCGAGGTCGCCCAGCCAGGCGACGCGGCCGCCGGCTGCCTTCGCCTCCAAGCCGTCAAGGAACGATCCCTCCTTGGCGTGCGACAGCGGCGCGAGCGGATGATAGCCGGCCTGTTCGTCGAGCAGCAGCGCGATGTCGCGCACGCTGCGGCCCATCGGCCCTTCGACGCCCATCTGCGAATGGAAGACATCGATGTCGGGGCCGGCGGGCACGAGCCCCTGGGAGGGACGCAAGCCGTAGACATTGTTGTAGGCGGCCGGGTTGCGCAGCGAGCCGCCGAAATCGCTGCCGTCAGCGACCGGCACCATGTCGAGCGCCAACGCCACGGCCGCGCCGCCGCTAGAGCCGCCGGCGGTGAGCGTCGGGTCGAAGGCGTTGAGCGTCGAGCCGAAGACCGGGTTGTAGGTGTTGGAGCCCAGCCCGAACTCCGGGGTGTTGGTCTTGCCGATGATGATGGCGCCGGCCTTGCGGATGCGCTCGACGAAGAAGTCGTCCGTGTCGGGAATAAAATCTGCGAAGATCGGTGAGCCGAAGGTGGTTCTGAGGCCCTTGGTCAGGGCCAGGTCCTTGATGGCGATCGGCAGACCGAACAGCGATCCGGCCTCGCCGCCCCGCGCCAGATGGGCATCGGCCCTGTCGGCCTCGGCCAGGATGTCGGTGCGCCGGCGCAGCGATACGATGGCGTTGACCAGCGGGTTCACGGCCTCGATGCGGTCGAGGAACGCGCTGGCCACCTCACGAACCGAAAAGTGGCGCTGCCTGATCCTGTCGGCGAGCTCGACGGCGGAGAGGCGGCAGATATCGCCCGCCGGCGGCACGGCATGTTTGGTGACGGGACGCATGGCTGCTAGCGCGCCGCCAAGGCGGCGTCGACATCCCTGGCCAGCGGGATCGCCGGCTGCGCGCCGGGTTTCAGGCAGGCGAGCGAGCCGGCCGCGGCGGCGCGGGTGAGCGCATCCTGGAGCGACAGGCCGGATGACAGGCCGGCGCCGAAATAGCCGCAGAAGGTGTCGCCGGCGCCAACCGTGTCGACCGGGGTGATCTTCAGCGCCGGAACGGTGAGGAAATCGTGAGGCGTGGCGGCGAGCACGCCATCGCCGCCCAGCGTGACGACGATGGCGCGGCCGGTCTTTTGGGCGTAGTCGCGCATGCGGGTAGGGCGGTCACGGCCCGAAAGCGCCAGCGCCTCGCCGTAGAGGTCGAATTCGGTTTCGTTGGCGACGGCATAGTCGGCCTTGCCGAGGAAGCCGGCGGCTTCAGCCCGGAAGGGAGCGGTGTTGAGGACGCTGACCGCGCCCGCCGCGCGCGCCGCGTCAAGCGTGGCCTCGACCGTCTGCAGCGGGATCTCATGCTGCAAGAGCACGACATCGCCCTTTTTGAGGAAGGCCTTGGCGACATCGCCCGGCACCACTGAATCATTAGCGCCCGGCACGACGGCGATGACGTTTTCGCCGTCGGCGCCGACCAGGATCAAGGCGGTGCCGGTGGAGGCGAAACTCTGGCCGACCCCGGAGAGATCGACATTGCCGGCCTTGAGAAGGGCGAGCGCTTCGGCGGCAAAGCTATCCTTGCCGACCGCGCCCACCATGCGCACCTGGGCGCCGGCGCGCGCCGCGGCCAGCGCCTGGTTGGCGCCCTTGCCGCCGGGCGCGGTGGCAAAGCCTGCGCCGCGCACCGTCTCGCCGGGCTCCGGCAAGCGGTCGACATTGGCGATGAGATCGAGGTTGATCGAGCCGACAACGATGATCAAAGACTGCCTCCCGTTGAAGCGGGTCAGCCTGCGTGAAGGCGGACGTGCTCCAAGATTCTGCTTCTTGCGCAAATTCCAGCGAAATACGCGAAGCGCTTTTCCTGGAATTGCGTGCTGGGCGCGAAGCTAGCCGCAAAGTCCGCCGGTTGCCAGATCACGTCGCTGTCCGCGCGGTCTGGCCCACAGCATCATTCGCAGCGGACCGTTACCTCGGCCTGGTAGTTGCCCGCCGGGAAGATGCCCGGCGACTTCGTGGCCGTCAGATCGACCTGGATGGTGTGGGTACCGTTGGTCAGCTTTTGCGCCGAGCTGCCCGGTATATCCAGTCCGGAACCGTCGAGGCGGAAGACGGAGGCGAACGATACATTGGTGTCGCCGCCGCTCGGCGCGGACGTGAACGCGACCAGCGCCGGCGTGGAAACGGAATAGCAGTCCAGCAGGTTTAGGATGGAACACAGCGTCGAGTTCGCGGTGATGGAGGCGCCGGCGCTCAATCCGCCTGCCTGCTTGGAGCCGAAGATGTTGATGGCGGGGTTCGGTTTCATCGTCCCCGATGCGCCGATCACAATTGTGCAGGTGCCGATGATCGCCGCCTGCGTCGGGAGACTGAAGCAGGCAAGCACTGCCAGCGCCAACAATGCAGAGCTATTTTCGCTTCTTTTTCTTTTCACTGCCGGTCGTGCCTCTGATGCTCCAGCCTTCGTTAGCCCACCCCGCTGATTTGACCTGGGCCGCGCTGGCTTGGGCCGGACTGGCTTGAGGCGCGGGTCCCTGGGTGGGGATGGCAACACTCCCCGTCGTCTGGCCATCGGCGCCGAGGCCCATCTTGAGGAGCTTCAATTCCAGCTGCAGGCGCTCGACCTCCAGCTCGTAGAGGCGGCTGCAATCGACGCGTTTCGGCGTCCGCCCGATCGGGATCACGACGCGGCCGTATGTGGCGATGTCGCTGTTGGCCTGGTTGCTCGAGTTGTTGCCTCGGATGACGCCAAGGTCGAGATAGGCGCCGCTGCCGGAAACGGCCGAGCGGCAGGTCGTGCCGTCGCTGGCATGAACTTCGTCCTGGCCCTGGGGCAGGCTGACGCCGGGCAGGCTGAAACCCGTCTGGTTCTGGTTCAGGTTCAGAATATCCTCGGCAAGCCCTTGGCTTACGACAGCCAGGACGGGCAGCAGGGACAAGGTCAGAACCTGCGATGCCCGAAGAACTTTCCGCATATCTGTGCCCTTATCTGGGTCTGCTCGCTTGGAAAGGGGATACTCTCGGTACAGATACGCACTTTACGCTCGTTCGCGCCGTCGAACGGGACGACCACCAGGACAGGGCGCGACGCCTGGCCGGCCAGAAGGAAGGCGCTCGGCGTGATCCTGGCCGCGACCGGCCGGAAATCCTGGTCGTAGACATGGACCTCGACGCGGATGCGCTGGTTGTACGGGTTGCCCGGAAAGACCCGGACGGCGAAGGCATCGGTGAAGGATCGCACCTCGCCTCGCATCGGCGTCATCGACTGGCCGGTCGCCGCAACGGGAGACAGCGCGGCGGTCAGGCCCGCCGCCAGGATTGCAATTCTTCTCAAGGACCGCTCCTTTCGCGAGAGGACTATTCGCAGCGCAGCGTCACCGTTGCCTGGTAGTTGCCGGCGGAGAAGCGGTTCGTGCCGCTCTTGGTGCCGGCAAGATTGATCGCGACCGTCGATGTGCCCGGCACCGTCAGCGCGGTCGCAGTGCCGGTTTCGGCAATCGTCTGCGCGCCGGTGGTGGCAAAAGTTGGCGTCCAGGTGGTGGCTGTGACGTCGCTGGACGGCACGGTTGTGGTCGTCACCGGGTCGACGCTGAGCTGGACGCCACCTGTCGTATCGACCTGGGCGCTGCCGGCCGAGCCGCCGGCATTGTGCGAGCTCAGCGACTGAAGATTGCTGCTGACGGTCATCGTGCCGTTGGAGTTGATCGTGACCGTGCAGGTCGCGGTGATCGTGCCGTTGAACAGCACATTTCCGGTGGGGGCCGCCGATGCCGTCTGGCCGGCGCAGGCGGCCAGACAGCATGCAGCCAAGGCGGCGCGGAAGAACTTCATTGAGACCCCTCTTTCGAGCCGGATGATGCGGCTCAACGTAGGGTCATCTTCCCTTTATCGTGGTTAATTTAGCGTTAACTTAAATAATATCGGGAAGCAACTTAAAAGAAACCCGACGATAACCACAGGTTGTCGCCGGTTGCATTTTGCGAATAGGCCAATCGTTTTATTTAGGTTGTACCGATTTATATTACGATGTGCGGTTTTTCGCAATGGCGCGCGAAAAAATCGATTGTTTCAAGATGTCACTTGCCCCGCTTCCCAGCCGAGGATGGCGCGCTTGCGCGTCAGGCCCCAGTGGTAGCCGGTGAGCGCGCCGGACTTGCCGATAGCCCGATGGCAGGGAACCACGAAGGACATCGGGTTGGCGCCCACGGCCGCGCCAACGGCACGGCTGGCGTTGGGCGCTCCGATGCTTGCCGCGATCGAGGAATAGGTGCAGGCCCTGCCCATCGGGATGCGCAGCAAGGCTTCCCAGACGCGAAGCTGGAAATCGGTGCCGATCATCACCACGCGCAGCGGCTGGTCGGCACGCCATTGCGCCGGGTCGAAGACCCGCGCGGCGTAAGCCTGGGTGGCCGACATGTCCTCGACATAGGTCGCGTTCGGCCAGCGGCCGGACATGTCGGCGAAGGCGGCCCGCTCGCCGCCCGCGTCACAGAAGGCAAGTCCGGCGAGACCGCGGTCGGTGACCATGATCAGCGCGATGCCGAAAGGCGAGATGTGATAGCCGTAGCGGATGGTGAGACCCGCGCCCCGGGTCTTGTAGTCGCCGGGCGACATCGCCTCATGGGTGACGAAGAGGTCGTGCAGCCGGCCGGGGCCGGACATGCCGAGCTCGAACGAGGTCTCCAGGAGCGGCATGCCGGAATCGAGCAGCCTGCGCGCATGGTCGAGCGTCACCGCCTGCAGGAAGGCCTTGGGCGACAATCCCGCCCAGCGTGTGAACAGCTTCTGCAGGCCGGTCGGCGTCTCGCCGACTTCCTCGGCCAGCACCTCCAGCGAGGGCTGGTCGCGATAGTCGAGGCTGATCTTCTCGATGGCGCGGCGCACGACGTCGTAGTCGCTGCCTTGCGGCGTGATGTCGTTCTCAAGGATCGCGGTCGGTTTCATCCGCGTATTCATGGTCATCTGAGCGTTCATGGCAATATCTCCTTGGCCGCGAATATCGGTCTTCCAGAGCTTTGCTACCACCCGAAACTTGCCTTCACTGTGCACGCACCCAGATAGAGTCAGCTTCGGACCGAAGAGGACAATCATGGCCGGCGAAAAGGTCGATCTGACCGGAGCGAAGGAAACCTTGCTGATGACGCTTTACGGCAAGGCGCTGGAGAGCCGGCTGCCCAATTCGCTGCTCCAGGATCGCCTCGCCGACGAGGCCGTGCGCAAGATCGACTATGATTTCGCGAGGCTCAAGGTCGACGGCAATCTCGGCATCGGCCTTGCTATTCGGGCAAAGACGCTGGATGCCCACGTCGAGGACTTCCTCGCCAGAAACCCGGATGCGATCGTGCTGCATCTTGGATGCGGGCTCGACACGCGCATTTTCCGGGTCGACCCGCCACTGGGCGTGGATTGGTTCGATGTCGACTATCCAGACGTCGTCGAGCTCAGGCGCAGGCTCTATCCGTCCCGGGACCGTTATTACCATCTGATCGCCTCGTCGGTGACCGAGCCGGGATGGCTGGCCGAGGTGCCGCGCAATCGCCCGGCCATGGTCGTAGCCGAGGGCCTGACGCCCTATCTCGCCGCCGACGAGGGGCCGCGGCTGTTCGCGCGGCTTGTCGCGCATCTTGCCGGCGGCGAGTTGATGTTCGACGCCTACAGCCGTTTCGGGCTGAAGCTGATGCGCCTCAATCCGGCCATCAAGGCAACGGGCTCCGAAGTCCATTGGGCCATCGAGGATCCGCGCGAACTGGAGCGGGCTGTTCCGAAACTTCGCTTGATCGGCGAGATTCCGTCCTACAAGCCGGAGCAAGGCGCGCGGCTTGGCTGGTCCGCGCGCTTGTTCATCGGCCTCTGGAAGCTCATCCCCGCCATGCGCAAGGTCGGCAGGCTGCTGCGGTACCGGTTCTGATTGCTTGGGCGTCAGCGCGCCTTGGCGGTCGCCAGCGCGCGCGAAAAGGCGGTGGCGAAACTCTCACGGTCGTCGGGATTGAGGAAGCCGCCGATCGCCACGCTCCTGCCCTGCGCTTCCACCGCCATTTTGGTGATGCCGATCTCGGCATGGCGGGCGATCGAAAATCGTGTCCAGAACGGATTGAAGCGATGGCTTTCAGAGCGGCCTGAAGGGGCGGTCTTGCGGATGTCGAGGCTGGTGCGCGAGACCGATATCTCCTCGCGGGCGCGCGCTGCCCGGTAATTGGCGCGGAAAGCGATATAGACGGCGATCACGTCGAGGCCGAAGAAGCCGAACACCGGCCAGGCGCCATGCGCCAGGAAAAACGCGCCGGTGACCGCCCAGCCGAACAGAAGCGCTCCCATCAGGATCAGGAAACCGGTGCGGCCGAGCGAGCGGTGCGGCGTCAGCAAGGCTTGGAAAAATGGCTCGTCGGCCTGGAACGAGGCGTTTGTGTCGCTCATGAGGGAATATTATAGGAAGGAAATGGCGCCTCCCAAGTCGAAAAAATCCGTAGCTGTCAAAAAACCTCAACCCGCCCCTGCCGGCAGCGGCCGGGCGCCTGGCGCTCGGCCGCGAAAGGCCGCTTCCCGGCCGCTCTACAGCCCTGCCGAGGTGCATGAGATCTTCCGGCGCTTTTCCGTCCAACGGCCGGAGCCGAAAGGCGAGCTCGACTATGTCAACGCCTTCACCCTGCTGGTTGCGGTGGTGCTGTCGGCGCAAGCGACGGATGCCGGCGTCAACAAGGCGACGAAGGCGCTGTTTTCGGCAGCCGACACGCCAGCCAGGATGCTGGCATTGGGCGAGGCGAAGGTCGGCGACTATATCCGCACCATCGGCCTGTGGCGCAACAAGGCCAAGAATGTGATCGCGCTGTCGAAGGCGTTGATCGACGACTATGCGGGCCAGGTGCCTCAGGATCGCGACGAGCTGGTGAAGCTGCCCGGCGTCGGCCGCAAGACCGCCAATGTCGTGCTCAACGTCGCCTTCGGCCAGCACACCATGGCGGTCGACACGCATATCTTCCGCATCGGCAACCGGATCGGGCTGGCGCCCGGCAAGACGCCGGAACAGGTGGAACAAGGGCTGCTCAAGGTCATCCCGGCCGAATATATGCGCCATGCGCATCATTGGCTGATCCTGCATGGCCGCTATGTCTGCAAGGCGCGCAAGCCCGACTGCCCGGCTTGCGTGATCGCCGATATCTGCAAGTCGAAGGAAAAGACCACCGACGTGCCGGCGCCGCTGGTGCCGATCGCGCCGCTGGATGAGACGTTTCCGGTCGAGGCCTAAGGCCGTTTGCTAATAGCCGTAGCCGCGCGCCATCGCCGCGGCGAAGACCGGAATGAGCAGGAAGATAAAGCCCTCGGCGCGGACATAATTCTTCACCGAGGCGAGCTCCGCCGCCGGCACCGCGAAAGAGGGGTTGCTGCTCGCCTGCCTGTTCCAGGAGAGGAAGCGCATGGTGGGCACGATCGACAGCAGGCCGACGATGGCGAAGGCCACCATCTTTGCCCAGAACACCCAATTGTAGACGTAGAATTCCCAACCCTTCAGACCGAAGATCACCCGGCAGACCCCGACGATGACGATCAGCGCGGCGATGATGCCGTAGTGACGGTCGATGCCGGCAAGGCGCTTGAGCGTCGCCGTTCCCAGATCGCCGCGCACCAGCACGAACTCGGCGCCGATGATGCCGGCCAGCGAGAACACCAGCAGGTGATGCGCGATCGCCAGCAACAGGTCGGTGGTGTCCATGGTTCTTCTCCGGTCGACTTGCGTTTCTGGATCGGCTTCGCGCGCAAACTAGCACCGCCCGGCGAAAAGCCCATAGCGGTGCAGCCGCGATATGGCCGTTATGGCTGGAAGAGCCACCGTATTATCCTGGCCCTTGATCGAACGCGCTGGTTTGCTAGAGCAATCCCAGGAAAAGTGTGAGCGGTTTTTCCGTCCGGAATTGCGTAAAAACAAAAGGATAGAGCGGTTCGCCGTTTCCATGAAACGGTGAAACGCTCTAAGCGCCGCGGCCTCGATGGAGGGGAATGCCATGAGCATCAAGACGGAAGCCGGCGTGCCGATCCTTGATACGGCGCGCACCGTCCTGCGGCCGCACCGTCTGGGTGATTTCGAGACCTATGCCGCCATGTGGGCGGAGCCCGCCGTCACCCGTTTCATCGGCGGCAAGCCGCGCACGCGCGAGGAAAGCTGGATGCGTTTCCTGCGCCATGCCGGGCTGTGGTCGCTGATCGGCTACGGGTTCTGGGCGATCGAGGACAAGGCGACGGGGCGCTTCATCGGCGAGGCCGGCTTCCACGACCTGAAGCGCGAGATCGAACCTTCGATCGAAGGCGTGCCGGAAGCCGGCTGGGCGCTGGCCTCGGAAGCGCATGGCCGGGGGCTTGCCAGCGAGGTCGTCGGGCGGATCGTCGCCTGGAGCGACGAGGCGTTCGGACAGGCGAGAACCGTCTGCATCATCGATCCGGAAAACGGCGCTTCGCAGAAGGTGGCCGAGAAGAACGGCTATCGCGAGATTTTGCGCACCACCTATCACGACAAGCCGACGATCCTGCTGGAACGGCAGGCCGGAGGCGTTGTCGCCTAGAGCGTTTCACCGTTTCACGGCGAACCGCTCTACACTTTTCCTGGAATTGCTGGGTAATTAGCCGGCTTTGCGGCGCAGCGTCCGCGCCAAAGCCTCCCAGCTATCCGCCGTTGTATCGCGCTCGCTGCGATTGCCGCGCACAACGGTGGTGGCATCGAATGGCCGGGGCCGCGCGATAGCATAGCCCTGCGCATAGTCGACGCCGATCGCTTTCAAGGCGTCGAGAATGCCGTCGCTTTCGACGAATTCGGCGATGGTGCGTTTTCCCGTCACCTTGCCGATGTGGTGGATCATCTCGACCATGGCGCGATCGATGCGGTCGTCGAGCATGTCCTTGACGAAGCCGCCGTCGATCTTGAGGTAGTCGACCGGCAGATGCTTCAGATAGGCGAAGGACGACATGCCGGAGCCGAAATCGTCGAGCGCGAAGCGGCACCCGAGCCCGCGCAGGTCGGCGATGAAGCGCATGGCTTCGGTCAGATTGGCGATGGCGCTGGTCTCGGTGATCTCCAGGCAGATCGTTTCGGGCGCGATGGCATGCGCGGCGAACTGCTCGCGCATGAAGCCGAGGAACGTCTCGTCGCCGAACGTGGCGCCGGAGAGATTGATTGCGCAGGTGGATACCGGCACCGCCTGCGGATCGGCGAGCCTCGCCGCCAAGACCGCGAAGGTGTTGCGCACCACCCAGCGGTCGATCGCCGGCATCAATCCGTAACGCTCCGCCGCCGGTATGAAGCTCTGCGGGGTGACGAAGCTGCCGTCCTCGTCGGTCAGCCTCAGCAGGATTTCGATATGCGCGCCTGCCTCGGCGATATCGTCGCGCAGCGGCGCGATCTCCTGCGCGTGCAGCCTGAAGCGGTTCTCGTCCAGCGCGGCATGCAGGCGCTGCACCCAGGCCATCTCGCCGAAGCGCTCACGAAGTGCCGTGTCGCCGTCATTGTGGAGCTGGACGCGGTTGCGGCCCTTTTCCTTGGCCATGTAGCAGGCGACGTCGGCGGCGCGCAGCACCTCCTCCAGCGTCATGCCTGCATTGGCGACTTCGACCATGCCGATGCTGACGCTGATGTTGAAGGGACGTCCATCCCAGGAGAAATGCAGATCCTGGACCGTGGCGCGCAACCGCTCGGCGGTCGCGGCGGCGCAGTCGGCATCGCAATCGAAGAGCAGCACGCCGAACTCATCGCCGCCCAGTCTCGCCAGGATGTCGCCGGGCGGCAGCTCGTTGGCGAGCAGCACCGAGATCTGGCGCAGCAGCTGGTCGCCGGCGGCATGGCCACATGTATCGTTGACCAGCTTAAACTGATCGAGGTCGAGATACATCAGCGCGTGCCGGCGCGGCCTTTGCGGCGCTTCGGAGATCGCGCCCGCCAGCCGGTTCTCGAAGTCGCGGCGGTTGACGAGCCCGGTCAGCGCATCATGCGATGCCTGCCACGACAGGCGCTCGATATAGTCCTGCTCGCGCGTCATGTCGTGCAGGGCCAGAACGCACCCCAGGATCGCGCCGGAAACGATCAGCGGCGCGCCATTCAGCGCCACGGGCACGACCGAGCCGTCGAGACGCTCCAGAAGCTGCGGGCGCACGTTGGACCGGCGCGGCTCGCCTGCGAGCAGGCGCGTGATCAGATCTGTCTCCTCGACGCCGCTGTCCTTGTCGACGAGCCGGAACAACGAGGCGACCGGTTTGCCCTTGGCGGCGGCCAGCGGGCAGGCGAGCAGCCTCTCCGCTCCGGCGTTCATATAGTCCAGCCGCCCCTCGGCATCGGTGCTGATGACGGCCTGGCCGATCGAGGCCAATGTGATCTGAGCGCGCTCGCGCTCGGCATTGAGGGCGTTCTGAAATGCCTGGCGCTGTTTCATCAGCTTGCGCGTGCGCCAGACGGCGAGCAGGATAAGCAGCGCAGCGGTGGCGAGATTGGCCGCCGTCAGCGCCATCTTGATGAAGCGCGATCCCTCGCCGAGACTGTCGGAAAAGGCCTTGGCGAGCGGTCCGATCCGGCGGTCGAGCTGGTGGATTTGCGCCTTCCACAGACCGATCTCGGCTGACGATGCCGGCCCGTTATCGAGCCTGCGATGCATGTCGTCGCCCAATCTTTCGATGGCGAGGATCATCTCGTCGGCATCCGTCCAGTGGCGGATCGCGGTATCGAGATAGCTGACGCCGCGGAAATTCCGGAACAGCCAGATCAGGCCGGCGACATCGTCGGGGTGATTGTTGCCGCCAAGAAAGCCAAGCCGGGCCGCATTCGTGTCGGGCTCGGCCTGTTCGAGCGCCAGCCGCGCGGCGCGATCTGCGAGCGGCACGGCGATGGCTTGGCGATATTCGTTGAAATACTCTTCCCGGCCGGTGTCGGCATAGAGGCTGAGGAAATAGATGGCGTGCTTCTGCCCCTTCGACCATTGGCTTTCGCCGCCGACATAGGCGCGTACGGCAGACAGCGTGTGGAGGCTGAGTGTCGCAACCAGCGCCTGGATCAGCACGACCGCGACGAAAGGCCAGACCAGTCCGATGAGACGCGGGGCGGCGTCGGTCGATGACAGCTTCATCCCATTCCCATGGAGCTCGTTCTGGCTCCCTCGGTGTCTGTCCGACCGGCTCATCCGTCGGTTGAGACGATGTTCTTCCCCGCATGTCGCCCGGTTACTGGCGACACCGATCCAGATAGCGCGCCTGGCTTAACGGCCGATAAATTTGTCCAGTATTTGTTTCACGAATTATTGCTCAGCAACTGAAGGACGTTTACGCTGGGTGATGGCGATATTTGGCGCATAGTAAATATCCCTGGTGCGAGCGCGCCGAAGTAAAATTCGGCAAAATCAATCCGATAGCGCCCCTCGGTTGCCGCCTCTCAGCGTTTGGTCTTCGATCTGTTGAGGCTCACGGCTTCGCGGACGAGCGCCTTCAGGGCGTCGGCGTCGATCGGGTCGCCTTCCTTGAAATCGATGGCGCGCCTGGTATTGCCTTCAAGGCTGGAGTTGAAGAGCTTTTTGGGATCGGGCAGCGCTGCGCCCCTGGCGAAGGTCAGCTTGACGACGGCCTTGTAGGTCTCGCCGGTGCAGATCATGCCGGCATCCTCCCAGACCGGCACGCCGCGCCATTTCCACGTCTCGACCGCTTCGGGCGCGGCTTGCCGGATCAGGGCGCGGAGCCGGGCAAGCGTCTCTCCGCGCCAGTCGCCGAGCTCCTCGATCCTCGCATCGATCAGCTCGGATGGAGACTTCTCGCCCTGGGCGCTGTCTTTTTTCATGTTCGGTTCTCCTGCGGCTGAATGGAAATTGCAATCGTGTCTCTGTCAGGGAGACGGCGCTTGATCGTTCGCGCGCTTACATCCGTTCCCCGGGCAACTGGCTTGCCTGCTTCACCCAGGAGACGAACTGCGCCTCGTCGAGCCGATCGCTCTCATGGATGTGGAGATAGCGTGTGTCCTTGCTCCTGGATTCGACCGGCGGCACGGGCTCCAGCGACAGGCCTCGGAAGAACGCCACCTTGATGTATCTGGCGAAGCAGTGGATGCCGAGGAACCAGCCTTCGCCTTCCATGCCGTAGAATGGAGAGTTCCATTTGACGGCCTTCTGCACGTCGGGGACGGCGTCCATGATGAGTTGGTCGAGCCGGCGCCCGACCTCGCTCTTCCAGCCCGGCATCGCCGCGATGTAGGCCTGCACGGGAGCGTCGCCATAGCCCTTGGCGATCTGCGGGTTGCCGCCTGAAAGCAGGGCAGGTTTCGCGTTCGCGGACCCGGCAGCCTTCGATTTCGCCTTCGCCATCAGGCCGATCCCGTGCGCTCGCCCGCCGGCTCACCGCGCTGCCTGCCGATATAGGGCAGCACGAACATGTAGAGCCCGCTGAACAGCAGCAGGAAAAGCGGGATCAACGGCGAATAGACGATCCAGGCGGGCGGCGGACCCATGGTCATGGCGGCGAAATTGGCAATGACGGTGACGGTGAAGATGATCGACAGCCAGCGGTGAAGCTGCCTGATCCATTTGCTCCAGTTCAATCTAACCTCCCTTGCAAATGACGAGACGGATCAAGCTGCCTACCAGCGCGCCAGCTGCGAGAGCTGAACGAGGTTGCCGCAGGTGTCGTTGAGCTGCGCGATGGTGGCGCCCGTCACCGCGGTCGGCGCCATGGCGAAGGTGCCGCCATTGGCCTT
This sequence comes from Mesorhizobium plurifarium, assembly GCA_000824785.1. Classification (GTDB taxonomy): domain Bacteria; phylum Pseudomonadota; class Alphaproteobacteria; order Rhizobiales; family Rhizobiaceae; genus Mesorhizobium; species Mesorhizobium plurifarium. The sequence goes on along the minus strand of CCNB01000043.1, from coordinate 648,540 downwards.
GATGCGCTCATGGTCGGCCTTGACGTCGTCGGTGAACAGCATCAGCGCCGGCTGGCCCTGCTTGAAGATGGCCTGCTGATAGGTTTTTGCGGCCGGATTGTCGTTGAGCGCCAGCTGCAGCTCGGTGCCGTCAGGGTCGTCCGGAGAGACGACAGTTAGCCAGCGAAACGGTCCGTTGGTGAAGTCGGCCTTCTTGGTGAAGCCCAGCACGTCGGTGTAGAAACCGAGCGCCTTTTCCTGGTCGTCGACATAGATGCTGGTCAGCTTGATCTTCATTTCGTGTCTCCATTGCTTACGCCTGCGGTTTGCCGCCCCGCCGGGACCCGTGTCTGTCTTTTGAGGCTTCGGCGGACGTCAATCGATCCGCGAAAGCAGCTGCTCCAGGGCCGTGAAGTTGCGTTTCCAGCCCACCGTGGCGCCGCGGTAGTACGGCTCCTGATCGGTGCGGAAGCCGACCTGCTCCATGCGCAGATGCGTGCCCGTGCCCGTCGGGGTGAGCGTCCAGGTGACCACGCTCTCGAGGTCCTTGGTGTCCCAGCTGTAGGACAGGGTCCTGTTGGGCTCGACCGTGCGCACCCGGCAGTCGACGCCGCCCCATTCCGCGTTCAGGCTGAAGCGGTGCTCCACGACCGGCTTGAAGTCGTTCTTCATCAGCCACTCCTCGATGAGATGCGGTTGGGTGAGCGCGCGCCAGATCTTTTCCGGCGGAAAAGGTATCTCGCGCTCGACGATGACGGAGCGCGTTGCGGCTTCATTCATTGATCCATCCTTTTGAGCAGGTCTTCCAGATCGTCGAACCGACTTTCCCAAAACCCCGCCATGTCACGCGTCCAGTCCATCAAGGGCGCAAGCGCCTTGAGCTGGGCGCTGTAGTGGGTCTGGCGCCCCTCATGGCGGTCGCGCACCAGACCCGCCTCCTTGAGGACGCCGAGATGCTTCGACACCGCCGGCTGCGATACGCCGGCCTGCGCGGTCAGCGCGCCGACCGTCTGCTCGCCCTGGCGGCACAGACGTTCGAAGATGGCGCGCCGCGTCGGATCGGCAAGCGTCCTGAACAGCATGTCATGCGCGGTCGTCATTCCAATCAATAACCCGTTGGCTATTAATTGACGTATAACCGTTGGGGTATGTATGAGTCAAGCAGCGAATGAGGGCCACTCGAAACCGCGGAACAATCGCGGGAAGGCGAACGAAACAGAGGCGGCTGACCAGGGAATGGCTCTGTGCCTGCGCCGCCACGCCGCGCCCCTTCCGAACGACACCGAACAGGGATTGCCTATGCCGCCGCCGGAACGGTCAAATCCCTCAGCAGCGTCGAAAGCTCCGGCTCGTCGATGAGCAATGCGGCATCTGCCGCCGGCAGCCATGCGCGCTGCCGGTTCGCGGCTTCCCGCCAGTCAGCGAGCTCCTCGGTGACCTGCAGCAGGTAGACCGCCACATCGACGCGAATGAAGCCGTTGGTCATGCGTTTCCAATAGGAATAGGTGCCGGCCGGCTGCTTCAGCGCCTTGCCCAGAACGCCCGCTTCTTCCTGGGCTTCGATCGTTGCCGCCTTGCGACCGCTCTTGCCCTTCATCGGCCAACCCTTCGGCACGATGAAGCGCCGCGTGGTGCGCGAGGTGACCAGCAGCACTTCGAGGCTGCCGTCTTTCCCCAACCGATACGGAATGGCCGCCACCTGGCGGATCCGTTGGCCTTTCCTGGCTTTGCGAACTGCTTTCTTTTTGGTCGTTGCCATCCCAAATTCCGGTGAGAGCAGCGTTTTGCCCCACGCTCTCCGCGCGGCAAGAACCTGTCCTCCTGCAAACCCTAGAGCGTCTCACCGTTTCGTCGAAACGGCGAACCGCTCTATTTCTCTGTCCTGACGCAATTCCTGACGGAAGACCGTGTCACACTTTTCCTGGAATTGCTCTAAAACCACCGCCCTTGCAATCCGCCATTTTGCCAGCAAGTAAGTCGGCTAATAAACTGAAAAAAACAAAATGTCAGCGGCAAACCCTGGAAATCGTGTTGCCAACCGCTTCCATCCGGCATGTCTTGTCATATACCGGCACATCGGGCTGGTTCCTGGGCGGGGTCGGCCGGTCCAGCTCGCGATAAAGTTGCTGCTGCTGCTGGTATTGCTGCCGCTGCAACCTGTTCTGCAATTGCTGCAGCTCGTTCTGTTGCACCAATGCGTTGCGGTTCGTCGGGATGACGATTTGCGCATAAGACGGCGCGACCTGAGAAATGGCGATCGCCAGCATGGCGCCGGCCAGAACAGCCAGAGAGTGACGAAGCATCCGCGCGGCTCCCATACGAAAAACCATGCATTTCATATAGTGGGGGCGGCCAATAACGCCATGGCTGACTGCAAAGCGTGATGCGGCTCACGGAAGCCGCGCGATTGTCGTCATATGACGACTGGCAAACGCCGTGCGATTTGGTCAGTGTCCCTTACGTAAGTTTTTGGCTTCCACAACCAAAAAGTTAGGATATCCTAAAGAAGGCATCGCTCATCAACCGGGCGGTGTGTCGACTTGGACGGGCATGACGCGGCCTGCAAGCCGCAAGGGACGTGGCGCTGACTTAAGGGTGGTGAGCGCGATCACGACGAGGGGTGGGGCATGTCGCTGTTTTCGAATCAGCGCGCGCAATGTGCGTTGTGCATTGCGGATCATCGGTCTGGTGCCAGGGCAACAGGAGCCGGCGATTTCAACCTGAGCGTCGGCCGGGCCGCAGTCCTGGCGGGCCGTCTCGGTTTTCTGCTCGGCGCGACGGCTCTGGCCGGGCTTTCCGTCCTGCATCCCGCTCGGGCCCAAGTCGTAATCAACCAAGACGGAGCCGATGCGCCCGATCGCGGGCCTGGCGGCTATGACGATGACGGCGCCAATGGCGGCGATGGCGGCGTCGTCAACGACACCAACAATGCTGATCAGCTCAATGTAGGTGCGTCGGCCTATGTCGGAACCGCCAATGGCGGCGACGGCGGCAATGGCGGATATGGCGGTTTCGGCACGCCTATCCACACCAATGGTGGCGAGGGCGGAAACGGCGGTCACGGCGGCACTGTCGACATCACCAACAATGCGGATCTCTCCACGGTCGGCGACAATCACAGCGGAATAGTCGCGACGGCTATCGGGGGCCAGGGTGGCGACGGCGGCGGCGCGGCTCCGTCAACGACTGCCGAATCCGGTGACGCGGGCAATGGCGGTGCCGGCGGCACAGCCAGCGCCACTGCGTCGGTCACCAGTTCGGTCACCACCACGGGCAACTCGTCCTACGGCATCTATTCCGATGCGAGCGGCGGCAATGGCGGACAAGGCGGCGATTTCGATGCGGCGGTGTTCGGTGCTGGCGGCAATGGCGGCAACGGTGCCTCGGGCGGCAGCGCTTCCGCTAGCAACGCCGGTTTGATCGACACGTCGGGGACGTTCTCCTACGGCATGCTGGTTCGCTCCGCCGGCGGCAATGGCGGCAATGGCAAGGGGGGCTTCGGCATCATATCCGAAGGTGGCAATGGCGGCGCTGCAACGATCGGAGGAACGGCGGAGGGCACTAATACCAGTACCGGCAGCATCACCACTAGGGGTGATTTCGCCAGCGGCATGGTCGTTCAGTCGGTCGGCGGTGGCGGCGGTGGTGGCGGCGGCGCATTCGGCCTGTTCGGCGGCGGCGGCGCCGGCGCAGCCGGCAACAATGGCGGCTCGGCGACAGCGACGAATGAGGGCAAGATCGAGACCAGCGGCACCGGCGCCATCGGCATGTTGGTGGAATCAGTTGGCGGCGGCGGTGGCGACGGCGGCGGTGCGGCCGGCATTGTTTCGATCGGTGGTAGAGCCGGCGGCGGCGGTACCGGCGGCACGGTCACGGCCAATGTGGGCGGCACGATCACGACAGGTGCCGACGGCAGTGGCGATGGCGCCCATGGCGTGCTGGCGCAATCGGTCGGTGGCGGCGGCGGCAATGGCGGCTATGGCGCAGCGGCGCTTTCGAACATAGCGGTCGCCATAGGCGGTGGCGGCGGCACCGGCGGCAATGGCGGTTCCGTGACTGTCAATCAAGCAGGCGCCAGCGCCAGCATCTCCACGCATGGCAATTCCGCTATAGGCATCCTGGCCCAGTCCGTCGGTGGTGGCGGCGGCAACGGTGGAGGGAGCATCGCAGCGGGAGCTCTCGTTTCCGTGGCCGTTGGCGGCAGCGGCGCGGCGGGTGGCGATGGCGGCGAAGTCACTTACAATATCGCGAATGCGACGGTGAATACGAACGGCAGCGATTCCACCGGCATCCTGGCTCAATCCGTGGGCGGGGGCGGCGGCAATGGCGGGTTCGCGCTCAGTGGCGCGGGGTTGGCCGCGGTCGGCGTGGGAGGACAGGGCGCGGCCGGAGGTGCCGGTAAGAAAGTCGATGTCACCAGTGGCGGCAAAGTTGAAACCCAGCAGCAGCGTTCGGCCGGGATCATCGCGCAGTCGATCGGTGGCGGCGGCGGCAATGGCGGGTTCTCGGCAGCGGGCAGTTTGGGTGCCAGCGTTGGTGTCGGGGGCTCGGGCAGCAAGGGGGGTGACGGCGGCGAGGTTTTTTTCCGGACGCCCGACGGTGGCAATCAAACTATCATCACGCATGGAGCGGATTCGGCCGGCCTGATCGTGCAGTCGATCGGCGGTGGTGGCGGTAACGGAGGGTTCGCCGGAACGTTTGCGGTTGCTGCTAACGTCGGCATCGGCGGCGGCGCGGGCGCCGCGGGCGCCGGCGTTGCCGTCCACACGACCTATAACGGCTCGGTCGAGACCTTCGGCGAGCGCTCGGCCGGCATCATCGTGCAGTCGATCGGCGGCGGCGGCGGCAATGGCGGCGGCGTCATCGGCCTGAGCGCCGGCATCACCGTCGGCGTCGGCGGGAACGGCGCCGGCGGCGGCGGGGCAGGCGCCGTCGAATACCACTCTGCAAGCACGACCATCACCACGCATGAAGTGAATTCGGCCGGGCTCGTCGTGCAGTCGATCGGCGGCGGTGGCGGCAATGGCGGCTTCTCGTTCAACCTCGCCGCCGGCGCCTCCGTCGGTGTCGGCGGCAAGGGCGGGGCAGCGGGCGCGTCGAACACCGTCACCGTCGGCATCGACGACGGCACCATCCATACGATGAAGGACCATTCGACGGGCATCCTTGCCCAGTCGGTGGGGGGCGGCGGCGGCACGGGCGGCGGCAGCATAGCCGGCAGCCTGTCGCTCAATGTCGGCATCGCCGGCAACGGCGCTGGCGGCGGCAATGGCAACACCGTCGACGTCACCAATGGCGCCGACATCATCACCGACGGCATCCAGTCGCACGGCATCCAGGCGCAGTCGATCGGCGGCGGCGGCGGCTCGGGCGGCTTCTCGATCGCCGTCGGCGGGCCTTCGCTCGCGGTCGGCGGCGCGGCCGCGGATGGCGGCAGCGCGATGAAGGTCACGGTGACCAATTCGGGCGTGATCCAGACCAATGAAGATCTGTCGGTCGGCATCCTGGCCCAGGCGATCGGCGGTGGCGGCGGCGACGGTGGCCTGGCGGGGGCCGGCGGGCTATTCACCGCGGTCGGCGTCGGCGGCAAGGGCGGCGGCGGCGGCAACGGCGCCGAGGTCGAGGTCACCAACACCGCCAACATCACGACCAAGGGCGATCTTGCCCACGGCATCATGGCGCAATCGGTCGGCGGCGGCGGCGGCAATGGCGGCAATGCCGGCGCGGTGTCGCTCGGCGCCTTTGTCGGCGTCGGCGTCGCTGTTGGCGGCGATGGCGGCGCCGGCCGCGACGCCATGAAGGTCACGGTCGACCATACCGGCGACATCACCGTCAGCGGCATGGGCGCCAAGGGCATCATCGCGCAGGCGATCGGCGGCGGCGGCGGCAATGGCGGCAAGGCCGTCGCCGGCGCCTTCAGCGCCGGGCTCTATGCATCCGCGGCCGTGGCGGTGACCGTCGGCGGCAGCGGCGGCGACGGCGGTTCGGGCGGCGAGGTGTTCGTCAAGGCCAACGGCAAGATCGTATCGCTGACCGACGCTGACGGCTCGGGCGGCATCGTGGCGCAGTCGATCGGCGGCGGCGGCGGCAATGGCGGACGCGCCACCTCGATCGCCGGCGCGGTCAGCGACGAGGTCACGATCAATGTCGGCGTCGCCATCGGCGGCAGCGGCGGCAACGGCGGCCAGGGCAACAAAGTCACGGTCGAGTCCGGCCTGGTCGGCGGCGGCCAGATCATCACGCATGGCTTCCAGGCCGTCGGCATCCTGGCGCAGTCGGTCGGCGGCGGCGGCGGCAATGGCGGCGACACGTTCGGCGGCGCGGGCGGTTACGGCAACAGCGTGACAATCAACGCTTCGGTCAATATCGGCGGCAAGGGTGGCGGCTGCATCGGCAACGACCCGACGAAATGCAACAACGCGGGCGATGTGCACGTCACCAATGCGATGACCGTTTCCACGGACGGCGATTCCTCCAGCGCCATCGTGGCGCAGTCGATCGGCGGCGGCGGCGGTAATGGCGGCACCAGCACCGGCGGCTCGGCTTCCCTGGGCGGCGGCGACGGCGTCACCGTCAACGCAAACTTTGCCATGGGCGGCAGCGGTGGCAAGGGCGGTTTCGGCAATACGGTCGATGTCATCAATTCGGGCAATCTGACCACGACCGGCGCGTTCTCATCCGGCATCATGGCGCAGTCGATCGGCGGCGGTGGCGGCATCGGCGGCTCCAGCACGGCCAAGTCGTACAATATCGGTGGCACCAGCCAGACCAGCGTCAGCGTCAACATGGGTCTCGCCGGCTCCGGCGGCGGCGCCGCCGACGCCATGAAGGTCACGGTCAACAACACAGGCATCATCCTCACCTCAGGCTTCGGCTCCACCGGCATCATGGCGATGTCGGTTGGCGGCGGCGGTGGCGCGGCCGGCGCCGCGTCGGCTTCGGACGAAACCGTAGGCGGCGATATCGGCTCCGGCGATGAAGGCTCGACCTCGGTTTCGATCGGCGTGGCTCTCGCCCTTCCGGGCGGCACGGCCGGCAATGGCGGCGAGGTCTCCGTCACCAACAACAACTGGATCATCACCGACGGCGCTTTCTCCTACGGCATCAGCGCCAGTTCCATCGGCGGCGGCGGTGGCGTCGGCGGCTCAGCCTCGGCCGGCGCCACGGCCGAATACGCCATTGGCGGCGCCATCGCCGGCGGCGGCGGCAGCGCCGGCAACGGCGCGCTCGTCGAAGTCACCAACAATTCGAACGGCTTCATCTGGACCAAGCGGGAGAACTCGATCGGCGTCTTCGCCCAGTCGATCGGCGGCGGCGGCGGTTCAGGCGGCGCGGGCAAGAGCACCGGCAGCGACGGCGGCACGGTCGACGTCAAGTTCTCGATGGGCGGGCTGGGCGCCGGCGGCGGCGATGGCGGCGAGGTGCATGTCACCAACAGCGGCATCATCGAGACCGACATGGCCAACTCGCACGGCATCATGGCGCAGTCGATCGGCGGCAGCGGCGGCGTCGGTGGCGCGGCCGCCTCGACATCGGCGGACGCCAAGGTTTCGATCGCGGCATCGCTCGGCGGTCTCGGCGGCGACGGCGGCATCGGCAAGTTCGTCCATGTGATCAACAATGCGAGCGGCCAGATCGTCACCAACGGCGATAATTCCTACGGCGTCTTCGCACAGTCGATCGGCGGCGGCGGTGGCGCGGCCGGCAGCGGCTCGACCGAGACCGGCGAGGCCGAGGACGTCGCGGTCAACCTGTCGATCGGCGGCATCGGGGGCTCGGGCAGCCGCGGCGGCGACGTCACCGTCGACAACCACGGCGAGATCACGACCTACGGCTATCTTTCGCATGGCATCTTCGCGCAATCGGTCGGCGGCGGCGGCGGCGCCTCGGGCGCAGCGGCCAGCGCTTCGACGGCCGACATGAGCATCGGCGGCGCGGTTTCCCTGCCGGCCGGCGACGGCGCTAATGGCGGCCATGTCATCGTCAACAATGACGGCGTCATCACCACCAACAAGGACGGCGCGATCGGCATCTTCGCCCAGTCGATCGGTGGCGGCGGCGGCTACGGCGGAACCGTGACGGCCGACACGGCCGGCGACAGCTCGGTGGCGCTGCAGATCGGCGGCTTCGGCGGAAGCGGCGGCAATGGCGGCAAGGTCGAGGTCGACGTCTCCGGCAAGATCGAGACGTTCGGCGCGCGCGCCCATGGCGTGGTGGCGCAGTCGATCGGCGGCGGCGGCGGTTATGGCGGCGACGCCAGCGGCAAGGCCTCGAACGCGCTGGCCATCGGCGGCCTCGGCGGCAATGGCGGCGACGGTGGCGACGTGACGGTGACCCGCACCGGCGAGATCATCACGCACGGCAAGGATTCCATCGCCATCATCGCGCAATCGGTCGGCGGTGGCGGCGGTTTCGGCGGCGCGGGCTTCGGCCGCTTCGGCGCCGATGACGACGGCGGCGGGCCGAATGCCATCGGCTTCAACACGCCGGGCGGCACCAAGGGCACCGGCGGCACGGTCAAGATCATCCAGTCGGGCGCGATCGAGACCGATGGCGACCGCGCGCACGGCATCGTCGCCCAGGCGGTCGGCGGCGGCGGTGGCGCGGGCGGCAATTCCTCGCTCGACATGAACCAGTCGGCGGCCGGCTCGCAAGGCGGTATCGGCGACGCGGCGGCGGCGACGGCCAGCACCGACAGCCAGGTCTGGGTGAAGGGCGCGAGCTCCTATGCGATGTTCGGCCAGAGCGCCACCGGCCAGGGCAACTCCAACCTCGTCCATCTGACCGCCGGCGGCAGCCTGTTCGCGCAGGGCGCTGACTCGGTGGCGGCCTATGGCGAGAGCACGGCGCAGGGCACCAAGGGCAACATCACCATCGATCTCAAGGGCCAGTACACGATCGGCGGTTCCAGCACCGGCGTTGCCGTCATGCTGGTGGGCGGACAGGACAACACCGTCAACAACAACAGCCTGCTCTATGCGATGGGCGCGACGCCGACCTTCTCGATCATGCAATCGAAACTGGCGGCCTTCAGCGCCTCGCTCCTGGCGCCCGGTCCCGTCGTGCCGGACGATGCGATCCTGGAATCGCTGCTCGACCAGTTCAGCCCGCTCGCGGTCACCGGCACCTCGGGCAACGATACCTTCAAGAACCAGAAGAGCATCGTCGGCCTCGGCCGCGTGATCGGCAATGTCGATCTCGGCGGCGGCATCAACGAGTTCGACAATTTCGCCGATTCCTCGTTCGTCGGTCTTAAATCGATCAATCTCGGCGCCGGCGGGATGTTCAAGAACCAGGGCCTGATGACCAACCAGGGCATCGGCGTGGTGGCGACGGTCGACGTCACCGGCGGCTGGACCCAGGACAATACCGGCTCCTTCGTCACCGATATCGACCTCGACAACCAGATCACCGACAAGCTGACCTTGACGGAGACGGGCGATTTCGCCGGCACGGCGCCGCTCAACTTCCTGTCGATCGACAAGCTGTTCACGCAATACACGCTGGCGACGGGCTCGGCGATGACAGATTCCGGCATCACGGCGCAGACGTTGCATCCGGCGGTCGGCTTCAACTTCCTGACCCGTGTCGACAACGGCACCGACCTTGTGCTCTACGCCGACAACCCGACCTTCCTCGAGCTGGCGCAGGATCCGGGCTCCGGCACGACGGATCCCGGCGTGTTCCAGATGGCGCAGTATCTCGACGACGTCGAGGCCGCCTCGAGCCCGGACAATCCGATGGCGCGGCTGATCAACATGCTGCGCTTCTCGCAGACCGAGGCGGAGCTGGGCGCGGCGCTGACGCGGCTCACCCCGCACTATGCCGTGCACACCTTCGACATGATCAACCGCTCCACCGACACCATGCTCGACCAAGCGCATGAATGCACCGGCGTCGCGGCCTACAAGAATACCGACGGCCGCTGTATCTGGGGCACGATCACCCCGCAGGCCGAATACAGCAGGAATGCCGGCGCCGGCACCACCAGCCGGGACGATACGTTGAAGACCATGTCGTTGGGCGGCATCGCCGAGGTAGGGCACAATTGGTCGCTCGGCGCCACGATCGGCCGCACCGAGTATGATTCCAAGATCGCCTTCAACGGCGACGAGCTGTCGGACACAAAGGGCGAATCCTGGCAGGCCTATGCGCTGGCCAAGTACGAGAACAACAACTACTTCGTCGACTTCGCGCTCGGCGGCGGCACCGGCTCCTTCAAGGGCGAGCGCGACACCCATATCGATCAGGTCGGCTTCATTCCCGGCGAGACGCTGGACGGCGTCTATCTGCCCGAGGAGCTGCTCGACGGCATCGGCAACAGCGTCACCTACAATCAGGATACCTCCCAGTTCGGGGGTTCGGCGCGGGTCGGCATGACGCATCAGATGGGCGCTTTCTACCTGCAGCCGACGCTCCAGTTCGACGCGCGCTGGCTCGACGTCTCCGGCAAGGAGGAGGGCTCGGTCGCCGCCTTCAGCTTCGACGGCAGCGACAACATGTTCTATGCCGTGACGCCGGCGCTGGAGGTCGGCGCCGACATCCCGGTCAGCGACATCGCCAGTTTCCGCATCTACGGGAAGGCCGGCGTCGAGTTCTCCACCAAGCAGTGGGAGATCGAGGGGCGTTTCGCCGCCGCCGAGAATCTCACCGGCAACCCGGCATTGCACTTGACGGAAGCCATCGATTCGCCGCTCTATCGGGTCGGCGCGGGGCTGGAGCTCAATGGCGTCAACGGCGTCGGCTTGGCGGTCAGGTACAACGGCGCCTTCGGGGAAACGGTCAAGCAGAACGCGGTCAGCGCGTCTCTCAAGGTCAGCTTCTAGCTGACGCGGGACGACGGCCAAGAAGGGATGTCATGAGGACCAAGTACGCGTCTATCGCGGCGATGCTGGCAGCCGCATGCATTGCCGGTGTGCCGGCGGCCGGCTTTGCCGCGCAGAACAAGAGCGACAAGGCGGCGCCCGCGGCCAAGCCCGCCGACGCGACGGCCAAGCCGCAGCTGCCGGGCGGCGCCTCGGCGCTGTCGGAAACGCATGGCGACTGGACCGTCAACTGCCAGGTCACCGGCACCAACAAGGTCTGCAGCCTGTCGCATCAGCAGTTCAACAAGCAGAGCGGCCAGCGGCTGCTGGCGATCGAATTGACGACCAAAACCGGCCAGGACTCCGCCGGCACGCTGGCGCTGCCCTTCGGGCTTGCGCTCGCCAACGGCATCTCGCTCGAGATCGACGACAAGAAGCTGGACGGGACGCTGCAGTTCAACACATGCCAGGCGGTGGGTTGCCTTGTGCCGGTGACGTTCGACGCCGACACCACGCCGCTTCTGCAGAACGGCACCACGCTGAAGATCAACGCAATCGCCGCCGACACCATGCAGCCGATCTCCTTCACCATCTCGCTCAACGGGTTTGGAAGCGCGCTGGCGCGGACGGCCGATTTGTCGGCGGATTAGTTTGTCGGAGACCGGCCGGCTGAACGCTTCGCCCTGGGATGACGACCTTGAGATGCTTCGGCCAACCACCGTGGCTTGCCTCAGCTACTCCACCTCTCGCAACCGATACCCGACGCCCGTCTCGGTGATGATGTAGCGCGGCTGGTCAGGCGTCTTCTCGATCTTCTGCCGCAGCTGGCGCACGTAGACCCTGAGATATTGCACGTCGGTCGAGTCGTTCCAGATCTGCTTCATCAGGAACTGGTGGGTGAGCACCTTGCCCGCATATTGCACGAGCATGCGCAGGATGTCGTATTCCTTGGGCGACAGTTTCACCTCCTTGCCCTCGACCTTGACGATCCGTTTCACCAGATCGACCGAGAGGTCGCCGGTATGGAACACAGGCTTCTCGCCCTGCTGCTGGAATTTGTGGCGCAGCGCCACGCGGATGCGGGCGACCAGCTCGTTCATGCCGAAGGGCTTGGTCACGTAGTCGTCGGCGCCGAGCTCGAGCGCCGCGACGATACCGGCCTCGTCGGTGCGGCTGGAGAGAACGACGACCGGAATGTCGAGCCCGTCGCCGCGCCATTTGCCAAGCAACTCGAGGCCGGTCATGCCGGGAAGGCCGAGATCGAGCAGGATCAGGTCCGGCCGTTCGGTCTGCATGAGTTCGAGCGCCGCCTTGGCGTTCGGCGCTTCGGAGACCGCATAGCCCTGGCTGCCCAAGCCGACGCGCAGCAATTTGCGGATCGGCGGCTCGTCGTCGACGATCAAAATGGAGACGGTCCGGTTTGTCATGCCGCATCATCCGTAAGCGGTGCGCCGAGCGCCGGCAACTCAGCCGGCACCGGCATGCGGATGGTGAAGATCGCGCCCGAACGGTCGGTGCGGTTGGCCGCCGCGACCGTGCCGCCCATCGCCTCGATGAAGCCGCGGCTGATCGACAGACCGAGACCGGTGCCGGCGCGCACCTGATCGCGTTTGCGCACGCGGTAGAAGGTATCGAATATCCGCTCCAGGTCATCCGGCGGGATGCCCGGCCCCTCATCCATCACCTGCAGGATGACGGCGCCGCTGTCGACCCAGGCCTGCAGGCGGATGGCCGAGCCGGGCAAGGCGTATTTGGCGGCATTGTCGAGCAGGTTGAACAGCGCCTGCTCGAACAGCACGGGATCGAGCCGCAGCATCGGCAGGTCGGCCGGGATGTCGGTCTCTATTCTGTGTTCGGCCGTGATCTTCTGCGCCCGGTTCAGCGCCGAGCCGACGACATCGCCGACATAATGGAGCGCCGAATTCGGTTCCATCGCGCCCGACTCGATCCTGGTCATGTCGAGCAGATTGGCGATGAAGCGGTTCAGCCGTTCGGACTCGCTGACAACCGTCGACAGAAGCTCCGCGCGGTCCTTTTCCGGAAGCGCCGGCGCGAATTCCTTCAGCGTGCCGGCCGCGCCCATGATCGCGGCAAGCGGCGTCTTCAGGTCATGCGAGATGGAGGTGAGCAGCGCCGAGCGCAGCCGGTCGGCTTCAGCCGCAAGCCTGGCGCGGTCGACATCGGCGACGAGCTGTACGCGCTCGATGGCGACGGCGGCCTGATCCGCGAGGGCGTCGAGCAAACGCTGCTGCTCAGGCGTCAGCAGAGGCCCCTGCTTGTCGTTGTCGAGGCCGACGACGCCGATCGCGGTTCGTCCGGTGCGCAAGGGGAGATAGAGGCGTTTTGCGCCGGGCAAGGTGTCGGCGCCGCGGCCGGCGGCGCGGTTGTGCTCCCAGGCCCAGCGGGCGGCCGCGATATCGGCCTCGGCCAGGGTGTCGTCCGGCGGATAGCCGGCCTTGACGGTGATGGTGCCGTTCTCCGGCAGCAGCAGCACCACGCGGACCTTCAGCATCGAGGCGATCTGGAAGGCGGTGGCCCATAGAACATCGTCGAGCGTGCCGGCGCCGGCGAGCTTCTTGGAGAAGGAGTAGATGTCCTCGGTGGCGCGCGCCCGCGAGCGCGCGGCGACTGCCTGGCGCTGCACCCGCGCCGTCAGGTTGCTGGCGATGATGGCGACGACGAGGAAAACGGTAAAGGCAACGATGCTTTCCGGGTCCCTGATCGTCAGCGTGTAACGCGGTTCGAGGAAGAAGAAGTTGAAGGCAAGCGCGCTGAGGAAACAGGCATAGAGCGCCGGCCAGAGCCCGAACGTCACGGCCGATGTCAGCACCGCCAGAAGCAGGACGCTGGCGAGATTGCGGACGTCGAGGAACTGGTCGAGGATCGAGCTGACGGCCAGCGCGCCGGCGACATAGGCTGTCGAGAACAGATAGGGCCAGATCTGGAAAGGTTTCTGCTCGGGCGCCGCCTTCACCCGCGCCGGCGGAGCGTCGTCATCGCGCTCGGCGCCCGAGATGACGTGGACGCTGATGTCGCCGGCATTGCGGATCAGGTCATAGGTAAGCGAGCCCTCGATCAGCTCGCGCCAGCGCGAGCGGGTCGGCCGGCCGATGACGATATGGGTGAAGTTGTTCGCCGTCGCGTGGCGCACGATGTCCTGAGCGACGTTCTGGCCGGGAATGGTGGCGATCTCGGCGCCGAGCTGCTCGGCGAGACGCAGGTTCCTGGCCAGGCGGTCCTTGTCCTCCTCGGACAGGCCCGCGAGGCGCGGCGTGTCGACATGCAGCGCCGTCCAGGGCGCGCGCAGCCGGTCGGCGAGCCTTCGCGCATAGCGGATGCGGGCCGCCCCACCGGGCCGCGAGTCGACGCAGACGAGAACCCGCTCGCCGGCCGCCCACGGTCCCGGAATGGCGTGCGACTGCATGTGGTTGAGCAGCTGCTCGTCGACGCGCTGGGCGGTGCGGCGCAGGGCCAGCTCGCGCAGCGCCGTCAGATTGCCCGGCGAGAAATAGTTCTCGATAGCGCGCTGCGCGGTGTTGGGGAAATAGACCTTGCCGTCGTGCAGCCGCTTGATCAGGTCGTCGGGGGTGAGGTCGATGACCTCGATGTCGTCGGCCTCGTCGATGATGGAATCGGGAACCGTCTCACGCACTCTGACGCGGGTGATCTGGGCGACGACGTCGTTCAGGCTTTCCACATGCTGGATGTTGAGCGTGGTGTAGACGTCGATGCCTTGCGCAAGGATCTCCTGGACGTCGAGATAACGCTTGGGGTGCCGGCTGCCCGGCGCGTTGGTGTGAGCAAGCTCGTCGACCAGGACAAGCGCGGGGCGCCGCTTCAGGATGGCGTCGATGTCCATCTCGTCCAAGGTCTGGCCGCGATAGTCGACCAGGCGGCGCGGGATCACCTCATAGCCGTCGACCAGGGCCTGGGTTTCCTTACGACCATGCGTCTCGACGACGCCGATCACGACATCGACGCCGTCGGCGCGGCGGGCGCGGCCCGCCATCAGCATCTCGTAGGTCTTGCCGACGCCGGGCGCTGCGCCGAGAAATATGCGCAGGCGGCCCCGACCCTCGCGCTCGGCATGCTCCAGCAGCGCGTCGGGAGAGGGGCGGTTCTCGGGGTCGGTCCTGTCGTCCGGCATCAGTCCAATCATGAATTGCGCCGGGGACCGTGTCGATCCCCGGCGCGGGCGGATTATTTCAGCTCGTCCAGCGCAAGGTTCAGCGCCAGCACATTGATCGCCGGTTCGCCGAGGACGCCAAGCTCGCTATCCTCGACATGGCTGTCGACGAGCGCCTTCACCTTGGCCTCGTCCACCCCGCGGGCCTTGGCGACACGCGGCACCTGGAAATAGGCGGCCTCGGGGCTGATGTCGGGATCGAGGCCGCTGCCGGAGGTGGTGACGAGGTTCATCGGCACCGGTGCATCAGGGTTTTCGGCCTTCAGCTTCTCGGCGTCGCCCTTGATGCGGTCGATGAGCTTGGGATTGGTCGGGCCGAGATTCGAGCCGCTGGAGGAGGCCGCGTTGTAGCCGTCACCTGCCGCCGATGGCCGGCCGTGGAAATAGCGGTCGCCGGCGAAGGCCTGTCCGATCAGGCTGGAGCCGATCACCTTGCCGTCCCTGGTGATCAGGCTGCCATTGGCCTGGCTCGGGAACAGCGCCTGGGCGATGCCGGTCATGCCGATCGGATAGATGAGGCCGGTCAGCACCGTGAAGAAGACGATCATGACAAGAGCGGGTCTGAGTTGCTTGAACATGGGGGCAAATCCTTATGCGAGGCCGAGGGCCGTGACGATCAGTTCGATCGCCTTGATGCCGGCGAACGGCACGATGATGCCGCCGAGGCCGTAGATCAGCAGGTTGCGGGTGAGCAGCGAGCCGGCGCCGATGGCACGGTATTTCACGCCTTTCAGCGACAGCGGGATCAGCGCGATGATGATCAGCGCGTTGAAGATGATGGCCGACAGGATGGCGCTCTGCGGTGTCGCCAGGTGCATGATGTTGAGCGCCTGCAGCGGACCGGTGGACTGGCCGGGCGCGACGTAGAAGACCGCGAACATCGCCGGGATGATGGCGAAGTATTTGGCCACGTCGTTGGCGATCGAGAAGGTGGTCAGCGAGCCGCGCGTCATCAGCAGCGCCTTGCCGATCTCGACGATCTCGATCAGCTTGGTCGGGTCGCTGTCGAGGTCGACCATGTTGCCGGCCTCGCGCGCGGCGACCGTGCCGGTGTTCATGGCGACGCCGACATCGGCCTGGGCCAGCGCCGGCGCATCGTTGGTGCCGTCGCCGCACATGGCGACCAGCTTGCCCTTGGCCTGCTCCTCGCGGATCAGCGACAGCTTGTTCTCGGGCGTCGCCTGGGCAAGGAAGTCGTCAACGCCGGCCTCGGCGGCGATCGCCGCCGCGGTGAGCGGGTTGTCGCCAGTGATCATCACGGTGCGGATGCCCATCTTGCGCAGCTCGGCGAAACGCTCGGCTATGCCGCCCTTGACGATATCCTTGAGGTGGACGACGCCGAGCAGGCGGCCGTCGCGCTCGACCGCCAGCGGCGTGCCGCCGGCCTTGGCGATCTCGTCGGCAACAGCCTGCAGGTAGCGGATGGCGTCGCCGGTGGGACGCGTGCCGTGAGCGGCGACGGTCGCCTGATTGACATGAGCGAGCACCGCATCGACCGCGCCCTTGCGCACCGAGGAGCCGTCGATGTCGACGCCGCTCATGCGGGTCTGCGCGGTGAAGGGCACGAAGGTGGCGTGCAGCGTTGCCATGTCGCGAGCGCGTATGCCGTATTTCTCCTTCGCCAGCACGACGATCGAGCGGCCTTCCGGCGTCTCGTCGGCCAGCGAGGCAAGCTGGGCGGCGTCGGCCAGTTCCTGCTCGGTGACGCCCGTGACCGGGCGGAACTCGGTCGCCTGGCGGTTGCCGAGGGTGATGGTGCCGGTCTTGTCGAGCAGGAGCGTGTCGACGTCGCCGGCGGCTTCGACGGCGCGGCCGGACATGGCGAGCACGTTGAAGCGCACCAGGCGGTCCATGCCGGCGATGCCGATGGCCGAGAGCAGCGCGCCGATCGTGGTCGGGATCAGCGTGACGAACAGGGCGACGAGGATCGTCACCGGGATATAGCCGCCCGAATAGGAGGCGAAGCTCGGAATGGTTGCGGTCGCCAGCACGAAGATCAGCGTCATGCCGACCAGCAGGATGTTGAGCGCGATCTCGTTCGGCGTCTTCTGGCGCTCCGCACCCTCGACCAGCGAGATCATGCGGTCGAGGAAGGTCTGGCCGGACGCGGCGGAGATGCGCACGCGGATCCAGTCGGACAGAACCTGGGTGCCGCCGGTGACGGCCGAACGGTCGCCGCCGGATTCGCGGATGACGGGCGCGGATTCGCCGGTGATCGCCGCCTCGTTGACCGAGGCGACGCCTTCGATCACCTCGCCGTCGGACGGGATGATGTCGCCGGCCTCGACCAGCACGACATCGCCGACCTTCAGGCTGGTGCCCGGCACCAGTTTGAATTTGGTGCGGTCGCCGTTGTTGAGCAGCTTGGCCTGAGTCTCGGTGCGCGCCTTGCGCAGCGAGTCGGCCTGCGCCTTGCCGCGGCCCTCGGCCACGGCCTCGGCGAAATTGGCGAACAGCACGGTGAACCACAGCCAGATGATGATCTGCAGCGTGAAGCCGAGATCGCCGCCGCCGGTGACCAGGTCGCGGACGAAAAGCACGGTTGTGAGCAGCGAGACGACCGCGACGACGAACATCACCGGGTTCTTGACCAGCGTGCGCGGGTCAAGCTTGCGGAAGGCGCCGCCGATGGCGGGCACCAGGATGCGCGCATCCATGATGCTGGCGGATTTGGACTGGCTCATTTTTGGGCTCCAGTATCGGTTATGTTGGACGGCGCCGGGTGTTCGGTCTTCGGGAACAGGTGCGGAAGGCCGGTGGCCAGCAGCCACAGCACGAACAGCACGGCCGCCATGCCGAGAAAGGTTGAAAGGGTCGGGAAAGGACGAGGCTTCTCGTCCTTTCCGTTGTCGGGCGCTCCGTCACCGGTCTGGTGACGGTCGTTGCGACGTATGTCGTTGAAGCGGGGCATGGTCATCTCAGAAGGTCTGTCCATGGATCATCGCCAGATGCTCGACGATCGGACCGACGGCGAGCGACGGGAAGAAGGTGAGGCCGCCGACGATGATGATGACGCCGACCAGCAGGCCGACGAACAGCATGCCGTCGGTCGGGAAGGTGCCGGCCGAAGCGGGGACGGTCTTCTTGGCGGCCAACGAGCCGGCGATGGCCAAAGCCGGGATGATGACCAGGAAGCGGCCCATCAGCATGCCGATGCCCAGCGTTATGTTGTACCAGGGCGTGTTGCCCGAGAGGCCGCCGAAGGCCGAGCCGTTGTTCGCGGCCGCCGAGGTATAGGCGTAAAGCACCTCGGCGAAGCCGTGCGGGCCGCCATTGGCCATCGAAGCCACGGCGCTCGGCAGGACCACGGCGATGGCCGTGAAGATCAGCATCGCCAGCGGCAGGCAGAGGATGGCGAGCATCGCCATCTTGACCTCCTTGGCCTCGATCTTCTTGCCGAGATATTCGGGCGTGCGGCCGACCATCAGGCCGGCGACGAAGACGGCGACGACGACGAACATCAGGATGCCGTAGAAGCCGGCGCCGACGCCGCCGACTATGACCTCGCCGAGTTGCATGTTGATGAGCGGGATCATGCCGCCAAGCGCGGTGAAGCTGTCATGCATGGCGTTGACGGCGCCGCAGGAGGCAGCCGTGGTGATGACGGCAAACAGCGCCGAGGCGGCGATGCCGAAGCGCGTCTCCTTGCCTTCCATGTTGCCGCCGTCGATGCCGAGAGCATGGACCAGCGGGTTGCCCGCGGCCTCGGCCCAGTAGCAGACGGCGACGCCGACGAGAAACAGCACGCCCATAGAGGCCAGGATCGCCCAGCCCTGGCGCTCACTGCCGACCATGCGGCCGAAGACGTTGGTGAGCGCGGCGCCGATCGCGAAGATCGACAGCATCTGAATCAGGTTCGAGATCGCGTCCGGATTCTCGAATGGATGCGCTGCGTTGGCGTTGAAGAAGCCGCCGCCATTGGTGCCCAGCATCTTGATGGCGATCTGCGAGGCGACCGGCCCAAGCGCGATGGTCTGCTTGGCGCCTTCCAGCGTGGTGGCGTCGACATAAGGCCCAAGCGTCTGCGGAATGCCGAGCCAGACATAGACCAGCGTCAGCACGATGCAGAGCGGCAGGAGCACGTAGAGCATGCAGCGGGTGAGGTCGACCCAGAAGTTGCCGATCGACTTGCCCGAAGCGCGGGCGAAGCCGCGGATGAGCGCAATGGCGATGGCAACGCCCGTGGCGGCCGAGACGAAGTTCTGCACGGTGAGGCCGGCCATCTGCACGAGGTAGGACATCGTGCTTTCGCCGCCGTAGTTCTGCCAGTTGGTATTGGTGACGAAACTGACGGCCGTGTTGAAGGCAAGCCCAGGCTCGACCGCGGTCATGCCGGCGGGGTTGTAGGGCAGGGCGCCCTGCAGCCGCTGCAGCGCGTAAAGGACGAGGAAACCGGCGAGATTGAAGAGCAGCATGCCGGCCGCATAGACGGCCCAGTGCTGTTCTTCCTTCTCGCTGGTTCCGGCGAGGCGGTAGAGGCCGCGCTCGATCGGGACGAGCACCGGCGACAGCAATGTGCGGTCGCCGCTGAAGACGCGGTACATATAGAAGCCGAGCGGCTTCACGAGCAAAGCCAAGATCCCGCAATAGACGAGGATCTGTATCCAGCCGTTGATTGTCATGATGTGACCTTCCGTGCGCCGATCAGAAGCGTTCTGGGCGGATGAGGGCGTAGGTGAGATAGGCGAGCAGGAACAAGGTCACCGCGCCGCCGAGAATGTAGTCGAGAAGCATGATCCGGCCCTTCCGCTCAAATGATGTCGCAGGCTTTGACGTAGGCTAAGGACAGGGTGAAGAATAATATCCCGATCCCGAGAACTATAAGGTCCATTGCAGGTCTTCCTTGTTTCCACTTGGTGTTTGCGGCTCGCAGTGGCGAGCTCGAAACTGCACGCGCGCGCACATCACCTTGGCGACGACGGCGATCAAAGCGTTTTTCGAAGGAAATATGGACCCGCTCGCCATAAAGGTTCGAGACGGGGCGGATGAGAAAGATATAGGAATTTTATAGGGGTTTTGGCCTGACTATTCGGTCGTTGAACGCGTTTGCCAAGGTGAGCTATCCGCAGTTGCTCTTTCCCTTAGGCGACGACTCACCTAAATATTATCCCCGCAATTATCCACAGTTTGTCCTTGTTGTGCTGCGACCGGATAGTCGGAGATGGCATATGGCATCTTGGAGTGAGATTGAGCGTATCCGCAAAGACACCGCCGCTGCGCGATCTATTGCAAGTTATTGTTTGCATCCGAGCGTGAAGCACTGACCGAATGGGAGACGGGGTTCGTCGAAAGCATAATTGGCTATGTTGACGACGAGCTGACTACTCGACAGGTCGAGAAACTGCTCGAGGTGAGAGACAGCCTAGTCCTGGTGGCTGAGTACCGTGGTTTTAGCATCAGCCGCTTGCTGCGAAATTGCTATGAAGCGCGATTGGATCTGAGTGAAGATGACGAAGATTGGATCACTGAGCTTTACGCGAATGGGCACCACTCGATCCGACGTGGACAGGTTGGCAGGCTTATGCGTTGTGCCAGACAGCTCGGCTTGATCAACGAAAGCTCAGCTGCTTAGGAAGCGTGCGTTACGGCCAAATGCCACAGGTTAGTGCTGCCCCTCATTGCCCTGCCGGGCAAGGCCCGTTTATTGGTGCGCTGATCCCGATCGAGCTGCTCTGTTTACAGCGCCGGCCGCCGGTCCTTCCACGGCATCTCCCCTTCCAGCTGCGATGATAGCGCCAGCACCGTCGCCTCGTCGCCGTAGCGGCCGACGAGCTGCACGCCGATCGGCACGCCGCCGGCCGACTGCCCGAGCGGCAGCGAGATCGCCGGCAGGCCGGAGATGTTGAACGGGAAGTTGAAGACCGCGTCGCCCCATTTGGCGTTGTAGCGGTCGAGATCGGTTTCCGACATGTCGTAATAGCCGAGCGGACGCGGCAGCTGCGTCAGCGTCGGGGTGATGAAGATGTCGTAGGCGTTGAGGTCGCCGACAATGTCGCGGCCGATCAACCTCAGTTGCTCTACATCGGAGATATGCTTGATGCCGCTGGTCGCGCGACCGCGCTGGATGATCGCCCAGGTCAGCGGTTCGACATCGTTCGTGGTGACTGGGCGGCCGACCAGCGTCTCCAGGAAATCGAAAGTCGCCGCCGTCTGGACGCAGGTCATGTCGGTGTAGGTCCTCCATACCGCGTCGGCATCGAGCGGCATGTCATGTTCCTCGATGGCGTGGCCGAGGCGTTCGAGCGCGGCGACCGTAGAGAGCACGGTCGCCTTGACTTCGGGATCGATCGCCGTGCCGTTCGGTGGCGTGATGGTGAAGCCGATGCGCAGTTTCTTCGGCGCACGCGCGGAAAGGTTCAGCCAACTGTCAGTGGGAACCGGCGGCGTGTAGGCGTCGCCGGGCAGGGCGCCGGCCACCGCATCGAGATAGGCGGCGGTGTCGCGCACGGTGCGCGAGCAGCAGAGGAAATAGGCGCCGCCATACCAATAATCACCGAAGGGGGCGAGGCTGACACGGCCGCGCGACGGTTTCAGACCGACGATGCCGCAGCAGGATGCCGGCACGCGGATCGAGCCGGCGCCGTCGCTCGCTTCGGCGATCGGCACCATGCACGACGCGATCGCGGCCGCGGCGCCGCCGCTCGAGCCGCCCGGCGTGATGCCTTGCTTCCACGGGTTCTTCGTCGTGCCGTAAAGCTTTGGCTCGGTTGTGATAGACCAGCCATTCTCGGGCGCGTTGGATTTGCCGACGAGCACCAGGCCGGCGGCCTTTATGCGGCGTACCACCTCGCTGTCGGAATCGGCGACGAAGTCCTTGAGGTAGCGGCAGGAGTTGGTGTTGGGCGCGCCCTTCCAGGACGAGGCGAGCTCCTTGAGCAGATAGGGCACGCCGGCGAAGGGCGCGTTCTTGTCCACCGTCGCCGCCTGGGTGCGCGCCATGTCGTAGAGACGATGGACGACAGCGTTGAGTTCCGGGTTCAGGCGCTCGATCACGGTGATCGCCGCCTCGACCAGCTCGGCCGGAGAAACCTCGCCGCGCTTCACCAAGTCCGCCAAGCCGAGCGCGTCGGAATTGGTGTAGGTTTCGAGCAGGCTCTCCGAAATCGCGGCCATGTGTTTCCTCCCGTTAGGTTCTCGCTGAAGGCTGAGAGTGGCTCACCCTCACCAGCCTCCGCTTCGCTCGGCTGACCTCTCCCCGGCGGGGAAAGGAGATTGTCGGCGCAGGCGCTTCTCTCTTCTCCCTGCTGGGGAGAAGGTGGCCGCGCAGAGGCCGGATGAGGGGGCGTGGCGTGACCGTGGCTGTGAGTCTTCACGCCAACTCGACGGTGCGTTTTTCCGCGATGCTCTGCTCGGCGGCCAGCACGATGCGCAGGCTGTTGACCGCGGCATCCATCTGCTCGGTCAAGTCGAGGTCCTCGCGGATGGCGCGCAGGAAGAAGGCCTGCTCGCGGTCACAGAGTTCCTGGTGCCCGGGCTCGTCCTCCATGCTGACGATCTCGTCCGGCTTGGCAAAATTCTTGTCGCCGTCGACCTGCGCATAGTGGATCTTCAGCGCGTCGGTCTTGGTGTGGCGGTCGATGTCGGCGGAATCGGACACCTCCTCCGCCTCCTTGGCGCTGCTTGCCCCCTGGCCGGCGACGATCGAGACCGCGCCCTTCGGGCCAACCACGTCCTTCACGAAATAGGCGGTCTCGCTCATCATCGGGCCCCAGCCTGCTTCGTACCAGCCGACCGAGCCGTCATCGAAGGTGACGTGCAAATGGCCGTAATTCTGCTTGTCGGCCTCGGCCCAGAGTTTTGCGCCGATGCCATGCACGCGCACCGGCTTGGCGCCGGTCAGCTGGCACATGACGTCGACATAATGGACGCCGCAGTCGACGATCGGGATCAGCGAGTCGATCAGGTTCTTGTGCCAGTGCCAGGCGGTGCCGCTGCTCTGCTGGTTGAGGTTGAGGCGCATCACCAGCGGCTTGCCGAGCGTCTTGCCGACCTCGATGAATTTGATCCAGGACGGGTGCACCCGCAGGATATAGCCCAGCACCAGCTTGCGGTTCTTGGCGCGCGCCGCGGCCACCACCTTCTCGGCGTCCGCGATGTTGGTTGCCAAGGGCTTTTCCATGAACACATGGCAGTTGGCGGCGATCGCCTTCAGCGCGTATTCGGCGTGCGTGTTCGGCCAGCTGTTGATCGAGACCGCGTCCGGCCTGGTCTCCTTCAGGGCCAGGTCGAAATCCTCGTAGAGCGGGTAGCCTGCGAGTTCTTTCGGGATCTTCTTGTTGCTCTTGATGTTGCGGCTCATGATGCCGACGATCTCGAAGCCGTCGGAGCGGTGATAGGCGCTGGCATGGGAGGCGCCCATGTTGCCCAGACCAACCACCAGGATTCTTACTTTGCCGGCCATGTCAGCCTCCCTAATTTCTTGATTCAATCATGGGCGGCGATCGATCGCCGCTCATTACCCGGCCCCTTCCTCTCCCCCGTCGATCGGGGGAGAGGTGTCGAGCGAAGCTCGACGGAGTGGGGGTCGACCTTCGCCGCGTGCCTGAGGTTTTCTTGCTCACCTGATTGTGCCTGTCTTGCGACGATTACCCGCCTGGCGAACGCCTTCCCCCACTCCGTCGCCGCTTCGCGGCGCCACCTCTCCCCCCTCCGGAGGGAGAGGAAAGGAGCCAGCCCTCTCACTTCACCGCCGAATCGAACAGGTGCGCCTTGATCTTGTCGACGTCGAGCGCGGCGAAGCCTTCCGACAGTTTCACGCCGTCGGCGTCAGCCTTGACCTTGGCCTTGTCGAAATCGTTGGCGGCCGGGATCAGGTCGTTGGTGCAGACGTCCTCGGCCTTCACCGGCGCGGTGATCTGGCCAATTTTCAGGATCTCGTCGAAGAAGCCCTGCCAGCTCGCCATGTCGTGCGAGCCCCAGCCGCCGCGCTTGTCCATGTCGCCGCGGAAGACGTTGATCTGCTGCAGGATCGAGGTGGTGCCGAGCTCGGGGCCGAGGTTCTTGGCCAGGGTCGGGAACTGCTCGAACACCGCTTCGACCGCGGCGCGCGGGTTCTGATAGCCGAATTCGAGGCCCATCGCCCAGCCGCGCAGATATTTTTCCAGGAAGGCCTTCTTGTCGGCGTCCTCGAGGTCGGCGGCGCGCACGACGAAAGTATTGGCGGGCAGCTTGGAATTCTGCACGCCCAGCCAGTACTCGAAGTCGAGGCCCTTGGCGATCCATTCGGCGCGCAGGCCCTCCCAGGAGAGCGCCGCATCACCCTGGCCACCGGCAAGCGCGGTACCCCAGGTCGGCCAACCGGCCTCGACATATTTCACCTTCTTGATGTCGACGCCCTGGGCTGCCAGCAGCGGATCGACGATCGCCTGCCAGGCGGCGGAGCCGAGCAGGATGGTCTTGCCTTCGAGGTCCTTAAGGTTCTTGGTGCCCTGGCCCTTGCGGAAGGCGATGCTGAAGGTGTCGCGCGCGCCCATGTGGAAGACGGACTTCAGCTTCATGCCGTTCTGGATGGCGAAGGAGAAGACACCGGGCGAGGGGAAGCCCATGTCGGCCTGGCCGACATCGACGAACTTCACCGTCGCGGTGCCGTCCGACGGGCCGGGCTGCATGTCGGTGGCGAGGTCGCCGAAGTAGCCGGCTTTCTTGGCCGACCAGTAGGGATAGTCGTCCAGCACTTCGAGCGTGCCGCGCGGCGAGATCCAGGTGAATTTCTCATAGCCCGCCGCCCTGGCCTTCAGGCCGGACGTGCCGAGCGCGGTGGCGGTCACGACGCCCGCCGCCGTCACCTGCAGGAAGTAGCGGCGGCTGATGCCGGCCGGTACGCTGGAATGGATCGGATTGTCGTTGGTCATGGCATTCCCCTTTTGTTGATTGCCCTTATTGATCGCTTGCCTTGCCTTCGCCCGCCTCCCGGGCGACCCCGTCTTTTCGCTTATGTCTCCCAGCTCGCCCATTTCTTGCCGATCAGGAAGAACAGCACGTAGATCAGGATGCCGAGCGTCGACAGGATCAGCACCACCGCGAAGAATTGCGGCATCTGGATCATCGACGAATAGGAGGTCAGCCGGTTGCCGAGGCCGAAGCCGCCGCCGACCATCTCGGCGCCGACGGCGGTGAGGAGCCCGAAGATCGCGCCGATCATCAGGCCGACCAGGATCATCGGCAGCGCCATCGGCGCGCGGATCTTCCAGAAGATCTGCAGCGTGCTCGCGCCATAGGAGCGGGCCAAGGCGATCTTGGCGCTGTCGACGCGGCGGAAACCGGTGGCGGCGTTGATCATCACCATCGGGCCGGCAGCCAGGGCGACCGCGATGATGCGCGGCGTGTAGCCGAAGCCGAAGCGCAGGATGAGCAGCGGCACCAGCGCCAGCATCGGCGTGGTGACGAGGATCAGGATATAAGGGGCGACGATCTTTTCGGCGAAGGGAAACTGGGTAATCACCGCGGCCATCACCAGGCCGACGACGGCGCCGATGGCGAAGCCCGAGACAAGCTCGACCAGCGTGTAACCAAGATGCGGGGCGATCAGCGGAAACTCGTCGAACAGGGCGTAAACGATCGAGCTCGGCGGCGGCATGATGTATTGCGGCACATGGAAGACGCGCAACGCCAGCTCGATGCCGCCGATGATGACCACGGCAACGGCAAGGATCGCGGCCACCTCGCCGCCGGATTTGATGCCGGGGCCGCTGGCGAAGGCGGACAGGTTGGTCAGGCTGACGTCCTGCCCATCTCCCGATTTGGCTTTCGAGAATTCCGGAATGGCGTCGCCTCCGCTCACGGCCTGATCCTCACGATTTCGGCTGATGGCCGTTCCGGCGTCTTTGGCCGGACGCGCTCGCCGACGATGTCCATCTTGATCTTGTTGGTGAGATCGAAGACTTCCTTCGTCGCCATGATCTCCAGCGAACGCGGCCGCTGGAACGGCACGTCGTAGATCTTGGCGACGTGGCCGGGCCGTGTCGTCAGCACCACCACGCGGTCGGAGAGGAAGATCGCTTCCTCGATGCTGTGGGTGATGAAGACGATGGTGGTCTTGGTGTCGAGCCAGATCTCCTCGACGAGGCGGTTCATCTCCTCGCGGGTAAAGCTGTCGAGCGCGCCGAAGGGCTCGTCCATCAGGAGGACCGAAGGCTTCAGCGCCAGCGCGCGCACGATCGCGGCGCGCTGCTGCATGCCGCCGGAAAGCTCGCGCGGGAACTTGCCGCCGAAGCCGTCGAGCCCGACGCGGTTCAACAGATGCGCGATCCAGGCGCGATCCGGCTTCTCGCCCTTGATCTCGAAGGGGAAGTTGATGTTGGCGTCGAGATTGCGCCACGGAAGCAGGTTCGCTTCCTGGAAGACGATGCCGATTTCGGGGCGCGGCCCGGTGATCTCCTTGCCGTCGAGCAGGATGGAGCCGCCTGTCAGCCGATGCAGGCCCGACATCGACCACAACAGCGTGGTCTTGCCGCAGCCGGAGGGACCGACGATCGAAACGATCTCGTTGGATTGCACATCGAGGCTGCAGCGATCCAGCGCCAGCAGATCGCCGGAGCCCGTCTGATAGACCTTCGTCGCTGCCTGCACGCCGAGCTTCGGCGTTCTTGCGCTTGCCGTACTCATGCTCCCCCTCGGAGACTGCGCGATGGGTTGCCGGAGGCCCCATCTGTCCGCAAAATCAGTCTGTAACTATCCTACTTTACTGTCAAGCGGCGACGGATGGCGGAAGCAATCAGCTTCCATCAGATTTTATCTAAACTTCTGATTTTTATCACCTTTATGATCCCTTGCGATGTGTGTTACTTTCCTACATACTCGCTTCGGTTGATTGCCTATGGCCAGCAGGCGGATAATCGCGAAGATGACAGGTCCCGAAGCGGGCTGGGGAGGACTGGCCAATGACCGAAGCTGACAGCCAGGTGTTGCGAACGACCGACGAAGACGGCGGCCGGCACGACCATGTCAGGCGCATTCCCGATATCATCTCGCAGGTGAAGGACAGCTATGCGGAGCTGCGGCCGGCCGAGCGCCGCGTCGCCGATGTCGTGCTCGACGACGTCAAATATGCGGTCGATGCTTCCAATGCCGCGCTTGCCCAGCGCGCCGGAGTCAGCGAGCCGACGGTGACCCGTTTCTGCCGCGCCATCGGCTGCGACGGCGTGCGCGACTTCAAGCTGAAGCTGGCGCAGAGCCTTGTCGTCGGCGCGCTTTATCTCGCCACTAAGCCGCAACCCGCAAACGGCGACAGCGGTATGCCGTTCTGGAACGCCGTCTTCGGCGAGGCGCGGCGCGCGCTTCAGGAGGCCGAGCGGCAGATCGATCCGGGACAGTTGCAAAAGGCGGCGGAGCTGATCGCCAAGGCGCGGCAGGTGACGGTGTTCGGCCTCGGCGGCAGCTCGTCGGCGCTGGCGCAGGAGACGCAATACCGGCTGTTCCGCTACGGCATCACCATCAGCGCGCAATGCGATCCGTATCTGATGCGCATGACCGCCTCGACGCTGAAGCCCGGCGACCTGGTCATCGCGATCTCGGCCACCGGCCGCACGCGCGAGGTGATCGAAGCGGTGGAGCTCGCCAAGCACTACCGCGCCAATGCGATCTGCGTGACGGCACCCGACACTGAACTGACACGCGTCTGCGATGTGCGGCTGACGATGGCTGTTCCGGAATATCCCGATACGCTGAAGCCGACCGCTTCCCGCTACGCCTTCCTCGCGGCCATCGATCTGCTCGCGGTGGCGACCGCCTACAGGATCGACGGTCCGGCGCGCGAGACGGTGCGCCGCATCAAATACAACGCCCAGATCCATCGGACAGGTAAGGAGATGGAGCCGCTGGGAGATTGAGACGGCCGATATTCGGGTGAGGCCGGCCTGCAAATGGCGGGTTCCTGCGCTTCCGGTGCTCACGTACGTTAAGTACGCTCCGCTCCGGTTCTCAGAACCCACCATTTTCGACTCGGCCTGCCCCGAATCTCGACCGCCTCAAGGCGCACTTTTCGACGCAATCGGCGAAAACCGGTCGTGCCGATCGACATTCAAAGGGAAGGACAAAAATGCTCGACATCGCACCATCGCAACAGGCGGCTACCTGGCTCGGCTCCTTCGGTCGGGCGCTCGAGGCCGGCGATATCGAGGCGGCGACCGGCCTTTTCGTGGAGGATTGCTACTGGCGCGATCTTTTGACCTTCACATGGAACATCAAGACCATGGAGGGGCAGGCCGCGATCCGCGAGATGCTGAAGGCCACGCTGCCGTCGGCGCAGCCGTCGCATTGGCGGGTGTCCGGCGAGCCAAGCGTCGACGACGGCACCGTCGAAGCCTGGTTCACCTTCGAGACGACGGTGGCGCGCGGCGAGGGCATCCTGCGGCTCAAGGACGGCCGCTGCCGCACTCTGTTCACGGCGATGAGCGAGTTGAAGGGTTTCGAGGAGCGGAAAGGCCCGGCGCGGCCGCTCGGCATCCGCCACAAGGCCGACCCCAAGCGCGAGACCTGGGCGGAAGCGCGGGCGCGCGAGGCGCGCGATCTGGGTGTGCATGAACAGCCCTATTGCCTGGTGATCGGCGGCGGGCAGGGCGGCATCATGCTCGGCGCCCGCCTGCGGCAGCTCGGCGTGCCCACCCTTGTCATCGAGAAGAACGCGCGCGCCGGTGATTCCTGGCGCAACCGCTATCGCTCGCTCGTGCTGCACGATCCGGTCTGGTACGACCATCTGCCCTATATTCCATTCCCGGAAAACTGGCCGGTCTTCACGCCCAAGGACAAGATGGGCGACTGGCTGGAAATGTATACGCGCGTCATGGAGCTGAACTATTGGGTCGCCACCAGATGCATCAGCGCCGCCTATGACGAGGCCGAAAAGGTCTGGACCGTGGTGGTCGATCGCGTCGGCCAGCGCATCACGCTGAAGCCGAAGCACATCGTCTTCGCCACCGGCGCTTACGGGCCGCCGCGACAGATCGAATTGCCGGGCGCCGACAGCTTCAAAGGCGAGCTCCTGCATTCCAGCCAGTATTCCACCGGCGAGAAATTCCGCGGCAAGCGCGTCGCCGTTATCGGCGCGGCAAGCTCGGGCCATGATGTCAGCGTCGACCTCTGGGAAGCGGGCGCCAAGGTCACCATGATCCAGCGCTCGCCGACCACGGTGGTGAAATCCGACACGCTGATGGATGTCGGCTTCGAGATCTTCTCGGAAAAGGCGCTGGCGCGCGGCATCACCACCGACAAGGCCGACATGATCGTCGCCTCGACGCCGTTCGCGCTGGTACCGAAGGGCCAGCGAGCGCTCTACGACGTGATCAGGGCGCGCGACGCGGATTTCTACAAGCGTCTCAGCGACAGCGGCTTCGCCATCGACTTCGGCGAGGACGAAACCGGACTGTTGATGAAGGCCTATCGCACCGGCTCGGGCTATTACATCGACGTCGGCGCCTGCGAGCTGATCCTGAACGGCGAGATCGCGGTGAAAAGCGGCGTCGGCACCAAGTCGCTGACGCCGGACGGTATCCTGTTCGAGGACGGCAGCGAGCTCGCCGTCGACGCCATCGTCTGCTGCACCGGCTACCAGTCGATGAACGAGACGGTGGCAGGGATCGTCTCGCGTGAGGTCGCCGACAAGGTCGGCCCGTGCTGGGGCCTCGGCTCCGGCGTGAAGGGCGATCCCGGTCCGTGGCAGGGCGAGCTGCGCAACATGTGGAAGCCGACGGCGCAGGAAGCGCTGTGGTTCCACGGCGGCAACCTCGCATTGTCGCGGTTCTATTCGAAGTATGTGGCGCTGCAGCTCAAGGCGCGGATGGAGGGGATTGCGACGCCGGTTTACGGCGAGCCGAGCAATGCGCGGCGGTGAAGCTGCGATCTCCCCCCTCGAGGGGGAGATGCCCGGCAGGGCAGAGGGGGGCGGTCCGACTGGGCTCGGCTTTTTGTGGCAGATGAGGGTTGGCGCTCCACGCGAGGCGACCCCCTCTGTCG
>CCNB01000043.1:551866-618611 GCA_000824785.1 Mesorhizobium plurifarium | reverse complement strand
CCCCCTCAAGGGGGGAGATCACCGCCCGAAATGCCTGGCCGCCACATCCACATGGGTATGGTGCGCATGCGCTTCGAAGCGTTCGGTCTCGTTTTGGTCGGGCGCTTCGTTCGGCCACCATTTGCCGCCGATGACGATGCCGTTGGAGACCAGGCGCTGGTCCGCGACCAATGATGCACCGACCGCGTCGACGAAGGTGAAACGGCCCTGCTGAAGCCTGAGCACCGCGACATCGCCGATGCCGCCGACCTTCAGCGCACCGAGCTCGGGCCGGGCAATCGCTTCAGCGGGGTTCACCGTCGCCGCGCGCAGCACCTCGACCAGCGGCATGCCGAGCGCCATGAGCTTCGACATGCAGACCAGCATGTCGAAGGCCGGGCCGTCGACGCAGTAGAGATGCACGTCGCTCGAGATGACGTCTGGCGCGAGACCCTCGGCGAGCATCGCCTTCGCCACCTCGAAGTCGAAGGAGCCCATGCCGTGGCCGATGTCGAAGATGACGCCGCGTTCGCGCGCCAGGCGCATGTCGGGCCGCACCGCGCCGGAGGCGAAGACCGGCGCGTTGGGGAACGGCCGGAAGCAGTGGGTGAGGATGTCGCCGCGCCGTAGCCTGGGCAGCACCTCCGAGCGGCCGGGCGGCGGCTCATCGATATGCGCCATCAGCGGCAGGCCGGCCTTGTCGGCAGCTTCGAGCGCGAGGTCGACCGGCGCGATGCCGCTCGTGCCGCCGGCATGCTTGCCGGAGCGGACTTTGACGCCGACGACGACATCGGCGTGCTCGCGCACCGCGGCCACCGTCTCGCGCGGCTCGCAAAGCCTGAGATCGCTGCATTCGCCGACGGACACGGTCTTGGCGAAGCCGAATATGCCGGCGAAGGAAATGTTGACATAAGCCAGGATGCGTACCTTCGAGCGCTCGATGACATGGCGGCGGAAGCCCAGGAAATTGCCGGCGCCGGCGCTGCCGGCGTCGATGAAGGTGGTGGTGCCGCTCTTGGCGGCGAGCCGGTCGGCATCGACGCCGAGCGAGGTGCCGCCCCAATAGACGTGGCTGTGAAGATCGATAAGGCCGGGCGTGACGATGCAGTCCCTGGCATCGACCACTTCACCCGCCGCTCCGGCATCGATTGCGGCGTCGATCGCGGCGACGCGGCCACCGGCGATGGCGACGTCACGCTGCGCGTCCAGGCCCGATGCGGGATCGATGACACGCCCGCCCTTGATCAGGAAATTGAACTGCACCGATGCCCTCCCTTTGTTTCGCGCAATTCCGGACGGAAAGCCGCTAAGCACTTTTCCTGGAATTGCTCCAAGCGATCAGACCGGGGGCGATCAGACCGGCCGGTAGGCGACCGCCTCGACCTCGATCTTGATGTCGATCATCAGGCGGGACTCGACCGTGGTCCGCGCCGGCGGATCCTTCGGGAAATGCTTCGCATAGACGGTGTTGAAGGTGCCGAAGTCGCGCGCGTCCTCCAGCCAGACGGTGGTCTTCACCACATCGTCCATGGTGCAGCCGGCCAGCGCCAGCGCCGCCTTGACGTTCTGCAGCACCTGCTCGGTCTGCTCGGCGATGCCGCCCTTCACCACCAGCCCGTCGCTGCCCACAGGCACCTGGCCGGAGACATAGACGAAATCGCCGGCCCGCACGGCGGGCGAGAGCGGAACATGCGATTTTCCAAAGCATTGCTTGGGCAAGTGAGCCTCCTCTTGGCGAATGAACGGGACCGGTCATATAGCCGTCTACGCTTGTCGGCACGATCCTCCTAGAGCCGATGTCGGAAAGCAACATTTTTTCGAAATCCATGTTGCTTTATTACAGAAGCGTGAGCATGTTGCGCTCGACGCTGCCTCCGCCCGGCGGCGCAGATATGAGGGGAGATCCAGCATGACCTTCGACAAGAACCCGTTTCCGGAAGGCGATGCCGACCGTCACGCGCTGTGGGAAATGCTGGTGCGGCGCGACATCGATGCCTTCCTCGGACAGGACTGGTCGATGGTCGAGGACGATTTCATCGCCGAGAGCTTCTTCGGCATGCATGCGCATTTCCTCAGCAACGCCGATGCCTGGCGGCTGCAGTTCCCAAGGCTCGAAATCTATCGCGACGAATGGCTGCGGCAGGCCAAGGAAACCGCGGCGACGAAATTCGCCGAGCCGCTGCGCGAGGCGCTGTTCCGTGTCACCAACATGCGCGACATCGACGTCGACGGCGATCGCGCGGTGCTGCACAAGAAGTTCGACGGCTCGGTCGCCAAGGCCGATGGCGGCGTCGACCGGCTGAAGTGGCAGACCTTGTACTTCTGCCGTAAGGTCGGCGGGCGCTGGAAGATCGCCGGCTTTGTCGGCTATATGCCGCACCCACTGGGAAGCTAGGCTTATCGGGCGGCGACTGCGTTGGCAAAACCGCTCCTTGCTCCGCCCGGTGGATGGAAGGCTTCAGCCGGCGGGCTCGCTATGAGAGCCGCGGCAATCGCTCGTCGGGCGAGCGATGGTCGAAGACGACGCCCATGGTCTTACCAACGGCGGCCATGACGATCAGCTCGACCAGATGATCGTCGCTGTCCTCGCAGGCGGGGTCAGATTGGCGGATGGCGTCGATCATCGCGCGGGTCGAGATCGTGTCACCGGCGCGAAATTTCGAAAGGGCAGACGAAACAACATCTTGCACCGTCGGATCCACGGCGGGCAGTTCTGAAGCGACGTTCATCAGCCTCCTCCCGCCGTGAACCCTCTTTGGAAAGATGATACGCCAATGGTGGAATTGCGCCAGCGAAATGGTGGTCCGACCAGTGCGATTGCCGACAGTCTACCGCCGCTCGCGAGCTAATGCTCGCCTATTGAGACGAGCTAACGCTCGGCCATAGGTGTGGAACATTGCGTTACCGGGCGCCGGCCGTGCTCGACGCGCGGCGCTCCGGTTGGTAAGCCCGTCGCGCGCAGGGAGACGATCCGAATCGAAATATGACCGTTGCAATCGAGATGGGGCAGACCACGGCAGGCGCGCCGGCGGCCCTCGACCTTGAGGAATTGCTGGCGACCCGCCTGCTGGTGCAGGGCAATTCGGGCTCCGGCAAGTCGCATCTGCTGCGTCGGTTGCTCGAACAGAGCGCGCCCTGGGTGCAGCAGACGATCATCGATCCCGAAGGCGACTTCGTGTCGCTGGGCGAACGCTTTGGCCATCTGGTGATCGACGCGGAGGAGCATACCGAGCGCGGCCTGCAGGCGGCCGGCGAGCGGGCGCGCATCCATCGCGTCTCGACAGTGCTCAACCTCGAAGGGCTCGACGCCGAGAACCAGATGCGGCGCGCCGCGGCTTTTCTCGGCGGGCTGTTCGAGGTCGCGCGCGACCATTGGTACCCGATGCTCGTCGTGGTCGACGAGGCGCAGCTCTTCGCGCCGGCCGCCGCCGGCGAGGTTTCGGATGAGGCACGCAAGCTTTCGCTGGGCGCCATGACCAATCTGATGTGCCGCGGCCGCAAGCGCGGCCTTGCCGGCATCATCGCCACGCAGCGGCTGGCGAAGCTTGCCAAGAACGTCGCGGCGGAGGCCTCCAACTTCCTGATGGGCCGCACCTTCCTCGATATCGACATGGCGCGCGCGGCCGACCTGCTCGGCATGGAGCGGCGGCAGGCCGAAGCATTTCGCGACCTGGAGCGCGGGCATTTCATGGCGCTTGGGCCTGCCTTGTCGCGCCGTCCGCTCAGCGTGCGCATCGGCCAGACCGAAACCAGCCCGCGCAACGGCACGCCGCGGCTGATGCCGCTGCCAGAAGCCGCGCTCGAGGATGCGCGCTCCATCATTCTTGCCGCGCCGCCGCCGGAGACGGTCAGGCCGCAGCGCCGGCCTTCGCCCGATCTGCTCGACCAACTGATGGCGGCCAAGGCCGCGCCGCTGGACATCCGCCCCGAGCCGGCGGAGCCGCAGCCCAGCGCCGAGGACCTCGCAGAGCGGCGCGAGCGGATGGACCGCATCCTGCGCGCCATCCTGGCCGAGCCGGATGCGGGCTTCCGCGTCATCGGCGTGCTCTACCAGGAGTTCGTGGTCCGCTGCCGCATCGAGGGCCTGGCTTCGGTCGTGCCCGACCTCGCGGAATTCCGCCGCATGCTGACGCGGGCCCGCGCCGGCGTCGGCTCCGACATGGCCGAGGACGATGCGTGGCGGGACGTTTCCGTGCGCGCCTCGCTGCTCCCGGAGGACATGCAGGGCGTGTTCATGATGATCGCCCGCGCCGCGAAGGAGGGCTGGCCATGCCCTAGTGATGCTGCCATCGCCCGCGCGTATGGCTCGCATTCGCTGCGCCGTGCACGGCGATTGCTCGACTATATCGAGGAGCAGGGGCTCATCGTCTGTCAGGTCGACGGTACCGGACGGCGCACCGTGACGCTGGTCGAGCTCGCCTGGGCGACGGCGCCGGGCGATCCCAATGCCGCGGAGCAGGACAGCTCGGCGGCGTGATTACGGTTGCAGCTCGACGGTGCGGACATCGCGAAGCGGCGGCGCGCGATGGATCGAGACGACGACGATCCGGTCATCGAGGTGGGCGAGCAGCCGCTCAAGAATGCGCTGGCCCTGCTCGTCATCGAGATGCTCGGTCGGCTCGTCGAGCAGCATCAGCGGGCGGGACGACAGCCAGGCGCGCGCGAGATTGATGCGCTGCACCTCGCCGAGCGAGAACCTGTCCTGCCTGATCCAGGCATCCAGCCCGCCGGCCTCGCGGATGCGGCTGTCCATCTCGACGGCTTCCAGCGCCCGCCAGAGTGCTGCGTCCGGGACATCGCCGGCGAAGAGGTTGGCGCGGACGGTGTCCTCGAGGATGACCGCGTCGTGCAGGACGAGCGCCGCGAGCGCCCGCCGCTCAGCTGCCGACAGGATGCGGTCGCCTGCGGCAAAACCATCCTCGCCGATCCAGCCGGCGATCTGCTTGAGCAGACTGGTCTTGCCCGAGCCGCTTGCCCCGGCAAGCATCGTCGGCCGGCCCTTTTCAAGGTGCAACGCGAGCAGCGCTCCAATGGGCCGCCCGTCGGGCGCGCGACGCTGCAGCCCGCCATGGAGCAGCATGCGCGGCTCGAACGACCGGGGCGTGGGCACATGCCTGTCGCGCGAAGCGCCTCGCGTCCATTGATCGACCTCCGCCCGCGCCGCATTGCGGCGCAGCACGGCCACGAGCATGCGCGACGCGCCGTTCACCGCTTCGCCCAGCGCCAGCCAGGAGAAGGCAAGCAGCATGGGCAGGAGGAGCTCCGAGCCTAGCCGTCCCGCATGCCAGGCGGCGGCCATGACGCCGATGCCGGCGACCGGGCCGAAGACCGCGCCGATCATATCCAGCCGGGCCTGGAGCCGACGGAGCGCAAGCAATTCGCCGTCGGCGCCGGAGAGCGCCGCAAGCGCTTCGGCGCATTCGTGGCTCCAGGCGCGCTCGGCCTTGAGCGGCACGGCTGACGCCATGGCCGCGCCAAGCCGGCTTGCGCCTCCGCGACGCAGCGATCTGGTCTGCCCCAACGCCAGGGCGCCGGCCTTGGCTACCCGGTTCCCCATGAACAGGATGGCAAGTAGCAAAAGGCCGATCGGCAGGAGGGACAAGGGCGCCAGCGCCGCTGAGCCCACGATGAGGACCGTCAGGCCGCAGGCGAGCGTCAGCGCCGGCAATCCGGCGCGCAGCCTGGCATAGTCGAGGTCCTCGACGTCGTCGAGATAGTCGGCAAGGCGCGCGTCGTCGCCGAATTGCCAGCCCGCCCGGCGAACCGCCGGCGCCGCCGCCATGGCAGCGAAGAACCCGACGCGACGCGATAACTGGTCGGCGAGCGCCGCCTGATGGCCGGTCAGGCGCTCGCCATAGCGGGCCGCGGTGCGGCCGATCGCGAACAGCCTGATGAAAGCCGCCGGGATATGGAAGTTGAAGGTAAAGGCGGCGGCGGAAAGGCCGGCGATCGCCACCGATCCCAGCAGCCAGGCGGAAACGCCGCCCAGCAATGTGGCGCAGGCCAGCGCGGCGAAGGCGAAGCCCGTCGCCAGCCGCCACGACTTCCGGCTCGATGGCTGAAACGCAGCGCTCATGCCGCCACCTCGACCGCGTCGCCCCGAGCGAGATCGACGATGGTGTCGGCGGCCGCGGAAAGGTCCCGGTCATGTGTCGCCACAACGACCAGCCGCGTCGTTGAGATTTCGACCAGCATGCGCCGCACGGCCTCGGCCGTATTGCGGTCGAGCTTTGCAGTCGGTTCGTCGGCCAGCACGGCTCGTCCGCAAAGCAGCGCACGGGCAACCGCGATGCGCAGCCGCTGGCCCCCCGAAAGGTTGGCGCCGCCCTTGTCCAGCCTGGCATCGAGGCCGCCTGGCAGCAGCGCGTCGTCGAGCAGCCCGATCGCGCTTGCGACGTCCTCCAGCCGGTTCCGGTCTACCGCACCGGCGTTCCACGAAATGGCTTCGGCCAGCGATCCTTCGGGCACATACGCGTCCGTCGAAACCCAGGCGATTTCTCCAGTGGCCAGGGGATGGGTTTCCGGCGTCGGCATTGCGCCCGATTCGAGCCCGGCGAGACGGCGCAGCAAGGTCGATTTGCCTGATCCGCTGGGGCCGACGATAGCGATCAGGCCATGCGCCGGCAGAGTCAGGCGCAATCGGTCGAGCGCCGGCAAGGTCTTCGCCGCGACGGGCTCGGCGTCGAGCAGCCGGTCCAGCGCGGCGGCGGCAGCCTGTCCTTCCGCCTTGGCGTGGTATTGCTCCGAAAAGCGCCGGAAGGGCGCGAAATATTCGGGTGCGATCATCAGGATGAACAGGCTTTGCCAGAGCTCGAGACCGGAGAAGCCCGGGATCGTCGCAAGCTTCAGATGTCCGAGGCCAAGGAAGACCGCGAGGAGCGCAATCGAGAGCGAGGCGAAGAAGTCGATGATACCGGCATTGGCGAAGGCGATGCGCAGCACGCTCATCGTCTTGTCCGCATAGGCTTCGAGGCGCCGGGCAAGCTTTGCCTCCTCGCCGGCCATCGCATGGTTGGCGAGGATCGTGGGCAAGGTGCGGATGCGGTCGGCGAACTGGCCGGCCAGCCGGCCGAAGGCGCGTTCCTGGGCATCGGCGCGGCGGCGGATGGCATTGCCTATCAATGCGAAGAACAGGACCATCACCGGCGTCAGGCAGATGATCAGCAGGGCCGCCTGCCAGGAGACGAAGCAAAGCACCAGGGCCGAGAGCAATGGGCCGGCGGCCATCATGGCCGTGGCGGCACGATGGCCGACCTGCAGCGCGGCGATCGATTCCGGATGGCGCTGCATCGAAACGACCAAGCTGCCTATCGAGAGCGATTGCAGCTGGCGCGCCGGCATTTCGCTCAGTCGCTCGCCCGCCAGCGTCCGCAGCCGCGTCGACACGGCGTTTTCCGCGGACGCCTGCACGCTGTCGGCGGCGAATCCGGCGAAGCAGGCGGCTGCCAGAAACGCCAATGCCGCGGCGATCAGCCACGGATCGACCGCTGCGTCCATCACGAGCCGGCCGGCGGCCATCGCCGCCGTGGCGGCGAAGCCAAGCCGCAGAGCCGCGCGGATTGCCTGCAATGCGAGAAGACCGTGCAATCCGTGCCTTGCCAGCCGCCCGGCGGTGGAGAGCGCCTTGAACGCGGCAGGCGCCGAGGCGCCTGGACCAGAGGACGGTGCGGGAACGGCAGCTATCTTCATGCACTCCTTTTGTCACCCGGAGAGACAAAACGAATTGATCCATGTCAACCCGAGTATATCCTTTCCGCGTTATGAGGCGTACCCAGAAAGGATGCTTCCATGGCCGACGTTCTCCTCGTAGATCTTTCCCGACTGCAATTCGCGCTGACGGCCCTCTATCATTTCCTGTTCGTCCCGCTGACGCTCGGCCTCTCCATCCTGATCGCCATGATGGAAACCGTCTATGTGATGACCCGCCGCACCATCTGGCGCGACATGACGAAGTTCTGGGGTGTGCTGTTCGGCATAAACTTCGCGCTGGGCGTCGCCACCGGCATCACCATGGAATTCCAGTTCGGCATGAACTGGGCCTATTACTCGCACTATGTCGGCGACGTGTTCGGGGCGCCTTTGGCCATCGAGGGGCTGATGGCCTTTTTCCTCGAAGCCACCTTCGTTGGCCTGTTCTTCTTCGGCTGGGATCGGCTCTCGCCGCGCGCGCATATGATCGTGACCTGGCTGATGGCGCTCGGCACCAACTTCTCCGCGCTCTGGATCCTGATCGCCAATGGCTGGATGCAGAATCCGGTCGGCTCCGCCTTCAACGCCGATACGATGCGCATGGAGGTCACCGACTTCATGGCTGTGATCTTCAATCCGGTGGCGCAGGCGAAATTCGTCCACACCGTTTCGGCCGGCTATGTCTGCGCCGCCACTTTCGTGCTTGGCGTATCGGCCTGGTATCTGCTCAGGGGGCGCCATGTCCAACTCGCCAAGCGCTCTTTCGTGATCGCCTCGGCCTTCGGCGTGGCATCGGCGCTGTCGGTGATCGTGCTCGGCGACGAGAGCGGTTACGCGCTGACCGACAACCAGAAAATGAAGCTCGCGGCCATCGAGGCCATGTGGGAGACGGAGCCGGCGCCGGCGGCGTTCACGGCGTTCGGCATCCCGAGCCAGAGCGATCGCGAGACGCATTTCGCCATCCGCATTCCATGGGTGATGGGCATCATCGGCACGCGCTCGATCGACAGGCCGATTCCCGGCATCGACGAGCTTGTCGCCCATGCAGAAGCCCGCATCCGCAATGGCATCGTCGCCTATGACGCGCTGGAGAAGATCAAGGCCGACCGCAACGATACCGCTGCCCGCGCTGTGTTCGACGCAAGCTCCAAGGATCTCGGCTATGCGCTGCTGCTCAAGCGGTACCTGCCCGATCCGCGGCAGGCGAACGAACAGCAGATCAAGGACGCCGCCTGGTCGACGGTGCCTTACGTGCCGCTGCTCTTCTTCGGCTTCCGCCTGATGGTGGCCTGCGGCTTTGCGCTGCTGGCGCTGTTCGCCGTCTCGCTGTGGCACACGACGCGCGAGACCGAGGCGCCACGCTGGCTGTTGCGCGCGGCGCTCATCGCCATGCCGCTGCCCTGGATCGCCATCGAGGTCGGCTGGTTCGTCGCCGAGTTCGGTCGCCAGCCCTGGATCATCGACGGCGTGCTGCCGACCTTTCTCGCCACGTCGGAACTTGGCGTGAGCGACTTGCTGCTCACCATCGCCGGTTTCACGCTCGTCTACGGCGTGCTCGCCGTCATCGAGGTCAGGCTGATGCTGGCCGCCATCCGCAAGGGGCCCGAGGTTGCGAAGGTCATCGACGATCTCGCCCCGAACGCCGACCCAGCGATGCAACCGGCAAAGTGACAGGGATCACGACGATGATCGAATTTCTCTTGAACTATGAAACGCTGCGCGTGATCTGGTGGATACTGCTCGGCGTGCTTCTGATCGGCTTCGCGGCGACCGACGGGTTCGACATGGGCGTCGGCACGCTGCTGCCCTTCGTCGCCAAGACGGACGCCGAGCGCCGCGTGGCGATCAACACAATCGGCCCAGTCTGGGAAGGCAACCAAGTATGGTTCATCCTTGGCGGCGGCGCCATCTTCGCGGCATGGCCGGCGCTCTATGCGATAAGCTTTTCCGGCTTCTACCTTGCGATGTTTCTGGTGCTGCTGGCGCTGATCATGCGCCCCGTGGCCTTCAAGTACCGCTCGAAGCGGCCGGATCACGCCTGGCGCACGCGTTGGGATTGGGCGCTCTTCGTGGGCGGCGCGGTGCCGGCGCTGATCTTCGGCGTTGCCATCGGCAACACCTTGCAGGGCGTGCCGTTCCACTTCACGCCGGACCTGCGCCCGATCTATGAGGGCAGTCTCTTCGGTCTACTCAACCCGCTGGCGCTCTATTGCGGCCTGGTGTCGCTTGCCATGATGGTGACGCATGGCGCGGCCTGGCTGACCTTCAAGGCGGAAGGGATGGTCGCCAAGCGCGCCCGCGCCGTCGGCGCCCGTTCAGCCATCGTCACGGCAGTGCTCTTTGCCGGCGGCGGCGTGCTGGTCTGGCTCGGCTTGTTCGGCGGCTACCGGGTGACATCGCCGATCGTTTGGGACGGGCCGTCCAATCCGCTGATCAAGACCGTAGTGGCGGACGGCGGCGCCTGGCTGGCGAACTTCCATGCCCATCCCATGCTCTGGATCGTGCCCGCGCTCGGCGTCGCCGCGCCGCTGCTTGCGGCCGCCGGCTTCCGGGCGCGGCTGGAAGGCTGGACCTTCATTGCCTCGAATCTCGGCGTCGTGACGATCATCGCGACAGTGGGGCTGGCAATGTTCCCGATCCTGTTGCCGTCGAGCAGCAACCCCGGCCATTCGCTCGCGGTCTTCGACGCCTCATCGAGCCGCGGGACGCTGCGCAACATGCTGATCGCCACGGTGATCTTCATGCCGCTGATCCTTGCCTATACCGCCTGGGTCTACCGCGTGCTGTGGGGCAAGGTCGGCGAAAAGAGCGTCGAGAAGGCGGGCTCGTCGGCCTACTGATCGAACTGAATAGGAGAAACAAGCCATGTGGTATTTTTCCTGGATCCTCGGCCTCGGACTGGCCGCATCCGTCGGCATCCTCAACGCGCTCTGGTACGAGTTGCGCACCGTCCGCGAACAACCGGTCGAGGACACCGTCGCCTTGCCCACACCTTGAGCCGGGCGCGACGGAGGAGCGATCATGACGGGCGTCAAGCCGGAGGAGCCGCTGCACAGCCCGGCGGATATGAGGCGGGCTCATGTGCAGAAACTCACGCTCTGCCACATGCTCGAAGGCATTGCCGACGATCTGCCGTCGCGCGTCGATCGGCTTCAGTGTCTCGCGGTGGCGGCCGACCTCCTGCCATTGCTGCGCGAGTGCCACCGCTTCGAGGAAGAGGTCGTCTTCCCCGCCTTTGTGCAGCAGACCGGCGAGGAAGACACCGTCGCGCGACTGAAGCTCGAGCATATGGAGGACGAAAGCGCGGCAGCGGATCTCGGCGAGGCGCTTCTAGCCTACAGCCATGGGCGGCTGATCGAGAATCCCGAGGCATTCGGCTACATGCTGCGCGCCTTTTTCGAATCGATGCGCCGCCACATCGCCTTCGAGCGCGAGCATGTGCTGCCTGAGATTGTCCGCGCTCACGGCAGCGGTTCCGGCAGGACTTCGTAGCGGCTGCCGTACCGGCTTGCTTGGGCGGCCAGCCGAGGATCAGTCTCCGGCCCGCGCCGCCAGACGCCCGATGTCGCCGACGATGACGTGGCGGTTGTTCTCGATGCGGATCACGTTTTCGCCGCGCAGCCGCGTGATCTGCCGGCTTACCGTCTCAATGGTAAGGCCGAGAAAATCGGCGATCTCGGCACGTGACAGCGGCAGCTCGAAAGTGGAGTCCCGACGCTCCGGCCCGGCTGCCGGATCGATGTTGCGCGCGATCATCAAAAGGAAGCTCGCGATCTTCTCGGCCGCGGTCTTGCGGCCGAGCGCCACCATCCAGTCGCGCGCCTGGTCGAGCTCGCGCAGCTTCTGCTCGAGCAGGCGATGCTCGAGATCCGGCTGCTCCTTCATCATGCGCTCCAGCGCCTGCCGCGGGAACGAGCACAGCTCGACCTCGGTGGCGGCCTCGACGGTGAGCGTGCTCTCGCTCTGGAAGGGCCTGCCGAGGAAATCGGGAGCGAATTGCAGGCCGACGATCTGCTGGCGGCCGTCGGAAAGCGTCTTGGTCAGCTTCGCGACGCCTGAAAGCACGTTGGAAAAGCGCTCGACGCTCGTGGAATCGCCCACCAGTTCCTTGCCGGCCTCGGCCTTCTGCCGCTTTGTCGATTTGGCAAGCGCCAGGAGCTGCTCGGCGTTGAGCGCGCCGCATATGCCGCGGTGCCGCGCCTCGCATGAAGCGCAGAGAACCGGTATGCCTGTCGTGTGAATATCTTCGCGCACGATAGAACAGCTATAGTGTTCCCGCCGTCCACCAGCAACGCGCCCCTGGGGCGCGATAGCGTCGCAGCCCGCGCTGGCCCGACGAAGCCGGCTTTCGTGAGGCCGGGGCCATCTTTCGGTGGACTACCGCATTGCACAATTGGGGCCTGCCTGCACAATAGAGGCATGCTGGCCGGTTCGTTGACCATCCTTGTTATCGACGAGAACCGCATCCGCGCCTCGATCATCGAGGCCGGATTGCGGGATGCCGGCCATCGTCACGTCACCGTGGTCCATGACGTGGCAGGCATCGCCAAGCGCATCGCCGAGCTCGAGCCGGACGTCATCGTCATCGATCTCGAAAATCCGAACCGCGACATGCTGGAGAACATGTTCCAGCTTTCGCGCGCGGTGAAAC
Source organism: Mesorhizobium plurifarium (assembly GCA_000824785.1). GTDB lineage: Bacteria > Pseudomonadota > Alphaproteobacteria > Rhizobiales > Rhizobiaceae > Mesorhizobium > Mesorhizobium plurifarium. The sequence goes on along the minus strand of CCNB01000043.1, from coordinate 606,292 downwards.
GGCCGATCGCCATGTTTGTCGACCGCTCCGACCGGGCCTCGATCGAGGCGGCCGTCGATGCCGGGGTGTCCGCCTATGTGGTCGACGGGCTTAAGAAGGAGCGCATCAAGCCGATCCTGGACATGGCGATCAGCCGCTTCAACGCTTTCTCGCGCATGGCGCGCGAATTGGAGGAGGCGCGCAGCGAACTCGAGAACCGCAAGGTCGTCGATCGGGCCAAGGGCATCTTGATGAAGTCGCGGGGCTTAAGCGAAGAGGCGGCCTACGCGCTCCTGCGCAAGACCGCCATGAACCAGAACCGCAAGATCGCCGAGATCGCCCAGAGCCTGGTGACGGCGGCAGGGCTGCTGGGCCCGCTGGAGGGCGAATGAGCATGAGCGCCGCGCATCAGATCACCGCCGGCTTCATGCCGCTCTTCGATAGCGGCGTCCTGGTCGCCGCCGCCGAGATGGGCTTTGCCGCGCATGAGGGCATCGATCTCAAGCTGCAGCGCGAGACCTCTTGGGCCAATATCCGCGACCGCATCGCCATCGGCCATTTCGATGTCGCGCATATGCTCGGCCCGATGCCGCTTGCCTGCAGCCTTGGCCTCACGCCGCTTGCGTCGGAAACCATCGTGCCCTTCTCGCTCGGGCTCGGCGGCAACTGCGTCACCGTATCCAACACGGTGTGGCAAGGCATGGCGGCGCAAGGGGCTGCGTCCGACCTCGACCCGGCGCGCGCCGGCGCCGCGCTCGGCGCGCTGATCCGCGAGCGGGCGGCCGCCGGCCGCCGCGAACCTCTGCGTTTCGCCGTCGTGCACCCCCATTCCGGGCACAATTACGAGCTGCGCTATTGGCTCGCCGCCTGCGGCATCGATCCCGACCGCGACATCGAGATCGTCATCGTGCCGCCGCCTTTCATGGCCGATGCGCTCTCCGCCGGCCGCATCGACGGCTATTGCGTCGGCGAGCCCTGGAACAGCGCCGCCGTCGCAGCCGGCACCGGCCACATCGTCACCGTCAAGGCGCTTTTGTGGCGCAACAGCCCGGAAAAGGTCATCGGCGCGCGCAGAGCGTGGGCCGAGCAGAACCCGGAGGCGCTGGCGGCGCTCTTGAGGGCGTTGCATCATTCGGCGCGCTGGTGCCAGGATCCGGCGAACCGCGGCGAGCTGGCCGCGCTGATGGCGAGGTCCGCTTTCCTCGGGCAGCCGGAGGCGATCCAGATGCCGGCGCTCACCGGACGCCTTCAGCTCGGCGGCGGCGCGGAGCGGAGCGTGGAGGATTTCTTCCTGCCCTTCGACAAGGCGGCGAACTTTCCCTGGAAGAGCCACGCGCTCTGGTTCTACACGCAGATGGTGCGCTGGGGACAGTTGCCGCACACGCCGCAAAATCTCGCCATCGCGCGCGACTGCTACCGGCCCGACCTTTATCGCTCGGCGCTGAAGCCCCTCGGCGTGGCGTTGCCCGGCGCCAATGCCAAGGTCGAAGGGGCGCTGAAGGTCGCGACACCGGTCGGCTCGGCGGGGGCAAGCCTCGTGCTCGGCCCGGACGGATTTTTCGACGGCCAGACCTTCGATCCGGACCGGATCGATGCCTACATCGCCGGCCAGAAACGCGTCTGATCATTTGCGCGTCAATCTTGTGCATTGCACAAAATTTATGCGGCATGTCTAAGCCATTGATCAATGTTTGACCGGCTTGCCGCTCGGCGCGGTCGAAGGTCAAAATTCCTACAACATTGATTTTCCTTGAATTTCTCTCTCTGCGTGAAACTGGCACGCTTCGTGCTTTGACATAGTCAAGCCCGTTCGCGGGCAATGGAACAGGCGTCCAATGGCGGGCGCCACAGGCAAAGCTGCCGCTCAGGTCATCACGCGATCCCGGATGTACGGACGCGAGAGGGCCTGGACGGCAGCTTTTTTCGTTTTGGACCGGAGACCACGATGACCAGACGGATCGGACCCTCGCTCAAGGATTTCACCCGCCGCGATGTCGTGGCGAGCAGCGCGCTGACGGCGGCGCTGTTCGTCGCAGCGTTGCTGCTGTTCCCAGCCAATCACGAAACCGAGGACAAGGGTGCGCAAGTGACCGCGCAAGTCCCGTTGCGCTGATCATAATCGACACAACACGCGGTGCCTCCGACGCCGCAAACCGGAGCCAGTCATGACCGCCAATCTCCCAGCCGCGCAAAGCCAGGACAGCAGCTCCCGGCAGGCGCTTGTCATGTCCACCATCGCCTTCACCGTCTGCTTCGCGGTGTGGACGATCTTTTCCATCATCGGCGTGCGCATCAAGCAGGAGCTTGGGCTGAACGAGACCGAGTTCGGCCTCCTCGTCGGCACGCCGATCCTCACCGGCTCGCTCGTGCGCATGGTGCTCGGCGTCTGGACCGACCGCTATGGCGGGCGGCTGGTATACACCATGACCATGCTCGCCGCGGCGGTCGCGACCTTCCTGCTCGCTTTCGCGCATAGCTACGAGCAGATGCTGCTTGCCGCGCTCGGCGTCGGGCTTGCCGGCGGCTCCTTCGCCGCCGGCGTCGCCTATGTCTCGCGCTTCTTCCCCGCTGGAAAACAGGGCACGGCGCTCGGCATCTTCGGCGTCGGCAATGTCGGCGCCGCGGTCACCAAGTTCCTGGCGCCGCTCGTGCTGCTTGCCTGGGGCTGGCAGTCGGTGGCGCTGATCTGGGCCGCTGCCTTGGTCGTGATGGCGATCGTGTTCTGGCTCACCACCAGCGACGATCCGGTCATCCGCGAGCGCCGCGCCGGCAAAGCAGCACCCGCGAGGAGCTTCTGGCAGGAATTCGCGCCGCTGAAGAACCTGCAGGTCTGGCGCTTTGCCTTCTACTACTTCTTCTCCTTCGGCGCGTTCGTGGCGCTGTCGCTCTGGCTGCCGCGCTATCTGATCGGCGTCTACGGCTTCGGCATCGCCACCGCCGGCATGATCGGCGCCGCCTATTCGATCCCCGCCAGCATCTTCCGCGCCTATGGCGGCGTGCTTTCCGACCGCATCGGCGCCCGCACCGTGCTCTACTGGACCTTCAGCGTCTGTGCCGTCGCGACTCTCGTTCTGTCTCTCCCCTCGGCAGACTATGTCGTGCGCGGCATCAGCGGGCCGATCCCCTTCCATGTCGAGATCGGCCCGCTCGCCTTCATCGCCGTCGCCTCAGTGCTCGGCTTCTTCATGAGCCTCGGCAAGGCCGCCGTCTACAAGCACATCCCCGTCTATTATCCGCAGAGCGTCGGCGCGGTCGGCGGCGTGGTCGGCATGATCGGCGGCCTTGGCGGCTTCATCCTGCCGATCGCCTTCGGCGCGCTGAACGACCTCACCGGGGTCTGGTCGAGCTGCTTTATGCTGCTCTTCCTGATCGTCGTCTCCTGCCTCGTCTGGATGCACGTCACCATCCGCCGGATGGAGCGCGGGGCCGAGGTCAAGAGCACGTCCCTATCCTACGCCGCCGAATAGATCGGAGCAGACCGACATGAGCGAGAAACTCGTCATCATCGGCAACGGCATGGCGCCCGGCAGGATGCTCGAGCACCTGCTGGAAGCAGCGCCCGACCGCTACGTCGTTACCATCTTCAACGCCGAGCCGCGCGTGAACTACGACCGCATCATGCTGTCGCCGGTGCTGTCCGGCGAGAAGGCGTTCGAGGAGATCGTCATCCATGGCGACGGCTGGTACATCAAGCACGGCATCACCCTCTACAAGGGCCACCGGATCGTCGCCATCGACCGGGAAGCGAAGACCGTCACCTCGGATCATGGCGTGACCGAAAGCTACGACAGGCTGGTCATCGCCACCGGCTCAGTGCCCTTCATCATTCCGGTGCCGGGCAAGGACCTGCCTGGCGTGCTCAGCTATCGCGATCTCGACGACGTCAACGCCATGCTGCTTGCCGCCCAGTCGCGCGCCAAGGCGATTGTCATCGGCGGCGGCTTGCTCGGGCTCGAAGCCGCGGCTGGACTTAAAGAACGCGGCATGGACGTGACCGTGCTGCACGTCATGCCGACGCTGATGGAGCGCCAGTTGGATCCCGCCGCCGGCTACCTGCTGCAGAAGGCAGTCGAGGCGCGCGGCATCAAGGTCATGACCAAGGCCAATACCAAGGCCATTGTCGGCAACGGCAAGGTCGAGGGCGTCGAGCTGATGGACGGCACGATCATCCCGGCGACGCTCGTCGTGATGGCGGTCGGCATCCGCCCGAACAGCGCGCTCGCCAAGGACGCAGGGCTGGAGGTCAATCGCGGCATCGTCGTCGACGACCGCATGTGGACCTCCGATCCGGCGATCATGGCGCTTGGCGAATGCGCGGAGGTCGGCGGCCATGTCTATGGGCTGGTCGCGCCGCTTTACGAGATGGCCCGCGTCGCGGCAGCCGGGCTGGCGGACGGCGAGGACAGGCGCTTCGTCCACTCCGACACGCCGACCAAGCTCAAGGTCACCGGCATCGACCTTTATTCGCTTGGCGATTTCGCCGATGGCGAGGATCGTGAGGAGATCATCCTGCGCGATGCGTCCGCCGGCATCTACAAGCGCGTCGTGCTGCAGGACAACCGCATCATCGGCACGGTGCTGTTCGGCGAGACCGCCGACGGCGCCTGGTTCAACGACTTGAAGAAGAAGGCGACGGACATTTCGGAGATGCGCGACACGCTGATCTTCGGCCAGGCGTTCCAGGGAGGCGCCTCCTCGGACCCTTTGGCGGCCGTTGCGGCACTGGCGGATGATGCGGAAATCTGCGGCTGCAACGGCATCTGCAAGGGCAAGATCACCGGCGCGATCACGAGCAAGGGGCTAACCGGCCTGGACGACGTGCGCGCCCACACCAAGGCTTCGGCCTCCTGCGGCTCATGCACGGGTCTGGTCGAACAGCTGCTAAAGCTCACGCTGGGCGAGGCCTACAATCCGGCGGCAGTGCAGCCCATGTGCGGCTGCACGACGCTTGGCCATGACGACGTGCGGCGCCTGATCAAGGCGAAGGGCCTGAAGACGATCCCCGCCGTCATGCAGGAGCTCGAATGGAAGACCTCCTGCGGCTGCGCCAAATGTCGGCCGGCGCTCAACTACTATCTCGTCTGCGATTGGCCGGACCAATATGCCGACGACTATCAGTCGCGCTTCATCAATGAGCGCGTGCATGCGAACATCCAGAAGGACGGCACCTATTCGGTCGTGCCGCGCATGTGGGGCGGCGTGACCAGCGCCGGCGAATTGCGCGCCATCGCCGACGTGGTCGACAAGTTCGAGATCCCGATGGTCAAGGTGACCGGCGGCCAGCGCATCGACATGCTGGGCATCCGCAAGGAAGATCTTCCGGCGGTGTGGACCGATCTCGGCAAGGCCGGCTTCGTCTCCGGCCATGCCTATGCCAAGGGCCTGCGCACGGTGAAGACCTGCGTCGGCTCCGACTGGTGCCGTTTCGGCACGCAGGATTCGACGGGGCTCGGCATCCGCATCGAGAAGTTCATGTGGGGTTCCTGGACGCCGGCCAAGGTGAAGATGGCGGTGTCGGGATGCCCGCGCAATTGCGCCGAAGCGACCTGCAAGGATGTCGGCGTGGTGTGCGTCGACTCCGGCTACGAGATCCATTTCGCCGGTGCGGCCGGCCTCGACATCAGGGGCACGGAAGTGCTGGGCCTGGTGAAGACCGAGGACGAGGCGCTGGAGGTGATCGTGGCGCTCGTCCAGATGTATCGCGAGCAGGCCCGCTATCTGGAACGCATCTACAAATGGGCCAAGCGCATCGGCACCGCCGAGATCAAGAAGCAGATCCTGGACGACACCGAGAAGCGCCGCGCCTATTTCGAGCGCTTCGTCTTTTCCCAGAAATTCGCGCAGGTCGATCCGTGGTCGGAGCGGGTCTCCGGCAAGGACAAGCATGAGTTCAGGCCGATGGCTTCGGTCGGGTTCGCGGAGGCGGCGGAATGATGGAGATGTCCGGCAGGACAGAGGGGGGTGCCTGGGCGCCTTCCTATCAGCCAAAGACGAGGACGGCGGCATGACCTGGACACCGATCGGCTCCCTTTCGGACATCCCGCCGCGCGGCGCGCGTTGCGTGGCCACTCCGCAAGGCAAGATCGCCGTCTTCCGCACTGCGGACGACCAGGTCTATGCAATAGACGATCATTGCCCGCACAAGGGCGGGCCGCTCAGCCAGGGCATCGTCCATGGCGCGGCGGTGACCTGCCCGCTGCACAATTGGGTGATCTCGCTGGAGACGGGCAAAGCGCTCGGCGCCGACGAAGGCGCGGTCACGACGCTTCCCGTCAAGGTCGAGGGAGACCGGCTGTTCATCGCGCTTGAAGCGCTGGTCTCGAAAGCGGCCTGAGGCATGGCAGAAGCACGCAAGGTGAGGACCACCTGCCCCTATTGCGGGGTGGGATGCGGTGTGCTGGCCGAGATCGCCGCGGACGGCAAGACGACCGTCCGCGGCGATCCCGAGCATCCGGCCAATTTCGGCCGGCTCTGCTCGAAGGGGTCCGCCCTCGGCGAGACGCACGGCCTCGAAGGCCGTCTGCTTCAGCCGGAGGTGCTCGGCAAGCCGGCGAGCTGGGACGAAGCGCTCGACCGCGTGGCCTCAAAATTCTCGCAGGCGATTGCCGAGCATGGGCCGGACGCGGTCGCGTTCTACGTCTCCGGCCAGTTGCTCACCGAGGACTATTACGTCGCCAACAAGCTGATGAAGGGTTTTATCGGCTCGGCCAATATCGACACCAATTCGCGGCTCTGCATGGCATCGTCCGTCGCGGGCCACCGCCGCGCCTTTGGCGAGGACATCGTTCCCGGTGTTTACGAGGATTTCGAGTGCGCCGGTCTCATCGTGCTCACCGGCTCCAATACCGCATGGTGCCATCCAGTCCTCTACCAGCGGATGCTTACCGCGCGAAAGGAACGCGGAACCAGGATCGTCGTCATCGACCCGCGCCGCACCGCCACGGCCGACGAGTGCGACCTGCATCTGGCGCTCGATCCGGGCACGGACGTGCTTCTGTTCAACGGGCTGCTCGCGCACCTCGTGCAGGCCGGAAAGATCGATGCCGATTTCATCCGCGAGCATACGTCGGGCTTCGACGGAGCGGCCGTTTTGGCCGGCGCCGATGCGCCGTCGGTCGCGCGTGTCGCGAAAGGCTGTGGGCTGGCGGCCGCCGATGTCCGGGCCTTCTACGATCTCTTCGCCGGGACCGAGCGGACCGTCACGGTCTACAGCCAGGGCGTCAACCAGTCGGCGCATGGCACCGACAAGGTCAACGCCATCATCAACTGCCATCTCGCTACGGGACGCATCGGCAAGCCCGGCATGGGGCCGTTCTCGGTCACCGGCCAGCCGAACGCCATGGGCGGGCGCGAGGTCGGCGGTCTGGCCAACCAGCTTGCCGCGCATATGGACTTCGCGGACGAGGCCAACATCGACCGTGTCTCGCGCCTCTGGAACGCGCCCAACATCGCGCGGCGCGGCGGCCTGAAGGCTGTCGACATGTTCCAGGCGGTCGCCGACGGCCGCATCAAGGCGCTGTGGGTGATGGGCACCAATCCCGCCGTCTCGATGCCGGATGCGTCGCGCGTGCGCGCGGCGCTAGCCAAATGCGAGTTCGTGGTGGTCTCGGACGTGACCCGCACCGACACCACGCGCTATGCCGACGTGCTGCTGCCGGCTGCCGCCTGGGGCGAAAAGGATGGCACGGTCACCAATTCGGAACGGCGGCTCTCACGCCAGCGGCCGTTCCTGCCGCCGCCGGGCGCGGCGAGGGCCGACTGGCGCATCGTCTGCGAGGTCGCGGCCCGCATGGGCTTTGGTGATGCCTTCACCTACCAGACGCCGGCCGAGATTTTTCGCGAGCATGCGGCGCTTTCCGCCTTCGAGAACGGGGGCGGGCGCCTGTTCGATATCGGCGGCATGGCTGACCTCAGCGATGAAGACTATTCCGCCTTCGCGCCGCGTCATTGGCCCGTGTTGGAGCGAGGCGAGCAGCAGACACGATTGTTCGGCGATGGCCGCTTCCCGACGCCCGATGGCCGCGCGCGTTTCGTGCCGGTGCGGCAGGAGGCAACGGCTTTCGCGGTCGACGCGGACTACCCGCTTGCCCTCAACACCGGCCGGCTGCGAGACCAGTGGCACACGATGACGCGCACCGGCAACGTGCCGCGTTTGATGGCGCATGCGCCGGAACCGGCGGTCGAGCTCCATCCGGCGGATGCGGCCGCGCACCGTCTCAAGGATGGCGATCTCGCCCAGCTTTCGACGCGCTTCGGCTTCGTCCGCGCCAGGGTGCGCGTGACGGAGGCGCAGCGGCGTGGCCAGGCCTTCATGCCCATGCATTGGAGCGGCCAGTTCGCGGCTAGGGCCGCAGCGGGCCTTTTGTCCTCACCCGTCACCGATCCGCATTCCGGCCAGCCGGAGCTCAAGCATGTCCCGGCCAGGATCGTGCGCGAAAACACCGGATGGACCGGCGTCCTCATCACGCGCCGTGATCTGAGGCCAACGGGCTTCGTCCACTGGAGCCGGCATGCGGTCGACGGCGGCTGGGTCTACGAGCTGACCGGAACCGAGCCGCCGGACCAGGGCATCCTCCTGGCGCGCAAGCTGCTTGGCGTGCAGCGACGGGATCAGCTCCTGGAGTACACTGATCGGCGCGGCCTTGCTTATCGCGCCGCGGCGATCGATGATGGCGGCGTCATGGCGGAAGCCTTGCTTGCCGCCGCTCCGGACCAATTGCCGGCGCGGGATTGGCTGGTGTCGTTGCTTGCCACGCGCCAGAAGCTGTCCACGGCCGATCGCCATGCGCTTCTGTCGGGACGCTCGCCGGTGCCCATGCCGGCCATCGGCCGCGTCGTCTGCGCGTGCTTCCATGTCGGCGCCAACCAGCTCGCGTCGGCGGTGGCTTCCGGGTGCGACAGCCTCGAAGCGATCGGCGCGAAGCTGCGCGCCGGCACCAATTGCGGCTCATGCCGGTCGGAGATCAAGGCGATCATCGATGCCCGGCACATTCAAGCGGCAGAGTGAACCGTTCCTGTCACGGCCGATTTTCAGCGGTCCTCGACGATCCGCAGATACGCCGCCGTCACGAACAGCACGATGAAGCCGAACAGGATGCGGCGGCCGCCTTCCGGCATTTGCAGGATGGTGAGCAGCGTCGTCAGCACGGTCAGGATCAGCGCGCCGATGATGGTGCCCGTGTAGCCGCCGCGACCGCCGAAGATCGAGGTGCCGCCGATGACGGCGGCGGCCACCGATGGCAGCACCAGCGGTTCGGCGAGCGAGAGCGAGGGCGCCTTGATCAGGCCGATATAGAGCAGGCCGGTGATGCCGGCGAGCAGGCTGGAAAGCACGTAGAGCGCCGTGATCACCTGCCAATAGCGCACGCCGGACAGGCGCGCGGCGCGCTCATTGTCGCCGACGGCATAGAGAAGGCGCCCGAAGCCGGTGCGGTTCAGCATGAAGACGATCAGCACGGCCACCGGCACGAACAGGAGAAGCGCGTTGGGGAAGCCGTAGGTGACGCCGGTGCCCAGCCAGTTGAGGAAATCGGGAATCTTGGCGCCGGACGCGATCACCGTGCGCTGGTAGACCTGCAGGAAGCCGGTGCCGATCAGGCTGGTGCCGAGCGTCATGATCAGCGGATGGACACGGAACACGCCGACGCCGATGCCGTTGACGAGGCCGATCAGCACGGCGGGCAGCATGGCGAGCAGAAACGCCACCGCCGGGTCCTGGTTGACGATCTGGGTGGCCATGATGAAGGCGCTCATCGTCGCCACCGTGCCGACGGAAAGGTCGATGCCGCCGGTCAGCATGGTCATGGTCTGGCAGCCGGCGAGGATCGCCAGCGGAATGGCGAACTTCGCCGTGTTGGCGAGCCAGCGCTCGTTGACGATCCCGGGGCGCAGCACCTGCAGGATCACCACGAGGATGATCAAAAGGATGATCAGCGGAATGAGCGGCCGGTCCGCCATGAAGCGCTTAAGGCGCCGGCCGAACGAGACAGGCTGGGGCATGGTCGCGATGTCGGTCATGGCGTTGCTCCCGCCGGGCGGCTGCGCATGGTGATGAAGGCGCCGAACATCACGACCGCGACCATGATCAAGCCCTCTATGATGGCGGTGACATTCGGATCGATGGCCAAGAGCGTCAGGTCGGTGCGCACCAGCCTCAGCACGAAGACGGCGATGATCGGCCCGAGCAGGCCGCCCTTGCCGCCGCCGAGCGCGACGCCGCCCAGCACCACGGCGGCGACGCTGGCGAGCAGATAAGGCCCGGGGATCGGCGCGCCGATGCCGGTGCTGATGGTGAGCGACAGGCCGCCAAGTGCCGCGAACAGGCCGGAGAGCGCATAGGCGACGATCCTGGTGCGCGCCACCGGCACGCCGCTGCGGAAGGCGGCGAGCTCGTTGCTGCCGATGGCGTAGATGGAAAGGCCGAGGCGCGAGCGCCGGAGCGGAATCCAGACGATGCAGAGGCAGACGAAAAGCAGCACCAGAGCCTTGGGAACCCAGGCGTCGGCCCAATCCGGCAAGCCGGGGATCGGCACGGTGCCGATGACGCTTGCCTTCAGCCATTCGGCGGCGGCGCCGCCGGGCGCTTCAAGCACGAGCAGCGCCGCGCCCTGCAGCACGAACAGCATGGCCAAAGTGACGACGATGTCGGGCACCCGCGTGACGACGATGAGGACGCCATTCAGCGCGCCAAGCGCCAGCCCCATGGCCAGCACGAAGGGCACGACGAACAATGCATATTCCTCGCTGGCGCCGTTCATCATCGAGGCGGCGGTCACGCTGGTGAGCGCCATCATGGCGGCGACCGAAAGGTCGATGCCGCCGGCGATGACGACGACCGTCTGGGCCGCGACCGCGAAAGCGTAGGGCAGGACCGCCCGCGCGAGCGAGCCGAAATCGCCGCTGCCATAGCCCGGCTGGATCAGCTTGGTGACGACGAAGAGGAAGATCAGCAGGGCGAAGAGGCCTGCCACCCAGCCCTGGTTGCGGAGAAAGCGGCTCATGACGCGGCCTCCGCATTGGAACCGGGTTTGACCTCGGCAAGGATGCCGACATCGGCCTTGGCACCGCGCGGCAGGCCGTAGGCGGCCCGCATCAAGGCCGGCTCGTCGGCCTCTTCGACCGGGAAAGTATCGACGACGCGGCCGCCGAAGATGACGATGACGCGGTCGCAGACACGCTGCACCTCTTCCATCTCGGATGTGTAGAACAGCACCGACTTGCCCTGGCCGGCGAGCTCGCGCAGCAGCTTGTAGATCTCCTGCTTGGTGCCAACATCGATGCCGCGCGTCGGGTCGAAGCAAAGGATGGTGCGAGCGTTGGCCGCGATCCAGCGGGCGATGGTCACCTTCTGCTGGTTGCCGCCGGAAAGGCGCTGCACCTCGCCCTGGGCGCGGGTGTCGATCTGCAATCTGCCGATGGCGCCGGAAACAACCACCTGCTCGCGGCGCATGCGGATCGGCCCCCATTTGCGCAGCGCCGCGCTGAAGGGCAGCGCAATGTTCTCGCGCACCGAACGCTGCATGGCCAAAGCCTCGGTGCGGTCGCCCGGCACGTAGGCTATGCCGGCCTGGATGGCGTCGCTCGGATGCGAGAATTTCACCGGCGCGCCGTCGACGTCGATGCTGCCGCCGGTCGGGCGGATCGAGCCGGCAAGGGCGGCGAAGAGCTCGTCCTGGCCCTGGCCCTCGAGCGCAAAGACGCCGGCGACCTCGCCATTGGCGAGATCGAAGGAGACGTCGTTGAGCTTGGTGCCGAGCTGCAGGTTGCGAACCGACAGGCGCGGGCGGCCACCGCCGGCGATCGCCACCTCATTCGCCGCGCGCGCGGTGACGCGTGTCTTCTCGATGCGGGCACCGAGCATCATCTCGACTATTCTTTCCTCGATGCCAGGCTCGATGTCGACGACGCCGACCGTGGAGCCGTCGCGCAAAACGGTGGCGCGGTCGCAGAGCGCCGAGATTTCGACGAAACGGTGCGAGATGAAGATGACCGAGCGGCCGGCGTCGCCCTGGCGGCGCACGACCTCCAGGACCTTCTCGGCAAGGTTCGCCGGCAGGGCCGCGGTCATCTCGTCGAGCAGAAGTACGTCGGGTTCGACGGCAAGCGCTCGGGCAAGGTCGAGCACGCGCAGGATGGCCAGCGGGATATGGCGGGCGGTCTCGCGAATATCGAGGTCGGGAATGCCGAGCTCGCGCACCCAAGCCCGGAAGGCCTCGACCGGCGTGCCGGTCAGCCGCAGGTTGGACAGGACGTCGAGGTCGGGGATCAGCGAAGGTTCCTGGTAGACCGGCAGCAGGCCGGCGCGGCGGGCGGCGGCCGGCGAGCGGACATCGAGCTGCTGGCCGCGGATGAGGATGCGCCCGGCATCCGCCTTGATCGCCCCGGTCAGGATCTTCACCAGCGTCGACTTGCCGGCGCCGTTGGCGCCCATCAGCGCATGCACTTCGCCCGGCAGCACCGAGAGCGAGGCGTTGCGCAGCGCGGCAACGGCGCCGTAGTTCTTGGCCACGCCGGTGGCGTCGAGGAGAGGGTTGGCGGTCAAGGCGTTCTCGATTTAAAGGCTCAAATTATGCGTGCCAAATCAAATGGCAAGGACGCCAGACCTTGGTCCGGCGTCCTCACGCTTGCGTTCGGATCAGGCGCTTACTCGCCCGGGCCCTTGCAGGCGACGATCTGGTCCTTGGTGTAGGTCGTCCAGTCCGGGATCGAGATCGAGACCGGCCACTCGGGGCTGAGCGAGGGGTCGACGACGCTCTTCAGCTTGGCCTTGCCTTCGTCGGTGGCGTTTTCCCAAAGCTGCGGCTCGACCAGAACGGTCTGCTGCGCCGGCTTCTTGCCGTCGAGGATTTGCAGCGCCAGGGTCACGCCGGCGCCGCCGATCGAACCGGGATTGGTGACGGCAGCGCCCACCAGGCCCTTGACCGAGCTCAACTGGCCGACGAAGCCGGCATTGTCGGCGCCGACCACAGGCACCATCGGCGCTTGCTGCTCGACCAGCGCGTCGACGATGACGTTGTCGATGCCCGAGGTCCAGATGCCGTTGATCGGCGTGCCGGTGGCGAGGAAGGACAGGATCTGCTGCTTGGCCTGGTCCTGCTGCCAGCCGGTGAACACTTCCTGCGCGACCTTCACGTCGGGGAATTCGGCCAGCGCCTTCTTGAAGCCTTTGTCGCGATCAGAGTCGGCCGAAGCGCCGGCGGCGCCGCGCATGTAGAACACCTCGCCCTTGCCGCCCATCTGCTGGAACAGCCACTTGGCGCCGAGATAGGCGTATTGTTCCTGGTTGTTGGAGATGATGTAGGCGGACGGTTCCGTCACCGCCTGGTCGACGGCGACGACGACGATGCCGGCCTTGGTGGCTTCTTCCAGGCCAGCCTTGATGCCGGCCGGATCGGCCGGGTTGACGACGATGGCGTCGACCTTGGCGCTGATCAGGTTGCGGATGTCCTCGAGCTGGCCGGCGGCGTCGGTGTTGCGGTGGGCGATGTTGAGCTTCGCCACCTCGCCGGAAGCGAGCGCCTGCGCCTTCATCGCGCAGATCATTTCCTCGCGCCAGCCATTGCCCTGCACGGTGTTGGAAATGCCGATCGTGTACTTGCCGGCGGCGGCCGAGACGCCCACCGTGGCAAGCAGGGCGGCGCCGGCAAGCAGCGAGGCGGTCAGATGTCTTTTCATGTCAGTATTCCTCCACATTGATCTTTTCAGTTCAGTTCGATTTTTCAGTTTAGTTCCTGGGCGCCGAAGCGATCGGAGCCAAGCTTTCGTCATTTGATGAAGGGGCGTAGCACGTCGCGGGCCAGCAGGAAGCCGCGCTTGACCTTTTCGTCCGTCCCCTCGAAGCGCCGGTCCTCATGCTCGATGATGACGGGCCCGTCGTAACCGGCCCGGTAGAGACCCGAAAAAATCCTGCTCCAATCGATGTCCCCAAGTCCCGGCATGCGCGGCACCTGCCAGCCTATGCCAGCGGAAAGGATTCCGCGCTCGTACAAACCATCATGATCAATCATCAGGTCCTTGGCATGCACATGCAGCATGTTTGCGCCGAACTCGCGGATGAAGCGCTCCTTGTCGATCATCTGCCAGACGAGATGCGAGGGGTCGAAATTCATGCCGACATCGCCGCCCCAGGCTTCGAGGATGCGGCGCCAGACGTAAGGCGAGTAGGCGATGTTGTGCCCGCCTGGCCACTCGTCATAGCTGAAGATCATCGGGCAGTTCTCGAAGGCGAGCTTCACGCCATGCTCCCGGGCATGGGCGATGATCGCCGGCCAGATTTTTTTCGCGTCTTCCCAATTGGCGTCGACATTTTTCGAGGCGTCGCCGCCGCAGAAGGTGTTGACCAGCGAGACCCCCATGCGGCTCGCCAGTACGATCACCTTCTTCAGGTGATCGATCACAGCCTCGCGATGCGCCTGGTCGGGATGGAGCGGATTGGGATAAAAGCCGAGGCCGGAGACGGCCAGACCCTTGCCGGCAAGCTCGGCGGCGATGTCCTTCGCCTGCGCCGCAGGGATATCGACGTCGATATGGCTGGTGCCGGCATAGCGGCGGCTGGCGCCGGAAGTCTTCGGCCAGCAGGCGATTTCCAGCGCCTCGAAGCCGGCCGAGCGCGCCCAATCGGCGACCTCGCCGAGCGGCGTATCCGGAAACGGTGCTGTCAGCAGTCCAAGTTTCATGATGCCTCCCAATAGCTAACTATGCAGATCGAGCCGGCGGCTTCAACCGCGCATCTGTTGGCCCAGTACAGACTTGTCTGACAAAGCCCATCGGATCATTCGAGAGCAGCCCGTCGAGGTCGGCGACGACATGCGCGCGGAATGTTGCGTTCGCGGCCAGTTGCGGATCGAAGATGGCGTCGATCGCAAGGATCGAATCGACAAGCGCGTTGCTGTTCGAGCCGATGCGATCGGCGATCGCCGCGACTTTCTCGGCAAAGGGGTCGGATACCTGCCAGGCGCGGCCGAAGCGCGCGGAAGCTTTGATCAGATAGGCCATCCAGCCGGCGACCGGCACCGAGAGAAGCGCGATGCTCTCGCCTCTCGCCAGGCGGTCGCGAATCGGGTTGAGCAGGCGCTGCACGATCTTCTGCGAGCCGTCGGTGGCGATCTGGTGGTTGCGGTGGCGGATCGCGGTGTTGGTGAGGCGCGACAGGCTCTGCTCGATATAGGCCGCCGGCGCGATGCCGGGCACCGGCATCAGCGTCGGCAGCGTCTCCTCGGTCAGCATGCGCCGGACGAAGCTTGCCAGAAGCGGGTCGGCGATCGTTTCGAACGTGTGCTCGAAGCCGCCCAGAACGCCGAGATAGCTGAGCGTCGTCTGGGCGCCGTTCAGCACCCGCATCTTGAGGTGCTCGAACGGGGTGACGTCGTCGACGAAGGTCGCGCCGACGCGGTCCCAGCGTGGCACCCGGCCGGCGAAGCGGTTCTCGATCACCCATTGGCGGAAGCGCTCGCCTACCACCACGGCGGCGTCGCGGTAGCCGAAGCGCTGCTCGACCGTATCGATATCGGCCTCGGTCGTCGCCGGCGCGATGCGATCGACCATGGCCGAGGGGAAGCCGACATTGGCCTCGATCCAGTCCGCCAGCCGCCTGCCGCGCCGCTCCGCGAATGTCCGCACGACATTGCCGAGGATGATGCCGTTGGTCGGGATGTTGTCGCAGGAGAGCAGCGTCACCGGCCGGCCATGGGAGGCCATGCGCCGTTCCAGCGCCCGTGCCAGGATTCCGGGCACGCTGCGCGGCGCCTCGGGATTGGTGAGGTCGTGGGTGATATCGGGATGGTCCAGGTCGAGCGCGCCGCTCGAGGGGATGTGGCAATAACCTTTTTCCGTCACCGTCATGGTGACGACTTCGATGTCGGGTGAGGCGAGTACCTCCAGCGCCGGCTCGGCACTGTCCTGGCTGTCGACGACGCGCACGATGCTGCCGATGATGCGCGCTTCCACCTCATCGTTCTGACGGATCAACCGTGTGTAAAGGCCACCTTGGCGCCCCAGCGTGTCGGCCAGCAAAGGCGGGCGTATGTTGATGCCGACCAGCCCCCAGCGGCCGAAATCCTTCGCCAGGACGTCGTCGGCGTATTCGGCCTGGTGGCAACGGTGGAAGGCGCCGACGCCGATATGGGCGATTCCCGGCTTGAGTGCCGCGCGATCGTAAGCCGGTCTGCGGACTTCGGACGGCAAGCGATCGAGCAGGGCAGGGCTGAGGGTCTCGGCGCTCACCGGTTGGCTCCGATCACCCATTGCTCCTGGTCGACCAGCGCGCCGGTCATCGGGCCGGCCGCGTCGGAAAGCAGGAAGACGGCGAAGTTGGCAATGTCGGTCACGGAGAACAGGCGGCCGAAGGGTTGCGTCGCATTGGCCGCGTCGAGCCAGCCCGGACCCTGGCCGAGCGTCTCGGCCTGCATGACGCGTTCGGCCGGCGTGTCGGTCCAGCCGACATTGATGCCGTTGACGCGGATGCGGTCGAAGCGGTGGGCATTGGCGGCGTTCTTGGTCAGCGTCGCCAGCGCGCCCTTGGTGGCGGAATAGACGGCCAGCTCCGGCGAGCCGCAATGCGCGTTGATCGACAGGATGTTGACGATCGAGCCGCCCTGACCGCGTTTCCTCATATCGGCGATCGTCGCCTGCATCAGGAAGAACGGCGCGCGGGCGTTGACGGCAAACAGCGACGACCAGTCGTCGAGCGTTGCATCGGCGAAGGAAGCGCGGTCGGTCAGGCCGGCGGCGTTGACCAGGCCGTCGATGCGGCCGAAGCGTTCGATGCAGGTCTTTGCCAACCGCGCCGGAGCTTCGGGATCGCCGAGATCGGCGGCAGCGAAGGCGGCAGGAGTGCCCATGGCCGCAAGCTCGGCGGCCACCGCGTCGCCGCGCTTCTGGTCTCGCCCAGTGATCAGCAATCCGGCAGCGCCGGAACGCGCGGCAATCTCGGCGATCGCCCGGCCGATGCCTTGCGTCGCGCCGGTGACCAGCACCACCTTGCCGTCGAGACGAACCTCCATTCCTCCTCCCGGAATAAAGTTTCTATTTTTTCAAATATGGAACGATAGTTCTCTTTAGTCAACCGCGCCGGTCAGCCTGTCCGGCGCGCGACGACGCCGTGGACCAAGGCCATGCCGACGGCAAGCGAGGCGGCGAGCGAGCGGAAACCGCCGAAGTCCTGCTCGACCACTTCCAGCCAGGTGTCGGAGAGCTTTGCCAGCGGCGAGAAGGTGCTGTCGGTGATGGTGAGGATGCGCGCCTTGCGCTCATGCGCGACGGCGACGAGGTCGGGCGTGATCGAATTGTAGGGACTGAAAGAGACGGCGAGCACCGCGTCGCGCGGCGTGATGCAGCCGACCTGGTCGAGCGCGGTCGAGCCGACATTGTCGACCAGCACGTTGCGTACGCCTTGCTGCGAGAGCGTCAGCGACAGATAGGTGGTGACGGGGAAGGCGCGCTTGCTGCCGATGACATAGATCAGTTCGGCCGCCGCCAGGTGATCGATCATCGTCTCGAAAGCGGCGCTATCGAAATCATTGCCGATGCGGCCGAGCGAGGCCTGGCAGGCGCCGACCATGCCGTTGAGGAAATGCAGGTTTGCATTCGGCTCCGCGGGCTTTTCCTGGCTGCCTTGCGTATCCGGCCAGGAGCCCTTCATGCGGTCCTTGAAGAGGAGCTGGAAATCGGAAAAGCCCGAATAGCCGAAAATCTGCGCGAAGCGCACCAGGGTCGAGGGCTGCACGCCGGCCTGGTCCGCCACCTGCGCGATCGTGCCAAGCGCCACCTCGCTCGGATGCTGCCAGAGGAAGATCGCCACCTGGCGAAGCCGTTTCGGGAAATGCACGGTGCCTGACGAAAGCACTGCCCGCAGCTCTTCATAGGTTTGTGGTTTGGTGTAGCCAAGTGCTGCCAGTGATCGGCTCCGCTTTCTCGCCGCCGTCTCCAGACTGTGCGCAGACGGCTCGTCGGCCGCCTTGCTGCGCCCGCTCATAGGATATGCCTCATCGTGACCCCAACCATCGGATGCATCATCCGATCCATGCCCACCCGGATGCGGCCCATCGCCTGGACCGAGGGTAAAAAGCTAACGCGGCACAATCGTTTTACAAAACGAAAAATAGAAATATCATTCGAAAACAACCACCGCCGGTCATGTATCCGCACCGGCCGGCATGTCGAATCTGGGAGAATAATCGCAATCATGGTCTATGCAACCGCCGATGGTACGTCGCGTCAACGTCTCCGGGTCGGCATGGTCGGAGGCGGCCGCAATGCCTTCATCGGCGCCGTGCATCGCCTCGCCATGCGGCTCGACGACCAGATCGCGCTGGTCGCGGGCGCATTGTCCTCGGATCCGGAGAACGCCGCGGCCTCCGCCGCGGAGATCGGCATCGCGCCCGAGCGCAGCTATGCCGATTATCGCGCCATGGCGAAGGCCGAAGCAGCGCGGGCCGATGGCATCGAGGCGGTGGTCATCGTCACGCCCAACCACCTGCACGCGCCGATCGCGACCGCCTTCCTCGAGGCCGGCATCGACGTCATCTGCGACAAGCCGCTGTCGACGACGCTTGAGGAGGCTGAAGCGCTGGTGGCGCTGACGCGAGCGAAGCAGCGCCGTTTCGTCGTCACGCTCAACAACACCGGCTACGCCATGGTCCGCCAGGCGCGCGAAATGGTGGCGGCGGGCGAGCTCGGCCGCATCGTGTCGGTGCACGGCGCCTATATCCAGGACTGGCTGACCAAGCCGATCGACGCCGAGGGCCAGAAGCAGGCGGAATGGCGCACCGATCCGGCGCGCGCCGGGCAGTCGGCGGTGCTCGCCGATATCGGCGTGCACGCCTTCAACCTGGCGAGCTTCGTCTCCGGCTTCGAGGCCGAGGCGGTTTCCGCCGATCTGTTCACCGCCGTTCCCGGTCGTCGCCTCGACGACAACGCGCATGTGCTCGTGCGCTGGGCAGGCGGCGCGCGCGGCACGATTCTCGCCAGCCAGACCTCGCCCGGCCATTACAACGATCTCTCGGTGCGCATCTATGGCGAGAAGGCCGGGCTCGAATGGTCAGGATCACGGCCCGAGGAACTGCGCTTCTCGCCCTATGGCGAGGAAACGCGCACGCTGGTGCGCGGCGGCCATGGCTCGACCGCGGAAGCGCGGCGCGTCTCGCGCATGCCGGCCGCCCACCCGGAAGGCTATATCGAGGCCTTCGCCAATTTCTACCGTGACGCCGCCGATATCATCCGCGCGCATCGTTCCGGGGGCAGCGTGGATGCGTCGCGGGTGGCCCAGGTGCCCGACGTGGTCGATGGCGCGCGTGGCGTGAAGTTCGTCGCGGCGGCGGTGGAGTCGAACGCGGCGGGAGGGGCGTGGACGCCGGCGTTGTTTGAGTGAGGATAGTCGCACTCTTGACCGCTTGCCGAACTCAGTCTCCGATGGTCGCAAACGCAGTTTGATGAAGCTGCCTCCGTGAACCATGAAGCGCGCGCAGATCGAAGAGCAGAACCGTTACCTTCTGCGACGCCAGCGCGAATTCCGCCAAGCGGCCGATATCGTCACGCAGTCCTGGATGGCGTTCCCTGAGATCGAGGCGATCGCTGTCATTGGCTCGGTGGCCAAACCGCTCTGGAAGGAGATCCCCCGGTTCAGCGAGTTCCGCCGCGCGGGCATAGAGGTCTGGCACGAATGTGGCGATCTCGACCTGGCCCTTTGGATCAGTTCGCAACACAGGCTTGGCGAGTTGCGCCGCAAGGGCGCCGCGGCGCTGCGGCAGGCATTCGAGGCCGGGCTTGGCATCAGTGTCGCCGACCATCAGCTCGACGTTTTTCTGTTCGAGCCCGGTAGCGACCGCTATCTTGGCCGGCTTTGCACCTTCAACCGCTGCCCGAAGGGAAATCGGGATTGTCTGGTTCCTGGCTGCGGGGCGACACCCTTCAACAAGCGCATCGCGGATTTCCAACCTGGCGCCGATTTGTTGGAGCCGGTGACATATTCTACCCTCTACCGACGGGATCGCGGCTTGCTGCGTTCAGCGCTCGAATTGCCGAATGTCGATGATGTCGATGAGGCTGGCTGAGCGACTCTCGCAAGCTACCCCTTGATCGCGGATCCCACGATCGAATCGACGAAAAAGCGCTGCAGGAAGACGAAGAGCACCAGCGGCGGCAGTACGGCGAGCGTGGCGCCGGCCATCACCAGGCCGGTGTTGACGGCGCCGCGATTGTAGCTGAGCAGCCGGCTGAGGCTGATCACGATCGGATAGGCGTCGGCATTGCCCTGCAGGACGGTGAGCGGCCAGAGGTAGCTGTTCCAGTGATAGACGAAGGCGAAGAGCGCGAGCGCCGCGATCGCAGGCGCCACGCTCGGCGCCACGATCTTGTAGAGGATGAGCAGCTCGGAGGCGCCGTCCATGCGTGCAGCGTCGATGAGGTCGTCGGGCACGCCGGCGATGAACTGGCGCATCAGGAAGATGCCGAAGGCGTTGGCGAGGTTGGGCACGATGATGCCGGCGAGGCTGGCGTTCAGCCCGATCGAGCCGACCATGCGGTAGAGCGGGATCAGCGTCACGATCGGCGGCAGGAACATGGTGGCGATCAGCAGCGAGAAGAGCAGCGAGCGGCCGGGGAAGGAGTATTTGGCGAAGGCGTAGCCGGCCATCATGCTGGTGATCAGGATGCCCGCCGTGGTGATCGAGGCGATGACCAAGGAGTTCCACATCGAGCGTCCGACATTGATGACGCCAGCGACCTTTTCATAGGCATCGAGCGTCGGCGTGTGCGGGATCCAGACCGGCGGCACCTGCATGGTCTCGGCCGGCGTCTTCAGGCTGGATAGCACCATCCAGGCGAGCGGGAAGGCGGAGGCGACGGCGACCAGAAGCATTGCGGTCGCAAGCAGCGCCTTGCGCCCTGAAGGGCGTTTGCGGGCGACCGATCGGGTAGCCGCGCTCATTCGCTGTCCTTGCGGTTGACGAAGGCAAACAGCGCCGAAACGCAGACGATCAGCGAGATCATCAGCATCACCGCCATGGCCGAGCCCAGCCCGCCTTGCGCGCGTTCGATGCCGACGCGGCGGATATGGTAGGTGAGCACATTGGTCGAGCCGACCGGTCCGCCTTGCGTGATCAACGCGACTGGCTCGAACACCTGCACGGCGTTGATGATGGCGATGACGGCGCTGAACAGAAGCGTGCGGCGCAGCAGGGGCAGGGTGATGAAGCGGAACTGCTCCCGGCCATTGGCGCCGTCGAGCGTCGCCGCCTCATAGAGGCTGCTTGGGATCTGCGTCAGCCCGGCGATGGCGAGCACGGTGAAATAGCCGACCTGCTGCCAGACATTGAGCAGCACGATCGAGACCAGCGCCGAGCGCGGCGAGGAGAGCCAGGGTTGCGGGCTAATCCCGATCAGGCCGAGCAGCTGGTTGAGCGGGCCTTCGCTCGGCGCATAGAGCTTCGACCAGACCAGGGCGACGGCGATCATCGGCACCATGTAGGTGGAGAACAGCACCGTGCGCAGCGCCGTGCCGCCGGCGACCTGGCGCTGATAGACCAGCAGGCCGAAGACGACCGACAGCGGCAGGATGAGGACGACCGACAGCGCGGTGTAGATCGCCGTGTTGAGGAGCGCGGTCTTGAAGTCGCGGCCGACCGAGGTCGGGCCGAAGATCTCGTGGAAATTGCCGAGGCCGACGAAGCTCGCCTCGGAAAAGGGCGTCTGCGTCGACCAGTCCTGGAAGGACAGCCAGACGGTGAGCAGCATCGGCACAAGCACGAACACGCCGATCAATGTCACGGCGGGCGCAAGCATGATGCCCGCCGAGGCACGGAAAGCTTTGGCCATTCACCTGCTTCCGGTCAGGGACCCGAACTATTTGGCGGCACGCTCCAGGATCGACGTGGCGTCGGCCTGAGCGTTCGCCTGCGCATCCTTGGCCGAGACCTGGCCATACTGCAACGCCTCGAGCGTCTGCTGCAGGGATTCCGAGAATTCCTGGCCGCCGAGCACGACCGGAAATGGCTGCGCATCGGCAAGCACGCTGACATAGCCGGACAGGAATTCGGAACCGAGCTTGTCCTTATGCGCCTCGATGTCGGAAGTGCGAGACGGCAGGATGCCCATCGACATCAATATGTCGGACATGGCCGAGGCGCCGTTCTTGCCCGATTTCGGGCTGTTCAGCCAGGCCAGGAACTCCCAGGCCGCCTTCTGCTCGGCCTCGCCGGCCTTGGCGTTGACGACGGTCATCCAGGAATAGGAGATCGAATGCGGTTTGTCGCCGCCCGGGCCTACCGGGATCGGCGCTGTGGCGATGTTTGCGAACTTGTCGCCCATGCCGGTCTTGAGCGCGCTTTCCCACCAGTTCGCCATGATGATCATGCCGGTCTTGCCGGAGACGAAATTGTCGAGGAACGGACCGGTGGTGTTGGCGTCGGCGGTCGCCATCGCCGGATTGCTCGCGCCGGACTTTATCAAGTCTTCATAGAGCGCGAAGGTCTCGCCGGCCTGGGGACTGTCCAGCGCCGGCTTGCCGTCCTTGACCAGGTTGCCACCATTGGAGACGAGCAGCGACGCAAAGGGATGGACCACGCCCGCCGCCCATGAGTTGATCATGCCGAAGCCCTGCTGGCCCTTGTCCTTGTTGGTCAGCTTGACTGCGGCATCCTTGAATTCGGCCCATGTTTTCGGAGGCGCGGCGATGCCCGCTTCCTTGAACAGTTCCTTGTTGTAGTTCAGCGCATAGACGTCGATCTCGTTCGGGATGCCGTAAAGCGCGCCGCCGACGGAGGCGGCGCTGACGACGCCCGCCGGCCAGGCTTTCTTCACCTCGCTGGCAACAGCGTCGGGAGCAGGGGCGACGAGCTTGTCCCTGGCCAGTTCCGGCAGCCACAGGTCGTAGATGCCGCCGATCGTCGGGCCGTCGGAGGAGCCGCCCTGCGAGCGCAGCGTGGTCAGCAGGTCGCCGAAGGGGACCGCGCGCACGGTGATGGCGACATCCGGATGAGTGGTGGAAAAATCCTTCGCCGCCGCTTCGAGCAAGGCCACCGTCTCCGGCGACCAGTGGGTCAGGTAGGAGATGTTGACCGATTGAGCCCAGCCGGTCGCGGGTAGCGCGACGAGCCCCGCTGCGAGAGCCAGCTTCGAGATCCAGGCAAGCGACATCGGCATCCTCCACAAAAAAGCGGCACGAGCAATGACGTTATGACAAGTTTGAGCAGTGGCGCAAGCCCCTTGCATGCGAAGGCCCGGAGCATGTTCGTGGATCAAAAATGCGGATAGCATCGGTGGTATAAAATAGTTGTTATAAATCAACCATATATTCCGTTGCCTCCCGTGCCGCCCCCGATCATCGATGTCGTTATGGCTCTTGCGGACGGCATCATGTCGTTATAATGACTTTACGAAAAAGCAGACGACCGCCTCCGGGCTGCTTGCCGTTCGAGCCGCAAAACCGAAACAATGGGAGAACTGGTAATGAGCATGCTTTCCATCCACCGGCGCGCCGCGCTCGGCCTGATCGGCGGCGTTGCCGTAGCTTGCGCCGGCGCCATTACGACGCTGCCGGCCCGCGCCGACTCGACGGTGACGCTGTGGAGTTGGCGCACCGAGGACGAGGCCGCGATGCATCGCATCTTCGAGGCCTTCGAGAAGAAGAACCCCGATATCAAGGTCGATATCCAGTTCACGCCCGACGCCGACTACCAGAACCGCCTGAGCACGGCGCTGCGCGGCGGCCGCGGACCCGATATCGCGCAGCTCAAGGCCTATGGCGAATTGCAGCCTTTCATCGAAGGCGGCTATCTCGACGCGCTCGACGACAGCGTAACCGAACTGAAGAACATGCCGGATGCGGCCCTTGGCGGCGCGCGCGGCCGCGCCGACGGCAAGCTCTACGGCGTGCCCTATTCGGTGCCGATGATGGGCGTCTTCTACAACGAGGAGATTTTTGCCGCGCAAGGCATCGCGATCCCGAAAACCTACAAGGACTTCGTCGCCGCCTGCGAAAAACTCAAGGCGGCCGGCATTACGCCGATCGCCAATGGCGGCGCCAACGGCTCGGCCTGGGAGCTGGAGATCGGCGTCGGCGTCATCGGGCCGACGCTCTACGGTCCCGGCTTCTATGACGAGATGATGAGCGGCAAGGCGACCTTCGAGGACCCGCGTTATGTCGCGGCGCTGAAGCGCTTCGCCGAGCTGAAGCCTTACTACTCCGACGGTTTCGCGGGCATCGACTACACCACCGCGACGCAGCAGTTCATCGGCGGCAAGGCGGCAATGTTCTTCGGCGGCTCGTTCGAGAACGGCAGCTTCAAGTCGCAGAACCCGAAGCTGAAATTCTCGATCTTCCCGTTCCCGGCCGACGACGCCTCGACCAAGCTCTACACCTCGGCCTTCTCGGACGGCTCCTACGGTCTGGTCTCGGAGAGCCAGAACAAGGAAGCGGCAACCAAGGTGCTGAACTACATGGCCTCGACCGAATTCGCGCAGGCCTTCGCCGACGAGCTCGGCTGGCCGCCGGCCCGCACCGACGTCACGGTGAAAGATCCGGTTCTGTCCAAGATGATGGAGATGGCGAAGAACTCGACGCCATATCTGACGCTGGTCGGCTTCCGCTGGCAGACGCCGACGGCTTCCTCGGTGCTGCAATCCGAGATCATCGACATGGTCGAAGGCAATGTCACGCCGGAGAAGCTGGCGGCGGACATGCAGGCCGCCGTCGCCACCTGGTTCAAACCAAAGCAGTAGGGAGTGCCGGCCGGCCGTCAGACGGCCGACATCTCTGCCCCACAGAACGCAGCGCATGATCAAGCCCCGCCGCACGACCAGCCTTCAGCGCACGCAGCAGCGCATGGCGGTGCTGTTCATCCTGCCGGCCTTGGCCGTCTACGGGCTGTTCGTGCTCTATCCGCTGCTGTTGTCGCTGTGGGGCAGCTTCTTCACCTGGAAGGGGCTGCGCATGCAGGAGTTCGCGGGGCTGGCAAACTTCTCGCGGCTCTTCGTGTTCCCGAGCGGGGCGCGGCTCTACGGGGCGCTGTGGCACAACGTCGTGTGGTTCTTCGGCATCATGGTGCTGCAGAACGGGCTCGGCCTTTTGTTCGCCTGGCTGCTTTTCCTGCGTGGCAGGGGCGCTGCCTTCTTCCAGTCGGTGTTCTTCTTCCCAGCGGTGCTCAGCCCCGTCATCGTCGGCGCGCTGTGGCGGCTGCTCTTGGCGCCGGGCGGCATCGTCGAATGGGCGCTGAACGGGCTTGGCCTGCATCAGGGCAGCCTGACCGTGCTCGGCAACAGCTACACCGCGCTCGGCATGCTTATCGCCGTCGACGCCTGGAACTGGATGGGCCTGCCGGTGCTGATCTACACGGCGGGCTTGAGACAAATCTCGCCGCAGGTGTTCGAAGCCGCGAAGCTCGACGGCGCCGGCCATGCGCGCATGCTCTATGCGATAGCGCTGCCGCTCTTGATGCCGGCGCTCGGCACGCTGACGACGCTCTCCTTCATCAACACCTTCAACCAGTTCGATATCGTCTATGTGATGCAGGGCGTGCAAGGCAATCCGAGCTATGCGACCGACACGCTGGTGACCTATTTCTACCGCCTGGCCTTCGGCGCGGAAGGCGCGGTCGGCATCACCGACATCGGACTGGCGCTGGCGCTCGGCACGATGCTGTTCCTGATCCTCAGCATCGGCACGCTGTTGATGCTGCGCTTCTTCGACAAGCGGACGGTCGAGCTATGAACACGCCGCCCAGTCAGCAAACATTGGCAATTCTGCGGAGGCTCGCGCAATTGCCCGGCTGGACCATCCTGCTGGCCTGGACGGCGGCGGTGCTGCTGCCGCTCTACATCCTCATCGTTTCCTGCTTCAAGACGACAGCCGAGATCTACGACAACCGGCTCGGCCTGCCGCAGAGCTGGGCGTTCGACAATTTCGTCCGCGCCTGGACGCGGGCCGATCTCGGCCACAACTTCATCAACAGCCTGATCGTCACCGGCGGCGCGGTGGTCCTCACCATCATCGTCTCGGCCATGGCCGCCTATCCGCTCAGCCGCTACAGGCTCGGCTGGAACGGCATCATGCTTGGCCTTTTCCTGTCCGGCATCATGCTGCCGATCCGGCTGGCCTCGGTCGAGCTGTTCACGCTGATGCGCTCCCTCGGCCTGCTTGACTCGCTCACCGGGCTGATCCTCGTCTATTCGGCGATCCGCATTCCCTTCGCCGTCTTCATCTTCGCCAATTTCATGCGCGTGCTGCCGTCCGAGCTCGACGAGGCAGCGCGCATGGACGGCGCCGGCGAGACGCGCATCCTGTTCCAGATCGTGCTGCCGATGGTGAAGCCGGCGGTGTCGATCGTCGCCATCTTCTCGGCGATCGCAGTGTGGAACGATTTCTTCTTCCCGCTGATCTTCATCTTCGACGACCGCTACAAGACCGTGCCGCTGGCCATCAGCGTGTTCGTCGGACAGTTCCGCACCGATTGGGGCCTGGTGTTCGCTTCGCTGGCGATCTCCATGGCGCCGATCCTGATCATGTATTGTTTGCTGGCGCGCCAGATTCGCGAGGGCGTCGGCGCCGGGGGAGGCATGAAATGATCGAGGACAAGGTCTATGCCGCGCGCTCGATCCTGGTCGTCGGGGCGCATGCCTTCGACGCCGAGGTCATCGCCGGGCCTCTTGCGGCGGCCGCCGCCAAGAATGGAGCCCAGGTCACCTTCCTGCATCTGTCGATGGGCGAGCAGGGCCATCCCTGCCTGATTCCGGAGCACTATTCGGCGCAGAAGGAGGACGAGGCGGCGAAGGCCGCCGCGCGGCTCGGTGTTTCGATGCGCAACATGAAGCTGCGCGACGCCTTCCTGCCCAATGACAACGCGACCGCCTTGCAGGTCTGCGACGTCATCCGCGGGGTGCAGCCGGAGATTGTCATCACGCACTGGCACGGCAGCTGGCACAAGGACCATCGCGCGGCGGCGCAGCTCACGCAGACCGGCATTTTCTTCTCTGCTCTGCCGACGCTGAAGCGTGCCCATCCCGCGCATACGCCGCAGCTTCTGCTCTTCGGCGAGAACTGGGAGGACGACGAAGGTTTCCGCCCCGAGCATCTCGTCGACGTCAGCGCCGGCTTCGACGCCTGGCAGGAGGCGGTGATGGAGTATGAGCTGGCGCGGGGCCTGAGCAGCTTTCCCTATGTCGACTATTACAGCGCACTCTACCGGCTGCGCGGCTGCCTGCGCGGCACGCGCCATGCGCAGGCCTTCGCGGCGGCCTCGCATTCCTGGAATGCCGGCAGCGGACTGTTCGCGCCGCCCGCCGATCGGAGCCGCGAGACATGACACCGATTCTCGCCATCGATCTCGGCGGCACCAATCTGCGCGCCACCGTCCATACCGGCGATATCGGCGTCCTTGCGCCGCAGGTCCGCGAGCCGGCGCCGGCAAGCCTTGACGCGTTCGCCGCGCGCGTTCGCGCGCTTGCGGCCGCAGGCGAAGCCAAAGCGCTCGGGCTTGCGGTGCCGGGCCTGACTGAAGGGTCGGTCTGCCGTTGGATCCCGAACCTGCCCTGGCTCGATGGCGTCGATATCGCCGCGCTGTTCCGAGATATGAGCGTGGCGGTCGGCAACGACGCGCAGATCGCGCTTCTGGCGGAAGCGGCGCAAGGCGCGGCCAAGGACGTATCCGATGCAATCCTGCTGGCCATCGGCACAGGCATCGGCTCGGCGGTGCTGGCCAACGGTCGCATCGTCGCCGGCGCGCACGGCGGCGCCTGCTCCTTCGGCTGGGCCAGCGCCGACATCAAGGACCACGGCGAGGAGCGCAGCGGCTGGCTGGAACGTGTCGCCTCCGGTCGTGCGCTGGACGCCCTTGCCGCGCAGATCGGACTGGCCGACAGCCGCCAGCTGATCGCAGCCGCCAAGGCAGGCCAGCTTGCCGCGCAGGCCCTGCTCGAGGTGCCGGCGCGCCAGCTCGGCACGGCGCTCGCCGGCGCCGTGGGGTTGCTCGATCCGGGCGTCATCCTCGTCTCGGGCGGCCTTGCCGATGCGCTGGATGTGATCGCGCCGCCATTGCTTGCGGCGCTTCGGCGTCAATTGCCGCCGCATCTGCGCGGCATCGAACTCAAGCCTGGATTGTTCGGCTCCCGCGCCGGCCTGGTCGGTGCCGCGCTTGCCGGGCAGGCGGGAAGCGGGTGGAGGCAGATCCGATGAGCGAAGCGAGCTTTCAGCAGCCGGACCGCAGGCGGCCCGAGCCGCTCTGGTATCAGGTCGAGGAGGCGATCCGCGCCATCGTCAAGAGCGGCGAGTGGGCAACCGGCGACCAGATCCCGGCCGAGGACCGGCTCTGCGCCTTGTTCGGCGTCAGCCGCATCACTTTGCGCCACGCGCTGCGCAACCTGGAGGAAAGCGGGCTGCTCAGGCGCGAGCACGGCAGGGGCACGTTCGTGCGCTCGGCCACGCTGGTCGCCGGCACGCGCGAGCTCACCTCCTTCACGCAGGAAATGGGCAATATCGGCGTGGTCGCCGGCTCGCGCCTGCTCGATTGCAGCCTGACCACTGCCAATGCGGCTGCGGCCGGCGCGCTGGAGATCGAGGAGGGCGATCCCATCGTGCGGATCCGGCGCCTGCGGCTGGGCAACAACGAACCGATCGGCATTCAGACCGCGCAGCTTTCGGCGGCGCGCGTGCCGGGCTTCCTGGATGCCGGGCTGCTCAAGGGCTCGCTCTACGAGGCGCTGGAGCGGCAATACGGCATCGTGCCGGTCGAGGCGCGCGAGAATTATCGCGTCGGCGCCGTCAGCGTCGCCGACGCCGAGCTGCTCGACCTGCCCGCGGGCAATCCCGCCTTCGTCGTCGAGCGCATCACCATCGACGAGCGCGGCCCGTTCGAATTCACCGTCTCCGTCATGCGCGGCGACCGATACGAGATACGCTCGACGCTGCGCGCCGGCCGCCTCCCGAACACCAGAAGCTGACACGATCAAACAGGAGTACCGAAGTGTCCGATCTTTACATCCCCCGTCTCGTCGCCCTCATCGAACAGGCATCGAAGGCCAATTCGGAAGCCTTCGGCGAGGCGGCAAGCCGGTTCGCCGACACGCTGCAAAATGGCGGGCTGGTCCATCTCTACGGCTCGGGCCATTCGGTGCTGCCGGCGCAGGAGATGTTCCCGCGCTATGGCAGCTTCGTCGGCTTCAATCCGCTGACCGACCCGCGCGTGATGTGGCACAACGTGCTCGGCGCCGGCGGCGTGCGCGAGCTCTTGTGGCTGGAGCGGACGGAGAAATACGCCGAGAAGTTCTTGGACCACCAGCCGCTGAACAAGGGCGATTCAATCATCATCTTCGGCCATAGCGGCCGCAATTCGTCCGGCATTGACACCGCGCTCTATGCCAAGAAGCGCGGCATCTTCGTTGTTGCGGTCACCAGCAAGAACAATCTCGACAAGCCGGCCACGCATTCCTCGGGCAAAAGGCTGGCGGACGCCGCCGACCTCGTCATCGACACCTGCTCGCCGATCGAGGACGCGGTGGTGCCGGTCGACGGCTGGAGCCGGCCGGTGGCGGGGTCCTCGACGGTGCTGGCGATGATCATGGCGCATGAGCTGCTCGCGCGCACAGCCGAGCAATTGTCGAAGCGCGGCATTGAATTGCCGGTCTTCGCCTCGCCGACCATCGCGGGCGTGACGCTGCACGACACCGACGTCATCTACGGCGTCTACCGCGAGCGCATGATCGAGGCGCAGAAGAAGCACCTGCCCGCCTTCCAGGCGACGATGCGCGGGGAATGATGGTGGCGCGGGAGGCGCATTCGGCGCGCTTCCCGCAAGGCCGTCAGCGCCGGCGCCGCCCGGTTGCGGAATGCTTGGGCGGCGCATCATTCTCGTCGGGATTGGGGATCGGCTCCTCGTCGGGCAACCGGTCGGGATCCGGCTCGCGCATCGGCTTCGGCTCCGGGATCGGCGGCGGCGTGGGCACCGGGGTGGGGGATGGGTCCGGATTGGGGAGAATGGCCATCGCGTTTTCCTTCCGCTCTGCGCCCGACGAGCTTTGCTGCGATCCAAAACCCGGAATCTGCTGCCCGCCCTGAAACGATGGTGCGATCGCCGCCGCATTCAGACGCTTCGTCGGGAGCGCGCGGCAGCGCAAGCTGGCAGAACGGCCATGCCCACGGATGGTTCCAACACGATCGCGCCGCGCGATGACGGCAAGTAGCGATCAAATGATTCCGCGCGCTTGTTTCGGCTCTTGCCGGCGACTGGCCGTGCCTTAGTTCCATTGTCAGCGGGTGGCCAATTGTGCCTGTACAGGAGACGGCCGTGAAGCACCAAACCCTTGACCAAATCAACGCCGTTGCCGACGTTCATGCCGAAGCACCGGCTCTCATCGCCAATCGTGGCCAGCGTCTCGAGCGCTGGGCGCAACTTCTCGAAGAAAATCCCGGCCGCCGTCTCACGGCGCTGACCGGCACCGAATACGCTTCGCCCGATGTGCGTCAAAGAATGCGCACGGACGGATCGGCGATCACCGTCGCTTTCGAGGATCCGATCTTTCGCGCGCAGGGCTTGCGGGACGACACGTACGGTGAAGCCAGGCGCTTCTTCGAGATGAGCGACTGGCAGCTGCATGAGGTCGTCTGCCATTGCCATGTCGGCGCCAACATGCCGGCCCGCTGGGCGGCATCGCGTGTGCGCGCGGCGATCTCTCCGGGCGCGGGTATTCTTGCCTGGTTGAGAGCGGTGTTCATGCATTAGCGACGGCCGCGATGCATGCAATCGCGACCGATCAGACCTTGATGGGAGCGGTGGAGTCCTGACCGGTTCTCCGCGCTCCCTCTCTGAAGTGGTCAACAGAGTGGTTCAGCGTTTCGCGCAGAGCCGCGCGAGCCTCCTGTTTTCACGCAATTCCCGACGGAAAGCCGATGCGCGCTTTTCCTGGAATTGCTCTAGCGGTCGATCTCGCCGAAGACGATGTCGAGCGAGCCGATGATCGCCGCGACATCCGCCACCATATGCCCGCGCGAGAGGAAATCCATCGCCTGGAGATGGGCGAAGGAGGGCGCGCGTATCTTGCAGCGATAGGGAACGTTGCTGCCGTCCGAGACCAGATAGACGCCGAACTCGCCCTTCGGCGCTTCGACCGCCGCATAGACTTCGCCGGGGGGCACGCGGTGGCCTTCGGTGTAGAGCTTGAAATGCTGGATCGTCGCTTCCATCGAGCGCTTCATGGTGGCGCGCGGCGGCGGCGTGATCTTCTGGTTCGGCGCGGCGACCGGACCCCGGCCATCGGCCGAGCGCAGCTTTTCCAGGCATTGCCGCATGATGCGCACCGACTGGCGCATCTCTTCCATGCGCACCAGATAGCGATCGTAGCAGTCGCCGTGCTTGCCGATGGGGATGTCGAAATCCATCTCCGGATAGCATTCGTAGGGCTGCGCCTTGCGCAGGTCCCAGGCGGCGCCCGAGCCACGCACCATGGGGCCGGAGAAACCCAGGCCCCAGGCGTCATCGAGCGAGATCACGCCGACATCGACGTTGCGCTGCTTGAAGATACGGTTTTCGGTCAAAAGTTCATCGAGATCGCCCAATGCCTTCAGGAACGGATCGCAGAAATCCCAGATGTCGTCGAGCAGATGCTCCGGCAGGTCCTGATGCACACCGCCGACGCGGAAATAATTCGCGTGCATGCGGGCGCCGGATGCGCGTTCATAGAAAACCATCAGCTTCTCGCGCTCGATGAAACCCCAGAGCGGCGGCGTCAGCGCGCCGATGTCCATGGCCTGCGTGGTGACGTTTAGAAGGTGCGACAAGAGCCGGCCGATCTCGCAAAACAGCACGCGGATCAATTGGCCACGCCGCGGAACGGACAGTTCGAGCAGCCTTTCGGCGGCGAGGCAGAAGGCATGCTCCTGATTCATCGGCGCGACATAATCGAGCCGGTCGAAATAGGGCAGGGCCTGCAGGTAGTTCTTGTATTCGATGAGCTTCTCGGTGCCGCGATGCAGCAGGCCGATATGCGGATCGGCGCGGTCGACGATCTCGCCGTCCAGCTCCAGCACCAGCCTGAGCACACCATGCGCCGAAGGGTGTTGCGGCCCGAAGTTGAGCGTGAAGTTGCGGACTGCGGCTTCGGTCATGACGGCTTCCGCGAGAGTGAGGATCGAATGCGGGACCGGCCACTCGGGCGCTGGCCGGTCAGGCCGTCGTCTGAATGATCAGCGTCAGCGTGCCGTCACCGTCAATGTTGGCGGCGACGACCTGCGAGGAATTCAGCCCGTTCGCATGCAAGACCGACGTCGCCTCGGGCGAGGCGTCGACCGAGCTTTGCAGCTTGGCCAGTTCCTTGGCGGTCGTCCTGGTGACTATGGCTTCGGCCTGCGCCTTCACTTCCGAAGGCAGGTCCTCCATCGCCACCACGACGATATTGGTGACATTCTGGGCGGCATCGTCCTGGCCGGGTTGGGGCTGGCCGGGCTGCGGCTGGCCGGGGATGGGCTCCTGAGCGGGAGGCAAGGCTTGCGGCGGCTGCGGATCGGCGCGTTGAGCGGAAGCCGGCTGCGCCAATGCCATTGCCGACAGCGTCAGGACCATCGTCAAGATACGCATCGTCTTTCCTTTCGATCTCGAAATCTGACGACACAACCCCGGGGGCCCGGCGATGGTTCCCCAGTCTGACGCATTCATGCTCTGCTGGCGCCGGGCGTTCTGAATATTAGGAATGCCAGGTGGTCGATTTGGCAGTCTTTCGGACCACCTCTGCCTGGCGTATTGGCCGCCAGCGTTGCAGGCGTCCAAAGCCTCAATTTTACAAGAGACCACAATAGGGATATTATATATCCTTAATATGAAATGATCGGCCAGTTCCCGGAAAAGATCGATGATTTTGAAAAGCCAAGTTGAATGGGCGCTGCACTGCTGTGCCATTCTCTCGGGTCTGCCCGAGGGGCGCTATTTGTCGACCAAGGCGCTGGCTGAACTTCACGGACTGCCGAAGGAATATCTCTCCAAGGCGCTGCAGAACCTGTCGCAAGCCGGCCTTGTCGATACGACGCTCGGTCCGTCGGGCGGATATCGCCTTGCAAAGCCACCGGAGCAAGTGACCTTTCTGGATGTCGTCGAGGCCGTGGAAGGCAAGGCGCGCACCTTCGTCTGCAACAACATCCGCGAGAACAATCCCTGTCTGCCTGAGAAATATTGTTATAGCGGCCCGTGCGCTGTCGCGCGCATCATGTGGGAGGCCGACGAGGCCTGGCGCGACAAGCTGCGCAGAGTCACGCTGTCGGATCTGGGGCGAATGCTCGTGCAGGAAACTCCCGCCGCTCTCTGGAAGGACACATTCGATTGGGTGTTAGACCGCGCCGGATGATCGTGCACCGATACACCGGACAGTCTTTTCCCCGTCGATCGCGGCCGGACCGAAGATAAGGCTTGTGGCCGGTGCGGCCAACGCAAGGCCATCCGCCTCGCATTGGCTGTAGATCAGGTCGATGATCTCGTTGCGGGCCGCTGCCCAGTCGGCAGGGTCTGCGATGCGAAACAGCAGGTCGACCTCGATCGCGGCTGCATCGATCCTCTTCAAGGCTACAATCGGCGGCGGGTCCTTGACGATTCGCGTGCTGCCTTGCAGCGCGGAGCACATGGCCTCCTCGGCGAAGCTCGGCTGTATGGGGACGATGCGCACGGTCAACGTGATCTGGCGCGTGTCATCGGGGCGGCTGAGATTGGTCAGCGCCTGCCTGGCCAGAACGCTGTTCGGCACCACCACGATATTGTACTCGGCGGTGAGCAGGTTGGCGGAGCGCCAGTTGGTTTCGACAACGCGGCCTTCGGGGCCATCCTTCATCCGAATCCAGTCGCCTATCGCATAAGTCCTGCCAAGCGTCAGCGCGATGCCGGAAAACAAGTCGCCCAGGGTGTTCTGGAGGGCCAGGCCGAACACGATGGCGACAATGCCCGAGGTTGCGATCAGCGTGCCGACCGGCATGCCGAAAACGAAGCCTATGATCGACAGCGCCACGCCAGGATAGATGACGCCGACGGTCATATCCCGGACAAGATGCGCTTCCCGCGGGCCACGGTTGAGCATGAGCCAGATGCGCACCACGCCGATGATAGTCCATGCGAGATGCGTCCACCACAGGATCAGGGCTGATTTGGCGAGCAGCGCGGCAAAACCTTGCAGATTGCCCTCATCGACATGCTGTGGCGAGATACCTCCTAGATAGAGCACGAGACTCATCCCAACAAAGAACACGATCTGGACGATCAATCGGCCTGTCGGACGGTTGCTCCCCTGGAGATGCCAGACGACGATACCGGCGATACCGAGGACGTTGGTCAGGACTAGCGGCATCAGACAAGCCTCTTGATGGAACTGCTCAGGCCGATGCGTGTCG
This sequence comes from Mesorhizobium plurifarium, assembly GCA_000824785.1. Taxonomy (GTDB): domain Bacteria; phylum Pseudomonadota; class Alphaproteobacteria; order Rhizobiales; family Rhizobiaceae; genus Mesorhizobium; species Mesorhizobium plurifarium. The sequence goes on along the minus strand of CCNB01000043.1, from coordinate 571,968 downwards.
CCTGGGTCGAAAGGGTCTTTACAGTTCGGCTATTAAGGATATTATTTATCCATAAGGATATCGAATATCCTTAATAAGGCAAGGCCGGCTTGTGATCGTGCGATCGAGCTGCGTGCCTGGCTGCCCAATCGAACAAAGAGCGTGCTGCAAGAGCAGGCGCGAAGGAGACATCAGATGAAAATCGTCATCATTGGCGGCACCGGCCTGATCGGTGCCAAGACCGCCGAACGCCTGCGCAAACACGGTCATGAAGTTATCGCGGCCTCGCCCAACACCGGCGTCAACACAATCACCGGCAAAGGCCTCGCGGATGTGCTGACGGGAGCAGAGGTGGTCGTCGACCTGGCAAATTCTCCCTCTTTCGAGGACAAGGCCGTGCTCGAATTCTTCCAGACTTCTGGCCGCAACCTGTTTGCCGCGGAAAAAGCCGCCAGCGTCAAACACCATGTCGCGCTTTCAATCATCGGGACGGATCGATTGCCCGACAGCGGCTATCTTCGCGCCAAGGTGGCGCAGGAGAAGACCATCAGGGAAAGCGGTATCCCCTACACGATCGTGCGCTCCACGCAGTTCTTCGAATTTCTCCGCGGCATCGCCCAGGAGGGCACGGTCGGCGATACGGCACGGCTATCGACGGGCTACCTTCAGCCGATTGCTTCGGATGACGTCGCGGATTTCGTGACGGACGCCGCCCTTGCCTCTCCGGTTAACGGCGTCGTCGAGATCTCCGGTCCTGAGCGCTTGCGTCTGTGCGATTTCGTGGCCCGCTATCTCAAGGCGACCGGCGACACGCGCACCGTCATAGCCGATCCGGAGGCGCGGTATTTCGGGACCAGATTGCAAGACGGTTCGCTGGTTTCCGACAACCATCCCCGCATCGGCCGTGTCGGCTTCGACGAATGGTTCGCCGCCCAGCCCAAGAAATGATCGCGCCTGTCGCCTTCATCCGTCGGCGCCCAACCCGTGAAAAGGAAAATCGAGATGATCAAATCAATTGTTGTTGCCGCGGCTTTTGCGGCGTTTCTGCCCGGTTCGGCGTTCGCCGATGGCACGCCTGGCGGCGGCAAAGGCGCGAAGGTCACCTTGGTCTACGACCATGAACTTCCCAATGTGCCCGGCAAGAGCGTCAAGGGCGTTCTCGTCGAATATGCCCCCGGAGGCTTCTCGGAGGGTCACACACACCCTCAGTCCGCATTCATCTATGCCACCGTTTTGGACGGCGAGATCCGCAGCCAGGTCAATGACGGCCCCGTTACGGTCTACAAGGCCGGTCAGAGCTTTTCGGAGATGCCCGGCGACCGCCACGGCGTCAGCGAGAATGCCAGCAAGACCAAACCGGCAAAGCTGCTCGCCGTTTTTGTGGTCGATACGGGCCAGCGCGAGCTGACGTTTCCGATCAAGAAGTAGCGGCTGGATTGGCTATCCAGGCGTTCGGTCGACGCACAGCGTTCGGAATGTGACTGAGTACCGGTGTTGTGCGACAGGCGGGATGGAGTGCTCCCACTCGTTCCGCGCCGGCCCAGCCATGAGATAGATGGATCTGGGCTCGACTTCGATCGTTTCACGGTCCCATGCCGCGCCGTTCCTGCGGCGCAGCCGGAAGCTGCAGGGCGCCAGCAGCGAAACGCCCGCGACGAGCTCGAAATGCGGCTTGTCCCGGTGCCAGCCTATTCCGGCGCCCGGGCGATACTCATTGATCAGCGCCTGCGCGAATTCGGATGCCGGGACGCCGGCGAAGAGGGCGACCTTGGCGCGAAGCGGCAACAGGAAGTCCGGAATCGGCGGCGCTTCGAGCACCTGGCGGCGCTCATAGTCATAGCGCAGGCCGAAACCGACGACCTGCCTGTTGGCAAGATGGCCGTGAAAATCGAACGGCTTGAAGGGCAGGTCCTGGATTTGACTGATCAGTGCATGCTCTTCGTCGCGGGTAATCAGGTCCGGCTGATAGGAGAAGCCTTCGGGTGCGGGCGACGCGCTGGCAGGCGCGCCGAAGAGATCGCCTTGCAAAGCGCCCCCGCCGGTCCGGTTCCTGGCTGATGACATGCGGATCACATAGGCAATGAGACCGCTTCTGCAAGGCCGGTCCAGGCATGATGGAACCCAGAGGCGCACGAAGGATTAAGGGGGAAACCAGGAGGCGGCACATGCCTTCCACCGCGATCCGGAATATCCATTACGATCGGTCGAAGCGGGTCCTTTCGGTATGGTTCGTCCCAACTGGCAAGCGCTATGACTATGAGGACGTCGGACCCGAGATCTACACGGCTTTCAAGGCGGCGTTCTCAAAAGGGCAATTTTTCAACGAATTCGTGCGCGATCGTTTCAGATATCACCTGGTCGAGCATGGAAGCGGCCATTGAGCGCTGGCGGTGTGAACAGAGGGATGGTGGCCGCGCAACGTAGAGTTTTTCGACAACAGGTCCCGGAGGTTAACCACCCGATGATTCGTATCGAGCAAGGCCGCTGTTTCTGCGGCAAGGTTTCAGCAGAATTTACCGGGGAGCCTTTCTGGATCTGCTTCGATCACGATGACGATTGCCGGCGGGCGATCGGCAGTCCACTGACGATCTGGATCGGATATCGGCCAGACGAGGTGAGATGGACGGGTGCGAGCCCCAAGACATTCTCCAAAACCAGAGGCGTGGTGCGATCGTTCTGCGAAAAATGCGGCACGTCCATCGGCTATGCCGATCAGGGCCTTCCGGACGAATTCTATGTTTCGGTCGGCTTCATGGACGCGCCCGAGAGGTTTGCGCCGCAAGCCCAGGCCTATTGGGAAATGCGCCTGCCCTTCATCGTCATGGATGACGGGTTGCCGCGCGTGAATGGCTACACGCGCCGGCGCGATCCTTCACTTGGAAATCCGCGCGACCGTTCCTGAGGCGCTGCGCGCGCCGGGCTGAAATATCATGAAAGTTTATGGCGGAGAGAGCGGGATTCGAACCCGCGTTACGGTTTCCCGTAAACACACTTTCCAGGCGTGCGCCTTCAACCACTCGGCCACCTCTCCGTCGTTAACATCTCGCGCCGGCCGGTTTCGCCGCGCGGGTTGGGGAGATGCTCCCATGGGAAGTCCTCAACGGATATGTGGTGTGCCTTCAACCGGCAGGCAACCCTTCCCTGCGCCGATAGCCGTCTAGGCAAACAGGCGCGGGGCTCATCTAGTCGATCCGAAAGCGAATGCCAAGCCATAATGGCATTGCCGCGGCTTTTGCCGTGAAAAGGGCAGAGCCGTGTGTTCAGGAGGGCCGAAGCGTTCGAATGATGTGCACAGGCCGGCCGCTCCCAACTGGCTGTGCTTGACTTCGGCTCCGCGCGGCTGTCGACTGCACGAACTCTTTGTTTTCATGCAATCCCGGTTGGAACGGTTGCGAGCTTCCCTGGAGTTGCCGGTTCAGTTTTTGCAGTTCCTGACGGAAAGCAGCCACGTGCCTTCCCTGGAATTGTTCGGGCGAGGGGCATCGTCCTGGCATGGCGTCGATCGACCAGCAACCCGCGGGGCGGCCGGATAGCGGGCTTTCCTTCGTCCCGGTGGCCTGGCTCGTCATCGTCATGGGCCTGTCGGCCTACGGCCTGATCGCGAACTGGCGGCTGATCGGCGATTTCAGCCTGCCGGAAAATGCATTCCTGCTCGTCTATGGCGGCTTGGCCGGCGGCGTGATCACCATCCTGTGGGGTTTGTACCTGCTTGGCCTTGCCTTCAACCGCTCGGCCCGCTTTCCTCGCCATTACACGATCTGGCAGGTCGCCATCATCATCTGGCTCGTCCTGCGCCAGGCCTATGTGTCCTACGCCTTCGTCTTCTCGGTAGAGGCGCTGGGCTTCACCGTGGCCGAGATCGCCGTTGGCCTGCTCTGTATCTACCTCCTGCGGAATGGCGCCGGCTCCGAGACCGTTTATGCCAATCCGGAGACCGAGCGTCCGCCGGTCTTCGTCTCGATCCTTGCCGCGCTGCTCGGCATCATCCTTGGCGGCGTGATCGGCGCATTCGGCGGGTTCTTCGCCGGTTCGCTGATCGCCGACCTGACGCATATGAGCTGCTTCGAGGGCGCCTGTGGATTTTTCGCGGCTTTTATCGGCCTGGGCGGCCTGATCGTGGGCGCGGTCGCCGGCGGTATTTTCGCCGTCTGGCGGGTGAACCGGCGCAGAACGGCGCCGGCCCGCTAATTTCACGGTGTCAATTTCATGGGGCCGCGATTGCGCGGGAACCACGCACGCTCTATGTCGATTGCGGGTAGACCGAGCGTTCCCGGGGAGAGCGTCGATGTTGCGTTTCATCTTTCGGCTGGCAGCCATGGTTGCGCTGTCGATCTCCGTCATCATGGCGGTGATCGATACCACACGCTCGGTCGCCGCGTCCTCGCTGGTGATGACGCCGCTCAACGCAAGCTGGCTGGCGGTCTCGCCGGATACCCGCGCGGCCTTCGAGACTTTCGTGCGCGCCAAGGCAAGCCCGTTGGTCTGGGACGGCGCCGTCGCCTGGGTGCTCGCGCAACCCGGTTTCGCGGTGTTCGCGGTGCTTGCCTTCCTGCTCTACGCCATCGGTTACCGGCGCAAGCGTCGCGGCACGGAATTCGCACCAACTCCCTGAAGGCCCTTGTTTTGAAGCTGTTGCGGACGGACGGCTACGGTGAAGTCGCCGAGCCCAACCGCCGGTAACCGCTTTTTCCAACAGGTCAAAATTCCACGTGAATTTTGTTTCGCGCCGTGCCAGATTGACCGCGAGCGGGAGGGGAGAACACTTCCTGCCTGGCGTCGCCAGCCTGCCGGAGAACCGGGCTGGCAGGCGGTGCAAAACGGAAAAATAACCGACAGGGTGTGGATCACATGAAACGTATCGTTCTCGGCCTTCTGGCCGCAACCGCAATGGTTCTTCCGGCTTTCGCCGCGGATGTGCAGCCGGCCATCCTCTACGATCTGGGCGGCAAGTTCGACAAATCCTTCAACGAGGCCGCCTATAACGGCGCCGAGAAGTTCAAGAAGGAAACCGGCGTCGCCTATGTCGAGTTCGAAGTCTCCAACGCCTCGCAGCGCGAGCAGGCGCTGCGCCGCTTCGCCGAGGACGGCCGCAACCCGATCGTGATGGCCGGCTTTGCCTGGGAGGACGCGCTGAAGGCGGTCGCGAAAGATTATCCAGACCTGAATTTCGCCATCATCGACGATGCCGTCGACCTGCCCAATGTCCGCTCGCTGGTGTTCAAGGAGAATGAAGGCTCCTATCTCGTCGGCATCTTGGCGGCGATGGCGTCGAAGTCGAAGAAGGTCGGCTTCATCGGCGGCATGGACATCCCGCTGATCCGCAAGTTCGAATGCGGCTATGTCGGCGGCGCCAAGTCGGCAGGTGCTACCGACGTCATCCAGAACATGACCGGCGACACGCCGGCCGCCTGGAACGACCCGGCCAAGGGCGGCGAGATCGCCAAGACGCAGATCGACCAGGGCGCCGACGTGGTCTACGCGGCGGCCGGCGGCACCGGCGTCGGCGTGCTGCAGGCGGCTGCGGATGCAGGCAAGCTCGGCATCGGCGTCGACTCCAACCAGAATGGCCTGCAGCCGGGCAAGGTGCTGACCTCGATGATGAAGCGCGTCGACGTCGCCGTCTACAACACCTTCATGGACGGCAAGAACGGCACCTTCAAGGGCGGCCTCGAGAATCTCGGCCTCAAGGAAGGCGGCGTCGACTATGCCATGGACGACAACAACAAGGCGCTGGTGACCGATGAGATGAAGGCGGCCGTCGAAAAGGCCAAGGCCGACATCATCTCCGGCAAGGTCCAGGTGCACGACTACACCGCCGACAACAATTGCCCGTATTGATCGGCAGCTGAACCAGGTTTTGGACCGCCGGGCCAACGCCCGGCGGTTTCGTTTTGGAGACGGGCATGATGCGACCGACAATCGAAGCCATGGCAGACGGCGACGTCGAAGCGATCGCGCGGCTTCGGCTCGAGGCCTTCTTCGAGGGCACCGGCCGGACACTCGAGGAGGACGTGGCCGGGCTGCGCGGCCTGATCGCCGGCGACGGCTTCGAGGCGGCTTTAGTTGCCCGCGAGCGTGGCCGGCCGATCGGGAGCTGCCTGCTCGTTCGCGACGAGATCAGTTCGCCGCACGACCTGACGCCATGGCTGGCCGGGCTGGTCGTCGAGGAAGCCTACCGCGGCGGCGGAATCGGCACGGCGCTGGTCAAGACCGTCGAGGCCCATGCCGCGTCGGCCGGCACCGGCACGCTCTACCTCTACACCTGGCAGGCGCGCGGCTTCTACGAAGCGCTCGGGTGGACGGCGGTAGAGACCTTCAAGCAGGACGGCGAGCCGATGCTTCTGATGTCGAGAAAACTATAGCGTTCCGGCGAGATAGCCGAGCGCAAAGGCGGCCACCAGGGCAAGCGCGATGACGAAGCCCAGCCTGCCGCCAAGCGAATGCAGGCCGATGCCGTAGGGCTTGCGTTCGAGCCGGTGGATCATCGGCGGCGGTGCTTCCGTCCCAGGGCCGGCAACACCACCCAGCCGCGTCTGCATCTGCGGCAATTCGGCAAGGCGTTGCGTGACTTGCTCCCAGCGATTGTCGCGCGCCTCGGGCCCTACGGGATCGAAGGCGCGCAAGCGTTCGGCCAGCCGCAGCACCGTGTCGCGAAAGGCGGGATCGATCTCGAGGTCGCGCTCGGCGCGGGCGCGTTCCCTGTCGTTCATCAGGCCAAAGACATAGTCGCCGGCCCTGGCGACACGGTCGCTTTCACTAGGCATGGCCGTCTTTCCCCATGGCGCCTCACCAATGCGGCGGCTTGGTCACCGGAACATCGGGAGCGGTCTGCTCCTCCAGCTCCAGGAACCGGTCCGTCAGGGCGGCGAGCTTGCGCTCCATGCGCTCGATCACCTTCCACTGCTCGGCGATCTGGCCGGACAGTTCCTCGATGGTCTTTTCCTGCTCGGCGGCGCGGATTTCCAGCGTCGTCAGCCGATCGTCAGGCATAGCCATGCAAAACCCACCGTTGCGAATATCAAGCTCCCACTTAAGCAGATATTCGTGGGTTGCCCCACGAATATCTGCTTAGCTCTGTTGGTTTTCGCAGGTTCTGATCGCAAAACCGTGGGACACTTTTGCGGAACCTGCTCAGGTTCGAAATTGACAAGGGCGCGGGGATTTGTCGAGAGTGAACGGCCGATTGGCATAAGCGGGGCATCATGCTAGGCATTTTGACCAAGCGATAAAAAAATAACGAGTGGGACAGGCTGCATGGCGCAAGCCGCAATCGAGCTCATAGGCATCAACAAGAGTTTTGGCGCCGTGCGCGCCAACCGCGACATCAACCTGGAAGTCGCGCGCGGCACCATCCACGGCATCGTCGGCGAGAACGGCGCCGGCAAGTCGACGCTGATGTCGATCCTCTACGGCTTCTACCAGGCCGACAGCGGCGAAATCCGCGTCGGCGGCAAGCCGGTGTCGATCAGCACCTCCAACGATGCCATCGCGCTCGGCATCGGCATGGTGCACCAGCATTTCATGCTGGTCGACAATTTCACTGTGCTGGAAAATGTCATCCTCGGCGCCGAAAACGATGCGCTGCTGAAGAGCAGCATCGCCAAGGCGCGCTCGGAGCTCGACCGGCTGGAGCGTGAATACGGCCTCGAGGTCGATCCCGACGCCGTCATTGAAGAGCTGCCGGTCGGCCTGCAGCAGCGCGTCGAAATCCTCAAGGCGCTCTACCGCGGCGCCGAGATCCTGATCCTCGACGAGCCGACGGGCGTCTTGACGCCGGCCGAGGCCGACCACCTCTTCCGCATCCTCAAGCAATTGAAGGATCAAGGAAAAACGATCGTGCTCATCACGCACAAGCTGCGCGAGATCATGGCGATCACCGACACGGTCTCCGTGATGCGCCAGGGCACGATGGTGGCGACCCGGGTGACGAAGGAAACCACGGTCGGCGAACTGGCCGAACTGATGGTCGGCAGGCGCGTGCTGCTTCGGGTCGAGAAGGGCCAGTCGGAGGCCGGCGCGGTAAAACTCTCGGTCAAGAACCTGACGGTGAAGGATTCGCGCGGCGTCACCATGGTCGACAATGTCTCCTTCGACGTGCGCGGCGGCGAGATCGTCGGCATCGCCGGCGTCGCCGGCAATGGCCAGTCCGAACTGCTGGAGGCGATCTCCGGCATCCGGCATGCGGTCTCCGGCGAAGTGATGCTGGAAGGCAAGCCGATCGATCTCACCGGCAAGGCCGATCCCGGCGAATTGCGCGACCGCGGGCTCGCCCATGTGCCCGAGGACCGCCACCATGTCGGGCTGGTGCTCGCCTTCGAGGAGAACGAGAATTCGATTCTCGGCTATCACGACGACGAGCGCTATCTGAAGGGACCGTTCCTCGACGTCGACGCCATCATGGCCGACGCGAAGGACAAGATCGAGAAATACGACATCCGTCCCGGCAATCCGCGGCTGAAGACGGCCAATTTCTCCGGCGGCAACCAGCAGAAGATCGTGCTGGCCAGGGAGATGGAGCAGGATCCCGGTGTGCTGATCGTCGGCCAGCCGACGCGCGGCGTCGATGTCGGCGCCATCGAATTCATCCACAAGCGGCTGATCGCCATGCGCGACCAGGGCAAGGCGGTGCTGGTGGTCTCGGTCGAGCTCGACGAGATCCGCTCGCTCTCCGACCGCATCCTGGTGATGTTCGCCGGCCGTGTCGTCGGCGAGCGCGGGCCGGAAGCGACCGAAGGCGAGCTTGGCCTGCTGATGGCAGGCGTCGAGCACCAGGAGGCCGCCGAATGAGCACGCCCTACGCCAAACTGCCGGCCTGGGCCGATTATGGGCTGATCCCGTTGATCAACCTGTCGGTGGCCTTCATCGTCGCCGGCTTCGTCGTCATGCTGGTCGGCGAAAACCCGTTTCGCGCCGCCGTCATCCTGGTCGAGGGCGCCTTCGGCAAGGGCACGGGCATCGCCTTCACCCTGTTCTACGCCACGACCTTCATCTTCACCGGGCTGTCGGTGGCGGTGGCGGCGCATTGCAGCCTGTTCAACATCGGCACCGAAGGCCAAGCCTATATAGGCGGTCTCGGCATCGCGCTCGTCTGCCTGAGCCTCGACAGCGTGATGCCCTGGTGGGTGATCTTTCCGATCGCGATCGTGGCCGCGGCGGCGTTCGGCGCGCTTTGGGGCCTGATCCCGGCCTATCTACAGGCCAAGCGCGGCTCGCATATCGTCATCACCACCATCATGTTCAACTTCATCGCCGCCTCGGTGATGGTCTATCTGCTGGTCGGTCCGCTGAAGCCGGCCGGCTCGCAGGCGCCGCAGACGCGCAATTTCCTCGCCGGCGCCGAACTGCCGAAGCTCAATTGGATCATCGAATTGTTCGGCGCCAAGATCCGGTCCGCACCACTCAACATCTGCTTCCTCCTGGCGCTGGTCATGGCCTTCCTGATCTGGCTTTTGATCTGGCGCACCAGGCTCGGCTACGAGATGCGCACCTATGGTCACAGCCCGAAGGCGGCGCGCTACGCCGGCATTTCGGAAACCCGTATCATCATCACCGCGATGATGATCTCGGGCGCGCTGGCCGGCATGATGGCGCTCAATCCGGTGATGGGCGACCAGCACAATGTCGCGATCGATTTCGTCTCGGGCGCCGGCTATGTCGGCATCGCGGTCGCGCTGATGGGCCGGCTGCATCCGGTCGGCATCGTGCTGGCGGCGATCCTGTTCGGCATGCTCTACCAGGGGGGCGCCGAGCTTGCCTTCGAGATGCCGGCGATCAGCCGCGACATGATCGTCATCATCCAGGGCCTGGTCATCCTGTTTGCCGGTGCGCTGGAGCATATGTTCAGGCCCTATATCCAGGCGCTGTTCGCCTCGGTCAGTCCGAAATCGGTCGGCATGCAGGCCGTGAACGGGAAGGGGGCCTGAGATGGACACGTTCAACGCCATCATCCAGGTGCTGGATTCAACCATCCGCCTTTCGGTGCCGCTGCTGCTCGCCTGCCTGGCGGGGCTCTATTCGGAGCGGGCCGGCATCTTCGACATCGGGCTGGAAGGCAAGATGCTGGTCGGCGCCTTTGCCGGCGCTTCGGCCGCCGCCGTCTTCCATTCGGCGCTGATCGGCCTCGGCACCGCGGTGCTGATCTCGGTCGCCTTCGCCCTGGTGCACGGCTTCGCCTCGATCACGCATCGCGGCAACCAGATCGTCTCCGGCGTGGCGATCAACTTCGTCGCCGCCGGATCGACCATCATCCTCGGCCAGGCCTGGTTCAGCCAAGGCGGACGCACGCCGGCGCTGCAGCCGGGCGAACGCTTCGCTGCGATCACCTGGCCCGGCGCCGACGCGATCAAGGATGTGCCGATCATCGGCCCGATCTATGCCGAGCTGATCTCCGGCCATTCGATCCTGGTCTATTTCGCCTTCGCCATGGTGCCGTTCACCTGGTGGGTGCTGTTTCGCACCCGTTTTGGCCTCAGGATGCGGGCGGTCGGCGAAAATCCGGCCGCCGTCGACACCGCCGGCATCTCGGTCGCCTGGCTGCGCTATCGCGCGCTGATCTGCACCGGCATCCTCACGGGGGTCGCCGGCGCCTATCTCTCCATGGTGCAGAATGGCGGCTTCGTGAAGGACATGACGGCGGGCAAGGGCTATATCGCGCTGGCAGCGCTGATCTTCGCCAAGTGGAAGCCGGTCAACGCCATGTTCGCCTGCCTTTTGTTCGGCTTCCTCGATGCCGCAGCGATCCGCCTGCAGGGCTCGCCGCTGCCGATCATCGGCAAGGTGCCGGTGCAGTTCATGCAGGCGCTGCCCTATGTGCTCACCGTCATCCTGCTTGCCGGCTTCATCGGCAAGGCCATCCCGCCGCGCGCCGGCGGCGTGCCCTATGTGAAGGAACGCTGAGCCGGAATTTTCGTCCGGCGGCGACCGGCATTTGAACAAGATCGTGGGAGAGAAGAACCGGATGTCGCATGATCTGTTCGAGGCGGCGAAGACGGCGATGGCCAAGGCCTATGCGCCTTATTCGAAGTTCCCGGTGGGTGCCGCGCTGCGCACCGAGGACGGGCGCGTCTTCACCGGCGCCAATATCGAGGTGGCGTCCTATCCGGAAGGCTGGTGCGCCGAGACGACGGCGCTCGGCCACTACATCATGGGCGGTGGCGGCAAGATCGTCGAGATCGCGGTGATCGCCGAACGCATGGCCAAATGCTCGCCCTGCGGTGGCTGCCGGCAGCGGCTGGCGGAATTCTGCCGACCGGAGACGAAGCTTTATCTGTGCGACAACACCGGCGTGGCCGAGACGGTCACCATGGGCGACATGCTGCCCTACGGCTTCAGGGGCGATATCTTGAAATGATGGAAGCGCTGGATCATCTGGTCGAGAAGCTGGACGGGCTGGCGCCGACGGCGGCGCTCGTGCTGGGCTCGGGCCTCGGCGGGCTGGTCGACCAGGTCAAGGATGCCAGGCGCATTTCCTATGCCGAGTTGCCGGGCTTCCCGCGCAGCGGTGTTTCGGGGCATGCCGGCGAGGTGGTTGCCGGGCATTTCGCCGGCACACCGGTGCTGATGCTGTCCGGCCGTGCGCATTATTACGAGCACGGCAACGCCGCCGCGATGCGCCCGGCGCTGGAGGTGCTTGCCGGCATCGGCATCTCGCATCTGATCCTCACCAACGCCGCTGGCTCGGTTGACCCTGAAATGGGACCGGGCTCGGTGATGCTGATCACCGACCACATCAATTTCTCCGGCTCCAACCCGCTGATCGGCGAGCCGAGCGACCGCCGCTTTGTCGGCCTTACCGAGGCCTATGATGCGGGCTTGCGCGGAGCGATCGAGAAGGCTGCGAAGGCAACCGGCACGGCGCTGCATCAAGGCGTCTATATGTGGTTTTCCGGACCATGCTTCGAGACGCCGGCCGAGATCCGCATGGCGCGCGTCATGGGGGCGACGGCGGTCGGCATGTCGACCGTGCCGGAGGTCATCCTGGCCCGCTTCCTCGGGCTCAAGGTCGCCGGCTGCTCGGTCATCACCAACCTGGCGGCCGGCATGACCGGGGCGGAGCTCTCGCACCAGGAAACCAAGGACATGGCGCCGGTCGGCGGCGCGCGGCTGGCGACGATCCTGCGGCGCGTCTTCCAGGACGGTCTGCCCGACTGATGCTGCCGCAGGAGATCATCCGCCGCAAACGCGACGGCCACAAGCTCTCGGCCGACGAGATCGCGGCCTTCGTCGCCGGGCTGACGGCCGGCACCATCTCCGAAGGCCAGGTCGGCGCTTTCGCCATGGCCGTGTTCCTCAACGGCATGAGTCGCGAGGAAGCGGTGGCGCTGACGATCGCCATGCGCGATTCCGGCGACGTGCTCGACTGGTCCGACCTGCCGGGCCCGGTCACCGACAAGCATTCGACGGGCGGCGTCGGCGATAATGTCTCGCTGATGCTGGCGCCGATCGTCGCCGCCTGCGGCGCTTATGTGCCGATGATCTCAGGCCGCGGCCTCGGCCACACCGGCGGCACGCTCGACAAGATGGATGCCGTCCCCGGCTACACCAGCCAGCCGGACGTGGCGCTCTTCCGCAAGACGGTGCTCGAGGCTGGCTGCGCCATCATCGGCCAGACTGCCGATCTGGCGCCTGCCGATCGCCGGCTCTACGCGATCCGCGATGTGACCGGAACGGTCGAATCGATCCCGCTGATCACCGCTTCGATCCTATCGAAGAAGCTTGCCGCGGGCCTGGGTTCGCTGGTGCTTGACGTCAAGGTCGGCAACGGCGCCTTCATGGAGAAGTCGCGCGATGCGGTTGCCCTGGCGAACAGCCTGGTCGAGGTGGCCAACGGCGCCGGCCTGAGCGCATCGGCGCTGGTGACGGGCATGAACGAGCCGCTGGCCTCGGCCGCCGGCAACGCGGTCGAGGTGAAGAACGCTGTCGATTTCCTCACTGGCCGCTATCGCGATCGCCGGCTGGAGGACGTGACGCTGGCGCTGGCGGCCGAGATGCTGCAGTCGGCGGGCTTGGTCTCGTCCAACCTGGACGGCATCAGGCGCGCCACCGAGGCGCTTGCCGGCGGCCGCGCGGCAGCCGTCTTCGCGCGGATGGTGGCCGTGCTTGGCGGCCCCGGCGATTTCGTCGAGAACCCGGAAAAATACCTGCCGACGGCGCCGGTCGAACTGGCCGTGAAAGCGGAACAGGACGGATTCGTGACCGGCATCGCCACTCGCGACATCGGGCTTGCCGTCGTCACGCTTGGTGGCGGGCGTTCGCATCCGGACGACAAGATCGATCACGCCGTCGGTTTGACCCGGCTGTTGCCGGTCGGCGCCGAACTGCGCCCGGGCGAGGCATTGGCGCTGGTGCATGCCCGCACCGAAGCGGAGGCCGAAGCGGCGGCGGCCGCGGTGCGTGCTGCTTATGCGATCGGGGGTTCCAAGCCGCCCGCCGAAAAGACCGTGCTCAGGCGGATACTGCCTCGCTGATCAGGCTATTGGACGAGCAGCAGCGAGCCGTCCTGAACCTGGTATTTCTGCAGCCGCTGCAGGAAGCTCATGCCGATCAGGTTGGTTTGCAGCGCCCTGTCGTCGAGCACCATCGCCTGAACGTTGTCGATGGAGATCTTGCCAATCTGCAGGCGCGAGACCGTCACCACGGCGGCCTTGATCGCGCCGTTGGCGGTGTTCACCTGGTGATTGAAGTCGGACGGGTTGAGCGAGATGCCGATCCTGCGCGCCGTCGAGGTGTTGATGGCGACCAATGTCGCGCCGGTGTCGATCATGCCATCGATCTGACGGCCGTTCAGCTTGAACTGCGAGGTGAAGTGGCCGCGCGCATCGGCGTTGACCAGCACCTGGCGGCCGAGCGGCATCGGCGCCGCCGGCTTGTCCGGGACGGAAGCGAGATTGACCTGCGGCTGGGCCTCCGGGGCTGTCGGCTGCGGGGCGACGGTCGATTTCAAGAGGCCGTCCACCAGATGCGGGTTAGCCTGATAGACGATCGGAATCGAAGCCGAGGTTCCGGCAAAGATGCCGAGGATGAGAAGCTTGCGCAGCATGGATGCCCCTGGATCGTTTCACCGTTTCAAGGAAACGTTGAACCGCTCTATCCCTTTGTTTTGGAGCAATTCCGAACGGAAAACCGCTTCACACTTTTCCTGGAATTGCTCCCGAAAGCAGCATCCTTAAGTCCGCCATGGTTTTTATGATTTTAACTCGTGCCGGAACCGCAAGCTGGCGTAAACGGCCAGTTAAGAAACGCGCTCACTTTGTCCCGTACATGCGGTCGCCGGCGTCGCCGAGGCCGGGCATGATATAGCCCTTGTCGTTCAACTGGCGGTCGATCGAGGCGGTGAAGATCGGCACGTCGGGATGCGCCCTGGTGAAGCGCTCGATCCCTTCGGGTGCGGCGAGCAGGCACAGGAAGCGGATGTTGGTGGCACCGCGCCCCTTCAGCTTGTCGATCGCGGCGATCGCCGAATTCGCGGTCGCCAGCATCGGATCGACGACGATCACCAGCCGGTCGGCAAGATCGCTCGGCGCCTTGAAGAAATATTCGACGGCTTCCAGCGTCTCATGGTCGCGGTAGAGGCCGATATGGGCGACGCGGGCGGCCGGCACCAGGTCGAGCAGGCCCTCGAGCAGGCCGTTGCCGGCGCGCAGCACCGAGGCGAAGACCAGCTTCTTGCCTTCCAGCGTCGGTGCCTCCATCTCCTCGATCGGCGTCTCGATCATGGTCGTGGTCAGCTCGAGATTGCGGGTCACCTCATAGCCGAGCAGAAGCGAAATCTCGCGCAGCAGCCGCCGGAAGCCGGCCGTCGAGGTCTCCTTCTTGCGCATGATGGTCAGCTTGTGCTGGACAAGGGGGTGGTCGACGACGGTGACGCCCTGCATCGAGATCTCCTTAGACTTGCTTGAGACGACCCTAGCGACAATGTGCCGGCCAAGGAACCGCCCGGCGGCCATCCACCACAGCTTTTGCCCTGAATCCAGAGGAAGAAGCGTATCCGGAAGACGAAATCAGCGTCGGCCGCCATTCACGCGGGCGAGCAGCATAGACTTGGTCTTCCTATCCACGAAGGCCGCCTCGACGGCCGTCCTGGTGACGGCGGTGAGCGCCTTGTCGTCCATGCGGAAATGCTCGGCGGCGATATCGTATTCGCGCTTCAGCGAAGTCCAGAAATAGGGCGGGTCGTCGGAGTTGAGCGTCACCTTGCAGCCGGCGGCGCGCAACGCCGGGAAGGGATGGTCGGCGAAGCTGTCGAAGACCTTCAAGGCGATGTTGGAGCCTGGGCAGCATTCCAGCACCACGCCCTGGTCGGCGATGCGGCGGACGAGGTCGGGGTTCCCGATGGCGCGAACGCCATGGCCGATGCGGGCGGGGCGGATGTGGTCGAGCGCCGCCTTGACACTTTCCCAGCCCATCAGCTCGCCGGCATGGATGGTGATGCCGAGGCCGGCTTCGCGCGCGATCTCGACGGCGCGCACATAGTCCTCGAAATCGCCGACGCGCTCGTCGCCGGCGACGCCGAAACCGGTCACCAGCGGATGGCCGCAGCGTGCCGCGAAGCGCGCCGCCTGCTCGATCGCCTCGACGCCGACATGGCGCACGCCGGTAACGATCATGCGCCCCTCGATGCCGGTCTTGGCCCTGGCGCGCACGATGCCTTCGCCCAGCGCATCCGTATAGGCTTTTGGCGACAGCCCGGCCTTCTTGGCATGATCCGGCGAGGTGAAGATCTCGGAATAGATGGCGCCGTCGCGGGCGAGGCTGGTCAGATAATGGTCGGCGAGGCGCGCATAGTCCTCTTCGCTGCGGAACAGGTCGGACGCAAAATCGTAAGCGGCGAGAAAGGAGGTGAAATCGTGCCAGACGAAGGAGCCGTCCTGGATGTAGGGCGAAGGATCCTTGCCGTATTTGCGGGCCTGGGCGACGACGAGCTCGGGCGCCGCCGCGCCTTCGATGTGGCAGTGCAGTTCGGCCTTCAAAATCATGCGGTCATCCCGTCCGGTATGCTGCTCTCGCACAGGTGCTGGCCGGAAAATCACGCAAGACCTTGCCCGACCGGGTTTTGAAAGCGCGGCCGAAAACCGCGCCTTGGACAATAGCGTCGGCACCATCGATCGGCTATGGTCCCGCCGGTTTTATGACGGATCAAAATAATGTCAGTTGAGAGAACCACGGCCGCGGGCGGCATGGAAACCTCCTATGGTTTCAGGAAGGTCGGGGCAGGCGAGAAGCAGCCCCTGGTCAACGACGTCTTCCATAAGGTGGCCAATCGATACGACCTGATGAACGATCTGATGTCGGCCGGGTTGCATCGACTGTGGAAGGACGCGATGGTCGCCTGGCTGAACCCGCCGAAGCGGCCGGGCTGGAAGGTGCTCGACGTGGCCGGCGGCACCGGCGATATCGCCTTCCGCATCGTCGAGGCCAGCCAGCGCCAGGCCCATGCCACGGTGCTCGACATCAACGGCTCCATGCTGGCGGTTGGCCGCGACCGCGCCGAGAAGCAGGGCCTGGCCGCAAACACCGACTTTGTCGAGGCCAATGCGGAGGAATTGCCGTTCGAGGACGACACTTTCGACGCTTATACGATCGCGTTCGGCATCCGTAACGTGCCGCGCATCGAAGTCGCGCTTGCCGAAGCCTATCGCGTGCTGAAGCGCGGCGGACGGTTTCTGTGCCTGGAGTTCTCCGAGGTCGAGATGCCGCTGCTCGACAAGGCCTATGAAGCCTGGTCGTTCAACGCGATCCCCAGGATCGGCAAGGCGGTGACCGGCGACGGCGAGCCCTACTCCTATCTGGTCGAATCCATCCGTAAGTTCCCCAATCAGCAGAATTTCGCGGCGATGATCGCCCGTGCCGGCTTCGACCGCGTCACCTTCCGCAACTATTCTGGCGGCATCGCCGCCCTTCATTCCGGCTGGAAGCTTTGAGGCGCGGCCCTTTGCAGCAGAAGCAGGCTCCTTTGAAGCAGCCCTCCTTGACGCAGGTTGGGCTATGAGCAGCGTCGCCGCCGCCTTCAGGCTCGCCCGGGCCGGCTGGGTGCTGGTCCGCGAGGGCGTCGTCGCGGCGTTGCCGGGCGAAGAGCTCTCCGGCATGCCGAAATTCGGCTGGCGGGTGGCGCGGCTTTTCACCCGCCGCCGGGCGCTGAGCTACCAGCGCGGCGACAGGCTGGCGCGGGCGGTGGTGCGGCTCGGACCCTCCTACGTCAAGCTCGGCCAGTTCCTGGCGACGCGACCCGACGTCGTCGGCAACGACATGGCGCTCGACCTCGCGCTCTTGCAGGACAAGATGCATACGTTCCCGAAGGCGGAGGCGATCCATGCGATCGAAGCCTCGCTCGGGCGCAGGATCGACGACCTCTATGCCAGCTTTGGCGAACCGGTTGCGGCGGCCTCGATCGCACAGGTGCACAGCGCCGAAATCGTGCGCGAGGGTGTCGCTTCGCGGGTGGCGGTGAAGGTTATCCGGCCCGGCGTGCGGCGCCGCTTCTTCCAGGATCTCGAAAGCTATTTCCTCGCTGCCCACCTGCAGGAGAAATATATCCCCTCGTCACGCCGCCTGCGCCCGGTCGAGGTGACCCAGACGCTGGCGCAGACCACCAGAATCGAGATGGATCTGAGGCTCGAGGCGGCGGCGCTTTCCGAGCTCGGCGAGAACACCAAGGACGATACGGGTTTTCGCGTGCCCGTGGTCGACTGGGAGCGGACCGGCCGCGACGTGCTCACCATGGAGTGGATCGACGGCGTCAAGATGAACGACATCGCTGGCCTCGCCGCCGCCGGGCACGACCTCAAGGCGATCGCCGCCAATCTCATCCAGTCGTTCCTGCGGCACACGCTGCGCGACGGCTTCTTCCATGCCGACATGCATCCGGGGAACCTGTTCGTCGAGGCGGACGGCACCATCGTCGCCGTCGATCTCGGCATTGCCGGCCGGCTCGGCAAGAAGGAACGGCGCTTCCTCGCCGAGATCCTTTACGGCTTCATCGTGCGCGATTATCAGCGCGTCGCCGAGGTGCATTTCGAGGCAGGCTATGTGCCGCGCCAGCACAATGTCTCTGCCTTCGCGCAGGCGATCCGCGCCATTGGCGAGCCGATCCACGGCCAGTCGGCCGAGACCATCTCGATGGCGAAGTTGCTGACGCTGTTGTTCGAAGTCACCGAGCTGTTTGATATGGCGACGCGGACCGAGCTGGTGCTTTTGCAAAAGACCATGGTGGTGGTGGAAGGCGTCGCGCGCACGCTCGATCCAGCCTTCAACATGTGGAAGACGTCCGAGCCCGTGGTCAGCGACTGGATCGCCGGCAATCTTGGCCCGCGCGGCATGCTCGTCGATGTGCGCGACGCGGGCAGGGCCCTTGTGTCGCTGGCAAGGCAGGCGCCGGATCTCGTGGCCCGCACCGAGCGGCTGTCACGCGAGGTCGACCTGATGGCGGAGAACGGCCTGCGCTTCGACGAGGCGACCGCGCGCGCCATAGGCAGGGCGGAAGCGCGCCACACCCGTTCCGGCCGTGTGGCGCTCTGGGTGATTGCGTTGACGCTGATCTATATCGCGTGGAAGTTGCTTTGACCGCCATGCGGCTTGTCGCCGATTGATTGCATTGCTATCATTGCAAGCGTTACTTGAAGCGAGTGCAATCACATGGCCAGCATCACGATCCGCAATCTGGATGACGAGGTCAAGGACCTGCTCCGGCAACTCGCGGCCGAAAATGGCTGTTCGATGGAGGAGCAGGCGCGGGCGATGATACGGGCTGCGGTCGAAGGCCGGGCAGGGCAGGCCGACCGCATCGGACAGATTGAGGAAAAGCTGCGTGCGCTGACAGGGTCGAAGGAGCAGCCGGAGCCGGTTGTCGCCGCATCCGCCAAATCAGTTTCGCGAGGCTCTCTCTCCGGCAGGCGCATCCTGCTCATCATCGGCGGCGGCATCGCCGCCTACAAGTCGCTCGACCTGATCCGGCGACTGCGCGAGCGCAGCGCGTCGGTGCGGGTGGTGATGACGTCGGCCGCGCAGGAATTCGTCACCACGCTGTCGGTCGGCGCGCTTTCGGCCGACCATGTCTTCACCGAGCTGTTCGACCGCAATGACGAGCACGATGTCGGCCACATCAGGCTGTCGCGCGAGGCCGATCTGCTGGTCGTCGCGCCGGCCACAGCCGACCTGATGGCCAAGCTTGCCAACGGCCATGCCAACGACCTCGCCTCGACGGTGCTTCTGGCCACCGACAAGAAGGTGTTGATGGCGCCGGCCATGAACCCGAAAATGTGGGCGCATGCCGCTACGCGGCGCAACCGTGCGACGTTGCAGAAGGACGGCATCGCCTTCGTCGGACCGGCCAAGGGTGAGATGGCCGAGAGCAACGAAGCGGGCGAGGGCCGCATGGCTGAACCGCTGGAGATCGTCGCCGCGATCGAGACCATGCTCGACGAGAAGCCGAAGCCGCTCGCCGGCCGCAGGATCATCGTCACCTCGGGGCCGACGCATGAGCCGATCGACCCGGTGCGCTACATCGCCAACCGCTCGTCGGGCAAGCAGGGCCATGCGATCGCTGCCGCTCTTGCCAAGCTCGGCGCTGATGTGCGGCTTGTCTCCGGTCCGGTCAACATTGCCGATCCGGCTGGTGTCGCGACCACCCATGTCGAAACGGCCGCGCAGATGAAGCAGGCGGTCGAGAGCCTGTTGCCGGCGGATGCCGCTGTGTTCGTTGCCGCCGTCGCCGACTGGCGCACGGCGAACGCCGCCGGTGAGAAGATCAAGAAGGTAGCGGGCGAGGGGCCGCCTTCGCTGCAGATGGTCGAAAATCCCGACATCCTGGCCGGCATCGGCCATCATGCGCAGCGGCCTGGCCTCGTCGTCGGCTTCGCCGCCGAGACGCAGGACCTCATCGCCAATGCCGAGACCAAGCTCAAGAAGAAGGGCGCCGACTTCATCGTCGCCAACGACGTTTCGCATGAAAGCGGCATCGGCCCGTCCGGCGTGATGGGCGGCGACCGCAACAAGGTGCGCATCGTCTCCAGAGCCGGCGTCGAGGAATGGCCGGAAATGGGCAAGGACGAGGTGGCGGCGCGGCTCGCCGCGCTGATCGCTGAGCGACTGCGGCAGACTGTCGTCGTTTAGAGCAATTCCAGGAAAAG
>CCNB01000043.1:188106-551856 GCA_000824785.1 Mesorhizobium plurifarium | reverse complement strand
GTCAAAACAAGGAGATAGAGCGTTTTCGCCGTTTCCGTGAAACGGTGAAACGCTCTAGCCGGGCGCCTGTTGAGGCCGCAGCGTCGGCAGCGCGATCCTCAGCGCGGCGATGCATCCCAGAATAGCCAGAGGCACGAAGGCGAGGAACAGCCAGCCGGCGACGCCGGCAGCCGCTTCACGGTTCAGGCCCTCCGAGAAGCCGCTGGCATTGGCGACGATGCCGGCAAGCGCCGCGCCCACCGCGTAGCCGATGCGCTGCATGGTCGGCACGGCGGCCGAGGCGATCGTCTGCTCGCCGTCGCGCGCCGAAGCGACGATGACGCGCGTGAGAAAGGGCCAGCAAACGCCGAAGCCACCGCCCTGCAGTAGGGCGCAGAGCAGGATCAGCGGGATCGAGCCTGCCGGGATCGTGTAGGCGAAGCCGGCGAGGCCGGAGGCGATCATCAGCGCGCCGACGACGATGATCAGCCTCTCGCGCTCCAGCGGCGCATTGGCGATGAGGATCGACAGGATCGACCAGGCGATCGATTCGGCAGCGATGATGTAGCCAGTGGTCAGGATCGGAATGCCGTGCAGCGTGGTGAGAAGCAGCGGCCCGTAAATGGTGAAGGTGCAGGTCGCCACGGAGAATGCCGCAACCATGGTCATGCCGCTGCCAAGCGGCGAGCGCCATGAAAACAGAGGCGACGGAAAGAGCCGGGATTGCGGCCTGAGCGCATCGATGCGGAAGAACAGCGCCAGGCCGATCAGACCGATGAAGAGCAGCAGCGACGAGCGCAACAGGGCGATGTCGATGCCGGCGGCGGCGATCAGCACGACGCTGAGGGCGAGACAGGCGAGCGCCGGATAGGGGAAGGGTGGCGCCTTGCCGTTGCCCGCCTGCGGCTTTCTTGCCTCAGGCGTGTCGAGCACGATGAAGCTTGCCAGCGCCATCGCCGCGCCACCGAAGGTGAAGATGCCGAAGGCCCAGCGCCATGACAGGAGCTCGGTCATGAGCGCGCCGAGCATCGGGCCGCTGAAGGCGGCGACGCCCCAGATCGCGGACATGATGCCGAAGAGCTGCGGCCAGATGTTGCGTGGAAACAGGCGCTCGACCGAGACGAAGGCCAGCGACACGAGCGCGCCGCCGCCAAGCCCTTCGACCAGACGCCCGATGAGGAACAACGGCATGGCAGACGCCGTGGCGCAGATCAGCGCGCCGATCGCATAGAGCAGGGCGGCGACCATCATGTTGGAGCGCAGGGCGACATAACTGACCAGCCGGCCGGCCGCGGCACCGGCGACGATCGCGCCGAGCTCGTAGATCGCCAACGACCAGCCGACCAGTTGCACGCCCGCGAGATCGCCGACCATGGCCGGCATCACCGTCGCCACCATCGTCTCGTTGGTGGCATGCAGCAGGATGCCGAGGCTGACGAAGCAGAAGCGCGCTAGGTCGCCGCTTGCCCACAGCGCCCGCCAATCCACCCTTTTGCCGGCCACTTTGTTGCCGCTTGCTGCCGTCACGCCGATCTCCTGCCTGCTTTGCGCACCTCATCCGCGTTGCGAACGAGGCTCTATCGGGTCGAGCATGATCTCCTCCGAAAACCGGTTTCCATCTTCGGGATCATGCTTTGGATCCAGTTCGGCGGAGCTTGTAAAACCTCAAGCGCGGTTGGGCTCAAGAGGCTTTTTCACGCTCACGGAAGGATTGCGGCAGAAGGGCCTGGCCTGTCGCGGTCGGCCAGTCAGCTTGTCGCACCACCGGAAGGTGAAGGCACGCGGGATATGTCCGGGAAATCAGTGAACAGGGTCCGGCTCGGGTTCGGATAGACGACGGCAGCCGTCGATGACGGGATGGATGGTCCACTGGTTTTCCGGATCCTGTTGGGCTGCGACGGTCAACGGCGAGCCAGCTGAATCCACGGCCTCGCACCAGCGGTTGGAGCTGCCGTCCGGAACCGAAGATTCGTTCCAGCTGCCGTTCCATGTGCCGATCTTCTGACAGTGCTTGATCGGGTGGATCTCATTCCAGCCTTCATGGGCGGAATCATAGACCCACGTCCCCTTGACGAACAGGATGTCGGCGCCGCGCCGCGTCGGATCATTGACGTGAAGGTCGCCGAGATTCTCGTCGACATCGGTTGGATTGGCCGTGTCGAGAATGCCGACGATGCCGCCGACTATGACGATTGCGGCCGCGATGACCGTCAGGATCGCGCATGCGATCCATCCGAAGAAGGGAATGACGCAAGCCACCGCGGCTGCGGTGGCCACGGGGATCGCGGCAAGGCAGGCGATCATCAGATCGTAAACGCCGGCGCCTTCGAATTCGCAGTGAAGCACCGCGGTAGGGTCGTCATTGGCCCACTGACGTGCTTCCAGTCCCTGCCAATCGAGGCTCGCATTCTTGATGGCGGGGGTGTTGGCGAGCAGGCGTCCGAACGGCTGGATCTTCTCGGCCTCGGCCTGCGGCGTGAATTCGAAGACGTTTCCCGGGACCAGATTGAGACTGTAGTCGGTATCGAAGCGATCGAGACCGGACTTCTCCTGTGGCGGATCGATCTTGAGCAGCCAGCCGACCGCGCATTCGTCGCCGCCAAGGCAGACCAGCCGATCGTAAAGCCACCAGCGGCAGTATGCGAGGATGGCCGCGAGCGCGACCAGCAGGACCGCCGGCCCGGCAACGACACCGACCAGGATCAGCGGCAGCGCAACCACGGCAGCGGCAATGATCACCTGCGCATATTGCTTGCCGATATGATTTCCGACCGAAATGCATTTCGTGTAGTGCCGGTAAGCCATGGCGGTTCCTACCGTTCGACATAAAGCGTCACGCCGCCGGCAAGTCCGCGCGCCGAGAAGGCGTGGACGTTGATCGCCTTGCGGCCGGTGAAGCCGGCCGGTGGCTCGATATTGACGGCGACGGAAATTTCTTCTCCGGGACCGAGGGCGGCTTGCGCCGGGTCGAAGGTGACAAGCCAGCCGGGGGGAATGGGATGTGCCTGACGGGTATGGCCGGCAGGCACTGCCGCGATGGTGCCGGGAAAGGTGCGCAGCGGCCGGCGGGATGGCCTCGGACGGGGCCGCTCGCCGCAGATCGGCAATTCAGGCAATGCATAGGAATCGGCTTCTAGCCGAAACTCGGCCCTCTCCCGTTCGCCGTTGCGCAGACGGAATTCGAACTTTGCTGGGGAATGGGCAACGCCGACGGTGGTGTTGTCCTGCCCGAGGTTGTTGTTGGGGTTCACGTCGTCCAGCCAATCGAGCAGCACCTGAATGCAGTAATGGCCGGGGTCGGCCGGCGTGCGCCATTTGACCGAAGCGAAGGCCGGATGATTTGCGCCGCCTTTGACTCCGAGATCGGTCTTTGCCTCGTCTATCCAGGTCGAGGTGGTCCCGATGCCGAAACTCAGATAGGAGAACTTCACCGGCAGATCGACGACCGGCGCCTCGGTCGAGTTGTTCCAGATGCGCGCGACCACCTCATATTCGGTGTCCGGCTCCAGCATATGCGGCGGGACGGTGGCGCCACCGCGCTTGATCTCGATATCCGGATTGTCCCAGGTGACAGCTAGGCCCTGGCCCATCAGATAGTACTGAGCGTAGATCAAAGGGTCCGGCCGCTTGTAAGCGGGGTCGCTGATCTTGACGCAGCGTTGCGGCCCGCTCCGGTCGAGCCGGCTAGGGAGCTTGGCTCTTTCGCAAATCAACCTGACGAGCGCGCAAATCTGCCCGGCTATCCGGCGCAGATTGTCTGGCCATTCCTTGAAGGCGTCGACGATCGCCCTCAGGAATTCCAATATTTTGGCGACCGGGCTCACGGCCTGTCTCGGGCCGTCAGCGTCGTTGCCGGCGCATATAGAACCAGACCGCAGCGACCAGGAACGGTACAAGGATCAAAAGAAGTTCGAAAGATCCTGAGCCGCCGTCAGGCGAAAATCCGAATAACCGCTCGATGAAATCCATCACAGCCTCCCGGACCTGCAACAAGAATTGCAGTCAACGATGTCTTTGCATCTGTTGGGCGGCTGCCCCTCTGCCGGCGATTGCCACCAACACCTCAGCTGATAACACAAGATAAGCAAAGCCGCCACACGCAATCGATATTCTGGCGGCGCTCGTGCCTCCGACCGCGATCGATGGCTGCATAATATGCGAAGGCCGCGCCTTCGTAGAAGGCGCGGCCCCGCGGAGTGCCGTGGTTCTGCGGCGGCTATTTGTAGGAGTGGACGAGATCCAGCGAGGCCACCGCGACGGCCAGATTGACGCCGGTCTGCGCCTGGACGCTGAGCGGCTCCAGCATGAAGGCGCCGTCGAGGCCGCCGACCAGGAGATTGGCTCCGCCGCCGGTCACCACGGAAGCTTCGGCGTTGACGCCGTAATAGCTGCCGGCGAGGTCGCCCGCGTCGTGATGGCGGGTTGCCGCAAGCACCGCCCAGACGAGCTGGCCCTGATGCGTCTGGCCAAGGTCGACGCCGAGCTTGGAGATCATGCCCGTATAAAGCTCGGCAGGGCCGTGATGATAGGGGCGGAAGGTGCAGGAGACGCCCTTGTTCGAGGTGATGACGTAGCCGACGCCGCCGTCGATGGTGCAGTCGAGCGTGCCGAGCCGAAGCGTGCCGGCGCTTACCGGAGAAGCGAGGACCGTGGCGGCAAGCGCGGCAGCGGCACAGGCAAGGGATTTGATCATTGGAAAGGTCCTTTCGCGAAAATTTGGCCCCGGCTTAAACGATCGAGGTATGTCGAGCGTTCCGCCGAAAACTTGGCGCGAACATGGCAAAGGTTAACGCATTGCCCTGGGCGGTTAACGGATCGCTATCGGCGTATCCGCGGCGCGACACCACGGCCGCCGGCGGTGACCGGGCGTCGTGCGATACACCCCTTCCGGCGACGTCAGCTTCCGATCAGCTGGCGTTGCCACCGGTGCGCGAAAGGCCGTCCTTGGCCGGCTGGTAGTTGGGATCGAGGTGGACCGCCTCGCGATAGGACTTGGCCGCCCGTCCCTTGTCGCCGCGCCGCTCGTAGATCAGCGCCTGGTTGGCCCAGGCCTCGGCATTCTTGCCGTCGAGCTTGATGGCCATGTTGAAGTCGGAGAAGGCGTTGTCCTCGTCGCCCGTCGCCAGGTAGGAGAGGCCGCGGCCGTTGTAGGGCTCGGCGGCGTCCGGCGCCAGCGAGATCGCGGTCGAGAAATCCTCGATGGCGAATTTGTGCTGGCCCTGGCTCTGATAGATCAGGCCGCGATTGTGGTAGGCACGGGCGTCGGTGGTGTCGAGCTGGATCGCCTTCTGGAAGTCGTTGAAGGCATCCTGGGTGCGGCCCGCCTTGCGGTAGAGATTGCCGCGGCCGATATAGGCGGCGTCGTAGTTGGCATTGATCTGGATCGCGCGGTTGTAGTCGGCCAGAGCTGCTTGCTGATTGCCGAGGAAGCGCTGGATCAGCGCGCGGTTCGAATAGGCCTGGTAGAAGTTCGGGTTGAGCTGGATGGCCTGGTTGAAGTCCTTGAGCGCCGCCTGGTACTGGCCGCCGCGGCCATAGGCCGAGCCGCGCACATTATAGCCCTCGGGATCCTGCGGATTGCGCTGGATGACGGCCGAAAGCGAGGAGATGTTCTCGCTCGACCCCTGCGCCTTGTCGATCGAGTTGAACTCACCTGTCGGGCTTGTCTGGCAAGCTGCGAGCACCAGACCCGAAAGCAGGGCCGCCGTCAGGGCGAAGCCGCGAAAAGCGGTTCCGCGCTCTACGGTAATAGCGTTCATCTTTGTCCTCACTGCCGCGGCGCCGTCAGTCCGTTCCCTCTCCGAACCGGCTCGAATCTATAAACAAAAAGGTGGCGGCGATTTCGCATCGCGCCACCCTCGGTATCCTTCGAAAAGGACGAAAAATTGGCGTTATGAGCGCGGCGAGCGCGATGCGCCGGCAGCACCAGCCGGAGCCGGGCGCGGGGTCATCGGCAGCAGGCCTTCGCGCTGAGCGCGCTTACGGGCCAGCTTGCGGGCGCGGCGCACGGCTTCCGCCTTCTCGCGGGCACGCTTCTCGGACGGCTTCTCGTAGTGACCGCGCATCTTCATTTCGCGGAAAATACCTTCGCGCTGCATCTTCTTCTTCAGCGCGCGAAGCGCCTGATCAACGTTGTTATCGCGGACGAGTACCTGCACGGGCAATCCTGTCTTCGGGTTTGAAATCGTTAGGCAATCGGCCATAGCCGGGATGCCTCCGCGGCGAGCTGCACCGCGAATTGTGGCGGCTGATAGCAGAATCAGGCTGGGATGTCCACCTCTGATTGCGCGAAACAGCGATCAAAAACCCGAGCGCTGCACGCCAACGTTTGTTCGCCCTATGCGGTCGTCAAATGGAGGCGCGCAAAGTCCTCGAAAAACTCGCCATAATCGCAGGTGATTTCCTCGCCGGCGGCGATGTCGCGAATGGCGGTGGCGCCGCCATATTGAGAAAAATCCGTGTTCGGTCGTTCCGAATGGTTCATGAAACGGCCATTGTCGACCTCATAGACCATGAAGCCGGGCTTGTCCGGGCTCGGATAGGCGTAGCGGTCAAGCAACTCGCGCAGATGCGGCGGCGCGGCCTCGTATTTGTCCATCGGGATCAGCCGGTCGAAATCCGGGTCGAGCCGCCAGATCGAAGCGCCTCGGCGGATCGGCTCGGCGGCGAAGACGCCGACGCCTTCGATGGCGCTCTGGGCTACATAGGTTCTGATCAGCAGCATCGTTCCCCGTCCATTCTGACGGGAAACGAAATCGTCAATTCGCACCGAAATGCAAGGCCGCGCCGCGACATTTCAGCGGATGAGCACGTTTCCAGCTTGCTGGCCGGATCACGTCCGGTTGATCGAGACGCCGCCATCGGCAAACAAGGCCGTGCCGGTGGTGAAGCTCGATGCGTCGGAGGCCAGATAAAGCGCCGAGCAGGCGATCTCTTGCGGCTGCGCCATGCGCTTCAAGGCATGGATGCCTTCGACGAAGGCGCGCGCCTCGGGCGTGGTCGTGGTCGCGCCGGGCGTGTCGGTGCCGCCGGGCAGCAACGCGTTGACGCGCAAACCTCTTGGGCCGTATTCGGCGGCCAGCACCTGCGTCAGCCCGATCAGTCCGGCTTTGGCCGCGGCATAGGCAGCCATGCCCGGCATGCCGGCGGTGTAGCCGACGAAGCTCGAGGTGAAGATCAGCGAGCCGCCGCCGCGCTCCAGCATTGCCGGAATCTGGTGCCTGGCGGCGAGATAGCCGCTGGTCAGGTTGGTGTCCATCGTCTCATGCCAGGTCGCCGGCGCCATGTCGGGCACCGGCCCCATCGCGCCGACGGCGCCGGCATTGTTGAAGGCGATGTCGAGGCCACCGAAACGCGCAATGGCGAGTTCCACCAAGGCCTTCGCATAGGCTTCGTCCCTTACATCGCCGGCAAGCGCGGCCGCCGTGCCACCGGCATCCTCGATCTCGCCGACAAGCGCGTCGAGCTCGGCCTGACGCCGGGCGGCGACGACCAGGCTTGCGCCTTGCTCGGCGAACAGCCTGGCAGTGGCGCGGCCGATGCCGGAACTTGCGCCGGTGACGATGGCGACCTTGTTTGTCAGGGTGAACATGTCCTTGCGTCCTTCCTTTGTGCCGGGCTTGCCCGGCGGTTGGATGCTTGGGTCGCAAATCGGCATGAATGCAGCCACCCGAAAGCTGCCTTGCCATCGGCGCGCGGTCATTACGCGGCACTGGCGCAAAACGGCAAGCGCCGTCGCAATCAGCGCAAGGATGACATCGCGATTTCGCTAGTGATACACCTCGCGTGACGGGAGAGGCCCGGACCATATCCGCGATTTTTTGGCGCGAGGCTTAACGTGAAGAAATACTCGGTATTCGCCATCGCCCGCGAGGCGATGCGCGGCCACAAGGGCTGGGAAGAGCAGTGGACCTCGCCCGAGCCGAAGAAGGAATATGACGTCATCATCGTCGGCGCCGGCGGTCACGGCCTGGCGACGGCCTATTACCTGGCGAGCGAGCACGGCATCACCAACATCGCGGTGCTGGAGAAGGGCTGGCTCGGCGGCGGCAACACCGGCCGCAACACCACCATCATCCGCTCCAACTATCTCTATGACGAAAGCGCCGGCATCTACGACCACGCGCTGAAGCTGTGGGATGGGCTGAGCCAGGAGCTCAACTACAACGTCATGTATTCGGCGCGCGGCGTCATGATGCTGGCGCACAATGTGCATGACGTGCAGGTGTTCAAGCGCCATATCCATGCCAACCGCCTTAACGGCATAGACAATGAATGGCTGACGCCGGAAGAGGCGAAGGCATTCTGCCCGCCGCTCAACATCTCCAAGGAGGCGCGCTATCCGGTGATGGGCGCGGCCTTGCAGCGGCGCGGCGGCACGGCGCGCCATGACGCGGTCGCGTGGGGCTATGCGCGCGGCGCATCGGCGCGCGGCGTCCACATCATCCAGAACTGCGAGGTCACCGGCATCAAGCGCGCGGCCAATGGCGCGGTCAGCGGGGTGGAGACGACGCGCGGCTTCATCGGCGCCAAGAAGGTCGGCGTGGTCGCTGCCGGCCATTCCTCGGTCATCATGAACATGGCCGGCGTGCGCATGCCGCTCGAAAGCTATCCGCTGCAGGCGCTGGTGTCGGAGCCGATCAAGCCGGTCGTGCCTTGCGTGGTGATGTCGAACACCGTGCACGCCTATATCTCGCAGTCGGACAAGGGCGAGCTGGTCATCGGCGCCGGCACCGACCAGTATGTCTCCTATTCGCAGACCGGCGGCCTGCATATCTTGCAGCACACGCTCGACGCCATCTGCGAGATGTTCCCGATCTTCACCCGCATGAAGATGCTGCGCTCCTGGGGCGGCATCGTCGACGTTACCCCCGACCGCTCGCCGATCCTGGCGAAGACGCCGGTCAAGGGACTCTACGTCAATTGCGGCTGGGGCACGGGCGGTTTCAAGGCGACGCCCGGCTCGGGCAATGTCTTCGCGCACACCATCGCGAAGGACGAGCCGCACCCGATCAACGCGCCCTTCACGCTGGAGCGCTTCCGCACGGGGCGTCTCATCGACGAGGCCGCCGCGGCGGCGGTGGCGCACTGATGACGGCTCAGCCGATTTGCTTTCACCCGGCCGGCGCGTGCGCCGGTCACGGCAAGTTTTAGGATCACCCAGATGCTTCTCATCCGCTGCCCCTATTGCGAGGAAGAGCGCCCGGAACTCGAATTCCGCAATGCCGGCGAGGCGCATATCGCGCGCCCGACCAACATTGCCGCGGAGAGCGACGACGATTTCGAGAAATTCTTCTTCATCCGCGCGAACCCCAAGGGCGTGATCTATGAGCGCTGGCGGCACATCCATGGCTGCGCGCGCTTCTTCAACGCCGTGCGCGACACCGTCACCGATAAGTTCGTCATGACCTACAAGGCCGGCGAGCCGAAGCCCGCGAAGCTGCCTGGAGCCCCGAAATGAACGCCGCGTTCCGTATCTCCGGCGCCGGTCGCCTCAGCCAGGCGAAGACCGCGTCGTTCAGCTTTGACGGCAAGCCCTACACCGGTATCGCGGGCGATACGCTGGCCTCGGCGCTGCTTGCCAACGGCGTGCATCTCGTCGGCCGCTCGTTCAAGTATCACCGCCCCCGCGGCTTCCTGTCGGCCGGCGCGGAAGAGCCGAACGCGCTGGTGCAGATCGTGCGCGACGACGCGCGCAAGACGCCGAATGTGCGGGCGACCGTGCAGGAGCTTTATGACGGGTTGATCGCCAATTCGCAGAACCGCTGGCCGTCGCTCGCCTTCGACGTCGGCGCCGTCAATGACATTGCCTCGCCGATGTTCTCGGCCGGCTTCTACTACAAGACCTTCATGTGGCCGAAATGGGCCTGGAAGGATCTTTACGAGCCAAAGATCCGCGCCGCCGCCGGCCTGGGCGTTTCGCCCGAGAAGCCGGACCCGGACCACTATGCCTCCCGCTACGCGCATTGCGAGGTGCTGGTGCTCGGCGGCGGCGCCGCCGGCATTGCCTCTGCTGTTGCCGCGGCCGAAACCGGCGTGCGGGTGATCCTCGCCGACGAGCAGGCCGAATTCGGCGGCAGCCTGCGCTTCGAGAGCGGCGCCAGGATCGACGGCCAGGACGGCTACGCCTGGGCGCAAGCGGCGATCGCCAGGCTCAAGGCGATGGACAATGTGCGCGTGCTCTCCCGCACGACCGCTTTTGGCTACTACGCACAGAATTTCGTCGGCCTGGTCGAGCGGGTCAGCGATCACATCAAAAACCCCGGCCGCGAGCTGGCGCGCGAACGCCTGTGGCAGGTCCGCGCCAATCGCGTCGTCATCGCCACCGGCGCCATCGAGCGCCACATGGTGTTTGCCAACAACGACCGTCCAGGCGTGATGCTGGCTTCGGCGGCGCGCACCTACCTCAACCACTACGGCGTCGCGGTCGGCAGGAATGTCGGCGTCTATACGGCCAATGATTCCGCCTATGCCGCGGCGATCGACCTCAAGAAGGCTGGCGTCAATATCGCCGCGATCGTCGACCTGCGTGACAACCCGTCGGGACCGGTGATCGACGAGGCGAGGGCGCTCGGCATCGAGATCAATTTCGGCCGCGCGGTGGTGAGCGCCGGCGGCAAATTGCGCGTGTCGTCGATGACCGTACAGCCGAAGAATGGCGGCGGCGGGCGCACTATTCCCGTCGACGCGATCCTGATGTCGGCCGGCTGGACGCCGTCGGTACATCTGTTCTCGCAGTCGCGCGGCAAGGTCGCCTTCAACGAAGAGAGCAAGCGGTTCGTGCCCGGCGCCTATGCGCAGGACTGCGTCTCGGTCGGCGCCTGCAACGGCGCGGACGGGTTGGACGCGACGGTCGACGAGGCCTATGCGGCCGGCGCAAAGGCGGCGAAGGAGGCCGGTGGCAAAGTTGGCAAGGGCGCCAAGCCGAAGGTCGACGCCGGCGAGAGTTGGTCGCGCGGCATGCTGGGTGCTGGGCCCGGCGCCGGGCCGGGCACGACAGTGAAGGCCTTCGTCGATTTCCAGAACGACGTCACCGCCAAGGATATCCGCCAGGCGGTGCATGAAGGCATGCACTCGATCGAGCACGTCAAGCGCTTCACCACCAACGGCATGGCGACCGACCAGGGCAAGACGTCGAACATGCATGGCCTGGCGATCGCCGCCGAGGAGCTGGGCAAGCCGATCCCCCAGGTCGGCCTCACCACGTTCCGCGCGCCCTATACGCCGGTGACCTTCGGCTCGATCGTCGGCCATGCGCGCGGCGCGCTGTTCGATCCGACCCGGCGCACGGCGACGCATGGCTGGGCGGCACGCCAAGGTGCGGTGTTCGAGGATGTCGGCCACTGGAAGCGCGCCTGGTATTTCCCGAAGGCGGGCGAGGGCATGCATGCCGCCGTCAACCGCGAATGCGTGACGGTGCGCAAGGTCGGCGGGCTGTTCGACGCCTCGACGCTCGGCAAGATCGAGGTGGTCGGGCCGGACGCGGCGAAATTCATGGAACTGCTCTACACCAACCCTTGGGAGAAGCTGGAGTCGGGGCGTTGCCGCTACGGCATCATGCTGCGCGAGGACGGCTTCATCTATGACGATGGCGTCGTCGGCCGGCTGGCGCCGGACCGCTTCCACGTGACGACGACGACGGGCGGCGCGCCGCGCGTCATGAACCACATGGAGGATTACCTCCAGACCGAATTCCCGCATCTCAACGTCTGGCTGACCTCGATCACCGAACAATGGGCGGTGATCGCGGTGCAGGGGCCGAAGTCGCGGGATATCATCGCGCCGCTGGTCGAAGGCATCGACATGTCGGACGAGGCCATGCCGCACATGTCGGTGCGCGAGGGCAAGATTTGCGGCGTGCCGACGAGGCTGTTCCGCATGTCCTTCACCGGGGAGCGCGGTTTCGAAGTCAACGTGCCGGCCGACTATGGCGAGGCGGTGTGGGAAGCGCTGTGGGCCGAAGGCCAGAAGCATGGCGCGACTGCCTACGGCACCGAGACGATGCACGTGCTGCGCGCCGAAAAGGGCTACATCATCGTCGGCCAGGACACCGACGGCACGGTGACGCCGAACGATGCCGGGCTCGACTGGGCGGTCGGCAAGAAGAAGACCGACTTCGTCGGTATCCGGGGACTGACCCGGCCGGACTTGGTGGCCAAAGGCCGCAAGCAGCTTGTCGGCCTGAAAACCAAGGACCCGAAGGTCGTGCTGGAAGAGGGCGCGCAGATCGTCGCCGATCCGAAGCAGCCGATCCCGATGAAGATGATCGGTCACGTCACCTCCAGCTACTGGTCGGAGAATTGCGGCCGCTCGATCGCCTTGGCGCTGGTCGCCGGCGGCCGCGACCGCATGGGCCAGACGCTCTATGTGCCGATGCCGAACGGCACGATCGAGGTGGAAGTCACCGGCATGGTGTTCGTCGACGAGAAGGGAGAACGCCTCAATGGCTAAGGCCGCCGCCAAGACAAAAGCCGCCGCCGCTTCCGCTTCCGTCGAGCGGCGTCCGGCACTTGCCGGCCGCACGCTGTCGGCGCCGGGCGTGAAGGTGGAGATGCTGCCGCCGGCCGAACGCATTTCGCTGCGCGCGCCGCAGGCTTCGCTTGCCGCACTTTCCAAGGCGCTCGGTGTGACGCTGCCGGCAAAGCCGAAGAGCTCGGCGACGAAGGACGGGCGCACGGCGCTGTGGCTCGGGCCGGACGAATGGATGATCATCGACGAGGCCGGCACCGATCCGCTCGCCGATTGCGCCAAGGTGACGGCGCTGCATTCGGCGGTCGGCATCTCGCATCGCAATGTCGGTATTTCTGTCGCTGGACCTGCGGCTGCGGTGACGGTCAATTCGGGTTGTCCGCAAGACCTGTCGCTCGAGGCTTTCCCAGTGGGAGCTGCCTCGCGCACCATTCTCGGCAAGTCCGAGATCGTGCTGCTGCGCACCGCGGCCGACGCGTTCCGTGTGGAATGCTGGCGTTCCTTCTCGGACTATGTCTTTACTCTTCTGTCGGAAGCGGCAGGCGACGCGGCGAACTGATCTTCGCGGCGTCGGTTCCAAAGGAACTATCGCCAGTCCGTGCCGTTTCCGCGGCTCGAGCGATTGAGCGTTTCACAAAACGCCCAATTACTTAAAATATTGCTCTGAGGCAGTTCCGGACGAAAACCGCTACGCACTTTTTCTGGAACTGCTTAGCGAGGGAGATTGCCGATGCCGTCCAAATCCGCCCCGAAGTCGTCCAAGAAGACAGATGCAGTCCGCTCGCTGGAGCAGGAGCAGCGCCACGAGATCGAGGAGGAAGAACTCGAGGAAGGCCTCGAAGATACCTTTCCCGCCAGCGATACGGTATCGATTACAAGCACTTCCATCCCCGGTGGGCCGGCAAAGCCCGGCAAGGCCAAGGCCGTGCCGGGAATGAAGTCGCGCAAAAAGTAGGCCTGGGCAGCTCTCAAGGCCACAGACAAACGAAAAGGGCGGCCAAGTGCCGCCCGTTTTCGTTGGTTCTGCCGATAGTGCTTACAGGCCGGGCACAAACCACGGGCTGACGTCGATGCCGAGGCGCGGGCTCTTGGTCTGGGTCTTGGCGGTGTCTGCCTTTTCGACCGAACCGGTCGCGGTGCAATCGAGAACCACATTGGTGTTGGTCTGAACGCAGGCGGCCGGGGCATGCTTGGCCGGCTGGTTCGCACCGGCAAAAGCGGTGCCCGAGAAAGCCAGCACGGCGGCGAGGGCGAGGATGGTCTTCTTCATTTTCCGTCTCCAGTCATCTTTTTTCGTACATGTACGATACGACGTACACATACGGCGACTGGAACCGGAATTCAAGACGGAATCTGTACGTGTACGACAACTTTTCTTGAACGTAAGAACGCGCCACGGCGAATCAAGCCGCTGGCGGCAGCTGTGAGGATCAGCAGTCGATCGGGGTTTCGGTGAGCGGCGGGATGTCCTGCTCCGACAGCGAGGCCATCATGAAGTTGCACATGCGCTTCACGTAAGCCTCGGGGTCGCCGAAAGGATAGAAAGGAAAGGTGATCAGAAGCGAAATCGTGCCATGGCCGACGGTCCACAGCATGGTCGCGATGGCGCGCGGATCGCCCTTGAGCCTGCCGGCGGCAACGCAGGCCTCGACGCGTTTGATCAGCACCTTCATGGCCGGGTTGCCCTCTTCCATGTCCTCATAGCTGCGCCCCTCGGGCAGCCTGGTCTTCTCGGTCATGAAGACGGTGCGGTATTCGTTGGGATTGCCGAGCCCGAAAGCCGCGTACTCGGTCATCACGGCCTGCAGCGCCTCGATCGGATCGTCGGCGGAGTGCTCCTCAATGCGGCGGGCGAGCGTCTCGAAGGCGTCCTCGGCGAGCGCGAAGAGGATGTCCTGCTTGTCGGCGAAATAGGAATAAACCGACATCGGCGCATAGCCGACCCGCTTGGCGAGCTTACGGATGGTGAGGCCCTCATAGCCCTCTTCCTGCACCAGCTTGTGAGCCGCCGCGACGAGTTCCGAGCGAAGCTCCGCCTTCTGTTTTTCGCGGCGTTTCTGAACGCTCAGCGTCAATGTCCGCTGCCTTTGTGGTTGGTTGCCTGACGAAATTATATACGCTGTACGGGAACGGACAAGAGAGCGTTCCGGTTCCGCAACGTTCGCTCAGACTCTTCGGTTAACACGATTGCGGACGCTCTATCTCTTTGTTTTCACGCAATTCCGAACGGAAAACCGATCACACTTTTCCTGGAATTGCTGTAGCCGTTCCCCCGGCACGCTCAAATGGCGCCGATGCCGCCATCGAGCGCCAGCGTGTGGCCGGTCATGAACGAGTTGCCAGGGTCGGCAAGGAAAAGGATGCCGGTGATGATCTCGTCGACCTCGCCGACACGCTTCATCGGCACGCCGCGCGTGAGCTCGGCAAGCGCTTCGGCTTCGGGCGCTCCCGTGAAACGCACGAAGCCGTCGACCATTGCCGTGCGGGTGTGGGCCGGGCAGACCGCGTTGATGCGTATTCCCTTGCTGGCATATTCCACGGCGGCCGAGCGCGTCAGCCCGACGACGCCGTGCTTGGCAGCTGCATAGACCGAGAGCTTCGGCGCGCCGGAGAGGCCGGCGACCGAGGCGATGTTGACGATGACACCGCCCTTGCCGCTTTCCTTGAATTGCCGCTCCAACTGAGGGATCTGGTGCTTCATGGCGTAGAAGACGCCGAGGAGATCGACCTCGACCACGCGGCGCGCCTCCTCCGAGGTCACCTGCGGCAGGCGCACGAAGGAGTGGACGATGCCGGCATTGTTGACGGCGATGTCGAGCCGGCCGAACTTCTGCACGGCAAGCTTCACCAGATCCCCGGAGAGGTTTTCGTCGGCGATGTTGCCGGCAAGGTGAACCGTCTCGGCATCGAGCGTCGCGGCGAAACTGCCGAGCGCAGCCTCATCGAGATCGGAGAGCACCAGCCGCGCCCCTTCGGCGGCGAAGGCCTTTGCCGCCCCGCTGCCGAGGCCGCCGGTCGCGCCGGTGATCAGCACCGTCATCCCATCGAAACGGGGCATCGCTCAGCTTTCCTTTCTTGAGTTCTTCCTGCCGATCAGCTCAGCCGCGAGGATCGCGATCAGCTTCACCGCCTGGCCGTAGCTCTTCGCCTTTTCCGGATTTGAGGCATTGCCGTCCAGCGCGCGCCGATAGACGCCCTGGCAGATCGCCGCCAGCCGGAAGAAGGAGAACGCCAGGAAAAAGGTCCAGTTGTCGATCTTCTCGATGCCGCGCCTGCGGCAGTAATCGGTGACATAGGCCTCCTCGGAAGGCAGGCCGGCGGCCGCGCGATCGACACCGCCGAGGCCGCGAAAACCCGACGCATGCGGCAGGCGCCACTGCATGCATTGATAGGCGAGGTCGGCGAAGGGGTGGCCGAGCGTCGACAGTTCCCAGTCGAGCACCGCGATGACTTTCGGCGCGCCCGGCGCGAACATCATGTTGTCCAGCCGGTAGTCGCCATGGACAAGCGAAACGCGGCCGTCATCGGCCGGCATATGCGTTTCGAGCCACGCGATCAGCCTGTCGATATCGGCTATGGTTTCGGTTTCGGAGGCCCGGTACTGGCCGGCCCAACGCGTAAGTTGGCGTTCGAAATAGCTACCGGGCTTGCCGAAATCGCCAAGGCCGACGGCGTCGACATCGACGTCGTGCATGGCGGCAAGCGTCGCGTTCATCGCGTCGTAGATCGCGGCGCGCTCTTCATTGCCGGAAAGATCCGGCAGCGACGGATCCCAGAAGATGCGGCCATCGAGATATTCCATGACGTAGAACATGCGGCCGATCGGGGAGTCTTCGCCTGACAGATGCAGCATGCGCGGCACCGGCACCGCCGTGCCGGCAAGCGCCCGCATGACCCGGAATTCCCGGTCGACCTGATGCGCGGATTTCAGCAGTTGCCCCGGCGGCTTGGCGCGCAGCACATAGCGGCCGCTGGCGGCAGTCAGAAGATAGGTCGGATTGGACTGGCCGGACTTGAATTTTTCAATCGCGGACAAGCCGGCAAAGCCCGGAATATGCGCCTCGAGATAGGGCGCAAGCGCCGCCTGGTCTATGGCACCGGCCTCGCCGCTCATGCGTTCTCGGGCTGGCGCTCGATCAGCGTCAAGGTCAGCCAGCGTGCCGTCAGGGCCGGCTTCTTCGAACCCTCGATCTCGATGGTCACGTCATGCGCCGTCTGCACCCAGCCGGACGGCCGCACCTTGACGTCCGCCAGCACGAAGCGAGTGCGGATGCGCGAGCCGGTCTTCACCGGCGCCAGGAAACGCAGCGTATCAAACCCATGATTGACACCCATCTTGGTGTTTTCGATCGGCGGCATGGTCTCGAAGGTCATTGCCGACAAAAGCGACAGCGACAGGAAGCCATGCGCGATGGTGCCGCCGAACGGCGTCTCGCGCTTGGCGCGCTCCGGATCGCAATGGATGAACTGGTGGTCGTCGGTCGCGTCGGCGAACTGGTCGATCATGCGCTGCGTCACCGTTCGCCAGGGCGAGACGCCGACCTCCTTGCCGACGCTTGCCAGAAGCGTATCGAGACTGATCGGTTCCACGCTGATGTCCTCCGCACCCCCGCCCGGATAACGATTCCTCGAACCGGGCGCCTACTCCTTGAACAAAGTCATTCCATGCTGCACCGACTGGCCGCCGTCGATCGGCAGGATGGCGCCGGTGACGTAGCTTCCGGCTCGGCTGCACAAATAAAGCGTTGCGCCGGCAATGTCATCCGCCACGCCGATACGGCCGAGCGGAACATGGTTACCAACATGTTTCGCCTGCTCCTCCGTCGCGGTGGCAAAGGCCGTCATGCGGCTCTGGAAAGGGCCGGGCGCAAAGGCGTTGACGGTGATGCGGCGGGCGGCGAACTCGATCGCCAGCGTGCGCGTCAAATGATGCACCGCCGCTTTCGAAGCAGCATAGGAATAAGCGTCGTCGGCCAGCGGCTGGGTGCCCATCACCGAACCGAGATTGATCACGCGGGCCGGGTCCTCGTCGCTCGCCGCGGCGTCGAGCAGCGGCAAAAGCTCCCGTGTCAGATGGAAGACGGCAGTGACGTTGACGCCGAACACCTTGGCCCAGGCATGGTAAGGGAAATCCTGCAGCGGCGCACCCCAGGAAATGCCGGCATTGTTGACCAGGATATGCAGGCGCTCCGTGCGTGCCTTGACCTCGGCGACGAGCGCGGCGATGCCCGCCTCGCTGGACACGTCGCCGGCAAAGCCGTCGGCATGGCCGGAGCCGCCGAGCGCGTTCAATTCGTTGGCGACTTTCACGCAATCCTCGCCCTTGCGCGAGGCGATCATCACATGAGCGCCGGCGCGCACCAGCCCGGTCGCCACCATGCGGCCGATGCCGGTCGCAGCACCCGTCACCAGCGCGGTCTTGCCGGCGACCGAGAACAGCTTGTCGAGATAACTCATCGCACTCCTCCGCACGCCTCGACCGAACCGGCGAGGGACTCGCGTTGACAAGGCTAGCCGAAGTACGGTCATCCTTGCCACGGGTAAAGATTTATCTTGGGAAAGGCTGAAAGCGATGGCGGACATGAATCTCGGAATGACCGAGCGGCTGAAGCCTATCCACCAGCGTGTGGCGGCGATGGTGCGCGACGAGATCGCGCCGCTCGGCGAAGCGTTCCTCGCCGAAGTCGGCAAGGGGGGCGACCGCTGGGCCTATACGGCCAGGCAGACGGAAATCCTGGAGGGCTTGAAGAAGACGGCGCGCGAGCGCGGCCTGTGGAACTTCTGGCTCACCGATTCCGAGCGCGGCTACGGCCTTTCCACCGTCGAATACGCTTATCTGGCGGAGGAGATGGGCAAGGCGCATCTCGGCGCCGAGACCTTCAACTGCTCGGCGCCCGACACCGGAAACATGGAGGTGCTGGAGCGCTACGGCTCGCAAGCGCACAAGCGCGATTGGCTGGAGCCGCTGCTCGAGGGGAAAATCCGTTCGGCCTATCTGATGACCGAGCCGGACGTGGCGTCTTCGGACGCCACCAACATTTCGATGCGCTGCGAGCGGCAGGGCGACGACTATGTGCTGAACGGCGAGAAATGGTGGGCTTCCGGAGCGGGCGATCCGCGCTGCGCCATCTATATCGTCATGGTCAGGACGGGATCGGACGGGGAGCCGCAGCATCGCCGGCATTCGATGATCCTGGTGCCTTCCGACAGCAAGGGCATCACCAAGCTGCGGCCCATGCAGGTCTATGGCGATGACGACGCGCCGCATGGGCATATGCATCTGAGATTCGACAACGTCCGGGTGCCGGCGGCAAACCTGATCCTCGGCGAGGGCAGGGGGTTCGAGATCGCGCAGGGGCGGCTCGGGCCGGGCCGCATCCATCATTGCATGCGCGCCATAGGCCAGGCGGAGATGGCGCTGGAGATGCTGTGTCAGCGTTCGGTGCGGCGCGAGGCCTTCGGCCAGCCGCTGGCAAAGCTCGGCGCGAATTTCGACATCATCGCCGAATGCCGCATGGAGATCGAGATGGCGCGGCTCTTGTGCCTCAAGGCTGCGTGGATGATCGATCAGGGAGATGCTCGCGCGGCCGCGCCCTGGATCAGCCAGATCAAGGTGGTGGCGCCCCGCGTCGCGCTGAAGGTCACAGACGAGGCGGTGCAGATGTTCGGCGCGCAAGGCATCAGCCAGGACACGCCTCTCGCCCGCTCCTGGACGCATTTGAGGACATTGCGGCTGGCCGACGGGCCGGACGCCGTGCACCGGCGCCAGGTGGCGCGCACGGAACTGAAGAAATACACGCAGGAAAAGGTCTGACGGCCATGGCGCTTCCATCGCAAATGCAGGGTCTGCTGCTAGTCGGCGACGGTTACACCAGGACGCCTTCGGCGGCCGCGCTGGAAGCGATGGAGCCTTATCTTCAGCCCGGCAGCATCGCCGTGCCGGCGCCTGGGCCGACACAAGCGCTGATCAAGGTCAGCCTCGCCTCGATCAACTCGTCCGACATCGCCTTCATCAAGGGCCAGTACGGCCAGCCGCGGGTCAAGGGCCGGCCGGCCGGTTTCGAGGGCGTCGGCATTGTCGTCGCCACGGGCGACGACCCGTATGCGAAAAGCCTTGCGGGCAAGCGCGTCGCCTTCGCCACCGGCGTGTCGAACTGGGGCGCATGGGCGGATTATGCCGTCGCCGAAGCCGCGTCCTGCATCCCGCTCATCGACACGGTGCGCGACGAGGATGCTGCTGCGATGATCGTCAATCCGCTGACGGCCTTGGCCATGTTCGACATCGTCAGAGAGGAAGGCGAAAAGGCCTTCATCATGACCGCAGGCGCCAGCCAGCTCTGCAAGCTGATCATCGGGCTGGCGAAGGAGGCAGGCTTCCGGCCGATCGTCACGGTGCGTCGCGACGAGCAGATCCCACTGCTAAAGGAACTCGGCGCCGCCCATGTGCTCAACGAGAAGGCGGCGGATTTCGAGGCGGCGTTGCGCGACGCGATGAAGGCCGAGCAGCCGCGCATTTTCCTCGACGCCGTCACCGGCCCGCTGGCTTCCACCATCTTCGCCGCCATGCCGAAACGCGCGCGCTGGATCGTCTATGGCCGGCTCGACGCCGAGCCGACGGTGATCCGCGAGCCCGGCCAACTGATCTTCCAGCACAAGCGCATCGAGGGCTTCTGGCTGGCCGAATGGATGCGCCAGTTCCGCGACAGGCTGGGCCCGGCGGTGCTGGAGGCGCAGAAGCGCTTTTCCGACGGACGCTGGTCGACCGACGTCACGGCGGTGGTGCCGCTGGACGAGGCGATGGCGCGGCTGCCGGCCGAGCTCGCCAAGCCCAACGGAAAGGTGTTCATCAGGCCGTAGGCAGCCGGGCGCCGATTTGAACACAAAACCGTGATCGACAAGAGAGCGGCGGAAAAACGCCGCTGTTTCGCCTTCCGTTGCCCCGCGTCGGTAACAGACACGCTCGGATGTTCTATTTCATTTCCATGTGATATCTGGCCAGCGCTTGAAGCCAAGCGGCGATGGGAAAGCCGTCCTGGTCGGAATGCGGGGTGCGCTATGACGGTAACCAGGCCGGTCTTCGACCGTTTGGGGTTTTGGCTGTGGATCGGGTCGTTTCTGATTGTGCTTGGCCTGGTGCTATGGTCGCCCACCACGCGTTCGGTGGTCCATATCTATAGACATGGCAGCGAAGCGTTTCTGAGCGGCCAGCCGCTGTATCAGGTCGAAGTCGCCATGGGCTATCTATACGCTCCCGCCTTCGCCGTCCTCTACGTTCCACTGCTGAAGCTCGGGCCGTATCTGGGCAATATTTTGTGGCACATGCTGGGCTTCGGTGTCCTCACCTTTGCCGCGATGCGCCAGGTGCGCAAGCTTGGCGGCGAGGAGCAGACATGGCTGCTGTCCTTCGGCCTCTTCCTTGCCTTGCCGGTGTCGCTGGCGGCGCTTCGCAACGGCCAGGCGACGATCCTGCTCACCGGGGCGTGCTGGTTTCTCACATTGTCGACTCTCGAGGGACACCGGGCTGAGAGCTTTTTCTGGGCATCGCTTGCGATCATCGCCAAACCGACCGCGATCATCATGCTGCTTCTGGCGGGAGCGCTGCGTCCCAGGCTGATACCGGTGTTGGTACTGGCTGTGCTCGTCGTGCTCGCCATCCCCTATGGCTTTGCGTCGACTGACTACATCAACGCGCAATATCACGATTTCTTCCGGCTGCTGACTTCGATGACGGTCGATCCAACCGGCCCCTTCGTCCCGGCCGACTTCACGGCGCCTTTCACGCGGGTTGGGATGCCGATCCCTGAATCCGTGGCGACGATCGTTCGCGTCGTCGCCGGCTTGGCCACACTCTGGGTGGTACTGCGGTACGACCGCAGGCTGGAACCCAACGTCAACGGACTCGCCATCTTCCTCGCCGCGGCATTCTACATGTGCATCTTCAATCCGCGGGTCGAGCAGAACACCTATGCCATGGTGGCGGTGCCTGCGGGTCTCGCCATCGCCTTGCTTTGGCGGGAGAAGGGAGGCGGAGCCATGTGCTGGTTCTTGGCAACGCTCCTCTTCGTCACCGGACTGACCAGCGTCGATCTGCGACTGCACGATCTTTTCCACCTGTGGTTCCGGCCGATCAGCATCAGCATAGTTGCCAGCGTGCTCATCGGCTGGTTCTGGACGCAAGACAGACGGAAGGCACCAGCCGCCGGAGCCGTCGCGCATGGCTGAGATGCTCGACATCATCGCGCCGTTCTTCAACGAAGCCGAATCCGCCATTGCGTTTGTCGGCCTGCTCGACAGGCTGGAAGCGGCCGTGGCGGAGCGCTTCGGCATGACGGTCCGCAAGATACTCGTCGACGACGGCAGCCGCGACGGCAGCGCCGAGACATTCGCCGCTTCATTGTCGGGCTCCTGGGAGATCGTGCGGCTCAGCCGCAATTTCGGCAAGGAAGCGGCGGTGCTCGCCGGCCTCGATCATTCCCGCGGCGACATGGTCCTGATCATGGATTCCGACCTCCAGCACTCCATGGACATCAGCCTGAAGATGATCGGCGAGCTGGTCGAGAATCCTGAGATCGACGTGGTCTATGCTCAGAATGACCGGCGCGAGGGGAGCTGGCGGCGCAGCCAGCTTGCGCGGCTGTTCTACAAGCTGATCAACAGCAGCCAGCGCTTCGATATCCCGGAAAATGCCGGAGACTTCCGCGTCATGCGCGGCGCGGTGGCGCGCGCCCTGACCAGCGTGCGCGACAAGCGGCGTTTCAACAAGGGCCTGTTCGCTTGGGCGGGCTTTCGCCAGAAGGCGGTGCTTTATTCGCCGGAAAACCGCGCCAGCGGCACGTCGAAATGGACCAGGTTCAACCTGATCGCGTTCTCGCTTGAAGGGTTCACCTCGTTTTCCGTGATCCCGCTGCGCGTCATCAGCCTCATCGGATTGATGGCGGCGTTGGCCGGTCTCGCCTATGGCGTGAAGGTGCTCTTCGAGGTGCTGTTCTACGGCATCGCCGTGCCTGGCTACCCCAGCATCATGGTCGCCGTCGTGCTTTTGGGCGGCCTCAACCTGGCGCTGCTCGGCCTGATCGGCGAATATGTCTGGGTCACGCTCAGCGAAAGCAAGGACCGGCCCGTCTACATCGTGCGCGACGTCCTGCATGGCGATGCCGTCCAGCAGGCTGTCTCCGACAAATGACCAGGTCGATCCGCCTGATCGCCGACGATTACAGCCTTGCGCCGGGGGTATCGGGCGCGATCCTCGACCTCATCGCGCGCGGCCGTCTGACCGGAACCAGTTGCATGACCGGCCTTCCCGAATGGGAAGAGGCGGCGGCGCGCATCAGGCCTTTTCGCCAACGGGCGGCCATCGGATTGCATCTGACCCTCACCGATCAGATCGCGGCGACCGGTTCGTCCAGCCTGGCGCCGGAAGGCAAGCTGCCCGGGCTCGCCGCCCTTGCGCTGCCGGTGCGGCGCGGGCGTATCGACGAACGGGACATTCATGCCGAGCTCGACGCCCAATACGACCGCTTCACCGCAGCGCTGGCCGACCCGCCCGACCATATCGACGGACACCAGCATGTGCATTTTCTTCCCGTGGTGCGGAATTGGCTGCTCGCGCGGTTTGGCGCGGCCGCTCATAAACCAGCGCTACGGGGCGCGCCTGGGCTTCCCGGCCTGGACCCGGCGGCGGCCAAGATCGCGGCGATCGCCACCCTGGCTGCCGGTTTCAACAGAGCGATGCGGCGGGCCGGCTTCA
The DNA here is from genome assembly GCA_000824785.1 of Mesorhizobium plurifarium. GTDB lineage: Bacteria > Pseudomonadota > Alphaproteobacteria > Rhizobiales > Rhizobiaceae > Mesorhizobium > Mesorhizobium plurifarium. Next base: position 528,662 of record CCNB01000043.1, on the reverse strand, counting down.
GTGTCATGACGCCGCTTTCCGGCATCTATGACTGGCGGCAGCCGGAGAAATTCGCCTCGACGCTGCGCGGCGCGGTCGACACCTTGCCCGAACAAGGGTTGTTCATGTGCCATCCGGGCCATTTGGACGACATTTTGCGCGCGCGGGACCCGATGCAAGGCGCGCGCGAGGTCGAGTTCACCGTTCTGAGTTCCGAGGATTTCGGCGCCGGCCTCGAACGGGCCGGCGTGCGCATCATGGACGGCAAAGCATGAGCGCCGGCCAGCCGCAACGTTCGACCGGCAACAAGATCGTCCGTTTCGCCATGGTCGGGCTGGTCAACACCGGCATCGACCTCACCGCGTTCTTCCTGCTGCTCAAGCTCGCGGTGCCGGCTTTGGCCGCCAATATCGGCGCCTGGTTCGTCGCAGTGCTCTTCTCCTTCGTGGCCAACCGCTTCTGGTCCTTCGAGCGCGACCCCGGCATCCGGCTGCACCACTCCTTCCTGCGCTTCGTCTCGCTCGGCGCGCTGATCTCGCTTGGCGTTTCCAGCCTGTCAATCGCGGCCCTGGCAGGCGCCGTCGGCGTGTGGCCGTCCAAGATCATCGGCGTCGTGGTCGCGGCCGTGCTGAACTTCCTGGCGGCGCGCTGGTCGATCGAAGGCCGGTTGTTGAAATAGCCTACTCGGCCGGCTCCAGGTCGACATAGGCTGCTTCCTCGAGCTCACGCTTCAGCCGGGCTTCCTCATGCGCCTTGGGCGTGACGAAGCGGCCGAGCAAGAGATAAGCGACCGGGGTGAGGAACAGGGTCGAGACGGTGGCCAATCCAAGGCCGCCGACGATGACCCAGCCCAGCGCCACGCGCGCCTCGGCGCCGGCGCCGGCGGCCAGCACCAGCGGCACGCCGCCGAGCACGGTGCAGATCATGGTCATCATCACCGGGCGCAGGCGAATGGTGGCAGCCTCTTCGATCGCTTCCCGCACGCCTGCCCCACGGTCGCGCAACTGATTGGCGAACTCGACGATGAGGATGCCGTTCTTGGCCATGACGCCGACCAGCAGCACCAGGCCGATCTGGCTGTAGGCATTGAGGCTGGTGCCCGACAGGAGCAGCGCGAAGATCGCGCAGGCCAAGCCCAGCGGCACGGTCGCCATGATGATGACCGCGCTGATGAAGCTCTCGAACTGCGCCGCCAACACCAGGAGGATGATGACCAGCGCGAAGCCGAAGACGGCGATCATGGCGCTGTTGCTCTCGCCGAGCGTGGCGGCTTCGGCGAGCGGCAGGATGCGCGCGCCGGGCGGCAGCAGCGGCGCCGCGATCTGCTCGGCGCGGGTCAGCGCCTCGCCGAGCGCGAAGCCGTTGCCAAGATTGGCGGTGATCGCGACCGAGGGCTGTTGCTGCTCGCGTGTCAGCGACGGCGGCACGGCGCGCTCGGTCAGGGTGGCGATGGTCGACATCGGTACGAAGCGGCCATCAGACGTCTTCAGGAAGATGTTTTCCAGATCGGTCGGATCGTTGATCGGGTTGGTCGTCGAGACCAGCTTCACGCCATAGCTGCGGTCGGCGATGTAGACGTCGACGACATCGTTGCCGTCGAGCATGGCCTGCAGCGTGTCGGCGAGCCCGGTGATGTCGATGCCGAGATCGGAGGCACGTTCGCGATCAATGGCCACCGCAAGCTGCGGCTGCGTCGGGTCGACGGAAAGCCGCGGCGTCTGGAAGCGCGGGTCCCGGCGCATCTCGTCGACGATCTTCACCGCCGCCTCGCTCAGCGCCTTGCGGTCGTTGCCGACCAGCGCGAATTGCAGGCCGTTGCCGGCGCCGCGGATGCCAAGGCTGTTCGGCTGCACCGGAAAGACGCGCACGCTCGGCACCTGTTTCGTCAAGCGGCTGATATCGGCCATGATCTCCTGCTGGCTGCGGCTGCGCTCGTCCCAGGGCGCCAGCGTCATCACCATGAAGCCCGAATTGTAGGAGCCGTTGTTGCCGGCGTTCTCGAAGGTCGACCGGATCTCGCCGGAATCGCGCAGCGGCTGGATCAGCCGCTCGATCTTGCGCATCTGCTCGGTCGTGTAGTCGAGGCTGACGCCTTGCGGCGCGTTGATGCGCAACAGCACCACGGCGCGGTCCTCTGTCGGCGTCAGCTCCTGGCGGATGGTGCCGAACAGGGTGAAGGCGGTGCCGGCGAAGATGAGCGCGACCAGCACCACGATCCAGGGCGCGTCGAGGCAAAGATGCAGGCAACGCTTGTACAGCCGATGCAGCGCCCCGCCGATGCGCGCGCCGATGCCTGTGCCGCCTTCATGGTGAAGCGAGGCGCTGGTCAGCATGCGCGAGGCAAGCATCGGGCAAAGCGTCAGCGCGACCACGCAGGAGAGCAGCACCGACATCGCCAGCACGAAGCCGAACTCGCGGAACAGGCCGCCGGTCTGTCCCGGCAGGAAGGAGATCGGCACAAAGACGGCGACCAGCGTCAGCGTCGTGGCGACGACCGCGAAAAACACTTCCTGGGTGCCGAGCACCGCCGCGGCGCGGGGCCCCATGCCTTCGTTGCGGCGGCGCACGATGTTTTCCAGCACGACGATGGCGTCGTCGACGACAAGACCGGTCGCCAGCACCAGCGCCAGGAGCGTCAGGATGTTGACGGAAAAACCGGCGAGATAGATGGCCGCGATGGTGCCGATCATGGCGACGGGCATCGACAGGCCGGGGATCAGCGTCGCGCGCCAGTCGAGCAGGAAGGCGTAGATGACGATCAGCACGATCGAGACCGAGAGCGCCAGCGCGATCTCGACCTCATGCACGGCGCCGTTGACGAAGACGGCGTCGTCGCTGGTGACCTTGATCGACATACCCGCGGGCAGCGTCTCCTGCAGCTTCGCGACGGCGGCCCTGACGCCGGTCGAGATGTCCAGCGTGTTCGATTCCGCCTGGCGTATGATGCCAAGGCCGATACCGGTCTTGCCGTCGGAGCGCAGCGAGGTCTGGCCGATATCGGGTCCGAGCGTCACCGTGGCGACGTCGCGGATGCGGGTCGCGCCGCCGATGACGATGTTCTCGAACTCCTCCGGCGTGGTCACGTCGGCGGTGGTCCGCACGATGAGGTCCTGGTTCGTCGTGGTGATCGAACCGGCCGGGGAATCGAAGGCGACCGAGGCAAGCGCCGTTCTGAGGTCGGCAACGGTGAAGCCCTGGCTCGCCAGCTTGTTCTGGTCGACGTCGATACGGAAGATCTTGTCGCGGTCGCCGGACACCTGGACGTCGGCGACGCCGGGCACCGCGGCGAGCTCGTCCTCGATGCGGTCCTGAACCAGCACCGTCATGTCCTGCACCGACATCGTGTCGGAGGTGACCGCGAGCCGCATCACCGGATCCGAATTCGCGTCGGCCTTGACGATGCGCGGCGCGTCGGCGGTTTCGGGCAGCTGGTTGGCGATGCGGCTGACGGTATCGCGCACGTCGGAGGCCGCGACGTTGAGGTCGACACCGTCGTTGAACTCGATGGTGACGCGGCTCTGGCCGAAGGAGGACGTCGACGAGATCGACTTGACGCCTGAGACGCGCGCGACGGCGCCTTCGATCGCGTCGGTCAGCTCGCGGTCGACGGTCTCGGCCGCCGCGCCCTCGAAGGTGGTGTTGACGGTGATGACGGGGCGGTCGACATCCGGCAATTCGCGGATCTCGACGCCCCAGAAGGCGGCAAGCCCGGCAACCGCGATCAGCGTGTTGAGCACGAAGGCCATGACCGGCCTGCGGATGAAAAGCGCGGTGAGGCCCGATCCCCGAGCGGCGTCGCCGATGCTCATCATGAGCCTTCGGCCTCGGTGGCGCTACCCTGGCCGGCGATGCGGACATCGCCGCCTTCGCTGACGCTCTGCGTGCCTTCGGTCACCACCATGTCGCCGCTCGCGACCGGCGCATCGATCAGCACCGTCTCGGTGTTGCGCTGGATGATGCGCACCGGAACGCGCTTGGCCTTGCCGTTGGCGACGGCCCAGACATAGGCGCCGTCGGTTCCCCACTGGATGGCAAGGGGGCTGACGGCCGGATAGGTATCGCCGGGGAAGCGCATGCCGATCTGGAAGGACATGCCGGCGCGCAGTGAATCGGCGGGGTTGGCGATCGTTGCCTTGACGAGCAGCGTGCGGCTGTTCTCGTCGATGTGGTTGTCGATGGCCGAGACGGTGCCGGTATAGACCTGGTTGGGGTTGGCCAAGGGCGTTGCCGACAGCTGGGCGCCGACCTTGACCGCGGCGGCGAAACGTTCCGGCACCCAGAAATCGACGAGGATCGAGGACCGGTCGTCAAGCGTGGCGATCGCCGATTGGCTGGTGACGTAGTTGCCGGCGGCGATCGGCAGGATGCCGACGGTGCCTTCGATCGGCGCCACGATCGAGCGGCGCTCCAGCGCGAGCTCGGCGTCGCGCAACGCCAGCCTGGCATTGGCGAGCATCACCTGGGCATCGGCGACGGCCACCGGCGTGGCCGCGTTGGAAGCCCTGAGCGATTTCACCCGGTCGAGCTTGGACTGCGCATCCTCGAGCGCCACCTGCGCGCGGTCGCGCGCGATCACTTCCACATCGGAATCGAGCTTGGCGATGACATCGCCCTTTTCGACATGCGTGCCGGACTGGACCAGCAACTCGGTGAGGCGACCGGACGAATATGGGTTGACGGTGACGGTCGCGTTGGCGCGGCCGGTGCCGATCGCTTGCAGCCTGTCGTTGATGGTGGCGGTGCCGGCAGGCGAAGCGACGATGGTGACGACCTGACCTGCGCGGCTGCGTCCGGACTGACCGGGGCCGGCGCTCTCCGTAGCCGGAGGCGTCGCGGTGATGGCCCAGCCCAGCCCCCAACGCGACAGTATCTGTGGCGCGCCGGGATAAAAGCGCGCCCAGGCGACCACGGCGGCAACCAGAATCACAAGCGCTGCAACAATCTGCTTCCAGCTCGACATCGACACTCCAGCGGCAGGACTCGTCTGCCGGATTCCAGAAGGAAGCAGGCACATCGACGACACGGGCTGGGGGCGAAAACCGGCCACGCCACACCCTGATATCAGCGGTTTATGGCAATTATCACGCAAACGTGCACATTAAATCTCGGTAACGTGAACGCGGGGCGCGGTTGGGATCCTTGCGTTTTGCCGCGTTTTGCCGGCGGCCACTGGCTTTCGCCCGGCTAGCGCAAGCTCTCCAGGTCGCGGATGCGCTTGGCGCCGGCGGCTTCCAATTGCCTGGTCACGGCGCCGATCAGTGTTTCGGCGACCACGAACAGAGCGGCCGACGAATCCCACGCCGAGGGCACGGCGGTGCGTCCGGCAATCACATGGCGGGCAAAGCGGGCGATCGGCGACAGCCACTGGTCGGTGAAGAGGATAATCTGCACGCCGCGGTGATGCGCCTTCTCGGCGAAGCGGACCAGACTTTCCTGGTAGCGGCGGATATCGAAGATCACCAGCACGTCGCGCTTGCCCATGTCGATCAGGCGGTCGCGCCAAATGCTCTCCTGGCCGGCGAGGTGATAGACGTCCGGTTGGATGATGGCGAGATGGGCAGCCATGTAGCGCGCCAGCGGATCGGTGAAGCGGCCGCCGATGAGGAAGGTCTTGCCGCGCCGCTCGGCAAGCCGCGCGGCGATGTCGGCGAGCTGTTTGTCGGTAAGGTGGCGGAACGTCTCGCGCATGTTGTCGAGCGTGGCCTCAAGCATCGGCGAGACGGCGCCGCCGGCCGAGCCCGGATTGAGCGTGCGCGAAGCCGGCGACTGCAATTGCGCCGCCAGCTCATCCTGCAGCGCCGATTGGAATTCGGGGTAGTTCTGGAAGCCGAGCCTGGCGACGAAGCGCAGGATCGTCGGCGAGGACACGCCGGCCGCGGCCGAAAATTCGGCGACCGTCTTCAGCCCGGTCAAAGGATAGTTGGCAATCAGCGTCTGGGCGGCGCGGCGCTCGCCGGCCGGCATAGCGCCGATGCGGTCAGAGATCAGTTCGGCAATGCTGGAAATCATGTTTTCCCCCGCCCGTTGACCCGCCGCCGCCGTTTTCCCGAATTCGCGTTTGACAAAGCCGGCCAAACTGTATGAAATCATTCACAGGGACGCAATGAGACAAAATACGTAACATAAGATACAGCGTTCCGCAGGGGACGATATGGAGAAAGCTCGGCCCGCTAGCCTTGCCCCGTCTGAGACCGTGGGGGTGACCAATCCCGGCGGATCCAGCCCCTTCGTCTTCACCTGCGATCACGCTTCCAACTTCCTGCCCGCCGAATTCGGAACGCTCGGCCTGCCGGCCGCGGACCTTTCCCGTCATATCGCGTGGGATCCGGGCGCGCTTCCTGTCGCCCTCCGCATGGCCGAGGCGCTCGACGCGACGTTGATTGAGACCCGCGTGTCGCGGCTCGTCATCGACTGCAACCGGCCGCTCGACGCGCCGGACCTCGTGCCGCCGGTCAGCGAGACCACCGCCATTCCCGGAAATTCGGGCCTGTCCGACAAGCAGCGCGCCGCGCGCATCGACCTTGCCTGGCGCCCCTTCCACGACACGATCGCCCAGATCATCGAGCGGCGGCTGGCGCGGGGTGAGGAAACGCGGCTGGTGTCGGTGCACTCCTTCACACCGGTCTACAAGGGCAAGAGCCGGCCATGGCATATCGGCATCATCCATGATGACGACCGCCGCCTGGCAACGCCCCTTGTCGCGGCGCTGCGGCGGCTTGCCGGCGTCACCGTCGGCGTCAACGAACCCTATTCGCCGGCCGACCGCGTCTATTTCACGCTGGAACGGCATGCGCGGTCGCGCGGGCTGCCCTGCGCGATGATCGAAATCCGCAACGACGAAATCGCCGGCGAGACCGGGCAGCGGAAATGGGCGGATCTGCTCACAGGCATATTTTCGAATCTGGAGCCCGAGGAGGCCAAGGGCTCCCGACAAAGCGCAATGGGTAACTCAGTACAATCGGCCAGCTAAGAACCAACAGGGGACTTCCAAATGGCAGCAGACGACTATACCGAAGTCGATAAGGCGAAGGATATTCAGGTCCTTCACAGCATGGGCTATGCCCAGGAACTGGAGCGGCGGCTCAGCCGCTTTTCGAATTTCGCGGTTTCCTTCTCGATCATCTGCATCCTGTCCGGCGGCATCAACTCGCTGGCGCAGGCGACCTCGGGCGCCGGCGGCATCGGCGTCGGCATCGGCTGGCTGGTTGGCTGCTTCGTGTCGCTCACTTTCGCCGTCGCCATGTCGCAGATCAGCTCGGCCTATCCGACGGCCGGCGGCCTCTATCATTGGGGTTCGATCCTCGGCAATCGCGGCACCGGCTGGGTGACGGCCTGGCTCAACCTGCTTGGCCTGATCACCGTGCTCGGCGCCATCAATGTCGGCACCTGGACCTTCTTCCTCGGCGCTTTCGGACCTGCGCTCGGGATCGAGGGCACGCTGACCAACCAGATGATCTTCCTGGTCATCATCACCGGCGCCCAGGCGCTGATCAACCATCTCGGCATCAAGCTGACGGCGAAGCTCACCGACTTCTCTGGCTATCTCATCTTCTTCGGCTCGATCCTGATCGCGGTGGTCTGCCTGCTTTCGGCTGAGACCTGGGATTTCAGCCGCCTCTTCACCTTCCATAACTACTCGGGCGACGCCGGCGGCGGTGTGTGGCCGTCTGTCTCGAACGCCTGGGTGTTCGCGCTCGGCCTCCTGCTGCCGATCTACACGATCACCGGCTATGACGCTTCGGCGCATACGTCGGAAGAGACCATCAAGGCGGCGTCCTCGGTGCCGCGCGCGATGGTGATGTCGGTCATCTGGTCGGCAATCTTCGGCTATCTGTTCCTGGCCGCCTTCGTGCTGATGATCCCGAACATGGACGATGCCGCCAAGCAGGGCTGGAACGTGTTCTTCTGGGCTTTCGACCAGCGTGTCGGCACCGGTATCAAGGAGTTCGTCTACCTCGTGGTGTTCATCGCGCAGCTCCTGTGCGGCCTCGCCACCGTCACCTCCGCCTCGCGCATGATCTTCGCCTTCTCGCGCGACGGCGGACTGCCCGGCTCGGCGGCGCTTGCCAAGGTCAGCCCGACCTACCGCACGCCGGTGGCGGCGATCTGGACTGCCTCGATCCTGTCGGTGCTGTTCGTATGGGGCTCGTCGGTGGTCTCGGTCGCCGGCACCTCGGCCTATACGATCGTTGTGTCCTGCACTGTCATCTTCCTGTTCCTCTCCTTCACCGTGCCGATCGTGCTTGGCATGATGGCCTGGGGAACGCCGAAGTGGGACAAGATGGGCCCGTGGAACATGGGGCGCGGCATCTTCATGCTGTTCGCCTTCCTGTCGATCGTGTCGATGATCCTGATCTTCGTCATCGGCATCCAGCCGCCGAACGACTGGGCGCTCTACATCACCGTCGGCTTCTTCATCCTGACGGCGATCGTCTGGTTTGCTTTCGAGCGCAACCGCTTCCAGGGTCCGCCGCTGGGCGACATCATCGCGGCGCGCCAGGCGGCGATCAAGGCGGCCGAACAGGCGGTCGGCGAGACCGGCCACTGAACCTTCGCTTCATGGCCATGGCCGGCGTACGCCGGCCATGGTTCTCGTTTCTCCCCTCAAATCGACAAGCACTGGAGCGCCAAAGGAATGGCCGGGAATTTCTCGTTCGATCAGTTGAAGAAAGCGGTCTCGAACGGCGAGATCGACACGGTGCTGGCCTGCATCGTCGACATGCAGGGCCGGCTCGCGGGAAAGCGTTTCCTGGCCCAGTATTTCGTTGATTCAGCGCATGGCGAGACGCATGGCTGCAACTATCTCCTGGCCTGCGACATCGATATGGAGCCGGTGCCGGGCTACAAGGCGGCGAGCTGGTCGAAGGGCTATGGCGATTTCGTCATGAAGCCGGACCTGTCGACGCTGCGGCGCATTCCTTGGCTGGAAAAGACGGCGCTGGTGATCTGTGACGTGCTCGACCATCACACGCATGACGACCTCGCGCACTCTCCACGCGCGATCCTGAAAAAGCAGGTCAAGCGGCTGCAGGAGCGCGGCTATATCGGCTATTTCGCCTCCGAGCTCGAATTCTACCTGTTCAGCGAAACCTACGAGTCCGCCCGCAAAAAGCATTGGCAGGGGCTCGATAGCGCCTCGCCCTATATCGGCGACTACCAGATCGGCATCACCACCAAGGAAGAAGGCGTCATGCGCCGGCTTCGCAACGAGATGGAAGCCGCCGGCATCCCGATCGAAAACTCCAAGGGCGAGTGGGGGCCGGGCCAGGAAGAGATCAATGTGCGCTATGCCGAGGCGCTCGACATGGCCGATCGCCACGTCATCCTGAAGAACGGCGCCAAGGAGATCGCCGATTCCGAAGGCAAGGCCATCTCCTTCATGGCCAAATACAATTACGGGCTGGCCGGCAATTCCAGCCACATCCACAATTCGCTGTGGAGCGCAGACGGCAAGACGCCGCTGTTCTTCGACAAAAAGGCGGATTGGACGCTGTCCGCCCTCGGCCAGCAATGGGCGGCCGGCCAGCTCAAATACGCCAAGGAGTTCACCTGGTTCCTTGCGCCCTACATCAATTCCTACAAGCGCTTCCAGGCCGGCACCTTCGCGCCGACCAAGATCATGTGGAGCGAGGACAACCGCACCGCCGGCTTCCGGCTCTGCGGCGAGGGCACCAAGGGCATCCGCATGGAGTGCCGCATCGGCGGCGCCGACCTCAATCCCTATCTCGCCTTCGCGGCGCTGATCGCGTCGGGCCTCGCCGGCATCGACGAGAAGCTGGAGCTGCAGAAGCCTTTCGTGGGCGACGCCTATCAGGCCTCGCGCCTGCCCGAGATCCCGAAGACGCTGCGCGACGCCACCGAGACGCTGGCCAAGTCGAAGATGCTGAAGCAGGCCTTCGGCGAGGAGGTGATCGAGCATTATGTGCACACCGCCCGTTGGGAGCAGTTCGAATACGACCGCCGTATTACGGATTGGGAGCTGCATCGGGGCTTCGAGCGGTATTAAGGTGCTGCGTTAGCGTCGGCGCTGTCCCTCACCCTCTCCTGTGAGCACTCGGGGAGGGTCGCCGGCGTTGGAGCGCTTCCCTTCGCCCGTCTCTATACGGGGAGACGCGCCAGCAGGCGGATGAGGGCAGCGCGCCGGGCCATGGGCATATCGATTGTTGTAAAACTGCGAGGACTTATAAAATGACCGAAACGGTCAAACTCAAATCTCCCATCGACGGCTCGATCTATGCCGAACGGCCGGTCGCGAGCGACCAGGCGATCAATGCGGCGGTCGAGCGCGCCAGGGCGGCGCAGGAGAAGTGGGCCGAGACGCCGGTCGTCGAGCGCGGCAAGTATATGCTGGCGATGCTGGAAGCGCTGGTCGCCATGACCGACGAAATCGTGCCCGAGATCGCCTGGCAGATGGGCCGGCCGGTGCGCTATGGCGGCGAGTTCGGCGGCGTCAAGGAACGCACCAGCTATATGGTCGAGATCGCTGAAGCTGCGCTGAAGCCGGTCATGGCCTCCAATCCGAAGGACGGCTTCCGCCGCTATGTGAAGAAGGTGCCGCTCGGCGTCGTGCTGGTGATCGCGCCGTGGAACTATCCCTATCTCACCGCGGTCAACACCATCGTGCCAGCGCTGATGGCCGGAAGCGCCGTCATCCTCAAGCACGCGGCGCAGACACTGCTCGTCGGCGAACGTTTCCAACAGGCTTTCGACAAGGCCGGCCTGCCCAAGGGCCTGTTCCAGAACCTCGTCATGAACCATGCCCAGACCGAGAAACTGCTCGGCTCGGGCAAAATCGATCATGTCAACTTCACCGGCTCGGTCGGCGGCGGCCGCGCCATCGAGAAGGCCGCGGCGGGAACCTTCATGACGCTCGGGCTCGAGCTTGGCGGCAAGGATCCTGCCTATGTGCTGCCCGACGCCAAGATGGATCATGCGGTGGCCAACCTGGTCGATGGCGCTTTCTACAATTCCGGCCAGTGCTGCTGCGGCATCGAGCGCGTCTATGTGCATGAGAAGGTCTATGACGAGTTCGTCGAGGGCTTCATCGCGGAGACGAAGAACTATGTCGTCGGCAATCCGCTGGAGCAGGCGACCACCATGGGCCCGATGGCGCAGGCGCGTTTCGCCGACCTGATCCGCGAGCAGAAGGCAGAGGCGCTGCGCAAGGGCGCGACCGTGCACATCAACATGAAGGTCGAGAACGACAAGCCGGGCTCGCCCTATCTGGCGCCGGAGGTGCTGACTGAGGTCGACCACCAGATGAGCGTGATGCGCGAGGAAAGCTTCGGGCCGATCGTCGGCATCATGAAGGTGCGCAACGACGAGGAGGCGATCGCGCTGATGAACGACAGCCCCTATGGGCTGACGGCCTCGATCTGGACGCGCGACACGGAGCATGCGATCGCCATCGGCGACCGCGTCGAGACCGGCACCGTGTTCATGAACCGTTGCGACTATCTCGATCCGGCGCTGGTCTGGACCGGCGTCAAGGACACCGGCAAGGGCGCGGCGCTCTCGGCCATCGGCTACGACAATCTGACCCGCCCGAAATCCTATCACCTGCGTGAAGCGATCTGACCTTTCGAAAGACAAAAAATGTCCAAGCTCATCTCCAAATGGAACTACCCCACCACCGTCCGTTTCGGCGCCGGCCGCATCAAGGAACTGCCGGATGCGCTGGCGGCCGCCGGCATCAAGCGTCCGCTCTTCGTCACCGATCCGGGCCTGGCGAAACTGCCGGTCGTCGCCTCGACGCTGAAGATCCTCGACGACGCCAAGGTCCCATATGGCGTGTTTTCGGAGGTGAAGCCGAACCCGGTCGAGTCCAACCTCACCGCCGGCATCGCCGTGTTCAAGAAGGGCAAGCATGACGGCGTCATCGCCTTCGGCGGCGGCTCGGCGCTCGATCTCGGCAAGCTGATCGCCTTCCAGTCGGGACAGACGCGTCCGGTGTGGGATTTCGAGGATATCGGCGACTGGTGGACCAGGGCCAATTCGGATGCGATCGCGCCGATCATCGCCGTGCCGACCACGGCAGGCACCGGCTCCGAGGTCGGTCGCGCCGGCGTCATCACCAATGAGGAGACCCATACCAAGAAGGTCATCTTCCATCCGAAGCTTCTGCCGGCGATCGTCATTGCCGATCCGGAGCTGTCGGTCGGCATGCCTGCCTTCATCACCGCCGGCACCGGCATGGACGCGCTTGCGCACTGCCTCGAGGCTTATTGCGCGCCCGGCTATCACCCGATGGCCGACGGCATCGCGGTGGAAGGCATCCGGCTGGTGTTCGAGAACCTGCCGAAGGCTTTCGCCAACGGCAAGGATCTCGTCGCCCGCGCCCACATGATGAGCGCCGCCGCCATGGGCGCCGCCGCCTTCCAGAAGGGGCTGGGCGCCATCCATTCGCTGTCGCATCCGATCGGCGCGCTCTACGACACCCATCACGGCATGACCAATGCCGTGTTCATGCCCTATGTGCTCGCCTTCAATCGAGAGGCGATCGAGGACCGTATCGCCAGGCTCGCCGCCTATTGCGGCATAAAGGGCGGCTTCGACGGCTTCACCAAGGCAGTCATCAAGCTGCGCAAGGAACTCAAGGTGCCGCACGCGCTGCCCGGCCTGATCAAGGGGCTCGACATGGACAAGAAGCGCAAGGCGCTGATCGCCGATATGGCGGTGGTCGACCCGACGGCCGGCGGCAATCCGGTCAAGCTCACCAAGAAAGCGGCGCTGGCGCTGCTCGAAAACGCGATCGCCGGCTCCGTCTGAGAGCCGGCTTTCAATGCCGAAGAGTTGAAGAAAGGGCGAGCAGCTGGAGGAGGAGCGGGGCAAAAAACAAGGCGGCTAACCATTAGCCGGAAAATTAAGCGCGGGCTAATTGCTACAGTCCGTTAAAAAGAGTTAACTTTTTTCGCCGCGGGGCTCCGGTTTCAAAAAGCCTTCATCTGGCTGTCACACGAAAACGATACCCGCATCGCAGGCGCCCAACGGCGCCAGTTCAACGGAGAGAACACATGTTCAAGTTCACGGGGAAAGTGCTTTCCCTCTCGGCCGCGACGCTCTTTGCGTCGACGATGATTTCGTCCGCGGATTCGCTGGACGATCTCGCCAAGGCCGCGACGGCGGAAGGCCAGCTCACTGTCATCGCGCTTCCGCATGACTGGTGCGGCTATGGGGCAGTGATCGACGCTTTCAAGGCTAAGTATCCAGGAATTACGATCAACGAACTCAATCCCGACGCCGGCTCGGGCGACGAGGTCGAGGCGATCAAGGCCAACAAGGATAACAAGGGTCCGCAGGCCCCCGACGTCATCGACGTCGGCCTGGCTTTCGGCCCCTCGGCCAAGAAAGACGGCCTGTTGATGCCTTACAAGGTCTCGACCTGGGATTCGATCCCGGACAGCGCCAAGGATGCCGACGGCGCCTGGTACGGCGACTACTACGGCGTTCTGTCGTTCATGGTGAACAAGGATCTGGTCAAGAACGTTCCGGCCGACTGGGCCGACCTTCTGAAGCCGGAATACGCCAACTCGGTTGCGCTCGCCGGTGATCCGCGCGCGTCGAACCAGGCGATCCAGGCCGTCCACGCTTCCGGTCTGTCCACCGGCGCCGCTGCCGGCAAGGCCGCTGGCGAAGCCGGCCTCGACTTCTTCAAGAAGCTCAACGCCGGCGGCAACTTCGTTCCGGTCATCGGCAAGCCGGCCACGCTCGCGCAGGGTCAGACGCCGATCCTGATCAACTGGGACTACAACAACCTGTCGGGCCGCGACACGCTGAACGGCAACCCGCCGACCGATATCGTCATCCCGAAGACCGGCGTCGTCGCCGGCGTGTACGTGCAGGCGATCAGCGCCTACGCGCCGCATCCGAACGCCGCGAAGCTGTGGATGGAATACCTCTATTCCGACGAAGGCCAGATCGGCTGGCTGAAGGGTTATTGCCACCCGATCCGCTTCAACGACCTCGCCAAGAACGGCAAGGTTCCGCAGGAGCTGCTCGACAAGCTGCCGCCGGCAGACGCCTATGCCAAGGCCGTGTTCCCGTCGCTCGACGAGCAGGGCGCTGCCAAGGAAGAGATCACCAAGGGCTGGGACTCGGTCGTCGGCGCCAACGTCAAGTAAGTCGATGCTCTTCCGGGCGGCCTTGCGCCGCCCGGATTCCATTATTGAAGGCAGTCAGGCATGACCGATATCAGCCTTTCAGGACCGTCCGCCGCCGGTAAGACCATTCCGCCCGGCGCGCGCGCGATGCGTCTGCCCACGCAATGGCTGGGCGTCGCGCCTTTCATCATCTTCGCGTTGATGTTCCTGATCCTGCCGACGCTCTATCTCATCATCGGCGCGTTCCAGAGCGCCGACGGCGGTTTCACGCTGCAGAACATCGCCGATCTCGCGCAGCCGACCATCGTTGCCGCCTACTGGATCTCGATCAAGGTTTCCGTCGCCTCGTCGCTGCTTGGCGCCTTCATCGGCCTCGCCATCGCCATCGCCATCGTTCGCGGCGGCCTGCCCAACTGGACGCGTTCGGCGGCGCTCACCTTCTCGGGCGTCGCCTCGCAGTTTGCCGGTGTTCCGCTGGCCTTCGCCTTCCTGGCGACGCTCGGCCGCCTGGGCCTGCTCACTGTGCTTTTGCGTTCGATCGGCTTCGACCTCTATCAGCACGGCTTCAACGTGCTGTCCTTCTGGGGCCTGACGCTGACCTATCTCTATTTCCAGATCCCGCTGATGGTCGTCATCATCGTGCCGGCGATCGACGGCCTGAAAAAGGAGTGGGGCGAGGCCGCCGCGACGCTCGGCGCCACCCAGTGGCAGTACTGGCGCATGGTCGTCATTCCTGTCCTGTGGCCGAGCTTCCTCGGCACCTTCATCCTGCTTTTCGCCAACGCCTTCGGCGCCATCGCCACCGCTTATGCGTTGACCGGCTCGTCGCTCAACATCGTGCCGATCGTGCTCTATGCGCAGATCCGCGGCGACGTGCTGCACAACGCCAATCTCGGCTATGCGATCGCCTTCGGCATGATCTTCATCACCGGGCTCGCCAATGTCTTCTACATCTGGTTCCGGACCCGCTCGGAGAGGTGGCTCAAATGAAGTCGGGTAAGTTCTGGGCCTGGTTGACGTTCGTCCTCGGCGCCGCCTATTTCTTCATTCCGCTGATCGCGACGCTGGAATTCTCAATGCGCATGAAGCGCGGCGAATATTCCTTCGAGGCATACCGCGTCGTGCTCGGCGATGCACGCTTCCAGGAATCCTTCACCTTCTCGGTGGTGGCCGCGATCTTCACCATCATCCTCGGCGTGCTTCTGGTGGTGCCCACCGCCTACTGGATCCGGCTGCGCCTGCCCCAGCTCAGGCCGATCGTCGAATTCGTCACGCTGTTGCCGCTGGTCATTCCCGCCATCGTCATCGTGTTCGGCTATATCCGCATGTACGGCTCGAGCTCGCCGCTGCCGTTCCTCGCCAGCGGCTTAGGCACCAACGCATTGCTCGTCATCGGCTATGCGACGCTGGCGCTGCCTTACATGTACCGCGCCGTCGATACCGGCCTTCGCACCATCGACGTCAGGACGCTCACCGAAGCGGCGCAGATCCTCGGCGCCGGCTGGACGACGATCATCGGACGCGTGATCCTGCCCAACGTGCTGATCGCGGTTCTGTCCGGCGCCTTCCTGACCTTCGCCATCGTCATCGGCGAGTTCACCGTGGCCAGCCTGCTCAACCGGCCGGCCTTCGGCCCGTATCTGCAGAACATGGGCGCCAACCGCGCTTACGAGCCGGCGGCACTTGCCATTATCGCCTTCGCCATTACCTGGGGCTGTATGTCGCTGATCCAGGTCCTGTCCCGCTTCGCGCCGAAATCGGCGAACCGCCCTAATTGAGCGAAAGAGAAAGCCATGGCTGAGCCATTCCTCTCCATCCAGCATGTGCGAAAATCCTTCGGCGCCACAACCGTGGTCCAGGACTTCAATCTCGATGTCGAACCGGGCGAATTCGTCTCCTTCCTCGGGCCGTCGGGCTGCGGCAAGACGACGGTGCTGCGCATGGTGGCCGGTTTCGAGGAGCCATCGGCAGGCAAGATCGTCGTAGCTGGCAAGGATATCACCAGGCTGAAGCCGAACCAGCGCAATGTCGGCATGGTGTTCCAGGCCTATGCGCTGTTCCCAAACCTGACGGTGGCGCAGAACATCGCCTTCGGCCTCAAGGTGGCCGGCATGTCGAAGCCGGACGCGGACAGGCGCGTCGCCGAGATGCTCGACATGATCAAGCTGCCACAGATGGCCGACCGCTATCCCTACCAGCTTTCCGGCGGTCAGCAGCAGCGCATCGCGCTCGCGCGGGCGATTGCGCCGAAACCGAAGCTGCTTTTGCTCGACGAGCCGCTGTCGGCGCTCGACGCCAAGGTGCGCGTGTCGCTGCGCGAGGAAATCCGTTCGATCCAGAAGAAGCTCGGCATCACCACCATCTTCGTCACGCACGACCAGGAAGAAGCGCTGTCGATCTCCGACCGCATCGCGGTGATGTATGGCGGCCGGGCCGAGCAGGTCGGGACGCCGTTCGAGATCTACAACCGGCCGGCGACCAAATTCGTCGCCAATTTCGTCGGCACGCTCAACGTGCTGGAGGGCAAGGTCACCGACGCCTCGGCCGGCAAGGTGCAGGTCAACGCGCAGGAAGTCTCGCTCAAGGGCAAACTCAACGGCTCGAAGTCCGGCGATACGCTGTCGCTGGCGCTGCGGCCGGAAGCGATCTCGCTGGCGCGCCAGCCCGGCCACGACACCAGCCTATCGGGCGAGATCGCCGAAGTGCATTTCCTCGGCTCGGTCATCCGCGTGCGCGTCGGCATCGGCGGAAACACGGTTTCGCTCGATACCTTCAACAATTCGACGACGCCGCCGCCGGTCGTCGGCGACAAGGCGGATATTTCGTTCTCGTCGGGCGATATGCTGGTCCTGCACTGACGGCCCTGGCCGTCCTGATGCCGATAAGACATGCCAGGGGCTCTCGGTGGTATACGGGCGCCATCGGTTTGTCCTGCGAGCACACCCTATGAGGCAGCGCGGGTTTGCCGGATAAATCAACAGCATCCTGTCTCAGGGTACTGCCAAGCTTCGCGCTTCGCCGCTACGATGAGCCATGGCTCTGTTCGAACTTACGCTCGTCCTGCTTCTGATCGCCGTCGCGCTTACGGCGCTGTCGCGGCGGCTGGAGGTGCCTTACCCATCGCTGCTGGCGCTTGCGGGCGTTGGGCTTGCCTTCGTGCCCGGCGCGCCGGTGATCGAGATCGATCCGGAACTGGCGCTGGCGCTGTTCATCGCTCCGGTGCTGCTCGATGCCGCCTATGACACCTCGCTGCGCGACCTGAAGCGCTACCGCCTGTCGCTGGTGCTCCTGGCGCTTGGCGCGGTCGTCTTCACCACGGTGGTCGTTGCCTTCGTCGGTTGGAAAATGGCCGGGCTGCCGATCGCGGCGGCGATCGCGCTCGGCGCCATCGTCGCGCCGCCGGACGCGGTCGCGGCAAGTGCCGTGCTCAGCCAGTTCAAGGTGCCGCACCGCATCACCGCGATCCTGCAAGGGGAGAGCCTGCTCAACGATGCCACGGCGTTGTTGATCTACCGGATATCGGTTTCGGCGGCGGTCGGCACGCTCATGCTTAAGGACGCGGTGCCCGTCATCCTGCTTGCGACGATCGGCAGCGTCGTCGCGGGTTACCTGTTCGGCCGAGTGTCGCTGCTCACGCTGACGCGCATCGAGGATGCGGCAAGCAGCACAGTGGTGCAGTTCGCCGGAACCTTCGCCGTCTGGATCATTGCCGACAGGCTCGGCCTTTCCGCCATCATCACCATCGTCGTCTATGCCATCACCATCGCGCGCACCGCACCGCGCCGGATGTCGGCGAGACGCCGCGTCAGCACCTATTCGGTCTGGGAATCAGCGGTGTTCGTGCTCAACGTGCTGGCTTTCGTTCTGATGGGCCTGCAGGCGCGGTCGATCGTCGGCCGTCTCTCCGGCGACGGGCAAGGCGGAGCATTCCTGTTCGCCGCAACGGTGCTTGTCGTCGTCATCGTGGCGCGGCTCGTGTGGGTGGCGGGTTACGTCGCGGTCATACGCTGGTTCGCCCGCTCCGGCGGCGAAGACAGAAAGCAGGATGCGCCGACGTTTCGCGGCGCCGTGCTTGTCGGCTGGTGCGGCATGCGCGGGCTGGTGACGCTGGTGGTGGCAATTGCCTTGCCGGCCAATTTTCCTGGGCGTGACCCGATCGTGCTTGCCGCGTTCGCTGTCGTGCTTGGCACGTTGGTCCTGCAGGGGATAAGCCTGAAGCCGCTTCTGCGCTGGCTCAATTTCGAGCGGGATATGACGATCGATCGCGAAGTAGCCGAGGCGCGCGTCGCCATCATGCAGGCCGCGCTCGACGTGCTGAACCGCAAGACATCGGCCGCTGCCGCCGTCGTGCGGGAGCAGTATGAGGCGCAGCGGCGGGTTGCGGAAAACCCCGACGACGCGCAAGCCGCGACGGAATACGACCGGTTGCGCCTTTACGCCATCAAGCGGCAACGCGACACGCTGGAGGAACTGCGCAGCAACGGCACGATCGGCGACGAGGCCTATCACCGGCTGGAAGAGGAGATCGACTGGTCGGAACTGGCGGCGTCGCCGGCCGGAAGCTTCCAGCCGTTGACGACCTATTAGAGCGCCGGGCCCCCGGTTCCATTGGACTATTCCACTTGTCCCGCCGGTCCATTGCAATGCAAGGGGCCTGGCGCTAGAGCGTTTCACCTGAAACGGCGAACCGCTCTATGTCTTTTTTCTCGACGCAATTCCGGACGGAAAGGTTACGGCGAAGACGCCGAACTTAAACGCTCACACTTTTCCTGGAATTGCGCTACTGCAATCGCCAGAAGTGAGCCGGTTAATCAATGAAGCTGATCAGCTACAACATCCAATACGGCTACGGCAGCGACGGGCGCTATGATCTCAGCCGCTGCGCCAGGCTGGTGGATGGCGCCGACATCATCGCGTTGCAGGAAGTCGAGCGGCATTGGCAGCGCACCAATGAGGACGATCAGCCCGAGATCCTGTCCAGCTTGCTGCCCGACTATTACTGGGCCTATGGCCCCGCCTTCGACATGGATGCCAGCGAGAGGCGCGGCGGCCGCATCGTCAATCGCCGGCGGCAGTTCGGCACGATGGTGCTGTCGAAGTTGCCGATCGTCTGGTCGCGGCTGCACACGCTGCCGCTGCGGCGCACGCTGAGGCCGCTCAACACCCGCAACGCGGCGCTGGAGTGCATGATCCGTACGCCGGCGGGACCAGTGCGCGTGTTCTCGCTGCATCTTGCCCATATCGCGGCCGAGGAGCGGCTGGAGCAGATCGATTATCTCAATGCCGAGCATCGTCGCGCGCCGTCCGATGGCGGCCCCTGGAGCGGCGTCGACGACGAGCCGCGGCGCAACTGGTCGAACGGCCAGCCGGAACCCGAAAATCCGATCGCGGCGATCTGGCTGGGCGATTTCAACATGGAGCCAGGCAGCGCCGAATACCGGCGCATCGTCGGCAATACCCCCTATCACCGCGGAGCTGCCTATATCGACGGATTCGTCGATGCCGCTTCCGTCGCCACCGAGCCGGGACCGGACTTCCATACGCACGAAAAGATCATCGACGGCAGGCTGGCCAAACGACGGCTCGATCATTGCTTCGTCAGCGGCGGGTTGGCCGGGCGCGTGCGTTCGGTCAGCGCCGATATCGGCGAGGTGGCTTCCGACCATTTTCCGCTTCGGGTCGACATCGATCTGGAAACGCCGGGCATCGGCTCAAGTCTGGCGGGCCGGTGAGGCGGGGATGACGCTGTTCGTCTTCCTGGCGGTGCTTTCGGCGGCGGCCATGCACGCGATCTGGAACGCGCTGGTCAAGGTCCATCTCGACCGCTTCCTGTCGATCACGCTGATGACGCTCGGCATGGGCGCCGCGGCGCTTGTGGCGCTGCCCTTCGTCGAAGTGCCGAAGGCCGAGGTCTGGCCATTCATCCTCGCCTCGGTTTTCTTCCACATGGGCTACCGGACCTTCCTGATCGGCGCCTACAAGGCGGGCGATTTCGCCCAGACCTATCCGCTGGCGCGCGGCACCGCACCGCTGCTCTCGGCGCTGGGCGGCATCGTCGTGGTCGGCGAGGTCCCGGCGCCCTTCGCCATCCTCGGCATCGTGCTTCTGTCGGCAGGCACGCTGGTCATGTCGTTTCGGGGTGGGGCGTATCTGGAGAAGCTCAATCTGCGCGCGGTCGGTTTCGCGCTCGCCACCTCGATCTTCATCGCCAGCTACACGCTTTCCGACGGCAGCGGCGCCCGGCTGGCCGCAACCGCGCAAAGCTACGCGGCCTGGCTGTTCGTCTGTGATGCGGCATGGGCGCTCGTGCTGTGCATTGCCTTCCGCGGACCGCGGTCGCTTCCGGTGCTGGCGCGCGACTGGAAGGCCGGGCTGTTCACCGGCGTGCTCAGCGGCGCGGCCTACTGGATCGTGATGTGGGCAATGACCAAGGCGCCGATCGCCTCGGTCGCGTCGCTGCGCGAAACCTCGATCCTGTTCGCCATGCTGATCTCGGTGCTGGCGCTGGGCGAGAAGATGACGGCCTGGCGCGCGGCCGCGGCGCTCGGCATCGTTGCCGGCGTCGCCGCGCTCAGGATGGGTTGAAAACAGATACTCAGCTGAGCACGGTCATCACCTGGCCGCGCTTTTCCGGACTGAAGCGGATGACGACGAGGATGCAGACGGCGACCACGCCGGCGAACAGGGCCAGCGCATAGCCGTAGCTGCCTCCCGGCGCCTCGGCGATCCCCGCTTGGTAGGGGCCGCCATAGGAAGCCGCCAGATTGCCGGCCTGGTAGATGAAGCCGGGCAGCGTCGCCCGCACCGAGCCCGGCGACAATTCGTTGAGATGCACCGGGATGACTCCCCAGGCGCCCTGCACCGCCACCTGCATGATGAAAGCGCCGATCGCCAGCATGAAGGGCGTGGTCGTATAGGCCCAGAGCGGAATTGCCGGCAAGGCGATCACGCAGGCGAGCGTGATGGCGTTGATGCGGCCGATCCTTTCCGACAGCGCGCCGAAGGCAAGGCCGCCGACGATAGCGCCGATATTGGCGACGATGGTGATCCAGCTCACCGTGTGCGTGTCGAAGCCGTGCTGCTTCTTCAGGAAGGTCGGATAGAGGTCCTGCGTGCCATGGCTGAAGAAGTTGAAGAACATCATCAGCACCACGGCATAGAGCGCGATGCCCCAGTGCTTCCGCAGCGTTTCGAGGAGGCCTGGCCGTGCCTGGGTACGGCCTTCGACGAAGGCCGGCGATTCCGGCACATGCGAGCGGATGAACAGCACGACCAGGGCCGGCACGAAGCTCAGGAGGAACATGGCGCGCCAGCCGAAGGTGAAGTCGCCGATCTTCTGCCCATAGAGCAGGCCATAGACCACCGCGGCCAGCAGATAGCCGGCCGGATAGCCGCATTGCAGGATGCCCGAGACCGTGCCGCGCGCGCTGGGCGGGATGGATTCCATGGCAAGCGAGCTGCCCAGGCCCCATTCGCCGCCCATGGCGATGCCGAACAGGGCGCGCAGCGCCAGGAATATGCCGAGATTGGGCGAGAAGGCGGCCAGCGCCCCGATCACCGAATAGCTGACGATGTTGAGCATCAGGATCGGCTTGCGGCCGTATTTGTCGGCAAGCATGCCGAAGAAGAACGCGCCGATGAAGCGCGTCGCCAAGGTCAGGAACAGTGCTTTGGAGACCGCCGGCACGTCGGTCTGGAACTCAGCGGCAATATCGGTAAGCAGGAAGGTCAGAAGGAAGAAATCAAAAGCGTCGAGCGTCCAGCCGAGAAACGATGCGACTACGGTTTTCTTCTGCTCAGCGGTGAGGTTCAAGGCGGTCCTCCTTTTGCACCCCCAAAAGCAACGATATGTTCCTGGGCGGGCAAAAGAGAACGGGACAGCAGCCGGTTTTAAGCCGACGAGTGGTCACATTTGCGTCACCTCAAGATCGATGACCATCAGCCCATCGGTGCCGCCCTCGAGCGCGGCGACCAGGCGGGCGCCGGCGCGCTGATGCGCTTCGTGCGCCAGATAGGCGTCGCGGGCGGCGGCGTCGCGGAAATCGATGGTGAAGCCGTGGCCGAAGTCGCGCGCAAACGGCTCGGGACTGACATTGGCGCTGAACTCTACCTTGCCCATGCCGTCGATGACGGCGCGCAAGGTTTCGAGATCGGCATGGATCGCCGCGCGCTCGGTTTCAGGAACGTCGTCGCGAAAACGGACAAAGACGCAATGCCGGATCATCATTGATGCCTCATGCCGCCTGATTGCCCTTGAACACGGCCGGCGGCAGCGGCTCGCGGCCAAGGATGAGGTCGGCGCCCTTTTCACCGACCATGATGGTCGGCGCATTGGTGTTGGAGGAAGGCACGCGCGGCATCACCGAGGCGTCGCAGACGCGTAAGGCGTCGATGCCGCGCAACCTCAGATCCGGCGTCACCACGGCCATCGCGTCATGACCCATGCGGCAGGTGCCGACGGGATGATGATCGGTCTTGGACGTGCGGCAGGCATAGTCGAAAAGGTCGGCGTCACTCTGCAGGGCAGGGCCGGGCAGCACCTCGCGCAGCACATAAGGCTGAAGCGCCTTCTGGCGCATGATCTCTCGCGCCAACCTGAGCCCCTTGATCGACATGTCGCGGTCGTAAGGATCGGACCAGTAGTTCGGATCGATCAGCGGATGGTCGGCCGGATCGGCGCTCTTCAGCCGCACCGTTCCGCGCGAGCGCGGGCGCAGGAAGGCGGAGTTCAGCGTCACGCCCGGGTTCTTCAGCTTTTCCACGCCGGCCTCGATGCCGGAGCCGAGGCCGAGATGGAACTGGATGTCGGGCGAGGCGGCTGTCGGGTCGGCGTACCAGAAGCCGCCGGTCTCGAACAGGCTCGAGGCCACGGGACCCTTCTTGAGCAAGAGGTATTGCAAGCCGGCCCACATCGTGCGGTGCAGCTTGGCGTAATTGTCGTAGGTGTGGTCGCCGGTGCATTCGGCGATCACGAACAGGTCGAGATGGTCCTGCATGTTGGAGCCGACGCCGGGCAGGTCATGCACCGGCGTGACGCCGACCGACTTCAGATGATCGGCCGGGCCGATGCCCGATTGCATGAGGAGCTTGGGCGAGCCGATGGCGCCCGACGAGACGATCACCTCGTGGTCGGCGCGCAAGATCGTCTTCTCGCCGCCCGGCCTGTCGACGATCTCGACGCCGATGGCACGGCCCTTTTCGACGACGACGCGAGTCACCAGGACGTCCGTCCTGACCGTCAGGTTCTTGCGGGCGCCGATCGGCTTCAGATAGGCGACGGAAGCGGATGAGCGCCTCGCGTTCTTTTGGGTCAACTGATAGTAGCCGACGCCTTCCTGGCTCGCGCCATTGAAGTCCGGATTGAAGGGTATGCCCATTTCCTGGCCGGCGCGGAAATAGGCCTCGCAGATGGGCAGCGGCGAGATCGGGTTCGACACGCCGAGCGGACCCTGGTCGCCGTGGAAATCGTTGGCGAAGCGCTGGTTGTTCTCGGCGCGCTTGAAATAGGGCAGCACGTCGCGATAGCTCCAGCCGGTGAGGCCTTCTTCCTTCTCCCAGGCGTCGTAGTCGCGGGCATTGCCGCGCGTGTAGATCTGCGCATTGATCGACGAGCCGCCGCCGACCACCTTGGCCTGCGTGTACCAGAAGACGCGGTCCTTCATGTTCTTCTGCGGCACGGTCGACCAGCCCCAGGAGGCGATGCCTTTGGTCATCTTGGCGAAGCCCGCCGGCATGTGGATGAGCGGGTGCCAGTCCTTCCCGCCGGCTTCGAGCAGCAAAACGGAATTGGACGGATCCTCGCTCAACCGGTTGGCGAGAACGCAGCCGGCGGGACCGGCGCCAACAATGATGTAGTCAGCCATTGTTCCTCACAAGCGTGGCACCGAGAGCGCGCCATCGACATCGATGACCGATCCGGTCGAAAAACCGAATTTTCCGGAGGCAAGCGCGGCGACCACGGCACCGACATCGGCGGCCTCGCCCCAGCGTTTCGCCGGCACCAGCCCGCCGTCGATCAGCGCGTCATATTTGGCCGAAACGCCGGAGGTCATGTCGGTGCGGATGATGCCCGGCCGCACCTCGAACACGCCGATATCTTCGGCGGCGAGCCGCAGCGCCAGGTTCTTCACCCACATCGAAAGCCCGGCCTTGGAAATGCAGTAGTCGGCGCGCTCCGGCGAGGCCATGGCTGCGCTCACCGACGTGATGGTGATGATCGACCTCACTGAGGCGGCAGGCGTGGCCAGCATTGCCTTGGCGATGGCCTGGCTGAGGAACAAAGTGCCGCGAAGGTTGATGGCGAGCGCACGATCGAAGTTATCCGGTTTCAGCTCCAGCAGATCGCCGCGCACCACGGCGCCGACGCCGGCATTGTTGACCAGGCAATCGATGTGGCCGAAGGCGTTGATCGCGGCTTCGACGAGCGCGGCGTGGCTGGCGAGATCGGCGATGTCGCAGCGGGCGTAGGCGAACTCCGCGCCGTGCTTGACGATCTTTTCGGGCAGTCCATCAGCGGGCTTCTCAGCAAGGTCGGCGACAAGAATATCGAAACCTGCCTCGGCTAACGCTTCCGCGCAGGCCAGCCCGATGCCGCGCGCTCCGCCGGTGATGATGGCTGACGGGCGGGTCATTGGAAGCTGATCCTGCGAAGGTCGGCGCTGCCCCTCATCGCCCTGCCGGGCACTTCTCCCCGTATAGTGACGGGGAGAAGGACGCTGTCATCGGCGCTTTCGCCAATTGCCAAAGGAGCGCAGGAGTTGCGGCCAGCCCTCTTCTCCCCGTTTACGGGGAGAAGGTGCCGGCAGGCGGATGAGGGGCGGCGCCAGCCCATCATGCGGCAAGCTCCGTCTTGCGGATATGAGCGGCGACGCGCAGCGCCTGCGCGGCGATCGACAGCGCCGGATTGACCGCGGCCGATGTCGGCAGGAAACCGGCGTCGACGACGTAGAGATTCTGGTGGTCGTAGGCGCGGCAGAACGTGTCGAGGGGTGAAGTGGCCGGGTCGTTGCCCATCTTCACCGTGCCGCACTGATGCGAGGGCGTGCGCTTATCGAAGGGGCGCGACAGCACGATCGGATAGCCGCAGGCGCGAAGGTTCTCCCGCATGACCTTGGTCAGGCCTTCCAGCGACTGCATGTTGGAGCGACGCCACTGCATGACGATGTCCCTGCCGTCGACCATGATGCGGCTTTCGGGGTCGGGCAGGTCCTCGCACATCAGGTACCAGTCCACGGCGTGGCCGGCCATGAAGTCGAGCACGAATTTCGGCATCGTCTTCACATTGGCCTTGAGCATGTTGCCATCGATCTTGCCGAGCAGCTGCACGTTGCCGAGCGGCTTGCCGCCCTTGCCGTCCGACAGATAGTAATCGTTGAGCATCAGCGTCTTCTGGTAGACGCTGTCGTTGCGGCGGCGCGGGTCGATCGCCAGCATTGCGCTCGAATTGTGGTTCATGAAATTGCGCCCGACCTGGTCGGAGCTGTTGGCGAGCCCTTTGCCTTTCGCCGAAGGCGAGCGCAGCAGGATGGCTGCCGAGTTGATCGCGCCGGCCGACAGGATGACCAGCTTCGGCGACAGCGTCTTTTGCGCGCCATCTTGCGTGTAGTGGATGGCGGCGATCGACTTGCCGTCCGGCGCGGTTTCGAGCCAGTCGACATGCGCGCCGGTCTCAAGCCGGATATCCGGGTCCTTCAGCGCCGCCGTCAGCGGGCCGGTCTGGGCGT
Organism: Mesorhizobium plurifarium; assembly: GCA_000824785.1. Taxonomy (GTDB): domain Bacteria; phylum Pseudomonadota; class Alphaproteobacteria; order Rhizobiales; family Rhizobiaceae; genus Mesorhizobium; species Mesorhizobium plurifarium. Next base: position 502,861 of record CCNB01000043.1, on the reverse strand, counting down.
CGATCTTGCCTTGGCCGGTGTTGGGGAAGGCGTCCCAGCCGGTCTTGCCTTCCTTCAGCCAGGTCTCGATGTCGACGCCGAGCGGCAGCGAAGCGGGATGCAATCCCAGAGCTTTCAGTTCGGCGCGGGCGCGCGCGATCGGCGGCTCGTCCGGCACCGGCTTGAAGGCGTAGGGGATCGAATGGAATGGTTCGGTCGGGTCCTCGCCGAGCGAGCCGCGCACGCGAAACAACTGCTCGGCCTTCGAATACCACGGCTCGAATTCGTCATAGGAAAACGGCCAGGCCGGCGAGACGCCGCCGAAATGCTCGAGCTCGGAAAAATCCTCCTTGCGGTAGCGGATGAGGACCGCGCCGAAGAATTTCGAATTGCCGCCGACATAGTAGTAGTTGCCGGGATTGAAGGCAGCGCCGCCGGCCTCGCGCCACATCTCCTTCGGCCGGTAGTGCTCGTCGATGAAGATCGATCGCGTCGAGCGCGCATGCGGCGTCGCGGGCAGCGGCTCGCCGCGCTCCAGGATCAGGATCGAGGCGCCGCTGCCGGCCAAGCCGGAGGCGATCGTGGCGCCGCCGATGCCGGAGCCGATGATGACGATATCCGGGTTTGCCATAGTCTAAGGATCTTTATTTTGATGCATGTCGTTGCCCCAAAACCGGAGCCACTTTTGGGCGACATGCATCAGAGAATGCGCTTCTCGGTCGCCGGGTCGAAAAACACCGCCTTGCTGAGGTTGAAGGCAAGCGGCGTGCTGGTGCCGGGTTGGATCCTGGCATCGGCGCGCAGCCGCGCCACCACGCCCTTGCCGCCGAGATTGGTGACGGCGAAAGTGTCCGATCCCGCCGGCTCCACCACTTCGATATGGCAGTCGGCTGTGGCGATGCTCGAACCGTTGCGTTCGGCGCCCTCCGGGTCGGTCAGCGCCTCGGGCCGGACGCCGAAGATGACCTGCTTGTCCTTGAAGGCCGACAGGCCGGCAGGTGCGCCGGGCATCGGCAGCACGATCGGCTGGCGCGCCTCGCGGTCGAGCACCACCGAGAGCGCGCTGCCATTGCCGTCGATCTTGGCCGGGATCAGGTTCATCGCCGGCGAGCCCATGAAGTCGGCGACGAAGATATTGGTCGGGTTGTTGTAGATCTCGGCCGGCGTGCCGAACTGCTGCACCTCGCCGTCGCGCATGACAGCGATCTTGGTCGCCAGCGTCATCGCCTCGATCTGGTCGTGCGTGACATAGACGATCGTCGTGCCGGTCGTGGCATGCAGGCGCTTGATCTCGATGCGCATGTCGACGCGCAGCTTGGCGTCGAGGTTGGAGAGCGGCTCGTCGAACAGGAAGAGTTTCGGGTCGCGCACCAGCGCCCGGCCCATGGCGACGCGCTGGCGCTGGCCGCCGGAGAGCTGGCTGGGCTTGCGGTTGAGCAGGTGGCCGATCTGCAGGATCTTGGCGACCTTGTCGATCGCCGCCTGGCGCTCGGCCGCCGGCACGCCGCGCATCTCCATGCCGAAGGCGATGTTCCCCGCCACCGTCATATTGGGATAGAGCGCGTAGCTCTGGAACACCATGGCGATGTCGCGCTTGGAAGGATGCAGGTCGTTGATCGCGCGGCCGTCGACGCGGATCTCGCCCTCGGTGATCTGCTCCAGTCCGGCGATCGTGTTGAGCAGCGTGGACTTGCCGCAGCCGGACGGGCCGACCAGCACCAGGAAGCCGCCCTTTTCGAGCTCGACATCGATGCCCTTCAGGATCTCGACATTCCCGAAGCGCTTCTTCAGCCCATCAATTTCCAGAAAAGCCATGGTCGTTCCTTTAAGAAAGTGGTCAGCCCTTGACCGCGCCGGCCATCAGCCCGCGCACGAAATAGCGGCCGGCGACGACATAGACGATCAGGGTGGGCAGCGCGGCGATCATCGCCGCCGCCATGTTGACGTTGTATTCGACGACGCCGGTCGAGGTGTTGACGACATTGTTCAGCGCCACCGTCATCGGCATCACGTCGCCGGTGCCGGCGTAAGCCGAGGCGAACAGGAAGTCGTTCCAGATGTTGGTGAACTGGTAGATGACGGTGACGACGAAGATCGGCATCGAGTTGGGCAGCATGATGCGGCGGAAGATCTGGAAGAAGGACGCGCCGTCGACCTGCGCCGCCTTCACCAGCTCGGTCGGGAAGGCCTCGTAATAGTTGCGGAAGAACAAGGTGGTGAAACCGAGGCCGTAGACCACGTGGACGAAGACCAGGTTCACCGTCGAATTGCCGAGGCCGAAATTGAACCCGGTCGCGTTCTGCAAGGTGGCGCCGAAGCGGCCGAGGCTGCCGAGGATGGTCGCCATCGGCAGCAGCACCGACTGGAACGGGATGAAGCAGGCGAACAGCATCATGGCGAAGACCAGCGTGTGGCCGCGGAAGCGCCATTTGGTCAGCACGTAACCGTTGAGGGCGCCGAGCAGCGTCGAGATCAGCACCGCCGGGACCACCATCTTGATGGAGTTCCAGAAATAGCCCTTGATGCCGGCGCAGGTGAGGCCGACGCAGGTCTGGCCCCAGGCCTTGAACCAGGGCTCGATGGTCGGCGATTGCGGCAGCGACAGCATGTTGCCGTTCTGGATCTCATCCATGGTCTTGAACGAGGTGACCAGCATGACGAAGAGCGGCATCAGGTAGAAGATCGCGAACAGCGCGAGCAGGCCGTAGATGACGATGCGGTTGAGCGTCCTGGCGCTCATGCCGCTCGAAGCCGGACGGGCAGGCGAGGTGACAGCGCTCATCGCGGCTTCTCCCTGAGCTCGGAATAGAGGTAAGGCACGATGATCGCGGTCAGCGTCATCAGCATGATCACCGCGCTCGCCGAACCGACCGCCATCTCGTTGCGCTTGAAGGTGAACTCATACATGAAGTTGGACGGCAGCCAGGCCGAGCCGCCCGGCCCGCCGCTGGTCAGCGCGACGACCAGGTCGTAGGACTTGATGGCGAGATGCGCGAGCACGATGAAGGCCGACAGGAACACGGGTCGCAGCAGCGGGATGACGATGCGGCGGTAGAGCTGGAAGGTGGACGCGCCGTCGATCTGCGCCGCCTTCATGATCTCGCCGTCGATGCCGCGCAGGCCGGCCAGGAACATCGCCATGATGAAGCCCGAGGCCTGCCAGACGCCGGCGATGACCACCGTGTAGATGACGAAATCCTTGTTCTTGATCCAGTCGAAATGGAAGCTCGTCCAGCCCCATTGGTGCAGCGTCTGCTCAAGGCCGAGGCCAGGATCGAGGAACCACTTCCAGGCGACGCCGGTGACGATGAAGGAGAGCGCCATCGGGTAGAGGTAGATCGGCCGCAGCACGCCTTCGCCGCGGATCTTCTGGTCGAGCAGGATGGCCAGGAACAGGCCGAGCGCCAGGCAGATCAGGATGTAGAGAAAGCCGAAAATGCCCATATTGGTGATCGAGGTGTACCAGCTCGACGGCGGGTCGCTCTCGAAGGTCCAGCGCCACAGCCGCTGATAGGCGCGGGCGCCGGTGATGTCGTAGGACGGGAAGGTCTTGGAATTGGTGAAGGACAGATAGATCGTCCATAGAATGAAGCCGTAGACGAAGACGACCGTCGCCGCGAAGCTCGGCGCCAACACGATCTTCGGCAGCAGGTCCTGCAGCCGCGAACGGACCGTTGCGCCGGGACGGGCGTCGTGCTCCGGTGTCAGCTTGATCTGGGTTTCGGCAACTGTGCTCATCGGCTCATCCAGTACCGGTTGGTCGGAAACGGCCCGGCGCCAGAACGCACCAGGGTCTTTCCCGCACCGTTTGTCGACAGGAGACCTCCCCCGCCGGAGCGGGGGAGACCTGGTTCAAGTGAACCTTACTTGGCGTCGTCGATCGCCTTGACCAGCTCGGTCACGGCCTCGTCGGAGGTCTTGATCTGACCATGGACGAACTTCGACACGACATCCTTGTAGGCGTTGGCGACGGCCGGCGGGGCGCCATAGCCCTGGGCCAGCGAGCCGAACAGCGTGCCGCCCTCATTGGCCTTCTTCAGGTCGGCGATGCCCTTCTTGCCGCAAGCGTCGAAGTCGGTGTCCGGCACGTCGGTGCGGGCCGGAACCGAACCCTTCACCACGTTGAAGGCCGACTGGAAGCTCTTCGACAAAGTGGCGGTGGCAAGCGCGACCTGGGCGGCCTTGCGGTCGTCCGGAACGTTGAACATGCCGAACATGTCGGAGTTGTAGATCACCGAGCCGTCGGTGCCCGGGAAGCGGTAGCACAGGAAGTCGGTGCCCGGGGTCTTGTTGGCGGCGTGGAACTCGCCCTTGGCCCAGTCGCCCATGACCTGAACCAGCGCGTCGCCCTTGATGACCATGGCGGTGGCGAGGTTCCAGTCGCGGCCCGAGAAGTTCGGATCGACATAGGTGACGAGCTTGGCGAGGTTGTCGAACGACTTCTTCATCGTGTCGGACTTGAGCGACTCTTCATCGAGGTCGTTCATCGCCTTCTTGTAGAACTCCGGCCCGCCGGTCGACAGCACGACGGAGTCGAACATGGTGGCTTCCTGCCAGTTCTGGCCGCCCAGAGCGAGCGGGATGACGCCGGCCGCCTTGGCCTTGTCGAGCAATGCCACGAAGTCGTCGAAGGTCTTCGGCTCGGTGCCGCCGATCTTGTCCATCACCGCCTTGTTGATCCACAGCCAGTTGACGGAGTGGACGTTGACCGGAGCAGCAACCCACTTGCCGTCATAGACGGAGAACTTCTGCAGGGCGGCGGGGACCGACTTGTCCCAGCCTTCCTTCTTGGCGGTCTCGGTCAGGTCGCCCATGACGCCGGCGGCGGCATAGTCGAGCACGGTGTAGCCCAGCATCTGCGAGGCGGTCGGGTAATTGCCGGCCGCGACCATCGCCTTCAGCGCGGTCATTGCGGCGTCGCCGCCGCCGCCCGCCACCGGCACGTCCTTCCAGGCATAGCCTTCCTTGGCGAGATCCTGCTTCAGCACGTTGAGAGCAGCCGCTTCGCCGCCCGACGTCCACCAATGCAGCATCTGGACTTCCTTGACGTCCGCGGCATGCGCCGAGAACGCAAAGCTCGTCGCAAGAGCCGTTCCGATAAAGAGTTTGCGCAACATGTACTACCTCCCTTGTTGCATACACATAACCGGCGGGTGTCCGCCGGGGTCTCCCAACTCAGCCGACCCACCAACCAGTGCGCTGGCCGCGATGAAACTGGATTGTCTTTTCCTCGGTATAGTCCTCGACGGCGCGTTTGCCGAGTTCGCGTCCCAGACCGGACTGCTTGTAGCCGCCGAAGGGCAGTTCGGGATAACCTTCCATGAACGTATTCACCCAAACCGTCCCCGAACGCACACCGCGCGCCACCGACATGCATGTGTCGACGCCGGCGCTCCACACCCCTGCAGACAGACCATAGGGCGTGTTGTTGGCAATGTGCAATGCCTTTTCAATCGTTTCAAAAGTGAGCACGGACAGCACCGGCCCGAACACTTCCTCGCGCGCGATCGCCATGTCCTCTGTAACGTTGCGGATGATCGTCGGATCGAGATATTGCCCGGCATTGGATGCAAGCCGGGCGCCGCCGGTGAAAACGTCGCCGCCGTCGGTTTTCGCCGCCGTTACATAGCCGGCTACCTTTTCCATATGGTCTGCCGAGATCATTGCGCCGACCTTGGTGCGGTCGTCGAGCGGATCGCCGACGCGGACCTCCCGGGCCAGCGCCTTGACCGCGTTCAGGAAGTCGTCGGCAATCGCCTCGTGCACGATCAGGCGGCTGCCGGCGTTGCAGCATTCGCCGGCGTTGAAGAAGCCGCCGAACACCGCGGCGTCGGCCGCCGCCTCGAGGTCGGCATCGGGGAAGACGATCTGGCCGTTCTTGCCGCCGAGCTCCATCGAGACCTTCTTCAGCGAATTGGACGCCGTCGCCATGGTCATCTTGCCGACGCGGGTCGAGCCGGTGAAGGATACCATCTCGACCAGCGGGTGGCTGACCATCGGCGCGCCGACATCGGCGCCGAAGCCGGCGAGGATGTTGACGGCGCCGGCCGGCAAGCCGGCTTCGAGCAGGATATCGCCGAGCACGAAGGTCGAGGCCGAGGTCATCTCGCTCGGCTTGACCACGGCAGTGCAGCCGGCGGCGAGCGCGAAGGGCAGCTTCTGGCTGACGATCAGGAACGGAAAATTCCACGGCGTGATGATCGAGACGACGCCGATCGGCTCGCGCAGCACGACGCCAAGCATATCGTCGCCGAGATTGGCGTAGCTTTCGCCATGCAGCGTGCGGGCAAGCGAAGCGGCATAGCGCCAGATGTCGATCGCGCCGCCGATCTCGCCGCGCGCCTGGGCGATCGGCTTGCCGGATTCCAGCGCGTCGAGGCGGGCGATCTCTTCCAGCCGGGTCTCGATCAGGTCGGCGGCCTTGAGCAGCACCGCCGCGCGTTCCGACGCCTTCATGCGCGGCCACGGACCGGTCTCGAAAGCCTTGCGCGCGGCCTGTACCGCCGCCTCGACCTCAGCCGCGCCCGCTTGCGCATAACGGGACACGACGAAGCCGTGGCCTGGGCTGGCGCGCTCGATGCTGCGGCCGTCACGGGCATCGATATGCTTGCCGTCGATCAAGAGCTTGTAGGCTTTCGGCGCCTGGGACGCCTCGGCCGGCATGGAGATGTTGAGCGGTGCGTTCATCGTCTCTTCTCTAGGATCTCGAAAAGGCCGGCTTCTGCTTGGCCTTGAAGGCGTCGACGCCGGCTTTGAGGTCGCTTGTCAGCGCAACGAAGCCGCTGGCCAGCGCCTCGGTCGCGGCGGCGTCTTCCTCGCCCTCGGCAACGGCGATCATCAGCTTGGCGGCCTCGGTCGCCAGCGGACCGCGCTCGGCGATCTTCTCGGCCCAGGCTTTCGCTTCGTCGAAGGCCTTGCCGGTCTCGACCAGCCGGTCGACGATGCCGTGCGCGAGCGCGTCCGGGGCGAGGAAAATCTCGCCGCCAATCGCCATGCGGCGTACGCTCTGTGCTCCGAAGCGGCGCACGGCGCGCTGTGTGCCCGACCAGCCCGGCACCACGCCGATCGAGGTTTCGGGGAAGCCGAGTTTTATCTGCACCTCGGCGACGCGGAAGTCGCAAGCTGCGGCCAGTTCCAGTCCGCCGCCCAGCGCATGGCCCGAAAGCACAGCGATGGTCGGTTGCCGGAGCCGCGCCAGCCGGTCGAAGACGCGGTGGCCGTAACGCACCCATTGCACCTGGAAATCGGCGGCGCTCATCGCGCCCCAGGCTTCGACGTCGCCGCCGGCGCAGAAGCCCTTGCCTTCGCCGCAAATGAGGACAACCCGGACGCCTTCGGCCAGCTCCGTTTCGTCGAGCGCCGCTTCGAGCGCGCGCAGCATCGGAATGTCGAGGGCGTTGAATTTTTCCGGACGGCGCAGCGTGACGATGCCGACGGCGCCGTCCCTTTCGAAGGTGACGAGACGCTCAGCCATGTGCACCTCCGAGCGAGGCGCCGCCGTTGAGCGACAGGCCGATCGGCCGGTCCTGGTAGAGCGACGCAGGTGTGACCTTGAGGTCATTCGCGACGCCAAGCGGAATCTCGGCCTGCGCCAGCACATCGCGTTCGAGGTCGACGCCGGGCGCCAGCTCCGTCACCATCAACCCGTCCGGCGTCAGCTTCATCACGCAGCGCTCGGTGACATAGGTGATGTCTTGCCCTTGCGCGACGGCGCGTTTTCCCGAGAAGGAGATGTGCTCGACCTCCTCGACGATCTTCTTGACCTTGCCTTCCTGGTCGATGCGGATCGCGCCGTTGGCCAGGGAAAGCTTGGCGCCGGCATTGAAGAAACCGGAGAAGACGATCTTCTTCGCCCGCGCGGTGATGTCGACGAAGCCGCCGGCGCCGGCCGTCACATGCGGCCGCGCCGAAAGCTTCGAGACGTTGACCGAGCCGTGGCGGTCGATCTGCAGGAAGGAGAGCAGCGAAGCGTCGAAGCCACCGGCCTGGAAATAGATGAACTGATGCGGCGAGGGCATGATCGCCTCGGCGTTCGAGGCGCAGCCGAACTTGAAGTCGAGCAGCGGCACGCCGCCGACCGCGCCCTGCTCGATCACCCAGGTGACCTTGCCATGCTGGCCTTCCTCAAGAAGGATGCGCGGCACGTTGGCCGAGATGCCGAAGCCGATGTTGACGGCCATGCCATCGCGCAATTCCATGGCGACGCGGCGCGCGATCACCTTCTGGATGTTCATCTCGGGCGTGCGGAAGGTCGACAGCGGCCGGAAGATCTCGCCCGAGATCGCCGGATCGTAAGGGGTCTGCGTCGTCTGCAACTGGTCGGGCGCCACCACGATGTGGTCGACCAGCACGCCCGGCACGCGCACGTCATGCGGCTTCAGCGTGCCATTCTCGACGACGCGCTTGACCTGCGCGATGACGATGCCGCCATTGTTGCGTGCCGCCAGCGCCTGTTCCAGGCCGCCGAGATAGGCGCCCTCATGCTCGTAGGTGAGGTTGCCGCGCTCATCGGCCGTGGTGGCGCGGATAATCGAGACGTCGGGGACGATCGAGCGGAAATAGAGCCATTCCTCGCCGTCGAACTGTTGGACCGAGACGATCGGCTCGCTGGCCGCCGCGTTCATGGCGCAGCCCTGGTGGCGCGGATCGGCGAAGGTGTCGAGGCCGACCTTGGTCAGCACGCCCGGCCGCTTGGCCGCGGCCTCGCGATGCATGTCGAAGAGGATGCCTGAGGGAACGTTGTAGGCAGCGACGGAATTGTCGCCGATCATCTTCCAGATCTGCGGCGGCTCGGCGGAGGAGGGGCCGGACGGATAGGAACCGCAAAGGGTGCGCTTCAACAGGCCGGGCTTGGCGAGATGGTCGATGCCCTTGATGCCGTACATGTCGCCGGCGGCGATCGGGTGCAGCGTGGTGATTGCCTTCGGATGGCCTTCCGCTTCGAAACGCTCGCCGATCGCGGCAAGCACGGCGTCGGGGCAGCCGAGGCCGCTCGACGACGACACCGAGACGACCATGCCGTCCTTGATGAGGCCGGCGGCATGGGCCGCCGATACGAGCTTGCTCACGCGAGGCTCCCGAGTTGCGGGTCGATAGCGACGGCCTTGCCGGTCTTCGACGATTGAAGCGCTGCTTCGGCGGAAGCCAGCGACCAGATGCCGTCCTCGCCGGTGGCGGCAGGCTGGCCCTCGCCGCGGATCGCGGCATGGAACTGGCGGACCGAGCGGGTGTAGAGGTCCTCGCGATCGAAATTCAGCTCCTCCTCGCCCTTCGCGGTGCGCAGCAGCACCGAGCCGACCGGCTTCTGCGTCATCACATTGGCGGCGATCAGCGAGCCTTCCGATCCATGCACCTCGAAACCGGTGCCGGCGAATTTCGTGGTGAAGCCCTCATGCGATTGCGCGATGACGCCGGACTTGAAGCGCCAGATGCACATGGCGCCGTCCTCCAGGCCGCTCCCGGCCATGCCGGCCGACTGCGTGAAAGCCGAAACCTCGGCCGGGTCGTCGCCAAGCACGAAGCGCAGCGTGTCGGCATCGTGCACGGTGATGTCGAGCACCGCGCCGCCGCCGGCTTCGGGCCTGGTGACGCGCCAGCCTTGCAGGTTCTCCGGCAGGAAGACCGAGTGGAAGACGCGCGCCGCGATCGGCTTGCCGATGCGGCCGGCGGCAATCGCCTCGCGCATAGCGCGATGCGCGCCGGCATTGCGCAGATGATGGTTGGTGCCGAAGACGATGCCGGCCGCTTTCGCGGCGACGACCAGCTTGCGCGCATCGGCGCTGGTCAGCGCCAGCGGCTTTTCGCACAGCACATGCTTGCCGGCCTTGATCGCGGCAAGGCCCTGCTCGAGGTGCAATTCGTTGGTGGTCGAGATGTAGACGGCGTCGATGTCCGAGCTGAGCAGCGCGTCGAGGGACGAGACGGCACGTGCAATGCGGTTTTCCCCCGCGTAAGCCTTGGCCCGTTCCGCGCTGGAGCTCATCACGGCAACGACGTCGCCATCGTCCTGGGCGCGAATGGCATCGATCATGAACTGTCTGGCGATCGTGCTGGCGCCGATCAATCCCCATCGCACGCTCATGCCGCGTCTCCCACTTGGCTGTTGCGGTCCGGACCGCTGCTTTCCCGCACGACCAGGCTGACGGCGCCGATATGGTCCTCGGCGCGCGTGGTGCGCGACTGGATCATCCTCAGCATGACGTGCGCCGCACGTTCGCCAAGGCCCGCGGTGTCGACGGCAACACTGGTCAGCGCCGGGCTGTAGTGCTCGGCCTCGGCGACGTCGTCGAAGCCGACGACGGCAAAGTCCGCCCCCGCCTCGAGGCCGCGTTTGCGCAGCGCCAGCATGGCGCCGAAGGCAACCGCGTCGTTGAAGCAAAGCGCCGCCGTCGGTGGCTGCGCCGCGGCAAGCGCCGTCTCCAGGCAGGCCATGCCGCCCTTGCGGCCGGTCTCGCCCTCGACGATCAGCCGGTCGGAGGCCGGTATGCCGAGCGTTTCACAGGCTTCGAGGAAACCGCCCAGTCGCTCGTGATAGACGACAAGATCGGACGAGCCGCCGAAGAAGGCCAGGCGGCAATGGCCCTTGCGGATCAGATGCTCGGTGGCGATAAAGGCGCCGCGATGGTTGTCCGGCGCAATCACGGGAATGCGGCTTTCGGGCAGCCGGCGCATGGTGAAGACGATCGGCACGCCGGCCGCCTCGATGCGGCGGAAGGCGCCCGGCGTGGTGCCGCGCGCCGGCGAGACGATGAGGCCGGCGACACCCTGTTCCATCAGCGACTTCAGCACCTCTTCCTGGCGCACCGGGTTTTCCGCCGTGTTGGCGATGAAGGGCACGACGCCCGCCGCCTGGAAGACGCGCTCCATGCCGACGGCAAGCTCGGCGAAGAAGGGGTTGGTGAGATCGTTGATCACCATGCCGATGACGTTGGAATGGGCCTTGCGCAGATTGGCGGCGCCGCGGTTGTAGACATAGCCGACATCCTCGATCGCCTTGCGCACCTTGGTCGCGGTTTCAGGCCGGATCAGCCCGCTGCCCTGCAGCACGAGCGACACCGTCGATTTGGACACGCCGGCCTCGCGGGCGATGTCCAGGATCGTCGCCTTGGCCCGGCTGGCCATCCTCGTTCCATCCTCCGCGTTTTCGAGCAAATTTATTGGAACGTTCTAATCATCGATCTAAATCAGAGTCAATCATGATTCCTGTGGGATTCGAAAAATTGATTGGAGCGGTTCAAAACCCCCGCCAATGCAAGCGTTTCTCCACAGAGATGCTATGCCGCGCCGACGCGGATGCCTTGAATCATAAAGCTTCTTGATTTATTGGAACGTTCCATTTATAGCGACCCGCAACGGGAGAGTTCCATGCACATTACCTTGCCTGCGGCAAACGGCGACCGGGTCAGCTACCGGCTTATCGGCAGACCGGTCGAGCCAAACAAGAGCGCGCGTTTTTCGCGCATCGCCTATGCCGCCGCCCATGTCGTTGCCGATCCCATCGCCATGACCAATCCGTGGTCTCAGGCTGCGGTCGACTGGGACAGGACCATGGCATTCCGCCATCACCTGTGGCGGCTCGGCTTCCGCATCGCCGAGGCCATGGACACGTCCCAACGCGGCATGGGTTTCGACTGGGCGAGCGCCAGGGAACTGATCCGGCGCTCGATAGCGGAGGCCAAAACGGTGCCGGGCGCCGACCTCGCTTCGGGGGCGGGAACCGATCACCTGGCGCCCGCGGCGGCGAAGACGCTCGACGACGTCATCGGCGCCTATGAAGACCAATTCGCCTTCATCGAAGGCGAAGGCGGCAAGGCGATCATGATGGCAAGCCGCGCGCTGGCGGCGGTGGCAAAGGGACCGGACGACTATGCCCGCGTCTATGACCGGATGCTCTCACAGGCATCAGGCAAGGTGATCCTGCACTGGCTGGGCGACATGTTCGATCCGGCGCTCAAGGGTTATTGGGGCAGCAACGATTTCGATACGGCGCTCGACACGGTCGTCGCCATCATCGAGCGGCATGCGGACAAGGTCGAGGGCATCAAGATATCGCTGCTCGACGCAGAGAAGGAGGTGCTGCTGCGCGACCGGCTGCCCGAGGGCGTCGTGATGTTCACCGGCGACGATTTCAATTATCCCGAGCTGATCGCCGGCGACGGCAGGCGGCATTCGCATGCTCTGCTCGGCATCTTCGATGCCATCGCCCCGGTGGCCAACGCCGCGCTGGCGAAGTTGGCGGAGGGCGACAAGGCCGGTTACGACGCGCTGATGGCGCCGACCGTGCCGCTGTCGCGCAAGATCTTCGAGGCGCCGACCGAATACTACAAGGCCGGCATCGTCTTCATGGCCTGGCTGAACGGGCATCAGGACCATTTCACCATGGTCGGCGGCATGCAGTCGGCGCGCGGCATATGCCACTACGCGGATATCTTCCGGCTCTCCGACCAGGCCGGCCTGCTGGCCGACCCCGATCTTGCCATGGCCCGGATGAAGACCCTGCTGGCGATGGCGGGCATCTAAGCTAAAGCGCGTCGCGATCTTTCAGATTCGCTCCTTGCGCTTTAGGCTTTTGATTTTGCGCATGTCTTTGCCCCGAAACCGGTTCCCACTTTCGGGAGACATGCTTTAGACCTATGGCGGCTTGCTTCCTGGCATAGCCCCTGTTTGGTTTCTCAATCTACAAGGTTGGGACAGGACGCGCTCCGCGCCCTCGTGATCCGCAGGTGAGCACATGGAAGTTCCCGGCTTGAAGGGGCGGGTAGCGGTCATTACCGCGGCCGGCCAGAACATCGGCAAGGCCGTCGCCCTGGCGTTTGCCCGAGCGGGGGCGCACATCGTCATAACCGGCGGCAGCGACGCGGCCAAGATCGAGGCCGTCGCCGACGAGGCGCGGTCCCTTGGCGTGGAGGCGATCGCATCCGTCTGCGACGGCACCGACGAGGCCGCCATGAACGCCTTGATCGGCAGGGCGGTCGCGGAACTCGGCCGCGTCGACATCGCGGTGTCCTGCGTCGGGATAAGACCGCACCAGCCGATCGACGAGATCGCTCTTCAGGACTGGCAGAAAGTGATCGACACCAATCTCGGATCGGCTTTCATCCTGACCCAGGCGGTGCTTCCGCACATGCGCCGAAGAAAGTTCGGGCGCCTGCTCTACATGGCGGGCACGGATGCCCTCTTCCCGTTGGCGAACAGGGCGCATGTCGTCGCCGCCAAGCACGGCATGCACGGCCTGGCGAAAGCCGTGGCGCTGGAATGCGGACCGGACGGGGTGACCGCCAACAGCATTGCGCCTGGATGGCTGGACACCGACAGGAACGCGGCGTGGTATCCCGATCTCGCGGAAACCTACGAGCATGTGAAAGCCACGGTGCCGCTAAGAACGTTGGGGACCGCCGAGGACGTCGCCAATGCCTGCCTCTATCTCGCATCCGACATGGGCAAGTTCGTCACCGGACATTTGTTGCACGTCAACGGCGGTGAGTTCATGGTGTAGGCCGACAATCATCAGGGAGCGCGGTCGGCGTGAAGGGATACTGGCTCATCGTCGGAACCGAGATTTCGGATCAGGAGGCGCAGGCCGAGTACGGCCGGCTCTGGAAGCCGATCGGCGAAAAATACCAGGCACGAACCAACACGACGAAACAGCCGCCGCTGCTCGTCGAGGCGCGCGACGCCAAGCGCATGGTCCTGGTGGAATTCCCGTCCCTGGAGATCGCCAAGGCCTGCTATGCCGACCCGGCCTATGAGGAAGCCATGCGCTTTGCGCTCAAGGCGTCGAATCGTACGCTGGTGATGTTCGAAGGGGATCTTGGATAGCCATCGGCATAGGGCCGCTGGAGAACCGCCGAACTCATCGATTCGGGGACGGCCATCGCCGTGCGCGGACCAGTCGTCTGCTTAAGTTATTGGAAGGATGGTGGGCGTGACAAGGATTGAACTTGTGACCCCTGCAATGTCAACACGGTGCGTTCTCTGATGCATTGCGAAATCGCCACCCAAAGAAACGTGAACAGAGCAAAAGCGTTCGAACATATCTGTGCCGTTTCTGTACCCGAGGGGCGCGATTTTCCCCTTTGCGTCAGACGAGAGAAAACACTCCGATCCGATGTGTTTCGAACTCTTCGCCAATAACAATCATTTGATGGCATGACACAAATACATCATGGCGTTTCGCCACGGCCCGTCTAAAACCCGTTGGGGGGTTGAGGGAAGGGCAACAAAAATGGTTTACCGGGTCACTGCTGTTGGGATCGCGCTTGTTTTTGTGGGAGTTGGCGCAGGCCAGGCCGCCGCATGGGGGAACTCGAAAAGCCTTACAAGGACGGCGCTTTCAGGGAAGGAAATCAAGGTCTACGACGGCGCTAGCGTTAACCCAGACTGCTCGAACGCGGGCCCGGTCGATCTGAGGGCAGTTTCCGGACCAAGCCACGGGAAAATCGCCATCGTCAATGCGAAGACGTTTCCCCATTTCACCAAAAGCAACATTCGATGGAAATGCAATTTCCGCAAGGTGGACGGCATAAAGGTGCTGTACCGGTCGATGCCAGGGTTCAAAGGCCAGGATCAGATCGCCCTGTCGGTACACACATACGATGGCGCATCCTACAGCATCACGATCAACGTGAAGGTCGAGTAGCAGTAAGCTGTTCAGCGAGAGGATTTATTCCCGCTCAGGAGTAACGACCGAAGGGCCGCCCCGCAACAATTCAACTGAGATCAAAAGCGGTAGTTCAGGCTCAGAGAAACCGTATGGGTGCTGGGCTTGACGAACGTTGGGCCTACCAACGCGCTGTCGTCTTGGAAATTATGGTCCGAGAAATGGGCGTAGGCGTAATCAAGGCCAACAACCCATTTGTCATTGAGCGCGTAATCTGCGCCAACACCGATCTGCCAGCCGGTATAAGTCCGGTCAAACTTGGTATCTCCAAAACCAAGAACGCTATATCCGGTATCGTGCAGGTGCAGGAAGGCCACGCCGCCCTTAACATAGGGGAGGAAGTTGCCCATCGCGTATCCGGCCTTCGCGACGATGTCGCCTTGCCAGTCGGCAGCGGTCTCGAACGTTTCACTGTCGATCGTCGGCACCGTCTTTTTGTTGAACACCGCAACCAGACGGGCCTCCGCTCCGAGAACGAAATTGTTGTCGAACTGGTACTGATAGCCCACTTGGCCGCCAATCGATGCTGATGTGCTGTCGCCATCATATCCAGTGGGATCATAATTCGGGATCGTCACATCGCCCTTGAGAAAATTGACGCCGGCCACTGCGCCAATATAGGCGCCTGTCCAATTGTAGGACGAGGGCTCGACCGACAATGCATCCGCAGCAAAGGCTGAGGAACAAAACCCGATAAGCATTGCCGATGTGAGTAGAACCTTCCTCATAACCCGCCCATCGCTCCGATCCGCCATTGCAGCTAACGGTTGATAGCATGGTTCTCTGGGAGTGCGCTGTAACACGGCGGCAACAGTGACGCCCGGAGGAGACGTGGCGAGAGATTGCTCCCGACACAGAGCAAGGTTCGGGCCGCTTGCGCCATAGGGCGCCAACCAGAAATAGAATACCCGTCGGCCGAGGCCGACGGCTCACGAAAACGAATAAATGTTAGCCAGCCGGCCCTATTATAACTGACGAAGGCGGATCTGCGGTAATTGCCGAAAGCTTCTGTTTCCGCGCCAGCACCGGCTTCTCATAGGTCTTCTTCATGGTACCCCCGTTGATCACAGAAACGTGATAAAGGTGACCCGTGCGACCGCAGGTTGTCAAGCCGATAAAGGCCCGGACCCGGCGACTATTGATGTAAAAAACCTGCCAACCGAAGCCAGCGGGTGAAAGGTCAGCTTGGAAACTCGACCCCGACGGGCGAGCGAACTATAATGGGCACACCACGCCGCGTGCTCTTTCGCTCATGCCACGACGGCGCCTGCTCACGCCCGCCACTTGTGTCCGGCAGTGGCGGAAACCGCTGAGTTATTGGAAGGATGGTGGGCGTGACAAGGATTGAACTTGTGACCCCTGCAATGTCAATGCAGTGCTCTCCCGCTGAGCTACACGCCCATCCGACGCCGCGCATACACCACTTTTGATCCGGCGCGTCAATAGCGGGAATGTGGAAAGACGGCTTCCGTTTGTCGCATCGATGAGATCCCTGCCGATGCGAGCCTTGCAGGCCTCAGGCGGCCTGCAGCATCTTCTCGACCTCGTTGACGAGATCGCGCAGGTGGAAGGGCTTCGACAGCACCTTGGCGTCCTTGGGCGCCTTGGAATCGGGATTGAGCGCGACCGCGGCAAAGCCGGTGATGAACATCACCTTGAGGTCGGGATCGATCTCGGTGGCGCGGCGGGCAAGCTCGATGCCGTCCATCTCGGGCATGACGATGTCGGTCAAAAGCAGCGAGAAAGGTTCCTCGCGCAGCCGCTCATAGGCGCTGGCGCCATTGTCGAAATCGCTTACCTGGTAGCCGGCGCGTTCCAGCGCCTTGACGAGGAAGCGGCGCATATCGTCATCGTCTTCCGCCAGCAGAATGCGTGCCATCATATCCCGTCCGAATCACCCGCCCCAAGCCTGCCGCCGGGCAAGGCCGTTAACCATCCTGTATATGAGGTGGAGCCGGTAAACATCAAGTGAATGAAGGGCATCCAACATTCGGTTCGGAGCACGGTTTCACCGCCTGAAATGCTGGACATGCCGGACGCAAGGTGGCAAGTTTTGCGTCATGATGCAGTGCTTCATCCTGGTTCGTACAAATTGAAGACGGCAGCCGAGGATTTTTCGGTCGTTCCACCCTTCGAAATCCGATCGGGCGCCGAACAGCGCGTCCCTTTCCTGTTCAACTCGCCGCATAGCGGCCGCCACTATCCGGAGCGCTTCCTGGCCATGGCGCGGCTCGACCGCAACGCCATCCGCCGGTCGGAGGACTGCTATGTCGAGGAGCTCTTCGGCGGCGCCGTGCCGCTCGGCGCGCCGCTCTTGACGGCGAACTTTCCGCGCGCCTATCTCGACGTCAACCGCGAGCCGTGGGAGCTCGATCCGCGCATGTTCGCGGAGCCGGTGCCGTCCTTCTGCAACATCCGCTCGGCGCGGGTCGCCGGCGGGCTGGGCACGGTGCCGAAACTGGTCGGCGAGGGGCTCGATATCTATCCCAGCCGGCTGCCTTTGGCGGAGGCGGTGGGGCGCATCGAAGCGGTGTACAAACCTTATCACGAGACGCTGAAGCGGCTGCTCACGAGGACGCATGCCAGGTTCGGCTATGCCGTGCTCATCGACTGCCATTCGATGCCGGCCTCGATTCGCGTCGGCGACAACGGCGTGCGGCCCGACTTCATCATCGGCGACCGGTTCGGCATCTCGGCCTCGCCGGCGCTCACCGAAATGGCGATCAGCCTGCTTGTCGGCATGGGCTACACGGTCGCGCACAACAAGCCCTACGCCGGAGGCTTCATCACCGAGCACTATGGCAGGCCGGCGCGGCATCTGCATGCGCTGCAGATCGAGGTCAATCGCGGGCTTTACATGGACGAGCGGACATTCCAGAAATCGGCCGGCTTCGATGCCTTGGCCGACGACCTGACCCGCTTCTCGGCCGACCTGATGTCGATGCCCGACCATCATTTCGTCGATTTGCCGCTCGCGGCGGAATGACGGCGTGGTCGGGGCGCCGAGTTCTTTACAAACGCAATTCCGGACGGAAAACCGCTTCGCGCTTTTCCTGGAATTGCTCGAAAAAAAGACCGCATCGTTTTCACGACACGGTCGAAGTCTAGGGAGGAAACGCCCAAGGAGGGCATGGACAGGATAACCTGTCCGACGACAAAATTATTGTGCGTCGCACAAATGTCAATCGACAGCAGGGTTTTTTAATTCAATATGATGTGGAAATTCCGCTTCGGCGGTTCAGATGTGGCATTCGGGCAACAGAAAGCGGGCGGCTGACCGGTCTTCAGAGCGCCTGTTCTGCGAGAAAGAGCGGCTGGCAAGAGCCGCGATTGGGAGAGGGACTTGGATATCAGCACCGATTTCATGCGGCGCATCGCGCATGCCGCCGCCGCGGAAACCTTGCCGCGCTTCCGCAGCCAGGGGGCGGTCGCCAACAAGGAGGCGGGAAGCTTCGACCCGGTCACCGAGGCCGATCGCGAGGCCGAGCGCGCGATCCGCGCGCTGATCTCTTCCGAATATCCCGAGCACGGCATCCTCGGCGAAGAGCATGGCAGCCAGAACCTCACCAGCCGGCATGTCTGGGTGATCGACCCGATCGACGGCACCCGCGCGTTCATTTCCGGCATCCCGGTCTGGGGAACGCTGGTCGGGCTGACCGTCGACGGCGATGCGGTCGCCGGCATGATGTCACAGCCTTTCATCGGCGAACTGTTCTACGCCAACGCGTCCGGGTCGCACTATGAAGGGCCAGGCGGACCGCGCAGGCTCGCGACGCGCAAGACCACCGAACTCGCGCAAGCGACGCTGTTCACGACCACGCCGGCCCTGTTCAAGGGCGATGCGCGCAAGCGCTACGATCTGTTCGAGACAAAGGTCCAGCTCGCCCGCTACGGCACCGATTGCTATGCCTTCGCCATGCTGGCTGCCGGCAGCGTCGACATTGTCACCGATCCGGGCCTGAAGCCCTACGACATCGTGGCGCTGATCCCGATCATCGAAAAGGCAGGCGGCGTCATCACCACTTTCGAAGGCGGACCGGCCGAAAACGGCGGCGACATATTGGCGGCCGCGACGCCGGAACTGCACGCGGCGGCGATGGCGGCGCTGCGCGGCTAATGCATGTCGCCCAAAAGTGCGCAGCGGTTTTGGGGGAACGACAGGCATCAAAACAAAGACTTAAAGCGCGTCGACTGAATCCATTTCAGCGCGACGCGCATTAGAGCGTTTCACCGCTTCACGGAAACGGCGAACCGCTCTATCTCCTTGTTTTTACGCAATTCCGGACGGAAAAGCTCACATTTCCCTGGAATTGCTCTAAGCGGATCAGGGCGCGTCGCCGGTGCCGGGAATGAAGGCGTCGAAAGCGGCGAGCAGCTGCTCGCGGTAGATGTCCTTCTCCTGCAGGATCTCGTGCTCGGCGCCGTCGATCATCAACAGCGAGCCGACGCGCAGTTTCCTGGCATAGGCTTCCACCGCCCTGGTCGAGACCACCCGGTCGGCGCCGGCGGCGACGATCAGCATCGGCACCTTGACCCTTGCCATGAAATCCGGATCGCTGACGGCTTGCGCGGCAGCGGCCGCCGCCTTCAGCCAGCGGATGGTCGGGCCGCCGAGCGCCAGCTGCGGCCAGGCCTCGTAGATGCCGACATTGCGCCGGTAGCGCTGCGGGTCCGAGGTCACCTTGTTCACCTCGAAAGGCGGCGGCACTTTCGGCCGCGGACCGAGCGCGGCGTAGAGCCAGCCGAGGCCCAGCGCGCAGAAGATCGCGCAGACGCGCCGCACCGTGGCGATCGAGACCGGCAGGTCCGGCACCTCTAAAAAAGGCGCCAACAGCACCATGCGCCGCACCCGGTTGACCATGGACGGCGAGGCAAGCAGCGCAATCACCGCCCCGGTGGAGTGGGCGAGGATGTAATAGGGGCCGCGGCAGTCGGGCAGCACGATCTCCTCGAAAAATTGCTCGAGGTCGCGCGTATAGTCGCTGAAGCTGCGGACATAGCCGCGCTGGCGGTCGCGCAGCAGGCGGCTGGAATCGCCCTGGCCGCGCCAGTCGAGGATGGCGACGCCGAAGCCGCGATCGGCCAGATCGCGGATGGTCTCGAAATATTTCTCGATGCACTCGTTGCGCCCGGTCAGCAGAACCACCGTGCCCTGCAACGGACGGGCGACGGCGGCGAAGACGCCGTAGCGGATCTTCTTGCCGTCACGCGTGGTGAAGAACCCGCCTGCGGCATTCTGCGGCGCGGGGTTGTCCTCGGTCAGATGGAAAAGATCCGTCATTCGGCGTGTCGTTGGTTGCTCTTTGCCCGGACGGGCGAGGCGTCGGCATGGTGATAGACGGCCAGCCGGCAAAAGCAAAGCGTTGGGAGGATCCGCGCGGCCGGCAACTTCCAAAGGGAAGGCCGGAAGTGCCTGCGGCGCACTTCCGGCCTCTGTCGATCCGGGAGGAAGGGACGTTGCACCCGGTTCGGCCTCGTCGCGGCGCGGGGAAAAAGGCGCCGCTTGTCTGTCACGTTGGTCAAAGCCTAGCGCTGCATGACTGAACGGATGCCGAAGCGGTGGTTCATCCACCATTCATCAACGTGGCCACATTGCGACGCGAAGAAAACCTTGAAATGGCTTTTTGAGCTTCCCAAATGAGGGATGCGGCCGCCGATTGTCGGGGTCGCTGGCCTATCCGGAACGCCTTGCGAGGGTTTCGCACCGGGTCACACGCAAACCATGTTGCTCAACAGGAGAACACCTTATGCGTCACGTTGATTTTTCCCCGCTTTATCGTTCGACCGTCGGCTTCGACCGGCTGTTCACCATGCTCGACACGCTCGGCCAGCCCGAGACCGCGCAGACCTACCCGCCCTATAACATCGAGCGCACCGGCGAGAACGCCTACCGCATCTCGATGGCCGTTGCCGGCTTCTCGGAAGACGAAATCTCGATCGAAGCCCACCGCAACGTGCTGACCGTCAAGGGCGAGCGCAAGGACGAGAACAACAGCGAGGGTTCGGAGCTGCTTTATCGCGGCATCGCCTCGAGGTCTTTCGAGCGCCGCTTCCAGCTCGCCGACCACGTCGAAGTGGAAGGCGCCACGCTGAAGAACGGCCTGCTCTTCGTCGACCTCAAGCGCAACATTCCCGAGGAGCTGAAGCCGCGCAAGATCGCGATCACCTCGTCCTCGGACAAGGCCAAGCAGATCGAGGCCAAGGCCGCCGCGTAATCCGCGGACTGCATCACAGACAACGTCTCCCTCCCGAGACGGAAGCGGCGCCGCGAGGCGCCGCTTTTTATTGTGCCATCGGCAACGAGCCTCTCTGGCTCTTTTGAAGCATGCAGCGGGGGATCATGAAGGACCATGTCCGATTTTTCCCTGTTGCCGGCACTCACCGTCGCAATCACTTTCCTGCTCGCCGGTGTGGTCAAGGGTGTGACCGGCATGGGCCTGCCGACGCTGGCGATGGGTCTTTTGGGCACGATCATGCCGCCCGTGACAGCCGCTTCGCTGCTCATCGTCCCGTCCTTCGTCACCAATGTCTGGCAGCTTTTCGCCGGGCCGAGCTTTTCCGCGATCCTGCGCCGGCTCTGGCTGATGATGGCCGGCATTCTGGCAGGCACGATCACCGGCGCCCGGCTGCTCGCCAGCGACAACGTCAAATGGACGACAGCCGGCCTCGGCGCGGCGCTCATTCTTTACGCTGCCTACACATTGCTGGCGCGGCAGCCCTCGGTACCGGTGAGGACAGAGCGCTGGTCCTCGCCGGCCGTGGGCTTCCTCACCGGCCTGGTCACCGGCGGCACCGGCGTCTTCGTGGTCCCTGCCGTCCCCTATATTCAGGCGCTGGGTTTCAGCCGCGACGATCTGATCCAGGCGCTCGGTCTTTCCTTCACCGTGTCGACGATCGCCCTGGCGCTGGGTCTCGCCTCGCATGGCGCGTTCGACGCCGGACATCTGGCGATGTCCTCGCTTGCCGTGCTGCCGGCCTTGCTCGGCATGTGGCTGGGACAGGTGCTGCGCCAGAAGATCAGCCCGGCAACTTTTCGCCGCTGGTTCCTGATTTTTCTGATCCTTCTGGGTTTCGAGCTGCTGTTGCGGCCTTTCCTGGCTTAGCTATCGGCTCTTTGCCGCAACGACAGCCTCGACATTCTGCCGATGAACGGCTTCGTATGGCGCGAAATATTCGGCTGCCGTCGCGGCAAACATGTCGGCGCCGAAAGTTTTCAGATCCTGCCTTGCCAGGTCAGGGTCATGCGGGCAGGCGAGCAGCTTGCGAATATAGGCCTCAGTCGCCGCGATGAGGCTTCTGTCATAGCCGCCCGCTTCGATCGCCTCGAAGGAACCGTGGTTGGGCAGGATTCGGTCGAACTGCCAACCGGACATGCGGTCGAGGTCGACCAGATGTTCGGCAAGGCGTTCCGGTTCCGAGACATAGGTGACGGAGTCTTCCAGCGTGTCGCCAGCCAGCAGCAGGCCGGCGTCGGGCATCAGCAGCACCGTGCCGTCATGGCTGTGGATCTCGACCTGGCGCAGTTCGATCGGGATCGCTCCCACCGCAAGGCTGAGGCTGTCCTCGAACATCGTGTTGGGCAGGACGAGCGGCTTGATCGGCGGATTGCCACCCTCGATCTCGGCGCGGCCCCGTTCGAGCGCCGCGGCGGTGAGGCGGTTGGCGATGATCTCGCAATCCTGGAACACTTCGTTGCCGGCGATATGGTCGTCATGCCAGTGGCTGAGCACGACGCATATCGAGGTCACGCCCATCTCTTCGAGGGTTCGCCGGATGAAGCGGGCATGCGGCAGCGATATGTGCGTGTCGTAGACAAGCGCCTGCGATCCGTCGACGATCGCATAGGTGCAGATGCCGAGCGTATAGGCGCCGTCGTCGAGCCAGTTCGGTTCGTCCGACCAGATGCGGATGCCGTCGACGCGGCCGTCATAGAAGCCAATCACATTCGGCGCCGGGCGGACCAGCCGCATCGTCGAGCCGAGGAGCGGCCTGGTCATGGCGGGGACCTCAGGCGAGCAGTTGACCGAGGCGGTCGATTTCTTCCGTCGTGGTCGCGAAGCTGGCGACGAAGCGGTAGATCGCTTCCTTGTCGCCGAGATGGCCGTCGAAACCCTGCGGAACGCCCCATTCGTAGAATTTGGCGCCGGCCGCCTGCAGCTTGTCGGCGGTTTCGCGGGCGAGGATGGCGAACACCTCATTGGCCTGCGGCAGCCAGGCGAGCCTGCCTGCCGGCGCGTCCTCGATGGTCTCGGCCAGAAGTGCTGCCATCTGATTGGCGTGCCCGGCCATCTTCAGCCACAAATCATCGGTGAAATAGGCCTCGAACTGAGCCGAGATGAAGCGGGCCTTGGAAAAGGTCTGTCCGGCACGCTGGCGCAGCAGGCGCAGGTCCTTGCCGACATCGGGATTGAGGATCACCACCGCGTCGGCCATCCAGCAGCCGTTCTTGGTGCCGCCGAAGGAGATGAGGTCGACGCCGCTCTTCCAGGTCATTTCGGCCGGGCTGACGCCGGTCGCCGCGATCGCATTGGCGAAGCGCGCGCCATCCATGTGCAGCGGCAGCTTGTGGCGGCGGCTGACCTCTGCGATCGCCTTGACGTCGTCGACGCTGTACACCGTGCCGACCTCGGTCGCTTGGGTGACGGTGATCGCCATCGGCTGGCCGGCGGGAGCAAGGTCTTGCGAATAGCGCTTGATGGCGCGGTCAAGAAGCTCCGGGTTCATGCGTCCAAGCGGTCCATGCACCGGCGCCGTGCGCGCGCCACCGGTGTAGGAACCCATCGCGCCGAACTCGTCGACATTCATATGCGCTTCGGAATGGCAGAGCGCGATGCCGCCGATGCGGTTCAACGCAGCCATCGAAAGCGCGTTGGCCGCGGTGCCGGTCGCGACGAAGAAAACCTGCACCTCACGCTCGAAGATCTCGCTGAAGCGGCGGTAGACGGCGCGGTCCAGATCGCCGTCGCCATAGGCGGTGGCGACGCCGGCGGCATGGCGCGACAGGTTGGCCGAGATGTCGGGGTGGACGCCCGCCCAGTTGTCGGAGGCAAAGAACATCGAGAGGTCCATATCGTGATTGGCAAAAGCGGCGGGACTTGACCGCTTCGGCGATCGAAGCGCAAGGGCCAATCGCCGGCAAAGCTGTGAAGCCAGCGCGTCACCTCGAAACACCCAGACCAAAGCTTGCGTTTCCAGCGCTCGTCACGAAATTTTGTGTCGCGGCGCGCCCAAGTTTTTTGTGAATCGGTCTTGTGCAGGTCCCTGATTTCTGCCATAAAAATTTAGGACAGTAGTGCTGTCTTATTTTGTCGCACAAAACAGGCTGGACTGGCGTATCATCGTTGCCAATCCGGCCATTGTCGCGAGCGGCGGGTAGACGGCCCGACTCTGACCTGTACGATACCGGATGCGAACCGGGCGTATGGCCGTATGGTTCGATGGATTTCGCGAGACGTGCAGCAAGATGAAGGGGAAGCATTCTCGCTTCCCAAGGCAAACCAGCGCCCTGGGATAGTCGGGGCCAAGGTGGAGAACGGAGGATAGGACGATGACGGAACTGACGCCATCTGCGATCAACGGCCAGGCCGCGCAGACGAAAGCGGCAGCCGTTAAACATACCGTCCTGACCAAAGAGCTGCGAACCACCAACGGCCCTGCCGCCCAGGGCCTCTACGATCCGCGCAACGAGCATGACGCCTGCGGCGTCGGCTTCATCGCCAACATGAAGGGCGTGAAGTCGCACGGGATCGTCGAGGACGGTCTGGCGATGCTGGAAAACCTCACCCATCGCGGCGCCGTCGGCGCTGATCCGCTGGTCGGCGACGGCGCCGGCGTGCTGGTGCAGATTCCGGACGCTTTCTTCCGCGAGGAAATGGCGGCCAGGGGCGTCGAGCTGCCGCCGGCCGGCCAATATGGCGTCGGCCACTGGTTCATGCCGCAGGACGCGGCACTTCGGGCCCATATCGAAGAGATCATCGCCGAATCGGCGCAGTCGGAAGGGCTGCCGCTCATCGGTTTCCGCGACGTGCCGGTCGACAATTCGTCGCTCTCGAAGGCGCCGGATATCGTCGCCTCCGAGCCGTTCCACCGGCAGGTGTTTATCGGTCGCACGGCCGACATCCCGGACGACGAGGAATATGAGGCGCGGCTTTATCTGCTGCGCAAGGTGATCTCGGGCCGCATCTATGCCGAGAACGACAATAAGGATGTCGGCGCCTATTGCGTGTCGCTGTCGGCGCGCACCATCGTTTACAAGGGCATGTTCCTGGCCTACCAGGTCGGCGCCTATTACAAGGACCTCAACGATCCGCGCTTCGAGACGGCGCTGATCCTGGTCCACCAGCGCTTCTCGACCAACACCTTCCCGTCGTGGAAGCTGGCGCATCCCTATCGCATGGTCGCGCATAATGGCGAGATCAACACCGTGCGCGGCAATAACAACTGGATGGCGGCGCGCCAGGCGTCGGTCGATTCCGAGCTGTTCGGCAACAACATCTCGAAGCTCTGGCCGATCTCCTATGAGGGCCAGTCGGACACGGCGTGCTTCGACAACGCGCTCGAGTTCCTGTTCCAGGGCGGCTATTCGCTCACCCACGCCATGATGATGCTGATCCCGGAAGCCTGGGCCGGCAACAAGCTCATGGACGCCGACCGCAAGGCTTTCTACGAGTATCATGCGGCGCTCATGGAGCCGTGGGACGGGCCTGCGGCGGTGGTGTTCACCGACGGCCGCCAGATCGGCGCCACGCTCGACCGCAACGGCCTGCGCCCGGCGCGCTACATCGTCACCGACGACGACCGCGTCATCATGGCGTCGGAAGCCGGCGCGCTGCCGGTGCCGGAGGAAAAGATCGTGCAGAAGTGGCGGCTGCAGCCCGGCCGCATGCTGCTGATCGACCTCGCCAAGGGCCGCATCGTCTCCGACGAGGAGATCAAGTCGGAGATCGCGACCAGGCACCCCTACAAGACCTGGCTCGCCAACACGCAGCTTATCCTGGAGGATTTGAAGCCGGTCGAGCCGCGCGCGCTGCGCAAGGATGTCAGCCTGCTCGATCGTCAGCAGTCCTTCGGCTACACGCAGGAAGACACCAAGCTCCTGATGGCGCCGATGGCCACCACCGGCCAGGAAGCGGTGGGTTCGATGGGCACCGACACGCCGATCTCGGCGATGTCGGACAAGTCGAAGCTGCTCTACACCTATTTCAAGCAGAACTTCGCCCAGGTCACCAATCCGCCGATCGATCCGATCCGCGAGGAGCTGGTGATGAGCCTGGTGTCGTTCATCGGGCCGCGGCCGAACATCTTCGATCTGGTCGGCACGTCGCGGCGCAAGCGGCTCGAAGTGCGCCAGCCGATCCTGACCAATAGCGATCTGGAGAAGATCCGCTCGATCGGCCACACCGAGGACCGTTTCGACACCAAGACGATCGACATCACCTACGGCTCGAACGAGGGTGCGGCCGGCATGCAGGGCGCCATCGACCGGCTCTGCGAACGGGCGGAGGCGGCGGTCGCCGGCGGCTACAACATCATCATCCTGTCCGACCGCCAGGTCGGGCCGGACCGCATCGCCATTCCCTCGCTGCTGGCGACGGCGGCCGTGCACCATCACCTGATCCGCAAGGGCCTGCGCACCGCCGTCGGCCTCGTCGTGGAATCCGGCGAGCCGCGCGAGGTGCATCACTTCTGCTGCCTGGCCGGCTACGGCGCCGAGGCGATCAACCCGTATCTCGCCTTCGACACGCTGCTCGACATGCACAAGCGCGGCGAGCTGCCCGAAGAGGTCGACGAATACGAGGTGGTGTCGCGCTACATCAAGTCGATCGGCAAGGGCATCCTCAAGGTGATGTCCAAGATGGGCATCTCGACCTACCAGTCCTATTGCGGCGCGCAGATCTTCGACGCCATCGGGCTGAAGTCCGATTTTGTCGAGAAGTATTTCACCGGCACGGCGACGCTGATCGAAGGCGTCGGCCTGGACGAGATCGCCACCGAGACGCTCAGCCGTCATAGCGATGCCTTCGGCAGCGATCCGGTGTTGCGCAACAACCTCGAGGTCGGCGGCGAGTACATGTTCCGCATGCGCGGCGAGGCGCATATGTGGTCACCCGATGCGGTCGCCAGCCTGCAGCACGCCGTGCGGCAGGGCTCCTGGGACACGTTCAAGGAGTATTCGGCGCAGATCGACAGCGCGACAGCCAGGGCGCAGACCATCCGCGGCCTGTTCAAGATCAGAACAGCGGACGAGACCGGCCGCAAGAAGGTCGCGATCGAGGACGTCATGCCGGCGGCCGAGATCGTCAAGCGCTTCTCGACCGGGGCGATGTCGTTCGGCTCGATCTCCAGGGAAGCGCACACCACGCTGGCGCGCGCCATGAACGCCATCGGCGGCAAATCGAACACCGGCGAAGGCGGCGAGGAGGCCGACCGCTATCTGCCGCTGCCCGGCGGCGGCAAGAACCCGGAACGCTCGGCGATCAAGCAGGTCGCCTCGGGACGGTTCGGCGTCACGGCGGAATATCTGGTCAATTCCGACGTCATGCAGATCAAGGTCGCCCAAGGCGCCAAGCCCGGCGAGGGCGGCCAGCTGCCCGGACACAAGGTGGACGCGACCATCGCCAAGGTCAGGCACTCGACGCCCGGCGTTGGCCTGATCTCGCCGCCGCCGCATCACGACATCTATTCGATCGAGGATCTGGCGCAGCTGATCTACGACCTGAAGAACGTCAACCCGGCGGCCGACGTCTCGGTCAAGCTGGTGTCGGAAGTCGGCGTCGGCACGGTCGCGGCGGGCGTCGCCAAGGCGCGCGCCGACCACATCACCATCTCGGGCTATGACGGCGGCACCGGCGCTTCGCCGCTGACCTCGCTCAAGCATGCCGGCAGCCCGTGGGAAATGGGCCTTGCCGAGACGCATCAGACGCTGGTGCTCAACGGTTTGCGTTCGCGCGTCGCGCTGCAGGTCGATGGCGGCTTGCGCACCGGGCGCGACGTCATCATCGGCGCGCTGCTCGGCGCCGACGAGTTCGGCTTCTCGACCGCGCCGCTGATCGCGGCCGGTTGCATCATGATGCGCAAGTGCCACCTCAACACCTGCCCCGTCGGCGTGGCGACGCAGGATCCGGTGCTGCGCAAGCGCTTCAAGGGCACACCCGAGCACGTCATCAACTTCTTCTTCTATGTGGCGGAAGAGGTGCGGGCGCTGCTTGCCGAAATGGGCTACACCCATCTCGACCAGATTATCGGCGACAGCGATCTCCTGGAAAAGCGCGACGTGATCCAGCACTGGAAGGCGCGCGGGCTCGACTTCTCGAAGATGTTTTACAAGCCTAACGCGCCGCACGAGGCGCTGCACTGGACTGAACGGCAGAAGCATCCGATCGACGACGTGCTCGACCGCAAGCTGATCGAGCTGGCGAAGCCCGCGCTGGAGGCCAAGCAGCCCGTCACCATCGAGCTGCCGATCCGCAATGTCGACCGCTCTACCGGCGCGATGCTGTCGGGCGAGGTCGCCAAGCGCTTCAAGCACAAAGGCCTGCGCGAGGATACGATCACCGTCAAGCTCACCGGCACCGCCGGCCAGTCCTTCGGCGCGTTCCTGGCGCGCGGCGTCTCCTTCGAGCTGGTCGGCGCCGGCAACGACTATGTCGGCAAGGGTCTGTCGGGGGGCCGCATCGTCATCCGCCCGCCGGAAGAAGCCAAGATCGTCGCCGCTGAATCGATCATCGTCGGCAACACGGTGCTTTACGGCGCTACCGAGGGCGAGGCTTATTTCGCCGGCGTCGCCGGCGAGCGCTTCGCCGTGCGCAATTCCGGCGTGGCCGCCGTCGTCGAAGGCGTCGGCGACCATGGCTGCGAGTACATGACCGGCGGCATCGTCGTCGTGCTCGGCAAGACCGGACGCAACTTCGCGGCCGGTATGTCGGGCGGCGTCGCCTATGTGCTGGACGAGAAGGGCGATTTCGCCGAGCGCTGCAACATGGCGATGGTCGAGCTGGAGCCGGTCCCGGAAGAGGACGACCTGATGGAGAAACTGCTCCATCACGGCGGCGACCTCGACCACAAGGGCCGCGTCGACGTGTCGGGCGACATGACCAGCCATGACGAGGAACGGCTCTACCAGCTGATCTCGAACCACGTGCATTTCACCGGTTCGGTGCGTGGCCGCGAGATCCTGGACGACTGGCAGAACTTCCGGCCGAAATTCCGAAAAATCATGCCGGTCGAATATCGCCGCGCGCTGATCGAGATGGAACGCATGCGCATGAGCGTGGCGGCGGAATAGTTTCGGGCATGGCCGGGAAGACGACTTCCCGGCCGGCATCCTCACCAACAATCCTGACTTAGAGCGGTTTGGCGAGAACCGCCAAACCGCTCTAACTGTTTGTTTTTACGCAATTCCGGACGGAAAACCGCTTCGCACTTTTCCTGGAATTGCTTTTAGGAACCAAGGTTGCCACGGCGGCCTTATGAGGTTAACGGGTGCGCGGCAGAAGCGTGCCTTCGGACAGCAGGGACTGGACTATGGGCAAGGTAACAGGCTTTCTCGAGATCGACCGGCAGGTGCACAAGTACCAGCCGGCTTCTGACCGCATCCGGCATTTCCGCGAATTCACGCTGCCGATGTCGGACAAGGAGGTCGAGAAACAGGCCGCTCGCTGCATGGATTGCGGCATCCCGTATTGCCATGGACCGACGGGCTGCCCGATCCACAACCAGATCCCGGATTGGAACGACCTCGTCTACAATGGCGACTGGGACAGCGCGATCCGCAACCTGCATTCGACAAACAATTTCCCGGAGTTCACCGGCCGCATCTGCCCGGCGCCTTGCGAGGAAGCCTGCACGCTGAACCTCGAGGACATTCCGGTCGCCATCAAGACGGTCGAGCAAGCGATCGCCGACAAGGCCTACGAGACCGGTCACATCCGGCCCTATCCGCCGGAAAAGAAGACGGGCAAGCGTGTCGCCGTCATCGGCTCCGGCCCCGCCGGCATGGCGGCGGCGCAGCAGCTCGGCCGCGCCGGCCACGACGTGCATGTCTATGAGCGCGAGAGCCGCCCTGGCGGGCTGATGCGCTACGGCATCCCCGACTTCAAGATCGAGAAGCACTATATCGACCGGCGCATCGAGCAGATGCAGGGCGAGGGCGTCACCTTCCATTGCGGCGTCAATGTCGGCGTCGACATGAAGGTGGCCGATCTCATCGAGGAGTTCGACGCCGTGCTCTATTGCGGCGGCTCCGAAACGCCGCGCCCGGCCGGTATTCCGGGCAGCGACCTCAGCGGCGTCTATGACGCCATGCCCTATCTCGTGCAGCAGAACCGCCGCGTCGGCGGCGAGCCGATCCAGTCGGTAGCTTGGCCCTCGCACCCGATCATCGCCGGCGGCCAGCATGTCGTCGTGGTCGGCGGCGGCGACACGGCGTCGGATTGCATCGGCACCGCCTTCCGCCAGGGCGCGGTGCGCGTGACCCAGCTCGACATCCGCCCACAGCCGCCGGAGAAGGAAGACAAGCTTTCCGTCTGGCCCTATTGGGCGACGAAGATGCGCACGTCCTCCTCGCAGGCCGAAGGGGCCGAGCGCGAATTCCAGGTGGCGACGCTCGAATTCATCGGCGAGGACGGCCAGTTGACGGGTGTGCGCTGCTGCGAGGTCGACGACAAGCGCAAGCCGATCCCCGGCACGGAGTTCGTCATCCGCGCCGATCTCGCCTTCATCGCCATCGGCTTTGCTGGTCCGGCGAGCGACAGCCTGATGAAAGAGCTCGACGGCAAGATCAAGGTCGTCACCGACAGCCGCCGCTCCAGGAATGTCGAGGCGAACGACCGCGACTACAAGACCAGCGTCGACAAGCTCTACGCGGCGGGCGACGTGCGCCGCGGCCAGTCGCTGGTGGTGTGGGCGATTCGCGAGGGTCGCCAGGCGGCGCGCTCGATCGACGAGGCGCTGATGGGATCGACGGTGCTGCCGCGCTAAAGCGGCGATCCATTAGAGCGTTTCACCGTTTCACGGAAATGGTGAGACGCCCTAAAGCGCGTCGCGATCTTTCAGATTCGCTCCAAGCATTTAAGTTTTGATTTTACGCATGTCTTCATCCCGAAACCGGTTCCCGCTTTCGATGCTTTAGCTGAGCAGCAGCTTTATCGCCCAATAGAGGCCGATAGCCATCTGGACCGCGAACGCCGAGAATCGAGCCTTGACGGCGATCGGACTTGTCGACGTCAGATGAATGGCCGACTGCATCAGACGCGCGCCGAGAAACCAATATGCGAGCGGGTCGGTAATCGCGGTGCGCGAACTCATCATGGCCAGGGCCATGAGACCTCCGAATATGGGAAGGCCTTCGATGCAATTGGCGTGGGCGCGCGCCAGCCGCTGCAGGAAGGGCGAAAGGCCGGCGTTGTCCGGTGCAAAGCCATTCGCAAGGACGCGGCCGCTCACCACGAGATGGGTGCGCAGGATTTCCATCCATATGAGCAATAAGAGGGTCCAAGTCACGAACCCAAGCAAGGCACAGCCCGTTGCCGACATATTCGTCCCCCGACTTTGACTTCGGCCAAAATCCAATAATGCCATTGTTCGGCTCGGCGCGAAATTGCCGCTACGCCGGAACGTCGGTCAAGGAGTTGCCGGTGTCGGGCCGGATTCGACAGCTGCCGTCGCCGGCGGCTTCGGTGGCCAGGAAAAATCGTCGGCGCGGCCGGGCGAGGCCGTCGGCGCCTTGCCTTCCAGGATCAGCTTTTCGCCGGGCAGGTTCGGATCGGCCCTGGCCGGTTGCGTCGCGCCGAGCAGCTCGGTGCCGCCGTCGAGCGCCGGGTCGCCGAGCAGCATCGGCGCAGTGCGGTCGACGATGACGGGCGCGGCGGCCGGCTTCGGCGCCTCCACCGGGGCGCCGGCCGGCGCCGACACGGTCGTGATGCTTCCGGGCGCCGCCAGGCCGAGTATCTTTGCCAACGGCTTTTCCGTGTAGAAGGCGAGCTTGCGCTTGCCGGCCTTGGTGACGTTGATGCCGTCGTCGGAACGCAGGCGCACCGGCTGGCCGTTGATGTCCGGACCGGAGGTGACGAAAGCGCCGTTCTCGTCGACGAAGCCGTCCCAGACATCGACGAACTCGCCGCCGTGTTTCTGGGCGGCCGAATGATAGATGTCGTTGAAGGCGAGCATGTCGGAGTTCATCTTCGACACACCGAAAGCCGGCATGCCAACCCAAAGGAACGGCACTTTGGTGTCTTGTAGGGCCTTGCCGAACGCATCGGTGCGGCGCTCATATTCCTTGGTCCAGTTCTCCGAGCGCGGCTGCTCGCGCACGTCGCCGACCTTCATCTGCTGGCGGTCGTTGGAACCCAGCATGACGATCACGGCCGCCGGTTTCTCGGTTTCGATCAGCGATTTGATCTGGGTCGGCCAATTGTAGACATCGTCACGAACGAAGCCGGACGACCCGTTGGCGCGGGCGACGATCCTGACGGCGGGATTGTCGGCAAAGGCCGTGTCCAGGCCCTCCGCCAGCCCGCCCGCCAAAAAATCGCCGACCACCAGCACGACCCGGGCGTCGTTCGTCTTCTCGACGATCGGCGTTTCCGGTTCCGCCGGCGGGCGCGGCTTGGGTTTCTTCTTGGGTTTCGGCCTTGGTTTCTGGACTTCGACCGGCGGTTCGATGCGTTCGCTGCGGCGCGGGAACAGAAGGTCGCGCAACGACCAGCCACGGCTTTCCTCCTGCGCGAACGCAGGAGCGTGGAAGGCGCCGGCGGCGGTGACGACAAGCACCGCAAGGGCTAGAATCAGGATGGGCGCCCGGCGAATGCTCTGCCTGATACGCGCAACCGAAACCAAACACCCTCTCCATCCCTTGGCGCATGACAGGCAGACATGGGCAAAGTCATGCGCAAACCGAAGCGCTACAGCATCCTAGCCGTCTTTGAAAGGATGCCTGGCGCCTTAAAGCCCGTCGCGCTGAAACGGATTCAGTCGACGCGCTTTAAGTCTTTGTTTTGATGCATGTCGTTCGCCCAAAACCGCTGCGCACTTTTGGGCGACATGCATTAGAGCGGCTCAGCTACCGCTTGCGGAGCCATTTGAGCACTTCCAGGCTCGGATAGCCATCCTGGGTCAAGCCGACCTTGGCCTGATAGGCCATGATGGCTGCCTTTGAGCCGTCGCCGATCTTGCCGTCGAACTTGCCGTCGTAATAGCCGTGCTCGGAAAGCCGCTTCTGCAGTTCCTGCCTTTCCTCGAAGGTGAGCTTGGTGAAGGGCCGCTGCCAGTCCTGCACAAGGCCGGTGCCGCCGGCGATCTCATCGGCGAGCAGGCCGACGGCCAAAGCGTATTTGTCGGCATTGTTGTAGGCCTTGATGACCGAGAAGTTCCTGATCATCAGGAAGGCGGGGCCGCCCCGGCCGTCCGGCACTTTCAGCGTCGCCTTGTCGGTCAGGTTCCTGAACGGTTTGCCATTGGCCCTGACGACGCCGAGCGCCTGCCACTGCGCGATCGTCTTTGCGCCGCCGGGCAGCTTGCCGGCGGGTATGGTTACCTCATAGCCCCAGGTCTTGCCCGCCTGCCAGCCATTCTTTTTCAAAAGGTTGGCGGAGGTCGCCAGCGCGTCGGGGATCGAATTCCAGATGTCGCGCCTGCCGTTGCCGTCCATGTCGACCGCATAGCGCTGATAGCTGGTCGGAATGAACTGGGTCTGACCCATCGCGCCGGCCCAGGAGCCCATCAGATGGC
Organism: Mesorhizobium plurifarium; assembly: GCA_000824785.1. GTDB lineage: Bacteria > Pseudomonadota > Alphaproteobacteria > Rhizobiales > Rhizobiaceae > Mesorhizobium > Mesorhizobium plurifarium. The sequence continues at coordinate 469,497 of CCNB01000043.1, read as the reverse complement.
TCTCGTCGATGTCGCCGGTCTGCAGGATCTTCAGCGCCGCGATCAACTGGGTGCGGGCATATTTCGAACGCTTGGGATCGCCATAGGCAAGGGTGGCCAGCGAACGGATGACGTTGCGCATGATGTCGTCGCGCTTGAGCGTCTCGCCATAATTCGATTCCATCGACCAGATGGCCAGAAGGATGTTGCGGTCGACACCGAACCGCGCCTCGATGCGATCGAGCCACGGCTTCCATTTCCTCGCCATCGCCTGGCCGTTGGCGACCGCCTGGTCGTGCACGCGGTTGTCGAAATAGTCCCAGGCGGGCGCGGTGAATTCCGGCTGGGTGCGGGCCTTTTCCAGCACGACCGGATCGGGCTCGATGCCTCTCATGGATTGATCGTAGACAGCGCCCGAAACGCCGCCCGCCACCGCGGTGGAGCGGAAGCCCGCGACCCATTGGCGGAACCCGGCATCCGCGAAAGCGGGACCGGCCGGCATCAGCAAGGCCAGCGTGAGGCCGGCGGCCATTACCAGTGCCGTCAGGCGCCTCGCGGTGTTGCGAACGGACATCATTTCCTCCTTCGTCAAATCAGGAAGGATCATTCAACGCCGAACCGGGTTAGTATTTAGTTTACCATAGGTGCCGCCGGGAACGAAAAGAGGTATCGCGGCTTTAGCTCTCACATTGAACGCTTGCCGTTAATCCAACATTCCGGCGTGAAAATGATTCCGCCGTGAAAATGTTCGGGGGGATTGCGGAGCGTGCCGCCGAGCGGATAATTGGCTCAAACGCAGGGGTGTCAGCATGAAGCGCGTTCGCAAGGCAGTTTTCCCGGTGGCCGGCCTCGGCACGCGGTTCCTCCCGGCCACCAAGGCCATCCCGAAGGAGATGCTGACCGTCGTCGACCGGCCGGTCATCCAGTATGTGGTCGACGAGGCGCGCGAGGCCGGCATCGAGCATTTCATTTTCGTGACCGGGCGTAACAAGGCGGTCATCGAAGACCATTTCGACGTCCAGTTCGAGCTCTATGACACGCTCGCCCAGCGCGGCAAGGACGACCAGCTCGCCCGCCTGCAGCGGTTGCAGCCGGCGCCGGGACAGACCAGCTTCACGCGCCAGCAGGTGCCGATGGGCCTCGGCCACGCCGTCTGGTGCGCCCGCGAGCTGGTCGGCAACGAGCCGTTCGCCTTGCTTTTGCCGGACATGATCATGCAGTCGGAAAAGAGCTGCATGAAGGACATGGTCGAGCTCTATGCCGAGACCGGCAACAACATCATCGCCGTGCAGGAATGCGATCCGGCGGAAGCGCATAAATACGGCATTGTCGGCCGCGGCGAGGACACCCATCACGGCTTCCGCATCACCGGCATGGTGGAGAAGCCGAAACAGGGCACCGCGCCGTCCAACCTCTTCATCAACGGCCGCTACATCCTGCAGCCGGAAATCTTCGGCATCCTGGAAAGCCAGGAACGCGGCGCCGGCAACGAAATCCAGCTGACCGACGCGATGCTGAAGCTGGAGAAACAGCAGCCCTTCTACGGCTATCACTACAAGGGCCGCACTTTCGATTGCGGCTCGCCGGAAGGTTTCGTCGAAGCCAATGTCGCCTTCGCGCTATGGCGCAGCGACATGAACGGAAGCATGGCCGGCGTCATCCGCACGCTGCTCGACGAGGTGCGGCCGGCGGAGCGCCGCGGCGCGGCGTTCTAGCCTATGCCGATATTCAGGTGAGGCCGGTCTGCGAACGGCAGGTTCCTGCGCTTCCGGTGCTCACGGCCATTGCCGCTACTCTTCAGCGCTGGACCTTCAGTCCGAGATAGACGCTGTTGGCCGTATAGTCGCGTCCAGGCAGGTTGCTGGTCAGCTTCTCCGTCCGCACCCTGGTGGTGAGGCCGGCATAGCGGTTCAGCCACCAGGTCAGCCCGGCCTCGGCGCTCAGGATCAGATCGTGGCCGTCGGAGCCGGTGTAGTCGCGCCAGTCGAGGCCAAGCGCCGAGTTTGCCGTCAGATTGGCGCGGATCTGGCGCTCGCCTGTCAGACGGCCGGAGTAGAGGATATCGCCGCTCTCGCCCGCCGTCGTGGTGGTCTCGACATCGGTCTTGCCGGTGAGCCCGATGATGGTGCCGCGCTCGGGCGACCATTTGAGGTCGGCATTGATGGACGGCCCGGCGATTGCCGGAAGGCGGCTGTCGTCGAGTGCCTCGCGCAACCAGCCGACGGAGAATTCACCCGATAGCTTCTCGCCCATGTCGAGCTCGACGCCGGCGCGAGCCCCGAGCCGCTTCGAAGAGCGCTCAAAGCCGTCGGTATCGAGACGCTGATCATAGACCCTGCGGCCGACTTCAACTTCCGTGAAGGGCGTGAGCGCCGGTGAGATCTCATAGCCGGTGCGCAAAGTGGCGGTGTAGAGCGTGTTGTTGCGATCCTTCTGCGAGACCGTGGTGCCGTTTGAGAGATTGGCGTCGCCGTAGAAGTCATGCGAGACCGCGCCGGTCAGCGCGTAACGCATCTTGCCGACACTCTTTTCAAGACCCAGGCTGCCGTCCACGGTCTGGCGCAGCGGCTGCGAGGTGACGCCGGCGATCGCATCCGGCGAGGACGCCGATTCCGGTGCTGCCTCATAGCCGAGCTTGGCGATGGCGCGCAGCTCGTTGTCGAGATCGACATTGAGCTGGCCTTCGATGCGGCCCTGCGCGTCGTTGATCTTTTCGCCCGAGACGGTGTTGCGGAACTGGCCGTAGCCGGTGATCAGAGCCGAATTCTCGCGCCAGTCGGAAGTTGCGGTGAAACGCAGCGCCGTCTCGGACAGAACCGCGGATTTGCCGGTGCTGCTGGAATCGGCATTGGACGTCGCGGTGAAGCCTTGCTCCAGCGTTGGCCGGAACACAAAGGTGCCGACCTTGACACCGGGAGCAGCGAAGGGATCTTCCTCCGGCTTGACCTTCTGTCCATCGATCGATCCGGTGCGCTCCTGGCCCGGGTCGAGCTTCTGCTTGTCGACGCTGTCGATGGTGACGGCGCGGCGATTGCTGCCGTCGTCCTCGGCCGCTGCCGCGTCAGCCTTGTCGCCTGTGGGGGCGGTCGCGGCAGTGGTGGTGCTGTCGGTAGCCTCGCCCGCTTTCTTCTTGGCCTTCTTCTTGTCGGCGGTCTTGGTATTCGCCTTGGTGTCGGTCTTGGCGTCCTGAGCACGCTGAGCGGCCGTCGAGGGCCGGCGCGGTTTTGCCGGCTTCGTCGTATCGACCAGTGGATCGTCCGTTGCCTGCGGCTGGTCGAAGATGCTGTCCGTCGCGCCCGCCGTCTGATCGTCATCGGGAACGGCACCGGGGCTTGCCGGTTGATAGATCGTCGGTGCCGAGTCCTGGGCGGCCGCGGTCGCAGGCGGTGTCTGATCCAGTGACCCTTGCGCCCGCAACTGCCTCGCCTTGCGCTGCTGGTCGGCGAGTATGGCCGATTCGGAGACCTCGCCGCGCAGCTCGGTTTCCTGCGAAAATGCAGGCGCCGGACGCAGCAGGGCAAGCGCGCTTGCCGTCAGCAGCAGTGCTGCAACGGCAATGCCCTTCCGACCGATTTTCGTTTCAGGCTGGCCCCCGGACATCGTCACCACTGCTTGCGCGGCGCGGTTGCGCCATACTTACCGAACCGTAAATGCGGATGGTTAACGGAGGGTTGAGAGAGCCGCCTCGGAGCCCCTCCAATCGGAGGCCTTAGGCAATTCCGTTGGACAGGGGCGCGGCAAAGCGCTAATCGCTTCGCCCATGCATGCGGGGTCCCCAGAAAGAAAGCAGCCGGACAGGCAGGCTGCGATCGAATCGGCGCTGAGAACGGTGGCGACGGAGCAGGCCGGCGTGGCGGCCCTTGCCGCCGCTCTCGCAAACGGGCTGTCCGAGCCTTTTGCCACCGCGATCGACCTGATCTCGCGGATCGAAGGCCGCGTTATCGTCACTGGTGTCGGCAAGAGCGGCCATATCGGCGCCAAGATCGCCGCAACGCTCGCCTCGACCGGCACGCCGGCCTTCTTCGTCCATTCGGCGGAGGCCAATCACGGCGATCTCGGCATGATCGCCAGGGACGACGCCATCATCGCCATGTCGTGGTCGGGCGAGACCAAGGAACTGATGGGCATCGTCGCCTATTCGAGGCGCTTCTCCATCCCGCTAATCGCCATCACCTCGGGCGAAACTTCGGCGCTGGCAAGGGCGGCGGATGTGGTTTTGCTGCTGCCGGTCGTGCCTGAGGCCTGTCCGCACGGGTTGGCGCCGACGACATCGACGCTGCTCCAACTCGTCATGGGCGACGCGCTGGCGATAGCGTTGCTCGAGGCGCGGGGCTTCACGCCGGATCATTTCCGAACCTTGCACCCTGGCGGGCAGCTTGGCGCCAATCTGACCCGGGTGTCGGAGATCATGCGAACCGGCGATCAGGTGCCGCTCGCCCTGCTCGGCACCAAGATGCCGGAAGCGGTGATGACGCTGTCGCAGAAGAAAGTCGGCTGCGTCTGCATCGTCGATGCAAGCGGCAAGCTGGTCGGGATCGTCACCGACGGCGACGTCGCGCGCAATCTGCATCGCAATCTGGCCGACGTCACCGTCGACGAGGTCATGACCCGCACCCCCAAGACGATCGATCCGCAGACGCTGGCGGGCACGGCGATCGCCATGCTCAACGAGCACAATATCGGTGCGCTGGTCGTGATCAAAAACAAACTGCCGGTGGGCGTGGTTCATTTCCACGACCTGCTGCGCATCGGCGCGGCTTAAAGCGGACTGTCCCCGCCGCAAGCCACCCCGCACGCGTCCTCGATCAAATCGCCTCTACGGTCAGCTCCAGATCGGTATCCGCCGCTCCGGTCACGCGCACTTGCGCGCCGACCGGCAGGTCCGGACCGGAGACGCGCCACAGCGTGTCGCCGAGCCGGATGCGGCCGCGGCCGTTCTTGATCGGCTCGGCCAGGGTCGCCGTGCGGCCGACCATCTGCGCGCCGCGGCGGTTGAGCAGCGGCTGGTCGACGCTGCCCTCCCGGCTGACGGCGATCTGCCGGCCGACATAGGCCGAGACGACGGCCAGCACGAGGAAGGCCAGGACCTGAACCTGCCAGGTCCAGAAGGCCGCGTCCCAGATCGCCAGCGACACGGCGCCGATGATCAGCGCGGCGATGCCGATCCACAGCATGAACACGCCTGGCGCCACGACTTCCATCACCAGGAGCACGATGCCGAGAACCATCCAGTTCCACGGTCCGAGTTCCGAAACGATGCGGTCGATCATCGATGTTCTCCCACCCGGAGCAGTTCCTCGTTTCACGGAAACGAGGAACCGTCCTATTTCTCTGTTTGCCGCAATTCCGGACGGAAAACCGTGTCACCCTGGAATTGCGGCGGTCACCTCAACTGTCGGTCTGCCGCACGACCGGCGGACGCGAGCCCTGCCGCGGCGTGCCGGACGGGCCGTCGCCCCTGAAGACTTCGCGGGCGATCTCGCCGATGCCGCCGAGCGAGCCGATCAGCGACGAGGCCTCGAACGGCATCAGCACGATCTTGTTGTTGCTCGACGAGCCGATCTTGGCCAAGGCCTCGGTGTATTTCTGCGCGACGAAGTAGTTGATCGCCTGCACGTCGCCCTTGGCGATGGCTTCCGACACGACCTGCGTCGCCTTGGCTTCGGCCTCCGCCGAACGCTCGCGCGCCTCGGCGTCGCGGAAGGCGGCTTCCCTGCGGCCCTCGGCTTCGAGGATCTGCGACTGCTTCAGGCCTTCGGCGGCCAGGATCTGGGCGCGCTTGTCGCGTTCGGCCATCATCTGGCGGCCCATCGATTCCACCAGATTTGCCGGCGGGTTGATGTCCTTGATCTCGACGCGGGTGATCTTGATGCCCCACGGGTGCGCCGCCTCGTCGACGACACGCAGCAGCCGCTCGTTGATCGCATCGCGGTTCGAGAGCAATTCGTCGAGATCCATCGAGCCCATGACGGTGCGGATATTGGTCATGGTGAGGTTGAGGATGGCGTTCTGCAGCCCGGCGACCTGGTAAGCGGCTTGGGCGGCATTCAGCACCTGGTAGAAGGCGACGCCGTCGACCCCGACGATGGCGTTGTCGCGGGTGATGATCTCCTGCGTCGGGACGTCGAGCACCTGCTCCATCATGTTCATCTTGGCGCCGACGCGCTCGAAGATCGGGTTGATGATGTTGAGGCCGGGAGTCAGCGTCTTGGTGTAACGGCCGAAGCGCTCCACGGTGTAATTGTAACCTTGCGGCACCGTCCTGATGCCCTTGAAAAGCAGAATGATGACCAGAAAAACAAGAACAATGATGGCAATATCGAAACCGCTGAAGCCCATTTCGTTTCTCCCTCAAAGGCGGCGACCTCACGGAATCACTTAAGTGTGTTTCCGCAACGTTACAATCAGGTGATCGCCAATATTGCTTAGAGGCGGGTTTTGCGCAGCAGCTTCAAAGCCTGTCGGTGAAGCCGGTCACACCCAGCCGGAAAGCTCGCGCCGCACCAGCGCTTCGACCACCGCCATGCCTTCGGCGCTGTCGTTGAGACAAGGGATATGGGCGAAGTTCTTGCCGCCGGCGTGATGGAAGGTTTCGGCCGCTTCGCGGCCGATCTCGTCCAGCGTCTCTATGCAGTCGACGGAGAAGCCCGGATTGACGATGGCGATGGATCTCACGCCGTCCTTGGCCAGTTTCTCGACCGTGACGTCGGTATAGGGCTGCAGCCATTCCTGCGCGCCGAAACGCGACTGGAAAGTGGTGATGAGCTTGTTCTCGTCCCAGCCGAGCCTCTCCCGCAGCAGCCGCGTCGTCTCCAGGCAATGCGACTGGTAGGGGTCGCCCTTGTCGGAATAGGGTTTGGGGATGCCGTGATAGGAGGTGATCACCACTTCCGGCGCGAAATCGAGCGTCGCGATGTGCTTCTCGATCGAGCGGGCAAGCGCCTCGATATAGACCGGCTCGTCGTAGTAGGGCGGCACGCTGCGGATCGCCGGCGCGTGCCTGATCTTCATCAGCGCGCGGAACAACTGGTCGTTGGCCGTCGCCGTCGTCGTCGCCGAATATTGCGGATAGAGCGGGAAAGTGAGGATGCGCTCGCAGCCCTGCTCGACCAATCTTTGGGCGACGCTTGCCGTCGAGGGATTGCCGTAGCGCATCGCCCAGTCGACCACCACATCGGGCAGATCGGCGAGCGCGGTGGCGAGTTTCTGACCTTGAGCGCGCGTAAACGTGCGCAGCGGCGATTCGTTCATCTCCCGGTTCCAGATACGGGCGTAGTTGGCGCCGGACTTCTTCGGCCGGGTGGTCAGCACCGGTCCATAGAGGATCGGATACCAGATGGCCTTGTTGAGCTCGATGACGCGCGGGTCGGAGAGGAACTCGCGCAGGTAGCGCCACATCGGCTTGAAGTCGGTGCCGTCGGGCGTGCCGAGATTGACCAGCATGATGCCGATCTTGCCCGGCCTGACCGGCGCGGCGCCCGACGGCTGCAGACCGGCGGCCTTCGCGGTTCTGGCATCGGTAGGGCTGGCAAGCGTCATCAACAATCTCCGGTCGCGCCGCGAAACTAGCGATGCCCTGCCGGGTTTCAATGCCGCGTCTGGCCGCACCTTATCGTGTTTGGGCCTGGAAAAGGAACACCCGCCCGGTTGTCCGGGCGGGTGCGATGAATCCGGATGACCGATTACTTCGCGGCCGGCGGAATGGTCAGCGTCGCGCCGAGCGGCAGGCGCCGCGGCCTATAATCTTTGTTGGCTTCGGAGATGAGCTTCCACTTGGTGGCGTCGCCATAGGCTTTTTTCGCCAGGTCCCAATAGGTATCGCCGGCGGCGACGGTGTGGCTGGTTTCTGCCGGCTTGGTTTCGGCGGGCTTGGTCGGCTCGGCGGCGGGGGCAGGGGTTGCCGGGGCGGCCTCGGCCGGCTTTGCCGGTTCGGCTGCCGGTGCCGCGGGCGCCGCCTCGGCCGGCTTTGCGGTCTCGGCGGGGGCGGCAGGGGCGGTTTCAGCCGAAACGGCCGGCGGCGTGCCGGCAATGTCGCTCGAACCGGAAGGCAAGGCCGGCATCGCCGGTTCGCTGCTTGCCGGCGCAGCCTCGGCCGGTTTTGCCGCTTCGGCCGCAGGCGCCTGGGTGGCGGCGGGAGCGGTTTCGGCAGGCTTTGCCGGTTCGGCGGGTTTGGCCGGTTCGGCCGTCGCCGTCGTTGCCGCGATCTCGGTGATGCGGCCGTCGAGCTTCGGCGTGTAGGGGCGATGCGCGCCGAGATAATCGGCCACCACCTGCTCGAGGCCCGGGCCGTAGTCATAGGCGTCCGTGGCCTTCTCGGCGAACACCTTGTAGCCGTCGCCGCCCTGGCGGACATAATTGTTGGTGGCGACGAGGTATTGCTTGTCCGGATTGATCGGCGCCCAGGCGCCGTTCTCCATCACTTCGACCGATTTGACGCGGCCGGCGTTGGGCGCGACCGACTTGTCGAAGGAATATTTCAGCCCGGCGACCTGCGGGAAGCGGCCGGCGCCGTCCTCGACCTGGCTTAGACCGCTTTCGAGGCCGGCGACCAGGTCCTTGCCCGAGATCTTGAAGGTCGCCAGCGTGTTCTGGAACGGCAGCACGGTCAGCACCTCGCCCATGGTCACCGTGCCCTGATCGATCGAGGCGCGCAGGCCGCCGCCGTTCGAGATGACGATCTCGACGCCCTGGCCCTTGGTGCGGTCGAGGATGGCGTCGGAGACGAGATTGCCCATCTCGCATTCGCGCGCGCGGCAATTCTCGCGGCTGCCGTCGATCGCCTTGGTGGTCTCGGCCACCTCCTTGTTCTTCAGCGCCTCGATCGGCGCACCGAGCTCCTTGATGCGGGCAAGCACAGTGGGATCGGGCGTGACCGACTTGTCGAGATGGATCGGGGCGCCGCTGGCTTCCTTGACGTTGCCATTGTCGTCGAACACGACCTTGAACTCGCCGAGATATTTCGAATAGGACGCCGCCTGCACGACCGGCACCTTGTAGCCGTCCGGGTTGTCGACCATCGTCGGGTACGGTCCCTCGGCCTTCGGATCGGTGTTCGACAAGAGCGTGTGGCTGTGGCCGCCGACCACCACGTCGATACCCGGGATCTTGGCGATCACGTCGCGCTCGCGCCGGTAGCCGATATGGGTGACCGCGATGATCTTGTTGATGCCTTCTCCCTTGAGCTTCTCGACCTCGGCGGTGATCGCCTTGACGTCATCCGTGATGGCGATGTTCGGGCCGGGGGAGGCGAGTTCCGGCGTGTCGTTGGTGACGGCGCCGACGATGCCGATCTTCTGGCCGCCGACCTCGACGACGATCGAAGGCTTGATCTTGTCCTTGGCGCCGGACTTGTCGTTGGGCACGACATTGGCGCTGACGATCGGGAACTTCGCCTTGTCGAGGTAAGGCACCAGGGCGCTCTCGCCGTCGTCGAATTCGTGGTTGCCGAGCGTCACCGCGTCGGGCTTGATCTGATTGAGGAATTCCTCTTCCGCCGCGCCCTTGTAGGTGGTGTAGAACAGCGATCCCTGGAAGCTGTCGCCGGCATTGAGCAGCAGCACGTTCTGGCCTTCGAGCTTCTTGCGCTCCTCGGCGATCGCCGTGATCAGCCGTCCGGCGCCGCCGATGCATTCGCCTTTGGTCTCCTCGTCGGCCGAACAGGTCGACTCGTATTTGTTGTTGCCTTCGATGCGGCTGTGCCAATCGTTGAAATGCAGGATGTTCAGCGTGTAGTCGGCAAAAGACACGCCTGCCGACAGGCCGAGCGCCGAGGCCGACAGGGCTAGAATCGCGGCAATCTTCTTCATCTTCGTCTCCCGGATGAGCTGACCTTCAAGGTGTCTAATGCCCTCGCTTGACCGGAAAATAACAGTCAGCCTCGGATCATGTTCACATCGGGTCCCGGCCGATGCAAGCGCAAATCAGGGAGATGTTTGCCGGCACAAAAAAGGGACGGCGGCTCGCGCCGCCGTCCCTGTGGATCGAATATTCGCAAGCCCTCAAGCCCGGCGCGTCAGCACGAAATTCTGGCCGCTGGCGCTGGTGCAGTTGAGCTGGCTGGTGGAGACCATCAGGCAGTTGAAGCTGACCGGCGTCTGGCGGATCAGCGAGGTGCCGTGGATCTCGACCGAGGTCGCCCCGGTCATGGTGTAGCTGCCTTCCGACAGCTTCTGGCCGGTGTCGGTGGCGACGGTGGTGAATTTGCCGCCTGCGAAGGTCGACAGGCCGGTGCCCTTGGCGTCGATCCAATTGCCCTCGACGCCTTTGGGGGCCGCCATGGGCGGGGGTTCCGAGGGGCCGGTGGTGGTGCAGGCGGCCGCAGCCAGAAGGCTTGCCGCGGCGCCTGCCGAAAGCAGTTTGCGCGCAATGGTCATGATGAAAATCCTCTCCTCTCGCATCGGCCCGAAAATCGGCTTCCGATTTTCGGAAAGCACGATGCGTTCATTCAAAGTGCTAGAGCGTACTTAGTGCGTCCGGATGGACGCACGTCGCTCTAGGCCGCGCTTTTTCAATCGCCCGATTTCCGGGCGATTGCAAGGCGGTGAGAGCAGTAGATCCCGCTGCTATCGGACCAGGATGTTGCGGAACTGCCACGGATCGTTCTTGTCCAGGTCCTCGGGGAAGAGGCCCGGCCGGTTATCCAGTGGCGTCCAGTCGGTGTAATAGCCCCTGACCGGTCCGAGATAAGGTGACTGCACTTCGAGGCAGCGTCGATAATCCATCTCGTCGGCTTCGACGATGCCGGCGGTCGGATTCTCTAGCGCCCAGACCATGCCGGCGAGGACCGCCGAGGTCACCTGCAGGCCGGTGGCGTTCTGGTAGGGGGCGAGCTTGCGCGCCTCGGCCAGCGAAAGCTGCGAGCCGTACCAATAGGCGTTCTTGTCATGGCCGTAGAGCAGCACGCCGAGCTCGTCGACGCCATCGACCAGCTCGTTCTCGTCCAGCACGTGGTGAACCGGCTGCGGCTTGCCGGCGGCGCCGAACATCTCGTCCAGCGACAGCAAGGCGTCGTTGCAGGGATGGTAGGCATAGTGGCAGGTCGGGCGGTATTGGACCTTGCCCTTCTTGGAGCGCACGGTGAAGAAGTCGGCGATCGAGATCGACTCGTTATGCGTCACCAGGAGGCCGTATTGCGCGCCCGGCGTCGGGCACCAGCTGCGCACGCGCGTGTTGGCGCCGGGCTGTTCCAGATAGATCGCCGCCTTGGAGCCGTGCTTGTGCTTCTTGCCGTTCTTCGGCATCCAGTTTTCATGCGTGCCCCAGCCAAGCTCGGCCGGCTGCAGGCCCTCCGAAATGAAGCCCTCGACCGACCAGGTGTTCCAGAACACGTTCATCGGCTTCGGCTTCTTCGTGCGCTGCGTGTCACGCTCGGCGATGTGGATGCCCTTGACGCCGGCCTTCTTCATCAGCCTTGCCCAGCCCTCGCGGTCTTCCTGCGCGGGCTCGGAAAACTCGAAACCGAGATCGGTGGCGAGATTGACCAGCGCCTTCTTGACGAACCAGGAGACCATGCCGGGATTGGCGCCGCAGGTGGAGACCGCCGTCGGGCCGCCGGGCTTGTCTTGCTTTTCCTTGATCAGCGCCTCGCGCAGCGCGTAGTTGGTGCGGCTGGCATTGTCAGCCTCGGCGTCGAAATAGAAGCCGAGCCACGGCTCCACGACCGTGTCGATGTAGAGCACGCCGAGCTTGCGGCACAGTCTCATCAGGTCCACCGAGCCGGTGTCGACCGACAGGTTGACGCAAAAGCCCTGGCCGCCGCCATTGGTCAGAAGCGGCGTGAGCAGCTTCTTGTAATTCTTCTCGGTCACCGCGTCCTGCATGAAGGTTATGCCGCGCTCGTCGAGCAGCTTGCGGTCGGTGTCGCGCGGGTCGATGACCGTCATGCGCGACTTGTCGAACTTGAAATGGCGCTCGATCAGCGGCAGCGTTCCCCGCCCGATCGAGCCGAAGCCGATCATCACGACAGGACCGGTGATTTCACCGTAAACGGGCCAGTTTTCATTCGCCATTTTTTCGCACACTCCTTCAAACACGCGCAAAACCGGGCGCCTTTGGCCCGACGGCCAAGCGCTACACCACAGATCATTGTCATAAACCAGCGAAAAGCGCCAATCGCGGGTAAGCCGGTTTGGCGGCGTGGTTAAGCCGATCCGGCGATACCGTCGAGGAATGCGACCAGCCGGTCGCGGTCGGCGGTCAGGCCCTTGTAGTCGAGCTGCTGCTGGTCGAGGGCCAGGAGTTGCTCCGCGAAGGAGGCGGCCAGCGTTGCCCGGTCTGGATGGGCTTCGAGCACCTTGAGCGGATCGAGATGGATGCGGATGGTGAAGAGGATGTCGCGCGATACAGGAAGCTTGCGCAGCGTCTGGCGTTCGACGCGGATGAAGGCGTGGGCGTTGACGTCGCCGTCGGGGAAGCGGCTTGGGCGGTTGGTGGCGCGGTCGATACGCTCGACATTGGAGAGCGGGTGATAAAGCCTGTCATCGGCCTGGATCGACCAGTTGAAGCGCTCGACCGCCTGGCCCTGCAGGCCGTCGAACATGCGGTTGATGAGCTCGGCCGGCCGCGTGCCGGGGCCGAAACCGGGCACCGGCTCGTGGATCTCCTGCAGCGGCTTGCCGAATTTCTCCCGCAACGACCAGGACGAAGGAAAGCAGAGCGAACCGGCCGCCAGCCGCCAGCCGTGCTCGTCGCGACGCATCAGGATCAGGTCTTCCTGGACGAGCAGCGAGGCCTTTGCCAGCGGCGCTTCGCGCAGGGCAGGAGGCAGCCTGTCGATTGTCCCCTCGAAACCGATCGGCTCGACGTTCACTCCGCTACGGCGGTGCGTGCCAGGATGCGCGGCTTCGAGATGCGCGACGAGCAGGTCCAGCACTTCGCGCTGAGCGTCGCTTGTGCCGTCTTCCTCGACAAAGACCTTTTCCGGGAGGTCCGCGTAGAGGCGTTGCTTTTCGGCCAGATGCGGCAGCAGGAATCCGTCGACCTCGATCCAGCGGTCGAAATCGAGCGGCTTCAGCCCGATAGCGAAGAGCTTCGAGGAACCGTCATAGGGCGTGTGGGTCGGCTGGCGGACGGTCATGCCTGTTTGGGTGCTATCCAGTTTGTGTCTCCAGCGCGGTCAGCCAAGCCGCGCCGGGATCAGCCCGCGCAGCGAGTTGCCGACGAAGATCGCCTTCGCCGCCCTCAGATCGTCGAAGCTGTAGATTGCTTCCACGGCGCGGCCTTCGTCCAGAAGCGCGCCGCGCAATATTCCAGGCAAAAGGCCGCAGTCGAGGCGGGGCGTGGCGAGCGGGCCGTCGCCGAAATCGGCGAAGAGATTGGTGATCGTGCCCTCGCAGAGCTCGCCGCGCTCATTGGCCAAAAGCACTTCGTCGGCGCGGGTGGCGAGATATTCGGCGCGCGCATGCGTGTAGACCTGGCGCAGGCTTGTCTTGTGGCGCAGCAGCGTGTTGGCGGAATCGAGACGGATGCGCGCCAGCTGCAACCGCCAGACCTTGTCGGCTGGCAGCGGTTCATAGGCTTGGGCGGCGGCCGTCGCTTCGCCATTGCGCTGCAAGGCGAGGCGCACGCGCATGGCAACTCCGTGTCCGCTGACGGTGTTCGAAAGCACCTCGCCGATCCGTCCCGGATCGCAAGCGAAGCCGAGTTCGGCGGCGGACGCATAAAGCCTGGCAAGGTGGCGCTCGAAGCGCTGGAAGCCCGAGCCGGGCTCCCAGCGCATGGTCTCGATCAGCTCGAAGCCGGCACCGTTCCCATCGCGAAGCGCGCTTTCAACAGACACTCCCGATACTCCTCCTCGGCGGTGGAATCGAAGACGACGCCGCCGCCGACATTGTAGACGGCCTCGCCGTCGGCAAAGAGCGAGATGGTGCGGATCGCCACCGAAAAACGCATCCTGCCGCCAGGCGCGATCCAGCCGATGGCGCCGCAATAGACGTCGCGCGGCGCATCTTCCAGCTCATGCAGGATTTCCATGGCGCGGATCTTCGGCGCGCCGGTGATCGAGCCGCAAGGGAAGAGCGCGGCGAAGACCTGGCGGATGCCGATACCGGGCAGAAGTTTCGCCCGCACGCGGCTCACCATCTGATGCACCGTCGGGTAGGTCTCGATGCGGAACAGTTCCGGCACGTCCAGCGTGCCGACCTCGCTGATCAGCGAGATGTCGTTGCGCAAAAGGTCGACGATCATCCGGTTCTCGGCCTGGTTCTTCTCGTCGTTGCGCAGGAAGGCCTTCAGCCGCGCGTCTTCGGCCTTGGTCGCGCCGCGCGGCGCGGTGCCCTTCATCGGGTGCGTCTCGATCATGCCGTCGGCATCGATCTCGAAGAACAATTCGGGCGAGCGCGAGAGCACGATCGGATCGCCGAGCGAGACCAGCGCGCCGTATTTGACCGGCTGGCGTTCCGTCAGCGCGTCGAAGGCGGCGAGCGGATCGCCGGACCATTGCGCACGGACCGGGAAGGTGAGGTTGCCCTGGTAGCAGTCGCCCTTGCGGATGTGGTTGTGAAGGCGCGCGAAGCGGCCGGCATAGTCCTCGGCGGACCATGTCGCCCTGGCGTCGAAGATCGGGCCGTTGCTGGCCTGTCCAGCATTTTGCGGCACGGCCTGCTCGACGGGCGCATCGAAGACGCCGAGGCAAACCAAGGGCGCGCGGCGGCCTTGGGGCAGCAGCGGCACCAGTTTCGGCTCGAGCAGGTAACCGGCTTCGTAGGAGAAATAGCCTGCCAGCCATTTGCCGGCATCGGAAGCAGCCTGGGCCCTTTCAAGCGCGGGGGTGAACTCTTCCGCATCGTTGGCGGCGATGATCTCGCGCGGTTGTCCGAAGACCAACTGACGAGCGGTCGCGTCGTTGCGGAAAATGGCTGCGGGCAGGGACATGAGCCTTGGAAGCGGACAATCTCTTTGTTTGGCGCAATTTCGAACGGAAAACCGCTACACACTTTTCCTGAAATTGCTCTAAGTCGACCGCTCTATATGGGGGGCCGGCGAGGCGCAATCGAGAGAGCGGCGTCGGGCGGCGCAAAGGTGGCTGGCCCAAAACAAAGACGGCGCCCGCAAGGACGCCGTCTTGCCGCCGACCGGGCAAGTTGCTCAGCTGTTGCTGGCGGTGCCAGCCGTCGGAAACTGCCTGGCGAATTCGGCCTCGTCGCCGGCGGCCAGCAATTTCGCCTGCTCGATCCATTTTTCGCGCGCGATGCGGCCATCGAAGTTGAGCACTTCCTCGACGCGCTTCACGTCGGCCTCGGTCCAGGCGGCGATCTGGGCATAGGTGGTGACGCCCAGACCCTTGAGCAGTCTTTCGTTGACCGGGCCGATGCCGATGAGGCGGCGCAGATTGTCTGGCTTGCCAGCCGCGGCCTGCGGCGCGGCGGCTTTCCTGGCCGCGGGCGCCGCCGCCTTCTTGGGCGCGGCGGCTTTGGCTGCAGTCTTCGTTGCCGCTGGCTTCTTCGCGGCGGCCGACTTCGCCGGAGCGGCCTTTGCCGCCGATGTCGCGGTCGCGGGGGTCGACATCAGCGCCGCCGGAGCCGGCGTGGCGGCCTTGTCGGCGCCGCCCTTGGCGGAAGGCGCGTCGCGCAGCCGGCTTTCGAGATCGGCGCGGGCACGGCCGCAGGCGTCGAGCTCGCCCTTCAAGCGATCGCTGTCGGCGCGCAGCCTGTCGCGCTCGCTTCGTGTGCGGTCGAGATCGCCACGCAGGCTGTCGAGTTCGCCGCGTAGGCGGCCCCAGATGAACCAGCCAACCAGGATACCCACAACGAACGCCAGGAGCATGTAGAAGAAAGTGCTCATTTCCCTCTCCAGTCCGATCTGTCGGCCGAGGCCCGGAAAGGCGAGCGCACGCCAAGGATCGTCAAAGGTTCCGTGGTTGGCGGAACCGCCGGCTTCAATCGAGCCATCGGCGTTCGGCCTTGTCCGGAGCCGACGGCCATCATCGCATTCGCCGTGGCGCCGCGACCAGCCATCTCTGGCCTACGCGATGCGTCCGGCTGAGCTTGAAGCCGGACGCTATCATATGGCTTGTCGAAAGCTAGTTGAAAAATGTGCCGGAGAATTATTCAAGAACAGCTATTTAGGGCAAGAATAGATCTTTGCTAATATGCGTATCGACTAAATTATTGCGACCGATGTGCGCGCCGTTGCTGTCGTCAACTCTCGAGCGCCTCCAACTCGTCGATCAGCGAACCGATCACGCCAAGGCCGATCTGCCAGAAAGCGGGATCGGTGGCGTCCAGGCCAAAGGGCGCCAGAAGCTCGGAGTGATGCTTCGTGCCGCCGGCGCGCAGCATCTCGAAATACTTCTCCTGAAAGCCGCGCTCGGCGTTCTGGTAGACGGCGTAGAGCGAGTTCACCAGGCAATCGCCGAAGGCATAGGCATAGACGTAGAAAGGCGAGTGGATGAAATGCGGGATGTAGGTCCAGAAGACCTCATAGCCCTCACGCAGCTTGATTGCCGGTCCCAGGCTCTCGGCCTGCACCTCCAGCCAGAATTCGCCGAGCCTGTCCGAGGTCAGTTCTCCGTTCTTTCGCTCGGCATGCACCTTGCGCTCGAACTCATAGAAGGCGATCTGGCGCACGACGGTGTTGATCATGTCCTCGACCTTCTGGGCGAGCATGGCCTTGCGCTCGCGTTTGTCTCCGGTCTGCTCGAGCAGCGAGCGGAAGGTCAGCATCTCGCCGAAGACGGAGGCGGTCTCGGCCAGCGTCAGCGGCGTCGAGGCCATCAGCGCGCCCTGGCCGGCGGCCAACACCTGGTGCACGCCATGGCCGAGTTCATGCGCCAGCGTCATCACATCGCGCGGCTTGCCCATGTAGTTGAGCAGCACGTAAGGATGCGCCGACGGCACCGTCGGATGGGCGAAGGCGCCGGGCGACTTGCCCGGCCTGACCGGCGCGTCGATCCATCTGCGATCGAAAAAGCCGCGGGCGATTTCGGCCATGTCGGGCGAGAAGCGCTGGTAGGCGGAGAGCACGGTGTCCCTGGCGTCGTCCCAGCTGATCACCGCCTGCGGCGTCTCCGGCAGCGGCGCGTTGCGGTCCCAGTGGTTCATCACCTCCATGCCGAGCCAGCGCGCCTTCATCGCGTAATAGCGATGCGACAGCCGCGGATAGGCCTCGCGCACGGCCGCCGCCAGCGCGTCGACCACCTCGCGCTCGACGCGGTTGGCAAGGTGGCGCGAGTCGGCGATGTCCTGGAAGCCGCGCCAGCGGTCGGAGATTTCCTTGTCCTTGGCCAAAGTATTGGTGATGAGGGTGAAGGTGCGCAGGTTCTTGCGGAACGTGGCGGCGAGCGCCTCGGAGGCGCGGCGTCGAACCTCGCCATTGGCATCCTGCAACCGGTTGAGCGCCGGCTCCAGCGTCAGCTCCTCGCCGTCGATGTCGAAGCGCAGGTCGGTCATCGTCTCGTCGAACAGGCGGTTCCACGCGCCGCGTCCGGTCACCGACTTTTCGTGGAACAGCTGCTCGACACGGTCCTCGAGCTGGTAGGGCTTGTCCTTCCTGAGGTCGAGCACCCAGGGCCGGTAGTGGCCGAAGGCCTTGTCGGCGGCCAAAGCGCTTTCGATCGCCGCGTCGTCGATCAGGTTGAGCTCGAGCGCGAAGAACAGAAGATGCGCGCTGGCATCCGTCATCTTCTCCTGGACGTCGCCATAGAGCTTGGCGCGCTGCGGATCGGCGGTGTTGCCGGCGTAGACGAGGCCGGCATAGGAGACGATGCGGCCGATCAGCTCCTCGAGCGCCTCATAGGTTTGCAGCGCCTCGCCCAGCCGGCCGGCGCCGCCGCGCCCGGCTTCCGCGGCCAGCGTGCCTTTCCAGCGGGTCTCGAAGGCGACGGCGTCGCTGGCCGCCTTGGCGATGTCGCGCTTCAACTCGGGCGCTTCCATGCCGGAATAGAGATCGGCGAGATTCCACTCCGGCAGGTCGCCAAGCCCTGCGGCACCCTGGCCGGACGCTGGCGCCGCAAGCCGCCGACCAAACATCATGCGCATCAGCGATACCTCTTTTGAACCAACGGGCCAGAATCAAAGGGAAAGGAGAAGCCGGTCAAATCCTAAGGAATTCGTTCACCGGGTTTTTTGAAACCTTATTTAGAACCCTGTGCCAAGATGATCCATGGGGATTTCTCGGGCGGACAACTCAAACAGTCATGACAGGTTCCATACTCATAGTCGATGACGATCCGGTGCAGCGCAGGCTTGTCGAGGCCGCGTTGACCAAGTTCGGCCACACCGCGATCGTCACGGATAGCGGCGAGGCCGGTCTCGACGTGCTCGACGGGCCGAACGCGCGCGAGGTCTCCGTCGTCATCCTCGACCTCGTCATGCCCGGCCTCGACGGCATCGGCGTGCTGAAGGCGATGCGCGAGCGCGCCATCGACGTTCCCGTCATCGTCCAGACGGCGCAGGGCGGCATCGAGACGGTCGTCTCGGCGATGCGGCACGGCGCCTTCGATTTCGTCGTCAAGCCGGCATCGCCCGACCGCCTCCAGACCGCAATCTCCAACGCGCTCAAGGTGGAAGCCGTCGAGGACGAGATGAAGCGCGCCTCGCGGCGGCGCGGCGGCGGCCATCTCACCTTCAAGGACTTGATCACGCGCAGCCCGGCGATGGACCGGGTGATACGCCTCGGGCAGAAAGCAGCGGCCTCCAACATTCCGATCCTGATCGAAGGCGAGTCCGGCGTCGGCAAGGAGCTGGTGGCGCGCGCCATCCAGGGCAGCGGCGACCGCCGCTCGAAGCCCTTCGTCACCGTCAATTGCGGCGCCATCCCGGATAATCTCGTCGAATCGATCCTGTTCGGCCACGAGAAGGGCTCCTTCACCGGCGCAACGGAGAAGCACACCGGCAAATTCGTCGAGGCGAATTCCGGCACGCTGTTCCTCGACGAAATCGGCGATCTGCCGCTCGACGTCCAGGTCAAGCTCTTGCGCGCCGTGCAGGAAGGCGAGGTTGATCCGGTCGGCGGCCGCTCGACCGTCAAGGTCGATATCCGCCTGATCTCGGCCACGCACCGCAACCTTCTGCAGCAGGTCAAGGATGGCAAGTTCCGCGAGGACCTGTTCTACCGGCTGAACGTCTACCCGATCTTCGTGCCGCCGCTGCGCGACCGCCGCGACGACATTCCCTATCTTGTCCGCCATTTCATGGAAAAGATCGCTCCGACCGATCCGCGCCGGCGCCTTGCGGGCATATCGGCCACGGCGCTTGCGATGCTGCAGGCCTATGACTGGCCGGGCAACATCCGCCAGCTGGAGAATGCGGTCTTCCGGGCGTCGGTGCTCGCCGAGGGCGATGTGCTGACCGAGGAGGAGTTCCCGCAGATACGGGCGCAGGTGGAAGGCACGGTCAATCTCGGAGCGGAGCCGGCATCCGCCGTCGTCGAAACGACCGAGGACGCGACCCGGCAAACGGACGAGACCGTTGCCGATGCGACCGGGGCTGGCGTGTCCGACGGCGAGGCGCCGGCCAGGCCGCAGCCGCGCTTCGGAACGCTTCGTGCGCTCGACGAGCGCGGCAATGTTCGGGCGCTGGCCGACGTCGAGCTCGAGATGATCAAGCTCGCGATCGACCATTACAACGGCCAGATGAGCGAGGTCGCCCGCCGGTTGGGTATCGGCCGCTCGACGCTCTACCGCAAGTTGAAGGAATATGGCATTGATCCCGAAGCGGGTCGCGTCGACCGGCTCGCCTCGTGACAGGCAAGCTCCGAGCCAGCCTGCCCGCCTAAAATCCGAGTCAAATTGTCGCTTTTGACAGGAAAATCCTGGGTTTTCAGCGGTTGGCGTTGCCGAGGATCACGCATTAACGCTAACGGTAACAGATCGTGTTCTGGCCGAGGCCGGATTCTTGATCTAAACCAGCGGTTTACCACGAAATGCTGTGCATCATTTTTGACGGGATATCGCCACGGTGTTACCGCATTTCGGCTTCAATAAACGATGATTAACCATTAGGATCGATATTCGGATGTGAAAACCACGCATCCGTTTGGTCAAATCCGGGGACAAACGGCAGCCTGAAAGCCATTTGATTTGAACAAAATCGAACGACACAAAAACGGGCGGCATTTTCACATGAGCGTCTGGCCGAGGTGGCTGACGTTCGTGATTTTGGCCGTCGGGTTCCTGTCCGCGACGATGCCGGGCGCCAGGGCTGAGGTGCGCACGCTCAAGCTCTATCACCTGCACACGCACGAGAAGGCCGAGATCGTCTACAAGCGCAACGGCCGCTACGATCCGGAAGGCCTGCGCAAGATCAACATCATCCTGCGCGACTGGCGGCGCAACGAGCCGACCAAGATGGATCCGCGGCTGCTCGACCTCGTCTGGGAAGCCTATCGCGAAAGCGGAGCCACCGACTATATCCAGGTCGTCTGCGGCTATCGCTCGCCATCGACCAACGCGATGCTGCGCTCGCGCAGCCGCGGCGTCGCCGAGAAGAGCCAGCACATGCTGGGCAAGGCGATGGACTTCTACATCCCCGGCGTGCCGCTGAAGAAGCTGCGCAACATCGGCCTCAAGATGCAGGGCGGCGGCGTCGGCTATTACCCGACCTCCGGCTCGCCCTTCGTGCATATGGATGTCGGCAATGTGCGCCATTGGCCGGGCATCAGCCGCCAGGAGCTGGTCAGCCTGTTCCCGAACGGCAAGACGTTGCATGTGCCGAGCGACGGCAGGCCGCTGCCTGGCTATGAGCAGGCGATGGCCGCTTATCAGGCGCGTAAGGGCGCCGGCACGCCCAATATCGAGCTGGCCAGCGCCGGTGGCTCGACCAAGCGGTCCGGCGGCCTGTTCGCCTGGTTCCGCGGCGGCGGCGCCGACGAAGCCGACGACGAGGCCGACGACAGCGCCCCGGCGCCGCGGCAGAAGACTGTGAAGCAGGTTCAGGTCGCGAGCGCTGCCACGGCCCGCACCAGCAATCTTCCGGGTATCGCGATCGTTTCGCCGAAGGATGCCAAGCGCGCCAATATCCCGCAGATCGCGGATGACAGCGCCGACGATTCGCAGCAGCCGGAGCAGGATACGCCCGAGACGATCATTGCCGCGCTGCCGCCCAAGGAAGTTCCGCTGCCCGACTTCGCGCCGCGTCCGAAGGTCGATGTCGGCCAGCAGACGCCGCAGAACGTGCCGTTCGCCATGGCCGACGCCTCGGCGACGACGGAGCAGGCGGTTTCGACGGCACAGGCGCCGGTGCCGGACAAGGTTCCGTTCGGCGCGGCCAGCGCCGCCGAGGCCGCGAGCACCGATCCGGCGCAGGTGGCGGTCAACAACATCCCGCTGCCGACCTGGCGCCCCGACCGCTCGACGCCGGCGGAACTTGCGCCGAAGGACAAGAACGTCCTTCTGGCGCTGGCCGAAACGGCTTCGCAGGACAAGAGCGCGACCGATGCGTTCTCCGTGCTGCCGACCGCCCGGCCGCAGCCCGGCAAGCAGGATGAGGTCAAGGCTGTCCTCGAACAGGCCAATGCGACCGTCGGGGTCGACGGCGGCGGCGCCGAATATCAGCTGGCGTCGCTGACCGAACCGGAGCCTCGCTCCGCCTTCAACGATCCGTCAGGCGTCGATGCGGCCTCGCCGCGCAAAGCCATCGCCGCCCTGCCGGCCGGGACCGATCCCGCGCAGGCGATCGGCGGCGGTGTGAAGACGACGGCCAAGGAAGCCAGGGCGTCCGCCCACGACCTGAAGCCAGGACCCAAGGCCGTGGTGGTGGCGACGCCGCCGCAGGCCGCGCGCTGGGCGCTGGGCAGCGGCGTCAACATCGCCTCGGTTTCCGATCCGACGACAGCGCCTCGCTACGCCTACAACATCGTGCACACGCCGCCGAGCGAAGTGTACACGGCCGGCTTCCAGGCGGATGGCCAGGTGCCGGACGCAAGCCGTTTCACCGGCAATGCGGTGAAGTTCCTCTCGGTCGCGCGCTTCCAAACGAAATAGGCGAGCCAGCGTGACCACCGCAAAGCCGCGTTGGTCCGCCAGCGCGGCTTTTGTCTTTCGCGGCATGCGCCGCCGCCCGTTTTGACCAGCCGGTCTTCCCGCTTCGTCTAATGGTAGGACAGCGCCCTTTGAAGGCGTGAATCGTGGTTCGAATCCATGAGCGGGAACCAGACATGGCAATGTCCGAACCGGCGTTTCGTGTGTGCATGTTCACGCCAGGCTGAACTTACCGTGAGGTTGGAACGCCGAGCCCAATGATGGGTTAAAACGGGCTCGTTCCAAACTGGGGATATTCATGAAGAAGATTGTATTGGCGTCAGTTCTGGCGCTGGCTGCGGCATCGGCTGTAGTCGCTCCCTCGCAAGCCGAAACCGTGATCGTCAAGACCGGAAAGCACCATTGCGCGACCAAGCTGGTGACGCATTGGCGTCACCATCACAAGGTGGTCGAGAAGGTCAGGGTCTGCAGATAGTTGCGTTTCAAGACTGCCCCGGCCGGCGCAAGCCGGCCGGTTTTTAGAGGATCGCGGCGCGCTCTGGTGCTCAGTCGACTTCCAGCGTGGCCGCTTCGCCCTTGGCCAGAAGCCGCGCGGCGTCGCGCGCAGGCGGCAATCCGAACTGGCGGGCATATTCGCGGCTGAACTGGGAAGCGCTTTCGTAGCCGACGGTGAAAGCAACCTGCGCGGCGCTGCCTGGTTGCGCGATCAGCAGATGGCGCGCTTCGAGCAGGCGAAGCTGCTTCTGATACTGGATCGGGCTCATCGCCGTCGCCGCCTTGAAGTGGCGATGAAAGGCGGCATTGCTCATATGCGACAGCTCGGCCAGTTGCGTCACGTCGATCGGCTCGTTGTAATGCGCGCGGATCCAAGCGGTGGCGCGGCGGATCTGCGAAAGGCGGCCGTCGGCGCGCGCGAACTGGCGCAGCTTCTCGCCTTGCGGGCCTTGCAACAGCCTGAATGCGATCTCCCGTTCCAGCATGGGCGCAAGAACAGGTATCTCCGCCGGCCTGTCGAGCAGCCGCAGCATCCGGCGCCATGCGTCGAGCAGCAGGTCATCGACCTGATTGGTCACGAAGCTATCGTCATCGATCGCCGGCTTGTGGTCGATGAGCAGGCCGGCGATCAACTCGGTATCGAGCGCGAAGGCGATGGCCATGTAAGGCCGCGCGGCGCTCGCCTCGATCAACTGGCTGGTGGCGGGTGTCTCGACCGCATAGACGAAATAGCTGCCGGCGCTGTAGGCGAGCGTACGGTCGCCGATCAGCACCGTTTTGGCTCCCTGCAGGACGAACAGCGTGGTCGGCTGGCAAAGCTCGGGCAGCGGCGGCGTCGGAACCTCGCTGCGGCCGATCGTGACGCGGGGAATGGCCGTCTTCGTCCGCCGCCCATTCGCATGGCGGCCGGCGATCGAGATCAGTTCCTGAAGCGCCTCGTTCATCGTTTCAACATTGCCGATCCACAGCGGCCAAGCAACCAGTTGACGTGGTGACTCACTTCCGGTTGAGAGGATTAGGCAAGAGGCTGAGAGCTTTTGGCGCGCGCCTCGAGCCGGTTCACGTCATCTCTGGGTCATCGAGAAGGAGACATGGACATGACGATGAAGAACGCGCTGGTGACCGGCGCCAACAAGGGCATCGGCTTTGAGACCGCCCGGCGGCTGGCGGCATTGGATTACAAGGTTTGGCTAGGGGCGCGCGACGCCGAGCGCGGCGAAGCAGCGGCGCAAGCGCTGCGCACCGAGGGGCTGGACGTCGAGTGGCTCGCACTCGACGTCGCCAGCGACGGCAGCGTGGCGGCGGCGGCCAAAGCCGTCGCGGCGCAGACTCCCAGCCTGGACGTGCTGGTCAACAATGCCGGCATCGCGCCCGGCTATGTCGAGGCGCTAGGCCCGGACGGCCGCTACCAGCGGCCGCCGAGCCGCGAGGATGTCGCGGACATGAAAGCCACCTACGACGTCAACGTCTTCGGCCCAGTGCGGGTCACCCAGGCGTTCCTGCCGCTGCTCGCGGCATCGCCCGCTTCCCGCATCGTCATGGTGAGCAGCTATCTCGGATCGCTGGCGCGCGCGTCCGGCAACAGCCAGTCGCCCAATGTCATGGGCTATGGCAGCTCCAAGACCTCGCTCAACGCCGTAACACTGGCCTTCGCCCGGGAGCTCGCACCGCGCGGCATCATGGTCAATGCGGCCGCGCCCGGCTATACCGCGACCGACCTCAATGCGCACAGAGGTGGCCGCACGGTGCAACAGGCGGCCGAGATCATCGTGCGGCTGGCGACGCTGGAGCCCGGCGGGCCGACGGGCGGCTATTTCGATGAGAACGGCCCGCTGCCCTAGTAAGCAAGCACGGATTACTTCTTGAGCTTGCTCGCCTCACGCGCCAGCGCTTCGATCTCGTCCCACCTGCCGGCCTTGATGAGATCGTCGGGCGCCACCCACGAGCCGCCGACGCAGATCACGTTGGGCAGGCTCAGATAGTCGGCGGCGTTCTTGGCCGTTATGCCGCCGGTCGGGCAGAATTTCACGTCGGCCAACGGCGAGGCGAAAGCCTTCAGCGACGCGATGCCGCCGGACTGCTCGGCCGGGAAGAACTTCAGGAAGCGCAGGCCGGCTTCGCGCGCGGCCATGATCTCGCCGGGCGTGATGGCGCCGGGCAGCAGCGGCACCGGGCTGTCCTTGGCGGCGTCGAGAAGCTGGCTGGTGATGCCCGGGCTGACGATGAATTTCGAGCCGGCGCTGGCTGCCTCATCGAACTGCCTGGCGTCGAGGATGGTGCCGGCGCCGACGACCGCTTCCTCAACTTCGGCCGCGACGCGGCGAATCGCCTCCAACGCATCGGCCGTGCGCAAAGTGATCTCGATCGCCCTCAAGCCGCCGCGCGAAAGCGCGCGGGCGAGCGGCACGGCATCGGCGACACTGGCGATCTTGAGCACCGGGATAACCGGCTGACCGTTGAGGAGCGACAGGAGCTTTTCGGTCTTGCTGGTCATACTGGTCTCCATTTCGATCATTTTAAACCGATTAGCAGAAGGGTTGATCCAAGTCCACGAAGCTCGGCGTGTCGCGATGCCGCGCACCTGACCGCCCTTCCTGCTTTGCCTTGAAACGGCTTTCACCACGGTCTAGTGGCATAGCCATGACAATAGCCAAGGAAATTCAGCCCGTCCGTGTCGCCGCGCTCTATAAATTTGCCCGGCTCGACGGATACGAGGCGATGCGCGCGCCGCTCGCCGCCTTCTGTTGCGGGCGCGGCATCAAGGGCACGCTGCTTCTGGCGCATGAAGGCATCAACGGCACCGTCGCCGGCAGCGAGGAAGCGATTGCCGCGCTCGTGGACCATCTGCAGGCCATCGAAGGTCTTGCCGGGCTGGAAGTCAAATACAGCGGCGCCACCGAGATGCCGTTCCACCGCATGAAGGTGCGGCTGAAACGCGAGATCGTCACCATGGGCGTCGAGGACATCGACCCGGCGACCAGCGCCGGCACCTATGTCGCGCCGGCCGACTGGAATGCGCTGATCTCGGATGCCGACACCGTCGTCGTCGACACGCGCAACGCCTATGAAGTCTCGCTCGGCACTTTCAGGGGCGCGATCGATCCCAGGAC
Organism: Mesorhizobium plurifarium; assembly: GCA_000824785.1. Classification (GTDB taxonomy): domain Bacteria; phylum Pseudomonadota; class Alphaproteobacteria; order Rhizobiales; family Rhizobiaceae; genus Mesorhizobium; species Mesorhizobium plurifarium. The sequence continues at coordinate 443,997 of CCNB01000043.1, read as the reverse complement.
CAGTAGCTTCCGCGAGTTCCCGGCCTGGGTCGAAGAGCACCGCGAGGAGCTTGAAGGCCGCAAGGTGGCGATGTTCTGCACCGGCGGCATTCGCTGCGAGAAGGCGACGGCCTATGTGAAGTCGCTCGGCCTCAAAAATGTCTTCCATCTCAAGGGTGGCATCCTGAAATATCTGGAGGACGTGCCGGCCGAAGACAGCCTCTGGCAAGGCGAATGTTTCGTCTTCGACGAGCGGGTGTCCGTCTCGCATGGGCTGACCGAGGGCGAGGCGGAGCTCTGCCGCGCCTGCCGCCACCCGCTGACGGTCGAGGACAGATTGTCGCCGAAATATGCGATCGGCGTTTCATGCCCGCATTGCTTCGAAACACGGTCCGATGCCGACCGCGAGCGCTATGCCGAACGCCATCGTCAGGTCGAACTTGCGCAAGCGCGCGGCGGCAAGCGCCATATAGGCAATTAGAGCGGCCGGCCCCGCAACCGAAAAGCGGCCCCGTCATTGTAATGTCCTCCATCATTGTAATGTTAATGCGCGGGGCCTACGTCTTGCCGGTCCGAAACCTTGCCCGCGCGCATTTGGCCGGGCCAATTCTGGAGGCATTGATGCTCGACCCCAAGAAGCTGCTCGACGACCTTCTCGGCTCGCAAATTCCCGGCACGGGCTCGACCGTCCGCGACAAGGCGGGGCAGGCGGCGCAGATGGCGAAGGACAATCCGCTGGCCGCCGGCGCGCTTGCCGCCGTGCTGCTCGGCACCGGCACCGGGCGTCAGGTGACAGGTGCTGCCATCAAGCTCGGCGGCCTGGCGGCGATCGGCGGCCTCGCCTACAAGGCCTACCAGAATTACAAGGCCGGCAAGGAGCCGGCGCAGGCGCCCGCATCCGGTGAGCCTGAACTGCTCCCGCCGCCGGCCGATACCGCTTTCGATCCCACGCAGGCGCCGCAGGGCGAGGCCGAGTTCACGCTGACGCTGGTCAGGGCGATGATCTCGGCAGCCAAGGCCGACGGCCATGTCGACGACGACGAGCGCAAGAAGATCGCCGACAAGCTCAAGCTCGCCGGCATCGGCGCGGAAGCGGAAAAATTCCTGCTGGCCGAACTCGAAAGCCCGCTCGATCTCGACACGCTGGTCGCCGGCGCCAAGACCGATGCGCAGAAGCTCGAGCTCTACACCGCCTCGCGCCTGACCATTGATCCAAATACGCGCGCCGAGCGCGGCTATCTCGACCTGCTCGCCGGCCGGCTCGGCCTGCCGGATGCGCTGGTCGACCATGTCGAGGCGACTGTTTCGGCGGCAAAGGTGCCGGCCGGCAGCGCGCCGAGTTCGCCCTGGTGAGGGAAGGGTTGCCGGCAGGCGACAGGACATCGCGCGGCCGTTAACTTCTCGTTAACCCAGCAAGCGCATCATTCTAATCAGTCGGACCGGCTTTTCCTCCTCCCAAGCGCGGTTCAGATCGGGGCGGTCGCCAATGGCCGCCCTTTTTGTTGGCCTCTTGTTTGTCGCCAATAGCGGCTTGCCATGATCCACGGCATTTGCGATGCCACGTCTTTCCAAGCAAGACCGGGAGGAGGGCGATGACAGCCATAGCAGAGAAGACCGCCATCGTGACCGGCGCCGGCACCGGCATCGGCAAGAGCGTCGCCACGGCGCTGCTCAAGGCAGGCTGGAACACGGTGTTCTGCGGCCGCCGCAAAGCGGTGTTGGAGGAGGCGATCGCCGACGCAGGCAAGACGCAAGCCAAGGCATTGGCCGTCGCCTGCGACATCAGCAAGGCCGACCAGGTGGACGACATGTTCGAGACCGTGCTGGAGGCTTTCGGCCGCGTCGACCTGCTCTTCAACAATGCCGGCATGGGCTACAAGTCGACGCTGATCGACGAGATCCCGGTCGAGGTCTGGAACGATGTCGTCGGCGTCAACCTCACCGGCTCGTTCCTGTGCGCCCGCGCGGCCTTCGGCGCCATGCGACGGCAGAAGCCGATGGGAGGCCGCATCATCAACAACGGCTCGGTGTCGGCCTATGCGCCGCGCCCGGGCTCAGCGCCCTATACGGCGACCAAGCACGCGATCACCGGGCTCACCAGGACGCTGGCGCTCGACGGCCGGCCCTTCGACATCGCCTGCGGGCAGATCGACATCGGCAACGCGCTGACCGAGATGGCGCAGCCGATGACCGTCGGCGTGCCGCAGGCCAACGGCTCGATCGCCGCCGAAGCGGTGATGGACGTGCAGCGCGTCGCCGATGCGGTGCTGCATATGGCTAGCCTGCCGCTCGACGCCAACGTGCTGTTCATGACGGTGATGGCGACGAAAATGCCTTTTGTCGGGCGCGGGTAGGAAGGGTCCCCCTCACCCGGATTGCCAACCGAATTGCGAAGGGCAATTCGGGGCAATCCGACCTCTCCCCGAGGGGAGAGGAGATCGCCGGCATCGGCCGATGAGGGGTCACTTCTTCAAAAACGCCTCGATCCGTTCCAGCGCGCGCAGGATGTTCTCCTCGGAATTGGCGTAGGAAAGCCGGATATAGCCTTCGCCGAGAACGCCGAAATCCGGCCCGCCGATCAGCGCCACGCCGGCGTCCTCCAGCAGCGCTGAGGCGAGCTTCTTGGCCTTCCAGCCCGTCTTCGAGACGTTGGGGAAGGCGTAGAAGGCGCCCTTCGGCGTGATGCAGGAGATGCCGGGCAACGCGTTCAGCCCCTCGACCACGATCTTCCTGCGGTTGTCGAAGGCGCGCATCATTTTCTCGACATCGTCCTGCGGGCCGTCGATCGCGGCGATGCCGGCGAACTGGCTCGGCGCGTTGACACAGGACCAGCAATTGACGGCCAGCTTGCGCACCTTGTCATAGAGATGGGCGCCCTTGTCGCCGTTCGGCCAGATCGACCAGCCCATGCGCCAGCCGGTCATCGCCCAGGTCTTCGACCATCCGTTGAGCACGATCAGCCTGTCGCGGATCTCGGGGAAGTTGAGCAGCGAGCAGTGGGTCTCGCCGTCATAGGTCATGACGTCGTAGATCTCGTCCGACAGGATGGCGACCTGCGGGTGCTTCTCCAAACCCTTGACCAGCTTCTCGATCTCGGCCCGCGGGGTGACGCCACCGGTCGGATTGGCGGGCGAGTTGAGGATCAGCAGCCTGGTCTTCGGCGTGATCAGCGCCAGTGTCTCGTCGGCCGAGAAGGCAAAGCCGTTCTCCTCGCGGATCGGCACCGGCACCGGCGTGGCGCCGGTGAACTCGATCATCGAGCGGTAGATCGGAAAGCCGGGATCGGGGTAGAGGATCTCGGTGCCCGCCTCGCCGAACATCAGGATCGCGGCGAACATCGTCGGCTTGCCGCCGGGCAGGATCATCACATTCTCGGGCGACACCTCGACGCCGGTGGTGGTCAGCGTGCGGCGCACGACAGCCTCGCGGGTGGCCAAGAGGCCGTTTGCCGGCGTGTAGCCGTGGTGGCCGTCACGCAGCGCCTTGATCGCCGCCTCGACGATGTGCTGCGGCGTCTTGAAGTCGGGCTGGCCGATGCCGAGGTTGATGATGTCGCGGCCCTGATGGGCAAGCGCGGTGGCCCTCGCCAGCACCGCGAAAGCGTTTTCCTCGCCAAGCCGGTCGAAGGCCGCGATCGTGTGGAGCATTTTTCCCGTCCCTGTGGTTCTTTCTGTGAGCGAGCGTTTTTGTGACCGTCCGCTGGGAAAAGTCAACGGATTGGAGTGGCCGGTGTCGGAAGATCTGAAGAAATGGCAGCCGCGCCCGCGGCCGGAACGCAAGGCGATCGAGGGGCGCACCGTCAGGCTGGAACCGCTGAGCGCGGCAAAGCATGGCGACGGCCTCTACGAGGCCTCCTCGGTTTCCGATGCCGGCGGACGTTTCGCCTGGCTGCCCGACTACCCGCCGGAAACTCGCGCCGCCTTCCAGCCCTGGCTCGATAAGGCCGAAGCCAGCGAGGATCCGCTGTTCTTCACCGTCATCGACAAGGCGAGCGGCAAGATCGCCGGACGCCAGACGCTGATGCGCATCGATGCCAACAACGGCGTCGGCGAAATCGGCAACATCTATTGGGGTCCGCTGATCTCGCGCAAGCCGGCAGCGACCGAGGCGCAGTTCCTGTTCGCGAAATATCTTTTCGACGGTCTCGGCTACCGCCGCTACGAGTGGAAATGCAACAACCGCAACGAGCCTTCCAAGCGCGCCGCCGAGCGCTTCGGCTTCAAGTTCGAAGGCATCTTCCGCCAGCACCTTGTGGTCAAGGGTGAAAACCGCGATACGGCGTGGTATTCGATCATCGACAAGGAGTGGCCGGCCTTGCGCAAAGCCTATGAAGGCTGGCTCGATCCGGCGAATTTCGATAGCGAAGGCGGCCAGAAGCGGCGGCTTGAGGATTTTCGCGCCGACTTCGGTGCGTAGACCACGATCTCCGGAAGCGGGAACCGCTTGCCGGGCAAGGTCAGACAGGAGTTCGGCAATGGCGCATGACCACGCTTCGCACGATCATGGCCCGGCCGGTCACAGCCATGGCGCCGGCCATGTGCATGGTTCGACCGACAAGAAGCGGGTCCTGATCGCGGCCTGCCTGACTGGCGGCTTCATGGTCGCCGAGGCGCTCGGCGGCCTGCTCACCGGCTCGCTGGCGCTGCTCGCGGATGCTGGCCATATGCTCGCCGATTCGATCGCGCTCGGCCTTGCCTGGTATGCCTTCCACCTGGCGGGGCGTCCGGCCACCGGCCGGCTCACCTATGGCTTCGCCCGGGTGAAGACGCTGGTCGCCTATACCAACGGCATCGCCATCTTCGTCATCGCGCTCTGGATCGTCTACGAGGCCTGGGGGCGATTGATGCACCCGGCGCCGGTGCTGGGCGGGCCGATGCTGGTGGTGGCGGTGGCAGGCCTGCTGGTCAACATCGCCTCCTTCCTCGTGCTGCATGGCGGAGACCGCGAGAGCCTCAACATGCGGGGCGCCATCCTGCATGTGCTGGGCGACCTGCTCGGCTCGGCCGCGGCAATCGCGGCAGCCCTCATCATCCTGGCAACCGGCTGGACGCCGATCGATCCGATCCTGTCGGTGCTGGTGTCGCTGCTGATCCTGTCGACGGCGTGGTCGCTGATGCGCGAGGCGGCCCATGTCCTGCTCGAAGGCGTGCCGGCAAGCCTCGACCGCGACGTGATCGCCAAGGACATCGAAAGCGCGGTCAAGGGGGTGCGCGAGGTGCATCACATGCATGTCTGGTCGCTCGACGGGACCTCCAACATGGCGACGCTGCATGCCTGCCTGAACGACGGCGTCGATCCGCATATCGCGGTGAGCGCCATCAAGAAGCGGCTTGCGACCAAGCACGGCATCGAGCATGCCACGGTCGAGCCCGAATTCGGACAATGCGCCGACAGCCATGACGAGCATGACCATCACCATGATCACGATCACGCGCATGGCGCGCCCGCCGATCGCCGGCATTATCACTGATCCGCCGTGACGATGAAACCGAACAGCCTCGAAATGAGGACCGCCCGCTGATGGACCGTGACACAAAAAACGCGGCGATCGCCGCAGCGGTGATATTGCTGCTGTTCGGTCTCGCCGCCTATTTCCTGCCGGCCATCATGCTGGCCGCCGGCAAGGTATCGACGGTGCTGGCGGCCGCCATCGCCGCGATCTTCATGGTCGGGCTGTTCGTCGTCCTGTGGCTGCGCGGACGCAGCCAGCGCAAGAAAGGTCTCTGAAGATGAGAATTCTGATCACGGGCGCGGCCGGCATGGTCGGCCGCAAGCTTGTCGCGCGGCTCGCCAAGGACGGCATGCTGCGCGGGCAAAAGATAACGGCGCTCGACCTGCATGACATCGTGGCGCCGCAGGCGCCGGCGCTCGCCGGCGTCGATGTCTCGATTCACACCGGCGATCTTTCCGCGCCCGGCGCCATGGCGGCTCTCGTGGCTCCGCGTCCGGACGTGATCTTCCACCTGGCGGGCATCGTGTCGGGCGAGGCGGAAGCCAATTTCGATCTGGGCTACCGCGTCAATCTCGACGGCACGCGCGCGTTATTCGACGCCGTGCGGCTGGCGGCGTTCGCGCCGCGCCTCGTCTTCACCTCGTCGATCGCCGTGTTCGGCGCGCCGTTCCCGGACGTCATCCCGGACGAGTTCCATCCGACGCCGCTCACCTCATACGGCACGCAGAAGCAGATGAGCGAAGCGCTGCTCGCCGACTACACGCGGCGCGGCTTCTTCGACGGCATCGGCATTCGCCTGCCGACGATCTGCGTGCGCCCCGGCAAGCCGAACAAGGCGGCGTCGGGCTTCTTCTCCGGCATCATCCGCGAGCCGCTCGCCGGGCAGGAGGCGATCCTGCCGGTGCCGCGCTCGGTGCTGCACACCCATGCCAGCCCGCGCTCGGCGGTGAATTTCCTCATCCATGCGGCCGAAATCGACGGCGACAAGGTCGGTCCGCGCCGCAACCTCACGATGCCGGGCGTCGCCGTGACCGTCGGCGAGCAGATCGAGGCGCTGGAGCGTATTGCCGGCGCCGAGGTGGCGAGGCGGATCCGCGAGCAGCCCGACGAGACCATATGGGCGATCGTCAAAGGCTGGCCGACGCGCTTCGAGGCGAGGCGGGCGAGGGAACTAGGCTTTGCCGCCGAGAAGAATTTCGACGAGATCATCCTTGCCCATATCGAGGACGAGTTGGACGGAAAGATCGCCTGATAAAGTTCAGACGCCGCCCGACAGGCTGGCCGACAGCAGCAGCAGTCCGACCAGGAAGATGAAGGCGGCGCCGCCGATCTCGACGATCGAATGGATGCGGTTGCCGATGCGTCCGTCGCCGGCGAAGTAGACCGCCCAGTTCTTGGCCGTCACGGCGATCGTCGCCAGCGCCGAGACGGTGATCGCGGTGCCGATCGACATCGCCAGCACCGACAGCAACCCGCCTAGCCACAGTCCGTTGAGCAACGCGAAGCTCAGCACGATCAGCGCGCCGGAGCAGGGGCGGATGCCGACGGCGGCCACCGCCGACCAGGCTGTCTTCCAGTCGAAGCGGTCGCCCGACAGCATCGCCGGATCCGGCGCGTGCGAATGGCCGCAGGTCTCGCAGACTTCGCCCGAGCCATGGTCGTGATGGGCGTGGCCGTGCGTTGCGTGATGGTCATGCGCGCCATGATCGTGGGCGTGCGCATGCGAATGGTCATGATGATCATGATCGTCATGCACGTGCAGGGAGTGCGCGGCGTGCGCATGTGCGTGGGAATGGCCTGCATGCGAATGGGTATGCGCGTGTCCCGCATGCGAATGGCCCGCATGGGCAGCCGACAGGCTGTAAGCGGGCGTCCTGCCGAACAGGCGCAGGACCGACGGACCAAGCTTGCGCCACAAAAGCCAGGCACCGAACAGCGTCACCAGCACGAAGCTGGAGATTTCGAGGAACCAGGCCGCGTCGGTCATCGAGATGGCGGTGCCGCGCAGCACGAAATAGGCAAGCATCATGACGACCACCGCCGTCAGGCCCTGCAGCAGCGCCGAGACGAAGGAGAGCAGGATGCCGCGCCGCAGCGCCACTTCGTTGGCGACCATGTAGGACGAGATCACCGCCTTGCCGTGGCCGGGGCCGGCGGCGTGGAAGATGCCGTAGGCGAAGGACAGGCCGATCAGCAGCCACAGCTTGCTGCCGTCCTGGCGCATCGCCTTCATGGCGGCGGCCAGCGAATGGTAGAATTCCTGCTGCCTGAGATTGATCCACATCAGGATATGGGCGAACGGACCCGTGGTGGTCGGCGCCATGCCGTCATTGGTGCCGATGCCGAGCGAGCTCTGGGCATGGGCCACGCCCGACAGATGGGTCGCCATCAAGGCGGCTGCCAGGAGGCCGAGAGCCAGGCGGATATTCGTGGGATGTCCCACGAATATCCGCCTGGATTCCCTTGCTTGTCGCAGGTTCCAATCGCAAAACCGTGCGACACTTTTGCGGAACCTGCTTGCGCGCAGAGAGGGTCTCATCACCAAATCATCCTTCCGGCGGGCAGTTCAACTCGAGCTTGGTGGCGAAGATCTTGCTCATGTCGGTGCCTGTCGGATCGTTGAAGAACGCGTCCGTCAGGGTCTTCTGGTTTTCCTTGATCGCCTCGTCCGGATCCGGCCGGATGACCTTCTTGGTGCATGTCGAGGGCAGGCCTTCGACGGTCATGTTGGCGTCGTCGGTGAAGTCGATCGCGGTGTAGAAGGTCGGATCGTAGACGCCGATGTCGATCTTGCCGGCGAGCTTGATCGGCGTCTTCGGCTGCGACTCGAACAGGATGATCAGCTGGTCGTTGTCGAAATTCGCCATCAGATGCGGCGGCGGCACCATGGGCACGTCCTTGCCGTCCTGGGTGACGAGCTGAAAGTAGTTGAACTCAGCCAGCGAGGAATGGACGGTGTCGGCCACTTCCTTGAGCTCTTTGTCGTCAAGTTTCAGATCGGAGTTCTTGTCGAACTCCATCATCACTGTACTCGAAAACAGGTCGTCGAAACGCCAAAGGTGGCGCAGCGCCGTCACACTTTGGTGATCCTGGCTGAGGATGACGTCGAGCCGGGCTTCGGCGAAGACATGCGGATGGACTTCAGCCTGCTCGACCGAGGCCAATGTGGCCGCAAGGGCCGAAGCCAGCATGGTTGCTTGCCGTTTCAGATGCATTCCGTGCCGCGATTCCATTGACTTTGTTTTACGCAATTCCGGACGGAAAACCGCTACGCACTTTTCCTGGAATTGCTCTAGGGAGCGAACCCGAGGGTTGACATAAAGCGGGCGAAATTGGGACGCGCTTGATTTCAATGCATGTCGTCGCCCAAAACCGCTGCGCACTTTTGGGCGACATGCCTCAGCTTCACTTTGACGCGCGCCGCTGCGGGCGTCGAGGCGACAGGCATCAGGCGGTGTCGCGCGTCCTGAACCAGTGCACCAGGAAGTCGACGAAGACCCTTACCTTGGCCGGCAGATAGCGGCGGTGCGGGTAGACGGCGAAGATGCCGGTGCCGGCCAGGATGCGGTCGTCGAGCGCTGTGACCAGCTTGCCGGACGCGACGTCGGGTGCGGCGATGAAATCCGGCAGCATGGCGAAGCCCAGGCCGGAAAGCGCGGCGGCTCTCGCCACGATCGGGCTATTGACCTCGATCGGGCCCGACACGGCGACGCTGATGGATTCCTCGCCTTCGCCCTTGAAGCGCCAGTTGGCCAGCGAGCGGCCATTGGTGTCGACGATGCAGGGCATGTTGGCGAGATCCTGCGGCCGCGTCGGCGCGCCATGCTTGGCGATCAGCTCCGGCGAAGCGCAAAGCCTGACCGAGAACGGCGCCAGCCGCCGGGCGATCAGCGAGGAGTTCTCCAGCCGCGAGATGCGCACGGCAAGGTCGAAGCCTTCCTCGACCAGGTCGACGAAGCGGTCGTCGAGATGGATGTCGAGCACGATGTCGGGATGCTGCCTGGCGAAGTCGACCAGCGACTGGCCGATCGGCGCGTCGGCGAAGGTGCGGGCGGCCGACAGCTTGATCCTGCCGCGGACGTCGCCGGAAGACTGGCGCACTGCCTCGGCGAGGCTGTCGACCTCGCGCACGATCTCGGAGGCGCGCTGATAATAGGTGTGGCCGGCTTCGGTCAGCGAGAACTGGCGCGTGGTGCGGTTCAAGAGCAGCGCGCCGAGCTCGTCCTCCAGCTCGCGCACATATTTCGACAACAGCGCCTTGGAGCGGCCGATCTTGCGCGCCGCGGCCGAAAAGCCTTCCGCCTCGACCACGTCGATGAAGGCGCGCATGCGGGTCAATGTATCCATGGTCAGACCTTTCGTGCCGCGTCGAGAATCCTGCGGCCGAGCCGTATCAGGGCAACGTCGCTGCCGGAAGGCCCGAGCAGCGAAAGGCCGAAGGGCGCGCCGTCTATCGCGCCGATCGGCAAGGTGATCTGCGGAAAGCCCGAAAGCCCGGAAAGGCACAAAAGATGCAGCGCCCTTTCGCGATAGGCCTGGAACTGTTCGGGCGTGCTGGCGGCGAGCGGCGCCGCGCCGGGAACGGTAGGCAGGACCAGAAAGCCGTTGTTGCCGAGCAGGGCGCCAAGCTCGGCCCGGAAAGCCAGCCGCCGCGCCGCTTCGGTGGCGGCAGTTTTGGCATCTATTGTGCGGCCGAAGCCGAAACGCTCCTCGACGCCCGGACTGAGGCGGCCGCCGGCCGAGATCCACGGACCATGCTCGCGCCAAGCTTCGAAAGCCTGCAAGCGGCGAAAGCACCAGTAAAGCTCGTCGGGGAACGAGGCGAAGGTGCATTCGGTCTCCGCGGGCTGGCCGATGACGGCGGCGGCCAGCGCCTTCATACGCTGATATTCGGCGGCTTCCGCCGGACCCGTCACGAAGGCGTCCAGCCAGCGGATCGACAGCGGGCGGTTGAGCGGGTGCTGGTGCGGATCGCGGCCGAGCAAAAGCTTGCCGACCGCCTCATAGGTCTCGATGTCGTCGGCGAACCAGCCGAACGTGTCGAAGCTCGACGCCAGCTTCATCGCGCCGTCGAGCGAGATGCGGCCATGAGTGGTGCGCAGCCCGATCAGGCCGCAGAAACTCGCCGGCGCGCGGATCGAGCCGCCGGTGTCGGAGCCGGTGGCGATGTTCGCCAGTCCGCCGGCGACCGCGGCAGCCGAGCCGGAGGAAGAGCCGCCGGTGACGCGGTCGGGCGCGGCGGGATTGACCGGAAAGGGGAAATGCGCGTTCTGGCCGAACAGCGAGAAGGCCAATTCGTCGGTCTGGGTCTTGCCGACGAATCGCGCGCCGGCATCGAGAATCGTCTGCACCGCTTCGGCCGTGCGCGAGGCGGCATGCGCCTCCTCGAATTTCTGCGGATTACCACAGCCGGTGCGGTAACCCGCGACGTCATAGATGTCCTTGACGGCCAGGCGCAGACCGGCGAGCGGGCCCAATTCCGCATTCGCCACAGGCATTTGGCGCAGATCGAGGAAGGCGTTCAGCGGTCCTTGAGTTCCTGGCATCGTTCGATTTCCGGATACGGTGGGACAAACATTGTTCGATGCCGGAAATTTTACAACCTGCGCTTACGATTTTTATTGATTGTGAAACCCTTCGCTCCTATATCGCGCTTGCCCAAAGTCGCACGTGCCTGTGGGTGTCCGCCGATCCTCGAATGGTGAGGGCAATCGGTAAGGTAACTGGAGCCAACCCCTCCAGTCGGTCAGTGGCCAACCACAAGACCGAGGACACCTTGAAGCAACGACGGTGCGGGCCTTTCTGGTTCTCTTCCGGTCGTCCAAAGACCGGGGTTACTAAAGAGGCACACCTTCATTGCCGGCAGTGCGGACGGGGTTCTCCCATCCAAGCCAAGGCAGACAAAGCGAACCGAGGCCGGGCAAGGCCAAGGTTCATCGCCGCGAGACGGCATTTCATGGTTCCGGGGTCTCCACCGGCTGGTTCCATGGATTTGACGTCCCGCCTTTGTTTGATCGCGTGTTCGCGAGGCCGACAGCTCGCGTCCGCACCCTTGTGCGCGCCGAAAGGCGTGATGGAGAGACCCCGATGGCCACCCAGCGCATCCTTGACTTCCTCGCCACCCGACGTCCGAACGGTCCCTGCCTCGTCGTCGACCTCGATGTCGTGCGCGACAATTTCCGCGCCTTCGAGAAGGCGTTGCCCGATTCCAAGATCTACTATGCGGTGAAAGCAAACCCGGCGCCGGAAATCCTGCGCCTCCTTGCTGCGATGGGCTCGTCCTTCGACACCGCATCGGTTGCCGAGGTCGAGATGGCGATGGATGCCGGCGCGCCGGCCGATCGCATTTCCTTCGGCAACACCATCAAGAAGGAGCGTGACATCGCACGCGCCTATCAGCTCGGCATCCGCCTCTACGCCGTGGACTGCGTCGAGGAGGTCGAGAAGATCGCCCGTGTCGCTCCCGGCTCGCGCGTGTTCTGCCGTGTGCTGACCGACGGCGAAGGTGCCGAGTGGCCGCTGTCGCGCAAGTTCGGCTGCGTGCCGGCGATGGCCGTCGACGTGCTGCGCCATGCCAGGGGCCTCGGCCTCGACGCCTATGGCGTGTCGTTCCATGTCGGCTCGCAGCAGACCGACCTGTCTGCCTGGGACCGCGCGCTGGGCGACGCCAAGAAGGTATTCGCGACGCTCGCCGAGGAAGGCATCGTCTTGAAGATGGTCAACATGGGCGGCGGTTTCCCGACCCGTTACCTGAAGGACGTGCCGGTGGCCCAGGCCTACGGCCAAGCGATCTTCTCGGCGCTGCGCAAGCATTTCGGCAATGCGCTTCCCGAGACAATCATCGAGCCGGGTCGCGGCATGGTCGGCAATGCCGGCGTCATCAAGTCGGAAGTCGTGCTGATCTCGAAGAAGGCCGACAACGACAATGTGCGCTGGGTGTTCCTCGACATCGGCAAGTTCGGCGGTCTCGCCGAGACCATGGACGAGGCGATCCGCTATCCGCTGGTCACCCGCCATGACGGTTCGGAGACCGCGCCTTGCGTGCTCGCCGGCCCGACCTGCGATTCGGCCGACGTGATGTACGAGAAGACGCCTTATCCGCTGCCCTTGTCGCTGACCATCGGCGACGAGGTGCTGATCGAAGGCACCGGCGCCTACACGACCACCTACTCGGCGGTCGCCTTCAACGGCTTCGAGCCTCTCCGATCCTATGTGATCTGACCGGTTCGCAAGGACCGCTCAGATCATCCGGCGCGGGCGATGATGTCGCCCGCCCGGGTTTGCTTGTGGAACAGATTTCCGCTCGTGAAGGATCGCGGACATGGAATACCTGACCAAATCGGCCATGGTGACCACCGAAATTGCCCCCTCGTCCGGACCGTCGGCTGAGCTTTTCTCCGCGGGGGAGAATGGCTCGACGGCAGTGCTTCTTGGCGCATTTTCTTACGGCGAACCGGTTTCCACTTCGCCTGAAAATGCGTTCGCGCCCTCCCTTGCCCTCAGGGCACAGGCTGGCTCGCGCAGCGCGCCGGACGAGGGGGCCGCCCAGGCGCAGGCTTTCGTCATCCTTGGCGAAGGCGCTGGCGACGTCGCGGCGCGCGAAGCGCTGCTCGATCGTGCCATGGGGCCGAAGCGCAAGAAGAAGTCGTCCGAGAAGCTGCGGCGAGGCCGCCGGCCTTCGGAAGGCCTGGCCTTCGTCGCCCGCGATGCCTCGGGCGCGGTCGTCGGCACGGTGCGGCTTTGGGATGTGAGGCTGGGCGAGGGCGGTCCGGCGGCGCTGCTGCTCGGCCCTCTCGCGGTCGAGCCGGGCTTGAAGAGCGGCGGCATCGGCTCGGCGCTGATGCGGCACGCGGTCGCCGAGGCCGAGCGGCTCGGCCACGGCGCGATCCTGCTCGTCGGCGACGCGCCCTATTACGGGCGGTTCGGCTTCTCGGCCGACCGCACCGGGGCGCTCGCCATGCCTGGCCCCTATGAGCGGCATCGGCTTCTGGCGCTGGAACTGAGGGAAGGTGCGCTGGCCGGCGCCAAGGGCACGATCAAGGCCGCCGGCCGCAAGATCAAGGGACAGGCGCCGGGCTTCGTGGCGTGACGTCTACTATTGGACAAAAAAACAACGCCGCCCGATGGGCGGCGTTGTTTTTTGCGAACGATCAGCCGAGCAGCTGGCTGAGCGCCATGGCGACCGTCATGTCGCCTTCGACCTTCAGCTTGCCGGCCATGAAGGCCATGGTCGGGTTGAGGTCGCCGGCGATCAGCGAATCCAGATCGTCGAGCGACAGCTTGATGGTGCAGTCGGTCGGCGCGTCGGTGGTCGAGACGGTCGCGCCGTCGATGACGATGACGCCGTCGCTGCCGGTGTCGAACTTGACCGAATGCTCAAAGCCGGCGCTGGCCACGCGCGACTTGATCTTGTCGGCAATCTCCTGAACGCCCATGGCGGTTCTCCTCGTTGGTTGCGTTGACGCGCACCGGCGCTTGGCCGCTGGGCGAGGTAGGCGCGCCGCGCCTGTGCGGTCGCCTGTCACCGGCGCATATAGCTTCGGGTTGACGTAAACGTCAACGCGGTCACCCTGCGTCATATCGCTTGGAGCTGTGCCATGTCTCCGCCGGGAGACGGCTAGGCCGTCAATGCTCCGGCGCAGTCTTGAACGCCTTGGTCATCGCCGCCGCGGTTTCGCCAGCATTCCTGCGGCGACGAAGCGCGTTGTCGCGGATATCGTCCTTGGAGAGGAAGTTGACCTGATCGATCAGCACCTCGTGCACCAACTCGACGCCGACGCGTGTGTTGATGGTGTCGCGGATCGACTTGCGGAAGGCGTCGAGATCGATCGATCCCTTCTTGGTGAAATCGATCTGCGGGTTGGAATAGAGGTAGGAATAGACCTGGTCGGTCATCAGCGCCTGCGCGGGGACCGACAGCTTCTTTATCTCTTCCGGTTCCACTGTATAGACGAGCTTGGTGAGGAAATAGCCGTCGATCGAGCCGTCGCGCAGCAGCGGCACCGAGATCATGTCGGTCTTGACGTAGTCGAGGCCGCCCAGCATCGGCTTCGGCGGTTCGGCCGCGCCGCGCTGGCCTGCAGCCTGGAAGGAATAGAAGACCGCGCCGAGCGTCACGGCGCAAATCCACAGCGCGGCGGCGATGAATTTTATCACCGGGTCTTTCCTTGCGCCCCGATCATCTCAATCATGCCCGCGCCATGCCGAACTCGCCGGCCGAATAGGTGCCGTCGGTATCGGCGCGCTGGATGGCGTTCCTCAAAAGCGTGGCGACCTCGTTGACCGCGTTGAGATGGGCAAGGATCGCCGCTTCGTTCTTCGCCAGCTTCTGGCGCAGCCGCAGCAGGCCTTCCTTATGCTGCTCGAGGAATTCGATCTCGTTGGCGCCCTTCAAGGCGCGGTTGAGTTCGTAGAGGTACCGGCTCTTGCGCGCGTTCGAGGCCTTGAGGTCATAGGCCGTTCCGCTGCGGATACCGGCGGTCTCCTCGTCCACGACTTCCTCGATGCGGCCGATGATGGCGGCGAGGTTGCCGGGTCGTGCGGCGGCGGGGGCCTCCATTGCGTTGGTGCGCGCGGGAAGGTTGGAAAGGTCCGTTTGGTCGGCCATGTAGGTCCCTAGATCTTGATGTCCGTTTTTATGGTTGTATCGTCGCCGGTCATCGACCGTGCGGCCTTGCGCTCAAGCTCCTCGACCATCGAGGTCGAAAGCCGGGTCTGCTGGTCGATCTCGGTTTTCTGCGGTCCGCCGGCAACCGGGCCGACCGGCACCTTGTGCTTGCCGTCGAGATAGTGGTCGGCAAGCATCGACCGGGCGATGCCGATGCCGCCATGAGCGGCCATGACATCGGCCACCTTTTCGGCAAGCTGCGACTTCCACATGTCGCCGGCCAGGCCCTTGCCGTAAACGCCCTCGGTGTCCTTGGGCATCATATTCTGGATGAAGGTCGTCAGCACCATCGCCTCGAAGCGCTGGAACTTCTTCGCGGGGTTAGCAGCTTCCGCCTTGTCGGCCGTGGCGCGCGAGAGCACGGAACCGGCATCGACCGTTGCGGATGGATCGAGGGAGAAAGCGCCAGGCGCACTACCCGCGCGCCTGAGGAGCGCCGCCCGCGCGGCCTCGACATCGGCCGGATCCGCTGCGCGGGCAACGTCCATGACGATGTCGCTGGGTGGGGAAATGGCCAAGAAAGTCCGCCTTTTGCCGGTTTTGTTATCCGCACAATGACTGAACAAGCTTGTGGCAGGCTTGCGAAGGTTAGCCGTCGGAAGCTCGCTTTTGCGTGATCAGGTCGAGCCGCTCGCGGTCGGAGCGCTCGCGCTCGTCGCGGCGGCGCACATCCTTGTAGGCGCGCTCGACCATGTTGGTGCGCGCCGTCGCGGTGGCGATCAGCGCGGCTTCCTGGCGCGCATTTTCGAGATTCTGTTGCTGCCGACCGAGCGCGTCGGTGATGCGCTTGTGGTAGAGCGCGGGAAAGAGGCCGGCGAGCGATTTATCGGTGTCGAAGCGCTCGATCAACTCCCTGGCTTCCGCTTCGGCCTTGACGGCTGCTGCGAGGAAGCCGGCATGGCGGGTCTCGTGCAGCGCTTTCAACTGCTCCTGCACCTTGACCAGCTTCTTCAGGCGGTCTTTGCGCGTGGTCATGGCTACCGCGCCAGGGTGAGGTCGACGAAGCCGTCGACGAACAGCGACAGCAGCGTGCCGACGGCGAAATAGAAGATGATCATGCCGCCGGCGATGACGAAGGGCAGCGAGATGAAATAGACCGGGATCTGCGGCGTCAGCTTGTTGACGAAGCCGATCGTCAGATTGACCAGGATGGCATAGGCCACGAAGGGACTGCCGAGCCGAATGACCAGGAAGAAGGCGTCCGACACCGTGTCGGTGACGTCGACCAGGGCCGCCTGCGGGTTGAAGAACACGTTGACCGGGGCGACCTGGTAGGAGGCGACGAGCGCCTTGACGATCTCGTGGTCGAAGTCGAAGACGAAAAGCAGAAGCAGCGCCGAGAACGAGATGATGGCGGCAAGGGCCGCCTGCGGCTCGGGCTCCTCGATCGCCGGCCCGCCCGAGCCGCCATAGCCGATCAGCATGGCGATGGCCGAGCCCATGAAGCGCAGCGCCTCCATGTAGAGCCTGGTCATGGCCCCGATCAGCCCGCCGACCAGCAGCTCGGAGACGATCATCGGCGCGAGCACCTGCGGACGCGGATCGACGAAGGGGTAGATGCGGTCCCACAGGAAGGCGAGCAGGCCGCCGGTCGCGGCCACCGAGACGAACAGCCGGATCTGGATCGGCACACGGGCGCTGGACAGGCCCGGCATCAGCATGAAGCAGGCGCCGATGCGGCAGAAAGCGAGGAAGGCGGCGATGACGACGCCTTGCGAGAGCGCGTTCACGAGATCGTTCCGAGCACCTTGATCTCGACGCCCTTGGCGATCTCGACATGGCTGAGAACGGGAAGCGTCGTGAACAGCCGCTCGATGATCATGCGCACATAGGGGCGCGCGTCGGGCGCGGTGACGAGCACGAAGCGCTCGCCGGCCTCGAGATGCTTGCGGATCGCCTTTGTGGCGTCCTGGCCGAATTCCTCGAGCTGGCGCGGATCGATGTCGAACTCGCGCACCTCGCCTTTGGCGTCGCGCTTGAGGCTCTGGTGGAAGGCGAGGTCCCAACGGTTGCCCAGGCGCAGCACCTTGAGCATGCCGCCTTCGGAAAGGTCGCCGCAGATCTGCTGCGCCATGCGGATGCGCACATGCTCAACGATCTGCTCGGTGCGGCGCACATGCGGCGCGATCTCGGCGATGGCCTCGATGATCAGGTGCAGGTTGCGGATCGAGACGCGCTCGGCGAGCAGCAGCTTCAGCACGGCCTGCAGGCCGGGGTAGGAGATGTGCGAGGTGCAGATCTCGTCGGCGAGCTTGCGGTATTCGGGGTCGAGTCGTTCGAGCAGCGCCTTCATGTCCTTGTAGGACAGGAGCTGCGGCAGGTTGTTGCGGATCACCTCGGAGAGATGCGTGAGCAGCACCGACATGTTGTCGGCGAAGGTGAAGTTCTCGCGCTTCAGATCCTCGGCGAAGGTTTCGAGCACCGAATAGGCGCGCATGCCGAAGGCCGGCTCGCGGATTTCCTCGCCGGGGATCTCCGGCACGCCGCGCGTGCCGAGCAGCACCATGATCTCGCCGACGCGCATCTGGTATTCGGCGACCACCGTGCCGTGCACCTTGATCTGGTAGCTCTTGGGCGGAATGGCGAAGTCGTCGGCGACGCGCACCTCCGGCACGACGAAGCCGTATTGCTGGGCGAATTTCTTGCGCATCTTCGACATGCGGAACACCAGCTCCTGATGCGCCACCATCAGCCTGGTCGAAAGCTGCTTGCCGATCAGAAGCTCGATCTCGGCGGTGACCAGCGAGGCCTTGACCGAGTTCTTCTCCTCCTCGACCTTGTTCGCCTTCTCCTGCGTCTTCAAGGCTTCCGCGGCGGCGCGCTCGCGGCTTTGGCGCAGCGGAATGATATAGCCCAGGCCGGCCATGCCGCCGGCGAGCGCGAAGAAGGGGAACAGCGGCAGGCCGGGCATCAGGCCGAGGATGACGAGCAGCGAGGCCGCGACATAGAGTGCGCGCGGATGCGCGCCGAGCTGCCCGAACACTGCCTGGTTGGCCGAGCCGCGCGTGCCGCCCTTGGACACCAGCATGCCGGCGGCGAGGGAGACGATGAGCGCCGGGATCTGGGTGACCAGACCGTCGCCGACCGACAGTTTGATGAAGACGTCGGCCGCCTGGCCAAGGCCCATGCCATGGCGCAGATAGCCGATGGCGATGCCGCCGACGATGTTGATGGCGGTAATGATGAGGCCGGCGATGGCATCGCCGCGCACGAATTTCGAGGCGCCGTCCATGGAGCCGAAGAAGGACGATTCTTCCTCCAGCTCGCGGCGGCGCAGCTGCGCCGTCTTCTCGTCGATCATGCCGGCGGAGAGGTCGGCGTCGATCGACATCTGCTTGCCGGGGATAGCGTCGAGGGTGAAGCGCGCGCCGACCTCGGCGATGCGGGTCGCGCCCTTGGTGATGACGATGAAGTTCACCACGATCAGGATCATGAAGACAATGAGGCCGATGACGAAGTCGCTGGACATCACCAGCTTGGAGAAGCCCGAGATGACATAGCCGGCGGCATGCGTGCCCTCATTGCCATGCGACAGGATCATGCGCGTGGTGGCGATGTTGAGCGAGAGCCGCAGCATCGTGGCGATCAGCAGCACGGTCGGGAAGGACGAGAAGTCGAGCGGCCGCTGGATCCAGAGCGCCACCATCAGGATCAGCACCGAAAGCGCGATCGAGAAGGCGAGACCAATATCGATGAGGAAGGCGGGGATCGGCAGGAACAGCACCGCCAGGATGACGACGATGCCGAGGGCGAAGAAGACGTCGCGGCCGTTCTTCGCCACCAGGCCGGACGGGAGTGTTTCGCTGATCGCCATGTCGTCCCCAAATCAAGACCCGCCACGCACAGAGCAGGCTCTCGACCGTAATCCTCCAAGCTTGCGCGAAGGTGGGAGAGTGGCGAAGTGGGCTTTCAGGCCTTTGCTGCGTCCGTCGTCGCGACGGCGACCAGCCAGCGCCGCACGGCGCGTTCCTCCTCGGCGGAGAGGCCGGCGGTCAGCTCGCCTTCGAGCTTGTAGACGCGTTCCCGGCATTTCTTCAGCAGGGCGCGGCCGCTGTCCGAAAGGTCGAGGTGCTGGATGCGGCCGTGGACGGCGTGTGGCCGACGAATGAGGGAGCCGGCCTTTTCCAGATTGCCGACGATCACGCTCACCGTCTGCGGCGTCAGCACGGCCAGCCGGGCCAGGTCGGCGTTGGACAGGCCGGGATAGGCCGAGATCATGGTGAGGGCCGCGAACTGCGCCTGCGTCACGCCGAATTCATCCAGCGTCCGCTCCACCTTCAGGCGATAGGCGCCAGCCGCCTGTCGCAGCAGATAGCCCAGATAGCCTTGCTCGCCGCGCTTGCCTTCACCGGCGGACGGAATGGAGGGATTCCCCTTGCGCATAATATCAGTGCTCTTATATCTTATTCGTACTCTGATATTATCGCATCAAGGGACGAAAGACGATGGGCTATCGTATTTTTCTTGCGGGCGCCTCGGGCGCGATCGGCCGCCGGCTGGTGCCGCAACTGGTGGCTGCCGGGCATCAGGTGACGGCGACGACGCGCCAGGCGGCAAAAGCCGAGGACCTTCGCGCGCTCGGCGCCGATCCGGTGGTGGTCGACGTGTTCGATGCCAACGCGCTGCGCGCGGCGGTCGTGGCAGCCAGGCCCGAGATCGTCATTCATCAGCTCACAGACCTGCCGGCAGGGCTCGATCCGTCTAAGATGGCTGAGGCAACCACCCGCAACGCCCGCATCCGTGACGAAGGAACCCGCAACCTCGTCGAAGCGGCGAAGGCTGCCGGGGCCAAGCGGCTGATCGCGCAGAGCATCGCCTGGGTCTATGCGCCGGGCGCAGAGCCGCATGCCGAGACGGATCCGCTGGACAGTGGTGCGGAAGGCGGCCGCGCCGTCAGCGTCGGCGGCGTCATCGCGCTGGAGAAACATGTGCTCGGCGCCTCGCCGATCACCGGCATCGTGCTGCGCTACGGCCATCTCTACGGTCCAGGCACCGGCACGGAAACCGCCGCGGAGCCGGCCGTCCATGTCGACGCCGCCGCTTATGCGGCGCTGCTTGCCGTCGAGCGCGGAACGCAGGGCGCCTTCAATGTCGCGGAGCCGAACGGCCGGATCACGACCGACAAGGCCGTCACCGAGCTCGGCTGGCATGCTGGCTTTCGCCTAGCCGGATGAAAGGAGTTGCTGTCATGATCGAAGACGTTTCTTCACGCAGCCTTACGCTGGTCGGCGTCGTCGCCATCGCTGCCGGGTTGCTTGGCATGGCCCTTGTCCAGAACAACAGGGCAATCACCGCTGCAGGTGGAATGGACGCGCATATCCACATGATGGGGGCCGATGCCGGGAAAGGAGTGGCGGCGCGTCCGACCACCACGGTGAAGCCGCTGTCCTGCGAAAAACTGCCGAATGTTCCCGGGCATTCGATCACCACGGCGCTGGTCGAATTCCCGCCCAATGCCTACACGCCGCGACACCGTCATCCGGGCTCCGTCACGGCCTTCGTCATCAAGGGAGCGCTGCGCTCGCAGATGGAAGGCAGTCCGGCGGTGACCTACAGTCAGGGCCAGACCTGGTTCGAACCGCCTGGCGCGATCCATTCTTTCGCCGAGAACGCCAGCGCCACCGAGCCGGCCGAGCTGCTGGCGATCTTCGTCGCGGAAGATGATTGCGGCCCTCTCACCATTCCCGTACCTGACTAAGTCTATCTCCTTGGTCGTACGACAAGTCTTGTTTAAGGCTAATTCGCGCAACGCCAAAATGGCGCCACAAGCGGTCGGCATTGCGGTTGCCACGCATAGCCGCCGCGCGTATCAGGCACGGCAGCTGTTTTCCTTTCGCATACCGGCGAGCCGTTCCGTTGCCTGCCAGAAACGACCCACAAGTCTATGCCCGCCGGCTTCGCGCGGTGCTGATCAGCTCGATCCCCGTGCTCGAGGCGCGCGGCATCGTGATCGTGCTGATGGCCGGCATGGTCGGCGCCATCGCGGGCGCGCTGGTCACCGGCATGAGCGGGCTGGTGCAAGCCATGCACTGGCTGCTGTTCGACGTGCAGCCGGGCGGGCGGCTTTCGGCGATGTTCTCGCTCGCCGATCCGACGCAGGCGATGTATCCGGCGATCGGCGGCCTGCTGCTCGGCCTTTCCGTCATCTGGCTCAGAAAGCGCAAGTTCCGCACGCCAGTCGACCCGATCGAGGCCAACGCGCTCTATGGCGGGCGCATGTCGCTCACCGATACCTTCATCATCGTGGCGCAAACGATGATCTCCAGCGGCTTCGGCGCCTCGGTCGGCTTGGAAGCCGGCTACACGCAGATCGGTTCCGGCATTGCTTCCCGGCTTGCCCGCGCCTTCCACCTGCGCCGCAATGATGTGCGCGTCCTGGTCGGCTGCGGTGCTGCCGGCGCGATCGCCGCCGCCTTCGACGCGCCGCTGACCGGCGCCTTCTACGGTTTCGAGCTGGTCATCGGCATCTACTCCGTCGCCAACGTGGCGCCGGTGATGACGGCAGCGATCTGCGCCTCGCTGACGGCGGAAATGTTCGGCGGCGTGCCGTTCCCGCTGGAATTGTCGGGTTTGCCGAATCTGACCGCCAGCGAATATGTGCCGTTCCTGCTTCTGGGACTGCTCGGCGGAGCGGCCTCGATCGCCATCATGCATCTGGTGAGCATTATCGAGCGCGTCTTCGTGCGGTTGTCGGTCGACGCGTCGGTCAGGCCCTTCATCGGCGGCATCTTTGTCGGTCTGCTCGGGCTGGTCACGCCGCAGGTGCTCTCCAGCGGCCACGGCGCGTTGCACCGCGAGTTCGCCATGAACTACGCGCTGCCGGTGGTGGCGAGCGTCTTCGTGCTGAAGCTGGCGGCCTCGGCCATCTCGCTCGGCTCCGGCTTCCGCGGCGGCCTGTTCTTCGCCTCGCTGTTCCTGGGGGCCTTGCTCGGCAAGGTCTTTGCCGGCGTCATGGCGATGACCGCGCCGTCGGCCGGCATCGATCCGGCGGTCGCCGCCGTCGTCGGCATGACCTCGCTTGCGGTCGGCGTCGTCGGCGGTCCACTGACCATGACGTTCCTGGCGTTGGAATCGACCCGCGACCTGACGCTCACCGGCGTGGTGCTGGCGGCCTCGATCATGTCGGCGATCCTGGTGCGCGAGACCTTCGGCTACTCCTTCTCGACCTGGCGCTTCCATCTGCGCGGCGAGACGATCCGCAGCGCCCATGACGTCGGCTGGATGCGCAGCCTCACTGTCGGCTCGATGATGCGCAAGGATGTCCGCACCATCCCTGCCTCGACCACGCTCGCCGAATTCCGCAAGGAGGTCCCGCTCGGCTCCGGACAGCGCGTCATCGCCGTCGAGCAGGCCGACCAATATGTCGGCATGCTGCTGGTGCCGGAACTGCACAGCGATCGCTCCGACGGCGATACGCCGGTGAGCGCGCTGGCCCAATTCAAGGATGCGGTGCTGGTGCCTTCGATGAACGTCCAGACCGCGGCCGAGACCTTCCAGCGCACCGGAGCGGAAGAGCTGGCGGTGGTCGAGGACTTCGACGAGCGCATCGTTCTCGGCCTGCTCACCGAAAGCCATCTGATGCGCCGTTACGCCGAAGAGCTCGACAAGGCGCGCCGCGACCTGTCGGGCGAAGGTTGACCCGAACGACAGCCCGGCCAATAAGAGGCCGTTTGGAAAATCCACTCCGCCGGCCATCTGATGGCGTTTTCTGCGCTTCCGGTGCTCACGGACCTGAATGTCCGCTCCGCTCCGGTTCTCGAAACCACCATCATATGACTCGCCGGAGCGAATTTCGAAACGGTCTCTAAGACGTCACTCCCGGAAGCCATCCCATGCAAGTCAAGCGCAACGGCGATATCTCGTTCTGGTACGCGGATCTGGAGCATATCCCCGCGCCGCGTCCGCCTTTGCCGGGCGACATCGAGGCGGATATCGCGATCGTCGGCGCCGGCTATACCGGGCTGTGGACCGCCTACTACCTGAAGAAGGCGAAGCCGTCGCTGCGCATCGTGTTGCTTGAACGCGAGTTCGCGGGCTTCGGCGCGTCGGGGCGCAATGGCGGCTGGCTGTCGGGCGGCTTCGGCTGGTCGCGCGAGAAATATCTCAAGACCTCGACCCGGCAAGGCGTCACCGCCATGCAGAAGGCGATGGCAGGCTGCGTCGACGAGGTGATCCGGGTGGCGACAGAAGAGGGCATCGATGCCGACATCCGCCGCGTCGACAATCTGACGGTCGCCACCAATCCGGCGCAGCTGGAACGCGTGCGCGAGGAATGCCAGACGATCCGCGCCTGGGACGCCGATCCCGATCGCATCGAGCTGCTCGACGCCGAGGCGACACGGGCGCGCATCAACATCCGGAACGTCATGGGCGGCTTCGTCATCCACGGCCAGGCGCGCGTGCAGCCGGCCAAGCTCGTGCGCGGGCTCGCGGCGGCGGTCGAGCGTCTCGGCGTTTCGATCCACGAGAAGACGACCGTGACATCCATCGCCAAGGGCCTTGTGACCACGGACCGCGGCACGGTGCGGGCCGAAACCATCATCCGGGCGACGGAAGGGTTCACGGCCGGCATCCCAGGCGAGGAGCGGACATGGCTGGCGCTCAACAGCGCGCAGATCGTCACCGAGCCGCTGTCGGAAGAACTCTGGCGCAGGATCGGCTGGGAGGGGCACGAGCTGCTTGGCAATGCCGCGCATGCCTATTGCTATGCCCAGCGCACGCGCGAGGGGCGCATCACCATGGGCGGGCGCGGCGTGCCCTACCGCTACGGCTCGCGCACCGACGTCAACGGGCAGACGCAGCAGGCGACGATCGACCAGCTGCATACGATCCTGACGACGCTTCTGCCGCAGACGGCGGGGTGCCGCATCGATCACGCCTGGTGCGGCGTGCTCGGCGTGCCGCGCGACTGGTGCACGACGGTCGGCCTCGATCCCGCGACGCGCATCGGCTGGGCCGGCGGCTATGTCGGGCTCGGCGTGTCGAGCTCCAACCTTTCGGGACGCACGCTGACCGATCTCGTGCTCGGCCAGGATACCGAGCTGACGCGCCTGCCCTGGGTCGACCGCAAGGTGCGGCCCTGGGAGCCGGAACCGTTCCGTTGGCTGGGCGTCCATTCGATGTATCAGCTCTACCGCATCGCCGATAACCGCGAGGCCGCGGGGCTTGCACATACCTCGAAGCTTGCTGCCCTTGCCGACGCCATTACAGGCCACTGATCGGCCAGAAGATCAGTGATCGATCGGGCCCTTGGGCGACACAAGCGTCGTGCCGGCGGTGGTCGGGCGCTCGATCATGCGGCGCACGCGCGGCGGGTTCTCGCCGCTGTGCAGCGCGCGGATTCGCTCGCCGACCACGGCGTCGGCATGGGTGGCGCGCCGGTTGTGGCGGATATACTCGACCCAGGTTGGCGTGTGGTAGTGCTCGATCCACACCGACGGATTTTCGAGATCCCGTGCAAGCGTCCAGTTGCGGGCGCCGTCACGGCGGCGGATGCGGCCGCGCTCGGCCATGGTCGCCAGGAATTCCGGCACGTCTTCCTCGCGGATGATGTACTCGATCATGATGGCGATCGGGCCGCTGCGCGGCTTGAGATCGAGCGACAGCATCGGCTCCTTGAAGCGGTTGAGCGGATCGAGGTTGAGGACCGTCTGCTTCGGCAGTGGCAGGAAGAAACCGATGGCGGCGCCGGCAAGCATGGCGATCGCCGCCGCGATCAGCGCAATCTCGGCGCCATGCGCGTCGGCGACGACGCCCCAGATCCAACTGCCCAGCGCGATGCCGCCGAAGGTCGCCGTCTGGTAGATCGACAGCACGCGGCCGACCACCCAGCGCGGCGTCGACATCTGCACCGTGACGTTGAAGTGTGACAGCGCGATCACCCAGCAGGCGCCGCCGATGAGCAGGCCCGCCGATGTCTGCCAGGCATTGTGGCTGACGGCGGCGTTGAAGGCGCAGAGCGCGAAGCCGCAAAAGGCCATGCGCACCATCGCCTCACTGGACAAGAGCTGCCGCAGCCGCACGCTGATCAGCGCGCCGCCGACCGCGCCGATGCCGAAGGCGCCGAGCATGATGCCATAGGTCAGCGCATCGCCCTTGACGACGTCGCGCGCCACCAGCGGAAGAAGCGCCAGCACCGCGCCGGCGCTGAAGCCGAACGCTGAGCCGCGGACCAGGACCTTGGCGATGTTGGGCGACATGGCGACATAGCGCAGGCCGGCGCCCATCGCGGCACCGAGCGACTCGCGCGGCAAGGTTTGCTCGGGCAGCGCCGGCCTCCAGCGGGCGAGCACGAGGATCAGGCCGATATAGCTGATGGCGTTGGCGGCAAAGGCTGCGGCCGCGCCGGCTGCGGCGACGATGATGCCGCCGATGGCCGGGCCGACGCTGCGGGTGATGTTGAAGCCCAGCGAGTTGAGCGCCACCGCCGCCGGCACCTTGGCGCGCGGCACCATGTCGCCGACCGAGGCCTGCCATGACGGGCTGTTCAGCGCCGTGCCGCTGTCGATCAGGAAGGTGAAGGCAAGCAGCGTCCAGGGCGTCATCCAGCCTTGCCAGGTGAACAAGGTGAGCAGCGCCGAGACGACCAGCATGAAGGTCTGCGCCACCAGCATCACCTTGCGGCGGTTGAAGCTGTCGGCGATGGCGCCGGCGACGAGCGCGAACAGCATGATCGGCAAAGTGGTCGAAGCCTGGACCAGCGCCACCTGATAGGGTGAGGTGGCGATCGTGGTCATCATCCAGGCGGCGCCGACGCCCTGGATCAGGCCGCCGAAATTCGACACCAGGCTGGCCGACCAGACGGCGCGGAAGATGCCATGCCGGAACGGCGCCAGCGCGGAGACGCGTTCGCTTTCCGGCTCGTCGTCGATCATGGTTGCGCCTTCGTCCGCTATGCAGGCTCGCCTTGCCCCGAAGGGATGGCGACTCGCCAAAGAGTGCGACCCAACAACAGGACGGCAAAGGCGAAAATGCGTCGGCGAAGCTTTAAACCAAGCATCTTGCCGGTCTGGACCAAAATTTCGCGATTTTCGCCTTCAGCCTCGGCCAGGCCTATCGTCTCGCTGCTCATGCAAGCCCAAGCGCTTGTCTGCTTCGCGTCAGAAGCCGTGTTCGATACGCTCGAAGATGACGTTGGTGAAGGCCGAGATCTGGCTGCCGATGAACGGCCCGGTCAGCGCTACCACCAGCATGATGGCGACGATCTTCGGCACGAAGGTCAGCGTGATTTCCTGGATCTGGGTCAGCGCCTGGATGAGCGCGATGCCGATGCCGACCACCATCGCCACCAGCACCACGGGCGCTGAGGCGGTGAGAACCGTCCACACCGCGTACTGGACGATATCGAGGGCATCGGCCTCATTCATCGACTGGCCCTGCGCGAAACCGGTTAGGCGGCCGGCTTGATCGACACGCCCGCGCCGACCGGGACCTGGGTGCCGTCCTGCAGCACCGCGATCAGGCCGCTGCTGGAAAGCGTCACCGAAGCCACCGTGCCGGTGGTCTTGCCGTCGGCCGAGGTGATCGAGCGGCCGATCAGCGCGTCGGCCTGCGACAAGGCCGACGACTGCATGATCTGGTCGAGCTTGGTGTTGGTCTGCACCGACTGCTCGACCTGGGAGAAGGTGGCGAGCTGGGCAACATATTGCGTCGAATCCATCGGCTTGGTTGGATCCTGGTTCTTCATCTCG
This sequence comes from Mesorhizobium plurifarium, assembly GCA_000824785.1. GTDB lineage: Bacteria > Pseudomonadota > Alphaproteobacteria > Rhizobiales > Rhizobiaceae > Mesorhizobium > Mesorhizobium plurifarium. The sequence continues at coordinate 417,209 of CCNB01000043.1, read as the reverse complement.
GCGATCAGAAGCTTCAGGAACGACTGGTAGTCCACCGCCGTCTTCGAGGTCTGCTGGCTGGCCTGGTTGGCGCCAACCGGGATCGTTGTCGTCATGTCGACGGCCATCTTATGCTCCTACAGCCAGTGCGCGGGGCGTTTCGGGAATGTCGTCATTGTCCTCGAGCGCCTTGCGCTCGAGCGGATAGAGCGCGCGGATCGCCTTCAGCGCCTCATAGATCTCGTCCTCGCCGACCATGCGGTCGATCTGCTTCAGGCTGTTGCAGATGTCCTGGTTGTCGAAGCTCGCGATCAGCATCGGCAGCGAGCGGCGGAACATGTCGCGCGCCTCAGCGGCGCCCGCCGGGTTGATCAGCATGATCTGCACGATGAAATAGAGCTGCCTGAGCGGCGTCGAGGCCTGGTCGGCCTGGATGACGTGGCTTTCGAGCAGGAACTGCACGTCGTTCATAAGCTCGATGGTGACCTTGCGGTCGACGCGGATGACCGCGCCGTTGATGTAGATCTTCTCGTTGGGCTTCAGCGAGATCTTCAGCGTGTTGGTCATTGGATGCCGTCTCGGATGATCTGGGAGACCTCGATCAATCCTTCGAAATTGTTGGTGCGGCCCTGGCGGATGTCTTCCGTCTCGCGCAGCAGCCACAGGCCGATCGAGATCAGGTTGGCGCGAAGCTCCTTGGGGAGCGCGTTGTCGCTGGAGCCGAGATCCTCGACGAAGGTGGTCCAGATGCGGTTGGTGAAATGCAGCGCTTCGACCGCTTCCATCGATTCGGTGCCGACGGCGGCTGCCGCTGCCAGCATGTCGATCGATCGGGTGAGCAACTGCCGCTCCCGGTCCTTGGCATCGGCGACGGAGTCGGTCTGGATGTCGGCGTAGGAGAATTGATACATCGTCGGCGCTCTGGCGTTCCGGTTTAGGTGTTCAAGTCAGATAGTTGAGCAGGCTGAGCTGCTGCAGACGCGCGGTCAAGGCGAAGGACGTCTCGATATGCTGCGTCAGGTCGGCGACGCGAGTCGCGGCCTCCGACGGATCGACGCCCTCGAGATCGACGATATGCTTCTCGAAGAGGTCGACCTGGGTTTTCATGCGGTCGCTGGCATCGGACACGCGTTGCTGGGCAATGCCGGTCTCGGCCCGTATCTGGGTAATGCCGCCGATGGCTTCGCCGACCAGCGTCTGGGCGCGGCCGACGACGGCGTTCTGGGCGGCCTCGCTGATATTGCCGGTGAGCAGGCTGCTGACCATGGCGGACGCCATGGCAAGCTTGCGGATGCCCTGCTCATTGGCGCTGACCGAGGTCTGGGTGGTCTCGTTGAGCGAGATGCGGCTGGTGATCTGGTCGTCGGTGGCGCTCGACCAGTTGGCTTGCCAGCCGGCGCCCAGGAATTGCGGCTCGACCTGTGTGGTGATGAAGTTGTCCATCTGCGCGGCGGTAATGTTGGCCGCCGCCGGGTCGGTCTGGGCAAAGCCGAAATAGCTCGAAAAGGCGGCGTCGAAGGCGGCCTTGGCCGGCGAGCCGGCGGCGTTGAAATCGTCGATCGGCTTGACGTCGGTGTTGGTGCCGGCAAACAGATATTCGCCGTTGACGCTGGTGTTGAGGATGCCCGTCATCTGCTGCAGCGCCGAGGCGCCGGCGGTCTGCAGGATGCTGGTCGAGGAGTCGCCCGAGACGCCGCTGGTCAGCGCCGACAGGAAGCTCTGGGCGGTATCGGCGATCTGGCCGAGCGAATCCTGGGTCGATGTCAGGCGCGCCGAGACGAGCGCGTTGGAATCGACGATGCCGTTCAGCCGGTCGAGATCGCGCTGGAAGGTGACGGCCTGGGTCGTGCGGGCGCCAAGCGCCAGGCCGACATCGGCGACCGTGCCGGTCTGCGATTCCTTCGTCGCCTTGACGAGGTCGGCCTGCATCTTCGCCTGCTGGTAACGCAGCGCGTTGGAAATGGCAGCAGAGGAAACGCCTGTCGCTTTCATGAATTATCCCACCGCGCTCATCAGAGCGTCCAGCATATCGCTTACCGTCTTCATCATATGCGCCGAGGCCTGATAGGTGTGTTCGAGGTCGAGGAGCAGGGACATCTCCTGGTCGACATTGACCCCGGTGTCGTTGGACAGCGCCTCGGCCGTGCGCGCCGCCAGCGCCTGCTTGCTGTCGGCATTGGTCGAGGCCTGCTGGCGCACGCCTTCGAACCAGCCGATGGCATTGGCCGCATAGTCGGAGACGCCGGAGCTGACGGTGATGCCGGCCGAGTTGTCGAAGGCCATCGGCTGATCGAGCTTGTTACCGTAGCCGATCAGAAGGTCGGCATAAGATGCGCCGCCGCCGGTGTTGGCGACATAGGCCACGCCGTTGGCGCCGCCGTCGCGCAGCAGCGCGGGGTTGCCGCCGGCGCTTGGATCAAAGGCGGCGTTGACGCTGATCGACCCGGCGAGGCCGTCGACCAGGGTGCCGGCGGGCGGAATTGCCGGCGCGCCGGACCATGTGAACAGGCCGGTCGCGTTGGGCTGCGACGGCGCGGTCTCTGCAAATGCGGTGATCAGGCCGCGCGCAATCTCGTCGAGCTGGCTCTGCATGGTCGAGGCGACGCCGTCGCGCAGCTTCAGAAGGCCTGCAAGCTTGCCGTCGGCGGTGGTGTTGTCGCCGGCGCCGACCGAGACCGGCACGTTGTCGATATAGACGGTGTTGCCGGGCGTGCCGGCCGAATATCCGGACGACGGCGTGAAGGTCACCGAACGCGGCACGGTCTCGAACAGCGTCGAGCCGTCCGTGGTGGTAATGACCATGTCGTTGTCGCCGCGCGTGAAGGTGGAGACCGGGACATATTCCGATATCTTCTTCAGGAGAGCGTCGCGCTGGTCGAGCGCGTCGGACACGTCGGTGCCGGAACGCGTGCCCGAGATGACCGCCTTGTTGGCGTCCTGGAACTGGCTGAGCAGCGAGTTGAGATCGTTGACGGCGGTGGCGATCTGGCTGTCCGCCTGGGTGCGGAAATCCTGGATCGCCTGGGTGCCGCTGTTCAGCGAATTCACCACCTGCTTGGCGGCGTCGACGACGCTGGTGCCGAGGTTCTGGTTCGAGGGCGTGGTGGCGTAGAGCTGCAAGGCCTTCTGCAGGTTGGCGATCGCGGTGGAGGGGGACGACGCATTGTCGACCCCGTTGACCGACAGATCGAGCTGATCCATGCCGGCGTAAAGCGCGCTCTGGCCGCTCCATGCCGACAGCGCCGAGAGGTTCTGCCGGAACAGAAGATCATTGGCGGCGCGCTGGATTTCCACCGCCCTGGCGCCGGGCGCCGTGCTGGTCACCACGGCGATGCGGCGGGTGTAGTCCGGGTTCGACGCATCGGCCACATTGCGCGATACGACGCTGGTTTGCTTGGACGTGGCCAGGAGCGCCGACTGGGCAATGCTTAGTGCGGAGGAAAGCGACATGCTGATCTTTCACGGGCGGCGCCCGTCGTTTATCTCTTCAGGTTGACGAGGACGTCCATCAGGTCCGAACCGGTCTGGAAGACCTTGGAATTGGCGGTGTAGCTGCGCTGCGCCGCAATCATGTTGGTGAGCTCCTCGGCGATATCGACGTTGGAATTTTCGAGCGCTCCGGAGACGATGGAGCCGAGCTTGCCTTCATTGGCAAAGCCGATGCGCACGGCGCCCGAGTCGGGGCTCTGCACATAGACGTTGCCGGGCATTGCGGTGAGGTTGTCGGGGCTCTGAACGTCGGCCAGCGGGATTTTGTACAGCGCCTTGGTCGAGCCGTCCGCGAACTGCGCGTAGATGACGCCGTCCTGGCCGATCTGGACCTTCTGGATGGAGCTCGGCGCGTTGCCGTTGACCTTGGCGTCGGCGACGGTGAAGCCGGTGCCGAGCTGGGTCACCTTGGAGAGATCGAGGTTCAGCGTCGAGCCGCCCGGCACGGTGAAGGAGATGCTGTCGGTTGCGCCGGTGAGCTTGCCCGTGGTGGTGTCGAAGGTGAGGTTCGTCGATGCCAGTGCGCCGCCGGTATAGGGGAAGGAGGTGCCGGGCGTTGCCTTCGACTGGTCGAAGACCGAGACTTCCCAGGTGCCAGCGCCGGTATTGGTGAAATAGACGTCGAGCAGCTTCTTGTTGCCGAGATCGTCATAGGCGACCAGCGAGGTTTTCGACGTGTACTGGGCCGAAGCGCTGTTGGTCGAGGGCAGGCTGCCGGCCGCGACGGGAGTGGCGCCTGCCGGCAGGTTGCCGCTGAAGACGCCTTCCGTGCTCGGCGTCGCCGTCATTTCCTGGTCGGAGATCTCTACCGGCACGAGGCCTTCGAAGCCGTTGGCGGTCGCTGCCGGCTCGCCATTGGCGTAGCTGTAGGCCATGAGCTGGTAGCCCGCGGCATTGACCAGCCGGCCCTGCGCGTCCGGTACGAAGGAGCCGGCGCGGGTGAGGTAGGGTGTGCCGCTGGCGTCCTGCACGACGAAGAAGCCGTCACCGTTGACGGCAAGGTCGGACACCGAGGTGGTGTAGGTCATGACGCCCTGCGTGCTGACGGCCGAGCGGATCGTCGTCGTCACGCCGCCGGAATTATAGGCGCCGCCGGTGCCGGGCATGATCAGGGACGAGAACTCGGCCGAAGAGCGCTTGTAGCCGGTGGTGTCGGAGTTGGCGATGTTGTCAGCCACCGCGGACAAGCGGTTGGCCTGCGCGTTCATACCGGAAACGCCGGTCCGCATCATTCCGTAGAGGCTCATCGATGGATCTCCGCAGTGCCTGGGTAGGAGGCCATGAAACTATGCCTCGTGTCTTGCGCGAGGCTGGCGCGGGATGGGCCTTGGGCGGCCATCAGAACACCAGCCGATAGCCGAGGAACCTCTTGGAATCGATCGGATCGTGGCCGAGCTTCTCACGCAGCTTCTTGCGCAGCTTCGAGATGTGGCTCTCCACCACGTTCTCCTCGACCTCTTCGTCGAAGATGCCGTAGATGGCGTTGAAGACCTGCGTCTTGGTCACGCGCCGGCCGCGGTTGCTGGCCAGGTATTCCAGGATGCGCCGCTCGCGCCGCGGCAGCGGCAGCGGCTCGCCGTCGATCTCCGGATCGCGGCCGTCCATGAAGATGCGCATCGAGCCGACTTCGGTGTAGGCGGCCTCTTCGGAGCCGCGGCGGCGGATGGCGGTGATGCGGGCGAGGATCTCGCGGATATGGACCGGCTTGCGGACGACATCGTCGACGCCGCTTTCGAACAGCCGCAACGTATGTTCGAGCGAGTGCTGTTCGCTGAGCGCGATCACCGGCGCGCCGGTGCGGTCGCGGATCTGGCGCGGCGATATCGCGCCGTCGCGGCAGTCGCCGATGAGAAAGGCCCTGACGGATCTGAGATCGGTGTCGGCGGCGGAACTCACCCACTCGCCGAATTCGCCTGGCGCGAAGCCGGCCGTGGCTACTCCCTCGCGATCGAAAAGTGAAGAGTAGCCCTCTGTCACGAGCTCTCGCTCGTCAACGATCACGATCATCGGCCCGCCCTCCGAATCAAATTCACTTGCCCCGTGCGGAAAGGGGTACCCGGCTCGGCGAATCCTGGAAAACCATCATTTCTTGTAGCTATTTTCTTGGGAGTTTTTTGGAGGCCGTAATAAAACCGGTTGTGCAAGTGTATTCGCGCCGAACTGTCGGCTGACGATATTGGCGCCGGTGAGCATGGCTGCGACGGTCGATCGGTGTTCGAAGAGCGGCAACTATTGATTGCAGAAGGCGCTGGCGTTCGATGTCCATTTGCCGAAGCCGGTGGCGACCATATTGGCGATGACACGGCAGACATAGACCTTCTGCGCCGGGTCGTTGTCGGGGCCGGCATGATAGCGGGCGACGGCCATCGACCAGGTCATATGCCTGGCATGCAGGCTGGCCAGGAAGCGCGCCGCGTAGTCGACATTCTGATGCGGGTCGAGCATGTCCTCGACGCTGCGGAACTGGGCGCCATGATAGCGATGGTTGATCTGCATGCAGCCGAGATCGATCAGCGTCTTGCCCTCGCGACGCGCGTTCTCGAATGTGGCGAGCGCTTCGCCGCGGCTGCGGGGAAAGACGGCTTTTCCCTCTATATTCAAAGCATTAGGCTGAAGGCTGCCCTTCTTTCCGGTCTCCGTCAGGCCGACCGCGTAAAGGATGCCGGCGGGCACGCCGTAGCGGTCGGCGGCGCGCAGGATCTCCGGCTCGCAGGGGTTGGCGGCGGCGCTGGCCGCGCCGACGGCGAAACTAGATATACATATCGTCGTCAGCGCGCTCGCGAAGAGGCGAAGCGGCACGACTGAATTCTTGTGCGCCATTGCCATCGTTCCTTCCCGGTTGCCGGTCGCCGCCCGCGCTGTTGCCGCCCGAGTTCCCGGGCTGGAACGAAGGCTGGTCGCGGCCTGTCGACATCGGCATGGCGCTGCTTGCGTCGGCGCGGCTGGCCGCATGCGCTGCTATCGAGGGTTGCAGGATCGTAACCTTGTCGACATCGAAGCCGAGGCTGCGCATGGACTTGACGATAGCGTCGCTGTCGGCGGTGAGACGGCGATATGCCTCGTGTGTCTGTGGCTTCATCTCAATCGAAAGTTGCTCGCCTGACAGCCGCAGGCTGGCGGTGACCGATCCGAGTTCCGAAGGATGGAGCTCGATCTTGAGCACATGTGTCGGAACGGCAACAGAATTGGTCGTCTGCGAGCCTGCCGAGGCGGTGGCGAAGGCCTGCTGAACGCCCTTGTCGGAGGCAAGCGTTTCAACCAGCGCCGATGCCGTCTGGCCGATCGGGTTTTGCGCCGGCGCCGGGAAGCTCTGCTGGCTGACGACTTCCATGCGTGCGGCGGAGGAAGACGGCTTGCCCGGTGTCTGCTGCGTGGCCGACTGCGATTGTTGCGCGGTCTTGGAGGCAGAGGCCGGCCGCCAGCCTTGTGGCGGCACCAGGCCGTCCGCCTGCGGTTCGTTGCCTTGCGCCGGCATGATCTTGGCATCGCTGCGGCCCGGCATGTCGAGAGCCCCGTCCGCCTTGAGCGGCTTCTGCCCGAAGTCAGGCCCGTGGTCTTCAGCCGCCGTCGAACGGGTGGATCGCGACTGCGGCTCGCCGGAACCGTCGACCGCCGCGCGCTTGCCCGGGCGCAGCGGTAATTGCAGCGATCCGTGTCCGCCGGCGCCATCGTCACCGTCGGCGCAACCTTTGTCGCCCGCGCCCAACGACTGCGCGAAATGCTTCATGTCGCTCAGCGCCATCAGCAATGGCAGGCGATCCTGCAGCGGCGCGGAATCGCTGGTTTGTGCTGTGCTATCATTGTCCGCCCCCGGCTTTGCGTCTCCGGCCTGGGCACTGTTCTTCGTGGTCTTTCCCGTGGTCGCTTTCGACGGGGCGGTTTTCCCCCCGGGGTCCTGGTCCGGCTCCTCTTTGCCAGTGGCAGATGAGCGCCTTGCGAGATGTGCGTCCGGCGTTGCCGGTCCGGCGGCATGTCTGCTCTGCGGCCGATCCGATTTTTCCGCCCCGTTCACCATCTCGCCGAAATTCTGATCCTTGTCCTTGCCGCCGGCTGCGTGCTGCCGAGGCTGACTCGAAGCAAAGCCCGGCAGGGTCTGGTTGACGCTGGTCATTTGGGAGCTGCTCCGAGGAGTTGGTCGATCTGATCGAGCTGACGGCGCGTGCTGGTCACCGCCGCGTCGATCGGGTCTTGCGCATCGGTCGTCGCCACCGGCGCGGATGCCTGCACAACCGGCGCGGCGCCAGTCGGTGCGGGGGCTGCCGCCGGCGTCTCAGCCGGCTGCGGGGCGGGGGGCGGCGAAGCCGCGGACGCGTCTTTCGCCGGATCGCTCGCCGCGACCGCCGGATCGCTTGACGCGACCGCCGGCTGGTCGGGCATCGCCCCTTCCACCGGAGGCAAGTCCGCATTGGCCGGATCGGCCGAGGCCTCAGCCGCGGATTTCGTGTCCTCGCCTTTTACGGCGGTTGCCGGTGCGGCGTCGGCTTTCACGGGCGCCACAACTTCACCTGCGACAGCCTGCGCGGCGTCGAGCAGGTCGCGGTCGCTTTGCGAAAGCTTGCCCCGATCGATCTTGCCGAGCTTGGCACGGACTTCATCGACACTGGCCGATGTCATGGTGGAAAGGCCCGAATAGAGCTGGGTGCGCGGGTCATCCTGGTTGCCGTTGCCGTTGCGGCCCAGCTCCGCCTTGGCCGAGGCGAAAGCCGACAGCTCCGTCATGCCGTCGATCGCGGCGTGGCGCGCGATACGCAGATAGATCACCTTCTCTCGCTCGGGGTCCATCATCGAGGTGATGTCGGCGATCTTGTCCTGGCTGATCGCCATGTGCAGCGTGATGATGCCGGAAACGAAGGCATCGGCGAACTGGCTGGCGTAGGGCGAATAGAGGTAGGACGCGACATACTGGGTCGAGGCCAGCGCAAAGCGGGCGGCGTCGCCCTGCGCGGCCGCGATGCCGACGGAGCGGCGAAGCGCAGCCTCCTCGACGAGCGTGCCGGGGCTGAGCAGGCGCGCCTCGTCGAGGAGCCTAAGCGCTGTCGCCGGGTCATCGGCCGCAAGCAGCGAGCCCTTGACCAGCGCCAGGAAGGCGCCGATGTCGGCGGGCACGCCCATCGGATCGATCGGCTTCAGCGTTTCGATAGCCTCGGCCGGCCGGCCGTTCAGATAGGCGACGACGCCCTTGGCGATGGCGAGGCTTTGCGGATCGGTCATCGCGCGCGAAGCCGCCGCCGCGACCGTCACCGGATTGCCGCCGCTCATGCCGTAGACCAGCAAGGCGCGGAAATTCTTCGGCTCCTTGAAATCCTCGGTATTGGCATCGCGCATCCGGGCGTCGATCATTTCGAGGAGCTTTGCCTGCATCGGCAGCGCGGCATGATCGCCGCCGGCAATGCGGTCCTGGATCAGCTGCAGCGAGCGCACCAGCTGATAGGGCTGCAGCGCCTCCTGCGCGGAGGCCGCCGATGGCGATCCTGCCGCGAGCAATAACAGCGCTATCGCGCCGCCGATGACGCTCCTGCCCTTCATCCGCCGGCCGTCATCAGGATTTCGATGCGCCGGTTCGCGGCCGCCATCGGATCGGAGGCGATCTTGGGCTGCCGGTCGGCGAAGCCCGCGACCTCGGTGATGCGGCTTTCGTCGACGCCGCCGCGCACCAGCATGTAATAGGCCGAATGGGCGCGCGCGGTGGACAGCCGCCAGTTGTCGTAGGTGTCGCTTCGGAACGGCCGCGCGTCGGTGTGGCCGCTGATGGTGATGGTGCCCTTCTTCTGGTTGACGATGTGGCCGATCTTTTCCATCGCCAGCACCAGCTCACGGCGCGGCATGGCCGAGCCGATCTCGAACATGCCGAAATCGAGCTGGTCGGTGATCGAAATGACGACACCCTTGTCGGTGGCCTCGACCGAGACGCCGTCGGCGAGCTTTTCGCCGGGCAGGAATGCCTTGGCGAGTTCCTTCTTGATGTCCGCCGCTTCCTGGAGGGCGGCTTTGCTCGGCGTCTTGCCGCCCTTGTCGGCGGCCTGCTCCTGTTCGGTCTTTTCCGCCTCCGCCGCCTCGGCTTTAGCATCGCCTACCGCGGCCTCGCGCTTGTCGGTTTCGGCTTTCCCGCCCTGCGCCTTCTCGGCCTTGCTGCCTTCACTCGATGGCTTCCCGGACTCGCCCTGCGCGGCTTTTTCCGAGGTTGCCAGCGGCTCGAGCGGCGCGGCCGTGAGCGGAGGTGCAGCCGGAACGGCCTTCACCTTCGGCACAGCGACGGTGGCGACCTTCTCGCCGGGCTTGGCCGGATCCCCGTCGATCCTGGCGCGCTCGGCGGTTGCCTCGGCGCCAGGCGCCGCCACCTGCTGCGACCAGAAATCCGGCGCGAATGGATCGCGATAGGATTCGCCGCCGGAGGCGCCGGTCGCCGGACCGGACGTCTGGGCGCCGCCTTCGCCCTTGGCGCTGACATTCTGCATCACGCCCGTATCGGCGGCGATCTCGGCCAGTACGGCGTAGGGATCGGCAAACAGCTTCTCATCGGAGAGCTGGGCATCCTGCGCCCCGTCCTTCGTCTGCCGGCGTTCGGAAGAGCCGGCGCCCCCCTTGCCGTTGTCGCCCGCCTTGGTCGCGCCCTGCTGCGGGTTGTCCGCGGTCAGCCCGACCTTGCTCGGGCCGTCGCCGAGGTCCTCGAGGCCCTTTCGGCTCGAGTTGCGGTCGATCAGCTCGACCGGATTGAAATAGCTGGCGACGGCTGCCTTGGTCTGCTCGTTGGCGGCGTTGATCAGCCACATGACGAGGAAGAAGCACATCATTGCCGTCATGAAGTCGGCGAAGGCGATCTTCCACACGCCACCATGGTGGTCGTCGTCATGTCCGTCGTGATTGCGCTTGACGATGATGATCTCGTGACGGGGGTCGGCATGGTCGACGGCGCTCATGACAGGACCTCCGACAAGGACGCCGACCACTCGGCGATACGCGTTTCGAACACCGTTTCGTCAATGGTGACCGTCAAGTCGAAGCCCGGCGCCTCGGTGAAGTCGAGATTGGCGGCGCGGGATCCGAGCGCCGCCTTCAGCGGCTCGAACAGCGAGAGTGGTCCCCGGACACCGATACGCACGGCCTCGCTGTCGGCGACCGCGGTGACGATGGCGTGCGAAAGCGCCTGCAGCGAACGTTGCTGAAGGTCGTCGCTGAGAAGGCCGCCGACGATGCGGGCGACGGTCGCGCCGGCAAGCTCGGCAACGCGCCGCTCCATGGCTTCGATCCGCGTGGCGACCGCGGCGCCAAGATCGCCGCCGAAGCTTTCCAGGAAAGCTTTGGCCGCATCGTCACTGGCCTGACGCTCGGCGTCGAGCGCAGCCTGGTGGGAGAGCGCAAGGCGCGCCTCGAGCGCTGCCTCCGCGTCGGCAACCGCCTCGGCGATCAGCGCGCCGATATCGGCCTGCGGCGCCGGCGCGGCCGGCATGTGTTGGACGTCACCGTGATCTTTCGGCACCTGGCTGGCTGCCGAGGTCCGCGACCCGAAATCGGGCAGGAGATCGAAGAGGGCTGCCGAGGCCATGGCCTAACCCACGGCTTCCGGGGCGGCCGCCCATTTGCGCAGGATCTGCGCGGTGCGCTCCTCGTTGAGATCGACCATGCGGGCTAGCCGCTCCTGCGGCGCCGGCCGGATCTTCTGGCGCAGGTCGTCGAGCGGCGTTGCGCCGGCGCGCGCGCCAGGCAGGGCGCCGGCCGGGGTCTCGGCGGTGATCGCGGCGACGGGCGCATCGGGCGTCGGCAAGGAACGCTGCACGTCGTCGAAGCTCGGGCCGGCAATGGCCGCGGGCTTTGCCGACGCCGTCAGCGCCGCGGCCATCGGCTTCAGGCCGAAGAAGGCCACCAGGAAGACGACGACGATGAAGGCGCCGGCATTGATCAGCGTGCCGGTATAGGTGCCGATCGAGGCGAGGATGCCCGGTTGCTCGATAGGCTCGCCGTCGAGGCCGTTGATGAACTCGACCGCCGACACGTCGATGACGTCGCCGCGCTTGTCGTCGAAACCGGTCGCCGAGGCGACCATCTTCTGGATATCGGCGACGCGCTTGGCGATCTGCTCCGGGGTGGCGTCCTTGCCGAGGATTGTCTTCAACCGATCCTGGTTGACGACGACCGCGATCGACATCTTGTTGACCGTGTAGCCGTTCGAAACGGTCGCGATCTTCTTCGAGTTGATCTCGTAGTTGGTGATCTCCTCCTTGCGGTCGTTCTGCGAGGAGGATTGCGGTCCCTCGGTGGTCGTGGTCTGCGTCTCGGGCAGGTTCTGCTCGACGCTGGTCGGGGTCGAGGCCTGCTTCTGGTTGCTGGCCTCGTTGGTCTTGACCGATTGCACCGAACGCTCGACGCGCGAGTTCGGATCGAAAATCGTCTCCTCGGTCTGGCGGCTATCGGTGTTGATGTCGGCCTTGACGCTGGCGCGGAAATTGTCCGGGCCGAGATAAGGGGTCAGCGCCCGGCGGATATTGTCGCCGATCTGCGCCTCGACCGTCTGCTCGACGCCGAGCGTGCGCGCGGCACTCGTGTTGGACGGGTCGTCGCCGGCGGCCAAAAGATTGCCGTTGGAATCGAGCACCGTGACCTTGTCGGCCGAGAGGCCCGGAACGGCCGCGGCGACGAGGTGGCGGATCGACATGGCGCTCTTTTCGGCATCGTTGCCGGCATAGCGGATGACCACCGAGGCGGAGGGCTGCTGCTCGTCGCGGCGGAAATTGGCGCGCTCGGACATGACGATGTGGACGCGCGCCGCCTTGACGCCGGAGATCGACTGGATGGTGCGCGCGATCTCGCCTTCCAGCGCGCGCACGCGGGTGATCTGCTGCATGAAGGAGGTGAGGCCGAGCGAGCCGACATTGTCGAACAGCTCGTAACCGGCATTGGCGCTGGTCGGCAGGCCTTTCTCGGCAAGCAGCATGCGCGCCTGCGCGGTGGTGCCGGCCGGCACCAGCACGGAGGTACCGTCGGAGCCGACATCGAAGCCGATGCCGGCGTCGGCCAGCACCAGGCCGATCTGGTTGACGTCGGAACGCTCGAGGCCGACATAGAGCGTCTCATAGGCCGGACGGTTGAGATAGACGGACGCGATGCCGATGACGGCCATGACCAGGGCCGCGATGCCGCCCATGAGCGCCAGACGCCGCACGCCGAAGCTCTTCAAATTCGCGATGATGCCCTGGATCTGTTCCGGCACGATTCAACCGCTCCCAGCATGACTGTCCGCCGGAAGACTAGACCGCGAAGCTTGTGCGAGGATGATAGGGCGTGCCGCCAAAGAGCCAGCAAGATGCTGAACGCGCACTTTCCTTCCGGGCAACGAAAAAAGGCCGCGTTTCTGACGCGGCCTTTTCGTCGGTCGATGGTGATCAGGCGGCTTAGCCGTTCTTGAACAACTGCAGGATCGACTGCGAGGAGCTGTTGGCGATCGACAGGGACTGGATGCCGAGCTGCTGCTGGACCTGGAGCGCCTGCAGGCGCGTCGATTCCTTGTTCATGTCGGCATCGACGAGCTGGCCGACGCCGCGATCGATGGAGTCCATCAGGCTCTGCGTGAAGGTCTTCTGCAGGTCGATCGAGCTCTTGGCGGCGCCGAGCACGGTGGCGGCGTCGGTAAGCTGGCTCATGACGTTGTCGATCTTGGTGACCATCTGCGTGATGATGTCGTCGGTCACGCCCGTCGCCGTGATGTCGAGATTGAAGGCGGAGACGTTGTCGATCTTGACCGGCGTGCCCGACACCGCGGCCTGGCCGGCGGTGTTGGCGGCGATGTCGGTGTTGCCGGCGGCGATCGAGGCCGCATAGGCGGCATCATATGCCGATTGGTCCGCGGCGGTGGAATAGATCGAAGTCTTGCGATCGAGAATGCCCTGGTTCTTGACGGCCGTGGAGAGGCCGGAATCGAACAGCTTGGTGCTCTCGACATCGATGTCGATCGTTCCAAGCGAAATGGCGCCCGACGACGAGCGATTGAACGAGGAGACGATCTTGGCATCCGGCTGGACACCGTCATTGGCGGCTGCAACCTGCGTGGACGTGACCGAAAGATAATTCGAACCGGAGAAGGTGGCGGCGTCGGCGAAGGATTTCATCTGCGCCTGCAGCGCGGTGATTTCGGTCTGTGTCTTGGCCTTGTTGGCGTCCGACTGGCCCACGGCCGAGAGAAGCTTGGTCTTGATCTGGCCGATGGTCGAAAGAACGTTGTTCATGCCGGTATAGGCGGTGTCGACCTTCGAGGCGCCGAGGCCGAGCGCGTCCTGCACGGTCGACAGCGCCGAGTTGTCGGATCGCATCGTAGTGGCGATCGACCAATAGGCGGCGTTGTCGGAGGCCTCGGAAACCCGATAGCCGGTGGAGATCCTCGATTGCGTCTGCTCGAGCGACTTGTTGGTGGCGTTGAGGCTTTGAAGTGCAGTCAACGCCGCAGCGTTCGTCATGATGCTCGCCAAGAAACTCGCTCCTTCTCAAAAGCCGGCATGCCACACAGGCCGGGGTCTCGACCTGCCCATCGGTTGCGATCGTGCCGGTCGGGGCCGAGTCGGCAACCTGTCGTATTCATTGGTTAACCATACCTAGCGCGATATGGTTAATGGCCTGTTAAAAGTAGGCTTTCGAGACGTTAAGAAACGAAGATTGCGCGGGCCTTGAGCAAAGCAATCCAGGAAAAGTGTGAAACGGTTTTCCGTCCGGAATTGCTTCAAAGCAAATAGAGATGGAGCGGTTCACCGTTTCCGTGAAACGGCGAACCGCTCCAATAAAAAATCGGGCCGCGCTTTTGGCGCGGCCCGATGCTTTAGCCTGGTCAGTATAGAGCGATCAGCCGCGGAAGAGCGACAGGATCGACTGCGACGAGCCGTTGGCGATCGACAACGCCTGAACACCGAGCTGCTGCTGCACCTGCAGCGCCTGGAGGCGGGTCGATTCCTTGTTCATGTCGGCATCGACAAGCTGGCCGACGCCGCGATCGATGGAGTCCATCAGGCTCGAGGTGAAGGTCTTCTGCAGGTCGATCGAGCTCTTGGCGGCGCCGAGCTTGGTCGCGGCGTTCGTCATGTCCTTCAGCGCGGCGTCGACGACCTTCATCATCTCTGCGATCTGGGTATCGCTGGCAGCGGTCGTGCCGGAGAAGATCTTCATGGTGGCGACCGAATAGGTGTCGCCCGCCGCAGCCGCCGCACCCAGGGTCGGGTTTTGCGCGGTAGTGGTGACGGCGCCGGTCGCACCGACGCGGTCGGCGTCGAGGATGCCCTTCGACACGCCCGACGCCGTGCCTGCCTCATACAGCTTGATGCTTTCCACATTGACGTCGATCGTCGAGATCGAAACCGCGCCCGAAGCGTCGCGGTTGAAGGCCGAAACGATCTTGACGTCGGCCGCGCTCGTGGCAGTGGCGCCGCTGTTGACCGACAGCATGTTGGTGCCGGAGAAAGTGGCGCCGTCGGCATAGGCCTTCAGCTGGTCCTGAAGAGCCTTGATTTCGACCTGGGTCTTTTCCTTCGAAGCGTCCGTTTGGCCGTAGGACGCGGTCAGCTTCTGCTGGATCTGGTTGATGGTGGTGATCGCGCTGTCCATGCCGGTGTAGGCAGTGTCGACCTTCGAGGCGCCGAGGCCGAGCGCGTCCGAAACCGTGGACATGGCCTGGTTGTCGGAACGCATCGTGGTGGCGATCGACCAGTAAGCAGCGTTGTCGGAAGCCTGCGAGACGCGATAGCCCGTCGAGATGCGGGACTGGGTGGTGTCGAGGTTCTTCTGGGTGGCGTTCAAGCTCTGCAGAGCGGTCAACGCCGAAGCGTTGGTCATGATACTGGCCATGGTACTCGTACCTATTTTACAGGGATTTTTTTGACATACCGGCATGTCCGGTATGACGGTGCGGCATCATGCCAATGACCGCTCAACTGGGTCACCCGCCATCTGCGAGCGACTATGGCGGGAAGTCCCTACCAAAGAGCTAAATCGGACGGTTAATCGAAAATATATTGCGTAAAATTTGTGCGGGACGGGGACGGCATTTCGACAGCCGTCCGAGCGTGATCAGGTGAAGGATCGCACCAGGCTGCCGACCAGAAGGTTCCAGCCGTCGATCAAAACGAAGAACAGGATCTTGAACGGCAGCGACACCACCGTCGGCGGCAGCATCATCATGCCCATGGCCATGGTGACGGTGGCGACGATGAGGTCGATGACGAGGAAGGGCAGCACGATGAGGAAGCCGATCTCGAAGCCGCGCCGGATTTCCGAGATCATGAAGGCCGGCACCAGGATGCGCAGGTCGACGGTTTCGCGCGAGACGGTCTGGCCGCGCTCGCGGGCGAGGTCGGCGAAGAGGTCGAAATCCTTGTCGCGCACATTGTGCAGCATGAAATCGCGGAACGGCCCGGAGATCTTCTCGAACGCCTCGCCTTGCGTGATCTGGTTGTCCATCAGCGGCTTCACGCCGGTGTTCCAGGCTTGGTCGAAGGTCGGCGCCATGACATAGAAGGTCATGAACAGCGACAGCGAGATCAGGATCAGGTTTGCCGGCGTCGATTGCAGGCCGATGCCGGCGCGCAGGATCGAGAAGGCGATGACGAATCGGGTGAAGCTCGTCACCATGATCAGAAGGCCAGGCGCCACCGAAAGCACGGTGAGCAGGCCGAACATCTGGATCAGGTAGCCGACGGTCGTACCGTCGGCCTTGCCGATGCCGCCAAGATCGAGCTGCTGGGCCGCGGCGACGGAAGTGGTCGCGACGATGAGCGCCGTGGTTATGAGGAACTTTCTCATTCGAGCAGCATCGTCCTGACGAGAACCTGTTTGACGTGGCCGGCGCTGCGCAGCGCCGCGCGCTCGTCGAGATCGGCTTTGAGATGCTGGTAGCCGCTGGCGCCTTCGATCTGGTGCAGCTTGAGCGTGCGCACGAATGCGAGCAGGTCCTGATGAACCTGCTCGGTCATTTCGGGTGGCTGCGGGGCATCGTAAAGCACCGATGCCTCCAGCCGGATCCAGACGTCCGACGGCGAGGTGAGATTGGTGGTGATCGGCGCCAGTTGCACCAGCGTCGGCCCGGTGGCGGCCTTGCCGCCCTCGGCGGGTTTTTCCGCGGTGCCGGCGTTTTCCGGCGCCGCGGGCACCGGCGCCGGCGTTTCGCCTTGCTTGAGGTAGCCGCCGGAAACCCAACCCATGCCGACGGCCGCGCCCGTCATGACCAGGAGCATGGCGAGCTGGATCACCAGGGAAGGTCCCTTCTTGGGCTGGACCTGCTCGACATTGGCCACGGCGGCGTTCTCCCGAACCTAGAAAGGAAGAACCTGGTCGAGGACCTGCTGGCCATAGGCCGGCTGCTGGACCTCGCTCACACGGCCTCGACCGCCATAGGAGATGCGCGCCTCGGCGATGCGCTCGTAAGGGATGGTGTTCTCCGCGCCGATGTCGGACGGACGAACCATGCCGGCGATGGTCAGCACGCGGAGCTCATAGTTGACCCGGACTTCCTGCGAGCCCCTGATCATTAGATTGCCGTTGGGCAGCACCTCGGTCACGACGGCGGCGACGTTGAGGGCGATGTCTTCCGAGCGCTTGATCTCGCCGTCGGCATTGGTCTCTGTGCTGGAGCTCAAGCCGGCGTCGCCCTTACCGCTTGTGCTCTTGCCGTCCCATCCGAGCGTGACGTCGTAGCCGAGCTTGCGCGCGGCGGTGCGGCTGCGGTCGTTCTGGTTCTTGAAATTGGCCCGGTCGTTGAGCCTGATGTTGACGGTAAGGATGTCGCCGGCGCGCAGCGCGCGCGGATCGGTAAAGAGCCGGCTCTGGCGGTCATCCCACAGCGAAAACTTCTTCGGCCGCGAGGCCGGCGGCTCGGGATAGCTGTAGGGGCCGGAGGCACCGTCGCCGATACCGGAACCAACCGGCGATAAAGCGGGCTCCCTGCCGATCTCCTTGAAATTGGTGCCGCAGCCGGACAGCGCCGCTATCGCGACCAGGACAAAGAACTTCGACTTCATGACGGATCAACCCTTCGCGCAGCGCTGGCCATGATGCCGGTGAGAGTCGCCGCCGCCTTCTGGTCCATTTCGTTCAGGATGACGCCGGCCTTGCGTGCGTCGAGCTTCATCAGGATGGCGGCGGCGAGCTCGGCATTGACCATCGCCAGACGTTCGGCGGCAGCATCGGGCTTCATGCCGGCATAGATCTTGACGACGCCGTCCTCGGCGCGCGCCAGGAACACTTCGCGGCGCTTCAGCCATTCCTCGTACTCGGCCTTTTTTGCCTCCAACGCTTTCATGCGCTCATCGATGCCGGCCTGCAGCTGCTTCAATTCCTCGGCCTGAAGCGCATAGCGGCGGTCGCGCGCGGCGTCCGCAATGTTGGAGCAGAAGCGCTGGATCTCGCTTTCGTCGGGAGCCTTCCCCGCCGCGAGCGCGGCCGGCTGGGCCGATGCCGTCTCGCGCGTCAGTTCGGCCGGCTGAGCCGGCGCCTGACCGCCGGGCAGGACCTGCCGGACTTCCTCGGCGCCGACGGAAACGCTGCCGAGAAGCGCGGCCGCCGCCGCGGCGGCGATCATTGTGAGGGGGTGACGTGCCTTCGAGGAGAAAAGCGCAATCATCGGCATGCCTATTGGAGGACCAGGTCGGCCTGCAAGGCGCCGGCCGATTTGATGCCTTGCAGGATGGCGATGATGCCGTCGGGCTTCACGCCGAGGCGGTTGAGGCCGGAGACAAGCGTTTCGAGATCAGGGCCGTCGAGCACGGCAACACGCGCGTCCGGCCGGCTCGCCTCGATGGCGGTGAAGGGCTCGACCGCCGTCCGACCCCTGGAGAAAGGTTCCGGCTGGACCACTTTCGGCGCTTCGGTAATGCGCACTGTGAGCGTGCCGTGGCTGATCGCCACGCGCGAGATCCGGACATTGTTGCCGATGACGATCGTGCCGGTGCGCTCGTCGATGACGACACGGGCAGGGGCGTCCGATTCGACGACAAGATTCTCGATCTCGGCGTAGAAACGCGCGGCGGAGACGTTCTTCGGCCGCCTGATCTGCACCGTGCGGGCATCGCGTTCGGCGGCGACGCGCATGCCGAAGCGCTGCGAGGTGTAGTCGTTGATGGCGTCGGCGATGCGGATGGCGGTGGAGAAATCGGGATTGCGCAATTGCAGCGTCAACACGCCCTGGTCGTCGAACTCGGCCGGCACGGCACGCTCGACGATGGCGCCGTTGGGCACGCGGCCGGCGGTCGGCACGCCCTGAGTGAGTTCTTCGGCCTGGCCCTTGGCGGTGAAACCGCCGACGATCACCGAGCCCTGTCCCACGGCATAGATCTCACCGTCCGCCGCCTTGAGCGGAGTCATCACCAGCGTGCCGCCGGCGAGCGAGGTGGCGTCGCCCATCGAGGAGACGTCGATGTCGATGCGGGCGCCCGACTGGACGAAGGGCGGCATGTTGGCGGTGACGATGACGGCGGCCACGTTCTTGGCGCGCGCGCTGCCGCCTTCGGTGGCGATGCCGAGATTCTCCAGCATGGCGCGGATCGACTGTTCGGTGAAGGGCGAGTTACGCAGGCTGTCGCCGGTGCCGGCAAGGCCGATCACCAGGCCGTAGCCGACGAGCTGGTTATCGCGCGCGCTCTGCAGCTGGGCGATGTCCTTGATGCGCGCGGCGACCTGGCCGGGCGGCAGCGTGCTTGGACCGGTCGAGACCCGGAACATGCGCTGGGTCGTGGCCGGATCATATTCCGGATCGTCGTAGACGCCGCCATTCTTCTGCGCGAGCTCGCGCTTGGCCTTGGGCGTCAGCCCGTCGGCCAATGCCGGCTGAAGGCCGATGGCGGCGCTCAGCAGAAGGACGAAGGCGCGCATCACGAAGCGCCGACCTTGATGGTGCCGTCGGCCATCACCGTGCCCGAGATGATCTTGCCGCTGTCGATGTTGCGGATCTTGATCTGGTCGCCGGCGGCACCTGGCTGCAGCGTGACGCCGGCCGCCGAGATGGTCAGCGCGCCGGCGGTGAAATAGACCTGCACCGAAGCGCCCTGCTCGACCAGCCAGGCCTCGCGGATGGCGGTGACCGGGATGTAGCGGCCAGGCAGAAGCGTGCGCTTGGCGACCTTGCCCTGAAGCTCCTCGGAGCGCGTCGCCATGCCGTCGGGCTTGTGCTTGCCGGGGATGAGCGTCACCTGCTTGAGCGAGCCGGGCTCGATGGTCTCGCCGGGATAGATGACCCGGTTGGGGATCAGCACGGCCTCGCCGGCGGGCTGGCCGGCTGCGATCTGGTTTGCCGACTGACCGGTCGTGTCCTGCGCGAAAGCCGGCAGGCCGGCGGCCACCAGGACGGTGGCCAGCGCGGCGCGACGGAGCGCGGAGGAGATCGACCAGGCCATCATCCGTTACCTGATGTTCTTGGAGACCACCGAGGCCATATCGTCGGCGGCCTGGATGACCTTGGAGTTCATTTCGTAGGCACGCTGTGCTGAAATCAGCTCGGTGATTTCCTTGACCGGATCGACGTTGGAGGATTCCAGATAACCCTGCTGGATCGTGGCGAAACCCGGGTCGCCAGGCACGCCGACATTGGCCGGGCCGGAGGCAGCCGTCTCCTGGAACAGGTTGTCGCCGAGCGGCGCCAGGCCCGCCTCGTTGGCGAAGTTGACGATCTGAAGCTGGCCGAGCAGCTGCAAATCCGTCTGGCCGTCCAGACGGGCAAAGACCTGGCCGGTCTTGTTGACGATCACCTCTACGGCGTCGGTCGGCACAGTGATGGCCGGGATGACCTCGGCGCCGTCGACGGTCACCAACTGCCCGGTGGCGTTGGTGTTGAAGGCGCCGGCGCGCGAGTAGAGCGTGCCGCCATCGGCTCCCTGGATCTGGAACCAGCCCCTGCCGGTCAAGGCCAGGTCGAAGCTGTTGCCGGTGCTGGCCAACTCGCCTTGCGTGTGGACGTTGCGCACAGCCGTCGTCTTGACGCCGAGACCGATCGAGACGCCTTCCGGCACCAGCGAGGTGTTGGAGCGGTTGGGCACGCCCTGCGTGCGGTCGACCTGGTAGAGCAGGTCGGAGAATTCGGCCCGCGCCCGCTTGTAGCCGGTGGTGTTGATGTTGGCGATGTTGTTGGCGATGACTTCCAGGTTGGTCTGCTGGGCGTTCATGCCGGTGGCGGCGATGGCAAGGGCTTTCATGACGCGGTCCTAGATACTCATGCGACTGATTTCGAGATAGGCCGAGACGACCTTGTCGCGGATGGCGATGGTGGTCTGCAGCGCCTGCTGGGCGCTCAGCACCGCATCGACGACCTGGCGCGTGTCGGCGTCGCCCTTCAGCGCCTGGATCGACATCTGCTCGGCGCCCTGCAGCGTGTTGACGGTTTTCGTCGCCGCCTGGCTGAGGACTTCGGCGAAGCTGCTGCCGACGCTTTCGCTTGCCTGCGTTCCGATGCCGCCTTGCAGCAGACCCGGTGAAGCCTGCTCCGCTCCGTCGACTGCCGTCTTGAATTGTATTGCCCCGATACCGCCGATCATTACTGGTTCCTCATCAGGTCGATGGTCATGGAAATCAGATCGCGAGCCTGCTTGATGACCTGCAGGTTGGCTTCATAGGAGCGGTTCGCCTCGCTCATGTCGGCCATTTCGACCAACGTGTTGACGTTGGGCATCTTGACGTACCCTTTGTCGTCGGCGGCTTCGTTGCCGGGCTGGAATTCGATCGGGAAGTCCGAAGGATCGCGGGAGATCGCGCTGACTTCCACCAGCGAGCCGCCGGTCGCGCGGTCGACCTCGGACTGGAAGGTGATGGTCTTGCGGCGATAGGGATCGGCGCCCGGCGTGTTGCCGGTCGACTGGGCGTTGGCGAGGTTTTCCGAGACTACGCGCAGGCGCTCCGACTGGGCGCCAAGGCCGGAGGCCGCGACTTTGAGGGCTGCGGTGAGGGCATCCATGGTCAGCTCTTCACCACCATCGTCATCATCGAATGGAAGGCCTTGACGATCGCCGTGTTGAGCTCGAAGGAGCGGCGGACCTCGCCGGCCTTCATCAGCTCCTGCTCGAGAACCACGGTGTTCTTCGACGGCATGATCGCGCCGTCGGGATCCTCGGGCTTGACGTTGAAGCCGGCATTGGTCGTTTCGGCGCCTAGGTGGCCGGCCTGCGTGGCGGCAAGCGTCACGGCGGTCCGGTCGAGCACCTTCTCGAAGGGCTCGACGTCATTGGCGGTGTAGCCCGGCGTGTTGGCATTGGCGATGTTGGAGGCAATCGCCGACTGGCGCACGGCCAGCCATTGCGACTGCCGCGTAGCGAGATCGAAAAGATTTACCGGTTCCATGGGAATCTCCCGGGCAAGTACGCGCAAGACTAGGCGGCCAGTCTTGCGCGGACCTTGCGCGCGGGGCGGCCACATGGCCCGGCATGATTACTTGGAGAGCTGGATCACCTTGTCGGCGCTGGTGACGATCACCCATTTGCCGCCGCGCTGCTCGATCGAGGCAACGCGGCTGGAATCAGGCAGGATAGAGCCGCGCTGGACGAGCCACAGACCGGTATCGTCCTCGATCATGGCGCGGCCGTTGGCGACATGCACCATCTTGAATTCCGAAGCGGCGGCAGGGAAGGGCTGGTCGGCGGGCGGCGGCGCGGGATCGTCCTCGACCGTTCCGGTGGCAAAGAGGTCGATATCGGCATTGGGAACGTCCTTGGCCGTCAGCGGCCCGCTGCGTCGGGCCACGACGCCGCCGCCCTCGCGCCCGGCATTGCTGCCGCTGCCGCCGAACTTGATGGTCTGGACGCCGAACTGTTCCTGGTTGAAGAAGATGTACCAGGGGAACAACGCGCAGATGAGGCCGAGCGTGATGCCGAGCGCGGCGATGACGAAATCGCTGCGGCGGTCGGCGCTCCTGTCGGCCAGGCGCGGGAACTGGGCTTTCGGTGGCTCCGGCCATTCGGTGCGGGGAAAGAGCCCGTCAAGCAGGGAATCGCGGCTGGCCTGCGCGACATCGGCCGTCTCGGCGGTGGATGGCCGTGGTGGATGCGGCCTGTCGGCTCTGGTCAGGAGAGCCGCTGCCTTCTGTGTCCTGGCATGCGCGGCCTTCTCCTTGGCAGTCCTTGCCGCGTCGGCCTCGGCTCTCTCCGCCGCCTCGGCCTCGGCAAGCATGTCGCGCAACATGCGCTCGGTGTATTGGAGCTCAGTCTCCTTGATCGCCATTCAGCTTCCCCTTGAGATGGCGGGCGAGATCGGCGAACGGATCGGCCGACGCGCGGTCCCTCGGCGATTGCGTGAGCGCCTCGTAGATCAGCGGCACCTGGCGCACCGCGTTGTCGAGCTCGGCGTCGGCGCCGCTCTGGTAGGCGCCCAGCAGGCGGATGTCGCGCGTATCCTCGAAGCGCGCGATCATCGATTTCAGCTTTGTCACCAGCATGCGCTGCTCGGCGCTCCAGGCCTTGTCGGCAAGGCGTGAGATCGACGACAACGGATTGACCGGCGGATAGCGGCCCTGCTCGGCGAGCGCGCGATCGAGCACGACATGGCCGTCGAGGATGCCGCGCACCGAATCGGCGACCGGATCGTTATGGTCGTCGCCGTCGACCAGCACGGAAATAATGGCGGTGATCGAACCCCTACCTTTAACCCCAGGGCCTTCGGCGCCCGGCCCGGCGCGTTCGAGCAGCTTCGGCAGGTCGGTGAAGACCGATGCGGGATAGCCGCGAGCGACCGGCGGCTCGCCTGTTCCGGTCGCCACCTCGCGCAGCGCATGCGCGAAACGGGTGATGGAATCCAGTACCAGCAGCACGCGGTGGCCCTGGTCGCGAAAATGCTCGGCCACGCACATGGCGGTGTCGGGCGCGCGCCGGCGCATCATGGCGCTTTCGTCGCTGGTGGCGACGACGGCGACGGTCTTGGTCATGCTCTCGGCGCCGATCGTGTCCTCGAGGAATTCGCGCACTTCACGGCCGCGCTCGCCGATCAGCGCCACGACGACGGTATCGAAGGCCTCAGCGCCGGCGAGCATTGCAAGCAACGTCGACTTGCCGACGCCGGAGCCGGCGAAGATGCCGAGCCGCTGGCCGAAGCAGAGCGGGGTGAAGATGTCGATCACCCTGACGCCGGTGAGGAAGCCGGTCCCGACGCGCTGGCGCGCCAGGGCGCCGGGCGTCGCGCCATGCGCTGCATCGGACGCATTCGGCCTGATCAGCGGCGGGCCGCCGTCGATGACGCGGGTCAAGGCGTCGATGGCGCGTCCGCGCCAGGAGACATGCGGGGTGACCGCGAGCGGGCCGCGGCGAAAGACGGCGTCGCCGATGCCGGCATCGGCGCTGCGCTCGAAGGGCGCGACCACCACCTCGTCGCTGCCGATCTTGACGATCTCGCCGCGACGCGCGCCGGCCTTGCCGCGCTGCTCGACGATGTCGCCGAGCCTGGCGATCCCGGACAGGCCGCGGACCTTGTAATGCGTCGGCGATATCTCGGCGATGCGCCCGCCGCGCGCAAGCAGCGCCTGCGGATCGTCGAACCGCCGCCAGATGCGTTCGAGCGCGGCCAGCCTGTCGGTCCGTTCGGTATCCGGCGGGTTTTCGGAAGCGCGCAACAGGGACGAGCCGGTCGTCATGCGGTCACTTCGAGCCGAGCGTCTTGATCGCGTCGTCGGTGGAGGAATCGGTCTGCCGCATCAGCGCCGCCGTGTTCTCGAAAGCGCGCTGCACCTGGATCAGCCGGGTCATTTCCAGCACCGGGTTGACGTTCGACTCTTCCAGGAACCCCTGCGCGACACCGACGTCGGAGCGATCGGTGACGGGTTCGGGCGCGCGCGCCGGAACGATGCCCGAATTGCCGTAGCGCACGAAATTCTCGCCAGGGTCGAAATCGTAGAGGCCGATGGCGCCGACCAGCTGGTCGTTCTGCCTGAGCGAACCGTCGGCGCCTGCCTTGGGCGGGCCGTTGCGCGGATCGAGCTGGATCGGAGCGCCGCCGCCGTCCAGCACCGGATAGCCTTCGATCGACATCAATTCGCCGTTCTCGTTCATGGAGAAGCGGCCGTCGCGGGTCATCACCGTGCCGGCGGGCGTCTCGATGGCGAACCAGGCGTCGCCCTGGATGGCGAAGTCGAACGGGTTGCCGGTTTCGGTCAGCGCGCCATGCGCGCCGGAAAGATAGGTCTTGCCGGAGGAGGCGAAGGAAACCGACTTCGGCCCGGTGCCCGAGACCACGTCCTCGAACTTCACGCCGGTGGCGCGAAAGCCGATGGTCGAGGCGTTGGCGACGTTGTCGGCGATGGTGTCGAGACGACGCTCGAGCGCGATCTGAGAGGAAAGGGCGACGTAAAGACTGTCCTGCATGATCTTCTCAGAACTTCAATTGCTGCATGGCCATCATCAGATCGGTGGAGATACCGACAGTGGTCGGCTGCGCGAAGAGCACGCTGACCGACGTCACCGCCGTCGAGGTCGGATGGGCGATCTCGTACATGCTGGTGAAGCGGGTCAGAAACTTGCTGAGCTTCTCGGGGTCGGTGAAGTCCTTGATGTCGAGCTTCTGCCCGAAGAGCTGCGCCTGCTTGTCGATGTCGGCGGTGGCGAAGGAATCCGGCAGGCCGAGCGCGGTACGCACCACGCTGGCTAAAGCAGTGTCGGCCAGCACGTCGTACCAGCTGGTGATGTCGGGCGCCTTGCGCTGGAAATAGAGCGCCAGCCGCACGCCTTCGTTGGTCTGGCCGGCGTCCTCCTCCAATGTCTGGCGCAGATACATGTCGACGGTCGGCTGCTGCGCAGTGACGCGCGTGGTGGTCGTATCGCCGTACTGCGCGAAGTTGAAAGCGGCGGCGAGCCCGGCATAGGCCTTGTTGGTCTGCTGGTTGGCGACGCTGTCGGGATCCTTCACGCCGCCTTGCAGGACGGACTTGATCAGATCCTTGTCCTCGGTGACCGAATCCAGGCCGAACGCGGCCAGCGCGTAGGTGTAGAGCCGGTCGTTCGACATCAGGTCGTCGATCGACTTCACCTTGGTGATGTTGGCGAGATAGTAGGTCGTCTCGCCTTTCACATAGTCCGAATCCGGATCAAGGCCCGCGATCTCAGCCTGCGTGGCGTAGTTCGCCGTAACCTGCTGCTGTGTCGGGTTGTAGACCGTCGCATTGGCGCCGTCGGCAGCGAAGTTGAAGGCAGCGACGAACTGGGCGTAGCGCTTGTCGGTCAGCTTGTTGGCGAAGCTGTCGGGATCGGAGACGCCTTCCTTCAGCGCCTTGACCATGAAGGCCTTGGCGTAGTCCATGTCCTCGAGCCCATAGGCCTTCATTGCATATTTGAACAGGCGGTCGTTGTTGACGAAATCGTCGATCGATTTCACCTTGGTGATGTTGGCCAGATAGTATTGGGTGTCGCGATCCACCGTCGGCTGCTGCTCGATGCGGGCGATAGACTTGGGGATGTCTTTGGCGATCAACTGGTAGCTGATGTAGGTACTAAGCAAAGGGCATGCCTCCGGCCGAAGCTATCCCCGCACAATAGCGTCACTTCCTTGCGCGAAGCTGAATCGCGTCCGCTGCCTTCGATTCAAGCCTCACACAAGGCACGGGGACTATCCCTGATCCACGACGTGACATGCGGAAGGACCTGTCGTGGGCATTCTGATCGGACTTGTGGTGACGCTCGGCTGCGTTCTCGGCGGCTTCATGGCCATGGGCGGGCATCTGCATGTGCTGCTGCAGCCCTGGGAAGCGGTGGTCATCTGCGGCGCCGCGCTCGGCACCTTCCTCGTCGCCAATCCGATGAAGACGGTCAAGGACACCGGCAAGGGCATCCTCGAAGCCTTCAAGCAGGCGGTGCCGAAAGAGCGCGACTACCTCGAGACGCTGGGCGTCCTGCACAGCCTGATGCGCGAACTGCGCTCGAAGTCGCGCAGCGAGGTCGAGGCGCATATCGACAATCCGGAAGAGTCGGCGATCTTCCAGGCCTTCCCGACCGTGCTCAAGAACCATGACCTGACGAACTTCATCTGCGACTACTGCCGCATCATCATCATCGGCAATGCCCGCTCGCATGAGATCGAAGCGCTGATGGACGAAGAAATCCAGACGATCCGCACCGACAAGCTCAAGGCCTATCACGCGATGGTCGCGGTCGGCGACGGCCTGCCGGCGCTGGGCATCGTGGCAGCCGTGCTCGGCGTGGTGAAGGCGATGGGCGCGCTGGACCAGTCGCCGGAAATCCTCGGCGGCCTGATTGGTGCTGCGCTCGTCGGAACCTTCCTCGGCATCTTCCTGTCCTATGCGGTGGTCGGTCCGGTCGCCACCAAGATCAAGACGGTGCGCGAGAAGAGGAACCGTCTCTACATCATCGTCAAGCAGACGCTGCTTGCGTATATGAACGGCGCCCTGCCGCAGGTGGCGATCGAATTCGGCCGCAAGACCATTTCCTCGTACGAACGTCCGACGATCGATGCGGTGGAGCAGAGCACCATGAGCGCCGGCACCGCCGAGAAGAAGGCGGCCTGAGCATGCAGCATCCGAGACAGGGCCGCCTGCCGTCATGACCAGTCCGGCCAGTCCGTCAGAAACGCGGGCCTTGATCATCGAGCGGCTCGTCGGCGACAGCGGCGAGGCGGCGCAGGTGATCGGCGCCGGCCGCGGCATGGCGGAGCGGGCGCTGCCGTTGCTGCAGAAGGCGCTTGCCGCGGAACTCGGCGCGCCGGTGACCGTCGATCTGCAAGCGGTGGAGGTCGGCCGCGTTCCCGAGGCGCGTTCACGCGCCGGCGATGCCTTTGCCCTGACCATTGTGTCCTCGCCGACCTCGGCCGACGCCATGACGCTGGTGATGGATGCGCAAGCGGTCGCCGTCATGGTGAGCGCGCTGTTCGGCGGCGATCCCGACCAGCCGGTAGCGCCGATCGAGCGCGACCTGTCGCAGATCGAGGCCGACGTGGCGACCACCGTGTTCCAGGAGGTCGCGGCGGCTCTCAACGGATCCGGCAAACGTTCGCTCGACCTGCGCCTGCCCGTGCCGAAAGCAATGTCCGGCAACGAGGCGAGACGGCGCGTGTTGCGCGACGGCGCCGCCGTACGCATCGTCTATGGCCTGTCGACGCCATCCGACAGCGGCACGCTCACGGTGATGATCCCGCAGCGCCTGCTGCTCACCTCGCGCAGCGGCGACGCCGCCGCTGGCGAGCATGGCGAGACCACGGAATTCGACTGGCGGGCCCGCTTCTCCGAGGAGGTGATGCGCTCGACCGTCCGGCTCGAAGCGACGATGCCTCTCGCGCGGCTGACGCTCGGCGACCTCGCGGCGTTCGAGCCCGGCCAGGTGATCGAATTGGAGGAAAACGCCCAGCTCAACGCCAGGCTCAGCGCCCGCGACAAAACACTGTTTGTCTGCGAGTTCGGCAAGCTGGGGCAGCACTACACCGTCCGCATCAACCATCCGCATGATGCCGGGCAGGATTTCATCGACGGACTGCTGCCGGGCTGACGCCGGGCGCGGGATTCATGGAGACGACAGATGGCAAAGACCAAGGTGGAAGCCGAACCCGATCAGCCCGACGAGCAGCTCGACCGCGCCATCGAGGAACTGCGCGGCGTGCTGCGGGAAGAGGAGAAACGCCCGGACGCCGCCCTCCAGTCGGGCGCCAACTCCTCCATCATCATGACCATTCCGGTCGACGTGCAGATCATCCTCGGCAGCACGGAGATGCCGGTCTCGGAGCTGATGGGACTGCAGAAGGGTTCCACCGTCGCGCTCAATCGCCGTATCGGCGAACCGGTCGACGTCGTCGTCAACGGCCGCAAAATAGCGCGCGGCGAGATCACGGTGCTGGAAAGCGATCCGACGCGCTTCGGCATCCGGCTCACCGAGATCATCGCCGCGACAAAGAGCGCCTGAGAATGGACGGCGGGCGGACCAATCGGCAGCGAGGGCTACACGCATGACGACGGCATTGGCGCTGACACGTCCGCAAAAAGCGGCGGCCATACTGGTGGCCATGGGCAAGCCCGCGGCCAGCCGCCTGCTCAAATTCTTCAAGCAGGACGAGCTGAAGGCGCTGATCGAGGGCGCGCGTCTCTTACGCACCATTCCGCAGGCCGACCTGGAGCGCATCGTCGCCGAGTTCGAAGCCGAATTCACCGAGGGCGCGGGCCTGCTCGATTCAGCCGACCGGATGGACACGATCCTCAACGAATCGCTGTCGCCCGAGGAGATGAGCGCCATCATGGGCGAGAAGAAGTTCGAGCCGGTCGTGGAAGGGCCTCCGCCGATATGGCCGGACCTTGAGAAGCTCGAGCCGTCGCGGCTTGGCAGCTTCCTTGCCGGCGAGCATCCGCAGACATCGGCCATGGTGCTGTCGAAGCTTACGTCGCAGACGGCCGCCAACGTGCTGCTCACCATGGAAAAGCCGATGCGCAGCCAGATCATCAAGCGAATGGTGACGATGGCCAACATCCCTGACGCGGCATCCAGGATCGTCGAGAAGCAGCTGCGCGTGAGCGTGCTGTCGCAGAAGGCCAGCCGGGACACCACGGCCGGGCAGGAGCGTGTCGCCGGCATGCTCAACGAAATGGCGAAGCCCGAACTGGACGAACTCATGCAGGACCTGGAGGAAGCCGGCACGCCCGATCTCGCCGGCGTCAGGTCGCGGCTGTTCGCCTTCGACGACCTGCCGCTGCTGCCGCAGAAAGCCCGCGTCCTGCTGTTCGACGGGCTGTCGACCGAGCTCGTCACGCTGGCGCTGCGCGGCGCGTCGCCGGAACTCGCCGAATCGGCGCTGTCGGCCATTGGCGCGCGCTCCCGTCGTATGATCGAATCCGAACTCGGACAGGGATCGGAAGGCATTGCGCTTGCCGACATCATGGCGGCGCGCAAAAGCATATCGGTCGCCGCCATCCGGCTATCGCGCGAAGGGGCTTTCGAGTTGCCCTCGACGCAGACCGCCGCCGCCGAAGCCGCCTGACGATAACCACCCGGTCAGAGCGCCATGGCTGAAGCGGTCGACAAGGATTCCAAAACCGAGGAAGCCACAGAAAAGAAGATCCGCGACACGATCGAACAAGGCAAGCTGCCGCATTCGCGTGAGACCGCGATCTTTGCGTCCTTCCTCGCCATACTGGTTTTCGCCGTCTTCTACGCCAAGGACGCGATCGTCGATCTCGGCATGTTCCTGTCGACGTTCCTGGAAAAGCCGGAAGCCTGGCCGATGGACACCGAGACCGACGTCATCTCGCTCTACAAGCAGGTGATGACCGAGATCGGCCGCGCCGTCGTCAGCCTGCTGGTGCTCTTGACGGTTGCCGGCATCGGCGCCTCGGTCTTCCAAAACATGCCGCAGATTGTCGGTGAACGGATCAGGCCGCAGCTTTCGCGCATCTCGATCGCCAAGGGCTGGAGCCGGATGTTCGGCGCGCAAGGATGGGTCGAGTTCCTGAAGTCGCTGGCCAAGCTCGGCTTCGCCATCGCGGTGCTGAGCTTCACGCTCTCGGAAGATCATCGCAAGCTGCTCGCCGGCATGATCACCAACCCGATCTCGTTCGGCATGGTCATCCGCGGCATCTTCGTCGACATCCTCGTGGCGATCGTCTTCGTCATGGGACTGATCGCGGTGGTCGACATCGTCTGGTCGCGCTTCCACTGGCGGCGCGACCTGCGCATGACCAAGCAGGAGGTCAAGGACGAGATGAAGCAGTCGGAAGGCGATCCGATCGTCAAGTCGCGGCTACGCTCGCTTGCGCGCGACCGGGCGCGCCGACGCATGATGACGGCCGTGCCGCGCGCGACGCTGGTGATCGCCAACCCGACGCACTATTCGATCGCGCTGAAATATGTGCGCGAGGAGGATTCCGCGCCGATCGTGCTGGCCAAGGGACAGGATCTGGTGGCGCTCAAGATCCGCGAGATCGCCAGGGAGAACAACATCCCGATCTTCGAGGACGTGGCGCTTGCGCGCTCCATGTACAAGCAAGTTTCGGTTGATAGCGTGATCCCGTCGCAATTCTACCAGGCGGTCGCCGAGTTGGTGCGGATCGTCTACTCGAAGAAGGCCGCGCGCAAAGCAACCCAATGAACGGACGCCGCTAATCCATGGACCGGCAACCACACGCCAACTCCCGCGAGCTGATCGTCGCCAGCGCCATCGAGCCCGTGGTGGGCGAATTGAGGCTCATCGACGTTGCCGACTATATCGCCTTCATCCGGCTCGAGCATCTCGCCTGCCTGTCGGACCTCGTGGATTCGGCGGTCGAGCTTTACTTCCGGCCGGGGACGCTGCGGCTCGGCCACGGCGCGGAGGCGCATGTCGACTGGAGCGGCAGCCCGCGCATCGTGCTCGATCTGGAGCTGCGGCCGCGCGGCGTGACCGTCTATTTCCAGCTGACGCTGACCGAGCGCGAGGCTTCCGTGGTGGTCAACTACGTGTCGTTCGAGAAGCCCGGCGAGACGCCCGAGCACAACACGGCCTTGCTCGAGGACGCGATCGACGAAGCGCGCATCCGCAGGACCGAGCCGCTGGCATTTCCCTGATGATTTGATTGCGGTCGCCTAAGCAGGCTGCACCGCGCCCAGGTCCACTGCGACTACTCGATCAGCCCGAGCCGCAAAGCCTTGGCGACGGCCTGGTTGCGGTTGACCGCGTTGAGCTTCTGCGTCGACTGGGTGAGATACTGGTTGGCGGTATGCACCGACAGCTTGAGGAGCTTGGCGATCTCCTCGCTGGTGTTGCCGTTGGCGGTCAGCTTCAGGCATTCGAGCTCGCGCTTGGAGATTGAGCGCGTCCGGCCGGTGTCGCCGGGACGGATGCGGGCGACCGCCGCGAAGAGCGCGAAGGAGCGGGCGTGAATCTCGCAAAGCGTGTCGTCGGTGAGCGCGATCTCCGAGCCGAGGAAGACGACCAGCCCGCATTGCCCGCGATCGGCATGCACCGGAAAGGCGATGCCGTTGGTGCCGGGCGCCAGCGGCGCGGTCGGCTCGGCCCAGGCGAGCGGCTGAAAGACCTGCCGCGATTCGGCGGCGCCATCGTCGGCCCACCATCGCGGCGCCGTCGACAGGCGGCTGTGGCGCACCATATCCTCGCCATTGGCGCCGGAGATGAACTTGGTGGCGACCGCGGTGCCGGGATAGTCGGAATCGAAACACGCCACGAGACGCGCGCGCTCGGGCGAGGGGCTGACGAAATAGAGGCCGAAGGCCGAGGCGTTGATATCGACGGCGATCCAGCGGCATCGGCGCACGGCATCGGGAATGGTGACGGCGTGGTGCGTCTCGGAGCCGAGCGAGAAGGCGCCGAACGGGTTGCGCTGATCGTTGAAAAGGGCGGCTGCCGCCTCTCTGGCCTGTGCGTGCTTCAAATGATGCCGCTCCTGATCGCCGTCGCGATCGCCATCGCGCGGTTCGAGGCCGCGAACTTCTGGATGGCGTGCGTGATGTAGCTGTTGACGGTGTTCGACGAGACGCCGAGGATGACGGCCACCTCGTCGGTGGTCTTGCCTTCCGAGACCCAGAACAGGCATTCGCGCTCGCGGTCCGACAGCGGATCCTGCATGGATGCCGCCGCGATCAGCTGCGGAATGCTGGAAAGCGCATAGCAGCATTTGATCTGCGCCTTCATCAGGGCGGCGAGGTCGATCTTGCCCGCTTCGGCCGCCGAGAACAGCACGAACAGGCGTTGCCGGCCGACATTCAACCGCAGCGAATAGATTTCGGCGTGGCCGAGCACATCAAGCAGGCGGGCTTCCTCGCCGCTCAGCAATGCGCCGGCGTCGGGCGCGTGCGCTGCCACCAACGGCTTCGGGCGTACGCCCGGCGCCACGGTCAGGGGCCCCAACGCAAGATTGGCAATCAGCCTTTTGCCGATCAGCTCTATGCCGTCGAAGATCCAGTTCGAGGAGACGATGCGCGCATCGTTGCGGTCCTGGTCGTGTACGATGGCGACCAGCATGTAGCTGTCGGCGCCGATATCGGCGGCAAGCTGCATGAAGAAGGAGGTGAGATCGCCGCGGGACGTCAGGCGCGAGCCTGAGGCGTCGGGTTGGAGAAGCGCGGCGGAACTGCTCATTTTAATTCTTGGATTCTTGCCGGAATCGATCCTTGTGCCCGGTGCTGGAGAAACCAACGGCCGGACCCGAAACGCGTCACATTCACGAAGACACACTCACGGGCGCGAACGGCGCCCAATCACGCCGAATCCCTCTAGGGAACGCGAAATCCGTCCGCGTCTGGTGCCGGCCTGGCGCCGGAACTTGAGACTTTGGGTGGTCGCCGCGCCCCCCGTGGACCGGCTGATTCGGGTCTAATCTACCCGCAGATGAATCCGACATCAAACGCGATTTGACAAAATCGAATCCGGTGGACTCGCATTGCGACTCACCGGCCGGTCTTTGCGTTACTTGGCGGTGATTTCAAAGCCGAATTGAGCCGATGATTTCGTGGCGCGGCGCAAAAATACGCCCCCGGCCGCAACCGAGGGCGTATGTCCATTCGGGTGCGGCTCAGCGATCCTCGAAGCCGGTCAGCACGCCGACGGCGTTGATGCCGATTTCTTCGACGGCGTAGCCGCCTTCCATGACGAACAGCGTCGGCAGGCCGAGTCTGGCGATACGGCGGCCGATCTTGGGATAGTCCTCGCTCTTCAGCTTGAACTGGCTGATCGGGTCCTTCTCGAAGGTGTCGACGCCGAGCGAGACGATGACGACGTCTGGGGCATAGGCCGCGAGCTTGGCGCAGGCGTCCTCCAGCGACGCGCCCCAGCCGTCCCAGTTGGTGCCGAAGGGCATCGGGTAATTGATGTTGAAACCTTCGCCTTCGCCTTCGCCGCGCTCGTCGGCATGGCCGAGGAAGAAGGGATACTCGACCATCGGATCGCCATGCAGGTTGAGCACCTGGACGTCGCCGCGGCGATAGAAGATCTCCTGCGTGCCGTTGCCGTGATGGTAGTCGACATCGAGGATCGAAACGCGCTTCGCGCCCTGGTCGCGAAACCATTGCGCGACGACGGCGGCGTTGTTGATGAAGCAATAGCCGCCCATGAAGGCGGCGCCCGCATGGTGGCCTGGCGGACGGCAGAGCGCGAAGGCGGCGCGCTCGCCGCCCTTGACGAGGGCCGCCGCCGTCAGCGCGACGTTATAGGAGGACTTGATCGCCGCCCAGGTGCCCTCGACGAAGGTGGCGCCGGCGTCGAAGGAGTAATAGCCGAGCAAGGCATCGATGCGCTTCGGCGGCACGTCGCCGCGCAGGCCGCGCGTCGGCCAGGTGAAGCCCATGGCCGATCCCGTGAAACCGGCGGCGACCCATTCCGGCCACACCGTCGGCAGGAAGTCGATATAGTGGGCCTCATGGACACGCTTGGCGGCGGTCAGATCATGCTCGGCCGGACCGATGATCGGGCCGAGCTTCTCGCTTTCCACCCGCGCCTTGATGAATTCGGCCCGCGACGGTTTCTCGAAGCCCGGCACGATCGCCGACGTGACCAGCTCCATCTGCCCTGAATGACCGGCGTGGAGAGGCGAAAAGACAGTTTTCATAGGATTCCTCTGCAGTGCGAAATCAGTTGGAAATGCGAAATCAGTCGAGGTTGAGATAGGGGTTCACGAGAGCCAGCCACATGGCTTCCACATCGTCCTCGATGAGGTCGAATGTCTTGCGATCCCGCTTCAGTCCGACAAGCCTGCAGGCGTGCCCGACCTCCATCATCACCAGGCCCAATCGCTTGGCGGTCTTTTCCTCGAGGGCCGGGTTCACATGCTGCAGCCAGGCTGCATAGAGGGCGATGATCTCTTTGTCGTATTCGTCCTGGATCGGCCTCAGGTCGGCGTTGCCGGATATGGCCTCGATCACCGGCATCAGCGTCGCGTTGTCGAGATAGATCCGCGACGTGTCGATAAAGAGCTTGCGCACTTCGCGGCGAAACTCTTCGCGGTTGGTGGGTGGGGCGACTTTGATGCGCTTGGCGATCACCTCGGGAAAGGACGACAGCCAGCGCCTGCCGAGTTCGAGAAGGATGGCTTCCTTGTTGGGAAAATACTGGTAGACCGAACCGACTGACAGGCCCGCGCGCTGCGCGATGGCGAGCGTCGTCGGGGCCTTGGTTCCTTGCTCGCGGGTCAGGATCAAGGCCGCATCGAGAATCCTGTCGACCACCTTGCTTGACCGTTGCTGCCGCGGCTGCTTGCGCGGTTCGAGCGCTATTTTGGTCTTGCGGTCGAGACTGCGCTTCACTGCTCGTTGCCCCCCGTTCCCCGCTCGACCCCACCATGGCTGAGCGGTGCGGTCCACTATACATTGCAAATTCCGGCTGTTGACAAACGCGAATAAACAGTCGCATTCTTTATCCACGCTGTCTTCAACGATAACAAGGGGAATTTCGAAGGCGGCGCATCGGCATCGACTTTGTCCCATGGCTCCGCCCGATGGATCGGCAGCTCGTTGGACGTTGGCGCTGCCGGTCCCTCAGCAAAATGTGGAGTCGCGATGTCGGTTGCGGGTGGTGGTGGTGCGGATCTGGTGGTCGTCAACGGCCGCGTGCTGACCATGGACGACGACAATCCCGCCGCTGAAGCTATTGCCGTCAAGGACGGCGCCATCATCGCCATCGGCAGCCGCGCTTCGATCGAAGAGCTCAAAGGGCCCGCGACAAAAATTGTCGACGCGCAGGGCGGTTCCGTTCTGCCGGGTTTCATCGAAGCGCATATGCATCTCTTCGGCGGCGCGGCCGAGCTCGACAACCTGCATCTGGCCGGCGTGCACGGCTTCGACGCGCTGCGCGACGCGATCCAGGATTTCGCGGCCAAGCGCCCGGACGCCCGGCTGCTGATCGGCGCCGGCGTGGACTACGCCATCCTGCCGGAGCCGGTGACGCGCCACGATCTCGACCGTATCATTCCCGACCGTCCCTTCGCCATGTCGGCTTCGGACCACCATACGATGTGGGCGAACACCAAGGCGCTGGAAGAGGCCGGGCTGCTGCATGGCAGAGAGGTCGGACAAGGCAACGAGATCGTCATGGGCGCCGACGGGCTGGCGGCCGGCGAGCTGCGTGAAGGCGAGGCCTTCGGACCGCTCCTCGACCATTACGGGGCGAACCGGACGCGGCTTGGCCTCGAAGGCGCGGAGCCCGATCCTTATCCTTCGGCGAAGGAACTGGCCGCCGATCGAGACCTGATGCACCGCGGCCAGCAATGGTGCGCCAAGCATGGCATCACCTCGATCCAGAACATGGACGGCAATCTCTACCAGCTCGAGCTGCTGGCCGGGCTGGAAAAGGAGGGGCGGCTGCTCTGCCGCACCAAGATTCCGTTCCACTTCAAGAACTTCATGAAGCTGGACATGCTGGAAAAGGCTTCGCGGATGGCCGCGACCTACAATTCCGAATGGCTGACGTCGGGCATGGTCAAGGTCTTCTATGACGGCGTGCTGGACTCGTGGACGGCGGTGATGGTCGACGACTATGCCGACCGGCCCGGATGGCGCGGCGAGCCGCTGTTTTCGCCGCAACATTTCGCCGAGGTGGCGGTCGAGGCCGACAGGCGCGGGCTGCAGATCGCCGTTCATTCGATCGGCGACGGCGCCGTGCGCGCGGTGCTCGACGGCTACCAGGCGGCGGCGAAGAAGAACGGCCGGCGCGACAGCCGCCACCGCGTCGAGCATATCGAGGTGATCACGGCCCCCGACGTGCCGCGTTTCGCCGAGCTCGGCGTGCTCGCCTCGATGCAGCCGGCGCATCCGCCGGGCGCGCTGAACTTCCCGATGGAGCCGACGATCTCGCGCATCGGCCGTGACAAGTGGCCGCTGAGCTATGCCTGGCGCACGCTGAAAAACGCCGGCGCGCGCGTGGTGTTCGCGTCCGACTGGCCGGTTTCGCCGATCGATCCGATCCTGTCCATCCAGGCGGCAGTGATGCGCAAACCTTGGGCAGAAGGCATGCCGGACCAGAGCTTCTCGTTGCGGGAAGCAATCGAGGGCTACACGGTCGAAGGCGCTTATGCTGAGTTCAACGAACATCGCAAGGGTCGCCTGAAGACGGGCTACCTCGCTGATATCGTCGTCTTGTCGGCGGATATCGAGGCGACCGCGCCGGAAGCGCTGCACACCGTGCATCCGGTGACCACCATCTGCGGAGGGAGGATCACCTACCAAGCCTAACGATGGCATAGGAATTGCTTAATTGAATGGGGACTCGGATCGAGTCACTGCTGCGCAGTTGCCAAGCCGACCGGCTTGTGGTGACAATCAAACAGGAACACACCTGCCGACAAGAGCAGGCGCTCTCAATGGGGTAATCGTGCCGGAACAACCGGGTAAGAACGCGATTGAAGTTCGCGGTGTTCGCAAGGTCTTCGGAACCGGCGAAAACCAGGTAGCCGCCCTCGACACGGTGTCGGTGTCGATCCGCGAGAACGAGTTTTTCACACTGCTCGGCCCTTCCGGATGCGGGAAGACGACACTGCTGAGGCTGATTGCCGGCTTCGATTTCCCAACCGCCGGCGAGATATTGCTGCACGGCCAGGACATCGCGCCGCTGCCACCCTACAAACGCCCGGTCAATACCGTCTTCCAGAGCTATGCGCTCTTCCCGCACATGACGGTGGCGCAGAATATCGGCTTCGGACTGGAGATGCTCGGCAAGCCGAAAGCCGAGATCGAAGCGCGCGTCGCGCAGATGCTGAAGCTGGTCAAGATGGAAGCGCTGAAGGCGCGACGCACCAGCCAGATTTCAGGCGGCCAGCAGCAGCGCGTGGCTTTGGCCCGGGCGCTGGCGCCGCAGCCGAAGGTGCTCCTGCTCGACGAGCCGCTCTCGGCGCTGGACTACAAGCTACGCAAGGAAATGCAGATCGAGCTGAAGCGGCTGCAGAACGAGACCGGCATCACCTTCATCTTCGTCACCCACGACCAGGAAGAAGCGCTGACCATGTCCGACCGCATCGCGGTGATGTCGGCCGGCAAGATCCTGCAGGTCGGCACGCCGCGCGACATCTACGACCGGCCGGCCGAACGCTTCGTCGCCGACTTCATCGGCGAAACGAACTTCCTGCCCGGCACGGTGGTGTCGAAGCAGGCCGGCGTGGCGACGGTCAAGTTCGCCAGCAGCGCCACGATCAGCGCCGGCTATCCCGAAGGCTTCAACCCGACCGGCGAGGTGACGCTGGTGGTACGTCCCGAGCATGCCGATCTGGTTCCCGATCCGGCCAAGGGCACGATCACCGGCACGCTCTCCAACATCGTCTATTTCGGCACCGACACCCATTACCACGTCAAGCTCGACGGCGGCGGCGAGAACTTCATCGTGCGCCACCAGAACAGTCGTTCGAGAGCGGTGACCTACGAGACCGGCGCCAAGGTCGGCATCCAGTTCGAGGAGGACGCCGCCCGCGTCCTGAAAGACTGATGACGACAGCCACGCTCTCCCCGACCACGCTTTCCAAGGCCGCGTTGTTCGAAGCCCAGGCGGTGAAAACCAGCGCGCGGCGCAACCGGCTGCTGTCGCTGCCGGCGCTGATCATCATCGGCATTTTCGGCGTGCTGCCACTGATCATCATCTGCGTCTACTCGTTCCTCGTCGCCGCGCCCTATGGCGGCGTGCAGTGGCAGTTCTCGACCGACGCCTATCTCAATTTCCTGTTCCAGCGCGACATTTTCGACGACACGCTGCAGTTCACGCCGGACTTCCTGATCATCTATCTTCGCTCCTTCCTGTTCGCGGTGGTGACGACGATCATCTGCCTGCTGCTCGGTTTCCCGACCGCCTATTTCATGGCGACGCGGCCGCCGGCGCAACGCAACTGGTGGGTGCTTCTGATCACTATCCCGTTCTGGTCGAACCTCCTGGTCCGCACGCTGGCGATCATGTTCATCATCCGCGACGAGGGCCTGATCAACAACGCGCTCCTGGCGCTCGGCGTGATCGATAAGCCGATCACCATGCTCTACACCAACTTCGCCATCCAGCTCGGCCTGCTCTACGCCTTCCTGCCGTTCATGGTGCTGCCGCTCTATTCGAGCCTGGAGAAGCTCGACTTCCGCCTGGTCGAGGCAGCCTACGATCTTTACGCGACGCGCCGGCAGGTGCTGTGGCGGGTGATCATCCCGCTGTCCAAGCCCGGCATCATCGCCGGCTGCCTGCTCGTCTTCATCCCTGCGCTCGGCGCCTATGTGACGCCGCTGATCCTGGGCGGCGGCGTCCACCTGATGATCGGCGATCTCATCGCGCAGCAATTCGGTTCGGGCCGCAACTGGCCGCTCGGCTGCGCGCAGGCGCTGATACTGATGGCGGCGGTGCTGGTGGCGCTGTTCTTCTATGTCCGCAACACGTCGGGGAAGGTGCAGCATGGCTGAGCCCCGTGTCATGGACATCAAGGACCAGCCGGGCTTCCGCTCGATCGCCGTCATCTGCCTGCTGGTGCTCTATATACCGGTGCTGATCCTGATGATCTTCTCGCTGAACAGCGGATCGCTGGTCACGCATTGGGAAGGCGTCACGCTCAACTGGTACGGCAGCGCGCTGCTCAACGAGGAGTTCCACAGCGCCGCGAAGAACACGCTGATCATCTCGGTGACCGCGACGATCGTTTCGACCATCTGCGCGACGCTGGCCGCGATCGGCATGACACGGGTGAAGCCATGGCGCGGCTTGGCGGCGGCCTTCATGGTCATCAACCTGCCGCTGATGGTGCCGGAGATCATCACGGCGGTGGCGACGCTTTCCTTCTTTGCACTGATCGCCGGCACGTTCGGGCTGAATTTCGGCATCGGCAACCTGATCCTCGCCCACACCGTGTTCTGCATCCCGTTCGCCTACATGCCGATCAGGGCGCGGCTGGAGGACATGGACCTGACGCTGGAATATGCGGCGGCCGATCTCTACGCGACGCCGTGGAACGCCTTCAAGCGCATCACGCTGCCGCTCTTGGTTCCCGGCATCATGTCGGGCGCGGCGCTGGCCTTCATCGTCTCCTTCGACGATTTCACCATCACGCAGCTCGTTGCCGGCCCCGGCCAGACGACGCTGCCTCTCTATATCTGGAACCAGATCCGGCGGCCGATGACGCCGGAGATCAACGCCATCTCGACCATCCTGCTCCTGGTGTCGATCCTGTTCGTCTCGGTCTCGTTCCTGATCGCGCGGCGGCGCGCAAAATGATCCGCGAGCTCCAACACAACAATGGGAAGGCAAGGAGAACATAAAATGTCTGGAAAACTGATGGCGGCCGTTTCCGCGGCCGTTCTGCTGTGGGCGGTGCCGGCGCTCGCCGACGGCGAACTGCACATCTACAACTGGGGGGACTACACCAACCCCAAGCTGATCGAAAAGTTCGAGAAGCAATACAACGTCAAGGTGACGCTGGACGACTACGATTCCAACGAAACCATGCTGTCCAAGGTGCGCGCCGGCAATTCCGGCTATGACATCGTCGTGCCGTCCGACTACACCGTGAAGATCATGGTCGAAGAGGGCCTGCTCGAGAAGACCGAGCCCAACGCGATGCCGAACGGCAAGAACATCGATCCGCGCTTCGTGGACGTCTATTGGGACAAGGGCCGCCACTACACCGCGCCCTGGCAGTTCGGCACGACGACGTTCGCGGTCAACATGGACAAGTTCAAAGGCGACATCGACACGCTGGCCATCCTGTTCGACCCGCCGGACGCGTTGAAGGGCCAAATCAATATGCTCGACGACGTCAACACCGTCATGCATGCGGCCGAGCGCTATGCCGGCGTGCCGCGCTGCGGCGCCGACAAGGCCAATCTGAAGAAGATCAACGACATCCTCGTGGCCGCCAAGCCGTCGTGGAAGACCTTCAGCTACGACACTATCACCAAGATCACTTCCGGCGACGTGATCGTCACCGAACAGTGGAACGGCGCGACTTATCGCTCGCGCCAGAAGATTCCGGCCATCAAATATGCCTATCCGAAGGAAGGCGTCGAGGGCTGGATGGACAATGTCGCGGTGCTGAAGGGCGCCAAGAACCTCGAGAACGCCAAGCTGTTCCAGGACTTCGTCATGGCGCCGGAAAATGCGGCGCTGATCTCGGAATTCGCGGGCTACGACAACGGCATCGCGGGCAGCCACAAGTTCCTGTCGCCGGAGTTCGCCAACTCGCCCGAGATCACTCCGCCCGCCGGCTCGCCGACGCCCGAATTCGTTGAGCCGTGCCCGCCCGACGTGGTGGAGATCTACAACAAGATCTGGACCAACCTGCGCAAATAATTCCGCGCAAAGACGTGAAAGGAGGGGAGGCTCCGGCCTCCCTTTCTTGTGACTGCTACTGTGCATATCGCTCTCCCTTTTGAGCGACATGCCTCGGGAGGAAGCCTTGTCGTCCTATCGCAACTCCGATCCGCGGCCGCTGATCATGCAGGGCTCGCCGCCGAAGCTGGTGCCGCCGAAGCTCGACTGGGACCGGCCACCCTGGAATCGCTGGGCCTTCCAGCACATCCGCGAATTCCTGCCGACGGTCGAGGTGTGGCGCGGCAACGGCCATCGCCGTCGCCTCGAGCGCGCGGAGGTGGATCTCGACGACCTGCCGGTGGTCGACAGCAAGGGAGCGCCGACGACGCTCGCCGGCCTGCTCGACGAAACCTATGCCGACGGTTTCCTGGTGCTGAAGGACGGCAAGGTCGCCTATGAGCGCTACTTCAACGGCATGGACGAGCGCACGCTGCATCTGTCGCAGTCGATGGCGAAGTCGGTGACCGGATCGGTGTGCGGCATCCTGGTCGGGCGCGGCCTGATCGATCCGGGCAGACTGGTGAGCGACTACCTGCCGGAGCTCGGCGAGACCGGCTGGGCCGGCGCCACGGTCCAGCACGTGCTCGACATGACGACGGGCGTGCGCTTTTCCGAGGAATACACCGACCGCTATTCCGAGATCGGCCAGGTCGACGTCGCGACCGGCTGGAAGCCTATTCCGCCGGGCAGCGATCCGGACTTTCAATGGCCGTCGCACCTGTTCGAGCTGATCCTGCGGCTGAAGGACAGAGTGCGCCCGCATGGCGAGGCGTTCGAATACCGCTCGATCGAGACCGACGTGCTCGCCTTCATCATGGAGAGGGTGAGCGGCAAGCGCCTGGCGCAGCTCGTCTCGGAAGAACTCTGGCAAAAGCTCGGCGCCGACGAGAGCGCCTGCTTCACCGTCGACAGCGCCGGCTATGCGCTTGCCGATGGCGGTTTCAACGCCACGCTGCGCGACTATGGCCGCTTCGGGCAACTGATCCTCGACAATGGCGGCGGCGTCATCCCGGCCAACTGGATCGAGGCGACGCGCAGCGGCAAGCACGGGCCGGATTTCAGCCCAAGCCTCCCGGACGGCAGCTACCGCAACCAGTTCTGGATCGAGGATTCGCGCTCGCGCTCGCTGATGTGCCGCGGCGTGTTCGGCCAATTGATCCATATGAGCTGGGAACACAGGATGGTCGTGGTGAAGCTTTCGACCTATCCGGATTTCCTCAACGCCGCCTATTCGGTGGCGACGCAGAAGGCGGTGCATGCCATCGCGGCCGCGCTGGCCTGAATCGCAGAAACAAAATCCCGGAGAGTGTCGTGATCGGCAAGAGCGCCTTCGAGGCCAGATACGGCTTTGCCCGCAAGGATGTGCGGCTTGAAACCTGGCGGCTTTCGCCGTTCAACCGATGGTCGTTCCAGAATGTCGGCGAGCTGGTGCCGAGCGCGCATGTTGCCGCGGCGCCGGGTGGCGAGAGCCAAGCGAAATCGCTCGGCGCATTGCTCGAGGAAAAGATATCGCTCGCCAGGGGCAGTGAAACCGTCGGTAGCTTCTTGGAGCGTTCCGATACGGATGGACTGACGATCCTGAAGGCCGGCAAGCCCGTCGGCGACTGGTCGGCGCCGCATATGCCGTTCGGAGCCCGCCACATCATCTTTTCGATCAGCAAATCGGTGACGGCGATCCTTGCCGGCATATTGGAAGGCGAGGGGGTGTTCGATCCCAACGCGCCGGTTACGAAGTATATCCCTGAGGCCATGGGCTCGGCCTATGGCGATGCGAGCGTGCGCAACGTGCTCGACATGACGGTGAGCCTCGATTTCGAGGAAGCCTATCTCGATCCGGAAAGCGCCTTTGCCCGTTACCGCCGTTCGACGTTGTGGAATCCCGGCGGCGGATCGGAGAGCCTCGCGGCTTTCCTGATGACGATCCAGCGGCTTTCCGAGCCGCATGGCCAAACCTATCGCTACCGCTCGCCCAATTCGGACGTGCTCGGCATCCTGGTCGAGCGGGCGTCGGGCATGCGCGTGACCGAGCTGCTCCGCGAAAAACTGTGGTTGCCGCTCGGCGCCGCGAGCGACATGTCGGTGACGGTCGACATGGAAGGCACGGCGCGCACGGCCGGCGGCATGTCGATGACGCCGCGCGACCTTGCCCGCATCGGCGAGATGATGCGGCAGGGCGGCACGGCCAACGGCCGCCGCATCGTCCCGGAAGCCTGGGTGCGCGACACGGTCGCCACCGGTGGCAGCTTTGAGGCCTGGCAGCGCGGCACGATGGCGTTCCTGTTCCCGAAGGGCCGCTATCGCAACAAATGGTACCAGACTGGCCATGACAGCGGCGCCTTCTGCGGCATCGGCATTCACGGCCAGTGGCTTTACGTCAATCCGAAGACGGAAGTGGTCATCGCCAAGATGTCGTCGCAGCCGGAGCCGGTCGACGACAAGCTGGATGGGGACCTCGTGGCGTTCTTCGAGGCGCTGAGCGCGATGGTTTGAACGGACCCGAGGTTGGTTCCAAGGGCTGTTTTCTGTGGACCTTCGGTGCATGATGAAACCGTTGCGGTTGGCGTAGCTGTTCTCCCGGCCTATGGTCGCCGCTCTTTTCGACAGGGACCAGCATGGCATCGGACATCAAGCGCATCGCAGCAATCATCGCGGCCGAGATCGGCGCGCGGCCGGAACAGGCCGCGGCGGCGATCGGGCTGCTGGACGAGGGCGCCACGGTGCCTTTCGTGGCGCGGTACCGCAAGGAAGTCACCGGCGGGCTCGACGATACGCAGCTGCGCGACCTTTCCGAGCGGCTCGCCTATCTGCGTGAGCTCGATGCGCGGCGCGAGACGATCGTCAGCTCCATCCGCGAGCAGGGCAAGCTGACCGAGGAGCTGGAGGCCAAGATCGCGGCGGCCGCCACAAAGGCGGAGCTCGAGGACATCTACCTGCCCTACAAGCCGAAGCGGCGCACCAAGGCCGAGATCGCCAGGGAGCGCGGGCTTGGTCCGCTCGCGGAGGCGATCCTCGCCGATCGGTCGAAAGTGCCGGCCGAGCTGGCGCTCGCCTATGTCACGGAAGAGGTGACCGACGCCAAGGCGGCGCTCGAAGGCGCGCGCGATATCCTGTCGGAGCAGTTCGCCGAGAATGCCGATCTGGTCGGCAAGCTGCG
The DNA here is from genome assembly GCA_000824785.1 of Mesorhizobium plurifarium. Classification (GTDB taxonomy): domain Bacteria; phylum Pseudomonadota; class Alphaproteobacteria; order Rhizobiales; family Rhizobiaceae; genus Mesorhizobium; species Mesorhizobium plurifarium. The sequence continues at coordinate 373,423 of CCNB01000043.1, read as the reverse complement.
CGCCTATATGAAGGAACGCGCCTTCCTGCGCGCAAAAGTCGTCGACGGCAAGCAGGAGGCCGGCGCGAAGTTCGCCGACTATTTCGACCATGTCGAGCGCTGGTCGGGCGTGCCCAGCCACCGTGCCTTGGCCATGCTGCGCGGCCGCAACGAAGAGGTGCTGTCGCTCGATATCGAGGTGGATGCCGACGATCAATCGCCGATGAAGCCGGTCGAGCGCATGATCGCCAATGCCTATGCGATTGGCGCGACGCTGCCCGGCGATAAATGGCTGATGGAGGTGGCGGGCTGGACGTGGCGGATCAAACTGTCGCTGCATCTGACGCTCGACCTGATGCGCGACCTGCGCGAGCGGGCCGAGGAAGAGGCGATCCATGTCTTTGCCCGCAACCTGAAGGACCTGCTGCTCGCCGCGCCCGCCGGCTCTCGGCCGACCATGGGGCTCGACCCCGGCATCCGCACCGGCGTCAAGGTGGCGGTGGTCGACGGCACCGGCAAGCTGGTGGCGACCACGACAGTCTATCCGTTCCCGCCGAAAAACGATGTGCGCGGCACGCAGGCCGAACTTGCCGCGCTCATCCGCCAGCATAAGGTCGAGCTGATCTCGATCGGCAACGGCACCGGCAGCCGCGAGACCGAGAAGCTGGTTGCCGACATGCTGTCGGACCTGCCCGCAGGGGCGGGGCCGAAGCCGCTCAAGGTGATCGTCAGCGAAGCCGGCGCTTCCGTGTATTCCGCGTCGGCGACGGCAGCCGCTGAATTCCCGGGCCTCGATGTCTCGCTGCGCGGCGCGGTGTCGATCGCGCGGCGCCTGCAGGATCCGCTGGCCGAGCTGGTCAAGATCGAGCCGAAGTCGATCGGCGTCGGCCAGTATCAGCACGATGTCGACCAATACAGGCTTGGCCGTTCCCTGGAAGCGGTGGTCGAGGATGCGGTGAACGCGGTCGGTGTCGACCTCAACACGGCGTCGGCGCCGCTTTTGGCGCGGGTGTCGGGATTGGGGCCGTCGCTCGCCGAGGCGATCGTCGCGCATCGCGACGCCGCCGGGCCGTTCGCCAGCCGCAAGGACCTGCTCAAGGTGGCGCGGCTCGGGCCGCGCGCGTTCGAGCAAAGCGCCGGCTTCCTGCGCATCCCGAATGGAGCGGAGCCGTTGGATGCTTCCTCTGTGCACCCGGAAGCCTATGGCGTTGCGAAGAAGATCGTTGCCGCCTGCGGCCGGGACGTGCGCGCTTTGATGGGCGACAGCGCCGCGCTCAAGGCGCTCGACCCGCGCGTCTTCGTCGACGAGCGTTTCGGCCTGCCGACGGTGCGTGACATCATTGCCGAGCTGGAAAAGCCTGGTCGCGACCCGCGCCCCGGCTTCAAGACCGCGACTTTTGCCGAGGGCGTCGACGACATCAAGGATTTGAAGCCAGGCATGCTGCTCGAAGGCACCGTCACCAATGTCGCCGCCTTCGGTGCCTTCGTCGACATCGGCGTGCACCAGGACGGGCTGGTGCATGTCTCGCAACTGGCCGACCGTTTCATCAAGGATGCGCATGAGGTGGTGAAGGCCGGCGACGTGGTGAAGGTGCGCGTCGTCGACGTCGACATCAAGCGCAAGCGCATCGGCCTGTCGATGCGCAAGGATGGCGGCGAGGGCGGGGCGCCTCGCGGCGGCCAGCGCGATCACGGCGGCGGCAAGCCGGCGCCGCGTTCGCCGGCGCCGCAGCGCCAGCCGGAAAGGCCTTCGCAAGGTGCGTTCGGCGCGGCGCTCGCCGAGGCGATGAAGCGCAAGTAGCTACCACGCGAGCACTGCCGGCTCCTTGCCGATCTGACCCAGCAGCCAGTCGCGAAAACTGGCGACCGGCGGGGGGCCGCGCTTGTCGTGCGGCACGACCACATAATAGGCGCTGCGGCTCTGCATCGGTGTGCCTGGCGCCGGCACCAGCTGGCGGCGCTGCAATTCGCCGGCAATCAGGATTTCCGGCAGCAGCGCCACGCCGAGGCCCGCCATGCAGGCCTGGGCGACCGTGCCGAACTGCTCGAACTGCATGCCCGGACCGGTCGGCGCCTCGAGCCCCTGATGCTCGAACCATTCGCTCCAGGCGCCAGGGCGGGTTGCCATATGCAGCAGCGGCAGACGACTGATATCGGATGCCGCGACGACGGCGCGGGTGGCGAGGAACTCGGGCGAAACCACCGGCATCACGGTTTCGCGCATCAGAAGCGTGCTCTCGGCGTCCGGCCAGTCGGGCATGCCGTGATGGATCGCGGCATCGAGCCGCTCGCGGGCGAAGTCGAACCGCCCGATGCGGGTGGCGAAATTGATGGTGATGTCGGGGTGACGGGCGACGAAATCCGGGATCAATGGCATCAGCCAGCGCGTGCCGAAGGTCGGCAGGATGGCAAGGTTGAGAACACCGCTATGCCGATTGCTCATCAATCCAAGCGCAGCATCGCGCAACTGGCCAAGCGCGGAGCGCACCGCTTCGGCATAGGTCTCGCCTGCGACTGAGAGCCGGACGTTGCGGCTGTCGCGCTCGAACAGCCGGCGCCCGAACTGTTCTTCCAGCAGGTTGATCTGCCGGCTCACGGCGCCTTGGGTCAGGTCGAGCTCGCGCGCGGCGGCGGTGAAGGAGCCGAGGCGCGCCACCGCCTCGAAGGCGGCGAGCGCGGCGGTGTTCGGCAAAAGGCGGCGCTGGACGTTCATGATCCATTACTAATGCTCATTGATCCGCGATGCAATTTCGTTTGATTTTTCCCCTGTGCGGGCGGATAAGCCGGGCACATCGAAATACTGGGAGCCCGAGGCCATGGCCGCCGAGAAGAACGCTTTCGTCTGGAACGATCCTTTCCTGATCGAGGACCAGCTTTCCGAGGATGAGCGCATGGTGCGCGACGGCGCGGCCGCCTTCGCGGCCGACAAGCTGGCACCGCGCATCGAGGAAGCCTATGCCAACGAGAAGACCGACCCGTCGATCTTCCGCGAGATGGGCGAGGCGGGCCTGCTCGGCATCACCATTCCGGAAGAATATGGCGGGCTGGGCGCCGGATACGTGACCTATGGCCTGGTGGCGCGGGAAGTCGAGCGCATCGATTCCGGCTATCGCTCGATGATGAGCGTGCAGTCCTCGCTGGTCATGTATCCGATCCATGCCTATGGCTCGGAAGCGCAGCGCAAGAAGTATCTGCCCAAGCTGGCGTCGGGGGAATGGATCGGCTGCTTCGGCCTCACCGAGCCGGACGCCGGCTCCGATCCGGGCGGCATGAAGACGCGCGCCGAGAAGACAGCCAACGGCTACAAGCTCTCCGGCTCCAAGATGTGGATTTCCAACGCGCCGATCGCCGACGTCTTCGTCGTCTGGGCGAAGTCAGCCGCGCATGACAACCAGATCCGTGGTTTCATCCTGGAAAAGGGCATGAAGGGGCTTTCGGCGCCGAAGATCGGCGGCAAGCTCAGCCTCCGCGCATCGATCACCGGCGAGGTGGTGATGGAGGGCGTCGAGGTCGGCGAGGACGCGCTGCTGCCCAATGTCTCGGGCCTGAAAGGCCCGTTCGGATGCCTCAACCGGGCGCGCTACGGCATCTCCTGGGGCGCCATGGGTGCGGCGGAAGATTGCTGGCATCGGGCGCGGCAGTACGGTCTCGACAGGAAACAGTTCGGCAAGCCGCTCGCCGGCACGCAGCTGTTCCAGAAGAAGCTCGCCGACATGCAGACGGAGATCGCGCTTGGACTGCAGGGCTCGCTGCGCGTCGGCCGGCTGATGGACGAAGGCAAGATGGCGCCGGAAATGATCTCCATCGTCAAGCGCAACAATTGCGGCAAAGCGCTCGACATCGCCCGCCAGGCCCGCGACATGCATGGCGGCAACGGCATCCAGATCGGCTACCATGTGATGCGCCACGCGCAGAACCTGGAGACGGTCAACACCTATGAAGGCACGCATGACGTGCATGCGCTGATCTTGGGACGGGCGCAGACGGGCCTGCAGGCGTTCTTCTAAGCCGGCAACGCTGCTTAAATTAGGTGCAGCGCAACATCTCTGCTTGGAGAAGGGCCAGCATTTATGTCAGGGTTCGGCGGATTGAAACGCCGAACTCCGGGGCACCATGGCAATTCTGGCAGCCGTCCATCACCTGACCCATTACAAATATGACCGGCCGGTGGTGCTCGGTCCCCAGGTGATCAGGCTGCAGCCGGCGCCGCATTCGCGCACCAAGGTGCTCAGCCACTCGCTGAAGGTCGAGCCGGCAAACCACTTCGTCAATCTGCAGCAGGACCCTTACGGCAACTTTCTCGCCCGCTTCGTCTTCCCGGAACCGGTGAGCGAGCTGAAGATCGAGGTCGACCTCGTCGCCGACATGACGGTCTATAATCCGTTCGACTTCTTCGTCGAGGAGAGCGCCGAGAATTTTCCGTTCGATTACCCGGAAGAGATCAGGGAAGACCTCGCCATCTACCGGCAACCCGAGCCGGTAGGACCGCTGTTGTCGAAATTCCTGGAAAGCATCGACCGCAGCCCGGCAAACACCGTCAATTTCCTGGTCGGCCTCAATGCAAGGCTGCAGCGCGAGATCGCCTATATCGTGCGCATGGAGACCGGCGTCTATTCGCCGGAAGAGACGCTTGCCGCCCGCAAGGGTTCATGCCGGGATTCCAGCTGGCTCCTGGTGCAGATCCTGCGCAATCTGGGCATCGCCGCGCGCTTCGTCTCCGGCTATTTGATCCAGCTCAAGCCCGATCTCGTCGCGCTCGACGGACCGCCCGGGACGGCCGTCGACTTCACCGACCTGCATGCCTGGTGCGAGGTCTATATTCCGGGCGCCGGCTGGATCGGTTTCGACCCGACCTCCGGCCTGCTCACCGGCGAAAGCCATGTGCCGCTGGCCGCGACGCCGCATTTTCGCAATGCAGCGCCCATCTCCGGCATGGCGAGCTTCGCCAATGTCGACTTTGGCTTCGACATGCGGGTCGACCGGATCGCCGAGCATCCGCGCATCACCAAGCCGTTTTCGGATGAAAGCTGGGAGGCGCTCGACCAACTGGGCGAAAAAGTCGACGCGGCGCTGAGGGACGGGGACGTGCGGCTCACAATGGGCGGCGAGCCGACCTTCGTGTCGATCGACGATTTCGAATCCGCGGAATGGAACACCGCGGCCGTCGGTCCGACCAAGCGCGACAAGGCCGACCAGCTCATCCGCCGGCTGCGCGAGCGCTTCGCGCCGGGCGGTTTTCTCCACTACGGCCAGGGCAAGTGGTACCCGGGCGAGAGCCTGCCGCGCTGGACCTTCTCGCTCTACTGGCGCACCGACGGCGAGCCGGTCTGGCGCGATCCGTCGCTGATCGCGAAGGAAAACGGTAATGCCGCGGTCGGGCCCGAACAGGCCGAAAGCCTGCTCAAGGCGGTCGCCGGCGAGCTCGGCATCGACAAGGCGATGGTCAGCGAGGCCTATGAGGATCCGGGCGAGTGGCTGCTCAAGGAAGGCAAGCTGCCCGACAATGTCGATCCCTCCAATTCGAAGTTGGAAGACCCGGAAGAGCGCAGCCGCATGGCGCGCGTCTTCGAGCGGGGGCTGACCAGGCCGTCCGGCTATGTGCTGCCGGTGCAGCGCTGGAACAGCCAGGCCGCCGGACAGCGCTGGCGCTCGGAGAAATGGAAGACCCGGCGCGGCCGCCTGTTCCTTGTGCCCGGCGACTCTCCAGTCGGCTACCGCCTGCCGCTCGGCGCGCTGCCTTACGTGCCGCCGGCGCAATTCCCTTATATCGTGCCGGTCGATCCCTCCGTGCCGCGCGGCGCGCTGCCGGCGCGCGATGCCATCCTGCCGGAAGCTCCGGCCGGCGGCGCCGACGAAATGGCGCGTCAGCAGGCCGAGGCCTCCTTCACAGCCGCCACGGCCCAGCAGGACCGGGTCGAGCAGCAACTGACCGAGATCGGCGGCGCGGTGCGCACCGCGCTCACCGTCGAGCCGCGCGACGGGCGGCTCTGCGTGTTCATGCCGCCGGTCGAGGCGCTGGAAGACTATCTCGAACTGGTGGCGGCGGCGGAGAACGCGGCCAAGGCGATCGGCCTGCCGGTGCATATCGAAGGCTATGCTCCGCCGCACGATCCGCGCCTCAACGTCATCCGTGTGGCGCCGGACCCCGGCGTCATCGAAGTCAACATCCATCCGGCCGCGAACTGGCGGGAATGCGTCGCGACGACGAGCGCGATCTACGAGGAGGCGCGGCAATCGCGGCTCGGCACCGACAAGTTCATGATCGACGGCCGCCACACCGGCACCGGCGGCGGCAACCATGTCGTGGTTGGCGGCGCGACGCCCAATGATAGCCCGTTCCTGCGCAGGCCGGACTTGTTGAAAAGCCTGGTGCTGCAATGGCAGCGGCATCCGTCGCTGTCCTATCTGTTTTCGGGCCTTTTCATCGGTCCCACCAGCCAGGCGCCGCGCATCGACGAAGCGCGACACGATTCCCTTTACGAGCTTGAGATCGCGCTGGCACAGGTGCCGCATCCCGACACCGGCACGGCACCCTTGCCCTGGCTGGTCGACCGGCTGTTCCGCAACCTCCTGACCGACGTGACCGGCAACACGCATCGTTCGGAAATCTGCATCGACAAATTGTTCTCGCCGGACGGTCCGACCGGCCGGCTCGGGCTGGTCGAGTTCCGCGGTTTCGAGATGCCGCCCAATGCGCGTATGTCGCTTGCGCAGCAATTGCTGGTCCGCGCCATCATCGCGCGCGCCTGGAAGAACCCGCTCGAGGGCCGCTTCGTGCGCTGGGGCACCTCGCTGCACGACCGTTTCATGCTGCCGCATCATGTCTGGGCGGATTTCCTCGACGTGCTGGAGGATCTGAAGCTCAACGGCTTCGATCTCCGCCCGGAATGGTTCGCCGCCCAGCTCGAGTTCCGCTTCCCGTTTTGCGGCGAGGTGAGCCATGCCGGCGTCAAGCTGGAGCTCAGGCAGGCGCTGGAACCTTGGCACGTGATGGGCGAGCAGGGCGCGATCGGCGGCACTGTGCGGTTTGTGGACTCCTCGGTCGAGCGGCTGCAGGTGCGCGCCGAAGGCCTCAATCCGGAACGTCACGCCATCGTCTGCAACGGCCGCATCGTGCCGATGAAGGTGACGGACAATCGCGAGGTCGCGGTGGCGGGCGTGCGCTTCAAGGCCTGGCAGCCGGCGTCCGGCCTGCATCCGGCGCTGCCGGTCAACATGCCGCTGGTCTTCGACATCTATGACCGCTGGTCGGGCCGCTCGGTCGGCGGCTGCGTCTACCATGTCGCGCATCCGGGCGGCCGCAATTACGACACCTTCCCGGTCAACGGCAACGAGGCCGAGGCGCGGCGGCTTGCCCGGTTCGAACCGCGCGGCCACAAGCCGGGCGGCTATGTGCTGCGTGACGAAGAAGCTTCTGAAGAGTTTCCCATGACCCTTGACCTCAGGCGGCCGGCGAGATTCTGATCGACAATGGCCAAGGGGAATCAGAGACGGGCGGGCGGCAGGCCGCGGGCGCAGGGCCTGCTGGAACGCTACCGGCCGATTGAAGGCGTCGTCGACGAGATGGTCGACGCGACCGGCACCCCGCGTCCGGCCTGGCGCTTCTTCATCGACGCGCTCGACGATCTGGGAGCGGAGCGGCTTGGACAGCGCTTCGCGCGCGCCGACCAGTATCTGCGCGACGCCGGCGTCTATTACCGCGTCTACGAACAGGCCGGCGCCAATGAGCGCGAATGGCCGCTGGCGCATGTCCCGCTGCTGATCGACGAGAAGGAATGGGCCGAGATCAGCGCCGGCCTCGTCCAGCGCGCCGACCTGTTCGAAGCTATCCTGGCCGACATCTATGGGCCGAACCGGCTGATCGAGAAGGGCATCCTGCCTGCCGGGCTGATCGCGGCGAGCCCCGAATATCTGCGCCCCGTCGCCGGCGTCCGGCCGGCGAGCGGGCATTTCCTGCACATGGTCGCCTTCGAGCTCGGCCGTGGCCCGGACGGGCGCTGGTGGGTGCTGGGCGATCGCGCGCAGGCGCCGTCCGGCGCGGGCTTCGCGCTGGAGAACCGCGTCGCCACCACGCGCGCGCTGTCGGACGTCTATGGCGAGATGCATGTGCATCGCCTCGCCGGCTTCTTCCGGCGTTTCCGTGACGCGCTGAACGGCATGGCCAAGGAATCCGGTGGCCGCGTCGCCATCCTGACGCCCGGACCGCTGAACGAAACCTATTACGAGCACGCCTATATCGCCCGCTATCTCGGCATCATGCTGCTTGAGGGCGAGGATCTGACCGTTTCCGGCGGCAGGCTGATGGTGCGCACGGTTTCCGGCCTGATGCCGATCGGCGTCTTGTGGCGACGACTCGACGCCGCCTTCGCCGACCCGCTGGAGTTGAGGCCGGATTCGCAGATCGGCACGCCGGGCCTGGTCGAGGCAATCCGGCGCGGCATGGTCTCGGCGGTCAACGCGCTTGGCTCGGGCCTGATCGAGACGCGGGCCTTGCTGTCGTTCCTGCCGAGGATCGCGCGGGAATTACAGGGCGACGATCTCAAGCTGCCGAGCATCGCCACCTGGTGGTGCGGACAGGAGGCCGAGCGCGCCCATGTGCTCGCCAATATCGACCGCATGGTGGTCGGCCCGGCGCTGTCGACCCGGCTTGCCTTCGAGGACGATGGTACGACCCGATTGGGGTCGTCCCTTTCGGCCGGCGAGCGGGCCGAGCTCGTGGCGCGGATCGAGGCGGACAGCGCCGGTTTCGTCGGCCAGGAAGCGGTGACGCTGTCGACCACGCCTGTGTTCGTCGGCGGCGTGCTTGAGCCGCGGCCCGCCAGCCTGCGCGTCTATCTGGCGCGCACGCCGGAAGGCTGGACGGTGATGCCCGGTGGCTTCGCCCGCGTCGGTTTTTCGCTCGACCCGACGGCGATCGCCATGCAGCGCGGCGGCCAGGCGGCGGATGTCTGGGTGGTAAGCGACAGGCCGGTCGAGCACGAGACATTGCTGCCGCAAGAGCATGAGGGCTTCACCCGCACCATGCCGGGCAGCCTGCCCAGCCGCGCGGCGGAGAACCTGACCTGGCTCGGGCGCTATATCGAGCGTTCGGAAGACACCGTGCGCGTGCTGCGCGCCTATCACGTGCGGCTGGCCGAGACATCCGATCCGGATATGCCGCTGCTTGCCGATATCAGGGACTATCTGGAGCCGTTCGGCATCGAGGTCGAAACGGCGATACCGCAGGGGCTGATCGGCACTTTGGACAGCGCGGTCTACAGCGCCGGCCAGATCCGCGACCGCTTCTCTCCCGATGGTTGGCTGGCGCTGAAGGATCTGTCGAAGACCATCCACAAATTCGCCGAGACGGTCGCGCCAGGCGATGACGCGACGCGGGCGATGACGGTGATGCTGCGCAAGCTCGCAGGCTTTTCCGGCCTGTTGCACGAGAACATGTACCGCTTCACCGGATGGCGGTTCCTGGAGATCGGCCGCAGGCTGGAGCGCGGCATCCAGACCGCACGCACGCTTAGCCGGCTGACCAGGAACGGAGCGCCGGAGGGCGCGCTCGACATGATGCTGGAGATCGGCGACAGCGTCATGACCCATCGCCGGCAATATCCGGTGCAGGCCGGGCGGCGCACGGTGATCGACCTGCTGGCGCTCGACCCTCTCAATCCGCGCTCGATCCTGTTCCAGCTCGAGCGGCTGAAGGCGGAGATCGGCATGCTGCCTTCGGTCGGCGGCGAGGGGCATATGTCGCCCGCCGCCAAGGAAATCCTGCAGCTCAACACGGCAATCGCCGTCATGGAGCCGTCGGACATGAGCGCCAAGGTGCTCGACGACCTCGCCGGCCAGATCGGCGACCTCTACAACAGCCTCTCGAAGGCTTATTTCGGTTAGAGCATTTCCAGCGAAAAGGATCGCCTTCAATGCTCTATCTCTTTGTTTTTGCGCAATTCCCGACGCAAAACCGCTACGCACTTTTGCTGAAATTGCTCTAATGCTCTACGACATCAAACTTCATCTGCATTACGACTACGCGGCGGCCGCCGGCGGAGGACGGCACCAGGTGCGCGTCATGCCGCAGACGATCGCCGGCATGCAGCGTGTGATCGCGGCCTCGATGTCCTTCCAGCCGCCGCCGGCCGAGCGCGCCGATTTTTCCGATTTCTTCGGCAACAGCGTCACCTCGATCGCCTTTCGCGACGCCCACGAGACGCTCGACATCCGAATGAACGCGCGCGTCTCGGTCTCGCGGCCCGAGCCTGATCTCGATGTCTCGCCCGACATAAGCGGGCTGAGATCGGAACTCGACCTGGTGCGCTCGCTATCGCCGTCCGCGCCGCATCATTTCCTCGCCGCCAGCGATCATGTCGGCATCGACGCGGCGATCACCGCCTATGCGCGAGAGAGCCTTGCCGGTTCCGCCGTGGCCACGGCGGTCGATCTGTGCAACCGCATCCATCGCGACTTCACCTATGACGGCAAGGCGACCACGGTGCAGACGCGGGCCAGCGATGCCTTCGCGCTGAAGCGCGGTGTCTGCCAGGACTTCTCGCACATCATGATCGCCGGCCTGCGTGGGCTTGGCATTCCGGCCGGCTATGTCAGCGGCTTCCTGCGCACGATCCCGCCCAAGGGCAAGCCTCGGCTCGAAGGCGCGGACGCCATGCATGCCTGGGTCAAGGCCTGGTGCGGGCGCGATGCCGGCTGGCAGGAGTTCGACCCGACCAATGGCATGAGGGCGAGCAACGACCATATTACCGTCGGCTATGGCCGCGACTATTCCGACGTGGCGCCGATCGTCGGCGTGCTGAAGACGACGGGCGGCCAGGTCGGCGAGCAGGCGGTCGACGTCATTCCGGTCGCTGCCTGACGCGTCAGTCATTCGCACTGCGGGTTTGCATTCGGAACCAGTCTTCGCCGCGCGGCTTTATCTACGGGTCATTTCGCGGAGCCGGCATGCTGCAGCATTTACAATTGTCATCGGACCGTTCGGCGCGGGCCGAGGAAACCCGAAGGAACGGCGCCCGCACCTCTGTCGAAGGCACATCGCTCAATTATGTAAGCGATGCCGATCCCGGCATCCGCAGATTGAGGAAGGGTACGGGATTCACCTATGTCTGCGCCGACGGCGGAACCGTCGACGAAACGACGCTTGCACGCATCAAGGCGATCGTTATCCCGCCGGCCTGGACGGATGTGTGGATCTCGCCCGATCCGGACGGTCATATCCAGGCGACAGGCCGGGATCAGCGCGGCCGCAAGCAGTATCGCTATCACCCGCAATGGACCGAGGAACGCGACGGCGTCAAATATTCCAGTCTCGTCGCTTTCGCCGAAAGCCTGCCTGCGCTGCGGCGGCAGATCGATGCGGACCTGCGCCGGCACGGCCTGCCCTTGGAGCGTGTCGTCGCTTCGGTGGTCTGGCTGCTCGACAACACAATGATCCGTATCGGCAACGCGGCCTACGCACGCGACAACAAGAGCTTTGGGCTGACCACGCTGCGCGACCGCCATGTCGAGATCACCGGCTCCAGCCTGCGCTTCGCCTTCAAGGGCAAGTCGGGCAAGGAATGGAAGCTGAAGCTGGTCGATCGCCGGATAGCCAAGGTCGTGCGCGGCGCCCAGGATTTGCCGGGACAGAAGCTGTTCCAATATCTCGACGAGGATGGCGACCGGCGGCCGGTGCGCTCGGAGGACGTCAACCGCTATATCCGTGATGCCTCCGGCGCCGACTTCAGCTCCAAGCATTTCCGCACCTGGGGCGGCACGATCCATGCTGCGTCGCTGTTTGCCGCGACCGAGTTGCCGGAAAGCAAGACACAACAAAAACGGGTGGTCAACAGTGTCGTCGACAAGGTCGCCGAGCGGCTGGGAAACACCCGGGCGGTTTGCCGCAGATGCTACATCCATCCGCTGGTATTCGAGACATGGAGCCAAGGACGACTGCTTGACGAAATGGCCGAGGCCAACAAGCGCAAGCGCCTGATATCCGGGCTGGACGAGGAAGAAACGCTGGTCCTCAGGTGGCTCCAGGCGCACGGCGCCTGACAGGCAAGCGCAAAGATCGCCAAGTCCGTGATCCGTCGATACATTTTTTTATCGACCTCGTGTCGGGAAGGGTCCTAGTGTCGCGTCCTTTGATACGGAAAGGACGAGATCATGCTCTACGCCATCCTCTGCTATGCCTCCGAAGACGTCGTCTGCTCCTGGAGCAAGGAACAGGACGACGAGGTCATGGCGAAGATCCTCGACGTGCAGGACAAATACGCCAAGGCCGGCCGGCTCGGGCCCGTGGCGCGCCTTTTGCCGACGACGGCGGCGACGACGCTGCGCAAGGTCAAGGGCGAGGCGGTCGTGCTGGACGGCCCGTTCGCCGAGACCAAGGAACAGTTCCTCGGCTTCTACACGCTCGAATGCAAGGATCTCGACGAAGCCGTCGAGTTCGCGCGCGAGCTCTCCGAGGTCAATCCGAGCGGCGGCTCCTATGAGATCCGGCCGGTTTCGGTCTTCAACCCGACAAAGGTAGCGGTATGACGGAACTTGCCTGGATAAGTACGGCGATCAGCAACGCCCGTCCGCAGGCGATGGGCGCGCTGCTGCGCTACTTCCGCGACCTCGACGCCGCGGAAGAGGCTTTCCAGGACGCGTGCCTGAGGGCGCTCAAGAACTGGCCGAAGAACGGGCCGCCGCGCGATCCGGCGGCCTGGCTGATCTTCGTCGGACGCAACAGCGGCATCGACGCCGTGCGCAAGCGCGCCAAGCAGGCGCCGATGCCGGAAGAAGACCAGGTATCCGATCTGGAGGACGCCGAGAGCGACATGGCCGAGCGGCTGGACGGCGCGCATTATCGCGACGACATCCTGCGGCTTCTGTTCATCTGCTGCCATCCGGATCTGCCGGCAACGCAGCAGATCGCGGTGGCGCTGCGTATCGTCTCCGGCCTCACCGTCAAGCAGATCGCGCGCGCTTTCCTGGTCGGCGAGAGCGCCATGGAACAGCGCATCACCCGCGCCAAGGCGCGTATTGCCGATGCCGGCGTGCCGTTCGAGACGCCGGGCGCGGTCGAGCGCTCGGAGCGGCTCGCCGCCGTCGCCGCGATGGTCTATCTGATCTTCAATGAAGGCTATTCGAGCAATGGCGGCGAGGCGCGGGCGCGCGCGCCGCTGTGCGAAGAGGCGATCCGCCTTGCTCGTCTATTGCTCAGGCTGTTCCAGCAGGAACCGGAAATCATGGGGCTGACGGCGCTGCTGCTTCTCCAGCATGCGCGCGCGCCGGCGCGCTTCGACGAAAATGGCGAGATCGTGCTGCTCGAGGATCAGGACCGCTCGCTCTGGAGCCGCAAGATGATCGACGAGGGCCTGGCGCTGGTCGACAAGGCGCTGCGCCACCGCAAGCCCGGCCCCTATCAGGTGCAGGCGGCGATTGCGGCGCTGCATGCGCGGGCGGCGACGGCCGAGGATACCGACTGGACCGAGATCGACTTGCTCTACGGCCTGCTGGAGCAGATGCAACCTTCGCCGGTGGTGACGCTGAACCGCGCCGTCGCGGTCAGCAAGGTGCGCGGCCCGGAAGCCGCACTTGCCATGATCGAGCCGCTGGAAGAGCGGCTGTCGGGCTATTTCCACTTCTTCGGGCTGAAGGGCGGGCTGCTGATGCAGCTTGGCCGCAACGAGGAGGCGCGCGTCGCCTTCGACCGCGCCATCGCCTTGGCCAACACCGCCGCCGAGGCGGCGCATATCCGCATGCATATCGATCGGCTGATCAAGGAAAGCGCCGAGAAGTCCTCCTTGCAGAAGACGCGCTGATCCGACTTTGGCGTCTGGCCCAATTTCGTGATCAGGCCTTAGACCATGCCGGGGTGGCGGTTTTTCCCTGAAACGAGTAATGCCACGCCATCAAAGCGCCCGGGCGTGCCTGACGGCACATCCAAGACATGGCGCATGGCTTCCATTTCCGCCCTATGAGAGGCGGGATCTGAAAGGGACAAAAATGACACTGGTGAAGGAAACGGCCTCGCTTCTTGAGAAACTGGGCGTCGCCAAGGAGGCGCTTGTCGGAGGCGACCTCATCGTGCGCAGCCCGGTGACGGGCGAGGAGATCGCGGCGCTGAAATCGATTTCGGCTGCCGATGCCGGCAAGGCCATCGATGCCGCGCACAAGGCTTTCCAGGCCTGGCGGCTGGTGCCGGGACCGAAGCGCGGCGAACTGGTGCGGCTGCTCGGCGAAGAGCTGCGTGCGCATAAGGATGAGCTCGGCCGGCTGGTGTCGATCGAGGTCGGCAAGATCCCGTCCGAGGGGCTCGGCGAGGTCCAGGAAATGATCGACATCTGCGATTTCGCCGTCGGTCTTTCCCGGCAATTGTATGGCCTCACCATCGCCACCGAACGCCCCGGCCACCGCATGATGGAGACCTGGCATCCGCTCGGCGTCGTCGGCGTGATCTCGGCCTTCAACTTCCCGGTCGCGGTGTGGTCGTGGAATGCGGCCCTTGCCTTCGTCTGCGGCGACGCGGTGGTGTGGAAGCCGTCGGAAAAGACGCCGCTGACCGCACTCGCCTGCGAGGCGATCTTCAAGCGCGCCGTCAAGCGTTTCGGCGTTGACGCGCCGGCGGGGCTGCTGCAGGTGCTGATCGGCGACCGCGCCGTCGGCGAGGTGCTGGTCGACCATCCGAAGGTGCCGCTGGTCTCGGCCACCGGCTCGACGCGCATGGGCCGCGAGGTCGGTCCGAGGCTCGCCAAGCGCTTTGCTCGCGCCGTGCTCGAGCTCGGCGGCAACAATGCCGGCATCGTGACGCCCACCGCCGATCTCGACATGGCGCTGCGCGCCATCGCCTTCGGCGCCATGGGCACCGCCGGCCAGCGCTGCACGACGCTCAGGCGCCTGTTCGTGCATGACAGCGTCTACGACGCGCTCCTGCCGCGCTTGAAGAAGGCTTATCAGTCCGTCTCCGTCGGCAATCCGCTCGAAGGCAAGGCGCTGGTCGGCCCGCTGATCGACAAGGCGGCCTTCGACAACATGCAGAAGGCGCTCAAGGAAGCCACCGCCCATGGCGGCAAGGTGACCGGCGGCGCGCGGTTCGAAAACGGCCATCCGGACGCCTACTATGTGCATCCGGCGCTGGTCGAGATGCCGAAGCAGGTTTCGCCGGTGACGGAAGAGACCTTCGCGCCCATCCTCTATGTGATGCGATACACCGATTTCGACGAGGCGCTCGAGCTGCACAATGCGGTCGGCGCCGGCCTGTCGTCGTCGATCTTCACCCGCGACCTTCAGGAATCGGAGCGTTTCCTCGGCGTCGACGGCTCGGATTGCGGCATCGCCAACGTCAACATCGGCACCTCGGGCGCCGAGATCGGCGGCGCGTTCGGCGGCGAGAAGGAGACGGGTGGCGGCCGCGAGAGCGGCTCGGATGCCTGGAAGGCCTATATGCGCCGCGCCACCAACACGGTGAACTTCTCCAAGGCGCTGCCGCTCGCCCAGGGCGTGTCGTTCGACATCGATTGAGACATGCGAGCGGTTCAGCTTGGAGAAGCCGAACCGCTCGATATTGCTCCTCAGAAAGCTTTGCCGGTCGCCGGGTCGAACAGGCGAAGCGCGTCCGCGTCGAAGACAAAGGCGCATGACTGGCCTTTGGCGGCGCGGGCCTGCGGCGGCAAGGTTGCCGTCAGCCGCTGGGTTCCGACCCGCGCCGTGGTGACCTGCTCTGGTCCCGTCAGCTCGACGACATCGATCTCGACCGGCAGCGACATGTCGGCATCGCTGCCCGGTCCAAGGCGGAGCGCCTCTGGCCTGATGCCGACGACAACCGAAGCACCGTTGCGGACGGCGCTGGCATAGCGTTGCGGCAGCGTCACCCGGGCATCCGTGCCGGCAATGGCGAGCTTGCCATCCTCGACAGCCGCTTCCAGCATGTTCATCGCCGGCGCGCCGACGAAGCCGGCGACATAGAGCGTCGCCGGGTGGTTGTAGATCTCCTCCGGTGTGCCGAGCTGTTCGATGCGACCGTCGTGCATCACCGCGATCCGGGTCGCCAGCGTCATCGCCTCGATCTGGTCATGCGTGACGTAGACGACCGTGGTGCGCAGCATTTCGTGCAGGCGCTTCAATTCGGTACGCATTTCCAGGCGCAGCTTGGCGTCGAGATTGGAGAGCGGTTCGTCGAACAGGAAGACCTGCGGCTTGCGCACGAGCGCGCGGCCGATGGCGACGCGTTGGCGCTGGCCGCCGGACAACTGGCCGGGCTTGCGGTCGAGCAGGTTCTCGATCTGCAAAAGCTTCGCCGTCTCGCGCACCGCCTTGTCGCGCTCGGCGGCAGGAACCTTGCGCATCTCCAGGCCGAAGCCGATGTTGCGGCTCACGGTCAGGTTCGGATAGAGCGCGTAGGACTGGAAGACCATGGCGATGTCGCGGTTCTTCGGATGCACGCCAAGCACCGAGCGCCCGCCGATCTTGACGTCGCCGGTGGTTGCTTCGGCGAGACCGGCGATGATGTTGAGCAGGGTGGACTTGCCGCAGCCCGAGGAGCCGAGCAGCACCAGGAACTCGCCGTTCTCGAGCGCGATGTCGATGCCTTTCAGCGTTTCGACGCTGCCGTAATTCTTGCGGACATCGCGGATTTCAAGCGCGCTCATGGGCGGCATCCTCGAACTGGATCGGCCCGCCATAGTCGCGGGGCAGGGTTGAGATGGCGCGCGACGCCACCTGAATGGCGGCGGAGAGGCAGTCCTCCAGCGACTGCTCTTGCACCAGCGCGGCCAGGAAAGCGGCGTTGAAGACATCACCGGCGCCGATCGTGTCGATGACGGTGACGCGCGGCGCAGGCACTTCGATGGATTTGCCGTCGGCGCCGATGGCAATCGCGCCGTCGGGTCCACGCTTGACGACGACCGTCGCGCCATTCCTCATGCCGTCGCGGATCTTGCGCGCCGCTTCCGCCGGACTTGCGAGACCGGCCAATGTCGTCGTCTCGACCTCGTTGAAGAGCGCCAGTTCGCAGCGCGACAGCCAGTTGCGCGCAGCGGCGCAGTTCGCCTCGGTCCAACCGTCGATCGGCCAGCCTGTGTCGAGCGCGACGGCGATGCGGTGCGCCTCGGCCCAGTCGAAGAAGGCATCGTAATCGCGCGTCAGGTCGTCGGTGAGGAAAGAGCCGCAGAGCAGCGCATAGCCGCCGGAAAGCCGATTGCCGTCCAACACGGCGAGCACGTCGCCGAGGCTGAAGCGTGGCAGGTGGCCGCGCGTGGTGAAGAAGGTGCGCTCGCCGTCCGGATGGGTCATGCCGACCGACAATGTCGTGCCTTCGGGACAAACCGGCCAATTCTGCGCCCGGCGTCCGAAGGCTTCGCGCAGCCAGCGCCCGAACTGGTCGTCACCGATATTGGCGGCAATTTCGAAGTCGATGTCCAGCGCCTGCCAGGCAAGCGCCGTATTGCCGGCCTGGCCGCCGACGCGCAGATCGTCGTGGTCGACGACGGTCTCCGTGCCTGCCTTCGGCCAAGGCGCGACCGGGCCGACGATCAGGTCGACATTGACGTTGCCGATCACCGCAAGCGGCCGCATCACTCGCTCCTGGTGATCTTGGTCGTGCGCACCGGCGTTCCGGCATTCTCGACGCGGGAATCGGCAAAGGCGATCATCAGGCGTTGCGCCACCGGCAGCATGGCAAAGACCGCCGCCAGGCCCGTGGCGGGTTCGAAGGTCAATGTCACAGCGCCCGGGACCGGCGACATGCCCGAGGCGTCGAAGACAATCAGCGGCGCGCCGGTCTCGACGACGGACAGGGCCATCGCGGTGACGAGGTCGGCGGTCGGGTCGTTGCCTCGGAAGAGCACGACGCCAATGCTTGGGCCCAGCATCTCCATCGGCCCGTGGCGCAGCTGGCCGCCTTCGAGCGAGAAACAAGGCAGGCGCGACAGTTCGGTGAAGCCGAGCGCAAGGGCTTCAGCCACGCCTTGAAGCTTGCGGCCGGACGTGACGATGGTCGCGACCGTTCTCAGCGCCGCGAGCGCGGCATCGATCTCGACCATTCGAGGCGCCTTGAGCTCGGCAATCGCGGCGGCGGGATCGTCGCCAAGCGCGGCCAGGATGGCGAGATGCAGGGCGAAGGTCACGGTCAGGCTTCGGGTCGCGGCAAAGGCAAGCTCGGTGCCGCCGGCGCCGACGAGGCAAGGCACGGTGCGGCCGAGGAACGAGCCTTGCTCCAGCGTCAGGCCGAAGGTTTTGGCGCGACCGCCGGTCTCGGCAAACCAGCGCAGCACCTCGGCGCTTTCGCCCGACTGCGAGGTGACGATCACCGTCCTGCCTTCAAGCGGCAGCGGCTGTCCGAGCTGTTCCGACAGCGGCAGCGCGACGGCGTCGATGCCATGGACGCGATAGAGCGGCTCGACGGCGCGGGCGACGGCATGCGAGGCGCCCATGCCGAGCAGGACAAGCCGACCGGTCTTTCTGATCGAAGCGGCGACCTTGGCGGCTGCCTCCTGATTGCTCTCGAACGAGGCAAGCGCATCCTGATGCTGGCGCGCCATCTCGCGGTCGATCGCGACGAGCCCTGCCGGGCGTTTCTTTTCTCCAGTCATCTTTATCCTTTCACTCCGCCGCTGGTCAGGCCCGAGATCAGCGCGCGTTGCATGACGAGGCCGATCAGCACCGGCGGCAAGGCCGCGAGCACGCCGGCGGTGGCAATCAGTCCGTAGTCGGAGACGCGGCCGCCGGCGAGATCGGCGATGGCGACCGTCAGCGTCTTTGCCCGCTGGTCCGAGGTGAAGAGCAGGGCGTAGAAGAACTCATCCCAGGCCAGCAGCACTGCAAACAGCGCCGACGTCGCCACGACGGGCGCGGCCAGCGGCAAGGTGATGATGCGCCAGGTCTGGAGCAGTCCCGCCCCGTCGATCATCGCCGCGGCCTCGATCTCGCGCGGGATGGAATCGAAACCCGATTTCATCAGCCAGGTGGTGAAGGGCGCGAGGATGGTCAGATAGATCAGCGCCAGGCCGAAGACGTTGTTGAGCAGGCCGAGCCAGGACAGGCCCATGTAAAGCGGTACCGAGAGCGCCACCGGCGGCAGCATGTAGGTGGCGATCACCATCGACAGCGACCAGCCGACCGAAGGCGTGCGCGAGACGGCCCAGCCGGCGGGCACGGCAAGGACGACGGCGGCAAGAGTCGCCATGCCGGCGACCTCCAGGCTGTTGCGCAACGATGACGTAAAGGCCGCGCCGGCGCTGTTCTCGGCCCTCGACAGAAGCTGCGCGTAACGGGAGAAATCGGCCGCCTGCGGCCACCAGCGCAGCGGCTTGGCGGCAAGATCGGCCGCCGGCGATATGCTCATGACGAAGAGCCAGGCGAGCGGCGCCAGGATCACGGCGGCAAGCAGGAGGGCGCAGGCATAGATGAAAACGGTGAAGACCGGGCTTCTGCGTTCCATCAGGTCGCGCTCCCGGCGGTTTTCCTCACCAGCGCCGCATAGGCGACGGCGAGCACGGTGACGAGCAGCGTGACGATCAGCGCCAGCGAGGCGCCGGAGCCGGCGCGCTGGAAGGAGAAGGCTTCCTGGTAGACGAGGATGGACAGCGAGCGCGTGCTGTTGGCGGGGCCGCCGCGTGTCATCACCCAGATGATGTCGAAAACCTTGAAGGCCTCGATGGTGCGCAGCACCAGCGCGACCATCAGCGGGCCTGCAAGATAGGGCAGAATGACGAAGCGGAAGCGGTTGAACGGCCCGGCGCCGTCGACAAGCGCTGCGGCGGTGATGTCGCGCGGCACGGCCTGCAGGGCGGCGAGCGCGATCAGCGCGACAAGCGGAAAATTCTTCCAGCAGTCGGCGACGATCAACGCCGCGAGCGCCGTGCCGGGCTCACCCAGCCAGGAACGATAGTCGTCGATGAGATGGAGTTGCGTCAGCGCCGCGTTCAGCGCCCCATATTCGGGATTGTAGATCAGCCGCCAGAGCGTCGCGTTGACGACGGTGGGCAGCGCCCAGGGCAGGATCATCAGCCCGCGCAACACGGCGCGGCCGCGGAACTCCTGGTTGAGCAGGAGAGCCGCGAGCACGCCGATCACCATCTCGGCGGCGACCGAGATGACGGCGAACCAGGTGGTGGTGACCAGGGTGCGGGTGAAATTCGAGCTCGTCAGCATCTTGGTGTAGTTGTCGAAGCCGACATAGTTGCCCGCCGTGCCGACCAGTTGGGCGTCGGTGAAGGAAAGCCTGACGGTATCGGCCAATGGCCAGCCGATAACGGCGACCATGACCACCAGAAGCGGCAGCATCAACAGCCACGCGCGAGTCGTCATCCAGGTGCCTGACATCAGAGGCGCCTCTCTCCCGTCATCCGGTCAGAGCGGTTCACCGTTTCACGGAACCGGCGAACCGCTCTATCTCTTTGTTTTAACGCAATTCCGGACGGAAAGCCGCTTCACACTTTTCCTGGAATTGCTCTCGAAATAGCAAGGGCGGCGCTCGTCGATGAGGCCGCCCGCGTCGAGGAACGCCAGATCAGAGGCCGCTGTTTTCGGCGGCGGTCTTGAGCGCGTCCTCCGGCGTCGTCTGGCCGAGCAGCGATTCCTGGATCGCCTGCTGCAGCGCCGTCGACAGCTGCTGGTATTTCGGCGTGGTCGGGCGCGGATACATCGCGGCGAGACCGAGCTTGGCGGCGGCGATCAGCTCTTCCTGGCCCTTGGTGACGGCCGGATCGTCATAGGACGAAGCCCAGATCGGCAGCGAGAGCTTGGCATACTGGTTCTGCGTCGCCTGCGAGGTCATGAACTCGATGTACTTCCAGGCTTCGTCCTGATGCTTCGACACCGCCGTGATGCCGAGGCCCATGGAGCCGTTGACGGCGGACACCTCGCTGGTGCCGGCAACGCCCGGCGCCGGCACGACGCCGACCTTGCCGGCAACCTTCGAATCCTTCGGGTCGTTGGCCATGTTGTACATGTAGGTCCAGTTCAGCGCGAAAGCGGCATCGCCGTTCTCGAACACCTTGCGGACGTCCTCTTCCAGGAATTCCTTGGAATTCGGATTGGTCAGGCCCGATTTGTAGCTGTCGACCATGTATTTCAGCGCCGAAACGCCGCCGCCATTCTGGAAGTCGGGCTTGCCGTCCTTGAGGAAGTCGCCGCCATAGGCGCTGACCAGCGTGGTGTAATCGCAGACGGCTGCTTCGGCCTGCGACCAGCTCCAGGCGATCGGCGTCTTCAGCAACCCCTTGTCCTGGATGATCTTGGCCTGCTGGCCGAGCTCTTCCCAGGTCTTCGGCGGTGCCTTGATGCCGGCCTTTTCCAGGATTTCCTTGTTGTAGAACAGGTATTTGGTGTCGAGGATCCACGGCATTCCGTAATACTTGCCGTCATACTGGACGGTGGTCCAGGCCCCGGGCAGCACGCCCTTCTTCATGTCGTCGGTGATCTTCGACGACACGTCGACCAGCACCTTGTTGGTCGCGTATTCGGCAGGCCAGATGACGTCGAACAGCACCACGTCATAGCCGCCGCCGGATCCTTGGGCGAGCACGGTCTTGTCGTGCAGGCCTTCATAGGGAACGAATTCGAGGTTTACCTTGATGTCCGGATTGGCCTTGGTGAAGGCCTCCGTCATCGAGCGCACGTCAGCCTCGCTGTAGGCGGCCTGCGCCATGAAGAGCGCGTTCAAGGTGGTTTCGGCGAAGGCGTGGGGGACGAACAGCCCGCCGACGAACACCGCGCCCAGAAGTGTCTTACCGATCGATTTCAGCATTTGTCTTTCTCCCATTTTAGACAGCTGCAAGGGAGCGGCCAGCCGCTTCCTCGAATTCGCTTCGCGTGACCGGATCCGTCCTCAGCGGCGTGCGGCGGAGCCCGAAAGCCTTGCCGTCTTTTTGTAGAGCCGCGCGGGCCTCACCTATTAAGTCAATTCGCTTGACTTAATTAGTCGATCAATCCTTTAATGGAGTCAAGAGGGGAAGCGACGGTGCACGATATCAGCCCGATCCGTGCCAAGAGCGGCACCAACCAGGAGGGTACTAGCGCGCATAACCGCCGCGTCATGATAGAGGCGCTGCGGCTCAACGGCGCGCTCTCGCGCGCGGACCTTGCGCGGGCGACGCAGCTCACCAAGCAGGCGGTTTCCAACATCGTCGAGGATCTCGAGCGGGACGGCCTGGTCGTGGCCCTGGATGCGGTGCGCAAGGGCAGGGGGCAGCCTTTCACGCCCTATCGGCTGGTACCCGAAGGGGCGTTCGCCATCGGGCTCCAGATCGACCGGCATTTGACGCGTGTCGTGGTGGTCGACCTCGTCGGCAAGGTGATCGCGCGCGCCGAGGCAGGTCTGCCGCTCGACGAGCCATCAGCCGGCGCCAAGATCATCCTGAGCCTAGTCGACCGCGTCAGGCGGGAGTTGGCTTCCTTGTTCGCCCAGTCCGAGCGGCGGCTGGTCGGCCTTGGCGTCGCCATGCCTGGGCCGTTCGGCCTAAGGGAATCCGACGACAAATGGATGATGCCCGCCTGGCAGCAATTCCCGCTGCTCGAGACGCTTGCCGCCGGCACCGGATTGAATGTCGGGCTGCAGAACGATGCCGCTGCGTGCGCCACGGCAGAGCGCATCGTCGGCGCCGCGCACGGCGTCGACCATGCCGTCTGCCTTTATGTCGGCTATGGCATCGCCGCGGGGCTGATCCTCAATGGCGAGCTGTACAATGGCGGCAACGGCAATGCCGGCGAGATCGGCAGGGCGCTGCTGTCGCCGGCCGGACCCGGCTCGACGCCGTTGGAGCACCGCGCCTCGCTCGCGTCGCTCTACCAGCATCTCGGCCTCGATCCCGCCGAAAGGGGACTTTACGAAAAGCTCGGCGCGCTGGCGCTCGCGCAAGACCCGAGGGTCATGGGCTGGGTCGAAAGAGCCGCGTCCGACCTGCGCTGGAGCGTACATCTGATCGAAACGATCTTCGACCCGCAAACCGTCATCCTCACCAGCAGCGCGCCCGAGGCCTTGGCCCGGCTCCTGCTTCAGGCCATGCATCCGCTGCTGCCGTCGATCGCGGACCGGCCGGTCCGGCGCCTGCCGCGGCTGCAGCTCGGCACCACCGATCCCTGGGCGATCGCGGTGGGCGCCGCGGCAGAGCCGATCAGCCGGGCCTTCGATCCGCGTTTTTCCGCTATCCTGAAGGCCGGATAGAGCCGGTCAGTCCATCGCTGGCGTGGTGCTGGCGGCGAAAGCCGCGTCGATGATGGCGAGCTTGACCGCCTGCGCGGTGAGGTATTCGCCATAGAATTCGTTCGAGATCCACATGATGGAATTGCCGCGCTGCCCCAGCCAGCCGACGCTGCCAAGCGCCTCGGCATCGCGCAATTTGCGCGCAAGGTGGGTGCGCGACAGCTTCAGCCATCTGGCGAAATCGCCGATCGACAGCACGCCGGTCGGGATACGCTCCTGGCCGGCATTCTGAGGGTCGACGCCCGAGATCAGCCAATCCATGACGACGCCGCCGTTGTTGAGCCAGGTGAACAGCGAAAAAGTCTGTTGCGGCTCGCGCACCGGCACGGAGGAAACCAGCCCGTCCGCGATCAACGGCTGCAATTGCGCCAGCATTTGCGGCCGTGCCCGGAATGTTTCCAGCCGGTGCCCGCCGTCAAGAGCATCGAGCGTGCTTAGATGCATATGGATCCAGCCGATCAACGGTTCCAGGGTGATGGCGGGCAGTCGCAAGGGGCGAATGCGGCCGTCTTCGCTCGCCGGCCCGACCTCGATGAAATTGTAGTGCTGCATTTCCTTGATGAAGGCATGAGCCGTGTTCCGGCTTGCCACCGCATGCTGGACGGTGACGTCGACAAAACGCGCCGCCGTCAGTTCCTTCCGGTAGTCGCTGGGATCCCTGCGAAAATACAAGGCAAGACCGATATGCGCCATCAGCCAGCGTTGCTGGGTGGCAAAGACCGAGGAGGCTCGCGGGTTTCCTTGATAGGCTTGCTGCATCGCCAAGGCCTGTGCGCGCACGCAAGCGGGCAATGCCGGGTGACCGGCAATGTCTTCGTAGGTCAACGCACCCTCCCAGCTTCCACCCAAAGATGCTGTATGCTCGCACGTTGCGGATAGCAGTTTTGGCCCGCACTCGCCAGCGGGGCCGCTCCGTTGCGGTGGTCAGCGCTCTTTCAGAGCTGAGAGACAGGCCTCGAACGCTTCGTCGACGACGGCCAGCTTGGCTGCCTGGACGGCCATGTATTCGTCGAAGAAAGCCCTCGAAACCCACATCACGGAATGACCGCGCTGGCCGACCCAGCCGATGCTGCCGAGCGCCTCGGCATCATGCAGCTTGCGCGCCAGATGCGTGCGGGAGAGCTTCAGCCAGTGCGCGAATTCGCTGACCGAAATGACGCTGGTCGGTATCCTGTCGAGATGGGCGTCCTCCGGATCGATGCCGGACATCAGCCAGTCCATGACGATGCCGCCGTTGTTCAGCCAGATAAACAACGAGAAAGTCGGTCCGGGCTCCCGCACGCCGTCGCTGGCGAGCAATCCGTCGGCGATCAGCGGCTGCAGGGTGGGGAGCATTTCGGGCTGGTCGAGGAAGGCCGCCAGCCGGGTTCCGCCATCTATGCGGTCGAGCGTTCTCAGATGCGCGTAAATCCAGCCGGTGAAGGTCTCGACGGTGGCCGCCGTGGCCCGCAAGGGATGGGCGCGGCCGTCGCCGCTGGCCGAGATATATTCGGCAATATTGTAATGCAGCATCTCCTTGACGAAGGCCTCGGCGGTGTTGCGGCTGGCCACCGAATTTCGGCGCACGATCTCGATGAAGCGCGCCATCGTCATTTCGGTGCGGCGGTCGGCGGGATCGCGCCGGAAATGCAATGCCAGGCCGACATGGCCGAGGAGCCAGCGCTGCTGCGTGGCGAAGACGGCAGCCAGCCGCGGGCTTGTTTCATAAATATGGATGAGCGCCTTGGCCTGTTCCTGGACGCTGCGAAGCGCTGCCGGATGACGGGCGATCTCAGCGGCACTCAGCGGCATTT
Organism: Mesorhizobium plurifarium; assembly: GCA_000824785.1. Lineage (GTDB taxonomy): Bacteria > Pseudomonadota > Alphaproteobacteria > Rhizobiales > Rhizobiaceae > Mesorhizobium > Mesorhizobium plurifarium. The sequence goes on along the minus strand of CCNB01000043.1, from coordinate 348,478 downwards.
CCTGCAATACTCCATGTGATTCCAAGCAACGATAAATGAAGATTCCCGATCTTCGCCGGTCATGTCCAGTTGCCCATTGGAACAACGAACGATCAGGTGGTGAATTCGTTGCTAACTCTTTGCATCGGTTCGCGAAACCCGTCCCAATAATAGTCGGACCCGCAGCCCCGCGTTGAATTGACGAGTCCCTATGAGCGCGCCACCGGCGTGGGCTGTTTCCGCCGGACCTCCGGGGACGATCTTCGATATGTCCGCCCTTGCCGTTGGCTGAGCAGCCTGCCGGCACGGTTCCGGGGGTTTGCGCCGACACGCCTGTGCAAGGGCGGCAAGCCCGGCAACACCTGTCGACGGTCTTCGGTATCACGACGCTCTATCTGGGATGATCCCGCGCGGCACGGCGCGCTGAGATCATTGTTTTGCCTGGCTGGTTCATGCGACATGGCCCAATGGCGTGGTTGCCTTTGCCGGGCTGCGTTTCGTGGAGGTTGTCGAATGGCTGGCAAGACGGTCCTGATCGCCGGCGGCGCCGGGGGAATGGGCCTCGCGACCGGGCTGCGTTTCGCCGCTGACGGCGAGCGGATCGCGCTTGCCGATCTTGCCGGTCCCAAGCTCGACGCCGCCGTGGCGAAGATTGCCGCGGCCGGGGCGGACGCGATCGGCTTGTCGCTCGATATCCGCTCCGTCGCCGCCTGCCGCGACGTGGTGGGCAAGGCCAGGGACTGGGGCGGGGCGCTCGACATCCTCGTCAACGCCGCCGGCGTCTGGCTCGAAGGGCCGGCAAACGAGGTCGAGGAAGACCAGTGGGACCTTGTGCTGGACGTCAATCTCAAGGGCGCGTTCTTCCTGATCTCGGCGGCCATCCCGCATCTGGCGGCGGCGCAGGGCGTGATCGTCAACATCGCGTCCGACGCCGGCATCGTCGGCAACAACGGGGCGTCCGTCTATTGCGCCTCGAAAGGCGGGCTGGTGCTTTTGACCAAGGCTCTGGCCCTGGAGCTCGCCCCGCAAGGCATCAGGGTCAACGCCGTCTGCCCCGGCGACACGGCGACGCCGATGATCGAATATCAGGCCAAGACCTATGGCGCAGACGACCCCGACGGATACAAGCGCCGGCTTCTCGGGCACTATCCGCAGGGCGACAAAGCAAGGTTCATCCAGGTGGAAGAGATCGCTTCCTTCATCCACTATCTTTGCCAGCCGGGCGCGGCGCCGATCACCGGGGCCGCGCTTTCGATCGATTTCGGCGTCAGTGCCGGTTATTGAACCCAGGGGTCGGTTTCATCGCGATTGCCTGTACCGGCTGCCGGCATCCTAACGGTGGAGAAGAAATGACCGTGTTCCGCAAGTCTCGCAGGGCGTTGGTGACCGGCGCGGGCGCCGCCGACGGCATCGGCATCGCTACCGCGCGGGCGCTGGGCGAGGCCGGTCTTTCGGTCGTCATCACCGCTTCCTCCGCACGCGTCGAGCAACGCGCGGAGGAATTGCGGGGGCAGGGGCTCGATATAAGCGCTGTCGTGGCCGACCTGACGCTTTCCGGGGATGTCGAGCGCTTAGGCTCCGAGGTCGGCGACATCGATATCCTCGTCAACAATGCCGGGATGGGCACCGTCGCCCAGCCGGCATTGCAGCGGCGGTTTCTCGATCTCAGCGAAAGCGACTGGGATCGCGGCATCGATGTCAGCCTGAAGACCGCCTTCTTGAGCACGCGCGGATTCCTGGCCGGCATGGTGCGGCGCGGCCATGGGCGCGTCGTCAACATGGCCTCGGTGACGGGGCCTTACGTATCCAATGAAGGCGAGGCCGCCTATTCGGCGGCCAAGGCCGGCATGATCGGGCTGACGCATGCGCTCGCCCTGGAGGTCGGCCGCAGCGGCGTCACGGTCAACGCCGTGGCGCCTGGCTGGATCGCGACCGGCGCCTCGACGCCGGAAGAGCTCGTCGCTGCCCGGAACACGCCACTCGGCCGCGCCGGCAGCCCCGCGGAAGTCGCGGCCGCCGTGCTGTTCCTGGCCTCCGACGCGGCGAGCTATGTCAACGGCGCCGTCCTCGTCGTGGATGGCGGAAACATCCTGCAGGAACGCAAGGGATGAGCGCTGGGACGCAAACAATGGTCAGGAGCGGCTCTGTCGCCTATATAGGCGTTTTTCCAGCCTGACCGTCGTTCCGTGACCCCTGCCGCCCGCCTGCAAGCCACAATCGAACTTATGCATGAAGTCGATAGCATTCCGCGTCCCGCGGATGCCGTCGTCTCGGCCTGGTTTCGGGCCCGACGCTATATCGGCGACAAGGACCGTGGCCAGATTCTGGAGCTGCTCTATGCGCTCCTGCGGCATCATGCACGGCTTGGCTGGTGGCTGGCCAGGCATGGGCGCGAGGACAAGCCCCGCAACCGGCTGCTTGCGTGGCTGACGTTGAAGGAAGGTAGGACGCCCGATCAGATCGAACGCTTGTTCAATGGCGTGAAATTCGCGCCGGCCATCCTGACGGGTCAAGAGCAGGCGCTGCTGGTCAGATTGCAGGGAGGCACGGTCGACCATCCCGGCATGCCGGAAGAAGTGCGCCTCGAATGTCCATCCTGGGCGGCCGATCCGTTACGGCGCCGTTTCAAGGAAGCGTTCGGCCAAGAGATGGCCGCGCTTTTGACGCCGGCGCCGCTCGACCTGCGCGTCAATCCGATCAAGTCGACGCGCGAGGCCATGCTTGGCGCGTTGAAGGACCTTGGCCTGCGGGCGCAGCCGTCGGCCATGGCTCCTTACGGCATTCGCGTGCAGGAGCGCCCCTCGTTGGCCAGCCTGCCGATGCTGAAGAAAGGCGAGGTCGAGATCCAGGACGAGGGCTCGCAGCTTGTCGCCATGCTGGTCGATGCCCGGCCGGGCGAGCGCGTGGTCGATTTTTGCGCCGGAGCCGGCGGCAAGACCCTGGCCATCGCCGCGCAGATGAACAACAAGGGCCACGTTGTCGCCTGCGACGTCATGGAAGGCCGCTTGAAGCGCGGCGCCGAGCGCTTCCGGCAGGCAGGACTGCACAACATCCAGACCAGGCTTCTGGCCAGCGAAACGGATCAGTGGATCAAGCGCCACAAGGGGGGGTTCGATCGCGTGCTGGTCGACGCGCCATGCAGCGGCACCGGCACATGGCGACGCAATCCCGACGCGCGCTGGCGCGCGCCGGAAGAACAGGGTCTGGAGAGTCTCGTGTCGCTGCAAGCCCGGATCCTGGCGAGCGCGGCGCGTCTGGTGAAGCCCGGCGGACGGCTGGTCTACGCGACATGCTCCATGCTGTCGGAAGAGAACGAGGAACAGGTGTCCGCTTTCCTGGCTGTGCATCCCGCTTTTCGTGTGGTGCCGCTTAATGAGGCCGCGCCGCAGCTGACGAATTCAGCCCATGCCGACTATCTGTCGCTGACGCCCGCGCGCAACGACACCGACGGGTTTTTCGCCGCTGTGATGCAGCGAGAGGCGGCGACACAAGGCGAGGCCGCCCATGGCCATTCGCGATCCATTTTTTAGATGGCCCGTGAACTCGCTGCGCGACTCGGGCTCGATACGGCTTGGCGTTCGGTCATGTAGGCCTGGCAGCCATCGATAAAGCGCAGATATACGCTGCGGTCCAGCATGGTTGATTCGACTTGCCGGTTAAGGCCCGTTGGCGGGCTATGCCCTCGACGATAGTTTTGGCAAACAGCTGGAACGCTTTCTGGCGAGCTGAGGATCTTCGCCAAATCACCGTTGAGTTGCGGACTGGTACCTGGATCGGAGCGAACGTAGAGCGTCGACTAATCCGCGACGCTGAGGAAGAACTCCACAAGTCCGAAACATAGTCGTCGACATCGTCCTCTGGATTACGGTTACAACCTTCCATTGGCACCATTGATCTCGCGATGCATTCCATTCATTATGGAAAAGAATGCTGGGGCAGGGGCATAGCGTTGGCAGGTCGGTTAATTGAGCAGTATTTTTCCGCTGTGAGAGCATGAGCGGAAGCACTTCATTATTTTCGGCAGCAGAGCCGGGCCTGGGTTATATGTTTCAGTCCCGATACGCCTTGCTGCGAATGTTTGACCTTCCTGAAGATGGCGAGGTCTACATCGAGCGAAACGACGACGTCGAGTTCGTGGAAGTCGACGGCAGCATCACTCTTGGATCATTGAAGCATAAGGCTGCTGGAGATCGCCTATCTGATCTTTCGGTCGACTTCTGGAAATCCGTCCGAGTGTGGGTCGCACATTATAAGAAATCGGGCAGAGTCGCATCCACCGCGAGGTTCATCCTCTATAGCACTGCCAGCGTTTCGTCCGGTTCCTTTCTCGAACTATTTGTCGGCAGCGGGGGATCGGCAGAACAACGGGCCACACGGGCTGAAGCTGCCCGGTCGACCAGCACGGCAAAGGAAATCGCCAAGGTAAACGACGATTTGGCAGATCTGAGTGAGTTCGAAGCTCGGGACTTCTACTCGCGCATTACGATCTCGGCCAGCACACTCAGGATCGATGACATTCCTGGCCTAATAGACCAACGACTCAGGGCCACCAGGAAGGAAGACCGGGCGGCGCTGTTCAGCAGGCTTGAGGGATGGTGGACCGACTTGGTTATCCGCGTTCTCACAGGCAAAGCAGGTCCATCTATCAAGGTTCAGGATGTCACCGACAAACTCGTTGTCCTCAGCGATCAGTTCAAGGCCGATAACTTGCCCATAGACTTTCGCGGGAAGAAGCCCGAGGACATTAATGTTTCCACAGATAAGCGCATGTTCGTTGCCCAGCTTCGGGCCTTGAAACTGTCTGAGGAGCGGATTCAGCATGCCATCATCGACTACTACCGGGCCTATGAGCAGAGGTCGCTCTGGGCGCGTGAGCGTTTGGTCATAGCCAGCGAGCTGGAAGACTATGAGGACCTGCTCATCGAGGAATGGGATCGGCACAAGGCCATATTGTGCGAGAAAATTAGTGAAACCAGCCACGAAGATGCGTGCCTCGCGGCTGGCAATGCTCTCTATTTGTGGGCGCTAGAAAATACCGCTCATCTGCGCATTCGTGAACGGGTGACCGAACCATACGTCGTGCGAGGCGCTTTCCAGATGCTGGCCAATGATAGGCCGGAGCCGCGTGTCTATTGGCATCCACGGTTCCTTCGAAGCCTTGCTGCCATTTTGGGGACAGCAGCATGAAGTACTGGAATCGGCGACCGATTGAGGTTCGGAATCTCTTCAATCCAGCGTTCTGCGGCCTGATCCTCTACAGATCGATGGCGGGTTTCCAGGAGGCTGACGCCCGTGGAATGCCATTTTCCATGTCGCTCCTGATCTTGCCGCTGACGCTACAGCGGCATTCGCGTGAAGTTATTCAACGCGGCAATCGCAACTATCTGCTTCGGGTGATAGCAGATCATCCAGAGTTGCAGGTCGGATTTGCCCAACGATGCACTGAAATGCTGCCTTTTACATTGGAGGCCCTCGGCGTCCTCCACAGTGCGCGCACGTTAAGCGTCTCGGATGATGGTCGCATGATCGTCACGCCAGAAGGCGTCAGAAAAACCGTTGGTGGTACTGACGAGTCCAAGTCTGCCCAACGAGTGGCGACCTTCATCGGCAAGGAATTCGCCAGCATCGGGCACAGCAGTACGGTCTACACAACGATGGGGATCCGGCCTTGAAGATCAAGTCGCTCCATATCTATAGCGATGACGGCCGACGCCGCGACGTTAAGTTCCATGATGGCCTGAACATCCTCACCGGGCGCTCCTCTACCGGTAAGTCAGCTTTATCCGAGATCATCGAATTCTGCATGGGCAGGTCGACCTTCAACGTTCCAGAGGGTGTCATTCGGGACAAGGTCAAGTGGTATGCGGTCATTTATCGATTTGCGGGCGAAGAAGTCCTGATCGCCAAGCCAGCACCTGCGCCTGGCGCTCTTTCCTCAAGCAGCGTGATGGTGTGGCGCGGTGCAGAGGTCAACGCTCCCGATTTTAAGGAGTTGATGGTCAATGACAACGACGACGGCGTTGTGGCGCTGTTGTCGGCATTGCTTGGCATCCCGGAAAATACGACCGATGTACCGATAGAAAGTAGTCGGGGGAGCTTCGACGCCAACATTAAGCATACCTACTATTATCTGTTCCAAAAGCAGGGAATCGTGGCGAATAAGGACCAGCTGTTCTATCGCCAGAACGAGGACTTCCAGCCTCAGGCGATCAGAGATACACTGCCAATTCTCCTGGGTGTTTCCGGGCGAGACAAGTTTACCCTGCAAGTATCGCTCCGAACGGCGCAACGGGACTTGCGACTCAATGCGAAGCTGGTGGCTCAGGCACAAGATGCCATCGATAATTCGGAACAACGAGCAATCGGCTTACTTTCGGAGGCCAGGGCAGTCGGGATACCTGTTCGTGTAGACACCGGTGCTGACGTCATTGACTTGCTGCGACAAGCCTTGGAGTGGAAACCGCAATCTGTACCCCACGATGATGGAGATCGCGTCTCGATCATAGAGAGCGAACTATCGGACATTCGAGAGCGTCGTCGAGAAGCTCAACGGCAGATCGAGAGTGCGCAGCAGTTCGCTCGGCAAGCCAATGGTTTTGAAAGCGAAGTGGTGGAGCAACGCGACCGCCTGGCTTCGATTAAGGCGCTGCCCCTCAACAGGGCCACCCGTGAATGGCAGTGGCCTTTCGCGCCTGCGAACCTGGGCCTACAAACCCCGATAGCTAGGGCAATGTTGGCCGAGTTGGAGAGCCTTGATCGGGAACTCGAAGCCGTAATCAGCGAGCGGCCGGCGCTCGAGGCCTTTTTGGTAGCTCAACAAAGGGAGGTTGCAGCCCTCACCGATCAGATTCGGGGTAAGGAACTTGAACTGTCGTCGGCAATAGCGAGCAATGAAGTTATTGCCCAGATGGGCAGCCGGAATAATGCCGCTGCTCGCGTTGTTGGTCGCATCAGTCTGTTCTTGGAAAATCTGGCGACTGACGAGGAGCTTGAACGCCTACTGGGAGAACAGCGTCGCTTGAAAGCGGTTATCGACGATATCGAAGGTCGCTTGGGTGCCGATGACAGTGAGATGCGCTTGGTGGCGACCCTCTCCAACATCGCCATGCACATGTCGACGTACATCAAAGACCTGAACGGCGAGTTCAACGAATATCCCGCTAGGCTGGACCTTCATAACTTAACGGTGGTCATCGATAGACCCGGCAGGCCTGTTTACATGAACAAGTCGGGTGGTGGCGCCAGTCACCTTGCATACCACCTGGCTGCTCTGCTTTCGCTCCATCGGTTCGCTGCGGACTACAAGCAGCCAGTTCCTCGGTTCATGGTCATCGACCAGCCGACCCAGGTCTATTTCCCTTCGGAAAGCGCGTACAAAGCGGTGGGCGGCTCCGTTGAACAGACAGAGCAACAGCAGGATGCAGATCTCGACGCCGTTCGGCGCCTGTTTGAAGTTCTCGCCCGGTACGCGACCAAGGACGTGCCGGGTTTTCAGCTCATCGTCACGGAGCACGCCAACCTAAGGGATGACTGGTTCCAAAAGGCCCTCGTCGAGGATCCATGGACGAAACCGCCAGCATTGGTGCCTGACGACTGGCCAGAAATGCCTCTCAATTAGCCGTCATTACTCGACTGCATTTCACTTCAATGGCGTGCAAGCGAGTTTGACTTATTCATAATAGTCGACGTCAGTCGAGAAACCGACATGGTCCAAATCAACGTCGCTAAGACGCGTATTTGGTGGAACCGAGGCCTCCGTGATTCAGCGTCTGACGCTTCCCAGGCTTTGTACTCTGCAAGTTCCTACCTCAGCCTACCCTCGATTTCGGCCATCGTCTGTTCGGCGGCAGCCTATGGCGTTTAACTCTTGATCATCCCCAGGGGTCTGTGCCTTCTGCCGAAAGCTTTTGGTCGTCTCTCAGCATATATGTTTCGGTAGGTTGCTGCCGCCGCGGCAGTCCACCCGATGACGACGTAGAAATTGTTAGACCGCCGGCCGACGCCTCTCCGGAGGTTGCCAGGGCCACCTAAGATTGCCGTTGCCAGGATGAACCGGCATACCTGGATCGTGGTCGATACCGGAAAGTGAGGGCAGGGGTTGGTATGGTGCCTGTTGGTAATGTCGCGGCCAGTGATCTCACAGACATGATTCAGAGAACCATAGAACTCATGGCCTTCCCGCCGTCGGCCAGCGAAGCGACAACCTACGCCGAGGTGATTGCGCTGCCGCGCGTGGCCGTGGCGCGGCCACCTGAGGAAGATTTGCTCAAGGCGGGCTTTGTACCCTATGACTGTCACCGCAATTGCGCGGAACAGGTTGCCAACGACCCTAAGGCTTCAAGCCGGCATGTAGTAGGTTGGCTGCCTTATGGTGAGGACCTGGTCCTTCATTCAGTAGCAGAGATAGCAGGAAGATGGCTGTGCTTGACGCCCCAATTCTGGCCCGCACCCAGCCGATTCGATTTCATCCCTGACCCACATATCGAGTGGCGCGATGGGCATGACGGCTTATCCAAGATAGCATTCCGTCACGGTCATGAGGTGCCAGTGGCATTGCGTAAGAACCCACACCGACACATCCGGATGCGGGACGAGTTCCTAGCCATGGTCGAGGCTGGAATGTCGGCGCTCGAAGCCAGAGATGCAGTCGCGAAAACGACAGAATGCGCTAGCGAAGAACTCTAGCCCTAACGTTTACTTGGGGCATGATGGGTTCTATCTAGAACTGCTCTCCACTTTTCGGGATCGGCCTTCAGGCGGCTTAAGCCGAACGGCCACTTTAAGGGACGTGCGGAACTAGGTTTAACGTCCGAAATGAAGGTGCGAAACTGCCGGCGAAATCGGATCTGCTTGTGACTTGGAACGCCACCCGGCAGCTAAAGCTAAGCTGACGGGCGCGCTACAGTGAAGTCGCTAGACCCTTAAAGGCTCACTTCTTCGGCAGCGGCACGCCCTTGGTTGTGAACCTCTGCCCCCTGCCGATGGGGCGCACCGGTCGCTTCGTGCCGGCGGCCTTGCCGGTTCCGGGGGGCTGGTGGGCGGGCACGAGCTGGTCGGGGCGGGGGCCGATGAGGTCGGCGCGGCCCATCTCCTTCAAGGCATCGCGCAGCAGCGGCCAATTGTCGGGGTCATGGTAGCGCAGGAATGCCTTGTGCAGCCGGCGCTGCCGCCCACCGCGAACGGTCTCGACCTTGTCGGTCGCGCCGCGCCGCACGCCCTTCAGCGTGTTGACGCCGGTATGGTACATGGCTGTCGCCGTGGCCATGGGCGAAGGCAGGAAGGTCTGCACCTGATCGGCACGGTAGCGGTTCTTCTTCAGCCAGAGCGCCAGGTTCATCATGTCCTCGTCGGTCGTGCCGGGATGGGCGGCGATGAAATACGGAATGAGATAGTATTTCTTGCCGGCTTCCTTGGCGGCTGCGTCGAACATCTCCTTGAAGCGGTCATAGGTGCCGATGCCGGGCTTCATCATCTTGTCGAGCGGCCCGCGCTCGGTGTGCTCGGGCGCGATCTTGAGGTAACCGCCGACATGGTGGGTCACCAGTTCCTTGACATATTCGGGGCTCTTGACGGCGAGGTCGTAACGCACGCCGGAGGCGACCATCACCTTCTTGACGCCCTTGACCTCGCGCACCTTGCGGTAGAGCCGGATCAGGTCGTCATGCGAGGTGTTGAGGTTGGGGCAGATGTCGGGAAACACGCAGGACGGCAGCCGGCAGGCCGCCTCGATCTTGGGGTCCTTGCAGGCCATCCGGTACATGTTGGCGGTCGGCCCGCCGATATCGGAGATCACGCCGGTAAAGCCCGGGGTCTTGTCGCGGATCTTCTCGATCTCGCGCAGGATCGAGCCCTCGGAGCGGTTCTGGATGATGCGGCCCTCGTGCTCGGTGATCGAGCAGAAGGTGCAGCCGCCGAAGCAGCCGCGCATCACCGTCACCGAGAACTTGATCATGTCCCAGGCGGGGATCTTGGCATCGCCATAGGACGGGTGCGGGGCGCGCGCATAGGGCAGGTCGTAGACGGCGTCCATCTCGTCGGAAGTCAGCGGGATGGGCGGCGGATTGAGCCACAGGTCGCGGTCGCCATGGCGCTGGACGAGCGGGCGGGCATTGCCGGGGTTGGCCTCGCGGTGCAGCACGCGCGAAGCGCGGGCATAGGCATCGCGATCGTCCTCGACCTGTTCGAAGGACGGCAGCCGGATCACGATGTCGCCGGGCTTGCGGCTCGCGCCCTCGTCGGCGGAATCGAGATCGTCTGCGTGGAGCTCAGTGAAGTGCTCGGGCACGCGGCGGAACAGGGCGACGCCCCTGACGGAATCGAGCTGGCGCGGCGTCTCGCCGGCGGCGAGCCGGTTCGCCACCTCGACGACGGCGCGCTCGGCATTGCCGTAGATCAAGAGGTCGGCCTTGGCATCGGCCAGGATCGAGCGGCGCACCTTGTCGGACCAGTAGTCGTAGTGGGCAATGCGGCGCAGCGAGGCTTCGATGCCGCCCAAAACCACCGGCACGTCCTTGTAGGCCTCGCGGCAGCGCTGCGTATAGACGATGGTGCAGCGGTCCGGCCGCTTGCCGCCTTCGCCGCCCGCCGTATAGGCGTCGTCGTGGCGCAGCTTGCGGTCCGAGGTGTAGCGGTTGACCATGGAATCGAGGTTGCCGCCGGTGACGCCGAAGAACAGCCTCGGCCTGCCCAGCGCCTTGAATGGTTCCGCGGACTGCCAGTCGGGCTGCGAGATGATGCCGACCCGAAAACCCTGGGCTTCGAGCAGGCGGCCGATGATCGCCATGCCGAAGCTCGGATGATCGACATAGGCGTCGCCCGTGACGAGCACGATGTCGCATTCATCCCAACCGAGCGCCGTCATCTCGGCGCGGCTCATCGGCAGGAACGGCGCTGCCCGTCCGGCAGGAGGCTTGCTGCCGGACAGGGGAGCGATGTTTTGCTGGGCGCTGGCTATGGTTTCCATGGCCTCGACGTATAGGACGCCGGCAGCGCGAATTCAATTAACCTCGATTTCGGGTCGATTGACAGATTGTTTGAACACCCATAATCTTGTTTGACTACAAACAAATAATCGACCGCGCGAGGGGCGCGTTAGGTGGACCTGTGCATTGACCCAGTCTCAGTCGTCACGCCGCTCATCGGCGCACAAGGGCGCGGCAGGAAGTCATCCGTTTGCCGGTTTCTCCGAGGCCATTCCCGGGGCCGGACGTCGCATGGGGATTGTCCGGCGCTGCCGGGCGGACATAGCCGAGAGGTAGACTCGGCAAGCAGGCATCCAGATCTGGAGGAGAACGAGATGCATCTGAATTCGAGGATTTCACGCCGCAAGGTGCTGTTCACCGGCGCTGCCGGCGCTCTGGCCGGCCTGGCCATGCCCTACGTCGCGCGCGCTGCCGGAGACCCCATCAAGGTGGGCATCCTGCAACCCTTCTCGGGCGGCCTCGAGGTGCTCGGCCAGCAGGGGTTCCAGGGCGCTGAAATGGCGCTTCTGGAGGCCAACGAGGCGGGCGGCGTGCTCGGCGGGCGCATGTTCGAGATCGTCAAGGCGGATGACCGCACCGATCCCAAGACCGCGGTTGAGCGCACCAGCGAACTGATCCGCCGCGACAAGGTCACCGCTATCATCGGGCCCGTCACCAGCGCCAACCGCGACGCCATGCTGCCGACGATCGAGCGCTACAAGACTCCGCTGCTCTATGCCACCGACTATGAGGGCGGTGTCTGCAGCCGCTATGTGACCTGCTACAGCGCGTTGCCCGCGCACTGGGTCAACCCGTTGGTGCCCTATGCCGTGGAGAACCTCGGCAAGGCGTTCTATCTCGTCGGCAGCGACTATGTCTGGCCGCAGAAGATGAACAAGGCCTTCCGCGAGGAGGTCGAGAAGGCGAAGGCCAAGGTGGTTGGCGAAGAATACACGCCCTGGGGCGCCAAGGATTACGCGGCCACTCTGCGCAAGATCGAAAGCGCCGGCGCCGACGTCGTGGTCATCACCATCGTCGGCGCCGACGCCGTCACCTTCGTCAAGCAGTTCGCCGCCGCCGGGCTGCAGAGCAAGATCAAGATCATCTTCTTCGGCTTCAACGAGAACTACGTGGCCGGTCTCTCCGAGGCGGAATCGAACGGTATCGTCGCGCCGTCCAATTTCATCGCCAATCTGGACAAGCCGGAGGCGAAGGCCTTCGTGCAGCGTTTCCATGCCCGCTACGGCGCGAATGCGGTGGTCTCCAACACCACCGACGCGCACTACACGCTGACGCGCTTCTTCATCGAAGGCGTCAAGAAGGCGGGCGCCGACGACAAGGAAAAAATCCTTGCCGCGATGGTCGGGCAGTCGCTGATGTCGGGCAATGGCGAGGTGGATCTGCGCGCCTCGGACCGCCACGCCGACCTCAACGTGCTCATCGTTCAGGTGGACAACGGCCAACTCAAGGTCCTGAAGGACCTCGGCCGTATCGTTGCGCCCAGCCAGTGCGGCTGACGCCGTGAACGAACCGCGTGGTCCTATCCTGCAGCTTGCGGGGGTAACCAAGCGCTTCGGTGGGCTCGTTGTCCTCGACGGGCTCAGCCTGACGCTGCCAAGGGGCGCCATGCAGTGCATCCTGGGACCGAACGGCTGCGGCAAGACCACCCTGTTCAACGTCGTCACCGGCGAGTTCGCGCCGGATGGCGGAGAGGTCAGGCTCGGTGGCCGCAACGTCGCCGGCCTTTCGCCCTATCGCATCTCGCGGCTCGGCGTGGCTCGCAAGTTCCAGGTTCCGGGCGTTTATCCGGAGCTCAGCGTGGCGGAGAATATCGAAATACCGCTGGCCGCCGGCGCGGGCCGTTACGGTCCGCTTTCGTTGTTGGGTTATCGCCCCGACCCTGTCCGCCGCGACCGATTGCTCGATCTCTGTGGGCTTGCCGGCAAGGCCGGCGACAAGGTCGGCGAAATCGCCCACGGCGAGAAGCAGAGGCTGGAGATCGCCATGCTGGTCGCCCGCGACGCGGAGCTCATTTTGCTGGACGAGCCGACCGCCGGCATGTCCGGCGCGGAAACCAGCGCTGTGGCAAGCTTGATCCGGCGCCTGCGCGACGAGGAAGGCAAGTCGATCCTGGTGATCGAACACGACATGAATTTCGTGCGCCAGCTCGAATGCCCGATCGTGGTCATGGTTCGCGGCAAGATCGTCGCCGAGGGCCGCTACGAGGAGGTCAGCCGCGACCCGCGCGTCATCGAGTCCTATCTCGGGAAGCGTCATTGATGCTGCAGGTCGAAAATCTCGTTGCCGGCTATCCATCCGGCGGCCGCGTGCTGAAGGGTGCGACTTTCGACGTCGCCAAGGGCGAGGTCGTGGCCCTGCTCGGCCGCAACGGGATGGGCAAGACCACTTTGATGCGTGCGCTCGCCGGCCAGCTCGCCACACAGGGCGGAAGCTTCCGCCTGGACGGTCGTGAGCTCGGCAATTGTCCTTCTTATGTCATCGCCAATGAGGGAATCGGTTACGTTCCGCAGGGGCGCGAGATCTTCAAAGACTTCACCGTCGAGGAGAACCTGCTGATGGGCGTGCTCGGCAAGCCGCGCCTGCCCAACCGGCTGCCGCCGGACATCTACGACTTCTTCCCCGTCCTGGGCGAGCGGCGCAGGCAGAAGGCCGGCACCATGTCGGGCGGGCAACAGCAGCAGCTCGCCATCATGCGCTGCCTTGTGGGCCAGCCCAAGCTCCTGCTGCTCGACGAGCCGTCGGAGGGCATCCAACCCTCCATCGTCGACGAGATCGGCCGCACGCTGCAGGCCATTGCCCGCTCCACCGGACTGACCATTCTGGTGGTCGAGCAGAATCTGGACTTCGTCGAGACGCTGGCGGGACGCGCCCTGTTCATGGAAAACGGCGTCATCGCCGATCGTGCCGACCGGATCGGGCAGTTGCGCGAAAGACCCGAACTCGTCCATCGCTACCTGTCAATCTGAGGCTGCCGTGCAAGCGACGATCGCACTTCTGCTCGATACCGCGAACTTCACCCTTGCCCTGCTGCTGGTGACGCTGGGCCTCGTCGTCATATTCGGGCTGATGAACGTCATCAACATGGCCCATGGCGAGTTCTTCCTGATCGGCGCCTATGTGGTGGTGGCAGTCAGCGGCGCGACCGGATCGTTCTGGCTGGGGCTTTTGCTGGCACCCGTCGTTCTCGCCCTGGTCGGGCTGCTGGTCGAATGGTTGATCATCCGCCACATCTACCATCGCTTCATCGACACCATCCTCGCCACCTGGGGCCTGTCCCTGGTGATCAAGCAAGGCGTCGTCGTGCTGTTTGGGCCGGGGGCCCAGAGCGTTCCAAATCCGCTTCCCACTGCCGTCGATGTGTTCGGCGTTCAGTATCCGGCCTACCGCCTCTTCATCATGGCACTTGCGGCCGCGCTGGCGCTCGCCACCTACTATCTGTTCTTCAGGACAAAGCTTGGACTGCAGATACGCGGCGTCATAGCCAATCGCGCCATGGCGGCGTCCCTGGGCATCAACACGCGGCGCATGGACCGGGCCACTTTCGCCGTCGGCTCGGCGCTGGCAGGCTTTGCCGGTGCCGTCATGGCACCGATCATGAGCGTCGACCCGCAGATGGGCGTCGGCTTCCTCATCCCGTCCTTCCTCTCGGTGCTCGTGGGCGGCGTCAACTCGCTCGTCGGCGCGCTCATCGGGTCCGGCGTGATCGGCGGCGCCACCACCATCTTCTCGGCGGGCATCTCGCAGGCCGACGCCCAGATCCTGGTGTTCCTGCTCGCCATGATCATTATCCGTTTCTTGCCCAACGGCATCATCGGAGGCCGCAAATGACCCGCTCCGCGCGTCTCGGTCTCAGCCTCACAGTGCTCGCCTGGGCAGGGCTCGGACTGGCCCCGCTTGTTCTCGACGACTGGAATATCGGCCTGCTCACCCAATACGTCACCTACGGCATCTTCGCGCTCAGCCTTGGGCTGATTTGGGGTCAGGCCGGCATATTGTGCTTCGGCCAGGCCATCTTCTTCGGCATCGGCGCCTATTCCATGGCGCTGGTGACGCTGGGCAAGCTGCCATGGCTTGGAGACAGCCAATGGACGGGCCTGGCGCTCGCCGTGCTGCTGCCCATGATGGTCGCCGCGCTGCTCGGCTGGATCATGTTCCAGGGCCGCGCGCTGTCAGGCGCGCATCTTGCCATCGTCACGCTCTGCGCGGCGGTCGTGTGCGAGATCGCGGCGCGGCGCTGGGAGTTCATCGGCGGTTTCAACGGCCTGTTCAACGTGCCGCCGCTGTCGGCGCCTAATGGCGATCCGCTCTCCACCAATGCAACCTATTTCTTCGTCGGCATCGCCGCGCTGCTCACCTATCTCTTGTCGTTGTGGATCGGGCGTTCGCCGCTCGGCACGGTGCTCGCCGGCATCCGCAACGACGAGCGCCGCACGCTGCATTTCGGCTACGACGTGCGCTTGCACAAGATCTTCGTGTTCACCGTCTCGGGCGCGATGGCGGGCTTCGCCGGCGGCCTGTTCACCACCCAGTTCGGCTTCGTCTCGCCGCCGCTGGTCGGATTTGCGCTCTCCACAGAAGTGCTGATCTGGGTGGCTGTCGGTGGCCGGTCGGTCCTGATGGGCGCCTTCCTCGGCGCGCTCGCAGTGCGCGCCACCGAGAACGCCATGTCGGCAAGCCTCGACCAGTACTGGCTGATTGCGCTCGGCGCGCTGTTCATCCTCGTGGTCGTCGTGCTGCCGCAAGGGTTGTTCGGCAAGCTGCTGGCGCTCGCGCCGCCGCGGCGACTGGGGCGGGGAGGGACAAGATAGTCCCGCCACGCCGCAGGCCCGCAGAGGTGAACTGCCAAGCGGTTCAGCGCGTGCGCCGCAGGTTCGGGAAGGCGGCAGCCTCGGGCGCGTTGGCCCAACTCTGCAAGGTCTGTCCACCGTCGATCAGCCAGTCGACGCCGGTGACATGGCGGGCGTCGTCGGAAGCGAGGAACGCGACCGCAGCCGCCACGTCCTCGGGCTGGCCGATGCGCCGGAGCGGAATGCGGTCGGCGAAGCGCTGCACGCCGGCCAGATATTGCGCCTTGTCGGCGGCCGGAACGCCCAGCGTGGTCTCGATGACGCCCGGGCAGATGGCGTTGACGCGGATGCCGTACGGCGCCACGTCGAGCGCGGCGACGCGCGTCAAGCCGACCACGCCGTGCTTGGTCGAGGCATAGCCGGCGCCGCCGGCGAGCACATCCCATCCCGCCATCGACGAACCCATGTTGACGATCGAGCCCTCGACGCCGGCGGCGATCATCGCCTTCACCGAAGCCTTCAGCACCAGGAACATCGAACGCAGGTTGATGCGCACGATGTCGTCCCAGTCTTGCGTGGGCAGCTCATGGACAGGGGCCACCTTGCCCGAGATGCCGGCGTTGTTGAACACCGCGTCCAGCCTGCCGAAAACACTCACGACCTTGGCCACCGCCTCCTCGACGGCAGCCTCGTCGGTTACGTCCGCCGTGATCGCTATCGCCTTGTCGCCGATCGTCGAGGCGATGGTCTCGGCGCGGCCGGCATCGAGGTCCAGCACCGCCACTTTGGCGCCCTCCTGCGCGAAGCGACGGGCAGCCGCGCTGCCGATGGCGCCGCCACCGCCGGTGACGAGCACGGTCTTGTCCACAAAACGGGTCATCGTCCTTCTCCTGCCTTACTTGCCGTAGCCGCGCCACGAGCGGCGCGGCGCGAAGCCCAGCGTTTCGCGGGCATGGCTGTTGTCGATGACCGCGGCGTGACCCTCGAGCGGTCGTCTCACCGGGACCGCAGGAAAAGCGGCCTTCAGCAGCTCGGCCGTCGGCGTCTCCGAATAGGTGTCGGCGGCGCTGATGAAGGTGCGCAGGTGTCCCTGTCCCTTCCAGGCCAGCGCGCGGAGGAAGGCGTCGGCGGCGTCCTGCGCGTCGAGATAGCCCCAGAGGTCCCACGCCGCGTCCGGCGTGCCGCGACGCGGCCCGACCGTCTCGAAGAAGCTTTCCGGCGTTTGTATCCAGGGCATGCGCAGGCTCACCGCCGAAAAGGCGCCGCGGCGCACGGCCGCCTCGACGATCTCCTCGCCAAGCCATTTCGACAGGCCATAGGCATCCTGCGCGCCCGTCGGATGATCCTGGTCGATGGGCAGGTAGGCGGGCGGCGCGAGCCTTTCGCCGAAGGGGTAGCCGAGGACCGAGAAGGAAGACGCGTAGATGAACCGCGAGGCTCCCGAAAGCGCTGCCGCTTCCACCACATTGTAGCTGGCCGCCATGTTGGTGCCGAACACCTCGGCGGCGGCCTTGCCGGTGGGACGCGGGATCGCTGCGACATGGATCACCGCGTCGGCGTCGCGGATCAACTGCAGGGCAAGGCCGAGATCCGTCAGGTCCGCGCTCACATGTTTCCAGGCCCCCCGCGCGGGCGGCGCCAGGTCGATGCCCAGAACCTCATGGCCGGCGGCCAGGCAAGCCGCCGCCACATGACGGCCGAGCAGGCCGCTCGATCCCGTGACAATGATGTTCATGTCTCATCCCTCATGACCGGCCACGGTGCGCGCAAATATCATTGATGGTCAAACAATCGGACACTCGAAACGCCATGCTTGTCAACGGCTTTTTCGTTGCCGGTGAAGCGGGATGGCCGGCAACATGCCTCCAAGGATTGACTTCGGGCCCTGTACGGTTTTGTATGACCACCAACAATCAATGGCTGCCGGGGAGATCTGCCATGTCCGTGGACACTTTCTCGTCGCATCGACAGGAAGCAGGCGTCAGCATCGACGTGAAGCGCGCCGCGGTCGTCGTGGTCGACATGCTCAACGATTTCTGCAAGCCGGGCGGCGCGATGGTGCTGCCGGGTTATGAGGTGCTGGTCGGACCGCAACTCGCCGTCATCGATGCCGCGCGTGCGTCGGGCGTCCCGGTGATCTGGGTGCATGACGTCCACCGCAAGAACGTGCGGCAGGACCGCGAATGGCTGAAGCGCACGCCGCACTGCGTCGAAGGCACGTGGGGTGTCGAGATCATCGACGACCTCGGCGCGCGCGCCGATGAAATCCATGTCATCAAGCGGCGCTACTCCGCGTTCTTCCAGACCGATCTCGACCTGACGCTCAAGGACCTGAAGGTCGACCAGATCATCGTCTTCGGCGTGGTCACCAACATCTGCGTGCGTTCGACCGTTCACGACGCCTTCTTCAACGGCTACGAGGTCGTGGTGCCGAGCGACTGCTGCGCCGCCACCGGCCCGCGCGAGCAGGAAAGCTCGCTTTACGACATCGCCACCCATTTCGGCGTGGTCAGCGACTCGGCCAGCGTTGTCAGGGCTTTGCGGGAAGGCGTCTTCGTGGAAAACGCCAGCGTCGCGGCATGATCGCTCCGGTGCCAGCGACAACAGGCCTGCCAGGAGTTGAAGCATTCCGATGACGGTGACCGAGCAAACGAAGCGAACCAAGCGCAAGGCTGCGCAGGACAAACGGCTGAGCCGCGAGGAGGCGCTCGCCCGCTATGCCGCGACCGGATACGATCTAGACCTGCACCCGGCCCACATCGTGCGCCGCGCCCATCAGCGGGCGACGCTCTGCTTCCAGCAGGAGATGGCCGGCGAGGACCTGTCCCCGACCCAGTTCGCGGCGCTGGCGACGGTGCTGCGTCACGGCGAGGTGTCCCAGAACCATCTCGGGCGGCTGACGGCGATGGATCCGTCCACCATCAGCCTCGTGGTGCGCAAGCTTTTGAAGCAGGGGCTGGTCAAGCGCAACGCTTCCAAGACAGACCAGCGGCTGGCCATCATCACGCTGACGGACGACGGCGTGCGCTACACGCTTGATCGCCTGGACCGCAGCGTCGAAGTCGGCCGGCAGCTTCTTTCGCCGCTCTCCACGGCTGAGCAGGCCACGCTGTTGCAATTGCTCCAGCGCATCAGCCGTGACGACACGGGCGACACGGCCGTCAAATGACCTACTGATCCCCAACCCAGACGCAGCAAAACAGCGGGCGTCGCTGGATTTTTCGGCGGCGGGATGTCCTCCCCTTGTCCGCGCCGAACAGAAGGAACCAGTCCGATGTCCTCCGACCCCCAAGCCAATCCCGCTGCCGGGAAGACCGTCATCCGCAATATCGGCCTGATGCTGAGCGGCGACATCGCCCGCCCGATCCTCGACGCCGACACCATTGTGGTCGTGGATGGCCGCATCGCCGCGGTCGGCAAGCAGGGCGGCGTCGAGACAAGTGGAGCTGCGAAGGTCATCGATGCGCAGGGTTGCGTCGTCGCCCCCGGCCTGATCGACAACCACGTCCATCCCGCTGCCGGCGACTGGACCCCGCGCCAGAACCAGCTCGGCTGGATCGACTCGACGCTCCACGGCGGTGTCACCACCATCATCTCGGCCGGCGAGGCGCATTATCCCGGCCGTCCTCGCGACATCGTCGGCGTCAAGGCGCTCGGCATCGCCTCGCAGCGCAGCTTCTCGAACTTCCGCCCCGGCGGCATGAAGATCCTTGCCGGCGCCCCGGTGCTGGAACCAGGCATGACCGAGAACGATTTCCGCGAACTCGCCGAAGCCGGCGTGACGCTGATCGGCGAGGTCGGCCTCGGCGGCGTCAAGGACGGTCCGACGGGCCGCCAGATGATCGCCTGGGCCCGCAAATACGGCATGACCTCCATGACCCATACCGGCGGGCCCTCGATCCCCGGTTCCGGCCGTATCGGGGCCGAAGTCGTGCTCGAGGTCGACGCCGACGTGGTGGCGCATATCAACGGTGGCCCCACGGCGCTGCCGGACGACGAGATCCGTCGTATCTGCGAGGAAGGCACCCGCGCCCTGGAGATCGTCCACAACGGCAACCTGCGCACCGGCCTGTTCGTGCTCGGCATCGCCAAGCAACGGAACGAGCTCGACCGGGTCATTCTCGGTACCGACGGCCCGGCCGGCTCGGGCGTGCAGCCGCTGGGCATCCTTCGCACCATTTGCCATTTGGCATCGCTGGGCGGCGTGCCCACGGAGGTGGTCTTCTGCTTTGCCACCGGCAACACGGCACGCGTGCGCAAGCTTGCAGATCGCGGCATCATCGAGGCAGGCCGCGCCGCCGACCTTGTCTTCATGGACCAGGCAGCCGGCGGCCTCGGCAAGGATTTCCTGGAAAGCCTGGCGCTCGGCAACCTGCCCGGCATCGGCATGATCATGATCGACGGGGAAGTGCGTACCGCGCGCAGCCGCAACACACCACCGGCCATCCGCGTACCCGAAGTCGTCGCGGCCTGATCGGAGGGAAGCCGAAAAAAAGCGGCTCACGGGCCGCTTTTTCGCCGGCGGGACAGCCCGTGGCTTTGCGAAGGTATCGCCCGCTGCCGGGACTTGGAGCGGTTCACCGTTTCACGGAAACGCTAAACCGCTCTATCTCTTTGTTTTAGCCGCATTTGTGCGACGCCAAGCGATTCCGCTTGGCTGCAAAATGCTCTAGATCAGCCCATCCTTGCCGACGACCTGTTCCTTGGTCAGCCCGCCGACGCGTGGGTGCGGCCTGCCCGAATCGGTGACCGCGATCGCCACCACGATCTCGTCGTCGCGCGGCGCGTCCGGAACGCGCACTTCCATGCCGTCGAAATGGCTGCGCACCTTGGCCGCATCCTTGTGGCCGAGCGGAACATCCAGCGGAACGCCGAGGCCGCCCCGCTTCTTCGAGGACGGAATGAGCGCGGCACCCGTGCCAAGCACGTCCCGGAACGGCGCGCCGAGCTTCGGATGGAGGATCGCGGCGGCATGTTCCAGCTCGCCATTGGCGCCAACGGCGGCCGCCTTGCCGAAGCTTTCGACCTGGTCGCCGGGAATGCCGAGCGCTGCGACCGCACGCTTTGGAAGGATCTCGCCAAGCTCGGCCCCGATGTCGCTCAGTGCGGACAGATCGTCCACGTAGCGGCCGGCGAACGGATTGCGAATGACCGCGACTGCAGCTGCGCGACGCGTCGGGGGATCGACCGGCCGGCCGCCTTCCTCGCGCGTTTCTTCCACGATGGTTATGATGCGGCGGATTTCAACGCTCATCTCAGCCCGTCCTCTCCCTTGATGTCCTTCGCCTCCAGCCCGCCGGCGCGGGCATGGACGCGGGCGCCCGTCGTCATGGCCAGCACCAGTACGATCTCGTTGGCGCGCGGCGCGTCGTTGATGCCCACTTCGATGGCGTCGAAGTGGCTGCGCACGTACGAAGCGTTGATGTGCGTGACCGGGATGTCGATGCGCGCGCCGGGCCCGCCGACCTTCTTGGTCGACGGCACGATCGCCTTGGCGCCGCCCAGCAGTTCGCGCATCGCATAACCGCCCGGATTGTGCCACAGCGCGCCGTGCTCCAGCTCGCCGCCGCCGCCGACGATCGCGCCCTTGCCGTAGCCCTCGACCTTCGAGGGATCGCCGCCAAGCGAATTCAGCAGGCGTTGCGCCATTTCGAGACCGAGCGGCTTGAGATCCTCCATGAACCCGGTGATCTCCTCCACATAGCGGCCAGCGAACGGATTCTCGATCACCGCCAGCACGGCGCCGCGCTTGACCGGCTCTGCCCGCACCGGCCCGCCTTCGTGAAAAATCTCCTCGACCTGTACGACAAACTTCCTGACCGCTGGCTTCGGCATCGGCTGCTCCAATTGCCCTATGAAATTGTTTGAGTATCAACAGTTATCGATCCGGCGGCTTTGTCAAGCCAATTGCGCGTCGTTCGGGAACGAAGGCATGGAACGTCGCGTGGCGCCAGATTGACAGGTCATTGGAGCACCCATAAGGTCATATGATCACCAACAAGTTTTCCGGCGCCCCTTGCGGAGCCGGCACTTGGGGCGACCTTCAAACAGGGGAGAAACATGAAAAAAATCATTTCGAAGTGCATCTTTGCCGGCGCCGCGCTTGTTGCTTCGGTCAGCCTTGCCTGCGCGCAGGACAAGGTATCCGTGGCCGCCATCTCGGGCTATTTCGCGCAGGGCTTCGGCGTCTCGATCGTCAACGGCCTCAACAAGGCGAAGACGGATTTCGGCATCGACCTCAAGCTGGTCGATACCGGCAATCGCGCGCTCGATTATGAGGAGCAGTTCGCCAACCTGGCGAAGGACGGCAAGTACGACCTGATCTTCGTCATGGGCTGGGAGCTCGTCGACGCGCTGCAGAAGGCGAGCGCGGCCTATCCGAACCAGCGCTTCGTCTTCATCGACGGCGTCCTCGACAGCGACAAGATGATCTATGCCAACTTTGCTGAGGAACAGGGCTCCTTCATCGCCGGCGCGCTCGCCGGCATGATCGAAAGCAAGGGCAGCGCCTTCGACAAGATAGGCGACGGCAAGGCCATCGGCTTCGTCGGCGGCCGCGACATCCCGGTTATCCGCAACTTCCTCGGCGGCTATGAGCAGGGCTCGAAATATGCCGCCCCCGACATCACCGTGAAACCTGTCTTCGCCGGCACTTTCGACGACCCGGCCAAGGGCAGCGAGCTGACCCAGGCGCTCTACAATGAAGGCGCCGACATCGTTTACAACGTCGCCGGCCCGACGGGAGAGGGCGTCATGCAGGCCAGCGCCGCTGCCGACAAGTATTCGATCGGCGTCGATATCGACATGTGCTCCACGGCGCCCGGCAATGTGCTCGGCTCGATGCTCAAGCGCGGCGACATCGCGGTCTACAGCCTGATCAAGGACGAGGTCGAAGGCCACAAGGTCATGCCAGGCACCCGCACCTTCGATCTCGCCTCGGGCGGTGTCGAGCTGAAGGTCTGCGACGACATCGCGCCGAAGATCCCCGAAGAGGTCAAGGCCAAGCTCGACGAGATCAGGAAGGGCATCGTCGACGGCTCCATCAAGGTCGCCAAGGCAAAGTAGGCTTCGCGCCGTCCCGGAGTCCTCCGGGACTTTCATCCTGCCTCGTGCGGGTCGGTTGGCCCGCACGCTCAACCTTGGAGCCGTGAAGCTTCCGTGTCCGACGCGTCGCCATCTCCGGCACCTGTCAAGCCCGCCGCCGCCGAAATGGCCGTCGAGTTGATCGGCGTTACGAAGCGCTTCGGTGCTTTCGCCGCCAACGACGACGTTTCCATTGCCGTGCGTCGTGGCGAGATACACGCCATCATCGGGGAGAACGGCGCCGGCAAGACAACCTTGATGAATGTCCTGTTCGGTCTGTTGCAGCCCGACGAGGGCGCGATCCGCATCGAGGGAAAGGATATGGTGATGGCCGATCCGGCCGCGGCCATCGCGGCGGGCCTCGGCATGGTGCATCAGCACTTCAAGCTGGTGCCCTCGCTTTCCGTGGCCGAGAACGTGTTCCTCGGCATGGAGATCCGTCGCAACGGGCTGATCGACCACGCCGCGCAGATCGAAAAGACGCGCGAGCTTTCCGAACGGTTCGGACTGAAGGTCGAGCCGACCGAGCGCGTCTCGCTGCTGTCGGTGGGCATCGAGCAGCGCATCGAGATCCTCAAGGTCCTGGCGCGCGGTGCGCGCATCATCATCCTGGACGAGCCGACGGCTGTGCTGACCCCGCAAGAGAGCCGTGAGCTGTTCCAGACCCTGCGCGGCTTCGTTGCCGGCGGCATGACGGTCATCTTCATTTCCCACCACCTCGAGGAGGTGATGGAGGTTTCCGACACCGTCACGGTGCTGCGCAACGGCAAGCATGTGGCGACGCGACCGACGGCCGAGCTGACCAAGGCCGATCTCGTTCGCATGATGGTCGGACGCGACGTCAGCTTCGCGCGCCGCCGCCGCGAACGGACAGCGGGCAGCGTCGTGCTCGAGGTGAAGAACCTGTGGGCCCGCGACGACCGTCGCCTGCCGGCGCTGCGCGACGCCAGCTTCACCGTGCGCGCCGGCGAGATCGTCGGTATCGCCGGCGTGGCCGGCAACGGCCAGACCGAGCTCGCCGAGGTGCTCACCGGCCTGCGTCCCGCCAGCCACGGCTCAGCCGTTCTCAAAGGCCGCGACCTGACCACGCAGTCGCCGGCGCAGATCCGTGAGGCCGGACTGGCTCATGTTCCGGGCGACCGCATGGTGCGCGGCGTCGATGGCGGCGCCTCGATCTCGGCGAACCTCCTGATGGGGCGCCAGACCAGGGCGCCGTGGTCGCGCAACGGCATTCTCGACTGGCAGGTGGCCGCCAGCCAGGCCGCGGACATGATCAAGCGCTTCGATATCCGAGCGCGCGGCCCCCAGGATACCGTCAAGCGGTTGTCGGGCGGCAACATCCAGAAGGTCGTCCTGGCGCGGGAATTCACGAACGACGCGGACTTCCTGCTCATCGACCAGCCGACGCGAGGCGTCGACATCGGCGCCCAGGAATCCATCCACGACGAGATCATGCGCCAGCGTGCGGCCGGCCGCGCCGTTCTCGTCATATCGGTACAGCTCGATGAGCTTCTCACGCTCGCCGACCGCATCCTGGTCATGTTCAACGGCCGGATCATGGGCGAGGTCGACGGCGACGGAGCCGACAGCGAAAGGATCGGCATGATGATGGCAGGTGTCGAGGCCGGCGCAGCGACGGGCGGCGCGGCCCGATGAGCGACAGGTTGCGTGCTGTTTACGGGCAGCTGCTTGCTGTCCTCTTTGCCCTGGCCATCGGCGCCATCATCATCTTGATGGTCGACGAGAGCCCGGTAAAGGTCTTCATGACGCTGCTGCGGGGCGCTTTCGGCGACCAGGCCAAGATCGCCGGCACTCTGCTGCAGACCACGCCCATCCTGATCTGCGGCGTTGCCGCCTGCATCGGCCTGCGCGGCGGCATGTTCAATGTCGGCATCGAGGGCCAGCTGTTCCTCGGCGGTTTCGCAGCGGCATGGGTTGGCTTCGCCCTGCCGCTGCCGGCCGGCGTTCACATGCTGGTCGGGCTGGCCGTCGCGACGCTCGCCGGCGCCGCCTGGGTAGCCATCCCGGCGTTCTTCCGTGCGCGATACAACACCAACGAGGTGGTCTCTACCATCCTGTCGAACTACGTCGCGGTGCTGCTGACGTCCTATTTCACCATCTTCCTGTTCAAGAGGCCGGGCGGCTGGTCGGAGACGCCGCCTATTCTGCCGACGGCCTATCTGCCCGAGCTCTTTTCCTTTTCGCGCCTCAACTGGGGCCTTGTCATCGGACTGGTGCTGGCGCTCTCCGTCGCGTGGTTCTTCCGTTATACGAGCAAGGGCTATTCGATCTCGATGGTCGGCTCGGCGCCGAAATTCGCCGAATATGGCGGTGTCAACGTCAAACGGCAGGGCTTCCTGGTCCTGCTGGTCTCCGGCGCGGTCGGCGGGCTGGCAGGCGGCGTCGAGACGCTGGGCGTGCATCACCGCTTCATGGAAGGCTTCGCGCCCGGCTTCGGCTTCGACGGCCTCATCGCCGCGCTGCTCGCCAACGGCTCACCGATCGGCACGATCGTCACCGCGCTGTTCTTCGGCGCGCTGCGCAGCGGCTCGCTGCTGCTGGAGGTCGAGACCACGGCCTCGCGCGAGATCATCACGGTCATCCAGGCCCTCATCATCCTCAGCGTTTCCGCGCAGGTGCTGATGAAGCGCCGCGGCGACAGCACGGCGGGAGAGCGTCGATGGAAGTTCTAGACAAACTCCTCAACGTCGCGCTCCTGGTCGCGACGCTCAGGACCACCGCGCCGATCCTGCTGGTCGGCCTCGGCGGCTCGTTCACCACCAAGGCAGGCATCTTCAACATCGGCCTCGAAGGCCAGATGCTCGTAGGCGCCTTCTTCGCCGTGCTTGGCTCCATCTGGTCCGGCTCGGCCTTTGTCGGCGTGCTGTGCGGCGTTGCCGCCGCGCTTGTCTTCGCGCTCGTCTTCGCGCTCCTTGTCGTGACTTTCCGCGCCAATGAGGTGGTGGTCGGCCTGGCGCTCAACATCCTCGCGGGCGGCATGACCATATCGTTGATGAAGGCGGTTTTCGGCACGCGCGGATCCATCGTCGGCCATGGCATCGTCGGCCTGCCGAAGGTTCAAATCCCATGGGCTCGTGAATTGCTTGGGTCCTGGGCGCCGCTGGTCTCGGGTTACACGCCGCTGGTCTATGTGGCCTTTTTCGCCGTGCCGCTGCTCGTGCTGTTCTACAGGCGCACCAGGCTCGGCCTCTACATCCGCGTCGTCGGCGAAAAACCCGAGGCAGCCGAGGCGCTCGGTATCTCCATCGCCCGGATCCGTTATGTCGCCTCGCTGCTGTGCGGTCTTCTCGCCGGGCTCGCCGGGGCGCATCTGTCGCTCGGCTACATCACCATGTTCACCGAGAACATGTCGTCGGGGCGCGGCTTCATGGCCGTCGCAATCCTGATCTTCTCCAACGGCGATCCGCTCAGGGTGCTGGGCGGCTGCCTGCTGTTCGGCTTCGCCGATGCCTTCTCGCTCAGACTGCAGACCTTCGGTTTCCCGTCATATCTGATCCTGGCAGTACCCTACGCGGTGGCGCTGGTGGCGCTGTTCGCGCTCTCCTACCGCAGCAGGCCCCGCATCATCCGCGAGACGCTCGAGAGCATGCGCAAGCTGCTTTCCGTCGAACCCGGCCGGGCCGACGCCGACAACACTCCCTCAACGTAAGGACCCCATACGCATATGGAACGCATAATCCTCGACGTGGATTCAGCGGGCGACGACATCCTCGCCGTGCTGTTTGCCGCAGCCAGTCCATACGTGAAGCTGGAAGCGGTCACGACCGTCACCGGCGCGGCCGGGCCCATCGAGCAGGTGACCAATGTCGTGCTCAACACGCTTTCGCTGGCCGGGCGCGACGACATCCGCGTCCATGCCGGCGCCTGCCGGCCGATCGTCGGCCACGCCAAGGCCGACATGGAAGCTCCGGTGCATTTCGAGAAGCGGCTGACCGCGCGCTTCGGCGACCGGCTGAAGAAGTTCAATCCGCCGGCCCCCGCTCCAGCACGCAAGGCGACGCCGGGCCATGCGGTGGATTTCATCATCGACACGGTGATGTCCAATCCCGGCGAGATCACGCTGGTCACCACAGGGCCGCTCACCAACGCCGCCATGGCATTGCTGCAGGAGCCGCGCCTTGCGGGCGCGCTCAAGCGCCTGCTGGTGCTGGGCGGCACCTTCCAGACGCCCGGCAACATGACGCCGGTCACCGAATACAACATCTGGGCCGATCCCGAAGCCTCGCGCATCGTGCTGAACGCCGAGGTCGACAAGATCCTTGTGCCGCTCGATATCTGCGAGGACAACCGCGTCGCGGCCTCCATGCTGACGCGCGACGACATCGCCGACATGCAGGCGGTGGCGATGGACAATCCGGTGGTCGACATGATTGCCGACGTGTTCCCCATCTATGTCGACATCTGGCGCGAATTCTTCGGGCTCGTCGGCTTCCCGCTGGATGACGTGATCACCGTGGCGCTGGCTTTCGATCCCAGCCTCGCCACGCTCACCGAACCGCTGTTCGTCGATGTGCTGACCGACGGCCATGTGGCGCGCGGCCAGACGGTTGCCTATCGCGGTTTCCAGATCCTGCCGGGCGGCGGACCGAAGACCACCCGCATCGGCACCGACCTCGACGGCCGCCGCTTCCTCAAGATCTTCAAAGACACCCTTGCCCGCTACGAGCGGACCGCATGACGAGCCCGACCATGACCCCTACGCCCATCCTCTTCGATTGCGATCCCGGCCATGACGATGCCATCGCGCTTGTCATGGCGCATCGCTCGCCGGCCGTCGAATTGCTCGGCGTCACTACCACCTGTGGCAACGCCGAGATCGAAAAAACCACCGCCAATGCGCTGCGAATCCTCGAATATATCGGCGCCGGCGCTGTTCCGGTGGCCGCCGGCTGCCACCGGCCGTTGGCGCGCCCGCTGGTGCTGGGCACCGCCGACGGCCCAAGCGGCCTGGAGGGCTCGCCCTACCTGCCACAGGCGACCATCAGGCCGGTGAAGCAGCATGCCGTGGACTTCCTGGCCGAGAAGCTGCTGTCGCGCGCCGAGCCGACCGTGGTCGTGGCCACGGGGCCGCTTTGCAACATCGGCCTGCTGCTGCTGAAACATCCGCATGTCCTGCCCAAGATCAAGCAGCTGATCTGGATGGGTGGCGTGTTCTATCGCAAGAGCGAGATCATCACGCCGACCGAGTTCAACGCCTTCTGCGATCCGGAGGCGCTGCGGATCGTGCTCGATTCCGGCGTGCCGATCACCATGGTCGGCCTCGACGTCACCATGCAGGTGCTGGTCGAGAAACCGCAATATGCCGAGCTCGCCAAGATCGATACGCCGCTGGGCAAGCTGGTGAACGACTGGCTGCTGTTTTACGAGAAGCTCCACCGCAATTCGATGGGCGTGGGCGGCGCCATGCATGATCCGCTGGCGCTGGCGCTGGTGATCGACCCCACGCTCGTCAGGACGCGGCCGGCGCATATCGGCGTCGATCTCGGTGGCAGCTACACTTTTGGCGCCACCGTCGCCGACTTCTGGGGCGAGCGCGGCCTCAAGGACAACGCCATGATCGCCAACGAGGTGGATGCCGATCGCTTCTTCGAGCTGATGTTCGACCTGCTGAGGGGCTGAATTCGGCCGAGTAAGAACAATTCCGGGAAAAGCGCTTTTCGCCCGGAATGGCTCCAACTAGCGGATAGAGCGGCTCTGGAGATTCCGGAGCCAAGGCGGCCATGCGAGGCTTGACCGCCACCGTTACCGTTTTCGAGATACGTCGAGCTCGGCGGAACAGAACTCGAAATCGCCGGCTGTCTCACCGGGATCCTCGGTAAGGCGGCTTTTCCAACCACGTCAAGAAAGTGTGGGGAAAGATGGTAGCGGGAGAGGGACTTGAACCCCCGACCCCAGGATTATGATTCCCGTGCTCTAACCAACTGAGCTACCCCGCCAGGGTGGCAAATGGCCCGCAAAACCGTCCTGGATGGACGGGCGTCGCGAGGCGTTCGCCGAGGTCGCGCGGATATAAGGTTGCGAGGGTGAGCCTGTCAAGCTTGTATAAGGCCGACATGCCGGCATAATCCGGCAGGCCCAATCTCATCCCAGAAAAGCTTTGCCGGACAGACACTCAGCTGATCTCCCGGGGTTGAGTTCGGCGGGGCACGTCGCTATGTCTCGGCCATGAAATTCTAGAGTTTGAACGAATGAAGCCGCGCATCGCCGTCCTCGGTTGCGGATACTGGGGCAGCAACCATATCCGCACCCTCAAGGCGCTTGGCGCGCTCTATGCCGTTTCCGACGTCAACCGCGCCCGCGCCGAAGGTTTCGCCAGCGAGCAGGATTGCCTGGCGATCGAGCCGGACAGGCTGTTCGAGCGCAACGACATCGACGCCATCGTCATGGCGCTGCCGCCGCAATTCCATGCCGACACCGCGGTGCGCGCGGTCGAAAGCGGCAAGGACGTGCTGGTGGAAAAGCCGATCGCGCTGACCGTCGCCGACGCCGAGCGCGCGGTGAAGGCGGCAAAGGACAATGGCCGCATCTTCATGGTCGGCCATGTGCTGCGCTTCCATCCCGCTTTCGAGACGCTGAAGGCGCTGATCGACAATGGCGAGCTCGGCGAGGTGCGCTACATCCATTCGCACCGGCTCGGCCTCGGCAAGTTCCACACCGAAAACGATGCGCTCTGGGACCTGGCGCCGCACGATTTGTCGATGATCCTCGCCATCACCGGCACCGAGCCGATCGAGGTGAGGGGCGAGGGGGCGGCGCTCCTCGACAATCTCAGCGACTTCGCGCATCTGCACATGCGTTTCCCGAACGGCCTGCGCAGCCATCTCTTCGCCTCGCGCCTCAATCCCTATCGCGAGCGGCGCCTGACGGTGGTCGGCACCAAGGCGATGGCGGTGTTCGATGACGTCGAGCCCTGGGAGCGCAAGCTTGCCGTCTACCGCCACGCGGTGTGGCAGGACAGCGGCCAGTGGGCCTTCACCGCCAACGAGCCTTCCTATGTGGCCGTCGGCGAGGGCATGCCGCTGACGCGCGAGCTTGCCCATTTCATGCAATGCATCGAGACGCGCGCCGAGCCCCGTACCGACGGCGAGGAAGCGATCAGGGTGCTGCGCATCCTGACCGCCGGCACGGTGATCCACACCGGTTCGTGAACCTGCCCGAACCCGCGGCGATGACCCCGAAAAGCCGGGCCTACGGACGTTAATTTTACTCGGCGGGTATCTGCGCGGGCCTGGCGGCCAGCCTGGACAGCATGGCCTCGGCCTCCGCGCCGCGCTCGGAACGCTCGATGAAACCGCCGCCGAACACCCGTGCGTCGTTGCCGTCGTCGGAATAGAGCACGCAGGCCTGCCCTGGCGCGATGCCTGACTCGCCGTCGGCCAACTCGACGGACGTCACGCCGTCGCGGTGATGCAGCACGGCCGGACGCGGCGGCCTGGTCGAGCGGACTTTTGCGAAGAGCTCGATACCGCCGGCCGGAACATCCGACAGCGGCCCGTCGCCCAGCCAGTTCATGTTGCGCAGATAGATCTTGTGCGTCTCCAGCGCCTCGCGCGGGC
Source organism: Mesorhizobium plurifarium (assembly GCA_000824785.1). Classification (GTDB taxonomy): domain Bacteria; phylum Pseudomonadota; class Alphaproteobacteria; order Rhizobiales; family Rhizobiaceae; genus Mesorhizobium; species Mesorhizobium plurifarium. The sequence goes on along the minus strand of CCNB01000043.1, from coordinate 318,070 downwards.
CGACGATGACGCGCGCGCGGTCGGCGTCGAGATGAACGACATAGAGCGGCTCGCCGGAGGCGATGCCGATGCCGCGGCGCTGGCCGATTGTGTAGCGCAGGATGCCTTCGTGGCGGCCGAGCACGCGGCCGTCGATATGGACGATGTCGCCTGGATTGGCCGCGGCCGGCTTCAGCTTGGCGATGATGTCGGAATATTTGCCCTGCGGCACGAAGCAGATGTCCTGGCTGTCCTGCTTGGCGGCGACCGTGAGTCCCATCTCCTCGGCAATGGCGCGGACCTGCGGCTTCGACAGGCCGCCGAGGGGAAATCGCAGATAGTCGATCTGCGCCTGCGTGGTGGCGAACAGGAAATAGCTCTGGTCACGGTCGGCGTCGACCGGCCGGTAGAGCGCGCGATGGGCGCCATTGGCGCGCGAGCGGATGTAATGGCCGGTGGCCAGCGCGTCGGCGCCGAGATCCTGCGCGGTCGCCAGAAGATCGGCGAACTTCACCGTCTGGTTGCAGGAAACGCAGGGGATTGGTGTCTCGCCGGCGACATAGCTCTCGGCAAAGGGATCGATGACCGCCTTGCGGAAGCGCTCCTCATAATCGAGCACGTAATGCGGGATGCCGAGCGTCTCGGAGACGCGGCGGGCATCGTCGATGTCCTGGCCGGCGCAGCATGAACCGGCGCGATGGGTGGCCGCGCCGTGATCATAAAGCTGCAGCGTCACGCCGACCACGTCATAGCCTTGGCGCTTCAGGATGCCGGCGACCACAGACGAATCGACCCCGCCCGACATCGCGACGACGACGCGGGTTTCTTCGGGGCGGCGGGGAAGATCGAGGCTGTTCATGGTGCTTTCACTGTGCGGCGCTCAATGCCAATGGCCGGAATATAGGTCAAGCCCCACGTCTGCGCCAGCTTGCGCCTCAGGACGAGATTACCGGCAATTTCAAGGCCTGGAGGCAGGTGTTTCAAATTCTAAATGAAATCCTAACCGGGCGTTCACGATCCTTACCTAGTGATTAGGGTTCGCTTAGGCAATTTTTAAAGCTGTGGCGGTACTGTGGCGGGGATTGGGTCTTTGAGTTTTTAGTAGAGAGTACGATGACCGATCTGGTTAGACCTAGAGTCAAGTATGTTATTGGGCCCGACGGCAGCCCTCTTACGATCGCCGATCTGCCGCCGACGAACACGCGGCGCTGGGTTATCCGGCGCAAGGCAGAAGTGGTCGCGGCGGTGCGCGGCGGCCTGCTCAGCCTTGAAGAAGCCTGCCAGCGCTACAAGCTCACCACCGAAGAATTTCTCTCCTGGCAGGCATCGATCGACGAATACGGCCTTGCCGGTCTCCGCACCACGCGGATCCAGCAATACCGGCACTAGCCAGGATAGCCGTAAATTGAAAGGGCGCGGAACACCGCGCCCTTTCGTTTTGGAAGGTATCAGACCGTCAGCACAACCTTGCCGATCGGCCGCGTGGCGAGGAAAGTGTGGGCGGCCCCCGCCTGGTCGATCGGAAAGGCCTTCGCCACATGGGGCGCGAGCTTTCCGGCATCGACGAGCCTGGCGAGCTCGACAAGGCCTTCCCGGTCGGGCATGACCGACATCCGCTCGACGCGGATGTTCCGTTCCTTGGCCTTTGCCTTTACCGCGTCGGGGACAGCGAGCAGCGACACCAGCACGCCGCCGTCGCGCAACACCTTGAGCGAATCCGCGGCATGGTCGCCGCCGACCGTCTCCAGCACCAGATCGAGATCGCCGGCCTTTCCGGCGAATTCGCCCTTCGTATAATCGATGACCTCGTCTGCGCCGATCGAGCGAACATAGTCCGTTTTGTCCGGGCTGGCGGTCGAGGCCACCCAGGCGCCGCGCGCCTTGGCGATCTGCACCGCCAGATGGCCGACGCCGCCTGCTCCGGCATGGACCAGCACGCGTTGCCCCGCCTGCAGGCCGCCATGGCGGACAAGGCCTTGCCAGGCCGTCAGGCCGGCCAGCGGCAAGGCAGCCGCATGAACATGGTCAATGGCGGCTGGTTTCGCGGCGATCTGGCCCGCCGGCGCCGCGGCAAGCTCGGCATAGGCGCCGGCCTGCTTGGGGAAGCGCGGCATGCCGAACACCTCGTCGCCGACCTTGAAGGCGGTCACGCCGGAACCGAGCGCCGCGACAGTCCCCGAAATATCCCAGCCAAGGATGAAAGGCGGCTCGCCGAGCAGCGGGTAGAAGCCGCCGCGCACGGCGCCGTCGACCGGGTTGATGCCCGCCGCCTTGACGCGGACGAGCACTTCACCGGGGCCGGGGGAGGGGTCGGGCTGCTCGGCTACGAAAAGGACCTCGGGTCCGCCAACGGAATTCTGGGTAACGGCACGCATGAACACCTCCTGTTCGAGTGGATATGCCGCTATCATTTGGATAGTAATATTCGATTGTCGAGTATGTACCTTTTCTATATATAGTCACCTTATGGATAGTGATGACAGATCCCCATTCGGTTACGACGCGTTCCGGCGCACCTGCCCGTCGCATACCGTGCTCGAGATGCTGGCCAGCAAATGGGTCTATCTCACCGTCTGCGCGCTGCGGCGCGGCCGGCTGCGCAATGGCGAGCTGGCACGCAAGCTGGAGGGCATCACGCCCAAAATGCTGACCCAGACGCTGCGTGTTCTGGAGCGTGACGGTCTTGTGCGACGCGAGGTGTTTGCGGTCATTCCGCCGCGCGTGGAGTACGAACTGACGGAGCTTGGCCAGAACCTTGCTGGCCTGCTCAGCCAGATACGCTCCTGGGCGGAAGAGCATACGCCCGAAATCAAGGATGCCCGGGCCCGGGCATTGGCAAATCACGGCGAGATGGGCGCTGTGCCCTGAAGAGGGCGAGGCCGATTGCTGCCGATCGCCGGTTCTGAAGATGCCGGCAGGCCTCCGGCATGACTGCGAATATGCCCGGCGATCAGCCGATCATGGCGCTGCGGCCGCCTGTTTCGGCCTCGCGTATCTTGGTGTCGCGCGATTCCAGCATCTCCGCCTTGGACAGCTCCGCTTCAGCTTCGCCGAGTAATGATTCGGCGGTGCTTCGCTGCTGGGCGAGGTCGCTTTGTGAGTTCCTGAGGTTGTCGCGGCGCAGGCGCGCCGCCTTGGCGAAGGTCGGATAGGCGAAATGGTTGATGTCGGTGATGCCGGCTTTTTTCTCTTCGGCGATGATCTGCGCTTCCAGCTCCACGGCCATGCGCTCGAACTCGGCGATCATCATGTCCAGCTGCAAGAGCTGCCGCCGTTTCTCATTCACCTGAAACTGCTTCAGTCGAACGAGGTTTTCACGTGACTTCATGACTCGATACTCCGCAAACGCACACTTGCAATACCGCCCAGTCCGCCCGGAACGATCCAAGCGCCGCCCGTTTCCCCCGGCTTTCCCTGGGCTATGGGAAACAAAGCCCTAAAGATTTTTGCCGGCGGTAACCATTCGTTTACGGGCATTGTTAATCATACGGGCGAGGACTTAAGGCCGGGTAAAAATTCCGGCTCTCGGCGGAAGCCCGGGCCTGCGAGTCTCTGGAGTCACTTAGGCTGGCTTATTAATGTGGTGCATTAGCGATTTTGGTCTGTGATTCGTTATTAGATTCAAGTGGGTGTAGAAAGGGGTTAAAAAATCTGGTATCGTGGATGACACGAAATTAGGATTTGTTAACCAGTCGGTGGCACCTTCTGTTCAGGCAATCACTGCTCCGGGTCCCGGACGGGTCGTGAGATGGCCCGGCAGCAGAAAAGGGGAATGAAATGCGTGTTCTGCTGATTGAAGATGACAGTGCAACCGCACAGAGCATCGAATTGATGCTGAAATCGGAGAGCTTCAACGTCTATACGACCGATCTCGGCGAAGAAGGTGTCGATCTCGGCAAGCTCTACGATTACGACATCATCCTGCTGGACCTCAATCTCCCCGACATGTCGGGCTATGAAGTCCTGCGCACGCTGCGCCTCTCCAAGGTCAAGACGCCGATCCTGATCCTCTCCGGCATGGCCGGCATCGAGGACAAGGTGCGCGGCCTCGGCTTCGGCGCCGACGACTATATGACCAAGCCCTTTCACAAGGACGAGCTGGTGGCGCGCATCCACGCGATCGTGCGCCGCTCCAAGGGCCATGCCCAGTCGGTCATCACCACCGGCGACCTGGTGGTTAATCTCGACGCCAAGACGGTCGAGGTCGGTGGCCAGCGCGTGCACCTGACCGGCAAGGAATATCAGATGCTGGAGCTGCTCTCGCTGCGCAAGGGCACCACGCTTACCAAGGAAATGTTCCTCAACCATCTCTATGGCGGCATGGACGAGCCGGAACTGAAGATCATCGACGTCTTCATCTGCAAGCTGCGCAAGAAGCTCGACGCGGCGTCCGGCGGCCAGAACTATATCGAGACGGTGTGGGGCCGCGGCTATGTGCTGCGCGAGCCGGAAGATATCCGCGTCAGCGCGTAGGCGATCCAACGATTCCAACGAAAACCCGGCTCCGGCCGGGTTTTTTGTTGGATCGGTGCCGCGAATCAGGCGGCGATCTTGAGGAAACGGAAGCTTTCGAGCAGTTGCGCGCGGTTGAAGGGCTTCAACAGATAGCCTTGGGCGCCGGCGCGCTTGGCGCGCATGATCGCAGCCACATCGACCTCGACCAGCGAGACCAGGATCTGCGGCTTGACGGGAGCTTCGATGGCGCGGATGCGGCGAATGAGGTCGACCGCCTGGATGTCGGTCAGCCCGCCGTCGATGACCATGACATCGGGCATGTTGTCGGCGCAGATCTCGGCGGCCTCGACCCCGGTCGACGCCTCGACGACGATCATGTCCGAGCCAAGAATGCGTTTTGCAACCTTCCTGATGACGCTCGAATCATCGACGAACAGGCAACGCTTCATGTCCGGGTCCTCTTTGCCATCTGCCGAACCGGCAACCTCCGGGTAACCGGAAAGCACCATAGGTCAATCTGGTAAAGAAGCCGAAAAGCCGTTAGGTAAAGTTTTTCCAAACAGGCGTATCGCGCGGTTTTACCTCCGCGGCGACGTTACATGAATTGCGGCTGGTACTGCTCTACCTGCACTGCCGGAGCAAATATTAGCGATAAAAGATGCTTCGGCTCTTCTTATGCAGCCGTCAGCACGATCTCGTCGGCGGTCGCATGGATCGAGATCGTCATATTGGCCTCACGCGCCAGAAGCAGCGTGTAGTAAGGCTGGACCGAATGAGCGTCGATCGGCTCTTCCGGCTTGTGGCCGGAATGCAGCTCGAGGAATTTCGGCGGCACGCGCAGCATCGGGCCGCTGGCCGACAGCGAAAAACGCGGCTCGGTCTCAAGGTTCTCCAGCGTGACCACCAGCTTGCCGCCGCGCGGTATGGCCGCGTTGGCGACGAGAATGAGGTTGAGCAGCAGCTTGACCTTGTTCTTGGGCAGGAGCGCCCGCGAGCCGTTCCAAACCAGTTCCGGCTTTTCGTTCTTCAAGAAGGCGATGGCCACGGCCTCGGCATCGCCGGTGTCTATCATCATACCGGCGGAACCCGCGGCGCCGAAGGCAATACGGGCAAACTGCAGTCGCGCCGAGGCGTTCCTGGCGCTCTGGCGAATGAGCTTCATGGCGTCTTCGTCGGCGCCGCCCTCGTCGAGCAGTTCGAGGCCGTTGTTGATTGCGCCTACCGGCGAAATGATGTCGTGGCAGACGCGGCTGCAAAGCAGTGCCGCGAGATCAGGCGCGGAAAGGGTGAAAAGCTCGGCCATCGGCGAAATCCCTGCTTAAGTCACTTGTTCATGGCCGAGCGACAGTTTTTCGCGCCTGCCCACACGAATCACGCTCTTTTCCAAGGCTTTCTGAATACACAGGGCCCGGGCGCGCATCAACAAATCCAAAATTATCGGCGGCGAAAATGGTGTGTTCGCGGGGGAAACCCGCCGTGGAGGCGCAAGCGCGGCCTTCTAACCGCCATCTTCGTGTGGGAGCTTAATGGTTGAAAAAGGATTACGGCATAGTTTGCCAGTGATAGCCACCCTGAACGGCCGGCAAGAGCCGCAGGGGTGCGAGGCGTCGGCGAAAGTGCTCCCTGACGGAGATTTGGAAGCATGTTTTCCCGATACTACGACCGGACGTTCGTCCGAGTCCTCACCATGACCATCACACTCCTGGCGGCCCTGGTCCTTTCGACCTCGGCATCGCGGGCTCAACAGTACACCGCTCAGGAAATCGTCGATTCCGGTCATAAATTCTTCGGCGAGACGTCCGGCGGCCTGGCCACCGTCGTCGAGAAGATATTTGCCTCCTACGGCCTGCCCAACGGCTACCTGCTGGGCGAGGAAGGGTCCGGCGCGTTGATCGGCGGCCTGACCTATGGTGAGGGGACGCTCTACACCAAGAACGCCGGCGACCATAAGGTGTTCTGGCAAGGTCCGTCGCTCGGCTGGGATTTCGGCGGCGAGGGATCGCGGGTGATGATGCTGGTCTATAACCTCGACGACATCAGCAGCCTTTATAACCGCTTCGGCGGCGTCGCCGGCTCCGCCTATGTCATTGCGGGCGTCGGCTTCAACGTATTGCAGAGCAACCGGGTGCTGCTCGTGCCGATCCGCACCGGCGTCGGTGCCCGCCTCGGGGTCAATCTCGGCTATCTGAAGCTCACCGAAAGGCCGACCTGGAACCCGTTCTGATCGGATTGCGCTCGCTACAATCGCTCGGACTGTGCTGATCGCGCCGCGGCAAGCTCTTGCCGCGGCGTTGAATTTCCGCCATGCCAAGATGGTACAATCCCGCGATTGCCGCCCCGTAAAGTGGATAGCACGCCTTGGTCCAGTCGGTTCTGTTCTTCGTACTTGGTTTCCTTTGCGCCGTTTTTCTGGTGTCGCTGATCGCGCCGGCGGTCTGGCGGCGGGCCGTTGTCCTGACGCGCAGGCGCCTCGAGGCTTCGTTGCCGCTGACGCCCGCCGAGATCCAGGCGGACAAGGACCGGGTCCGTGCGGAATACGCCATGACCACGCGCCGGCTGGAGATAACCGTCAAGAATCTGCAGGAGAAGGTGGCCGAACAGCTGGTCGAGATCGGTCGCGGGCGCGAGGCCTTGAAGGGGCTCGCGGTCGAAACGAAGGACAAGAACCAGGCGCTTTCCGATCTGCAGGCCAAGAATGCGGAGCTCAGGCAGCGCGAGGAGGATCTGCACCGCCTGTCGGAAAAGCATGCACAGACGGAGCGGGCTTTGGAGAAGCGCGCGCTGGAGCTGCAAAAGCTCGAGCAGATGTATGATGACGCCAGCTTTTCGTCCTCGAATCGCCAGATCGAGCTGGTCGCGCGAGAATCGGAGCTGGAAAAGCTCGCCAGCGATATCGCGTTGCTCAAAGCCCAGCGCAAGGAGGCTGACCGGCGCAACCAGGAGGTCGCTTCGGAAAGCAAGGCCGCTCGCGAAGCGTTGAAGGTTGAGAAGAAGAAAACGGCCGAGCTCGAGAAGAAGGTGGAACGGCTGCTCGCCACGCTTGCCGATCGCGAGGAAAAGCTCGACCGGCATGAGAAGGACCTTGCTCGAATGCGCGAACGTTCGAAGGAGACCGCTGCGGCGAACGGCGTCGCGCGGCTGGCTGCCGGCTCGGCTGCGAAAAGTGACGATGTCGATAAGGCAATCGCCAGGCTCGAGGGCGACCGGGAACGGCTGGAGGCAAGGCTGACTGCGCTGGCGCGTGAGAACAAGCGGCTGAAAACCGATCTTGCCGCCGCGCGGACGCCGTTGCCGGAATCGGCGGGCGACGCACGCTCCGGCGCCGGCCTTCGCGAACAAATGAACGAACTGGCGGCCGAGGTCGTCAATCTGACGATGAAGCTCGACGGGCCGGATTCCCCTATCGCCAAGGCGCTGGCGGGCGAGGGGCAGCAGAATGGGCGCGGCGTCAGCCTTGCCGACCGCGTGAGGGCTTTGCAGAAGGCCGGCTCGTAAAAGACGACCGCGAGTGCCTCGGGGTCGTTCCGTGGCTACCGGTCGGAAAAGTGATGCAGCGCTATTGCGGAAGCCGCGGCGACGTTCAGGCTGTCAAAACCTCCCGCCATGCCGATCCTCACAGTGTGCAGCCGCGTAAGCAGGTCCCGCGGCAGGCCTTCGCCTTCGGTGCCGAGATAGAGCGCCAGCCTCGCTGGCCGCTCCGCGGCGCGGATGTCGGTTGCTCCGGCCGGCGACAGAGCGAACTGGCTGAAGCCAAGCCGATCGAGCGTCGCGGTGAAGGCTCCGGTATCGCCGAAGGACGCGAAGGGAACCTTCAGCGCCGCGCCCACCGAAACACGGATTGCCTTGCGGTAGAGCGGATCGCAGCAGGTCCGGTCGAGCAGCACCGCGTCCGCGCCGAAGGCCGCCGCGTTGCGGAAGATCGCTCCCATATTGTCGTGATTGGATATGCCGACCGGGACGACGGCCAATGCGCGCCGGGGCAAGGTCTCCACCAGAATCTCGGCGGGCACCGGGTCGCCACGCATGCCGATCGCGAGGATGCCGCGATGCATGTGGAAGCCGGCGATCCGGTCCATGACCTCACCGGCGGCAACATAGACGGGAAAATCCGGCGGCGCCTTGTCCAAGATCTCGCGCACGCCAGCCAGCCTGTTTTCGAGGATGAGGGCAGACTCGGCGGCGAAGCGCCCGGCCGACAACAGGAGGTCAAGCACCACCTTGCCTTCGGCGACGAAGCGGCCTTGCCGTCCGACGAGATCGCGCTCGCGGATGTCGAGATAGGCGGCGACGCGCGGGTCCCGGGGGTCGTCGATGGGGATGAGGTTCATGCGTGGCTCGCCGAAGACCAATGCATGTCGCCCAGAAGTGTGCAGCGATTCTGGGACGACGACATGCATCAAAACAAAGACTTAAAGCGCGTTGACTGAATCCGGTTCAGCGCGACGCGCTTTAGTCGGCGAGGTATGAGCGACTGGAACCGCGGGTCAAGCCCCGGCGCGGCGCAACCGGTAGGCCATCTGGGAAAGATCGCCTTCGCCGAAAATGCCTTCCAGCATGCGCAGCAATTCGCGCACCGCTTCGGATTTGCAGGAATAATAGATCATCTGGCGGTCGCGCCGGGTCTCGACAAGATCGAGCGCCCTCAGCTTGGCGAGATGCTGCGACAGCGCGGACTGGCTGAGCTGCACCTTCTCGGCGATGGCGCCGACCGACATTTCGCCATCCATCAGATAGGCTACGATCAGCAAGCGCTTTTCGTTGCCCATGAGAGTGAGAAAGGCGGCCGCCGATTCCGCATTGGCGATTAGTTTATTTGAGATCATAGATCCCCCAAGGGTCCTGGCTCATCCTGGCGCCAGGGGGCAATGGCGCCTGATTCCACAATGTTCAGATGTCGATGGGCGCTGCTGAATCAGCGCCACAACGAAGGTAGATCATTTTGTTTAAATCTCAAGCGTTGCTTTCGCCGGCTCGCGATCAACTATCGGTCTTGCTCTGCCGCGCGCCCCGCCTTTGCCATCTCGACAAGCGCCGAACGCAATTCGCGCGCGCTTTGCAGAGGCTGGGGAAAGAAAATCCTGCAGGTCGCGTCCGGGGCGGCGAGATCCATGCCATCGGGGTCGAAGCCGGTGGCGATCCAGTCGCCGCCCTCGGCACGGCCGAAGTGGCGGGCATAAAGGGAAAGCGCGTCGCGATGATCGGCATTCATGTGATCGAGCGCCGCCTGCTCGCCGCCGGCGAACTCCTCGACAAGGGCGGCGCTGGTGATGAAATCGCCGCGGTCGAGAAGAAAGGCCTTGCCGAAGCCGCCATTCAGGCTGGCGCGCTCGGGCTCGAGCCGGAAGAACGAGAAGTCGCCGAGCCCGGCATAAAGCTTCGCCTTCGGATTGCGGTTGAGGTAGCGCCGTTCGGCTCGGATCTGATCGGCAGTTCCCCGCTCCAGCCGCAAGGCGCTGCACGCCAGGCTGATGCGCGGATGCGCCAGCGGATCGCCCTTGCCCGGCTCGCCAAGCAGCAGCGAACAGCGCGGATCGGCGAGCAACGCACCGGTGTGCGCGGACAGCATCGAGATCAGGATCAGCGGCGCGCCGTCGATGTCGGTGGCGACGCCAACCCGGCTTGCCAGCGGCGCGCCGGTGCCAGGCTCGATCGCCGCGAGCGCGCCGAAACGCGCCGATCGGATCAGGGTTTTCGCCAGCCTGACCGCTTCGGCGTCGGTTTCGCGGATGACATCTTTTTTCGGTTCGGTCACAAGCTCACCCGAGATAAGTTGATTTTCATTCTCCGGTTATCGGCCGACTACACCCGCCTTTGCAAGGGCTCCGATTTCCTCCTCGCTCAAACCGAAACGGGTCAATATGCCCACGGGCTGGCGATCGCCGGCGGCCGGCGCGGCGGCAAGCGTCTGCGGATTTTGCGAGAAACGCGGCGCCGGCGCCGGGCGATCGAGCCCGCCCGATTTCACGAAGCTCTCCCTGGCGCGATTGTGCGGGTGATCCCTGGCTTCGACCAGAGACAGCACGGGCGCGACGCACGCGTCGGTCGCGGCGAACAGCGTGGCCCATTCGTCGCGTGTTCTTTCCCTGACACGACCGGCAATGGCGGCGCGCATCGCGGGCCATGACGACTTGTCGTACTGGCTGCCGACAAAACGACTGTCGAGCGGCAGCAGCCTGGCGAATTCGGCGAAGAAGCGCGGTTCGAGGCAGCCGACGGCAATGTGCCTTGCGTCGGCGGTCTCATAGGTATCGTAGAACGGCGCACCGGAATCGAGCAGGTTCTCGCCGCGCCTGTCGCTCCAAAGGCCCGCGGCCATATAGGCGTGGATGGGCGCTGCGAGCATCGAGGCTCCCTCGATCATCGAGGCATCGATCACCTGGCCCTTGCCGGTCAGGGAACGCTGGAAAAGGGCGGCGAGCACGCCTGCGATCAGCATCATGGCGCCGCCGCCTTGATCGGCGACCAGGTTGAGCGGCGGCACCGGCGGCGCGTCCTGCCTGCCGAGAGCATGCAAGAGACCCGCATAGGCGAGATAGGTGATGTCGTGCCCGGCTCGCGCGGACAGCGGTCCGTCCTGGCCGAAACCGGTCAGGCGACCATAGATCAGCGCCGGATTGCGCTGGAGAACGACATCGGGACCGAGGCCGAGCCGTTCCATGACGCCGGGGCGGAAACCTTCGACGAGGATGTCGGCCTTTGCCGCAAGGCGCAGCAGCAGTTCCGCGCCCGTCGGGTCCTTCCGGTCGAGCTTGAGGATGGAACGGCCGTGGCGGTCGAGATCGTATTCTTCCGGCAGGCTCAGCAACGGCTGGCCGGAGTCGGCGCGTTCGATGCGCAGGACCCCGGCGCCCATCTCGGACAGCATCAGCGCGGCAAGCGGCACCGGGCCCAGCCCGGCCATCTCGATCACTTTCAGGCCGGCGAGCGGGCCGGTCTTTTCGGTAGAGGCAGCGGCGCCTGTCGGCGAGCCAGTCATCCCGTTTATTTCGGCGCCATGCGGATGGCGCCGTCGAGGCGGATGGTCTCGCCGTTCAGCATCTGGTTCTCGACGATATGGAGAGCAAGTGCGGCATATTCCGACGGCTCGCCGAGCCGGGGCGGGAAGGGGACGGAGGCGCCGAGCGTATCCTGCACCTCCTGCGGCATGCCGGCCATCATCGGCGTCTTGAAAATGCCGGGCGCAATGGTGCAGACGCGGATGCCGGAGCGCGCCAGGTCGCGCGCCACAGGCAGCGTCATGCCGACGACGCCGCCCTTGGAGGCCGCGTAGGCGGCCTGGCCGATCTGGCCGTCATAGGCGGCGACGGAGGCGGTGTTGACGATGACGCCGCGCTCGCCGCCGGCGAGCGGATCGAGTTTCGCCGTCCGGTCGGCGACGAGGCGGATCATGTTGAAGGTGCCGATCAGGTTGATCTCGATCACCTTGCGGTACTGGTCGAGCGGATGCGGTCCGTCCTTGCCGATCGTCTTCACGCCGATGGCGATGCCGGCGCAATTGACCAGGATGCGCGGCGGCCCAAGCTTTTCAGCCGCTTCAGCGATCGCGGCCGTCGCGCTGTCGCCGCTAGAGACATCGCATTGGACGGCAATGCCGCCGATGTCGGCCGCGACCTTCGCGGCGCGCTCGATGCCGACATCGAGGATGGCGACGCGGGCGCCCTTGGCGGCAAGCGCGCGCGCCGTCGCCTCGCCAAGGCCGGATCCCCCGCCGGTGACGATCGCGATCTGGCCGTTCGGGTTCATGCAAGCCTCCCAGGATTCCGGATTATGCTACGAAGCGCGCAAAGGCGGCGCAACCGCAATAGACGGGTCGATCGACGGCTGCGCACTGGCGGCCGAACGCGCCACGGCCGGGGCAAATTCCGCAACCCTTGCGGTGCTGGCGTGACAGACATCGCCGGCAAAGCGGGCGACGGCGCCCGGCTTGATCTCGTGATGCAGCAGCCGGTCGAGATCGACCGGGCGCGGCATGGTTATCTGCCCGCGCGGGAAACGCTTGAAGCCGAGCGGTCCGTAATAGGGTTCGTCGCCGACCAGGATGACGGCAGGCGCACCGGCCTTCCTGGCAGCCTCCAGCGCAATCGCGACCAGCTTGCGGCCGATGCCGAGATTCTTGAAGGCGGGGCGCACCGCAAGCGGGCCGAGCATCATGGCGCGACCGGCGCCCGCGGCGACGCGCGTCATGCGCACCGAAGCGATCACCGTGTCGTCCTTGACGGCGACAAAGGACATCGAGCGGTCGTGCCCGCCGGCCTCGCGGATCTTGTAGGCGGCAAGCACGAAACGACCGGGGCCGAAGGCCTCGTCGTTGATGGCTTCGATTTCGGCATCATGCGCCGGGGTTTCCGGCAGGTATTTCACGTCGGCAAGGCTCATGGTCTTTGCGTTCCGGTATACGAGGAAGGTCTGCTGCAAAGCGGCAGCGTTCGCCAGTCAGCGCTTCTTAAGCGCGGGCGCCCTTTCGTCGTCGGTCGAACCGGATCGAGGCAAAGTCGAACATGGGCGCCTCCGCTAGCACCAATTTTGTGTCGCCGCAATCGATGCCTTTTGTCTTTCTTTGTTCCAGCCGATGAACTGGTTCGTCGTTTGACGAACTGTTCAGTGCCCGAAGGCTTCGCCAGTCCGCTTATCGGTCTAGATATCTCTAAAGCCACAGGGAGATTTTTCGCATGGGATTGCTGATCGAAGGCAAATGGCAGGACCGCCCGTTCGACACCGACAGCGGTGGGCGGTTCGTGCGGACGGAGTCGCAATGGCGGGACTGGATCACGCGCGACGGCGCGCCGGCGGAAGGCCGCACGCGCGGCTTCAAGGCCGAACCCGGCCGCTATCATCTCTATGTGTCGCTCGCCTGCCCCTGGGCACACCGTACGCTGATCTTCCGCGCCCTGAAGAAGCTGGAGGGCATCATCTCCGTCTCCGTGGTGCACCATTTCATGGGCGAAAACGGCTGGACCTTCAAAACCGAGGACGGCGCCACGGGCGACACGCTCTACGGCCTCGATTTCCTGCACCAGATCTACGCCAAGGCCGATCCCGCCTATTCAGGCCGCGTGACGGTGCCGGTTCTGTGGGACAAGCAGGAAAAGACGATCGTCAACAACGAGTCCTCCGAGATCATCCGCATGCTCAATTCGGCCTTCGACGAATGGGGCGATGCGGGCCTCGACTTCTACCCGGCGGCGCAGCGCGCGGAGATCGACAGGCTCAATGCGCTGGTCTATCCGGCGATCAACAACGGCGTCTATCGCGCCGGCTTCGCCACCACGCAGACAGCCTATGCGGAAGCGTTCGGCGAATTGTTCGCGGCGCTCGATACGATCGAGGAGCGGCTTTCGAAGCAGCGCTATCTGGCTGGCGAACACATTACCGAAGCGGACTGGCGGCTGTTCACGACGCTGGTGCGTTTCGATCCGGTCTATGTCGGTCACTTCAAATGCAATCTGCGCCGCATCGCCGACTACCCGAACCTGTCGAACTATCTGCGCGATCTCTACCAGGTGCCCGGCGTCTCGGGGACGGTCAACCTGCATCACATCAAGGCGCATTATTACGGCAGCCACAAGTCGATCAACCCGACGGGGATCATTCCGGTGGGGCCTGAGCTCGACTATGCGGCGGCGCATGATCGCAACAGGTTCAGGAAGGCGGCGTGATCACCAGTAGGCTGAGATACGCTCGCTGCCAAAAATCTCTCCGATCCGCCGCAGCGTCGCCGGCGTCGTGCCCTCCGGCAAACGGTCGATCGGAAAGAAACCTGCTTCGGCGATCTCATGGTCCGGCCGTTTCGGCGCGGTCTGGCTGAAGGCTTCGATCAGATAAAGGCCGACATGATCGCGCTTGCTGGAGCGGCGGTTGAAATGCATCGACTTCAGCACAGGCGGGGCCGTCAGGACGATGTTGCCTTCCTCGGCCAGCTCGCGCGCCAGCGCTTCCTCGAGCGTCTCGCCGATCTCGACGCCGCCGCCAGGTAGCTGCCAGCCCGGAACATAGGTGTGGCGGATCAGGAAAACGGCATTGGAAGCGCGGTCATAAACCAGGCCGCGCACGCCAAGCGTCATCGGGCGGCGCAGCACGAAATAAAAATGAAAGAGCCTCGCCCGCAGGCCTGGCCAGCCTGTCTGGCGGAACACCTCTTCCGGATCGCTTGTGCCGGTCATCGAACGATCCCTGGGCGAACAGCAAAGGGTGAGTGGAAAGCCTCGCCAGCGTCGCTTAAGAAGAGACCATGTTCAGGCTCGCGCATATTTCCGACGCTCATCTGGGACCGTTGCCCGATGTAACCTATCGCGATCTCGCGTCCAAGCGCGTGCTTGGCTATGTCAACTGGCAGCGCAACCGCCGCCGCCATATGCATGACGCCGTCATCGACACCATCGTCGCCGACATCAAGGCGAATGCGCCGGACCATCTCGCCGTCACCGGAGACCTCGTCAACCTGGCGCTCGACGGCGAGATCGAGATGGCGAAGCACTGGCTGGAGACGCTTGGATCGCCGCAGGATGTTTCCGTGGTGCCAGGCAATCACGACGCCTATGTGCCGGGCGCCTTCGACAAGGTCTGCCGGGCGTGGGCTCCCTGGATGACGGGCGACGGCGTCAACACTCCGGTCGACCGCAATTCCTTTCCGTATCTGCGCGTGCGCGGCAATGTCGCGCTGATCGGCGTCACCACGGCGCGCGCCACAGCACCCTTCATGGCCAACGGCTTCTTCATGGAAGGGCAGGCCGAGCGGCTCGGCAAGGTTCTCGACGACGCGGCGAAGCAAGGGCTGTTTCGCGCCATCATGATCCACCATCCGCCAGTGCGCGGCGCCGTCCAGCAGCATAAGCGGCTGTTCGGCATCGCCCGTTTTCACAAGGTCATTCGCCGGCATGGCGCGGAGCTCGTCCTGCACGGTCATTCGCATCTGCCGTCCTTGTTTAGCATCGGCGCACGTGGCGCGAAGGTGCCCGTAGTCGGGGTTGCCGCCGCAGGGCAGGCGCCGGGCGGCAAGCATCCGGCCGCTCAGTACAATCTGTTCGAGATCGATGGCGAAAAGGGTGCCTGGCGCGTGCGCTTGACGCGGCGCGGCCTGACCGGACCGGCGCTGCCGCCTTCGGACCTTCAAACGACGGATCTCGACATGCCGGCCGTGAAGGACCGCGAACTCGTCAGAAGCTGATCTTCATGTGCACGATGCGATCCCAGAACATCGCCAGCGAGACCGCCAGGCCGACAAGGGCGCCGGCGGTGATCAGGCCGAGGCCGGCGAAGAAGGTCGTCCAGCCATTGAGGCGATTTTCAGATAGCATGGGCGGCTCCGCTTCCCGCACCACGGGACGATGCAGGCCGGGAACGGCGCTCTCCAGGCCGCCCTCCATCATGTGCTGCCGCTCGACGACCCGTTCGGCCACGTAGCGCGTCACCGCATCGGCGACGGCTTTCATGTCAGTCGTCTCGGTCAGCACCACACGGCCGACGCGCGTATCCTTGAGGAAGCGGTAGGTGCGGCGGTCGCGCCCCATGGCGACGTGGCTCACCGCGTCGATCCATAGCCGCGGCTGCAGGCCCGACGAGACGGCGAAGTCGAAGCTGTCCATGTCGGCCGGGACATCGGCAAAGACGGGTGCAAGCTCGGTCGCCAACAGATCGAGCCGCATGCGGTGCGCCTCGCGCATGTCGACGACCACGTCATCGCGGTCTGCGAACGCGTTCTTGACCTCGCGTATGGCGTCCGAGAGCTTTCGCGACGGCTCTATCGGGGTGATTTTGTCGCCTGCATCCTTCATGGGCGGCTGCCTCGTTGTTGGTTAACAGCGAGTTAACACAGTCGCCGGCAAAATGCACTGCCGACGACGAGCCGCGCGGCCGCGCGGTCAGCATGAAGCGCGTTACGGATGCTTTCGAGGCCGGTCCTGGGAGCCGATCCCGGCAGGGTACTCAGCAATCAGCTCGCGGCTGCGCCCAGCGGTGGATGCAACCGGCTGGCGCGCCGCCGCGTGTTGCGACGCACGATCTCGGCAACCAGGGCCGGGGCCTCCTCGACCAGCATATGGCCGGCGTCCAGAACATGATGCAGGTGGAAATGCGGCGGCAGAGCCTCGGCCTGCACGACAGGCAGGAGCGGATCCTCCACTCCCCAGACAACCATTACCGGCATGTGGAGCGTATCCAATTGCGCCCCGGGAATGATGCCTTGCCGGTCATCTTTGGTCATCGCCGCCGCCATATCGATCAGGGTCTGCAACTGGCCCGGCCGTTTGCGCATCCGGCAGATTGCGTCGACCACATGGTCAGGCGGCACGCTGCGCGGGCCCGACATGGCTGCAAGGCAGGCCCGGATATCTTTCCCGCCGGTCGCGGCGGCATAGCGGCGCAGCAAGCCTGCGTTGATTTCCGGGGCGAAACCGCCGGGCGCCAACAGAGTGAGCGAGGCCACCCGACTGGGGTCGGCAAGCGCCATCAATGTCGCGATCGCGCCGCCCATGGAGTGACCGACGAGATGGACCTTGCCCAACCGGCGAGCGGCAAGATCGGCCAGGATGGCCCGCGCCGCCGGCTTGGCGCCCCCCATGCCTTCGCATTCCAGGGACTGCCCATGGCCGGGCAGATCGTAGGCCAACAGTCTCGCTTCCGCCGCCAGCGATGCCATGACGTCACGCCAAATCTCACAGCAGGCTCCGAAGCCGTGCAGAAAGATGATCGTCTTCGGACCAGCGCCGCCCTCGACGGCATAAGGGAATGGAAGCATGAAAATGGAACGGTGAAGAAGACAGGCCGCAATTAGAAATTGCGGCTGAATTGCTCCCGATCCAGACCCATGGCCAGTAAAATTTTTGCGACTGGTTGCCTGTGAGGCGCTCAAGGCGCAAGCATTTCCTAATACCTGCCGGATCACAGGGCTTTATTTTGTGCTTGGGGATCCTGTGGCCCAAACACAGACGCAGCGCTGGATTAGCTCGGGTTGCCGATCCCGGCGGCTCGCAAGGACTGCACCAGCCGGTCGGTGAGATCGGCGGGGTATTTGCGGTCGACGAATGTCGCGCGCGGGTCGGCGACGAAGTTCGGGAATTCGGCGGTGAGCTCGTTGGCAAGCTCGCCCGCCAGCTTGTCGCGCCCTGAAATCTTGGCGCCGATCAGCCGCGCGGCCAGATAGTGCGACTTGGATGCCGTCGTGCGCAGCGATTCGCTGGCGATCGCGGCCTTCTTCATATCGCCCTGCATGAAGGCGCCGACGAACAGGCCATAATCCCACCAGGTCGGATGGCCGCTGAAGGCTTCGACCGCGTGACCCAGGATCGGCGTTCCCTCGTCATATTTGCCGGCGAAGATCAGCCCGTAGCCATAGGCGGCGGCCATGCCGAGATCATAGGGATTGAGTTCGTAGGCCTTGCGCGTCAAGCGGATCGCTTCGTCCGCGTTGCCGAGCCGTGAGTTGAGGTAGCCGAGGGCGCGATGCGCGTGGGGGTTCATCGGCCCCATCTGGACGGCGCGATGCGCAAGCGACATGGCCTTTTCGAGCGTCGCTTCCGGTGGATAGGGATAGTGGGCGGTGACGGCCTCCCCATGAAGCGCGGCCAGTTCCGCGTAGACGAGCGACGATTTGGTACCTTCGCTGACCAACTTCTCCAGGCAGCGATACGCCACTTCGTGCGTCTGGGCGCTCATGTCGAGGAAATAGCGGTCGTCGAGCACCAGGCATCCGATCTGAGTGGTCCGGATGTCGCTCTGGTCAATGTAGCTGTAGATCGCGCCCGAAGCGGGAACGGTCGAGGTGAGGAGGCTGGCGATGTTGCTTTCAACCACGCCAGGGGCACTTTCGGCCGGTGTCAGATTGCGCGACAGGAGAACCCGCCCGGTCGCGACGCTCTGCAATTCCACCGCGACGTCGCCGGAAGCAGGCCCGGGAACAATGTCGAAAACGAAACTGATCGGATCGGCGGACCGATTGCGCGTCGAATCCGCATCGCGCCCGATGAAATCGATGGTGTCGAAACCGGCAAGGCCGGCGCGCAGCGACGACGCGACGCGAGCCGCCTCCGCTCCATCGGCTTTCACCGCGATGTAGATCAGTGGCAGGGAATCGAATGTCGGCTGGGCAGCGGTGCCTGTCACGCCCGCCGTTTCGACGGTCGAGGCCGTGTCGCCGCCGCCGAGCAAAGCATTGCCTTGACGCACGATGAGCACGCCGAGCATGATGATGACCAGGACCATGGCTGCCCAGAAGAAGCGCAGTTGCCGCGTGAGCGACTGCGCGGGTGCCGCCGGCGCCGTCAGCGCCGCAGGCTCCCCCGGCCCGGAGCTGTCGAGATGCTCGGGCACAGCCGCAGCGGCTTCGGCCGATACGTCGGGCCGCTGCGTAACGGTGTCGGAGGCGGGCCTGGCGTTACCAGGCAGCCGAATCTCGTTCAGCTCGTAGGAAGGGACATAGCCGCCACGCGGGATCGCGATACGCACCGGCTCGGCGACACCTTCATTGGCGAAATACTGCTCCAGGAGTTCGCGCAGTCGACCGGCCTGGACCCTGACCACGGCATCTGTGGAAGCGTCGAAATCGCCGTCCTTGCCGAAGACGTCCATGGCGATGGAAACGCCTTTCAGCCTGTCCGCCTCGCCGGCCTGCTCGCGTTCCACCAGATAGCGTAACAGCCGGCGTGCACGCTCGGAGCGTCCGAACGTTTCGCTGGCAAGCAGTCGCTCCAATGTCTCGCGCACTGCGGGGGCGGCAGGCGGGGCATGCTCCAAGTGTCGATCCTCTCGAAGTCGGCACAGGTTAGGGCGCGATCATATAGCGCTCGCGCCGGCGCACAAGGATGCTTGTATTATGCGATCGCGTAAGCCACCGGAAATTCCCCCGCCGGTTAACGAATGGCAGCTTCGCGTCGTCTTGAAGCGTGGCGCAAGCTGGGTCGCGCCACGCTTCAGCACTAGAGCGGTTCACCGTTTCACGGAACGCTAAGCCGCTCTATCTCTTTGTTTTAGCCGCATTTGTGCGACGCCAAGCGGTTCCGCTTGGCTGCAAAATGCTCTGGATCGGATCAGCCGGCTTGGCGGCCGATGATACGGTTGGCGGCCGAAACAACGGCCTCCAGCGAGGCGGCGACGATGTTGGTGTTGATGCCGGCGCCGAACAGCTTGCCACCCGGATATTCCATTTCGACATAGGAGATGGCCGAGGCGTTGGAGCCGCGCTGCAAGGAATGCTCGGAATAGTCCAGCACCGACATATAGACGCCGACATGGCGCGAGAGCGCGTCGACAAAGCCGTCGATCGGACCGGTGCCCGAGCCGGTGATGGTCACTTCCTTGCCGTTGTCGAGGATCTCCGCCTCTACGATCCGTCGGCCCTTCGCCTCGGTATCAGGGAAGGTGCGATGGTCGAGGAACTTCAGCCGAGCGCCGGGCTGGTCGACATA
Source organism: Mesorhizobium plurifarium (assembly GCA_000824785.1). GTDB lineage: Bacteria > Pseudomonadota > Alphaproteobacteria > Rhizobiales > Rhizobiaceae > Mesorhizobium > Mesorhizobium plurifarium. The sequence continues at coordinate 298,238 of CCNB01000043.1, read as the reverse complement.
GGTTTCGAGGAAGCGTTCGTGGATGCGCTTGGCAGGCACTTCCTTGCCTTCCGCATCGGTGATCGCCTGGATCGCCTGGCTGAACTCGATCTGCAGATTGCGCGGCAGATTGAGGCCGTAATCCGCCTGCAGCACATAGGCGATGCCGCCTTTGCCCGACTGCGAGTTGATGCGGATGATCGCCTCGTAGGTGCGGCCGACATCGGCCGGGTCGATCGGCAGATAAGGCACTTCCCACAGCGGCGTGTTGGCCTTCTTCAGCGCCTTCATGCCCTTGTTGATGGCGTCCTGGTGCGAGCCGGAGAAGGCCGTGTAGACCAGTTCGCCGACATAAGGATGGCGCTCCGGAATCTTCAACTGGTTCGAATACTCGTAGACATCCTTCATCCGGTTGATGTCGGAACAATCGAGCTCGGGATCGACGCCCTGCGTGTACATGTTGAGCGCCAGGTTGACGATATCGACATTGCCGGTCCGCTCGCCATTGCCGAACAGCGTTCCCTCGACGCGGTCGGCGCCGGCCATCAGAGCGAGTTCGGTCGCGGCGACGCCGGTGCCGCGGTCGTTGTGCGGGTGCAGCGAAATGATCAGGCTGTCGCGATTGTCCAGGTGCCGGATCATCCACTCGATACGGTCGGCGTAGACATTCGGCGTCGAGGATTCGACGGTCGACGGCAGGTTGATGATCAGCTTATTGTCGGGCGTCGGCCGAACGATCTCGGTGACGGCGTTGCAGATTTCCAGCGCGACTTCGAGCTCGGTGCCGGGAAAGCTCTCCGGCGAATATTGGAAGCGATAACCGCCGCCGGCCTTGGCGGCCATGTCGGTGATCATCTTGGCGGCATCGGTGGCGATGCGCTTGATGCCGGCGACGTCCTTCTCGAAGACGACGCGGCGCTGCAATTCGCTGGTCGAATTGTAGAAATGAACTATCGGAGTCTTGGCGCCTTTCAGCGCCTCAAAGGTGCGCGTGATGAGCTCGGGACGACACTGCACCAACACCTGCAGGTCCACATCATCGGGGACATTGCCGCCCTCGATGCACCAACGGGCGAAGTCGAAATCGGTCTGCGAGGCCGAGGGGAAGCCGATCTCGATTTCCTTGAAGCCCATGTCGAGCAAGAGCGCCAGCATGCGCGCCTTACGCTCCTGGCCCATCGGATCGATCAGCGCCTGGTTGCCGTCGCGCAGGTCGACCGAGCACCAGATCGGCGCCTTGTCGATGACCTTGTTCGGCCAGGTGCGATCGGCAAGGCCGACGGTCGGGTAGGGTTGGTATTTTCGGGTCGCGTTGGGCATGCCCTGAGCGGCATGCTTGCCTTCAGCCTCGCCGGCGCGGATTTCTTCTCGTGCGTTCATCGTCTCTTCTCCGGGCGGCTCGCAGTTCGCCTTGGGCGGATTGATGGCGAGCGTCGCCTCTACCAGAATTTCATTCGCTTGATTGTGACTTTGCCAAGGAGCATGCGCCTGAGGCGGCGGGTATCGACCGCCGGGCGCTCCTTCAGCGAGCCCGGCGATCGCCGATAAGGCCGAGAAGAAGCAGGGTCGAAGCGAGCGCGCGCGCGGTCTCGCCGGCAAAGCCGGTGCGAGAGGAAGCGACGGAGCGGACGCGCGTGGTCATGGCGGCTCTCTTACAGGAGCGGGACGGCGGAGGCAAGCGGGACGCATGGCGGATCGCGATCCCCCTACCTGCGGATGGACTTCCCCGCGCGCCGCAAATGCGCCAGACTTCAGCCATCGGCGGCAGCCGCCGGGGAGGGTCATCCATGAACTTCGTGTTCTTCTCGCCGCATTTTCCCGCCAACGGCGCCGAGTTCTGCGACCGGCTGAGGAAGGCGGGCGCCACGGTGCTGGGCATCGGCGACGCGCCTTACGAGACCTTGAGCGGCAAGCTGAAGGCGGCGCTGGCGGAATATTACCGTGTCGCCGACATGGAAGACTACGATGCCGTTTTCCGGGCGATGGGGCATTTCATCCACAAATGGGGCCGCATCGACCGCTTCGAGTCGCTCAACGAGCATTGGCTGGAGCTCGAAGCCAACATCCGCACCGATTTCAACATCTTCGGCACCAAAGTCGACTTCGTGAAGAATTTGAAGCGGAAGAGCCGCATGCGCGCCTTTTTCCGCAAGAGCGGCGTGGAGACCATCCCGCAGCGCAAATGCTCCGACCGCACCGGCGCCATGACCTTCATCCGCCGTGTCGGCTACCCGGTGGTGGTCAAGCCGGATTCGGGCTCCGGCGCCTCGAACACCTTCAAGATCTCCAACACCAAGGAGCTCGACCAGTTCTTCAGGGATAAGCCGGAGGGCGTGACCTTCGTCATGGAGCAATTCATCGAGGGGCTGGTGGTGACCTTCGACGGGCTGGTCAACCGCGACGGCGAGGTTGTGCTGGCGGCGAGCCACCGCTACGACCAGAGCATCATGGATGCGGTCAACAAGGACCGCCACATGAGCTACACCTGCTTCCCCGAAATCACTCCGGCGGTCGAGGAGGCAGGGCGCAAGATCCTGAAAGCGTTCGACGTGCGCGAGCGTTTCTTCCACATCGAGCTGTTCGAGACCAGGGACGAGCGCATCATCGCGCTCGAGGTCAACATGCGCCCGCCCGGCGCCTGGATGACGGACGCCATCAACTACACGTTCGACATCGACGTCTATGCCGCCTGGGCCGACATGGTGGTCAAGGATGCCGCCGGCGGCCCCTACAAGGGCAGGTATTTCACCGCCTATGCCAGCCGCAAACGCCATATCGACTATTTGCACAGCCATGCGGACGTGCTAGCCGCCCACGGCGACAAGATCGTCCATCACCAGGCCATCGAAGAGGTCTTCAGCCGCGCCATGGGCAATTACGCCTACCAGATGCGCTCGAAGGATCAGAAGGCGCTGCGCCAGGCGGTCGACTATATCCACGCGGAAAAGGCCTGAGCCGATGGACGTCTCCTATCACAAGGGCCATGCCCGCAATCTCGGCCGCGACATGGAATACAAGCGCTACGGCCATGCCGGGCGCCCGGTGGTGGTGTTCCCGACCTCGCAAGGGCGCTTCTACCAGTTCGAGGATTCCGGCGGGGTCGCGGCACTTGCCGACTTCATCGACACCGGCCGCATCCAGCTCTTCACGCTCGACGGCATCGATTCGGAATCCTTCTTCGACAAGCACGCCGATGCGGCGCATCGCATCGCCCGGCACGAAGCCTATTTCCGCTATGTGCGCGAGGAGGTGCTGCCGGAGCTGCAGGCGGTCGCCGCCAGGTCCAATGGCGGACACACCCTGAAGCCATTGTTCTGCGGCTGCTCGATGGGCGGCTACCACTCGTCGAATTTCGTTTTCCGCTTTCCCGAGCTGGCGAGCGGCGTGATCTCGCTGTCCGGCGTCTATTCGGCCCGCGACTTTTTCGGCCGGGCGCTTGAAGGCAACATCTATTTCAACTCGCCGCTCGATTACCTGCCCGGCATCGTCGACCAGAAGCCGCTCGGGCGGCTCAGGGCGCTCAGGCTGATCTTCTGCTGCGGCCAGGGCGCCTGGGAAGAGCGCATGCTGGTCGAGACGCGCGAGCTGGAACAGGTGCTGCGCGACAAATCCATCCCGGCCTGGGTCGACTATTGGGGCGGCGACGTCAGCCATGACTGGCCGTGGTGGCACAAGCAGCTTGTCTATTTTTTCGGTCGCTGGCTGGATGACGATTTGATGCATAGGCTGGATTAATGACCACACCTGATCCGATCCGCCGCTTTGTCGAAGCCACCAACGCCGGTGATAGCGAAGCCTTTCTGGCTACCTTCACCGACGATGCCTTTTTGAGCGACTGGGGCCGTGATTTCCACGGCCGCGACGGGGTTGCGCGGTGGAACCAGTCGGACAATATCGGCGTCCAGTCCAATCTTCGCATCGTTCGCGTCGCAGAGCGCGACGGCATCTACCATGCCCACGTCGCCGTGACCGGCAACGGTTTCAACGGCGAGGGCGATATGGCCTTCACGCTTAACGGCGACCGGATCGCGAGCCTGGTCATCAGCTGAAACCGGATGCGTCACGGAGCTTCGCGCGGCTTCATCCAAAAATATGACTTTCATAATCATGTTTTAGTGGCAATGCCGCTGGTGCTGTGGCATGCCGGCGCTTGGCGACACCGGGCTTCGGCCGGTGCCGTCGCACTCGGTATCGAAAGGCCCGGCGATGAATCTTTTGAGCGCGCAAACCCGTATCCAGAATGATGGCATCCGCGCGGTGATGGACAGGCTGCGCGCCGAGCATAGCGATTATGAGATCGACACAGGCGATGCCGGCCGATGGGAATTCCGCATGCATTACGGGTCGTTGAACGCCTCATTCGACGACAGCGGTGTGCTGGTCCGCGTCGCGGCGGAGGACGAGACCTGCCTCTCCTACATGAAGATGATCTTCGCCGGCCACATCGCCGCGCATCTCAGCACCACCGAAGGCCTGCGCTGGCAGGGTGACGGCACGGATGCCGGCACGCCGGTGTTCTTCCGCGAGATTTCGGTCCTGTCCTCGATGCGGCTGTCGCCGCATATGCAGCGCCTGCGCTTCTCGGGCCGCGACCTCGGCCGCTTCGCCCATGGCGGATTTCATGTCCGGCTTCTGCTGCCGCCGGCCGGACGCCAGGCGGTCTGGCCGACCATGGGCGCGGACGGTCTGATCGTCTGGCCCTCGGGCGAGGATGCGCTGACCATCCGCGTCTACACGATCCGCGCGCTGGACGTGGCCGAGGGCTGGCTCGACATCGACTTCGTGCTGCATCCCGGCGCGGAAACTCCGGCCGCGACCTTCGCGCAGAATGCGCGGGCCGGCGACATCATCGGGGTGATCGGCCCCGGCGGCGGCGGTGTGCCCGAGGCATCGAACCTCTTTCTTCTGGGCGACGATACCGCGCTTCCGGCGATCGGCCGGATGCTGGAAGAGCTTGCGCCGTCCGTCCGTGCCGAGGCCTTCATCGAGGTCAACGGTCCGCAAGACCGAGTGACGTTGGCGGCGGGCGAAAACATCGCCGTCCATTGGCTTTATCGGCACGGCCGCGAAGCAGGCCGCGCCGGCCTGCTGCCGGAAGCGCTGCGCGAGCGCGGCAGCGGGGCCGACGATCTCTTTGTCTGGGCCGGATGCGAGTTCACCGACTTCCGCGAGATCCGCCGGATCGTGCGCAAGGAATGGGCCCTGCCGCGCGACCGGCATCTTGTCACCGCCTATTGGCGCCGCGGCGCGTCGGGCGAAGACGGGGCCGGCGAGGGATAGTTCCGTCTTCAGTCGCGGTCGCTGACCATGGCGATCGCCGGCGCCGCCAGCAGCGCGATGACGCCAGCGCCGCCGAACAGCGCGCCATAGCCCAGATGCTGCGCCGCATAACCGGCCAGGACGCCGCCCGCCATGCTGACGAGTGCGTCCATGCATTGGAAAAGCGTGAAATCGACCCCTGCCTGCCTTGGATCCGACCAGCGCATGAACTGCGCATAGAGCGCCACGAAGCCGAGCGCCATGATGCCGGAGGAACTCAGCATCGCGACGGTTACCAGGGGGCCTGTCGGGAAAACGCCCGAAAAAGCGAAGGCGGCGAGGATGAACAGCGATCCGGCCTGCAGGACGAGCGCAAGCACAAGCACGCTGCGCGTGCCCAGCCACCGGACGAGCGCGCCGCCGGCAAGCGCTGCCGCTCCGCCGAGGATCATGCTGCCGGCGCCGTTGACCAGCCCGATGGTGGAAAGGCTGAGCCCGGCATCGACGAGAAACGGGCCGAGCATGGCCAGCGCCGCCTTCTGCGCCAGCACATAGATCGCCGACGCCGCCAGGCCGCGGCGTATCTGCGGGCGCCGCAGCGCCGTGCCGAGTGAGGGCACGTGCTCGCGCACTTCCTCGCGCGATTTGGTGGCGATGCCGAGCAGGAAGGGCAGCCCGAGCAGCACAAGCAACGAGGCCATGGCCGACACCGCCGCGCGCCAGCTATGGATTTCGACCAGATAGAGGAACAGGCCGGCGCCGATCGCCGAGCCGAGATAGGCGCCGCCGACCTGGGCGGCATTGCCCCAGCCGAGATTTTTGCCGGCAAGGTTCTGCACCGCAAAGCCGTCGCAGGCGATGTCGACCGTCGAAGCTGCAAAGGCGACCACCGTCAGGCAGGCGACCACGGGCCAGAAGGCGGCCGGGCCGAACTGGGCGACGGCCAGCAGTCCGGCGATGGAGACGAGGCCGCCGACGAGGACGATCGCGCCGGTGCGGTTCCTGCCTGCCGGCGGAAGCCGGTAGCGCTCCACCGCCGGCGACCACAGGAACTTCAGCGCCCATGGCAGGGCGATCAAGGTGAGCAGACCGATGCGGTCGAGCGGCAGGCCCTTGTCGCGCATGACGGCTGGCAGACCTGTCCAGGTGATGCCGCCGATCACGCTCTGCGCCACATAGAGGCCGCCGATCGCCGCGACGATGGCGGCCGGCGACAAGGCGGTCCGGTTCGAGACGGAGACCGACATCAGAAGCGATAGCGCAGGCTGCCGAACAGCGAGCGGCCCTCGTCGCGGTAGCAATAGCCGGCCGAACAGATCGTCTGCTGGTTGTCGAACAGGTTCTTGGCGTTGATCTGCAGCTTCACGCCTTCGAGCTTCGGGCTGCGGTAGCCGAAATCGTAAGACAGCGAGGCATCGACGAAGGCGCGCGCGTCGTTCTTGAACGTGTTGGTGTCGTCGCCGTAGCTCGCGCCGGCGAAACGCACGCCGGCGCCGAGCCCGAGCCCTTCAAGCGTGCCGTTCTCGAACTGGTAATGACCCCAAAGCGACAGGATATGGTTCGGCGTCGCCGACAGTTCCTTGCCGTCGGTGCCTGCTGCGCCGCGTTCGATCTTCACGCGCAGATAGGTGTAGGAGGCGATGACGCTGAAGCCGTTGTCGAGCGAGGCATTGGCTTCCAGCTCGACGCCGCGCGAGTTGAGGTCGAGCTGGCGCTGCTTGTTGATGCCGGTCGAGGCGTCGAAGACCACGCCGTCCTTCTGGTCGATGTCGAACAGCGCGGCGCTGACGGTCGCGTTGTGGTCGGGGATCTCGTATTTGACGCCGATCTCCTTCTGCGTGGCGATGGTCGGGCGGGCGACGCGGCCGACCGGGCTATTAACGTCGTCATAGACGAAGCCGATGTTGGGCGAGAACGAAGTCGAGTAGTTGACGTAGGGGATGATGCCCCATTCGGTCCGGTAGGAGAGGCCGACGCGGCCGGAAAAGGCGCTGTCCTTCTGCTTCGACTGGCTGAAATCGGCGGCGGTGGAGGTGGTGTCGACCCAGTCGTAGCGACCGCTGGTGAACAGGGTGAAATCGCTCCACTCCATCTGGTCGTGCAGGTAGACGCCGAGCTGGTTCATCTCCTGCCCGCCGGAATGAGGGACGGGGGCGGCCTTGATATCCTCGACCGAGACATAGGAGAGCCCGCTGCCGGCGTCATAATCCGACCAGGCATAGTCGATGCCGGCAATCGCGGTGTGCCTGACCGGGCCGGTGTCGAATTCGAGCTGCGCCATGTTGTCGACGACGAAGTTCTTCATCGTCTCGGTGTAGTGGCCCCAGTAGCGCTCAAGCGGCTGATCGGCGCCGATCGAATAGTGGCCGCTGTATTCGATGTCTGAATCGACAGCGTTGTAGCGCAGGTTCTGGCGCACGGTCAGCCAGTCGTTGAAGCGGTGCTCGAACTCGTAGCCGATGCGCCCCTGATCCTGGGTGAAATCGTTCCAGGCCGGATCGCCTTCATAGACGTTCGACAGCACGCCATAGGCGGAATTGTAGAAAGCTGCGGTGCCGCCGGTGACGGACTTCGAATATTCGCCGAGGACGGTGAGCTTGGTGTCCTCGTCCGGCTTGAAGGTAACGGCAGGCGCCAGATAGAGCTTGTCGTCGGGATAGTCGGGCAGGCCGGTCTCGCTCAGGCGGCCGAGGCTGGTGAAGCGGTAGAGGATGCTGCCGTCGTCATTGACCGGCCCGGAAGCATCGAGCGCTGCCTGGAAGCGGTTGTGCTCGCCGGCCAGCAGTTCGATCTCGTGGAACGGCTCGTCCTTGGGGCGCTTGGTGACGACATTGACGATGCCGCCCGGACCGCTGACGCCGTAAAGCGAGGAGGCCGGTCCCTTCAGGATGGTGACGCCCTCGATGCCGTAAGGCTCGGTCTTGAACCAGGCGGAAGGGCCGTTGTACTGGCGCAGCCCGTCGCGGAACATGCCGTTGTAGAAGGCCTGGAAGCCGCGCAGGAAGAAGGCGTCGTAGCGCGTATCGAAACCGAAGCTGTTGGGATTGACACTGGCCGTATAGCCCAGCGCATCGTTCAGCGTGCGCGGCTTCTGGTCCTCGATCTGCTTTTGCGTGACGACTGAAACCGCCTGCGGGATCCTGTCGATGGGCGTGTCGGTCTTGGTGCCGATGCGGTCCTTCTTGGCGACATAGCCGTCCTGCTTCAGGATCTCGTTGCTCTCGGCGGTCACCTCGATCTTGCCGAGAATAGTATCGTCGCCGCCGTCTTGCGCAATCGCTGGCCAGGCATTGCCGAGGATGGCGCTGCCCGCCAGCAATGATAGTCCCCGGCGCCACGTCCTCGACCGCTTCGGCATTAACCTGTCTCCAATTCTCATGTTTTGGTTGCGCTTTCGCGCTCTCAAATATGAGTATAGTAGTCAAGTATTTTTTATACGTCGCCGGACTTGACGGCGTCACGTAGCGTCAGCCTTCCTGGCAGGCCGGGACAGGCGCGACGTCTTGTTCCGATGCCGATCCGCGGCGCAAGCCAAGGAAGACGACGATGGCGGTGAGCACGGTGATCGTCGCCAGCACGATGAGCAGCCGGTCGAAAGCCGTCTCATAGGCTTGGACCAGGGCAGTGGCGTCGGCCAAGTGCAGATGTTGCACCGTTTCGCTGATATTGCCGGTTGCCAACAGCTGGGCCGCCGCGGCCGCCTCGCCAGGCGAGGCCAGTCCTTGAGCGCCAAGCTGCGTGGCCGTGAAACCGGACAAGGCCGCCATGACGATGGCCAAGGCCACGCCCTCGCTGGCGACGCGGGTGGTGTTGAAGATGCCGACCGCCATGCCGGCGCGCTCCTTCGGCACGACGCTGACCGCCAGTCCATCCATCAGCCCCCAGGGCAAGGCGATGCCGATGCCGATCAGGATCAGCGGGTCCACCAGCGCGCTGCCCGCCGCGGGCACCTGGCTCAGCCAAACCAGACCGGCCGCGGCGACGAGGAGGCCCGCACCGCAGATCGTCGCCGGGGCGATCCGGCGAGCCGCTTGGCCGGCCAGCAGCGGCAAGATCAGCAGCGGCCCGGAGAGGCAGATCATCAATTGGCCCGCCTTGATCTCGCTCATCCCTTCGATGCCGATAAAGCGGATCGGCAGGAGCACGAGCAGCACGACGAAGGCATAGGCGGGCGCCGCGGCCAGGAACTGGACGCCGACGAAACGCGGGAAGCGAAACAGCGTCAGGTCCAGCATCGGCCGGCGCACGCGCCGCTCGACGATGACGAAGGCGGCAAAGAAGACGGCAGCCACGCCTAGGAGCACGATAACGAAGGGATTGGCCCAGCCGCTCTGCGGCGCCTGCAGCACGCCGTAGGTCAGCGCGGAAAGCGCGATGGTGAAGGTGCCGGCTCCCGCCCAGTCGAGCCCGGTTGCGTCCGGGTCGCGCGATTCGGCGATCGTGCTCAGGCCAAGCGCGGCGGCGGCAACGCCAAGCGCCGCCACGAGAAGAAAGATCGAGCGCCAGCCGAGTGCGTCGATGAGCAGGCCGGAGGCAACGGGACCGAAGGCAAGGCCGATGCCGAAGCTGGTGCCGAGGAAACTGAAGGCGCGCAACCGCGATTGCCCGTCGAATTCCTGCGCGAGCGCGGAGGCGCCGCCGGCGAAGGCGGCGGCGCCTCCAATGCCTTGCAGGGCCCTGAACATGTCGAACCAGACGATGCCGGGCGCCAGCATGCAGCCCAGCGCGGCAAGGAGATAGGTGGCGAGGCCGGCAAGGAAGATCCGCTTGCGGCCATGATTGTCGGCCAATGCTCCGGCTGCCATCAAGCCGGCGCCGAAGGTCAGCATGAAGGCGTTGGTCACCCAATTGAGGGCGAGCGGACTGCCGCCGAGATCGGCGGCAATGCGGGACAGCGCCACTGCCGGGCCGGTAAAGCTCAACGGCATGGTCATGGCGGCGAGGCAGACCGACAGCAGCACGAGCCATCTGCCGGCCGGGCCGGTCCTGGTCATCAAAGTCATGGATTTTCCTATCTCAGGCGGGTTGCCGGCATGCCGCTGACTGGCGGCGCCGATCGCAACGACAAGATAGGGCGGCGACATTTACGGCAGAATAGTATTAGATCTCCGGTCATCCCGGAATGAAACGCTCGAATGGATTCAAGCGATGGATCGTCTCAACGGCCTTCTTGCCTTCGCCCGCACCGCCGAGTTCGGCAGTTTCGTCACCGCCGGACGGGCGCTCGGCATCTCGGCTTCCGCCGTCGGCAAGAGCGTCGCCCGGCTCGAGCAGGAGCTCGGCGTGCGGCTCCTGCAGCGCAGCACGCGGCGCATCGGCCTGACCGAGGAGGGCAAGCTGTTCAACGAGCGGGTGCGCCGCATCCTCGACGATATCGAAGACGCGGAAGCGATGCTGTCGCGGACACGCGAGACGCCACGCGGACGACTGCGCATCTCCACCCCGATCGTCACCTATCATCTGCTTTTGCCGGTGCTGTCGGAATTCATGGCGCGATACCCGGAAATCGAGCTCGACATCGATTTCAACGATCGCATCGTCGACGTCATCGAAGAGGGTATCGACGTCGCGATCCGCAGCGGCGAACTGCCCGATTCACGATTGGTGTCGAGGCCGGTCGCGCCTTTTCGCATGATCTTGTGCGCTGCCTCTTCCTATCTCGATCGGCATGGCACGCCCGACACCCCGGCGGACCTCGCGGCCCATTTCGGCATCCATTTCCGATTCCTCAACAGCGGCAGGCTGCTCAACTGGCCGTTCATCACCGGGAGCGCCGCGCCGCAGATTCGTTCGATGCTGACCTGCAACAACATGGAGGCTTTGAAGGGTGCGACGATCGCCGGTCTCGGCATCGCCTGCATGCCCGATTTCCTGGTGCGGGAGGCGCTGGAAGAGGGAACACTGCGAACCGTGCTCGACGAGCATGTCGACGGCCGCGGCCAGTTCCGGATGCTGTGGCCGTCCAACCGCCACCTTTCGCCGAAGGTGCGCGTCTTCGTCGATTTCCTGCCCGAGCGGCTTGCGGCCGGACGATAGGTTTCGCGGCGGGCGGCGTGAGGTCAGTAGGTGGTGCGCCCGCCGGAGAGATCGAAGGTCGCTCCGGTGGTGAAGGAGTTCTCGTCAGACAGCATGAAGACGATCATGGCGGCGGCCTCCTCGACCTCGACGAAGCGGCCGCGCGGCACTTTGCCGAGCATATAGGCGACCTGAGCCTCGGTGAGCTGCTCGAGGATGCGGGTGCGGGCGGGCGAGGGCGTCAGCGCATTGACGGCGATGTCGTGGCCGGCAAGCTCCTTGCCGAGCGATTTGGTCAGCGCCAGCACGCCGGCCTTGGCGGCGGAATAGGCGGCGGCGTTGGGATTGCCTTCCTTGCCGGCCACCGAAGAGATGTTGACGATGCGGCCGTAATTGCGCGCGACCATGCCGGGCACCAGGCGCTTGCAGCAATAGAAGACGCCGTTGAGGTCGATATCGACGATCTGACGCCAGGCGGCGGGGTCGTAATCCACCACCGTCGCCGCCGGCCCGGCAATGCCGGCGTTGTTGACGAGGAGATCGACGGGACCAAGCGTGCGCTCGGTCTCGGTGGCGGCGCGATCGACGGCCTCGATCTGCGATTGGTCGCAGAGGATGGCCTCGACGCGGCCAAGCGACGCCAGTTCGGCGGTGGCCTTGGCCATCGCGGCCTGGTCGACGTCCCAGATGGCGACGCCGGCGCCCGACGACATCAGGCGTCGGGCAACCGCAAGGCCGATGCCTTGCGCGCCGCCGGTCACCACGGCGACGCGGCCGGAAAGATCGACGGCATTCTGACGGCGGGTCATGGGCAATTCTCCTCAGCTACCCTTGCACCCTTGGATATCGCGGATCAGGCCCTGACGTTTCGCGCCACCAGCCTGGCTACGCTTGGCCCAATGAGCAGCACGACCAGGAAGCGCGCAGACTGCAAGGCCATGACGAAGGAGATGTCGACGTTCCGCGCCGCGGCGGCGATGATGGCGACACTGTCCATGCCGCCGGGGCTGGTCGCCAGGTAAGCGGTCAGCGGGTCGATGCCGAGCAGGCGGCTGATGACGAAGGCCATGCCGCCGCAAAAGGCGATCAGCGCCACGATCGAGCCGATGATCTGCGGCAGAGCGCGCGCCGCATGGCGCAGGATCGGCCGGGTGAAGTTCAGCCCGATCGACCAGCCGACCATGGCGTAGCTGATCGCCAGCAGCCAGGGCGGCAACTGCATCGGCACGCCGAGGCCGAGATGGATCACCGCGCCGAAGATGAAGGTGCCGAGAAAGAACGGCGAGGGCAGCCTGACCAGCTTCCCGGCCAGGCCGCCTACGATCGCGATGCCGATGGTGGCGGCAAAGGCGACGGCATCGATCGGCGGAAACCAGACGATGGGCGGCACCGCGACGCCGGAGGTGTCGACCCACATCTTGGCGACGAGCGCGGCCGTCATCGAAACGAAGATGACGCGCAGATATTGCATGAAGGCGACGAGACGCTGATCGGCGCCAAAGGCGCCGGCCATCAGCACCATGGCCGTGGCGGCGCCAGGCGAGGAGCCCCAGACCGCCGTGGTGCCGGGCAGGATGCGCCAGCGGCTGATCAGCCAGCCAAGCAGGCTGGAGGCGGCCACGGTCGCGACCACCACGCCAAGGAAAAGCAGCCATTCGGCATAGAACACCGGAAAGATGTCGGCGGAGATCGAGACGGCGACCAGGCAGCCGACGATCGCCTGGGCCGAGCCGAACAGCGGTCGCGGCACACGCACGGTGGCGCCGTTGGTGCCGGCAAGGATCGCGGCAAGCATCGGGCCGATCAGCAGCGCCGCCGGCAGGGCGGCCAGTTCCAGCACGCCGGCGAAGAGCAGCGAGAAGACCAAAAGCACCAGCCATTGCTGCGGCGGGCGCAGGCGCGCCATGCGCTCGATGGGCGCTTGGTCCAAGGGCGGTTGCTCTGGCGAGGAGTCCATATCGGGCCCTTAGACGGGACGCAGACAAATGCGAACCCGCTTTTCGCGAAAAATGCCCGTCCGGGAGATCAGCCAGCTTTTTCGGGCGACGGCAGTCCAAAGCCGCCAACAGGATGAGTCTCGATCTGGAATTCGAAACCGGCGATGAACGGACGCGCCTTGGCGATCGCGGCCTGGACTTCCGGCAATTGCAGCGAGGCCTTGTGGCTCGCCTGGTCGGTCCACACTTCGGTGACCCAGATCGCGTCGGCGTCGACCGGGTCGATGGCGATGATGTAGCTCAGACAGCCAGGGAGCGCGGCGGTGCTTTCGCGCAGCACGTCGATCACCGCGTCGCGCTGGCCGCGCGCCGCCCGCATCTTGCCGATCAGTCCGTACATGCCCTTGCTCTCCCTCCAGATTGGGTCGCACGCTGCATCAAGTATGCAATCGCCGGCTCACGGCATCAACTGGCCGCCGTTCACCTCGATCACCTGGCCGATGATGTAGCCGCTCAACAGATCGGACGACAGGAAAAGATAGGCGCCGACGCAATCCTCGGGCGTTCCGGCGCGGCCTTGCGGAATGGTGGCGACCATGGCCTTGATCTGATCGGCGTTCGAATAGCGTTCGTGGAAGGGCGTCAGGATGGTGCCCGGCGCCACCGCGTTGACACGGATGCCGAAGCCGATCAACTCCTTGGCCATGCCGCGCGTCACGTTGGAAACGAAGGCCTTGGACGACCCGTAGAGGCCGGCGCCGCCGCCGGCCCCGTTGCGCGCGGCGATCGAGGTGGTGTTGATGATGAAGCCGCCCTGGCGCTTCAGCCACGGGATCGCCTTGCGCGAGGCGGTGAGCACCGAGCGCGCGTTGAGGTCCATCACGGCGTCGTAATGCGCCTCGTCCTGGTCGGCATAGGCGACACGGCCGAGCATGCCGCCGGCATTGTTGACCAGGCCGTCGAGCCGGCCGAAACGCGTGGCGCTCTCTTCGACCACACGCTCGACGTCGGCGTGTATCGAAAAATCGCCCTGAACCAGAAACACCTCGCCGCCATCGTCGCGGATGGATTCGGCCACGGTTTCAGCGGCAGCGCGGCTCGCATTGTAATGCAGCGCGACGCGGCATTTCTGCGCGGCGTAGGCACGGGCAAGGGCGGCACCGATGCCGGTCGAAGCGCCGGTGACCAGAACCGCCTTTCCGGCAAGATCGGGGATGGCAAGTGTCAGCATGTCGGCCGGCCTCCGCGTTGCCGTCTTTCGTAGGCCATTGTCGGCCTTGCGTTCAAGTAGGGGCGTTCAAGTGTTGGCCTTCAAGTCCGGGCGCATTCAGGGCCTGAGATAGACATAGCCCTGGCGCTGCAACTCGGCGAGCTTCACGACGCCGCCCTTCTCGGCAAGCTCGAAGCCCGCCAGCAGGTCGGTCAGCGTGATGTCCATGCCACGCAGCGTGTTGCCGCAGGCTTGCGGGACAAGTCCCTGCTGGACGAGGCCGGCAAAGCGGCTGGAAACCGCGCCGGAAGCGCCCTTGGACTTGAAGGCGGCAAGGGCCGGGCCGTGCACCACAAGCACGATATCGACATTGCCGCCGGTGCCTTCATAGTGGTTCTTGATGTTGCCGAGGACGAAGTTGACCTTGTCGGCGTCGCTGAGGTGATAGGCGACTTTCAGCCTTTCCTCCGATGTCGCCGCATTTGCCCGGCTCAGGCCGAAAAGGCTCGCGGCGCCTGCGAGACCGGCACGAAAAATGTCACGGCGCAGCATCCTATCCTCCCTTGTCTCGCCCGCTGGCGCGATTTTGCATGGCCCGGGCGCCGCTCCTGGAGCGGTTCACCGTTTCACGGAAACGCTAAACCGCTCTAATTCTTTGTTTTTGCCGCATTTGTGCGACGCCAAGCGATTCCGCTTGGCTACAAAATGCTCTAGATTAGCATAAGCCAGTCCTGTCGGTGGGAGGAGGGTCACATGGCATCGAGGACCGTTGTGGGGAGGACCATGGCGGGCGCGGTGCTTTGCGCCGCCCTTGCCGTTTTTGCCGGCGCTGCGCGCACCGAACAGCCGCCCAAGCTTCCCGAGCTCAGCCCGACCGGCGCCGGCGCCTGCTTCGGCCGCGTCTACGACGCCGCCCATCTCAAGGCGCATCCGCGCCAAAAGGTGGCGCGCATCTTCTTTTTCTATGGCCACGATCCGGTGAGCCGGCCGAACGAAGAACCTCCCGCCAACCAGGATAATTCCTACAATGGCTTCCTCACCACCACGGTGCGCGGCGCCAAGAAGCCGGAATGGGCGAGCAGCTGGTGCAACAAGGAAGATCCGAGCGACAAGGCAAGTGGCATCCGCTGCGGCATGGATTGCGACCGGACTCTGGCCTCGCTGAAAGTCGACGACAAGGGAAAGCTGCTTCTGTCCGGCCTGTCGCAAGACGTCTATCTCGATCCCGACGCGTCGGAGTCGATGACCAAGGCGGAGTATGCCAAGCAGGCGTTGGGCAGCGAGGACGACAATTTCAAGCTGGACCCGATGCCGGCCGATAGCTGCAAGGCGGAGTTCGCGCGCATCGATCCCATCGATCCGGCGCTTGGCGATCCGCTGCGCGTGCGGCTGAAGCCCGATCAGCCCTTCTGCTTCGGCCGCAACTACGACGAGCAGCATCTGAAGTCGCACCCCAACCAGCTGACGCAATCGATCCGTGTCTTCCGCGGGCCGATAGAGCTCGCCTCCTTCGCCGCAGGCCGGGATGCCGCGAACTGGCCCGACGGGGCGGATATCGCCGTTTCGGTGACGACCAGGCAGAAGGGGAAAAAGGTCACGCAGACCTATTCCTGCCAGGGCGAGGCCAACCAGTGGCGCTGCTCGGCCAGCGCGAAGATGAGCGATTTTGCCTGCGACATCTCGCAGAAGGAGATTTTCCTCAAGCGCGGCGCCAACGGCACGATGATGGTCGCGAACCCCAACAATGCGGTGGCGGTCCTCGATCTCTGCTCGAAGGCGGCGAACGGTAAGACGAAATCCGACGATAAAGTCTATCGGTTGACGCCGATGCCGCAGTCGGCCTGCGCACCGTAATCAGCGCTTCGTCATTCCAGGGTCTCCGCGACGGAGCTTCGCTCCTGGAATGACGAACATTTCGCGTCAGGCGAAAGGCACCGCCGTGGTGCCTTTCGGCAGCTTGGCCTCGTCGTCCGGCTCGACATGGATGGTGACGCGCACCGAGGGGATCTCGGCCTTCAGCGCGTCCTCGATGCGGTCGCAAATGACGTGACTGGCGCCGACCGTCATGTCGGCGTCGACCACCAGATGGAACTCGATGAAGGTGGCGCGCCCGGCGATGCGCGTCTTGAGGTCATGCACCTCGAGCGCGCCCTTCGAATTGGCCGAGATGATATCGCGAATCTGCATGTTCTCCTGGCTGTCGACGGCGCGGTCCATCAGTCCGTTCATCGACGAGCCGATGACATGCCAGCCTTGCCACAGGATGTTGAGCGCGACGATGACAGCCAGCGCCGGATCGAGGATCTGCCAGCCAGTCAGCACCGCGCCGACAAGGCCGCCGAGCACGCCGACGGATGTCACCACGTCAGTCATGATGTGCTGGCCATCGGCAACAAGGGCCGGCGACTTCGCGTTGCGGCCGGTGCGGATCAGCGCCCAGGCCCAGACCGCGTTGATGAGCGTTGCGACGCCGTTGACGGCAAGGCCTTTCCAGGGCTGTTCCAGTGGCGCGGGGTGCTGCCAGGACTGCCAGACCTCGTTGAGAATCAGGAGGGCTGCGACGACAATCAGCACCCCTTCGAGCACGGCAGAGAAATATTCGGCCTTGTGATGGCCGAAGGGATGGTCCTGGTCGGCGGGCTTGTAGCTGACCTGGATCGCCCAGAAAGCGGCGGCCGACGCGATCACGTTGACGATCGATTCCGCCGCGTCCGAGTAGAGCGCGACCGAACCGGTGATATACCAGGCGACAAGCTTGAGGACGAGCACGACACAGGCGACGACAATCGACCAGAACGCAAGGCTGGCGACCTTTTGCCGTGTCGCCGCCTTCGTCTCCTGGGTTGTCGTCATGATGGCCGCACTCATTCCTGGACGCCGCCCTAAGCGGCCTTTTCCTTGGCCTTGCGCGGCAGATGCGCAACGATGTTCTCGATGATGCGCATGCCCGCATTGTGGCCGAGCGTCATGATCGACTCGGGATGGAATTGCACCGCCGCGATCGGCTCCTTGCGGTGCTCGAAGGCCATGATGATGCCGTCCTCGGTCTCTGCGGTGACCACGAAGCCGTCGGGCAGGCGCACCGGATCGGCGAAGATCGAGTGGTAGCGGCCGACGGTCACTTCCTTGGGGAGCCCTGAGAAGATGATGCCGGGCTTGGAGACGCGGATGCGCGACGGCTTGCCGTGCATGGGGATGTGCAATTGCCTGAGCTCGCCGCCATAGGCTTCGGCCAGCGCCTGCAGGCCGAGGCAGACGCCGAAGATCGGCAGGTCGCGGGCGCGCGCCCGTCTGATGGTGGCCGCGCAATCGAAATCCGTCGGCGTGCCCGGTCCGGGCGACAGCACGACGAGATCGGGCTTCAGACGCTCGAAGACCTCTTCCGGTACCGGGGTGCGCACGGTGGAGACATTGGCGCCGGTCTGGCGGAAGTAGTTGGCGAGCGTATGGACGAAGGAGTCCTCGTGGTCGACGAGCAGGATATTGACGCCGTCGCCGACGCGCGCGGTGGTGCGCTCGGTTCCGGTGGCGTTGCCGGTCTTGGCGTCGCGGATGGCGGAGAGCATGGCGGATGCCTTCAATTCGGTTTCGGCTTCTTCTTCCTCGGGAACGCTGTCGAAAAGCAGCGTGGCGCCGGCGCGCACCTCGGCGATGCCGTCCTTGATGCGGATGGTGCGGAGCGTCAGTCCAGTGTTCATGTCGCCGTTGAAGTTGACCATGCCGATCGCCCCGCCATACCAGGCGCGCGGGCTCTTCTCGTTCTGCTCGATGAAGCGCATGGCCCACAGTTTCGGCGCGCCGGTGACGGTGACCGCCCAGGCGTGCGACAGGAAGGCGTCGAAGGCATCCATGCCTTCGCGCAGCCGGCCCTCGATGTGATCGACGGTGTGGATCAGGCGCGAATACATCTCGATCTGGCGGCGGCCGATGACGCGCACGGAGCCCGGCTCGCAGACGCGCGACTTGTCGTTGCGGTCGACATCCGAGCACATGGTGAGCTCGGACTCGTCCTTCTTCGAGTTGAGCAACTTCAGGATCTGCTCGGAGTCCGAAATGGCGTCGTCGCCGCGCTTGATGGTGCCCGAGATCGGGCAGGTCTCGACGCGGCGGCCGTTGACGCGCACGAACATCTCCGGCGAGGCGCCGATCAGATATTCATTTTCGCCGAGATTGATGAAGAAGGAATAGGGCGAGGGGTTGATCGATTTCAGCTTGCGCGAGATGTCGGAAGGCTGGGTCTCGCAACGCTCGTAGAACATCTGTCCGGGCACGACCTCGAACAGGTCGCCACGCTTGAAGCTCTCCATGGCGCGCCGCACCAGGTTGGCGTATTCGCCGGGCTCGTGGTCGCCGCGCGGCGGGATGCGGTCGGCGGTCCTGAATGGCTCGGCATGGGCGTCGCGGGCCAGGCCCTCGGTCGAAAAACCGTCGCCGGAATAGTCATAGCGATCGGTCCAGGCCTTGGTCGAATAATGGTCGACGACGAGGATCTCGTCGGGCAGGAACAGCACGAGGTCGCGCTGGCTTGCCTTGCGCTCGAGCTTGTAGTCGACCGGATCGAACTGGAAGGCGAGGTCATAGCCGAAGGCGCCGTAAAGGCCGAGATTGGCGTCCTCGGCGGTCTTGAACAGCGCGGTGATGGCGCGCAGCACTGTGAAGACCGACGGAACGCGGCTGCGCTCCTCCTCGGTGAAGACACGGCCGGGCTTGGCGACATCGAGACGAATGAGCGTCTTCGAGGTTTCGGCAATCGTGACTTCGCTCAACTGACCAAGCGCTTTGCCGATCACCGGCAGCAACACCTCGCCGCGCTTGTTCAGCGCTTCGATGCGCATCGTGCGTCCCCGCGCGGAGATCACCAGCGGCGGATCGATGATGGCCGTATCCCAGCGCGTGTAGCGGCCCGGATATTCGTAGTTGGAGGAGAACACGGCGCCGCGGCGCGAATTCAGGCCGTCCACATAAGCGTCGATCGCGCCTTCATAGGGCCGGTCGTGGCGCTCTCGGGTGATCGTCACGCCGCCAGCGGTGACGAAGCGCTCGGCCCCGTTGTCCAGAACTTTAGTCGTCATTGCCGTCTCCATCAGCGTTTTGGGCAACGGACCCGGGAATGGCTCTAAAAACAAATGGCCGCCCGGACATTCCGTTGCGGCCACCCTCTACTTTCACGCGCACGCGCACGAACAGGCCGCTGTCAGCAGCCCCACCACCAAATGGTCTTGTTCGAACGCATGTTCATGGCGACTCCCATAGCGGCGAATGACCGGATCGGCAAGCGGAATCGGGGAACGCGCCGGATGGAGCAAGTCGTCCGCGGCCTCCGTGCGAGCCGCGGGCGGCGTTCGGCATTTTCGCGCGGCCGGCCGAGATGGACAGCCGGTCGATTTGCATGGCGGGACCAGCAATCGATTGTGCGTGAATTCAGGAAGCATGAATTTGATCAAAATCCGAAAAGCTTGGAAGCTCCATCCTTGACATTTCGGCTGGCCCTGTGACGATCGACGATCGAGTATGATCAAATCAATCGAGGACCAATGGGAATGCCGCACGACGAAATCGATACGCAGAACGCCTTGCTTCTGGCCCGCCGCTTCTCGATGGCCGGGCGGCGCGCGCTGGTCACCGGCGGCAGCGTCAGCATCGGCCGCGAGATCGTCAGGGTTTTCGCGGAGGCCGGCGCCGATGTGGCGGTCCATTCGGCCCGCGCCGCCGACATCGCGTTCGGCCAGCCCGACGCCGCCGCCGATGCGGTGCGCGAGGTCCGTGAAAGAGGCCGGCGCGGGGTGGCGATCGACGCCGATTTCGCCGAGCCCGGCGAGGCGACGCGCTGCGTCCATGAGGCGATCGCTGCGCTCGGCGGCGTCGACGTGCTGGTCGTCTGCGCCTCCATCCAGTACCGCACGCCTTTCCTCGAATTGCCGGCCGACCAGGTGGAGCGCCAGATCCAGATCAATTTCAGGGCGACGATCGAGTTGCTCCAGGCGGCGCTACCAGGCATGAAGGACAATGGCTGGGGCCGGGTGCTGACGATCGGCAGCATCAACCAGACCCGCCCCGAATCCGATCTTGCCGTCTATGCCGCGCTGAAGAGCGCGCAGCACAATCTGTCGTTCAACCTCGCCAAGGACTATGCGCCGCACGGCGTGACGATCAACAACCTGTCGCCGGGCCTGGTCATTACCGAGCGCAATCGCTGGCGGCGCCAGGATGCGGCGAAATGGGCCGATATCCAGAAGAACTCAGCGCCAATGCAACGGGCAGGCGAGGCAAGCGAGATGGCCGGAGCGGCGCTGCTTTTGTGCTCCGATGCCGGCAGTTTCATCACCGGTATCGACCTGCAGGCAACAGGGGGACGTCACCTCGGCTGGCAATAGCCGCATCTGGGCGCTAACCGGCGAAGCTATGCTCCGGCAGGCCCGCCACCCCGACATCGAGCGCCAAGAGCGCGCCGGCAAGCGGCTGCTCGGCCCGTTCCATGGCGTTCAGCGTCTGGGTGGCGGTGGTCACGTAGAGGGTCCTCAAGCCCTCGCCGCCGAAGGCGCAGGAGGTCGGCTGGCTGACCGGGAGCCGCACCAGCCTGTCCAGCGCGCCGTCGGGTGCGAAGCGGGCGAGTGCGCCGCCCTGGTAGCGCGCATTCCACAGGAAGCCTTCGGCGTCGACAGTGGCGCCGTCGGGCCGACCCGGCGCCGCTTGCGCCGTGACGAATGTCGACCATCGGCCGACGCTGCCGCTCGCCGGATCGAAGTCCGCGCGCTCGATGTCGCCTTTCCTGGTGTCGGCGAAGTAGAGCGTTCGCTTATCCGGACTGAAGCAGAGTGCGTTGGGCACGGCGATCCGCCCGCGTAGCAGGGTCGGGTCCCCTGTCGCGTCGATCCGGTAGAGAGCGCCCGACGGGTGCAATCCGTAATCCCACATGCTGCCGCAGATGATGCCGCCGGCGGGATCGCATTTCATGTCGTTCAGGCGATGCTGCGGTGGCCCGTATTCGACCGTCGTCAATCGGCTCAACTGGCCGTTCTGCGGATCGAAAGCGCGGAGGTCGTGCCTGAGCGCGACGACCACCCCGCCTTTCGCCCGCGGGACGACGGAGCCGATCACGTCGGGCATCGGCCATGAGGTCACGGTCCCGCTTTTCGGCTGCAGGCGGTGCAGGCAAGGGCGGCGCAGGTCGACCCAGAACAATTCGCCGGTTTGCGGATGCCAGATCGGCGATTCGCCCAGAATGTCGCCCGTCTTCGCCGCGACGTCGAAGTCGGCGGCGGTCACTGCAGGCCGATGTCCGGCTTGGGATCGACGGCGATCCTGTCCAGAAGGTCGTGCTTGGCCTTCTCGATATGCGCCCCCATCAGAACTGCCGCCGAGCCGGCATCCTGGCGCTCGATGGCGCGGATGATGTGGCGGTGATCGTTGATGACGCCGTGGAAGCGCCCCTCATCGTAGCCGTAGCGCTGCCAGATCGCCGCCACCAGAAGCCAGTTGCGATCCACCATCGACAGCGCGCCGGGATTGCCGGCGGCTTCGTTGATGACGCCGTGGAAGACGTTGTTGGCATGCGGCACGGCAAGGAAGTCCTCGCTCGCGACCCGGGCTTCGAGCAATTCCTCGGCCGCCTTCAGGTCGCGCAGATGATCGGCGGTGCGGCGCTCGCTGGCGCGCCGCGCAAGCATGGTCTCGATGGCGCTGCGGATGTCGAAAAGGTCGACCACGAAGGACATGTGAACCGTCCTGACGCGGGCGCCGCGATTGGGCTCCAGCACCACCAGGCCGGTGCCGCTCAGCGCGCGCAGCGCTTCGCGCACAGGCATATGGCTCACGCCATAGCGGCTCGCCAACTCGTCGATCCTCAGCCGCGAGCCGAACGGAATGGCTCCGGAGATGATGTCGTCACGAAGCAGTTTTTGAACGTCGGGAATTCGCGCCATATGTCCCCGCTACCCGGATTTGAGCAAATATTGCTCGCATGGCCACCAAGAGAAGTCAATTTTGCCCTTGCCAATGGAACATTTGATCAAATATGAGATTTGCCAAGAGATCGCCTGCAGCGACGGTTCGGGAACGCCAGATGCCTCCACTTGCCTCCGACAAAGGGGAAATCGATCGCCTGCCGTCCTTTCGCGGCTTCAGCCGGGCCGATGGAAGCGTCGGAATCCGCAATTACGTGCTTGTCCTGTGCATCAACGGGCTTGCGCTGCGGGTGAGCGAGCGGATCGCCGCCTGCCTGGAGGGCGCGCTGCTGGCGGCCACGAGCGCCGGCAGGGGCCATATCGAACCGGATCTCGGGTTGCACGTTGATCAACTTGTGGGTCTTGGGCGCAACCCAAATGTGGGCGCGGTGCTGGTCGTCGGTGTCGACGCGGCGGCGACCGCAATGGTTTCGGCCCGCATCTCGGAAGGCGGCAAGCCCGTCGCCAGCGTCTCCTTCGCCGAGCAGGAGGAAGATATGCTTTCGGTCCTGGAGCAGGGCATCAGGCGAGGCGCCGCGCTGCGGCGCGAGGCCTCCCGCGCCCGCCGCGAAACACTGCCGGGAACAAAACTGGTCGTCGGCGTCGAATGCGGTCATTCCGACGCGACGTCGGGCCTCATCAGCAACCCGGTCGTCGGCGCCGCGGTGGACCTTCTGGTGTCGCGCGGCGCAACCGTCATCGCCGGCGAGACCGTCGAGTGGCTGGGCGCGGAGCATATCCTGGCCGGCCGCGCCCGCGATCCGTCGATCGCGCAAGGAATCCTGCGTGCGGTGGAGCGCCGGGAAAGCCTTGCCAGCGCGTCGGGCCGCAGCCTGACGGGCAACAATCCCGGCGAGGAAAATATTCGCGGCGGGCTAAGCACGATCGAGGAGAAGTCGCTCGGGGCCGCGGCGAAGACAGGCGGCTGCCCGATCGACGGGATGCTCTCCGTCGCCGAGCCGCCGCCTGCCGGCGGGCTTTACCTGATGGACGGCCCGTCCTTTTCGCCGGAATCGATGACCGGCTTCACCGCCGCCGGCGCCCAGCTCATGCTGTTCACCACCGGGCCCGGCAACAGCACGGCGAGCGCGCTCGCGCCGACGATCAAGATAACCGGCCGGCGCGAGACCGCGCGCCGGCTGCCCGAGCAGATCGATTTCGACGCCAGCCCGGTCGCGGAAGGAGCCGAAACGATCGAGGAGGCCGCGTGCCGGCTGCTCGCGACGATCTTCGAGGTCGCCGGCGGCACGCTCACTTTCGGCGAGATATTGGGAGAGGGCCTGGAAGTCCCGACCCGGATACGAGGTTCGCTGTGAGCGCGGTCTCCTTGACAGGGGCGAAGGCGGCCGGCTCAACGCGGTTTGGGGGAGCGCTGGTCTATCTGCGCACGATGGCGCTGTTCGTGCTTGCCTGGTATGTCGGATCGCTCTTCGTGCCATCAAAACTGCTGCTGCCGTCGCCGTTGGCGGTCGCCGCAGCGCTTCGCGACACCGCGCTCAATGGCGAGCTGTTCGGCAACGCGCTGATCAGCCTGGCGAGGCTTTTGGCCAGCCTGCTCGCCGCAGCCGCGATTGCCGTGCCGCTCGGCCTGCTGATGGGCCGCAGCCGGCTGTGGAACGATCTGCTCGAACTGCCGGTCGAGATGCTGCGGCCGATCGCCGGCATCGCCTGGATACCGCTCGCGCTCTATCTCTTCGGCATCGGCCATCGCCTGCCGCTGTTCATCATGTTCTACACGGCGTTCTTCCCGTTGCTGGTCGGCACGGCCGCGGGCGCCGCCGCGGTGGATAAGCGCCTGATCGCCGCGGCGCGCACGATGGGCCTGTCGGGGCCGACGATCATGCGGCGCGTCATCGTGCCGGCGGCGCTGCCGGCGATCCTGGTTTCGGCGCGGCTTGCCGTCGCCGCGTCGTGGACCGCCGTCGTCGCCGCCGAGCTGGTCGGGGCGCCGAACGGGCTGGGCTACGCGATCGAATATTATCGCAGCATGTTGTCGACCCCGACGGTGATGGCCTTCATCGTCACGATCGGCGTGCTCGGCTTCCTGACCGACAAGGGGCTGCGCCAGCTTTCGAAGGTTCTGACCCCGTGGGCACAGACGGGGGCGGCGCGATGAAACGCATGGCGCTTCGCCTCGTCGTTCCGGTTCTGCTGCTTGTCGGCTGGCAGCTTCTTGCTTCTGGCTCTGCCCAGGCGCCGAGACCGAGCACCGTGGTCGAAGCCGCGATTGCCATGCTGCGGGACGGTGACCTGCTCGCCGGTCTCGCCACCAGCCTGGGGCGCGTCTTTGCGGGCTTTGCCATCGCGGCATGCGTGGCAATCCCGCTCGGCATCGCCATGGGCAGCATGCCGACGGTCGAGCGCAATCTCGACCCGCTGGTGGAGACGTTCCGGCCGATCGCGGCGCTCGCCATCCTGCCGCTCGTCATCCTCTGGCTGGGGTCGGGCTCGGGCGCGGCAATCGCGATCGTCGCCTATGCCGCCTTCTTCCCGATCCTGATCAACACCATCTCGGGCGTGAAGCGCATCGAGCCCAGCCTGATGCGCGCCGCGCTGACCATGGGGCTTAAGCCGCTCACCCGCATGCGCGTGGTGCTCCTGCCGGCGGCCTTGCCGTCGATCCTCGTCGGCATGCGGATCGGATTGGGGATCGCCTGGACGGCGATCATCGCCGCCGAGCTCGCCGTCGGCGCCAAGTCCGGCAGCAGCGGCGGCATCGGCCAGATGATGTTCGTCTTCTACGCCTACTCGATCGACCTGAACGGCATGGTCGTCTGCATGATCGCGGTCGGCATCGTCGCCTTCGCCCTCGACCGCGCCCTGCGCTGGGCGCTTGCCATCACCGTACCGTGGAGCCGCCTATGAGCGCGCCGAAGATCCGGCTCGATAGCGTCAGCAAGTCCTTCGGCGGCTCGGTCGTCGCCGTCGACAAGCTGTCGCTGGACATCAGGGACGGCGAGTTCCTCGCCATCGTCGGACCCTCGGGCTGCGGCAAGACGACGGTGCTCAACATGCTGGCCGGTCTCGAGCCCGCGACGTCCGGCACCATGGCGCTCAACGGCAAGCCGATCGAGGGGCCGGGCGCCGAGCGCGGCGTGATGTTCCAGGACTACGCGCTGTTTCCCTGGCGCACGGTGCGCGGCAATGTCGAGTTCGGGCTGGTCTATGGGCCGGCCGGGAATGGGCTTTCGCCGGCCGAGCGAACCGAGCGCGTCGAGCGCACCATCGAGATGGTCGGGCTCAAGGGTTCGCAGGACAAGTATCCGCACCAGCTCTCGGGTGGCATGCGCCAGCGCGTGGCGCTGGCGCGGCTGATGGCGAGCGAGCCGGAGATCCTCTTGATGGACGAGCCGCTGGCCGCGCTCGACGCGCAGACCCGCGTCATCCTGCAGGACGAACTGCTGCGGATCTGGGGGCAGGACCGCCCGGCGTCGGAGCGGCGCACGGTCGTGTTCATCACGCATGCCATCGACGAGGCCGTGTTCCTGGCCGACCGGGTGGCGGTGCTGAGCAGCCATCCCGGCCGGCTGAAGCAGATCGTCGACATAGACCTGCCGAGGCCGCGCGGCGACGCGACCCGCCGCTCCGGCGATTTCGCCAGGCTCTGCCAGTCGATCTGGGAGCTGATCCGCGAAGAAGCGTACCGCGCAACGATGAACTGACACGACAGGACGGAGGAATGTCATGACAAGATCCACGCAGAGCATCTTCACCCGCCGCATGTTCCTTGCGGGCGCCGCCGCGGGCGCCCTCGCCATGCCCGCGATCGTGCGGGCGCAGGACCGCAAGACGGCGAAAGTCTCGATCGGGCGCCAGCCTTACGCCGCCGGCAATTCGCCGCTGACGCAGCGCATGATCAACGAGAAGATGCTGGAGAAGGCAGCAAGCGAGCTCGGCTACGACCTGACCGTCGACTGGCGCGACTACCCCTCGGCCCTGCCCATGGTCGAGGCCTTCGTCTCGGGCGATCTCGACATCGGCATGTGGGGCAACACGCCGATCGTTCGCCTGCTGTCTCAGGCGCAGCCGATCAACATCCTGACCGTGGGCGAGGGCCACATGCGCATGGTGCTGGCGACCCGCAAGGGCTCGCCGATCAGGAACATCGAGGACCTGAAGGGCAAGACGGTCGGCGCGCTGGTCGGCGGCGACCCCTACAACGCGCTCTCGCAGATGCTGCTGCAGGAATTGGGCGACGCCGATCCGCGCGCCTTCAACATCAACATCGTCAACACGCCGACCCAGGCGGTGGCGGCATCGCTGCCGGAAGGCATGGACGCGTCGGTCGTGATCTACCCGGCCTTCCTCAAGGCCAATGCCGAGACGGGACTTACGGGCATCATGAATTCCTTCGGCTACACCGAGGCCGGCTACAGCGGACCGGCGGGCGAGGGCGAAGGGCATTTGCTGCCGGGCGTCAAGAAATCGAAATTCTATCCCGACGGCTACTATCTGCACCGCTCCTTCTGGATCTGCAGCGACCGAATCGTCGGCGACGACGCGCCGATCGGCCAGGCCTTCCTGGTCGCCGCGCAGCGGGCGCTGGCGGAACTGCAGAAGGTCGATCCGAAGGACATCTCGCAATCGGTCAACAAATATTGGGGCCTCGATCCCGCGCTCGGCGCCAAGGTCATCGGCGACGAAGTGCTTTTCCAGCGCGGCTGGATCTGGCCGACGGAAGGCGACGCGGCCGCGGTCAGCCAGATTTCCCAGTTCATGGTGGCCGGCAAGATGATCCCCGAGGCGTTGAGCTGGGATCAGGTCAAGGCCGCCTTCGGCAAGGCGGCTCCGCTGCTGCAGAAGGCCTATGAGGGGACGGGCAAGGTGCCGGACGAAAGCGGCTTTACCGACAAGAGCGCCAAGGACCTGCGCGGCCTGCCGGCCTGGCAGCTCGACCAGTGGAAGGCGCCTTCCTGAGCAGGCGCATTCCTAAGAAACTCAGCGAAAAGGAAGCATTGATGACCGAAGTAGGTTTTGTCGGGCTTGGAACCATGGGCGCTCCGATGGCCCGAAACGTGCTCAAGGCGGGATTTGGGCTCACCGTCTTCGATCTCAATCCCGCGTCGGTGGCGAAACTCGTCGACGCGGGCGCCCGCGCGGCGGCTTCGCCGCGTGAGGTGGCGGAGCGGTCGGAGGTCGTCATCACCATGCTGCCGGACGCGCCCGACGTCGAGGCGGCCGTGCTCGGCGAGAACGGCATCGGCCATGGGCTGAAATCCGGCAGCCTCTATATCGACATGAGCACGATCGACCCGCAGACCACGCAAAAGATCGGCGCGTGGCTCGCCCAGCGCGGCGTCGACATGATCGACAGCCCGGTGGGCAAGACCGTCGAGCATGCGATTGCCGGCACATCGACATTGATGATCGGCGGTGATGCTGCTGTGCTGGAGCGCGCCCGCCCCGTCCTGTCGGCAATGGGTGCGGACCTCATCCATTGCGGCGCGCTCGGCATGGGGCAGGCGATGAAGCTCACCAATAATCTCCTGGCGAGCGTATTGATCACCGCGAGCTCGGAGGCGCTGGTCGCCGGCGCCAAGGCGGGGCTGACGCTCGACACGATGATCAGCGTGCTCAAGACGACGATGGCCTGGAACCAGCAGCTTGCGGTCGCCATGCATAATCGTGCGCTCAAGGGCGACTTCGAACCGGGCTTCATGGTCAAGCTGGCACACAAGGACTGCCGCCTGGCGTTGGCGATGAACGAGGCGCTCGGCCTGGAGGCGCCGGTCGGCGCCGCCACGCTTGCGGTGCTTGGCGAGACGATGGAGGCCGGCATGGCGGGCAAGGATGTCGGTGCGGTGCTGAAGCTCAGGGAAGACGCAGCCGGCGTGCAGGTACGGCTGGCAAGCGCATGAGCCGGCCGGGCGCCATCGTGCTGCATGCCGACGACGATGTCGCGGTGCTGGTCGGGCCGGTGGAGGCAGGGGCGAGCGTCGCGACGCGCGGCGCCCGCGAAGGGCTCGTGCTTACGGCCGGCGCATCGCTCGATGCCGGTCACAAGCTGGCGCTGCGTGATCTGCCGGCCGGCGCCAAGGTGCGCAAATATGGCGAAGTCATCGGCCGGCTGACGGCGCCCGTCGCCGCCGGCGACCATGTCCATGTGCACAATCTGGAGAGCCTGCGCGGCCTCTGATCCGAAACATTGTCGCGAGCGCTTCAGTCCTCCAGCGTGCCGGAGCGCGCGTCGGTGCTCCGGGCGTCGCCGGCGAGCTTCAGCAGATCCTCGCCGGCGCGGATGATGCGGCGCGAGCGGCGGGTCAGGATGAAGCCCGATTGCGGGGCAAACACTTCGGTGCGGCCGCCAGCTTCGCCGGGCGCATGCACGATCGTCGCCAGCTTGTCGCCTTTCTTGACGCGGTCGCCAGGCTTGACGTCGTAAAGGATGGCACCGGACCTGGGCGAGGGCATCATGTCGATGTTTTCCAGCGGTATGACCGGTCCGGAAAATCTCTCGAATTTCGGCACGGACGAGTCCTGGACGACGCCACGCGTCACCAGCAGGCGGTAGAGTCCCTCGGCATCGGACGTGGCCAGGGCGCCGTCGACATCGAGCATGCCGCGATATTCGACCGTGGTGACGGCGCGGCGGTTGAAGCGTGCCACACCTGCGGGCGCATTCTGGTAGGGCATGATCGAAGCGCCTTCGAAGGTGCCACTGTTCTCCTCGCTCCACAGCAGGACGGCTTCGGCGCCCATGGCCGCCGCGCAATCGGCCATATGCGGCCACAGGCTGGTGTGGATGTAGAGATAGGCAAGGCCTTCATCGTCGCAGTGAAGGTCGAGGACGATGTCCTGTCCAAGCGAAAGCTGGACGAGCCGGTTCTTCAGCCGGCGATCGGCGCCGCCAAGGCTGACATCCGGCAGAAGCCTGGCGTCGGGCGCGGCAAGCATAGGAAAGGAGCGGTTGAAGTTGGTGCGGGTGCCGAGATTGAAGCGGCCCTGGTGCTCGCCGAAATGATATTGCGCGCGGCCAATCGGGTTGGCCCAGGGCACGATGGTGATCGGACCCTTGATGCGGCCCTCGGCCTCCGCCTTGGCAAGCATCGGCATCAGCGCGTCGATGGCGACCACGCCCGGCAACTCGCCGGCATGGAGAGCGGCCTGCAGATAGGCGGAAGGGGCCGCCTTGTCCTTGCCCTCGAAGCGCAGGACCGGAAATTCGTAAACGACGCCCTCGCTGTCGCCGGCGATGCGTTCGATCGTCTTCTGCATGGGTACCTCCGCGTGAAGCGGTTTCACCCATGCATTTTTGCGACCGGGCTGTCGAGTGGTCCAGCTGTGCGGGCTGTCAGGGCAGGGTGGCTACGGAGAAGACGCGGAGGCCGCTACGGCGGGAACGCCGAGCGTTATTCAGCCGGCTGCGGCTGCATGGCCGTCCGGCGGTCGAGCGCCTGCGACAACACGGCCACAGCGACCGCGAGAAGCGCGAGCGCCGCGCCCACCAGCGGCAGGTTGGCGTAGGATACGCCGAGCGAGATGGCGAGGCCGCCGATCCAGGCGCCGCCGGCATTGCCGACATTGAAGGCGCCCTGGTTGAGCGTGGCGGCCAGGTTCGGTCCTTCGGCGGCCGCCTCGACGACGCGGATCTGCAAAGGCGGCACGACGATGAAGATCAGCATCCCCCACAGGAAGACGATGGCCACGGCCACGCTTGCGATGGCGCCGAGCTCCGTGAAGGCGACGAACAGCAGGGCCATGGCGAGCAGCGTGGCGATCACCGTCGGCATCAGCTTCCAGTCCGCCAGCCTGCCGCCGATGATGTTGCCGATGGTCATACCGGCGCCGAAGAGCAGCAGAACCCAGGTGACGGTTGCCGTCGACAGGCCGGAGACGCCGGTGAGGTAAGGCTTGATGTAGGTGAAGACCGCGAACAGGCTGGCGGAAGCGAGCGAGGCGATTAGCATCGCCAGCCAGACCTGCAGCTTGCCCAGCACGCGCAATTCGCCGACCAGGCCGCCGCCGCTGGGCTCGGCGACATCCGACGGTACCAGCCAGGCGATGGCCGCGACCGAGATGAGGCCGATGCCGACGACGGCGAGGAAGGTGGCGCGCCAGCCGAAAGCCTCGCCCAGCGCCGTGCCGGCGGGAACGCCGAGGATGTTGGAGAGCGTCAGTCCGGCGAACATCAGCGCGATCGCGCTCGCCCGCTTGTTGCGCGGCACGAGGCTCGCCGCAACGACGGAGCCGATGCCGAAGAAGGCGCCGTGGCCAAACGCGGTGAAGACACGCGCCGCCATCAAGAGCCAGTAGTTCGGCGCGATGGCGCAGAAGAGGTTGCCGATGACAAAGAGGGCGGCGAGACCGACAAGCACAGGCTTGCGCGGCAAGCGCGCGGTCGCCATGGCGACGATCGGCGCGCCGAAGACGACGCCCAGCGCGTAGCCGGTCACCAGAAGGCCAGCCGACGGGATCGAGACGCCGAGATCGGCAGCCACTTCCGGCAGCAGGCCCATGATGACGAATTCCGTGGTGCCGATGCAGAAGGATGCAATGGCGAGCGCTAGGATCGGCAGCGGCATGGGATATCCGGACTGAATCGGTTCAAATTCGAGACTGGCTTTTGATGTGCCCGGCGCACAAGCGCCATTGTTGCAACGCAGCAATGCAGAAACGGGAGAACGCCGCTGCCAGGCTTAGACCAGCGGCTTAAGCTCCTGGGCGATCGTGGGGAGCAATTCCGAGACATTGGGGTGGATGTGCATCGCCCGCGCGAGTGTCGAGATCGGCGCCTTGGCGTACATGAGGTCGAGCACGCAGTGGATCGCCTCGTCACCGCCCGGGCCGAGCACCGAGCAGCCGAGAATTTCGCCGGTGTCGGCATCGGCGAGGATCTTCATGAAGCCCTGCGTCTCACCTTTTTCGACCGCGCGGCCGACACGGGTCATCGGCCGCTGACCGACGAGCGCGCGGCGGCCGGATTTCTTCACGGCGGCTTCCGTCATGCCGCAGCGTCCGAGCGGCGGGTCGATATAGAGCGCATAGGCTTCGATACGGTCGCTGACCTTGCGCGGATCGTTGTCGAGCAGGTTGGCGGCGACGATCTCGAAGTCGTTGTAGGAGGTGTGGGTGAAGGCGCCCTTGCCGTTGCAGTCGCCCATCGCCCAGATGCCGGGCACGTTGGTGCGCAGCTGGTCGTCGACGGTGATGTAGCCGCGCTGGTCGACCGCGACGCCGGCCTTGTCGAGGCCGAGATCATCGGTGTTTGGAACACGGCCGAGCGCCAGCAGCACATGCGAGCCGACCGCCGGCGTCGTGCCGGCGTCGAAGGCCACAGCGATGTTGGCGCCTTGTCTGGCGAAGCTGATGTTGCTGGCGCCGACATGAACGGCGATGCCTTCGTTCTCGAGGATGGACAGGATGGCCGCGGAGGTGTCCTCGTCCTCGCGGCCGGTCAGCCGCGGCGCCTTCTCGATCACCGTGACCTCGGACCCGAAGCGGCGGAACATCTGGGCGAATTCGAGCGAGATGTAGCTGCCCCCGACGACGATCAGATGGCTGGGCAGCACATCGAGATCCATCATCGACGAATTGGTGAGATAGGGGATGTCATGGATGCCGGGCAGGTCGGGCACGGAAGCGCGGCCGCCAGTGTTGAGGAAGATCTTCGGCGCCGTCAGCAGCTCGTCGCCGACGCGCACCGTATTGGCGGATTCAAAGCGCGCGTGGCCACGATAGAGCGTGCAGCCCTTCATGCCGCCGATCCATTTTTCGAGGTTGCCGCGGGCGTCGTTGGTGACCTTGTCCTTGCGCGCCTTGATGCGCTTGTAATCGACGCCGACGGGGCCTGAGAGCGCGACGCCATAGTCGGCGGCGCGGCGGGCGAGATGCGCGGCATAGGCGCTCGCCACCATCGTCTTGGTCGGCATGCAGCCGGTGTTGACGCAGGTGCCGCCGATGAACTTGCGTTCGACCAGCGCGACCTTCATGCCGGCTGCCTCGAGCCTGCCGACCAGCGGCGGCCCGGCCTGGCCGGCGCCGATGACGATGGCGTCGAAGCTCTTCGCGCTCATGCGACCGCCGCGACGATGAGCAGGCCGCCAATGATAGCCACCGCATCCTCGATGAAGGCGGCGGGCGGATCCTTGCCGAAAGCCGCGGCCAGTCGCGCACGCGCTTCCGCGCCGCCCAGTGTGCCGATCACCGCGCCGATCGCGCCGGCGACCAGGCCACCGATGGTGGCGCCGGCCGTGGCGCCGATCACCGCGCCGGAGAAGGCTCCCGTCACGATGCGGGCGCCGAATTGCTGCGGCACCTTGCGGCTCGGCGTCGACGGCAGCTGGTCGGTGACCAGCTCGACGATGGCCAGGATGGTGAAGATGCTGACGGCGATCCAGTGCCCCATGAAGCTGGCCCAGGTGCCGGCGACCGGCAGCCAGCCGAGATAAGAACCCCAGGCAACGGCCGCGGGCGCGGTCATGGCGCGCAGGCCGGCAACGACGCCTATCAGCAGTGCAAGAATGTAGAGCATGATCGACCCCTCAAAATCGGAACCTCGCGCGGTTCCGGCAGGGCAGGCTAGCATAGGCCAGGCTTTTGGCCACGGCTTTTGTCCGACAATGGATTATGCTTTGGCAGCAGACGGATCTGGAGGTGCCGCCATGACGACGAGCGAACGAAAGAAGATGGCGGCTGGCGAATGGTACACCTGCATCGACGATGAGCTGGAGGACTTGCGCGTCGCCGCCCGCGATGCGGTGTTCGAGCACAATGGTCTGCCGCCCAGGCAGCGCGGCAATATCGCCCCGGCCTTGCGGGCGCTGCTCGGCGGCGCGGGCGAAGGGGCGCGCATCGAGGCGCCGTTCCATTGCGCCTATGGCTTCAACCTGTTCCTCGGCGAGGGCGTCTTCCTCAATGCCGGCTGCACCATCCTCGACACCGCGCCGGTGCGCATCGGCAAGGGGACGCTGCTCGGGCCCAATGTGCAGATCTACTGCGCCGAGCATCATCGTGAAGCCACTGGACGGCTGGCCGGGCTGGAGATCGCAAAACCGGTGACGATCGGCGACAATGCCTGGATCGGCGGCAGCGCGGTGATCCTCGCCGGCGTCAGCATAGGCGCGGGCGCCATCGTCGGCGCGGGCGCGGTGGTGACTCGCGACGTCCCGGCCAACACAACCGTCATCGGCAACCCGGCACGGGCGGTCACGCCGCGCTGACGCCACGCGGTTGGAAGCATACCGTCGCTTCGAAGCCGTCCTTCCGGCCAGACGCCGGTGAGTTCAGCACCAGCGTCGCACCGACCTGCTGTAAAATCCGGTTGACGATCGCCAGCCCGAGACCGGACCCCGCAGCGCGCGTTGCGCCGCGTTCGAAGCGTTTGACGAGATCGGCCGTGGCGGGGACCACCGGACCTTCGTTGATCACGCTCAGCGCGACGTCGTCGCTAACGCGCACGACCACCTGCTTATTCCCAGCGCCGTGCAGCAGCGCATTCTCGATAAGATTGCGCAGGACTATCGCCAGGGCGTCAGGATCGATCGGAACCTGCGTCGCGCCTTTCGTGGGCACTTCGAGGCGAAGACGGCCGCGATTTTCAGCATGCTGTTCGAAGTCGTCGACCACGAAAGCCGCGACTGAAGCGAGATCGCTCGCCTTGCCACCGGCGGCGATACCGGCATCGGCGCGCGCCAATTGCATCAGTTTCTCGGACAGGCGGGCGAGGCGGGACAACGCCGCCTTAATCTGACGCGGCCGCTTTCGCCCGGCCTCGTCGGCCGCTTCGGCGATCAGGCGTTCGGTCTGCGCGAGCGCGCCGGCGATGGGCGTGCGCAACTCGTGTGCGGCATTCGCGGTGAACTCCTTCTCTGCGTCAAGCGCGATATCCAGGCGTTGCATCAAGCTGTTGACGGAGGCCGCAATGGCAGCAAGTTCCGACGGGAGGCCCTCGGTGCGAATGGGCGCGAGATGGTCGCCGTGGCGAGCCTTGATCTCGTTGCGCAGGGTGGCTATCGGCCTGAGCGAGTGCGCCAGGGACAGCCAGGCGACAATTGCGCTGAGTGGCGTCAGGATGATCATCGGTACCAGGAAGCCGGTCGCTGCCTCGAGAGTCTCCTCGTTGCGGCGAGTGTCCCGCTCGGCGACCTGGACGAAGAGCGAGCCGCGGATGGCCGGCTCAGTGTAGACGCGCCAGCCGGCCTGTTCCGAGAAACCTTGAGCAAGGCGCTCAGTCAGCGGCTCGACTGGCGCGCCGTACAAACCCATGAGGACCCGCCCTTCGCCGTTGCGCACCTGGAAGGCAAGTCTCCCGCCGTCATCTTCCGAAACGGCTTCCGCAAGCCTGCGCGGAGATTGAGGTTCGTCACGCTCGAACAGATCGTCGATGACCAATGGCAGCAGTCTTCGCGCAGCTTCCTGCATCGAGCTGTCCATGGCTTCGTTGATCTCGCGATGCAGCGTGTAGCTTCCGGTGGCTGCCGCGACCACTCCGAACGCGACGGTAACCACGGTCAGCGCCAGAACGAGCCGGCTGACAAGGCTGTCAAACATTCTCATTGGGCTGCCAGGCGGTAGCCTAGCCCCCTGACCGTTGTGATCGCGTCACGGCCGATCTTCTTGCGCAAGCGGCTGACATAGACCTCGACCGTGTTGCTTTCGATCTCCGCGCCAAAGGCGTAAAGAGCGTCCTCGATCTGAGCCTTGCCGACAGTGACGCCAGGCCGCCGCAGGAACTGCTCGAGCACGGCCCATTCGCGGCTGGTCAGCATCGTTTCCTTGCCATTGATGACAACAACGCGGCGCGCCTGGTCGATCTCGACCGGTCCCAGACGGATCAGCGGGTTGGGGTTTCCGGCGTAGCGCCGCGCCACGGCGGCCAGGCGCGCGGACAACTCGCCGAGATCGAACGGCTTCACCAGGTAGTCGTCGGCCCCGGAGTTCAGCCCCTCAATTCGATCGGAGAGTTGGTCGCGCGCCGTCAGTATGATCACCGGCGTATCGTTGCTCTCGCGTCTCAGCGTTTTCAGAAACTCGATGCCTTTTCCGTCCGGCAGGTGCAGATCGAGCAGCACGAGCTCATAGGAAATGACATTGAGGTGGTCACGGCCTTCCGTCAGGGTGGCGCTCCAATCGACGGCATGGCCATCGGCGGCGACGTGGTCGCGGACAGCCTCCCCCAACACCTGATCGTCTTCGATCAACAGGACCCGCATTGCTGTCTCCGCCGGATAATGACCAGCCCATGCGGCACGAGACTGACAGCAGCCTGAACGAAAGCCAATCGCGGTCTTTTGGGCAGAGCATTCAGGTTGCTGTCAGCTTCGGCAGCTAGGTTCCCGGCATCGGAATTGGCCGATGGAGAAATCGACATGAAGGGTTTGATCCTGACCGCGCTTGCATTGACTGTAGCCGGCCCGGCTTTCGCCGGCGACAGATGCGATGTGCCGACCAACGAATGGCAGCCGCGCGAGGCGTTGCAAAAGAAGCTCGAAGGAGAGGGCTGGAAGGTTCGCAGCATCAAGACCGAAAACGGCTGCTACGAAGCCAAGGCGGTCGACGCCAACGGCAAGAGGCTGGAAGGCGTGTTCAATCCCAAGACGCTGGAGTCGGTGGGCGCCGATTCCGACGACGGTTGATCGCCATGAACGCCACTGTTTCGGCGCGGGAAACCTCGGTCAGGGTCTGGAGCCCCTATGTTCGCCTCTTCCACTGGTCGCTGGTCCTATGTGTCGCGACCGCGTGGCTTTCATCCGGGGAAATCATGAAGCTGCATGAGCTGGCCGGCTATTGCGCCGCGGTCCTGATCGCCTCGCGGCTTGTCGCAGGGCTGGCCGGCTCCGGGTATACGCGCCTCGATCAATTCATCCGCGGGCCGGGCACGGTGCGATCTTATCTCGCCGACATGGCGCATGGCCGCGAGAGGCGGTATCTCGGCCACAATCCTGCCGGCGGCGCCATGGTGCTGGCGCTTGTGATTTGCATTGTGGGAATTGCGTTGACCGGATGGATGCAGACCACCGACGCCTGGTGGGGCGTGGCCTGGGTTGAGGACACGCACAAGGTTCTGGGCAATGGCATCCTGGTGCTGATCGGGCTCCATGTCGGCGGCGTGGTTCTGGCAAGCCTGCGCCATGACGAGAACCTGGTTCGGGCGATGGTC
The DNA here is from genome assembly GCA_000824785.1 of Mesorhizobium plurifarium. Lineage (GTDB taxonomy): Bacteria > Pseudomonadota > Alphaproteobacteria > Rhizobiales > Rhizobiaceae > Mesorhizobium > Mesorhizobium plurifarium. The sequence continues at coordinate 261,797 of CCNB01000043.1, read as the reverse complement.
ACCGGCCGGAAGCGCGCGCCGTCGCCGGAAGACGTTGCCTGAAGAATGAGCTGGAGAACACAAAGGGCGCCGCGTCCGTGTGGCGCCCTTTGCTGTTCTCTACGCGTGCTTCATGTGCTCCTCCTGATCGACCCGCCCCGAAAATTCGCGCCTGTACCGCCGCGGCGAGGTTCTGAGCCGCGCGGCGAAATGCTGGCGCAGCGAGGTGGCGCTGCCGAAGCCGGCTTCGAAGGCCACCATGTCCATCGATTTGTCCGTCTGCTCCAGCAGCCTTTGCGCCAACGCGAGACGTTGGTCGGCAAGCCAGTTGCCGAAACTGGTGCCGGTGGTTTTCTGGAAGCGGCGCGTGAAGGTGCGGCGGGTAAGGCCTGCCGCTTCGGCGACACTGTCCAGGCTGTGGGCTTCGCCGAGCGATGCCCGCACATCATCGAGAGCCTTGGCGAACCGGTCGGCGTTCGGCGTCGGCGCAAGCGGGCGCTCGATGAACTGCGCCTGCCCGCCCTGCCGGTGCGGCGAGAGCACGACATGGCGGGCAAGCCGCAGCGCCGCGTCCGCGCCATAGCGCGCACGCACGATGTGCAGGCAGCAGTCGAGCCCGGCGGCGACGCCGGCGGAGGTGATGATGTCGCCCTCGTCGACATAGAGCACGTCGGCGTCGATTGAGATGTCAGGGTGAAGCCTCTGCAACTGGTCCGTATAGGCCCAGTGGGTGGTCGCCTTGCGCCCGGCAAGCAATCCGGCGCCGGCGAGGGCGAAGGTGCCGAGGCACAGGCCAACGATCAGCGCGCCGCGCCGATGCGCGCGTTGCAGCGCCTCCTTGAACGGCGCGGCCAGGGGGTCCTCGAGATCCCTCCAGCTCGGGATGATGACGATATCGGCCTCGTCGAGCGCCGAAAGATCGTGTGGCACGACGATGCTCAGCCCCGCATCGGTATGAATGGGTCCATCCTCCATCGCGCAGACGCGGAAGTCGAAGCGCGGCAGCCCAAGCCTGGTTCGATCGGCGCCGAACACCAGGCACGGCACGGAAAGGTGAAACGGGCTGATGCCGTCGAAAGCGACAGCGGCGATGATCGGGTTCTTCATGGCAGGCATCGTTCCGTTGGAAGTCGAATGTCCCAAATCTTTCGAACGATGTCAATCGGGCCACTTTCTCGACCCGAAACATCCGCCTAGCTTTGCGTCATCAACCCGGTCGAAAGGAGAACCGCTATGTCAGCACCAGCCACCCAGCCGCGCCGCGCGCTTGTCGTCGTCGATGTCCAGAACGACTATGATGGCGGCAGTCTCGCCATCCAGCATCCGCCTTTCGCCGAGACCGTCGCCAATGTCGCGCGCGCCATGGACGCGGCCGCGGCGGCCGGCATCAAGATCGTCATCGTCAAGCAGATGGCGCCCGAGACCTCGCCGATCTTCGCCAAGGGCAGCCATGGCGGTGAACTGCATGCCGAGATCGCCCGGCGCGGCCGCGACCACTATGTCGAAAAGACACTGCCTTCGGCCTTCACCGGCACGGATCTCGAGGCCTGGCTGCGCGCCAACGCCATCGATACGATCGCGGTCGTCGGCTACATGACCCACAATTGCGATCTGTCGACCATCATCCACGCAGTGCATATGGGTTTTGCGGTCGAGTTCCTGTCGGATGCGAGCGGCTCTGTGCCCTATGCCAACAGCGCCGGCTACGCGTCGGCCGAGGACATCCACCGGGTGGTGAGCGTGGTTCTGCAGTCGCGCTTCGCCGCGGTGCTGAAGACCGCCGAGTGGATCGATTGCCTAAAGACCGGGAGGCTGCCCGAGCGCGACACGATCTACGCGTCCAACCAGCGGGCCTTGCAGCGGAACGCTGCCTAGTCCTGAACGCTTTCGCGCAGCAAGGGCGCCGCCGGGATGCGGTGCCTTTGCCTTGGCGGCCGATTTCCAGGTCCTGCGTGAGCCATTTCACGGAAGCCGTTCCGGTATTTTCGCAAAGTCGCCGCGCATGCGAGTAAGCGCGGTTGGCTTTTGGGGGCTGGATTGGAAGCGCGCGTTGCACGAACCGTGGTCATCCTGATCCTCGCCATCGGCGCGGCGCTGCTGCCGTGGCCCGCCTTCGCGCAAGTTCCGCCGCATGCGCCGGGTACGATCTGCTTCACCCAATTCTTCTGGTGCTGGGCGCAGCCGCCCGGGCCAGCGGGCTATCCCTGCGGGTGCCCGTCGCAATATGGTTTCGTGCCGGGTTACCTGGGCTAGTCGTCGGGGGGCGCGATGACGACAATCCACGATCCTCTCGTCTCCGGGTTGCTTGCCGACGCCAAGCTGGTTGCCGGCTATGGCCGCTACGGCGTGTTCAAGGATAGCGCGCTGTTCGCCGCGATCGGCGATGCGGAAAAGCTCAATGATGCGACGGCAAGCCAGCCCGAGGTCGTCAAACTCCAGACGGTGCTCAACGACTGTTCCAACACCGTGCCGTTTTCCACGCTGGCTGCGCTGCGCACCGGCTGGTCGCCGGGCGACATGTCGCGGCGGACCGCGCTCGCGACCTATTTTCTCATCGCCCTGTCGGTGACGATGATGATCGTCATCGGCAAGCTGACCTATGTCTACAACAGGGGCGTCTCGATCAACGCGGAGCTGCAGGAGATCGACAACAACGATTTCAGCGCCCGGTTCGGGCAGTCGATCAGGCAGGTCTGGGCGACCAAGAAACAACTGAGCTCGGCCACCGCCCAGCAGGCGTCGACGACCGACCTAACGCTGCTGAAAGACGCCTATTACAATTCCGTCGACAGCCTGCATTCGCTCGACCAGCGTTTTTCCTCGTTGCTGGTGCGGGCGCAGGGGTTCATGACGCAGGAGGCGCCGTTTCCGCTCTGGGGCATGCAATGGGCCTATTGCAAGCTTTCAGCTTCTTCGGCCAAAGCGGGCGCGCCGCTTGATTTCTCGAACCCCAGGCAGATGGCCATAGACCAGTTCTGCGGTCAGCAGGTCGCGCTGGCGCAACAGCAAGGCGGGGCCGAAAACAGCCAGCCGCTCAAGCAGTCGGATTTCGATTGCAGGAATAACGGCAATATTCAAGGCGGCGTGCAAGCCGTGAGCGCCGCCGCCACGGCCGGCCAGTTGGAAGACGTGAACGCGGATTTCGACGAGGCGACACGCGACCTGCAATGCGAAGGCGTCATCACCATCACGCCGAATTCGATCTCGACGCTGACATTGCAGGCCAAGACGCTGAGCGAGGTCCTCAGCCCTTATGCGCTGTGGATCCTGCCCGCGCTCTACGGCGCGCTTGGCGGCATCATGTTCCACATGCGCATGATCCTGAACCCGCTTCTGCCCAATCCGCCGCTGTCGCGCCTCATCCACCGGATCGCGCTCGGCGGGCTTGCCGGCATGATCCTCGCCTGGTTCATGGCGCCCGGCACCAAGCTCGGCGGCGAGGTGACCGGCATAGGCTTCAGCCTGTTCACCTTCGCTTTCCTGTTCGGCTTCAGCCTGGATATCTTCTTCGCCATCCTCGACCAGTTCGTCTCGATGTCGGTCGCCGGCATCAAGAAGTTCGGCTCGCCCACGGTGGCATGAAAGCCGGCGACGCAAAAAGGGCGCCGCGATGAGGCGGCGCCCTTGATCGTTTCCAGCCTGAGGGTGCTTAGAGCGGTTCACCGTTTCACGGAAACGGCGAACCGCTCTATCTCTTAGTTCTTACGCAATTCCGGACGGAAAACCGCTGCGCACTTTTCCTGGAATTGCTTTAGAACAGGCCTTCGATCTGACCCTGCTCGTTGAGAAAGATCTTTTCCGAAGACGGGGACTTGGGCAGCCCCGGCATGGTCATGATCTCGCCGCAGATGATGACGACGAAGCCGGCGCCGGCCGAGAGCCGGACCTCGCGGATCGGCACCGTATGGCCGGTCGGCGCGCCGCGCAGGTTCGGGTCGGTCGAAAACGAGTACTGGGTCTTGGCCATGCAGACCGGCAGCTTGCCGTAGCCGGCTTCCTCCCAGGTCTTGAGCTGGTCGCGCACCGACTTGTCGGCGATGGCCTCGGAGCCGCGGTAGATGCGCTGGACGATGGTGTTGACCTTCTCGAACAGCGGCATCTCATCCGGATAGAGCGGCGCGAACTGCGAAGCGCCGGATTCGGCGAGCGCCACCACCTTGTTGGCGAGATCCTCGATGCCGGCCGAGCCCTGCGCCCAGTGCTTGCACAGGATCGCCTCCTCACCCATCGAGGCGACATAGTCCTTCATCGCCTGGATTTCGGCCTCGGTGTCGGAATAGAAGTGGTTGATGGCAACCACCGCCGGCACGCCGAACTGGCGGATGTTCTCGATATGGCGGCCGAGATTGGCACAGCCCTTCCTGACCGCCTCGATGTTTTCCTTGCCGAGGTCTTCCTTCTTGACGCCGCCATTCATCTTCATGGCGCGCACCGTGGCGACGATGACGGCGGCAGCCGGCTTCAGCCCTGCCTTGCGGCACTTGATGTCGAAGAACTTTTCGGCACCGAGGTCGGCGCCGAAGCCGGCTTCGGTGACGACATAGTCGGCAAGCTTGAGCGCCGTCGTGGTGGCGACGACCGAGTTGCAGCCATGCGCGATGTTGGCGAACGGGCCGCCATGCACGAAGGCCGGGTTGTTCTCCAGCGTCTGCACCAGATTGGGCTGGATGGCGTCTTTCAAGAGCACCGCCATGGCGCCGTCGGCCTTGAGGTCGCGGGCATAGACCGGCGACTTGTCGCGGCGGTAGGCGACGATGATGTCGCCGAGGCGCTTCTCGAGGTCCTTGAGGTCGGTGGCCAGGCACAGGATCGCCATCACTTCGGAAGCGACGGTGATGTCGAAGCCGGCCTCGCGCGGGAAGCCGTTGGCGACGCCGCCCAGCGAGCAGATGATCTCGCGCAGCGCCCGGTCGTTCATGTCCATGACGCGGCGCCAGGCGACGCGGCGGATATCGATGCCGAGCTCGTTGCCCCAGTAGATATGGTTGTCGATCAGCGCCGAAAGCAGGTTGTGGGCGGTGGTGATGGCGTGGAAGTCGCCGGTGAAGTGGAGGTTCATGTCGTCCATCGGCACGACCTGGGCTAGGCCGCCGCCGGCGGCGCCGCCCTTCATGCCGAAGTTCGGGCCGAGCGAGGCTTCGCGGATGCAGATGATCGCCTTCTTGCCGATGCGGTTGAGGCCGTCGCCGAGACCGACCGTGGTGGTCGTCTTGCCTTCGCCGGCCGGCGTCGGGTTGATGGCGGTGACCAGGATCAGCTTGCCGTCCTTGTTGCCCTTCACCGATTTGATGAAATCGGCCGAGACCTTCGCCTTGTCGTGGCCATAGGGTAAGAGATGCTCGTTCGGGATGCCGATCTTGGCGCCGATCTCCTGGATCGGTTTCTTCTTGGCGGCGCGGGCGATCTCGATGTCGGACTTCACTTCGGCCATGACGGCTTTCCTCTGGAGTGAGCGGTGGAGGGGAGGGGTTCGATTATTCGTGCATGGTCGAAACGCCGCCCGGACGCAAGGGCATGTAACCCTGTCGCTGTCACGGCGTCAACTTCCATGCAACTATGTTTCCTGTTAAGAAAGAGCGTTCCTGTCGCCGGGCCTCTTCAAGGCAGTCATCTCGGGCCCGGTCGTTGCGCCGTATAGAAGCCAGAGCGGATGCCGCTCCGCCGTCTCAAAACAGCCGCCTAATGCGCGAAAAGCGACAGGGGCGACGACGCAAATCCGCCATCGCCCTGTCGCCTCGAGACGGCGCTATTGCGTCAGCACGTTGCTGATTTCGACCATGTTGGAGCGAACGCGCAGGATATAGAAGCCCATCGTCGTCAGATGCGTCGGCAGGAGCCAGCCATCCTCGCGGCCATTGGCGATGATGAAAGGCTGGATGCGCAGCGCCGACACGAATTGCTGATCCATCGTATCCCACAGGTTCTGCAGGTGCTTTTCCTTGATCACACCCTCGAAGTCGGCCTGGGCGCCCTTCATCAGGCCGTAATAGGCGTAGAGCTGGCCGTAGGCGAACCAGAAGCGGTCGTCGGCGCGGGTGTCGAACCAGCCATTGTTGTGGTTCTCGGCGCGTTCCTTGAGGATGGCGGAGGTCGAGCCGATGTCCGAGGCGATGCGGTCGATATATTGCTTGAGGTTGTCGGCGCGGGCGTCGAAGGTCGCCTGGCAGGAGGCAAGCCGAGCGTTGAAGGAACGCAGCTTGCGCACCGCGTCGCGGTAATAGCTCGGCGTCGGCGTCTTCGGGCCGAACGGACTCAGGCCGAAATACCAGGTGTATTCGTCGAACTGCAGATTGCCGCGCGCATCCTGCAGGTCGGCGTCGATCTGCGAGGTCGTACGCACGCGCCCGAGATTGTCGGCAAGCTCGGTCGCGGTGCGCCGCACCGCCTGGTTGATGCCGCGCTGGAAGGAAGCCTTGTTGTCCATCCAGGGCGTGTTGTCCCAGTTGATGCCGAACAGGCCGAGCTTGTAGAGGATCATCGACGAGATCCAGGCATTCTGGTTGACGTTGAAATCCGTAAGATCGGCGGCGACCTGGGCGATGGCCGAGTTGCCGCAGGTCTTGGCCGTGTCGGTGCCGCTGCCGGCCGAAACCTGCTCGCCGGCGGAAACGTCGCGCTTCTCGAACGTGTAGGTGTCGGGATAGCTCGGGTTGAAATTGTTCCACCACTGCGTGGCGTAGAAGAAATTGGCGTAGAGGCCGATCAGCACCAGGAGGGCAAGGCCGACCACCGCCTTGAGGATCCAGCCGCGCTGCCCGTACCAGCGGCCGACCCACATGAACGGCCACAGGATGACGCCGATGACGAAGCCGATGCCACGGCCGATCCATTGGAAGATCCGGGTGAAGAAGTTCACGATCGGGTCGAGCATGGCTGTGGCACCCCCTTAGCATGATACCAAAAAGTTGCAGACTTTTTGGGTAACATCATGCGCCAAAACAAAAGTCAGAACGAAATGACGGTTCATTTCGTTCTAGTCAGTCAGGCCATAAAGGCGCGCGCGGAACGCCGCCTTGTCCTTCAAATATGTGGTTTTCAGAACGTCCACAACATGCGTCCGCCACGCGTCGCTGAAGCCGTCATAGTCCTTGTAGAAGCCGGGCTTGTTGAAGACGTAGCGCGAAACGAAGTCCTGCGGCACGAAATCCGAGATCAGCTGGTTGGTCAGCCAGGCGTCGGGGTGTTCGGGCTTGGCGCGCACGACCAGGAAGCGCTGGCGCGGCGGCACGTCCTCGATCTTGAGGTGGCCGAACTGGGCGATCTCGCGCTTGGCGGCGTTGAGAAACGGGAAGTTCCCGTCCTGGGCGATGAGGTCGGCATGGCCGTGGATCCAGGTCTGCAGCCAGACCTTGTCGACATCGGTCAGGTTGCGGTTGGGCTCGGCATCGCGGATCAGCGCGCGCACGATCATCTCGGCGCGGTGTTCGAGATAGCCTGAAGCCTCGATCCAGGAAGCGCGCGGCAGGTCGAGGCGGCCGGTGGCGGCCAGGAAGCGGAACACCTTGTCGGCGTCGTTGATCGACAGATAGCTCACCTGCCAAGGCCGCGAGCGGCGGAAGCCGGGAGCGGCAGGGTCGCTGATCACCGTCGTCATGTCGGGGTCGACGAAGACATAGAGCCCGCCGAAATGGCTGGTCCAATAGGCGTTGTGGCGGAAGATCACCTGGTCCGGCACCAGCGCGTTCTCGCGGATGTCGCCGCAGACCTTGGCAAGATCGACCATGCGCTGGAGCATGGCGTTGTCGCGCCAGGCGTCGGGCTCCTGCTTCAGCCGGTCGACCAGCTTGCCGAGCTCGGCAGCCTTGCCCAGCACGTCCTCGGCCGACAGCACCTTGAACTCGACCTGGTTGATCGACAGCAGGTCCTCGATGTCGTTGACCTTGGGGACCGAGTCCTCGATCTCGCCGTAGATCACGTCCTTGATGGTCAGCGCGTCGATGGCGCGCTGGTTCTTCGACATGAATTCGAACATCAGCTGCGAGGTGTTGGAGAAGGCGGTGTGCACCACCGGCAGGTCGATCTGCGACGGCGTCAGGATGATGAAGCGGCGGTTGACCTCGTTGGGATCGAGATAGTTGTAGTCGCCGCACTCCTCGGCGATCTCGGGCGAGAAGCCGGTGCGGTCGATCTGGAAGCTCTTAAGCTTGGTCGGCTCAAGCCCGAACGCAGCAAGCGCCTTGTTGTAGCGCTGGATGAGATGCGGCTCGTCGATGGCGAGCAGCCTGCCGTAGATCAGCTCGTTGTCGCGAAGGAGGTCGGGTTTCTTGGCCATTATCCCTTCTCCCCGTTCACGGGGAGAAGGTGTCCGAAGGGCGGATGAGGGGCACGACTTCTCCTTCTCCCCTTGTGGGAGAAGGTGTCGCCGAAGGCGACGGATGAGGGGTGTTCCAGCGGAGTGAGACGATGGCGTTCCCTGGAACACCCCTCATCCGTCTCGGCGCTATCGCGCCGATCCACCTTCTCCCACAAGGGGAGAAGGGGGCGTTGGCGCAGCTCAAGCATTCCACAACCCCTTCTTCTTCAATTCCTCCATCTCGCGCGCTGCTCGCTCGCGCAGCCTTGCGTCGCGCAGGAGCTTCTCCACCGCCGCGTCATCCGACTTCTCGGAATAGCGGAACTCGGAATCGGCGTAGCGGTTGATCTCCTGCATGACCATGTCCATCGAGAACGGCCCGCGCAGTTCCTCGATCATCGCCTTCTTGTCGTCGTAGCTCTTATGCATGAAGGCTTCCGGCTTCTCGAACCAATCGTCCGGCAGCTCGATGTCCATGGCGCGCATTTTTATCGCGTCGGTGACGTTCTTGATGGCGCGGCCGGTGAAGCGCGGCTCGGCGTCCTTGATCAGGTGCAGGTAGGTGCCGACATCGGCCATGGTCTTGGGCGCGCCATTCTCCTTCATGTAGCGCTCATAGACCTTCATCAGCCCGTCTTCCTGCGGCTTTTCATGTTCCTCATAGGCTTCGGCCACGGCGCGCTGAATCTCCTGCGCGGCATAGAGCTCGTGGTCCCCGAGCGGGATCTTGTGGTTCTTGCCGGCAAGCAGCACGAAGATGTCGATGTAGTCGTCGCGGGTCTGCGGGCCGTCGACCAGCCAGCGGGCGCCGGCGCGCTGGCGCAGCGCGTCGTCGACATTTTCCGGGTAGTTGGAAAACATGCCGAAGGAGCAATTGCCGCGCACCACCGTCGAGGCGCCGGCGAAGGCGTCCATCAAGACGCCGGTGATCTCCTGTTGGCCGGCGGAAGCGCGATCGTCGGAACGGCGCGCGGCCACCTGGTCGATGTCGTCGATGGTGCCGAAGCCGATGACGCGCGGATTGAGCACGTTGTTGATGAACTGGCGGCAGTTCTGGCCCGACTTGCCCTGATAGGACGAGATCTGGTCGACGCCGAAATTCTCATAAACGAAGGGATAGCCGGCGACCTGGCAGTAGCCGTTGACGAGGCCGGCGATCATCTGGATCAGCGTCGTCTTGCCGGTGCCCGGCGCGCCGTCGCCGATGAAGGTGAACAGGAAGCCGCCAAGCTCGACGAAGGGGTTCAGCTCGCGCTCGAAATCATAGGCCATCAGCATCTTGGCCAATTTGACCGATTGATACTTGGCGATGTGGTTGCCGACGACCTCCTCCGGCTTCTTGAAGGTCATCACCAGCGGCTTGGAACGCTTGCCCGGCGCGACGTCGAAACCGTCGAGGGTGAAGTCATCGATGTCGATGCGGATATGCGCGTTCTCGAACGGACCGATGCCGTCGAAACGGCCTTTTCGCGCCAAAAGCCCGTCGATGGCGATGCGGGCAAAAGCCCGCGTTCGCGTCGTCAGATCGGCGTCATCCTTCGAACCGGCGATCGCCTTGTCGAGGCCGGCGACGATCGACTTCACCGCGTCCTGCGGCGTGTCGAAAAGGAAGTCGGGCTCGGGGATGTCGTTCGGCGCCTCGCCGTCGCTGTCGATCAACTGGAACAGGTAGGAGGCGAAGCTGAAGGCCGAGACGTAAGCCGAAGCCGACAGAAGCCTCTTGAAGGTGGTGGCCTCGTCACCTTCCAGCGGCGCCCGCGCGTTCTTCGCCTGCAGGCTTTCGAGGTCGGAGCCTTCGGCGAAGACATCCGAAATAGCCAGCGCGATCGCCAGGCCGCGCCGGGAGCGGTAGAGCAGCGTGTGCTGCGGGATCGTCATCAACTGGTCGTCGGGATGGATCGCGGCAACCGTCTTGGTGAGCTCTACCTCGCGCGTGCGGCGCACCGAGCCGACCGACACGGTCGAGACGAAGCGGCGGTTGGTGCCGGCAAGCGCGGTGCCGGATTCGCGCGAAGGGTCCTCAAGCACGACGATGCGGGTGATGAAGCTCTGCGCGGTCGCGCGGTGCTTTTCGATTGCGGCTTCCGAGATCGTTGTCAGGCCGGTGTCCATGAAGGATGCTCCGCGGTTTGACGGTCACACATCGCTGATGACCTGTCCGTTGGACAGGATGTGGACCTTGTAGCCGGAAAAGATCTTCTGCGCTTCGCCGGCGGCATAAAGCGCCTGGTAGGCCTCGTGCGGGATCAGCGCGTGGTTCTCGTAGCTCGACACGCCCTGGCGCGCCGCTTCGAGGTCGTCGGTGTTGATGAAGAATTCCTGCGTGGTCTTCTCGCTGGAGAAAAGACCCTTGCGGCCGGGTTTCTCGGCCTTGGAAAAGACCTCCTGGATGGTCCAGGTGAGCAGCCAGGCATTCTCGGGCTTGCGCACCTTGGAGAGCACCTCGGCCACGGTCGAATTGTTGTCGGTGATGCCGGCCGAGTAGAAGGGCCCAAGCACGACGCGCCGCAATTGCTTGGGGTGCAGTGGCTCGAAATCCTTGTCCAGATTGACGGCGATCGTCGCTGGCGAGAGCGTGTAGGCCGAATTCTTCTCGGTGAAGTCGTCGAAGCGGTGCGCAAGCTCGGGATTGAGCAGGCCGTCGACGGGTAGCGGGATATCGACCTTCTCGTTCAGCTTGCCGTTCACGTCGACCAGTTGGCGCACCATGCTATCGGAGGAGTCCTCCACCGTCACCATATAGACCAGCGGCAGGTTGGCGCTGCCGTCGAACGTCGCCCAATGGACCAGATAATAGGGCCGCATGGTCTTCGGGTTGACCGAGACCTTGGCCGTCTGCGCCAGGGTGAACGGGCCGAAGGTCGCCTCGCTCTTGACGTCCTCCAGATAGAGCCGCTCGGCCATCGACTTTTGCAGCGCTTCCGGAAATTCCTTGTGGCGCAGGATGAAGTCGGCCATCTCCTCGCGCAGCTCGCCGGCCTGCGGGATGTTGGCCAGGCGGGCATCGGCCTGCTGGCGGTCGTTTTCCAATTCGAGCAGGTTCTGGAAAACGGGATAGCCGCTGTCGGCGCGCGAGATGCGGAACGTGTCCATGAAGCCGAGCCGGTTGCGCCAGCAGGCAAAGGACTTGTCCAGCCGCGCGATATATTCCGCGACGATCCTGGCGACGATGCCGTGCCGGTAAAGCGGCGAGCGATCGTCGCGCATGAACACTTCCAGCCCGCTCAGCGCCGCCGTGATGGCGGAGAAATAGCGAGCCGCCGCGTCGTTCTCAGGTGTCATGAGACTGCCGTGGAGATGAAGTCAGCGGCGCCGCCCAAGCAGATAATCGTGAGGTGCCCCACGAATATCTGCCTGGATTCCTTTGTTTTTCGCAGGTTCTGACCGCAAAACCGTAGGACACTTTTGCGCAACCTGCTTAGGACTGCACATAGTTGGCGGCGTTGTGCTTCTTCATCACATCGTCGAAGCGGCGGGCGAAGGCATCGTCGGCAAGCTTCTTGCGGCGCTGGATGTCGGCTGAAGCCACCATGTTCTTCTCATGCATCTCCAAAAGGTCGCCGATGTGCTTCTGCGAGGCGGCGCCGATGCCGGCCATCGTCTCCTCGGCCGTGTTGTCGACCTGGCTGCCCAGCGTGTTGATCTTGTGGGCGACGTCCTGCTGGGCGGCGGTCTTCAGCGAATCCTCCAGCGCCTTGTACAGCACGATGCGCTGCTCGGTGTCGATGGTCAGCTTGTTGATCAGCGTCGACTGCGCGGCGATCTGGTTGTTGAGCGAATCGACGAAGGTCTGGAACATCGAAGTGTAGCGCTCCAGCGTCTGGCTCTCGGCCAGCAGCTCCTGCTCCTTGGCCTGTTTTTCGTTGTATTCGGTCGCCATTTTCGAGCGCTCGCCCTCAAGCTCGGTGCGCTCCTTCTGGGTCGTGGAGGAGGCGATCTTGTTTTCGATGTCGAGCAGCAGAGGGTTCAATTCCTCGATGCGCTTCTGCACCGCCTCGAGATTGGACATGGTCGTCTTGCGACGCTCGATCACCTGCGACAGACTGGTCTCGGAAGTCTTGTAGCGCTGGTCGAGGACCTGCTTCTGCGCCTTCAGGATGCCGACGATGGTGTCCGACTTCGCCAAAAGCTCCTGCAGATTGCCGGCCAGCGACATGTTGCGGACGCGGTCGGTGCGCATGCGCTGCTTGCGCTGCGCCGAAAAGACGCCGACGAAGTTTTCCCAGCCGGTGTAGTTCTTCATGCTTTCGAATTCGGCGCCGAAGACATTGGTGGCATCCTCGAGCCCGATGATCAGGTCGGCGATGTTGCCTTCCATGACCTTCTGCTGCTTGAGCACGTCCTCGATGCGGGCGTTCTCGATGTCGAAATTGGCGTCGCCGATCTTCTTGTCAGCCTGGGCGAGCGTGTCGAGCACCGTGCCGGACTGCTCGATCTTGGTGCGCATGTCCTGCACGACCTGCTTGGTCTTGGCAATTTCGGCATCGAAATTCTGCAATGTCGCCATTGGGGCCTCCCGCTTCGGCATCCGTTTCCGTGTCGTGGCGGCGAATATATGTGGGGCTTCAAGGGATTGAAAGAAGGAAGACAAACAGAGGCGCCAAAACAAAAGAATTGGTTAGACCCTTGAAAGACAAGGCAAGCATGCGCATGGTGTCCAATAATGCGCGCTGCCGTCGAACAGCTTCAGCTTATATGCCTTAAGTTATTGTTTTTACGGACGGCCAAGGCGATGAAACAGCGCCGGCAAATCTCTAGAGCGGTTCGCCGTTTCCCGGAAACGGCGAACCGCTCTATCTCTCTGCAATAGCGATCAGGGCTTGGGGTCGGCCTTTAGATAGGCAATCACGTTGGCGATGTCGTCATTGCTGGTCAGGCCGGTAAAAGCCATCCTGTTGCCGGGAACCTTCTGCCTGGGCGCCTTGAGATATTCGGTGAGGTTGGCTTCGTCCCAGACGAGGCCCGCGGCGCCGGCATCCTTCATGGCTTGCGAATAACGGCTCTGGAAACTTTCCGCCGAGCCGGCCTTGCGGCCGACGACACCCAGCAGATGCGGGCCGACCTTGTCGCGGTCACTTGCCGCCTCATGGCAGGCCATGCAGCGGTTGAAGACCTTCTTGCCCAGCGCCGCATCGCCACCGGCATGCGCGGCCAGGCCGCCGGCGAACAGCAAAACGACGGCGGACACCATGGCTCGAAACATTGCGGGATTCTCCGGCTGGTTCTGGCTGGGCGGGAAATTAGAGCGCCGACCTTAACAAAGGCAGCATAGATCGCACGACTGCAAGAGGGTGGCAGCCGGCTACCCGACGACCGGCAGTCAAAAAAGCTTCCGGCTCAAGGGCCCACAAAACCGATGAAGTCATCGGGTTCGGCCCTGCCCATCTCCTCTTCCCAATGGCGGCGGCAGAGCGAGACATAGACGTCCTTGCCGATCGCCACTTGCTCCCCCTGCTTCGCCACCTTGCCGTCGGGTCCGAGCCGCACCACCATTGTCGCCTTGCGGCCGCAGCGGCAGATGGTGCGCACCTCGCGCAGGTCGTCGGCGATGGCGAGCAGCGCGCGCGAGCCGGGGAACAGATTGCCCTGGAAGTCGGTGCGCAGGCCGTAGCACATGACCGGAATGCCCAGGCGATCGGCGATGCGGGCGAGCTGCCAGACCTGTTCCTCCTCGAGGAACTGCGCCTCGTCGACAAAGATGCAATGCACCGGGGCATGTTGGTGATGCTCGGCGACCCTGGCATAAAGATCGTCGCCGTCGCGGAACATCTCGGCCCCGGATTCGAGGCCGATGCGCGACGAGATCAGTCCGCTGTCGCCCTTGCGATAGTGGCCGGCGACGAACAGCATCGTCGACATGCCGCGTTCGCGATAGTTGTAGGACGCCTGCAAGAGCATGGTCGTCTTGCCGGCGTTCATCGTCGCGTAGTGGAAGTAAAGCTTGGCCATGCCGTCCTTCTAAGCTCACATGTCGGCGCACGGGGAGGGGGCCTGCGGCTCCGTCCACCAAAAACTCCCTGCCGTCTAAAATCCGATGTCGTTCAAAAGCCTGTCATGTCGCTTAATGGCCAGCGCGCGCCGTTCGTCGTGATGTTGAAGCGCTTGAAACAGCTTCAAAATGGTGTTTGGCTGACGAAACAAGGCGGGCGCAAGAACCGTGACTTCGCTTTGCCTCGAAGTTCCAATGGGAGAAAAGTTCATGTCGCGTATGAAATCCTTCGTCGCAGGCCTCGGCCTCGCGGCGCTTCTATCCACGACCGCCGCTTATGCCGGCGATCCGGCGAGCTGCAAGGCGGTCCGCCTTTCGGACGTCGGCTGGACCGACATCCAGGCCACCACGGGCCTCGCCTCGGTGCTGCTCACCGCGCTCGGCTATGAGCCACAGACGATCCAGCTCTCGGTGCCGGTGACCATGGCCTCGCTGAAGAACAAGGACCTCGACGTCTTCCTCGGCAACTGGATGCCGTCGATGACCAACGATATCAAGGACTACACCAAAGAGGGCTCGATCGAGACGATCAGCACCAATTTGACGGGCGCCGGTTACGGCATCGTCGTGCCGACCTATGTCGCGGATGCCGGCGTCAAGACGCTGACCGATCTCGGCAAGTTCAAGGACAAGTTCAACGGCAAGATCTACGGCATCGAGGCCGGAAATGACGGCAACCGCATCATCCTCGACATGATCAAGAACCCGAAGGACAATCTCGAGGGCTTCGAACTGGTCGAGTCGTCGGAAGCCGGCATGCTGACACAGGCCGAGCAGTCGATGAAGAACAATGAGTGGATCGCCTTCCTCGGCTGGACGCCGCATCCGGTGATGGGCGCCATGAAGATCACCTATCTCGACGGCATGGGCGACAGCGGCTTCGGCGCCGCCACCGTCTACACCATTGTGCGCAAGGGCTACACCACCGAATGCCCGAACGCCGGCAAGTTCATCGCCAATTTGAAGTTCAATCTCGACATGGAAGGCGAGATGATGGACGCGATCCTGAAGGGTGGCGACCCGCAGACGGTGGCGAAGGACTGGCTGACGAAGCATCAGGATGCGGTCGCGCCCTGGATCGCCGGCGTCACCACCTTCGACGGCGGCGACGCGGCTGCGGCCGTCAAGACCGCGCTCGGGGGCTGATCCGCTTGGGACCGGCATGATTTCCGGAAAAGGGCAGCCCCTTGAAGAGGCTGCCCTTTTTCATATGCCTGGAGACGTGAGAGGATGACCGTGCGGCAAGCGCGGCGAAGCCGAGAGGGGAAAGATGGATCCGATTTCTAAATTCCTGACCGATTACAAGATCCCGATCGGGCCATGGGGCAAGGCCTTCTTCAGCTTCCTGACCGACAATTTCGACACCATCTTCCGGGCCTTCTCAAACGGGCTGAATTTCATCCTCGACGGGGCGGTGGACCTTTTGCTGATGGTGCCGCCGGTGTTGTTGGCGCTGGTCATCGCGATCATCGCGTGGTTTTTGCAGCGTTCGCGTCCGCTCGCCATCGGCGTCTTCCTCGGCCTGATCTTCATCATCAACCAGAATCTGTGGAAACAGACGGTGCAGACGCTGGTGCTGGTCGTTGCCGCCGCCGCCATGGCGATGGCGATCGGCGTGCCGCTCGGCATCTGGGCCGCGCACAAGCCGAAGGTCTACCGCGTCATGCTGCCGGTGCTCGACCTGATGCAGACGCTGCCGACCTTCGTCTACCTGATCCCGGTGCTCACCCTGTTCGGCCTCGGCAACGCGCCTGGCCTGATCGTCACCATCATCTTCGTCATCCCGACGGCCGTGCGGCTCACCCATCTCGGCGTCGTCTCGGTGCCCAAGGCGATCATCGAAGCGGGCGAGGCGTTCGGCGCCACCAAGCGTCAGCTTCTGTGGAAGGTGGAGCTGCCCTCGGCGCTGCCGACCATCATGGCGGGTCTGACGCAATCGATCATGCTGTCGCTGTCCATGGTGGTGTTCGCCGCGCTGATCGGCGCCGGCGGCCTCGGCACGGAAATCAACCGCGCGCTCGGCTCGCGCCGCATTGATCTCGGGCTTGAGGCGGGCCTCGCCATCGTCGTGCTCGCCATCGTGCTCGACCGCATGACCCGCATCGGCGTTGGAGGCAAGAAATGACCGTCGCGGTTGATTTCAAGAACGTGGACATCGTCTTCGGCGCCGACCAGGCAGGTTCGCTGGCGATGATCGACCAGGGCGCCACGCGTGCCGAAATCCTCGAAAAGACCGGCAATGTGCTGGGATGCGCTGGCGCCAGCCTCACCGTGCATGAAGGCGAGATATCGGTGCTGATGGGGCTGTCCGGCTCCGGCAAGTCGACCCTGCTTCGGGCCGTCAACCGGCTCAACGTCGTGTCGCGCGGCCAGGTGCTGGTCAAGGACGGCGACCGCACCGTCGATGTCGTCACCTGCGACGAGGCGACCTTGCGGCGGTTGCGACAGAAGCAGGTGGCCATGGTGTTCCAGCAGTTCGGCCTGCTGCCCTGGCGCACGGTCGAGGAAAATGTCGGCTTCGGCCTCGAGCTTGCCGGCGTGCCGGAAGCCGAGCGCAAGGCGCGGGTGCAGAAGCAGCTGCAGCTTGTCCATCTCGATCAGTGGTCGAAGAAATACGCGCACGAGCTCTCCGGCGGCATGCAGCAGCGCGTCGGCCTCGCCCGCGCCTTCGCCACCGAGGCGCCGATCCTTCTGATGGACGAGCCGTTCTCGGCGCTCGACCCGCTGATCCGCACCAAGCTGCAGGACGAATTGCTGCAGCTGCAGGCCGAGCTCAAGAAGACCATCATCTTCGTCAGCCACGACCTCGAGGAGGCGCTGAAGATCGGCAGCCACATCACGATCATGGAGGGCGGCCGCATCGTCCAGACCGGCGCGCCGGAAGACATCGTCTTGCGCCCAGCCAACGACTATGTCCGCGACTTCATCGCCAATGTGAACCCGCTGTCGGTGCTGACGGCGTGGAACGTGATGCGGGACCGCCGCGATCTGGAGCAGGGCGACAATGGCTGGGTGTGGCTCGACCGGCGCAAGACGACGCGCTTCAAGATCGACGAGCATGGCCTTGTGGCCGCGGCCGAACGCGACGGCAAGCCGGCGGTGTGGGTCTCCTGCGCCGATGTCGAGCGCCAGCCGGAGGAAGGAGCGCAGGTGTTCTGGGCCAATCCCGGCACGCCGCTGAAAACGGTGATGCTCGCCATGCATCGCTCGCAGACGGCGCCGGTGGCGCTGTTCGACGAGGGCTCGCGCTTCGTCGGCGCGATCGGCATCAGGGACGTGCTGAGCGCCGTGCTGAGGCGGTAGGCTTCCTCGCGGACAAAAGCTTCTGAGGGTGTTGCCCGACAAGACCTCGCGCCGGCCTTCGAAGCTTGTGATTCCTCGCTATGGGGAATGGCAGGCTTCCGGCCCATATTTTTTTCGAAATCCATTCCGATTCCGCGCCTCAATGCGGTAGGGTATTGCTGCGATCGCGCGGACGGCACCCGCGCGGTGCGGAAACGCAGCGGGTATGCGACGATGATCTTCCGTCAGCTCTTCGATTCCGTTTCGGGCACCTACTCCTACCTGCTCGCCAGCCGGCGCGGCGGCGAGGCGCTCATCATCGATCCAGTGCTGGAGAAGGTCGAGCGCTATCTGCAGCTCGTCAACGAGCTCGATCTCAGGCTGGTCAAGGCGGTGGACACGCATCTTCATGCCGACCACATCACCGGCCTCGGCGCGCTGCGCGACAGGACGCATTGCGTGACCGTGATGGGCGAGCAGACCAAGGCCGACGTGGTGTCGATGCGGCTTGCCGACGGCGACAAGCTCGGGATCGAAGGGCTGGCGCTCGACGTGATCTACACGCCCGGCCATACCGACGATTCCTACAGCTTCGTCCTGCCGGATCGGGTCTTCACCGGCGACACGCTGCTCATCCGCGGCACCGGCCGCACCGATTTCCAGAACGGCGATCCGCGCCAGCAGTATGAATCGATCTTCGGCCGCCTGCTCAAGCTGCCCGACGAGACGCTGATCTTCCCGGCGCATGACTACAAGGGCGAGACCGTGTCGACGATCGGCGAGGAAAAGGCCTTCAACCCGCGCCTGCAGGTGAAGTCGGTCGACGAGTATGTGAACATCATGAACAATCTCAACCTGTCCAACCCGAAAATGATGGACGTGGCCGTGCCGGCGAACATGCGGGTCGGACTGCATCAGGACGACATCGCCGCCCGCGGCTGGGCGGTGAGCGCGGAGCAGGCGCTGGCCCTGGTCGGGCGGCCCGACGTGGCGTTGATCGACCTGCGCGAGCAGTCCGAACGCGAGCGCCACGGCGTCATCCCAGGCGCAATCCATCTGCCCTATGCGCGGCTGCAGGAGAACATCGCCGCCGGCGGCATGCTGCACGAGCTGGCGAAATCGACCAGCAAACAGCTCCTGTTCTACTGCGCCTTCGGCGAGCGCTCGGCGATGGCGGTGCAAGCGGCGCAGGATGTCGGGATTTCGAGCGCCCGCCACATCCAGGGCGGCATCGACGCCTGGCGGAAAGCCAGCGGGCCGCTATCCCACTAGCAACCGGCTGGATTCAATTCAGCCCGATCAGCTTGGCGCCCTTCCGGAACAGGGTTTCTCCGTCCCGGTCGAAGCGGAAGGTGGCGATGAAATCGTCGGCGCGATAGTTGGGCAAGGTGTTGCGGATCGCGTTGGCGAAGCTGCGCGCCTCGTCCTGCCGGCCGGCCAGCGCAAGGCAATGTGCGGCGATCGCCAGGATGATGACATGGGCGTTCGGCCTTGCGGCCGCCTTCAGCGCCCATTCGGCCGCCGCTTCGAATTCGCCGAGCCGCGCATGCGCCATGGCGCGTGCGCCCATCATGCCGAACAGCAGCGGATCGAAGGGGCTGAGATGGCGCGAATGGTCGGATGAGCCGATCGCCGATCGCGGATCGCCCGACTGCGAATGGACGAAGGACAACGCGTAATGGCCGAGCGCGAAATTGGGACTGAGGTCGACGGCGCTCGCCAGTTCCAGCAGCGCGCCGTCTTGTTCTCCGCGCAGCCATAGCGCGCGGCCCATCGCCCAGTGGGCGGCAGGGTTGCGGTCGTCGACCAAGAGGCTCTGGCCGGCGCTTTCGAAGGCAAGCGCGGTTTCGCGGTCGCGGTCGCCCCAGCGCTGGAAAGCGTTCTGCCAGTGGGTGAAGGACATGCCGGCATAGGCGCGAGCGAAAGTGGGGTCCAGCTTCAATGCCTCGCCGAAGAAATGCTGCGCCAGCTCGTTTTCCTGGCGGGTGAAGCGATACATGTGCCAGAGGCCGCGATGATAGGCTTCCCAGGCGTTGAGCGAATTGGGCGCCTTCAGCAATGCGCGGTTACGCTCCACCGTCGCGATCTCGGCGGCGATGGAAGAGACGATGCTGTTGCCGATATCCTCGATGACGATGAAGATGTCGTCGGGCTTGTGCTCGAAGGTCTCGGCCCAGACGATCCTTGCCGTGCGGACCTCGGCAAGCTCGACCGAGATGACAAACCGGCCCGGCAGAGCCCGCACCGAGCCCGTCGCGACATAGTCGACATTCAGCCGGCGTCCGGCGTCTTCCGGCGCGATGTCCTTTTCGGCGAGCGCGAAGACCGAGCCGCGGGCGATGACGAAGAAATCGCGAAGCTTGGCAAGCCGCGTGATGATGTCATGCGTGAGGCCGTCGGCAAGCCCGCCACGGAAGCCGCCGCCGGGGCGCTCCGCAAACGGCATCACAGCGAGCGAGGCCCGGCGCGTCGCCGCGGGTTCGGATTCGATCGCGGCGATCGGCGAATCCGATATCGGGAAAGACGGCCCGGACCGGGCGCATGGCGTTGCGCCGGCGTGCCGGGCTCGTATCTCCTGCCACGCTTCGCGCAATGGCGTGAAATCCAGCTCTTCGGAGTGAAACAGCTCCGCCGCGGTGGCAAGGTGCTCCTCGCCGGCGCCGATCTGTCCGCGCCGGGCCAGGTTTTCCAGCAGCGCCACATGGGCACGGCCGTCGAAGGGCGCAAGCTCCAGCCATTTGTCGATATAGGCGCCGGCTTCATCGGCTCCCTGCGGAACAAGGCCGATGATGTGCTCCAGAACCGCGACCTGGCAGGCACTGAAACGGCGGCGCTGCGCCGTCAGCCAGCTGCCGAAATGCGGGCTGCGATCGAGCTCCAGCCCGTCGAGAAAGTCGCCGGCGAACAGTTGCGCAAGCGTCCGCAGACGGTCGAGGCCAAGCGTCTCGATCCCTTCCGCCACCGCGGCGGCCGCCTCGACGGCATCGACGTTCGCACCGCCGAGGCGAAGCGCCACGGTGTCGCCCTCGGTCTCGATCCGGCGCAAGGCCGGTTCATCCAGCGCGGCGCGCAGCTTGCTCAGGCACCAGCGAAGCTCGCCGCGCGGATCGTTGGGCACGTCCCAGAGTAGTTCGCAAAGCCGGCTGCGGCTGACAGGGTGAGGCGCCAGCGCCAGATAGGCCAGCAGCGCGCGCAGCTTGCGCGACGAGGGCAAGGTAACCGGCACTCCGTCGCGAGCAATCGTCAGTTGTCCGAGCAGCCTTACGGACAGGCCAACACGGTCGTTCAGCCTCGATCGGGTGGATTCCACGTATGTTTCCACGCTTTCTCCAACGCTGGCCAATTGGTCCATAGTCTATCACCAAAGATGACAGGAGGCAGCCGGCGGCCCCATTCCGCGCCGGAACGCCGCCGTTGCCGCATTTTGCGGCAGATCAAGCAACCTAACGCGGCAAGGTGTCGAAACCGCGCCGCCCAATCCGCCGGTTTGTAACCGGCATGTGAGATTCGAGGAGAAAGCCCCATGTTGCATCAGTTGAAGATCAGGACCACGGCCGGGCGCGGCAGGCTATTCGACAGCATTCTCGACACGGTCGGCGACACGCCGGTCATCCGCATCAACAATCTCGGGCCGGGTCACGCGACGATCTATGTGAAGGCCGAGTTCTTCAATCCTGCGGCCTCGGTGAAGGACCGGCTGGCGCTCAACATCATCGAGGAAGGCGAGCGCAGCGGTAAGCTCAAGCCCGGCCAGACCGTGGTCGAGGCAACGAGCGGCAACACCGGCATCGGCCTTGCCATGGTCTGCGCGCAGAAAGGCTATCCGCTGGTGGTGACGATGGCCGACAGCTTCTCCATCGAGCGCCGCAAGCTGATGCGCATGCTAGGCGCCAAGGTGGTGCTGACGCCGCGCGCCCAGAAGGGCTTCGGCATGTACAAGAAGGCGGTCGAGCTCGCCGAGGCGAACGGCTGGTTCTTGGCGCGCCAGTTCGAGACCGAGGCCAATGCCGCCATCCACGAGGCGACGACGGCGCGCGAGATCATCAATGATTTCGCCGGCTCCAGGCTGGATTATCTGGTCACCGGCTACGGCACCGGCGGCACGGTCGCCGGGGTCGGCCGCGTGCTGCGCCGCGAGCGGCCGGAGGTCAGAATAGTGCTCGCCGAGCCGGCGAACGCCCAACTGGTCGGCAGCGGCAAGGGGCAGGAGCGCGGCGCCGGCGGCGCGCCGGCTGCCAGCCACCCAGCTTTCGAGCCGCATCCGATCCAGGGCTGGACGCCGGACTTCATCCCCAACGTGCTGCAGGAGGCGATCGACCAGCGCTACTATGACCAGGTGGTGCCGATCCCTGGCCCCGAAGGCATCAAATGGGCGAAAGCGCTGGCGCAGCAGGAAGGCATCTTCACCGGCATCTCCGGCGGCGCCACCTTCGCCGTCGCGCGGCAGATCGCGGGCACCGCGCCGGCCGGTTCGGTCATCCTGTGCATGCTGCCCGACACCGGTGAGCGCTATATGTCGACGCCGCTTTTCGACGGCATCGAAGCCGAGATGGACGCCGAGGAAACAGCGCTGTCGCGCTCGACGCCAAGTTGTCAGTTCGAAGCCTGAGGACAGATACCGCGACGCCGCCTTCAAAGGGCGGCGTCGCCATTCTTGCACATGATCACCCATATGCCGGCGGGAGAGATACGGATGGACAGCTTTCAGGAGACGGCGACCACGGACGAAACTCTCGATCCGCCGGACTGGACCGAGATGGGAGCGCTCTCGCACCAGGTCCTCGACGATGCCATCGCCTATCTCAAGAATGTCCGCGAACGTCCTGTCTGGCGAGAGATGCCGGCCGAGGTGCGTTCATTCTTCTCGGCGCCGTTGCCGCGGTCGCCGGCGCCGGTGGCCGACGTCTATGACGATGTGGCCCGCAACGTCATGCCTTATCCGATGGGCAACATCCATCCGCGTTTCTGGTCCTGGTATATGGGGGCCAGCAACTTCACCGGCGCGCTCGGCGACTTCCTGGCCGCGATCCAGGGTTCCAATCTCGGCGGCGGCAACCATGCCGCCGGGTTGATGGACAGCCAGGTGGTCAACTGGATGAAGGAGATGGTGGGTTTCCCTGCCTCGGCCGGTGGCACGCTGGTCAGCGGCGGCTCGATGGCCAACATCATCGGCCTGACCGTGGCGCGCAACGTCAAGGCGGGCGTCGACGTGCGCGAACGTGGCGTCGGCGCCATGCCGAAGCCGTTGCGCTACTACGCCTCGGACCAGGTCCATTCCTGCCACCGCAAAGCTATGGAGGCGCTCGGCCTCGGCAATCGGGCGCTGCGGCGGATCCCGACCGATGCCGGTCTGCGCATCGACATCGTCGCGCTCAAGGCGGCAATCGCGGAAGATCGCGAGGCGGGGTTCAAGCCCGCCTGCGTGATCGGCACCGCCGGCACCGTCAACACCGGCGCCGTCGACGACCTGCGGGCGCTGGCGAAAGTGGCGGCCGAAGAAGACCTCTGGTTCCATGTCGACGGCTGCATCGGCGCGCTGATCGCGATCGCGCCCGAGAGCCGATCGCTCGTCGCCGGCATCGAACAGGCGGATTCGATCGCGCTCGATCCGCACAAATGGCTGCATGCGCCGTTCGAGGCCGGCTGCGCGCTGGTGCGGGACGCATCGGCGCACCGCAACACCTTTGCCGTCACGCCGGAATATCTGGAATCGACGCCGCGAGGCCTGGCTTCCGGAGCGTGGCTGCACGATTACGGGCTGCAGACGTCGCGTGGCTTCCGCGCGTTGAAGATCTGGATGGCGCTGAAGGAGCACGGCGTCGAAAAGTTCGGCCGGCTGATCGACCAGAACATCGCCCAGGCGCGCCACCTCACCCGGCGGATCGAGGCGGAGCCGTCGTTCGAGCTGATGGCGCCGACCACCATCAACATCGTCAGCTTCCGCCACCGGGTGGATGGTGCGTCGGAGGAAAAGCTCAAAGCGTTCAACACCGAGATCATGTTGAGACTCCAGGAGGACGGCATCGCGGCTCTGTCCGACACCACCGTGCACGGCCGGCATTGCCTGAGAGTGGCCATCGCCAATCACCGCACGCGGCGCGACGATCTCGACCTGCTGGTCACGGAGATGCTTCGGTTGGGACGGGAAACCGCGGCCGCCGCGGCGCCAATGTGAAACACGCGGCCTAAAGCGCGTCGCGATCTTTCAGATTCGCTCCATGCGCTTTAGGTTTGATTTTACGCATGTCTATATCCCGAAACCGGTTCCCACTTTCGGGAGACATGCTTTAGGCGTATTTCAACCGGCCGCCAGCGGCGCGCCCGGCAGATAGAGCATGATCGGCCGGATCTCGTAGACGGCGGTTGGGTTGACGCGCTTGAGATCGCGCGCGGCGGCGATCGCTTCGTCCTGGTTCGCGCAATCGAGGACATAGAGGCCGAGCAACTGTTCCTTGGTCTCGGCGAAGGGACCGTCGATGACCATGCCGTCGCCCGGACCGCGCAGCGTCACGGCCTTGGCCGTCGCGTCAAGCCGGGCCGCCGGCCCGAGCTTGCCCTCGCGAGTCAGCCTGTCGTTGACCTCGAGCAGGTCTTTCATCAGCGCCGCATCCTCGCCGGGCGTCCAGGACTGCACGGTGTCTTCCACGTGATAGGCAAGGACGGCGTAGAACATGGATGGATTTCCCTCGTGACCAAGCGGGTCGCAGTATCACAAGGAAGAGGCGGCCGATCCAGTGACGCAATGCGGCGGGACGACCGCCTGCTGACTCAAGCTGCCACCGGCAGCCTCAACTCCGTCAAAAGCCCCCCGCCGGGATGGTTCGAAAGATTGACCTCGCCGCCGGCGCCGCGCGCGATGTTGCGGGCGATGGTGAGGCCGAGGCCGAGGCCGCCGGTGGTGCGGTTGCGCGAACCCTCCAGCCGCACGAAGGAGCCGAAAACGGCATCCAGCTTCGCCTGCGGGATGCCGGGGCCTTCGTCGCGGATCGACAGCGTGATCGTGTCGCCCGATCGCCGCACGCCGAGATGCGCCTTCTTGCCGTAGGTCACGGCGTTCTGGATGAGATTGGTGACGCAACGGCGCAGCGCCACCGGCCGCGCGATGCAGATGAGGCCGCGCGAAGGGACCACGTCTTCGTCGAAGGACGCGCCGTCGAAGGAGTCCGCCACCGATTCCACCAGCGACCAGAAATCGATCCGCTCGGCCCTTTCCTCGGTCACCTCGAACTTGGCGAAGTCGATGACGGAGCTGGCGATGCTTTCGATGTCGGCGAGGTCGTGCGCGAGCGCCTCGCGCGCCGGCGACTTGCGCAACAGTTCGAGGCGCAGGCGCATGCGTGTCAGCGGCGTGCGCAGGTCGTGCGCCAGCGCCGCCGCGAGGTGCTCGCGATCCTCGACATAGTCGCGCAGCCGCATCTGCATGGCGTTGATCGCCTTCGCCGCGGCGCGGATCTCGCGGCTGCCGCTCTCGGCGATCGGCGGGCTCTTGAGATCATTTCCGATGCGCTTCACCGCGGTTTCCATCATCCGGTAGGGCGCGGTCAGGCGGCGCAGCGACCATATCGACATCACCACGATCAAGCCGGCAATCAGCGAGTAGAGCGGCAAGCTGTCGAGGCTGAGGATCGGCCCCGGAGGCGTGATCGGCTCGGTGAAATTCAGCCATTGCCCATCGGAAAAGCGCAGCGAGGCCGTCAGCTTGTCGCTCTGCGCGAAATCCGCGCCGAGGACCAGGAGATCACGCTCGACCTGGCCGACATCCTTGTTCACCGCCTGGCCGTCCGGGACATCGGACTCCTGGGTGGCCGGATCGCGTCGCACGCGCGCGTCGGTGATGCCGAATTTCGACAGGCGGCCGACCAGGATATCCTCCAGCTCGGCCAGCTGGTCGTCGCCGGCGATCGAAGAGGTGACGGCGGGCGTGTCCGAGACCGTCAGCGCATAGGTCGAGTTGAACAGGCCCGACGCGGTCGCCTTGCGCTCTTCGGGCGTGGCGTCATGCATCAGCTGCACCAGCGAGTAGGCGCGGTCGTTCAACCGGTAGAGGTCGACGATACTGTTGGCGGCGGCGCGGTCGCGCGCCACGATGTAAAGCGTCGCCACCTGGCTGATCATGAGGCCGGCAATGACGATGAGCAGTACCCAGACTGGCAGGGTCTGCGGCAGGAAGCGTCTCATTCGGACGAGGTCTCGGGCAGGAACTGATAGCCGCCGCTGCGCACAGTCAGGATCAGCTTGGGCGTCTTCGGGTCGTCTTCCATCTTGCGGCGCAGGCGGCTCACCAGGATGTCGACGCTGCGGTCGAAGCTGTAGCCGGTGTCGCCGCCGGAAAGCTCGATCAGCTGCTCGCGGGTAAGTACGCGCTGGGCGCTCTTGACAAAGGTCTGCAGCAGGTTGAACTCGGCCATCGTCAGCTCCACCCGGACGTCGTCCGGCGCCGTCAGGCGGCGCCGCGCGCAGTCCATCGTCCAACCGGCAAAGTGATAGATCTGCTTGGCGGCCGGGCGGCGCGGCTCGGCGCTGCCGTTGCGTCTGAGCACCGCGCGTATGCGGGCCAAAAGCTCGCGCGGATCGAAGGGCTTGGGCACGTAATCGTCGGCGCCCATTTCCAGGCCCACCACGCGATCGGTCGTTTCGGTGACCGCGGTCAGCATGATGATCGGCGTCGTGTAGTTGGCGCGGATATCGCGGCAAAGCTCGAGGCCGCTTTTGCCGGGCAGCATCACGTCGAGAACGATCAGGTCCACCGGCGTGCGGCGCAGGACCGCTTCCATCTCGGTGCCGTCGCCGGCAACCGTCGTGTGCAGGCCGCGCTTCTGGAAGAATTCCTGCAACAGATCGCGTATGCCCTTGTCGTCGTCGACGATCAGTATGTGTGCGTCCGATTTCACTCGAAACCTATGATTCTGTTAGCCGCGCGTCCCTTCGGCAATCTCTCACACGATAGAATTCGGGCCACATCTTGGCCAGAGGTCGCGATCTCCACGCCGTCCGGGTTCCCCAGAAACAATCCAGAAACAAAATTCTACAGTCGGGAAAAACTGGTGAAAAATTTAAAGGCCATAACCGGTGCCGTGGCGGTCAGGTCATCGGCTGCGACGCAAGTTTCCGGAGTAACGGACGAGATCAATGCAGAGGTTCTGGATCAGCGTGATGGGTGCTTTGCTCAGCATGTCGCTCATCACAGCCGCGGCCGGCGCCTCCACTGCAAAGGTCGCGCCGCCGCTCACCCGGACCGAGCGCTGCACCAATCTGAGCCGTCAGGTTGACGAAGCCCTCGAAACCCATGCCGCGGCAACGCAGGTCACCGCGGCGAAAGCACTGCAAAGAAAGGGAAACCGGTTCTGCGCCAACAAGAAGCAGGCACAGGGAATCCGGATGCTCGCAAACGCTTTGAAGCTGCTTGGAGTGACACCGATCGATCCCGTTCAGTGACGCTCATCCAGATCTGCAAGAAAAAGGAAATGAAGCCATGAAGAAGTCCCTCCTCTCCGCCCTCGGCCTCGGTGTTGCTCTCGCCTTCGCGATGCCGGCTCTTGGCAACGCCCAGACGACGACGACCGCTCCGGCTGCTTCGACCGCGACCACCACGACCGCTCCGGCCGACAGCACGGCGAAGAAAGTCGTCAAGAAGACCGCCAAGAAGCACAAGAAGGCTGCGACCAAGAAGGTCGTCAAGAAGACCGACAAGAAGGACGCCCCGAAGACCTGATCCAGGCTTCGGCATCATCTTGCAAAGCCGTTCCGGCCATTTCGGCCGGAGCGGCTTACGCGCGACGGAAGCCTCCCAACCGGCAGCTTCCGCCGCGCCTGGCGCGACCCTTAACCTGATTGCAATGCCGGTGCTGTAGGACAATCCGCATGAAGAAGCGGTTTTCGTCCCTGATGCGTTGGCTGGCACTCGGCGGCCTGATCGTCACCGCCGCCGCGCGATCGTTGATCATCTTTACCGCAAGCCCCGTGCCGGATCCCGCCAGCGGCAGGACCGAGCCTGAGCTGTTCGCGCCGCTGATCTCCTCAAGCTTCGACTACATTACCCCGGCGCAGTCCTGGATTCTGCTCGTGCTGACCGGCGCGACGATGATCGGCTTTGCTGCCTGGATGCTCTTCGCGCTGCTCGAGCGCGGATCGGGTGGCCCCGGCAGGTCGCGCACGGCCGGGCGGCAGGGGCGTTGACCGGCAGGCGACGCTTCCCCACATAGGTTTTCATCACCTTGGCCCCGTTGCCGTCGCGCGAGGCAAATGGACGTGCGCGTTCCTGCGTGACAAAGTGAAACGAAAACCCAGTTCGTCGCTGGTGGATTCCGATGCCCGAAACCGTGCTCAAACCCCGCACCAAGACGCAGCCGAAAACCGAGCGGCCGAAGCTCTACAAGGTCATCCTCGTCAACGACGATTTCACGCCGCGCGAATTCGTGGTGACGGTGCTCAAGGGCGAATTCAAGCTCAGCGAGGATCAGGCGCACCGCGTCATGATCACCGCGCATACGCGCGGCGTCTGCGTGGTCGCCGTGTTCACGCGCGACGTCGCCGAGACCAAAGCGGCGCGCGCGACCGATGCCGGCAAGGCCAAGGGCTATCCGCTGCTGTTCACGACCGAGCCGGAAGAGTAGGGGCAGGGCGCTTTTTCCTTCTCCCCTTGTGGAAGAAGGTGGCCGCGAAGCGGCCGGATGAGAGGTGCTCCAGGGAACGCCGACGTCTCACTCCGCTGGAACACCCCTCATCCGCCTCGGCGCCGTCGCGCCGATCTACCTTCTCCCACAAGGGGAGAAGGGGGAGGCGGCGCTACCGCCCTTCGCGATACCACATCGAGCCGATGGCGAGCAGCAAGAGGCCGAGGCCGAGGAAGCCGCCGAACAGCGGCACGCGCGACACGGCCTTGAGCGTGCTGTCGTCGGTGGTGCGCAGGCCAATCCAATCGTCGCCCGAAGCGGCCGCGGAAGAGCGGACCGGCACGATCGACGGCAGGGCCACGCCGCCGGAGAGATTGGCGAGCGTCGATGACGGTGCCAGCCGCCGCACGCTGCCGCCGGTCGCCTCGGCCGGCGCCTTCAGCCTGTCCTCGGTCGAAATCACGTCCTGGAATTCCGGCGCGTTGATCGGGCCGACATGGGCAAGCGCGGTGAGGTCGCCATTGGCGATCTGATAAAGGCCGATCTCGCTGGTCCGCAGGCTGCCGGTGAAGATGCCGGGCTCGGCTTTCTCGAGCTTCGCCGTTACGGTCTTACCGGAGGGGGTGATCACTTGGGCGGGACCCGGATCGTCGCTCATCGTCTGGCGGCGGATTTCAAGCACCATGCCGCGGCCGTCGGCGGTCAGCCGCTCCTCCTCCAGCTCCGGCTCCTTCATCAGCCAGTGGGCGATGCGACGGTAGAGCTGCACATGCGGCCCGCCGCCCTCGAAGCCGCGCGCCCACAGCCAGCCCTGGTCGGAGAGGAGCATGCCGACGCGGCCTTCGCCCTTGCGGTCGAGCAGGAGCAGGGGCCGGTTGTCGGCGCCCTTCATCACCACTTCGCCTTCCGGGTTCTTGACGCCGATGGTGCGGAACCAGCGGCTCCAATGCGGCGGCTCGCTTGCCGAGCCGTCGAGCCCGCGCGTCACCGGATGGCGCTGGCCGAGATCGGTCAGGCGCGGATAGAAGGCCTTGTCCACCACTTCGCCGGTCGGCATGGCCGGCAGCGCGGCGTTGAGCGGCGTGCGGGCAATGGAGTTTTCGCCGGCATATTCGGGTCCGGCGGCAATCAGCAGCGCGCCGCCCTTTTCGACATATTCGGAGATGTAGTCGTAATAGAGGATCGGCAGCACGTCGCGGTGCTGGTAGCGGTCGAAGATGATCAGGTCGAAATCCTTGATCTTCTCGACGAACAGCTCGCGCGTCGGGAAGGCGATCAGCGACAATTCGTTGATCGGCGTGCCGTCCTGCTTCTCCGGCGGGCGCAGGATGGTGAAGTGGACGAGATCGACCGATGCGTCCGATTTCAAAAGGTTGCGCCAGGTGCGCTCGCCGGCATGCGGCTCGCCGGAAACCAGAAGCACGCGCAGGTTCTCGCGGATGCCGTCGACCAGGGCAATCGCCCGGTTGTTGGCGTCTGTCAGTTCGCCGGGTTCCCGGTCGATGCCGAGCTGGACGATATTGCGGCCGGCATTGGGTATGGTGACCGAGAGCTTCATCGGCTGGCCGACGGTCGCATGCTCGACCGAGACCTGTTCGCCATTGACAGAGACGCGCACGTCCACCGGCGCGCCGTCGCCTTCCGTCGAAAGGACGCGGTAGGTCATGTCGAGCGGCTTGCCGACGAGGCCGAAGCGCGGTGCGTTCTCGAAGCGGATGCGGCGGTCCTTCTCATGCTCATTGCCGGTGATCAGCGCGTGCAGCGGCGCGTTGAACTCCGGCGCGCCGGCCGGCGCATCATGCACCTCGCCGTCGGTGATCATGACGGCGCCGCCGATGCGCGACGGCGGCACGTCGCGGAAGGCGCCCTCCAGCGCGCTGAACAGCCTGGTTTCGGTGCGCTCGTCGGCGGCTTCGGACTTGCCGGCCTCGACGACGCGGACATCGAACTGCTTGAAGCGGGCAAGACGCTGCTGAAGGCCCGCCAGCGCCTCGTCGGTCTGTTTGGTACGGTCGCCGATGTCCTGGCTCTGGCTGCGGTCGACGATGAGGGCGACGACGCTCTTCAGCGCCTCGCGTTCCTCGGCGAGGAAAACGGGATTGAGCAAAGCCGCGGCAAGTGCGAGCAGCGCGATGAAGCGCAATGCCGAGCCGCGCTGGCGGAACCACAGCCCGACCAGCGCCAGCAAGAGCAACGGCACGAAGAGCAGGCCGAAGAGCGGCCAGGAGAGAAGCGGTTCGAAAGAGATCGACCAGTTCATGACCTACTGCCCCAGCCGTTCGAGCAGCACGGGCACATGCACCTGATCGGATTTGTAGTTGCCGGTCAGCATGTACATCATGATGTTGACCCCGGCGCGCAGCGCGTAGACACGCTGCATCGGGTCCGGCGGCACGGTCGGCAGCATCGGATCGCCGTTCTCGTCGATCGCCCAGGCGCCGGCGAAATCATTGGCGGTGATCATGATCGGCGAGACGCCGTCGCCGGTGCGCACGGGGCGGTTCTCGGTGTTGCTTGCGTCGAGCGAGGCCTCGACCCAGAGCGGGCTGCCGTTGAAGCGGCCGGGGAACTCCGGAAGGATGAAGAAGGATTTGGTCAGCACGTGGTCCGACGGCACCGGCTCCAGCGGCGGCACGTTGAGATTGCCGAGGATGTCGCGCAGCCGCTCGGTCGCCGGGCTTGCCGAGCCGGCGCCGATGCCGTTGGAGAACTGGTCGCGGGTGTCGAACAGGACCGTGCCGCCCTGCTGCATATAGGCATCGATGCGGGCAATCGCCGCTTGGCTCGGCATGGGCGCCGTCGCATCGATCGGCCAATAGATCAGCGGGAAGAAGGACAGTTCATCCTTGGCGATATCGACGCCGGCCGGCGGTCCAGGCTCGAGCGCGGTCTTCTCGATCAGGAAACGCGTGAGACCCTCGAGGCCGGCGCGGCTGATCGAATCCACGCCCGGCTCGCCGGTGATGACATATGCGATGCGGGTTTTCGAAATATCCTCGATCGCCTGCGCGTCGCCGGGCTTCGAATCGTCGGCGCGGACAAGATCGGCATGGCCGAAGACCCCGCCCAGCACGACCAGGACGGCCGCGGCGGTCGCCGCCGCCGTGCCTGCGCGGCGCGGCCGGCGCGCCAGCAGGCCGCCCATCCAGAACACGGCCAAGGTGTCGAGCGCCATCAACAGGAGCGCGATGGCAACCAGCGGTCCCTTGAGGTTCTCCGATTCGTCGAAGGCATAGGGGATGGCTGTCACCGGCAGCGAAACCTGCGGGCGGACCAGCGGCGCGAACGTGCTCGACGCGTCGAGCAGATTATGCGCGAAGACGCCCGTCTCCGAGCCGTAGAGGCCGGGCGGATTTTCCAAGGTCACCGGCAGCGGACCGGCGCCGGGCACCAGCGGCCGGGCATCCGGCGAGGGCGGCGTCAGCATGCCGTCGGCGCCGATCATGCGGTAGGGTGCCAGCGATGCGGCGGTGGCCTCGGCATTGGCGATCGCCGCGCCCTGGTTGCGCGACAGCTGGACAATGCGCCTCAGCATTTCGACGAAGCTGCCGGAGATCGGCAGGTTCGACCAGGTCGCCTCGGGCGTCACGTGGAAGAGCACCAGCGTGCCCTTGTCCTTCTTCATGCCCGTCACCAACGGCGTGCCGTCGGCAAGCGTGGCCCAGGTGCGCTCGACGATGTCGGGCGTCGGCTCGGCCAGAACCTGCCGGCTCACCGTCACCTCGGAGGGCGGGGAAAGATCGGCGAAGGGACCGTTCTTCGGGAATTCGGTAACCGCCTGCGGCGTGGTCCAGGACAGCGCGCCGCCCAGCGCGCGCTCGCCGCTGCGCAGCCTGACCGGCAAAAGATCGTCGTCATTGCCGGCCGCTGCAAGGCGGGGACCCGCAAAGCGCACCAGCGTGCCGCCCTTGTCGACCCAGTCGACCAGACGCTGCTTGACCTGCGCCGGGATGGTGCCGACGTCGGCCATGATGATCATCGCCGGCTTCTGGTCGAGAAGCTGCGGAATGGCGTCGGCCAGATCGGCGCTCGACGGCTCGACCAGGTCGGCGAAGGGCTGCAGGGCGCGGCGAATATAGTAGAGCGGCGACAGAAGCGGCTGCGCCTGGTCGGCCTCGGCCTGCGACAGAAGGCCGACGCGGCGGCGTTTCGAGCTCTCGTCCAGCACGCGCACGGCGCCGGCCTGGTGCTCGCCGTCGAGCGCGATCGAAGCGAAATCGTTGCGCAGCTCGAAGGGGACCGCCATCGTCCCCGTGGCGGTGGCTTCGCCCGGCGCGAAGGTCAGCGTCGCATCGGCGATGCGGCGGCCCTTGTCGTCGAAGGCACCCGCGGTGACCTGCGCCGGCGCCGGATTGCCCGGCGATCGGATGGCGGTCAGCGCGAAACCGTCGACCTGGTTGTCGGCGCCGATCAGGCCGGTCACGGAAGCCCGATCGGATGTGGCCCAGACCAGCCGGGCCGCGTTCTTTTCGAGCAGCGTCTTGAAAGCGGCCTCGTCGCCCTTGGCGGCAAGCCCATCGGCAAGCACCGCGACGCTGGCGCCAGGCAGGCGTTCCAGCGCGGCGGCGACGCGGGCGTAGACGGCGGGCCTGTCGGTCGGGATCGGCCGCGGCTTGGCGGCGCGCAGGTGGTCGAGCGCGGCCGAGGCGTCGAAAGGACCGATCTCGGCATTGGGCTTCTCGGCGGTGAAGGCGATCACGACCGGCACGCCGTTCGAACCGGCGTCGGCGATCAGCCGCTCGGCGGTGGCGACGCGCTTGTTCCAGTCGGCCGCACTTGCCCAGCCATTGTCGACGACAAGCGCGAGCGCAGCACCTTCCGCCGGCAGTTTTTCGCGCGGATTGAAGACCGGCTCGGCCAGCGCCATCACGACGAGCGCCGCCATCAGCAGCCGAAGCAGCGTCAGCCACCACGGGCTTTGCTGCGGGGTTTCCTCGCGCCTCAAGACCCGGGCGAGGATTCTCAGCGGCGGGAAAACCTCCGTTTGCGGCCTGGGCGGGGTGAGGCGCAGCAGCCACCAGATCACCGGCAGCGCCAGAAGGCCCCACAGCACCATGGGCGCCCCGAAGGAAAGCGGCAGCCAGCTCATGCGACCGCCTTTCCGGCTCGATTGGCAATTGACCCGGTATGATTGCCTCTGGCAATCAACCCTGCATGGCCGCCTTCCACGGTCATCGCCATGTGGACGCGCACCAGCGCCTCGGAGGCGAGGCGGTCGGTGTGGTTGACCGTGTAGCTCCAGCCGAGACGCTTGCACCAGGCGGCCAGTTCCTCGCGGCGGGCCTTGTAGAGCAGGCGGTATTCCTCGGCCAGCATCTCGGCGCGACCGGCGGTCAGCTTGTCGCCGGTCTCGGGATCGGTGAATTCGGTGCGGCCGGCATAGGGGAAGGTTTCCTCGGCCGGGTCGGCCACCTCGATCAGATGCGCGCGCACGCCGTGGCGGGCGAGCACGTCGAGCCAGGCCATGGTTTCCTCGGCCGGATCGAGGAAATCGCTGACGAGCACGATGTCGCAGAAGCGGCGGATGGCCGAGAGATCCGGTTTGGCGGGTAGCGCGGCGGCGTGGCTCAGCTGCGCGGCGATGCGCTCGGCGCCGTTGCGGGCGGTGAACGGGTCGGTCAGGTCCGGCCAGGCGATGCGCTCGCCGCTGCGCGACAAAAGCTCGGCCAGGGCTAGCGCCAGCACCAGCGCGCGCGATTCCTTGGAAACGCTTGCCGCGGCGGATTTGTAGAGCATGGAAGGCGAAGGGTCGGCCCACAGCCAGAC
Organism: Mesorhizobium plurifarium; assembly: GCA_000824785.1. GTDB lineage: Bacteria > Pseudomonadota > Alphaproteobacteria > Rhizobiales > Rhizobiaceae > Mesorhizobium > Mesorhizobium plurifarium. Next base: position 227,875 of record CCNB01000043.1, on the reverse strand, counting down.
GGTGTGCGCGGCTTCCCATTCACGGTCACGCACATAGGTATGATCGTCTCTCGCCGAGCGGCGCCAGTCTATGCGCGAGGAATCGCCTTCGACATAGGGCCGGAACTGCCAGAAATTCTCGCCGATGCCGCGCTTGCGGCGGCCATGCCAGCCGGCGATCACCGTGTTGACGATACGGCGCGCCTCGACCAGCAGGTCCGGCACCAATGAAGCCCGCAACCGGCCACGGGCGAGCGCGTCGCGCGTCGCAACCGGTGCCTGGACCTCGCCTATTCGACCCATCAGATGCCTTTTGCCAGCTTCGCCACCACGTCACGCACGGAAGTGCCTTCGGCGCGGGCGGCGAAAGTCAGCGCCATACGATGCTGCAGCACCGGTTCGGCCAGGGCGCGAACGTCGTCGACCGAAGGCGCCAACCTGCCATCATATAGGGCGCGGGCGCGGGCGCACAGGGTCAGCGCCTGGCTGGCGCGCGGACCCGGCCCCCAGGCGACGTGCTTGTCGGTCTCGGCATCGCCCTGGCCGGGCCGCGCCGAGCGAACCAGCTTGAGGATCGCCTCGACGACGCTTTCCGGCACCGGCATGCGGCGGATCAGCGTCTGAATTTCCTTCAATCTCGCCGGCTGCAGCACCTTGTCGGCCTTGGCTTCGTCGACGCCGGTGGTTTCGAGCAGGATGCGGCGTTCCGCCTCGATTTCCGGATAGAGGATGTCGACCTGCATCAGGAAGCGGTCGAGTTGGGCCTCGGGGAGCGGGTAGGTGCCTTCTTGCTCCAGCGGGTTCTGCGTCGCCAGCACATGGAAGGGCGAAGGCAGGTCGTAGCGGGCGCCGGCGATGGTGACATGATATTCCTGCATCGCCTGCAGCAGCGCCGACTGCGTGCGCGGCGAGGCGCGGTTGATCTCGTCCGCCATCAGCAATTGCGTGAAAATCGGCCCGGAAATGAAGCGGAAGGAGCGCTTGCCGAACTCGTCCTGCTCCATCACCTCGGAGCCGAGGATGTCCGACGGCATCAGGTCGGGCGTGAACTGGACGCGTCGCGAATCGAGGCCGAGCACGATGCCCAACGTCTCGACCAGCTTGGTCTTGGCGAGGCCCGGCACCCCGACCAGCAGCGCATGGCCGCCCGCCAGCAGCGCCACCAGCGTGCGCTCGACGACGGCTTCCTGGCCGAAGATCACCCGGCCGACCGCGTCGCGGACCCTGGAGATGTCGGCCAGCGCCTTTTCGGCTTCCTCGATCATCGCTTTTTCGCTGGTCGGGCTTTCCTTGATCATCACGCTCATGCCGCTCGATCCTTGTGGTTGGAGATACCGGCCTGCATTCTCGATGCCGCAGAATGCCGCGATTCGGCCTCAGCTGGCGCCTGTAATTGAACTTAAATCACAGACTCCGGCGGACAAGGCTGACAATCGGGACAACAGTGACTATTTCGTGACCATGGCCGAACGCAGCGAACATCTTGAACAAAGCCCGGGCGAGCAGAACCTGAGCAAAGAGAGCTTGGGCAAACAGAGTCTGACTGGCGCCACCGAGGCGCGGGGCCTGGAGGCGCTGATCTCGCGCGCGGCGCGGGCCGGTAAGGGGCCTGCGCCGGTCGAGCGCTGGAATCCGGACTTCTGCGGCGACCTCGACATGGAGATCAAGGCGGACGGCACCTGGTTCTATCTCGGCACGCCGATCGGCCGCATGCCGCTGGTACAGCTTTTTTCCAGCGTTCTGCGCAAGGATGCCGACGGCAAGACCTATCTGGTGACGCCGGTCGAGCGGGTCGGGATACGCGTCGCCGACGCGCCCTTCATCGCCGTCGAAATGAATGTTTCCGGAAGCGGGGACGACCAGGTCATCACTTTCCGCACCAATGTCGGCGACGTCGTCGCCGCCGGACCCGGCCATCCGCTACGCTTCGTCGACGAGGACGAAACCGGCGGGTTGAAGCCTTATGTGCTGGTGCGCGGGCGGCTGGAAGCCCTGGTGGCGCGGCCGGTCATGTACGAACTGGTCGAGCATGGCGAGGAGATCGACATCGACGGCAAGACGATGTTCTCGGTCCGCTCGGGCGGCGAGGTCTATCCGATCATGCCGGCCGAGAAGCTCAGACGGCTGAGCGCGTGATGGACCAGGTGACGCCGGCGCCGTTTTCGATTGCGGATTTTCGGGCGCGCGTCGCGGCGCAGGCCGAAGCGCAGCCAGGTGACGATTTCGGCGATCATCGCTTCAATCCCGGCCATCCCAGGCTCGAGCGCGTCAAGCCATTGCGCGACGCGGCGGTGCTGATCCCGGTGATCGACCGCGCCGAGGGCGCCATGGTGCTCTTCACCAAGCGCGCCGAGAAGCTGCGCAGCCATTCCGGCCAGGTGGCTTTTCCGGGCGGCACCATCGACCCGACCGACGAGAGCCCTGAAGCCACGGCGTTGCGCGAGACTTTTGAGGAGATCGGCCTGGATCGCGAGCATATCGAGATCGTCGGTCGTATGCCCGACTACGTCTCTGGCAGCGGTTACCGCATCGTGCCCGTGCTTTCCATTGTTCGGCCGGATTTTTCGCTGACGCTCAATGCCGATGAAGTCGATGCCGCCTTCGAGGTGCCCTTGAGTTTCCTGATGGACCCGGCCAACCACGCGCGCGACAGCCGCATGTGGAACGAGCTGGAATGGTTCTTCTACGAGATGCCCTATGGCGGCCAGCGCATCTGGGGCGTCACCGCCGGCATCATCCGCACGCTCTATGAAAGGCTTTACGGTTGAGCGCTGAGGCGTCACTCTCGGGCAGGGCCGATTGGCTGGCTGAAAAGCATCTGCAGAAGCTTCTTGCGGCGCTGAAGCAGGGCGGCGAGGAAGCGCGCGTCGCCGGCGGCGCGGTGCGCAACGCGTTGATCGGCCAGCCGGTCGCCGACATCGACATCGCCGCGACCACCGTGCCCGAGGAAACGATCCGGCGCGCCGCGGCGGCCGGCTTCAAGACGGTGCCGACAGGAATCGAGCATGGCACGGTCACGGTGATCGCCGGCGGCAAGCCTTACGAGGTGACGACGCTCAGGGCCGATGTCGAGACCGACGGGCGGCGGGCAAAAGTGATCTTCGGCCGCGACTGGAAAGCGGACGCCGAGCGGCGCGACTTCACCATCAACGCGCTCTATGCCGAAGCCGACGGCACGATCGTCGACCTTGTCGGCGGCATCGCCGATATAGAGGCGCGGCGGTTGCGTTTCATCGGCGACGCGGAAGCGCGCATCCGCGAGGATTATCTGCGCATCCTGCGCTTTTTCCGGTTCTTTGCCTGGTATGGCGACGGACGGCCGGACGCGGAAGGCCTGAAGGCCTGCGCAAGACTGAAGGACGGGCTTGTTCAGCTTTCCGCCGAACGGGTCTGGTCCGAAGTGAAGAAGCTGTTGTCGGCCGCGGATCCGTCGCGCGCGCTGCTTTGGATGCGCCAGGCCGGCGTGCTCACCGCCGTGCTGCCGGAAAGCGAGAAATGGGGCATCGACGCCATCCATGGCCTGGTCAAGGCTGGAAAAGATCTCGGCTGGGCCCCCGATCCGATGCTGAGGCTCGAGGCGATCGTTCCGCCCGATGCCGTGCGTATGAAGACGCTAGGCGAGCGGCTGCGATTGTCGAACGACGATGCCGGCCGGCTGCGGCATTGGGCGCTGACCGTTGCGCCGGATGCCAAGACGACCGAGACCGAACTGGCCAAGAAACTCTATTACGGCGATCGCGACGGCTATCTCGACCGCATCCGGCTGGCGCTTGCCGCGGCGCGGACGCGCGCCGTCGAGGACAATCAGGCGATGATGGAGGCCGGCGGCTTCTCACGCCTGCTCAGTTTTACGCTGAAATGGCAAAAGCCGGTGTTTCCGATCAAGGGCGCCGACCTGACCGCGCTTGGCGCCTCGCCGGGGCCGAAGCTCGGCGCCACGCTGAAGAATCTTGAGAAGGAATGGGTCGAGTCGGGTTTTACCTTGGAACGCGGCGCGCTCATGAAACGCGCCGCGCAGGCCTTGGAAATCTAGCCTGTTCAGGCAGCCCGGCGCCTGTCAATGGATCGCCACGGGGGCGAGCGCGCGGGAAAGGCTTGCCTCGCCCTTGCCGTAGATGGACGGGTCGTAATTCACCAGCGTGTCGGTGCGGGCCGTGTTGAGCAGGTCATTGGTGATCTGAACAGGCGTCGCCTTGGTGAACTTGCTGCCGATGATCGCGGCATAGCCGGAGATGATGGGCGCGGCGAAGGACGTTCCATAGAGACCGGTCTTGTCACCCTCGACGCCGACCACCAGGAAATGGCTCTGCACAGCCGGGTTGGAGCCGGCATAGTCGGAATACCAGGCGAGCTGGGCCTTGTTGGCCGTGGCGCCGTTTGTCGACAGCGCGCCGACGAAGATCGCCGTCGGTTTGCCGATCAGAGCAAGGTCGAGATAGTCCTGCTGGCCACCGGTGATCCCGCCGACGGCGACCGAGTCGTTGCCGGCCGCCTTCGAGACGATGGCCGAACCCTTGGTGGCGTAGGTGATGATCGAAGCCTCCTCCGGAGCCCACCAGATCTGGTTCGGGCTGTAGCCCGCGGTGGTGTACATGCCGTAGCTGAGGTTGAGCACGTTGCGGCCGCTCGCCAGCGAAACGGCCGTGCCGGTCGAGAAATCCTTGGAGCGTATGGTCGCCGCCGGAGCAATCATGCTTGCCTCCTCGCGCGTCCATTCGCCGTGCCGCTGGTATTGGGTGCCGATGCCGAAATTGCCGGAAAAACGCGACGTGCTGCTGAAGTCGTCAACCAAGGTGATGGTGACGCCCTTGCCCTTGTAGCCGGCTGCCCATGCGGCGCCGACGTCGGGGCTCATCCAGCTCTGTACCGTTTGCGCCGTGCGCGCGACAGGGATCCTTGCGCTCACGCAGATGGAGCCGCCGCCATGGCAGAGCGCAGCCGTCTCGTCCGCGCTGAGAACCTCCTGCGCCGAGGCAATCGGCGCCGAAAGGATGGCAAAAGCGGCCGCAACGCCCAACTTCATGGTCATTCTCCAGTCCAACGAGAACCTGGACGGGCGCGAATTCGGGCACGAGATGATGTTCATTTGCGGCTCCCGCGATCAGAAAGTGAGACGGTAATTCAACCAGAGATGCATGGTCTCCGGCTTGGCGCTGACCAGGTATTTCAAGGTTTCCTCCGGCGCCGTCATGCCCGCCGCGAGCCGGCAATTGACGCTGTAGGTGCCAAGGTCGCCGTAGTCGGCTTCGCATGGCTTTTCAGTGAGGCCGCCGCCGATGGTCGAGATGACCGAAAGCGACAGAGTGCTGTTCGGGTTGGGATGGACCTGGGTGAGAAAGCCAAGCTTCAGGCTGGGCTCGATGCGGTATTTCTCGGCTTGCTCGCCTGTGCCAAATCCCCAAAGAATGCCGGTATCGGGTGTGATCTGGGTGAGAAGGTCCACATGCATGTCGACCCAGTTGGCACTGTACCAGTGGTTGAACGACACCCAGCTCCCGCTCTGCAACTCGTAACCGCCGTTGCCGAGGCCCCTGGCTTTGTCGCTGAGTGGGGAACCCTGATGGATATCGACGAGCGAGGTCGTCCATTCCTGGGCCATTGCAGCGGAGGCAAAGAGGAGGGCGCACGACAGGAGCGCCGCCGCGCAGAGACCTGCTCCGATGTTGGACCGCTCGCGCATGTGCGAAGCACCTCGCCCCACCATTCCGGACAGCGCCTTGATGGCGAAGGCTCCTGGGGCAGCCCCTTCGGCCGGTTCATGGGTCGCAGAATCGCACGCGTACCGTTACTGCAAGGTTATCTAAGCCGCTACGAATATAAGAATTTGCTTGAATTATCTGGAAAATGTTTCTGCCGGCGGCCCGGGAGATCGCCGGCAGAAAGTTTGGCAGTCGAATTCTGGGATCTGGCTGCTCAGGCGGCGTCGCGAACCTTCTGGATGCGCGAGCGGATCGCCTCGATCATCGTTTCGCGGATGATGGTCTCGCCATGCGTCTCACGCATATGCTCGACGGCGCGGCGCATGACCTCCGCTTCCTCCTCGGCGCGCGTGTGCCAGTCACAGCCGGGAACCAGCGATCCGCATTGGAATTCCTTCATGGCTCTTCCTTTCCTAGAGCGTTTCACTGAAACGGCGAACCGCTCCATCTCCTTGTTTGACACAATTCCGAACGGAAAACCGCTACGCACTTTTCCTGGAATTGCTCTGGCGCGGGGTGGTTCGACCTTGGCCGCCCGCCCGTGGCGTTTTTGTCCTGGCAGTCCGGGAGGGAAACGGCGGCGCGCCTCTTCCGGTTGCTCTGCCGGATTACCATAACACGTGTCGGACGGTTCGGTTGCATCGAAAGTCCCCTGTCGCGGATCGGAAAGGAAAGGCGGAGCGCCATGCCCCGCCTCTCCCGGCTGCCTGAGAACTGGACCTTCGGAGCAAGGCCGTTATTTCATGATCTTGACGGCCTCGGCGACCTTGTTCTTGCCGCTCATGTCCCAGGACACGCGGACTTTCTCGCCGGCCTGAATGCCGGGATCCTTGAAGGCCTTGGACAGCTTGAATGTCGATCCATCGTCCAGAACAAGGCTCATGGCCGTTCCGTCAAAGCTCTTCACGGTTCCCGTGGTGTGCTTGACCGCCGCGAACGCGGCGCCACCGGAGGCGAGAAAGGCGGCTGCTGCCGCCGTCACGATAAGCTTGCGCATGGCATGCTCTCCTGGAATGCGGGCGCGCCGTTTGGCAAGGCGCCCTCATTGGTCAGGGCCGTCAAGTCGCGTCGGATCACGGCCGGCGGGAGACAAATGATTCCGCTTCGACCGCCGGCGCTTCCCGACCCGACAGCTCTAAATAACTCAATTTTTTCAAAAGGATATTAGACGAAAAAGATATTGTCCCGGCCACATTGCCCGCCAAGATTCGGCGAATGGGACAGCAATGCGGCCATCGCCGCGCTCACCGGATCGTTACGGCCATTTTACCTCGGGCGGCAGGCTGGAAAGGATCGAGGCGACATTGCCGCCGGTCTTCAGGCCGAAGATGGTGCCGCGATCGTGAAGCAAGTTGAACTCGACGTAGCGGCCGCGCCGGATCAGCTGTTCGTCGCGCTCGCCGTCGGTCCAGTTCTGGTTGAAATTGGCCCGCACCAGATGGGCATAGACGACCAGGAAAGAGCGGCCGACATCCTGGACGAAATTGAGATCGGCGTCCCAGCCGCCCTTGTCCTCGTCCGAATGCAGCCAGTCGAAGAAGATGCCGCCGACGCCGCGCGGCTCGTTGCGGTGCGGCAGGAAGAAATACTCGTCGCACCAGGCCTTGAATTTGGGATAGTCGGCGACGGCCGCGTTCTTCTCGCAGGCGAACTGCATGGCGCGGTGGAAGGCGATCGTGTCGGGATCGTCCTGGGTGCGGCGGCGGTCGAGCACCGGCGTCAGATCGGCGCCGCCACCGAACCACTGGCGCGTGGTGACGACCATGCGCGTGTTCATGTGCACGGCCGGCACGTTGGGGTTCCAGGGATGCGCAATCAGCGAGATGCCGCTCGCCCAGAAGCGGGGGTCTTCGTCGGCGCCGGGAATCTGCTTCCTGAATTCGGGCGAGAATTCGCCATGCACCGTCGAGGTGTGCACGCCGACCTTCTCGAAGACGCGGCCGCGCATCATCGACATGGTGCCGCCGCCACCCTTGCCTTCGTCGCGTTCCCAGGGCGTCTTCTCGAAACGGCCGGGCGACCACGAAGACAGCGGTCCCTGGAGCTCCTGCTCGAGCTGCTCGAAGGTGGCGCAAATGCGCTCGCGCAGCGCTTCGAACCAGAGGCGTGCCTTCATCTTCTTCGGCTCGATATCGGCCGGCAGCCCCACGGGAAGGTCAGGTCGTTCCAAATCCGTCTCCAGTCACAGGCCCGCTCGCCTGACAAATGACTCGTTTTTTCTGCGCGCGATCCCTAATCTCTTAAAGGCAAGGGTCAAGTCCTGTCTGACCCAGGTGCAAAGGAGTTCCTTCGTGCGCACCCCGGCAAGACCGCCGCTGGATGGCTTGAAGAAGAGACTGGAGCGCTCGCGCGCCGAGCGCGCAGACCAGCCGCGCGACGGATTCCTGCGTGAGACCTTCGTGCTGCCGCGCCCGGCAGCGCGCCTCAAGGCAAAGGAGTGGTTCGAGCGTTTCCCGAAGCAGGCCTACTGGACCGAGATCGAAAGCTGGTTCGAACGCCCGGGCGACGTGATCGAGTTCACCATGCGGCGGCTGCCGGCGGCTGACTGAACAATCGTCAGGGCACCAATAGCCTTCTCGCGCCCGTACCCTCTCGGGCCAGCCGGTCTTCCTTGTTCCTCAGCGGACATTTGTCGATCGACATGCAGCCGCAGCCGATGCAGTCGGTCAGGCCGTCACGCAACTTTTTCAATTGGCTGATCTTATGGTCGAGCGCGTCGCGCCAGGCTGTCGAAAGCAGGTTCCAGTCCTCGCGGTTCGGCGTGCGCTCTTCGGGCAGCGACTGGAACGCCCGGGCGATCTCGGCGAGCGAAATGCCGACCTCCTGGGCGACACGGATGATCGCCACGCGCCGCAACACGTCGCGGCTGTAGCGCCGCTGATTGCCGGACGTGCGGTGGCTGCGGATCAGCCCGCGCGCCTCGTAGAAATGCAGCGCCGATACCGCGACGCCGCTGCGCATCGCCACCTGGCCGACCGTCAATTCCCTCACTGGAGCCATTCCCGAATTTCCCGCTTGACCTCAAGTTAAGTTGAGCTTGTAGCCAAGAAACATCGATAGGGCAATTGCAGGAGAAGGGCGATGTGCGCCTGGGCGAGAATGACGGCGGATCAGGATAGCGCGGAGGCGCGAAAGCTATTTTCCGAGTTGGCGGAGCGCTTCGCCCGCGACCATGGCAACCGACAACGCGACGTTGATGCTGCGCGCGTCCGCCCGCATCGGAATGGTCAGTCGCGCATCCGCCGCGTGGTGGACTTCTTCCGTCACGCCGGCGGATTCGCGGCCGAACAGAAGAATGTCGCCGGCGGCGAAAGCAAAGTCGGTATAGGCGGTCGCGGCCTTGGTGGTGAGCAGCACCAGGCGGCGCGCATGCGCCTTTCGCCATTCCTCGAAGGCGTGCCAGTCGGCATGGCGGGAGAGCGCCGCCATTTCGAGGTAATCCATGCCGGCCCGTTTCAGCGCCCGGTCGGAAAGCGGGAAACCGGCCGGCTCGATGATGTCGACACCGATGTCGAGGCAGGCGGCGAAGCGCAGGATTGTCCCGGTGTTGCCGGCGATATCCGGCTGGTAGAGCGCGATGCGAAGACGATCGTTCATTTTCGCATCCTGCTAATAAGTGGCAGATCGGCCACAGGCATCTCCGGCTTTCGGCGATTTCTGGACTGGCGGGTGGCCATTTTCTGCGAAGTCGAGTATATGCCGACCATCGTCAACCCGAACCGAATGGAGGGGAACACATGATGACCATGCACTTCCAGCTCCTCTCCGGGGCTCCAGTATGCCCAGCGGCGGTTTCGGTACGACGATTCTTCTGACACTTTAAGTCCTCATCGCACCGATTCCCGCCGAACCCAGTTTTCGGCCTTCGAAGGAATCTTGCGATGTTTTTCAAACTGCCAAAGGGGCTCGGCGCCCCCGCTGAACGTGTCGAGGCCGACGCTTGTCGCGTCCCAATCGACGCTTGCCGTCCCGTTCAGGCCGATTCGATCCGTGCCTTCGGCCGAATGCCGGTGGTCGAGGCCGCATCACCGTTTTTAACGCATTTGCACATGGAGGACGGACCAATGTTCGATCCCTACAAGATACCGGGTTCAAGAAGCCTGCACGAGCGCAAGGCGGCGACCTGGGCGCTGCTGATCGGTGAGACCTATTCGTCGGCGGTGCATGCCGAGGAGCGGCGCAGGCCGCATCGCGGCATGCTGCCGGACGTCGATTTCTCGCGCGCGGTGCCCGACCACAGCCGGCCCACGCTGGTGCGGCGGATCATCCGCCTGATCCGGCCGGGCGACAGGAACCGGGCAGGCTCAGGCTTGTCGTCGGCAAGTTCGGGGTCGTCGGGACCGTCGAATGGGCCTGTCGGCGAAAAGCCCAAGACACCCTATATTGCGCGAAGCAGGGCCGGTGAGACGGATGATTCCGTATCGCCGGCCCGCAATGCTGCGCGGCCGCAAAACCTACCCCATCAATCCCGCGCCGCGTGAGCGCGCATAGCATCGTGAGTGCCTGGAATGTTCCGCTGGTTTGAAAACAGGCTCAATCCCTTCCCGGCCGCGGAGCCGGTAGAGCCGCCGAAGACGCTGGTCGCGTTCTGCGTGCATTATACGCGCGGCGCCTGGCCCTACATCATCATGGATGCGGTGCTGGTGACCGCGATCTCCATCGCCGAAGTGTGGATGTTCGGCTTCATGGGCCGCATCGTCGACTGGCTGTCGGGGCAGAACCGCGAAACCCTCCTGCAGACGGAAAGCTGGAAGCTCGCCGGCATGGCTTTCGTCGTGCTGTTCGCGCTGCCGGGCACGGTCTGGCTGCATTCGCTGCTCAACCAGCAGACGCTGATGGGCAACTATCCCATGCGCATCCGCTGGCAGGTGCATCGCTATCTGCTCAAGCAGTCGATGGCTTTCTATCAGGACGAATTCGCCGGCCGCATCGCCACCAAGCTGATGCAGACGGCGCTCGCCGTGCGCGAATGCGTGATCAAGCTGATCGACGTCTTGAACTACGTCATCGTCTATTTCCTCGGCATGCTGTTCATCGTCGGCTCGGCCGATTGGCGGCTGGCCGCACCGCTCGCCGTTTGGCTGGTCGGCTATATCGGGCTCTTGCGCTTTTTCATCCCGCGGCTGGGCAAGGTCGGCGAGGAGCAGGCCAACGCGCGCTCGACCATGACCGGCCGTGTCGTCGACAGCTACACCAACATCCAGACGGTGAAGCTGTTTTCGCACGCGCGGCGCGAGGCGACCTTCGCCAGAGAGGGCATGGCGAGCTTCCTCGACACCGTCTACCGCTCGATGCGGCTGGTGACGGTGCTTTACGGCCTGCTCTACATCCTGAACTCGCTGCTTTTGTTCTCGGTGACGGCAATCTCGCTCTGGCTGTGGCTGGGGCAGGCGGTGACGATCGGCGCCGTCGCCGTGGTCATCGGCCTTGTCCTGCGGATGTGGGGCATGTCGCAATGGATCATGTGGGAGATGTCCGGGCTGTTCGAGAATATCGGCACGGTGCAGGACGGCATCCAGTCGATCTCGCTGCCGCGCCTCGTCGAGGACAGGCCGGGCGCCAGGGACATCGCCGTCAACCAGGGTGAAATCCGCTTCGAGGACATCGGCTTCCATTACGGCAAGCAGAAGGGCGTCATCGAGAACCTGTCGCTCACCGTGAAGCCCGGCGAGAAGGTCGGCATCGTCGGGCGTTCCGGCGCCGGCAAGTCGACGTTGGTCAATCTGCTGCTGCGTTTCTACGATCTGGAAAGCGGCAGGATCCTCGTCGACGGCCAGGAGATCGCGGCGGTGACGCAGGATTCGCTGCGCGCCCAGATCGGCATGGTGACGCAGGACACCTCGCTGCTGCATCGCTCGGTAAAGGAGAACATCCTCTACGGCCGGCCGGACGCGACCGACGAGATGCTCATCGAGGCGGCGCGGCGAGCGGAGGCGCTCGATTTCATCGGCGGGCTTTCGGACCATAACGGCCGCAAGGGCTTCGATGCCCATGTCGGCGACCGCGGCGTGAAACTCTCCGGCGGCCAGCGGCAGCGCATCGCGATCGCACGCGTCATGCTGAAGGACGCGCCGATCCTGATCCTCGACGAGGCGACGTCGGCGCTCGATTCGGAAGCCGAAGCGGCGATCCAGGAGAACCTCTACAAGCTGATGCAGGGCAAGACGGTGATTGCGATCGCGCATCGGCTGTCGACGATCGCGGCGATGGACAGGCTCGTCGTCATGGACAAGGGCCGCATCATCGAGGAAGGCTCGCATGAGGAGCTTGTCGCCAAGGGCGGGCTCTACGCTCAGCTCTGGCAGCGTCAGTCCGGCGGCTTCCTGCTCGATGAGGCGCCGGCCGACGCCGAGGCGACCGAGATGGCGGCGGAGTAACGCGATCGCGATTGGCATCAACAGGTTACGGCGATTGCAGGAAATCGATCCCAGGCGTAACCACGGCATGCTCAGAGCCCGCCGGCGACCAGATCGGGCGCCGGCGGGTTTGTGGCCTCCACGAGAGAAAAATGTTCGACCGCATCTTCACCTGGTTCGAAAGCCGTTATTCGCCGGTGGCGCTGGCCGACGACAGGCAGCCGCCAATGGGGCTTTGGCGCTTCTACTGGTATTTCATAAGGCAGTTTCGCGCCGCCTATTGGCTGCGCATCGTCATCGTTGCCGTCGCGGCCATCGTGGACGCGATGCTGCCGATCTTCGTCGGCCTGATCGTAGGCCTGCTCTCCAGCACCAGGCCGGGCGATTTCTTCGCCGCGCATGAGCAGCTGCTCGTGCTGATGGCCTTCGTCGTGCTGCTGCGTCCGTTGTCGATGGTTGTCGACGCGCTTATCCGCAACCATGCTATCGCGCCGAACCTCATCGACCTCATCCGCTGGCAGAGCCATTGGCATGTCGTGCGCCAGGACTGGTCGTTCTTCCAGAACGACTTCGCCGGCCGCATCGGAACCAAGGTCATGCAGAGCGGCGATTCGATGGAGATGAGCGTCAACCTCACCGTCGATGCCGTATGGTACGCGCTGGTCTTCGTTGGGGTCGCCATCGTGGTGCTGGCGCGGCTTGACCTGCTTCTCCTGGCGGTCGTGGCTGTGTGGCTGGTGTTCTATTGCCTGATCTTCTGGTCTGCGATGCCCAGGATCACGCAGCGCTCGTCCCAACTGTCGGAGCGGTGGTCGCAGGTGAGCGGCCGCATGGTCGACAGCTACACCAACATCCTGACGCTCAAGACATTCTCGACCGGCGAGCACGAAGACAAATATGTCTCGCAAGCCGTGGTCGAGCACGCCGACACTTTCTACCAGCTGATGCGCGTTTTCACGCTGATGTGGTCGGCCCTGTTCATCCTCAACGCGGCGCTGCTTATCGCCGTGAGCTGGCTGGCGCTCGCCGGCTGGAATGCCGGCGCCATGACCACCGCGGCCGTGGCGACCGCGATACCGTTCGCGCTGCAGATCGCCAACATCTCCGGCAGGATCCTCGATGTCGGCGCCAACGTCTTCCGGCAGATCGGCGTCGCCGGCAACTCGATGACGACGATCGCGCGGCCGATCGTCATGCAGGACCAGCCCGACGCGCCGGCTCTCGTGGTGACCGCCGGCGGCATCGAGTTCGACCGGGTGAACTTCAACTACTGGCGCAAGGACGGCAAAGCCGGCGTCATCGACAATCTGTCGCTGAAGATCGCGCCGGGCGAGCGGGTCGGCCTGATCGGCCGTTCCGGGGCCGGCAAGTCGACGCTGGTCAATCTCGTGCTCAGACTGTTCGACGTGCAGGACGGCAAGGTGCTGATCGACGGGCAGGATATCCGCAACGTCTCGCAGGAAAGCGTCCGGGCGGCGATCGGCTTCGTCAATCAGGACACCTCGCTCTTGCACCGGTCGGTTCGCGAGAACCTCAAATATGGGCGCCAGTCGGCCAGCGACGAGGCGATGTTCAGCGCCGCGAAAGCCGCCCAGATCGACGATGTGATCGCGGGGCTGACCGATCCGCATGGGCAGAGCGGCTATGAGGCGCTTGTCGGCGAGCGCGGCGTGAAGCTGTCCGGCGGCCAGCGGCAACGCATCGCAATTGCCCGCGTTATGCTGAAGGACGCGCCGATCCTCATTCTCGACGAGGCGACGTCCGCGCTCGATTCGGAAGTCGAGGCCGCCATCCAGGAGAACCTCTACAAGCTCATGCAAGGCAAGACCGTCATCGCCATCGCCCACCGCCTGTCGACCATCGCGGCGATGGACAGGCTGGTGGTGATGGACAAAGGGCGCATCGTCGAGGACGGTTCGCATGAGGCGCTGATCGCCAAGGGCGGGCTCTATGCCCAGCTTTGGCGGCGCCAGTCGGGCGGCTTCCTGCTCGAGGAAAAGCAGGCGGCCGAGGATCTGGCGACGAAAGGTGAAGCCGCCGAATGATGCAAGCCATCTATCGCTGGTTCGAGCACTGGGTCTATCCGTTCCGCGAGCCCGCGAATCTGCGACCGCCCGCCAGCGTCGGCGGCTTCCTCTGGCACTATGTCGGCCAGGCGAAGCTCGCCTTCTTCGCCATGCTGATCATCGGCGGCATCGCCCCGCTGGTCGAGGCGGGGCTCTTCTATTTCGTTGGGCGACTGGTCGATATCCTCGACCAACTGCCCGGCGAGCGCAGTTGGCAAGCGCTTTGGACCGCCGCCGGACCCGAGCTCTTGTTCATGGGCGCGGTGGTGCTCATCATCCGCACGGTCGTCGTCGGCCTGTCGGCGCTGGTCGACGAACAGACGATCACGCCCGGCTTCTACAATCTGGTGCGCTGGCAGGCGCACCGGCATGTCTCGCGCCAGTCCTATGCCTTCTTCCAGAACGATTTCGCCGGCCGCATCGCCACCAAGGTCTGGCAGGCGGGGCAGGCGACCGGCGACCTGATGGAAAGCTTCATCGAGGTGGTCTGGTTCATGATCGTCTATACGGTCACCACGCTGGCGCTGGTCGCGGGGCTGGATTTGCGGTTGGCGGTGATGGTGGTGGTGTGGATCGCGGCGTTCGGCTGGCTGGCGAAACTGTATCTGCCGGCGATCCGCAAGCATGCCGAGGCGACCGCCGAGGCCGGCTCGATGATCACCGGCCGCATCGTCGATTCCTATTCCAACGTGCAGACGCTGAAGCTGTTTTCGGCCGATGGCGACGACCGCTATATCCGCAGCGGCTTCGACATCTATCTCGACGCGCTGCGGCCGTTCACCCGGCGGCTGACCGGCGTGCGCATGGCGCTGACCATGCTCTCCGGCGTCATGATCACCGCGATCGCGGCCTTTGCCATCTATCTGTGGGCCGAAGGCTCGATCACCGTCGGCGCCGTCGCCTTCACCCTGTCGCTGGTGCTGAGGCTCAACATGCTGCTCGGGCGGCTGATGATGCAGCTCAACGGCATTCTGAGGAACCTCGGCGTGCTGGAGAACTCCAAGGCGCTGATCACGCAGCCGCTCGGCCTGACCGACGCGCCGGACGCCAGCGAACTGGTCGTCACCGGCGGCCGCATCGACGTCAGCAACGTCACTTTCCATTACGGCAAGGGGGCAGGGGTGCTCGACGGCATCGACCTTGCCGTGCGTCCGGGCGAGAAGGTCGGGGTGGTCGGCCCGTCCGGCGCCGGCAAGACGACCTTGGCCAATCTGATCCTGCGCCTCTACGACCTCGAAGGCGGCCGGATCCTGATCGATGGCCAGGATATCACGCATGTGACGCAGAACTCGCTGCGCGGCAATATCGGCGTCGTCAGCCAGGACACCGCGCTGTTCCACCGCTCGCTGCGCGACAACATCAAGCTCGGCATGCCGGACGCCACCGACGCGCAGGTGATCGCCGCGGCGAAGAAAGCCGAGGCGCATGACTTCATCCTGGGACTGCGCGACAACCGCGGTCGCGTCGGCTACGAGGCCTATGTCGGCGAGCGCGGCGTGAAGCTCTCCGGCGGGCAGCGGCAGCGCGTAGCGATCGCGCGCGTCTTCCTCAAGGATGCGCCGATCCTGATCCTCGACGAGGCGACCTCGGCGCTCGATTCGGACATCGAGGCGGCGATCCAGGAAAACCTGACCCGCCTGATGGAGAACAAGACCGTGATCGCCATCGCGCACCGGCTCTCCACCATCGCAGCACTTGACCGGCTGGTGGTGCTGGACGGCGGCCGGATCGTCGAACAGGGCACGCATGACGAGCTGGTGGCGCTCGACGGCCTCTATGCGCGGCTCTGGAAACGGCAGTCCGGTGGCTTCCTTTTCAACGAGGAAAGCCCGCTGGAAGAGACGCGGCCGGCGGAGTAGAACGGCGCCATGTCGGTACGCATGCCCACCAATTTCGGACGCTCAGGCGCGCAGGAAAGCGCGCTCGACCTGCTCGGCCACGAAATCCTCGCCGAGAAGGCCGCCGCGCTCGGCCGCGCCGGCCAGCGCGTGGAGGAAACCCTTGCCAGATTGCGCGAGGGCGGCGAAGGCGAGCATCGCAACCGGCTGCTCAAGGAAGCGGCCGCGGCCGTGCACGCCTACTTCATCCAGCGCGAGCTTTGCGGTCTGCGCAAGCACGATGCCGTGATCCGAGAGTACGACATCCCACGGGCGGTGCTGGTCAGGCTGGGCGCCAGTTAGGCACCGACTTCTTCACGGAAGCGTAGCAATCTCGCAGCGAGCGCCGTGGGGTTCTCATCGGCGGCGAAATGCCCGCTGTCCGGGATGATGTCGCCTTCGACGCGCGACAGGCCAGCGGATCTCAAGCCGTCGAGATAATCGGCGATGTCGCCGGTTTCGGCCGAGCCCCTGAGATAAAGCACTGGCACGGTGATCGGTGTCCTGGGCGGGGCGGAATTGGTCTTGGCGTCCGCGGCGAAGGCGCGGTACCAATCGAAGCCGGCCTTGAGACTTTCCGGCCGCGAATAGGCTTTCGCATAAATGTCTCTGGCTTCCGCGGGGATTGCCGATTTTTCCTTCGAAAGAACATCGAAGAAGAAATCGAAATAGGCGCGCTCGTGGCCGCTCACCAGTATCTCCGGCAAAGCCGGGATCGCATGGAAAGCGAAATGCCAGATATGCGGATTGCGGATGACTTCTTGCCACGGCGCCACGCCGGGGATGACGACGTCCATGATCACCGCGCCGGACAGTTCCTCGGGCATGTCGCGCAACAGGGCGAATACGATCTGGCCGCCGACATCATGACCGGCGACGATGACCTGCCGCAAGCCGCAAGCGCCGATCAGCCCCTTTATCAATCTTGCCAGATCTGTCTTTTCGCCGGTCCCGGGCGCGCCCTGAGAGTCGCCGACGCCCGGCAGGTCCGGCGCGACCACACGCTGGTTCTCGGCCAACCGATCGATGACTGCCTCGAATGCATATGAACTTTGTGGCCAGCCATGCAGCAGCAGAAGGCCGGGCGCATCGAACGGTCCTGCTTCCCGGATCGCAATAGTCAGCCCCTCGACCTCGACGGCTCGTGTTCGCATGCGTCGATCTCAATCAAATGCCAGGTCGATGGAACTAGGCTACCGTCAGGCTTCGGACAGATCCAATCAGAATCATTCCAGCCATTCGGTGATGAAGTGGCCGTTCTCGTGGATGTCGGTGCTTTCGAGTGGGCCCGGGCCGAGATTGGTGAATTTGTGCGGCGTGTCGGGCGGCACGATCAGGATCTGGCCGGCGGTGGCCTTGATCTCCCGGTCGCCGATCGTGAACAGGCCGGTGCCGGAGCGGATGACGAAGATTTCCGCATAGGGGTGCTTGTGCAGGCGCGGACCGCCGCCGATCGTCGGCTGATGGTTGAAGATCAGGCAGGAATTGGCGCCGAATTGGCCGCATTGCAGCTCGCCTTTCCAGCGGTCGGGGGCCTCGGCCCAGCTGTCGCGTTCGATGACATGCGCCATGGCGGGAGAATAGACCGGGCCAGGAGCCGATGTCGAGGCGAACACCGGCCCGATTTCGGCCCGGATTTCCCGCTGTTCCGCCCTGCCCGGCGGCCTGGCACGGACCCGCCGGCCAGGGTCGCCGCGCATCCCCGCGACAATCTGCCCTTGTGGCCTCACCCCGCTGGACAAAAACGGGCTGCCCGCATAAACCGAAATCCAAATGCCGGAGGAATTCGCTAGCCTGTTCGCCATGCGCTGTCGGGCAGGTGCGATTGAGCGGGGACAAGGCTCGGCCTCCGGTTAGGAAGAGGCGAAAGGATCAGGCACCCGTGAGCGCAACCGAAATCCACGATCCCAACCGTCGCGATTTTCTCTATGTAGCCACCGGCATGGCCGCCGTCGTCGGCGCAGGGGCCGTGGCGTGGCCGTTCATCGACCAGATGCAGCCAGATGCCTCGACGCTGGCGCTGGCTTCGGTCGAGGTCGATGTCTCCTCGCTGCAGCCCGGCAGCTCGCTGATCGTCAAATGGCGCGGCAAGCCGGTGGTGGTGCGCAACCGCACCGAAAAGGAAATGAAGGACGGCGAAGCCGTCAACCTCGCCGATCTCAAGGACCCGATCGCGCGCAACGCCAACCTGCCGTCGGATGCGCCGGCGACCGATGCCAACCGCACCACGCCCGGCAAGGAAGCCTGGATGGTCATGGTCCAGGTCTGCACCCATCTTGGCTGCATCCCGCTCGGCCAGGAAGGCGATTTCGGCGGCTGGTTCTGCCCGTGCCACGGTTCGCAATACGACACCGCCGGCCGCATCCGCAAAGGCCCGGCGCCGGAGAACATGGCGATCCCGGTATTCAAGTTCATTTCCGATACCAAGATCCTTATCGGTTGAGGCAGGGGATATTTCGATGAGCGAGGGACACTCGACCTATACGCCCAAGACCGGTATCGAGCGCTGGTTCGACGCCCGCATGCCGCTGCCGCGGCTGATCTATGACAGCTTCGTCGCCTATCCGGTGCCGCGCAACCTCAACTACATGTGGACGTTCGGCGGCATCCTTTCGATCATGCTGGTCGCGCAGATCCTGACCGGCATCGTGCTGGCGATGCATTACACGTCCGACACCAATCTCGCCTTCGATTCGGTCGAGAAGATCATGCGCGACGTGAATTCGGGATGGCTGTTGCGGTACCTCCATTCCAACGGCGCCTCGTTCTTCTTTGTCGCCGTCTACATCCACATCTTCCGCGGCCTCTTCTACGGTTCCTACAAGGCGCCGCGCGAGCTTCTGTGGATCCTCGGCTGCATCATCTACCTCCTGATGATGGCCACCGGCTTCATGGGCTATGTGCTACCCTGGGGTCAGATGAGCTTCTGGGGCGCCACCGTCATCACCGGCTTCTTCAGCGCTATCCCGCTGGTCGGCAACTGGATCCAGGAACTGCTGCTTGGCGGTTTCGCCGTCGACAACCCGACGCTGAACCGCTTCTTCGCGCTCCATTACCTGCTGCCGTTCATGATCGCCGGCGTCGTCGTCCTGCACATCTGGGCGCTGCATGTCGTGGGCCAGTCGAACCCGACCGGCATTGAGGTGAAGTCGAAGACCGACACCGTCGCTTTCACGCCCTATGCGACCATCAAGGACGCGTTCGGCATGATCGTGTTCCTGTTCTTCTTCGCCTATTTCGTCTTCTACCTGCCGAACTATCTCGGCCACCCGGACAACTACACGGTCGCCAACCCGCTGAAGACGCCGGCCCATATCGTTCCGGAATGGTACTTCCTGCCGTTCTACGCGATCCTGCGCGCCATCACCTTCAACATCGGCCCGATCAATTCCAAGCTCGGCGGCGTGCTGTGCATGTTCGGCGCCATCGCCATGCTGTTCCTGGTCCCGTGGCTCGACACCTCCAAGGTGCGCTCGGCGGTCTACCGCCCGTGGTACAAGCTGTTCTTCTGGCTGTTCGTGGCCGACGCCATCCTGCTCGGATGGCTGGGCTCGCAGCCGGCGGAAGGCTCTTACGTGTTCATGGCGCAGATGGCGACTTTGTTCTACTTCGCCTTCTTCCTGGTCATCATGCCGGTGCTCGGCCTGATCGAGACGCCGCGCAGGCTGCCGAACTCGATCACCGAGGCGGTGCTGGAAAAGAACAAGGGCGGCAGCGGACATCCGGCAGGCGCGACCGCCGCGCCGGAAACCAAAGGCTGAGGATCTGAGGGGATTTTGGGTATGAAGAAGATTCTCACCTTGCTGGCGCTGCTCGGCCTGGTGGTGGCGGGCACCGCTGCCATCGCCGCCGAAGAGGAACACAACCCGGCCGCGCCGACGCATTTCCCGATCAACGAGCCGAAGGAAATGAGCTGGAGCTTCGCCGGCCCGTTCGGCACCTACGACAAGGCGCAGCTGCAGCGCGGCCTCAAGGTCTACAAGGAGGTCTGCTCGGCCTGCCATTCGATGAACCTGGTGGCCTTCCGCACGCTGGAAGGGCTCGGCTATTCGGACGCGCAGATCAAGACGCTGGCCGCCGAATACACCATCCATGACGGCCCGAACGATGCCGGCGACATGTTCGACCGTCCCGGCAAGCCGTCGGACCATTTCCCGGCGCCGTTCCCGAACGAGCAGGCCGCGGCCTCCGCCAATGGCGGCGCCGCCCCGCCGGACATGTCGCTGCTCGCCAAGGCGCGCGGCGTCGAGCGCGGCTTCCCGCGCTTCATCTTCGATATCTTCACCCAGTATGCTCAGGGCGGCCCGGACTACATCCACTCGCTGCTCACCGGCTACGACCAGACGCCGCCGGCCGGCATGGTGATCCCGGAAGGCACGCACTACAATCCGTATTTCCTGTCCGGCGTGTCGCTGAAGATGCCGAAGCCGCTCTCCGACGGCCAGGTGACCTATGACGACGGCTCGCCGCAGACGGTCGACCAGTATGCCCGCGACGTCTCGGCCTTCCTGATGTTCGCCGCCGAGCCGCATCTCGAGGACCGCAAGAAGACCGGCTTCCGCGTCATGGTCTTCCTGTTGCTCTTCGGCGCGCTGGTCTACATGACCAAGCGCAGGGTGTGGGCCGACGTGGCGCACTGAGGCGCGGTAAAAGCTGAAAGCTCGAAGGGCGCCCCAAGGCGCCCTTTTTCGTATCTTGGGACCGCGTTGAACCGGCCATGTCACATGGCCGTCATTGCGCGTGGCGATCCTGTCTTGCCCCTACTTCAAAGGATCCTACCCATGAAAAGATTCGCATCGCTCGCGGCAGGTTTCCTGCTGCTCGTCACCGGACATGTCGCCCATGCCGACGAGGCGCAGCCCTTCGTCACCAACAAGGACATCGATCTGACGATGATCCTGCCTCCGCCGCCCGCCAACGATTCGGCTGAGACCAAGGCCGAACTCGGCGAGGTGCTGACCCTTCAGGTGACGCGCACGCCGGAAATGGAAAAGCGGGCGATTGCCGATGCCGAAGAGAATGTGTGGCGATTCGCGGATGTCATGGGACCGAAGTTCAGCAAGGAAACGCTGCCAAAGTTCAGCGCCTTCTTCGACCGCGTGGTGGCGACCGAAGGCGCCGTCGTCGATCCGGCCAAGGATGTCTGGAAGCGTCCGCGCCCGCATCAGCTCAGCGATCTGGTCAAGCCGGTCGTGAAGCTGTCGAACTCCGGCTCCTGGCCGTCCGGCCACGCGACGGTCGGCACCATGATGGGCATCATCCTTGCCGACATGGTGCCGGAGAAGCGGGCGGAGATCATGGCGCGCGCGGCTGAATACGCCCATAACCGCGTGGTCGGCGGCATCCACTATCCCTCCGATATCGAGATGGGCAAGATTTCCGGCAGCGTGATCGCTTCGGTCCTCCTCAACCGTCCCGATTTCAAGGCCGAGTACGAAGTGGCGCGCTCCGAACTGCGCTCGGACCTCGGCATGTAGCCGCACGGTAGGGCCTGCTCGTCGAAGGGCGCCTTCGCGGCGCCCTTCCTTATGGTCGCGGCCGGTCGGCGCCGATCCTTTGCCGGATGTGCTTGTCTCTAGCGCGACATCGCGGTAGCCCTTGTCGGTCGCGTCGGGCAGCATGGCCGACGCCGTTAATCCGACAGCCGGAAACGCGGAAAGCCTCGATGAAATCCTCCCTCGAAGACACGCTGCTTGCGGCTATCCGCACCATTCCGGACTATCCGAAGCCCGGCATCCTGTTTCGCGACATCACCACGCTGCTTGGCGACGCGCGCGCCTTTCGGCGCGCCATCGACGAGCTGGTGCATCCCTATGCCGGGCTGAAGATCGACAAGATCGCCGGCATCGAGGCGCGCGGCTTCATCCTCGGCGGCGCCGTGGCGCACCAGTTGTCGGCCGGCTTCGTGCCGATCCGCAAGAAGGGCAAGCTGCCTTACGAGACGGTGCGCGTGGCCTACAGCCTCGAATACGGGCTGGACGAGATGGAGATGCACAAGGACGGCGTCTCGCCCGGCGAGAAGGTGATCGTGGTCGACGACCTGATCGCCACCGGCGGCACGGCGGAAGCGGCGGTGAAGCTGCTCAGGCAGATCGGCGCCGACATCGTCGCCGCCTGCTTCGTCATCGACCTGCCGGACCTCGGCGGCCGCCGGAAGCTGGAAGCGCTCGGCGTGCCGGTGAGAACGCTGATCGGGTTCGAGGGGCATTGAGCAGGCCTGCCCCTTCTCCCCCTGTGCAGGGCTGTCCGGGGAAGGTCGCAGGTGAATCGAAATGCCGCATGTGCATGCCCCGTAAGACGGGGATTTTCCGTCTACCTTCTGGTTGTCGAGACTCAGAAAGGGACGGGGCATGCGCTATAGGCCTAGCATTCTTGGCAAGCTGGTTGAACCGATCAATCGTCGCCGCTTCCAGACGATTGTGGATAGCCATGACGGCGATGCCTATGACAAATCGTTCAAGAGCTGGGACCATCTGGTGGTGTTGATCTATGCTCAGCTCAGCGGCGCGACGAGCCTTCGCAGCTTGCAAGCGGGCTGGAACGCCAACTGCCAGCATCATTACCATCTCGGCAGCGACCTGTTGCGGCGCTCGACCTTGTCGGACGCCAACCGGCGCCGCCCTGTTGCGGTCTTCGCCGAGACGTTCGCCCTGCTTGCAGGCCTGCTCGACCGGCAGATGCGTCGCGAAGGCAGTGCCATGCTACGGCTGATCGATTCCACGCCCATCCCGCTCGGCAAGCTTTGCGACTGGGCCAAGTCGAACGGCCGCATCCGCGGCATGAAACTGCATGTCGTCTACGATCCAGACAGCGACTGTCCCCGCGTCCTCGACATTACCGATGCCAACGTCAACGACGCCCAGATCGGCCGCACCATCTCCATCGAAGACGGTGCGACCTACGTGTTCGACAAGGGCTACTGCCACTACGGCTGGTGGACGGCAATCGCTCCGGCACGAGCCTCCTTCATTACCCGGCCCAAATCCAACATGGGGCTCAAGCTGGTGGGCGAGCGTGCCATCGCAACCATGCACGGCGATGGCT
Organism: Mesorhizobium plurifarium; assembly: GCA_000824785.1. Taxonomy (GTDB): domain Bacteria; phylum Pseudomonadota; class Alphaproteobacteria; order Rhizobiales; family Rhizobiaceae; genus Mesorhizobium; species Mesorhizobium plurifarium. The sequence goes on along the minus strand of CCNB01000043.1, from coordinate 204,854 downwards.
TCACCGTGCTTGAGGATGCCGAGGTGAGCTTTGCCAGCAAGGGCGATTCCAAGCTGCCGATCCGCTTACGCCGCATCATCGTGAAGCGAAACGAAGGCGACACCATCACGCTGCTGACCAACGACCTCGAACGCTCGGCCGTCGACATAGCAGCCCTCTACAAGGGCCGCTGGCAGATCGAGCTTCTGTTCCGCTGGATCAAGCAGCATCTCAAGATCCGCAAGTTCCTCGGCAACAACGACAACGCCATCCGCCTGCAGCTCTTCGCCGCCATGATCGCCTATGCGCTGTTGCGCATTGCCGCGCGCGTGCATCGCGTCGCTCTGCCGATCCTGCGCTTCACCGACCTGGTGACACAATGCCTGTTCGAGCGTCGTCACATCGCCGCCATCGAACGGCCCCCGCCGGTCAATCCAAGCAAACGCAAGCCCCGTTCATCTCCAGATCAGATGAGCCTCGCCTATGTCTAACTTTCCCCGGACAGCCCTGCCCCTTGTGGGAGAAGGTGTCGCCGAAGGCGACGGATGAGGGGTGCTCCAGATGCCACCAACGCCTCACTCCGCTGGAACACCCCTCATCCGTCTCGGCGCTGCGCGCCGATCCACCTTCTCCCACAGGGGAGAAGGAAGAGATGCTACCCCACCTTCACCAGCACGGCGCTGTCGAACTCGATCACCTTGTCGCCGGTCGAATCGAACCCCTCGGAGCGCAGTGTGAGCAGGTTCCAGCCCGGGCGCCCGGCGAGCGGGCGGTGCGCGAGCGCGGTGCGCGTGAAGGTCACCGTCTCGCCGGCATAGACCGGCTTCAGCCATTTCAAATTGCGGAAGCCGGGCGAGGGGCCGAATTCGGGCTGCGGGCCGGGGCCGGTCCAGCGCACGCCCTCGGTCTCCATGCGCTTTTCGAGGTTGTATTTCATCCAGGTGGCGGCGGTATGCCAACCCGAGGCGCAGAGCCCGCCGAGCACGCTCTTCCTTGCCGCCTCCTCGTCGACATGGAAGACCTGCGGGTCGTATTTCCTGGCGAAGGCCTTGATCTCTTCCGGCTCGAACTTGTGCGAGCCTAGCGTGACCGTTTCGCCGATCAGGAAGTACTCGTCGAGGGTCATGCCGCGGCCTCGCGGGTCAGGAACATGCCAGTGTTCTCGAGCTCGAAGACGCTCTCGCCGCGCTGGTTGACCAGTTCGCTGCGCATGGTGATCAAGCCGAGCTGAGGCCGCGATTTGGACTGGCGCTTGGACAGGATCGTGACCGTGCCGCGCAGGGTATCGCCGGCCAGCACCGGCTTCTTCCATTTCACATGCTCGATGCCGGGCGATCCTTGAGAGGTCGAATCGAGCAGGAAGGCGTCGCACAGCATGCGCATGAACATCGCGCAGGTGTGCCAGCCTGAAGCCGAAAGCCCGCCGAGGATGCTGGCCTTGCCGGCTTCCTCGTCGAGATGCATCGGCTGGGCATCGAATTCCGAGGCGAATTCGATGATCTCGGCCGCGCTTACGGTCTTGCTGCCGATGTCCAGCGAGGCGCCCTCGACGAAATCCTCATAGGCCCAGGTCTTTCCGGTCATGTCGGCAATCCGGTTAATCCCAAAGATCGGGCAACCCGGATGCAGGCCCAGGACGATTTGGTCAAGCGATTTCTGGTAAGCCAGTCAGGCGCTCAGGTGTTGAACTTGAACAGCATGATGTCGCCGTCCTGGACGACATACTCCTTGCCTTCGTCGCGCGCCTTGCCGGCTTCCTTGGCCGCCACTTCGCCGCCCAGCGTGACGAAGTCGTTGTAGGAGATCGTCTGGGCGCGGATGAAGCCGCGTTCGAAGTCGGTATGGATGACGCCGGCCGCCTGCGGCGCCTTATCGCCCTTGTGGATCGTCCAGGCGCGCGTCTCCTTCGGCCCGACGGTGAAGTAGGTGATGAGATGCAGGAGCTCGTAGCCGGCGCGGATCACCTTGTTGAGGCCCGGCTCGTCGAGGCCGATCGAGGCCAGGAACTCCATTTCCTCCTCGTCGGAAAGCTGGGCGACTTCCGCCTCGATCGCCGCCGAGATCACCACCGTGCCAGCGCCTTGCGCGGCCGCCATCTTCTCCACTGCCTTGGTGTGCTCGTTGCCGGTGGCGGCGTCCGCCTCGGCGACGTTGCAGACATAGAGAACGGGATGCGAGGTCAGCAGGTTCAGCCCCTGCAGGATGCGCAGATCGTCAGCGCCAATGCCGTTGAGCAGGAAGCGCGTCGGCTTGCCGGCCTGCAGCAATTCGAGCGCGGCCTCCATCATCGGCAGCACGGCCATGGCTTCCTTGTCCTTGCCGGCGGCGCGCTTGCGGATCTGAACGATGCGGCGCTCGAGGCTTTCGAGGTCCGCGAGCATCAGCTCGGTCTCGACCGTCTCGGCGTCGGCCACCGGATCGATGCGGCCCTCGACATGGGTGATATCGTCATCCTCGAAGCAGCGCAGCACATGCACGATGGCGTCGACCTCGCGGATGTTGGCGAGGAACTGGTTGCCCAGCCCTTCGCCCTTGGAGGCGCCGCGCACCAGGCCGGCAATGTCGACGAAGGAGATGCGGGTCGGGATGATCTCCTTCGACTTGCCGATCGCCGCGATCTTCCGCAGGCGCGGATCCGGCACCGCCACCTCGCCGGTGTTCGGCTCGATGGTGCAGAAAGGATAATTGGCGGCCTGCGCGGCGGCCGTCCTGGTCAGCGCGTTGAACAGCGTCGACTTGCCGACGTTGGGCAAGCCAACGATGCCACATTTGAAACCCATGTTCGTCCAGTCCTGTCGGAATTCGATTTTGGTGAGGGCTATGGGCGATAGGGGTGACGAACGTCAAGCCCCGATCGGCCGGGCCGCCTCATGGCGGCTAATCTGGTTATCGCGGGATCATCGCGCAAGCCGGCGAAGCCTGGCGAGGCGCACCGGTTCGCCACCAACGAAGGCCTGGTCTTGCTCCAGCATCGCCAGTGCCTGCCGCGCGCTGTCGCGGGCGCCGTCCAAGTCGCCCAGAAGGGCGCGGCATTCGGCCAGTTCCTCCAGCACATAAGGCGCCTGGGCGCCCTCGGCGATTGCCGCGGCGGCTGTTTCTTCGGCAAGTCGCCGGGCTTCTTCCAGGCGTCCCAGCGCGCGCAACGTCCTGATCACGGCGTAGCGCGCGATGCGCTGTTCGCGTTTCTCGCCGGCCGAGCGGCGCAAGTCGACGGCCTGCTCGAACAGAGCCAGAGCGTCAGCGAACCGGCCGGCATCGAAGTAGGACCAGCCGAGATTGTTGAGCAGCGGTGCACGCCAGGGTCCGGCCTCCGGATGCTCGCCGACATAGGCGAGGGCGGTCGCAGTCCATTCAACGGCGCCGTCAAGCGTTCCAACGATCGCCAGCATATGCGCGGCGTCCACGGCCAATGCATGGCTCCGGCCTGCCGCGCCAGTCGCCAGGCTTCGCCGAACAGCGGCCGAGCCCTTTCGCGTTCACCGGCGGAGTTGTGGAGGCGGCCACGTTCGAGAGCGCAGATCGCACGGGCTTCCGGATCGTCGCCGACCAGACGCCCGGCTTGGTCGATCAGCGCGTGACCCGAGACAAAGTCGCCAGCCAGGCCGAGTTTTCTGGCGCGTCCCGCCAGATCCGAGACACTGTCCGCCATGCTGACCTCACTTGTAGCCCCGGAGCGATGTCGGCGCCGCCAGACGCAATCCCCGCTGAGCGGTGCAGCGCGGCCGCGCTCTTTAGTCTTTTCCGAACAGCTTCTTCAGCATGGCGGCCATCGGGCCGCTTTCGGGAATTTTTGCCGCCGGCTGCTGCGGGCGCGCCTGCCGGACATGGCTTTGCTGCTTCGGCGGCTTGGGCGGCGGGCGGTCGTCGTCGCCGGTCGGCACGAGTTTTTCACGCAAGGCGAGCGTGACGCGGTTCATGAACGAGCTGTCGTCGCCCTTGGCGAGCAGCGCGGCGTCGTCGGCGATTGCGTCCAGCAGGACATCGAGCCACTCACGGTCCGCCTTGGCGAAATCGCCAAGCACATGGCCGTGCACCATCTCCTTGACGCCGGGATGGCCGACGCCGATGCGCACCCGGCGATAGGCGTTGCCGAGATGCTGGTCGAGCGAGCGGATGCCGTTGTGGCCGCCGGAGCCGCCGCCCACCTTCACCCTGAGCTTGCCGGCGGCAAGGTCGATCTCGTCGTAAAAAACGGTAAGCGCGGCCGGTTCGAGCTTGTAGAAGCGCAGCGCTTCGCCGACCGACTGTCCGGACAGGTTCATGAAGGTCTGCGGCTTGATCAGCAGGATTTTCTCGCCGCCGAACGTGCCTTCGCAGATCAGGCCCTGGAATTTTCTCGACCAGGGCGAAAAGGAATGGCGGCGGGCAATCGCGTCCGCCGCCATGAAGCCGACATTGTGCCGGTTGTTTTCGTATTTCGCGCCCGGATTGCCGAGGCCTGCAAAGACAAGCATCGTCGCCTCCGGAGCTGGAGAAATTATTTCTCTTCGGCCGCCGGGGCCGTCGTCTCGGTCGCCGCTGCCTCGGTGGTCTCCTCCGTCTCCGGCTTCATCGCCGCGGAGCCGGCAATGGTCGCGATGGTGAAGTCGCGATCGGAGATGACCGGCTTGACGCCGGCCGGCAGCTTGACCGCCGAGATGTGGATCGAGTCGCCGATGTCGGTGCCGGCGAGATCGACGGTGATGAAGTCCGGGATCGCGTTGGCCGGGCAGTGGAACTCGACTTCGTGGCGAACGATGTTGAGCACGCCGCCGCGCTTGATGCCGGGCGACTTGTCCTCATTGATGAAGTGGACAGGCACGTCGACATTGACCTCGGTGTCCTTGCCGATGCGCAGGAAGTCGACATGGACAGGGAAATCCTTGACCGGGTCGAGCTGGAAATCCTTCGGCAGGACCTGGATCTTCTTGCCGTCGACATCGATCGTGGCGACCGTGGTCAGGAACCCGCCGCCATGGATCTTGTAGAAGATGTCCTTGTAGTTGAGCGCAATAGCCAGGGGAGGCTGCTTGTCGCCGTAAATAACTGCAGGCACTTTACCGTCGCGGCGAACTGCACGGGCGGACCCCTTACCGACCTGTTCGCGCGCTTCGGCCTTGAGCTCGTAAGCATCGTGGCTCATGGCATTTCCTTTCGCGTGTTATGGAGCGCTTGCGGCGAGCACGAGGCCAACCGTAAACGTCGAAAGCCGTCGCGGCCTTGCACGATCTGTCCGATGCGTTTGGCGATCCAAATGCGTCTGGGGATCATGCGGGGCCTTGCCGGCCTTCCTCCGCGTTGCCTCCAAGGGTGTCTACGCGGGTGGCGGCTCTATAGCCGAAGGCGGGCAAGGGCGCAAGCGCTTGGGCTGGAAGGCTTGGCAGGGGCGGTTTCCAACGACGAAAGCATAACCGGAAGTCCCGTTTGCAACAATGTAGGATCGGGCGGTTCTCAGCCGTCCTGCGGCATGCAACCAGACCCCAAGGGACCAATATGAAACTCCTGTTCAGCCGCAATCCCAATCCTCGCCTCGCGGTCGCGACGGCACGCTATCTCAAGGCCAAGATCGCGTTCGCGTTCGCATCGCCGATGGCGCCCGGGCAGGCCGAGCGCTACCATGCGCTCAATCCCAACCTGACCTTGCCGATATTGGTCGGCGCGGGATGGAGTCTGTGGGAGGCGGACGCCATCGCCTGCCGGCTTTCGCGCGAGATGCGTTCGGATTTCTGGCGCAGCGGGGACGACGAGCCGGACATGATCCGCTGGATCAGCTGGGGCAAGGAGCGGTTCGCCTTCGCTTGCGACATGGTGCATTTCGAGCGCGGCACCAAGCAGCGCTATGGGCTGGGTCCCATCGACCAGGCGCTGGTCGAGGAGGGGCTGAGGCAGTTCCATAAGGCCGCGGCAGTGCTCGAGCCCGAGCTTTCCGCGCGGGAGTGGCTGGTCGGCGCTTCGATCTCCTATGCGGACTTCCGCATGGCGACGTTCCTGCCGTTCAACGATGTCGCCGGATTGCCGCTCGACGACTACCCGGCGATCCGCCGCTGGTACGGCCGGCTGGAGGCGATCGACGCCTGGCGCGACCCATTCCAGGGGCTGGAAGCGCCGCCGCTGCCGCCAGTGAAGATCGGGGCGTGACCCGCATATGCTATCAAGGCGTCCGGGACGCAAACCCACACGGTCGAGCCCGCTCTCTTTTTTCGTATATCTCAGGCGGGGTCGACCTCCAGGCCGCCATTCAGCGCATCGCGCAATGCCTGGATTCGCCGGTTCAAGGCATCGATCTCAGCCAATTTCATGCCTGAACGCTCGATCAGCGTCTCGTTCAGGCAGTTGCACTGGACGAGCAGAGCCCGGCCGCTGGGGGTCAGGTCGACCTGCACCTGACGCTCGTCGGCCTGGCTGCGCTGCCGGGTGACAAGGCCAGCCTGCTCCATTCTTTTCACCAGCGGCGTGATGGTGCTCGATTCCAGTGCGAGCCGATGCGCGATGCTGCCCACCGACATGCCGTCCGCCTCTCCCAGCGCGTTGAGAACGAGATATTGCGGATAGGTGATGCCCATCTCGTCCAGCATGGGCTTGTAGGTGCGGTTGATCGCCATCGAGGTGGCATAGAGCGTGAAGCAGAGCTGATTGTCCAACGGGAGAGGCACGGCGCATTTCCTTTTGCCGACTGAGAATTTATTGTATACCACGAAAAATGATATCGCGATACATATTCTTGTGGACAAGGCTTCCGATCTCCGTTATGCATATAATTATCGCGATATTGTTTATCGTGATATCAACTGAAGGAGATTGAGATGAGCTTGCAGACCACGTCAGTGCAGACCAAATCAGGTTCGGGCAGCGGCACGATCACCACCAAGGACGGAACGCAGATCTTCTACAAGGATTGGGGGACGGGCCAGCCGATCGTCTTCCACCATGGCTGGCCGCTGAGCAGCGACGACTGGGACGCCCAGATGCTGTTCTTCCTGTCTAAGGGTTACCGCGTCATCGCGCATGACCGACGCGGCCATGGCCGTTCCAGCCAGACCGACACAGGCAATGAGATGGACACCTATGCCGCCGACGTGGCGGCGCTCGCCGCGCATCTCGACCTCAAGGACGCCATCCATGTCGGCCATTCGACGGGCGGCGGCGAGGTGGCGCGCTATGTCGCGCAATATGGCGGCGCGGGCCGCGTCGCCAAGGCCGTGCTGATCGGCGCGGTGCCGCCAATCATGTTGAAGACGCCCGCCAATCCCGGCGGCCTGCCGATCGAGGTGTTCGACGGTTTCCGCGCGGCGCTGGCGGCCAACCGCGCCCAGTTCTTCCATGACGTGCCGGCGGGACCGTTCTACGGCTTCAACCGTCCCGGCGCCCAGGTTTCCGAAGGCGTAATCGACAATTGGTGGCGCCAGGGCATGATGGGCGGCGCCAAAGCGCATTACGACTGCATCAAGGCCTTCTCGGAAACCGACTTCACCGAAGACCTGAAGACAATCGACGTGCCGGTGCTGGTCATGCATGGCGACGACGACCAGATCGTGCCGATCGCGGACTCCGCGCTCATCTCGATCAAGCTGCTCAAGAAGGGCGAGCTCAAGGTCTACAAGGGTTTTCCGCACGGCATGGCAACGACCCACGCGGACGTCATCAACGCCGACCTCCTGGCCTTCTTCAAGGCCTGAGGCCGGTCGCCAAACACGAAGGCACCCGCCAAGCGGCGGGTGCCTTGGTCCTTGGAAGTCGTTCGAGGTAGCTGGGCAATCAGGCCTTCCGCGCTTCCTTCATGTTGGGCAGGAAGACCGTCAGCAGGCCGAGGAAGGGCAAATACGAGCAGATCTGGTAGACGAAGTCGATGCCCTTCATGTCGGCGACGACGCCGAGCACCGCGGCGGCGATGCCGCCCATGCCGAAGGCGAAGCCGAAGAAGATGCCGGCGATCATGCCGACGCGGCCCGGAACCAGCTCCTGCGCGAAGACGACGATGTTGGAGAAAGCCGACGACAGGATCAGGCCGATCAGCACGGTGAGCACCATCGTCCATTCCAGATTGGCGTAGGGCAGCGCCAGCGTGAAGGGCAGCACGCCGACGATCGAGAACCAGATCATCGCCTTCTGTCCATAGCGGTCGCCGAACGGTCCGCCGAGCAGGATGCCCAGCGCCGAGGCGCCGAGGAACAGGAACAGCATCACCTGGCTCATCTGCACCGAAACGCCGAACTTATGGATGGCGTAGAAGGTGTAGTAGCTGGAGAGCGAGGCGATATAGGCGTTCTTGGTCAGCACAAGCAAAGTCAGCACGGCCAGCGCCCACATGACCTTCTTGCGCGCGAAGGGCGAGACATGGGCAGCCTGCTTGCGGCTGGCCATCGCGGCGCGCAGCCGGCTGTACCAGCCGCCGACCCGCCACAAGACGACGATGCCGATCAGCGAGCCGACGGCGAACCAGGAGATGCTGGCCTGGCCGAACGGCACGACGATGAAGGCGGCGAGCAGCGGGCCCATCGCCTGGCCGAAATTGCCGCCCACCTGGAACAGCGACTGCGCCAGGCCGAAGCGGCCGCCGGAAGCAAAACGGGCGATGCGCGAGGATTCCGGATGGAAGATCGCCGAGCCGATGCCGATCAGCGAGGCGCCGATCAAAAGCAGCCAGTAATGGCCGGCATGGGCAAGCACCACCAGGCCGACCAGCGACGAGGCCATGCCCCAGGGCAAGGAGTAGGGCATCGGCTTCTTGTCGGTGATCATGCCGATCACCGGCTGCAGCAGCGAAGCCGTCACCTGGAAGGTGAAGGTCAGAAGGCCGATCTGCCAGAAATCGAGACCGTAATTGTCCTTGAGCAGCGGATAGATCGCCGAAAGCAGCGACTGCATGATGTCGTTGACGCAGTGGCAGAAGCTCACCGCAAGAATGACGGTGAAGGCCGTCGCTTGCGCCGAGATGTTGCTTGCCGGCGCCGGTGCGGCGACGGAGGTGGCGGTCGTATCGGTCAAGGCAATGCTCCGTAGTCTTGTTGGAGCATGATCTTTTCCGAAAACCGATTTCCACTTTTCGGGATCATGCTCTAGGCGGCGAACCGCAGCCGGCCTTATAGGCCCGTTGCCAAGCGACTTCTTTCGTGGTTTGGTCCAATAGTTTCGCAAGTGGGCCACATCGATGCCGCATGGCAAGGAGATATTCAAGGGCGACGCCGCCGAGCTCGGCCGGCTGCATGAAAGCCGCTGGCAATGGCTGGAGCAGGCCGTCGGGCCGGCGGTGGCGCTGCCGACGGAATATCCGGACGGCTACCACGTGCCGCGGCACCGCCACAGCCGCAGCCAGTTGCTGCACGCGCTGGTCGGCGTGGTCCTGGTGACGACCAGGCACGGGCGCTGGATGGTGCCGCCCGACCATGCGATGTGGATACCGGCCGGCACCGAGCATTCCGTCGAGATGCTGGGCGACGTCTCCATGCGGTCGGTCTATGTGATGCCGGACGCCATTCCCGGCTTACCGGAGGGCCTGCGCGTCGTCGGCATCACCGAGCTGATGCACAGCCTGATCGTCGAATCGGAGAAGCTGCCGCAGGGGAGTGAGCTCGAAGGGCGCGCCGCCCTCGTCATGGGTCTTCTGCTGCATGAGATCCCGAACCTGCCGGAACGGCCGCTCGGCCTGCCTTTCCCGTCCGATCCGAAGCTTGCAGCACTCTGCCGGCGCTTCGTCGCGGCCCCGTCGCCGCGTGCGACGATCGACGAATGGGCGGATGCCGCAGGCATGAGCCGGCGGTCCTTCACCCGCGCCTTCCACCGCCAGACCGGACTGTCGCTGTCGACCTGGCGCCAGCAGGCCTGCCTGTTCGCGGCGCTGCCCAGGCTCGCCGACGGCGAGCCGATCACCAGGGTGGCGCTCGACCTCGGCTATGACAGCGTGCCGGCCTTCACGACCATGTTCAAGCGCATGCTCGGCACCTCGCCGCGCGGCTATATGCGCGGCGCGCGCGATGTCGGTGAAAACCCGCGCCGCACAGGTGGTCCGATCGCCGCGTGAGACAGCGCCGCCAGCATTGAGTTGATGTGTCGGTTCTCAATCTGGGTTCCGTTTGCCAAATACTGATTGCAAACTGCAATCGGTTATGTTCCTCTTTGTGAGGAGGCAAAATCGGAGGAACGCTGGTGGCCACGATTGTCTATGCCATGCTGACATCGCTGGACGGCTACATCGCCGGACCGAGTGGAAGTATTGACCTGCCGGTCCCGGAAGAGGAATTGCACCGGCATTTCAACGACGAGATGCGACGGACGTCGATCGCGCTTTGCGGGCGCAGGATGTATGAAACCATGCGTTTCTGGGACAGCCCGGAGCGGGAGATCGCCGCCGAGGAGGTCGAGCGGGATTTTGCGCATGCCTGGCGGGAGACGCCGAAGGTCGTGTTTTCGACCACGCTTCGGGAGGTTGGGCCGAATGCCCGTCTGGTGAGGGGTGATGTCGAGGCGGTTGCAAGGTCGCTCAAGGCGGACACGGACGGCGAGATTTCCGTCTCCGGCGCCGAGTTGGCTGCCCATCTTGTCCGCGCGGGCCTGATCGACGAATACCGGCTTTACATGCATCCGGTCGTGCTGGGCGGCGGCAAGCCGTACTTCCGGTCCGGCCTGTCGCTGGCGCTGAAGCCGCTCGGTACGGAGCGCCTTGCGCAAGGCGTCACGCTGCTGCGCTACGCGCCCGGGGTAGCCAGTTTCTGATCAATCGAACAGGCTCGACACCGACTCCTCGGTCGCGGTGCGCGAGATCGCCTCGCCCATCAGGTCGGCGATCGAAATGACACGGATGTTCGGCGCGTCGAGCACGCCCTGTGTCGGCTGGATCGAATCGGTGATCACCAGTTCCTGCAGCTTCGAGCCGGCGATGCGGGCGACGGCGCCGCCGGAGAGCACGCCATGGGTGATGTAGGCGGTGACGGAGGTCGCGCCGTTGGCGAGCAGCGCGTCGGCCGCGTTGCAGAGCGTGCCGCCGGAATCGACGATGTCGTCGATCAAGAGGCAATCCTTCCCGGCGACGGCGCCGATGATGTTCATGACTTCCGATTCGCCCGGACGCTCGCGGCGTTTGTCGACGATGGCGAGTTGCGCGTCGAAACGTTTGGCCAGCGCGCGCGCCCGAACCACGCCGCCGATGTCGGGCGACACGACGACGACATTGCCGAGCTGCTTGTATTTGGCTTTCACGTCGCGCGCCATCACCGGCACCGAGAACAGATTATCGGTCGGGATGTCGAAGAAGCCCTGGATCTGGCCGGCATGCAGGTCGAGCGTCAGCACGCGGTTGGCGCCGGCGCGGGTGATCATGTTGGCGACCAGCTTGGCCGAGATCGGCGTGCGGCCGGAGGCGCGGCGATCCTGCCTCGCGTAGCCGAAATAGGGGATGACCGCCGTGATGCGTCGCGCCGAGGAGCGCATGAAGGCGTCCATCATGATGAGCAGTTCCATCAGATGGTCGTTGGTCGGATAAGAGGTCGACTGCAGGATGAACACATCCTCGCCGCGCACGTTTTCCTGGATTTCGACGAAGATTTCCTGGTCGGCGAAGCGCCTGACGCTGGCCTTCCCTAACGGGATGTTGAGATAGCGAGCGACCGCTTCGGCCAGCACCCGATTGGAATTGCCCGCGAAAAGCTTCATGCACCGTTCCTGGTGAAGGATGGAGAGGCCGGAGAGACTCTCATGAGCCTTTTATGCGGGCTTTTAGCGGCCCGCGCCGGTATTGCAAGCCTCGTTGTGGGGAATCCTTGCGGCGACCGCAACAAACAGGGAAAACATCGCAAGCCGGCAACAGTTTGGTCGGCAACAGTTTGGCCTGTCCGGTCAACCGGCGCCGCCGCTGCCCAGCCAGGCGGCGAACTGGTCGATCGTCTGGTCGGCAATGGCCTGCATGGTGGCGGGCGCTACCGCGGGCCAGCCTTCGCCGCTGCCGACGGAGGGCGCCTTCTGCTGGCCATTGATGCGGTGCAGGCGGTTTCCCGAGGGATCGTAAATGTCCCAGACATAGATGACGGTCGTGTCCTTGCCCTCGGACATCGTCGAAAAATAGCCCTTCAGCACATGCGTCGCCGTCTGGTCCGTGCTGCCGACAAGCGTCAGGCCACGCTGTTTGGCACGGGCCTGCAGTTCCGCCGTCAACGGTGCCGCCGCGTCCACCGATGCGCCAACGATCGGCGCCACCTGCAGCCGCGTCCTGGCGAGGGCGGCGGTCTGGGCGGGCGTTGCGGGCTTTGCAGGTGCCGTCGTCGCAGTGGCGGTCGATGGAGCCGGCGCGGTCATGGTCGGAGTGGTAGCCGTCGTCGATGTGCCCTGCGGGGTGGCCGAAGACTGGGCCGAGGCCGCCGGCGGGGTGATCGCCGAAGGTTCGAGCACATCCTTGGCGTTGGTGCAGGCGCCGAGCGCCAGCGCCGCAAGCAATGACACGGTCGTCACCCGCGATCGTCTCATTTGCCTGAAAGCTCCCTACTGGCGAACGCCCCCGCGTGAACCAACCATTATGGATTCACTGCACGATCAAGTCGAGATCATGGCGCGACAGCGGCTTCGGCGCCGATTCCGTCGTAAGGTAAGTCCGGCCAAGCGTCATCGCGGTCTCGGTCTCGGAGTCCATGATGATCATATGCGCGAACAGCGTCATATTGGGCGCGATCGGCTCCGGATTGCCCTGGTAGAACATCGGCATGTCCATCCAGGACGGCGTGAAACGGGCGCCGACCGAATAGCCGCAGGCATTCAGCCGGTGCTTGGTCAGATTGTGCGCTTCGAGCGTGCGGGCATGCGCGTCGAAGACATCGCCGAAAGTGTTGCCCGGCGTCATCGCCTTTTCGACCGCGAGCAGGGCGGCGCGGGAAGCGTCGAACAATTCCTGGTGACGCTTCGACACCTTGCCCGTGAGTACGGTGCGCATCATCGGGGCATGATAGTGGTGGAAGACGCCGGCCCATTCGAGCGTCAGCTGGTCGTTCTTGGTGAGCTTGCGGCGGCCGGCCTTGTAGCGGCAGAGCAAGGCATCGGCGCCGGAGCCGATGATATACTCGTTGGCGGGATAGTCGCCGCCGCCGGCAAAGACGGCCCCTTGCATGGCGGCAAGGATGAGCCCTTCGTCGCCGCCTTGCTTGATCAGCGGGAGTGCGGCATCCAGCGCGTCGTCGGAAAGATTGGCGGCCTTTTCCGCCTTGGCGATCTCGGCCGGGCTCTTGAACAGGCGCAGCCGGCCGACGATGCCGGAAGCATCCGCGATCTGGCCGAAAGTCTGCAACTGCTCGTCGAGGCGCCGGCCATTATAGGCGGTCAGGCCATGGGTGTCGTATTCGACGCCGATGCGGGCGCCGAGCAGGTCGAGGTCGTTGAGCAGGTTGCGCAGGTCGATCGCCGGGTTGGCGCCCTGACGATCGGTCCACAGCACGATGTTCTCGATGGTCGAGGTATGGCGTGCTTGCCTGAGATCGGCCGAACGGGTGAGCAGCACCATCGAGCCGTCGGCCTTCACCACCAGGCACTGGAAAAAGCAGAAGCCGAATGTGTCGTAGCCGGTCAGCCAATACATGCTCTCCTGCGCGAACAAAAGCACGGCGTCGAGCTTCTTCTCGGCCATTTCGATCAGCAGCCGATCGCGTCGCGCGTCGAATTCCGAACGTTCGAAATGCAGCGCCATTTTACTCTTTCTCCAGAACGATTGCCGAAACCTGGCGCCCGTAATCCGCTTCCTTGCGGTGTGTGGTGCGCCGGTAGGAATAGAAAAGCTCTTCTTCCGCGTAGGTGCAGCGGCCAAGGCCTTCGGCGGTCACGCCGGCCTTGCGCAGCCGGTCGACCGTATATCCGTTGAGGTCGAACATCGAGTGGCCGGCCGTCTTCGACGGTCTGAAATAGCGGTGATTGCCGGCGTCTGCCTCGACGAAGCGGGCGACGAATTCCGGTCCGACCTCGTAATTGTCGGGACCGATCGAGGGGCCAAGCACGGCGACGATGCGCTCGCGGCGGGCGCCGAGGGCTTCCATCGCGGCGACCGTGTTTTCGAGCACGCCGGTGAACGCGCCCTTCCAACCGGCATGCGCCGCGCCGATGACGCGCGCCCCGGCGTCGGCGAAGAGAACCGGCCCACAATCGGCCGTCGAGGCGCCGATGGCGATGCCGGGACGGTCGGTGACGATGGCGTCGGCCTTCGGGCGAGGACCGGCGAAGGGTTCCCTGGCGACAACGACATCCGGCGAGTGGATCTGGTGCGCGGTCAACAGATGATCCGCGGGCACGCCCATCCATGCGGCAACGCGCCGCCGGTTCTCGGCGACCAGTGTCTGGTCGTCGCTGGAGCCGGTGCCGATGTTGAGCCCCCGGTAGATGCCGTCGGAGACGCCGCCGATGCGGGTGAAGTAGCCGTGGCGCATGCCCGGCACTTTTTCAAGCAGCGGCGAGCGTACTGGATCGGGTCTGGTCTGATTCAGCATGGTTGGGTTTGTCGTCCGTGCAAGGCGGGTTCGTCAAGGCGAAGTTCGGAGAACGAAGCGGGCCAGCCGGCGAAGCCGTTCGCCGATCTCAAGCGGATTTCGCCGCCGGCAGGACCTTCATGACCTTGAACAACTCGCCCATCGCGTCGGGGCCGGCCAGGCGTTCGACCGCGTCGGAAATGGCTTGACGTGTCTCGGTATCGGCATCGGCGCCGAGCGTGCCGGCGCGCTCGAGCAGGCCCATGCCGAGCAGGAATTCGCCCTGGGTCGACAATTGCACGTCAAGACCGTAGGCGCTCGCTATCTCGGCAAGCGCGGCGAAATCGACATGGGCTGTGAGGTCGGCTTCGCCCGGATTGGCCAAAACGTCCTCGCGCTGGTGCCGGCGCAGCGCCTGGAAAGTGTCGCCGATCCCCGGCTGAAGGTGGCCGTAGTCGATGAAGAGGCCGGCGCCGCCCTGGCCGGCTATGCGCTCGGCGATCTGCGACATCAGCGCCGAACGGGCTTGGGCCACTTCGACGATAGCGCCTTGCGGCGCATCGGCAGCGGCGGCCGGCAGCAGTGCCGGGTCGACGGACCCCGCGCCAGCGAAGAAGTGCAGCTCATCGGCGCTGTCGAGGCCGACAACGCGCTCGCGCCAGCCCGCGCCGACATAGACGAACTGCCGGATCGGCACAGCGTCGAACAATTCATTGCCGACGATGAAGAGCGGCTGCTGCGGCAGCGTGTCGATGGTCTGGTGCCAGACAGGCGCCGCGCTCTGGCCGGCAAGCGTCTGCTTCTGGATCTCCGCCAGGCGCGGGCTGGTCTCGATCATCGCGAAGGAAGCGCCAGCGACGAGCGCCGGGTCGAGCCGCGACCATGTGCGCAGCATGTCCTTCATCAAGGTGCCGCGGCCGGGACCGATCTCGGCAAAGGTCGCGGGCAGAGGCCGGCCCTCGCCCTGCCAGGCCTGGTAGAGCCAGACGGCGACGAGCTCGCCGAACATCTGGCTGATCTCGGGCGCGGTGATGAAGTCGCCGGCGGCGCCGAAGGGCTCGCGCGTCGTGTAGTAGCCCTCGTCGGGAT
The DNA here is from genome assembly GCA_000824785.1 of Mesorhizobium plurifarium. Classification (GTDB taxonomy): domain Bacteria; phylum Pseudomonadota; class Alphaproteobacteria; order Rhizobiales; family Rhizobiaceae; genus Mesorhizobium; species Mesorhizobium plurifarium. Next base: position 189,378 of record CCNB01000043.1, on the reverse strand, counting down.
CGAACAGGCAGAGCGCCATATATTCGCTGACCGGGATCGGCCCCGCCGCGCCGATCAGGCCTATGATGCGCTCTTTCAGCCGGGTCATGCCGCCCGCGGCTGTGGCGCCGGCTTCGCGGTGACCATCGCCCAGATGCCGGCGAGCACCATCGGCGTGGACAGGATCATGCCCATGGTCAGCCAGCTGGTGCCAAGCAGGTAGCCGAGCTGCTGGTCGGGCTCGCGGAAGAACTCGACGAAGATGCGCGACAGGCCGTAGCCGCAGATGAAGGCGCCGCCGACGAAGCGCGGCGTCTTGAGCTTGAGGCGCGAATGGGTGAGGAAGCGCAGCACCAGGAACAGCACAAGGCCTTCGAGCAGCGCCTCGTAAAGCTGGCTGGGGTGGCGGGTGAACGGGCCGCCATTGGGGAATTCGATCGCCCAGGGCACGTCCGAGGGCCGCCCCCACAGCTCCGAATTGATGAAGTTGGCGACGCGCACCAGGCCGAGCCCGACGGGCACGCCGGCCGACACCACGTCGAACAATGTCCAGGTGGGAATCCGGCGCTTGAGCGAAAACAGCGTCATGGCGAGGATGACGCCGAGCAGGCCGCCATGGAACGACATGCCGCCCTGCCAGACCGCGAAGATGTCGAGCGGATGCGCGATGTAGCGCGGCAGGTCGTAGAAGAGCACGTAGCCGGTGCGCCCACCGAGCACGACGCCGATCGCCGCCCAGACAATGAAGTCGTCGAGGTCCTCGGGCTTCATCGGCAGATGGCCGTCCGGCCACAGGCGCGGGTTCGTCACGAGCCGCTTGGCATACCACCAGGCAAAGAGGATGCCGACGATATAGCCGACGCCGTACCAATGCACCGCCAGCGGCCCGATATGGACGATGACCGGATCGATGTTGGGGAAGGGCAGGGAGGCCAGCGGCAAAAGGAAATATTCGCTCAAGACGGGATCCCCGGTGACGGTCACGATTGGGCGCGGACCATGCGGCAGGGTTTTGGCGGGGTCAAGGCAACGTCAGGATGCGGCAGATCTGAGTTTGGGAACTAATTCCCCGGCACAGGGGTTTTGACCGGTCGGCTCTGTTTGCGGCAGGTGGCATGCGTTGGAGATTGGCCGAAACGCCCATCGCGATCGTCATTCTAGGGCGGAGCAGCCGCGAAGCGGCGTCGCGTAGACCCTAGAATCCATGCCGTTACCTTCGCCAAGAAGCGCAACGGAGCAAATTCAGTACCGTGGCGGCGCTTCTAAGTCATGGCATGGATTCTATGGTCTGCG
>CCNB01000043.1:172134-188096 GCA_000824785.1 Mesorhizobium plurifarium | reverse complement strand
CCATAGAATGACGAGGTTCGGACGGCTTCAACCAATCCCCAGCGTTTGCGCTGATTTCACGCAAATGAGCGGAAAATCTTGCACCAAGACAAACGGCAACCTTGCAGAATCCCTGTGTCGGGGGAACAGCTAATCGCGGCTATGTGGCTGCGTTAGAGCCTGGCCTTCGGCCAATTCCCTGTATTTGGCTTCTAAGCGGTCAAACACCTCTTCGGCAGGCTTTGTCCGCTTTGCGTCAGCGTCGCTGATGCCCTTGGCGAGCGCAGCATCCAGCGCGGCAAGGCGCTTATCCCAATTTGTATCGATGGACATCGCACGCTCCCGTCGAAACACCCCCACACAATAACACTGACGAGGGCCATGGTCAGATCGAATCGCAACCAAAACACTGACGACGGCCATGGTCAGATCGAATCGCAACCAACGTGAGCAGGGGCGCAATGCGCTTGCATTCCAGGCCGCGCGCCACTACGTCAAAACGACAAAGCGAGGATCTGCCATGGCGACCGGACCGAACCGCATTCTCGACGAATTCGCAAAGATCATGACCGACGCGGCGGGCGCTGCGCAGGGCGTGCGGCGCGAGGTGGAGACGGCGTTCCGGGCGCAGGCCGAGCGCATGCTGAACTCCATGGATGTGGTGCAGCGCGAAGAGTTCGAGGCCGTCCGCGAGATGGCGGTCAAGGCGAGGGAAGACAACATCCAGCTGGCGACGCGCGTCGAGGCGCTCGAGGCCAGGCTCGCCGAACTGACCGGACAGGCCGCACCTGCGGGTGCCGCGAAGCCCCGCGCAAAAAAATAATCGTTAAACTTTTCCACATAGCGCGATCCGAAAAATCGCTTTGCCGTGAATCGCTTACCGGCATTGCATGAATCTTTGTGACAGCCACCTTTCCACATGCGGATGACGCAGTGCGAAAAATTGGGCTGTTCACGCGACTCCCGATCAATAGACTGAATTTGTTGCATGATTCGAAGCAGGGTCATGCGCCGGGCGGTGGGGTCCGGTTGGGTCTTTGCGTTGGAAAGTCCTGACCGTCCGAGTTCTAGACAAGATTGTTCGTCGTGTGTGCCCCGCGGAGCGTGTGGCGCTCCCCTGAACACAGGAAGCATTCATGGAACTCCTCGAACTCGAATTCTCCCGCGAAATCCACCCGGTGGATGTCATCGAGCAGGTGGCCCACAACAACGACTGGTCCTTCGAACGCGCCGGTGACGATGAGATTTCGATTTCGGTCGCCGGCAGCTGGACCGACTACCATGTCTCCTTCTCCTGGATGGAGGATTTCGAGGCGCTGCATCTGGCCTGCGCCTTCGACATCAAGGTGCCGGAGACGCGCGCGCTTGAAGTGATGCGGCTGTTGTCGCTGATCAACGAGCAGATGCTGTTCGGGCATTTCGATCTGTGGGAACAGGAAGGCGCCATCATGTTCAGGCAGTCGCTGCTGCTTGCCGGCGGGGTCGAGCCGTCGAGCCAGCAGGTCGAGGTGCTGTTGTCCTCGGCGTTAGAGGCCTGCGAATGCTATTTCCAGGCCTTCCAGTTCGTCGTCTGGTCGGGTACATCGGCCAAGGACGCGCTGTCCAGCGTGCTCTTCGAGACCCACGGAAACGCCTGAACCAAACCGATACCGCCGATGAGTTCCAGCAGCGAGCGCAAGCCCGAAATCAGCTTTGCCGATTTCGACCGTGTCGACATCCGTGCCGGCACGATCGTCGAGGCGGAGCCGTTTCCGGAAGCGCGCAAGCCGGCAATCAAGCTGAAGATCGATTTCGGCCCGGCGATCGGGGTGAAGAAGTCGTCGGCGCAGATCACCAAATACTATGCGCCGGAAACGCTTGTCGGCCGACAGGTCTTCGCGGTGGTCAATTTCCCGCCGCGCCAGATCGGCCCGTTCATGTCGGAAGTGCTGACGCTCGGCTTTCCCGATGAAGAGGGCGCCGTCGTGCTCGGCGCCATCGAGCGCAAGGTGCCGGACGGCGGGCGTTTATTCTAGGACGAGCCTGGGGCGACCTGGAGCCAGCCTATCCTGATCGGCGCGTTTGCTTGGCATCCCCAGCGCTTCATCGACCACGTCGAGGAACATTTCGGCGCAGGCCTGCCAGCTGTAGCGCATCGCGCGCTGGCGCGCTTCGGCGCGGTCGACGTGAAGCGCCTTCATCGCCGCTTCGCCCAGGTCGTTCGACACGGCTCCGCCGATGCCGTCGCCGACAATGTCGATCGGTCCGGTCACCGGGTAGGCGGCGACCGGCGTTCCGCTGGCCAGCGCCTCGATGATGACGTTGCCGAAAGTATCGGTGCGGCTCGGGAACACGAAGACATCGGCCGAGGCGTAGATCTCGGCCAGCTCGTCGTTCGGGCGGTGGCCGAGGAAATGCGCGTTGGGATAGCGCGCCTTGAGTTTTGCCAGTTCCGGTCCTTCGCCGACGATCACCTTGCTGCCGGGCAGATCGAGATCGAGGAAGGCGGTCAGATTCTTTTCGATCGCGACGCGGCCGACGCACAGGAAAACCGGGCGGGGAAATCCGGTTTCCTTGCGCTTGTCCGGCCGGAAATGGTCGGTGTCGACGCCGCGCGTCCAGGGCCTCAGCTTGTTGAAGCCGCGGGCCGCGAGATCGTCCGCCAGCGATTGCGTTGCGATAAGCGTGCCCTGTCCGGAATTGTGGAAGTCGCGCAGCCAGTTGTAGGCCCAGCTCTCCGGCACCGGCAGGCGGGCGCTGAGATATTCGGGAAAGCGCGTGTGATAGCTGGTGGTGAAGGGGCGGCCCACCTTTCGGCAATGGCGACGCGCCATGATGCCGAGCGGACCCTCGGTGACGATGTGGATGTGGTCGGCCTTGGCGGCGTCGATCATGCGCGCGACATGACCCGGAGTCGTCAGCGCCAGCCGGATGTCGGGATAGGTCGGCATCGGCAAGGTGCGAAAGAAGTTCGGCGTCAGGAAATCGAGCTCGACGTCGAAAGGTTTCAGCGCCTCGGTCAGACGTTCCAGCGTGTGCACCACGCCATTGACCTGCGGCCGCCATGCGTCGGTGACCATCAGGATGCGCATGGCGATCCTTTGCCGGCATGGCTATCGAGCACGCCGGCGCGGTGCCGGAACGGCAGCCAGGCAGCAGCCCGCGCCTCGCTCCAGCGTACCCGGGTGGGCACCGGATCGAAGCGAGGCGGCAGGGCCGAATCAACGAAGGTCGCGCGCTTCATGCGCGCTCTTGACCATGATTTCATGACGGGCGGATGAAGCCTGTCTTGACCGGTCTTACGCGGGCACCTTGATGACGGCGCGCAGGCCGCCGAGCGGGCTGTCCTCGAGGCTGATGTCGCCGCCGTGGCTGCGGGCGATGTCGCGGGCGATCGACAGGCCAAGTCCCGTGCCGCTGGCGTCGAGGTTGCGCGCTTCATCGAGCCGCAGGAAAGGCTTGAACACCTCTTCGCGCTTGTCGGGCGCAATGCCGGGACCGTCGTCGTCGATGGTGACGGTGAGCGAGCCGCGACCGTGATTGGCGTGGACCTCGACGGTCTTGGCGTAGCGGAAGGCATTGCCGATGACGTTCGACAGCAAACGGGCAAAGGCGTTCGGCCGCACATGCACGGCCGGATCGCCTGTCAGCGTTGTCGTGAGCTTGCACCCGCGCAATTGCGCTTCCTCGCCGAGCTTCTGGAAATAGGCGTTGAGGTCGAAACGGCCAGTATCCTCCGCGGCCTCGCCGCGGGCAAAGGAGAGATAGCCTTCCAGCATCGACTGCATGTCGTCGATGTCCTGGTTCAGCGCGGCCTTGGTCTCCGACTTGCCGCCGGCCAGCGCCAGCTGCAGCTTGAATCTTGTGAGGATGGTCCTGAGGTCGTGGCTGACGCCGGTCAGCATGGCGGTGCGCTGCTCGATCTGGCGCTCGATGCGCTCACGCATCTGGATGAAGGCGAAGCCGGCGCGGCGGACTTCCTCGGCGCCGCGCGGGCGGAAATCGCGCGGCATCGGCCGGCCCTTGCCGAAACTCTCGGCGGCCTCGGCGAGCGTCAGGATCGGCCTGATCTGATTGCGCAGGAAGGGGATGGCGATCATCAGCAGGACCAAAGAGGTGCCGACCATCCAGATCAGGAAGATGTGGGTGTTCGAGGCATAGGCCTGGCTGCGCCGCACGAAGACGCGCAGCACCTTGCCTTCGAGCTGGACGCGAACCTCGACGACGTTCGAGTTGCCGACTGTGTCGATCCAGAACGGACGGTTGATCTGTCTCGTGATTTCCGACGACAGCGCCTCGTCGAGGATCGAAAAGAACGGCTTAGGGCCCGGCGGGGGCAGCGGATCGGGCGGCAACAGATCCACCTTCAACTGCATGCGGTCCTGGGCGATGCGGATGATATTGGCGTAGTCGGCGTCGTGCGGATAGGTCTCCATCATGTCGATGACGGCCGCTATGTCCGAGATCGTCGCCTGCGACAGGCGCTGGGTGACCGTCTGCCAGTGCCGCTCCATGAAGACGAAGGCCACCACCGACTGCAGCAGGATCATCGGCGCGATGACGATGATCAGCGAGCGGGCGTAGAGCCGCTTCGGCATGTAGAGCGCGACCAGGCGCCAAAAGCGGTTCCAGGCGCGCGGCATCGCCCTCAGCGTCCGCAGCACGAGATCGCCGGGGCCGCCTCCTTCGGGCTTTTCCAGTTGCGTGGTCGCCATTCGCCCTTCCGCTCGTCGATGGCCGTTCAGCAAAGGGCCTTCGACGGTAGTTTATTCGACGCTGAGCCGATACCCAATACCGCGCACCGTCTGCAGCCACACCGGATTGGATGGATCGCGCTCGATCTTGCGGCGCAGCCGGTTGATCTGCACGTCGATGGTGCGCTCGCCGACATCCGATTCATCGCCCACCAGTTCATGGCGCGGTATGGTCTCGCCCGCCCGCGCGGCGAAGATCGCCAGGATCTCTTGCTCGCGGTCGGTCAGCTTAAGCGCCTCGCCGCCGCGCTTCAATTCACGCTTGGCGATCTGGAACGTGTAAGGCCCGAACACCAGCTGCTCGACCTTAGGAGTCGCGGCGGGGCCGCCACGGCGCAGGATGTTGTTGATGCGCAGGATGAGCTCGCGCGGATCGAACGGTTTCGGCAGGTAATCATCGGCGCCGGCTTCCAGCCCGGTGATGCGGCTGTCGGTCTCGGACAGCGCCGTCAGCATCAGGATCGGCACGTTCTTCTCGGCCCGCAGCGCCTTGGTGAGATCGACGCCGGTCTCGCCCGGCATCATGACATCGAGCACCAAAAGGTCGAAGTCGAGGCCGGCGAGCTTGCGCCTGGCCTCGCCGGAATTGCCGGCGACGGTGACGCGAAAGCCGTTCTCGGACAGATACTGCTTGAGCAGGTTGCGGATACGCGTGTCGTCATCGACAACCAAGAGGTGCGGCGCGTCATCGTCGGGCGCGGCCGGATGATCAACCTTCTCAATGGTCTCCATGGTTCTTCCCCGATGTTTGCGCAGGCACAATGTCGATCTGCGCTCTTAGTTCCGGATTGACCATCGCTTCCAGGAATCGCTCGATCGTGGCGCGCTCGGTGGCTCCGGAATCCTCCAATGCCGCACGGATGCGGCGCGACTGTGGCCGCGCCAGCGCCAAGGCCAGCGCGCGGCCCCTGGCGGTCGGGTAGAGTTCGCGCTGCCGGCGATCGCGCGGACCCTGCACCTGGACGATATGGTCGGTGTCGATTAACTGCTTCAAGACCCGCGCCAGGCTCTGCTTGGTGATCTTCAGCACATCGAGCAGTTCGGCGACGGTGAGCCCGGGCCTGCGGTTGACGAAGTGCAGCACGCGATGATGAGCGCGGCCAAAGCCGTATTCGGCGAGTATCTGGTCCGGGTCGGAGGTGAAATCGCGGTAGGCGAAGAAAAACAGTTCGATGATGGCGAAGTCGATGCCGTCCTCGTCGGCGATTGCCGTCCTGATCGGTTTTCCGGCTGCGGGGCTTGGATCCGTCATCATTTCTCCATGCGAGGCGGGAATTATGTCAGTACTATTGACGTAATTTCCCGGCAATGATAATTTTTGACAAGCTTTTCGGCGGATTGCGAACGAAAAGGCAAGTGGAAGCCGTTTTTCCGGAACTTCCTGAGTTTGCCACGAATTGAATATCCGCCTACGCTTTCATGCATTGGCCAACGTTTCGGATCCTGTGGCGGGGCCGGTACGAAAGGCTTTAAAACACAACGATTTGCGGGCGCCCGCCCGCGGGAGGTTTCCATGGCATCCGTTCCCTTCGATCAATTGGACGGCTTCATCTGGATGAACGGCGAGTTCGTCAAATGGGCCGACGCCAAGATCCATGTGCTGACCCACGGCCTGCACTACGCCAGCGCCGTCTTCGAAGGCGAGCGCGCCTATGGCGGCCAGATCTTCAAGCTGACCGAGCACAATGAGCGCCTGCATGAATCGGCGCGCCTGCTCGGCTTCAAGATTCCCTATCCGGTCGCCGAGATCGACGAGGCCTGCCGCACGCTTTTGAAGAAGCAGGGTTTCCAGGACGCCTATGTGCGCCCGATCGCCTGGCGCGGCAGCGAGCAGATGGGCGTCTCGGCGCAGAACAACCGCATCAACTGCGCCATCGCCATCTGGCAGTGGCCGAGCTATTTCGACCCCGCGCAGAAGCTCAAGGGCATCCGCCTCGATGTCGCCGAGTGGCGCCGGCCCGATCCGCGTACCGCGCCGTCAAAGTCGAAGGCCGCCGGCCTCTACATGATCTGCACGCTCTCCAAGCACGCCGCGGAGGCCAAGGGCTACGCCGACGCCATGATGCTCGATTGGCGTGGCCAGGTGGCGGAAGCCACCGGCGCCAACGTCTTCTTCGTCAAGGACGGCAAGATCCATACGCCCACACCCGACTGCTTCCTCGATGGCATAACCCGCCGCACGGTGATCGGCCTGGCGAAGGATCGCGGTTTCGAAGTGGTCGAGCGCGCCATCATGCCTGAGGAGCTCGAAGGTTTCGAGCAGTGCTTCCTCACCGGGACGGCAGCTGAGGTCACGCCGGTCTCGGAGATCGGTCCGTACCGATTCGAGGTTGGCGAGATAGCCAAGACGTTGATGAATGACTATTCGGCTGCGGTGCAGCCAAAGCATGCGATTGCCGCAGAATAGCGATAGTCACAGCTTTTTTGTGCAATAGGGGCGGTTTTCGGGCCGCCCTTTTTATTTAAGCTTTCACGCATTTGACTTTCGAACGGTTCGGCGTCTCATGATGGTGTCGGCCCTTGGAGGCAGGCGGCTATGGAGGGACTAGTTACATGGACAGCAACACGATTATTCAGATCGTTGTACAGGTAATTGCCGGCGTTATCGGTGGCCAGGCGGTTGGCGCTGCGCTGAAGCAGGCGGCGATGGGCCAGCTTACCAAGATCCTTGGCGGCGCCATCGGCGGCGTCGGCGGCGCGGCCATTCTTGGCAGTCTGCTTGGTGGCGGTGGAGTCGACGCAGCGGCAGCGGCGGGTGGAATCGGCAGCGCGCTCGACCTGAAGAACCTTCTTGGCGGCGTGGGCGGCGGTGCCATCCTGACCGGCATCATCGGCGCGGTCATGAACGCGATGAAGAAGTAAGGCCTCTCGCTTCAGGTTTTCAAATGGGCGGCTTCGGCCGCCCATTTTCGTTTCCAGGATATTTGTTCTGGCCCGCAGTGGACGCGCTTAGCACGCCTGTCTACATCAGGGCGAAACTTGGAAAGGAACGTTATGGGTCAACTCAACGCCGGTATCGTGCCGGTCACGCCGTTCCAGCAGAACTGCACCATCTTGTTCGATATGGACGACAAGACGGGCGTCGTCGTCGATCCCGGCGGCGACGTCGACCAGATACTGTCGGTGCTGAAGGACAATGCCATCACCGCCGGCGCGATCTGGATCACGCATGGCCATATCGACCATGCCGGCGGCGCGATGGAGCTGAAGGACGCGCTGGGCATCGACATTATCGGCCCGCACGAGGCCGACAAGCCGCTGCTTGCCAATCTCGAGAACCAGGCCAGGCGTTTTGGCCTCACCGATCCGGTGCGCAATTGCGTGCCGGATCGCTTCCTCACCGAAGGCGAGACTGTGTCGTTCGGCGAGCATGTGTTCGAAGTGCTGCATTGCCCGGGACATGCGCCGGGCCACGTGGTCTACTACAACCGCGCGGCCAAATTCGCGCATGTCGGAGACGTGCTGTTTCGTGGCTCGGTCGGGCGCACCGATCTGCCCGGCGGCGACCATGCCGCCCTGATTGCCTCGATCAAGCAAAAGCTTCTGCCGCTCGGCGACGATGTCGGTTTCATCTGCGGCCATGGTCCAGGCAGCCGTTTTGGCGATGAAAGGCGGACCAATCCGTTTCTGAGCTGACCTGCAAGCAAAGAAAAGCGCCGCTCGAGGCGGCGCTTTCGTGGGCAGGGAACCCAGCGATTACTGGAAGCTTCGGTAGCTTCGGTCAGTTGGCGACGCAGAAATGCTGGGCGCCGTCATTGCCGGTGAAGGTGCCGGTGCGCGAGTTGAAGGTGCGGTAGCGGTCCGAGCAATACTCGTACCAGCCACGGGTCCACGGCTCGGCGTAGCGGTCGGCATAGACGTAGCGGGGCTGCTGCACGTAGTAGCGGCGCACCGGCCGGTCGACATAGTAGTCGTCACCATAGGCCGGCTCGTAATAGCGCGGACCGGGGTTGCTCAGCGCGCTGCCGATCAGGGCGCCCGCCGCGAGGCCGACCACACCGGCGGCGAGGGCGTCGCCACCGTGACTGCGATGATGGTGCCAGCGCCAGTCGTCGGCATTGGCCGCCGAGAAGGTGGCCAAGGTGGTCGCGGCAATGCCAACGCTCAGGATGGCGGTCTTGAGAAAGCGGTTCATTTTCGGTCTCCTTCGCGCCGGCCCGCGCATTTTTTCGAGGGATACGGACCGGCTTTAGCAAAGGTTAATGGAAGACCGTGGCTGAACGGAGGCTGAACGGAAGTCGGCGCAAACGATTTTTCGTGGCTTGCCGATTCTTCAAGCCCCGACGATTTTTCGAGCCAGGGCGATTTCTCCGGACCTGCGCACAGCCCGATACCGGGCGGGAGCGGCCCCGCCTGACATAGCCTCCGTCGGATCCGTCGTGAGTCGGCTCAGCCGATCGACAGATTGACGGCCTTCGGACCCTTGCCGCGCTTGTCCGGCTCGGTGTCGAATGTCACTTTCTGCCCATCCTCAAGACCGGGAAGGCCCGACGCCTGCACGGCCGAAATGTGGACGAAGACATCCTTCGCGCCATCATCGGGCGTGATGAAGCCGAAGCCCTTGGCATGGTTGAAGAATTTGACGGTGCCGGTCTGCGGCATGGGAAACTCCTTTGATCCCATCAAGTCAAGTCTCGGGCCGGCAAACTGCCCGAGAGGAAATTTGTCCTTTATTTTAGCGCTATCGGCAAGAGAAAGTTTTCGCCTGCCGATCCAAGCATTTGCGTGCGAAAAAGGCGCGACGATATCGTCGCGCCTTCGCAATTTCGGGCCTGCCCGCAAGCCGATTTATGATCCCGCCGCACCATTGCATCCGCAAGGACAGGCCGCTTCGAGATCAGGCGGCGCGCAGGTTGACCGCCTTCGGGCCCTTGCCCATGCGGTCCGGCTCGACGTCGAATGTGACCTTCTGGCCGTCGACCAACGTGCGCAGGCCGGACGCCTCGATCGCGGAGATATGGACGAACACGTCCTTGGCGCCGCCATCCGGCGTGATGAAGCCGAAGCCTTTGGTGGCATTGAAGAACTTTACGGTACCGGTCTGGGCCATTGGGGAAAACTCCTTCACCCGTGTCAGTCTTGTGGTTTGCCCCTGCCTCGCGCCTTGGGCAAATCCCGGTGGTTGCTTCGGCGGTCATGCATTCGCGCATGGTCAAACCCCCCGCCGAAAAACGGGGTTGTCAGAGATTCACACTTGTCGGGGAAAGGTCGTCCAAAACGTGCCGCTCTCCGGGTCGCAAATGCCCGAACATGGTTTTTATTACACGGAAACGTGATGGTTGCAAGATGACGCTCGCGGGCGGCCTTCGGCGCGTCCAACGCTGGGGCTTCGATAGACCCGGCCTCATCACCGGTCATCGGCCAGAGACGGGCCAAGCATAGGCCAGAATGAGGGCGGCGACCGCAGGCCACGGTGGCTCCACAAACAGTGGTTGCGTTTGCCGCGCAGGATGCGAGGATATCGCGAGCCGGCGTCACCGGGCCGGGACGGAGGAGGGACATATGAGATTTCTTGCGGTCTCGCGTCAGGGCGTTGTCATTCTCATCCTGTCCGCGCTGCTGGCGGCCTGTACCGTGGTCGTCGACGATGGCCCGCGCCCGCCCAGGCCGCATCCGCAGCTCTGCACCATGCAGTACCAACCGGTTTGCGCCCGGCGCGGCGGCGACCGCCAGACCTTCGCCAATGCCTGCCTGGCCGAACGGGAAGGCTACCGCATCCTGCGGGAAGGTGCTTGCCGTGATGGCGGCGGCGGTGGTGGGGAGCAGACGTTCTGCACGCGCGAATATGCTCCGGTTTGCGCCAGGCGCCACGGGCAAGTGCGCACTTTCCCGAACGCATGCGAGGCCCGCGCGGCGGACTATCGTATCGTCGGCGACGGACCGTGTTGAAGGGACGGCGGTGTCCATCCGCGCAATGGACACCGCGACGCGCGCTGACGCTTAAAGCGCGTCGCGCTGAAACGGATTTCAGGCGACGCGCTTTAAGTCTTTGTTTTGATGCATGTCGTTGTCCCATAACCGCTGCGCGCTTCTGGGCGACATGCATTAGTCTTGAATCTCTTGCCCGTATGGCTTAGGTCCGGCGGACTAACAAATACGGCAGGTTTCCCATTAGCAAAGATCACAGAAGAGCGGCAAACGCCGGCGGCAGGCCTGGTGGCTCGCCCAGCCCGCTCGATCCGTATGTACAAAAGGCGCTGCAATTCCATCAGGCGGGGCGCCGCCAGGAGGCCGAGGCGCTCTACCGGCAGGTCCTTGGGCAGCAGCCTAACCATGCCGCGGCGCTGCATTTCCTCGGATTGCTGCTGCACCAGACCGGCAGGAGCGAGGAAGGGCTCGATCTCATCGAGCAGTCGGTGACGCTGCAGCCCGAGAATGCCGACTTCCTCAACAATATGGGCACGGTCATGCGCGATCTCGGGCGCGTCGCCGCCGCGATCGACTTCTTCCGCGGCGCGGTGGATATCCGGCCTGATCAGCTGGCGGCGCGCGACAATCTCGGTTCGTCGCTGACGCAGCTCGGCCAGTTTGAAGCGGCCGAGGAAATCTATCGCGGCACGATCGGCCGCAACCCGTTCCATGTCCGTGCGCGCATCGGCCTTGCCGAGACGCTGCAGGAAGCCGGACGGCTGGACGAGGCGATCAAGCTGTTCCGCGAGGCGCTGTCGATCCGGCCGAAGGACGCCGAGCTTCTCTATGGGCTGGGCGTCGCGATGATGGAGAAGGGCAAGCTCGACGAGGCGGCAGATCTCGCCCGCCAGGCGCTGGCGATCGCCCCGAACATGGCCAAGGCCTGGCTGCTGCTCACGCAGGTCAAGCGCCAGACCGAGCGCGACAAGGAGCTTGCCGGCATGGAAGCCGAGCACGCCAAGGCGCCGCAGGGCAGCCTGGCACGCATGCAGCTTTCCTTCGGCCTGGGCAAGGTCAATGACGACCTCAAGGATTATGGCCGCGCCTTCGACTATTTCGCCGAGGGCAATGCCATCCGCCGCAGGGCGATCGCCTACGATCCCGCGCGCACGCGCGGCGAATTCGAGGCGATGAAGGCGGCCTTCGACACCGCCTTCTTCGAGAAGCACCGGCCAAGCGACATTTCCGACGACACGCCGATCTTCGTCGTGGGCATGCCGCGTTCCGGCACGACGCTGGTCGAGCAGATCATCGCCAGCCACCCGCAGGTCCTTGGCGCCGGCGAGTTGAACATCCTCAAGACGGCCGTCGGCAAGCAGTTTCCGATGAGCATGCCGGGCGGCTTCCCCGGCGGTATCGCCGACATGCCCGACAAGGCCTTCGCCGAGGCCGGCCAGGCCTATCTCGACATGCTGCATGCCCGCTATCCGGGCTACCGCCATGTCACCGACAAGATGCCGGGCAACTTCCTGCTGGTCGGCTTCCTGCACATGATGCTGCCGAAGGCCAAGATCGTCCATTGCGCGCGCGACGCGGCGGCCACGTGCCTGTCGATCTTCAAGGTGCATTTCCGCGGCGACAGCCACCGCTACGGTTACGACCTCGGCGAGCTCGCCGATTTCCATAACCTCTACACCGACATCATGGCGCATTGGCACAAGGTGCTGCCGGGCGTCGTGCACGATGTGCGCTATGAGGATTTCGTCGCCGACCAGGAAGGGCAGACGCGGGCGTTGATGGCGTATCTCGGCCTGCCCTGGGACGACAAGCTGCTGTCCTTCCACGAGACGGACCGACCGGTGCGCACGGCTTCGGCCGCGCAGGTGCGCCAGCCCATGTATCAGGGCTCGGTCGACCTGTGGAAGCGGTATGGGGACCGGCTGAAGCCGCTGCTCGACAAGCTGGGCTGATATTGAGGTGAGGCCGGCCTGCGAACGGCGGTTCCCTGCGCTTCCGGTGCTCACGTACTTTAGGTACGCTCCACTCCGGTTCTCGGAAACCACCATTCTCGACTCGGCCTGACCTCAATCTCAATCCAGCTTGAGGCCGAGTTCCTCAAAGCTCGATAAATGGCTGGAAGCCACCGAAGATCATGCGTTTGCCGTCGAACGGCATGGCGGACCAGTCCATCTTGAGGCGCTCGTCGGCCATCACCTTGGCCATGACCGCGTCGCGGCTCTGTTTGGACTCGTAGACGACCCAGGCGAAGATGACGACCTCGTCGTCCTTGGCTTGAACGGCGCGCGGGAACGAGGTCAGCTCGCCATAGGGCACGTCATCGCCGACGCATTCGACATAGGAGAGCGCGCCGTGCTCCATCCATATCGGGCCGGCGGTGTTGGCCAGCTTCTTGTAGTCATCGAGATTTGCCCTCGGCACGGCGATCACGAAACCATCGACATAGGACATGATGAGACTCCTTGGTGAAAAACAAGCGCCGGGTCGGCGGGGAACGACCCGGCGCGAGTGAGCGCGCCATCCCTCGGGGCGACGCCTGCTCGCTAGGAAATCACTTCACCGGAGCGTTCATCGCCCAGGCGACGCCGAAGGGATCTTTCACCTGGCCCCAGCGGTCGCCCCAGAACATCACCTGCAGCGGCGTGACGACCTCGCAGCCGGCACCGACCGCGCGCTTCCACCAGCCATCGATGTCGTCGCTGCCGAGATGGAGCTGCAGCGTGTAGCCCTGCGCCGCCTGATGCGGATGGCCGTGTTCGGGATAGGCATCGCCCAGCATCAGCGTCGAGCCGTTGACATAGAGATGGATGTGCATGGTGCGGCCCTTGTCGTCCGGCGGATAGGCGAACACTTCCTCCGCGCCGAAAGCCTTCTTGTAGAATTCGGCGGCCTTGATGGCGCCGTCGACCTGCAGGTAGGGGGTCAATCCGCCAAGGACCTTGGCGCGGGGCGGGGTCTGATCGTTCATTCTCGTGTTCCTCTTCACGGGGTTTGATCGGGTTTGCCACCCAAGGACGGATGAAGCGGCGGCGATCCTACATGCCTCCCGAAAATTTCTTAAAGGGCCGGTTTCCGGCAGCTCGGGCGACCGGAGAACAATCGCATGGGATCTGCAGCCTTATATGACCTTCGCCGAGAAAGTGGCGGCGCGGCGGCTTTCTCGTGTTTCGAAAATCTCCGGAAAGCCGATGTCCTTGCGCAGCTCGGCCGGCAGCGAAAGCAGGATGCGCTCGCTGCGGTAGCGGGCACGGGCCGCGGCATAGCGGTTGGCGAGACGGCCGATGGATGACAGTACCGACATGTTGCTTCTCACTGGTTGATGCCGGCATCATCGCGTCGGCATCCCAAGGACGAGGCGGCAACAAGCGATCCGACAGGTCGCTGCAATCTTTTTCAGAACACCGACGCCGCCAGCGCGGTGTCGTAATATTCCACGATCTCTGATGCACCGTCACTCAATTCGGCGTTTCGGCGACCGAGCGGAAGAAAGCCTCCGGGTCGTCGACCTCGATCAGCCGCCGCCTGTCGATCAGCCAGAAGCGTTTGCCGACGGCGCGGATGAAGGAGCGGTCATGCGAGGCGAGCAGGCAGCTCGCCTGATGCGTCAGCAACTCGTCCTCCAATGCTTCCTGGCCGTCGATGTCGAGATGGTTGGTCGGCTCGTCGAGCAGATAGAAATTGGGCTGGATGAGCCGGAGCACCAGCATCATCAGCCTCGACTTCTGTCCACCGGACAGAACGCCGATCTTCCTCTCCTGCATCTCGATCGCGACGCCGGCGCCGGCGAGCAGCGAGCGGGCGCGCTGCTCGCCGACCTCGAAGCGGCGCGAGAGCATCGCCAGCGGCGTGTCCTCGCCGTCGATGCCCGACAGCGCCTGGTCGCTGTAACCGAGCACGGTCGACGGCGTCACCTTGACGTTCGCGATCGATCCCGGCTCGGCGACGGCGTCGCGGATCATCGCGATGAAGCGCGTCTTGCCGACGCCGTTGCGGCCAAGCAGCACGATGCGATCGCCCTGGCAGATGTGGCGCTTGCCGGTCCTGAACAGCAGCGTGCCGTCAGGCGTTTCGACCGCCGCGTCCTCGAGCGTGATCAGCACCTTGGCGTGGGTTCCGCGGTTCGCCAGCCTGATCGCGCCGGCCGAGCGCTCGCGATGCGCTTGTACGGCGGCATCCTCCAGCTTCTCGGCCCGTTCCTTGAGCTGCCTGGTCTTCACCGTCAGAAGGTCGCTGCCGGAATTGATACCGATGTTGTTGAGCTTGGCGGCCTGCTTGCGCAACTGCTGGGCGATCTTCATGTCGCGCTCGAATTTGCGCGCCGTCGAGGCGTCGAGCTCGTCGAGCGCCTGCTTGGCGCGTGAATAGGGCAGCGCGAACACGGCCGAGTCTTCGGGACGCAGGAACAGCGTGCGGTTTGTGGTGGCGTCGAGGAAGGCGCGATCGTGGCTGGCGATGATCACCGGCACCTCGCGCGGCAACACGTTGAGCCATGTTTCGAGCTGGCTGATCCTGGCGAGGTCGAGATGATTGGTCGGCTCGTCGAGCAGCAGCACGTCGGGATCGGTGACCCAGACGCGGGCGATCAGCGCCAGCCGCTGCCAACCGCCGCTCAGCGCCCGCATCGGCCGGCCGCGCATGTCTTCCGGCACTTCGAGCGAATCCAGCACCACGTCGACGCGCCAGAACTCGCTGTCACGCTGCTCGGCCGGCAAGGCGTCGGCGACGACGTCATGGAAGCCGCGGCCGAGCAATGCATCGGGGACGGATTGCTCGACGTGGCCGACGCGCAGGCCGCGTGAACGGGTGATGTCGCCGGAGGTGGCTTCGAATTCGCCGGCCAGGCATTTGAGCAGAGTCGATTTGCCACGGCCATTGGCCGCGACGATGCCGAGCCGGTCGCCGGCGCCGATGGTAAGGTCGAGATTGGAGAAGAGCGGCGCACTCATGGTGACGCCGAGGGATCTGAGGCTGATCAGGGCCATGTCGATTTCTCTGGTCTTGCCGGCGGCAAAGTCCGGCTGATGCACTTTGACGGTGCGCCGACAGGCCATCAGGCCAAGCTCAGCGGCACCACGAAGGGCAGACCAAAAATCGAAACGGGAAGAGAACCCGGACCGTCCTGGTCAGCCCTGCAAGCAAGCTCGCAGGGCGCAAATCGGGCCACGCTGACGATGGTGATCGATAAACACGCAGCCCTCCTTTCCAGATGTTCGAGTCGGCAGATGGGGTACACGGGGGAAGGGTTGGTGGCAAGGGGGCGGTAAGATACTTCCCTTCTCCCCTTCTTGTGGGAGAAGGTGTCGCCGAAGGCGACGGATGAGGGGTGCTCCAGCTTGGCGTCGCCGGAGGAGACCGCAAGCTTGCCGACGTCTCACTCCGCTG
>CCNB01000043.1:0-172129 GCA_000824785.1 Mesorhizobium plurifarium | reverse complement strand
CCTCACTCCGCTGGAACCCCCCTCATCCGTCTCGGCGCTACGCGCCGATCCACCTTCTCCCACAAGGGGAGAAGGAAGAAGGCGCTACTGCCCCGGCCGTCCGGTCTTGCCCGGTCGACGCTTTTGGCGGCGCTCGTCGGCCGGGTCCTCGTAGGAGCCGATGCCCGAACGTTGGCGGACGATGGGTTTGTCGTCGCGGCCTTCCGGCGTAGGAGAAATTGGCTGGGGCTTCGCCGGCTTCTTTCCTTCCACCGGTTTCTCCGTTCGCCGCACCGTCATCTCGTCGAGCGAGTTCTTGCGGAACAGCGGCCTGATGCGGTCGCCGGGAATGCCGAAGTCGGAGCCATGCGCTTCCTGCGCCGTCTGCTTCTTGAACAGCGAGCGCGACACCGCGCCTGCGGGCGTCGCCATGTCCGTGCCGGGGCCCATGTCGTCGAGCGAGGGCTTGGCGAAGAGGGGCTTCTTCACCGGCACGGCGCCGTCGGCGCCCATCTCGTCCAGATGCGGCTTGCGGAACATGTTGGGGCGGGCAGCCTTGGCCGCCTCCTCGGCGGCGCGGGCTTCGTCGAGCCTGCGGAACCGCTCCTGCTCCTCGGCGGTGCGGTGTTTGGCGACGCCCTTGTTGTGCTTGCCCTTTTCGCGGCCGGATGCAGGACTTTGGCTTTCCACCTCGCGCGCCAGCGGGTCGTCGGAAATGGCAAGCTCCATCTCGCGCAGCCGCTTGATCTCGTCGCGGATGCGGGCTGCCTTCTCGAAGTCGAGATTGGCGGCGGCATCGCGCATCTGCTTGTCCAGCGCCTCGAGATGGGTCTTCAGATTGTTGCCGATCATCGCTCCGGCATCGTCGGTGAACTGCGAGATGTCGGCGCGGACATGGTCCTTCTCGTAGACCGAGTCGAGAATGTCGGCGATGCGCGACTTGACCGATTCCGGCGTGATGCCGTTGGCGGCGTTCCACTCCATCTGCTTCTCGCGGCGGCGGTTGGTCTCAGCCATCGCCCGCTCCATCGAGCCGGTGATCTGGTCGGCATAGAGGATGACCTTGCCGTCGACGTTTCGCGCGGCGCGGCCGATGGTCTGGATCAGTGAGGTCTCCGAGCGCAGGAAGCCTTCCTTGTCGGCATCGAGGATGGCGACGAAGCCGCATTCGGGAATGTCGAGGCCCTCGCGCAAGAGGTTGATGCCGACCAGCACGTCGAAGGCGCCGAGGCGCAGGTCGCGCAGGATCTCGATGCGCTCCAGCGTGTCGATGTCGGAATGCATGTAGCGGACGCGGATGCCGTTCTCGTGCAGGTATTCGGTCAGGTCCTCGGCCATGCGCTTGGTCAGCACGGTGACCAGCGTGCGGTAGCCGGCCCGGGTCGTGTCGCGGATCTCGCCGACGACATCGTCGACCTGGCTCTTGGCCGGACGCACCTCGACCGGCGGGTCGATCAGGCCGGTCGGGCGGATGACCTGCTCGGCGAAGACACCGCCGGATTGCTCCAGTTCCCAGCCGCCCGGCGTCGCCGAGACCGCGACGGAGAGCGGGCGCATGGCGTCCCATTCCTCGAAGCGCAGCGGCCGGTTGTCCATGCAGGAGGGCAGGCGGAAGCCGTACTCGGCCAGCGTCGCCTTGCGGCGGAAGTCGCCGCGATACATGCCGCCGATCTGCGGCACGGTGACGTGGCTTTCGTCGATGAAGATCAGCGCGTTGTCTGGCACATACTCGAACAAGGTCGGCGGCGGCTCGCCCGGCTGGCGGCCCGTGAGATAGCGCGAATAGTTCTCGATGCCGGCGCAGGAACCGGTCGCCTCCAGCATCTCCAGGTCGAAGCGCGTGCGCTGTTCCAGCCGCTGTGCCTCCAGCAAACGGCCAGCCTTTTCAAGCTCTTGCAAGCGGTGCTTGAGCTCTTCCTTGATCGACTTGATGGCTTGATTCAACGTCGGGCGCGGCGTCACATAGTGCGAGTTGGCGTAGATCTTGACGCTCTTCAGCTCGCCCGTCTTCTGGCCGGTCAGCGGATCGAATTCGGTGATCGATTCAATCTCGTCGCCGAACATCGAGATGCGCCAGGCGCGGTCCTCAAGGTGGGCCGGGAAGATCTCGATCGTGTCGCCGCGCACGCGAAACGAGCCGCGCACGAAGTTGACGTCCTGGCGCTTGTATTGCTGGGCGACGAGGTCGGCGAGCAGCGAGCGCTGGTCGAGCCGGTCGCCGACCTGCATCTGGAAGGTCATCGCCGTATAGGTCTCGACCGAGCCGATACCGTAGATGCAGGAGACCGAAGCGACGATGATGACGTCGTCGCGCTCCAGCAGCGAACGCGTCGCCGAGTGGCGCATGCGGTCGATCTGCTCGTTGATCGAGGATTCCTTCTCGATATAGGTGTCGGTACGCGGGACGTAGGCTTCCGGCTGGTAGTAGTCGTAATAGGAGACGAAATACTCGACCGCGTTCTCGGGGAAGAACTTCTTGAACTCGGCGTAGAGCTGCGCGGCCAGCGTCTTGTTGGGCGCCAGGATCAGGGCAGGGCGCTGCGTCTCCTCGATCACCTTGGCCATGGTGAAGGTCTTGCCCGAGCCGGTGACGCCGAGCAGCACCTGGGTGCGGTCGTTCTGCTCGACGCCTTCGACGAGGTCCTTGATGGCGGTCGGCTGGTCGCCGGCCGGCTCGAAATCCGACACCATCTTGATGGCAATGCCGCCTTCGGACTTTTCCGGCCGGGCCGGACGGTGCGGCGTCCAAAGCTGGCCGTCCTTATGCAGCGGATTGCCGGATTCGATCAGCGCCGACAGCGCCGCGACGGTCGCTGTGACGCCGCTGGAGGAAACCTGTTCGGCGTCCTCCAGGCTGATGTCGAGACCTGCCACCGGGTTGAGGCCGGCGGCCGCGCGCTCCTTGGCCGAGGCAGCGCCGCCCATCGAGGTGCCGCGCGCGGTGCGGCCGGGCGCCGACGAGCGCTCGGGGATCTTCTTCGGCGTCTTCGCCTTCGGCTGCTTTTCCGCCTCGCGCTCGATCTGCCCGGCCCAATCGGAGATCGAGCCGGTCAGCGGCGCGCCGGAAAACTCGGCCTGCGGCGCCTCGGCGAAACCACCCGGCTTCAACGGCTCGGCGGCGTCGAGGAATTCGGTCAGCGGACTGCGCCGCTTCGGCGCGCCGTCTTGCGAAGGCGTCTTCTTGTCAGGATGTCTGGCCATGCCCCGAATATGGGTGGACTCGGCCAAAATGGAAAGAGCCGAGTGAATGGGCGCCGGCCGGGCGCGGACGCTGCTGACAGAAGGCTGTCAGGAGAGGCGTCATGATCCGATGAGACCGGGACCGTCCGCCTCTGCCACGACAACCGCGGCGAGCGCCGCGGCGACGGCGCCGGCGCGGCGGGCCTTCGGCCCATCCACCGGCCAGACCAGTCGGCGCTTGATGGTCAATGCCGGAACCTCGCGGGCAATCTCGACCAGCCGACCGGAGTCGAGATGCTCCCGCAGCACCAGTTCGCTGGCAAGCAGCGCGCCCATGCCGGAAATCGCGGCCTGCGCCGCCAGCACGGTCAAGGGGAACCGCGGTCCGTGGTCGAGGTTCTTGCGCTGGCGGCCGGCGGCGGTGAACCAGTTTGCCCATGTGGGGTAAACGTCGTCGCCCATGGTCTGGTCGATATGGAGGAGGGGCAGGCGGTTGAGCACTTCGGCGCTGTCCTGGTCGGCGCGGTTGCGGATCAGCGCAGGGGCGCAGGCCGGGATCACCCTTTCGGTGAAGAGATCGGCCGATGCGAGATCCCTCGCCGAGCTGTTCCGGTAGCTGATGGCGAGATCGATGCCTTCCTCCAGCATCGAATCCAATGCGATCGACACGACGATGCGCACGTCCAGCCTGCCGAGCGCCGCACGGACCCTGTCAAGGCGTGGCGCCAGCCAAAGCGAAGAGAAAGACGGATCGGCGGCGATGGTGAACGTATCGGCGCGGCGCTCGAATCGCAGCCGCCGCAAGCCGGAGGCCAGCGCGTCGAAGCCGCGGTCGATGTCGGGCAGGGCCGCCTCGGCAATGCGTGTGAGCGCAATGCCGTTGCCCTCGCGCCTGACCAGCTTGACGCCAAGGCGATCCTCCAGCTGCCGCAACTGATGGCCGACGGCGCCAGGTGTGACGCCGAGCTCCTCGGCGGCGCGTGTTAGACTGCCGGTGCGCGCAGCGGCGGCCAGCGCGCGCAAAGCCGACAGAGGAAGGTCGCGAAGAAGCATCATGGATTGAGCTTACCTCAAAACTTGCGAAAGCAAACTCGTTTGCAAATCGAACCACCACAGACCTAGCCTTGTTGAAGTCCATTCAATCCAAGGAGGCTTCACCTTGCTCGATACACAAACGCAGTCAGTCCCCGTCGGTCGGGCTCTTGAGGCACAGCGCTCATTGCGAGCGATGCGCAACAAAGGAACACGCATCGCGGTGGAATTCGATGACGGCAGCGCCGGACAGCTATCGACGCGGTGGCTGCGGCTCGCCTGCGAATGCGAGATATGCGGTGATACCGCTTCCGGGAAACGCTGGCTGACACCGGCCGACGTTCCCGCCGATGTCCGGGCAACGTCGATCGAGATCTCGTCGGGCGGGACGATGGATGTAGTCTGGCAGGACGGCCACGCCTCGCGCTTCGCGGCGGGTTTTCTGGCCGCTCATGCCGGGCAGGCCGCACGCCTTGGCGCGCCACGCTTTCGGCCGGACCTGTGGAGCAGCGACCTCGCGGCTCGGCTCCGCCGTTTCGCCTTCGACGCCGTGGTCGAGGACGACGAGGCGCTTTTCCAATCCCTGCGCGCCTTGCGCGACCATGGCATCGCCATGCTGACGGGCGTCCCGGCCGAACCCGAGGCGACGCTGCGTGTCGCCGGCCGCTATGGCCCGGTACGCGAGACCAGCTACGGCAAGGTGTTCGATCTCATCTCCCGGCCCGACGCGCGAGTCGCCGGAGAGACGGCGCGCGCGCAGATCCCGCACACGGACGAGCCGTTCCGCTATTCGCCGCCGGGCTTCATCTTCTTCCACGCGATCAGGACCGGCGCCGGCAGCGGCGGCACATCGCTGATGGTCGATGGTTTCCAGGTCGCCGCGCAGATGCGCAGGAACAGACCGGAACTCTTCGACCAGCTGACCCGTCATGGCGTCACTTTCCATCGCGAGCATGCCGGCCAAGTGTTCTTCAGCGCCGAGGCGCATGTCATCAGCCTCGACGTGAGCGGCGCCGTCACCGGCATACGCTACAACGACCGCTGCCTAGCGCCGCAGGTCGGTTCCATCGGGGAGATCGACGATCTGATCGAGGCGCTTGCCGAGCTGACGCGGCTGATCTGCGATCCGGCGAACCAGTTCCAGCACCAGCTGCAGCCCGGCGAGGTGCTGGTCTTCGACAATCAGCGGGTCCTGCACGGCCGCACCGCATTTGATCCGACACTGGCCGTCCGCCATCTCAGAAGCTGCAACCTCGACCGCGACGGCGTCCACAGCGCCTTCCGCACTTTGGCGCGGCGCTTCGCGCCGGAGGAGGCGGAAGCGGTGCTCTATCAGGGGGCTATTTTCTGACAATAGCCTATGAGTTGGCGCCAACCTCGAAGGTTCGGTTCCTCGCCCCCGCCAGAGGCGGGGGAGAGCTGTCCGCGAAGCGGACGGAGAGGGGGCTTCGTAAGGCAGAAGCCCTTCTCCTTGAGGCGCTTTCGCCGCCCGAGCCGGCGCTCCCCTCTCCGTCTCGGCTTCGCCGAGCCACCTCTCCCCCATTTCATGGGGGCGAGGAACCCGAGACTCAATTGAACCACAGCGCGAAGGTCAAAAAGCCGGCGCCGCCGAACTCGCGCTGGATCTGGTCGAAATCGTCGCTGCTGAGGATCCTGCCGCTTTCGAGATAGGGCGCGATGCCGGGGCCGGTGATCGACAGCACGAGGTCAAAGGGTTTCGGCTCGTCGAAGAAGCGCTTCATGTTGATGCCCTTGCCGGCGATGCGGAAATGCGGCAGCAGCGCGCGGCCTTCGAGAAGGTCCTCGGCCAAAGTCAGCGTGGCGAGCCAGGCCTGCACCTGTTCTTCGCCGACCTCGAGGCCGGTCAGCGGGTTGACGCCTTTCTGCTGCGGTCCCGGCAGCCATTCGCGGTCATTGTCGGTTTCGGCCAGGATCGCTTTCCAGTCCTCGCGCGACAGCCGGATCATCTCCAGCAGGTGGCGGCGCGCGGCCTGCCGGCGTTCCGGCTCGATCACCGGCCAGTTGACGAGATGCACCAGCGAGATGAAGTCGGCGAAGCGCCATTCCGAGGCGAACATGTTGCCGCTCATGCCGCCGTCCAGCGGCACCAGCGCGTCCTGCAGCGGCAGCTTGGCGCGCGGGAACAGCATGTGGAACGAGCCGTCGAAGGCATTGCGGAAATCATGCGCCAGCCAGAAATCGGCCTGTGCCATCAGGAATTCCGCATAGCCTTGCAGCCAGAAACCGTCGGCGCGGTCGAAGCGGAAGGTGAGCGAAGGCGCCGCATTGCTGGTGTCGATGCCGCCGCGTGAGAGCGACGCCATGATCGCGGCGAAGCTTTCGTCCGGCGCAATCGTGCCGTCTTCGTTGAGATCGATGCCGGCGCGGGTGAGATCGACGACCATGCCGATGTCGGCATCTTTTGGCACGGAGCCTAGCGTGGCGGCGGATTTTTCGAGCCGGTCGCGGAAGGCGACCAGGATGGCGCGGAATTCTTCGTAGGTCAGCGGCTGCGGGTTGGGGTTGTCGGGCACGGGCAACTGCATCAGCGGCAGCATGAAGGATTTCGGGCTCTCGAAACCGTGGCGATGCAGGCCGCCGGCGAGAAGCTCGAGCGCGGTGAAGAATTCGCCGGCGCCAGCCGCATAGGCCGAGGCCGGGTCCTTCGCCGCTGCCGATTCCAGCGTCGACAGCGCCGTGTTCCGGTCGGCCACGCTCTTTGCCTCGAACATGGACTTGGCTGCGTCCGGCATCTCCGCCCAGGCGAAGGACGCCGGCAGGACTGCAAACAAGACTGCTGCAAGGATCGCTCTAAGCATCGTCATCGCCCTCCACTGCCGGCGAGCATACACGCATTTCGGTCGCGGGGTGACCCGCTTCAACCGGCCTGCCAGACAGTCTACACAGGTCGAAACTGGATGGGCCCGTGTCGAACTATCCGCTTGCCTACAAACTGTCGTGGCTGCCGCGCCTGCTGAGACCGTCGCTTGGCGGCGACAGAAGCGGGTTTACGGCGTCCGCGGCGGTGTTGCTCGATCCGAAGCCCAGGCGGACGGTGCGGCTGGCCTTCGTCGGCGACATCTCTGCGGTTGCCAATCGCGATGCGCCGGAATGCGCTCCGGCAATCACGACGCTGCTTTCGTCCGCCGACCTCGTGGTCGGCAATTGCGAAAGTCCGATCGTCGAGCGCGCATATGCGGCGATGGGCACACGGCTCGGCACGCATCATGCGATGAGCGAGCGTTTCCTGGCCGATGCGCTCGCAGCCGCCGGCATCGCGCGCGGCAGGCTCGTTCTGTCCCTGGCCAACAACCACATACTCGATCAGGGCATCGCCGGTTTCGAGGAAACGCTTGCGGCGCTGAGCCGGCTCGGGATCCGAACCATCGGCACGGTTGCCGGCGGACCTGTCCAGCGTCATGCGGCCGGATCGCTGACGATCGGCTTTGCGGCTTTCACGCTCTGGCGCAACACGGGCGCCGCGCCGTTCGAAGAACGCATCTCGATGCATGCCGCCGAATGGCCGCGCGCCGCCGTTTCCGGCATCGACCTCACCTGCGCCGTGCCGCATTGGGACTGGGAGTTCCGGCACTTTCCGAGGCCGGAGACCCGAGCGCTGGCGAGGCGGCTGGCCGATCATGGCGCCCGGCTGATCGCCGGGCACCACGCTCATGTCTTGCAGCCCATCGAGCGCATCGGCGACAGCGTGATCGCCTATGGGCTTGGCGATTTCCTCGGAACGGCCCTTGCCAGGCAGCTATGGCCCGGGCGCATCGGCTCCATTCTTATTGTCGATGTCAGCGCCGATGCCGCCACGCGCGGCGCCATAGCCGCCTACCGGCAGCATTTCTTCATGCGCCTCGCCGATAGAGGTCATGAGCGGCTGGTGCCGGTCGAGGCTTTGGATGGCGCGCTCAAGCACCGGGTCGCGGCCCGGCTGGAGGCGATTTTTCCAATGTCGCAGGCCTAGCCGCCGACCGCAGCGAGCGCAGGCGACTTTCGCGTGAAAAGCGCTATCATGGCCGCATCTCAGCGGCGGCCGGGGGTGGCCATGGAAGCAGCGGATTTCATGCCGAGCGAGGCGGTGATCGCGGGCATCAGGCACGGCATCGAGGACTATGAGGCGAAACGGGCGTCGGTCCAGCGGCAGGTGCGCTGGCGGGTGCCGGTGTTCGTCGGCCTGGTCGTCGTCTTCGTCGCGCTCATTGCCTGGCTGTTCAACGCCGCCGCCGATCCTCACGAACAATGGCTCTCGACGCCGCATGTCTTTCTCTATCTCGGCGGCCTGGCCGCCGCGGTGCTGCTCTATTTCCAGGCGCTGAGGCCGGCGACCCGGCTGCAGCAATCCTTCCGCGACACGCTGCTGCCGATGATCTTCGGCTTCGTGCGCGACGTGCGCTACCAACATGGCGCGCGGCCGAGCTCCTTCGACAGGATGCCGCGCGAAACCGTCGCCGCTTTCAGCCGGCAGAGCTTCGACGACGTCATTTCCGGACGCTACGAGGATTTTCCGTTCGAGCTCTACGAGGCGAGACTTTGGGAAGGCTCCGGCAAAAGCGAGACGACCGCCTTCAAGGGCGTCATCGTCGCCTTCGAGACCATCGAGCCGTTCCCGGGAACACTGGTCGCGGCGCGCAAGGCCGGCAAGGTAACGCACTTCTTCCGCGGCATGTTCGCCTCGAAGATGCAGGAGCTGTCTTCCGGCGTCGACGACCTCGACGACACCTATGAATTCCGCACCGACAATGTCGAGGCGGCGCGGCCGCTGGTGACCGGCCGGATGGCGCAGGCGCTGACCTGGTTGCGCGAGACATGGCCCTACGACCAGGCGCGGGTGGCGCTCAGCGGCAGCGACGGCTTTCTGTTGATGCCGCGGTCGAAGAACTTCTTCGAGCTTCCGGATATCTCGCAGCTGATCGATTACAACGCGCATGTCGCGCCGATGATCACCGATCTCGGCGCCATGCTGGCCACCGCGGCGCTGGTGCGCAAGATCGGCGCGAGGGATGAAGTGAGCGGATAGACCTCAGCAGTCGAAGCCGTATTGGGTGCGCATGTACTCGGCCTCCTCCTTCGACATCTTCTTCAACATCACGCAGACGGTGAAGCTGCCGACCTGACGGCCGTTTTTGGTATAGCCCCAGTCGGATATATCGTCCCTGGTGAATTCGATGTTCTGGCCGAGGACGACGTTGCGGACGATTTCCGGCTCGTTCGCCAATATGCCGACGAAGCCGGTCTCGGTCCGCTTGAAGGGGATGACCCAGAAATGCTCCGTCGCATTGCCGTCGGCGATCATCACTTTCAGCTTGAACTTGTCGGTTCCCGGCGGCGGAGTGTCGGATAAAGCCAGGAATTCATCGAGGCTGGATCGCGCCTTCTCGATCGCCGCCGCCATCTCGGCGTCGTCGGAGGCGATCATCATGGCCTTGTCGTCGCTTTGCGCGCGGGCGTGCAAAGGAACGAGCGCCAGCAGCAGGCATAGCGCGATACGAACGGCAATTGTCATGACACCCCCGGTCAAGGCCAATATCCTTGCGTATTATCTTCGGGCAATGCGTCGGCTTTATCAATCGGAGAACCGGCCCACGACAATTGTCATCGGGGAATGATAAGAGGCGGCTTCGGCCGCCGAAACGAGGCCGCCATCGAACGCCGTGACCGGAACAGCGCGGAGAGGACAGGATATGCGACTGAGATTGGCGGCAGCGGCGCTCGCGGCGATCATGCTTTGCTCGGGGCCAACCCGTGCCGAGGACCCGAAGGCCTTCAAGCTCACGATCGACGGCGTGAGCGTCGACATCGATCCGGGCGAGGATGTCGACGTATCCTTGCCCGGCGGCAAGACCAGCAAGGTAAGGCTCGAGCACAATGATTTCGCCACCTTCTCAGGCGGCACATTCTCCTTCGTCCATCCGAGCACCAATTCGGTGACCAAGACCGATCTCGGCGACGGTATCGCGCAGTATCTCATGGCTTCGGCGCTCGGCACCCTCGTCGTGGTGCAGAAATATGACAAGATGAACCCGGTCTCCCTCAACCAGCTGATGCTGCAGGAGATGACCAAGGAAACGGTCCAGGCGGGCGGGCAGCTGACGCAGCAGCCGACGACCCGCAAGCTTGCCGACGGCAAGGAACTGACCGGCCTCAAGGCTATCGTGAAGACGCGCACCGACAGGGCGGATTTCGAGATCGTCGGCTTCGGCACCGCCGATCAGGGGCTGCTCTTCATCACGCGCATCGGCGATCAGGACAATGCGACCGAACAGCCGCTGATCGACAAGTTCTGGGAGACCCTGAAAATTAAACTATAGTGGTCCGGATCAAAGACCCGTCAGACCCGCCAACCAGGTCGCCGAGCGCTTCGCCGCGTCCACCGTTGCGCCGGCCGCGCGGCTGAGATCGGTCTTGACCACGGCATAGCCGGCCTTCGTGCGGTAAAGCACCGCGCGGCCGCCATCGACCGACCTATCGAAGGCGACCGGCTTCGCCGATTCCGTTTCGCCGGCGGTTACCGTTCCGCCGACCGGAGCGCTCGGGCGATGGTCGAGCTCGGGCGGCAGCGAGGCGATGGTTTCGACGACGCGATTCCTGGGCTTCAGATCCGGCCTGGAGGCTTTTGCGGCAAGCTCGGAGGACGAGGCCGAGCCCTTGACGCGGCAGATGCCTGAAACCAGCGGATAGTTGAAATTACGCTGATGCAGCATCTGGCTCTTCATCGCCGCCTCGCACTCGGCGACCGTCGCCCATTTGGCCGGCGTCTCGCCGATATATTCGCACAGCTTGGCGTCGCAGTCGCAGCCGACGATGGTCATGGCGACAAGGGCGGTCTTGATCACGGTCTTGTCCCTTCGAAATTACCCCTCCCGACCCCGCTTGCATCAATCCGCGCCGAACAAGGCGGGATTTGGCCGCGATTGTGAAATGTGGATGACGAGGCGTTTCCGAAGGTTGCTCAGCCGGCGACTGTGGCCGAAATGTCTCAGGCAGGCTTGGCTACCCCCAAAAAGACAGTCGGCGCTGGGATTTCTCCCAGCGCCTCCCTGTCAGATCAGGAACCGGTTTAGGCAGCAACTTCCGTAAAGTCGTCGCGCCAGGCCAGCCTTGATTTTGACGGTCCTGCCAGTCGCCGCCCGAGGGCAGCTCCCGTTCCAGACCACGCCGATCTCCACCCTTGCGGGCTTCGCCCAGCGTGCCATCGAAGGTTTTTCCCGGCCTTCATGGCAGCATCGGTCCGCCGTCGGCGTTGGCACGCTTTCCGCGGCACCCGTAGGTCTCGGCATCCGTCCCTCCAGCAGGCGAACCTGCTCTCGTTCTGGGCCGTACGGGCCTCAGGAAATCCGCCTTGCGCTTTTGCCTTTCGGCTGGGGCGTTCAGTGGCCGCCTGAGATGAGTTGAATGTACGCCGGGTAAGCGGTTCAGGGAATGCCGGGGTGCCTGTGGATAGCGGGATTATCGGGGACCAATGGCAAAAGCCTCGGAATTCGGCGGCCGAACCCCTTAGACAGCCTGCCCGCTTTTCTAGCGACCTTGGATGTTGGAGCCTTGCTCAGCCGCCCGGTCCGCGTTTCAATGTCGGCAAAAGAGTTCGGGTCGGCAAAAGAGTTTGGGCGCCGGCGCGAACTCAACCGCGCATTTTTACGCGACGTGCCTCGGGGGAGGTCGGTTTGAAGGTCGGGGTGGTGCTCAATCCGATTGCCGGCGGCGGCAGGCTCAAGCGGCATTGGGCGGAGGCGGCGGCATCGCTCAAGACGAATTTCGGCGATTTCGACCTGCGTGAGACGCAGGCCGCCGGCGACGCCGAGCGGCTGGCGATCGACCTCGCGGCGAGCGGGTGCGACCTGGTGATCGCGGCCGGCGGCGACGGCACCGCCAGCGAGGTGGCCGACGGGCTGCTGCAGGCGCAGGACGAGATCGGCCATGAAAGCGCGCTTGGACTTCTGCCCTGCGGCACCGGCATCGACTTCGCGCGAGGGCTCGGCATGCCGCGCTCCATAGGCGCGTCGATCAAGCAGATCGCGGATGCCAAGGCGCGGAAGGTCGATGCCGGGCGGGTCTGTTACATCGACGATCATGGCAAGCTGGCCAGCCGCCACTTCATCAACATTGCCAGCCTCGGCCTGTCCGGCGCGACGGATCGCGCCGTCAATGCCGACAAGCGCAAGGGCAGGGTCTCGACCAAGGCGCTGTTCTTTTGGCGCACGGTGCTGGAGTTCATCCGCTACCGCTTCCAGGACGTCAGGATCACCATAGACGATGGCGAGCCGGTCGAGGCACGCATGGCGCTGGTGGCGGTCGCCAACGGCAAGTTCTTCGGCGGCGGCATGATGATCGCGCCCGACGCCGAACTGTCGGATGGGCAGTTCGACATCGTCATCGTGCGGGCGGCGAACAAGCTCGGCCTGATAAGAGACATCCGGCTTCTTTATGGCGGGCGTCACCGCAATCATCCGGCGATCACCATCCTGCGCGGCCGCAAGGTGCTGGTCGAGCCTTTGGGCGATGCCGAGAAGAACGGCGCGCTGGTCGATATCGACGGCGAGTCGCCGGGGCGGATTCCGGCGACTTTCGAGATCCTGCCCGGCGCGCTGACGTTGAGAGGTTGAACCAGCGGCCTCGGGGACTGATTCCGGCGATGCGGCCAGGCTCTTGAAATGGCTGGCTAAAAATTTGTCGGCTATATCTCCAGCCTGGCCGGGAAGCCCGGCGCGCGAAGCTCCGTGCCGACGGCATCCTCGAGCAGCTTGACGATCTTGGTCGACCAGGCGTCGCCGCCATAGGCGCGCTTGCCTTCCTCGAAAATCGCGTTGACGCGCGACGCCAGATCGAGCGGCGCGCCGAAATCCCTGGCCATGGCCAGCGCGAAGCCGAGATCCTTCAGCGCCAGGTCCATGGTGAAGCCGATGTCGTAGGAGCCGTTGAGCACGAGCTGGCTTTCGGTCTCATGGACGAAGCTGTTGCCGGACGAGGCGACGATGGCGTGGTAGGCCTGGGCGAGGTCGAGCCCGCCCTGTTTGGCGAGCATCAGCGCCTCGCCGGCGGCGACCAGATGGATGAAGGCCAGCATATTGGTGATGACCTTGATCACCGCCGCCGAGCCGACCGGCCCCATCAGGAACGACTTCGCGCACATCGCTTCGATGGCCGGGCGATGCCGTTCGTAGAGCGCCGCATCGCCGCCGACCAGCGCCGTGATCTTGCCCGCCGCGGCCAGATGCACTCCGCCGGTCACCGGACATTCCAGCGTCTCGATGCCCTTGGCCGAGACGAGGGCTGCGAGGCGAACAATCTCGTCGCGGCCATTGGTCGACATCTCGATCCAGGTGCCGCCCTTGGGCAGGCCCTGGAGCAATCCGTCCGGGCCGGCGAGCACCGCCTCGCTGACCTTCGGCGAGGGCAGGCAGGTGATCGCGTTGCCGGCACGGGCAGCGGCCTCGGCGGGGCTCGCCGCCGCCGTGGCGCCGAGCGCGACGAGGCGCTCGACCGCCGCCGGCTCACGATCGACGACGGTGACGGCAAAACCCCTGCGCAGCAGGCTGGCGGCAAGATTGCCGCCGAGATGGCCAAGGCCGATGAAGGCGTAGGCGAGGGTCACGGCATCAGCGGCGTCTGCATCATCTGCAGATGCAGGTCCTTGCCGCTGTAGGGGTGCGCGTCGCAGACCGCCTCGTCGAGCTCGACGCCGAGGCCGGGCTCTTTCGACGGGATGACGTTGCCGTCCTGCCATTCGATCTTCTTCTTGAGCAGCGTGGCGTGAAAGCCGTCCCACTGCTTCAACGATTCCAGGATGAGGAAGTTGGGCAGCGTCACGGCCAGCTGGATGTTGGCGGCGCCGACGATCGGGCCGCAATAGCAGTGGGGCGCGACCTGGATATGGTAGGCCTCGGCCATGGCGGCGATCTTCTTGGTTTCGAGGATGCCGCCGGAGCGGCCGAGGTCCGGCTGCAGGATGGTGGCGGCGCGGTTCTCGATGACGCGGGCGAATTCGGATTTCGTCGTCAGCCGCTCCCCGGTAGCGATGGGGATCGAGGTCTGGCGGGCGACCTGAGCCATCACCTCGGGCATATCAGGCGGCACCGGCTCCTCGAACCACAGCGGATCGTAGGGCTCGATGGCGCGCGCCATGCGCAGCGCGCCCGAAGCCGTGAACTGGCCATGCGTGCCGAACAGGATATCGGCCCTGGTGCCGACCGCCTCGCGGATCGCCTTGGTCATGCGCGCCGACAGGTCGATGTCGATCAGGCGCGGCTGGTGGCCGTCATAGGCGGTGTAGGGACCGGCCGGGTCGAGCTTCACGGCGTTGAAGCCCTGCTCGACATATTCGAGCGCGCAGGCCGCTGCCATATCGGGGTCGTTGTAGACATTCTGGCCGCGCGCATCTTCCGAATGGACGCTGCCGGTGTGCGGATAGAGATAGGTGTAGGAGCGCAGCGTCTCGTGCACCTGGCCGCCGAGCAGCTTGTAGATCGGCTTGCCGGCTTCCTTGCCGACGATGTCCCAGCAGGCCATTTCCAGCGCCGAGAAGCAGCCCATGCCGGAGACGTCGGGGCGCTGGGTGAAGCCGGAGGAATAGGCGCGGCGGAAGAAATTCTCGATGTCGTGCGGATCGCGGCCGACGAAATAGCGTTCGGCCATGTCCTCGATCATCTTGGCGGTGACATGCGCCGAGAAGGTCGCGTTGTAGGCTTCGCCATAGCCGACGACGCCGCCATCGGTGGTGAGCTTGACGAAGATGAAATACTTGCCGCCGATGCCGGGCGGCGGGTTGCCGACAACCCAGGTCTTGACGTCGGTGATTTTCATTTCTGATCCTCCAGAACCAGGTCGGCGCCTTTCCATCCGGTCAGGATCGAGGCGGCGTTGGTGTTGCCCGTGATGTTGTCAGGAAAGATCGACGCGTCGATGACGCGCAGGCCCTCGAGCCCATGCACCCGAAGCCGTGGATCGACGACGGCGCGTGATGCATCAGGCCCCATGCGGCAGGTCGAGACCGGGTGGTAGACGGTCCCCGAGCGTTTCCTGAAATCCTGGATCAGGTCGGCGTCCGACTGGACCGACGGTCCTGGCAGCACCTCTTCCTCGATGATCTCGGCCATGGCCGGCATCGCGGCGATCTTGCGCACGAACTTCACCGCCGCCAGCATCTCGTCGACATCGGCATTGGTCGAATAGGCATTCGCGGTGATCCTCGGATAGTCGCGCGGATTGCTCGAGCGGATCATGATCTCGCCGCGGCTCGAAGGCCGGCAGTTGGACAGGCCGATCGAGAAACCCGGCCACGGGTCGGGCGTCAGGATCGGACGCTCGCCGCTCTTCGGGATGACGGTCGAGAAAGCCTGGAAATAGAGCTGCATGTTCGGCCGCATCATCGACGGATCGGTGCGGAAGAAGCCGCCGGCATTGTTCATCGACAGCGACAGCGGACCGGAGCGCAAGAGGATGTATTGCATGCCGACCAGAAGCTTGCCCCACCATGGCCGCAGGATCTGGTTCAGCGTCGGCAGCTTGCCCTTGAAGGTGTAGTTGATGCCGACATGGTCCTGCAGATTGGCGCCGACATTGTCGTTGGCGTGGACGACCGGGATGCCGAGACCAGCCAGCAGCGTCGCGGGGCCGACACCGGAGAGCTGCAGCAGTTGCGGCGAGTTGATCGAGCCGCCGGAGAGGATCACCTCGCGGCTCGCGCGCGCCGTCTTCTTCTGCCCGTTCTGCTCGTATTCGACGCCGACGGCTCGCTTGCCCTCGAACAGGATCTTGGTCGCCAGGGCGTTGGTCTCGACACGGACGTTGGCGCGCTTCATCGCCGGCCGCAGGAAGGCGCGGGCCGCCGACATGCGGCGGCCGTTCCTGGTCGTGATCTGGTAGACGCCGACGCCTTCCTGGGAGGCGCCGTTGAAATCCGGATTGAACGGCAGGCCCGCCTGTTCGGCGGCGGCGAGATAGCGCTTGGTCAGCGGGTGCACGGCGCGCGAACAATCGGTGACGCGCAAGGGGCCGCCGACGCCGCGCCATTGGTCGGCGCCGGCAGCATTGTCTTCCATCGCCTTGAAGGAGGGCAGCAGGTCGTCATAGGCCCAGCCGGGATTGCCGGCGGCGGCCCAGGCATCGAAATCCTCGCGCGCGCCGCGGATGAAGACCATGGCGTTGATCGAGCTCGAGCCGCCAAGCAGCTTGCCGCGCGGCCAATGGTCGGCATTGCCGGCGAGACCGGGATCCGGCTCGGTCTTGTAGTTCCAGTTGACGGCCGGGTCGAAGAAGGTCTTGCCGTAGCCGAGCGGCATCTGGACGTAGAACCTTCGGTCGGTTCCGCCAGCCTCCAGCACCAGCACCGAGAAGCGGCCCGACGCCGAAAGCCTGTCGGCAACGACCGAACCGGCCGAACCGGAGCCGACGACGATGAAATCATAAGTCTGCATATGGAAGGGCGGGCTCCGCAATGTCGGGCTTACCCTAGACATTGCCGGCTCGCGGCGTCGCCGTGGCTTCCGGCATGGCTTGTGAAAAAAGCGACCGGCGCGGTGGCGCACATTTCGCTTTCACCAGAGCTTGCGACATGGCGGTCGCATTGCTACGCAACAACAACTGACCTCCCAAGGATTTCGCCATGGTGCATTACGCGGACGGAAAACCTCTTGGCGATCTCACGCTGAGGACGCTCGCCATGCCGTCCGACGCCAATGCCGCCGGCGACATCTTCGGCGGCTGGGTGATGGCGCAGATGGACCTTGCCTGCGGTATCCGCGCCGCCGAGCGCGCCAAGGGGCGCGTCGTGACGGCGGCTGTGAAGGAGATGTCTTTCGCCAAGGCGATGAAGATCGGCGACACGCTCTGCATCTACACCCATGTCGAACGCGTCGGCCGCACCTCGATGGTGCTCAAGGTCGAAGCCTGGGCGCAGCGTTACCTTTCCGACCTGATGGAGAAGGTCACCCATGCCGATTTCGTCATGGTGGCGCTCGACGGCGAAGGCAAGCCGAAGCCGGTTCCGGCCGAGGCCTGACGCGACCTCCGATTCTCCCAAACCCCGCGATTTGTAACAACGCCCGCGCGGGAGACGAGCTCCGCGACATCCAATGGTTGCCTTCCCCGCCCACTTTGGGGGTGGCGGAGGAAAGACAATGCGTCAACATATGCTGAACGGGTGGCTCGTCGTAGCCCTTGTCGCCCTGGTCTGCCTGCTTGGCATAACGGCCTATATGGAGGTCAGGAGAGACCTTCCGCGCGTCGCATGCGCGAGGGACTTGAAGGCGATCGGCAAGAAGGCCGCGCAGCCGGAAAACTGCTCGACGACGTGCTGCGGCAGCGCCATCCCAAGCGCCTGATCCGTGGCCGGCTGAAGACAGTCGTCCTTGTCGAGACGGTTGCGCGGCGACACACGAGGCTGACTGCGGGGCCGCGGCGGATCCGATCAAAGCCGGAAGGTACGACAGCCCGGGCCGAGCCGTACGATTCATCCAATGGTTCAGAAACCTTTAAACTACAAGGGGTTCAGGCCTGTTGGCTGTCGAATTTGGCGCGCGCCTCGCGGACCCGATTGGTGTTTTTGCGCGCCCATTCGCCGAGTGCGCCGACCGGCACGAGCAATTCATGACCGAGCTCGGTCAGCTCGTAATCGACACGTGGCGGAATGGTCGGAAACACCTTGCGCGTGACGAAGCCATCGCGCTCCAGGCCGCGCAAGGTGGTGGTCAGCATCTTTTGCGAAATGCCGCCGACGGCGGCGCGCAATTCGTTGAAGCGCATCGCGCCGTCGCCCAGCTTACCGACCACGAGCACCGTCCATTTGTCGCCGACCCGTTGCAGGATTTCCGACACGGCCCGGCAGTCCTCGGTGATGTGCGGGTGCCTCAGTAACAAAAACGTGCCTCCTTGCGCGCCAATTTGTCAGTATCACATATAGCGCCGGTATCCAAACGATACCAGAAATTCCCGCAAGGAGAGCCCCTTATGTCCAAGCCCAAAATCGCCATTGTCGTCGGTTCGACGCGCGCCGCCCGCTTCGCCGACGTGCCGACGCAGTGGATTGCCAAGATTGCCAAGGCGCATGCCGATATCGACGTCGAGATCGTCGATCTGCGCGACTGGCCGCTGCCCTTTTTCGACGAGGTCGCTTCCTCAGCCTGGGCGCCGTCGCAGAACGAAGTGGCGCAGCGCTGGCAGAAGAAGGTCGCCGAGTTCGACGGCTTCATCTTCACCGCCGCCGAATACAATCACGCGCCGACCGGCGTCCTGAAGAACGCCATCGATTACGCCGCCAATGAATGGAACAAGAAGCCGGCCGGCTTCGTCGGCTACGGCTCGGTCGGCGGCGCCCGCGCGGTCGAACAGCTCCGCCTGATCGCCGTCGAGTTGCAGATGGCTCCGGTCAAGTCGGCCGTGCACATCGCCTGGGGCGATTTCTTGGCTGTCCGCCAGGGCGAGAAGAAGCTCGAGGACATCGAGCACCTGAACCAGGCGGCCGCAGCACTCGTCAACGATGTCGCCTGGTGGGCGAAGGTGCTGAAGGCCGCCCGCGCCGCCGACGCGATCGCCGGCGAAGCCCAGGCCGCGTAACGAGCCTGCGTGGAATCATCCTCCCGAAGGGCGGCGCTTGCGCCGCCCTTTTTTATTTTCGGGTGCCGGAGCTGCCTGTCTTGCTTGGATCCCGACCACGTTTTGGCGGTCACTTGACCGCCCGGAACGGCGCGTTAGATGCAGGCCCGAATCCGCAGGAGACGAAGACAGTCGTGGAGGAGCGGAATGCCTTGGCTTGGCAGATGGCGTAATCAGTATGGGTCCGTCCTCGACATAACCGGCGAGGACGGTGGCCGGATTGAAGGCACGTTTCGCACGACGCTCGAAGACAGCAGCTTCTATGGACAGACGGTGCCGATATTCGGCATCGCACATGGCGACGTGATCGGAGTGACGGCTGCCGGCGAGGGCACGGCCGGCCCCGCCGCGGTGAGCTACACCGGCATATTGCGGGACGGCAAACTGGAGACGATGTGGCTGACGGTGGCAGGCAGCACCATCACCGGCAAGGAGGGCGAAATCGCTTCCCGCAAGCAGGTCGGAACCTGGCGTGCCTTCGGCACCAGCCTCGACACCTTCGTCCGGGAATAGCCAAACAGCTATAGGCACTAAGCGCCTTTGCTTCGCGCTCCAATGTCCCGTGATTTTGGCAGCGCTTGGCGATCAGTCCCAAATTTGCGTGACATCTACGGCAAGCCACCGCTTGCGCCGCCCTTTTTAATTCGGGGCAGCCTCGGTGGCGCGCCTTGGCCTGATGATGCAGTCGGCAAGATGCGACCGCTCGTCCAATTCGTCGGCGTGGTGCTGTCCCCACTGACAGAGCGCGAGCAGGATCGGCTCGAGGCTGAGGCCGAGCCGCGTCGCTGAATATTCGACGCGCGCCGGGATCTCGGCGAAGATCTCGCGGCTGACGAGGCCATGCTCCTCCATCTCGCGCAGCTGGTCGATCAACACCTTCTGGGTAATGCCGGGCATCAGCGCCTTGAGTGCCGAAAGCCGACGCGGACCGTCGAAGAGATAGTAGAGGATCACCGCTTTCCAGCGACCTGAGATCACTTTCAGCGCGCGTTCGGCGGGGAGCATCGGCAGTCGCTTGATCACGCGTTTCTTGGTGATTGGGGCCATGGTCACCTCCTGGTGTGCAGCGGACAAATCCGTGTGTAGCGGCGACTGCGCAGATAGTGGCAAAGACCGGCTGACGCCATAGCAATCGGAGCCCTGCCATGAAAGCCGTGCAGTTCAACCGCTTCGGCGGTCCGGAGGTGATGGAGGTCGTCGACGTGCCGACGCCCGTCGCGCAAGCCGGCGAGGTGCTGGTCAAGGTGGAAGCGGCCGGCATCAACTTCTTCGAGGTGCTGATGCGCGCGGATCGCTACGCGGCCACGCCGAGCCTGCCGGCGTTCCCCGGCGTCGAAGTCGCCGGCACGGTCGAGGCGGTCGGCGAGGGAGTAGATCCGGGCCTGTTCGGACGCCGCGTGGCGGCGCCGCTGTTCGTGTCGGTCCGGCCGTTCGGCGGCTATGCCGACTATGTGGCGATCGATGCCAGCCTCATCGTGCCGCTGCCGGATGTGCTTTCCTTCGGAGATGCGACCGCCCTAATGGTGCAGGGGCTGACCGCCTTGCGTCTCACGCGGCAAAGCCCGCCGGCCGGCAGGACGGTGCTGGTTCCCGCTGCCGCCGGTGGCGTCGGCTCGCTGCTGATCCAATTGGCCAAAGGGCAGGGCGCTCGTCGCGCGGTCGCGCTGGCCGGCGGGGCCGCCAAGCGGGATTTCGCCCTCTCGCTCGGCGCCGATGTGGCAATCGACTCCAGCGCGCCGGACTGGCCGGCGCGAGTCCGCGAAGCGAGCGATGGCGCAGGCGCCGAAATCGTCTACGACACTGTCGGCGGCGCATTGACCAAGCAATTTCTCGACGTCCTGGCACCCGGCGG
This sequence comes from Mesorhizobium plurifarium, assembly GCA_000824785.1. GTDB lineage: Bacteria > Pseudomonadota > Alphaproteobacteria > Rhizobiales > Rhizobiaceae > Mesorhizobium > Mesorhizobium plurifarium. The sequence goes on along the minus strand of CCNB01000043.1, from coordinate 151,494 downwards.
CGAGCTGGTGTTTGCGGCGCTCGGCCGGTTTCAACTGTCGGCTTCGGACCTCGAGGCGATGATCGGCCGCAATCAAGCGCTCAAAGGGTTTGCCCTGCTGCCGCTTTTGTCTCCAGACATTTTGAGGACAAGTCTTTCCGAGCTGTTCGACCTTGCGGCGCGTAGCCGCTTGAAGGTGGCGATCGGCGGCCGCTTTCCGCTGCATCAGGCAGGCGAGGCGCATCGATTGCTCGAAGAGCGCCGCGCCACCGGCAAGGTCGTGCTGCTGCCCTGACAGCCAGCCTTTTTCGACCTATCGTCGCCGGCCTACCACTTCACGCTGAAGCCGACCGAGCCGCCGAAGGAATGGCTGTCGCCGAAATCCTCGAGGCTCGAGCGTGCGAGCAGCTCGCCATGGACGGCGTAGCGGTCGTCGGCCCAGCTCAACGAGCCGCCGAAACCGAGACCGCCCCAAAGCGGCTGCGGCTTGCTGGTCAGCCTGGTGCCTGAAACGTCGACATCGGTGCCGTCGAGGAAGTCGTAATAGAGGTTGGCGATGCCGTAGACATGCGAGCGGCTCGTCTGGCCCGCCTTGTCCTTCCACTCGCTCTCATAGTCGGCGGAGAGACCGAGGCGGCCGGTCATAAAAGCAACATTAGTAATCTTGAATATGGTAAGTATAATATGGGTATTTTCTTAAACACCTCATTCGGCTGTATGGGACGATAGCGGAACCCAGGCGGTCCGGCCCGCTTATCATGGTGACACAGGATTTGCGGGCCGGGCCTTGCCCGGCGGCTTGGCCGCCAGGGCAACACGTGGTTAGCTTCGCCCTTGGCGGCTAACATTGACAATCGATGGCTCGGGCACGCGCATGCGCCCGAGCCAATCACGCGAAACCGCGTTCAAGTTCCGCCGAGAGCTGGCCAGGGTCGGAAACGCCCTGTCCGAAGAGCGCCATGAGCCTGAGCGCGATACGTTCGCGCTCATCCTTGTCGGCAATGTGGTGCCTCGCGCAGTAGTCGTTCAAGGCTTTTGTGAGAATGTCGAGCTGGGCGGGATCCGCCACACCGCATGCCGGCATGCTTGCCTCCCTTGACAGGGGCGAAAGCATGATAGCCGCTTCCAAGCGTCCGCTTGCCTCTATTCGGTACGGACGACGAACAAACAGTACGCTCGAAATGTGACCGTTACGAGTCAATTTGCGTAGGGTGAACTCCATCTACTTCTTCTTCAGCAGCCGCGCCTCCCGAAGAAGCGAGTTCGGATCGATGCCGATCATGTCGACAAGGTCGCGGGCCTGGGCCTCGGTGATGCCGGTTTCCTTCATGAGGAACCGGACCCGGAATTCCTTCTCCGCCTTCAGTCGCGCGTCGCGTTCTTGCTTGCTCTCGGCCATGGATTTGTCCCATGCCCTGAAACCGCAAGTTAGCGCTAAGGTTCCACTCAGCGCGCGATCTGCGGATGCCCGTCGGGAAGCACGAAGCGCCGGTCATTGTAACGGGCGAGATAACCGGAATGGATGGGATCTGCCAGATGCCGGGATTTCATATAAACCTGCGCCACAGTCGATGGCCCGCCCTCGAGCGGATCAACCTCGATCGGCACGCGCCAATTGCCGGGAGAGCCGATGGATTCAATTCCGTCGAGGCGCAAGAGGGCGCGATCATCGACCGCGTAAAGTTCGCCAGCGACCTGGAAGCCGACGCCCGGTTCGTTGAACATCATCGGGGCAAAGCGAGGCCCGGCAATCAGCATTGGAAAGCGCTCACGCGTGCGACGGTTGCCGAGAAACGCGGCCCCGCTCAAACCCCGGTCGTGAAGGGGAAAGCCCATCTTCAAAGTGCCGAATACAAAGACTTTCCAAATCATCGGGCCAAACCATCGGGCCAAACCATCGGGAAGGAACGTTGGCCGACGCCGGAAGTTCATTGTCCATGCCATAGTTCGGAACAGGCAGACATGAACGAGACCTCGCATCTGAGAATAGTGGCGTTGGCCGACGAGGCCACCAAGGCCGAGGCGGCAGTTGCGCTCTATCGCTATAACGTCGCTGCCACAGGCGTGGATGACCGCGCGCCCATCGGCGCGATGCTGTGCAATGGCTCGGGCAGGGCGCTCGGCGGGCTTTGGGGTCGCACAGAGCTCGGCCTGCTGTTCCTCGACATGTTTTTCGTGCCGGAGTATTTACGCGGCCGATCCTACGGCGCGCGATTGCTCGCAGCCGTCGAGGAAGCAGCAAAAAGGCGCGGCTGCCGGGCCGCGGTCGTCGAGACGAGCAGCTTTCAAGCCCCCGGCTTCTATGCCCGGCATGGTTACGTCGAATTCGGCCGCATTCCTTTCGCAATCGACGGACAGGCGCGCATTTTTTTGCGCAAACAGCTTGCCTGAGCGGATGTCAGGAGTTCCAGCCCTATCGAGAAATCGGGGAGACGATCCTCAGCGCGCCACCGGACGATGGCCGTCAGGCAGGCGGGTGGCGATCAGCTTGTCGATGCGGCGGCCGTCTAGATCGACCACCTCGAAGCGCCAGCCTTGCGCATCGACGCACTCGCCGGTCGCCGGCAGATGGTGGAGATGCGACAGCACATAGCCCGCGACGGTCTCGTAGTCGCGGTTCTCCGGCAGGTCGATGCCGAGCACCTCGGCCATTTCGTCGGCCTGCATGTAGCCGGCAAGCAGCCAGGAGCCGTCGTCGCGCTTGACGGCGTTCTCCTCCTCGCCGGCCTCGAGGTCGGAGCGGAACACGCCGGTGATGGCTTCGAGGATGTCGGCCGGCGTGACGATGCCTTCGAAATGGCCGTATTCGTCGTGGACCAGCGCCATCGGCACATCGGACTCGCGCAGCTTCTGCAAGACGTCGAGCGCGTCGGCCTGGTCATGCACGATAGGGGCGGCGCGCACATGCTGGCGCGGATCCAGCACTCTGCCGGCGAGCAGGGCGGCCAGCACGTCGCGCGTCTGGATGACGCCGACCATGGCGTCGACATTGCCGTCGGCGACGGGCAGCCGCGAGTGCTGGGTGTCCATCAAAAGCTTTCGAACCGCGGCTTCGTCGGATTGCAGGTTGAGCCAGTCGACTTCGGTGCGCGGCGTCATCACGGCGCGCACGGCGCGGTCGCCGAGGCGCATGACGCCAGCGATCATGCGGCGCTCGTCGGATTCGATGGTGCCGTGATGCTCGGCCTCGGCAACCAGCATCTTGATTTCCTCATCGGTGACCTTTTCTTCCGCCTCGCCGCTCTGGCCGAGCAGCCAGAGAATGGCGCGGCCGGAAATGTCGAGCAGGAAGACGAGCGGCGCCGAGATGGTGGCAAGGATCGTCATTGCGGGCGCGGCGCGGGCCGCGACGCGCTCTGGATCGCGCAACGCGATCTGCTTCGGAACCAGCTCGCCGACGATCAGCGAGGCATAGGTGATCAAAGCGACGACGATGCCGACGCCGACAGGGTCGGCGATGTTTTCGCGGATGCCGGTCGAGGCCAGATATTGCGCCAGCCGTTCGCCGAGCGTCGCGCCCGAGAAGGCGCCCGAGAGCACGCCGACGAGTGTGATGCCGATCTGCACCGACGACAGGAACTTGCCGGGGTTGGAGCCTAGCGCCAGCGCGCGGCCGGCGCCCTTGACGTTGCGGTCGATCATCGCCTTGAGGCGGGCGGGCCGCGACGACACGATGGCAAGCTCCGACATCGACAAAAGGCCGTTCACCAAGATGAGGACGGCAACGACGGCGATTTCAACGTAAAGCATGGGCGGTCAATAGCATTGCTGCAGTGCATTCGAAAATAGCCTGCCGGTATTTTTGGAAGATGACAGGCCGGAGCAAGACAGGGCTGGCGAGACCATCCGGCGAAGCAGGCATCGGCCTGGAGTTTGCAAGCCGCATATGGGCACGACGGCCCAATTCGGCGACAGCGTCCTATTAAAAATCAACGGGATAGAGTGGAACCAATATCAAATGACATAGTTATAACAGCTCGTTGGGGGTTGCCCAATGGCGCTCGAACCGAAACGTGGCCTTGTCCAGAGGCTTCTGGAAGAGACTGGCATCACCGAGACGCAGGCGCTGGAATTGATCTCGCTGCTTGGATCGAATTGGTCGTCGCTGGTCAGGGAAGCGAAAGCCATCAGGCACAGCCTGAAGCCGCCGGCCGGGTCTTCGTCCGCGTGACCTCTGCGCCACCGCTCGGCTTTCGTCGTGCCATCACTCCCGTGTGTTCAACACGCCAATCACGGCCATGCCGTCGGTGAAATAGGGATCGCCGCCGCCATTGCGTCCGGTCCTGGTGGCGCCGATCCCCGGTATCTTGCTGGTCGAGGCCAGCAGACCGGCGGCATCCAGGTCGCCGATGAGGAAATCGCGCTCCGCGTCGATGTCGGGGCCGATGTGATGCGTGATGGCGCCGGTGTCGTGGCTGAGGCCGACGCCGCGATCGAAGCTCGCGGCGCCCAGCCAGAGCGGGCGGCCGTCGTCGCCGACTGTGTCGGTCAGCCAGAAGCGGACGTGATGGCGCCGGTCGGCGCTGCCGCCGACCGGCTTTTCGAAGGCAAGATCCTGGGCGCGGCCCTCGAACAACAGGCGGCTCATCGGCGCGTCGGGGTAGGGGCGGGAAAACAAGACGCTTTCGCCGATGTCGATCGCGGTCCTGAGCGTCACGGCATCGGCCGTGTCCCAGCCGGCGGCCGCGAAGGCGTGGACGACTTCCTTCTCGGTGCCGACAAGGCCGACATTGATCGGATCGCCGGGAATACCCTGCGGCGTATGCGTCACCATCTCGAAGGGGCGGGTGCGGAAGCCGCGCTCCCGCCAGGTCCAGAATTCCGGCGCGGCGACATAGGCGAGCGCCAGATAGAAGGCGCACACCGCCGCGAGCCAGATCGCCGCGCGCCGCCTCAGGCTCCGTTCACCCACGACCAACCGCTCCCAAATCCTTGCGCAACCATTTTATGCGGTGTTGGCCGTTTTGGGGCAGAGCCGCCTCAGCGGCAGGCGCGGTAACCGCTTTTGCGGTTCTTGATGTCGAAGTGGAAATGGTTGCGGTGGTCGTAATTGTAGCCGGGGCCGAGCACCGTGGTGAAATATTCGCAGCCGTCGGCGCGCACATTGTTGAGGAAGCCGCGCGTGCGGAAAGCGAACAGGCCGGGCTTGCGGACGTCGATGTCGTCGCCATTGTTGAGCTCGATGCTCATGACGTCGAGGGCGTTGCCCTTGCCGTGCTCGGACAAAACACCTTCACCGGCGATGTTGCGGCAGGAATAGCTGGAGCCCTGGTGGATCGCCTTGACGCCGGAGAAGTAGCGCCAGCGGGCGGCCGGCTGCAGCTCGTTCTTCGTCCAGGCGGCAAAGGTGGCGGCCATGTTGCAGGTCAGCGTCGCCGCCGGCTTCATGGCGACGCTGCCGATCGCCGAGACCTTTACGGGAAAGTCGATGCCGCACTGGCCTTCATGGATCGGCTGGACGTCCTGATAGACGACGCCCATCCGCTTCAGCTCGTTGCGGCAGTCGATCTCGCTGGCCGGCATCTGCTCGAGAGGCGACATCGGCTCATCCATGCGCGGATAGGCGGCCTGGGTCATGTAGGGGTTGGACGGAACAAGGCGCTGCATGCCGGAATATTGCGGCGCGTCGGGTTGCGGCACGGCTGCCGTCTGGCTGCCGACATCGACGGCCGGCTGCAGCGCAAAGACGTCACCGGTCGTGCAGGCCGATATCATCGCGATGGCGCCCGCGGCCAGCCCGACAATCGCGATCCGCGCGCACTTGTTCCGTCGCGCCGCCATCAGCACAGCGCCAAGTCTTCGAGCCATTGAAGGGCGTCCTTGTCCCCGAATGGCACAAGGTTAACCCTCAACAGTAAAGGAAAGATCAGCGCTGGCATTCATGCCTGGGGCGGAATTGCGGCGTTGTTCTTGGGCCCGAAGCGGCCAGGACTTCCGGGAATCGCCTATTGGCAGAAGGTGCCGCCGTGGCGGCGCGGCTCCAGATCGAGGTGGAAATGCAGCGCATGATCGGGGTCGGCCCCCGGCCCAAGCACCGTCTTGAACGGCCCGCAGGCAGCCTTGCGGACCGCGGCGAGGAACTTCGCATCCTTCTCCGGCGGCGCCGGACCGACCTCGATCTTCCTGTCGTCCGACAGGGTGAAGCTGGCGATGTCGAGCGCATTGCCGAAGGCATGTTCCGACAGCTTGCGCGTACCGTTGCGCGGCCGACAGACGAATGCCGAGGCCTGGTTGACCGACTTCAAATCGGCGCCGAATTCGGCCTCGGTCGCCGGCTGGACGACATCGGCCATGAAGCGCGCGGTCGCCTCGGCCATCGGGCAGTTGAGCTCGGTGCCGGGGCTGATGCCGATGGACTTGCCGAGCGTCTTCAAAATGATCGGATAGGGGATCGAGCAGCCGATCTGCGCATCGTGCTCGGCCTTGTGCTCCTCGAACTCGACGCCCAGCGCCTTCAGCCGCTCGCGGCATGCGGTTTCTTCCGCCGGCATCTTGTCGGCCGGCATGTCGGCCGAGCGCGGATCGGGAAGCATCGTTTCCTCGCCCGGCGGTTCGGGTTTTTCCGGCGGCTGCGGCGCGGTTTCCGGCGGCTCCGGCTCCAGTTCGACGGGCTTCTGCGGCGGCGTCGGCACGACGTCCGGCGTCTCAGGCTCGGATTCCGTCCGCGGCTCTGATTGAGCGCCCTTCGAACGTGGCGGGCGGGCGTCCCATTTCGGATGCGACTTCTCCTGGTTGAGGAAGTCGTCATTGCTGTCGAGGCGCCTTTTGTCTTGCCCGGACTTATCTGCGCCGTTCTCCATATCCTGGGGACGCGGCCCCGGAACCGGTGTCGCCGGGGGCGTTTCAGGAGCCGGAGCGGCGCTCTGGCTGGCCGGCGGCACGTGCCTTTTGTGCCGATGATGATGTTTGGCCGAGGCCGGGGTAACGAGCAGGATCGCGGCCGCCACAGGCAGCGCCAGTCTGCAAAGTCGTGAAAGGCTCAGCGTTGCCATCGCCCCGAAACGGCAATCGTAGCGCGAAGTTGCTTGCACCAGATGCCTTGCCGATCACAATCGGTTACCAGCGCGTTACGCGCCGATGGCTTCAAGGCCTGCCTCCAGCCAATCGGCAAGCATCGGCAGGCCGAGCAGATATTTGGCCGTGCGCTTCCTGGGACGCTCCCTGGCGGCGGCCACCGCATCCGCCCATTCGGATGCGTCATAGTCGCCGCGCCCCACCCAGGCGAGCGCGATCAGCTCGGCCGCTTCGTCGATGTTAAGATCGTTGATCAGCTCGCGGAATTCCTCCTCGGTGAGGTTTTCCGAGGCTTCCTCGACAAGGCCGTCATGGTGGTGGCTGGCATGCGTGCCGCCGTCGAACTCGACCTCGTGCTCGGCCCCGTCGTCATAGTCCTCGTTGACGGCGGCGCTCAGCGCCTTCGCCTTGAGGATGAACAGGCGTACCGTGTCCGGATCGATCGAAAGGTCCCACTCCTTCTCGAGGCGCTGCTGCACGGCCCTTCTCCACGTGATGCGCTTGGCTGCGATGATAGCGGAATTAAAGCGCGCGTCACGTCCGCAGGTAAATGCTTCTTTCCGGCCATCGAAAATAGTTCGGCAGCCGCTCGCATTTCGGGATGAAACCGCGCCAGAGCGGCGTTAATCTGCCATTGTCACGCTCATGGAGGCTTCGATGCGCAGACGTTTGCTTGTTCAGGTCATGGCTATCGCGGCGCTGCCGCTGTTCGTTGCTCCGGCTTTTGCAGCTGGTGAAGGCGGCAGCAGCAGTGGTCAGACGACCACCACCTGCAAGAAGGGCGAAGTTTGGGACAAGAAAAAGAACAAATGCGTGAAGCCGCAATACGGCATGCTGGACGACGACAGCATCTATGAGGCGGGACACGATCTGGCGATGGCCGGGCGCTATGACGAGGCGATCTCGGTGCTGACGCTCGCCGCCAACAAGCAGGATCCGCGCATCCTCAACTATCTCGGCTATTCGCACCGCCATTCGGGCCGCGTCACGGTCGGCCTCGGCTACTACGAGGAAGCGCTGAGGATCGACCCGAACTACACGTTGGTGCGGGAATATCTCGGCGAAGCGCATCTGCAGATCGGCGATCTCGCCGGCGCGCAGCAACAGCTCCAGGAAATCGAAAAGCGGACCGGCAAGGGCTCGCGCGAATACGGCATGCTGTCCGAGCAGATCGATCATTTCCTGAGGAGCTGACAGGCTTCCAGGCTCTTCGAACCGGCTGCGGGCAATCGCGGCCGGTTTTTCGTTTGCCGCGCGCCGCGGACCCGCGAAAGCGGTGATCATTTTGCCGAATTTCATTTTTGGGCGTGAAAATCGCGCGAAGATTGCTATATTCAGGGAAATTGTGGTGAGACGGTTCCGTTAGCCCGAGGCTGCCGGACCGTTTTCTTTTTGTACCTATCGACAAGGCCGCTCCCGAAAACGGGGGCGGCGGCAGGAAAGGTCAGGCATATGATCAAGGTCCCGATGACAGGCGAGGGGTTCGCGTCATTGAAGGAAGAGCTCCGCTGGCGCCAGCAGGAGGAACGCCCGCGTATCATCGAGGCGATTTCCGAAGCGCGCTCGCATGGCGACCTGTCGGAAAATGCCGAATATCACGCGGCGAAGGAATCGCAGAGCCACAATGAAGGCCGCATCAACGAGCTCGAGGATCTGATTGCGCGCGCCGAGGTCATCGACGTCTCCAAGCTTTCGGGCGACAAGGTGAAGTTCGGCGCGACGGTGGTGCTCGTCGACGAGGACACCGAGGAAAAGAAGACCTATCAGATCGTCGGCGACCAGGAAGCGGACGTGAAGTCCGGCCGCATCTCGATCTCGTCACCGATCGCGCGCGCGCTGATCGGCAAGGAAGTCGGCGACGCCATCGAGGTCAACGCCCCGGGCGGCGCGCGGGGGTATGAGATCGTCCAGGTGCAGTTTATCTGAGGACCTTTTGATAATTCTACTCTGGCGGCCGACTAGCGCGGTTTTCTGCGCTTCCGGTGCTCACGTACGTTAAGTACGCTCCGCTCCGGTTCTCGAAAACCACGCTATTCGACTCGCCAGAGCGAATTCTGAAAAGGTCCTCACGCTGGCGCGTTTGATCTGAGCGCCAGGAGGCACTCCGCCTCCGCCATCACCTCAGCCGGCGTTACCTTGCCGCCGGCCGGCGCAAGCAAGGTCGATGCAAACTTTCCGCGCGGGCCGGTGAGACCCGGTTCCGTCGCCAGGAAGATGGCGACCGTCGGCAGGCCGAAGGCGCTGGCGAGGTGGGTGAGGCCGGTGTCGGCGCCGATGACGAGCGTCGAACGGCCGAGGATCGCGGCAATATCCGCGAGCGGCGATTTCGCGACCAGCACCGTTCCTGGTACGGCACCGGCGATGGCTTCAGCCACTTTCTTTTCCGCCTCGTTCGACCATGTGACCACCGGCGTGAAGTGCCGGTCGGCCAGCTCGCGCGCGGTTTCGATCCAATCCTCGACCGGCCATTTCTTGTCTTCGCGGCTGGTGCCGTGCAGCAGGAAGGCGGTTCTGCCTTCAATGCCGGGCAGTCCGCCCGCCGGTGGCACGATGCCTGACTCGAGCGCCGACAGGTCAGGCTGGTAGCCCAGCGCCAGCCCGAACAGCCGCCTAGTGCGTTCGATGGCGTGCAGGTCGCGCGGCACGGCGTATTTGCGCTGATAGAACAGCGTCGCCGAAGGCTCGCGGGCGCTCGCCCGATCGAAGCCGGCAATCGGCGCGCCGGCCTGGACGGCGACCAGGGCCGACTTCAACAAGCCTTGCGCGTCGATGGCAAGATCGTAGCGGGAGGCGCGGAGCGCTTTGCGCAGTCCGGCCATCTCGCGCCAGGTTCCGCCGTCGAAAAGCCTCTTGCGCCAGCGCCGGATCGCCACCTTGTGGATGGTGCCGATCGCCGGATGCAAGGCCACGATGCCGGCAAACGGCTCCTCCACGCACCAGTCGAAGCTGATGTCGGGGCGATTGCGCAGCGCGTCCTCGACGGCCGGAAACGTGTGGATGACATCGCCCATCGACGACGTCTTGACGATCAGCACTTTCATGCCGCTGCCGGAACCTCGAGCAGGCGGTCGGCCGCTGCGGTGACGCGGGCGACATCGAGCGTCTTGAGGCAGTTGAGGTGCCCGAGCGGGCAAACCTTCTTGTGGCAGGGCGAGCAGGACAGATGCAGCCAGATCAGCTCGGAGCGCTCGCTGAGCGGCGGCGTGTTTTCCGGCGAGGTCGAGCCGTAGACGGCGACGATCGGCGTGCCGACGGCGGCCGCGACATGCATCAGGCCGCTGTCGTTCGAGACCGCGAGCTTCGCCGCGGCGATCAGGTCGATGGCGTCCTCCAGCCGCGTCTTGCCGGCAAGGTCGATGGCGCCCGGGGCAAGTGCTGCGATCTCAGCCGTCACGTCGGCGTCGTTCTTCGAGCCGAGCAGGGCGACGCCCAGACCCCTGGCCATCATGTCGCGGGCCAGCCCGGCATAGTGGTCGCTCGGCCAGCGTTTTGCCGGGCCGAACTCGGCGCCAGGCATCAAGGCGACGAATTTCTTCCCGGCCAGCCCAAAGCGCGCCAGCAGATCGGCCTGGTTGGCCTTGTCGATGCTAAGATGCGGCGCGCGAAAGGTGCCGCCGCGCGCCAGGCCGAAATAGGCGCGCGCCGTGCGCCGCTTCAGGGCTTCGGGCAGCGGCACGATGTCGGTCAGCAGGCCGTAGCGCATCTCGCGCAGATTGCCGACGCGGCGCGGGATGCGGGCAAAGAACGGGATCAGCGCCGATTTCCAGCTTCCTGGCAGCACATAGGCCATGTCGTAGCGGCCGCGCAGCAGGCGGCCGAAGCGCCTGCGGCTGCGGAATTCGAGTGCTCCCGGCATCAGCGGAAAGTCGATCTGGCTGCGTATCTCGGGCATGCGCTTGACCAAAGGCGCCGCCCAGGCCGGCGCCAGCACGTCGATGGCCGCATGCGGATGTTTTTCCTTCAGCGCCGCAAACAGGCACTGCGCCATGACCATGTCGCCCACCCAGCGTGGGCCGATCACGAGGATCGTTGGGCCTTCAGCCATTCGACATAGTCCCTGACGCCGGTTTCGACTGTGCGGAATTGGCCATTGTAGCCGGCCGCGCGCAAGCGGGACATATCAGCCTGCGTGAAACTCTGGTAGCTGCCCTTGAGATGGTCGGGGAAGGGGATGAATTCAATCTCCCCCTTGCCCAGCGTGTCGATCACCGTCTCGGCGATGGCGCGGAACGGCTGCGCGCGGCCGGTGCCGCAGTTGAAGATGCCGCTCAAGCCGCGTTTCCAGAGCCACAGATTGACCTCCGCGACGTCGCCGACATGGATGAAGTCGCGGCTCTGCTCGCCTGGCCCGAAGTCGCCATAAGCGCCGAACAGTTTCGGATTCTCGCCGCGCTCGACCTGGTTGAACAGATGGAAGGCGACCGACGCCATGGCGCCCTTATGCGCCTCGCGCGGTCCGTAGACGTTGAAGTAGCGCAGGCCCGTCACCTGCGAATGATCGGCGTCGAAATTGCGGCGGACGTAGTCGTCGAACAGCTTCTTCGAATAGGCATAGACGTTGAGCGGGCGCTCGAATTCGGGCTCCTCGCGGAACTCGCTGCCGCCGCCATAGACCGAAGCCGACGACGCGTAGAGGAAGGGCACGCGCAGCTTCAGGCAGGCATGCAGCAGCCGCTTCGAATAGGCGTAGTTCACGTCCATCATGAACTTGCCGTTCCACTCGGTGGTGGTCGAGCAAGCGCCCTGGTGGAAGACGGCCTCGATGCGGCCGAGCCCGCCATCCTCGATCAGGCTGAGAAAATCGTCCTTGTCGAGATAGTCGGCGATGCGCAGGTCGGCGAGGTTGGCGATCTTGTGGCCGTCGGTAAGGTCGTCGACGACGACGATGTCGTCATGGCCCTCGGCATTGAGAGCGGCGACGATGTTGGAGCCGATCATGCCGGCGCCGCCCGTGACGATGATCATGAAGGCCTCTGCTGCTTACGATTCCGGCTCTTATAGGGGAGGCGGAGGGGAGTGTCGATAAAGCTGGCGCCCGTCCCGTACCCAGCTCGTAGTTCTTGTCTATTTCGCCCGTTTTGTCTATTATGTACAAAACGGAGCATTCCATGAAACAATATCCGTCGACCGATTTGAAACAGAATCTCGGTGACGTTCTTGCGGCCGCGAGCCAGCAACCTGTCTCCATCACTCGTCACAACAAGCCTAGATATGTCCTGATGAGCATTGAGGCCTACGAGGCTCGCTTCGCCGACGACAGCCGTCGCGCTTACGCTGCGAAGGACGCCCCGGTCGAACATGTCGAGATGCTTGAGGAGTACGCTGCCGGAGAAAGTCGCGATTAGGTCGATCGCCGCCGCGAGCCCAGCGCTTCCGGCTGAATGTCGGGAACCACGTCAGGTTAGCGCTGCCCCTCATTGCCCTGCCGGGCATTTCTCCCCGTATAGTGACGGGGAGAAAGGGCTGACCGCAACCTCGGCGCCCCTATTGCAACGTTGGCGATTGGCGAAACCGTCGATGACAGCTCCCCTCTCCCCGTCACTATACGGGGAGAGGATGCCGGCAGGCAGGTGAGGGGCAGCGCCAACGTCTGAAATTATGTTGGAGGAATTCGAAGATATCCATATCTGTGGTATCGCCAATATGGAGATCAGGCCAGCAAGGCGTAGCCTGACAGAGACGTGATCATTGAGGGACCAGGCATGCCGTCGACCGAACTGCTCATCGCGTTTTTCGCCACCACCGCGATCTTCGCCTACATTCCCGGTCCTGCCATGCTCTACGCCGCTGCGCAGACAATGGCGCGTGGCCGTTGGTCCGGGCTGACGGCGGCGCTTGGCATTCACCTTGGCGGTTATTTCCATGTCTTTGCGGCCGCCGCCGGCCTGTCGGTGCTGTTTCACGCCGTGCCGCCGCTCTATATGGCGGTCAAGTTGGGCGGCGCGCTTTATCTGATCTGGCTTGGCGTCTCCATGTTCCGCAAGCGGGCGGACGGCGACACGGCTCTGCCCTTGATCGAGCGGAAATCGGCCCGTCGCGCCTTTTTCGAAAGCGTCACCGTCGAGGTGCTCAATCCGAAGACCGCGATCTTCTTCATGGCGTTCCTGCCGCAATTCATCGATGCCGCGGCGGCGTTTCCGGTCTGGCTGCAGTTCGTCGTACTCGGAACCATCGTCAATCTGATGTTCTCCTCCGCCGACATCGTGTGTGTTTTCCTTGCCGGCGCGATGATCGCGCGGCTGCGGCGTTCAGGACGCGCGCAGCGGTTGATGCAGCGCGCGGGCGGCGCCGTGCTGGTCGGCCTCGGTGTCCACGTTGCCCTGCAGCGGAACTGATTGCCCAGCCGGCTTCGGCTGCGGTCCGCACCAGGCCTGCCGTTGCACTGACCCGAATTGCGGTATATCGGCATCGCCTTGAGCAGCCCACGCCACAATTCCGGCGCTGAAATCTATTCAAGTCCGGCCTTCTTCAGGCATACCTCGAGCGAGATGATCAAGCACAATCCGCCTTCTCCGGAACCTTTGCATCGCACCATCGCCCGGTTCGGCGACGTCACCGTGCTGGTCGTGGGCGATTTCATTCTTGACCGTTTCGTCAGCGGCGTGATCGAGCGCATCTCGCCGGAAGCTCCGATCCCCGTGCTGCATGGCAAGGGCGAGTCGCTGAACATGGGCGGCGCCGGCAATGTCGTCTCCAACATCGTTTCGCTGGGCGCGGCCGCCATACCCGTGTCGGTGATCGGCGCCGACCAGGCGGGCAACAATCTGATGCGCATGCTCAGCGAGATCGGCGTCGACACCGACGGGCTGCTGCAGCGCCAGGACCGCATGACCTCGTCGAAAAGCCGCTTCAGCGCGCTCAACCAGCAGGTGCTGCGTTTCGACGAAGAAGAGATCAAGCCGCTCACCTCCGCCGAGCGGGCCAAGCTCATCGATCATTTCCAGGCGGCGCTCGGCCGCGCCGATATCGTCATCCTCTCCGATTACGGCAAGGGCATCCTGCTCGACGGCGTCGCCGGCGAATTGATCGCGATCTGCCGCGATGCCGGCAAGCCGGTGCTGGTCGATCCGAAGGGGCACGACTACGCGCGCTATGCAGGCGCGACGGCGGTTACGCCGAACCGCAAGGAGCTTGGCGAGGCGGTCGGGCGCAAGGTGTTCGGCGACGACGAGATCGTGGCCGCCGCACGCGACCTGATCGCCGCGCATGATTTCGAATTCATCGTCGCCACGCGCAGCGAGAAGGGCATGAGCGTGGTCTCCGCCGAGGATGCCCGCCACATTTCCACCCAGGCCCGCGAAGTGTTCGATGTTTCAGGAGCCGGCGACACGGTCATCGCGAGCTTCGCGCTTTCGCTTGCCGCCGGCGCCGACCGCGTGCATGCGGCCGTCATCGCCAACGCGGCCGGCGGCGTCGTGGTGGGAAAACGCGGCACGGCGCGGCTGAACGTCGAGGAATTGTCCGGCGCGCTGTTCCGCTCGCATGGGCCGACCGGTCACCAGGACGCCATCCTCGATTTCAATGCCGCGGCCAGGATGGTGGCGGCATGGAAGGAAGAGGGGCTGACCGTTGGCTTCACCAATGGCTGCTTCGACATCCTGCATGCCGGCCATGTCAGCCTGCTGCATGCCGCGCGCAGCCAGTGCGACCGGCTGGTGCTCGGCCTCAACAGCGATGACTCGGTGCGTCGGCTGAAAGGGCCTGGACGCCCGGTCAACAACCAGCACGACCGCGCCTGCGTGCTGGCAGCGCTTGCCTCTGTCGATGCCGTCGTCGTCTTCGAGGAAGATACACCGCTGAAGCTCATCGAGGCGCTCCTGCCGGACATCCTAGTCAAGGGCGCGGATTACACGATCGAGACCGTGGTCGGCGCCGATGTGGTGCAGAAGGCGGGCGGGCGCGTGGTGCTGGTCGACCTCGTCGCCGGCAAGAGCACGACGAACACGATCGGCAGGCTGCGTGCCGCAAACTGAGGGTCTCATGTCCGATTTGAACGACTACCTTGTCCGCTCCGCGGCGGCGATCTCGGCGATGGTCGAGCGCGATCTCACCGCCGAGATGGAACGCGCGGTGAGCACCGTGGTGACCGCGCTGTCGCAAGGCAAGGCGCTGCTGATCTGCGGCAATGGCGGCTCGGCCAGCGACGCCATCCACATCGCCGGCGAGCTGGTCGGCCGCTTCCTGAAGGAGCGCAAGGCCTACAATGTCATCGCGCTGCCGGCGAACGCCGCGGTGCTGACGGCCTGGGGCAATGACTATGGCTTCGACACCGTCTTCTCGCGCCAGGTCGAGGCGCATGGATCGGAAGGCGCGGTGCTGCTGGCGATCTCGACCAGCGGCAATTCGCCGAGCATCCTTGCCGCCGCCGAGCAGGCGAGGGTGATGGGCATGACGGTGATCAGCCTGACTGGCGAAACCGGCGGCAAGCTCAAGCCGCTGACCGATATCCTGCTCAACGTGCCGTCGACCTCGACGCCTATCATCCAGCAGGGGCATCTGTGCCTCTATCACCATCTGTGCGAGGCGGTCGAAGCGCGTCTCAGCAATGGCTGAGAATACGGGCTTTCCGCTGGCCGAGCCAGGTCTCTGGGTCGAGCGGACCAGCACCAGGAGCTTTCCGACCGGCCGGCCGGCGCTGTTCCTGGACCGTGACGGCACGATCAATGTCGACACCGGCTATCCCGACGATCCGGCGGCCATGGTGCTGCGCGACGGCATCGCGCCGGTCATCGAGGCCGCGAACCAGTGCGGTGTTCCGGTCATCGTCGTCACCAACCAGTCCGGCATCGCGCGCGGCTATTTCGGCTGGGATGCGTTCGCGCGGGTCAATGGGCGGGTGCTGGATTTGCTGGCCGAGCAAAATGCCTTCGTGGACATGGTGCTCGCCTGCGCCTATCACGACGCTGGTTCAGGTCCTCTCGCCATTGCCGATCACCCGATGCGCAAGCCCAATTCGGGCATGCTGCTGGAGGCGGGTCGCCGCCTCGGCCTCGACCTGAAGCGGTCGCTGATCGTCGGCGACAAGCCGGCCGATTTGGAAGCCGGCCAGCGCGCTGGTCTCAAGCGCGGCTGGCTTGTCGACGGCGAGGTCTCGACGATGGACGGGCTTTCGGTTTCGCCGTTACGCGACGCCACGGACCTCGAAGGCCTGCTCACCGCGATACGGTCGCTCTGATCGCGGATTGATTCAAAACCTGGCGCTAAGCCCTTTGTTTGCACGGGCGAATTTCCGGGAGCCGGCACATTAAGTTGGGAAGGCCACAAGCCCTTCGTCCTTGACACGGCGGATGGTCAAGGCGGTGCGCACCGTGTCCACATTCGGGGCCGAGGCCAGCTCCTCGATGACGAAGGTCTGGAAGGTGCCGAGGTCGCTCGCCACGCAATGCAGCAGGAAATCGGATTCGCCCGAGACCATCCAGGCGTCACGCACGATCGGCCAGCCGCGCGTGCGCTCGGCGAAGGTCTTCAGCTCGGCATCGGCCTGATGATGCAGGCCGATCAGGCAGAAGGCCACGACATCCATGCCGAGCGCCGGCGCGTTGAGCAGCGCGCGGTAGCCGCGGATGATGCCGGCCTCTTCCAGCCGCCTGACGCGGCGCAGGCAAGGCGGCGCCGAGATGCCGACCCGGTTGGACAATTCGACATTGGTCATTCGGCCGTCACCCTGCAGCTCGCGCAGGATCTTCCAATCGATGGCGTCGAGATCGGCTTTGAGCGGCATGAATGGGCTTTCGCGCAAGAATCTTTCGCGATTTTGTAATTTGGTTTCGCGCTGGAGGCCATAGCTTTGCGATGATTTTCTCCCTGTTTTGATGCATGGCGTGATCCAGCGCCGCGCATACCTCTGGGCGACATGCATTGGTGACGGGCGGCGATATGGCCCGATATGCAGGGCACGAAGCTTTCCGGGGACGAAGGCCAACTTGCCTTGCTGGTCCCACGGGCAACACTTACATTACGCGCAACAAACCACGGCCGCGCGCCGCAGGGGACTTTTTCATGAACACGAAACACGCACCTGTTCTCATCATCGGTTCCGGCCCGGCCGGCTACACGGCGGCGATCTACGCCGCCCGCGCCATGCTGAAACCGATGCTGGTCGCCGGCCTGCAGCAGGGTGGCCAATTGATGATCACCACCGACGTCGAAAACTATCCGGGCTTCGCCGATCCGGTCCAGGGGCCTTGGCTGATGAGCCAGATGCTGGCGCAGGCCGAGCATGTCGGCACCGACATCGTCAACGACATCATCACCGAGGTCGACCTCAATGTGCGGCCGTTTCGCGCCATCGGCGATTCCGGCACGGTCTACACGGCGGATGCGTTGATCATCGCCACCGGCGCGCAGGCCAAGTGGCTGGGTATCCCGTCGGAACAGACCTTCATGGGCTTTGGCGTTTCGGCCTGTGCGACCTGCGACGGCTTCTTCTACCGCGGCAAGGACGTCGCGGTTGTGGGCGGCGGCAATTCCGCGGTCGAGGAAGCGCTCTATCTGTCGAACCTCGCCAAGAGCGTCACCGTCATCCACCGGCGCGGCGATTTCCGAGCCGAGCGCATCCTGCGCGAACGGCTGCTTGCGAAGGACAATGTCCGCGTCATCTGGGACACGGTGGTGGACGAGATCACTGGGCGTCCAGGCAAGGCGCCGCTGCCGCCTTCCGTCGAAGGCCTGACGCTGCGCAACGTCGTGACCGGCCAGGAATCGAAGCTGCCGGTCGACGGCGTGTTCGTGGCGATCGGCCATGCGCCTGCGGTCGAGCTCTTCGTCGGCAAGCTGAAGCAGAAGCCGAACGGCTATCTGTGGACGGCGCCGGATTCGACCCGCACCGACGTGCCCGGCGTGTTCGCCGCCGGCGACGTCACCGACGACGTCTACCGCCAGGCGGTGACGGCGGCCGGACTTGGCTGCATGGCGGCGCTCGAGGCGGAAAAATATCTGGCGGGCATCGAGGTCCACCGCGAAGCGGCGGAATGACAGATCGGCTGAAAAAAGCCGTTTAAAAGCCTGATTTTTCATTCAGACGCCAAAGGCAACGCGAGGGGAATCATGGCGCTGGACTGGGACAAATTACGCGTATTTCACGCCGCGGCGGAGGCTGGGTCGTTCACCCATGCCGCCGAGACGCTGCATCTGTCGCAATCGGCCATCTCGCGGCAGGTCAGCGCGCTGGAGCATGATGTCGGCGTCGCACTCTTCCACCGCCACGCACGCGGCCTGGTGCTGACCGAGCAGGGCGAGATGCTGTTCCGCACGGCGCATGACGTGCTGATGAAGCTGGAAACCATCAAGACGCGGCTCACCGAAACCAAGGACCGGCCGTCGGGCGTGCTCAGGGTGACGACCACGGTGGGCCTGGGCGCCGGCTGGCTGACCGAGCGCGTGCAGGAATTCATCGAGCTCTATCCCGAGATCAGCCTGCAGCTGATCCTCGCCAATGAGGAGCTCGACCTGACCATGCGCCAGGCCGATTGCGCCATCCGGCTGCGGCAGCCGCAACAGCCGGACCTTATCCAGCGCCGGCTGTTCACGGTGCATTTCCACCTCTACGCAGCGCCGTCCTATATCGCCAAGTTCGGTAAGCCGGCCTCGATCGCCGAGCTCAGGAACCACCGCATCGTCACTTTCGGCGTGCCGGTGCCTTCGCATCTGTCGGAGCTGAACTGGCTGGAGACGGTCGGCGATTTCGAGGGCGCGCAGAGGGTGCCGACGCTGCAGATCAACGACATCCTGTCGATCAAGCGGGCGGTGCAGGGCGGCGCCGGCATCGCCATGCTGCCGGACTATGTGATCAGCAAGGACACGAACCTGGTCCAGCTGCTGCCGGAGACCGAGGTACCGTCCTTCGACACCTATTTCGCCTATCCCGACGCGATGAAGAACCAGGCGAAGCTGCACGTTTTTCGCGATTTCATTATCGCCAAGGCGCGCAGCTGGTCTTATTAGGCGCACCGATATTCAGGTGAGGCCGGCCTGCAAATGGCGGTCTCCTGCGCTTCCGGTGCTCACGTACTTCAAGTACGCTCCGCTCCGGTTCTCGGAAACCACCATTTTCGACTCGGCCTGACCTGAATCTCGGCGCACCCTCTGCGCGGTTTATCCCCGCCAGGGTGTGAGGCGGGGCAGCCAGCCCGGGACGGCACGACGGTAGACCTCGTATTCCGCCATAACGGTTGGCGAGCGTCGGCTCTTCGTAGAGCTTGACGAAGGAGATCATCGTTGCCGCGGCGATGAGGCCGTAAAACAGCACCGGCCAGCTCGAAAAGATCAGCGCCTGGCCAAGGATGATCGCCAGCACCGCGACATACATAGGATTGCGCACGTGGCGGTAGATGCCGCCGACGACCAGTTTCTCGGTCGGCGCCACGGGAGCGGGTGTGCCGAGGCCCTCCAGCGCAAAACGGGCAAACGCATGGAGCAGGATGGCGGCTGCCCCCACCACAAGAACAAAGCCCGCGGGCACGAAGCCCGGCACCGCCGACAGAGGCTTGCGATAATGGTCGGTCAGGAGACACGGCAGCAGCCCGGCGACAACGCCGGGCGCCGCGACAAGGAACAGCGCGCTGCCGGCGATTGCCGAAAAAGTTCGCATCATCGTCTCCTGCCGTAAAAATAAACTCGGCTTGCCGAAATCGACATCATTTGGCCGGCTAGCCTATTTCCGAGCAAAATCGGCTCGATTTTACATTTAACCAGTCGCTTTAGGGTCGGAAACGCGCCGAAACCGGCGATTTTCCTGGTCCTATGGGTTCCAGGAATAGGTTGGACCACAGCCTGCGTCTTTTTGCATGCGTGTGTTGCAAAATAGATGCTTGTTTCTTGGGCATGATGAGCACATATATAGTGACATCTCCAGGGCGCGTTCTCCTCCCATTAGCGCCCTCGAGTGTTCCCCTCTGGAGGTTAGCCTTAATCGGCACTTCCAATCAAACTCAGCCGGATCTTTATTGATCCGGCTTTTTTGTTGCCTGCATGCCTTCGAGCCGGCAAAAACACGACCGAATCCGCCACGTAACAGTGACATGTAACATCGGGTAACATGTCGCAGACGCAGTCTATGGTTTAAGTGGATGATAGGACGCGGTTGGTCGGTTCGGGAGATGGGGGCATCACTCGGAAGACCGGGCTCAGGCAGCTACCGCGTCCGAACCATTTTTTCCGGATGCGGCGGACCAGCCGTTGCCTCCCAGGAAAACGGTCCGCAATAGGAACGGCGTCCGGATCATCCGGACGCCGTTTTCATTTCGCCACAAATCAAAGCGCGATGCGCTTCAGTCCCTTGCTTGACGCATGTCATTCTCCCGAAACCGTTATGCACTTTGGGGCGACATGCATCAGGCAGCCTTGCCGTTGGCGTTCATCGCCTCGTCGGCGAGCCGGCCGGTGAGTTCGGCCATGTGGTCGAAAGCGGCCTTGTAGCTGGCAACGCCGGCAGTGGCCGAGCGCAGCTCGATGATCAGGTCGCCGATCTCGGCCTGCGGCATGGTCGCCTCGACGACGTCCCAGCCGGGCCAGTCGGGCCTTGCGTCATAGCCGAGGATCTGCCCGCGCCGCTGCGGGATCAGCGCGATGATCTTGGAGGTCGCGTCGGAAGGCGTGACGATCTCGACTTTCATGATCGGCTCGAGCAGCACTGGCGAACAGGCGGCCATGCCCTCCTTCATCGCCAGCTTCGCCGCCATCTGGAAGGCCATGTCGGAGGAGTCGACCGCATGATAGGAGCCGTCCGACAGGTTGACGGCGACATCGACGACCGGGAAGCCGAGCGGACCCGTCTTCAGATAGTCGCGAATGCCGGTCTCCACCGACTGGATATAGGTTTTCGGCACCACGCCGCCGGTGATGGTGTCGGAGAACTGGAAGCCGGAACCGCGCGGCAGCGGCTTGATCTCGATCACCACGTCGCCAAACTGGCCGTGGCCGCCGGATTGCTTCTTGTGGCGGCCGCGCTGCTGTGCTCCTTTGCGGATCGTCTCCCGGTAAGGCACCGCCGGGGCATGGCCCTCGATCGGAATCTGGTTCTTGCCCTCGAGGCGCTCGCGGACCACGCGCAGATGCATTTCGCCGTGGCCCGACAGGACGGTTTCGGCGGAGTCCTGGTTGTGGCGCAGGCTGAGCGACGGGTCTTCCTCGGCAAGCCGCTGGATCGCCGCCGACATCTTGACCTCGTCCTTGCGCTCCTTGGGACGAAGCGCGAAGGCGAAGACCGGCTGCGGCGGCTCCAACGTGACCAATGGCCGGATGCCGCCCTTGGCCGAGCTCAGCGTCTGGCCGGTCTTGACGTTGTCGAGCTTGCCGAGCGCGACCGTGTCGCCCGCTTTGGCGGATGCCTGCTTGATCTGGTCCTTGCCCAGCATCCTGTAGATGCCTGAGACCTTCGCCGTGTCGCCGTTGGACAGGAAGAGCTCGGCGGCGTCGGCCAATTGGCCGGAAAGCACGCGCGACACCGAAAGCTTGCCGCCATGCGCGGTGTGGATGGTCTTCATCACCTGCACCACCGTCTGGCCGTCCGGCGCGCCAAGGCGTTTCCTCGTCGCCTCGACATCGGGCGCATCATGGCGGATGGCTTTCAACAGGCGCAGCACGCCATTGCCCTTCTCGGCCGTGCCGATCAGCACCGGCGTCACCGCGCCGGCGCGCAAGTCGGCCGACAGATCGTCGAAGATCGCGTCCTTCGGCGGCTCGATCTCCTCCAGCAATTGCTCCATCAGGTGATCGTCGTGATCGGCAAGCGTCTCCAGCATGGAGAAACGCGCTTCCAGCTCGCGCGCCTTGTCGTCGCCTGGAATTTCGGCCACTTCGCTCTCGGCGTATTCGCGATAGATGTAGGCGCGCTCCAGCGCCAGATCGATCGAACCGATGACGATGCCGTCCTTGCGCACTGGAATCTGGCGTAAGAGCAGCGGCACCGAGCTCGCCGGCTGCAGCATCTTCAGCGTCTCGCGCACGCCCGCGATCGCCTTATCGACCTTGTTGAGGAACAGGATGCGCGGAATGGCGAGGTCGTCGAGCTTGCGCATGATGAGCTGCAGCGCCGGGATCTTCTTCTCGTCGGCCTCGGCGACGACGACCGCGAGGTCGCAGGCGGCAAGCACGGGTTCGGCTTCGAAGGCGAATTCGATCGAGCCGGGGCAGTCGACGAAAGTGATCTGCTCACCCATGAAATCGGTGGTCGCGAAGGTCGCCTCGACGCTCATGGCGTGGGCGCGGGCTTCGGGTGAATGATCGGAAACGGTGTTGCCCGATGAAACCGGGTTCTGGCGGGGAATGGCGCCCGTGCGGGCGAGAATTGCTTCGAGAAGTGTCGTCTTACCGCTTGCAAAGGGACCGACTATGGCGATGCATTTCGGTCCCGTGCGTCGTTCTCCGGCGCGAGTACCCATGGCTGAACCTCCACTCAGGCGTTTCCCAAGAGAGCGATCAGCAAAAGTGGAAACCGGTTTGCGTCCGATCGCACCCTGTGCAGAGCGGCGGCCGGCCTGTTCGGCCGTCGCGGGCGGGGTTTTCACCTCTTCCCAAAACCATCGTCACACGGGTTTGCCGGCAGGGCAAGAAAAATAGGATGTTCGCCGGCTTGGGTCCGGCAGGCCGCCATTTCCTGTTCGTCAGGCCGTGAGGGCGAGCGGCTCGCGGGCGGCGGCACACAACGCGCTTGCCCTGTCGCGCGGCGCCGGCTTGCCGAAGAAATAGCCCTGGAAGCGGCTGCAGCCGGCCGTTCGGGCGAGGGCGAATTCCTGCGCGGTTTCGACACCTTCCGCGACGATGGCGATCTCCTGGATGCGGGCGATCTGGGCAAGCGCGGAAACGAAGATCTGCGCCACCTGGTCATGGGCGAGGCTTCGGATGTAGGAGCGGTCGATCTTGATGCTGTCGATGGGCAGCGACTTCAGATAGTTGAAGCCGCAATGGCCGGTGCCGAAGTCGTCGAGCGCGATGTGGAAGCCAAGGCCGCGCAGCGCCTCGATGCGCCTCAGCACCTCGGGGGTCGCTGCCGTCGCCACGGTCTCGGTGATCTCGATGATGAATTGCGATGCCGACCGACCGGTCTCGCGCAGGACCCGGTCGCACATCATCACGATCTCGTCGCGCTTCAGCTGCTCGCCGGAGACGTTGATCGAGATGCGCGTCCGGGAAAGTGCCCGACATCGGCGCAGGCGCGCTTGAGGACCCATTCGCCGATCATGTCGATCAGCGTCGAGCGCTCGGCGATCGGGATGAACTCCGCCGGCGAGATCAAGCCGCGCACGGGGTGGCGCCAGCGGATCAATCCTTCCAGCGCGTCGACGGAGCCCTCAGGATCGACGATCGGCTGGTAGTGCAGTTCCAGCTCGCCGAGATAGATCGCGGCGCGCAGCTCGCGTTCCACCAGCCGGCGATAGCGTTTGTCCGACAGCATCTCCTCGTCGAAGACGGTGACGCGGTCGCGGCCGCCGGCCTTGCTTTCGTAGAGCGCGAGATCGGCCAAAAGCATCAATTCGGTTGCATTCGAAGCATGCAGCGGCGCAAGCGCGACGCCGATCGAGATCGACAGCGGAATGATCTTGCCCTCGTGTCTTTTGCCTGCGCGCATGGCATCCAGCAGCCGGCGCGCGCCCCGGCTGATGAGGGCGATGTCGCCATGCGGAACCATGACGCCGAACTCGTCGCCGCCGAGCCGCCCGATGACACCGTCCTCGAAAATACGCTGCGCTTCCTCGACCAGATGGGCCAGCGCCAGATCGCCGAATTGGTGGCCGAACGTGTCGTTGAGCTGCTTGAAATGGTCGAGGTCGATCAGAAGCAGGCTTGCCTGGCGACGGTTGCGCAAGCCGCCCAGCCAGTCGCCCAACGCTTCGATGAAATAGCGTCGGGCCGTGGCCCCGGTCATGGCATCGACCGTGAGGAAGCGGTGCTTCTCGGCCTCGGCGTCCGCCGCTGATTGCAGGCGTTGGACGACGCTCGCGCGCATATACATCAGCACCAGAAGCGCCATTAAGGTCGATGTTACCGACACCGCGAGAGCGCCGGCGCGGGAGGCGCTCTCCGTCAGCGCGAAGGCGGCAAGCCCGGTGGCGGCGATGCTCATCGCGAGCAAAGCCTGGATGCCACGATAGATACGGCCGCTATGATCCTTGATTGTCGCCAAGACGCTCATGTCCACGCCCCCACAGCACGCGCCATGGCTAGGACCTCAGCCGTTAAGAAACGCTGAGTGCGACTTCTGCGTCACCCTATTCTTTCGCCAGGAAATGGCAGCACCGTTTTTATGGTTAAAAAGCAACGATTTATGACGGTTCTTAGACATTCTAATGTTGCGGCGCGCGCGATGCCTGAGCGCGGAATCAGGACTGTCGCTCGGCGACTGCCCGAAGCCGGTTGCGACGGCCTCACTGCGAAGCGAAACCAAGGCGCGAGACGTCGGATGAACGGGGGCGTCAGCCTGCACGGCGCCGGGCTGGCACGACGATCCCGGCATCCTGTGCCGCCACCCACCCGGCAAAGCGCGACAGCATCGGATTGAACAGGTCCGGCCGCTCCCAGAAAGGGGCGTGTCCGGCCCCGGGCACGACGTGGCATTGCTCCCACAGCGTGCCGCAGTCCAGCGTGTCGAAGTAGTTAATCCGGATGAACGGATCGTTCTCGCCATTGACGATGGCAACCGGGAAGTCGGCCTGCTCGACCACCTGCTTCTGGTCGGCTCCCTTGCCGGCCATCATCGAGCGTGTCACCGTGGCGCGCAGACGGCCGTCGGTGCGAAGAATGTTTTCGCGGAAGGACGCGTCCGCGCTATCGCCGAAGCAGAGCGTTTCGAAGCGTTCGGCGTCGCGCTCGGAATAGAATTTCTTGGAAGCCAGCAGCATGTCCCAGTTGGCGTGGAAGCCGCGCAGCATGCCGAAGAAGCCCTTCGACACGGGCGGCGCGCCGGTCAGCATCAGACCCTTGACGACCGGATGGAAGCTTGCGAGCTCGATGGCGACATGGCCGCCGAGCGACCAGCCGTAGACGATGGCATGGCGGACGTTCAGGTTGTCGATGAGCTCCGCCGCCGATCGCGCCAGGCCGGTGATCGTATAGTCCGTCGCCGGGTCGGCCGCGTCCGAGGACTCGCCATGGCCCGGGAGATCGAAAGCGATCAGCCGGTGGGCGTCGGCAAGCGGGCTGTCGAACTGGCGGGCGAACACCGCGCGCGAGGCGCCGGACCCGTGGATCATCACGATGGGCATGCCTGGCCCCGCCGATTCGCTGACGCGCAAATCGGCCTGCGGGGTGCTGATGGTGCGCTCGGCAATGGCCATGGCGCATAGAACCTCAGGATTGCGTTGCTTCCAACATCGCATTCCCGGGTCTACACGCGCTTTAGGTTTCTGGTTAAGAAAAGCCTAATATGCAGAAACCGGCTATAGTACCCTCGAATTCTCGGTGTGGCCATGGAATTTGACGTGGAACGCGGGCTCGACCTTCTTGTCTCGATCGTCGGCATCGCCACGGTCGGCCAGTATCTGTGGTCGATGCGCGCCCATTTCCAATCATCGGGCATGTCCTCGGGCGCCACGACAATCTCGGTGGTCGTGGCCGCCACGGCGCTGTTTTTCCTGGCGATCATATGGATCCTGCCGCAGCCGCCGCTGGCCAAGATCGTAGGGCTGGCGGTTCAACTGGTGAGTTCGGCGCTGTTCTGGTGGGCGATTTTGAGGTCGCGCAAGGCGCGGCTGCGGTTCGTCTTCGACGCCGACGATCCGCACGGCCTGGTGACCGATGGGCCGTTCTTCTACCTTCGCCATCCGTTCTACACGTCCTACATCATCTTCTGGGCCGGCTGGGGCATCGCGACCTGGTCGATCTGGGCTGTGGTGCCGGTTGCAGGGATATTCGTGCTTTATCTGATCGCCGCGCTGGACGAGGAGAAGAAGTTCTCGCGGACGGAAATGGCCGACGCCTACGCGGCCCATTGCAAGCGGGCCGGGCTGTTCTGGCCACGGCTGCCGAAGTCAGGTCGCCGTGACCGAAGTGCGATGCCCCAGCCCGGAGGCGGTTGCGTCGCGCGCGGCATCGACGCAAAGCGCCGCCGCGAGGGTGAGCGGCCACCACCGCCGATGCGGCATCAGTTCGAGGATTGAGACGATGAAGATCATGGCTTGCGGCAGCGTGCCGACCATCATCGCGCCGGACAGGTATTTCACCGACCGGGTGCTGCAGACGCCGATCATCGAGAAGGAGGCGCCGGCGCGGCTCAGGGCGACGCTGGTCAGTTTCGAGCCCGGCGCGCGCACTTACTGGCACACCCATCCGCTCGGGCAGACGCTCTATGTCACCGCTGGCGCCGGGCTTGCCCAGAGCTGGGGCGAGCCGGTCCAGATCATCAGGGCAGGGGATGTCGTCTCCTTCGCGCCCGGCGAAAAGCACTGGCATGGCGCCGGGGCGAAAACAGCCATGACACACATCGCCATGCAGGAAGCGCTGGACGGCGTCCATGCCGACTGGCTCGAGCAGGTGTCCGACGAGCAATATGGCGGTTGAGACAGGCGTCCGACAAAAAACCCGGCCTGAAGCCGGGTTCTTGTCGTCTGGCGGCTGCGCGCCGATCAGGTCAGCGACGCGGTGAAGCGCTGGATGCGCGTGCAGGCTTCCTCCAGCAGCGTCTCCGACGTGGCATAGGAGATGCGGAAGTTCGGTCCAAGGCCGAAGGCCGAACCGAACACCACCGCGACACCTTCGGCTTCCAACAGCTCGGAGCAGAACGTCTCGTCATTGTCGATCACCTTGCCCGTCTTGGTCTTCTTGCCGATCAGCCCGGCACAGGACGGATAGACGTAGAAGGCGCCTTCGGGTGAGGGGCAGGTGATGCCGCGCGCCTGGTTGAGCATCGAGACGACGAGGTCGCGCCTGCTTTGAAAGATCGCCTTGTTCTTGGCGATGAAATCCTGCGGCCCGTTGAGCGCCTCGACGGAAGCCCATTGCGCGATGGTGCAGGCGCCCGAGGTCTGCTGGCCCTGGATCATGTCCATCGCCTTGATGAGCGGCACCGGGCCGGCGGCGTAGCCAATGCGCCAGCCGGTCATGGCATAGGCTTTCGACACGCCGTTCATGGTCAGCGTGCGCTCATAAAGGTTCGGCTCGACCTCGGCGATGGTCTTGAAGATGAAGTCGCCATAGGTCAGGTGCTCATACATGTCGTCGGTCAGCGTCCAGACATGCGGATGCTTCAGCAGCACATCGGCCAGCGCCCGAAGCTCGGCCTCGGTGTAGGCGGCGCCCGACGGATTGGACGGCGAATTCATCAACAGCCATTTGGTTTTCGGCGTGATCGCCTTTTCCAGCACTTCGGCCGTCAGCTTGAAGCCGTTGTCGATCGAGGTGTCGGCGAAGACCGACGTGCCGCCGCAGATCGCCACCATTTCGGGATAGCTCACCCAGTAGGGGCGTGGGATGATGACCTCGTCGCCCGGGTTCAGCGTCGCCATGAAGGCGTTGAACAGGATCTGCTTGCCGCCGGTGCCGACGATGGTCTGCTCCGGGCGGTAGTCGAGATTGTTCTCGCGCTTGAATTTCTTCGCGATCGCCTCGCGCAGCGGCACGATGCCGGAGACCGGCGGATATTTGGTCTCGCCGCGGCGGATCGCCTCGATCGCCGCGTTCTTGATGTTGTCGGGCGTATCGAAATCCGGCTCGCCGGCGCCGAGGCCGATCACGTCACGGCCGGCATTTTTCAGCTCGCGCGCTTTCTGCGTCACCGCGATGGTCGCGGAAGGCTTAACGCGGGAAAGGGCGTCGGCGAGAAAGGCCATGACAAGATGTCTCCTAGGAAAAGCGGCCAGGAGCGGCCGCGGCGCCTCTCATGTCGCATCATGGCGCCGAGCGCAAGCATTGTGCGATGAGCCAGAGGTCAAGGAGGCGTGACCAAAGTCAGCCTGTGTGAGCGGCAACGCTAAATTCATCAACGGCCGGTAAACCCTTGGCTGGCAGGATCGCAGATCGGATCGCGCCTATTCGCGGAGCGGGAAATCTTGTCGCGCAGCATCGGGCTCGCCCATATCATCCGTCATGATGACGGCACCTCCACGGGTGTCTGGGGCATCTATACGCTGCAGAGCGCGTTCCAGCCGATCTTCGCCTTCAAGGAGGGCAAGCTTTCGGTCGCCGCTTTCGAGGGGCTGATCCGGCCGTTCCGCGACGGCGAGCCGCAATCGCCGGGGGCATTCTTCGGGACTTGCCCGGCGGCCGACCGGCTGCATATCGAAGCCCTGACGCGCACGCTGCATCTTCTGAACGCCGGCGCCTGCCTGCCGGAAGAGGCCTCCATCTTCGTCAATTTCGACCCTTCGGTCTTCACCGATCGCAGCATCGCCGACAAGGCGCTGCGCGACATGCGGCTGGTGCTGCACGAAGCCGGCATCGATCCGCGCCGCATCGTCTGCGAGGTCACCGAGCAGAAATCGGCTTCGCAGGAAACGCTCTACGGCTTCGTCGAAGCGCTCAGGGCGAACGGGTTCCGCATCGCGGTGGACGACTATGGCGCCGATGATTCAGACATCAACCGGATCAAGGAACTCAAGCCCGACATCGTCAAATTCGATGCGCATTGGATCAGCCATCTGATGGAGTCCGGCGCCGGCTTCGCGTTGCTGACGGCGATGGTGCAAAGCTTCGAGGACCAAGGCATCCGCACCGTCTTCGAAGGGATCGAGGAAAGCTGGCAGCTGGAGCTCGCCGAGAGGTCCGGCGCCTCGATGGTGCAAGGTTATGTGCTTGCCCGGCCGGAACTTGCCCCCACCAGCTTTCGCGTCTTCGGCAAGGTCGCGCGGCAGCCTTCGGCCGAAGAAAGCAAGGCACAGGTCGCCGCAAGCGGCGCCCCGGCGCCGCAGGCGCGGCGGGCAAGAGTGTTCGGGCGCAAGGTCGCGCCATGAGCGGACAACCGGACAGGCGGCGCAACGTCGCCGGGGCGATCTTCGCCGACGAGATCGGCCTCCAGTTCGGCGTCTATGGCGAGTTCCGGCTGTGGAGCGCCTATCAACCGATCTTCGCGCCGGAAGGCAGCGTGCTCAGGGCGGTTGCCGTTGAAGGGCTGATCGAGCCGCGCCGTATTGCCCAGCCGGTAGCCTCTTCGATCTTCTTCGGCGGCGTTCCCGCGTCCGACCGGCTGTTTGTCGAAACGCTGTGCCGCATGCTGCATCTCGGCAATTATCGCAACATCGGCGTCGAGGGATTGACGCTGTTCTTCAACTACAATCCAAACGTCAACGACCATCTCGGACGGGCGCTCGCCGAGATCCGGCTGATGACCAGGCATCTCGGAGATTTCGATCTGGAGCCCGGCCTGCTGGTCTGCGAGATCACCGAGCAGGCGGCCGACGACCACGTTCTTGCCAGCCTGGTGCGCGAAATGCGGCGCGACGGCATCCGCATCGCCATCGACGATTTCGGCACGGGGCATTCGACCGAGGCGCGCATCGACCTGCTTGCGCCCGACATCGTCAAGATCGATGGCGCCTGGTTCGGCGAGCTCTGCCGCCACGCCGCCGCCGAGCGCTTCTTCCGGCCGTTGGTGGCGACGCTGCATGATCGCGGCGCAAAAGTGCTGGTCGAGGGCATCGAAAACGCGCAGCATTTGCGCGTCGCGCTCGAGGGCGGCGTCGACCTTTTGCAGGGTTTCCATCTCGCTCGCCCGGCGCTCGCCGGCACGATCTTCGAGGAAGAACCGCTTTCCATCGGTGCCCTGCTCGACGCCGGCAACAAGGTCGTACCCCTGCATCAGCATCGCTGATGCCGACCAGAGAAAGCGTATCAGCATCGCTGATGCTGGCCCCCAAAGGACGTATCAGCGTCGCTGATGGTTCTTCTCAAAAACAAATCACTGGATGGGACCTGGCCGCGCGCGTTAGAGCATGTCTCCCGGAAGTGGGAACCGGTTTCGGGATAAAGACATGCGTAAAATCAAGACCTAAAGCGCATGGAGCGAATCCGAAGGATCGCGACGCGCTTTAGAGCGTTCCAAGGAGACTCGGAGAGGCAAAAGGTATGATCCTTTACGACATGGCCGACAGCGGCAATTGCTACAAGCCGCGGCTGTTGATGGCGAAGCTCGGCGTCCCCTTCACCCGGGTCGAGGTGAGTTCGCATACCGGCGAAACGCGCAAGCCCGACTATGTCGCCAAGAATCCGAACGCGATGGTGCCGATGCTCGAGCTCGACGACGGCAGGCGCATCGCCGAGAGCAACGCCATCCTGCTCTATCTCGCCGAGGGCACGCGCTTCCTGCCGGCCGACAAATATGAGCGGGCGCTGGCTTACCAATGGCTGTTCTTTGAGCAATACAGCCATGAACCTTACATCGCGGTGCGCAAGGCGCTTTTGACCTTCCCGGAACGGGCGAAGGACGCCACGCCGGAACGGCTGGCGCAGACGCTGGAGCGCGGCAACAAGGCGCTCGGCGTGATGAACCAGCACCTGCAGCGGAACGAGTTCTTCGCAGGCAGCGCCTACAGCGTCGCCGACATTGCGCTCTATGCCTATACCCATACGGCCGAGATGGGCGGTTTCCAGCTCGATGCCTATCCGGCCGTCGCCGCTTGGCTGAAGCGGGTCGAGGCGGACAAGGGGCATGTGCCGATCGAGTGGGTGGGGTAATTCCTCATGCGATCGCCGCTTCGCACCTGACCTGTACGAGCGCGCCAACGAGCCGCTCGGTACGCCCACGGCCGTAAGCGGCTATTTCAAAAGGCGTTCATATTCGGAGTGGGTGCCGATCCAAAACCAGATCATGTCGTCCTGGTCCCGGACTGCGACAGCACGGTAGTCCAGATCAACTCGAGCTGACCAATAACGTCCAACCCGCTTGAAATGGAGCGAAGGATGAAACGGATCTGCGCGCAGCTTGGCAAAGCTATCGTCATCCTGATTGATTTAGGTAATTTATCGTAGGCGTCCCATAACGAAGGGGCGGCAAAGTGGTTCACAGAGGTCGGGTCCGGCCGGCGCGGTGGTCGGCCAGTGCTTGTTCTGCAAGCTTGTCCAGCGGCCCCGCCCTCGCGTCGGCTTCGATCTGCTTATCCCACAGATCAGCCTGCAGCGCCTCGAACCAGACGGCAAAGGCTTTCAGCTCTTCGGGGCTCAGTTCGGCGACGGACTTTTCGATCTGCTCGAGTTTGGTCATGCATGAAAGGTAGCGCTAATGGGCCAAAAGAGCCACCCGTGGGCCTGCTGGGCCCGAACTCGCCCAAACTCCAGGCAATAAAAAAAGGCGGGCAATGCCCGCCTTCCTATGCCGGTAGCCTGATCGGGAGCGTCCAGTCCGGGCTGGCAGCTATCTGCTGTTCCAGCTTGTCGGGTCCTTTCGCTCCGGCGCGCTTCTCGCGCGACCGTCAGTACATCCGTGACTTGCCGCGCGCCCCGAACCTTCGTCCGGCGCGCGCTATCGCCAAATCAGGCTGCCTTGCTCAGAGACCCAGCAGCGGACTTGCCGGTGCGGCGGTCCTGCTCGATCTCGAAGTTGATCTTCTGGCCTTCAGCCAGGCTCGTCATGCCAGCGCGCTCGACAGCGGAGATGTGGACGAAAACGTCCGCGCCGCCATTGTCAGGCTGAATGAAGCCGTAGCCCTTGGTGGCGTTGAACCACTTGACCGTACCAGTTGCCATGGAAAATGCCCTTCCACATTTGCTTTTGTTTGACCGGACCAAAGTCCGGCCGGTGGTATCGAAATTTTGGAGACGTCAGCAAACGCGAGGGATCGCGAGGCCCGATCGATCGGCCAAATTCAATGGAGCGGATATAGGATAGTTTGCGCGAGAAAACAAGACGGGTCGCTTGAGGCGCCGCCGGCATGTCGTCCTCATCGAAGGCAATGGAAGTTTTGACAGCGGCCCCGCGTTGTGGAGGGATGAGATGCTTGCCGCGTTCCATGGAGGGGGAATCATGAAGACCATTTTGCTTGCCACCTGTTTCCTGCTGCTGGCCGCCGAGGCGCAAGCGGTGTCGCGTTACGATCCGACGCGCATGAGCTGCGACCGGGTGCAGGCGACGATCGCCAGACAGGGCGCCGTCATCCTGCGCTACCAGTCGACGCGCGTGCCGGGGCTGCCGCTCTACGACCGCTATGTGCGTGACGAGCGCTTCTGCAACGCGGGCGAAGTGCGGGCGCGCGCCTATGTGCCGAGCGCCGACACCAGATCCTGCATGGTCTATGTCTGCAAGCGCCCGGATTTCGACCGGCGCTTCCGCCGCCGGTTCCTGCACGACTAATTGATACGGGGAGCGAGCGGGCGCCCCTCAGAAACCGAACGAGGCCTGCGCGGCCGGCGGCGGGCCGACGCGAACGCCTTCCATGGCCAGCATCTTTTCCTTGGTCGCCGAGCCGCCCGGAGCGGAGAAGCCGCCGATCTTGCCGCCCGCGGCGAGGATGCGGTGGCATGGGATAACCAACGGCACCGGATTGGCGCCAAGCGCCGCACCCGTCTCGCGCGGAAGGCCGGCATGGCCGGCGCGCCTTGCCAACTCACCATAGGTGGTGGTCTCGCCGAAGCGGAGTTTGCGCGCGGCATCGTAGATGGCGAGGCGAAAGTCGTCGACGCCGTCCAGGTCGACCGGCACGCCGGAGAAGTCGACGTCCTCGCCGGCCGCGTAGGCCTTGATCGAGGCGATCAGCTCGACCACCCATTGCGGCTGGTCCGTCGAGGTCGAGACGCCGGGGTGGCGCAACAGCCGGCGCTCGATCGCCTCGCGGCTGCGTTCGGGCAGGCAGAGCCGGATCAGGCCCTTCTCGCTCCAGGCGATGCCCATGAAGCCGATCACTGTTTCTAACACTGCGTGGCCGGCCGTGATCTCAGATGCGGGTTTCATGGCGTTTTCCTTCCGCAAAACAGCGAAAAACGAGTACATATCCAGAACAATATGGCATTTCCGCCCTGTTATCGCCACCCGAAAACCGCCTGCTGGCCCCGATTGCCGGGTGTGAATCGCTGGTGTAAGGACTCCTTAACAACCGACAAACCGGACCTGCACGGCTTGCCAGCTAAAATCATATTCACCGCGCTCGGCGTGCTCGTTGCAGCAGCCGGTCTCAGCGGTTGCACCTCGACCTCGCAGATGAAGGCCGCACCCGCGCTTGCGGCAGCCTCTACGCCTGCTGTCGCGGACGACACGCCGACCCTTGCGCTGCCGGAAACGGTTGCCGTGCTGCCGGAGCCTTCCGGGCTCGCGCAGGTGCAGACCGCGGCGCTCGCCGGCGATGCCGTCGCCATGTCGACCGCGCCGGGCGCGCCCGCGACGCAAGGCGCGCTGTTGCCGCCGCCCGTCCAGCCCGGCGCGACGCTGGCTCAGCCCGCGGCCTTCGCCGGAGCGACGCCGATGGCCGGCCAGTTTCCGCCGCCGCCGGTGCTGACGGCCGGCGGCTCGCCGACCAGTCCAGGATCCATCAAGCAAGGGGCGTCGATCAAGCAGGCGGCGGTCTACACGACCGCGGGCATGGCAATGCCGGTCACCGGCCAGTCGGCGAAAGTCGCCCCAATGCCGGGCGTCCAGCAGGCCGCCTATGTGGTTCCGGGAAACCCGGCTCTGCTGGCGGCACCCGGCCAGCCCGAGCAGCATGCCAGCGGCCCGCGCGGCGAGATCGAGCGGCTGATCGAGAAATATTCGGCGATCTACGAAGTGCCGGTCGAGCTGGTGCGCCATGTCGTGAACCGCGAGAGCACATTCAACCCGAAAGCCTACAATCACGGCCATTGGGGGCTGATGCAGATCAAGCACGCTACGGCGCGCGGCATGGGCTATGACGGGCCGGCGGCCGGCCTGTTCGACGCCGAGACCAACCTCAAATACGCGGTGAAATATCTGCGCGGCGCCTGGCTGGTTTCGGGCGGCAACGCCAAGCGAGCCGACACGCTCTACCAGACCGGCTACTACTACGACGCCAAGCGCAAGGGCCTGCTCGAGGCGACGGGCCTCGGCGTCGACCGCAAGCGGCGGCGACTGCAGCCCGACGCTTGACCGGACGATCCGCGCGGCGTTTCGAGACAGCGCCATGCATCAGAACACGACGCCCCGCCCGCCGGCTCCCAACGACGTCCGCCTGCGCAAGCTGCTCGACGATACGCTCGCCGCGCCGCATTGGCCGGAGGGCTTTGTCATGCGCGCCTTCGAGCATCGTGACGCGCAGGCTTTGCACGCGCTGCTGGAAGAGGTGTTCGACGACGGCGCCGACGGGTCGTTCGACGAATGGTGGCCGCGCATCGCCGGCGATGCGGAATTCGACCCCGCCCTCTGTTTCCTGGCGATCGACGGCAAGGGCCTGCTTGCGGGCGCGGCGCTCTGCTGGACGTCCGGTTTCGTCAAGGACCTTGCCGTCCATCCCGAGTCCAGACGGCAAGGCCTCGGCGAGGCGCTGATGCGGCACATATTCCTGACTTTTCGCGAGCGCGGGGCGACGCATGTCGATCTCAAGACCAACACGGTGAAGAACACGGCGGCCTTCAGGCTCTACGAGCGGCTCGGCATGATCCCGGTCGACTGGGAAGGCTGACGCCCAAAGCGCAACGAACTGAAAGTCCACGGCGCGGCGTTGCAACCACCTGCGCGCACGCATTGTGAACGGCTTCACATAGGCTGACGTTAGGTCATGCTAATGCGTCGTCGTGCCGGGCGGCCGATCGGCGGATCGACGCTGGCAAGGCGTCGGAGGCGGCTGTGCCGGCATGCGTCAGCCACTCCCAGACGGGCTCCGGGGCGGGGGTTTCGGAGCCCGTCCGCTTTCGCGAAAAGCGGGTCAAGGGAGCGTGATGCCGACGCGGTCGAGCCGACCGGGTCCGGCTTCACCGACCGCCGGCCTGACCGTCACCGCAGCACCGACGGAACCGAAAAGCGGCGCTCGGCATTCAACGCGGGGTGGGGTCTTGATGAGCTGACGAACGCGCGGACATCCGCCTCGCCGGCTCGGAAGCGAGAGCGACCCGCCCGTGAAGTGTTTAGCACCTGCCGTTTTCGCTTTCGTAACAAGCTTGCTGCTGGCGACTCCACCGGCATGCGCCATCGAATTGTCGATCGTGTCGGGCGATACCGGCAACGGCATCAAGGTGCTGCGCGAGATACTCGACCGTTACGAGAAGAAGAGCGGCAACAAGGTCGACATCGTCGTCATTCCGCCTTCGACCACCGACCAGTTCGGCCAGTATCGGCTCTGGCTTGCCGCCGGCAGCAGCGATATCGACGTCTACCAGACCGACGTCATCTGGGCGCCGCAGCTGGCCAGCCAGCTGGTCGACCTGACCGAGGCGACCAGGGATGTGGTGGGCGCGCATTTCCCGTCGATCATCCAATCGCAGACGGTCAACGGCAGGCTGGTCGCCCTGCCGATCTTCACCGATGCGCCGGCGCTCTATTACCGCGAGGATCTGCTCGACAAATATCACGCCAAGGTGCCGACCACCTGGAAGGAATTGCAGGACACCGCCAAGCTCGTCTTGGACAAGGAGCGGGCGGCCGGCAACAGGGACCTCTGGGGCTATGTCTTCCAGGGCAATGCTTATGAAGGGCTGACCTGCAACGCGCTCGAATGGGTGATGTCGAATGGCGGCGGCGGGATCATCGAGCCGGACGGCCGCATCTCCATCGACAATCCAAAGGCGACCGCCGCGCTCGACAGGGTCAAGGGCTGGATCGGCACGATCGCGCCGCCGGGCGTGCTCGCCTATCAAGAGGAGGAAGCGCGCGGCGTCTGGCAGACCGGCAATGCCGTCTTCATGCGCAACTGGCCCTATGCCTATGCGCTCGGCAACAGCGAGAACTCGCCGATCAAGGGCAAGTTCGATGTGGCGCCGCTGCCGGCCGGCGATGGCGGGCATCCGGTCGCGACGCTGGGCGGCTGGAACCTCGCCGTCTCCAAATATTCGAAACATCCGAATGCCGCGATCGACCTGGTCAAGTTCATCGCCTCTCCCGAGATGCAGAAATACCGGACGCTGAAGACGTCCAACCTGCCGACCATCGCAGCGCTCTATGACGATCCCGACATCGCCCGGCAGCAGCCGATCGTGCCGCGCTGGAAACCGATCTTCCTCAACGCGCAGCCGCGTCCCTCCGCGACCGCCAGGATCAAATACAATGAGGCGTCGAGCCAGTTCTGGACGGCCGTGCACAACACGATCTCCGGGAACGGCACCGCCGCCGACAATCTGGCCGAGCTCGAGGCGAGGCTGACCAGGCTGAAAGGCAAGGGCTGGTGAGCGCGGCAGGGCGATCGCCGCTGATGCGCCGGCGCGTGCGCACGGCATGGCTGTTCCTGGCGCCGATGCTCTTCGTGCTCGCCGTCGTCGCCGGCTGGCCGTTCCTGCGCACGGTCTACTACAGCTTCACCGACGCTTCGCTGGCCGATCTCGACGCGCGGCAATGGGTGGGCTTCGACAACTATTTTTCGGTGTTGCGGCTGCCGAGCGGCCGGGTTCTCTATGACGGATTGCTCGTCGATCCGGTCTGGTGGCGGGCGGTGTGGAACACGGTGCGCTTCGCCGTGGTGTCGGTAGCTTGCGAGACGGTGCTCGGCATGATCGTCGCGCTTGCGCTCAACGCCGAATTCCCGGGGCGCGGCATCGTGCGGGCGGCGATCCTCGTCCCCTGGGCGATCCCGACCATCGTCTCGGCCAAGATGTGGCAGTGGATGCTCAACGACCAGTTCGGCATCATCAACGTCGTTCTCCTCAACCTTGGCCTGATCCACGACAAGATCGCCTGGACCGCCAGCGCCGACACCGCGATGATCGCGGTGCTCGTCGTCGATATCTGGAAGTCGACGCCGTTCATGGCGCTGCTGATCCTGGCGGCGCTGCAGATGCTGCCGCGCGAGATCCTCGAAGTGGCGAAGCTCGACGGCGCCAGCCCCTGGCAGGTCTTCCGATGGGTGACGCTGCCGCTGATCCGCCCGGCGGTGATGGTGGCGGTGATTTTTCGCGCGCTCGACGCGTTGCGTATCTTCGACCTGATCTATGTGCTGACGCCCAACAATGTGCAGACCAAGTCGATGTCGATCTTCGCGCGCGAGAACCTGTTCGAGTTCGACAAGTTCGCCTATGGCTCGGCCGCCTCGACGCTGCTTTTCCTGATCGTCGGCCTGCTCACCATCGCCTATATCCGGCTCGGACGGCTGAGCTTCGAGGGAGGGCGCTGAGGTGAAGATGCTGAAGCGCGCCGCCTTCTATCTGCTGCTTGCGGCGATCGTCTTCGTCGCGGTGTTTCCGTTCTACTACGCCATCGTCACCAGCCTGAAATCGGGGACCGAGCTGTTCCAGGCGGACCTGTGGCCTCGATCGTTCAGCCTCGCCAATTACCGCAACGTGCTGACCGAAGGTCCCTTCCTGCGCAATCTCGTCAATTCGCTCGTCGTCTCCGGCGCGGTCGTGGCGGTCTCGCTGCTCATCGGCATCACCGCGGCCTATGCGCTGGCGCGCATCCGCTTCCGCGGGCGCTCGGCGCTGATGCTTGCGATCCTGTCGGTCTCGATGTTTCCGCAGGTGGCCGCGCTTGCCGGGCTGTTCGAGATCATCCGGGCGCTGCATCTCTACAATTCGCTCCTGGCGCTCATCCTGTCCTACATGA
Organism: Mesorhizobium plurifarium; assembly: GCA_000824785.1. Lineage (GTDB taxonomy): Bacteria > Pseudomonadota > Alphaproteobacteria > Rhizobiales > Rhizobiaceae > Mesorhizobium > Mesorhizobium plurifarium. Next base: position 113,948 of record CCNB01000043.1, on the reverse strand, counting down.
TCTTCACGCTGCCGTTCACCGTCTGGGTGCTCACCACTTTCGTGCGCGACCTGCCGGTCGAGATCGAGGAGGCGGCGATCCTCGACGGCGCCGGACCGTGGCTCATCGTCACGCGCATCTTCCTGCCGCTGATGTGGCCGGCTTTAGCCACCACCGGGCTGCTCGCCTTCATCAGCGCCTGGAACGAGTTTCTGTTCGCGCTCACCTTCACCTCCACCAACACGCAGCGCACCGTGCCGGTGGCGATCGCGCTTCTGTCGGGCAACTCGCAGTTCGAGATCCCCTGGGGCAACATCATGGCCGCCTCGGTGATCGTCACCGTGCCGCTGGTGGTGCTGGTGCTGATCTTCCAGCGCAGGATCGTCTCGGGTCTCACCGCCGGCGGGGTGAAGGGCTGACGCGGTCTCAGATATCGGGCGCGTTGCCGACCTTCTTCTTCATGTCGAGAGCCCAGGCGCGCCCTTCATCGCCGCCCCACAGCAGCCAGGCGATGTAGCCGGCGGAAGGATTGTCCTCGTTGCCGTAGTTCCTGCCCTTCTTGTCGACCTCGTGGCGGGCGAAATAGCTGACCATGCGCCGGATGGTCGAGGGCGACAGGTTCCTGCGGCTCTTGAGCTCGGTGGCGCGCGCGACGCCGATCTCGGTGCCGCCGCGGCCGAACTGCTGGCGCAGCCGCAAGCCCTTGGCGGCGTTGTCGGCAACGATCTGCGGGCAGCGCAGGTCGATTTCTTCGGTGTCGGTCATTTTTCTCCCCCGTTCCCGGACGGTTCTAGCCAGGCAAAGGAATGCCGCAAAGCCGGGCTGGTTCCGACGATGAAAAAATGTCGGATCGCATCCGGGCGGCGCGTCCTTGGGTCGTAGAGCAACCCGCGCGGGGACGCCGGCGACGGCCAAGGAGACGATCATGATCACCTTTCCCAATGAATCCGCCAAATACCGCACGGCCCGCGAGAAACTGCTGAAGAAGGAAATCGAGCTGCGCCGCGCCATGGAGGCGGTCGCCGAAGCGAGGCGCGCCTTGCCGCCGGGCGGGCTGGTGCCGCAGCATTATGTGTTCGACGCCCTGGACGACCAGAACCAGCCGGCGAAGGTTAAGCTGTCGGACCTCTTCGCGCCGGGCAAGGATACGCCGATCCTCTACCAGATGATGTTCCCGCGCCATCCGCAGGAGACGCGCGAAGTGGCGGCGGGCGGCGAGACGGCGAAGCTTGCCCGGCAGGACCAGCCTTGCCCGTCCTGCACCGCGCTGCTCGACCAGTTCGACGGCGCGATCGGCCATCTCGAAGCGGCGGGCTTCAACTTCGCCGTGGTGGCGAAGACCGCGCTCGGCAATCTGACGGCGCTCGGCCGCGACCGCGGCTGGAAAAACATGCGGCTCGTGTCGTCGGCCGGCAACGCTTTCAAGCGCGACTACAATGCGGAAGACGCAGAAGGCGCGCAGATACCGCTGCTTTCGGTGTTCCACCGCGATGGCGACGGCATCCGGCATTTCTGGTCGTCGGAGCTCGGCTTCGCGCCGTCCGAACCCGGCCAGGACCCTCGCGCCATCGGCACCTGCGAGATCCTGTGGAACCTGATGGATTTCACGCCGGAAGGTCGCCCGAACTGGCATGAGCAGTTGCAATATGCCGGCCAGGCGCCCGCCGCGCACTGCCACTGATGGCGATGCGGGCCTCGGCCCGCGCGCTCTTTTTGAGGCAACCCCTGGGGCCGGTGCCGCGTTGGGGAAGGCGGAGGGGCTGTTTCGGACCGGAGATCGAGATGAAAACGCTGCTGCCCCTGGTCGCCGTCGCGCTTCTTGCCGGCGCGCCCGCCGCGTTCGCCCAATCGGACGACACAGATGCCGTGGGACCGATGGTGACCGAGAACAAGGTCGACACCCAGACCTTCGTCACCACCGTGCCGAACGCCAATGAATTCGAGATCCAGTCGAGCAAGCTGGCGCAACAGAAATCGGCGTCGGCCGACGTCAAGGCGTTCGCCGCGCAGATGATCAAGGATCACAGCAAGGCGGGAGAGGATTTCAAGGCCGCGCTCAGCCAGGGCCAGACCACCGCGTCGATCAAGCCCGCCGGCCCGGCGCTGCAGACGAAGGAGCAGCAGATGCTCGACGAATTGAAGGCTGCCAGCGGCAAGGACTTCGACGCCAAATACATCAAGATGCAGACCGACGCGCATAAGGATGCGGTGGCGCTGTTTTCCACCTACGCCAATTCCGGCGACGACCCGGCGCTGAAGGAATTCGCCAAGAAGACGCTGCCGGTGCTGAAGATGCACGAGAAGCATGTGAAGGACCTGGCGGTCGCGCATCAGTGAGGCTGCGTGAGAGCCAATCGGCCAGCGCCGGTGCGAGGCCCCCCTCTCTGTCCTGCCGGACATCTCCCCCTCAAGGGGGAGATTGGCAGCTTTGACGCCTCCGCCTTTCCTGCAACGTTGGAGATTGGCGAAAGCCGGCGTGACGGCTAATCTCCCCCCTTGAGGGGGAGATGTCCGGCAGGACAGAGAGGGGGGCGAAGGAACGCTACGTTGCGCATTTTTTGCGCAAGGATCGGTCGGCTTATCCAGGGCAGGGGTGAGACAAGCGCACCTTCTCCATGTGCGCCAACGCCTTCGTGTTCATCTCGGCGACACCGCCGGTCGACATGGTGACCGGCGAGATGGTGCGCGGCGACATCGAGACCCAAACCGAGGCGCCGCTGAAGGCGCTGAAGCACTGCCTGGAAGCGGCCGGCACGACGCTGGACAAGGTGGTGATGGTGCGCATCTACGCCCCGGCTTCTATAACGCCATCAACCAGGTCTACGCGACGTATTTTGCCACCAACCCGCCGGCGCGGAGTTTCGTGCCGGTGGCGTCATGGCCGATGGAGTTGATCGAGATTGAGTGTGTAGCGGTGGCGTGATTACGACAGCCACGGGACACATTTTTCAAGCCGGCGTAATTTCTGCTTGTCTTTAAAGTAAAGTCGTCCTCAAATCCCGGTGGGGATAGGGAGGGCGAGTCATGAATAAGCTACCTAAGAAGTTCGTCGACCGGATTGCGTCGAATATCAAGAAATATCAGCGTATTGCCGTAACACAGCAGAAATCGGATGTGGCCGAGGCCGACACCGTTACGCTGGTGAAAGACATCCTTGCCGAGGTGTTCGGTTACGAGAAATACGAGGAGCTCACCTCCGAGCATCAGATCAAAGCCACCTACGTCGATCTTGCGATTAAGATAGGCGGCAAACTTCGATTGCTTGTCGAGGTGAAATCAGCCGGTGCGGAACTCGCGGATAATCATTTGCGTCAGGTCATCGACTATGGCGCTCATCAGGGTATCCATTGGGTAATCCTGACGAATGCCGTCGAGTGGCGACTGGTCCGGATCTATGTGGCGAACCAAATCAGCCACGAAGAAGTCTGCCGTATCGTTTTAGCCGACGTGAATCCAAAAAATGAAGACCATCTTCAGTGCCTGTTCCTATTCGCCAAGGAAGGGCTGACAATCGACGCGATGGATGCTTTTCACCAGCAGGCCCAGCTTTTCAACAAATTCACGGTCTCTGCGATCATGCGCTCAGAACCAGTAATCTCACTCCTACGGCGAGAAATTCGAAGGCTCTTTCCCGATATTAGAGTCGGCAACGAAAACCTCTCACAGCTTATCGAGAATGAGGTAATTAAGCGCGACACAATTGAGGGTGATAAGGCAAAGGAGGCGGCTTCCAGAATAAAGAAAGCCGCAAGTAAGTTGGAGCGAGCCAAAAATAAGATCGAAAAGACGACTACTCCAGAGGCTGTGAGCTAACGAGCAAAGGTACGCCGTAGCGAGATTTGGGTCGCGTCGCTACGACCTTACCCAAAATACTCCTGCAGCGGCCGCACCTCCAGGTTCCCCGCCCTTAGAGCCGCGATCGCTTCCGCCACCGCCGCAGCCCCTGATAGCGTCGTGTAATACGGCACCTTCTGCATCAGCGTTGCCCTGCGCAGCGACTTCGAGTCGGACACCGCCTTTTGCCCATCGGTGGTGTTGAAGACGATCTGGACCTGGCGGTTGCGGATGGCGTCCTCGATGTGGGGGCGGCCTTCCAGCACCTTGTTGATCTTTTCGGCCGTCACGCCGTTCTCGGCGAGGAAGCGGGCGGTGCCGGAGGTGGCGAGCACCTTGAAGCCCTGTTCAGCCAGGCGTTTGACCGCCGGCAGGATGCCCTTCTTGTCTTCGTCGCGGACCGAGACGAACAGGGTGCCGGAGCGTGGCAGGTCGACATTGGCCCCTAACTGGCTCTTGGCGAAGGCCAGCGCGAAATCGCGGTCGAGGCCCATGACTTCGCCGGTCGAGCGCATTTCCGGGCCGAGCAGGATGTCGACGCCGGGGAAGCGGGCGAAGGGGAAGACGGCTTCCTTGACTGCGATGTGGCCGGGGTTGCGCGGGTCTGGCATCGCGCCGTAGTGCGCGAAGGCGTCTTCCAGCGTCTCGCCGGCCATGATGCGGGCCGCGATCTTGGCGATCGGACGCCCGATGGTCTTGGCGACGAAGGGCACGGTGCGCGACGCACGCGGGTTCACTTCCAGCACGTAGACCGTGCCGTCTTGAATAGCGTATTGCACGTTCATCAACCCGCCGACGTTGAGCGCGCGGGCGAGGGACGCTGTCTGGCGCTCCAGCTCGTCGACGAGGTCGGACGGCAGGGAGTGGGTCGGCAGCGAGCAGGCCGAGTCGCCCGAATGGATGCCGGCCTCCTCGATATGCTCCAGGATGCCGGAGACGAAGGTCTCCTTGCCGTCGCAGAGGCAATCGACGTCGACCTCGATGGCGCCGGAAAGATAGGTGTCGAACAGCAGCGGGTTCTTGCCCAGCAGCGTGTTGATCTGGCCGGTCTTGTCGTTGGGATATTTCTGCTTGATGTCCTCCGGCACCAGGCCGGGCACGGTGTCGAGCAGGTAGGTCTGCAGCATGCTCTCATCATGGATGATCTGCATGGCGCGGCCGCCGAGCACATAGGACGGGCGCACCACCAGCGGGAAGCCGAGCTCGCCGGCGACGAGGCGCGCCTGCTCGACCGAATAGGCGATGCCGTTCTTCGGCTGGGTGAGGTTGAGCTTGTGCAAGAGCTTCTGGAAGCGGTCGCGGTCCTCGGCGAGGTCGATCATGTCGGGCGAGGTGCCGAGGATCGGGATGCCGGCCTTCTCCAGCGCGTCGGCCAGCTTCAGCGGCGTCTGGCCGCCGAACTGGACGATGACGCCGACCAGTTCGCCCGAGGCCTGCTCGGCGCGCAGGATCTCCAGCACGTCCTCCGCCGTCAGCGGATCGAAATAGAGGCGGTCGGAGGTGTCGTAGTCGGTCGAGACCGTCTCCGGGTTGCAGTTGACCATGATCGCCTCATAGCCGGCGTCGCGCAGCGCGAAGGCGGCATGGCAGCAGCAATAATCGAACTCGATGCCCTGGCCGATGCGGTTCGGGCCGCCGCCGAGGATGACGACCTTCTTGCGCGACGACACGCGCGCCTCGTTGTCGAGCGCCCCGGCGAAGGGCACTTCATAGGTCGAGTACATATAAGCGGTCGGCGAGGCGAACTCGGCGGCGCAGGTGTCGATGCGCTTGTAGACCGGATGAACGTCGAGCTTTTCGCGGGCCTTCCGGACGACTTCCGCGTCGGTCTTCGTCAGCGAGGCGAGGCGCGCGTCGGAAAAGCCCATCGCCTTCAGCATGCGCAGATTGACGGCATCCTGCGGCAAGCCATGCTCGCGGATGCGTTCCTCCATGGCGATGATGCCGGCGATCTGCTCGAGGAACCACGGGTCGATCTTGCACATGGCGTGCACGTCTTCGAGCGACGTGCCCATGCGGATCGCCTGCGCCACCATGCGCAGCCGGTCGGGCGTCGGCGTGCCGAGCGCGGCGCGGATCGCGTTGCGGTCGTCGACGTGATCGGCGGCGGTCGGCCCGTGGCCGAAGCCCGGGATCTCGATCTCGTCGAGGCCGGTCAGGCCGGTTTCCAGTCCACGCAAAGCTTTCTGCAGCGATTCCTGGAAGGTGCGGCCGATGGCCATCACTTCGCCCACCGACTTCATGGCGGTGGTCAGCACCGGCTCGGCGCCCGGGAATTTCTCGAAGGCAAAGCGCGGGATCTTGGTGACGACGTAGTCGATGGTCGGCTCGAAGGAGGCGGGCGTCGCGCCGCCGGTGATGTCGTTCTCCAGCTCGTCCAGCGTGTAGCCGACGGCGAGCTTGGCGGCGACCTTGGCGATCGGGAAGCCGGTGGCCTTGGAGGCAAGGGCGGAAGAGCGCGAGACGCGCGGGTTCATCTCGATGACGACCAGGCGACCGTCGGCCGGGTTGACGGCGAACTGCACGTTGGAGCCGCCGGTCTCGACGCCGATCTCGCGCAGCACCGCGATCGAGGCGTTGCGCATCATCTGGTATTCCTTGTCGGTCAGCGTCAGCGCCGGCGCGACGGTGATCGAGTCGCCGGTGTGCACGCCCATCGGATCGAGGTTCTCGATCGAGCAGATGATGATGCAATTGTCCGCCTTGTCGCGGACGACCTCCATCTCGTACTCCTTCCAGCCGAGCACGCTTTCCTCGATCAGCACCTCGGTGGTGGGCGAAGCGTCGAGGCCGGACTGGACGATGTCGTAGAATTCGGCGCGGTTGTAGGCGATGCCGCCGCCGGTGCCGCCCATGGTGAAGGAGGGGCGGATGATGGCGGGAAGGCCGACATGGTCGAGCGCCTGGGCGGCGATCGCCATGGCATGGCTGATATAGCGCTGCTTGCGGTCGCCTTCACCGAGATTCCAGCGCGTTTCCAGCGCATCGAGCGCGGCGTCGAGGTTTTCCGGATTTTCCGCCTTGAGCGCCGCGCGCTCGGCCTCATGCGTCTTGCGGTCGGCATTCTTGACGTCGGTGGCGTTGGCCAGCATCGAGCGCGGCGTCTCCAGTCCGATCTTGCTCATCGCCTGGCGGAACAGCGCGCGGTCCTCGGCCTTGTCGATGGCGTGCGCGTCGGCGCCGATCATCTCGACATTGTAGCGGTCGAGCACGCCCATGCGGCGCAGCGAGAGCGCCGTGTTGAGCGCCGTCTGGCCGCCCATGGTCGGCAGCAGCGCGTCCGGCCGCTCCTTGGCGATGATCTTGGCCACCACTTCCGGCGTGATCGGCTCGATATAAGTGGCGTCGGCCAGCTCCGGATCGGTCATGATGGTGGCCGGGTTGGAGTTGACCAGGATGACGCGGAAGCCCTCTTCCTTCAGCGCCTTGCAGGCCTGGGTGCCCGAATAGTCGAACTCGCAAGCCTGGCCAATGACGATGGGGCCGGCCCCGATGATCAGGATCGACTTGATGTCGGTGCGTCTTGGCATATTCGAAAAATCCGTTCGGCGAGCGGCTTGCACGAAAAACCGGGACGGGGAGGTCCCGGCCGGTTGTGCTTGCGATTCAGGTATCAGGCTAGGAGGGCCTTATAGGGAAGAGTTTTGGCGGATGTAACCCCGAAAATGAAGGGCAGTAAGCTGCGGGTCGGTGTTCCCCGACGGCCTAATCCCTCTATTCGCCCAGCGCTAGTTCGTCCGTGATCTCGAAACGCTCGGAAACGCCGACGCGGATCATGTTCAGCGTGCCTTCACGGGTGAAGCGCAATTCGTCGGGCGAGTCCGATCTGGCGGGCTGTCCGTTATGGAAGATGATGACGCGCACTCCGCCATCGGGCCAGGTCACGGTTACCGTGCTGTCGCCGTCCTTGCGGGTAACGCTGACGTCGCAGCGGGTCATCGGTTGGCCGACATGACGCGCGCAAGGGATGCCGGCATCCGGCGCAGGGGCGTCGGATTGGGCGTTTGCCGCGGCTGCGAAAGCGAGACCATAGGCATCCAGCATGGCGGTCTTGCCGATTTCGGCCGCGGAAGGCGGCTCGGCCGGCTCGCCGCCGCCCAGGCGCGCCGCTATATCCGGCGGCGGCTCCTCGGGAGGCGATTGGGACGCGACTGTGGCAGTCGCCGGCGCGGCGCCGTCTTCAGGAGGCGGCGCCGGGTTGTTGGGACTGAGATAGCGGGCCGGCGCCCAGCCGGTTATGTGGGCGTCCTGGGTGTCCTCGACCTTGCACCATGGATAATTGTTGACGGCCTTGCAGCCGTAATTCTTCACGGCCGCGCCGTTGGGCAGGCGCGCTTCGATCTTTCCGCCCGGCGAAGCGGTAGCGCGGATGTTGAGCAAATCGTCCGGCGCAAGGCCACCGATGATCGAGATGATTGTTCCGGGCGCATCCTGAGCCAAGGCCGGGAGGGCGGCCAGACACAAAGGAGCGGCGATCAGCAGCGTCGATCGGAGCGTGACTTTGCGCTTCATCCCTCGGCCATAACCAATGCACTTCAATCGTGATGCTCGATATGAGCTTCGCTCAATCCTGGATATGAGCTTCGCTCAATCCTTTATAAAACCAGTCCGCAGCGCTTGCGCCCATTCCGGTCTTCCCGCTTGTTCGGCCTGCTTTGCGGCGGCTTCATGGTCGTAGTCGACGGCGATGCTCTCGAAGCGGCTGGGACGGCCGTCCGTGCCAAGTTCGACGATGCCGTAACGCGCATGCGGCGTGCCCTGCTGGGAGATATGCGCCGGCGGCGTATCATCGTCATAGGCCGGGCAACCGACGCTGCCCGGGTTGAAGATGACCGGACCGCCGGGGACGCGGATGAGCTCATTGCGGTGGCTGTGGCCGCACAGCACCAGGCGGCAGGCCGGATCGAGCGGCTTCAGCCGGCGCCTGATCGCGGCAAGCGGCGCGCGCACCAGCTGACCGTCGACAATGGCGTCGGCAAGATATTTCTCGTCATGGTCCGGCCGGGCATGGAAGGCGACGACGCCGGGCGCGATCTCCAATGTCAGCGGCAAGGCGAGCAAGGCCTCGCGCTGCGCGGCGGTCAGCCGCTCCTGGGCGTAGCGATCGGACGGCCACATGGTCTCGTCGGCCGTGTCCTGGGCGACGCGGCGGTCATGGTTGCCGCGCACCGTCGGTAGGTTGAGCGCCTGCAGCCGTTCCATAGTCTCGCGCGGCCAGAGCGGTCCGGAGACGCAGTCGCCGAGATCGACGGTGATGTCGGCGCCGCCGCGCGACCGGAGATCGTCAAGCACCGCATCCAGCGCCAGCACATTGCCATGGATGTCGGCGATAACCGCGATGCGCATGGATCAGGCCGAAACCTCGACTTCGGCGGTGCCGACCGCCGGCAGATCCTTGTCGCCGTCGGCTGCGGCAATCACGCTGTCGAGCAGGCCGGGAAAGCGCTTGTCGAGATCGTCGCGGCGCAATGTGATCAGCCGGCTGGTGCCGACCGCTTCGCTGCGGGTGACGCCCGCCTCGCGCAGCTTGGCGAGGTGGTAGCTGAGATTGGTCTTGGAGGCGAGGTCGAGGAACTTGCTGCAGTTCAGCGGCACGCCTTCCTTGCTCGCCAGATAGCGCACGATGGCAAGCCGGGTCGGGTCGCCAAGCACGGCAAGCACGATCGGCAGGCTGATCTGGTCGGCGGTTGGATGGGGCAGGCTCATGACCCAGAATTAAGCACAAACGGCACGAACTTCAACGCGGCTTCCTTTTCCGCCGACAGACATGACCTTTTGTTTTCGACCCCGTCCTGACACAGGGCTGTCAGCAGGGTTCAGCTATTTTGTCCCGGCTCGGTTGACATCATGCCCTGCCATGTCCAATTGTTCAATAACTTTTGAACTAAGGACGGTTCCTCATGGACAAGCGGATCTTCTGGCTGGCGCTCGGGTCGTTCGCGATCTCGACCGAAGGCTTCGTCATCTCAAGCCTTCTCCCCGACATCGCGACCGATGCCGGCATTTCCGTGCCGCTCGCCGGCTCGCTGATCACCGCCTTCGCGCTCGCCTATGCGATCGGCGCGCCGGTGCTGGCGACGCTGACCGGCGATTGGGACCGGCGGCGCGTCATCCTGTGGACGCTGGTCTTCTTCGTCATCGGCAATCTGGTGGCGGCGGTGAGCTCGTCCTTCGAGCTGTTGTTGATTGCGCGCATCGTCATGGCGCTGTCGTCCGGCCTGTTCGCGGCGACCGCGCAGGGCACGGCGGTGGCGCTGGTCGACGACCATCACCGGGCGCGCGCCATCGCCGTCGTCGTCGGCGGCACCACGGTGGCGGTGGCGGTCGGGGCGCCGCTCGGCGCGCTGGTCGCGGCGATCGCCGGCTGGCGCGGCACCTTCTTCGCCATCGCCGGCCTCGGCGCGCTGTCCGGCGCGATCCTGTGGTGGCGTCTGCCGCGCGGCATCATCGGCACCAGGCTGCCGCTGAAGCGCAGGCTGGCGGCGGCGGTGCGCCCCGGCGTGATGCCGATCCTTCTGACGACGGCGCTTGCGCTGGTCGGCGCCTTCACCGTCTTCGCCTTCATCGCGCCTTTGGCCATTCAGGGGGGCGGGCTCCCGCCGATCGCGCTGCCCGGCATGCTGCTCGCCTTCGGCGTCGGCGCCGTCATCGGCAACATCGCCGGTGGGCAGGCCGCCGACCGCTTCGGCGCCACACGCACCGTCGCCTGGTCGCTGACGCTGTCGGCCGCAATGCTCGTCACCTTCTCTCTGATCCCGACCTTCCTGCCGCACCATCTGGCCGGACCGGCGCTGATGGCCATGATGGTGCCGTGGGGCATCGTCGGCTGGGCTTTCCCGCCGGCGCAGGCGAGCCGCATCATCAAGCTTGCGCCTGATGCCGCGCCCATCGTCCTGTCGCTCAACGCCTCGGCGCTCTATCTCGGCGTCGCGCTGGGCGCGGTGGTCGGCGCCGCGGTGCTGCGCTTCGGCGTCCCGGCCGATCTCGGCTTGGTTGCGGCGGTATTCCCGATCGTCGGCCTGGGCGTCGTGCTGGCCGGTCGGATGTTGGTTAGCCCTGCCGCAATGCCAGCCGAGTAAGCCGGTACACAGACCCTGATTGGCGGCCGCTTCTTCAGACGGAAGGAGCGGCCGCCGGCATTTCCAGGTCGAGGTCAGCCACGGCGTCCAGCGCGGCGCGCAGCTTCGCTGCCTGCTCGGCGCCGACCTTGTCCTCGAATTGCCGCTGGGCGACGCTCCAAAGCTTGAGCGCCTCGTCGAGCTTGGCCTGACCTTGCGGCGTCAGCCGCACGCGCTTGACACGGCGGTCGTCCTTGTCGGGAAAGGTCTCGACATAGCCGTCGCGGATCAGCGGCTTCAGCGTATGGCCAAGCGCCGAGAGGTCCATGATCAGCGCCTCGGCGATGGTGCCCATTGCCGGCTCATCGCTGACATGGATCTGAAAAAGCAGCCCGAACTGCGTGCCCTTCAGGCCGGACGGCGCAAGCGCGTCGTCGTAGAAGCGGCCGAGGCTGCGCGCGGCACGGCGCAACGTGGCGTTGTTGCAGCGGCTGAATCCCGGTTTCTGGGCTTCGTTCATGGTCACTCCTCGCCGGCGCGTCGGCGCTCGAATGGTGGGCGTCGGGGGCGGCATCGCGAAGGGCGGTGCCCCCCGGCCTGCCGCAGAAATAGTTTTCGCCGCCGCCGTTGACAAGATAGTGGCATATACCTACTTCGCAGAAAGTGGCATATGCCACTAATTGAAATCAGCGGCTCTGCTGGTGATGCGATCATCGGCGCCGAGCCAAGCGAAGCGAACAAAGGAACAAGACAATGAGCACGAAGGACAACAAGGGCACAGCCGTTATCACCGGCGCATCGTCGGGCATCGGCGCGGTCTATGCGGACCGGCTGGCGGGGCAGGGCTATGATCTGGTGCTGGTGGCGCGGCGCGCCGACCGGCTGCAGGAGGTGGCGGACAGGCTCGCCTATGCCTATGGCCGCAAGGTCCAGACGATCGTCGCCGACCTTGCGGCCGATGCCGATCTGCGCCGTGTCGAGCAGGCGGTCGCGACGGACGACAGCGTGACGCTGCTGGTGAACAATGCCGGCGTGGGCGGCCTGGAGACGATTGCCGACGCCGATGCCGACGCGGCCGAGCGCATGATCAAGGTCAATGTCGTGGCGCTGACCAGGCTGACCCGCGCGGTGCTGCCGGGCCTCATCAAGCGCAATCGCGGCGCGATCATCAACATCGCCTCGGTCGTCGCCTATGGCATTGCCGTCGGCGGCATCTACAGCGGCACCAAGGCCTATGTCGCCAACTTCACCGAAGCGTTGCAGAAGGAAGTCGCCGGCACCGATGTGAAGGTCCAGTCCGTCGTGCCCGGACCGGTCCGCACCGAGTTGTGGGACGTCTCCGGAATCAGCCTCGACAGGCTCAATCCGGACTGGATCATGAGCGCAGAGGATCTGGTCGACGCCGCGCTTGCCGGTTTCGCCCAGGGCGAGACCGTAACCGCGCCCGGCCTTGCCGACGCTTCCGAGCTGAACACCTATCTCGGCGCCCGGGATCATTTCTACGGCAGCCTGTTCTCGAGCAAGCCGGCGGCGCGCTACGCCGTCTGAGGGCTGGGTTCCTCGCCCCCGCAAAGCGGGGGAGAGGTGGCCGCGAAGCGGCCGGAGAGGGGGCTTCGCAGGGCGAGTCCCTTCGCAGGGTTACTTGTTAGGGCGGCGCCATTCCCCTCTCCGTCTCGGCTTCGCCGAGCCACCTCTCCCCACTTTCGTGGGGCGAGGAACCGGGTGCTATACCGGCCGCCACATCTGCAGGATCGAGGCGGCCAGCAGCAGGCCGAGCACGATGTTGAGCGCGCGCCACTGGCGCTCCGTCTTGAGCAGGCGGGCAAGCAGGGTTCCCGCCACGCACCACAACGACAGTGAGAAGGCGGCCGCCAGGCCGAACACGGCGCCGAGCAGCAGCGCGAGTTGCAACGGACCGTCCGCCAGCGCCGCGAAGGATGCGGCGGCTCCGAGCCCCATCGCCCAGCCTTTCGGGTTCATCCACTGGATACCGGCGCCGCCGAAAAAACTGTTCGGCTTGGCCATGCTGATGTCGAGATTGGGCGGACCACTGCGGCCGATCTTGATCGCCAACCAGATCAGATAGAGCGAGCCGGCGATCTTCATGGCGAGCTGCAGGGATGGAATGGCGGCTAAAAGTCCAGCCAGGCCGGCCGCGCCCGCGGCTGCCACGGTCGCCAGTCCGGCGGCACTGCCGGCCATCAGCGGCACGGAACGGCGAAAGCCGAATTGCGCGCCGGACGCGGTCGACAATGTCGTGGCGATGCCGGGCGTCGAGGTCGAGATCAGCGCGAACAGAACCAGCGGGATGATGGTTTCGGACATGCGGGCTTCCCAGTGGAGAAAGCCGGCATGCTTAGGCGCTTCGAGGCATCAGTAAATGCAATGTTTGATATGGTTTGCATTAGCAATTATAATGCTGCGGATGATCCGCGATCTCGACATGACTCTCATCCGCACCTTCGTCACGACGGCCGACAAGGCCAGCATGACGGCGGCGGCCAACGCGCTCCATTTGACGCAAGGCGCAGTCAGCCAGCAGGTCAAGCGGCTGGAAGAGGTGTTGGGACAAAGCCTGTTCGAGCGCGACCGCCGCGGTCTGAGGCTGACGCGTTCCGGCGAGCGGCTGCTCGACAAGGCCAGGCGCCTGTTGCGGCTCAATGACGAAATCCTTGCCGAGATCAGGGGCGGGGCGGTTGCCGGGCGGGTGCGGGTCGGCGTGCCTTACGATCTCGTCGGCACGCTGCTCGCGCCTGTGCTTAAAGCTTACGCCGAAGCCTATCCGCAGGTGGAGATATCGCTGGTCTGCGCGTCCTCGCCGGAGCTCGCGGCGGCGCTGGCGGCAGGCACCATCGACCTTGCCGTCATCGAGGAGCGCGTCGGCCCCAGCCCTGGCGAATGCCTGCTTATCGACCGGCTGGTATGGGTCGGCGCCAGAGGCGGGGCGGCACGCCTGAAGCGCCCGCTGCCGGTTTCCATCGTCGCCGATACTTGCGCCTTCCGGCCGGCGGTGCTGTCGGCACTCGCCGAGCACGGGCTCGATTGGCGCACCGTGTTCGAGAATGGCAACATCGATGCCACGACCGCGACGGTGCGGTCGGATCTTGCCGTGACCACCTGGCTTGCCTCGACGGTTCCGGCCGATCTCGACATCCTGTCCGATGCAGGCCTTCCGGCGCTGCCGAATTTCTCCGTCAACCTGCATCTGCCGAAGCACGCCACCCAGCCGGCCGCGCAGGCGTTTGCCGGCCATATCCGCGAAGGCCTTTCCCGCTATCGCCAGGCGGCGTGAACGGAAGATTGGGTCAACTGTTCGATGCCGCCATCGCGACCGCCAATTGCGCCTCGAAAGCGCGTTTGAAGGCCGGCCGCGCCTCGCCGCGGGAGACATAGGCGGCAAGGTTCGGGAACTCGTTCAGGAGGCCCGATCTCTGCAGCCGGCGCAGCACGCCCACTATGACAAGGTCGCCGGCGCTGAACGCGCCATCGAGCCAGTCGGAATCCCCCAAATGGCGGGAGAGCTCGGCCAGCCGCAGGCGGATCCGTTCATCGACCAAAGGCAGGCGCTGGTCGCGCCAGGGCGCATCGCGCTCCAGGATCACGGCTGTCGCGCGATCGAGGATCGGTGGTTCCACCGTGCTGTACGCGGCAAACATCCAGGCGACCGCGCGCGCCCGGGCGTTCGGATCGTCGGGCATCAGGCCCGGGTGATGCACCGCGATGTGAAGGACGATCGCGCCTGACTCGAACAGAGCGAGATCGCCTTCCTCGTAGGTCGGGATGCTGCCGAAGGGGCTGAGCGCGAGATGCGCGGACTGCTTCATCGCGGTGAACGAGACGAGACGAACGTCGTAGGGCTGTCCGACTTCCTCGAGTGCCCAACGGACTTGCATGTCGCGCGCCAGCCCCCTGCCGCCATCGGGCGATCGTTCGAAGGCGGTTATGGTTGGGATCATCGGCGGCTCCTGATTGTCCAGTCGTCGTTGCGAAAGAGAGGGCTTCGTAATCGGATACGCGGCGGGCTAGGCCCGCCGCGCGAGAACCTTGTCTACTTCCAGTTCTTGCGCCGTTCGAGCTCGGCTTGCGAAGGCTCCTGCTGGGCGAACGAGCCCGTTCGGATTTCGCCTCCGCGCTCATAGGTCGCCATGATGACGCCGGTGGTGGAAGCCTGCGATTTGACGAGCTTGAAGGCGGCCGGCATCGCGTTGTCGCCGAACAGCCGCTTGCCCTTGCCCAGCACCAGCGGGAAGATCATCAGCCGGATCTCGTCGATCAGCCCGTTGGCGAGCAAGGTTTGGATCAGATTGCCCGAGCCCTGGACGAGCAGGTCCGGCCCGTCTTCCTGCTTGAGTTCCTTAAGCCTGGCGACGATATCGGGCCCAAGCGATCGGGTGTTCTGCCAGGTCAGCGAATCCGGGCGATGCGTCGCCACATATTTGACTGCGGGGTTGAAGACGTCCGCGATCGGGTCCTTCTGATACGGCCAGTACGCGGCGAAGATGTCGTAGGTCCTGCGGCCGAGCAGCAGGTCGAAGGGCTTAGAGAACAGTTCCTCCATCGCCGCGCCCGCCACCTCGTCGAAATAATGGAAGGTCCAGCCACCGAATTCGAAGCCGCCGACCGGATCCTCTTCCGGCCCGCCGGGCGCCTGCATGACGCCGTCGAGGCTGACGAACGTGGCGGCGATGATCTTGCGCATAGTCTTTCTCCTTTTGGCTGGTCCGCGCCGTCAGGCCGGATTTTCGAGCTAAGGACGAACGGCAAGGCCGCGTTCCGACACGGCCCAGCGAATTTCTATCGCGTGTTGTCAGCGCGAATGGCGCGTGACGAGAACCAGACATCGCCAAAGACGGCGGTGGCGGTGCGGTCGGGCGCCTTGTCTTTTCTCAGCCAGATCGAGCGGGTGCGCACGGCGCGCTCGCGCGTCGGTATTTTCGCGCCCGGCTCGGCGGTGGAAGCGCCGACGCAAGGGATGAACCAGGAGCCCATGAAGGGCCGGCAGGCAAAGCCGTTTTCCAGGCGGGTTATGAGGACCGCGAGGCCGACGGCTTCGGAGGGACGCCACGGAAAGACCATACGGCCGAGGGGTTTCAGCGCTTTCAGCCATGCGGCGGGCGGGGCGACGACGCCGGCATTGACATAGACGATGTCGGAGGACGGCAGCGGATTGGCGACGGCATCGGCTTGGATCACCTCGATGTTGCCGTATCGGGTAAGGTTCGCCTTGGCGCGTGCGGCAAGGTCGACCTCGATCTCGAAGGCGGTGACGTTGCCGCCCGGCTCGACCAGTCTCGCAAGCAGCGCCGTGTAATAGCCGGTGCCGGCGCCGATATGGGTGACGGCCTCGCCTGGTTTCGGCTCGACCTTGCCGAGCCACATCGCGTGCAGCAGCGGCTCACCATTGTTGATGCCCTTGTCGGCATCGAGCACGACGAGCACGTTCTGGTAGATGTAGCCGGGATCGGCGCTCGGGGTCTCGAACCGACCTTCGCCGGCAAAGACAGTCCATGGTCCCGGACCCAGGAACGCCTCGCGCGGCACCGAGGCGAACACCTCCTCGATGCGCGGGTCGGCCGACCGGGCCTGCGCAGCCAACAGCTTGGCATAGAATCTGCGGGCTTCGTCCGGTTCGGCCATGGCGCCAAGAATAGCGCGTCCGGCTGGAATGTCGCGGTCAGCCGGCGATGGTGTCGTAGAGCAGCTTGAAGTTGAGAACGAGGATGATTGCGGCCACCACCCAAGCCAGGACCGCGACGGCACGCGGTATGGCGAAACTGCCCATCTTCTTCTTGTCCGACACGAACTGCACCAGCGGGATGACGGCGAAGGGCAGTTGCATCGACAGCACCACCTGGCTGAACACAAGCAGCTCGGCCGTGCCCTTCTCGCCATAGAGCGCGGTCACGGCCACCACCGGGACGATGGCGATGCCGCGCGTCAGGAGGCGGCGCGCCCATTGCGGGATGCGCAGCCGCAAAAAGCCTTCCATCACAATCTGGCCGGCGAGCGTCGCGGTGACGGTCGAGTTGAGGCCGGAGGCAAGCAGCGCGACGGCGAAGAGGATCGAGGCGATGCCCAGGCCCAGCAACGGCGACAGCAACTCGAAGGCCTGACCGATCTCGGCGACGTCGTGATGGCCGGTGTTGTGGAAGGCGACCGCCGCGACGATCAGGATCGATGCGTTGACGAACAGCGCCAGGATCAGCGCGATGGTCGAATCCGTCGTCGCCCATTTGATGGCGTCGCGCTTGCCTGCATCGGTACGCTCATAGGCGCGGGTCTGCACGATCGAGGAATGCAGATAGAGGTTATGCGGCATGACCGTCGCGCCGATGATGCCGATGGCGATGTAGAGCATCGCCGGATTGGTGACGATCTGCGACGACGGCACGAACATCGAGTGCAGGATCGTGCCCGCCGGCGGCGCGGCGACGAAGATCTGGATGGCGAAGCAGCCGAAGATGATGATCAGCAAGGCGACGACGAAGGCTTCGAGGTAGCGGAAGCCCTTGTTCATCAGGAGAAGCACCAGGAAGGCATCGAGCGCGGTCAGCATGGCGCCGCCGATCAGCGGAATGCCGAACAGAAGCTGCAGCGCGATCGCCGTGCCGATCACCTCGGCGAGGTCGCAGGCGATGATCGCCAGCTCGCAGGCGATCCAGAGCACCAGATTGACGGGGCGCGGATAGTAGGCGCGGCAGGCCTGGGCGAGGTCGCGACCGGTGGCGATGCCAAGGCGCGCGGCCAGCGCCTGCAGCAGGATCGCCATCAGGTTGGACAGCATGATGATGAAAAGCAGCGTGTAGCCGAATTGCGCGCCGCCGGCGAGGTCGGTCGCCCAATTGCCGGGATCCATATAGCCGACCGAGACCATGTAGCCCGGTCCCATGAAGGCGAACAGGCGGCGGAACCAGACGCCGGTGCGCGGCACGGCGATCGAGGCGTTCACCTCGCGCAGGCTGGGCTGCTCGTCATCGGGCCTGTCGAAGCGCCATGCGGGTCGGGCTACGGTTGCTGCATCGGCATCGGACATGGGGATTTCCGCTGGAACTATCGAATACGCCTTTACCTATGCCATGGCTCAACATTATGCAATAGGCTATATTTCATTGATCATGCTTTCGTGATCCGCGGGAGCAAGTTCCAGGCAAGGCGGCAAACGGCGGTTGCGCCCGCGCGGGAATGCAAATAAACGGCCGGATCATCAGGGGTTTCGTGCTATGGATGCGATCCCGATTCAGTCGAAGAGATTGGGCATGATGTCGTCCGAAAACCGCTTCACACGCTTCGGCATCATGCCCTAGGCCAGGAGGAGCGCATATTGGCGCTTAGGAACAAACCGGTTCGACGCGAAGAGCCGCTTCCCGATGCCGAGATCCATTCAGAAGGATTCCGGCAGACGCGCGAAGCGCGCCGCAGCGCGCTGGTCGAGGACTATGTCGAGCTCATCGCCGATCTGATCGAGGACGGCAACGAGGCGCGGCAGGTGGATATCGCCGCAAGGCTTGGCGTGGCGCAGCCGACGGTGGCCAAGATGCTGACCAGGCTGTGCGCCGACGGGCTGGTGTCGCGAAAACCCTATCGCGGCGTGTTCCTGACCGAAGCCGGCCGCAAGGTTGCCGAGGAAAGCCGCATCCGCCACCAGACGGTGGAGGCCTTCCTGCGCTCGCTTGGCGTCAGCGCCGAGACGGCGCGCATCGACGCCGAAGGCATCGAGCACCATGTCAGCGCCGAAACGCTGGAAGCTTTCCGCCGGGCGATGACGCATCGCCAGGCGTAGGAGTTCGATCCGCCCGAACGCCTTGAAACGGAACCGACGCATCTCCACCGCATTACCTCCCACATCGCGCGATTGTCGCGCTAAGGGAGGAAGCAATGGGCATCGAACAAGCACCGACCGCCAAGGGAAAGCAGGCGGCCAGGGGATTGCGGCAGGCGGCCGCCAGGGACGAGCGCAAGACCGAGGCAGAGACCGGTCAGCCGCTGAAGAAGGGCGCGGCGCGTTTCGAGGAACGCTCGAAAAGTTCGGACGGCAAAAGTGCCGGCGCCAAGCAGAAAAGCTGAGATTTCCGGCCGGTTTATACGGGCTTGAAATTAACCGGCCAGATCGGAGTTTGCTCCAGCCCGCGCATTGTCGCGGGCGAAAAACTCTGTGACTTAGGCTGGCCGTTGCGATAATTGTCTGCAGGGGACGGTGGCGTGCCGATCCGCCAGGATATTCGCATTGCGAGGAGTTGCCATGCTTTGGAGAGGCCGTCGTCAGAGCGACAATATCGAGGACCAGCGCAGCGATGGCGGCGGGCTCGGCGGCGGTTTGGGCGGCGACGGCCAGTTCCGTATCCCGATCGGCGGCCGCACCGGCGGTGGCGGCAGCATCCTCCTGGTCATCCTGGTCGTGCTCGCGGGATGGTATTTCGGCTTCGATCCGTCGCAGATCCTGGGAGGCGGCGATGGCGGCCTGCTGCCGGGTGGCGGCGGCCAGATCACGGAAGACACCAGCTCGCAAAATGGCGGCGCGCCCGCCAATGACGAGATGAAGCAGTTCGTTGCGACCGTGCTGGCGGAAACCGAGGACACCTGGACCGGCATTTTCAAATCTCAAGGGTTGACCTACGAAGATCCCAAGCTGGTGCTGTTCAGCGGCCAGGTTCGTTCGGCCTGCGGTTTCGCTTCGGCGGCGGCCGGGCCGTTCTACTGCCCAGGCGACCACAAGGTCTATCTCGACATGACCTTCTTCCAGCAGCTCGACCAGCAGTTCGGCGCTTCCGGCGAATTCGCGCGCGCCTATGTGGTGGCGCATGAGGTCGGCCACCACGTGCAGAACCTCACCGGCATCATGAGCAAATTCAACCAGCTGCGGCAGGGCATGAGCGAGGCCGACGCCAACCAGCTCTCCGTGCGCATCGAGCTTCAGGCCGATTGCTTCGCCGGCGTGTGGGCGCATTACACCGCGCAAAAAGGCATATTGGAGCAGGGCGACATCGAAAGCGCGCTGAACGCGGCCAAGCAGATCGGCGACGACACGCTGCAGAAAAAGATGCAGGGCTATGTCGTGCCGGAAAGCTTCAACCACGGCACCTCGCAGCAGCGGCAGACATGGCTGGCGCGCGGCTACAAGAGCGGCAAGCTGTCCGACTGCAACACGATGAGCGGTCCGATCTGAGGCGGCTTTTCCGCTTCTTTTCGCATGTGATCCGCGATCGGCGGCGGCTGGCAAGTGATGTCAGCATAAGACGTTTGGCTTCGTTCGCGGATTGTTCCTGCCGCGAACCTCGCCTATAAGGTGCGTCCCGCCTCGGGCGGCCTGAGGAGCTTATCGCCATGATCGACCCGAAAACCGCCAAGCGGGGCCTTGCGCTCGTTTTCACGACGCTGCTGCTCGACATCATCGGTTTCGGCATCATCATGCCGGTGCTGCCGGCCTATCTGGAGGAACTGAGCGGCGTCAGCGTCAGCGAGGCTGCGATCGAGGGCGGCTGGCTGTTCTTCGTCTACGCGGCGATGCAGTTCTTCTTCGCGCCGATCATCGGCGGCTTGAGCGACCGTTTCGGGCGCCGGCCGGTCCTGCTTGCCTCGGTGCTGACCTTTTCAATCGACAATCTGATCTGCGCCATCGCCTGGTCCTTTCCGATGCTGTTCATCGGCCGCGTGCTCGCCGGCATTTCCGGCGCGAGTTACTCAACGACGTCGGCCTTCATCGCCGACATCTCGAACGACGAGAACCGGGCGAAGAATTTCGGCCTGCTCGGCATCGCCTTCGGCGTCGGCTTCGTCATTGGCCCGGTGCTGGGCGGGCTGCTCGGCACGTTCGGGCCGCGCGTGCCGTTCTATTTCGCCGCAGCACTTGCCTTCGTGAATTTCCTGATCGCGATGGTGTTCCTGCCGGAAACGCTCGACGAAAAGCACCGTCGGCCCTTCGAGTGGAAGCGCGCCAATCCGGTCGGCACGCTGATCCAGATGCGCAATTATCCGGGCATCGGCTGGATCGGGCTTGTGTTCTTCCTGATGACGCTCGGCCACATGATGTATCCGGCGGTCTGGGCGTTCGTCTCCAACTACCGCTATGGCTGGAACCAGCAACAGATCGGCTTCTCGCTCGGCGCCTTCGGCCTGTGCGGCGCGATCATCATGGCGACGGTGCTGCCGCGGATCATTCCGAAACTCGGCGAGTGGAAGACGGCGGCGATCGGATTGACCTTCACCGCGCTCAGCGCGTTCGGCTATGCGTTCTCGACGCAGGGCTGGATGATCTATGCGGTGATCGTGGCCGGTTGCCTGGAGGCGCTGGCCGATCCGCCGCTCAGAAGCCTCGCCGCCGCCAAGGTGCCGCCTTCGGCGCAGGGCGAATTGCAGGGCGCGATGACTTCGATCTTCTCGATCACCTCGATCATCACGCCGCTGCTCTACACGGCGATCTTCTCCTGGTTCACGAGCCCCACGGCGCCGGTCGTGTTCGGCGGCGCCCCCTATCTGCTCGGCGCGATCTTCCTGACGCTGGCGGTCATCGTCTTCGTGACGAAAGTGGCCAAGCCGACGCCGAAGGAAGTCGAGCGCATGCACACCCAGGAAGCGGTGACTGACGCCGCTTAGGTCGGTCGCTTGAACTAGGCCCGTTCCGCCAGCGCTTCCTCGCCGCGCCGTTCGCGGATCAGGTTGACGAAGCGGCGGAACAGGTAGTGCGAATCCTGCGGGCCGGGCGAGGCCTCGGGATGATGCTGGACCGAGAAGACCGGTCGGCCGGTCAGCGCGATGCCGCAGTTCGAGCCGTCGAAGAGCGAGACATGGGTTTCCTCGACGCCTTCGGGCAGCGAGTCTGCGTCGACGGCGAACCCGTGGTTCATCGAGACGATCTCGACCTTGCCGGTGGTATGGTCCTTGACCGGATGGTTGGCGCCGTGGTGGCCCTGATGCATCTTCTCGGTCCTGCCGCCGAGCGCCAGGGCCAGCATCTGATGGCCGAGGCAGATGCCGAACACCGGAATGTCGGTCTTCAACAGGTTCTGGATCACCGGCACGGCATATTCGCCGGTCGCTTCCGGGTCGCCGGGGCCGTTCGACAGGAAGATGCCGTCCGGCTGCATGGCGAGGATTTCCTCCGCGCCGGTCTTCGCCGGCACGACGGTGACCTTGGCGCCGAGGCCTGCCAGCAGGCGCAGGATGTTGCGCTTGACGCCATAGTCGATGGCCACGACGTGCATTGACGGCTCGCTCTGCTCGCCATAGCCCTCGTTCCAGATCCAAGGCGTCTCGCGCCAGACCGAGGATTGGCCGGACGTGACTTCCTTGGCGAGATCGAGGCCGATCAGGCCCGACCAGGCTGCGGCCTGCCGCTTCAGGTCCTCGATGTCGAAGACGCCATCGGGCGCATGCGCGATGACGGCATTGGGCATGCCCTTCTCCCGGATCAGCACGGTCAGCGCGCGGGTGTCGATGCCGGACAGCGCAACGATGCCGCGCCGCTTCAGCCACTGGTCGAGATGGCCCGCGGCGCGATAGTTCGACGGGTCGGTGACATTGGCCTTGAAGATCGCGCCGACAGCGCCGGCGCGAGCGGCCGGATGCAAGTCCTCGATATCCTCGTCATTGGTGCCGACATTGCCGATATGCGGGAAGGTGAAGGTGACGATCTGGCCGGCATAGGACGGATCGGTGAGGATCTCCTCGTAACCGGTCAGCGCCGTGTTGAAGCACACTTCCGCAACGGCCGATCCGGTGGCGCCGAGACCGCGGCCCTCGATCACCGTGCCGTCGGCGAGCACCAGCAGGGCGGTCGGCTTTTCGGTGGCCCAGGGGGCGGTGGTCGTGGCCATGGCGGCGCTCCTAGAGGCTGCTTTCGGAATTGTCCCGTTAGCGGGACGATCCGCGCAACAACGGCGCGCGGCGGCGAATTCGCGAGCCTGCGCGCAACCAAAGTTTCAGTTCATGCGAGGCTCAGTACATAGGGGAAGCCGCGGGAGCGGTCAATGCGTCGCCCCCGAACCATGGTCGATTTGCATTCGTCCAGCAATATCAGCGGCTTGCCAGAATTTGCGTTACCCGTTCGGCGAAGCTATTGTCCGCCGCATTCGAAGGAGAAGCACGATGCGCGAGAAAATCGCCGAATCCATGAAGAGCGCGATGAAGGCGCAGGACAAGCACCGCCTGCCGACGCTGCGGCTGATCCAGGCAGCCATCCACGACCGCGACATCGCCAATCGCGGCGCCGGCAAGCCGCCGGCGAGCGAGGAGGAGATCCTGCAGATCCTCGCCAAGATGGTGAAGCAGCGCGAGGAATCGGCCAAGGCCTTCGAGGACGGCAAGCGGCCGGAACTGGCGGCGCAGGAACGCGGCGAGATGGAGATTATTCGCGCGTTCCTGCCGACGCAGCTCGACGACCAAGCGATTGCGACCGCTGCGCGCGAGGCGATCGCGGCGACGGGTGCCGCCAGCCAGAAGGACATGGGCAAGGTGATCGGCGCGCTGAAGCAGAAATATGCCGGGCAGATGGACTTCGCCAAGGCGAGCGCCATCGTCAAGGGGCTGCTGCAATAGACGAGTGCCTGGAGCGGCTCGGCGTTTCACGGAATCACCGAACCGCGCTAGGTTCTTGTCTTTACGCAATTCCGAACGGAAAACCGCTACGCACTTTTCCTGGAATTGCTTTAGTCCTTGCACATCGGCACCGGCTGCGGCGGTGGCGCCGGATGATCCTTCTTGTACTGGGCGATGATCGGCTCCAGCATCTTCTTCGGCCAGAATTTGGGCGTGCCGATCTCCTTCAAGCAAGAGGCGTTCCAATAGGTGCTTGCGCCTGAGAGCGCCTGGCCAGCGGCTTTGGCGCGGGCGACGGCGGCGATGTCGCGCGATTCAGGGTAGATGTAGAGCGTCGTCGGGCTGTTCTTCACCAGGGGGATGATCTGCTCGGCATCGGCCGGCGACCAGCTGGTGCAGCCATTGCTGCGGCCGCCGGCGTAATTCACCAGCTTGCCGTAGGGCACAAAGCCGTCGTGGTCGGCGTAAGAGCTTTGTGGGTTCTTGCGCATGCACAAGCCCTTCAGGATGGCCGCCGGGTGCCCGCCGATGACACGCTGCCTGGCGTTCGCCGTCTCCCCTTCGCCGTCGAACTGGACGAAGGTGCGCATGAACGCCGCGTTCTCAGCGCCGACGCGATAGTAGCCCTTGAACGAGGTTTTGGTCTCGGCGGTCAAGTAAGCGCCGCCGGCCGTCAGCTCGGAGTCCATCGCGTTGCCGAAGTTTTTCGCGCAGCGCCTGCCGTTGGAGAAATCGGCGACGCCCTTCAGGTTGCGGCCGCCGCCATGGCCCGAGGAAACCGCGCGGAAGATCTGCTTGGCTTCGCAGATGATATAATAACGCTGGCCGAGCACACTGTTGCCGAGGTCGCCGGGACGCGTGGCATCCATGGCGAAATAGCAGGGGTTGCTGACCGAGCCTTCGCTGACCTTCTTCTGGTAGAGCGCGCGCGCCCGCTCCAGCACGATCTGAGAAATCTGGCCTTCGCCGTCGCCGACGTGGCGCTGCAGCCAGTCGGGAATGGTCGACGGCCGCAAGGCCGCGAAAGAGCTGACCGATGCCGTCAGCGCTGCCAGGATCGCGACAAGGCAGAAGACGGCCGCGCCCAGCGGAACAGATCTCAACCGCACCCTCTTGCCCCTCCCGTCGAAATGTCTCGCACCCGTGAATCAGCCGAGCCGATCATAGAAGGTCTCGCATCCCTCGGCGAAACACTTCTAGTTTAGCGACACCTTTTGGAGGTCGGATTTTCGGCCCGCTTCGATTGCGCTATGATCTGATTCCGGCGCGCCCACGCCTCCTCCCTCCACCGGGAAGCATCGTTCATGCAGGGCAGTCGATCACCCGACCAACTGTTCGAGCGCCAGGCATAAGGAGGGGTTGCCAAGACTGCTCGCGGCAGGAGGTTTTCGATGCGGCTTTCCGCACCCGTCCATCATCTGAAACGCCAGGCGAGGCTCCTGTCCCGCCGGGAAAATGTTCCACTCCATAAGGCGCTCGACCGCGTTGCCGGTGAAGAAGGCTTTGCCAGTTGGAGCCTGCTTGCGGCCAAGGTCGCCGAGGCTGCGCCTGGCGACAGGCTGCTGGCCCGGCTGATACCCGGCGACATGGTCCTCGTGGCGGCGCGACCGGGCCAAGGCAAGACGCTGATGAGCCTCGAACTCGCCGTGGCGGCCATGAAGCAAGGCGATCGCGCCGTATTCTTCACCCTGGAATACATGCATGCCGACATACTGGGCCGGTTCCGGGACATCGGCGCCGACCCTGCCGATTTCGGCCACCTGTTCACCTTCGACAATTCCGACGCCATCAGCGCCGCCTACATCATCGAGGCATTGCGGTCGGCGCCGCGCGGCACGCTGGCGGTGATCGACTATCTGCAACTGCTCGACCAGAAGCGCGAGAATCCTGATCTCATGGTCCAGATACGCGCGCTGAGGTCGTTCGCCCGCGAACGCGGGCTGGTGCTGGTCTTCATCTCCCAGGTCGACAGGTCCTACGATCCCGCCCGGAAACCGTTCCCGGATATCGGCGATATCCGGCTGCCGAACCCGCTCGACCTGTCGCTGTTCGACAAGGCCTGTTTCCTCAACAAGGGCGAAATCCAGTTCCAGGCGACTTGAGAGCGATCCACGTGGCGGCTATCTCGGTCTCGATAGGGAAACGAACAATGATCGAGATCGTCAAACCCGCACTCGAACATTTGCCGTCCTACAAGGCGGCGCTCGAGCGCCGGTGGTCGCCCGACAATGTGCGGCTGCTGGAAGCGACGCGCGAGCAGCTCGAGGCGATCGAACAGGATCCGGTGGCCTTTCTTGCCGGCCTCGACGATCCGGAGGCCAAGGGGCCGCCCGTCACGCTGCCCGACGGCACGACCGTGCCGCGCCTGCCTGGCTTTCGACGCTGGATCTGGGATGGCGAGGCTGTCGGCTCGATAGGCCTGCGCTGGCAAAAAGGCACATCGGCGCTGCCGCCGCACGTGCTTGGCCATATCGGTTATGCGGTGGTGCCGTGGAAGAAGGGGCGCGGTTATGCCACCGAAGCGTTGCGGCTGATGCTCGAAGAGGCGAGGGCAGTGGGCCTGGACCATGTCGAGATCACCACGGACCTCGACAATCTTGCATCCCAGAAGGTGATCCTCGCCAATGGCGGAGTGCTTGTCGGGCGCTTCGCCAAGGCCGCCGCCTATGGTGGCGCGGAAAGCCTCAAATATCGGATCGATCTTTAGATCGGTTCGGCGGTTACTCGCCGGGCTTGGCCAGCCTTCCTTCTTCCGCCTTGTGGTAGAACTGGCTTGCCACGAGCCAGCCTTTGAGCGGCCTGAGCGGCGGAATGCAGGTCGCGAGAACGATCGGGATCGAAACGAAAGCGTGGAACCACATGGAGGGCTCGAAGGTCACCTGCGCCCAGACGGCGAACAGGACCGAAGGCACGCAGGCAAAGCAGATGACGAAGAAGGCCGGCCCGTCGGCGGGATCGGCAAAGGAATAGTCGAGCCCGCAGACGTCGCATTTCGGCGCCAGCTTGAGGAATCCCTCAAACAGGTGGCCCTCGCCGCAACGCGGACAGCGGCCTCGGATTCCTACCTGCCAGGGCACCAGATGTGGATAATGCGCAAGGTCTTGCATGATCGTCGCTCCAGTGGATCTCGCGTGAGGCCGAGCCGGCCTTGAGATCACGGATACATACATATATCATTCTTGTATGCATACAATGCGACAAAGTGTATGGATAGCGGTAAGTGACCGGCGAAAGTGACCTCGGCTGGCTCCCGGCTTTGCCGGCGGGGCCAAGACCCGTTTATCTCAAGATCGTCGACGCTCTTGCGGATGCCCGCTCGAGCGGCCGGTTGCAGCCGGGCGACAGGTTGCCGCCGCAGCGGGAACTTGCCCGGCTGCTCGGGGTCGATCTTACGACCGTGACACGGGCGTTTTCCGAAGCCAGGCGCAGAAACCTGATCGACGCGACGGCGGGCCGCGGCACCTTCGTCACGCCGGGCGAACCGGAAGAGCCTGCCCTCGATCTCAGCATGAACATCCCGCCGGCCCCTGCCGGCCTCAACCTGCCGGCCCTGATCCGCATAGGCATCGAGGGGTTGCTCAAGCGCTCCAGCGCGGAAGCGCTGCTTTCCTATCATCCCGGCCCGGGCTCGCCCGCGGAGCGCGCCGCAGGCTCGTCATGGCTCGCCGCGGCGGGAGACAGGCTACCGGCCGACAGGGTCGTTGTCGGTTCGGGCGCGCAGGCGCTGCTCACGGCCGTCGTGCTGGCGGAGACCCAGGAGGGCGATACGATCCTGGCCGATGCGCTGACCTATCCCGGGCTGATCGCGCTGGCCGGGGCCACGCGACGCAAGCTTGCCGCTGTCGGCAATGACGGCGAGGGCATGCGGCCGGACGATCTCGAAGAAGCGGCGCGACGGCACGGCGCCCGCTTCGTCTACCTCAATCCGACGCTGCAAAATCCGACCGCATCCGTCATGCCCGAAGGCAGGCGGCGCGAACTCGCCCGCATGGCCGCGAAGCTCGAGCTGGCCATCGTTGAGGACGATCCCTACAGCCGCTTGCTGACGCCGCCGCCGCCGGCCTTTCTGACCTTGGCGCCCGAGCGAACCCTCCATGTCGCGACATTGGCGAAATGCATCTCGCCTTTCCTGCGCACGGCCTTTCTGGCGGCGCCGGACGCGCAAGCCGCGGAGCGGATCGCGGCAGCGATACGCGGCACCACCATGATGGCGCCGCCGCTGATGACGGGCCTTGCCTGCGAGTGGCTGCGAAGCGGCCTTGCCGGCGAGATCACCAACGCCGTACGCGCCGAAGCGCTGGCCAGGCAAGAGATTGCCCGCACCATCCTCTCCAAAGCTTTCGCGGCAACGGATGCCGGCCTGCATCTGTGGCATCCGCTGAAGAGTGAGTTGCGCTCAGCCGAACTTGCCGACATCGCCCGTCGCCGGGGTCTGGCCATCAGCCCCGCGGAAGAGTTCGCCATAGGGGCGGACTTCGCCAATGGCTTCCGCCTGGCGCTAGGTGCTACGCCCAATCGCGAAAGGCTGAAGCAGGGGCTCCACGGTTTACTGTCGATCCTTGTCGGCGGTGCTACCCAGCGGGCGTCTTCGATTTGACGTTGCGAAATGCCGGCAACGCTGTGAGAGTTCTATGAGATGGCATCTGCAACAAGAGTACTGAACAACCTTTCAGTACTCTTGATTCCAATTTCCAGGGATGTTGACATTGGGCTGTTGGTATTCGGCGCACCGGGGGGTGAATCATGTCAGAATTAATACGGGTGAAGTTCGATGGCGGCCTTGCCGGTACCGGCCAGCTTCATTTCTATGAATACAGCCGGTCACAATATGCCATGGCGCGCTTTATTGCAACGATAGAGCATTTTCGACGCACAGGAAAAGTCGCTGAAAGAATAACTGTATCATCAAACGTTGATATTATAGTAAGAAGTCCGCAGAGAGGCTCGTTTGTTGAAGATCTTTTGATTCCGGCTATCCAGCAGGGCATGGCTACAGTCCTTTCCACCCCGCTTTCATCTCTTATCTCCTACGTATGGCACCTTCTGGCGCCACGTAGCGAGACAACCGATCAAGCTGTGGAACAATTCGCCAAAATTCGCATAGCAGAGGTTCAAGCAAGCGTAGCAATCGAGGAGCAGCGAACTCAACAATTAGCCATCTGGCAGAAAATCGTTGATGGGGAGCGCGCCAAGGCTTCCGATGCATTGGAATTGGCAAGATGGGCCCTCAACACAACGAATGTTGCTGTTGGCCGCCTCGGACACTCCCAGCAGGAATTAGCAGAGATGCGCGATGAACTTGAGGCCGAAGTCCAAAGAGAGAAGGAATTTTCGGATCATATGGACGCCTTGGAGGGTGTCGAAGAGTCGACTATGAATCGACTCACGTCCCGACTTCGTCCGATGGTGCCCGAGATGGCGCTGCCACTTCGTCGCTCGGCAGATCGTATGAGTATGAGCCACGGCGAACCTGACACGACTTACGCGAACATTACTCCAAGTGTAGTCGCTGCAATCCAAGATAGGGACGCCGAGGAGATTGTGGTTGAGTTGATCGGACATGTAAAGAGCTACGATCGCGACTCTGGTGTAGGAAAAGTTACGTCGGAAGAGCTTTTGCGCGTTTTGAACTTTGTGGTCCCTTTGAGAGATCGAGCTAGATTGCGCGATCGGATACTTGAGGCCATGAAGCGCGAGCGGGTATTACTTCTTTGCAGGCGGATAGTAGATAGAAGTGGGCTGCCCACCTCTCTAATTTTGATCGATTTAGATCTGGATCCGAACGGAACAGTGGCCTTGACATCTAAGTAGCCGGACAGCGGATTCGCCACACGGCGAACAAGCACGTACACAGCTACCATTTCTATTCGGCCGCCGCCGGCAGGGGCGGCGTCGCGCGGCTGCGCCATTCCCAGGCTTGCGAGCCGACAGCCACCATCACCGCCACCAGCATGGCCAGGGCGCCGGCGAGCGGCAGGGTGCGATAGCCATAGCCGCCATTGAGCATAGCAGCACCCAGCGAGGCGGCGAGCGCGATGCCGACATTGAAGCCGGACGGGATCAGCGAGGAAGCGAGGTTGGAGGCATCGGCCGTCCAGGCGAGGATGCGCGTCTGGATCGGCGCGCCGATGGCGAAGTTGAGACCGCCCCAGATGACGATGGCGACGATCATCGGCACCGGGTAGGGGCTGACAAGATGGATGACGCCGAGCGCCGCCGCCTGCAGGGCGAGCATGACGATCAGCGAGGGCATCAGCTTCCAGTCGGCGAGCTTGCCGCCGACCAGGACGCCGATCGTGGCGCCGACGCCGTTGAGCAAGAGCACCCAGGGGATCAGGCTCTCGTCGAGGCCGGTCACGTCGAGCAGCATCGGCGTGATGTAGGTGAACAGCGTAAACTGGCCGATCATCAGCATCAGCATCAGGATCAGCGACGTCCAGACCTGCTGGCGGGCGAGCACGCGAACTTCGCGCGCCAGCCCTGCCGGCCGGTTGGCGGCGCCCGCCGTGCGCGGCAACAGCGCCAGCATGGCGACGATCGCGATGATGCCCAGCGCGCCCATTACCCAGAAAGTGGCGCGCCAGCCCCACAGGCTGCCGATCGCCGTACCCGCCGGCACGCCAATGACATTGGAAACCGTCAATCCCGAGAGAATGACCGCGACCGCCCGGCCGCGCTGGTCCTCGCGCACCAGGCTGACCGCAACCACCATGGCGACACCGAAATAGCAGCCATGCGCCACCGCGGTCGCGATGCGCAGCAGAAGCATCGAGGTGAAATCGGGCGCCAGCGCGCAGGCCACCTGGCCGAGGGTGAAGGCGATCGTCAGCCCGATGAGCAGCGTCTTGCGCGCGACCCTGCTGGTCGCAAGCGCCAGCAGAGGGCCCCCGATGGCGATGCCGCAGGCATAGCCGGACACGAGATAGCCGGCGGTCGGCACCGAAACGCCGAGGCCCTCTGCCACCTCCGGCAGCACGCCGGCGATGACGAATTCGGTGGTGCCGAAGGCGAAGGCGGCAAGGAAAAGGGCAATCAGCGGCAGCATGGTTCAAAACATATGCGAGGAACGCATGGCCTCAAACCACGCCTGGGCGGGCGCGGCAATGCAGAAATTGGCGATGGCGCTTTAGCTTTTCTTGACTGGACCGATCCGAGCCGATCTGTCGCTTGCTGTTATGCTGGCGTTTTGCGCCCATACGGGATCTTCAGCCAGGCCCGCTCATGCAGGTAGTAGAGCAGCGACTTGGTGACGACTTCGGTCAGTCCAATGGTGGCCGCGAGCTTGATGCTGCCGGTGACGACGAGCGATATGATCATCGTGTCGATCGTGCCGGTGGCGCGCCACGAAAGCGCCTTGGCGAAGCTGCGCGAATGCGTGTCCATTGACCGATCGTCCTCCCAACAGGTCCTCAGGCGATCCTTAGCCGACGCAAGCGAGGATGAGCAAAGACTAATTTCTTCAGCAGGTCCCGATCGGCTCAGCTTGCCTTCAATCGGGAGCCGCCGAGCAGGCCGCGCTCCTCAAGCACCGGATAGGCGATCGAGGCAAGCAGCGAGTTGATCTGCTTCAGGTCGCGGATGGTGTCGAGGTGGATCGAGCTCGTCTCGACGCTCTTGGCGGTGCCTTCGCGCAGGCGCAGGAAATGGCTGGCGCTGGTTTCCTTCTCGCGCTCGCGCAGCAGGTCCTTCTCCAGAACCAACTGCCTGGCGGTTTCCGGGTCGCGCGAGACCAGCACGTTGAAGGCAAGGCGCGCGTTGGCCAGCACCGAGGAATGGAACGCGCAAAGCTCCTGCCAGCCCTCGGGGGTGAATTCCAGGCCGCGCTCCAGCTTCTTCCTGACATGCACCAGCATGTTGCGCACGATGATGTCGCCGACCTGTTCCAGCTTGACGCAGGCGCCGATCAGCTCCTGGCACCGCAATGCTTCGTCCTCGGTCAGCGGATTCCTGGTGATCTTGGCGAGATAGAGCTTGATCGCGGCATGCTTCCTGTCGACGCGGTCGTCGAGCGCGGCAAGCGCCTTGATCTTGGCGGGATCGGCATCTTCGTAGAGCTCGATGATGCGCTTCAGCATGATCTCGACCGTCTCGCAGACCCGCACCACCTCGCGCGTGGCGTTGGCCAGCGCCTGGCTCGGCGTGTCGAGGGCGCTCTCGTTCAGCGCCGAAAGCTCCACGACCTCGAGCGTGGCGGCGGGTTGAGGCTTGGTGCCCAGCGCCACGATCTTTTCGGAAGCGCGGTAGACGAAACCGGCCAGCGGCAGCCCAGCGAGCAGGATCAGCACGTTGAACAGGATGTGGGCGTTGACGATCTGATCCGGCGCGGTCCTGCCGAGGAAGGCGACATCCGGCTTGAAGGTCATGATCAGGACCAGCATGATCAGCGAGCCGAGGCCGCGCATCAGGAGATTGCCGACCGGTACTATGCGCACCTCCGGCGGCGCCGACCGCGTCAGCATCGGCGCGATCAGCGACGAGCCGAGGTTGACGCCGAGCACCAGGACCACGCCGAGCTCCGGGGTGATCAGCCCGCGGCCCGCCAGCGTCGCCATCAAAAGCACGGCGGCGATGCTCGACTGGAACAGCCAGGTGACCAGCGCGGCCAGCAGGTAGGTGGTGATGGAGTCGCCCGAGAAATAATTGATGATCAGCGGCATCAACTGGCTGTTGCGCAGCGGCTCCGACGCTTGGCCGATCATCTCCAGCGACAGGATCAGCAGGCCGACGCCGATCAGGATGCGGCCGAGTTGCCGCCAGTCGCGCCGCTCGGTGGCCATGAACATGACAGTTCCGGCGATCAGGCAGAGCGGCACCAGAAGCGTGAGGTCGAAGGTGAGCAGCTTGACCACCAGCGCCGAGCCGATCTCGGCGCCCCGCACCGCCAATTGCCCGGCGGCGCCCGAAACGATGCCGGCGCCGGCGAAGGAGCCGACCAGCAGCGTCACAGCGGTCGAGCTCTGCAGCGCGACCGCCAGCCCACAGCCGGCCAGCACCGCCATGACCGGATTGCGCATGGTGGCGCGCAACCTGTGGCGCAGCACGTCGCCATAGGCGCGCTCGACCCCTGTCTTCACCATGCGGGTGGCGAACAGCATCAGCGCCACCGCGCCGGCAAGGTGCAGGAGGACGACGGAGCCGCTCACAGCCGGCCTCGCGAGTTGGCTCCGGCGACGCGGAGAGGAGTACGAATCTTAGTCATTTCAACGCGTCGAAATATACCAATTAAGATTAGCCGAATAATAGATTTTTCTGATGCGGTGATCGCCTCGGCTCGACGGCGCATGTCGGAAATGAATGGAGGAAGCATTGGTTGCATACGCCCGGCGGCTGCGCTTTCGCTTCATACTGCCCAACCTCGGCGGCATAGTCGGAGGCGATCCGAAGCGTTGTTGAAGCGGCCGGCGCAAGCATCGGAAACCATTACAGAATTGTAATTCTAACGTTCAGTTTCGGTTCATCCATTGGCGGTTACTCCTCCGCCTATCGACAACAAGGAGTACCGACCATGAAGCGTCTCATACTTTCCGCCGTCACCGCCTCGATGCTGGCCGCCTCGGCCTTCTCCGGCCAGGCCGCGCCGCTCGTCCAGCCGAGCACGCCGCAGTCGAACTACACTCAGGTCGATTGGCAGAAGCCCGGCAGGCATGTCGACAAGCGTGTCGTGAAGAAGAAGGTCGTCGTGAAGCGCAGCCATTGGCGCAACGGCCAGAAATATTCCAACTGGAAGCGCCATCAGCCGATCCGCGACTGGAACCGCTACGGCCTGCGCCGCCCCGGTCCCGGCCAGGAGTGGATCCGAGTCGGCAACGATTATGTGCTGGTCAGCATCCTTTCCGGCATCATCTTCGGCGCGATCGCCGCGCACTAATCCACGGCAATCCGCAAATTCAGAAGGCGGCCTTCCGGCCGCCTTCTTTTCGTCTGTGAAAAGCGGGTACGATCGGCTGGCCGGAGTGGCCGTGCCCGGGCGGCTCGATTATATGGAGGCAAACGAGCTTTCACCCGATGCGCTTTCCGCCCGCCTTCCTCGATGAGATACGCGACCGCGTGCCGATTTCGCAGGTCATCGGCCAGCGCGTCGCTTGGGACAGGAAGAAGACCAACACGTCGCGCGGCGACTATTGGGCCTGCTGCCCGTTCCACGGCGAGAAAAGCCCGTCCTTCCATTGCGAGGACAAGAAGGGCCGTTACCACTGCTTCGGCTGTTCGGTTTCGGGCGATCACTTCAAGTTCCTCACCGAACTCGACGGCATGAGTTTTCCCGAGGCGGTCGAGAAGATCGCCGAAATGGCCGGCGTGCCGATGCCGGTGCGCGATGAGCGGGAAGAACGGCGCGAGAAGGAACGCGCCAGCCTGACCGATGTGATGGAAATGGCGACGGCCTTTTTCCAGGAGCGGCTGCAGAGCGCCGACGGCGCCAAAGCTCGCGCCTATCTGCGTGACCGCGGGCTGACGCCGGCAACGCAGCAATCCTTCCGGCTGGGCTATGCGCCCGACAGCCGCAATGCGTTGAAGGAGCATCTCGCCGCCAAGGGCGTGCCGAAGGCCGATATCGAGGCCTGCGGACTGGTGCGGCATGGCGACGACATTCCGGTCTCCTATGACTGGTTCCGCGACCGCATCATGTTTCCGATCCCGGATTCGCGCGGCAAGATCATCGCCTTCGGCGGTCGCGCGCTGGCGCCCGACGCCTTGGCCAAATACATGAACTCGCCCGAGACCGAGCTCTTCCACAAGGGCAACGTGCTCTACAATTTCGCCCGCGCCCGCAAGGCCTTGGCAAAGGGCGGAACGGTGATCGCGGTCGAAGGCTATATGGACGTGATCGCGTTGGCGCAGGCCGGCTTCGAGAACGCCGTGGCGCCGCTTGGCACGGCGCTCACCGAAAACCAGCTCGAGCTCCTGTGGCGCATGGCGCCGGAGCCGGTGCTGTGCTTCGACGGCGACAAGGCCGGGTTGAAAGCGGCATGGCGTGCCGCCGATCTCGCTCTGCCTTCGGTGCAGGCCGGGCGCTCGGCTCGTTTTGCTTTGCTGCCGGAAGGCAAGGACCCCGACGATCTGGTCAAGGCCGAGGGCCCAGACGCATTCCGGGCGGTGCTGGCCGATGCGCGGCCGCTGGTCGACCTGCTATGGATGCGGGAGACCGCCGGCGGCGTCTTCGAAACGCCGGAGCGTCGCGCCGAATTAGGAAAGAGGCTGAGTGAGCTCGCCAGCCGTATCCGCGACGAAAGTGTGCGCTACGAATATCAACAGGTGATGCGCGAGCGCGTGCGGAGTTTCTTTGGCGCCCAGCGTGACACCAGGCAGGGCCGTAAGGATGGCGGCCGGCCGGGAGATCGAGGCCAGGGCAAGGCCGCGGCGCTCGGCGGCCAGTTCGCCAAAGGTGGAAGCGGCCGCATCGCGATCACCGAAAGCCTTGGACAGTCGGCGCTGGTAAAGCGCGGCGGCGAAGGCATGTCGGTGCGGGAGGCGACGATCATCGTGGCGCTGGTCAACCATCCGGCGCTGATCGATGAGAATTTCGCGCATGTCGAATTCCTCGACCTCGCCAATTCGGATTTGCGCAAGCTCCATGCGGCTATTCTCGACGCCATGGCGCATGACGCGGCCGACGAGCGCGGCGCGGTCATCGCCACCATCGAGCGCGCCGGATGCGGCGGCATCTGGGAGCGGGCGGTGGAGCTGATCAAGCGGGCACGGCAGTGGCCGGCGCTCGAGACCGCGGCGCTCGATGACGCCCGCGACGCCTTCAACCAGGCGATGCACTTGCAGCGTAGCGCCCGCACATTACATAGAGAACTGAAACAGGCGCAGGCGGCGCTCGATGCAGACCCTTCGGACGAAAACTTCCGGCATCTCGTCGAGATTCAAGCGCAATTCAACGATGTGCAGGCAACGGAAGCGCTGATCGAAGGGTTCGGCGTGTCGTCGGGCAGGGTTGGCCGCGTTTAGGGCCCCAACACCACCCATTGGAAGTGAAGTGAAAATGCGCAGCGCGTCGAATCGACGCCTCTAAGTCGGGTAATTGATTCGCTTTTTTCATGCGAATCATGCCAGAGGCGCTTGACCTTCTGGCAGATTGGCGGAATCAGGACGATTCGAAACGTTAACCGTGCCCCGGCGTCGGCGGGAAATTTGAGCGATGTGAGGTACTGGTGATGGCTGGACAGGCAAAGTGCCTGCCCCAGATATCAGGGTTAATCTGGACTTAATGCATGTCGCCCAAAAGTGGAGACCCGGTTTTGGGGCAACGACATGCACCAAAAAGAGATGATGCGGTTGGTGGGCCGGTAAGAAGCGTTCTGGTGCGAGCGCGTCCGGCATGACCGGTCCGGCAGTTTACGCGGCTTCGATATAAGGCCGCTTGGAGACGACAAAGAATGGCGACAAAGGAAAAGGAAGAGGTCGAGACCGAACGTGAAGGCGCCACCGATGGCCCTCTGCTCGACCTTTCCGACGATGCTGTCAAGAAGATGATCAAGGCCGCGAAGAAACGCGGCTATGTCACGCTCGACGAACTCAATGCGGTGCTGCCCTCGGAAGAGACGGATCCGGACCGCATCGAAGACATCAATGCGATGCTCAACGACATGGGCATTAATGTCGTCGAGGACGACGAGCAGGGTGAAGAGACCGAAGGCGAAGCGCCCGCCGACAGCGAGGAGGACGCCAACGAGCTCGCCGAGCAGACCGGCACCGCCGTCGCCGCCACGACCACCAAGAAAGAGCCGACCGACCGCACCGACGATCCGGTGCGCATGTATCTGCGCGAGATGGGTTCGGTCGAGCTTCTGTCGCGCGAGGGCGAAATCGCCATCGCCAAGCGCATCGAGGCCGGCCGCGAAACGATGATTGCGGGTCTGTGCGAAAGCCCGCTGACCTTCCAGGCCATCATCATCTGGCGCGACGAGCTCAACGAATCGAAGATCCTGCTGCGCGAGATCATCGACCTCGAGGCGACCTATGCCGGCCCCGAGGCCAAGCAGGCGCCTGTGGTCGAACGCGTCGAGGAAGCGGCCAAGCCCGAGGAGAAGCCGCGCGGCCGCGCGGCGGCGCGCGAGGAAGAAGACGACATCACCAATGTCGGCGGCGACACGCGCGGGCTGGAGGAAGAGGAAGACGACGAGGACGAGGCGAGCCTGTCGCTGGCGGCGATGGAAGCGGAACTGCGCCCGCAGGTGATGGAGACGCTCGACGTCATCGCCGACACCTACAAGAAGCTGCGCAAGCTGCAGGACCAGCAGGTCGAGAACCGCCTGGCCGCGGCCGGCACGCTCTCGCCCAGCCAGGACCGCCGTCTGAAGGAGCTGAAGGACCAGCTGATCAAGGCGGTGAAATCGCTGTCGCTCAACGCGGCGCGCATCGAGGCGCTGGTCGAGCAGCTCTACGACATCAACAAGCGCCTGGTGCAGAACGAGGGCAAGCTCTTGCGGCTGGCCGAAAGCTACGGCGTGCGCCGCGAGGAATTCCTCAAGGAGTATCAGGGCTCCGAGCTCGATCCGAACTGGACCCGCTCGATCGCGAATCTCACCTCGCGCGGCTGGAAGGAATTCACCAAGAACGAGAAGGACACGATCAAGGAGCTGCGCGCCGAGATCCAGAACCTCGCCACCGAAACGGCGATCTCGATCCTGGAATTCCGCAAGATCGTCAACCAGGTGCAGAAGGGCGAGCGCGAGGCCGCGATCGCCAAGAAGGAAATGGTTGAGGCGAACCTGCGTCTCGTCATCTCCATCGCCAAGAAATACACCAATCGCGGTCTGCAGTTCCTGGATCTCATCCAGGAAGGCAATATCGGCCTGATGAAGGCGGTCGACAAGTTCGAGTACCGCCGCGGCTACAAGTTCTCGACCTACGCCACCTGGTGGATCCGGCAGGCCATCACCCGCTCGATCGCCGATCAGGCGCGCACCATCCGCATTCCGGTGCACATGATCGAGACGATCAACAAGATCGTGCGCACCTCGCGCCAGATGCTGCACGAGATCGGCCGCGAGCCGACGCCGGAGGAACTGGCCGAGAAACTCGCCATGCCGCTGGAAAAGGTGCGCAAGGTCCTGAAGATCGCCAAGGAGCCGATCTCGCTCGAAACGCCTGTCGGCGACGAGGAGGATTCGCATCTCGGCGACTTCATCGAGGACAAGATGGCGATCCTGCCGATCGACGCGGCGATCCAGGCCAACCTGCGCGAGACGACGACACGCGTGCTGGCCTCGCTGACGCCGCGCGAGGAGCGCGTGCTCAGAATGCGCTTCGGCATCGGCATGAACACCGACCACACGCTGGAAGAGGTCGGCCAGCAGTTCTCGGTGACGCGTGAGCGTATCCGCCAGATCGAAGCTAAGGCGCTGCGCAAGCTCAAGCATCCGAGCCGGAGCCGTAAGCTCAGAAGCTTCCTGGATAGCTGAGCGGAACGCAATCATACGAAGATCAAAAGGGCGCCTCGGGCGCCCTTTTTTGCGTTTCCGGCCATCTCTCATACCGCCTTGCCGGGTTTGCCCGACAGGAGGATAATTTCGGGGTCGGATGCATTGTGGGCGACAAGCCGGATGCCCGCCCCGGCGCCGGTCGTAACGGCGCCGCGCTCCGTGGCCCCGGAGGGAGGTGTGCCATGACAACCTACATCGTGCTTATCAACTGGACCGAGCTGGGCGCCAGGAATGTGCGGGAGTCGCCGAAACGGCTCGATGCCGCCAAGAAGCTGCTGGGGGAAATGGGCGGCTCGTTCAAATCATTCTATTTGACCATGGGCGAATGCGACATGGTGGCCATCGTCGAAGCCCCGGACGATGCGGTGCTCGCCCGCTTCGCGCTGATGTTGTCGTCGGGCGGCAACGTCAAGACGCGGACGATGAAGGCGTTCCCGGAATTCGCCTATCGCGAGATCATCAGTTCGCTTGGGTGAAGCGCGGAGACAGCTTGGCTGATCGGTCACATTGCGGCGCCGCGCCTAGAGACGGATGATCTCAGGTCGAACGACCTGAAATCTGAATCCGTCTCCAATCTAAGGAATAGAGCATGATGTCGTCCGAAAATCGCATCGCACTTTTCGGCATCATGCTCTATCGCCGATAGTCGGGCCGTGTCCGCGCCTTTGCTCACCGTATGGTACAACACGCGCTGTCCGGTGTGCGACGCCGGCATCAGCCGCCAGAAGAGGCGGCTGATCGAGGCGGTCAAATCGGGTCACGTCGAATTCCGCGACATCAATTTCGAACCGGAAGCGCTTTCTGCCTTCGGCGCCTCGCTCGAGGATATCCGCCGCCGGCTGCATGCGACCGATAGCGCAGGGCGGTTGCTGGTCGGCGCCGACGTGGCCGTTGCGGTGTGGCGGCTCACGCCGGGCGAGGGATGGCTGGCGTCCCTGTTCGGCAACCCTGTCACGCTGCCGCTGACGCGCTTTGCCTATGACCGTTTCGCGGACCTTCTCTACGCCTGGAACCGGCGCAAGGGTCACTGGTAGGCGGGCTCCACTTCCCAAATCACCGTGATGCCAGGGCCTTGGCGCGTTGTACGATACATCGTAAGATATATCTTGACTCCAAGGGAGGCGCGCCTTACTTAAGATGTATCGTAAGATATAACTCGAGGAGCAATCCATGCACAGACACGACCATTTCGGGCACAATCATTTCGGCGAGCGCATGTTCATGCGCATGGCCGGCAAATTCGGTGGCAGAGGGGGCGGCGGGTTCGGTCCGTTCGGCCATGGCGGCAGGGGCGGCGGCCGCGGCGGCCCGGGCGACATGTTCCGCGCCGGGCGCATGCTGGCCGACGGCGATCTCAAGCTGATCACGCTGTCGCTGCTCGCCGATGCACCGCGCCACGGCTACGACATCATCAAGGCACTGGAAGAGCGCACCAGCGGCATCTACAGCCCGAGCCCGGGCGTGGTCTATCCGACGCTGACCTTCCTGGAGGAGGCGGGCTACGCGGTGTCGGCCAGCGAAGGCAACAAGAAGGTGTTTTCGATCACCGAGGCCGGCAGGGCGCATCTCGAGGAGAACCGCGAGATGATCGACAGCGTGCTCGATCATCTCGAGCGCTTCGGCCGCAAGATGGCCGCGGCGCGCGAATGGTTCGGCTGGGGCGACGACAAGGACGAGGGGCGCCGCGGCCGTTCGGAAACGCGCGACCGCTTCCGTGCGCTGCGCCACCGGCTGCGCGCCGCGCTCGGCGACATCGCCGATGCGCCGGAAGACAAGCAGGCCGAGGCGATCAGCATCCTCGAAGACGCCGCCGAGGCTATCGAGGCGCTGTCGCGCCGCTAAGGCTGCCTGCAGTTCTTCAGTTCAGCGCAAAAGGCCCGGAGCGATCCGGGCCCTTTTCGTTATCGACCGAGAGGCGATCAATCCTTGCCGACATACTCGCTGATCAGCTTGTCATTGCGCGCCTTCTCGATCTTGGCGGTGGTCTCGGCCGCGATGCGCTCGTCGGTGCGGTATTTGACCAGGTTCACCAGGCTGCCGGTGAGCAAGAGGACGCCCATCGCCCAGTAGCCCTTGGTCGAGAGGTCGACCGGCGCCAGCCACAGCGACAGGGCCAGCATGAAGTAGGCGGCGCCCACCGACACGGTGTTGAACAAGATATAGGTGCGATTGCCGTTCATCGTCGTGTTCCTTGGAATTGATCCGTTTCGGGGAAATTGCAGGTTCAGTTCAGGGATTTGAGGCGCGCCAGAACGTCCTCGGCGCGCACTTTGGTGGCCGGTCCATGGCCTGCTTCGGCGAGGCGTTCTCGGATCGCCTCGTGAGGCAGCTCGCCGTCGATCTCGTCGAGGATCGAGGCCTCCTCGAACGGGTCGCTGCTCTCCTTGATGCGGGCGAGCAGTTCCTCCGCTTCGTTGAGGCTCGCGGTGCGGCCGATCGAGCGGTTGAGGCGCGACTGCGCCTTGCGCTCGGCATCGATCGCCCGTGCCGAGATCATGCCCTGGTTGAGGCCGATGATGCGGCGGTGCGCCCTTTCGACGGAAAGACGCATCCGCAAGGTCTTCTCACCGAGGCTGTTGACCGTGGCGCGGCGGACCTCGCGCTCGTTCTCTAGTTCGGCGATCGCGGAAGCGCCGCCTTCGGCAAGCGCCTGGTTGTTGGCGGAAAGCGCGCTGAGCGTGCGGGTCTCCAGATCGGCGATGCGGCGGTCGAGCTGGTCGAGGCTGGTCTGCTCGGCACGCTGGCGCACGATCAGCGAGGCGAGCGTCTGCTTGGCGGCGGCGAGGCCCGCCTGCGCGTCGCGGATGCGCTGCGCCAGGAGGTCGATGGCGAAGCGGTCCTTCAGATTGTCCTCGGCCCGTGCGCTGGCGCCGTCCAGCAATGTCTTGATCAGGCTAAGCATGGTCTTCTCCCTGTTTGTGTGAACGATGTTCACGAAGCCAGCGTAACAGGAAATGAACATTGTTCAAGAATTATCTTGAACGCTGTTCATGAGGCGTTGGGCATGGTAAACG
This sequence comes from Mesorhizobium plurifarium, assembly GCA_000824785.1. Taxonomy (GTDB): domain Bacteria; phylum Pseudomonadota; class Alphaproteobacteria; order Rhizobiales; family Rhizobiaceae; genus Mesorhizobium; species Mesorhizobium plurifarium. Next base: position 73,103 of record CCNB01000043.1, on the reverse strand, counting down.
CAGGCAATGGAATGCATCCGGGCCGGGCGCGCCGGCTCCGGAGACAAGGACAGAGAAGAGCATGGCGCTCGACAAGGAAGAAATGAGCGAGAAGGTGCTCGCCATCGCAGAGGCGCTGCTCAACGAGGGCGGCGCCGAGAACCTGAAAGCGCGCACCATTGCCGAGCAGGCCGGCATTTCGGTCGGATCCGTTTACAACCTCTTTACCGATCTCGACGAGGTGCACCGCGCCGTCAACATGCGGCTGCTCGACCGGCTCGGCGCGACAGGTCTGGCGGCGATGGCCGATCTCGAAAGGCAAGGGGTGACCGATGTCCAGCACCGCATCCTGGCCATGGCCGCGGCCTATGTGCGTTTCGTCGAGGCGCATCCCGGCAGCTGGCCGGCGGTGCTTGCCTTCAACCGGCGCCGCGCGACGCGGCCGGGCCCCGATGCCTACGACGCGCTGCTCGACGCACTCTTCGACATCGTCGCCGGCGTGCTCAAGGCTGGCGATTTCGGCCTCGACGACGAGCGCCGCGCGCTTGCGGCGCGGACCTTGTGGTCAAGCGTGCATGGCATCGTGACCAGCGGCTATGTGGCGAATTCCAACAGCCGGCAGGCCGAGGAGATCTGGCGTCAGATCGAGCTGCTGGTCGGCGTTTTTGTCAAGGGACTGGAACACGGCGGCGCATTCGCGCATGCTGAGACGAAATCTGAATGAACAGAGGCGCCATGAATCCTGCGGCGCCTGCGTGAAATGGAGTTTTGAAAAATGTCTTTTCTGAAAAAGCTTTTCGGCGGCGGCGGTGGTGAGGCTACGGAGACCGGCTCCGCCAAGCCGGCCAAGCAGGTCGAGCACAAGGGCTTCCTGATCAGCGCCACGCCCTACAAGGCCGACGGCCAGTACCAGACCTGCGGCGTCGTCTCCAAGGAGGTCGACGGCGTGATGAAGGAACACCGCTTCATCCGCGCCGACCGCTTCGCCGGGCTGGACGACGCCGTCGACATCTCGATCAAGAAGGGCATCCAGCTCGTCGACGAGCAGGGCGAGAGGATGTTCGGCTAGCCCGCCCTCGGTTGCGCCGGCCAGCCTCTGCTTGATCAGAACGCGACCTTGTCGCCGCCCTTGAGCTGCAGGATCTGGCGCGCTTCGTCGGGCGTGGCGATCGAGGCGCCGAGGCCTTCGATGATCTGGCGCACCTTGGTCACCTGCTCGGCGCTGGAACGGGCGAGCTTGCCCTTGCCGATCCACAGCGAGTCCTCGAGGCCGACACGGACATTGCCGCCGAGCGCGATCGCCTGAGTGGCGATCGGCAGTTGATGGCGGCCGGCGCCCAGCACCGACCAGTGATAGTCGTTGCCGAACAGGCGGTCGGCGGTGCGCTTCATGTGGGCAACGTCCTCCGGATGCGTGCCGATGCCGCCAAGGATGCCGAACACGCTCTGGACGAAGAACGGCGCCTTGACCAGGCCGCGCTCGACGAAATGCGCCAGCGTGTAGAGATGGCCGATGTCGTAGCACTCGATCTCGAAGCGCGTGCCGTTGTCGGCGCAGGTGCGCAATATGTGCTCGATATCGCCGAAGGTGTTGCGGAAGATGCGGTCGCGCGAGGATTCCAGATAAGGCCGCTCCCAGTCGTGCTCGAAGGTCTTGAAGCGCTCCAGCATCGGGAACAGCGCGAAGTTCATCGAGCCCATGTTGAGCGAGGCGACCTCAGGCGCGAACACCTTCGCCGGCCTGACGCGCTCCTCCACACTCATCGTCGCCGCACCGCCGGTGGTGATGTTGACGACGCAGTTGGAGCGCTGCTTGATGACCTGCAGGAAAGGCGCGAAGGCCTCGGTCGACTGGTCGGGGCGGCCGTCGACCGGGTTGCGGGCGTGAAGGTGGACGATCGCGGCGCCCGCCTCGGCCGCCTCGATCGCCGCGGTGGCGATCTCTTCGGCCGTCACCGGCAGATGCGGCGACATTGACGGGGTGTGGATCGAGCCCGTCACGGCGCAGGTGATGATGATCTTGTTCTGGTTCGCCACTTATGATCCTCGATCTCTTCGTTATTCGACCGCGCCTATTTGACCGCCCTATTTGACGGCGCCTTGGGTGATGCCGGAGATGAACTGCTTCGACAGCACGATGTAGAGCAGCGTAATCGGCAGCGCCGCCAGTGTCAGCCCGGTGAACAGCACCCCCCAGTCGGTGGTGAGTTCGCCGACGAACACGGTCAGCCCTTGCGGCAGTGTCTTCAAATTGTCGGAGGTGATCAGGACCAGCGGGAAGAAAAAGTCGTTCCAGATCGGCACCGCGTTCTGGATCGCTACGATCACCAGCGCCGGCCGCGCCAGCGGCAGCATGATCGACCACATGATGCGAGCCTCGCTGGCGCCATCCATGCGGGCGGATTCTTCCAGCTCGCGCGGCAAGGTGCGCAGGAAGCCGGTCATGATGAAGACGGCCGAGGGAATACCCATGGCCACATAGACCAGTACCAGCCCGAGATAGCTGTCGACGAGGCCGAGCGTATCCAATTGGATGAACAGCGGGATAATCGCGAGCTTGAGCGGCACCGTCATGCCGCTGAGGAAGAACATCAGGACCAGCGAGCTCAATCTGAATCGGTAGCGCGCGATGGCATAGCCGGCGAGCGTGCTGAACAACAGGATCAGCGCTACCGACGCGGCGGTGATGCCGACGGAGTTTGCGAGGTAGCGGACGAAGTTGGTCTCGGTCCAAACCTTCTCCAGATTGGCGGTCGAGAAATGCGTCGGCAGCGAAAGCGGCGAGGAAAAGATCTCGGCGTTGGTCTTGAACGACGACGTCACCATGACGAACAGCGGATAGATCATGATTACGGCATTGACCGCCAGCACGAGCTGTATGGCGCCGTTCCTGATCGTCTCGCCGCGATCCCTCACTGCTCGATCTCGCGGCGGCGCAGGTAGCGCAGGGCTATTGCCGTGACGCCGGCGACGAAGATGAACATCAGCACGGCCAGCGCGCTGCCCTGGCCGAAATCCTGGATGCCGGTGGTCGTGCTGCCAAAGGCGGTGCGGTAGAAATAGAGGCCGAGCACATCGGTCGAGCCGCCCGGCGAACCGGTCAAGCCGGCCATGACATAAGGAATCTCGAACCAGTTGAAGCTGCCGATGAAGGTCAGGATAGTGACGATGGTGACGCTCGGCGCAATCAACGGCCAGACGATCTTGGTCATCAGCGCGTAGTCGCCGGCGCCGTCGAGGCGGGCGGCCTCCAGCACGTCCTTGCTGATGCGCTGCATGCCGGCGAGCAGCACCAGCGTGGGAAAGCCGAGCCAGTGCCAGATGTTGGCGAATAGGATGCTGCCGAGCGCGGTGTTCTCGCTGCCGAGCCACGGAATGGCGGCGATGCCGACCAAGCCAAGCAACTGGTTCACCAGCCCGAACAGTGGATGCAGGAACAGCTTCCACAGGAAGCCGACAATCACCGCCGAGAGCACAACCGGCATGAAGACGATGACCTGGTGGACGCGGTGGCCCGGCAACGCCTTGAGCAGCGCGAAGGCGATCAGGAAAGCGGTGCCGTTCTCGAAGACCATCAGCGCCAGGAAGGCGATGACGTTGTGCTTGAACGCATTGTAGGTCCAGTCGCTGTAGGGCTTTTCGAACAGGACCTGGCGGAAGTTTTCAAGTCCGATAAAACCGGACGGCCGCAAGCCGCTGAACTCATAGAAGGCCAGGCGGAAGGCCGACAGAAGCGGCCACAGCACGAACAGCACCATGACCACAAGCGCCGGCGTCAGCAGCGCGGCGATCCAGAGCGACCGGCGCCACGGAAAAGGTCTTTCGGTGTGGCGCCAGCCGGCTGTCATATCACTTGCCCTGGAACGGCTTGTACCATTTGGCGAGGCCGTCGGTGAGGTCGGCGGCAAGCTGGTCCGGCGTGATCGAGCCGGACATCATCTTGGTGATGTCGCCCTGCAGCAGTTCCGATCCCGTCGGCTTTTCGAAACGGAAATAGACGACATTGATATGCGGCATCGCGGTCTCGTTCAACTTGGCGACATGCGAGAGCAATTCGTCCTTGATGACCACGCCTTTGATCGGCGAGATGTTGCCGAGAAGCGCGGAGAACTTGTCGCCGAATTCCTTGGTGCCCATCCAATTGACCAGCTTGAGTGCCGCTTCCTTGTTGGCCGACTTGGAGTTGACCGCATAGCCGCCGTCGAAGAACTTCGTTGCTTGCGGCGTGTCGCCGGCTTTCGCCATCGGCGGGGCGACGAAGTCCATGTTGATGGCGGGGTTTTGCGACCGGTAGGTGGCGATGTCGAAGCTGCCGCCGGCGAGCATCGCCGCCTTGCCGCTGAGGAACAGTTGGCCGGCCGTCTCGTAATCGATGCCTTCGAAGCCGTCGGGCATGTAGGGACGCAATTCGAGCAGCTTGCCGAGCGCCGCGACATAGCGCGGATCCTTGAAGGTGGTCTTGCCGCTGGTCAGGTCGCCGACGAAGTCCTGGCCCAGGAAAGGGTTGGTGAAGATGGCGACGAACATCTCGTTGAACCAGCTGGTGCCCATGCCGTTGGCCAAGGGATAGATACCCTTCTCCTTCAGCGCCTTGCTGACGGTGATGAACTCGTCCCAGGTGGTCGGCGGCGTCAGCCCGGCCTTGGCGAAGACGTCCTTGTTGATGAACAGACCAAGCGTCTGCGAGGCGAAAGGCAGCGAATAGACCTTCTTGTCGGCGCGGTAGGTGCCGGACACAAGCGCATCCGCCGGCTGATTGGCGAGCGACGGCACGGTCGCCATGTCGAGCGGCTCGAAATAGCCGGCCTTCACGAACTGCTCGAGCCAACCATAGGCGTGGGTGTGGATGACGTCGCCGCCCTTACTGCCGGCCAACGCCGTCGAAACGATGGTCGGATAATTCTCGTCCGGGAAGGACTCGAACTTCACATGGATGTCCGGATTGGCCTTGGTGAAGTCGCCGAACAGCTCATTGTAGGCGGCCTTGTCTTCCTGGCGCCAGGTCCAGAACGAGATGTCGGTGGCATGCGCCACGCTTGATGCGAATCCCCATGCGAAAGAGGCGGCCGCGAGGGCCAGGCCGATCCTTCTCCTGCTCATCTTTCTGATCTCCCATTGCGCGCTTGATGCGCTTTGACGGGATTAATCAAATCATAGTTCTTGCCGTCTGGAAAGATAGTTTGTAAAGTTTCCTAACTAATGGGATTGCAACGTTGCGCGGGCTTCGGTGGCCTGTCCGGCGAGAGGAATGTTCGTGGATCAGAACCTGTTGGCGGGTGTGGACATAGGCGGCACCAAGACGCGCATCATGGGGCGGCGAGGGAGTAGTGTGCTGTTCGACAAGACGCTCGTGACGGACGAGTGGCGCATCCGCCAGATGGAGGCTGATGCAGTGAAGCTGGCGGCCATAGTCACGGACCTGTGCGTCGGTACGGTACCGGCCGCCATGGCCGTCGGCGCGCATGGCTGCGACACGGACGAGCAATGCCGGCGCTTCCAGATGCTGCTGTCGGCCAATCTCAAGACGAGCGTGCAGGTGGTCAATGACGCCGAGCTTATGGTGCCCGCCGCCGGCTATGTCGATGGCATCGGTGTCGTCGCCGGAACCGGCTCGATCGCGGTCGCGCGTACGGGAGAGGGCAAGATGCTTGCCGCCGGCGGCTGGGGCTGGATCCTGGGCGACGAAGGAAGCGCGGCAGCACTTGTGCGCGAAGCCGCCAAGGCGATCCGCCGGACGCTCGATCGCGGTCAGGAGGGCGATCCGCTGATTGCCATGCTGATGCGCGAGATCGGCACAAACGACCAGACCAAGCTCGGCATCTTGCTCAACGAGACGAGGGGCGCCGCGGCCTGGGGCCGCTATGCCAATGCCGTCTTCGATGCGGCTAATGCCGGCTCTCCGCTCGCTTCGCGCGTCATCAAGGAAGGCGGGGAGGGGCTCGCGGCGCTTGTGCAGTTGCTGATCGAACGCGGCGCCAATGCTTCGCTGATCGTTGCCGGCGGCGGCGTCATTGCCGAGCAGCCGATGCTGATGACGGCGTTCGTCGAGGCCATGGCGTCAGTGTCGCCGGCAAGCCGCGTGGTGCTCCTTCGCGAGCCGCCGGTGATCGGCGCGGTGGCGCTGGCTGCGCGCCTTGTCGCGGGCGAGGCTCAGTCCCATGGCCGCGCAGAGTGACCGCCGAGGTTTGATGGAGTATCGACGATGAAGCGTATCGGTTACCGCCCTGCGGTGTCACGCCAGGCCGAAAGCCTGGAATTGGGAAGGCAGGCCGTGGCGCGGGCGCTCGACAGTTTAGACCTGTCGGGCTTTGCGGGCGGTACGATCGGCTTTGCCGGTATCGGCGCCAGTTACCAGGCGGCGCTTGCCGGCGCGTTCTATCTGAGGCAGTTCGGCAGGCGGGGCTTGGCCTTCGTGCCGACCGAGCTCTATGGTCGGACGGATGCGGCGGCGGACGCCTTTGTCGCCCTGTCGGCCTCCGGCCAGAGCCGGGAGATCGCCGACGTGATGCGGGAGGCGAAAGCCTATCCGCGCCTTGCCATCTGCCGCGGCGCCGACAATCCGCTGGCCGGCATCACCGGCGCGGTGATCGCTATGGAATCGGGCGCCGACAATGGCGCGAGTTCGACCGGCTATACGGGAACCCTGCTCGCGCTTGGCATGCTGGTCGACAGGATCGCCGGCGGCTCCTTCGACTGGGCGCAACTGCCCCTGGCGGTCGCGCGGCTGCTGGCCGATGGCTGGGAGGGCGCCGGCCAGGCGGCACGGCTGCTGGCCGGCCGCGCCTCCATAGATATTGTCGGCGCCGGCAACGGCTTTGCCAATGCGGGTGAGGCGGCGATGCTGATCCGCGAGGCGGTCCGTGTTCCGGCCTCCGGCTGGGATACGCTGAACTATCTGCATGGCCCGATGGAATCGCAGGATGCGGCCACCGGCCTGATCGCCTTCGGCGACGATCGCGAGGCCAAGATCGCGCAGGATATGGCCGGCTTTGGCTGCCCCTCGGTGCTGATCACGCGAAGGATCGACATCGCCGCCACGGAAAAGCTCGCCGCTATCGCCATTCCGGCGCTGGGCAATGCGATCGCGGACGGCATATTGGAGATCATCGCGCTGCAGATGATCGTCGGCGACATGCAGGATGCGGCCGGCCTGACCGACATCACTTTCCGCTACCGGCAGACCGACACCAAGCTGAAGCCCTGGTCGCCGACGGAGCTTTGATTCCGTCGCCGCCGCCGTTCTTGCCGGGGAATTCGCGGAAACCGTTGAAACCCTTCACAATGACGGCTGTCGTGTTTGATTCGCGATACGCGCTCCGCCAGGTTCGGGCGAGCGCTGAGAGGGATTAGAGGCGGGTTAGACGTCGCAGATGGCTCCATCCGAAATCCCCAGCCTGACCGAAAGCGCCCGCGCCGTGCTGCGGCTGCTGGCGTCGCAGGGACCGGTGACCCGACCGAAGCTCGGCTCGATGCTGGAGCTCTCCAAGCCGACCATGTCGGCCGCCGTTTCCGAGCTCAGCGCGCTCGGCCTCGTCGCGTCGCGCGGGACGGAACGCGGCGCCATCGGGCGGACCGCCACCATCTACGGCATCGGCCCAGGCGCCGGCTATGTCATCGGCATCGATGTCGGCGCCGCGCAGGTGCGCGCCGTCGCCTATTCGATGGATGCCCAGCCTTTGGCAACGGTGGAGGAAAGCATACCGGAAGCGGCGACCACCGACGAGATCGGCGCGGTCATTCTTTCTGTCGCCAAATCGATTCCGGCAAAGGTCGGCAAGACTTTCCGGATCCTGCGCAGCGTGGCGGTCGCGGTGCCGCGCATCGTTTCGCACAGCCGCCTCGGCAATGGCCAGGGCAATGGTCCGGACGCCGTGCTCCGCACCCTTCGCCGCAAGATCGACGTGCCAATCATCCTGGAGAACAACGTCAACTGCGCGGCGATTGGCGAAATGCATTTCGGCGCGGCGCAGGGCCACCAGACCTTTGCCTTCCTGCAGGTCGGCGTGCGGGTCGGTCTTGGTCTCATCAATGAAGGCCGGCTGTTTCGCGGCGCCGGCGGTGCGGCCGGCGAAGTCGGCCGCATGCCTTTTCCGTGGTCTGCCAGCGAAGTGCCTTATCGCGAAGGGCTCGAGCACTTTCTCGGCTCCCGAGCGCTGGTCGAGCGCAGCCGGCAGACCTGGCCGGCGCAAGAGGGCGCGCCGCCAAACTCGGCCAAGGAATTGTTCGCGCTGGCGCTGGCTGGATCGCGCCCAGCCGCGGAGGCGGTGTCGCGCCATGCGGCCGATATCGGCCGGCTTGCCGCCGGCTGCATCGGCATGCTCGATCCGGGCCTGATCGTGCTTGGCGGCGGCGTCGGTCGCAATGCGCTGATGACGGCCGAGGTCGAGCGTGTCGCGGGCGAACTGGCCTGGCCGACGCCGATCGCCGTCAGCACGTTGGAAGACGTGGGAACCGCGCTCGGCGCCATGAAGCTGGCGCTGGATTACAGCCTGGGACTTATCCTGCGCGAGGACCGCCATCCGGCCGTGGTGCTGCCGCCGCTGTAGCAGCCGATTGTCGGGGCGAAATCCAAGGGGCGAAACGCAAAAGAGGCAGGCGCTGGCGGGCGCCTGCCTCTTTCGTTTACGGCGTCGGCGGTCAGGCCGCGACGGCGGCGTGATCGGCAGTGGCGGCCGCGATCGCATCGACCTTGGCGGTGGCCTTGGCAAGGGCTGCGGTGACGGCGTCAGCGCCCATGCCGACGCCCTCGACGCGGATGACTTCGACGTCGGTCATGCCGAGGAAGCCGAGCACGCTGCGCAGATAGGGAACCGCATGGTCCATCTGCACCGCGGCGCCTTCCGAATAGATGCCACCGGAAGCAAGCACGATATAGACCTTCTTGCCCTTGACGAGGCCCTTCGGACCGCCTTCGCCGTAAGCGAAGGTCTTGCCGGAACGGGCGACGTGGTCGACCCAGGACTTCAACGTCGAGGAGATGTTGAAGTTGATGAAGCCGGTGGCGAGGATCACGGTGTCGGCGGCGAAAAGCTCGTCGAGCACGGCGTCGGAAACGCCGACAACCTCGGCCTGGCGCGGTGTGCGGGCTTCGGCCGGCGTATAGATACCGGTGGCGTAGTCGGGATCTATATGCGGCAGCGGATTGGCGACCAGATCGCGCACGACAAGCGTGTTGGCCGGATCGGCGGCGATGAGCTTCCGGGCAAGATCGGTGGCGACGCGGGTCGAGTGCGAAGCGTCGCCGCGCGGGCTGGAGGTAACGAGAAGAATAGACATGGCGGTGTCCCCTTGGGGTTGGGTTGAAACTTTCCACGCCAATATGGGATTGCCGCCCTATCAGGATAACTGGTATAATGTGTATACAATCCATCAATAAAATGGATGAGAGATTATGCAGCCAAACCCGACCTTGGATCAGCTCCAGATCCTGGTGGCAGTGGCCGATACCGGCAGCTTCTCGGCCGCGGGGCGCAAGCTCAACCGGGCGCAGTCGGTGGTGAGCTACGGCATCGCCAATCTCGAAGCGCAGCTCGGCCTGAAACTGTTCGAGCGCGAAGGTGTGCGCGAGCCGCAGCTGACCGATGTCGGCAAGGCGATGCTGGAGGACGCGCGGCGCATGATCGGCGTGCTGCAGCGCATCCGCTCGCGCGCCGACGGCTACCGGCAAGGACTGGAAGCGGAAGTGGCGATATCGGTCGACGTGGCGCTGCCTTCGCCGGCATTGGTGCGCGTGCTCAAGGCCTTCGAGGGGCAGTTCCCTGCGGTCATGCTGCGACTTTACATCGGCTCGCTCGGCCTGATCGTCGACCAGGTCGTCAATGGCCAGTCGGATCTTGGCTTCGGTGGCCTGCAAGGCGATGCCGATGTCACTCTGCTGCGCATCGGCTTCACCTCGATGGTGCCGGCGGCGGCGCCGGACCACCCCTTGGCCAAACTGCCGAAGCCGGTGGCTGTCGAGGACCTGCGCGAGCATATCCAGCTCGTCGTCTCCGACCAGTCAGAGCGGACGCGCGGGCGCGACTATGGTGTGTTTGCCTATCGCACCTGGCGGCTGACCGACGTGCGCACCAAGCATGCCCTGATGCGCGAAGGTCTCGGCTGGGGCGGCCTGCCGCGCTGGCTGATCGCCGACGACCTCGCCAGCGGCAGGCTGGTGGAACTCGATCTGGAGCCCTATCGCGAGGTGCGCTCGCCGCTCTATGCCATGCACCGCGCCGACCGCAGCCCCAAGCCGGCCGCGTCCTGGCTGATCGACGAATTCAAACGGCAGCTTGGCAGCTTCAACGAGATGGAGCCGGGCGTGTGGATCGGGGAGGGGCCGGAGACAAGCCGTCCATGAGCGCGATCAATACAGCGCGATAATCCTCGGCGGAGCCGCCGGCCTCGACGGCCAGAGCCGCCCGGTCGAAGGCGGCCGCCAGCAGGGCGGTCAGCGCCTCGGCCGGCAATCTGGTCATTGCCTGCGCGCGCATTGCCGCGACCAGGCCCTCGCGAAGCGAGCGGTTGCCGTGGCGGTTGTCGATCTCGTCCATGGCCGCGCGTCCAAGCACCGCCGGCCCGTCGAGCAGCAGCAGCCGCGTGCGGCCGGGCACGCGCATCGCCTTGAGATAGGCGTCCGAGCCGGCGATCAGCGCGTCACGCGCCGACAGCGATGGCGGCGAGGCCTGATCGATCTCGGCTGCCACGGCCGCTGCCTCCTGCTCGACGACCGCCGCGAACAGCGCCTGCTTGTCGGCGAAGTGGTGGTAGAGCGCGCCGCGCGTGACACCGGCCTCGGCGACGATTTCCGGCGTGCCGGTCTCTGCATAGGATTTTTCCGTGAACAGCTTCCGCGCCGCGCGGATCAGATCCGCGCGCGTCGCCTCGGTGCGGTCGCGGTTGGAGCGGCGTCCGGACTCTTCTTGCATACATGCAGCCTGTATGTTATTTGCATTTACATACAGACTGTATGTTGGATGCGAGGAGAAGGAAAGATGAAGACGACCAGCTATTATCCGGTCCTGATGACGGACGATGTCGCCGGCACGGCGGATTTCTATGTCGAGCATTTCCGCTTCAAGCCGCTCTTCGAGAGCGACTGGTATATGCACCTGCAGTCAGCCGAGGACAGGCGCGTCAACCTTGGCATCGTCCAGGGCGACCACGAAACGATTCCGGAGGAGGGACGGGGACGCACGTCCGGCCTGCTGATCAATTTCGAGGTGCGCGATCCCGACGCCGTCTATGAGCGGGTTGTCGCCGCGGGCCTGCCGATATTGCGTAGCTTGCGCGACGAGCCGTTCGGCCAGCGGCACTTCATCACCAGGGATCCCAATGGCGTGCTGATCGACGTGATCAAGCCGATTCCGCCGAGCGAGGAATTTTTGGCGCAGTACGCCGAGGATGCGGCCAGAAGCTAGGCTGAACGGCGGGAAATTGTGGGCGAATTGGGCCACAATGCAACCTACTGCTTGGCCCTTAGCGGTACCATTGTTGCTCGACCTCGCTAAACGACAGTTTCTTTGTCCAATAGAGGGGCGCCCAGCTTGTGCAAACGGGGAAGGTTAGCCATCTTCTCGCAGAACCGGGAGGTAAGGCGTGGCTGATGGCAACAAAGTAAAAGTTAATAATCGGGGCAAATTATCGAACTGGCTTAAAGCGAAGCCGCCTGAATTGGCGCACGTGATCGCGGAGCGCGCTTCTCTACGCGTGCTTCCACTGTTGCGTACAGTGCCAACCAATTCGACCGCAAAACCGAAAGTGGCAGGGAAATTATCATTTGCCGTGTTCCGTGCTGCGTTTATAGTTTGGGTTTCTCGTAAACATCCGGAGCTTGATACGTCCGCAGCGATAGACGGTGTGTCTGAATTCCTCGAATCTATGAATATAAACTTTGAAAACTATTCCGCTTTTTCAACTTTTTTTGTTATTGATAGATATAAAACTGACGTTGTTGTAGGTGCAATTGGTAATGCTGCAACAGCATTTGGCTCTGATGTCGATTTTTTTGACGCCAGATTTAATTCAAGTGAAATAATATGGAGAAGTATAATTTCTGATGCTAGATGGATTGAAGATAATATAGATAAGGATCCCATCCTGCTCGCAAGTCGACTTGCTACAAGTCGGCTGTGGCTGGAATCCACTCCGGATTTGGTTGTAGGACAATTGAATGATCTGGCCCGCAGATGGGGTCGGGCCGATGCTAATTCCAGAGTCTGGATTGAATGGTATAAATCAAGGCTGGACGGCGGCCCCAGCTTTGGACTACCCGCGCGAGCAGCTGAGCGAATTGATACAGAGCTGGCGCTCCAATCCAACGAGTGGTGGGATCGCAGGCCAGAACAAGTGAATGCAGATATATATTCACTTGTGAATGGTGCCGAATCGCAAACTGATCGACCGACAATTTCTGAATTTATCTTTGGTTTTCTAAAAAAGGAGGCTCGTGACGTACCTGTTTCGGAAATTCTACAGGCATTCAAGGACGCCAGTTTCACAGTTATACCGAAGACAGTTCATGGGGAATTGAGTAGACTTGTAACTAATCGAAGGATTCGCCGAATCAAGGTTGGCGTCTATGCGACGTTGGAGGGCGAGGCAGGAGATCGGCCGGAACTTTCACAGCAAGGCTCTGGCCCAAAGTTTTCGGTAGATTCAAATGGAGCGTTGGATACCAGCGCTATTTTACCGACCCGTTCAGAGGAAGCCGATGTCACACAGGTAGATCTGTTGGCTCGGCTGCAGCGGAAGTTGCCTCAATTCCGTGAAGCCGGTGGCAATTTCGCTGGGCGGTATCCGATCCTTGCGGATGCGCTGGATGATTATTTTTCTGTAATAAAGAATCGAGCAGTAGGCCAGCTGGACATCGGGCAACTGTGGATGGCCGGAGCAGGTTTGATTTCGCAAGCCAGAGCTTTTGCGGCGTTGGATACTACTAAGCAAATGACTGAACCACTTGAGCCGCAACTGCAAGGCTTACTTGGTGAATGCGCGAGGCTGCATGCTGCGCTGGTGATGGGCTTCGAGGAAGGGCGCAAATTATCGGAGCGCGCACAGGTCCCCTTGCTTACGAACGAGGAACTGCGGGCGCTATTCCAACATGAACACACAATTGTACGTTGGCTATTGACGTCTGGAGAGTTCGCTCTGTCGGATCGGGCGCGCGAAGTTTTCGAGCGTATTGACCATGTCATGATGACGTCCTCGGAGAGCGTGGAAGACGTTGCGATGGCAGGCTACCCGACACTTCGTAATTTGCTAATCCTTGCTGGGCATGCGGGCAGATACGGCGAGATTACGCTGGGCCGACTGAGTCTTGCCGGTGTTCCTGTTCATCTGGCCATCATAGGTCTCGCGAATTTCCTTGTACAAAATGCTGCGCCGATTATGGGTATTGCGAATTCAGTGCCTGAGCTGCGCGTATATTTCGAGTGGCTCTTTGAGCGATTGGAAATTCGCTATCAAGCTGAAGAAGAACAGCGAAAGTCCAAATCAGGATCAAAGCGCAAGCCGCGGCAATAAGTCGGCACTCGGTCAATTCGTCCGCGCCACCGGCGTCACCGCCACCTGGCTGACGCCGGTGCGGCGAACGACGGTGCACAGCGTCTCGCGACCGATGCGCTCGGCATCGAGCATGCGTACCAGATCGTCGACGCCGGTCACCGGCCGGCCGTCGATCGCCGCGATGATGTCGCCCTCCTTCAGTCCGGCCTTGGCGGCGGGGCCGTCCTTTTCGACGCTGCGCAGGCGCACTGCCGTGTTCGTGGTCACTTGCGACAGGAGCGCCGCGCGACGCGGCAGGTTGGTCGTGTCGGCGGAGACGCCGATGAAGGCGCGGCGCACGCGGCCGAAGCGGATGATCTCGGAGATGACGAAATTGGCGGTGTTGGAGGCGACCGCGAAGGCGATGCCTTGTGCACCGTGGATCATGGCGGTGTTGACGCCGATCACCTCGCCCGCCGACGACACCAGCGGTCCGCCCGAATTGCCGGGATTGAGCGCGGCATCGGTCTGGATGACATCGTCGATCAGCCGGCCGGTCGAGGCGCGCATCGAACGGCCGAGCGCCGAGACAACGCCGGCGGTGACGGTCCATTCGAAACCGAGCGGATTGCCGATGGCGATCGCGATCTGGCCGCGGCGCAGGCGCTTGGAATCGCCGAGCGGCGCGACATCGGCGAAACTGCCGTCGGCGCGCACCAAGGCGATGTCGGTGTCGGGATCGCGGCCAAGCACATGGCCTTCGCGCGAGGCGCCATCCGGCATAGTCACGCGCACGGCGCGGGCATCGCCGACGACATGGAAATTGGTGACGACCAGCCCGTCCTGCGCGATCACGAAGCCTGAACCGTGACCGCCGGCGCCGATGCGCTCGATGCGGCACACGGCCGGGCCGATACGATCGACAGCATCGGCAACGGATGCCGAGTAAGCGTCGAGCAAAGTGTCATCGGATGGAAGTTTTTCGGCTGCGAAAGCCATGGGCGTGTTCCCTCGTACAATGATGACTATATGTGCGGAGCGGTCGCGATTGCCGCGACCTGACCACATGGCCAGTCCAGCCGGCGACTAGCCGTCAGGCGAGTACCCCCGGCGGCGTTCCGGAGCGATATCTGGGTCACAGAACCCAGGAGACAGTCTTATGAGCGACTTCAATCTCAGTGCCTTTTCCGACGCGATCGCCGATGTCGCGGCCACCGCCGCCCCCGCGCTGGCGAGCTTCGTCACGCACCATCACCGCACCGCGAGCGCCTTCCACTGGCGCGATGGTTACTTCGTCACCGCCGAGGAAGCGGTCGAAGCCGGCGAGGAGATCGAACTGACGCTGGCCTCCGGCGAAAGCATGAAGGCGGAGCTTGTCGGCCGCGATCCGTCGACCGGCGTTGCCCTGCTGAAGCCGGCCTCCGCCGCTGCCGGTTTGCCGCAACTCGCCCAGGCCGGCGCCGTGCGGCCCGGCAATCTGGCGATCGCCGTTGGCAACAGCGATGGCGCCGCGCTCGCCGTGTTCGGCACGGTCGGCGAGGTCGGGCCGGCCTGGCGCTCGATGCGTGGCGGCACGATCGACCGGCGCATCAATCTCGCCATCAACACCGGCGGCCGCTTCGAGGGCGGGCCGGTGCTCGACGCCAAGGGCGGGCTGATCGGCATGCTGTTGTTCGGACCGCGCCGGCGGGCGCTGGTCATGCCTTACGAGACGATCGAGCGGGCGGTGGCGACGCTGCGCGAAAAGGGTCATGTCGCGCGCGGCTATCTCGGCGCCGGGCTGCACCCGATCCGCAATGGCGACACCAAAGGCGCCATGGTGATGAGCCTCGACGACAACGGTCCGGCCAAGGCCGCCGGCCTGCATGTCGGCGACATCGTCGTCGCCTGGAACGGCGAGGCCGTGCACGGACCGCGCGAGCTGATCCGCAAGCTCGGGCCGGACAGCGCCGGTACCACCGTGACGCTGGGTGTTTCGAGCGGCGGCGCCGAGCGCGACGTTTCGATCACCATCGGCGAGAAGCCGCTGAGCTGAGAGGATCGATGGTAAGCAGCGCGGCACAGACGATTGCAAGACCGGAGCCGGCAACTCACCGGCTGACGGTGTTGATCGCGCTCGGCGACGCTGGGCGCGCCGAGCAGCTTGCCGATGCGCTGGCCGCGAGCGACGATCTGGCGCCGGCCTTGGCTGGAAGCGGCGTCGGCCAGATGGCGGATGTCGCCATCGCCGATGAGGCCGGCCTGGAAAGCCGGGTCGTCAGTTCGGGCACGCCCATCGTCCTGCTTTCGCGGCGTGCGGCCAGCCAGCGGGTGGCCGACAATGTGCTGGCCGTGCTGCCTGCCTTCGCCGATGGCCTGCTGATCGCCGCTGCGGCGCGACTGGCGGCGTCAGGCTACCGCGTCGGCAAGGCACCGCCGTTGGAGATCGCGCATGGCGATTTCCACGATGACGAGCTTGCCAGGGAAGAGACGCCTGACGACAACCAGGCCCGCCCGGCCCTGTCGCCGCGTGAGGCGGAAGTGCTGGCTCTGCTGGCCGAAGGCGCGCCGAACAAGGTGATCGCCCGGCGGCTCAACATTTCGGTGCACACGGCGAAGTTCCACGTCGCCGCCATTCTGATCAAGCTCGGCGCCGCCAACCGGACCGACGCGATCGCGATCGCGATGCGGCAAGGGCTGGTGCTGGTCTAGGCTTCCCCTGCACGACGCAGCGTAATCGCCGATTGGTTCGTTGGGTCTTGCGCCACGACTGTCCGCCGCGCAATTTGCCTCCACATCGAAGAGGGAGGCGAAGGATGTCGCTCAACGGAAAGACGCTGTTCATCTCGGGCGGATCGCGCGGCATCGGGTTGGCGATCGCGCTCAGGGCAGCGCGCGACGGCGCCAATGTGACGATCGCGGCCAAGACCGCCGAGCCGCATCCGAAGCTGCCGGGCACCATCTACACCGCGGCGCAAGAAATCGAGCAGGCCGGCGGCAAGGCGCTGCCGGTGCTCTGCGACATCCGCGACGAGGCGCAGGTCGCCGATGCGGTGGCGAAAACCGTCGAGCGGTTCGGCGGCATCGACATCTGCGTCAACAATGCCAGCGCCATCCAGCTCACCGGCACGCTGGAGACCGACATGAAGCGCTACGACCTGATGCACCAGATCAACACGCGCGGCACCTTCCTGGTTTCCAAAATGTGCATTCCGCACCTGAAGTTGGCCAAGAACCCTCACATCCTGAATCTGGCGCCGCCGCTCGACATGAAGGCCAAGTGGTTCAAGAACCATGTCGCCTACACGATGGCGAAGTTCGGCATGTCGATGTGCACGCTCGGCATGAGCGCGGAGTTTGC
The DNA here is from genome assembly GCA_000824785.1 of Mesorhizobium plurifarium. Lineage (GTDB taxonomy): Bacteria > Pseudomonadota > Alphaproteobacteria > Rhizobiales > Rhizobiaceae > Mesorhizobium > Mesorhizobium plurifarium. Next base: position 56,320 of record CCNB01000043.1, on the reverse strand, counting down.
CAAGGACGGCATCGCCGTCAATTCGCTATGGCCGATCTCGACCATCGACACGGCGGCGGTGCGCAACCTTCTGGGCGGCGCGACGGTGGCGGCGATGAGCCGCTCGCCCGACATCATGGCCGATGCCGCGCATGCGATCTTCCTGCGACCGTCGCGCGAGGCGACCGGCAACTTCTACATCGACGAGGAGGTGCTGCGCGCCGAAGGCGTCACGGATTTCTCGATCTACGCACCGGACGCGGCCGATCAGCTCGCGGGAGACTTCTTCGTTCCAGACGAGGTGTTTGCGAACTCGCAGACCAAGGTCAAAAGAATCTACTGACGGGCTTCGGCGGTCTATTCCGCCGCCTCGGCCTTCTTGCCTTTGGCCAGCGCCATCACCCGGTCGATATAGGCCAGCATCAGCGCCGAAAAGACAAAGGCCAGATGCATGATGGTCAGCCACATCAGCTGCTCCGTCGTGTAGGAAGCGTGGTTGAGGAAGACCTGCAGCAGGTGGATGGAGGAGATCGCGACGATGGTCGAGGCGACCTTGACCTTCAACGAGCCGACATCGATCGTTCCCAGCCAATGCACCTCGCCGTCCTGCTCGTCGAAGCGGCTGACGAAGTTCTCGTAGCCCGAGATGATCACCATCACCACCAGCGAGGCGACCAGCGCCGCATCGATCAGGCCGAGCATCTTCAGGATGGTGTCGGTGTCACCGAGCGTGAAGGCGCTGATCACAAACTCGTAAAGCTTCTTGCCGAAGGACAAGGCATATGTCGCGAGCGCCACGCCAAGCCCGAGATAGAAGGCGACCAGCAGCCAGCGCGAGGCGAGGATGACGGATTCGATGGCGAGTTCGAGACGCTTCATGAAGGGTTCCGGTCGAGTTGCGATAGAGGTTATTTCGGCCAGACAGGCCCGGTTTTCAAGACAAAAAACCCCGCCGGGGAGGGGACCCGGCGGGGCTCAGCATGTCCCGCTGGAGTCGGGACAGGGCAGGGAACGCCCTGTAGGGAATTTGGGTGTCGCAATGCGGCAATTCAATGAGTTAGCTCCAGTCGACAGGACAAATCTTCTTGAGCCAGGAAAGGAAAAGGCCCGTCCGGCGCGGACGGGCCTTCACCTTAAGCGTTGATTCCAGAAATCCGATCAGGATCTTGAAATCCAACGCTCATTGCTGGTCACTGTTGCTCGCCACCGGCGCCACCAGCGAGGTGATGCGGCGGATGGCGACACGCCGGTTCTCGCGGTTCGGCCCGGGCGTGTTCACCTTGAGATACTCCTCGCCATAGCCCTGCGTGGTGAGGTTCTCGGCCGGGATACCGAAGGCGTTGGTCAGCGCCTCGGCGACCGCCTCGGCGCGGCGGTCCGACAGGGCGAGGTTCGCATCCGGCGTGCCGACGGCGTCGGTGTGGCCTTCGATCAGGAAGGTCTCGGCCGGGTTCTTCTTGAGCAGTTTTTCCATGGCGCTGGCGACGCCATCGAGCTTCTGCACCTCGGTGTCGGAGATCGTGGCCGAGCCGAAGTCGAAGTTCAGCGTGTCGAGATCGATGCGCCGGGCGATATCGCGCACGCGGGCCGACCGTTTCACCTCGTCGATCGAGTAGAGGCGCTGCACCCTCTCCACCGGCGGCTGCTCAAGGAAGGTGTAGTAGTCGTCGTCGCTTTCGACATCCTCGGAATCGAGAATGTAGTCCCGGCGGGGCATGTCGAGCCGCATCGGCGGCAGGTCGTCGCCGGGATCGCGCCACTCGTCGACATCGTTGTAATAACGCTCGTCGACATAGCTCAGCACATATTCGCGCCCGTCCGGCGTAATGCGCGAACGCCTGACGACATCGCCATTGCGGTTGCGGATGGTGACGATCCTGACGCCGTTGTCGCGCTCCACGATTTCGCGGGTTCGGCCGCCCGAAAGATCCTCGTAGTAGACGTCTCTGGCGCCGCGCGTGATGCGAGGTGCCTCGTTGCTCTCCACGAATGTCTGGTTGTTGAACTGGAGGATCACGCGGTCTCCGAGCTGCTTGACCACATCAGCACCCTGCGGCCGCCGGCGTTCGCGGACAACGTCCTGCGGCGTCAGGTCGACGCGCTTGCCCTTTTCCTCGGTGACGGGAGCGATCTTTTCAGGCTGGATCGCCTGCTGCGCCGTCTTGTCGTCGGTGGGTGGCGGGCCCTGATCGACCGGGGCAGGCTGCTGCGCCTGTTGGCCACCCTGCTGCTGTCCGGCCTGATTGGCGTTGCGGCCATTGCCGGCCTGACCATTTTCGGTTTGAGCGCCGCCGGTCTGGGCACCGCCGGTCTGGGCACCGCCGTTCTGGCCGCCACGACGCTTGCGGAAGGCATCCTTCTGGCTGTCCAGAATCGGCGCCTCGTTCGGGTTGGCGGTTTCGCCCTGTGCGGCATTGCCGCCGTTGGCCGGTTCGTTGTTGTTCGCTGGCTGATCGCCGATGCCCGGCTGCTGCTCGCCGGTGGCAGGCTGGCCAGTCTTGGTTTGCTCGCCGGTCGCGGGCTGTTCACCGTTTGCCGGCTGTTCGGCAGCCGGTTTCTTGCCGCGCTTCTTCTTGTCCTGGGCCTGTTCGCCCTGGACCGGCTGCTCGCCATTCTGCAGCGGTTCGGCCTGCGGCACAGGTTCACCTGCCGGCGCCGGCTTTTTGGCCGGCTCGTTGGTCTGCGTCTGCTCGGCAGGGGCGGTCTCGCCCTGCTGGTTCTGCTTGTGCCTCTTCCTGAGCTGATTGCCGCCTTGCTGGTTGTCATTGGCGGGAGCGGTCTGTTCAGCCGGGGCGACCTGCTCGCCGGCCTGGCCGGCGGGTTGGCCCTGCTGCTGATCGCGTTTGCGCTTCTTGCGGCCCTGGTTGCCTTGCTGGTCGCCCTGTAGCTGGTCTGTTGCGGCAGGCGCGGCCTGCTCAGCAGGCTGTTCGGCCGGCGCGGCTTCCTTCTGCTGGTTGCGCTTCTTCTTGCGCGGCTGCTGCTCGTCGGTCGCCGGCTGGCCACCCTGGTCGGCGGGCGCGGCCTCGGTCTGCTGCAACTGGTCACGCTTCTTGCGCGGCTTGAATTGCTGCTCGTCGGTTGCAGGCTGGCCGCCTTGATCGGCGGGCGCAGCCTCGGTCTGCTGCTGCTGGTCGCGTTTCTTGCGCGGCTTGAATTGCTGCTCGGCCGGGGCAGCTTCCCCGGATTGGCCATTGTCCATCTGCTGCTGCTCTTGCCGCTTCCGGCGCGGCTTCTGCTCGGGCTCGGCAGGTGCCGCTTGTTCGGTAGCCGGCGCCGACTCGCTTTGCTGCTGCTGTTCGCGCTTCCTTTTGCGCGGCTGCTCGGCTCCGCCCTGTGCGCATTCCTCGGCCGACTGGCCTTCGGCGCAAGCGGCCTGGGCCAGCACGAGCGGCGCGCCGTGCAGGCTGCCGGAAGCGGCACCCCCCTGCAGCGGGTACGCGCCCAACGGCGCGGACGCCATAAGCAGGCCGATTGCCGTGCCCGCCAGAATCCGTGGTTGGCGTTTCATATCAATTTTCTCCTAGTGGGGTCCCATCCCTGCCCAAACTTTCGTCAACCGCAATTGGTTCCGCCAGGCATTGGCGCCAGCCAAGGATGCCTGGCCGGCCTTTTGAAGGCAATTTCGTGTTTTTCTAATGTTGATACTGGGTCGCTCGTCACCGCAGCGCTTGACCGAAAGGCCGTGGAGGGCCAAATCCAGCAAAATGACCGCGCCATTCTGGAAAACGAAGACGCTTGAGGCGATGACCCCGGCCGAATGGGAATCGCTATGCGACGGCTGCGGCAAATGCTGCCTGTCGAAGCTCGAGGACGAGGATACGGGCGAGATCTTCTGGACAAGCGTCGGCTGCAGGCTGTTCGATGCGCAGAACTGCCGTTGCTCCGACTATGCCAATCGCTTGGCGCGGGTGCCTGATTGCGTCGGCCTGACGCCGCAGAATGTGCGCACCATCACCTGGCTGCCAAAAACCTGCGCCTACCGGCTCATCGCCGAGGGCCATGATCTCTACTGGTGGCACAGGCTCGTTTCGGGAAGCGCTGCGACCGTACACGAAGCCGGCATTTCGATCCAGGGCCGCGTGAAGGCCAAGGAAACCGATCTGGCCGAGCCAGACGACTACTTTGATTATATACTGGACGACGAACCCTGACGGGTTCGCGCCTTGATGACGAACCGTAGCCGGTTCGCATCTTGATGACGAACCGTAGCCGGTTCGTACCTTGATGATGAATCCTGAGGGGTTTGCGTTATGACGACGAGCCCTGACGGGCTCGCGCCTTGATGACGAACCGTAACCGGCTCGCAACGCATATTGATGACGAAAGCTGAAGGGTCCCGTGTTTAAGGACGAATCGTATGGGGTTCGCGTTTAAGCACTACGAGCAACGAACCTGGGCGGGTTCGCGTTTGAGGGCGGACCTATCAGGTCCGCATTTGACACCAAGGGCGACGAACCCTGACGGGTTCGCGCTTACATGAACCGGACATGAATGGCCGGTTCGCGGAAAATTCAGACGCAAAAAGGCATTTTCCCATCATCGGTTCTAAGGGCGACAGCCCACAACAAGGAGAGAAGACGATGTTCAACACGATCAAGACGGCAGCCCTTTCGGCCCTGGTCGGACTTGGCGCCTTGGCCGCCATTCCGGCGCATGCGGACAGCCTCTATCTCGGTTTCGGGGACAGGCACGACCCGCGTTTCGGCATCTACACCGGCGACGACGACGGCTATCGCCGCGACTGGCGTCGCGATCGGGACTGGCGTGGCTGCTCGCCGGACCGCGCCCTCGACAAAGCCGAGCGCATGGGTCTGCATCGCGTCCGCATCGTCGACATCAGCCGTCGCACGGTGAAGGTCGCCGGCCGCCAGTATGGCGACCGCGTGGTGGTGGTGTTCGCCAACGAGCGCGGCTGCCCGATCATCTATCGCTGAGGCTGAAAGGGCGACCCTTCGCGAGGATCGCCCGTGCGGACGATCCCCCTGCGGGATCGCCTATGAGATATGATCTTCTGCGAAGATCAATCGACTAGCGGAGCCCCTCGAGGTGAGGCGCGGCTCGAAAAAGCCCCGGAGGGTCGATCCTCCGGGGCTTTTTTGCGTGCCGGTGGCGCGTCTGCGGCGCCGGCCGGTCGTTACTTCAGCTCAAAGGTGACCGTGACCTGGACGTTGTAGGAATTCTCGCCGGCCTGCACCGGGACGGCCGAACGCGCCGCATCGAACGACTTGGCCGCCATCGGCATCGGCGCCGGCGCGGTATTCTGGTCGGTGATCTCGAGCACCTTGCCCAGGCTGACGCCCGCCGCTTCCGCAAGCGTCTTTGCCTTGGCCATGGCGTCGGCGACGGCCTTCTTGCGCGCCTCGGTGATCGTCGCCTTCGGATCGTCATTGGTGAAGGCGATGCCGCCACCCTGATTGACGCCCAGCGACACCGCCTTGTCGAGAATCTCGCCCGTCTTGTCGACATCGCGCACGCGCACCGACAGCGTGTTGGTCACCTGGTAGGCAACGAGCTGCGCCTCCTGGCTGCCGTCGGCCTTGTTGGTGTAGTTGTAGCGCGGGTTGATCTGTATGCCGGCAGTCTGCAGGTCGCGTTCGGCAATGCCCGCGGATTTCATCGCCGCGATCACCGCCGCCATGGCGTCATTATTGGCATCGAGCGCTTCGCGCGCGCTCTTGGCCTCGCGCATGACGCTGAGCGAAAGGATCGCCATGTCCGGCGCCACCGTCGCTTCGCCTTCGCCCGACACGATGATGCGGGGCGGCGGCTGGGTGTCGGCGGCGCTTGCCAGCGCCGGAAACGCGACCGCGGCAGCGAGCGCGATGGGCAAAAAATGTCTGGTCATGAAAACTCCTCGAAGTCTGCGGTCCACAGCCCTGAGCCGCATCTGCCTCGACCCGCAAAGGCATCGTTCCCGGCAGTGCGGCGCAAGGGCCGGACCTGTTTCGCGCCCTATGGGCGCAGGCCGCTCTACGGCGCGAATATGGGCTGATTTTGGCGTTTTGTGCCAGCGCTTTCGAAAGCCTTGTGCGACGACAAGAAAAACACTAAGCCAGCGCGCGTGGGGCCTGTAGCTCAATGGTTAGAGCCGGCGGCTCATAACCGCTTGGTTGGGGGTTCGAGTCCCTCCGGGCCCACCATGACCTTTGATTTCATTGATGAAAACTGGCCTCGGCCCAAAACGTTTTGGGCCCATTATGGGCCCAGCTATGCAACGTCGGCCACGGTTTGTTCCGGCTCGATTATCTGATCACTTGACGACTCGCAGGACAGTTCGCTGCTGCATGGCATCGCGTTTGGCCTCGCGCTGATTGATGGCCCGAGCGATATCCACCGCGATCCGCTTCTTGTTTGCCTCACGCACATAGTCGTCAGTCACGGTCATGGAGGAATGGCCCATCGCCTCCATGATGGCTCTCGCCTGGATGTTGCATTCAGCCAGGTAGGTGCCGAAGGTGCGACGCAAGCCATGAAGCGTGTAGCCGTCCGGAATTCCCGCCTGGCGGGTCCAATGCTGCATCATGCCGGTCAGGCTCTTTTCGGAGAACGCCCGCTTGTAGGAAGTTTTCAAAACGGTGCCGCCCTGCGATCGGTCGAGCGGCTCCAGAGCCGCCGCCAGCTTGTCGACGATTGGAATGAACATCTCCCTTCCGCCGTGGCGGTTGCGGTTCTTCCTTTGACGGAAGGCAAACGCTTCGATCAACTCGAGCGAGCCGTCGAACAGTTCAATCTCCTCGGTGACGAGGTCCTCCCACTCCAGAGCGGCGATATCGCCGCGCCGGTTTCCGAGCCAGAAACCCAGCGCGTAACATGTGCGCGCGGCCGTGCCGATCGGATGCCGAGCCTCGAATTTCCCGCGGATTGCGACCGGCCAAGCAGGATTGCTGGTGGACTTGGGCACACGCACACGAATAGATAGCGAGGGATCGTCTTGCGGCTTGATCCATTTCTCAACCTTGATCGCGACCCACAGCAGTTTCTTGATGGCTACCAGCATGTGCTTGGCAACCGTACGATTTGTCGCAAAGATGCCTTCGATGATCGCGCGAAGCCGATCCGCGTCGAGGTGTTCGACCGGCGTATCGCGCCAGGTCAGTGGGTATTTTGGATCAACCTTCAGGTTCAGAAAGCGCTCTATCAGGCGCACGTTCTTGCGCTGCGTGGCTTCGTCATAATCCAGCCACTCCATAGTCGTCTCAAGCCGGCGCGCCGCATGGCCGAAGGTTTTTGGTAGCGCTCGGCCAGGCAGATCGATGATCGCAGCATTCTTCCCTAAACCCTGCGTCGCCCTTTGAAATTCGGCTTCGAATTCCGGATCACCCGGCTTACCGGGAAGCCGGATTTCCGGCATGCCTTTGGCCCGATAGCGATAAACGATCTTGCCGTTCTTGATCCGCGAAGAGACGCCGGGATAGCTGTCGTCCTTGAAGGGTCTGGCCATTGAAGTCTCCCGCCGGCAATTCTGCTGAAGTTAGTCGCTAAGCGATGATTTCTCCTGCATTGCCTTGAGTGAAAGAGCATTGCTTTTCATCGCAACGCGCAGGAGGAGGGGATATGGGAAGCCTCTGCCTTGCTCGATCCCCTCAAACGTGCGCTTCGGTATTCCAAACGCCTTGGCCGCAGCTTCGGCAGTAAGCCCTTCCTTGGCCCGCCAGGCTTTCACTTCTTGGGCAAGCTTCTCGTTCTCGCTCACGTAACGCCTTCTCGATACTTTACTACGCATTCAGCGTATACGCAATCAGCGTATTTCTTATCTTTTTTGCTCGTCTCGCCTGCTTCGCTCCAACAACTCTTGGAGACCGTTGTCTTTGTCGGGCAACGACGTGAAGGCGATGTCGAGAGCTACACGATCCCAGACGGCACGGCTGTTGATGCGCTTAGGTTTTGGCATACGTCCATCAGCGACCATCTCATCAAAAAGAGTCGATCCAACACCAACATACCGGGCCGACTCTTCACGAGAAAGGCCTCGTGGCGGATACGAAATTCCGTCATTTTTCATGGACGCCGCCCCTGTGGCTGGTGCCTGCGGCGACGTGAGCATTCCAAAGGTTGGACGGCTTGTTATGTCGAGGAGTCCTTATACCCCGGGCGTGTTGGTGTCGAAGCACAAAGTCTATCCCTGTACGGTTTCCGCAGCGACGAGATCGTCCTCATTTAGAAAAGAAGGTCACGTAAGGCGGAAGCCGTTGGCCAAGCCGATTCGGTGCAAACTGGTAGCGAGGTGGGAAACGGATGGATCGCAGCCCGGACTTTGAGCGCGTTATCTTGAGGACTGTTATCGAGGGGCGGGCGCAGGTTCTATGCGCTAGGTCGATATCTCCGGTTTATCGTGATTGACGGTTAAGTATCAAATTGACGAACTCGCTTCGCGGGAAAGTCTTGCTCGGAGGTCATTAATCCAGTGCAGGCGAGGCATCCTGGCCTGATTGGTCGGACGTAATCGGCCGGCTCATAGGGACTTGCTTCAGGCAAGGTGACGCTGCTGCCCACGCGCAGCGCCACCTCTATTCCAAGGAGCCGTTTGATGACCCCGCTTCCGTTGCGCATGACAACGACATGCAAGTCCGCAATCTGTCGCCGCATACGCAGGACTCGTGTCGAATGCGCGCACGGTTTCCAGCGATATGGGGACCGGGTATGTCAAAGCGCCAGGAGCCCTCCATTTTCACTCTGCGATGGTCCCTTTAGCGGGAAAGCTTTTCTAGAAGCTCTGCCTTCTGTTCAGCATGCTTGTCCGGATTTTCCGCTATGAGCTTTTTCAGGTTCAGGAGCTTCCAGCGGATCGCGGGGAGGTTAGCAGCCAGGGGCAGGCCGATGGCCTCGAAGTCCGGTTCGCCGTCGTGCAGCGCGATCAGGAATTCGCGCGCGGTGTCGTCCATCCGGCTGTCAATGTCCGCCAGCAGCCGGTCCCGGGCCGCGGCGAGATCTTCGATGGTGACCGGGATCGTGGTCATACCGGCGAACTCCTGCACGAAGGGTTTGTCGAGCGGGCTGAGATTCGGCTTAATCAGTTCCTGTACCGGCCGGGGCGAACTCGCCACATAAACCAGGAACGTGCGGAACAGCGCATCGGTAAAGCCTTCGTTTTCGTACAGCAGCTTCACGTCGAACAGGTCGCGCGGATGCTGGCGATCAACGGCCGCGTGAAGCTTGCCTCCGAACAAGTCCTCGAATGACACAACCTGAATCGAAGCGAAGCCGAACTCGTCCTCGACGGCGGGCGATACGGTGCGCTTCTCGGGATCGTGGACGACGCCGCGCGTCACGGGTGAGGTTTCTATCTTGACCTCGGCACCATCAAGGTGCGCGCGGATGCGGGTCGCGCCGCCGCCGCCCCCCTCGATGCGGCGGGCATCGAGCTTGGGTATGCCGCGTGTGGCGGCGGCGACGATCCGGTTGAGCGTTTCGTCGATGTCGGCAAGGCTCTCGGCCCGCTCGCGTACCGGCAGGTAGGTGAGGTCGATATCCACTGAAAGGCGCGGCATATCCCGGTAGAACAGGTTGATGGCGGTCCCGCCTTTAAGGGCGAACACTTCCTCCTGTGCGATGAAGGGCAGCAGGCGGACGAGAAGGCCGACCTGGGCGGCGTAGACTTCACGGGCCATCGGCACCATCCTTTTTCGCTTGAACAAACTCCGTCGGCACCATGATGCGGTACCGGGGGTGAATTTTGCCGCCCTTCACCAGGGCGCGGTCTCCGGTGCCGAACTGGAACTCATCGGGATTCAGATGCTGCCGCCACGCGTGATTGTGGCGGTCGGCAAAGACGAAGAACAGGCGTATGACCTTGATCTTCCGGCAGCTCTGCAACAGCGCCGTGAGCCGGCGCGGGCTTAGCGTCGCAAGCCCTTCAAACACCATGTCGAGGTTGTGAAAGCTTTCGTTGTCCGGCAACTCGTCCAGCGCTTCAATGATGGCGCGTTCCGGGGACGAGAGACGCAAGGCCCATCCCCAGGGCAGCGTCGTACCCGGGTCACCTGATTTGTTGTCCGTTAGCCCGAGAGTGGGATCGCCGAACAGTGACAGGCCACGGGTGATCAGCGGCGCATCGAGCTTCAGGCGCGGCAGCCATGTCGGCATTCCGTCGCCGTACAGCCAGGCTCGGGCGCGGCCCCCGAGCGGCAGGTAGTGGCTGAACCCTTGCAAGGCTAGCGCGGTGACGCCGCCCGCGTGGATTTGATAGTTCATGATGTGCTGGAGGGACAGCAGGCAAGTTTGCCAGTCGAGCGGGATGGGTTGCGGCGCCGGGCGGCGAAATACGCCGCGCTCAAGCCGCTCCAGCCAGCCGCTGTCTATATACTTGCGGGTCAGGAAGCGGCTGACGCCGTGGGCTTCCAGCCAGGGCGCGTCCACGACAAAGCCGGCGGGGACGGCTTCGAGAACGCTCTTTAGCTTGTCTTCTTTCAGTGTACCCATGGTAATCATGATAGATCGTTATCAAAGAGACGAGGGTGGCTCTTTGATGTTGCCTCGTTTGGGGTATTTAGAGTACACATATTTTGAGAATTTCAAAGAAAATAGCGGGGGAAGGCGGCATAGCGCACCTGGAGGACTGGGGGAGACGCTGCCGAGGAGTACGTCCGTTTCGCCCCGCCCAAATCCGGATCTTCCAGACCGTTATCGAACGTGCGTTGGGGTGCCAGCGATGGGATTAATCTAAACCACGGCGTGATAGGTCCCCACCACGAAATTGCTGCGAGGGAGAGCTACGCCGAACTGATCGGCATCCTTGACTTTGTCGATCCTCGGCAAAACCATGGAATTGGAGAAGTTTGGACAAAGCTCGAAGCCTGTCCCCGCAACCAACGTACTTGCATCTTATCCTTTTCAGGTCGACGTGGTCTCGCGCAGCGCGGACCCTCAATCCGAATTCTTGCAACTAGGCCCGCCAGACCATACGAGATAAGGATATACCGGACCCACCATCTCACGCCAGCTTCGGCATCTTCGGCATCTTCGGCTGTTAATGTGATTTTCGGAGGTTGAAGATTCGCCTCGATTTTTGGTGAACTGTGGCTGTTGGGTTCCGAGTGGACTCCCGCGGTCGTGTATGGACAACAGGCTTGCCGCGCCCCACGATTGAGATTACCCGCGCGTTTTTGCTCTCGAGTTCATCCAGGTAATCGGCCCACCATTGCATCATCTTGACGCGCTCTTCCCAATGCTCTGCCCGGGCGTAGGCACGACGAACGTTGTTGTTCTCAATGTGGGCCAGCTGCCGTTCGATGGCGTCCGGATGCCATTTTCCGCATTCGTTTAGCAGGGTTGATGCCGTTGCTCGAAAACCGTGCGCGGTAGCTTCCTCCTTGCCGTAGCCCATACGGCGCAGCGCGGCGTTAAGTGTGTTGTCGGAAATCGGACGCGAATCCGATCGAACACTAGGAAACAGCAGCGATCCACCACCAGAGAGTTCTTTAAGCGAGGTCAGGACGCTTACTGCCTGCTTTGAAAGGGGTACGCGGTGCGGCCTTCGCATTTTCATGCGTGCTTCAGGAATGATCCACACCGAGCTTTCGAAATCGAACTCTCCCCATTCTGCCGCGCGCAGCTCACCCGGGCGGGGAAACAGCATTGCCATCAGCCTCAGGGCGGCTCTGGTTGTTGGCTGTCCGTCAAATGCATCCACCGCCCTCAGCAAGCCGCCCAAGGCCTTAGGATCGGTAATCGCGGCACGAGGCGTGACCGTCGGGCTGATGAGCGCGCCCCTGAGGGCGATCGTCGGATCTGCCTCGGCGCGTGCTGTCGCGATTGCGAATCGAAACACAGTGCCGATTGTTGAGCGTAGGCGCCTGGCCGACTCGTATCGACCGCGAACCTCCACGCGACGAAGGGCGGTAAGGATGGTAGCGGTATCGATCTCCCGAATGCACTCGTCGCCGATTGTCGGATAGGCAAAGTCGAGGAGCCATTTGACTTTGCTGATCGTTCGATCGGCACGTCCTTCCTTCTTCAGCTTCTCAACATATTCGTCTGCGATTGAGCGAAAGGTGTCTTTTGGCGAACTAGCTTTCTGGAATTTGCGCTGCTGGGCCGGGTCGGCACCAGCCTTGAGGAGGCGTTTGGCTTCATCGCGCGCTTGGCGGGCATCAGCGAGAGAAATGACAGGATAGCTGCCCAGAGACAGCAGCTTCTGCTTCCCGTCGAACCGATAGGCGAGGCGCCATAGCCTTGTTCCCGACGGCTGGACCCATAGCTGCAGCCCGCCGCCGTCGGATAGCTTCTGGAGCTTGGACGCGGGCCGGGTGTTGCGGCATTTCACGTCGGAGAGAGCCATTGTGGGACCTCCTGTTTTGGCGCTTCGATACCAACAGGGTCTCAGATACCAACAAAAATACCAACACCTCGCCCCGTTGGACGAAATTTGCCGAACTGCGATGAAATTCGCCCAACCACGACATACGCGCCGAAAAGGTAAGCAAATTCAGCCATTTGCGGAGACTGAAGCGCAGAAGCTTCGGCGAAAGGGAATGTCGGGAGAAGAGGGGATGGTGCCCAGAGGCGGATTCGAACCACCGACACGCGGATTTTCAGTCCGCTGCTCTACCAACTGAGCTATCTGGGCCTGTGCCGGCTAACGGGATCGCCTGCCGGGTTTCACGAAGGCACCAGGCGGCGCCCCTTGAAAGCGCGTGGGTTATAGCACGGGTATCTTGGCTGTCCAGAGCAATTCCAGGAAAAGTGCGCAGCGGTTTTCCGCCCGGGAATTGCGCAAAAACAAGCGCAATTCCAGGAAAAGTGCGCAGCGGTTTTCCGCCCGGGAATTGCGCAAAAACAAGAGCAATTCCAGGAAAAGTGCGCAGCGGTTTTCCGCCCCGGAATTGCTAAAAAAACAAGTGCAATTCCCGGAAAAACGCGCGGCTCTTTCCTGCTCCTGAGTTGCGTGAAAACAAGCACTTAGCTTAGGTGTCGGCTTTTCGGGAAAGAAAAATCGCTGGATTGAGCGACAGCCGCCGCTCAATCCTCGTCCTTGGGCGAGGGACTTGGCTTGGGCGCGTCGTCCTCTTCCTCTTCCCCGTCACGGCCGGGGATGACATAGGCGCCTTTCAGCCAGCGATTGAGGTCGATGTCCTTGCAGCGCGCCGAGCAGAACGGATAATGCTCGCGCGCCGACGGTTTGCCGCATTCGGGGCAGGGCCGCTTCGGCCTCAGCGGCGTGACCTTGTCGCCCGAACTCATGTGTAGACGATGCTCATGGCCGCGCGACGTGCCAGTTCTTGTGCGCCTTGAAGCCTTCGCCGGAAAGCAGCGCCACGCTCTCGTAGAGCGGCAGGCCGACCACATTGGTATAGGAGCCGACCAGCTTGACGACGAAGGAGCCGGCCAGGCCCTGTACCGCATAGCCGCCGGCCTTGCCGCGCCATTCGCCCGAGGCGACATAGGCGTCGATCTCCTCGCGCGGCAGCCGCTTGAAGCGAACCCTGGTCTCCACCAGCCGCTGGCGCAGCTTGCCGCCGGGCGTGATCAGGCAGATGCCGGAATAGACCCGGTGCGAGCGGCCGGAAAGCAGGCCGAGGCAATTGATGGCGTCGTCGATCGTCTCGGCCTTGGGCAGGATGCGCCGCCCTACCGCCACCACCGTGTCGGCGGCGAGGATGAAGGCGGGCGCATAGTCTTCCTCGCTTTTCAGCGAGGCCAGTGCCTTTTCGGCCTTGTCCTTGCAAAGACGCTTGGCCAGCGAGCGCGGATGCTCGGCGCGCAGCGGCGTCTCGTCGACATCGGCGGGCAGAATACGGTCCGGCTCGATGCCGGCCTGCTGCAAGAGTTCGATGCGGCGCGGCGAACCCGAGGCAAGCACGAGCTTCTGCAGGGTGCTCATCGCGCTTGACGCCGATTTGCTATTTGAAACGGTAGGTGATGCGGCCCTTGGTCAGGTCGTAAGGCGTCATCTCGACCAGGACCTTGTCGCCGGTCAGCACGCGGATGCGGTTCTTGCGCATGCGGCCGGCCGTGTGGGCGATGATCTCGTGCTCGTTTTCGAGCTTCACCCTGAACATCGCATTGGGCAACAGTTCCGTGACCACGCCCGGAAATTCGAGGACTTCTTCCTTCGGCATTCGATACCTTTGCTTGGATTGCGCTCCGGCGCCTAGAGCATGATGCCGAAGCGGTTTTCGGACGACATCATGCTCTACTCTTGATCTGAAGTCGGATGATTTCGGGTCGAACAGACCCGAAAATCATCCGACTCCAGCCGGAATTTGCGGCGGAACCTATATGATAATCGTCCGCTTGTGAACATGCTTAATCGGCCGGGTTTTTTGCTTCAGGAAGCAAGAAACGTCGGCTTATGCGCGCTTTCAGCCGCTCGCGCACATCGCGGTAGGCGGCCATGATGTGCTCGCGCGTCCCGCCTGTGTCGGTCGGGTCGGGCATCGGCCAGTATTCGACCTCGACGGCGAGCGAGCGGGTGAGCTCGAGCGCCGCATGGTGCGCCTCCGGCGCCAGCGTCACGATCAGGTCGAAATAATCGTCCTCCATATCCTCCAGCGTCCTGGGCTGGCGCTCGCCAAGCGAAAGGCCTTCTTCGGCGAGCACCGCATCGACGAACGGATCGCGCTCGCCGGCGCGCACGCCGGCCGAAGCCACGAAGGTGGTGGCGGGCAGCATGCGGCGCGCCAATTGTTCGGCGATCGGCGAGCGCACGGCATTCATGCCGCACAAAAACAGGATCGAATGGGGCAGGGTCGCCAGGATTAGCCCCGCCAGTGCAGCACGCAGACCAGCGTGAACAGCCGTCGCGCCGTGTCGAAGTCGATCTCGATCTTGCCGGCGAGCCGGTCCATCAGGGTTTGCGAGCCCTCATTGTGCAGGCCGCGCCTGCCCATGTCGATCGCCTCGATATGGCTCGGCGTCGAGGAGCGGATGGCCTCGTAATAGCTTTCGCATATCAGGTAATAGTCCTTGACGATGCGCCTCAGCGGCGTCAGCGACAGGATGTGGGTGACCACCTCGGCGCCGTTCTCGCGGCTGACGGCGAAGACCAGGCGGGACTCGGCCAGCGAGAGCTTGAGCCTGTAAGGGCCCGCGCCGTCATCATTGACCGGCCGGAAACTGTTCTCCTCGATGAGGTCGAAGATCGCCACGGCCCGCTCGTGCTCGACGTCGGGCGTCGAACGTCCGATCGATTCGTCGAGCTCGACGTCGATCAGCCTGTCGCGGGTTTGGTTGTGGCCGGACATCGCTACATGTTCAACCTGATCGCGACGGAGCGGGCATGCGCGTCGAGTCCTTCGGCCTTGGCGAGCGCGATCGCGGCGGGCGCCAGCGCCTTGAGCTGCTCCGGCCCGAGCTTCAGGATCGAGCTGCGCTTGACGAAATCGAGCACCGACAGCCCGGAGGAAAAGCGCGCTGAGCGTGCCGTCGGCAGAACGTGGTTGGAGCCGCCGACATAGTCGCCGATGACTTCGGGCGTGTGTCGGCCGATAAACACGGCGCCTGCGTTGCGCATCCTGGCAAGGAATGCCTCGGCATCGTCGAAGGCAAGCTCGACATGCTCGGCCGCGATCCTGTCGACCAGCGGCAGCGAGGCCTCGAGCGTCGGCACCAGGATGACCGCGCCGAAATCGCGCCAGCTCGCGGCCGCCGTCTCGCCGCGCGGCAGAACTTTCAGCTGGCGTTCGACGGCCTGCTCGACCGCCCTGCCGAAGTCTGCGTCGTCGGTGATCAGGATCGACTGCGCCGAAACGTCATGCTCGGCCTGCGCCAAGAGGTCGGCGGCGATCCAGTCCGGATCGTTGTCGGCATCGGCCACCACCAGCACTTCCGACGGCCCGGCGATCATGTCGATGCCGACCGTGCCGAACACCTGGCGCTTGGCCGCCGCGACATAGGCATTGCCGGGACCGACGATCTTGGCGACCGGCCTGATTGTCTCGGTGCCGTAGGCGAGCGCCGCAACGGCCTGCGCGCCGCCGACACGGTAGATCTCCGAAACGCCGGCAAGGTCGGCGGCCACCAGCACCAGCGGATTGATGACGCCGCCCGAGGCCGGCACCACGATGACGATGCGTTCGACGCCGGCGACCTTGGCCGGCACGGCGTTCATCAGCACCGAGCTCGGATAGCTCGCCGTGCCGCCCGGCACGTAAAGGCCGACGGCTTCGATCGCGGTCCATCGCGAGCCGAGCTCGACGCCGGCGGCATCCGTGTAGCGGTCGTCCTTCGGCTTCTGCCGCTCATGATGCGAACGGATACGGTCGCGCGCGAATTTGAGCGCCTCGACGGTCGCCGGATCGGCCGTTTCATAGGCCTTGGCGATGTCGTCCTTCGACACGGCGATGCCGAGCGCGCCGAGATCGGCCTTGTCGAACTTCAGCGTGTAGTCGATCAGCGCCTTGTCGCCTTCGGCGCGTACGCGGGCGACGATATCGCGCACCACGGCCTCGACATCGGCCGAAACCTCGCGCTTGGTGGTGAGGAAGGCCGAAAAGCGCTGCTCGAAATCGGCGTCCTGCTGACGGAGTGTGATGGCCATTGCGTTTAGCCTCTGTGCACGGGGCGCGAGGAGGCTTCCCAGGAGCCGCCGACATCGGCGAGCCGCGCCTCGACGCATTCGACGTCGAGCATGATGGTGCCGCCGCCCGAAAACACCAATTCGACGATGCCGGCCGGCTTGCTGATGGCGATGAAGCTGACCGCCAGCAGCGACAGCACCTCGGCCGGCTTGTCGCGCGCAATGCCGCTGGTCTTGGCGCCGAGCACGCGGTCGAAATGCAGAACGCTCTGCCGCCGTTCATTGTGCTGACGGAACAGACCGGATTTCGCCTCCCAGACGAAACGGTTCATGGTCAGCACGAAGCGCTTGGCCGCCGGCAGATATTCGAGGTCGGAGACCTTCATCACGGCGTCCTGGACATGCGCCGAGACGATGCTCAGATCCTGTTCGTCGAGCGCGATGAGCTTGAGAGCTGCCATGCGGAATGCGCACCTGAAGGTTGGTTTCAGCCTCTGTTATGCGGTCTTTCCGGTCCGTGCAACCTCGGCACGGACACAGCAGAAGGCAATCACGTCAGGTCCGCGCTGCCCCTCATCGCCCTGCCGGGCACTTCTCCCCGTATAGTGACGGGGAGAAGGAGCGATTTCGCCAATCGCAAACGGCGCAGGAAGGGCGCCAAGTCTGCAGTCACGGCCTTCTCCCCGTTTACGGGGGGAAGGTGCCCGGCAGGGCGGATGAGGGGCTGCGCCGACCTGAGCCTTTGGGCTCCAGCAGGGGAAGACCGCTCTTATTCGCAAGGCTTGCCTTGCGATCACTCAGCCCGAAATGCGCTCGATCACCGCGCCGCAGCCGGAGAGCTTCTCTTCCAGCCGCTCGAAGCCGCGGTCGAGATGATAGACGCGGTTGACCGTGGTCTCGCCCTCGGCCGCAAGGCCGGCGATGACAAGCGACACCGAGGCGCGCAGGTCGGTCGCCATCACGGGAGCGCCCTTGAGCTTGGCGACGCCGTCGACGATCGCCGTCTGGCCGGAGAGCGTGATGTGGGCGCCGAGGCGCGCGAGTTCCTGAACGTGCATGAAGCGGTTCTCGAAGATCGTCTCGGTGATGCGCGACTTGCCCTTGGCCATCGTCATCAGACCCATGAACTGCGCTTGCAGGTCCGTGGGGAAGGCGGGGAAGGGGGCGGTGGTCACGTCGACCGGCGCAATGCCGGCGCCGTTGCGCTTGACGCGGATGCCCTCATTGGTCGGCGTGATCTCGGCGCCGGTCTCGACGAGAACGTCGAGCGCCGTCTGCAACAGGTCGGGCCGCGCGCCTTCCAGCATCACGTCGCCGCCTGTCATCGCCACCGCCATGGCATAGGTGCCGGTCTCGATGCGGTCCGGAATGACGCGCACGCGAGCGCCAGAAAGCGCCTCGACGCCCTGGATGGTGATGGTCGAGGTGCCGGCGCCGTGGATCTTGGCGCCCATGGCGATCAGGCACTCGGCGAGATTGACGATTTCCGGCTCGCGCGCGGCATTTTCCAGCACCGTCTCGCCCTTGGCGAGCGAGGCCGCCATCATCAGCACGTGGGTGGCGCCGACCGACACTTTCGGAAACACGTAGCGATTGCCGTGGAGGCGGCCGTTCCGGGTCTTGGCCACGACATAGCCGTTGTCGACGTCGAGCTCGGCGTCCAGTGCCTGCAGACCTTCGAGGAACAGATCGACCGGGCGCGTGCCGATGGCGCAGCCACCGGGCAGCGACACCTTGGCCTCGCCCATGCGGGCAAGCAGCGGGCCGATCACCCAGAAAGAGGCGCGCATCTTCGACACCAGTTCGTAAGGCGCGGTGGTGTCGACGATGTTGCGGGCCGAAAAATTGATCGTGCGCGAATAGCCTTTCTGTTGGCTCTCGCGCCGTCCGTTGACGGAATAATCGACGCCGTGATTGCCGAGGATGCGGATCAGCTGCTCGACATCGGCCAGATGCGGCACGTTTTCGAGCGTCAGCGTGTCGTCGGTGAGCAGCGAGGCGATCATCAGCGGCAATGCCGCGTTCTTGGCGCCCGAGATCGGAATGGTACCGGCCAGCTCGTTGCCGCCGACAATTCTGATGCGATCCATAAGAAAATGTCCCCTCGGCCCGAACAGGCCGCTTCAATCGGTTGAGTATGCCCGGCTTAGACCATTGGCCGGCTTGGTTCAAGAAATAGGATTTTCCTGAAACCGGACCGACTATGGCCAGGCAGTATGGCTGATTTGGTCAGTCCTTGTGCATTTTTCCAGCAGCCGGCAAGCCTTCCGACCGCTGATCGGCATCGCCCGCGCGCCGCGACCGCGTCTGCGCCTTGCGCTTCTGCAGATTGGCGCGCAACGCCTCGGCCAGCCGTTCCTTGCGCGCGGCTTCGCCTTTTTTCGGTGGATTTGTCTTCTCGCCCATCGTTCAATCCCCGACCGGTGATCAGCCGGCTGCGATTCCGCAATGGGTAGCATTTTGGCCTGGCGATGTCATGAAAGAGCCGGCCGGGCGGGTTTGAAGCATGTCTCCCGAAAGTGGGAACCGGTTTCGGGATAAAGACATGCGTAAAATCAAAAACCTAAAGCGCATGGAGCGAATCTGAAAGATCTCGACGCGCTTTCGGGCTGTGGATCAGCCGCGCATGCCGCTTCGAGCCGCATAATTGCTGGCAAGAATAGCGTGCGACGCTTTGGGTTTTTCTTGGCCTTGCGCTTACCGGTTCGATATGGCAGAAGCGCCGCCATCGCAGGCTGCGGTAGCTCAGTGGTAGAGCACTCCCTTGGTAAGGGAGAGGTCGAGAGTTCAATCCTCTCTCGCAGCACCAGCCTATCCCTTTGAATGGGAACAACTATCTGACTTTCTTGGTCTTTTTGCCGCCTGTCTGGTACACAGAGGTGGTACACATGAGCTTGAGAATGCCTGGACCTTGGCCACATCCGAAGACTGGTGTCTATTATCTTCGGCAGCGAGCGCCTTCCGATTTGAAGAATATTCCGCTGGATGGAAGGGTGGCAATTCCCATTGGCGACGTTGTCAGAACGGTGAAAGCGGGAAAAACCGTCAAAGTCAGCCTGGATACGAAAGACCGCGCAGAGGCCAAGAAGCGCCACCGGGAGGCCGACGCTGCGCTGCATGAGTACTGGCAGCGGTTCAGGGAAGGGCCTCAGCCCCTCACCAACAAGCAGGTCCAAGCCCTTGCCGGCCTCCTCTACGCTCGTCTGGTCGATATGATGGACAGTGAGCCGGGCGAGGAGGGGATTTGGAAACAAGTTCTCCAGTTGAACAAAAGCAAGGAAGAGCGAGGGGAGTTGGACCGCTGGTTCGGTCCCACGGTCGACGAACTGTTCACAAAGGAAGGCGTCAATACAGACGCCCTCAGTCGTACACGCGTCGTCCACGCGGCCTACAAGTCAATCCAGCTTGCGGCGGAGACCAATCTCAGGAAGGCCGAAGGCGACTATTCGCCCGACGAAGTGAGAAAGCGTTTCCCCAATTGGGAGGCCGAGCGCGGCGAGGCCAAGCCAGCGCCACGGGCGGCGGGTGATTTGGACCTGTTCGCCCTGCTTGACCATAAGTTCGCGACACAGAGCCTCAAGGAGAAGACCAAGAGTGACTACGCGCGGGACCTCGCCAAGTTCGTCAAGAGCAGCGGGCATCGGAACGCTCAGGACGTGACAAACGAGGACGTTCGGAAGTGGCGTGACGAATTGATAGCTGAGGGGCTGTCGCCGTCGAAGGTCAACGGTAAGGCCCTTGCGGCGTTGAGCGCCGTCCTCACCCATGCGGTCAGGGAGTTCGGACTGCCGACAAACGTCGCCAGTGACATTCGAGACCGGAGGGACGGCCCCCCACCGGGCAAGAAGGGCTACGATATGGAGGAGGCCAAGGCTATCCTCAGCGCCACATTCAACGGTAGCCCCAAGGACATCTCGGTGCCCCACAAGCGCGCGCTCTTCTGGGTGCCATGGATTTGCGCTTACACCGGGTTGCGGGTAACGGAGATTACCCAGCTTCGCGGCGTGGATGTCCGGGCGGATGGTGACACGCCGTATTTCCTCATCACACCTGAGGCCGGTTCCACGAAGAGCGGCAGGGCCTGGATGACGGCCATTCATCCCCATCTTGTGGAGTTGGGCTTGTTAGAGATGTTCAAGGAAATGGGCGACGGTCCTGCCTTCTACGTCCCCTATCCCGATGGGACCGACCTCACCAAGCTGACGGGCAAGCCCAGATCACAGGAGGCAGGCGTTCGGGTTGGCAATTGGATCACCGAGGAACTGGGCATTCCTGCGCCGGGCGGTAAGCCCAATCATGCTTGGCGGCACCTGTTCACGTCGCTGTCGCGCAAACATGACATGGATAAGCAGGCGCGGGATTACATGCTCGGCAGCGGTGCCGAGGACGCGCGCGAAGGATACGGAGATTGGCCCCCAAGCGCGCTCGCGAGAGAGATCAACAAGCTGCCGCGTTTCGACGTCGAGGAGACTCGTTGGAGACCTTCGACCCAACTTGTGCCCGCCCAGGCCCAGCGTACCGGGACCGGGAAAGAAGCCTGATACGCCAGCCCATCTGGCAAAATTTGAAGCGCAATGCTTCAGGGAAGTCGGCGCGCCTGCAACTGATTGGGCTTGCCGAGAAGTCAGCCCGCAGGTTCACACTCGTAGAGGAACCTCGTACCCTTCTTATCCACAAGCTGCCACGGTTTTGCCTGTTTCGGCACATCCCACGAGCCCTTCATCGCGATCTTCTTTGTGCGGGTGCCCGGCAGCAAGCGTACCAGCACTTCGGGTGTTTGGGCGGTTGGTCCGGGCGGATCGCATTTGACGCACGCTGCAGTTTCCTTGCACCACCCGGCAACGATGTCAGATTTGTTTCCGCTGGCAGGGCCGAAACGAAGGTTATTTAAGACTTCGTCGTTGGTACCCGGGAGCAGCACCAGTTGCAGGCCGACTTGCCCTGGGGCTGACCAGTGATCGGCAACCTCGCCCAGAGGGGCTGCCGGCTGGCTTGCGGTGGCTATTCGCACATCCTTGATGAAGACCCGAAGGCACTGGATGAAGCTCTCCAACTGCTCCTTGGTTGGACTGTTGCTCTTCTCCTCGGCTTCAACAGCCACCGTGGCGGTGTTGTTGGGTCCATTCTCAAAGTGCACTCCAGCCCTTCGGTCGGCCGGCAGGAGGGCATAGCAAGCCGCGACCCGGTCGTCACTTGGCGGCGGAGCCGGAAAAATGCGGTAGACCAGAACAACCACCACCACGACAAGGCAGATCGCAACGAATACGCTTAGCAGGAACTTCTGGGACTGGGACATCACTTGGCCCCGCAGCCCGGAGCCAGCGCCGCAGGGCTCCAGTTAGCCTTAAACATGACCCACAGACCCTTCCTATTCACTTCAACGCAGCCCGGCGTAATGATGAGGCCGTCCGCACTTAGCATGACAAGGCTCTTAGCATCCCCTGGCGACAGGGGTTTGTTTGCGGAGAACTGTTTGGCCGCCTCAGCGCTGAACGCCTGATTGATGGCATCCTTGCCCACGTCGCTCACCTGAGCTGCTATTTCTCCGAGAGCTTGTGGATCGAAGGTTCCGGGATGCGTCTCCGCCTGGTCAGCTGCGGCAATCGCGAGGTACACAAGCAGCACCTCGACAGTCTGGCCATTTGCGCTGGCCGTATACATAGCATCTACGCTGTTCTCCCCAGCAGGTGGCAAAGACACAGGAGCTTTGCCGGCTGCCTTCAGCAAGTCGAACGCACGCTGCTCTCTTTCAGGCGGAAAGATGTTGAAATCGATGGTACATTGGCCGGATGCTTCTGCAGCCGAGCAACTGCTGTCTCCCCGGCCATCCGCTGTAACAGTCGGACAAGAACAGTTGTTCTCTGCGTGAACCGGCGCACAGAATAGCAGCGGGGCGATACCCCAAAGCAATGTCAGTTTCTTGCCCATCTTTTTTTCCCCCTGCCCATCGACAGTAGTAGCAAGTTTATGGAGCCCATCAAGCTACGATGTCCGATCATCAGGGCCGATTGGGGGGTCAAAATGTTTGATACAAAATTGCGAGCGAGGATCGGATAAGAGGTTCCCTGAGCAAAACCCCCCGTGGGGTGGGCTTTAAGCAGGTGTATATGGATCACTGACCGTCCGGTGCTCCAGCGGTGCTCTGCGGTTCAAAGCGAAGCCCGATGGAGGTGATTTCCAGACGGTAGTGAGCCGCTGCCGCGACGATCAACATTAGGACGATTGCTAACGGCGTGATCGAGGTGCCGATCGACAACCGTCCTAATCCCGATCTCAGCCAACCAACGACGTTAGACGACGGGGGCTTGTGCTGCCGGCTCATTGCTTTCGCCTTCCTTCGGCTTGGTCGCGTTTGCCGCATTCGCTGATTGGACTTGTTGCCAATAGGTCCAGTAGGCCTTGATGTCGTTGCCACCGCCGACGTCATTCAACCGGTCTAAGAACCTCGAATAGACCACGTCTTGGACCTGACCCTTCGACCTCATCCATTCGACGGCGGTGTTAGGGTTCATCAACAGGACGTAATGGAACTCACCAGATGGGCCGGGTTTGCTGGCGATGAAGCTAAGCTCTCGGAGGCGCTTCATTCGCTTCCGCCAAGTATCCACCGCCCGTTCTCCGAAGAAGCCCGCCTCTGCAGCGAACGTCGCGGGGTTCTCAATCGTGATGAAAGGGTGATCGGGGGACCGAGCCCAGAGGCAAAACAGCGTGTGTCCGGCTGGTGTTCCCTTCGACTGCAGGTCGATTGCCTGCATGGCAATAGGCAGCGTGCGCGGGACCGTGGTGTAACCGTCGTTTGTCTTTCTGCGCCAAAGCAGGGCTGGTGGGCAGTTCGGAAAATGCACATCCATTTGCTGCTGGGCTCGCTCAGCCATGTTCAATTTCTTGACGGCAGCTTGTTTTGCGTTTGCCATGATCACTCCTTTCGATGCATCCAACTTGCCATATGCGTCGGTCGCCTGCGACATGTGATTGCGCACGATCCAGCTGTGTTAAATGCACTCAATTGAAGCTATCATGGCTCGAAAATCCTGGATAGCGTGCTCACCGGAAGCACCAAATTGCGCGGTTTCGCGCAGATTTTGAAAAATTACGGTGACAAAACAGTGCTTTATGACGGATAGGTGGTGCTCCTGTGATCCGGTCATCCGGGTGCTCAGCTGTGCTCAACGTCCTCTGGGGGTTCGAGGGGGGAAGGTCTTGTCGGGTGTGCCCTTTCCGAACTGGGCTGCAGTTGGTTCGATAAATGCCCTTGACAGACCCAAAGCGAACCGTCTATTAGCGAACCAGTCAAAACGAACTGGAGGGCAGCATGTCGTTCATCCGAGCCTACCTCAGGGCCTCGACCAAGGAGCAAGACGCGGGTCGCGCAAAGGACGACCTCAAAGCGTTCTGCGAAGAGCGGGGGCTGATCATCGCGGCCACCTACGAGGAGAACGAGAGCGGGGCATCGCTGCACCGGCCGGAGCTGTTCCGGCTACTGAGGGATAGCAAGCCGGGCGACATCCTGCTTACCGAACAGGTCGACCGCTTGAGCCGCCTGTCGGACAAGGATTGGGATCAGCTCAAGCGTGAGATCAAGGACCGGGAGGTCAAGGTCGTGGCGCTGGACTTGCCGACCTCGCACATGATGCTGAAGACCGAGGACGCCTTCACCGGCCGGATGTTCGACGCAATCAACGGCATGTTGCTCGACATGCTCGCCGCCATCGCCCGCAAGGACTATGACGACCGACGCCGCAGGCAGGCTCAAGGCATCGCGAAGGCGAGGGCCGAGGGGCGCATGAAGGGTCGCCCCGAGGACGCCGAACGCAACGAGGCCATCTTGGACATGCTGCGGAAGGGGCAGAGCTGGAACACCATCGTTCGGGCGACCAACTGCTCACGGTCGACGCTGGCGAAGTTAGCGAAGCGTCTTGCACCTGCTCCTGAACCTTCAACCAACCCCTGACGTTGAGTAACCAAGGCCGGGGCGCATTCTCGTTGTCCCGGTCGTTTGCCCTGCTGTAGACGCATGCCCGGCCGCTGGTGCGGGGTGGCGATTTTGAAGGAACCTGATGTCGACGAACTGGACGGCCAAGCGCGAGCGCAAGGCCGAAGTGAAGAGCCGGGCGAGTGAGCCAAGCGCGATGTTTAGCCGTTGCCGAGTGGTCGGCTGCAGCAGGCCGGCCCGTGCCGGGACTGGGGATGGCTTGGACACGCGTTTCTGCCGTTCCCATGCGGATCACTACGCGCGCCACGGCAGCCCCTACAAAGCATCCTACAAGGCGCATGAGATCAACCCATATCGAGCCGCCGCTCAGGCATGGGTTGAGGCGAACCAGAGCGACGCCTACGTGGCCAATGCGATCGACCGCGTGGCTACGCTTCTGCGGACTGCAGGGCCTCATGTGGAGGCGTTCCGGTTGCGTGGGCTATCACCGCAGGAGCGCGCGAAGGCCGCCTGGGCGAGGCTGCGGAAGGCCGGCATCGACCCGCGCCGAGTGGTAGCCACGTGGCTGGCGGTCGAGATGATCATCAGAGACGACCCGCAGGCCGAGCGCAAGGCCGAGTTCAAGCAGGTGCAGGCAGCCAAGCTCGTCCATCGGATGGCGTCTGGAACGCACAAGCAATGGGGCGAGGGGCCGACCGCGACCGAGCTGCACGTCTATCCGAGGCCGCGCGGAAGGGTCCTGAGGCACATGGGCGAGGCGCTGGAGAAGGCTTGTGAGCTTCTTGTCGAGCATCGAGGTTCGGACCTGTTCAAGCGGTCGCCGAACTGATGGACGAAGACGAGGAGGCGGACGCGAGGACTATCAGCCAATCCGCCAACAGCGCGGCCGACCGACAGCAGGCAGAGCCCAAATCGTCGACTGTGTGGATGACCTGCGAGTGCGTCTTCTGCGCCAATGAGCGACGCAGGCAAGGCGTCGATCCTGAGCCCGCAACTGTTGAGCCGAGCCGCACGCCAGATCACGAAGCCATGGACCGCGACCGATCTCGGCTGCTGCCGGGCTCGCTTGGCGAGAACCGCGACTGGTCGATACTGATGGCTGGCCGGCGGTTTGTCGGCGGCAAGCCCATCGACTTCAAGGAGATCGTCCAGCGGGTCTACCGAGGGAGGGCAAGGCGTGCGCTCTATTCCAACTTCGGGACGACCCAAGCCTCGCTCGACGGAGCATCTCGCGTGGATGCTCTCGACGCTGCCTCGGACAACATCGGTCCAGTCGGCAATGAATGGATAGTGATCACCGCCTATGCGCAGTCGAAGGAGATGGGGCCTCGAAAGGCGCGAGACGTGATGAGCAGCCTTCGTCTCCTCCAGCCGGAGATCGAGGTCCGTTTGGTCCCATGCATGGTCGCGTCGGTCGAGAGCGAAGGCGACTGGTTGGGCGACACCAAGCCCGACTATCGAACCACGGTTCGTCTCGCCACGTGGGCCGTTCAGGCAGGGTTCGGGAGGCGGATGAAATCCCGAGAGGGGATTGAGTTCGATGTCCTTTCCCCAGAGGGAATAGCGTGGCTCGACGCCCGTTGGCCAATGCCCTTTGAGAAGCCGAAGGCAAAGCGCGGTCGCCCAACGACGCTTCGGGAAGAAGTCCGTCGCCTTCTCGATGAAGGCAAGACCCAGGCCGAGATAGCCCGCTCCCTCGGAAAGTCCCGGCAGATCGTGTCGCACCACGTGAAGGCTCTGGCCGCCAGCACGGCCGAAGATGTCAAATAAATCGGTGCCTTCGCTAAGATACATACCTTAAGGGTAACGTACCGGTTTCACCACTCCGTGAAGACCTCAGAAGGGGAAGACCACCATTCCTGATGATCATCTCCGATCGACGGTTGCGCCTTCATCGGATCTTCACGGGAACCCTTCGGACAGCTCGGAACGAGGGCACCGAAAGCCGACCTGAAATGAGGTGAAGATTGGCTGAAGGTGACAGGATGACGAGGAGGACCATCACAAAAGCGAGCAGAGCGAGCCAGCCTGAAGGGAAGGGAGAGGTCAGATCATGAGCGCCTACGTCCAGTAGGAGGCCATGATGGTCTTGCTCTCATGGCTCTCGGGAGGCTCGCTTCTGCTCGCCGGGAAATGGATGGTCTTCCATGGTATCGAGCATACTCAGGCCGGCCAGAAGGCGACCTCATGGCGACCCAGCGTGAAGCTGGTGACCATGAACTGCATTTCTGGTGCGTCCCGTGCCGCTGATGCTGCTTCTGACCACGAAGATTGTCGACCAGTCGTTCCCAACCCAAAGTGTCGGGCAGGTATTTAGACCGGGTGTCGACCTCGCTGTCCGCGCCTCGTCGTCCGTGCTATGTCCCGTCCGGTCCTGATCCGCTCCAGCAGCACGTCGGCGGGTTCATCGGTCGGGTCTTGATGTACCAGTTCTCCCTGGAAGGCTTTGGCGAGGACGGACTGGTCGAGGTGGTCGATCAGCCTGCGCGCGCTGGTCGCCTCGGAGGCAAGTCGGTCGATCCAGTTGAAGGCGGTTTCAATCCGACGGACGATTTCCCGTTGCTCGTCCCGATTGGGATAGGCCACCGGCAGTTTGCGCAAATCTTCTATGTTGATCCCGGTATACGCCACGCCCCTCTCGACGCCACTCAGCCACTGCTGTGACGAAGTGGCCGCAATCCAGTAGGCGGCATACTCGGCCAGAACATACTTGGCATCGACAGCGGCGACAGCGACTTCGCGAGAGACATTCCAGCCTGACATGGTTGAAGGTACAACGGCGACGCCGCCAAGTGTCCCGCGAACATTCACAAGGACTTCACCACCGGACAGAATGGTACGATGGTACTCGTCGGAAAGAACCTTGGAAATGCTCTTTATGCCTTGGACGTCAATGTGGAGCCATCTGACGTTGCTGGTTCTGAGGCACGGAACGCCTCCAGGAACCTCGGTGCCGAGTTTGATGACGCCGTAGGTGATTGGCCTCCGGCGATTGCACACCTCAGCCAATGTCGCCTTTGTCCATCCTGACGATGCATGTTTGCCACGCGCTCCGGCTGTCAATTCCCCTCGGAATGCCGCCGCCATCACCGCCTGCTTGTACTTCTCGACGAGGCTGGGGATGTGATCAAGGTGATCGCGGGCGCGTCTGGACTTGCCGGCAAGGCTGTCGATCTTCGTCACGATCCGCCGTTGCTCGGGGAGGGGTGGAAGTGGCAGACGGCTGTCCCTCAGATAGGTGGCCGGAACGCGCCGCTGACCAACTGCCCCCGTCATGGACGCTTCTGCATCTTCTCGAAACGACTTCTGACGCAGAAACCGCCAGATGTAGTCAGGAGAATTGCCGCCCAGCGGACGCACGACATGAAACTCTGTCGAGCCGCAGGCCACCCCGTTCTCAAGCGTTCGGGCGACGGCGATTTTGCCGTTCTCCATACATGGAGTGATCTTCGCAAAGATCACGTCGCCTTCCTGGAACTGTGTGTAGCCTTTCGATACCTCGGCGAATGGCCGTACAGTTGGACTGACGATCTCACCGTCGACATCGCTGACAGCGGGCATGGGGACGAAGGATACGCTTGTGTCGAGAGAAAGCCCCTCGATCCGACCGGGGTTGATCGCGGCTACGGCTTCCAACCTAACCTCGGCCCATCCGTGGGGCAGCCCGCTCATTCCGCCGCCTCCGCCACGGCAGCAGCTTCCTCGACGCTGTCAGGCTCGATCTCTTCGGACAGCGCCTCGATTTCTTCGAGCGCGGCCTTGAGGTGTCCGATGATGGCGGCAGCAATGTCCTCTGGTTCAGTCAGCGCCTCTTCGGCCTCGGTCTCGGTGTCGCGTAGCCAAGCGATGTCGAGATTGTCATTGCGCGCGGTGATCGCTGCCCGCGTGAGCTTGCGCCACCGGCTCTCCTCGCCCTGCTCCTTGCGCTTTGCGCCACCATTCGGGTCGGAGCCATAAGCGGTCTCGAAGGCGGCGAAGTCGTCGACCGCCAAGGGTCGGGTCTTGCCGAAGGCAGGCATGTTGGCTCGCATGTCATAGACCCAGACGGCGCTCGTATTGCCCTTGTCGGTTCTGCCGCGCTGGAAGAACAGCACGTTGGTCTTCACACCTTGTGCGTAGAAGATGCCGGTTGGAAGCCGCAGGATGGTGTGCAGGTTGCACAGGTCCATCAGCCACGTGCGAAGGCGCCGGCCCGTATTGTCCTCGAACAGCACGTTGTCAGGCACGACCACGGCCGCACGGCCGCCTGGGTTCAGGGCACGGACAATGTGTTCGACGAAGGCAAGCTGCTTGTTCGACGTGTCCGACGTGACCGAGAAGTCGGAGCGCGTCGGGCGACCGCCACCCTTCTTGGTGCCGAAGGGCGGATTGGTGAGGATGAGGTCTGCCTTCGGCAGGACCTCGCCGTCCGGTGACAGGGTGTCGATGTTCTCCACGCCTCCTTCGATGCCGTGCAGCAGCAGGTTCATCATGCAAAGCCGGTGCGTGTCGGGCACAAGCTCGGCCCCGACAAAGGCGTTGTGCCGCTGGAAGAAGGCTTGCGCCTCCGGCAGCTCGTAGAGGTCGTCGGTGTGATCCTTGATGTAACGGTCGGCAGCGACGAGGAAGCCCGCAGTGCCCGCCGCTGGGTCCTGCACTGTCTCGCCGGGCTGTGGCTGCATTAGGCGGACGATGGCGTCGATCAGCGGGCGCGGCGTGAAGTACTGCCCGGCACCAGATTTCTTGTCGGATGCGTTCTTCTCCAGCAGCCCTTCGTAGAGATTGCCCAAGCCCTCCTCGCGGGCCGAGAACCAGTCCAACAGGTCGATGTTGGAGGTTAGCGCCTTGAGATTGGTCGGCTTGCGGAGGCGTGTCTGGGCGTCAGTGAAGATGGCCCGGACGAGCCCATCCTTGGCCTTGCCGAGGTCGAGGAGCATCGCCTTGTAGTAGTCGAGCTGCTCCATCCCCTCGCGCTTGGCGAGCATGCCCCAGCGATAGTTGTCCGGCAGACGGTTCTCACGCAGGGTCCCGTTCTGGTCGCGGACCTCCGCCAGCATCTTCAGGAACAGCAGGTAGGTCAGCTCCGTGACATACTCGTTGTAGGTGACGCCATCGTCACGTAGGACGTTGCAGAGGCCCCAGAGCTTGGCGACGATCTCGGTGGTGCTGGTCATCAGGCGGTCTTCTTCCACATCTCTTCGTTGATCTCGGCAAGCAGGATTTCGAGCCCGCCGCCGAACACCTTGTTCAGCCGATTGAACCCTCCATCGGCGATAAACGGCTCCTTGTCGATGGCCTCGCGGTCGACGATGACCTCTTTCTCGATCTGTTCGCCAATGCGCTTCAGCCACCGCTTCTGCGGCTCCGTCCATTGGTGGTTCGCCATGATGGTCCGCATGGCGGCTCGCACCCGGTCGGCATAGGGCTTCAGCGGGTCACCTATCGCGGCCTGACGGACGAAACCGATGATGGAGGCTGCGATCTCCTCGTTCGTCGCGTCCGCCCATGCCCGGCGCAGATTGGCCTCGGAATAGCCATTGCGGTCGAGCGCGAGACGAAGCTCCTTCAAGTCGGCGCGGGTCAGATCGCGCGGTCGCGTCACGACCAGCTTCAGGGCAGCGATGGTGTTGACGTTGCCTTGAACGAAGGCCGAGAAGCTATCGAGGAAGTCTTGCGGCTTCGTTGCCGCCCCATAGCCACGGGTGACGGCCACGACCTCATCCGCATGGTGCGAGATCGGGACGAAACGCGGGTTGTCGCCATCGACTTGCCAGTCCAGGATCGGACCAACGGCGGAACGATCCTTCAGCCATGCCGCCAAGGCCGGAGCATCGCCAGCCAACAGCCGCCTCAACATTGCCTCCGGCGTCTCGCCCGCAACTGCCTCGAACCGTTGCCGGGCATCCTCAGGCAGCCTCTTCAGGCGACGGCGCAGCTTCACTATAAGCTGCTCGCGGATCGTCTCGCGATGGGCGTCTTCGGTTGCGTCGACCAGTTCGCGCACGAGTTGCTCGAAAGTGATCGAGGGATTGACCACGACCGGCTTCATGTCGGTGAGGTCCTGGAGATGCGGATAGAGATCGACGGCGTCGAAGATGCGGAATACGTCCTTGCCGATCTCGGGGCATTGGCGTGTCGCCCGACCGATCATCTGCTCGTAGAGAATGCGGCTGTTGACCCGGCGTAGGAAGACCAGATTGGTGATCTTCGGCACGTCGATGCCGGTGGTGAGCAGGTCGACTGTCACCACGATCTGCGGATCGGCGTCGTTGCGGAACGAGCGAATGAGGTTTTGCACCTTGTCAACGCTGCCAGTGATCTTCTTCACCGAGGTGTCGTCGATCTCGCCGTAGGCTTCGGCAAACGCCTTCTTGATGGCGTCCACGACAATGTCGGCATGCGCGTCGGTGGCTGCGAAGATCAGTGTCTTGCCCGGAAGCGCCGGGTCGATGTGCCGCGCCAGCTCCTCGGCAACGACGCGGTTGAACTCCGGCGTGATCACCTGCTTGTTGAACTGGTCGACCTCGAAGCGGATTTCGTCGGGGGCGTGGGCAAGGTCGATCTCGCCGGTTTGAGTGTTCAGGAGGTCGAGCTGCTCGTCCTTCTGGAACGTGATCCCTGCCCGAGCCAAGGCCGTCTCTATGCGGACTGGCGGCTCGTGGTCGATCAGGTAGCCGTCGATCACAGCGTCGCGGTATGAGTAACGGAAGATCGGATCGCCGAAGATGTCGGTGGTGTGCAGTGCGGGCGTTGCGGTCAGTCCGATCTTCACCGCGTCGAAGTATTCCAACACGCGCCGGTACTTCGAGATGTAGTCATCCTGACCTCGGAAGCTCAGCTCCGCGTCCGACATCTCCCGGTCGAGAAGGTAGCCGCGGTGGCACTCGTCGATGACCATCAGGTCGTACTGGTCGACCGGCGGGGCTTCGGAGGTCTCGGCGAACAGCACGCGTTTGACGAGCCCCTGAATGGTGCAGATGTGGACCTTGGTTTCGACCTCCGGCACCACGTCGTCCAAGCCCTTCAGGCCGAAGATTTCGGCGAAGGTCTTGCCAGAGACAACCTTGGTGGTTGAGAACTCACCCTCGATTTGGTGCCCGAGCGCGCTCCGGTCGACGACAAAGCAGATGCGACGAAACCGCTTTGCCGACAGCAGGCGGTAGAGCAGAGCAATGGCGAGCTTGGTCTTGCCGGTTCCGGTCGCCATCGCCACCAGCATCGAACGCTGCTCGGCCGCCAAGGCAGTCTCTACGGCCCGGATGGCCCCTTCCTGATAGGGCCGGAGCGGGAAGCCGAACTCGAACGGCTCGGTCTTCAGGGCGGCGGTGGCTGCATCCTGATCGACCTCCAGAAGCCCCGCCAAGCCCTCCGGCGTTAGCCAGTCCACAAGGGCGCGCCGGTGATTGGCGCTGCGCCTCGTGTCGCGGAACCAGATGCCGCTCGCGGTTTCGATCTGCTTCAAGTACGAGCGCCCATTCGCGGCAAAGACGAAAGGCACGTGATGCTCGCCCCATGGCCCGCCCGCCAGAACGAAGTCGCCACTGCGGCTAATCCCGGATGAGTAGCGTTCAGCCTGGTCGATGGCTGCCGACACATTCTTTCGTTGGCGCTTGGCCTCTACCACGCCTACCAAGGTCGTGCCGACGAACAGAGCGTAATCCGCCGGGCCGCTGGCGGTCGGCCACTCGGCAATCGCCGTGTTGCGGCCCTTGGCAGGGCGGACGCCGGCACTATGCCGTAAGGCCTTTGTGTCTGCTTCCCAGCCACGATCACGAAGCTGTTGGTCGATGAGTGCGCGGGTTTGGCTCTCGTCAAGTTCGATCTTCGCGGCGGCTTCCTCTCCGCCCGTGATCAACTTCATGATTGTGTCGCGAGGCTCGGCTTCAGCCGCCTGTTGGAGACTGGCGAGCTTGGCGGCGATCTCGATCTTCTCGGCCTCGCCATCCGGGTCGAATGCCTGCCAAGATGCAGGTGCCTCGCTGAGCCCGTGATGTTGCGGCGTCACGGCTCCGGCCTGGAGGCTGGCAAGCATGGCGGCAAGCTCCGATTTCTCGGCCTCGGTCTCCTGCGCAAGCTGCTCCCATGTCGCCCGTTCCTCGGCCTCGCGCTTCAGCCGCTCTTCCAGTGTTCCACGGACGTGGACCTGTTCTTCCGCCTCACGACGAGCTGCCAGCACGGCGACCTCGCTCTCGGCGATCTTGCGGCGTAGCGCCTCGATCTCTTCCTGCAGCGGCGCCGTTGCATCTTCAGGCTCGGGTGGCGGAACGAACGCACCGGGATTGAAGGTAGGCTGCCT
The DNA here is from genome assembly GCA_000824785.1 of Mesorhizobium plurifarium. Taxonomy (GTDB): domain Bacteria; phylum Pseudomonadota; class Alphaproteobacteria; order Rhizobiales; family Rhizobiaceae; genus Mesorhizobium; species Mesorhizobium plurifarium. The sequence continues at coordinate 23,677 of CCNB01000043.1, read as the reverse complement.
GCCATAGGTGCGGTGGAACCAGACGCCGAGGGATCGGGCATTCTTCAACGCGGTCAGCGCATGCCCGTGATCCCCCGCAGCTTCATGCACGGCGGTGTTTCCCGCCTTGCGCAGCGTGTGAAATAGATCGGCGACCTCCTTCGGAATGATCCGGTCGTAGTGCAGGCGCTGAAGCGTTTGCTCGAACGTTTCGCGCTCGTCGCGATAGGCGGCACTACGGGCGGCAATCAGCTTGGCCATCAGCTCGGCGAACTGGCGCAGCTTGACGATGGCGGTGGAGGGATCGTCGCGGAAGTAACGTTCGGCAAGCCTGCCCAACGCCACAAGACGCTGATCGTGAGCCGCCAGAAAGATGAAGTTGGATGTGCCGCTCATTGCTCCCCCAAGCAATGTTGCACACTTTCCCTAACGGGCCGTCAAGTTTAGAGATCAAACGTGGGGCAAAAGGGGTTGCTTGCAAGACACGCAGGTGGTACACAATCCGCAGTTGGCTGCAAAAAAATGCTATGAAATTCAAGTAGTTGGCGACACTCTGGGCGAGTTCAATCCTCTCTCGCAGCACCAGCTTTCCCAACGCGATCTCAGCCGCGCCGCACCCGATGCACGTCGAGGACGCAGGGTGGGTCTACCGCCATCCTTCCCAGGCCCTATGAAACCGGCGCCTGCGCAATACATGGTGGTGTTTCCGATAGGCCAGCCTGACGAGAAGGAAAGCGGTATTGCCCCTGCGCCTGCCGATGACCCGCCATTTGAAATCCCCCGACCTGTTCGGCGCGATCGACCGTGTGCCGGCGCTGGGCGCGCCGGCTGGCGGACGCACCTTTGAGGTCTTCAATCCATCGACCGGCGAGCTGTTGGCGGAACTTCCCGACATGGGCGTGGAGGAGACGCGCGCGGCGATCGACAAGGCCTATGCCGCCCAGGCCGAATGGGCGGCGCTGACCGCTCGGGAGCGCAGCGAAATGCTGTGGCAGTGGCACCAGCTGATCGTCACCCATACCGACGACCTTGCCGCAATTCTCACCGCCGAGATGGGCAAGCCGCTTGCCGAAGCCAGATCGGAAGTCTCGCATGCGGCCGCTTATCTGCAATGGTACGCCGAAGAGGCCAATCGTATCTATGGCGAGACGATTTCTGCACCCTCGACGGACCGTCGCATGCTGGTGATCAAGCAGCCCATCGGCGTCGTCGGCACGATCACGCCGTGGAATTTTCCCGCATCGATGGTGGCGCGCAAGATCTCGCCGGCGCTGGCGGCGGGTTGCGCGATCGTGCTGAAGCCTGCCGAGCAGACGCCGCTTGTCGCAGGCGCCATGTTCGCGCTCGCCGCCGAGGCCGGTTTTCCCGACGGTGTGGTGAACCTTGTCTACGCCTCCGAGGGCGCCGCTGTGGGACGTGAGCTCTGCCACAATCCCAAGGTGCGCAAGATCAGCTTCACCGGATCGACCGAAGTCGGGCGCCTGCTCATGCGCCAGTGCTCGGACCAGATCAAGAAGGTCAGCCTAGAGCTGGGCGGCAACGCGCCTTTCATCGTCTTCGACGACGCTGACATCGACGCTGCCGTGGACGGGGCGATCCAGGCGAAGTTCCGCAATGCCGGTCAGACCTGCGTTTCCGCCAACCGCCTCTACGTGCAGTCGGGCGTTCATGACGAGTTCGTCGATAAATTCGTCGAACGGGTTCGCCAGCTTCGGGTCGGTGACGGTTTCGATCCGGGCGTCGCCATCGGCCCGCTGATCGACGGCCACGCCTTGGCCAAGATCGAATCCCACATCGCCGATGCCGTGGGAAAAGGCGGCGCGATCCGCTGCGGCGGAGGTAGGATTGGCGCGGGCGGCACTTTTTTCCATCCGACGGTCCTTACCGATATCTCCAGCGCCATGACGGTGGCGCAGGAGGAGACATTCGGGCCGTTGGCCCCCGTCATCCGCTTCGAGGATGCGGATCAGGTCGTGCGTGAGGCCAACGACACGATCTATGGTCTCGCCGCCTATTTTTATGCCTCCAACCTGAAGCGGGTCTGGCGTGTGGCGGAGGCCCTCGAATATGGCATGGTGGGTATCAACACCGGACGCATGTCCTCGGAGGCCGCGCCTTTCGGCGGGGTCAAGCAGTCAGGCATCGGGCGGGAGGGGTCCCGGCACGGCCTCGAGGACTACCTCGAGATGAAGTATCTCTGCATGGGCGGTATCTGAGGCATAAACGGCCAGGCCTGCTTTTGAAGAACGATGCGCCGCGGCGTTGTCGCTCGCGCAGGTCATTGGGTCCCGTTCGCCGGCTCAGTTGGTGACATGCGACAGCCGAAGACCGGATTCATCCAGGGCTTCGGCCATGCCTTCCTCCGCGAAACGGAACATGTCCTCGAAATCCAGCTCACGCTCGAAGATTACGCCGCCGACTTTGATCGCAAGCACGTCCTTGTCGCCTTTCGGCGCGAAATAGATCTCGCCGACCGTGCCGCGAATGCGCTCGCCGATGTCCTTGGCGTCCTCTTCGCTCGCGCCCGGCAGGAAGACGCCGAACATCGAGGTTCCGAGCCGTCCGATCAGATCGTCCTTGCGCACTGCCGATCGGATGGCCGATGCGATCAGCCGCAAGGCTTCGTCGCCCCATTCGAGGCCGAAACGCAGGTTGATCGATGCCAGATGTTCCGGATGGATGACCAGAAAGGCGCCCGAGCGCGGACCGGCCGGTCTCTGCGTCCTCCTGTCGACCATCGAGGTGAACACCTTGCCGTTCAGGCAGCCGGTCAACTGGTCATAGGTGCCGGACCTGGTGAGTTCCTGCCGGTAGCGGCGGATCTCGCTCTGCTGCCAGCTGATGAGGGCAAACAGCGGCAGACCGATGACGATCGGCACGACGATTGCCGTAACGGCCCCGCGGCCGAATGGCGTCAGGCTGTCGCTGAAAAGCAGCAGGTAGTTCAGCGCGAGCGAAAGGCCGACGCAGGCGGCGGTGCCAAGCACGGCCAGCAAGACGAGCTGCTTCCACGTTTGAGCCGGCGCGGTCGGTGTTTTCGTGGTCAAGGGCCAATCTCCTGTTCGACGCATCGGCTTACAGGAGGTCCGTTACGATTTCGGTGTCAGGGAAGCGTACAATTTGATGCAAGTCGGCGTCTTCTCCAAGGCAAGCGCTGGATCCGGCACACAGGCTGCCGTTGGACCGGTCCAGTTTTTAGATGTGCTGAACTGTCCAGACCATTCTGCTTTCACGCAGGTTCGAGACGGAACCGCCCCGCCGACTTTCCCGCGGCTGCGCTATTGCGGTGGGCCGAAAATGCCCATCCGGGCGTTTCTCGCCACCGCTTCCGCCTTGCCGTAAATGCTGGCGGGAGCGGCCATCGCCCAGCCGTTGGAAACCAGCCAGGCGCCGACATCCTGCTTGCCGAGGGCGCAGGGCGCGGCGATAGCGAAACGGTCGGCATCCGGCGGCAGCAGGCATTTGAGCGCCCGGCCGCGCAGCCAGGCGTTGAAGGCGGCCCGCGCCCGCTGGCCGCAGGGCCAGGCGGTGTTGTCGAACGTGCAGGTCCTGTCGGGGTCTATGTCGACCGTGCCGCTGATGGCGACCGTGCGCCCCATGGCTTCGAAGACCGCCGCGGAGGTCGCGACCGGGCGGAAGAGCAGCGTCTCACGCCAATCCTGCGGCATCGGCGTCTGTGGCGCCGTTGCAAGCCCGAGTTCGCCGAGCGGAGGGCGTGGCTCGATGCGCTCGATCCCGGATGGGTCGAGCGGTGGCGGCGCGATGAGGTCCTCGGCGATCTTGCGCGCCGGCTGGCCCGGTCGACTGTCATGCATCGGGGTAGGCGAGGCCGGCTCCGGGTCGCCGGCGCCCTGGACCGGCGCGATCGAAGGCGGGTCGGGTGGCAGCCGGCGCCCGCCCTCGACGATCAGCACCATGCCTGCGAGCAGCCCGAGGCTGCCGAGCGCGAACGCCAGCAACGGCCGACCGGGCGGGCTCGCCTGGCTCATGCGACACTCCGCGGCATCGGACCGGCTGTCGATGATGCTGTCCGAGCCCAACCCGTTAGCTCTCGCCGACACGGCGCCACCCCGACCGTTGAACCGGATCATACATTAGACACGAGCGACATTCCTTGAAAAGCAAGGCGTTGCGTTAAGTGTCGCGCAACCAATGCCGCCTAGAATCGGTCATCGGATGTCGAGGGGATGACATGATGCGCAAGCCGATACTGCTTTTTGCCTTTCCTGCCCTGATGCTGCTTCTGCTGGCGGCGGAGCGGGTGGCGGCGCTGCTTCTCGGCTTCTATCCGGCGAGCCCCGCCGTGTGGCATGCCTGGCTCGAACTGCGCCCGTTCTCGACCATGTTCTGGCAGCAGGTGCATGTCTACTTCGGCGGATCGATGGCCGTCGATGCGGCCATCATTGTCTTTACGGCGGGCCTCTGCTGGATGGCCAGCCGTTCGAAATGGTCCGGGGGTTTCTTCCTCGCCAATCACGCTGCAATGATTTTTGCTGGGCTCATGATGGCGCTGAGCAGCAGTGCGGAAACGGCGAGCACCATTGCCGCCTTCGTCACGCCTCATGGCCTTCAGTTCTCGGTGATGGTCGACCTAAGCTTGCAGAACTGCCTGGTGCTGTGCCTCGGCCTCGCCGCCTGCGCCTATTGCCACGTCGCTTTCTTGCGCGAGGCAAAGCTTCGCGCCGAAGCCCGCTCGATCCGTATGCTGGCGCTGCAGCGCGATCTGTAAACCATCCGGCCCGGGCGGTGGCCCGCGCGATCAGTTGATCTTCTTGTAATAGACCTTGCCGTCGGGCTGCTGGATGCGCTGGTAGGACGGATTGGGGCCGGGAGGCGCGACCTTGCGCTTGAACGAAGGTTGCGCGGCGGCGGGGTCGGCGCCGCTTTCATCGGCTGCGGACGCGTCCGCCACGGTGGCGGTGTCGAGCATGGCCGGCTCCGTCGCGCCGGGCGCCGGTTCGCCGGCGGCGACGGGCTGGCCTTGCTCCAGCTTGGCGATATTGCCGTTGATCTGGCCGAAATTCGCCTGCAACTGGCGGTCCAGCGTCTCGAACCGGCTCTGGAAACCGTTGTTGACGGTGTCGATGCGGGCGCCGATGCGTTGCTCGAACTGGCCGAGCTGTTCCAGCCGCGCCTCCATCGTCTTGAGGTCGTTGACACCGCGATAGAGATAGACCGCGGCCGTCACGTTGACGGCGGTGACAAGCGCGGCACCCACCGCGATGACGCCGATCATCCTGGCTCGGCTGGGCTTTCCCGGAACGGCTTCCCGGTGACCGAGTTCGATTGCCGGAACGTCCGGCTCGCTGATCATCGTCATTCAACCACCACCTTTGCGCCCACCGCGACGCGCTTGAAGAGATCGATAACATCGGTGTTCGTCAGCCGGAAGCATCCGGACGTGCCGTCGAAACCGACGCCCTTGGGATCGTTGGTGCCATGGATGCGATAGAGCGTGTCGCGCCCGTCGCGCGAAAGATAAAGCGCCCTGGCGCCGAGCGGATTGTAAGGACCGGCCGGCACCATCGCCGGCAGTTCCGGCTGGCGCGCGCGCATCTCTTTGGGCGGACGCCATTCAGGCCATTCGGTCTTCGAGGCGACCTTGACCGTTCCGGTCCAGCCGAAGCCGTCGCGGCCGACGCTGATCTGGTAGCGCAGCGCCTTGCCCTGGCCCGTCACCAGATAGAGCGCCTTCTCGTTTTTGCGGATGACGATGGTGCCGGGTTGCTCGTTGGTTTGGAAGGCGACCGCCTTGCGCAGGCTTGGGCCCATCGCGGGCAGGGGAGGCAGGCTCGACCCGGCCATCGCCACGTCGCAGGCAGACACCAGCGTCAGCCCGGCGAGCCACGCGCCGGCCAGATGCATCGCGGCGCGGCGCCTAGCGCTGGGCATTGTCCAGCCGCTCCTTGAACATGCGCTTGAGGTCCTTGTTGAAGCGCGCGCGCCCGTCCACCTCGGAGGGCAGGATGGCGCGGTTCAGCGCGTCGGCCAGAAGCGCGTTGTCCAGCGCCAGCGACTTGATGTGCGGCGCCTTGAAGATCTTCTCCAGCTCGCTGCGCGAGAAGTGGTTGCCGAACCATTTGCGCTTGTGCTTGTTGGCGACCAGCGTGATGCTGACCTTGTTGCCGCGCAATTCGCGGATCTTCTTGTAGAGCCGCTTGCCTTGTCTCAGCGAGGCGACGTTGAGCTCGAAGACGATGAAGATCTCGTCGCTCGTCCTGAGCACCGAATCATGCCACGGCGTCTCGATATTGGGCAGGTCGATGACGATGTCGTCGAAGCGGTAGGCGACGAGATCGAGCAGCCTGAAGACGAAGTCGGAACCCTGCGGCTCGAACGGCAGTTGCGGCCGCTCGAAGGAATAGAGCGTGAGGCCGGACGGCCGCGACAGTTTGATGACGTCCATGAGCTCGACATCGAGCCGGTCCGGCTGGCCGATGATGCCGGAAAGGTCGAACTGGTTGAACTGGTTGAGATAGGCGCCGCAATTGGCGCTCTGGAAATCGAGGTCGACGAGACAGGTCGCGGCCGCCCGCTCGGCCGACTTCGAGGCAAGGTGCTCCGCCGCCGAGATCGCCAGCGTGGTGGCGCCGGCGCCGCCGCTCGCGGCAATGAAGGTGATGATGCGGCTCTTGGTGCCCTGGTTGCCGGTGTCGTGGAAGGTGACGGCGTTGAGCAGCTCCTTGGCGTCGAGCGGCTTGTGCAGCCAGTCGGACGCGTTCATGCGCACCAGCACGCGCGTCTGCTCGGAGGTGAGCTCGTCGGAGATCGCGATCAGCGGCACCGAGGCCCAGGCCGCGCGCGCCTCGACGATTCCCGGATTGGTGAGCAGCTCGCCATTGCCGAGATCGAGGATGATGATGCCCGGCCGGCTGTCGGCGGGCGGCCCCTTCAGGAACTCCGCCGCGTCCGAGACCTTGACGTCATAGATCGCCAGCGCATCGAGCCGCGTGGTGACGTCGCGCTTGAAATTCGCATCCGCCGAAAACAGCGCCACCTGCTTTCGCTTGGTCGGGAGAACTCTTGTGTCGATGGCGTTCATGGCCATGTGCTCTTCATATCTTCGCCCGTGACCGTGCTCAGCATGGAGGGCATGGTGATGTTGTTGAATCCGAGCAATCCGCCCAAGAAGAAGAACTGGAAGGGATGATCGACGATGCTGACAGTGATGGTCGGGACGGGGCCGCCCGGTCGGGTCCAATAGCCAAGACCGGATGCGCTGTATTCGATCTTCACTTCGGACTTCGCCAAGGTCGGCAGGAAGTCGTGCATGCCGGCACGGCTGCTGCTGCCGTCATAAATGAAATCGAAAGATGTCTGATCGGCACATGTATTGCCCGATTGGCAATTCGTCCCCGTGCACGACGCCGCTCCCGCCGAGTTTGCAGTGCAAACGTAATCATAAGTGCCGGCCGGCACAGTAGCGCCAACGAGTGTTGTATTGGTTTGGGTCGTCGTCTCCGACGGCAAGGCTGTGGCGATTGGCGTGGAAACTTGCGCTAGCCGGGCGCCGATCTGCACCGCCTTGCTGGCTGCGTTCCACTGATAAAAAGCGTAGCCGAAATCGACGAAGCCAAGCAGGAGCGTGAGCAGAAGCGGCATGGCGATCGCCATTTCGACCATGGTCGCTCCCGACTGCTCGAACCAGAACCTTCGCTCTCCCGTTACCATCCGAAGACGCGCTCCTGATGGAAAACTGACAGGGTGAGGTCGCCGAAACCAAGGTAGGACCAGAACCCAAGGTCAGGATACGAATATGACGTGGAAACTTTCACGATATAAACGTTGTTTGTGCTGCTCAGGTAGAGTTCATTCGGCGGGGTGGCGCTATCGGCTGCCGAAGTGAATGTCGTGTCGATCTGGACTTGATCCGTGGTCCATCCCGCAACCCTTGCGCTTCCCCCGGTCCAGGCGCCGTTGACTGCAATGTTTTTCGCCACACTGCTGCACGCAGCCCACTTTACCGTTTTAGGATCCGTAGGTTTCGTGGGATCGCCAGGTTCCGCGGCGCAGCGAGCCATGTAGCGGGCAGCGTCCTCAACGCCGGCTTCAAGGAGCAGGCGAGTGTTCAGGATATTGGAGAATTCGAATACACCGGCCGACAGCAGGAGTACGAAAGGCGTGACGATGGCCATTTCGACAAGCGCCACGCCGTTCTCGTCACCGCGGAACCGTACAAGGATTTGGCGAAGCTTGGTCATCGGATCATCGGTAGAGCTGCGCCTCGTTGCGAAGCGCCTTGTCGAGCGAGCCATTCCCAAGCGGACCGTCGACATCGACGATCTCGAAGCTGATCGGCTTTTCAGCGCCGTTGCCGTCATCGTTGTCGTTGCTGTTCACCTTTGTAATCGGCGAGATCAGGAAAATGCTGGCATATCCGTCAGCCTTTATCGCTGTGTGGCCCTTGATGGCATTTACGCTCGCCAGACAGTCGATCACCGCCAGATTGATCAGGCGCCGATCAGGATCAGCCGTCGGCAGAGGTGACTTGCCATTGTTGAAGCATTGCGGCGTGCCAACTTCGTTGGTCGGACCATTCGATTTGTCGGCCACTTGGTTGTGGGCGATTTCATATCGATAGACGTCGTACCGTGATGCAGGCTGGGTGGTGTCGCCGGTAGGGTAGCTCGTGCTCGGGATGGCCGGAGCCGACGCGCCTTTATGATTGACCTTCCAATAATTGTTGTAGAACGTCGAGGTACTGGTGATCTTCTGCGAATAGGCAATGTTGTTCGGATCATTCCAGACTCCGGGCGGTAGAGGCAGAGCCGATCCGTCCGCCACGGGGCTATACTTATTGCATATGTTCTTTTGCTGTCCCTTGCGGACATTGCTCGCAGGCCGATAGTCCCAATTGTTGCTCTGGCTGTTGAGTGAGCCGCTATAGATATCGAAGCGGACGTTAAGGCCGGTGTTGATCTGTCCAAAGGTGACGCCCGTCTTCGTCGTGAGATCATTTCGATTGTAGCAAGTTCCGGCGGTGCCCTTCGCCACGGCGTCACGCAGAGACTGCAAATTGTTGTCGAGCAGCCCGAAGTTTCCTGGGCCGGGATCGCCGGTCGTCTGCAAGATATGGAATTCACGGCTGTAGGTATCGCCGGTCGCGAACGCCTGCTGGATCGTCTTGCTGGTCGCCGGCGTCGTCGTCTCGAATGGATTGCACATGAAGACCGGCACGGTCTCGCAGATCGACTGCTCGAAACCGGCGACCGCGGTCGCTCCCACATTAAAGGAATTGTTGACCGACGCGCTGAGGAAAGAAGCCGGGAAAATGGCATCGAAGCCAACAGGTGACACCGTGACCTCGACGAAGATAGCGTTCTTGGCGTCGGTGATCTTGTCGGTGATGACGTCTTGGGCGCGGATCGCGGTATCGTCGGACGGCGGGATTGACCTCAGGAAGCGCCAGGTGACGCCACTGTCTCGAAGAATGGTTTCCGGACTGTCGTTCGCACCGAAATGGTGGCTGTTGGCGATGAGATTGTTAAGCGCCACCCGTTCGGCTCGCGTTATGCTGTCTGCCCTGCCATCCAACTCGCCGGCCATTGCCAGCGCCATGGCGTCGGCACCCTTCTGCAGATCATTGTGAAGCGAGTTCGCCCGGCTCATGTCGATGGCCAGCAACGCGAAGCCGATGAGCACCGGCAGCATGATGGCGACAAGGACCATCGCCACGCCGCGCTGATCGCGCCAGAACTCACGAATGGTCCCCAACATGACCCTACTCTCCATTCGTGTCGGGTGTCCTCGCGCGCCCGACGCGCTGCATCCTTCTCTTTAGTTCGCCCCGCTGGTTGCGCTCGACGACCCGACATTGACTGCCATGTTCGTCGCCGGCGCTGCCGATCCGCTTGAAGGCGGAAGCTTGTATTTCTGCACGACGCCGACGGACCGCGCGCCGTCGCCTTCGATCTTCGTGTTGTTCGAAGCCGGGTTGTACGGATCGACCGTCTGCAGCAGTTGATTGGTCTTCTGCGAGTCGCCGGAAGCCAGCGTCATCGTGTCGTAATTGTGCAGGTAGTCGGCGGCGCAGCCCGCGAGCAGGCTGGCGCCGAGAAGGATGAGCAGGAGCTTACTTCTTGACATAGACCAGCTTGTCCTTCGATTTCACATCCAGCATGTGGCCATAGGGGCCGGTGACGCCGTCGCCATGCTCGTACATGCGGATCATGTCCTTGCTGACTTCGAGCTGGCCGAGCAGCATGAGCTCCGGATCGTTGGCAGGCCTGGTCTTATCGAAAGGCGTCGCCAATTGTTCGCCGGGCCTCACCGGCCGCACGAGATGCGGCGTGACGATGACGACGAGCTCGGTCTCTTCCTTCGCCGTGCTCGAATTGTGGAACAACGCCCCGACGATCGGCACCTGGCCGAGCCATGGCACCTGGTTTTGCTGTATGGTGTTCTTGCTGGAGAGCAGGCCGCCGACCGCGAAGCTCTGGCCGTCGCGCAGGTCGACCACCGTCGCCAGTTTGCGGTTGGTGAAGATCGGATCGCCGGCGCTGGTGAAGCCGGTCAGGTCGCTCACTTCCGGCGCCAGCTTGATATGGATCTTGCCGTCGTCCAGCACCACCGGCGTGAAGTTCAGATTGACGCCGAACTGCTTGAAGACGATCTCGACCTCACCTTGGGCGTTGACGCTGCGCACCGGCACCTCGCCGCCGGCGTTGAAGCTGGCCGTCTCACCGGACACCGTGGTTAGGTTCGGTTCGGCAAGTGTGCGAACGACACCCTTTGCCTCGAGCGCCTCGATAATGAGGTCGACCTTGATGTTGCTGTCGATGACCCGGGTAATCAGCGCCGCGAATGGACTGGTATTCGACAAAAGCCCGCTGACCAGGTCGCCGGTTCCGAGCACGGTTCCGTCCTTGTCGACAGTAGCATCGCCGGTTCCCCAGATGGTTTTGCCGCTGCGGTTGGCGCCTTTGAGCGACACGCCGAGATCGCGGCCGGCATTGCGCTTGGCCTCGAGGATGCGCACCGACAGATTGACCTGCTCGCTGTCGTCGATCGTCACGGCATTGATGATGGCGTCCGGGCCATATTGCTGCGTCACCTCGACGATCTGCGCCAGCGTCGCGGCATCCTTGACATGGCCGCTCAAGCGCACCTTGCCATTGATCGAACCGATCTCGATCCTGGCCTTCGGCGCCACCTGGCGGATCGCGGCCGCCATGTCGCTGACATCTTGGCCGACCTCGATCTGGATGGCGCCGAGAGAACGCTTGTCTTCGGAAAACAAATTGACGGTGGTTGTGCCGACACTCTTGCCGATGATGTAGAGCGTCTTGTCGGTCATGGGCTGCGCGTCGGCGATCTTCTCGTCGCCGACGACGATATCGCCCAGCGTCGCGTTCACCTGGATCGTGGCGGATTGCGATACCGGCACGAACACGCGGTGCAGCGACGGGCGCGATACATCGATGAACCGGTCAGCCGCCCTGGCCGGATGGCCAAGCATCGCCGGCGCGACCAAGAGGGATAGCGCGACCGCCGCCATCCTCATCCAAGACCCCTGCATTCCCCGTCTCCCCGCTTGCTGCCTGTGGCAGCCCCTGCCGCGCCGACCCTCGTCAGTCTTGTCGCGGCACTTCGTATGATTCCAGCTTGACGCCCCGGAACACGCCGATCGTCGCCAATTTCGGCGGCTCCGGCTGGACGTATTTGATCACTTCCTTCACCGGCTGAGCCTGAGGCGCGGCGGCCACGACCGGAGCCGGCTTCACCTTGCTCATCTGGTCGATCTGGCTGCCGACCCGTTCCACCGCCTTGGCGAGGCCATCGATCTTCTCGTCGGCCTGCTTGCGCGCAGCTTCCTCGGCTGCCTGGCGGTCGAGCTCGGCCTGGCGCTTGGCGACATCGTCCGGCGTGTCGCCGGTCAGGTCGGCCAAAGTGACCCTCTCATTCGTCTCGCCCTTGCTGCCGGCAGCCTGGCGCAAAGCCAGCGACAATTGGCCGGCGCCAGCCGCCAAAGTCAGCTTTTGTGCATCTTTCGTGCTCACCTCCACAGTCACCGCTTTGACGACGGTCGGGTTGTCCTTTGTCGCATCAGCTACCTGATCGACGGCGAGCACCTTCACGCTCTGCAGCAACACATCCACGAAACTCTTGTCGGCGCCTTCGTTGTCGCGAACCGTCCGGCTCAGCAAGACATCGACACGGTCGCCGGGAAAGACGAAGCCGGCCACGCCGAGCACGTCATTGACCCTGATGGAAACGGCTTTCATGCCCTCGTCGAGTACGGCCGACAGCGTGGCGCGCTGGCCTGGGCCGGTGATCTTGCTCGGCAGGACCGGTTCGTTGACACTGATCGTCTGCAAGGCTTGCCGCGCCCCGGTACCGGCCAAGGCGTCCTTGACCGTCTTGAAACTTCCCGCGGGCACCGCGCCCGCCGGCCACGCAATCTCACGCAATTTCTCGGCACTCAGCGTATCGCCGAATTTCAATGGCATTGCCGCTACCACGACGGTACTGGCCTGAACGCCATTCGATTGAGCCAAGGCACTGCGCTGATTGGCCAGCCATATGTTAGCAAGGACAACCGCCAGCACGCCGAAAATGCCGGCGAGGATGATCATTACTACTGTATTAGCCCTCATCTTCCCGCCCCGTATCGCCTCCAAAGGCGAAAACATTGTCCTGTAGCCAGGAACTCTGGGCCGAATTTGGATCCGGCCCAGAGAGATCGTCAATCAAATCACGGCGTCGGGTCGCAAGAGCCAGTGCCCGTGCCGCTCGAAGACAGGCCCTTGGAGTTGAGAACCGAGCACAGCCCGGTGAACTGCTGGCTGACCCAGCCACCGATTGCGATGATCGCAAGGATCGAGGCAGCGGCGATAATGCCGACCAGGATTGAATACTCGACCATAGCAGCGCCGTTTTCATCGGTGCGGAACTGCCGGGCCATCGTCATGAGCTTGTTCATGCCAATTTCTCCCTTTGGAGGTTTGAACCCGACGAGACAGAGCCAAGGATGAACCCCATACCCAAGCATCCCCCGTCACGTTCAATCCTAGGTCGCGCTAAAAACCCGGTCAAACGGATTAACAGTCTTTTAACCCTTCAATACTCGATTTGAAGTTCTTTCACTTTCTACAACAGCTTGATTCGCTTCATTTTTCAAGCGATCTTAACCATTCATTCACAATTCGGCCATACCCAAGGCCGAAGGCTAACACATTAGGAATATGACATATCCTTTTATATTAAGGGGGTTAGCATGGCGATTTCCCGAGAGTTGCCAAAAGTCTTAGGACTTTGGTCGGCATGTGTGAAGCAAGGAAGAAATAAAACGATTTATCAAATGTTGATTTCTTAACTATGTCGCAAGTAATACCTTCAGTGTGTCCTCCAAGCCGCTTGTGCCCCTCGTGGTTAACGCTTAGTTTCGACCTGGGGAACATATAAGGGGGTAAGCGGCATGTTGGGTCGCTTCATCAAAGGGCCGAACGAACAGAAGACGCCGCTGACGCCAGTCGTCGTCGCGGCGCAGAACGGAACGGCCGCAGCTCCCGGGGCGGAAGCGGAGCCGCAGGGTGACGACTTCCTGACACTAAAGGTCGAGCTGCATCGCCACCTCATTGACCGTTTTAATCTGACGGCGCTGGAAAATTCGTCGAAGGACGAAATCCTGAACGAGATCCGACCGATCGTGCGCGAGTTCGTGCGGAGTCGGAACGTGCCGTTGAATTCCCGAGAGCTCGATCAACTGACCAGCGACACGGCCGACGAGATGCTGGGCCTTGGTCCTATCGAGCCACTGCTCAAGGACGACTCGATCACCGACATCATGATCAACACGCATGAGCGCGTGTTTATCGAACGCCGCGGCATCATTGAGGAAACTTCAATACGTTTCCGTGACGAGGCGCATCTGCTGCGCATCATCAACAAGATCGTCTCGGCTATCGGCCGCCGCGTCGATGAATCCGCGCCGATGGCGGATGCGCGCCTGGCCGACGGCTCGCGCGTCAACATCGCCGTGCGACCGGTCTCGGTCGACGGCCCGTTGGTCTCGATCCGCAAATTCTCGAAGAACCCTTATTCGCTGGAGCGCCTGATGGCGTTCAACTCGATCCGCCAACCGATGATCGACATGCTGCGCATTGCGGTGCAGGCGCGCAAATCGATCCTGGTTTCGGGCGGCACCGGCAGCGGCAAGACGACGCTGCTCAACGCGTTGTCGAGCCATATTCCGGCGAAGGAGCGCCTGGTCACCATCGAGGACGCTGCGGAGCTGCAACTGCAGCAACCGCATGTCGGCCGGCTGGAAACACGCCCGCCCAATGTCGAGGGCAAGGGGGAGATCCGCCAGCGCGAGCTGGTGAAGAATGCGCTGCGCATGCGCCCCGACCGCATCATCGTCGGAGAAGTGCGAGGCGAGGAAGCCTTCGACATGCTGCAGGCCATGAACACCGGCCACGAAGGCTCGATGACCACGATCCACGCCAACACGCCGCGCGACGCCATCTCGCGCCTTGAGCAGATGGTCGGCATGGCGGGCATGCCTATGACGCATGAATCGATCCGCGCACAGATTGCTTCGGCCATCGACATCATCGTGCAGACGCAGCGCCTAGCCGATGGCGGACGGCGCGTTGTCTCAATCTCGGAGATCACCGGGATGGAAGGCAATGTCGTGCAGTTGCAGGAAATCTATCACTATGTCAGGCGCGATGTTGCCGCCGACGGCACGATCGTTGGCGATTTCCGCGCCACCGGCGTGCGTCCGCGTTTTGCCGCGGAGGCGGCGACGCTAGGCCTGCATTTCGCCAAGGATGCCTTTAATCCGCAGGTGGCAATGTGATGCTGACGGGGCAGGCGCTACTCTATTTCATCTACGTGGTCGCGGCGGCTTCCGTCATCCTTGCCGGCGAGGCTCTCTACATTTCGCTGGCCAGCCGGCGCTCGCGACAGGTCGCGGTCAACCATCGGCTTCGCCGCCTCACCGATGACGCACCCGCGCAGCAAGCTTTGAAAAGCTTGCTGCGAGAACGCGGTCTCACGGATTCAGGCGATTTTCTGTTCGGATTTATCTGGCTGAACCGGCTCTACACGCAATCCGGGATTACCGGGAACCCTCTGACTTTCGCTGTGTCTTTCCTTCTGGCAGGCATGGCGCTGGGGTTGCTGCTCTGGTTCTTCCTGGGCATCGCCCTGCCTGTGGCTTTCCTGGTCTTTCTGGTCGTGGGGGTCGCCTTGCCGCTTCTTGTTCTGCGGCGAGCCCGCACAAGACGAATCCTGAAGTTTGCAAGGCAATTACCGGACGCCCTCGACATGATTGTCCGCTCGCTGCGCGCGGGTCACCCAGCTACCGTTGCCATAGGCCTCGTCGCGCGTGAAATGCCTGACCCGCTCGGAACGGAATTCGGCATCGTCGCCGACGAAATCACGTTTGGGCTCAGCATGGAGCAGGCGGTACGGAAGCTGACGGAACGAGTCGGCTTTGAAGGACTCAATCTGCTTTCCGTGTCGCTTTCGATCCAGTCCAAGACCGGCGGCAACCTCACCGAGATACTTGCCAACCTTTCGTCGGTTTTGCGTGAACGGCAGAAACTGCGATTGAAGATACGGGCGCTCTCCGCCGAGGGGCGCGTTTCGGCATGGATCATTTCGCTTTTCCCGATAGTGATGTTTCTGATCCTGCAGCTTATCGCGCCGTCCTATTACGGGAAAGTCTGGGGCAATCCCGCAATTTTGCCGGTGTTTCTCATCTTCGGAACGTGGGCATTGTTGGGTGACTTCATCATGTATCGCATGGTCACCTTCGATTTTTAGGAGCAAACCATCAACCTGCTCTCCAACACCAACGACCTGACTCTCCTGGTCTCCATTACCGTCTTTGTGGCGGCGGTGGCGCTATTCCTGTTTGCCGCTTTGGTGTTCCTGCCGGCAATGCAGACGCGCAGGCTGGCCGACAGCCTTGTAGGTGATACGGCAGATCCTCGCTCCATCTTGGGCCAGGACGCGCGCGCCAGGACTGCGGCGCAAAAGCCGGTGGATGCCTACTTCAAGACTCTCGAGAAAGAACGCAACGAGCCGAACGCGCTCGAAGCGAAGCTCTTTCGCGCCGGATTTTATCACGCTAGCGCGCCGGTCATTTACACACTGATCAGGCTTGCCGGAGTGGGCGTCGGCTTTTTGGTTGCCTATGCCGTGCTTTCGCGCGTGCTGCCGGCGCATCTGCCTGCTTTTACGGCTATTGCCGGCGCGGCTTTGTTCGGTCTGGCCTGCATCGTTATCCCGAGCATCATGCTCGATCGCTTCGAGAACGGTCAAAAGCAGATCTACCGTCGCTCTTTCCCCGACTTCATGGACATGATGATCACTTGCGCCGATGCTGGCATGAGCCTCGAGGCGGCTGTGGAGCGCGTCAGCCAGGAGTTGGCTGGCACCCACAAATGGCTGGGTATCCAGCTTTCGATCATGAATTTGCAGTTGCGCGCCGGCAAGCCGCTGCGCGAGGCATTGCGCGAGATGGCCGACCGCATCGGCTTGGACGAAGCGAAGGCACTGGCGGTGCTGTTTCGTCAGTCGGAGGAACTTGGCACCAGCCTGACGGAAGCTCTGCGTGTGTACAGCGCCGAAATGCGCAACCAGCGGATACTGCATGCGGAGGAGCGCGCCAACTCGCTGCCCGTCAAAATGATGATTCCGTTAGGGCTCTGCATCTTTCCCGTCGTGTTGATGGTGATCATGTTGCCGGTCATCCTTCGCATGAAGGGCATTTTCTTCTGAACTGTCATATGATTATCTTCTAAAATTGAGTCGGAGGCTCCTTGGGGCACAAAATGACAAGGCCGATACGCCTCGCCGCCGCAGCCAGCGTGCTGCTTCTCCTGCTTGCCGGTTGCCAATCGACCGACACGACCGGGGGCGTCGTGCGCACCAATGAGCCCGCCAAGGGCGACTACACCGCTTTCGGCGATACCTTCGACGGGCTGAAGACCATCAGCGACGTCGATTACTACGCCTCCGACCAGGCGATCACCGAGGCCAAGACTCAGTTCCGCTCTGAAAACTACGGCAACGCAGGCGCGCTGTTCTACAAGGCGACCCGGCTGGCGCCGAATGACGGCGTCGCCTGGCTTGGTCTTGCTGCCTCCTGCGACCGCATCCGGCGTTTCGATCTGGCCGACATGGCTTACGGCCGAGCCTATCGCCTGCTTGGCGCGACGCCGGAATATTACAACAATCTCGGCTATTCCTATCTGTTGCGCGGCAAGCTGCAGGACGCGCGCAGCAACTTTCTCAAGGCCTATGAGCTGGCCCCTAACGATCCAACGGTAGCAAACAATCTGAAGCTGCTGTCATCCAGCGTGCGGAACATTGAGCGGTCATGAGCCTTTTGTTGGCCGCTTCCCTTCTTTTCAAAGCGGTTGCCACCCTGCTTCTGGGAAGGGTTGCTTGGATCGATTTCTCCACGCAGAAGATATCCAATCGCGATGTGTTGCTGCTGTTGTGCCTGGGATTGGGCGCGATACATTTCCAGTCGCTGCAGGCTGGATCCTGGCTGGAAATGGGCATCAGTGCGCTTGGCGGCCTCATTCTTTTCGCTGCGCTCTTCCCGTTTTGGCTCTTGCGCAAGATGGGCGCGGGTGACGTGAAGCTGATGAGCGTCACGCCCTTTCTGGTTGGAGGCAGTAATCTGGCCGCGTTTTCCGTGCTGCTGCTTGTTTTCGCGATCGCCACGACGGCTTTGGTCAAGAACCCGTTCCTGCTGCCGGCAGGAATGTTTCGCCACTATGTGCAGCATATGGATCGCAAGGGTGTGGTGCCGTTCGGCGTGCCTATCGCGGCGGCGGCCATGTGCACCATGACTTACCAAGTCTACTATGCCTTAAAGGTCGCGAGCAGTTCCGGAATATTACAGCAGCTTAACTAGTCGGCAGCGCGTGGTGATAATGGTCGGAACTGTGGAAAGCGTCGATGATCGCCCAAGCGTCCGATTGGAACCGCGGCTGGGCGCGGCGTTTCGCTATTCCATTGCCCAGAATGGTCCGTTCTTGCTCCTTGTCGTTATCTACATCGCTCTCTGGAACGGTTGGCAGATCGTGAGCACGAGCAGCTACCAGGTTCATGTCTTCAACCGGCAGTTTTTTACTGCGTCGTTGGCGTTCGTCTGTGTAAGCTGCCTAATTCGGCTCCTTTATCTCTTGGTCAGGAGGATTCCCGAAAGACCGCTACTGGAGGTTCGAAACATTCTGCGTAGCGATGTGCCGTACCTACTTCTTGGTTTCCCGATATTGTTGGTTATTCCGGTGTTCTTTGATGCTTACGGTCAATTCAAGAGTTCTATGCACTTATGGGTACCTATCTACGCTGACCCCTACCTTATCCAAATTGATCGATGGATTTTCACGGTAGATGCTTGGTCGTCGTTTTCTTTAATAGCAGATTCGCCTATGGCTGTGAAATTTATCGATCGTATGTATATATTATGGTTTGCGGTAATGTATTGTGCAGTATTTTCAGCTGCGTTCATGTTAAAAAATCCGAAAAGGCGATTCTGCTTTTTTGCCACGTACTTCTGTTCTTGGGTATTCCTAGGAAATTTTCTGGCTATTATCTTCGACTCGGCGGGACCTTGCTTTTATTCATACTTTTACAAGGCAGACGTTTTTTCGCAGCTCTGCCGGCGATTGCAGGATCTCAATGATGCCGGTCAGCCGTTGATTACAATTAACGCGCAGAGATACCTCCTTGATCAGTACAAAAATAGTACCGATGCCATTGGGGAAGGAATTTCTGCATTTCCATCCTTACACGTTGCTATGGCTGCCTTGGTTGCGATATTTTTCTATGACATCAATCGTGTGATCGGCGCGATGGCCATCATATTCTGTGCCATCATATTCATCGGTTCGATCGTGTTGGGGTGGCATTATGCGATAGACGGCATTGCGTCGCTGTTCGCCGTTCCAATCTTTTGGCGCTTGTCTAAATGGACATGGGGCAGGTTTCCGATGTTATCTGTCCGAATGTCGATCTAGTTGGAAGCCGGGCTCCGCCATCCAATTAAGTCAGGCGCCACCTGCGTTGCGGGACGGACTTCTTCTGCGGCGGTTCGCCCGACACGGCCGGCTTTGGCGAGACAAACACCAAGCGTTCGATGACGGCCACCGAACCTGCCACTACCGCGGCAATCGTAGCTAGGACGAGAAGCTTTCTAAGAAAACCCAACGAGACCCCCAAAGCCCTTAGTCTAAAACCCCGCCGTCGACTTCTCCACCAGCTTCAGCCGCCCCTTCTCCACCTTGAAGAACGGCATCGACCTTTGGCTCGAGCCGTCGCTGCGGAAGCGGAACAGGCCGGTCGAGCCGCGGAAGCCGGTCGCGTTCTCCAGCACCTGCTTGTTGAAACCGTCGGGGCCGGCCGCGCTCGCTATGCCCGCGCTCAGCGCCACCATGTCGTAGGCATAGGCGACGTTGACGTCGGGCTGGTACTTGTAGGCCGCCTTGAACCGGTCGGCGATCGGCCCGGTCTCGCTCTCGTCGAGCGTCGCGATATAGGCGCCCTCGTAGAGCGGATCCACTGGCCGCTCGAGCCAGCGGTCGGTGCCGATCAGCGTCACCGTCTTGCCGGGAATGCCTTTCGCCTTCAGCGCGGCAAGCACCGCTGTCGGGCTGCCGCCGCCGCAGGCGACGACCACGGCGTCGGGCGCCTCGACCAGCGAGCTCATGTCCGACACCACCTTGGCGCCGCCGTCGGTCGGCGAATAGGGCAGCGTCACCGCAAGCGTGGCGCCATAGATGCTGAGCGCGTTGGCCACCCGGGATTCGATGGCGCTCGAGTCGGCGCCCGCCGGCACCAGCAGCACGAATTTCCTGGCGCCCTTGCCGGCGATCGCCGCCGCGCCGGCCGCAGCGCTGTCGGCTTCGCTCAGCCGCACGGAATAGACGCCGGGGCCGCCGGCGAAATTGTCGGCCAGCGCCAGCACCGGCGGCCGCTTGGAGCCCGAGAGCTTGGCAAGGTGCTGCGCGGCCGCAAGCTCGGACGGCCCGATGACCGCCTTCGCCGTGCCCGAGGTGATCGCCTTCACCGCGAGGTCTTTCGCGTAGCCGCTGTCGCCGCGCGTGTCCTCGATCGTCAGCGTCAGAAGCTTGTCGCCGAGATCGGCCATTGCGAGCCGCGCGCCGTCATACATCTTCCGGCCGTTCTCGCCCGTGCTGCCGGGCGCCGAAAGCGGCAAAAGCATGGCCACCTTGGTCGGCCCCGTGCCGAGCGTCAGCTGGGCCTTGGCGGCGGCGGCCGAGGTCGGGCCGCCCGAAGCCGCGCTGCCCGACGCCGGACTGCCCAAGGCCGGACTGCCTGGGGTCTCGATATTTGCCTGCTGGGCGGGCGCCGCGGCCGCACTCGCCTGGCCGGCGGGTGCCGCGATCGCCGATGGATCGAGCACATCCGACGCGCCGCTCTTGGATTGGCATCCCGACAGCGTCGCGACGAGCCCGAGAGCGATCGCCCCCAATGCATGTCGCCCAAAAGCGGTTCCGGTTTTGGGGAGACGACATGCATCCGACAAAGACCTGAGGCGCGCCGCAACGATCCGTTTCGGCGCGGCGCGCTTCAGGTCCGGATCGTGCCGCTCACGTTTCATGATGCTTCCACCCCATATGCTAACCGTCGAACAGCCGCGCTCTCAGCGCCCGGATCGTCCTTGCTTGCGCCGGGCTGCGATACTCGGCGCATTTCATGTAGCGCGGCCCGGGCACGAATGATCGACGCACGCAGACGCGCTTCTCCTGGCCGGTCACAGCGCCGTCCACGGAAGCGTCGGACAAGCCGACCGTCAAGACGTCGGAGAATCCGATCGTCGCCACCGGCAACGGCCCGGCTATGTCGAGGCCTTCCCGCGCCAGGATCGCGCGTGCGCGCCGGCAGTAGTTGACCGAGCGGACCGAGAAGCGGGTTTCCCCGTGCCCGGCCCGGTATTTCATCACGGTGGTGCAAAGATCGCCCGCGGCGAGCCTGTTTGCCTGCGCCAGATATCGGACACCGAGCGCGATGTTGGTGGCCGGCTCGCCGAGCTCGTCGAGCGAACCGCGAAAGCCGAGCATCCGCGCCGTCGCCGGCATGACCTGCATCAGCCCGACTTCGCCGTCGGCGCCGCGCACGCCGGGATCGAACCCGCTTTCGATCTCCATCACCGCATGCGCCAGCACCGGTTCGAGGCCGTAGAGCGACGCCTGGCAGGTGGCGAACGCCTTGAAGGTCTCGGCGGTTCGCTCCGGCGCGGCGGCGCAGTGCACGGGCAGCGCTCCCGGCGGCTGCGGCCGTTCCAGCCAGTTGGCGTGGACGGATGTTTGGCACAGACAGAGCAAGGCGACCGCCAGAGCAATTCCAGGAAAAGTGCGTAGCGGTTTTCCGTTCGGAATTGCGTCAAAACAAGGAGCTGGATCGTTTCGCCGTTTCCATGCAACGGTGAAACGGTCCAGCGCGATCGCCTTCGCCGGTTTTCCGTCGGCCACCATCGCAGCCAGCCGGGTGCCCCGTCAGCTCAGTGCATATACTCGACCATGCGGTCGTGGAAGCATTCGCATTTGTTGAGCGTGTCTTCGTCCTTGTAGTTCGTCTTGAGGTAGCCATAGGCCATGCCGCAGGCGACCTTGGCTTCCGAGGCCCAGACGAAGGCGGGACGCGACGAGTTGATCCATTCCGGGCTGTTGGCGACGGCGACCGATTCGTCCATCAGCTTCACCACATGGTCCTTGAGCTCGACCATGTTGTCGGTCAGCACCAGGTCCGAGGTGCCGACGGTGCGGCAATAATTCACCGCCGGCTCGCCGATGATATCGGCGGCGAAGCCCGTCGACCCGGCCAAGAGCAGCGCCGCGGCCGAAGCCAGCAATCTTGCGGAATGTCTCATGTAAGCCCCTCTTCGAATTGCGAATTCAAGTGCTGCTAATGTGTAGCATGGGAGTGTGGTTGTGCATAAGTGCTAAATGGTGACATGCTGCTGATGATGGTTCGAGTCGTCGTAAAGGATGTTGATGGTGTTGGCGGCGGGGGGGGGGGTCTGTAGCTCGGCGACAACCACGAAATTGCTGCCCGTACCGGTGCTGTCCACACTCAACGTGCCATTCGCGCTATTGTATTGCACGTAATTGCTGAGGGCGACATTGTCCGCCTTGTCGAACAACGCCGTCAAGTCGATCTGGTCTCCCTCGCCACCAGGACCGGCACCGTGAAAGTCGGTGATGATGTCCTTGATATCGAGATGATCGATCTTGAACGTATCGGCGCCGGCACCGCCGGTCATCGTGTTCGTCCCACCGCCGCCGGTGAGGATATTACTGTTGGCATCGCCGACCAGTAAGTCGTCATGCGAGGAGCCGATCAGGTTCTCTATTCCCGTCAACGTGTCGCCAAACGCTGCCCCGGCGTTGCTGTGCGAGCCGTCAAGATAGACCTGAACGGAACTCGCCGCGTTGGAGAAGTCCACCGTATCGTTGGTTCCGTTCCCCGTGAAAGTGTCGTGCCCGTTCGCGCTTGCAGCGAAAACGTCGTTTGTCCCCGATAGCTGGTATCCGGGGGCGGTGTGAGTGCCCTGCAATGTCACCGACAAGTTGTCCGAACTGGTATAGGTATCACCGTCGTGATCGGTGATGCCAAG
Source organism: Mesorhizobium plurifarium (assembly GCA_000824785.1). Taxonomy (GTDB): domain Bacteria; phylum Pseudomonadota; class Alphaproteobacteria; order Rhizobiales; family Rhizobiaceae; genus Mesorhizobium; species Mesorhizobium plurifarium. The sequence goes on along the minus strand of CCNB01000043.1, from coordinate 1,089 downwards.
CGAGAAGTTCAGCGAGGTGTCGCTAACAACGGTCTGGGAGTTGTAGGTCAGCGATAGAATGACGAGCTTGGAATCGTCGCCGCTGACGCTTGCAATGTTCTTCACGTCGACTTCGGCAAAGTCGAAGAACGCCCCGGTGGCTGATCCGCCTGTACCCCAATGAGCCGCATCGATAACAAGTGGCGTGCCGTCAGCTTGGGTCACGTCCCAGGTTGCATGCGCGGAGTGATCGGCATTCCAAATGGTCACCTCGAAATGCTCGGTAACGCTGTTGAGGCTCTTTCCGATGGCCATCGAGACCTGGCTCTGAAGGAGAGCGAATTTGAAAGTCAGAGTCTCGTTCGTATCCAAGTTGCCGTTGCCGACACCAAGGCCATTGTTGTTCATGTAGACATTGTCGTTGACGTTTGACGCATTGATGCCATCGATAAGCACATCATAACCGCTGCTTGGCACCGCACCGTTGCCGAAGTCGCCCACATTGTTGATGATCGTCGCGTAGTTGCCGTTGCCCGGATGAACTCCCGTTATGTCGAAGGTGTTGGTGGATTGCAGGCTGTTCGTCACGAGATGGAAGTCGTAAGTGCCGTCAGTCGCGACGGTCAGCGTGAAGAATTCATTCGCACCAGTGGCGCCTTGCGCGTCCGCGAGGTTCGTATAGGCGAACATCTCGGATGTGTGCGTGGCCGGGTCATAGTGCGTGTACTCGTAGAACGTGTAAAGGAGGGTGGTGCCGCTCTTTACATCCACCTGCGTGACTGCATCACCGCCCGCATTGGTGCCGTGAGAGGTGAAAGTATAGGTGGTTCCGCTCGGCGCCGTTCCCATTGCTAGGCTGATCGCCGAAGCGAGACTGCTTGGGCCATCTGCTCCGAAGGACGGTTGCCATGTGCCGTGAACGTCGGTGTTGCTGACGTTCGGCATGATCGCATCTTGGATGTTGCTGATCGTCGGGGTGTCGTCATTGACGTTGATGGCCAGCGAGCCGGTGGCCGTGTCGCCGTCGTGGTCGGTGGTGGTGTAGCCGATCGTGAACGAGACGTTGTTCTCGTTCAGGCCTGCCGGATGGTCGATGGCATGCAACTGGGT
>CCNB01000042.1:106123-186023 GCA_000824785.1 Mesorhizobium plurifarium | reverse complement strand
GATGTGTGAATCGCCTAGCCCCTTGAGGGGGAGATGTCGCCGAAGGCGACAGAGGGGGTCGCCTCGCGTAGAGTGCCTGCGCCTTCCGCGACGACAGAGGGCGTCAGCGTTCTACGCGCAGCGACCCCCTGCCCTGCCGGGCATCTCCCCCTCAAGGGGGGAGATTAGCAGCTTCTACCCCCTCGACCGCAGCGCGTCGTTCAATCCCCACATGTCTTTTTCCTCGGGCGCCGTCTCCAGGTTCAGCACCGGGATCTGCCTGCGCAGATGGTCGTGGTGGGTGCGCACGCCATATTCGAGGTCGGAGAGATAAAAGCCCTCGAAGGCCTCCGACAGCATGGATTCGTTCGACCATACCGAGAGCTGCACGTCCTCGTTCATCGTGTCGCGGTCGATGCGATAGGCGAGGTAGCGCGCGGCCGCCTGTTCCCTGGTCTCGTCCTTGTAGCGGTAGACCGCGCCGCGCAGCAGCGTCTCGCCGGTCGACAGCGGGAACTCCTGATAGAACTGGACGGATTCCGGCATGATCGACAGCGCGTTGTTGGGGAAGATGCCGTAATAGATCCAGGCCTTGCGCAGATGTTCCGGCAGATGCGTGGCCTCGGGCGCGAGCTTGATGTACTCGCGCACGCTCCAGCGCCGGCCGGCATGCGGATTGTAGGTGGCGAAGGAGCGCGACACGCCGTTGACGAAGGGCTCGTCGAAATAGGTCGCGCCATAGAGGTCCTGCAGCGCCGGATGCGCCATGGCGACGTGATAGCCTTCATTGTCGACGTCGCGCACCGACTTCCAGTTGACCGGCGATTTCTGCGTCCAGATGCCCCAGGACGGCACCATGTCGGCGACGTTGTAATGCGCCATCTCGGCTTCGATCGGCTTGAGCAGCTCGGCCACCGGAGGCTGCGGGCCGCCCTTGCGGAAGCGGATGAAGATGAAGCCCATCCAGATTTCGAGGTCGAGCGGCATCAGGCCGAACTCGGTCTTGTCGAGCTCGGGGAAGGAGCGCGGACGGGCAGCCCCTCGCAGCGTGCCATCGAGATTGTAGACCCAGCCATGGAACGGGCAGACAAGCGCGTTCTTGCAAGTGCCCTGGCTGTCGGCGACGACGCGGCTGCCGCGGTGGCGGCACATATTGTTGAAGGCGCGCACGATGCCGTCCTTGCCGCGCACGATCAGCGCGCGCTCGCCGATCACATCCATGGTCAGATAGTCGCCCGGATTCGGCACGTCGCAGATATGGCCGGCAATCTGCCAGTGATTGCGGAAGACATATTCCTTCTCAAGCTCGAGAAGGGCGTTGGAATGGTAGCTCCACCCCGGCAAACCCCGTCGGTCCCAATCGTTGGGGATCGCCACGTCACGGAGGTGCGGGTTCATGGGCATGCTCTTCTTTTGTTGAATAATCATTCAATATAAGCATATTTCCCATTGAAATGCAATGGCTTGTGGAGATATGAAAATTCCGTGGTGGCAAGGTCAAGCTTGCCTGAACCGGAAAAATCACGGAAAATCCGGGTCTTAATCGAGGAAGCGAAACGGCGGTTGCGAGCGCCCATGCCTGCCTCGAGGATGGCATGTTTTCGATCGATGCCGAGCGTGCGGGAGAGGGCTGCGACACGCTCGATCCAGGCACCACTGTGTGAGGCTGTTTACAGTCGCCCGGGCGCGACAGGGGCATATCTGCGCCGACCAGCTTCGATGGCCGATCGAATGGTTGCAGCGGATTGGGATGCCGCCGCGGACGGTGCCTGTTGCAATCCTGTTACACAGACAATCGCCGCGATCATCCGTCCGTTACATGGCGCGATTAAGTTCGTTTCATAGCCAAAAAGAAAGATAACGAAGGGAACAGCGATGTTTGCGAAAGTTTGTACCGCCGATGCCGATCGCCGCCTGCATGGACCGGAACGCAACGACCGCCGGCCGAAGCTGGCGTTGCGCCAGCGCGCCAGCGATCATCCGATGGCGATGTTCATGATGATCGGCGCCTGCGCCTTCGTCGGCATGCTGGCGGCACCCGCCTCAGGCCCGGCTTTCGCCTCGATCAATCCGCCCGCCAACGTCGTCGAGGGCGCGCAGACCACGCTCAAGACCGCCCGTCTGCCGGAATCCGCGGTCGACTTTGCCTGCAAGGGCCAGAACTGGGGCGCCGAGAGCCTCGATTGCCTGCGCGCCATCGCCGAGCAGTCCGGCCGGCACCGGGAGCGCGCGGTGCGCATGATCGCCAACGCCGCGCCGCTCACCAACACGCCGAACATTTTTTAAGAGCTCCCCTGAGCGCACCCTCCTGCGCTCCAGTCAGGCTCCCGCCGCTACGTCGGTCGGGAGCCTCTTTTTTAGGCCCGGTCGATATTCAGGTGAGGCTGGTCTGCAAATTGCGCCTTTCTGCGCTTCCGGTGCTCGCGTACCTCAAGTACGCTCCGCTCCGGTTCTCGGAAGGCACAATTTTCGACTCAGCCTGACCTGAATCTCGGCCGAGCCTGCGGCGGCGCGAGTTCAGGTTTTGGATCGCGCCGCGCCGGCTTTGGGCCAGTCAACTTAGATTCAGATGTGGGCGCCGTTGTCGGCTGTGGCGGCGGCTTCGTCGGCGACGGTCGATAGGATGCCGCGGACGTCGAGCGTCGAGAAAGGCTTTTCCAAGATGTGCGGGCGCTGCTGCGGCGGCAGCGCTTCGATCTCGGCCTTGGCGCCGATCATGTCGCCGGTCACCAGCACGAAGCGCTTGGCGAGCGGGGGCTGCTGCCCGAGCAGTTCGCGGTAGATCGCAATGCCGCTGATGCCAGGCATGCGCAGATCGGAAAAGACGATGTCCGGCGGCATGTGGCCGTTCAACACGTCGGCCGCCGATGTCCAGCTTGCCACGACGCGCGACTTCACGCCCATCAGTTCGAGTATGTCGGACAAGGAGGCTGCGACGTCCGGCTCGTCGTCGATCACCAGCGCATGGCGCAGCCCGCTCGAACGCGCCGGCCCTTCGCCAGGCGTGGCGCCGCCGCCCGCGATCCCCGGCAACTGCACGACGAAACGCGCGCCGTTCGGCTGCGCTTCCTCGAACCGTATGCTGCCGTGGTGGCGCTCGACGATCGATTTCGAGATGGACAGGCCGATACCGGTGCCGACGCCGACCGGCTTGGTGGTGAAGTAGGACTCGAAGATGCGCGCGCGGATCGCCTCGGGAATGCCCGGGCCGTTGTCCTCGACGGAGAAGCCCGGATTGCCGTGCTCGTTGCGGAACGTCCGCACCTTGATGTGCCGCTCGCCGGTCACGCCGGCCAGCGCATGCTGGCTGTTGATGAGGAAGTTGGCCACCACCTGCGTGATGTGGTCGGCGTCGGCCATGGCAAGCAGCGGCCCGTCGGCAAAGTCGGTGTCGATGATGATGCCGGTGGAGCGCGCGCCATAGGCGGTGACTTCGAGCGCCGAACGCATCACCTGGTTGAGGTCCGTCTCGGCCTGCTCGGTCGGGTGCAGCCTAACCATCGACAGGAAGCTCTTGACGATGCGGCCGCATCGCTCGGCGGCGGCGCGCACCTTCTCGGCGCGTACCTTGGTCTGCGGGTCACCGGCGAATTCATGCAGCAGCGTCGACTGCGCCACCACCACCGCCAGCGGGTTGTTCAGCTCGTGCGAGACGCCGGCAAGCAGCGAGCCCATCGCCGCCATCTTCTCGTTCTGGTGCAGCTTCTCGCGCTGTCGGTTGATCTCCTCCTCGGCCTGCAGCTTTTCGCGCAGGTCGCGGATCGAGCCGAAGATCAGGCGGCGGTCGGCAACGCGCATCTCGGTCGCCGTCAGCTCGATCGGGAAGATCTCGCCAGCGGCGTTCTGCGTGACGGTTTCGAGCCGCTGGCCGACCATCGGCGCGCCGCGGCCGGCCATGTATTCGGCGCCCGAGGCATAGCCTTTGCGGTAGTATACCGGAACGATGGTATCGAGCAGGTCCTTGCCGAGGATGGCGCTGCGCTGGAAGCCGAACATCTTCTCGGCGGCGGGATTGAACTCGATGATCGAACCCGTCTCGTCGATGACGATGATGGCGTCGAGCGAGGCCTGCAGCATGGTGCGCCGGATCACCTCGCTGGCATGCGCTTCCGATGGCGAGCGCTCGATGGCGTCGCCAATGGCCAAGGCGATGATGTGCAGCGTCGCCTCTTCCTCATCGGTCCATTCGCGCTCGGCGATGCAATCGTTGATGGCCAGTGTGCCCCAAAGGTGGCCATGCGCGAAAACGGAGACGGACAGGAACGACTTGATGCTCTGCTTCTCGAAGTCGGCCCGCAGGAAACCGTCGAGGTCGCGCGTGTGGCCGGAGAAGATCTTGCCTTGCCGCTCGTCTTCCTGCAGCCGCTCCAGCAAAGAATCCGAATTGATGATCGACTGCACGATCACGGTGGGCGAGGCGAGCTCGCCGCCGAAATCCGGGTCGATCCAATAGGCGGCGACGGACTGGGCGAAGCCTTCGCCCGGCAATTCACGCAGGCGGAAGAGGATGCCGCGCTGACATTCCATCTTGCGGCACATCGTCCCCAATATGTCGTCCATCTCGCGCTGCCAGTCGCCTGCCTCGCGCAGGCGGCGCACGACATGGACAGCCGCCATCGCGGCGCCGCCCGGACGCGAGCCATGCATATCGGTGCGCGCTGCATCAGCAGTCATGGTCATTCCAGGCCCGGATGTCGGTCGTTCAGAGCGACCCTCCGTTTCATGGAAACGGGGAACCGCTCTATCGCTTTGTTTTGACGCAATTCCGGATGGAAGGCTACGGCAAAGACGCCGAGCCTAACCGCTCACACTTTTCTGGAATTGCCTAGTTGGCTTCGCCGCCGCTCGGCAGCGAGAAGATATAGCCTTCGCCGCGCACCGTGCGCAGGAATTTCGGATTGGCGGGGTCGGCCTCGATCTTCTTTCGCAGCCGCATGATGCGGATATCGACCGCGCGCGAGGATTCCGGATCCTCGACGAAGCCGATCGCCTCCGAAATCGCCGCCCGCGTCAGAAGCCGGTTGGCGCGGGTGAGGAAAACCTCGAGCACGTCGAATTCGCTCTTGGCCATCTCGATGACCGCGCCATTGGCGCCGATGACCAGGCGACCGTCGAAATCGGCCTGGAAGCCGCCGAAATTCATGAAGCGGCGATTACCGGCTTCAGCTTTAGCCGCCTGCGGCTCGGCCCGCTGCGGCACGCGGCGCAGCACGCTGCGCACGCGTGCCAGCACCTCGCGCAATTCGTATGGCTTGACGATGTAGTCGTCGGCGCCGAGTTCCAGCCCGACGATGCGGTCGAGCGCGGTGCCGGCGGCAGTGGCGTAGATGATGCCGATCGGCGTTTTCGAGCGCAGCCAGCGGCCGAGCGACAGCCCGTCCTCGCCGGGCATGGCGATGTCGAGGATGGCGAGGTGGAAGGACTGCGCCTCGAACAGCGCGCGCGCCGCCACGGCATTCTCGGCCGTCACGACATCATAGCCGCTGGCTGCGAGATACTCGGCCACGGCCTCTCTCAGATCCGGTTCGTCTTCGACGACGATGATGCGTGCCTTCACGACGCGCTCGCTCCCGCTTTCAGCGGAAAGTAGATTGGGTATAAACATGATGTCCAGCACTCATCTCGAGTTGTCTGTGGCGGGGTGAAGAAAATGGCCGCACGATCCGTCATTGCGCTTGTGTCCGTCGCCGAGGTGGTGGCCGGCGATCTCGCCGACCATCTCGAGCGGCGCGGGCACGACGTGCGGCAGGCGCGCCAGCCCTGGGAGGCGGAGACGCTGCTTTCGGCCGGCGGCATCGATGTCGTGGTGGTCGGCGACGAGGTCACCCAGGCCGAGGGCCGCGAGCTGCTCAGGCGTTACAGCAGCCAGGGCGGGGGTGGCGAGGGCGGTCCCGATTTCATCCTGATCTGCCGGCCGCGCGACCTCGTCGACAAGGTGCTGGCGCTTGAGCTCGGTGCTGCCGACGTTATCGAAAGTCCGCTCAACGTGCGCGAGCTTGCCGCGCGCATCGGCGGCCTGCTGATGAGACGCGGCAGGGCCGCCGGGGAACTGATCGTGCTGGAAAACGCCACCGTCGATCTGCGGTCGGCGATGGTGATGCATCGCTCGGGCGCGGAGGAGCAGCTTTCCCCCGGGCAGGTAGCGCTGCTCAAGCTGTTTCTGGCGAGCCCGCGCAAGGTGCTGACGCGCGACGACATCATTGCCGCGGCGCCCGCCGAGAACGCCGACGCTTTCGACCGTTCGATCGATTCGCGCATCGTGCGGCTGCGCCGCAAGCTCGATACCGAGACCATCACCACCATCCGCGGCGCCGGCTATCGTTTCGATCCGCCGCTCTCGCGCAATGAGTGAGTCAAGATCGGCGAGGCTATCGAGCATCGAATTCCCGAAAGCGGTGATCATTTGGGTCCGGCGCCTGGCGTTCAGCGCACCATGACGACCGAGGGTCCGGTTGGAACGTTGGCGCTGACGGTTATCCCGGCCGGGGCGCGCTCCTTCAGCAGCACCGTCGCCAGCGCGGCGAAGCCGAGCAGGCCCTGCGCGTAAAGCAGCGCGGAAAGCACCGAAGCGGCAAGTTTCGTCTTCATGTCCTATCCCCAATCTCGATATTGCCGGTGCTTCAGGAACCTCCCGAAGCGCCCGCGCCGCTGACGGAGCCCCCCGCTGCGGCGCGGGCCTTCGGTCCTCTCGGCAGCAAGTAGCCGGAGGGGCCGCGCGTCCTCATCAGCCGACGGCCGACCCGCCAGAGGGCCTTCAGCCGGTGGACGCGCAGGCTGGAAACAATCCAGACCGTGGCGATGAACAGAGCCATGTGCAGTGTCGAAACCTCGCCGGCACTCATCGCCGCCGGCGTCGTCGCCGGGTTGCCGGCCACCGAGCCGGCGCCGCCGAGCACGATGGCCGCGACGCTGATCCCGAGAAGCCAGGAGCGGGGTTTCGATTTCCTGCCCATTTTCGTTTGCAGATGTCTGTTCCCGTTGCGTCAAATCTGCCGCCGGCCTGTATCCAGATCATGCCGCCGGAGACGCATTTTGTTGCAGATTGGTTTCGAAAGCAGGTCCAAGCCTTTCATATACGGCTGAAATGAACTTTCGTTTTTGATCTAAGCTCATTGTGCGACGCCTGATCTCGGCGCCCCCGAAAGCGGTCCGCAGTCGGTCCGGCCAGACCGTCCTTAGTATTTAGAAACGAATTCGAAACAGAAACGAGCATCAAGCGAAATAGGCCTGAAACGGGCGGACACGATAAGGCCGCCATCGAATTGAAGCCGGCGCGACCGGCAAGAAACAGAGAGGGATCGTCATGCACACCGCCATTTCAGCCAAGCTCATCAACATCACCGCCGCCGCGCTCACGGGCGCGGCGCTGCTGTTCGGCGCCGGCAACGCCCACGCCAATCAGATCGTCGCCAAGGTTTCGCTGTCGCAGCAGATCATGGAGGTCACGGTCGACGGCCGTCCGACCTACACCTGGAAGGTGTCGACGGGCGCGAGGGGGCACATCACGCCGACCGGCTCGTTCAAGCCGACCCGCATGCATGAGATGTGGTATTCGAAGAAGTACGACAATGCGCCGATGCCGCATTCGGTGTTCTTCAGCGGCGGCTACGCCGTCCACGCCACCTACGCCATCAGCCGGCTCGGCCGTCCTGCCTCGCATGGCTGCGTGCGGTTGCATCCCGATGCGGCGGCCGACTTCTACCAGCTCGTCGAGGCCTTCGGCCCCGGCAACACCAGCATCGTGATCGTGAAGTAACGCCGGGATAAAGTAGCTGGCAGGTTGCCGCCTTCCGCGTAATTTTTGAGACGCAATTCCTGACGGAAAACCGTTATACACTTTTCCTGGAATTGCTCAGCGCCGAAGCCGTGAGGCAACCGCCAAAAAAAGAGGCCGGAATTTCCGGCCTCTTTTGCTTTTCGCTTCGTTTGCCGCCTTAGAGTGGTTCACCGTTTCACAGAAACGGCGAACCGCCCTATCTCCTTGTTTTTACGCAATTCCCACGGAAAACCGCTCACACTTTTCCTGGAATTGCTCTAGGTCGGCAGCGCCGGCATCAGCTTCGGATCGGGCTTCTCGGCGAGATGCGGCAGGTCCTTGCTGGCGATGAAGGTATAGAACATCGGCACGACGAAGAGCGTGAACATGGTGCCGACCAGGATGCCGGTGAAGATGACCAGGCCCATCGAATAGCGCGCAGCCGCACCCGCGCCGCTGGAGACGATCAGCGGCACGACGCCAAGCGCCATGGCCGCCGTGGTCATCAGGATCGGCCGCAGGCGCACCTTGGCCGAAGCGATGATGGCATCGCGGCGCCGCATGCCGTGGATCTCACGCTGCTGGTTGGCGAATTCCACCAAAAGGATGCCGTGCTTGGTGATCAGGCCGATCAGCGTGATCAGGCCGACCTGGGTGTAGATGTTGAGCGTTCCCAGGCCGATGTTGAGCGGCACGATCGCGCCGAAGATCGACAGCGGCACCGCCATCATGATGATCAGCGGGTCGCGGAAGCTCTCGAACTGGGCCGCCAGCACCAGATAGATCACGATCACGGCCGCCGCGAAGGCGATCAGGATGGTGTTGCCCTGTTCCTTCTCCTGCCGCGACTGGCCCGAATAGTCGACGAAGAAGGTGTCGGGCAGTGTCTCCTTGGCGATATCCTCCAGCACCTTCAGACCGTCGCCGGTGGTCACGCCGGGCAGAGGCAGGGCCGAGATCGTCGAGGAGTTCAACTGGTTGAACTGCTCGATGGCCGCGGGCGAGGCGTTGGTCGAAATCTTCACGACCGCCGACAGCGGCACCATCTTGCCGTCGACGCTGCGGACGAAATATTCGCCGAGCTTCTCGGGATTGTCGCGGAACTCCTGCGGCACCTGCGGGATGATGTCGTAGCTGTTGGAATCACGATCGAACTGCGCCACCTCGGCGCCGCCGACAAGCAGCGTCAACGTGTTGCCGATATCGGCGATCGGCAGGTTCAACGCCGCCGCGCGCTCGCGGTCGATGGTGACGGTCACCTGCGGCGCATCGTAGGCCATCGAGTTCTGCACGACGATGAAGCGGCCCGAGGCCTGCGCCTTGTTCTTGATCTTCTCCGCCTGGTCGAAGACTTCCGAGGGGTCGCCGGTGGAGCGCACGACCATGGAAATCGGCAGGCCGCCGCCGGAACCAGGCAGCGTCGGCGGTGCAAAGACGAAGGCCTGCACGCCGGCGACCTTGGCGAGCCGCGCCGTGATGTCGGCCTGCAGTTCCTTCGAGTTGCGCTTGCGGTCCGCCCAGTCCTTGAAGGCGAAGCCGACGAAGGCGCTGTTGGTGGCGCCGCCGAAGGCAACGGCCGAGAACTGCGCGCGGGTCTCCGGGATGTCCCTCACGAGCCCCAGGATCTGGTTGACGTAGGTCTCGGTGTAATCCGACGTCGCATAGCGCGGCGCGGTCACCAGCGACAGCAGGAAGCCCTGATCTTCTTCGGGCGCCAGCTCGGTCGATGTCTTGGTGAACATGAAACCGGTGAGGGCGACAAGCGCGACGACGATGATCAGCGTCACCGGCCGGTTCCTGAGCGAAGCGGTGACGGCCCGTTCATAGACGCGCTCGACGCGGGCGAAGGTGCCGTCGACGATGCGCTGGAAACGACCGTGCTGGCCCGGCTTCAGCAAACGCGCCGACATCATCGGCGTGATCGTCATGGCGATCAGGCCCGACAGCACCACGGAGCCGGCCAGCGTCACCGCGAATTCACGGAACAGCGCGCCGGTCAGGCCGCCGGTGAAGGCCAGCGGGGCGAACACGGCGGCCAGCGTGATGGTCATCGCCACGATGGCCGTCGCGATCTCGCGCATGCCGTTGAAGGCCGCCTGCATCGGCGACATGTGATCCTCCTCCATATGGCGGTGGATGTTCTCTACCACCACGATGGCGTCGTCGACGACAAGGCCGATCGCCAGCACCATGGCCAGCAGCGACAGAAGGTTGATCGAGTAGCCAACCGCGAACAAAAGGAAGCAGACGCCGATCAGCGACAGCGGGATGGTGACGATCGGCATCATCACCGAGCGGAACGAGCCGAGGAAGAGAAGGATCACCACGATGACGATGGCGACCGCCTCGCCGATGGTCTTGAACACTTCCTCGATCGAGGCGCTGATCTGGCCGGTGGCGTCGTAGACGATCTCGATCGTCATGCCTTTCGGCAGCGTGTCCTGGATCTGCGGCACGAGCTTGGTGAGCGCTGCCGCCGTCGTCAGCGGGTTCGCCGCCGGCGTCGGGAAGATGGCCAGGAAGGTTCCCGGCTTGCCGTTGAAGCTCACCCTGGTGTCGGTATTCTCCGCGCCGAGTTCGACACGCGCGACATCGCGCAGGCGCACGACCTCACCGTTCGTCGAGCGGATCGGGAGCTGGGCGAAGGCCTCGGGCGTCTGCAGGGTCGAGTGCACGGTGATCGAGGACACCACATATTCGTTCTGGGTGTTGCCTGGCGCCGACAGGAAGTTCGAGTTGTTTATGGCGGTGAGCACGTCCACCGCCGTCGCGCCACGCGCGGCGAGCCGGACCGGGTCGATCCAGATGCGCATGGAATATTCCTGGGCGCCGAAGATCTGGACGTCGGCGACGCCCTCAACGGTCGAGATGCGGGGCCGAATGACGCGCTCGATATATTCGGTGAGCTGCTCCTTCGTCATGTTCGGGTTCTGCATCGAGATGTACATCATCGCGAACTGCTGCCCGGTGCCCTTGACGATGACCGGATCCTTGGAGGCGTCCGGCAAGGTGCCGCGCACGCCCTGGACCTTGGACAACACCTCGGCGAGCGCGACGTCCGGATTGGAGCCGAGCTTCATCTGCACCGTGACCGTGCTGGAGGACGGACGGCTGGACGAGGTGACGTAGTCGATGTTTTCGGTCGAGGCGACGGCGCGTGCGATCGGCGCCGATATGAAGCCCTGGATCAGGTCGGCGCTGGCGCCCGGATAGGCCGTGGTGATGGTGATCGCCGTCTCGTCGACCTTCGGATACTGGCGGATCGACAAGCCGAAGATGCCCTGGAAGCCCAGAAGCAGGATCATGCAAGCCAGCACCGTCGAGAGCACCGGCCGGCGGATGAAGAGGTCGGAAAAGCTCATTGCTGAACCTGCTTGTTCGCCGATTTGCTGGGGTCGATGGTGTTGTCGACGGCAACCGACATGCCGTTGAAAAGCCGGTTCTGGCCGGCGGTTACGACCTGGTCGCCATCCTTGAGGCCCTCGACGATCTCGACCATGCCGTTGTTGCGGCGGCCGAGCTTCACGAACACCTGCGAGATGGTGAGCGCCGGCTGCTGCGCGGCCTCGGCCGGCTTGGCGGCGTCGCCGGCCGCCTTATCGGCCGGCTTTGTGTCGGCCGGCTTCGAGGCGCCGTCGGCGGGCTTGGCGGTGTCGCTGGATGCCTTATCGGCGCCGGCCTTCTGCTCATCCGGCTTCGCCGGCGCGGCAGCGGCACCCTGGGCGGGCTTGGCCGGCTGGACCACGAAGACATAATCGCCGTAGAGGCTCGTCGTCACCGCCGTCTGCGGCACGGAGATGACGTTGTTTTCCTGCGGCAGCTCGACGCGAAGCTGGACGAACTGGCCGGGCGTCAGCTTGCCTTCGGGATTGGCGACCTCGCCGCGGATCGAGACCAGCCGGCTCGCGGGGTCGATCTTGGGATCGATGCCGCGGATGGAGCCGGCAAATGACATGTCGGCGAGGCTGCTGCCGAGCTTGATGGTCTGGCCGATCTTGAGCAGCGGCAGCTGCTGTTCGGGAACCGTGAAGTCGACCCGCATCGTGTCCAGGTCCTGGATCGTCACGACCGAGTTGCCGGGGGCCAGATACTGGCCGATATCGATCCGCGGAATGCCGACCGTGCCACCGAAGGGCGCGGACAACTGCTTCTGGTCGAGCACCGCCTGCAGCTTGTTGACCTGCGCGGCCGAGGCGTCCGCCGCGGCGCGCGCGGCGTCGAGCGTCGCGTCCGTGCCGACGCCGCGCCGCTGCAATTCGATCGCGCGCGTCAGCGCGGCCTGGTCCGAGGCGGCCTGCGCCTTCTGCGCCACCAGATCGGCCTTCTCGACCGCGTCGTCCAGTTGCAGGAGCACCGCGTCGGCGGCGACCTTCTGGTTGGCGTGGAAGAGGATGTCCTTGACGATGCCGCTCGTCTCGACGGTAAGGTCGACGCCGCGCACGGCATTGACGGTGCCGATCGCCTCGACGCCGGGCGTCCACTCAGCCGGTTTGACGATCACGGTCGAGACCGTAGCGGCCGGCGGCTTCATGGTGGCAAAAAATTGCTTGATGCCGGCGTCGCGCATGAAGTTGAAGCCAACGATGCCGACGCACACCAAGGCGAGCAGCAGCAAGAATCCGGCGATGATGAAAAAGCGCTTCACGGATGGTCCCCTCGAGCCGGCAACCGGCAAATCAATCGATGCCGGGACACATATCGACGACAGGTCCCGATTTCAAATGGCGCGCCTTACTGTACCGGCTGGACGGTCTTGTCAATTCCGCCTAGGCTAATGTAGGGGGAGGCGCGATGAGAGTACCCAGGGCAAACTCACGCGAAAAGATACTTGCCGCCGCCGCCGACGTTGCGCGCGAGGCAGGCCCGGGAAGCCTGTCGCTCGATGCGGTCGCCAGCCGCGCCGGGGTATCGAAGGGCGGGCTGCTCTACAATTTCCCGACCAAGGCCAAGCTGATGCAAGGGCTGGTCGAAAGCTATCTCAGCGACTTCCAGAAGGCGCTGGACGCACGCGCCGCCGAGGCCGGTCACGAAAGCGTGCTCTCGGCCTATATCAAGCTGTCGGCCGACGACTGCGAGCAACCGAAACCGTCGGCGTCCTGGATATTCTCGGCGATCGCGGAGGATCCCGATTTCCTGACGCCGATAAAGGCCTTCAAACACCAGCTGTTCGAACGGCTGAAGGGGGAGACGCAGGACCTCGGCTCGCTGCTGGTCTGCTTTCTCGCCATCGAGGGGATGCGCAGCATGAATCTGTTCGATTCAGACGTGCTTTCGGAAGACGAGCACAAGCTGCTTGTGTCCTCGCTCCTGAAGATAGCCGGATAGCCACCAAACTGTTTGGCAGTGGCCAAACTGTTTGGTGGTGACCAAACTGTTTGTTGGTGACCAAACGGTTAAGAGCGTCACACCAGCTTCATCCTACGGACATAGCGTCCTTCCCGGTTCTTTGCTGCAATGCAAATGGAGTGGGACAATGGTGGACGTAGTTTCCAGTGAGGCGGGGATCCCGAGACCGGATCATCCCCTAGAACAATCGGGCGGGGCCAAATGGTTCCTGCCGGCTTTCGGCGTGCTGGTGCTCGTCGGCATCATCTATGTCGGCTATGCGCTCAGCCAGGATCTGGCCATCGCCAAGACGGTGCCGTGGATCCTGCTCGGCATCGCGCTTCTGATCGCGCTCGGCTTCGAGTTCGTCAACGGCTTTCACGACACCGCCAACGCGGTCGCCACCGTCATCTACACGCGTTCTCTGCCGGCCGAATTCGCGGTCATGTGGTCCGGCGTTTTCAACTTCCTCGGCGTGTTGACCTCGAGCGGCGCGGTGGCGTTCGGCATCCTGTCGCTGCTGCCGGTCGAGCTCATCCTGCAGGTCGGTTCGTCGTCCGGCTTCGCCATGGTGTTCGCGCTTCTGGTCGCCGCCATCCTGTGGAACCTGGGCACCTGGTTCCTCGGCCTGCCGGCCTCGAGCTCGCACACGATGGTCGGCTCGATCATCGGCGTCGGCCTCGCCAACCAGTTCATGGCTCCGGCGGGAAGCGCCACGAGCGGGGTCGACTGGGGTCAGGCGACCAATGTCGGCACCACCTTGCTGGTCTCGCCGATCGTCGGCTTCTTCGCCGCCGCGGCGCTGCTCTATGCCATGAAGCTCCTGGTGCGCAACCCGGCGCTCTACGAGGCGCCGAAGGGCAACACGCCGCCGCCATGGTGGATCCGCGCGCTGCTGATCTTCACCTGCACCGGCGTCAGCTTCGCGCATGGCTCCAATGACGGCCAGAAAGGCATGGGCCTGATCATGCTGATCCTGATCGGCGTGGTGCCGACGGCTTACGCGCTCAACCGCACGCCCGATATCAACTATCTCGACGCCTACAAATCGGCATCGGTCGCCGTCGAGCAGGCGCTGGGCAAATACGTCAAGCCCGGCGTCACCGTCGCGGACGCCAATGCCGCCAAGGCGGCCGTGCAGGAAGCCGTGCGCAGCAAGACCTGGAACGATCAGACGACGATCGCGCTGCAGACCTACATCCACAACACCACTGCCGAGCTTGGTCCTTATCCCACGGTGGAGAAGGTGCCGACCGATCTGGTCAGCAACGCGCGCAACGACATCTACCTGATCGGCGAAGCGCTGAAGCTGATCGACAAGAAGAAACTGCTGCCGATGCAGGACGCCGATTTGAAGGCGGTCACCGACTACCACAAGGCGGTCGACAACGCGACGAAGTTCATTCCGCTGTGGGTGAAGATCGCCGTGGCGCTGGCGCTCGGGCTCGGCACCATGGTCGGCTGGAAGCGCATCGTCGTCACCGTTGGCGAGAAGATCGGCAAGAGCCACCTGACCTATGGCCAGGGCGCCGCCGCCGAGCTGGTGGCGATGATCACCATCGGCATGGCCGACCGCCTCGGCCTGCCGGTCTCGACCACGCATGTCCTGTCGTCCGGCGTCGCCGGCACGATGGCGGCCAACGGCTCCGGGCTGCAGTGGTCGACCGTGCGCAACCTTCTGCTGGCGTGGGTGCTCACGCTGCCCTGCTCGATCGCGCTGGCCTTCGTGCTGTTCGTGATCTTCCGCCAGGTGTTCTGAGTGACGGAAGCGTTTCCAAACAAGGCAGCGCCGGTCGCCGGCGCTGCCTTTTGTTTGATGCCTACCCTCAAAACGCTGGCGGGACAGCACCCCTCTCTGGCCTGCCGGCCATCTCCCCCGCAAGGGGGGAGATTGGCAGCTCAGGCGCTGCGCCCCCTTTCGACGTCGACGATTGGCGAATGCCGCGCAACATCCGATCTCCCCCCTTGCGGGGGAGATGTCCGGCAGGACAGAGGGGGGTGTGACGGAACTCGACGAGGGGTGCCTGTCAATGGAACGGCCCGTCGCGGACCTTACGTCGGGTCTTCGCGGTGCAGGTCGTGGATGGTGACGCCGTCGGCGTTGTCGGGCAGCATCAGCCATTTCTTGTGGCGCAGGGTGCGCTCGGTATCTTCCAGGCCCATCTCCCAGTGCTCGCGCATCGAGGTGCCGGAAAACTCGTAGTCCTTGGCGTGGCCTTCATAGCCTTTGTGCTGGTAGATCAGGTGCACGATGTTGACCACGCCGGCGTCGGAATAGTCGGCCATCAGCTCCTTCTCGCCGTCCTTGAGCTGCTCCGGCGGTACACGCTTCAGCGCGTCGAGCAGCTTCATCTTCAAAGCGTGGATGCGCTGGAAGTTGTCGGTGTTCTGGCGCGTGCGGCTGGAATACATGATGTCCTTGTGGCGCGACAGGACGTCGGCCATGCCGCGCGGCAGCACGCCGCGAGCGCTGAACAGGTCGACCTGGAACACCAGCGAGGAGCGGTCCTCCTCCTGGTCGAGCAGATATTGCAACGGCGTGTTGGAGACGATGCCGCCGTCCCAATAATACTCGCCCTCGATGCGGATCGAGGGGAAGGCCGGCGGCAGCGCGCCGCTCGCCATGATGTGCTCCGGCCCGATGCGCACCTTGTCGGTGTCGAAATAGACGAAATTGCCGGTCCTGACATTGACCGCGCCGACGCTCAACCGCTTCTTGCCGTCGTTCAGGACGTCGAAGTCGATCAGGCTTTCCAGCGTGTCCTTGAGTTCGGCGGTGTCGTAGAAACTGGTGGCGCCTTCCGCGCCCGAGAGCTGGAACCAGGGGTTGGGGCTGCGCGGCTTGAAGAAGCCGGGCTGGCCCATGGTCATCGTCATGAAGGACGAGGTCTGGTTGCGGATATCGCGATAGACGTCGCCTTCGGGCGTGTAGGCCCAGATCTTGCGGCCCGAGATCGTCTGCCAGAACTGCTCCAGCCGCTGCAGGCGGCGGCTCGGCTCGTTGCCGGCGATGATCGAGGCGTTGATGGCGCCGATCGAGACGCCGGAGAGCCAGGTCGGCTCGCAGCCGGCATCGGCAAGCGCCTGATAGACGCCGGCCTGATAGGCGCCGAGCGCGCCGCCGCCCTGGAAGACCAGGGCGATGCGGTCATATTGCGCGGTGATTTCCTGGATGGTGGCGGCAACCGCCTTGTTGCGGGTACGCTCAAGCACCGGCTTTCTCCAACTCCTTCGCGCCGGCAGCCGATCGGCCGTGGTCGGCGAGATAATCATGCACGACTTCGCCGAGGCCGAGCGTCAGGTCGGCGGTGAAGTGAACGGCCGAGACGATGTCGAGCACGGGCAGCTTGGCGACATCGGCCATGACATGCGGGCGCAGGTCGAGCGCGGCGGGCGCCGTCCAGGCCTCCTTCAGCGTGACGTCGGTGAGATAGTAGCGGACCAGCTCGCAGATGCGCGGGCTGCCGTCGACATGCGGGATGATCTTGATGAGGAAATTGGGCGCGGCGAGCGAGGCCAGCACCTGATCGTGGTCGGCTTCGCGGTGCTTGTAGCCCATGGTGCCGGTGGCGCACAGCACGCTGCCGTAATGCAGCGTGCCGACCACCACCTCGCCCTCATGCACGATCTTGGGGCTGGCGAGCTTCTTCGGGAAACCCCAGAGCTCGCGGCCGCCGGCGATCGGCGCGTCGTCGTCGAGATACATGGAATGCACATAGCCGCCGTGCTGGCCCTTGTAGCGCACCGGAATGACCTGGCCGGTCTCGGTGTAATCGCCGAAGCCGGTCGAGTCCGGCATGCGGATGAACTCGTATTTGACCAGCGGCTCGTCGATCTCGAGCGGCGCCGGGACGACCGCCTCCAGCGCCTCGCGCGTCGTGCGGTAGGTGATGATGATGTATTCGCGGTCGAAGAAACGATAAGGGCCGGGCGGGAAGGACGGGTTGGTGAGCGGCATCGCATAGGCGCGCTTCACGACGTCGGCGATTTCCATGGCTGGTGCCCCAAAACAGGTTTGAAATGACCCGCGCGAATGCGCTGGCAAATATGTTGCATGGCAGCATGACAGTGCCGTGTCAGCGCCAGGACGGTGCTTCCTGGAGCCGGCAAACGCCGTCACGGCGCTGTAACAGCGCCGACATATGGGTGTGGCATTGTGATGCTGCGGCGCACAAATCATGTGCCTTCCGGGTTGTCTGCCTTCATACTCTTCCCTCCTGTCCTCCTGTTGCGAGATCTCCCATGGGTTCCCTGTCTTCGAAGAATGCGCTCGTCACCGGTTCGACCAGCGGTATCGGCCTCGCAATCGCGCGCGCCTTCGCCGCCGAAGGCGCCAACGTCACCATCAACGGCCTGGGCGACGCCGCGGGGATCGAGCAGGAGCGGGCCGGCATCGAGAAGGACTTCGGCGTCAAGTGCCGCTACTCGGGCGCCAACATGATGGACGGCGCCGCCGTCACCGCCATGATCCACGAGGCCGAGGAGGCGTTCGGCAGCCTCGACATCCTGGTCAACAATGCCGGCATCCAGCATGTCGCGCCGATCGAGGAATTTCCCGACGACAAGTGGGAAGCCATCATCCGTATCAACCTTCTGGCCGCCTTCTACGCCATCAAGGCGGCGGTGCCCGGCATGAAGAGCCGAAAATGGGGCCGCATCATCAACACGGCCTCGGCGCATGCGCTGGTCGCCTCGCCGTTCAAGTCGGCCTATGTCTCGGCCAAGCACGGCATCGCCGGCCTGACCAAGACGGTGGCGCTGGAAGTCGCGCAGAACGGCATCACCGTGAACGCGATCGCGCCCGGCTATGTCTGGACGCCGCTGGTCGAGAAGCAGATCCCCGACACGATGAAAGCGCGCGGCATGACCGAAGACCAGGTCAAGCACGACGTGCTTCTGGCGGCGCAGCCGACCAAGGAATTCGTCACCGTCGAGGAGCTTGCCGCGCTTGCGCTGTTCCTGTGCAGCGACGCGGCCAAGCAGATCACCGGCACGACCCTGCCGATGGATGGCGGCTGGACGGCGCAGTAAGGCCACCGGCCGCTTCCGGTAAAGCGCGGAGTTCCCGCCCTGGCAATTTGAATTCTTGACAATCGCGGGGGACCGTTCCAGCATTCCCGCAAGGGGTTCCCCGCGACGACCCCGTGAGGCGTCAGCCCAACGATCGCGTCCAGACTCTCTCTGTTCAGGAGGTGGACGCCATGCCATCAACAACCGCAATCACCGTTCCGCAGCTTGCCCGTCTCATCGGCTTGCCCGACGCGCCTTGCCTGGTCGATGTGCGCACCGACGAGGATTATGAAGCCGACCCGCGTCTGCTGCCGGCGTCTTGCCGGCGCGATTTCAGAACTGTCTCGACCTGGGCTGCGGAATTTTCCGGGCGCAAGGTCGTCGTGATCTGCCAGAGGGGGCAGAAGCTCTCGCAAGGCGTTGCCGCATGGCTGCGTCATGAAGGCATCGCGGCGGAGTCGCTGGAAGGCGGCTTCGAGGCCTGGGCTGCCGCCAAAGCGCCGTTGGTCCGCGCCGGCGCGATCCCGCCGCGCGACGAAAAGGGGCGTACGGTCTGGGTCACACGGTCGCGGCCGAAGGTCGACCGCATCGCCTGCCCCTGGCTGATCCGCCGCTTCGTCGATCCCAAGGCGGTGTTCCTGTTCGTCGATCCGGCCGAAGTGCCTCTTGTGGCGGACCGCTTCGCTGCGGTTCCTTTCGACATCGAAGGCGTATTCTGGAGCCATCGCGGCGATCGCTGCACTTTCGACACGATGATCGAGGAATTCGGCCTGCGCGTCGAAGCGCTGGATCGCCTGGCGCTGATCGTGCGCGGGGCGGACACTGCGCGCCTCGACCTTGTGCCGCAGGCGGCCGGGTTCCTTGCCGGCTCGCTCGGTCTGTCGCGCATGTTTCGCGACGACCTCGAACAGCTCGAAGCCGGCATGCTCTTCTACGATGCCTTCTTCCGCTGGTGCCGTGACGCGGCGGACGAGACGCATAACTGGCCGGCCGGGGGCAAGGCGCAATGACCGCGCTCGCCAAGGACGATGCCGCGCGACCGGCCGAGGCCCCGGCCATGCCGAGCTTCCGCGAAGCGACGCGGCTCTGGGCCAGGATCGGGCTGCTCTCCTTCGGCGGGCCGGCCGGACAGATCGCGCTGATGCACAAGGAACTGGTCGAGGATCGCCGCTGGATCGGCGAGGAGCGTTTCCTGCACGCGCTCAACTACTGCATGCTTCTGCCTGGCCCCGAGGCGCAGCAGCTTGCCGTCTATATCGGCTGGTTGCTGCATCGCACGGCAGGCGGACTGGTCGCGGGCATCCTGTTCGTGCTGCCCGGCGCCCTGGTGATGCTGGGCTTGAGCAGCTTCTACATGCTCTACAACGACGCGCCGGTGGTCGAAGCGCTGTT
The DNA here is from genome assembly GCA_000824785.1 of Mesorhizobium plurifarium. Classification (GTDB taxonomy): domain Bacteria; phylum Pseudomonadota; class Alphaproteobacteria; order Rhizobiales; family Rhizobiaceae; genus Mesorhizobium; species Mesorhizobium plurifarium. The sequence goes on along the minus strand of CCNB01000042.1, from coordinate 166,561 downwards.
CTTCGGCGTCAAGGCGGCGGTGCTGGCCGTCGTCGTCGAGGCGGTGATCCGCATCGGCAAGCGGGCGCTGAAGAACCGTGCGATGGTGGCGATCGCCGTGACGGCCTTCCTCGCCATCTATGTCGTGAAGCTGCCGTTCCCGCTGATCGTGCTTGCGGCAGGCCTCATCGGCTGGATCGGCAATCGATTTGCGCCACGGCTGTTTTCCGGCTCGGCACATGGCAAGGGCAGCGCCGCCGACAACAAAGGCGTGGTCGACCTGATGTTCGAGCGCGGCGAACTCGGCCACACCGTGCCGTCACGGTGGCATGCCATCCGCACCGTCGCCATCTGGCTGCCGCTCTGGCTGGGGCCGGTGGCGCTGATCGCCTTGCTGGCGGGGCCAGGCAGCGTGTGGGCGCAGATCGGCGGCTTCTTCAGCCTGATGGCAGTCGTCACCTTCGGCGGCGCCTATGCGGTGCTCGCCTATGTGGCGCAGGCGGCGGTCACCTCGTTCGGCTGGCTTTCGCCCGGACAGATGGTCGACGGGCTGGGGCTTGCCGAAACGACGCCCGGACCGCTGATCCTGGTGCTGCAGTTCGTCGGCTTCGCCGCCGCCTATCGTCATGCCGGCGCGATCAGCCCTCTGCTCGCGGGATCGCTCGGGTCGGCGCTGACGCTCTGGGTCACTTTCGTCCCCTGCTTCTTCTGGATATTTCTGGGCGCGCCTTACATCGAGCAGCTCCGGCAGAACAAGGCGCTGGCGGCGGCGCTGGGCGCGATCACCGCGGCTGTCGTCGGCGTGATCATGAACCTTGCGCTGTGGTTCGCGCTGCATGTCGTTTTCGGCAAGGTCGCAAGCGTCGGCTGGGGCGTGGAGGTGCCGGTCCTGCCCTCGCTCGACTGGCGAGCCGCGCTGCTCTCGGCGGCTGCGATGGTCGCCATGTTCAGGCTGAAACTCGGCATGCTGCCGACGCTGGCGGGGGCGGCGTTGGCGGGGCTTGCGCTGCAGGCGCTGTAGGCCCGCACGCCATTGCAATCACGTTAGCGTGAACGAAAAAAGCCGACCGGCCGGGAATAAACGGCCCGGTCTGCCGGTCTCCAGGGCATGCGCCGTTTGTGCGCAACAGCAGGAGACCATCATGAAGCGGCACGAAGACAAATACGCAGGGGCTGAAGGGGGCGAAGGCCTCAGCCGGCGCCGGCCTTTGGAGCGCTGGAGCTGGGCGCACCTGTTCTGGGCGATACCGCCCCGCCGCCGGCCCTGACCCGTGCCGATCGCAACCATCGAGATCCACGACCATGACGGCGAGCACCCCGTTGCAGCGAGCGATGCGCCGTCCCCTTCCGAGGCGCCCCTTGCTTCCGAGACACTTGACTCCGGTGACACCAATGCCTTCTCCTCCCTCGAAGCAGGCGCCATCGCCTGCGGTCGCGATCTTCACCCGCACGAGCAGGGACAGATCGTCGCCTCCCGCTGAGGGCGGCGGCAGACCCATGGCGGGAGCGCCCGACGGCGGGACGGTGTTGAGCGAAAAGATACTGGCCGCGCGTTTTGCCGAGGTGGTGCTGCCGCACCTTGGCGATGCGCTGTCGCTCGCCCGCTGGCTGACCGGCAACACGGCCGATGCCGAGGATGTCGTGCAGGAGGCCTGCCTCAAGGCGCATGCGGGTATTGCCGGGTTCGCCGGGGGAAACCCCCGCGCGTGGCTGCTCACCATCGTGCGCAACGCCTCCTACACATGGATGGCGAAGAACCGTCCGCGCAGCGTGGTGGCGGTCGGCGACCTCGCCGATCTCGACGACGTCTCGCCGCCGCCCGACTCCGATGCCGACAGCCCGGAGGCTGCACTGATCGCCAAGGCGAATTCGGCGGCGGTTGAAGCGGCGATCGCCAGGCTGCCGCAAGCCTTCCGCGAAACGGTGGTGCTGCGCGACATCAACGGTCTCAGCTACCGCGAGATCGCCACCATGCTCGGCGTGCCGCAAGGCACGGTGATGTCGCGCCTGGCGCGGGCCCGCGGCCTGTTGATGACGGAACTTGGAGGGCGCCATGAGCCCGCATGAAATTAGCCCGCATGAGGATGGATTGCCGCAAGACCCGCAGGATATGAAGCTGATGATCCACGCCCTTGTCGATGGCGAGCTCGACGCCGCGGCCGCTTTGGCGGTCGAGCGGCGCATGGCCGCCGATCCGGAGCTTGCCGCCGAACATGCGCGCCTGATGGCGCTGCGCGGCGCTCTCGCCAACGTGCAGCGCCCCGTCGTGAGCGACGATTTCCTGGCGCGCATCGCGGCCATCGCCGAGGTCAAAGGCGCCGAGGAGGACGACGTAACCCAGCCCGCAGCCGTGACGGCGGGACCTCAGCAATTCGCGCAACAGCAGCAAGGCAATGTGATCGCCATGCGGCCGCGCGCGGCACGCTGGTTCAACTCCTTCGACTGGCGCCAGATGGCGGCCTCGATCGCGCTGACGGCTGTTCTCGCCAGCGGCGCGACGCAGTGGCTGACGACGGCCGACAACGGGTCCGACAGTTTCGCGGTCGCGGTCGCCAACGGCCATCGCCGCAGCCTGCTGGCGGCGACGCCGGTCGACATCGTCTCGTCCGACCGGCATACGGTGAAGCCTTGGCTCGACGGCCGCATCGGCGTGTCGCCGGCGGCGCCCGACATGGCCAAGGACGGTTATGCGCTGATCGGCGGCCGCGTCGAGGTGATCGGCGACAAGCCGATGCCGGCGCTGGTCTACCGCCATCACGAGCATCTGATCACGCTGGTGGCCGAGCCCCGGCAGAACGAAGCCAAATCGGTGCCGGTGGCGGACGACCTCTCGGCAGGGGGCTTCCTCCTGGTGCATTGGACGGACGATGCCTTCTCCTACTGGGCGATCTCGGACGCCGAACGCCCGGCGCTGGACGATTTCGTCGCGCGCTTCCGGGCGGCGATCATCGCCAATCCGGCGGCCGGCAGCCCAGGCTAGGGAAAGGAAACGTCTTTGTCGCCCTAATCGCGCCGAAACGTCTGCCCCGGTTGCGCCGGCTCCTTGGCGTACAAGTGATAAGTCACGGTCGACTTTGGTATGTTATACACGCTGCGTTCCGGGGCGGATACGAGTCGATGGATCAGGAAAGACTTCTGGCCGCAGTCCTCTTGGCCGATGTCGTGGGCAGCGTGCCGCTCTATGAGCGCATCGGCGACGATGCCGCCCTGCGTCAGGTCTCGGATTGTCTCGACGCGATACGCGGGATCGTCGCCCAGCACGGCGGCGACTTCATCTACTCGAAGGGCGATGACGTGCTCAGCCTGTTCGAGACACCGGAGGCGGCGTTGAGGGCCGTCTGCCAGATTGGCAGCGAATTGACGAAAGAGCCCTTGATCGCCCGGATCGGATTGCATTTCGGGGCGGTCATTCGCGCGCGGGGCGCGGTGTTCGGCGACGTTGTCAATGTCACCGCGCGGTTGTCCACCACGGCCAACCCCGGGGAGGTCCTGATCAGCCAGAGCTTCTTCGAAGCCCTTTCCGCGGGCAGCCGCGGCAGCTTGCGGCTCCTCGACAAAATGGCCTTCAAGGGAAAGCAGGAACTCTTCGATGTGTATACTCTGGGGGGCGACGATGGGACCCCGGCCACGCACGTCGCCAGCCGTGGCACTTTTGTCGAGAGGCGTTTCGCCCCGCCGCAGATCAATCTGGTCATCCGCTACGGAGATCAGGTGCGACCCTGCCGAAACAACGAACTGGTGACGATCGGCCGATCGCCGGAATGCGATATCGTCGTCCAGCGGCCCTGGGTCTCAAGACACCACGCGACCTTCACCATTTCGAATGGCAAGGCCCGGCTTGTCGAGCGAAGCTCGTCGGGCACATTTGTGTCGATGGGGCCCGGCGATGAAGTATTCGTGCGCCGCGAGGATATCCTCCTCTTCGGCTCCGGCGTCATCTCGCCTGGACGCAGATCGTCCCTCGGAGACGCCCAGATCCTTCACTACGAAATTATCCCGGGCTGACCGGGCCGACTGGGCGGGCGACGTCAAGCGGCCGCACCGCCGGCCCGATATCACCGGCAGGTGTTGCCGCCTAATAACGAGACGCGGTGACGATAAACTTCACTCCACCATGAACCGCGAGCTGAAGGGCAGGCCCGCCGCGCCCACCGCCTTGGGCGAACGCTCGATGTTGCCGGCTATGGCGGCTATGCCCGGCATGGCCTGCTCGAGCTCCCGGCAGATCGCCTTGCAGACCGCCTGGGGCGCGTAGGAGGACAGGACGACCGAGGTGATCGGAACGAACTGCTTCAGAGCCGCGATCGACGACTTCATTTGCCCGACCAGCTCGCGCTGCCACGCGATCTCGGCCTCGCCGAATGACGGCCAGTCCGCGCCTCTTTCCCAGAGCTCGGACGTCTGCCTTCCTTGTCTGGTGATCTCCTGTTCGAGCCGCAGGATACCGACGTCGAAGCTCACCGCGCCGGTGGTGTTGTAGATCTGGTGGTTGAGGACAAGGCGGCTGTGCAGGCGCGCGCCGAGATAGAAGAAAAGATAGTCCGAAAGGTGCTTGGCGACGCCGAACATGCTTTCACCGCCGGCCGCCGCCGTAATGTCGTTCTGGACGTAGACGGGGTAACCGATCTCCCGTTCGACCTCTTCCTGCAAGGCGTCGAACCGCTCGCGGGCCGCCTTGGGAGTCAGCTCGAGCTCCACCTCGTCGCCCGGCAGGGCAAGGCCGATGCCGGCGATGCGCGAATGCAGATGCTGCGGCAGATCGGCGATGGCCTTGGCGATCGCGCTCATGAATTGCGGATGGTTGGTGTCCTGCGCGGCAGCGGAGAACGGCAGCACCGCATGGGAGCGGATCGAGCCGACGAAGTCGACGAGCACGACCTCCACCTGCCGGTGCCCGACGCTGATGCCGACGGAATAGGCGCCCTCGGGGTTGAGCGATAGCGGCACTGTCGGCGGCCCGACGCGCCCGCGCTGGGCTTCGCCCTTGGCGATCAGCCCTTCCTGCTCGAGCGAACGGACGATAACGGACACCGTCTGCGCCGACAGGCCGGTCCGCTCGCCGATCTCGAGACGGGTGATATCCTTGCTCTGGAGCAGCAGCGACAGCACGAGGCGCTCGTTGTAACTGCGCACGCTGACGGCGTTGAGGCCGCTGGCGCGGTCCGCAATTCGCAGCGGGTTGGGCGGCGCAAAGCGCATGTCAGGCATGGTGCGTCCTCTCGCAATCGGTCGTGCGGGGCACCCGTATGCCGCGTTTATCGTTCATCCGGCCACCCGATTGCTTCGACCTCGCGGGCCAGCGCACGGCCGAGCAAGGCATGCGCCTGTCCGTTGATGTGGAATCCGTCGAGCGGATCGCAGGTGACGACCGAGCCCGCGTCGAAGAAATGCACTTCGAGCGAATCGGCGATGATCTCGAATTCGAGCGCCAGCTGCCGCGACTTCTCCGGCGCGCCGGCGAAGATCGACCGCCATTCCTTGATGTCGTCCAGCATCGGCGGCGGCGATACGATCATGATCTCGGGCACGCTGCCGCCCGGGCCGGGCTTCAGCTCCTTGATGTCGTAGACAAGGCAGCCCATGGCCATCGCCACTTCCGAGGCCGGCTGGTTGAAGCGCGCCTTGAGATCGTTGGTGCCCAGCATGATGATTACGAGATCGAGAACGGCATGGCTCTGCAGGCAAGGCCTGAGGTAGGTGCGCCCGTTCTTGTGGGCACCCTCGATCGGATCGTCGCGCACCGTCGTGCGGCCGCTGAGGCCTTCCTCGATGACATGCCAGCCGACGCCCAGTTCCCTTGCCATGACGCCGGGCCAGCGTTCGGCCGGGCCGTAGCGGTCAAGCGGCGTGCCGCCGGGTACCTGCCCATGCGTGTTGGAGTCGCCGTAGCACAAGACCGATCGCATGCTCCTCCCCGATCCAGCCAAGGTTTTGATTTGCAGAAATTATCGGACGAGAGTCGGCCGCCCGCGTCCAGTGACCCTGCCATTCGGCGGAAAGGTAGCGCAAGCCGCAAAGATAATCCATCACTCTGAATAATTATTGACAGCCCGCCGGATCGATGATTGAAGTGAGCCTGGGAGGAATGCCCCGAACCTTTTGCGCCGATCGGCCGCCATGACCCTTGGCGGCAATGCTGGACCTTTGTCTCCAGCGGCCATGCGCGTGGGTTGAGCAATGAACTGAAGCAGTGCCGGGTTCGCCCCGGCAGGTGCGGTGTTTGGCCATGGCCGGACGCCGTCGGGGAAGTCGTGGCCCTGGTCGCCAGGGTTCGTGGAGCTTGAGAAGGAGGATGGCTCAGTGAGACGGATTATCCAATCAATCGCAGCGGCAGTGATCGCGACCACGATGTGGTGCGCGCCCTCGTTCGCCGACGACGTATCGCTGCTCGACGGGGTTACCGCCCGCGCTGGCGACAACCCAACGGTCGAGGCAGGGAAGTTCAAGAAGGATCCGCCCTGGGTCATCGGCATGAGCCATTTCGGCGTCAACGCCAACACCTGGACGGTGCAGGTCGCGCATGAGGCCGAGGCTGCCGCCGCCAAGGACAAGCGCATCAGCAAATTCATCCTGCTCGACGCCGGCTTCGACCAGAAGAAGCAGGTCGCCGACATCGAGGACCTGATCGCCCAAAAGGTGGACGCCATCATCGTCCAGCCGGTCACGTCGACCTCGGCCGACGCCAGCATCGCCAAGGCCGTGGCGGCGGGCATTCCGGTCATCGTGCATACCGGCCGCATCGAGAGCGACGCCTTCACCACCGAAATCCAGGGCGGCGCCGAGCATTTCGGCAAGGTGATGGGCGACTTCCTGGTCAAGGAGCTTGGTGGCAAGGGCAATATCTGGGTGCTGCGCGGGCTCGCGGGCCATCCAGAAGACACCAACCGCTACAACGGCCTGCTGCAGGCGCTGAAGGGAACCGACGTCAAGATCATCGCCGAGGAGCATGGCGACTGGCAGTACGACAAGGCCAAGAAGCTCTGCGAGACGCTCTACCTGAACAATCCCGAGGTCGACGGCATCTGGTCTTCCGGCGCCGACATGACGCGCGCCTGCGTCGACGTCTTCAAGCAGTTCGGCGCCAAGATCCCGCCGATCACCGGCGAAGGCAACAACGGCTTCTTCGGCCAGTGGATCGCCGACGGCTTCAAGTCGATCTCGGCGGAATACAGCCCGGCCCAGGGCGCGGCCGGCATCCGCGCCGCCGTTGCCCTGCTCGAAGGCAAGGAGCTGAAGAAGCATTACGACTACAACCCGCCCGGCTGGGACATCGAGAAGGTCAAGAAATACTATCGCGACGATCTCTCGGCTAATGTCTGGTGGCCGTCGGAGCTGCCCGAAGACAAGCTCAAGGAATTCTACGCCAAGAAGTAAAGGCGGCGCCATGGTGGCGCGGGCGGCGGAGACGCGGGCCCGCGCCACCGAATTCCCTGAACGCAGCGGTGCTTGTTTCGTGAAAACCCTTGTCGAAATGTCGGATATCCGAAAAGCGTTCGCCGGCACGGCGGCGCTGAAGGGCGTCTCGATCGCACTCCAATCCGGCTCCGTCCATGCGTTGATGGGCGAGAATGGCGCCGGCAAATCGACGCTGATGAAGATCCTCGCCGGTGTCCACCAGCCGGATAGCGGCGCCATCCTGCTCGACGGGCGCCAGGTCGCCTTCCACAGACCGAAGGATGCCCTAGAAGCCGGCATCTCGACCGTGTTCCAGGAACTGTCGCTGCTGCCCAATTTGACGATCGCCGAAAACATGTTTCTCGGCCGGGAGCCGACCACCGCTTTCGGCGGGGTCGACCATCGGCGCATGCGGCGCGAGGCGGGCAAGGCGCTTGCCGAGCTCGGCCTCACGCTCGATCCGGGCACGCTGGTCTCGATGCTCAGCATCGCGGAACGGCAGTTCGTCGAGATCGCGCACGGCATCATGACCGACGCCAGCGTGTTCATCCTCGACGAGCCGACGGCCGCGCTCAATGCCGCCGATGTCGAGGTGCTGAACCGCCACATCCGCAGGCTGAAGGATGAGGGCAAGGCGGTGGTCTACATCTCGCACCGCATGGATGAGATCTTCGCCATTTGCGACACCGTCACGGTTCTAAAGGACGGCGAGCTCGTCGGCACCAGATCGCTCGCCGAGATGACGCCGGCTGCGCTGATCGCGATGATGGTTGGCCGCGAGCTCGCCGACCTCTTCCCCCAGCGTGGCGATGCCCCTGGCCCCGCCATGCTTTCGGTCGAGGATTTCCGCATCACCGAGCGCTCGAAACCTTTTTCGCTGGAGCTGCGCCGTGGCGAGATCGTCGCGCTGGCCGGCCTGGAGGGGCAGGGCCAGCAACGCTTCATGCGCTCGCTGGTCGGTCAGTACCATCCCTTCGCCGGCCGTGTGGCGATCAAGGGGAAGTCGCTGCCCTTGCCGGTGTCGCCCGGCGGCGGCGTGCGCCGGCTGCAGGCGATGGGCGTCGGCTTCGTGCCGGAGGATCGCAAGGAAGATGGGCTCTTCCTCGGCCTCTCCGTGGCGCACAACATTGCCGCAGCGCTCCATTCGAAACGGTCGGAGCTGGCGCTGGCCGCCGGCTATCAGCGACAGATCGCCGACACGATGTCGAGCCTTGCCGTGAAGGCCAGCGGCCCGGGCGCCGCCGTCGGCACGCTGTCCGGCGGCAACCAGCAGAAGGTGCTGCTCGGCCGCTATCTTGCCGCCGACATCGACATTCTGCTCGTCGAGGAACCGACGCGAGGCGTCGACATTGGCGCAAAATCCGAGATCTACCGGCTGCTGCGCGACTTCGCGAAGAAAGGCGGCGCGGTGCTGGTGCTGTCGCGCGAGACGGTCGAGCTGATCGGGCTCTGCGACCGTATCTGCGTCGTCCACAACGACACGATCGTGAAGCAAATGCCGGCGGCCGACGCCACGGAGCACAACATCCTCGACGCGGCGCTCGGCGCCAACGGGGAGGCAAGTGGGGCGGGAGGTGAGCGCCGATGACAGCCATCAGCAGACGCCTGACAGGCGCGAGAGGATCGCGGCAGGGCATGTGGATGCTGCCCTTGCTCATCGCATTGGCCGTCGCGCTGTGGCTCAGCCTCGAGACGGCGCAGTTCCTCAACGGGGAAAACCTGCTCAACCTGGTGCCGCAGGCGATGCCGCTCGTCATCACGGCGGTCGGCCAGATGTTCGTCATCCTGCTCGGCGGGCTCGACCTTTCGGTCGGGTCGATGATCAGCTTCACGACGGCGGTGCTCGCGCTCGGCGGACCCGCCTGGGTGCTGATCCCGGCCGTGTTCGCGCTGGCCGCGCTGGTCGGCTTCAGCAACGGCTTCATCATCACCCGCTTCAACGTGCATCCGATCATCGCGACGCTGTCGACGCAGTACATTCTGCTCGGGATCACGCGGGTGCTGCGGCCGGTTTCGGGCGGCACGGTGCCGGATATCGTCATCAGCGCCGTGGCCGGGTCCTTCCTCGGGGTACCGATGCCCGTGTTCTGGGGCATCTTCATACTCGCGGTCGCCTGGAAGCTGCTCTACGGCTCCCGCTTCGGGCTGCATCTTTTCGCGATCGGCGGCGGCGTGTCTTCCGGCGTGGAGGATGCGGCGCATAATTTCGGCATCGCCGACCGGCGCAACATCGTGCTCGCCTATGTGATCTGCTCCTGCTTCGCGGCGCTGGCCGGGGTCTTCCTCGCCGGGCGCATCGTCTCGGGCGACCCGAATGTCGGGCTGCTGTTCGAGCTCGACGCGATCACGGCCGTGGCCATCGGCGGCACCCAGCTTTCCGGCGGCATCGGCAGCCTGCACGGCACCGTCATCGGCGCGCTGGTCATGGCGCTGCTCGCCAACGGCATGAACCTGACGAATGTGTCGCCCTTCATCCAGACCACCATCAAGGGGGCGATCCTGCTCCTTGTGGTCGCTCTGCAGTCGCGCAAGAAGATGGGGTTGTAAGTGGCCGCCGCGTTCGCCAATCCCGTCATGCGCCGCCTGCTGCGCGTCCCTCCGGCCTACTACGTCTTTGCCGTGCTGCTTGTGGTCCTGTGGGTCGCGCGGCCGAACATGCTCAATCTCAACATCATGGGCATATTCGTGCGCCAGATCGTTCCGCTCGGCATATTGGTGCTCGGCCAGCTTCTGGTGATGCGGGTGCGAAGCATCGACCTGTCGGGCGGCGGCGTCATCCTGCTCATCAACTACACCATTTCGTCCGGCGCCTTTCCCGGCGCCTCCATGGCGTTCTTCATTGTCCTGGCGCTGGCCATCGGGCTGGCCGTCGGGTTCTTCAACGGATTGATGGTCGGGGTGAGACGGGTCTCGGCCGTCATCGTCACGCTTGCGGTCGGCATCGTCCTGGTCGGGATCGTGCAATATCTATCGAGCGGCAAGCCACCCGGCGATGTGCCCGGCATGTTCGCCGACATCTACAATACCAAGCTTGGCCCGGTGCCGACGCCTGTGATCTTCTGGGTGGCGTTTTCGGCGGCGCTGTCGCTGTTTCTGTCGCGCACGGTTTTCGGCCGCTACGTGACGTCGGTGGGTGAGAACGTGCAGGCGGCGCATTTCTCCGGCGTCCCGGTCGCGCGCACGGTCGTGCTCGCGCATACGCTCGCCGGCCTGTTCGCGGGCATTGCCGCTTTGGTCCAGACGGCTTCGATCGCCGTCGGCAGCGTTCGGGTCGGGCTCGACCTGCCGATCCTGGCGGTCGCCGCGACCATCCTCGGCGGCGTCGTCTTCGGCCGTGGGGAAGGCGGTGTCTGGGGGCCTTTCTTCGGCGTGCTGTCGTTCGCGCTGCTGTTCGTGGTGATGACCACCTTCGGCATCGACGAGCCCGGCAAGCTGATCGCGCAGGGGCTGATCATCCTGCTCGCGGCGATCTTCTACGGCATCAGGCAAAGGTCGAGCTGAGCGGGCAAGTTCGGAACGGCCAATAGTCAATCGCATAGGAAAAATGGATTGGAGATATGACCAAAAGATCGATCTTGTGTTTCGGAGATTCCCTGACCTGGGGCTGGATTCCGGTCATCGAGGGATCGCCGACGCATCGCTACGCCTATGAGGACCGCTGGACGGGCGTGATGGCTTCGCATCTGGGCGATGGCTACCACGTAATCGAGGAAGGTTTGAGCGCCCGCACCACCAGCCTCGACGATCCCAATGATCCTCGTCTTAACGGCAGCGCTTATCTGCCCTCGGCCATCGCCAGTCATCTGCCGCTCGACCTCGTCATCGTCATGCTCGGCACCAACGACACCAAGTCGTTCTTCCGCCGCACGCCTTATGAGATCGCCAACGGCATGGCCAAGCTCGTTGGCCAGATCCTCACCAGCGCCGGTGGCGTCGGCACACCCTATCCGGCGCCCCAGGCGCTGGTGGTCGCGCCGCCGCCACTGACTCCGATGCCGCATCCCTTCTTCCAGGGCATGTTCGCCGGCGGCCATGAGAAGACGGCGGCGCTCGCGGCCGAGTATCGCGCCATGGCCGATTTCACCAAGGTCGATTTCCTCAATGCCGGGGATTTCATCACCACCGACGGCTGCGACGGCATCCACTTCACTGCTGAGAACAACCGCGATCTCGGCAAGGCGATAGCGGACAAGGTCCGGGAGATCTTCGCGCGCCAGCCCGATCGCAAGGTTGCCTGAGGATTCAAGTATTGCCGCGCATCGGCCCCTCCAGACCGATGCGCGATCGCGGGACCGGCGCGGCACCGCCGGCCCGCTACTCCTGCAAGCTGATGGTGCCGCCTGCCCGACCAACGAAACCATGAACCGGCCAATTCATGGAAAAAATGTTCGAGGCGGGGCCCTCGAAAGGCGGATCGTTCCTTCTAAGGCAGGCTAGAGTCTATAAAAATTATAGACATTAGACTTGGCGCCGGCGCCTCGAGGGAAATGAACATGCCCAATCCAACCGTTGTCGGTTTCTCCGGAAATTTCACCCGGCCGTCGAAGACGCGCGGTTTCGTCGAGCAGGTGGTCAAGGACATCGCGGTGCGCAACAACCTGTCGGCAAGCACCTTTGATATCGAAGATGTCGGACCTTCGCTCGGCAGCGCCAAATGGGCGCGCGATCTCGATCAGCAGGCCCGCGATATTCTCGACAGGGTCGTCAACGCCGACGTGCTGGTGGTCGGATCGCCGACCTACAAGGGCAGCTACACCGGCCTGTTCAAACACTTCTTCGACCTGCTCGATCCGGCCTCGCTGAGAGGCAAGCCGGTGCTGCTGCTCGCAACGGGCGGCGGCGAGCGGCATGCGCTGATCGTCGAGCACCAATTGCGACCGCTGTTCGGCTTTTTCGAGGCGCTTGCCTTGCCCACCGCAGTCTATGCGACGGACAAGGATTTTGCCGACGGCGTCCTGGTTTCGGAAGCGATCCGCAAGCGCGTCGCGCAGGCGGTCGACGAGGCAGGCTATACGCTCTCCCGCCGCGCCGCCGGCCTGCGGATCGCGGCGGAATAGCCGAAGCGACCTGTTTGGAGATGCGGTTCTCTCAGATCTCCGTGACGAATTTGGTTCGCAGATAAGCGTCCAGGCCCTCTATTCCGGACTCCGATCCGTAACCGGATTCGTTCACGCCACCGAAGGGGGTTTCCGGCGTGGACACCATCATATGGTTGACGCCGACCAGGCCGGCTTCGAGCGCGAGCTCGCTCTTTTGCGCAAGCGCCATGTCGCGGGTGAACACGAATGAGGCCAGTCCATAGGGCAACGAATTCGCACGCTCGATCACGTCGTCAAAGGATGAGAAGGTGGTTGCGGGAGCGATCGGCCCAAAGGGCTCTTCCGACATGATACGGGCGGTATCCGGAACATCCCGCAGCAGGGTCGGTGCATAGAAATATCCCTTGTTGCCGCGACGCTGCCCGCCGGTAACGACCTTTGCCCCGCGAGACTGCGCGTCCGAGACGAAGGCGTCCATCGCCTCGAGGCGGCGTGGCGCGATCATCGGTCCCATCTGGACGCCGTCTTCCAGGCCGTTGCCGATCTTCAGGCGGTTGGCGCGATCGGCGAAGCCCGACAGAAAGGGCTCGTAGACGGATTCGTGGATGTAAAAACGCGTCGGCGAAGTGCAGACCTGCCCGGCATTGCGAAACTTGAACGCCACCAGCGTGTCGAGCGCCTTTTCAAGGTCGGCGTCCTTGTGGACGATCACTGGCGCGTGTCCGCCAAGCTCCATCGTGCAGCGCTTCAGCGTGTCCGCTGCCTGCTTCTGCAGAAGCTTTCCGACGGCCGTCGAGCCGGTCAACGACACTTTCTTGATGATCGCCGATGCCAACAGATAGCTGGACACTTCCGACGGAACGCCGAACACGATGTTCAGCACGCCCGCCGGCAGCCCCGCTTCCTGGAAGCAGCGGGCCATCGCAATGGCGGTTCCAGGCGTCTCTTCCGCCGGCTTCAGGATGACCGAGCATCCGGCGCCCAGCGCACCGGCGATCTTGCGGATCGTGTTGCTGGCGGGAAAGTTCCAGGCGGCGAAGGCGGCTACCGGTCCGACCGGCTCCTTCAGCACCATCTGGCGCACACCAGGCAGCCTGGCGGGCACGATCCGGCCATAAGCGCGCTTGCCTTCCTCTGCATACCATCGCGTAGCGTCGGCGGCGAACTGGACCTCGCCGGTGGCTTCGGCCAGTGCCTTGCCGTTCTCCATGGTCAGGGTCCGGGCAATGTCGGCCTTGCGCTGCTCGATCAGATCGGCGGCTTTGGACATGATCAGCCAACGCTGCTGCGCCGTCATCGCCTTCCAGACCTTGAAGCCTTGCGCGGCCGCCGCCAAGGCCTCGTCCAAGTCGGATACGCTGGCATGCGGGACTTCGGCAAGGACCTCCTCATTGGCCGGATTGATCAATGGTTCCGATCTTCCCTCGGACCCCTTCCGCCACACGCCTGCAATCAGCAGCTCAATCTTTTCCGAATACATTGTCCGTTCTTCCTCTTGGATTCTGACCGTCCTGAACCAGGCGACGCCGAATGCGTCCCGTCCCTCGACGGCTGCCCGCGGCAACTTCCGCAAAGGACACTTGACTTGTATGCTGTATACAATATGGTGTCGACATGATTTTACAGCGATTACCAAAACTGGCAGCCGCCATCCCCGAAAGCCTCGCCGAAATGCTGGAGGAGGAGATTATTTTCGGGCGCCTCAAATCCGAGGAGCGACTGACCGAAGAGGTCGTCGCCGAACGCTACGGCGTCAGCCGTTCGCCCGTTCGTGAAGCGCTCCGCCTGCTGGAGCGCGACGGCCTGGTTATCCGCGAGGCACGGCGCGGGATCTGGGTCGCGCCCATGTCGCGGCGTGATTTCGACGAAGTCTATACGTGCCGGATCGCGCTTGAGGGTCTTGTCGCTCGTCAGGCCGCCGAATCCACGGATGCGGTGCGCAAGCGCGAGTTCCGAGGCCTTCTGGTCGAGCTGAAGGAAGCGCAGGCACGCAACGACGCCCGGCAGTTCTTCACCGTCGATGTCCGCGGCTCGGCCCTGGTCTACGACCTGGCCGCGAACCGCACGCTGACCCGTCTGCTGCAGGGACTCGAGAAGCAGGCGCTGCGCTACCGCTTCCACGCCTATGAACAGGATCCGAAGATCGTCAAGCTGTCGTTGGACGATACCGCGCGGATCTATGACGCGATCACGGCCGGCGACGGCGATGCGGCCCAGACGATGACGGAGAAGCTCATCCGCGAGATTTGGCAGAGCATGCGCGAAAAGGTGCGCGACTATTTCGGTCAGTAATTGTCATGTTGGCGTTCAACTCTTCCTTTGCTGCCGTCGACAGCCACACCGCCGGGCATCCGACGCGTGTGATCTTCAGCGGAATCCCCCGGCTCGACGGCCGGACCGCGCGGGAGCGCCGCGACGATTTCCGCAATCGCTTCGATCATTTGCGCGCCGCGCTTCTGCATGAGCCGCGCGGCCACGCCGCAATGGTCGGGCTGGTTCCCGTGCCGTCCGATGTGGCGGACTACGGCGCCTTCTTCATCTCGTCCTATGTCTATCTCGACATGTGCGGTCACGGCACGATCGGCTTTGCCAAGACGCTCGCTTTCACGGGGCAGATCAGCCGATCCACGGGAGACAGCTTCACGCTCGAAACGCCGGCGGGCGTCGTCACCGTCGGACTGGTCTGGAGCGAGAGCGGTGCGCTGGAAGCGGTGCGCCTGAAGAACGTGCCGAGCTATGTCGGCCTGGAGGGCCTCGAGGTCGACGTCGCCGGTACCGGCCGGGTCCGGGCGGATATCGTCTATGGCGGCATGTGGTATGCCCTGGTTGATGCCACGCAGCTGGGGCTGGAACTCGCTCCGGACCATGCGTCGCAGCTGATGCTCAAGGGCTCCGCCATCAAGACGGCGATCAGGGAAGCGGTCGCCGACATGCCGCTTTTCGCCGGCGCGGCGGTGCCGAGCGTGCTCTTCTACACGGCCGATGCGCCCGACAGCGCGACGCATTTTCTCGTGCTCGAAGTCAACAAATACGACCGATCGCCCTGCGGCACCGGCACCTCGGCGCGCATGGCTCATCTCCTGCACAAGGGCGTCCTGCGATCCGACCAGGTCTATCGCGCCCGCAACATATTCGGCATCCCGTTCGAGGCCCGCCTTTCCGAGAAGGTGGCAATTGGGGAGCGGGAGGCCGCAATCGTCGAGATCGAAGGCAGCGCCTTCATCACCTCGGCGCAGACGATCTTCTTCGAAGCGGGCGATCCGCTCTCGAAGGGATTCCTCAGTCGTTAACAACCCAACCACAAGAAAAGGGGAACGTTATGATATCGTTCAACTTCAGCAAGCTGTTCGCGGCGGCCACCGTCGCGCTCTCCCTTCTGGCGGCGCCCGTGGCGGCCGTCGCGGACGATAATCCGTCGGCCGTGCTCGACCAGATCCGCGCCTCCGGCGTTCTCAAGGCACCCGTCATGGTCGGCGAGGAGCCCGGCTACATCAAGGATCCGGCGACGGGACAGTGGAGCGGCTTCTACGTGGAGTTCCTCACCGAGATCGCCACCGAGCTCGGCGTCAAGCTGCAGCCGGTCGAGACGACCTGGGGCAATCTCGCCGCCGATTTCCAGTCGAACAAGATCGACATCGCCATCGGCGTCAATCCGAACCCAAAGCGCGGCCTGGTGGTCGATTACCTGTGGGAGCCGCTGTTCACCGACGCCTGGGCCGTGCTCACGCCGGTCGGCAAGCCGGTGAAGACCTGGGCCGAGCTCAACGACCCGTCCAAGACGGTGGTCGTCCAGAAGGGATCGACGATGCAGATCGTCGCCGAGGCGCTTCTGCCCAAGGCCAAGATCACGCCCGTGGAAGACCGTGGCCTGGCGCTGATGGAATTGCAGTCGGGCCGCACCGACGCCGTCCTGCTGTCGATCTTCGACGCGTTGCAGGTCTCGGAAAAGAAGATCGGCGAGGTCTCCCTGCCTGAGCCCATCCTGCGCAACCCCGCGACGCTGGCGGTCGCCCGCAAGCCTGGCAATGCCGGCTACATCAACTTCCTGACCAACTGGATCGAGCAGCAGCGCTCGCTCGGCCAGGCGCAGGGCAAGCTGGCGCGCGCCTGGGAGGCACGCGGCATCGACCTGTCCATTCTGCCCAAGGGTTTCAGCTTCTAATCGCTGCCCCGCACCAGGCTTGACCGCTTTCCGGAGCGGTCAAGCTTTCCTCGGCGCGTTCAGCTCCGCCGACGAGATGAGCACGGATCATGTTTGATTTCACCGTACTGACCAACAACTGGCCGCTGCTGTGGGACGGCCTGCTGATGACGCTGTATTTCACTGTCATCACCATCCTGGCGGGCCTGGCCATCGGATTGATTGTCGGCCTCATCCAGCTCAGCACCTTCCGGCCGCTCGTGCTGGTCGGACAGCTCTATGTCGAATTCTTCCGCAACATCCCGCTGCTGGTGACCTTGCTCTGGGTCTATTACGCCTTTCCGATCTTCGCCGGGATCAACGTGACGAAGTTCTGGGCCGGCTTCATCGGCCTCAGCTGCTATGTCGGTTCCTTCTATGCGGAAATCCTGCGCGCCGGCGTCCAGTCGATCGACCAGGGGCAGACCGATGCGGCGACCGCCATCGGCATGTCCTACAGCCAGCGCATGCGCCGCATCATCCTCCCGCAAGCCTTCCGCAGGATGATCCCGCCGCTCGCCGGCCAGTCGATCATCCAGATGAAGAACACCACGCTGTTGTCGATGATCACCGTGCCCGACCTGCTCTATCAGGCCAGTTACATCTCCTCCTTCACCTATCGGCCGATGGAGGTCTACACGGCCGTCGGCGCAATCTTCCTCATCATCCTGGTGCCGCTGACCTATCTGGCGCGCAAGCTGGAAAAGAGCGGGATGATGTCCAAATGACCGGAAATCCAATATCTCCGCGGCCCGATGGCGCAAACGCCAGGCAGGTGCTGCAGCTGGAACGCATCTGCCTGGATTTCGCCGCCAAGCGGGTCCTGCACGGCGTCGACCTGAAAGTGGCCGAAGGTGAGGTGGTCGTCCTGATCGGCGCGAGCGGATCGGGCAAGACCTCGCTCCTGCGCTGCATCAATCTGCTCAACAGCCCCACCAGCGGCCGTATTGTCATCGACGGCGAGACGATCTTCGACCGCCAGGCCGGCGGCGGCCGTGAGATCGCCAAGCAGGAGGTCAATCGGATTCGCGCCAAGACCGGCATGGTCTTCCAGCAGTTCAACCTGTTCCCGCACATGACGGCGCTTCAGAACGTCATGGAGGGTCCCGTGACGGTCAAGAAGCAGCCTGCGGGCGCGGCGCGCGACAAGGCCATGCAGCTGCTCAAGGCCATGGGACTGGAGCAGCACGGCGACAAGCTTCCGCGCCAGCTTTCCGGCGGCCAGCAACAGCGCGTGGCGATCGCCCGCGCCATGGCCATGCAGCCGAAGGTCATGCTTTTCGACGAGCCGACATCGGCGCTCGATCCGGAGCTCGTCGGCGAGGTCATGAAGGCCATGGTCGAGCTGGCCAAGAGCGGCATGACGATGGTGATCGTGACGCATGAGCTGGGCTTCGCCTTCGAGATCGCCGATCGCATCGTATTCCTCGACCAGGGCCTGATCGCGGAGGAGGGCCCGCCACACAAGATACTGCTCCATCCGACGCATGAGCGGCTGAAGAGCTTCGTCGGCCGCTTCCATGAATCGGCGGACATGCTTCGCCCGTTCCTGGAGGCCATGCACGCCGATCAGGCGTGAACGGCTTCGTGGCATTGCCGCGCAGGAAGAACCCGCAGTCGAGAGGCGCCAACACGCCTCCGAAAAGGAAAGACCATGCTGAGTTTTGACCCGAAAATCGTCGATATCCCCAAAGGCCACCATGTCGGTGGTCGATATCTCGACCTTCCGGGCGGCGAGATCGAGGTGCTTCGTCCGTCCGACCAGCAGTTGATGGGCATCGTCAACGATGGCGGCGTGGCCGCCGTCGACCTTGCGGTCAAGGCAGCGAAGGAGGCGCTCCGGGCAAGCAGGTGGGCAAAAATCGCTCCTCGGGAGCGCGCGAAAGTCCTGTTCCGCTTTGCCCAGCTGATCGAGGAGAAAAACCTCTATCTCGGCCGGCTCGAGGCCATGGGTTCGAGCCGCCTGATTTCAGGCACGATCACCGGCGATGCCATCCGCACGGCCGGCGTCGTGCGCTATTTCGCGGAATTCTGCGACAAGCTGGAAGGCATCGTCACCGCCACGGAGGACGGCACGCTGAGCTACGTCAAGCGCGAGCCCTACGGCATCGTCGGCGCGATCGTGCCGTGGAACTTCCCGATGATCACGGCCGCCTGGAAATTCGCGCCGGCGCTGGCGGCGGGCAATGCCGTCGTCATGAAGACATCCGAACTCACGCCGCACAGCCTCCTTGCGCTTGCCGAGCTTGCGGCGCAGGCAGGGCTGCCGGCGGGCCTGCTCAACGTGATCAACGGCTATGGGCATACGACCGGAGCCGCGATCGTACGCCATCCCGATGTGATGATGGTTTCCTTCACCGGATCGACGAACACGGGCGCGGCGATCATGTCGCTGGCGGCGCAGTCCGGCATCAAGCCGGTGACGTTGGAGCTCGGCGGCAAGAGCCCTCAGCTGGTGCTCGCCGATGCCGGCGATCTCGATGTCGTGGCAGGCCGCGTATCGGCGGCCTTCATGGCCAATGCGGGCCAGGTCTGCACGGCGGGCTCGCGCATCCTGGTCGAGAAGAAGATAGCCGACGAACTGATCGAGCGTATCGTCGACAAGACCAGGGAGATAAAGGCGGGTCCGACCTGGGACGAGGCCACGACCTTCGCCCCCATCATCAGCCGCAAGCAGCTCGACCGGATCGACGGCATGGTTCGGCGGACCATCAGCGAGGGCGGTTCATTGATCACGGGCGGCGCGCCGATGGAATCGCGCAACGAGGGCAATTTCTACGCGCCGACTCTCCTGGATAACGTCGACCAGGACAATGTCGGCTTCCGCGACGAATTCTTCGGTCCCGTCGCGACGGTCGGCACGTTCACCGAGCTTGAAGAGGGCATAGCCCTTGCCGCCCATCCAACCTACGGGCTTTCCGCCAGCGTCCACACCAGCGACGTGAGGAAGGCGTTGAAGGCGGCCGACGGCATCGAAGCCGGCATGGTCTGGGTGAACCAGCACGGCCGCAGCCCCGAATTCACCTACACCGCCGGCGGCTACAAAGGCTCCGGATTCGGCAAGGACATGGGCCGGGCAGGCTTCGAGGAATTCACCAGGCAAAAAGCCGTCTGGGTCAATTACGCCTGAAACGAGCCATATCATGCATTTCGATTACATCATCGTCGGCGGCGGTTCCGCGGGAGCCGTGCTCGCCAGCCGGCTTTCGGAAGACGGAACCAAACAGGTTGCGCTCTTCGAAGCGGGCCCCGACACGCCGCCGGACGATGTTCCCGACATCATCGCCGACAGCTATCCCGGACTGTCCTACTTCGACCCGAAATATCATTGGACCGAGCTCAGGGTCTACAACCGTTCGCCGAAGCTGAACGCGCAACCGGCCAAGACCGCCAAGCTCGAGCAGGCGAAGGTCATGGGCGGCGGCTCCAGCATCAACGGCCAGTTCGCCGTGCGGGGCCTTCCGCACGACTATGACGAATGGGAGGCGCTGGGCCTGAATGGCTGGGGATGGGAAGGCATGCTTCCCTACCTGAAGAAGCTCGAGCGCGATCTCGACTTCGACGGCGAATTGCACAACAAGGCCGGCAACATTCCCATCCGCCGCGTGTTCCCGCCGGAATGGGCCGGCTTCACGAAATCGGTCCTGAAGGCGACCGAAGGCGATCATCCCTATCGGCCCGACTACAATGGGAGCTTCGAGGACGGTTCCTTCCCACTGCCGCTCTCCAACGAGAACGACCGGCGCGTCTCGACGGCGGTCGGCTATCTTCACAGCCGTGCGCGCGCCAGGAAGAACCTGCATATTTTCGCCAATGCTTTCGTCGAGGGGCTGGCAAGCGAAGGGACGCGCATCGTCGGCGCGAGCGTCACGATTGGCGGCGAGACCAGGACTTATCGCGCCCGCGAAGTGATCGTCGCCGCCGGCGCGCTGCATTCGCCTGCGATCCTCATGCGCGCCGGCATCGGCCCTGCCGCTCAGCTGGCGCGACTTGGCATCGAAGTCGTCGCGGATCTGCCCGGCGTCGGCGAAAACCTGACCGACCACCCCCACATCGCGGTCGGCGCCCATTTCAAGAAATCGGCCCGGCTGCGGCCTGGACAGCGCAGGCACATCTTCCTCGGCGTGCGCTACTCATCCAACCTTGACGGCTGCCATCCGGGCGACATGCTGCTGATGCCGGTCAACCGTGCCGGGTGGCATCCGCTCGGCAAGGCTATGGGCGCGCTCAATGTCTGCGTGAACAAGTCCTACTCGCGCGGCACGGTGACGTTGCGGTCGCCGAACCAGACCGACGAGCCGATCGTCGATCTCAACATGGCCTCCGACGGCCGCGACCTCATGCGCCTGGTGGACGGCTTCAAACGCATCTACCGCATCATGACGACCCCGGATGTCCAGGCCCATGTCAATACGTGGTTCCTGGCCGGCTACAGCGACGAGGCGCGGGCGCTCAGCGTGCGCAAGGCCTCGAACTGGATCAAGACGGCCAGTGCCGCTTACGCCTTCGACTACCTGCCGTTCTTCCGCGAGGCATTGCTCAAGCGCAAATTCGGCACCACCGACCGCATGCACCAGATGATGCGGGACGACGATCTGATCGCCGATTGGGTCAAGCAGTCGGTCTGGTCCGGCTGGCATGTCTCGGGCACCTGCAAGATGGGCAGCGACACCGATCCGCTGGCGGTCCTCGACGGCCAATGCCGCGTGCACGGCGTGCAGGGCCTGCGCGTCGTCGATGCCTCGATCATGCCGACCATCATCGCCGCCAACACCAACATCACCACGATCGCGATCGCCGAGAAGGCGTCGGATATCATCCTCAATTCCGCATCTTGAAAGGACAAACGACCATGCGCAGGAACAAGGTAAGGGACATCTGGGCAGCCGGCGGCGAAGTGGTGACGGGCTGGCTAGGCATCCCCTCGACCATCTCGGCGGAACTGATGGCGCAGCAGGGCTGGGACGCGCTGACCGTCGATCTCCAGCATGGCGCGACCGATTACGCCGACATGGTTCCCATGCTTCAGGCCATCTCCACGACGGATACGGCGCCTTTCGTGCGCGTTCCGTGGAACGACCCGGCAATCATCGGCAAGGTGCTCGACGCCGGAGCCTATGGCGTGATCTGCCCGATGGTGAACACGGCGGACGAAGCCGACGCCTTCGTCAGGGCATGCCGCTACTTCCCCAAGGGCGGCCGATCGGTCGGCCCGTTGCGTGCCTCGCTCTATGCCGGCCCGGACTATTTCAAGCACGCCAACGAGACCATCGTCACCATGGCGATGATCGAGAGCGAGCAGGCGGTCAAGAATCTCGAGGACATCCTCAAAACGCCGAACCTCGACGCGATCTTCGTCGGTCCCTCGGACCTCGCCGTCACCATGGGCGAGGCGCCCGGCTTCGATCCGCGCTATCCGGCCGTGTACGAGGCCATCGAATACATCGCGGCCAAGTGCAAGGAAGCGGGCGTTATCCCGGGCATCCATTGCGGGTCGGTCGCCTATGGCGTGGACATGCGCAAGCTGGGCTACCGCTTCATGGCCTATCTGTCGGACTTCCGCATGCTGCAGCAGATCGTATCGCGCTCGCTGCCGGCGTTCCGGACCGGTGCGGTCAGCGACTTGACGCCATAACGTCAGGGCAGGGGCAACGGGCATGCAGCGCAATCGTGACGGCGCAAGCAGGAAGGTGACCGTTATCGGCGCGGGCATCGTCGGCGTTTGCAGCGCCAATTATCTGCTGAAGCAAGGTTTCGAGGTCGAAGTGATCGACCCGGCCTTGCCCGGCTCCGAGGATCAGTGCTCCTACGGCAATGCCGGCGGCATCTGTCCGGGGTCCTGCATTCCGAACTCCATGCCTGGCGTGTGGAAGAACGTCCCCAAATGGCTGATGGACCCGGAAGGGCCTCTTTACGTGCGGCTGGCCTACCTGCCGCACGCCTTGCCGTGGCTTTTGCGCTTCCTGGCGGCGAGCCGCAAATCCCGCGTCGAGGAGATCTCGGCGGCGATGCGCGCGCTGCACCGCTACACATTCGAATGCTATGAACCCTTGATGAAGGAGGCGGGCTGCGAGGAACTGCTTCAGAAACGCGGCCAGCTCTTCGTCTATGAGAGCGCGGACGGGCCGGGCAAAAACAACTACGGCCTTGAATTGCGCCGCGCGCATGGCGTGCGCGTCGAGATCCTCGATGCCGACGAAATCCGGCAGCTGGAGCCGGCGCTGGCGTCGATCTTCAAGAGCGCCGTCTATCTGCCCGAGCAAGGACAGTGCCCGAATCCCGGGCGGCTGGTGCAGAAACTGGCCGAACACGCCGCGCGGCAGGGCGCCAGATTCGTCCAGACGCGGGTCAAGGATTTCGAGTTGAACGGGCAGGAACTGACCGGGGTCGTTCTCGAAGGCGGCGAGCGCCGAGCGATCGACCAGGCGGTCCTTGCCGCGGGCGCCTGGTCGGCGGAGCTCGCCTGCAAGCTCGGCAATCGCATCCCCTTCGAGACCGAGCGTGGCTATCACGTCATGGTCAAGGGAGCCGATACTGGCTTACGGATCCAGACGATTTCGGCGGATCGCAAATTCGTGGCTTCGCCCATGGAAGAAGGCTTGCGCATCGCTGGAAACGTGGAGTTTTCGGGTCTGCGGCAGGCGCCCAACATGTTTCGGGCTGACGCGCTGCTGAAGCAGGCCCGGCCCATGTTCAGGAAGTTTCGGGAGGGCGAAGTGAAGCGGTGGATGGGCCATCGGCCAGGGACGCCGGACAGCATTCCCGTCATCGACCGTGCAAAGCGCGCCCGCAACGTCATCTATGCATTCGGCCACGGACATCAGGGGCTGATCGGCGGGTCGGTCACCGGCAAACTCGTCGCCGAGCTGGCGGCGGGACTGCCGACCACGGTCGACCTTTCGCCATTCAGGGCCGACAGGTTCTAGCTTCCTGGGATAAATCTCCCGCTTGCGACCCGATTATGCCGCTTCACGCTGGTCCATCGGGCAGCCGATTGGAGTAGCTGGAGACAGCTGCAGGGAAACGCTTCATGACATCAGCCAATATTCTGATCTGCGATTTTGTCGGGCTGCGCTTCGGCGAGGACGGCAATCCCGACCACAGCGAGGTCAAGGCTCATATCGAAGCCAAGGGCGGGGTGTTCCACCAGACAGGCATCAGCAGCGCCGGCGCCCTCGATCCCGGCAAGCTGCATTTCTTCTATTTGCCGCAATTGAGCACGCGCGAGGAATTGCTGGCCGAGGCGGGCGATGGCCGCTACGACGCCGTCATCGCCGCCGCGACCTTCATTCCGGCCGAGGCCAGGTTCCGCCTCGGCGGCGTGCGCATCGGCGCCGGCACCGGCAATATGGGGTCGGCATCCTGGGGTGGAGGCAGCGGCGACGGCGGCGAAGCGCCGTTGATGAACACGCCCGGCATCAACAGCCGCGCCACCGCGCAAATGGCCATGAAGGCGCTGCTGAAAGTCAGGCCGGATCTCCCCGTGGACAAGCTCAACGCCCTGGTTGCCGGCGGGCAGTTCGATACGGGAAAAGACCTGCGCCATTACCCGACCGAGAAGCTCGAAGGCAAAAGACTAGCGGTGATCGGCTATGGCAATATCGGCCGGGAATTCGCCAGGCTCGGCCAGGCCTTTGGCATGCGGGTCGCCATCCATGCGCGGCCCCGTCACCGCAAATGGATCGAGGCGGAAGGCTTCGACTATGCCGCGACCATGGAGGAGGCGGCGCGTGGCGCCGACGCGCTTTCCGTCCATCTCGGCCTGGGCGCTTTCGATGCCGGCCAGCAACGATACGCCAACGCCGGTCTGATCGGAGATGAAGTCCTCTCCCTCCTCAACCCCGGCGCCGTGCTCATCAACTACGATCGCGGCGAGCTGGTCGATGTGGCAGCGCTGGAGCGCGCGCTGGCGTCAGGGCGCGTTTCCCATGCGGCGATCGATGCGGACCTTTTCAAGGACGGCGACACGCTTTCGGGACCAATGCTGCCCTATCTCAGACTGGTCGAGGCCTATGGCCAGCGTCTGGAACTCCTCCCGCATGCCGCGGCCGACACCGATCATCCCTCTCGCGTCGCGGGCGCCAAGCAGGCCGTCGACCAGATTTACGCCGCCATCGTCGAGCATCGCGTCCACAATCTGAAAGGATCGCTGCCTCCGGGCTTCATCGACATGGGCGCGAAAGTCCCGCCTGGCATCGGCGGCATCACATCTCGGCACTTGGCGGCGCTGGCCGCCGATCGAGATGTAGCCGCCGATCTCGCTCGGTCGAGCGCTATCGTCGCCGCGTTCTGGGAACGCATCCTGGCCGCATCCGAGCAGGAACGAGCGGCGCTGATCGCTTCGGGAGGCGAAGCATTCGCCGAAGCGGCGAACCGCCTTTCGACGCTTATGCGTGCGCACCATCTTTCGGGGCCGTTCACGTCGGGATCGCTTTGATCCCTGCGCGCGGCGACCTGCTTGCCAAGTCATTGAAAACTTGGTGATCCCGACAGGAATCGAACCTGTGACCTACAGATTAGGAATCTGCCGCTCTATCCTACTGAGCTACGGGACCACGCGGCCCGACACATAAACGCTTCGGGCCGGTTCGCCAAGGGGCATGCTGACTCCCCTTGGACTGCAACTCATCTCGGCAGGGCCGAGCCGGCCAAGCCGGATGGCGCCGGCTTCGCCCGCAGGCGCTCAGGCGGTCAGCGCGGTTTCGGCCAGCTTCACCCAATAGCTCATGCCGTGCGGGATGACCTCGTCGTTGAAGTCGTAGGCCGGGTGATGCAGGCCGGCCGAGTCGCCGTTGCCGATGAAGATGAAGGCGCCGGGGCGGGCTTCCAGCATATAGGAGAAATCCTCGCCGCCCATCACCGGTTGGATGGCGCGGTGGACATGGCTGTCGCCGGCGATGTCGGCCGCGACATCGGCCGCAAACGCGGTTTCCTCGGCATGGTTGAAGGTGACGGGGTAATTGGCGTCGTAGTCGACCTCGATGGTGGCGCCGAAGGCCGCGGCCAGGCCGGCGCAGAGCGCGCGGATGCGCTCTTCCGACTTCTTGGCCACTTCCTTCTTCAGTGTGCGCACGGTGCCGGCGATCTCGGCGCTTTCGGGAATGACGTTATAGGCGTCGCCGGCGTGGAACTTCGTCACCGACACCACCACGGCTTCGACCGGATCGGTGCTGCGCGAGGCAATCGTCTGCAGCGCGCCGACCAGTTGGCTGGTGATGACGATCGGGTCGATCGTGCCGTGCGGCATCGCGGCATGGCCGCCGCGGCCCTTGACGGTGATGGTGAATTCGGCCGTCGCGGCCATGATCGGGCCGGGCTTGATGGCGAACTGGCCGACAGGCAGGCCCGGCATGTTGTGCATGCCGAATACCTTCTCGATGGCGAAGCGCTCCATCATGCCGTCCTTGACCATTTCGTTGCCGCCGCCGCCACCTTCCTCGGCCGGCTGGAAGATCACCGCCACGGTGCCGGCGAAGTTGCGCGTCTCGGCAAGATACTTGGCAGCGCCCAGGAGCATTGCGGTGTGGCCGTCATGGCCGCAGGCATGCATCTTGCCGCGTACCGTCGAGGCCCATGGCTTGCCGGTGATCTCGTCGATCGGCAGCGCGTCCATGTCGGCGCGCAGCCCGATGGTCGGGCCATCGCCCTTGCGGCCGCGGATGACGCCGACGACGCCGGTCTTGCCCAGCCCCGTCACCACCTCGTCGCAGCCGAAGGCCTTCAGCTTCCCGGTGACGAAATCGGCGGTCTGGAACACGTCGAAATTCAGCTCCGGTGTCTGGTGCAGATGCCGTCGCCAGCCGGCTACTTCTTCCTGCATTTGCGCGGCGCGGTTCAGAATCGGCATGATCGTTCCATCTCTCGGTTGGTCGGCGGCGGTCGGTTCAGAGCCGATGCTCAGCAATTGTGTTTGTCAATTGTGATGTCTGGCACTTTGCCATTTTGGCGACACATAGGGTAAATAGCACCGCAACAATGCGGTCCGGGGTGAGGGTCGGCCCGCATTATGCTGGCGATGGGTAACGAAATCTTACGGACCCGGCAGCGATTACGGCAAGAGGCGATTTCGGATTTGATCATGCGGCAAAGGCATTTCCTCAACCTGTTGCTGGCAGGCGCGCTGGCGACTGCGGTCTTTGCCGGCGCGGCCCAGGCCAATCCGGTCGTGCTCTTCGACCTCAAAAGCGGCTCCATACTGGAGCATCAGGACGCCTTCAAGCGCTGGTATCCGGCCTCGCTCAGCAAGCTGATGACGGCCTATGTCACCTTCCGCGCGATCCAGGCGGGCGAGGTGGCGCTCGATTCGCCGATCAAGGTGACGAAGCACTCGGCCGGCGAGCCGCCGAGCAAGATGGGCTTCAAGCCCGGCTCGGTGATGCGGCTCGACAATGCGCTGAAGATGATGCTGGTCAAGTCGGCCAACGACATCGCCATGGCCGTCGGCGAGAATATCGGCGGATCGCAGGCCGCCTTCGCCGACCGCATGAACGCCGAGGCGGCCCGGCTCGGCATGACAGGCACGCATTTCGTCAACCCGAACGGGCTTTTCTCTCCCGAGCAATATACGACGGCCCGCGACCTCGCCGTGCTGGTGACGGCGCTGCGCAATGATTTTCCGCAATATGCGCCCTGGTTCTCGATCGAAGGCCTTGCCGTCGGCAAGAAGACGCTCCCGAACTACAATCTGCTCATCGGCCGCTATCCGGGCGCAGACGGCATGAAGACCGGCTTCGTCTGCTCGTCGGGCTTCAACATGATCGGCTCGGCGACGCGCAACGGGCGCACGCTGGTGGCCGTGGTGCTTGGCGAGAAATCGGCGATCAGCAGAGCGGAAGCGGCGGCGAAGCTGCTCGACCAGGGTTTTGATAAGCCGGCGACGGGATCGACCACGCTGGCAGCTCTCAAGCCTTATGGAGATACGCTGTCGCCCAACGACTTGCATGACGAGATCTGTAAGAAGAAGCCGAAGGAGGAGCAGTCCGAGGCTGCTCCCGAGGTTGCGGCCAAGGATAAGCCGAAATCGCCCTACCAGGTGAAGCTCGACCACCCGACCCTGGTCGCGGTCGGGCTCGGCGGCGCCACGGGGCCGGCGCCCAAGGCATTCGTCGATCAGACCGATCAGAACTATGCCGATGTGCCGCTGCCAAGCTGGCGGCCCGACAGGCCGGCGCCGGCCGGCGCCGAGCCGGTGGCGACCGCCGCTGCAGGGGCGCAGGGCGACCAATCCGCCAAGGCCAACTGAGCGCGTCATGGACAGCGGCTTTCCCATTCCCGTATCCGTGCTCACCGGTTTCCTCGGCGCCGGCAAGACGACGCTGCTCAACAGGCTGCTCAAGGACCCGGCGCTTGCCGATACGGCGGTGATCATCAACGAGTTCGGCGAGGTGGCGATCGACCATCTGCTCGTCGAGCAGGCGTCCGACGGCATCATCCAGCTTTCCGACGGCTGCCTGTGCTGCACAGTGCGCGGCGATCTGGTCGACACGCTCGCCGATCTCGTCGACCGGCTGCAGACCGGCCGTATCGCGAAACTGGCTCGCGTCGTCGTCGAGACGACGGGCCTTGCCGATCCGGCGCCGGTGCTGCAGTCGATCATGGCGCATCCGGCGCTGGTGCAGGCCTTCCGGCTCGACGGAGTCATCACGCTTGTCGACGCCGTCAATGGCGAGGCGACGCTCGATGCCCATGTCGAGGCGGTGAAGCAGGCGGCGGTGGCCGACCGCGTCGTGCTGGCCAAGACCGACCTCGCCGATGCGGCCGAGGTCGAGGCGTTGCGGGCGAGGCTGAAGCAGGTCAATCCGGGCGCAGTTGTGCTCGACGTCAACGAGGCCAGCGCCGCGGCGCTGTTCAATTGCGGGCTCTACAATCCCGAAACCAAGTCCGCCGACGTGCGGCGCTGGCTTGGTGAAGAAGCGGCGCATGACCATGATCATCACCATGACCACCATGACGGCGACCATGATGATCACCACCACCATCATAAGCATCGCCATGATGCGCGCGTGCGCACGCACTCGCTGGTCCATGACGGCCCGGTGCCGTTCTCGGCGATCGAGATGTTCCTCGATCTTCTGCGCTCGACGCATGGCGAGAAACTCCTGCGCATGAAGGGCGTCATCGAGCTTGCCGAGGATCCGTCGCGGCCGCTGGTCATTCACGGCGTGCAGAAGATCCTGCATCCGCCGGCGAGGCTGCCGGCCTGGCCTGACGGCGAGCGCGGCACCAGGCTGGTGCTGATCACGCTCGACATGCCGCAGGACTATATCCGGCGGCTGTTCGCTGCCTTCACCAACAGGCCGTCGATCGACACGCCGGACCGGGCCGCGCTCGAAGCCAATCCGCTGGCGATTGCAGGGTTATAGGCGAAAACGACGTCGGCTCAGGAGGCATTGCCGCGTTCGACCAGAAAGCGGTGGCCGCCGGCGACCGCGGCCGTTTCGACCAATTGGTGGCCGGCATCGGCGCAGAAGGCCGGGATATCGATGACCGCCAGCGGATCGGTGGTTTCCAACCAAAGCCGGCTGCCAGGCCGCATCGCGGCGAGCCGCTTGCGGGCTTTCAGCACCGGCAGCGGGCAGTTCAGCCCCTTGAGATCGTAGGTGGCGGGCGTGTCGTTATGCACGAAGTCTCAGCCACCGAACATGCCGAGCAGCTTCTTCTTCAGCTTCGACACGGTGCCCTGGTCGGCATCGGCGGCTTGCTGCGTTTCCTGCGCGGGCGCGGCTTCCACGCCTGCGGTGACGACCGGCTGCTGCGCTGCCTGCTTGGCGGCTTCCTTCTCGGCCAAAGCCTGCTGCTTGGCCGCTTCCTTGGCGGCTTTGGCCGCCTCGATCGCGGCCAGGCGCTGCTC
The DNA here is from genome assembly GCA_000824785.1 of Mesorhizobium plurifarium. Lineage (GTDB taxonomy): Bacteria > Pseudomonadota > Alphaproteobacteria > Rhizobiales > Rhizobiaceae > Mesorhizobium > Mesorhizobium plurifarium. Next base: position 137,118 of record CCNB01000042.1, on the reverse strand, counting down.
CTCGGCCTTGCGCTTGGCTTCCTTCTCCGCGTCGAGCGCGGCCATCTTGCGGCCAAGCGGGGAATCGATACGGCCCATGCGGGTCGTTTCCGTCACCGAGCCATCGGCGTTCATCGACGGCGGGTCGATCGGCACGCGCTCGCCGCGGGCGCGGCGCTTCGACCAGTCGGAAACGATGCTGGCTTCCTTGATGCCGGCAATGGTCGGCTTCGGCGGCGGCGCGCTGGACCTCACGGCCGAATTGAAGGCCGCATCGTAGCTCTTCTCGTAATTGGCGTAGGCCACTTTCAGCGAATCCGGCTGGGTCGTCGCGGGGCAGGGGCCGGTCGGGTCGAAGGTCGTACCTTCGGGCGCCACCTGGTTGAAGACGTAGCGCTTCTCGCAGACGTCGACCTTCGGCGGCACCTTGGTGATCTCGAAATTGTCATAGCCGACCTTCAGCATCTTCCAGAACTCGTAGTTCGGGTCGTTGCGGTAGCGCGCCATGTTGGCGGCGGTCATGCGGAACGGAAAGGCCTGGATCTGGAACTCGGTCTGGCCACCCTGGAAGGCGTCGCGGCCGAAGGCATAGATCTGCTCGATCTGCGCGTCGGTCATCGAATAGCAACCGGACGACGAGCAGGCGCCATGAACCATCAGGTTCTGGCCGGTGCGGCCATTGGCGCGGTCATAGGCATTGGGGAAGCCGATGTTGAAGGACAAATGGTAATTCGAGCGCGGATTCATCTGCGACGGGCGCACCGTGTAGAAGCCTTCCGGCGCCTGGCGGTCGCCTTCGGTGTATTTGGGGCCGAGCTTTCCCGACCATTTGCAGATGTCGTAGGTGGCGACGAGATCGTAGCGACCATTGGTCTTGGCCTTCCAGATCTCGAGCTTGCCTTCCTCCTTGAAAATGCGCGCCATCACCGAGGAGGTGCGCACCATGCCCTTGGCCTTCATGTCGGCAAGGATCTTGTCCGGCAGCGGCTTGTTGGCCTCCGGCGCGAAATCCTTCATCGACGAATCATTGCAGCCAGCGACGCCGATGGCGGCAATCAGGACTCCGGTGCGGGCAAGCTTGGCAAACATCGATGCGGCTACGTCTCTTCTTTCGGGCCAACGGCTCTCGGCATGGCCGGGCCCGCAGGCTGAACACCAGTGGACCGTAAGCCCGTTAACCTTGAAAATTCCTTACCGCAAGCCTTGGCAAACCCCTCACGGCGATTTCCATTGAGCCGAATCCGGCGGCATTTTTGTGGCGAAATTGGTCGTTGCCGCCACAGTTTACCCGACAGAGGCCCGATGGATCAGAGACTGCGGCCCATCGCCAGGTATTTCTCGCGGCGCTGCTCGCGGAAATCGGTGTTGGCGCCGGCAAAATCCTTCATCGTCCGGGCGATGAGGTCGCCGGTGGAGGCGATAACCGTTTCCGGCGCGCGCTGGGCGCCGCCGATCGGTTCGGGAATGATGGCGTCGATGATCTTCATCTCGAGAAGATCCTGCGCGGTGATCTTCATGTTGGTCGCCGCATCCTTCGAGCGGGTCGTGTCGCGCCACAGGATCGAGGCGGCACCCTCGGGCGAGATGACCGAATAGATGGCGTGCTCCAGCATGTAGACGCGGTTGGCGGTGGCGATCGCGATGGCGCCGCCGGAGCCGCCCTCGCCGATGACCACCGAGATCGACGGCACTTTCAGCGAAAGGCAGGCCGAGGTCGAACGCGCGATCGCCTCGGCCTGGCCACGCTCCTCGGCGCCGACGCCGGGATAGGCACCGGCGGTGTCGACCAGCGTCAACAGCGGGATCTTGAAACGGTCGGCCAGTTCCATCAGGCGCACCGCCTTGCGGTAGCCCTCGGGCCGCACCGAGCCGAAATTGTGCTTGATGCGGCTTGCCGTGTCGGAACCCTTCTCCTGGCCGATGACCGCCACCGGCTCGCCACGGAAACGCGCGAAGCCGCCGACGATCGCCTGGTCGTCGCCGAAATTGCGGTCGCCGGCCAAAGGCGTGAAGTCGGTGAACAGCGCCTTGATGTAGTCGACGCAATGCGGGCGGTCGGGATGGCGCGCGACCTGCACCTTCTGCCAAGGCGTGAGCGCCTTGTAGAGGTCGCGCAACGCGTCGCGTGAGCGCTTTTCCAGCCTGCTGATCTCTTCGGCGACGTCGACCGCTTCGCCGTTCTCGGCAAGCTTCTTCAGCTCAAGGATCTTGAGCTCCAGATCCTGCACCGGCTTTTCGAAGTCGAGGTAGTTGTACATGCTTGAGCGGACCGATCCGTCGGAAGGCAAATGGCTGGCGGAACCGCTGAAATGCCGGCTCCGGGCGGTGGAACGTCGCCCTCACATAGCGATATGAGGCCTAGTCGGCAAGCGGATGATGATCGTTGACCAGCCGCACCAGCCGCTCTTCCAGCACATGGGTGTAGATCTGCGTGGTCGAGATGTCGGCATGGCCAAGGAGTTGCTGCACGGCTCTGAGATCGGCGCCGTTCTGCAGCAGGTGGCTGGCAAAAGCATGGCGAAGCACATGCGGCGAGATCTTGGCCGCTTCTATCCCCGACCGCGCGGCCAAGCCCTTGAGATCGCGGGCGAAAACCTGCCGGGAGAGATGGCCGCTGTCGGAAGAGGCCGGAAACAGGAACGGGCTCTCGGCAAAGGCCGGCCGCTCGGCCCTTGCGGCAAGCCAGGCGCGCATGGCGGCGCGCGCCTTGGCCGACAGCGGCACCATGCGTTCCTTGTCGCCCTTGCCGCGCACCATGAAGAAACGGTCGTCGCGCAGCGCCACCGTCACCGGCAGTCCGACCAGCTCCGACACGCGCAAGCCGGTGGCGTAAAGCACCTCGACCAGCGCATGCAGGCGCAACGCCGCCAACCGGTCGCCATCCGGTCCGGCTTCGGCCGCCTCCTGCGCCGCACGGTCGAGCAGGCGGCCGGTCTCGGCCTCGCTCATCGTCTTCGGCAGCGGCCGGCCCTTGCGCGGGCTGTCCAGCGTGCCGGTCGGGTCGTCGCCGCGCAGGCCTTCGGCATAGAGGAATTTGAAGAACTGGCGGATCGCCGACAATTTGCGCGCCTGCGAGGTCGGGGCGAAGCCGCGCGCTGCAATGTCGTCGAGATAGGCGCGGATGTCGGCCGATCCCGCGCCGGCGAGCCCGCCCTTGATCGCCCCGGAAGCGTCCTCCAGATCGCGGCGGTAAGACGAAAGCGTGTTTTCGGCCGCGCCCCGCTCGGCGCTCATCATTTCGAGGAAGGCTTCGATGCGGGCGGCGCTGTTCATCGGGCCGGGATCGGTGCTCGTTTCCGTGGGGTCAGTTTTTCTTGGGGTTGAGCTTTTCGGCGGGGATACGCACGCTCATTTCCGCCTTTTTCGGCTCCACGAACATTGCCAGCGCGAACATCGCGCCATAGGCAATGCCTGCAAGAACCGCCAGCGTCACGACGAAGCGAAACAAAGTCGGCATTCAATTTTCGCCCGTCTTGTTGTTCTGCGTTTCCAAGCCCTGTCCCCTTATGGGACGCCAATCCAGGCAATTCAAGGACGAAGGGTTCGGCTCGACAGAGGTTTTGCCGGAAAAGCTCCCTGAGCAGGCATTCGCGGGCAAGCCCGCGAATGCCTGCTCAGGGATTGTTGTTTTCGCAGGTTCTCTTCCCAAAACCGTGGGCCTCTTTTGCGGAACCTGCTTGGGACGTTTGTCCGGCCGTGCTTGACGCAAACGGGCTTTTGATGTCGATACGGCGCAAAGAGGCCCCGATGAACGCTCTGCCACCAAATCCGACGGACGAAGGCCGCGCCGCGCTGATCGAAGCGCTCGGCAGCCGTTCGATCGTCTTCGTCGGACTGATGGGTGCCGGCAAGACGGCGATCGGCCGCAAAGTGGCGACGATGCTTTCGCTGCCCTTCATGGACAGCGACCAGGAGATCGAAAGCGTCTCGCGCATGACGGTGCCGGAGCTGTTCGAGCGCTATGGCGAGCCGGAATTCCGGGCGCTGGAGCAGCGCGTGATTCTGCGTCTCTTGGAGAACGGACCGCAGGTGCTGTCGACCGGCGGCGGCGCCTTCATGAACGCGCAGACGCGCGAGGCGATCTCCGCACATGGCGTATCGGTCTGGCTGAAGGCCGATCTGGACCTGTTGATGGAGCGCGTCTCCAAGAAGCAGAACCGGCCGCTGCTCAAGAATCCCGATCCGCGCGGCGTGCTGGAGAAGCTGATGAGCGAGCGCTATCCGGTCTATGCCACGGCCGACCTGACCGTGCCGACGCGCGACGACCGCAAGGAGATCATCGCCGGCGAAGTAATCTGCGCGCTTTGCGGCTATCTGGGGGTCGCCGCGATCGCGACAGGCGCTACAAGCGCCACAACCGACGAGGTGGAGTCGTGAGCGAGGCGGTGAAGGTCGAGGTCGGGCTCGGCGACCGCGCCTATGACATCCTCATCGGCTCGGGGCTTCTGGCGCGCTCAGGCGAAGAGATCGCGCGCCGCCTTCCCGGCACCCGCGCGGCCATCGTCACCGACGAGAACGTCGCCGCCGCGCATCTCGACACGCTCAAGGCGGGGTTGGAGAAAGGCGGCATCCAGTCCGCCGTCATCACTTTGCCCGCCGGCGAAAAGACCAAGAGCTTTGCCCATCTCGAGGAGGTGGTCGACGGCGTGCTCGCCGCAAAGCTCGAACGCCGCGACGTGGTGATCGCGCTTGGCGGCGGCGTCATCGGCGACCTTGCCGGCTTCGCCTCCGGCATCGTGCGGCGCGGCATGAATTTCGTGCAGATCCCGACCTCGCTGCTGGCGCAGGTCGATTCCTCCGTCGGCGGCAAGACCGGCATCAACAGCGCGCGCGGCAAGAACCTCGTCGGCGTCTTCCACCAGCCCAGGCTGGTGCTCGCCGACACGGACGCGCTCGACACGCTGTCGATCCGCGAGTTCCGCGCCGGCTATGCCGAGCTTGCCAAATACGGGCTGATCGATCGCCCGGCCTTCTTCGCCTGGCTGGAACAGAACTGGGGGCAAGTCTTTGCCGGCGGTCCGGCGCGGGTCGAGGCGATCGCCGAGGCCTGCCGCGCCAAGGCCGATGTCGTCGCACGCGACGAGTTCGAGGCCGGCGACCGCGCGCTGCTCAATCTCGGCCACACATTCGGCCACGCGCTGGAAGCCGCCACGCAATATGACGGCGCGCGCCTCGTCCATGGCGAGGGTGTCGCCATCGGCATGGCGCTGGCGCATCGTTTTTCGGCGCGGCTCAACCTGGCGAGCCCGGACGACGCGGAGCGCGTCGAAGCGCACCTCAGGGCCGTCGGCCTGCCCTGGCGGATGGCCGATATTCCAGGCGAGCTGCCGGACGCCGAGGCGCTGCTTTCCTTCATCACCCAGGACAAGAAGGTCTCGCGCGGCGCGCTGACCTTCATCCTGACGCGCGGCATCGGCCAGTCCTTCATCGCCAAGGACGTGCCGCCCTCGGAAGTGCTGGCTTTCCTCAAGGTGAGCCATCCCGGAAGGCTCGAAGTGAGCCATCATAGATGATCGGCGCTGGCTGGATCGTCGCCGCAATCCTTGCCGCCATCGTGCTTTTGGCGCTTCTGTTCCGCGCCCGGTTGCTTGGCGCTTTTGGCTATGCTCTGCGGCCGATCGAGCCGCCGCAGCGGTCCGAGCGCAACGGCAAGGATGAAGACGGCGACGAACCCCGCCGCGAGGGCGCGGCTGCCGGTGAGGAGCGCAACCGGCTCGAGGGCCTCTTCGACCTCGATGAGCTCGAAGTGTCGGACGTCATGGTCCACCGCACCAATATGCGCTCGGTCAATGCCGACAATGCGCCCGAAGCGGTTGTGCGCGAGATACTCACGAGTCCGCACACCCGCATGCCGCTGTGGAAGGGCTCGCTCGACAACATAGTCGGCGTCCTGCACGCGAAGGATCTGCTGAGGGCCCTCAACGAGGTCGGCAACGACTTTTCGCGGATCGACGTCATGAAGATCGCGGCGAAGCCGTGGTTCGTGCCGGACACCACCACCTTGCAGGACCAGCTCAACGCCTTCCTGCGGCGCAAGGCGCATTTCGCCATCGTCGTCGACGAGTATGGCGAGGTCGAAGGACTGGTGACGCTGGAAGACATCATCGAGGAGATCGTCGGCGAGATCGCCGACGAGCACGATGTCGACATGCAGGGCGTGAAGAAGGAGGCCGACGGCTCGGTCGTCGTCGACGGCACGGTGCCGATCCGCGACCTGAACCGCGCGCTCGACTGGGACCTGCCCGACGAGGAGGCGACGACGATCGCCGGCCTCGTCATCCATGAGACGCAGTCGATCCCGGAGGAGAAGCAGGCTTTCACCTTCCACGGCAAGCGTTTCGTGGTGATGAAGCGCGACAAGAACCGAATTGCGAGGTTGAGGATCAGGCCCGCCGGCGAGGGCTGAGGCGACCTGAGATACGGACAATGTCGCTCAAAGTTCCTTGGTCCAGCGCTCGCTGAGCATCGCGCCGGTTCCGCCGTCGATAGCGGCCAGGCTGACGTCGTAGCCCCAGAGGTTGCGGATGTGGCGCAGCGTCGCGTCGCGGCTTTCACCTTCGAGCATCACGCCGTCCTTCACCGTGTGCTGGAGCCGCAGGTGCCGGTCGCCGAGGAGGTCGACGTCGACCACCTGGATGTCGGGACGACTGGCGCCGATATCGTAGCTTTGCGCCAGCGCCGAGCGTATCCTGGCGTAGCCGCGCTCGTTGTGGATGGAGGCAACTTCGTAATGCGGCTCATCGGCGCCGTCGGCCAGCACGAAGAGCCGCCATTTGCGGATCAGCGCCGGGCTCAGATACTGGCGGATGAAGGATTCGTCGCGGTGGTTTGCCCAGGCGTCGAGCAGGGTGTCGCGCCAGTCGCCGCGGCCGGCGATGTCGGGAAACCAGTCGCGGTCCTCGGCGGTCGGCGCGGTCGAGATGCGCTGGATATCCTGCATCATGTCGAGACCGAGCGCATAGGGATTGATGCCGGAAAAGCGAGGATCGTCATAAGACGGCTGAAAGACCACGTTCGAGTGGTTGCGCAAGATTTCGAGCATGGCGCCTTCGCTGATGCGGCCGCGATCGAACAGCGTGTTCATGAGCGTGTAGTGGACGAAGGTGGCGCAGCCTTCGTTCATCACCTGGGTTTGCCGCTGCGGGTAGAAATATTGCGCGATGACACGCACGATCCTGACGATCTCGCGCTGCCAGGGTTCAAGGACGAGGCTGTTCTTCTCGAGAAAATAGAGCAGGTTTTCTTCCGGCAGATTGAGCGACTTCTTCCGCTCGGCAAGGTTGTCGTCCTCTGCTTCCGGCTTGCTCGTTCCCTGCGAGGGCGGCAGCGTGCGCCACAGATCGTTGAAGGAGCGCTCCTCATATTCGAGGCGCTCGCGCAGCCCTTCGCGCTGTTGCTCCGATGACAGTTTCGGCGGCCGACGGTAGCGGAACACGCCTTGCTCCATCAGCGCGTGGGCCGAATCCAGAATCGCCTCGACCGCGGCCAGGCCATGCCTTTCCTCGCACCGGGCGATGTAGCTCTTGGCGAAATCCAGATAGCTCAAAATGCCGCCGGCGTCGGTCCATTGCCGGAAGAGATGATTGTTCTTGAAGAAATGGTTGTGCCCAAGCGCGGCATGGGCGGTCACCAGAGCCTGCAAGGCCATGGTGTTTTCTTCCATCAGGTAGACGATGCAGGGATTGGAATTGATGACGATTTCATAGGCGAGGCCGCGCGCGCCCTTGCGGTAGAGTAATTCGTCGTGGAGGAAACGCTTGCCGAACGACCAGTGCCGGTACATCAGCGGCATGCCGACCGAGGAATAGGCATCGAGCATCTGCTCGGAAGAGATGACCTCCATCTGCACCGGATAAATATCGAGGCGAAGCTCTTCGCGGCCGACCGCTTCGATTTCGTCATAGACCCGGGACAGCTTCTTGAAATCCCAGTCCGACCCGGAGAACAGCAATTCGGATTTGCGCGCCTGGCTGACCATTGCCGAAGTCCTCAAGCGCTCTTGCGCAGATCAGGCTGCCTGGCGAAGAGCTGTCGGAAGACCGGATATATGTCGGCCGGCGCGGCGATGCGCCTCATCTGGAAGTTCGGCCATTTCCCGTCGACGGCGTTGTAGGCGCGCCAGAGCGACGTCCCGTTCTCGGTCGAGCCGAAAATATGGCTTTCCCGCTCGTCGATGATCTCGACATAGGCGAAATACTGGCAAAGCCGCATGAGCTTGCGGTCGAGCAGTTCTATGCAGCGCTCGGAGTCGGTGGCGAAATTGTCGCCGTCGGAGGCCTGGGCTGCGTAGATGTTCCATTCGGCGACGGGATAGCGTTCCTCGATGATGCGGTGCATTTCCTCGAGCGCGGTCGAGACGACCGTGCCACCGCTTTCGGTGTGGTAGAAGAACGTATGCTCGTCCACCTCCTTGGCTTCGTGGGTATGGCGGATGAAGACGACTTCGATGCGCTCGTAGCGGCGCGTCAGGAAGAGGTGCAACAGCACGAAGAAGCGTTTGGCCAGGTCCTTCTCGCGCTCTCCCATCGAGCCCGAGACGTCCATCAGGCAGAACATGACCGCGTTCGCATTGGGCACGGGCTGGGGATCGAAGCGATTGAAGCGGATGTCGACCGGATCGACATAGGCAATGCGCCTGCGCCGGCGCTCAAGTCGCTCCAACTGTTCGCGCAGGCTGGCGATGTGTTCGCGCAACGCGGCACTTGCCGGCTTCGCTTCCAGCTCGGCAATCTGCCTGGCGATCGCGTCAATCTCGGCCTGTTTGGGGCGCCTCAGCGCTATGCGACGCCCATGGCTGTTGCGCATCGTGCGGCCGACATTGATGTTGGTCGGGGCCCCGCTTGCTGCAAAACCTGCCCGCCTCGGCTTGTAGCTCAATATCTGCTTGAGGTTGAGCTTGACCAGATCGGGCAGTTCGAGATCTTCGAAGAAGAGGTCGAGCACTTCCTCGCGCGATAGCACGAAACGGAAGTCGTCTTCGGATTCCGCGGTTCCCGGAGCCGATCCATAGCCTTCGCCGCCGCCCGGCTTGGCGATACGATCGCCGGGGCTGAATGTCCTGTTGCCGGGCAGAATGTGCTGGCGCCGGCCGCTTGCCCTGTCGTCGCCGAAGGTCGGTTCGCTGGTGCCTTTGCGAGGCATCGGGACGGCATGCTCGCGGTCGACCTCGGCGATGCCGCCGGTGCGGACCTGGTCGCGGATGCTGCGTTTGAGCTCCTCGCGAGCGCGCCTGAGGAAGCGCTGGCGATTGCCCAGGCTCTTGTCCTTCGGGTTCAGGCGGCGGTCGATGAAGATCGGCATGGAACCGTCCCGGCTTTATTCAGCCGGCCTTGTTCACGCGCATGTACCAGTCGACCAGCCGTCGCACCTGCCGCTGTGTGTAGCCGCGCTCCACCATGCGCTGCACGAATTCATTGTGCCGCTTCTCCGTGACGCTGTCCTGCTTGGAGCCGAAGCTGATCACCGGCAACAGGTCCTCGACCTGGCCGAACATGCGCTTCTCGATGACCTCGCGAAGCTTTTCATAGCTCGTCCAGGAGGGATTGCGGCCATGGTTGCGCGCCCGCGCGCGCAAGGTGAATTTGACCACTTCGTTGCGGAAGTCCTTGGGATTGGCGATGCCGGCGGGTTTCTCGACCTGCGACAGTTCCTTGTCCAGCACCTCGCGGTTGAGGATCTGGCCGGTATCGGGATCCTTGTAGTCCTGATCCTCGATCCAGGCATCGGCGTAGGCGATGTAGCGGTCGAAGAGGTTCTGGCCGTACTCGCTGTAGGATTCCAGATAGGCCTTCTGGATCTCGTGGCCGATGAACTCGGCATAGCGCGTCGCGAGTTCCGACTTGATGAACTCGAGATAGGCGGCTTCCGTTTCCTTCGGGAATTGCTCGCGCTTGATCGCCTCTTCGAGGATGTACATCAGGTGCACCGGGTCGGCGGCAACCTCCTTGGTGTCGTAGTTGAAGGTCTGCGACAGGATCTTGAAGGCGAAGCGGGTGCTGACCCCGGTCATGCCTTCGTCGACGCCGGCGGCGTCGCGATATTCCTGGACCGACTTCGCCTTCGGATCGACCTCCTTGAGATTCTCGCCGTCATAGGCGCGCATCTTTGTGTAGAGTGGCGAGTTCTCATGCTCGGCAAGACGTGTCGAGACGGTGAAGCGGCTGAGGATGTCCAGGACCTCGGGCGCGCAGGGGCTGTTCGCCAGCTCGCTCTCGCGCAGCAGCTTCTCGTAAATGTGCCGTTCCTCGGTGATGCGCAGGCAATAGGGAACCTTGACCACGAGGATGCGGTCGAGGAAGGCCTCGTTGTTCTTGTTGTTCTTGAACTGCTGCCATTCCGACTCGTTGGAGTGGGCGACGACGATGCCCTGATAGGGGAAGGCGCCGAAATTCTCGGTGCCGTTGTAGCTGCCTTCCTGAGTTGCGGTCAGCAAAGGATGCAGGACCTTGATCGGCGCCTTGAACATCTCGACGAATTCGAGCAGGCCTTGCGTCGTACGGTTGAGGCCGCCGCTGTAGGAATAAGCGTCCGGGTCGGACTGGCTGAAATTCTCCAGTTGCCTGATGTCGACCTTGCCGACCAGGGCGGAGACGTCCTGATTGTTCTCGTCGCCGGGCTCGGTCTTGGCTATGGCGATCTGGCGCAGCCGCGACGGCGACAGCTTGACCACGCTGAATTTGGAGATGTCGCCGGACAACTCGTCGAGGCGCTTGGCCGCCCAGGGCGAGATCAACCCGTTCAGGCGGCGACGGGCGATGCCATATTTGTCTTCCAGCAGATCGCCCATGCGATCGGGATGGAAAAGGCCGAGCGGCGATTCGAAGATCGGGCTGATCTGGTTGCCCACCTTGAGCGTGTAGATTGGCCGCTCCTCCATCAGCTTCTTCAGCCGTTCGGCGAGCGAGGACTTGCCGCCGCCGACCGGGCCGAGAAGATAGAGGATCTGCTTGCGCTCTTCGAGGCCCTGCGAGGCGTAGCGGAAATATCCGGCGATGCGCTCGACCGTATCCTCCATTCCGTAGAAGTCGGAGAAGGAGGGATAGATCTTGATGGTGCGGTTGGAGAAAATGCGGCCGAGCCGCTCGTCCTTGCTGGTATCAACCAGGTTCGGCTCGCCGATCGCCTCGACCATGCGCTCCGGCGCTGAGGCGTACATGGATTTGTCCTCGCGGCAGGCCAGCAAATATTGCTGGAGGCTGATCTCTTCCTGGGCCGCGTTGGAATAAATCTCCGAAAACAGATCGAAGACGTCGGATTGGTTCTCGCGCATGATGCTTTGCCTCGGAGCCGATAGGCTGCCAATCGGCTCATCGCTTCATCAACCGCCGGAAAGCATTGTTGTTCCCTTCGCGTGAAGGAAGAGCGCACAATGCACTCCGGCATTGGCCTTCGGGCCACCCCGATTCGGCCGCAACTGCTCGCCTATCAACATACGTGGTGATTGCCAGCGGACGGTCAAGGAGCGGATTTGGTTTCGCACCGAAAGTTGTCATTTTTGGTCCGTAAGCGAGGCGCGTGGCGAGCATTCGTGCGCGCCGCGGCGCAACCTGGCCGGAGATGGCGATGATCAATCGACGCAGTTTCATCGTGGGATCCCTGGCAGGGCTGTTGCCGGCGGGTGCGTCAGCCGCCGGGCGTCCGGTCCAGCCGGAACCGCAAACCCGCGATTACGGTCCGGCCAAGCTCGACATCTATGCCGCGGACGGCGCAAACAGCCTGCCGGTGGTCTTCTTCGTCCATGGCGGCGCCTGGCGGTTCGGCAAACGCAGCCAGGTCGGCGCCAAGCCGGGCTTCCTGCTCGCCAACGGATTCGTCTTCGTCTCGATCGATTACCGCATGTTGCCGCAGGCCGATGTCGCCACCCAGGCCAGCGACGTCGAAAAAGCTTACGCCTATGTGCGTGCCAATATCGCCCGGCATGGCGGCGACCCGAACCGCATCGTCGGCATGGGCCATTCGGCCGGCTGCCATCTGGTCGCGCTGACCGGGATGCGAGGCGGCCTGCCTGGCGTCGCCGGCCTGCTTCTCGACGACACCCGAGCCTATGATCTTGCCGCGCTTTCCAGGGATGGCGGCATGGTCCGGGCCTATGCGCGTGCCTTCTCCGATCCCGCGCAATGGACCGCGCTGTCGCCGGCGAGCTATGTCGACGGCAGGAAGCATCCGCCGACCTTCATCGCTTATTCGCGTGCGTCCGGGCGAGGCGAAGAGTCGCAAGCTTTCGCGAAACGCCTGCGCGCCGCGGGAACCAAGGTCACGCTGTTCGACGGCAGCGCCTATACGCATATGTCGATCGATCGCGATTTCGGCCAGGACGGCGACGCCTTGACCGCGGCCGCCTTGACGTTCCTCAAGGCGACCGTCGGTTGACTACCAGCGCGTCTTCTCGCCGGGCGCGGCCGGCTCGATCGCCAGAGCATGCACGCCGGCTTTCAATTCGTCGGCAAGCAGTTCGTTGACGGCGCGGTGACGGTCGACGCGGCTCATGCCGGCAAAGGCGGCCGAGATGACGCGGACGCGGAAATGCGTCTCGCCGGTGCCGTCGAAATGGGCCTCATGGCCGTGCTCGGCGTGGTGATGGCCGGCATGGAGGTGGCTTTCGTTGATGACGGCGAGCTTTTCGGGCGAAAACGCCGCCTTCAGCTTGTTTTCCATCGTCGACTGTATGGACATCCGGGCTTCCCTTCCCCACATCTGCGGCACAGCCGCAAAATCTTGAATTTCGACCGCTTTTAAGCCGCGATTCAGCGGTTAGGGCGATCATCGGCGAAATGTCAATTCTTGTTTCGCACGTGCGAACAGCCCATAAATGGGGGAGATGAAAGCGTATCCCAAATATTTCGAGAAAATTCGAATCCGGCCGGAGAAGGACGCGGAGCTGAAGTCGCGCGCCCCGATCTGCCAGTGGGATGGCTGCAACGAGGCCGGCACGCATCGCGCGCCGGTCGGACGCCTCAAGGAGGGCGAGTATTTCCGTTTCTGCTTCGAGCATGTGCGCGAATACAACAAGGGCTTCAATTACTTCTCCGGCGTGTCGGACAGCGAGATCGCGCGCTTCCAGAAAGAGGCGCTGACCGGCCACAGGCCGACATGGCGCATGGGCGCCAATGGCGGCGGGACGCGCTCGGCGCCGGATTTCGCGCAGCAGCGTTCGGGTCGCGCCGGTTACTACAACCGCATGCGCGATCCCTTCAACCTGTTCGGCTCGGGCGCGCGCGAGCCGCGCGAGCGCAAGGCAAAGCCGCTTGAGGCCAAGGCGCTGGAAACGCTTGGCCTTGATACAAAGGCGACTGGTCAGGACATCAAGGCGCGTTATAAGGAACTCGTTAAGCGCCACCATCCGGATGCTAATGGCGGCGACAGAGGTTCGGAAGACCGGTTCCGCGATGTGCTGCAGGCCTATCGCGTGCTCAAGCAGGCGGGATTGTGCTGAGCGGCCCTACGGTCCGTGTCGTTTTCCAACTTTCATAAGGTTGGAAAAGGCTCTAAGACCGCCCCCGGACAAAATCGATTGCCGGCGAAACGCGGCGTTTCGCACGTGGAGACGTTGATAGAGATGAACAAGGTCGATCGCGACATCGCCAACCTGCCCGACACGACGGTGTCGGTGAAGGAGAAATTCGGTTTCGACTCCAAGATGGTCGTTCCCGCCTATTCGGCGGCGACCGAGCATGTGCCGGACATCGATCCGGATTATCTGTTCGACAAGGCGACGACATTGGCGATCCTCGCCGGCTTTGCCTACAACCGCCGCGTCATGGTGTCGGGCTATCACGGCACCGGCAAGTCGACGCATATCGAGCAGGTGGCGGCGCGGCTCAACTGGCCCTGCGTGCGCGTCAACCTCGACAGCCATGTCAGCCGTATCGATCTCGTCGGCAAGGACGCCATCGTCGTCAAGGAAGGCTTGCAGGTCACCGAATTCCGCGACGGCATCCTGCCCTGGGCCTATCAGCACAATGTGGCGCTCTGCTTTGACGAATATGACGCCGGCCGTCCGGACGTGATGTTCGTCATCCAGCGCGTTCTGGAATCGTCGGGTCGGCTGACGCTGCTCGACCAGAGCCGCGTCATCCGTCCACACCCGGCCTTCCGGCTGTTCGCCACCGCCAACACGGTCGGTCTCGGCGACACCACCGGCCTCTATCACGGCACGCAGCAGATCAACCAGGCGCAGATGGACCGCTGGTCGATCGTCACCACGCTGAATTACCTGCCGCACGACAATGAAGTGAACATCGTGCTGGCCAAGGCCAAGCACTATCGCGACAACAAGGGCAAGGACATCGTCAACAAGATGGTGCGCGTCGCCGACATGACGCGCTCGGCCTTCATCAATGGCGACCTGTCGACGGTGATGAGCCCGCGCACCGTCATCACCTGGGCCGAGAACGCCGAGATCTTCGGCGATATCGGCATGGCGTTCCGGCTGACCTTCCTCAACAAGTGCGACGAGCTGGAGCGTTCGGTGGTGGCCGAGTTCTACCAGCGCGCCTTCGGCGAGGATCTGCCGGAGAGCGCCGCCAACGTGGTGCTGGGTTAGGCGCGCCGCTGAAAGGCGTTCAGCCTTTCAGCATGAAAACGCGCAGGGAATGATCAATGGCGGGTCCGGGCGACAACACGCGCAACAAGCCGAAGAACGGGTCTGAAGCCGACAGCTTCAAGCGCGCCGTCACGGTATGCATGCGTGCCGTCGCCGGCGACAAGGACCTCGAGGTCGGCTTCGCCAAGGACCGCCCGGCGCTGGCGGGAAATCGCGCGCGCCTGCCCGAACTGCCGAAGAAGGCTTCGCGCAACGACATCGCGATCACGCGCGGCATCGGCGATTCCATGGCGCTGAAGCGCGCCTGCCATGATCAGCGCATTCACAACAAGCTGGCGCCGGAAGGGAAGCTCGCACGGTCCATCTTCGATGCGGTCGAACAGGCCCGCGTTGAGGCGATCGGCAGCCGCGCCATGCAGGGCGTTGCCGACAATATCGGCTCGATGCTCGAGGACAAATACGCCAAGGCGAACCTTGTCGACGTCAGGGACAAGGCCGATGCGCCGCTCGAGGAGGCGGTCGCGCTGATGGTGCGCGAAAAGCTTACCGGCCGCGCGATCCCGAAGAGCGGCGAGCGGCTGGTCGACCTCTGGCGCCCCTGGATCGAGGAGAAGGCCAGCGCCGATCTCGACGGCCTGTCGGCCAAGCTCGAGGACCAGCAGGCCTTTGCCCGCGTCGTGCGCGACATGCTGGTCTCCATGGAAATGGCCGAGGAGCTCGGCGACGACCAGGAGACCGACGACTCGGAGGAAAACGAAGAGAACGAGCAGCAGGGCGAGGAACAGAGCGAGGAAGGCGGCGAGGAGGATTCAGGCTCCGAGCAGTCGCAGTCGGAAGATGCCGAAGCCTCTGCCGACGAGGAAGAGTCGGCCGAAACAGAAGCGACCGACGCCACCTCGGACGACCTGTCCGACGAGGACGATTCCGACGCCGAGACGCCGGGCGAGGCCAAGCGCAACGACAATCCGTTCCTCAACCTGCCGAAAGAGATCGACTACAAGGTCTTCACCACCGCCTTCGACGAGACGGTCGGCGCCGAGGATCTTTGCGAGGAAGAGGAGCTCGACCGGCTGCGCGCCTTCCTCGACAAGCAGCTCGCCAACCTTTCAGGCGTCGTCGGGCGGCTGGCCAACCGGCTGCAGCGCCGGCTGATGGCGCAGCAGAACCGCTCCTGGGATTTCGACCTCGAGGAAGGCTATCTCGATCCGGCGCGCCTGGTGCGCGTGGTGATCGACCCGATGCAGCCGCTGTCCTTCAAGCAGGAGCGCGACACCAAGTTCCGCGACACCGTGGTGTCGCTGGTGCTCGACAATTCGGGCTCTATGCGCGGGCGTCCGATCACGGTCGCCGCGACCTGCGCCGACATCCTGGCCCGCACGCTGGAGCGCTGCGGCGTTTCGGTGGAGATCCTCGGCTTCACCACCCGCGCCTGGAAAGGCGGGCAAGCGCGCGAGAAATGGCTGAAGGACGGCAAGCCGCCGAATCCCGGCCGGCTCAACGACCTGCGCCACATCATCTACAAATCCGCCGACCATCCCTGGCGGCGCTCTCGGCGCAATCTCGGTCTGATGATGCGCGAGGGCCTGCTCAAGGAAAACATCGACGGCGAGGCGCTGCTTTGGGCGCACAACCGGCTGATCGGCCGGCCCGAGCAACGCAAGATCCTGATGATGATCTCGGACGGCGCGCCGGTCGACGATTCCACGCTCTCGGTCAATCCGGGCAACTATCTGGAGCGGCATCTGCGGGCGGTCATCGAGCTGATCGAAACGCGCTCGCCGGTCGAGCTTTTGGCGATCGGCATCGGCCACGACGTCACGCGCTACTATCGCCGCGCCGTCACCATCGTCGATGCCGAGGAGCTCGCCGGCGCCATGACCGAGCAGCTTGCCTCGCTGTTCGGCGAGGAAAGCGCGCGCGACACGCGGCGCGGCGGCTTGCGGCGCGCCGGATGATCTTTTCGGGGCGGCGTGCGCGGCGGATGCTTTTCGCCTGCATGCTGACCTGCGCCTCGCCGGTCATCGCCGCCCCGGGAACTCCCGTCGAGACGGTCGAGATTTCGGCGCGGCCGATCAGCCAGTTCCATGTCGGCCATGACGAGACGCGGTTCGGGCCGCTCGAATTCGTCGGCGGGCTGGAGATGACCTCGCCGGCGCGCGATTTCGGCGCGCTGTCGGCCTTTCGCTTCCTGAAGCCGGGCGGCGATTTCATCGGTGTGGCCGACACCGGCTTCTGGTTCTTCGGCACGATCACGCATGACGCCGGCAAGCGACCGTCGGGTGTTTCGAATTTCCGCATGCAGCAGATGGTCGACGCCTCGGGCCGCCCGATCGACCGCAAATGGGAGGTCGATGCGGAAGGGCTCGCGGTCAAGGACGGCATCGCCACCGTCGGCTTCGAGCGCGACCAGCGCGTCGCCCAGTTCAAGATCGATCCCAACAATATGAAAGCCCCGGTCAGGCAGCTCGATTACCTGGTCCCCGCTGAGGAGCTGCGCCAGAACCGCGGTTTCGAGACCGTTGCCCACGCCGATCCTTATGGGCAGCACGAGGGCGGCCTGGTCGTGGTCTCGGAGAGGAGCCTCGACACATCAGGCAATGTCTATGCAGCCGTTATCGAGGGGTCGCATAAGGGCGTCTTCACCGTCAGGCGCGACGGCGGTTTCGACATAACCGACGGCGCCTTCCTGCCGGACGGCGATCTGCTGCTCCTGGAGCGCAGCTTCTCGATCGCGCGCGGGGTGAAGATGCGGCTGCGGCGCATCTATGGCGAAAGCGTCGAGAAGGGCGCGGTCGCCGACGGACCGGTGCTGATGGAAGCCGACATGGGCCACCAGATCGACAATATGGAAGGGCTGGACGTCTGGACCCGCGACGACGGCGCGCTGATGGTGTCGCTGGTGTCGGACGACAACCATTCGATCCTGCAGCGCAACCTCTATCTGGAATTCATCCTGCACCAGGACTGAGCAGACCGGCCGGCATGGGTTCAGCCGTGCCGGTGGGCGCCAGCGGCCCAGACTAGAGCGTTTCACCGTTTCACGGAAACGGCGAACCGCTCTATCCCTTTGTTTTTACGCAATTCCGGGCGGAAAACCGCTCACACTTTTCCTGGAATTGCTCTACCGGCCGACGTGGCGGACTTCGTTCATCACGAAATTGGCCGCGCGCTTGCTCCGGTTGCGGATCTTGAGCGTCGCGGTGTTGTCCACGAAATAGGTGTGAAGGATGCTGTCGCGGGTGCGGACTTCCGGTCCGACGGTGTCGACCGCATGCCAGGTGTCGGTGCCGACCGCAAAGGCGTAGCCCGTATTCGGGGAAAACGACATCCGGTGCGAATTCTCGAAACGTCCGTCCGGCTTGCGCTCGGCGAAGCGGGTGCCGATGTGGTTGATCGAGTCGTCCTCGGGCAAATAGAACTGAACCGTGATGCCCTTCCATTTCGTGTCGGTGTGGAAGCCGATCTTGTAGCCGGCCACGTCGCGCGTCAGCATCGGCACCGGATACATGCCGACCTTCATGAAGTCCGCGCCGAACCGGCGCTCCAGGCCCGGGGCAAGGCGGCGCATGAATGCGTCCTTCAGTTCCGGCGCATGCAACGCCTTGCCGACCAAGGCCCAGACGGCCCGTTTCTCGTCAGGCAGATGGCGGATATATTCGGGGTAGAGGTCGATCTTGATCCGCGTCGCGGTTCCGTCCGCCTTGATATTCACATTGTTGCGCCCCTTGAGCGCACGATATTCGCGCGCCTCGGGCATGGCGGCGCGCATGCGCCGATAAAGGTCCGCCGGGAAAACGTCGGTCATTTCCAGATGCCAGAAAGGCGTTTCCACAAAGGCGGCGCGGTTCACGGCATCCACCATGTGCGAGACAACATGCTGCAGCGTTTGTGTGGCTGATGCTGGCGCCACCGCGCCGTCTATGGCCGACATGGATATCCTTTCCCCAATCCAAAGAACCCCGAATCCAAATTTCTTGAATAGATATATCGCTGGCCGCGCGGAATGCTAACCAAAGCACACGCTGGATTGCAATGATCCACGGGACTGGCTTCAATCGCGGTTTTCTAAATCACGATATGATGTTGCATCGGCGCAAAACCAGCACGTTGCGAGGGGTGCTGTCGACGATGCTGACATGGCCGCGGGCCGATATTCAGCGGACCTTGTAGATTTCGATCGGCTTTCCCGCGGTAGACTGGTCCAATTCGAGCCATGTCGGCAGGTCGCCCCGCAGCAACGCCGCGGCAAGGCCATTCGGCGCGTCCAGGCCCAGCGATATCTCTTCCGTGTTGCCGCGGCAGATCGCGATCAGCCCGACATGCTCGCGCTCGATGACGGCGCGGGCGGCGTCCGGGCCCCCCATGAACGCGTCGAGCATAGCCAGATTGCCGCCGACATTGCGGTGATAAGGGCCGGCCAGCGCCCGGTGGTGGGTGAACACCAATATTCCCGAGCCAAGATTGGACGAGGCAAGCACCGTCGTCGCCGACATGGCGGCAAGATCGCGGAAGTCGCCGGGCTTGCCGCAAGTCACGGCATGGTCGGGATCGGAATTGATCCGCTGCGGCGCCTTCTGGACCATGGATTGCGCCGCCACCGCGACCCCGGCCCAGGTCGCATTGAGCGAGACCAGCCACGCCATGACGATGCCGGCGGAAAGGCGCCATGAGGGTGCCGTGTCCGCCCGCAGGCGGGTTTTCGCGATCCAGGCCGAGAGCGGCAGCACGGCGAAGGCGACGGAGAAGGTCGAGCCGCGCACCTGCCAGAGGCTGACGACAAAGGCGACGACAAGCAGGATGGCGGCGAGAATTTCCTCGCGGCGCAGGCCACGGCTCCGCAACTGAAAGCCGATCAGCAGGATCGCGATGAAGGGCGTCACGTAGCGCGCCGCCATCAGCTTCGGCTGGTGGATGGCGACGCTCCAGAAGGGCTGCGCTTCAACCACGTCGGCCAGCCAATAGGTGCGGATGCGCTCGTCCATGCCCGCATAGGGCGAGGACAGGCATTGCGGGAAGAACACAATCACGACGGCTGCGATCACCGCCGCAAGCGCCAGCATCGAAACCAGCCGCGCCCGAACTGTCGAGGTGGTCAATGCAGCGGCGATCGCGAGGCCGAAGCCGGAAAGCGCTGCTACCGCGAACTGGAAGGATGAGAAGGCGTCGCATTGGGCCGCGCCCCAGTTGGCCGGCCGGATGGTCGCCACGAAGACCAGGGATGCGATGCCGGCAAATCCAAGGCCGAAGCCCCGCGCCGTGATGCGCTCCTTGCCGTCGAGGATGAACAGGACCGCGGCGCAGATGCCGAGCACCGCCACATAGGCAGCGGTCTCCATGCCGACAGCTAGCGTAAGGCCCGCGCAAATGCCTGACAGAAGGGCAGCAGGCCGCCAGGAGGGCGCCTCCATCAGAAACCAAAGACTGGCCGCCGTCAGCAGCAGCTGGACGTTGTGGTGATCGATCACGCCCGGGCTGTAGATCACCAGGAAGAAGAGTCCTGCCGTCGACAGGATGACCGCCGGCATCGCGACATTCGTAGCGGCAAAGCGCTGCGAGGCGCGCATCAGCACGAATATGGTCAGCCCGTAGAGCAGGGTCGGCCAGATGATCTGCGCGGCGCGTTCGGCGGTGGCGGGGCTGGCGCCCAGCGCATCGAAGGCCATGATGATCAGCGCGAGTGGCGTGTCGATCAGCCGCGACCAGTGCATGACGAAGCCGCCCGAGGTGCCCATCCTGTATTGATGGAGATCGAACCAGCTTTGGCCGCCGAGCAGGTCGCGGACCTCGACCAGCCGCAGCATGCTGTCATTGTCGGCGCCATAATTCGCAAGCGTGGGGAAGCCGGAAACGGCATTGATCGTCAGCACCACCAGCGTGGCGCACAACGCAAGCAGGAGATCGTTTTTCCAACCGGTGCCTTGCACGGTCATGCTGGTTGCTATGCCTTAGAGCAATTCCCGGAAGAGTGTGACACGGGTTTCCGTCAGGAATTGCGTCAAAACAAGGAGATAGGGTGGTTCGCCGTTTCCGGGAAGCGGCGAACCACTCTGGAGATTTTTTCGCCATCCTGCATCATTCGCCGTAACAAAGCGTAAAGCCGCCGCGGCTGTGGCTGAAAGCGTCAGGGCCGGTTGGTCGCAACCCAGATGACGTGGCGGGCGCCGCGCTTGCCGTTGGCCCGGGTGTTGATCTCCTCGACCGAGAAGCCGGCCTGCTTCAGCCGGCGGGTGAAGCCGCTGTCCGGCCCTTGCGACCAGACCGCCAGGACGCCGCCCGGCGTCAGGGCGGCGCGCGCGGCCGCGAGACCGGCCGCGCTATAGAGCGTGTCATTGCCCTTGTAGACGATGCCTTCGGGGCCGTTATCGACGTCGAGCAGGATGGCGTCCCAGGCGGCTTTGTCCGCCCTTATCCGTTGGCCGACATCGACTTCTTGAATGGTGACGCGAGAGTCGTCGAGGCAGCCGTCGAAGATTTTAGCCATCGGGCCGCGCGCCCAGGCGACGACAGCGGGGACAAGTTCGGCCACGGTGACGGCGGCGCCGCGATCGACCGCGGCGAGGGCGGCTCGCAAGGTGAAGCCCATGCCGAGCCCGCCAATGAGGAGCCTCGGCCACTTGCGGCCGGCGATCCGCTCGCAGGAAAGCCTGGCAAGAGCCTCCTCGGAGCCGCTGAGGCGACTGTTCATCAGCTCGTTGGCGCCGAGCATGATGGAGAATTCATCGCCGCGCTGCTTCAGGCGCAGTTCCTGGCCGCCATCGGGCGTCCGGGCCGAGTCGAGTTGAACCCAGGGGATCACGGGCTCTCTTTTGGTTTGCGCATGATCTTTTCCAAAAACCGGACCTCAGTTTTTGGGATTATGCTCTCTCTTTTTGTTTGGAGCATGATCTTTCCCAAAAACCGGACCCCACTTTTTGGGATCATGCTCCGACCGCGACCGCCGGCTGGCTCCAGCGCGCGGCGAGAAGCCGGTAGGGGATCAGCGCCACGACGGCGATAATCAGCTTGACCGAAAGATCGCCCAGCGCCCAGGACACCCAGCGCATCGTCTCGACCGGCAGCACGCCCATCAGCGGCGCCGTCTCCAGCGTAAAGCTGTCATTGGGGCCGGCGAAGGCGAAGGTGGCGGAGAAGGCGACGCCGAAGAAGACGACCGTGTCGAAGATGGAGCCGACCAGCGTGCCGACGATCGGCGCGCGCCACCAGCTCTGCCGGCGCAACCGGTTGAAGACGGTGACGTCGAGCAATTGCGCGGTCAGGAAGGCAGCACCTGAAGCGGCGGCGATACGCACCAGCCGGTCGGCGGCGGTCTCGAACTCGATCAATCCGTGGCGGAACAGGAAGGGCGGGACCAGGATCGAGCAGGTCACCGCCGTCATGAAGCCGATGAACACCACCTTGCGCGCCACGGCGGGGCCGTAGCGGCGGTTGGCGAGGTCGGTGACCAGGAAAGAGAAGGGATAGGTGAAGGCGCCCCAGGTGAGCAGGTCGGCGAGCGACAGGCCGCCGATCTCGCCCTGCATCGGGAACTGCACGAGGATGTTGGAGGCCACGACGACAAGCGCCATGGCGGCCACGAAGGGCAAATATCGCGTCAGGAAATTCATTTTTTTATCCTGGGTAATGGAACCAGCGGAGCGTCATGCCGACGCTCGCTCTTATTTCGAGCACCGGCCGGGCCGGTGCTCGAGGCGGTCGTCCCCCGCCCGATAGCTGCTTTAAGCGGCCGACTGCTCGGCAAGCTTCTTGGCGATCTGCTTCTTCAGCAGGCGCGCACGCTGCGACAGTTCCTTGACGTCGGCCTTGACCAGGAAGGCGTCGAGGCCGCCACGATGCTCGACCGAACGCAGCGCGTTGGCCGAAATGCGCAGGCGAACGTTCTGGTTCAGCGCTTCGGAAATCAGCGTCACATTGACCAGGTTCGGCAGGAAGCGACGCTTGGTCTTGTTGTTGGCGTGGCTCACATTGTTGCCGGTCTGGACTGCCTTGGCAGTGAGTTCGCAGGTGCGGGACATTTGTCTAACCTTCAGTTTCTAAACCTGCCAAACCATTCTGCCCGCGCCAGGCGGCGCGCGGTCTCGGTCAGGCGGCCTTTGGAAAAGTTGGCGTTCCATAGTGGCATTTCGCCATTGCGTCAAGCTCCGGCGCATCGCCGGCTGTCGGTCGCGCTCCATATAAAGGCCGGATTTCAAACTATAAGCCGTTCGCGAAGGGATATGCCAGGCTGGATCCTTTGCGTTCCGGCCGAACCGCCAGGGATTCGTCAGCCGCCATGGTCCGCTCGACTCACGCATTCGCCACCCTGCTTGCCCTTGCCGTGCCGGCAACAAGCTTCGCCGCCGCGCCGCCGCAATCCTTCAAGGGCGAATATACGGTGTCCTATCTCGGCCTTTCGATCGCCAGGGCGACTTTTTCCAGCCGCTACGAGGGCGATACCTACGCCATCAACGGCACCGTCTCCGCCGCCGGGCTCGGCAGGCTGTTCGACGATACGAAAGGTACGATTTCGTCGAAAGGCACCATTTCCGACAAGCGGATGACGCCGCAGGTGTTCAGGGCCGATTATACGTCCGGCAAGAAGGCCTCGATGGTCGACATACGCTTCAGCAATGGGGCAGTCACCTTCACGCAAGTCATTCCCGCGCCGAAGAAGCGCGATCCGAAGAACTGGGTGCCGATCGGCGACGGAGACCTGAAATCGGTGCTCGATCCGATGGCGGCGACCGTCATCCATGCCGACAGCCTGGAGAAGGTCTGCGGGCGCACGGTCAAATTCTATGATGGCGAGATGCGCGCCGACCTGACCTTGACCTATGCGTCCAAGGGTTCGATCTCGGTGCCGGGCTACAAGGGCGACACGGTAACCTGCAAGATGGGCTTCGAACCGGTGGCGGGCTATCGCAAGGGCCGCAAGGCACTGAACTTCCTCAAGAACAAGAGCCGCATGCTGGTGACGTTTGCACCGGTCGGCCAATCCGGCGTATATGCGCCGATCCGCGCCACGGTTGGGACCCAGATCGGTCCATTGACCATCAGCGCCGGACGGTTCGAAGCGGTGAATTAGGTCAGGCGCCACCTCGCGCCGGCGGGGGAGATATGGGGCGCGCAACACTGATCGGGTTTTCGGCGGTCGCCATGTGGGCGCTGCTGGCGCTGCTCACCAATGCCTCGGGCCAGGTGCCGCCGTTCCTGCTGTCGGCCATCACCTTCGCCATCGGCACCTGCGTCGGGCTCGCTGCCCGGCTGGTGATGCCGGCCGCCGACAGGAGCCAGAAAATCCCGCCACAGGTCTGGGTGATCGGCATAGCCGGGCTGTTCGGCTACCACTTCTTCTACTTCACGGCGCTGCGCAGCGCGCCGGCGGTCGAGGCGAGCCTGATCGCCTATCTGTGGCCGCTGCTGATCGTGCTCGGCTCGGCGCTGATGCCGGGCGAGCGGCTTGCCTGGAACCATGTCGTCGGCGCGCTGCTCGGCCTTGCCGGCACGGTCCTGATCGTCACCAAGGGCGGCGGGCTGGCCTTCGACGCGCGTTACGCCTTCGGCTACGCGATGGCCGCCGTCTGCGCGCTTTTGTGGTCATCCTATTCGCTCCTGTCGCGGCGCTTCCCCTCGGTGCCGACCTCGATCGTCACCTGGTTCTGCGCGGCGACGTCGGTGCTGTCGCTGGTCTGCCATTTCCTGCTCGAGAAGACGGTGCTGCCGGATGGCCCCGGACAGTGGCTGGCTGTCGTGGGGCTCGGCCTGATGCCCGTGGGTGCTGCCTTCTATGCCTGGGACATCGGCGTCAAGCGCGGCAACATCCAGGTGCTGGGCGCCGCGAGCTATGCGGCGCCGCTGTTGTCGACGCTGGTGCTGATCGCTGCCGGCGTCGCCGAGCCGTCGTTGCGCATCCTCGCGGCCTGCGTGCTCATCACGGGGGGCGCCGCGCTCGCGGCAAAGTCGTTGTTGATGCGCAAGCCGGCGGCCAAAGAGGTCAACGCATGATGCCGTTCCCGGGCGGTATCGAGGCCAACGCCAACGCGACGCTTTTGTTTTCCTTTGTCGCGGCCGTGATCTACGCCTTTGCGCTCGACATGCCGCCGAAATGGACGCGCACGGCGGCGAAGACGCTTGCCGTAGCCTTGCTGGCCGTGCTTGCCGCCATGCAGGGCGGCCCGTTGCTGCTCGTCGCGGCGCTGGCACTCAGCGCGGCCGGCGATGCCTTTCTGTCGCGCGACGGCGAAAAGGCCTTTCTCGGCGGGCTGGCGAGCTTTCTCGCCGGCCACATCGCCTATGTCGCGCTGTTCGCGCAGGCAGGCGGCGGGCTCCAACTGCTGAGCGCCGAGTTCTGGCGAGACGCGATTGCTCTCGCCATGGCCGTGTTCAGCATCGTCATGCTTGCCGCGCTCTGGCGCCGCGTCGGCCCGCAACTGCGCGTCCCGGTCGCGGTCTATGTCGCGGCCATCCTCGCTATGGGCATTTCGGCGCTCACCACGGACAAGGTCTGGGTGATTGCCGGCGCGGTGCTCTTCATCGCTTCGGACGGGCTCCTGGCAACCGAGCGCTTCCTGCTCGCGGCGATCTCGCCGCATCGCGTCTGGATGCGCCATGCGGTCTGGGTGCTTTACTATGCCGCCCAGCTGGCCATCACGCTGGGATTTCTTCTTCTCAGTTAGGCGATTTTCGGCTGCCAGCCCGGTTGGGCAAGCTCGAAGGCGGCGAAATCGAAGCCCGGCGCCACCGTGCAGCCGACCAGCGTCCATTCGCCGAGGCTGCGCGCCGATTGCCACCAGCCGGCCGGCACGACGATCTGCGGCCGTTCGCCGGCGGCGAGGGCCGTGCCCAGCACCTGCTCGATGACCACGCCGGCGCCTTCCTCATGCATCGACAGCGCCAGCGGCGCGCCGGCATAAAAGTGCCAGACCTCGGCCGCGTCCCTCACCCGGTGCCAGGCCGAGAGCTGGCCTTGCTCAAGCAGGAAATAGATCGCGGTCGAATGGCCGCGCGGGCCGCCCGCGGCGTCGCGAAAGGTCTCGGCATACCAGCCGCCCTCGGGATGCGGCTTGAGGCCTAGCGTTGCGATGATCTCGGCGGCGCTGGTGGTCATTCAAGCAGGCTCAGAAATTATCCTTGCGCTTGCGGATCTCGGCGAACACCTCGGCGTCTGAGGCTCTCTCCATGCCAAGATGCTTGCGGATCGACGGGTCGTGCCCGCGCAGGAACGGGTTGGTCGACAATTCCTCGCCGATGGTCGTCGGCAGCGTCGGCTTGTTGGCGGCGCGCAGCGCTTCGATCCTGGCCGCGCGCTGCTTCAGCAGCGGATTGCCCGGGTCGACCGTCACCGCGAAGCGGGCATTGGCCAAAGTGTATTCGTGGCCGCAATAGATGGCGGTTTGCGCCGGCAGCGCCGCCAGCTTCTTCAGCGAGTCATACATCACCGGCGGCTTGCATTCGAACAGCCGGCCACAACCCAGCGCAAACAGCGTGTCGGCGGTGAAGGCCACCTTCGAGGCCGGCAGATGGTAGGAGACGTGGCCGGCGGTATGACCGGGCGTCTCGATGACCTCGATCCTCTCCTCGCCGAGTCGCACGACCGAGCCTTGCTTCACGGTTTCGTCGATGCCGGGGATTTTCGCCGTCTCGGCCTCCGGGCCGACGATGCGCAATTTGAAGCGCTCCTTCAGCGCCAGATTGGCTTCGACATGATCGGCATGATGATGCGTGGTGAGGATCAATGTCGGCGTCCAGCCGGTGCGCTTGATCGCCGCCAGGATCGGCGCCTCTTCCGGCGCGTCGATGATCGCCGTCTCGCCGCTTTCCGGATCGTGGACCAGCACGCCGAAATTGTCGGTGCGGCACATGAACTGCTCGATTTCGACCGGCATCGCGTGTCTCCCTTTGTCGTCGCAGACATAGGGCGGGCGGGCGCCGATGTCATCCGGGTTTGTTGAACCTGGCGCGTTTGTCGACCGGGCGCCTTTGTTGAACTTGACAGGCTTCGCAGCTACCGTCCCGCGCATGCATTCGGATATTGTGGATCTGCGCTCCTTCTACTCGTCCACGCTCGGCCGCCTGGCCGAGCATTCGATCACCATGGCGTTGTCGTCGATATGGGCAACCGTACCCAACGAGCGGTTGGTCGGCCTCGGCTACACGCTGCCCTGGCTGGAACGCTTCGGCACCGATGCCGAGCGTGTCTTCGCCTTCATGCCGGCGACGCAGGGCGCCGTGGTGTGGCCGGCGACCGGGCCGGCGGCGACGGCGCTGGTCTTCGACGAGGAACTGCCGCTGGTCGATGCATGCATCGATCGCGTGCTCCTGGTGCACTCTCTCGAACATGCCGAAAACCCGCGCGAGACGCTGAACGAGATCTGGCGCGTGCTGTCGCCAGCCGGCCGTGTGGTCATCGTCGTCCCCAACCGGCGCGGCGTGTGGGCGCGCTTCGAGCACACGCCCTTCGGCAACGGCCGGCCGTTCTCGCGCGGCCAACTGACCGAGTTGCTGCGCGAGGCGAACTTCACGCCGGCGACATGGAGCGATGCACTGTTCTTCCCGCCGTCGCCGCGGCGTTTCATGATGCGGTTCCACAATGTATTGGAGAAGGCCGGCCGGCGGTTCTGGCCGATCTTTTCCGGCGTCATCGTCGTCGAGGCGCAGAAACGGCTCTATCAGGGCGTGCCGGTCGCGCAGCGCGCATCCCGCCGTGTCTTCGTTCCGGTCTTCTCGCCGCAGGGGGCAGCAACACGGCTTGGCCGGCAGGCGGCCAGTCCGCGCTCGGCCGGGTGACGCGTTCGTGATCGCTGCCGCGCCTTGCATCGCGCAACGATCATCACCCTATCTGAGGCGTGCCCGATCTAAGCATGCTCGCTTGGCGCGGTGTTCGTGACCGCCGCGGAAACCAGGAATATCCTTTATGGACAACCAGACCGACAAAAAGCCGGGCCCGCAAAAACCCACCGTCTCGGTCGAGGCAAGCAGCCTCGCCGACCAGGTGGCGACGATCAAGCTGGGGCTGAAATCCTCGCCGGTGCGCAGGCAACTCGCCTGGGTCTCGATCGGCATCGTCGCGGTCATCGTCGCCACCTCGATCGGACAGGTCCTGCTCAATCGCTGGAACCAGCCTTTCTACGATGCGCTGGCGCGGCGCGACATGGCCGACTTCCTGCACCAGCTTCTGGTCTTCGCGATGATCGCCGGCGGACTTCTGGTGCTCAATATCGGCCAGACCTGGCTCAACCAGATGATCCGTCTGCGGTTGCGCGAGGCGCTGACGCTCGACCTGATCGATCAGTGGATGCGCCCGGCGCGGGCGTTCCGGCTGGCCAATGCAGGCGCCATCGGCGTCAATCCCGACCAGCGCATGCAGCAGGATGCCGCCCACTTGTCGGACCTGTCGACGGATCTCGGCGTCGGCCTGCTGCAGTCCTTCATCCTGCTCGTCTCCTTCATCGGCGTGCTGTGGCAGCTGTCTTCGGGCTTCGTGTTCCACGTCGGCGGCTATTCGCTGGCGATACCGGGCTACATGGTCTGGGCGGCGTTCCTCTATGCCGGCATCGCCTCCTGGCTGAGCTGGCTGGTCGGGCGTCCGCTGATCAGCCTCAACAGCGAGCGCTATACCCGCGAAGCGGAACTGCGCTCCTCCATGGTGCGGGTCAACGAGAATGTCGATGCGATCGCGCTCTACCATGGCGAGCCCGACGCCCAACGCCGGCTGGAGCTTGACCTCGGCACGGTGCTGGGCGCCATGCGGCGCATCTTCACCGCGCAGATCAACCTGTCCTGGGTGACCGACACCTATGGCTGGATAACGGTGGTGGCGCCCATTCTGGTGGCTTCGCCGGTCTATTTCTCGGGCGACATCTCGTTCGGCGGGCTGATGATGGCGGTCGGCGCCTTCAACCAGGTTCATTCGTCGCTCCGCTGGTTCATCAACAATATCGGCAGCATCGCCGACTGGCGCGCGACGCTGATGCGCGTGGCCGATTTCCGCATCGCGCTCACCGAGACCGATGCGCTGCACGACAGTGAAAAACGCATCCAGTTCGTCGAGAACGCCAATGGCAGCCTGACCTTCGACAGGCTTGAAGTGGCTTCGCCGGAAGGCTGCACCAGGCTTGCCCAGACCGATGTCGAAATCCACGCCGGCGAGCGCGTCATGATCACCGGCGAGCCGGGCGCCGGCAAGACATTGTTCTTTCGCGCCATTGCCGGCCTGTGGCCATGGGGAAGCGGCCGGATCGGCCTGCCGGCCGGCGAGACGCCCATCTTCGTGCCCCGCGTGCCCTATTTCCCGGCCGGCACGTTGCGCGAAGTCCTCGACCATCCGAACGGCGAGGCCCCGGCGAGCGATGCCGAGATCGCGGCGGTGCTTGGCGAGGTCGGCCTCGATCGGCTGGCAACCGCCCTCGACCACCCCGGGCGGTGGGAACGTGAGCTCGGCGATGACGAACAACGGGTGCTGGCTTTCGCCAGGCTCGCCTTGCGCAAGCCGAAATGGGTAATCATGGACGAAGCGCTCGACGCGTTCGACGGCCCGACGCTGCGACGGGTGCTGGCCATGCTGCAGAAGCGTCTGCCCGAAACAGCGATCATCAATATCGGGCGCGGTCAGCACAACACCCAGTTTTTTCCGCGCTCGCTGAACATCGTCAAGGATTCCGGCGCGCCGGCGCTGAAACCCGCGCGCGTCAGGGCCGGCGCGATCGAACCGCCACCTGCGGCGCCGCGCCGCAAGAAGGAATCCACTGAAGCTCAAAGCGCGTCGCGCTGAAACGGATTCAGGCGACGCGCCTTAAGTTTTTGTTTTGATGCATGTCGTTGTCCCAGAACCGCTGCGCACTTCTGAGCGACATGCATTGGAAGGCGGTCAAACCGCCCGGGCGCCGTATTTGGCGCGGAACTCGTCGTAGCAATCGCGCCGCCAGCGGCGGCCGACGACATAGCCGCGCAAGAGCTGCGGCAGCGAATAGCCGAGCGCCTTGGACGAGCGATTTGCGAGATAGCCGGAAAAGGCCTGCTGCAGCCGGCCCTTCAACGTGTCGGCGATGATCTGGCGAGCGATCATATAGGGCGGGACATCGGGATAGCGGTCGGCGATGTAAGGGTGCTTGTCGATCAGGTTGGCATAGGCCGCGACATAGCCGTCGCGCCGGCCGGAGATCGAGTTCTCCGAATTGTACTTCTTCCAGTCTATGTCCTCGGACAGCAAAGCGCCGCTGCGGCGGGCGAAACGCAGCAGAAGCTCGCGATCCTGCATGCGCGTGATGTCGCTGTCGTAGCCGCCGATCGCGAGCAGCGATTCGTGCCTCGCGGTGATCGCCGAGCCGGCGATGAAGATAGTCTGCGAGACCAGAGCGCGCTGCAGCGTGCTTTTGTCCAGAAAGGCCGCGCGGTTGATGCATTTGGTGCTGCGGCTGCCCTTGAGCGAGACGAACGAACTGATGAGGACTTCGAGCGAAGGGTTCTGGTCGAAGCGCGCCAGCGTCCGCTCCAGCCGGTCGGGCAGATAGACGTCGTCCGAATCGAGGAAGGTAACCACCGGCGCCCGCGCGCGCTCGATGCCCGCATTGCGCGCGGCGTTGGCGCCGCGCCATTTGGCGCCGACATAGATCAGCCTCGGGTCGCGGATTTCGGCGAGCGCGGCGGCCGTCCCGTCGGTCGAACCGTCGTCGACGACGATATGCTCGAATCGGGTAAGTGTCTGCGCCAGAACGCTTTCCACCGCGCGCACGACCTGGCTGCGCCGATTGTGGGTCGGCGTGATCACTGAGATCAGCGGAACATCCTGGCTCGACATCGGGCTGCCACAACCGGTCGAATCTAGCATTTGTCGGATGGGTCTGATGGTATCTTCGTGTCCACCTTTGATTTGCGGCCGACGCTACAAAAAAGCCACCTTTGTGTCACGCCAGGCCAGCCGAGAAATGCCGAAACTGGCGGCTTTTCCGTAAGATTGCGGTTTGATGGCAACACAATTGGCTTCTCCGTCGACTTGACGGTCCGTCAGCAAGGGGCGAGGAACGGCTTGTCCCGATGACGTCCGAGGTAATCGACCGAACTACCTGGTTCCAGCATGGTGATCTCCGCGAGGCCGGCCGATCGGCTTCGATCCATCAAGGAGCAGACCATGACCGCTTACGCAGCTGCCCATATGCGCCAAGTCACGCCGGGTCCCTGGATCGTCGAGTATCTTGAGAAGATAGACGCCACGCTGGCCCCGTGCGGCGGGCGTTTCATCGTCCATGGCGGCGATGTCGAGGTTGTCGAGAACAGCTGGCCCGGGCACCTGATCGTCATCGAGTTCCCGGACAGGCAGCATGCGCGGGACTGGTACGATTCGCCGGCCTATCAGGCGATCCTTTCGCTGCGCACCGGGAATTCGTTGTCCGACGTGATCTTCGTCGACGGCGTCGAGCATCCGCACAAGGCTACGGATGTACTTGGCTAGGGCATTTCTCACCTCATGGAAACGGTGAAATGCCCTATCTCCTTGTTTTTA
>CCNB01000042.1:92864-106113 GCA_000824785.1 Mesorhizobium plurifarium | reverse complement strand
CTTTTCCTGGAATTGCCCTAGCAGAACAGCACGCCTTCTCCAGAACTGCTCTAGCTATGCACGACATAGTCGGGCACGATTTCAGGCTCGTCGCGAACCAGCCCTGCCGCCAGGCTGAAATGGCCGAGAAACGCGAGCGTATAGAACGCCAGGCCGACAATCGCCGCGAAGGGAATTTGCCAGGCCGGCATCCCGGTCTGCGGCGCCAGATTCACCACGCGGCGCAGCGTGCGCCACGACATCGTCCCCCAGCGCGTGAATGATTTGACGATACGCTGAACCCTGCCAGGTGCGTGAAGCTCGACGAATTTCCGATCGGCGTCCCTGCCGGTCACCAGCGCGCGCCAGAAGAAGAACCGCCAGCCTCGCGGCGAATAATGGTAGGCGCGGGCATCGGTGTTGACGATTTTGTGCCCCTCGCGCCAAAGCTCATGCATCGTCAGCGTGCAGGAAACCTTGAAGCCATTGTGTGGTGGAAAAGGATGGCTGGCGATCCATGTCCGCCGGAAGGCGTTGTTGTTGGCATTCAGCGCGCGTTTGGCTGCAAACCTCTTATCCCCTTCGGCCAGAGGGAAGAACCAGAGCAGGGCAAAGGTCCGCGAGAAGAAGTCGTCGTGCAAAAGATAGGTGTAGCCGTTCACGCAGACGGTTTCCGGCTGTTTGAAGGGTGTCAACAAGCCCGAAAGCCAACCTGGTTCGGGGACTGAATCGGAGTCCACGAAAACCACGATGTCGGCTTCGGTGAAAAGGACGCCGTTGTTCTTGAGATCGTAGTAGCGGCCGTCGGCACAGGCCGCGAACACCAGGTCGGCGACCTGACCCAACCGGGGCGCCTCGGCTTCGAAGCTGCTGCGCAGCTCATCGCCATCGGATGATCGTCCGGCGTGCGAAATGATGACGGTGGGCTTGGCGAGGCCGGCCTCGGAAACCGAAGCAATCTCGCGGGCGAGGGCGTTCAACCCGACGCTGACCTCGCCCCAGTCGATGAAGTTGGCATTCTCCATCTCGAGGACAACTGAATAGGTTCGCCGTTCCGCCATCTTGTTCCACCCCGCCCGGCGCGAGGCTTATCAAAAAGATCGAAGCGAAGCCAGTTTCATCGTCTCAGCAAGAACACCGCCTGCTGGCCGAAGAAGTTCCAGAACCACCACGGCATCGACAGGCCGATCTTCTGGCCGTTGGCGTCGAGCGCGGTCGCCTTCTCGACCGTCGCGCCGAGCTCCTCGCACAGATTGACGAAGTCGCGGATGGTGCAGAAGTGGATGTTGGGCGTGTCGTACCAGGAATAGGGCAGATCCTTGGTGACCGGCATCCTGCCCTTGATCAGCAGCGAAAAGCGCACGCGCCAGTGACCGAAATTGGGGAAGGAGACGATGGCGCGGTTGCCGATCCGAAGCAGCTCGTCGAGCACAACCTTCGGGTTGCGCGTCGCCTGCAGCGTCTGCGAGAGCACGACGAAGTCGAAGCCCTTGTCGGCGTAGAATTTCAGATCCGTGTCGGCGTCGCCCTGGATGACCGAGAGCCCGCGCGCCACGCATTCGTTGACGCCGCGCTGCGACAGTTCCAACCCGCGGCCATCGACCTGCTTGGTTTCCTGCAACAGTTCCAGGAGCAGGCCGTCGCCGGAGCCGACATCGAGCACGCGCGAATTGGCCGGGATGAGGTCGGTGACGACTTCGAGGTCGACACGCTGGGCACGATTGACGCTCATAGGCTGAGCCCCCTGGCGCGAGCGGCAGAGGCGATGAAGCCGTTGATGGCCGCGAACAGTTCCGGCTCGTCGAGCAGGAAGGCGTCATGGCCGCGGTCGGTCTCGATCTCGACGAAGGAGACCGAAGCGCCCGCCGCGTTCAAGGCATGCACGATCGAGCGGCTCTCCTCGGTCGGGAACAGCCAGTCACTGGTGAAGGAGACCAGGCAAAAGCGCGTCTTGGTGCCAGCGAAGGCATCGGCGAGGCGGCCGCCGTGATCGGCGGCAAGGTCGAAATAGTCCATCGCGCGGGTCAGATAGAGGTAGGAATTGGCGTCGAAGCGGTCGACGAAGGTCATGCCCTGGTGGCGCAGATAGCTCTCGATCTGGAAATCGGCGTCGAAGCCGAAGGTCAACGCCTCCCGGTCCTGCAAATTGCGGCCGAACTTGCGGTGGAGCGCTGCTTCCGAAAGATAGGTGATGTGGGCGGCCATACGCGCGACGGCCAGCCCCTTTTCCGGGCGCTTGCCGAAATCGAGATATTTGCCGCCATGCCAGTCCGGATCGGCCATGACGGCCTGCCGGCCGACCTCATGGAAGGCGATGTTCTGCGAGGAATGGCGGGCGCCGGTGGCGATCGGCAGGGCGCAGAACACGCGCTCCGGATAGCTTGCAGCCCATTCCAGCACCTGCATGCCGCCCATCGAGCCGCCAAGCACGCAAAACAGCTTTTCAATGCCGAAATGATCGATGAGCATCGCCTGCGCGCGCACCATATCGCGGATGGTGATGATCGGCAGGTCGAGCCCATAAGGCTTGCCGGTCGCCGGATTGGTCGAGGCCGGGCCGGTCGAGCCGAGGCAGCCGCCGACGACGTTGGAGCAGATGACGAAGAAGCGGTTGGTGTCGATAATCTTGCCGGGGCCGATCAGCACCTCCCACCAGCCCGGCTTGCCGGTCACCGGATTGGTGTTGGCGACGTGCTGGTCGCCGGTCAGCGCGTGGCAGACGAGGATGGCGTTGGAGCGCGCGTCGTTGAGCGTGCCATAGGTCTGGTATGCGATCTGGAAAGGCGAGAGCACGGTGCCTGCGTCGAGCTTCAGCGGCTTGTCGGGGCCGAACCGCAGCACCGGGCTCGACGGATGGTCGACCTCGTCCTTGGTTCTTGCAGCGCGCTGAGCGGCCATGTCCGTCCTCGATCCTGTGCCGCAGCGGTTTTGTCCCGATGCGGTGTCCGGCCGGCCGCGGACAACAAAAAACCGGCATTGCCGTCGCAAAGCCGGTTACAGGTTGCAAACGGCCCTTTAGCGAGTTGTTTAACGTGGCTGCAAGCCGACCGGCCAAATCACCACGGAAGTCTGGCAGTCCTTCTAGGACCAGCGCCGCGCTTCGTCAACGGGTAGCGCGGCGCTCCAATCAGTTCACCGCACCTTGTCGCAGGTTCTTGCCGGAAGGCCATGCGACGCTTTCGCGGAACCTGCTCAGCGCTTCGATGCGACACCCAATTCGCTGCGCCGCCAGGCCGAAGGCGAAATGCCAACCGATCGCTTGAATTCGCGGCCGAAATGATAGACGTCGCAAAAGCCGCATGTCTCGGCGATCTCGGCGATCGGCTGGTCGTCCTGCACCAGCAGTGACTGCGCGTGCATCAACCGCTCGCGCATCAGCCACTGATGCGGGCTGGTGCGAAGATGGCGCTGAAACATCCGCCGGGTCTGCGACGGCCCGAGCCCGGTGACGGCCGACAGGGCCGACGCGTTCCATGCAAAGCCGAGCGCTCCGCGCATCGCTTCGATGCCGGAGGCGAGCGGTTTCGGCAGGTCGTCGCTGTCCGGTCCTGCCAACGCGCGATCGATCAGGAGCAGGAATTCGGCAACCAGTTGCGAAAGGCGCAGGTCGAGGCTGGCGTCGCGGCGGCGCAGCGCGGCAAACAGGCGCTCGAACCAAGGGACGGGACTTGCTCCCTCGGCGAAGATGGCGCGCGGCGCGCCGTCTCCGAACAGCTTGCGCCGCAGGATGGCGGGCTCCGGCCCGTCCAGCCTGAACCAAAGGACCGTCCAGGGATCCCGGGGATCGGCGGAATGGACGTGCGGCGCCTCGTTCGCCATCCAGACCAGTTGACCAGGCCCGACGTCGATCCTTTGCCCAAGCGTTTCGACATAGCCCGCGCCGGCCAGGCAGTAGAGGATGTCCTGTCCGGGATAGACGGCGCGTTCTATCCGATAATCGGGTCCGGCGGCGACCTTTCCGGCGCGCAGCACGCTGAACGCGGCGCGGGTCCAGGACGGAGCCGGCACATAATGAAAACTCTCGATGACGGACGTTCTTTTTTCCATGCGCGTTTTATACAAAAAACGCGTTCCCTTTGTCCATTTTGTTCCCTGGCGGATGGGCTAATTTCTCCTAACGAGCCTGGGAATGCCGGCCGGAAACGGATCGGGACCGGGCCTTCAAAGAGGTTCAGGGGCGCCCCGCCGCATCGCGGGACGCTTTGGGGTTCCAGGGAGAATACTGATGCTCGCGATGACCAGACATGAAGCGGAGCTCTACGCGCGCGACGGCTACATCATCCGCCGTGGCCTGCTGGGCGCCGGCGAAGTCGCCAACTTCCGCGACCACGCCCGCAAGCAGCTCGAAGAGGAGCAGAGTAAGGGCGGCGTGATGTCCAAGGGCGACAAGGAGGGCAAGACCACGCTCTTGAAGATGTGGACCAAGGCCGAGGACGACAAATACGGCCTGCTGGCGCGCGACGAGCGGATGGTCGATCTGGCCGAGGACGCCGTCGGCAAGCCGATCTACCTCTACAGCCACAAGATGACCATGAAGCAGCCTAATGAAGGCGGCGCATGGGAATGGCACCAGGACTTCGGCTACTGGTACAATTACGGCTGCCTGGCACCGGAAATGATGAGCATCTACGTCGCGCTCGACAAGGCGACGCGTGAAAACGGCTGCCTTCAGGTGCTCAAGGGCACGCACAAGCTCGGCCGCCTCAACCACATCCGCGAAAACGAGCAGACCAATGTCGAGCAGGAGCACCTGGAAGCTGCCCTGAAGCGCTTCGAGCACGTCTATGTCGAGATGGAGGCGGGCGACGCCCTGATCTTCGACGGCAACCTTTTGCACCGTTCGGACGCCAACCGCTCCGACACGTATCGCTGGGGCTACATCTGCTCCTACAACGCGGTCGAGAACGCTCCTTTCAAGAAGGTGCGCGAGTACGGCAACTACGAACAATTGCGCAAGGTGCCTGCCGGTTCTTTCCAGCAGGCGTCCTGAGCAGGAACGACCGGGCAAGAGCCCGGCTCTGAGGACATCGATCCGGGCTTGGGCCCAGGCTTGTGGATCGATGGGAAGATGAAGAACAGCGACGCATGGCTGCAGCCGTTGCGCCGCCGTCTAGGGAGGAATGAAATGGCCGATACGGTCAGGAGCGGCGCGCGCGCGGCAGCCGCAGGCCGGTTCGAATTGTCGCGACTCTTGCGGGTCCGTGAGGCTGGCGTGTTCATCGCGCTCGTCGTGATCTGCTTGTTCCTGACCTTTGCGACCGACGGCTTCCTCACCTCACTGAACCTCTTGAACATCGGCCGACAGGTCTCGCTGCTCGGGATCATGGCGGTCGGCATGACATTCGTGCTGATCTCCGGCGAGGTGGATCTGTCCGTCGGATCGACCTATGCCTTTTCCGGGCTTGCCACTGGCATGCTGATCATCGCCGGCTGGGGACTGCTGCCGGCGCTCGCGGTCGGCCTCCTCGCCGGCGCCGTCATCGGTGTCGCCAACGGCATCCTCTCCACCTACGGCCGACTGCCCTCGCTCATCGCCACGCTCGGCATGCTCAGCATCGTCCGCGGCGCCGCGCTCATCCTGACCAACGGCCAGCCCGTCACCGTCAACGCGCGCAACGGCGCGCTTCCGGATGTGCTCGATACGTTCAGCTTCATGGGGCAGGGCTATCTGTTCAGCATCATTCCGATGCAGCTCGTGTTCTTCGCCATCATCGCCGTGCTGGCATGGCTGGTGCTTTCCTATTCGAACTTCGGTTTCAGGGTGTATGCCGTGGGCGGCAGCGCCAAGGCGGCGCGCGTGTCGGGCATTTCCGTCAACACGGTGAAGATCTGGGCCTTCGTGCTGATGGGGTTGCTCGCGGCCTTCGCCGGCATCCTCAGCCTCGCTTTCCTGCCCAGCGGACAGGCCGGCCGCACCGGCCTCGGGCTGGAGCTCGACGTCATCGCCGCGACCATCGTCGGCGGCGCCTCGCTGTCGGGCGGCGAGGGCACCATCCTTGGAACCATACTCGGCGTGCTGATCATCGGCGTGATGCGCAACGGCCTTGTGCTGATGGGCGTCTCGCCCTTCGTGCAGGAGCTGATGATCGGCCTCGTCATCATCATCGCCGTCGGCATCGACAAATGGACGACGCGCCGCGCGACCTGAGGGCAATCAAGCCAAACAAAAAGGGAGGACTATCCATGAAAATCAGACACGTCATTCTCGCGGCGGCGCTCAGCCTGCTGCCGGCGCTCGCGCATGCCGAGGCCAAGCTCGCCGATTTCTCGCTCGCCGAGCGCATCAAGGCCAAGATCGCCGCCGGCCAGCCGCTCGACATCTACGTCTCCTACCATGACGTCTCGAACGAGTTCGCGCCGTTCATGAAGGCCGGCGTCCAGCGCGCGGCCACCTCGGACAAGGTCAACGCGCAGTTCATCGGCCCGGTCGGCGCCGACGCCGACGGCTAGATCAGTGAGATCGAGACGCTGATGGGCAAGATGGACGGCCTGGCGATTTCGTCGGTGTCGACCGACGCGCTGGCGCCGCTGATCGACAAGGTGATCGCCGCCGGTATCCCGGTCGTCACGTTCAACACCGACAATCCCGAAAGCAAGCGCCTGGCTTTCGCCGGCCAGGACCTCGTGCAGTCGGGCCGCGAGGCCGGCAAGCTGATGGCCAAGGTCCTCGGCGGCAAGGGCAAGGTGATGATCACCACCATCGACGCCGCCGCCCAGTGGTCGCTCGACCGTGAGAAAGGCGCGCGCGAGGCGCTGAAGGCCGAGCCTGGCATCGAGGTGGCCAGCACGCTGAACACCGGCACCGATCCGCAAAAGATCTATTCGGCGATCGAGAACGCCATGCTGGCGAACCCGTCGATCTCCGGCGTCCTGTCGCTGGAATGCTGCTCCACTCCCGCCGCCGGCACCTGGGTCGAGCGCAACAAGGCGGCCGACAAGGTGAAGGTGGTCGGCTTCGACCTGCTCGACCAGACCGTGCAGCTCGTGCAGAGCGGCGACGTGCAGGCCACGATCGACCAGGCTCCGGAAAAGCAGGGCTTCGCCGCGGTCGACCTCCTCGTCCAGTTCCTCAAGGGGCAGACGATCGAGAACCTCGACACCGGCGTCGGCGTCTACACCAAGGACAACATCGCCGAGGTGGCCAAGAAGTAACAACGCCAGCGTGATGGGCCGGCGGGTCGCAGGTCCCGCCGACCCGTCGAGCCAGCTCGATGAAGGCCGCTCCATCCCCCGCAAACATCGTCGAGATCGCCGGAGTAACCAAGCGGTTCCCCGGCGTGCTCGCGCTCGACCGTATTTCCGTCGGCTTCCGGGCCGGCGAGGTTCACGCCGTGATCGGCGAGAACGGCGCCGGCAAGTCGACCCTGATGAACATCCTGGCCGGCGACCTGCGCCCCGATAGGGGCAAGCTGCTGGTCGACGGCCGGGAGGTGAAACTATCCTCTCCGCTCGACAGCCGGGCCCACGGCATCACCGTCGTCTATCAGGAGCTGGCGCTCTGCCCGACGATGAGCGTGGCCGAAAACATCATGATGTCGGACATGGCGGCGCGCTCGGCCGTTTCGCTGCTGCCGCGCGACATGATGCGGCGCAAGGCGCGCGACGCGCTCACCCGGCTCGGCATGGGCGGCCTCGACCCCGACACCAAGGTCGGCCGCCTGTCGGTCGCCGAGATGCAACTGGTCGAGATCGCCGGCGCCATCCGCCAGAACGCCCGCGTGCTCGTGCTGGACGAGCCGAACTCGGCGCTTTCCAAACGCGAAAGCGAAAGGCTGTTCGAGGTCGTCAGGCAGCTTCGCGCCGAGGGCGTGACCGTCATCTACGTATCGCACCATCTGCGCGAGGTGCTGGATATCGCCGACCGCGTCACGGTGATGCGCGACGGCCGCACGATCGTGACGATGGACAATGACGGCTTGTCCGAGGACCAACTGATCCGGGCCATGGTCGGCCGCGACCTTGGCGCCGCCCTGCAATGGTCGCTTCAGGCCGAACCCAGGCCTGAAGGCGACGACGCCGTGCTGAAGGTCGAGAACCTCGTGGCGACGGGGCTGGAGGATGTTTCCTTCAACGTGCGCGCCGGCGAGATCCTCGGCATCGGCGGGCTTCCCGATTCCGGCAAGGACGCGCTTGGCGACGCGCTTTTCGGGCTCTGCGCCCGGCGTGGCAAGGTCACGATCGACGGCAAGGACCTGCGCGGCGCCGATCCGCTCGCCGCGATCCGCCTCGGCATGTCCTTCGTTCCGGCCGACCGGCGCGGTTCCGGCGGCCTTCTGCGGATGAGCGTGGCCGACAATGTCGTCTCCGCCTCGCTGCCGCGCTTTTCGCTGGCCGGCTTCGTACGGCGCGGCGCGGTGAAACGCGAGGCCCGCGCCCAGGTCGCGCGGCTCGATGCGCGGATTTCACATCTCGGCCAGAAGCTGGGAACGCTTTCGGGCGGCAACCAGCAGAAGATCATCCTCGGCCGCAGCCTCGTCACCGATCCACGCGTGCTGGTGCTGCACGAGCCGACGCGCGGCATCGATGTCGGCGCCAAGGCGGAGATCTACTCGATCCTGCGCGGCATCGCCGGCGAAGGCATGGCGATCGTCATGATCTCCTCGGAGATTCCGGAGTTGATCATGAACGCCGAACGCGTGCTTGTGCTGCGCGACGGCCGCGTGTCGGGCGACCTCACCGGCCAGGCCATCAACGAGACGGCGATCCTCGCGCGCGCCATGACATCCTGAGACGGGAATGCGGATGACCAAGCCAAAGATAACCATCGTCGGCAGCTTCGCGGTCGGGCTGACCATGCGGGCGCCCAAGCTGCCCATTTTCGGCGAAACCATGCTCGGCACCGATTTCGACATGGGTCCGGGCGGCAAGGGGTCCAACCAGGCCGTCGCGACGGCGCGCCTGGGCGCGTCGTCGTCGCTGCTCGCCATCCTCGGCACCGACAAGCTCGCCAGCATAGCCACCGACCTCTATGCGGCCGAAGGCGTCGACACCAGCCTTGTGACCACGCGAACGGAGCGGGCGACCGGCGTCGGCTTCATCATCCTCAACGACAAGGGCGAGAACTTCATCATCCTCGACATGGGCGCCAACGAGTTGATGGACGCGGCCACTGTCGACACGGCCGAGGCGCGCATCGCCGAGAGCGATGTCGTCATGACCGTGCTGGAGGTGCCGACGGCCGCCGCCACGCGGGCGATGGAGCTCGGCCGCAAGCATGGCGCAAGGACGATCCTCAACCCGGCGCCGGCGCGCCAGCTGCCCGATACGATCTTCGCCTGGATCGACTACCTCACTCCGAATGAAAGCGAGCTGCGCATCCTGCTCGGCCTGCCAGCCGACGACCCAAGGTCTTCGCGCGAGCTTGCCCGGGAATTGCGGCGGCGCGGCGTGCGCAACGTCGTCGTCACCCTCGGCCGCAGCGGCGCGCTGATCCTGACCGACGAGATGGATATCATGGTGCCGGCGGTGCCGGTGGAGGTCACCGACACGACCGGTGCGGGCGATGCCTTCAATTCGGGCTTCGCCATGGCGCTCGCCGAAGGCCGCGATATTGTCGAGGCCGTGCGTTTCGGCGTCGTCTGCGGCGCGATCGCCTGCACCAGGCTCGGTGTCATTCCCGGCCTGCCCCAGCGCGCCCAGGCCGACGCGCTTTATGCCGAAGCCATGAAAACCGTATGGAAGGAGCAACCGTGAACCGCAACCGACTGCTTAACGCCGAACTCGCCCACGCCATCGCCTGCATGGGGCATGGCGACCTGATGATCGTCTGCGACGCGGGTTTCCCCATTCCTTCCAGCGCATGGCGCATCGACCTCGCGATTGCGCCCGACGTTCCCGATCTCGAGACCGTGCTGACGCCGATCGCGGCCAACCTGATCGCGGAACGCGTTGCCTATGCCGACACGCTGCCGGTGCACAACGCGCCGCTGCTCGCCAAGGTGAAGCGGCTGTTCCCGGACGCCGACCATGAAACCGTCAAGCACGAGGCCATTCTTGGCGAGATGGCCGCCAAGGCCAAGGTGATCGTGCGCACCGGCGCCTTCGACCCCTGGGGCAACATCCTGCTCTATTCCGGTGTCGACGTTCCGGCCTGGTTCTCCAAGCCTGGCGTTGTCGCTCCCGACTACTACGCCAAGAAACTCAAGGGCTGAGCGTGCCGAGGATCTTCGATTTCGGCGGCCGCGAGGTCGAACGCAGCATCACCGTCGCCGGCCTGCGCGCATTGCGGCAGGCCGGCCGGCGCGTCGCCCAGGCGACAGCCGAGACGGCGGACGAGGCGGCCGCGGCCGAGGCGGCCGGCATTGAGATGCTGGTCTGCCGGGCCGCCAACGTCGCCCACGTCCGCGAGGGGTCGCGCCGCGTCTTCGTGACGGCCGCGCTCGGTTTCGCCGACGCGGTGACCGGCGACGAAATCCTGCGCACCGCTTTTTCGGCGATCACTGCCGGGGCGGACGCGGTCATCACCGGCCGCGGCTTCGACACAGTGCGCATGCTGGCCAATGAACGGATACCCGTCATGGGCCATCTCGGTTTCGTGCCGCGCAAGTCGACCTGGGTCGGCAGCATCCGGGCGGTCGGCAAGACCGCGGCCGAGGCGGTGGAGCTCTGGGATCAGTTCCGGCGCCTCGAGGATGCCGGCGCCTTCGCGGTCGAGTGCGAGATCATACCGGCAGCGCTGATGGCGGAGATCCACCGCCGCACCGCGCTGGTGACCGTGTCGCTCGGCTCGGGCGCCGAGGCGGACGTCATTTTCCTGTTCACGTCGGACATCTGCGGCGAGTCGGCTCGCCTCCCCCGACACGCGCGGGCCTGGGGCAAGCTGGCTGCGTTGCACCAGCAGGTACGCGACGCCCGGATCGACGCGCTCACGGCCTTCCGCAGGGAGGTCGACGGCGGCAGCTACCCCGGCAAAGCCGAGATCGCCGCCATTGCCGATGAGGAGTTGCAGGGGTTCCGCGCCGCCGTCGATTCGGCGAAGCAGTGACCGGCTCCTGAGGCGCCGCGCGATTTTCAAGGCCCTGATCCTCGCGGGCGGCCCGCTTACGCCAGGCGCCGGCACTCGACATTCCAGCCCGTGGCCTGTATTCCCGCTGCGGCCTTGAAGGCCTTCTCGACGGATTTGTGACATGAAGCAGGATCAGCCCCGTCCGACGCCCCGCGCGGGCATCATGGACATCGAGGCCTATGTGCCGGGAAAAAGCACTGCGCCGGCCGGCGTGACGAAAGTCTACAAGCTGTCGTCGAATGAAAATCCGCTGGGACCTTCGCCCAAGGCGATCGAGGCCGCGCGCGAGGTGGCGGCGAAGCTCGACGTCTATCCCGACGGCACGGCGCGGCGGCTGCGCGAGGCGATCGCCGAGGTGCATGGCCTCAACCCGGCGAACATCATCTGCTCCAACGGCTCCGACGAGATCCTGGGGCTCCTGGCGCAGACCTATCTCGCGCCGGGCGACGAGGCCGTGTTCACCGAACATGCCTTCATGGTCTACAAGATCTATATCCAGGCTGCGGGCGCCAAGCCGGTGGCGGTGAAGGAAACCGACGAGCGCGCCGATGTCGACGCGATCCTCGCCGCGGTGACGCCGGCGACGCGGATCGTGTTCCTCGCCAATCCCAACAATCCGACCGGCACCTATGTGCCGTTCCAGGACGTGCGCCGGCTGCACGCGGCATTGCCGAAGAACGTGCTCCTGGTGCTCGACGCGGCCTATGCCGAATATGTGCGGCGCAACGACTATGAAGCCGGCATCGAGCTGGCGGGCAGCTCCGAAAACGTGGTGATGACCCGCACCTTCTCCAAGCTCGGCCTCGGCGGCGCGCGCATCGGCTGGATGTACGGGCCGGCGCATATCGTCGATGCCATCAATCGCATCCGCGGCCCGTTCAACGTCAATGCCACCGCGATCGAGGCCGGCATCGCCGCGATCCGCGACCGCGCCCATATCGAGCGCAGCGTGGCGCATAACGAGAAATGGCTGGCCTGGCTGAGCGCCGAGTTGACCGGGCTCGGCCTGCGCGTCACGCCCAGCGTCGGCAATTTCGTGCTGATCCATTTCCCCGACGACAAGAAACATTCGGCGGCGGCCGCGGACGATTATCTGAGCGCCCGCGGCTATATCCTGCGCCGCGTCACCGGCTACGGCTTCCCCAACGCGTTGCGCATGAGCGTCGGCACCGAGGAGGCCAACCGTGGCGTCATCGATGCGCTCAAGACCTTCCTGAGAAGCTAGAACACCATGGCATCACCGACGTTCGAGAAAATAGCGCTGGTCGGCATCGGCCTGATCGGCTCGTCGCTCGCCCGCGTCATCCGCCGCGAGGGGCTTGCCAAGCACATCGCCATCGCGACGCGCAGCGCTTCGACGCTGAAGCGCGCCGAGGAGCTCGGCCTCGGCGATTCCTACACGACGGACGCCAGGGAAGCAGTGCGCGATGCCGACCTCGTCATCGTCTCGGTGCCGGTCGGCTCGTCCGGCGAGGTCGCGGCCGAGATCGCGCCGGCGCTGAAGAAAGGCGCCATCCTGACCGATGTCGGCTCGACCAAGGCCTCGGTGATCGCGCAGATGCAGCCGCATGTGCCGGAAGGCGTGCACTTCATCCCCGGGCACCCGCTGGCCGGCACGGAAAAGTCCGGACCCGATGCCGGCTTTGCCGATCTCTTCGAGAACCGTTGGTGCATCTTCACGCCGCTGCCGGGCACCGATCCCGCGGCGCTCGAGACGCTTTCGGAATTCTGGCGGCGCTGCGGCTCCAACATCGACACGATGGATCCGCAGCATCACGACATGACGCTCGCGATCGTTTCGCATCTGCCGCATATCATCGCCTACAACATCGTCGGCACGGCGGACGACCTGGAAGCGGTGACCAAGAGCGAGGTCATCAAATATTCCGCCTCCGGTTTTCGCGATTTCACCCGCCTTGCCGCCTCCGATCCGACCATGTGGCGGGACGTGTGCCTGCACAACAAGGACGCAATCCTGGAGATGCTGGCGCGTTTTTCGGAGGATCTCGCCTCGCTGCAACGCGCGATCCGCTGGGGCGACGGCGAGAAGCTGTTCGACCTCTTCACCCGCACGCGCGCCATCCGCCGCTCGATCATCGAGGCCGGCCAGGATATCGACGTGCCGGATTTTGGCCGCCAGGCGGTCGAACATCCGGCCAAATCGTAGGCTGGTTCCTTAATTTCTCGGCGCCGGACCTTGACCGGTCGACTATGTCTGCATTGGCAGCCTTGGAGATTGGCTGAGGCCTCCCAACCTCGTCATTC
>CCNB01000042.1:37796-92854 GCA_000824785.1 Mesorhizobium plurifarium | reverse complement strand
CATAGAATCCATGCCGCGACTTGGAAGCGTTGCCGCGGTGCAGAATTCTGCTCCGTTGCACGCCTTGGCGAAGGTAACGGCATGGATTCCAGGGTCTTCGCGACGGAGCTTCGCTCCTGCTCCGCCCTGGAATGACGATCGCGATGGGCGTTTCGGCCAATCTCCGAGGCATCCACCTGCCAACGCGAACGGAGCCGATCGGTCAAATCCCTGTGCCGTGCCGCTACCCTTGTTCCGATGCCGGCCAGTGCGCCTCCATCATGGCCAGCGTTTCGGCCCGATCCGGCGCGCCGAGGCGGCCGCCGAAGCGCAGGCATTTGAGCGCGGCGGCGGCGCTGGCGAAGCGCAAGGCCTTCTCCATGGGCATGGCCTCGGCGAGGCCGACGGCAAAAGCGCCGTGGAAGACGTCGCCGGCGGCGAGCGTGTCGATCGCCTTGACCTTCGGCGCCTCGACATGGCGCACGCGCCCGGTCGTCCGGTCATGCCACCAGGTGCCGGCAGCGCCGCCGGTCACCGCGACAAAGGCGTCGGTGCGCGAGGCGAGGTCGGCGCAGGCGCTTTCGGGGTCGAGCGCGTGGCCGCAGACGA
Organism: Mesorhizobium plurifarium; assembly: GCA_000824785.1. GTDB lineage: Bacteria > Pseudomonadota > Alphaproteobacteria > Rhizobiales > Rhizobiaceae > Mesorhizobium > Mesorhizobium plurifarium. The sequence goes on along the minus strand of CCNB01000042.1, from coordinate 92,266 downwards.
TGCGGGCCGCGGGCTCCGAGGCGACGATGTGCGAGGCCAAGGGCAAGAGCCGCTCCAGCACCTCGACGGGCGCGGTATCGGCATCGAGGATCGCCGGGCGGCCGATCGATCGGGCCGCGCTCAAGGCGAGCGCCGCGGCGCCCGGCCAGCGGACATCCACCAGCACGGCATCGAAGGCGGAAAGATCGGCAAGCGGCAAAGCCTCGGGATCGGCTTGCGCCTTTTTGTCGTAGAAGGGGACGATGATGCGCTCGCCATGCGCGTCCACCACGATCGCGGCCAGCGCCGACCGCGCGCCGGCGACGCGGCGGATGAGACTGCAGTCGACGCCTTCGGCCTCTATGTCGGCGATCAGCTGGTCGCCGACCGGATCGTCGCCCGTGCTCGCCCAGAGCGAGACCTCGGCGCCAAGGCGATGCGCGGCGCAGGCGGCGCTCGTCGCCATGCCGGAGGCGATCTGGACGCCGTCGCTGGCGATGAACTTGCCTTGATGCGCCGGCAGCGTCTCGACGCGCAGGATCGTGTCGAGGGTGAAGGCGCCGACGCTGAGCAGTCTCGCCATCGCTGCTTTACTCGACCGGCTTGATCTTGCCGAGTGGGATAAAGCCCAGCGAAGCCTTGCTCTTGACGATCTTCAGCGGCAGGGACGGCTCCTTGCCAAGCATGGCGATTCCGGCAAATCCCTGCTCGATCTCGCTCTTGTGCTCCGGGATGGCACCGCCAAGGATGGCGGCCACTGCCTTGGGGTCCTTGAGTTTGATGGTCAGGCTTGCATCGATCAGGCCTTCCGCGTCGACGGAGACCGGCCCGGACACGGTGATGCGCGCGGTTCCCGACGACAGGTCGAGCCTGGCGATGTCGATCGACTGGCCGCGCAGGCTCTTCGGCGGCGCCGCGATCAACCCTACGCCGTTCTTCAGCGTTACGTCGCCGCTGCCGTCCAGCGCCGGCAGCACGCGTCCGTCGATGGCATCCGCATTGATCTCCAGATCGGCGAAGCTGCCGACATAGCTGATGTCCTGGCCGGCCGGCTGCAGCTGGCCTGCCGCCTTGCCGGCGCTGAACAATTGCATCGGATCCGAGTCGTCCTGCGGGTCGGTCTGGCCGTTCAGGCCTTCAGCCTGCAGCGAAACGCTCCGCGGCAGCGGCCACCATATTTTGACATTGGCCTGCAACTGGTCCCAGTCGATCCAGAGCGGCGGCATGCCGGGCGCCATCGTCCGCAGCGGCCCGCGCAGGTCGGCGACCGGCGACAAGGGCCCGGTGATCGCGGCGACGGCGTTGAAGCTTCCGGTGGAGGCCGCGACCTTCCGGGCGTCGTCCTCATAGGCGATGTTGTCGCAGGAGACCGTGAAGCTCATCGGATAGCCGCTGACGGAGAGGTTGGCGCAGCCAGCGGCGATGCCCTTGCTGCCCAATCGCGCCACCGCCTGGTCGGCTTCGGTCTTGAGCCTGCCGGCAAGATAGAACCAGCCGCCGCTGTAGATGGCGAACAGCACGACGATGAACGCGGCGAGCCAGAACAGCCGGCGGCGGGGTTTGGGCGATCGCTCGTCACTTGACGTCATGCTGCGGCTCTCGTTAACCCCGGCGAGCGGGCGTTTACCAATACGCAAACAAGCGGGGGACAGAAGAAGCACCTTGTCGGTGCGGTGTCGTTCACTCGAATGCGATCAGGCTTGGCGATATGGGCGATTTTTGGGTTTTTGGCTATGGGTCGCTGATCTGGCGGCCCGGATTTGCCCATGTCGAGACGCGCCGTGCCCGGCTTTACGGCTATCGCCGCTCGCTTTGTGTCTATTCCTTCGTGCATCGCGGCACGCGCGGACGGCCGGGCCTCGTGCTCGGCCTCGACCGGGGCGGCTCCTGCATCGGCCTCGCCTACCGTGTTCCCGGCAATCTGCGCGACGAGGTGCTTTCCTATCTGCGCGAACGCGAGCTGGTGACCAGCGTCTATCTCGAACGCATGCTGGACGTCCGGCTGCATGGCGGCAGTACAGTCGAGGCGGTTGCCTACATCGTCGACCGGCAGCATGAGCAATATGCCGGGGCGCTCGACGCCGGTCACGCGGCAGGTATCGTTCGCGGCGCCGTTGGCCAATCCGGCCGGAACGAGGATTACGTCTTGAGCACGCTCGAGCATCTCGAGGCGCTCGGCATTCGCGATCACTGGCTGGAAGAGGTGGGCCGTCAGGTCTCGCCTTCGTGAAGCGCTGGTCCGATCAAAAAGCAAAACCATGCCTTTGACCTTGTCCGGCCACGACCTAGCTTAGCGGCATCCCATCCTTGGGCGTCAGGCCCGTTCCAGCATCACGGAGATCAGTCTTGCAGAAACGTCGTCTCGGTCGCACCGACCTTTCCATCGCGCCGCTGGTCCTGGGCGGTAACGTCTTCGGCTGGACCGCCGACGAGAAGACCTCCTTCGATCTGCTCGACCGGTTCGTCGCGGCAGGCTTCAACGCCATCGACACGGCCGATTCCTATTCGCGCTGGGTTCCCGGCAACAAGGGCGGCGAATCGGAAACCATCATCGGCAACTGGATGAAGAGCCGCGGCAACCGCGATCAAATCGTCGTCATCACCAAGGTCGGCTCCGACATGGGGCAAGGCAAGAAGGACCTTTCCGCCGCCTATATCGAAAAGGCGGTCGACGCGTCGCTGAAGCGGCTGCAAACCGACGTCATCGACCTCTATTTGTCGCACTGGCCTGATCCTGCCACGCCCTACGAGGAAACGCTCGGCGCGTATCAGCGGCTGCTCGAAAAGGGCAAGATACGCTATCCAGGCTGCTCCAATCTCGATGCCGGCCAGTTGCGCGCCGCGCTCGACGTCGCCAGCCTGCGCAGCCTGCCACGCTACGAGGTTCTGCAGCCCGAATACAATCTGTACGATCGTTCGTCGCTCGACGGACCGCTGCTCGACCTCTGCAAGGCCGAGGATATCGGCGTCATCACCTATTTCAGCCTGGCCAAGGGATTTTTGAGCGGCAAATACCGCAGCAAGGCCGATCTCGGCCAAAGCGCGCGCGGCGAGGGGGTTGCCGGCTACCTCAACGAGCGCGGCATGCGCATCCTTGCCGCGCTCGATGCCGTGGCCGAGCGCCATTCGGCCAAGCAGGCGGAAGTGGCGCTGGCCTGGATCATCGCGCGGCCGGGTGTCACCGCGCCGATCGCCAGTGCCACGACGCCGGCCCAGATGGACAGCCTGATCCGCGCCGCGTCGCTCAAGCTTTCGGCGGATGACATCGGGGCGCTGGACCGCGCGAGTAGCTAGCGCCTTCGCACGATCGTCCAAGACGGCCATGACAAACCCTCGTAAGTCCTGTCGCATCGCGGCAAGCAGGAGGGTTCGGCATGGCCGGTGGCATCTTGAACGAGGCGCAGCCCTGGCAACAATTGCTGGCACTCATCGTGGCCGCAACCGTCGTCATGGGCAGCCCGGGACCCGCGACCATCAGCGTCACCGCGGTCGGCGCGGCCTTCGGTCTGCGTCCTTCCCTGGGTTACACGTCTGGCGTGGTGCTCGGCACGATCGCCGTGCTTCTGGCGGTGGCGGCCGGGATTTTCGGCATACTGACCTCGGTGCCGGGAGTGGCGCCGGTGCTGGCGATCGCCTCGGCGGCCTACATCCTTTACCTGGCTTTCCGGATCGCGACCGCGCCGCCCTTGACCGAGCGCGGGAGCACGGCGACGAAGCCTGATTTTTTCGGCGGTTTCATGCTCGCCGTCGCCAACCCGAAAGCCTATGTGGCGATCGCCGCTGTCTTCGCCGGCGCCGCGTCGCAGGCCGATGCGTTGGGCGTTTCCACCAGGCTGCTGGTGCTTGCCGCGATGATCGTCGCCATCCACGTCGTGTGGCTGCTTGCGGGAACCGCTTTCGCACGGTTCCTCCGCCATCCGCTGGCATCGCGGATCATCAACCTGTTGTTTGCGGCGACGCTGGTGCTGGCTACTGCGCTGGTGGCGCTGCGGTAGAGCAATTCCAGGAAAAGTGTGAGCGGTTTTCCGTCTGGAATTGCGTAAAAACAAAGGGATAAGGCGTTTCGCCGTTTCTGTGAAACGGTGAAACGCCTTATCCGATCAGGTCTTTGCAGTCACGCCGAGTTCTGCCAGCCGCTTCAGCGCCGTCGGCGGCATGGGCGGCGGGTTCGGCGCCTGCGCCGCCTCGACGAGCATCTGATCGCAGGCAGCCTCCGTCTCGCCGATCAGCCGCTGCATGAATTCCTCCTTGCCGAGCCCTGGCGGGATCGGCGGCAGGAAGCGGGCCTTGATGGTGCCTGGATAGCGCAGGAACTTGCGGCGCGGCCAGTAGAGGCCGGCGACATGGGCGACCGGCACCACGGGGACGCCTAGTTGCGAATAGATCTCGACGATGCCGTATTTGTAGGACGGCTCGGCGCCCGGCGGGCGGCGCGTGCCTTCGGGATAGATGATGAGCTGGCGCGGGTTGCGATCCATCTCCCGCCTGGTCGCGACGACGACGGCCTTCAGCGCTTTCGAACGGCTGCCGCGATCGACCGGGATCATGCGCATCTTCATGATGTACCAGCCGAAGAAAGGGATCCAGGTCAGCTCGCGTTTCAGGATGTAGAGCGCGTCGTCGAGATAGGGGAAGAAGGCGATCGCGTCCCAGAAGGACTGGTGCTTCGGCGCCAGGATGAAGGAGCCTTTGGGCAGGTTCTCGACGCCGGTGATCTCGCTCTTGGTCGCGGCGATCTTGTCATAGAGCCACATCGAGGTGCGCGACCAGAATTTCGGCACGAACCAGGCGCGATGGCGCGGCGACAGGAAATAGAAAGGCGTCCAGAAGATCATCTGGACGATCAGGCTGAGATAGAAAACGAGGTTGAACGCCAGCGAGCGGATGATGAGCATGCAAGGGGCCCGTGAGGAAGTGTGCGTTGGTTACACCAAGCGGCGGCAAAAAGGAAACGACACTGTGCTCGAACGCTGGCCACTCTTGTTTTGTCGCAATTCCGGACGGAAAACCGCGACGCACTTTTCCTGGAATTGCTTACAATGACCGCGCCAGCCGCTCCTTCAGGCGCGGCGCTGCAAAATCGAGGAAGGCGCGCAGCTTCACCGGCAGCCGGCCCTGGCCGGCATGGACGAGGCTCACCGGCCAGGGCGGTGGCTCGAACGACTCCAGCACCACCCGCAGCGCGCCGGCGCGCACGGCGGCGTCCGCCTGGTAGGAGAGCACTTTTGTCAGGCCGAGGCCGGCAATCGCGGCATCGATCGCCGCTTCGGCGGTGTTGACCTGCAGGCGCGAGCGGACCGGGACCGTGGTTTCCGTCTTGCCAGAGCCAAAACTCCATGTCGCGGGAGCGGCGAGACCTTCGAAGGTGACGCAGTTGTGGCCCGCGAGATCCTGCGGTTTCTCCGGCGTGCCGTGCATGGCGAGATAGGCGGGGCTTGCGCAGACGAGGCGACGGATCGAGCCGACGCGGATTGCAACCATGGCCGAACCCTGCAGCTCGCCGATGCGCACCGCCAGATCGATATGCTCCTCGGCCAGCTGAGTGATCCGGTCGGACAAGGTCAGGCGGATATCCACTTGCGGATAGATGGCGAGAAAGGCGGTGATCACCGGCAGCACATGCAGGCGGCCGAAGACGACCGGCGCTGTGATGACCAGCTCGCCGGTCGGGCTCGAATATTCGCCGGCCGCGGTGCGTTCGGCCTCGCTGACCTCGTCGAGGATGCGGCGGCAGGCGGCAAGATAAGACTGGCCGGCATCGGTCAGCGTCAGGCGCCGCGTCGAGCGGTTGAGCAGGCGCGTCCGCAAGTGCTTCTCCAGGTCGGAGAGCTTGCGGCTCACGGTCGCCAGCGGCACACCGGCGCGCCTGGCTGCAGCGGAAAGGCTGCCGGCCTCCACTGTGGCGACGAACAGCGACATGGCGTCGAGACGGTCCATCACTCTCCCGAAATCTGGAAGGATGAATTGCAGATATGCTCTCTACATCCGATTTCCGGAAGAGGCTAAATGATGTGCGATCCTGTTCGAGGAGCGCCGGCATGAATGAATTCACCAGCGACGTCGCCTTCACGCCGACCGTCAAGGCCATCCAGTCCCGCAAGGGGTCGCGTGATTCCTACGCACGCGTCGAGCAGCGCGGCGGCTGGCGGGCAACGATCACGCCGGACCTCGCCGCCTTCATCGAGGCACAGACAAGCGTGTTTCTGGCGACGGCGAACGCCCAGGGACAGCCTTACATCCAGCATCGCGGCGGGCCGGCCGGCTTCCTCAAGGTGCTGGACGAGCACGTGATCGGCTTCGCGGACTTTTCCGGGAACCGGCAGTTCATCACCCAGGGCAACCTCGAGGACAACGACCAGGCCTTCCTGTTCCTGATCGACTACATGCTCAGGCAGCGGATCAAGATCTGGGGCAGGGCTCGGGTCGTCGAAAATGACCCGGAGCTGACGGCGAAGCTGATGCCGGCGGACTACAAGGCACGGCCGGAGCAGGCGATCCTGTTCACGGTCACGGCCTGGGATGCCAATTGCCCGCAGCACATCCCGCAGCGCTTCGAGGCGGCGGATGTCGCGGCGGCACTGGCCGAGCGCGACCGGCGCATCGCCGGCCTGGAGCAGGAGATTGCCCGCTTGCGCGGTAATGCGGCGGCTAAGGTCTAGTTCTTCACCACGGTCGATGCTTCCGCCAGCGTGACGCCCTCGGGCGTCGTGCGAAGCGGCAGGACGCCGCGCGCCAACGACAGCACATATTTGCTGTATTCGGTCAGCAGCACGCGCAGCGCCTCCGGCTTGGTCAGCCAGCCGCCATTGCCGAGATTGGTGTTGACCACCGGATAGGGCTCGAGCCGCGCGCCATGCAGCAGCCGGCCCATCTCGAGCAGGCTGCGCGGCATGTGGTAATTGTTGGTGACGATGATGATGCTGCCATAGGCGTGGTTTTCCACCCATTTGGCGCTTTCCTCGGCATTGCCGATGGTATCGAGCGCGGCGCGGTCGATGTCGACGCAGCAGGAGAAGAGCTGCTTGTCGCCGCCCATCGCCGCCTGCAGCTGGCGCCTTGTGGCCGAGGGATGGACGCCACTGATCAGCAGTCGCTCGCCCTTGCCGGAGGCCAGCAGATCCATCGCCGCATCGAGCCGCGACTGCCCGCCGGTGAGCACGATGATGGCATCGGCCCTGGCCGGATTGGTCGGCGTCGTCATGTGGCTGACCTTGTCGGCGAACCAGCCGAACCCGCCGGCAAAAAGCACCAGCGCGGCGAGAACCGCGAAACCGCAGACGCGCAAGGCGAGCCGCAAACGACCAAGCCCGGCGGGGGCAGCGCTGCGCACACGCATCGCCGGCATCCGTCCAACCGTATCGATCGAATCCCGCGCTTCCATCATCCCCAGGTTAATCCTGAAAGCATCGGATGGTTAACTCCGAAATGCGGCGTTTGATGGGTAAGACGCGCACATTGCGTTACGGCAGGTGTCCCGTGTGTGATCGTTGTCTTATATAGCGCTTGCGCCGGCTTTCGGATTGAGCTCATGGATCAGCCCGCATCCGGTTGGCGAACGTCGATGTCGCTGAGATAGGCGACGACGGTGGCGTGCGAGGTTGCCGCGGTCAGCGCGCCGATCACCAGCACCATCAGGCCGACGCCGAAATAGCCGGCGGAGCCGATGGCGAAATTGCCGAACAAAGCGGTCGCCTGGTCGGCCTGGGGCGTGGCCATGTTGCGCGACGACCACCAGGAAAACACGATGAAGACGAGGATCGCGAGCGCGCCGCCGGCGGCCGCGCCCTTCATGCCGGTGACCAGGAAATGCCAGCGGAACTCGCGCGCGATGAAGCGCGCCTCGGCACCGACGAAATGCAGCACCTCGATGATATGGCCGTTGCCGGCCATGGCGCCGCGCGTGGCGAACACGACCGTCAGCACCGTCGCCGAGAGCATCAGCACCAAGACGGCGATGCCGATCGTCACCGTCGTGTGCGCCATGGCGACAAGGCGGTCGACCCAGGTACGATGGTCGTCGAGCGCCGCGGTCGGGATCTTGGGCGCGATGGCGGCGCGCATGGCGGCGAAGTCCGGCGGGCTGGCCTCGTCGATGGTGACGATGATGAGGCGCGGCACCGGCAGCTCGTCGATGTTGAGGCCGCTGCCCAGCCATGGTTCCAGAAGGCGCGCCGTCGCGTCGCGGTCGATGATCTTGGTGCCCTTCACGCCGGGGAACTCGCTGGCGATCTGCGAGGCCTGCGCAAGGGCCGCCTCCATGTCGAGACCATCGGCCGGCTTGATCTGGATCGTCGCCTCGCGCGAGATCTGGTTCTCCCAGACCGATGCGGTATCGCGCACCAGGGTCACCGCGCCAAAGGTGAGGCAGGACAGGAAGGTCATGATGGCGATGACCAGCACCAGCGCCCGGCCGGCGATGTTCTGCGCCGGCACGATCGGCGCCGTCTTGCGCTGGACACGCCGGATCGTCGCCGGCGCCTCGGCGTCGGCTTCATCGTGCAGGTGATCGGCTGGAAGGTCAGTCATAGACGTCCAACCTTCCGCCAGCCAGAATCATGCGGCGCGCATCGACCTGCTCCATCAGGCCAAGGTCGTGGGTGGCGATCACCACAGCGGTGCCCAGCCGGTTCAATTCGATGAACAGCCTGAGCAGCCGGCGCGCCAGCGGCGGGTCGACATTGCCCGTCGGCTCGTCGGCCAAAAGGATCTCCGGCTGCTCTATCAGCGCGCGGGCGATCGCGGCGCGCTGCTTCTCGCCCCCGGACAGCACCGGCGGCAGCACATGCATGCGGTCGCCGAGGCCGACCCATTTCAGAAGCTCGGTCACATCGGTGCGGTAGCTCGCTTCCTCGCGCCCGCGCACGCGCAAGGGCAGCGCCACATTCTCGTAGGTCGTCATGTGGTCGAGCAGACGGAAATCCTGGAACACCACGCCGATGCGGCGGCGCAGCAACGGCAGTTCGCCGCGCGAGATGCGCGAGCGGTCCTTGCCGAAGATGGTGATCAGGCCGCGCGTCGGCTTCAGCGACATGAACAAAAGGCGCAGCAAGGTCGTCTTGCCGGCGCCCGAAGGGCCGCTCAAGAACTGAAAGGAGCGCTCCGGAATGTGCAGGGAAATGTCGCGGAGGATCTCCGGACCCATGCCATAGCGGAGGCCGACATTTTCGAAGCGGATCACGTTCGGCGACCTGAAACTCTCGGCGGCGACGCGCCACAATCTACTTTAACAGACCATCGGCCGGCATGGTTAACCGGCGGTTAATTTTGTGACATTCAACGTGCATCAAAGCCATTCCGGTGGGGAAGCGTTAACCAATTCCGTTTACGCAAAAGAAACGAAGATTGCACTGGTGCCGTAATGGCTGACGAGAGAACCGCGCGCCCTGTTTCCGGCGAAATCATGACCGGTTCGGCGACAAAGGCCGCGCCGGAGCGCGTCATGTCCGGCGCGACCGACATCGTCGATGCCGACTATGTAGTGCTGCCGCGTTTTGTTGCGCACCCTGAATCGTCGACAGCGCCCGCGCCGCCGCAGGTTCCTTCCTCGCCATCGATCGAAGGCATGGGCATGCTGCGCAAGCCGGAGGCCGCGCCGTCGGGCTCCTCGCGAGGCGGCCCGCTGTTCTGGGTCGCCGGCGTCGGCATAGCGCTCGCCTCCTTCTGGGTGTCGGGTGGTCATGCGCTGGTCCGGCAAAGCCCCTTTTGGACGACCCCCGCGCCGGCGAGCGCGCTCACCATTTCCGGCGTGACGTCGCGCATCGATGCGTCGGGCTTGAAGCCGGTGCTGTTCGTGGATGGCGAGGCGGCGAATGACGGGATGAAGTCGGAAACGCTGCCGCCGCTCGAAATCCGCGTCACCGACAACAACGCCAATATCATCCGCTACAGGCTGGGGACATCCAACCGTTCCCTGGGGCCCGGCGAAAGATTCGGCTTTTCCAGCCGCCTCGATGTGCCTAAAGACGGTGTGAAGACCGTCTCCGTAATCTTCGCCGGCTAGACGGGTCGATATCCAGGTGAGGCCGGCCTGCAAATAGCGGTTTCCCGCGCTTCCGGTGCTCACGTACCGAAACGTACGCTCCGCTCCTGTCGACGTCGCTGCCGATTTTGAAGGACAAAAGAATGCCAGTTGTGCGTGGCAAGGACATCGAGGTCCTGTTTTCGGCGTCGGCGATCGCGCGCCGCAATCTCGAGCTCGCCAAGGAAATCGCCGGGCGCGACTACCACGACCTGCTGGTGATCTCGATCCTCAAGGGTTCGTTCGTCTTCGCCGCCGATCTCATCCGCGCCATGCATGATGTCGGCCTGTCGCCGGAAGTCGAGTTCATCTTCATTTCGAGCTATGGCGCCGGCACCACGAGCGGCGAGGTCAGGGTGCTGCGCGACATCGACAACGAGGTCGCCGGCCGCGATGTGCTGTTGATCGACGACATACTGGAATCCGGCAAGACGCTTTCCTTCACCCGTGATCTGATGCTTTCGCGCGGCGCCAGAAGCTGCGCCATCGCGGTGCTGCTCGACAAGCGGATGCGCCGCCAGACCGCGCTCAACGCCGATTATGTCGGCTTCGACTGTCCGGACTATTTTGTCGTCGGCTACGGCATGGATGTCGCCCACGCGTTCCGCGAGCTGCCGTTTGTCGGGGTGGTGAAGGGCGACGCCTGAAAGGACGCCGGCGTCCTTCCGAAAAGCTGCCGATCGTTAGAATTTTCAGAAAACATCAACGTTTCGGCGGCATCTATCTCGGCATGGCAAAGCTTCTGATCGTCGAGGACGATGAGTCCGTCCGCACCCTCGCTGCCCGCGCGCTCGAGCGCGACGGCCATAATGTCACCGTCGCCACCGACGGCGCGCAGGGGCTGGACATGATCCGGCAGGCCCGCGGCGGCTACGACCTTGTGGTGTCCGACATCCGCATGCCGGAAATGGACGGCATCGAGATGGCGACAGCCGCCGCAAGAGAGTTCCCGGTGATGAGAATCATGCTGATGACCGGCTATGCCGACCAGCGTGAGCGCGCCGAGGAGCTCAACGGCATCATCCTCGACGTCGTGCAGAAGCCATTCACGCTGGCCGAGATCCGCACCCGCGTCGGCAAGGCATTAAGCTGCTTCGCCTGAGACCGCGCCGGCTGCCGGCGCAGCATTTCGCCGACGCCCGCCGCTGAGCGCAAGCAGGCCGGCGCCGATGATCAGCGCCGCGCCCAGCACGGTGGTTTCACGCGGCACTTCGGCGAAGAACAGGAAACCCCACAGCGGCGACCATAGGATGCCGGTGTATTCGAAGGTGGCGACGCGGTTGGCCGGCGCCATCCGGTAGGCCTGCGACAACAGGATCATGCCGGCGGACGCGACGAGGCCGCAGGCGGCCATCTTGAGGAAGTCCGGCATTGTCGGCCAAACCCACGGCCGCACCAGGAATTCGACGCTCGGATGCGCCGCATGGGTGATGCCGGCGAGATGAAAGACGGTCGCGACGGCAATTGCGCCGCTGAGATAGGCGCCGTTCTGGTAGAAGGCCATCACGGTCGACGATTCGGTGTCGCCGATGCGGCGCGCCATCAGTTGCGAAAAGCCGTAAAGGAAGGCCGAGCCCAGCGACAACAGTGCCGCCCAGTCGAACACGCCGGCGCCGGGGCGCACCATCACCAGGACGCCGACCAGGCCGATCAGCACCGTCGCCAGCGTCTTCCAGGAGACGCGTTCGCCGAGATAGGGACCGGCCATCGCCATGATGAACAGCGGCGCCATGAAATAGAGCGCCACCGCATCGGCCAGCGGCAAGGCGGCGATCGCCAGATAGTAGACCGTGTAGGACGAGAACTGGATGAAGGCGCGCAGCGTCAGCATGCCGAAGCGCTTCGACAGCACCGCCTTCAGGCCGACATCGGCCTGGACGATGGCGATCAGGATCGGCAACGCGACGATGGCGCGGATCGCCATCACCTCGGTCACCGGATAGCCGCCCGACACCGCCTTCACCAGCGGATCCTGCAACGAAAAAACCAGCACGCCGAGGCAGAGGCTCAGAATGCCAAGCACCGTCCGGTTCCGCATCGGTATCGGCCCCCCGCGAGCCGCATTTTATCAGCAAAAAGAACCCGCTACCGTTTTCAGGCAGCGGGTACGAGTGAGGACTCTTCGATTGGTCCGCGGCCGATTTCGCGGTCGCATATCCAATGGGTGACGCGACTATCCTGCGGCATTTGACATCTTGCAAACGAATTGGAATGATGCCTGCAATCAAATTTGCTTATGGCGGAATTCGATGAAGCCCGTGCTCGACAGCGACCTCCTGCGCACCTTCGTGGCGGTGGCCGAGACCGGCAATTTCACCCGTGCGGCGGAGAAGGCCGGGCGCACGCAATCGGCCGTGTCCATGCAGATGAAGAAGCTCGAGGACATGGTCGGCGACGATCTGTTCGAACGCGGCTCGCGCGGCGTGGCGCTGACACGCCGTGGCGGCGAGCTCATCGTCAACGCGCGCCGGATCGTCTCGCTGCTCGACGAAACGGCGGCCTCGCTGGTGGCGCCGCCGCTCGGCGGGCTGGTGCGCATCGGCATCCCGGCCGAATATGGGCGTTCGATCCTGTCGCGGGCGCTGGGCGAATTTGCCAAGCGGCATCCGCGCGTCGAGGTCACGGTGCGCTACGCGCACTCGGATTCGCAGGTGCGGGCGCTCGCGGCCGGCGAGCTCGACCTCGCCGTGGTGTTCGAATGGGAGGGCTCTTCCGGCGGCGAGGTGCTGATGCACGACCCGACGGTCTGGGTTACATCGACGCTGCACCACATGCATGAGGAACGGCCGGTGCCGATCGCGCTTTACAGCCGCAACGGCTGGTGCCGCGACTTCGCCATCAAGTCGCTGCAGCAGCGCGGCCTCGACTACCGCGTGGCCTACACCAGCGACACCAATGGCGGCCTGACGCTCGCGGTCACTTCCGGCCTTGCCATCGCGCCGATCTCGCGCAGCAACATCCCGGAAGATTGCCGCGAGCTGACGGCTGCCGACGGCTTCGGCGACATCGATTCCTCCAACGTCGTGCTGCACCGCAATCCGCAGGCGACCGGCGATGCGATCGACGGCATGGAGAACGCGATCCGCGAGGCGTTCATGCTGACAAGGCAGATGGGCGCGACGATCGGGCTATAGCAGCCAGAGCGTTTCGCCGTTTCACGGAAACGCGGAATGCTCAGGCATCGGTCCGGTTGCCCGTCTATCGGTCCGGCATGTCCTCGTAGAAAGTCAGCTGGTTGCCGAACGGGTCGCCGACCGTGACCTCCCGTGTCCGCCAAGGCGTCTCTTCCAATCCCGGTCGCGCGTAGCGGTATTTCTTCGCCGTCAATTCGCGATGCAGCGCCGCGATGTCGGCTACTTCGACGCGAATGTGCACGCCCGGCGACCCGTCGCCGTGGTGCTCGCTCAGATGCAACTCGCAGCCGTCGCGGGCGATGCCCATGTAGAGCGGCGCATTGTCGTCGAAGCGATGTTCGAAACGGACCTCGAAGCCGAGGAAGTCGAGATAGAATTCGCGCGCCTTGGCGACGTCGAACATGCGCAGGATCGGGGTGACGGTTCCAAGCTTCGGCATGGGCGACGGCAATCCGGAAGGTGGGCTTATTTCAGTTCCAACAACCGTTCGAGGTAGCTGCGCTCGATGTCGGGGCTAAGTGCGTTGCCGAGCCGCTTGCGGATCGCGTCGAGGATCTGGCGGGCGCGCTGCACGTCGATCTCGTCGGGGACCTTGACCGAGGTGCCGTCATCAGGGCCGTTGGTGGCGCGCGGCCGTCCCAGCGGATCGCGGTCGGCATTCTGCTCGCGGCCACCCTGCTCGCCGCCGCCCTGGTCGCCCTGCATGGCCTGCATCTGCTTCATCATGTCCTTGGCGCCGCGGCGCAGCGCTTCCAGCGCGCGGCCCTGGTGGCCGACGGCCTGGTCGCCATCGCCCTGGCCAAGCGATCGTTCGGCGTCGCCCATCGACTTGCCGGCCTCGCCGAAGCCTTCATTGGGCTGCATGCCCATGCCTTCGAGGCCCTTCTTCAATTGATCAAGCTCGCTTTGCAGCTGGCCCTGGCCTTCCTGCAGCTGCTTCAGCGCATCGGCGAGGTCCTTCGGCGACATTTTCGGCCGTCCCAGCGGATCGCGGTCTTGGCCGGGACCTGGCCGTTGCTCGTCCTGGCCCTGCTGCTGTTGCTCGCCATCCTCGCCGAATTGTTGTTCGCCATTGTCGCGCGAGCCACGCTGCATCTGGTCGAGGCGGAAGGTGTCGTTCATCATTTCCTGCTGGCGGCGCATGATATCGCCGAGCTTGTCCATCTGCTGGCGCAGCTCGCTGTCCTGCTCGCCGCCCGGCTGCTGGCGGCCGGCCTGCAGGTTGTTCATCATGTCCTGCAGCTCGGAAAGAAGCTGCTGCGCCTTGTCGCGATCGCCCGATTTGGCCAGATTCTCGATCTGATCCATCATGCGGTCGATATCGCTCTGGCGCAGCTCGCGGCCGTTCTGCTGCATCTGCGGCGCGTTCGGGTTCTGCTGCGCGCGCTGGGCGAATTCCTGCAGGAACTGGTTCATCGCCTCGCGCAGTTCCTTCATCGCCTTTTCGATCTCCTGATCGCTGGCGCCGTTCTTGATGGCGTCCTGCAACGCCTGCTGCGCCTGGCGCAACCGGCGCTCGGCGGCCGACAGATTGCCTTCCTCGATGCCGAGCGCGATCTCCCAGAGATAGGAGACAACGTTGCGCAACTGGTCATCGCTCTCGGAGAGCTTCAGCCGGCTCCGTGCGCTCATGATGGCGAGGTAGTTGGACATGTTGTCGAACGTGTCCTCGGGCCGCAGCGTGATCGCGTCCATCAGGTCTAGGACGCGCGGCTTGGCATTGGTGTCGAGCGCCAGCAACCGGCGCTGTTCGATCACCGCGCGGGCCAGCGGGTTGGCGAAGGGCCGCTCGGGCATGACAAGCGTCTTGGTGTCGCTGGTCGCGGTGTGGCCGGCATCGTCGGTGACGCTCAGCGTCAGCTTGATGTTGCCGCCGGCCCAGACATGCTCGGTCAGGTCCTTGGTCGTCTTGGCCGCGCTCGCCTTGCCGCCGCGCCGCGGCAGGGTCAGCGGCATGTCGGGCGCGCCATAAAGCGGATGCGCATTCGCGGCCGGCGGGTCGGACAGTTCGAAAACGGCCTTAGCGGAGGCCGCGCCGTAATCGTCGTCGATCTGGTAGTTGAGCTCCATGGCGCCGTTGACGGCGCGCTTCGGCTCGCCGACGAAGCGGATCGTCGGCGGCTTGTCGGGGATGACCGCAAAGGCCCAGCGGCCGAGATCGCTATCGCCGGATTTCAGCGTCAGCGTGCCGTTGGTGTTCAGCTTGCCGGAGAACTGGCTGACGTTTGGCGCCGTCTGGCTTGTGGCAGCGGGCGCAGTCCCCTTGGCTGCTGGGGGCGCCGCGGGCTCGATGGCGCGGTCATTGCCGCCTTGATCGGCATAGTTCAGCGTTTCCTCGCCCGAGCCGCCGGTGACGCGCAGCGAAACGTCGCTGCCTTGCGGAACGGAAAAGGTCTGGACGGCCTGGTTGGCATCGGCCGTCAGGAACAGCGGCGCCTTGCCGGTATAGGCGGGCGGCGTCACCCAGGCGTCGATGCGCGGCGGCACGGCATCGTGCACGGCGCGGGCGACAAAGGCGTCGCCGACCTTGCCGCCAAAGGGGCCGAAGGAGAAGGCCAAAGCGGTGACGAACAGCAGCCCCGCCACGGCGCGCAGGCCCCAGCGGTCATAATCCGGCACGCCGGTGCGCGGCCGGTCGGCACCTAAGCTCGAAAGCCGCTCGGCCATGCGCTTCTGGTGCTCGCGCCACAGCGCCTGCGAGAAGATGCTTTCGGCGCCGCTCGGCCGGTCGGTCTGCACCTGCACCGGGCTGTGCAGCAATTCGTTCGCCGCCTCGATGCGGCGGTCGATCTCGGCTGCCGAGGGCAAGCGGAAGAAGCGCAGCGGATAGAGCGCCGCGACCGACGCCAGCGCGAACAGGATCAGAAGGCCGATGCGCGCCGCGTCCGGCAGGCGCGGGAACAGGCCGAACCATGAAAAGCTGAGGAACAGGCCGACGACGATCAACAGCGGCAGCACGAGCGGCCAGGCGCGCTCGAAGAGGATCGAGGCCCGCGTCGCCAACCGGCTGAGCGCCAGGCGCCCGGCCAAGCCGCGTTCGCCGCTGGAACTGGGTCGTTCGGTCATCGGCCCTTCCTGCCCGGGCACGATAGCCCGGACGTCATCAGCAGAAGGATACCAACAAACACGGCAAAGGCGAGGCGGGTTCCAAAAACGTGAAGCGGTTTGGCCGGGTTATGATCAGAAATTGGCCGGATTCGTGTTGGAACCGCAAACCAGGACAGCCACGCGCTCGCCTTCCGAGGGCACATAGCGCCCGGAAAGCATGGCGGCGAAGGCGGCGGCGCCGCCCGGCTCGGCGATGATTCGCACGCGGTCCCACAACGCCCTCTGCGCCGCGACGATGTCGTCGTCGCTGACCAGGATCGAACGTTCGACGAAGGCCTCGGCGATCGGGAACATCATTTCGCCGACGCGCTTCGGCGCCAGCGAATCGGCGGCGATGCCTTCGGCCGGCGCATCGACCGGCTCTCCGGCCTCCAAGGCGCGGTAGAGCGTCGGCGCGCCCTCGGGCTCGATGGCGATGATGCGGATACGCCCCGAGAACCAGGCGGCGATGCCGCCGATCAGACCGCCGCCGCCGACGGCGACCAGCAGCGTGTCGATTTCGGGCAAATCGGCTTCGATCTCCAGGCCGAGCGTGCCCTGGCCGAGCAGCGTTTCCTCCTGGTTGAAGGCGTGCACCTGCAGGGCACCGGTTCTGGCGGCAAATTCCTCGCTGGCGGCCAGCGCCTCGGCATAGCGGGCGCCGCCGACCATCAGCTCGGCGCCGTAGCCGCGGATGCGCGCGAGCTTTGCCGGTGGGCTGACCTCGGGCACGAAGATGCTGGCCTTGTGCCCGAGCTTCATGGCGGCGTAGGCGACGGCCGCGCCATGATTGCCGCCGGAAGCGGCGACTACACCGGCCTTGGGCACCTGGCGTTCGAGCAGGTTGGTGAAGGCGCCGCGCGCCTTGAACGAGCCGGAATGCTGCAGGCATTCGAGCTTCAGGTCGACCGGAAAGGCAGGCCGGGCGAAATCCGCCATGTCGACGCGCATCACCGGCGTGTGGCGGACATAGGGTCGGATGCGCGGTTCGACAGTGGCGATGCGCTCGCGCGTGATCGTCTTTTTTTCCAGCATGGCTTGCTCCTTAAAGCGTCGTCGCCAGTCGGTTACTTCAGCCAGTCGGGGATAGAATCCAGTCCGATCAGGTCCTCGTAGGTCTGGCGCGGCCGCACGACATGGAAGCGGTCGCCGTCGACCAGAACCTCCGGCACCAGAAGCCTGGTGTTGTAGGTGCCGGCCTGCACCGCGCCATAGGCGCCGGCGGTGGAAACGGCGATCAGGTCGCCCGCCTTCAATCTCGGCAGATCGCGATCGAGGCCGATGAAGTCGCCCGTCTCGCAGACCGGGCCGACGACGTCGGCCTTCATGCGCGCCGTCGAGGCGTGCGGCTGCACCACCGGCCGGATGTCGTGGAAGGCGTCATAGAGCGTCGGCCGGATCAGGTCGTTCATGGCGGCGTCGACGATAAGGAAGTTCTTGGCGTCGCCTTCCTTCACATAGATCACCTCAGACACCAGGATGCCGGCATTGCCGACGATCAGGCGGCCGGGCTCGAACATCACCTTGAGACCGAGCCTGGTGACGTGCTTCCTAACGATCTCGGCATAGGCATCGGGCAATGGCGGCGGGCTGTTGTCGACACGGTAGGGAATGCCGAGGCCGCCGCCGAGATCGACATGCTCGATCGCATGTCCGTCGGCGCGTAACGTGCCGACCAACTCGGCGAGCAGCGCGAAGGCGTCGTCGAAGGGCTGCAATTCGGTGATCTGGCTGCCGATATGGGTGTCGATGCCGGTCACCTTGATGCCCGGCAATTCAGCCGCGCGGGCATAGACCTGCCGGGCGCGCTGCCATGGGATGCCGAACTTGTTTTCGGCCTTGCCGGTCGAGATCTTCTTGTGCGTCCTGGCATCAACATCCGGATTGATGCGCAGCGAGATGGGCGCCACCTTGCCGAGCGCCACGGCGCGCGCCGACAAAAGCTCGAGCTCAGGCTCGGATTCGACGTTGAAGCAGAGGATGCCGGCCGAAAGTGCGAAGTCCATCTCGCGCGCGGTCTTGCCGACGCCGGAAAACAGGATCTTGCCGGCCGGTATGCCGGCGGCCAAGGCGCGGCGCATTTCGCCTTCCGAGACCACATCGGCGCCCGCGCCCTGCTTGGCCAGCGTCCTCAGAACGGCCTGGTTGGAGTTCGCCTTCATGGCGTAGCAGACCAGCGCGTCGAGGCCGGCGAAGGCCTCCCTGAAGACGCGGAAATGCCGGGTCAGCGTCGCCGTCGAATAACAGTAGAAGGGCGTGCCGACCGCGGCAGCGATATCAGGGATCGCGACGTCCTCGGCATGGAGCACGCCGTCGCGGTAATCGAAATGGTTCACGAGGTTCGGTTCCGGAAGTTGGAGCGGTATGAGATCGGGTCGATCTCATCGGCTCTAGAGCAGGGGATCGAGGATGAATTTCCTGTCCTTGACCGGTTTTTCCGGCTCAGGCGGCACCGGCTGCTTGGCTTTTTCCGCATCCTTGCGCGCCTGCACCGCCGCCTCGTATGGCGTGTCGAGGCCGGTCTTCCTGCCGCAGGCCGTGACGGTGACAACCGCCGCCAGCAACGCCAGCGTCACCAAAATCCTGCTACGGGTCATCGATCCATCCGTTCGAAACTGATTGTTGTGCTGCCGCTTTTAGCCGAGTTTTCAGCGCTTTGCATCCCGGCAATTGTTTTGATGCATGTCGTTGTCCCAGAACCGCTACACACTTCTGGGCGACATGCATTTGTTTTGATGCATGTCGTTGTCCCAGAACTGCTGCACACTTCCGGGCGACATGCATTAAGCCTTGGCGAGCCGCTTCTTCCAGTAGCGGATCTGCTTTCGCACTTCCGACGGCGCGGTGCCGCCGAAGCTCACCCGGCTCTTCACCGAATTCTGTACGGCAAGCACCGAGAAGATGCCGTCGGTGATGCCGGGGTGGATGGAGCGCAGGTCGCCCAGCGAGAGCTTCTCCAGCCCGACCTTCTTCTCCTCGGCGAGCGCCACGGCGCGGCCGGTGACATGGTGGGCCTCGCGGAAGGGCAGGCCCAGATTGCGCACCAGCCAGTCGGCAAGGTCGGTCGCGGTGGCGTGACCGGCGCCGGCCGCCTTCTTCATGGCGGCGGCGTTGACGGTCATGTCGCGCACCATGCCGGTCGTCGCCGCCAGCATCAGGTCTAGCGTCTCGGCGGCGTCGAAGACCGCTTCCTTGTCCTCCTGCATGTCCTTGCCATAGGTCAGCGGCATGCCCTTCATCACCGTCAAAAGGCCGACGAGATGGCCGTTGACGCGGCCGGTCTTGCCGCGCACCAGCTCGGCGGCGTCCGGGTTCTTCTTCTGCGGCATGATCGAGGAGCCGGTGGAGAAGGAATCCGAGAGCCGGATAAAGCCGAATTGCGGCGTCGACCAGATGATGATCTCCTCCGCGAGCCTGGAGAGATGCGTCGCGCAGATCGCGGCGAGGCTCAGGAACTCGAGCGCGAAATCGCGGTCCGAGACGCTGTCCAGCGAATTGCGCGTCGGCTCGCGGAAACCCAGCGCCTTCGCCGTCATATGGCGGTCGATGGAAAAGCTGGTGCCGGCAAGGGCCGCCGCGCCCAGCGGGCTTTCATCCATGCGTTCGATGGCGTCGCGGACGCGCGAGAGGTCGCGGCCGAACATCTCGACATAAGCCATGCAGTGGTGGCCGAAGGTCACCGGCTGCGCCGCCTGCATATGGGTGAAGCCGGGCATGACGGTCGCCGCGTGCTCCTCGGCGCGTTCGAGGAAGGCGGCGATCAGGTCCTTCAGCGCTTCGGCGACACGCTGGCACTCCTGCTTGACCCAGAGCCTGAGGTCGACCGCCACCTGGTCGTTGCGCGAGCGCGCGGTGTGCAGGCGGCCGGCCGCCGGACCGATCAGGTCGGCAAGGCGGGCTTCCACATTCATGTGGATGTCTTCGAGCCTGGTCGAGAATTCGAACGTGCCGGCCTCGATCTCTTTCAGGATCGTGTTCAGCCCGTGAGCGATTTTTTCTTGATCGGCCGCCGAAATAATGCCCGTTTCGGCCAACATCTCGCTATGGGCGATCGATCCGCTTATGTCCTGCGCATAGAGCTTGCGGTCGAAGCCGATCGACGCGTTGATCGCTTCCATGATCGCGGCCGGACCCGAGGCAAAACGTCCGCCCCACATCTGGTTGCTGGCCTTCTTGTCGCTCATCGCTATAACCCGTGCTCCGGAGCAGTTTTGAAATGGCAGACGGCAAGAGATTCTTTTTTCCGGCTGCGCGCCTCATCCTCGCCGCCTTGGTGGCGGGCGTGCTGGCCGGCGCGGTGGCGGTATATGTCAGCGAGAGCGGTTCTGGCAACAACGCTCCCGAGAAGGTCGCCGCGGCCTCCGGCAAGGACGATGCCGCCTGCGCGGCCAAGGCCGGGCGCGCCAAGCAGATCGCCGCCAAGGCCGTCGGCCAGGTCGCGGCGCTGCAGCCGGCCGATCCGCCACAATCGCTGAAGAGCCTGGCCTTCAACGGTCCCGACGGCAAGCCGATGACCATCGCCGACCATGCCGGCAAGACGGTGCTGCTCAATCTGTGGGCGACATGGTGCGCGCCGTGCCGCGCCGAGATGCCGGCGCTCGATGCGCTGCAGAAGGAGAAGGGCAGCAGCGCCTTCGAGGTGATCGCGGTCAATGTCGACACCGGCGACGATACCAAGCCGAAAAAGTTCCTCAAGGAGATCGGCGTCGAGACGCTCGGCTTCTACCGCGATCCGACGATCGCCCTGTTCAACGAGGCGAAAACGCGCGGCCTGGCGCTCGGACTTCCCGTGACCATGCTGATCGACGGCGATGGCTGCCTGATCGCGCATATGAACGGCCCGGCCGAGTGGTCGAGCCCGGACGCCAAGCGGCTGGTGGAAGCGGCGCTCGCGCCGTGACCGTGTAGTCTTTTTGCATTGACGCAATTCCGGACGGAAAACCGCTACGCACTTTTCCTGGAATTTGCTTAGGCTGAACGCGCGGCCGCGGCCGGCTGCAGCATCAGGATGCTGCCACTGCGGACGTTTTCGACCTTGGCGGTCGCCTCGACGACGACGCCTTCCATGATGCTGTCATCGGCCGCCCGAACACCCGTCAGCTCACCGAACGCCTCGATCGGGCCGGGCCTGCCCAGAAAATATCCCTGACCGATGTCGCAATCCTCGGCGTCGAGGAAACGCAGCTCGTCCAGCGTCTCGACGCCTTCGGCCAGGACCGGCAGGCCGAGGCCGCGACCCAGGCCAAGCACGGCGCGCACGATGGTCGCGACCTGGCCGTTGCGGTCGACGGACTTGATGAAAGAGCCGTCGATCTTGATCTTGTCGAAGGGGAAGGCGCGCAGGTTGGACAGCGAGGAATAGCCGGTTCCGAAATCGTCCATCGCCACGCGCACGCCGAGCGCCTTGATCTGACGCAAGGTGGCCAGCGCGCGCGGCATGTCCTTCACCAGCGCCGTCTCGGTGATCTCGAGCTCGAGCCTGCCCGCTATCAGGCCGGTGCGCAGCAGCACCTCATGCACCTTGCGACTGAAATCGGGATTGTGGAGCTGCACCGCCGAGACGTTGACGGCAATCGTCAGCGGGTTCTTCCACGTCGCAGCCTCCTTGCAGGCGGTCGCCAGCACCCACTCGCCGATCTGGGCGATCGAACCGCTGTCCTCGGCCACGGGGATGAACACCGAAGGCGAAACCTCGCCGCGTTCGGGATGCTGCCAGCGCAGCAAGGCTTCGAAGCCGACCATCCTGCCGCTGCTGATTTCCTTCTGCGGCTGGTAGACGAGCCGGAATTCGCCGCGCGCCACGGCCTGGCGCAGGTCCTGCTCCAGGCTGCGCCGGTCGCGCGCCTCGGCGCCCATCGAGGCCTCGAAATAGCGGAAAGTATCCTTGCCTTCAGCCTTGGCGCGATAGAGCGCAGTGTCGGCATGGCTGACCAGCGCCGCCTGCTCGTCGGCGTCGAGCGGATAGAGTGCGATGCCGATGCTGGCCGACACCATGCCGCCGGGCGACAGCCGGTTTTCCTGGCGCAGCGCCGAAAGCACGGCTTCGGCGATGCGGCCGGCCGCCTGCGGATCGGGAAGGTTAGGGGCGATGATGGCGAATTCGTCGCCGCCGAGCCGGGCCAGCATCTGGCCGTGGCGCAGCACGCTGGAGGCGCAGTGCGCCACCTTCTGGAGCACGGCGTCGCCGGCGGCGTGACCGAAGAGGTCGTTCACTTCCTTGAACCTGTCGAGGTCGAGCAGCATGAGCGCCAGCTGGCCGCCTTTGCCGCCTTCAGCTGACGCGGCGATCTCGGCTTCCAGGCGGCTGGTGAAGCTGCGGCGATTGGCAAGCCCGGTGAGCGGGTCGTAATGCGCAAGCCGCATGATCTCCTGCTCGGCCTTCCTGCGTTCGCGTATGTCGCGCACGGCCACGACCAGATGCGCCTTGCCGCAATAGTCGATGCTCCTGGCGATCAGCTCTACCGGTATCCGGTTGTCGTCCCGGCTGCGGAGGTCGGCTTCCTGCGCCTGTCCGTTACCGGCGGCGATAGCCGACGCAATCCGCTCGCCGAACAGGTCGCCCAGCGTCATCGTGTTCAGCGTGCCGGCGGCGATGCCGCTCAGCGCAGCGATGCTGTCATTGGCGCTGACGATGCGGTTGCCGTCGCAGACGATGAGGCCTTCGACAGCGGCATTGGCGAGGCCATGCATGCGTTCCGCCTCGACCCTGTGACGGCGGAAGCGCAGATCGATCCATAGCGCCGTGGCCGCCAGCACCAGGATGACGAGGCTTGCCGTGGCGGCGGCGAAGGCCTGCGACATCGGCGCTATCGTGAATTTCGAGATCTCTATGGAGGAATCCGGGTAGATCGAGACGGCGGCCATGGCGATGAAATGCAGCGTGCAGATCGCCAGCGTCAGCAGGACGGCGCCGAAAACCGTCGCCAGGGTCGATGGCCGGCGAAGCACGACAAGCAGCGAGAGCGCGGCAAGCACTACGCCCGAGACCAGCGAGGCGGCGACCAGCAGCTGGTTCCAGCCGATCCGGCCTTCGACCTCGAAAGCCGCCATGCCGGTATAGTGCATCGCCGCGATGCCGATGCCGAGCACGGCGCCACCGACGAGATAGTGGTCGATGCCGCCGCGCACGGTCGCAATCCACATGCCGGCGGCCGTCAGCAGAACGGAAACCGCCAGCGAAGCGACCGAGAGCTCCGCGTTGTAGGCGTTGGGTATCCCGGGCGTGAAGGCGATCATGGCGATGAAATGCGTCGCCCAGATGCCGAACCCGGTCGAGGCTGCCGCAATCAGCAGCCATGCATAACGGTTCCGGCTGGTCGATTGCACGACATGGCGGAGCAGATTGACAGCGGCGAAACAGGAAATTCCGCAAATGAGCGCGGCCAGTGCGACCAGTCTTAGATCGTGCTCGTTCACGATACAATTATAGACGGTCAGCATCTTCCTTCACCTGATCTTCCCGCATCAATCGAGGCAACGGGATTGATTAGGGCCGGACGCCTGAAGAATCGATTATGCCGCCCGCAACCAATGCGTGCGTCCCAGGTTGTACCTCCGGACGGATAGAGCGGCTCGCTCCGTGCTGCATCCGTCCGAACGCCGTCACCTCACCCGCACCGTCACCACCAGCGCCTCGTGGTCGGCGCTCGGGCTGCCGTCCGGCAGCACCGCCGGCAGCGTCGCCGGCGCGCTTGCCGAAAGGCCGCGGATAAAGAACCAGTCGATGTGGCCGGCAGGTGTGGCGTCGCCTGCCACGCGCCGCTGGGTCGGCTTGTCGAACGCGTTGGCATCGCGCCAGTCGTAGCCGCGTTCAGCCATGATCGCGAAGAGGGGCTCGTGGCGATCGGGGCACATCAGCCGGTCGGGTTCGGCGGCAATGCGGGCCCGCCATGCGGCCGGATCGGCGTGACGCTCTTCATAGGTGGCGGTCAGCGTGTTGAAATCGCCGCCGATCAGCACCGGCGCTTCCGCATCATATCTGTCGATGGCATCGAGCAGATGGCGCGTCTGGTCGGCGCGGCCGGCGGGATTGGTGCGGTTCTCGAGATGGACCGAAACGACGGTGACCCGGTGGTCGCCGACCATCACCTGGCAGCCGAGCGCCATGCGGCCGCCGACGCGCGGCTGGCCGTGCTCCGGCAGGAACCAGGCGCCGGCCGCGTCCAGGCGAACGAGAAAGGGCCGCAGCAGCGGGACGGCGCTGGTTATGGCGTTGCCGTGGAAGCCCTCGATGTTCTCGGCGCCGCCATTTGCCGCCTGCTCGGCCTCATTGCCGGTGCCGAGTTCCAGGAACTCGACGCCATAGGCATAGGAATGGCCCAGACGATCGGCAAGCCGGCTCAAAAGATGGCCGTTGCCTGAGCGCGCCATGCCTTTGTCGACTTCGGACAGCAGCACGACGTGCGGCGCCTGGCCGGCGATCGTGGTGGCGATGGCATCGACATGACGCAGCCGCTCGACGTTCCAGGCCATCACCGTCAGGCTCTCGCCGGCGCTCCCGCGCGACGCCTGGCCGCCGATCTCGATCTCGCCGAGGGCCGGAACGGCGGCGGCGTGGCGCAGATGGGTGGCGCTGTCGCGCGGGCCGTCCCGCATCGCGTTGCGGGCGGTGACGGGCACGTGCGTGAGCTGCGGGACCAGCATGTCTCTTCTCATCCAGTTAGCCGGTTAACGACGTAGGTCTTTTCGCCGCTTCGAGGCGCCCTAGCTTCCTAGAGCGCCGATGTGACGTTTTCATGCCGGCGCGACCGCTGCCAGGGGGAGGAGAGACTGGCTGTCCACAGGGGCTTCGGGCCCACAACAGAACTGTCACATACCTTCTCTATGAGAGCGGGCAAGGACTTGCGCAAAACCCTTGTCACACTGCCACTCAAGAGGGAAAACCATGACGATCATCAAGCGGGGCTTCGCTGCCCTTGCCGCCGGCGCGCTCAGCACCGCGCTCGCGGTTCCCGCGTTTGCGGAGCCGGTCAAATTCGATTTTTGGTTCGGCCTGTCGGGCGACCTCGCCCGCGTTGTCGACACGCTGTGCAAGAACTTCAACGAGTCCCAGAAGGACTACGAGGTCGTCTGCACCAGCCAGGGCAATTACGACGCCACGCTGCAGAACACGATCGCCGCCTTCCGCGCCGGCAAGCAGCCCACCGTCGTCCAGGTCTATGACGTGGGCACCGCCACCATGATGCTGTCGGGCGCTTACAAGCCCGCCGACAAGCTGATGGAGGAGAACGGCTACAAAATCGACTACAGCGATTATTTCCCCGGCATCGCCCGCTACTACGCGACGTCGAAGGGCGAGATGCTGTCCTTCCCGTTCAACTCGTCGACGGCGCTGATGTACTGGAACAAGGACGCCTTCGCCAAGATCGGCAAGACCGAGGCGCCGAAGACCTGGGAAGATGTCGGCGCCGACCTGAAGGCGCTGAAGGACGCCGGCTATGAGTGCCCGATGGCGATCAACATCTCGGCCAACGAGAGCTGGCAGCTGATGGAGCAGTTCTCGGCGCTGCACAACCAGCCGGTCGCCACCAAGAACAACGGCTATGACGGTCTCGACGCCCGTCTGGAAGTCAACAAGACCAAGTTCGTCCAATACGTCACCGACTTGAAGAAGTGGTATGACGCCGGCCTGATCAAGATCAAGTCGAAGGATCTCGGCCAGGACATGGTACAGGCCTTCGCGACCGGCACCTGCCAGGTCATCCTGACCTCTGTCGGCGATCACGGCACCGTCGGCCGCACCCAGAAGGAAGGCATGAACTGGGACGTTGCCGAGCTGCCGGTCTATGCCGGCACCGAGCGCAAGAACTCGCTGGTCGGCGGCGCTTCGCTGTGGGTGCTGTCGGGCAAGTCGGACGCCGAATACAAGGGTGCGGCCGCGTTCCTCAACTTCATCCACGACCCCAAGACCGCTTTGTTCTGGTCGACCAACACCGGCTATATCCCGGTGACGAAGTCGGGCTTCGATTTCATGAAGTCCAACGGTTTCTACGACAAGGCGCCCTACAAGGGCCGTGAAGTGGCGATCGAGAGCCTGACCGCGTCGGAGCCGACCGAGATCACCCGTGGTGTGCGCCTCGGCAACTTCACCCAGATCCGCGCCGAGTTCGGCACGCAGATGCAGGCGATCTTCGCCAACAAGGTCAGCGTGCAGGAAGGCCTCGACACGCTGGTCAAGAACGGCGACGCCATCCTAGAGCGCTTCCAGCAGACCTATCCGGGTAAGACCCTGCCCTGATCCCGGATAGCGGAACGGCCGCCCGTCGAACCTCGACGGGCGGCCATTTCATATGGTTTTGATCCCACGCATGTCTTTGTCCCGAAACCGGTTCCCACTTTCGGGAGACATGCTCTAATCTGTCCCGCGAAGGCGGGCTGATGAGTTCCACTGCATCGGCGGATCGATGGAAAAACGCGTCACTTTCGGCAGATGGACGATCGGCATCCTGTTCGCGGTGCCGCAACTGTTCCTGATCTTCACCTTCTTCTACTGGCCGGCCGGCCAGGCGGTCTACTGGTCGCTGACGCTGCAGCAGCCCTGGGGCGGCGGCAACATCTGGGTCGGACTCGACAATTTCCGTTCGATCCTCGCCAACGCCGACTACTGGAACTCCATCACCGCCAGCATGATCTTTGCCGGCATCAGCACGGGCCTGGCGATGGTCATCGCGCTGGTGCTTGCCGCCCTAACCGACCGGCAGCTTGCCGGCTCATGGCTCTACCGCGTCGTTCTGATCTGGCCCTACGGCATCGCCGCGCCGGCTCTGGCGCTGGCGTTTCGCTTCATCCTGGCGCCGGAGGCCGGCTTCATGGCTGTCGTCAACAAATTCTGGCCGGGCCTCTGGGATCCCGGCCTCGACGGCGCCGACGCGATGGCCTCGATCATCATCGCCTTTTCCTGGAAATATGTCGGCTATAATTTCATCTTCTTCCTCGCCGCCTTCCAGGCGATCCCGCGTTCGCTGATCGAGGCGGCTGCGATGGATGGCTCCGGCGTCATCCGGCGCTTCTGGGACATCCAGTTCCCGCTGATCACGCCGACCATTTTTTTCCTGCTGGTCATCAACATCACCGAGAGCTTTCAGGATTCCTTCGGCATCGTCGACATCATGACCGCCGGCGGACCGGCCAACGCCACCAACCTGATGGTCTACAAGATCTATTCCGACGGCTTCAAAGGCCTGGATTACTCAGGGGCCGCCGCGCAGAGCATCATCCTGATGCTGCTCATCGTCGCGCTGACCATCGTCCAGTTCCGCTTCATCGAGCGGCGCGTGCATTATCGTTGAGGCGGGCCATGGTCGAGCGCACCCCGATCCTCAATTTCTTCACGCATGTCATCCTGTTCGCCGGCTTCGTGTTCTGCGTGGCGCCGTTCGTCATTGTGGCGATCGCCGCCTCGCACAATCTGAAGGACGTCAACGACGTGCCGATGTCGCTGCTGCCGGGCAGCGATTTCTGGGTCAACATAAAGACGGCGTGGACGATGGCCGATCTCGGCCCGAAGCTCTTCAACTCCTTCATCATGGCGTTCGGCGTCGCCGCCGGCAAAGTGATCATCTCGGCGCTGACGGCCTTCTCGATCGTCTATTTCCGCTATCCTGGCCGCATGCTGATCTTCTGGCTGATCTTCATCACGCTAATGTTGCCGCTCGAAGTGCGCATCGTGCCGACCTATGCGGTGGTCGCCAATGTGCTCGAGCCTTACCAGACGATCATGGACCTGACAGGGCTGTCCTGGCTGATCGAGAAGATGTCCGGCGTTCAGGTCCAGCTCAGCCTCGGGCTGCTCAATTCCTATAGCGGCCTGATCCTGCCGCTGATCGCGACCGCCACCGGCACCTTCCTCTACCGCCAGTTCTTCCTGACCGTGCCGGACGAATTGACCGAGGCCGCGCGCATGGACGGCGCCGGCGCGCTGCGCTTCTTCGTCGATATCCTGTTGCCGCTGTCGCGCAACAACATGGCGGCGCTCGGCACCATCATGTTCCTGTGGGCCTGGAACCAGTATCTGTGGCCGCTGCTTATCACCACCGACCAGTCGCACGCGATGGCGGTGACCGAGCTGAAGCAGCTCATCCCCAATGTCGGCGGCGCGCCGGAATGGCATATCGCCATGGCCGGCACGCTTATCATCATGCTGCCGCCGCTCTTCGTGGTGGTCTTGATGCAGCGCTGGTTCGTGCGCGGCCTGATCGCCACCGAAAAATAAGGGAGACGGAAAATGGCCTCCATCACTATTCGCGGCGTCAAGAAGAACTACGTCAAGACGCAGGTCGTGCACGGCGTCGACCTCGACTTCGCCTCGGGCGAATTCGTCGTCATCCTGGGGCCGTCGGGCTGCGGCAAGTCCACGCTGCTCAGGATGATCGCCGGGCTGGAAGAGATTTCCGAGGGCACGATCGCGATCGACAACACGGTCGTCAACAAGCTCGAACCGCGCGAGCGCGGCTGCGCCATGGTATTCCAGAACTATGCGCTCTACCCGCATATGAGCGTGGCGCAGAACATCGGCTATTCGCTGAAGGTGGCAGGCGTTCCGTCGGCCGAACGCGCCCAGCGCATCCAGGCGGTGGCGCGCGTCCTGGAGCTGGAGCACCTGCTCGACCGCAAGCCGATGGCGCTGTCAGGCGGCCAGCGCCAGCGCGTCGCCATGGGCCGCGCCATGATCCGCGAGCCGAAAGTGTTCCTTTTCGACGAACCGCTCTCCAACCTCGACGCCAAGCTGCGCGTGCAGATGCGCTCCGAGATCCGCAAGCTGCACCGGCGTCTCAGCGCCACCTCGGTCTTCGTCACGCATGACCAGGTCGAGGCGATGACGCTGGCCGACCGGCTGGTGGTGATGAATGGCGGCCGCGTCGAGCAGGTCGGCACGCCGGCGGAAGTCTACAGCCGGCCGGCAAGCCGTTTCGTCGCGACCTTCGTCGGCGCGCCGGCGATGAACATGCTGGAAGGCACCGTCACGCTGGACGGGCTGTCGCTGCTCGGCGACAGCCGCAAGCTCAACGTGTCGCGCACGGGCCTGCCCGTCGGCGCGAAAGTCGCGGTCGGCATCCGGCCGGAGGCGGTGCGCATGGTGGCGCCGGGCACGCCCGGAGCGCTGGCGGCGAGCGTCGACCTCATCGAGGAATTGGGCGCCGGCCGGGTCATCTATGTCGATCTCGACGGCGCGCCGTTCTCCATCGTGACGTCCGAGATTGTCCACCCTGAACCGGGCAGCACGGTCGGCCTGCAGTTCGCCGAATCGGACCTGCACTTCTTCTCCTCGGAGACGGGCGGCAGGCTCGACGTGTTCAAAGCCTCGGTGCCGGAACCGGCCCCGGCGACTTTGTGAATTTGATTTGAGGGTTCATGCAATGAAAATCATCCAGGTCACCGACGTCCATCTCGGTCGTCGGCGCGAGATACGCTATGGCGCGAACCTGAATGAACGACTTGATCGATGTATCGATCATATCAATCAACGTCACAGCGATGCGACGCTCTGCATCTTCACCGGCGACCTGACCGATGACGGCGAGGCCGAGAGCTATGCCGACCTGAAGGCGGCGCTGAGTCGGCTCACCGTGCCTTTCCGTCTGCTGCCCGGAAACCACGACCGGCGCGCCAACCTCGTCGCCGCCTTCCCCGAGAATGGAACCGACGGCAACGGCTTCGTCCAGTCGGTTTTCGACGCGCCGGAAGGGCGGCTTGTCTTCCTCGACAGCCTGGCCGAAGGCCGCGTCACCGGCGAACTGTGCGATGACCGGCTCGGCTGGCTCGATGCCCGGCTCGCCGAGGCGGCAGGCAAGGCGGCCTATATTTTCCTGCACCATCCGCCGGTCGAGCTCGGGCTGACGCTGCTCGACCCGCTCGGCCTCGAACAGCCGCAGCGGCTCATCGATGTGCTGACCCGCCATGGCAATGTCCGCTACATCTTCTTCGGTCATGTCCACCGCGACATCGCCGGCACCGTCGCCGGCATTCCGTTCTCGGTGCAGCGCGGCCTGCATGCCCGCTTCATGCTCGACCTCGTCGGCGACGAAATGGTCGAACAGGCGCCGCCCGCCTATTCGATCATCCTGATCGACGGCGCCCGCGTCGTCATCCACAGCCACGATTTCCTGGAGCAATGGCCGCTCTGGTCACCGGCGACGGGGCAGCGGGTGCGGTAGATCACCCGAGCAGCAGTGTCGGCGTTCCCTGTCCCTCGACCAGCTTTACCGCTTTCCTATCGAAGGACACGAAGGTTTCGCCACCGAGCCACTGACCGTCGAACGCGATCACGCCATCGGCGAAATCGCCACCGGCGTCGAGCACGGCCAGGCCCGCCTCGATCGTCGGTCGGTTGGCTACGACGTTGCGCATGTCGAGGATGCGGCGGATCGAGGCGGATATATCGGGCCGTGCGACCCGGTAACTTCTGTCCAGCACCCAAACAAACTCGCAGAGCGCTTGAACGCTGATCGCGACCAGTTCGGCTTCTTCCAGGGTCGCGGCTGCTGTCCGCTGCTGCGCTTCGTCGTCGCCGACGACAAGGCGCAACAGCACGTTGGTGTCGAGGCTGACCTTCACTTGCGCTCGAGTCCACGCATCCCGCTCGAAGCGCCGGCGTCGGCGATCGCATCGTTGATCTCCTCGATCGACAGCCGTGCGCCGTTCGTCTTGCCCTTGAGCATCCCGCTCAGCTCCTGCCAGGAGCCCTTGCCCTGATCGGCTTTCAGTTCCGCCCGTCCACCGGGCAGAAGATCGAGCCGGATCTTGTCGCCGGGCTGGATGCCGAGGTGCTTGAGCACGTCCTTCCGGAAGGTGACCTGGCCCCTCGCGGTAACCGTCAATGTCGTCATGATGTGCCTCCGAGCTTCCAAAAATAATGCAAAATTGCATTATTTTCAAGTTAGAGACTAAACGAACACATGTGCCTTGCCGGTGACGGTGAGACGCACGATCTCGCCGACGGCCGGGGCGTCCATGCCTGTCCTGCGCAGGATGAGCGGCGTGTTGCCGATCGCCGCGGCATCGGGCGGATCCGGGCTGTTGAGCAGCCGCACCGCGACGGTGCAGACCGAGCCGGCGAACTCGCAGTCCGTCACTTCGCCGAACAGCATGTCCGGTGTGCCCGACATGCCTTCGCGCGAGGTGAGCTTGAGCAGGATTTGCTCGGGCCTGAGCATGATGCGCGCGACATCGCGCCGTTCGTTCGTGTCGACCGCGATGCGGCCGAGCCGCGACACGGCGAAGCCGTCGGCGATCCTGGCCGGCACGATGATGGCGTCGCCGAGGAACTCGGCGACCATCCTGTCCCGGGGCTTAAAATAGAGCTCGCGCGGCGTGCCGACCTGCGAGAACAGGCCGTCGCGCATCACCGCCACCTGGCTGGCGAAGGACAGCGCCTCGGCCTGGTCGTGCGTGACCAGGATGGTGGTGATGCCCGCCTCCTCCAGGAGCTCGGCCACTGCCTTGCGCATCGAGGCGCGCAAACCGGTGTCGAGGGCCGAGAAGGGCTCGTCGAGCAGCATCAGCCTGGGCTTCATCGCCATGGCGCGGGCAAGCGCGACGCGCTGCTGCTGGCCGCCGGAAAGCTCATGCGGCCGGCGTTTCAGGACCGCCTTGTCCAGCCCGACAATGTAAGCGAGCTCGACGATATGCTCGGCTCGTTTATCGGCATTCCGCGCGATGCCGAAACCGATATTGTCGGCAATGCTGAGATGCGGGAAGAGGGCGCCATCCTGGGCGACCACGCCGATGCCGCGGCGATGTGCCGGCACGGCGGCGCCGCCATTGGCCAGCACCTTGCCGTCGAGCGCGATGCGGCCGCGGTCCGGAGCCTCGAAGCCGGCGATCAGCCTGAGCAAGGTGGTCTTGCCGCAGCCGGACGGGCCGACGATGGCTGTGCGGCTGCCGCTTTCGACTTTCAGGTCGACGCCGGCGAGCGCCGTCACCGGGCCGTAGCTTTTCGCGACGCCGCTGAGTTCGAGGAAGCTCATCGTCCGGCCATCCGCTTCGACTGGATGTAGAGCCACCAGGTCATCGGCAGCGACATCGCCACCATGATCAGCGCGTAAGGGGCAGCGGAGGCGTAGTCGATCTCGCTGCTATAGGACCAGAAAGCCATCGCCAGCGTGCGGGTGCCGTTGGGCGCCAGCATCTGGGTGGCGGTGAGCTCGTTGGTGATGCCGAGCGCCACCATGGCCATGCCGGCCGCGGCGCCCGGCGCCGACAGACGGACGGTGGTCGACCACAACGCCTTGACCGGCGGCCGGCCGAGGCTGGAGGCGGCGCGCTCCAGTTCCACCGGCGCCTGCGCGATCGAGGCGCGCAGGCTTATCAGCGCGCGCGGCAGGAACATCAGCGCGTAACCGAACAGGATGGTGAACAGTGTCTGGTAGAGCGGCAGCGCGACGCGCACGGTGATGGTCACCAGCGCCAGCGCGATGACCACGCCCGGCAAGGCGCCGACGATGTAATTGCAGCTCTCGAGCAGGCGTTGCAGCCGCCCTGGGGCGCGGATCGAGATCCAGGCCATCGGCATGGCGGCAATGGTTGCAAGCACCGCGCCGGCGATGGCAAGGAACAGCGTCTGGCCGAGGGCCAGGCCGATCTCGTCCCACCGCCAGACTTCGGTGCCGCCAGCGAGCAGCCAGCGGCCTATGGTGACGAAGGGCACACCGAGCGACAGCAGCGCGACGCCGGCGGGCAAAAGCAGGCATGGCAAGGTGGCGCGGCCGAGGCGAGCGCGTTGTTGCTTGCGCGCGGCGCCGGAACCGACGCGGGCATAGCGCTCCTCGCCGCGTATCATCACTTCGAGGACGAGCAGGAAAAGGCAGCAGACCACCAGCACGGCGGCCAGCATGTTGGCGGCCGGACCGTTGAAGGTCGACTGGAATTGGTCGACGATCGCGGTGGTGAACGTGTCGAAGCGGATGAAGACATACAGACCGTACTCGGCCAAGAGATGCAGGCCGACCAGCAACGAGCCGCCGCAGATGGCGAGCCTCAGTTGCGGCAGCACGACGCGGGCGAAAACCCGCCACGGGCCAAGACCGAGTGCCGCCGCGGCATCCTCCAGCGCCGGGTCGAGGCGGCGCAACGCGGCGGCGATCGGCAGATAGAGGAACGGGAAATAGGCGATGACGGAGACCAGCACGCCGGCCCAGAGCCCGTGCAGGCCCGGAACGAAGCTGATCCAGGCATAGGAGTGCACGAAAGCGGGGATGGCGAGCGGCGCGACCGACAGCCACGACCAAAGCCGATTGCCCGGCAGGTCGCTGCGCTCGGTCAGCCAGGCCAGCGCCACCGACAGCGCGATGGCGATCGGCACGGTGACGATGACGAGGAGTCCGGTGTTGACCAGCAGTTCGCCGACGCGCGGACGGAAGATCAGCGCCACCACCGTATCCCAGCCGGTTTGGATAGCGATCCAGACGATGAAGGCGAGTGGCAACAGCGCGATGAGCGAGATCAGAGCCGCGGCGAGCGTGATCCATGACATGGACCGGCGCTTCTTCATCGCGCCCACCGGCAACCTTGCCGGGGTCATGTCGATCGCCGACTGCATCAGGCGCGCTGCCATGTCGCCGGCGCCGCATGGCGGAAGCGATCTGATACGCCGCGCAAGCGGCTCGAGGCGCAGCCGATCGTCATTCGACGAAGCGATCTCCAAACAAAAACGCTCCCGCGGAAGGCGAATTGCCGCGGGAGCACGGTCGTTCGCCCTTTTAGGACGAACGCGAACTAAAGCAAGCCGGCTTGCGTCATCAGGTCGATGACCTTCTTGGAATTCAGCGTCGCCGGATCGACTCTCGGCGCCTGCAGATCGGCCAGCGGCACCAGCTTCGGGTTGGACTGGGCATCCTTGCCGACCGCATATTCATACGAGGTTCCGGTCTTCAGCACGTCCTGGCCGCCCTTGCCGGTCACCCACTTCAGGAAGGCCTGGGCTTCCTTGGGATGCTTGCTCGAGGCCAGCACGCCGCCGCCGGAGACCGAGACGAAGGCGCCGGGGTCCTGGTTCTTGAAATAGTGCAGGCCGACATTCTTGCTGTTCTCGCCGGTCTTGGCCTGATCGCCGAACCAATAATAGTGGTAGATCACGCCGCCATTGATCTCGCCGGCATTGACCGCCTTCATCACCGTCGAGTTGCCCTTGTAGGCTGTGAAGTTCTCCTTCATCGCCTTCAGCCAGCCGGCGGTGGCAGCCTCGCCCTTGATCTGCAGCAGTGCGCTGACGATGGCCTGGAAATCGGCGCCCGACGGCGATGCGGCCCAGCGGCCTTTCCAGCTCGGATCGGCGAGATCAAGCAGCGACTTCGGCAACTGGTCTTCCTTGAGCTTGTCCTTGTTGTAGGCGAAGACGGTGCTGCGGGCGGCGACGCCGACCCACTTCCCGCTCGAGGGCTGGTATTCCTGCGGAACCTGGGCGAGGGTCTCGGCGTCGACCGGCGCGAACAGGCCCGCAGCCTCGACCAGCGCCATGGCCGGCGAATTCTCCGTCAAGAAGACGTCGGCCGGCGAGGCCGCGCCCTCTGCGACGATCTGGTTGGAGAAATCGCTGTCGCCGCCGTTGCGCAGCGTGACCTTGATGCCGGTTTCCTTGGTGAAGCCCGCCGCCCATTCCTTGGCGAGGCTCTCATGCTGGGCATTGTAGACGATGATGCCTTGATCCTCGGCCATGGCCGGGCCGGCGATCAGGCCGAGCGCCAGCACGGCGCCGGCAAGCGTGGAAAGGGCAATTTTCATGGGCATCGTCCTTAAAACTGGAGACAGGGGTTCGAACATGGCTGCTCCTATCAATACCTGATTGTTGTAGTCAACATTGTGACCCTGCTTCAATCGGTCGCCGCGCCGCAAACTTTCGTGATTTTGCGGTAGTTTGGCTTGGACATTATTTCGCCGGCCACGTAACAAACCAGGGCCGAAGCACGAAAATCGGGGGAGTGGACTCTGTGACCGGCAAGGACGA
Source organism: Mesorhizobium plurifarium (assembly GCA_000824785.1). GTDB lineage: Bacteria > Pseudomonadota > Alphaproteobacteria > Rhizobiales > Rhizobiaceae > Mesorhizobium > Mesorhizobium plurifarium. The sequence continues at coordinate 57,108 of CCNB01000042.1, read as the reverse complement.
GGCCGAGCTCTCCGGGCTGTTCAGGGCTGCGATCGCGGGCGATGAAAGGGCGTATGCCGACTTTCTGCACCGGATTGCCGCTCTCGTTCGCGGCTTTGTCCGGCGCAAGATCGTACAGGGCGGGGTCGACCCCGAGGATATCGTGCAGGAAACCTTGCTGGCAATTCACGTCAAACGGCACACCTGGCGCGAGGATGCGCCGGTCTTGCCGTGGGTCTACGCAATTGCCCGCTTCAAGCTGATCGACGCTTTCCGCCGGCGCGGACGGCGTATCGAGGTCGAGATCGATGAGATCGCCGAAACCTTCGCGGAGCCGGAGGCGGAAACGGTGAGCGAGCGCGACATCAACCGGGCGCTCGACGGGCTGCCGCCGGCGCAGCGCTCGGTGGTGTCGTCGATCTCGGTCGACGGCCATTCGATCGGCGAGACGGCGAGCAAGCTCGGGATCAGCGAGACGGCGGTGCGCGTGTCGCTGCATCGCGGTCTCGCCGCGATCGCCAAACGGTTTGGACGACAGTGACATGAGGACAGAGGATCTCATCAAGGCGCTCGACGCCGATGCCCGGGACAAGGCGATGCCGCTCGGCAAGGCCTGGTGGCTGGCGGTCGGCATGGCCGTAGTGATCGCCGCGGCGGTCTTCTTTGCGACCATCGGGCCGCGCCCCGACATCATGCCCGCCATGCATACGATGCGCTTCATGTCGAAATTCGTGTTTACGCTGGTGCTCGCGGCCAGCGCTTTCGCCCTGATCCGCGCGCTGTCGGTGCCGGGCGCTTCGACCGGGCGGAGGATGGCCTGGATGCTCGCCGCGCCGCTTCTGGTCGTGCTGGCGGTGGTTCTGGAGCTCTTCGTCGTGCCCGAGGCCGATTGGGGCAAGCGGCTTATCGGTTCCAACATGATGATCTGCATGAGCTTCATCCCGCTGATCGGCATCGGTCCGCTGGCGGTTTTCCTCGGCATGCTGCGCTACGGCGCGCCGACGCGGCCGGTGCTGGCGGGCGCGGTGGCCGGCCTGCTCGCGGGCGGGCTCGCGGCAACCTTCTATGCCGCGCATTGCTTCGACGATTCGCCGCTCTTCGTCGCCACCTGGTATACGGTCGCCATCGCTTTCCTCACGCTGCTCGGCGCCATTGGCGGCCGGCTGTTCGTGCGCTGGTAGCCGCCGCACCCTGATCCTTTGATGCTGTTTGGAAACAGTACCTTAATCATGCCGGCAATTGTTTGCCGGTTGGCGGAGCGATGGCCGCCGTCCACGCAACCATTCCTTAAAACCGATCCGCCAGGGTTATGGCAACGTGCAGTTGCGTGTTGGGTGGGATCGCATCGTGGCGTGGTTGAACTGGAAAGGTCCGCGGGCCGGCAAGCGTGCCGTGTTCGCGTTCATGGCAGGGGGACTGGTTGCCCTGGCCGCATCGGTCTTGCTGCCGGCGCTGGGGCTCGGTGAAGAGGCGCTGAAAGTCTGCCTGCAGATATCCGTCGCCATCACGGCCGTGACGCTGTTTTTCTCGGGATTGTTCATTCGCAGGATCATCGACGACGGTCGGCAGATCGCCGAAAGCGAGCAGCGCTTTCGTCGCGCCATGGAGGATTCGGCGATCGGCGTCGCCATTGTCGGCCTCGACGGGCGCATCGTTCAGGCCAATCCTGCCTTCGCCGATATGCTCGGCTACACACGCCCGGAGATCGAGGCGCTGACTTTCCTCCAGATCACGCATCCCGACGATCTGCAGATCGGCCGCGAGACGATGATGAGCCTGAAGGAAGGCAAGATCCACTCCTTCCACTTCGAGAAGCGGTATCTGCGCAAGGACGGCACTGCGGTCTGGGCGCAGCTTGCCGGCTCGGTCATCCGAGAAGAGGAGACAGGCCGTCCGCTCTATCTCGTGTCGCAGATCGAGGACATAGACGCCCGCAAGCAGGCCGAGGCGCGCATCGCCGAGGCGGAGACGCGCTGGAATTTCGCGCTGACCAGCGCCGGGCAAGGTATGTGGAGCCTCGACATGCGCAAGGGCGGCACGACCTATTCCGAAACCTGGGTCAAGATGCTGGGCTATGCCGATGGTGAACTCGACGGCGACCCCGACCGCTGGCTGACGATGATCCATCCGGACGACCGCGAAATCGTCGCCGAAGCGGATCGCGCGCATCTTGACGGCGAGACGCCCTTCTTCGAGGCCGAGTTCCGGATGCGGCACAAGGACGGCCATTGGGTCTGGATCCTTGACCGCGGCAAGGCGATCGAGCGCGACGCGCAGGGCCGGCTCGTCCGGGCCATCGGCAGCTTGACCGACATCACCGAGCGCAAGCAGGCCGAAGAACGGCTCAAGGTTTCCGCGGCCATGCTGGCCGACGAGAAGGAGAGGCTCCGTGTGACGCTGCAGTCGATAGGCGACGCGGTGATCTGCACCGATGCCGCCAACCGCATCACCTTCATGAACCCGATCGCCGAAAAGCTTACCGGCGTCGATGTCGGCGAGGCCATGGGCAAGGTGCTCGGCCATGTCTATTGGGCGGTCGATGAGGAGAGCGGGCACAGGATCGGGCTTTCGCGCCCTCCGGCGGGCGAGCGGCCGCATTGCGACCAGAACACCCGAGCGGTCCTGGTGCGGCGCGACGACACGCGCTGCAGCATCCGCCAGGTGGTGTCGCCGATCATGAACGACCGCGAGGAGTTCTGCGGCCTGGTCATCGTCTTCCAGGATTTCACCGACGCACGCGCGCTGCAGCGCCAGCTGGCCTATGCCGCCGCACATGACGCGCTGACCGGGCTCGCCAACCGTTCGAGCTTCATCCGCACCATGGAAGAGCGTGTCGACCAGTGCCGCCTCAATGGCGGCGAGCACCAGTTCATGTTCGTCGACCTCGACCACTTCAAGGCGGTCAACGACACCGGCGGCCATGCCGCGGGCGATGCGCTGCTCAAGCGCGTTGCCGACACCCTTCTCAATGTGCTTGGTCCGGAAGACATCGTCGCGCGGCTCGGCGGCGACGAGTTCGCCGTCCTTCTCAAATCGGGCGCCGGGGAGCGCGGGCCGCTCGCGGCGCGCTCGATCATCGATGCGATCCGTAATCTCAATTTCAGTTGGGACGGGCGCCCGCATTCGATCGGCGCCAGCATCGGGCTCGCGCCGATCCACGCCGGATGCGGCGAGGTCGACGAGATCATCGCCCGGGCCGACGCCGCTTGCTACGCCGCCAAGGCGGCCGGCCGCGGCTGCGTTTCCGCCGCTCCGGACGAAGCTTCGCCTGACGACGTTTCGAAAGACGGCGTCACGCCTTTGCCGCTCGCAGCGGCCTCCTGAGTCGTTGCGAAGACGCTCAATCGGAAAAGATCAGCGCGTCGGCACCGGATGATCGCCGCGATAGTCGTAGAAGCCACGGCTGGTCTTGCGGCCGAGCCAACCGGCCTCGACATATTTCACCAGCAGCGGGCAGGGGCGGTATTTCGAATCCGACAGGCCCTCATGTAGAACCTGCATGATCGACAGGCAGGTGTCGAGGCCGATGAAATCGGCAAGCTGCAGCGGCCCCATCGGATGGTTGGCCCCCAATCGCATGGCGGTGTCGATGGCATCGACCGTGCCGACGCCTTCGTAGAGCGTGTAGATCGCCTCGTTGATCATCGGCAAAAGGATGCGGTTGACGATGAAGGCCGGGAAATCCTCCGAGACGGTGATCGTCTTGTCGAGGTGGTTCACATAGGTCTTGGCCGCCTCGAAGGTCTGATCCTCCGTGGCGATGCCGCGCACCAGCTCGACCAGCTTCATCACCGGCACCGGGTTCATGAAGTGGATGCCGATGAAGCGCTCAGGGCGGTCGGTCTGGGCGGCAAGCCGGGTGATCGAGATCGACGAGGTGTTGGTGGCGAGAATCGCTTCCGGATTGAGCTGCGGGCAGAGCTGCGCGTAGATCTTGCGCTTGACCGTCTCGTCTTCGGTCGCCGCTTCGATCACGAGGTCGGCGGCGGCGAGATCGGCCATGGCCGGGGCGGCGGAGATGCGCGCCATCGCTTCGTTGCGCGCCTTTTCCTCGAGCTTGCCGGAGCCGACCTGGCGGGCCATGTTGCCGCTGATGGTGGCGATACCCTTCTCGATCCGGTCGGCCGATATGTCGTGGATCAGGACCTTGTAGCCGCCCAGCGCCGAGACATGGGCGATACCGCCACCCATCTGGCCCGCGCCGACAATGCCGATCGTCTCGATCTTGCTCATGACCCCAATCCCGTCCGGAGCAATCCCGCCTCGTTGAAGCCGAACGCTCCTGCTTGTTTGTTCCTAGCAATTCCGATGCAAACCGCCGGAATGGCTCAGACCTTGGCGGCCTGCTTTTTGTGCAGTGCAAACTAAAAGGGCGGGGCGACTTCGTCTACCCCACCCTTCGGATTTTAATATGCCAGAACTGGCGGCGTCAAAGCGCCTTTTGCAGCTCCGGCAGGATGACGAAGAGATCGCCGACCAGGCCGTAGTCGGCAACCTGGAAGATCGGTGCTTCCTCGTCCTTGTTGATGGCGACGATGACCTTCGAGTCCTTCATGCCTGCGAGGTGCTGGATGGCGCCGGAGATGCCGACGGCGATGTAGAGGTCGGGCGCGACCACCTTGCCGGTCTGGCCGACCTGCCAGTCGTTCGGCGCGTAACCCGCGTCGACCGCGGCGCGCGAAGCGCCGACCGCGGCGCCGAGCTTGTCGGCGACCGGCAGGATCACTTCCTGGAACTTCTCCGAGGAGCCGAGCGCGCGGCCGCCGGAGATGATGATCTTGGCCGAGGTCAGCTCCGGACGGTCGTTCTCGGAGAGCTTGTTCTCGACGAAAGACGACAGGCCGGGGTTGGCGGCGGCGCCGACCGACTCGATCGAGGCTGAACCGCCTTCGGGTGCTGCCGAGAAGGAAGCGGTGCGCACCGTGATGACCTTCTTGGCGTCTGTCGACTGCACGGTCTGGATGGCGTTGCCGGCATAGATCGGCCGCTTGAAAGTATCCGGCGAGACCACTTCGATGATTTCCGACACCTGCGCGACGTCGAGCAGGGCGGCGACGCGCGGGGCGATGTTCTTGCCGGCGGATGTGGCGGGCGCGATGATCGTGTCGTAGCCGCCTGCAAGCGAGACCACGAGAGCCGCCGTCGGCTCGGCGAGACGCTCGGCGAGCTCGTCGGCCTCGGCGAGCAGCACCTTACGGACACCTTTCAGCCTGGCGGCGGCGTCGGCCGCGCCCTTGGCGCCCTTGCCGGCGACCAGCACGTCGACGTCCGAGCCGATCTGGAGAGCGGCCGACAGCGCCTTGGCCGTCTGGTCGGAAAGGCTTGCATTATCGTGTTCGGCGATGAGGAGAATTGCCATTTTCTTGATCCTTTCCTGACCGCTTAGAGCACGCCGGCTTCGTTCTTCAGCTTCTCGACGAGCTCGGCCACCGACTTCACCTTGACGCCCGCCTTGCGGCCGCCCGGCTCCTCGGTCTTGATCACCTTGAGGCGCGGCTTGACGTCGGCGCCGTAGTCGGCCGGGCTCTTCTCGTCGAGCGGCTTCTTCTTGGCCTTCATGATGTTGGGCAGCGAGGCATAGCGCGGCTGGTTGAGGCGAAGGTCGGCGGTGACGATCGCCGGCATCTTCAGTTCCACGGTCTGCAGGCCGCCGTCAACTTCGCGCGTCACCTTGGCATGATCGCCGGCGAGCTCAACCTTGGAGGCGAAGGTGCCCTGGGCCCAGCCGAGGAGTGCGGCCAGCATCTGGCCGGTCTGGTTCGAATCGTCGTCGATTGCCTGCTTGCCGAGGATGACGAGGCCCGGCTTCTCCGCTTCGACCACGCCCTTCAGCACCTTGGCGACGCCGAGCGGCTCGGTCTGCTCGTCGGTCTTGACCAGGATGGCGCGGTCGGCGCCCATGGCGAGCGCGGTGCGGAGCGTCTCCTGCGCCTGCTGCGGGCCGATCGACACCACGATGATCTCTTCCGCCTTGCCGGCTTCCTTGATGCGGATCGCTTCCTCGACCGCGATCTCGTCGAACGGGTTCATCGCCATCTTGACGTTGGCAAGCTCGACGCCCAGTCCATCGGCTTTCACCCGGACCTTGACGTTGGCGTCCACAACCCGCTTCACGGGCACAAGGATCTTCATTTTCCTGTCACCTCTCCTGAGATAGTCGGGGCGCTATAGCAGCGTGCGCCCTGTCAGAGTTGTCGAAAGCCGACATTACGGGCGGAATATCCGCCCAGCGGTGCCGTTTCCGTAGTGGCGGCAAACCGGCGCGTCAATATCCCACGATACACCCAAATCGGTTCAGTCCCGGGGCGTCGCTGCTCCACGGCCCCATTGCGAGACCGGCTGCGCCGGATCGCCGCCCGCCGGCTCGACGGGGAGGGGCGGCTGCTGGATGTTGGGCGTCGGGTCCGGCTCGCCGTCGGCGCCGGCCAGCAGCGGCACGCCGCGGCTGCGCAGCACCAGCACCAGGATCGATCCGGCGATGATGCCGCCGATATGGCAGGCCCAGGAGATCTGGTCCTCGCCGCCCGCGGCGAACATCACGAGCTGGAACAGGATCCACAGGATCAGCGGAATGAAAGCCGGGATGCGCAACGGAATGCGGGCAAAGGCCAGCACCCAGACTTTCACCCGGGGATAGAGGATCAGATAGGCGGCGACGACGCCGGCAATGGCGCCGGAGGCGCCGATCAGCGGCACCTGTGAATCCCAGCCCACCAATCCCTGGACGAACGCGCCCGCCGCCGCGCAGGCGAGGTAGAAGATCAGATAGCGTACGTGGCCGAGCGCATCCTCGACATTGTCGCCGAACACCCAGAGGAACAGCATGTTGCCGCCGAGATGGAAGATGTCGGCATGCAGGAAGGAATAGGTGAGGTAGCTGAGGCTTTCGGGAATGACGACGAATTCAGGCGATAGCTCGACCTTGTCGTGGACCACTGAGGGGATGAAGCCCAGGCCGAGGACCGCGGCATTGGTGAAGTTCTCGCCGCCAAGCGTGGTCGCCAGATAGACCAGCACATTCGCCACGATCAGGCCGATGGTGACATATTGCAGCCGGATGTGGCGCAGCCTGTTGGTGTCGTAGAGCGGGATGAACATCGGACCCTCCCGCCTGCGGATTCAGCGGTTCTTGCCGGGAACCCATAGCACGTCGGCCTTTCCATTGTCATTGACCGCACGGGCGGCGACGAACAGGAAATCCGAGACGCGGTTGATGTATTTGAGCGCCTCGCGGTTGACTTCCTCGGCCGGATCCTGCGCCAGCGCCACCATGAGGCGCTCCGCGCGGCGCGCCACGGTGCGGGCCAGATGGAGCGCGGCGGCCGCGGCCGTGCCGCCATTCAGGACGAAGGATTTCAGCGGCTGCAGCTCCTTGTTGAGCGCATCGATGTCCTGCTCGACGCGGTCGGTCTGGGCGGCGACGATGCGCAGCGGCTCGTATTCGAGGGGCTTGCCATCGTCCGGCACGGCGAGGTCGGCTCCGAGATCGAAAAGGTCGTTCTGGATGCGCGACAGCATGGCGTCGATCGCGGGATGTTCGGCGGCGGTGTGGATGCGGGCCAGGCCGATGCAGGCGTTGGTCTCGTCGACGGTGCCGTAGGCGTCGACGCGCAGGTCCGATTTCAGCCGCCGCTCCCCGCTGCCGAGCCCCGTCGTGCCGTCGTCGCCGGTGCGGGTGTAGATCTTGTTGAGCTTGACCATGCCGTCCCCCTTTAAGCGATTTGACGCAATTCCGGACGGAAAACCGTGTCACACTTTTCCTGGAATTGCTGAGACCCCGCTATTTGCGCGTGAAATAGACCACCAGCAACAACAACGCCAAGGCGAGGGCCTGCAGCATGATGCGCGCCTGCATCAGCTTGTTCGAGGTGATGCCCGAGCCACCGCGCATCATGTTGATCAGGCCGCGGACCAGCACGATCACCACGGCGGCCATCGCGACGATGGCGAGGATCTTCAAGGCGATAAGCATCTGGCTGGCTCCGGTTCAGGTTCGGTCAGGCGCGCCTGGCGAGCACGCGGTAGAGCAGGGACGCCGGCAGGATGCGCTTCAGCGCCACGCCGATCCTGGCCGGCAGCGTTACCACATAATGCGGACGCGGGCGCTGTGACAGAAGCGCGTGGCGAAGTGCTGCGTGCACGATCTCCGGTCCGGGTTTCAGCTTCGACACGCTGCCGCCCGCCTGAAGCCGGGCGAGCTGCGCCTGATAGTCGGCGCGGTGGACGGAATTCTCGACATCGATGTTTTTCAGGAACCAGGTGAGGCCGTTGCTGGCGATCTTCGATGTCACCGGTCCCGGCTCGATCAGCGAGAGGTGGATGCCGCTGCCTTCTAGCTCCTGGCGCATGCACAGCATCAGGCCTTCGAGGGCGTGCTTGGAGGCCGAATAGGCGCCCCTGAAGCGGACCGGCGCCAGCCCGAGGATCGAGGAGCAATGGACGAGCCGGCCGTGGCCCTGGCGGCGCATGACCGGCACGATGCGCCGGGTCAGATCATGCCAGCCGAAGAAATTGGCCTCGAACTGCTCGCGAAGCGCCGCGACGGCCAAGTCCTCGACGGCGCCGGGCTGGGCGTAGGCGCCGTTGTTGAAGAGCGCGTCAAGCGTGCCGCCGGTGCGCTCCAGCACCGCATCGACAAGCGCCGCGATCGATTGGGGTTCCCGGTAGTCGAGATAGAAGGCTTCCAGTCCGTCGGCCTCGAGCGCGGCGATATCGTCCGGCTTGCGCGCCGTGGCGAAGACTCGCCAGCCTTCCGCCTTCAACGCCCGCGCGCAATAGGCGCCGATGCCGGAGGAAGCCCCGGTGACGATGACGGTGCGCAACTCTTCGGCGGCGGGGCGCGTTATGGGACCTGGGGTTGCCATTTGCCGCAATCACTTCCCATATTCGCGGCGTTGACACAATCGAGCGGAGCGCGGGCCCTTGCTGCGGAATATCGTCGCCGTCAAGCGCGTGCTCTACGATGCGATCGGCCATTTCAACACCGATGACGGCTGGGCGATGGCCAGCCATCTGGCGATCACCTCGCTGATGGCGCTGTTCCCGTTCCTGATCTTCGCCACCACGCTTGCCAGCTTCCTCGGCGCGCGCGCCTTCGCCGACACGGCCGTGCACCTGGTCTTCGACACATGGCCGGAGCAGATCGCCAAGCCGATCGCGCATGAGGTGCAGAACGTGCTCACCGTGCGACGCACCGACCTTCTGACCTATGGCGTGCTGCTCGCGGCCTATTTCGCGTCCAACGGCATCGAGGCGTTGCGCACCTCGCTCAACCGCGCCTACCGGGTCACCGAGACGCGTGGCATCATCCACCGCAGGGTGCAGAGCATCATCTTCGTGCTGATCGCCACTGCCTGCTTTCTCGCCATCAGCGTGCTTCTGGTGTTCGCGCCGCTGCTCGCGCGGCTGGCGGAAGCGCATCTGGAATGGATCAAGCCCTATATGGGCACGATCACCATCTGGCGTTACGTGATCGCCTCGACGGTGATCGTCATCGGGCTGTTCTCGGTGCATATCTGGCTGCCGGCCGGCAAGCGCCGCTTCGTCTCGATCATACCCGGCATCGTCTTCACGCTCATCGCCTGGCTGGTTGGATCGACGATCTTCGCCACCTATCTCGACCATTTCTCGTCCTATGTGACGACCTATGCCGGGCTCGCCTCGATCATGATCGCGGTCGTCTTTCTCTACATCATCTCGGCGATCTTCATCCTGGGCGGTGAGCTCAACGCCTCGATCAGTCGGTATCTTGAGGCGCGGGCGAGGGTAGGCTGAGTTGGGCGGAAAGAGGAATTGAAGAACTGAAGAATTGATGAATTGAAGAAATCAAGAAGGAAAATCAGCACCAGTTATTGTCACCTCAGTTCCTCAGTTCCTCAGTTCCTCAGTTCCTCAGTTCCTCAGTTCCTCAGTTCCTCAGTTCTTCAATTCTTCAATTCTTCAATTCCTCTTCCTGTCCTGCCCCGCCGTCGCCAGGGCGACGCCAAGCGTGGCGATCGCCATGCCGGCGATCTGCAGCAGGTTGAGCTGCTCGTCGAAAAGCACCCAGGCGATGACCGCGGTCACGGCCGGCACGAGGTAGAACAGCGAGGCGACCTTCGACATCTCGCCGTCCCTGATCATCACCATCAACAGGAATATGGCGCCGACCGACAGCACCAGCACCAGCCAGGCCATGGCGAAGACCAGCTCGCCATTGACGGTGACGGCGCGCGTCTCGAGGAAGAGCGAGCCCAGGATCATCACGGCGGAGCCGCCGACATATTGCCACATCGTGGCCGACACCAGATCGCCGCCGGAGGCATAGCGCTTCTGCCAGATCGTGCCGGCGCTCATGCCGAGCACCGAGACGAGCGAGGCGGTCAGCGTCGCCCGCGTGACGCCGCCGCCCAGCATGCCGAGCTTCGGCCAGAGCACGATGACGACGCCGAGCAGGCCGACGGCAAGGCCGGCCCAATGGCGCGGCAGGATCGCTTCGCCCAGGAACTTTCCGGCAAGCACGGCGGTGATCAGCGGCTGCAGGCCGACGATCAGCGCCGAAAGTCCGGCCGGCATGCCCCTGTGGATCGCCCAGAAGACGGCGCCCAGATAGATGCCGTGCATGAGGACGCCGGCCACCGTCGCGTGCAGCGCCTCTTCGCGCGTCGCCTTGCGCGAGCCGATGAGAACGGTCAGCCCGGCAAACAGGATCGCCGCGATCACGAAGCGGATGGCAAGGAAGGTGAAGGGTTCCGCCCAGGGCATGGCGTAGCGCGCGCCGATGAAGCCGGTCGCCCACAGAACGACGAAGGAGGCGGGAATGAACCGCTTGATGCTCTGCATTGGGGGAAAGCTGCCGGGGTGAACGGTTGATGACGGCAATTGCTCTAATGCCGATCAATCCCGCAAGCAAAACGAAACGGTTGATCCATAAGCTAAGTTGAATTCAACAAACCGTGCCAACAGGGGCATGGCGCATCGGCGCGCCATGGTGAGGCATGTTTTTGCATCTGGAGACAACCTGGCTTCTGTTCGCCTTCGCGATCATCGCCGCCTTCGGTTTCTTCTTCGGCACTTTGCTCGACGCGATCATGAAAGAGGGCGCCTTCGGTCCGACCGGCAACACGCTGCTGTTCATCTTCGGCTTTTTTGCCGCGGTGGTGATCGCCAACAAGCATGGCATCAGCCTGAGCGATCTCAAGCTGGCGGTTGCCTGGGGGCTGGGCGGCGCCTTTTCCTTCATCAGCGTGCTGGCGCTGATCAAGGCCGGGATGGCGCGCTTGTAATCGGCGCTTTTGTAATCAAAGCCCAAGCAGCCGCTTGACGTCCTGCGGCGACACGCCTGCCTCGCGAAGCGCGGCTAGGCCGGTATCCTTGAAGCTCTTGGAGAGCTTCCGGCCATCCGGGCCAAGAATCAGGCGGTGGTGGAAATAGCGCGGCGGCGAGAGGCCGAGCAGTTCCTGCAGCAGGCGCTGCACCCCGGTCGCCGAATAGAGATCCTGGCCGCGCACGACATGGCTGACGCCTTGCAGCGCATCGTCGAGGACGACGGCGAGATGGTAGCTGGTCGGGATATCGCGGCGGGCGACGATGACGTCGCCCCAGGCCTGCGGTTGCGCTTCGATCGCTCGCGTCGCGGACATCGTCTCGTCGGCGAACTCCAGCCATGACAGGCCGGCCGCCAGGCGCGCCGTCGCCGCCTCGACATCGAGCCGCCAGGCAAAGGGCATGTTCTCGGCAAGCCGCCGCTTGCGCTCCCTGGCCGGCAAGGCCTTGTCGAGCGGCGGGTAGAGCGGCACGCCGTCCGGATCGCGCGGCCAGTCGCGGCCGCCTGTCTCGGCGATGAAGGCGCGGATTTCGCCGCGGCTCATGAAAGCCGGATAGACGAGCTCCTCGGCGATCAGCCGGTCCAGCACCGCGCGGTATTCGGCAAAATGTTCCGACTGGCGGCGCACCTGTGCTTCCCAGCGCAACCCCAGCCATTCGAGGTCACGGAAAATGCCGGTTTCGAATTGCGGCGTGCAGCGGGTGATGTCGATATCCTCGATGCGCAGCAGCAGGCGTCCGCCCGCTTGCGCCGCCATCTTCTGGTTGAGCAGGGCCGAATAGGCGTGGCCGAGATGCAGTTCGCCATTGGGGCTCGGCGCGAAGCGGAATGTCAGGAGCGTCATCTTTCAGGCGGCATTCAGGTTGTCAGGTGCTTCCGCCGGTTGATAGTTAGCCATCATTTGTCGCCCTGGGAACAAGCAAACGTGCAACGCATCGCCTCGCTCGACGACATTGCGGCAGGGCTCGACGCGCTCTGCCGGATCGATCCGCGGCTGGAGACGGTGCGCGGCAAAGCGGGCGAGGTGCCGCTGCGGCTGTCGCAACCGGGGTTCGGGAGCCTTGCTTCCATCATCGTCTCACAGCAAGTTTCCCGCGCGAGCGCCGATGCCATTTTCGGCCGGCTGGTCAGGCTGGTCGACCCGTTGACGCCGCAGGCAATCCTCGCCGCGGGCGAAGACGTATTTCGCGAGGCCGGGCTGTCGCGGCCGAAGCAGCGCGGGCTGCTCGCCGTGGCCGAAGCGGTGGCCGGCGGGCTCGATCTCGATCACCTCTGCACCCTGGAAGCCGGCGAGGCGATCGCGGCGATGACGGCCGTGCCGGGCATCGGCCCATGGACGGCCGAGTGCTACCTGCTGTTCGCCGCCGGCCACCCGGATGTGTTCCCCGCGCGCGACGTTGCGCTGCAGACGGCGGTCGGTCATGCGCTCGGCATCGACCCGCGTCCGCCGGAAAAAATGCTTATCCGGCTGGCCGAATCATGGAGCCCCTGGCGGGGTGTCGCGTCGCGGCTTTTTTGGGCCTATTACCGCGAACTGAAGGGCAGAGACGCGGCGCCTCCCGTCGAAATGGCCAAAAAAAGCATGAAAATCATGCGTTTTTGAGAGTTTCGGCGAGAGACAATCCGCTTCACATCCCTGTCATGTCGGGCTTACAGTATCCGCGCCGTTCGGTTTAGAACGAAGGAGGCGAAGGACGTGACGGTTGCCGTATCTCCGGATGGGCTTCCCGCGCTGGTGCTGAATGCGGACTACCGTCCGCTCAGCTATTACCCCCTGTCGCTCTGGTCGTGGCAGGATGCCATCAAGGCTGTCTTCCTCGACCGGGTCAACATCGTCGCCGAATACGAGCACGCCGTCTCCTCGCCGACCTTCTCGATGAAGCTGCCGAGCGTGGTCAGCCTGAAAGCCTATGTGAAGCCGTCGCGGCATCCCGCCTTCACCCGCTTCAACGTGTTCCTGCGCGACCGCTTCCAATGCCAGTATTGCGGCACGCCGGAGGATCTGACGTTCGACCACGTCATCCCGCGCCATCGCGGCGGGGCGACGACCTGGGAGAATGTCGTCGCCGCCTGCTCGCCCTGCAATCTTCGCAAGGGCGGCATGATGCCGGCGCAGGCCAAGATGTGGCCGCTGCAGAAGCCCTATCAGCCGACGGTGCACGACCTGCACAACAACGGCCGCCTGTTCCCGCCCAACCATCTGCATGAAAGCTGGATGGACTATCTGTACTGGGATGTCGAACTGGAACCGTAGAGTTCGGCACAAATCCGCCATGCCGGCCGACTGCCGCGGTTTTCTGCGCTTCCGGTGCTCACGTACTTAAGTACGCTCCGCTCCGGTTCTCGAAAACCGCACCATTCGACTCAGCCTGCCGAATTTTTGTCCGAACTCTGCGCCGCGCCGCTCAATCGAATTTGGTTCAGTCGCGCGCGAGCGCGCTGCGGAAGGCGACTGCGGCGAGGATGAGGCTGGCGATGGCGTTCCAGCCGGCGAGTGACAGACCCAGGATGCGAAGCGCCGCCTTGTCGCAGGAGGGCGGCACGAATTTGTCGAGCGCGTCGAGCACGCCCTTGCCGCCGGTGTCGACCGGGCCGGCGCCGGCGGTGCAGTCGGCAGGGCCCGGCCACCACGCCCATTCGACGCCGGAATGGTAGACGCCGAGATAGAGGCCGTAGAGCATCAACAGGCCGCCGATCGCCAGCAGGCCTCGCGTCACCCAGGCCGGCGCGCTGAGCATCGAGGTGATCGCCGCCAGCACCATCAGCGGCGCACCGATATAGTAGGGCGTGCGCTGCTCGAGGCAGAGATGGCAGGGGATGTAGCCGCCGATATATTGGAAGGCGAGCGCCGAGCCGACGGTCGCGGCCATGGCGACGGCGAGAAACAGCGCCGCGCGCGTGCGCTGGCGTCCGGTGTCGGCATTCATGGTCGCGGTCATCTATCGGGTCCGTTTGTTGCGTCGCTATCCGTGGGCGTATCTGACGAGGATATAGAGCAAAATCAGGGCAGCGGCGCCCGCGCCGACAATCAATCCCAAGCGCTTTTCGATGAACTCCCTGATCGACTCGCCATAGCGTCGCAGCAGCCAGGCAAGAAGCAGGAAACGCGCGCCGCGCGCCACGATGGCCGAGACGATGAAGACCAAAAGATTGACGTGAAGCGCGCCGGCCAGGATGGTGACGACCTTGATCGGCGGCAGATGCGCCGCGCCGGACGTGACGAGCAGCACCAGCATCAGCCCGGCGCCGGACGACTGCCACCTCTCGAATGTGGCAAGGCCGCCGAAATGCTCCAGGATCGGGCGTGCTATCGTGTCGTAGGCATAGTAGCCGATCAGCCAGCCGGCGATGCCGCCCAGCACGGACGCAACCGTGGCGGTCAGCGCGTAGCGATAGGCGCGTTCGGGCCGCGCCAACGCCATGGGCAGGAACAGCACGTCGGCCGGGATGAAGAACACCGAGCTTTCGACGAAGGCGATGAAGGCCAGCCACCATTCGGCGGACTTGCGCGCCGCCAGCGACAGGGTCCAGTCGTATAGTCCGCGAAGCATCGGCTCTCCTAATGCGGTCGACATAATTCCGGACGGAAAACCGCAGCGCACTTTTCCAGGAATTGCTCTGATCAATGTCACCCGAGACGCTTGGCGGTTTTGGGCAACGGCAGGCAGGAAGACAAGGACCCAAAGCGCCGCATCCAGCTTTCGGATGCGAGGCGCTCAGCGCCTCGTCTGTCTAGAAAGATTTTCCGCGCCGCACAATGTCCCGCGTGGCCACGATGGCCGAGAGGGGGCAATGCCGCCGTTTGCGCGGGCAAATCCGCAACAGGCCAGTTGACGAACACCCATCTGCCCGTATAGTCCGCGCCCATCCAGGCCGCCCGGCCTGAGCCCCTATGGCGGAATTGGTAGACGCGCTCGACTCAAAATCGAGTTCCGCAAGGAGTGCTGGTTCGATCCCGGCTAGGGGCACCACCCTTCGCTCTGCGAGCTTCGGGGCAGGCCATCCAAGCGCCCTACCGCATATTCCCCGTATGCCCCTGCGAATACCGCCCCGGCTGCGGCCACACCGTCAGCCCATGCGGCTCGACGCCGACGCGGATCCTGGTCACCGCGCCGCTCGTCGTGTCGATCATGTAGACGTCGCTGTCGAAGCGGCCGGAGAGCCAGAGCTGCCTGCCGTCGGCGCTGACATTGCCCATGTCGGGGCTGCCGCCGCCGGGGATCGGCCATTGGGCGACCACGGCGCGGGTGGCGAAGTCGATCACCGTCACGCTGCCCGGACCCTTGGCCTTGCCCTGCTCCATCTTGTGCGAGCCGCGGTTCGAGACGTAGAGGCGCTTGCCGTCGCGGCTGACGACGAAGCCATGCGCGCCGATGCCGGTCGGGATGAAGCCGATCTCGCGAAAACTGTCGCCGTCGACCAGGAAGACGCCGTCATTCATCATGTCGGCCACGTAGAAGACCTTGCCATCGGGCGAGAGGCGGATGTCCTGCGGCATGCCCATCTTCGACAGGTCGAGATGGCCGAGCACCTTCTGGTTCTTCAGGTCGATCTTGGCCAGGCCGCCGTCACCATATTCGCAGGTGAAGATCGCGTAAGCGCCGTCAGCCGAAAAATCGGCATGGTTGATGCCGGGGCAGGTCGGCGTCGGCAGGCTCGATTTCAATGCCATGGTGTGCGGGTCGCGGAAATCGAGCTGCTTCATCGCCTCGTCGACGACGATTGCCGCGCTGCCGTCCGGCATGAAATAGAGATTGTAGGGGTCGTCGACAGGAATCTGCTTGCCGGGCTTGGCCGTCATCGGGTCGATCGGCGTCAGGCTGCCGTTCCTGCCGGTGCCGTTGTTGGCGACCCACAGCGTCTTCAAATCCCAGGACGGCACGACATGCTGCGGCTTGCTGCCGACATTGAAGCGGTCGACCTCTTTCAGCGTTACGGTGTCGATCACAGAGACGGAGTTGGAGGAGCGGTTCGGCACATAGACGCGCGGCAGCGCGCCGGCCGTGGCGGGGCTCAGATGGCCGGAAGTGGTCTGGCTGTAGATGTTGACCGGGGCGGGCGGCGGATCGGTGCAATCTTCCGGGCAGGTATCGGCGACGGCTCGAGCCGGAAACAGGGCGAGCAGGACAAGCGACGCACAAAGGCGGGCGAAGCGCAGGACGGTATCGATCATTTGGAATGTTTCGTTGTGAGGGCCGGCCCTGAATTCGCCGCCCGGACCCATAGCTTGTGCCCCGCGGTTGATCTAGCGCCTTTTCAAGAGGCTCCGCATGCGGTTGCGCAGGATGCGCGCCATGTTGCGGGTCTCGCGGTAGAGGTGCAGTTGCGAGGCCGCCTGCCGGGCCAGCCGGTCGGCGTCCGGCGTCAGCCCGACCACCAGCGTGCCCATGGGCTTGCGCTCGACCCACAGCCGGCTCATCACCGGATGGTCCGGAACCGCGCAGGAATCGGTCATGACGATGTTGGGATCGTCGAGATGCTGCTTGGTCACCTCGATCATCAAAAGCGTGCCCGGAGAATAGGCGGAAAGCGGCTCGTCATAGGCCGTCTTCCATGTGTAGGCGACGCCGGCCTCGACGAAGACGATCAGGCAGGCGATGGTGCGGCCGTCGAGCGTCAGGAGGTGGATGCGGCACATGTCCTGCTCGGCCAGCCGGTGAACGGCCTCGCGGGCGAAGGCGGCGCGGTAGCGGTCGATCGCCATCGCGGTGCGCTCGCGGCCTTTCCAGCCGGCCGCTTCCAGCGTCAGGAAGCTTTCGATGGCGTGGCGGATCTCGTCCGGTCCGCGCGCCACGACATGCTCGAGCTTGCCCTGATCGGCAAGGCGCCGTTTCAGGCGACGGAATTCGCGGTAGTGATGCGCGCGCAGCGACGCCTTGAGGTATTCCTCGCCATCGGCGCTGCTTTCCAGCACGGGGCGCTCGACCTTGCCGGTGGTCACCATGGTCAAGCCACGGCTGTCGGCAAAGGAGGTGAGCAGGCTCGCCACCGGACCGTCGAGGCGCATATCGGGCAGCACGAAGACTTTTGGCAGCTTGAGATGCGGCCTCGACAGCATCGAGAAGAAATCCTCGATGACGCCGATGGGATCGTCGCGGTCGACCAGGGGCGTGCCGAGCGGGCCGAACGGGCTTGACCATGTGCGCATCACCGGAACGCCGAGCGGGATCGCCGGCCGCTCGACCGAGAACGGCACCAGAAGCCGCAGCCGGTTGCGGTACTCGTCGCCGTCGCGGATGACGGCCAGCCGCACCTCGCGGTCTTCCAGCCTGGGCATCGCCGGCGCCAGGAAGCGCGGGTTGAAGAAGACGTTGGGCTCGATCGCGCGGGCGCTGAGATAGTCGAGCTCCTCGACGAGGTCGAAGCCGGCCGAGGCCGGATAAATGGCGAGCTTGCGTTCCGGCCGGTTGCTGGCGAAGAGCTCGATATGGGCCGGGTCGGCCTCGCGCGCGAGGCCGGCAAGGTTGGAGACCATGGCGCCGGCGGGGCCGCCGCTGGTCTCTTCGAGCAACGGGACGGCGGCCATTAGGCAATTTCCTTCTTTGCAGGCACGAAGATCGCCATCACGATGCCGAGCTTGCGCCAGACGGTGAAGGAGAGCGCGCTGGCCTCGAAGACCATGGCGAGGCTGGTGGCGATCGCCGCGCCCCAGAGGCCGAAGAGCGGGATCAGGATCACGTTGAGGCCGATGTTGAGCGCAAGCGTCATGGCATAGACGGCGGCGCAGATGTTCTGGTTGCCGCTCATGGTGAGCAGGCTCTCGCAGGGGCCGACAGCAGCGCGCGCGACGACGCCCAGCACAAGCAGGAAGAGCAGCGGATAGCCGGCGGTGAATTCGGGACCGAACAGCACCAGCATCGGCTCGCCCAACGCCAGCACCAGCAGCGCCATCAGCAGCGAGGGCCAGAAGGTCCAGGAGACGGTCTCGCGGGCGAAGGCGGCAAGCCGATGCGGTTCGCCATGGGTGAACTGGGCGTAGCGCTGGGCGACGCCGGCCTTGACCGCGAAATAGACGAAATGCACCAGCGCCAGCGTCTTCACCGTGGCGAAGTAGACGGCGACGTCATTGGGATCGAGATAGGCGCCCACCATCAGCACGTCGGCGTTGGTGAGCAGGAAGAAGAAGCCCTCGACCAGGAAGATCGGCAGCGAGACGAGGATCCACTGGCCGAAATGCACCGCCATCGGCCCGGGTGGGATCTTCTTGTCCATCCGCGAGGTGACGGCCATCAACTGGCCGAGCGTGGTGACATAGGTGGCGGCGATCGAGGCGAAGATCGCGGTCCTGGCATCGGGCATGTAGTGCAAGCCAAGCATCAGCGCCATGAACACAAGGATCAGCACCGGCCGCACCAGATAGGTGGGCGACAACGCCAGCAGCGCCCAGGAATTGGCGCGCGCCAGCCCTTGCAGGAGATCGCCGAGCGCGATCATCGGCAGGCAGATGACGCCGAGGATGAAGGGGATGACGTAGTAGTTCTCGATCCAGTCGGAGGCGAGCCAGACGCCAAGCGCGCCCAGCCCCGCGACCAGCGTCGAGGCGACGAGCACGAAGAGGCGGCTTGCCTGCACGATGCCGCGCAGCTCGGCCAGCATGCCGCGCTCGCGATATTCGGGGATGAAGCGGATGACCGAGGTGTGGAAGCCGAGGCAGGCGAGATTGCCGACGATGACCATCGTCACCCAGACCAGCACCGAGATGCCGTATTCGAAGGATCCCATCCAGCGCGCCATCAGCACCTGGCTGACAAAGGCGATCAAGGCGCTGACGATGCGGATGGAAAAGGCGATGAGCGACATGCGCCCGGCTTCGCCGCGCTCGTCGGCGGTGAACAGCACGGCATCGATGCGGCCAAGCAGCGGCCGCATGCGCAGCGCCCAGCGCTGCGGCAGGAACCGCCCGGCAGTCGTCGCCGCGGAAAAGCGCACCCGAATACTCTCCGTTTTCCGCCTCTTTCCAAGGTTTCGGTCTACCCGAAACACCTTAAGAAACGGTTGGGTGGGGTGCTTCCTTCTCCCCGTCACTAT
>CCNB01000042.1:0-37786 GCA_000824785.1 Mesorhizobium plurifarium | reverse complement strand
GGGTGGCCACCCGGCCGTTGGCGCCGATCGTCGGATCGCTGGCCACCTGAACCCGTGGGGTTAAGGAGAAGCAAGATCGCGATCGGCTCTTCATCGTGGCCCGGATGGTTGCTGGAACAACCTGGTTCGTATGCAAGGCAGGGACGACGAAGATGAATGAGACTAGCACAAAAACCGCCGGAATCGACACCGGCAAGAAGTCGCTTGATGTCGCAACCTATCCGACGAGCGACAGGTTGCGCGTAGCCAATGCCAGAGACGGACATCAAGAGCTGGTTGCTTGGCTGAGCGCGCGTAAGATCAAACGCGTCGGCATCGAAGCCTCCGGGGGTTACGAACGAGCCGTCGTGGAGCATTTGCGCGAGCACGGCTTCGAGGTCGCTCTCCTGCAGCCGCGTCAAGTGCATGCCTTTGCCATCTACAAGCTGCGTCGTGCCAAGAACGATCGTATCGACGCCGCCCTCATCGCCGAGTGCGCTGCCAATCTCGGCGGCCTGCATGGACCGCCAGACACCAGGCTGGCCGCGTTCGCTGAGCATCTGCTCTTCATCGAGCAGCTGGAATACGATATCGCTCACCTCAAGACGCGGCGCGAGCACTTCACCACCAAGCGGATCCTCAAGCAACTCGAGCGTGACGTTCAGCGTCTGCAGCGGCGCCGCGAGGCCGAACTGCTGCTCCTGCAAGTCGGCGTGTGCAAACACGATGATCTCGCTCGGCGGCTCGAGCTGATCGCCAGCGTCGATGGCATCGGCATACGCACCGCGCTCACCCTCGTCATCCTCTTGCCCGAACTCGGCAAGGTCAGTCGCGAGCAAATCTCTGCCTTGGTTGGCGTTGCTCCTTACGACGACGACTCGGGCGAACGTACCGGCGAGCGCCATATCGCCGGCGGTCGCAGTCGTGTCCGCCGAGCGCTCTTCAATGCTGCATTACCTGCATCCCAGCGCTGGAACACCGCTCTGGTCGCTCTCTACGGCCGCCTCAAGAACAACGGCAAGGCCCACAGGAAAGCCATCATCGCCTGCGTCAGAAAGCTCCTCATCTTCGCCAACGCCGTCGTCGAACGCGGCACTCCGTGGAGCAAAAATCCACCCGCACACCGCACCGCCTAAGCTAATGGTTGCGCTTCTCCCCGTGTAACGGGGAGAAGGGAAAAGGCGCTCACATCCCCTTCATCGCGTCGCAGGACACATTCGGGTTCATGTCGGCGAAGGCGCCGGTCGGGTTCTGCTTCCAGGCCCAGACATGCAATTCGTAGAACGGGCCGAGGCCGTAGCGGTTGGGCGCCGTGTTGAAGTTGAACAGATGGCCTTCGAGCGAGGCCGGACCTTTCGCGGTGATGTATTCGACCGCGATCAGCTTCAGCGTGCCGTCGGCCATCGGTTCGTACATCACCGCTTCCGGCTTGGCGACGTCGACGGCGTCGTCCTTCAGATAGGCGGCGTTGACGTAATGGATGCCCATGGCGCCGCCGGTGAGGCCGCTGGCGCAAGGGATCGGCGCGTAGCCTTCGGCCTTCGCCACCGCGACGTCCTCGAAGCGGCTGTCCAGCGCCCGGACCTTTTCGGCAAGCGGATTGACGGCTTCCGCCGTGGCGGCGCCCGCCATCATCATGATGATCACGGCAGTGGCGCCGACAAGGCATCCGGTCAAATTGTGATTGGTCATTTCATGTCTCCAATGCGGTTGAGGCGCGCAAACGGGGACCGCGAAGGCCGGACGTCAGCTGCGCCTGTCGATGAAAAGGGATGGATGCCGATCCCGACGAAGCGGGATCAGCGGTGATGCCACCAGTATTCCCAGTATTCACGCGGCATCTCGCGCTCTTCGAGGCCGATGTCGCGTTTCAAATAGTCATCCTGAGGCGGCAGAAGGCGGCGCCGGTTCCACAAGGGCGAAAGCAGCGCCGACAGGGCCCGTCGCATGTAGCCACGCCGGGGCGAGGCCGCGTACGCCGCGGCGGATGTACCCTCGCTATCCGGCACGGCGTCAGGTCCGCCGGCGACGGGACCGATCTGCCCGACACGGTCCGCCCGGTCAGCGATAAAAGTAGGGGTCGAGAACCCGCACCTCCGTGATCTTGTCGACGGGAAGCGAATTCTTCTGCGCGGTGCTGCGGATCGCCTCTGGCGAGGGCGCGTCATAGATGCAGAAGCTCTTCGACTTGTCGGGCGAGACGAAGGATTGCACCCAGGTCACGCCTTTCTCGGCATTGCGGGCGATGACGCCGCCCATCGCGGTGGCGCCGGCATCGTTCATCGGTACGTTCAGGCCTTCCGGGAAGGTGCGTTCAACGAGATAACGTGGCACGATCGTCGTTCCTTTCAGGGATCGGATTGCAAGTCTCCACGCAATTCCAGACGGAAGGCCATGGCGAAGTCGCCGAGCTCAACCGCTACGCGGTTTTCCTTGGAATTGCCTGCGCTCGTTTCGAGCGAGGCGGATATCACCATTTCGGGCAAGGCCGCGCATCGGAGCCATTCCCCATATTGGCCGGGACGATTCCCTATCTTTGGAACGTTTTATGTGGAAGATGGCACCTTAGTGTGTGGAAAGTCACATTTTAGGGCTGTCTCCCACGCTATCGCGGCGGTGACCCGCCACGATGGAATTCCGCGAGAGAGCGATGATGCTTCTGGAACGGCAGCCGCAGCTGCAGCAGATGGGCGCCTTGTTGCCGGAGGCAATAGCCGGCCGCGGCCGCGTCGTGGTCGTCTCGGGCGAGGCCGGCGCCGGCAAGACGGCGTTGGTCGAGGCCTTCGCGAGCCGGCTGGACGACGGCCTGAACGTGCTTCGCAGCGCCTGCGAGGACCTGTCCATTCCGGATCCGCTGGGGCCGCTTTACGATCTGGCGCGCAACGGGCAGTGGGAGCTGCCGCGGGCGATCGACGACCGCCAGGTGCAACGGCTGCCCCTGTTTTCCGAGGCGCTCGACGTCTTCGAGGCGAAAGGCCCATGCCTGCTCGTCATCGAGGATCTGCACTGGGCGGATGACGCGACGCTCGATTTCGTGCGCTTCCTCGGCCGGCGTATCGCGAACACCCACATCCTGCTTTTGATCACGGCCCGCACCGACCGCAGCGAGGGGCAGATGCGGGTGCGCCGGGCGCTCGGCGAGATCCCGGCCGGCAATGTGGTGCGCATCGACGTGCCACTGCTTAGCGAAAGCGCGGTGCTGTCGCTGGCCGAAGCCGCCGAGCGCGATGGCGGCGCGATCTACCGGGCGAGCGCCGGCAACGCCTTCTTCGTCACCGAGCTGCTTGCCTCCGAGGGAAGCGGCGCCTTGCCGGCAAGCGTGCGGGACGCCGTGCTGGCGCGCGCCGAAAAATTGTCGCCGGGCGCCCGCTCGATGCTCGACGCGGTCTCTGTGTTCCCGCGCCGCGCCGATGCCTGGGCGCTCAGCGGCCTTTGCGGTATCGCCGCCGCCGGCCAGCTTGCCGAATGCGTCGCCCACGGCCTGCTCGAGGATTTCGGCGACGGCTATGCCTTCCGGCACGAGATCGCCCGCACGGCCATAGAGATGGCGCTGACGCCCAGCAAACGGCGCGAGTACAATGAGCGTGCCCTGGCAGCCTTGCGTGACAATCCGGACATCGCCACCGCAAGGTTGGTGCATCATGCCGTGGAAGCGCAAAACCTGGACGTGGTGCGCGAGCTCGCGCCGGTCGCCGCGCGTGAGGCTTCCCGTGTCGGCGCGCATCGCGATGCGGCGGGCTATTACGAGGTCGCCCTGCGCTACGCGGATATGCTGCCGATGGAGACGCGGGCGGAGCTTTACGAAGGCCATGCCTTCGAGTGCCACCTGATCGGCCGCGTCGACACGGCGATGGAAGCGCAGGGCCGGGCGCGTCTGCTGCGCCAGGCGCTGGGCGACCGGCTCAAGGAAGGCGACAGCCTCAGGTGCCTGTCGCGCTTCGCCTATCTGCTCGGCGATCGCGAGTCGGCGGACCGTTTCGGCGAGCAGGCGGTTGAGCTCCTGGAGACCGCCCCCGACAGCGCCGAGCTGGCGATGGCCTATTCGAACCTCTCGCAACTGGCGATGCTCGCCGAGCGGCTCGAGGATACGCTTTCGCTCGGCGGCAAGGCGGTCGAGCTGGCGGAGCGGCTCAACCGCCCGGACATCCTTTGCCACGCCCTCAACAATGTCGGCGCCGCCGGACAATGGCTGGACTTTGCCAAGGGCCGACGCGATCTCGCCCGCAGCCTTGGCATTGCGCTGTCGGGCAACTTCCAGGAGCACGCGGCGCGCGCCTTCACGAACTGCGCCTGCGTCGAGATGAACAGGCTCAACTTCAAGGAGGCTGCGGCGTTCCTGGAGCGCGGTATCGGCTATTGCGTCGAGAACGATCTCGCGACATGGCGCGACTACATGCGCGGCGTGCAGGCGCAGCTTCTGCTTCGCCGCGGGTTTTGGAACGATGCCGCGACAGTGGCGCATGAGGTGGTCGACGACGACGCAACGACGCCGCTCGTGCGCTATCCGTCGCTGGTGGCGCTGGCAAGCTTGCGCATCCGACGCGGCGACCCGTCGGCCGAGCCGATCGTCGAAGAGATGCGGCGGTTCCTGGACAAGGGCATGGAGCTGCAGCGCCTCGTGGCCTTTGCCGGGGTGCTGGCCGAACTGGCGTGGCTCGGCCAGGCCGACAGGCAGGAAGCCTTGCGCCTGATCGCGGTGGCGGAAAGCCTAGCGCCGACGCCGGCCGTGTTCGGCGAGCTTGCTGTCTGGCGGGAGCTGTTGTCGCCTGGATCCGAATCCGGCGACATGGATTGCATGGCGGAGCCGCACCGCCTGCAACTGAGCGGCGACTGGCGCGCGGCCGCCGCGCGATGGGCCGAAATGGGCGCGCCTTTCGAACAGGCCATGGCCCTGCTGCTCGGCGACGAAGCGGCGCAGCGTGAGGCGCTCGCCATTTTCGAGGAGCTCGGCGCGAGAGCGATCGCGCAGCACGCCCGCGGCCTCATGCGCGAAAGCGGCGTCAGCCACATCGCAAGAGGACCGCGACAGGCGACGCGCGCCAACCAGGCCGGCCTTACGCAGCGCCAGATGGAAGTGCTGGAACTTCTAGAGCGGGGCTTTTCCAACAAGAAGATCGCCGCGCATCTGACGATTTCGCCCAAGACCGTCGACCACCATGTCTCGGCGGTGCTGGAGAAGCTGGAAGTCATCTCTCGCGGCGAGGCGGCGGCCGCGGCGCGCGCGTCGGGGCTGGTGTAAGGTCCAGTTGTCTGGAAAGCCTGGAATAAGTCCGGCGTTCTGCGAGAACTATCAGCGTCGGCGCTGCCCCTCATCCGGCCCTACGGGCCACCTTCTCCCCGCAAGCGAGGAGAAGGAAATAGGCGTCAGGCGAAGGCGCCGTGGCAGTGCTTGTATTTCTTGCCGGAGCCGCAGGGGCAGAGTTCGTTGCGGCCGACCTTGCCCCAGGTCGAAGGGTTCTTCGGGTCGCGGTTTTCCGGCGCGACGACGGCGTTGGTGTCCTGGCGCATCAGAAGCGCGGTCTCGCCACCCTGGAAATCGTCCTCGCCGGTGGAACCGTCGATATGGCTGCCGAACATCTCCGGCGTTTCGGGCGGCGGCGCGTCGGCTGCCTGGCGCACCAGCTCGACGCGCATCAGCTGCGCGGTGACGGCCTGGCGCAGATTGCCGAGCATGCCCTGGAACAGCTCGAAGGCTTCGCCCTTATATTCCTGCAGCGGGTCGCGCTGGGCATAGCCGCGGAAGCCGACAACCGAGCGCAAGTGGTCGAGGTTGACGATGTGCTCGCGCCACAGATGGTCGAGCGTCTGCAGCACCACCGAACGTTCGACATAATTCATCACGTCGGGACCGAAGCGATCGGCGCGCTCCTTGGCGGCGGCGTCGGCCGCGGCCGTGATGCGCTCGCGGATGTCGTCCTCGGCGATGCCCTCTTCCTTGACCCATTCCTCGATCGGCAGGTCGAGGTTGAGGTATTGCCCAACCTCTTCCTTGAGGCCGGCGACGTTCCACTGCTCGGCATAGGCATTCTCGGGAATGTTCTTGGCGACGATCTCCTCGATCACGCCCTCGCGCATCTCGGTAATCGTCTCCGACAGGCCTTCGCCGTCCATCAGCTCGATGCGCTGCTCGAACACCACCTTGCGCTGGTCGTTCGAGACGTCGTCATATTTCAGGAGGTTTTTGCGGATGTCGAAGTTGCGCGCCTCGACCTTCTTCTGCGCCTTCTCCAGCGCCTTGTTGATCCAGGGGTGGATGATCGCCTCGTCTTCCTTGAGGCCGAGCTTCTGCAGCATGCCGTCCATTCGCTCGGAGCCGAAGATGCGCATCAGATCGTCCTGCAGCGACAGGAAGAATTTCGAGCGGCCGGGATCGCCCTGGCGGCCGGAGCGGCCACGCAGCTGGTTGTCGATTCGGCGCGATTCGTGGCGTTCCGTGGCCAGAACGTAGAGGCCGCCGGCGGCCAGCGCCTTTTCCTTCAGGCGCTCGACGTCGTCGATGATGGCCTTTTCCCGCGCCTCGCGCTCGGGTCCGGGCGGCATGTCGCCAAGCTCCTCGGCGATCCGCATCTCGGCGTTGCCGCCGAGCTTGATGTCGGTGCCGCGGCCGGCCATGTTGGTGGCGATGGTGATGGCGCCGGGCTTGCCGGCCTGGGCGACGATGGACGCTTCCCGCTCATGGTGACGGGCGTTCAGCACCTCGAAGTCCTTGATGCCCTCCTTGCGCAGGCGCTCGGCCAGCAGCTCGGATTTCTCGATCGAGGTGGTGCCGACCAGGATCGGCTGGCCGCGGTCGCGGGCGTCGCGGATCTCCTTGACGATCGCCTTGTATTTCTCGTCGACCGTCCGGTAGACCTCGTCGTCCTCATCCTTGCGGGCGACCGGCAGGTTGGTCGGGATCTCGGTGACTTCGAGATTGTAGATGTTGGCGAATTCCTCGGCCTCGGTCAGCGCCGTGCCGGTCATGCCGGCGAGCTTCTTGTAGAGACGGAAATAGTTCTGGAAGGTGACGGAGGCCAGCGTCTGGTTCTCCGGCTGGATCTGCACATGCTCCTTGGCTTCGAGCGCCTGGTGCAGGCCTTCCGAATAGCGGCGTCCGGGCATCATGCGGCCGGTGAACTCGTCGATGATGACGATCTCGCCGTTGCGCACGATGTAGTCCCGGTCCTTCTGGAACAACAGATGCGCCTTCAGCGCGTTGTTGACGTGATGGACGATAGCGACGTTCTCGACGTCGTAGAGCGACTCGCCCTTCAACAGGCCGGCGTCGCGCAGCATGTTTTCCAGCTTCTCGGTGCCGTCCTCGGTAAAGATCGTGGTCTTCTGCTTCTCGTCGACCTCGTAGTCGGCCGGGCCGAGCTTCAGCATGAAGGTGTCGATGGTGTTGTACATTTCCGAGCGGTCCTCGAGGGGGCCGGAAATGATCAGCGGCGTGCGCGCTTCGTCGACAAGGATGGAGTCGACCTCGTCGACGATGGCGTAGGAGTGTCCGCGCTGCACCATCTGCGAGCGCTCATACTTCATGTTGTCGCGCAGATAGTCGAAGCCGAGCTCGTTGTTGGTGGCATAGGTGACGTCGGAGGCGTAGGCCTCGCGGCGCTCGTCGTCGGAAAGGCCGTGGACGATGATGCCGACGGTCAGGCCGAGGAATTTGTAGACGCGGCCCATCCATTCGGCGTCGCGCTTGGCGAGGTAGTCGTTGACGGTGACGACATGCACGCCCTTGCCGGCGAGCGCGTTGAGATAGACCGGCAAGGTGGCGACCAGCGTCTTGCCTTCGCCGGTGCGCATCTCGGCGATGCCGCCATTGTGCAGCACCATGCCGCCGATCAGCTGGACGTCGAAAGGCCGCATGCCGAGCACGCGGCGGGCCGCCTCGCGCACCGTGGCGAAGGCCGGGACCAAGAGATCGTCGAGCGAAGCGCCGTTGGCGAGATCCTGGCGGAACTTTTGCGTGCGCCCCGCAAGCTCGGCGTCGGAAAGCGCCCGCATCTCGTTTTCCATGGCGTTGATGGCTTCGACCCTGGGCCGGGTCGACTTGACGCGGCGGTCGTTGGAAGAACCGAAAACCTTACGGGCGAGACCGCCGAGACTGACCATCCAATGGTCCTTTCGATAGCAATTTTAGCCGTTTGCGACAGGCGCCGGGCGGGCCCATCAAATCCGCGTGAATGCGGACAAACGCAAAAAGCGCCCGGAAAACGGTTCTGGACGCCAAGTCGATGGACAGATAAGAGGGGGCTCAATCGATGTCAACGCCGCGTTAGCCCCATGGGCAGCGCCAAATTCCGCCACAATCCGACTGATCTGGAACCCTTTCGCTCCCGCGATCCTTACTGGCAATCCCCATTGGAGTTTATCTCGATGTCCCTGTCGTTCCGCCGCGCCTCGCTCGCCAGCCTCGGTCTGGCCTTCGGGCTCTCGGCTCTTTGCCTGTCGCCGCTGATGGCGCAGGAGACCAAGCCCGCGGATGCCACCGCGCCTGCCGCCGCTCCCGCGAAGCCGGTCGACCCCAATGCCGTGGTTGCCACGATCAATGGCGAGAAGCTGACCGAGGCCGATCTGCAGCTCGCCGAAGGCGAACTGTCACAGCAGTTCGCGCAACTGCCGCCCGAGCAGCGCCGTGCGGCTGCCCTTTCGGCGGCGATCGAGATCCGCGTCATGGCCAAGAAGGCGGTCGATGCGGGCCTCGACAAGGACGCCGACTTCCAGCGCCGCATGGCTTTCCTGCAGGCGCGCGCCCTGCATGGCGAGGTCGTCGAGAAGGAAGTGGTCGACAAGGTGACGGACGCCGAAGTGCGCGCCCGCTACGACCAGGAGATCGCCAACACGCCGCCGGTCAACGAAGTGCATGCGCGTCACATCCTCGTGAAGACGAAGGAAGAGGCCGAGGCGATCATCAAGCAGCTCGACGGAGGCGCCGACTTCCAGAAGCTCGCCAACGAACACACCAATGACCCCTCGGGCAAAACCAATGGCGGCGATCTCGGCTGGTTCGGACCGGGCCAGATGGTGCCGGAATTCGACAAGGCGGCCTTCGCGCTCGATGTCGGCAAATACACCAAGGAGCCGGTGCAGACGCAGTTCGGTTGGCACGTCATCAAGCTCGAGGACAAGCGCGCCAAGCAGCCGCCGGCCTTCGACGACGTCAAGGACCAGGCCAAGCAGGCGGTGATCCGCGACAAGTATTTCGCCATGGTCAAGGAACTGCGCGCGGCAGCCAAGGTCGAGATTCCGGACGAGAAGCTCAAGAAGGACATCGACACGCTGGAAGGCGGCAAGTGAGAGCCACCAGCTGACTGTTCGGCAAAGGGCGCCTTCGGGCGCCCTTTCGCATTATGAGGCCTGGCTTATCCCTCGCACCAGGTAGCGCACGGCGGCGCGGATCGCCGCCTCGTCCTCGTCGAGCCGCCCGGTCAGCAGATGCCGCCAGGCGAAGGAAGCGATCAGGTCGGCGACGATCCCGGCATCGACATCGGCCGCCACCTCGCCCCGCGCCTTGGCGCGCTCGACCATCCGGCCGGTATGGCTTCGGCGTCCCTTTGAATATTCGGCAAGTGCTGCCGCGGCTGTCTCGTCCGACTGCGCCTCCGCGATCAGCGAGCGGAAGATGTTGCCCGACGGGGTGTCGCGCCAATGCGCGAACAGATTTTCGAGGAAGCCGGCCAAGTCGTCCTCGATGTTTCCGGTGTCGGGCGCCTCGACGCGCTTCTGCCGCTGGTAGACCTCGATCAGCAGCGCCGCCCTGCTCGGCCACCAGCGATAGATGGTCGGCTTTCCAGCCCGCGCCCGCCGGGCGACGGCCTCGATCGAGAAGCCGGCATAGCCCGCCTCGCGCAACACCGCTTCGGCGGCCTTGACGATGGCATCGGCGCTCTCGGGATTGCGTTTCGCGCCGATCGACTTGCGCCCACGAGCGGCGGCTTCGCCCATCGAGGTCTTCCTTAGCCGGTGAATCTGGCGCCGATCATATTGGCTTCGGCGATGAAACGAAACGACGCGTTTCCAATCGCGAAGCCGCCGGCCAGGCCGGGAGGGCGCGGCCAGAACGCCCCTTGCGCCGGCGCGCGCTATCGGGCAAACCGGCCTTCCTTTCGTGTTCTTGCCGCTCCGGGGTCCCGATGTCCGCTACGATTTCGCCGCTCGCACCGAAGAAATATCCGAAGATGCCGGTCATCGAGGGTGTGCGCATCGCGACCGCCGAAGCCGGCATCAAATACCGGAATCGAACCGACCTCCTCGCCATGGTCTTCGATCCGGGCACGGCCGTCGCCGGCGTGTTCACCAGGTCGAAATGTCCGTCGGCGCCGGTCGATTTCTGCCGCCAGAACCTGCCTGCCGGCAAGGCGCGCGTGCTGGTGGTCAATTCCGGCAATGCCAACGCCTTCACCGGCAAGAAGGGCAAGGCTTCGACCGCGCTGACCGGCGAGGCGGCGGCCAAGGCCGCCGGCTGCTCCGAGAGCGAAGTGTTCCTGGCCTCGACCGGCGTCATCGGCGAGCCGCTCGACACCACCAAATTCAGCCACCTGCTCGCCGGCCTGGTCAAGGACGGCAAGCCGGATCTGTGGACCGAGGCGGCGAAGGCGATCATGACCACGGACACCTATCCGAAGGTGGCAACTCAGATTGTCAAGCTCGGCGACGTTGACGTGACCATCAACGGCATCGCCAAGGGCGCCGGCATGATCGCGCCCGACATGGCGACGATGCTTTCCTTCATCGCCACCGACGCACCGATCGCCGCCCCCGTGCTGCAGGACCTGCTGTCGCGCGGCACGGCCAAGACCTTCAATGCGGTGACCGTCGACAGCGATACCTCGACCAGCGACACGCTGCTCATCTTCGCGACCGGCAAGGCCGCCGCGCGCGGCGCACCGGCGGTCGCCGACCCCAAGGATGCGCGGCTCGGCGCGTTCCGCCGGGCGCTCGGCAAGGTGCTGAAATCGCTGGCGCTGCAAGTGGTGCGCGACGGCGAGGGCGCGCGCAAACAGGTCGAAGTCACCGTCACCGGCGCCAAGTCGGCGCGTTCGGCCAAGCGGATCGCGCTTTCGATCGCCAATTCGCCGCTGGTCAAGACGGCGGTCGCGGGCGAGGACGCCAATTGGGGCCGCGTCGTCATGGCCGTCGGCAAGGCCGGCGAGCCCGCCGACCGCGACCGGTTGTCGATCTGGTTCGGCGACAATCGGCTCGCGCATGAGGGCGAGCGCGATCCGGGCTATTCGGAGGAAGCGACCTCGGCCTATATGAAGCGCGATGACATCCGCATCCGCGCCGATATCGGCATCGGCCGCGGCAAGGCGACGGTGTGGACCTGCGACCTCACCAAGGAATATGTCGCCATCAACGGCGATTATCGGAGCTGATGGCGCCGGTGTCCGGGCATCCGGCAAGCGTGCTGGCGGTCGTGCGCCGCTACGAGGCGGCGGGTTTTCGCGCCTGGCCGGCGGCCGCCGTCCATTATGACGGGACCTGGGTGGTGCGGCTGACCGCCGGTCTCCCCGCCAAGCGCCTGAATTCGGTCAATCCGCTCGATCCCGGCGACACGCATGCCATCGAGGAGCGCATCGGCCGCGCCGCAAGGCGCTTCGATGCTTATGGCCGGCCGCTGACCTTCCGTATGTCGCCGCTGTCGGGACAGGTGCTGTCCAGGCATCTCGACAAGGGCGGCTGGAACAGGTTCGACGAATCCCTGGTCATGCGGCTGCCGCTGAAGGACCTCGAGCTTGGCGCGGCCATGGACCAGATACCGCTCAAGGACATCAGCCGCTTCATCGGCGCGTCGCTCAGGACGAGCGGCTCGGACGCCTCGCTGCGGCCCGGCCTGTCGGAGGTCATCGGCGCCATCCAGCCGGAAGCGGGGCTGTTCGCGCTCGAGGACGGCAACGAGCCGCTGGCGACGCTGATCTGCGTCCATGACGGCGATCTCGCCGGCCTGTTCGAGGTCGCCACTGAAAAGTCCGCGCGCAAACAGGGCCATGGCCGCAATCTCATCCTCTCGGCGCTGAAATGGGCGCGGTTGCGCGGCGCGCGCGAAGCCTGGCTGCAGGTCGAGGCCGGCAATCTACCGGCGCTCTCGCTCTACCGGTCGCTCGGCTTCGAGGAAGTCTATCGCTACCATTATCG
Source organism: Mesorhizobium plurifarium (assembly GCA_000824785.1). Classification (GTDB taxonomy): domain Bacteria; phylum Pseudomonadota; class Alphaproteobacteria; order Rhizobiales; family Rhizobiaceae; genus Mesorhizobium; species Mesorhizobium plurifarium. The sequence goes on along the minus strand of CCNB01000042.1, from coordinate 25,687 downwards.
ACGGCCGCCGGGCGCATGAGCGAGGTCAAGCCACCAGGAAAGCGCCTGCTTCTGGTCGCCGCCTGCGCGCTGGTCGACGCCGACCGGCGCGTCCTCCTGGCGCAGCGTCCCGAGGGTAAACAGCTCGCCGGGCTGTGGGAGTTTCCAGGCGGCAAGGTCGAGCCCGGCGAGACGCCGGAGGAGTGCCTGGTCCGCGAATTGCATGAGGAACTCGGCATCGAAACGGAGATTCCGTGCCTGGCGCCGCTCACCTTCGCCAGCCATTCCTATGACGATTTCCATCTGCTGATGCCGCTTTATGTCTGCCGCCGCTTCCGTGGGATCGCGCAGCCCAAAGAAGGGCAGGGGCTCAAATGGGTCAGGCCGCGGCAGATGCGCGACTATCCGATGCCGCCGGCCGACGCGCCGCTCATCCAGTTCCTCATCGATCTTTTGTGATTTCACGGCCCGCCTCGGCGGCAGTCCACCGTTTCCGGAAGGCAGCGGCTGTTTCGCACTTTTCCTGGAGCTGCTTTAGCCAGCGTTAATGGAAGATTTATCTCGGCGTGAAAAATTGCCCGAGGCCGTTTCGCGCGGCGGGATCGTCGATGATTGGGAAACGCGGCATGAGCCTTGAAAGAGACTGGGACTCGATCCGGCCTGGCCGAGGCTTCCGCGTGGCGGACGCCGGCATGGGCATCCTGCGGATCACGCTTCTCTTCGGCTCGGCCGCCGTGGCGCTGGCGCTGATCGCGACGCCTTTCCTGGACAACCAGACCCGGCCGCAAAGCGCCCGCGACGGCTTCTCCGGTGGGCTCGACATGACGGCGACCGGATCGATCGGCCATCGCCTCAATACATACACCGTGCGCCGCAGCGTGCTGCAGCCCTTGCCCAGTTCAATCTGCGTCATCCGCAACGACGGCAGCCGCAGCGGCGAGTGCTGACGTGGTTAACGATTTTCCGGCACAGCGATGTTTCACTTGCTGTTAAGCTTTTACCGTTAACCTTTCTTAACAGGTAGGACATTAGAATTTCTGCATGAGGGATCGATGGCGATGAAAAACCTGCTGCAGCAATTCATTGAAGACGAAACGGGCGCCACAGCCATCGAATATGGCCTGATCGTTACCGTGCTGTCGCTGGTGATCATCGGTGGCGTCGGCAGGGCCATGGATGCGCTCCAGTGGTTGTTCAGCGATAATAACAGCAGGCTGGTCCAGGCCTTCTCCCGCTGACGAAGCCGATCGGGCCTTCGCAGGCGCAGCGGTCAACCTTTCGGCGGGTTCTCCAGGATTGTCTTCAACGAGACCCTGGCCGATCCGGGCTTGAGCGGCTTCTGCTGCGAGGCGTCGGGCGCCCAGCCCGACATCCAGACGATCGAAAAGCTTGCTCGGATACGGCCGTCCGGATCCGAGAACCGCTCGGCGTAGATTTCGGCGGCGCGGGCAAACAGGCGTCTGCCGGCCGGCCGGCGGCTGCGATCGAGAAGAGGGCTGGTTTCGCCCATGGCGCGCAGATCGGCGGCGAGATCGAACAGCGTATCGTAGCGCACCGCGACCGTTTCGACATCGGCGACCGGCAATGCCAGGCCGGCGCGCTGCAACAGCGCGCCCGCGTCGCGCACGTCGGTGAAGGGAAGGATGCGCGGGCTCGCGCCGCCGTATAGCTCCGTCTCGGCCGCAAGCATGCTCTCGCGCAATTCCGCCAATGTGCCCGCGCCGGCGAGAGCGCCGAGGAACAGCCCGTCCGGTCGCAGCGCCCGGCGGATTTGCGCGAGCACGCCGGGAATGTCGTTCATCGCATGCAACGAGAGCAGGGAGATGACGAGATCGAGGCTGCCCTCCTCGAACGGCACGGTCTCCGGCGGCGCTACCAGGCCGGGATTGCCGGCCAGAAACGCTTCGTCCATCTCGACGCGCAGGATTTCGCCGGCCTTGCCGCTGTCGGCAAGCACCTGTGCCGCCGCCGATGTCTGACAGAACATGGCCGCCGCCGTGCCGAAACGGCGTTCGACGGCGCCCAGCCGATCGGCAAGGTCCTCCGCGGCGCGCCGCATCAGGAAATCGGCGCCTTCGACGGGGCGGGCAAGAGCCCTGCGCTTGCGCGCGAGCCAGAGCTCGGTGTCGATCAAGGGCTGCAATGAAAAGCTTCCTGTTGTCCGCGCATGCCGGAGTGGTGTTAAGGTGGCGCGAGGTTCCTTTCACGTGGCCGATCCGGTGCACAAGATCAAGACCATAGCGATCCAGGATATGACGCGGCAGGCACTTGCCTGGCCGGCGCGCCTGTTGTTCCCACCGGTCTGCGCAGGCTGCCGTCGCCATGTGTCGCAGCCTGGCGTCTTGTGCGGCGCCTGCTGGCCGAAGCTGAGACTGCTGGAAAAACCCTGGTGTCCAGTGATGGGAACGCCCTTCGCCCACGACATGGGCGAGGGTTTTTTGTCTGCCGAGGCGATCGCCGATCCGCCGCCGTTCGAGCGGGCGCGGGCGGCCGTCATCTATTCGGGCGTCGCGCGGCAGATGGTGCAGGGGCTGAAATATCAGGATCGAACCGACCTTGCGCCCTGGATGGCGAACTGGATGATGCGCGCCGGCGCGGAGCTGATCGCGGAGGCCGACCTGATCGTGCCGGTGCCGTTGCATTGGCGGCGTTTCTTCCGACGCCAGTTCAACCAGTCGGCGGAGCTCGGACGGGCCGTTGCAAAGCTCGGCGGGCTGCCCTTCTCGCCGTCCGCGGTCAGGCGCGTGAAGCTGACGCGCCAGCAGGTTGGGCTCGAACGGCACGAGCGCGAGGAGAATGTGCGCGCCGCCTTCCGCGTGCCGCCGCACGCCGAAATCGAGGTAGCGGGGCGACGGGTGCTGGTCGTCGACGATGTCTACACCACCGGCGCCACGGCGCGGGCGGTCGCCAAGGCGTTGAAGAGGGGCGGCGCCGGTGCGGTCGACGTCCTCACTTTCGCCCGTGTGCTGCCGGGGGACTTTCGGCCGGATGAGTCTGCAACTATATAGTGCTTAACTTGTTGTTTTGATGCATGTCGTTCTCGCACAGCTGTAGGGCGACGTGCGCAGGCAGGATTGCTGATCGATGGTAGATGTGACGATCTATACGCGGATGATGTGCGGTTATTGTGCGGCCGCAAAGCGGTTGCTCGAGCGCAAAGGTGTGACCTATACCGAGCATGACGCTTCATTCTCGCCGGAATTGCGCCAGGAAATGATTTCGCGGGCGCATGGGCGCACCACTTTTCCGCAGATATTCATCGGCGACACACATGTCGGCGGCTGCGACGACCTCCATGAATTGGAGACGCAGGGCCGGCTGGATGTGTTGCTTGCCAACGGAGCGAGGGGTTGATCATGGGGGTTTTCAAGGCCGCCGCTGTGCAGATGCGTTCGGGCACCAGTCCGGAACGCAACGCCGCCGACATGGAGATCCTGGTCCGGCAGGCCGCCGGCCAGGGCGCCACCTACGTCCAGACGCCGGAAATGACCGGCGCGCTGGTGCGCGACAAGGAAGCCGGTGCGGCCGCTTTTACCACCGAGGACAAGGACGTGGTCGTCGCCACGGCACGCAGACTGGCGAAGGAGCTCGGCATCTATCTGCATGTCGGCTCGACGGCGATCCGTCGCGCCGACGGCAAGCTTGCCAATCGCGCGTTCCTGTTTTCGCCTGACGGCAGCCTGATCGCCGGCTATGACAAGATCCATATGTTCGATGTCGATCTCGACAATGGCGAGAGCTGGCGCGAATCCGCGTCCTACGAGCCGGGAACGGAAGCGGCCGTGACCGACGTCAACGGAACGAGGCTGGGCTTTGCCGTCTGCTACGACCTGCGCTTCCCGCAGCTGTTTCGCGCCGAGGCGATGGCCGGAGCCGAGGTGCTGACGGTGCCCGCCGCCTTCACGCGCCAGACCGGCGAGGCGCATTGGCATGTGCTGCTGCGCGCCCGCGCCATCGAGAACGGCGCCTATGTCATCGCCGCCGCGCAGGGCGGCCTGCATGAGGATGGGCGCGAAACCTATGGCCATTCGCTGATCGTCGATCCGTGGGGACGCATCATCACCGAGGCCGCGCATAACGAGCCAGGCGTGATCGTCGCCGAGATCGATCCTGCCCAGTCGCTTGCCGCGCGCCGCAAGATCCCTAATCTGAAGAATGCGCGGGACTTCACCGTCAATGCCGGGGCAAGCGAAGCGCCGCGTCTCAGGGGTGCCGCCTCTTGATCCGTTTTTCCCTGATCTGCGAACACGAGCACGAATTCGAGGCGTGGTTCCGCAGCAATGACGATTTCGACACCCAGAAGAAGCGCGGCTTCGTGGATTGCCCGAGCTGCGGCTCGCACAAGGTCGAGAAGGCGCTGATGGCGCCGGCCGTCTCGACCTCGCGCAAGCAGGAGAAGGTGGCGTTGGCCATGGGCGAGGCGCAGAAGCAGGCGCTGGCGCAGCTGAAGGCGCTGGCCGAGAAGGTGCGCGAGAATGCCGATTATGTCGGCGACAAGTTCGCCGAGGAGGCGCGCAAGATCCATTTCGGCGAGACCGACCCGCGCGGCATCTATGGCGAAGCGACACCGGAAGAGGCGCAGAGCCTTATCGAGGACGGCGTCGAGTTCATGCCGATCCCGAGTTTTCCGGAGGATCGGAACTAAGGCGCGGCTAGCTTAGGCTTCCGATCAGTTTTTCCAGCAGTTTCGCCAGCATTTCCCGGTCTTCGCTCGTCAGACCTGAAAGGATCTGGTGCTCGTTGGCGACGTGGACGGTGAGCGCATCGTCGGTGAGCTCGCGGCCTTTTGCGGTGAGTTGCACAACAACGCCGCGCCGGTCGCTGGGGTGTGGCGCGCGCTGGATCAGTCCGGCCTTTTCCAGACGGTCGAGGCGGGCGGTCATGGCGCCCGACGTCACCATCGTCGCCTCATAGAGTTCGGTCGGCGTCAGCGCATAGGGCGTGCCCGACCGGCGTAGCGTCGCCAGAACGTCGAATTCGCCAGCCTGCAGCCCGAAGCGAGCGAAGACCGGCGCGAGCCGGTCGCGCGCGATCAGCGCCGAGACCTCGTTGAGGCGCCCGATGACGCCCATCGGCGATACGTCGAGATCCGGCCGCTCCCGTCGCCACTGCTCCATGGCCCTGCCCGCTCGATCCATATCTCTCACCGCAAAGTATCTTGACATAAAGAATCTTTACGCTATCTTACCGGAAGATGAACCGGCCGCCAAGCGGCCACGCAGCGACAGGACAGCCCGATGAAATTTCTCTGGGATTCGGCGATTGGTCTTTTGGTCGTGACGGGTGGCCTGCTCGGCATGACGCTGCCGTTCGGCAAGCTTGCGACCGCGGCCGGGGTGCCGGCGATGGTCTGGGCCTTCGTCATTTCGCTGGGCGCCGGCGGCGTGCTGCTCTTGGCGCTTCTCTTACGCGGCGAACGCATCCGGCTGACCCCGCACAAGCTGCGCTATTTCTTCGTCACCGCGGCGATTTCCTATGCCTTTCCCAATCTCTTGATGTTCTCGGCCATCCCGCATCTCGGCGCCGGCTACACCGGCATCATGTTCACGCTGTCGCCGGTCATCACGCTGGTATTCTCGATCCTGCTCGGCGTCAGGCGTCCCAATCTGCTCGGTATCATCGGCATCGCCGTCGGCTTCGTCGGCGCGGTGATGGTCGCGCTGACACGCGGCGAGGCCGGCCAGCCGGCCGATTATTTCTGGGTGGCGATCGGACTGCTCATCCCGGTCAGCCTTGCCGCCGGCAACATCTACCGCACCGTCGACTGGCCGAAGGGCACCGGTCCGATCGAGCTTGCCGTCGGCAGCCATCTGGCCTCGGCCACGCTCCTGGTCGCCGGCATTCTGGCGCTTCTGGGCGGGCAGGCCTTCGTCCCGCTCGGCGGCGTGCCACTGGTGGTGGTCGGCCAAGTGGCGTCGGCCTCGGCGATGTTCGCCTTCTTCTTCCGCCTGCAGGCCGTCGGCGGCCCGGTCTATCTCAGCCAGATCGGCTACGTGGCGGCGGCGGTCGGCCTGTTCGCCGGCACGCTGTTCCTGGGCGAGCATTACCAGCTTCTGACCTGGCTCGGCGCCGCCATCGTCACCGCCGGCGTCTTCATCACGACCAAGGCGCAAAACCAGACCGGCGCGCCGACACCGGTTCGGATCGAGCCGGCGGCGTCCCGCAGCTAAAGAGGGGGCATCAGCATCCCGCTGGCCGCGATGCAGCCGGCGGCTTAAGGCGCGTCGCGATCTTTCAGTTTCGCTCCATGCGCTTTAGCTTTGATCTTATGCATGTCTTTATCCCGAAATTGGTTCCCACGTTCAGGAGACATGCTTAGGAAACAGAGGAGGCGGCAATGCCCAACGCAGAAGGCCCGGTCAGCGTCGCGGATTTTCGCGCCGCCATGCGGCTCATCGCCGGCAATGTCAGTGTCATCACCGCCGGCGTCGGCGACGACCGCACCGGCCTCGTCGTGATTTCCGTGGTGTTGCTCTCAGGGGAGCCGCCGAAGGTGATCGCCTGTGTCAACCGCTCCTCGTCGACCTGGCCGATCATCGAGCGCTACCGGCATTTTTGCGTCAATTCGCTCGGGCCTCAGCATCAGCGGGTGGCCGAGCGGTTCTCCGGCTTCGGCGGCATCAAGGGCAAGGACCGCTACGAGGGCGCCGAATGGACGGCGCTGAAGACAGGCGCATCGCTGCTTGCCGGTGCGGTGGCTGCCTTCGACTGCAGCCTCGACGAGATGATCGACCGCGGCGCGCACTCGATCGTCATCGGCTCGGTCGAAGCGGTCAGGACCCAGGATGCCGGGCAGGCGTTGATTTACTGGCGGGGCGGTTATCGGCCACTCGAAGCGTAAGACGAGCGTCCCCGGCTGCTGCCGCTCAGACGGAAGCCTTCTCGGCCAGCACCATATAGTTGACGTCCATGTCCCTGGACTTCTGCCAGCGGTCTGCCAGCGGATGATAGATGACGCCGGTGCGGTCGATCACCGTGAGGCCTGCGGCGCCCAGCGCCTTTCCAAGTTCCTCCGGCCGCACCAGCTTGCCGAACTGATGCGTGCCGCGCGGCAGCCAGCGCAGAACATATTCGGCGCCGATGATGGCGAGGCCGAGCGCTTTCAGCGTGCGGTTGATGGTGGCGACGAACATGATGCCGCCGGGGCGGACCATCTGGCCGCATTTGGCGACGAACAGGTCGACATCGGCGACATGCTCGACCACTTCCATGTTGAGGATGACGTCGAAGGTCTCGCCGGCATCGGCCAGCGCCTCGGCCGTCGTAGCGCGATAGTCGACGCTGACGCCGGCCTCCGCCGCGTGCAGCTTGGCCACTTCGATGTTGGTCGAGGAAGCGTCGGCGCCGACGACATCGGCGCCAAGCCTGGCCATCGGTTCGCACAGCAAGCCGCCGCCGCAACCGATGTCCAGGAAGCGCAGGCCCTCGAAAGGCCGGGCCGCGCGCGGGTCGCGGCCGAAACGCGCCGCCACCTGGTCGCGGATATAGGCAAGCCGCACCGGGTTGAACTTGTGCAGCGGACGGAACTTGCCGTTCGGGTTCCACCATTCGGCGGCAAGGGCGGAGAAGCGCTCGACTTCTCCGGCATCGATGGTCGATCGGCGGGGTTCTGGCATGGGCGGGCCTCCTCGAACGCCAAGAACTCGGCGAACGTTAGGAAGTCGGGTCCTCAGCCGCGAAAGTCAAGGCAGGTTTTTTCAACTGCTGCCACACGCGTTGCCGGCAAGCGTCTCCGCGCCGGTGGGTGCCCGATGTCAGCACATGGCGGCTTGATCTGGCCGCCGCGGAAACGCGATCGCCATATCGGACGAATGGAAGGCATGATGTCCAGGAAGGAGGCCCGGTTATGCAACCCCACTCGTCGATCCTCTGGCGCCGTCTCGACCTTGAGGGCCATGATGCCTGCCTGCTTGGCGCGACCGACCAGGGTTGGCGCCTCGAGGGCCACGCACTCTTCGCCCATGACGGCCAGCCCTGCAGCCTTGCCTATGCGGTGGATTGCGATGCCGGCTGGAGTACGCGCTCCGCGCGGGTCGACGGCTTTGTCGGCACGCAGGAGCTGCATTACGAGGTCGAGCGGCTCGCCGACGGCCAATGGATGCTGAACGGCGTGGGCCAGGCCGAGGTCGCGGGTCTCGTCGATGTCGACCTTGGCCTCACGCCGGCCACGAACCTCGTGGCGGTTCGCCGCTTCAATCTTGGGGTCGGCGTGGCGACGGCGGCTCCGGCCGCCTACCTGGCTTTTCCCGAGCTCAGGCTCACGCGCCTTGACCAGACCTATCGGCGACTGGACGAAAACCGCTACGCCTATGCCGCGCCGGCCTTTGGCTATGAGGCCATCTTGACGGTCTCGTCGGCCGGTTTCGTTCTCGATTATCCGGGCTTGTGGCAAAGCGCTGCCTGAGCCGGTTGCCCAGCCGAAGATGCGGGTCTAGCGTGACAACGCGACTTCGGCATGGCTCATGGCGACGCTGGCCGGCTCTATTGCCTGCAGCGCGTCGCTGTCGCCGATCTCGGCCATGATGCGGTCGGCCGCCGCCCGGGCCTGCTCCATGCTCCGCCAGCGCACGACGTCGACCCATACGCCATCCTCGCGCCGGCCGAGATGTCGGCTGAGGAAGCCCGGCTGCCGGGCGAGCCAGTCGGTTACGGTCCCGTTACTGGCGACAAAGCCGGCTTCGGCGCCGGGCTTGAGGCGGAAGGTGACGATTTCCAGGGCCTCGGTCATGAGAATCTCCAGCGGGCGTTTCGCCGTTCTTATGGCATGATCGGCGGCAGGAATCCGTCAGGATGAGCGGTGCCGGGGCCGGCGATAGTCGCGCTCGCTTGCGAAGCTTTGCTGTTTTGGCTAAGGAGGCCGCGCATTCCGGCGCCGGGCTTACCCTGGCGTTTCTTCCCGTTCCGGCCTTGAGCCGGCCTCAGTCAAAGGCATTTCGCTTCCATGGCGCGTATCGTGATGAAATTCGGCGGAACCTCGGTCGCCGACATCGCCCGCATCCGCAATGTGGCGCGCCATGTCAAACGCGAGGTCGATGCCGGTCACGAGGTTGCCGTGGTGGTGTCGGCCATGGCCGGCAAGACCAACGAGCTGGTCGCCTGGACGCGCGAAGCCTCGCCCATGCACGATGCGCGCGAATATGACGCCGTTGTCGCTTCGGGCGAGCAGGTCACGGCCGGTCTTCTGGCGATCACGCTGCAGAATATGGGCGTCCATGCACGATCCTGGCAGGGTTGGCAGATCCCGATCAAGACCGACAACGCGCATGGAGCGGCGCGCATCCTCGACATCGACGGCGCCTTCCTGATCAAGCGGTTCGGCGAGGGCCAGGTGGCGGTGATCGCCGGCTTCCAGGGCATCGGACCGGACAACCGCATCGCGACGCTCGGCCGCGGCGGCTCCGACACCAGCGCCGTGGCGATTGCCGCGGCGGTCAAGGCCGACCGCTGCGACATCTACACCGATGTCGACGGCGTCTACACCACCGACCCGCGCATAGAGCCGAAAGCCCGGCGTCTGGCCAAGATTTCCTTCGAGGAAATGCTCGAAATGGCCTCGCTCGGCGCCAAGGTGCTGCAGGTGCGCTCGGTCGAGCTTGCCATGGTACACAGGGTGCGTACCTTCGTGCGGTCGTCCTTCGACGATCCCGACGCGCCCGGAATGGGGGATTTGCTCAATCCGCCCGGAACGCTCATTTGCGACGAGGAAGAGATCGTGGAACAGCAGGTCGTCACCGGAATTGCCTACGCAAAGGACGAAGCGCAGATTTCGCTGCGCCGCGTCGGCGACCGCCCAGGCGTTGCCGCCGGCATCTTCGGCCCGCTGGCCGAGGCCAACATCAATGTCGACATGATCGTCCAGAACATCTCCGAGGACGGCAAGTTGACCGATATGACCTTCACCGTGCCGTCCGGCGACGTCGACAAGGCGCTTGCGGTGCTGGAGAAGCTGAAGCCGGAAGTCGGCTACGATGTCGTGCAGTCGGAATCCGGCATGTCGAAGGTCTCGGTCATCGGCATCGGCATGAGGAGCCATGCCGGCGTCGCCGCCACCGCCTTCAAGGCGCTGGCCGACAAGGCGATCAACATCCGCGCCATCACCACGTCCGAGATCAAAATCTCGATACTGATCGACGGTCCCTATACGGAACTGGCGGTTCGCACTTTGCATTCCGTCTACGGTCTGGATAAGCAATAGCAAGAACTGAGTCAGTTGTTGCGTGAACGCCGGCCGCGGGAGAAACTGCGGCGGGCGAATGCCCATTGGAGAACAAGCCGCGATGCGTGATACGGCCAGTGGCCCGCGCGTTCTGCTCAAACGGCTTCGCGAGCTCATGCAGGAGCCGCTGGAGCCGCAGGAGCGGCTCGACCGCATCGTGCGCGACATCGCCTCCAACATGGTCGCCGAAGTCTGCTCGCTCTATGTGCTGCGCGCGGACTCCGTGCTCGAACTCTACGCCACCGAGGGTCTGAACCCGAACGCCGTCCACCTGGCACAACTCAGGCTCGGGCAGGGCCTGGTCGGCACGATCGCCGCCAGCGCGCGGCCGCTCAACCTTTCCAACGCGCAGGAGCATCCGGCCTTCGCCTACCTGCCGGAGACCGGCGAGGAGATCTACAATTCCTTCCTCGGCGTGCCGGTGCTGAGGGCAGGGCGCACGCTGGGCGTGCTGGTGGTGCAGAACAAGACCATGCGTCACTACCGCGACGACGAGGTCGAGGCCCTGGAAACCACGGCGATGGTGATCGCCGAGATGATCGCCACCGGCGATCTCGCGCGCCTCACCCGGCCTGGGCTGGAGCTCGACCTGCGCCGCCCGGCAAGCTTCACCGGCCTTTCCTTCAACGAAGGCGTCGGGCTCGGCCATGTCGTACTGCACGAGCCGCGCATCGTCGTCACCAACCTCTTCAACGAGGACAGCGAGGAGGAGGTGCGCCGGCTGCAGTCCTCGCTCGGCTCGCTTCGGCTCTCCATCGACGACATGCTGGAGCGGCGCGAGGTCGCCTTCGAGGGCGAGCACCGCGAGGTGCTTGAGGCCTACCGCATGTTCGCCAATGACAGCGGCTGGGTGCGCAGGCTGGAAGAGGCGATCCGCAACGGCCTGACGGCGGAGGCGGCGGTCGAGAAGGTGCAGAGCGACATGCGTGCCCGCATGCTGCACATGACCGACCCTTACCTGCGCGAGCGGATGAGCGATTTCGACGACCTCGCCAACCGGCTCCTGCGCCAGCTGATGGGGCGCGGCCCGGAGGATGTCGCGGCCTCGCTGCCCAAGGATGCCATCATCGTCGCCCGCTCGATGGGCGCGGCCGAACTGCTCGACTATCCGCGCGACAAGCTGCGCGGCCTGGTGCTGGAGGACGGCGCGGCCACCAGCCATGTCGTCATCGTCGCGCGCGCCATGGGCATTCCCGTCGCCGGACAGATGAAGGGCGCCGTTTCCATGGCGGAAAACGGCGACGCCATCATCGTCGACGGCGAGGAAGGCACCATCCATCTGAGGCCGCAATCGGACCTGGAGGCCGCCTATGCCGAAAAAGTCCGATTCCGGGCGCGGCGGCAGGAAGTCTATCGCGAGCTGCGCAAGAAGCCGTCGCTGACCAAGGACGGCGTTCCGGTCGATCTCCTGATGAATGCGGGTCTTGCCGTCGACCTGCCGCAGCTGACCGAATCGGGCGCCGCCGGCATCGGGCTCTTCCGCACCGAATTACAGTTCATGGTCGCCTCGACCTTCCCGCGCGCCGAGGCGCAGGAGCGGCTTTACCGCGACGTGCTCGACGCCGCGCGCGGCAAGCCCGTCACCTTCCGCACCATCGACATCGGCGGCGACAAGGTGCTGCCTTACTTCAAGGGCGCGATCCAGGAAGAGAACCCGGCGCTCGGCTGGCGGGCGATCCGGCTGACGCTCGACCGCCCCGGCCTGCTCAGGACACAGATCCGGGCGCTGCTGAAGGCCTGCGGCGGCCGTGAGTTGAAGCTGATGCTGCCGATGGTCACCGAGCTGTCGGAAATCGCGCAGGCGCGCGAGATCATCGACCGCGAGGTCCGGCATCTGTCGCGCTTTGCGCATCATCTGCCCACCAGCCTCAAGCTCGGCGCGATGCTGGAAGTGCCCTCGCTCTTGTTCCAGCTCGACGAATTGATGAAGGCGGTGGACTTCGTCTCGGTCGGCTCCAACGACCTCTTCCAGTTCGTCATGGCCGTCGATCGCGGCAACACCCAGCTCGCCGACCGCTTCGACACGCTTTCGGCGCCGTTCCTGCGGGTGCTGAAGACAATCGCCGATGCCGGCGTGCGCAACAACACGCCGGTGACGCTCTGCGGCGAGCTTGCCGGGAGGCCGATCTCGGCCATGGCGCTGATCGGCCTGGGCTTCCGCTCGATCTCGATGTCGCCGGCCTCGATCGGCCCGGTCAAGGCGATGCTGACCGAGCTGCCGCTGCAGGAGCTGAAAGACTTCTTCAAGGACAATCTGATGGCGCCGGCCCAAGGGACGCCGATGCGGGCGCTGCTGCAGGCATTTGCCGACGATCGCTCCATACCGCTATAGCATCCCATCATGATCAACCTGCCCCGCGACCGTATGGATCAAGTCGTCAAGCGTTTCGACATGCTCGAAGCGCAGATGGCGGCCGGCCCCGCCGCCGATCAATATGTCAAGATGGCCTCGGAATATGCCGACATCCAGGAGATGGTGGGCAAGATCCGGGCGTTGCGCGCCGCCGAGCAGGAACAGGCAGACCTTGAGGCGATGCTGGCCGACAAGGCGACCGACGCCGACATGCGGGCGTTGGCCGAGGCGGACCTGCCGGAGGTCGAGAGCCGCATCGAGGCGCTGCAGAAGGACATCCAGATCCTGCTTCTGCCCAAGGACGCGGCCGACGAGAGGAACGCCATCCTCGAAATCCGCGCCGGCACCGGCGGCGACGAGGCGGCGCTGTTCGCCGGCGATCTGTTCCGCATGTATGAGCGCTACGCCGCTTCGCGCGGCTGGCGTTTCGAGGTGGTGTCGGCCAGCGAAGGCGAGGTCGGCGGCTACAAGGAAATCATCGCCTCGGTGTCGGGCAAGGGCGTGTTCGCGCATCTGAAGTTCGAATCCGGCGTGCACCGCGTCCAGCGCGTGCCGGAAACCGAAGCCGGTGGGCGCATCCACACTTCGGCCGCGACGGTAGCTGTGCTGCCCGAAGCCGAGGAGGTCGATATCGACATCCGGGCGGAGGATATCCGCATCGACACGATGCGCGCCTCGGGCTCGGGCGGCCAACACGTCAACACCACCGACTCGGCGGTGCGCATCACCCATCTGCCGACCGGCATCATGGTGGTGCAGGCGGAAAAGTCGCAGCACCAGAACCGGGCGCGCGCCATGCAGATCCTGCGCGCGCGGCTCTATGACCTGGAGCGCAGCCGGGCCGACGAAGAACGCTCGTCGTCGCGCAAATCACAGGTCGGCTCGGGCGACCGTTCAGAGCGCATCCGCACCTATAATTTTCCGCAGGGGCGCGTCACCGACCACCGCATCAACCTCACGCTCTACAAGCTCGACCGGGTGATGATGGGTGAGCTCGACGAGGTGATCGACGCGCTGATCGCCGACCATCAGTCGAAGCTGTTAGCCGATATGAGCCTCGATGGCTGACCATCTGCCCGCCGCGCTCGGGCCGCTGCTCAGGGCGGCGCGCGAGCGTCTGGCCGCCGCCGGTATCGACGATCCGGCGCTCGATTCCCGGCTGATCGTGGAACATTTCTCCGGCACGACCCGCACCCAGGCGATCGCCGAACCGGGGCACGAGGTGGGTCCGAAGGCGCTTTCGGCCGTTGAAGCGGCCCTGAGGCGTCGCGTCGCAGGCGAGCCGGTGCACCGCATCCTCGGCTACCGCGAATTCTACGGTTTGCGCCTGTCGCTGTCGCCGCAGACGCTGGAACCCCGGCCGGACACCGAGACGCTGGTCGACGCCGTCCTGCCCTTCGCCCAGGCAACGGCCGAAAGGCTGGGCGAATGCCGTATTCTCGATCTCGGCACGGGCACCGGCGCCATCGCGCTGGCCCTGCTCGGCGCCGTCCCGGCAGCGACAGCGACGGGCGTCGACATTTCGCCCGACGCATTGGCGACCGCAACCGCAAATGCCCGGGATCTAGGGCTCGGCGAGCGCTTCAAAGCCCTGCATTCCAACTGGTTCGAAAAAGTTTCGGGCCGCTACCATGTAATTGCCTCGAACCCTCCCTATATACCCAGTCGAGAGATCGGAAATCTGCAGGATGAGGTCCGCGATTTCGACCCGCACCGGGCCCTGGATGGCGGTGCGGACGGGTTGGACCCCTATAGGGTCATCGCCGCCGAGGCGGCAGGATTTCTGGAAACGCAAGGCAAGGTAGCGGTCGAGATCGGCCACACGCAGAAGAACGAGGTCAGCGGAATATTCGCCGCAGCCGGTTATGTGTTAATCGGGACACATCGCGACCTCGGCAAGAATGACAGAGTTCTGGTGTTCGAGCGGCGAAAGCCCTGATGCAGTGCGAAAAAACCGCTTGGCAATACAGGGGAATGCAGTTAGGGTCCGGCTCAACCGGATGAGACGAAGCAGGCAGTGCTCCCAGCGATTCGGTTTTCCTTGGAAATAGCTGCCTTCTTGCGCAAACGACGCCCAAGCTTCGTGCGGGAATCATCCGGCAAGTGATGTAACCGGAACAGGATGGCACGTGGCGCCAACGCAATTGATGCGGGCGAACGCCGGTGGAGAAACGAAACGGCTGGCTGCATGAGCGCCTCCGTTCGTGAAGAGTTTTTTCGAAAATTCACTATGAAGAGAGTCTAATGAGGCCACAACAGCAGAACAGGCGCATGCGCGGTCGCAACAACAATGGCGGCGGTGGCAACAACAACAACCGCAAGGGGCCGAATCCCCTGACCCGTACTTATGAGAGCAACGGCCCGGACGTGAAGATCCGCGGATCGGCTCAACAGATCGCCGAAAAATACGCCGCACTCGCCCGTGACGCGCAAAGCTCCGGCGACAGGGTGATGGCGGAGAACTATCTCCAGCACGCCGAACATTACAATCGCATCATTGCCGCCGCACAGGCGCAGATGCCGATCCAGAACGTCCCGCAGAACCGCGACGACTTCGAGGACGATCTCGATGAGGACCGCGACGAGTTCGACAATACGGGAAATAATAGCGGCAACGGCGCCGAGGCGCCGGCGAACGGCTCCGGGCCGCAGCCGGTGATCGAAGGCACGCCGGCGGAACTCGCCTATAACCAGGAAAATGGCCGCGACAACAACAATCGCCGCGACAGCGGTCAGCGTGACGGGGGGCAGCGCGACAACAATGGCCGCGACCGGCATCGCGACCGCCGCAACGGCGGCTACGGCCAGAACGGTCCGCGCGGTGACAGCGGCCAGCGCGGCGAGCATGGCGGCCAGCAGTCCGATCAGAACCGCCGCAACGAGGCGCAGGCGCAGCCTGAGGGTTCCGCCGAGGCCGGTTCCACGGCTGACCAAGCGCCGCAGTTCGACAGCTTCTCGCCGGCAGCTCTCGCCGCCCAGGCCGAGCTCAACGAAACGGCTATGGACAATGGCGCCGGCCGCCGGCCACGGCGCCCGCGCCGCCCGCGCGGCAATTATGCCGACCAGGCCAGCAATGGCGAGCGGGGCGCCCAGCCTGAGGGCTCTGCCCCCGAAAATTCAGGCGAAGCGCCTAATGCGGTGAACAATGGCGATGAGGCCAGCGCCAAGCTCGCCGACGAGGCGAGGCCGGCGATCGAGCCTGTCGCCAGTGAGCCGACGCCTGTTGTCAGCGAAGCCCCCGGCGAGCCTGTTACCGCCGACGCAAACAACTGATCCGGACGCCATTCCAGGCATTGCAGACGGCGGAGAGCAATCTCCGCCGTTTTCGTTCGTGCGCAGCTGGAATATTCTGCTTTGATCGACATCAAGGCGTCTTGAGGGACCGTGCCCCATACACCATATCTCGGCTGAACAGGGCTCGGCTCCTATGAGCGGGTCCGTCACCGCAATCTGATCCGGTGCCGCAAAGCGGGCCGGTGATGGAAGGAGACACATATGAATATCGAGAAATATTCCGAGCGCGTGCGCGGCTTCATCCAGTCGGCGCAGACCATGGCGCTCTCGCGCAATCACCAGCAATTCACCCCCGAACATATGCTGAAGGTCCTCGTCGACGATGATGAGGGCCTTGCCGCGTCCCTGATCGAGCGCGCCGGCGGCAGCGTCCGCGACGTCAAGCTGGGCGTCGAGGCTGCGCTCGAAGCCATGCCCAAGGTCGAAGGCGGCAATGGCCAGCTCTATCTGGCCCAGCCTCTCGCCAAGGTGTTTTCCACCGCCGAGGACCTAGCCCAGAAGGCCGGCGACAGCTTCGTCACCGTCGAACGGCTGCTGCAGGCGCTTGTCATGGAGAAGTCGGCCAAGACCGCCGACATCCTGTCCAAGGCAGGCGTCACCGCGCAGGCGCTCAACCAGGCCATCAACGATATCCGCAAGGGCCGCACCGCCGACTCGGCCGGGGCCGAGCAAGGCTATGACGCGCTGAAGAAATACGCGCGCGACCTCACCGCCGACGCCCGCGCCGGCAAGCTCGATCCGGTCATCGGCCGTGATGACGAGATCCGCCGCACCATCCAGGTGCTGTCGCGGCGCACCAAGAATAACCCCGTGCTGATCGGCGAGCCGGGCGTAGGCAAGACGGCGATCGCCGAAGGCCTGGCGCTGCGCATCGTCAATGGCGACGTGCCGGAATCGCTGAAGGACAAGCAGTTGATGGCGCTCGACATGGGCGCGCTGATTGCCGGCGCCAAATATCGCGGCGAGTTCGAAGAGCGGCTGAAGGCGGTGCTCAACGAGGTCACCTCGGCCAACGGCAACATCATCCTGTTCATCGACGAGATGCACACGCTGGTCGGCGCCGGCAAGGCCGACGGTGCGATGGATGCGTCCAACCTGCTGAAGCCCGCGCTTGCGCGCGGCGAGCTGCACTGCGTCGGCGCGACCACGCTCGACGAGTACCGCAAGCATGTCGAGAAGGACCCAGCCCTTGCCCGCCGTTTCCAGCCCGTCTTCGTCGACGAGCCGACGGTGGAGGACACGGTCTCGATCCTGCGCGGCCTGAAGGAGAAGTACGAGCAGCACCACAAAGTGCGCATTTCAGATTCCGCGCTGGTGTCGGCGGCCACGCTTTCCAACCGCTACATCGCCGACCGTTTCCTGCCAGACAAGGCGATCGATCTGGTCGATGAGGCGGCCTCCAGGCTGCGCATGCAGGTCGATTCCAAGCCCGAGGCGCTGGACGAGATCGACCGCCGCATCATGCAGCTCAAGATCGAGCGCGAGGCGCTGAAGGTCGAGAAGGACGAGGCCTCGAAGGACCGGCTTGCCCGGCTGGAGAAGGAGCTTGCCGATCTCGAGGAGGAATCGAGCGAACTGACCACGAAGTGGCAGGCCGAAAAGCAGAAGCTTGGCCTTGCCGCCGACCTGAAGAAGCAGCTCGACGAGACGCGCAACGAACTGGCGATCGCACAGCGCAAGGGCGAATTCCAGCGCGCCGGCGAGCTTGCCTATGGCAAGATTCCGGAGCTCGAGAAGAAGCTCAAGGAAGCCGAGGCGCAGGACGGCAAGACCGGCATGGTGGAAGAGGTGGTCACGCCCGATCATGTCGCGCATGTCGTGTCGCGCTGGACCGGCATTCCGGTCGACAAGATGCTGGAAGGGCAGCGCGAGAAGCTTTTGCGCATGGAAGACGAGATCGGCAAGCGGGTCGTCGGCCAGGGCGAAGCCGTGCAGGCGGTGTCCAAGGCCGTGCGGCGCGCCCGCGCCGGACTGCAGGATCCGAACCGGCCGATCGGCTCGTTCATGTTCCTCGGACCGACCGGCGTCGGCAAGACCGAGCTCACCAAGGCGCTGGCCAGCTTCCTGTTCGACGACGAGACGGCGCTGGTGCGCATCGACATGTCGGAGTTCATGGAGAAGCATTCCGTCGCCCGGCTGATCGGCGCGCCTCCCGGCTATGTCGGTTACGAGGAAGGCGGTGCGCTGACTGAAGCGGTGCGGCGCCGGCCGTATCAAGTCGTGCTGTTCGACGAGATCGAGAAGGCGCATCCCGACGTGTTCAACGTGCTCCTGCAGGTGCTCGACGACGGAAGGCTGACCGATGGTCAGGGCCGCACGGTGGACTTCCGCAACACGCTGATCATCATGACGTCGAATCTCGGCGCCGAATATCTGGTCAATCTCGGCGACGACCAGGATGTCGATGCCGTGCGCGACGAGGTGATGAGCGTGGTGAAGGCCTCGTTCCGGCCGGAGTTCCTCAACCGTGTCGACGAGGTGATCCTGTTCCACCGGCTGCGCCGTCAGGATATGGACCGTATCGTCGAGATCCAGCTCAAGCGGCTGGAGAACCTGCTTGTCGACCGCAAGATCACGCTGTCGCTGGATCATGACGCGATCGAGTGGCTGGCCTCGAAGGGCTACGATCCGGCATATGGCGCCAGGCCGCTGAAGCGAGTGATGCAGAAGGAGCTGCAGGACCCGCTGGCGGAGAAGATCCTGCTCGGCGAGATCCTCGACGGTTCGACCGTCAAGGTCACCGCGGGCTCCGACCGGTTGAACTTCCGCTCGAAGCCGACCGTGGTGGCGACGGAAGCCGCCGCCTGATCCGGGTCGAGCTTGAACGAACGCGAAGCGCGTCGCACCGGACCGGTGCGGCGCGCTTTGTTATTCCCGGCGACTGCGCATAGTCGGCTGCCGATTCGAATGGCTGGGGAAGGACTCGATGACGCTCGACGATTACAACGGCTTCTGCGCATCGCTGCCCGCCACGACGCATGTCGTTCAGTGGGGCGGCGCCCATGTCTGGAAGGTTGGCGGCAAGGTGTTCGCCATCGGCGGCTGGAACGAGGGCGGCGAGCTCTTCGTTACCTTCAAGTGTTCCGAGATGGCCTATGACGTGCTGAAGGATCAGCCGGGCTGCCGGCCGGCTCCCTATCTTGCCTCGCGCGGCATGAAATGGATCCAGCGTCAGACGAGCCAAAGCGTGGATGACGCGGCGCTGATGGACTATCTGCGCGAGAGCCATCGCCTGGTCGTGCTCAAGCTGACCAGACAGGCACGCAAGGAGTTGGGACTTGCGCAAGCTGGCTGATATTCCTCAAGCTAGCGGAAAACCGCCATCTTCATGCCCGGTTCATATTGGAACCTTAATTTGGGTAACTGGTTTGCTGGCGAAGATTCGCCCGCCAGGAGCCTAGTCGACCGGAGAGCTAGACCCCCATGCTGCGCTTGATCTTTTCCCTTTCGGCACTCGCGGCCGGGCTGGTGACTTCCAGTGCGTTCGCCACGCCGAGCGTGGATGGCGCGCCGCAGGCGACACGGCCCGCCCAGCGCGGTGCGCTGGTGCTGGCGCAGGAAGGCAATATCGATATCTACTACGACGCCAGGGGCAACCGCGTGCTGGTCGATGCCGACACCGGCAAGGTGATCGCCATCCAGCCGCCGGGGAGCAGGCTCGACCGCCGAGCGCTGCGCCGGCAGATGCGCATGCAGGAACTCGGCCGCGCGCCGACCGAGGGTGACGATCGCTATTATCTCGACAATCCCGAGGACATGGCGCGCTTCCGCCGCCGGCAACTGGAGGAGAACGGCCGCGTTATCCCGCCGCCGGTCGATGAATACGATCCCAACAGCGACAATTCCGTCGATGCCTATCCGCCGGCGCCCTCCAATGATGAGGGCTATGCCACCACCTATCCCGAGGAGCCGAAGTCGAACACCATCAAGCGCCAGCCGCTGAACGAGGCTTCGATCGACCCGGAGCAGCCGGGTCAGGGCGAAGTGCTGCAGACCAATCCGGACGCCGAGCCGTCGCTGCCGCCGAACACGGGCGGCAAGGCCTCGGTCGATCCGTCGCTGTCGCTCGGCGTGCGCCAGGACGTTGCCGCGCTGCAGGTGCTGCTCGACCGCGGCGGCGCTTCGCCGGGCGTGATCGACGGGCGCTTCGGCTCCAACGTCGACAAGGCGCTGGCCGCCTACAACGAGATAAACGGCACCAATCTGAAATCCACCGATGCCGTCGGCATCCAGGCGGCGCTTGCCCAGTCGGGCGGTGACCCCTTTGCCAACTATACGATCACGCCGGAAGATGTGGCCGGCCCTTACGTCGCTTCGATCCCTGAGGACTACAGTCAGAAGGCCAAGCTCGACTGCATGTGCTACACCTCGGTCACCGAGGCGCTGGCCGAACGCTTCCACATGGACGAGACCTATCTGAAGTCGATCAACAAGGGCGTCGACTTCAATCGCCCCGGCACGATGATCAAGGTCGCCAATTTCGGCAAGCTGGTCTCGACGCCGGTAACGCGTATCGTCGCCGACAAGACCAAGAAGGAAGTCTACGCCTATGATGGCAGCGGCAAGCTGGTCGCGGCCTATCCGGCGACCATCGGCTCGGCCGACACGCCGTCGCCGACCGGCATCCATGCCGTCTCGCGCATCGCGCTCGATCCGAACTACACCTACAACCCGAACATCAATTTCAAGCAGGGCCAGAACGACAAGATCCTGACCGTCCCGCCGGGACCGAACGGTCCGGTCGGCTCGGTGTGGATCGCGCTCGATAAGCCGACCTACGGCATCCACGGCACGCCTGACCCTTCCAAGATCGGCAAGACCGAGAGCCATGGCTGCGTGCGCCTGACCAACTGGGATGCACGCGAGCTTGCCAAGCTGGTGTCGCCGGGCGTCACGGTGGAGTTCGTCGGCGGACCAACAATCGCGGAGGTCGGCGGGACCTCAACCGATGAGTTTACGCAGCAGTGAAGCGCGCGGCGCCGCGGCATAGATGAGCTGCACCAGCAGGATGAAGCCTATGCTGAGCAGCGGCGTGACCAGGCAAAGCGCCGCGCCGACCGCCCACAGAATTTGCGCCTTGACGATGCGATTGTAGACGGTGCGCCGTGTGCCGGCGTCCACATCCTCGGCGACCATGCCGTTCCTGTCGGCATACCACCAGCTCGCAAACAGCGTGGCGCCAAGCATCAAAAGGTTCAGCCAGTAGACCAGCACCGCGATCCTGAATTCCAGGAAATCGCCCAGCAGGTCGGTCGAGAACGGCAGCAGCGCGATGAAGGCAAGAAAGCACAGGTTGAGCGTCGCCAGCCTGCGGTCTGACCTCGCGATCAGGCCATGCTGCGCTTGCTGGCCGAACCAGAAGATGGTGAGCGTCAGAAAACTCAGCGCATAAGTCAGGAACCGTGGCCCGAGCGCCAGGATCGCGGCAAGCAGCTCTCCCTCCGAATGCACCACCTCATGCGACGGCACCCTGATCTCCAGCACGATCAAGGTCAGCGCGATGGCGAAGACGCCGTCGGTAATGCCGACGATGCGTCCGCGTCCTTCCGCCGACGGTTCGAGCGGCCGCTTCATGGCTTCCCCCTCTCAAGCATGATGGTGGAACCTAGCACGTGATCGGCGGTTTGCATCAGAATTGGCGTCCGCCTCGCCATGCGGCCAGGGCCGGATGATTTCGGGTTGAGTCGACAACGGAAGACTAAGGTGCATCCTCCTGGAATGCCCCGGGGCATCTGGTTTCAAGAACAGCCATGCTCTGGCTTGTTGTTGCGGCCGCAACGGAGGACTAAGCAGGGATCTATGTCATCCGCGAACGAAACCACTGCCGATTCGCATTCGCCCGTCCGCGCCAACGGTACGTTTTGTCCTCAGACGCAGCGAAAATTCGTGTTGGTTGCGGCGATCCTCGCCTCGGCGCTCGGCTTCATCGACGGCTCGATCCTGGCGATCGCCATGCCGGCGCTGCGCGTGGATCTCGGCGCCAGCCTGGCGCAGGCGCAGTGGATTTCCAACGCCTATGCGTTGACGCTGTCGGCGCTCATCCTGGCGGGGGGCGCCGCGGGCGACCGGTTTGGACTGCGGCGCGCCTTCGTGGCCGGCATCGCGCTGTTCATCGCGGCTTCACTCGCCTGTGCGGTGGCGCCCAACCCGGCCATATTGATCGCCTTCCGCGCCATCCAGGGCATCGGCGCGGCGATCATGGTGCCGGGCAGCCTCGCCATCATCGCCAAGGCTTATCCGAAGAAGGAGCGCGGCCGGGCGATCGGCATCTGGGCCGCCGCGTCGGCGCTGACCACGGCGCTCGGTCCCGTGCTCGGCGGCTTCGTCCTGACGACTTTCGGCAATGGGGTCTGGCGCGCGATCTTCGCCATCAACCTGCCGCTTGGACTGATCTCGATCTATCTGCTTCTGGCCAAGGTGCCGGCCGACCAGCCGACTGAAAAGCGCAGCCTCGATCTCGGGGGTGCGGCGCTGGCGACGCTGGCGTTCGGATCGTTGGCCTATGGATTGACGGCCATGAATGCCGAGGGCGGCGGGATGATGGCCGGCCCGGCGATCGTCGCCGGCGTCGTGCTGCTTTTCGTCTTCATCCTTTACGAGCGCTGGCAGCGCGAGCCGATGATCGATCTCGGCCTGTTCCGCGTCGGCGCCTTCGCCGGCGCCAATCTGGCGACCTTCTTCCTCTATTTCGCGCTGTCGGCGAATCTCTTCTACCTGCCGATGGTCCTGATCGCGGGCTGGGGATTGAGCTCGGCCGAGGTCGGATTCATCTTCCTGCCGTTGTCGGCATCGATCGCGTTGCTGTCGGGACCGGTCGGCCAGTGGTCCGACAAGATCGGTCCGCGTCTGCCGATTGCCGCCGGCAGCCTCATCGTCGCCATCGCCTTTGCCGGGCTCGCCTTGCTCTCTCATGCCGGCATCCATCGTTTCTGGACCGGGGCCTTTCCGCTGATGGCCTTGATGGGGCTTGGCATGGCGCTTGTGGTGTCGCCGCTGTCCACGGCGGTCATGACCTCGGTCGAAGACAAGGACACGGGGGCTGCGTCAGGCATCAACAATGCCGTCTCGCGCGTCGGCGGGTTGATCGCGGTGGCGGCAATGGGCTCGCTGGCGGCTTTCATCTATGCGCGACTGACCGGCAACCCTGCCGGTATTCCCGGTTTCGGCGAGCCGCCTGCGGCCGGGCTGGCGGCCAATCTCGACGCATTGCGGATTACGGCAAGCGATTCGGCTTTTGCCGCGGTCGCCGCTGTCACGACATTGCTTTGCGTGTTGTCGTCGATCGTTGCCTGGCTCACCGTGCCCGGGCAGGCATCACCCTGGCCGCGGCAAGGCGACGATTCGGGCGAATAGTTCAATAATTCGCGCGGCTAAAGCGCGTCGTGATCATTCAGATTCGCTCCACGCGCTTTAGGTTTTTGATTTTACGCATGTCTTCATTCCGAAACCGGTACCCACTTTCGGGAGACATGCTTCAATTGGGAAGCTGCGAATCAGTCTTGGCGCTGGCGACCTTCAGCGCGTTGCCGTCTTCCTGCTTCAAAAGATCGTCAATGCGCTCGCGCTCGCGCTTGAAAGCGACGAGATCGTCGCCCTTCAGCACCTTGCCCACCGGCAGGCGCACGCGCATCGGGTCGACCTTGGTGCCGTTGACGATCAGTTCGTAGTGAAGATGCGGCCCGGTGGCGAGACCGGTCTGGCCGAGATAGCCGATCACCTGGCCTTGGCGCACGCGCATCCCGGGCTCGATGCCCTTGGCGAAAGCGCTCTGGTGATTGTAGGAGGTCTCGTAGCCATTGGCGTGGCGGATGATGATCTGCTTGCCGTAGCCGCCGGCCCAGCCGACCTTCTCGACGACGCCGTTGCCCGCAGCGATGATCGGCGTGCCGATGGGCGCCGCCCAGTCGACACCGGTATGCATGCGCACATAGCCCAGAATCGGATGCCGCCGCGCACCGAAGCCGGAGCGGAACTTGCCGGCGGGCAGCGGATTGCGCAGCAGAAACTGCTGGGCGCTCGAACCGTTTTCGTCGAAATAGTCGGTGCTGCCGTCCTGCATCTGGAAGCGGTAGAAGTTCTTCGTCTGGCCGCCGAAGGTCGCCGATACATAGAGCAGGTCGGAATTGTCGGAGGTCTGGTCGTCGCCGTCGGGCTGCGAGAACAGGACCTCGAGGCGATCGGCCGGCGAAATCCGCGATTGGAAATCGACGTCGGAGGCGAGAAGCTTGATCAGCTTCTGCGTCATCGCTTTCGACATCCCGTAGGAATAGGCGGCACGGTAGATGCCGTCATAGATATTGGGAAGATTGCCGCGCACCACGACGGGCTGCGAATCATCGAACGCCGTCAAGAGTTCGGGATTGGCCTCCGGCTCCTGCGCCGGCACATACTGGCCGCGATCGTTAAGTGCGATGGTGACGATGTGGGTTGTCTTGTCGTAGACGCTGGTGCGCACGACCTTGGCGATGTCGCCGCGCACTTCAAGACCGACGCGCAGCACCGTTCCGGCCTTCAGCGCCGGGGCGTTCAACAGCTTGCCGATCGCCTCCGCCATGCCGGACGCGTCGTCGCCGGTGTAGCCCGAATCGGCAAAGGCCTCGGCGATGTCGGTATCCTTGGTGAAGGGAATGATTTCCTCGGCGAAGGCCGGCGCCTGGTCGTCCGGCGTGGCCCGCGGCGCCACCGAGACATTTTCCTGCGTGATCTTCACGTCGTAGGAGCCGGCCATCGATTCGGCGAAGGCGTCGCCGAATCGCTGCGGATCGACATAATGCAACGCGGCCACCTGGACGGCGCCGTCGCTCAGGCCGTTGCTGGCGTCGCGCACCACCTTTTCCACCTCGTCGGCGGAAAGATCGCTCTTTTCGTCGAAGGAAGCCGTCTCGATCGGAAAATCGACCGTTTTCAGGCTCATCTCGCTTTCGACCTTGGCACCGTAGATCTGCCCGGCGGCCGCGGTGGCCGTTGCCGGCTGCGCGTTGTTGTCGTCGCCGTCGTCGCCGAACACCTGCATCGGGTCGAATGGCGGGTAGGGGCGATTGGTGGTGTGCCCGGCGGCCAAGGCCATCTTGATCTGCACGAAAGGCATGGTGTGGATAACGTCGCGATCGCCGACCTTGGTGACCATCGACACTTCCATGCGACGCCGGTCCTTTGCCCGGGCGATCTGGCGGGGCGCGACCAGTCTTGTGGTCTTTGCCTGCTCGCCCGAATCGTCGCCGCCGCCGGCAAGGCTGATGAGCTCGGCGATTTCGGGCGGAGTCGCCAGCTGCTGGCGGCCATCGAGGGCGGCAAACAAGGCCACGCCCATCAAGACACTCGATGTAACACCGGTAAGGAACGTGCCCGACAACCAACGCGCCGAAACTTCGCGGCGGTCAGGCGGACCGCTGCGGCCGTCCGCGATCAGCGGCGGCTCGTTGCCGAGTTCGGCTATGACCTCTTCGGTGTCTGGCATCCAGAAAGGCTGCTTCTTCCCCAGGCGAAACGGCTTGTCGTTGTCGTTGCGGCCATGACAATTGCCTGTCGCGGCGGTTGAAGTCAACGAAGCGGCAAGCCGGGGCCGATGTCCCCAATGATACGCCCCTTGCGCAGGGCGCCCTGTCGTCTGTCGCGGTCGTCCGTTTTGAGGGCGCCTCACATATGCGCGCGCCTTCCTTATATGGGCCGGTTTCACGCCTCAATGCGGCGGCAATAGGGCCTCGTTGTGGATGACCCAAGGGCTGCCGCAAGGGCAGTCGGCTATCGAAAAAACGGTTCGGAAAATTCGTCGCAAAAAATTCAAAAAAGTTCGAAATCGGTGTTGACGCGTCGAGGGAGCTCCGACTATATACGGCCCACGAACG
>CCNB01000041.1 GCA_000824785.1 Mesorhizobium plurifarium | reverse complement strand
AGCCACGATTGTTGCCTGCAACTGGTGCGGTCGGCCGCTCATGAGTTGCTCCTGTCGGGATCCGGGGCCGGATGCCACAGTCGATTTGGAAAGAAGCGCTGCCTGGAGATCGACATGATCGCGGCGCGTTTTGTCGGAAGGTCGACGGTTCTTGTGTGAGAGAAGCCGGAGCGCTGCAGATTTCCGAGCTGGTGGTGGTGCGCCGCGCTCGGTTCCTGCACGATCCGTTCGGTTCGAGGATCATCGAGAAACATCAGATGCAGAAGGGAGGGTAGCCAAGCCGTGAACCAGGGCTTGCCGCGACAGGACTCCTCTCCAACTATGACGTGGCAACCGCGGTCGTAATCGCCGGCACCTGAGAAAGGTCCGATCACGTCCTCTTTTGCCCAATAGATCTCGAAGTAGGAAAAGGCCCGTGCGTTGAAGCGGCCGATCAGCGGTATCGTATGCGGATCGGCGAACATTCGCTCCAGATAGCGCCCATGGGCGGCTTTGCTTCCAGATCGGAAGAGCACACGTCTGAACTCCAGTCACACAGTGATCTCGTATGCCGTCTTCTGCTTGAAAAAAAAAAAGATAAGAATTTTTGGTCTGCAACCAG
>CCNB01000040.1 GCA_000824785.1 Mesorhizobium plurifarium | reverse complement strand
CTGTCCCGCCGACCTATCCGCTTATGACACCCTTACGCAAAAGGACACCGCCAAAGCCCGCACTACCACCACGCCCAAGAAACCCAAAGCCCGCAAACCCGCGCGCACCTTGCCTCCGGCCTGGCTCGCCCCAGGCGAGCGTCAGAAATCCGAAGCGCATCTCTACAAGCTCCCGGCGCCGCCGCCCGCGAAAAACCCCGGCCGCCAGCCGCATGTCGCGGCGATGCGCTTCCTCGACTGTCTGTTCGGCCGCTGTCGCGCGCCGCTCGATCTCGCGCTGCGCGAAGGTGTGGAAGACGATCCCGTCGGCGCCCGCCCGGGGCCGGACATGCTCTGCTGCGGCCTGCCGACATCGGCCACGCGGTCCTACTGCGCGCATCACCATGCAAGGTTCCACGGCCATCGCGGGAGGGGGGTGTGAGAGTTCCCGCAGGATCAAGGTTCCTCGCCCCACGAAGTGGGTACGAAGTGGGGAGAGGTGGCTCGGCGAAGCCGAGACGGAGAGGGGAGCGCCCTCCGAAGGCCCC
>CCNB01000039.1 GCA_000824785.1 Mesorhizobium plurifarium | reverse complement strand
AGAAGACGGCATACGAGATGGCATCGGCGTCGCCGAGAATGCTGACCTGTTGGACGATCGTGATGTCGTAGAGATTGCCGGTGATGAACAGGATGTGCAGGTCGGCATAGCCCTCGAAATCATGGTCTCGCAGGAGTTCGTCCGGCAATGTACCGTCGCCCTCGCGCATCTGGTCGGCGGCCTCATGAAAGTAGTCCGGCATTGCCTCAAAGCGGACGCCGGAGCTCACGTTTTCGATCGAGGCCATGTTCCAGACGAGATTGCCGCCCGTGTCCAGCGCGATGCCCTTGCCGGCGGATATGCCTGCGATCTCGTCATTGTCGTAGAGGATGGAGATCTGGCTGATGACGTTGAGATCGACTAGCCGGCCGCCGACGAGGACCAGATCGTAATGCTCGGCAATGCCGAGGAACGATGCGACGTTCACTGCCGTGTTGCCGCCGCTGAGTACGGTCGTCTCCGCACCCGTCCTGGTGACGGTCAGCCTGTCATTGTCGCTGACGAAGTTGTACTGCTCGATCCAATGGACGAGGGAAAGGTCGCCTTCGACGACATTCACCTGCCAGTTTTTTGGGAATGTCGGAGATTCGGCCGGAATCTCCGGTTCCCCGGGAAGGCTCGCCCCGGATTCGCCTCCCCCGAAGCTTGCTATGTTCAGTGCGACGGTCGTGGTCATCGTCGCGCATGTACCGGAGATCGCGCCGTCGAGCGTGTCCCTGTCGGCATAGACGTAGGATTGCGAGATGACATCGATTTGATGGTAGTCGCCCATCACGGCGGTCACGGGTGCGGCCGCGGCAGTGCCGACGACGCTGGCAACATTGGCGACGACATTGGTCCCCGCGTCGATG
>CCNB01000038.1 GCA_000824785.1 Mesorhizobium plurifarium | reverse complement strand
ATCTGCAGGATATCGCGGCCGCTTAATTAACTGGCCTCATGGGCCTTCACTTCACTGCCCGCTTTCCAGTCGGGAAACCTGTCGTGCCAGCTGCATTAACATGGTCATAGCTGTTTCCTTGCGTATTGGGCGCTCTCCGCTTCCTCGCTCACTGACTCGCTGCGCTCGGTCGTTCGGGTAAAGCCTGGGGTGCCTAATGAGCAAAAGGCCAGGAACCGTAAAAAGGCCGCGTTGCTGGCGTTTTTCCATAGGCTCCGCCCCCCTGACGAGCATCACAAAAATCGACGCTCAAGTCAGAGGTGGCGAAACCCGACAGGACTATAAAGATACCAGGCGTTTCCCCCTGGAAGCTCCCTCGTGCGCTCTCCTGTTCCGACCCTGCCGCTTACCGGATACCTGTCCGCCTTTCTCCCTTCGGGAAGCGTGGCGCTTTCTCATAGCTCACGCTGTAGGTATCTCAGTTCGGTGTAGGTCGTTCGCTCCAAGCTGGGCTGTGTGCACGAACCCCCCGTTCAGCCCGACCGCTGCGCCTTATCCGGTAACTATCGTCTTGAGTCCAACCCGGTAAGACACGACTTATCGCCACTGGCAGCAGCCACTGGTAACAGGATTAGCAGAGCGAGGTATGTAGGCGGTGCTACAGAGTTCTTGAAGTGGTGGCCTAACTACGGCTACACTAGAAGAACAGTATTTGGTATCTGCGCTCTGCTGAAGCCAGTTACCTTCGGAAAAAGAGTTGGTAGCTCTTGATCCGGCAAACAAACCACCGCTGGTAGCGGTGGTTTTTTTGTTTGCAAGCAGCAGATTACGCGCAGAAAAAAAGGATCTCAAGAAGATCCTTTGATCTTTTCTACGGGGTCTGACGCTCAGTGGAACGAAAACTCACGTTAAGGGATTTTGGTCATGAGATTATCAAAAAGGATCTTCACCTAGATCCTTTTAAATTAAAAATGAAGTTTTAAATCAATCTAAAGTATATATGAGTAAACTTGGTCTGACAGTTATTATTTACCCACCACTTTGGTAATTTCGCCTTTCACGTAATGCACAAATTCTTCCAGCTGATCCGCACGGCTGGCCAGACGATCTTCTTCCTGGCCCAGATACGCCTGACGCGCTTCCAGAATCACCGGCTGATACTGCGCCGGCAGACGTTCCATGGCCCAATCCGCCGCCACATCTTTCGGCGCAATTTTGCCGGTCACCGCGCTATACCAAATACGGCTCAGGGTCAGCACCACGTTGCGTTCATCACCCGCCCAATCCGGCGGGCTGTTCCACAGGGTCAGGGTTTCGTTCAGCGCTTCAAACAGGTCCTGTTCCGGCACCGGATCAAACAGTTCTTCCGCTGCCGGACCAACCAGCGCCACGCTATGTTCACGCGCTTTGGTCAGCAGAATGGCCAGATCGATATCAATGGTCGCCGGTTCAAAAATGCCGGCCAGAATATCGTTACGCTGCCATTCGCCAAACTGCAGCTCACGTTTCGCCGGATAACGCCACGGAATAATGTCATCATGCACCACGATGGTCACTTCCACCGCACGCAGAATTTCGCTTTCACCCGGGCTCGCGCTGGTTTCCAGCAGATCGTTAATCAGCGCACGACGGGTGGTTTCATCCAGACGCACGGTCACGGTCACCAGCAGATCAATATCGCTATGCGGTTTCAGGCCGCCATCCACCGCGCTGCCATACAGATGCACGGCCAGCAGGGTCGGTTCCAGATGACGTTCAATCACGCCCACCACTTCAGACAGCTGGGTGCTCACTTCCGCAATCACCGCTTCACGCATAATGTTCAGTTTGGTTTTCGGACGGCTGCCCTGCTGGGTCACATCGTTGCTGCTCCACAGCATCAGGCAACGGCCCACCGCATAACGCGCCTGCTGTTTGCTCGCACGCGGCATGCTCTGCACGCCAAAAAAGCAATCATAGCACGCCATAAACACCGCCACCGCACCATTACCGCCGCTACGTTCGGTCAGGGTACGGCTCCAATTACGGCTACGCATACTCTTCCTTTTTCAATATTATTGAAGCATTTATCAGGGTTATTGTCTCATGAGCGGATACATATTTGAATGTATTTAGAAAAATAAACAAATAGGGGTTCCGCGCACATTTCCCCGAAAAGTGCCACCTAAATTGTAAGCGTTAATATTTTGTTAAAATTCGCGTTAAATTTTTGTTAAATCAGCTCATTTTTTAACCAATAGGCCGAAATCGGCAAAATCCCTTATAAATCAAAAGAATAGACCGAGATAGGGTTGAGTGGCCGCTACAGGGCGCTCCCATTCGCCATTCAGGCTGCGCAACTGTTGGGAAGGGCGTTTCGGTGCGGGCCTCTTCGCTATTACGCCAGCTGGCGAAAGGGGGATGTGCTGCAAGGCGATTAAGTTGGGTAACGCCAGGGTTTTCCCAGTCACGACGTTGTAAAACGACGGCCAGTGAGCGCGACGTAATACGACTCACTATAGGGCGAATTGAGTGAAGGCCGTCAAGGCCTAGGCGCGCCGGATCCCCCGGGCCATACTAG
>CCNB01000037.1 GCA_000824785.1 Mesorhizobium plurifarium | reverse complement strand
AATCCCCAATGCTTGGCTTCCATAAGCAGATGGATAACCGCATCAAGCTCTTGGAAGAGATTCTGTCTTTTCGTATGCAGGGCGTTGAGTTCGATAATGGTGATATGTATGTTGACGGCCATAAGGCTGCTTCTGACGTTCGTGATGAGTTTGTATCTGTTACTGAGAAGTTAATGGATGAATTGGCACAATGCTACAATGTGCTCCCCCAACTTGATATTAATAACACTATAGACCACCGCCCCGAAGGGGACGAAAAATGGTTTTTAGAGAACGAGAAGACGGTTACGCAGTTTTGCCGCAAGCTGGCTGCTGAACGCCCTCTTAAGGATATTCGCGATGAGTATAATTACCCCAAAAAGAAAGGTATTAAGGATGAGTGTTCAAGATTGCTGGAGGCCTCCACTATGAAATCGCGTAGAGGCTTTGCTATTCAGCGTTTGATGAATGCAATGCGACAGGCTCATGCTGATGGTTGGTTTATCGTTTTTGACACTCTCACGTTGGCTGACGACCGATTAGAGGCGTTTTATGATAATCCCAATGCTTTGCGTGACTATTTTCGTGATATTGGTCGTATGGTTCTTGCTGCCGAGGGTCGCAAGGCTAATGATTCACACGCCGACTGCTATCAGTATTTTTGTGTGCCTGAGTATGGTACAGCTAATGGCCGTCTTCATTTCCATGCGGTGCACTTTATGCGGACACTTCCTACAGGTAGCGTTGACCCTAATTTTGGTCGTCGGGTACGCAATCGCCGCCAGTTAAATAGCTTGCAAAATACGTGGCCTTATGGTTACAGTATGCCCATCGCAGTTCGCTACACGCAGGACGCTTTTTCACGTTCTGGTTGGTTGTGGCCTGTTGATGCTAAAGGTGAGCCGCTTAAAGCTACCAGTTATATGGCTGTTGGTTTCTATGTGGCTAAATACGTTAACAAAAAGTCAGATATGGACCTTGCTGCTAAAGGTCTAGGAGCTAAAGAATGGAACAACTCACTAAAAACCAAGCTGTCGCTACTTCCCAAGAAGCTGTTCAGAATCAGAATGAGCCGCAACTTCGGGATGAAAATGCTCACAATGACAAATCTGTCCACGGAGTGCTTAATCCAACTTACCAAGCTGGGTTACGACGCGACGCCGTTCAACCAGATATTGAAGCAGAACGCAAAAAGAGAGATGAGATTGAGGCTGGGAAAAGTTACTGTAGCCGACGTTTTGGCGGCGCAACCTGTGACGACAAATCTGCTCAAATTTATGCGCGCTTCGATAAAAATGATTGGCGTATCCAACCTGCAGAGTTTTATCGCTTCCATGACGCAGAAGTTAACACTTTCGGATATTTCTGATGAGTCGAAAAATTATCTTGATAAAGCAGGAATTACTACTGCTTGTTTACGAATTAAATCGAAGTGGACTGCTGGCGGAAAATGAGAAAATTCGACCTATCCTTGCGCAGCTCGAGAAGCTCTTACTTTGCGACCTTTCGCCATCAACTAACGATTCTGTCAAAAACTGACGCGTTGGATGAGGAGAAGTGGCTTAATATGCTTGGCACGTTCGTCAAGGACTGGTTTAGATATGAGTCACATTTTGTTCATGGTAGAGATTCTCTTGTTGACATTTTAAAAGAGCGTGGATTACTATCTGAGTCCGATGCTGTTCAACCACTAATAGGTAAGAAATCATGAGTCAAGTTACTGAACAATCCGTACGTTTCCAGACCGCTTTGGCCTCTATTAAGCTCATTCAGGCTTCTGCCGTTTTGGATTTAACCGAAGATGATTTCGATTTTCTGACGAGTAACAAAGTTTGGATTGCTACTGACCGCTCTCGTGCTCGTCGCTGCGTTGAGGCTTGCGTTTATGGTACGCTGGACTTTGTAGGATACCCTCGCTTTCCTGCTCCTGTTGAGTTTATTGCTGCCGTCATTGCTTATTATGTTCATCCCGTCAACATTCAAACGGCCTGTCTCATCATGGAAGGCGCTGAATTTACGGAAAACATTATTAATGGCGTCGAGCGTCCGGTTAAAGCCGCTGAATTGTTCGCGTTTACCTTGCGTGTACGCGCAGGAAACACTGACGTTCTTACTGACGCAGAAGAAAACGTGCGTCAAAAATTACGTGCAGAAGGAGTGATGTAATGTCTAAAGGTAAAAAACGTTCTGGCGCTCGCCCTGGTCGTCCGCAGCCGTTGCGAGGTACTAAAGGCAAGCGTAAAGGCGCTCGTCTTTGGTATGTAGGTGGTCAACAATTTTAATTGCAGGGGCTTCGGCCCCTTACTTGAGGATAAATTATGTCTAATATTCAAACTGGCGCCGAGCGTATGCCGCATGACCTTTCCCATCTTGGCTTCCTTGCTGGTCAGATTGGTCGTCTTATTACCATTTCAACTACTCCGGTTATCGCTGGCGACTCCTTCGAGATGGACGCCGTTGGCGCTCTCCGTCTTTCTCCATTGCGTCGTGGCCTTGCTATTGACTCTACTGTAGACATTTTTACTTTTTATGTCCCTCATCGTCACGTTTATGGTGAACAGTGGATTAAGTTCATGAAGGATGGTGTTAATGCCACTCCTCTCCCGACTGTTAACACTACTGGTTATATTGACCATGCCGCTTTTCTTGGCACGATTAACCCTGATACCAATAAAATCCCTAAGCATTTGTTTCAGGGTTATTTGAATATCTATAACAACTATTTTAAAGCGCCGTGGATGCCTGACCGTACCGAGGCTAACCCTAATGAGCTTAATCAAGATGATGCTCGTTATGGTTTCCGTTGCTGCCATCTCAAAAACATTTGGACTGCTCCGCTTCCTCCTGAGACTGAGCTTTCTCGCCAAATGACGACTTCTACCACATCTATTGACATTATGGGTCTGCAAGCTGCTTATGCTAATTTGCATACTGACCAAGAACGTGATTACTTCATGCAGCGTTACCATGATGTTATTTCTTCATTTGGAGGTAAAACCTCTTATGACGCTGACAACCGTCCTTTACTTGTCATGCGCTCTAATCTCTGGGCATCTGGCTATGATGTTGATGGAACTGACCAAACGTCGTTAGGCCAGTTTTCTGGTCGTGTTCAACAGACCTATAAACATTCTGTGCCGCGTTTCTTTGTTCCTGAGCATGGCACTATGTTTACTCTTGCGCTTGTTCGTTTTCCGCCTACTGCGACTAAAGAGATTCAGTACCTTAACGCTAAAGGTGCTTTGACTTATACCGATATTGCTGGCGACCCTGTTTTGTATGGCAACTTGCCGCCGCGTGAAATTTCTATGAAGGATGTTTTCCGTTCTGGTGATTCGTCTAAGAAGTTTAAGATTGCTGAGGGTCAGTGGTATCGTTATGCGCCTTCGTATGTTTCTCCTGCTTATCACCTTCTTGAAGGCTTCCCATTCATTCAGGAACCGCCTTCTGGTGATTTGCAAGAACGCGTACTTATTCGCCACCATGATTATGACCAGTGTTTCCAGTCCGTTCAGTTGTTGCAGTGGAATAGTCAGGTTAAATTTAATGTGACCGTTTATCGCAATCTGCCGACCACTCGCGATTCAATCATGACTTCGTGATAAAAGATTGAGTGTGAGGTTATAACGCCGAAGCGGTAAAAATTTTAATTTTTGCCGCTGAGGGGTTGACCAAGCGAAGCGCGGTAGGTTTTCTGCTTAGGAGTTTAATCATGTTTCAGACTTTTATTTCTCGCCATAATTCAAACTTTTTTTCTGATAAGCTGGTTCTCACTTCTGTTACTCCAGCTTCTTCGGCACCTGTTTTACAGACACCTAAAGCTACATCGTCAACGTTATATTTTGATAGTTTGACGGTTAATGCTGGTAATGGTGGTTTTCTTCATTGCATTCAGATGGATACATCTGTCAACGCCGCTAATCAGGTTGTTTCTGTTGGTGCTGATATTGCTTTTGATGCCGACCCTAAATTTTTTGCCTGTTTGGTTCGCTTTGAGTCTTCTTCGGTTCCGACTACCCTCCCGACTGCCTATGATG
This sequence comes from Mesorhizobium plurifarium, assembly GCA_000824785.1. Lineage (GTDB taxonomy): Bacteria > Pseudomonadota > Alphaproteobacteria > Rhizobiales > Rhizobiaceae > Mesorhizobium > Mesorhizobium plurifarium. The sequence goes on along the minus strand of CCNB01000037.1, from coordinate 1,370 downwards.
TTTATCCTTTGGATGGTCGCCATGATGGTGGTTATTATACCGTCAAGGACTGTGTGACTATTGACGTCCTTCCCCGTACGCCGGGCAATAATGTTTATGTTGGTTTCATGGTTTGGTCTAACTTTACCGCTACTAAATGCCGCGGATTGGTTTCGCTGAATCAGGTTATTAAAGAGATTATTTGTCTCCAGCCACTTAAGTGAGGTGATTTATGTTTGGTGCTATTGCTGGCGGTATTGCTTCTGCTCTTGCTGGTGGCGCCATGTCTAAATTGTTTGGAGGCGGTCAAAAAGCCGCCTCCGGTGGCATTCAAGGTGATGTGCTTGCTACCGATAACAATACTGTAGGCATGGGTGATGCTGGTATTAAATCTGCCATTCAAGGCTCTAATGTTCCTAACCCTGATGAGGCCGTCCCTAGTTTTGTTTCTGGTGCTATGGCTAAAGCTGGTAAAGGACTTCTTGAAGGTACGTTGCAGGCTGGCACTTCTGCCGTTTCTGATAAGTTGCTTGATTTGGTTGGACTTGGTGGCAAGTCTGCCGCTGATAAAGGAAAGGATACTCGTGATTATCTTGCTGCTGCATTTCCTGAGCTTAATGCTTGGGAGCGTGCTGGTGCTGATGCTTCCTCTGCTGGTATGGTTGACGCCGGATTTGAGAATCAAAAAGAGCTTACTAAAATGCAACTGGACAATCAGAAAGAGATTGCCGAGATGCAAAATGAGACTCAAAAAGAGATTGCTGGCATTCAGTCGGCGACTTCACGCCAGAATACGAAAGACCAGGTATATGCACAAAATGAGATGCTTGCTTATCAACAGAAGGAGTCTACTGCTCGCGTTGCGTCTATTATGGAAAACACCAATCTTTCCAAGCAACAGCAGGTTTCCGAGATTATGCGCCAAATGCTTACTCAAGCTCAAACGGCTGGTCAGTATTTTACCAATGACCAAATCAAAGAAATGACTCGCAAGGTTAGTGCTGAGGTTGACTTAGTTCATCAGCAAACGCAGAATCAGCGGTATGGCTCTTCTCATATTGGCGCTACTGCAAAGGATATTTCTAATGTCGTCACTGATGCTGCTTCTGGTGTGGTTGATATTTTTCATGGTATTGATAAAGCTGTTGCCGATACTTGGAACAATTTCTGGAAAGACGGTAAAGCTGATGGTATTGGCTCTAATTTGTCTAGGAAATAACCGTCAGGATTGACACCCTCCCAATTGTATGTTTTCATGCCTCCAAATCTTGGAGGCTTTTTTATGGTTCGTTCTTATTACCCTTCTGAATGTCACGCTGATTATTTTGACTTTGAGCGTATCGAGGCTCTTAAACCTGCTATTGAGGCTTGTGGCATTTCTACTCTTTCTC
>CCNB01000036.1 GCA_000824785.1 Mesorhizobium plurifarium | reverse complement strand
TAGTATGGCCCGGGGGATCCTTAAGTCGTGTCCTTCTCCTACGATCTTGTGAACGATGGATATTTTCTTTCTAAACTTTAAACAAACAGTGGAGAGATGTTGTTGTGTGTGGAACGACGCTTAGCCTACCGAGGAAGATCCAGACTACAATAGAATATGTGGCCAAAACTCTCCGCAACTTCAGCAGCAAAAAGGATATTATTGACATAACCTCCTCACAAAAAGTACACAAATGGCTAAATAACAGAGCCCCTCTTTTTACTAGGGAAATGGTGGATGTGGACTTTAGAATTTAAGATAATAAAGCTCTTGATCCCAATGTTATTTCCATGTGAGGGACATTAAATTGAGTAACCTTTGCCACATACCCTCTCCCAGAGTCCATTCTCTAAAACTTGAAGCTCCGCCCCTTTTTACGCACATTAGGCTTCCAATTACGGTCAATGGTCTTGAAGATTGGGAGCTTTTGAAGAGTAATAAGAACCATCACAAAAAGGAACCCAGAAGCCGGGAGTGTCTACCAAAAAAATTCAAGGGTTAAAAAAAAGTGACATTTTCTCCTGTTTTTTACACATGATTTTGAATGCTGATGGGTCCACGTCCAGCTCTAAAGGTAGGTTCATGGTTCTCCAAAGTTGCTTTCTTGTCAGAATTGAGCCACATCAGGTAGGTGGGGAAGTAGATCAGTGAGGATGCTTCACATGTGTGGGCACTGGGAACAGAATGCTTCAATAACACGAGCTGACGAGGGCCCGCTATGAAAAAAAAGATTCTCTGTGCCCCCTGGCGCCTCCGCACTTAAAGAATTGATGACCGTGCGGCCGCGATATCCTGCA
>CCNB01000035.1:264-657 GCA_000824785.1 Mesorhizobium plurifarium | reverse complement strand
CGGCGTGTCGTCATTGATGGCGACGGTGAAGTTGGTGGTTCCGGTGGAGCCGTCGGCGTCGGTGACCGTCGCGGTGACGGTGAACGGGATTGTGGTGTCCTCGGTGCCGCTGACCGTGTGCTGGACCGGCTGCAGCAGCGTCATGGTGTAGTCGGCGCCGCTGTCGGTGACGTTCGTCACCGCGATGGTGAACACCTGGTTGGCGGCCACGCTCGGGTCCGTGTTGTGCACGTAGCCGATCAGCTGGCTGCCGTTCCAGACCGTGTCGATGGTCTGCCCGGCCAGCGTCGTCAGGCCCGTCGGGCCGGCCGACAGCGCAACGCTGCCGATGTGATCGGCGCCGAGCGTGTAGGCGATATGTCCCGACAGCACGGGAGAGGCCACGTCATTCGG
>CCNB01000035.1:0-254 GCA_000824785.1 Mesorhizobium plurifarium | reverse complement strand
GCCGCGCCCATCGTCACCCCGGTGTCGGTCAGCGTCACCTTGAAGGTTGCCGTCGTGGTGTCGCCGTCGCCATCCTTGATGGTGTAGGTGAAGGTCTCGTCGACCGTCGCCCCGTTGGCCACGTTGAGCGTGGTGTTGGTGTAGACAAGGTTGCCGTTGACGATCGACACCGTGCCGCCATGGTCGCCGGCGCCGATCACCAGCGAGCCCGAGGCCGCCGGGCCGTCCGCACCGTAATGGTCGTTGCTCAGGAT
>CCNB01000034.1:28268-236778 GCA_000824785.1 Mesorhizobium plurifarium | reverse complement strand
AGTAGGCAGTAGGCAGTAGGTGCCGTCTCCTAAGCCCTTACTGCCTAATCCCTACCGCCTATGCTGTAATATCGATGACGCCGCAATCGCCGGCGGTGCTTCCGAACACGATGCGGCGCTCTTCCTTGTCCCACGTCATCGACGTGATGGCGCCTTTGCCGGGGCGGCGCAGCAGCACTTCCTTGGCGTCGGCGAAGCGCGCCGCGATCACCATGCCGTCCTCATATCCGATGGCCGTGACGTCCTGGCTCGGATGGCAGGCGACGCAGGTCACCATCGTGTTGCCGCGCGTGCCGAGCTCCAGCGGCGCCTTGCCCATCGGCCCATCCTTGCTGGCGAACGGCCAGACGATCGCCGCCGGCGCGCCGGAGCTTGCCAGCCATTTACCCTTCACGCTCCAGGACAGGCTTTTCACCTTGCCGGGATAGCCCGACATGCGCATGTGCTTGCCGTCGGCGAGCTTCCAGCCATGCAGCGCGTTCTCCTGCATGGTGGTGACGAGGAAGGCGCCGTCCGGCGAAAAGGTGATCCCGGTATGGGCGCCAGCCCATTCGAGCTCCACCGGCTTGCCCTCGGCGGCCGGGAAATGCAGCGTCGCGCCATTGTAGCGGGCGACGCCGAAACGCATGCCCTTGGGCGAGAAGGCCAGCCCCTCCACAGAACGCGGATGGGCAAATTCCTTGATCCTGCCGTCGGCGAAACGCACGAACGCGGTCTTGCCGGAGGCATAGGCGATCGCGCCCTGCGGCCCGGCAGTGACGCTGGTCACCCACTTTCTGCCGGCGCTGGCAAGTTCGCTCACCTCGCCGCCGGCCTTGACAGCAAACACCTTGCCGTCCTCGCCACCCGTGATCAGCCGGTCGTTGGCCGCGTCATGGAAGGCGGCAAGCAGGCCGTCATTGGCCTGTATCGTTTTCTGCCCATTGTCGAGCCGGTGGATCGCGCCGTCGGCCAAAGCGAAATGCGGCACGTCGTTGAGGAAGACGGCGGCGACGCAATGGCCTTCGAGATCAAGTGGGGCGACTGTGGGCATGGCTTCCTGCGTGAGCGAGATTTGGATTTATCTGGCGGATTACTCGACGTTTCCCGCATCGGCAACCATAGGAACCGGCAGCAGTCCCTCAAAGACAGGGTGGGAAGGCATCAAAGCAGCCCCTTTGCCCGCAACTCCGTCGCAAAAGTCGCAAGCGGCATCACCAGTGTCAAAGGTTGGCCTTGAAGAGGCTCGGCACCGTAGCTGGTGTACCACCCTGCTGCCCGCTCACTCTTGGCGTCAATAATGAGCAGGACGCCGCCGCCTTCGCCAGCGAGGCGCAAGCAGCGAAGCGCGGCGGCGGCAAGCAACTGACCGCCAAGCCCTTGCCCTGCAACGCGGCGATCCGTCGCGAGACGGGCAAGCTTGAAACCGGAAACTTCGTGCCGCGCCAAACCCCTCGTCATGGCCGCGGGCACGGTTTTGTGAGCGACTGCAGACGGCGCGATTGTATAAAAGCCGAGAATCCGCTCGGTATTCGCGTTGTCGATCGCACAGAAGGTCTTGGCGGCATTTTGTTCGTGGCTCTGTCGCGCGAACCGCCGCAAAAAGTCATTCATCTGTGCGTCGCCGCAGTCGAACGAGGCCCGATCGTGCTGTTTCGCAATCGGCTGCTCGTGCCAGGACGGCAGTGTCACAGTGTTTCCGGTAAGGCCGCGATCGCCGCTCGCAGTTTTGCATTGGGTCTCGGCGGATTCTCCAGCAGGTCGAGTATGCGTGTGAAATTCCGGTCGGATACTTTTGTGACCTCCGCGGCTTCGATCACAGCCTGCGCCTCGGGAACGACCTTGTTGAGGATGAAGTCGGCAACGTCCTGATGCGAGAGTGCAGCGGCGCGCGCGATCATCGCCTTCTGCGCGGGCGCAATGCGAATTTGATAGCGCTCAGTCTTCTGGTCGGAGGGCCGCGACATAGGGTGTCTCCCAGGCTTCATGTACACATGATATGTGTACATGAAGCCGCAATCAATCCTATGGGATAAACAATTTGGCGTTTAGGCCGCCTGGCAGGCCTCAAAACTCTTCCTGAGCCGCTCGGCGTCGAGATCGCGGCCGATGAAGACCAGCCGGCTCTCGTGCTTTTCGCCGTCCTTCCAGGCGCGCTGGTGGTCGCCCTCGAGGATCATGTGCACGCCCTGCAATACATAGCGGTCCTCGTCGCCCTTGAGCGCGATGATGCCTTTCAGCCGCAGGATGTTCGGCCCTTCCATCTGGGTGACCTTTTCGATCCAGGGGAAGAACTTCTTCGGATCCATCTCGCCGCCACGCAGCGACACCGACTTCACCGTCACGTCATGAATGTCGGAAACATGGTGATGGTGATCGTGACCGTCGTGATGATGGTGGTCGTGATCGCAATCCGGGCCGCATTCGTGGTCGTGATCGTGGTCATGCGCCTCGAGGAAGTGCGGATCGTTCTCCAGCGCCCGCGACAGGTCGAAGGCGCCGCGGTCGAGCACTTCGCTCAGCGCCACGCCGGACCGCTGCGTGCGATGGATCCTGGCCGCCGGATTGATGGCGCGGACCGTCGCTTCGACCTTTTCGAGCTCTTCCGGCGTGACGAGGTCGGTCTTGTTCAGCACCACCACGTCGGCGAAGGCGATCTGGTCCTCGGCTTCCTTGGAATCCTTGAGGCGCAGCGGCAGGTGCTTGGCGTCGACCAGCGCCACCACAGCGTCGAGCTTGGTCTTGGTGCGCACGTCATCGTCCATGAAGAAGGTCTGCGCCACCGGCACCGGATCGGCGAGGCCCGTGGTCTCGACGACGATGGCGTCGAAGCGGCCGGGCCGGCGCATCAGGCCCTCGACGACGCGGATCAGGTCGCCGCGCACCGTGCAGCACACGCAGCCATTGTTCATCTCGTAGATTTCCTCGTCGGATTCCACGATCAGGTCGTTATCGATACCGATCTCGCCGAACTCGTTGACGATGACGGCGTAACGCTTGCCGTGGTTCTCCGACAGGATGCGGTTGAGCAGCGTCGTCTTGCCCGCGCCGAGATAGCCGGTGAGAACGGTTACGGGGATTTGCGTCTGTGCATCGCTCATGGTTTGCCTCGAAGTTTGCCTCGAAAATCTTGGCCTCGAAAATCTGGGATTGTCGGCCTCATATAGGATGGGTGCCACGCTTTTGCACGCGCCAAACCGATAGGCCAGGCGGAGCTCCTGACCGGCGGGCGCCGAGGGACGGATTGGCGGCGGCCGAGGCAGGCAGAACGGAGGGGCCACGAGAGTGGCCAGGGGGCATTGCCGGCCTCCGCTGTGAATCTCGTCGGTTCAAAAGTCGTTTGTCATCTAACTGAAATAAACATCTGGCATCACCTCCGCGGGCACCGCAATGCTTGCCGGCAAAGCGTTCCGCAAGCCGGTTTCTTAGAGATCGTCATTTGCCAACCGTCGGACGGCCTCTATGCTGGCCGCGCCGGTTCGGCCGAAGAGGGAACGACCATGGCCAAGGCGGACAAGACAGCGACAATGAGCCGGCTGCATTCGGCGGCGAGATTGGCGCGCACGGCGCTCGCCGCGCGGCTTCTGGCGCATGGTTTTTATGCCGGCCAGGACCAGATCATGCTGGCGCTCGACCGCGAGGACGGTCAGACTCCCGGCAACCTCGCCGGCCGGCTCGGTGTGCGCCCGCCCACCATCACCAAGACCATAAACCGGCTGCAGGCCCAGGGTTTCCTCGAAAAGCGCGCCTCCAACGCCGATGCCCGCCAGGCCCATATCTTCCTTACCGAATCCGGCCGCGAAACCATCCGCGCCATCGAGAAGTCGGTCAAGAAGACCGAGAAGCAGGCGTTGAAGGGCCTCGACAAGAAGGACCAGAAGGCGCTGTTCAAGCTGCTCGCCCGCATCGAGGCGAACCTGTCGAACGAAGATCTGGTACTGATGGACGACGACGCGGAGCTGGATGAAGCGTAAGCGCGATGCGAAGCATCGTCGCTTCACTCACCCACGTTGACATTGTTCCGAAAGCGCGATGCGCAGCGTCATCGCTCAACCGCGAGGCGTTGGTGACAGACGCGCGATGCGAAGCATCGTCGCGCAACCGTGGACCAATGCATCGGCGGCTTAGAGGAAGGGCGACGACGCTACGCGTCGCGCCTAAGCGCCATCATCGGGCGTCTCGCGGTTAGCGACGATGCTGCGCATCGCGCCTACGCGTCGCGCACAAGCGTCGCCCAGCGCCCCGGCGTCATGCCGAACGCCTTCTTGAAATGCCGGTTGAAATGGCTCTGGTCGCTGAAGCCGGCGCCGGCGGCGATTTCCGCCAGCGACTCGCCCTCGGCGATCATGCGTCGCGCTCTTTGCAGCCGGCGCATCAACAGGAAGCGATGCGGACTGGTCGAATAGGTGGCGCGAAAATGGCGCGACAGCGCGTAGCGGTCGAGGCCGGTGACGGCCTCCAGCTCATCGGAATGCACTGCACGCTCGGCATTCTCTTCCAGATAGTCGCGCGCAAGCGCCGCTGCGCGCCAGGCGGTCTTGCTCGCTGACTTTGCCGGCTTTCCCGCGTGGCGTCTCAGATGCTGCGCCAGTTGCGCGACGAAATCCGCCACGAACAGGTCGCAGAGCTCTTCGTCCAGCGGCGCCAGCGCCGAGAACAGCGTGTCCCGTAGCGCCGGATCGTCGACAACGGCGCCATGGACGAAGGGCAGCGGCTCGCCGCCGAGGCAGTCGAGCAGCAGGGACGGCTCCAGGTAGAGGATCCTGTAGCGCAGCCCGTCTTCCGTGCCGGCGCCGCCATCGTGCAATTCGTCGGGGTGCAGCACGATCGCCTGGCCCGGCAGGCTGTGCTGCAGCGCGCCGCGATAATGGAAGCGCTGCACGCCGTTGAGTGTAACGCCGATCGCATAGGTGTCGTGCCGGTGCAGCTCGAAGGCGTTGCCGTGGAAGCGCGCCTCGATGCGTTCGAGGCCAAGCCCGCCCGGCGCCGAAACGATGCGATCGCCGTTGGCTGCATCCGCGCACGAACGTTCAAGACCTTCCGTCGCTTCCGCGCCTAGAGCCTGCGCCATCGCCCTGTTCCGCCCGTCATGGCCATCTCGGAGTATCAATCTTGGTGTTCGATACGAAAATTGCAATTGTCCTGAGAGAGGATCTGCCGGTGTGGCAGAAGCTCAACGTCACCGCGTTCCTGACCAGCGGCATCGTCGCGCAGTTTCCCGAAATCATCGGCGAGCCCTATCGCGACCGCGCCGGCAACCTTTATAACCCGATGTCGATCCAGCCGGTCATCGTCCTGTCGGCCGATGCAGCGACGCTGGGCACGATCCATCGCCGGGCCTTGGAGCGCGGGGTGACGACGTCCGCCTATGTCGAGGAGATGTTTTCGACCGGGCACGACGTCGCCAACCGCGCCGTCTTCGCCGAATTCGCGCCGGACGACGCCAGGATTGTCGGCATCGCCTTGCGCGGCGACAAAAAACTCGTCGACAAGATCACCAAGGGCGCCCGCATGCATGGTTGATTTTGTACCGTCTTGAACGTTCGGGATTGGCTGCAACCTCGCGACCTCGTCATCCTCGGGTCTGCGCGCGTCGCTTCGCTCCTTGCTCCGGCCGTGGATGACGACCCGCGAGAACCGTTCGAACCAATCGCCGACGGCAATCCGCTCTAAGCCTGTCCGGCGCGCTTGTTGGGCCAGTCGCTTTTGGCTTGCTGGCCAGCGGCGATTGCCGCAGAAGGGTAATGTCTATCTTCCTTCGGCCCGACCTTGAGCATTCCCAAAAACACCGACGACAGCGCAACGCCGCCCGCGGCGATGCTTCTGATGCTTTGCGTCTATGTCTGCTTCACCTTTCTGGACACCTCCAGCAAATATCTGGTGCTGGCCGGCGTCTCGGCGCTGATCGTCGCCTGGACCCGCTTCGCCGTCCATGTCCTGCTGGTCGGCCTCTTTCTGCGCGGCTGGCGCGAGCCGAGGCGTTTTCGCGCCAACAACCTGCCGGCGCATATATTGCGCGGCTGCATGCTTTTCGGCTCCACCATGTTCAACATCCTGGCGCTGAAGACACTGCAGCTCGCCGAAACCACCTCGATCTATTTCTTCGGCCCGATGGTGATCACCGCTCTCGCCGGCCCGCTGCTTGGCGAATGGGCCGGCTGGCGGCGACGGCTCGCGATCCTCACCGGCTTTGTCGGTGTTCTGATCATCACCCGGCCGGGCGTCGGCGTGTTCGGCATCGGCCATCTCTTCGCGCTGGGCTCGATGCTGTCGAACAGCTTCTACGTCATCATGACGCGGCGCATGTCGGCGACGGAAACCTCCGAGAGCCTGATATTGTTCTCGGCGCTGGCGCCGTCGGTGCTGCTGGCCCCGATGCTCGCCTTCTCGCCCGCGCTGCCGCACGGCGGCATCCAATGGTTCGTCGTCCTGATGCTGGGCGTCTTCGGCGCCGGCGGGCACTATCTGCTGGTCCGCGCCTATCGTCTGGCGACCACGACGCAGTTGGCGCCGTTCCCCTATTCGCAGATGGTGTGGATGATCATCTCCGGCTGGGTGATCTTCCACCAGTTCCCCGACCGCTGGACGTTGCTCGGTGCTGCCATCATCGTTGCCAGCGGGCTCTACATCATTCACCGCGAGCACCGGCTTCGCGTGCGCAACTCCGCTTCGCTCGACACTGAGGCCGAGGCGCTGGCGAAAAAACTTTGATTTGCTCCCGATCGATGGCATAAGGCCGAATTTAAACAATTTAAAGACCCTGGGGAGCGAAGGGCCTGGCTCAGAAGATCAAGCTTTCGACGATCGCGGATGCGCTCGGCGTCTCCACGGCAACGGTATCGCTGGCGCTGCGCGACAGCCCGCTGGTGGCCGGCGCCACGCGCGAGCGTATCAAGGAGCATGCCCGCGCCATCGGCTATATCTACAACCGCCGCGCCGCCTCGTTGCGCACCTCGCGGTCCGGCATTGTCGGCGTCGTCGTTCACGACATCATGAACCCGTTCTTCGCCGAGATCCTGCGCTCGATCGAAAGCGAGCTCGACCGCAGCCGCCAGACCTTCATCCTCTCCAACCATTACGACCAGTTGGAAAAGCAGCGCACCTTCATCGACACGCTGCTGCAGCTCGGCGCGGACGGCGTCATCATGTCGCCGGCCATCGGCACGCCGGCCGAGGACATCATCATGGCCGAGGAAAACGGCCTGCCGGCGGTGCTGATCGCGCGCACCGTGGCCGGCGCCGACGTGCCGGTCTTCCGCGGCGACGATGCCTATGGCACCGCATTGGCCACCAATCATCTGATCTCGCTCGGCCACAAGCGCATCGCCATGGTCGGCGGCACCGACCAGACATCGACCGGCCGCGACCGCTATCAGGGTTACCTCAACGCGATGGAGGCCGCCGGCCTGGAGGTGAAGCCGTCCTGGCGCATTCCGGGGCCGCGCACCAAGCAGGCAGGGTTCGAGGCCGCGGGGCAGTTTCTGGCGCTGAAGGACAAGCCCACCGCCGCCTGCTGCTGGAACGACCTGGTCGCGATCGGGCTGATGAACGGCATCGCGCGCGCCGGCCTCGTGCCGGGCGTCGATATCTCCGTGACCGGCTATGACGATCTCGAGGAGGCGGCAATCGCGACGCCGGCACTGACCACGGTCTGGAACGGTCAGCGCGAGGTCGGCCGCCGCGCCGCGAGCGCCTTGCTCGACAAGTTGAACGGGCAGGCGGTGCGGCCCTCGCAGGAACTGATCAAGCCGGAACTGCATGTGCGGCAGTCGACCGGCAAGCCGGTGGAGCGTGCATGACCAAGCCCGAAGGAAGATTGCCGGTCGCCATCCTGGTGCCCGCCGATTTCAACGATCATGCCGTCAGCCGCATCGACAAGGCGTTCAGGCCTGTGCGGATCGAACGCGCCGATCCGGCGCTGGTGACGGAAGAGATGCGCGCGACGGTGCGCGGCATCGCGTCCTACGCAGGCATCAGCGCGGCGATGATCGAAGCGCTGCCCAATCTCGAGATCATCGCCAGTTTCGGCGTCGGCTACGATTCCGTCGACGCCAATCACGCGGCCAAGCGCGGCGTCATGGTCACCAACACGCCCGACGTTTTGACCGAGGAGGTCGCCGACACAGCCATCGGCCTTTTGATCAACACCGTGCGCGAGCTCTACGCCGCCGAGAAATGGCTGCGCGACGGCGACTGGGCGGAGAAGGGCAATTATCGCCTGAGCCGGCTTACCTTGCGCGGCCGCAGCGTCGGCATCTTCGGCATGGGCCGCATCGGCCGGGCCGTCGCCCGCCGCATCGAAGCCTTCGGCCTGCCGATCGCCTACCACAACCGCCGCAGGGTCCAAGGCCTGGCTTACGACTATCATGCCACTTTGAAAGGGCTTGCCGAAGCCGTCGACACGCTGATCTGCGTTGCCCCGGGCGGCGCTGCCACGGAGAGGGCGATCAATGCCGAGATCTTGTCGGCGCTGGGTTCGAACGGTGTCTTCGTCAATATCGGCCGCGGCTCGACGGTGGATGAAGCGGCACTCGCCGCCGCCCTCGAGAGCGGCGCCATCGCCGCCGCCGGGCTCGACGTCTTTGCCGAAGAGCCGAACGTGCCGCGGGCCCTGCTCGACGCCCCCAACACCTCGCTTCTGCCGCATGTCGGCTCGGCGTCGGTCCACACCCGCCGCGCCATGGCGGATCTCTGCGTCGACAATCTCGTCTCCTGGTTCGCCGAGCGCCGGCCGCTGACGCCCGTGCCGGAGACCATCAACATCAAGGCGCGCGGCTAGAGCGCCTTCAGGCAGGTATAAGGCGGTCTTCCCTCCATCGAACGTTGAACCGCTCCAGGCGCTTTCGCCACATTTGTTAATGCTTTAGCAGCCCCATTAACTCCCACTTAACGCTTTGAAATCATTTTCCATGCTGGTTGAGCGTGGAGAAGCGGCGTGAAGCTGTTCGTCGGGTTGGTTGTGTCGGTTGCGTTGTTCGGGGGCGCGCATGTCCTGTCTGGCGGCGAGGGCCAAAGCACGGCTGTCGAGACCGCCTCCTCGAGCACCTATCGATTGACGGCCAATGGCGACGAAGCCGCCTGCGCCGTGCAGCGCGGAGCTCCGGTCTCGGACGGCCTGTCGCGGCTCGACGTCGCCCCGGACTGCCGCAAGCTGATGCCCGGCATCGAGCGCGTGAAATTCTGGCGCGAGCAGGCGGACGGCTCGGTCGCTTTCAGCGAGAATGGCGTCGATCCGATCGTCACCTTCGAGGTCGCCGATGGCGACGGCTACGAATCCTACGCGCCGGTCGCGCCGCTTCTCGCGCTGAACAGCGACAGCAGCAACTGAATATAAGCGAAGTGTCTATTCCGCCGCGGCGCGGGCACCTGCCTTCGCGGCCGCGTGCAGCCGCACGGCATCGCCGAAGGCCTTGAAGATCTTGGCGGAATTGCTGTCTGACTTCACCCAGTATTCGGGGTGCCACTGCACGCCGACCGCGAAGGCTCGCGCATCCTTGACCGAGACCGCTTCGATCGTGCCGTCGGTGGCCAAGGCCTCGACCTGGAGTCTGGAGCCCAGCAGGTCGATCGCTTGGCGATGCAGGGAATTCACCTTGATCTCACCGGCGCCGAACACGCCGGCAAGGCAACTTCCGGGCTTGATCGAAACCGTCTGATGGATGGCGAAGCGCTCCTCCTGATTGTCGCTCACCGGCGCGCGGTGGTCGAGCGAGCCTTCGCGCTCCTGGATTTCGGTGCCCAGCGTGCCGCCCAGCGCGACGTTCAGCTCCTGGATGCCGCGGCAGATCGCAAGCAGCGGCACGCCGCGCTCGATCGCCTTGCGGATAAGCGGCAGCGTGGTGGCGTCCCGCGCCGGGTCGTAGGGCCCGTTGGCCTCACTCGGGTCCCCGCCATAGAGCGAGGGATGCACGTTGGACTTCGACCCGGTGACCATGACGCCGTCGACGGATGACAGCAATTCGTCGAGGTCGAGCCGGTCGCCGAAGGACGGCACCAGGAGCGGGAACACGCCGGCGCCGGCGACCGCCGCCTCCAGATATTGCTGGGGCGCTGCGTGCCAGGTGTAGTTGTCGAACTGGCGGACGTCGGTCGAGATTGCGACGAGCGGCTGCTGCATTTTGGGTTTGGTTTCCATCAGGCCAAGGATTTGTTCTGCCTATAAAATAAGCGATCCGTCGCGGCTTTTCCATGGCAAGTTTCGCCGCCTCGCATGGGCCAGACGAGAGGATGTTAGACTATAGTTGCAGTGGGCCGCTGAATGGCTGCAAGCTTGGCCGGCGGCGCTGGACTCGACTTCTTGCCCGTGTATGTTTCTCCCCCAACCGGTTCGGACACCGAGGATGTCCTGCATCGGTCAGCTGATCCGCAAGGGAGGAAACTTAATGGATCGTCGTTCGTTCATTCGCAAGGCCGGTGCCTCCGGCGTGGGTGCCGCCGCAGCGGCCGCGGCACTCGCCACGCCGGCCATTGCCCAGTCCAACCCGAAAGTGACCTGGCGGCTGGCGTCGTCCTTCCCGAAGTCGCTCGACACGATCTATGGCGGCGCCGAAGTCTTCTCCAAGATGCTGTCGGAAGCGACCGACGGCAATTTCCAGATCCAGGTCTTCGCTTCGGGCGAACTGGTGCCCGGCCTGCAGGCAGCCGACGCCACCGCCGCCGGCACCGTCGAAGCGGCCCATACCGTGGCCTATTACTACTGGGGCAAGGATCCCACCTGGGCGCTCGGTGCGGCCGTGCCCTTCTCGCTCAACGCACGCGGCATGAACGCCTGGCACTATCATGGCGGCGGCATCGACCTGTTCAACGAATTCCTTGGCACGCAAGGGTTGTATGGCCTGCCGGGCGGCAACACCGGCGTCCAGATGGGCGGCTGGTTCCGCAAGGAAATCAACAGCGTCGCCGATCTCTCGGGCCTCAAGATGCGCATCGGCGGCTTTGCCGGCAAGGTCGTCGAGAAGCTCGGCGTCGTGCCGCAGCAGATCGCCGGCGGCGACATCTACCCGGCGCTGGAAAAGGGCACCATCGACGCCGCCGAATGGGTCGGCCCCTATGACGACGAGAAGCTCGGCTTCTACAAGGTCGCGCCCTATTACTATTATCCCGGCTGGTGGGAAGGCGGCCCGACCGTCCATCTCCTGTTCAACAAGGCGAAATACGAGGAGCTTTCGCCGACCTACAAATCGCTGGTGCGCACCGCGGCGCAGGCCGCGGACGCCAACATGCTGCAGAAATACGACTATGTGAATCCGCCGGCGGTGCGGCGGCTGGTGGCTGGCGGCGCCAAGCTCAGGCCGTTCAGCCAGGAGATCATGGCCGCCTGTTTCGAGAAGGCCAACGAGGTCTATGCCGAGATGGAATCCAACAACGTGGCGTTCAAGAAGATCTGGGAATCGATCAAGGCTTTCCGCAAGGAGCACTATCTCTGGGCCCAGGTCGCCGAATACAACTACGACACCTTCATGATGGTGCAGCAGCGCAACGGCAAGCTGTAGGTGGGTCTTACCTTCTCCCCTTGTGGGAGAAGGTGGATCGGCGCGCAGCGCCGAGACGGATGAGGGGTGTTGGAAGGAATGAGACGTTAGCATTCCCTGGAGCACCCCTCATCCGTCGCCTTCGGCGACACCTTCTTCCACAAGGGGAGAAGGAAGATCCGCGCTTAGCCTCGGCCCGGCACCACCAGAACCTTGACTTCGCCCGGTGCCGGCGGGTTGGCGATCACGTCCGGTGCGTCTTGCGGGCTGACCTGCCTCGAAATCAGCCTGTCGATCTCGATCGCGCCCGAGGCGATCAACTGCGCCGCCCTTCCATGCGTGAACGGGTTGAGGAAGGAGCCGAGCACCTTCAGCTCGCGAAACAACAGATCGAACGGCTCGATTTCCACCTTCATGCCTTGCGGCACCACGCCGACGATCACCACCGTGCCGCCCGCCCGCGCCATGCGCAGCGATTGCTCGACCGTGTCGCGCACGCCGGCGCATTCCAGCACCACGTCGACGCCGCCCGGCAGCAGGCCATTCGCGCCGGCGACGGCCGCGATTGGGTCGCCGGCGCTAGGATCGATCGTCGCGGTCGCGCCGAGCTCCTTGGCAAGCGCGCGGCGCGAGGCCTGCCGGGTCGACAGGATGATGGTCGCGGCGCCCGCGAGCTTGGCCAACTGAACGACGAGCAGGCCGATGACGCCGCCGCCGAGCACCACCACCGACGCGCCCGGCCGGATCGCGGCAAGGTCGATGCCGTGCAGGCAGCAGGCGAGCGGCTCGCAGAGGGCGCCATGCGTAGGCTTGAGGTTTGCGGGCAGCCGGAAGGCTTGGCTTTGCGGCATCAGCACATAATCGGCGAAGCCGCCGTCGCGGTGGATGCCGATGGCGCTGAGATTGTTGCACAGATTGATGCGGCCGGCATGGCAATGGGCGCAGCGCCCGCAGGCGATGTTGGGATCGCCGGTGACACGGTCGCCTACGGCAATGCCGGACACCGCCGCGCCCACGCCTTCGACGATGCCGCAGAATTCATGGCCGAGCGTCACCGGCGGCGTGCAGGGAAACTCGCCATGGAAAAGGTGCCGGTCGGTGCCGCAGACGCCGCAGGCCTCGATCCGCACCAGGACATCCTCCGGCCCCGGCGAAGGCTTGTCCACCTCGCGAAGCGCGATGCTGCCGATTGCTTCGAGCCGTACTGCTCGCATGGCTGTCACCTCAATTGAAACTCGGTGGCTTCGAAAGGTCGGGCGCCGGCGCCGCCGGCTTGGCAGGCGCGGCATCGCCGAAATTCGGCGGCTGCGACAGGTCGGGCGTGCCGGGCGCGGCAGGTGCGGCGGCGCCGCCATTGGCCGGAGCCGCGCCATTGTCCGCCGGCGGCGTGCCGAGCGGCGACAGCGAAGGCATGTCGGGCAGCTTGAGGTCGATCGTGCTGGGCTCCACCGCGGCCCCTTTGTAGCGCATCACCATCTGCGGGAAGGCGATGGTGAGCCCGATCATGATCACCTGGATCAGGACGAACGGCACGGCGCCCC
The DNA here is from genome assembly GCA_000824785.1 of Mesorhizobium plurifarium. Lineage (GTDB taxonomy): Bacteria > Pseudomonadota > Alphaproteobacteria > Rhizobiales > Rhizobiaceae > Mesorhizobium > Mesorhizobium plurifarium. Next base: position 223,787 of record CCNB01000034.1, on the reverse strand, counting down.
AATAGATCTGCCCGGTGCTGACCGGCGCGATCTGCTTGCCGGTGATCCTGTCGAGGTAAGGCACACGGGCCGCGACCGAACGCAGGTAGAACAGCGCGAAGCCGAAAGGCGGATGCATAAAGCTGGTCTGCATGTTGACGCCGAGCAGCACGCCGAACCAGATCAGGTCGATGCCGAGCTTGTCGGCGGCCGGCGCCAAGAGCGGCACGATGATGAAGGCGAGCTCGAAGAAATCGAGGAAGAAGGCAAGCACGAAGACCAGGATGTTGACGCCGATCAGGAAGCCGGTTTCGCCGCCGGGCAGCGAAGTCAACAGGTGCTCGACCCAGATATGGCCGTTGACGCCGTAGAAGGTGAGCGAAAAGACGCGCGCGCCGATCAGGATGAACAGCACGAAGGAGGAAAGCCTCGTCGTGGAGGCCAGCGCCTGCTTGATTACGTCTAGCGAAAGCCGCCCCTTCAGCCCTGCCATGATGAGCGCACCCACAGAGCCCATGGCGCCGCCTTCGGTCGGCGTGGCGATGCCGAGGAAGATCGTGCCCAGCACCAGGAAGATCAGCGCCAGCGGCGGGATCAGCACGATCACCACCTGCTGCGCCAGCTTGGACATCATGTTCAGTCCCAGCCGCTGATCGATGATGGCCACGACATAGATGACGATGACGCCGACGGCGAAGCCGAGGATGTCGGCATTGTCGCCCTGCGTCGGCGCAAGATAGCGATAGGCGCCATAGGAGATGGCGCCGGTGACGAGCAGCGCCACGATCAGCGACAGCACGCCGTGGCCGAGCGTGCGGGCCTCCAGCGGCAGCGCCGGCATCGAGTTCGGCCGGACGATCGACATGATCAGGATGTAGAGCATGTAGATGCCGGTCAGCACGAGGCCGGGGATCAGCGCGCCGGCATACATGTCGCCGACCGAGCGTCCGAGCTGGTCGGCAAGCACGATCAGCACCAGCGAAGGCGGGATGATCTGGGCGAGCGTGCCGGAGGCGGCGATGACGCCGGAGGCGACCCTGCGGTCATAGCCGTAGCGCAGCATGATCGGCAGCGAGATCAGTCCCATGGCGATGACGGAGGCCGCCACCACGCCGGTCGTTGCGGCAAGCAGCGCGCCGACGAAGATCACCGCATAGGCAAGCCCGCCGCGTATCGGCCCGAACAGCTGGCCGATCGTGTCGAGCAGGTCCTCGGCCATGCCGGAGCGTTCGAGCACGATGCCCATGAAGGTGAAGAAGGGTATCGCCAGGAGCGTGTCGTTCGACATCACCCTGGTGCCGTAGAAATTGTCCGGCAGCGCGTGCAGCAGCGGCCAGGCAAGGTTGATCGACCCGCCGGAATAGGGCGAGACCAGCACGCCGATGAAGAAGAACAGCAGGCCGTTGGCGGCGAGCGAGAAGGCGACGGGGTAGCCGATCAACAGGAAGATGATCAGCGAGGCGAACATGATCGGCGCCATGTTCTGCGCGATGAATTCGATCATGGACGGGCCTCGCCCGCGATCGCCTTGGCTTCCTCGGCCAGCGCCTTGGCCTCGAGCTCGGCCTGCTCATGCGTCGACACGAAGGGATTGGGATCGTCCATGTCGCCGCGCATGATGGCGATCTTCTTGATGATCTCGGAGACGCCTTGCAGCGCGAGCAGGAAGAAGCCGACCAGCAGGATCGCCTTGGCCGGCCACACGATCAGCCCGCCGGCATTGGTCGACATCTCGCCGCTGCGGAAGGACAGCGACACATAGGGCACGAAATAGATCACCATCAGCACGACGAAGGGCATGAGGAAGAAGAGGTGGCCGAGGAGGTCGATCCAGTGCTGCACGCGCCGCGGGAACATGCCGTAGACGATGTCGATGCGGATATGGTCGTTTTGCTTCAGCGTGTAGGCGGCGGCCAGCATGAAGGCGGCGCCGAACAGGTACCATTGCAGCTCCAGCCAGGCATTGGAGGAGGTGTCGAACACCTTGCGGATGACGGCATTGCCGGCGCTCACCAGGATCGCGAGCAGGATCAGCCAGGAGACCCAGCGGCCGATGAACTCGTTGATGCGGTCGATCGTCCTGGATAGAGCGAGCAGCCCTGCCATGCATATCCTCCCTGACCATGCGGCGCGCCCGATTCCCCCTCCGGTGTCGCGCCGCTTGGCCCAACGGTATGCAGCGCGTGGTCCGGCAGGTCAACATGACAAAGCCGCGGCAAACGGATCGGCACGCTGGACAGTGACGGAATACCGCCGCCTGACGATGCGTCATGCAACGAAAGTCTTGGGGCAACGAAAGCCCGGGGGCAACGAAGGTCCGGGGATCAGGCGATCTTGGCCTGGTCGCGCCCGGCGCCGATCAGCACCAGCATGGCGACGAGGAAGAGGTAGATCCAGGCGTCGCGCCATTCGAGCGGGAAGTAGCCGGCCCAAAGCGATTCCGCCATGCCGAAGGCTGCTGCGCCAAGCGCCGCCTTGAGCGGCGACAGATAGCCCCCGACCGCCGTCACGAACAGGATCTTGAGGCCGTAGATCAGCCCGGTGCCGAAGGAGACATTGCCATAGTAGAGACCGGCAAGCACGCCGGCCAGGGCGGCGCAGAGGCCGCCGAACAGCACGGCGCGGCGGAACACGGCGCGCACATCGACGCCGCACATCGCCGCCGCTTTCGGGTCGTCGGAGACGGCGCGCCAGGCGCGGCCGAAGCGCGAATGCGAAAACAGCCAGGCTGCCAGCGCCACCAGCGCGATGACCGCCGCGCAGTCGAGCAGCTGGATGATGGTAAGCGTGACCTTGAAGCCGTCGCCCTCGGCGAAAATGACGGGGGTGGCGAGCATCGGCGGCAACCACAGATCATGCGTGTCGGCGGCGATGCGGCTCGCCTCCGACAGGAAGAGCAGGATGCCGAGCGTCGTCACCACGATGGCGTTGGGCGAGCGGTCGGCAAGCCTCTCGAAAACGCTGCGCGACAGGACGTGGCTGATCAACACCGCATAGAGAATGGCGGCGGCCACGCCGAGCGCCACCGCGGCGGCAAGCGTCAGCCACAGCGCCTGGTAGCCGAAGGCGGCGGTCAGGATCATCGTCTGGCCGCAGAAGGCGAACAGCGCGCCGTAAGCCAGGTTCGTGCGATGCAGGATGCCGTTGGTCAGCACATAGCCGAAGGCGAGCAGCGCATAGAGCGCGCCCGAATGCAGCCCGTTCAGCACCTGCTGGAAGAAATAGAGCATGCGATATCCCGCGGGTCGTGTGACGCGACCTTGGCGAACCGTTGCATTCGGAATCTAACTTGTCAAACACGTTTTATCGGTTAGATTTCTGTCCATGACGGTTTCCTGGACCCCGCACCGCTTCACCGGCGGCATCCTTGCGCTCGATACGGCGAACACCGTCGTGCTGCGCAACGATCCGCAAAAGTCCTTCGATCGTTTCGACGACCCGGCCGAGATCGCCCGCTTCGCCGAGGCGGCGAGCGGTTTTCGCGCGACCGAACTCGGCGGCCGGCGGCTGCGGGCGCCGGAACCGGGCGAGATAAAACCGACCGTCATCTCGATCCGCGAAGCGACCGATCGCCTGTTTCGCCATGCCGTGTCGAATGGCGCGCTCGCGACCAGTCTCCTGCCGGATTTCCTCACGGCCTGCGCCGGTGGACTGTCCGGTAATGCGACCGAGATCGGGATGCCGGGCCAGCCTTTCGGCGATCCGGCAACGCCGATTGCCTTCGAGGCGGCCTTGGCCGTCTCGGCGCTGTCGCTGCTGCAGGGCGAAACGGTGGCGCGGCTTCGGATCTGCCCCAATTGCAGCTGGCTGTTCGTCGACCGCAGCCGCAACGCCAGCCGCTTATGGTGCGACATGGCCGTTTGCGGCAATCGCCAGAAGGCAAACCGCTATTACCGCCGCCGTACGGCAGCGAGGGAGGTCAGCAATGCTTAGGAAATTGTCGCGTTCGGCTCTGGTCGGTGCCGCCCTGGCCGCCGCTGTCGCGCTCGGCGCCTGCCGCGACACCGGCAAGGACCAGCTCTTTGCCATTTCCGGCAAGCTGTTCGAGTTCAACTACCGGCTGGCCATCGCCACCTACGTCATCACGCTGAAGCCGCTGCGGCCGATGGTCGACGGCCAGGTTGCCGTGGTGAGCTTCCAGAATCCGGCCGGCGGCGACCCGCTCGTCGTCAACCAGAAGATCTGGCCGAAGTTGCCCCACATCACGCTGACCAGCCCGCCGCTCTCCTGCGTGGTCAAGGACAAGCCCTATTCCGTCTCGATCCGCATCGAGGATTCGAGCGGCACATTGCTGCAAAGCATCGACACCACCATGACCTCGTCGGAGGACCAGACCATGCTGCCGGACCGGCCGCTGGTGATCGGCCCGAAATACGAGCTCAATCCTGACCTTGTCGGCCACCCGAACGGCAAGCTGCCCGACGAGCAGAAGCCGGATTGCTCGAAAGCGACCTGAAACGCAGGCGTCAAAGCAATCCTAGGAAAAGTGTGAAACGGCTTTCCGCCCGGAATTTTGTCGAACAAAAGCCGCGCCATCGCGAAATTTTTGTTCCTCACGAAGCGGTTAGCATGATCTTGCATGCGTCGCCGGCCACTCGCCAGACCGTTTGTTGCGTGTTATCTGGCCCCTGCGATTTTGTTTGACCTCACCGCCAAGGGACGAAAGACTGCGGCGTCCCACTCCGACGTTGGCTGCCTGATTTGGGCCGCCTCCGCAGAGGAAATGCCTGATGACGCTGCACGACGTCGCGCTCGACGACAAGTTCGACCTTGGCAAGGAGCGCGTCTTCCTATCCGGCGCGCAGGCGGTCGTGCGCATGCTTCTGATGCAGCGCGAGCGCGACCGCCGCGCCGGCCTCAACACGGCGGGCTTCGTTTCCGGCTATCGCGGCTCGCCGCTTGGCGGCCTCGACATGCAGCTGTGGCGGGCGAAGAAGCAACTCGCTCAAGCCGATATCGTCTTCCAGCCCGGCCTCAACGAGGAGCTCGCCGCCACCGCCTGCTGGGGCTCGCAGCAGACCGAGTTGCTGGGCGAAGGCACGCATGACGGCGTCTTTTCCGTCTGGTACGGCAAGGGGCCGGGCGTCGACCGGTCCGGCGACGTCTTCCGTCACGCCAATCTTGCCGGCTCGTCGAAACATGGCGGCGTGCTTGCCCTGATGGGCGACGACCACATGGCCGAATCATCGACCAACGCGCATGCGACCGAATTCCTCTTCGTCGACACCATGGTGCCGATCCTCAATCCGGCCGGCGTCCAGGAAATCATCGACTACGGCCTTTACGGCTTTGCCATGTCGCGCTTCGCCGGCACCTGGGCGGCGATCAAATGCGTCAAGGACAACATCGAATCGACGGCATCGGTCGACGCCTCGATCGAGCGCCTGGGCATCGTCATTCCCGAATTCGACATGCCGCCGGGCGGCCTGAACATCCGCCACGAGATCGACATGCTCGGCCAGGAAGAGCGGCTGCACGAGTATAAGCGCGCCGCCGCTTCCGCCTTCATCCACGCCAATGGCCTCAATCGCATCGTCTATTCCGGCGGCCGCAATCCCAAGCTCGGCGTCATCACCATCGGCAAGAGCTATCTCGACGTCCGCCAGGCGCTGGAGGATATCGGCATCGACGAGCAGGCCGCCAACCGCATCGGCATCCGCCTGTTCAAGGTCGGCTGCCCGTGGCCGCTCGATTTCCAGCACATCGCCGAGTTCGCCCGCGGCCTCGACACCATCGTCGTCGTCGAGGAGAAGCGCTCGCTGATCGAGGTGCAGCTGCGCGAGAACCTCTACGGCACCGCCGTCCAGCCGGTGATCGTCGGCAAGAAGGACGAGCGTGGCGACTGGCTGTTCCCGGCCAAGGGCGCGCTCGATCCGAACGAGATCGCCATCGCGCTCGGCGAGCGCATCCTGCGCACCATCGGCCCGTCGGAAGAGATCGCGGCGCGGGTGGCGAAGCTGCGCCAGTTCCAGGCGATGCTCGCCGACACCGTCGATATCGGCTCGCGCACGCCTTTCTTCTGCTCGGGTTGCCCGCACAATTCCTCGACCAAGGTGCCGGACGGCTCGCTGGCCGCCGCCGGCATCGGCTGCCACTTCATGGCGCTGTGGATGGACAGGAACACTGTCGGCTTCACCGCCATGGGCGGCGAGGGCGCGCAATGGGTCGGCCAGGCGCCGTTCTCGAAGCGCGACCACATCTTCCAGAATCTCGGCGACGGCACCTACAACCACTCCGGCTTGCTGGCGATCCGCTTCGCGCTGTCGAGCCGAGCCAACATCACCTACAAGATCCTGTATAACGACGCCGTCGCCATGACCGGCGGCCAGCCGCATGAGGGCGGCCTCACCGTCGACATGATCGCGAGACAAGTGCGCGCCGAGGGCGTCGACCGTATCGCCGTCGTCACCGACGAGCCTGACAAATATGCCGGCAAGGCGGATTTTCCGGCCGGTATCAGCATCCATCACCGCGACGATCTCGATCTCGTCCAGCGCGAATTGCGTGACGTGAAGGGCGTTTCGGTGCTGATCTACGACCAGACCTGCGCCGCCGAAAAACGCCGGCGCCGCAAGCGCGGCACCTTCCCCGATCCCGACAAGCGCGTCTTCATCAACGAACTGGTCTGCGAAGGCTGCGGCGATTGCGGCGTGCAGTCCAACTGCGTCTCGATCCAGCCGGTCGAGACCGAATTCGGCCGCAAGCGCCGCATCGACCAGTCGAGCTGCAACAAGGATTTCTCCTGCCTCAACGGTTTCTGCCCGTCCTTCGTCACCGTGCATGGCGGCAAGATCAGGAAGGCCGAAGGCATTGCCGGCAGAGCCGATCCTCTCGACGGCGTGCCGGCGCCGGCTGAATTCGGCATGGGCAACCAGGGTTGGGCGGGGATCATCGACGGGGTCGGCGGCACCGGTGTCGTCACCGTCGGCGCGGTGCTCGGCATGGCCGCGCATCTGGAAGGCAAGGGCTGCGGCATGATCGACATGGCCGGCCTCGCCCAGAAGGGCGGCTCGGTCTTCACCCATGTCCGCATCGCGCCAACGCCCGAGGACATCCACGCCATTCGCGTTTCGGCCGGCAAGGCCGATCTTGTGCTCGGCTGCGACCTCGTCGTCTCCGGCGCCAAGAAGGTGCTGGGCGCGGTGCGCGAGGGCCACACGATCTTCCTCGCCAACACCGCCGAGATCATGCCCGGTGAATTCACCCGTTCCGCCGACTTCTCGCTGCCGGTCGAGCGGCTGAAGAAGGCGATCCGGGCGGCCGCCGGCGACGACAAGGCGCATTTCTTCGACGCTACCCGCACGGCGACCGCGCTGTTCGGAAATTCGCTCGGCGCCAACATGTTCATGCTGGGCTTCGCCTTCCAGCATGGCGGCCTGCCGCTGTCGGCGCAAGCCGTTGAAAAGGCGATAGAATTGAACGGTGAAGCGGTGGCGATGAATATCGCGGCTTTCCGCTGGGGCCGTCGCGCCGCGCATCAGCCCGATTTCGTGCGCGGTCTGGTCGCCCAGACCGGCAAGCCGGCGTCGAAGCCGGCCGAGACGCTGGACGATATCATCGCCCGCCGCATGGCCTTCCTCACCGCCTATCAGAACGCCGCCTACGCCAGGCGCTACGCCGATCGTGTGGCGATGGTGCGCGCCGCCGAAGCCAAGGCCGTGCCCGGCTCGACCGCGGTGACCGAGGCAGCCGCCAGGAACCTCTTCAAGCTGATGGCGATCAAGGACGAGTATGAGGTGGCGCGGCTCTACACCGACGGCACTTTCGCCGCCGACCTCGCCAAGCAGTTCCAGAGCTATGACAAGCTCGAGTTCCATCTCGCGCCGCCGATCCTCGGCCGGCGCACCAATGACGGCAAACCTCGGAAATCGAGCTTCGGCCCGTGGATGATGAAGGGCTTCCGGCTGCTGGCGGCAATGAAGGGCCTGCGCGGAACCGCCTTCGATCTTTTCGGCTACACGGCCGAGCGGCGCATGGAGCGCCAGTCGCTGAGAGACTACGAGGCCGATCTCGACCTGATCGCCAAAGCGTTGGCGCCGGGCAGGGTGGAGGCTGCGACGGCCCTGGCCTCGGTGCCGTCGCTGATCCGCGGCTATGGCCATGTCCGGCAGGCCAGCGCCGCGAAGGCGGCGGGCGAGCGTGCGCGGCTGATCGAGCGTCTGCAAAGACCGCTGGCAAGCGAGGAATTGCAAGCGGCCGAGTGATCGATACGCCTTGTTTACCTGAACGAGCGTTTCATCAGCTTCCGCAACGTCAATCGACTTGGCTGGAAGGCCCGAAAGCTCTCTCTAAAGCTTTCTTAAGGCGAATATGACACTGCTTGGCTCCCAATGATTGGGATTCAGGCGTGAAACTGAGAAAAAAGAGCGAGATCCCGGTCGACGTCTACATCCCGTTCGTGGAAACCTTGTTTCGCGACGGCCTGACGCTTTCCATCGGTTTCTTCGCGCAGACATTGCTGGTCGTCCTGGTCTACTGGAAGACAAAGGACCCAACCTACATAGCTGTTGCAGCTGGACTGCTAACAGTTGCATTCCTGCGCCTGCGCAACATCAGGAAGTACCGCAACGCGCCGTCACCAGCGAACTGGGAGGAGGCACGTCGCCGCGAGAACGATTACATTCTGTACGGTTCCATGCATGGATTCATGCTGGGTGCCTTTTGCTTTGTCGGCATCTATCTGGCGCACGACAACTTCGCCGAAATCGCGGCCGTTTGTGTGACATTAGCCTCCGCCACCTCGATCGCTGGTCGCAACTACGGCTCGCCCAGGATGGTGATGATCTTCATCATGACCATGACTTGGCCGATCTCACTGGGCTTCATCTTACGCGCCGACCCCTACCATTTCATCCTCGGCCTTTTGTCGGTGCCGTTCCTGTTCGCAATCAAGCGCTTCGCGGATCTTGTCCGCGAGGTGCTTTTTGCGGCCTTGTCGGAAGAGAAGAAGGCCAACCGCCTCGCCCAGCGCTTCAACCGGGCACTCAATACCATGTCGCATGGCCTAGTCATGCTCGGCCCGGATGGGCGCGTCGCGGTGGCCAATGCCGAGGCCGCCCATTTGATGTCGCTGAAGTCGGCCGACTCGCTGCTCGGCCGGTCGATCCACGGTCTTCTGATGCGCGGCGTCGCCGGCGGCATGCTGGCGCCGAAAGACTGCCGCTACATCGAGGCGCAGCTGACGCGCGCCCTGCGCGAAGGCCGCGACCGCAAGGTGCTGGTTTCCCTCGCCAACGGCCAGCACTACGAATTCTCGGCCCGCGAAGGCAGCCAGGAACTGGGCGTCATCACCTTCGAGGATGTGACGGCGCGCGTCGAGGCGGAGGAAAAGATCCGCTTCATGGCGCGCTACGACAACCTGACCGGCCTGCCCAACCGCGCCTATTTCCACGAGCTGGTCGGCGAGGCCATGGCCTCCGGCGACCAGGACCGGCTCTGCGGCCTCGCGGTGCTCGATCTCGACGACTTCAAGAGCGTCAACGACACGCTCGGTCATCCGGTCGGCGACGGGTTGATCTATGCCGTGGCCGAGCGCCTCGCCGCGATTGCCGGACCCGGCATCACCGTCAGCCGCTTCGGCGGCGACGAGTTCATGGTCTTCTTCGACCGCGTCGAGGACGAGAGCCACCTCAGCACCCTGCTCGACCAGATCTTCGCGGACCTGCAGGGCGAGGTGGACGTCGCCGGCCACGGCTTGCGCATCCAGGCCAGCGGCGGCGCGGTGCTTTCCAAGGTCAGGGACACCGACGCGGACGCCATGATCGTCAAGGCTGACCTTGCCCTCTACAAGGCCAAGGAGCTCGGCAAGAACAGCTGGCGGCTGTTCGAGGCGGCCATGGATGCCGCTTTCCGCAATCGTCAGTTGATGAAGGCCGATCTGCGCAATGCCGTGCAGGCCAGGGATTTGCGCGTGGTCTATCAGCCCATCGTGGCCGTCAGCACCATGCGCATCGCCAGTTGCGAGGCGCTCTGTCGTTGGGACCATCCCGATCTCGGTCCGATCTCACCCAGTGTCTTCATTCCGTTGGCCGAGGAGATGGGCATCATCTCCGACATCAGCACTTTCGTGCTGCATGCGGCCTGCGCGGAGTGCGCCAAATGGCCGGCGCAGACCAGCGTTTCTGTCAATCTCTCGGCAAAGGATTTCCGCAACCGTGACGTGGTCCAGAAGGTACGCGAAGCGCTGGCGGCATCGGGACTTGCGCCGGGACGCCTCGAAATCGAGGTTACCGAGACCGCGCTGCTCGATGACAAGTCGCTGACCAGGCAATATCTCGAGGAATTGAAGCAACTCGGCGTGCGCATAGCGCTCGACGACTTTGGCACCGGCTATTCGAGCCTCAGCTATCTTCACAAGCTGCCGCTCGACAAGATTAAGATCGACCGCTCTTTCCTGATAGACGTCACCCAGAACCGCCGCTCTCTGGAGCTGTTGCGAGGCATCATCAATATGTCCCGGCCACTTGGCCTGTCAGTGACTGTCGAAGGCGTGGAGACCTTTGAGCAACTCAAGATCCTTGCGCTGGAGGTCAACCCGGATCTGGTACAAGGCTTCTTGTTCGGTTCGGCGCTGACTGCCTCCGGTATCGAGACGATGTCAAACACCGTCTGGCCTTTCGCCGAGGAAATCAAGACAGTGGAGAAGGCGGCTCGGCGTTAAATTCTGCCCGCAACGTGCGGCTTTTTAGTACAATTTTACCGATTATTAACCTTAACGCTCGGTAAACAACCTCGATCCGATTTTCATCTTTACATCTGGTGGCCTTGACGTACGGTTGCGATGCGGCTGGTTACGAGGTCAGTAAATGAGTGCGCAGTTGATGGCGCTTCGTCAAAGGGCGGGCGCGGATGGAGTAGATGCGCCAGATCACGCGTCGAATTTCGCTCGCCACGTATACGAAATGCTGGAGCGCACCGAGTATCGCCGATGCGACAAGGGCGAAGATCTCGAGGATATCTACAGGTTACGCTATAAGTCCTACCGCCTGAGCGATATGGTTCCGGAAAATCCCAGCCACATCGTCCATGATGACCTCGACGAAGCGGCCAATTGTTCCAAGTTCGGCATCTACATCGACGGCACGCTGGTCAGCACGCTGCGTATACATCACGCCAGCAGCGCTACGCCGCAGTCACCATCGACGATGGTCTACGGCGACATACTGCGTCCGATGCTGGCGGCGGGTGCGCATTTCGTTGACCCGAGCCGTTTTGCGGCCGACCCGGAGTGGTCGCGTGTTTATCCGCTGATTCCCTATCTGACGCTGAGGCTCGCCGGCATGGCATGCTTCTATTTTGAAGCGCCCTATTGTCTTTCGACCATTCGGCCTGAGCATGCCGGCTTTTACCGCCGCATCTATTGCTCCGAGCAGATCGGTGAGATACGTGATTATCCGGGGCTAAACTACCAGGTAGTGCTTTATCGCGCCAATGTCGCGGCCATCCGTCAGCGGTCTTTCTCGCGCTTCCCCTTCTTCCGCTCCACGCCGATGGAGCAGCGCATGCTGTTCGAGGTGCCCAGTGCCGGGGAGCTTGCGCCGCTGACCATCCTGCCGACGGCCAAATATTATCACGAGGCGGCCTGACGCTTCGCTGGGCCGGCGGAGCTTTTTCACGCCATTCGCGTTGAGGTGGTCGAATGACCTTGGAGCAACGCGAAGAGGATCTCCGCATGACCATCCACTCGCTCGCGCTGACGCCGCTGATCTCGCTGATCGCCGGGGTGCTGATCCTGGTGATGCCGCGGCTCCTCAACTACATCGTCGCGCTTTATCTGATCGTCGTCGGCCTGCTCGGCCTTTTTCCCCATCTCGCCGGCTGAAATCCCCCCTCGCGGCGCGGACGAAGGCATGGCGTTCAATTTCAACTTTCGTTTGAGGCTGTTGTCGCAGGCCGTGCGGCAATAGCGCCATTGCTCTTGGTTCGCCTTTTCGCTATGTGCCTCACAGGCATTTTCGAAGGGGTACTTCCATGGCAGATCACTCGCCGACCGGTCCTGTCGAGCTTGGCGCGCAGATGGACTATGCCGAGCACGACCGTACGTACAAGGCCTTTCTCGGCCTGGCCAAATACGGCTCGCTGGTGTGTGCCGCCATTCTTATTGCGATGGCCTTCGGCTTCTTCGTCGGCGGCTTCTTCTCGGGGACCATCCTGTTCATCTTGATCATGGCCGTCGGCGCCCTCATTCTGCGGTAGATTTCCCAAGCCAATTGCACTTGACGTCACCGGACGTCCCGGCTGACGCTTTGCGCAATCAAGGTTCCAGCCGAAAGGATCATCCGGTGGGACAAATCGTATTCATCCCTCGTGAGGTTGACCCGAACGAGCCGCGCGTCGCGGCCTCGCCGGAGACGGTCAAGCGTCTGGCGGGTCTAGGCTTCGACGTGATCGTCGAGAAGGGCGCCGGCCTCGGCTCCCGCATCCCCGACCAGGATTTCACCGCTGCCGGCGGCGCGATCGGGGCGGCGGCCGACGCCAAAAAGGCCGATGTCGTGCTGAAAGTGCGCCGTCCGACGGATGCCGAGCTGAAGGGCTACAAGTCGGGCGCCGCCGTCATCGCCATCATGGACCCCTACGGCAACGATGCGGCGGTGGCGGCGATGGCCAAGGCCGGGATCACCGCCTTTTCCATGGAGTTCATGCCGCGCATCACCCGCGCGCAGGTCATGGACGTGCTGTCGTCGCAAGCCAATCTCGCCGGCTACCAGGCCGTGATCGACGCGGCGGGCGAATATGACCGCGCGCTGCCGATGATGATGACCGCCGCGGGCACGGTGCCGGCCGCCAAGACCTTCATCATGGGCGTCGGCGTCGCCGGCCTGCAGGCGATCGCCACCGCGCGCCGCCTCGGCGCGATCGTCACCGCCACCGACGTGCGCCCGGCAGTGAAAGAGCAGGTGCAGTCGCTCGGCGCCAAGTTCCTGGCGGTCGAGGACGAGGAGTTCAAGGCCGCCGAGACGGCCGGCGGCTACGCCAAGGAAATGTCGAAGGAATATCAGGCCAAGCAGGCAGCGTTGACTGCCGAGCACATCGCCAAGCAGGACATCGTCATCACCACCGCGCTGATCCCCGGCCGCCCGGCGCCGAAGCTGGTGTCCGCGGCCATGGTCGCCTCGATGAAGCCGGGTTCGGTGATCGTCGACCTTGCGGTCGAGCGCGGCGGCAATGTCGAGGGCGCGGTGCCGGGTAAGGTCGTGACCACCGAGAACGGCGTCAAGATCGTCGGCCATCTCAACGTGCCGGGTCGTGTCGCGGCATCCGCCTCGCTGCTCTATGCCAAGAACCTCTACGCCTTCCTTGAGACGATGGTCGACAAGACGACCAAGACGCTCGCCATCAAGCGCGACGACGAGCTGGTCAAGGCGACGATGCTGACCGATGGCGGCAAGGTGGTGCATCCTGCCTTCGCCAAGGCGGCGGAAGAGCCGCGCACCGAGCCGGCGGCCATTCCGGCGACGACCATGGTTGCCGATGCCGCCGACGCGAAGCCGGCGGCAAAGAAGAAGTCCGCAGCCAAGCCTAAGGGGACCGCGTGATGGACGCCTTGCAGAAAGCTCTCGATCAGCTCGATCAGGCGACCGCCGCCGTGCGGCTCGCGGTGCAGGATCTCGCCAACAACGCGCCGGGCGCGGCCGATGCCGCCGGCGGCGCCGCGCACGCGCTTTCGGGCGGAGCCGTCGATCCCTTCGTCTTCCGCTTTGCCATCTTCGTGCTGGCGATCTTCGTCGGCTACTATGTCGTCTGGTCGGTGACGCCGGCGCTGCACACGCCGCTGATGGCCGTCACCAACGCAATCTCTTCCGTGATCGTCGTCGGCGCATTGCTTGCCGTCGGCATCGCCGCTTCCGGCCTTGCCGCGGGCTTCGGCTTCGTCGCCCTGGTGCTGGTCTCGGTCAACATCTTCGGCGGCTTCCTGGTGACCCAGCGCATGCTCGCCATGTACAAGAAGAAGGAAAAGTGACGTGACCGTCAATCTCGCTTCCTTCCTCTATCTCGTCTCCGGCATCCTGTTCATCCTGGCGCTGCGCGGGCTCTCGCATCCGACCACCAGCCGCCAGGGCAATCTTTACGGCATGATCGGCATGGGCATCGCCATCGTCACCACGCTGGCGCTGGCAACCCCGTCGGCCGGCCGCTTCGGCCTGATCGTGCTCGGTCTCGCCATCGGCGGCGGCATCGGCGCGGTCACCGCGCGCCGCATCGCCATGACCTCGATGCCGCAGCTCGTCGCCGCCTTCCACTCGCTCGTCGGCTTCGCCGCGGTCATGGTCGCGGCCGCCGCGATCTACGCACCGGAAAGCTTCGGCATCGGCACGGCGGGCGACATCCATGCCCAGGCGCTGGTCGAGATGAGCTTGGGCGTGGCCATCGGCGCCATCACCTTCACCGGCTCGGTCATCGCCTTTCTGAAGCTCGACGGCCGCATGTCCGGCAAGCCGATCATGATCGGCGGCCGCCACCTCATCAACATCGTCCTCGGCGTCGCCCTGGTGGTGCTGATCGTGCTTCTGGTCGCCACCGAATCCAAGCTTATCTTCTGGTTGATCGTCGCCGCCTCGCTGGTGCTGGGCGTGCTCTTGATCATCCCGATCGGCGGCGCCGACATGCCGGTCGTGGTGTCGATGCTGAATTCCTACTCGGGCTGGGCGGCGGCGGCGCTTGGCTTCACCCTCGGCAATCTGGCGCTGATCATCACCGGCGCGCTGGTCGGCTCGTCGGGTGCGATCCTGTCCTATATCATGTGCAAGGGCATGAACCGCTCGTTCATCTCGGTCATTCTCGGCGGCTTCGGGGGCGAGACGGCCGCGGCAAGCGACGACGGCATCGAGCGCACCGTCAAGCAGGGTTCGGCCGACGACGCCGCTTACCTGATGATGAACGCGCAGAAGGTCATCATCGTGCCAGGCTACGGCATGGCGGTCGCCCAGGCGCAGCATGCGCTACGTGAGATGGCCGACAAGCTCAAGGCCAACGGCGTCGAGGTGAAATACGCCATCCATCCGGTCGCCGGCCGCATGCCCGGCCACATGAACGTCCTTTTGGCGGAGGCGAACGTCCCTTACGATGAAGTGTTCGAGCTCGAGGACATCAACTCCGAATTCGCGCAGGCCGACGTCGCCTATGTCATCGGCGCCAACGACGTCACCAACCCGTCCGCGCGCGACGACAAGTCCTCGCCGATCTACGGCATGCCGATCCTCGACGTCGACAAGGCCCGCACCTGCCTCTTCGTCAAGCGCTCGCTCGGCTCAGGCTATGCCGGCATCGACAACACGCTGTTCTACAAGGACGGCACCATGATGCTGCTCGGCGACGCCAAGAAGATGACCGAGGAAATCGTCAAGGCGATGGACCACTGATCCAGCCCCGGTTCCTGCAATAAAAAAGCCCGCTCGATGCGGGCTTTTTTATTTGCGGAAACTGTCGGCCAGGCCGCGCTCAGATATCCAGGTTAGCCACCGACAGCGCGTTGTCCTGGATGAACTCGCGCCGCGGCTCCACCTCGTCGCCCATCAGTCGCGAGAACAGCGAGTCGGCGTCGGTCGCGTCGTTGACCTTGACTTGCAGCAGCGAGCGCACATTCGGGTCCAGTGTGGTTTCCCACAGCTGCTCGGCATTCATCTCGCCGAGGCCCTTGTAGCGCTGCATGGTGAGGCCCTTGCGGCCGGAAGCGAACACCGCGTTGAGCAGCGCCAACGGCCCCGAAAGCAGCTCCGAGGCTTCCTTGCGGCGCAAGCTGGGCTGTTCGCCATAGACTTCCGAAAGCCGCGGCGCATAGCGGTCGAGCTGGCGCGCATCGGCCGAATTGATCAATCCGGCATCGAGCTGCACCACATCCTTCACGCCGCGCACGGTGCGCTCGAAGACATAGCCGCCCGAGCTGTCATTGGAGGTCGAAAGCCGTCCGGTCCAGCCGCGCTCGGTCTCCTCTGCGATCATGTCCAGCCGCTTCGCGACACGCTCGGCCATCGCGGTGGCGCGGCCGAGATCGGCAAGCACGTCGGCGTTGAGCGCGCCGGCGATTGCGGCCTGTTCGACGACGTCGCGGTTGTAGCGCGTATGCAGCCCGTTGATCAGCTGGCGCACCGCCAGCGCGTCGTCGACAGAGGCGCGCAGGTCCTGCCCGACCCGCACCTCGCCGGAGGCAAGCGCCAGCGAAGCCTCGTCCAGTCCGGACTCGATCAGGTATTCCTCATAGGCGCTCTCGTCCTTGAGATATTGCGAGCTCTTGCCCCGTGTCACTTTGTAAAGCGGCGGCTGGGCGATGTAGAGATGGCCGCGTTCGATCAACTCCGGCATCTGCCGGAAGAAGAAGGTGAGCAAGAGCGTGCGGATGTGGGCGCCGTCGACGTCGGCGTCGGTCATCAGGATGATCTTGTGGTAGCGCAGCTTGTCGGCGTTGAACTCGTCCTTGCCGATCGAGGTGCCGAGCGCGGTGATCAGCGTGCCGATCATGTCGGAGGAGAGCATGCGGTCGAAGCGGGCGCGCTCGACGTTCAGGATCTTGCCGCGCAGCGGCAGGATCGCCTGGTTCTGGCGCGAGCGTCCGCCCTTGGCCGAGCCACCGGCCGAGTCACCCTCGACGATGAAGATTTCCGACTTCGCCGGATCGCGCTCCTGGCAGTCCGCGAGCTTGCCGGGCAGCGAGGTGACGCCGAGCGTGCTCTTGCGCGTGATGTCGCGCGCCTTGCGCGCGGCCTCGCGCGCGGCGGCCGCCTGGATCACCTTCTCGACCACGACCCTGCCTTCGCTCGGATGCTCTTCGAGCCAGGTGCCCAGCGCCTCGTTGACCAGGCTCTCCACCACCGGACGCACCTCGGAGGAGACCAGCTTGTCCTTGGTCTGCGAGGAGAATTTCGGGTCCGGCACCTTGACCGAGAGCACCGCGGTCAGACCTTCGCGGCAGTCGTCGCCGGTCAGCGAGACCTTTTCCTTCTTGGTCTGACCCGACGATTCGCCATAGCCGGTGATCTGCCTGGTCAGCGCCGCGCGGAAGCCCGCCAGATGCGTGCCGCCGTCGCGCTGCGGGATGTTGTTGGTGAAGGCCAGCACGTTCTCGTGGTAGCTGTCGTTCCACCACATCGCGACTTCGACGGTGATGCCGTCGCGCTCGGCGCGGATGGCGATCGGCGCCTCGATCAGCGGCTTCTTCACCCGGTCGAGATATTTGACGAACTCTTCCAGGCCGCCGTCATAGTGCAATTCATGGCGCACGAGATCGGCATGGCGCGCGTCGGTCAGGATGATGCGCACGCCGGAATTGAGGAAGGCAAGTTCGCGCAGGCGATGCTCCAGCGTGCCGAAATCGAATTCGATCATGCTGAAGGTCTCGGCCGACGGGAAGAAGGTGATCTCGCTGCCGCTGCGGCCCTCATAGGTGCCGGGCTGCTTGTCCTGCACATAGGTGCCGGTGACCTTAAGCGGCGCGTCGGCATTGCCATGCGTGAAGCTCATCTCGAAGATTTCGCCGTTGCGGCGGATCTTGAGCCTTAGCCAGGCGGAAAGCGCGTTGACCACCGAGACGCCAACGCCGTGCAGGCCGCCGGAGACCTTATAAGAGTTCTGGTCGAATTTGCCGCCGGCATGCAGCTGCGTCATGATCACTTCGGCCGCCGAAACGCCCTCCGAGGGGTGGATATCGGTCGGAATCCCGCGGCCATTGTCGACGACTGTCACCGAACCGTCGGGGTTGAGCGTCACCGAGACGAGGTCGGCGTGGCCGGCCAGCGCCTCGTCGATGGCGTTGTCCACCACCTCATAGACCATGTGATGCAGGCCCGAGCCGTCATCGGTGTCGCCGATATACATGCCCGGACGCTTGCGGACAGCATCCAACCCCTTCAAAACCTTGATGGAATCGGCGCCGTACTCGGCTTCCACGCCAATGGCGCTTTCGGTCTGGTCGCTCATGAATACCTGTCTGATTGATGTCGATGGTCCGGCGCGGAAAAATGGCCGCGAATCGCGCCGTTTTGATGTCCTAGATATAGGCGCAAACGGTTGCTTTTCCAAGGTTTGCGGCCATTTTGCCGGCTTGGCGAGCGGTCTTTGCACGCCGGCTGGGGATGCTGGCCTGTTGAGCCGGGGATTCGATCGCGAAAGCCGCGCCGAAACGCGGCCTCGCAAGTGCAGTCGAGGAGGATTCCGTGCCTATGCGGCGGCCCGCAATGCCTTCAGCGCCTCGCTCCAGCGGGACAGTTCGTCGAGCATGGTCTTGGCGCCTCCCTGAACCTGCTCGTTCGGGTGAAAGGCGCGGTCCTGGTCGAGCAGCGTCGCATAGGCCGGCAGCGCCACGCCTTCGGGGATCGGCATGACGCCGACGGAGGTGAGCAGCGGCTTCAGCGATTGCGCCGCGCGCAGGCCGCCGGACACGCCGCCATAGCTGAAGATCGCGGCCGGCTTGTAGCGCCATTCATGGACCAGATAGTCGATCGCGTTCACGATCCCCGGCGCCACGAAATAGTTATACTCCGGGGCGACGAACACGAAGGCGTCTGCGGCGTCGATCGCCTTCGACCAGGCTTTGGTGTGCTCGTTCTCGTATTTGCGCAGGCGCGGATGGTGCGGCTCGTCGAGCATCGGCAGGTTGAACGCCGCGATGTCGGTCAGCACCGGCTCGAACTTGCCGTGCTCGCGCGCGAAGCCTTCCAGCCATTCGCCGAAAATCGGCCCGGCGCGTCCTGGCCGCGTGCTGCCGATGATGATGTCCAGACGATGCTTCACGGGGAACTCCTTGCTTGGCGGTATCCGTTGGTGACTAACGTAAGGTTCCGCCGGCAACAAGCAGCTACCGGCTGATTCCGGTCACATTCCGGCGACATGTGGCGACCGCGCGCTGCCGTCCGGCCACATGGACGCCGGTCTCGTCGGGCACTACATTCGGCGCTGACAGCGGAGCATGCTTCATGGACACCAAGCCCGCCCCCTTCGTGCCGCCGGCGCCTACGCCGCGCACAAAGCCGCCTTCGACGCTGGAGATGATGCGCATCGTCTACCGCAATCCGCTCGAGCTGTGGGGCGAGCACACCTATAACGAGCCCTGGATCTCGGTGACCGGCATCGGCGGGCCGCTGGTGATCGCCAACGATCCTGGTCTGATCCGCCATGTGCTGATCGACAATGCCAAAAACTACAAGATGGCCACGGTGCGCCAGCTGATCCTGCGCCCGATCCTGCGCGACGGGCTGCTGACCGCCGAGGGCGAGGTCTGGAAGCGATCGCGCAAGGCGATGGCGCCGGTGTTCACACCGCGCCACATCTTCGGTTTCGCCGAGCCGATGCTGAAGCGCACGCTGGAGTTCGTCACCCGCTACGAGGCCGGCGGTACGACCGATGTCGCCCACGACATGACGCTGCTTACCTATGACATCCTGGCCGAGACGCTGTTCTCCGGCGAGATCGCCGGCGAGCAGGGCAGTTTCGCCAGGGAGATCGACCGCCTGTTCGAGACCATGGGCCGCGTCGATCCGCTCGACCTGCTGCGCGCGCCGGAATGGCTGCCGCGCCTCACCCGCATACGCGGCCGCAAGACCATGGCCTATTTCCGCGACATCGTCGCCGGCACGGTGAGGATGCGCGAAGAGCGGATGAAGCGCGATCCGGGTGGCGTGCCGCAGGATTTCCTCACGCTTCTGCTGCGCGCCGAGGGGCCGGACGGGCTGACCCGCGCCGAGGTCGAGGACAACATCATCACCTTCATCGGCGCCGGCCACGAGACGACCGCGCGGGCGCTGGGCTGGACGATCTATTGCCTGGCCGAGGCGCCCTGGGAGCGCGACAAGGTCGAGCAGGAGATCGACGCCGTGCTGGCGCGTGAGCCCGATCCGACCAAGTGGTTGGATGCCATGCCGCTTACCCGCGCCGCGTTCGAGGAAGCGCTCAGGCTCTACCCGCCGGCGCCGTCGATCAACCGCGAGCCGATCGAGCCGGAGACCTGGAACGGTCTCGACATCCCGAAATACGCCGCCGTGCTGGTGATGCCCTGGGTCGTGCATCGCCATCGCAAGCTCTGGGATAGGCCGGACGCCTTCATGCCGGAGCGTTTCCACCCGGAGAACCGCGACAGGATCGATCGCTTCCAATACCTGCCCTTCGGCGCCGGCCCGCGCGTCTGCATCGGCGCCAGCTTCGCCATGCAGGAGGCGATCATCGCGCTGGCGATCCTGTTGTCGCGCTTCCGCTTCGATGCGACGTCCGAGACGCGGCCGTGGCCAGTGCAGAAGCTCACCACGCAGCCGCAGGGCGGCCTGCCGATGCAGGTCTCCCGGCGGGCGTAATCAATGCATGTCGCCCAGAAGTGTGCAGCGGTTCTGGGATAACGACATGTATCAAAACTCAGAGTCTTCTAACGGTCGGCGATCGGCCGGCGCTGCTGGAACTGGCCGGCGGCGCGGAAGCGCCAGAGATAGCTGGGCAGGATGGTGGCGATCGCCTGCGGCTGGATGCCCAGCCCGGCAAGCGTCCTGCCGGCCTTGGCGGCTCCGTCCGAGACCACGTTGTGCTCGCGCAGCTGCAGCACCTGGTCCCTGGTCAGGAGCGGATTGGGCAGCAGCTGAAGGATCGACGCCTGGATGTTCGCCACCCACCACGGCACCGGCACCAGCAGGCGCCTGCGGTCGATGACCGCGAGCAGCTCCTCCATGCATTCCTTGAAGGTCAGCACCTGCGGGCCGCCGAGCTCGTAGATCTGGCCGCCCTTGACCTCGCCGTCGACCGAGCGCGCGATCGCTTCGGCGACGTCGCCGACATAGACCGGCTGCAGCTTGTTCTGTCCGCCGCCGATCAGAGGCAGGACGGGTGAGAGGCGCGCCATGCCGGCGAAGCGGTTGAAGAAGCGGTCCTCCGGTCCGAAATTGATCGACGGCCGGAAGATGACGGCATCGGGAACCGTCTCGAACACTGCTTTCTCGCCGAGCGCCTTGGTGCGTGCGTAGGCCGAAGGCGAATTGAGATCGGCGCCGAGCGCCGAGATCTGGGTGAGGCCGGCGCCGACCGAGCGTGCCGCCTCGGCGACGGCGCGCGCGCCGAAATCGTGCACGGCGCCGAATTTCTGGCGGCCGGTCTCATGCAGGATGGCGACCAGGTTGACGACATGGTCGGCGCCCTGCACGGCGCGGTCGACCGACCAGCGCACGCGCACATTGGCCTGCACCGGCTGGATCTGGCCGACATTGCCGAGCGGCTGCACATGGCCGGCAAGGTCGGGCCGCCGGCAGGCAACCCGGATGCGATAGCCGCGCTTGGCGAGCGCCCGCACGACATGGCGACCGACGAAGCCCGAGCCGCCGAAGACGACAACGAGCTTGGGGGTCTGCAGGATTTCGGTCATGATTGGCTCCGCGCGCGTGCTTGGCTGAAGCCGTTTCTTAATCCGTTTCTCGCCAAAGGCAAAGAGCGACCGGAGGTCGCCATTGCCTTGTTTCGCATCGAGGTTCAGGCGGCTCAGAAAGCCCGGCCGATGCGAGCGTCGACTGAATGCCGATTGCCGCCGCGGATGACGAAGAAGGCGAGGATCGCCGCCCAAAGCAGCGACTTTTCGGCGCCTGAAAAACCCTCCCCCATGGTCACCCAATGGAACCACACGGTGACAAGAAGCACGATCAGGCCGGCGAAAGCGGCAGGACGGGTGAAGAGGCCGAGGGCGATCAGGATGCCGCCGAAGAATTCGGTGCAGGCGAGCAGCGGCGACCAGAACGCGCCGGGATAGAAGCCCAGCCCCTCGACCATCTCCGTGGCGCCGAACGGATTGACGATCTTTTGCGAGCCGTGGATGGCTAGGAAGCCGCCGGCAACAGCGCGCAGCAGGGTTTCGCCGGCGTCATGCAATGCCGAATAGAGACGGCCAAGCGCCGGGATCATCAGCTTTGGGCGGGAGGCGTCGGTGGTCGCGGACATCGTAGCTCCTGTTTGTGGCAATACAGGCAGACGCCCGACGGCTCGATGCAAGTCAAGTTAACAAAAGTTAACCTTGGCGTTCATGTTTTCAGACGAGTGACAGACAAAAGCAGAAAACCCCGCCGAAGCGGGGTTTTCCGGGCAGTGTCCACGCCGAAGCAGGGTCCAACGAGGCGGCCTGACCTGAGACGGTATCAAGGTGGCGTGAAGCAAGCACGCCCGCCCCCGCCCTGAATGCCGGCGCGGCGCCGCCAACCGCGAGCCGGACGAAGCCAACCAAGGCGGCTCGCGGCGTGGGGTGCCGCGGATGCGTCGCGTCAGGTCGGGAAAAGGTTCAATCGCGCGGGAAAAATCAGGCCGAGTAACGCTCGGCGAATTCCGAAATGCGCTGCACGACCGCCCTGGACGTGGTGATGCCGCGCGCCTTTGCCTTCTCGGCGGCCTCGGCGCGGGAGCGTCCGGGAATATGCACGCCATAGCGCCGCCGCAGCCGGTCGAGCTGGTCCTTCATGCGCTGCTCGAAATCCGGGTCGAGCAGTTTTGGTTCGATGGCCAGGACGAAAAGGCCGGTTCCGGGGCTGTCCGGCCCGCCGGTGAACCATGGCGCGTCGAGCGACCAGTTGGCGCCGGAAATGCCCGCGGCCAGCACCTCGACCATAAGGGCGATGTTGGCGCCGCGCTGGCCGCCAAAGGCAAGCATCGCGCCCTTCATCGCCGCTGCCGGGTCGGTGGTCGGGTTGCCGCTGGCATCCAGCGCCCAGCCTTCGGGTATCTTCTTGCCGTCCTCGGCCGCCTTGCGGATGTTGACGAAGGCGGTGGCGCTCGACGACTGGTCGATGATGAGCGGCGGCCCGTCGGCGGCGGGCGAGGCGAAGGACATCGGGTTGGTGCAATAGACCGGCTTGACCGAGCCTGAGCCGGCCAGCACCGCCGGCCCGTTGGTGGCGGCGAAGGACACCAGCCCCTGTTCGGCCAGCCGGCCGGTGAAATAGCCGAGCGCGCCGCAAGTATAGGCGTTCTTCTGCGAGAAGATCGAGACGCCGAACAGCTTCGCCGCCTTGACCAGGTCGTCGATCGTGCGGTCGAAACCGGTATGGGCAAGCCCGCCGCCCGCATCGGAGAGATAGACTGCGAGCGCCGGCCTGGTGATCACCGGATCGGCATTGCCGTCGATGCGGCCGGCTTCGAGCGCCTCCAGATAATCGATGAAATGCGACAGCCCGACGGTCGACAGGCCTTCGGCCTCGGCCGCGATGATGGAAGCGGTCAGCGACTGTGCCGCCTCCTCATTGGCGCCCGCGCCGAGCGCCGCCATCCGGCATAGGCCTGTTGCCTGGTCGAGGGTGAGTTGCATCAGAGTTGCCCTGCAGCAAGTAGCGAATAGGGAATAGCGAGTAGGGGAGATAAAGGAACTACTCGCTATTCGCTACTCTCTATTCGCTAACCGATTTTGACCGGAATCCGCGCCTCGATCCGGCTGAAGACGAAGACCAGGATGCCGGTGATGGTCATATAGATCAGCGCCAGAAGCAGCAAAGGCTCGTAGGTCAGATAGGTGTCCTGGCGCACCTTGGAGGAGACGGCGAAGATGTCGATGACGCTGATCGTCGCCACCAGCGGCGTCGACTTCAGCTGCAGCACCGTCTCGCCCGTCAGCGTCGGCAGCGCCCGGTAGAAGGCTTGCGGCAGCCAGATGCGGCGGAAGATTTTCCAACGGCTCATGCCGAAGGCGCGGGCGGCCTCGAGCTGGCCTCTAGGCACGCCGGCAAAGGCGCCGCGCATCACCTCGCCCTCATAGCCCGCGAAGGAAAAGGTCAGTGCCACCACGGCATAGGGCCAGGCCTGCCTGAGATATGGCCACAGCCAGGATTCGCGGATCCACGGATATTGCGGGAAGACCGAGCCGAGCCCGTAATAGAGCAGCCAGAGTTGCAACAGCAGCGGCGTTCCGCGGATGATGGTGCAGAAGGCTTTTGCCGGCGCCGAGAACCAGATCGGCCCGCTGGCCTGGGCGAGCCCGAGCGGCACGGCAAGCGCAAAGCCCAGCGCGCAGGTGACGGCGAGGATCCAGAGCGCCCGCCAGATGCCCATCAGGCCCATTTCCCAATATTGCGGCAGCCAGTCCCAGCGCATGAAGAAGGCTGCGCAGAGCACCAGCGCCAAGGCGATCAGGATGAGCACGATGCGGTGCGGCTTGAGCCAGATTGAGGCGCGCGCCGCCATGTTGATCGCGATGGCTTCGGCCGTCATCAGCGCGCCTCCTTGACGGAGGGCATGCCGCGCCGCGACCAGGCCTCGACGCGGCCGATGATCAGGTTCGAGAACAGCGTGAGCGCGAGATAGAGCGCGCCGGCCGCGAGATAGAAGAGCAGATAGGCCTTGGTGACGCCGGCCGCCTGGCGCGTCGCCAGCGTCAGTTCGAAGAAGCCGACGACGGCAAGCAGCGCGGTGTCCTTGGTGGCGATCAGCCACAGATTGGCAAGGCCGGGAATGGCGAAGGGCAGCATGGCCGGCAGCGTTATACGCCGCAGCATCAGGCCGGGCGGCATGCCGTAGGCTCGGGCGGCCTCGATCTGGCCTTGCGGGATGGCGAGGATGGCGCCGCGGATGACTTCGGTCGAATAGGCGCCCTGCACGAAACCCAGCACGAAAATGCCGGCCGCGAGCCCGCTGATGTCGACGCGGCTGTAGCCCATCGCCGTCAGCACCTGGTTGATGAGGTCGGTGCCGGCGTAATAAAGCAGCAGGATCAGCACCAGTTCCGGCACCGCGCGGACCACCGTGGTGTAGACGGCCAGAAGGTCGCGCGTCACCGGGCCGCCATAGAGCTTGCCGAAGGCGCCGGCGGTGCCGATCATGAGGCCGAGGCAGGTGGCGCCCACGGCAATCTCGATCGAATGCAGCAGCCCGACCAGCAGCGTGCCGCCCCAGCCGGGCGCCACGGGTGACAGGAGTTCCATGATGCCGGCCGCGGAGGCCGGAAGAAAGGCGTCGATCAGCTTCGCCCCCGGATTGCTGGGCTAGAGAGTTTCACCGTTTCACGGAAACGGCGAACCACTCTATCTCTTTGTTCTCACGCAATTCCGGACGGAAAACCGCTCACACTTTTCCTGGAATTGCTCTAGCCGCCGATCATCGGGTCAGCGGCATGCATGCGTGGCAAGGTTGGGCATGGCGTTGGCGCCATGCCCACACTCATTCGCGAGAGGGCTCAGTTCGACTGTGTGGCGCCGCCATAGATGTCGAAGTCGAAATATTTCTTCGAGATCTCGTCATATTTGCCGTTGGCGCGGATCGCCTTGATACCGGCGTTGAACTTTTCCTTGAGCGCGGTGTCTTCCTTGCGGATGCCGGCGCCGACGCCCGGTCCAAGCACTTCGTCGTCCGGGGCCACCATGCCCTTCAGGTCGCAGCAAGCCTTGCCCTGGTCGGTTTTCAGGAATTCGCCGAGCGCGATCGAGTCGGCCTGCACCGCGTCGATACGGCCGGCGGCCAGATCGTTGTTGGCTTCGTCCTGCGTCTGGTATTCCTTGATTTCCTGGGCGCCGGTGAAGTGCTTCTTCGCATAGACCGCATGCACCGTGGACACCTGGACGCCGATCACCTTGCCCTTGAGGTCGTCCGGCGTGGCGCCGAACTTCTGGTCTTTCGGCCCGATGATCGCGGTCGGGGTGTTATAGTACTTGTCCGAGAAGTCGATTGTCTTCTTGCGCTCGTCGGTGATCGACATCGAAGAGACGATGGCGTCGATCTTCTTGGTGGTCAGCGCCGGGATGATGCCGTCCCAGGCAACCGGCGTGATGACGCAGTCGAGCTTCTCTTCGGCGCAGACGGCGTTGACGAAGTCGATTTCCCAGCCCACCCACTTGCCGGTGGCGTCGGGCGAGGTGAACGGCGGGTAGGGCTCGGCGGCGACGCCGATCTTGACCTGCTCGGCCTTGGCCACGCCGCCCATCGCCGCGACGCCGAGAAGCAGCGCTGCCGCGAAGGTCTTGAGAACAGTCTTCATTTCAGGACTCCCAGTTTGTTGTTGTTCCCGGTTTTTCGCTCCGCTTGATGCCAGTTCCTAGCCGACATTGCGGAGGAATTGTTTGAGCCTTTCGGATTTGGGCGCGCCGAACAGCTGTTCCGGCGGACCTTCCTCCTCGACCAGCCCGTTGTAGAGATAGACGACATGCGTCGCGACCTCGCGGGCGAACTTCATTTCATGCGTCACCAGCACCATGGTGCGCCCCTCGCGCGCCAGGTCGCCGATCACCTTCAGCACCTCGCCGACGAGCTCGGGATCGAGCGCGGAGGTCGGCTCGTCGAACAGCATGACGCGCGGGTTGATCGCCAGCGCCCGGGCGATCGCGGCGCGCTGCTGCTGCCCGCCGGACAGGAAGGCCGGATAGACGTCGCGCTTGTCCGCCAGCCCGACGCGGGCGAGCAGCTTCTCGGCCTGGGCGATCGCCTCGTCGCGCTTGACGCCCAGCACATGCACCGGAACCTCGATGACGTTCTCGATCAGCGTCATGTGGCTCCACAGGTTGAAATTCTGGAACACCATGCCGAGCCTCGAGCGGATCCGCTCGATCTGCCTGCGGTCGGCCGGAACGGTGTGGCCATGGCTGTCGGCCTTGAGCTTGATCTCCTCGCCATTGACGCGAATGATGCCGCTGGTCGGATTTTCCAGGCAGTTGATGCAGCGCAGCAGCGTCGACTTGCCGGAGCCGGAGCCGCCGATGATGGCGACCACCTCGCCGTCGCGCGCCGACAGCGAAACGCCCTTCAGCACGTGCAGCTGGCCGAACTTCTTATGCAGGTTCTCGACATGGATGGCTTCGGCGGCGCCGCTTTGCGCCTTGCCGGATTGGATGGCTGCAGCGTCCGCCACGCTCACCGGGCGACCTCGAAGGCAGTTCGTCGAACGTCCATCCGGCTAACCAACATACGCTGTAATACCCGCTCCGAGCTTCAGCATGGACTCGACAGCGCGAGCCCGTCAATCCCGCTCATTACGGCACTTGCGGCGTTGTTGTGCAAGTGTATAAATAGCCTCTCATGAAATTTTTTCGCTTTTTTTCATCTTGGAAGGGCATCGATGAGCGCTTTCGGATCACAGTCCATGGCGGCGCCGCTGCGGCGCGTGCTGATGCGTTCGGCGGCCAACGCCATGCGCGACGCCGACAGGGCTCAATGGCACTATGGCCCGGGGTTCAACCCGGCGAAAGCTGCCGCGCAGCATGCGCTCCTTGCCGAGCTCGTGGCGGCTTCCGGCGCCGAAATCGAATGGATCGAGGACAAGGCCGACGGCCTTTCGGATTCGGTGTTCACGCATGACCCGTCGTTGATGACCGACCGTGGCGCGCTGATCCTGTCCATGGGCAAGCCCTTGCGCGCCAAGGAGCCCTCGCTGCATGAGGAAACCTACAGAAGCCTGGGCATTCCGATCCTCGGCCGCGTCGAGGCGCCCGGCCAGGTCGAAGGCGGCGACTGTGTATGGCTGGATGCCCGCACGCTGGCGATCGGGCGCGGCGTGCGCACCAACCAGGAAGGCATCCAGCAGGTTGCCAACCTGCTGACGCCGCTCGGCATTTCCGTCTACGGTTTCGATCTGCCGCTCTGGCAGGGCGAAGAGGCATGCCTGCATCTGATGTCGGTGATCAGCCCGTTGGCCGACGACCTTGCGCTGGTCTATTCGCCGCTGTTGCCGGCCCCGTTCTACCAGATGCTGAAGGGGCGCGGCATCCGCCTGGTCGAAGGCGACCCGCAAGAGTTCGCCGCCTCCAATGGCCTCAGCCTGAACGTGCTGCCGACCAGCCCGCACAAGGTCATCGCCGTGGCTGGCTTTCCCAGGACCAAAGCTGCCATGGAAGCCGCCGGCTGCACGGTCGAAATCTTCGAGGCGGATGCGCTCTGCATCGCCTGCGAAGGCGGCCCGACATGCCTGACGCGGCCGATCCTGCGCCAATGAATGCGCGCCGCAAGTTCCGCCGCGAGGGTGAGGAGCGGCGGCGGCAGGATCTGATCGATGCCACCCTGGACAGCGTGGCCGAACACGGCCTCGAGGGCGCCACCGTGCGCACCATCGCCTTGCGCGCCGGCGTCACCGCCGGGCTGATCCGGCACTATTTCCCCGGCAAGGAAGATTTGCTGCAGGAGGCCTATGCAGCATTGATGAGCCGCATGACCGAGCAGGCGAAAGCGGCATTGGCCATGGAAGATGCCTCGCCGCGCCAGCGCCTTGCCGCCTTCGTCACAGCCAATCTCAATGCGCCGATCATCGACCAGCGGGTGTTCTCGCTCTGGGCGACCTTCATCGGCCGCGCCGGCGCGGATCCGACGCTCGCCCGCGCCCATCGCGAAGGCTATCTCGGCTTTCGCAACGAGGTGGAGACGGTCGTGGCCGAGGTGCTGGCCGCCGAGCAGCGCAAGCCGGACGCGGCCGAGCTGCGCCATCATGCCATCGCCATCAACGCGATCATCGACGGGCTCTGGATCGAAGGCTGCCTGGCCGGCGAGATGTTCTCGCCCGGCGAATTGGCGGCGATCGGCATCAAGGCCGTCGAGGCCGAGCTCGGCCTCGCGCAGGAAAGGGGAGAAGATCAATGACCACCGTCGGCGAAGCGCTGATCACCTTGCTCGAAGCGCATGGCGTCGATACCGTCTTCGGCATTCCGGGCGTGCATACGGTCGAGCTCTATCGCGGTCTGGCGCGCTCGAAGATCCGCCATGTTACGCCGCGCCACGAGCAGGGAGCCGGCTTCATGGCCGACGGCTATGCGCGCGCCGGCGGCCGGCCGGGCGTCGCCTTCGTCATCACCGGGCCGGGGCTGACCAACACCATCACCGCCATGGGCCAGGCGCGCGCCGATTCGGTGCCGATGCTGGTCATCTCCGGCGTCAACGCCACCGATACGCTGGGCAAGGGGCTGGGCTTCCTGCATGAGCTGCCCGACCAGCGCGGCATGATGGAAAAGGTCGCGCTGTCTTCCGAGCGTGTCATCGAGGCTAGCCAACTGCCGGGCGCGCTCGCCCGCGCCTTCGCCGTTTTCACTTCCTCACGCCCGGGTCCGGTCCATATCGAGATTCCCACCGATGTCATGGTGAAGCCCGCCGACGGCATAGCGGCGGCGCTGAGCAATGCCGCGCCGCCTGCCCCGGATGCCGCGGCGGTCGCCGAAGCGGCGAAGCTCATCACGGCCGCGCGCCGGCCGCTGATCCTTTCGGGCGGCGGCGCCAGGAAGGCCGACGCGGCGCTGCGGCGTCTGGCCGAGACGCTTGGCGCGCCGGTCGTCGAGACCGCCAATGCGCGCGGCCTGCTGCATGGCCATCCGCTCTGTGTGCCGGCCAGCCCAAGTCTGAAGGCCGTGCGCGCGCTGATGGCGGACGCCGATCTGGTGATCGCCGCCGGCACCGAGTTCGGCCCGACCGATTATGACGGTTATGGCGACGGCGGCTTCGTGCTGCCCAGGAACCTGATCCGCATCGATATCGGCGCCGACCAGATCGCGCGCCGGCCGCTGACGGTCGGCATCCAGGCCGATTGCGCCGAAGGCATCGAGGCTTTGCTCACGGCAATCGGGCCGGGTCATCCTGCAGCCAAAGACGGCGAAGCCCGCGCGGCCGCCGCGCGGAAGGCAGCGCGGGCCGAGCTGAAGCCCGAGTACCTGGCGCAGGTTCATGCCGTGGAGATGATCCGCGACGCGCTGCCGGGCGCCATCATCGTCGGCGACTCGACCCAGCCGATCTACGCCGCCAACCTCTATTACGACCACGACCGTCCCGGCGGCTGGTTCAACGCCGCGACCGGTTTCGGTGCGCTGGGCTACGGTCCGCCGGCGGCGATCGGCGCGGCACTCGCCGTTCCGCAAGCGCCCGTGGTGTGCCTCACCGGCGATGGCGGCTTCCAGTTCACCCTGCCGGAGATCGGCGCCGCGCTCGATGCCGAAACGCCGGTGATCTTCGTCGTCTGGAACAATCGCGGCTATCGCGAGATCGAGACCTCGATGCTCGATGTCGGCGTCGAGCCGGTCGGCGTGTCGCCGGCGCCGCCGGATTTCTGCAAGCTCGCCGAGGCCTACGGCATCGGGGCCGAGCGCTTGACCGGGGTTGGCGGTCTTGCCGAGGCGCTGAAGCGCGCGCGCGCGGCGGCCAAGCCGCGCGTCATCGAGATCACCGTCGACTGACCGTTGTTTGGACCATGCGCCGCCCGGTAATTGGCGTCGCCCGCCGTGGTCCGACGCATGCAAAGACGCTGCGCCAGCCATGTCGATATTTCAATTGAGTGACAGCGCGAAAGGCGCGACGTTCGAGCCTGGGGCGGCATAACCCAAGATATAATCATAAAAATATGACAGGAGCGGTCAAAGTATGACGGAAACGCTTGAAGGCAGGCATGTCGTGGTGACGGGCGGCACTGGGGCGCTCGGCGGCGCGGTTGTCGGCAGGTTGCTGGAGCAAGGCGCGATCTGCCACGTGCCCAATGCCCACGCGGCGGCCCCGCCGCATTTTCCTTACGCGGCGCATGCCAGCGTGCATCTGGCGCATAATGTCGACCTGTCGGATTCGGCCAAGGTCGAAGCTTTCTACCATCAGGTGCCCGGGCTCTGGGCCTCGATCCATCTTGCCGGCGGTTTTGCCATGGCCCCGGTCGAGAAGATCGAGTCGGCCTCATTCGCCGAGATGATGGACACCAACGCCCGCACGGCCTTCCTGTGCAGCCGCGCCGCGGTGCGCTCGATGCTGGCCTCCAACACGGCCGGCCGCATCGTCAACGTCACCGCGCGGGCGGCGCTGGAGCCGCGCAAAGGTTCGGGCATGGTCGCCTATACGGCGAGCAAGGCGGCGGTCGCGGCAATGACGGTGGCGATGGCCGAGGAGTTGAAACACAAGGGCATCCTGGTCAATGCGGTGGCCCCCTCGACGCTCGACACGCAGGCCAATCGCGACAGCATGCCGGACGCCGATTTCAGCAAATGGGTCAGCCTCGAGGCCGCGGCCGAAGCGATCGCCTACCTCGCCTCGCCTGCCAACCAGGCCATGAGCGGCACGCTGGTTCCGCTCTACGGCCGCGTCTGACGGCTATCTCTTGTCTTACGCAATTCCGGACGGAAAACCGCTGACACTTTTCCTGGAATTGCTTTGATATCCCGACAAAGAAAAACCCCGCCGGATCGCTCCGGCGGGGTTTTTGTTGTTCGGCTGGAAGAGGCTTGGCTTAATTGCCCTGCTTCTTCAGCGCCGCGCCCAGGATGTCGCCGAGCGACGCGCCGGAGTCGGTCGAGCCGTACTGGGCGACCGCTTCCTTCTCCTCGGCGATTTCCAGCGCCTTGATCGAGACCTGCAGCTTGCGGGTCTTCTTGTCGAAGGCGATGACGCGGGCGTCGACCTTCTGGCCGACGGTGAAGCGCTCGGGGCGCTGCTCGTCGCGGTCGCGCGAGAGGTCGGAACGCTTGATGAAGGTCTCGATGCCGCTGTCGACCAGCCGCACGTCCAGACCGCCATCCTTCACGCCGATGACCTCGCAGGTGACGACGGCGTTCTTGCGCAGCTCGCCGCTGTTGGCCGCTTCGCCGACCGTGTCACGGGCCAGCTGCTTGATGCCGAGCGAGATGCGCTCCTTCTCGATGTCGACGTCGAGCACCTGCGCCTTGACCATGTCGCCGCGATTGTACTCTTCGATGACCTGCTCGCCCGGACGGGTCCAGTCGAGGTCGGAGAGGTGCACCATGCCGTCCACGTCGCCTTCCAGGCCGATGAACAGGCCGAACTCGGTCTTGTTCTTGACCTCGCCCTCGACCTGGCTGCCGACCGGATGGTTGCGCGCGAAGGCTTCCCACGGGTTCTCCAGCGTCTGCTTGAGACCGAGCGAGATACGGCGCTTGGCCGGATCGACCTCGAGCACGACCACGTCGACCTCCTGCGTTGTCGACAGGATCTTGCCGGGGTGCACGTTCTTCTTCGTCCACGACATTTCCGAAACGTGGATGAGGCCCTCGATGCCCGGCTCCAGCTCGACGAACGCGCCGTAGTCGGTGATGTTGGTGACGGTGCCCTTGATCTTCTTGCCGATCGGGAACTTGGTGCCGATATCCGACCACGGATCCGACTCGAGCTGCTTCATGCCGAGCGAGATGCGGTGGGTTTCCTGGTTGATGCGGATGATCTGCACCTTGACCGTCTGGCCGATGTTGAGGATCTCGGTCGGATGGTTGACGCGGCGCCATGCCATGTCGGTGACATGCAGCAGGCCGTCGATGCCGCCGAGGTCGACGAACGCACCGTAATCGGTGATGTTCTTGACCACGCCTTCGACCACCTGGCCTTCTTCGAGGTTCTGCACGATTTCCGAACGCTGCTCGGCGCGGCTCTCCTCGAGCACGGTGCGGCGCGACACCACGATGTTGCCGCGGCGGCGATCCATCTTGAGGATCTCGAAGGGCTGCGGGTTGTGCATCAGCGGGGTGACGTCGCGGATCGGGCGGATATCGACCTGGCTGCGCGGCAGGAACGCCACGGCGCCGTCGAGGTCGACGGTGAAGCCGCCCTTGACCTGGTTGAAGATGACGCCTTCGACGCGCTCACCCTTGGTGAACTTCTCCTCGAGGCGCACCCAGCTCTCCTCGCGGCGAGCCTTCTCGCGCGACAGCATGGCTTCGCCAAGCGCGTTCTCGATGCGCTCGACATAGACTTCGACGGTGTCGCCGACCTTGAGGGAGGAGTCCTTGCCCTTGGCGCCGAATTCCTTCAGCGGCACGCGGCCTTCGACCTTGAGGCCGACGTCGATAATGGCCATGTCCTTTTCGATCGCGGTGATCGTGCCCCGGACAACCTGGCCCTCGCCGGAATGGCCGGCGGTGAATGATTCTTCGAGCATGCTCGCGAAATCGTCGCGAGACGGATTAGCTACTGACATTGTTTCTCCTGGAATGCTCCGCGCGCTGGCGGAGCGGGCGCCGTGGGTTAGCGTTGCGTGAGCCTGCCGGCGTTCCGGGCTGAAGAGCCCTTGGCCGCTATCTGAGCGGCAAGTCCGGCGCATGAAGAATGCTGGCAGGCTGGTTCGTGCCCGATATGGGTATTTTCGCCGCCAACGGCAACCGAAAACGCCTGATCAGGCCTTGTTTCTCTTGGCAAGGGCCTCGTCAACGATCGCCATCGCCGCCAGAAACGCGGCCTCTATAGCCATTTCGCTGGTATCAAGCAAGTGCGCGTCCGCCGCCGGCTTCAACGGCGAGTCGGCGCGGCCCATGTCGCGTTCGTCGCGCCGCTCGATGTCGGCGAGGATGGTGGCGAAGTCGGCGCTGCCGCCCATGCTCTCGATCTCGGCCAGCCGGCGCCGGGCACGCACCTCGGCGCTCGCCGTGACATAGAGCTTGATGTCGGCGTCGGGACAGACCACCGTGCCGATGTCGCGGCCGTCCAGCACGGTGCCCGGCGGCGCCTTGGCAAAGACCCGCTGCTTCTCGACCAGGATGCGCCGGACAGTGGGAATGACCGCGACCTTGGAGGCCGCCTCGCCCACCGCATGCGCCGAAAGCACTGTACGGTCGAGGTTCGAGAGATCGACCTGGCGCGCCGCAGTTTCCGCCGCCGAGACATTGTCGAGCGGCAGGCCGAGTTCCAGCAGCTTGTGGGCTACGGCGCGGTAGGTGAGGCCGGTGTCGAGCAGGTTCAGCCGGTAGTGGTCGGCGAGCCGGCGGGCCAGCGTGCCCTTGCCGGCGCCTGCGGGTCCGTCGATGGCAATGGTGAAGGGGATGCTCATGGGCGAGCCGACACAATCGAAAGGCGCAATGAACGCGATGAATAAGACAAGCGCCGCGTTCCTTCACACCCCTCTCTGTCCTGCCGGACAGTCCGGCAGGACAGAGAGGGGTGCTGTCCCGCCAGAATCTCAGTTCGGCTCCAATCCATCCCCGTCACTCGATCTCCGCGCCCAGCCCCTTCATCAGTCCCATGAATTCCGGAAAGCTCGTCGCGATCATGTTTGCGTCGTCGATGGTCACCGGCTTTTCCGTCGCCAGCCCCATGACCAGGAAGCTCATGGCGATGCGGTGATCGAGATGCGTCTTCACCACTGTGTCCTGGTCGTTGGGGTGAGCGCCCAGGCCCTTGCCGCCGGGCTTGCCGCGCACGGCGAGCGAGGCCTCGCCCTCGGTGCAGTCGACGCCGTTGAGCTTGAGCCCGTTGGCGACCGCCGCGAGCCGGTCGGATTCCTTGACGCGCAATTCCTCCAGCCCCTGCATCAGCGTCTCGCCCTCGGCGAAGCTCGCGGCCACGGCCAGCACCGGGTACTCGTCGATCATCGACGGCGCCCGCTCGGGCGGCACCACCACGCCTTTCAGCTCTGAATAACGCACATGCAGGTCCGCCACGTCCTCGCCGCCGGCATTGCGCGGGTTGAGGATGTCGATACGCCCGCCCATTTCCTGCAGCGTCAGCAGCAGCCCGGTGCGGGTCGGGTTCATCAGCACGTTCTCGATTGTAATGTCCGAGCCCGGCACGATCAGCGCCGCGACCAGCGGGAAGCCGGCGGACGAGGGATCGCCCGGCACGGCGATCGTCTGCCCGGTGAGCTTGCCCTGGCCCTCGATGAAGATGTGGCGCACGCCGCGCTCATCGGTCTCGACGGTCAGGTTGGCGCCAAAACCTTTCAGCATCTTTTCGGTATGGTCGCGCGTCATCACCGGTTCGATCACCGTGGTGATGCCCGGCGTGTTCAAGCCGGCAAGCAGGACCGCCGACTTCACCTGGGCCGACGCCATCGGCACGCGATAGGTGATGGGTGCGGCGTGCTTCGGTCCGCGCAGCGTGATCGGCATGCGGTCGCCCGGCGCCGCTTTCAGCACCTGCACGCCCATCTGGCGCAGCGGGTCGAGCACGCGGCCCATCGGCCGGCCGGAGAGCGAGGCGTCGCCGACGAAGGTCGTCTCCATGTCATAGGTGCCGACGAGGCCCATGGTGAGGCGCGAGCCGGTGCCGGCATTGCCGAAATCGAGCGGGCCTTCCGGCTCAAGCAGCGCGCCGTTGCCGGTGCCGCGGATCACCCATTCGCCGTCCTTCTTTTCGATATGTGCGCCCATCGCCTTCATGGCGGCCCCGGTGCGCATCACGTCCTCGCCTTCGAGCAGGCCGGTGATGCGCGTCTCGCCGGAGGCAAGGCCGCCGAACATGAAGGAGCGGTGCGAGATCGACTTGTCGCCCGGCACGCGTGCGATGCCGGCAAGGGCAGGGGATTTGCGGGCCGTGGCTGGTTTAGCGGCGGCGGAATGAGACATTTTGTCGTCCAAATGAAATGCCGGCTGGCCGGCCCGGTTCGTCATGGTGCGGCGGTCTCGTATCACGGCGCGCGGCAATGGTCATCCCCTTGGCGCAAGCCTTTGAAAAGCGGGTTTCGCGCACATGTCTTTTGGCTTTGACAGCACGGAAAACTGCGGTTAAGGGGACCATTCTTTTTTTGACGAGGCCTGACGTGGCAAAAGCTGAACTTGGCACCAAGCGTGTCGACCCCGAAACGGGTCGGAAATTCTACGATCTGAACAAGGACCCGATCGTCTCGCCCTATACCGGCAAGAGCTATCCGCGCTCCTATTTCGAGGAAGGCAAGATTTCCGCCCTCGAAGAAGATGAGGAAGTCGCCGATAAGGAAGTCGACGCCGAGGAGGAAGAAGGCGCCGAACTCGTTTCGCTGGAAGATGCCGACGAGGAGACCAAGGGCGGCGGCGACGATCTTCCCGATCTCGGCGACGATGAGGATGACGATGTCGATCTCGGCGACGATGACGACGACACCTTCCTTGCCGACGAAGAAGAAGAAGACGACGACGTCTCCGACATGATCGGCGTCGGCGACGACGAGGACGAGGTCTGATCTGATTGTTTTGGCGGCCATTTTCGCCTGTGACGAAAAAGCGGTCTTTCAAGGCTTGATCTTGACCGAAGGCGGCGCTAGAAGCCGCCAGCACTAAACGACGGCGCGGTCCCAACCGTGCCGGATCTCTTCGCCGGAAACGGCGCCGGCTGACTGCCGGGAGTGGGGCCATAGCTCAGTTGGGAGAGCGCTTGAATGGCATTCAAGAGGTCGTCGGTTCGATTCCGATTGGCTCCACCAAACAGTCCTTCTTGATCGAAGTTTCGTATAGCCGAAGTCACCGCTGTTCACGCTGAGCGGCGCCCCAGCCCGTATGACGGGCCTTGACGCGAAGGCATCTTGTGGCCGGTGCAGCCTGACGCAGGAACCCGGTCAACTGGTCCGCTCCTCGTCCTGCAACTGCGGCTAACCGCGCTCGGCGCGGGTTCTGGCTGCCTTGCTCGCCGCTGCCGATCGTCCGGCAGCGCCTTTGGTCTGCGCGGCTTTCCTGGCCGCCGCCGATCGCTCTGCGGCCGTGCGGCTGGATGCGGCGCTCTTGGTCTGTCGCGACAGGGCCTTGCGGGAGACGGTGCTTTTCGGCTCGTCCTCGAGCACTTTCGACACCGCCTTCGAGACCTTCGGCTGGCGCTTCGGCTTGCGTTCGCCCTGGCCTGCCTCGTAAGCGTATTTGGCGCTCCTGCGCGTGGTTTCCTTCACGTCGCCTTTCTTGGGGGGCGGCAGGTCGACACCCGCGCGACGCGCCTCCGAAAGGCCGATGGCTATCGCCTGCTTGGTGGAGCGGGCGCCGTGCTTGCCTTGGCGGACTTTGTCGATTTCTTCGTGAACGAATTCGCCGGCCTGCGTGCTTGCCGATTTGCCTTCGCGCTTGTCCTTGCGCGCCTTTTCAATGGTTTTCTTGTCCGGCATTGTTTTTCTCCCTATGCGAACGGGGCATGAGCGAACGCCGAAAGCCGCTTCAGCTTGCGCATCAGCGGCTTTCATATGTGCCGACGAGGTCGGCGGTGGCGATCGTATGCGGCCCCGCATGGGCCAGAAGATCGGCTATTCCAGTTTCTCCGCCGGTTTCCAGCGTCTCCACGTCGAGTGCTGAAAGGCGGAAGTGATAGTGATGGACGCCATGGCCTTTCGGCGGCTGGGGGCCGTCGTAATGAGCATTGCCGAAGTCGTTCACGCCTTGGCTGAAGCTTTCCGGCCCGGCGGTGCCCTCCGGCAGGCGATCCCGCCCGGCGGCGATGTCATAGACCGCCCAATGGCGAAACAGGCCGCGTGGCGCGTCGGGGTCCTCGACGACAAGCAGGAAGCTTCTGGTGCCGGCCGGCGCGTCCTTCCACCGCAGGGGCGGAGACAAGTTGCCTCCGTTGCGGACATAGGGCTCGGGAATGGTCTGCCCGTTTCCAAAGGCTGGACTCTCAAGCGTGAAAGCCATGGTTGGAACTCCGTGCTCTATCGCGTTCTTCCCGAAGGAATTCACGGACGATCCTTCCTCGGATCGGTGGAGCGCAATCGCTGCTGGTTTTCATGGGAACGCGGGGCATCGGCGGGGGTTCCAGCCTCGACGGATGTTCGCAAGCGAAGCTATCGTTCCCCGGAAAGGGCTGCGCGGACGGATACGACGCAGGTCGTGTCCGGCGAAGATACCGGCAGGTCGGCGTGGAAACCGTCGACGCGGAACTGGAGGTCTCGAGGATTTTACCGGCTGCATTTTCGGGGCAACGGGTAATAGCCGACGGCACATCGGCTCGATAGACGGAGTGTCCGTCTCGCGAGCGCGTTCGCCTGAAGCGGCTCTAACATTCCTGCGATGGATTCCCCGTTGACAACGAACATTGCTTCGTGTGAAACGGTGAGAACGTTCTCAGAGAACGTTCTCACTTGCAGCTGCGACCTTACCTTGGGAGGAGGTATGAGCACCGACGAGACCCGGCTAGCCGTCCGCATCGCCAAGATCGCGAAGTCCTACGGGCCGACCGTGGCGCTCGATTCCGTTTCCATCGATCTGCGCCCGGGCGAGGTCCATGCGCTCCTGGGCGAGAACGGCGCCGGCAAGTCGACGCTGGTGAAGATCCTCAGCGGCGTGGTGAAGCCGGACAGCGGATCAATGTCGATCTTAGGCTCGCCCTACACGCCGCACGGCATCGTCGATGCGCGCACGCAAGGCGTGGCGACGGCTTTCCAGGAGCTCAGCCTGCTGCCCAATCTCAGCATCGCCGAGAATCTGATGCTGCCGAAAATGCCAAGGGGCATGCTCGGCCTCGCGTCGCATCGCTCGGCCATGGCCGCCGCCGGCAGGATCCTCAGCGATTATGGTCTCGCGCATTTCGATCCCGACACGCCGGTGGGCGTGCTCTCGCTGTCGGACTGTCAACGGCTCGAAATCGTCCGCGCCTTCACCCATGCCGCGAAATTGTTGATCCTCGACGAGCCGACGGCGGCACTGGCCGACGTCGAATGGCTGTTCGAGCTCGTGCGCCGGCAAAAAACCCTGCAGACCGCCATCCTCTACATTTCCCATCGCCTCGGCGAAGTGCGCACCTTGTGCTCGCGCGCCACCATCCTGCGCAACGGCCGCAGCATCGGCACCGTCGAGCTTTCGGGCGCCTCGGACGAGAACATCTTCGAGATGATGGTCGGCCGCAGCGCGCGTGAGACGATCAATGCGCTGCCCAAAACCGGTGAGGCCGCGCCCGTCGCGCTCGGCGTCAAGGGCCTCTCGGGCGGCATCCTGAGCGACGTGTCGTTCGATGTCAGGCAGGGCGAGATCGTCGGCATCGCCGCGCTCGAAGGGCAGGGCCAGCGCGATTTGTTCAGGACGCTGATCGGACTTGCCAAGGCCAGGGGCGGAAGCGTCGAGATCGACGGCGTGCGCGCCCAGATCTCCAGCCCGGGCGCCGCGCTCCATTTCGGCAACGGCCTCGCCTACCTGCCCGAGGACCGCAAGTCGGAAGGCATCCTCGCCGGCCTCACCACGGCCAGCAACATGGTGCTGCCGATCATCTCCCGCGTCGGGCGCAGCGGCATCGTCTGGCCGGCCGGCGAGCGTCGCGCCGCACGCGAAACGGCGGCCGTGGTCGACCTGCAGGAACGCTATCTGCATTTCAAGATCGACGAGTTGTCCGGCGGCAACCAGCAGAAGGCGCTGCTGGCGCGCGTCATCATGACCGGCGCGCGCACGCTGCTGCTCTTCGATCCGACGCGCGGCGTCGACGTCGGAACCAA
Source organism: Mesorhizobium plurifarium (assembly GCA_000824785.1). Lineage (GTDB taxonomy): Bacteria > Pseudomonadota > Alphaproteobacteria > Rhizobiales > Rhizobiaceae > Mesorhizobium > Mesorhizobium plurifarium. The sequence goes on along the minus strand of CCNB01000034.1, from coordinate 184,846 downwards.
GCAGTCGATCTACGAGGCGATCCGCAAATTCGCCGCCGATGGCGGCTCCGTGCTCTTCTATTCGTCCGAATTGCCGGAACTCGTCCACCTCGCGCATCGCTGCATCGTGCTCTATGGCGGCCGTATCTTCGCCGAGTACCAGGGCGACGCCATCGACGAGCAGACGATCGTCGGCGCGCTGATCGGCCACGCGCGCGGCGCGAAGACGGGAGTGGCGGCATGAGCGCGATCGCTGCAAATCCGGCGCCCCGCCGTTCGCCCTTCTGGCGCGCCGTCATCAGCGGCACCGGCATCGTCGCGCTGATCTATGTGCTGCTCTACGCGCTCTATGCGTTCTGGCAGCCCGATGCGCTCTCGGTCTACACATTCACCGACCTCGTCAACAATTCGACGCCGCTGGCGCTGGCTGCGGCGGGCGAGACGCTGGTCGTCATCAGCCGCGGCTTCGACCTGTCCGTCGCGGGCGTCGTCTCGCTGACCAACGTGCTGATGGCCGTCTATCCGCTCGACGGCCCGGGCGGAGCGCTGGTCAGCCTCTTGATGTGCTGCGCCATCGGCGCCGTCGTCGGCATGATCAACGGCATTCTGGTCGCCAGGCTCGGGCTACAGACCATCGCGGCGACGCTGGGCACCATGATCGTCTGCCAGGGGCTGGCGCTGGTCATTCTCGACGCGCCCGGCGGCATGGTCGCCGACTTCGTCACCTACACCCTGACCGACACGCTCTTCGGCGTCGTCCCGATCGCCGGCCTGTTTCTGGTCGCCGCCATCGTGCTGTGGCTGGCCTTCCGGCGGACCAACACCGGCATCGGCCTTTATGCGATCGGCGCCGACGAGCAGTCGGCCCGTTTCTCCGGCGTCGCCGTCTCGGGCGTTCGCATCACCGCCTTCGTCGGCGCCGGCATTCTCTATGGCGTCGCCGGCTTCATGCTGAGCGCCCAGACCGCCACCGGCAATCCGACGGCGGGCACGCCGTTCCTGATGCTCACCTTTGCCGCCGTGGCGCTCGGCGGCACGCCGCTCAGCGGCGGCCGCGGCAGCCTCGTCGGCTCGATCCTCGGCGCCGGCACGCTCATGCTTCTGCAGAAGGTGCTGTTCTCGGGCGGCGTGTCGTCTTTCTACACCGGCATCTTCCAGGGCTTCGTGCTGGTGCTCGCGATCGTCTTCGGCAACACCGTGGCGCGCCTGCTCAGGAAGGACGACGCCCGGTGAACGCGCACAAGGACATAGCGATGCCATCCGAGGCCTCTTCCGACCGGCGCGGCAGGCAGAAGCTCGACCGGGAAACGGTGAACACGCTCGTCGTGTTCGGCTTGAGCATCGTGCTCATTGTCTGCTCGCGCTTCATCAGCCCGGCGCTCGGCTCCTGGAGCCAGGTGCTCACGGTGCTGATCCTCGCCTCGTTCCTGATCATCCTGTCCTTCGGGCAGGGCCTCGTCATCCTGATCGGCGGACTGGACCTCTCCATCCCGGCCCTCATCACGCTTGGCGGCGTGCTGACCACGACCTGGGTCGGCACGAGCGATGCCGGCGTCTGGTACATGTTGCCGGCAATCCTCGCCATCTGCGCCCTGGTCGGCGCGGTCAGCGGCATCGGCATCGTCTGGTTGAAGGTGCCGCCCTTCATCATGACGATGGCGACCTCGATCGTCGTCGCCTCGGTCGCGCTCGGCTACACCAGCGGCACGCCGCGCGGCGGTTCGCCATCGGCCCTCCTGTGGCTGATGAAGGCATGGTTTCTCGGCGTGCCGGTGGTCATCTACTTCACCCTCGCTTTCATCCTGTTCGGCTGGCTCCTGCAGAACTTCACCGCGCTCGGACGCCGGCTTCGCGCGCTCGGCACCAACAGGAACGCAGCACTTATCGCCGGCGTCGGCGTCAACCGGCTCGAACTCGTGCCCTATGCGGTCAGCGCCGCCTGCGCCGGCTTCGTCGGCATGATGCTGGTCGGCTATTCGAACGGCGCGACGCTCAGGATGGGCGACAGCTACATGCTGCCCTCGATCGCCGCGGTCGTGATCGGCGGCTCCTCGATCCTCGGCGGCAGCGGAACCTTCATCGGTACGGTCGGCGGCGCGATCCTTTTGACCACGCTGGGCACCATGATCTCCGCCATCGGGCTGAGTGAAGGATGGCGCACCATCATCGAGGGTGGAATCATCGTCGGAGCGCTGCTGGTGCTGCGCGGCGAGTTCCTGACCCACATCGGAAACCGGATGCTGACGCGAGGAAAATGACCATGCGCCCGCATGCCAATGATTTTTGTCCAATTGTGAGAACGTTCTCACAAGCTCTGGTCCGGCACCTGAAAGGGCCAAATTCCAAAGGGAGGTTGATGGAAATGAAGCTGTTGAAAAGACTGGGACTGGCCGCGTCGCTGACGCTTGCCACGACCGCGGGCGTCGCGACGGTCGTCGATCATGCCGAAGCGCAGGACAAGAAGCTCAAGGTCTACCTGTCGCTGAGCTACAGCGGCAACTCGTGGCAGTCGGAGGCCGCGAACATCGTCAAGGCGCTGGCGCAGACGCCGCCCTACGACAAGACGGTGGAACTGAAGGAGGTTATCTCGGGCACGGATCCGCAGGCGCAGATCTCCGCCTATGAAAGCATGATCCAGGATGGCGCCGACGGCATCATCAGCTTCCCGATCTCGTCGACGGCATTGAACCGCACCATCCATCGCGGCTGCCAGAAGGGCGTGCTCTTCTTCATGTATGACGCGACGGTCACCGAGCCCTGCGCCTACAATGTCAGCTACATCACCGCTGGCTTCGGCGAGAACACCGCCCAGGCGCTGGTCAACATCCTCGGCGGCAAGGGCAACATCTTTCTCAGCCGCGGCGTTCCGGGGAACTCGGTGGACAAGCGCCACACCGACGGCGCCATGCACATCTTCAGCCAGTATCCCGGCATCAAGGTGGTCGCTGAATACTATTCCTACTGGGATGACCGCACCACGCAGCAGGAGACGGCCAAGGCGCTCGCCGCGCATCCGGACGTCGACGGCATCTGGGCCCAGGCCGGCGAATACGGCGCCATCCAGGCGCAGCTCGACAAGGGCAACAAGCTGGTGCCGATGACCGGCGAGAACTCCGATGGCTTCCGCCTCGGCCTGGCCGATCCGAAGATGCAGGGCATGGGCCTCAAGGGCGTCTCGGCCGGCTCGCCGCCCGCCACCTCCGGCTACGCCTTCAAGCTGATGATGGAGATCCTGACCAAGAAGCGCGAGCTGAAGCCGATGAACATCGAGTACCCGCTGCCGTGGGTGCCTGCCGATCAGGTCAAGCCTTGCAAGGGCGATACCTTCGCCGACGGCTGCAACGTCTTCCCGACCGACAAAGTGCCGTCTTCCTTCGTCACCGAGGTCTTCAATCCCGAGCTTCTGCCGGAACTGTCGCTGCAGTCGGCGCTGGAAGGCAAGCCGACGCCCGGAGCGACCATCCAGCCGCTGCCGGCGGATGTGAAGCAGGCGTCCGACGCGCCCGGCATCAACTGCTCGTCCTGCAAGGCCCCGGCCGACGAATACAAGCTCACCAAGATCGAGCCGACGGTTAAGCCCTGACGATCAGCAATGCGACAGATGGACGGCATCCTGCCGTCCATCCCACCCAAGACAAGGATGAGAAAATGCCGACCTTTCTGAAGCGGGGCAGGGATCCCGAAGCCGTCGCCCAGGGCGACGCGGTTGTCCGCACGACCGTCGAGACGATCCTCGCCGATATCGAGAAGCGGGGCGACGCCGCCGTCCGGGAATTGTCGGAGCGTTTCGACAAGTGGTCGCCGGCAAGCTTCCGGCTGAGCGACAGCGACATGGAAAAGGCCATCGCCAAGGTCTCGGCGAGGGATCTGGAGGACATTCGTTTCGCCCAGGCGCAGGTGCGCAATTTCGCCGAGAAGCAGCGCGCCTGCCTGCAGGATCTCGAGGTCGAAACGCTGCCGGGGGTCGTGCTTGGCCATAAGAACATCCCCGTCGAGACGGTCGGCTGCTACGTGCCGGGCGGCAAATATCCGATGGTCGCCTCCGCGCATATGAGCGTGGTCACCGCAAGGGTAGCCGGCGTGAAGAAGATCATCGCCTGCGCGCCGCCGTTCCAGGGTGGGCCGCATCCGGCCATCGTCGCCGCCATGCATATGGGCGGCGCCGACGAGATCTACGTTCTGGGCGGCATCCAGGCCGTCGGCGCCATGGCGCTCGGAACCGAGACCATCGGCCGCGTCGACATGCTCGTCGGCCCCGGCAACGCCTTTGTCGCCGAAGCCAAGCGCCAGCTCTACGGCCGCATCGGCATCGACCTGTTCGCCGGTCCGACCGAAACGCTGGTGATCGCCGACGACAGCGTCGACGGCGAGATCTGCGCGACCGACCTGCTCGGCCAGGCCGAGCACGGCCCGACGAGTCCGGCGGTGCTTCTGACCAATTCGGAAAAGCTCGCCCGCGACACCATGGCGGAGGTCGAGCGCCAGCTGAAGACCCTGCCGACGGCCGAGATAGCCGCCAAGGCCTGGGCCGACTATGGCGAGGTGATCGTGTGCGATTCCTACGAGGAGATGGTCACGGAAGCCGACCGGATCGCCTCCGAGCACGTGCAGGTGATGACGCGCGATCCGGACTACTTCCTGAACAACATGCGCAACTACGGCGCGCTGTTCCTGGGGCCGCGCACCAATGTCGCCTATGGCGACAAGGTCATCGGCACCAACCATACGCTGCCCACCAAGAAGGCGGCCCGCTACACCGGCGGTTTGTGGGTTGGCAAGTTCATCAAGACCTGCACCTATCAGCGCGTCTTGACCGACGAAGCGAGCGCCATGATCGGCGAATACTGTTCGCGCCTGTGTGTCCTTGAAGGGTTCTACGGGCATGCCGAGCAGGCCAACATCCGGGTCCGCCGCTACGGAGGTCGCAACGAGGCCTAAGGCCGCGCGCCAACGGAGTTTTCATGTCGATCGTCGCCCGCAACAAGAACAGCAAGCCCCGCGTGACCGTGAAGGATCTGGCGCGCGATCTGGGCATGTCTGTTTCGACCGTCTCCAGGGCTTTTCACGCCGATGCCGTGATCGCCAAGGACACGCGGGACGTGGTGCTGAACCGCGCGCGGGAGATCGGCTATTCGCCGAATCCTTTCGCGCGCAGTCTCATCACCAAGAAGACGCGCATCGTCGGCGTGGTCGTGGCCGACATCACCAACCCGTTCTATCCGGAAGTGCTCACCCGGCTCACCACCGAGCTGCGCGCCATCGACATGAATGTGATGCTGGTCGCGGCCGACCAGTCGGGAGAGGTCGACCAGGCGCTGCGCCTTCTCCTCAACTACCAGCCGGACCTCGCCATCATCCTCGCGGCGACCTTGTCCTCGGAAGCCGCGCAGGAATGCCGCAAGGCCGGCACGCCGGTGATCTTCTTCAACCGGCTGTCGGCCGACGACCACGCCTTCGGCATCTCCTGCGACAACATCCTCGGCGGCCGCAGCATTGCCGATTATCTGGTCGACACCGGCCACCGGCGCCTGGCCTATATCGCCGCGCTGGCGGATGCCTCGACCAATGTCGCCCGTCACCGCGGCTTCAGCGAGCGCGCGGTCGAACGGGGCCTTGCCGCGCCCGTCGTCATCGAGGCGGGGCAGTTCAGCTACCACGCCGGCTACGAGGCTGCCCGCAAGCTGCGCGACCTCAAGGAGATGCCCGACGGCGTGTTCTGCGCCAACGATATTCTCGCCATCGGCTTTCTCGACGGCGTGCGGCGAGAGCTCGGCCTCGGCGTGCCGGACGACATCTCGATCGTCGGCTTCGACGACATCGAGATGGCTCACTGGCCCTCGCATGGGCTGACGACGGTCCAGCAGCCCATCGAAAAGATGCTGGAGGCGACGATCTCGCTGGCCAAGGAGCTTGGCACGAATGCCGGCAAGGAGCCGGTCGTGCAGATGATTCCGCCGGGCTCCGTGATCGAGCGCGCGACGACGCGCCGGAGGCATCATGGCTGAGATGTCGGGGAAACTGTTCTTCGAGCGCGCGGTCACCGTCCACCGCTACGATTGCGAGGTGATTGCGTCGCCGCCGCCGGACGTCGAAGGCGGGGAAGCCAGGCAGGCCATCGAGAACGATCCTGCAGCCGACGAGGTCGTCGTCCGCTACGTGGTCGCCTGCCGCCCCGTCTATGACGGCTTGCGCCGGCTGATCGGACAGGTCGCCGGCCTGCTGGTCCTGGCCGAGGCCGGCGGCCGCCGCGACGTGCTCGACCTGCCGGATATCCCGGCGGCACGCGAACGCTGGGCCGAGGTCGAGCAGCGGCTTCGCGCCTTGCAGGCGCCGAGCGGCCTGGAGGGTCATCTCGACCGCCTTGCGACCGCGCATGCGACGCTCGGCGAAGTGCTCGAGGATTTCGGTCTGGCCCGGCTGCAGCGCGACTGGCAGCAGCATCTCGACCGCGCGGGAGACAGGATCAAGCACGCCTATGCCTGGCTGCAGGCGGCGTCGGAACCACGCGCCGGCATGACGCCGGTCGACTTCAATCACGCCTGCTGCAGTTGTGCGCAGCGCTGGCGACATCAGGGAGGAAACGATGGGCCAATATTCGATCTGGGTGCTTGAGTACAGCTACGTCACCAACTACCACAAGAGTGGCGTGCTCTACGGCGCCCACAACCAGGGCTACGTCAAGCTTCCCTATTGTTATGCGCTGATCAAGGGCAACGGCCACGTCGCCATGGTCGATGTCGGCTACAACAACAAGGATTATGGCAAGCATCTCGGCGACAAGTTCGGCGTCGAGAACTGGCATTCGCCCGAGACCGTCCTCGGCGAGATCGGCCTTGCGCCGAAGGACGTCGACACGGTCTTCATCACGCACGCCCATTTCGACCATTTCGGCAATGTCGAGGACTTCCCCAAGGCAACCTTCTACATCCAGGAGAAGGAGATCGCGAAGTGGGTCTGGGCGATGTCGTTGCCGGACCGCATGCGCTGGATGAACGTCGCCGTCGATCCGGGCGATATCGTGCGCGGCGTCGACCTGGCCCGGCAGAAGCGGCTGGTGACGCTCGATGGCGCCAAGCAGGACGTGCTGCCGAATGTCGATCTCAATCCCGCCTTCGACAGCCACACCTATGGTTCGATGTGGGTCACCGTGCGCAACGGCAAGGAAGACACCTGGGTGCTGGCGGGCGATCTGGTCTATGTCTTCGACAATATCGAGGGCTCGGGAGCCGCCGTCGATATCGAGACGCTCTATGTCCCGGTTGGGCTTGCGGTCGGCAGCCAGACCAATCTCGTGCTGGCGACCGAGGAGATGATGAAGCAGGTGAATTACGAGGCGCGCCGCGTCATTCCCATCCACGAAGAACGGCTGAAGGACCGCTTCCCGTCGCGCATCACCAAGGATGGCCTGCGCATCACTGAAATCTGCCTCGCGGACGGCGAGAAATCGCGGGTGCAGTAATGGATGTAATCCGGAAGGTCGCCATCGTCGGGGCGGGGCTTGTCGGCCGCGGCTGGGCGATCGTCTTCGCCCGGGCTGGGCATGACGTGGCCATCTACGATGGCAGCGCCGATATCCGCGCGGCGGTGATCGAGAGCATCCGCGCCAGTCTCGCCGACATGCGGGAAGCCGGGCTGGTCGACGCCATCGATCCGGTCCTGCGTCGGTTGCGTGTGGTCGACACGCTGGAGGCTGCGGTCGCCGGCGCCGACTATATTCAGGAGTCGGTGCTCGAACGGCGCGATGTCAAGCAGGCCGTCTGCCTCGAAATCGACCGGGCGATGCGGCCGGACGCGGTCGTGGGCAGCTCGAGCTCGGGCATTCCGGCCTCGGCTTTCACGGAGGGATGCGTCAACCGGGCCCGCTTCCTCGTCGCGCATCCCGTCAACCCTCCGCATCTGATCCCGCTGGTCGAACTTGTTCCGGCGCCATGGACCGACGCCGGCATCGTGCCGTGGCTGCGGGCGCAAATGGAGCAGATGGGCCAGGCCGCCATCATCGTGCGCAAGGAGGTCGACGGCTTTGTCCTCAACCGGCTCCAGGGGGCGTTGCTCAACGAGGCCTGGGCCTTGCTGGAGGAGGGCGTCGCAAGCGCCGCCGACATCGACCTGACCGTGTCGCACGGGCTCGGCTACCGCTGGTCCTTCATGGGTCCGTTCGAGACGATCGACCTCAACGCGCCGGGCGGGATCGCGGATTACGCGCGGCGCCTGGGGTCGCTCTACCATGCGATCGCGCTGGCAAGGCGCGACCCGGCACCGTGGTCCGAAGCGCTTATCGCCAAGGCCGAAGCCGAGCGCCGCGAGAAGCTGCCGGCATCCGACTTGAGCGAGCGCAGCGCCTGGCGCGACCGCAATCTCATGGCGCTGGTCGCCCACAAGCGACGCACCGGCGTCTGACACGGAGACCGTCATGGCGGCAATGCTGCAAGACAAGGTTGCCCTGGTGACCGGAGCGACCGGCGGAATCGGGGCGCAGATCGTGTCCAGGCTCGCGCAGGAAGGTGCCTCGGTCGTCGTCGGCTACAACAGCTCGCGCCAGGCGGCCGAAGCGCTGGTCTCGACGCTGGCGCCCGGCGATCACATGGTCGCCGAGGCGGCCGTCACCGACAGCGGCTGCCTCGCGCGGCTGGCCGGCCAGATCGGGCAAAGGTTCGGCCGGCTGGACATCCTGGTCAATTGCGCCGGCATAACCCGCTTCGTGCCGCATCCGGACCTCGATAGCCTGGATGACGCCTTGATCGACCGCATCCTCAGCGTCAACGTACGCGGCGTCATCGCTGCGACGCGGGCGATGCGGTCCCTGCTCGACCGCACCGGCAACGGTGTCGTCGTCAACATCTCGTCGATCGCGGGCGTAACCGCCATGGGCAGCAACATCGCCTATTGCGCGTCCAAGGCCGCGGTCGACAATTTGACCAAGTCGCTGGCGCGCGCGCTCGCGCCGAAAATCAGGGTCGTCTCTGTTTCACCAGGCGTCGTCGACACCGATTTCATCAAGGGCCGTGACGAATCCTGGCGCGATGAACAGGCGAGCCGGACGCCGCTCGGGCGATTGGGCACGCCCGACGACGTCGCCGAGGCGGTTCTGGCGGCCGCGGCGCAGCTCCGCTTTGCGACGGGCGTTATCATTCCGGTCGACGGCGGGCGGCCTTTGGCGTGATTGTGTCTTCAACGCCCGTACGGCCCCTGGAGAGAACCGAATGACCGCAACCATTGCCATCACCGTCGGCGATCCGGCGGGCGTCGGACCCGAGATCGCGCTCAAGGCCGGCCGGCATTTCGCGCCGCAACTCGAGACCGGCGCCTTTCGGCTGCGCCTCATCGGGTCGCTGGCGGCGCTGGGCGAAGTGGCCCGGTCGCTCGACCTGCCGTTGCCCGCCGTCGCGCAAGCGGACGAGCCGCTCGGCATCTGGCCGATCGAGGGCTCCGCCGTCGCGATCGGCCAAGTCTCCGCGGAAGGTGGCAGCCAGGCCTACAAGGCCGTGGCCGAGGGCGTGCGCCGCACGATGGCGGGCGAGGCGTCGGCCATCGTCACCGCGCCGCTCAATAAGGAATCGCTGCACCTGGCCGGTCATCGCTTCCCGGGCCACACCGAGCTGCTGGCGGCGCTGACCGGGGCGCGCGACAGCGCGATGATGCTCGCGCACGGCGCCTTCCGCGTCAGCCATGTCACCACGCACATCGCGCTGGAGGATGTGCCGAAGCGGGCGACGGAGCCGCGCATGCGCCGGGTGCTCGACCTGACGATCGAAGCCTTGAAGCATCTGGGGATCGCGGCCCCTCGCGTCGCGATCGCCGCGCTCAATCCGCATGCCGGTGAAGGCGGCATTTTCGGCACCCACGATATCCGCGTCACGGAGCCGATCGTCGTCGACTACCGGGCGCGCGGCCATGATGTTCATGGTCCCGTCCCGGGTGACACCGTCTTCGTGAAGATGCGCGGCGGCGCCTATGACGCGGTCGTGGCCATGTATCACGACCAGGGCCATATTCCGGTGAAGCTGCTTGGCTTCCAGATCAACCCGCAAACGGGGGAATGGCTCGGCCTGAGCGGGGTCAACATCACGCTCGGCCTGCCGATCGTGCGGACCTCTGTCGATCACGGCACCGCCTTCGATATAGCCGGCCGCGGCATCGCCCGCGAAAGCAGCCTCATCGAGGCGATCGACTACGCCTTGTCGCTGACCGCGGAGAAGGCGGCGTGAAGCTTGGCCCGACCGGGCGCGGCGTCGGCAAGGATGTCCTGATCGTCGCGGACGACATCACCGGCGCGCTCGACACGGCCGGCTATTTCGCCACGCCCGAAAATCCGATCCAAGTCTGGTTCGATCCGCCGCCCGCCATTTCCGGCGGCAATGCGATCGACCTCGATACACGCGATCTCGACGAGGCGGCGGCTTCTGGGCGTGTCGCCGATATTTTCGCCGGCCGCGAACGAGGCGTGCTGTCGTTCAAGAAGATCGACAGCGTCATGCGCGGCCACCCGATCGCGGAGGCCGCTGCCGCCTTTCGCGCCGGACGGTTCAGCCGGGCCCTTCTTGCTCCCGCATTTCCGGCGATGGGCAGGGTCACGGTCGACGGGCGGCAGCTTGTGCTTTCGCCGGACCGCAAGGCGCAGCAGGTCGGGCCGGCCCTGGTCGATGCATTATCGCGCCAAGGCATCCCGGCCGCGATGCTGGGCAAAGGCGCTGCGCCGGGCGGATTTGTTGTCGCCGATGCTTCCAGCGACGCCGAGCTTGCGGATGCTGTCGCTGCGTTCGGGACGGGCGACGACGATCTCTATATCGGCACCGGCGGACTCGCCTCGGTGCTCGCCGGGCGGACTCCTCCCGGTTTGCGGCCGCCGGCGCTCGATCTGGCGATTTGCGGTACCAACCATCCGGCGACGCTGAGCCAGATCTCGGCGGCTCCCAGATTGCGGACGTTGGTGATGGACGGCGGCAGTGCCATGCAGATCGAACCGCCGGTCGTGCTGGTCGCCCCCTCCAATGTGGTCTCGGTTCCGGAGGCACGCGCCATGATCGAGCGTTCGCTCGAACGGCTGGTGGCCGCCACGCCGCGCCCGCGGGCCGTGCTGGTGACGGGCGGATGGACCTTGCGGCTGCTGGTCCGCATTTGCGCTGCCTCCCATCTTCTCTGCGAGGGGCTCCACGAGCCAGGCGTTGCGATGAGCCGGATGGTCGCGGGCGCATGGGACGGAACCGCGATCATCTCGAAATCCGGCGGGTTTGGCGGCGATACGATTCTTGCTCGACTGTTCTTTCCGGAGCAGGAGGCAACAATCCACCAAAACAATTGGGGGCGTGGACAGGAATGACGCTTCCTGTCCACAGTCGCCGCCTACTGGAGGCAAGCTGTTGGCGATCGTCGCTGTTTGTCGATCCGGCACAGCGCTTCGAATGACCCGCTGATTCGTCAGGCCCGGTCGGTCTGATTGGTTTCTGCGGGTCGTGAGCGACGGCGCCCCGCTTATCCCGGCCGGCGGTTCCACGTTTCTAATGGCCGTAGCCGAAGAAAGTCATCAACTCGCGGGCCTCGCCTGTGGCGAACCGCTCTTCCATCCCCTGAGGAAGGTTGGTTCGCCAGATGCCCCTGTAATCGGTGATCGGCTGGTTAACTAGCGACCATCGCCGCAAGGAATGTTCCGTTCTCACAGATCGCTGGCGACCCCAGATCACCGGCTTTTCGTGATAGTCCAACATCTCTGGGCGGAACGTCACGCCGATGAAGTCGCACACGGACCGAAGGGAGTCCGGTGGGTTTGAGATGAAGTCCTCGTATCGCCAAACGAGGCTGTCGCCGCGCTCGATGCAGCTTTTGGACGCTGCAGTGTCCCGCACCCACCTTGCAAAAGACTTTTCCGGGTCGTCATATCGCTTGTTGAGCGATGCCACCACGTCCCGCCCGTCGCGTGTCGAGATGATAAACCGCGCGCCCGGCATGGTTCGCCGAATCTCCTCGGTGTAATTTACATGGCCAGGGCTCTTCTCAACCCAGATGTTGCGTCCGGACGCGGCGACCTTTGCAAGAGTGATGACCACCCTATGCCATTTCGGCCATCCATTTTCCCAAGCGAAGGCGCCTGTTTCATAGGGCAGGCTGAATATATCTGGATGCGTTGCCAGTATGCGGGCCAAGAGGCTCGACCCGGTATGGTCACATCCACAGATGAATACGGATGTTCCTGGCTTCGGCATTAGCCGAACGATAGCCCGCATGCAAATTCCCCCCCAATGAATCTTAAAACGCTTTTTGCAATCGATGTAAATGGCTTTGCTTTCCCAGAAGTGGCCAGGATGACAGGAGCGAAACCGGAGGTGACCTAGCGTCCGCTCGGCAAGCACCGGCGAGGTTCATTGGCGACGATGAATGGGTGCCGCCGTTGCAGCAACTGGGCCCGGCCGCGGACGAAAATCGAAGCCCGCTGACTCTACGTCAATATCTGGAAAACGGCCCATCCGGTCTTGTGGGGCCGAAGGCGCGCTTGGTAGTCTCCATCGTCTTGCAAGAAGGCCCCTGTGAATGACATTCGATAAGTCGTCGGTTCGATTCCGATTGGCCCCAAACAGTCTCTGGCTCACGCTTGGCGTCGCGTTATTAGCGCTTGTTGCTTGCCAATCGACTCCGGACACGCAGCCTGTTGCTAACTCGCAACCTGTTGCCGACCCGCAACCTGCTCCGGCCGCTGCTCCCGCCCCGGCCTCGCCGAATTCGGCGGTGCTGGATCAGACGGTCGCGGTCGTCCCGCCCGGCAAGGGCGTTCCGGCCAGATACGCCGCATTCTCCGGCATATGGGCCGGACAGCTCAACGGCATGTATGACGGCAAGCTCGCGGTGCTGACCGTGTCCTCGGGCGGGCAGGTGACGGCGAGCTACGCATGGGGCGACCTTGCCGACAACAAGCCGGGCGTCGCCGACGGCTCCGGCAGGATCGCCGGCAACACTTTGAAGCTCGGGCGCCTGCCGAACGGCGCCGATATCACCGCCACGATGCCGTCGCCGGGAACGCTCAACGTTACCTACGCGCTCGCCGGCCAGACCTATACCGGCTCGTTCGCCCGGGTCAGCCAGTGAGCAACGCGAGCTGCTAGGATCGGAGCGGGTCCCGCGTGATCCGCACGCACATCGGCGTCCCGATCTCGATGGCGTGGCCGGTATCGGCCAGCCAGCCGCTCTGCTCGTCGCGGGCGAAGATCGAGATGCGGTCGGCATTCTGGTTGGCTGAAAACAGATGCTTGCCGGACGGTGTCAGCGCCAGGTTGCGCGGCGTCGCGCCGCCGCAGGGCGTGAAATCGACCGTTTGGAGCTTTCCCGATTGCTGGTCGACGGCGAAGATGGCGACGCTGTCATGGCCTCTGTTGGAGCCGTAGAGGAAGCGGCCGTCGGGCGAGATCTGGATGTCGGCGCAGTGATTGTGCGCGCGCGCCTCGCCGGGAATCGCCGGCTTGGTGTCGATGAGCTCCAGCCGACCCGAGGATTGATCGAGCGCCAGCGACACCACCGTCGAGTCCAGCTCGTTCATGACGAAGACGAAGCGGCCGTTCGGATGCAGCGCGACGTGACGCGGCCCGGCGCCGGGCGCGAGCGCCGAGGAGGCGAGCTTTACCAGCGCGCCGTCGGTCTCGATCCGGTAGGAGACCAATTGGTCGATGCCGAGATCGGCGACGATTGCGACGCCGCCCTGGATGGTCTCGGTGACGCTGTGCGCATGCGACCGCTCCTGCCGCTCGGCGTTGGGGCCGGTGCCGGAATGCGCCACGCTCGCCAGCGGCGCGGTCAGTCCGCCATCGGCCGCAAAACCGAACACTGAGACCGCCTTGTCGGGCCCGCCGCTGCCCATGCCGTAATTCGCCACCAGCAGCTTGCTGCCGTCGCGGGTGATCGCGTTGTGCGCGGTGATGCTGCCGAGCGAGGGCTGCTTGTTGATGTAGGCAAGCGAATTGGTGGCGCGCTCGAAGCGATAGGCCGTGACCGTTCCCTCGCGCCAGGCGAAGACTTCCGAATTGGCATAGATGCGGGAGCCATCCGGCGTCACCGACAGGAAGGTCGGATTGTCGACCTCATTGGTCTCGGCCAGCTTCTGCACGGCGAGCGTCGCCTCGTCGAAGGCATAGACCCCGAGGCCGACGCCGCGCGCGCCCTGGAAATAGGGCGCCTCGCGGTTGAGGCTGCCGACAAAGACAAGACAGGCGCTTTGCATCGATCTTCCTCCCACCTCCGGCGGCTCCTCCGCAGTGCCGGCTTTCCAAAAATTTCGCCGATCATCGCTTGCAAGGCAATCCCATATGTGAAAATATTATTCACAAAAGAAAATCGACGGGAGGAAAGCGATCATGCGTCTCGCCATCCGGCATTGTGCCCGGAACCGCCTTGCAGGCCGCATCGGAAGCTTCCGGGGCGGATCATGAGCGCATTCTCGCCGACCGTCGGCGTCGCCTCGACGCATCCCACCGATATGCCCGAGGCGCATGCCGAGATCCCCGTTTGGAACTCGGAAAACTGGTTCTACGAGGACTGGCAGCCCGGTCACAAAATCCGCTCGCTTCGCCGCACCATCGCCGAGGGCGAAAGCCATATGTTCAATACGCTGGTGCTGGATATCCACCCTTACGTGCAGGACCAGATGTTCGCCGAGAGGGAAGGCATCTTCGGCCGGCGGCTGGTGGCCGGCGCCTTCGTGTTTTCGGCTGGGCTCGGCCTCGTCGCCACCAACTGCCTCAACGCCTTTTCCTATGGCTACGACAAGCTTCGCTTCATCAAGCCGGTCTTCATCGGGGACACCATCTATTCGATCCGCACCAACCTCGACAAAAAGCCGCGCTACCAGGATATGGGCCTGATCCGCGCCAGCTACGAAGTCTTCAAGGGTGAAGGAGAGCTCGTGCTCTACTGCGAGCACCTGCAGACGGTGAAATACAAGAATCCGGCCGATTTCGTCGGCAAGACAGAGAAGTGAACCGTGGCCGCTGACAAAGAACTTCCGCTGACTGGCCTCGTCGTCGTCGACATGAGCCAGTTCCTGTCGGGCCCCTACTGCTCGCTGCGCCTGCTCGACCTCGGCGCGCGCGTCATCAAGATCGAGCGGCCTGACGGCGGGGACCTCTCGCGCCGGCTCTATCTCAGCGACACTGAGATCGGCGGCGATTCAACCATTTTCCACGCCATCAACCGCGGCAAGGAGAGCCTCGCCGTCGACCTCAAGAACGAGGCCGATCTCGCCATGCTGCGCGCGCTGATCGCCAAGGCCGACGTGCTCATCCAGAACTTCAGGCCGGGCGTTATCGAGCGGCTCGGCCTCGACTACGAGCATGTCAGCACGATCAATCCGCGGCTGGTCTACGCCTCGATCAGCGGCTATGGCGAGGACGGCCCCTGGGTGAAGCGCCCTGGGCAGGACCTGCTCGCCCAGGCGCGTTCCGGCGTCATGTGGCTGAACGGCGACGAGGACCAGGGGCCGGTGCCGTTCGGCCTGGCCATCGCCGACATGCTGGCGGGCGCGGCCTGCGCGCAGGGCATCCTCGCCAAGCTGGTCCGGCGCGGCATCACCGCTCAGGGCGGCCATGTCGAAACCAGCCTGCTCGAGGCGCTGGTCGATTTCCAGTTCGAGGTGCTGACCACGCATCTCAATGACGGCCGCCGCCTGCCCAAGCGCTCGTCCTTCCGCAGCGCGCATGCCTATCTCTCGGCGCCTTACGGCGTCTATCCGGCCAGGGACGGCTATCTGGCGATCGCCATGACGCCGATCCCGAAGATTGCCGATCTGCTCGAACTGCCCGAGCTCGATCCGTTCCGCGACAAACCCGCGACCTGGTTCACCGCCCGCGACGAGATCAAGGCGATCATCGCCAGACGCATCGCCGAGAAGACCATCGACGAATGGCTGGCCGTGCTCGAGCCCGCCGACGTCTGGTGCGCCAAGGTGCTGACATGGCCAGAACTGATGGAGAGCGACGGCTTCAAGACGCTCGACATGCTGCAGACCGTGACGCGCGAGGACAATGTCTCGATCCTCACCACGCGGTCGCCGCTGCGCGTCGACGGCGCGCGCGCCAAGGTGGATCGCGCCGCCCCGCGCATCGGCGAGCACAGTGAGAAGATCCGCGAGGAGTTCGGCCTGTGAGCGGCGTTTCGTTGAAAGGCATGACCTGGAGCCATCCGCGCGGCTACGACCCGATGGTGGCGTGCTCGGCGCTTTGGCAGGAAAAGACCGGCGTCTTGATCGAATGGGAAAAGCGCTCGCTGCAGGATTTCGAATCGTTCCCGGTGGAAGAACTCGCCCGCGCCTATGATCTGATCGTCATCGACCACCCGCATGTCGGCCAGATCACCGCCGAGAAATGCCTGGCGCCGCTCGATGTCCCCGGACGCGAGGCGGAGCGCGAGGCGCTGGCCAGGGGAAGCGTCGGCAAGTCCTATCCGAGCTACACATGGCAGGGGCGGCAATGGGCTTTCCCGATCGATGCCGCGACCCAGGTTCAAGCCTGGCGGCCTGATCTGATCGAGGCAGCGCCGACGATCTGGACCGAAGTGCTGGCGCTTGCCCAGCAGGGCCGGGTGCTCTTGCCGCTCAGGCCGCCGCATTCGCTGATGTGCTTCTACACTTTGGCCGCCGATCTCGGCCGGCAATGCGTCGTCGACGGTTCTGCCGACCTTGTCGATGGCGAGACCGGCGAAACCGCTTTCGAGATGCTGAGGGAGATCGCGGCGCTCGTCGATCCCGCATGCGTGACGATGGATCCGATCGCCGTGTTCGAGAAAATGGCCGAGCCCGGTTCGCGCATCGCCTGCGCGCCGCTGATCTACGGCTATGTTCCCTATGCGGTGGCGGGCTTCCGGCCGCACCGCCTCGCCTTCGCCGACATGCCGGTCGCCGGCGGCAACGGCCCGCTCGGCTCGGCGCTCGGCGGCACCGGCATTGCCGTCTCCGCCTTTTCCGCCGCGCGCGAGGCGGCAATCGACTTCGCCTACTGGATCGCCGGCGGCGACGTGCAGCGCGGGCCTTACGCTGCCGCCGGCGGCCAGCCCGGCCATGCCGCGGCCTGGGAGGATGACGCCGTCAACGCCGCGACCGGAGACTTCTATCGCGCCACGCGGGCGACGCTCGAAGGCGCCTGGGTCCGACCGCGCCATGACGGCTACATGGCGTTCCAGCAGCAGGCCTCCGATCGGATCAACGAAGGTCTTACCGGCCGGCAGGACGCCGGCCAAGTCGTCGCCGACATCAATCGCCTGTTCAGGGAAAGTTTCGCGCCGGCCGCCGCCGGCTAGTTCCAGTGCACCAAGGGAGGAAAAAATGACCAGCCTGATACGCGGCCTGCTCGCCGCAACCGCCATAGTCTCGATGCCGTTCGCCGCCCATGCCGCCGACGTGAAATCGGTGATCGACGGGCTGCCGGATGTGCTTAAGGCGCAATATGACGGCGCGCCGCAGAAGGTGCTGCCCTCGGCCTGGGACAATTTCACCCCGCCGCCGAAGCCGTGGAAGTGGTGCCATTCGGAAAGCTACCAGGGCAATCCGTGGCGCGTGTCGGTCACCAAGGAACTGAAGCGGCTGGTCGACGCCCTCATCGCCGACGGCACGGTGTCGAGCTTCGAAGTGTCGGATTCGAACAACGACCCGAGCCAGCAGATCAATCAGATCCGGGCCTTCATCGACAAGAAATGCTCGATCATCACCTCGATCCCAGGCTCGGCGACGGCGCTCGACGATGCGGTGGACGCGGCGGCCAAGGCGGGCATTCCCTTCATCACCGCGGCCGGTTCGATCACCAGCCCAAACGCCATCAATGTCGATTCCAACTATGCCCGCTGGGGCTATGACATGATGACGGCGATCGGCAAGGCAAAGCCCGACGCCAGCGTGCTGGTGGTCGAAGGCATCGCCGGCCATCCGATCGTCGTCCAGGAAAAGCAGGGCGCCGACAAGGCGCTCGGCGAGAACAAGGGCCTCAAGGTCGCGCGCACCGTCAACGGCAACTGGACGGCCAACGTCACCAAGACGGTGGTGCTGCAGGCGATCGCCACCAATCCGGCGCCGATCGACGCGGTGTGGACGACAGGCAGCGAAAGCCGCGTCGTGGCCGAGGCCTTCGCCGAAGCCGGTCGCCCGGCGCCGCTGATCACCGGCTCGATCACCGGTGATGCGCTCGGCTACTGGAAGGCCAATCCCGACAAGTACCGCTTCGAGGGCCATGCCGTGCTGCCGGGCTGGACGGCGCAGACGCTGTTTCGCGTCGGCGAGCGCATGCTCGACGGCCAGAAGCCGAAGCTCAACACGCTGCTGATCCCGATCCCGCCGGTGCATGCCGCCGAGCTCGACAAATGGTACAAGGACTGCATGACGCCGGACGCCGTTTCGGTCTTTCCGGTGCCGCCGACGGACCCGATGCCGGAGGACGTGCTCGACGCCTATTTCAGCAATCCCGCGCCGACCAAGGGCTGGGATTACTCAAAGGTGCCGGACGCCTGCGCCAAATGATGTCACGCGAAGCCGGTTATTCTTGAAGCGCCGGCTTCTCCGATCCGGGAAGAAAAATGCTTGAGGTCCAAGGCGTTTCCAAACGCTATGGCGAAACCGTCGCGCTGGCGGAGGCGTCGATCGCCTTCCGTCCCGGCACGATCCATACGATCCTGGGCGAGAACGGCTCGGGCAAGAGCACGCTGGTGAAGCTGTTGTCCGGAATCGTGCAGCCGGATGACGGCGCGATCCTGCTCGACGGCAGGCCGTTTTCCGGCGCGCAGCCCGCCGCCTTCCAGGCGGCCGGCTTCGCCACCGTTTTCCAGGAGGTGCTGGTCGCGCCCGATCGTTCGGTGGTCGACAACATCCTGCTTGGCCTCGACGGCCTGTGGCGACGAGGTGTGCCGCGCGGCGAGCGGCGCGCCCGGGCTCAGGCCGCGCTCGGCCGCTTCGCGGTGACGCCGATCGATCTCGACCGGCCATGCGGCGAGCTGCCGCTTGCCGCAAGGCAGCTTGTCGTGCTCGCCCGCGCGGTCATCCGCAACCCGCGTGTCCTGATCCTCGACGAGGTGACGGCGGCGCTCGACTTCGCCGATCGCGAATCGGTCTTCGCGCTGATGCGCGCAATGGCTGGCGCTGGCACGCTGATCCTGTTCATCACGCACCGCATGGATGAGGTGATGGCTTTGTCCGATCGCATTTCCATCCTGCGCGCCGGCCGCGTGGTGAAGACCGAGGAGCGCGGCGCCTCGACGCCGGCCGAGCTTCTGGCGGCGATGGCGCCGCAAACGGCCGCGGAGTTGGCGCATGGCTGAGGCAAATTCTCTTCATGTGCGTGAGCTTGTCGTCGCTCCCGGCGTCGATCCGATCAGCCAGACCATCGCGCCGGGCGAGATCGTCGGTCTTGCCGGTCTCGACGGCCACGGCCAGGAACGTTTCCTGCGCGCGCTGGCCGGGCTCGAGCGGCCGATTGCCGGCGAGATCGCCGTCGCCGGCAAGGCAGGATCGATCACCAGCTTCCGCAAGGCCGTTGCCGGCGGCATCGCCTATCTGCCGCGCGACCGCCGCTCGACCGGCATTTTCCCGACACAGTCAGTGCTCGACAATTTCGCCATCTCCACCGTGTCGAATGACCGCCGCTTCGGCCTTCTCTCCTTCGCGGCACGGCGCCGGCGCTACGAGGCTTACCGGCAAAAACTCAGCATCGTCGCGCCGCGCCCCGACGCGGCCATAACCACGCTGTCCGGCGGCAACCAGCAGAAGGTGCTGCTCGCCCGGGCCCTCGCGCTGGAACCGAATTTCCTTCTGCTCAACGATCCGACGCGCGGCGTCGACGTGGCGACACGACATGTTCTCTACGACGTCTTCCGCGGCCTCGCCGCCGAGGGCATGGCGCTGGTGATCCTGTCCAGCGAGATCGAGGAGATACTGCTGCTCTGCCACCGCGTGCTGGTGTTCCGCGAGCAGCGCGTGTCGGCCGAGTTCTCGGGCGCGGAAATGACCACCGACACGGTGATCGCCGCCATGTTCGGACGCGCCGCATGAGCCCGGTCCTTCGCAAGTTGCGCGGCGTCGGCTTTGCCGTCGTGATGCTCGTTGTGCTGCTCGTGCTCAACGTCGCACTCAATCCGGCGCGCTTTCAGCCTTCGTCCTGGGGCACGCTGCTCGGGCTGGCCGCACCGCTGATCGGCGCGGCCGTCGCCTCGGCGCCGGTCATCCTGGCGGGACGCGGCGGCATCGACATCTCCGTCGGTCCGCTGATGGGCTTCGTCAACGCTCTGGTTATCCAGCTTCTGTTCCTCAACCTCGGCATCTCGTCGCCGTGGATCATCGTTCCGGCCGCGTTGCTGGTCGGTGCTGCGGTCGGGGCCGCGAACGGCGTGCTCGCCACCATTGTCCGCATCCAGCCGATCGTGGCGACGCTCGGCACCTACCTGATCCTGACCGGCATCACGCTCACCATCCTGCCGGCGCCGATCGGCCCGGCGCCGGACTGGCTGAAGGCGATGGCGGGGCCGCTCTCGATCGTGCCGCTGGCGCTGATCGGCCTATGCTGGTTGCTCATACGCCGGACACCCTATCACGACCTGCTGATGGCCGTCGGCAGCGACGACCGCGCCGCCTACACGGCCGGCGTGCCGGTGACCAAGGTGCGGCTCATCGCCTATGTCCTGACCGGGATATTCGCCGCCGCCGCCGGGCTGATGCTCACTTCGCTGATCGGCTCGGCCGACCCCAATATCGGCCCGACCTATACGCTGATCGCGATTGCCGCGGTGGCCCTCGGCGGCGTCAGCCTCGCCGGCGGGCGCGGCGGGCTTGGCGGCGCCGCGATCGGCGCCATCGACATCTTTCTGCTGCAGAGCCTGCTCACCACATTCAACGTCTCCACCTATGTGCTGCAGATCGCCTATGGCCTGATCCTCGTTATCGCCGTGGTGCTGACGGCGGTGCAGGAGCGGCTGTCGAGGCGGAAAGGCTGACCGGCATGACAAGCAACTGGTTCCAGTCCACCAACGCCCGGATCGCCGGCGCCTTCGCGATGGCGCTGCTGTTGCAGATCGTCGGCACGCTGCTCATTCCCGGCTATTCGGCGCCTTTCGCCATCCGCGCGCTGCTGGTCATCGCCTCGCTGCTGGCGGTGGCTTCCATCGGTCAGACGCTGGTGGTCATCATCGGCGGCATCGATCTTTCCATCCCCTTCGTCATCGGCTTCGCCAATGTCGTTGCGGCCCAACTTTACGGCCAGGGCTGGAACTTCGCCCTGGTCTGCGGTCTCGTCGGGATCCTTGCCATCGCCATCGGCGCGCTCAACGGGATGATCTCGCGCGGGCTCAACATCCATCCGCTGATCGTCACGCTCGGCATCGGCATGGTCGTCCAGGGCGCCGTGCTGTTGTGGACGGGCGGTTTTCCGTCAGGCTCGGCGCCGGAAGCCGTGTCCAGCTTCGTCTCGATCGGCGGATCGGTCGGTCCCTTGCCCGTGCCCTTGCTGGTGCCATGCCTCGTGGTGCTGACGGCGCTGATCGTGCTGCTGCTCGCCCGCACGCCCTACGGGCGCCGCCTCTATGCGGTCGGCAGCAACCCGGAGGCAGCACCTCTGGCGCTGATCGATCCGCTGCGCATGTGGATCGTCACCTATGCGGCGAGCGCGTTCTTCGCGGCGGTCGCCGGCGTGCTTTTGCTCGGCTTCACCGGCTCGGCCTATGGCGATGTCGGCCAGCCCTATCTCTTCCAGACGATCGCCGCCGTCGTGGTCGGCGGCGCCGCGCTTGTCGGCGGCCGCGGCAGCTATCTCGGCACCATCGCCGGCGTCCTGGTGCTCACCGAAATCAACACGCTGCTGATCGGCCTAGGCTTCCGGCCGTCGACGGTGCAGGCCGCGCTCGGCCTGGTCATCCTGCTCCTGGTCTCGCTGTACGGCCGCGAGCGCCATGTCAGGACAACCATCTAGATCGAGCCGCTGGCTGTTTTGATCCTGGTCGCCCTCGTAAAATGCCGCACTCGGGCGACCGTACGACACCTTGGCGTTACAGAGGCTTGTCCAGCCTACTCTCAGCTGGTCGCAGAGAGAGGCATCGTTCTGGAATTTTCAAGTCCGATGCGCAATATGTCCATCTACCTGGTCAGGAGCACGACATGGATCCGATCAATCTGACGGGTGCCAAGGCCCGCCTCAGCGAACTGGTCGATCGGGTCGAGGCGGGCGATTCGATCGACATTACTCGTCGCGGCAAGCCGGTCGCGCAGCTCACTGCCGTAGCCAAGCCGCGCAAACCGATCGATGCCGGGCTGCTTCGTTCGCTGACGGCGGTGCTGCCGGCCCGGCCGGAGAGCGCCGACGATCTCGTGCGGTCGATGCGGGATGACGATCGCTTCTAACCTAGCCAAGCCGCCAGAGCCGGCGCGCATTGCCCGAGAGTAGGCGTGCCCGTTCTGAATCGCTTGTCCCAGCAAGCAGCGCATGCGTGGCGGCGATCCAGGTCGTCAGCCCGCCGCCCAGCGTGCAGACCGGCCAGTCGCTCCCCCAGATCACCCGGTCCCAGCCGAAGCTGCCGATCGTGTGCTCGACATAGGGCCGGAGCGTATCGACCGTCCAGGTCGCCGGGTCTGCATAGGCGACGACGCCGGAGATCTTGGCCGTGACGTTGGGTCGCCTGGCGATGGCTGCCATATGCTCGCGCCACGGATGTTCCGCATTGGCCTTGATGTCGGGCACGCCGCAATGGTCGAGGACGAACTGGACGTCGGGCGCGAGATCGGCCAGCGCGATTGCCTTCGGGATCTGATGCGGCAGCACAACCAGGTCGAAGGTCAGGCCGGCGCCGGCCAGAAGCTTGATGTTCTGGCGAAACAGGCCCCCTTCCGAGACATCGTCGGGCACGACATGCAACACGCGGCGAAACCCTTTGACGAACGGGTCGGCCTTGACCGTCTCCAGATAGGCCTCGAAACCGGCCTCCTCCGGCCGGCAGGCGGCGATCGCTCCACGAAGCAGGCTGCCTGGCCGACCGGCGACCGACTTCACGTAAGCGGTCTCGGCGGCGATGTCGGCAGGATCGACATCGACCTCCATATGCAGGACGCCTTCGATGCCTGAGCGCCGCGCGTCGGCGGCGTATTCCTCATAGGGGAAATCGCGGTTCAACGCCGGTGCGCCGGCCAGCCACGGATAGCGAAGCGCGCTCTGGTCGATGAGATGCAGATGCGTGTCGATGATCATGGCGACGTCTCCTCCCGTTGCGCCAGCACTATCTCGCCTAAAAATCCATTATTCAAATAAGAAATCATGAGGATTGCGGTACATCCGATCCGGCAAGCTGCGACAACCTTGCGGCGGCGCCTTGCAGATGCCGAATCGTCAGCGTGATGTCCGGCGCCGTGGGCGCGTTGACCAGCGTGATGTAGGGGATGGTCAGCGCCGCAATCGCCCTGCCGTCGGGTCCGAGCACAGGCGTCGAAAGGTTGTAGACGCCGGCGGTCTGTAGCGAGGCCATCATCTCGTAGCCGCGGTCGCGCACCTGGTCGAGGCGGGCGAAGAACTCCGGCGTCAGATTGAGCTGCTCGGTGCTCTGCAGATGCTCGGCGATCATCATCTTGCGCTCTTCCGGCGAGCGGAAGGCGAGCAGCACATGGCCCGAGCCGGTATCGAACAGGCTGATATGCGAGCCGACGCGGATCGAGATGCCCCAGTAGCGCGGCGCCTCCTGCTGCGCGATGACCACGGCGGCGCCGCGGTCGAACACGACCAATTGATTGGCCTGCCATGAGGTTTCGGCGAGCTCGCGCATGATCGGCGTCGCGTAGGAGACGAGCCGCCGCACCGGCGCGTGCAATTGCGCCAGCCCGAAGAGCTTGAGCGTCAGCGAATAGCGGTCGCCGTCGATCTTGGTGACATAGCCGCGCCGCACCAGGCGGTCGAGCATACGGTAGAACTCGTTCGGGCTGCGGTCGAGCCGCTTGGCGATCTCGGCCTGGGTCAGCCCGCCATCCACGCCCGACAGCAATTCGAGAATGTCCAGCCCCTTGTCCAGCGCCGGCGCGCGGTAGCGGTCCCCGTCTTCTTCCTCTGCCACCAGCCCCTCCAGTGAATTTCGCTCTGCATATATGCATGAACTTCATTCGGCGGAAAGCATAATCGCCTTGACCCGGGAATGAAAATGCTATTTGCATATGAATGAAGCTTAAGCGATCGGTCGCGCAGTCGGCGCGCTGTCGCTGCGAGCCCATGGGAGGAGAACATGACGAGACTGGTTCTAGGCATTTCCGCCGGCCTGGCTGGCCTGTTGCTGAGCGGCACCGCTTTTTCGGCCGATCTGCCCGGCAAATTTCCGGGCGTGACGATCGACGTGAAGCTGATCGGCGGCCAGCAATATGAAAAGCTCTACGAGCGCATCCCCGAATGGGAGAAGGCGACCGGCGCCAAGGTCAACATCCTGACCAAGAAGAACGGCTTCGACATCGACAAGGAACTGAAGTCCGACATCGCCTCGGGCAGCACCAACTGGTGCGTCGGCTGGAACCATTCGTCCTTCGCGCCGCAATATACGAGCCTGTACACCGACCTCAGCAAGCTGCTTCCAAAGGAAGAGATCGACGCTTTCGTGCCGTCGACCATCAAGGCCGCGACCATCGACGGCAAGCTGGAGATGCTGCCACGCGCCCAGTTCGACGTCTCGGCGCTCTACTACCAGAAGAGCCTCTACGAGAACGCCGACAACAAGACCAAGTTCAAGGCCAAATACGGCTATGACCTCGCGCCGCCGGACACCTGGAAAGAGGTCACCGACCAGGCCGAGTTCTTCGCCAACCCGCCGAATTTCTACGGCACGCAGTTCGCCGGCAAGGAAGAGGCGATCAACGGCCGTTTCTATGAGATGGTGGTCGCCGAGGGCGGCGAATACCTCGACAAGGACGGCAAGCCCGTGTTCAACTCCGAGGCCGGCATCCGCGCGCTCGACTGGTTCGTCAATCTCTACAAGGCCAAGGCCGTGCCGGCCGGCACCACCAATTACCTGTGGGACGATCTCGGCCAGGGCTTCGCCTCCGGCACCGTCGCCATCAACCTCGACTGGCCGGGCTGGGCCGGCTTCTTCAACGACCCGAAGTCGTCGAAGGTCGCCGGCAATGTCGGCGTGAAGGTCGCGCCCAAGGGGTCTGCCGGGGTGCGTACCGGCTGGTCGGGTTTCCACGGCTTCTCGGTGACCGAGAACTGCGCCAACAAGGAAGCCGCGGCCTCGCTCGTCTGGTGGCTGACCAATGAGGACAGCCAGAAGCTGGAAGCCGCCGCCGGGCCGCTGCCGACCCGCACCGCGGTCTGGGACTGGGACCTGAAGCAGGCCGAGAACGATCCGTACAAGAAGGAGGTTCTGGCTGCCTTCCAGGAGGAAGCCAAGCACGCCTTCGCCGTGCCGCAGACGCCTGAGTGGATCGAGATCTCGAACGCCGTCTACCCCGAGCTGCAGGCGGCGATCCTCGGCGACAAGACGTCCAAGCAGGCCCTGGACGAGGCCGCCGCCAAGGCGACGCAGATCCTCCAGGACGCCGGCAAGCTCTGACGATAGCTTTCAAGGCCGCCTCCCCCGCCGCCAATGGGGGAGGCGACTTGCCGCTACCGGCCTTTCCGTTCCGGCCGGGCCCTTGCCCATGGCGGAACGAAGTTTGATGCAAAACCTGACAGGATCCTGATGAAGGGCTTCAAGCCATCCGCGCCGTTCCTGCTGCTGCTCCCGGCCATCATCGTGCTGGCGGCGGTGGTGGTGCTGCCGTTGATCCTGTCCCTCTATTCCAGCTTCACGCCCTTCCGGCTGACGCGGCCTGAGACGTTCTTCGTCTTCGTCGGCGTCAGGAACTATCTCTCGATCCTGTCCAATGCGGATTTCTGGTGGGCCTTCGGCCGCACCGTTCTGCTGCTCACCATCGCGCTCAACCTCGAAATGCTGCTCGGCCTCGGCCTGGCCATGCTGGTCGAGAAGGCGACGCGCGGCCAGCGCATCCTGCGCACGCTGATGATGTTCCCGATGATGTTCTCGCCGATCCTCGTCGGCTTCCAGTTCAAATTCATGTTCAACGACAATATCGGCCTGGTGAACAACGCGCTGCAGTCGCTGGGCATCACGCAGGACGCCATCCCGTGGCTGATCGAAGGCCATCTCGCC
The DNA here is from genome assembly GCA_000824785.1 of Mesorhizobium plurifarium. Taxonomy (GTDB): domain Bacteria; phylum Pseudomonadota; class Alphaproteobacteria; order Rhizobiales; family Rhizobiaceae; genus Mesorhizobium; species Mesorhizobium plurifarium. Next base: position 158,752 of record CCNB01000034.1, on the reverse strand, counting down.
TTCATCGCCATCTCGATCGCCGAAATCTGGTCGTCGACCTCGATCTTCGCCATCCTGATCCTGGCAGGGCTGCTCGCCATGCCCAAGGAGCCGATCGAGGCGGCGCGCGTCGACGGCTGCACGCCCTGGCAGACCTTTCGCTATGTGACCTGGCCCTTCGTCATGCCCTTCGCCTACATCGCCATGACGATCCGCTCGCTCGACGTCGCGCGCGCCTATGACATCGTCAAGATCATGACCGATGGCGGCCCCGCCGGCCGCACCGAGCTGTTGTGGACGCTGGTGGGGCGCACCGCCTACAGCGACGCCCGCATGGGCCTCGCCAACGCCATGGCCTATTTCTCGATCCTGCTGTCGATCGCCTTCACCGTCTATTTCTACAACAAGCTCGCCGCGGCGCGCGCGCAGATCGGCGCGGAGTGGTGAGAATGGACGAGAACGCCTCCGCCCGCCTCACGCGCCGCGCGCTGACCGTCGCGCACCGCGTCGGCCTGTTCCTCGCCATGTTCGTCATCTGCCTGCCGGGTATCTGGATCGTGCTGTCGTCGCTCAGGCCCACGGTCGAGATCATGGCGAAGCCGCCGGTCTGGATTCCGCAGGAACTGTCTTTCGACGCTTACATCGCCATGTTCAGCGGCATCGGCAAAGGCGGCATTCCGGTGCTCGACTATTTCCGCAATTCGCTGATCATCTCGGTCACCTCGACGGTGATCGCAGTGGCGATCGGCATGGCCGGCGGCTACGCCTTCGCGCGCTACCGCTTTCGCGGCAAGTCGGGCATGTTCCTCGGCCTGATGCTGACGCGCACCGTGCCCGGCATCGCGCTGTCGCTGCCGCTGTTCTTCCTCTATGTGCGGCTGGGCATCATCGACACCCATATCGGCATGATCCTCGCCTATGTCGCGCTCAACGTGCCTTTCACCATCTGGCTGATCGACGGCTTCTTCCGCCAGGTGCCGAAGGACTTGGCCGAGGCCGCGCAGATCGACGGCTGCACGCGCTGGCAGGCCTTCTGGCAGGTCGAATTCCCGCTGGCGCGTCCCGGCATCGCCTCGGCGGCGATCTTCGCCTTCCTCACCTGCTGGAACGAGTTCGCGCTGGCTTCGCAACTGACTCGCTCCGTCAACTCCAAGACGCTGCCCGTCGGGCTGCTCGACTACACGGCCGAGTTCACCATCGACTGGCGCGGCATGTGCGCACTGGCCGTGGTGATGATCATCCCGGCGCTGACCCTCACCTACATCGTCCAGAAACATCTCGTCGGCGGCCTCACCTCCGGCGCGGTGAAAGGTTGAACTGCATGGCAACGGTTTCGCTGAAAAAGCTCACCAAGCGCTACGGCAACATGGAGATCGTCCACGGCATCGATCTCGAGATCGCCGACCGCGAATTCATCGCGCTGGTCGGCCCGTCCGGCTGCGGCAAGTCGACGACGTTGCGCATGATCGCGGGGCTGGAGGATATCAGCGGCGGCAACATCGACATCGGCGGGCGCGTGGTCAACGACCTGCCGCCGCGCTCGCGCAACATCTCCATGGTATTCCAGTCCTACGCGCTCTACCCGCATATGACGGTGCGCGAGAATCTCGGCTTCTCGCTCAAGATCGCGGGAGCGGCCAAGGACGACATGGATCGGCGGGTGGCGGAGGCTTCCACCATCCTTGGTCTCGACGAACTGCTCGAACGCCGCCCCTCGCAGCTTTCCGGCGGCCAGCGCCAGCGCGTCGCCATGGGCCGCGCCATCGTGCGCGATCCGGATGTGTTCCTGTTCGACGAGCCGCTCTCCAACCTTGACGCCAAGCTGCGCACGCAGATGCGCACCGAGATCAAGAAGCTGCACGCCAAGGTGAAGTCGACGGTCATCTACGTCACCCACGACCAGGTCGAGGCGATGACGCTCGCCGACCGCATCGTCATCATGCGCTCAGGCCATATCGAGCAGGTCGGCACGCCGGACGAGGTGTTCAGCCGTCCCGCCACCCGCTTCGTCGCCGGCTTCATCGGCTCGCCGCCGATGAACCTGCACGAGGCGACGGTCAGCGACGGCAAGCTGGTCTTCGGCGGCGGCGACAGCTTGCCGCTGCCCGGACAGTTCAAGTCGAAGACGGCTGCCGGCGACAAGGTCGTATTCGGCATCCGCCCGGACGATTTCTATCCAACCGGCCACGGCCTGAGTTCCGGCGGCGAGACGGAAGTGCACCGCGTCGAGCTGCCGGTCAGCATCACCGAGCCGCTCGGCAACGAAACTTTGGTCTTCGCCGAGTTCAACGGCACCGACTGGGTTTCGCGCATGCTCAATCCGAAACCGCTGAAAGCCGGCGACAGGATCGGCATGAGCTTCGACCTGAGCCGCACGCATCTGTTTTCCGCCGAAACCGGCAAGTCGCTGAGGAGCTGAGCATGGCGAAAATCGAGAAAATCGAACTGCGCATGGTCGACCTCGTGCCGAAGGTCAAGCGCACCGACGCCATCCAGAGCTTCGTCAGCCAGGAGACGCCGATCGTCACCATCACCGATTCCGACGGCGCGACCGGCACCGGCTACAGCTACACGATCGGCACCGGCGGTTCCTCGGTGATGCGGCTTCTCGCCGACCATCTCGCGCCGCGCCTGATCGGCCGCGACGCCGACCAGATCGAGGCGATCTGGCACGAGCTCGAATTCGCCACCCACGCCACCACGATCGGCGCTATGACCGCGATCGCGCTCGCCGCGATCGATACGGCGCTTTGGGATTTGCGGGCAAGAAAACAGAACCTGCCGCTCTGGAAGCTCGCCGGCGGCGCCAAGGACCGCTGCCCGCTCTATACGACAGAGGGCGGCTGGCTGCATATCGATACGCAGGCACTGGTCGACGATGCGCTGGAAGCGAAGGCCAAGGGCTTTACCGGCTCGAAGGTCAAGATCGGCAAGCCGCATGGCTCGGAGGATTTCTCGCGGCTGTCGGCGGTGCGAAAGGCGCTCGGCGACGGCTATGAGATCATGACCGACTGCAACCAGGGCTTTTCCGTCGACGAGGCGATCCGCCGCGCCGAGCGGCTGCGCGAGCTCGATCTCGCCTGGATCGAGGAGCCGCTGCCGGCCGACGACATAGACGGCCATGTGCGGCTATCGAATTCGACCGCGACGCCGATCGCGGTCGGCGAGTCGCTCTATTCGATCAGGCATTTCCGCGAGTACATGCAGAAGGGCGGCGCCAGCATCATCCAGGTCGATGTCGGCCGCATCGGCGGCATCACGCCATGGCTGAAAGTCGCGCATGCGGCGGAAGCCTTCGACATGCCGGTCTGCCCGCATTTCCTGATGGAGTTGCATGTCAGCCTGGTCTGCGCCATCCAGAACGGCAAATATGTCGAGTATATTCCGCAGCTCGATGAGTTGACGGGCGCCAAGATGCGCATCGAGAATGGCCATGCGCTGGCGCCCAGCGAGCCCGGCATCGGCATCGACTGGGACTGGGACGCGGTCAAGGCAAGAAGCATCGCCGAATTCACCACGGCGATCGTGAAATAGGGAGGCGGATATGCAGCGCATGGGAATGGTGCTCGGGCTGAAGCCCGAGAAGGTCGAGGAATATGTCCGCCTTCACGCCGCCGTCTGGCCGGACGTGCTGACCATGATCTCGGCCTGCAACATCAAGAACTATTCGATCTACCTGAAGCGGCCGGAGAACCTGCTGTTCTCCTATTTCGAGTATCACGGCAGCGACTACGCCGCCGACATGGCCAAGATGGCCGCCGATCCGAAGACGCAGGAATGGTGGTCTGTCTGCATGCCCTGCCAGGAGCCGCTGGAAACGCGCAAGGAAGGTGAGTGGTGGGCGACGATGGACGAGGTCTTCCATCATGACTGACGCCTTCGATCCGGCATCACTGGTACAGTCCTGGCCCAAGCCCTCGAAGCCGCGTCCGATCGTCACTTTCGGCGCCGGCTCGATTGTCGGCGACGCCCATTTTCCCGCCTACAAGAAGGCAGGATTTCCGGTTGCCGGCCTCTACGATCCGGACCAGGCCAAGGCGCAAAAACTTGCCGAGACATGGGGCGTCACGGCATTCCGTTCGGTCGAAGAGGCAGCGGCGGTGAAGGACGCAATCTTCGATCTCGCGACGCCGCCGGGCCGGCATGCCGAGGTGCTGAAGGCGCTGCCCGATGGCGCGGTGGCGCTGATCCAGAAGCCGATGGGCAATTATCTCGGCGAGGCGACCGAGATACTGGAAATCTGCCGCGCCAAGCAACTCAAGGCGGCGGTCAATTTCCAGCTCCGCTTCGCGCCGATGATGCTGGCGCTGAAGGATGCCATCGCCCGTGGATGGCTGGGCGAGGTCGTCGATTTCGACGCGCTTCTGGCGCTCGACACGCCCTGGCAGCTTTGGGAATTCCTGCTCAAGGCGCCGCGCGTCGAGATCGCCATGCACTCGATCCACTATCTCGACCTGATCCGCCAGCTTCTCGGCAATCCGCTCGGCGTGCATGCCAAGACGCTCGGCCATCCCAACCACAAGGTCGCGCAGACCCGCACCAGCGCCATCCTCGACTATGGCGATACGGTGCGCTGCGGGCTGTCGATCAACCACGACCACAAATTCGGCCGCCGCTACCAGGCCTGCGAGTTCCGCATCTGCGGCACCGAGGGCGCTGCCTATGTCAAGCTCGGCCTCAATCTCGACTATCCGCGCGGCGAACCGGACATTCTGGAAATCCATCCGAAAGGCGGCTCGGACTGGGTCACCGTCCCGCTCGCCGGCGAATGGTTCCCCGATGCCTTTGTCGGCCGCATGGCGAATGTTCAGCGCTTCGCGTCCGGTGAGGACGCCGAGCTGGCCAGCTCCGTCGAGGACGCCTGGCACACCATGGCGCTGGTCGAGGCCGCCTATAAATCGAGCGACGCGCCGGCGACGCCGCTGGCCGCAAAGCCGTAAGGCAGGACATGGAACAGACCACCTATTTCGAGGACTATGAGATCGGCTCGTCGCGCCTCACCAGCGGCCGCACGATCACCGAGACCGACTTCATCGTCCATGCCGGCCATACCGGCGATTTCTTTCCGCATCACATGGACGCCGAGTTCATGAAGACGACGCCCTTCGGCCAGCGCATCGCGCATGGCACGCTGGTCTTCTCGGTCGGCGTCGGGCTGACGGCGAGCGTCATCAACCCGGTCGCCTTCTCCTATGGCTATGACCGGCTGCGCTTCATCAAGCCGGTCTTCATCGGCGACACGATCCGCACGCGCACGACGATCGCCGTCAAGGAGGATGACCCGAAACGGCCCGGATCGGGTCGCGTCATCGAGCGCGTCGAAGTTCTAAATCAGCGCGACGAGGTCGTGTTGGCGGCGGATCACATCTACATCGTCGAGCGACGGCCCGGCTGAACACGGAGACAAGAACATGGCTGACATCACAGGCAAGGTCGTGGTCGTCACGGCGGCCGCGCAGGGCATCGGACGGGCAAGCGCGCTGGCTTTCGCCAAGGCGGGCGCCATCGTCCACGCCACAGACATCAACGAGACGGCCCTGGCCGAGCTCGCCAGGACGCCCGGCATCACGACGCGCAAGCTCGACGTGCTGAACGACGGGGCTGTGAAATCCGCCTTCGCCGAGATCGGCCAAGTCGACGTGCTGTTCAACTGCGCCGGCTTCGTCCATGCCGGCTCCATCCTGGAGATGAAGGACGAGGATCTCGACTTCGCCTTCAACCTCAATGTGCGCGCCATGATCCGCACCATCCGCGCCGTGCTGCCCGGCATGCTGGAGCGCGGCGACGGCTCGATCATCAACATGGCCTCCGTAGCCGGCGCGCCGAAAGGGGTGCCGAACCGTTTTGCTTACGGCGTGACCAAGGCCGCCGTCATCGGCCTGACCAAATCGATTGCCGCGGATTATGTCGCCAAGGGCATACGCTGCAACGCCATCTGCCCGGGCACTGTCGAGAGCCCCTCGCTTCAGGGCCGCATGCAGGCGCAGGGCGACTATGAGGCCGCGCGAGCGGCCTTCATCGCCCGCCAGCCGATGGGCAGGATCGGCACGCCGGAGGAGATCGCCGACCTTGCGGTCTATCTCGCCGGCGCCACCTATACGACCGGGCAGGCCTATAACATCGACGGCGGTTGGTCGATCTGAGGCCGTTCCGGCAGGCAGCGGCGGCGGCAATCCAGCGACGAGGCAGCCCAGTTAAGAGGCAGGCATGACCAAGATCACAGACCTCAGAACCTTCGACCTCCGCTTCCCGACATCGCAAAGCCTCGACGGCTCCGACGCGATGAATCCCGATCCGGACTATTCGGCGGCCTATGTCATCCTCGACACGGATCGCCCGTCGCTGAAAGGCCATGGCCTCACCTTCACCATCGGCCGCGGCAACGAAATCTGCTGCGCGGCGATCGAGGCGCTGCGCCATCTCGTCGTCGGGCTCGATCTCGACTGGGTGAAAGAGGATCCCGGCCGCTTCTGGCACCATGTGACCGGCGACAGCCAGTTGCGCTGGATCGGCCCCGACAAGGGCGCCATGCATCTTGCGGTCGGCGCGGTGGTCAACGCGGTGTGGGACCTGTGGGCCAAGGAAGCCGGCAAGCCGGTCTGGCGCCTGGTCGCCGAGATGAGCCCGGAAGAGATCGTCAGGATCGTCGACTTCCGCTACCTCACGGATGCCATCACGCCGGCCGAGGCGCTGGCGATCCTCAAAAAAGCCGAGGCCGGCAAGGCCGAGCGCATCGCCACGCTCGAGCGCGAAGGCTATGCCTGCTACACCACCTCGGCCGGTTGGCTCGGCTATCCCGACGACAAGCTCAGGCGCCTTTGCCAGGAAGCGGTCGACGATGGCTTCAACCACGTCAAGCTCAAGGTCGGCCGCGACCGCGCCGACGACGTCCGTCGCTTGAGGATCGCTCGCGAGGTCATCGGCCCGGACCGTTACCTGATGATCGACGCCAACCAGGTCTGGGAGGTCGACCAGGCGATCGACTGGCTGAAGGACCTCGCCTTCGCCAAGCCCTTCTTCATCGAGGAGCCGACCAGCCCGGACGACGTCGCCGGCCACGCCAGGATCCGCAAGGCTGTCGCGCCGATCAAGGTCGCGACCGGCGAGATGTGCCAGAACCGCATTATGTTCAAGCAGTTCATCGTCGGCGGCGCGATCGACGTGGTGCAGATCGATTCCTGCCGCATGGGCGGTCTCAACGAAGTTCTGGCGGTGCTGCTGATCGCCGCCAAGTTCGGCCTGCCGGTCTGGCCGCATGCCGGCGGCGTCGGCTTGTGCGAATATGTCCAGCATCTGTCGATGATCGACTATGTTGCCGTGTCAGGCAGCAAGGACGGACGGGTGATCGAATATGTCGACCACCTGCACGAGCATTTCATCGAGCCCTGCGTGATCCGCGATGCCGCCTATATGCCGCCCCAGGCGCCCGGTTTCTCGATCGAGATGAAGGCGCAGTCGATCGAGGATTACCTGCATCGCGCCTGACATCGGTGCCCGTAGCCGCAATGGTGCCGCTGGGCCGACCAGCCGCGAATCGGTTATGGCTCGCCTATGCAGGAAACCTCCCTCTACGAACCGGTGAAGCGGTTCCTCGAGAGCATGGATTTCGCCGTCAAGGGCGAGGTCGGCGGCTGCGACGTGGTCGGTGTGCGCGCCGGCGAGCCGCCGGTTGTCGTCATCTGCGAGCTGAAGCTGCAATTCAACCTCGAGCTTGTTCTCCAAGCCGTCGACCGCGCGGCGGCCTGCGACGAGGTCTGGCTCGCCGCCTATATGTCGGCGCGCGGCAAGGGCCGCGAGCACGACCGCCGTTTTCGCGCGCTCTGCCGCCGTCTCGGCTTCGGCCTGTTGGGCGTCGGCAAGAAGGGCGAGGTGGAGCTGCTGCTCAGTCCCGCCGCCTTGCCACCGCGCCGCGATCCCAGGCGGCGCTCGCGTCTGGTCGAGGAGCATCACCGCCGCAGGGCGATCCGTCCATCGGCGGAAGCACGCGCAAGAAGCCGATCATGACCGCTTATCGCCAGGAAGCGCTGGCCTGCGCCGCCGCCATGGCCGACGGCCCCAAGCGGCCGCGCGACCTCAAGGCGCTTTCGCCGCGCGCCGCGAGCATCCTGCAGCATAATTACTATGGCTGGTTCGCCCGTGCCGAGCGCGGCATCTACGCGCTGACCGAAGCCGGCCTTGCAGCGATCGCACCCGCGGCGGCGGCCCTATAAACCATTGCGTGACGAAAAAATTCGCCGGCTTACCACTCGGCAAACGAACCGTCCTTGTGGCGCCAGACCGGGTTGCGCCAGCGATGCCCTTCCCTGGCGCGCTCCTTGACATAGTCCTCGTCGATCTCGACGCCGAGGCCGGGTCCGTCGGGTATCGCGACATAGCCGTCCTGATAGCGGAACACGTCCTTGTTGGCGGCATAGTCCAGCAGGTCGTTGCCTGCATTGTAGTGGATGCCCAGGCTCTGCTCCTGGATGAAGCAATTGTAGCTCACGGCGTCGAGCTGCAGGCATGCGGCCAGCGCGATGGGCCCGAGCGGACAATGCGGCGCCACAGCGACGTCATAGGCTTCCGCCATCGCCGCGATCTTGCGGCATTCGGTGATGCCGCCGGCATGCGACAGGTCGGGCTGGATGATGTCGACGACCGCTTCCTCGAACACCGGCTTGAAGTCCCAGCGGCTGTAGAGCCGTTCGCCGAGCGCGATCGGCGTCGAGCCGAGCGCGGCGATCTCCTTCAGCGCCTCGCGGTTTTCGCTGAGCACCGGCTCCTCGATGAACATCAGCCGGTAGGGCTCCAGTTCCTTGACCAGGATGCGCGCCATCGGCCGGTGCACGCGGCCGTGGAAATCGACGGCGATGCCGATATTCGGGCCAACGGCCTCGCGCACCATGGCGACCCGCTCGACCGCGGCGTCTATCCTGTCGTGGCTGTCGACGATCTGCAGTTCCTCGGTGCCGTTCATCTTGAGCGCCTGGAAGCCGCGCGCCACCACATCCTTGGCACCGGCGGCCACTTCCGCCGGCCGGTCGCCGCCGATCCAGGAATAGACCTTGATCGTCTCGCGCAGCTTGCCGCCGAGCAATTCATGCACCGGCACGCCGAGCGCCTTGCCCTTGATGTCCCACAGCGCCTGGTCGATACCGGCGATCGCGCTCATCAGGATCGGCCCGCCGCGATAGAAGCCGCCGCGATGCATGACGGTCCAATGGTCCTCGATCAGGCGCGGATCCTTGCCGATCAGATAGTCGGCCAGTTCCTTGACCGCGGCTTCGACGGTCAGCGCCTTGCCTTCGACCACCGGCTCGCCCCAGCCGCTGATGCCGGCGTCGGTCTCCACCTTGAGGAACAGCCAGCGCGGCGGAACGATATAGGTGGTCAGAGCGGTGATCTTCATGCGGTCGGCCGGTCTCAGTTGTTTTTCAGTTTCTTGGCGCTGACGAGGTCGCGTGCGGCGAGATCCAGGATCTTGTCGGCCGCGTTTCGCGCGGCGACGGCGTCGCGCATGCGCAGCGCCTCGACCACCTCGCCATGCGCCGCCGCCGCTTCCCTGCGCCGGACCGGAGAGATCGTCGCGGTGGCTTCCAGCGAAAACAGCAGCGCCGTGTCGATCAGCTTGCCGATCTGGCGGAAAATCGGGTTGTGGCTCGCGCCATAGACGATCTGGTGGAAGACGATGTCGGAGCGCGAGAACTGCGTCAGGTCTTCGCCGGCGCCGGCCATGCCCTGCCAGGCCGCTTCGAGGTCGGCGATCTCCTGCAGCGTCGCGCGCGTCGCCGCAAGTTCCGCGACCAGCGGCTCGATGGCGCGGCGGGTTTCGAGGATCGCGTCGAACAGCTTGTCGTCCAGCGCATGCGGCGCATGCCAGGCAAGCACCTGCGGATCGATGATGTTCCAGTTGTCCTGGTCGCACACGACCGTGCCGACGCGTGGCCGGGACAGCACCAGCCCCTTGGCCGCCAGCACTTTCAGCGCTTCGCGGATGACGGTGCGGCTGACGCCGTATTCGATGCCGAGATCGTTCTCGGTCGGCAGCGACGATCCGGCCGGATAGCGTCCGGAGAAGATGTCGGAGGCGATCGCCTTGGTCACGTCGGGCATGACGCGTGGACGACGCGCCGTCTCGCGCGTTTCCGTGTCTTCGTCAGCCTTCTTCGGTGTCTCGTTCACCTCAGCCCCTCCTCCAAGGCAGCGAACCCTTCGGTTTGCGCGCAATTGGTCCGGCCTTAGCGGATGCGAGTGATTTGCGCCAGCGACTACTTATCGGACTATCTATCTCATTTATCATACCAGATCAATTGACGGGTATGATAAAATTGACTACACACGACCAATCCGGGCTGAGCGCCCGGCCGTTTGCTGGGAGGTAATCATGCGACTTTTGAAAACCGCGCTCGTCGCGGGTGCTCTCGCCGTCTTGTCGGTCACCACGATCACGTCGGCCTACGCTCAGGACACCAAGATCGGCTTCATCGTCAAACAGCCGGAGGAGCCCTGGTTCCAGGATGAATGGAAATTCGCCGACCAGGCCGCCAAGGAAAAGGGTTTCACGCTCGTCAAGATCGGCGCCGAGGACGGCGAGAAGCTGATGTCGGCGATCGACAATCTGGGCGCTCAAGGAGCGCAGGGCTTCGTCGTCTGCACGCCGGACGTGAAGCTCGGCCCGGGCATCGTCGCCAAGGCCGCCGCCAACAATCTCAAGCTCATGACGGTGGACGACCGTCTCGTCGGCGCCGACGGCAAGCCGCTGGAAGACGTGCCGCATATGGGCATCTCCGCCACCAAGATCGGTGAGGCCGTGGGCCAGGCCATAATCGACGAGATGAAGGCGCGCGGCTGGAAGATGGACGAGGTCGGCGCGATCCGCGTTTCCTACGACCAGCTGCCGACCGCCGTCGACCGCGTCGAGGGCGCGATCTCGGTGCTGAAGGCCGCCGGCTTCAAGGCCGAGAACATCTTCGACGCCCCGCAGGCCAAGACCGACACCGAAGCCGCGCTCAATGCCGCGACCGTGGTGCTCAATGCCCATGCCGGCATCAAGAAGTGGATCGCCTTCGGCCTCAATGACGAGGCGGTGCTCGGCGCCGTGCGCGCGTCCGAAAGCGTCGGCATTCCGGCCGACGGCATGATCGGCGTCGGCATCGGCGGCGCGGAATCGGCGATCAACGAGTTCAAGAAGCCCACCGCCACCGGCTTCGTCGGCACGGTGATCATCTCGCCCAAGCGCCACGGCTACGAAACGGCGCTGAACATGTATGACTGGATCGCCAACAACAAGGAGCCGGCCAAGCTGACGTTGACCGCCGGTGCGCTGGCCAAGCGCGACGACTACCAGAAGGTGCGCAAGGACCTCGGCATCGAATAGTCCTCCCTGTACAAGCGGGCGGCGGCTTGATGCCGCCGCCCGCTTGGCACGCTCAAGAAGGATCGAGGCCACGTGTCCTTTCTCGAATTCTCCAACATCACCAAGACCTATCCGGGCGTCAAAGCCTTGTCGGATGTGTCGTTCGGCGTCGAAAAGGGCGCCGTGCACGGGCTGATGGGCGAGAATGGCGCCGGCAAATCGACGCTCATCAAGATCCTGTCCGGCGACCAGCATGCCGATGCCGGCGCAATAAGCATCGACGGCAAGGTCCAGGCCTATGCCTCGACCAGAGACGCCTTCGACAATGGCGTCATCGTCATCCATCAGGAATTGCAGCTGGTCCCCGAGCTGACCGTCGCCGAGAATCTCAGCCTCGGCCGGTTTCCGGCGAGCGGAGGCGTCATCGCCCGCCGCCGCATGCTCGACGATGTCGGCGCCAAGCTGACATCGGCCGGCATCGACATCGACATGCGCCGCAAGGTCAAGACGCTGTCGATCGGCGAACGCCAGATGGTGGAGATCGCCAAGGCGGTGATGCTCGACGCCCGCGTCATCGCGCTCGACGAGCCGACCTCGTCGCTATCCTCGCGCGAAAGCGAGATCCTGTTTAAGCTGATCGACCGGCTGCGCGGCGAGGGCAAGGTCATCATCTATGTCTCGCACCGCCTCGACGAGGTCTTCCGGCTCTGCGACAGCCTGACGGTGCTGCGCGACGGCAAGCTCGCCGCGCATCATCAATCGCTCAAAGGCGTGACGCGCGATCAGGTCGTCACCGAGATGGTCGGCCGCGAGATTTCCGACATCTGGGGTTTTCGTCCGCGCAAGACGGGAGAGGTTCGCCTCAAGGTCGATGGCTTGAGCGGCGCCAGGTTGCGGACGCCGGCCAGCTTCGAAGCCCGCGCCGGCGAGATCGTCGGCTTCTTCGGCCTCATCGGCGCCGGCCGTTCCGAGCTGATGCGGTTGGTCTTCGGCGCCGACTCGCGCTCGGGCGGCACGATCACGGTCGACGGCAATACGGTTGCCGCCGCCAGCCCGCATGACGCGATCCGGGCCGGCATCGTGCTCTGCTCGGAAGACCGCAAGCATGACGGCATCATCCAGGGCCGCTCGATCGAGGAGAACATCAACATCTCCTCCAGGCGCCATCACACGCGCTTCGGCGTGTTGAGCCGCGCCAGCGAGATCGCCACCGCGGAAACCTTCATCAAGAAGCTCAAGGTGCGCACGCCGTCCCGCAGGCAGGACATCGTCAACCTCTCCGGCGGCAACCAGCAGAAGGTCATCCTCGGCCGCTGGCTGTCGGAGCAGGACATACGCGTGCTCATCGTCGACGAGCCGACACGCGGCATCGATGTCGGCGCCAAGTCGGAGATCTACGAGCTGCTCTACCAGCTCGCCGAGGACGGCATGGCGATCGTCGTCGTCTCCTCCGAGCTGCCGGAAGTGATGGGTATCTGCGACCGCATCCTGGTGATGTGCGGCGGGCGTATCAGCGCCGAGCTCGCGCGAGACCAGTTCGCCGAGAAGGCGATCCTGGCCGCGGCGCTCCCCGACAAGAAAACCCCCGACGCGATCGCATCCTGAGGATTTGTAATGACCGATCGATTGAAGAAGGTCCTGCTCGGCGAACAAGGCCTCGTCGTCATCTTCATCGTCGCCTTCGCGCTGGTGTCGCTGCTCGTGCCGAACTTTCTCACCGACCGCAACATGCTTGGCCTGCTGCAGTCGGTGGTCACCGTCGGCATCGTCGCCTGCACGATGATGTTCTGCCTCGCGGCGCGCGATTTCGACCTGTCGGTCGGCTCCATCGTCGCCTTTGCCGGCATGGTCGCGGTGATGGCATCCAACTACACCGGCTCGATCCTGCTTGGCCTCATCGCTGCCATCGCCTGCGGCGCCGTCGTCGGCTGGGTCAACGGCGTCGTCATCGCCAAGTTCCGCATCAACGCTCTCATCACCACTCTGGCCACCATGCAGATCGTGCGCGGCTTCGCGCTGATCTCCTCGGACGGCCGCGCCGTCGGCATCAACAGCCCGGATTTCTACCAGCTCGCCCTGTCGAAGCTGCTTGGCATCCCGACACCGATCTGGGTGCTGGCGGTGCTCTTCGCCATCTTCGGCTTCGTGCTAAACAGCACCGTCTTCGGCAAGAACACGCTGGCCATCGGCGGCAATCCGGAGGCCTCGCGCCTTGCCGGCGTCAATGTCGACCGGACGCGCATCTGGATCTTCACGCTGCAGGGCGTGGTCTGCGGCATCGCCGGCATCCTGCTTGCCTCGCGCATCACCTCCGGCCAGCCCAACGCCGCGGTCGGGCTGGAGCTCTCGGTGATCTCGGCCTGTGTGCTCGGCGGCGTCTCGCTGGCCGGCGGCAGGGCCACGATGTCGGGCGTCATCGTCGGCGTGCTGATCATGGGCATCGCCGAGAACGCGATGAACCTGCTCAACATCCCGGCCTTCTACCAATACATCGTGCGCGGCGTGATCCTGCTTCTGGCGGTCCTGCTCGACAATCTGCGCTCCTCGGCATTGGGGCGGCGCTGATGGCACGGCTCGAGGGAAAACGCATCTTCCTCACCGGCGCGGCGCAAGGCATCGGCTACGCCATCGCCGAGGCCTGCCTGCGCGAGAAGGCCGAGCTGTTCCTGGTCGACCGTGACGCGGACCTTCTCGCCGAAAGCGCGGCACGTTTGGGCAAAGTCGCGCATGCCACGGCCGACATCGCCGACGCCAAGGCGATCGACGCCGCGATGGCGGCGGCGACGAAGGCCATCGGCCCGATCAATGCCGTCATCAACAATGCCGGAGTCAATGTCTTCTCGACGCCGCTGGAGGCCGGCGAGGATGACTGGACACGCAATCTCGACGTCAATGTGAAAGGCGCCTGGCATTGCGCCAGGGCAGCACTCCCCGGCATGATCGGGGAGGGCGGCGGCGTGATCCTCAACATCGCCTCCACCCACGCCTTCACCATCATCCCGTACACTTTTCCCTATCCCGTCGCCAAGCATGCCTTGCTCGGCCTGACCAAATCGCTGGCGATCGAATATGCCGGCAACAATGTGCGCGTGAACGCGCTGGCACCCGGCTATGTCGCTACCCAGAAGGTCATCGATTACTGGAACAGTTTTGAGGATCCCGAGGCCGCGCGCGCCAAGACGCTGGCGCTGCATCCGGGCGGGCGGATCGCCACGCCGGAAGAGATCGCCATGGCGGCGGTCTTTCTCGTCTCCGACGAATGCCCCTTCATCAACGCCGCCTGCCTCGTCGCGGATGGCGGCCTGAGCGTGCTTCACCACCCCTGACACACAAGCCATAATGGGAGGAAACCATGGCGACTGATGTTATCGAGAAGTTCCTGCTGACGCGTCGCCAGGCGCTCGCGCTCGGCGCAAGTGCAGCACTAGCCGGTGCGCTGCCGCGCGGCGCCTTCGCCGCCGACGAAAAGGTCACGCTCTGGCATGGCTGGACCGGCGCCGACAACACCACCGCGCTCAACGGCGTCATCGACACCTTCAACAAGGGCGGCAAGGGCGTCACCGTCGAGCCGACCGGCTACGACTGGGATACGCTGTTCTCCAAATGGGTGGTCTCCTCGGCCGGCGGCCGCGCGCCGGACCTGGTGCTCTTCCACATCACCGAGCTGCCGGAATTCGCCACGCGCAAGGTCATCCGCCCGATCGACGACGTCATCGCCTCGTCCGGCCTCGACCTGTCGCAGGTTCCGGATGCCGGCCGCACCGGCGTGACCTTCGACGGCAAGGTCTATGCCGCGCCGCTCGATGTGCACCCGCTCGGCTTCTACTACAATGTCGACATGGTGCAGGAGGCGGGGCTCGATCCGGCCAAGCCGCCGAAGACCGGCGAGGAATTCCTCGAATGGGCAAAGAAGCTCACGGTCAAGGACGGCAGCGGCAAGGTCACGCGCTACGGCTTCGAATTGCCCAACACCTGGGCGACGGCGCGCTGGATCTGGTTCAGCCTGATGTACCAGAATGGCGGCACCTTCCTTGACGACAAGGGTCTGGCCGCGGTCGACAGCGAGGCCTCGCAGAAGGCGCTGCAATATCTCGTCGACCTGATCAACGTGCATGGCGTGACCAACCCCGAGGTCGGCGGCAACAAGGGCGAGGACGCCTTCGCCTCGAAGCAGGTCGCCATGAAGTTCATCGGCCCCTGGGAGGTCAATCTGCGCATGGCGCAGAAGATGAATTTCATGACCGCGCAGCTGCCGGTGTTTGGCCAGAAGGCGGCCGTCTGGGCGAACTCGCATTGCATGTCGGTGTCGAAGCAGAAGAACGACGACAAGCTCGCCGCCGACGGCACCTTCATGAAGTGGTTCTTCGACAACTTCGCAGCACCCGCCACCACTGTCGGCATCATCCCGCAGAGCAAGGCGGTGCGCGAAAGCGCCGCCTTCACCGGCACCGAGCAGTACAAATATTTCAAGTCCTTCGTCGACGACCTGCCGAACATCGTCTACGAGCCGCTGATCCCGCAATATCTCTCGGTCTTCTCCTTCGACAAGCCGACGCCTTTGGTCACCAATCTGCAGGCAGCCCTTAGCGGCTCCAAGCCGGTGCCGGACGCCTTGAAGGCGATGAAGGAAGGGCTCGACGCGCAGCTGAAGAAGGGCTGATGACATCGCTGGCATCACAACCGGCGGGCCGTTCCGGGGCCCGCCGCGCATCGGTGCAGGAAGGAGGGGCGGTGCGCAGCGGCATGACGCTTGCCGCCTATCTCTTCCTGTCGCCCTATCTGGCGCTGTTCATCGCCTTCATGCTGTTGCCGACGCTCGCCGCCGTCGGCATCAGCTTCATGCGCTGGGATATCCTCGGCACGCCCGAATTCATCGGCCTCGACAATTACCGGCAGATCTTCGCCGATCCGCTGTTCCTGACCGCGATCAGGAACACCTTCTATTTCGTCTTCTTGACGGCGATCCCGATGGTCGTTCTGGGTCTAGCTTTGGCCATGCTGCTCGACCAGAAGCTCAAGGGAACGGCCTTCGTCAGGACCGTGGTGTTCCTGCCTTATGTCGTCATGGTCTCGACGGTCGGTATCCTGTGGGGCTGGCTGTTCGACAAGGGCACCGGCCTCGTCAACTACTATCTCACCACCATCGGCATCGAGCCCATCGCCTGGCTCAAGGATCCGCACTGGTCGATGCCGGCTTTGGCCATCACCACCATCTGGTGGACCGTCAACACCAACATGATCATCTTCCTGGCGGCGCTGCAGGACATTTCCGAGGAATTGCATGATGCCGCCACGCTCGACGGCGCCGGCCCGTGGCAGCGCTTCGTCTACATCACCTTGCCCTTGCTGCGGCCGGCCATGGCGCTGGTCACCGCGCTCACCATCATCAATGGCTGGCGCGTCTTCGGCCAGGCTTATGTGATGACGCAGGGCGGGCCGGAGGCGAGCACCTTCGTCATCGTGCAATATATCTACCTCACCGCGTTTCAGAATTTCGAGATGGGCCCGGCCGCCGCCGCGGGCGTGGTGCTGCTCCTGATCACGCTGGTCTTCTCGCTGGCCCAGATGAAGCTGATGAAGGCGATCTGATGCAGGACCAGCGCTCCAACCGTGCCGGGAAATCGCTTGGCGGGCGCACGCTCGCCTATGTGCTGATGATCGTCGTGACGGCGCTCTGGGGCGCGCCGATCCTGTGGATGCTGGTCACCTCGATCAAGCCGGAAAGCGAGATCTATGCCTATCCGCCGGCATGGATTCCGGACGCGCCGACGCTGGAGGCCTATGGCGCGCTGTTCCAGCGCTTCCCCATGCTGACCTGGTTCCGCAACTCGGCCGTCGTCGGCATCCTGACCACCGTGCTGACCCTGGCGGTCGATGCCTTGGCCGCCTATCCGCTGGCGCGCATGCAATTCCCCGGCCGCCGCGTCATCATGGGCGTGATCTTCGCGACCTTCCTGCTCCCCTATGAACTCCTCTTCGTGCCGCTGTTCCTCGGCCTCAACAGCTACGGCCTTGTCGACAGCGTCTTCAGCCTCACCGTGCCGGCTTCCGCCAATGCCTTCGGCGTCTTCCTGCTGACCCAGTTCTTCCAGGCCGTGCCGCGGGAGCTGGAGGATGCCGCCATCATGGATGGCTGCGGCCGTTTCGGCTTTTTCTGGCGCATCCTGTTGCCGCTGACCAAGCCGGGACTTGCCACCGTGGCGATCTTCACCTTCGTCGCCAGCTGGAACAATTTCTTCTGGCCGCTGATCGCCACCAATTCCGACGAGACCCGCACGCTACCGGTCGGGCTGGCCACGCTGGTCGGCGGCGCCGGCATGTCGATGAAGCAGAGCGTGCTGATGGCCTCGGCCGTCGTGGCGACGCTGCCGACGGCGATCTTCTTCCTCGCCTTGCAACGGCACTTCGTGCGCGGCATCGCCGCGACCGGCATCAAGGGCTGACGATGGCCGATATCGAGATCGCCAGCGACCGTCTTCGCTGCGTGCTCTCGACGCAAGGCGGGTTGATCTGGCGGCTGGATGCCAATCCTGGCAATGGCTGGCAACCATTGCTGCGCCCGCCGCCCGAAGGGTCGGATCGCGATCCGCTGAAGGCCGGTTGTTTTCCGCTGGTGCCGTTCGGCAACAGGGTCGAAGGCAATCGTTTTCCATTCGATCGGACCGAATATCGCCTGAAGCCCAACACCCCCTGGGACAAGCACTACCTGCACGGCGACGGCTGGCTCGGCGACTGGACTGCGGACGAGCAGGAGGCACGCGTTTCGCTGTCGTTCGAATTCCATGGCAAACTTTACCGCTACCGCGCATCACAGCGTTTTGAATGCGACGGCGCGGCGCTCAGGACAACGCTCGGCGTGACGAATCTCGGCGAGCGGCCAATGCCGTTCGGGCTCGGCTGGCATCCCTATTTTCCGCAGACGCGGGCAACCACGCTCGAGGCTCCGGCGAAGGCTTATTGGACGGAAAAAGCGGGCTGGCTCCCGGACACCCGCGTCCCGGTGCCCGAGGCGCTTGATTTCAAGCAGCCGAGAACGTTGCCGCGCGGCTGGGTCAACAACGGTTTTGAAGGCTGGGACGGTGCGGCGTCCATCGTCTGGCCTGAACGGCATATGCGGCTCGAGATCGAAACCGCCCCGGCGCTGTCGCGCTATTTCGTTTTCGTCTCCGACAGGACGTTCGATCCGCACTACCGCGAAGACTTCTTCTGCTTCGAGCCGATGAGCCACTCGGCCAACGGCCACAACCTGCCGGATTTCGGCGGCCTGACCGTGCTTGCGCCGGGGCAGGGCATAGCCGTCTCGATGACATTGTCGTGCGGCGTGACGGAGGATCCGTCGTGACGGAGATCGCGAAACTACTCCGCACGCGCGGATGTCGCGATCAGAACCGCTCGCGGTAGTCACGCGGGTTGGTGCCGAGGACGCGTAGAAAGCCGCGCCGCATCGTTTCTTCCGAGCCGAAGCCGCAGCGCCGGGCTGTCTGGCCGACCGTCTGCCCCCGCTCCAGCATCCGCCGCGCCGCTTCGATGCGGATCTCCTCGATGGCACGGGCGGGTGTCCGCCCGGTCGCCTCCTGGTAGCGCCGCGAGAAACTGCGCCGGCTCATATTGGCGTGCTCGGCCAGTTGCTCCAGCGAAAGGTCGGCGCTCAGATTGTCGAGGATCCAGCCATGCAGCCGGTCGAAGCGCCCGTCGCCTTGCTGCAGCTTGAGGGTCTGGCTGAACTGCGCCTGACCTCCGGGACGCTTCAGGAAGACGACCAGCTCGCGCGCCACCGCCAGCGCCGTGCGCCGGCCGAGGTCGGCCTCGACGAAGGACAGCGCCAGGTCGATGCCCGCCGTCACGCCGGCGGAGGTCCAGACATTGCCGTCGCGAACGAAGATCGGGTCGGGGTCGAGCCGAACCGCGGGAAAGCGCTTGGCGAACTCCGCGCAGCGTCCCCAATGGGTCACCGCGCGGCGGCCGTCGAGCAGACCGGCCTCGGCCAGCAGCATGGCGCCGCTGCAGACGGAGGCAGTCCGCGTCGCATCGCGCGAACGGCCGATGATCCAATTCACCAGTTCAGCCTCCTCGCATGCCGCGTTGACGCCCCAGCCGCCGGGCACGATCACCGTGTCGATCTCGGTCCCGTGTGCCGGCAGCGCCGCTGCCTCCAGCACCAGGCCGGACGATGTCCTGATCCGCGGCGAAGCGGCGACGACCACGGCGTCATAGGCGGGCGCTTCGCCGGCCTGCGTCCTGAAGTCGTTGGCGCTGGCGAAGACCTGCAGCGGTCCGCTGACATCGAGGAGCTGGATGTCGGGATAGGCGAGGATTTCGATACGGCGCATGGCTTTGGCCTGAAACGAGGGGTGATTGGCAATCGGGCCAAAGCATGGTGCCGTAGATTGCCCGAAGTCAACCTGTCTCAAGTTAAACTGTGGAGATTTCCATGACCCTTCGTTTCGGCATTCTCGTCTTCCCCAACGTCCAGCAGCTCGACCTCACCGGGCCTTATGAGGTCATGGCGACAGTCAAGGGCGCCGAGGTGGAACTGATCTGGAAGGATCGCGATCCGGTGACGTCCTCGACGCTGCTGTCGCTTACGCCGACGGCGACCTTCGACGATTGCCCGCCGCTCGACGTGCTGTGCATTCCAGGCGGTGGCGGCGTCAACACGCTGCTGGAGGACAAGGCGGTTCTCGATTTCGTCTGGGAGCGCGCGGTTGAGGCGCGTTACATCACCTCGGTGTGCAGCGGCGCCCTGGTGCTCGGCGCGGCCGGACTGCTCAAGGGCAAGCGTGCCACCACGCACTGGTATGCACATGATTTCCTGGAAGAGTTCGGCGCGATCCCTGTCGATGCGCGGATCGTCGAGGACGGCAAGCTGATCACCGCCGGCGGCGTCACCTCGGGGATCGATTTCGGCCTGGCGCTGGTCGCAAGGCTGCTCGGTCAAGCGGAAGCCGAAATCGTGCAGCTCTCGCTCGAATATGCCCCGGCGCCGCCCTTCCGCTCTGGCACGCCCGCCGAGGCTTCGCCAGCCGTCCTGGCGGAGGCAAAGGATCGGCTTTCGGGTTCGCGGCGGGTTCGCGAGGAAATGTTCGCGCGCTGGCGCCAGGAGCGTGCAGCCAAGCCGGCACGCATCGGCGCCTGAACGACAGGCCGGATGGCGGGCCCCTCCGCCGTTCGGTCGTTACCATTTCGACTGTTGACTCATCTTTCCGCCTGTGCAGAAATTGGTTGGACCATTGAACCACTTCAGACTCAACCTGCGTGACCGATTTCCTGCCCCCCATCCAGACCACGGCCCGCGATGACGCGGTGCTGAAGGCCTTGGCCGGCTTCGTGCGGCAGGAAGCTCTGGGCCCGGGCGAGAAGCTGCCGACCGAGCGTATCCTGGCCGAGCGCCTCAAGGTCAGCCGCAACACGGTGCGCGAGGCGCTGACGCGCTGGGAAGGGCTGGGCCTCGTCGAACGGCGGCAGGGCTCGGGCACCTATCTCAAGGCTGCTGTCTCGCCCGACATGCTGCACATGCCGCTGACGCTGGCCGGCGGCAATGATTTCGCCGGCCTGATGGCGACGCTGGAAATTCGCCGCGCGCTGGAGGCGGAGGCAGCGGCCCTTTGCGCCATTCGCGCCGGCAAGGCCGAGATCGCCGAGATCGAGCGCAAGCTCGACCTGATGGAGGAGGCCTTCCGCACCCGCGCCGGCATGTCCTCGGAGGAGGACTGGGAATTCCACCAAGCGGTCTTCCGTGCCTCGGGCAACCCGCTGTTCGAGCAGATCATCGCCGCCATGTACGAGATGTTCCACCGCTTCTGGGAGCATCCGCTCGGCGTGCGCGACTTCGGCCATGCCAGCTTTCCCTATCACCGCACCATCTTCGACCGCATCGCCGCGCATGATCCGGAAGGCGCCCGCGCCGAAGCGCTGAAGCTGATCGCCACCGTCGAGGACGACCTGAAGCGCGGTGCCGCCAACCTCAAACTTTCGGACCGCAGATGAACGAGCAGCCCAACACTTTCGACCCGGCCTCCCTGGCCAGCGACTATCTCGGCGAGGCGGCGACGCTTCTGGCGCATGACGATCCGTTCCCCGGTGGCGCGGTGGTGCCGCCGATCTACCAGACCTCGCTGTTCACCTTCGCCAATTACGCCGACATGGCCGACACCTTTGCCGGCCGGAGAAAGCAGCCGATCTATTCGCGTGGCGACAATCCGACGGTGATGGAGTTCGAGGCGCGGGTCGCTGCGCTCGAGGGCGCGGAAGCCGCGCGCGGCTTCTCCAGCGGCATGGCGGCGATCAGCGCCACGGTGCTCGCCTTCGTCGGCGCCGGCGAGCGCATGGTCGCCGTGCGCAACTGCTATGGCGACGCCTACCGGCTGTTCGAGCGGCTGTTCCCGCGGTTGCACATCAAGGTCGACTATGTCGACGGCGCTGATCCCGACGCGGTTGCCGCCGCTCTTCCCGGCGCCAAGCTGCTCTATCTCGAAAGCCCGACCTCGATGATGTTCGAGCTGCAGGACCTGGAGCATCTGACGCGGCTGGCAAAGGAGCAGGGCATCGTCACCACGATCGACAATTCCTGGGCCACCCCCGTCTTCCAGAAGCCGATCTCGCATGGCGTCGACCTGGTGCTGCATTCGGCCTCGAAATATCTGAGCGGCCACAGCGACACCGTCGCCGGCGTGGTCGCGGGTTCGGCCGCCCACATCAAGCACATCAACGAGCAGACCTATTCCCAGCTTGGCGGCAAGCTGTCGCCCTTCGAAGGCTGGCTCCTGCTGCGCGGCCTGCGCACGTTGCCGCTGAGACTCCCGCACCACATGAAGAGCGGGCTTGTCATCGCCGAGCGACTGAAGGCGCATGGCAAGGTCGAGCGGGTCAACCACCCAGCCTATTCCAACCACCCCGGCAAGAAGACATTAGCCGGCTACGCCGGGCTGTTCTCCTTCGAGGTCACCGAGGATGTCGACATTCCGGCCTTCGTCGACGCGCTGAAATATTTTCGCATCGGCGTCAGCTGGGGCGGCCATGAAAGCCTGGTCGTGCCGGCGAAAGCCTCGCTCGAGCAGACGCCGGGCATCAATTCGATGGCGCGCTTCGGCGTCAGCCCCCGAACCATCCGCTTCAATGTCGGATTGGAAAATGTCGAAGACCTCTGGGCCGATATCGCCCAGGCCTTCGACAAGTCAAAAAAATAACGAGTGTTCAAAATGGGAGTCCTGAACATGAAAAGACTGACCTTCATGCTTGCCGCCGTCGCCGGCCTGGCGATTTCCGCCAGCGGCGCGCTGGCCGACACCACCATCAAGCTGGTCGAGGTCATCACCAGCCCGCCGCGCACCGAATTCCTGAAGAAGCAGATCGCCGAATTCGAGAGCGCCAATCCCGGCATCAAGGTGGAGGTGGTCTCGCTGCCCTGGGGCCAGGCCTTCGAGAAGTTCCTGACCATGGTGCAGGCCGGCGACACGCCCGATGTGGTCGAGATGCCGGAGCGCTGGATGGGCCTCTACGCCAACAACGGCCAACTCGAGGATCTTGGTCCGTTCATGGCCAAGTGGCCTGACGCAAAGACGCTCGGCGACCGCGCCAAGCAGTTCGGCTCGACCGTCAACAACACGCAGTTCATGATCCCCTACGGCTATTATGTGAACGCGCTGTTCTGGAACAAGAAGCTGTTCAAGGAAGCCGGCCTCGACCGGCCGCCGGAAAACCTCGACGAGTTCGTCTCCTTCTCCAAGAAGATCTCGGCCATCCCCGGCAAATACGGCTACTGCCTGCGCGGCGGCCCCGGCGCCTTCAACGGCATGCACATGTTCATGAACATCGCCGACGGCAAGGGCGGCTATTTCACCGACGACGGTGTCTCGACCATAAATGACGCGGGCTCGATCAAGGGCCTGCAGATGCTGGCCGACATGTACAAGGACGGCCTGGCGCCGAAGGACGCCGTGAGCTGGGGCTTCAACGAAACGGTCACCGGCTTCTATTCCGGCACCTGCGCCATGCTCAACCAGGATCCGGACGCGCTGCTCGGCATCGCCGACAAGATGAGCGCCGACGACTTCGCCGTCGCGCCGCTTCCGGTAGGCCCGAGCGGCAAGTCCTATCCGACGCTGGGCTATGCCGGCTGGGCGATGTTCGCCAATTCCCAGCACAAGGACGAAGCCTGGAAGCTGATGGCCACCCTGCTGTCGCCCAAGGACAATCTGGAATGGGCCAAAGAAGTCGGCGTCATCCCGATCCACAACGGCGCCGACCAGGACGCGCATTTCAAGACCGAGCAGTTCAAGGGCTGGTTCACCGAGCTCAGCGACAGCTCGAAATATGAAATGGTGACGCCGCCGACCCATCTGGAGAACCTCGGCAACTTCGTCGACCAGGTGGCCATCAAGAACTTCCAGGAAGTGCTGCTCGGCCAGAAGCCGGCCAAGGACGTGGCCGACGAATGGGCCAAGTTTTTGACCAAGGAACAGCAGGACTGGCTGGCGAAAAACAAGAAGTAAGCGCAGGCCTCTTCCTTCTCCCCGTTTACGGGGAGAAGGTGGTCCGAAGGACCGGATGAGGGGCAGCGCCAGACCTTCGTAAGTTCGCGCCGCCCCTCATCTGCCTGCCGGCATCTTCTCCCCGTAAACGGGGAGAAGGGCGCTGTCGCCAATGCCGGTCCCCATTCCCCAACGCGAGCACCGTATGACCTACGCAGTGTCCGAAATCCGATCCGCCGCCCGGCCGCGAAAGCGGCGGCTGAGCAAGGCCGCGATCGAGCCGTGGCTCTATCTTTCGCCGGCTATCGTGCTTTTGGTCCTGGTGCTTCTGGTGCCGCTCATCATCGGCATCAGCTACTCCTTCCGCAAATTCTCGGCCTTCAAGTCGCAATATGTCGGCCTTGCCCAGTACCAGGCGATGCTCTCCGACCAGGTGCTCGGCCAGGCGCTGATCAACACGCTGTGGTGGACGGTCGCCAGCCTGTTCTTCCAGTTCTTCCTCGGTCTGGGTCTCGCGCTGCTCCTCGACAAGCCTTTCTACGGCCGCAAGGTCGTGCAGGCGGTGGTGTTCCTGCCCTGGGCGGTGCCATCCTTTCTCTCGGGCCTCACCTGGGCCTGGCTGTTCAATCCGATCATCGGGCCGTTGCCGCACTGGCTGTTCGCGCTGGGCCTCAAGGCCGAGCCGACCAATGTGCTCTCCGATCCCGCCACCGCCATGTGGGGACCGATCGTCGCCAACATCTGGTTCGGCATCCCCTTCTTCGCCATCACGCTGCTCGCCGCGCTCAAGTCGATCCCGTCCGAACTGCATGAGGCGGCGGCCATCGACGGCGCCTCGCCGTGGCAGCGCTTCACCAAGGTGACGCTGCCTTTCCTGGCGCCCACCATCGTCATCACGGTCATGCTGCGCACCATCTGGATCGCCACTTTCGCCGACCTGATCTTCGTCATGACCGAGGGCGGGCCTGCCGGCTCGACCAGCACGGTGCCGGTCTACATCTATGTCAGCGCCTTCAAGTCGCTCGACAAAGGCTACGCTTCGGCCGTTGCGGTGCTGCTTCTGGTGTTGCTCATTGCCTATGCCATCGGGCTGATCGCCATCCGCCGCACGCTGGTGAGGCACGTCTGATGATCGCCGGTCGCTCCACCTCCTCACGGCTTCTCGGCGGCGTCGGCCTCTACGCCGCGATCGCGGCTTACGTGGTCTTCGCGCTGTTCCCGATCTTCTGGACGCTGAAGATCTCGGTGACGCCCGAGCGCCTGCTCTATTCCGAAGGCATCACCTTCTGGCCGTCGCAGACGACGCTGAAGAACTTCGCCACCGTGCTCGAAGCCTCCGACTTCTCGCGCTACTTCCTCAACAGCGTCATCGTCTCGGTGTCGACGGCAGCATTCGTCACCGTCATCGCCACGCTCGCCGGCTATGCCATGTCGCGCTTCACCTTCCGCGGCAAGGCGACGCTGGCGATCCTGCTGCTGCTCACCCAGACCTTTCCGCTGGTCATGGTCATCCCGCCGATCTACCGCATCATGGGCGATCTCGGCCTGACCAACAGCCTGATCGGCCTGATCATCATCTACACCGCCTTCAACACAGCCTTCGCCACCTTCCTCATGCAGTCCTTCTTCGACGGCATCCCGAAGGACCTGGAGGAAGCCGCGATGATCGACGGCTGCACGCGCGCTGAGGCGATGCGCCGCGTGATCGTGCCGCTGACCTTGCCCGGCATGGGCGCGACGCTCGGTTTCGTCTTCACCGCCGCCTGGAGCGAATTGCTGTTTGCGCTGATGCTGATCTCCAGCGACGAGCAGAAGACCTTTGCCGTCGGCCTGCTCACCTTCATCGGCAAGTTCGCCGTCGACTGGGGGCAGATGATGGCGGCTTCCATCCTGGCGCTGATCCCGGTCTGCGTCTTCTTCGCCTTCCTGCAACGCTATCTCGTCACCGGCCTCACCGCCGGCGCGGTCAAAGGATAAAAGATGGCTTCCGTCACGCTGCAAAACGTCGAGAAGGATTATGGCGCGCTGCGCATCCTGCACGGCGTCGATCTGGAGATAGCTGATGGCGAGTTCGTCGTGCTGGTTGGTCCGTCCGGTTGCGGCAAGTCCACGCTCTTGCGCATGATCGCCGGCCTCGAAGAGGTCACCGGCGGCGAGATCCATATCGGCGAGCGGCTGGTCAACGACGTCGCGCCGAAGGACCGCGACATCGCCATGGTGTTCCAGTCCTACGCGCTCTATCCGCATATGGATGTCTCGTCGAACATGGGCTTCAGCCTGATGCTGAAGAAGGCAGAGAAGACGACGATCGACGGCAGGGTGGGCGCGGCCGCCAAGCGGCTCGGCCTCGACGCCTATCTCGGCCGCCTGCCGCGCCAGCTTTCCGGCGGCCAGCGCCAGCGAGTCGCGATGGGCCGCGCCATCGTGCGCGACCCGAAGGTGTTCCTGTTCGACGAGCCGCTCTCCAATCTCGACGCCAAATTGCGTGTCCATATGCGCGCCGAGATCAAGGCGCTGCACCAGCAGCTCAAGACCACGTCGGTCTATGTCACCCACGACCAGGTCGAGGCGATGACCATGGCCGACCGCATCGTCGTCATGCATGATGGTTACGTGCAGCAGGTCGGTCGTCCGCTCGAGCTCTACGACCGTCCGGCCAACACCTTCGTCGCCGGTTTCATCGGCTCGCCGGGCATGAATTTCTTGCCGGCTAAGGTCGCCAAGGGCGGCAAGGTGGATGCCGTGCTCGCCGACGGCCAGAAGCTGCGGCTGCCGGATGGCCTGCCGCTGAGCGACGGCGATGACCTCACCATCGGCCTGCGGCCGGAACACATCAAGCTGGTCGACGATGGCGCGCTCAAGGCGGACGTCGAGGTGGTCGAGCCGCTCGGCCTGTCGACGCAATTCTATGTCCGGCTGGCCAATCAGCAGATCTGCGTCTTCGTTATGGGCCGCAGCGACGTGAGGCCGGGCGACACGATCGGTCTCGCCGCCGATCCGGCGGCGCTGCATCTCTTCGATCCGAAAAGTGGAAATCGGATCGGCTAGCTGGCCAGCAGTGCATCCGTTCGCCAGCAGGCGATCAGATGGCCGTCGCCCACATCGGCGGCAGCCGGCTCCGCTTCCCGGCAACCGGCCAAGGCAAGAGGACAACGATCGGCGAACGCGCACCCGCCATGCGCTGTCTCTGCGGCCGCTTGGACCGAAACTGCCGGCGCCTCGTCCGAAGACGCCGCCAAAAGCAGCTTCGTATAAGGGTGATTGGGTCCGCGAAAAACCTGTTCCGATGAGCCGGTCTCGATTAGCCGGCCGCGATAAAGCACGCCTATCCGGTCGGCCATGTAGCGCACGACCCTGAGGTCGTGGCTGATGAACAGATAGGTCGTGTCCTGGTCGCGCTGGAGGTCGTTGAGCAGGTTGAGCACCGTCGCCTGCACCGACACGTCGAGCGCCGAGGTCGGTTCGTCCAGCACCACCACTTTCGGCGCGCCGGCGAAGGCGCGCGCGATCGCCGCCCTCTGCCGCTGGCCGCCGGAGAGCGAGCGCGGCTTCTGTTCCACGGTCGTGTCGGTCAGCCTGACGGAACGTAGCAGATCGGCGACGCGGTTCTTCGCATCTCTGCGGCCAAGGCCGGCAAGCCGCCGCAGTGGCCGGCTGATGATCCGCCCGATCCGATGGCGCGGATTGAGCGTGCGGTCGGGCGACTGGAAAACCATCTGCACGTCGCGCCGTTCGCCCGGCGCCCGTCTCTCGGCGCGCGGCGCGACGGTCTTGCCGAACAGCTCGACCGATCCTTGGCTGGGTGTCTGCAGGCCGGTGACGATCCTTGCCAGCGTCGACTTGCCCGAGCCGGATTCACCGATCAGGCCGAAGGTCTCGCCTTGTCCGATGCGGAGCTCGACATTGTGCAGCACCGGCTGCGAACCGAATGAATGACTGACGCTCTTGCAGGCAATCGCGGTCCGGCGTTCCGGATCCGGCCCGGTTTGGCGAGCGGCCGCCTGGATGTGGCCTGCCGCGCCGATCTCGGCCAGCCGGCCATCGCGCTTGGTGAAATTGAGCGCCGGGATCGAGGCGATCAGCGCCTTGGTATAGGCATGGGCGGGATTCTCGAAAACCTTCTCGGCGCCGCCGCTCTCGACCACGGCGCCCGACTGCATCACCGCAACACGGTCGCAGGAGCGGCGGATCAGGTTGATGTCGTGGCTGATCAAAAGGATGCTGGTCTTGTGGTCGCGGCGCAGATCGTCGAGGATTGCAATCACTTCCGACTGCACGCTGGCGTCGAGCGCTGTCGTCGGTTCGTCCAATACCAGCAGCGCCGGGTCGAGCGCGATGGCAATCGCGATGTTGGCGCGCTGCTGCATGCCGCCGGAAAGCTCATGCGGGTAGAGGTCGAGCACCCGCTCGGGATTGGCGACCCGCACACGCCGGAGCAACTCGGCCGAGCGCCAACGCGCCTCCTCATGGCGGACCGGACGATGGCGCATGATCGTCTCGCCGATCTGTCGGCCGATCGTCATGGCCGGGCTGAGCGCGGCCCCTGGATGCTGGTAGACCGCCGCGATACGATCGCCTCTCAGGCCGCGCAGCTCCTCGCCGGAGAGGCCGCGTATTTCCCGACCTTGGAACTCCAGCGCCGAGGCCGCCAGCCGGGCATTGCCCGGCAGATAGCGCAATATGGCCAAAGCCACGGAGCTCTTGCCCGAACCTGACTCGCCGACCAACCCCAACGCTTCGCCCTGGCCTATGGAGAGCGAGACGCCATTGACGGCGGATTGCCATCCTCTTTTCCCGCCATAGGCGATGGAAAGTTTCTCCACGTTCAGCACTGAAGGGGACATCAAGACCTCGAAATCGCTTTCTGCCGGTGCCCTAATCAAGGGCAATCGCTTCCGCTCATTTAGTATATTATCTCTATAAAATTACTCGAATTAACGACAAGCGCAATCTAGCCTTTCACCTAATCGAGAGATTTCAACGGCGCTGCCGATGCAACGCCGGCTCTCTCGCGAAGCTGCAAGGAGGCCGGCATGGCGCGAAATCAACTGATCCTGAGCGCGTTCTTCTTCAACCCCCAGGGCGATCACCGCATGTCTTGGCGGCACCCGCGCGCGCCCGGCCGGGAAGTGCTTGGCTTCGACTACTATCGAGAGCTCGTCCAGGCCGCCGAGCGCGCCAGGATCGACACGATCTTCGTCGCCGACCACGTATCGATCTGGGATTCTGTGAAGAGCGGCGTCGCGCATTACGCCAATGCCCGCCTCGAGCCGCTGACGCTGCTTTCGGCGCTCGCCGGTGTGACCAAGCATATCGGTCTCATCACCACCGCGTCGAGCTCCTACAGCGAGCCCTACAATGTGGCCCGCCTGTTCGCCTCGCTCGACCATATCAGCGGGGGCAGGGCGTCGTGGAACGTCGTCACCTCGGCCATGGACGAGGAGGCGCGCAATTTCGGCCGCGACGGCAATATCGAGCATGCCTTCCGCTACCAGCGCGCGGCCGAATTCCTCGATATCGTCAAGGGGCTGTGGGACAGCTGGGAGGATGAAGCCCTGCTGTTCGACAAGGAAACCGGCTATTTCGCCGATCCGGACAAAGTCCATGTGCTCGACCATCGCGGCGCGCATTTCAAGGTGCGCGGGCCGCTCAACGTCTCGCGCCCGCCACAGGGCCATCCGCTGATCGTCCAGGCCGGCTCGTCCGAGGACGGCAAGAATTTTGCGGCTGCTCATGCCGATGCGCATTTCGCCATCTACAGCACCAGGGAAGACGGCATCAGGTACCGGCAGGACATCAACGACCGTCTCGCCCGTCACGGTCGGCGGCCGGAAAGCTTCAAGATCCTGCCGGGCATATTGCCGATCGTCGCGGCTTCCGAGGCCGAGGCGCGCGACAGGCAGGAGTACCTGCAGACGCTGCTCCCCGATCGCGTCGGCATCGATCTGCTGTCGAGCTGGAGCGGCATCGATCTCTCGGCCTATCCGCCGGACGGCCCGCTGCCGCAGCTTCCGGACGAAAGCACCTTCAATGGCGGGCGCACCTCGCTCAATCGCGTCAGGCAGTGGGCGACGCAGAACCTGACCCTGCGCGAGATCGCCCGCAAACTCGCCAACAGCGGCTCGGTGCCGACCGTCGCCGGCACGCCGAAGCAGATCGCCGACCAGCTGCAGGACTGGTTCGAGGCGGGCGCCGCCGACGGCTTCAACCTGATGTTCCCGCTGCTGCCGGAGGACTGGATCAATTTCGCCGCTGAGGTCGTGCCCGAACTACAGCGCCGCGGCGTCTTCCCGACCGAATACGCGCCCGGAACGCTGCGCGACCGCTTCGGCCTCGCCCGCCCCGCCAACCGCTTCGCCGAGCAGCGCGCCAACCAGCGCGCCGTGTCCTGAGGGAGAGCTGTCATGACCGCCGCACCGAGACTGCAGCCGCGCGAAGCCACCGCGCCGCAACTGATCAACGTCCTGCACAGCCCCAAGCGCATCCGCGTCAAGTTCGCCGGCCGCATTATCGCCGACAGCCGCAACGTCATGGTTCTGCGCTCCAACCATTTCCTGCCGATTTATTTCTTCCCGCTGGCGGCGATCGACCAGTCGGTGCTGAAGCCGTCGAAGCAAGGCCAGCAGCATCCGATCGGCGGCGAGACGAAATACTGGGATATCGAAACGGGCGACAGGCGCGCCGCCGATGCCGCCTGGTCGTTCACGGCGCCGCCGGATGAGAACCTCGCGCCGCTCGCCGGCCGCGTCGCCTTCACCTGGAACCTCGTGGACCAGTGGTTCGAGGAGGACGAAGAGGTCTTCGTCCATGCCCGCGATCCCTATGCGCGCATCGACGTGCTGCAAAGCTCCAGCCATGTCGAGATCTGGTTCGACGGCGAGCCGATCGCCGACAGCCGGCGTCCCGTGCTGCTCTTCGAAACGCACCTGCCGACGCGGTTTTATCTGCCGCTCGAGGATGTCCGCCTCGACCGGCTGAGGGCCTCGTTGACCAGGACCCGATGTCCCTACAAGGGCATCGCCTCCTACTGGTCCGGCGTGCTCAAGGACGGCTCTTTGCGCGAGGACATCGCCTGGAGCTACCGCGATCCGATCGCCGAAATGCCGAAGATCAAGGGGCTGATCGCCTTCTATCCGCAAGCAGTCGACCGCATCCATCTCGACGGCCAGCCGGTCTGACCCGGCTCCGTCGCCTCCACTTCATTTCAAACCGCGATTTTCACAGAGGCAAAAAATGACCAAGCGCAACGAAATCGACGCCCTTCGCAATCTTTCCGGCGACATCTGGAACGTCGCCGTCGACGAATATGCCGCCGGCTACCTGAAACGCCGCGATCTCCTGAAATACGCGGCCCTCATCGGCTTGACCGGCTTCGCCGCTTCGCAAGGCCTCGGTTTCTCCCGGGCCCGCGCCGCTGCCGCCGGCGGCACGGTTCGCGTCGGGCTCGGCCAGCCGACCAAGGCGATCGATCCGGTCACGGTCACCGATCCGGCCAGCATCGGGGTGCTCAGCCAGGTCGGCGAATACCTGATCCTCGACGATCCCAAGGACGGGCTGCAGCCGAAGCTCGCTTTGTCCTGGGAAGCCGACGAGACGGCCAAGCGCTGGACATTCAAGCTGCGGCCCGGCGTGAAATTCCATGACGGCCGCACCGTCACCGCCAAGGATGTGGTGGCGAGCTTCGAGCGTCTGGTCGATCCGAACAGCGGCTCGTCGGCGCTCTCTGCCTATAAGGGCATTCTGTCCAAGGGCGGCGCCAAGATCGTCGACGACGAGACGGTCGCCTTCGATCTCGACCAGTCGAATTCGAATTTCCCCTTCTATGTCTCATCCGACGTCTACAACGCCGTGATCCTGCCGGCCGACTATGCCGGCGATTTCGAGAAGAATTTCAACGGCACCGGCCCGTTCAAGCTCGAATCCTTCCGCCCGAAGCAGGGCGCCAGCTTCGTGCGCAATCCCGATTACTGGGGCGACAAGGCGCTGCCCGACCGCGTCGAGATCAAATTCTTCGACGACGAACAGGCGCAGGTCGTCGCGCTGCAGGCAGGCCAACTCGACGTCATCCCGAGCACCACGCGCCTGGAACTGGCGATCGAGGGCAATGCCAATTTCAAGCTGCTCAGCGTGCAGGCTAGCTCGCATGACGCCGTGCATCTCAGGACCGACCAGGCGCCATTCACCGACAAGCGCGTCCGCCGCGCGTTGGCGCTCACCCTCGACCGCGAGGCCATCGTCAAAGGCCTGCTCAAGGGTCGCGCCATCGCCGGCAACGACACGCCATTCGCGCCGATCTTCCCCTCGGCCGATCCGTCCGTGCCGCAGCGCAAGCAGGACATCGCCGAGGCCAAGCGGCTGCTCGCCGAAGCCGGCGTGCCCAACGGCTTCGAGGTGACGCTGACCACCGAGCGCGCCTACGACATCCCCGACTACGCCGTCATCATCCAGAACTTCGCCAAGAAGGCCGGCATCGACGTAAAGCTCAATGTGCTGCCGCAGGACGCCTATTACGGATCGGCGACCTTCGGCAGCTCGCCCTGGCTCGACTCCAATCTCGGCATCACCGATTTCGGCCATCGCGGCACGCCCGACATCTTCCTCAACGCGACGCTGAAGAGCGACGGCGCGTGGAACGCCGCGCATTTCAGGAATGCGGATTATGACGCCTTGCTGGTCGAATACGGCAAGGCGCGCGACCTTCAGGCGCAGCGCATCGCGGCCGGCAAGATCCAGGCCCTGTTGCTTGACGAGACGCCGGAGATCATCAGCTACTTCTCGCAATACAGCCGCATCTCCAGCGCGAAGGTGGCGGGCGTGCGCTTCACCGCGATCTCGCATCTCCTGCTCGACCGCGTTTCCTTCGTCCAGGCATGACGCGGAAACGTCAACCCAACCGGAGGGCCTGAGCCGGATGTTGACCGGCCGCACCTTGTCGGCGCGCGCGGCCTCGCTGCTCCTCACCTTGTGGCTGGTCAGCGCGCTGGTTTTCATCGCCGGGCAAGTCCTGCCCGGCGATGTCGCGCGCGTTATGCTCGGTCCCTTCGCCGATGCGCAGGCTGTCGCCGCGCTGAACAGACAGCTCGGCGCCGACCAGCCCGTGCTCGTCCAGTACTGGCGCTGGTTCAGCGCGGCGCTCACCGGCGATTTCGGCACGTCGCTGTCGATGCGCGCGCCGGTCGCGCCTTTCGTGCTGGCAAGCCTCGGCCGCTCGGCAGCACTTGCCGGCATCATCCTTTTGTTTCTCGTGCCGCTCGGCGTCGGCGCGGGCATCGTCGCCGGCCTCAACCAGGGTCGCCTCGCCGACCGGCTGATCGTGCTCGCCGGCGTCTCCTTCGGCATCGTTCCGGATTTCGTGTCCGGCCTGCTCCTGCTCCTGGTCTTCGGCCTGTGGCTGAACTGGCTGCCGATCACGGGTGCCGCGCCCGATGGCGCGGGCCTCTGGACGAGCGGCTACTATCTCATCCTGCCGGCGCTGCCGCTGGTGCTCAACCTCGCCGGCTATTTGGCGCGCATGACGCGGGCCGGCGTCATCGAGGCGCTTGCCGCCGACTATACGCGCAC
The DNA here is from genome assembly GCA_000824785.1 of Mesorhizobium plurifarium. Taxonomy (GTDB): domain Bacteria; phylum Pseudomonadota; class Alphaproteobacteria; order Rhizobiales; family Rhizobiaceae; genus Mesorhizobium; species Mesorhizobium plurifarium. The sequence goes on along the minus strand of CCNB01000034.1, from coordinate 125,407 downwards.
CGCCATCCTGAAGGGGCTCGATCGCCGGCAGGTCATTGTCCGTCACGTGCTGCCCAACGCGCTGACGCCCACGATCGCGGTGCTGGCGACGCAGAGCGGCTATATGCTCGGCGGGCTGGTGGTGATCGAGGCGTTGTTCGGCATCCAGGGCCTCGGCAACCTCGTGCTCAATGCCGCCAAGTCGCGCGATTTCCCGATGCTGGAAGCGGGCGTGCTGGTGATGGCGACGATCTTCGTCCTGTCCGCCGCGATAGGCGATCTCGTGCAGGCGCTGCTCGACCCGCGGCAGCGGCGGCGGGCGTCGCCATGATGGACCTTCTGGAATTCCCGGCACCGTCGCACGCGCCCGTTGTCTTGCGGGTCGCCGGCAGGCTGAGCCGCGCCGTTCGCGGCCTTCCCGCGTCCGTCATCATGGGATCGCTCATCCTCGCCTTCTGGATCGCTTGCGCCCTGTTCGGCGACCGGCTGGTTCCCTATGATCCTTATGCCGAGGATTTCCTCGCCACGCTGACGCCGCCCGACGCCGCGCACTGGTTCGGCACCGACCATCTCGGCCGCGACGTGCTGTCCCGCATCATCGTCGGGTCGCGCGATATCCTGCTGGTGGCGCCGCTGGCCACGCTTGGCGGCGTCGCCGCCGGCACCATTATCGGCCTGGTGCTCGGCTATTTCGATGGGCTGGTCGATGCCATCGGCGCGCGGCTGCTCGACACGCTGATGGCCTTTCCCTTCATCGTGCTCGTCACCATGACGCTGGTGGCGCTCGGGCCATCGAACCTCACGGTTATCCTGGTGATCGCGATCGCCTATGCGCCGCTGGTGGCCAGGACCGTGCGCGCCGCGGTGCGCGAGCAGAAAGAACGCGAATATGTCAGCGCGGCCCGCCTCGGCGGCGAGAATGCTTTCGCCATTATGGTGCTGGAAATCCTGCCCAATATCAGGGAGACGATCCTCATCGAGCTCGTCACCAGGCTGGGCTACGCCTTCTTCTCGATCGCCACGCTAAGCTTCCTTGGCCTCGGCATCCAGCCGCCTTCGGCAGACTGGGGCCTGGCGATCGCCGAAGGCTACGGCTTCCTCACCGGCGGCAAATGGTGGGTCGTGGTCTTCAACTCGGGCGCGATCGTCTCGCTGGTCATGGCGACCAATCTGATCGCCCAAGGCATCGGCGCTTTCGAGAATATCGAGAGGTGAATTGCGGCTTTGATTGCTAGACTCCTGTTGATTCGTCTCGACAGGAAACGGCATGAGCAAGGCCCTTGGCACGTTCGCACTGATCACGGTTCTGAGCGCCTTGCTGATGGCGCTGTCATTGGCCGTGGCGAGGCACGGCTATCCCTACGGCGCCTATGGCGTGAAGCGCCTGGACGGCATCGCCGACGCCGGCTCCTTCCTGGCGATCGCCGCCGTCTATTTCTTCGGCGCCATGCTGATGATGATCCTGCCGATCCGCGCCGCCGGCATCGTGCTGACCCATGCCGCCGACGCGATCTTCTGGGCGACGATCATGCTCTTCGCGACCATCGTCGGCTCGCTCGTCGCCAGATGGGCCTTCGGCCAGCATGAGGTGCTTTGGGCGCTCTTCAACTGGCGCTTCCTGTTCGTGGCAGTGATCGTGGCGGCGCACCTCACCATGAACGAGCTTCGCCGCAATGTCCTGCTCAGAAGCCTGTTCTTCGTCGTCTTTGGCGCGGTCACGCTCGCCTGCCTGTTCTGGTCGTTCTCGACCTGACGCGATCCGGCTCTAGGTTAAGATCGCGGGTAGACCTCCTGCTGGCCAATAGCTATATCATTTGTCTGACAATTGACCCGGCCGAAGGCCGCCGCGACCAATCTCGAAGGAAAAAACAAGATGACCGTGCTCCGCAAGAACCTGATCGACGGCGAGTGGCTTGGCGAGGCCGGCTCGCGCAACATCAACCCCTCGAACACCAACGACGTCGTCGGCGAATACGCTTCGGCGGGGCCGGAAGAGGCAAAGCAGGCGATCGCGGCCGCCAAGGCCGCTTTTCCGGCCTGGTCGCGCTCCGGCCCGCTGGCCCGCCACGCCGTGCTGAAGAAGACCTCCGACGAGATCATGGCGCGCAAGGACGAGATCGGCCGCTCGCTCGCGCGTGAAGAAGGCAAGACATTGGCCGAGGGCGTCGGCGAGACGATCCGTGCGGCGCAGATCTTCGATTTCTTCGCCGGCGAGACGCTGCGCCTGTCGGGCGAGATGGTGCCGAGCGTGCGGCCGGGCGTCGGCGTCGAGATGACCCGCGAAGGCGTCGGCGTCGTCGGCATCATCACGCCGTGGAATTTCCCCATCGCCATTCCCGCCTGGAAGATTGCGCCGGCGCTCGCCTACGGCAACACGATCGTCTTCAAGCCGGCGGAGCTCGTTCCCGAAAGCGCCTGGACCATCGTCGATATCCTGCACCGCGCCGGCCTGCCCAAGGGCGTGCTCAACCTCGTCATGGGCAAGGGCTCGGTGGTCGGCCAGGCGATGCTCGACAGCCCCGACGTCAACGCCATCTCCTTCACCGGTTCCGTTGGCACGGGCAAGCGCGTCGCCTCTGCAAGCGTTGAGCATATGCGCAAGTTCCAGCTCGAGATGGGCGGCAAGAACCCGCTGGTCGTGCTTGACGATGCCGACCTGGCGGTGGCCGTCGATTGCGCGGTCAACGGCGCCTATTTCTCGACCGGCCAGCGCTGCACGGCATCCTCGCGCCTGATCGTCGCCGAAGGCATCCACGACCGTTTCGTCGATGCGGTGAAGGAGCGGCTGGACAAGCTCGTCATCGGCGATGCGCTGGATGCCAAGACGCAGATCGGCCCGGTCGTCGACCAGACGCAGCTCAAGCAGGACGAGGACTACATCGCCATCGGCCGCCAGGAAGGCGCCGAGCTCGCCTTCGGCGGCGACCGGCTGGAGCGCGGCACGCCGGGATTCTATCTGCAGCCGGCGCTGTTTGTCGGCTCCACCAATGCCATGCGCATCTCGCGCGAGGAGATCTTTGGACCGGTCGCCAACGTCATCCGCGTCAAGGACTACGACGAGGCGCTGGCTGTCGCCAACGACACGCCGTTCGGCCTGACCTCGGGCATCTGCACGACCAGCCTGAAGCACGCGACGCATTTCAAGCGTAATTCCGAAGCCGGCATGGTGATGGTCAATCTGCCGACGGCGGGTGTCGACTTCCACGTGCCGTTCGGCGGCCGCAAGGGCTCGAGCTACGGTCCGCGCGAGCAGGGCCGCTACGCGATGGAGTTCTACACCACGGTGAAGACGGCCTATACATTCGCCGGCTAGAGCGTTTCACCGTTTCACGGAAACGGCGAACCACTCTATCTCTTTGTTTTGACGCAATTCCGGGCGGAAAACCGCTCACACTTTTCCTGGAATTGCTCTAATCCAATCCGGGAGGAGCTCGATGAGCGTGGCCGACATGACATGGCTCAACCCGCCGCCGCACCACACGGTCGGCGACGGCACGCTCACCGTCCGAACGGGCAAGGAGACCGACTTCTGGCGCGAGACCTTCTACGGCTTCTGGCGCGACAACGGCCATTTCCTCTACTGTCCCGTCGAGGGTGATTTCAGCGCCGAGGTCACCGTCAAGGGCGACTACAAGGTGCTCTACGATCAGGCGGGGCTGATGCTGCGCCTCAGCGAAACGCACTGGATCAAGGCCGGCATCGAATACACCGACGGCTTGGCCTATTTCTCCGTCGTCGTCACCAACGACACTTCCGACTGGTCGCTGGTCGCCATCGCCGCCGGCAAGGACGGCGTCAGGATCCGCCTGACCCGCCACGCCGAGGCGATCCGCATCCAGTATCTCGACGCCTCGGATGGCCACTGGAAGCCGGTTCGGCTGGCCTATTTCCCGACCTCGAAAACGGTCGATGTCGGCATGATGTGCTGCTCGCCGCAGCGCGAAGGTTTCGAGGTGACATTCTCCGGCTTCACGATCGGGCCGGCGATTTCAAGGGACCTGCACGACTGAGCGACGCACCGTAGGCCCGTCTCACCACGGCACGTGCAGGATTTCGAGTCTCGGCAGGCCGATCGGCCGGATCCCCAGATCGTTGGCGAGCACGCCAAAGCCCTCCGTCTCGATAAGGTCGCGATAGGGGATTTCCGGAAAGCGAAGCCCGCCGCGATGCAAGATCGCGTCGACCATCAGCATCGTCCCGCCGACGCCGTCCAGTCCGATGCTGTCGAGATGCCTGACGTCGCTGAGATGAAGGCGGTTGTAGGAATACGCCGGGGGTTGATGGATGCCGCCGTATATCTCGCGATAGTAGCGATAATCCTTCTCCTTGCCCACGCTGATGAAGCTGTTGAGGTCGAAGCTGCCGCCGCCGGCGATCTTGACGCAGTTGGGAACCACGATGCGATGCCCGCCTTCCATAAGCCGGCTCAGGATGTCGCCGGGAAACCGCCATACATCGATATCGACCCACAACGCCCAATCGTCATCCGGGTCGAGGCCGTGGTCGATCAGGTGGTTGCGCACCTTCGCGATGGCGCCGCGCCTTGCGCGCTGCAGGCGTCGCTTGGCGCGCTTGGTTCGATCGACCCGGACGCCTGTCTGTCTCTGCAGCAGAACCACGTCACGATAGTTGCCGGTCAGCGGCGCCACGGCTTGCTGCAATCGCTCCCAGCTTCCGTCCGTGCTGTCGCCCTCGCAAAAGACCAGCTTGATCCTGTCCTTTGGGTAATCGAGTGCGGAGACGGCATCGAGAAACGGCTGGATATGATCCGCCGCGTCGCGCAGCGGCACCAGAATGGCGACGTTGCCGCCTGACGGGGCAGGCGCGGCGACGGCCGCCGGGTCCACGCCCTCCCTGGCGGCTGCTTCGCTCAGATAGGCGCCGCGCGTCAGATGGTGCCAGGACCGGTAGACCCGCGTGCGGATCTTGTCTCGCCATCCCGCCGCCGGGGCGCGTGTCCACCATGTGCCGGCCCAATGGTGGATGGAAAGAGTAGGCGTCTCGTTGCCGCCATTGCGTCCGGCCGAGTCCACCGGCGCGAACAACGCCGAAGGGTGGATGGCAAAGGCGGATTGGTCGCCGTAGCTGAGCTGCGCCGAAGTCATCACACAGGGGCCTGTCGCGTCGATGGCCTCCTTGGCGTGGGCCAGCCCCGGCAGGAAGGACAGGAGGTGAAGCCAGAAGGGATGTCCGGGCGGGCTGGCGATCGTGCCGTTGAACAGAAGATAGGGCAATCGGCGGAAATCGGCCTGCACTCGCGCATGCGTGTCCGGTTCCTTGCAGACCACGATCCGGTCCTCGCTGGCCAGCGGATCGAACGAGGCCACGCATTCGCAGTCGATATCGGCATAGACGCCGCCGAAATGGTGCAGAAGCATATACCGTCCGGCATCCGCCCTCAGCACACCCCGTTCGTAACTGCAAAAGGTCGGCAGGAAGTCGGGATAATGCCGGGCGACGAACTCGAGCAACCGCCGGTCGTTCCAGAACATCATCGTCCAGTCCGGATGGTGCCGCTTCCAGCTCTCGACATAAGCCTGGAACCGGGCGGGGATGTCGTCGGTCTTCCAGGTCTGGTGCAGGATCTTGGGGATCATCGAAGACTCGTTGTGCAGCGGTTCATCGGCTGGCGCCCTCCAGCCCCAGGCCATGGCGAACGGCGTCGCGGATCGCCTGAGGTCCGAAGCGGGACCATGCGGTGCCATGGGCGCGGACGCGCAGCCTGGCCATGCGAGCGGGGTCGGAACAGAGCGCGATCGTCAGGTCGGCGAGTCCTTCGTCGGTGTCGGACAGGAGCAAGTCCGCGCCGCCGGTGAGGTCGAGCCCTTCCGCTGCGAGCGGCGTCGCGATCACCGGAACACCCGCGGCCATCGCTTCCAGGATCTTGATGCGCGTGCCGCCCCCGGTCCTGAGCGGAACGATGCAGAGATGCGCTGCCGACAGGAGGGGTCCGATATCATCGGGGTTTTCAATCAGGACGACGCCGTCGAGTTCCGACAGGACCTGGACGGCTGGATCGGGCGAACGGCCGGCAAGGACGAGCCGCGCGCCTGGCAACGCCTGCCGGACCCGCGGCAGGATGATGCGCGCCAGGCGTTCAGCGGCATCAACGTTGGGATGATAGCCGAGATGGCCGACAAAGAGGATCACCGGAAATCCATCGGCTGTGCCGGGTGGTGGCGGTAGCGTCTCAGACATCTCTTTGGCGCGAGGGATGCCATTCGGCACGATATCGACCGGAGTTTCATGCGCGGTTATCGCCTTGAGTCGCTCGCGGTCCGGCTTTGAACAGACCCAGATGCGATCGACGATCGCCGCCGCCCTCCGCTCCAACTGCCTTATCTCGGGCGACACGGCCGACGCGGCATCGCCGGGCGTCTGGGTGGCGAGATCGGATTCGACATTGTGCATGTCGAGAATGAGCTGACCGGTCAACGGCCGCAGAGGCTGCAGCAGCTTGAACAGCGGAATGCTCTCGACGACGATCGTGTCCGGGCGGAACGCGCGCACCAGGGCTCTGAGACGGGCGAGCGCCGGCCGCGGAATCCTGTTCTCGCCCTTGATGCGTCGCCAGCCGAGCGAATGCGACAGCTTTTCGGCTTCCGTGGTCAGTGAGACCGTGCGGATGTCGCGGCCTGGTGGCTGCGTCGAGCCGGCAGGTCTGACCGAGGCAAGACGGACGGGACCGATTTCGGCGGCCGCGACGGCATTGCCGAAAGTCCTGAGGTCGGCGCCGGAGGCGGGCGGGTAGGCCGGATCGAAGCTGACGATCAGCGTGCGCCGTGGCGCCGCCAAGCCGGTGGCCGGCCTGATCCCGGCCAGCCGCCCGAACCGGATCCTGGCCAGGTATTGGGCCGCTTTCCAGCTCCGGCCAAGTTCTCGATGGCCCTTGACCGCGCGCATCATGCCGGCGGCGTCCGCCAACATCCCGTGCTTGATAAGCTGGCGGGCGATGCGCTGCGCTATCCAGGCCTTTCGCCATTGCAACGCGTCCCGCTCGACGCCGGCGGCCGCGAGGCCGTTGAGTTCGCGCGCTATGGTGAGGAACGTCTTGCGCGGCGCGGTGATGAAACGGCGCGCCATACGTTCCTCGTCATGGTGATAGAGAAGCACCGGCGTGTCGATGGCAACGATTTCGGCGCGCGCCAGCAGCGCCGCCCAGTAGCAGGTGTCCTCGTCGAGCCCGATCGTTTCCGGAAAGCGGATACCGGCTGTCGCCCAACCGGCAACCAGCGCGCTCCCCATGGCGATCGGCCACAGCTCGTTGCGCAGGTATCGGCGCGTGTTCTGCCGCTTGTCAGGGCCATAGCCATGCGGGGTCTTGAGCTTGTCCGGCCGGCCTTTCGCGCGCCGTATGCTGGCCCCGACGGCGACGCCGGCGCCAGGCCGGCTTGCGAGCGCCGATCCCAGCAGCGACAAGCTGCCGGGCATCACCTCGTCATCGGCATCGAGAAAGAAGATGGATGTGCCGCTCGTCCGCTCGATTCCGACATTGCGCGCGGCGCCCGCGCTGCCCAGGCGAACGCTCACCACATCCAGCGGCAAGCCATGGCGGCGAGCGCTCTCCATCGCCGCCTCGGCCGTGCAGTCATCCGAGCTGTCGTCTATCAGCAGGATCTCGCGGATGACCGGCCTGTCGGCGGTCAGGCTGCCGAGCGCCGCATCCAGCGTCGCGGCCGCATTCCTTGCCGGGATGACGACGGTTATGTCGGCCGCCATGCGCTCAACCGCTCATTGCCGTTCGAAGAAGCCGCGCTTGAGCAGGCGGTCGTAGTGGTGCTTGAGCAGTGACACCGGCCGCAGCGAAAGACTGCCAAGGCCATCGACGAACTGCGGCTCGATGTCGAATGGCGATTGGTTTTCGAGCCAGCGGTAGGAAGAACCGTCCCTGAGCACCGAAGGAGAGCCCACCACATAACCGCCGAGCGCCTTGACGTGGCCGACCCGTCGCAGGCCGAAATGCAGGCTGGAGGAGACCATTGGTTCCCGCGTTCTCAGATAGACGTGAAATCCGCTCGGCGACTTTGCTATCGGCGTGCCGTTCGCAATGGCCTCGTGATCGGCGCGCCAGGCACGGTAGCCGGCATCGTCATCGAAATCGAGGATCATCAGGTTGGAGAATCCCCCCAATATGCCGACATTGCCGGCAAAGCCGCGAAACCAGCTTGCAATGTCGCTACCGTCCGGCGGCTTCTGCGCCAGCTGGAAGGTGATGGAATTGAAAGCCAGTTCCTTCAGGTCCTTGCGCAGCGTCTGCAGATGCAGCGGATCATACTCCATCGCCGCAAGGTCGAGATGCTTGCCGCCGGCGCGAAGCGGAAGGCATATGTAGCCGCGCTCCCGCAGCCTCAAAGCATAATCGGTCAGCACCTCAGGCTGCATGCGCCAGCTTGCCCGTATCGAACCCACGGCCGATCTTCGTTAGCCAACAGCGCCGTCGTCAAGCAATTCATCCCGGCCCGACGCGTTATTTTGCGGGCTAGCCGTCCATCCGGTGCTGGAAGAATTGCAGGAACAGTTCCCGCTCGGTGGTGATGTCGAGCTTTTCATAGATTCGCCGGCGGTGGTTCTTCACCGTGCCGACGGTGATGCCGAGCCGCTCGGCGATGTTGGCGGTTGGATGGCCGGCGAGGATGAGTTCCACCAGCTCGCGCTCGCGCAATGAGAGTTCCGGCCACAGGTTTTCCGGAATTCTGGGCTTCTGCTGCGGCGAGGCGCCTGGACCGCTCGGCGCCGAGGTGCGTGAAAAGTCTGAGCCGCGCGCTTTGATGTCCAGCGCATGCAGCGCCTCGAACACCGGCAGCCGCTCGGTCAGCAACGCGATCTCGCCGTCCTTGAACGACACGGTCGAGCGGTCGAGGAAGATGCCGAGGCACCAATCGCCGCCGTCGGCGAGCAGGATGCCGACCTCGTCGCAGATTTCGGACTGCGCCAGGAAGCCGGCTATGTACTGGCCGCGCTTGGCCTCCTCGTCGGCAAGGCCCTTCAGCGGCATGATGCCCAGCCGGCGCTGGCTGCGCCAGGAGGCATAGAACGGGTCGAAGACGTAATAGTTGTCGAGATAGCGCCGCACCATCTCGTCGGAGAAGCGCCGGTGCTTGACGAATTCCGGCGTCTTGGTCGCCGAATAGCGCGTCACCGTCACCAGGTCATGCGCGATGTCGGCGCCGATCAGGTCGATCAGGCAGTCGACATGCCGGTCGGTGCCGGTGGCGGCGATCGCTTTTGCCAGCGGCGCCCAGATATTGCCCATGCGCATGCCCTTTTCTCGGCGAACCCGGCCCAAGCGTCATTGTGTCTTTAGGCATATGGCGCGATCCGGCTTCGGGAATCTAGCCTGCGGTCACTCTCGGCAAGGGAAAGCGACCCGTGGACCAGATCACCACCAACCCAATCGTCATCGGCATCGACGCCGGCGGCACCATGACCGACACGATCCTTGTCGATCAGGACGGTCACTTCAAGATCGGCAAGTCGGCGACCACGCCGAAGAACGAGGCCGAGGGCTTCCTCGCTTCGGCCGAGGATGCGGCGGACGCCTGGGGCATCTCGCTTCAGGATCTGTTTTCGGGCGTCAACGTGGTGCTCTATTCCGGCACCGGCATGCTCAACACGCTTCTGTCGCGCACCGGCCGCAAGCTCGGGCTGATCACCACCAAGGGCCTCGAGGACATGATCCTGATGGGCCGCGGCCTGCAGGCCTGGGCCGATTATTCCTATGCCGACCGCCTGCACGCGGTGACCCACCATCATCCCGATCCGCTGGTGCCGCGCCGCCGCACCCATGGCGTCACCGAGCGCATCGACCAGTTCGGCGACGTCATCCTGCCGCTCTACGAGCACGAGGTGCACGCTGCCGCAAAGAAGCTGATCGCCGACAAGGTCGAGGCGATCTGCATCATGACCATCTTCTCCCATGTCAATCCGGCGCATGAGAAACGCATCGCCGAGATCTGCCGCGAGGAGATCGCCGCCGCCGGCGCCGACATCCTCGTCTACACCAGCCATGAAGTGCGCCCGGTCATCCGCGAGCAGTCGCGGCTGAACTCGGTGCTGATCGAAGCCTATGCCACCTCACGCGGCCGCAGGCAGCTCAAGGGCATCGAGGACGTCTCGAAGAAATATGGCTTCAAATATGGCGTGCAGACACTGCTTTCTTTCGGCGGCCTGACGTCCATCGACCATCCGCGCCTGCACGAGACGATGATCTCCGGTCCGATCGGCGGCATCCTGGGCGCCGCCTATGTCGGCAAGCTGATCGGCAACGACTCGCTGATCTGCTCGGATATGGGCGGCACCTCCTTCGACATGGGCGTCATCACGCGCGGCCAGACGCGGATCGAGAACGAGCCGCTGATGGACCGCTTCAAGCTCAACGTCCCGACGCTGCATCTCGACACCATCGGCGCCGGCGCCGGCATGATCCTCAAGGTCGACCCGCTGACCAAAAAGGTCTCGCTCGGGCCGGAAAGCGCCGGCTCCGATCCCGGCCCGATCTGCTTCGCCAAGGGCGGCACCGAGCCGACGATCGCCGACTGCGACGCCATCCTGGGCCGCTTGAACCCGCATTACTTCCTCGGCGGCAAGGTCGTGCTGCAGGTCGAAAAAGCAAGGAAAGCCTTCGAGGAGAAATGCGCCCGCGTGCTCGGCGTCGGCGTCGAGGAGGCCGCCGAAGGCATGATCGACATGCTGGAGGCCGACGCCAACAACGCGCTGCGCCGTGTCATCTCCGGCCAGGGCATCCATCCATCGGAATTCACGCTGCTCTCCTATGGCGGCTCCGGCCCGCTGCACCTCGCCGGCTGCTCCAAAGGCATCGGCTTCAAGGACATCATCACCTTCCAGTTCGCCGCCGCCTTCTCGGCCTTCGGCTGCACCACTGCCGATTTCATGCGCCGGCACTCGGTGTCGACACAGATCGACATCGGCGCGCGCGCCAGCGATGACGAATTGCAGGCTTTCGGGGCGAAGGTTACCGGCGTGTGGGACGACCTGACGAAGGCCGCGGTCGAAGAAATGGTCGCCGACGGCCATGCGCTATCCAAGATCAAGACCGTGCCGTTCCTGATGATGCGCTACACCGGTCAGCTCGAGGACGTCGAGGTGATGGCGCCGCTGTCGGCGGTTCGTTCGGCCGACGACATGCGCAAGGTCATCGCCGAGTTCGAGGCGGTCTACGCCAAGGTCAATCACCGTGTGTCGCGCTATGGCGAGGCCGGCTTCTCGATCACCGAGCTGGGCTTGATCGCGACCGCCGACAAGGTCAAGCCGATGCTGGTCAAGCGGCCGCTGGGCAAATCCGACCCCGCGTCGGCCCATAAGGGCGTGCGCGAGGCCTATATCGGCGGCCGCTGGCACAAGGCCGATCTCTACGAGATGGATCTGCTCCAGCCCGGCCACGAGGTTATCGGCCCGGCCATCATCGAACATCCGGCGACCACTCTCGTCGTCCACCCGCAGGACCGCGTCCATGTCGATGAATGGACGCTGCTGCACTACACCCACGCTTGAGAAGGGCGAACGCCATGCTGGACAAACCCGCCTCTGCGCTGCGCATCCGCGAAAGGCTGATCGAATCCGAACGGCTGATGGACGAGACCGGTTGCTATGACGGCATCACCGAGCTCGAGCTGCGCAACCAGGATCCGCTGAAGTTCGAGACGTTGCACACCAAATTGCGTGCCTATTGCGTGTCGGCCCGCGAGATGGCGCGGCGTATCTCCGCCTCGCCCGGCGTGCGCGAGGTCGGCGAGATGGTCGTCGCCATCTACACGCCGGAGGGCGACGCGATTGCGCTCTCCAATGGCATCATGGTGCATGTCCACACGATGAGCCGCTTCATCAAATGGATGATCCGAAACGGTTACGAGGAAAATCCGCAGATCCGCGACGGCGACATCTTCGCCAACAATGACGCCTTCATCGGCACCGTGCAGGTGCCGGACGTGATGGACGTGGTGCCGATCTTCCATTCGGGCAAGCTCGTCGGCTGGGCCGGCGCCGTCTGCCACGAGCTGGAGGCCGGCGGCATCACGCCGGGCGGCGACGTGGCGCTGGCGCAGGAGCGCTTCACCGAAGGCCTGTTCGTTTGTGCCGAGAAGGTCGGTGAGAACGACGAGCTCAGGCGCGACTACGTCATCCGTTGCGAGCGCAATCTCCGCATGCCGATCTACTGGGTGCTGGACGAGAAGGCCAAGGTCGCCTCCTGCATCGACATGCGCGAAAGCGTTAAGGCGCTGATCGACGAGATCGGCCTCGACTACTGGATGCAGGTGTCGAAGGAGTTCATCGAGGAGGGCCGCCGCGCCCAGCTTGCCCGCACCCGCCAGCTCACCGTGCCCGGCATCTATCGCGGCCACACCTTCTACGGCCACGTCACCGCCGGCAAGCCGGGCTACCAGCCGCTCGGCGACCCCAACTGGCTCTACAACATTCCGATCGAGATGGAGATCACGTCCGACGGCAAGATCGTCATGGACTTCGAGGGCACGCAGCCCTGGGGCTACCATTCGATGAACTGCACGCCGGCCGGCATGGACGGCGGCATGTTCGTGACGCTGACCCAGCACATGAATTTCGAGGGCCTGGTCAATGACGGCGCCTGGATGGCGACCGAATTGAAGCTGCCGCATGGCACCTGGACCAACCCCGACAACGAGATGGTGGCGACGGCGACTTCCTGGGCGCTGTTGCTACCCGCTTACGGTGTCTTCCAGCGGCTCTTGTCGCGCTCCTTCATCGCGCGCGGTTTCGTCGAGGAGGCCTTCGTCGGCCAGGTCAACAGCCCGATGATCGAGATGGGCGGCGAGAGCCAGTACGGCACGCCTTTCGGCATGGCGCATTTCGAATGCGCCGCCGCCGGCTCCGGCGCGCTGGCGATCAAGGACGGGCTCGACACCGCCTATGTCGGCTGGAACCCGGAATCCGACATGGGCAATATCGAGATCTGGGAACAGAACATGCCGATGCTCTATATCGGCAGGTCGATCGTTCCCAATTCCGGCGGCGCCGGCAAATATCGCGGCGGCTGTTCCTTCCTGTCGACGTGGCTGGTCTCGAAGACCGATCATTTGCGGCTGGTGACGTCCGAGCACTCCTCGCGGGTCTTCGACAATGGCGGCCTGTGCGGCGGCTATCCGGCGCCGACCTGCCAGAAGCACCGCGCGGTGCGCGACTCGAACATCTTCGAGCTGGCCGAGAACGGCGCGCCGCTCGCCCATCACACCGGCACCAATCCGTACCGCTCGGAACTGGAGGTGCGGCTGGAAGGCGAGCATGTGACGCTTGAAGGTCCTTACATCACCGCGCCTCACAAGACGGGCGACGTCTTCACCCATTCCTACAATGGCGGCGGCGGTTACGGCGATGTGCTGGAGCGCGATCCGGTCAAGACCGCCTGGGACGTCGAGAACGGTTTTCTGACCAAGGAAGCTGCCGAAGGCATCTTCGGCATCGTGCTCGACGAGGACGAGGAAGGTTTTCCGGTTGCCAATCTCGAAGCCACCAAGCGCCACCGCGCCGAGATGCGGGCCAAGCGCCTGGCCCGAGCGAAGCCGGTCTCGGAATGGATCGCCAAGGAGCGCGAACGCGTGAAGGCCGCCGATTTCGCGCCCGAGGTGAAGAAGATGTACGCCAGCGCCATCAAGCTATCGCCGCGCTTCACCAGGGACTTTTCGACCTTCTGGGATGTCGATGCCAAATCGACCTTCGGCGTGGAGTAAGGACCATGACCTCATACAGCAAGGAAGTCATCGCCGATCTGGTTGCCGGCACGCTGCCCTGGCCGCAGACGCGGCGCATCATGAGCGCCTACAAGGACGACGACCGTTTCTTCAAATATGTCGCGGTGCTGCAGGATCGCGTCGGCTGGAAGGACCCGATCCTGCTCCCGGTCGGAGACCATCTCTTCATCTGCCAGAGCGGCGACGAGCGGGTGACGAAATGCGAATGCGGCCACTCCTTCGGCGACTACCGCAGGAACTGGAAGCTGAAGGCCGCGATCATCGTGCGCGACAGCGAGGAATCGCTGCGCGAGATCTACCCCAACAGCGACTTGCCGGATCCGGAGTGGATGGAAATCCGCGAATTCATCTGCCCGCAATGCGGCACGCTGCATGAGGTCGAAGCGGCCGCCCCCGGCTATCCGATCGTGCATGATTTCGAGCCCGATCTCGAAGGTTTCTATCGTGACTGGCTGGGCAAGCCGCTGGAGCCGTTGAACAAGGGAGGCTGATGCCGCAATGGGCCGCGTCGCAGGCAAGGTGGCGCTCGTTACCGGGGCCGGGCTCGGCCTCGGGCGTGCGTCGTCGCTTCTGCTGGCGTCGGAAGGCGCCAGGCTCGTCGTCAGCGACATCGATGAAGGCCTCGCGGCCAACACGGCGGCGGAGATCGTCAAGGCCGGTGGCGAGGCATTGGCACTGCGCCATGATGTGTCGAAACCCGAGGACTGGCCGGCCGTCATGGCGGCGGTCGAGCGGCGCTTCGGGCGGCTCGACGTGCTGGTCAACAATGCTGGCATCGCGATCGCCAAAAACGTCGAGGACACGACTTTAGCCGAATGGCGGCGTACCATGGCTGTCAACCTCGACGGCGTCTTCCTCGGCTGCCAGGAAGGCATCAGGCTGATGAAGAAATCCGGCGGCGGATCGATCATCAATCTCTCCTCCATCGACGGCATCATCGGCGAGGCGGACTTGGCCGCCTACTGCGCCTCCAAGGGCGGCGTGCGCACCTTGACCAAGGCGGTTGCGGTGCATTGCGCCGAGCAGCGCTACGGCATCCGCTGCAATTCCATCCATCCGGGCTACATCTGGACGCCGCAGACCGAGACCTATTTGCGCGACCTCGGCACGCTCGAGCAGGAGAAGGCCAAGGCGCTGTCGCGGCATCCGATCGGCTTTCTCGGCGAGCCGAACGACATCGCCTACATGGTCCTCTACCTCGCCTCGGACGAATCGAAATTCGTCACCGGCTCCGAAATGGTGGTCGACGGAGGCTATCTTGCAGTGTGAACCCGGAGACCGCTTGCGATGACCAACCTCACCGGCCGCAGCGCCATCGTCACCGGCGGCTTTTCCGGCATGGGCTTTGCCATCGCCACGGCGCTCGCCAAGGCCGGCGCCAACGTCGCCGTCGGCTCCTATGTGGCGCCGCCGCAGGCGGGCAGGGCAGACGCCGCCTACTATCCCGGCGCCGACGAGATCGAGCGCGTGAAGTCGGCGCTGGCTGCCCACGGCACCAAGGTGCATGCCGCCCATCTCGACGTGCGCGACAGCGCGCTCACCAACCTCTTCTTTGCGGAAGCCCAGGCGACGGTCGGCCCGGCCGACATCCTCGTCAATGCCGCGGGTACCACGGCCGAGCAGCCGGTCTGCGGCCATTCCGACGAGTTGTGGGACAAGATCGTCGACACCAATCTCACCGGGGCGTTCCGTACGACCCGCGCGGTCCTGCCCGGCATGATCGAGCGCGGCTGGGGCCGCATCGTCAACATCGGCTCGACCGCCGCTTCCGTCGGCTGGAAGGACAATCCAGCTTATTGCGCCTCCAAGGCCGGCCTGCTCGGCCTGACGCGCTGCGTGGCGCTCGAAGGCGCGGCACACGGCGTCACCTGCGTCATGATCAGCCCGACCTGGGTCGAAACCGAGCTCATGCGCCGCAACGTGGCGCAGGTCGTCGAGCGCGAAGGCAAGGGCCGCAGCGCCGAGGACCTGATGGACGAATTCAGGAAGGGCAACCCGCAGGGGCGTATGATGCAGCCGGAAGAAATTGCGGCGCTCGCGGTCTTTCTCTGCTCGGACCTGGCCAAGGGGATCACCATGGAAAACATCCAGATCACCGGCGGAGCCTTATGGTAGCATCGGCCGGGGTGATGGGTACCGGTCTCGTGGGAGGAGGCCGGCATGACGGAAGGACCATCAACCAACAGGGGAACTGACATGATGATAAGAAACGTCTTGCAAACAGCCGGAATTGGCCTCGCGCTGATGCTTGCTGGAGGGAGCGCGGCCTACAGCGCCGATCTCGGCGCCAAGGACGAGCCGATCAAGCTCGCCATGCTGGAATGGACCGGCGCACATATCTCCACGCACATCGCCGGGCAGCTCCTGGAGAAGCTCGGCTATAAGGTCGAATACGTCACCGCCGGCAACTTCCCGCAATTTTCGGGCCTGGCCGATGGCTCGCTCAGCGCATCGGTCGAGATCTGGTTGAACAATGTCGGCGACATCTATCCGAAGGTGCTGGCCGCCAAGCAGATCGAGGACATCGGCAAGCTCGATCTGAAGACCCAGGAAGGCTGGATCTATCCGAAGTTCATGGAGAAAGTCTGCCCCGGCCTGCCGGACTGGACTGCGCTGAACAAGCCCGAATGCGTGCAGGCATTGGCGACACCTGAAACCGCGCCCAACGGTCGCTTCCTCGATTATCCAGCCGATTGGGGTTCGCGCGCGGCGACCATCCTCGCCGACAACAACATGCCTTACACCGCCGTTCCGTCGGGTTCGGAAGGCGCGCTGGTCGCCGAATTGGAAGCAGCAGAAGCCGCCAAGACGCCGCTGATCATGATGTTCTGGGGCCCGCATTACGCGCTGGCCGAGAACGATGTCGGCTGGGTGACGATGCCGCCCTGCAAGGAGCAGACCAACGAGCACTGCATCACCCCTCCCGATGTCGACAAGATCGTCTGGTCGGGTTTCGGCGCCAAATGGCCGGCGGCTTACGCCTTCCTCAAGGCCTTCAAGATGGACGCGACCGAGCAGCAGAAGATGATGCTGGCCGTCGACAAGCAGGGCAAGGACCTCGACGCCGTCGTCAAGGAATGGATCGACAAGAACGAGACGGTGTGGAAACCTTGGCTCGACGCCGCCAAGGGATAATTCGCCGATGTGCCTGGCAAAGGCTGAGGGCACCATAGGCCCGGTTTCCGCAATGCGCGGAGCCGGGCGAGCGATCGGCACGGGTTGATGGAATGGACACTGCCACGCGCCCGATAAAGCTTGCCTGCCGAAATGTCTGGAAGGTCTATGGCCGGCGCCCGGCCTATTATTTCGACTCGCGCGGCTATGTGATCGATCCCGATGCTCTGGCCGAGCGCCTGCGCGCGGAGGCGCATCTGCCGGCCGTGGTCGATGCCAGCTTCGAGGTGGCGACCGGCGAAATCTTCGTCATCATGGGCCTGTCCGGCTCCGGCAAGTCGACCCTGGTGCGCTGTCTGTCGCGCCTGGTCGAGCCGAGCGCCGGCGAGATCCTGCTCGACGGCAGGAACCTGCTCGCTGCCGGCGGCAAGGAGCTCATCGAGCTGCGCCGCCACGCCATGGGCATGGT
The DNA here is from genome assembly GCA_000824785.1 of Mesorhizobium plurifarium. Lineage (GTDB taxonomy): Bacteria > Pseudomonadota > Alphaproteobacteria > Rhizobiales > Rhizobiaceae > Mesorhizobium > Mesorhizobium plurifarium. The sequence continues at coordinate 108,103 of CCNB01000034.1, read as the reverse complement.
GTTCCAGAATTTCGGCCTGTTGCCGCATCTGAACGTGTTGGGAAACGTCGCTTTCCCGCTGAAGATCCAGGGCAAGCCGGCGAAGGAGCGCGAGGCCCGCGCCCGCGAGATGATCGCCCTGGTCGGGCTCGAAGGCCGCGAGGCGTCCTTCCCGCACCAGCTCTCCGGCGGCCAGCAGCAGCGCGTCGGCATCGCCCGTTCGCTCGCGGTAGGGCCGGAACTCTGGTTTCTCGACGAGCCGTTCTCGGCGCTCGACCCGCTGATCCGCAAGCAGATGCAGGATGAGTTCCTGCGCCTGCAGCGCATGCTGAGGAAGACCATCATCTTCATCACCCACGATATCGCCGAAGCCTTCCGCCTCGCCGACCGGCTGGCGATCATGCGGGCCGGCAAGATCGTGCAGATCGGCCGCCCGGCCGACATCGTGCTCAACCCGGCCGACGACTATGTCGCGCAGTTCACCGAGGACATGCCGCTGTTGCGCGTCATCACGGCCGGCGACATCGCCACCCCCGCCAATGGCGCGGCGCTGCCTGAGCGCAGCATCGCCGCCGACACCAGCCTCGAAGCGCTGATCCCGCAGCTCGCCTCCGGCGTGGCGGCGTTCACAGTGCCGGGCGCCGGCGACAGCCCGCCGGCGGTGCTCAGCGCCGGCGCCGTGCTCGCCATGCTGGAGCGCGAGCAGGCGAGGCGCAAAAGTTCATGACGGCGCCGGCCGCGATCGCACCATCCCCGCAAAGGTTCGCCATCGCGCCGGCCCTTCTTCCCTGGTGCGCGCTGGCCGTGCTGACGGCGCTTTGCCTGCTGCTCAAAACCGAACTTCCCTGGCTGGTCAATTTCCCAAAGGAATGGACGCTGCCGATGACTACATACATCAACGCCGTGACCGACGTGGTGGTCGCCGTCATCCAGCCAGGTTTCCGGGCGCTCTCCGCCCTGCTCGATGCGCCGATGCGCGGCGCGCGGCTGGCGCTCGCCTGGCTGCCCTGGCCGGCGGTGATGCTGGCTGTCGCCGCCCTTGCGCTGAAGTCGAGCGGCGAACGGCTGGCCATCTTCGCGCTCGCCACGCTCGCCTATATCCTGCTCGCCGGCTACTGGCCGCAGAGCATGAACACGCTGGCGCTGGTGCTGCTGGCGGTGCCGATCTCGATCGTGCTCGGCTTCCTGCTTGGCGTTCTCGGCCATGCCCGCCCGCGTTGGCGTCCGGTGCTCAACGGCGCGCTCGATCTCATGCAGACGGTGCCGGCCTTCGCCTATCTCATCCCGCTCCTGCTTCTGTTCGGCTTCGGCCCGGTGGTCGGGCTGATCGCCTCGGCGATCTACGCGACGCCGCCGATGGTGCGCAACACCATGCTCGGATTGGATCGCGTGCCGGCGGCGATCAGCGAGGCCGGCCTGATGAGCGGCTGCACGCGCCGCCAGCAATTCTGGCAGGTCGAGGTGCCGACGGCGCTGCCGCAGCTTCTCGTCGGCTTCAACCAGACGACGATGGCGGCGCTGTCGATGGTGATTGTCGCCGCCATCATCGGCGGCTTCGAGGATATCGGCTGGGAGGTGCTGTCCTCCATGCGCAAGGCCGAATTCGGCCAGAGCATCCTCTCAGGCCTGGTGATCGCGTTGCTCGCCATCCTCATCGACCGTCTCACCATCGGCTTCGCCAGGGCGCCGGAGACCGGCCCAACGCGCGCCATGCGCTGGATGACGCCGCGCCGGCTGGTGCTGTCGCTGGCGGTCGCGCTGGCTCTTGCAGTGGTCATCCGGCTGGCCGCGCCCGATGCGACGCTTCTGCCGCAAACCGGGCTGCGCATGCAGATGGGCACCGTCAACGAGTGGCTGCTGGGACTGGTGCGTGACTATGCCTGGTTCTTCAACGGCGTGCGCAATGCGGTGCTCTATTGCCTGCTGCTGCCGATGCGCGTCGGCATTTCCGGCTCGGCGACGCCGGTCATGTGGGGCTTCTCGCTGCCGCCGTCCGTGCTGGCCGCCTATGCCGTCCTGGTGCTGGCCATGGCCGTGCTGGCTGCGCGCCGTCTCGGCTGGCAGGCGGCGACCGCGGTGCTGGCCGCCGGCCTCGTCCTCTACACCGGCTTTCTCGATCTGCCCTGGCCGGTCTTCATCCTTGCCGTCGCCTTGCTTGCCGGTCAGGTGGGCGGGCCGCGGCTCGGCCTCTTCGCGGTGGCAGGCTTCGGGCTGATTCTGGTCAACGGTCTGTGGCCGCAGCTGGTGCAGTCGCTCTACCTCTGCACGCTGGCGGTCCTGCTTTGCCTTCTGGTCGGCGGCGCGCTCGGCACATGGGCGGCACATAGCGACCGCGTCTCGCACGTCCTGAAGCCGATCTGCGATGCATTGCAGACCATGCCGCAATTCGTCTTCCTCATCCCGGCGCTGATGTTCTTCAAGGTCGGCGAGTTCACGGCGCTGATCGCCATCATGCTCTACGCCATCGTGCCGCCGATCCGCTATGTCGAGCACGGGCTCCGGCATGTCCGTCCCGATGTGGTCGAGGCGGTCGAGCAGATGGGCGCGACGCCGCTGCAGACGCTGCTGCAGGCCAAGCTGCCGCTCGCCTTACCGGTCGTTATGCTCGGCCTCAACCAGACCATCATGGCGGCGCTGTCGATGCTGGCCATCGCAGCTCTTGTCGGCACGCGCGATCTTGGCCAGGCGGTCTATGTCGCGCTCGGCAAGGCCGATGCCGGCATGGGCTTGATTGCCGGCCTGTCGATCGCCTTTCTGGCCATCCTCGCCGACCGGCTGATCCAGGCTGCGGTCGCGCGCTCCGCCGCTGCTTCCCACTGATCAGATGGGGGCCGGCATACGGCCATTGGCAAGTCTCTCGTCCTCGGCTGGGACGACCGCCCTGCGGCGCCGGAAAGCCGGCAACGGGGTCAGCGTGAACAGGCCGTAATAGACGATGAACGACGCCATGAAGTAGGGGCCGAGCATTTCGACCTCAAAGAAGGAGCGGATCAGCATCAGCCCGACCGCGCCGGCAAGCACCACCGAATCGGCGTTCCAGTCGCCGAACACAACCTTCGATACATGGCCGTAGAAAGAGCGCAGGATGACCAGCGCCAGCAAGGTGACGCCGATGAAGCCGATCTCGACCAGCGTCTCGACATAGGTGTTGTGGAAGTGGAAGCCGGAGCGGGTCGAGATGTAGAATTCGGCCCACAGCCGCTCCGGATCGGCAAAGCCCTGCACCCAATAGGCGGCATAGCCATAGCCGAGCAGCGGATGCTGCTGCGCCGCTTCCCAGCCCTGTTCCCAGAGATAGGTGCGGCCGGTGAGCGTCGAATCCTTGCCGAAGAGGCCGAGCACGAAATCCAGCAGGCCGAGGTTGAGCGCCGCCACCACGCCCGTCACCAGCGCGCCGGCGCCGACGATGAACAGCACCCGGCGATAACGCAGCGACAAGACCTTGGTCATGGTGAGCAGCATCACGATGCCGATCACCGCCGGCAGCGAGGCAACCGACGTCGCCGAATGGGCGATGGCAAGCATATAGACCGACAGAAGCATGATCGGCGCGGTCCAGACGAAGCCCAGCCAGTTGCGCCGGTAGAAGACCAGGAAGGCAAGGCAGAAGAAGATGCCGAGCGAGGAGAAGAAGCCGATCTGGTTCTTGGAGCCGAAGGCGCCGACGAAATTGACCGTGCCGTCGATCGTGTCGAGCGCGTAGGCGCCGACCTTCAGGGAATAGAGCAGGACAATGAAGATGCCGATCAGCGAGCCGACCACCAGCGTGCGCACGCTGATGGTGCGCGCCGCGACATAGGCGCAGACGATATGCGAGGAATATTGCACCGCCGCGCGCGCGCTGATGCCCGCCGCCTGGGACCAGAACACCGAGAAGCAGACATAGGCCGCAAGCAGTATCGGCAGCCAGGCGCTGGAAAGCCTCCAGGTGAAGCGCCGGTAATCGACGAAGAGCAGCGGCAGCCAGACGGCGTAATAGGCGAGGATCAGGATCTGACCGAAATTGGGCGAGTAGGCGAAAGCGACCATGGAAACCGCGACGGCGAAGGCGCCGTAGGTCTCGTTGCGGTCGGGATCGATCAGAATGGATTTCGGAATCTTCATGCCGGATCTGTCCGTTGAGCCCTTCTTCAGTGAGCCGGTCTAAGCCACGGCTCGCGCGCGCTGCATCTGCCGCTGCAGGAAGCGCCGCACCGGCTCGTCATAGATGCGCGTGGCGATGTCGGCGATGACAATGACCGAGGCCGCCATCACGATGCCGAACCAGGGATGATGCGCGAAAGGATCGATCGAGAAGGCCTTGCCGGCTCCGGCGATGATCATCAGCATCGGCGTGTGGATGATGTAGATCGGATAGGAAATCCGCCCGAGCCAGCCATAGAAGCCGGACAGAAGCGGCGCGGTCGGCGCCACCGCGCCGGTCATCACCATGATCGGGAAGACGATGACGATCGCCGCGAGGTCGTAGGCAACGCGCGCGCCGCCGCCAGGTGCGATGGCGAAGATGGCAAGGGTGAGCAGGATCGCGCCCTCGACCCAAAGCCCGTGCCGCAGGAAGCCGAGACTGCCTTGCCAGCGCGCCATCGAGCGGCAGAGCAGCACGCCGAGGAAGAACGAGAAGGTGACGCGCGGCAGTCCGCTGAGGATGGTGTTGCCGGTCATGCCGAAATCCAGCGTGCCGGCGAAGATCGAGGCGACGACGAGCAGCACGAGGCTGACGGCGACGATGCCCGTCAGCACGCGCCGCGACAGGAGCACGAAGACCGCGACATAGGCGATGTTGACGATGAGCTCGAAGAACAACGACCACGAAGCCGGATTGAGCGGGAAGATCGTGTGATAGGCATCGCTGACCAGCGGGATGAAGAACATGCCGGTCGTCAGCTGCATGCCGATCTCGGACAGCGGCATGTATTCGGCCGGCATCAGCCTGTTCTTGACCAGCAGGTAGAAGAAGCCGAGCAGCGTGCCGGCGAGATAGAGCGGATAGAGCCGGATCAGGCGGATGGCCACGAACGTGCCGAAGCCCATGCCGTTCTCGATCTTGCGGTCATAGGCATGCGCGATGACGAAGCCGCTCAACAGGAAGAACAGATCGACGGCGAGATAGCTCGACGGCAGCACCCTACCGTCGGCCAGGAACGGCGAGAAGTGGTAGAGCATAACGCTGATCGCCGCCACGCCGCGGATGGCGTCGAGATTGAGATACACATGACGCGGAGCTGCGGGCTGCATGTTATGCCTTCAAGCGGTCCAAAACAGATCGCCCGCCCGCGTTGCGCGCGAACGAGCCTGACTTGTTCCTCCCGCCTCCGTTGCTCGGTTCGCTGCGTGCAAGCCGTGGCCGGCGGCGCTACTGGCTGGCCGTCGGCGCCAGCTTCACCTTGATCACGTCGCCCGGCAGCACAGGCGTGTCTTCCTTGGCTTCGATCTCGCTCGTCTTGCCGTCGGCAACGCGCACCAGCGAATAGAGCAGGGGCGGTTCTTGACTGCCGGTGAGGGCCGCAGTCGTTGCCGGATCCGACGCCTGGGCGATCAGGCCCTTCTGCATGCCGACCCTCAAGGCTGCCTCGTTCAGGTTCGCCTCCGTTTGCTGCCGGTCGGCAGTGAGGCTCGAACTCAGTGTGTTACGGGCATCGATGGCGTCCTGCTCTGCCTTGCTGATCGACTGCTTGGCGGTGAGGATAGCCGTCTCATAATCGAGGATCTTGCCCTGCAGGTCGGTGACCGCCTGCTGCGAGGAAAGCAATCGCGCATTGGCAATCAGGCCCTTTTGCGCCAGCGGACCGATGCTGTTTGCCTGCTGCTCCGCCAGGTCGACCTGCTTCTGCTGGTTGGCGATCTTCTTTTGCAGCGATTCGATTTCCGACTGCAGAACACCCTTCAACTGGTCGAGCGCATCAAGCTTCAGCTTCAGCGACTTCTGGTCGGAAACCAGGATGGCCGTTTCGTCGGCGACGATGGTCGGCAATCTCGAATCACCTTGGATTTCCTGAGGCACCTCGAAGGTCGTTTTCCCGGCCAGGTCGGCGTCGATGCGGGCTCGCTTGACCATCAGCCGCAAGCGCTGGTCGTCGTAGATGTCATAGCTGCCCTTGGCGGTGATCAGATCCTTTTCGATCTGCGGACCATAGTCGGCATTGCGCCTTATGCCGCCGGCAATGCTGACTGCCTTGAGCACGGTCAGATCGGGCACGAAGGGAAACTGGCCGGGATTTTGGACTTCGCCCGAAATGTAGAACGGCCGGAACTGCGCCATCTGGACCGAAGCTTCCGGCTTGTCGGGTAGCGCCAGCTTACGCTGCAGCGCGAGTCCGATCGCCGAAGCGATCTCCGCCGTCGTCTTGCCGGCGGCCTGCATGTCGCCGACGAACGGCACCGAGAGCGTTCCGCCCGGGCCGATCGAATACTCGCCATTGATGGCCGACCAGTCGCGGAACGTGCCGTCGACCGTCTGCCATTCGGCGACGCGGATGTTGAGCTTGTCCAGAGGGCCAAGCTGATAATCGCCGGCGGTAGCCAATTGCGGCATGGCCAGCGACGCCGCAAGCAAGAAGCCCGCGACGCGGGCCGGTGTCCGGGATATGAGACTGCAGGCGAAAGACAGTCCGAAGAGGTCTTTTGTCAAATGAACGTTTCCGATCCGCTTTGGCCCCATCCGCCCGATGAGATCACTGCCGGATGCCTGCCCCTAATCTGGCGGGGCAGCCCCGTCGGTCAATAGCTGCCGCGCGACATCCATACGGCAGGAACCGTCTTGAAGATGATGCGAATGTCCTGGAACATCGACCAGTTCTCGACATAGTGGCGGTCGAAGGCGACGCGCGTGTCGTAGGATACGTCGTTGCGGCCGCTCACCTGCCACAGCCCGGTGAGACCCGGGCGCGACTTCAGGTAATAGACCGCGGCGCTGCCATAGATCTCCAGTTCGTCGCGCACGACCGGGCGCGGGCCGACAAGGCTCATGTCGCCCTGCAGGATGTTGAGGATCTGCGGCAACTCGTCGAGGCTGAGCTTGCGAAGCACCTGGCCGACGCGGGTGACGCGCGGATCGTTCTTCAGCTTGCGCGTCGCGATCCATTCGGCGTTGGCTTCCGGGTTGGCGGCCAGATAGGCGGCGAGCACGCGCTCGCCGTCCGTCACCATGGTGCGGAACTTGAGGCAGGAGAAAATCCTGCCGCCACGACCGATCCGCTTGTGGCCATAGAAGATCGGACCGTTGTCCGAAAGCTTGACCAGCAGCGCGACCATCAGGAAAAGCGGGCTGAGCAGAACCAGCCCGGCCAGGGAACCGACGATATCGAAACTGCGTTTGAGCAGACCGCCGATGGGGGGTGTAAAATCAACGCCGACCTGCGCAAAACCCGCATTAGCCGACTTGGCGACGTCCCTCATGCAGAAGCTCCATACGTTGAACGGATGGTTTACGGCAAGATATCAAAAAAATGCTGCAGCGCAACACACAATTTCCCATCGCGCTGAAATGTTCACGTCATGAATTGACTAAATAATAAACCTGCCCTGCGCAAATTTTCACCTTTGTGGCATGTTTATGACAAGCTGAGAGCAAATCAGGAAAATGTAGTCCACCTTTTGGGCCATTTTTGGACAGTGCATTCTTTGCTGCAGAAGAAACGCGGTTGCATGCCGCTGGGAGCACTCGCGACAGTAAGTTATTCAGCTAAAATACTAATCAAAATGGTAGGTTTTACTAAAGCTGCAGGCGGTGCATTGAATAGCTGCCGGAGCCAGAGTGTGCGACGCAGCATGGTGGAGTCGATCTCGTAAAATCCCTGGAAACCATACCTGTCGGGCCTTGCTCCAATCGGCCCGCCTTAATAGAGTCGCAAATTGTTCCTGTCATTGTCTGCATGGGTAAGGAAGGCCGGAAGCAACCGGCCGGATTGGGCAGCCAGAAAGAACTCTTTGGCGCAACGGGGAGTTACGCGGGTGGGTAAGTCACAGCTTCTGCATGCTCGTCTTGGTTGAAGGACCGGCGAACATGTCTCTGCCAAAATTCATCATCGGCATGATATTCGCTCTCGCGATCGTCATCGGCTGGTCGTATTTCGACGGCGCATCGGCGGGCATCATCCTGTTGCGTGCCATCGTTTGCGCCGTGATCATCCAGGCGGGCTATTTCCTTCTGGTCTTCGCCATGATCGGCAGGGCCACGCCGACATCGGCCGACAAAGCCCGCGAGGCGGACCGCGGCACGATCCTGAACAAGGTCGCCGAAGGCGAAAAGCTAAGCGCCAGGCGCAGCCTCCACTGATCGTTCGACCGGCGACGGGAGCGGTCCGGCCTCGACCGGGGGCGCGGTGTCGCGCTCGGCCTGCTCTCCCGACAGCATCCTCGCAAGACGGCTGCCGGCCTTTGCCTTCAGCCGCCGATATTGTCCGACCTCGACGATACGCCCGTTCTCGATGGCCACGACCCAGTCGGCGAAGGCGATCATCGATGGCCGGTGGGCTATGGTCAGGATCGTCATCTGGCCGCGCAGCGTCTCGATGGATTGGGCGATCAGCGACTGATTCTGCCAGTCGAGCGCGCTCGTCGCCTCGTCGAGGATGAGCAGCGACGGCTTGCGCAGCAGCGCCCGCGCCAGGGCGATGCGCTGCCGCTCGCCGCCGGAAAGCCGGACACCGCGGTCGCCCACCACCGTATCGAGCCGCAATGCCAGCCGCTCGACGAAATCGGCCGCATGGGCGTTGCGCAGTGCCGCCCAGAGCTCGTCATCGCTCGCCCCGGGTGCTGCAAGGCGCAGATTGGCGGCGATCGTGCCGTGCAGCAGGAACACGTCCTGCGGCACATAGGCGACCTGATCGCGCCAGGCTCGGCGATTTTGCGCCGTGATCTCCACGCCGTCGGCCAGGATCCTGCCGCTGGTCGGTTCGAGCAGGCCGAGCAGCATGTCGGCGATCGTGCTCTTGCCGGAGCCGGAAGGACCGATCAGCGCCGTCACCTTGCCGGCCGGCAGGCCGAAGGTGATATCGCCGACCACCGGTTTGCCGTCTCCTTCGCCATAGGCGAAGGAGACATCGCGGATGTTGAGGCCCGTCTCGAGCGAGAGTTTCGCGCCCTGTTCGGCCGCGCTCTCTCCCGTCTCGCGTTCTGCGTCGAAGCGAGCCTGGAGGCTTTGCATCGAAGCGTAGGCCGGCAGGTTGATCAGCACCTGCTGGGTCTGAAGCTGCATGTCCATGAAGCGCGGCGCGACGCGCATGAAGACCAGGAGCAGCACGACGATCTCGGCCAGCGACAGATGGAAGCCGACCAGCGCGATATAGATGAAGAGGCTGAGCCCGATCACGCTCGTGACCTGGAACAGCGCGGTGCCGAGCGAAGAGTTGCGGACGAAGGCGATGTTGTCGGCCTTCATCCTGTCCAGCGTCGCGCCGAGCTCGGCAAAGTAGCTTGCCTCGACATTCAGGCTCTTGGCGACCTTGATGCCGCCGAGGAACTCGGAGACCGTGCGGTACTGGTCCTGGCGGTTGCCGGTCAGCGTGCGGCCATAGGCGCTGGCGCGCGCCCGGAACGGCTGCAGGGCGATCAGCAGCACCAGGCCGACGAGGATGGCGAAGGACGTCATCACCGGCGAGATGAACAGCGAGACCACGAGATAGCCGGTGAGAAGCAGCGTGGCCTGGGTGAGCATCAGCAGCGAGAAGGCCGCCACCTGCACCCGGTCGACGTCGCCGTTCAGCGCATGGTCGAGATCGGAGCTGCGGATACGCGTGAAGACGCCCCAGCGCGCCCTGCCGACGCTCTCGAACAGGTTCATGCGCACCCGGTTGACGAAGTCGTAGAGCAGCCGCGCCATGTAGACCGACTTGAAGCGGTTGAAAATCGCTTGCAGCGCCACCAGCGCGACGAGCAGTGAGAGCACGGTGGCGAGCGACAGCGTTCCGCCGGGCACAAGCCAACGCAACGCCTCCGGCACCCGCACCGCGTAATCCTGCTCGGCCTTGCCGATCAGGCGCAGCAGCGGGACGAGCAGCAGGATCGACATGCCCTCGGTGAGGCTCCCCAGGATCAGGAAGGCAAGCGCCGTCGCCGTGCGCCGCCCGCCGACATGCGCCATCATGGCGCCGAAGCCCGCGACATCACGGAAAAACGACAAGCGAAGCTTCGAGGACCAGCCCATGCCCTGGCTCACCTTGTCCCCGACGCCAGGTCGGCTTCGATCGCGGCAACCGCTTCGTCGATCCGGGCGAGTCCGGCCGGCACTTCAAGGCGGCTGACGCCGACCCGTCCGGCGACCTGTGCGCATTGGCTGAGATGCACCGAGGCGGAATCGCCCGGCAGCGCCTGGCGGCCGAATCGCGTGACATAGGAGAATTTGATGATCGCCGGCAGCGCGGCGCCCCCGGTCAGCGGCGAGATCGCCGCTCGCGCGCCGCGCTCGAGCACATAGAGGCGCGACACCGGCACTGCTTCGGCGGCAAATCCGTCGCTCAGCCGATGCTGCGCCTTGTCGATTTGCGGATGCACCTGCGGGCGCACCTCCGCCTGCTCGAGGCGGATGGCGCCGGCCGCGTCCGCGGCGAGCTTGAGCTGCGGAAATCCGGGCAGGATCATCGGCCGCTCGGGATCGGACAAATCCAGCGCCACGACGTCGTCGGTGAGCAGCCGATGGCCGGCGCGGATCATCGCGCCCGCCGTCGTCGATTTGCCGGCGCCCTTGTCGCCCATGAAGATCACGCTCTTGCCGCCGACGGCAATGGCGCTGGCATGCAGGACGAGCAACCCGCGCCGATGCAGGGCGAGCGCCATCACCGGCCCAAGCAGCGGAAAGGCAAGCAGTGGGTCGTCCACGCCTGGCGCCGGATCGACGTCGATCCGCTTGCCGCCGCTGATCATGAAGGTGCCGACCGCCTGCCACGAAAGATATTGACGCGTGGACTCGAACCGGAACGCCGTTACGCCCTGCGATGCGGCGTCGGGGAAGTCGATCGGCCCGACCGCGATCTCCAGGTCCGGCGTCGCCGGCGCCGTCGGTTCCAGTTCCGGCAAGCTCACTTCCGAGCGCACGATCAGCCCGTAGGCCTTGTAGAAATGACGGATCCGTCCGCTCGGCGCCGCCGTCTCGGTGGCTGGCTCGGGCCGCTCAAGGGAAGCGATCGGAAGGTTCATGCGGGGCTTCCTTGGACTTGCCGCAGCCACAGCGACAGCGAAACCGAGCGCCAGACATGCTGGACGTCGGGCAGCGTCGCCTGCTCGGGCCGGCTGAGCAGGCGCTCGTAGACCGCGTTCACTTCGGGCAGATTGACATAGGGCGCGATCCGCTCGCTGTCCGAAATCAGCAGCCTGTCCAGAAGCTCGCGATGATTGCCGAGCATGCCTTTGACCAGGTTGGCGGTGAAATCGATCTTGTCGCGCCGCCACTGCACCGCCGGCGGCAGAACGTTTTGCATGGCCCGGCGCAGCACATGGCGACCGAAGCCGTCCTTGAGCTTTTCCTCGCCGGGCAATGCCAGGCAGAATTCGACGAGCGGCTTGTCCCAGAACGGATAACGAGGCTCCACGCCGAAATTGGCTGCGGCCTTGTCGAGCACTTCGAAGGCGTGCGGCACCAGTCCGGTGGACAGCAGCCAGCGATGCGTCAGCGCTTCGCTGGCGCTGACCGCTCTCGGCATGTAGCCGCTGCGATGGAAACGCTCGGCAAGATCGGTGCGCCTGGCAAGCTCCGGGTTGACCAGGCCCGTCCAGGCGGCGCGCGCCGCTTGCGCCGGTCTGCGCCGCACCTTGCCGACGATGCGTCTGGCCATCGACCTCACCCGGGCGATCCGCCAGGCCGGTCCGTAGATGGTCAGGAACTTAAAATAGAGCGAGAGCATGCCCTCGCCATAGGTGTTGGCGGCGCTGCGCAGTTCGCGCCACAGCTCCAGCCACCTGCCGGCATTGGCGAGCTCGTGAAGGTGTCCATGGCCCTGCGAGACGACCTCGTCGCCGCCATGCCCGTCGAGAAGCACTTTGACGCCCTTTGCGCCGGCGGTGCGGTAAAGGTCGCGGGTCAAGGACAGGCCGGGCGCCAGGAACGTGCCTTCCTGCTCCTCCAGGATGCGCTCGAATTCGGCGAAGGGCGCGTAATTGCCCACCGATATCAGCGTGGCATCGAGCGGATTGTCGGCGAGGACCGCATCGATGAACGGCTTTTCGTCCATCGGCGAGCCCTTGTCGAAGACGAGCGAGAAGGTCTTGAGCCTCGGGTTGCGCTGCGCCGCCGCGCGAAGACCGGCAACGCAAGCGATCGAGGAGGAATCGAGCCCGCCGCTCAGCATGGCGCCGACGGCCGGCGTGCCGCGCACGCGGTTCTCCACCGATTGCACGAAGAGATGCTTGAATTCCTCGGCCGTGTCCGAGCGCGGCGGCCGTTGCGACGGCTCGATCTGCCAGTAGCGCCGCAGCGTCACCTGGCGGTCCGCAACCGTCATGCTGTGCCGCTCCGGCAGGCGGAAGATCTCGGCATAGGGCGTGGCCTGCGTATCGTCCGGCAGACCGGCGAGGAAGCCGGAAATCTGGTGCTCGCTGAGGCGCCTGCCGACGCCGTCCAGCGCCAGGATCGGTCCGATCTCCGAGGCGAACGCAAAGCGTTTGCCGGTCGAATGATAGTAGAAAGGTTTGACGCCGAAATGGTCGCGCGCGCAAAACAGCGCCCGGCGCTCGCCGTCCCATATCGCGAAGGCGAAATCGCCCTGCAGATAGGTCGGGCAGGCCTCGCCCCATTTGAGGTAGGCGCGCATGATGAGCACTGCGTCGGCGATCGACCGGTCGCGCAGGCCGAGCCGCGCCAGAAGCTCGTCGCGATTGTCCAGCCGGCAGTCGGCGGTGATGGCGAGCTTGCCCCCAGCCATCGTCAGCGGGCCGGGGCCGTCCTCACCGGTCGTGTCGAGCCAGGCATGGCCGAGCGCCACGCTGCCCTCGGTCCACCACGAGCTGCCGTCGCGGGCGCGGTGGCGCATGCGCGAAAGCATCTCTTGGATATCGCCGGCCCCGGCGGGCCGGCCATTGTCACCATGCACGAGTCCGGCGAGGCCGCTCATCGCTCACGACCCATGGTCGACCAGATGGGCAAATCCCTTGATCGTGCCGCCGAGCACGATGTGGTTGCCACTCATCAGCCAGGCATGCGCCTTGAGCGTGCTGCCGGTCCCTTTCTCGATGCCGATGCTGATCTTCGAGGCGTTGCCCTGGCGGGCGAGCAGATATTGCCCGGCCAGCGCCTGGGTGAGGCAAGTGGCGCCCGGCACGAGCCGCGCCGCGGCCGCAACGCCCCAGGCGACCCGCCGCAGATCGGCGATGCCGGCGTCACGCCTGGCGTCCAGCCGCGTGACCGCCCCGCGGACACGGTTGTAGGAAGACAGCGTCAGCGCAAGCCGCACCGCGCTCACCACCATCAGGCAGCGTGCCAGAAACAGCATCTCCCGGCCGCTCAGCGAGCGGAGCCTAGACCAGTTCCTCACGGTGGAGCCTCGCAAGCCCAGCTTCGCTCAGCCCCTTGAGCAAGCCCTCGACATCGGCCTTGCAGCGCTCGGCATCGACATTGTAGCGCGCGAGCACGGCGCCGCGGATATCGAGGATCGATCGCGGCTCCTGGATCTGCTCCCAGATGAAGGCGCCGACGCCGTTCAGGCTATAATAGACATTGGATTTGAGGTGGAGCAGCGCCAGTCCGGCGCCGAACTCACATGCGACCGCCTCGCCGGTCGCGACCACGCGGTCATGGTCCGAGGGGTTCCAGTCCATCCTAAAACCTCGTTGCTGGCCCCCGCGCCCTTGGGTCTTTCGCCGTGGATCGGTTGCCGGCGATCCTCGGCAGGAAGCCGGGGGACAAAAGCCCCCCGGCTCACCTGTTGGAGAGCATCCGGAGCCCCAACTTAGACATCCGGACGCCTGTAAGCTTTAAGAGAAGGTCAGCTCGCCGACCGGCGTGTGTGCGGGAAAGCTCGCGTCAAGCGCCGTCGTGCCAGCACCGCCCTGCGTGATCGTTTCAATCGAACCGTGAACCGTCAGGCTGGGGGTTTCATACTCATGCTTTTCAACATTCTGTTCCATTTTACTCTCCAATTAAGGACTGGAAGCGGCTGCAGAATGCCGCCAGCATATGGCTATGCTGCAATGCGATTGCTGCACGGCACCATCCATGAGTCAAGCCTGATTTACCAAGCGTTAATCAATTCTTGGTTGCGCTCGCCTTCGTTGGTGGTCAAGGCGTAAGCCCCGTCATCCTAGACCCTGCCCATTCAGAAATTCAACCGCGGGTCTTCGCTGTTCAAATAAGCATTTGATTTATTTATGATAATTTTTTAGGCGAGGAAGGCATCTCGCACCTGCGAAGAAATTCCTGCAAAAATTCGCCGCATTCCGGCCTGCTGGAACGTCTCCGGAGTTGTCTTCAAAAGTGATTGAGCGCGCAGCAGTTTTAAACGCTGAGGTTGCAGTCGTGAGGCGGTTCAGTCCGGATCTGGGATGATGGCGTTAATTTTTCCGATGCTTTTCTTCGCAGTTGCGGTATAAGCGCCTCGGGCGGCATTTTGCGGAGAACGACATCGGGCATGGCGGTGCAAGATGGCTCCTATGAAAGGCTGCGCGCCGCCGGCTGCGCCGACGAAGTCGCCTATGTGCAGGCCTGCCTGAGGCTGTTTTTCGCGCCAGGAGCCAACACGACCGATGGCCGGGCCGATCTGCCCGCATCGACAGTCTCAGCCTCCCCAATCTCGGCGACCCCAATCTCGGCGACCAATGTCGCCGATATCGCCAGGCTGAACAAGGTCGCCGTGTTCCTGCTCAAGGCGCTCAAGCGTAGGCCCGCAGATGCTGTGCCCGCGGAGTTGGCTGGATGGCTCGATGGCTATCGTCGACGCACGATGTCGATGAACGCCGCCTGCATCGGCGACTCGATAGCCATCGATCGCGCGCTGCGCGAGAGCCGGGTCGATTTCGTCTTCCTCAAGGGTCCGCTCCAGCAGCATCTGCTCTATGGCGATCATTTCATGAAGCCATCGGGCGATGTCGACATACTGGTTTCGCCGGCGCGCTTTGGGCAAGCCCGCGAGGCGTTGCGGGCGATCGGCTACGAGATTGCCGGCAAATCCCGTTCCGTCTGGTGGGTTCGCTTCCTCGGCGAGCAGCACATGGTTCGCGACGATGGCGCGAGGGCCTCGACGGTCGACCTCCATCACCGGCTGCAGCAGCCGGGCTCGCCGAGCCCGCGCGACATCGACGGCTTTCTGCGCCGCAAGCGCGAAGTCGAGGTGGCCGGCGTCGTCATGCCGGTGATCTCGGCGGCCGACACGCTGCTATTGTCCTCAATAAGCGTCGCCAAGGCCTTTTTCAACCGCGAACCCTGCGCCGGCTATGTCTGCGACGTCAGGGCCAGCGCCAGCCGGCTGAACGAAGCCGAGCAGCAGAGGGTGCTCGACCACGCCGCCGGACAGGGCCTGGCGGACACGCTGCTCTTGGGATTGCGCGCGGCCGACGTGTTGCTCGGCGGCGACGGCACGCTGCTTTCGGATCGCGCCACCCGCATTCTGGCCCGCATCGACAACGCCGACCTCTTCCACATGGTCATGGCGCCGTGGCTCGCATCGCTGCGCTGGCCGCAGCGCCGCCATGTGCTGTGGGAGCTCTGCGGTCGCGAGCCGGTCCGTTACCTGGCGGAAGCCGGCTGGGCGGCCTCGGCCGACCTCAGCCGGCGTATCTTCGAGCGCCCGGCCATGGTCGAGCCGGCGCGGAGCGAAATGATCAAAATCGTTGGCGGGGCGGCCAATCATGCAAGCGAGAGGTAAGCCCATGCCCGTGACGACGCCTGTGACGACCCCCGTGGCGACCTTGGGGGTCTGCGTCATCATCGCCGCGCGCAATGCGGCGCGAACGATTCCCGCCGCCATTGCTTCGGCTCTGCGCGAGCCGGAAGTCGCCGAAGTGATCGTGGTCGACGACGCCTCCACCGACGACACCCGGGATGTGGCTTTGGCCGCCGACGACGGCAGCGGCCGGCTTGCCGTCATCCGCTTCGACGTCAATCGCGGCCCTTCCGCGGCGCGCAACGCCGCCATCCGGGCCTCCAGATCGCCTTTCATCAGTATTCTCGACGCCGACGATTTCTTCCTCGAAGGCCGCTTTCGCCGGCTTTTCGCCAGCACCGACTGGGATTTCGCCGCCGACAACATCATGCTGATCCGCGACGATGCCGCGCCCGACCTCGCCAAGGTCGCCGCGCCGCCTTTCGCGGCCGAGCCGGAATTTCTCGATTTCGAGCGCTTCATCGACGGCAACATCTCCCGCCGCCGTGTGCGGCGCGGCGAGCTGGGCTTCCTCAAGCCGGTGATCAGCCGGGCCTTCCTCGAGCGGCATGGGCTGAGCTACGACGAGAACCTCAGGCTTGGCGAGGACTACGAGCTCTACGCGCGCGCTGTCGCCTGCGGCGCTCGCTTCAAGGTCATCAAGTCCTGCGGCTATGGCGCGATCGTGCGCGCCGATTCGCTGAGCGGTCGCCACCGGACGCAGGATTTGAAGCGTCTTGCCGATGCCGATCTGGCGCTGCTCGAGATCGACAGCCTTCCCGAGCGCTCGAAGGCCGCGTTGCGGCGCCACGAGCGCCATGTCCGCGACAAATACCGGCTACGCAACTTCCTTGACGTGAAAGCCGAGCGCGGGCTGGCGTCGGCCGCGGCTTACGCCTTCGCCAGCCAGTCGAATCTGATCCCGATCGTGCGCGGCGTCGCCACCGACAAGCTCGACGCGCTGTTCCGCCGCACCGGGATTGTTGCGCGGCAGCAAATACCGCCGATGCGCTTCCTGATGGCGGCAACCAATGCGGCAAACGAGTGATCCCGCATCGTCCCGGAAGCTGCGGCCCCTCAAAAAATCCGCATTCGCAAAACTATGATGTTGCCTAGTCGCTGCTGGAATGGCAGTCTATGTTGCAATGCAGCAATTTCGAAAAGGCCGATAGGATGGCTTCGATTTTTGGCTTCAGATCCCGCGATCCGGCGCGCGACCGGCAGACCGATCTTCAGCGTTTCGACCGGCTGGCGAAGCTGTTCGATCAGATCGCGGCGGAGATCGAGGCGGAGAAAACCGGGCTGGAGAACCGTTACAAGTCGACGGCCGCCAACGCGGCCTTTCTGGTCGAGGCGATGGAGAACGGTTCGGCGTCGGCCAGCAAGGGATCGGATGTCAGCGCGATGACCAGTTCGATCCTGAACTGCGAGCGGCGCATTGCGGAGCTCGCTCGCCAGAAAGGTTTGATGAAGGAACTGCGCCATTCGCTCGACGCGATCGTCGAGGATGGTTCCAATCGGCTTGCTGCGCAGGCGACGGCAAGAGGTTGATGACGTGTTAGGCGCCGTCATCGGTACGAGACATTAGAGGAGTTCAAAGGGCGGAGGATCAGAAGCGGCTCGCTCATGCGAACCGAGGATGACTTGGGTTGGGCGGACAACACAAGGTGAGTTTGTTATGAACGCAGATCCGGACAACATCTCCACCATGGCGGCTTGCGCGATGTCGCATGCGCCAGGGAGCGGATTGACCAGCCTGAGGCTAGGCTTCGTCGGAGCCCTGGTTGCGGCTACGGCGGCCCTTGCGGCAAGCCTGCACCCCGCGCATGCGCAAGAGGCGCAGCAAGAGCTGCAAAGCGCACCGTCCTTCGTCGACAATTTCTCGAATTTCAACCAGTCCCGCTGGTTCGTCTCGGACGGCTGGACCAATGGCGCCCATCAGAACTGCACCTGGTCGAAGGATCTCGTGCGGCTTTCCGACGGCGTGCTGTCGCTGGGCTTCGAAAAGCGCAAGCTGAAGGACCGCGATTTCGCCTGTGCCGAGATCCAGACCAAGCAGCGCTTCGGCTACGGCGTCTACGAGGCGCGCATGAAGACCGGCACCGGCTCCGGCCTCAACGCCGCCTTCTTCTCCTATATCGGGCCGCAGGACAAACAGCCCTGGGACGAGATCGACTTCGAGGTCCTTACCAAGGATCCGTCGAAAGTGCAGGTCAACAGCTACATCCAGGGCAAGCCGAAGAACGGCAAG
This sequence comes from Mesorhizobium plurifarium, assembly GCA_000824785.1. Taxonomy (GTDB): domain Bacteria; phylum Pseudomonadota; class Alphaproteobacteria; order Rhizobiales; family Rhizobiaceae; genus Mesorhizobium; species Mesorhizobium plurifarium. The sequence continues at coordinate 90,088 of CCNB01000034.1, read as the reverse complement.
CTGGTCGACGTCGAGGGCGGCGCCGACAAGGGCTTCAACGATTACGGCTTCGTCTGGGAAAAGGACCGGCTGCGTTGGTATGTCAACGGCAAGCTCGTGCATGAGGTGACCAACCCGGACGAGCTGCCGAAGCATTCGCAGAAGATCTTCTTCAGCCTCTGGGGCAGCGACAAGCTGACCAACTGGATGGGCGCCTTCACCGATCCAGGCAGCAAGGTGACCATGCAGGTCAAGCGCGTCGCTTTCACCGCCCTGGGCCAGCCATGCCAGTTTCCGGAATCGCTGGCATGCAGCATAAGTAACAGCAACTAGGCCGTTGGACCTGGGGACATCTGAACCGGCCGGACCGCTTTTGCGGCCCGGCCTTTGACAGGAATAGAACCAAAATGAATTTGACGGTGTTTGGGATTGGTTACGTCGGTCTCGTCCAGGCCGCTGTGCTTGCCGAGGTCGGACACGAGGTGGTGTGCGTCGATATCGACGAGAAGAAGGTGGAGCGGCTCAACCAGGGTTTGATCCCGATTTTCGAACCGGGCCTCGAAAGCCTCGTCAAGGAAAACCACGCGGCCGGCCGCATCCGCTTCACCACGGACGCGGCAGCGGCGGTCAGGCATGGCCAGATCCAGATGATCGCGGTCGGCACGCCGCCCGGCGAGGATGGCTCGGCCGATCTGAAATATGTGCTCGCCGTCGCCGAGACCATCGGCCGCGAGATGGACAGCCCCAAGATCGTCGTCGGCAAGTCGACCGTGCCGGTCGGCACTTGCGAAAAGGTGAAGGCCAGGATCGCCGAGACGCTGAAGAAGCGCGGCCGCGAGGACCTCGCCTTCGATGTCGCCTCGAACCCCGAATTCCTCAAGGAAGGCTCGGCGGTCGCCGACTGCATGAAGCCGGACCGCATCATCGTCGGCACTTCCAGCGAGGACACCGAGATGGTGATGCGCGAGCTCTACGCGCCCTTCAACCGCAATCACGAGAAGATGATCGTGATGGATGTACGCAGCGCCGAATTCACCAAATACGCAGCCAATTGCATGCTGGCGACCAAGATCAGCTTCATGAACGAGATGGCCAATCTCGCCGAGCAGCTGGGCGCCGACATCGAGGAGGTGCGCAAGGGCATCGGCTCGGATCCGCGCATCGGCTACCACTTCATCTATCCCGGTCTCGGCTATGGCGGCTCCTGCTTCCCGAAGGATGTGCGCGCGCTGATCAAGACCGCCGAGGGCGTCAAGTTCGACGCCAAATTGCTGCGCGCCGTCGAGGAGCGCAACAATGCGCAGAAGTCGGTCCTGTTCGACAAGGTCAACCATTATTTCAAGGGCGCTCTCAGGGGCAAGACGTTTGCCGTCTGGGGGCTGGCCTTCAAGCCCAACACCGACGACATGCGCGAGGCGCCGTCGCGCACGCTGATGGAAGCGCTATGGGCGGCCGGCGCCAAGGTGCAGGCCTACGATCCCGAGGCGATGCAGGAGTGCCAGGCGATCTACGGCCTGCGCGAGGATCTGCTTTTGTGCGGCACCAAGGAGGCGGCACTGCGCGGCGCCGACGCGCTGCTGATCTGCACCGAATGGAAGAGCTTCCGCGCGCCGTCCTTCGACGCGCTCAAGGATGCGCTGACGACGCCGGTCATCTTCGACGGCCGCAATCTCTACGATCCCAAGGTGATCGCGCGCTACGGCATCGAATATTTCTCGATCGGCAGGATGGCGGCATGACGATGGCTGCCTGCCTCGAGGGCAATTGTCGTCGCCACGTCCGCGACACAACGCCGGCGAACGGCGCATCGGCAATAAAATAATGAGGTCACCAATGGCTTCGCGGCAGAGACCCACAGTCACCGTCATCGTCCCCACCTTCAATCGGGAGAAGTTCCTGCCCGAATGCATTGGCAGCCTGCTGCGGCAGACTGTGGTGCCGGATCAAATCCTGATCGTGGACGACGGTTCGACCGATAATACTGGTGCGGTCGCCGCCTCGTTCGCGGCTCCGGTGGAATATTACCGCAAGGAAAACGGCGGCAAGTCGACGGCGCTGAATTTCGCCCTGAAGCACTGCACGGGCGATTTCGTCTGGATATTCGACGACGACGACGTCGCGCACCCGACGGCGCTGGAACGGTTTCTCGCCGCCTTCGAGCGGGAACCGGACGCCGATTTCGCCTTCGGCGAATATGCGCGCTTCCAGCGCTCGGCCCAGATCGAGGAGCAGGATTACGAGATCGTCGCCTTCGGCCACGTCACCCCGGACAATTTCTTCCCCTCCCACCTCGAATATTGCCACGTCCACCAACCCGGTCTCCTGGTGCGCCGCGAATGCTATGACGAGGTGGGAGGCTTCAACGAGACCCTGGTCCGGTCGCAGGACTATGAGATGATGTTGAGGCTCGCTCGCCGGTTCAAGGCGATCCGGGTCGACGGCCTGATGTTCTTCCAGCGCCAGCACGACATGGTCCGTGGCAGCACCAAGGTGGTGATTTCCTACACCGACCGGATAAAGGCCTGGGGCTCGTACGACCGCGTGATCATGGAAGAGATCTACAAGTCGGTCGATCTCCACGAATATCTCGATCGCTCGGAACAGGCCTTGCCGAAAACGGCCGATCTCGAAATGCAGGCGGTGCTGCAGCGCTCGAGCATCATGGCGAGGAAGGGGCTATGGCATCATGCGGCCGCGGACATCCGCCGCTACGCCCAGCTTGCCGAGCGAGCCGGAAAGACGTCGCTCAGCGACAAGGAACGCGCCATCGTGCGGCGCACCTTTGAGGCCTATGACACGGGCTTGGCCACCGCCCCCGCCGACGAATTCGTCTCGGCTGTGAAGGCATGGAAGCCAGGTCCGCTGAAGGCCGACATCGTCAGGGAATACATGCACTCCTTCCCGCATTTTCTCGCCCGCGATTTGAAGGCGGGAAAATTCGTCCCTGCATCGAAGCTCTTGCGGGAGTACTCGACGCTGTCTCTTTCGGGCTCGGTCAGCCGCCTCTGCCGGGCAATGACGTCGAAGCTTCCGTTGCCGCGCAGTGCAAGCTGACGACCTGCAATCGAGCGCCGCCGGACAAAGCTGGACCGAATTAGGAGCCAACCGATGAAAGTGCTTTTTGCAAGCGGCAACGGATACATTCCCGAGTTCACCGGCGGCGTGCAATCCAACACCCATCATCTGGTCGAACAGCTGATCGAGCACGGCCACCAGGCATCGGTCCTCGCCTCGCTGTTCGGCGACGGCGTGTTCGGCTTCAAGGCACGCGCCAAGATGAAGCTGTTGCGGCAGCCCGCGGTCGTCGACAATTTTCCCGGCTATCCGGTGTTGCGCGCCTGGTTCCCCTGGGAGGCGGCCGGCTTCGCCGTCAGGAAAACCAGGCCCGATGTCGCCGTCGTGCAGTGCCACAAATCCGTCCTGCTCGGAAAGGCGCTCCTTGCCGAAAGCGTGCCGCTGGTGGTCTATCTGCACAATGTCGAGTTTCACGAGCTCGCCGGCGATCCGCGTGAACTCGGTTCGGCGCTTTACATCGCCAACTCGGAGTTCACCGCGCGCGTCTATAAGGAAAAATTCGGCATCGAGTCCGTCGTGCTTCCGCCGACCATCAACGACGCCCTCTATTGCACGCACACAACCGGCGAATTCGTCACCATGATCAATCCCTATGAGGAAAAGGGGTTCGATCTGGCTGTGAGGATTGCGGCCGCCTGTCCGGAGATCCCCTTCCTCTTCGTTGAGAGCTGGAAGCTGGACGACGACCATCGCGCCCGCGTCGAGAAGACCATCGCGCCGCTCGGCAACGTCACGCTCGAAAACCGCACCAACGACATGAAGACGGTCTATGGCCGCACCAGGATCCTGCTTGCGCCGAGCAAATGGGAGGAGGCCTGGGGCCGAGTCGCGTCCGAGGCGCATTGCAGCGGCATCCCTGTCGTCGGATCGCGGCGCGGCGGCTTGCCCGAGGCGATCGGTCCGGGGGGCGTGGTGCTCGACTATGACGCGCCGCTCGCCGACTGGGCCGCGGCGGTAAGGCGCCTGTGGAACGATCGCCAGGAATACGACCGGCTTTCGGCCGCGGCACTCGCCTTCTCCAAACGCCCGGAGCTCGATCCCGCGCGGCAATTGGTGGTGTTTCTCGATCTGCTCGAAAGAGCGGCCCGGCAAGGCGTTCGCCGCGCTGCGTAGTTTGGCGAGCCGGAAGACAAAGTTGATTTGTTGCGCCGCACCAAAATTGTTGCGGCGCAGCATTGCTCATACTAGGTTGTGCCGACAGGAGTCAAAGTTCATGCCGCATGTGTCAGGCTTTGCCGGCGACGTTTCCAGCCTGATCCGGGCGAGAACACCCTGCCGATGAGGATCTGTTTCGTAGTCGACAAGTTTCCCACCCTGTCCGAGACATTCGTGCTCGATCAGATTGCCGGATGCCTCGAGAGAGAGATGGAAGTCAGTGTCGTCTGCAACGAGATGGCCTTTGGCAAGGACAGCAACGTGGACGATGCACGTTGGCGGACATTGCCCGGGCCCGTCGTTTCCTGGTGGGGTGGCCTCAGTCGCTACCGCTCGTTGCTCAGGAAATGGTCCGGCAGGTTTTGGGACAAGCTTTCGACCTTCATCGACCTGGCTAACGCGCACAAGCTGCGAAACGTCGATGTGATCGTGGCGCATTTTGGCCATAACGGCCTGCGCGTCGCCCGCATCATGAAGCGGCGCAGGATTTCCGCGCCTTTGGTGACCATTTTCCACGGCACAGATGTCGGCAGGCCGATGCATGACAACGCACTCGGCTACTACAGGCCCGTTTTTGAACAAGGGGCTCTCCAACTGCCTGTGAATGCATTCTTCCGCCAGGCCCTGATCGATGCCGGCGCCGAGCCGGCGGAGGTCGCGGTCCACCACATGGGCATTCGCCCTGGCGAGATCGAATATCGCTGGCGCTCCTGGCAGGGACGTACGCTGTCTTTCATCTCGGTGTGCCGGCTGACCGAGAAGAAGGGCACCGAATATGCGCTGCGCGCACTCGCCGGCTTGCCGCATCGCGAGTGGATCTATTCGGTGATCGGCGGCGGGGAATTGTTGGAGCAGTTGAAGCGCACTTCCATCGACCTCGGTATTGCCGACAGGGTGACTTTCCTCGGACCGCGTCCGCATGACGAGGTGAAGCAGCGCCTGCGTGAGGCGGATGTCTTCCTTCTGCCAAGCGTCGCAGGGCGGGACGGCGATCTGGAAGGAATCCCCGTTGCGCTCATGGAGGCGATGGCCGGCGGCCTGATCGCTGTCAGCACCTATCATTCGGGGATTCCCGAGCTGATCGAGGATCGCAAGACAGGCTTCCTCGTACCCGAACGGGACGTCGCGGCGCTTGCCGGTAAGCTCGCCTGGATCGCCGAGAATCCAGGCCTGTGCGAGCCGATAGCGCTTGCCGCCCGAAGGAAGGTCGAGGCGGATTTCAATGCCGATATCTTGAACGAACGCTTTGCGCGGATCGTCGCGCGGCTGGGGGAGACCGGATCCGTCACATGAACGCCAACCCGCCGCCCCCTCAATTCGGTCGCGTTGCCTTGCGCGGCGGGCTGGTCACGGCTGGCGCCCAAGGCTTCAAGATAGCGATCCAGTTCCTTTCGGTCGTCATCCTTGCCCGGCTGCTTGTTCCCGAGGATTTCGGCCTGGTGGCTTCCGTGGGACCGATCGTGGCCTTCGTCGGTCTGCTCCAGGATCTCGGCCTCCAGCAGGCGGTCATCCAGCGCAAGGAGATCGATCAGCGGCAACTCAACCAGGTCTTCTGGCTGAGCGCGGTTGTCGGCCTGTGCGCCGGGGCGGTCGTGGCTTGCCTGGCCCCCGCCATTGCCGCCTTCTACGGCGACCAGCGAATGTGGGGAATAACACTTGCTTCCGCCGTGCCGCTGCTTTTTGGCAGTCTTGCCGCCGTGCCGCTTGCCCTCATGAACCGCCATCTGCAATTCGGCCAGCTTGCGCTCAACGACACAATCACCGCGGCCGTCGGCCTGCTCGCCACCGCGACCGCGGCGTATTGCGGGCTCGGCTATTGGTCGCTGGTTTTGGGTCCGGCTGTTTCAGCCGTCGTAGCGCTGGCTGCCGGCTGGTTGGTGACGCGCTGGATGCCGTCCTGGCCGAATCTGAAGATCGACGGCGACATATTCAGGTTCGGCGCGAACCTCACGGGCTTCAACCTTGTCAATTTTCTCTCGCGCAACCTCGACAACATCCTCATCGGAAAATATTCCGGCGCGGTCGAGCTGGGCTACTATGATCGCGCCTACAAGCTGCTCCTCTTTCCGCTGCAGAACATCAACCAGCCGCTGACGCGTATCATGGTGCCGCTTCTCAGCCGCATCCATGAAGACAAGCAGCGCTTTCGAGACATCTATGTCCGGACAAACTGGCTGCTGGCCGTCATCACCATGCCCGGCATTGCGACGCTGACGCTGACTTCGGAGCAGGTGGTCAGACTTCTCTTCGGCGAGCGTTGGATGGCTGTGGCGCCGATTTTCGCCTGGCTGGGCATCGCCGGCCTGATGCAGTCCGTATCGAGCACCACGGGGTGGATATTCATCTGCCAGGGCAAGACGAAGACGATGTTCCATTGGGGCATCTATTCGTCGCTGACGACGGTCGCCTCGTTCATCGTCGGCCTGCATTGGGGGGCGATCGGCGTCGCGGCCGCCTATGCCATCAGCGGTTATGTGCTGCGCGTCCCGGTGCTTGCCGCCATGATCCATCGTGTCGGCCCGGTGACAGCCGGCGATTTCCTGGGCATACAGGGGCTCTTCATCGTCTCGTCGCTGCTCGCCTGGCTCTCGTACCTGTCGCTGCCGGCGCTGCTGACCAATCAGTCGGACCTGCTCGCGATCCTCGTCGCGATTGCCCTAAATTACGGGTTCGCCTTGGCTCTCATGCTTGCTGTTCCGCAGTCGCGCAAGGCGTTGCTCGCCACTCTTGCCAACGTTGCCGGCAACATTGGGTGAGCGGCTGCCTGTCACGGACGACAACTGCCTCGTTGCCGACATTGCCGACGCATGCTCATCTAGAACCGCCTCGAGGCTTGCCCGCCGATAGTGGTCCAGATTGCCGATGAATCTGCCGAGTTTTTCGGCTGCTTCCGACGGCGTCACGGTATCGATGTCGAGCAGCAGGTCGGCGACGCCGATGCGCTTGGCGACTTCCTTCGTCTTGAATTCATAGGCGATCGGCAGCACAGGCGTGCCGACGCAAAGCGACATGATCATCATATGCATGCGCGTCGCGACGACGAAGTCGCAATCCTTCACCAGCGACATCAGTTGGTCGGGCGTGTGAAATGCGGCGTCGACATTGACGTGTTTGGCGATCTCCGGGTCGAGTCCGCCCACGACCGCCCTCGCAGTCTTGGCGTCGTCATGGGCATATTCCGGCACGCCCTGGCAGGTTGAAACGAAGGTCACCTCTTTGGCGTGGTCTCTGACAAGAATTGTGGCGATCTCCCGGATCGAATCGAGATAGCGGCGCATGCCATCCTCGCCGTCGCTGACGAAGCTCCAGTGGCGAACGGAAATGGCGACACGGCCCGTCGGCGCCGGCGCGGTGCCGAGAAGTTTCTTGATCCTGTCGAAATCCGCCAGGGCAAATACGGCATCGGCGACCACATGGCATTTGCCCGGGTCCTTCACCAGGTCCAGTATGTGGTTTCGGGATCGCTCGTCACGCAGCAGGATGAGCGGAGCCCGGTCAAAGATCGGGCCCAGTTCCTGGCGATTGTAGCTTTTCTTGAACGGGCCCAGCGACTGCGTGAAGAAGATTGGGTCCTTTCCCAACATCGCGTCGATGCGGAATTGATTGAGGCGCTTTTCAAGATCGTAATTCTCGACGAGATAGGTTCCGCCTGTCGTCACCACCAGGTCGGCGTTCGCATAGGCTTCAAGGCCGCGGCGGTCGTCCTGGCTGAAGAAAACGCTGCCGGCGGCGCCGGTTTGCGCGAAGCGACGCAAGGCGCGCCAGACTCCCCGATTGTAGATTGACTTGAGCCGGCCCTTGATCCCGCCGCCACGCTGATCCTTGAATAGGGATTCCGACAACAGCTTGTGGAATTCGAGATCCGGGTAATCTTTCTTCGGGTAAAGCCTGGCCGCGACGTCGGGCTGACTGTCGAAAACCAGGAACTGCACATCGCCGCCGGCGATCGATCTGAGAATATGGCGGATAGCCAAGAGGATCGCGGCATCGCCCGTGTTCAGACACACCGTGTTTTCGATCACGACTTTCATGGGGAAACCTCGTTTCGCGTCCGTCGCCAGGCCAGCGGCGGTTAAAACGGCATGTTTTGCCGAAGTGTTGCCACGCGATCCGCGTCGCGATCCTGGCGTGGTGCGCCACGCTGGCAGCCAATGAGGAATCCAGATCGACGCCAAGCAGGGCCAGAGTATCGTATCATTTTTGCAGTGCAACAAAAAATGTGCAGGCGTTTGCTTCGTCGCACCAAAAATGTTGCGATGCAGCAAAAGCTGTACTAGCATCGCCGATGGGTGGGCCCAACAGCGGTCGAGTTACATGCTGCATGTCTTGTACCTTGTGCATGACGTATCCGACCCGGCGGTGCGCCGGAGGGTTCAGATGCTCAAGGCAGGCGGCGCCGGGGTCACCCTGGCGGGCTTCCGCCGCACCACCAGCCCGGTCGCCGAGATCGAAGGCATCGAGCCTGTCGACCTCGGCGCGACGCGCGACGGCCGATTCGCGCAACGCCTCGGCGCGGTCGCCAAGGCAGCCATGTCGATCGGCGCGAAGCTGGGCGCCATGCCCACGCCCGATCTCATCATCGCACGCAATCTCGAAATGCTGGCGCTGGCCCGCCGCGCCAATGCTGCTCTCGGGGCAAACGTGCCGATCGTCTATGAGTGCCTGGACATTCACCGTCTGGTGCTGCGCGACGATTTAGTCGGCAGGACGTTGCGCGGCGCCGAGCGTCGTCTCGCCCGCGACGTGAAGCTTCTGGTGACGAGCTCGCCGGCCTTCATCGCCAATTATTTCGAGCCGTTCGGGCAGATCGTCGCACCCGTCGAGCTGATCGAGAACAAATATTTCGAGACGGCATCCGGTGTCGCCGCGCGGTCCCTCGAGGACGACAGTCCGGCGTCGCCGCCTTGGCGCATCGGCTGGTTCGGCGCGCTGCGCTGCCGCCGCTCGCTGGAGTTGCTGGCCGATTTCACCCGCCGCCAGGCGGGGCGTTTCGAGGTCGTGCTCAGGGGCCGTCCGGCGCTGTCCGAGTTCCCGGACTTTCATGGCTTCGTCGAGGCCGAGCCCTGGCTTTCGTTCGAGGGGCCTTACCGCAACCCGGAGGACATGGCGTCAATCTACGGGCAGGTGCACTTCTCTTGGGCGATCGATTTCTTTGAAGCCGGCCAGAATTCCGAATGGCTGCTTCCCAACCGCCTCTATGAGGGCTGCCGTTTCGGCGCGGTGCCGATCTCGATGGCAGACACCGAAACCGGAAGGTTCCTGAAGCAGCGGGATATCGGCGTGCTTCTGCCCGAAGCGACGCCCGAAAGCGTCGGGGCGGTGCTCGGCCGGATGGATCAGGTTCGATATCGCGACCTGAAGTCGCGGGTGCTGGCGCGCAATCCGAGGACCTGGAGCTACGACCGCAGCGATTGCGCGGCTTTCGTCGAAAAGCTGAGCGGCCTCGCCACCATGCCTTCAAATTTTGCAACGACGGAGGCGGCGGCGTGATGGCAGAGGACGCGCAAGAACCCGTGACGCAGGCGTCGATCCTGATCGTCATTCCCTGCCTCAACGAGGCAGCTCATATCGGCGGCCTGCTCGACCAGTTGCGGCCGGCGGCGGCACGGCTCGGCGGCCGCATCGTCGTCGCCGACGGCGGCAGCACCGACGGCACGCAAGCGATCGTCGAAAAAATCGTGGCGAAGGATCCTCGGGTGATCCTGCTCGCCAACCCGAAGCGCCTCCAGAGCGCCGCCATCAATCTCGCGGTGGCGAGCCTCGGCGAAGGCGCCGATTACCTCATCCGCATCGACGCGCATGGCGGCTATCCGGACGATTACTGCGACCGCCTGGTCGAGGAAGCGCTTGCCACCGGCGCCGATTCGGTCGTCGTTTCGATGCTGACCGCCGGCACCGGCGCCGTGCAGAAAGCGGTCGCGGCGGCGCAGAATTCCAAGCTCGGCACCGGCGGCTCGAAGCACCGGCATTTGTCCCAGGGCGAGTGGGTCGACCACGGCCACCATGCGCTGATGCGGATCGCCGCCTTCAGGCATGTCGGCGGCTATGACGAGAGCTTCAGCCACAACGAGGACGCCGAGCTCGATTATCGCCTGCGCCAGGCAGGTTACCGCATCTGGATGAGCGGCAGGACGCAGATGGTCTATTATCCGCGCTCGACGCTGAAGAGCCTCTATTTCCAGTATCTCGGCTATGGCCGCGGCCGCGCCAGGAACGTGCTGAAGCACCGCATGGTGCCGAAGGTCCGGCAGATGATCCCGCTGCTGGTTGCGCCCGTCGTGCTGCTTGCCCTGTTCTCCTTCGTCCACTGGCTGGCGGCGGTGCCGTTCCTTTTGTGGGCGGCGGTGTGCCTCGGCTACGGGCTGGTGACGGCGATACGCCAACGCAACGCCAGCATAGCGCTCGCCGGCGTCTCGGCGATGGTCATGCATTTCGGCTGGTCCGTCGGCTTCTGGCAGCAGCTTTTGATGCCCCGCTCGCAGCGCGAGGTGGCGTGATGGCCGGGCGCTCGATCGACATCTGCATCTGCACCTTCCGCCGGCCGGAGCTGGCCGACACGCTGCGCTCCGTCGCCGCGCTGGAGAGGCCTGATGGTTCGGAGATCGGCATCGTCATTGCCGACAATGACGATGAGCCCAGCGCGCAGAAGCTGGTGAAAGCTTTGGCCGAGGAGCTGAAGCTGCCGATCCGTTATCGCCACGCGCCGGCGCGCAACATCTCGATCGCCCGCAACGCCTGCCTCGACGCCAGCGTGTCGGACTTCGTTGCCTTCATCGACGACGACGAGACGGCGTCGCCCTCCTGGCTGGTCGAGTTGATGGCGGCGGTCGACGCTACGGGCGCGGCGGCGGTGCTCGGTCCGGTGCGGGCGCATTATCGCCATGACGCGCCGGACTGGATGCGGAAGGGCGATTTCCATTCCACCTTGCCAGTCTGGGTGCGCGGCGAAATCCGCACCGGCTATACCTGCAACGTCCTGCTCGCGATGACCGATGCGAGCCTGCGCGGCCGGCGCTTCAGCCTGGCGCGCGGCCAGACCGGCGGCGAGGACACCGAATTCTTCGATGCCATGGTCAAGGCCGGCGGCCGCATCGCCTTTGCGCCGGATGCCTTCGTCGACGAGGTCGTGCCGCGCGCCAGGGCCGCGTTCGACTGGCTGCGCCGCCGCCGGTTCCGCTTCGGCCAGACGCATGGCCATCTGATCGGGCGCGGCGCCGGCGGTTTGCGTCGCGCCGGCCAGGTAGGGCTCGCTTCGGCCAAGGCCGCCTACTGCTTCGGCATAGCGATTTTGACCGCGATCAGCCCGGTGCGACGGAACCGCAGCGTGCTGCGCGGCATTATGCACGTTGGCGTCGTCAGCGGTTTGGTCGGCGTCCGCGAAATCCGCCAATACGGCCTCACGTCGCCAGAACAAGGGAACAAGCGTGCAGCCTGACGTCAGCTTCGTCATCGCCGCCTATAATGCGGAGGCCACTCTCGACCGCGCCATCGCCGGCGCGATCGCGCAGCTTGGCGTCACCGTCGAGGTCATCGTCGTCGACGACCAGTCGCGCGACGGCACGCTGGATGTGGCGCGCGCCTATCCGCAAGATATCGTCAAGGTGGTGGCGCTGCCGGCCAATCGTGGTCCGGGCGGCGCCCGCAATGCCGGCCTCGACCTGGCCAGGGGCCGCTGGGTGGCGGTGCTCGATTCCGACGATGCGGTTCTTCCCGACCGCTTGGCCATGATGATCTCACGCGCTGAAGCAGCGGGTGCGCAAATTGCGGTCGACAATGTCCAGGTCGTGCGCGAGGACGGCACGCCCGACGACACTATGTTTCCGGCCGGCTACCTCGAAGACCTGCGCGAAATCTCGCTCGCCGACTACATCGACGGCAATCTGGTCTTCGAATCGCGCTTCAATTTCGGCTATCTCAAGCCGATCTTCCAGCGCCGCTTCCTCAACGACAACAAGCTGCGCTACGACGAGAAGCTGCGCATCGGCGAGGACTACATCCTGCTGGCGAGCGCGCTGGCCAGCGGCGGCCGCTGCGTGGTCGAGCCGACCGTCGGCTATGTCTACCACATCCGCACCGGCTCGATTTCACGGGTGCTCGAACTGCATCACGTCGAGGCGATGACGCGCGCCGACGCCGCCTTCGCGGCGGCATATCCCATGGACAGCAGCGCGAAGGCGGCCTTCGCAAGGCGCGGCCGCAGCCTGCGCAAGGCGTCGTCGTTTCTGTCCCTGGTTCAGCACATCAAGGCACGCGCGCCGCTCAAGGCGATCGGCGCGGCGCTCAGGGATCCGGCCGCGATCGGGCATATGAGCATGCCTATCGCGGTTCGGCTCAGAAGGGTTGCGGCGCAGGTTCGCCGTCGGGGCGGGGAGATGAAGCATGCGGGCGATCTGATAGCCGGCGACAGGTAGAAATCTTTTTCTCTCAGAAGGAAGACCAGATGCAGAAAGTCAGGAAGGCAGTCATCCCGGTGGCGGGGCTCGGAACGCGGTTCCTGCCGGCGACCAAGTCGATGCCGAAGGAAATGCTGCCCGTCGTCGACAAGCCTGTCGTGCAATATGCCGTCGACGAGGCGTTCGAGGCCGGCATCGAGCACATCGTCTTCGTCACCGGCCGCAACAAGGCGGTCATCGAGGACTATTTCGACCTGCACCCTGAACTGATCGGCACGCTCGAGCAGACCGGCAAGAAGGCGCAGCTCGAATCGCTGGAAAGCCTGCTGCCGATGGCCGGCGCCACCTCCTTCATCCGCCAGCAGTCGCCGCAGGGCCTCGGCCACGCCGTATGGTGCGCGCGCGACGTGATCGGCAACGAGCCGTTCGCGCTGCTGCTTCCCGACATGGTGTCCTTCGGCGCGCGCGGCTGCCTTGCCGAGACGGTCGACCTTTACCAGCGCACCGGCGGCAATGTGATTGCCGTGGAGCGCTGCGACCCGGCTGAAACCAGCAAATACGGCATTGTCGGCCGCGGCGACGAGGTCGGCTCCGGCTTCAAGGTCACGGCGATGGTCGAAAAGCCGGCGCCCGCCAACGCGCCGTCGAATTTCTACATCAACGGCCGCTACGTCCTGCAGCCGGAGATCTTCGCCCTGCTCGGCAACCAGCAACGCGGCGCCGGCAACGAAATCCAGCTCACCGACGCCATGGTGCGCCTGGCTCAGAGCCAGCCTTTCTACGCCCAGCCTTTCGACGGCCGCATGTTCGACTGCGGCTCCAAGGAGGGCTTCATCGAGGCCACCATCGCCTTCGCCTTGGCGCGCGACGACATGAAGGGCCCTGTCTTCGAGATGCTGCAGCAATTTGTCCGGTCGCATGAGCGCCGGGAAGTAGCCGCATAATGCCCATCTTTCGGGTGCATATGCGGTTTCGCGATGGCGCGACAGCCACTCCAGCGCCCGGGCCTTCCGGCCCGGCGCATCCTGGCAACAACGTTGCGCGGTCTTTTCTGGTCACGACGCCGATCTACCAAGGCCGATAGCGCCTGCAACCTGGAATTGGACCGAACATGAACTATGCCAACTTCCCTCTCGACAAGAGGGTGCCGTTGCCCGGTGCCGATCAGGAAAAGGGCGAAGACTTCATCGATGTCGAGCGTCTGCTCGGCATGGCCGCCCGACAGGCCAAGGTCGTGGCGGCCTGCGCCGTCATCGGCCTCTTCCTGGGCGTGATCTATCTGCAGACCACGCCCAAGCAATATATGTCCGTGGCGAGCGTCCTGGTCGACGAGGGCCTGAACAAGGTCGTCGACGACATCTCGGCGGCGTCACAAACCGTTCAGACCGACGCTTCCTTTCTCAGCCAGGTCGAGATTCTCACCTCCGCACGCCTGGCGTCGGTGGTGGTCGACAAGCTGAAGCTCGATCAGAACGACGCGTTCATGAACCCGCCCCAATCGGCGCTGGCCAAGGGCATCGGCTTCCTGCGCGGCGTGGTCGGATATTTCCGCGGCAGCTCGGCGGGCGACATCCCCGGCATTGAGAATGTCGACGAGGCGACGCGCCAGGCCATGATCAAAACGGCGACGCACGATTATGCCGTGTTGAAGCTGCAGAGCGAGGTGCTGGCGCAGCGCAACGGCCGCAGCTACGTGATTTCCATCGGCTACCAGGCGCCCGACCCTGCTTTGGCCACGGCCATTACCAAGGCCTATGCCGATGCCTATCTGGCTGACCAGCTCAACGCCAGCTTCGATGCCACCGAGCGCGCCGCCTTGTGGCTGCAGGGCCGGCTCACCGAGCTGCGCGAAAGCTCGCAGCGGGCTGCGATGGCAGTCGAGAAGTTCAGGGCCGAACATGGGCTCTCCGCCAACAGCGACGGCCAGTTGCTGAGCGACAAACAGCTCGCCGATCTCAATGCGCAGCTCATTGTCGCCCAGGCCGATACCGCCAGAGCCAGCGCTCGCTACCAGCAATACAAGGCGATTGTCGACAGCGGCTCCGAAAGCGCCTTCAACGATTCGGCCATCGGCGCCGACCAGCCGAGCAGCTCGGTCATCATCGGGCTCAAGACCCGCTATCTGGCCATCGCCAAACGCCTGCAGGACGTCGAGACCAACTTTGGCAAGGACCATCCGCAGGCGATCGCGCTGGCCAAGGAAAAGGCCGACGTCTTGGCGCAGATTTTCGGCCAGCTGAAGCAGCTTACCGAAAGCTACCGCAACGACTTCCAAGTGGCGCAGGCGCGCGAGCAGGCGCTGCGCGACAAGATCTCCACGGCCGCCGGCAAGAGCTCGATCGACAACCAGTCGCAGGTGAAGCTGAAGGAGCTCGATCAGCAGGCCCAGGCGCTGACCACGCTCTACCAGACCTTCCTCAGCCGTTACGAGGAAGCCTCGCAGCAGCAGTCCTTCCCGGTCGGCAAGGTCCGCATCATATCCGACGCGACGATGCCGCTCGCGGCCTCCAGCCCCCGCACCTTGCGCGTGCTGGCGCTGTCGCTGGTGCTCGGCCTGATGCTCGGCGCCGGCTTCGGCGGCCTCAACGAGTTCAACGAGCGGTTCTTCAGGACGGGCGAGGACATCCGTGACCGTGTGGGTCTGAAGTTCCTCGGCTATCTGCCGACGATCGGCGGCGGCAAGGCCAAGGATTCCAAGGCCGACGACCTGCCGGCCGACGGCAAGGTGGCAAGCCTTTCCGCGGCGGAGAAACGGGCGCGCATGCGTGTCAGCATCGATGCCCCGGCTTCGATGTTCGCCGAGACGCTGCGCAACGCCAAGATCGCCTTCGACGTCGTGATGGAAGACCGCAGCAGCCGGGTGATCGGCGTCATTTCGGTGCTGCCCGGCGAGGGCAAGTCGACGGTGGCCGCGAATCTCGCCGGCCTGCTCGCCGCCAATGGCGCCAGGACCCTGCTCATCGACGGCGACCTGCGCAATCCGGGCTTGAGCCGCAGCCTCGGCATGGAGGCCGAGCAGGGCCTGATGGAAGCGGTGGTCAACGGCCAGACCTGGCAGTCGGTCGGCAAGGTCGATCGCCAGACCAAGCTGGCGATCATTCCCGCCGTGCTGCGCGGCCAGTTCTCGCACACCAGCGAGCTTCTGGGCTCGGCCGGCATGCGGCGCTTCATCGAGAACGCCAAGGAGACGTTCGAATACATCATCGTCGACCTGCCGCCGCTCGGCCCCGTCGTCGACGCCAAGGCCTTCGCGCCGCTGGTCGACGGCTTCGTTCTGGTCACCGAGTGGGGCCGCACGCCGCGCAACATGGTTCGCTCGATGCTGGAATCCGAGCCTTACATCGCCAACAAGGTGATCGGCGCGGTGCTCAACAAGGTCGATTTGAAGAAGCTGGCCAAATACGGCGCGCTCGGTGGTTCGGAAAGGTTCTTCGACCGCTATTCGACCTACTATCTGGAAAAATCCGAACAGCGCCCCAAGCAGGCAGCCTGAGGCGGTTTCCGTTCGGAAAGACAGAGTTGGCGGTTCAGCCTAAAAGAGTGAACCGCCCTAATCGTTTGAGGACAGCAGCCGGCCGTATTTACCGACGATCCTGAGCGCGGTCAGCCGTCCGGTTTGAAAGGCGCCGGTGTCGATGTCGAGCCGGCGCCCGTCGAGCGTCGGAGCGTCGACGATCGTATGCCCATGCACCACCCAGCGGTCGAGGCGATGCGCCGCCTGGAAGAACTCCTCGCGGATGTTGAGCAGGTCGCCCTCGTCCTGCGCCTCGAGCGCGATGCCGGGCCGGATGCCGGCATGGACGAAGACGAATTGGTCTGAGCAGACCATCGCCGGCAGCGTGCGCAGGAAGTCGACATGGCTGGCGGGAATGGCCTCGCGTATGCGCGCATCCGCCTGTTCGCTCGAACCGTAGAGGCTTATCAGCCGGTCAGGATCGACGCCGTAGGAGAACAGGGTCTCGCGGCCGCCATAGCCAAGCCAGGTTTCACGCGAGAGATGACCGTCCAGATAGAGGAGCAGCGCGACCTCATGGTTCCCCACGAGGCAGATGCGCTGGAAGCCCTTTGGCGGCGGCGCCATCAGATGGTCGATCACGCGCCGCGAATGCGGCCCGCGGTCGATATAGTCGCCCAGCATGATGATGATCTTGCGGCCGCGGAAGCGCTGCGCGTCGAGCTGGATCTTTCCTTCCAATGCGCGCAATTCGTCAAGGCAGCCATGCACGTCGCCGATCGCGTAGACGACCGTGTCGCGTATGTCCATGACGAGGCGCTCGCGCGGCGCGGGTCGAGGACGTTTCGATCGTTGGAACAGGCTCACGGATTGAGGCTCGGATACTTGCACTGATTTGCGCCTCGATATCATGCCGAATGCGAACAATTCCACACCGGCGGTCCAGACAGCCAGACGAGCGGTTCCCCGTTTCCACGAGACGGTGAACCGCTCTCGGCGGCCGTCGACGGATGACGGAACAGGGTGGGACCGAGCGACGGCAGAGTGCGCGGATCGCCGCCGGGCTTTACCGGTCGGTTGACGGCGACGGTAGCAAGGCGTCGCGGTATGTCGACGCCGCCGAATGTCGTGTCTTGTTGAGCCATGCCGTGCTTTCGGTATGGCCCCCCAAACGAACTTTAAGGTCCACTGCTGCGCTGCACAACAAGCGATTGCAGGGCAGGACAAACTGGTGAATTCTTCGTTAACGCGGCCGTCTGCGGGCTGCTACACGCCGATGCCGCGTCCCTTCAGCGCCGCCGTGATCTCGTCGAGGATCACGGGGTCGTCGATGGTCGCCGGCATCGTCCATTCCTCCCTGTCGGCGATCTTCTGCATCGTGCCGCGCAGGATCTTGCCCGAGCGGGTCTTGGGCAGCCGCTTGATCGTCACCACGGTCTTGAAGGCGGCGACCGGGCCGATCCGCTCGCGCACCAGCCCCACCACCTCGCTTTCGATCGCGCCGGTGTCGCGCGACACGCCTGCATTGAGCACGACGAAGCCGAGCGGCACCTGGCCCTTCATGGCATCGGCGATGCCGATGACCGCGCATTCGGCGACATCCGGATGCGCCGCCAGCACCTCTTCCATCGCGCCGGTCGAGAGACGGTGGCCGGCGACGTTGATGATGTCGTCGGTGCGGGCCATCACATAGAGATAGCCGTCCTCGTCCATCATGCCGGCATCGGCCGTCTTGTAGTAGCCGGGGAACTCCTCAAGATAGGCCTGGCGGAAGCGGGCATCGGCATTCCACAGCGTCGGCAGGCAGCCGGCGGGCAGCGGCAGCTTGACCACGACATTGCCGAGCGTGCCGCGCGGCACCTCGTGGCCGGCATCGTCGAGGATGCGGATGTCGTAGCCCGGCATCGGCACACCGGGCGAGCCGTATTTCACCGGCAGCAGTCCCAGCCCCGCCGGATTGATCGTCATCGGCGAGCCGGTCTCGGTCTGCCACCAATGGTCGACGACCGGCCGGTCGAGCTTCTGCTCCGCCCATTTGATCGTTTCGGGATCGGCGCGCTCGCCGGCGAGGAACAAGGTGCGGAACTTCGACAGGTCGTATTTCGGCACGAACTCGCCCTTGGGATCCTGCCCCTTGATGGCGCGGAAGGCGGTCGGCGCGGTGAACAGCGCCACAATGCCGTGCTCGGAGATCACCCGCCAGTAGGTGCCGGCGTCCGGCGTGCCGATCGGCTTGCCTTCGAAAAGCACGCTGGTGCAGCCATGCAGAAGCGGTCCGTAGACGATGTAGGAATGGCCGACCACCCAGCCGACGTCGGAGGCAGCCCAGAACACTTCGCCGGGCTTGACGCCGAACTCGTTGTCCATGGTCCATTTCAGCGCGACCATGTGGCCGCCATTGTCGCGCACGATGCCCTTCGGCTGGCCGGTCGTGCCGGAGGTGTAGATGATGTAGAGCGGATCGGTGGCCAGCACCGGCACGCAATCGACATTGGCGCCGGCCGCCCGTTCGCGGGCAACTGCATCCGCATAGTCGAAGTCGTAATTGTCCTTCATCTCGCAGCGCAGCTGCTCGCGCTGCAGGATCAGGCAGGCGTCGGGCTTGTGCTTCGACATCTCGATCGCCTTGTCGAGCAACGGCTTGTAGGCGACGACGCGTCCCGGCTCCAGCCCGCAGGAGGCGGAGATGATCAGCTTCGGCTTGGCATCGTCGATGCGGGTGGCGAGCTCATGCGAGGCGAAGCCGCCGAACACCACCGAATGCACGGCGCCCAGCCTCGCCGAGGCGAGCATGGCGATGGCCGCTTCCGCCACCATCGGCATGTAGATGATGACGCGGTCGCCCTTGCCGATGCCGCGATGCCTCAGCACCGAGGCTAGCGCGACCACCTCGCGCTTCAATTCGGCATAGGTGAATTTCCGGATCGTTCCGGTGATCGCGCTGTCATGGATCAGCGCCAGCTGGTCGGCGCGGCCGCCCGCGACATGGCGGTCGATGGCGTTATGGCAGGTGTTGCAGGTGGCGCCGATGAACCAGCGGCCATAGACGCCTTGCGTCGGGTCGAAGACCTTGTCGGCTGGCTTATACCAGTCGATCGCTTTCGCCGCTTCGGCCCAGAACCCTACGGGGTCGCGTTTCCAGCCCTCATAGACTTCGTGATAGCGTGAGGCCATCCGCCTTCCTCCCAAGAAACGTTCTGCCGCCTGCCATAGACTAAGCCGCGCGTCGCGGCCATGTCTTCCTGCATTTTGGTCGACAACGCCGGCAAACGTCTCTGTTCGGCGCCTCTGGCGGAGGCGTCGCTGTCACTTCGTGATCTAAGCCGGCTTAAAGCGGCAGCGCCGCCAGCATCAGCCCGACGCCGCCGGCGATCAGGATGGCCGCTGCAAGTGCCTTCCGATGGCGCTCGAACGCGGTCGGAGCCCGTTCCCAGTTGTAACGCATACAGATCACTCCCCAAAGCCCGGCGGATTCATAGCTTACTCAGGGGAAGGAAGGCAACCGCCGCCTTGACAGTGGACGCGATCACCCGTCATGTTCACACTGCGGGTTGTTTGACTTGGGGGATTTTCGATGAAGAGAACTTACGAAAAGCCGACGCTGGTGAAGCGTGAGAGGCTCTCGAATGTGGTGGCGAGCGTCCAAAGCCCTCCGATCGACTGATATAGCCCAGTTCGCTTCCGTGTCGCTATCGCCGGCGATGGACAGCGCCATCGTCTCGCGTTAATTGCGCTGCTGCTAAAGGAGCGGGCGGATGGCTGAAATCGGCTCTGAAACAGTGTTGCGCATGGCGGACGACGCGTCCGTCCAGCATGTCGGCGATGGCGCCGTCGTGCTTTTGGCGCGCAGTGGCCAGCTTTACACCTGCAACGACACGACCGAGGCTTTTCTCGGCAAGGTGAACGGCGCGCGCAACCTTAACCAGATCGTCGACCTGCTGTCGGACGAATTCGAGGTCGACAAGGCAACGCTCGACCAGGACATGGCCGAACTGGCCGCCGAGCTGGTGGCTGAAGGCATCCTCGCCGACCCGGGCGCATGATGGCCGACGGACCGGTCCTGCGCGCGCTGTTCCGCGTCCATTTGTGGCTCAGCGCCCGGCTGATGCCGGTGCTGGTCGGTCGGCGCGATTTCGAAGGCGTGTTGAGACTGGCGCCTCTGCAGTCGCCTGCGCCCTATCGTGACTTGCCCTGGACCTACATCGTCCATCGCGTCAAGCGAACGGTGCGGCGCCCCTGGCTGATGCGTGACCGCAGGTGCCTTCGGGAAGGTCTTCTCGGTTTTCGCTTCCTGCGCATGGCCGGCTTCGACCCCGAGCTGCGTTTCGGGGTCGACGCCAGGTCGATGCACGAGCCTCGCCTGTCGGCGCATTGCTGGGTCTGCCTCGACGGCAAGCCGGTGGTCAGCGACAGCCAGCCCGGCATGGTGGAGATCTACCGCCACCCGGCCAGGATGAAGGCGCCGGCCGCTTGAGCGACCAGACTTTCCGCTACGACCTCAACGGCCAGGTCATAGGCATCACCGCCGCGCGGGCCGATCTGTGGCCAAGCTTCGACCTGATGCTCGGCGCCCTGCGTGTAAACGAGCCTGTCCCGCCCGGTTTTCGCGTCGACATCGTCGAAACGCCTGAGTTGCAGGAGAACCCCGAAGGAAAGCTGGCTTTCGACGGCGACGTGCCGCTGGACGGCCATTGCCGCATGATCGACGCAGGCAGCGTCTTCCATCTCGTCTTCCCGGGCCAACAGACGCTGTCGATCCGCGACGGCGAGGGCCGGGCCGAAATCCGCCTTCATCCAGACAGCAAGATCAAGTGGACCTTGCTGATGATGGTGCTGGATGCGGCGCTAGACGCCGACGGCCAGCATATGCTACACACGGCGGGTCTCACCTTGCCCGGAAAGGACGGCCTGGTTCTTATCCATGCGCCAAGCGGCACGGGCAAGTCGACGACGTCGCTGGCGCTTGCGTCCCGGGGCTTCGGCCTTTGCTCGGACGACGTGATGATCCTCAACGCAAGGGCTGAGGGCATCACGGCCTGGGGCATGCCGCGCAAGGTGAAGGTCCACCGCAACACGGCGGCGATGCTGCCCTTCGTCGCGCCTTGCCTCGGCGAGAAGTGGGACGCCGAGGGCGAGCAGTCCGTTTCGCTGGACTGCCTCGGCGAAATCATTCGGGTCGAGGATGTGCGCGCCAGGCCCGTCGCCGCGCTCCTGCATCTCGCGCGCTCGGCCGACGCCGAGACCCGGCTGCTGCCGATGGCCAGGACAGACGCCATGGTGGCTCTGGCCACCGACAATGTGCGGACCGGCATGACCGGCCTGCTGTCGCTGCAGAAAAGGCGCATGGCGATGATCGCGGCGCTGGTGAAGGCGGTGCCGACCTTCACGCTGGAGGTTGGGGCAAGGCCGGCCGAGGCGGCGGCGCTGATCCGCGCCAAGCTCGATATTTAGCCGGAAGTGGCTTCCATCAGGCGGGATAAGGTCGCGGCCGCGCGAGCCTCTGCACCCAGCGGAAAGCGTCGCGGCTGAGGCGCGAGCGCAGCTTTTCGCGGGAATTGACGCGAAGCAGCATGTTGCCGGTGATCAGCCATTTCGCCAGCCGTATCGAGAGATCCGGCTTGATGCGGTCGGCGAGCTCGATCGCGCGCGGCGCGCCGAACAGGCGTCCGGTGACGTTGAGGACCGTCGCCAGCTCCAGCTCGATGCCGGTCATGCGGGCGGCCTCGAGCAGGTGCACTTCGTCTTCCGGCGATTTCAACGCCCGCACGCCTTGCAGCACGTCGACGCAGAGCTGCAGCCTATGGAACTTGTGGCCGCCTGCGGCATGGACGATGGCGATGGTGAGCAGCGCCGCCGGCGTGTCGGTCTCGCCCTTGTCGATCGCCTGCAGCTCACGAAAGCCGAGCGACAGACGCCTGCGCATGCCGGTGTCGTGCACCAGGTTGCCGTGCAATTCGATCAGCAGGCTGGAATTCTCTTTCTCCAGCCATTTGAATTCCTGCAGCGCGTGCGAGAGGGCTTCGCCGCTGCCGAGCACGAAGCCGCATTCGGCGATCGTCCGGTTGGCCGCCTCTATGCCGGCGGGGTCGACGAGGATGTCGATGTCGGTGAACGGCCGGTCGGCAAGCTGGCGATAGAGCCTGCGCGCGAACACCGGCCCCTTGACGATCCGGGCCGGAACGCCTTTTGCCGCCAGCGCCTTCATGACGCGGTCGCCGTGATATTGCAGCAGCATCGACTGCCCGGTCGCCGTCGTCATCTGGTCGCGCAGCTCAGCAAGCTTTTGCCGCAGGCCCGCGTCATTCGGCAGATCGGCGTCGCCGCGTTCCCGGAGCTTGCGCAGCACGATCGGCAGCACGCCGTGGAACTCGGCATTGACCAGCAGCGCCAACAGGTCGCTTGCGGAAACGTCGTTGCCCCAATCGGCGGGCGCCTCGGGGTCCGCAAGCTTGATCAGCAATTTTTCCTGGGCAGGCGAAAGCTCGGGCAGCATCGTTCAGGCAGCAGCAAGGTTTCGCGTATGCTTGCCAGAAAAGCGCGGGGTAAGCCAGCGACGCCTACATCCCCCAGCGCAGCGCCGCGGTGTGCACGGGAGCATCCCACAGCGCCGTCATGTCGTCGTCGAGCAGGGTGAGCGTGATCGAGCATCCGGCCATGTCGAGCGAGGTCACGTAGGAACCGACGAGCGAGCGGATCACTGTCACGCCGCGTTTTTCGAACATTTTGCGCGCGCTGTTGTACATCAGATAGAGCTCCATCGACGGCGTGCCGCCGAAGCCGTTGACGAACAGCAGCGCCGGCCCCTTGGCGCGTTCGCCCAAGTCGCCGGCGATGGCCGCGCAGACCTCCTCGGCGATGGCGTCGGCGCTCTTCAGCGCGTCGCGCCGCCGGCCGGGCTCGCCGTGGATGCCGACGCCGAACTCCATCTCGCCGTCGCCGATCTCGAAGGTCGGTTTGCCGGCCGCTGGCACCGTACCGCTGGTCAGCGCCACGCCCATCGAGCGTGTCGCTTCATTGACGCGGTCGCCCAGCGCCTTGAGTTCGCGCAGCGCCATGCCCTGCTCGGCCGCAGCGCCGACGATCTTTTCCACCACCAGCGTGCCGGCCACCCCGCGCCGCCCGGTCGTGTAGGATGAGTTCTCGACCGCGACGTCGTCATTGGTCACCACCTGCAGTACGCCGTCCGCCATCTCGGCCGCCATGTCGAAATTCATCACGTCGCCTTCGTAGTTCTTGACGATGAACAGGCAGCCGGCGCCGGTGTCGACGGCCTCGACGGCGGCCAGCATCTGGTCGGGTGTCGGCGAGGTGAAGACCTGGCCGGGGCAGGCGGCGTCCAGCATGCCGTGGCCGACCAGCCCGCCATGCAGCGGCTCGTGGCCCGAGCCGCCGCCCGAGATCAGCGCCACCTTGCCGGGCTTCAGCTTCCTGCGGCGGATGAACTTATGGGCGTCGCCAAGCACGAGGATGTCGGCATGAGCGGCGGCGAAGCCATCGAGGCTTTCGGTCAGCACCGTGTCCACCGAATTAAGAAACTTCTTCATGGCAGTCCTCCCGACCGTCTTTAGTTTACGCAATTCCGAACGGAAAACCGCTACGCACTTTCCTGGAATTGCTCTTGCTCAGCCGTTGCCCTTGCCGGCGATGCTGGTGATCTTCTGGATGAATTCGTTGATCGCCCGGTCGAGCGCGGCGTTCTGTTTGTCGTCGCCGAAATCCGGCACGATGAGCGAGACATGGCGTGTCTTGCGCTGGCCCGAAGCCGCGGGCGCCTTGCCGGGATGCGCCTGGTGATAGGCGGCCATGAACTGGTCGCGCTCGGCCTGGCTGAAATGGCAGACCGAGAAGATGGAAGGCAGGTGCTTCGACGGGATTGGGATCGAATAGGCGGGGCTCGATATCTGCGTGACGAAGCTGCGGTGCTTGCCGAGCGCATCGGCAAGCCGCTGGCGCATGCCCGAGGGACGCTGGTCGATGACCTGCGAAAGGATCGTCTTATAGGCGCGGATCGCGTCTTCCGAACCGGCTTCTTGTATCTTGGCAGTCCTAGCCATGCCGCGCCTACACCGAAACGTCCGCGATGGCCGCCTTGGCCATGGCGAGCTGTGCCGGCGCGACCGACAGGTCGCGCAGGCCCGCTTCGAGCAGCGCCGGGATGGCGGCCGGATCGCCGCCCGCGTCGCCGCAGAGGCTGACCGGAACACCCTTCTTCTGCCCGAAGGCCGCGACTGAAGCGATCAGCCGCAGCACCGCTGGATGGCGCACGGAATTGAGATGCGCGACCGCCGCATTGTCGCGCGCTGCCGCCATCACATATTGCGTCAGATCGTTGGAACCGATCGAAAGGAAGGCGACGTCGGCGAAATCCTCGGGGGCCAGCGCGACGGAAGGCACCTCGACCATGATGCCGAGCGGCGGAAGCTTGTGCGCGACGCCTTCCGCCGCAAGCGCCGACTGTTCTTCCGCGAACAGCGCCGCGGCTTGGGCATACTCGTCATGCGTGGCGATCATCGGGAACATCACCTTCAGATTGCCGTGGATGGCGGCGCGCAGCAATGCCCGTATCTGCACGCGGAAGATATCGCGCCGCTTGAGCGAGAGCCTTATACCGCGCAGACCGAGGAATGGGTTGGTCTCCTCGACGGTGAAGCCCGGCACCGGCTTGTCGCCGCCGGCATCGACGGTGCGGATGGTCACCGGCTTGTCGCCCGCCCATTCCAGCACCTTGCGATAGGCACGGTACTGCGTCTCCTCATCCGGCAATGCCTTGCCGAACAGGAATTCGGTTCGCATCAGCCCGACGCCGTCGCAGGTGGCGACATCGATGCCGTCGACATCGGAAGGGTAGGCGATGTTGACCTGGACGCGCACCGCGGTGCCGGTCTTGGTGACCGCCGGCTCGATCAGGAATGTCCGCGCCGCGCCCTGGCGGTCGGCGAAGGAGGAGGCGGATTGCCGGAAAGTTTCGACCTCGGCCGGCGATGGCGAAAAAATGATCCCGCCGCGTTCAGCATCGAGCAGCGCGACACCGGTGAGCGTTTGAGCATCGTCGCCGAGACCGACGACCATCGGAACGCCGCGCGAGCGCGCCAGCATCGCGACATGGCTGGCGGTGCTGCCGCGCTTGAGCGCTATGCCGCCGCCTTTGTTCCAATCGGTTTCGAGGAAGCGTGTCGGCGCGATGTCCTCGCCATAGAGGATCGCGCCCGGGGGCGCCTCGGCCTCGCCTTCCTCGCTCAGCGCTCGCAGCACCTGGTCGCGGATGTCGCGCAAGTCCGCGGCGCGGGCGCGGAAATAGTCCTGGTCCGACGCTTCGTAGCCGGCGATCTCGCTGTCCAGCGCCGCGCGCCATGCGGCATCCGCCGGCTGCCCTGAGCCGATCGCCGCCAAGGCCGGACCGCTCAATGCGTCGTCCTCCAGCATGGCGATGTGGAATTCGAGGATGCCGGCGGCGTCGCCATCGGCGGTCTCGACCAGTGCGGTCAGCCGGCCGACGGCTTTGCCGATTGCGCTCACCAATGCGGCTTGTTCTTCCTCGGCGCTCGCCTTGGCCTTGTAGCTTCCTGGAGGCTGATCGAGATCGAACAGCGGGCCCTCCGCGTAGCCGGGAGAGGCGGGGATACCCTCAATCCGCATGGCCCGCGTTCCTTGCCGGCCTGGCGACAGTCGGATCGGTCTCAAGCGGACCGGGCATGATCCGCGTCCTCGTCGAAGTCACGCTGCACCAGATCGACCAGCGCTTTCACCGCCTGGGCCGCGCCGTCGCCCTTGGCGCGGATATGCAGCATGGTCCCTTTCGGCGCCTTGGCCGCCATCACCTTGACGATGCTCTTGGCGTCGAACCAGGGGCCGTTGGCGGCCACCGCCACTTCCACCTCGGCCGCGAACGACTTGGCAAGCTTGGTGAACTTCACCGAAGGGCGCGCGTGCAGCCCCACCGCGTGGGTGATCAGGACCGTTGCTTCGGCGGATGCGGACATTCAGTCGGTTCCCGTTCGTTCACGACGGCGACAATTCATGCGCCGTCGCCACCACTTCCTTGAGCGAGGCGCCGCCGGAGGATTCGGTTGCCGCCATCACCGCGCCCTCGACGATCGGCGCGTTGCAGACCACGATCCTGTGGGAGCGTGGCTCGCCGATCATCTCGACCGCCATCTCCGAGTTGGTCTCGGCGCCGCCGAGATCGACCAGTATGGCGACGCCCGCGTCCGACCAGGCCTTGTCGATCGCGCCCATGATCGCCTCGACGCTGGTGCCGAGCCCGCCATGGCCGTTTCCGCCGCACCATGCAAGCGGCACTTCGTCGCCCACCATCTGGCGCACCATGTCGGCCGTGCCCTCGGCGACCAAAGGCGAATGCGACACGATGACGATACCGACATTGCTCATCAAATACCCTCTATCGCTTCCGCGACTGCGCGCACCAGAAGCGCGGTCGAGCGCGCTCCGGCGTCCATGTGCCCGATCGAGCGCTCTCCCAGGAAGGAGGCGCGCCCGCGCAGGGCCTTCATCGGCACCGTGGCTTCGGCCGCTTGATCGGCGGCATCGGCGATTTCGCCAGCCGTCTTGCCCTGCGCCAATGCCTCATACACCGGCTGCAGCACGTCGAGCATGGTTTTTTGCCCCGGCTGCGATTTGCCGCGCGCCGCGACCGCCTCGATCGCCTTGCCCAGCGCCGTCGTCAGCGCGGCGCGGTCCGGTGCCGGCGGCAGGTCCTTGCCCAGCGCCATGAACAGCGTGCCGAACAGCGGGCCTGAAGCGCCGCCAACGGTCATCACCAGCTTGGTGCCGACCGCTTTCAACGCATCGGGCAGCGGTTTTGCCGAAAAGGCGTCCGCCTCGGCGCGCACCGCCTCGAAGCCGCGCTTCATGTTCAGCCCGTGGTCGCCGTCGCCGATCGCCTGGTCGAGCGCCGTCAACTCGTCGGCATGCGCCGCGATCGTATCGGCTGCCGCCGCGATCAATCGGGAGAAATCGGCTGCGGCCATCATTGGTCCTTCATGCCGGGGCGAAGAGCGCCGCCACGGCAGTAAAGACCTCGGCGACCGCGAAGGCGCCCGGATCCGCGACACCGTCGAGCTGGCTGCCGATATAGGCGGAGCGCCCGGCCTTGGCCTTGCGCATCGCGGCGGTAGCCTCGGCGCCTTGCCGCGCCGCCTTGGCGGCCGCTTCCAGCCCGCCGGCGTCAAGGGCTCTCAGCGCCGGCTCCAGCGCGTCGACCATGGTGCGGTCGCCGATCCTGGCGCCGCCATAGAAGGTCATCCGGTCGAGGCCGGCGAGCAGCGCCTTGGGTAGAGTTGCGCCAAAACCCAAAGTCTGCGCGGCGGCGGTGAAGAAGATCGACAGCAGCACGCCGCTCGAGCCGCCCATCGACGTGCCCAGCGCGTCACCGATCGCGGCGGCGGTCGCGGCCGTGTCGGCAAGCGGCAGCGTGTCTATGCGCTCGAGGACGCTGCGCGCTCCCGTCGCCGCGGTCGAGCCGGTGTCGCCGTCGCCTGCCTTGGCGTCCAGCGCGTTGAGGGGCTCTTCCAGGGAGATTAGCCTCTGGCAAACGGCTTTGATCAGCCGCTCCGCGGCCGCATCGCGGCTGGCGGGCTTTGCGGTTGCGCCGGCAGCCGGCTTGGCCATCGCGACGACGACCGGCTGACGAACCGGCTTTGCCGGCAGCCAGGCATGCGGGCCGACCGGCGCCAGCAGCGCCGCCTCGCGCGTCGCGTCCAGTCTGATCAGCGACAGCGAGAAGCCGTTCATGTTGAGCGCGGTCATCAAGTGCCCGGGCCCGATTGTCAGCGCCACCGCCTTTGCCAGCGACGAAGACAACACGGCGTTCGCGATCAGCGCCATTTCGAGCGGCGGCACCGATCCGAGATTGTTGACCAGCAGGGCGTAGCGGCTGTGCGGATCGAGTCGCGCTGCGAGGCGCTCCGCCATGATGGCAACGAACGCGCTGGCGCTCTGAAGCGCGATGCGCTCGACGCCCGGTTCGCCATGGATGCCAAGGCCGAGCTCGCCATCATTCGCGCCGAAGCGCTCCTCATGCGCCTGTCCGGGGATCGAGCAGGAGGAGAGCGAGATGCCGAGCGAAACGATGTCCTTCGCCGCCGCGCGCGCCGCGGCCGCGACCGACGCCAGGCCATGGCCACTCTCGGAAAGGTGACCGGCGATCTTGTGCACGAACAGCGTGCCGGCGACGCCACGCGGTTGCGCGATCTCTGGCAGGGCTATGTCGTCGGCGACGATCACCATCTCGACCGCGAGACCCTCGGCGCGCGCCTTCTCCGCCGCCAGTCCGAAATTGAGCCGGTCGCCGGTGTAGTTCTTCACGATCAGCAGGCAGCCGGCGGGACCGGTCGTGGCGCGGATCGCCGCCAGCACCGCCTCGACGCTCGGCGAGGCGAAGATCTCGCCGGAGACGGCCGCCGTCAGCATGCCGGCGCCGACGAAGCCGGCATGCGAGGGTTCGTGCCCGGCGCCGCCGCCCGAAACCACGGCCACCTTCGTCTTGTCCCAGTCGGCGCGCAGCACGACCTTGATCTCGGGATAGCCGTCGAGGCGGGCGAGCGCGCCCGACCCTGCCGTGGCGAGGAAGCCGTCCATCGCCTCGGTGACGATCGTGTCCTTGCGGTTGAAAAAGTGCTTCATGGATTTCGTCCAGTCCGTATCTGCGGTCGTCAATCGGTGTGTAAATAATTCGCGAGACAGCTACATCAGCCTTTGCCCGTCCGAGCCGAAATAGAGCGGCGCTATGTAGCGGATCGTCACCTTGTCCCCCTTTGCGAGCGGCGTGTCGGGATCGGTCAGCGTCACCAGCTTCTTCGCCCCCACCGTGACATGCAGGTGGTTCTGGTCGCCGAGATGCTCGACCCAGTCGACGACGCCGTCGGCATGGCCGTTCATCGCCTTCTCGATCGCCAGATGCTCGGTGCGGGCGCCGATCGTTTTCGTTCCGGTCGGCGCGCCGCCGTCCGGCAGCAGGCCGGCCGGCAAGAGGTTGATCGCCGGCTGGCCAAGGCGCGCCGCGACATGAAGGTTCGCCGGCTCGGAATAGATCGCGCGCGGCGTGCCGATCTGCACCAGCACGCCGTCAGCGAGGATGCCGATGCGGTCGGCCATGGTCATCGCCTCGATCTGGTCGTGCGTGACATAGAGCATGGTGGCGCCGAGCTCGGACTGGATGCGCTTCAGCTCGAGCCGAAGATCAGCGCGCAGCTTGGCATCGAGCGAGGACAGCGGCTCGTCCATCAGGTAGATCGCGGGCTTGCGCACCAGCGCGCGGCCGATGGCGACGCGCTGCATTTCGCCGCCCGACAGTTTGGTCGAGCGGTTGTCGAGCTTGTGGTCGATGCGCACCATGCGCGCCACCTCCTCGACACGGCGGCGCACCGCGTCTTCCGGAAACCGCCGCGCCGGCGAGCGCAGTGGGAAGGCCAGGTTGTCGAACACCGACAGATGCGGGTAGAGCGAATATTGCTGGAAGACGAAGGCGGTGTCGCGCTCGGCCGGCGACAGCGCCGTCGCGTCATGGCCGCCGATGTGGATCGTGCCGCTGTCCGGCCGTTCCAGCCCGGCGATCAGCCGCAGCGTCGTCGTCTTGCCGGCGCCGGTCGGCCCGAGCAGCACGACGAATTCGCCGTCCTTGATCGTGAGGTCGAGATCGTCGATCGCGACGGTCTCGCCAAAACTCTTGGTCACGCCCTGGATACGGACATCAGCCATGGCGCGCCTCCGCTGCCTGATCATGCATGGCGGTCCTGACCGCGCGGCCGGAACCCTTGTCGAACAGCGACAGCCGCGCGCTGCTCAGCGCCAGCCCGACCTGTTCGCCGGGGCTGAGATGGATGCCTGCCGGCACGCGCGCCTTGATGATGCCGTCGGCCGTCTCGACGGCGACGATCTGCGTGGTGCCGAGATATTCGGTGCCGTAGATCGCGCCGCGCAATTTCGAGCCGTCGTCGAAGCGGATGTGCTCAGGCCGGATGCCGAGCGCCATGTCGGCAGGTGCGATGTCTTCGCGCACTTCCGGCACCGCCACTTTGGCACCCTGCACGACGATCTCCTTCGCCCCCTTGGCGAGGCCGCCGCCGAATTTCAGGAAATTCATCGGCGGCGAGCCGATGAAATCGGCGACGAACATCGTTGCCGGCCGGTCGTAGATCTCGCGCGGCGTGCCGAACTGTTCGATGACGCCGTGGTTCATCACCGCGATCTTGTCGGCCATCGACATGGCTTCCATCTGGTCGTGCGTGACATAGACGGTCGTGGCATGGATGCGGTTGTGCAGCTCGCGCAGCTCATGCACCATCAAATCGCGGAACTCGGTATCGAGCGTCCCCAGCGGCTCGTCCATGAGAAAACACTTTGGGCGCCGCACGATGGCGCGACCGAGCGCGACGCGCTGGCGGTCGCCGCCGGCAAGGCCGGAGACGGATTTGTCGAGCAGGTGGTCGATGCGCAAGAGCTTCGCCGTCTCCTCCACGCGTTGACGGATCTCGGCGGCAGGCATGCCCTGCGCCAGCAGCGGGAAGCCGATGTTCTTGCGCACATTCATATGCGGGTAGAGCGCGAAGAGCTGGAAGACGAAGGCGATATCGCGCTCGCGGGCCCGGCGCATGGTGACGTCCTCGCCGCCGAGCAGGATCTTGCCGCCGGTCGGCAGCTCGAGGCCGGCGATCATGCGAAGCGTCGTCGTCTTGCCGCAGCCGGACGGCCCGAGCATGACGAAGAATTCGCCGTCCTCGACGACGAAATTGGAATCCTGCACGGCGACGAATGCGCCGAAGGCCTTCCTCAGGTTCTGAACACGAATCTCGGCCATCGTTATTCCGGGAATTTCGAGACGATGATGAACATCACCGTGCCGGCGAGCATGGTGACGAAGGAATAGGTGTAAAGCGCCAGCGCGAAGGGCTGGAACAGCATCAGGAAGCCGATCGCGATGATCGCCGTCGCGATGTTTTCCATCAGGCCGCGCCTTGCCCAGGCGGGCCAACGCGATTTGCGTTTTGCAGTCTGGATCGTGCTCATTTGCGCACCGCGCCGAAGGTGATGCCGCGCAGCAATTGCTTGCGAAGCAGGATGGTGAAGACGAGGATCGGCACCAGGAAGATCGTCGTGCCCGCCGCCACCGCCGGCCAGTCTTGGCCGCCTTCGCCGATGATGGTCGGGATGAAGGGCGGCGCGGTCTGCGCCGTGCCGGAAGTGAGGAGCGCGGCGAAGGCATATTCGTTCCAGGCGAAGATCAGGCAGAAGATGGCGGTGGCGGCAATTCCGGTCGTCGCCTGCGGCAGCACGGTGCGCCAGAAGGCCTGCAGCCGGGTATAGCCGTCGATCATCGCGGCTTCCTCGTATTCGCGCGGGATCTCGTCGATGAAACCCTTGAGCAGCCAGACCGCGAGCGAGACGTTGACCGCGGTGTAGAGCAGGATCATGCCAAGCGCGGTGTCCGAGAGGCCGAGCTCGCGATACATCAGGTAGATCGGGATCGCCACCGCGATCGGCGGCATGAAGCGCGTCGACAGGATGAAGAACAGAAGATCGTCGGCCAAAGGCACCTTGAAGCGCGAGAAGCCATAGGCCGACAGCGTGCCGAGGAACACCGCGCAGAAGGTCGAGCCGAAAGCGATGATCAGCGAGTTGACGAAGCGCGGCAGGAAGTTCGACGGCCCGGCGATCACCATGTTGCGCTTGCGCACGGTCTCGTCGCAGAAGCCGGTCGCCGGTCCGAGCGCGTTGATGTATTCCGGCGTCTGCCTTGTGCGGGTCGTGAACAGGTTGCAATAGCCCTCGATGCTCGGCTGGAAGACGATCTTCGGCGGATAGGCGATCGAATCCGGCGGCGTCTTGAAGCTGGTGGCGAAGATCCACAACAGCGGCACGATCGAGATCAGCGCATAGGCGATGATGATCGTGCCGGCGATCAGCTTGGCGTTCGACGAGGGCGCGACGACGGAATGGGCGGTGGTCAGGCTCATCTCTGCTTCACCTTGTTGAGCGCCTTGACGTAGATGTTTGCGAGGCCGAACACCGCGACGAACAGGATGATGGCGAAGGCCGAGGAATAGCCGGTGCGCCAGCTTTCGAAGGCCTGCCGCTTGAGCGTGATCGAGGCGACCTCGGTGGTCGAGCCTGGTCCGCCGCCGGTCAACAGGTTGACCATGTCGAACATCTTGAAGTTCTCGATGCCGCGGAACAGCACCGCGAGCATGATGAAGGGCAGCGCCATCGGCAGTGTGATCGACCAGAACTGCCGCCAGTTCGAGGCGCGGTCGACCTCGGCCGCCTCGTAGATGTATTCGGGGATGGAGCGCAGGCCGGCGAGGCAGATCAGCATCACGTAAGGCGTCCACATCCAGGTGTCGACGATGATGATCGCCCAGGGCGCCAGCTCGACATTGGACAGCATCTGCACATTCGTCGGCGGAATGCCGGTGACGAAGGAGATGACATAGGAGAACAAGCCGATCTGCGGCTCGTAGAGGAAGCGCCAGAAATTGCCGACCACCGCCGGCGACAGCATCATCGGCACCAGGATGATGGTGGTCCAGAAAGCGTGGCCGCGGAATTTTCGGTCGATCACCCAGGCCAGCGTGAAGCCGATGACGGTCTGCAAAAGGATCGTCCAGAACACGAAATGCGCCGTCGTCTGCATGGCGATCCAGATGTCGTGATCGCCGAGAATGCGCTGGTAATTGGCGAGCCCGAGATTCTTCACCACCTCGTTAGGGCGGTTGGCGCGGTAGTTGGTGAAGGAAAGATAGATCGCCCAGAACAGCGGGAAGATGTTGATGGCAAGCAGCAGAAGGATCGTCGGCGAGATGAACAGCCAGGCGAGGCCCTTGTCGCTGATGCCCCGGATCTTCTTGGCCAACGGCTCCGGGGTAGCCCGGGCAACATTGTCCGCAGTCCGATTGAGCATGGTAAGTCCTGCTTCGGTCACGGGTCGGTCTCGGCTATGGAATTTATCTGAACTGCGTCCCGTGCCAAGGGCGGCACGGGACGCTGCGGTTTGGGCTCGGGAGGAGCCGGTTACATCTTGCCGTCGTCCTGGAACACCTGCGTCCAGTCCTTGACGAGGCCGTCAAGCGCGTCCTTGGCCGAGCCCTGGCCGGCCACGACATAGTCGTGGAAGCGCTTCTGCGAAGCCTGCAGCAGCGGCGCGTAGCTGGGTTCTGCCCAGAAGTCCTTCACGATGGCCATCGAGTCGAGGAAGGCCTGCGCGTAGGGCTGGCTGGACGGGAACTTCGGGTCCTTGACGACGGAGTTCAGGCAGGAATAGCCGCCGAGCGACCACCACTTGGCCTGCACGTCCTTGTTGGCGAACCACTTGATGTATTTCAGCGCCGATTCTTGCTTGTCGGAATAGGACACCACCGAAATGCCCTGGCCGCCGAGCTGCGCGAACTGGTCGCCGTCGGGACCCTTCGGGTTGACGAAGTAACCGATCTTGTCGCCGCCGACATTCTCGTCCTTCTGCAGGCCGGGCCAGGTGAAGGCGAAGTTCATGTGCATCGCCACCTGGCCGGATTTGAAGGCGTCGACGCCTTCGCCCATGTAGCTGTTGGAGGCCCCGGGCGGCGTGCAGCAATCATAGAGCGCCTTGTAGAACTCCAGCCCCTTCACCGAATTCTCGGAATTGACGAAGCCTTCCATCTCGTACGGCTTCTTCGGGTTCTCATACTGGAAGCCGTAGCTGTAGAGCACGTCCATGGCGCCCATGGTGATGCCTTCCGAGCCGCGCTCGGTGTAGATCGAGGCGCCATAGACCGTCTTGCCGTCGATCTGCCGCTTCTGGAAGAACTCGGCGATCTGCTTCAGCTGGTCGAATGTGGTCGGCGGAGCGAGGTCCCAGCCATACTTCTCCTTGAATTCCTTCTGCAGCTCGGGCCGCGAGAACCAGTCCTTGCGGTAGGTCCAGCCGACGACGTCGCCCATGGCCGGCAGCGCCCAGTAGTTCGGCGTGTTCTTCGGCCATTCCGAATAGCCGACCACGGTCGCCGGCACGAAATCGTCCATGCTGATCTTCTCCTTGTCGAAAAAGTCGTTCAGCTTGACGTAGTGGCCGTTCTCGGCGGCGCCGCCGATCCACTGGCTGTCGCCGATGATCAGGTCGCAGAGCTTGCCGTGCGAGTTGAGCTCGTTGAGGAAGCGGTCGGCATAGTTGGTCCACGGCACGAACTCGAACTTCATGCCGATGCCGGTTTCCTTGGTGAAGTCCTTGGACAATTCCACGAGCGCGTTGGCCGGATCCCAGGCCGCCCAGCACAGCGTCAGGTCTTCCGCATGCGCGACGTTCGAGACGGCTGTCGACGCAAAGATCGCCGAGGCCAGTCCCAACGCCAGTTTCAAGGTCGATTTCATGCCTTACCTCCCATTTGCGAAACGCGTCCGGATGACGGTTTCAAGAGCCCCTCAACCCTCGCTCCTCCGAGGGCCTAAACAAGGCGCGAGATGCGCAGCCGATGTTTAGTAATTTGTTTAGTGGTGCTCTTTTTACTAAACAACGCAAGCGAATTCGTTGCTGCGCCGCAACATGGGGAAGCGCGTCATTGAAATCGTTGGGAAATGATCGCCGGGCGCTGCGTTCCGCAGCCGTCAGCTGACCGGTTTGGCGGGGCCCGGGCTCGCCATCACCGGCCGGATCGCCGGCGCCGGCGGCAACAGCGCGCGTATGTCGGCGAAGGGGAAAGTCGGCTCGAAGCGGAAGGCCTCGGCCAGCGCGCCGGAGGCGCCGTTGCACTGGCCGGCGCGAAACTCGTTCTGGAGGCGCGCCCTGTGCACATAGTGCTCCGGACCTTGCGACTGGTGCGCGCGGATCGCCTTCGCCTTGATGTCCCAGTGATGCGAGATCTCGACATAATGCGTCGGCGAAAAACCGGTGCCGCCGAGCGTGTCGGCATGCAGCACCGGCACCGCGAAGGACGCCGCGATGCGCACGCCGTCGGAAAGGGCGCGGTGATCGCCATGATAATCATAGGGCGCATGGGTGATGGCGAGGTCGGGTTTCACCTCGTGGATTAACGTCTTCAGCGCCGAAACAAGCGCGGCATCGGCGATGAGTTCGCCGTCGGGAAAGTCGAGGAAGCGCGGCTCGACGCCGAGCAGCCCTGCCGCCTTGGCCGCTTCCTTGCGCCGCAAGCGGGTGAGCGCCGCCGGGTCCCCTGGACCGCCTTTGGCACCATCGGTGGCTATCGCAAAATTAAGCTCTGCGCCTTGCGCGGCATAGGCGGCCAGCGTACCGAACATGAATATCTCGATGTCGTCGGGATGTGCCCCCAGCGCCAGTATCTTCACGTCTTCTCTCCCGGAAATGGTATGCCGAACGGAATCCTGCTCGCCTTGATCGCCTATGCAAGCTATTCGTTCAGCGACGCCGTCATCAAGAGCCTGGGCGGGCAGTTCACCGTCTTCGAGATCGGCTTCTTTTCGACCCTGTTTGCCGGCTGTTTTCTGTTCTTCACCAAGCCGAGCGACGAACGCTGGCGCGACGCCTGGCGCACCAAAAGGCCATGGGCGGTGCAGGCGCGCGCCTTGGCGGGCATCGCATCCGGCGTGCTCAGTGTCTTTGCCTTCACCACCATTCCGTTGGCGGAAGTCTACGCGCTGATTTTCCTGGCGCCGCTGCTGGTCACCATCCTGTCGACGGTCATCCTGAAGGAAAGGGTCGGCCCCTGGCGGTGGCTGGCCGTCGTCGCCGGCTTTGTCGGCGTCATGCTGGTGGTGCGGCCAGGCTTTCGCGAATTGCATCTCGGCCATCTCGCCGCCTTCGCCAACGCCTTCCTCGCCGCCACCAGCGTCATTCTGATGCGCTCGCTTGCCCAGCAGGAAAAGCGCACGACGATTCTCGGCGCGCTGGTCGGCTATGGCCTGGTCTTCAACGGGGTGGGTGCCGCCGCGACCTCGTTCTCGCTCCCCGGTCTCGGACAACTGGTCTGGCTGGTGCTGGCTGGCATTTTTACCGCCGGCGGGCAGCTGCTGCAGCTGCTTGCGGTCAAATACGCGCCCGCGAACCGCATCGCGCCGACGCATTACTCGCAGATCGTGTGGGCGGTCATCCTCGGCGCGCTGTTCTTTCAGGAATATCCCGACTGGCTGTCGCTGGTCGGCCTGGCGGTGGTCGGCGCCTCGGGCCTGCTGACGATGGTGCGCGAGGAGGTGAGGCTCGGCACCGTGCGGTGGAACCCGTTTTCGCGCACCAGGCTTTGAGCGCATACGTTGCATGGCGACCGCGACCGCTGATATGCGGGCGACATGATGACGAAACCCCTGCCGGAGCTTCCGGTCACAGCCGTGCTGCCGGCGCTTGCCGCTGCACTTGCCGCGCGCAATAGCGCCGTGCTGGTGGCGCCGCCCGGCGCCGGCAAGACGACGCTGGTGCCGCTGGCGCTGCTCGACGCGCCATGGTTGGGCGAGGGCAGGATCGTGCTGCTCGAACCGCGGCGGCTCGCCGCGCGCGCCGCCGCCCGCCGCATGGCCGAATTGCTCGGCGAGGAGCCGGGCGGCACGGTCGGCTATGCCATGCGCATGGAGAACCGCACCTCGGCCCGGACAAGAATCCTGGTCGTCACCGAAGGCGTGCTCTCGCGCATGATCCTCGACGATCCGGAGCTGCCGGGCGTCTCGGCGGTGATCTTCGACGAATTCCATGAGCGCTCGCTCGACGGCGATTTTGGCCTGGCGCTGGCGCTCGACGTGCAGGGCGCGCTGCGTCCGGACCTTCGCCTGCTGGTCATGTCGGCGACGCTCGACGGCGCGCGCGTGGCGAAGCTTTTGGCGCAGGCGCCGGTGATCGAAAGCGAGGGCCGCGCCTACCCGGTCGAGATCCGCTACGACGAACGGCCCGCCGGCACCGCGATCGAGGACGCCATGGCCAAAGCCGTGCGCGCGGCCCTGGCAGGCGAGCAGGGCAGCGTGCTCGCCTTCCTGCCCGGACAGCGCGAGATCGAGCGCACCGCCGAGCGGCTCGCGGGCAATGTCGCGGCCGACACCGACATCGTTCCGCTCTACGGGCAGCTCGACAACCGGACCCAGGATCAGGCAATCAGGCCGGCGCCGCCCGGTCGCCGCAAGGTGGTGCTGGCGACCTCGATCGCCGAGACCTCGATCACCATCGACGGCGTGCGCGTCGTCATCGATTCCGGCCTGTCGCGCCTGCCGCGCTACGAGCCGGCAAGCGGCCTGACCAGGCTAGAGACGGTCCGCGTCAGCAAGGCTTCGGCCGACCAGCGCGCCGGCCGCGCTGGCCGTACCCAACCCGGCGTGGCAGTGCGCCTGTGGCGCGCCGAGCAGACCGCGTCGCTTCCCGCCTTCACGCCGCCGGAAATCCTCGAGGCCGACCTGTCCGGCCTGCTGCTCGACTGCGCCGCCTTCGGCGTCGCCGATCCCTCCAGCCTTTCCTTCCTCGATCCGCCGCCGGCTCCGGCGCTCAACGAGGCGAGGGTGCTGCTCGCGGCGCTGCATGCCATCGACAATACCGGACGGCTGACCGAGGCGGGTGCCGCGATGCGCAAATTGGCGCTGCCGGTGCGGCTGGCGCATATGGTGGCCGAAGCGGCGAAGACCGGCCATGCGCGGGAAGCGGCGACGATTGCCGTGCTTTTGACCGAGCGTGGGCTGGGCGGCGACAGCGCCGACCTGGAGCGGCGTCTGATCCGGTTTCGCGGCGAGAAATCTCCCCGCGCCAACGCCGCCAGGCAGCTCGCCGAACGTTTGGCCAGGCAGGCCGGTGGCGGGCAGGGCGACGAGGCGGCCTCTGCCGGCGCCCTCCTCATTCACGCCTGGCCGGATCGCGTCGCCAGGGCGCGTGGCGAACGCGGCCGCTTCGTGCTGGCCAACGGCTCGGGTGCCATGGTTGATGCCGCCGACCCGCTCGCCAATGAAACTTGGCTCGTGGTCGCCGACCTGCAGGGCAAGGCGCAGAACGCCCGCATCACCGCCGCCGCGCCAGTTGAAGAAGCCGATATCCGCGCCGCGCTTGCCGACCGCATCGAGACGAAGCGCGAGGCGAGCTTCGACCGCGAGCGCCGCGCCGTGCGCATGCGCGAGACCGCCAGGCTCGGCGCCATCACGCTGTCCGAGCGGATGCTGCCGGCGCCGTCCGGCGCCGATGCCGACCGCGCCATTCTGGACGCCCTGAGAGAGCACGGCCTGTCGCTGCTCGATTGGGGCAAGGAGGCGGAAGCGCTCCGCCAGCGGCTTGGCTGGCTGCATCGCGGCTTAGGCGCACCCTGGCCCGATGTTTCGGATGAGGCCCTTATCGAGGGCCTCGACGACTGGCTCATGCCCTTTCTCTCCGGCGATGCCTCCTTCGCGGCCATCAAGCCGGCGACTTTATCGTCGGCGCTCATGGCGCTGGTCCCGCACGACCTGCAGCGCAAGGTCGACGTGCTGGCGCCGACCCATTTCGACGCGCTGTCGGGCAGCCATGTGCCGATCCGCTATGACGGCGAGTGGCCGGTGCTGGCGATCCGCGTGCAGGAGCTGTTCGGCCTCGACCGTCATCCGGCGATCGCGGGCGGCACGGTGCCGCTGACGCTGGAGCTGCTGTCGCCGGCGCACCGCCCCATCCAGACGACGCGTGACCTCCCCGGCTTCTGGCGCGGCTCCTGGGCCGATGTGCGCACCGACATGCGCGGCCGTTATCCAAAACATGTCTGGCCGGAAAACCCGCTGCTGGCCGCCGCCACCAGCCGCGCCAAGCCGCGCGGGACGTAGTGATAGGGCTCACAGCATGAGCCGCATACCTTTGCGATTGGCGCAAACACCTCGCCACTTCGTCATCCACGGGCGGAGCAAGGAGCGAAGCGACGCGCGTAGACCCGAGGATCCATTCCGTTACCTCGACCGTAGAATGCAGCGGAGCAGAATTCTGCACCGTGGCAACGCTTGGAAGTCACGGAGTGGATCCTCGGGTCTGCGCTCCGCTTCGCGTCGCTCCGCCCGTGGATGACGAAGTCGCGAGGCGCCTCGGTCAATCCCGAGTGTTCACGAACGATGAAGCACCGGCTGCCAATCGCTTAGGTCGCCTTTTCAGCGCTACTAGCGCTTATCCTCCTGCGGTTATAATCGTAGGTCGATGATCAACATCCTGCGCGCGCCCGATTCCCAGCAAAGCCAGCGGCTGCGGCTTAACACGCTGATCCGCCTGCGCTGGCTCGCCATCGTCGGCCAGAGCATCGCGGTGCTCGTCGTCGCCTATGGGCTGAAATTCCCGCTGCCGGTGTCGATGTGCTTCGCGTTGATCGCCTTGTCGGCCTGGATGAATCTGTGGCTCACCTTCCGCTATCCGGCGGCGCATCGGCTCACCCCGCTTTCGGCCTTCGCCATCCTCACCTTCGACGGCATCCAGCTTACCGGCCTGCTTTACATGACCGGCGGCCTGACCAACCCGTTTTGTGTGCTGCTGTCCGTGCCGGTCGTCATCTCGGCCGCGTCGCTGCCGCTGCGGTTCACCGCGATCCTCGGCGCGCTGGTCATGGTGGCCGCGACGTTGCTGGTGTTCTTTCACCTGCCGCTGCCCTGGTATGAGGGATCGCCGCTGCCGATGCCCTTCATCTATGTCGCCGGCATGTGGATGGCGGTCTTCGCCTCGATCGCCTTCACCGCCATCTATGCCTTCCGCGTCGCCGCGGAAGCGCGCCTGCTCGCCAACGCTTTGGCCGCCACCGAACTGGTGCTGCAGCGCGAGCAGCATCTTTCGGCCCTGGACGGGCTGGCTGCCGCCGCCGCGCATGAGCTCGGCACGCCATTGGCCACCATCACCGTCGTCGCCAAGGAGATGGAAAAGGCGCTCGGCAAGGATCCGAAATATGGCGAGGACGTCAAGCTGCTGCGCTCGCAGAGCGAGCGTTGCCGCGAGATCCTGAAGCGGCTGACCAGCCTTTCGTCGGAAGGCGAGGCGCATCTGTCGCGCATGCCGCTCACCTCGCTGATCGAGGAGGTGACGGCGCCGCATCGCGATTTCGGCATCTCGATCCGGCTGCGACCCGGCGAGCGTATCGGCCCCGAGCCGGTCGGGCGGCGCAGCCCCGGCGTCATCTACGGGCTCGGCAATCTGGTCGAGAACGCCGTCGATTTCGCCCGCAAGTCCGTCACCGTCAGCTGGAGCTGGGACAATGAGGCGGTCACCTTCACCATCACCGATGACGGGCCGGGATTCCCGGCCGAGATCATCGATCGCATCGGCGAACCCTACATGTCGACGCGCCAGGGCACGGAGGCCGGCGGCGGCCTGGGGCTGGGCTTGTTCATCGCCAAGACCTTGCTGGAGCGCTCCGGCGCCACCATCGATTTCCGCAATTCGAGCGGGCTCGGCGAGGGCGCGGTGGTGCAGATTTCCTGGCCGCGCGGCCTCTTCCTCAACCAGGACCAGGCTTCGGCCACCATATTCGACAACGCCTGAACCCTGCAGTTGTCGCATGGCAGCTCTGTTGCCGGCTCTAAAAATTGGACATTGCCCTTGCGGGACTGTATCTGCGTAAAAGTGAAGCATGTCGCCCAAAATTGTGTCTGGAAAAGTGGCATGCCCGAAAACATGGACTTCAAGCGCCGTCGCCAGAATTCGTTTCGACGGCTGCGCTTTTGGTCAATAGGATGCCGATAAGATGAGCGGAGACGAAACGACTGGCGCAATGGTCGAGGGCGAGGACACCTCGCTGCTCATCGTCGAGGACGACAAACCGTTCCTCACCCGGCTTGCCCGGGCCATGGAAACAAGGGGCTTCGTGGTCGAGACGGCGGAGAGCGTGGAAGAGGCGGTCGCCAAGGCGCGCGCCCATCCGCCGGCCTATGCGGTGGTCGACATGCGGCTCGGCGACGGCAACGGCCTCGATGTCGTGGCCGCCATCCGCGAGAAGCGCGACGACGCCCGCGCCATCATCCTGACCGGCTACGGCAACATCGCCACCGCGGTGACAGCGGTGAAGCTCGGCGCCGTCGACTACCTCTCGAAGCCCGCCGATGCCGACGACGTCTTCGCCGCGCTCACCCGCACCTCGGGCGCGCGCGCGGCGCCACCGGAAAACCCGATGTCGGCCGATCGCGTGCGCTGGGAGCACATCCAGCGCGTCTACGAAATGTGCGACCGCAACGTGTCCGAGACGGCGCGCCGCCTGAACATGCACCGCCGCACGCTGCAGCGGATCCTCGCAAAGCGGGCGCCGCGCTAATCAGCGCTGAGCGCGCAGTATTATGCGCCTCAGGCCGGCCTTGGTCCGGCTTGCAGTAAAGATGCCAACCGCCAAGGCCGGCGCTGCCCCTCATCGCCCTGCCGGGCACTTCCCCCCGTATAGTGACGGGGAGAAGGGGCTGTCCGAAGCCTTGGCGCTTTTCTTGCAACGTTGGCGATTGGCGAAACCGCCGGCGACAGCGCCCTTCTCCCCGTTTCACGGGGAGAAGATGCCGGCAGGCAGATGAGGGGCGGCGCCGGCGTTCGCAAAATTGTGGCGCTTGCCCGGCCGTTGAAGTTTGCGCATCATCGCGCCGCCGAAAGGGAAGCGAGGAGTCGAAATGCAGGCTTTGGATCAACGGCCGAGATCGATCCTGCGCGAGTTCCTCGACGGCGAGGCCGCCGGCGGCATCATCCTGATGGTGGCCGCGGCCCTTGCATTGATCGTCGCCAACTCGCCTTTGGCCGAGACCTATTTCGCCGTCCTGCACGCCTATCTCGGGCCGCTCAGCGTCTCGCACTGGATCAATGACGGGCTGATGGCGGTGTTTTTCCTGCTGGTCGGGCTGGAGATCAAGCGCGAGATGCTGGACGGACAGCTCTCGACCTGGCCGCGCCGCGTGCTGCCGGGCATCGCCGCCGCCGGCGGCATGGCGGTGCCGGCGCTGGTCTATGTCCTGATCAACCGCGACAATCAGGCGGCGCTCTCCGGCTGGGCGATCCCCACCGCCACCGACATCGCCTTTGCGCTCGGCGTGCTTTCGCTGCTCGGCAGCCGCGTGCCCGCCTCGCTGAAGGTCTTCCTCACCGCTCTGGCCATCATCGACGATCTCGGCGCAGTCATCATCATCGCGCTGTTCTACACCAGCGGCCTGTCGTTCGCCTATCTGGCGGGCGCCTTCGTGGTCATTGCGTTGCTCGTCCTGCTCAACCGCATGCGGGCCATGAAACTCTGGCCGTATCTCCTGCTCGGCGTCATCTTGTGGGTGCTGGTGCTGAAATCGGGCGTGCATGCCACGTTGGCCGGCGTCGCGCTGGCGCTCACCATCCCGCTGGAGCGTTCTCCCGGCATCAGCCACGATACGGAACATTCGCCGCTGCACCGGCTGGAGCACGGCCTGCACAAGCTCGTGCCCTTCGTCGTCATCCCGATCTTCGGCTTTGCCAATGCCGGGGTCTCGCTCGGCGGCCTGAGCCTTGCAGCCCTTGTCGAGCCGCTGACGCTGGGCGTCGCCGCCGGCCTGGTTCTCGGCAAGCTGGTCGGCGTTTTCGGCTCCTCGGCGCTGGCGATCCGGCTCGGCCTCGCCGACCTGCCGGTCAATGCCGGCTGGCTGCATATGCTGGGCATTTCGCTGCTGTGCGGCATCGGCTTCACCATGAGCCTGTTCATCGGCCTGCTCGCCTTCGCCGCCGACCCGGCGCTCCAGGACGCGGTGAAGGTCGGTATCCTCGCCGGCTCGCTTGTCGCCGCGCTGCTGGGCGCCGCCGTGCTGCTGACGGCGCCTGCGGCCGGCGGGGCGGAAGAGGACGGGGACTAACCCGTCGAGGCAACTGGCTCCGGCGGCAGGCCGAAGGCCGCGAACAAGGCGGGGCCGAGCGGCGGGACATAGATCGTCAGCGCGGCGATTCTGTCTTCGGCCGGTTCGATCACATGCAGCGAATGCGGCCGCCACACGGAATCCTGGCGGCCGAGCGCGTAGACCCCCACGGCCGGCTGGGCGTTGGCGCCGATGGCCACCGCTCGATAGCCGGCAAAATTGCCCCAGACGGTTCGAAAGAAAGCGCCGATAGCCGGGCGCCCATGGTACCATTCCCGCCATGGCGGCATGTGGTAGACGGCGTCCTCGCGCAGCAGGTCGACGAGTCTGTCGAGATTGTCGGCCTGCCAGGCCTGCATATAGCGTTCGAGCAGCACGCCTTCGTCCGCGCTG
This sequence comes from Mesorhizobium plurifarium, assembly GCA_000824785.1. Classification (GTDB taxonomy): domain Bacteria; phylum Pseudomonadota; class Alphaproteobacteria; order Rhizobiales; family Rhizobiaceae; genus Mesorhizobium; species Mesorhizobium plurifarium. Next base: position 46,939 of record CCNB01000034.1, on the reverse strand, counting down.
GCCCGCGACCGCTGCGTCGTGCGCACCTGGCGATTGCCCAGCGTCGCGCGGGCCCGCTGCAGGGCGCTGTTGATCGAGGCCGTCGATCCGCCGAGCAACTGCGCCGTCTCGATGGCGGACCATCCGAGCACGTCGCAAAGGAGCAAGGTCGCGCGCTGCCTCGGCGGCAACAGCTGGATCGCCGCGACGAAAGCGAGCCGCACGGCCTCGCGGGCCTCGTAGCGCGCTTCCGGACCGGGCCTGTCGTCGGCAATGTCCGGAAGCTCCACGTCCGGATATGGATCCAGCCAAGCGAGCTCCGCGGTCGGGCCACCGGTCGCGCCTCCTTCGGAGGGCGACCGTCCAGGCTGTTCAAGAATGCGCCCAGCCGACGACCGTGCCTTGATCGCGTTGAGGCAGCTCCTGGTGGCGATCGCGTAGAGCCAGCCGCGCGCCGAGCCGCGCCCGTCGAATTGCGCCCGCGCGCGCCAGGCCTTGAGGAACGTCTCCTGGACGAGATCGTCCGCCTCGTTGAGCGAGCCCATCATCCGGTAGCAATGCAGCTTGAGCGCGCGGCGGTGGGCGACGGTCAGGCGCTCGAAGGCCAGCCGGTCGAGCACCGGCTGGCCCGGCCGGCCCAAAGGCTCGATAAGGCCGGAAGCATCAGTCATGGGAAGCCCCGAGGCGCTGAATCCGACCCGCATCCTGCGCGCCTCATGCCGCCGCCGCAAGGCCGCTGCCGCTTACCGTGAAGGAACTGCCCTGCGGCTTGCCTGTCGCGAGCTCGACCACCGCCCGGCCGACATCGTCCGGCGTCTGCATGTCGCTCAAGCTGGCGAGGAAGTCGGCCGGGCGGATGCCCATATAGGCGGCGATGCTGTCGATGCCGCGATCGCCGACCCCGGTGCCCGGCATGATGCGGGCCGGCGAAAGCGCCATGAAACGCAGGCCGAGGCCGAGCTTGTCCGATTCCTTCTGGCAATGGCCGGCCAAAAATATCTGCATGCGCTTGGCGCCGGCATAGCCGCCCGAATTCGGCGGGCCGCCGGTGATGGCGGCGCCGCTGGCAATCAGCACCACCCGGCTGCCCGCTTTGAGGCGACCCTTGAGGGCTTCGCGGCAGAACAGGAACGATGCCTTGACGTCCATTTCCCAGTTCGCCGAGAAGACGTCCCAGCTCTGCTCCTGGATCGGCGCGGCAGCGGCGAGCGCCCCCGCGCAGACCACCAGCAGGTCGGGCGCCAGTGCATCGAAAACCGCCTGCGGCGCGGCTTCCGCCGTCGCATCCGTGGCCAGTGTCCTCAAGCCCGGGCGTTCCCAGGCAAGCTGCTTCAGGTCGGCGGCGCCTCGGGCGACGGCAAGCACGGTCGCTCCCGCGTCAAGCGCGGCTTCCACGATCGCGCGGCCGACGCCCCGGCTGCCTCCGACGACGACGACATTCTGATTTTGCAACGGTTTCATGTGATCACCTCTTCCAGGCCGCCGGCCATCCGGACGCGCCTGTAGGTGAAGACAATCGGGGTAAGCGAAAATCATCGGTGCGAGATGAAAATTATTGTCGGCCGCAGGCGAGGGGAGGTTCGAGCCCTGGCCCCACGCCAGACGTCAAGGGCCCCGGCACCTAGTCCTCGGGAAAAGAACCTATTCGCTCTCGCCGTCCAGCGCCGGCACGGCGACGCCGGCAAGCTCGGCTGCCAGGAGCCGCGCGGCGCCCGCCCGCGCGATCCGCAGCATCAGCGCCTTGCGCGTCGCGGCCGCCATGCGGTGCTCCGGCGCATCGCGCAGGATCTCCGCGCCGTAGCCGTCGGAAAGGATGAAGCCGCATTCCTCGGGAAAGATGTCAGCCGGCACGCCGGGATGGGTGGCGAAGAAGAAGCGGTCGGAGTGCAGCCGGTAGTCCGGCCATTTGCGGTCGACGCGAAAATCCTCGATCGAGGATTTGATCTCGATGATCCAGATGTCGCCTTGCCTGGTCAGCGCGACGAGATCGGCGCGCCGCCCGGTGGCCAAAGACAGCTCCGGCAGCACATGCGCGCCCATTTCGGTGAGCAGCCGCTGCACGCCGCGCCGCACCAGCATGGCGCGCTCCGACTGGCGGCCGTCGATCAAAGGATTGAGGGGAATCGGGGAAACGATGGGCATGGGCAGCACCATGCCAGTTTTTGTTCACGGTTTGAACCCCTGCCGTCGTGGCGAACGCGGCTTCCTGTCGGGGTTTAGCGGTGCTACCTATCCGCGAGTTTGAAGCCGGGGGGCACATGATCAGAGTAGCAGTCGTTATAGCCATTGCTGCCAGCGCATCCGCATGCACTAGCCAGGCAAACGTTCCGTACTCAAGCAAGACGACATGTACGAACCATATCGTCTACGGCCAAATTCCCGGAGGGGCGCTTGTACCTCGGAACGAGGACGTGTGTATCCCGAACACACCCTATAAGTCCTGTCTCCAATACCTTGACCGCCGCACTGGTAATGCAGTGGTAAGGTGCACCCCACTAACACGTAAGGCCACTACTCCCGAGGGTCGAGCCAGACAGCTTGCCGGCAGCAAGTACCCCTAATCCGCCGGCAGGTGCTGTTCCACTGCAGCTACTACGAGTCCCTCGCTCGAAATTCATCCGCCAGAAGCCTGGCAAGGTGGTCGCGGCTCAGGCTCAATGTCTCTTTCAGGAACCACAGGAAGTTGCTCGGGCCGTCCGTCGGCAGGCCGTTTTCTTCCGCCTGGGCGATGACCGCGCGCTGGCGCTCGATCCGCTGTTCGATCTCGCGGATATGCTGCTCGACCCGTCCGATGTCTTCCTGGAGACTCATGGCCGGCAATCTCATTGTGCACAATCGTCAAGATAGCACCAAACCGGAAATGCGTGGAGCGTAAAGCCAAGCGGGATGCTTGGCCGTGGTTCACGCAAGATTAGGTCTTGCTAACCATGCCCCTCGGCAGCAATCTCGCCCTGAGAGGATTTCCCCATGACCCGCGATCAGATGCTTGCCCACCTCCGGTCCGCCGACGCCGTCGCGCGCGAGGCGGCGGTGCATGGGCATCATCCGTTCGGCTGCGTGCTGATCGGGCCGGACGATCGCGTTTTGATGCGGCAGGGCAATCTCGACACGGTGCGCCATGCCGAGACGGAGCTCGCCCGCCGCGCCGCGGCGGCCTATGAGCCTGAGTTCCTGTGGCAATGCACGTTGGTCTCGACCTTCGAACCGTGCGCGATGTGCGCCGGCACGATGTACTGGGCGAATATCGGGCGCCTGGTCTATGGGGTCGAGGAAACCAGCCTCCTGGCGCTCACCGGCGATCACGAGGAGAATCCGACGATGAACCTCGCCTCGCGCACCGTCTTCGCCTCCGGCCAGAAAAAGATCGAGGTCTTCGGCCCCTTTCCCGAAATCGCCGACGAACTGCTCGCTCCGCATCGCAATTTCTGGAAGCGCTGACACGGTCCTAGAAGCGGGTGCTTCCCGCCTCGTTGAATCGGTAGACGAGGGAGAACGAAAGCGTCTGCACTTTGGGCTTGAAGGCAATGGCGCTGTCCGGGGCTCCGGTGGCGTCGACATACATGCCGGCGCTTCTGCGGCCGTAGTCGGCAAAGCGGTATTCGGTCTTCATGGACCAGCCCGGTGAAGCGATGCCCGTGAAGTCGAGCGTGTTCTCGACGCCGCCGCCCACGAACCAACCGTCATAATGTTGCCCCGCAACGCTCAAGGGCACGAGCGGCGTCGGGTCGAGGCCGGAGCCAGTGAACTCGGCGTGGCTGTAGCCGCCATCCACGTAGATCAGCACGTCCGGAGTGGCCAGTACGCCGAGACGAAGCCCCGCGGCAAAGTTCAGCCTGTTGCTCGTGGTGCCAGAATATTGCTCGAAGGGCGCCTTGATCGAGCCCCTGATGTCGCCGAACTGCGCGTCGGCAAGGCGCCGACCACCCAATTGGGGGCGAATTGCCAGTCATAGCCCCCGCCTACGGTGGCGAAGCCGCCGCTGCCGCTGGTCCCCACCGACGGTCCCGGCGCAGGAAAGCCTCCGAAATCGGTGTACTGGTCGGCGCTCCACCAGCCGAACCCGCCGCCGGCGGAAAGATAGGACCCGCTCCAGTCCCGGGCCGGCGCTTGCCTCACGGCGTTCATGTCAGCCGCCCAAGCCGCCGGCGGCAACATGCTTGCGATCACGATACCGGCCGCGCGCAAAAATCTCATGCGAAAGTCCCCGAAATTGATCTTGGCAGGTGCAGCCATGGCTGATTTTGCGGCTGCCGTCTTGGACGGACGGGCTCCGGCATTGGATGGGCGGGCGCGGTTTGAAATCGATTGGGAATGTGGCGCGGCTGCAACGAACACCGATCCAAATGATCACAGCTTGGACCGGGTGGCTCTAGGATTGGACTGGGGAGCCTTTTGGCTTCTTTTTGGTCGACCCCCGCTGGCACAGTCGTGCTAGGCTGAGAACGGGGCAAACAGATTTCCATCCATGCAGAAGATCGATTTTTCGTCGGCCAGCCTGCCAGCGCATCTGAGCGACAGGGATCGCTTTCGCCTCTGGCGCGACATGTGGATGGAGCAACTTGGCGATGCCGAGATCAGGCATGCCGAGGACAAGCCTTTCGCGACGGCGACGAAGATGCGCTTCCTCGGCGAGCTTCGCGTCGGCCTGTTCGAGACCACGACCGAGTACTATGTGCGCACGCGCCGGCATGTCGCCAACGACCGCGACGATATCTTCGTCGGATTCTACCGCAGCCCCAAGCCGCAGATATGGTCGGTCGCCGATTGCGATCTGTCGCTGCGGCCCGGCAACGGCATCGCCTACAACGTCGCCCAGCCCTGCCGCAGCTTCACCGACGGCGTCACGTCATGGGTCCTGGCCTCCATCCCCCGCGCCTCGTTGCTGAGACAGGTGCCGCATGCCGACGACCGCCCGGTAACGCGGCTCGACCCGGCAAGTCCCGCCGTGCGCCATCTGGAGCGCATGATCGACTTCCTGCTTCGATCCGAGGAGGTGGATGAGGAGCCGGCGCTTTCGCGGCAGGCCGGAACGGCGCTGGCCGATCTGATCGTGCTGGCGCTGGGGGCCAAGGGCGATGCCGCGGAGATCGCGATCGGCCGCGGGCTGCGCGCGGCGCGGCTGCGTGAAGCTTTGGCGGTGATCGAGGCACGCTTCACCGACCCGGCGCTGTCGACGGAGATGGTGGCCCGTGCGATCGGGCTTTCGCGTCGATATCTCAACACGCTTCTGCTCGAGAGCGGCAGCACCTTTGCCGAGCGCGTGCTGGAGCTACGGCTGCGCAAGGCATGCGCCATGCTGTCGGACATCCGCAACGACGCCACGAAGGTAAGCGACATCGCGCTCGCCGCGGGCTTCAACGACGTATCCTATTTCAACCGGCGGTTCCGGGCTCGCTTCGGCGCCTCGCCCACGCAATATCGCGGCAGGTAGCGTTCGGGCGCTGGCTGTCCCGTCAGGCGGGTAGCTGGTCCGCCGCGCCCGCCATGTCGTCCAGGATCGGGCAGTCCGGCCGGTCATCGCCATGGCAGGCATGGATGAGCTTCTGCAGCGTCGAGCGCATCGACTGCAATTCACGCACCTTCTCTTCGATCGCCCTGACATGGGCGGCGGCGATCTCGCGCACGTCGTGGCTGGCGCGGCCACGATCCTCATAGAGCGCCATCAGCTGCCTGCAATCTTCGATTGAGAAGCCGAGATTGCGCGCACGGCGCAGGAAGGCCAGCCGATGGACGTCGTCGCCGGAGTAGTCGCGATAGCCGTTCCCGGCCCGCGCCGGGCGGATCAGGCCGATCTCCTCATAGTAGCGGATGGTCTTGGCCGGCAGGCCGGAACGCTCGGCGGCATCACCGACATTCATGGCACTCTCCTTGGACTCCAGGCGGCTCTATGAGCCGCCTCATTGATTTTGCTTCACAATCCTGTGAACCCTGTTGCCGAAATGCCGCAGTTCGGCACTTACCGGCAGGTAAGGTCTTGCATATAGGCAGTGCGCGCTTGGCAAGCAAAAGAAATGCCAGCATGAATGATGGCAGCAAAGCGGCCGACTCGTGCCGCTGCCATAGAGACGGGGCGTCGGACCTATTCATGCGCTTGAAGTCGTTTGCAATCCTCGCCGCTCTTGCGCTGTCGACCGCGATCAGCGGGTGCAGCACCATCGGCGGGCAAATGTTCACCAACAACTATGGCGCGATGACCGATGCCGGCTATCAGCTGCCGCGCATCCCGATCGAGAAGGTGCCTGCCAGGTATCACCGCCAGGAAGTGCGGTATGACTCCCCCGAGAAGCCGGGCACCATCATCGTCGATACCCAGAACAAGTTCCTTTACTTCATCGAAGGCGACGGCATGGCGATGCGCTACGGCATCGGCGTCGGCCGCGAAGGTTTTGAATGGCATGGCACCGCCCATATTGCGCTGAAGCGCGAATGGCCGACCTGGACGCCGCCGGCGCCGATGATCAAGCGCCAGCCCGAGCTCGCCAAATTTGCCGGCGGCATGGAGCCGGGTCTGAAGAACCCGCTCGGCGCGCGCGCCATGTATCTCTTCAACAAGGGCGGTGACATGGGCTACCGCCTGCATGGCAGCCCGGAATGGTTCTCGATCGGCAAGGCGATGTCGTCGGGCTGCATCCGGTTGATGAACCAGGATATTATCGACCTCTACGACCGCACGTCGGTCGGCGCCAAGGTCATCGTGATGTAAGGACCATGATCCCGAAAGGTGGAAGCCGGTTTTCGGAAAAGATCATGGTCAACTAAAGAGTTTCGCAAGCGGACCGTCTAGGCAACAACAAGACGTCCTGAAAACAAAAAACCGGGCTGTTGGGGCCCGGTTTTTTGTTTTCTGCGTTCTGGATCAGAACTCGCTCCGCCGCCACGCGGCTGGCGGACTCTCAGGCGACTTGCTCGACCTGCTGCACCTCGGGAACGAAGTGACGAAGCAGGTTCTGGATGCCGTGCTTCAGCGTCGCCGTCGACGACGGGCAGCCCGCGCAGGCGCCCTTCATATGCAGGAACACCGTGCCGTTCTCGAAACCGCGGAAGGTGATGTCGCCGCCGTCCTGCGCGACGGCCGGGCGCACCCGCGTATCGAGCAGTTCCTTGATGGTCAGCACCAGCTCCTCGTCGGCCTTGTCGTAGAACTCGCCGGTCCCGCCGGCTTCGCTCGCCGGAGCGGCCGAAGCCATGACCGGCGCGCCGGACATGAAATGCTCCATGATGGCGCCGAGGATCGCCGGCTTCAGATGCTGCCAATCCGGGCCTTCCTTGGTCACGGTGATGAAATCATAGCCGAAGAAAACCCCGGTGACGCCCGGGATCTCGAACAGCCGGCCGGCCAGCGGCGAGGCCTCCGCCGCGGCTTCGGCGTTGCGGAAATCGGCGGTGCCTTCGCGCAGCACTTCCTTGCCGGGAAGAAACTTCAACGTCGCCGGGTTCGGCGTCGATTCGGTCTGGATGAACATGGGCATCTCCAGGCCCTTCGCGGGCCGATAGTTTGGAATAATTCTAAATAGGCTCTATCGGCTGGACATTCAAGCGAAACGCGTCGCTGCGAACGGCTGGCTGGCGGAATGTTTTATCGCCTCCGCCATGACTTTTGAAGTGGGTCGCGGTGGTCGGGCTGCGGTCGCCCGATTGAGATGGCTTAAGCGAGGCTGTCGATCTCTTCGTCGGACAGGTTTTGCGGCACCACCGTGACCGGGATGGGGAAGGCGGCGCCGCGGCCGGCAACCGCGCTGACCAGCGGTCCCGGGCCTTCCTTGCCGGCGCCGGCCGCCAGCACCAGGATGGCGATGTCCTGATCGTCCTCGATCAGCTTGTGGATCTCCTCGGTCGGCTTGCCTTCGCGCACGACCAGTTCCGGCTCGATGCCGACGCTCTGACGCACCTTATTGGCGTAGCCGTCGAGTGCCCCGCGCGCCGTCGCGTTTGCTTCCTCGCGCATGATCTTTTCCACGCCCAGCCAGTGCTGGAAATCGTCCGGCTCGATGACATAGAGCAGTACCAGCACGCCGCTGGTGTGCTGCGCCCGCTTCGAGGCATAGGCGACGGCGCGCTCGCATTCCGGCGTGTCGTCGATGATCGCCAGGAATTTTCTGCGATGCCCGGCTTCGCGGCTGAGGCGTTTGGAGACCATGTCTATCTGCTCGGTATGGTTTCAGCCGCAATCTGCCACCGCCACGGACCGGCGGCAAGCCGCCGGCCGGTACGGCAATGGTCCCAGAGCAATTCCAGGAAAAGTGTGTAGCGGTTTTCCGTCCGGAACTGCGTCGAAACAACTACTTGTCGATCAGTCCTGCAGCAGGCCGATGATGTCGCGAACCGTCTTCATCGTGCCCTCGGCGATCGCGCGGGCGCGGTCGCCGCCATCCTTGAGCACGGCATCGACATAGGCGCGGTCGCCCTCGATGCGGCGCATCTCCGCAGCGATCGGCGCCAGCTTTTCCACGGCAAGGTCGGCAAGCGCCGGCTTGAACACGGAAAACTGCTGGCCGCCATATTGCTTCAGCACGTCTTCCTTCGAGATCTCCGCCAGGCCGGCATAGATGCCGACGAGGTTTTCCGCCTCGGGCCGGCTTTCCAGCCCGTCGATCTCGCTCGGCAAGGCCTCCGGATCGGTCTTGGCCTTGCGGATCTTCTTCGAGATGGTGTCGGCATCGTCCGTCAGGTTGATGCGCGAGAGGTCAGACGGGTCCGACTTCGACATCTTCTTGGAACCGTCGCGCAGGCTCATGATGCGCGCCGCCGGGCCGCCGATGACCGGTTCGGTGATCGGGAAATAGCCGTTCACCGTCTCCTCGCCTATCCTCATCTCGACGCCGACGCCAAGTGCCGCGATCTTCTCGGAGAAGTCATTGTTGAATTTCTGCGCGATATCGCGGGTCAGCTCCAGATGCTGCTTCTGGTCCTCGCCCACCGGCACATGGGTGGCGCGGTAAAGCAGGATGTCGGCGGCCATCAGGCTCGGATAGGCGAGCAGGCCGAGCGAGGCGTTCTCGCGGTCCTTGCCTGCCTTGTCCTTGAACTGCGTCATGCGGTACATCCAGCCGATGCGTGCCACGCAGTTGAAGATCCAGGCCAGCTCGGCGTGCTGGATGACCCGCGACTGATTGAAGACGATGTGCTTCTTCGGGTCGATGCCGGAGGCCAGGAACGCCGCGGTGATCGAGCGCGTCTGGTCGCCGAGGTCCTGGTGCACGAGCTGCGCCGTCAGCGAATGCAGGTCGACGACGCAATAGATGCAGTCGGACTGTTCCTGTAGGGCGACGAATTTCTTGATGGCGCCGAGATAATTGCCGAGATGCAGATTGCCGGTCGGCTGGACGCCTGAAAAGACGAGTGGCTTGAAGGCGGTCATGATGTCCTCATGGCTTGTGGAGGGCCGTTTCGCGCGCGGCGAAAGTCTTTCGACGGCGCGCTTATGAACGAAGGTGGTTGTGGGATCAAGAGCTTGGAATTGAGCCAATTGAGACGAGCTCACAATTGACACTCCGTGGATGGAGCTACATACTACTGGCTACACGCAGAAATGTAGACATGACCATCAACATCAACAACAAGGAAGCCGACAGGCTGACACGGGCCTTCGCTAAAGTCGAAGGGGTCGGTCTCACCGAGGCGATCGTGATTGCGATGCGGGAGGCATTGGAGCGTCGCCGCAATCGTGAAACGCCTTTGGAAACGGCGGCGCGGTTGCGGGCTGAATTTGGGATCAAGCTCAGCGAGCAAGCGCGCAAGCCGCTGCCTCGCTCGGTCTACGATGAATTGTCGGGCGACGACTGATGTTTGTCGACGCAGCAGCCATCGTCGCGATGCTGAGCAACGAGGTCGAAGCCGAACGCTGCGCGCGAGCGGTCACCGAAGCATCGGCACCGTTCACTTCCGCCATCGCCGTGTGGGAAGCGGCCATGGCGCTAGCTCGGCCGGAAAAGCTGGCCATACCGGTCGTCAGAAGTGCGGAGATTGTAGGCCGCTTTCTCGAAGAACGCGCAATTGCGTTACGCGAGCTTCCGCCGGCGCCCGAGGCAGCGTCGCTATCCATTGAGGCCGCGTCACGATTTCGCAGCAACGCCATGCGCCTGAACATGGCGGATTGTTTCCACTACGCTTGCGCTCGCTATTACGCCGTTCCGATGCTCTCTACGGCAGACGAATTCAGGCTCACGGATCTGGAGACTGTTCCGTAACAGGCGGCGTTGTCTTCGACCCGCGCCGAACGTTCCGGCGGATCATGCCGAAATCGGCGCCGCCGGTGCCGAAGGCGGCGATGAAATAGAGCGCCGCACCCCCGCCGACCAGCGCGAACAGCGTCGTCGCCTTCACCACCAGCGGCGAGCCGGGACCGAGCCTGGCGGCGAAGTAGTGTTCGGCGAAGTAAAGCGCCGTCGCCATGATCGCCGCCGACAGCACCAGCCGCGGAATACGCTTCAAGAGCGGGATGTCGCGGCCCCAATGGCCGCGCCTGATCAGCATGCCGAGCAGCATCAGCGCGTTGACCCAGCCGGCGACGGCCGAGGCCACCGCGATGCCCGGCGCGCCCATCGAAGGGAACAAAGTCAATGCGGTGGCGACGTTCACGCCGACCGAGATTGCTGCGAAGATCATCGGCGTGCGCGTGTCCTCGCGCGCGAAATAGCCCGGCGTGAAAGCCTTGATCAGCACGAAGGCCGGCAGGCCGAGGCCGAAGATCGCGAGGATGGAAGCGACAATCGGCGTCGAGTGGTTGGCGGCGAAGGCGCCGCGCTCATAGACCAGCCGCACGATCGGCTCCGACATCACCCAGAGTGCGGCGGCCGCCGGCAACGTCATGAACAGGGTGAACTCGACCGAGCGGTTCTGCAGATTGGCGGCCTCGATCAGATTGCCCGATTTCAGCGCCCGCGACAGTTCCGGCAAAAGCACGATGGCGACGGCCACGCCGACGACGCCGAGCGGTAATTGGTAGATGCGGTCGGCATAGGCGAGCGACGACACGGCGCTGTTCTGCGCCGAGGCGATCGCTGTGCCGATCAGCTGGTTGATCTGGGTTATGCCGCCGGTAATCGCCGCCGGCAGCGCCAGGATCAGCAGCCGCTTGACGTTGGGCGTCATCTTCGGCCGGCGGAAACCGATCGAGATGCCGGCATGGCGCACCGCCACCCAGACGATGGCGAGCTGCACGATGCCCGCCGCCAGCACGCCCCAGGACAGCCCGAAGCCGACATCATGCGCGTCGAGCCCGTGATACCAGGCATAGGCGAGCACGCTGATCAGGATGATGTTGAGGAAGGCGGGCGCGATCGCCGCCGCGAAATAGCGGCGCAGCGAGTTCAGCATGCCCGCCATCATGGCGCCGAGCGACATGCAGATGAGATAAGGGAACATGATCGTCGCAAGCGTGACGGTCGTCTCGAACTTGCCCGGAATGTCGGCGAAGCCCGGCGCCACCAGGTAGCGCACGATCAGCGGCATCGCGAGTTCCATCGCGATCGTCAGCGCCAAAAGCGCCGAGAACAGCACGCCGAACACTTCCTCCGAGAAGCGCTTGGCGCCTTCATTGCCGTGCTGCTCGATCTCCTTGGCGAAGAGCGGCACGAAAGCGGCATTGAAGGCGCCTTCGGCGAACAGCCGGCGGAAGGTATTGGGGAACTGGAAGGCGGCGTTGAAGGCATCGGCGACCGGCCCGGTGCCGAGCGCCGCCGCCATCAGCATCTCGCGGCCGAAACCCAGCGCGCGGCTCATCAGCGTGCCGGAGGCGACGGTGGCGAATTTCTTGACGAGGCTCATGCTGGGAATGACTGCCAGAAAAATTGCGTCAATTGGATGGTCACTCGGCCGCCGCCTTGGCCTTGCCGTTGCGTTCCGACGAATTGCCTTCCAGCGTATCGATCAGCCGCTTGTGGATGGCGGCGGTGCGCGTCGGGCTGTCGATCTTCTGTCCGGTCAGGTCGGTGACGTAGAACGTGTCGATGACCTTTTCGCCGAAGGTGGTGATATGCGCCGAGGCGATGTCGAGCGAAAGGTCGGAAAGCGTTCCGGTGATCTCGGAGAGCAGCCCCGGCCGGTCGAGACCCTCGACCTCGATCACTGAGAAGCGGTTGGACAGCGTGTTGCGGATCTCGGCGCGCGGCGGAATCCTGAAAGCCTTGGCGCCGCGTTTCGGCTTGGTGCGCTTCTCGATCATCTCGGGCAGCCAGCTCTTGCCGGACAGCACGTCCTCGATCAGCCGGCCGACGCGCTCGGCGCGGCGGCGCTCGTCCTCGTCAAGGTCGAATTCCCTCGAGATCAGGATGGAGTCGAGCGCGCGCCCGTCCGAGGTGGTGAAGATCTGCGCGTCGACGATGTTGCCGCCGGCCGCCGCGCAGGCCCCTGCAATGATCGACAGCAGGCGCGGATGATCGGGCGCCAGCACGGTGATCTCGGTCACCGCCTCGAACTCATGCGTCTTGACCATGGTGGCGAGCTTCTTGCCGGCCGCATCCGCCTCGCGGATGAACTCGGCATGGCGAAGCTGGTCGGGGAGGTCGACGGTGAGCAGATAGTTCTCGTAGTGCAGGGCGACGTAGCGCTTGCGTTCCTTGGCCGGCCAGGCGGACAGCGCCTCGGCCAGCTGCTCGCGCGCTGCCGCCGTGCGCTCGGCGCGCGACACTTCGGAGAAGCCGCCGGTGAGCAGCAGCTCGGTCTCGAAATAAAGCGTGCGCAGCAATTGCCCCTTCCAGCCGTTCCACACACCAGGCCCGACGCCCCGGATGTCGCAGACAGTGAGGATCAAAAGCAGCTTCAGCCGCTCGACCGACTGCACGATCGAGGCGAAATCCTCGATGGTCTTGCGGTCGTTGAGGTCGCGCGTCTGCGCCATCATCGACATCACGAGGTGATTCTCGACCAGCCAGGCGACGGTCTCGGTGTCGGCCGCCGACAACCCCATATGCGGGCAGATGCGCCGGGCAATGCGGGCGCCGGCTTCCGAATGATCCTCCGGACGGCCCTTGGCGATATCGTGCAGAAGCACGGCGACATAGAGCGCCTCGCGGCTCTTCTTCAACCCCGGCATCAGCGAATGCGACAGCGGATGCACCTTGGCGCCGTCGCCGCGCTCGATCTCGGCCAGCACGCCGATGCAGCGGATCAGATGCTCGTCCACCGTGTAGTGGTGGTACATCGAGAACTGCATCATGGCGACGATCTTCCCGAAATCGGGGATCAGCCTGCCGAGCAGCCCGGCCTCGTTCATGCGCCGCAGGTTGAGCTCGGCGTTGCGGTCCGAGGTCAATATGTCGAGGAACAGCCGGTTGGCCTCCTCGTCGCGCCGCAGCGACTTGTTGACGAGGCCAAGCGAGCGGGTGAGCAGCTTGAGCGCATCGGGATGGAACTCCAGCCCATGCTTGTCGGCGAACCAGAACAACCTCAGCAGATTGACCGGATCGCGCTCGAACACGCCGTCGTCGGCGATGTTGATGCGGTGATTGTCGACGATGAAATCGCTTGTGCCGGCAAGCTTGCGCTTGCGCCGCTGGAAGGTGAGGAAGATGCGGTTGAAGCCCGGCACATGCTTGGCCTGCTCTTCCTCGAGCGCAGCGCAGAAGATGCGGGTGAGGTCGCCGACATCCTTGGCGACGAGGAAATAGTGCTTCATGAAGCGCTCGACCGCCGACAGGCCGGGATGCGTCGTATAGCCTAGCCGTTCGGCGATCTCGCGCTGGATGTCGAAATGCAGCCGTTCCTCCGCCTTGCCGGTGAGGAAATGCATGTGGCAGCGCACCGCCCACAAAAAGTCCTCGGCCTTCTGGAACTCGCGGTATTCGGCCTCGGTGAAGACGCCCTTCTCGACCAGCTCCTCGCCGGTGCGCACGCGATAGAAATATTTGCCGATCCAGAACAGCGTCTGCAGGTCGCGCAGGCCGCCTTTGCCGTCCTTGACGTTGGGCTCGACCAGGTAGCGGCTTTCGCCGGCCTTGGCGTGGCGCTCGTCGCGCTCGGCGAGCTTGGCCTGCACATATTCCGGCCCGGTCGTGCGCACCACTTCGTGGTCGAAGCGGGTGAGCAGCTCATCATAGAGCTTGCGTTCGCCCCACAGGAAACGCGCCTCCAGGATCGATGTGCGGATGGTGATGTCGCTGCGCGAGAGCCTCAGGCACTCCTCGATGTTGCGGGTGGCGTGGCCGACCTTCAGCCCCATGTCCCACAGCATGTAGAGCATGTATTCGACGATCTGCTCGCCCCACGGCGTCTGCTTGTAGGGCAAGAGGAAAAGCAGGTCGATGTCGGAGCCCGGCGCCAGCGTGCCGCGGCCATAGCCGCCGACGGCCACGACCGCCATGCGCTCGGCCACCGACCGGTTCTTGACGCGGTAGACGTGGGTGGCGGCGAAATCATAGAGCGCCCGGATCAGCTCATCCATCAGATGCGAGAGCCGCTCGGCGCAGGCATTGCCGCCGCCATCCTGCATGAGCATGGCCTCGGCGATCTTGCGCCCCTCCGCCAGCCTGCCTTTGAGCAGCTGCAGGACGGCCGTGCGAACCGCCGGTCCCGAACCGTCGCCGGCGGTCGCCGCCGTCAGCGCGGTCAGGTCGCGGCGCAGCACGTCGCCATCGATGATTTCGTCGAGCTTCAGGGAGATCTTTGCCATTCGGCGGCGTCTATAGCCTGTTTTCGCGGCGCTGTGTATGGGGGCGGCGGCCGCGATTTGCCGCCGCGCGGAAGCGTAAACCGCAATCGCCCGGCCGATTTTCGCAAAAGTCGAAACCGGCCCTTGACCTTCCAGTAACTGGAAGGACTACCTCCGCCTCAATTCGAGAATTTCGAGCTATTGCTGATGACCCATTCCGACCATCACCACCATCATGCGCATGGCGGCGCCTGCTGCTCCGCAAAGAGCACCGCGCCCGCCGCCGAAGCGGTGATTCGCGATCCTGTCTGCGGCATGACGGTCGATCCGGCGGCCGGCAAGCCGACGGCCGAGCATGGCGGCCGGACGTTTCATTTCTGCAGCGAGCGCTGCCGCGCGAAATTCCAGGCCGAGCCGGACAGCTACCTGACGGCCACCGATCCGGTCTGCGGCATGAATGTCGATCGCGCGAGCGCGAAGCACTTCGTTCGCCACGAAGGGCAGGGTTTCTATTTCTGCTCCGCCGGTTGCAAGGCCAAGTTCGAGGCGGAGCCGGCAAAATATCTTGCCGGCCGGCCCGAGCCGCAGCCGATGCCGAAGGGCACGCAATACACCTGCCCGATGCATCCCGAGATCATCCGCGACAAGCCCGGTTCCTGCCCGATCTGCGGTATGGCGCTGGAGCCGATGGGCGTGCCGACAGGCGACGAAGGCCCTAACCCGGAACTTGTCGATTTCACGCGCCGCTTCTGGGTCAGCGCGGTGCTTTCCGTACCGCTCCTGATCGTCGCCATGGCGCCGATGCTGGGCTTCAGCTTCGAAAACCTCATCGACGGTCGCACCAAGACTTGGGCGGAGCTGGCGCTGGCAAGCCCGGTGGTGCTGTGGGCGGCGTTTCCGTTCTTCCACCGCGGCTGGGAATCGATCCTCAACCGTAGCCCCAATATGTGGACGCTGATCTCGCTGGGTGTCGGCGCCGCCTATCTTTACAGCGTGGTCGCCGCCCTGTTCCCGGACATCTTCCCGCATCAGTTCCGCGGTCATGACGGCGCGGTTCCGGTCTATTTCGAGGCCGCCGCCGTCATCGTCGCGCTGGTCTTCCTCGGCCAGGTGCTGGAACTGAGGGCCCGCGAGCGCACCGGCTCGGCCATTCGCGCGCTCCTTGACCTTGCGCCGAAGACGGCGCGTCTGATCGGCGCCGATGGCTCCGAGAACGACGTGCCGCTCGACAGCGTCAAGACCGGAGACAAGCTCCGCATCCGCCCCGGCGACGCCGTGCCGGTCGACGGCATCGTGCTGGAGGGCCGCTCGGCGATCGATGAATCGATGATCACGGGCGAACCGCTGCCGGTCGAAAAAACCGAGGGCGACAATCTTACCGGCGGCACGCTGAACAAGAACGGCTCGCTGGTCATGCGCGCCGAGAAGGTCGGCGCCGAAACCACGCTGTCGCGCATCGTCGAGCTGGTTGCCAAGGCGCAGCGTTCGCGCGCGCCGATCCAGGGGCTGGCTGACCGCGTGTCCTTCTATTTCGTTCCGGCCGTCGTGCTGGTCGCCGTCATCGCTTTCATCGCCTGGGCGCTTCTCGGTCCGTCGCCGAGCCTGATCTTCGCCATCGTCTCGGCGGTGTCGGTGCTGATCATCGCCTGCCCCTGCGCGCTTGGCCTCGCCACGCCGATGTCGATCATGACGGCGACCGGGCGTGGCGCGCATGCCGGTGTGCTGATCAAGGAAGCTGCGGCGCTCGAGCGCTTCGCCGCCGTCGACACGCTGATCGTCGATAAGACCGGCACGCTGACCGAGGGCAAGCCGCGGCTTACCGATGTCGTTGCGGCAGAGGGCATGGACGAGAACGATCTTCTGGGCCTTGCCGCCACGCTCGAAAAGGGCTCGGAGCATCCGCTGGCCGAGGCGATTGTCGAAGGCGCCGCCGCGCGCGGTCTGAAGCTGGCCGATGCCGTCGATTTCGAAGCCGTCACCGGCAAGGGCGTTTCGGGCATGGTGTCGGGCCGGAAGGTCGCGCTTGGCAACGCGGCGATGATGGCGGATCTGGGCGTCGGAACGTCGGCGGCCGGTGCCGAGGCGCTGCAGGCCGACGGCAAGACGGCCATGTTCGTGGCCGTCGACGGCGGCTTCGCCGGCATCGTCGCTGTCGCCGATCCCGTAAAGGCAACGACGGCCGAGGCTATCAAGGCGCTGCATGACAAGGGGCTGAAGATCATCATGGCTACTGGCGACAATGAGCGCACCGCCAAAGCCATCGCCGGCAGGCTCGGCATCGACGATATCCGAGCCGGCCTGCTGCCGGACGGCAAGAGCGCGCTGGTGGAAGAGCTGCGCGGCAAGGGCGCTGTCGTCGCCATGGCCGGCGACGGCGTCAACGACGCGCCGGCGCTGGCCGCTGCCGATGTCGGCATCGCCATGGGCACCGGCGCCGATGTCGCGGTCGAAAGCGCCGGCATCACGCTGGTCAAGGGCGACTTGAACGGCATCGTCAGGGCGCGCACATTGGCCCAGGCGACGATCCGCAACATCCGCCAGAACCTGTTCTTCGCCTTCCTCTACAACGTGCTCGGCGTGCCGGTCGCCGCCGGCGTGCTCTATCCGCTCACCGGCACGTTGCTGTCGCCGATGATCGCCGCGGCGGCGATGAGCCTGTCATCGGTCTCGGTGATCGGCAACGCCTTGCGGCTGCGGACGTTGAAACTCTGAGCAAAGCCCCCAGATACGAAATCCAACAAAGGAGACCTTAATGACCCTGGCTAAGAAAATCGTGCTGCTTTTGATGGCGGCGGGAATGCTGCTTGCCGTCTTCCTCGAAAGCGTGCCGGCCTCGTCCGAGGAGATGAAGCACGACATGTCCAAGATGGGGATGGGCGCCCAGAGCCCGGCCACTACGGGCTATGAGGCGGCGATGAAGAAGATGCACAAGGACATGGCGATCAAATACACCGGCAATGCCGATGTCGACTTCGTCCGCGGCATGATCCCGCATCACCAGGGCGCCATCGACATGGCCAAGGTGGTGATCGCCAACGGCAAGGACCCGGAAATCCGCAAGCTCGCCGAAGGCGTGGTCACGGCCCAGGAGGCCGAAATTAAGGAAATGCAGGACTGGCTTGCCAAGCATCCGGCGAAATAGCCACTGCGGGCGGGCAGCCTCAGAAATCCAGGCGGCCACGAGCCTTCGGTCTGGATTTCCGGCCAAGGCTGTGCTGCCATCCGGCATCCTACGGAGAAAGCCATGCCCGCGTCGATCAGAACCCTGAAGCTGCCGTCCGGCGAAGCCGTTCCGGTGCTGGGCCAAGGCACCTGGAAGATGGGCGAGGACCGGCGCCGCCGCGCCGATGAGGTGGCGGCGCTGAAGCTCGGGCTCGACCTTGGCATCACGCTGATCGACACGGCGGAGATGTATGCCGGCGGCGGCGCCGAGGAAGTGGTGGCGGAGGCGATCGCCGGGCGCCGCGACGAGATCTTCCTGGTCTCTAAGGTGCTGCCCTCCAACGCCTCGCGCGCCGGCGTCAAGCGCGCCTGCGAGAGCAGCCTGAAGCGGCTTTCCACCGACCGCATCGATCTCTATCTGCTGCATTGGCCGGGCAGCGTGCCACTGTCCGAAACCGTTGAAGCCTTCGAGGCCCTGAAGGCTGAAGGCAAGATCCGTCACTGGGGCGTCAGCAATTTCGACACCGACGAGATGGAAGACCTTGTCGGTCTGCCGTCCGGCGGCAATGTGCAGACCAATCAGGTGCTCTACAATCTTTCGCGCCGCGGCCCTGAATTCGATCTGGCCCCGTGGTGCGCGGAGCGCGGCATCCCGCTGATGGCTTATTCGCCGGTGGAGCAGGGCGTGCTGGCGCGCAACGCCAGGCTCGATGCAATTGCCGCCCGGCACAAGGCGACCGCCGCGCAGATCGCGCTTGCCTGGGTGATGGCGCAGCAAGGCGTCATCGCTATCCCGAAGGCCAGTCGCCAGGAGCATGTGCGCCAGAACGCCGCCGCACTCGACATCAAGCTGACGGCGCAGGATCTCGCCGATCTCGACCGCGCCTTCCCGCCGCCGACGCGCAAGCGCGGCCTGGAGATGATCTAGAGCAATTCCAGGAAA
>CCNB01000034.1:0-28258 GCA_000824785.1 Mesorhizobium plurifarium | reverse complement strand
TAAAAACAAAGGGATAGGGCGGCTCGCCGTTTCCGTGAAACGGTGAAACGCTCTAGCCGAAAACCTCGATCCGGATTTTGCGACTGAACCGGGAGCAGGCATTGGAACGAATTTCAGCCGGGCCGCATCACACGGCCTATAAGATCGGCGACTTGACCGTCACCTCGCTGCGTGACGGCTATGTCGACATGCCGGTCCGGCGGCTGCGCCAGCCGGGAGACAAGCCCTTCGACGGCGATCTCCCGTCGCAGGTACCGCTCTTCGAAGGCGCGCTCAGATTGTCGGTCAACGCCTTTGCCATCGACGACGGCGAAGACATCACGCTGATCGATACGGGGTCCTCGAACGCCTGGCACCCGACGATGGGCTTTCTGCCGCAGGCACTAAGCGAAGCGCGGATCGTCGTCGATCGGATACGCACGGTCGCCTTCACCCACACCCATCTCGACCATATCCACGGGCTCGTCCTTCCGGATGGCCGCGACGGCTTCCCGCAACTCTCCCGCTTGCTTGTGCCTCGGCCTGAACTCGACATGTTCCGGTCGGTAGCGCGGTTGAGCCGCTTCCATGATCGAGCAGAACCTTCGGACCCCGGGCAGCACCTGAGCGCGAGTATCGAGGCGGTTGCCGCTACCGGCCACGAAATCGGTCACACCGGCTTTCGTGTCACGAGCCGCAGTGAGACATTGCTGGTCTGGGGCGACCTCGTGCATGTGCCATCGCTCCAGTTCGAACGGCCGGAGGTCGCATGGGAATTCGACGCCGACCAGGAGCAGGCGCGGGCAACCCGGCTGCGCATCTTGGGGCTTGCTGCCGACAACGGCTGGTGCCTGGCGGGAGCGCATCTCGATTCACCAGGCGTCGGCTGGGTTCCCCGAACCGGAACCAGCTTCCGCTTCGAACCTTTGTAACCGGCGCTACATCTTGCCCGGCAGCCCAAGCCGCATCCGCAGTCGCCGCAATGCCCGTGAAAACACATCGAGGTCATTGGCGGCGCGGGCAAGCGTGAGCGCGCCCTGGATGGCGGCGACGGCTTCCTCGGCCAGCTCGCTGGCCTCGCCCGGCCGGTGCCCGGATCGGGCAAGCGCATCGGCAAGATGCGTCACCCAGCGGCCGAAATAGTCTCTTATCTGGCCGGCGAAGAGATCGCGCGATTCATCCAGCGCGAAGGCGCCGATCAGGCAAACCCGGCGCCCCGAGCGGAAATAGCTGTCCGTCCCCGCAAGCATCTGTTCGATCCCGGCCAAAGGGTCGGCGCTGTCGCGCAGCGGCGCGAAGACATTATCCTCGAACCAGCCGTCGATATGGGCAATGACGGCTCCCGCCATCTCCTCCTTGCCGCCGGGGAAGAAGTGGTAGAGGCTTCCCTTGCCAAGCCCCGTCGCCTCGCCGATCAAGGCCAGGCTGGCGCCCTCATAGCCATGCTCGCGGAAGACTTCCGCAATGATTCCCAGCAACTGGTCGCGATCTGGAGCGATTCTGCGCATTCGCGGGTCTTACAGTCCGAGCTCCGAGAGGCCGGGATGGTCATCCGGTCGGCGGCCGAGGGGCCAATGATATTTCCGCTCGCTCTCCGTGATCGGCAGGTCGTTGATGCTTGCCACGCGGCGGCGCATCAGGCCTGCCTCGTCGAACTCCCAGTTCTCGTTGCCGTAGGAACGGAACCAGTGGCCGCTGTCGTCGCGCCATTCATAGGCGAAGCGCACCGCGATGCGGTTCTCGTTCCAGGTCCACACCTCCTTGATGAGGCGGTAATCCAGTTCGCGCGCCCATTTGCGCTTGAGGAAGCCGACGATCTCGCTGCGGCCCGAGACGAATTCGGCCCGGTTCCGCCAGATGCTGTCCTCTGTATAGGCAAGCGAAACCCGTTCCGGGTCGCGGCTGTTCCAGGCGTCCTCCGCAAGACGCGCCTTTTGCGCCGCCGTTTCGGCAGTGAAGGGCGGCAATGGCGGACGGCTCATGGAAATCTCCTGTCGGTTTCGATTGTCGATAGCCGACATTGTACCGATCGGTACAATGAGTCAACACAGCTTTTGTTCTTTGCGACGCCTCAGACGACTGGACTTATCGAATCTCGGCTTTCAGCCTTTCAAAGGCGTCCTGGACATATTCTGCCAGCGGATGCCTGGCCTGTTGCTGCTGCCATGTCTCCACGGCCAGGCGCAACGCCACGACCGCCACGAGGGAGACCAGCCGCAGACTGTTGCGTGCCTCGTCCGGCCGCAACTCGGACAAGCCGTCGAAGATGGCTTGCTCGAGCTGCAGGTAGCCCGCATGCGTGCGCGAGCGCAGCGTCTTGCTCTCCCGCATGAGTTTGGCGGTCGCCATCATCTCCGATGCATGGAAACTGCCGGCAAGATTGAGCAATGCGCCGCGGGCGATGTCGATCGCCGATCCGCTCGGCGGCTCGGCAAGGATCATGGCTTTGACCATGCTCGCGTAGTTGCTCAGAGACGCCAGCAGAACCTCGTCCTTGCTCTTGAAATAGTGGAAGAACGTCCGGCGCGAGATGCCGGCGGCTGCGGCGATCTCGTCGAGCGTGGTCGCGTCATAGCCCTTGGCCAGGAAAGCGTTCAGGCCGGCTGCTGCGATGCGGTGGGAGGTTTCTCGCCGCTTCCGCTCGCGCAAGCCTTCTGGTTTTGGCGCATCGTTCATGAGGCGCTCCTGACACGACCTTTCCTCAAATGCGACAAGAAATTTGGCGCACATTCAAGTTCCGTCATCACGCCTCGCCATAATGGCGCCATCAATTTTTGCACTGAGTGCAATTATTGACGCTCCCCAACACGGCCCACCGGGCGCATCCAGACAGAGGCATCCATGGCAGCTTGCTTGCGTTCCCGCCGCGAGGCTCACACCGCTCGTGGCGCGGTGGATCCGCGCGCGTGTTGCGCCGACCATCGCATGATATGGCCGTTCGCGTTGGTCTTGAGCATGCTCGCGGTCGGCTGCGCGTCCGCGCCGCTCGATCAGGTCGGCTCGCTGCAATCCTATGACGAGTTGAAACCGTCGGACGGTTTGTTGGCCCGCTCACTGATGCGGGTGGCCAAGGACGACGTGCTTGCGGCAAAAACCGTCCGGATCATTCCGACGGGCTTTTCGCAACCTGCCGCCGGAACATCGACATTGACACCGGCGCAGCGCGGTCTGATCACGAACGCCGTCGACAGGACCCTTTGCTCCGGCCTGAGCCAGAGCTTTCAAGTGGTCGCCCTGACCGAGCCGGCCGACCTGACCGTCCACGCGATGGTAACGCATGTGGCGCCGACGAATGCGCTGGCGGTGGGCGTTTCGAAGGTCGCGTCAACGGCGGTTTCCGTCGCGCTGCCCGAAGTCCGCGTTCCGGTCCCGCGCCTGCCGATCGGATTGGGCAGCCTGTCGCTTGAAGCCGAAGCGATTGGTGAAAACGGCAAGCAGGCAGCTGCCATGATCTGGGGACGTGGCGCCAACGCCCTGCTGGATTCCGGCCGGGTCGCCCGGGAGGGCGATGCCTACGACCTTGCGGCGAAATTCGGCCATGATTTCAGCAAGCTCCTTGTCACCGGCACGACGCCTTTCGGCAAGCTGCCGTCGCTCCCGACCAGGGCGGAGCTGCGCGCCATGGTCGGCAGCGGGCCGAAATACCCGGCCTGCAAGGCCTTCGGAAAGTCGCCCGGTCTCGTCGGCTTTGTCGGCGATCGGATGGGCCTGCCGCCGGCCTGGACCGACAAGGGAGCCGCGGTGCGCAACGACTGAGGCGGTGACGCAAATGCAGAAGGAATCCCCGATGCCGCTCTCCCCGACGGTTTTTCAACAGGGCAGAAGGATGCGCTTTCTTTGGCTGGCTGCGCCCGTCGTCCTGGCGCCGGTCCTGCTTGCGCAGAGTGGGTGGCCGCAAGGCAGCACCTTTCGCGAAATGCTGGAATTTGCGGGTACCGTGCTGATCCTCATCTGTATCGGCGGCCGCTGCTGGGCGTCGCTCTACGTTGGCGGGCGCAAGAACCGTGAACTCGTCACAACCGGCCCCTATGCCTATACGCGCAACCCGCTCTATTTCTTCTCGGCCCTTGGACTGGCCGGCGTCGGGCTGACATTCGGGTCGCTGATCCTTTCGGCGGCTCTTTTTGTCTTCACCTGCCTGGTCTTTTCCTATGTCGCGATGCGCGAAGCGATGGCGCTGGATACGATCTTTGGCGAGGCCTATTGGCGCTATCGTCGACGCGTGCCGGCCTTCTTTCCCCGTCTGCGGGCCGATGATAACGATGTTTCGGGCTCGTCTCCCGTCACGTTCGATTCGGCGGCGCTGAGGCGGACCGCCATCGACGGCTCTTACTTCCTTGCAGCGATACTTGCGGTCGAATTGCTCGGCTGGCTTCAGTCGGCAGGGCTGGTGACGCCGATGTTCCGATTGTTCTGATTACCGGCTCGACAGACCCTTCAGCCGGTAGAGCGCCTCCAGCGCCTCGCGCGGCGTCATCTCGTCGGGATTGATCGCGCCGAGCGCATCGCCCAGCACGTCGCTCTTGACCGGCTTCGGCGCTTCGCGTTTCATCGCCACCGAAAACAACGGCAGGTCGTCGACCAGCCGGTTGGTCTTGCCTGAAACCTCGCCTTCCTCGAGCTGGTGAAGCACTTCCTTGGCGCGGGCGACGACCGCTTCCGGCAGGCCGGCCAGCCGCGCGACCTGCACGCCGTAAGAGCGATCGGCCGCGCCCTTGCCGACCTCGTGCAGGAAGACGACGTCGCCTTCCCATTCCTTGACCCGCATGGTGACGTTGTGAAGCCGCGGCAATTTGCCGGCCAGCGCCGTCATCTCGTGGAAATGCGTGGCGAAGATCGCCCGGCAGCGATTCTTCTCATGCAGATATTCGACGGCCGCCCAGGCGATCGACAGGCCGTCGAAGGTTGCGGTGCCGCGGCCGATCTCGTCGAGGATGACCAGCGCCCGCTCGCCCGCCTGATTAAGGATCGCCGCCGTCTCGACCATCTCGACCATGAAGGTCGAGCGGCCGCGCGCCAGGTCATCCGAGGCGCCGACGCGCGAGAACAGCCGGTCGACGACACCGATATGGGCGCTCTCAGCCGGCACGTAGGAGCCGGTCTGGGCAAGGATCGCGATCAGCGCATTCTGTCTGAGGAACGTCGATTTACCGCCCATGTTAGGGCCGGTGAGCAGCCAGATCGCGCCGGCCTTGGCGCCGCCTTCGGGCGACAGGTCGCAATCATTGGCGACGAACGGGCCTTCGCCGGAACGCCTGAGCGCCTGTTCGACCACCGGATGACGCCCGCCGGCAATCTCGAAGGCGAGGCTGGAATCGACCAGCGGCCGGCACCAGCCCTCGCTCTCGGAAAGCAAAGCCAGCGCCGACGAAACATCCAGCGCCGCAAGTGCGTCGGCGCCGGCGCGGATCCGTTCGGCCTCGCCCACCACTTCCGCCGTCAGCCGGTCGAAGGCGGCGAGCTCGATGCTCAGCGCCCGGTCGGCGGCGTTGGCGATCTTCGATTCCAGCTCCGCCAGTTCCGTCGTGGTGAAGCGCATGGCGTTGGCCATGGTCTGGCGATGGATGAAGCGCGCTTTGGCGGCGTCGCTGCCGGTCATGATCGAGTGGTGGTTGGCCGTTACCTCGATGTAATAGCCGAGCACATTGTTGTGCCGGATCTTCAGCGAGCGGATGCCGGTCTCCTCGATCAGCGAGCGCTCCAGCCCGGCGATCACTTTTCGCGATTCGTCGCGCAGCGCCCGCATCTCGTCGAGCTCGGCATTGTAGCCCGACCGCACGAAGCCACCGTCGCGCTTGATCAGCGGCAGCTCGTCGTCGAGCGCCTCGCTGAGATGGCGGGCGAGTGCCTCCGGCAAGGCCTTGATCGCGGCCAGTGCCGCGGCGAGCTCGGCGGGCAGGGCGGCCGCCGCGAACAGTTCGGCGATCGCGCCGGCCGCTTCGAATCCGGCGCGCAGCGCGCCCAGATCGCGCGGACCGCCGCGGTTGAGCGCCAGCCTGGACAGCGCCCGCGGCATGTCGGCGACGCTTTTGAGGCTCGTCCGCAGGCCCTGGCAAAGCCTTGTCTCGGTGCGGAAGAACGACACCGAATCCAGTCGGGCTGCAATCGCCTCTGGATCGGTCAGCGGTGCCATCAGCCGGTCGGCGAGCAAGCGCGCGCCGCCTCCGGTCACGGTGCGGTCGATTGCCTTGAACAGCGAGCCGTCGCGGCTGCCGGACAGCGTGCGCAGCAATTCCAGATTGGCGCGCGTCGCGGGGTCGATGAACAGCGTCGAGCCCTGCTCCTCGCGCTCGGGGCGCGACAGCGGCGGCCGTTCGGCCTTCTGCGTCTTCTCGACATAGGCGATGGCGCCCGAGATCGCCGACAGTTCGGCGCGCGAGAAGGTGCCGAAACTGTCCGGCGTCGCGACCTCGAAGAAGCGCGCGATGCGTCCCGTGGCCGAGGCCGAATCGAACAGTGACGGCGGTTGCGGGTTGGCGACCCTGCCCAGCACGTCGAACACTGGACGCAGTTCCGGGTCATGGAAAACCGGCTCTGCGACGATCAGCTCGCGCGGGTCGACGCGGAAGATGTCGGCAAGCAGCCGCTCGGCGCTCGTCTCGGCAACGCGGAAGGCGCCGGTCGAAATGTCGATCCAGGCCAAGGCGAAGCTCGCTTGGCTGGCCGCGCCGCCGGCCTTGACGCGGCCGAGCGCCATCAGGAAGCTAGATTCCGAGGGCGCAAGCAGCTTGTCCTCGGTGATGGTGCCCGGCGTGACCAGCCGCACCACGTCGCGCCGCACCACCGATTTGGAGCCGCGTTTCTTGGCTTCGGCCGGATCCTCGATCTGCTCGCACACGGCGACGCGAAAGCCTTGCGCTATCAGCTTTTGCAGATAATCGTCCGCGGCATGCACCGGCACGCCGCACATCGGTATGTCGTGACCCTGGTGCTTGCCGCGCTTGGTCAGAACGATGCCCAGCGCCTGGCTTGCCTTCTCCGCATCGTCGAAGAACAGCTCGTAGAAATCGCCCATGCGATAGAACAGCAGCGAATCCGGGTTTGCCGCCTTGATCTCGATGAATTGCTCCATCATCGGCGTGACGCCGCCCGCAGCGGGCGCAGGCGTCGTCGTCTCCCGGACGTCGGTGTCTGTCGGCATGTGCATGTTCATCCCCGGACGCTAGCAGAAGTAGCAGCCCGGTTTAATGCCGGCGGCGCGAAAAGCAGGGGAAGACTGGCGGCGGCCGCCGCGATGGAAACCCGGTTGCGCCGGGCCGGCCGGGCACTCTATGGTTCCCTTGGGGCAAGGCGGCGGGGTCTTTGGTGGATCGCGACAAGCAGGAGACTTTCGACGAAATGGTCGGCCCGGTCGGCTCGACCGCCGAGCGGCTCTGGCTGGTGGCGACGCGGCGCGCCCATCGAACCGCGAACAAGCTGAGGGTTTCGGCGCGCAAGCGTTTTCCTTATATCCTGCCGGCGCGCGGCCCTTTGTCGGATCTCGACGGCGGCATCGAGATGTCGGCGCATATATTCAGCCGCGATCCGCTGGTGCTGTACATCCCGGTCGGCGGACCTCGTCCGCTGTATCCATTGGCCGCTATGGGCCGGCGTCTCGGCGCGCGTCGTGTCACCTTCCTGCTGATGCCGATGTGGACGATGGAGAGGCCGGCCGTCGTCGCCCAGATGGGCCGCGACCTTGCCTGGTACGCCAAGCGTTTTCCTCTTCATGAGGTCATCTTCCTCTGCAACAACGAGGAAGAGCGTCGTCTCATCGCCGCGGCCGGCGGCAATGCCATGTTCTCCAATCACAATCTGATGATATCGGAAGACGTCTTCCGGCCGTTGCCGGACGTGCCGGTCGAGTTCGATGCCGTCTACAACGGCCGCATCTCGCCGATGAAACGCCATTATCTCGCTTTCGAGATCGACCGGCTGGTCCACGTCACCTATTCGATCGGCGAATTGACGCCGCCGGCCGCGCGCGCCTTCATTCGCCGCCTCCAGGCGCAATCGCCACGTCACCGGATCGCCAATCCGCTTGTCGACGGCCTGCCCGGCAGATTGACCTCCGCCGAGGTCAACCATGTCTACAACCAGGCCGCGGTGGGGCTGTGCCTGTCCGCCGTCGAAGGGGCGATGTATTCCAGCATGGAATATCTGATGGCCGGGCTGCCGATCGTCTCGACGCCGAGCCTTGGCGGCCGCGACGTCTATTTCGATCCGGACTATTGCCTGATCGTCGAGCCGGAGCCGACTGCCATCCGCCGCGCCGTCGACCGGCTGCGCGACCGCGCCATACCGCGTGAGGAAATCCGCGGCAGGACGCTGGAGAAAGTCAACGCGCAGCGACAGGAGCTCACCGCGTTCCTGTCGGCGCTCCTGCGGCGCAAGGGCAGCAGCGCTCCGCCATTGGAGGCATGGCCGTTCTCCGGCACGGAGGGCTTGATGCGCTGGGCCACCGTGCGGGAAATTGCCGCGCTCGTCGGCGAGGCTGACCGCGCCTGAACGCTTGGCCGTTTACAGCGGCGGCTTGTAGCCTTAATCCGAAAGACAATACAAAGCACGCGCCTGCCTCAAGGGTGCGCATAGGCGAGGAAACCAAAAAGCATCATGGCCAGGAAAACCGAAAACAGCGGACCCTCCGTCAGCCCCGAGGAGGCGTTGGAATTCCACGCCATGGGGCGGCCCGGCAAGCTGGAGATCGTCGCCACCAAGCCGATGGCGACGCAACGCGATCTGAGCCTCGCCTATTCGCCCGGCGTCGCCGTCCCCGTACGCGCCATCGCCGAGGATCCGAGCCGCGCCTTCGACTATACAGCGCGCGGCAACATGGTCGCCGTCATCTCCAACGGCACCGCCATCCTCGGCCTCGGCAATCTCGGCGCCCTGGCCTCCAAGCCGGTGATGGAGGGCAAGGCGGTGCTGTTCAAGCGCTTCGCCGATGTCGATTCCATCGACCTCGAAGTGGCGACCGAGGACGCCGACGAGTTCATCAATTGCGTGCGCTTCCTCGGGCCCTCCTTCGGCGGCATCAATCTCGAGGACATCAAGGCGCCGGAGTGCTTCATCATCGAGCAGCGGCTGCGCGAGCTGATGGACATTCCCGTCTTCCACGACGACCAGCACGGTACGGCGATCATCTCGGCCGCCGGGCTGATCAACGCGCTGGAGATCACCGGCCGCGACATGAAGACCACGAAGATGGTTTGCAACGGCGCCGGCGCCGCCGGCATCGCTTGCATCGAGTTGATGAAGGCGATGGGCTTTCCGCCCGAAAACGTCATCCTGTGTGACACCAAGGGCGTGGTCTTCCAGGGCCGCACCGAAGGCATGAACCAGTGGAAGTCGGCACATGCGGTCAAGACCGATTTGCGCAGTCTCGCCGAAGCACTGGATGGCGCCGACGTCTTCCTCGGCCTTTCCGCCAAAGGCATGCTCACTCCCGCCATGGTGCAGTCCATGGCGAAGAATCCGATCATCTTCGCCATGGCCAATCCCGACCCGGAGATCACGCCGGAGGAAGTGGCCGAGATCCGCACCGATGCCATCATGGCGACCGGCCGCTCGGACTATCCCAACCAGGTCAACAATGTGCTGGGCTTCCCCTACATCTTCCGGGGCGCGCTGGATGTGCGCGCCACCACTATCAATGACGAGATGAAGATCGCGGCCGCCAGGGCGCTGGCAGAGCTGGCGCGCCAGGACGTGCCGGACGACGTCGCCGCCGCCTACCAGGGCAACCGGCCGAAATTTGGCCCCAACTACATCATCCCGGTGCCGTTCGATCCGCGCCTGATCTCGGCGATTCCGCTGGCGGTGGCGAAGGCGGCGATGGAATCCGGCGTCGCCCGCAAGCCGATCCTCGATCTCGACCGCTACGCGCAGGAACTGTCGGCGCGCCGCGATCCGATCGCCTCGACCCTGCAGCGCATCTACGACCGCGTGCGCCGCCAGCCCAAGCGCATCGTCTTCGCCGAGGGCGAGGAGGAGCAGGTGATGCGCGCCGCCGTCTCCTATGTGAACCAGAAGCTCGGCACCGCGATCCTGCTCGGCCGCGACGATGTCATCAAGGACAATGCCAGGAATGCCGGCATCGACCTGAACAAGCCGGGCCTCGAGATCATCAATGCCAGGCTGTCGCGCCGCAACGGCATCTACACCGACTATCTCTACGAGCGCATGCAGCGGAAGGGCTTCCTGTTCCGCGACTGTCAGCGCCTGATCAACAACGACCGCAACCATTTCGCCGCCTGCATGGTGGCCCTGGGCGACGCCGACGGGATCGTCACCGGCGTCACCCGCAACTATTCCACCGCGCTCGACGATGTGCGCCGTGTCATCGACGCCAAGCCCGGCCACCGCGTCATCGGCGTGTCGATCGTGCTCGCGCGCGGCAGGACGGTGCTGGTCGCCGACACCGCCGTGCACGACATGCCGAATGCGGAACAGATCGCCGACATCGCCGAGGAGGCAGCCGGGTTCGCCCGCCGCATGGGTTATGAGCCGAGGCTCGCCATGCTTGCCTATTCCACCTTCGGCCATCCGCAGGGCGAACGGTCCGAGCGTGTGCAGGAAGCGGTGCGCATCCTCGACAAGCGCCGCGTCGATTTCGAGTATGACGGCGAGATGGCGGCCGACGTGGCGCTCAACCCGCGCGCCATGGCGCAATATCCTTTCATCCGCCTGACCGGACCGGCCAATGTGCTGGTGATGCCGGCATTCCACTCGGCCTCGATCTCAACCAAGATGCTGCAGGAACTCGGCGGCTCGACCGTCATCGGCCCGCTGCTGGTCGGCCTCAACAAACCGGTCCAGATCGTGTCGTTGAACGCCAAGGACTCCGACATCGTCAACATGGCGGCGATCGCGGCCTACACGGCGGGGAATTGACTGAGCAATTCCAGGGAAAGTGTGAGCGGTTTTCCGTCCCGGAATTGCAAAAAACAAAGAGATAGGGGTAGCGGCGACCGTTTCTTTTATTTGTGCCACAGCAAGAGGCCCACGGCGATGCTGCGGGCCTCTTCATTAGGTTTATGAGATTCGATCAGAAGTTGCGCTGAAATCGGACGATGCCACCGATGGCGTCTGAATTGTCTTTATCAAAGTTGTCATAGTAGTCGACTTCGGCAGTGACTGTATACCCCGGTACGATAGTATAAGCGATGTTCGCTGCGACGGCGAAGTCTTTTGCGTCTGTGTAAGAGATCTGGGTATTGAAGGCGGTCTTTTCATTGAATTTGTAAGTGCCTCCGCCCCAAACTGCGAAGTTTCCGCTCCATGGTTTATAGAAATTCTTGGCAACATTGTCGTCACTGCCGTAGCCCAACATCACGAAGAGGGTCAGCTCTTTGGTGGCGTTGATATCGAGACGAGCCTTACCGGCCCACTCCTCCCAGTTACTGTTATAGGCGACAACGCCAGTGATAGCGCCCCAACCCCCCTTGTACTTGGCGCCACCGACAACGTGCGGTACGTAGCTATCGATCGTATCAGTCGTACCGGAGCCCTCCTCCAGAGAGATAAAGCTCGAAATTCCGTTTCCCGCATCAAAGTAATAACTGATCAGGTTGGTATCTTTTATACCATACTTGATAATAGTATCTTGGATAACATTTCCAGCGTAGCCAATGAATTGATCGTATGGAGTTTCATCCTTACCGATGCGTAGGCCGCCGAGCTGAATCCAGGCGAAATTAAGGGTAACACCCTTGTTAAATGCACCTGTATTATATGATTCAGTGTACGGGTTGTAACTTGCGATACCACTGCTCTTCGTATTTCCGAAATTAAAGCGTGTTTCGGTGTAGGTCTTCAGGGTGCCAAGCTCGGTCTCCTGGCCGGTCCAGGTCTTGAGCGTGAAACGCGTATTTTTCAGCCAGGTACTTTGTTCCGTTCCATCGCGGACGTCGGTCGCTCTGGCGCCGTCCAACGAACCGACGTCGCCGAATCCGGCGTCGTAGCGGATATAGCCGCCGACGCGCAGGCAGGTTTCGGTGCCCGGGATGTAGAAGTAGCCGGCGCCATAAACGTCGCAGATCTTGACGTATTCGGCCGGTTCCGGCTCGGCGACGGTCACCGCGTCGGCGGCGCGGGCGCCCGAAACTGCGATCAGGGCCGCAGCGGAGCCGAGAAGAAGGCTCTTGATGTTCATTTTCTTGAATCTCCAGTCAAAGGTTCAAGACAGGCCTGACATGCCGTTCGGCTTTTGCCACCCCCGTCCCCATCGTTGAAAAAGTCGCGCACCGGCGCCGCTTCTTCGCCTTGGACATGGCTTAATCGGCCGTCACGTACAACAGAGATTGTGTCTGAAAGGCGTCTTTTTGACTCTTAGAAAGGTCTTGTTGCCAAAACATCACGTCATATATTTGTAAAAATGGCACATTTTGCACAATCTATACAGTCAAAAAACGCGAAAAGGCATGGGAATGTGCAAAATGTGCCAATTATTACAGATTTATGACAATGAGTTTGCCGGCTAAACTTACAATCGGATAACGCGAAAATGCGGCTCCGGCAGAACGGTCAGGACAGGGCGCGTGCGGCGCCGATCACGTCCTCGACCATGTCTTCCCTCAGCATCTCGATGGGGACGCGGCCGTCGAGCTCGGGCGAGGGTCGGCTCAGCCAGAACCAGGCAAGCCTCGGATTGGCGATCGCCGAAAGCACGTCGCCGATCCCCGGAACCGGTCTGCCGTCGATGAACTGGGCCAAGGGGAAGACATGCTTGCGGCCGCCCTTGCGCAGGGCAACGACCTCGCCGCGTCTTTGCCAGCGATGCAGCGTGGAGCGTGGGATGCGCAGCTTCTCTTCCAGATAGGTCGAGCCGGCGACCTCGCCGGCCCAATCCTCGATCAGCATCGATTGAAGCTCCACGGCTCGCTCGGCGATCGGCCGGGCTGCAGGCCTTCCTGTCTCCGATTTTGGCGGTGAGCGCTCGAGGGCGCGGTCGGACATGGCCGAACCGTCGCTTGCGACCTTGTCCGTCATCGCACGAAAGAAGTCGGAGGCAAGGTCGGTCCACTCACCCTTGAAGGAGCTCATGGCAAGGCGCTGTGCTGGCGGCAGGAAGGGGAGGGCGGCAGCCACATGGCCGGCGATCCTGCTTGCTGAAGCCAGCGCCTCGGCGTCCAGCATAACGCCATGCCGCATCAGCGCCTGTTGCACGGCTTCGGCCATAAGGCCTGCCAATGCCTCTTGTGAAATCCCGTCGGACGGGTTCTGGAATCTGCTCATGAATCTGTCTTGCGGCCCGCGCTCCTCCCCAGGCGCCGGCGGTTGCTGAAAATTCTATTGCGAAAAACAGGAAACGCGACGGCATCGGGCCCCACGGCCCGGCAGCTTGCTGGCTTGCATCTTTACACCCCTGGTTTGGCGTGCCGAAATGTCAGTCGCGGAACGCCCCACACTGCCTGTATGAGCGCTCTGTGACAGGCGTGCGACAAGCAAGCTGCGGCGTCGAAGCCGTCGCTACAGCAGCCCGGCCTGCTCGGCCTCGCGGCGCAGGTTCTGGCGTGGGCGCGGGCCGATCTGCTGGATCACCAGCCCGGCGGCCAGCGAGCCGAGGTCGCCGCAATCCTTGAGGCTGCGCCCGGTCGTGTAGCCGTAGAGGAAGCCGGCGGCATAGAGGTCGCCAGCGCCGGTCGTGTCGACCAGTTCCTTGATCTTGGTCGCCTCGATGGTAACGGTTTCGTCGCCGCGCACGATCACCGAGCCTTTTTCGGAACGGGTGACGGCGGCTATCCTGCAATCCTTGCGGATGGCCGCGAGCGCCTCCTCGAAAGAGGCGGTCTGGTAGAGCGACTTGATCTCGTGGCTGTTGGCAAAGACGATGTCGACGGTGCCCGACCGCATCAGCTCGAGGAACTCGTCGCGGTAGCGGTCGACGCAGAAGGAATCCGACAGCGTCATCGACACTTCGCGCCCCGCCGCATGCGCCAGCCTGGCGGTCTGCCGGATCGCTTCCTTGGCGCGCGGCGGATCCCACAGATAGCCCTCGAAATAGGTGACCTTGGCGCCGGCGGCCTTGTCGGCCTCGACATCTTCCGGGCCAAGCTCGACGCAGGCGCCGAGATAGGTGTTCATCGAACGCTCGCCGTCTGGCGTGACGAAGATCATCGAGCGCGCGGTCGGCGGTTCGCCCGCGAGCGGCCTGGTGTCGAAGGCAACGCCCTGGGCGTGGATGTCATGGGTGTAGATGCCGCCCAATGCGTCGTTCGACACCTTGCCGAAGAAGGCGGCGCGCCCGCCGAGACTGGCGACCCCGGCCGCCGTGTTGCCGGCGCTGCCGCCGGAAGCCTCGATCGCCGGTCCCATGCGGCTGTAGAGCAATTCGGCGCGCCTGGCGTCGATGAGGTTCATCGCTCCCTTGATGATGCCGTTGGTCTCGAGAAAGGCTTCGTCGCACTGCGCGATGATGTCGACAATGGCATTGCCGATGCAAAGCACGTCATATTCCGGCATCAAAATCTCCGCCAAGGGCCAATCAGGCTTCCGGCCGGCTATCTGGCATGCTGGCCGGGCGCGGGTCTAGCGACTTGGCGCTGCTTTGCCTACCCCGAAAATCGCCATCGTCTTCCGCGACGCCGGCCTCGGCGCCGATTGTTCGCCGGCTGCGGCAGCGTTCGCATCGAACTGGCCCAAATCAGCGGCGGCGCAGGCGACTAAGGTTCCGCCGCGATCGAAACGTCTTTGCGGCGTGGTGAGCTACAAGCGGATCGTTCCCGCAACGGAAGGCAGAAATGTCCGAAAAGACCGAAATGTCCACCGACCTTGCGCTGCTCGGCGTCCTGGCGGTGCTGTGGGGCGCTTCCTACACTTTCATCAAGATCGGCGTCGAGACGATCCCGCCCGTGACCTTCATCGCCGCCCGGACCCTGATCGCCGGGGCCATTCTCCTCACCGTCATCCGCTGGCGCGGCCTTGCCATGCCCGCCGACCCGGCGACGTGGCGCCGGTTCGCCTTCCAGGCCTGCCTCAACAGCGTCGTGCCGTTCACGCTGATCGCCGCCGCCGAGCGCTCGGTCGATGCCGGCCTCGCCACCATCCTCAACTCGACATCGCCGATCTTCACCTTCCTGCTGACGGCATTGATCACGCGCCATGAGCCCGTAACGATGCGCAAGCTGGTCGGCGTCGGCGCCGGCATCGTCGGCATCTGCCTCATCATCGGCACGCAGGCGCTCGGCGGGCTTGGCCATCAATTGTGGGCGCAGCTTGCGATCGTCATCGCGACGGTCTCCTATGCCGGGGCGGCGATCTTCGGCCGCGGTTTCAAGGGCCTCGATCCGATGATACCCGCCGCGGGTTCGATGCTTTGCGGCGCCGTCATCCTTGTTCCGCTGAGCT
This sequence comes from Mesorhizobium plurifarium, assembly GCA_000824785.1. Lineage (GTDB taxonomy): Bacteria > Pseudomonadota > Alphaproteobacteria > Rhizobiales > Rhizobiaceae > Mesorhizobium > Mesorhizobium plurifarium. The sequence goes on along the minus strand of CCNB01000034.1, from coordinate 12,952 downwards.
TGGTCGTGGACCAGCCGTGGACGCTTGCGCCGTCGGCCGCATCGATCCTGGCCCTGCTCGGCCTGTCGGTCTTCTCGACGGCCCTGGCCTTCGTCATCTATTTCCGCCTGATCCACACGCTGGGCTCTGTCGGCACCACTTCGCAGGCCTATCTGCGCGTGCCGATCGGCGTCGGCATCGGCGCCGTCTTCCTCGGCGAAAGCCTCGGGGCCACGGCATGGGTCGGCATGGCCTTCGTCGTCGCCGGCGTCGCGGCCATGACCATTCCGGCACGGCAGGTCAAGCTTGCGCGATAACGCATGTCGCCCAAAAGCGTGACGCGGTTGGGATAACCGACATGCATCGAGACAAAAGCCGAACCGCGTCGACGCGACGCGCTTTGGTTGCGTCCGGGAAGAAGCCCGCCTATCTCGGGGATGACATTTCTCGATAGGGGCCTGGACCTGCCGTGATCCTAGACGCTGCCCGCGCCGCCGCCAGCCGGCTGTTCTCGCCTGAATTCCGCTCCGTCTTCCTGAAGACGCTGGGGCTGACGCTGCTCGCTCTGCTGGCGCTGTGGCTCGGCCTGGAGAGCCTGCTCGAATGGCTGGCCTGGCCATGGCTGCAAACGCTGCTGCCGGGCCTGCCGTCCTGGGCCGGGTGGCTGGGCGGCATCATCGCCGGCATCGTTCTGGCGATAGCCATGGCCTTGCTCATCGCGCCCGTGACGGCGATCGTCGCCGGCCTGTTCCTCGATGATATTGCCGAAGTGGTCGAGCGCACCGACTATCCCAACGATCGGCCCGGTCGTGCCGTGCCGGCGCTGCATTCGCTGGCTCTGGCGATCAAATTCTTCGGCGTCGTCGTCCTCGGCAACATCGTCGCGCTGCTCCTGCTTCTGGTGCCGGGCATCAACATTGCCGCTTTCTTCATCGTCAACGGCTATCTGCTCGGCCGGGAATTCTTCGAATTCGCCGCCATGCGTTTCCGCCCCGAGGCCGAGGCCAAGGCGCTGCGCCGCAAATATGCCGGCACGGTGTTCCTGGCCGGGCTGGTCATCGCCGTGTTCCTTGCCGTGCCGCTGCTCAACCTTCTGACGCCGCTCTTCGCGGCCGCCGTGATGGTGCATCTGCACAAGGCGGTTTCGGCGCGGAGCCGGTTTAATCGGTGTCGCCGCCGCGGAACAGCGCCTGCAGCTTGCCGAACGGCATCGCCGCGCGGGTGAAGCCGAAAGTGCCGTCCTGCTGGATTTCGCGCGCTGCCGTCTCCAGCATGCCATAGGCGAAGTTGGTCAGCCATGGTCCGAGCGAAATGCGCTTGACGCCGGCCATGGCAAGGTCGGCGATGGTGAAACCGGGTCGGGCCATCACATTGACCGGCCGGCTCACCGACGAGCAGATCGTGCGCACCATTTCGACGTCGCCGATGCCCGGCGCATAGAGCACATCCGCGCCGGCCTTCTCGAAGGCCTGCAGCCGCTTGATGGTGTCGTCGAGGTCGGTTTTGCCCCACAGGAAATTCTCGGCCCGCGCGGTGAAGACGAAATCGTGCTTGAGCGCCCGGGCCGCCTCGACGGCGGCCGCGACGCGTTCCACGGCGTGCGAGAAATCGTAGATCGGGTTGGCGGGGTCGCCGGTGTGGTCCTCGATCGAGCAGCCGGCAAGACCGGCGGCTTCGGCCGCGAAGATGGTCTCGGCGGCCTGCTCGGCGCTGTCACCCTTGCCGCGCTCCAGATCGGCCGAAACCGGCAGGTCGGTCGCCGCCGTCACCTCGCGGCAATGATGGATCATGGCCTCGAAGGTCACGGCGCCGTCCGGCAGGCCGCGCGAGAAGGCGAAGCCGGCGCTGGTCGTGGCCAGCGCCTTGAAGCCGAACGAAGCGAGAAGCTTTGTCGTGCCTATGTCCCAGGGGTTGGGCATGACGAAGGTGGAGGCATGCAGATCGCGAAAAATCTTGCCCTTGTCCATGGCGGATCCTCAATCATGATCGGGGTCGTGCGGGGAAATCTATCGCGGTCGCTCGAACCGGGCAAACGAATGCGCTTGGATCAGAAGCGTTTCTCGTTCTCTGCTGACAAACGTCTGAGGGCGTCTGAATTCGCCAAGTAGCGCGACGTTCGCCTGTCCCAGCGGTAGGTGACGGAGATGTCTTTCGAGGACGCCTTCGGTGGCGCGTCGTCGCAGCTTTCCCCGCTCGGCACCGTTGCGTCGGTAACCGTGACCTTGATGGCGGCATGGGGCTGGCCACCCCCAACGACGTGGAACGCGATATCCTGCTTGCGACTATAAGCGCATAGCCTTTCATCGAACGTGTAGATCATGTCGATCAGCTCGAACTTGTCGTTGCGCACCATGATCAGCGGCGTGATCACATAACCCTGGCTCGAATTGAAATGCGTGCTCATGGTGATCAGCACGTCGTCCCCGGGGCCGACGGGCAGTTTGTTCGGTTCGCGGAAATAGGTGCTGCGATCGACGGCGACGTTGACGGCATCGAGCAGCGCCGGCTTGCCGGCCAGATCGTAGAGCGCCAGCACAGCATAGCCTTCGGCACTGTCGGGAGAGTCGCCGAGATCGAACAGCACGGCCAGCCGGTCCTTGCCGCCGGCCTTGATGGCGAGCACGGCGGCGTTGGGCAGGCTCGATGTCTCGGGCGGCGAGCCCCCGCTATCCGGACCCGCAATGTGGCGCATCTCGATCGGCAAGGTGCCGTGGTATAAGCCGTCGGCATTCGACGCCAGGTCGGGGATGACCATCCTGGCGAGATCGAGATAGGTGACGTCTTTCTGGCCCGGGATGGCGCTGCCAAGGTCCGGAAAGCTGACCTCTTCCGCGCCCGCCGAGGCCCATGGCCAGGACAGCAGCACAAGAGCGAGGGCGAGGCGAAGCAAAGTGGGTTTCACGCGTGGGCAGCTTCTTGTCCGACGCTGCAGGCTAGCACGGAAGATTTCGCCGTACAGCATTTCGCCGTACAGCCGAGTGTCCGATCAGCGGATCGGCACCAGCCCTGCCAGTTGGCGCATGTCGTCGAACAGGATGCCGCCGGCCGCCGCCAGGCCGTCGCGGTCGGAGAATGGATCGGCGTGATAGGAGAACACCCGCATGCCGGCGGCGATGCCGGCCTTGGTCCCCGCGACGCTGTCCTCGATGACGATGCAGTCGGCCGGCGCGAAGCCCAGCGTCCTTGCCGCGTGGAGAAACAGGTCCGGGAACGGCTTGCCTCGGCTGACCATGGTGGACGAGAACATCGCATGCTCGAACAACCGCAGGAGCCCGGTCTGCCCGAGCGTGATGTGCATTTTCGACACCCGCGCCGAGGAGGCGACGCAATAGTCGATACCGGCCGCGCGGACTGCCTCGACGAACTCACGAACATAGGGGATCGCCTCGACGCCATGCGAAAAAAGGTCCGGCAGGCCGGCATTCCAGCGCTCGACGAAATCGGCGCCGAGCCTGGCCTCGGTCGTCTCTTCGATCTCTTTCTGCACCGAGACCATGCTGCGGCCGGAAAAATGCTTGCGGCAATAGTCGAATGTGGTCGCAAAGCCGGCATCGGTCAGCCATTCGGCGAGGCGCCAATTGGCAAGGTTCTCGGTGTCGACCAGAACCCCGTCGCAGTCGAAGATGACCAGCTTGGGTATTGCCATTCAAGCGATGCCGGTCGACCCGAACCCACCGGTACCGCGCGTCGTGCCGCCGGCCAGTGCCCGCTCCTCGACCGTGATCTGGGTCACTGCGGCGAAGACGATCTGGGCGATGCGCATGCCGCGCGTCACCGAGAAATCCTCGTCGCCGAGGTTGACGAGCAGGACTTTCACCTCGCCGCGATAGTCGCTGTCGACGGTGCCGGGCGAGTTGAGGACGGTGAGCCCATGCTTGAAGGCAAGGCCCGAGCGCGGCCGCACCTGGCCTTCCATGCCTTCCGGGATTTCCAGGACAAGCCCGGTCGGCACCAGCGCGCGTTTCCCCGGCAGGATGAGCAGCGGCCGGTCTTCCGGCACGGCGGCGCGCAAATCCATACCGGCGGCGCCCGCGCTCTCATAGGCCGGCAGAGGCAGGCCCTCGCCATGCGGAAGCCTGACGAAACCGACGGCGGGGCCGATGACGGAGGAAGGATGGACAGCCGTGCGCATGAGCCCACTCGTATCGTCGCGAATGCCGATTCGGTCAACTCGGGATCAGAGCCTATCAACGTCTTTCTTTCTGGCTTGACTATGACATCGCCGCCAACTTTGTCGATTGGCGAGAACGCTCATCGCTTCGCCCTGGAATGACGAAGTTCGTCAGCGCAGTTCCACCGGCACCACGGTCGTCTCTTTGATCTCCTCCATGACGAAGGAGGCCGAGACGTCCGACAGCGCCACCTTGGCGATCAGCCGCTGGTAGAGTCGGTCATAGGCTTTCACGTCGGCGACGCGGGCCCTCAGCACGTAATCGAGGTCGCCCGACATGCGGTAGACGCCGGTGATCTCGGCAAAGCCGGTCACCGCCGCGCGGAATTTCTGCAGCCAGTCCGGGTCGTGGTTGGAGGTGCGGACCAGGATGAAGACCGAGAGACCAAGCCCCAGCTTGTCGGCATCGACCAGCGCCACGCGCCCGGTGATGACGCCGTCCTCCTCCAGCCGCTTGACGCGCCGCCAGCAGGCATTGCGTGACAGCGCCACGCGCTCCGACAGCTGGTCGACCGAAAGCGTGCCGTCGCGCTGCAGCTCGGCCAGCAATCTTCGATCGATCTCATCGATTTCCACCGACATGTTGGGATAAATGTCCCACGAGATAGTAAAAGGCAAGGACGAATTGGGACCAATGAACCTAAGTCGTATGGCACGATACTCACTATCGGGGCTCATCCCGGCAGGAGGGATCACCATGACGACACGGCTTACGGCACTGTTCACGGCTCACCCGGAGAAGGTCGGCGAGACCTATTTTGGCCACATGGCCTTTGCCGCCTGGTTCTGTTCGCGCCTGTCGATGGCGGCGGGCGCCGCGCTCGTTCACGCTTTCTTGCCGTTTCTGTTCGAAACTACGGCCAGCCGAATCGTTCGCGAGCTCTATGAGCGCACGCATAACAGGGGTTCGCATGCGGCGAAGGAGCCGAGGGCTCTCTTGGACCGCGCCTGATAGATGGTGAAATGCGATGTGCCGGTGGGCGGCCTATCTGGGTGAAGCGGTCTTCCTCGAAGACATCATCACCGCGCCCTGCCATTCGCTGATCGCCCAAAGCCACTGTGCCCAGGAAGCCAAGTCGCCGACCAATGGCGACGGTTTTGGTCTCGCCTGGTATGGCGACCGGCCCGAGCCCGGCCTTTATCGCGACATCTTGCCGGCCTGGTCGGATCCCAACCTGAAAAGCCTCTGCCGGCAGATCAAGTCCGGCCTGTTCCTCGCCCATGTGCGCGCCTCCACCGGCGGCGCCACCAGCCGCATGAACTGCCACCCTTTCGTCTCCGGCCGCTGGTCGTTCATGCATAACGGTCAGATCGGCGGCTTCGAAAAGATCCGTCGCGCGCTGGAGAACTCGCTCTCCGACGAGGTCTTCGACCAGCGCGAAGGCACCACCGATTCCGAACTCTTTTTCCTGCTGATGCTCGACGAGGGCCTCAGCGCCGATCCTCATGCTGCGGTATCGCGCGCCACCAGCCGCGTCATCGAGGCCTCGCGCCGTGCGGGCATCGAGCCGGCGTTGAAATTGACAGCGGCCTTTTCGGATGGCGAGACGCTCTACGCCGTGCGCTACGCCACCGACGGCTATGCCCCGACGCTCTACACCGGCGCCTTCGCGAGGCGCTCCGGCCATTGCATTGTCTCGGAACCCTTCGACCGCGACGGTGGCGACTGGCAGGCGATCCCGCCATCGAGCTTCGTCACCATGACAAGGGCCGGCACCAGCATCCGCCCGTTCGCGCCGGCAGCGGCGAAGCTGGCGTTGGTCGTCGGCTGATGAAAATTCCCGAGCTGCCGCATTCAGGCAGAGATCAGCGAAACGTAAGCGCTGCGTAAGGACGCCCAATCTCCTTCCTGTCATCTGTGACGCTCGACGGGCCGCGAATTCCTTCGCGCGCTCAAAGACGCATCGACAGAGGATCACAGGACAATGTGCAGGTGGGCAGCCTATCTCGGCGACGCGATCTTCCTGGAGGATGTCATCGCCGCACCCTCCCATTCGCTGATCGTTCAAAGCAGCCAGGCGCGGGAGGCGAAATCGCCGACAAATGCCGACGGCTTCGGCGTGGCCTGGTATGGCGACCGCCCGGAACCCGGGCTTTATCGCGATGTTCTGCCGGCCTGGTCCGACACCAATCTCAGGAGCCTTGGACGCCAGGTGAAATCCGGCCTGTTCCTGGCCCATGTGCGCGCCTCGACAGGCGGCCTCACCAGCCGCGCGAACTGCCATCCCTTCGTCTCGGGTCGCTGGTCGTTCATGCACAACGGCCAGATCGGTGGCTTCGAGAAGATCCGTCGGGTGCTGGAGAATTCGCTCTCCGATACGTTGTTCGAACAGCTCGAAGGTACCACGGATTCCGAACTCTTTTTCCGCGTGATGCTCGGCGAAGGCCTGGCGCAGGATCCGCAAGGCGCCGTGTCGCGCGCCACCGGCCGCGTGCTCGAGGCAGCGCGCCGGGCGGGCATTGAGCCGTTCCTGAAACTGACCGCCGCCTTCAGTGACGGAAGGGCGCTTCACGCGGTTCGCTACGCCACCGACGACCAGGCGCCGACGCTCTACACCGCTGCCTTCGCCCGGGGCGTCGGCCGCTGCATCGTCTCGGAACCGTTCGATCGCGACGGCCGGACTTGGCATGAGATTCCGCAGTCGAGCTTCGTGACGATGACCCGCGACACCACCAGCATCCGGCCCTTCGCGCCGGCGACGTCCCGGTGGGCGCTGGCAAGCTGAGGTCTCGGCACGGCGGCTGCTGCCGGCAGCCGGGCTACTGACCGAAGCGCGCCAGCCCGTAAGGCTCAAGCAACGCATCGCGCTCGCCGTCTAGGACTTCGCGCGCCGCAAACAATCCCACGGCCGGCGCCAGCGTGATGCCGGAATGGGTGACGGCGATGTAGAGGCCGCCGACGCCTTCGGCGCGGCTGACGATCGGGAAACCGTCGGCCGGTGTCGGACGGTAGCCTATGGTGTGGAAGTCGAATTCCAGCCCGTCGGCGTCGCGCAGCATTGCTTTCGTCGCGGCGAACAGTTCGCGCGCGGCGGCTTCCGGATGGTCGCCCGGATCGCCGCCGCCGAAATCGGAGCCGGCGATGATGCGTCCCTCGGCCGTCTGGCGCATGTGCAATCTGTCGGCCAGCACCAGGCCGTTGAGCAGCTTCCTCGAAGGGCGCGAGTGCACGATCAGGCCCGGCGGGGTCTCGATCGGCAGCTTGATGCCTGCCGTCGCTGCGATCGCCGGGGCGCCGGCGCCCGACGCAATCACCACCTCGTCGGCGGTAATGATCCCGCCCGAAACGACAACGCCCGTGACCTTGCCGTTGACCAGCGCCACCCTGTCGACGGTACCCGTGACGATCCGCGCGCCACGCCGCTCGGCGTCCGCCAGCAGCGCCTTCGTGGTCGCCGCTGGCTCGGCCACGCCTTCCTGCGCGACGTAAAGCGCAAAATCGGGAAGTTCCGCCAGGTTGGGCTCGATACGCGCCGCTTGTTCGCGCCCGACCCGCTCGATGCCGTATCCCCAGGATAAGTGCTCGACCGCGTAGGCCTCGAGCCTGTCCGCGGGCAGGTCCCAGCACAGGCCGCCGCACCAGGCGAGCGGCAGCCCCGGCAGGTCGTTCGCCAGCCGTTTCCATTCGGCCATGGCGCGGATGCGTAGCCGGAAATAGGTTTCCGGATTGCCCCAGCTTGCGTTGATCCAGGCAAAGGAATTCGGCGTTGCGACACCGCCGGCACCGCTTGTCGAGACGACCGTCACGCATGCGCCGGCTTTCGTCAGATGCCAGGCGATCGAGGCGCCGATGATACCGGCTCCGATGACGATGACTTGCTTTGCGCTGCTCATGCCGGACCTTTTGGGGAGATTTCCCCCGTCATGCCATCGCACCGGCCAGACCTCAAGCGAGAAGCGGCTATGCGCCGCCCACCGTGAGCGCCTGCGCGCCGGCAATCAGGTCCTTCAGCTTTTCGCAGCGCCGCATGAGCCGGGAAGAGTCCACTTTCTTCGCGGCCGCCAGCGCTGTGCCGAGCTCTAGTTCCGCGCCGGAACGATCGCCGATCTTGATGAGAAGCGCGGCGAGCGACAGCCTGGCGTCGGCGACATTGATCGGCGAACCGACCTCGTTCCAACGGGAGCATGCGATCTGCAGTTCACGGGCGGCCTCGGCGAAGCGCTCTTCCAGCATGAAAAGCTCCGCCTTGGCTTCCGCGGTCAGCGCCTGGACAGAGGCCATCGGCCAGCGCTGCGGCTGCGTCTCCAATTCGGCGATCACCTCTTTCGCCCGCTCGCGCCGGTTGGTGCGCGCCGCCACCTTGGCCAGCGTGGCAAGGACCATGCCCCGCCGCTGCAGGGTCGGCCAGCCGTTGCCCACCAAGGAACGTTCGAGAGCGCTGAAAGCGGCCTCCGCCTGTCCCTGCTCGAGCTGCAGCAGCGCTAGCCCGGGCTGCGGATCCCAGCCCGCCGCATGTGACGCGCGATAGGCCGTTTCGGCCTCCGTGAACTCCCCGGCCGCGAGGTGGATATCGCCCAGCACGCGCAAGGCGTCACCGGTCGCCCAGGGCGCGTCGAGGGCGAGCTGGTCGAGTGCCGCGCGCACAAGCGCCTCCGCCTCCTTCAGCGTGCCATGAACGCCGAGCACTTCGGCGCGATGCAGCCGGCACGAGCCCGAAAGGTCTTCCAGCCCATGTCCTCTGCACCAGTCCTCGTAGCCGAGCGTCCATTGATTGGCGCGCGACCAGTCGCCGAAATTCCGGCAGGCCCACAGGATGTTGCAGTAGAGAATGCCGCCGACGATCGGGTCGACGTCGCTGGACAGGCCGAGCGCCGCGGCAAGGTCCTGATCCTCCTGCCCGGCCTTGGTTTCACCGAGACATAGTTTGAAGAAGCCGCGATAGATGAGGCCGAGCGACTCCACCACCGGATCGTCGAGGTGCCTGCCGACCGCGAAGGCCTGCTCGGCGAGCGCAAGCGCCTGTTCCGGCTCGGCTTCCGCGCCCATGATGCGCGCGCCCATCCAGCACCAGAGGCCGTGCTCCCTGCTGTCGGAAGCGGTATCGATCAGCTGCGCGGCGCGCTTGTGCCAGCCCTTGGCGACGGCAAGCTCGCCTCTCTCGAGATGGATCCTGGCAAGGGTGATTGCCGGGGAAGCCGCGCGCAGGCGCTCGCCGGCGACGCCGTAAGCCGTCACCGCGCGCGCCAGGAGCGGGATGGCTTCGGCCGGACGGCCCATGCATTCCAGCGCCAGGCCCCATTCTTCGAGGTCGGGCGTCAGCAGCTCGTCGGCGGCATCCGCTTTTGCGAAGGAAGCCGCTGCCTCGTGCCATTTTCTGCCTGCAACGGCCGCGCGTGCCGACAGGATTGATGAGCCAAGGCTGGAAGGCTTGCCGCCCGCATCGGCGGGCCTGCGTTCCGAAATCGACGGCTGATCGAGGCAAATCCGGTAGCCGAAGCGGGGCAGGTTGCGCAGCGCCGCCTCCATGCCGCCCTGTCTAAGGATGCCGCGGGCAAGGCTCGCGACGCGCTGCAGCGAAGCTTCGGTCACCGTCACGCCGGGCCACAACGTCTCAAGCAGCTCATCCTTGCTCATGGCCCGGTCTTGGTGCCGCAGCAGGATGGCGAGGAAATCGAAGACCAGGGGCTGCGCCTCGATCTCGCTTCCGGCGAAACGAAGGGCACGGGAATCCTCATTGAGCTCGAAGTCCCCGAAGCTATAAATTCCCATCGGCAGCAATCCCCGTAACGACAATGGGCAAAGGATCAGAAGAAGATAAGGCCGGCGTAAGGACTGTCGGCCGCCTGTTCCGTAAATCTCCGTCTGCCTGGCGGGCCAAGCGAGAGTTTACCCCAGCCGCCCCAGGGATGTCACCGGCACCGATCTGATCGAGTGCCCGGCGGCATTTGAACCTCAGATCAAGGAGATTGCAAAATGCAGAAGTACATCATTGAGCGCGAAATTCCCAAGGTCGGCACCTTCGAGCGCGAGCAACTGCGCGACGCGTCCAAGGCCTCGAACGCCGTTCTGGCCGAGCTCGGCCCGGACATCCAGTGGGTCGAATCCTTCGTGACGGACGACAAGACGTTCTGCGTCTATCTCGCCAAGGACGAGGCGATCATCCAGCGCCATGCGAAGATGAGCGGCTTCCCGGCGACAAAGATCACGCAGGTCAAGCGCCTGTTCGATCCGACGACGGCTTACGCCGCCGCCTGAAGGGGAGGGTCGATCGTGACGCGCTTTGCGGAAATCGTCCTCGCCGTTGGCGCCTCGGCGCTGCTTTGCGGCACAGCGGTCGCGCATGACATGCCCGATCCGGTGCTCAACCGGTCCCGGGACATGGCGGCCAAATACCTCGACATCAAGGTCGCCAAGGCGGACGGCTACCAGCAGCTGTTCGAATGCACGACGCATGACGAGCACGGCACGATGGGCGTCCATTTCATCCATCCCGGCCGGGCCGGCGACGGCAAGCTGGTGCTCGGCGAGCCGGACGTGCTGACCTACGAGCCGGAGGCCGATGGCTCGATGCAACTCGTCGGCATGGAATACATCGTCTTCGAAAAGGACTGGAAGGGTAAAGGCATCCCCGAATTCCTCGGCCGCACCCTGCAGCGTAAGACGACGGTGGGTGTCCACCCGGTGGATCCGTACTACGAGCTCCACGTCTGGCACTGGCGGCACAATCCGGCCGGCATGTTCGCGGACTGGAACCCTTATGTGAGCTGCGAGCACGACCGGTCCTGACAGGCGTGACGGGCGGCATCCTCGGGAGGGCCGTGGCCCTCCCGATCTCTTCGTTTGGATAAAAGGAAAATGATCATGCCAACCCTTCGCATAGAAATGAAGCCTGTCGCCGGTCAGTCCGCTGACGGGCGTTTCTCGGCAACAGCCGTCGAAATATGCCGTTCCGGCCTGCGCTTCGTGGCACGGATGGTCCGCATCCACAGGGACCGCGCCTGGCTGGACGAGTTGCCCGACTATCTGTTGCGCGACATCGGTATCAAACGTTCGGAAATCTCGTCGGTTATCTGGCACGGCCGCAACGCCGGTCATAGCGGTCTGTGGATTTGAAGCCAGGGTCTTTTGCCGACGGCGCTTTTGTCTGTCGCGCCGGTCGATCCGATCTGCCCGAAACTGTCGACATGCCGGGCTGGCGCTGCTAGAAGCCCGCGCCACAGACAGGATTCCAAAAATTGGCAGAAGACATCGAACAGGCGGTATCGCGCCGCCGCACCTTCGCGATCATCGCCCACCCCGACGCGGGCAAGACGACGCTCACCGAAAAGCTGCTTCTGTTCGGCGGCGCCATCCAGCTCGCCGGCGAGGTCAAGGCCAAGAAGGACCGCATCCAGACCCGGTCCGACTGGATGAAGATCGAGCGCGAGCGCGGCATCTCCGTCGTCACCTCGGTGATGACCTTCGAGTATGAAGGCAACGTCTTCAACCTGCTCGACACGCCCGGCCACGAGGATTTCGCCGACGACACTTACCGCACGCTGTCGGCGGTGGACTCGGCCGTCATGGTCATCGACGCCGCCAAGGGCATCGAGCCGCGCACGCTGAAGCTGTTCGAGGTCTGCCGGCTGCGCGACATCCCGATCATCACCTTCGTCAACAAGATGGACCGCGAGAGCCGCGACCCGTTCGAGATCCTGGACGAGATCGAGCAGAAGCTGGCGCTCGACACGGCGCCCGTCACCTGGCCGATCGGCCGCGGCAGGACGTTTTCCGGCACCTATCACCTGGCGCTCAACGCCGTGCGCAAGGGCGATGAGGAAAAGGAGCGCACGCCCGTCAACGGCCCGGATTCCAACCGTGTCGCAGGGCTTTTGCCGGACAATGAGCGCGAAGCCTTCATCGAGGAGCTCGAACTGGCGCGCGAGGCCTGCCGGCCTCTCGATATCGACGCCTTCCGCGAAGGCCATCTGACGCCGGTCTATTTCGGCTCGGCGCTGCGCAATTACGGCGTGCGCGATCTGATCGAGGCGCTCGGCGCCTACGGTCCGCCGCCGCGCGCCCAGGAGGCCGATACCCGCACGGTGGAGGCGACGGAGGAGAAGATGACCTCCTTCGTCTTCAAGATCCAGGCCAACATGGACCCCAACCACCGCGACCGCATCGCCTTCGTGCGCGTCTGCTCGGGCACGCTGGAGCGCGGCATGAAGGCCAAGCTGGTGCGCACTGGCAAGCCGATGTCGCTCTCGGCGCCGCAATTCTTCTTCGCCCGCACCCGCGTCACCGCCGACGAGGCTTTCGCCGGCGACGTCGTCGGCATTCCCAATCACGGCACGCTGCGCATCGGCGACACGCTGACCGAAGGCGAGGAGATACTGTTCCGCGGCGTGCCGAACTTCGCCCCGGAAATCCTGCGCCGCGTGCGCCTCGGCGACGCCATGAAGGCCAAGAAGCTGAAGGAAGCGCTGCACCAGATGGCCGAGGAAGGCGTGGTGCAGCTGTTCTCGCCGGAAGACGGCTCGCCGGCCATCGTCGGTGTCGTCGGCGCGCTCCAGCTCGACGTTCTGAAGGAGCGGCTGAACATCGAATACACGCTGCCGGTGGATTTCGAGATGTCGCGCTTCTCGGTCTGCCGCTGGATCGCGGCCGACGACAAGGCGGAGGTGCAGCGCTTCATCGAAGCGCATCGCGGCGACATCGCCCGCGACCTCGACAACGATCCGGTCTTCCTCGCCCAGCACGCCTTCTCGCTGAACTACGAAGCCGAGCGCTGGAAAGCGATCCGCTTCACTGCGGTGAAGGACTATCAGGTGCGCGACAAGGCGGCGTGAAGCGCGCCTCTGCCTTCTCCCCTTGTGAGGGCT
>CCNB01000033.1 GCA_000824785.1 Mesorhizobium plurifarium | reverse complement strand
CCGCTTTGCGGGGGCGAGGAACCCAAGCTTTCGAGAGGTCCCCTTGCGCGCCAGGCGTTCGCCGTTTAGCAAGGCGCCGGTTCAATTTCTCTCACCGGACGGTTCTCCATGGCTTCGAAAAATCTCTTCCTGCTCGCCGGCGACGGCATCGGCCCCGAGGCCATGGCCGAGGTGAAGAAGCTGATCAAGGCCATGAACGACAAGCTCGGCAGCGGTTTCGCCACCGATGAGGGGCTGGTCGGCGGCTGCGCTTATGACGCGCATGGCGCGGCGATCTCGGACGCCGACATGGCGAAGGCGATGGCGGCGGATGCGGTGCTGTTCGGCGCCGTCGGCGGGCCGAAATGGGATGCCGTGCCTTACGAGGTGCGCCCCGAGGCCGGGCTCTTGCGCCTGCGCAAGGACATGGAGCTGTTCGCCAATCTCAGGCCCGCGATTTGCTATCCGGCGCTGGCTGCCTCTTCCTCGCTCAAGCAGGAGGTGGTCGAAGGCCTCGACATCCTCATCGTGCGCGAGCTCACCGGCGGCGTCTATTTCGGCGAGCCGAAGCAGATCATCGATCTTGGCAACGGCCAGAAGCGCGGCATCGACACCCAGGTCTACGACACATTCGAGATCGAGCGCATCTCGGGCGTCGCCTTCGAATTGGCCCGCACGCGCCGTAATCACGTCACCTCGATGGAAAAGCGCAACGTCATGAAGTCGGGCGTGCTGTGGAACGAAGTCGTCTCCCAGACACACAAGGCGCGCTATTCCGACGTCAAGCTCGACCACATGCTCGCGGACGCCGGCGGGATGCAGCTGGTGCGCTGGCCGAAGCAGTTCGACGTCATCGTCACCGACAATCTGTTCGGCGACATGCTGTCCGACATCGCCGCGATGCTAACCGGCTCGATCGGCATGCTGCCGTCGGCCTCGCTCGGCGCGCCGGATGCCAAGACCAAGAAGCGCAAGGCGCTCTACGAGCCGGTGCACGGCTCGGCGCCCGACATCGCCGGCAAGGGCATCGCCAACCCGATCGCCATGATCGCCTCCTTCGCCATGTGCCTGCGCTATTCCTTCGGCATGGTCGCCGAAGCCGACAAGCTGGAAGCGGCCATCGCCGCCGTGCTCGACGACGGCCTGCGCACCAAAGACATCTTCTCGGCCGGCATGAAGGAAGTCGGCACCACAGAGATGGGCGACGCCATCATCGCCAAGTTCCTCGGCTGATCGATGCGCCCGTTCCGCAGCTGCAACCCCAGGCGGCTTTCATCCTCTGTCAAACCTGGATAGAAGCGGCAAATCGCTTCGTCGTCTCTGGGGCAATGTCCAAGAAGAAATCGGTGCCGTCGCCAGACGGTGCGGAAGAAACCGCCGGCAAGAAACGGCAAATCTGCATCGACGCGACCGGCCTGCTCGCGTGGCGCGGCGCGCTGGCCGGCATCCAGCGGGTCGAGGACTTCATGATCAGGGCGGCGCTGTCCGACCCCGATCCAGATATCGGGGTGGTGACGCTCGACCTTTCCAGCCGTCGCTTCAGGTCTCTCGAAACTTTCGAGATGGAGCAACTGGGCATCCATGAGATCGCGCCGTTCCGGCTGCGGCCCAGGCGCAGACGCCTTGCGGCTTTGCGGAGCGCTTTCGACATGGTGCGGCGCTATCCGATGGCGAAAAGAGAAGCGGATCGGCAGCTCGCGAGCGTAGTGAGCGAAGGGCGCCCGGGCCTGATTTGCGCAACGTTGAGAGTGATGTTGCGCGCCTACCGTCTTTGGCGGCGTGGTGGCCTGATTGCCGGCCTGTTTCGTCCAGGCACCGCTGACGGGGACGAGGAACCAGGCTCTGCGAAGATTTTGATCAGCAACTATGTCATGGTTGGCAAAACGGCGGCTGAGCTCACCCGCCAAAGGACCAGCACGGCCTTCCTGTGCCACGACATGATCCCGACGATACGGCCGGACCTTGTCGGCAACGGCAGGATGCGATCGGTCTTCGGGCCAAATCTGGAGGCACTTGTGCGTTCCGGGGCGGCGGCTTTCTGCACTTCCAATGCCGCGGCAGAGATGCTTGGTGACCACATGCGCAGGGCCGGCATCCATCTGCCGGCCGTCCATCGCTTCCCGATGCCTTCCTTGCTTCATGAAAAAGCAGCACGGCTCGGCGCGACGTCGCGCCTCGATGTCGCCGAGCCGTTCGTTCTCTATTGCTCGACGGTTGAGATCCGGAAGAATCACATCATGCTCGCACGCATCTGGCAGCAGGCGCTGGACGAGGGCGTCAAGTTGCCCAAGCTTGTCTGCGTCGGCCGCTGGGGCTGGATGGTGGAGGAGCTCAGCGCCTATCTCGAAGCGCATCCGCAGCTGAGGAAACAAATCGTCTTCGTCGGTCCGGTGAGCGACGAGGAACTTATCCGTTATTATCGCAGCACCAGCTTCGGCGTCTTTCCTTCGCATATCGAAGGCTGGGGCTATGCCGCTTCGGAGTGTCTCGACTTTGGCATTCCGGTGATCGTTTCGACCACGCCGTCGCTGATCGAGGCGACGGGCGGCCTGATGCCGGCGATCGATTCCACGGACCAGGCCGGCTGGTACGCCGCCATTCGCCGAATGTCCGAGGACGTTGCGTGGCGCCGCGCACTTTGCGAGCGTATCGCCGAGAAACACCGGCCGACAACGCCTTCCGACAGCTGGGCCGCGATCAAGGCCGGGCTCAAGGCAACTGCCGGATAGCAATGAGCCGGCGCGCTGACGGTGGCTGGATCGATCAGACCGGGCGCTTCTTCGCCTTCTTGGACTTCGGACCGCCGGCATTTTCATGCTTCGGCTTGCCCGATTTCTTTCTCCAAGGTTTTCCCTCAAGGGCAGCGGGACGCTGCTCGGTGGAAATGTCGGCACGCTTGTCGAACTTGCGCCCTGGCGCGCCATGGTCGAACGCGCGCTTGCCGCGATGCGGCTTCTTCTCCGGCTTCGGCGGCTGGTAGCCGGCGCGCGACAGGCCCGGCGTGCCGTCGATGCGCCGGACCGCGATGTTGCCCTGCAGCTTGCGGTCGGGGCCGATCGCGGCGACGAAGCGGTCGGCCCAGTCGGCGGCGATCTGCACGAAGGTCTCTTCCGGCTGCATCTTGATGGCGCCGATCTCGCGCTTGGACATGCCGGCGGTGCGGCACAGCATCGGGATCAGCCAGCGCGGCTCGGCATTCTGCCGGCGTCCCACCGACAGCGAGAACCAGACGCTGTCGCCGAAATCGTCGCGGCGGGCCAAAGTTTCTTCCTTGCGACCAAGTGCTTCCTCCCGGCGCGTGAACTTCTCCTTCGACGGGGCGAAGGGCGCGACATCGATCAGATCCTCGGGCGCCGAGCGGCTGCCCCGGCAAAGCCGCACGAAGGCGGCGGCCACCAGCTCGGCGCCGTGCCGTTCGAGAAGCGCAGCGGCGAAGTCGCGCTCCTCGTCCTTCACCGGCTCGCCGAAGGACGGGTCGGCCAGGATACGCTCGTTGTCGCGCCGCAGCACCTCGTCGGCCGAGGGCGGGCTCGCCCAGGTCGCGGTGAGGCCGGCATTGGCGAGCAGCCGCTCGGTGCGCCGGCGCGCATTGCCCGGCACGATCAGCGCGCTCACCCCTTTTCGTCCGGCACGCCCGGTGCGGCCGCTACGATGCAGCAGCGTCTCCGGATTGCTCGGCAGGTCGGCGTGGATGACGAGATCGAGATTGGGCAGGTCGATGCCGCGTGCGGCGACATCCGTCGCGATGCAGACCTTGGCGCGGCCGTCGCGCATCGCCTGCAGGGCGTGGCTGCGCTCGTTCTGGCTGAGCTCGCCGGACAGCGCCACGACGGAGAAATTGCGGTTGTTGAAGCGCGCCGTGAGGTGGTTCACCGCCGCGCGGGTGTTGCAGAACACCATGGCGTTCGCCGCCTCGTAATAGCGCAGCACGTTGATGATGGCGTTCTCGCGATCGGCGGGCGCGACGGAGAGCGCGCGGTACTCGATATCGAGATGCTGCTTTTCCTCGCCGCCGGCGGTTATGCGCACCGCGTCGCGCTGGTAACTTTTCGCCAGCGTGGCGATGGAGCGCGGCACGGTGGCGGAAAACATCAGCGTGCGGCGCCCGGCGGGCGCGGCGTCGAGGATGAATTCGAGATCCTCGCGGAAACCGAGGTCGAACATCTCGTCGGCCTCGTCCAGCACCACGGCCTTCAGCGCCGACATGTCGAGCGCGCCGCGCGTGATGTGGTCGCGCAGCCGGCCGGGCGTGCCGACGACGATGTGGGCGCCGCGCTCCAGCGCGCGGCGCTCGGTGCGCATGTCCATGCCGCCGACGCAGGACGCGATATGCGCGCCGGTCAGCTCATAGAGCCATTCCAGCTCGCGCCGCACCTGCAGCGCCAGCTCGCGCGTCGGCGCCACGACCAGTCCCAGCGGCGCGCGGGCATCGCCAAACTGCGCGGCGCCGCCAAGCAGGGTCGGCGCCACGGCAAGGCCGAAGGCGACGGTCTTGCCGGAGCCGGTCTGCGCCGACACCAGCGCGTCGGCCTCGCCGAGCTCGGGCTCGAGCACCGCCTTCTGCACCGGCGTCAGCGCTGAATAACCGCGCTTTTCCAGCGCCTGTGCCAGCGCAGGAACGATCGTTTCGATACTGGACATTTTCTTCTTTCGGAATTCGGGGGTCTGGGCTCGTGGTCGAGCACGGACCGGCATTGTGTCGGCCAGACAATTTGGGCCGTTCGTACTTCCTGCGGCCACTATTGTACAGAGCAGGCGGCGCCGCCTTCCCCTCTCCCCTTGTGAGGGCTTTGCA
>CCNB01000032.1:0-2500 GCA_000824785.1 Mesorhizobium plurifarium | reverse complement strand
GCGGGTGCTAACGTCCGTCGTGAAAAGGGAAACAACCCTGACCTACAGCTAAGGTCCCCAAGTTATGGCTAAGTGGGAAAGGATGTGAGGATCCCAAAACAACCAGGATGTTGGCTTAGAAGCAGCCATCATTTAAAGAAAGCGTAACAGCTCACTGGTCTAAATAAGGGTCTTTGCGCCGAAAATGTAACGGGGCTAAAGCCATACACCGAAGCTTAGGGTTCGTGAGCAATCACGAGCGGTAGCGGAGCGTTCTGTAAGCTGATGAAGCCGTACCCGTGAGGGGCGGTGGAGGTATCAGAAGTGCGAATGCTGACATGAGTAACGTAAGGGGAGTGAGAGACTCCCCCGCCGAAAGACCAAGGGTTCCTGCTTAAAGTTAATCTGAGCAGGGTTAGCCGGCCCCTAAGACGAGGCGGAAACGCGTAGTCGATGGGAACCACGTTAATATTCGTGGGCCTGGAGGTAGTGACGGATCACACAAGTTGTCCAATCTTATCGGATTGAACGGGCAGCGGAGTGGTTCCAGGAAATAGCTCCTCCTTATAGACCGTACCCGAAACCGACACTGGTGGTCAGGTAGAGTATACCAAGGCGCTTGAGAGAACTATGCTGAAGGAACTCGGCAAATTGCACGCGTAACTTCGGAAGAAGCGTGACCCTTTTCTACGCAAGTGGAGGAGGGTGGCACAGACCAGGGGGTAGCGACTGTTTATCAAAAACACAGGGCTCTGCGAAGCCGCAAGGCGACGTATAGGGTCTGACGCCTGCCCGGTGCTGGAAGGTTAAGAGGAGGGGTGCAAGCTCTGAATCGAAGCCCCAGTAAACGGCGGCCGTAACTATAACGGTCCTAAGGTAGCGAAATTCCTTGTCGGGTAAGTTCCGACCTGCACGAATGGCGTAACGACTTCCCCGCTGTCTCCAGCATAGACTCAGTGAAATTGAATTCCCCGTGAAGATGCGGGGTTCCTGCGGTTAGACGGAAAGACCCCGTGCACCTTTACTATAGCTTTACATTGGCATTCGTAGTGGCATGTGTAGGATAGGTGGTAGGCTTTGAAGCCTGGGCGCCAGCTCAGGTGGAGCCACCCTTGAAATACCACCCTTATCACTATGGATGTCTAACCGCGGCCCGTTATCCGGGTCCGGGACAATGTATGGTGGGTAGTTTGACTGGGGCGGTCGCCTCCTAAAGAGTAACGGAGGCGCGCGATGGTGGGCTCAGAACGGTCGGAAATCGTTCGCTGAGTGCAATGGCATAAGCCTGCCTGACTGCGAGACTGACAAGTCGAGCAGAGACGAAAGTCGGTCATAGTGATCCGGTGGTCCCGCGTGGAAGGGCCATCGCTCAACGGATAAAAGGTACGCCGGGGATAACAGGCTGATGACCCCCAAGAGTCCATATCGACGGGGTTGTTTGGCACCTCGATGTCGACTCATCGCATCCTGGGGCTGGAGCAGGTCCCAAGGGTATGGCTGTTCGCCATTTAAAGCGGTACGTGAGTTGGGTTCAGAACGTCGTGAGACAGTTCGGTCCCTATCTGCCGTGGGTGTAGGAATATTGAAAGGATCTGTCCCTAGTACGAGAGGACCGGGATGGACGGATCTCTGGTGGACCTGTTGTGGCGCCAGCCGCATCGCAGGGTAGCTATATCCGGACGGGATAACCGCTGAAGGCATCTAAGCGGGAAACCCACCTTGAAACGAGTATTCCCTGAGAACCGTGGAAGACGACCACGTTGATAGGCCGGGTGTGGAAGAGCGGCAACGCTTGAAGCTTACCGGTACTAATAGTTCGATAGGCTTGATCGTTCTCATTACTTATATCCATCAAGGCGCAATCCGAAGGATTGTCGCCATTCTCACTCACGCTTGTTCCGCTTTCGGGCGGCGCTACGTGGGTGCGGCGCAACAGCGCCGACGGTCGGTCGACCTTGCGAAGCTTCGCTTCGAAAGGCGCGCCAGATCGAAGAACGCCCAAGGCACAAAAAGACGGGCAAACGGCACAATCAATAGCGAGTGGTATCCCTACTCACTATTCCCTACTGCCTACTCCCTAACCCAGCTTCTCGATTTGAACGTGCGTTTTGCCGACCTGGTGGTTATGGCGGAGCGGCTGCACCCGATCCCATTCCGAACTCGGCCGTGAAACGCTCCAGCGCTGATGGTACTTCGTCTCAAGACGCGGGAGAGTAGGTCGCTGCCAGGTCTGCAAAGCGCACGTTCACCTCATATCCGGAGAAAAAAATCCCGGATGGAGACCAGTCTTCTCTCTACGATATAAGGCCCGCCAAACGGGAGCCCGGGCCGCGCAAGCGGCCCTTTCATTTGGCGAACCCATTGAATCCGGTAAGCGAAAACTTACCTCTAAGCTCGCAAGCAAACGCTTGCTCGTGGTCGCAAGCAAACGCTTGCTCGTGGTGACGCGGGGTGGAGCAGCCCGGTAGCTCGTCAGGCTCATAACCTGAAGGTCACAGGTTCAAATCCTGTCCCCGCAACC
>CCNB01000031.1 GCA_000824785.1 Mesorhizobium plurifarium | reverse complement strand
GTACGCGTCCGGTGAAGACCGCAGACGTGCGTATCCGGCGGCCCTGGGGTCAAGCTTTCGATGGTGAGACGCGATGATAGTCTTCGAGGAGGAGTTTGACCTCCTCGATGCCTTCATCGGTGAAGGCCAGGATCCCGTCGTCATCGTTGGCGCCGTACACCCAGATGACGCCGTCCTCGGGCTCGAGACCGAGGGTCAGGTCCTGGATGAGCGCTTCGCTGACGCCGAGGTCCCTGGCGACATGTTCGATGGTATAGACGTGATGCACCTTATTGCGCTGCATGATCAGGCCGCCGCTGGTTGGGTCCGCAGTTTTGTGGATCGCCAATTCCACGGCAGCAAATCATCGATCCGCTGTGCTGGATGGGCCGCGATGCGCGCCAGGATATCGGCGAGCCAGGCCTGAGGGTCGATGTCATTCAACTTGGCGCTGGCGATCAGGCTGTAGAGAACGGCAGCGCGCTGTCCGCCGCGATCGGACCCGCAGAACAGCCAGGACTTTCTGCCGAGAGCGATGCCGCGCAGGGCTCGCTCGGCTGCATTGTTCGATAGGCAAATCCGGCCATCGTCGAGGAACCGGGTGAAGGACGACCAGCGGCGCAGCATGTAGTTGAAGGCCTTGCTCAGATCGTGTCCGCGCGAGAGCTTGTCGCGCGTCTCGATCATCCAGCGCTCGAGTTCGGTGACCAGCGGCACGCTCCGCTCCTGGCGCACGACGTGGCGTTGGGCCGGCGACAGGCCGTTGATATCGCGCTCGATATCGAACAGGGCATCGATGCGCTTCACGGCTTCAACCGCGAGCGGATAGACCAAGTTGGGCTTGTCGCCGCGCGCCTTCTTGCGCGCCGCCGCTTCGATATCGGCCAGCTCGAACACTTTGCGCCGGCTGTGGGCCCAACAGCTGGCTTCCAGAACAGGCGCCGGCTGACGACCCGTCGCATAGAGGTCGCCATAGCCGCCAAAGGCATCGGCCTGCAGGATGCCGCTCCAGCCGGCGAGATGCGCCGCGGGATGTTCGCCTCGGCGATCGCGGGAATAATAGAACACCGCCGCCGGCGGATCGGCGCCGCCGAACGGTCGGTCATCGCGCACATAGGTCCATAATCGGCCGGTATCGGTCTTGCCCTTAGCCAGGACCGGCACCGTCGTGTCGTCGCCGTGCAGACGTGAAGCGGCCAGCACATGGGCTTCGAGCCGCTTGAACAGCGGCATCAGCGCCGCAGCGCCGGCGCCGACCTGGTCGGCGAGCGTCGACAGGCTGAGCGGCACGCCTTCGCGGGCATAGCGTTCAGCCTGGCGGTTGAGCGGCTGATGCTGGCCGAACTTCTCGAACAGGATCATCGCCAGCAGGCCAGGACCGGCCCAGCCGCGCGGGGTGGCGTGGAACGGCGCCGGAGCCTGGCTGATCGCCTCGCAGTCGCGGCAGGTGAACTTCTCCCGCACATGTTGGATCACCTTCCATTGCCGCGGCACCACCTCCAGCGTCTCGCTGATATCCTCGCCCAGCTTGCGCAGCCGATGACCGCCGCAGCAGTGGCAAGCGGCCGGTGCCGGCTCGACCACGCGTTCGCGCGGCAGATGCTCGGGAAATGGCTGGCGCGCCGGTCGTTTGCGCACATAAGGCGCCACCGCGGTGGTCCGGGCCGCGGCCTGTTCGGCGGCGATCTCGTCTTCGGTCGCCGTGCTCTCGAGCTCCTCGAAGGTGAGCTCCATTTGCTCGTGCAGCCGGGCGGAACGTTCAGAACTCTGACCATGCAGCGCCCGCTGCAGCTTCCGGATCGTCAGATCCTGATGTGCGATCAGCGCCGCATCATCCGATGCCTTGGCCCTGGCGACCGCCAGTTCGGCCTCGACTAGCGCAACGCGCGCGGCCTCGTCTTCGGCTCTGGCCAGCGCCGCGGCCAGCGCTACCCTCAGCGCGCCGATATCGTCCGGAACAGCATCCTGGGCGGTGGCTACCATGCCCTGGAGTGAATCATAAAACGCCTCCGCTGACTCGCGGAAAATGGCGCTAACTCAAAGAAAAACTCAGCCCGCGCGCTCAGGGCGGAACGTGTGACGCGGGTTGCGCCAATCGATCCCGTCGAGCATGTAGGCGAGCTGCGCCGGTGATATGGAAACCGTGCCATCCGCCGGCGACGGCCATAGAAACCGGCCCTTCTCGAGCCGTTTTGCATACAGCGACATGCCGAGCCCATCATGCCAGATAATCTTGATCAGATTGCCGCTGCGGCCGCGGAAGACATAAAGATCGCCGGCATGCGGATCCCGGCCCAACGTCTCCTGAACCTGCAGAGCGAGGCCCTGCATCCCGCGACGCATATCGGTCCGGCCGACCGCCAACCAGATCCGCACCTGGCTCGGAACCGGGATCATCAAACGCCCAGCGCCTTCACCATCGCCGCCGCCAGTGTCGGCGGCGTGTTCAGCGGAATCCGCAGCCGCATCTTGCCGGCGATCTCCAGCTCGATCACCGCTGGTGGCGCCGCCGGCACCGAAGCGGCGACAGGCTCGTCGGGAACCACGACAACTTCGGCAAAGCCCGTCTCGCGGGCTCTCATCGTGCGGCGCCACTTATAGATCAGGCTGGTCGCGACATCGTACTGACGCGCCACCGCCGCCACCGTGGACCCGGGCGCGAATGCCGCGGCCAGTATCCGGCACTGATCCTCTTCACTCCAACGACGACGGCGCTCAGGCCCGGTCAATAACGTCACATGGCTCATGCTGTGCTGCTAACTACGCTCGTAAGGACGACCTTAAGAGCGCAGCCTCGCTATCATGCCATGCTCGCGCAAGGCGGCCCTCGCCGGAGGCATAC
>CCNB01000030.1 GCA_000824785.1 Mesorhizobium plurifarium | reverse complement strand
AGGCGCACCTGTGCTCATGCCCACCTCCCGCGAGGCGGATGGATGGCGCCGAGCATGGTCCTCAGGTTATAGGCGCAGGCCGCCAGCATGCACTGCGTGCGGTTGGCGGCGAGGTTGAAGAAGCGCACGCGCCGCATGCCATAGCGCTCCTTGAACACCGCAAACGGCCGCTCGACCGCCGCCCGCACCTTGGCGATCAGCCGGTTGCGCAGCTTGTGGCGCGGCGGCAGTTCAGGGTGATGCCTGTTGGCCCGCCGCATCAGCCGATCCTTGATGTTGGCTTCGACGAGCCGATCATGCCTTGCATGGGTGTAGTAGGCCTGATCGCCATAGGCCGCCTTCTCGTCGCCACAGATCAGCTGGTCGGCCGGCTCGGTGTCGGTGACCGAGGCATCGCTCACTTCGACACGCCGGATCACGGTGTGCGCCTGATCGACGCCGATGTGCATCTTGTAGCCGAAGGTGCTCTTCTTGCCCTTCTTGCCCCAGCGCGCATCCGGATCGGCCGAGGGCTTGATCGGCCCCTGGTGGCCCTTCTTCGGCTGCTTGGTCGGCCGGCCGCGCGCCTGCAGGAACGTGGCGTCGACCAAGGTGCCGCGCTTGACGATCAGGCCCTTGCCCTCCAACTGACGGTTGATCTCCTCAAACACCTTGTCGATCAGCCGCTCGCGCGTCAGCTCATCGCGAAAACGCCACAGCGTCGAATGATCGGGCGTGCGGTCCGAAAGGCTGAAGCCGGCAAAGCGGCGGAACGACAGCCGGTCCCGAATTTGCGCCTCCAGTGCTGGATCGCTCAGCCCATGCCACACGCCCAGCAAGAGACAGCGCAGCAGCGGTTCGGCCGGATAGCTGGTGTTGCCGGAGCCGGGACCGCTGCGCTGACCAAGCAAGGTTCGGATCGGCGCCCAGTCCAGTTCCTTCGCTATCAGGTCGAAGATCGTCTCATCCGCCGACGCAAAACCGTCCGCCAGGCTCAACTGACCAAGCACTCGATCGACCATCGCGAATCCTCCTTGCCGGATATCCGCATGGAATCACTGATCCGATTCTGTGCAAA
>CCNB01000029.1:2776-3218 GCA_000824785.1 Mesorhizobium plurifarium | reverse complement strand
GCGCGTCAGTTTGTTGTCAGGTCAGCCAAGCTACGTTCCGACTCAAGGGAGCAACGGTTGTGATGTTGAAGGTGATTGCGACCTCCCGACTGCGAGCGAAAGGCATTCGAGCGTCGCCCGGCTAAGGGCATGCTCGATTTACCGATCGGACAGGGTGCTTCCTTCAGAGCTGTCGGGTTCGGTGCCCTAGGCGCGCTTTGGGGTTCCTGAGCGGCGACCATGTTGGCTCGCCTGTCGTTGCTCCACACACTTTAGGCGATGCGTTGTTGTCTGGATGGGAGACGAAGCATGACCAACATCGGCCGGGCGGGAAGATCGCGCATCGGAGACACTCCAGCCGGTGGCGCCCCGGACGGCAGGTCCCCCGCCGCATCAGAAGGTGGAAACGCGTTCAACTCGATTGTCGAGCGGATGCACCGCGAGCCGCAGGCTGGCGAAGCTT
>CCNB01000029.1:2642-2766 GCA_000824785.1 Mesorhizobium plurifarium | reverse complement strand
TGGTCAACCACGACTTTTCGCTTCCGCATTGCGCGGAACGGGCATGACGCGGCGCCGTTTTCCTTTGGCGCGAGACGGTGAAGCAAGCCAGGAAGAAAGCGCTTGGCGTTGTGACGGTGAGCCG
>CCNB01000029.1:2211-2632 GCA_000824785.1 Mesorhizobium plurifarium | reverse complement strand
CTCCGCCCCGTCGCATGGTCGAAACCCATCCGGCGTGGAGGCCAGGCCGCCACGCAGCGACGATGGGAGCGCGCGCGATAGCCGTTCCGGGTCACGGCCGCAACCGGGCTCTTCGCGTTCCGATGCCGGATCGTGGCGCAGGGATCGCGTCCCCGAAGGCTCTCGCGCCTCCGCCTCCTCGCTTGGAAAAACTCCGTCCGGCATGGAGGCCGGGCCGCCACGCAGCGACGATGGGAGCGCGCGCGATAGCCGCAGCATAGATTCTCAAGGGCCTGAAGGGTCGCGGCAGCAATCAGGCGCTTTGCGGGCCGAAGGCGGACCCTCGCGCCAGGCGCAGCGGCCCGGACGCGCGAACACAGCCGGATTGCCACCGCATAGACAAGCTGCCGATTTGCAAGTGGGACGGCATTCCGAAGCAGCC
>CCNB01000029.1:0-2201 GCA_000824785.1 Mesorhizobium plurifarium | reverse complement strand
ATCGTTCAATTCTCCTGTGCGGTGGTGCGCCACAGCGGCTTGCTGCGGGACCAGGAAGAGCAGGCAGCATTCCTGCAAGGAGCCGCTGTCCAGTTCACCCGTCACTTTCTGCCAAACTGGGAGCGGGATATCCGCGAGGGAGAATCGTTTGGATATGCGACGGTAGCCAACGCAGTCAGCCGCGAACCTGGAGGTCAGCCGGGCATGCAGGCCTGCAGGGCCATGGCAGCCAAGGTATCGAGGTCTACCAGCGCCCTCGACGGTGTAGATGCTCGCGCGTTGCCGCTGTTTTCCTTGTCGTTCGGCCGATATCCCCAACTGGCGGAATGCCGCGACGGCACAATCAGGATCGGCGAATTCTGCAGCGACAACCCAGCAGTGCTTCGCCAGCTCGACGCCCGAAACCTCTCGCTGCTGGTGAACGGCTTTAGCAAGTGGCCTGACCAGCCAGGGTGTGGCGAGGGCACTTCCGCAGTCGCTGGTGAGGCTCTTCGCCGCGCTGAGACGCAAGGGTTTTCCGAATTCAGTCCGCAGAGCTTGAGCAACCTGGTCAATGGCTTCAGCAAATGGCCGAACCAGGCGGAGTGTCGGGAGGCCACCGGCGCTATCGGCACCGAGGTGACGCGCCTTGCAGGCCGAGCCAAGCGGCTCTCCGATTTTAGCCCGCAGGGCCTGTCGAACCTGGTGAACGGTTTCAGCAAGTGGCCGGAACAGGAAAGCACGCGCGAAGCGACGATCGCCATCGGCTCTGAGATCAGTCGCGAGGCCAACCGACTCGGTCGCTTTCCTGAGCAGGAGCTGGCCACGTTGGTGAACGGTTTCAGCAAGTGGCCGCAAGAGCCGGGCATACGTCAGGCTGCGGTCGCCATCGCAGGGGACATTGCGTCCGGCGCCGGCAAGCTCGGGGGATTTACTCATCAGCAGCTGGCGGCACTGGTGAACGGTTTCAGCAAGTGGCCCGAAGAACTCAATATGCGCCAGGCTGCAGTCAACGTCGCCGGCGAGATCGCGCATGCCAGGGAGCCGAGCAGATTTACTGATCAACAGCTGGCCAATCTGGTGAACGGTTTCAGCAAGTGGCCCGAACAGGAGAAGGCGCGCGAAGCGGCCGCCATCATCGCTTCTGAAGTCAGTCGCGACGCGCGACTTTCGCGTTTTCCTGAGCTGGGGCTGGCCAATCTGATCAACGGTTTCAGCAAGTGGCCCGAAGACCTCGAAATGCGCCAGGCTGCAGTCACCGTCGGTGCGGAGGTCGTTGCGTCGCGCGTTAGGAAGCTGGGTGGGTTCACGGATCAACAACTGGCCACTCTAGTGAACGGTCTCAGCAAGTGGCCCGAACAGGAGAAGACACGCGAAGCGGCCGTCGCCATCGCCTCTGAGGTCAGCCACGACGCGCGAATTTCTCGTTTTCCTGAGCAGGACCTGGCCAATCTGATCAATGGCTTCGCCAAGTGGCCGCAAGAACCAGGCATGCGCCAAGCGGCGCTCGCCATCGCCGGGGAGATCGCCTCCCGCGCCGGCCAACTCGCCGGATTTGCCGATCAACACCTGGCGAATCTGGTCAACGGTTTCAGCAAATGGCCCGAACAGGAGAAGACGCGCGAAGCCACAGCCGCAGTTGCCTGCGAGATTCTGCGCCGCACCAGTCACGTCCGTGGATTTACTGACCAACATCTGGCGAACCTGGTGAACGGATTCAGCAAGTGGCCCGAGGAGCCTGAAGTGCGCCAAGCTGCAGTGGGCCTCGCCGAGGAGATCGTGTCCCGCGCCGGCCAACTTGCCGGATTTGCCGATCAACACCTGGTGATCTTGGTGAATGGTTTCAGCAAGTGGCTGGACCAGCATAAGATGCGCGAGGCTACGGTCACCATTGGCAAGGAGGTCCTTCGCCGCGCCGATCGCCCGGATGTCGGGCTCTCAGATTTTACTGCGCAAGGCTTGGCGGTCCTGGCGAACGGCTTCAGCAAGTGGACGCAAGAGCCGGTGTGCTATCAGGCTCTGGTGGAAATCGCCCGCGGTCTCGGCCCCAAGGGGCGTCGCTTCGGCGCTTTCATCACGCCTGCGCTGGGCAGCATCGCCAGCAGTCTGGCGCGCGGTATCCTGCAGGGCGAAGAGGCCGGGGAGGTCGCCGAACCCGCTTTGCTGAAGGAGCGGCTGCAGCAGCTGGCGCATTATCTGCACTATGCCGAGGACCGGCTGCA
>CCNB01000028.1 GCA_000824785.1 Mesorhizobium plurifarium | reverse complement strand
CCCTCACAAGGGGAGAAGGCAAGAGCCAATGTTTCGCAAGCGTGATGTGCATGACATCCACAAAACGCTTGACGCGAAAGCGCGTCGGATCAATCTTCACTCTTAAGAAAAAAATACGACTGAGTGGAAACACGACAGTCGAACCATAGTGGCCGGGGAGCAAGCTTCGCAACAGCCGAAGCGTCGCCGGCGGGGAACAGAAAAAAGGGGAAGACAATCATATGAGCACGATAAGCACGGCCCTCGAGCAGCCTGCCGAAAGCAAGCTGCTCAGGCATATCGACTGGCGTGGCGCCTTCTGGGTGGCAAGCGGCGTTCCGGCACTGGTCCTGTTCTCGATCGGCGGCATTGCCGGTACGACCGGAAAGCTCGCCTTCCTGATCTGGACGGTGTCCATGATCATGGGCTTCCTGCAGTCCTTCACCTATGCGGAGATCGCCGGCCTGTTCCCGAACAAGTCGGGCGGCGCCTCGATCTACGGCGCCACGGCCTGGCTGCGCTACTCGAAATTCATCGCGCCGCTGTCGGTCTGGTGCAACTGGTTCGCCTGGACGCCGGTGCTGTCGCTCGGCTGCTCGATCGCCGCCGCTTACATCCTCAACGCGCTGGCGCCGGTGCCGATCTTCACCGAGACCTCGCCGGAAGTGGTCGCCTATATCGCCGCGCATGCCGGGACGGCACCCGCCGACGCGATCGCCGCGGTGACCGCCGCCGCGACGCCGGCGATCCGCACATGGTCGCTGTGGGGGCACACGCTTGGTCCGGTGTCCTTCACCTTCAACGCCACCTTCTTCATCGGCGCCGTGCTGATGCTGGTCATCTTCTCGATCCAGCATCGCGGCATCCTCGGCACGGCCAATGTGCAGAAATATATCGGCCTCTTGGTCATCGTCCCGATGCTGATCGTCGGCGTCGTGCCGATCTTCACCGGCCAGATCGACTGGGCGAATTTCTCGCCGCTGGTGCCGCTGGCGGCCGCCTACGCACCCGACCCAGGCTCCTGGAACATCGCCGGCTGGACGCTGGCGCTCGGCGGCATGTTCATCGCCGCATGGTCGACCTACGGCTTCGAGACCGCGGTCTGCTACACGTCGGAATTCAAGAACCCCGGCACCGACACATTCAAGGCGATCTTCTACTCCGGCCTGCTCTGCATGCTGCTCTTCATCCTAGTGCCCTTCACCTTCCAGGGCGTGCTGGGGCTCAACGGCATGCTGGCGACGCCGATCGTCGACGGCTCGGGCGTCGCCGACGCGCTGGCCGGCATGGTCGGCGGCGGCAAGCTGATCCACAGCCTGCTGGTCATGCTGATGATCCTGGCGCTGGTGCTCTGCATCATGACGGCGATGGCCGGCTCCTCGCGAACGCTCTACCAGGGTTCGGTCGACGGCTGGCTGCCGCGCTATCTCAGCCACGTCAACGAGCACGGCGCGCCGACGCGGGCGATGTGGACCGACCTCTGCTTCAACCTGATCGTGCTGGCGATAGCCTCGGCCGATGCGACGAGCTTCTTCTTCATCCTCGCCGTGTCGAACTGCGGCTACATCATCTTCAATTTCCTCAACCTCAACGCCGGCTGGATCCATCGCATCGACAACGGCCACATCAACCGTCCTTGGAAGGCGCCGACCTGGCTGCTCGGCATCGGCGCCATCTTCGCCTATGTCAACGCGATCTTCATGGGCGCCGGCGCCAAGGTGTGGAACCCGATGGCGCTGTGGGCCGGCCTGATCACGGCCGCCTTGATCATTCCGGTGTTCTGCTTCCGTCACTACATCCAGGACGGCGGCAAATTCCCAGAGCACATGCTGGCCGACCTCGGCATGGCGGGAGCCGACCTCTCGGTCAAGAAGGCGGGCATGCTGCCTTACCTGACGCTGATTGCAGGCGTGGTGGTGATGCTGATCGCCAACTGGGTGTTCGTCATCTGACACGGCAACCTGAAAGGAAACGGGCGCGCTCCGGCGCGCCCGTTTCCTTTGGATCAGCCCGCCTTGCGGGCCGCCGCTTCTTCGAAGAACCGGTTCGGCGGCCGCTTCAGGCCGAGATTCTCGCGCAGCGTCGATCCTTCATACTCGCGCCTGAATATCCCGCGCCGCTGCAGCTCGGGCACCACCTTTTCGGCGAAATCATCGAGCCCGGCGGGCAGATAGGGAAACATGACATTGAAGCCATCTGAGCCTTCGGTGAGCAGCCATTCCTCCATCTCGTCGGCAATGGACTTGGCGCTGCCGACGAAGGCCAGGCCCGAATAGCCGCCGAGCCGCTGGGCGAGCTGGCGAACAGTGAGGCTCTCTTTTCTCGCCAACTCGATGACGCGCTCGCGGCTGCTTTTCGAGGCATTGGTGTCCGGCACGTCCGGCAGCGGACCGTCGGGATCGAAGCCGGAGGCATCGTGGCCGAGCGCGATCGACAGCGAGGCGATGCCGCTCTCGTAGTAGACGAGGCTGTCGAGCTTGGCGCGTTTGGCTCGAGCCTCCTCGACGCTATCGCCGACGACTACAAAGGCTCCAGGCAGGATCTTGATATCGTCGCGCGAACGGCCGAGCTTTTCCGCGCGGCCCTTCACGTCGGCAAGGAAGCGCTGGCCAGACGCCAGGTCGGGTGGCGCTGCGAAGATCACCTCCGCCGTCTCGGCGGCCAGCTGCCGTCCGGCCTCGGACGCGCCGGCTTGGACGATGACCGGCCAGCCCTGCACCGGCCGCGCGATGTTGAGCGGACCGCGTACCGACAGATGCTCGCCCTTGTGGTCGAGCACATGCAGCTTCGATGTATCGAAGTAGAGCCCGCTGTCCGCATCGCGGATGAAGGCGTCGTCGGCAAAACTGTCCCACAGCCCGGTGACGACATCGTAGAACTCGCGCGCCCGGTGGTAGCGCTGGTCATGCTCGACATGCTCGTCGAGGCCGAAGTTAAGCGCCGCGTCCGGGTTGGAGGTCGTCACGATGTTCCAGCCGGCGCGGCCGCCGCTGATATGGTCGAGCGAGGCGAAGCGGCGGGCAATGTGATAGGGCGCGTCGAAGGTGGTCGATGCGGTCGCGACAAGGCCGATATGATCGGTGACGGCGGCGAGCGCCGACAGCAGCGTGAACGGCTCGAAGGATGTCACCGTGTGGCTGCGCCGCAGCGCCTCGATCGGCATGTTGAGCACGGCCAGGTGGTCAGCCATGAAGAAGGCGTCGAATTTCGCGGCCTCGAGCGTTTGCGCAAAACGCTTCAGATGCGCGAAGTTGAAATTGGCGTCGGGATAAGCGCCCGGATAGCGCCAGGCGCCGGTGTGAAGACTGACGGGGCGCATGAAGGCACCGAGTCGCAATTGCCGTTTTTCTGACATGGGGAATGATCCAGCGATGACGAGCGTTGCCGCTCCGGTGTCGGCGCAGGATCGGCCCGCATCGCGCCGCTGAAAAGGAATTCTGTTTTACCGAAGCGTTGCCGCCGAGCATTTTCGCCCGGGCGGATCCTTGATGCAGATCATCCGCCGCCGGCTTTCGCCGGCGGCGGATGGTCCAGGTTGCCACGTCTATTTCTATTCAGCAGCCAGTGCCAGTTGCGGCCGTTCGATGCCTTTGACCTTCTCCGGCTCGGGCGCCTCCTCGTCGGTCTTGGCCTTCTTCGGTGCGCGGCCGAAGAACAGGGCGTAGCCGGCCGGCAGCACCAGGATGGTGAGCACGGTGGCGACCAGGATGCCACCCATCATGGCGTAGGCGAGCGGCCCCCAGAAGACGGCGCGCGAGATCGGGATCAGCGCCAGCACGGCGGTGAGCGCGGTCAGCATGATCGGCCGGAAGCGGCGGACTGCAGCACCCACGATCGCTTCCGATCGCTCCATGCCGGCAGCGATATCCTGGTCTATCTGGTCGACCAGGATGATCGAGTTGCGCATGATGATGCCGAGCAGCGCAATGACGCCGAGGATGGCGACGAAGCCGAACGGCGCGCCGCTGATCAAGAGCGCCGCGGCGGCGCCGATGATGCCCAGCGGGCCGGTGGCCAGCACCAGCATCGACTTGCCGAAATGCTGCAGCTGGACCATCAGCAGCACGACGATGATGGCGAGCATGATCGGCGCCTTGGCCGCGATCGAAGCCTGGCTCTCGGCCGAGTCTTCGGCACCGCCCTGGATCTCGACCTTGTAGCCGGGCGCAAGGCCTGCGCGCAGGTCCTTCATGTCGTTGTACATCTTGGTGACGACGTCGTTCGACTGCACGCCATCCGGCAGCGTGGCACGCACGCTGATGGTCGGCAGGCGGTCGCGCCGCCATTCGATGCCCTGCTCCATGACAGGCACGACCTTGGCCACCTGCGAGAGCGGCACCGAGCCGCCGAAATCGGTCGGGATATAGACGGAGTCGACCGAGGACAGCAGGTGACGCGTCGCCTCCGGCTCGCGGGCGACGATCGAGACCGTCTCCTCGCCGTCGCGGAAGTCGTCGAGCGGCGCGCCGGACATGGTGGCCTGCAGCATCTGGCGGATGCGCTGCGAGGTGACGCCAAGGGCGCGAGCACGGTCCTGGTCGATCACCAGCTTCATCGCCGGCACCGGCTCCAGCCAGTCGTCATGGATGGCGCCGAGCAGCGGATTGGCCTGGAACCTCGCCTTCACCTCGTCGGCGATGCGGCGCACCTCCTGGCGGTCCGGGCCCATGATGCGCATCTGCACCGGCCAGCCGGTCGGCGGACCCAGGAAGAGGCGGTCGACCTTGCCGCGGATCGAGGGGAAGTCCTGCGCCAGGATCCTGCGCATCTTGACGATCAGCCGCTCGCGCGCGGGCTCGTCCTTGGCCATAACCAGGAGCTGGGCGAAGTTGGGATTGCGGAGCTGCTGGTCGAGCGGCAGGAAGAAGCGCGGCGCGCCTTCGCCGATATAGGTGGCGATGAAGCGCTTGTCGGGATCGTCCGCCATCCTGCCTTCGAACGCCTTGGCCTGCTTCTGGACCTCCTTGATCGAGGTGCCTTCCGGCAGCCAGAGATCGACCAGGATTTCCGGACGCGAGGATTGCGGGAAGAAGTTCTGCGGGATGAACTGGAAGGCCCACAGGCTGGTGGCGAAGGTGACCAGCGTCATCACCAGCACAATGATGCGGTGGCGCACGGCCCAGGTGACCGTCGCGCGCAGCCGCCGGTAGAAGCTGGTGTCAAAGACATCATGATGGGTGCCGGCATGCTTGCGCTGCTTGAGGATCATGTAGCCGAGCCACGGCGTGAAATAGACCGCCACGAACCACGACACGACAAGCGCTATGCCGACGACATAAAACAGCGTGCGCACATATTCGCCTGCGGTCGATGCGGCGAAGCCGACCGGGATGAAGCCCGCCGTGGTGATCAGGGTGCCGGTCAGCATCGGGAAGGCGGTCGAGGTGTAGGCGAAGCTCGCCGCCTCGATCTTGACCAGCCCTTCCTCGAGCTTTCGCTCCATCATCTCGACGACGATCATGGCGTCGTCGACCAACAGGCCGAGCGCAATGATCAAGGCGCCGAGCGAGATGCGCTGTAGGTCGATGCCGATCTCGTACATGATGGCGAAGGTTGCGGCCAACACCAGCGGGATGGCGATGGCGATCACCAGGCCGGAGCGCCAGCCGATCGACAGGAAGGAGACGACGAGCACGATGAGCAGCGCTTCGCCGAGCGCCTCCATGAACTCGTTGACGGCATCCTTCACGACCTCGGGCTGGTCGGAGATCTGGTCGACCGAAACGCCGTAGGGCAGCCCCGCCTCGAAGCGCTGGTAGGTCGCCTCGACATCCTTGCCGACATCCCTGACGTTGAAGCCCTTGGCCATGACGACGCCGAGCTGGACGCTCTCATGGCCGTTGAAGAGGTATTTGTTGTCGTAAGGATCCTGGAGACCGGAGCTGACGGTGGCGATATCGCCGAGGCGCGTCACCTGGTTGCCGGAGCGAAGCCTCAGCTCGCGGATGTCGGCGGCCCTGGTGACGTCGCCCTCGACCGAGATGCGCACCGAGCGCAGGCCGGTGTCGACGGAGCCCGCCGGATCGACGGCGTTCTGCCCTTTCACGGCGTTCTGCAGGTCGAGGATGGTCAGGCCACGCTCGGCCAACGCCTTGGACGAGACGTCGATATAGATCTTCTCCGGCTGGTCGCCGATGATGACTGCCTTCTCGACGCCAGGCGTCGTCAACAGCATGTCGCGCGCCTGGATGGCGAACTTCTTCAGCTCCGGATAGGTGAAGCCGTCGCCGCTGATCGAATGCAGCGTGATGAAAGTGTCGCCGAACTCGTCGTTGAAGTAGGGACCGAGCAGGCCTTGCGGCAATTCGTTGGAAATGTCGCCGACCTTCTTGCGCACCTGATAGAAGGCGTCCTTCACCTCCTCGGCATTGGTGTCGCCCTTGACCTGGAGCGTGATGATGGCGCTGCCGGCGCGCGTGTAGGAGCGCACGAAATCGAGATGCGGCGTCTCCTGCAGCTTGCGCTCGATCTTGTTGACGACCTGGTCTTCCATGTCCTGGATCGAGGCGCCGGGCCAGACCGCCTGCACCACCATGACACGGAAGGTGAAGTCCGGGTCTTCCTTCTGGCCCATGCGCATCAGGCCGAGCGCGCCGGCCAGGATGATCAGCCCGAACAGGAAGCGCGCGATGCTCGGATGTCCGATCGCCCAGCGCGAGAGGTTGAAGGGCCGCTTTTCAGTGCTGCTGTCCGTCGTGGTCATGGCACAAGTCCAGTCCAATTGGCCGGCAATGCACGCCTGGCATTGCCCGTGAATTCTCGGTCGGGTTCCGGGCGGCGAGACCCTCAAGCGGAGAGAGACTCGCAAATCGCGCTGGACGCGGCACTGCTGCGGGGGAAGCCAACATGCCGGCATCTCACGATCGGGCGTCCGCCGCCCGGAACCCATGCCCCACCCGGCTCGCGGCTCGACGCAGCGAGAGCGGGAAAGGCGTCTGTTGCGCCTGACTTCAGGTCTTAGTTCGATGCATGTCGTTGTCCCAAAACCGCTTCGCACTTTTGGGCGACAAGCATCAGTGCAGGCTACTCGTCGTCGCGACGTCACCCTCCGCGGAGGCGGATTGCTGGGCGTCGCCGGAAAGCTTGACCTTCAGGTTCTCGGTCATGAACTGGGTGCCGGCCGCGACCACGACGTCGCCTTGTTTCAGGCCGTCGGCCACGGCGACACCGTCGGCGGTGAAGTTGGCGACCTTGATCGGGCGCGGATGCACCGTGTCGGAGGCGCGGTCGACCGTCCAGACGATCTGCTTGCCGTCCTTCTCGGTCATCGCCGTCAGCGGGATCGACACAAGTTGGGTCTTGCTGCCAACGGTCGCCTGGACGTTGGCGGTCATGCCGAGCAGCACGCGCGGATCGTTGGGCAGCGAGACGCGGACAGCGAAGGTGCGCGACTGCGGATCGGCGCTACCGGCGACCTCGCGGACCTTGCCGTCGAGAGTAAGCCCGTCGTCCGACCAGAAGCTCGCCTTGACCTCCTTGCCGGGCTTGAAGCCGGCAATGTCCATCTCCGGCACCGCGATCGACACTTCCTTCTCGCCGTCGACCGCGACGGTCATGACCGGTGTGCCGGCGGCGACCACCTGGCCGACATCGGCGGAGATGGCGGTGACGATGCCGTTCTTGCTAGCCTTCAGATCGGCGTATTGGACCTGGTTCTGCGCCTGGGCCAGGGTCGAGCGCGCGGCATCGCGGGTCGCCACAGCCTGGTCATAGGTCAGGCGCGCCTGGTCGAGCTGCGATTTCGGCGCGAAATTCTTGGCGTAGAGCTGTTCGGCGCGCTTCCTGGCAAGGTCGACGGTCTCGACCTGGCGCTCGGCGGCGTCGAGGCTGGCCGCGGCGCTCTTCACCGACAATTCGTAGTCGGCAGGATCGATGCGGGCGAGCACGTCGCCTTCATTCACATGCTGGCCGATATCGACCAGACGCTCGGTGACCTTGCCGGCGATGCGGAAGCCGAGATTCATCTCGGTGCGGGCGCGCACCGAACCGGAATAGTCAAGCTGGCGGGTGGTCTGCGCTTCGCCGATCTCGACAACCTTCACCGGCCGGACGACTTCCTGGACGACCTCGGCCTTCTCCTGACTGCAGCCGGCAAGGCCAAGCACTGCCGCGATGACGGCGGCGGTTGGGAGGCCGACGGCCGGCAGCCGTCGGAGAATGGAACCGGGGAGGATGGAACTGGACAAAGACACCTTAGCACTCCCGAACTGGAGATGATTTGTCGACCGCACCTTGGCGGACAGCTTCTATTTCAAGGCTCTGATGGCGTAGTCGATTAGTTCGTCGGGCATCGCCCGGTTGGTCTTGGCAAGGCACTGCGCCACCATCTGCGGATGGCACAGGATAACGGTCGCGGCGCCGAAGCAGCGCGAGGCCGTCTCCGGATCCTGCTCCCTGAACTCGCCAGCCTCGATGCCCTCGCGGATCACCTCGGCATAGAGGTCGTGGATTCTGTTCACATGCGCATCGATGACGCCCCAGTCGCGCTCCAGCGCGACGATGACCATCTCATGCACCTTCTCCTGGTCGAGCATGACCTCCAGCGTCATCTTGTACTGGGCATGGATGTAGCGGCGCAGCCGCTCCTCGGCGCTGACCGGCAGGTGCATGATCTCATAGGCCATCTTGTAGCTGGCGCCGAGCATGCGGCCGCAGACGGCCTGGTGGATTTCCACCTTGGAGGCGAAGAAGCGGTAGATGTTGGCCGGCGACATGCCGAGCTCGCGGGCAATGTCGGCGACATTGGTCTTGCCGTAACCGTAGTGGCGGAACAGGCGCTCGGCGCAGTCGAGAATGCGGGTCACATTCTCCTGTCTGGCGGGATCTGCCACGATGTTGGCGGCTTCGGACATGGCGCTTTCGTTTGATGAGTGACGAATTTCAATTTTCATCAGTCGTAAAACGAAAGGGAGAAGGAGTCAACGCGGAATCGACGTACGCGTATAATTTGGTGACAGATGGTGACAGTTGCTATGCCTTCAATCGGCGCTTGCGACTGGCAGCCGACACCGATGAGGTCGTCATCCTAGGGCGGAGCAAGGAGCGAAGCGACGCGCGCAGCCCCTAGGATCCATGCCGTGACGTAGACCGAAGAACGAAGGCGGATCAAGAAGTTACGGCGATTGGGCTGCCCATTCGCCGCAAGCCATTCTCAACCGCCGGAGCGCGGCCGCAAGGTAACGGCATGGATCCTGGGGTTTCCGCGACGTCGCTGCGCGACTGCTCCACCCTAGGATGACGACGTCGCGGGCGCTGGCGCAAACTGTCGACGTCACGGCCATGTTGGGGCGAGAACTACGCCCCCTTCGCCATTTCCCTCAGCCGGAACTTCTGGATCTTCCCCGTCGAGGTCTTCGGGATCTCCGCGAACACCACCGCCTTCGGCACCTTGAAGCGGGCGAGCAACCCTCGGCAGTGCTCGATGATCTCGGCCTCGGTCGCGGTCTTGCCGGGCTTCAGCTCGACATAGGCGACCGGCACCTCGCCCCATTTGTCGTCCGCGCGGGCAACCACACCGCAGGACGCGACCGAGGGATGCTTGTAGAGCGCGTCCTCGACCTCGATGGAGGAGATGTTCTCGCCGCCGGAAATGATGATGTCCTTCGAGCGGTCCTTGAGCTGGATGTAACCGTCCGGGTGCATGACGCCGAGATCGCCGGAATGGAACCAGCCGCCGGCGAAGGCCTCGTCGGTCGCCTTCCTGTTCTTGAGGTACCCCTTCATGACGATGTTGCCGCGGAACATGACCTCGCCGATGGTCTCGCCATCGGCCGGCGTCTCCACCATGGTCTCCGGGTTCATCACCGTCAGCCCTTCGAGCGCGGCATAGCGCACGCCCTGGCGCGCCTTCTTCGCCGTCCTCGGGCCTTTCTCCAACGCATCCCACTCATCGTGCCATTCGTTCACGACCGCCGGACCGTAGGTCTCGGTCAGACCGTAGAGATGGGTGACGGCGAAGCCGGCATCGGCCATGCCTGAGAGCACAGCCTCGGGCGGGGGTGCCGCGGCGGTATTGAAGGTGACGGTCTGCGGGAACGCCCGCTTGTCCTCGTCCCTGGCGTTGATCAGCACCGACATGACGATCGGCGCGCCACACAGATGCGTGACGCCGTGGTCGGCGATCGCGTCATATATCGGCTTCGCCCGCACCCAGCGCAGGCAGACATGGGTGCCGGCCTGCACGGCCAAGGTCCAGGGAAAGCACCAGCCATTGCAGTGGAACATCGGCAGCGTCCACAGATAGACCGCATGCTTGGCCATGCCGGCATGGATGGTGTTGGTGTAAGCCATGAGCGCGGCGCCGCGATGGTGGTAGACGACGCCTTTCGGATTTCCCGTCGTGCCGGACGTGTAGTTGAGCGAGATGGCGTCCCATTCGTCATCCGGCATCGACCATGCGTAAGTCTCGTCGCCTGCGGTGACGAAGTCCTCATAATCGAGCACGCCGATCCGGTCACCCTTCGGATAGGGAGCGTCGGTGGCATAATCGGGGTCATCATAGTCGATGACCAAGGGCTTGGCCTTGGCCAGCGCCAGAGCCTCCCTGACGACCCCCGAGAACTCGCGGTCGACGATCAGCACCTTCGAGTCGGCATGGTCGAGCTGGAAAGCGATGACGGCGGCGTCGAGACGGGTATTCAGCGAATGCAGCACCGCCTTTACCATCGGCACGCCAAAATGCGCTTCCAGCATCGGCGGCGTGTTGGAGAGCATCACGGTCACGGTGTCGCCCTTGCCGATGCCATGCTTCGCGAGCGCCGAGGCAAGCTTCAGCGAGCGGCGCCAGAAATCGCGATAGGTGATGCGCTGGCTGCCATGGATGATGGCTATGTGGTCGGGATAGGTCTTGGCCGCGCGCTGAAGATAAGTGAGCGGCGTCAGCGGCTGGTGGTTGGCTGCGTTCCTGTCGAGATCCTGTTCGTAGGGATTGGCCATCCCGTTCTCCCCAAAGTTCTTTTCGAACCTTCTAACCCCAGGTCCGCTGTCACGCTATCCCTCCGAATGGCTGAAAATGCTATGATCTGACCGCCTGACAGAACGGCGATCCACGTTGAGCCGTGCTGACAGGTAAACGCCTCCGCCCACCCAAATTTGACTTTTGTCGAGAGCCGTGACTAATGTCAGCGGAGGAGGCGGCATGGCGATCAGACCGGCAGAACAGCTCATCCACAAGGCCGCCTGGCTTTACTATGCGCATGGCCTTCGCCAGGACGAAGTGGCGAGCCAGCTCAACATCTCACGCGCCTCGGTCGCCATGTATCTGCGCAAGGCGCGCGAGACCGGCATCGTCAACATCTCGACCTCGACGCAGCTCTTCACCGACGACGTCATGGCGCGCAAGGTTGAAGACGCCTTCGGGCTCGACGCCGTATGGATCGCGCCGGAAAACGCCTATCTGGCCGATCCCTCGACCGATATCGCGGTGCTGGCGGCAAGCGTCTTCCTCGAGCTGGTGAAGAAGGGCGACCGCATCGGCGTCGCCTGGGGCCGCACCGTCTACACCATCGCCGACATCATGTCCTTTGCCGACCTGCAGGACGTCACCGTGGTGCAGCTTTGCGGCAATCTCGGCGCGCCCTATTCCTATCGGCCCGACCAGTGCACGATGGAGATCGCGCGGCGGCTCAACGCCAAGGGTCTGAACTTCTATGCGCCGCTGGTGCTGTCGACGGAAGAGCTGGCGAAGAGCCTGCGCGCCGAGCCGGTGATCCGCGATCAACTGGCCGGCATCGCCGAATGCGATCTGGCGCTCTATTCCATCGGCGCGGTCGATGCCGACAGCCATCTGGTGAAATGCGGTGCGCTGTCGCCGGCCGAGATGAAAGCGCTGCGCAGCCAAGGTGCGGCCGGCGTCATCGCCGGGCAGATCATCGACGCCAGGGGCGAGGTGCTCGACTGCAGCTACAACCGGCGAGTCATCTCCGCCGAGCTCGCCTCGCTGCGCGCCATCGAGAAGCGGCTGATGGTGGTGCAGGAAGACACCAAGTTCGAACCGCTGCTTTCGGCCATCGCTGGCGGACTCTGCACGCATCTGGTGATCGGCGCGCATATGGCCGAGCGCCTTCTCGCGCACTCCGGCGAGGCAACCAAGAAGGCCTCTTAGAAATCCCCTCGCCGCTTCTGTCATACAGGCGTCGCGGCTTTCTGTTCATGAGCAAAAAAGACGAGTATCGGACGGATCGACATGAAGAACCTTTGGAATGACGCCGACGCGGAAAAGATGGTTGCCGACTATGCCAAGAAGGGCGTCGGCCGCGATCTTGCTCTGCGCGTCTATACGACCCGCCTGCTCGGCGGCGAGCCGCGGCTGGTGCTGCACGGCGGCGGCAACACATCCTGCAAGACCAAGGCCACCGATCTCGTCGGCGACGAATGGGACGTGCTGTGCGTCAAGGGCAGCGGCTGGGACATGGCGGTCATCGAGCCGCAAGGCCTGCCGGCGGTGAAGATGGGCGCGCTGCTCAAGGCGCGCTCTCTGGAAACGCTCGCCGACGAGGATATGGTGGCGCTGCAGCGTTCCAACCTCATCGACCCATCCTCGCCCAACCCGTCGGTCGAAACGCTGCTGCATGCCTTCCTGCCGCACAAGTTTGTCGACCACACGCATTCGACGGCGATCCTCGCCATTGTCGACCAGGAAGACAGCAAACCGCTGATCAAGGCCGTGTTCGGCGACAAGATGGGTTATGTGCCTTACATCAAGCCGGGCTTCGACCTCGCCAAGGTCGCGGCGGAAGTCTTCGACGCCGACCCCAGCGTCGAAGGCCTTATCCTCGACAAGCACGGTATCTTCACCTTCGGCGACGACGCCAGGCAGGCCTATGACCGCATGATCCACTATGTGACCATGGCCGAGGACTATGTCGCCAAAAACGGCAAGCCGCAGGCGCCCAAGGCCGCGCTGCCGGCAAAGCTCGCCAAGCCGAGCGACATCGCGCCAACGCTGCGCGGCGCCGTGGCCGTGGCACGCGGCGAAGGCCGCTTCGACCGCATGATCAGCGACTTCCGCACATCGGACTCGATCGTCGATTTCATCAATTCGGCGAAGATCGCCGACTATGCCGGCCGCGGCGTCTCGACGCCGGATCTGTCGATCCGCATCAAGACCGGGCCGATGGCCGTGCCGGCGCCCGACGCCGACAAGCTCGGCGACTACAAGGCCGTGGTGCACAGCCATGTCGAGGCCTTCGTCAAGGACTACACCGCCTATTTCGAGACCAATGACGCGCTGGACGACGTCAAGCGCACCATGCTCGACCCGATGCCGCGCCTGACGCTGGTGCCGGGGCTGGGCATGTTCGGCCATGGCCGCACGCTGAAGGATGCGAAGATCGCCTCGGATGTCGGCGAGATGTGGATCGAAGCGGTGCGCGGTGCGGAAGCCATCGGCAATTTCCATCCGCTCTCCAAGGCCGATCTCTTCCCGCTCGAATACTGGTCGCTGGAACAGGCCAAGCTCGCCTCCAACAAGCCGAAGCCGCTGACCGGCCAGGTGGTGCTGATCACCGGCGGCGCCGGCGCCATCGGCGCCGCAACGGCAAAGCTGTTCGCCGCCAACGGCGCGCATGCCGTCATCGTCGATCTCGACGCCGCCAAGGCCGCGGAAGCGGCCAAGGCGGCCGGCAACAGCTCGATCGGCGTCGGCGCCGACATCACCAAGCCCGCGGAGATGCGCGCCGCCTTCGACAAGGCGGTCGCCGTCTATGGCGGCGTCGATATCCTGGTCTCCAATGCGGGCGCGGCCTGGGAAGGCCGCATCGGCGAACTGGATGACGCCACTTTGCGCAAGAGTTTCGAGCTCAACTTCTTCGCCCACCAGTCGGCGGCGCAGAACGCGGTGCGCATCATGCTGGAACAGGGCACCGGCGGCGTGCTGCTTTTCAACACCTCCAAGCAGGCGATCAATCCCGGCCCGAAATTCGGCGCCTACGGCATTCCGAAGGCGGCGACGCTGTTCCTGTCCAGGCAATACGCCCTCGACTACGGCGCCTATGGCATCCGCTCCAATGCGGTGAATGCCGACCGCATCCGCTCAGGTCTTCTGACCGACGCCATGATCGCCAGCCGTTCCGGCGCGCGCGGCGTATCGGAAAAGGAATACATGTCCGGCAATCTGCTCGGACAGGAAGTGACGGCCGACGACGTGGCGCAGGCCTTCCTGCATCAGGCGCTGGCCGAACGCACCACCGCCGACGTGACGACGGTGGACGGCGGCAACATCGCGGCGGCGCTGCGCTGACGAGTACCGTTGCAGCGGTTCGTCGTTTCACGAAAACGACGAACCGCCCTCCTCGTATTATCGCCTCTCAGAACGGAGCGCCTTTCGCGCTTCTGCTGAAAAACTGCTGCAACCGGTCAAAGTCCCACTCCAATCCTCCGCTTACTACGGTTGAAGGGGATGTCTGGTGTTTCGCATGCGAGCTCCAACCCTGATCATTGGTGGAGTTGTCGATGCCCGCAAAAAGACTTCGTATCGGTGTGCTGTTCGGCGGGCGTTCCGCGGAGCATGAGGTGTCGCTGCTTTCGGCGGCCAACGTGATGGCCGCGCTGGACCTGGCGAAATACGATGCGGTCCCGATCTTCGTCACCCGCGAAGGGCAATGGCTGCTGAGCCGCTTCGAAGGCGGCGCGCTGGCGACGCCGTCGGTTGGCACACAGCTCTGCCTGGTACCGGGCGGGCATGGGCGGATGCTGGCGATCCCTGCCGGCGGCGCACCCCACGACCTTCCCGCCCTCGACATCCTGTTTCCGGTGCTGCACGGCCTGCATGGCGAGGATGGCGCGGTGCAGGGACTGGCCGAGGTGGCGCGCGTGCCGCTCGCCGGCTGCGGCATCCTCGGCTCCGCGACGGCGCTGGACAAGGATATCGCCAAGCGGTTGCTGAAGGCGGCCGGCGTGCCTGTCGCGCGCTCGGTGACAATCGGTGAAGGTGCCGCGCCTTCACTCGCCGAACTGGAGGAGCAAATCGGCCTGCCGCTGTTCATCAAGCCGGCGCGGCAGGGTTCGTCGGTTGGTGTGGCAAAGGTCAATGGCAGCCAGGAATTCGATCGCGCGCTGTCAGAGGCGTTCCAGCACGACAGCAAGCTGCTGGCGGAGGAATTCGTTCTTGGACGCGAGATCGAGTTCAGCGTGCTGGAGAGCCCCGCGGGCGAGCTCTTCGTCTCGCGTCCAGGCGAGATCGTGCCTGCGGAAAGCCATGGCTTCTACAACTATAACGCCAAATACATCGACGAGAACGGCGCGGCCCTGATCGTGCCGGCCGAGCTGCCGTTGAACGTCGAGACCGCCATGCGCGATATGGCCGCCAGGGCATTCCGGGCACTCGGCTGCGACGGCATGGCCCGTGTCGATTTCTTCCTGATGCCGGACATGAATTTCCTGATCAACGAGCTCAACACCATTCCCGGCTTCACCAACATCAGCATGTATGCCAAGGCGATGGCGGCCAGCGGCGTCAGCTACCCGGAGGTCATCGACCGCCTGGTGGCGCACGGGTTGGCGCGCGCCGGCCGTTGAGGTTATGCCGGCTTCACTCCGGCAGGCCGGCCTTGCGGAAGCCCTCGACGAAATGCTCAAGCGTCGCGTCGTCACGGAACGGCTCCGTGTCGACCCAGCGCTGCGTGGAGAAATGCGGATTGCCGACAAGGAACAGGGTAACCTCGGTGCGCGCCTCGTCCAGGCGGCCGAGCTGCGCCAGAGCTGCCGCCAGGAAACGGCGCGAGCTGGTGCGATAGGTCTCGTCGCGGCGCAGCGTCTCAACCGCGGCCTCGTAATCGCGGGCCGCATACTGCGCCTGGCCGAGTGTGAGATAGTACCAGCTCGGCGGAAATGGGTTCAGCCGGAACGCCTTGCGGATGTGCTCCAGTCCCTCGTCTATCCGCCCGCCCAGCACGTCGATATCGGATAATGTCGCCCAGATATCGGCCTCGTTCGGGTCGAGCTCGATCGCCTTGGCGAATTCCGCCTCAGACTGCTCGAAGTCGCGTTCATAGGCAAAAAGGTTGGCTAGAACCCAGCGGCAACCGGCATCGTTGGGGTCGATCGCCACGGCCTTGCGCGCCAGCTCCAGGGCTGTGCTGCGAGCAGGCTCAAACGGCTCGCCCCAATGCACCCAGCTCATCCAGTAATTCATGGCGAGCCAGCGATAGGCCTCGGCGTAGTCGGGATCGAGTGCGATCGCGCGCGTCAGCATCAGATGCGCCTCGCGCGCCATCTGCGGCGACTCGTCGAACATCTTTCGCGCCCGCACGACGAGATCATAGGCTTCGAGGTTCTTCGGCCGGTTGCGCACCGGCGGCGCGCGCAATCGACCGAGCAGCGCCTCGACGATCTTGGCGGTCGCCTCATCCTGAACGGCGAAAATGTCTTCCAGGCCGCGATCGAACCGCTCCGCCCAGAGATGCTCGCCGCTCAGCGCATCGATCAGCTGCGCGTTGATGCGCACACGCCCGGCGGCGCGCCTGGCGCTGCCCTCCAGCAGATAGCGCACGCCGAGCTCGCCGGCGATGGCGCGCACGTCCATGGCCTTGCCCTTATAGGCAAACACCGAGTTGCGGGCGATGACGAACAGGCCCGGAATCCGGGAAAGATCGGTGATCAGGTCCTCGGTCAGGCCGTCGGCGAAAGAGCCCTGCTCGGGATCGTTGCTCAGATTGACGAAGGGCAGGACGGCGATCGACGGTTTGTCGGGCAACGGCAAGGTTTTGCGCGTGGCGCCGGACTGTTCGACGGTACCGGCGAAGCGATAGCCGACGCGCGGCACCGTCGCGATCCACTCGCCGCCACCGGTCGCCGGACCGAGCAGTTTCCTGAGTTGCGCGATCTGGACGGTGAGATTGCCTTCCTCAAC
Organism: Mesorhizobium plurifarium; assembly: GCA_000824785.1. Taxonomy (GTDB): domain Bacteria; phylum Pseudomonadota; class Alphaproteobacteria; order Rhizobiales; family Rhizobiaceae; genus Mesorhizobium; species Mesorhizobium plurifarium. The sequence goes on along the minus strand of CCNB01000028.1, from coordinate 7,065 downwards.
GGCCGTGCCAGGCCAGGCCGCGTCCATCAGCTCGGCCTTGCCCAGGATCTCGCCCGGGCGCGCGACGAGCGCTTCGAGCAGCTTCAGCCCACGGTGACCTGCGGCAACGGGAACATCGCCCCGAAGCAGCGTTCCCGCGCCCGGGTCAAGCACGAACGGTCCAAAGGCAAAGCGCGATCGCTGCATGCGGCGATCTATAGAGCAATTCCAGGAAAAGTGTGAGCGGTTTTCCGCCTGGAATTGCGTAAAAACAAAGGGATAGAGCGTTTCGCCGTTTCCGTGAAACAGTGAAACGCTCAGACCGATTTGGAAGTTTTGAGAACTATTTGGGAGCGCTTAATTACGTCGCCGGCTGGCTGCGGCACACTGCAATCTCAATCAGACCACGGGTTTCCAACCCTCTACTGCATGGAGGTTGCCATGAACGATATTCTTGCGACTTGCGCACCCTTGGCGGCGCGCCCAGCCGAGATCAAGAGCCGCCGGCGCTACAGCCTGGCGGCCTTGCGCAGCCTCATCGCGCTGCGCCGCGAACAGGCCTATTTCCGTTTCGAGCTCAAGCGGATCGCGACGGACAATCCGCATCTGATCGACGACATCGGGCTGACGAGGAAAGAGGTCGAGGCGGAGATCGCCAAGCTGCCGTTCTGGCAGCGATGAGGCCCGGGGCGGCTCAGATAGAACGACAGAGAGCGGCCCACAGGACCGCTCTCTTCATTTGTGATGAGCTGAACCTTACTTGGCGTTCGGGTTCGGCATCCAGGCCGGCATCGCGACATCGGCATGGGCGAACTGCGGCAGCTTGGCCGACAGGTCTTCCATGTTCTTGATGTCCTTGTCGATCAGCTCCTTCTGGGTGATCAGCGTCGGCGGCACGATCACGTTGTGGCCGGGATCCTCGCCGGCGAGCAGTTGTGCCAGGGCGCGCACCGAGACCTGGCCGACGACAGCCGGGTTGGTGGCTGCGGTGGCGGCCCAGGCGCTGTCCGGCTCGCGCATCGCGGCGATATCCGAGGTCGAGATATCGGCTGAATAGATCTTGATCTTCTTGTTCAGGCCGGCTTCGTCGACGGCGATCTTCACGCCCTTGGCGAACTCGTCATAGGGCGCGAACATCACGTTGATGTCGGGATGCGCCTGCAGCACCGAGCGGGCCTGGTTGGCGACCGAGTTGGCGATCGGGTTGTCGAGCGTGCCGAACATGGCGACCTCGTTGATGCCCGAATACTTCTTCTTCACGTCCACCCAGGTCTCGTTGCGGCGGTCGAGCGGGGCGATGCCGGCGACATAGACATAGCCTGCCTTCCAGCTTTCGCCGTTGTCCTTGACCGCCTGCTCGAGCGCGAGCCTGGCGAGGTCCTTGTCCGATTGCTCGATCTGCGGGATCTTCGGGTTCTCGACATTGACGTCGAAGGCGACGACCTTGATGCCAGCGTCGACCGCGCGCTGGGCGGCGTCCTTCATCGATTCCGTCAGGCCGTGCTGGATGATGATGCCCTGCACGCCGAGCGCGATCGCCTGGTCGACCATGTCGGCCTGGAGCGCTGCATCCTGGCGGCTGTCCAACACGCGCAGGTCGACGCCGAGCGCCTTGGCCTGCGCCTCGACGCCGGAGAGATAGGCCTGGAAGAAGTCACCAGTCGACAGATAGCGCACCAGCGCGATCTTGACGCCCGGCTTGTCGAACGGCGCCGGCTTGTCCGCCGCCAACGCCGTGCCCTGCATCAGCAGCGCCGCGCCGGCGAGGCCGAGCGCCGCCTTCCCCAAAAGTCTTCTTGTGATGCTCACTTCGTTTTCCTCCGTTTTGTCTCAATGCCCCGGTCGAAACTATCTCTTGCCCCTGCCGGAAAGGGCGAAGGTGAAGACAAGGGCGACGACGAGCACCGCGCCCTTGACGAAATCCTGCGTGTAATAGGGGGCGTTCATCATCGTCAGGCCTTGCAGCAGGACGCCGACGAACACCGCGCCGACGGCGGTGCCGAAGGCGTTGGGCTTGGCGGCGCCGAGCACCGCGTAGCCGATGAGCGCCGCGGCGACAGCGTCGAGCAGCAGATTATTACCCGAGGCGATGTCGCCGCGTCCAAGCCGGGCGGCGAGCAAAATCCCGCCGATCGAGGCAAAAACTCCCGAAATGACGTAGGCCCAGATTTTGTATGCCTTGACAGGCGCGCCGGCGAGCTCGGCCGCCCTCTCGTTGCTGCCGACGGCATACATCATGCGGCCGAAGCGGGTGTATTCGAGGAAGAACCAGATCAGCAGCGCGAGCACGACGAGCACCACCACCGAAACCGGGATCAGGTTCGGGATGAAGAAGTCGATGCGGTGGCGGCCGAGCGCCAGGAAGGCTTCCGAAAACTTGCCGTTGGCGACCGAACCGTCGGGCATGGTCATGCCGGTGGCGATCGAGCGGCCTTCCGTCGGGATGCGCTGCAGGCCAAGCAGCAGGAACATCATGCCGAGCGTCGCCAGAAGATCGGGCACACGCATATAGACGATCAGCCAGCCATTGATCAGGCCGACAATGACGCCGATGACCAGGCAGGCGATGACGGCGACGATGGCGTTCTGCTCCAGTACGACCATCGCGTAGGAGGCCGCCATCATGGCGCTGGTCGCGACCGAGCCGATCGACAGGTCGAAACCGCCGACGACCAGCGTCGCGGTGACGCCGAGCGCCAGCACGCCGGTGATGGCCACCGACTGGAAGATGAAGACGGCGCTCTGCGGCGAGGCGAAGCCATCGGCGGCGATCGCGAAATAGGCGATCAATCCGACCAGCAGGACGATGAAGCCGTAGCGGATGGCATAGTCACGCAATGTCATCGAACGCTCCCGCGCTGTTGCCCTCTCCGCCAAACTGGAACTCATGCCCGCACTCCAAGTCTCGTCATCCGCACGATCTCACGCAGCACTATGCAGCGGCCCGCCGGCCACTTCCGCCAGCAGCCGGTCGAGGTCGATGTCGCCGTTGCGGTGCTCGCCGACGACCGTGTGTTCCGACATCACCAGGATGCGGTCGGCGGTCTCCAGCGCCTCGTCGATCTCGGTGACGAAGATGAGCGTGGCGCGGCTGTCGGCGCTTGCCCTGAGCTTGGCGGCGATGTCGCGGCGCGCGGAAATGTCGACGCCCTGGAACGGCTCGTCGAGGATGAAGAGCCGCGAGGCCTGCGACATCCAGCGCGCCACCATCACCTTCTGCTGGTTGCCGCCGGACAGCGCCGACAGCTCGTCCTTCTCCGAGCGGCAGACGATGCCGAGCTCGTCGATCTGGCGGCGGGCGGCGACGCGCTCGGCGCGCTTCTTCATGACGCCGAAGCCCGACATGCGCTTGAGGAACGGCAGGCTGATGTTGCGCTCGATGTTGAAGCCGCCGACGATGCCGCTCGCTGCGCGGTCCTTGGCGACGAGGAAGGCTCCGGCCGCGATCGCCTCGCGCGCCGAGCCCGGCGCGTATGGCTTGCCATCCATATGCATGGTGCCGGCGAGCGGCCGGCGCACGCCGAACAGCGTTTCCGCCAAAGCCGTCTTGCCGACGCCGACAAGGCCGGTGATCGCCACCACCTCGCCGGCGCCGAGCGTCATCGAGATGGGCTTTGCTCCTTGCGCCAGCTGCAAGCCTTCAGCGGTGAAGACCGCACGAGCCGAGCTTCTCGCCACCACCCTGTCGAGGTGGATCTTGCGGCCGAGCATGGCATTGACCGCACCCTCATAGTCGAGCGGCTGCTTGTCGAAGACGCCGGAGACGACGCCGTCGCGCATCGACACGATGCGGTCGGCGAGACGCCTGATGTCGGACATGCGATGCGAAATATAGAGGATGGCGACGCCCTGCCCGCGCAGCCGGTCGATCAGCGAAAACAGCCGATCGGCCTCGGCGCTCGACAGCGAGGACGTCGGCTCGTCGAGGATCAGAACCTTGGGCTGATGCGCCATGGCCCGCGCGATGGCGACCATCTGCCGATCGGCCAACGACAAGTCGCTGACGCGCGCCCTGAGGTCGAGGGCGAGCCCCATGCGGTCGGCAACCGCCCTCGCCTCAGCCCGGACATTGGCGGGTTTGAACAGCAACGACGCACCTTTGCCGCTCAGCCGGTCGAGCGTCAGATTGGTGGCGACATCGAGGTCGGCGACCACGCCGTCATTGATGTTCTGGTGCACGGTGACGACGCCGGCGCGGATGGCTTCGGCGGGGGTCTGCGGATCGAAGGCCTGGCCGGCGAGTTTCATCGAGCCGGCGCCACGTTCGTAGACGCCGCTGACGATCTTGACCAGGGTGGACTTGCCGGCGCCGTTGGCGCCCATCAGCACCGTCACCTCGCCCGCAAAGAGGTCGAGCGAGATGCCGCCAAGCACCTCGTTCTGGCCGAAGGATTTCCTCAGGCCCTCCACATGGAACACGGCATCTGCGCCCATCCATTCCTCCCGGATCGTGACGCTATGGGCTCATTCGGCAATTGTCAACACGATTGACATTTGCCAGAGCGCTTCCTAGCTTGGCCCCGCCGCCGTGGCTCCGCTATCGTCGGAAACCACGCGCAGGAGGGGAGAGCATGACCGGGAAGTTCGAAGCATTGTCGGTGGAAACGCTGCCGAAGCGCCTTGGCGGGACCGCGGCGCTGACCGGGCGCATCGGCAGGGACGCCAGCCGCTGGAAAGTACGCGAGGTCGGCGACGGCAATCTCAACCTCGTCTTCATCGTCGAGGGCGACCAGGGCGCGGCAGTGGTCAAGCAGGCGCTGCCCTATGTGCGGCTGGTCGGCGACAGCTGGCCGCTGCCGCTCAAACGCTCCTTCTTCGAATACCATGCGCTGACGCGGCAAGAGCGCCGTGCGCCCGGCTCGGTGCCGGCGATCTACCATTTCGACGAGACCCAGGCGCTGATCGTGATGGAATATCTGGCGCCGCCGCACGTCATCCTGCGGCGCGCGCTGATCGACGGTCGCGAACTGCCTAACATCGCGCGCGACATCGGCCTGTTCATGGCCCGCACGCTGTTCCGTGGCTCGGATCTCTCGATGGTGACGAAAGAGCGCAAGGCCGACCTCGCGCTGTTCGCCGACAATGTCGAGCTTTGCGACATCACCGAGAACCTGGTGTTCTCCGATCCCTATTTCGATGCCAAGATGAACCGGCATACCTCGCCGCAGCTCGACGATCTGGTCGCCGAACTGCGCGCCGACCGCGACCTCAAGGTCGAGGCGCAGCGGCTGAAGCATCTGTTCGCCGCCAATGCCGAGACGCTGCTGCATGGCGATTTGCATTCGGGCTCGATCATGGTGACGGACACAGAGACCCGGATGATCGATCCGGAGTTCGCCTTCTATGGCCCGATCGCCTTCGACGTCGGCATGTTGCTCGCCAATTTCTGGATGGCCTTCTTCTCGCAGCGCGGGCATGAGGAGAAGGGCAGCCGGGACTCGATGCGTGCCTATCTGCTCGGCGTCACAGCTGAGACCTGGGCCAACTTCCGCGCCGAGTTCGCCCATCTGTGGCGGACCGAGCGCAGCGGCATCCTCTACCAGAGAAGCCTGTTCGAGGATCAGGGCGACCTGCTCGGCTCAGAACAGGCGCTCGACCACATGCTGCATTCCATCTGGGCCGACCTGCTCGGCTTTGCCGGCATCGAGGTGCACCGGCGCATCCTGGGCCTCGCCCACAATGCCGATTTCGAAACCATTGCCGATCAAGACCTGCGCGCCAGATGTGAGGCCAAGGCTTTGCGCTTTGGCCGCCATATCGCCGTCAACCGGCGCCAGATCCACAGCATCGACGAGGTCAACAATCTCGCCGCGCTGATCGAACAGGAGAAGAGCCTTTGAACGTCGGCGAACGCCACTACCGCACCATCTGGCTCAGCGACGACAAGCGGTCGGTCGAGATCATCGACCAGCGCTGGCTGCCGCATGAGTTCCGCATCGAGAGGATCGAAACGGTCGCCGGCATCGCCACCGCGATCCGCGATATGTGGGTGCGCGGCGCGCCGCTGATCGGCGTTACGGCGGCCTATGGCGTCGCCATCCAGATGCAGGACGACCCGTCGGACGAAGCGCTCGACGCGGTGTGGGAGACGTTGCACAAAACCCGGCCGACGGCGATCAACCTGCGCTGGGCGCTGGACGAGATGCGGCGCTTCCTGAAACCCTTGGCACCGGCAGAGCGCGCGGAGGCTGCCTACCGGCGCGCCGCCGAGATCGCCGACGAGGATGTCGGTCTGAACCGCGCCATCGGCGAGAACGGTCTTGCCATCATCAAGGAGATCGCGGCGCGCAAGCAGCCGGGCGAAACGGTCAACATCCTCACCCATTGCAATGCCGGCTGGCTGGCGACCGTCGACTACGGCACCGCCACCGCGCCGATCTATCTGGCGACCGAGGCCGGCATTCCGGTGCATGTCTATGTCGACGAGACCAGGCCGCGCAACCAGGGCGCTCAGTTGACCGCCTGGGAGATGGCCGGGCACGGCGTGCCGCACACGCTGATTGTCGACAATGCCGGCGGCCACCTGATGCAGCATGGCGATGTCGACATGGTGATCGTCGGCACCGACCGGACCACCGCCAATGGCGATGTCTGCAACAAGATCGGCACTTATCTGAAAGCGCTTGCCGCCGCCGACAACAACGTGCCCTTCTACGTCGCACTCCCCTCGCCCACCATCGACTGGACGGTTGCCGACGGGCTCGCCGAAATCCCGATCGAGGAGCGCTCCGGCGACGAGGTTTCGCTGGTGTGGGGCAAGACGGCGGACGGCAAGGTCGCGCAGGTGCGCGTCTCGCCCGATGCGACGCCGGCGGCGAACCCCGCCTTCGACGTGACGCCGGCGCGGCTGGTGACCGGGCTGATCACCGAGCGCGGCGTTGCCAAGGCCTCGCGCGAGGGGCTGAAGGCAATGTTTCCGGAGCGTGGGTGACGGCTGATCTCCTCCGCGAGGGGAGATGTCCAGCAGGACGGGAGCGCTGTCCCGCCGACGTAACAGTGCTTGGGTTCCTCGCCCCGCCAAAGGCGGGGAGAGGTGGCCGCGAAGCGGACGGAGAGGGGTCTTCGTAGGGCGCTCCCCTCTCCGTC
>CCNB01000027.1:26453-35609 GCA_000824785.1 Mesorhizobium plurifarium | reverse complement strand
CGTTCGTGGGCCGTATATAGTCGCCACCTCATCGAACTGTCAACAGCCTAGATCGCTCTTTTTTCGATTTCTCGTGGAGATATCTGCAGCGGCAAAAATGGTGAGCTGGCTTGGTTCATTCTTGGCCGGCGTTCCGCTGCCGACCATATCGGCGATAGCAGCCACAACCGCTCTGCCGAGCGGACACGTTCAACCCAGAAATCGCCCGCAGCACTTAGCCGAATGTCGACCGCGGCGCCCGACTGAACCTCGATTTAGAGCCGTTCTTCGAGCAATTCGGGCGTGATGTTCCGACCGGCGTAGAAGATGCCCAGGATCAGCACACGCTCGCCGTCGACCGCGAAAACGATACTGACCGCGCGGCGATAGCCGATGATCCGCAGCCCCGGCATGATCTCCACCCGCTCGGTGCCGCGCTGTGGAAATGTCGACAAACCCAAGCAATGATCGCGGATGCCCGAGACAAAATTCCAGGCAACCGCCGGCGACGCACGCTCGGCTATTTCCTCATAGAGTTGTTCGAGCTCGGCTTCCGCTTTCGCGTGGAAGACAATCCGGTATTCCATTCCCTACTTGGCTTTCGCCTGCCGTGCGCGATGACGGGCCTCCAATCGGGAAAACACCGTTTCAGCCGGGATTCCCTTTGCCGTATCCCGCTGGAGCTCGGCCATGCGCGACGGGATCTCCTCCCGCAGCCACTTCTCCCGCTCCGCCTCAAAATCCTCAAGCATGCGCAGGCCCGCGCGGACAACCTCGCTGGCATTGTTGTAGCGGCCTGATTCGAGTTGCTTCCTGATGAAGCGCTCATAATGCTCGTTCAAAGCGTAGTTGGGCATCGGAGTCTCCCAGAGAAATATCGAGCCAGGCGCGAAACATAGCAATAGATAGCAAAAATTGACAGCCTTGATTGATTCGGACGCGCTTCATCCTTTGCGATTCGACGGAAGACTCCACCGAATCAGGCGGCAGTCGGAATGTCGATCAAGCACGCCGGTGCCGATCGAGCATCGCGACGACGCGTTTTAGCCGGGTGTATCTACCGGCTCAGCGGGCGGCCCATGCCAGTCCGCGGCGCAGGATGGTGCGCATCTGCGGCACCTCGAACTCCGCTGCCACATGACCCAGAGAGGAATAGAACACCCGCCCCTTGCCGTGCCTGCGCTTCCACACCACCGGCATGACGACGCCATCGATCCACGGCGCATATTCGCCGGAGAAGGTAGTCGTCGCCAGCACTTCGTTCGACGGGTCAACATGCATGTAATATTGTTCGGAGCGGTAGGGGAAATCGTCGATGCCTTGCATGATCGGGTCGTCGCGCCGCATCACCTTTACAGTATAGTCGATGATGTCGCCCGGATGCGCGACCCATTGCCCGCCGCACATGAACTGATAATCGGGCGATTCGCGAAAGGCATCGCCCATGCCTCCATGATAGCCGCCAAGGCCGACGCCGTTTTCGACCGCTTTCGTCAGGTTGGCCTCTTCCGCCTTGGTGAGCTTGGACATCGTGTAGATCGGAACGATGAGGCTGAGCTCGGCGATCGCCGGGTCGGCGAAGACCGCGGTCGTGTTCTCGACACGCACGGCAAAGCCTTCTTCCTCGAGCATCGCCTTGACGGCACGAGCGCCGGCTTCGGGTTCGTGGCCCTCCCAGCCGCCCCATACGATCAACGCCTGCCGCATCTTCCGCTCCTCTTACATCAGCGCCGCGGCCGAAATGTATGGCGCTTGGGCGCCGAGCGACCATCGCTGCAAAGCTCCGCCGAGTCGAGTTGGAAAGAAGCGCAGGGCAAAAAAACAAAAGAGCCCGCATCGCGCGGGCTCTTTTGGTTTTGGTTGCGGGGACCCGCAACCCCTTTTGTCATAACATCGTCAGACTTCTGACCTTGGTCAGGTTTGGCGAATTCGAGGATGCCGAACAACTCGCCGCGTAGCTCGGCATGAACCTCGCCGCGCTTGTCGCCTGGCGTGAGCACGATTTGTCCGATCAACGAGCGCAATGCCTCAGCCGCGGGACGTCCGTCCTCGTGGTCGGCGAGCGCTTGCGTGAATTGCTCGACCCGCTTGCGGTAGAGAGTGGCGATGTTGGGATGGAGGTCGGGCACGTCAGTGGGCGCCGCGGCCATACGGTCGGTGATCTCCGCCTTCTGCCTCTCCAGGTCTTCCATCCTTGCTTTCATCGAAGGTTGGTAGAGGCCATCCTCGATCGCGGCCATGATGCCAGCTATGGCGCGCTCGGTTCTGTCGAGCGCCTTGCGGTCCTGTTCGCCTTGCGCGCGACGCTCCTGGTTGAGGCGGTTGGTCTCCTGGGCATAGGCTCTGATTGCCTCGGCAACGGCATCGGCCGAGACCAGCCTTTCTTTCAAGCCTGCGAGGACACGCTGCTCGATCCTCTCGCGGGTGATGGTGCGGCCATTGTCGCAGATGCCACGGCGCTGATGGTTGAGACAGGCAAAGCGGTCTCGTGTGAACAGGCCGTAGCGCCCTCCACAGCAGCCGCAGGTGAGCAGACCAGAAAGGAGAGAGACCGGCCGCTTCATGGTATGCAGCTTCCTGGCCCGGGCCTCACGGGTGGCGATTGCCGCCGCCTCGAACTCGCTGGCGATGGATTTCTGCCTCTCCTTCACGGCCTGCCACAATTCGTCCTGGACGATCCTGAGATGCGGCACCTCGGTGCGAATCCACTTAATTGGCGGATTGGCCCGTGAGACGCGCTTGCCGGTGGCGGGATCCTTGACGAAGTGCAGCCGGTTCCAAACCAGCACCCCGGTATAGAGCTCGTTGTTGATGACGCCGGTGCCCCGGATGACATGCCCGCGCACGCTGGTATCGCCCCAGTGTCGCCCGAGCGGACCGGGAATGCCTTCCTTGTTGAGGTCGACGGCAATCGCCTTCGGGCTCTTGCCGGAGGCGAACTCGCGGAAGATGCGGCGCACGATGATCGCTTCCTCCGGCACGATCTCGCGATCGCCGCGGACCGGCTCGCCTGCGGCATCGAGTTTCTTCACCACCCGGTAGCCGTAGCACAGCCCGCCTCCGGCCTTGCCCTTCTCCACCCTCCCCCGCAGGCCGCGATGGGTCTTGAGGGCGAGGTCCTTCAGGAACAAGGCGTTCATCGTGCCCTTGAGGCCGACATGCAGTTCGCTGATCTCGCCCTCGGCCAAGGTGACAATTGTCACGCCGGCGAATTTGAGATGCTTGAAGAGGGTGGCGACATCGGCCTGGTCGCGGCTGATGCGGTCGAGCGCCTCCGCCAGGACCATCTCGAAGCGGCCGCGCTGAGCATCTCGTACCAATTGCTGGATACCAGGCCGCAGCACAGTGCTGGCGCCGGAGATCGCCGCATCCTCATAGGTTCCGGCCACGCTCCAGCCCTCACGCGCCGCCTGCTCGCGGCACAGCCTCAACTGGTCCTCGATGGAGGCATCGCCCTGACTGTCGGAAGAATAGCGGGCATAGAGTGCGACACGGGTCATGGCGGCGAATCCTCTCTCCTGTTCCCAGGGGGCTTGCCATCCCGCCCCCTGCCCTCTTCCTCTTGGCGGCCTGGCCGATTGTCGTTGGCCGCCACCCCCGCCTCGAAGGCCTCCCGTGCCAGCTGCCGGCCAACCAGCCGGGCGATATCCAACACCACCCGATCCGTCTTGGCCGCCACCGTGAGTTCGGGGTGACCCTCTGGGCTTGCGGAATCGCCGTTGTCGTTCGCCGGAACCAAAGCTTGTGGTCCAGTCGTGGTTTCCTCTGGCATTGTAGTCGCTCCCAATGGTGGATCGACCTGCCATGAGAGTCCTTCGGACTGCGAAGGAAAGCACGAAGTTCATGTCGTAGGGCCACAGCGTGCAATGACTTGTGCCGTGCGGTTTCGTCTCCCAGCTAATTGCCAAGAGAGGCGATAGCACTCAGTTAAAGGGACACCGGTTGGCTGGGAGCATCGCGCGTTCCAACTGGTTTCGGTGAGAGCATTGCAAACACTCGAACACCCAAGACCAGGGGATTCTCCCTGTGTCGTCTCGCAATGGGCCGCCAGAGCACACCCACGTGACCGCCATCACGGGGAAATGCCCGATACGCCAGCGTTTCCTTTGCACTCCGGATGCGTTCGCTGCGCGCACGAGGCGATGATGGTAGTCGGATCAATGTGATGGTAGCGGGCAAGGTCATCGAGCACCGACCGGATATGACGCCAGGGGAATTCGTCTGAGTCCTCCCAATGTTCACCATAGCGCAGGACCACCGAGAGCTTAGCCAAGACACCTTCAACAGTGCGAGCCGGAGTCAGCGGCAGGTCATCCAAAAGTGCCTGTTCCGCCGCTTCCGACCTCTGTATTAGTTCGTCAGTTCTCGAAAACCCGATCTCGGCATCGGTAGCGTCCCAGCGCGCCTGGTGTGCAGATAGATCTGCTAGCGCCCTATCCCATGCCACTTCGTTTTCGGGAGAATAGAGGCTCTCGAGACTCTCGACGGAATGGACCGTCCTTTCCCCGCCGCCGGCAAGCTGCACCTTAGCACAGGGAAAGCCGATCGCTTTGACGAGATATGTCTCCAACTGCTGCTGTTGCCGGCATAGCGCCAGGGTCGAGCGGTGAACCTCGTGCCAGCTCTCACACAAGCGAAGAGCTGGATCGTCCTGCCGGCCCTTGATCGAAACATTCTCGCGCGCCCGAGCGCCAAATGGCCACAATCCCGCCACCCCAACAATCTGCGTCATCAGCAGGCGCCGGGTGACGGAAGGCAAAGTCGTGCTATGGTCGGAATCAGCCATGATCCGAGCTCCCTGAAGCTTAGGTTGTGGTCAGGCCGGAGTTGGTGTTCCAGCACCTTTCCGGCCGTCTGCTGTGCGATGGTAGATTACAGGTTGGATTGTGAGCGAGCAACATGAATCATCACCATGTGATGAAATTGGTGCTGTCCAGTGCAGGATGGCTCGGGCAGCGCTTGGCTGGGGGGTGCGTGAGCTGGCCGAAGTAGCGCAGGTTGCAACGCAAACAATTACCCGTCTGGAACAAGGCGATCGCCTCAGGCCTAAAACGCTTCAAGCAATTCGTGCCGCCTTTGAGGCGGCCGGAATCGAGTTCATCGCAGAGAACGGCGGAGGTCCTGGTGTGCGCTTGGCCAAGCGGCACTAATTACGCCCCGATCTGCGGGGCGCTCCTTCGAACAGTCCGATCGTTGGGGCAACGGTTCACTCTTCTCTAAACGCCCTATCAATCTGATCGGTGAGAGGCTTGACCAGATAGGACAGCATCGTGCGGTTGCCCGTCGAAAAGAATACTTCGACCGGCATGCCAGGCGTAAGCGTCAGACCTTTCAGCTTTTTCAGCTCGCTGCGCGGAATGGCGATACGCACGGTATAGAACCCTGCCCCGCTGCGCTCGTCGAGGCTCAGGTCCGCGGCAATCTCCTTGACATTGCCATTCAGCTCCGGCGTGACGCGCTGATTGAAAGCCGAGAATTTGAGCCCGGCTTCCTGGCCGGGCTTCAGCTGATCGATATCTTGCGGAGCGACGCGCGCCTCAACAGTCAGCTCGTCCGCCACCGGAACGACAAGCATGACCACTTCACCAGGGGTGATGACCCCGCCCACGGTATGCACCGCCAGTTGATGGACCACGCCGTCCTGCGGACTGCGCAGATCGATACGCTTCAGTTGGTCTTCGGCTGACACCTTGCGCTCGACGAACTCGGAGATCTTGCTCTGGACATCGCGCAGTTCGGTCGCGACTTCCTTGCGCAGATCCTGATCAACCTGAATGATCTGCAGCCGCGTTTCGGCAATGCGGCCTTTTGCCTGCGCGATCGACGCGGTGAGCTGGCCGTGCTCGCCATCAAGGCGAACGGCGTCGCGCTCGAGCGCTGTCAGGCGATCGATCGAGACCAGCTTCTGGCGCCAGAGCTTGCGGATGCTTTCGAGTTCGGTGCCGATCAGCTCGATTTCGTGGCTTTTTGCGACCCGCTGCTCGCTCAACCCAGAGCTCTCCTCGACAAGCTGGGCGATGCGCTCTTCGAGCTGCGCCTTCTGTCCGGCGCGCGACTGCTGGCGGAATTCGAACAGGGACTGCTCCCCAGCCATGGCTCGCGCGATTGCCGGATCGCCTTGCCGAGAAGTCAGAGATGATGGGAACAAGATGCTCTCCTGGCCATCGCGTTCGGCTTCGAGACGGGCGAGCCTGGCCTCGAACTCATCGAGGCCTTTGGTGACGATCGCGAGATTGGCGCGCGTGACGGTTTCGTCGAGGCGTATCAGAACGTCACCCGACTTCACGGTATCGCCTTCCCGCACGAGTATCTGGCCGACGACGCCGCCGGTTGGATGCTGCACCTTCTTGACGCTGGAATCGACGACCAGCCTGCCTGACGCAATCACCGCGCCGGAAAGCTCCGTGACCGCAGCCAGGCCGCCACCGCCGCCGATCAGAAGAATACAGGCGGCGACGCCGCCGATCAGATAGCGGCGAATGGTCTTTTCGACATCGGGTGCTTCGACCATCAGGATGCGGTCTCCTCGACTCCTGCAACGACCTTCAACGGCGCTGCAGGCGGTCGCGTGACCTTGTTCAACACCTCGGCTTTCGGCCCGAAGGCCTGGACGCGCCCGTTCGCCATGACGAGGACCAGATCGAGGCTGGCCAGCGCGCTCGGCCGATGCGCCACGACGACGGCAATGCCGCCGCGCGCCCGCACGCCCTCAATCGCCTCGGTGAGCGCTGCCTCGCCCTCGGCATCTAAATTGGAATTCGGCTCGTCGAGGATCACCAGAAACGGATCGCCATAAAGAGCCCTTGCCAGCGCCACCCTCTGCCGCTGGCCGGCCGACAGCGCCGAGCCGGCTTCGCCGATCCGCGTTTCGTAGCCTTCCGGCAGGTGGACGACCAGATCGTGCACGCCGGCAGCGCGCGCGGCCGCCAGTATCTTGTCGGACGGCGCCTGCGGTTCGAAGCGGGCGATGTTCTCCGCGATCGTGCCATCGAACAGCTGCACGTCTTGCGGCAGGTAGCCGATATGCTTGCCGAGCTCTTCCGGCGACCATTGATCGAGCGTTGCGCCGTCGAGCCTGATCGCTCCGCGCACCGGCTGCCAAATCCCAGCGATGGCGCGCACCAGCGAGGATTTGCCGGATGCGCTGGGGCCGATGATGCCGAGGCCCGCGCCCTTTTTCAGCGCGAAGCCTGCGTCTTGGACGACCACGCGGCGCTCGCCCGGCGGCGTCACGCTGATGCCCTCGACAGCAAGGCCGGCCGCCGGCGCCGGTAAGGAAACGCTGGTAGAAGCCTCGGGAAGCATCGAGAGCAGTTGCGTAAGCCGCGTCCAAGCCTGCCGGGCGCTGACAAAACTCTTCCAATGGGCGATCGCGAGCTCGATCGGCGCCAGCGCCCTTCCCATCATGATCGAGCTGGCGATCATGATGCCGCCGGTCGCTTCCTGGTGAATGACCAGCCAAGCGCCTATGGCCAGGATCCCCGATTGCAGCATCATGCGCAGGATCTTCGAGATGGTGCCGAGCGTGCCCGCCAGATCGCTGGCCTTGGCGTTGGTGCCGAGATACTCGGCATTGATGCTCGACCAGCGTTCCGCGATGCGCGAGCCGAAGCCCATCGCCTGCAGGACCTCGACATTGCGACGCGTCGCCTCCGCAAGCGTGTTGCGCAAGGCCGCGTGGCTGTTGGCTTTCTTGGCGGGCTCCCGAGTTCGGGCCTCAGCAAGCAGCGTCAGTCCGAAAAGGACGATGGCGCCGCCGAGCGCCGTTATGCCGATCCAGAAATGAAACAGGAAGCAGATGCCGAGATAAAGCGGCATCCACGGCAGATCGAACAGCGCCGTGGGTCCGGCGCTCGACAAAAACGACCGGACCTGGTCAAGGTCGCGCAGCGACTGCAGGCCGTCGCCCGCGAGCTTGGCGCGCAACGGCAAACGCATCAGCGCTGCGTAGACCTTGCCGCTCATGCGCTGGTCGAGCGCCATGCCGACGCGCACCAGGAGCCGCGAGCGGACGAGCTCGAGGACACCCTGAAAGGTGAAGAGCATGGCGGCAAAGACGGCGAGCCCGACAAGCGTCGGCACGCTGCGACCAGGAATGACGCGGTCATAGACCTGCAGCATGAAGAACGAGCCGGTCAGCGCCAGCACATTGACAACGCCGCTCATCAGCGCCACGCCGGAGAAGGCGCGCTTGAACGAGGCCAGCGCCGCCGAGAGTGTTGCTCGCGGCGGCTGAGATGGGTTGAGTTGCGTCGCCACCGTCACCCGGCTTCCAGTTCAAAATACTCAGGCGGCGACGAACTGAAAGTCGTCCTGGTGCAGGTTCGCCAGCGCAACGTTCTTCAAAGTGAGAACATTGTTGGCGTCATGCGTGATCACCGTGTCGGCGCCGACCTGGGTCGCAGCAGCAAGCACCGAGGCAAAGTCCGCAAAGACGTCGTTGTCGAACTGGATGACATCCTGCGAGCCTGCTCCAACGACGAAGTCCGTGATCTTGTCCAGACCGAAGCCGGCCTTGAAGATGAAAGTGTCGCTTGCCGCTCCACCGGTCAGCGTATCCGCTCCGCCTTTGCCTTCGATCTTGTCGGCGGCCGAGGTGCCCACGATGGTCTCACCCGCTGCGGTTCCGGTGATTGTGGCAAGGCTTGCCAGAACGCCATCGAGACTCCAGTCATTGCCGCCGAGCACTGTCCCGTCCTGGAACTGGATTTTCTCGACGCCGCCTTCCTGGTCAAACTGGTTATCGAGGGTGATTGTTTGGCCTGTGGCAAGGACCCTCACTGCCACGTCTGTGAGATCATTGTACGGACGCTCAAAGCGGACATCCGCTTGATTGATCCCATTCAGAACCAGCGTATCGACATCTGTCCCTGTCGTGATTTCACTGATGACGTCGTTACCATCCCCAGCGGCATAGGTATAGCTGTCGTTCCCGGCTTGACCAACAAGCACGTCGTCGCCCATCCCGGCGCGGATATCGTCGGCGGCGGCTGTTCCGGTAATCGTGTCGCTGCCGTTGGTGCCGCCGACATAGCTGACATGAGCACTCATGTCAGCCTGGGTCCATGTCGTGCCATCAGCGAACACGACCTTGTCGACACCCTGGCCGAAATTGCCGTTGAGGCTGTTCTTGAGCAGCACCGCACCGCCATCGCCGACACCGGGCGAGCTTTCGGC
>CCNB01000027.1:26156-26443 GCA_000824785.1 Mesorhizobium plurifarium | reverse complement strand
GTGTCATTGCCGTCGCCGCGGGTATAGACATAGCTGTCATTCCCTCGAGCGCCGTTCATCGCGTCGTCGCCAGCGCGGCCACGGATCGTATCGGCGGTGTTGAAGCCGGCAATCGTATCGTTGCCGGAAGTGCCTGCCTGATCGAGCAGCCTGACCCGCATGTCGGCCTGGGTCCAGATCGTTCCGTCGGCGAAGACGACCTTATCGACACCCTGGCCGAAATTGTCGTTGAGCGAGTTCTTGAGCAGCACCGAGCCGCCGTCACCGACACCGGGCGAGCTTTCGGC
>CCNB01000027.1:0-26146 GCA_000824785.1 Mesorhizobium plurifarium | reverse complement strand
GTGTCATTGCCGTCGCCGCGGGCATAGACGTAGCTGTCGTCCCCCCGGGCGCCGTTGAGAATGTCATTTCCGCGTCGGCCATTCATAATACCGGAGGCAGCCGATCCCACGAGATTGTCATCACCATCCGTTGCCGAATCGGACACCGACATCTGACGTAATATATCCGCGTTCCAGACAGTGCCGTTGTCGAACTCGATGGTTTCGATCCCGTATTGATCGTAATGGTAGCTACCACTCTGCGGACCGGTGACGGTGAGGCTGCCACCGTTTCCAACGCCAACAGCGCTTTCCGCTATTTGAATGACAAGATTGCCATTCGAGCGCGAGAAGCTGAGTTTGGCAGGATCGATATTGTGCAGGCGAATGCGGTCATTCGACCCGCTCTCCGCGGTTGTCTCCACAATGACATCATCGCCGTCGCCGCGGGTATATTCATAGGTGTCGTTGCCGAGATAGCCCTCCAAAGTGTCGTTGCCGGCACCACCATCGAGCCTGTCGGCGCCGGACCGGCCATCGAGCAGATCGTTTCCGATGCCGCCGATCAGAACATTGTTGGCAGCGTCGCCATGGATCTCGTCATTGAAACCGGTTCCGGTGACGTTCTCGATGTTCCGCAGTGTCGCGACAAGCCGAAGGCTTTCTGGCTCCAGCGACTGCATGTCGCTGGTCCTGGCTTCACCCTGATTCTCGACAAGATCAACGCGGATCGCCGCGCCAAAATCGGCGAAAGTCGCCGTGTCGATCCCGGCGCCGCCATCAAGCGCGTCGACATCGCCCTGCTCGGCAATGCTCAAAGCCAGCGTGTCGCTGCCGGTGTCGCCGAACAACAGGTCTGAGCCTGCCTTTCCATCGATGAAATCGTTGCCGTCACCGCCACTGATGCGCTGGTCGTGATATGAGCCTATCAACGTCTCGTTGGCGCCAGTCCCTGCATAGAAGGCCGAGCCTTCCTGAGCCCAGTAGCGAATATCCTCCCGGCTCCAAAGCGTGCCGTCGGCAAAGACGAAACGGTCGATACCTTGGCCGGTCGTGGTCCGATTCCAGAAGGCGCCTTCGTCGATGATTTCGGCATCCGTCGGACCGATCGAAATATGCAAGTCGTAACCGGCACCGGACACTGAAAGTGTGACATCCTCCGGATTGATGCCGTTCAGGATCAACGTGTCGGTTTCCGTCAGCCAGTGCGACCCGTCGAAGATGAGGTCGTTGCCATCACCGAGCGTGTAGATAAAAGTGTCGTTGCCGTTGGCAAGGCCGAGATTTCCCGCGCCGCGCTGGTAGGCCGAAACAATCAGGTCGTCGCCCAGGCCGCCGAAAAAAATGTCGTCGGAACTCTGCCCGAATTGGATGATGTCGTTGGTATCGGTGCCACGAAGCCAGCCCTTCTCCCTGAGCGTATCACGGTCCCATATGACGCCATTCGCGAACTGTATGACGTCAACACCTTGGGCCGCGGCGGAATAGTTCCAATAGAAGCCAGCGTTGGTGATGGTCTGGCCCGTGACGATATCCTTGACCAGCAGGTCGTCGCCTGCCCTGGAAAGTTCCACCTGATCGTCGGCGATGTCGATCAGAAGAAGGCGATCAACCTCGCTCAGCGAGTGGGAGCCGTCCAAAATGAAATCGTTCCCGTCACCGTGACGGTAAACATAGGTATCACTGCCGTTCGCAGTCCCGGGATTGGTGGCTTGCCAGTAAGATGGCGCCGCAACGATGGTATCATCACCCGCTCCGCCATCGAAGGTCTGGTTCCAGACGGAATCGTCCCTGATGTAGTCCCGGGAACTGGTGCCTCTTATCCAGGTCGCCTCCGCGCGCGCCTGGATTTCCGCGCGGTCCCAGACCGCGCCATGAGCGAATTCGATACGATCTAAGCCGACTCCCGCAGTACCGCCGCCGTTGAGAAATTCCTCGCTGGTGATCGTTTCGTTTGTCGCCAGCACCCTTATGACCAAGTCGACGCCGCTGTAGGATAGCTCCACCCCATCCGGATCGATGTCGACCAAGACAAGTCGGTCGGTTTCGGTAAGCGACGCTGCGCTGTCAACAATAACATCGTTGCCGTCGCCCAGATGGTAAATGAATGTGTCGTTGCCTGAGCCGCTCCGGTCGAAAATGATGCCGGAAATTATTCGGTCATCACCCTTGCCGCCGTCAAAGATATCGTCGTCCGCGCCCCAATCCTGAAGGAAGTCCGAGCCTTCGCCGCCGTAGAGTTCATCGCTTCCCGCGCCGCCCTGGAGCGTATCGTTGCCTTTTCCACCATAGAGGACGTCGTTGCCGTTGCCGCCGTCGAGATAGTCGTTACCGCGCGCATCCGGCAGCGCAAATCCTCCATGCCCGGCCAATGGTTCGTCGCCGAAGAGCTCATCGTCGCCGTCACGCCCCAGAAGCGAGTCATTGCCTCTGCCACCTACCAGGACATCGTCGCCGCCGCGGCCGTCCATCGAATTGTGGCCCTCGGTGACCCCCGCGAAGGGGGAGTAGTCTGCGGAGGCGACGTCACCGTAGTTATCGTTGCCTTCAGAATCGACGTAGCCATAGAACGGATCATGCGGACCGATCATGAAGCCGTGCGGACCGAATACGACAGGTGGGAGCCCGGCGATTATTCCCGTGTTTCCAAATTCGTCATAAGTATAGGACCATTGCAGGCCCCCGTTGATATATTCTGAAAATGTGTGGAACTCACGGCCGAGGTAGTCCTCGCCGGTCTTGTGAAAAATCTGCTCTCTAGAAAGAGTTGTTCCGCCAGCGAACACTATCTGATCGATACCGTAGGCCGTTAACCCCGAATCCTCCATGAGGTTGTCAGCACCCTCGAAGAAACGGCTGACCGAAATAACTTCACCCGTCGACTGAACGGTAATGTTCAGACTGTCTCCCATGTAGGAGAATTTGACGTCGGTGACGTAGACTCCCGAGAGGATCAGCTTGTCGATTTCAGCCGCATTGTTGCTGTCGTCAATGATGTTGTCGCTGCCGTCGCCCTTGTGCCAGATATAGGTGTCGGCTCCGGATCCGCCCGATATGGTGTCGTTGCCGCAACCTCCATCGAAGTTGTCGTCGAGGGCCGATCCCGAGAGACCATTCAGGCGATCATCTCCTCTGATCCACGCCTGTTTCGCGATGATTTGCCGATCCCACACGGCACCGCTCGCAAATTGAATTTGATCGATGCCCCAGCCCTCGTCGTTCCAGTAGTTCGGCCAATACGAAGCGCCGCTGTCTCGGAAGAAGGACTGGTCAGTGATCACCTCTCCTGTTGCCAGGATCTTGATCAGCAGCGCATCGCCGGCGCGCGACAACTCCACGCCTGACGGCATGATGTTGGCCAGCACCAACCTGTCGGCCTCGGCTTTCACGCCGCTGGTATCGTTGATCACGTCGAAGCCGTCGCCCGCGGCATAGAGGATCGTGTCGTTGCCGCCGCCGATCCTGATTTCGTCATGGCCCTTGCCGCCCTGCAGGACGTCGTTGCCAGTGGTATCCTGAACCAGGTTGTCGCGGCCATCGCCCACCGCGGTCGTATGGCTGCGGATCTGTTCTCGGCTCATCACGGAACCGTCGGCGAAGCGAATTTGATCGATGCCGCGGCTTTCAGTTCCCGAGTTGAGGAAGAAATCCTCGCTCACGATCTTGTCTGTCGAGCCGGCAATCTTCACGATGAGGTCGTCGCCGACCCTCTCGAAAGTCAGATCGGTGGCTGCAAGATCGGTGAGGAACAGCGTATCCTTCTCGACCATCGAAGTTGATGAGTCGCGAATATAGTCGGTGCCATCACCGTGCGAATAGACGAACAGGTCGCTGCCCGCCCCGGAAACCAGCAGATCGTCACCCTTGCCACCGATGAAGACATTGTCGCCCGCGGTGCGCACCATGCCGTCGGCCGCGTCCGTACCGAGGGCAGCCGTGCCGCCAGCGATTTCGGTGGCGATCAACCGCAGATCATGGTCGGAGATCGTCGAAAGCACGCTGTTGGCCGTGGTCAGATAGGCGGTGCGGTTGCCTTCGAAGATGGCTGAGACGACCCCATCCAACCCCGCGACCGTCTTTGTCAGGTACCTCGCAGCAGCACCGATACCGTCCGGCATCATTCCCTTGATGAGATCCAGCACCATCCCAACGTTGCCGGGGGTTTCCGGTGGCGTGGCCCCCTCGGGCCATTCGTGACGGAAGTCGAGCAGGGCGTAGAAGAAATAAGGGCTCTCCAGCGCGGCGGTCAGGTCACCGCCTCTGGCGATCGTACTGCCCGCGGTCTGCGCCAAGAAGGCGGTCAGCATCGTGTCGACGATCTGATCGAAACGTGCCTCGATGTTGGCGCCAAACTGCTCTGTCGACGGTGACGTAGTGACCTGTTGACCGACGTGACTCTCCTGGTAGCCGACGCCGAAGAATTTTTCGACGAAGGCCAAGTGCCGAGCATCGACATATCGTCCGCGCGATGTATCCGCGATGCTATCAACCGACGCCCAGCGCAGCAGCAGATCCTCGAAAGCTGCGTGCAATTGCTCTGGTGACATCGTTGCCGCGGCATCAGTCAGGGCTGTCCAATCGGCTTTGAAATCGAGGTCCTGCGTCGCCTTCCAGGCGATCGAATTGATCTGGCCGGAGCCCGGAAGCTGCGGCAGCTTGTCGACACCTTCGGCTGGCGTGAAATTCGGCGTGTTGTCGGCGCGTGTGTCCTGGCGGTCGGTCTGGAAATAGATCGTCTGCGCCGTTCCGGTCGTGCCATCGGTTCGCGTGAACGTCCCGCCATAACCGACATCGTGGCCCGCGTTGGTGCCTGCAACATCCGTCCGCGTGAGCGAGATCGAGGTAATGCCGGCCTCGGTGAGTGTCACCATCTCACCGGCGTCCACCGCGCCGTCCTGATCGAGGTCCTGCCAGACCTTCAGCGCGCTGAAGACGGTGTCATATGCATCGATCTTGCCGTCGCCATTGGTGTCGAAACTTTCTAGAACGGCAAAGCCGTCCTGGGTGGACGAACCGAAAAGCTCGGAAGCATCATCCACCACGCCGTTGCCGTTAGCATCGCGAACCAGGATACCGTCATCTGGAGACACCCAGCCGGTGCGCTCGGCAAAGCCATCGCCATCGTAGTCGAAATGAACGGTCGAGCCCTCAAGGGGCGACAGGTGAATACCGTCGCCGTTGAGATCGAGGACTAGCGGGTCGTGTTTTTCATTGAACAGCGGGGATAGGATATCAAATATTGCGTCGATAAATCCAGACGCTATAGTAGCATAAACATCAGATACGCTGTATATAATGAATGCAGCGACCGCAATCGCCACTATTTCTGGGGCTAATGCCACCCCCAGCGTCGACGCAGCAAAGGTAACTATAAGGTCAGTTATTAAAGGACTATAAAGCGTCGCCAAAAATTGCCCGGTATATGTACCCCCTAACGACCCGAGCGCTCCGGCCAAGCTTTCTGCTAACGCGGTGTAAGGCTCAGACCCAGCCGGAAGGCTGCTACCATCGTGGGTGGCCTGAGCTAAAGCCCCAAACGTATCGGCCATATATCCAAACGTTACTGCAGCTTGATGCAACTGCGGAGAAAGCGGGAGCCTAATACTTACTGCCAGCGCGGCAGCTGAAAGCCCATTAGCGAAATAAGCGGCTACGGAATACGAATTAGTGTCATCGTAAGGATTTTCTACGTCTGCCAAGAGACACTCCCACTATTTTTTTACTGATAGCGACATTGATACAGCCGTCGCATATGAGATCATCACAGCATATGCTATGAACACTAACGATCTATTCATAGTATCGATACTAAAACATAAGCTTTGACCATAGAACAAGCTCGGCGGAAGCGCCAATACTGCCAATGTCGTATATGAGAAGCACAATATAAGCAAAGTAACCGAAGCTTTTATTGCTATTAATATCCTGTAATTCCATGGTCCATATATTATTACCGTACGCAGAAGACTCACAATAGATAAGACGAAAATAAAATAAACATAAGTCATAGCTGCCAGTTGTATTCGCTTGGAAAGCTGGCTGCAGCTTTCATTAACAGGATAATACGTTGAAATAATAGAGTTCACATAGCCGGCAGGCATAACGGCCGCAATTACGCATAATGCGATGACAACCGCTCCGAGCCCCGCCGACATTCTCTTGAGTGCGCCCTGAGAGAGGTCGGGATACATCCCACTGACTCCAAATCTTGCTAAAGGAGACTTAAGCCAGGAGCAGCGCCATCTACAAAACCTGAACTAGTAGCGCACTCATCCTCAGAGCGAAGACAACGCCCGCTTCGATCTGTGCACCAGAAACCGACAACGCCAAGCGCAATGCCCGACACCATGAAACTCTCCGCCGCTTTCTGGAAATGCGCGATTGACGCCGCATTGCCCGCGACGAAATCGGTAACATGCCCATGATTGTGTGTTAAGTCCTTCCGTAGGGCAGTTTGAAAATATTTCCGATATTTAGGCGTAGCTAATGTGGCTAGATAGTAGCCGCCGCGAGGCAAGAGTATTAGAAGTCGATCCATGCGGCAGGTTAGTGCTTCACTTTTTATTCTTACTTTCCACATAGTTCCGAGCGGCCGGCGGAGCTTGCTGTGGCTTTCGAGCTGCCTGACTAAGTGTGGGAGAGGACCGTGGGTAGGCGAAAGTTTCTACTGCTTCGGTTTGAGGGGGCCATACGTCGAACGGATGCAGGACGGAGGCAATGCGGGTTCAGTCGTTACCGTGGTGGGCAACTCGGGTCGGGAGTGTGATGAATCGAAAAGCGCTTGCCGGGGCGGATCTCCTGAGGGCAGTGGCGTGCCTGATGGTGCTGGGGCATCACTTGATCCTGCGCATCGATGACGGATCGAAGCCGGACTGGTTGCAGGGGCTGTTCGATTTCTGGATGGTGGGCGCCTATGGCGTGGCGGTGTTTTTCGTGCTCAGCGGTTATCTGCTGTCGCGGCCGTTCTGGATGGCGCTGGATACGGGCGAGCCGATGCCGTCGTTGAAGGCGTTCGCGTTGAGGCGCGCGGCTCGGATATTACCGGGGTTCTGGATCGCGCTGACGGTGACGCTGGTGCTGGGGATCGAGTTCCTCGACGTCGAGCCGAACGCCCTGCTCTTGCTGCGCTATCTGGCCGGGTTTTTCCTGTTGTCGGACTGGCACTATGCCACGCTGTTTCCGGTCGAAAACAACGGGCCGCTTTGGTCGATAGGGTTCGAGGTAACCTCCTACGTCCTGCTGCCGTTTTGCCTCACGCTGCTGTTCTGGTTGAGGCCGCAAAAGGCGTGGGTGGCGCGCGGGGTGTGGGTGGGCGTGATCTGCCTGGTGCTGGTACTGCATCTGGCGATCGTGCTGTACCTGCCCATCGACGATGTGGAGCGAGGTTTCCAATTCGGGCTGGTGGGCGGCGGCAAGGCGTGGATGCCGCGGTATAATCCCATCGGGTTCTTCGCCATCTTCGCCATCGGGGCGCTGACAGCGGCGGTGCAGGTGCGCTGGGCGAAATATCGGTCCGGGTGGTTCGATGCGCTCGTGCTGGTGGGGATCGCCGTGGCGGGCTGGAAGATGCGCCAAAATTGGGATGGGCCGACCGATGGGTATGATTTCCTCGGAATACCTTACGGGTTTCCGCTTTTTCCGCTCGGGGTCGGACTGGCGCTGGCTGCAGCCCCGTCGAGCGTGGTTGTCGGACGGCTGATGGACAATCGCGCGGCGCGGTTCGTGGCGAAAATCTCGTTCGGCATTTATGTCTGGCACTTCCTGGTCAACGAATTCCTGATCCAGAAGTGGCTGGCGCTGGCTCCGCATGAGCAGATCGCCGACATGCAGTCATGGCTGGAAGTGGCGGTGGCGACCATAGCGATCGCATTCACGCTGGCATACCTGTCGTTCCGATTTATCGAGAGCCCGGTGATCGAGTGGGCGCGGGTCTTGGAGAAGGGCCGCCAGACGGCGCCCGCACTGGCCGACGCTGCCAGTTAAGTACCGAAAAGGCTGAGGAGCGAAGCGAAGCTGACCCCGGCGAGATGGCTACGAAGAGCCAGGCCGAAACCGGATTGTCGCGGCTGGGTGGCCGCAATATAGGCGACAACGACGAGCCACAGGGCGATGACAACGAAGGCGGGCCGTATGACGTAGACGCCCAACCAGACGACCGACCATAGCCCAGTTGAGCATCCGGGCATACCAGAGTTTCGTCGTGGTGCCTGTTCGATCCCACAGAAAGTGCGACAGCTCGCAATTGCGAACAGCATTTAGGGCGCGAACCAGACCGGGGCTGAAGACCCGGGTTGAACCGCGGTTTCGTGGGCACATGCCCTTGAGATTCGGTTGGGCTGAAGTACTGCCGCAAGGCACATAACTCACAGTTCCAGGACTCCATGCGAAGGGACGATCCGCACCCGACCACCGAAGTCCGTTTCCGGCGAAGGCGAGAGGAAGGGGGAACGACCGACAAGAGCGCAGCCAGCGGGTGTGGTACGTTTCGACGTGCTTCTGGAGGCGGCGATCTTCGGACGATCTGAAGGAGGCTGACCAGTCATATCTTTACCATTGTCGAAAGAAGAAGGGCCTGAATATGCTCTGGTAGATCGAGTTCGCCTCGCGCTCGATCTATAGAGGGTATCGGCCTTTGCTAGGCGATCACATTCCTTGACCGCAGGGTAGGCACAGACAGCCGGTAGCGCCCCTTCCTCCTCTCGGCCGGCTCTGTCGTGGTTGCGGCTGACATGTGGGTCTCAATCAATGCCCTCAATTAGCCAGGGGAGCTCCGTCTCAGCGCGGCGACTCCATGGCGCCAGCCGTAGCCGCGCCACTGTCGAGGCGAAGACGGCAGCGCCGGTGTGGAAGAGCAAGGCGAGGCGGTTGTCGTGGACGTGACGAGTTTCCCCGCTTGATTTGGTGGCATGCTAGCTGGTGTTCTGCATCTTCACCGGCACGCTAACACGCTGGCTCGCACATTCCTGTCAGGATGGATGGCCTCATGGCCGAACCAGGCGCACACTCCGACCTCGCCCCTCCCCGGCTCCAACTCCTGCACGCCATTGCCCGAGCAGCACCTTGCATTAAGTCACAGAAGCCATTTGGAAATCATCATCGCCGCAAGGTGTAGCGAATATTCATACATTGTGAAATCTCCACATAAATCATTGAAAACAAACAATCGACGAAGAGCGCACCGTGCGGCCTTTTATCTTGCCATATTAATCAGTAGTGCTTGTATAGACTTCTGAAAAACCGTCGTTACCCTTCCAGAGTGCGATTATATACGAATCTATTCTCTGAGTCACGATTCGGGATTCCGAAGTCGACTCCCGATATGCCGTGCAGTCTTCCGCGCTCTGCGACGGGGTGTTCCGGCTGCAGTTGTGCAGCGCTCGAGCCGTCGTGGCGCAATTTGCCATCGGTCTGACGGCAATCGAGCGCGGTCCTGCCGTCTCAGCGATGGGCACGGTCGCTGGCAGGATAACGTGTGTTCGGTCGTTCGTGGTCAGCATCGGTCCTCATCCGCCGGAGCGATCTCCTTGTCTCAGGCGACGCCCGTCAGTGTGCGGGCGCCATGCGTTTGACCTGTCGTTGATCTGCTCATCGATGCGCTCCCAGCAGCTTGCGGGCCTTGTCGTGCGCGCGCCGGCCGCGTCCGCCTGGCTGGCCGCGCGATCGTCGACAAAGAACGTGCCGTCGCTCCGGAGCGCGCGCATAGTCACCGCCGAGCTTGCTCGCCATGGCGACGTAGGGCTTGCGATGGCACGAGCGCTTGGCGATCGGCTGGCCCCAGCTCTTGACCTTGTCGGCGCACTTGAAGCGCGTCATCAATCCGGACGCCGCCTCGTAGAGCGCGCGCCTAACGTCCGCGTCGCCGGCCTTCGAGATACGCCCCTGGACGTCAATCGTGGAATCGGATTGCCGGCGTCGCGACATCAGCCCGAAGTAGGCCGCGACGTCGCGCGAGCGGCGGAAGCGCGACGGGTCGTCGATCGCCGTTGTGAACGACAGCGCCGTTACCGGGCCGACGCCGGGGATCGCCAAGAAGCGCTGGCACACGTCATTGCGCACGACGATCTTCACGACATCGAACAGCCTGCAGCACTGTTTCCACAGGGCAGCGCGCCCCGACACCATGGCGTCCATCAGCTCGACCGTGAGCGGGTCGTTCCCCGCCGGGGCGCGCACCGCCTGCTCGAAAGCCGCGCGTCCTTGCCAGGCGGAGGCCGAACGACTTCAGCGAGTGCAACCGCCGCGCCACATGTTCCAGTCGGATTTACTGGGCAGCATCAAAGACATTCGTGCGTGGTGCGGCCCCGCGCCGGCTACAGGCAAGATATCGTGCTCCCCCTTTGCAAAGTCTGTGCCATCTCTCATCCGCTCGCGCGGAGCTCCTCGATCATTTGCGCTGCCACCAGGACGGCCGTGTGGGATCGCATTCTCATGAGTTCGCGTAGCTCAATCGCTGCACCTTTCCCGCGTTCCAGACGTCAATGTTGTGCCGTCCAGCCTCGCATCGCCAATGTAGGACGTGTCGTGACACCACATCGCATGCTGCGCCGCCAAGCCTGTGAAGGACGAATACCCCGTCCGCAGGCCTGCCCGTGCCGGCAGCATTGTCTGCATCAGGCCAAGCGTCATTGCATCGCCGCCGGCGGCCTCGAGCACGGGCTCCGAACCGACCTTCCCGAGCCGGATGCCGAACGCCATCAGCGAATGGCGGATGGCGTTCTCCAAGTCGATGAAATTGGCTTTCAGGTTGCGCCGGTCCTTCAGCAGAAGCCGTATTCGGTAGCAGTTTTGCGTCTTGCTATGCGCCTGGCAGAACCAGCCCGTTCGCATCAGATGTGCGATGCCCAGCGCATCCGCTGCGTCGGTCTTGTTGCGCTGCACCGACCGCAGCGCGCACGTGTGCACCGTCTCCAGGCAGGTGGCAGGCAGGGCGAGTTTTTGGTTCCGAACGCAGCTAGGGCAATTGCGATCCCGCCCCGTGGCCGAACGCCGAAATCGCCCGAGGAACAACACTCTCGAGCCACGGAGGACAACGCGCTAACGAGCCTGACTGCTAGATCGGGAACGGTTGCTTTCAAGCGATCGGAACCTCTAGTACGCAGTCGTTACCGAAGCTCAAAAGCGACGAGGGAGCGGGCTTCCTTTTGGATGTACGATAGTCGTGGCTGCCATTTGGACGGCTAGCGAGGGCATTCTTGGTCGGACGTCGCCACTCTCGACCGATCGAGCAAATCAGCCGCAACCTTACCCCTGCTCCTTGGTAGGTTTGGCAGATTCTCTATTTCAGGAATGATTTGCTGAAGGGCCAATCGGGCTTCATCTCTCCGTCCTAGTCGCAGTTGAGTTTCGGCCCGCAGAAGCAGCGCATCTATAGTTTTCCAGTGCGTTTCGCCTAAAATTTCAGTCTTTTCTTTGACGATTTCATTGATATACTCTTCAAGTGCTTCCACTTTTCCGGCATTAAGTAAGACCTCTGCATGCATCTGTTTTATATCCAATAGAATTCGCATTGACTTCCTGTGTTTTGATTCGTCAATTAGCTCGTTTAATTCTTCTAGGCCGGAAGAGATTTCTTGCGTATTCGCCAATGATCCAGCGCGGTACATTCGGGCCACAATAGTCAGGCTGGCATCCTCTCTGACGCTGTTTTCCAGGTCCTCAACCAACTCATCAACGTAGGTGCGTATTTCGTCGTATCTATCCAACCTGAATTCCGTCTCCAAACGAACGACCCGCGCACGAAGAAGAATGGGATGACGATCTTCGAAGACTTCGGTTGCTTCCGAAATCAAGGTATCAATCTCGCTTAAAGCGTCCGGTCGCTCCAACCGGGAGAGGAACTCACAACGGAGAATTCGGCCTGAAAACGACTGCTCTATCTCATTTTCAGTGGATTTCAGCATTCCTCTTGAGAGTACGTCATCCAACATTTGAATGCCCGCTATCAAATCGCCGGACGCCCCCAACAGGCGAGCACAAAGAAACCTATTAGCCCTCGTCTCAAAATCATCGTCGCCAACAAGACCGGTCCAGATCTCTATATTTCTCCTAACGCGAGGTAACGCTTCGTCGAAGCGCCCCAGGCTCACAAGCGACTCAATCGCGTAGTACTCCGCGCCTGCCCCAAGCGAGGACGAAGGCCCAAGCCTGTCGCGCAACGACGTCGCCATTTCGACAATATGATCACTCGGCCGATCCATCAGGTGCAGGGTTTGAAACCACCGAAGTCGGACGAAAACGACGTCTTCCTCAAGAGGACTAAGAATCCGCTCGCCGAGCGAGCCGGCGCGGCCCAACAAGCGCTCGGCACTTCGGTAGTGGCCTTTGCGCAGCTTTTTGAGGCCCTCCTGGACTAGAGCATCAAACGCCGCCTCTGCATCGGCAGTTGATGCCAGATACATAAAAAACCTTGAATCATCCCATTTATTGTCAAGTGGATCGTAGTGTCCGGCAGCGTGTGCTAGCTCCGCTTCCGCTTCTAGAAGCTCAGTTGCAAATGCACTCACTTCTCGGTCATCAGGCATTAAAGCACCCGCGATTTGATTCAGCCTCATTGCCTCACCTAAGTGATGGGCGCCTAAATCAGGAATGAGCGAAGTATGATGGCCGGCAAGCTCCGCGGCGATTTTTGCAAAAGGTCCTTTGTTGGTTTCGAAGTTGTCCCTCAGAACACCGATCGCGCGCTCCTCATTCCCGTCTTTCCGCTCCTGAGCTGCCTCTGTCAGCGCCGTGATCGGCAATTGACGTTTGTAGTGATCAGCTTCCTCCGCGCGCCTTCTTACGTCATCTTGCAAGATCACGCTCTGAGACTTCAATGAAGACACTTGTCGCTGAAGGCCTTCAATCTCATCTTTTAAGAACCTAGTACGCTTACGAAAGACTGACCGCAACCAAGCGTAAATAAGCGGAAAAGGCCCACCGAGTGCCAGCACCGTTGTCATTTTGTCGACTGCTGGCAATTGCCAAAAGCTCGTCCAAACAGCGAGGAAGAATGAGACCATTGATTCTCGTGGGCCTGTAGCGCTCTGGCGACGAGGCACCCAATAGGTGCGCTCACTTCAATGGCAAGCTAACAAATTCTTCAGCGTACGCGAAAGGGTTTGTTATAGCCGCCTGAAGGCTCGCGATTGTCTCGTACATAATACTTATCATGGCCCACAATGCGAAATCGCCGGTTTCTTCCGCACCCCGGACGAATGGCTCTCTCGACAAGAACAATTGGCTATCCAGAACAAGAATGCCGGCGACAAAAGGAGTTTCTTCCAGCCGCCGCTTCAGCGTTTTGATCGTCTGCCAACCTTTGAAGCCGACTGCTATTAAGGGAATTTTTACCGGCACGCGCCGTCCCATATGCATGGTGTGCTGCAGGTCACGATTCAGTCGACTTAATTCAGAAGCCGTATGCTCGACCTCGGTCCACTGACTTGCCAGGTTTGATTTAACTTCAACCACAGCCGCTACGGTCTCTGCTAGGTAGAGTCGAATGTCGGATGATGAGACGGCAGGTAGCGAAGGGCCGAACGGATATTCAATTACAATGTCCAGCTGGCCGCTTTTTTGGCCAGTGCGATCCGTCGCATCACCAGACCCAAATCTGTAGATTGGAGGCAACACATGTCTAAGAAAGTGGGATACGAAAATTTCGCGCTCCCCACCTCTCGAACTCGCGGACATCGTGCCTCCCGCAAAGTAGGCGGCCATCAACTGTCGATGGATGCCCTGAAGTCGCTCCCTAACGTGCTGGTTTGACAAATCCGACCCCGCAGCCTTGCATGTTTACGTGACGATGCGAGCACCGAGGTATCAGTTGCCGCGACCTAGGCCCAGAATGCTCGAAGCTGGTACATGTAGACTTCATAGTCCGCCGGTGGCCAGCAGACCGGATGGCCATCGCGTAGCAGCCAATGGTAGCCATTTGCGCATGTGAACTCGGTGCGATCAGCATTTATGATGAATTGGATCGCATTCGAAACCGCGGTGCGATAGGGCATCTGGAAAAGCTGGTTCGGCACATTCGATAGCAAACCCTCTAGAAAATACGATGGTGCCAAGCCCTTATCAATCAGGCCGTCATCAACCATCTTGTTCCGCATATTTTTGAAGACCCGCACGTTGCGCTTGAACAACTGGTTGGTCTGCTGGTGCTTGGTTGTGCAATTCTCCAGGTGCTGCTTTGGGTAGTTGACGATTTCCACGCCTTCAGTGGTCCAGAAGACTACACCCACGCGAGATTGCGGGACGCCCTGAGCTGGATACGAGATGTAGTTGTGATGTTCCGCGCACACCAGCACGTCGGCATCTCGCCGGCCATTCCCACCAGGGATCTTGATGGCCTTTTTCCCTATGCGAACGCCTGCGCCGAATTTCAGCCTAAGCCAGTCGAAGACTTCGCGCTTAAAGTCGGCCAGTTGATATGTCGCCCGGGAAAATCCCCGATCAAAGTTTTGCTTCTCAGCAGCCGAGAGGCCAGAGGTATCCGAGTAGTAGACCGAGTCTATACAGATAACGATATCCACATCACTATCGGCCCAGATATTGGTCTTATTGCCATAAGAGCCCTGCAAAAAAATCTCATAGCTTTTCGAATGGTAGGGGGCGGCGGGATCATCCAGAACCTCTCGGATGGACTGATATGTGGCAGCTGATTGTTGTTCCGACCCTTGATTTGACCAAGTGTCTAGCTGTGCTTCAGAAACTGCCATTGGTGCCCCTCAAATGCCCAAGAGCGCGCGAACATCCTTCTCACGCTCGCCGTATGAAATTGAACCCTGTTGCCGTAGAATGTTGAGCTTGGTCAGGTTGTGTTCGAGCAAATCGGTCGCCAGCTCAGGCTTCGAGAACCGATCATTGATTCGGACCATGGGAAGGTCGCTGAACAGAACATTGCCCAACTGCTCCAGCGACTGGGTGTTGACCTCCAGAACCTTCTGCAGGAGCTGCACCGATAGCAACTTGGTGGACCAATAGCTGAAGTCGGTTATAGTCTTTATCGGTGTCGGGTAGACGCCACAGCCGATGCTCAAAAGAGCGATGTTTTTGCGTCCGATGCCAAAGGCTTCCGTGGCATCGGCAACCGCGTACAAGGATGGGTTGTTAGCGCAGAACCCGCCGTCGCCGAGTAGGATGTTATGTCCCTGAGCGGTCGTGACGGTTTTCAGCTCGAAAAAGGGAAACGCCGAGCATGAAGCCTGGACTGCGTCCCTCAGCTTTACGCCGAACAACGGGATGAAAGATGCCTCTCGGCCGTGAGCCTGCGCCACGTCGGCTTTGAAGATCATCGGCCTTTCGGTTTGCCAGTTCGTGGTGACAATACCGATCCCGGTCTTCAGCGCCTCATGGCCGCTATTCTTGAAAATTTCCTGGGCGATTTTTGCCAACGCAGCTGTCTTTGCGCTACGGGAGCGCTGCTTCATCACCGTCGGAACGCGCTTGTAGATGGTGTGGATTTCCTCCACGCTCATGCCGGTCGCAAGCAATGTGCCGATGATGGAGCCAGTGCTGGTGCCGTAAATCAGGTCGAAGATTTCGGCCAGGGGTTTGCCCACGGCGGCCTCCACCTCGGCTAGTACGCCAAGCGTGTAGAACCCCTTGGCGCCACCGCCATCAAGGCTCAGTATTTTAAACGATTTGCGCTGGGCCTGCTTCCTCGCCATTTGATCCCAATGCCCCCAACCGCTTCACATACAGTCAAAAATAACGGACGGATAGCTGCAGTTGTGGGATTGTCCACCAGAAATAGAAACAAGCAGAACTGGAATTCGTACTGCCGTTAATACGCCGCCATGCCCACGGCCATGGTATCGCGATGGGAACCTTCTATCCGAAGCACTACACTGGTTGACGCTGACCTACGAGAGCAGATAACGACACAATATGCGGCTGTCTGAGCGTTTTTATCGGTGCCGCGTAGAGGCGCGACCAAAAGCGACAGCAAGAAGCGCCGCGAGGAGGTGGATAGACGGAGACTAATCTGGCACATTGACGTTCGGGTCAGTCGCCAAGACAGACCCCATGATCTTCGACGGATCAGCCCCGTTTCGCTTGGCCCAGTCATCCAAGTTTTGGGGCCTGTAGGAGGGGTTTCTTCGCCAACGGTCAAACACGCTTCGATCAATCGTTTCGTTGATTATCGAGGTTGTGGCGACAGTACCGACAGACGGCGACGCCCCGATCGGTCGGAAATAGCGGCTACTGAACCGCCCATAGATGCCCCATAGAAAGCTGGCGTAAGAGTCTGCTACGGGCGGATCGACATTGGTTTGATCGATTTCGACCGTCCAGCGGAACTTAAGGCCGTGAGACGCAGCTTTCGCCATCAGCCATCTCAGCGGTATCTGAGCCAACAGATCGCTAGGATATCCTCCACCGACATTGGCATGAGCACCCGCAAACCAGCGCTGCTCGACATTCTCGACGGGCCTGGCCGGGGCGGGATTCGCGCCTGCAAGGGTTGTTTTAGTCCATAGCGTGGGACTGAACGAGGCGCGATGCTCGTCAATCGCTAAGGCATGGTAAGCATGCGCATTGCTGAGCCTGAGGTGGGTATCGAGAAAACGATATTTTGCGATGTTGCGCTTTATGCCGATTGGAATTCCCAAGGACCCGACCGTGTCCCAGATTCCTATGAAGTCGATGGAGATTGGGTTCGAATACCGGAGCAGCCACAGTTCCTCGAGCGTTAGGTTTGCCTGGGAGGTTGTTCCGCTTTCGACGCTCTGGAGCAATCCGCGTATCGTTTTGTCCGTTCGACGGCGATAGCGGTCGTATAGCTGATTGATGGAAAGTGGCGAGCCTGGTTTGAGTAGACCACACTTCGATATGAAGCCCGAAAGGCTTCTTGCGGTATAGGCCCCGCGGCTGAAACCGAAGATGAAGAGCTTGTCACCTTCGTTGTAGTTGTCGACAAGCCACTTGTAGGCATCTGTAATCTCGTGATCGAGACCATAACCGAACAGTCCTCCGCGGATCTTCTCTCCCAATTGAGTACCCACGCCAACACTGTAATAGACGGTCTGCTGAGGATCAGCCGGATCACAAAGAGACTTTAGTCGCCAGACATTTGTGTTGTCCCCAACGGTGTTCCAAGTCCCGTCGAGAAACACTGCCACTCGTTTGGGAATGCCCATGGCCCGTCCCTTTCCGCCGTCTAGGCGACCGAGCCCATCATAGGTGATTCTTGGCGAGAGTTTGCTCTCCTCCCGGCACCCCATAGAAATTACGGGTTGCGCCTTTATTCAGTTCAGTCAGCGCTGAATGAAAGTAGCCGGTAACGGCCGGTAATAAAAACAAGCACTTACCTTTAAAGGCGGGCTAAGCCGTCTCTAGAACGTCCGGAATGGGGCCGTGATCGGCCGAGCCAGTTTCGTACTTAAAACGCAAACAAGCGGTCATTCCGCTTCTACCCGTCGCGGCCAGACAATGGCCTTCGTTCCTGATCCAGCGTCGGCCCGAGCCTCTTCGGCGAGGAGAGCGCACCTCGACAAGGACAGGGGTGCTCTCGTTTACTTGTTAACGATGGAGTATGCGCTGAACGGCGAATTTGCTCAGCGAGCCGATGGTCTCGTCGCGAGGCGATCCTATTCTGTAGTTGTTCATGAAGGGTTCGTAATACTCCTTATGGTCTAGGTGGAAATGGTCGCTGATCTGCATCGCCTCAACATACCGGACATCCCAGGACGTGAGATACCACATCGTATTCCCGTCCGATCGCAGACCCTCTCCGTCTTTTAAGAACGAGTCGATGTGGTCTGGCCAGACAGGTGGGTGCTTGCGCTTATGATTAAACAGATAGTCCGCAAATACCGTGAACGTGTCGTGTTTGTTGTCGTAGTAGACGGCTCTCGGGCGGATCGTATGAATGTCCCAATCTTCGTCGGGTGGTAAAGTCACCTCTTCGAGGCGGCTGATTATGTATTCGACCTCCGACAGATTGGGGAACGTGTTCGCAGTGCGCGATGAGAGATACAAGAAATAATCTTTGTAGTTCGCAGCCCAAAAGGAAGGCGATTCGGTGTTATATATCCGCCAGGGCTGATCCTTCGAACTTACGGGGAAGAAGAGGCTGCGAAGCGGAAAGGTGGAAGGGTTGTCGGTCCGGCGTTCGATCTCTATCCCGTCCCAGTACCTAGTTACGATGTCGCCTCTCGCGGTTATCTCTTCGAGGCGGCGAACGACAGTGGATGACGGTTGCGTCGAGCAAGCTAAAAGGAAACCGGATGCTCCGACCGCGCGACAGGCATCCGTAATGTCCTTAACGTCATCAAGCCCAACAGATTTTCCGGACTGGGCGAAATGCTTGCAACTCACCAACCACTTCCTCTCAAACGTCGCCAGCGCTCCCTGTGCCTTTTCAACGAGCACTAAGTCCCGGCCGCCATCAGGACCCACCCCGGTCCAATGAACTTCAAAGCCACTACGCAGGCATAGCTCTCGAATGAGCTGTTCGAACCTGATGCCATCTGCGGGCAATTCTGCGAAATCCAGCATTGGCGGCTTAAGTCCTCATCCTCGCCTGCGCGTTCTTGCGCAGTCGCTCCACCAGTCGAAATGACGATCGAATCGGCCTTAGTTTAATGCTACAATTAATACCAGTCATTTCTCAGCGCTCAGAACTTCAATCCGAACAGAATTTTCAGGACAACTTCGATCGTCGCTCGATAAGTCTTTACGTCTGCCTCTGTTATCCCGACTGTAGCCCTCTCGTGAATAAGCTTGTTGCGCATCAGGTAGTAGTGCTTCGCCTTGTCGACGTGAGCCTGTGGAATCGCCACCTTCCCCGTAACGTCGGCGAGCACCCGCTGCCTGTTCTGAAACAGGGATGCAATGTAGGTGTCAGTATAGGTCCTGGTCGGGAACAGATCGGCACGGTGGACAATGAATTCTTTCAGGGCGATCTCGAAATTGCTGTCGAGTAGGATCAGTGCCATTCGATTGCCTGTATCGAAGCGCTGGCGGGCAATGACATCAATCGCGCCCATCGCTTCGACGAGGCCTAGTGTCCACGGTTGCCGATTAATCACGCCCTTGTTGCGAGTCTTCAGGTGCTCCGTCTGGGACATGTGAACACGCGGGAGCGGCGGGAGTACCAGACGTTTATGCGTGCCTAGATCTGCGGGCTCGATTGGTTCAACGGACCCAGACGTGTATTTGGAAACTTCGTTTGGCCAGTCGGCCTTCGTTCGGCGCGAAAGCGAACTGAAAAAACTGTTGAGTTGGATAACTGTTGGACGGATTTGCTGGAAAGCCGGGTGCGATGGATTGATCGCGCTCTTGCTGCTGTTCCAAGGCATCGCGCGAGCCGGCCCCTGTAGCTGAATGATGACGCGGGCGAGCGACGCATCTGGGTGGGGCACACCAGCCTCACCTGATACGAAATAGCCAACTTCGCGAGTTTTGAGCTCTTTCACGATTAGTCGACGGTTGCAGTAGAAATAGGCTCCGTAATTTTCGGTCCCCGGATGACGGTCCTGAATTAGGCCGGCTGTCACGGTCACCTGCACATCGCCCACATCGTCCACCCGGACAGTAAAGTTTGCCTCTTGCGGCAGATATTTCGGCGGGTAAGCCCAATGATTGAACGTGGTTGGTGAGAGCGCCTCGCCGTTCACGCGAATTACACATCCCTCATTGAGAAACCACGAATATGTCTCGCTTAGGTGACATTTGAGGTCCGCCACATCTACTTCGTTGAAAGTCCGCCGCAGCGCTGAAATATCTACCCGAGTGGTATTCGGCGCAATGTCCGGGATTGTGTACGATGCCAAATCCCACGATGGCGACCTCAACCAATCCTCAGTTACGTCCAGCTCAAAGCTTCCCTGCTTCTTGTGCCGTGTCCGTATCTCGACACGCTGGCCGAGCGCTACGCCGGCGCGCTTGCTGCCGACGCCAAAGACGCCGATAATATCTGCGTCTGGGGCGTTCCGGCTGCCACCTGGCGCTATCAGAAGCCTCAGATCTCCCTCGGTTACTCCGCCTGCGTCATCCTGAACGGCGATTAACTGGCGCTCAACGTCGAGTTCGACATCGATGGTGAGCTCGCGCGATTGATTGTTAAGAACCCACAGATCAAGTGCGTTGTCCACGAGCTCACAAAGGCCCGTTCTCAGATCGTAATCGCTAATAATCGACCAAAACAGCCGCTTGTCGGGCATGCCGTTGATGACGGCAGCCTCGGTCTTGATTGTTACCGGAGCCATATTGCCCTCCCCGGCACAGGATTATTCTTCAAATCAGAAAGATGGGCAACCGGTATGTAGATCTATAGACCCCAGCCCTGGTCGACTACCACAACTGGCGCGTAACATCAGGGAACGGCAGCTATAAGGATCAAAAACTATCCGCTGAACGTCTGAGGCGCAAAGCTGCCACTCCTGATCTAGCGACTTGGGAGTGCTGACGCCCGTTATCGAGAAGGCACACATGACTGCCGATGCGCACCAAACCGTCCAAATACCTAATCTAGTGTCCTACTTTGTCCATAAGCACCCGCAATCCGGGCTGAGGCGCTACCCAGAAAGTTCGAAAAGCTTCCAGGAACCCCAGGCGAATTGGATGCCCTCAAGGGTTGGCCTACCGTCAAAGCCCAATCTCACAGCCTCCGCAGTGGTATTTATCTCCGCAACGCTCAAAATTGAGATATACGACAAATGGGCGAGGCGGACTTTGACCCCCGATACCAGGAGCGAATACTTGAGCGATCAAAATGAAGTCGTGACGGCCGATCTGGTCGGGCTGACTGCCGACATTGTATCCGCCTATGTCAGCCAAAATCCACTACCCGTCGCTGGGTTGCCAAATCTCATCGCGTCGATTCATTCGTCACTGACAGGCCTTGGCCAGACGAGCGTGACTGAGTTGCCGAGACAGGAGCCAGCCACAAATCCCAAAAGGTCGGTAACGCCGGACTACATCATCTGCCTGGAAGACGGGAAGAAGTTCAAATCGCTGAAACGGCATCTCGCTGTGCACTACGGGCTCACTCCGGACGAATATCGCGAGAAATGGGGATTGAAGTCGGATTACCCGATGGTGGCGCCGAACTACGCGGCTCAAAGATCGACGCTCGCGAAGGCGGCGGGGCTCGGACGCAAACCGCAACCTACCGCAGCCAAGAAAGCCCCAGCCAAGCGCAAACCTAAGGCTTAATGCGGCGAGCTTCAGGAGCGTCCCATCTAGGACGCTCCTGTTTTTCGCCCGAAACGATTGACCGGCACGTGCGGGGACGCGCACTACCTTATCCCAGGCGTCCTTCGGCATCTGCGTTCTCGATAGAGCGTCGCCGATAGCAGAACAGTGCTTCCGCGATAGTGGGTGTCGGGATGTAGCGGTCTTCCGACTCGAACCCCAGGGTGCCTCATACTTTCGATGGAATGGACTCTCCAACTTCCTGGAGAAGCACACGCGATTCGACCGGAGTGATGCGAGCAAGAAAGATCGACACGCTCCTAGGAACTCGTCGATCGCCGATTGTTAGAACTTCCACAGGTGCTTTTCGGGGCCGGAAGCTGACAAGCAGCTTTAAGTCTTCTGTCCACGCTAGCGGACGTCACTGCCCAAATCAATTCAGCGTGGCGGTCGCAGTTGCCTGTTCTTGCCGCCTCGTTGCCGGTCGCTTGCCGATCATTTGCCTCACGCCGTGGTCCATTCTGTTGTAGGATGTGCCAAGTAGAAGAGGCGTATATGAAGAAATACACTGCCAAAGGAGCTACGATCAAACAGTTGCGCGACGGCCTTGAACGGCTGAGCACGCAAAAGGAGATGGCGGCGGAAATCGGCGTCAGCGAACGCAAGCTCCGTATGATCGAAAACAACAACGCTGCCATTCCCATGACGACGGTCGATCGGTTGGCGAAAGCGCTCGGCGTGCGTCGCGAGCAGATCATCTATTCGGAAGGTGGACCGGCTGGGGTGGAGGCGCTGGAGCCTCCTATCCCTCCTATCCCTCCTATCCCTCCTGTCCCTCCTGTCCCTCCTGTCCCACCGGTGAACTCTGCTTCGGAGGAGCGGCCACAGATCATTCCGCGCTTCGATTGGGATTATGCCTACGCGACATCCGACGAGACGCGCCTCTATCACGAAGCATCACATTCCCATGACCTCGTCACGACAATCGAAATTGCTTTCACCGACGAGACCAGCGCCTACGCAGAAGAACTGTTCGAAATCCTTGGTGGCCTCACCTATGCGAAGAGGGACATACTGAAGAATATCGAGCCTGCGGAAGAGATCGCGCTGCGCCGGCGCATCCGCCAGCTTCTCGTCTTGTTGAAGGGCAACGATGTCTGGGTGTATGAAACGTCGTTCTTCCGCCGCCTTCCCGAACGCATGACACTTCCGCCCGATGGCGAAGAGCACACGCTCCAGAGCAGGCTGCTTGTCGCACTCGCACCGCCGGGGGAGTATGGAGAAAGGTCTTTGCGCGTGAATATCGATCACGGCCAGCCCTTTGTCTTGCTCTCCTTAAAGTCGCTCAAGGCGAAGTCGGGGCGGGGTGAGGATGCGGGAGCTTAAGGACGAAGCGGCTACGATTTCCGCGACGCCGGACCTTGGGCAGGTCTTCGGCGAGAACGACGCATTTGCCGAGATCCTGTCGTGGTCGCTAGATCGTCCGGTCTGGCAGCGGGACGCGTTAAGGCGCCTTGTTGCCAGCAGGCCGCTCACTTCCAACGACCTGGAGCAGCTGACAAAACTCTGTCTCGACCCCACGCTCCCTCATGAGGTTTTGTCTGACGATCACGTCTCCGCGCAGCAAGCCACGGGCGTACCAATTTCCCTGCTGCGGATCGAGAAACCAACCGGCATAAACGCTCTCGCCCCCGACCAGACGCTCGAATTCTCCAAGACGGGCCTCACTGTAATCTATGGCGACAACGGTTCAGGCAAATCCGGCTTCGTCCGTATTCTCAAGCACGCGTGCCGGACGCGCGACCGCGAGCTGAAGATTCTCAGGGACATTGAAGGCAGTCCTCAGGCGCCGCAGTCGGCAAGCCTCGTCTATATGCGTGGACCGGTCGAGCAAAGCTTCGCATGGACGCCCGACACGCCCGCGAATCCCGATCTGCCGTCAATCAGCATCTTTGACTCGCGCAGCGCAAACGTCCATGTCGAGAAGACCAACGCGGTTGCCTACATCCCGCAGCCAATGCAGGTCCTTGAGGGCCTCGCCGCCGCATGCGATAAGCTGAAAAGCAATCTGGACGCCAAGCTCGCCGAGTTGTCAGCCCAGACGCCGCTCTCAATCAAGAACTCTAAGCTCCATCCGGCCACGGCGGCGGGCGCGTTCGTCCACGAACTTTCTGCCATCGCGAATGTCGCCCAGTTGGATCTGCTCGCAAAACTCTCCGACGACGAAAATCATCGGCTGATTACGCTCGAAAGCGATCTTGCACAGGACCCGCAACGCGCCTCGACGCGTCTTGCCTACCACAAAGGCCGTCTCGACGATGGTACTACAATGCTGAGGCGGCTTGTGGAAGCGGCTTCCGCAAGCGCGTTTCAATTACGGGAGAAATTGAGCGGGGAACGCGACGCTGCGGTTTCGGCCGCTCGGCTTGCCTCCGATGACTTATTCGCGGCATCGCCGTTACCCCATATCGGCGAGCCGACATGGCGCGCGCTCTGGGAGGCGGCCCGGAAATATTCCGATGAGGTGGCCTACCCCGAAAAGCATTTTCCGGACGAAGAAGGCCATGACGAGCTTTGCGTGCTATGTCAGCAGCCGCTGGGTGATGATGCGATCAAGCGTCGCAACGCCTTCGAGGGTTTCGTGAAGAGCAGGACGCGCGCGGAGGAGGAAGCCGCCGAGGTGCGCTATCGCGCATTCCTGACGGACGCTCGAAACTCAAGGATCGGCATGAAAGCAATCCTCGAGCTGATCAGATCCATTGATGGTGATCTCGGTGACGCGCAACTCGCGATTTCGGTTCGCAGATGTGCGTTGATCGCGGCCTGGCGCCTGCGCGCGTTTATCCGGGAAGCAACGGCCCCGCAACAGGTGGCGGTCCTGCCGGAAGCCGAACTCGCGGTTGCGTCGGCTGGCTTAGGAGCGCGGGCAGCCCAACTGGCGGCGGACCACGGCAGCCCCGAATATACAGCCTTGCTTGATGAATATCGGGAACTCAAGGCACGCGAGGGGCTTTCGCCGCTGGTGCCTGACCTCAAGGCGGAGATCGAGCGGCTCAAGGACGCGCGGGAAATCAGGAAGGCCATCAAGGATACGGCCAAGCGCGGAGTTACGGACAAAAACAAGGAGCTCTCGGACCGTATCATTACCAACGCGCTTCGCGGGCGGTTCGCCCGAGAGATCGAAAAGCTGAAGCTCGCGCGCATGCCCGTCGAGCTGAAGAAGATCAAAGATGCAGCGGCGGTGTCGTACTTTCAGGTCACACTCGTCGAGAAGCCGGACGAGCCGGTCGGCGATATTTTCAGTGAGGGCGAGCACCGCTGCGTGGCGCTTGCGGCATTTTTGGCCGAGCTGGTGACTGCGAAGCAATATTCCGGCATCGTCTTCGACGATCCGATGTCCTCTCTCGACCACATTCATCGGAAGGCTGTCGCAGCCCGGCTTGTCGAAGAATCCGCGCACCGGCAAGTCGTCGTTTTCACGCACGATCTCGCGTTTCTTTTCGAACTGCGCCGGGAGGCGGAGGCGAAAGCG
Source organism: Mesorhizobium plurifarium (assembly GCA_000824785.1). Lineage (GTDB taxonomy): Bacteria > Pseudomonadota > Alphaproteobacteria > Rhizobiales > Rhizobiaceae > Mesorhizobium > Mesorhizobium plurifarium. Next base: position 1,512 of record CCNB01000027.1, on the reverse strand, counting down.
ATGCCGATCTACTACCAAACAGTAGCTCGCAAACAGAATCGTCCGGGCTTCGTTGAAGCTGAGCTTCCGATGAAAGCGAAGTCCGCGTGGCAGTTGGGCCAGGCGCTCCGATCCGAGCTGAAAGCGGCGAAACCTCATTTCGACGGTTGGGCCGACGCCAGGCGAACGATCTTCGCCAAAGGTATCATCGAGCAGCTTCGCGAGTCGTGGGATCAAGGCATTGCCGACTTCATCTTCCCCGTTCTGGGAAGGTTCGACAATGCGATCAGGGGAACGAGCCTGTTCAAGCTAGCTGTTCTCGAAGAAGCGGACGTAAAAAGCGTCACAGCCGCGCGCGGTCGTCTCTCCGAGGAACTTCACGCTACGGCGGAAACACTGAACCCGGAAACCGTCACGCATGCGGACCTTCTAGACGAGGTCGTCAAGCTTGAGAGCTGGCTCACAAGCATCGCTGATCGCCAAAAGGACGCCAAGAAGCCCAGTTGAGCCATGACTTTCGGAGCCGCAGACGACACACCGGCAATAGAGGACGAAACGCTTGCGCTGAAGCTGAGCCGCATCGAAGCCTGTTCGATTCACATCCGGGATGATCTCGGACGCAATCTGCTTCACGCTTACGTGGCTTGCCTCAGCGCTTCGGAGCTGCGGACCGCCACATTCCGCTATCTTGAGGCGGACAAGGTACTCATACGAGCACTCCGGACACGTCTGATCCGCGTTGGCAACGATGGCTGCAACACGAGAGAACTCGACCGATTGAGCGCGGACCTGATTGCGCTACCCGCTAAGGGCCGCCGCGTAGGCCCGCGAACGGACAGCCTGCTTTCGGCCATCTATCCCTTCCTTTCGGTGGAGGCGCGGAAGGCAATCCTCGATCGTTGGATTGATCGAGGAAACAAGGCTGCAGCCGCACGTTGGCTGAAGGCGATGGCGAATGACGCATTGCTGCTCGATGTCGAGCTCGCATGGGGCGAATGGCAAGCGAGCCGCGAGCCATTACCAGCGAAAATATTCATCCAGCACGCGACAGGCGCGCGCATCGCGGAGGCGCTTCCAGAGCTGATCGCCCATGCCGCGGAAGGATGGCTCGTCAGCAAAGCCGCGCTTAAGACGCCCACGATCTCGGAGAAATCCTGGCGCGCGATCAGGAGAAAATTTCCGGCAACCTATGCCTATCTTTGCTCGAAATTGCACCGCCCGCTCACTCAAGCGGAGGCGTTCGCCATCGTTGAGGAGACAACTGGAGGCCCGTTCGGTGATCGCGGCTTGGCCATCTGGTCGATTGGCCAGATGAAGATGATGGGAGTACTAGACGAGCTGACGGCGCGCTACGACGAATTCCTGAAGCGGGAAATGGAGATGTTCCTGCACGGCAGCGCTCCCTTGCACGGCGCGAGCGATGGGGATTGAGAACATGCTTTGGGGTCACCGCTCAAATGCGCAAAAACCGCCCCGGTTAGACCGGGACGGTAATTGATTTATGATGGAATTGGTTGCGGGGACAGGATTTGA
>CCNB01000026.1:62094-90749 GCA_000824785.1 Mesorhizobium plurifarium | reverse complement strand
CGACGGGGGAGAGGAAAGGCGCCGAGCTTTTTGCCGGCAACGCTCGTCCAGCAAGGCTCCCTTCCTTTCCCTCCGGAGGGGGGAAAGGTCGCGCTGCGAAGCAGCGCGGATTCGGGGAACCACGTGGCAATCAAGCCGCGGGCCGATCAGTCACGCCAGTCACGGAAACGCGCCGGCCCGGAAAGCAATCGTAGGGAACCCGCCGGCGTCGCAGGCCCCCTCTCCGCCCCGCTGCGCGGAGCACTTCTCCCCCGCCTTTGGCGGGGGCGAGGAAACCCTAGTCCTATCCAGCCATTGCCAGCGGCACGGCGCTCTTGTTGGGGATCTGGATGTCGATCTCGAGCGTCGACATGGTCGCGCCGCGATCCATCGAGACCTGGAGATAGTCCTGGTCGATCTGCACATGCTTGGCAATGACCGCCATGATCTCCTCGCGCAGGATGGAGACGAGGTCCGGCTGGCCGCGGCTTTGGCGCTCATAGGCGAGCAGCAGCTGCAGCCGCTCGCGCGCCACCGGCGCGCTGGTGCGCCGCTTGAAGAGGTCGAGGATGCTCATGCGGCCCTCCTTCCGAGAAGCCGGTCGAGGAAGCCCTTGCGTTCGAAGGGGACGACCACCGGCAGGTCCTCGCCTTCCAGGCGTCTTGCCGCTTCGAGATAGGCTTTCGCGGCGGAATTGATCGGCTCCGACAGCGTCACCGGGGAGCCGAGGTTGGAGGCGCGCAGCACATCCTGGCTTTCCGGGATGATGCCGAGCAGCGGGGTGGACAGAATCTCCAGCACGTCGTCGATCGACAGCATCTCGCCGCGCGAGGCGCGAGATGCGTCGTAGCGGGTGACCAGCACATGCTTCTGGATCAGTTCGCCCTGTTCCGCCTTCATGGTGCGGGCGTCGAGCAGGCCGATAATGCGGTCGGAATCGCGCACCGACGACACTTCCGGATTGGTGACGATGACCGCCTCGTCGGCGAAGCGCATGGCGAGCTGCGCGCCGCGCTCGATGCCGGCCGGGCTGTCGCAGAAGACATAATCGAACACCGAACGCAGCCTTGCGATAACCTCGGCCACGCCCTCCTCGGTCAGCGCGTCCTTGTCGCGCGTCTGCGAGGCCGGCAGCAGGTAAAGCGTCTCCAGCCGCTTGTCGCGGATCAGCGCCTGCGACAGCTTCGCCGTGCCCTGGATGACATTGACGAGGTCGAACACCACGCGGCGCTCGGCGCCCATGATGAGGTCGAGGTTTCTCAAGCCGACGTCGAAATCGACCAGCGCCACCTTCTTGCCGGTCTTGGCCACGGCGGCGCCGAGCGCGGCCGTCGAGGTCGTCTTGCCGACGCCCCCCTTGCCCGATGTGACCACGACTACCTTGCCCATATTCATCCAGCCTCCGTTGGCGTTTTTATGTCGGGCCCGCCCGTGTTGGACACGACGGACTCTCGGGAACAATTGCACGCGAAACCGGCCCGAAGCTTGCCGGCCCCAAAAACTCAGCCCAGCGGCACCACGCAGAGCGCATCATTGTCGAGGAAGGCCTGCACGGCCTTGCCGCGCGAGACGCCTTCCATCTCCTCTGCGGTCGTGTACCAGCCGTCGACGGCGAGCAGCTCGGCCTCGTTCTTGCGGCAGAAGATGCGCGCCGAAACATTGCCTTCCGAGCCGGCGATCGCGCGGCCGCGCAGCGTGCCATAGACATGGATCGAGCCGCCGGCGACGATTTCGGAACCGGACGCGACCGAGCCAAGCACGATGACGTCGCCATGCGGGTGGAACACCGACTGTCCCGAGCGGATCGGCGCCTTGATCATCAGAGTGCCGGCCGAAGGCATCGCCGGCTCGGCGCCCTGCCCTGCGCTTGCGGCTTGCGCCGGCTCGATCCGGACCGCCTCCAGCCTTGCCAGCTCGGGGTCCACCGGCTCGTCGCCGGACATCTCTATGGGGGAAACGTCCGCCTGCGGCGCCTCTGGGGCCAACTGCGTCATCTGGGCGGCCTGGACCCGCTCCCCGGCGGCGGCTTCCAACTCCTCCGCCCGCGCCTTGCGCGCGGCCCGGCCCAGCAGCCCCTCGGCGGTCGCCTCCTTGGCGCCGGCCAGGAGCGGCGGAAGCTCGGGCCCGAGCTCTGCGCCTTCGAGCTCTATGGCATAGACGCGGATGCCGCGCGAGCCGAGCACGCCGACAAGTGCAGCAAGCTCCTCCGGTCCCGGCTGCAGGACGTTCAGATCCAGCACCACCGGGCGCCCGTTGAAATAGCCCGGCGAGTTGGCGATCCAGCGATCCAGCCCCTCCAGCCAGTCGGCGATCGGCGCCTCCGGCGTCAGCGTGAAAGCGACGAAGGAACGGGCGCGAAAGCGGATCGATTTGTTGTGCAAAGGGGCGGCGAAGGTCACGTCCGGGCGAATCCTTACTCAATGGTTAAAGGGTGCCGGGCGAATGGTTAACAAAAGGTTAATTTTGGGGATCGCGGCCGTTAAGGAAGTGGCGCGGCTAAGTTCTGTGGCAGCGCGGTGACAGGGCCGGCCGCTGCCGCTATCGTCTCACCCCAGCCTGGCGGAAAGCAAGGGAGATCACGTCATGGAGATCAGCAGACCCGAGGACGTTGCGGCCGCCTTCGCCGATGCCTGGAACAGGCATGACATGGACGACTTCGCGGCGCTGTTTAGCGAGGATGCCAATTTCGTCAATGTCGTGGGCATGTGGTGGAAAGACCGGGCCGAGATCGAAGCGGCGCACCGCGCGACACACAAGACCATGTTTCGCGACAGCCGGTTGGAGGGTGTCGCCGCGTCGGTCGTCGAGCTGTCTCCCGGCCTTGCATCCGTGCACTACAGATGGACCTTGACCGGCGCATCCGCACCGGACGGCTCCCCCGCCGGAACACGGGAAGGCATCCTGCTTCTGGTGGTGAGGAAGGAACATCTTGGATGGCGGATCAAGGTGGCCCAGAACACCGACATCGTTCCAGGGGCGATCGCTCCCCCTGCCCGCGCAAGCTGATAGCGGCGACATGTGAAGCGCCTAATATACGAAACGACGCGCACGGACGATCCTCTTGCCCGGAACTTTCCACTCCCTTCAGGAAGGAGACGGGCATGGGCATCGACCAGCAGGACAGCAAGCGGGCAGGCAAGACAGGTGCCGCGATGGCAGCGCTGATGCTGCTTTCAGGATGCATGACGCACCAGCCGACCGGCATAGACGCATACCGGACGAGCAGCATAAACCAATGGCTGACGACAGCTGACGCCGATAAGGTCGTCAGCGCGATGAGTGCGAAAGGCATGATGCCGGCGACCATCGACTGCCGCTTCGCCGACACCAGGCCGGGCAAAGTGGCTTACCGCTCGAAATTCACCTGGAAGCGCGCGCCTGCCAACACCCGCTACCATTGGGAAGTCGGCGATCCGGCGTATCTCGCCAGCAAGGACGTCGCCTCCAACCGGGCCGGCCTGCGACGGGTGTATGCGAAGACCGTGCGGGATGCGGCGAGCGGGCAGAAGGTGGGATGCTCGGTGTGGGCGGGTTAGGTCCGTTCACGATGAGAACGGCACTGGCAGGCTGATGCCCCGGCATTCGGCGTGACTCCGGCGCGCTTGCGCATCTATAGGAGAGAGCTCGTCCGCCTCCCGGAGCCGCCTATGCCTGCCGCACTCCTCCCCACCCTCCGCACCCTCCTCCCCACCGCCACCATCTGGGACGCCGCCGAGCTCGCGTCGCGCGATCCCGGCTTCGACGCCCGCAATTTCGGCGCTTCGGCGCTGGTGCGGCCGCGTGATGTCGAGGGCGTCGCGACGCTGGTGAAGTTCTGCGCGGAGCGTGGCGTCAGCCTTGTCGCCCAGGGCGGGCGCACGGGGCTGGCGGGCGGGGCGGCGACTTCCCAAGGTCAGTTGATCTGCGATCTCGGCGGGCTCACCCAAATCGAGGAGATCGATCCCTTCGCGCGGGTGGCGATCGTGCAGGCAGGGGTGACGCTGGGCGCGCTACAAGAGGCTTGCGCCGTTCAAGGGCTCGACCCGGGCATCGACCTTGCCGCGCGCGGCAGCGCCACCGTCGGCGGCATGGCTTCCACCAATGCGGGCGGCATCATGGCGTTTCGCAACGGCACGATGCGCCACCGCGTGCTGGGCTTGGAAGCCGTGCTGCCGGACGGGCGGGTGTTTTCCGACCTCACCAGGGTGCTCAAGACCAGCGCCGGCTACGACCTGAAGCATCTCTTCATCGGCGCGGAGGGCACGCTCGGCATCGTCACCCGCGTGGCGGTGCGGCTCGACCCGGTGGCAGGCGCCAGCGCCACGGCGCTGGTCGGCGTGCCGGATGCGGCCAGCGCGCAACGCATCGCGCGGCATTTCCTGGGCTCGACCAGCGCCCGGCTCAGCGCCGCCGAGATCCTGTGGCGCAATTTCGCCTCGCTCATGCAGCGGGCGCTGGGCTACGCGCCTGGCAGCCTGCCGCTCGACGCGCCCTGCCTGCTGGTGCTGGGGCTCGGCGCCGACTCGATCGAGGCGGCGCGAAGCGCGCTTGAGGATGGGCTCGCGGCGGTCTGGGAAGAGGCCGGCATTCTCGACGGGCTGGTCGCGAGTTCGGAGGCCCAGGCTGCGGCGATGTGGCGGCTGCGCGAGGAGACCGTTGAGATCGAGCGCGCGCACCCGATGGCGCCCTCCTTCGACGTGTCCGTGCCGGTCGGCGGGCTGGACGCCTATGTGGCGCGCATCGAGGCCGGGTTGAAGAAGATCGACGCCTCGTACGCGCCTTACGTCTACGGCCATCTCGCCGACGGCAACCTGCATATCTCCATCAATTGCGACGGGCCGGTCGCGCATGAGCGGCACGCGGCGATCGAGGGCGTGCTTTACGCAGGTCTGCGCGACGCCGGCGGCTCGTTCTCGGCCGAGCATGGGGTGGGGCTGGAAAAGCGCGCGGCCTATGAAAGGCACGCCGACCCGGTGAAGCGCGATTTGACGAAGGCGATCAAGGGATTGATCGATCCGGCTGGTGTGATGAATCCGGGAAAGGTGGTGGGGTGAAGGCTCTTTCCTCGCCCCCATGAAATGCGGGGGAAACAGGCCTCAAGCCGCCAGTTGCACATCCCTTGCCGCGGCGATCATCACGCCGGCGAGCAGCCCGTAAGCGGCGGCCCAGGCCTCGCGCACCTCCTGCGTGAAGGTTTCGCCGAGGCCTGCATCGAGCGTCTCGATCAGCGCCTGGCCGACGGTCGCGTAGTGATGCTCCTCGACGCCATAGCCGACATGGCGCCGGGCGAGGTCCTGGACGGTGGGCAGGATGGTTTCGGCGCGCGACAGCCCATGCGTGACGAAGCCCAGCGCGGCCATCAGCTTGGCGCCCTGCTTTTTCATATCGGTCTCGCGAAACAGCGGCTTGAGGCTGCCATCGAGGGCGAACAGCTTCTCGTAGAACAAAGCCGCGGCGGCCTCCTTGATCGGGACGACCTCGCGAAAACTGTCCTGCACAAGCTTGATCTGGTCGGGTGTCATCGGCGCGTAGCTCCTGGGTTCCGGGAGCCAGGACCATCCGGCTCGAGCGTTTCGCAAGCATGCCGGTTGTAGGGAGGGTGTGTTTCAGCTTGGTCTCTGGAACGTATCAAGCCCTATGAAGGAAATCGGCAAGTGTTGGCGGGACAGCGCGCCTCATGATGCGCTTCTCAAGGACCAGAGCGCGAGGAACCAACTGCCATCAACCTCTTCGCTGCGTCCGCCGCCGCCGTGCAGTAGCTCTGGTCGCCGTGGATCAGGATCATCACCATGGTTCCCTCGATCAGCACGAACAGCTCGCGCGCCCTCTCCTTTGGCGACGGTATCCTGGCTCCGGCAAGCATCGTTTCCAGCTGCTTTTCCATCAATGCCTTGTGCTGGCGTGCGATCAAGCGCGCGGGGTGGCCCGATAGGTCGGCGAGCTCGATCGCCAGCCGGGTGAAGCCGGAGCCGGCCCAGCGCGGCTTGGATGACCATTTGACCAATCCCTCGAACAGCTTGTCGATCAGCGCGTCGGCACCGCCCGACAGCTCGATGCCGTAGTTCTGGAAATCGGCGAAAGTGCGCTCGTGCTGCGAAGCGAGCACGGCAGTCAACAGCGCGTCCTTGCTGTCGAAGTGGTAGTAGAGCGTGCGCTTGGTGACGCCGGCGGCCTCAGCGATCTCCTCCATGCCGACGCGGAAGAAGCCCCGGCGGCGAAACAACTTATACGCCGCCTGGAGGATCACGGGCCTGGTCGCGTCGGATGCTCTGGGCATGAGCGCTGCCGTCGATAAGTATACTCGCAAGTGAATTTACATCAGGGACGACCTGGCCTTCAATGATCAGCATTCTCTAATATTCGAAGGGAGGACGGCGATGGAACGAGTGGTCCCCACAGTGCGCGATATCCCAACAGGCATCGTGACCTTGCCCGACGAATTCAGGGCGGCGTCGGCGGCGCCGGGGCTGATGGCCGGGATGACCTGCGTCGAGGACCTGCGCCGGGCGGCGCGGCGGCGGGTGCCGCGCGTCTTCAACGACTATCTCGAAGCCGGCTCCTATGCCGAGCAGACGCTGCGTGCCAACCGCGCCGACCTCGAGCGCATCACGCTGAAGCAGCGCGTGCTGGTCGATGTCGAGCAGCGCGACACGGCAACCACAATTCTCGGCGAGAAGGTCTCGCTGCCGGTGGCGCTGGCGCCGATCGGGCTCGGCGGCATGCAATGGGCCGGTGGCGAGATCCTCGCCTGCCGCGCCGCCAAGGCCGCACGCGTTCCCTACACGATGAGCACGATGTCGATCTGCTCGATCGAGGACGTGGCTGAAGCCATCGACTATCCGTTCTGGTTCCAGCTCTATGTTATGAAGGATCGCGGTTTCGTGCGCTCGCTGGTCGAGCGGGCGATCGCCGCCCGTTGCGGCGCGCTGGTGCTCACCGTCGACCTGCAAGTGCTGGGCCAGCGCCATGCCGATGTCAGGAACGGGCTTTCGGTGCCGCCGGCATTAAAACTTCGCACGATCCTCGACATAGCCGCCCATCCGGCCTGGGCGGCCCGCATGCTCACCGCCAAACGCTGGACCTTCGGCAACCTTGCCGGCCATCTCAAGGGCGAGGACGATGTCCGGGCGGTAGCGGACTGGGTAGCGCATCAGTTTGACGCGACGCTGAATTGGAGCGACGTCGAATGGATCCGGAGCATATGGCCGGGCAAGCTGATCGTCAAAGGCCTCCTCAACACCGACGATGCGCGGAGCGCCTGCGCGGCCGGTGCCGACGCCATTGTGGTTTCCAACCATGGCGGCCGGCAGCTTGACGGCGCCCCCTCGACGATCTCGATGTTGCCTAGGATCGCGGAAGCCGTCGGATCGGAGGCGGAGGTGTTGTTCGACGGCGGCGTGCGCTCGGGCCAGGATGTGATGCGAGCGCTGGCCTTGGGTGCCCGCGCCTGCCTTGTCGGGCGCGCCTATGTCTATGGCCTCGCCGCCGGCGGCGAAGCCGGTGTGGCCACGGCCATCGATATCCTGCACAAGGAGCTGTCAGTCACCATGGCGCTGACAGGGACGCGCAGCGTCAATGAGATCGATGGCAGGGTGCTGAATTAGCGAGCGCCAATCGCAGATGGAAGACGCGCCACTCCTACTCGCACTGGCGGCGCGGGCCGCCGTCGAAGGGTTGGTAGGTGTTGTCGCGCGGATCGTAGGAGCGGTAACGGCTGAAGCAATAGTCGACGTGGTCACCTCGAACCGCCCGACCCGATGCCTGGGCGGCCTCGGCCCCCGGCGAAATCTCTTCCGGCGGGCCGCCATAGGTGGTGGCGTAGCCGTCACCGGACGGGGCGTAGCCTTCCATCTCGGCCTGGTCGTCGCCCACCCGGTCGTCGGCCATGGCGCCTGGGCGATCGTTCGCGGCCGCCTGATCATTCTGGCCAGCGTCGGTGGAAGCGGTGCGGTCGCCGCCGGGGTCGTAATAGGGCGAGATGCAGGGACGCAGCTCGCCGCTGTAGGAACGGTAGCTGTTTTCCGCCGGGCGGTAGCTGCGATAGCGGGTGGCGCACCATTGCAGATGGGCAACGGGCAGCTGCTGTTGCTGCGCCTGCTGATCGGCCGAGGCCGGCTGCTGGGCCGCGCCGGCGTCGGGCGCGGGCTGGCCCGGGCCAGAGACGTCCGGCAATGGCTGCAGTGGCGGCGCTGCGGGCGGCGTGGGCGTAGCGAGCGCCGTCGTCTGAGTTGCGCCTCCCGCCTTGGTCGATTCGCTTGGGGCCGGTTCGCCGGCCTTGGCGGGCGCGGCCGCCGCCTGCTGGGCGGGAATGCGTTCAAGGTTCTGCTTCCGCGGATCGATCGGCTGCGCGTCCTTCGTCCAGAGCTCGGAAACGCCGACCGCCGGCGTTGCCTGGCGCACCGGCTTGGCGGCGAGCAGCCAGGTGGCGAAGGCGAGCCCGCTGGCAAACACGGCCAAGGTCAGCACGAAGCCGCCGGCAATTCCCAACAAAGCCTTCACACAACGCTCCTTCAGCCCCCGCTCATAGAATGCGGGGCGCAGGCTCCAGTTCCCACGAGAAGAGGGCAATGTTGAGACCCGCCGGCAGCAACGGGAGAGCCTCGCATGCCCCGGGGGAGGGGCAGGCGAGGCTCAAGGATCGCTAGAAGGGACCTAGCTGGGGACTTTCTCAGTTGCAGACTTTGATGATCCAAAAGGATCGAGCGCAGTGTCGCGCCTTTTCCGGTCCGCTGCATCGTGCAAACGGAGGAATAAAAGCACGCGATCCTTCATTCACATGGTGCGGTTTCGACAGCTTCGACCCACGCTGGTCTCAGCCGGCGGGTGGCCACCTGCCCGCCGGTTAGGCCCGGCGGCCGGCAAATTTGCCCCCAACAGGGCTGCCGGGCCGCCTTGAGCGGCGGAAATCCACGCTTCAGGCCAGTACCTCGCGATACTCCCACACCTTGCCGTCCTGGCCGCGAACCCTCCACGTCTGCCCTTCCCGCCCTTCGATATGGCTCGCGGCCAGCGGCACCTTGCCGCCGCCTTCGGGTAGGTCGATGACGTAGGTCGGGTTGCAGATGCCGGAAAGCCGCCGGCGCAGTTCGGCGACCAGCGCCTGGCCTTCGGCAATCGTGGTGCGACGGTGCGCCATGCCGCGCGCGAGGTCGCCATGATGCAGGTAATAGGGTTTTACGCCGAGCCGATACATCAGCTCGCGGCAGAGCTCCTCCAGCACCTCGACATGATCGTTGATGCCTTTCAGCAGAACGCTCTGGTTGAGCAGCACGAAGCCCGCCTGCCGCATCGTGCGGCATGCTTCCTCCGTGGCCTGTGTGATTTCCCGCGGGTGATTGAAGTGGGTGACCACCGTCACCATCAGCCGGCCCTGCAACGCCTCCACCAGGCCAGGCGTGATGCGCGACGGCAGCGCCACCGGCACGCGGGTGTGGATACGCAACAGCCTGAGATGCGGGATCGCCTCCAGGCGGGCGCGGATCTCGGCCAGCGCCTTGTCGGGCAGCGACAGCGGATCGCCGCCGGTCAGGATCACCTCGCGGATTTCCGGGTGGCCGGCGATATAGGCCAACGCAGGTTCCAGCGCTTCGCGTGTGTAGCCGCGGCCGATGGAGGTCAGCGACTCTTTCCTGAAGCAGAAGCGGCAATAGACGGCGCACTGATAGGTCGGGAACAAGAGCACGCGGTCGGCATGGCGGTGCGTCAGCCGAGGCGCCGGGCTGAAGGCATGGTCGCCGATCGGATCGTCGAGCTCGCCCTCGGTGGCGACCAGCTCGTCGGGCGACGGGATCACCTGGGCGCGGATCGGGTCCTCGGGATCGTCCCAGTCGATCAGGTCGAGATAGGGTTTCGGCACGCGCACCTTGTGCGCGGCCGCGGCCTCCTGCGCGGCGGCGCGCTCGGCCGGCGAGAGCGGCAGCGGGGCGAGGTCGCGGACATGACGCACGCCGGCGCGGACATCGTCCTGCCAGGCGGTGTCGGCGGCCAGTTGTTTGAGATCGGTGGTCATCGAAGTCCCGGAACAGATTTGCGCGGGATATCGGATGGATGACGCCCTGCGTCAACCGCGCGGTTGACGAAGAGCCTGACGCGCCGAGTTCCCGCCCACCGCCCTCTGGCCTGCCGGCCATCTCCCCCGCAAGGGGGGAGATTGGCAGTTTGCGCGCCGGCGCTCACCTTCTCGCGTTGGAGATTGGCGAAAGCTGGGGCGACATCTGATCTCCCCCCCTTGCGGGGGAGATGTCCGGCAGGACAGAGGGAGGTGTGACGGAACGCGACGTGGGCATCAGAGCTTGTCAGGAACCGCCCTCACCTTTCAAACTTCGCAATCGCCTCCGCCGTCACCGGCGTGAAGAAATTCACCAGATTGCCGTCGGGATCGCGAAACAGCAGCGAGCGGTTGCCCCAGGGCATTGTCGTCGGCGCCTGCACCAGCGCGCCGTCAATGAGACCGCCCAGCCTGCGGTATTGTTCGTCGACATCGGCGACGCGGAACTCGATGATGGCGGTGCGGTTCTCGGCCGGGCTCGCGACATTATCGCCGCCGAAGAGCCGAAGCGTGCGGGTGCTGCCGATTGCCAGCGTGCCCGCCTCCGTGACGAGCTCGGCGAAATCCTCGGTGTAGAGCGTGAGCTTGATGCCCGTCACCGCCTCGTAGAAGGCGACGAGCCGCTTGACGTCGGCGGTGATGATGCGGGTCGAAACGAAATTCATTGGTCTTATCCGTTGGCTGGCCGCGAGGACACTTCTTCGTCGTTGACCGACGAAGAAATCTTCGCGGCTGGACGCGCCCGTTCAGGCACCCTGCCCCGGCTTGTGGACCAGGCCTGCTGCCAGCATAGTGGCAACAGGAGACATGCCTTGCGCCGCGCCGACCGACTGTTCCAGATCATCCAGATCCTGCGGCGCTCGAGCCGGCCGATCACCGCCAGCCGGATCGCCGAAGAGCTCGAAACCTCGCGCCGCTCGGTCTATCGCGACATCGCCGACCTCGTCGGACAGCGCGTGCCGATCCGGGGCGAAGCCGGTCTCGGCTATGTGCTCGACCGCGACTACGATATGCCGCCGCTGATGCTGACGCCGGACGAGCTGGAGGCGGCGGTGCTCGGCGCGCAGTGGGTGGCCGACAAGGGCGATGCCGTGCTGGCCGGCGCGGCGCGCGACCTGATCGCCAAGATCGCCACCGTCGTGCCCGAGCGGTTGCGCCCCTTCGTCAGCAATCCAACCGTCGGCGCGCCGCTCGGCCGCGCGAGCCTGCCGGATGGGCTCGACATCGCGAAGGCGCGGGCCTCGATCCGCAAGGGCCACAAGATCCGAATCCGCTACCGTAACGAACAGGGCGACGAGAGCGAGCGCGTCATCTGGCCGACAATGATCGGCTATGCCGAGACGTCGCGGCTCATCGCCGCCTGGTGCGAGCTGCGCCAGGATTTCCGCCATTTCCGCACCGACCGGATCCGCGCCGCGGAGTTCCTCGACGAGCGCATCGGCTGCCGGCCGGGAGAGCTGCGCAACCGCTGGAAACGGCATATGGCGGCGCTGGGGATTCACCTGCCGCAGGGCTAAATATCGGCGTAGATCTCCAACACATTGCCGTCGGGATCGCGAAAGAACAGCGTTCGGTGGCCCCAGGGCTGGTCAGTCGGTTCGCTTTCGATCGCCACGCCCTTATCGCGCAACGCGTCGGCGCATTGGTCAACCTGGCCCGGCGCTACACGGAAGGCGAGCTGCACAGAAAGCGCGCGCGCCGGCGTCGGCGCGTCATCGAACATCACGCCGCGCTCGGTGAGCGCCAGGAGGCACGAGCCTACCTGGTAGGCGATCCAGCCCTCGCCCAGGCTGGAATGGACTGCAAAGCCCATCACGTCCTCGTAGAAGCGCCGCATCGCCTCCATGTCGCGGGCAAAGAGGACGGTGTAGTCGATGTTCCTGATACTTTTCAGCGCGTTCATGACGGACTCCTTTGCCTGGCGCCGCGTTCCGGCGCGATTTGATTGTGCGATGCGCTGTCCCGTTTATACTGGTAGCAAGGTGGTACAAGATGAGCGATGCTACTGGTGGCGTCGCTACCCCCTTTCGAGGCACGAGCATGCTGGAGCAGACCGCCGAGATCGACAGGCGCAAGGAACTGGGGCGCTTCCTGCGCGCCATGCGCGAGCGCGTCGAGCCGTCGCGGCATGGCATCCGCACCGGCACACGACGGCGCGCAAGCGGACTGCTGCGCGAGGAAGTCGCGTTACTCGCCGGGATCAGCGCCACCTGGTACACATGGCTGGAACAGGGCCGCGAGGCCAACCCTTCCGCGCCGGTGCTCAATGCGCTGGCCGACGTGCTGGACCTTTTGCCCGTGGAGCGTCAGCACCTGTTCAAGCTCGCAAGGCCGGAATGGCTGCCCGAGGCGATGGCGCCCGAAGACCCCTCGCCCGATCCGCGCATCGCGGCATTGCTCGCCACGCTCTCGCCCAATCCGGCCTATGCGCTCAACCGCGCCTGGGACTTCATCGCCTGGAACGACGAGGCGGCGGATTTGTTCGGCGGCTTCGATCCAGCGCAGCCGACGAAGAGCAACCTTCTCAAGCGGCTCTTCCTCGACCCAGCCTGGCATGCGCTGTTTGCCGACTGGGAGGTTGTAGCGCGCTCGGCTATGGCGCAGTTCCGCGCCGCGACCGTCGGCTACGCGTCTGCGGCCGACATCCGCGCCGTGCTCGACCCGCTCAAGGCGCTGAGCCCTGAATTCGCGCGCCAATGGGCGGAGATGCGAGTGGAGGAAGCGTCGATCTGGTCGAAGGGACTGGTCGGACCAAGCGGCAAGGTGGCGACCTATGACTACTTCATGCTGGCGCCCGCTGGCGTGGGCAAGGACATAACGCTGAGCCTTTATCGGAAGCGCGGTTAGGCGGTTCAGGTCCCGATTCCGATGTCGGGTCCAGCTTGTTGATCGGAAACGTTTAACGCCATGAACGGGGGCGTTTATGGGGCCGACCTTGCTTGCCTGCCTCGACTTTCGCCGCAATCGACCAGCGCCATCTTTTCGGGCAATCTCCCGCCAACGGCGATCACGGGCAGATGATCCGCCACCGAGGGAGGACCACCATGACCAAGACGCAGGCGCTGCTGCGCTACGAAGATGCCGTCGAGCGCTTCCGCATCGAGGACGAGATCGCGCGCCTTCACGGCGACCCCGCCACCGGCATCAATGCCTATGTCGAATGCTGCGGCCGCTATACAGGCGAGAACCGGTTGGCGCTGCGCGCGATCTCGGCCGACGGGGAATTGCGCGAATATTCCTTCGACGATCTGGCCGATATGTCCGGCCGCGTCGGCACAATGCTGAAGGATCTCGGCGTGGGCGCGGGCGATGTCGTGGCCGGCATGCTGCCGCGCATTCCCGAGCTGGTGGCGCTGATCCTCGGCACATGGCGGGTCGGCGCGGTCTACCAGCCGCTGTTCACCGCTTTCGGGCCGAAGGCCATCGAGCATCGGCTGAGCTACAGCAAGGCGAAGCTGGTGGTCACGAACCCCGCCAACCGCGGCAAGCTCGACGAGGTGGGCAACCATCCGCGCATCGCCACCATCCTTCGCCCTGGCGACATGTTGCCCGCCGGCGATATCGACTTCCGCGTTGCGATCGCAGCCGCCTCCCCCGACTGCGAGCCGGTCATGCGCAAGGGCTCGGACCTGTTCATGATGATGTCGACCTCCGGCACGACCGGGCACCCGAAGGGCGTGCCGGTGCCGCTCAGCGCGCTGCTTGCCTTTGGCGCCTATATGCGCGACGCGATCGGGCTCACGCCCGACGACATCTTCTGGAACATCGCCGATCCCGGCTGGGCCTACGGGCTCTACTACGCCATCACCGGGCCCTTGCAGCTCGGCATCGCCACCACCTTCTACGAAGGCGCATTCAACGCCAAATCGACCTACGACATCATCGAGCGCCTCGGCGTCACCAGCCTTGCCGGCTCGCCGACGGCCTATCGCCTGCTGATGGCGGAGGGCCCGGAAGCGGCCGCGCGCGTCAAAGGAAAGCTGCGCGTGGTGAGCAGTGCCGGCGAGCCGCTCAACCCGGAAGTGATCCGCTGGTTCGACGCGCACCTCGCCGCGCCGATCCACGACCATTACGGCCAGACCGAGAACGGCATGATGGTCAACAACCATCACGGGCTTAAGCATCTTGTCCGCGCGGGCTCCGCCGGTTTCGCCATGCCGGGCTACCGCATGGTGGTGCTGGACGACGACGGCAACGAGCTCGGCCCCAACCAGCCGGGCGTGCTTGCCGTCGATATCGCCAGATCGCCGCTGCGCTGGTTTGGCGGCTACCACGAGGCGGAAACGCCGGCAATTGCGGGTGGCTATTACCGAACCGGCGACACGGTGGAATACGAGCCGGACGGCTCGGTTTCGTTCATCGGCCGGGCCGACGATGTCATCACCTCGTCCGGCTACCGCATTGGGCCGTTCGATGTCGAAAGCGCGCTGATCGAGCACCCGGCGGTCAACGAGGCGGCTGTCGTCGGCGTGCCCGATCCGCAGCGCACCGAGATTGTCAAGGCTTTCGTGGTGCTGGCGCCCGCCTTCAAGGGCAGCGAGGCGCTGGCCGAGGAGCTTGCCCAGCATGTCAAGAAGCGGCTGTCGGCGCATTCCTATCCGCGCGAGGTCGAGTTCGTCAGCGAGCTGCCGAAGACGCCGAGCGGCAAAATCCAGCGGTTCCTGCTGCGCAAGGCCGAGGTGGAGAAGCGGAATAAAGATTTGCTCCCACCCTGATTTCCGCCACGCAAAAGCCGCCAAGTCGGGCGATGGCTCGCATGGGCTCTTGATCGCTAACCTTGGGGGTTACAGCATGCGGTTGGTCTTGACACTTCTCCTCACGCTGGCGGGCAGCACGGCGCTCGCGGCCTCGCCGGAAGACGACTATATCGCGGCGCGCGACAAGGCGATTGCCGATATCACCGCGCAAGAAAGCGCCAACACGGCCATCGAAACCATCGATGCGCAGAACGAGAAAGCGCTGGCCGACCTCCAGCAGCGTCTCGCCGCGATTCTCGGTCCGCTTTCGGTCAAGGGTTTCCCGGCGACCGGCACCAACAACATCGAAAGCCTCAACGCTTCCGATATCGGCTACGGCATGCTCGACGGGTTGCGGTATGCCCAGAGCGACGACGGTCCGAGCATCATCGTCTCGACGCGCGGGCTGACCGAGCGCTGGCTCAAATCCAAATCGGCCGAGGCGGAAGCGGATTTCAAGCTGCCCGCCGACATCGGCGCGGCGCTGAAGCTCGATGGTTTCTACACCCAGGCCATCGGCAGCGACGCCGCGTTCTCCGGCACGCTCGACTTTTCACTGACGAAGCCCGAGGGCGCTGACGTGGTGGTGGCTCGGCTCGGCGGCTGGACGCAGGATGTCGGGCCGATCTACGAGCAGCATGTCGTGGTGGCGGTCGTCAAAGGCGACCGCGTGCTGATAGCCGAGGCGCCGGCCTCGCCAGCGGTGCCGAAGATCGCGGCCTGCGATTCGATCTGGGCGGCCGCCGACGCCGCCGCGCAGAAAGCCCAGCAGGCCGATCAAGGCTCGGATCAGGACGACCCTCAGGCCTCCGACCCGGCCAACGCCGCTTGGGAAAAAGGCGACGCAGACTACCGCGCCTGCATGGCCCAGCGCCTGCCCGGCGATCCGTCCTTCCCGGCGCTGCTCAAGCAGGCACAGGACCTAGCCGACGGCATGGCGGGCAAATAGCCGGCAGTAGCAATTCCGGGGCGAGGCGGTTCCTCAGCCCGCGTTCGCCCGCATGTTGCGCCGTGGGACACGCCGCGGCGCGGAACGCACCGTTTCCGCGATGATCCCGTTGGCTTGAGGCGCGGCATCCTTGCGCGATCTTGCGTCGGTCACCCGATGCAGCCGCTCGTAAGGAAGCAATTCCCGGATGCGGGCATTGAGCGCTTCCACCTCGGCGCGTAGATCCTCGCACTCCTGTTTCTGGATATCGAGCTGGATCTGCTCGGACGCCTGCTGCAGCGAAAGCTGCGAGAGGTTGGTGCTGGCCACCGACAGGTTCTTCTTGTCCGCGTCGCTCTCTTCCTTGAGGACGGCGAGCCTTTCCTCCGCAATCTGGCGTTCGGTCACGGCGTCGTTCAGCTGCGCCTTGAGCCTGGTGATCTCGTCCGTGGCTTCGCCATTGTCGGTGGAGACCTTGTCGAGACGCGACTGCAACTCCTGGATCTCGGCACGCAGGCCCCGCATTTCCGCCTGGCTGCGCGCCAATTCGGCGGCACCGTCGCTTTCGGCGATCCGCGCCGCCTCGGCTGTTTCGGCAAGCTTGGCCTGCGTTGCCTCCAGTGCCTTCTGCAGCCGGGTTTCTTCTCTTTCGTGGCTGCCGAGTTGAGCCAGCAGCTCGGCGATATGGGCGGTTTCGCTGGCGTGGGTCGCTGCGAACTCGTCGAATTTGTGGCGGGCCTCCGCCTCGCGCTTTTGCGCCTGCTCCAAGTCGACCGAGAGGCCGACCTGCTTTTCGCGCAGCAACTTGTTCTCGGCGCCGCGCCTGTCGACTTCGACAGTCTTGGCCGTCAAGGCCTTGACGATCTCGCCGAACTCCTTCTCGCGCCTGGCGCTCTCATTGCTCATCTCCACCAGCTCCAGGCGCACGGCCGCCAGCGCCGAGCGCAGCTGCTCGCGATCCTGGACGAGGCTCGCCTCGCGCTGCTGCCAGGCCTCGGCCGCACCGTCACGCTCGCGCTGCTTGCGGGCGGCGTCGAGCAATTGTTCCGAAAGCGCCTTGTGCTCGGTGGTGAGCGCGAGGTTTGCCAGCTCCAGCTCGTTGGAGCGCAACACGTCGCGATGGAAGACGTTGAGGACCTCGCGCGTCATGTGGTGCGCGGTGGCGATCTCCGCCAGCTTCGCCTCGATCTCCTGCAGATGCCCCTGCCCGTCGCGGAAAAGCCCGGCGACCGCCTCCAGGGCGGCGAGCCGCGTTTGGGTGTGGGGCGTCAACCGCGATGAAGCTGGCTCGGGCTGCTCCGCGAGCGGCGGATTCTCGTCGCTTGCCACGAGTTCCTGGCCGGCAACGTCATCGTCCGCCGACGGCGGCTGTTCATCATCTTTCAGGACGTCCTCGAATGCTTCCGCCAGATCCGATTGGAGGTCCTGAAATTCCTTGTCGACGTCCTCGGCCCGCTTAATCAGAGACTTGAAATTCATCACGGCACATCCCTTACTCGCGCCCCACGCGTACTTAACGAATTGCTAATTTATCTCTTTACCTTCCGCTCGGGAAGCCTCTGCGAAAGAAAGCAAAATTAAGGTTATCGCCGGTGCTGTGCTATGCGGACCGGGTGCCAAGTGATCGCTCTTCCGCTCCAAGCTTATGTGAATTTTCTCTCTCGGTCCTTGCGCTCAATGCCCGCGCTCCAACAGGGAGAGACAGCGCGCTGCTTGTCATCATTCACATGACCGATGCGAAGACTTTCGGATGGAAAATTGAAGCTCTCGCCGCTTGAATTTTCTCGACCTCGGCCGCTCCAGAGCGGCCGCGACGGCCTGTGCCGCGCGGGCATCCGTTCGATGTGGTTGATTGGACGCGGGAGGCGATCGACGCGCCCCCCGCGCCGGTGCATCAACTCTTGATGTCGATGCGCTTGACTTGCGACTGCGCCTTCTCGCTCTTCGGTAAGGTGACGGTCAGCACGCCATTCCTGAAGCGCGCCTCGACTTCGTCTTCCTTAACCTCGTAGCCGACGGGAATGCGGCGTTCGAAGCGGCCATAATAGCGTTCGGAGAATTGCCTGTCCTTGTCGTCCGTCTCGGAGCGCTTCTCGCCGCGCAGCGTCAGCACGCCGTCGTCGAATAGGACCTCGATGTCTTTCTGTTCGAGGCCGGGCACCTCGGCCGTCACCTTGATCTCCTTCTCGCCATTGGAGATCTCGACGCTCGGCCAACCAGTGCCGAGGGCGGAGGCACCGCCAATAGACGGCCACCGGCTGTCGAAGCCGCGGAAAACATCGTCGAACAGGCGGTTCACCTCGCGATGCAGCGACAGGAACGGATCGCGTTCGCCGTCGCGGAACAGGCTTGGAACCTGGTTGCCGTTGCTCCGGCCCCAGGGAATCAGATCACGGACACTCATGGTTTCCTCCTTTCTGTTCGTCGGACTGAAACGGCCCCCTGTTGCGCCGGGCCATGTGCCCGGCGCATTGCGTGGAGCGCTAACAAGAAGGCCTCAGGCCGCGTGCTTCTCGCCTTCGATCTTCTTCGTCGCGCCTTTGGGCATCGCCTTGTCGGCTGCGATCTCGATCCGGCGCGGTTTCATCTCTTCCGGAATCTCACGCTTCAGATCGATCGTCAGCAGGCCATTCACCAGGCTGGCGCCGACGACTTTGACATGGTCGGCAAGCTCGAAACGGCGCTGGAACGCGCGCCCGGCGATGCCTCGATGCAGGTACTCACCCTTGTCCTCGCCGGCTTTCTGGCCCGAGACCATGAGCATGTTCTGCTCTTGGGTAATGTCCAGTTCGTCCTGCGCGAAGCCTGCCACCGCCATGCTGATGCGGTAGTCGTCTTCCGAGGTCTTGGCGATGTCGTAGGGTGGCCAATTGTCGACGGTTTCGATTCGGCTCGCCGTTTCGAGCGCGTTCAACATTCGATCGAAACCGATGCTCGACCGAAACAGGGGACTGAAGTCAAAGGTGGTTCTCATAGCTACATCCTCCATTGAGCAACATAGATACGAGGAGCGCCAAGGAAGCGGCGCCCCTTGACCTTTGCCGGTCTCTCAAAGCACCGGCAAAATCCATCTGGGAATTCAAATCCGGGACGTCAAGACCCGGCCATGAACCGCCTTCAAGGTCATGAAAGTCACGCTTTTCGTCGGCATGCGGGCGGGTAAAAGATGAAAGGAAGGCGGCCGCGCAACGCGACCGCCTCAGGGCGCTGATCTTCAATGGATCGCGATGATCCCATCGACGGCCCGCCATTCCGATGGCCTGATGAGCCGATGGTGCGCGACCCGGATCGAATGCAGGGCGCCCGCCAGCTCGCGCTCCCAAAAGCCCAGAAAGCCCTTCAGCGCGGGGAAATCCGGGGCCAGATCATAGTCCTGCCAGACATAGAGCTGAAGCAGGCTGGGATGGTCGGGCAGATGATAATGGATCTCGGCAGTGGTCAGGCCATAGCCATTCATCTGCAAACGGAATTCCCTGCTGACCGTGCTTGCCATCGCCTTCGGCCCTCACGCGCTCAGCCGCTCGACCATTTGACGCTGGTCGTCATCGGCAGGGCGACTGGGCGGCGGTGCGGTTGCGTCGAGCCGGCGCAGCGCATCCATGATGTCGTCGAAGGAGACCGGCCGCTCGGCGCCCGGCGGCTGGCGCAGCGCCGGCATCGATTCCACGGCGCAGGCGTCGGAAGCCCAGGACGAAAGGATCGCCCGCTTTTCCCATATGTCGAGCGAGCCGTCCTCCAGCACGTCTCGTGGGTGCTGAAAATGGCTGGCCGGCGAAAGCAGCCGGTCGAGCGAAAGGTCCGATATTTCGGGAGCAAGGGAAGGAATGATCGGCGATAGTGTCTGTCGGTCCATTTCTGCCTCCGTCTCCAAAAACTCCTTGTTTCAGGGTTTAATTTTTTGTCGGTTCCGGCGCTGCCGGGCGCCGATAATTTTGTTCACCTCAATCGCGAATTCAAGCCTTTCCCTCACCGGCGCTACCGAATTTACCGCATGTTTTCAGCGCACTAGCAGTCAAGGGTCGAGAGTGCCAAAATTTTTTCGACATCCCCTTGAAAGTAGAAGAAGGCAAAATTAGCTCGACATGCGCGCGACGCCGAAAGGGTCGCGCGCCCCGCTCCGGACCTTCCGGTCCGGAGCGGAGGAACCTCTCGCAATCTGTTTGTCCTGAAGGAGAACGATATGACGTTCCGTCCATTGCATGACCGCGTGCTCGTCCGCCGAATCGAGGCCGAAGAGAAGACGGCCGGAGGCATCATCATCCCCGACACTGCCAAGGAGAAGCCGCAGGAAGGCGAAGTCATCGCCGTCGGCCCAGGCGCCCGCGACGAGAGCGGCAAGCTCGTGCCCCTCGACGTGAAGGTCGGCGACCGCATCCTGTTCGGCAAGTGGTCCGGCACCGAGATCAAGCTCAACGGCGAGGATCTGCTCATCATGAAGGAAAGCGACGTGATGGGCGTGATCGAGCAGGCCGCGACGCTGAAGAAAGCCGCCTGATCGGGGCTTCGATCGAACCGCAACCAGTCAATGAAAACTGCCTAGAAGGAGTGATCCAATGGCTGCCAAGGAAGTCAAATTCCATTCCGATGCCCGTGAGCGCATGCTGCGCGGCGTCAACATCCTCGCCGACGCGGTGAAGGTCACCCTCGGCCCCAAGGGCCGCAATGTCGTCATCGACAAGTCGTTCGGCGCCCCGCGCATCACCAAGGACGGCGTCACCGTCGCCAAGGAGATCGAGCTTGAGGACAAGTTCGAGAACATGGGCGCCCAGATGGTCCGCGAAGTCGCCTCGAAGACCAACGACCTCGCCGGCGACGGCACCACGACGGCCACCGTTCTCGCCCAGGCGATCGTCCGCGAAGGCGCCAAGGCGGTCGCCTCGGGCATGAACCCGATGGATCTGAAGCGCGGCATCGACAAAGCGGTGGATGCGGTGGTCGCCGAACTCAAGACCAACGCGCGCAAGATCACCAGAAACGACGAGATCGCTCAGGTCGGCACCATCTCGGCCAACGGCGATGCCGAGATCGGCCGCTTCCTGGCCGAGGCCATGGAAAAGGTCGGCAACGAAGGCGTCATCACCGTCGAGGAAGCCAAGACCGCCGAGACCGAGTTGGAAGTGGTCGAAGGCATGCAGTTCGACCGCGGCTATCTCTCACCCTACTTCATCACCAACCAGGACAAGATGCGCGTCGAGCTCGACGAGCCCTATGTGCTGATCCATGAGAAGAAGCTCGGCAACCTGCAGGCGCTGCTTCCCGTGCTTGAGGCCGTGGTGCAGTCCGGCAAGCCGCTGCTGATCATCGCCGAGGACGTCGAGGGCGAGGCTCTGGCCACTCTGGTGGTCAACAAGCTGCGCGGCGGGCTGAAGGTCGCCGCCGTCAAGGCTCCCGGCTTCGGCGACCGCCGCAAGGCCATGCTGGAGGACATCGCGATCCTCACCGGCGGCACGGCCATCAGCGAGGATCTCGGCATCAAGCTGGAGAATGTCACGCTGGAGATGCTCGGCCGCGCCAAGAAGGTCGCGATCGAGAAGGAGAACACCACCATCGTCGACGGCGCCGGCAAGAAGGAGGAGATCCAGGGCCGCGTCACGCAGATCAAGGCGCAGATCGAGGAGACCACCTCCGACTATGATCGCGAGAAGCTGCAGGAGCGGCTGGCCAAGCTCGCCGGCGGTGTCGCGGTGATCCGCGTCGGCGGCGCGACGGAAGTCGAGGTCAAGGAGAAGAAGGACCGTGTCGACGACGCGCTGCACGCCACGCGCGCCGCGGTCGAGGAAGGCATCCTGCCCGGCGGCGGCGTCGCCCTGCTCAGGGCGGCCAAGGCGCTCGACGCGGTTGCCGTCGATAATCCCGACCAGAGATACGGCGTCGACATCGTACGGCGCGCGATCGAGGCCCCGGCGCGCCAGATTGCCGAGAATGCCGGATCGGAAGGCTCGATCATCGTCGGCAAGCTGCGCGAGAAGACGGACTTCGCCTATGGCTGGAACGCCCAGACCGGCGAATATGGCGACCTCTACAAGCAGGGTGTGATCGACCCCGCCAAGGTGGTGCGCACCGCGCTGCAGGACGCCGCTTCGGTCGCCGGTCTGCTCGTCACCACCGAGGCGATGGTGGCCGAAAAGCCGAAGAAGGAAACCGCGCCGGCCGTGCCGGCCGGCGCCGGCATGGACTTCTGAGATAGAGATGGGAGCCCGCTCCCGGCTACGGGGGCGGGCGTTTCACCAAAACTTGGGAGGCCCTCATGAACATGATGAGCGCAGATGGCTCGATTCCCGCGCCGACGCATTCGGCAAGCGAATTCCTCGCCTATGAAACCGAATGCCGAAGCGCGCTGAAGCCGCTGCTGGCAGGCCTGCTCGACGCAGCCGAAGCCGCCGGATGGAACCGGCGGACGGTCGCCTCGACGCTGATGTTCCTCGCCGCGCAGCAGGTGTCAGCCACTGAAACATCCGCGCGAAGCTGAGCGAGATCGGTCCCGCCCCTCGCGGGCGGGATCCGCCAAGCTGCATTGAGACGGGGTAGGAACACGATTGCCATGATTGCGGGACGTTTGCGGGAATGCCTGAAAAGCTTGCGATGGGACGCCGGAGACCTCGCGCAGGAGCTTGGCTGTTCCAGGACCGATGCGACGCGCTGGATCGAGGGGCGCGCGCCGGTGCCGCTGGCGGTCGCCGCCTGGATCGAGGCCCTGGCCAAGGCGCATAGAGCGCTGCCGCCGCCGCGGCTGAGGCAGCAGATTTCAGCGACGCACACCACGCCGGCCGGGGCGGTGGTTGTGCACGCCTTTCCCGCCATAAGCCAATCCCGGCCGCACGGCGTCGTGCTGCAACCGCCCTACCCGCGCCGGCATATGCTGGCTGGAGGGCTCCGCCCGGGCACCGTGGGCATCCATCCGAAAGAGGATCCAGACCATGAACCACGACCGCTTTGAAGAGCCTGTCACGGTGCTTGTCGGCATGGGCTTGCCGGTGCGGCTTGAGAACGTGGCGGAAGCCTATGCCATGCTGCAGGATTGGCCGGCCACGAGCAGGAGCAGCGCACATATGATCGCGCTCAATGCTTGCAAAGCCGGCATTGCCGGCGAAATCGACGCTGAGACGGTGCGGGCAACCCTTGTTGCCTTCGCCCGTCGCCACAATATTCTGGCGCCGGACATGGTTTCGCTGGCGCCCGCAGCGCTGGCAGGGCGCGCGTCCACAAGCAACAATGGCTGAAGATTCGAAACCCGGCGCGTGTTGGCGCGGCGGACAAAACGACCAACCCAGGAATTTTGAATGACGACGGACACCAAGACGGCGGAAACCAGGACATTCGAGGCGGACGTTTCGCGGCTGCTGCACATGATGGTGCACTCGGTCTATTCGGACCGCGATGTTTTTCTGCGCGAGCTGATCTCCAACGCGGCGGATGCCTGCGAGAAGCTGCGCTTCGAGGCGGTGAGCCGGCCTGAGCTTCTGGGCGACGATCCGAAGCCGCGCATCACCATTGCGGCCAATCCGGACAACAGGGAGCTTGTCGTCGAGGACAATGGCATCGGCATGAGCCGCGACGAGATGGCGGAGGCGCTGGGCACCATCGCGCGCTCCGGCACGCGCGCCTTCATGGAGCGCGTCGAGGCCGGCAAGGCGGCGGAGGACACGCAGCTTATCGGCCAGTTCGGCGTCGGCTTCTACTCGGCCTTCATGGTAGCCGACCGGGTCGACGTCATCAGCCGCCAGGCGGGCAGCGACGAGGCCTTCCGCTGGTCGTCCGACGGCAAGGGCACCTATGAGATCGCGCCGGTTCCGCTCGAGGCGGCGCCCAAGCGCGGCACGCGCGTCGTGCTGCATCTGATGGAGGGTGCTTCCTCCTACACCACGCCCTACCGGCTCGAAGGGTTGGCCAAGTCGCAGTCCGGCCATGTGCCGGTGCCGATCACGCTTGTCGAGAAACCCGGCGCCGAGCCGCGCGACATCGCCGACGGCACGGCACTTTGGGTGCGGCAGAAGAGCGAGATCAAGCCGGAGGAATATACCGATTTCTACCGCAGCATCGCCGGCCAGTATGACGAGCCGGCCTCGACCATCCATTTCCGCGCCGAGGGCCGGCAGGAATACAGCGTGCTCGCCTTCGTGCCCGGATCGCGGCCGTTCGACCTGTTCGACCAGGACCGCAAGGGCCGCATGAAGCTCTATGTGCGACGCGTCTTCATCACCGACGATGCCGATCTCCTGCCGCGTTACCTGCGCTTCGTGCGCGGCCTGGTCGATTCCGCCGACCTGCCGCTCAACGTGTCGCGCGAGATGATCCAGGAAAGCCCGCTGCTCGCCTCGATCCGCAAGGGCGTGACCAACCGCGTTCTTGGCGACCTCGCCAAGACCGCCGAAAACGATGCCGAAACCTACATAAAAATCTGGGAGAATTTCGGCGTCGTTCTCAAGGAAGGTCTCTATGAGGATTACGAGCGGCGCGAGCAGTTGCTGAAGCTTGCCCGCTTCCGCTCGACCGCTTCGGGCGAAGGCTGGCGCAGCCTTGCCGACTATGTGGCGGCGATGAAGGAAGGCCAGAAGGCGATCTTCTTCATGGCCGGCGACGACCGCGCCAGGCTGGAAGCCTCGCCGCAGCTCGAAGGATTTCGCGCCCGCGGCATCGAGGTGCTGCTGCTCACCGACCCGGTCGACAGTTTCTGGGTGACGATGGCGCCGGAATTCGACGGCAAGCCGTTCAAGTCGGTGACGCAGGGCGCGGCAGAGCTTGCCGACATCCCGCTGCCCGACGATGCGGCGAAGCCGGATGCCGAGACGTCATCGGATGTCGCGTCCTTCCTGGCTTTCGTGAAGACGACGCTCGGCGAGGAGGTGTCGGACGTGAAGGCCTCCGACCGGCTGACCGAAAGCGCCGTCTGCCTGGTCGCGCCCGAGCACGGCCCCGACCGCCAGTTCGAGCGCCTGCTCAACGCCGCCGGCCGGCTCGACAAGGCGGCCAAGCCGATCCTCGAGATCAACCCGCGCCATGAGCGCGTGGCGGCGCTGGCAAAGCTCGGCGACGACGAGAAGGCGTTCAAGGAAGACGCCGCGCATCTGCTTTACGACGAGGCGCGGGTGCTCGACGGCGACAAGCCGGCGGACGCCAAGGCCTTCTCGGCGCGGCTTGCCCGGCTGATCGATCGCGGCTTGGCGAAGGGGTGACCTTCGGCGCTGCGCCTGAGCGGCTTGCCGGCGTCCAGCCGTAACTGGGCGCTGGCACATTTCCGACAGGCCGCTTAGCCTTATCGTTTCCTACGGATAAGCGGCAGGAGCCTCCGATGAAGCGCATCGTTCTGGTCAGGCACTCGGAGGAACCGGGCGACGATCATGTCCAGACGACCCTGGAAGCGAACGGCCATGCGGTCACGACGGCGATGCCGTTCAAGGGCGAGGCGATCGACCTCAACGCGGTCGACGGCGCCGTGATCTATGGCGGCCCGTTCAACGTCTTCGACACCGACAAGCATCCGTTCCTCGATGACGAAGCCGCGCTGATCGAGCACTGCCTGGACAACGACCTGCCGCTGCTCGGCATCTGCCAGGGCGCGCAGCAGATCGCCTGGCATCTGGGCGCCAATGTCGGGCCGGTGGAAAGCGGCATCAGGGAGTTCGGCTATTTCGAGATCACGCCGACGCCCGAGGCCGGCGACTTCCTCGACCGACTGCTCTTCCTGCCGCAGAACCATTTTCATACCTTCGCCCTGCCGGCGGGCGCCGTGCACCTCGCCTCGAGCGAGACCTTCCCCAATCAGGCATTCCGGATCGGCGACAAGACCTATGCGCTGCAATTCCATGCCGAGCAGGGCCCGGCCGGCTTCCGGCGCTGGCAGGAACGGCAAGGCGCGCCCTATGGAACGCTCGGCGCGCAAGACCGGGACGAGCAGGACCGGTTGATGGAAGTCCACCACGCGGCACAGCATGCCTGGATCCGCGGTTTCGTGACAAAGCTGTTCGGCTGAGGTGCTGGTGGCAAACTGCGTCAATCCGTGACGGTCTGGACAGATTCATCCGTCGGCACCTGGTGGGACTTTGGCTATGAACATCGAAGGCTTCTGCGATCCGCGTTTTGCCGGCGTGCGCGATGCATTCGCCCGGTGTTTCGCTGAAGGCCTCGAGCATGGCGGCGGCGTCTCGGTCGTAGCCGACGGCAGGGCCGTCGTCGATCTTTGGGGCGGCCATGCGGATGCCGCGCGCATCCGGCCGTGGCAACGTGACACGCTGATCAATGTCTGGTCTTCGACCAAGGGCGTCGTGGCGCTGGCGATCGCGATGCTGGTGGAGCGCGGCAAGCTGGATTATGCCGCTCCGGTCGCGCGCTATTGGCCGGAATTCGCAGAAGGCGGCAAAGAGCGCATCACGCTCGACCAGGTTATGTCGCACCAGTCCGGGCTGAACGGCCTCGCCGTGCCGATGGACGAGGCTAGCCTGCTCGCCTGGACACCCTATACGGACGCGCTTGCCGCCATGGCGCCCCTGTGGGAGCCCGGCAGCCGCTGCGTCTATCATGCGCTCAGCTACGGCCACCTCGCCGGCGAGGTGCTGCGGCGCGTCGACGGGCGCAGCGTCGGGTGCTTCATCGCGGAAGAGATCGCCGGCCCGCTTGGGGCTGATTTCCATGTCGGTCTGCCGCAAGCGGAAGATTTCCGGGCCGCCGAGATGATCGAGGGCCCGAAAGCTTCCGAATGGGTGGAGTTCGTGCGCGCCTCGCCCTTTCCCCACGCATGCGACAACCCGGCGCCCCGCGCCCTGGCGCCAAACGACCGCGCCTGGCGCGCCGCAGAGGTGCCCGGTGGCAACGGCCAGTCCACCGCGCATGCGCTGGCGCGCGTCTACGGCATGATGGCGGCAGGCGGGACGTTTGAAGGCAAGCGCCTGATCGGCCGCGCGGCGATCGAGGAGGCCGCGAGGCCGCGCTTTCGCGGCCTGGACGACAGCTTCGCGCTGCCGGCTGCCTTTGCCGCCGGCTACCAGATCGAGGATCCTATCTATGCCGGCCGCGCATCGCCTCAAACCTTCGGCCACACCGGCTGGGGCGGCGCCATCGGCTTTGCCGACCCCGGTGCCGGCTTGGGGTTCGGTTACGTCACCAACCACATGCTGGGGTTCGACGATGTGGACCCGCGCCGCAAGGCGCTGATCGACGCCGTCTACGACGCGCTCTGAGTTTCGTCGCTAGCTCCTCAGCCCCGGTGCTTCCTGGCCGGTGCGCGCGACATATTCGGTGTAGCCGCCGCCATAGGTGTGGATGCCGTCGGGCGTCAGTTCCAGCACCCGGTTCGACAGCGCCGCCAGGAAATGCCGGTCGTGCGAGACGAACAGCATCGTGCCTTCATATTGCGACAGCGCCTCGATCAGCATCTGCTTGGTGGTGATGTCGAGGTGGTTGGTCGGCTCGTCGAGCACCAGCAGGTTGGGCGGATCGAACAGCATCAGCGCCATCACCAGGCGGGCCTTTTCGCCGCCCGACAGCACGCGGCACTTCTTCTCGATCTCGTCGCCGGAGAAGCCGAAGCAACCGGCCAGCGCACGCAGCGGCGCCTGGCCGGCCTGCGGAAAATTGTCCTCCAGCGTCTGGAAGACGGTGCGTTCACCGTCGAGCAGCTCCATGGCGTGCTGGGCAAAATAGCCCATTTTGACACTTGGGCCGCGCGCGACCGTGCCCTCGTCCGGCTCGGAGGCGCCGGCGACCAGCTTCAAAAGCGTCGACTTGCCGGCGCCATTGACACCCATCACGCACCAGCGCTCGCGCCGGCGGATCTGGAAGTCGAGGCCCGAATAGATATTGCGGCTGCCATAGGATTTGTGGATGCCCTTCAGCGTCGCCACGTCCTCGCCGCAGCGCGGCGCCGGCTGGAACTCGAAGGCCACCGTCTGGCGGCGCTTTGGCGGCTCGACGCGGTCGATCTTGTCGAGCTTCTTCACCCGGCTCTGCACCTGGGCCGCATGCGAGGCGCGCGCCTTGAAGCGCTCGATGAAGGCGATCTCCTTGGCCAGCATCGCCTGCTGGCGCTCGAACTGCGCCTGCAGTTGCTTGTCGGCCAGCGCCCGCTGCTCCTGGTAGAATTCGTAATTGCCGGAATAGGAGGTGAGCGCGCCGGCGTCGATCTCGATGATCTTGTTGACGATGCGATTCATGAACTCGCGGTCGTGCGAGGTCATCAGCAGCGCGCCGTCATAATCTCTGAGGAACTTCTCCAGCCAGATCAGGCTTTCGAGGTCGAGATGGTTCGACGGCTCGTCGAGCAGCATGACATCGGGCCGCATCAAGAGGATGCGGGCGAGCGCGACGCGCATCTTCCAGCCGCCCGAAAGTTTCGCCACGTCGCCGTCCATCATCTCCTGGGAGAAGCCGAGGCCGTCGAGAACCTCGCGGGCGCGGCCGTCCAGCGCATAGCCGTCGAGCTCCTCGAAGCGGTGCTGCAATTCGCCATAGCGCTCGATGATCTGATCCATCTCGTCGGCGCGCTCGGGATCGCCCATGGCGTGCTCGAGCTCGCGCATCTCGGCGGCAACAGCGCTCACCGGCCCCGCCCCTTCCATGACCTCGGCGACGGCGCTCAAACCGCCCATGTCGCCGACATCCTGGCTGAAATAGCCGATCGTGACGCCGCGATCGACCGAGACCTGGCCTTCGTCGGGCTGCTCCTCACCGATGATCATGCGGAACAAGGTCGTCTTGCCGGCACCGTTCGGACCGACCAGCCCGACCTTCTCGCCCTTCTGCAAGGCGGCCGAAGCTTCGATGAAGACGATCTGTCGGCCGTTCTGCTTGCCGATATTTTCAAGACGGATCATGGGACGGTCCGGGAAACTGGGCTGGCGTGGCGGGATTTGCCCGGGCGTGTACGCGAATGAGGGTGCGAGGGGAAGAGGCAGAAGCGCCGCAGGATGAAGGTTCCTCGCCCACGAATGTGGGGAGAGGTGGCTCGGCGAAGCCGAGACGGAGAGGGGAGCGCCCTACGAAGGCCCCCTCT
>CCNB01000026.1:61059-62084 GCA_000824785.1 Mesorhizobium plurifarium | reverse complement strand
CGCGGACCCCTCCCCCCCGCCTCGGCGGGGGCGAGGAACAGCGCTGCGCCTACTTCGCGTCGTGGAAGATAATTCCGACTGTATGTCGCCGTCCTGATCTCAGTCGGCTGACCCCGTGTCTGAGATTCACCCGGTAATATCCCTTCGTGCCCTGCACCGGCCGGTTATGCACCGCAAAGATCACAGCATCGCCGCGCTTGAGCGGCACCACCTCGGCGCGGCTTTGCATGCGCGGGCGCTGCTCGGTGAGCACGAATTCGCCGCCGGTGAAATCCTCGCCAGGTTCGGACAACAGGATCGCCACCTGCAGCGGAAAGGCGAGCGCGCCGTAGAGGTCCTGATGCAGGCAGTTGAAGTCGCCAGGGCCGTATTGCAAGAGAAGCGGTGTCGGCCTCGTCTGGCCCTCGTCGTGGCAGCGCTCCAGGAAAGCGGCGTGCTCAGCCGGATAGCGCTGCGCCACGCCCATTTTCTCGTTCCAGTCGTTGGCGACGGTTGCGAGGCGCGGGTAGAGGGCGGTGCGCAGCCCGTCGATCAGGTCCGGCAGCGGATATTTGAAGTAGCGATATTCGCCCTTGCCGAAGCCATGGCGCGCCATCACGACATGGCTGCGGAAATGCTCCTCATGCGGATAGAGGCCGGCGAGGTCGGCGCACTCCTCGGCCGACAGCAGGCCGGGCATGACGGCGCAGCCATGGGCGTTGAGGTCTGAGACGATGCCGCGCCAGTCTTGCGCCGCGACGTGGGATTCGGCGGAGCGGCTGACGCGCTTGGTGCTGAGGGAATGAATAGTCATGGGTCGGCTCCTTCGATGCGACCAAAGTGGGGAGAAGGACGCGCCTCGGCCACCCGATTCCTGCGGAGGTGAGTGAGATCCATCGGAGAAGCTGGAGGGACAGCGCCCCCCTCTGTCCTGCCGGACATCTCCCCCACTAGGGGGGAGATTGGCAGCTTGGGCGGCGGCGCTCTTTCTTGCGACGCTGGAGATTGGCGAAAGCGGCGACGGCAGCTGATCTCCCCCCTTGTGG
>CCNB01000026.1:59883-61049 GCA_000824785.1 Mesorhizobium plurifarium | reverse complement strand
AGAGGGGGGCGCGAAGGATCTCGGCCTCAACCTTTTCTGCGATACGTCTCCAGCTCAGGATCGAGATCCACCTTGACCGCATTGGTGAACACGCAGGTCGCCACCATGATGCCGGCGAAGGCGGTGAGGTTGACCAGCAGCGTCTCGTCATAGCGCGCCTTGAGCGCGGCCCAGGTTACGTCCGGAACGGCGTTGGCATCGGCGGCGACCGCCTTGCCAAACTTTATCAGCAGCGCCTCGTCGGCCGAAGGCGCAATCCCCTCGGGTTCGAACCCGCTGTCGATCAGCGCGCGGCGGAAGAAGGTCACGGGGATCTCGGCGCGCATCGTCTCGGCAATCGCCTTCGAGAACAGCCAGATGGCGCGGTCGTCGAGCGTCGGCTTCAGCAGGTCGCGCAGCGTGAACCATTCGGCGTAGATGCGATGAGCGGCCGGCGAATGCAGCAGGATGCGCTTCATGTTGGTCATGCGGCCGCGCAGCTTGAGTTCGCGGTCATGCTCGGCGCGGATATCGTCGGAGGCGGTCGCATAGTCGATCGCGGAGAGATGCGCCATCGGCTTCACCCCAGCGTCGCGTGCAGCGCGGGCGTGCCGCGCAGCGTGTTGGAGACCGTGCAGATGTCCTCGGCGCCGGCGAGGATCCGCTGCTTGGTGGCGGCATCGAGGTCGCCGGCGATCTCCAGTTTGATGGTGAACGTTTCGATGCGCGCGGGCCCATCCTTCGCTTTCTCACCGGAGACATCTGCCCTTACCTCACCAAGCCGGTCGGCGACGCCGAGGCGCGTTGCGGCGATGCGGGCGCTGAGCACCATGCAGGCGGCCAAAGAGGCATAGAGCAGGTCGAGCGGGCTGAAGCCCGGAGCGCTCACCTGCGTGACGACATCGACCGTGCCGCCGGTCGGCGTCGTCACCGCTGGCAGGCCGCCCGGCGGCAGGACGGCGAGCGCGCCGACATTGCGGGTTCTGACTTTAAGGTCTGCCATCGCATGGCCTCCGATTTGGAGGCCATTGATAACGGACGGGAATTCGCTAGGGCAAGGCGTTAGGCGATTAGCGTTTCCTCGCCCCCACGAATGTGGGGGAGAGGTGGCTCGGCGAAGCCGAGACGGAGCGGGGGGCTGGCGCGGACCTTAGAGTTTTCGAGGCAATGCGCCCTACGAAGCCCCC
>CCNB01000026.1:41821-59873 GCA_000824785.1 Mesorhizobium plurifarium | reverse complement strand
CTCCCCCGCCGCTGGCGGGGGCGAGGAAGCCAAGTTCTGAAAGGCTACTTCGTCAGGTCGAGCGCCGCCGTCAGATCGCCCATCGGCGGCTGGTCGTTGTTGCGCAGCGCCTTGTCGCGGGCGACGATGCCGGGCAGCACCGGCAGGTCGTAGCGGTTGGTGATGAAGCGCAGGATCGAGGTGGTGTCGTACTGGGTGTGGTCGACGATACCCATCTTGGCATAGGGCGAGATGATGAAGGCCGGGATGCGGTTGCCCGGGCCCCAGCGGTCGGCCTTGGGCGGCGCGACGTGGTCCCAGAAGCCGCCATTCTCGTCATAGGTGATGACGACCAGCATGTGAGCCCATTGCGGACTCTTCTCCAGATGCGAAACGAGGTCGGCCAGGTGCTGGTCGCCGGAGGTCACATCGGCATAGCCGGCATGTTCGTTGAGGTTACCCTGCGGCTTGTAGAAGGTGACGGCCGGCAGCTTGCCGTCGTCGATCGCCTTGATGAACTCGACGCCGTCGAGGCCGCCATCCTTGATGTGCTCGGCGCGCGCGGCCGTGCCCGGCGCATAGGCCGCGAAATAGTTGAAAGGCTGGTGGTGGAACTGGAAGTTCGGCACGGGCGTGGCGTTCTTGCCGTCGAGCGCCGCCTGCCAGGCGCCCGAGTACCAGGCCCAGGAAATACCCTTCAGCGACAACAGGTCACCGATGGTGATCTCGTGCTGCGGCGGCAGCGTGGTGGGCGCAGCCGGATCGGCCAGCGTCTTGTCGCCGCCCTCGGCCGGCTTGTTGGCGCTCGGCTGGTAAGGCGGCTGCATGGTGTTGACGGCGTAGAAGTCGGGCGTGATGGCGCCGTCATTGGCGAATTTCGGCACGCCGCCAAGTGCGGAGGCCGGTGAATTGTCGGCCGGCTTCAGCGTCACGCCGTCCGGTTCGACGACGGCGATCTGGCCCTTCACCGGGCTGGTGGCGGCGTTCGGGTAATAAGGCGCGCAGGCGCAGGCGAGCATGAAGTGGTTGAGGAAGGAACCGCCGAAGGCGCCTTGGAAGAAATTGTCCGCCAGCACGTATTTCTTGGCGATCGCCCACATCGGCAGGTTGGAGCCGTCATAGTGGCCCATCACCAGCGAGCCGGAATCGGCCCAGGCGACGAACTTGTCGTTCCGGCCAGCATCGATCTGCATCTGCTCCTGGTAGAAACGGTGCCAGAGATCGTGCGTGACGACGTTGGTGCCCTCGTTGAAGCCTTTGGGATCGTCGATCGCGAATGTCGCGTTGGCGAGATGCGCGCTCTGCGCTTCCGTCACCGCCGGCGTGACGCCCTTGCCGGTCAGCCCGCCCCAAGCCGGCGGCAGTTCGGAAAGCGGCGTGCCGTCACGGTCGAACTGGCGCGCCTGGCCGGGCGAGACGTTGGCAAGGCCGTTGGCGCCGGGGAAGCCGCCATAGAGGTTATCGAAGCTGCGGTTCTCGGCGTAGATGACCACGACGGTGTCGATCTTGTCGTAGCCGGCGGGAGCCGCGTGGGCAGCGGCGGAGAGCGATGCCAGCGCCGTGGTGGCGAGGCAAAAGGTGAGAAGG
The DNA here is from genome assembly GCA_000824785.1 of Mesorhizobium plurifarium. GTDB lineage: Bacteria > Pseudomonadota > Alphaproteobacteria > Rhizobiales > Rhizobiaceae > Mesorhizobium > Mesorhizobium plurifarium. The sequence continues at coordinate 58,307 of CCNB01000026.1, read as the reverse complement.
GACCGGGTCATTGAAGGATGCCTCGTGGCTTGGGAATGGCTGGAGGACGGCAATGCAGGAACGCAGCTGCATCAATGCCCAGCTACTTCGATGCCTTGTCACCTTTGTGACAGTTCCGCCCCGGTCAAACACGGTTTCGTGAGCGGGACGGCCAGTCATCAATCCGTTGCACTTGAACCTTACGTCGCGAAAGAAATCGGGCGAAGGAAATCAGGAATGTCGCCGCGCACGATGAGACGGAAAAATCACGCGATCGCTCTTCTGGCAGCTTCGATCGTCGGCTTGACCGCGCCTGCCAACAGCACCGAACCTTCCGGCGTCCATCCCGGCCCAATGACGCGCGCACAAGCCTTCGCCCGCGCCGACGCGCTGACGGCGCTCGGACGGCAGATGTTCTTCGACCCTTCGCTGTCGGCTTCCGGCAAGCAGGCCTGCTCGTCCTGCCACGATCCCAACCACGCTTTCGGACCGGCCTCGGCCTCGCCGGTCGAGATGGGCGGAGCCAGGCTCGACCAGCCTGGCGTTCGCGCCGTGCCGTCGCTGCGCTATTTGCAGGCGGCGCCCGCCTTCAGCGAGCATTTCTACGACTCTGAAGACGAAGGCGACGAGAGCGTCGACAACGGCCCGACCGGCGGCCTGACCTGGGACGGCCGTGCCGACCATGGCAAGGATCAGGCGAGGATCCCGCTGCTGTCGCCCTTCGAGATGGGCAACAAGGACGAGGCCCAGGTGGTCGCCAGTCTGCGCAAAGCGCCCTATGCCGATGCCTTCAAGGCTGCCTTCGGCGCCGATGTCTTCGAGCACCCTCAGGACGCCTTCGACGCCGCGGTGGAGGCGCTCGGTACCTTCGAGCAGAGCAGCACCGATTTCTATCCCTATTCCAGCCGCTACGACGCCTTCCTTGCCGGCAAGGCGCAGCTCTCGGCGCAGGAGCTGCACGGCCGCATGCTGTTCGAGGACGAGGCGAAGGGCAATTGCGCGAGCTGCCATCTGAGCGAGCCCGCCAATGACGGCGAGCCGCCGCAATTCACCGACTACGGCCTGATCGCGATCGCAGTGCCGCGCAATCCGGCGATCCCCGCCAATGCGGACCCTAATTATTTCGACCTCGGCCTGTGCGGTCCGCTGCGCACCGACCTCAAGGGGCGGACGGAATATTGTGGGCTGTTCAAGACGCCGACCTTGCGCAACGTGGCCTTGCGCAAAAGCTTCTTCCACAATGGCTATTTCCACACGCTGCGCGAGGCGGTCGCCTTCTACGCCAGCCGCGACAGCGATCCCGCGCGCTGGTATCCGAAGAAGGCCGATGGCATGGTCGACAAATTCGACGACCTGCCGAAAGCCTACTGGCCGAACCTCAACACCGACCCGCCGTTCAACGGCAGGAAACCCGGCGACAAGCCGGCGCTGACCGACGCCGAGATCGACGACATCGTCGCCTTCCTCGGCACGCTGACCGACGCCGACCAGGCGGGGCAGTAGGGCCAATGGCTACGGAGATCGGTAGACGCACGGCCTGATTGCAGCCGAAGTCCGAATATCCACCATAAATGTGTGCCAATGTGAGCCACGTCATAGGAACGCCAAGTCGCGCCTGCTATGTTGCCCATCTCTTGACAGATGGAGTCTCCGATGAGGTTCGTCGCCGTGCAGGAGCCGCCCGGGAGCAGCTGGGCGGTGTTCGACGCGGGCAATGGGGCGCCAGCGGAATATGCCGGGCGGGTGCTTATCGGCCTGACATGGCGTGAGGCCCGCTGGTTCGTCGCCGCGGGCAATGACCGTGCAGCCTGGCCGCGGCCCGGCCGGCCAGCCGGGCAACTGCGGCTCGTCAGCGGAGGCGGCTCGCAGCCGATCCGGGAAAGGCACGGCCAAACAGGCGGTTGAGAAGGCGCGCTGCCAGATTGATTCAAGGCAGCGCGGCCGTGGTTGCACCTCTCATTGCGTCGGCGCGTAACGGCTCACCACCATGCCGCAGGCATAGGCCTTCGAGCCGAGAAGCTTCAGGCTTGAAAAACCACCCTGGTCGAAGATGCGGCGGCCGCTGCCCAGCACCGCCGGATTGATGAAGAGCTGGAATTCGTCGACAAGGCCCGCGGCGATCAGCGCGGACGCAAAGCCCGCACCGCCGAACACGGCGATATCGCCGCCCGCGCCTTGCTTCAGCCTGTGCACCTCGCGCGGCAGATCGCCGCTCACGACCCGCGTGCGCTCCCAGCGCGATGCTTCGAGCTTGTCGCTCGCCACAACCTTCTCAACCTCGACGATGCGTTGCGCGAAGGCGTAGAATGGGTCCTTCGGATATCTCGTCGCCGCGTTGCCCCAATGGGTCAGATACCCCTCCTCAGCCATCTTGCGGCTCAACAGGATGGTGTCGATCGCCGTGAAAACAGCGTTGAAGTCCCGCTTGAGCTCCTCGTCCCATGCGCTGTCGTCGCCCCATTCCCAGAGCTGCCAGCGACGGTCCTCGTCGGAGCCGACAAAACCGTCGACCGACATCTGCATTTGCAGGATGAGCTTTTTCATGTCCGGTCTCCCTGTGAAAGCTCAGGCCGCAGCGTGCGAACGGGCGATAGCCCGTGCCCAGGCTTCGAAGCTGGTCGGCGTGGCGTTTTCGGCCGTGGGGGCTTCCAGCGCCCAGCGCTCGCCTCTGTTGAAACTTGCCGCCGTCTCGCCAAGCGCATCGGCAAAACTCGCCGATATGCCATTGGCGACCATGCCGGCCCGCGCTTCGGCGAACGGCGCTTCATGGTAGGCGACGTCCTTGCCGATGGCCCGGCCCAGGATCGTGGTGGCCTGTTCGAGCGTGTAGGAACCGCCGCCATGCAATTCGACAACGCGCCGGGCCGGGAAATGTTCGGCGCTCAATAGCGCGGCGGCGCGCTCGCCGATGTCCTTGGCGGCAATCAGTGGCATCGGCAGGTCGCCACGGAAGGGCGAGGCGAAGACTCCGGACGCCGCCTGCTCGAGGAAGCCCATGCCCTTGATGAAATTCTCCATGAAGAAGGCAGCGCGCAGATAGACGAGTTCCTCCAGGCCCAGCGCGGCGAGCCGCTCTTCCATCAGCGCAGCGCCAAGCGAGGTACCCATTCTGAGATGGGCGTTGAGGCCGCTGAGCAGTACGATCCCACGCAAGCCCGCCTTGCCGATGGAGGATACCAGCCGTGCGCCGACCTCGTCCTCGAAGCGGTGCAAATCGGGCGCGGTGACATCGAATGGGATCATCACGTAAGCGCTGTCGGCGCCCGAGAAGGCAACGTCGAGCGCCGACTGGTCGTCAAGCGCAACGCCCAGGCTGCGGGCGATGCCGCGCACCTTATGCCCTGCCCTGGTCAGCCTGACCGAAACCTCGGCGCCGACTTCGCTGGTCGCGCCGACGACCACGATCGTACGGTTGGCTTGCTGGTTCATCACGTTCTCCTCTCTGCTCAAATGATTTACTTTTGGAACCATTTGACGCAAGGCATGAACGATGTCAATAGTAAAGTGATTTTAAAATGGAACCATACCGATGTCGACCAAGGGACGATCCGGCTGCCCGATCAACCTTTCGCTCGAACTCGTCGGCGACCGCTGGACGCTGCTCATCATCCGCGACCTGGTCTTCGCCGGGAAAAGGCATTTTCGCGAGTTCCTGCAATCCGACGAAGGTATCTCGTCGCGGACGCTCGCCGAGCGGCTGCAGACGCTGCAGGACGAAGGCATCGTCACCCGCAGCGGCGACCCGACGCATGCGCTGAAGGCGATCTACCGGCTGACCGAAGCCGGCATCGACCTTTTACCGGTGCTGGCGACGCTGGGCGCCTGGGGCAGCAAACATCGCAACGCCGACGACAAGCTCGCGCGGATAGCGGATGAGCTCGCGGCCGGCGGTGAGCCGGCGCTCCAGCGGATGAAAGAGAGGCTTAGGGCGGAGCATCTGGGGTAGTAGGGCTGCCAATCTCCCTCGTGTGGAAGATGCCTCAGCGGATCCGCCCGCGTCGCAGCGGCCCGACCGGCTCCTCGGTCGGCGGTTCCCCGGGCAGCCCCAACCGCAGCCGCTCCTCCTCGGCGAAGATCTCGGCCTGCGCGTGAATGTCGAACACTTGCTGCGTCAGCCTGCCGCCATCGACGACGCGCACGATCCATTGGCCATTGACGGCTTTTACGCGGACACTGTCTGGCTCGCTCGTCACCATATACAGCCCCTGCTCTTTGTTCGAAGAACTGCCTATTTCCTTCCCAATATGATCTAGCGAGCCTGGAGTTGTCGAAAAGTGGGGTTTATCGGCGTTTAGTTCTAACCAGCTCACCGTTATTCAGCACAATTACGGGGCCCCGCGAATAAAGACGATCATGGTGGAGCATGCATGCCGTTGCAACTTTGCCCAGCGGAATCCGACTTCGCTACCACGTCCGGTCTGCGAACCGGCGTGGCACTGGATTTCGAAAGCGTCCGGATGGGGCTGCGGATCGCGCAGCCTGGCGCCTGGCGGTGCGTGGGTGCGGACGAATTCGCCGCGGCGGCGGCGGCCCGGCAGCCTTGGGGGGTGATACTGGGTTCGGCGGCCGGGCCTGACCGGAGTTTGCGAGGCCGCCGGCTGTCATAAGCATGCGCTCGGGCCCAGCCAAGGACAAGAACGACCTAGGCCCTAGGACCAAAGCTGCAAGGACATGGTCCTCACGACCGCCGGCCGCGTCAAAAGCCGAAGAAATGCCGGCCGACGAGATAGCCGAGCGCCGCGACGACCAGCGGAAACAGTGCCGGCGCGGCCTTGCCGAACAGCGAGGGGTTTATCTCCTTGGCGGGAGCGCTGGGTTTGGCATTGCCGAGGTTTTTGGTCATGAGCTCATTACCGGTTGGGGCTAGCTGCCGGTTGAGTTGTTAAATTAGAAACTGCTTATTAAGTTTCCGGCAAGCCCCACGCTACAATTCGCGGCAATTTATTCCGATTGTTGGGTACGCTCGGCAAGCGCGAAGGCCTGGAGGTTGCGCGACTTGCCGGGGTCCTGGTCGGCGTTGGCGATGATGGCGTGGAAGGCCGCCCGGGCGATATCCTTCTTCTTGGCATCCGGATGCCGTTTTCGCACCGCCTTGAGCAGGTCTTTCGGTTTCATATCGGGGGTGACAACGCGCATCAGCGTATCACCTATGGCCTGCAATTCGCTGGCATCCATAACGATGAACCCTGTTTTGGCGGCGGGAGCCTAGCATATAGCCGGGCGAGCGCGTCACTTTTGTGATGCGCCCACACATCCCTGGGAGCGTTCAGAGAATCCTTGTGGCGAAGGCGTCGAGCCGTGAATTTTCCCGATAGGCCAGCCGGACCACCAGCGCACCGACGGCGGCGGTGACGGCGCCGCCGATCACGTCGCTGACGTAATGCGTTCCGATGAAGATCCTGGACCAGCAGATGATGAACGCGAGCACGAACAGCGTCGGCGTGCGGCGCGGCAGCGCCTGCATGGCGAAGGCAGCGACGATGGCCATGCTGGCGGTCGCGTGATCGGACGGGAACGACCAGTCGGCGCTGGGCGCGATGAGAAGATGCGTGACGCCGGCGTCGTAGGGCCTGATCCGGTGAACGAAGAGCAGGATCGCCTGGTTGATAGCCAACCCGAGCAGGAAGGAAAAGCCGGCGGACAGGCAGGCATGGCGCACATGGGAGCGATCGGTCCTCGCCCACCATTGCAGGGCGACCGCAATCACCATCAGCGGCACGCCGATTTGTGAGATAGTGATCATTGCCCTATCAAGAAGCGGGCTGACGCCGGCAGCCGCGTTGATCCAGTGTGTGAGAGATGCGTCCATTCTTATCTGATTTCCCTGGCCCGATTTCCCTTGGCCTATCGTGAGGTCGATCGTTGAAGCCCGCCGACGAGCATCGCATTCACCAGCTCTTTGAGGTCAGTGTATGGCTAAAAGGTGCCCATGCCTTGATCCAGTGCGTCGGCGGCGTGCTGCTTTACCTCGTCACCACCGAAACCATCGCCTCCTGGGTCAACATGTTCACCCAGGAGGAACTGGTCGAGGATCCCAACGACTTCATAGCCACCCATTTGTCGCGGATGGCGGCCGAGTTCTCCGTCGCGAGCAAGGAGTTCTATGCCTTCTACCTGCTTACCCACGGGCTGATTAAGCTTTTGCTGGTCGTCGGCCTGCTGCGCGGAAAGCTCTGGTCCTACCCGGCCTCGCTGATAGCGCTCGGCGCCTTCATGGCCTACCAGATCTATCGCTACTCCTACACGCATTCGCCCGGCCTGCTCGTGCTGACCGTCTTCGACGCCATCGTCATGTGGCTGATCTGGCAGGAGTGGAAGACGGTGCGCCGCCACATCACGCCCTGATCGCGCCCGGCCGCTCCTAGCACGTGATGAGCCGCATCGACCGCCGCGACATGTGTCGGACCGGGCCAGCGATACGATGTCGTCTGGACGGCGCGACGTCCGGGCAAGTGGCTGATCCACTGTCACATCCCGCATCACACCACGAACAACAATGCCGAGGAGAAGGGCGGCGGCGGCCTGATGGTTGTTATCGACGTCACGTGATCACACTGGCGCGCTCCAAACCCGCCTGGAATTCGGAACCCTTGCCGCCCTCGCGGGGTTTATATGCGAGGCGAACCGCCATGGAAGACAAACCGCCTGCCGAAAACCCGGGAAGGATTCTCGCCACCGTACTGGCGATCTGCCTCATCATCATCGCCTTGTTCTTTATCGGCTTCAGATATTCGGAGCACGACCAGGGAGCATTGATCGTGCCCGGAGCGACGCAAGGCAATAAGTGATCGGCCCGCAGTCCTTGCTTCCAGAGGCAGGGAAAGGCTGTAACGCTTTGATTTTGCCTACTATTCCCTCCCAATTTTTTAGGCCCGGGATCACGCGCCAGGGAAGAAACAGGTTTTCCGAAACGTTTATCGAACAGGCAACGCTCAGCGCCTGGCGCCCGACAAGAGCGCTCATGAGCAAGGAAACCCCTCCGGCAACAGCGCGCTCCGCGCCCGAGGCCCAGGGAGACGGTAGATGTCCGCCAACGCCTATATCAACCGGATCGCCACAGCGGTTCCGGAACACGAAGTTCACCAGTTCTACCTGCGCTACGCGGCCTCCATGCTGACCGCCGATCGCAGGAGGATATTCCAGCGCATGGCCGGCCTTGCCGGCATCGAGCACCGCTTTTCCTGCTTTGCGCCCGCCCTCGACCCCGAGGGGCCGTCGGCCGACCTTGCGGGGACCTTCAGGCGCGGCGCATTTCCTGGAACGGCTGCCAGGATGGCGATGTTCGCCCAGGCGGCACCTGTCCTGGCGCAAAAGGCTGTAGACGGACTGCGGCTTGGCGAGGAGGCTTCGCTCATCACCCATCTCATCGTCACCACCTGCACCGGCTTTTCCGCGCCGGGCATCGACCTCGACCTTGCCGCGCGATGCGGCCTGTCGGACGGTATCGAACGCACGATGATCGGGTTCATGGGCTGCTACGCCGCGGTCAATGCCCTCAAGCTTGCTCGTCACATCGTCCGCTCCGACGCGCGGGCCAGGGTCCTCCTGGTCAATATCGAGGTCTGCACCCTGCATCTGAGGGAAACCACCGAGCTGGAAAAGCTGCTGTCCTTCTGCCTTTGGGGGGACGGCTGCGCGGCGACGCTCGTAACCGCCGAGCCGTCCGGTATCGAGCTCAACTCCTTCCGCTGCACCGTCGCTGAGGAGCGGCGGGAGTTGATGACCTGGGATATCCGCGATCACGGCTTCGATATGTTCCTCTCGGGCAAGGTGCCTGCGGCGGTCCATGAAACACTGCGAAGCAACCAGGACGCTATCCTCGGTGGCCGGCCGCCGGAGGCAATCGACCTCTGGGCCGTGCATCCCGGTGGGCGCAGTATTCTCGATGCCGTCGAGAGGGCGCTCGACCTCGCGCCGGCCGCGCTCGGGCCGTCGCGCGAGGTGCTGCGCCGCTACGGCAACATGTCGTCGGCGACGGTGATGTTCGTCATGGAAGAGATGCTGAAGGCGCAGGGCGGACAGCTCGGCTGCGGCATGTCGTTCGGACCCGGGCTGACGGCCGAGACCATGTTGTTCCGGACCGCCCCATGAACGCGCTCGATCGACGGACGCTCGTCCCGGAAATCCTCGATCGCCTCGCCGCGGACGATCCGCAGGCGCTCCACTCGCGGCGCGATCTGCGCAGGATCAACGCGCTGATGTTCCAGGCGCCGATCATGGCGTCGCTCATGAGAAAATTCGTGGCCACGGCGCCCGGCCGCATCCTTGAGATCGGCGCCGGCGACGGCACCTTCATGCTGAAAGTTGCCCGGCGCATGACAAGAGACTGGCCGGAGGTGGAGTTGACGATGCTCGATCGCGTCGGTCTCGTCACGCCCGAGCTCACGGCGGATTTCGCCGGTTTGGGATGGAAACTCGAAACCTTCACCGCCGATGTCTTCGACTGGGCGCAGAGGACGGATGGCGGGGCTTTCGATGTGATCACGGTCAACCTGTTTCTGCATCATTTCGACGACTCCGGACTGCTGCGTCTGTTTTCGCTGCTGGTTCGCAAGGCGCCATTGCTCCTGGCGACGGAACCGCTGAGGGCAGGCTTGGCGCTCGCGACGACTCGCCTTCTGCCGGTGATCGGCGCCAATGAAGTCACTAGGCATGACGCCGCTCAGAGCGTGCGCGCCGGCTTTCGCGGCAGCGAGCTTTCCGATCTCTGGAGCGCTGCCGGCGGCCGGCCACTCGATGAGCGGCGCGCCGGCCCCTTCTCCCATGTCTTTGCCGGCGCCGCGCCGATGGCTGACGAAGCTGTGCCATGAGACCGGCATCGACCCACGATGCGATCGTCATCGGCGCCGGCCCCGCAGGCACGTCGGCGGCGCTGGCGCTGGCCCGGCGCGGCTGGACTGTGGCGATCGTGGAAAAGAGCGTGTTTCCGCGTCGCAAGGTGTGCGGCGAATATATCTCGGCAAGCAATCTTGCGCTCCTCGAGCGACTGGAGATCGTCGATGCGTGGCGGGCCGAGGCGGGTCCCGAAATTCGCCGGGTCGGCTTCTTTTCCGGCGATACCAGCGTCGAGGCGCCGATGCCGCGTGCGAAGTCCGTGCCGGCGACAGGAGACGGTTTCGGCCGCGCGCTCGGCCGCGACGTGCTGGACTCCCTGCTGTTGGATGCGGCCCGATCGGCCGGCGCGGACGTCTTTCAGCCTTGCCGCGCCGTCGCCATCGAACGCAATGGCGTCTGCCAAGCGGTGCGGATCCAGGCAGGAGCCCGGAATTCCCCCGACGAGGCGACGATCCTACGGGCACCGGTGATTGTCGCCGCGCATGGCTCGTGGGAACCGGGACCTTTGCCGAGCCAGCTAGGGAAGAAAGGGCATCCCTCGGACCTGCTCGGCTTCAAGGCGCATTTTTCAGGATCGACGCTGCCGCCCGACCTGATGCCGCTGCTGACGTTTCCCGGCGGCTATGGCGGCATGGTGCTAGCAGACCATGGCCGCATGTCCCTCTCCTGCTGCATAAGGCGCGATATGCTCGCCCGGTTGCGCGGCAACCTTGCCCGCAAACATGGTGGCCAGGTCTCGGCGGCCGAAGCCGTCGAGCATCATCTCAGGGCGACGTGCGAGGGTGCGCGGAAGGCGCTGCAGGAAGCCAGCCTCGACGGTCCGTGGCTTGCCGCCGGCCCGATCCGACCAGGCATCCGCACCGGCTACGACGGGGACATCTTTCGCGTCGGCAACATCGCCGGCGAGTCGCATCCGATCATCGCAGAGGGCATATCGATGGCGCTTCAATCCGGCTGGCTCCTGGCCCGGGAACTCGGCACGGCAGGATGTGGGCAGGCGAAACGCGAAGCGGTCGGCAGACGTTACGAGGCGGCCTGGAGAGAATTATTCTCGACCCGTGTCCTCGCTGCGGAAGCCATCGCGCGCATCGCCATTGGCCCCGGCGGCGGCGCCATGATGAGAGCTGTTGTCCGCAATTTTCCGCAAGTATTGACCATGGGCGCGCGGCTCAGCGGCAAGACGAGAGCGGCGCCGGGTTTTGGCTGACGGAGTGCGTGGCTCGACGAGCACGCATGGCATTATGGAACATTCAGGGAAAACCGGAGTTCGTTATGTTGATCCGGCTCCTGCCGCCGAGCCTATGTCGCACGTGGCGTAAGGCGGCGCTCGCCACGCCTGCGGGAGGCATCCATGGTCCAACATACGATCCCCCACAATCCGCACAGCACCGCAAGCATTGCCGGCCATCCCATCCATGCAATGCTGATACCATTCCCGATCGCCTTCTTCGTCGCGACCTTCGTTTGCGACCTCATCTTCTGGCGAACCGGCAATCCGATTTGGGTCTCCGCTTCGCTCTGGCTTCTTGGGGCGGGTCTGATAATGGCCGCGCTGGCCGCCCTGGCCGGCCTGACCGATGTCTTGGGCGATGCCCAAATCCGTAGTCTTAGCGACGTATGGCTTCACGCCGGCGGCAACGTGATTGTCGTCCTGATCGAACTTTACAATTGGTATTCGCGATATGCCCACGCGGAGGCGGCCGTGGTGCCGGTCGGCCTGGTCCTGTCGCTGATCGTCGTTCTCATTCTTCTGTTCACCGGCTGGAAAGGCTGGGGAATGGTCTATCGGCATCACGTCGGTGTCGCCGACGGAACGGACGAAACGCGTTGAAGACACCAGCGTGGTCGCGGCCAGCCTGGCCCGGAGCGTCCGAAATGCTGCCGCCGGTCGAAAAGCTCTGTTTCCCCTAGTTTCCTCCCTTCATGTCACCTCCGCCCTGCGGCGGAGGTGACTTTTTTCGGGGTGTTCTGGCGCCCCAATGTCTTCCCCTCGGCTTGACCGGCTGGTCCACCGCATCTTTGGCCGGCTTGTTCCAGCGCCAGGCGCGTAGGCCGCATTTTGACCCTAATCGCCCGATAGGCGGCCAGGATTACTGCGGTTCCGGTCTTCACGGTTTCTTGACAGAGGCCGGAAAAACGGGCAGCAAAGCAGGTGGAAAGAGCATTTTTACCGTGGCGAAGACCGTGGAAAAGCTCTTTTTTCGTATGGACCGTCGCCAAATCGGCGATTGGTGGAGGGATTGGTTAACCATCTTTGTCCATCTTTTGAATCAATCGGCAACAGACGCGTGAAGGTGCAGGGGGCACCAGCGAACTGTGATCGTGACGGGTGCCAGGTCAGCAAACCGGCATGCCGATTGAGAGTGGTCGTATGGCGTTTTTGCGTTTGAAAAACCGGGGTGACGCTCCTCACGGGGGGGTAACTTCGAAAAAGTCTGGTCATCGTTGGGTTGTGGTGCCTGCTGTCGGCGCCGCTCTTGCCCTATGGTCCATCGCCACTTTGGCGGGGCTCTATTCGGTAAGCACCTCGCTGACCGCCGCTTCCAAGGGATTGCCGCAAGGTCTGCTTTCGCCACGCAACATCGCGCTTGGCGACCAGCGCCGCCAGATCGCCAACGCATGGGCGCCACGCCTTGCCGCCAATGGCGGCTACAAGGCGGGCTCGCTTATCGGCGGCTGCGACGCTGGCTGCTTCAACCTCGCGACAAGCTTCAGGCATAACGGCCAAGCTTTTGAAAAACAGAAGAATGAAGGCCGCGACGGCAAGATGGCGCGCCTCAAGCTGCCGGCGCCCGACAGCGTCGCGCAGGAAAAGGTCGTGGTGGTGGCTTCGGCCGCCGGGGCCGCCGACCGTTTCGACGGCGTGGTGAAGCGTGCGGCGCTTTCGCCGCAAAAGCTTGCCGATGCCTTTGCCCGCGCCGAGAAGGCGCCGTTCCTGCTGGCCAGCCTGCCCTCGGCGAACCGCTTCGGCGGCGCGCTGCCGGGCGCCCCGGCGGAAGCGCGGTTCGGTTCGCAGCCAGCCGAAATCGCTGGCGCTTCCGAGTTGGCGCTCGCGCTCGCCAACATATCGCCAGAGGAGACGGCCGACGTTCCGACCGCCGTCGCGCTTCAAAACAGTGACGCGCCGAATGTCGCCGACAAGCCCGACAATGGCCAGGATGGCGCGTACCAGGTCGCCTCGCTGCCGCCGCAGGACGGTTTGCCCGACACGATCGCTGTGCCCGGCCTTCGTCCGCGCACCATGCTAGAGCGCGCTACCGAGGCGCCCGAGCAGAACGCGGCCAAGCCGCAGAAGCCCGAAGCCGCGAAGCCGCAGGCCGCCAAGGCCAAGCCGCAGCCGGCCGCGGCCGACACTGCGCAAAGCACGCCGACGGCAGTCTCGCCGAGAAGCGGCGACCAGGCCCTGCCGGGCGTGGCGGGCTCGAAACCGATGGTTGCCGAGTCCAAACTCGGCAAGCGCAAGGCGCAGGCATCCGAGATGCTGGCCTATGCCAAGCCCGACACGCCGGAGAGCGGCGGTCTCGGCAGCGCCTTCCGCAACCTTTTCAACGGTCCTTCCACGGGCAATGGCGTCGCCGTCTACGATATCTCGGCGAGAACCGTCTACATGCCCGACGGCTCGAAGCTGGAGGCGCATTCGGGCCTGGGTTCGATGGTCGACCAGCCGCGTTTCGTCGACCGCAAGAATGTCGGCCCGACGCCGCCCGACACCTACAATCTGTCGATCCGTGAATCGCGCTTCCATGGCGTCGAGGCGATACGCCTGACGCCGACCAGCGGCCGGAACAAATACGGCCGCAACGGCCTGCTCGCGCATACCTATATGCTGCGCGGCGGCCGCGCCGAGTCCAATGGCTGCGTCGTCTTCAAGGACTACCACCGCTTCCTTGCCGCCTACAAAAAGGGCAAGATCAAGCGCCTCGTCGTCGTCCCGCGGCTCACAAGGTCCCCCACCCAGGTCGCCCAGGAAGGCCGCCAGGGTTAAGTCCCACCCGAGCCGGCGCGCTGACCGCCGGCTTTGTCGATCCCCACTTGCTGATCGGAAGGGCTTGGCGGCGAAACGCGCCGGAGCATTTGCCGTCGCCGTTTCGAGCACAGCGATGGTCGCAACCTCACCCGACGAAGCGATGGCGACCCTTCCCAGAATGTAGATATGGCGCAGCCCGGGCTTGCGGCAAGCCCCTGGACATGGCGTATCAACGCTGCTCCGAAAAACCCCGACGGAGCATGGAATGCGGATCTTGTTATCGACTTACGGCTCGCGCGGCGACGTGGAGCCGCTGGCGGCGCTGGGCGCGGCTTTGGAGGCGCATGGCGTCCAGGCCAGGGTGAGCGCGCCGGCCGACGCGGAATTTGCCGCGCTTCTCGCCCGCGCGGGCGTACCGCTGGCGCCGGCCTTCGCGCCGGTGCGCGAATGGGCGAAGGAAATGATCAACCGGTCGCGATCGGCTTCGCCCGAGGATCGGGCCAGGCTCATTTCCGGCCAGGCCGCGGAGATCGTCGCCAGGCAATATGAGGCGCTGAGCGCGGCCGCCGAAGACTGCGATGCGGTGGTGGCGTTCGGCCTCTTCCCATCCTGCGCCGCCGCGCGGCTGGTCGCGGAACAACGCGGCATGCGCTACACGCTCGGTACGTTCTGCCCTATCTGGCTGCCATCGCAGCACAACCGGCCGCATGAATATCCTGGACATCCGCTGCCGGCTGGCGTGACCGACAACCGGCTTTTGTGGGACATCGACATCCGGACCAAGAACGCCCTTTTCGGCGAGGCGATCAACGGCCACCGCGCGTCGCTCGGGCTGCCTCCGGTGCAGAATGTCCGGGACTATGTCTACGGCAATTCTGTCCTGCTCGCCTGCGATCCGACACTGGGACCTTGGCAGCCCTCGGACCTAATCGATGCCGTGCAGACCGGCGCCTTTATCCTGCCGGACGAACGGCCCCTCCCCGACGGGCTGGAAGCTTTCCTCAATGAAGGCTCGCCGCCGGTCTATGTCGGCTTCGGCTCGATATCGGTCGCGAGCGAAGCCGGCCACGCGGCCGTCAACGCGATCCGTGCCAAGGGCCTCCGCACGGTGCTCGCGCAGGGCTGGGCAGAGTTGGCCTCCGTCGACGATGGCGACGATTGTTTCGCCATCGGCGAGGTCAACCAGCAGGCGCTGTTCGGCCGAGTCGCCGCGGTCATCCACCATGGCGGCGCCGGCACGACCATCGCCGCCGCGCGGGCGGGAGCGCCGCAGGTGGTCGTGCCGCAGATCGGCGATCAGCCCTATTGGGCGCGGCGGGTGGCGGAGTTAGGCATCGGCGCCGCGCATGACGGCGCGGTGCCAACAGTGGCCTCGCTGTCAGCGGCGCTGGAGATGGCATTGGCGCCGAAGGTTCCGGCGCGTGCCCGTGCCCTTGCCGGCAAGATTCGCGCGACTGGAGCCGATGTCGCGGCGAAATGGCTGGCGGACAGGATGAGGTGAAAGGCCTTCCAATATACCCCGAACGCTTTATGAATGGCCGTCGGGCGGCTCCACCCCAATCATCACGAGGCAATCCATGACAATTCGCGCTGTCGTCTGGGGCGAGAACATCCATGAGCGGACCAATGAGGTGGTCGCCGGCATCTATCCGGAAGGCATGCACGCGACCATCGCCAAGGCCCTGAACGCCGATAAGGCCATCTCCGCTTCGACCGCAACGCTGGAGCAGCCGGAGCACGGCCTGCCGGAAGCCCGCCTTGCGGAAACCGACGTGCTGGTCTGGTGGGGCCACAAGGACCATGGCGCGGTGGCCGACGAGGTGGTCGAGCGTGTTGCAAAGCGCGTCTGGGAAGGCATGGGGCTGATCGTGCTCCATTCCGGGCACTTCTCGAAGATCTTCAAGCGGCTGATGGGCACGCCCTGCACGCTGAAATGGCGCGAGGCCGGCGAGCGCGAGCGGCTGTGGGTGACGAGCCCCAGCCATCCGATCGCCGAAGGCGTCGGCGACTATTTCGAACTGGAGAACGAGGAGATGTATGGCGAGCAATTCGCCGTGCCGGAGCCGCTGGAGACCGTCTTCATATCCTGGTTCCAGGGCGGCGAGGTGTTCCGCTCCGGGCTGACCTACCGGCGCGGCGCCGGCAATGTCTTCTACTTCCGCCCTGGACACGAGACTTATCCGACCTATCACGACGCTACCGTGCAGAAAGTGCTGCGCAACGCGGTGAAGTGGGCGGTGAACCCACAAGGGTCAAATCCCGCCATCCTCAATGCGCCGAACGTGCCGGTCGAGAAGGCGCTGGAGCCGATCGAGGAGCGCGGGCCCAAGCTGCATGCGCATGGCGAGGCCGGCTTCCGCTAAAAAAAGGCCCTCTGGGCTTCGGCTGGGATTGCGCGGAAACAGTGCCTGGGTCACATTCGCCTCACAGTATTGAATCGAACCAAACCGCTCAAAGGAGCAGAAAATGCGGCTTTTGATACTCGGCACCGGCTGGATGGCGCAGGAACATGCCCGCCGCTTCGGCGCCATCGAGGGCGTCGACATCGTCGGCGCGGTCGACGTCGATGCGGTTCGCGTCGGCGAGTACGCCGACGCCTACAAAATCCCGAAGCGCTTCACCTCGCTGGAGGCGGCGATCGACTGGGGCGATTTCGACGCGGTCGCCAATGTCACGCCGGACCGCATTCACCACCCGACCACCATGGCGCTGGTCGCCGCCGGCAAGCCGGTGCTGTGCGAGAAGCCGCTGGCCGAGAATTTCGGCAAGGCGAACGAAATGGCCGATGCGGCGGAAGCCGCCGGCATCGTCAACATGGTCAACCTCACCTATCGCAACGTCGCCGCGCTGCAGAAGGCACGCCAGATGGTGCAGGCCGGCGAGATCGGCACGGTGCGCCATGTCGAGGCGTCCTATCTGCAGAGCTGGCTGGTATCGAAATTCTGGGGCGACTGGCGCACCGATCCGAAATGGCTGTGGCGGCTGTCGCGCGGCCACGGCTCCAACGGCGTGCTCGGCGACGTCGGCATCCACATCCTCGATTTCGCCAGCTATGGCGCGGCGCTCGACATCGACCATGTGTTCTGCCGGCTGCGCGCCTTCGACAAGGCGCCGGGCAACCGCATCGGCGAATACCAGCTCGACGCCAATGACAGCTTCGCCATGACGCTCGATTTTTCCAACGGCGCCTTCGGCGTGGTGCATGCCAGCCGCTGGGCCACCGGCCATATCAACGAACTCAGGCTGCGCATTTATGGTGACAAGGGCGGCATCGAGGTGGTGCACAATCTCGACGGCTCGACGCTGAAGGCTTGTATCGGCGGCAATGTCGAGAATGCCAAGTGGGAGGAACTCGACGCCGGCACCGTGCCGACCAACTACCAGCGCTTCGTCGAAGCGGTGAAGAGCGGCGCGCAGACCGAGCCGACCTTCCGCCACGCGGCCGGCTTGCAGAAGGTGCTGGACCTTGCCGTGGTGTCGGATGAGAAGCGGGCGGAGCTGAGGGCCAACGCGGATACGCAGTGAGGCCGAAGCGCTAATCTCCCCCCTTGCGGGGGAGATGCCCGGCAGGGCAGAGAGGGGTGCTGTCCCGCCGACCTGTCAGTTCTTCGCAGCCGCATCGTACCAGATTATTAGCGGAAGATCGCCCACGCTGGCGTTCCTTCACACCCCCCTCTGTCCCTCCCGGCATCTCCCCCCCCCGGG
>CCNB01000026.1:33470-41811 GCA_000824785.1 Mesorhizobium plurifarium | reverse complement strand
CCCCCGCAAGGGGGGAGATTGGCTGTCATCATGCTCCGCGATAAATCCCGACCGCCGCCGCAACCAGCGCCGCGTTGCCGTCCGCCACGCTGCCGTCCGGCAACGCCTTCCCATCCTCCAGCCCGACCCGCGTCGATAACTTCCTTGCCGCCGCCCTTTCCACGAAGGGCCAAACCGTCGCGTTCTCGCCATGCAGCAGAATCGAGCGGCGGATGCCGGCGCGCTCCAGCACCGTCTCGATGCCATCGGCCACTGCAAAGGCTTCGCCCAGCGCCTGTTCGGAAATCTCGATCAGCACGCGCAGCACCCGGCCGCCATGGTCGAGCCCGACCAAGCGCTCGGCGTCGGCGACGGACGCAAGGCCGGCCTCGATGCCGATGCCGCGCTGGCGCAGGCTTTCCATGACGACGGGGGCCGCCGTCTCGCTGAGATTGACCGAGGCGTAGTCGGGCAACTCGCGCCAGCCGGAGATGGCGACCAGCGTGCGCAGATCATCCTTCTCGATCCAGGCGCCGGTGGAGACGCCGATCAGCGTGCCCGGGCAGGCGCGGCGGAGCGCTGCGACCGTCCTGTCCATCGCTTCCGGCGCCAGGCTTTCCCGGCCATCGGCGCCGCGCACATGGACATGCAGCTCGGCCGCACCGGCTGCAATTGAGGCCGCTGCGTCGCGCGCCATCGCCTCGGGACCGAGCGGCAATGCGGGGTGGAAATCGGCGGGACGGGCGCCGTTGATACAGGCCTGGACGATCATCTTTGCTGCAATCCTGTTTCGGCTGGCCGGACCCTAGCCCAGGGCAAGGATGATCGGAACGGATATGGCGAAGTCTCCTGACAGGCCGGACCTGCAAATAGAAAATCCCCCTGGCCCGACGGCCAGGGGGATAGGTGTTCCCCTTCGGTGGTTTCGGATCTTGAAGCCCGTTACGCCGGCACGCGCTTTAGCGCATGCGCCACACAGTGGATGCAGATCAAGTGGGCGCTCCACAAAGTGCAGGCCAATATGCCGTTGCAACAAATGGGTCCGTCGACAGCGATTGATGAAGGTCCGCAAAAAAAGGAGTAACGAATGACGTTTGCGAATCGTAGAGTATGCGTGGGTAGCGGATAAGTGACGACAGTTGCATCAGGTCTGCACGCTTCGTCCCGTAAAAATGACCGAGAACAAAGTCGACAAGTAGAACTGGATCAATGGGATGCCAAGGAAATCTGGGGCCAGCCATCTGGAATACCGTGCCGAATTCTTGATTTTCTAACTGCTTCCCTCCAACCTGCCAGTGATAATGTGCGTGCAATTCATTGGCGACTTGGCTAGGTTCGTGGCGATCGAAATGAAGAGCAAAACGGCAAATCTCTCCCGCGTTGTTCAATCCTTCAATAAGCACTTGAGCGGAACAAACCTGCACTCCGGCAAGGCCATCATCGTTGCTGAGCTCAAGCTCCAATTCTAAGGTAGCTTCATCAAATTGGGTTCCAGCGGGTCGCACGTGTGCAGTTGTGTCAATTGCCAACCGTGCTGCAAAATTGATGCACGTTCGGTCCTCACGTCTGAAAACGGCATTCGGCCCCCAACCTTTGAGGACATCGGCTCTCTGTAGCAGGTCGTGGAGGTCGGCAAGATCACGATCGAACGGCATAGAACTAATTACGCTTTTCCCTTTGATAAAGGCTTCGGCGACTGGATTCGGTCGCGACTGTCCTGTGAAAGAAGTGGGGATGTCCGATTGCGCTTGGCTTGCTCAAGGCACCAGACAGGCTCATCCAACCAGGGCGCTACTGGCGAACTGAGGGTAAAGGCGTATCGAGAATCAACAGGAAGCCGTAGAAATGGATCATCGGTTGAAACGGAAAGCAGCCAGGGTCGATCCCCGGGACTCTCTTCTGTTGGCTCGATTGCCTGTAGCCTCTGATACCCGATAGCCGCCAACGCAGCCACGCGGTCGGTGGCCGACAGCTTGAATGGTGGTTGGGGATGGAATTTAGTCCATAACTCCAGGATTTGATCCATCCACCATCGATGAAAGCCACCTCTGGCGGCGCCTGAATACTGGCAGGGACGGAATATTTCCCTGACATTTGGCCAGTCCGGTGATTTTCTAACATCTATTCCGAGACGAACTGCCAAGAGCTCTTCACCCACGAGTAGACCAGGCACGTCGAGCAATTGTCGTAAGACAAAACTCACTGCTTCGTGCGGCTTTCGAGCTAATTCGGCCTCGTAAGCAACTCTAAACCGGGAGTGCAGGCGAGCATACCGATCGGCGTTAAGGCCACGTCGTTGGCGGCCAATTGTCTCGAAGCCTTTCGATTCGCAATGTTGTCCCGTGGAGGCGCTCCTTCGGTACCAGCGTTATTGGCGCTGAAATAGCACCAAGCTCTTTGCCGGGTGTGAAGCGCTCCCAATCGATTTCTACACGCAGGGCTGAGGAGGCATCGGCGGTCGCGGTCGTCAATGTCAGCTTTTTGCCGAGGCGCTCGGCGGCGAACCTGCCAATTCCTTTGCGGCCGGCTCGTCGACGCTTAAACTTCACTGAAATTGGGTTGGTAACCTTCTCATCGGTCGCAAGGCGCATGAATCCCCGAACCAATTCCTCTGATGTCATGCCTACCCCATCATCGGCAATCTCGATGTAGTTTGCATGTGAGGGATTCGAAATACGCACGGCCACACGTGTTGCATCAGCATCGTAAGCATTCTTGACAAGCTCTGATAGGGCGGTTTCGTGGCGAGCAACAAGTTCTCGCCCAAGACGGGCCACCAAACCCGCATCGACAGAAAAACGCGCTCGGCTAGTATCACTACTGATCAGCTCGCTAGCGACTTCTGCGATTCGCTCAAAGTCAAGATCCGGCTTATTTAATTCAGCCGCCAGAGCTTCTCTTAGATCAACCTGGGTTGGCAATGTAACTCCGATAATCTAAGAAAAGATTGCGCCCTATGCACCCAAATTACGACAGTGAAGTTATATTGCTGCTTGCGACTCCCCTTCGCGACCGAAGTATGGAGAGTTGTTTTCGCAATTCCAACTGGACACGAATCCAGTCAGCACCAAAAAAATGCGGCATTATGATCTCATCAGCAACCTGGGTCGCTGCCTCTTGGCCCTCTGTTCTCATTAGATAGTCAACACGCTCAAAGTCCTGCTTTCCTATGGAAATTGCAGGCAGCAGTAACGGCAGCCGTCTCGCGTCCTTCAATTCGAACTTGAGGAGACCACCACCATAGACTCTCCCGAGGCGCTCGGCTTCAAGCTGAGTGAAGGTTGTGAGCATACTTGCGCACACAGCGAGAGCATGAGCTGGATCGCGATTAATAAATGAAACGCGATGGAGCGTGTTCGTACATACCAGCCCCGGGCTGACAATTGCTAGTCGCGGTCCCGAGTTGTTCATATAGGTAAACATTGCGTCGCACGTCCGCCCCAACTGCACTCGCCACCAAGGGTCCCTTTTTGAGAACCAGAGCGTTCCACGCCGCTGCTCTTTCGAAAACGTCGCCAGGTATCGTCGAACTGCGCTACCTTTTGGCCCAAGCGTTTCCGGAAAAAGCAAGAGGGTGCGCTCTCCCTCTTGCGCGAGCGATCGCATTTCATCAGCAGTAACAGTCACTCCTCGGACATGCCGGGCCCGCGATACGATCGGCAAGAGAGCGTCGCTCGGCAGATCATGCTCACGGGCATAAGCCTCAGAGATCACGAAAGACCTGTTTGCTCCGGTGACGATTCCAATCTCTAGCCGAGCCAAGTCGCCAAGAACATGGCTATGAACCGGGTTGGGTTGAGCGGGAGGAGCGCTAGTAATTTGCTTGGTCGACAGAGAGATCGTTCTCCGCTGAATCTCAGGCGCGGGGCCAAGACCGAACCCTTCCGCCAACACAATCGCTGGGCGCTCCTGAGCCGCCCCCTCCCATTCAACGAGACCGTCTACTGCGAGAAGTGCCACGGTTCGAAACCGTTGGCGTAAAATATCAAGGAGAGGTGTCGAATAGTCGGTGAAAGCGATCGCTCCGGGCGCAATCGACGCTAGACGCCCTCCAAGCTTTAGGTAAGAAAAAGCCGCAAGAATGAAGTAAACCCACATTCCGGGCGCCCCTTTAACAGCGCCAGAAAAACCCCACCGCGCTCTCAATTCGCTTCGGACTTCACGAGACAATTGGTGATTGCGGGTAAACGGAGGATTTGCCACGACAGCATCCACCGGCTTGATACTCTCCGGCGGCAATTTGAGGAAGTCGTTATTAAGGATCCTGACCGGGCTACCCGAAAACTTGGCTCGGGCTGCGTGATAAGTATCCTCATCGATCTCGCACCCGATCACTCGACCACCGACGGCACCATCGAGGTTCTCTAGGATTGCCTCAACAAGAGCACCACGACCAATGCTTGGTTCAAGTACGGTAGCGCCAGGCGATACGACCGCCCAGCCGGCCAAGTATTGAGCGAGGTTGGCAGGCGTATAGAAAGCGCCCAGCGCCTTGCGCTTTCTAACCTGCACTGGAAGAATCGCTCCCAAAATTGCGTTTTTCATCCGCCCTCTGCCCTGCAGTCGAGTCGGACAGATAGCCACAATGTATGGTAACCCTAAAAGAACTCCTTCCAAAGAGCAAAGGGGGTTCGCGTATCAAAATAGGAGCCTGTCAACGCCTACGCCGGCACCCGTTTCAGCGCCTGCGCCATGCAGTGGATGCCGCCGCCGGTCTTGGAGATCTCGCTCATATCGACGGCCGCGACCTCGAAGCCTTGCGCCTTCAGCTTCTCGATCAGCGTCTTGCTGGAGGTCGGTGCGATCACCCTGTCCTTGCCGAGCGACATGAAGTTGCAGCCGAGCGCCATCGTGTCCTGGAAGGGCACGTCGATGATCTCGTGGCCCTTACCCTTCAGCCAGTCGACGATGCCGGGCTCGGTGCAGGCGAGGCAGACGGCGGTGAGCTTTTCGGCGATCGGCACGACCATCAGGTCGATATGGACGTAATATTCGTCGATGAAGGCAAGCCGCGTCTCCCAGCCTTCCTTCTCGAACCAGTCCTGCACCTGGCGGGCGCCTTCTTCCTGCGTGCGCGCGCCGCCGCAGCCGATCAGCACCACGCCCTCCTCGATGACGTTGAAGTCGCCGCCCTCGAAGGTGCCGGCCGTCACCATGTCGTAGATCGGGATGCCAAGCTTCTCATAGGTGCGGATGGCGGCATAGTTCTCGCCGCGCCGCCACCAATTGGCCATGGCGGTGATGAAGGCGCCGTAAGGAGTCATGACGCTGGAGTCGCGCGAATAGACCTGCATCGGCAGTTCCGGCGTCGGCTCGTGCCAGTGGATGTTGACGCCGAAATGCTCGTAGGCCGCGACGAGGTCCTTGTGCTGCGCCTGGGCGATCTGGACGTTGCAGGGCGCCTCGCGCAGGTGTTTTCTGGACAGCGAGCTGGTCGACAAATGCCTGAGGAAATTGGGGGAGCCGAGCAGCACGTCGGTCAACACGTCGGTTTCGTTGGCGAAGCCCCAGGCGGTGAGCGGCTTGGTGCCGCCATTGGGGTTGCGGCGCTGCAGCGAGAACGGCTCGGCGACGATGCGGTCATGGACGGTCATGGTGTTCTCCTCGATCGGTTTTGTTGTCATGCGGTGGAAGCGGCCGGAATCCACCAGTCGCGCCCGCGCGGCGTGGTGACATACTCCGGCCAGCGGAAATTGATCGGCGGTTCGTAGTCGCAAAGCGGCGCGATCCAGTTCGAGCCGCCGACGCCGCCGCCGGTTCGCTCTACGAACTCATCCATGGCGGCGTCGCGCGCAGCCTTGTCTTCCAGCAGGCGCAGCGCGGTCAACGCGACGGTCTTGGCGGCGCAGGTGACCATCGGATCGATGGTGGCGGAAATGCCGCCCAGCGCATTCATCACCCACGCCGGATAAGTATGGCCCTTGATCGCGCGCAGCGCCGGACGGGCTATGTAGAAGCGCGACGTCGGCGCGTGCCAGCTCATGTCGGTGTAGTCGTCGGAGGTCGAATTCACCTGCGAGGGCGGCAGGTCGCGGCGCAGGATCGCTTCGGCCTCTTGGGGCGAAATCAGCCGCTCCAGCTCGTCGATGAAGGGGTTCTCGGTCGCCTCGCCGCCGGCATTGACCTGGACCTCGCGGCCGATCGCCCTCGCCTCCTCGCTCCACTTTGGTGGGCCGACGGTCGACAGCGCCTGATAAGTGATGTTGGCCATGGCGTGGTTGGCGAGCCCCGGCCGCGACTTCGACACCCAGTGGCGCTCGTAGCGGCAGCCGCTCATCCTTGCAGCGGCTTCGGCGTTGCGGTCGAGCACGGCAGTGACCTGCTCGGCCATGGCAATGGTCGGCACGCGGATCATGTACTGGATTTCAGCCAGGCCGGCCGGGAGATTGTCGGCGGTCGCCTGCCCCGCCGTCAGGATCGCCTCGCTGATCGACCAGCCGCCTTGATGGGTGAGCATGGAATCGCGCAGCGCCTTGGAGGCCATGTACATCATCATCAGCGCGTCGTTGGCGCCGGGCGCCCTGACCGCCGAATGCGCCTGCGGGATGGGTGCTGCGTCGCTTGCCGCGCGGGTCCAGTTCTCGGGCTCGTCGCAGACGAAGCGGTAGATCATCGAATACGCGGCACCGCAATGCGTGTCCCAGCGCGCCGTATTGCAGAGCGGCAGCATATAGAAGGGATGGAAGGAGATCATGCCGGCGAGGCCGTCATAATAGCCTTTTGCCGCGTGGATCGGCTTAGAGCCCCTCACCTTCTCCGCCGGCTCGCCGGTGAAGCGCAGCGTACCCTTGATGCCGTGCTCCAGCATTGCCGCCTTGGTGGCCAGAAGACCACCGAGGCTGCCGATGCCGAGACCCGAATGCGGATCGGTGTGGCCGCCTGCCTCAAAGCCCAGACCGGACCGTGGGCGTTTCATCGTCGCGGCGTCCTGGCAATTGCCGGGCACGGCGTCGTACTCGCCGTACATGCCGATCACCGGGCCGTCGCCATTCGTCCAATGGGCGCAGAAGGCCGTCGGCATGCCGCCCGAGCCTTCCTCGACCGAAAAGCCTTCGCGCTTCAGGCGATCCACATACCAGGCTGCGGACTGGTACTCGCGCCACGCGGTCTCGCCGAAGTCGAAGATGGTACGTGTCCAGGCCGACAGCAGGGGCTGAATGCTGTCGATCGTGGCAAGCGCGGTTTCCTGCGCCGAGGTCGTCACCGGTTTGTCCATGCCTCAAAGAAAGCAGTGAAGCGGCTCATCAAAAAGTGATATGTTTTCCCGGTTCGTGCAAATTCGGTTCACCTGAGGCCTCTTGCGAATACCGTCCACGCAGGCGCTGCGCGCCCTCGACAGTTTTGCCCGTCACGGCAGCGTGTGGCGCGCCGCCGACGAGCTTCATCTCACCCGAAGCGCCGTCTCGCATCAGCTCAGGCTGCTCGAACGCGACCTCGGCTTCGATCTGTTGCAGCGCATCGGCAAGGGCGTGGCGCTGACGCCGCGCGGCCAGCGCTACGCGGCCGATGTCCGGAAGGCGCTGACCGTGCTCGGCGACGCGAGGACGCAGAACAGCGGCGCCGGCGTCGGCGGCTCCTTCGCCATCTCCTGCCCGCCGGGCTTCGCCTCAATGTTCCTCTGCACGCATATCGGCGAGTTCCAGCAGATGTATCCGGACGTGACGCTCTCCGTGCTCACGCCGCGGCGGCTCGACGATGTCAGCAATCCGGATGCCGACGCCTTCATCGCCTTCGGCGTCGGCAATTGGCCGAACCGGGCCGTGGAGCTGCTCTGCGAAGTCTCTTTCACGCCGCTCTGCAGCCCGAGACTGCTCAACAAGGTCGGCGGCTTTTCCAAGCCCGCCGACGTGCTGCGCGCCAGCCTGCTGCATCTTTCCGACACAGAGGACTGGGCGCGCTGGCTGGCGCTGTCCAAGGTGGAAAATCCTGACACCGAAGGCGGCATCTTCTTTTCCGACATGAACCTCGTCTTCTCGGCGGCTATCGCCGGCCAAGGGATTGCGCTCGGCGACGAGCTGACCGGCCGCCAGGCGCTGAGCGAAGGCCGGCTGGTCAAGCCTTTCGAGGCGACCGTCCCCTCGCCGCGCTCCTATTTTCTCGTCTTCGAACACGCCAAGGCGGGGCACCCGGTGCTCAACGCCTTCGGCGACTGGCTGAGGGCGAAGCTGTCGGAGAGCAGGGTTTAGGCGGATTGAGTGGGGCGACGGAGAGCTGATCTCCCCCCTTGCGGGGGAGATGTCCGGCAGGACAGAGGGGGGTGTGACGGAACGCCGACATTTCCGGATACCCCGGGTGGCGATTGCCATCTTCCGAAAATTCAGCGCTTTCCAGTTTCTACGCTGGCGGGACAGCGCCCCCCTCT
>CCNB01000026.1:0-33460 GCA_000824785.1 Mesorhizobium plurifarium | reverse complement strand
ATTGGCAGCTTCAGCGCCCCGCTATCTCTCAAACATAGGCCACCCGTGAATCAAATTTGCCGATCAGGCGAAAACTATTCGGTTGCGGTGAGCCGCAGCCATGCCTACGATTTCATTGGGAACTGAGGAAAGAGCCAGGATGCAGCAACCCGGCCGGGCCGCAGAAATCAAGGCGAACGGGATCGGCAAGAGCTTCGGCTCGTTCCGGGCGCTCGACAATCTGTCGCTCGATATCGGCCGCGGCGAGTTCCTGACGCTGCTTGGGCCCTCAGGCTCCGGCAAGACCACCTTCCTGATGATCCTGGCTGGCTTTGTGCAGCCGAGCGAAGGCAAGCTTTTCAGCGACGGCGTCGACATCACCAATCGGCCGGCCGAGCAGCGCGCCGCGGGCATGGTGTTCCAGGGCTATGCGCTGTTCCCTCATATGAGCGTGGAGCAGAACATCGCCTTCCCGCTCAAAGTGCGCAAGAAATCCGCTTCCGAGATCAAGCAACGCGTCGGCGAGATGATCGAACGTGTCGGCTTGAAGGGTCATGAGAAAAAGCTGCCGGCGCAGCTTTCCGGCGGCCAGCAGCAGCGCGTGGCGCTGGCCCGCGCGCTGGTGTTCGAACCGGGCGTGCTTTTGCTCGACGAGCCGTTCTCGGCCTTGGACAAGAGCCTGCGCGGCCAGATGCAGGCCGAGATGAAGCGGCTGCACCAGGAGACCGGCACCACTTTCGTCTTCGTCACCCACGACCAGAGCGAGGCGCTGGCGCTGTCGTCGCGCGTAGCGATCTTCAATCACGGCAAGCTCTTGCAGGTCGGCAGGCCCGACGAGGTCTACGACCGCCCCGCCAACCGCTTCGTCGCCGAGTTCCTGGGCGAGATCAACATGCTTCCGGTGAAGGGCGTGCGCCCCGCCGACAATGGCGCCACCGGGCTGTGCGAAGACCGAGCGGTCAACATGCGCTGCAAGGCGGAAACGATCAAAGGCGACGCGATCCTCGCCATCCGTCCCGAGGACATGTCGATCGCGCCGGAAGCGTCGGTCAATCAGAACGGCATCGCCGCGACGGCTGTCGCCTCAACTTACCTGGGTGCTGCAACCAAGCTCGACCTTACCACCCGCCAGGGCGCCAAGGTCACCGTCTCGGTGCCGAACGAGGTCGCGGCGGCTGCTTTGAGCAAAGGCAACTCCGTCTGGCTGACCTGGCCAGCGGAAAAGGGCTTCCTCCTTCCGGACGGAGAACAGTAAGCATTGCCGCTGCGGCCTGAAAGCGCCGCATCGGCTTTCGGTTCAATCAACGACAACAAGGGGAACTGACATGAACGACACGAAGAAACAAATGATCGAATCGCTGACCGAGCGGACCAAGCGCGGCGAGATCTCACGCCGGCAGTTCGCGCAGCTCGCCGGCCTCGTGCTTGCCGGCACGCCGATGCTGCTGCGTTCGACCGGCGCCCATGCCGAAACCAAAGGGCTGGTGCTGGTCAACTGGGGCGGCGACGCCATCACCGCCTATGACGCAGCCTACGGCCAGGCCTTCACCAAGGACACCGGCATCCCGGTCAAGATGGACGGCTCGGGCCCGACCGAAGGCGCGATCGCCGCGCAGTTCAAGAGCGGTGCACCGACCTGGGACCTGGTCGACGTCGATCCGTTCTCGGCCATCACGCTCGGCGGCCAAGGCATGCTCGAGCCGATCGACTACAAGATCGTCGACAAGAGCAAGATGCGGCCGGGCTTCGGCTGGGAATATGCCGCGTCCACCTATTTCTTCTCCTATGTCATCGCCTACGACTCGCAGAAATTCGGCTCCAACGCGCCGACCGGCATGGCCGACTTCTTCGACGTGAAGAAATTCCCGGGCAAGCGCTCGCTCTACAAATGGGGCGTGTCGAGCTGGGAAGCCGCCCTTCTTGCCGACGGCGTCGCGCCGGCGTCGCTCTATCCGCTCGACCTCAAGCGCGCGCATGACAAGATCGCCGCCTTCAAGGAAAACGTCGTCTCCTATTGGGGCGGCGGCGCCGAGAGCCAGAGCGTGCTGCTCAACGGCGAGGCCTCGATGGCGATCGTGTGGTCGACCCGCGCCTCGCTGATCGAGCAGGACTCCGGCGGCCAGATCAAGTTCATCTGGGATCAGGGCCTGATCTCGCCCGGCGCGCTGGCCGTCTTGAAGAACAACCCCGGCGGCAAGGAAGCGGCGATGAAATTCATCGCCAGCACCCAGGATCCGCAGAAGGAACTGGTGATGTTCGACAAGCTCGGACAGGGTCCGGCCAATCCAGCGGCGGACGCGCTGATCCCGGCCGACAAGAAGCGCATCAACCCTGTCGATCCGGCGAACATGTCGAAGCAGATCCCGCTCGACATGGAGTGGTACGCCAAGAATTACGGCGCAGCGCTCGACGAATACACCAAGATCATCTCGGCCTGAGAGCGGGATGCATTTTGATGGATTGGGGCATCCCGCTCTGTCTTTTTGTTGGTCACATTTGTGCGACGCCAAGTGATTTCACTTGGCTGCAAAATGCTCTGCCGAGATTTTCAGACCGATGAGAGGCACCCTCTCCGACAGGACGGGCGCGGCGCTGCTGATGGCGCCGCTGCTCCTGTTCCTGATCCTTGCCTATGCATGGCCGTTCCTCGGTGTGGTGAAATGGAGTTTTACCCTCCCCACGCCCGGGCTCGGCCAGTACCACGCCTTGCTCACCGACGACCTGGTGCAGTCGGTGTTCATCCGCACGCTGCGCATCGCGGCGATCGTCACCGTGGTTTCCGTCACCGCCGCCTATGCCATCACCGTCGTGTGGGTGCGCGGCAGCCCCGTGCAACGCGTGGTCGCCGAATTCTGCATTCTCGTACCCTTCTGGATCTCGGTGCTGACGCGCGCCTTCGGCTGGGTGGCGCTGCTCTCCAATCGCGGCCTGATCAACACCTGGCTGCAATCGATCGGCTTCATCTCCGAGCCGCTGACCCTGGTGCGCAACGAATTCGGCGTCATCGTCGGCATGTCGCATTTTTTGATCCCCTTCGCGGTGTTCCCGCTGGCGTCCGCCATGCGCAGCCTGGACGAGCGCGTGCTGCTTGCGGCGCGCGGGCTTGGCTCCAGCCGCATGCGCACTTTCTGGACGGTGTTCGTGCCGATGACGCGCTCCGGCATCATCGGCTCGGCGCTGATCACGTTCGTCTTCTCGCTGGGCTTCTTCGTCACGCCGGCAATCCTCGGCGGCGGCCGCTCCGTCATGATCGCGGAGCTGATCTACCTGCGCATCTTCCAGAGCCCCGACTGGGGCCTGGGCGCGGCGATCAGCGTCGTGCTGGTGGTGTTCGTCGGCGCGCTGATGGCGCTTCTGTTCCGCTACGTCAAACCGAAGCAGCTGGTGTAGCGATGCCGACCTATCGTCCCGGCCCCGTCTCGCTCATCCTCGCCGTGCTGGTGGCACTGTTCCTTTTGATGCCGCTGCTTGCGGTCATCCCGGTGTCGCTGACGCCGAGCCGCATGCTGACCATGCCGACGGGCGAACTGTCGCTGCGCCATTACCGTTCGCTGATCGAGGACCCGCGCTGGCTGGATTCGATCCTGCTCTCGCTCAGGATCGGCATCGTCAGCAGCATCCTTTCCACGGCGCTTGCCCTCACCTTCAGCCTCGGCGTCTGGATGTTCCAGCCGCGCTTCACCGCCGCCCTGGTCGGCTTCGTGCTGTTGCCGATGGTGGTGCCGCCGGTGGTCTCTGCGGTGACGCTCTATTTCCTGCTCACCTCGG
Organism: Mesorhizobium plurifarium; assembly: GCA_000824785.1. Classification (GTDB taxonomy): domain Bacteria; phylum Pseudomonadota; class Alphaproteobacteria; order Rhizobiales; family Rhizobiaceae; genus Mesorhizobium; species Mesorhizobium plurifarium. Next base: position 29,713 of record CCNB01000026.1, on the reverse strand, counting down.
TCTCCGGCCTGACCTCGTTCTTCGGCTACGACACCTGGCTCGGCGTCGCCATGGCGCATTCGGTGATGACGGTGTCTTTTGCCACGGTGCTGATCCTGGTCTCGCTGAGCCAGCTGGATCGCCGTATCGATCTTGCCGCGCGCGGGCTTGGCGCTAGCGTGTGGGAGCGTGCGACGCGCGTCATCATACCCAACATCAAGTTCGGCATCGTCACCGCGGCGCTGCTTTCTTTCGTGCTCTCCTGGGAAGAGATCGGCGTGACGCTGTTCATCACTTCGGTGAACGCCATTACGCTCCCCCGCCTGATGTGGATGGGCCTGCGCGACAACATCGACCCGGCGATCGCGGCGCTTTCGGTGATCCTGATCATCATCACCGTTCTGGTGCTCGCCGTGCGCAGCGTCATCACAAGGCAGCGCGCCGCGAAGGCCTGATCAGACAAACCTGACCGAGACACGGCCGAACTTGCCCAGGTCGCCGGTGACTTCGTCGCCGGGCTCGACTTCTATCGGTTTGACGCAGGTGCCGGTTATCACCACCTGCCCCGGCCGCACCGTCTCGGGTATCGCGCCGAGGCGGGTGCCATTGTCCCAGTGGGTCACCAACAGGCGCGAAGCGGCCCTGGCTTTTTGCGTATCGAACATCGTCAGCACCGAAGATCAAGAATGCCACGCTGCCCGCCGCTTCTCGGATCGGGAGCCCGGCATGGAGCATTGCGCAATGTGAACCAAGCGAGACGATAGGTGACGGGGAATCGAGAGTCCAGATTACCGGACAGGAGCTCCCGACTACACCAAAGGCGGTGATCGCGCCAGAGCGTTTCACGGAAACGGCGAACCGCTCTATCCCGTTGTTTTTACGCAACTCCGGACGGAAAACCGCTCACACTTTTCCCGGGATTGCTCCTAAAGCGCGTCGCGCTGGAACGGATTCAGGCGACGCGCCTCAGGCCTGTGCTTGATGCATGTCGTTGTCCCAGAATCGCCGCGCACTTCCGGGCGACATGCATTAGTGAGCGCGGCAAGGCACGGGGCCCCAAAACGAAAGAGGCCCGCCGTGATCGGCGAGCCTCTTACGGGGCCGAAGTGGAAGCTCGGCGCCGTCATGATCCGGGGGTGTGGATCGACTCGAAATCTAGCCAACAGCGCCCGGCCAGGCGACTTACAAATCTGTAATCTTCGGCTGTGCCGGGACCGGCCAGAACAAGAAAACCCTTTATTATCAGAAATTTGCAGCGAGAACCGAGCTTCGAAGCACCGCCTCTCAAAGAAACGTGATGAACCGCGCGGCGAGCGGCATGGCCAGAGCGGTTTAAGGAACGTGGGCGGCGTCGCAATGCGGCCCGCTTGTGCGCAGTCTGCGCCATCGAAGCGCCGCACCGGACGAAGGCCCCCCGGCCTCGTCCGTGCGTGGCAGTCCGTTCAGGCAGCCTGCGGCCGCCGCATCCTCTCGACGAAGGCCTGCCTTGCCGGTCCGGCAAGCGGCTTGTCCATCGCCAGCAGGCCGTCAAGCAACGCCAAAAGTTCGCGCGCTGCCGAAGACTTGCAAGAATAATAGACCATTTGACGATCACGGCGGGTTTCGACAAGGCCAAACCTGCGCAGTTTGGCCAGGTGTTGCGACAGCGCTGACTGGCTGAGTTCGACCTTGTCGGCGAGCACGCCGACAGAGAGTTCGCCCTCGGCGAGGTAATTCATGATGAGCAAACGCTTCTCATTGCCCATCACCGCAAGAAAGGCTGCCGCGCTTTCTGCGTTGGCGGTAAGTTTCTTGGTAACCATCGATTTCCCCATGGTTCAGGCTCCTCCGAAGGCCATGGGGGCAATGGCTTCAGAGTTCCAGAGCGTTGATGAGCCTGCCCCGGTTTGGACGCGGGACCTGCCCTGCTTCTTTTCGACCAGAACCCTTTCGTAACCCGGTTGCCACCACGTCGGGGTTGCTGGTCTCGGACAGAACGCGCGGCGCTTTTTCTGGGCTCAAGTCAATGGAGACTCGGAAAAATTCCGCGCTGCTAATGCGTATCAGCGCAGCGCTCGTTCGGCAAGAATATAACGAGGCCGGCCAAACAGCGGCGAGCCGTAAGCAAGGAAGACAGCGACCGGCGTGCCCGGCTGAAAAGACTTCGGCCACGACCTTGCCGTGACTCACTCCCAATCTCGAAGCGTGCTATTATTAGCCAGGCAAGAGGGGCCGGGCTCGAGGAGGAAGCCATGTCCGTCGTACGTAACACGTTCAATCCCGATGAAACGGCCATGCTTGGCCGTGTCTACGAAAACGGCAATTTCGAAGGCGAGACTGCCGAGCAGAAGGAAGCGCGCGCCTCGCGCATCATCGCCAATTACATGGCGGGCATCACCGACGAGGCGGAACTGATCGAGCTTTCACGGAAGCCGCTTGGAAGATGAGCAAGCTGAGCCGCATTCGTGAAACGGCTTCACGTTAAGTTGACGTTTCGCGACGCAACTCCGCGATAAAATGTATCGTGATCCGATATAGTTCGGGAGGTTTAGCGATGATCCAGGGATGGTTTTCCAGGCCGGTCGAAGTGGCCGTCGGGCTTTCCGGCTCGATCCGCCACATATCCAACGCCGAACAGGCCGTCGAACTGTTGACCGGCCAATGGCGCGATGCCGGCAGCGCGCTGCATGGCGCGGCCCTGCGCGCCTGCCGCCGGGCGATCCGCGGCGACGTTGCGGCGGACAACGCGAGGGAGGCCTTCATCGTAGCCGCGCGCGAGGCGCATGTGCTGGTGGAATAGACTGTGGCGGGCCCGGCGCTCCACAAGCCGGCCTATCGATAGTAAAGCCATAGAAGAGCCAGCACCGCCAACGCCGCCGGAGACAGCAGGATTCCGGCGCGAAAGATGCACATGGCCAGCTGAAGCGGAGTGAACATGCCTGGCGGTGTCGGACCTACCGATCGCGCCATTTGACGGCAAACCGACGCTCCGTTCGAAACGCGCGCGGACGATCCGTTTCAGCCTGCGAGCGGTTCAATCGCGCTTCCTCGTAGAGCCCGAAAGCGGTCGCCATCAAGGTGGCAACGGTCATGGTGGATGCGAGCACGGCGATAAGCATGAGAGGTCTTCCCGCGTTTCATCAGCCTGCCGGATTGATTAGCGCCGCCCGCGAGGGTGCGGCAGTGACTTTGGTCACGCTATTTTCGACCATCCGCAATCGCGGATCGGCCGGCCCAAGAGCCCATCCGGACGCACTGCCCGTCGTAAAGCGGATCGCTCTATCTCTTTGTTTTTATGCAACCCCCGACGGAAGGCTACGGCGAAGGGCGCCGAGGCTAGTCGCTCACAGGCTTCCCGGGGTGTCCCAGCCTTGAAATTCTTCGGAACCTAACGCCCGGTGGTTGGTTAACGCGCGGGTCCGCAATCGCGGATCCGCATCGGGCGCCATCCGGCGCCGATTGCTTGCTCAAAAGACGATCATAAGAACGGAGGAAGTGATGAACGATGTCTGGTTTTCCGAGCCGGTCGTGATCGATTTCCAGCCAAACGGCCACCGCAAGGTTTCGAGCTGCTTCGAGGCGATGGAATGCCTGGACCAGCGCTGGCCCAGACAGGCGCGCGACGGCGCCTGGCGCTCGGCGAGCCGCGTCTGCCGCGACGCGCTCGATGGCCTGCGCAGTCCGGTGGAGGCCCGCAAGACGCTGCGCAAGGCTGCCAAGGTCGCCGGCCTGCTGGCGTAGCCCCGATTTCCCATGAAGCGCCACGAGGGCGCCACCAGGCCCGTCGCGGTTTCCCATTGCCGCGGCGGGCTTGCGTTTTTCAATGGAGGCGCGCTGACGGCCGACGCATACTTGGAACGCGTTCAAGCACGCGTCCCGCTGGATACATGAAAACGCCGGCCGCTGGCTTCGGGGTTGCCTGACGGGTTCAGGCCGCTCCATTTCGGCGAGTCGGCCGGCAGGCCGCAACGCGAGCACCGGGACGTGGTAAACGGGCGGTTATTATCCACAGGCCGTGGCGGCGGATGCTTCAGCCAAAGCCGCCAAGCACCTCGGGAAACTGTGCCGCCATCGCACCTTCTTCCGCTTGCCGGGCGTAGATTTCGTACACCTTCCTGCCGTCGTAGCGGGCGCGACGGCGAAGGCGCTCACGGTTGGTCAGAAGACTACCGACCTTGTCAAAACGCCGGATGAAACGCTTAATCTGGCCGCGCTCGAAAGGAACGCGGCGCTTGAAGACAGCCTCCCAAGGCGTGCCGCTCGCCAAGTCGCGATAGATGCCGAGAGCGGCGCGTTCGACGCCGAGCGGCACCTTGTCCCAAGGCTTGCCCCAACTGAAGTGTCGGGCAAAGGCGCTGTCGAACGGTATCTGCCAACTGTAGTTGGTCATGGCGTTCCATGAAGGATGCAAGGTCTGCCATTTGCCTTCGAATGCAAGGTTCAACGCGCCTTGATCGAGTCCGTTGACGCGAAGCGAGGCAAAGTGCCGAGCCGTGGCCAATAGGCCATCTCTTCTGATCCAAGGCAGATCGAGCAAAAGAACGCCAGAATTGAAATATGGGGCACCGGGCTGCATGGAAAGGCGCTCCCGATATCCCGGCTCGAAATACGACTGAACATCATGGGCCGCCAGAAGCGGCGCGTTCAGCGGGGTTTCCATCAGGTCGACGATCGACCGGTTGAAGAGCACGTCGCTGTCCAAATAGACAACCCTGCCGTACGGAGCGAATTCGGCTATCTCATCCACGAACAGCCGCATATAAACCGCGAGGCTCAGATGGCCGGGGGAAAAGCGCACATTTTGCATCATCTGCGAGAGATCGATTACGCCGACGCGATCGGCGAGCAATTGCCGCGCTGCGGCAAGATCGGCCGCGCCGACGTTCATTTGCAAGATAAAGCCGTCTATCGATGGGGAAACGTCCAGCACCCGGCGCGCCGCCAGGCAGGCATAAGGAAAGTATTTGGCATCCGCCGCCAGAAAGAAACAGGATTTCGTCATTTTGCTGCCGGCCTAGCTAGTCCGCGTGCTTCACCCCGGCGCCTGCCACAAAATGCTTGGCAATGAAAGTCTCGATCGGACCGGTGAGGGTGACCGCCTCGCTTTTGATCTTGTCGTCGTCCCATTGCCACCACTGGATGTCCAGCAGCTTCGAGATGATATCCTGCGGAAAGCGATATCTGATCAGCTTGGCTGGAGATCCACCGACGACGGCGTAGCGCGGCACGTCCTTGGTGACAATTGCGCCTGCGCCGATGACCGCACCGTCGCCGATTTCGATGCCTGGAAGCATTATGGCGCGATAGCCAATCCAGACATCATTGCCAATCGTGATCCCGCCGGGCCTGCCTGCGTTCGGAACCGGGTCGCGCTGATCCAGCATGCGGCTGTAGATTGGAAAGGAGGTCGCACTGTCGGTCAGATGCTGCCCGCCGCACATGAAAAGCACTTCACGAGCGACGGAGCAGAAGGCTCCGATCCTTAGCGGAGTATCCTTCGAGCAGTAAAGGATCTTTCGCCATGTCACGCCATAGGTGTGGCGCCCCACGGACGCGTTCTCAGGCAGATAGTGGCGAACGTCCTTCAACCACTTCGAAAAAGTCGACACTTTGAAACTCACCTCGGCGCGCAGCGACATAGCCCTTTGGATGCCCGGGCGAACTCGGGCATTCCAACTGGTGATGTCTCGCCCCCTGCCGAAAACGAGAAAGCCGTATCATAGCAAAGAGGATCGCGGTCCGTAAGAATGTTGCACCGGGCCAGAAATATTCACAGCCTAGACTTCGGTAGATCGGGCATGATCTCCACCGCAGCAGACTCGCCGCCCTACTCAGGCGGAACCGTTGTCCACCAAGGCCTTCGGGCCAAAAGTGTTACCCATGTCTCCGGTATAAACTGTAACCTATGTGTCCGGAACGGACCCTGAATAAACTGGCGATCCCGGCAGGATTCGAACCTGCGACCATCGGCTTAGAAGGCCGGTGCTCTATCCAGCTGAGCTACGGGACCGTCAGCCGGCCAAGCCGGCTGGTCTGTCATGCCGAGTGACGCAGGACCAGAGTCAGTGCGTCCAGGGCGTCCTGCGGTCATAGCGGAAATTGTCCGAATAGGAAATCTGCCGGCGCTTGGCTTCCTTCGGCTCCTCGACGCGGTAGGCGATCTTTTCCTTCTCGGCATAGGCGACCGCCTCTTCCTTCGTTTCGAAGGTGAGCTTCACCTGGCTCAGCATGTCCCCCGAGGTGGTGTAGCCCATCAGCGGGTCGATCTTCTTGCGCTGGGCGGGGTCGAATTCCAGCACCCAATATCCGGTCTTGGCCTTGCCGGATTGCATCGCGGTTTTGGCTGGACTGAAAATGCGCGCGGACATGACCACCTCTTTGCCGCCCGAAGACCGGGCACCGTTGTTCAGCGCCATTTCCAGGGTCCCATCGGGAGCCTGAACCTCGCGCCAACCCGTCATTACTGTGCAATCACCGCGGCGGCAAGGCCGCAAGCGCCGAGGCGCGACCGCGACCGCGCGGGGAACCTCGCTCGGCTGCCGACATTATCGAAACGTCAGGCGGGCCGAGCCCTGCCGGCCTTCCCTGTGAGCCACCAAAACGGACGTTTCGCCATGACCGATGCAACAGAACATGCCGTCCTGCAGCTCGCCGTGCTCGTCGGCAGCCTGCGCGCCCAATCCTTCAGCCGCAAGATCGCCAAGGCGCTGGCCGCCCGCGCGCCGGATTCGGTGCGCTGCCGCTTCGTCCAGATCGGCGAGTTGCCGCTCTACAACGAGGATCTGGATGGCGACCGCCCGCCTGCGGAGTGGTCGGCCTTCCGCGCGGCGATACGCGAATGCGACGCGGTGCTGTTCGTCACGCCGGAATACAACCGCTCGATCCCGGGCTGTCTGAAGAATGCGCTCGATGTCGGCTCGCGGCCACCGGGCAAGAATGTGTTCAAGGGCCTGCCCGCCGGGGTCGTCAGCGTCAGCCCGAGCAAGATCGGCGCCTTCGGCTCCAACCAGGCGCTTCGGCAGACCTTCGTTTTCCTCGACATGCCGGTGATGCAGCAGCCGGAGGCTTATATCGGCAATGTCGCGGACCTGCTCGACGACAAGGGCGCCGTTACCAATGCCGACACCGCCGCCTTCCTCGAGAATTTCATGGCCGGCCTGGAAACCTGGATCAGGAGGGTGCATCCCGACGGCTCGTCCTTCGATGCCTTCATGAAACAGCGCGAGAAGATCGCCGATGACTATGTCAACGGCGATGCCACCTCGCTGAAGGCGATCGTCACCCATGCCGGGCCGGCGACATTCTTCTCGCCGCGCGGCGACCATGTCGAAGGCGTCGAGGCGGTTGCGGGCCGCTACGAACGCGACGCTGCGAGCTTCCACAAGGGTGGCAGCACAGACATCGAGGTGCTGCAAGCGTCGGCAAGCGGCGATCTGGCCTTCTGGACCGGCTTGCAGCATGCCAAAACACGCATGGGCAGGAACGGCGAGGCGACCGAGATGACCTTGCGGGTGACGGAGGTGTTCCGGCTGGAGGATGGCGCCTTCAAGCTGGTGCATCGCCACGCCGACCCGGTTCATTAGCCGGCGCTTGTAATCCGCGACACAATGCCGGAGGTTTTTTGCAACAGCCACCTATTCCTTTTGGCCGGTGGGCGGCATATGTCAGTTACATGATCGTGCCACTTGAAGGCATGATGACGACGATAAAGACACGAATGGGCGCGGAAGCGAAAGTCTTGCCGTCGGGGGTCGGCGAGCCAGCGATACTGGACGGAGCGATTGTCATCGGCGCGGGCGCCGCAGGGCTTGCCGCCGCGCACGCGCTGGCCGGGGCCGGCGTGACGGTGCGAATCCTGGAACGCGAGGGGCGGCTGGCCGAGCCCTGGCATCGCCGTCACGACAATCTGCATCTCAACACGCATCGCGACCTTTCCGCACTGCCCGGCGTTTCCTATCCGGCAGGGACGCCGGCTTTCCCGCATCGCAGCGCCGTCATCCGTCACCTCAACGATTTCGCCAAAACGCACCGGCTGCCGATCGCCTTCGGTGTCGGGGTCGACAAGATCGAATTTCGCGACGACCACTGGCTGCTGCGGACGAATGTGGGCTTGATGGCGGCGCGGTATGTGGTGATCGCCACCGGGCGCGACCGGCAACCCTTCATTCCGGCCTGGAAGGGCATGGAGGATTTTTCGGGATTGATCATCCACTCCGCTGATTTCGGCAAGGCAAGCGACTATGCCGGCAAGAAGGTGCTGGTGGTCGGCGCCGGCAATTCCGGCTTCGATGCGCTCAACCATCTTTCGGGCGTCGAGACGAACCAGATGTGGCTTTCGGCGCGCAACGGACCTTCGCTGCTGCCCAAACGCATCCGCAAGATCGCCGTACACCGCATATCGCCGCTGATGGCCAGCCTGCCGACAAGGCTCGCTGACGCGGCCATGGCGGCAACACAGCGCCTGGTATTCGGCGATCTGACGAAATACGGCCTGCCGCCTGCCCCGGCAGGCGGCGCCAGCCGGCTCGGTTCCGACTATACGGCAATCGCCGCAGATGACGGCGCGGTCGAAGCCATCAAGGCCGGGCGTATCATCGTCGTGCCGCAACTGCGCGAATTCAGGTCCGATGGCGTCGTGCTCGACAATGGCCAGACGATCGCGCCCGACGTCGTCATTGCCGCCACCGGCTATCGCACCGGGCTGGAGACGATGCTGGGTGGGCTTGGCGTGCTCGACGCCAAGGGCGTGCCGCTGTTCAACGGCGCCTTGAACGATCCGAAGCTGCCCGGACTCTGGTTCACCGGCATGCGGCCGAGCATTCGCGGCTGCTTTGCCAACGCAATAATCCAGGGCGCCGCGATCGCCAGGAAGATCGCCGGCCAGAAGCGCTGAGCGGAAGGCCGGTCGTCATTTATCCAAGAAGGTGGCGACGGTCTCCACCGAGGTCGCGAAGGCTTCCAGCATCGACTTCAGACAGGCCTTCGTCACGCCGCCGGTCGGAACGGACCAATAGTCGCCGGTGCCGTTCAACACCGCGGCATCGGTTCGGGTCAGGGCCTGCCGTTTTTGTGTTGCCTTCCAAGCGTCCGCCCCCTATACGCCGCGGGACGTCGGAGTGTAGCGCAGCCTGGTAGCGCACCTGATTTGGGATCAGGGGGTCGCGTGTTCGAATCACGCCACTCCGACCATCGCTTCTTCCCTAAGACATCCAGGCCGGCGGCGCGGCCCAATGAGCCTAGCCGGAGAGGCGCATATCGTGACAGCCGTGGCCGTGGCGCCCCCTCCACAGGGACAATTGGGACGCATGCAGATACATGACTGGTGGATGATGCCGTCATCGACGGCAAGATGGCCCTGATCCCGCGCAAGTCGAAGCCTGGTGGCGGCGACAATTGCGCCGGCTGCAAGATAGGCTGAAAGGGAAGCGGATCTAGTACGCGATTGGCGCCGATTTCTGGCGATGTAGGCTCCACCCGCGGCTTGTAGGCAGCTTGGATCAAGGGGCTGGCGACGCAACGTCGAAAATGACCCAAAGCGGACGTGCAGGCTTACGCAAAAAACGGGTGCGGGGCGTCTCCAGTCCCTTTGGCTTTCATAACCGCCACGCAGTCTTCGATCTCCCGATCGGACATGTTCAGTCCAAATTCGCCACACAACACATCCTTGAATTCACTCTCGTCCGCGAGCCAGCGTTTCTCGACATGCCCGTCCGCGTCGCGCGTCCTGACGCGTGCATTGTACATTGTGATCCGGCTTCTATTCGGGCCTGGCTTGGCCACGATGATATTCGCCTGATAAGGCGTCTCCGGGTGCGTTGCGGTATACCAATTCGTGATCTCGTACTCTGCGTCGTAGCGCGGATATGGAATCACGCGATAAATGTGCTGCCAACCGTGTTTGAGACGTGCTTGTAGCGTCAGTTCGCCACCAACGTCGATAAACCGCATGAGTTCGTGCGGCGTGTCTTGTTCGATCTGCGGCTGAAGCAACAGCGCTGACGTCGGTGCGAGATTTCCGAACCCAACATCGGCAAGATAAGCTCCTTCCGGCAGCTCTATTTTCAACAGCATGTGGATCGCAGGCCGTTGTGCATCGATCTCCAACCCCCGTACCACGCGCCCTTGCAGACTTGTGATCCTGAATCCGAGTGAACGCAGTCCGGCCCGGAACAACATGTTCTGTTCGAAGCAATATCCGCCGCGCTTGTTGGCGATCATCTTATGCTGGAGCGTCGGTACATCGAGCTTCGGGAATCGCCCGAGCATGATATCCAACGTCTCATATGCAATTGAATGCGACTGCGCGAAAATCAGGCGATTAAGGGTGTCCAGGGCTGGGACGACTGGTCCCGAATAGCCGATACGCTCAAGCCAAGCCCTCTGGTCGAATACCGGGTCGGACATTTCTGACGGCCCCTGCCTCGGCGGGCGATACCGGAGCGACCGGTGTCTATTTTATGAGCACTGGCTTTCGGGGACAATTGGCCTTCATCCACTTCGGTCCACACCCCGGCTTCCGGCCAACTCGCGACATATTGCGCTGCCGCACGAACCTAGCCGCAGCATGGATAAGCGGATGTCGCCTTGGTGGCGGATTACACCGCCGGGTATTGTGGACACGGCCTGGTCCCATATGGGCGGCGCGGAAGTTCACGGTAAACCCGCCGGGCGAGAACCCCAACACCTCGAGCCCGGCGAGCCTACAACCCGATCTGGAACGCGACCGGGGCCGGGATCAACCGGCATTGTCTGCCTTGCAAGAGCGATGCCGGAAAACCTGTTCCGGAATGGGACAGATGCCTCACGCGGGCAGTTCAACATCAGATATCGAACTCGCCCTGCCCCTCATCCATGGCGCTGACGGTCTCGGCGGCCAGGGCGCGGGTGATCGGCGTCTTGCGTTCGAGGGCTGCGCGATCGAGGCGCTCGACGACGCGCATGGCGGTACCCAGCGAGCGCTCGATGCGGCGTACCAGATATTGCACCACATGCGGCTCGACCTCGACCTGACGGTCGGCGAAGAGCTTTGTTACGACGCCGGCGAGCAGCAAGTCGTCGGGCTCGTGGATCTCGATGGTCGCCGCCGCCTTCAATCGCGAGACGAGGTCGGGCAGCGCGACGCGCCAGGCCGAGGGGAAACGCCGCGCGGTGAGCAGCAGTGTCGAGCCGGCGCCGCGCACGGCGTTGATCAGGTGGAACAGGCCCGGCTCGTCGATCGCCGTCTTGTCGATGTCGTCGATGAGCGCCGGCCTGTTGCCGAGTCCGGCTATGTGCTCGCCGATCCGGGCGGGATCGACAGCGACGGCATGCGTGCGATCCTGCCAGATCCGGGCGAGATGCGTCTTGCCCGAGCCGGGCGGCCCGGCCAGCACGACCACCGGCGACGGCCAGTCCGGCCAGCGGTCGATCAGCGATGCCGCTTGCGCATTGGTGCCCGAGACGACGAGCTCGTCGCGCGAATAGCCGGTGCCGTGGCCGAGATCGAGCGGCAGCTGGCGCGGCGTGTCTGCTGGCTGAGCAGCCATTTCAGCCCCGCGTCGAGCGGTGGCCGCCGCCGCGATCGGCCGGCAAAGGCGGCGCGGGTTCGGTGGCGTGGCCCTTATATAGCGGCGATTCGAGATAGCGGGCGATGGCGAAGCGCACCAGCACAGCAATTGCCGCCGAGGCCGGCACGGCAATCAGAAGGCCGACGAAGCCGAACAGCGCGCCGAAGGCGAACAGCGCGAACATCAGCCACACCGGGTGCAGGCCGACGCTCTTTCCGACCAGCCGGGGCTGCAGGATGTTGCCCTCGATGAACTGGCCGACGAAGAACACGCAAGCCACCAGCACCACCATGGTCCAGTCCGGCCAGAACTGGACGAAGGCGACGCCGATGGCCAGTACCAGCCCGGTCAGCGAGCCGACATAGGGGATGAAGGAGATCACCCCGGCGAAGAAGCCGATGAGGATGGCGAAGTTCAATCCGGTCAGCGTCAGCCCGGTGGCGTACATGGCGCCGAGCACAAGGCATAGCGTGCCCTGCCCGCGCACGAAACCGGCGGTGGCGGTGTTGATGTCGCGGGCAAGCGCGCGCACCGTCTCGACATGGTCGCGCGGCACCCAGCCGTCGACCTCGGCCACCATGCGGTCCCAGTCGAGCAGCATGTAGAAGGCGACGACCGGGGTGACGACGAACAGGCTGACCACCGAGACCAGCGCCACGCCCGAGCTCCAGATGGAGGTGAAGACGGTGGTGAGCAGGCTGAAGCCGGAGGTCAAGAGCGAGTTCAGCCCGTCGCGCAGGCCGGCGGCGTTGACGCCAAAACGCTGTTCCAGCCATTTCGGGTCGAAGCTGGTGATCAGCGACTGCAGGCGCGTGAGGTATTCTGGCAGCTTGCGGGCGAAATCGGCCATCTGCGTGGCCAGCACCGGGACCAGGATGACGAAGGCCAGCACCACGACGACGATGAAAGCGATCAGGATCACCACCGTCGCCATGAGGCGCGAGAGGCCGAGCCGCTGTAGCCAGTCGGCGACCGGATCGAGGAAATAGGCGAGCACCATGCCGGCGACGAAAGGCAGGAGGATGCCCGAGAAGACATAGAGGAACAGCGCCAACAGCACCGCCGTCGCCAGCCAGAAGAAGACCTGGCGGCGAAGCCCGCCCGAGCCGTCTTCAACGGCGATCACCGCGCCATCATCGTCAGACGTCCGTGTTGGAGCCGCCTGATTTGCCGATGCCCGACTTGATGTTGCCGGTTTGGGAGTTGCTCGTCCGGGAGCCTTCGCCATAGCCGCTCATATGCTTTAGCCAAGCCACGAGATAGGCTGCGGCCGAAGCCACGGTCAAGACCCCGGTCAGCAATATGAGCGCGGTCCGCAACGGGCCGAGATGCACGGAAAAGGCAAGTTCGCCCAGCACAAGCGCCGCCAGCACGATCTGCGCGGCGGTGTTGGCTTTCGATACAAAGAGCGGCTTCACCTCGACCGGATGGCTCATCACGCTGGACAAGAGCACCGCGCAGACGATCAGCCCGTCACGCGAGACCACGGTCACCACCAGCCAGAGCGGCAGTTCGCCGGCAAAGCCCATCACGACGAAGACCGAGACTAGCAGCAGCTTGTCGGCGACCGGGTCGAGGTAGGCGCCGAGGCGGGACGACTGGTTCCAGCGGCGCGCGATGAAGCCGTCGACACCATCGGAAATGCCGGCGACGAGGAAGCCGGCAAAGGCCCAACCCCAAAGCGACTGCAGCATGGCCAGCACCACGGCGGGCACGAGCAGCAGCCGCATGATCGTGATCATGTTGGGAAGGGTCACGTGATGTCCCGTCGTCTTTGTTTGTTGGGGAAAAGATGAGGTAGATGGGAGGTGGGCGCAAGGGCGAGCCGATGAAGCGAGCAATCACCCCTTGAGGGGAGATTAGCTCTCGCGCCTTGCTCCCCGAAACCATTCATGCGAAGAGCCCGCAATGACCAACAGGGACGAGCCGACGATGAGCAAGGGCGACAAGGCCAAGCGCAAGAACGGGCTCACCTATGCCGAGGCGGGCGTCGATATCGATGCCGGCAATCTGATGGTCGAGAAGATCAAGCCGCTGGTGCGCGCGACGCGCCGGCCGGGCGCCGACGGCGAGATCGGCGGCTTCGGCGGCCTCTTCGATTTGAAGGCCGCCGGTTTCACCGACCCGGTGCTGGTCGCGGCCAATGACGGCGTCGGCACCAAGCTCAAGATCGCTATCGATTCCGGCAAGCACGACACGATCGGCATCGACCTCGTCGCCATGTGCGTCAACGACATCGTCGTGCAGGGCGCGGAGCCGCTCTTCTTCCTCGACTATTTCGCCACCGGCAAGCTCGACCCGGACCAGGGCGCCGCGATCGTCGGCGGCATCGCGCAAGGCTGCCGGCAGGCCGGCTGCGCGCTGATCGGCGGCGAGACCGCCGAAATGCCCGGCATGTATCACGACAAGGACTACGACCTTGCCGGCTTCGCGGTCGGCGCCGCCGAGCGCGGACAACTGCTTCCGACCGACGACATCGTCGAGGGCGACGTGCTGCTCGGCCTCGCCTCGTCGGGGCTGCACTCGAACGGCTTTTCACTGGTGCGCCGGATCGTGGCGACGAGCGGTCTTGCCTGGAGCGATCCGGCGCCCTTCAACGAGGAACTCAGCCTCGCCGAGGCGCTGCTCGAGCCGACGCGCATCTATGTGAAGTCGATCCTCAAGGCGATCCGCAACACGCATGGCATCAAGGCGCTCGCGCACATCACCGGCGGCGGTTTCCCGGAAAACATTCCGCGCGTGCTGCCCAAGGATTTTTCGACCGAGCTCGACCTCGAGGCGATCGACGTGCCGCCGGTGTTCTCGTGGCTGGCAAGGACCGGCGGCGTCGCGCCGGAAGAGATGATGCGCACCTTCAACTGCGGCATCGGCATGATCCTCGCCGTCGCCTCCGGCCAGGCGGCGCAGGTCGCGGCGGTGCTGCAGGAGGCCGGCGAGACGGTGACGCCGATCGGCCGCATCGTGCCGCGCCGCGACGCCGGCGTGATCTACCGGGGCTCGATCGGCCTATGAGCAGGAAACGCACGGTCGTCCTGATCTCGGGACGGGGCTCGAACATGACGGCGCTGATCGCGGCGGCCAGCGACCCAACCTATCCGGCCGAGATCGTCGGCGTCATCTCCGATCGCGCCAACGCCGCCGGCCTCGGCATCGCCCAGTCGCGCGGCGTCGCCACCAAGGTCATCCAGCGCGCCGACCATCCGAGCAAGGATGCCTATGACGCCGCGATCGACGCGGCGCTTACCGGCTTCGGCGCCGACATCGTCGCGCTCGCCGGCTATATGCGCATCCTCGGCCGCGGCCTCGTCGAGAAATGGCAGGGGCGCATGATCAACATCCACCCCGCCCTGCTGCCGGCCTTCAAGGGTCTGGACACGCATGCGCGCGCGATCCGCGCCGGCGTTCGCATCCATGGCTGCTCGGTGCATTTCGTCACGCCCGAGATGGATGACGGCCCGATCATCGCGCAGGCCGCCGTCCCGGTCATGGTCGGCGACAATGAGGATACGCTGGCCGCGCGCGTGCTGAAGGCCGAGCATCGGCTCTACCCGCTGGCGCTGGGTCTGGTCGCCGAGGGCAAGGCGCGCATGGAAAAGGGCCACACCGTGCTCGCCCATTTCGCCGATGACGCCGACAACGCCAGCTCGGTGGTGATGGCGCCCGACCCGCTGCGCGAGGAGAGAGACCTCGAACAGCTGGCGCGGATAACGCCGTAGAGGCGTCAATGCCTGTGAGACAGCTGCTCATCCTGCGCCACGCCAAGTCGAGCTGGGATGATCCCAAGCTTGACGATTTCGACCGGCCTCTCGCCCCACGCGGCTTGAAGACGGCGCCGCTGATGGGGCGGGAGCTTGCCCGGCGCGGCTGGCTGCCGGATCTGGCGCTGGTCTCGCCGACGCTGCGCACCCGCGACACCTGGCGGCTGGTTGCCCAGGAGCTGCCGAAGCATGTGCAGGCGGAATTTGCGGAAGAACTCTACGAGGCGGCGCCTGCCACCATTCTGGCGCGGGTGCGGCAGGCCAAGGCAACCAACCTGCTCGTGATCGGCCACAATCCCGGCCTGCAGCAGTTTGGGTTGCGGCTGGCCGGCGCCGGATCGGATGAGAGCGTTTTCAAGAAGATCGAAGCGAAGTTTCCGACGGCCGCGCTTGCGCGGTTCACGCTGGACGAGGATTGGGCGGACCTCGACTTTCGCGGCGCACGGCTCACGCATTGCATTCGGCCGAAGGATCTGGCGTAGACGACGCCGCCAATCTCCCGGCAAGAAAAGAATTGGCGCTTCGTCGCCGCTCAGTACAAAAGGCGGCGGAGCAAGCCCGCCGCCTTTGACATTTCGGGGTGAAAATCAGTTGCCCCAGATGCCCTGGCCCGGATCGGGCCAAGCCTTGGAACCGGCGGGACCGGTGGTCATCGAATTGTCGACATCACCCGGCCTCGCCACCTCATGCTTGCGGATCGAAGCGGTGAGGCTGGTGTCGACGCCGGCGGTCGGCCGATTGGCATCGTTAGGGTCATAATGGCTGCTTCCGGCATGGTCGCTGCCGGCGAAGGCGGAGCCCATCGCGAGAAGCATTGCGGCAGTGGTGAGAGCGATCCTGGTCATTTCAGTTTTCCTTGTTCATCTGGTTTCGTCGGGGCGGTGGCCTTGGGAGGATGGCCCCGCTGCCGACAAGACCCGCGACGGTCGGGATTTATTCCCGGCCAATCCGTTTTTCAGCCACCACAGCAGCCTCGGCTTGGATTCGGCCCAGAAAAAGACAAACAATTACAAATGCTTGTGATGACAAATCCTTGTGATCGATTCAATCCGGCGATAGCCGGCTGTCGAAAAGCAGAGCGGCGGGACAAGCCCGCCGCTCAAGGGTCTTGGAAGAGAGAATCTTGGAAGACCGGGCCGTTCAGCGATTGCCGAACAGGTCCTGGGTCTCGGCCCGGGGCGCGGGCTTCCGGACATTCGCGTCCGACTTGTTGATCGAAGCGGTGAACGAGGTGTCGACCGAAGCAGCCTGCCGGTTGGCCTCATTGGGATTGTAGTGATCCGACCCGGCGAAGGCGGCGCCAGTGGCGACAAGCAGGGCGGCAGCGGTAAGAGCGATCTTGGTCATTTCAAATACTCCTGGTTTCGGGTTGAGCTGTTTGGTCGGGCGCAATTGACGATCCGATGACCTGGTGGATCGGCATGGGACAGCCTCGGACAATCGCCCGGGTGCCGCCCGCTCGCTCCACTCCCTTGAATTTCCTGGCATCGGCCCCGTCTATCGGCCCTTGCTCCCACTTCGACGGCACCAGGGGCGTCGTTACAGGCATCACCGCTTCGTGATGAATGCTTGATCACCCCCCGGAAAGCCGGCCCAAGGGTAGCCGGCTGCAGAAAAACAAAGCGGCGGGACAAGCCCGCCGCTTTGAAGTCTTGGGAGAGAGTCTTGGAAGACCGGGCCGTTCAGCGGTTGCCGAACAGATCCTGGGCAGGAGCCTGAGCCGCCGGCTTCTGGACATTCGCGTCCGACTTCTTGGTCGAAGCGGTGACCGAGGTGTCGACCGAGGCGGCCGGCCGGTTGGCTTCGTTGGGGTTGTAGTGATCGGACCCAGCGAAAGCGGCGCCAGTGGCGACAAGCACGGCGGCGGCGGTAAGAGCGATCTTGGTCATTTGAGTTACTCCAGATTCAAAGTTGATGATTGGGTTGAGATATTGGTCAGGACTGGAACCAGCTTAATGGTTGCCCCAGAGGCCCTGGCCGGATTCCTGCTGGTTCGAGTTCGGCGCGTTCTTGATGAAGCGCTGTTCGAACTTGCTGATCGAGCCGGTGACGGTGCGATCGACGTTGCCCGCCGGGGCCGTTACCGCCGACTGGTTGGCATCGTTGGGGTTGAAGTGATCGCTGCCGGCGAAAGCGCTGCCCGTGGCAATGAGGAAGGCAGCGGCGGCAAAAGCAATCTTGTTCATTTTAGGTACTCCAGATTTCAAAAGTCGTGTCCGTCTAGTGGCGTGCCTTAATGGAAATTCGCGTCGCTCGGACCACCCCGAAATGGGTCGGCCCTGTTGCCATTTCCAATCACGAAAAGTTGTGAACCGAACCGTTCGGTTCGATCTTGAAATTGCGTGAGCGATGCAGCGGCCACATTTTTATCGTTTAATACCAGTCGTTTAGGGCAATCATCGCCAGATGGGGGCACCCTGATATGGGCTGCCGGTGTTCACCAGGGTTACACGAACCGTCAACATTAATTGAACCGAACGGTTCGGTTTTATTACTTGCATGGCCCGACAGGTGGCTCGGCAGGCGCCGTGACCGGGCGGCGATCGCCGGGAAACCACGTTTGCCTTGCGGGCCGATCGATACTATCGGTTGCCTCAGGGACCAATTTGGACGTCGTCCGCCGCTCTTGGCGAAGGTCGGCGCTGTTGGGAGGAAACAGCGACAAACGATGCGGCTGCTGCTTGTCGAGGACAATCGCGAACTGGCCGATTGGCTGAGCAAGACGCTGCGCCAGGCGAGCTATGTCGTCGACGTCGTGCATGACGGCGAGGATGTCGAGCATGCCTTGGCTGCCGGCGAGCATGCCTTGATCATCCTCGACCTTGCCCTGCCCCGCATGGGCGGCATGGAGGTGCTGAAAAGGCTGCGGGCGCGCGGCAACCCGGTGCCGGTGATCGTGCTCACCGCCAATGCCAGCCTCGACGGCCGGGTCAAGGGCCTCAACGAAGGCGCCGACGACTATCTGGCGAAACCTTTCCAGATCGAGGAGTTGGAGGCGCGCATCCGCGTGCAGTTGCGCCGCGCCAACGACCGCACCGCGCCGGTCATTGCCTGCGGCGACCTTGTGTTCGACACCAACACCCGCCTGTTCTCGCTTGCCGGCGCGACGCTGTCGCTGACACCGCGCGAGCACGCCGTGCTGGAACAGCTCGTCGTCAAGGCCGGGCGCACGGTGAGCAAGGCAGCGCTCTCGACCGCTATCTACGACTTCGAGACCGATGCCGACCCCAGCGCCATCGAGATCTATGTGCATCGCTTGCGCAAGAAGCTCGAGGGCTCGCGCGTCCAGATCGCAACCTTGCGCGGCCTTGGCTATCTCTTGCGCCACGACGATCCGGCGCCATGAGGATCGGCAGGCTTCGGATCGGCAGCCTTCGCCTGCAATTGCTGGCCTGGGTGGTGCTGCCGCTGGCCGGGCTCGCCGCCATCAATTTGTGGACGAGCCAGCGCAACGCGCTGGCGACTGCGGACCTCGTCACCGATCGCATGCTGGTCGGCTCGGCGCGCGCCATCGCCGAACAGGTGGCGATGGCCGACGGCGTGCTGGACGCGACCGTGCCGCCGGCGGCGATCGAGATGTTCGACACCGGCGACCGCGACAGCGTCTACTATCACGTCGAGACGGCCGGCGGACGGCTGCTGACCGGCTATCCCGACCTGCCCGTGGCGCCGGAGCGCGGCAGCATCGAGGCCTCCTATCGCGATCACCCGCTGCGCCTGGCGACGCTCAGCCATGCCGTGATCGGCGCCGGCACGGATTCGCCGATCAAGGTCACGGTCGGCGTCACGCTCGCCGGCCATGACGCGATGGTGAGGCGCCTGTGGCTCAGCGCCTTCGCCCAGCAGCTTGCCTTGGTGGCTATTGCCGGCGTGTTCGTGCTGCTCGGCCTGCGCCGCGGGCTGGCGCCGATCATCCGGCTGCGCGATGCCGTGCGCTCGCGAAGCCGCAGCGATCTCGATCCGGTGGAGGTCTCGGGCGCGCAGAGCGAGATCCGACCGCTGATCGACGCGCTCAACGCTTATATGGAGCGCGTGCGGGCGCAGATGGCGGCGCAGCGGCGCTTCATCGCCAATGCCGCGCACCAGCTGCGCACGCCGCTGGCGCTCTTGTCGACGCAGGCAAGCTATGCCTTGCGCGAAACCGCGGCCGACCGGCGCCAGGAGGCGCTGGTCGCCTTGCAGGCGAGTTCCGGCAAGTTGGCGCGGTTGGCCGAACAGTTGCTCACCCTGTCCAGGGCAGAACCCGGCAGCCGACGGCCGCGCGCCGATCGCATCGACCTCACCGAAGCTGCGCGCCATGTGCTGGAAGCGCAGGCGCCGGCGGCGATCGACCGCGCCATTGACCTCGGTCTCGAGGAGAACGGACCGGTGACGGTGGTCGGCGACGGCACGATGCTGCGCGAGATGATCGTGAACCTTGTCGACAACGCGCTGCGCTATTCCAAACCGGGCGGCAGCGTCACGGTGAGGCTCGCCGCCTCGGACGGCGAGGCCGAGCTCACGGTCAGCGATGCCGGGCCTGGCATTGCGCCTGAAGAGCGCGAGCATGTCTTCGAGCGCTTCTATCGTATTGCCGGCGCGACCGAGGAAGGCAGCGGGCTTGGTCTCGCCATCGTGCGCGAGGTGGTCGAGAATGCCGGCGGCAGCGTCACGCTGGGCGACGCCGCCGCCGGCGGGCTCAAGGTCGAGGTGCGGCTGCCGCTGGCCTAAAGCCCACCTGTCAATGTTCGGATTCTCCGTCCGGCAGTTCGAGTGTACGACCTGCGTAGAGAATCCGGAGGATGACCACTTTGTCATCCACGATTTCGAACGCGATCGTCGCGCGCCGGCGCCACCCTACCGTACGCAAACCCGGGGCGATCTCGTCATGACGCGTGCCACGCTCTGGAAAAGTCGCAAAGTCGACGCAATAATCGATAATACGCCCGACAAAGCGCAAGGCAGTTTCCGCGCCAGCCTTCGGCGCAAGTTGGCTCAGCAGTTCGGCAATGTCTTGCTCGGCCGCGGCGTGGAACCTGACCTGATACTTCATGCACCGGATCGTGGCTTAGCGACGATCGCGTTGATGTGCTCGGAGAGATTGCGGCGCAGCCGCTCGGCCGTCAAAAGCTTCTCTGGATGGGCACGCGCGTCCTGCATCGTCGGCACGACCTCCTCGCGCAACCAGCGTTCAACTGCTGCGTCACGGGCAGCCAGCGTACGCAAACCGTCGCGGATGACCTCGCTTTCGGTAGCGTATTCGCCCGAGGCAACCTTGTCTTTCACCATCTGCGCCATTTCGAGCGGTAGCGTAATCGTCAGGGGCTGGGAGTTTCGCATAACTCGTCTCCTTGATGCCTCTTAAGATAGCACCGGCGCATGACTTTGTCATACACTCTGGCGAAGCCGCACATCAATGTGATGTGCGGCGCCCACTCACGTCCCCTGCTCGTTGAACGGCGCCGGGCGCCATTTCACCACATAGTTCTCGAAGCGGGTGATCAGGAACTCCACCACCAGCGCCATCACCGCCAGGATGATCATGGCGGCAAAGACGCCATTGGCATTGAAGGCGCCCTGCGCGGTGGAGATCAAGAGACCCATGCCCTGCTTGGCGCCGAGGAACTCGCCGACGACCGCACCGACAAGGGCGAAGCCGAACGAGACGTGCAGGCTGGCGAGGATCCAGCTCATCGCCGAGGGGATGATGACCGATGTGGTGATCTGCATTGGCGAGGCGCCGAGGATCTGCGCGTTGGCGATCATCGCGCGATCGGCCTCGCGCACGCCCTGGAAGGCGTTGGCGAAGACGACGAAGAACACCATCACGACAGCCAGCGCCACCTTGGACGCCATGCCGAGACCAAGCGCGATGATGAACACCGAGCCAAGCACCACGCGCGGCACGGAGTTCGCGATCTTGATGTAGATCGAGAAGACGTCCGCCAGCAGCTTGTTGCGGCCGAGGATGATGCCCGCCACGATGCCGCCGACGGCGCCGATGGCGAAGCCGAGGAAGGTTTCCTCAAGCGTCACGTAGATCTGCAGCCAGAGCGGCCCCTGCGAGGTGCCCTCGGTGACCCAGGACCAGATCTGTTCCCATATCCCGGACGGGCTGGAGAAGAAGAACGGGTCGATGATGTTGTAGTCGGCGCAGAGTTCCCAAAGGCCGAGGAAGACGACCAGGATCGCGAGGCGCAGGCCGATGACCAGCGCGTGGCGCTTGCGCAGCCGCGCCTTTGCCTGCGCTTCGGCCGCGACAATCGAAGTGGCGCGCGCGGCGGCTTGATCAGTAGGAGAGATGGCGGTCATGCGGTTTCTCCTTTCAATGGCCGGTCTGGAGGCCGCGGCTCTGGCCGAGCTGCACTTCCTCGCGCAGATCGTTCCAGATCACCTTGGCGATCTCGATGAATTTCGGATCGTAGCGGATATCGGCCATGACGCGCGGGCGCGGCAGGTCGATGCGGTAGACGCTCTTCACCGTGCCTGGGCCGGCGGTGAGCACATAGACCTTGTCGGCCAGGGCCACCGCTTCCTCCAGATCATGCGTGACGAAGACGACGGAGGATTTCAGTCCGGACCACAGGCCCAAGAGCTCGTCCTGCATGGCGGTGCGCGTCTGCATGTCGAGCGCGCTGAAGGGCTCGTCCATCAACAGGATCTTGGGCTGGTTGATGAAGGTCTGGGCTAGCGCGACGCGCTTGCGCATGCCGCCCGAGAGCTGGTGCGGATAGTGCTTCTCGAAACGCGAAAGGCCGACGCGGCCGATCCAGTCGCGCGCCTTGTCATAGGCCTGCGCCTTCGGCGTGCCGCGGAAGAGCGGACCGGCGGCGACATTGTCGATGACGCTGCGCCATGGAAACAGCGCGTCGGCCTGGAAGACGAAGCCGATGTCGCGGCTGATGTCGGTGACCGGATTGCCCATGACGCGGACATTGCCGGTGGTCGGACGCAAGAGCCCGGTGACGAGGTTGAGCGTCGTCGACTTGCCGCAGCCGGTCGGGCCGACGACGCAGGCGAACTCGCCGCGCGCCACCGTCATCGTGAAATCGCGGATCGCCGTCATCATGTGGCCGTCCGGCGTGACGAAGCGCAGCGTCACATCGTCGATGGCGATCGCGGCATCGGTCGGCGGCGCGGCGGGAGACAGTTTCTCGGCCGCCATGGTCTGCGATTGCATGGCACACTCCTGTTGCGGTGGGCGCGGGGATGGCGCGGCTCGGGCCAGTGGCCTGATCGCCGGCATCCGAAAAGCGCGGCTGCCAAATTGATTCAGGCAGCCGGCGCAAGCTCTTGTTTTTCTGGAGCGGACGGGTCCGTCCGCCCTCGCCCGCCGGCGCTTACTTCGCCGCGTCGACGAACTCGGTCGTGTAGGTCTTCGACAGGTCGATCTGCTTGCCCTGCAGGCTCTTAGAGAAGGTCGACAGAACCTTCAGCACCGTCTCCGGTCCGTCGGCCGGCATGCGGCCATCGGGCGTAAACATCGCCTTGCCGCCGGCGAGGCCCTGCACATAGAGGTCCTTGCTGCCGGCGTAATAGTCCTTCGGCATCTTGTCGGCGATCTCCTCGGCCGAATGGCCGGCGATGAACTTCATCGTCTTGACGAAGGCGTTGGCGAGCTTCTGCGCCTCGTCCTTGTGACCCTCGAGCCAGCTCGACTGAACGTAGAAAGAGGCTGCCGGATAGTCGCCGCCCAGCGCTTCCTTGGTCTTCTCGGGCGTGCGCATGTCGACGAGCACCCTGGCTTCGCCGGTCTGCAGCAATTTGGCGATGGTCGGCTCGGTGGTCATTCCGGCCTGGATCTGGTCCTGCTTGACGGCGGCGATGAAGGTGTTGCCGGCACCGACCGGAAGCAGCGTGTAATCGCCCGGCTTCAGGCCGTTGCGGACCGCGAGATACTGGGTGAGGAAATCGGTCGAGGAGCCGAGGCCGGTGACGCCGAGCGTCGCGCCCTTGAAGTCGGCCGGCGACTTGATCTCCGGGTGCTTGGCCGAAACCAGCTCGACCTCGCCCGGCGCTTGGCTGAACTGCACGATCGACTGGATGTATTTGCCCTTCGACTGCAGGTCGACGGTGTGGTCGTAGAAGCCGACGACACCCTGCACGGCACCAGCCAGCAACTCGTTCTCGGCCTCGACGCCCGCGCGCGAGTTCACCAACTCCACGTCCAGCCCCTCATCCTTGAAGTAGCCGAGCTGCTGGGTGAGCACGGCCGGCAGATAGATCTGCTTTTCCATGCCGCCGACGATGATGGTGATCTTGTCGGCGGCCGAGGCCGCCGATGCGCCGGCGCCAATCATGGCAAGCGTCAGCGCCACCGAGCGCAGGACGCGTTTAGAGATAAGACGGGTCACGTGACTTCCTCCACTGGGCGGCGCGGCGCGCCGCATTTCCTCCTTGCGGCCACTCCCAGCCGCTCATGTGGCGAACGCCACAAAACCGTCATGGCACGACCAAGCTTTCAGCTGGCTTTCAGCCTTTTTAGCGTGTGTTGGAATGCAATCCGGCGAATTTCACGAGCTAGCGAACCCCAGCACACCGTGCATGTCGTATTCGCCGGGCGGCCGGCCGGCGACCCAGAGCGCCGCCGCAATGGCGCCGCGCGCGAACATCGAACGGTCTCCGGCGGCATGGGAGAGCGTGAGCGTCTCACCTTGGCTTAGGAAGCTCACGCTATGCTCGCCGACGATGCTGCCGCCGCGCATGACGGCAAAGCCGATCTCGCCGGCATTGCGCGAACCAACGAGGCCGTCGCGGGCGCGCTTCGCCACATCGTCCAGCTCGACGCCGCGTCCTCGCGAAACCGCCTCGCCCAGCATCAGCGCTGTCCCCGACGGCGCGTCGACTTTCATACGATGATGTGCTTCAAAGATTTCGATGTCGCAATCGTCAGGGCCGAGGGCCCGCGCCGCCTGCTCGACCAGGCCGGTCAGCATGTTGAGGCCGAGCGAATAGCTGCCTGAACGCACTATGGCGATCTTCTTCGCGGCTTCCGCAATGGCTTCCAGCTCTGCGGCGTCAAAACCGGTCGAGCCGATGACCAGCGCCGGACCACCCCGCGCCGCGCAGGCTGTTGCCAGTTCGGCCGATGCCGCGGGCGTGGTGAAGTCGACGACCACATCGGCAAGCGCCAGCGCCCTGTCGCGCTCGACCAGCCCCTCGCCCATGTTGCCTGGCCTGTGGAAACGGGCGACGAGTTCCAGCCGCGGATCTGCCGCGACGGTCTGCGCCATCTGCCGGCCCATGCGGCCGAGCGCGCCGGCGATGGCTATCTTGAGCTGCGGCATGGCGATCCCTGTCGAAAGCTTGAGTCGGAACAATCCTCTAGCACGCCGCCTTGGCAAATCGATTCAAACGACCGCGGGACGATACGAAGGCCGAATTGTAGGCGAATGTGAAGCGCCACACTCATCACCGCTGACATGGCATGCTAATTTAGCGGCTGTGTGTCCGGCAGCACCCGGACCCAAGTCCGACGGGGGGACGCTCATGCTGCGGCCAGTGCATGCCCTGGTTCTTTCCTGCCTCGCCTTGACGCCCTTTGCCGGAACGGCCTTGGGGGCGCAGGCGTCTTCCGAAAAATCTGACGATGCGGCCAAGAAGGCCGCGGACGATGCGGCGAAGAAGGCCGCGCTCGCCGAGGCAATCGGCACCTGCGACAAGGGCGCTTCCGCGCCGCTCGATCCTGAAGCCAAGGCGCCGCCTGTCCAATATGGCGAGCTCTTCCCGCAAGATTTTGATCTCAGCAAGCTCAAGACCCTCGCCGACAAATGCCAGGCGGCGATGCTCGGCGCGCCGCAGGAAAAGCGGCTGGCGCTTGAATGGCTGCGGGTCCAGATCGCGCTCAACCAGCCGGGGCTTACCTTTCTCCTCCCGCAGATCAAGCTACTCGCCGACGGCGGCAGCCCGGAGGCGAACTATCTGCTCTACGAGTTCTATTCGGTGCATCGCCACGACGGCGCCGATGCCGGTCCGCCGCTGGTCACGCGGGACATGGCGCTCGATGCCTTGCAGAAGGCCGGCAAGGCCGGTCATCTCACGGCGCTAGAGACGTTGCTCCGTCAGTATGTCGACGGGCCGCTGCTGCGTCGCGACCCGCACAAGGTGGTCGAGACCGCGCAACGCGTCATCGACGCGCCGGCCCAGGGTCAGTCGCCCGGCGAATGGGACAGCCAGTTCCGCGCCGCCATGCCCCTGCTGATTGCGCGGACGACGCTGGAGAATGACGGATTTTCCAGCAAGGAGCAGCAAAAGGCCTTTCATGCAGTCGAAACGGATTCGCAGGCCGGAACAAACGGCTCCGGACGCTCGGCGCTGGCTTACATCAAGGCGCTGCGGCTCGGTCGCGGAACGCAGCAGGATGCGGCGAAGGCCAGGCAATTGCTCGAGGCACGCGTCGGCAGCGATCAGTATGCCGTGCCTATGCTGGCCGATATGCTGGCCAAGGGCGAAGGCGGCGCCACCGACGGCAAGCGCGCGATCGCCATGCTGCGCGCCGCAACCAAGACTGTCGCCGAGGCCGGGCCGATGCTCGCCGGCCTGCTCCTGGATGGAAAATTCGTCGGCCGCCAGCCGCGTGAGGCGATCCAGCTGCTCAACGGCTCCTGGGGCCTCGACGCCGGCATCAGGCTTGCGAACCTGCTTCCCGACTATGACGGCTTTCAGATCGACAGTCCGGACCAGCTGGTCGGGCGCCTGAGCGATGCCGCCGAGGCCGGCGAGCCGGGTGCTGCCCTTGCGCTAGCGCGGCTGCAGCTCTCCGACGATCAGCAGTTCAAGAACGAGGATCTGGCGCGCACCATGCTGAAGCCGCTGGCAGACGCGGGCGACCGCGACGCGCTCTGGCTCTACGCCTCGACGCAATATGCCAATCTCGATTCGACCAGCTATAGCCCATCGCGCCGCGACGACGGCCTGAGCGACGACCAGCTGAAAGCGCTAATCGACGAAGGCGAGGCCAAGAAGGAGCAACAGGCCTATCTGCTGCACGCGAAGCTGTTGCGCAAAGGCGTGGTCTATCCGCAGGACGACCAGAAGGCGACGGCGATGCTGATCAACGCCGCCAATCTCGGCAGCGTCGAGGCGATGGTGCTGCTCGGCGATGCCTATGACGACGGTCTCGGCATCGACAAGAACCCGCGCGAGCGGCTGCATGCGTGGCGCGAGGCGGCTCGGCTGGGCTCGCTCAAGGCAAAGAGCAAGCTCGCCAACGCCTTCACCTTCGACAGCTTCAATCATCTGATGACGCTGCGCGAAGGCATCACCGACCGCATCGCGCTCTACAATGACGGCATCGGCAGGATGGGCGCCGGCGTCTTAGGCAACGACGCGGCAGGCATCGAACTGAGCGGCCTCTTTTCCGGGCCGGCCTCGAGCGCCGGAAACGCCGCGGTCGCGGCAGCGGTGATGGATGCGTTTCGCGAAGCGCCGGCGGGGCTCGCGGAAGAGAACCTCGTCGGCATCGGCAAGGCGCTGCCCGACGAGATCCGCATCGCCATCGAGACGACGCTGAAGAGCGAAGGTTTTTATACCGGCGAGCCGAAGGGCTATTTCGGCCCGGACGCGCGCAAGGCGCTCGCCGCCTGGGTCGACGCGAAAGGTCCGCTTGGCGATGCTCCCGCCTCGCAAGCCACAGCGACACAGCAGGCCGCTCCCGCTCCGGGCGGGCTCGACGCGGAAGTTCTCAACCGCATCCGCGACAAGGTCTTCGCCCAGGCGCAGGCTGCCAAGACCGACAAGCAGAAGCTTGCCGCCATCAAGCAGCTTGGCATTCTCGCCCGCTATGGCGACCTTCCCGCGCGCTGGGTGCTGGTGCGCAACTACCATCAGGCAAAAGCAATCCGATCGGTCGTCACGCCCGAGGAGATCACCCGCTATGCGCTCGACATACTGGTGTCGAAACCCGAGGGCGTCGACAAGCCGGAATTCGAGTTCATCTTCGACCTGACGCAGATCGCGCAGGACCGGAAATCGAAAGCGGTCGGCAATGCGACGCTGCAGGCGATCCGCGACGATCCGCGGCTGCAGGATCCACTAACGCTCGGCGCCATCATGGGCCAGTTCGCCTTCGCGCCGGACGCCTGCGACTCCGTGCTGGCCGCGGCCAGGAAAGCCGGCATCGACGGCGTCGGCGAGGAGGGATGCGACGAGGACACGCGCACCGCCCTCATTGCCTTCGCCAAGGACAAGGGCGCGTCCGGTGCCGACGCCGCGGCGCGCAAGGCGGCCGCGGACGAGGTCAAGGCGTTGGACGCGCAGGCGGCGAAGTGATCAGGGCGTAATCAAAGCAAATGCTTAAAGCGCCCTGAGCCACACCTTGTTGTCGTGGACGGCGGCGCCGCCATAAGGCGCCGGGGCATCGGCGCCGGTCAGCACGTTGATGCCCTCGCCGCGCTCATGCGCGCTGTTCGGCCAGATGCCTTCCGCGATCACCACGCCGCGCTTCACGCCGTCGAAGAACCTGGCGTGCAGCACCAGGTCGCCGCGGCGGTTGCCGACCTCGACACGGCCGCCATCCTCGATGCCGAGCACTGCTGCATCTTCGCGGTGGATGAGCAGCTCGGGCCTGCCTTCCTTGGCCTTCGAGACCGGCGTTTCGGCAAAGCTGGAGTTGAGGAAGTTGCGCGCCGGCGAGGTCGCCAGCCGGAATGGATGCTCCTCGTCCGCGACCTCGATCAGCTCGACATGGTCGGGGAATTCCGGCAGCCGCTCGACCGGACCGAACAGGCCCATGCTTTTCGGCGGCCGGTTGGGCGCCGACTGGCCTGTCCAGTTGGGCCGGAAGTGGAATTTCTTGTCGGCATGGCCGAAGCCGTTGATGAAATGAGCGTCGTCGAAGTCGGGCTGCAGGTCGACCCACTTCTCAGCCTTCAAACTGTCGAAGCTGCCGAGGCCGCGCTTGCCGAGGATGATGTCGATATGCTCGCGCTCGGTCAGGCCGAAGCCCGGACGGTCGCCGACACCCAGCCGCTTGCCGAGTTCCTCATTGACATAGTGGTTGGTGCGCGGCCCTTCCGGCGGCTCGATCAGCTTGGGGCCGAGCGTGATATGCTGGTTGCCGCCGCCCTTGTAGATGTCGTCATGCTCCAAAAACATCGTCGCCGGCAGCACGACGTCGGCGAGCTTGGCCGTATCGGTCATGAACTGCTCGTGCACGCAGGTGAACAGGTCGTCGCGCAGGAAACCCTTTCTCACCAGCCGCTGCTCCGGCGCGACATTGGCCGGATTGGTGTTCTGGATCAGCATCGCCGTCACCGGCGGGCCGCCATAGAGCGCGTCCGCCGCGCCCGTCAGCACCGGGCCAATGCGCGAATGGTCGAGATAGCGGATGTTCGGGTCGCGCATCGCGGTGCCCTCGAGCACGTCCTGGTTCAGCTTGAAGATGCCGGAATTGGAGTGGAAGGCGCCGCCGCCCTCATATTGCCAGGCGCCGGTGACGGCGGCGATCGAGGCCGCGGCATGCATGTTGACCGAGCCGTTGCGCTGGCGCGCGAAACCGTAGCCGAGGCGGAAGTAGGTTTTCTTAGTTGTGCCGACGAGCCGGGCGAATGTTTCGATCTCGGCGACGCTCAAGCCCGTGATAGCGGCCGCCCATTCGGGCGTGCGGGCGCGCAAATGCTCTTCCAGCCCGCGCGGATCATCGGTGTATTTCTCGAGATAGCCGCGGTCGGCCATGCCGTCGCGGAACAGCACATGCATGACGGCGCAGGCGAGCGCGCCGTCGGTGCCGGGCTTCAGGACCAGGCCGAGATCGGCCTGCTTCATCGTGGCGTTGTCGTAGATGTCGATGACGACAATCCTCGCCCCACGTTCCTTGCGCGCCTTGGTCGCATGGGTCATGACGTTGACCTGCGTGACCACCGCATTGGTGCCCCAGATCACCACGCAATCGGACTTCGCCATCTCGCGCGGATCAGGCCCGCGCAAAGCACCCGCGCCCATCATCCAGCCGGTCCAGGCGAGGTTGGTGCAGATCGAGCCGAAGAAGCCCGAATATTTTTTCGCGTGCCGCAGCCGCTCGATGCCGTCGCGCTGCACCAGCCCCATCGTGCCGGCATAGTAATAGGGCCAGACCGTCTCTGAGCCGTATTTCGCTTCGGCCGCGATGAATTTTTCCGCCACGAAATCGAGCGCGGCTTCCCAGCTCGCCTCCTTCCAGGCGCCGTCGCCCTTGCTGCCCGAGCGGATCAGCGGCTTCAGCAGCCGGTCGGGATGATGGACGCGGTCGGCATAGCGCGCGACCTTAGCGCAGACGACGCCTGCCGTATAACTGTTCGCCTTGGCGCCATGCACGCGGCCGATGCGGTTGTTGTCGAGAAGCTCGACTTCGAGCGCGCAGGTGGAAGGGCAATCGTGAGGACAGGCGGAATGGCCGATCCTGAGCTTGGCGTGCTGGTTCATGCGGGGTGTTTAGCGGGTTTTGCGGGAGAGGTGTAGGGCCAGATGGGGCTTCCCCTTCTCCCCTTGTGAGGG
>CCNB01000025.1 GCA_000824785.1 Mesorhizobium plurifarium | reverse complement strand
GGTCGATTGGGCCCCGGCCGGCATGCAAGCATAACGGCGGTGACCGTCAGAGCGAACATTTTCGTTTGTTTGTCTCCGTTCTGATTTCCCAACCGAAGACAAGTCGGTTTGTTCCCGCCCCAGACCCCACCGCCGCGCAGCCAGTTCCCTAGTGCTCGCTCTGCGATCCCATCACGTCACGGCATCATGTGGGCCTGGTGCGCACTCATAGAAGCCATGTTCTGGCTAAGATGGGTCATGATCCACACGGAGCCGAGGACTACAAGGGCGACGATGAGCACGCCGAAGGCGAGGGCCAGGACATTATTCGTGTTGTCAGGTCCCGTGGTGATGTGCAGGAAGAAAACGAGGTGCACGCCCATTTGCGCGATGGCGAGCACCGTCAGGGCCGAGATCACCGCCGGCTGGTAGATCAGGTCTGTTTGCGCGGCGAAAAAGGAAGCGACGGTTAACAGGATCGCCAGGCCGAAGCCGAGCAGATAGCCCGCAAGGCCTCCGGCGAGCTCATGTTCCTCCATGCGCTCTTCACCCGGCGCTGCATCGCGATGATCGAGCGCCTGGTCGTTGCGAGTGTCCGTTTCGCTCATGATGATGCTCCCAGGAGGTAGACCAGCGTGAAAATGGCGACCCAGATGATGTCCAGCGCGTGCCAGAACAGGCTGAAGCAATGTACCCGGCGCAGTATCTCGGGCCGGAACCCCTTCACCCAAAGCTGAGCCATCATTGTGCCGAGCCAGAGCAGGCCGAGCCCAACATGGGTGCCGTGGCAGCCGACGAGGGCGAAGAAGGCGGAAAGGAAGGCGCTGCGCGACGGGCCGGCCTGCTCGTTCACCATTGCTGCAAACTCCTGCACTTCCAGGAACAGGAAGGCCGCGCCAAGCAGGCCGGTGACGAGCAGCCAGAATTGCGCGGCGGCCATCGATCGGCGATGCGTCGCAAGCATTGCCAGGCCGCCGGTGAAGCTCGATGTCAGCAGCACACCTGTCTGCGCCGCGACGCGCGTGAGCTCGAACAGGTCCTTGCCTGCCGGTCCGTCGGCCGTCGCCTTGGAAAGGACAGCGTAGGCGGCAAAGAAAGCCGAGAACATTATGATGTCGGACAAGAGGAAGATCCAGAATCCGTAGGCCACGGTAACGAACTTCGAGGCTGGGCCTCCTTCGCCATGCCCGGTCGCCGAGAGCAAGCCATGGCCGTGGCTGCGGCCAAGCCGATACGGGTCGCGTGCCGCGCTGCCAGCCGTGATGTCGCTCATGCCGGCCGCTCCCGTCCGCGCATCCAGGCAAACTTCGCCGCCCGGCTGTCCCGATCGATGCGCTCGACCTCGTCGGCGGGGATCTCGTAGTCGCCATGCTCACGCCACGCGAACACGACGAAAGTGACGTAGGCACCGATGAAGCCGACGATCGCCAGCCACCAGATGTGCCAGATCAGCGCGAAGCCGATCAGCGTGCTGAAGAAGGCGGTGACGAAGCCCGTCGGGCTGTTGCGCGGCATCTCGATCGGTTCGTAGCCCTGCTCAGGTTCCGGCGCCTGCTTGTCGACAGCCCTCTGCTTGACGGTCCAATAAGGCTCCTCGTCCTCGACATGCGGCAGCCGCGCATAGTTGAACGCGGGCGGCGGCGAGGATGTCGACCATTCCAGCGAGCGGCCGTCCCACGGATCGCCCGTCTCGTCGCGCAACGCATCGCGATGCCTGATCGAAACGATCAATTGTACGACCTGGCAGGCTGCGCCGACGATCATCACCGCAATGCCGCAGACCGCCACCATCAGCCAAGGTGTCCAGAGGTCCATGTCGATGTGCTGGAGCCGGCGGGTCATGCCGAGCAGCCCAACGATATAGAGCGGCACGAAGACCAGAACGTAGCCGGCAAGAGTGATCCAGAATGCCGCCTTGCCCCAGCCCTCATGCAAGCGGAAGCCGAACGCTTTCGGGAACCAATAGGTGAAACCGGCGAAGGCGGCGAACAGCACGCCCGAGATGATGACGTTGTGGAAATGCGCCACGAGGAAGAGCGAATTGTGTAGCATGAAATCGGCCGGCGGGACGGCGAGCAGCACGCCCGTCATGCCGCCGATGATGAAGGTGGTGACAAAGCCCAGTGCCCACAGCATCGGCGTGTCGAAACGCACGCGCCCGCCATACATGGTGAAGAGCCAGTTGTAGATCTTGACCCCGGTGCCAACCGCGATGACGGAGGTCGCGATACCGAAGGCTGCGTTGACGTCGGCGCCGGCGCCCATGGTGAAGAAATGATGCAGCCACACCATGAAAGAGACGATGCAGATGAACAGCGTCGCCGCCACCATTGAGCGGTAGCCGAAGAGCGGTTTCGAAGAGAAGGTCGAGAAGATCTCCGAATAGATGCCGAAGGCGGGCAGCACCAGGATGTAGACTTCCGGATGGCCCCAGGCCCAGATGAGATTGACGAACATCATCTGGTTGCCGCCTGCTTCGTTGGTGAAGAAGTGGAAGCCGAGATAGCGGTCGAGCGTCAGCATGGCGAGCGTGGCGGTCAGGATAGGGAAAGCCGCCACGATCAGCAGGTTGGAAGCGAGCGAGGTCCAGCAAAACATCGGCATGCGCAGATAGCCCATGCCGGGCGCGCGCATCTTGAGGATGGTCGTTACCAGGTTGACCGCGGTGAGCAGCGTGCCGACGCCCGAGATCTGGATCGACCAAAGGTAGTAATCGACCCCGACGCCCGGCGAGTAGGTCATCTCCGACAGCGGCGCATACGGCAGCCAGCCGGTGCGCGCGAACTCGCCGACGACGAGCGAAATGTTGACGAGCAGCGCGCCGGTCGCCGTCAGCCAGAAGCTCACCGAATTTAACGTCGGGAAAGCAACGTCGCGGATACCGAGCTGAAGCGGCACCGCGAAGTTCATCAGCCCGATAACGAAGGGCATCGCGGCGAAGAAGATCATGATGGTGCCGTGAGCGGAAAAGACCTGGTCATAATGCTCCGGCGGCAGGTAGCCCGGTCCGTGGATGGCGAGCGCCTGCTGAGTACGCATCATGATGGCATCAACGAAGCCGCGCAGAAGCATCAGCGCCGCCAGCACGATGTACATGACGCCGATACGCTTGTGGTCTACCGAGGTTATCCATTCGTCCCAGAGGTAGGGCCAGTATCCCTTCACAGTCACCCAGATCAGCACCGCGGCGGCCGCCAGGAAGACGATAAGCGCGGCACCCAGCGGGATGGGCTGATCGAAGGGAATGGCAGACCAGTCGAGCTTGCCGAGCATAGTCATCCTCCTGCTTTCGGCTGCGCCTGTTGGGCAGGCGCCTGCATCCCCGCCTTGGGCTCGGCCCTGGGGCTCACCTGCGGCTCGCCGCCGGCGGTCGCGGCGGGGCCCGGACCGGGGGGCAGCGTCTGGCGCACGACCGCGTCGAACAGGCCATCCTGTACAACGCCGAACGAGGCTGGCGGCGCGTTGATGCTCTGCCGGGCAAGCTCGCCATAAGCGCGGGCGTTGAGCACGCCGCCGCCGCCATGCAACGATGAGGCCCATCGTGCAAATTCTTCGGGCGACACAGCTCGCACGCGGAAATTCATGTCCGAGAAGCCGTCGCCGCTGAAATGCGCCGACAGGCCGAAATAATCGCCTTCGCGGTCGGCCTGCAGATGCAATTCGGTCTGCATGCCGTTCATGACATAGACCATGCTGCCGAGCTGAGGCACGAAGAACGTGTTCATCACGCTGGACGAGGTCAGCTTGAAATGCACCGGAACACCGGCGGGAATGACCAACTGATTGACCGTTCCGACACCCTGGTCCGGGTAGAGGAACAGCCATTTCCAGTCGAGCGCGACCACCTGAATCTCCAGGGGGCGTTGGCCGGACTCGATCGGCCGGCGCGGATCGAGGCGGTAGGATCCGTAGTAGATCAATCCGCCAAGGAAGAGGATGGTGAGCGTCGGGATCGACCAGACGATCAGCTCGATCCGGCCCGAATAGGTGAATTCCGGATCGTAACGCGCCCTGCGGTTCGTGGCGCGGAACATCCAGGCAAAGGCCAGCAACGCGACCAATGTCGGGATGACGATGACCAGCATCACGGCCAGCGAGTTCAGAAGGATGGTGCGGTTGCCGGCGCTGATCGGCCCCCGCGGATCGAGCACGCCTCCTGCGCAACCTGACAGAGTTACGAGAGCGAGGGTCCAGAGCAGCGATACGGCTCGCGCAGGTTTACTGGAGCAGAAGAACACTGGAAAACATCGTGAGCGGCCTGTCGCCCCCCGGCGTTGCGGCGCGCATGTCTAACCAAGCGGGAGAGTAAATGTTCCGCAGGGTTCCTTCGTTTGTTCGACGCCCGTTGTCGAGCAATCAGAGGATGCCGCTCAATCGTAGCGACCGGTCAGAAGCACGGTCGAACGCGCCCGAGAGCAAATGAGAAGTCGCCATAGCTGATCACGCAAAGCTGAAACGCCTGACCGAGACCGAAGCACATCTCACGCGGCTGCTCTGGCTCGACACCCTGGTTGACGGCGCTATTCATCGGGGAATGGATTGTCTCGATGGGTCGACGAAGCAAGCTTGCCCATCTTGCGTATCTCTTCTGCGAGTTGTTCACCCGCCTCAAGGTCGTACAGCGGACAGAAGATATGAGCTTCCGCCTGCCGCTGACCCAAGCCGAACTTGCCGATGTGCTGGGGCTTTCCACAGTGCACATGAACCGGGTGATGCAGAGCTTGCGCCGCTCCGGGGCGGCGGACTGGGTCCATCACACGGTCCACATCCTCGATTGGAATAAGCTCGTCGACCTGGCAGGCTTCGATCCCACTTACCTGTCGCTGTTCAAGGAAGCCCGTTAGGCGGGTTTAGGTGATTTCGATGCTGGCTTTGACCTTTGTCACGATCTTCCCGCCTTCATCGCGCACGTAGACGAACATCTCAACGCGCTGACCCTCGAAAGGTGTTTCGCTCAGCATATCTCGAAGCGCTCGCGTTGCCTCATTGTGAATGGCTTCGACGTCCGGCAACTCAGTGCCCTGGTCGCGTCGTCGACGAAAACACGGCCGTCAAAGCTGTCGAAATAGTATCTCGCCATGTCACCGAACTGTGCTGGCTTTTTGATGTTCCGTTGGCTGGCAGACAGCTTTCTGAAAGGCAGCATTCAATCTGGCTGGGCGGATCACAGCAACCTGGAACGCCATAGTCTGGTGTCTGGACCACTGAGTGCTCGCCGATGGCGCGCCGCCGCGTGGAGTTTGTACTAACAGAACTTCCGACCCACACCGAGCCGTCGTTCTCGCGGCTGGTCTCGGGGTCGCTGGGCTGGCGGTTGAGTGCCTTGTTTCCTCGCGTCGCTTGCCTTCAACCGTTCGATGAGTGCACGCAAGTCGTCGGGGAGCCATTTCTCGGAGCGAAAAATCGGGAGCGCACGCAAGTGGCGTCGCATTATTTCGTTTCTGAACTGCTTTCGCACAAGTGCTGCCAGCTCTTCCGAATTACGCCTGCTTTGCTGCATCTTTTACCGGCAAACTTGATCCACGCACCGAGCAGAACTGGACGTACCACGAAAGGTTCCTCACCCGTGATCACCCAGCTTCCGCTGCTGCTGACACATTGCAACCTGCCGCTCGGCGGAGGGCCAGGTTGGAACGCCGGCTCCTTTACGTCAGGTGCCACTTAGCAAAGCGGACGTCAGCCCGGCCAACGCTCATGTTACTGATTGCGCGACTCCAGTGCAGAGATGCAGCGCTCCAATCTGCGCAAGCGCCGCTTAGAGTTCCTTATCTGATAGCCGACCTCGAGCAGCTCGCTTGGCTTTGCTCTTCTTGGAACAAGCAGCTCCCGTTCCAAGCGGGTGATCTGTTCCGTGAGCTCCCGGGCCTCAGCGAGCCGCTGTTGCCGAATCCAGCCGCGACCTCGCATCGCTACCAAACCTGCGGTCGCTCTGTCCAAAGCCCTTGGCGCCAGCCGCAATGATAGAAAGGCAGGTCAGCATATTCCAATGTGGCGTCTCTCATTTTAAGCGTTGGTTCAAGCCCGCGCCGAAATATGCCGCCCTCCCGGAGAGGGGCAAGGCCTTGACAGCACCATTTTCGCAGTCAGGTTGCCGATGGAGCCATTCCGCCGTCGCGAGACGCTTTCCTCCTGCAGCTTGACCAGCAGGTAGCCGGGATAGCGGAAGACTTGGTCGAACTCGCGAGATGCGGTTTTCACGAACTTCCTCACGCGCGGTCTGCGGTGTCTTTGCGCGGGGTAGAGCGCATGACGATCGCTTTCCGGAGGGCATTCGGGCAGAACCGGCACCAGCGCGCCGGCCATTGCAACTGACCCCAAAATTCGGCCACGTCCCGAACATCGCGTACAAACCCTTGAATTGCCACGAAAGTTTGACTCTGGCGGGCGATCCCTCGGTGTAGCCGCCAGAAAATCGCAGGAAGCGCGTCGCTTACGCTTATTAGCTGCGGCGGGCTTGTTGGGAGCTGGACAGAGGAGCGCCGGGTGCCCATTGGCCAGCTGCGGGACAGGCAGCTCGGCGCTCGACGCGCGGGTAAGGCCGCGCTGTGCCCCGTTTGTTCATGGCCTCGATATTGCTATCGCAGCAGGCGGTCGACCTAACAAGGGCTCACTGGCAGATCGAGAACGGGCTCCACTGGATGCTCGATGTTCATCTCAAAGAGGACAAATCCCGTGCCCCCAAGGACAACGCTCCAGCTAACACAGCATTGCTCACTCGCATTGCCAGAAACATCCTCCAGGCGGCTGACATCGACAAAGTCCCTGTCAGCCACCGCATCAAGAAATGTGCCTGGAACGATGATTATCTCATCCAGGCCATAACCCATATGCGATAGCCCTGCCACGCTCGGGGAGGTCCTGAGGTAATGCCAGGGCGATTGAGCGACCAAGGACGACGATCTCTACAGCTGCGAGTGAACCAGCTTTTGCCGGAAATATCCACTAGAGCTGCGTGTGAAGTCTGCTTGCCAGCCAGTCCGTAATCTTCTCGCGCATAGGGCGCGCCTGCCATTCCGCCAGGCTGATCTGCCTCGACCGCCTCAGATCCTCGTTGAACAGATCGATTTGCGTCTGCGCAAAATCCTTGCCGTAGACATTGAGGGTAGCTTCATCGTTCAGCCGCAACGAGCGCTCGTCCAGGTTGGTGGACCCGAAGCTCGCCCAGACGTCATCGACGATCAGCAGTTTGGGGTGATACATCGTCGGCTGAAACTCGTAGATGCGCACGCCCGCTTCAAGCAGTTGGCCCCAAAAGTAGCGGGAGCCCTTTCGCACGATGGGCACATCGGTTAGCGAATTCGGCACGATGACGTCGACGGCCACGCCTCTCTTCCTGGCGTCCAGGATTTGCTGCAGCGCGATTTCGTCCGGCACGAAATAGGCCATGCCGATGCGCAGGTGATCCTTGGCTGCGGCGATCGCCGCCAGCATCATCAGTTCCATGTTGTCGGAGCCGTTCGGCTGCGATGAAAGGATCAACTGGGCGCCGAGTGCACCTGCGGGTTCTGGCGGCGAATAGAACTTCTCTCCCTGCAACGTTTCGCCTGCGGTCTCCAGCCAGTTTTCGGCAAAGGCCGCCTGAAACGCGCCCACCGAAGGCCCTTCGATTCGGTAATGGGTGTCTCGCCACTCGTTCGGATTGCGCGCATCACCTAGCCAGTTGTCCGCAATACCGACCCCGCCGGTGAACGCGACCCGTCCATCCACAATCAGCAGCTTGCGGTGCGTCCGGTTGTTTACGCGGTCAAGCGTGTACCAGTAGATCGGCCGGTAACGCTGGAACCGCACGCCAGCGTCTGTCATGATGTGGATCAGGTTCTCGTCGAAAGGCAGGCTGCCGAGCCAGTCGACCAGCACACGAACCTGTACGCCCTCCTGGGCTTTGGCGGCCAGGGCCGCGGCGAACTGGTAGCCGACCGACCCCGACCAGTAAATGTAGGTTTCCATGTCGACGCTGGCTCGGGCTGCGCCAATCGCTTGCAGCATCGCCGGAAAGATCTCGTCGCCATTGACCAGAGTTTGTATGGCGTTCCCCTCGAACATCTGCCCTTGCGAATAGCTGCTCATGCTTCGCACGAATTGCGGATCCGCGGCGTCGAAACGGTGTGGAACGATCGTGCGGATCACTCGAGGCTCGGGAGTCAGGTTTATTGCGGCCAGAGTGACGATGGCGGCCGCAATCGCAACGCCGGCATATTTGAGGCCGCTAAGCAGCCCATTTCCACCGAATTTCACCTGTGTCGCGCCCGGTGTGCTGCAGGCTGAAGAGCATATCTCAGTCGCCCTGCTGTTCACTGCTGCGATGCTCTTCGATCTCCTCGAGCTCTTCGTCATTGACACGGGTGATGTTTGAAGCTGCGCTGGTGGACCGCAGCATCTCGTCCAACTTGGCGTGGATCGCCGGTATCGCAGTGCTTTGCCCGTTGAATGAAAAGCGACCTTGCCCAGGTGACGAGGGTCGCGGCCCCACGCCAATTTGAACTTTGCCTGTCGAAAACCAACCAAAGCGCTGCGTAAGCCAACAGCACCAGAAATGCTGCGGGCCGGGAAGTTAATGTGCCAATTGAGGTGAGGACGCTCATGATCGCGTGATTTGCCATCATCAAGAACTTTCGATCCTGAAGCAGGTTCCACCCCTTGAAGCTATAACCCTCTGGGCGAACAGCCCTCTGAGGAGGCCCCGCATCCTTCGTGGGCATTCAGCGATGATTTTGCTCGATCTTGAAGCCGGGTTTGAGGACGCAGGTTTCGAGTTCGTAGGCATAAGTAGCGCGACCAGCGCAACGGCCACGTTTGATGCTAATCCAGAACAGTTCAAGGCGCTGGTCACGGGCATTCGCCTCGGTCGGGGGAAGTCGGGATGGGATGTGGCGCGGCATCCTCAGGATGAAGCAGGCAGCGGCGGAACGAGCCGCTTCAACAAATTCGTCGAGCGCAGCCAGAAAGACTAGTGGGCCGAGAAGCTGGCGTCATGGCGCCGTTGGAGCGAAAGGAGGCCCTGCAACGGCACCGCGGCAGGCGGTCAGGCTGCCGCATTTGTACGTGCCGCTCAATCGAGCGGCTTGTCCGTCGGCCTGGGCGTCGGCCCGGTCTGGCGTCGCCGGCCGACATTGCGGTTTGCAACAGGGTTGTCGAGCGGCGAGGTCGAGGGCTGTGGGGCGCCAGCGGTCTTCGGGGCCGCCGGCGCCGCGCCCGCATCGCTGTCCTGCGCATCGCGATGCGGATCCGGAAGCCCCTCGGGACCAGGCGACTTCACTGCAGGCTTGGACGTATCTTTCGGTTGAGCCATTTTCGAACCCTTTCTCGTTCAGCCGTTCGCTGTCGGCTATCAGCCGTGTGGGCGCATAACTACTTTGATGCAGCCGTCCTGCTTGTCGCGGAATGTCTTGTAGAGATCCGGTCCTTCCTCCAGGCCGGCGCGGTGGGTGATGACGAAGGACGGGTCGATCTCGCCGCTTAGCACCTTCTGCAGCAGCGGCTCCAGATAGCGCTGCGTATGGGTCTGGCCCATGCGAAACGTCAGCCCCTTGTTCATCGCGGCACCAAAGGGAATGTGATCCACCAGGCCTATATAGACGCCGGGAACCGAGATCGTGCCGCCCTTGCGGCAGCAATAGATCGCCTCGCGCAGCACATGTGGCCGGTCGGTGCCGAGATAGACGGTAGCCTTGGCCTTATCGAGCATGGAATCGGACGTTGCGGTGGCATCGGCCTCGGTGCCGACGCAATCGATGCAGCTATCAGGGCCGCGACCGTCGGTCATGGCCATGAGGGCATCGTAAATGTCGGAGTTGCTGAAATCGAGCGTCTCCGCCTTGCCGTAGTCGCGCGCCATGGCGAGCCGTTCCGGCACCTTGTCGATGGCGATGACGCGGCCGGCGCCCAGCATCCAGGCGCTCAGGATGGCGAACTGCCCGACCGGCCCGCAGCCCCATATGGCCACGGTGTCGCCTTGCTGAATGCCCGCGTTCTCTGCCGCCATGTAGCCTGTGGGAAAGATATCGGAGAGGAACAGCACCTGCTCGTCATCCATGCCGTCGGGCACCTTGATCGGGCCGACATCGGCAAAGGGCACGCGCAGATATTCAGCTTGACCGCCCCAATAGCCGCCGACCAGATGCGAATAGCCAAACAGGCCCGCGGGCGACTGGCCCATCACCTTGGCGGCCTGCTCCGCGTTGGGGTTCGAGCGGTCGCAGAGCGAGAACAGGCCGTTCCGGCAGAACCAGCACTCGCCGCACGAAATGTTGAAGGGGACCACGACACGATCGCCCTTCTTGAACTTCGTGTGAGCGCGGCCGACTTCAACCACTTCCCCCATGGTCTCATGGCCCAGCACGTCGCCCGATTTCATCGTCGGCATGTAGCCGTCCATCAGATGCAGGTCCGAGCCGCAGATGGCGCAGCACGTGACCTTGATGATGATGTCGCGATCCTTCTCGATCGCCGGATCGGCCACCTGGTCGCAACGAATGTCGCCTTTGCCGTGCCAGGTCAGGGCTTTCATCGGGTTGTTCCTTGGGGTTATGGATGCTTGGCGTTATGGGCCCAACTGGCGCTGGGCAGGAATGTTCCTGGATCAGAGCCAGCGTTTTCAGCCATTCTTCGCCGAACCCGGCTCGGCCATGTCGCGATGCTGTTCCGCCAGCGTGCCGGCCGGCGTGACATGGGCGGCGGCGACCTGCATCTTGTTCTTTCAGCCGCTGACGACCTGTTCTTCGCCGCCATCACGGTATCGTAGCCGTCTCTGGCCACGTCGGCGGGGGCCTTCTCTTGCGTGCCGACTTCGGTGTCCATCATGTCGGCGCGCTTGAAGAAACGCGTCTGTGTGGCGCCCGGCATCAGCACGGTCACGCTCACGCCGCTGTCCTTCAGTTCATGGCGCATCGCGATCGCGAAGGTATAGATGAAGGCCTTGGTGCCGTTGTAGACCGCCTGTTGGTGCTGGCGCTGATCCTGATGAAATATGGCAACGATCCGGGCGTGCTCGATCACGAGGCGGAAAAGCTGAAGCGCGACGCGAGAAGAGAGCTGCATCGTGCTGAACGACCAATGGTCCTCATCCTGATGTATTTCGTCTTGCCGGTCTGGTTGAGTGCGGGGTTCGCCGACTGGCTTTGCCATCGCGCGACCCACATCGAATCCACGGCCGGCGCGAAGGAATCGCTGATCCATCTGCTGATGTTCGCCGAGGTCGGCATCCCTTTGGTTGCAGCGATGTCCCTCGTGGTAAATGCCATGGTCATCGCCGTGATGATCGTCACCTTCCTCGTCCACGAAGCGACAGCGCTCTGGGACGTGCGCTATGCGGCCACGGCGCGCACGGTGAGCCCGATCGAGCAGCATGGTCACAGCTTCCTGGAAATGATCCCGCTGATGGGCTTGGTCATCGTGGTGGCGCTGCATTGGGGTCAGTTCCTTGCGCTGTTCGGAGCTGGACCTGAGAAGGCTCGCTTCGATCTCTCCTGGAAGGAACAGCAACTGCCGGCGGCGTATATTGCCGTCGTTATGATCGTGATCGTGCTGTTCGAGCTGCTGCCCTATGTGGAGGAATTCTTCAGAGGCCTGCGCGCCAACTCAGGCCGCCTCGTGCCCGACAAGGCCAGTCGGCAAAAGCCGGGCGATACCGCCGAGCGGTGAGGCGAGCCATCATCTTCTTATCCGTTCTGGTCGATAGCGTGGGCGAGGGCTGCTGAACGCCGCCACTCGGTGGCCTGCTGCCTCGCCAGACCCACAGGGCAATCAGAACGTCAGCAGAGCTGCCTTGGCCCCTCTCGCACGGCTGAACTGCACTGCCTGCGCCCAATCGGATGGCAGAGAGGTTCGCTCCATCGGGACTCGAAGTGTGCGGCGTTTGGGAACGCCGCGCTTCCACCGGTGTTATCGTTCATCCAACCGGAGATGAGTTATGAAGGACAGCCAGAACCGCCGCGAGACCGGCGCCAGGAAATATCCCGCTAACACCGGGCCGGACGCGAGCGACCAGTTTTCCCAGGATGCCGCCAGCAACGAGAAACCTCATATCGAACCGGGCCTTGGCCGCAAACAGGGTGAGGTCGAGGACAAGACGCATCAATCGGAGGGCCGCAATCCGCCGCGACAGCCGACACCAAGCCCGGCGACGGAAAAGAGCTCAGGCGCTGGCCCGGCAGTCGCGGAGCACTCCAAGGACGCCAAGGCGCCCAAGGGTGGTCGTCAGCCCGGCGCCTATGTGAAAGAGTGAGCAGCCTCGCCAGTGGAACATAGCTTTGACTTCTAAGTTCGGGAGCCGCCGTCGCCCGCCGATCCGGCATCGCAACGGATAGTCTGGCTCCGGAACCCTCCGGGGCTGCCGCAAGAGCAGCGGACCGCAAATGAACAGAATGCACAGCTTCAAAGGCAGGCAGGGATCGTCTCGCCTTAGCCGCTCCGCGGGAGCGCTTTGGGAGCATGGCTAGCGTTGCGGCAAGCGTCCTGGCGAGTTTTCTTTGCGTCCCAGGCGCCGGCGGGCTGGCAGTATGACCCGTCCTGCTGCGCCGGGGTGGATTGCTATCAGGCGCCGCCTTCGGACCTAAAAGATACGGTACTAGCTCTCGACCGGCGAACTAATCCCTAGAGCGACCACCGCAAGCGATCCCGCGACGAATATTTTCACCAGTACAAGCCTGGAGGCGACAACAGGTCCCCGCACTACTTCTGCCTCTATGTTCCTGACCGGGGCATGTGAGCGGGGCTCTCCCGCAGCGCGAAGAAAAGGCCCGTCGGCAGGCGGGCCTTTCTTCGCTTAATGGCGAGGCACTTATTTGTCCCCGAACCTTCGCATTCCGATCGAGATAAGAGCGCGTACATTCCCTGATGCAGATTATCCCAGCCTCGCGGTCGCTAAGATTGGTAACGGGAAACTGGGCGGGTTCTTGCAATCGAACAACAGGTTGGCAGTAGCTATCCTGGCCGAAGAACAAGACGCCGGCGGCGCAAGATAGCTGGCGTATCGGCAGCAGCTTTTCCTGCGAAGGAAGGCGGCCACCACACTCGAATTCGCGAACACTCGCCTCGCCCAAATCGCACTTTGCCCCCGAGGCAAGTCAGCGAGGCTCGAGCCGCGGTTACCTGCTTGGCGTTAGAGGAGCCACCAAACATCGCCACTGCCTTTTTGATCATGCCTTCAACTGAAACCCAAGAACATGTTCAATTGCCGGCAAAAAAGGGAAGGTCATATACAGCTCCGAGTTGCCTCTTGGAACAACGATGTTGGCGCATCGTTTGGTGGCAATGGAACAGCTTCGTTCAGATTTCGCGGCATTGGCGCAGCCGGGCTATTGGATCGCGCTCGCACTTCTCGTCATCCCTTATGGAGTGGGTGTACTCTTCCTGGTAAGGATTTGCCACTGTGTGTGATTGCATGTGTGGTGCGGTCCACGGGACGCGTTCGCTTCTGTCGATCGACCAAATCGCTGGCTCAGAAGGTAGGGCGGGACGATGCGGGGGGATACGAGACGCCTTCTGATTTTGCCCGCGAAAAACACAGTTGAATCAATATTCTTACCACATCCTCGCCACCGCTAAGGCCGTTTTCCTTCAACGCGCGGACCTTGGTCAGGATGTTGATCTGGTAGACGGGAGTGTTCTGCGCGAGATCGCTGACTTGGGTGGCGACGACGAAGGAGAACAGCGAGACCGCTGCAAAGGCGCCGGCGAGGCTGGCGATGACCGCGGCCATGCGGGGAATGCCGAGGCGTTTGAGCCATGAAACGACTGGGCGATGGCGAAGGCCAGGAGCACCGCACCGGCGATCGGCAGGAACACCTCGCGCCCGAAATAAAGCGCGGCGACGGTGATGACCACGCTCGCCACGGTCGGCAGGGCCGTGCGCGGATGGCCCCTGGAAGCGACGAGCAGGCTCGCGAGCCCATTACGACGATTGGCCGCCACCATCGAGCCTCCATTCTGTCTGGCGCTGATCCGAGATATCTCGCCCGCGTGCAGCGCGCCCTGGCTCGGTCGTTTGCAGATGCCTATTCTAGTAAATAGCTTGGATCGTTGTTGAGCCGAGGAAGCAATTTGCTGGATAGGCCTGTGGCGCCTCAGCTCTGCAATCCCGCTTACCTGCGAATGCGAACAGCCCGAAACCGTTATTATGTTGTCCTTCCACCGTGGATGTGTACCGAGTGCTTCAGGAGCTTCGCCGCGAGAGATTAATAGCCGTCTCAAACTCAGCGGTCAAAGCGGTCAACCGGCACAAACTGGTGCGGGCAGGAGATTTTCACGCCGCCTAACCTCACCAAAAACGCGCAGCCGCTATGAGGCAACATGCCCCTCAATTTCCCCCGAAGGTTCGATGAGGAAGTAGCGGCCCCGG
Organism: Mesorhizobium plurifarium; assembly: GCA_000824785.1. Classification (GTDB taxonomy): domain Bacteria; phylum Pseudomonadota; class Alphaproteobacteria; order Rhizobiales; family Rhizobiaceae; genus Mesorhizobium; species Mesorhizobium plurifarium. The sequence continues at coordinate 20,907 of CCNB01000025.1, read as the reverse complement.
GAAAAGTTCTCAGGCCAGCTAAACAAGAGGTCTTATTTTGTCCCTTGCCGGAAAAAAAAGCCCCGCCGATGGTTCGACGGGGCCGCATTTCTCAGAGCGGTGTGGTTCGGCGAACGCGATCGCGCTCGGCCTCGATGTCAAAGGGCTCTGCCGTGTCGTCGAATCCTGTCCATCCGGCGGACACGTAAGCGCTACGCCTCTCATCGAGGTTGACCGAACGCTCGCCTTGCAGAATGCGCTCAGCTTCGCCGGTAAGCCGATCATCCACCCTGGCAGTCACCAGGCTGCCGCCGCGGCGAACACCCTCGGCATAGACATGCGCATCGCGCTCTGGAACGCCGGACTCCGTCAGCGCTCCGACAATTCCGCCGGCGGCTCCGCCGACCACGGCGCCGCTCACCGCGCCGACGGCCGTTGCGGCCAGCCAGCCTGCCGCCACGACAGGCCCGACGCCGGGTATGGCCATGATCCCGAGCCCCGTGAGCAGGCCACCCGCGCCGCCGACTAGCGCTCCCAGGCCCGCGCCGGCGGCGGCATCTTCGCCAGCTTCTGAAGTCTCATCGTCCCGATACCAATTGTCGGAATTGTTCGCCACGATGCTGATGTCGTCTCGCGGCACGCCAATGGCTTCCAATTGGCGCACGGCGCCCAAGGCGTCCTGATAATCATCGAAAAGTCCGGTGACAGTCGTCATTTTTCACTCCATCTCGTGAGTTCGGTTATTGAGCGCCGGCAACCACGTTGCCTTTGAAATCGAGTGCGACGGCTACCTGCTTTCCGTCCTTCTCGGCGGTGCCGCGCCAGATGCCCTGGTCGTCCTTCGTCAGCGCGCTGACATTGGCGAAACCGGCATCCTGGATCCGCGATTTCGCCTGTGCTTCAGTGAAGCTGTTGGCTCCAGGCACTGGGGCGGAAGCGTTCTGGTCTGTGCCTGTCGCCGCCGGGGCGGTGCTGGTGGTTGCCATATTGTCGGTTTTGCCGGAGGCGATCTTTTCGATCATCTCCTTGTGCATCTTGAGCGTCGGCAACGTCTGCTGGGCAAATGCCTTGAGATCCGCATTGTCGCCGTCGGCCGCATAGTCCTGGAACAGCTTGACTGCGTCGGCGTGCGCGTCCTGCTGCATCTTCACGTAGGACTGGTCGGCCGAACCGTTCGACGACTTCAACGCCTCGAGGTCGCTCTTGTGCTTGGCGTCCGTCTCCGCCGGAACCTGAAGTTTCTGCTCGCCGGCGATAGACTGCAGCTTGGCGTTGGCCGCGCCGTGATCGGTAATCATTTTCTGGGCAAAGTCGTTGACGGCCTGGTCCTTTGCCTTGCCCTGGACGATCTTGCTGGACTCGACCTCGAAGATCCCGGCTTCCGCGGCCTTGTTGACGAAATCCTGCGCCTTTTCGGCACTGAGCGCCGGATGGGCAAAACCCAGTCCGACGGCTGTGCAGAGCGCAGCCGATAGCAAATGAAATTTCATGGATATCCTCCAATGCACAGAATTGTGCCTGGAGGCAAACCGAGCGGCGCAGCGTTTGTTCCAACGGCAGTCCGATTTGCCTCCGCACTCCGGCTCAAGTATTGGGCTGTGGCCCGCGTCCCCCTACCGCAGGCTAAAGCGGCCCATCACCAAGGCAGGCCTGCGCGAATTCCGCGACGAGTTGATGACAGGCGTGCGCGACCTGAAGGGCGGCGTTTCAACCCTGCATGAGCGAATGGATCGCTTCATGGAAGGTGACAAGCTGACAGGCGACGATCATCTGCCGGATCGTAACACGCGCCGGGCGACTGTGGATTACGATCCGGCATGCTCGACATGTGGCATGGAACCATTAGGATTTTATCAATCAATGGACCTGGGTCGTATGTTTTTTGGGACCGTGGGCCGATCGCGGAACAAATACTAGGAAGCTCTCTTTTCTTCCGAGTGATAACTCAAGAAGGAGAGAAAGTCATGTCTGACGGACCTACAGTCGTAAACTCTGGTAGTGGCGGCACGGTCGTTGCGGTAATCCTTGGCATTATCGCAATTGTTGTTTTTCTATTCTTCACGGGAGTGATAAACATCAATGGCAGCGGAGGAAAGGATGTGAACGTCAGCGTCAATACCCCCAAGGTTGAAGCGCCGGCCGCACCGTCCGTCTCCAAACCCGCCGCTCCGGCCAAACCCGCCCCCGCACCCGCTAACGGGGGCTAATGCGTACTTCGTCGAGGCTCCGGCAAAATGCCGGAGCCTGTGATGTGCGGCGGGCCACGGGAGGCGGTTCGCCGTGCTCTGCATTCCCGCTCAGCCGCATATGCTTCTCGAAGAGGCGCAGCTTATCAGGATATCCAAGCCGCAGCGCTTCTTTGCAACTTGGGCATCTGAAAGTGGCAATGACCTTGAACCATGAGCCCTTCCGAATAACGGGATGCCGACATTTGGGGCACTCAAACTTGAGAGATTTGTCATTGAGCTTATCAGGAATCGGCAAATTGGCACCCCCGATCGATGCGGTTGCCCACCGCATCGCAGGTGACGGTGGGCAGCCGCGCACTGGCGATGAAGGGACTATTCTCGCCAGCACCTACCAATAGACTTCTCACCAAGTTGTTTCATCCGCCGGACCTATGAGTTTCCGGCTAGGACGTTCGTCGACCGGAGTCATACAACTGACGGGCAAGGCATTCGGATAAGCGGAACAACCTGGGCATCCGTTGTTCCCACATCGGCTTGTCGCGCTCGTTGCCATTTTGCGCATCCGGGCTACTCCAGCACCTGCCCGTCGGCTTCGGCCGGCGGGTCTTTTGTTTCGCGCACTCGTGGAATGTAAAAGGCCTCTCCTGACGGCACCTTCGCGGCGAATTGAGCAAACCGCCTGATCGCGCGGCGGAGTGGAAATGCAAGAAGACCGAGTAGCCAAGTCTCGCAAACCCTGCAGCGCTCCAGACCCTTGCACCAGCTCAGACCCGGGACCATCAAGGCAGCACCGCTTGGGCTCCGCTTGCGAGAAGCGCGCGTCTTGAACCGAAAGCCTTGACCCCTTGCCGAACATTGAAGTTATGCTGGTGTTCGGTACCCGCGAGGCATGCTTCCCCGAGCATTAGGGCGTCGCGGTCGGGCTGGCATCTCCCGACAAGAGCCCGCAACGCTCCTACCGTTGGGGGCTCTTCTAATACCGCCCATGTAACTCCGCCCTCAGCGCCTCGAGGGCTTTGACGTCCTCCGCATAGGGCCCCGCCTGAGCGGGATACCGCTCCATCTGCTGGCGATAGAAGCAAATCCAATTCGGCAAATCGGCGATCGGGAACGTCCCTCGCCAGACATTTCTCGAGCGTGAATGTGCCAGCTGCCGAATCGTAGGTTGCAGTCGTTTTCATGTCGCCTTGGTAGAGGTTCTTGCGAGGCCAACCGATTAGGCTGGTCATTTTTCGTTCCCGTGCACAGTTTGATTTGGAAATCGCTAGGACTTTATGCTCGACGTGGACGGCTTCGGCGTGCCGTCGAACGACAACCGCTCGACTGATGCGACGATCGCCACTGACAGTGCCTCGGCCTCGTCGAGCAGCGTTGGGCCATAATGGCCTTTCACCTGCTCCTCACTCATCAGGACGCCGGGCGGGCAGTGCTCCTCAATCGTCGCGCGGATCAGGCGCAGCGCAGCACGGCACTCGGTGACTTCCATCGTCTCCATTACGAACAAACATTCAATTTTGCTAAAATGTTCCATTGCAGTCTGGAACCGCTGGTAAACCGGCGAGTTTCCACGGTGAGCGGCCCACTCGTCCCTCCGGACCGCTCGGCCTTAAGTCCGCTACCTAAAGCCCGCCGTTTTGTTCATTGCGGCGGGCTTTTTTCATATCGCCTTTTCGATGAGCGGCGCCTTCCGCTTTGGCGGCACATAACTTGTGACGAGCCATTCGCTCATGCATGGTCGAAACGCTGCCTTTCAGATCGCGGACACCCGTCATCATCTTGTCGCGGAATTCATGGAGGCCAGCTTGGTTGCGAAGACATGATAGACAGGCGAGCCGCAGGGCATCACAGCCGATTGAGAGGGACGCTTTATCTGGATGCGGCGATACCGGAAGTGATCGCGACTGTGGTCATTGAACGAGAGGCCTTTGACAATGAAAAAGCCGCATTGGTCTCTGGGGTGCAACCTCAAGACTCATAGCGCGTCCCGCTGGCCCTGAACCAGACCCTGGTCGGGATCGTATTCGGTTTCCCTGATCGAGGGTGGAAAGGCATTTGCCGCCCCCTGCCTCAACTCTCATTGGTGGAACAGGACTGCGGACAGCACTGCGATGCCGATCGACACCGGCACGGCTACCATCAAACACGTCTCCACAACCAGGGCTTCTTTGTCATTGAACATGGAAAGGCATGCTTTTTCGGAGTTTAGGTTCCCGGCATGCGCGATCGGTTTACGAACAAATCGGATAGGAGCATTGCAGCTTACTGCCGCCAGGCACGTCAGCACCCGGCTGCTTGCTGGGGAGACAGCGCAATGGACAGGTCGGTCATGGCGACCCGGTTTTGAGGCGTTCATGGTCTTCCTTATCGGCCTGCTACGATGGTCGCCAGCAACTCCGTACACATCACCGAAATGCACGGAAGACTGCGTCCTCCATTCGTAGGTGGAGCTACTTTAGAACGTCCTGATATGACTGGCGTTGGCCGGCTGGCTCACAACAGTCGGTCAGGCCCGGCGGTTCAACCCAACGCACCCCAATGCGGAACTGTCGGGCCGCTTGTAGGATTGATCCGGCCCGAGTCCGGCAAGTCACTGACAGGCCTGTGCCTGGTAGCTTGTTCCGCAGCGCGTCCTCGACGAAAGGATGCTTGTTCGATATCGGCGATCCTCGTGAATGGGCTCGCCGCACCGATAGGGGATTTATTCCTGCGCCAGCCGGCCTCAAGCTCTTTCAGGAAGTGAGCTTCATTGAGGAGTTTTTCCCAATCCGTGCCAAAGCGCTCAATCAGATCTCGAGCCTGTGTTTCTGCGAGATTCGCTTCCCGTGATAGGCGGCTGGCCAAGAGGTTGAATTCGGCACGGTCATTGTCTGGCAAACTGCCGTCACGATGGTTTTCGGCCAATAGGCAGGCACACGGAAAACGGGTGCGAGCGGGAGTATTTTGCCACTTGCGCGCGAAACATTCTTGTCGCCGATGACCACGGGCGGGTTGCGCTTCAAGGTCGCTCTCCGAAAAAAGGGAAAGCCGAAGGAGCATACGATCCCTCGGCTCTCGACCTCTCCCGATGGAAAACCATCGGGATCACTTGTAGCCCAACACTCGGGTTGGGGTATCTTCCAGCCTTACCGGGTGTACGGGAAAACGACGTTTTTAGTAGCGCGGCTGCTGTATTCAGGCACAGCGTCACGTTCGCGGACTATTCAAACCTTTTGAACAGCGCTGCCTTTATGTCCTCCAGCGTCTCGATGCCGTTCTCAAACAACGCCATGATCTCCGTCGCCAAGGAGTCGCGCTCGGAGCTATCCAACGGAAGATCGGCCCCAAGTTGCTTGAGGGCCTCCGTCAGTATCGCAAGCTGTTCCGGAGTGGCATGCCCGTTATGCCGCATAATCCCTCAGACCCTCGTTAACTCTCCGCCTCTATCGCTCCCGCAGGCAGGAACAACGCGCATTAACATTTGTTACATGCCCTATGCAGAAAGCGAATTCATCTATTCCTGTGCCATTTTGCTCGCAGCGATCAGATTGCAGGTGGCCCTCGATAGACGACACGGCGGTGGGAGATCGTCCCGGGCCGCCGGATCGCCGGGCTGCTACAGAGGCGGGGAACATAACCCGTGGAAAAGCATTGCCTTTCCATGTTCAGCGACAAAGAAGCCGTCATCGTGGAAACCTGCTTGTTTCTGGCAGTGCCCGTGTCGGTCGGGATGGCGATACTCTCGGCCGTCCTGTTCCGCTGAAGAGCACGTGGGATCAACTTGGAAAGTCGGATCGCGGAGCATCTGGCTGAGGAACGACCGATAATCCCATCGTCGTAAGCAACTTGGCTGACGGCCTAATGAAAGCGGCAGCCCGCGAGATCAACGAGAAAATCGACAGCGTCGTCGAACTGATTCCGAAACGATGGAGCATTGAGAGGGCAAGTTGGTGTAGCAAAATGGAACATCCTGCACGCTGGGGCATTGTCGTGCAGCGGTCGGTCCCTTGGAGGGGCGTTAGCCGCTCAAATCGCCGAAAGGCCCGTCGCTTACGCTCATTAGCTGCGACGGGCTTTTCTTTAAGCGGGTGCTAAAATTGTTAATGCCGCACGGCCAAAGGCGGCTCATAATCTGAGCCCGCCCCGCGCCGGGGTAGGGCCCGGCCTGTCTTGCCTAGTCCCTTCTAGACGTCCGCCAGGCCGGGCATCGTCCTGCCAGAACAATCTTGAACGTCGCAGGAATACTCAATGGACATCGGCGGCTCAGAGACAGCGACCGAGCTCCCGTTCGCATCAGACCGGAGCGGCTAATGCCCAACGATCCTGAATACCCACGCGCGCGTCAATCCGATGCCGAAACTCCTGGCTGCGTCCAGAGAGACGATCCAGCGCTCACGGCAACTGCTCATCGAGACAAAGCCGCAGACCTCTCCGCACCGGATGCACCATTCCCACAATGTCGTTTCGCTCATCGAGGTTTGTGACGAGTGGCACGTTATCGTTGACGAGGAAGGCAAAGAGCTGGTCACGCGTTCATTCGAGCAAGAGAGCTATGCTTGGGCGTATGCCGAGGGCCAGCGCTTGCGGCTTGGCGTCGACGAGGTGATACGCCTCTAGGCTGCGCCCTTCCTTTGCGAACCAGCGGGACGCAATAACCGCAAGCCCCGCTAGGCGCAGCTCACCCCGGACCGGCGCCTGTGGCCGGCTACTAAGGACGGGAATCTCGGCATTCGCGCCACTCGCGCCGACCCCATGGTGCCGGTGGAAGGTCGGGTTTTCGAGAGGCGTGCTTGCGCGGTGACCAATCAGCGCTTGGCTGCTCCAACACGAAGTTGATGCGACAGCTCCGAAGTCGCGCATTCGATCGTCCACCGGCGTCGCGGCTGCGAGGCCAAGGGGCGGCGCCAAGGGCGGCAAGATACTTGCGTATTTTCTAAAATAATGAAATACGACGTGCTATTCCGTTGGGGAATGTGCAGGAGATGTATTTTCCGCAGTTTTTGGTGGGGATGGTCGCGACCCTCATCGCTGTGGCAGCGTGGGTTTTCGCTGCCACCGGATCGGTGTGGCTTGCAGGCGGTTGGACCGTAGCAGCAGCACTGCTTTTGCAGGTGGGGTACTTCGGGCTGATTATCGGCCTGACATACCAAAAGCCGCGCGCTGACCAGCCGCCGGCACAGGCCCCTAAAAGGCAGCCGGCCAGCGATCGAGATAACGCTTCCAAAGACTTTCATGGCGCTCGCCGCCATTGATCGCCAGATGGCCGCAACGTTGGGATTGGGCCGATTCACTGCTGGAAAGACCCGCCTGTCGTTTGGCCAGACTCGCCCATTCTGATTGGAGGGCAGCGCGCCGTTCGCGCGTTAAGCCGGTCTCGACCATCGCCTTGGAAGCGGGTCCATCGCTAACAGCCATTCTTGCGTTGGCACAACTCCGGGATCCTGTACTCCCGATCATGCATAGCAGTGCTTTTCTGCGGTGTTCGACCGAGGACTGTTGCCAAGCCTGCAGGCCTCTCCAATTCCGCGGCAATCGGCAGATTTTGTGGTCGAATGGAATGCCTTTAGGCGATCGCTCGTCAGCTGGCGGCTATGTATCGTATCGAGGAACCAATTTCGGCGATCGCAACTCCTGGGCCATTTTTGCCGCCTGGAAGATCGTCATGAGAACGTAGATCGTGTCACCGTCCGTCGAGTCTATGGCCAACACCACACGGCCAATCTGATCACTCATGGCGCAAGACCAATCCCGCACCGCTATTGCCCGGTTTCCCGCCATCTGCCCTGCCTTTCCGACTGCCAGCGACTGTCGCCCCGCCGGCCGAGATCACCGAACACAGTCACCAGCCCCGGCTGTGACGCTTGAGAAGAGTGCCGAAAGTGATATTTGGCGCGGGCGGCCCGGCCGGTAGCGGGGTAGACCACGAGCCGGGCCTGACCGGCGCAGGCTTGTTGGGTATCACCGGCTAAGCAGTTTTATCAGCAATCACTAATGTTTCTGCCATGCGAACGGATGATGTGTATCAGCCCCGAACATCAAGCTCGGCATAAATTTTGCGTCGCCGCCAGCGGCGGAGGCGAAACGATGACACTTTCACGCGAACTGTTCGAGGCTGATCTAACTTTCCATTGTCCCGAGTGTGAAACTCCGGTGGTCCGAAAAGGATCGTGGATAAAGAGCGCCAAGGTCTTCATCTGCGATGCCTGCAGCACGCATACCCGCCTCACATATGGTCTCAAGCTCGCCATCTTTGACGCGCATCTGCATGCGCCGCCTAACTTGCCAGCAACCAGAGGGCAGAGCCGGCAGTAAGCTAGCCTGACGTGATCCCCACGTCGTGCTGCCACAGCGCCGAACCAAGCTGGGCGAGCATCAAGGTTGGGACAAGTCAGAGGTTCGGTTTGCCGCGCTTGCAGCAGTCGCCCGTGCCGAGCCACATCAGGCCCGCTATCAGGGCTTGGTTCTCAGTATCCCGGCATACTCCTCACTTGGCGCCAGGCCGTGCTACCAAAAGTTCTCCCAGGCGGAGCGGCAAGTGAGGTGACGCATGCAACTCGGCACAGCTGTCTTTCCATCGCTGGAGATATTCGGCGACTGGAATGCCGCTCCGACCAGGCCAGCGATTGAGCGCGGCAATTGCCTCGATGGATTCTGGAACCTGCTCGTATTCCTTTAGAAAGGTCAAGGACATCGCTTGCGCGAATGGATTAAGACCCGGAATTTCGATCTCGCTGCGGTGGTCGGCAAACCATGCTGCAGGGTCCCGCGTGAGGCCCTGCGTGTCGGCGAGCGCCTCGTAGCCTTTGATGATGTTCTGGCGGTATTCGGCAATGGCATCGCCGAAAGCGTCGTCGCCGGCGAAGGGCGGGTCCGCCGTCCAACTCTCCGCCAGGCGTCCCAGACCGCGCAACGAGAAGGCCTCCACCATCGCCTCTTCGAGCCATTGGCAAGGCGGCGCCGGCTTGGCGTCCGCCTGCCAGCTGTTGGCAAGCACATGGCCGAGTTCATGACCGAACTGGTAGGCGAGCTTCGACCAGTCCCGCTCGCCGATGTCGACAATGATCCACGCCATGCTGTTCCCATCAGGGTGCAGCCATATGGAGGGTGGACCGGCGGTATGCTCCTCGACGCGGAGCTTCGTCGGTTGGCGATCGGAGACTAGGCGGACATCGTCCAGGCATGCATGACGCATGCGCTCCAGGACCAGATCGGCGGAACGAGGGAGCATGCGACCCCAGTCGCCAGCGAGCTCGATGGGGGCGGTGAGGAGGGTTGCCGCGGGGGATCCGGAAGAGGCGCGTTTCGGCATGGCCGCGGAGCTTTCGTCCAAAACCATCAAACGCAAGGGAGAGGAAAAGGTTGGACTCGCGCTCAAAAATCCCGCGATCCCCACGATAAGCCTGCGTCTTTCCACTTCGCTCCTCCTAGCTGCCCGCAGGGGATTGAGCTATCATTTTGCAGTGCGCGTACCTGTGGAAGCCGGCGCTCGAACGCAAGCCACGAGGGGGTAAATTTGGCCGATGCGATCTATTCCAAGACTTTTGCCGAGAATGACTTGGCGAACTGGAAGGTGGCCCACGAGATGTCCACTCGGATCGAAGGCGGATCGCTTATAGTCTCGGACTCGGTTAGCCAGAGCTATCACCTCCTGAGGATATCCGGTCCTGAGTTCGTCTTTCGATTAGTAACGGTTAGATGCCTGATCGAATTTCTGCCGACTGCGTCAGCAAACTTCTATATCCACCACTTCGGTAATTTGAACGTCGCAGAGATAGACGCACAAGGTGCAGTCGTTGACCAGGGGATCAGCCGCAAAATATCAATTAATCGGCGCGCGCTCGGCCTGCTCGATATCGAAGTCACATTTCTCAACTGCCATCCTTCGATCTCAATAGGTAGTTCCGACCGGGGCAACCCTGTCTACGTGGGGACCGGGCGGGACCAGTTTGCTATCCTTAGCGTGACCGTCGAAACTTCTGACGCAACGGCTGAGTTGTCCCATATACCGGCGGAGGATCGCATCACCCTTGTTGACGTCGGCGGCCAGGGCGGATTGCAGACGAAGTGGATGCTGAATGCTGATCGGATAATCCCAATCGTATTTGAGCCAATAGCTGCGGAGGCAGCAGCCGTCCGTGAAACGTTGTGCAGAATTCCTGGCGCGAAGGTTATAGAGAGAGCCTTGGCGGACGTTCCTGGAAAACGGAAATTGTACGTTGCCGCGTCATCCGATTGCTCCTCACTGCGCGAGCCTAATTTCGAAATCTTGCAGAATTATCCGATCGGTCGACTATTCGAAACAGTTGCGACCCTAGAGCTGGAATGCGTTCGCTATGATCAATTGTTCTCCGCCGGCGTTGTCCCGCAGCCAGACATAATGAAGATTGATGTCCAAGGCTTCGAGTTCGAGGTTTTGGTGGGGATGGGGGATATATTGAAAAGATGCCTAGCAGTGGAATTGGAAACTCATCTTCTGCCAATATACCGTGGTCAAAAATTAACTTGCGATATTACTGAACTGTTGTGGGCATGGGGTTTTTCTTTAAAAAGTTTGAGGAGTATTCCTCATTTTAGTGGCGACTGTGTTGAGTGCGATGCTTTTTTCTTAAAGAGAGACGAGGAGATGCGCTCAATGCCCGAGAAGATGTCAAAAAAAATATCATTGATATCTGATATAATTGGAAAATGACTATTAGCTTGGAATCAATAATTGATTGGAAAATCATCTGCGGCGACACGATCTGATACCTGTTTTGGATCCGGGATGACTAGCGGCGGCATGCAAACAAAGGCTCGCATTGAGCCGTAAGCGGCGCACATAACGCAATCTATACCTGTATCATCTATGGTGATGCCGGTTCCCGGGAATGGGATCGTTCTCTTTCTTAGCGGTAAACACTTATCAATAAGGATTTGAGCCCCCCTCGGCGTCACGGTGTACGCTTGTAAGCCAAATGAATGAGCTATTCTGACGAGCGACCTTCCAGAAGATTTCTTCTGAAATACCGTTGGGTCTTGGTTGGCTCTGCGTTCGTAGAATTCAAGCTTGGCCTTAGAAAACCCGAAGTCTAACCAGACAAAAAGAGGGTCGAAGATAAACCCCCATTTTATCAAATCCCAACTTTGACCTGCTATAGAAGTCAAAGTGGAAAATTCTTTAGAAAAATCAAGCGAAACGTAAATATCATCCTCAAATATTGTTACCGCCTTATTTTTTGCAACTGCCAATTTCCACAGGTTGATGTGAGACAGGGCGCACCCTAGCGAGCCCGGCTTATAGGAGCAGTCTTCGGTTATCGTGCCGTCCTTCAGCAATTGAGCTCTGTCTAGAGACACGCCGTCGATTGCCGCAAAGCGTACTATGTCTTTAGAGACATGTGGGTTGTTGCGTCTAAATAGCGATAATCGGTCAACGCTTCTGTCGAGGTTTACCAGGTGTATTTCCCGAGATATATTTATAGAACTTGTATATCTATCTTTATTGAATGGAATCGAAAATTCGCTATTTGCCCGTTGTTCCAAATAGCCGTCTTTACAGCTGTTACAATTTGTTAGTTCAGGGTTTTCTATGAGGTTTATCCAATCTTCAACAAAATATATCCAGTCGAACTTGAAAGACGAATCTCTAATTGATCGACAGGCGTCCGAAAATGCGGCAGGATTGTCTTTGTAGTAGCGCAATGCGGAGCTGGTAAAGGCGACAAACTTCTTTGGCTCTATCGGCGCAAGTAACCCACCCCCTGAATAAGCTTTAAGCGGAAAATGACCCACAGGCGTTGATATCACCAGTCGGCCGGCAGCTGCTCCTTCAAGAACCGATAACGGACCGGATTCGTTCACAGATGATGACACGACCGCATCCACGCTTCTGTAGAAATCGGGCATGTCATGGAACGAGAGCTGATTGGCAGTAGAACCAGCGACCTTGAATGCCAGACCGGCATCTCTAGCGGCCGCTTCCGCAAGTTTGCCGCGCTTCCATTCCAGCCCGTAGGTCGTCACGGAGAGCGAAGAGCTGTAGCCGACCGTGGTCAAGCGCTCCGGTAGCGCAGAAAAGAAGGAGAGGGTATCAACTCCGAGAGGTACAACCATTGGAGATCGGACAATGCCGAGCATCGCGGAGGCGGAATAGAGAGATTCACTTACCACGCCGTAGTTGGCGAATTTGTCGAAGATATCCATGCCCTTCCGCTCGATCAGCATGCGCATGTCGAACTCGTGATGCGAGATCGCGATGATCTTGTCGAATGGGACTTTGTAGGCGTCCGCCAGCGTGGATATTCCATCCAGAGCTGAAACGATGAAGTCGTAGTACGGAACAAGCTCCTGGGCGTAATCGGAATGATTTTGCTGCCAATCGAGTATATCGACCAGGTATCCTCGTTCGTGCAGGTGCTTGGAGAGATCGTAGTAGACCCGGCCGTGAGACCATTTCGGGTAGCCGTAGAACAAGATCTTCTTTGCGTTTGGTTGGCGCGCCGACCTCATCCGGATCAGGGGATGGACGATGTGACTGGCGATGTTTCTTTTGTTGAAAGCGACCTGGTCATGACGCCATGCGCCATTCAACGTGACGCCGGGGCTATCAGTGCACCAGTTCTCGGACGCAATGAACAATTCCCATGTGCTGCAAACGTCGGCCCGGTGCATGATCCTGCCGTCGGGTATGGCTGATAGAAAATGACCGCCCGCTCTCAATGCAAACAGTCCGCGCTCCAAAGGAATCGATTCGAGCATCGAAGCCGCGCCCGAGCTATCTCGACCCTGCTGCTGTGACGCCGTCAGGCATACGTCGTAGAAGCAATCAATTGGTTCCCGCGAGCCGTTGGCCAGGTAAATAAGCCGACCTAGCGCATAGCTGCCGGGCAAACTTTTCTCGGGTTCGAAAAATGCGTTGGCTGGGCTGCTTTCAACGGGGCCATGCCGCAACTCGCCACTCGACCCATCGACAAAGAGCACTGTGCCGAACGCAGTAAACAGTCGTGCGGGCGACGCTTCGGATTGCCTGGTCATTTTTGCTGCCGCATCTCTTCCCGCCGCCGGACAAAGAAGGCCAGATTGTCCTTGAGGCGTTGATTGTTTTGATCCAGGTCCAGCGCCTGCTGCCCCCACACTACGGCTTGTTCGATGGCATCGAGGCGCCACGAGGCGATCGCTCCGAGATCGTATAGCCGGAAGCCCCAGCAACTGGAATCGTCGAGGTAGCTGCCGGTGAGCCGCGTTTTCTCGATCCCGTTGCTGGCAGCCCAGAAGAGATTCAACCAGTCGCCCTTGCTGTGGAACTCTTCGGCAAGGTCCAGCCATATCTCTCGCCGATGCGGTGCTTCCATTCTCGCCTTGTCAAGCCACTGCAGTTTGTCTTGCGGCTCCATACGGGCGATGTAGCGCAGGGCCTCCGACCGCTCTTCGCCCCACCCACTCGTTGACAGGGAAAGATAATGCTTTAGCAATTCCGTCGCGCGCTTATGCTGGTCGGCCCACATCAGGTCGCGCGCAAGCCAGAAGCAGATCTGCCCGTCGTTCGGGTCCTCTTTGTTGGCCACCTCCATCAAGGGCAGGTAGCTGCCACGAGTGGGCTTAGAGTGATCCTGAACTTCGTACATCACGATGTCGTCGCAGCTTGTGACCACTTCTCTGTCCCCCGAGAACTGCAACGCTTCGTGGACAGGCCGTCGGAACCTGTATCCCCAGCGGTGGTGGAAGTTCTTCGCCGGCCAGCCGCGCAGTTCGATTGGATCGTCGACGCTTGAGCGATAAGACACTTTGCAGAACAAAGCCGTCGTCTCAGGCTTCCAGGCAGCCTCCAGCTTCCCTCGCCAGCCAGCTTCAAGATGTCGATCCATATCCATCGTGCAGCAGACATCGACGTCGTTGGGGATCAGCGCCATCGCAGCATTTCGGGCAGTGTCGAAACGCCACGGACGAACTGCAATGCGGTGTACGGTGACGCCGGCCGCGGTCAATCGCTCAACCGTATCGTCCGTGCTGCCGGTGTCGGCCACGATGCGGTAATCGGCGTCGGCGGCGGAACTGGCCCAGCGTTCCACGTTGGCCGCTTCGTTCAATGCAATTGTGTAGACGGCGACTTTCAAGACGTATACTCGCCTAAGCCCTTATGCCGATATTTCTGACGCGCTACGTTTGCGAACGGCCACCAGTCCACCCATCAATTTCGCTCGATTGAGCTCATAGTGGCTGTCGAAGAAAAGAATCTCGGCAAACTCCCCGGCGAGCGCGCTGATGCCCAGTGGGTCGACCGAGCGCGCAGCCCCATGATCCTTAATCTCGCGCAGCAAAGTCTTGGTGAGTGTCACCTTGGTCGGATCTTCGCCAGGCGGCTGCCAGTCGAGATCCTCGATGAAATACCATCCGCCGCCCGCAAGCAGCGGAAAGAATTCACGCAGGGTGAGCTGTTCGTCATGGGAGGCGTGGCTGCCATCGTCGATGATGACGTCGAGCGAGCCTTGGTCGAGCTTTTCCGCCACGCGGCGCAGGTCGTCCACTTTGGACTGGTCGCAAACAAAGGATTTGAACTTGTCATTGTTGAGCCGCGAAAAATCCGTCAGATCCACGCCGATCACCTGGCAGAAGGGGAAGTAGCTCTGCCATAGCGCTACGGAAGGCGTCTCGCTCTGATTGCCTTCCGCCAATCCGCGACACAGGCCGATCTCCATCAAGCCCCGCATCGACAGTCGCCGGTTCGCCAGCAGGCGATCATAGGTCCTGGCGTAGAAATGCCGGTTGCCGGTATGCCGGTTCTTGTCGGTGTTGAACCGGTCGGCCAGGGCCGTGAACGAGGGAAAGCCCTCCAGCGGGTTGATCAATTGCGCTATGAGGGGAGTGCCTGTCTCGTCGGGCCTTGGCGCATTGCGCGCCGTCCACAGATGCAGGCCGAACACGCGGTCATCGTTCAGGTGGTCGGCCAGTTCGGCGATCGGCTTTTCAAACCTGTCGAGCTCCATCCAGTCGATCGAGTTGAAGAACATCGGCCCGAAGACCTGGCTGCGCAATTCGGCGCCTTCGTCCGAGCCGACATAGTCGGACAAAAGCTTGGGGCCGACGTCCCCGAAATCCTTGCCTTGCCCGGCGTGGAACCGGTCGAGCGACAGTTCGTAGAGCGCGCGCATATGCTTGCTGTACGGCTTGGCGTACATCACGTTGCCGCAGATGAAGTGGCCCTTGTGCGAGCCGCGCCATTGCAGGTTCAGGAAGTGGTCGCCCTGGAACGGGAACGGCCGCAGCAGGATCACGTCGGTGTCCATCCACAGCCCGCCGTGCTCGTACAGCACGGCGTAGCGAAAGACGTCGCTGAAATATCGGATTTCGGAACCGGCGACGATCCGCTCGAACAGCGCGCGCGGCACCACGTCTTCCGCGCTCCGCACTTCCACGCCAACCTCGACCAGAAATTCAAGCTTCTTCGGGGTGTAGCTCCATACCCGGACCGGGTGGCCGGCGGCGCGCATCGACGTGACGGCGGCAATAAGCGTTCGATGCTCCGCCGTCTCGGACATAGCTTCATAGAAGCAGTTGATCCGCGGCAGCGCCGCGTCGTCGGTTCCGAGGAGGGGCACTATCCTGGCATCGAATTCGCGCGAGCGGTCGGAACGCTCCCGCTGCGAGGTGACGTCGCGCAGGAACGGAGCCAACTCATGAAAGATCTCGTCGGCCGATTTGCCGCTGCCGGACCCGCCTGTTTCTCGGTCCGTCGATAGCTCGCGTTGGTCGCCGGTAGGCGGGTCATCAGTGGCTTTAGGCTGGTCCGCCGCGGTCCCTGCTGCACTGGCGTATCCCGATCCGTTGGAAAGCGATGTGATCGGGCGGGGCGACGGCGTCGGGTTCGAAGCTGCCAGCCCGGATTGCAGGTTGTCCACGTCCTCCAACGCGGCGTCGACCTCCACCGCATCGATCGTCGCGAGCCAAGATTCGCTGTCGGCAACGCTGTAGGAAATCAACAGCCGCCGCTCGTCCGGATGCCATGCCAGGCCGGCCGCGAACTCGACGCCTTTTTTGTTGAAGAAGAACGGACGGCTTATCTTCCGCAGGGTATTTGCGTCGTCGAACCAGACGAAGCGCTGGAAATAATAGCGCCGGCTATCGGCGGCTCTCCACTGCACCTCATGGATCAAGGTCAGCCAGCCTCCGGCGAATTCGATCGCCTGGCTGCCGCCCCTGAAAAGCTTGGCGGCGATCGCGGGCGACGTTTCGCTGACGGTCGCGGCCTTTTCGTCCAAGATCCGGGTCGGATCGCAAAGATAGATGAATTGCAGTTCTTCTCTGCCGGGCTCCGCGGTCCGCTTAATCCGCGGCATCCAGTTCTTTTCATGCACCCTGGTTCCCGAGGTGCGAAGCACGCGCCAATCCGTCAGGCGGCACTGGTCGCCCTCGTCAATGCGCGCGACCACCTGCTCGCACCAACCTTCCGGGGTCAGTTCGCGAAAGCAGGAGACGCCCCACAATTGACCGCGCCACAGGAACGGGCGCATGTCCTCGAACCCCAGCACGCGATCATATGCGGGCTTCGGCAAATCGGCGGGGGGCAAGATCTCGTTGGCGAACTGGACGTCCAGCTCGCCGTTCAACCGCAGCAGGAAGTTGCGGGTGTGGACGGCGGCACCACCGGTCGTGTGGTATTGAAGGTTGTCCTCGGCGAGCGAATAGTTGACCGTGCGCTGCAGGAGAAGGATTTCCCCACCCCGGCGAACCACCGACGGGTTCGAAGGCCGGTAGCCATCCGGCGCGGCGAAGTCGATCCGGCGGGCGTTGAAGGACGGCATCGTCGTCTTGGCCGGCTGGACATAATAGTAGAGATTGGACCACGCCAGGTCCCTCGGTCCGTCGCCGATCTCGCGGTTCAGCGCCAGCCAGTTGCAGGCCGCGAAGCCGCGATCCTTGCGGACGGGATCGCGGGCGTAGTTCGCGGCGATCGCATATTCTTCCCGCAGGCCGGTCGTGTAGACCGTATCCTCGATGAACAGGATGTCCTGCTCGGGCCTGCCGATCGCCAGCCCAGCTTCGCAAAACAGCACGGCGGCGTCGTTCATGCCCTTTTCGCGATAGTACCGCGCCAGGTCGTAGAGCGGCTCGGCGCGCTGCGGTCGCTGGTTGAAGGCGGCGAGCGCATGGCGGATGAAGCCTTCGTCGTCGCCCAGTTGGCGCTGGCAGCGCGCCTGTTGCAGGCGGGCGTTCCAGGCTTCCTCGTCCCAGCCGCCCATGCCGGCGCGCTTGGCATAGGCGACGGCAGCTTCGGTCGTTCGCCCGGCGTCACGGTAGGATTGCGCCAGGTAGAACCAGTAGCGATGGTTTTCCGGATCCTTGTCCAGAGCTCCCAATAGGAGCTTTATGTCACGCTCGAACTTGTCGACGCGGTTCGAACCTGTGGCATGGTCCTTGTACCAGATACACCGCAGTTCGTGCACGCCATCAGGCACGTCTATGTATTCGTGGGTCACGCCATGGTAGCGCGCACCCGATGTGCGCCTCACCAGACGTGTGTTCCAGTAGGCAAGGCCGGTCTCCGACTTTTGCAGGACCCGATAGCCCGGCGCATCGAGCTGTTCTCGAAACCGGTGATCCTCAACGACGAGCTCCATGTCGGCGTCGTCGAAAAGCAGGTAGTCGTAGTCGAGGCTGGAGGCGTAGGCATGCTCGAGGGCCGCGTTACGCGCCTGCCCGAAATTGTGAAACGGAAATTCATGCAACTCGCCGGGTATGTTGCGGGCGGCAAAGAAAGAGCGGATGAAATCCTGCGTCCCATCGCTCGAGCCGGTGTCGCCAATCACCCAGCAATCAATGTGATCGGCGACCGCACCGAGACAACGCTCAAGATTGGCCATCTCGTTCTTGACGATCATATTTAGGCAGAGACGTTTTGCGGTACTCATTCGCTGACTGTGGACCCCACAGAACATTGTGAGCAGAGGCTTTGGTTATGGTCTCGCGGCGTCATATGAGACAGCGATTTATTCGGATGCGCAACCATCCATATTCTTGCGGAACGCAGGAGCTGCTGCTTCGGTCGTTTGGATGATTTCGTAAATGCACTGGATCGGGTTTTGCCCGGTCCGCTCCAATCTCGCTCCTTCCGTCCGGCATCTTCGGACATCCAACAGCGGCATCGCGCTCTGGACAGGCCGCTGCAACTTCCGGACGAGCCCCTTGAGCTGACCGGCACCAACTGTCCGGCGGGCCGTGTTCGGACCCTGCTGCATTTTTTTGTTCCAAAGAGGCGCTCGATCTAAACGTCGGATTTTCCACGATGTTTGGGCTTGGGCTTGGACCGCACCGGTGTTGCTGCTCTCGTAGAAAACGTAATTTATTAACCAAGCCATTTACAAGTTTATAATTTTCGAATTTACTAATGTCTAATTAGTGAGAGGGTAATCGCGGCCTGCGGGGAGACCGTCGGTCGGGATATCCGCGAAGCTTGGAGTCCGGAAGTAAAGCCACTTGCTGCGTGAGGGCGCAGTATCGTGGTCGACCAGGATTTGTCTGTCCTTGGTGTCTTCCAACAGCGTTCCCTCGCGAGCGGGTCGGTTCCCTCAGTCCAGTCGAAAGATTGCGACGCGCGTGATGGAGTCCCCGGTGCTTCGAGTGATACCCTCCGCCCAACGCCCCTGTACCGATGCGGCAGTCCGTGTGGCCGCACCCCCGATTGATCCGAACCTCTCAGCTCTCGTCGACTTGCGGGCAGCCGCTGATCGCTCGTTTGCTGACGCGTTCCAACGAGTGAAATCCCTCGCAATCGGCCGATTTTCGGGATCCGCGAGCTTGAGCCACCTGGTTCGATTGCGGGCCCGCGGCACCGACTGAAACACCGAGATACGAAACGGACAAGCGGCGGCGCAGCCGCCAGCCTGCAAGGAGGACGTTATGAGTTATACAGCGAGTTTCGCGGCAATGGAGGTCTGTGTTCGGGGCGTTCTGCCGATTGGCGACACGACCGAAAATGTGACCTATTTCATTCTGGACTCGGCCAAGAACACGATCGTTGGCCAGGTCATCCTGCCCAAGGCCGCCAAGCAAAGCCTCGCTGTATCCCTCACCGTCAAGGTCCCCAGCACCGCTGGCTCATTTGCGATCGGCACGTTCGATGACGGTGGGAACTTCCAAGTCGCCAGTTTCCTGCGGGTCGAAAATCCGGCCGTTCATCGGCCAGCCGGCGCCGCCGGACCGTCTGGACGGTGATCGCGGGCCAAACCCTTTAGCCCAAACGCTCGCCTGCCGGATCGGTGGACAACTCTCCCCCTGAATTGAATTGAAGCCAACAGGAGCCAGTTATGGCCCGCGCATCTGAAATTCTGTTTGTGGATCCTTCAGTTTCCGATGTCGAGACCGTCCTCTGCAATTTGAGGCCCGAAGTCAGGGCAATCATGCTCGACGGCTTTCGTCCGGTAGCCCGGCAAATCGCCACCGCTCTCGCGGGGCACCGAGACCTCAACGCGGTTCACATCATCGCGCATGGCGCACCTGGCCGGGTCAGCTTTGCTGCCGGAGAGTGGTCCGCGGCGATGTTGGAGGAAGCGGCTGGCGATTTAGCGGTGATTGGCCGGGTGCTCGCAGCGGACGGCGAACTGCGGCTATGGAGCTGTGAGACGGCTTCCGGGAAAGTCGGCGAAGCGTTCGTCGCGGGTTTGGAGCGGGCCGTCGGCGCCGATATTCGCGCATCCAAGGTGCCTGTTGGCGCGGCCGCCATGGGCGGCTCATGGGAGATGCCGATCGGCATTGGTTCGCCCTTGCCGCCGCTTACCTCGGAAGGCGTGGCAAGTTACACTGGGGTGCTTGCATCCGGTGATTTGACACTGAGTGGCCAGATTACAGCTAGCGGCGGCAGCAATGCCGTCAATACTTATTACCTTGTCGACACCACGACAAACCCCGATACCGTTGTTGGTACTTTTCAGTTACCGTCTGCGCAAAATGGTGTAGTTTTTGATTTTGCTATCACAATCACGATTCCAAATACGACAGATACTTATGTTGTTTATAATCAGAATTTTGGAACGGTGGGAACCCTTTCCCCCATCCTTCCCGGTGTGGGCGGAAATCCAGGAAACGTAGGTGATCCTGTTACCTCGTACAGTTTTGTGACAGGGCCTGCCAATGGCACGGGTGGCACTTCCAATGGCGGCAACAAGTTTACTGGAGGTACCCTCAGCCTGACCAGCAGCGGTAGCGTTGGACCGACAGGTCCAGCTGGCGCGACTGGAGCGACGGGCGCAACCGGAGCCACAGGCGCAACCGGAGCCACCGGCGCGACTGGCGCAACGGGACCGACTGGCGCGACGGGTGCCACCGGATCGAGCGGAGCGACCGGCGCGACGGGTTCCTCTGGGGCCACCGGCGCGACGGGCTCGACTGGCGCCGCGGGCGCTACTGGAGCGACCGGAGCCACGGGTGCGACGGGCGATACCGGCGCCACTGGAGCGACCGGCTCGACCGGATCGACTGGTGCCACGGGCTCGACGGGAGCCACCGGAGCCACAGGTGCGACCGGCGCTACTGGAGCGACCGGAGCCACAGGTGCAACCGGCGCTACTGGAGCGACTGGAGCCACGGGTGCGACGGGTGATACCGGTGCAACTGGAGCGACTGGCTCGACTGGGGCCACCGGTGCGACAGGTGATACCGGCGCAACTGGAGCGACCGGCGCAGCTGGAGCAACCGGCTCGACCGGAGCGACGGGAGCAACTGGAGCCACGGGCGCGACGGGAGCCACCGGAGCCACAGGTGCGACGGGTGATACCGGCGCCACTGGAGCAAC
>CCNB01000024.1:7995-8141 GCA_000824785.1 Mesorhizobium plurifarium | reverse complement strand
GTGGCCGACCTTATCCTGGATCAAGTCAAGCCATTCGGGCGGGAGGACGCCATCTCCCTGCATGGCCCTCTCCTCGTGCTGACCCCAAATGCGGTTCAGTATCTCGGGATCGCGTTCCATGAACTCTGTACCAATTCCGCCAAATA
>CCNB01000024.1:0-7985 GCA_000824785.1 Mesorhizobium plurifarium | reverse complement strand
TCATGTCGATGCGGACATTGTCCGCCAGGAACGCCAGTGCGGAGGGTCCGTCACGGGCTTCCAGAACGAGGTAGCCGAGCTCCTTCAAAGATTCCACCGTGTAAGCGCGCACATCGAAGTCATCCTCCACCACCAGGATCGTCTCGCCGGTGGCAGCTTCGGGGACGGGCAGGACCTCCGGGGCATCCTCAATCGACGCCTCGGAAAGGAGCCGCGGGAGGTATATCTTGACGGTCGTGCCCTCCCCGACTTCGGAGTACAGTTTGACGTGGCCCTTGGACTGTTTGGCGAAGCACCGCGAGTCCAGGGGTGGCAAGCTGATTGGGCCTTGCCAGCGGACGAAGGTGCTCCAGCAGGGCTTCGCGCTTCGCCTCATAGGCGCGCTTGGTGCGCCGGAGATGGCGGATGTAATGACCCTCCCGCATGAATTCGGCGGTCGCGAGTTGCACCGCCGGCCCGGGTGGGGGCGTCAGGCACGCCGCTACCTGCGCGAAGCGGCTGACGAGTTCGGCCGGCGCGATCACGAAGCCCAGCCTGATCGTCGGGCTGATCGTTTTGCTGAATGAACCGATATGGATGACGCGCCCATCGCGGTCGAGCGACGCGAGCGCCGGCGCGGCCCTGCCCGTCAATTGCAGCTCACTCAGATAATCATCTTCGATGACCCAGGCGCCGTTGGCCGCGCTCCATTCGAGCAGGCGAAGCCGCCGTTCAAGCGAGAGGGTGGCCCCCAGGGGCGCATGCTGGCCAGGTGTAACGAGGACAGCTTTGCATGCGGATGATGGCGAAACGCCTGGTCGATATCAATTCCATCCCGATCGACCGGGATCGGAGCGAGGGAAAGGCCCGCAAGCTCCAGCCCCTTCCTGGACCATGGGAAGCTGGGTTCCTCCACCCAGGCAGTGTGCCCCTCCAAGCGTAGAACGTGAAGCGCCAGGCCAAGCCCCGCTGCGAAGCCGCCGGTGACGATGACCTGCGATGGAAGGCAATTGATACCCCGGGCGACGGCAAGATAGCCCGCGATCTCCTGTCTCAAGTCCAACTCGCCGCGAGGATCGGGATAAAGGGGGGGCATACCTGCCTCGGCCCGGACCGAATGCGCGCGGATGCGGGCGAACAAGGTAGCTGGGAAGGTCTCTGTTGCCGGCACGCCCCTTTGCAAGAACGCGGGTCCCTGCACCATTTCCAAATAAGTCTCCAGGAAGGAGCCCTCTTGCGGCGGTGGTTGGCTCTTTGTGAAGGTGCGGGGGCGTTGAGCCACATGAGTACCCCTCGCTCGCGACGCCTCGATCAGCTGGGCAGCGGCGAGCTTTTCATATGCGGCCCGCACGGTGCCGCGCGCGACACCGAGTTGAGCCGCGAGATCCTGCCACGAAGGCAGTCGCGCACCAGGCAATAACACGCCGTCTTCGATAGCCTTGGCCAGCCCTCTTCGGATCTGTTCCGACAGAGAAGCCTTGGCCGATCGGTCGACATTCAAGTTCAGAGGCTTATTCATCCACTCTGTAGTACATCATTTCTCTGCATTCCTGGTTCTTTTTTATGCTCCAGGGCAAACCACCTATGGGCGGTCAGTAGGAGAAGGCCAATGAAGATCGGACGCATTATCCCAGCGATATTCATCGCAATCATCTCCGCCGGACCTGCGTCGGCGGATGACCATCAGACCGAAACGGTGGCAATCAAATTCAACCACGTCCTTCCCAACACATCAGGAAAGTCCTTGATCGTCGTGGAAGTCGACTATCCACCCGGCGCGCTTCCCAGCCGCACCGACATGCCGGATCGGCCTTTATCTATGCCTACGTGCTCTCGGGCGAGATCGAGTCAAAGGTGAATGGAGGCAAAACCCGTACCTATACGAGTGGCGAGAGCTGGTTCGAAGCGCCGGGCGCGGTCCATTCGGTCAGCCGCAATGCGAGCAACACCGAGCCGGCAAAGCTGCTGGCTGTGTTCGTCGTAGACACTCAGGACAAAAAGCTCACCACGCCGATCGAGTAAAGGAATTTAAAGATGACAAACAGACTTGATTATAACCGGGTCGCCCCCGGTGCCGCCAAGGCGCTTGGCGGAGTGTACGCTTACGTAATGCAGAGCAGCCTGCCCGGCGAGTTGGTGGACCTCGTCTATTTACGGGTCTCGCAGATCAACAACTGCGCCTATTGCCTCGACATGCATACCCGCGAACTATCAAGAAGGGTGTGAAGGTCGAGAAGCTGGCGCTGTTGCAGGCTTGGGAAGAAGGCGGCGGCTTCTTCAGCGAGACCGAGCGCGCCGCACTTGCCTGGGCAGAGAGCGTCACGCGGGTCGCCGAAACCGGTGTCCCGGAAAGCGCTTACCGAGCCGCGCGACAGGTTTTTGACGAGAAGCAACTCGTCGACCTGACCGTCGCGATAAGCATCATGAACAGCTATAACCGCATGGCAATCAGCTTTCGGAACACGCCGGGGGCCGTTGTCGACAATCATGGAGCGGAATCATGGCCGTCGAGATCGGTGGGGTAACAATCCCCGACAGCAAGATCGGCGCCTAACCAACCCGGTTTCAAGGACGCCTACCAAGCAGCGGTCGAGGGCCGGAAAGTCCCCAAGGCCCCCGTCGTCCAAATGCCCGGAGCTGCCCTGCCCGGCACGTTTGGAGGCCGCCTTTCAACGGTTGAAGATCTCAGTCAAGTGGCTGGCGCTTGACGAGGCCAGCAAGCGCAAGAACACGCGGCTCATCGAAGAGTTTTTAGAACTGCGGGTGGTCCCTGATCACCCGCTCATCTGGCGGAATATGCCGGTTAAGAACCTCAGACGCATCCATGTTGAAGAGCTTCTAGGCCGCTTCATCGCCACGCCCCACAAGGCCAAACACCTATTGGTCGGCATACTCAAGCTGATCTATGTCGCGCTACGACAAGACTGGATTGAAATCGATCCCACAGCAGCGGCCGAGTGGCGTCCTGCCTATGCCGGCTGGAAAGCATGGTCGCGTGAGGCCATGGCGCAATTTGAAAAGCGTTGGCAGCTCGGCACCGCAGCGCGCACCTGCTACAGGTTGGCCCTTTGGCTCGGCAACCGCCGCGGCGACGTCGCGGGCCTGCGCTGGGACCAGAGAGTCACTCGTCGTGTGTTCATCGACGGCGTCGAGCGTCACTTCGATGGGTTTGATATCGTTCAGGCCAAGAACAAGGGACGAACTGGTGGTAAACGGCTTTTTGTGCCGATCACACCGATGCTGTCTGAGATCCTAGATGCGGCCGACAGGCGCGGCGAGACTGTCCTGGTCAACGGCTACGGTGACCCATTTTCCGCCAAGTCGCTGACTGGAATGATGGCGCATTGGTGCAAGCTTGCCGGCCTGCCGAAGGGACTGACCCTGTATGGCTTGCGGAACTCGCTTGGCGTCTATCTGGCCGAGGCCGAGGCCTCAACCCGGCAGCTCATGGACGTGCTGGGGCACGACGACATCGATCATGCGGAGCTCTATTCGCGCGAGGCATCGCAGGTTCGGCTGGCGGTCCAGGGGATGGATCGAGTCGTACGCCTCGTGACGCGCAAGCCGATGCTTGGCGAACCTATTGGCGAACCACCCTATAAAGCATTGATAAATAACGATAATGGTGGGCCCGGAGGATGTGTGCAAGCTATTGATTTTATTGATTTTTTCGCGGGCACAAATCGAGAATCTTCCCGTATTGTCCCGTATGGTTCCGCCGCTTATGTAGCCTGAAGCCCGAACCGCCAGGGGATTTCACAACGTCCATCCCATTGTTAGCTCTGTCGACCACCTACGTCTCGCCGGTGCCAACCGCAAAATGGGGCCGTTGCCGGCCTGGCGGTTTCGGCTGACATTTGCGATAAGCTGCGGTTCGCAGGCGATCTCACAGCCCTCATTCGCAGTCAAATTCGAGAACCAAGATAGCGGCCACTCGTCAGCGTCACGCTCGGCGAACTTGTGTTAGAAAACTCCTTAGGGCGGAGCGCCTCTCAGGGGGAAATGCACGACTTATCAGCCGCTTCTCCAGCGCAAATTCCCCTGCTGAGCGACGAGTTTTCACAAGTCAACCTCTTTTCGTGCTTTGTTGTCTACTGCGGGAGGGCCAAGCCAAGATCGGAGTATATCGGCCCGAGTTCCTCATCGGTCAGTAAACCGGGCGAGGCGGCGATGCTCGGAAAATTGCCCACCACGAAGTAGAGCAACAAGATCGTAGGCAACGCGAATAGCGTCTGGTCCTCTAGCCGATCCTTGATGCGCCCCATGATGAAATCCTTGGTGTTCAGCCAAAGAAGGATGTCTTCGATTGAACTCTCGCCGGCCAGTGGGAGGTACGCGTCGATCAGCTCGCCGTCGAAAGTGGTGACAGTCGCGTCTACGCCGATCTTGTGTCGGTAGTACATGGATAAGGCGTCGATCAATGCTTTGACGCTCTTGACCGATGCGTCGATGAGGTTGCCAACTTGACGGAAGTAGTCGTCAGTCGCTTCGATCAACGCCATCGCCTTAGCCGCAGCCCGCATCATCTCAGGCGTCGATTTGACGCTCGGCTTATAGATCGTATCGTGGGTGACTTCGCTGAAGGCGTGTTGCAGCAGCGTGCGGACCTGGATCTCGCACGGAATGTCCAGCGGTATAGGAACGCCCTCGAAGACTACCCCCGCTTTGGCCCGAACCACGTAGTGGACCGACTGATAGCCGAACTCCCAAGGCTTGCGGGCCCGCTCCTCGGCGAAGTCCCGGGCCTTTTGCCAAAACCAGTATCTGTCGCCGAATTCGGTGATCGCCTTCTCGACGATGGGTATTTCGTCTGAGGTGAGCACGACGAACCGGATTCCCACCTTGTCCTCGATATCATCATACGGGCTTGCATAGCCCTTGCCGCGATAGAGTGCCTTCTGGATAAGCGACTTGTTCTCCTTCAGCCTGTGCTTAACCGGAAGGCGCAAGAACAGATCCGGCGCCTCCACCTGGGTCGAGAGCCCGTCGATGACCGCGTGGACGATGAACCTGCCCCAGGCGTCGTAGTACTGCTGCTCCGCCTCCCAGCGCCGCAGGATCTCGAGCTCGGTCGTCATAGCTGTTCGGTGACTGGCCTGCGGACCGTGATCCTGGTCCAACTTGCAGCCTCGCTATCGGAAACATCGCCAGGCGGGACATCCTCGATTGTCACGGTGCCATTGCGTATCGCGTCCGGGGACGCCGAGAACTCGATGTCTGGACCAAACTTGTACTTCCGGCGCCGCAGCCTACCACCCATCTCGCTAATATCCCGAACCACGGCTCTATCGGTCGGGAATTTCTTGGCCTCGAGGAACCTGTTGAATGGGTCGCGCAATTCGGGTGGCAGATACGCTTCGCCGAACTGTTGCGAGGTGAACGTTGGTGCTTGATCTACCTTAACGAAGGCGAACAGCGCGTCGCCCAGATCCCTTCGGAGATCTCGGTCATTTATCGATGTGCGAACGAATTCCTTGGTGAGGTCGAAGAACTTCGCGGTTTCATATTTTCCGTTCTCAGGAAAGGCGCAGCCAAGAAAGCCGTCGTAGAAATATACGGCCGCGTTCTCTCGGCGGGCGGCAGTGATATTGCTGTCAAATACGAAGCATCGCCAACTTGTGCTTGCCGTGACGGCGACATCTTCAGAAATGAACAGGGCAAGCTTGTAAAGTCTCGTGGCTGGCGTCAGGAAGATGTTCTCGAGAAATTCGGTCACAATTTTTGCGGCATCTAATCGGCGTTGAAAGCCGGACTGCATCTCCGCTTTGATCACCCCTACGAAGGGCTTTCCATCGGCACCGACTTTCCCATCGAAGACTAGAAGCATTCCCCCGGGAATCCCTCGTGATTTCTGTGCGTCAGCGAGAGCATCTGCCATGTGCTTGGAGATATCGGGAAAATCGGTGTCGGCTGCGAGAACAAGACGTCGAGCCGTTCCAACAACGCTTGCGTCGTCGGTCTTCACTATCCGCATCTCTATGCTCTTGGACTGTGCAGAGAGCGCTTCGGTGATACGCATCCCAAAATGACTAAGAGCCTTGGAGTCTAGAACTTCAAGTTCCTTCCCGTAGGATGGTGGCACTACATTAGGCCCGTCTTTCCTCTGGAATACCTCATGCATGACAACTCGGCCGATTGAAAGATTCTCAACAAGCAAAACTCGATCCCCTCCGAAAATACCGAGGAACATTATTCGGAACGGGTTAAGAAAGGATATCAGAACAGATCAAGAACGCAAGGGCCACGCGTGCAGGAAAAATGGCGGCCGTTCCTAAACGCAACCAGCCAGTATCGCTGACCTTCTCGACCCCAACCACGGTGTCTGAATTTTTCACCCAGACGAAAAAGTGCATGCGTTCAAAGCTGCAAGGCCTGGAATTGTCTGTTGGAACGGCTATCAACAGAGCCATTGCAGTCAGTAGAAGGATATACCATGTCCCGAGAATGAGGTGGCCCATCTGATCGACTTTACCGCCGATATCGTCTCCGACTACGTCAGTAAGAACGCTGTGCCAGTTACCTGCCTGCCCGAGCTTATTGAGAGCGTAAACTTGTCGCTTTCCAGAGTTAAGTAACCTGTCGAACCAAAAGCCCCAGCCCAAAACGATGTGGTCAATCCGAAGCGGTCGGTGTTTCCCGACTACATCATCTGCCTTGAGGACGGAAGAAATTCAAATCGCTCAAGCGGCATTTGGCTACGCATTTCGGTCTAACGCCCGATGAATATCGGGAAAAATGGGGACTGCCTCCGGACTACCCGATGGTCGCTCCCACCTATTCAGAAAGCCGCTCCAGTCTTGCCAAAGCGCTCGGTCTTGGCCGCAAGACAGCTACGAAGAAGAAAGCGCCGGTCAAGAGAGGACGAGGACGCTAGTCCGTCGTTTCAAGTGGGGAGAGCCAGCAATTGAGGAACGATCGGCAATCCCGCCGGCACCGGTCGCGCTTACGGCCTGGACGCCGAAGCTCTGTTGCCCGCGCTTCCCGCGGCCGGACGTTTGCAGTCGCATCACTAGCAGTCGCTGGCCTGGCGGCTTCAGCATATGCCGTTTTTCCCCTCGCTGCGGACAGCCATGGCGATCTTGGAGCGACAGTAGCCAACTGGACTGCCGCCAACCCACAGACCATTATGGGGACGGCATCGGTTGTGGACGGTGACACGATCGAAGTCCACGGTCAGCGCATCCGCTTTAACGGAATCGACGCGCCTGAGAGCCGCCAGCTCTGCAAAGATGCAAATAGACTGGATTATCCATGTGGAAGTCGATCCACCGAGGCCCTCGACACCTTTTTTGCCGCATCTCGCCCGGTACAATGCAACTTCGTCGCATGGGATAGGTACCACCGTTTCGTGCGCGACTGTCGTCGCGCGGACGGCGCTAGCGTGGCGTCTTGGATGGTTGAGCACGGTCAGGCTCTTGATTGGCCCCGATACAGCCACGGCGCGTATGCGGAGCAGCAATTACAAGCGAAGACTGCCAGAAATTGGTTGTGGACTGGCGAATTCGAGGCGCCGTGGGATTGGCGCGCCGGTCACTCCGATGATCCAAAGCCTCCAACAAATCGTAAGTTGGACCTAATTACGCACCGGCAGGTCGCGCAGAGCTACTCCTGCCAGCCTCGACGCTTGCTCGCAAATCTCCTCATGTGAGGAAGCGCGTTGGTGCTCATGGGGCGGCAAACTCGACCGAGACGGCGATGGAAACCTTGCGAGGGCCTCCGCTAGTTCGCTGCAGTGGACCTTCCTACGTGCGCAGGTTCACGATCTGGACGTTAGGCTGCGCTGCACATGCGGTGTCGATCGGTGCGAGCCGTGCACTTGGGCCAGCGCTGAGATTGCCTGACAGAACGGCTGACTGATATTCGTTTTCGAGAACTCGAGGAGTTCATTCAGTCCGCTACCGCTCGACAGTCGCAACGCCTCATATCGACAGATGGGAATCTGCCGATTGTTTTTGAACCGCCGGTCGGGTCCGCCGCTCTTGTGTATGCCTCCGGCGAGGGCCGCC
>CCNB01000023.1:3565-65708 GCA_000824785.1 Mesorhizobium plurifarium | reverse complement strand
GAGGGCGGCGATCAGCCCGATCTAAAGGCCTGGGCGGGGGCGACATTGCCGCATCTGCAGCACCATCTGGACATGGCGAACGGACTTAATAAGTGACTCTGCCTGGGATCGACGAACCGACCCTGCGGGAACCCGCATTGCCCTCAGCCGTTCCCAGGCATGGCAACGTTGCAGCTTCGAGAAGCGCTGACCAAGGTCGGCACGCTGACGTCCCGACCGGCGGCCTTTTTAATTCTGGGCGGCTATACTGTTTCTTGGTTTGTCTTCGAGCGGGAAACGCTTGACTGGCACGGCGTCGCGACGCTGATCACTTGGGCGATGACGCTGCTTATCCAAAGGGCCGAGCATCGTGACACCCAAGCCCTGCAGGCGAAACTCGATGAGCTGATCAAGTCGAACGACAAGGCTCGCAACGAGATCGCCGAAATGGACGACAAGGAGCCGGAAGAAATTGAGGAAATGCGAGACTCGGGCGAACGAAGCTGAGCCTCAACACCCCGCCGCTATATCTCGGCGAGTTCATCAGAGGCTTCCTGGAGACCGTGCGCAGCCGCCCGCTCGAAGGCGCAGATGATGACACGGAAATCGGGCGCGCACGACGTCGCACGCGTCGTAACGGGTGATATCGCAAAGCGGCGCGGGCACGGGAGAAACAGGCCCGTCAAGATAGCCTCGCCGGCGCAGGGATTGTGAGGCCTGCCCGGTCGGCGGCCATCACCGACCGGTCGGGATTTTCGCCGGTCTAGGCCACGTCGAGAACGACCTTGCCGCGGATATGACCTTCTTCCAGAGCACGTTCGGCGTCCGCCGCCTGCCGCAGCGGGAAAACCTTGCCGATCTCCACGCGGACAGCGCCCGCGTCGATCAACCGTCCAATCTCGGCCAGCTGACCGCCGTCCGGCTTCGTCATGTAGTGAGCCCCGCGAGCCTTGCGCTCGTCGGCTTTTTCCTTCGAAGGTTGCTGAAGCGTCGAGACGATGATCCCGCCTTCCTTGAGAACTGACCAGGAGCGTTCCTGGGTGTCGCCGGCAACGAGATCATAGACAACATCCACATCTCGCACCGTGTCCTCGAACCGCTGGTTTTTGTAGTCGATCGCCTCGTCGGCCCCAAGGCTTCGCACGAAATCGATGTCGTTCCCGGAGCATGTCGCGTAAACCATGGCGCCCTTCGCCTTGGCGAATTGAACCGCAAAATGGCCGACGCCCCCGGCCGCGCCGTGGATCAATATCCGTTGCCCCGAACTCAGACCGCCATTGTCGAAGATTCCCTGCCAGGCGGTCAGCGCCGCAAGCGGGACGGCGGCAGCATGCAGATGGTCGAGGCGTTTCGGCTTGGCTGCGCAGTCCTTGGCCCTGGTTGCCACGAACTCAGCGTAGCCGCCGCGGTCCGGTGTCAGGAGCGCATAGACTTCATCGCCCTGCTTGAAGGCGTCGACGCCTGCCCCGCAACGTTCCACCACGCCCGAGAAGTCACGTCCGAGTGTCAGCGGCAGCCGGTCTTCGGCGACATAGCCACCATTGCGAATCTTGTGGTCGACCGGATTGACGCTGGCGGCACGGATGCGAACCAGGATCTCTTCGGGCTTTGGCTCGGGCGTCGGCTCTGTCTCCAGTGTCAACACCTCAGGGCCGCCAAATGCGTGGATACGAACGCTCTGCATTCCGGCACTCCTGTCGCTTCTGGGTGTCCGCCGCCGAATTTGACGGCCTAACTGCCGATGGGAGAATTGGTTCCGGACGGAGCGCCAAAGCTCGCCTCGTCGAAGACGGCGAGAAACATTGCGCCATGCTGCTCGTTTGAAATGAAGCGAGGAAAGGTGGCGGATGGCAAACCGGACAGATCGAGCCGATGCAATCAGGACCCGTACCGTTACAGTCTTCGGCGGTACCGGATTCCTGGGGCGGCGGATCGTCAGACATGTCGCTGAAAAAGGCTTCGCGGTCCGCGCAGTCTCCCGCCATCCGGACCGCGGCCGGCCCGGCTCCAGCAGCAAAGCGATCGAAGCAGTCCAGGCCGACATACTGGACGCATCCTCCGTTGCTTCGGCGATCGCCGGTTCTTGCGCCGTAGTCAACGCGGTAAGTCTCTATGTCGAGCACGGGGAGCAGACCTTCGAGCGCGTGCATGTGGAGGCAGCGGCAGCTCTCGCCGCCGCCGCCCGCGACCGCAATGTCGATCGGTTGATCCACATCTCGGGGATAGGTTCCAATCCAAGGTCCCATTCGAAATACGTCAGTGCCCGCGGGCGTGGTGAGGCCGCCGTCACCAGTGCCTTTTCGGGTGCGCTCATCGTGCGTCCAGCAGTCATGACCGGACCGGACGACGCCTTCCTCACATCAATCGTGCGGCTGATCCGCAGCCTGCCGCTCTATCCGTTATTCGGGCACGGCCAAACCCGGCTGCAGCCGGTGTATGTCGAAGACGTCGCCGAGGCGGTGGCCCGGCTGATCGACGGCGCCGCGCGCAAAGGCCAGCCGATGCAAGAATTCGGCGGCCCCCGCCTTTACACCTATAAGGAACTCGTTCGCCAGATTGGCCGGCAACTCGGCATGTCCGTCGTGATGGTACCTGTGCCATTCGCGGCATGGAAAATCGGAGCATCCATCGCTGAGCTGCTTTCCGTTCCCCCTATCACGCGCAATCAGGTCGAGCTCATGGCCGAGGACAATTTCGTGGCGAACGGCCAGACAGGTTTCGCGGAGGTGGAAATCGAGCCGCGAGGCGTCGAGGAGGTGATCCGGTCGATCGAAGAACGCTCCTGAGCAGCCGACGTGAAAACCCAATCCCCGCCTTCATCATTTCCAGCGCCAGGCGTTCAAAGGTCGATCGGGTGAAGCGGCTTTCTGGCGGGGCCGTGGATCAGCGATCCGTCTGCCGCGAAAATCGAGCCGTGGCAAGAGCAATCCCACGTTCGATCGGCATTGTTCCAGCTCACGGTACAGCCCTTGTGTGTACAGACCGCGGAAACTGCATGCAGCTTGCCGGAGCCATCGCGCCAAGCAGCGATCTTCTGTTTGCCGCTCACAACGACACCGCCTTCTCCAGGGCCGATTTCATCGAAACTCGCGACAATCGATCGACTGCTCCCGTTGACGTGAAACGTCTTGTCGTAGGGGCGCGCCGGATCGTAGAGCTCCTCCCAGGGACATGGCTGACGCAAAATACGACCCGCGATCAGCTTACCGACGGCCGTTCCGTTGCTGATACCCCAGGCATTGAAGCCGGTTGCGATATGAAAGCCCGGCGACTTGTCAGGATCCGGCTCGCCGGCATAGGGCACGCGATCCGGCGTATCGTAGTCTTCATTGCACCAGCGCCACGCGACATCGCCCACCGGAAGATTGGCGCGCGCCCAGGCTTCCAGTTCCACGAACCTGCCAGCCACGTCCGCTTCCTGACCCGTGTTGAATTTCGGCCCGAGCACCAGAAGCAGCGGCCCTTTGTCGTCGCGGGCTGTTCGGATGGACCGGGTCGGCTCGTCGATGCCGAGGAAAAAGCCATCGAACGGCGTCGGATCGTCAAGTCGGAACGCTATAGCCGTGTGGCTGCGCGGCTGGGTGCGGTTTGCCATCCCGACCGGGCTTTTGATCGTCATATTCGTGGCCACGACAACGTTCTCGGCATCCACGACCCCATTATCCGTCGAGACGCGCCAGCGGCTTCCTTCATCAATGGACACCACGCGGCTCATTTCAAAAACGCGACCGCCCAATGTCTCCACGGCCCGGGCAAGACCAACTGAATATTGGATCGGATTGAATTGCGCCTGGTCAGGGAAGCGCAATGCCCCGGCTGTCTCGAAAGGCAACGGTGCGCGCTCGACCACTTCCGCATCCAGGCCTACTTGCCGCGCTGCATTCGCCTCGGCCGTTAATTCTCCGCGCCGCGCGACGTCGGTGGTATAGGCGTAGGCCGGTTTGATCTCGAGGTCGCATTCGATCCGGTGCGCAATCGTCCAGTCGAGAATCTGGTCGACGCCGGCGCGATTCGCGTCGGCATAGCTTTGTGCCGCCGCTGGCCCCATATCACGAATGAGGTTGTCGTAGATCAAACCGTGCTGGGTCGTGATCTTGGCTGTCGAGCGGCCGGTCACCTGGCAGCCGACACGCAGCGCCTCGAGAAGGATGACCGAGCGTCCGGCTTCGCACAGCCGCAATGCGGTTGTCAGGCCAACGATCCCCGCTCCTATGATGACGATCTCGGCTCGGCTGGAGCCAGCAAGCGACGAGTAACAGCGCTGCTTGGCAGTCGCTGCCCAGCAGCTGGCATTCTTGCCGCCAAGCAATGCGGTTTTGGTCATATCGGCCATTCAGCTCGCCGTGCTCGTTGATGCACGCGATTTCCCCTGCGTTCGTGGCGACACAGGCGCCGTTGGATCGGCTGCGTATTGAGCTGACAGCCCGGCGCCAATCAGCTCTTTCGCAGCGCCGGCGGAGCCAAACTTCCGGAACTGACAAGAGTTCCGGCCGAGAACGTAAAATGATCGATGATGGAGAGGGCGTCCTTGTGCAGATGCGGCACTTTCGGCGCTGCTCACAGGAACCCGCTTCGTTTCCGATCCGATTCCCGATTAGCGTTGCCGGAGCAATCGCGGCATGGACAGATATCTCCATCGTTTGCGCCGCGCGCCCCTTGGGAACAAGCCGCAGCCGCGCGGGTTCGGTGCATTGCGCAAACGATAGGAGAATTCTGATGAGACAGGATATATCGGCTGGAGCGAAATTCCCGGATTATGTTCTTCCCGACCATACCAAGACACCTCGGCGCTTGTCCGACCTGCAGGGCGACCAGCTCATGATCCTTGTGCTGACGCGAGGCTCATTTTGCCCGAAGGACCGTCAGCATATGCTCGAACTCGTGCGCTTCCATCCGCAGTTCGTCGTCGGCTACACCCAACTTGTCACCATCACGACGGACGACTGGCACACCACGAACAACTATCGCCAGCAGACGGCCGCCTCATGGCCTTTCCTCTATGACGAAGAGCGGATCGTGCAGAAGGATTTGGACATCAAGGAGTATACAGATAGCTCGCACGACGTGATGATCCCGCACACGATCGTGCTTGGCCGAAATCTCCAAGTGTTCAAGGTTTACGATGGTTATTACTATTGGGGGCGGCCATCGGTATCGGAATTGCACGCCGAGCTGCGCGAATTAGCGCGACAGACTTATCGCGATTGGGACATCACAGACGCCGAACTGCGGCAGAAATGGAAGAAGGGCGACAAATCAGACTTCTATCCGTACGGAGACAATTCCATCTCCATGGACGAGCTCATGCTGCAGATGGCGGGAGCAGTCGATCAATTTGCGGGCAAGGCTGAGAAACCGTGACCTGAATGCACGGAACTCAAGGTCACGCGCGTGAGCCGCCGCAGTCGCTTGACAGCGACTGATCTCGGACAACGAAGCGGAGTCGCAGCTGTCGTCGGCAGGCCCGATCGGGCAAGTCCATCCCGCGTCATAAACCGCACCTTGCTCGCCGCCCTTTTCAAATAGTTGAAAACAGCCATTCAAGCGAGAAGGCGATGGTACCGTTGGCTGGGCTCGAACCAGCGACCCCCAGATCCACAATCTGGTGCTCTAACCAACTGAGCTACAACGGCACGCGTGCCTGAGCCGGATCGAGGTGAAGCGTCTTTCTCCGTGATCCGCCCCGTCGTTCGGCGATGCGTCCAATACGGGCTATCGGATTCTAATTCAAGGGCCTTGATAAGGCAAAGCACGGGTTTGCTCATCCGCCTTTCGTCAAGGCAAAGAAAAGGCCGGCGGGAGGAGGTGCCGGCCTTTTCCTGTTACGAGCCAGCGGGAGGAGGTGCTGGCTGGTCACCCCGGAGACGGAGGGAGGAGGTTCCATCCCCGGGTATCTGGTTGCTCAACCCATCGCACGACTGCTTGTCTGACGAAATGCGACGTTTTGATGCATCGCAGGGTTGTGCATGGAAATCAGGCAGCCTTGGCGTCCTTCATCGCCTTCTCGAAGGCGGCCTTGACCGGCTTGGAGACATCCTCGACCGCCTTTGTGGCAACGGTCTGGAACTCCTTGGCCTGCTCGACGGCCATTTCGACGCGCTTGCGCAGGAACGCGGTCTGCAACTCGACGACTTCCGAAAGGGTCTTGGCGCCGACCAGGGCTTCGAGGTGCGAGAAGTTGGCCTCGGCATTGGCGCGCAGCGCGGCGATGGCCTTCAGCGAAACGTCGCCGGAAACGGTCTTGGCGGTCTCGTAGGTCGACTCCAGAACCTTCTGGGTCTCCTCAGCGCCGGTCTTCAGCTTGGCGTAGGCTTCCTTCGACTGCTCGACGCCCTTCTCGGCGAAGGCGCGGATCTGGTCGGTGGCCTTGGAAGCGTCGAAGCTCGGGAATTCGACGTTTTCGATGGTCTCTGCGGCGGTCTTGGCAGCGGTCTTGGACATTTTCCAACCTTTTTCGGGGTAGCGGCTTTGACAGAAAGCCGTCTCGTTCATGTATGGTGGCAATATAAAGGTTTTTTTGTGCATTGCAACATCTTTGTTGCACCGCACCATAAAAATATTCCCGTACGTCAGCCATTGGGCCGTTAACCAAGAGCCCAGAGATTTCGACCGATGCAAGCCTAGGCTTGTGGACCTCCGGGCCATGGGCTTTTATTAACAAAGCGTTAACTGAAAACGCCCGCTCCGGAGGGTCGGCCAGCACATGCCGCCTGAAAACTACTCTTTCCTCGACGTCGCAGTGCTCGACGCGGTGCGCCAGCGCTTTGCCGCGGGCGATGCGTTGGCCATTCTGTCGGCCGATCTCGAACAGGTGATCTGGGCGAACGGTCCGGGGGCGTCGGCGTTCGGTTATCCGGATATCGAAGCCATCATCGGCGCCTCGGCGCAGCTGCCGCTGATCGCCCGGCGGCAGATCATGGCGACCAGCGGTTTTCCGGACATCGGCAGCGACCGCGCCATCACGGTGAGGCTGGCTACCGGCATGGTGAGCCGCGCCGTCGGCTTCCTGGCCAGCGCCGTGACGATGCCGGATGGCGAGAAGGCAATCCTGCTAGCGATACCGGCGACCCAGACCAGCTCGCGCAGCGCCGGCGAAATCGCCGGCCGAGCCATCGGCGGTTTTACGGAGGCCGGGCATTTCATCGCCTTCATCGACGCGCAGGGCGATGTCGAGGCAGCCTCCGACGGTTTCGCGGCGCTCGGCATCGAGCGGCGGACGCTGGCGGCCCTGGTTGCGGATGTGGCAAGCAGCGGCGATCGCGTCGTCAAGCGCCTGGTGCCTGGCGCCGACACCTCCTACCCGGCCGGCCTTGCGCGGCTCACCGACACGCGTCATCTGCTGGTGGTGATCGACGAGGACCAGCTCGACGGTACGGACAACGACCAAGGCGATCGGACCAGCGATCGACAGGCTGCGGCGCCAGAGGCCGTTAGCGCTACCCCGTCAGATGAAAGCCCGGCAGTCGGACCCGAGCCCCGGTCCGCCCCGGACAGCCCGGTGCCGGCCGCGGCGTCTGGCGAAGAGGCCGAGCCGACCCCAGAGGCTCTCGACGGCGATACGGGGCCCGGCACCGATAGCCGGACCTTGGCCGACCGACAAACCGCCGCCAACCGTCAAGCCGATGCCGCCGGCTCCAGTCAGCAGCCCGTCGATGCCGGCGCCAGCCAGCACGACCATTGGTACTTCAATGCCGGCAACGAGGATGCCGGACATGCTCAACCGGCAGCGCCGGCGAAGGACATGGAAGGAGCCACCACGGTCGAAGGCCAAGGGCAGGATGCCAGCGGGACCGCGACGTCAGCCCAGCCAACCCCGCCCCGCGACATCGACCGCTCCGCGCCGCCGCTGCGCTTCGTCTGGCGCACCGACGCCGAAGGCAGGTTCAGTGCGCTGTCGCCCGAATTCGCCGATATCGTCGGCCAGCCTGCCGCCGATGTGATCGGCCGTCGCTTCAGGGATGTCGCCGCCACCTTCGGCCTCGACGCCTCGGGCGAGATCGCCGGCCTGCTCGACCGGCGCGATACCTGGTCCGGCCGCTCGGTGCTGTGGCCGGTGGCCGGAACAGGTCTGAAGATCCCCGTCGATCTGGCGGCGCTGCCCGTCTACGGCCGCAGCCGCGCCTTCGAGGGTTTCCGGGGTTTCGGCGTCGCGCGCGCGGCCGACGCCGTGGCCGATCCCGAAGCGCTTGGCATGGCTCTGGTGCCGAATGCCGCCCCGACCGAGGCCACCTCCGGCGGAACCGAACCGTCGGTCGGGCAGCCAGCTGCGGAGCGGACGCCGCCGGAACAGCCAAAGCGCGAAGATCCGTTTCAGGGCGAAGTGCCGGCGCTGACCATCGTGCCGAAACCGGAGCGTCGCTTCGCTGACAAGGTGATAAGGCTGGCCGAGCATCGCCAGCCGGCCAACGACAAGCAGCCGGGAACCGACACGCCGGCAAATCAGCGGAGCCTGTCGATCCTCGAGCGAAGCGCCTTCCGCGAGATCGGCGAGCGACTGCGCAAGGACAGTGCTGCCGAGGAGCGCGCCCCCGAAGCCGACAAGCAGCCCGGTGCGGCCCCCGCCGACGAGCACACGGCGACGGTGAAGGAACCGGCCAACGAAGCGAGGGCCGACGCAGACCAGCCGGTTGCGCCCGACACGACGGAGCACGACGATTCCGCGCGGGAAGCGAGCCCGGCATCCGCGCCGGAAGCCTCGAAAGCCGATGACGCGAAGGCCGATGCGGAGACCGCAGAGGCGCAGACCGAGGCGGAAGATCAGGAAGACCTGGCGCGGCTCGACGGCATCGATGGCGCCGCCGAGATGGCCACCGCTGACCAGACCGGGACGTCGGCCGTTTCCGGCTCGCTGCTCAACTATGCCGATGAGGAGAAATCCGCCGAGGAAATCGGGGGCGCTCCGGTTTCCCAGCCCGAACAGGCCGAGGACTCCCGGCGGGCCGCCGAACATGCCGCCGCGCAGCCGCGGCAGCCGGTCGAACAGCCTGCCGCGCAGAAGGTCGCGGCCGGGCAGCCTGGCCGCGATGCGGTGGTCGACGATGACAGCATGACCGCCGACGATTTCCGCGATGCGCAGGACAATGAGGATTGGGCGGGCTCCGACGCGGATGTCGCCCCGGCCGCGGACGAAGCGGCAGCGCGGGCGCGGCCGCGCCTCGACGTGCCGCCGCTCAAACTGTCGGGTTTCGTGCCGTCCGCGTTTTCGACCGGAGAAGAGACCAAGGCGCCCGATACGTCCATCCTTGCCAGGCTGCCGGTGCCGCTGCTCATCCATTCGGGCGACGTGCTGCATTATGCCAATGACGCCTTCCTCGAACTCACCGGCTACGACGCGCTGGACGACCTCGCGGATGCGGGGGGCCTTGGCGCGCTCTTTGCCGATCCCTATGCCGAGGACACCGCGGCGGACGAAAGCGACCACTCGCTGAAGCTCAAGACCCGCAACGGCCAGGAATTCCCGATCGATGCGCTGCTGCGCTCGGTGCCGTGGCGCGGCGGCAAGGCGCTGATGCTGGTGGTGCGGCGTTCCGGCGAGGACGACGCGGCGCATTTCACCGCCGCCAATGACGAGCCGGCGCAACAGCCGGACGTGCCGGAACTGAAATCGCGCATCGCCGAGATGCGCACCATCATCGACACCGCCACCGACGGCGTCGTGCTGATCGGCCGCGACGGCAACATCCGCTCGATCAGCCGGCCGGCGGAAGCGCTGTTCGGTTTCGACAGCGACGAGGTCGCGGGCAAGCCGTTTGCCTCGCTGTTCGCCATAGAAAGCCAGCGCGCGGCGCGCGACTATCTCGCCGGCCTTTCGGAACCGGGCGTCGCCAGCGTGTTGAACGACGGCCGCGAGGTCATCGGCCGCGAGGCGCAGGGGCGTTTCATCCCGCTGTTCATGACCATCGGCAGGTTGCCCAACGACAGCGGCTTCTGCGCCGTGGTGCGCGACATCACGCAATGGAAGCGGGCCGAGGAAGACCTGACGCAGGCGCGCGCCGTGGCCGAGCACGCCTCCTCGCAGAAGACGGATTTCCTGGCCCGCATCAGCCACGAGATCCGCACGCCGCTCAACGCCATCATCGGCTTTTCCGAGCTGATGGTGGACGAGAAATTCGGCCCGATCACCAACGACCGCTATCGCGACTATCTGCGCGACATCAATCGGTCGGGCAACCATGTGCTCGACCTCGTCAACGACCTGCTCGACATCTCGAAGATCGAGGCCGGCCAGCAGGAGATGGATTACGAGGCAGTGTCGCTCAACGACACGCTGGCCGAGACGGTGGCGATGATGCAGCCGCAGGCCAATCGCGAACGCGTCATCATCCGTTCCAGCTTCGCCTCGCGGCTGCCGGAAGTGGTGGCGGACCTGAGAAGCGTGCGCCAGATCGCCCTCAACATCTTGTCCAACGCCATCCGCTACACCCAGGCCGGCGGCCAGGTGATCGTCTCGACCGCCTACGAAGCCTCGGGCGATGTCGTCATGCGCGTGCGCGACACCGGCATCGGCATGACCCAGGCAGAGATCGAGCAGGCGCTGAAGCCGTTCAAGCAGATCAACGCGTTGAAGCGCGGACGCGGCGACGGCACCGGTCTCGGCCTGCCCCTCACCAAGGCCATGGTGGAAGCGAACCGCGCCCGTTTCGCCATCACCTCGACGCCGGGCGAAGGAACACTGGTCGAGGTCGCCTTCCCTTCGACGCGCGTGCTCGCCGAATAAGATCGTCTGGATCGATTCGGCCAAAGAAAAAAGGCGTCCTGGAGGACGCCTTGAGAAATGGGATGCTGTCACAACGGGGGCTTGAGCTGAACCTCAGGGGACGAGGAACGGGATTTCTCCCTCAAGTTACACGCGACTATCGGGGTCGTCCCTTAACAAGTCCTTACCGGGTCCCGAAAAAATTTACGAATGTGTACCACCCGTGAAATCTAGGTAAATTCGCCGTACAGATTTCGTTAACCATGCCATCTGTCAGTCCGCCAGCTGCGGCAGGTCGCGGAACAGCTCCAGCGCTTCCGGGTTGGCGAGCGCTTCCTTGTTCTTCACGGCGCGGCCGTGGACCACGTCGCGCACAGCGAGCTCGGTGATCTTGCCGGACTTGGTGCGCGGGATATCGGTGACCGCGACGATCCTGGCCGGCACGTGGCGCGGGCTGGCGCCGGTGCGGATCCTGGCGCGGATGCGCTTTTCCAGATCCTCGTCCAGGACAACGCCTGCGGCCAGCCGCACGAACAGCACGACACGGACATCATTGTCGAAATCCTGGCCGATGCAGAGCGCCTCGAGGATTTCCGGCATCTGCTCGACCTGGTTGTAGATTTCGGCCGTGCCGATCCTCACCCCGCCCGGATTGAGCGTGGCGTCCGAGCGGCCGTGGATGATCATGCCGCCATGGGCCGTCCATTCGGCGAAGTCGCCATGGCACCAGACATTGTCGAAACGCTCGAAATAGGCGGCGTGATACTTCTTGCCTTCAGGATCGTTCCAGAAGCCGACCGGCATCGACGGGAAGGCTTTCGTGCAGACAAGCTCGCCCTTTTCCTGCCGGACAGGCTTGCCGTCGTCGTTCCAGACGTCGACCGCCAGACCAAGGCCGGCGCCCTGGATCTCGCCGGTCCAGACCGGCTCGGTCGGCACGCCGAGCACGAAACAGGAGACGATGTCAGTGCCGCCCGAGATCGAGGCCAGATGCACGTCCTTCTTGATGCCGTCATAGACGAAGCGGAAATCCTCCGGCGACAGCGGCGAGCCGGTGGAAGAGATGGTGCGCACGCTCGACAGATCGTGGCTCGCGATCGGCCTCAGGCCGGCCTTGCGAACCGAATCGATGAACTTCGCCGAGGTGCCGAAATAGGTCATCTTCTCGGCATCGGCGAAATCGAACAGCACATTGCCGTCGGGGTAGAAAGGCGATCCGTCATAGAGCAGAAGCGTCGCGCCGGAAGCGAGGCCCGAGACCAGCCAGTTCCACATCATCCAGCCACAGGTGGTGAAATAGAACAGACGATCGCCGTCGAGCAGGCCGGCATGCAGCCGGTGCTCCTTGACGTGCTGGATCAGCGTGCCGCCCGCCGAATGGACGATGCATTTCGGGATGCCGGTGGTGCCCGAGGAGAACAGAATGTAGAGCGGATGCGCGAAGGGCAGCCGCTCGAAGCTGACGGTCTTCACCGCAAAGGGCGAGAGCGCATCTTCGAGCGCCGTTGCCTTGTCGATGGAGGCGGCGACGTCCTGAGAGGTGCCGAGATAGTCGACGATGAGCACCTTGCGCACGCTCTCGAGTTTCTCGGCCACGGCGCGCACCTTGTCGGCCACCTCGATCGCCTTGCCGTTGTACCAATAGCCGTCGGGCGCGATGAAGACGACCGGCTCGATCTGACCGAAGCGGTCGAGCACGCCCTGCTCGCCGAAATCGGGAGAGCATGACGACCAGACAGCGCCGATCGAGCTTGCCGCCAGCATCGCCGCGATCGTCTCGGGCATGTTCGGCATCATGGCGGCGATACGGTCGCCGGCCTTGACGCCGAGCGACAGCAAGAGCTGCTGCAGCCGCGAGGTCAGCGCGTGGAGCTCGTTCCAGGAGAGCCGGCGCTCGACCTTGTCCTCGCCGCGAAAGACGATGGCCTCGCCGCCGCCGGTTTTCTGCAAAAGATTCTCGGCGAAATTCAGCCTGGCGTCGGGGAAGAAGCTGGCGCCGGGCATCCGCTCGCCGTCGACGAGGCCCCGCTCGCCCTTGTCGCCGACAAGCCCGCAGAAATCCCAGACCAGGCTCCAGAAGGCTTCGCGGTTGTCGATCGACCAGCGATGAAGTTCGGCATAGCCGGAGAAAGAAATCGCGGCCTTTGCTTCCGCGGCCTTCATGAAGGCGGTTAGAGGCGCTGCATCGATGCGCTCTTGCGTCGGGGTCCACAAAGGTGTGTCGGTGGCCATGATCGCTCCTCCCAAAGCGCGTCCCGTTCGAGCCAGTTAAGCTCATCGTCGCCTATGCCATCGTCCCAGAAACGGCGCGCGATTGCGGATCGGGATCGTGCAGCCCGCTTATGCATATTGCAGCGCAGCAGAGCAAGATTTTGTTCGGTCGGCCCATGGTCGCCGCCGCGCAAATGCCATCGCAAGGCCATAAAGACTTGAAAAGCGTCGGCGCTCGGTTACACCCGTCGGGCGATTTTGTCGGCAACGAAAGCATACGGGGCGAAATGCCATCATCTCTGATCCGGCGCGGGGTATGGGTGATCGGCGTTGCCGTGCTCATCATCGCGCTCGCGGTCGCGGCGCTGCCGCTGATTGCCTCGACCCGCATCGTGCGCGACCGCATCGCCTGGGAGTTGAGCGCC
Organism: Mesorhizobium plurifarium; assembly: GCA_000824785.1. Lineage (GTDB taxonomy): Bacteria > Pseudomonadota > Alphaproteobacteria > Rhizobiales > Rhizobiaceae > Mesorhizobium > Mesorhizobium plurifarium. The sequence continues at coordinate 52,397 of CCNB01000023.1, read as the reverse complement.
TGGAGCGGCTTCAGGGTGACGATCGACGGCTCGCCGCGCATCGAGGTGTGGCCGAAGTTCCGGGCCATCCTCAGCGACGTGACGCTGTCGCAATGGACGGAGACCGAAACGCCGCCGGTGGTCGAGGCCGACCGCGTGGAAGTCGATCTCTCAGCCATGGCGGCCTTGCAGGGCAACGTCGCCTTCTCGACCGCAAGGCTGGTGCGCCCGACAATCAGAGTCCAGCGCATGGCGAACGGCTTCTATCTGCCGCCGCTTCCGACCGGAGGGCGCATCACGCGCTCGATCGACACCGCGCGCGGCGTGGTCACCGCCAACCCGCAGAAGCCGGATCTCGGCAGATTGCCGTCCGATCCGTTCGGCACCGTGGAATTCCGCGATGGCCGTGTGGTGACTTCGGTTGACGGCAAGGACAGCGAAATCCTGAGCAGCCTGAACGGCCAGGTGAACTGGGAAGCGATGAACAGCGATGCGTCGATGACCGCGACCGGCATCTGGCGCGGCGAAAGCGTGCAGGTCGATTTCTCCTCGACAAAGCCGCTGGTGTTGTTTGCCGGGGGCGCGGCGCCCGTCACCTTCTCCTTCAAAGCGGCGCCCGCGACATTCTCCTTCGACGGAACGGCATCGATGTCGGACAATGCCTATCTGGACGGCCAGGCAAAATTCGCCGCGCCGTCGCTGCGGCGCGTGCTGGAATGGTCGCAGGCCGGCATCGCGCCGGGCGCTGCGATCGGCGCCGTCTCGGTCAGCAGCAAGGTGAACGCCTCGGCGGGACGCGCGAAGTTCGAGAACACCACGGTCACGCTCAACAACAATCCGGGCATGGGAGCGCTGGATTTCTCCTTTGCCGAGGGACGCCCGGTGATTGCCGGCACGCTCGCCTTCGACACGCTGGATCTGAAATCCTTCCTGTCGGCCTTCACGCCTGTCGTGCCCACCGGCGAGGCCGGCCCCGGCGACATCGACACCAGCTTCGCCGACCGCATCAACCTCGACCTCAGGCTGTCGGCGGCGCATGCCATGGCTGGACCGGTGCAGCTTGCCGACGTCGCGGCGACCGCGCAAGTCAAGAACGGCCTTGCCGTCTTCGACATATCCGACGCGTCGGCCTTCAACGGCACCATCCAGAGCAGCCTGCGCTTCGACCGCAAGCCGGAAGGCACGCAGGTCGAGATGCGGCTCCTGGCGTCGGACGTGGATACGGGTGCCTTTGCCACGGCGGCGGGAATGACGCGGCTGGTGCCGGCCGGCACCGGCACGGTATCGGTCATCCTCAAGGGCCCGGGCAAGGCCTGGAATTCCATCTTCGAGAATGCCGACGGATCGTTCTCGGCGACGTTCGGGCCGGGCATGCTCAACGGGCTCGACCTGCCGGCCTTCCTCAAGCGCAACCAGCAAGGCGGCTTCTTCGCGCTCGACGACGTCGCCAACGGTTCGCTGCCGATCGACGGCGCCGAGATCAAGGCAAGCATTTCGAAGGGCGTGGCGCGCCTGGACAAGGCCGAGATCAATGCGCAGAAATACAAGATCTGGCTGTCCGGCATCGCCTCCTATGTCGGGCGTGGGCTGGCGCTCTCGGGCGGCGTGGTGCCCAGCGGACAGCCGGCGCAGCAGCCCCAGCAGGCCAACGGTCAGGCGGCCAGCCCACCTGCCCCTCCGCCGAACCAGTCGCTGTTCTTCGTCGGCGGCAACTGGAGCGCGCCGTTCATATCGCCGATCGCTCCCGGCGTTTCAGGCCAGTAAACAGGGGGCGGCGCCCGCCCCCTGTCGCTCAACCGCGCTGCGCGGCCTGCTCGTCGAGCTGGCGCTGGATCTCGCGGCGCTTGTTGGCGATCGAGGCGATGATGACGCCGACCGCCACCACCGCGATCAGGATCGTGCAGGCGGCGTTGATTTCCGGGGTCACACCGAGACGCACCTGGCTGTAGATCTTCATCGGCAGCGTGGTGGCGCCGGGACCCGAGGTGAAGCTCGCGATGACCAGATCGTCCAGCGAAAGCGTGAAAGCCAGCATCCAGCCGGAGATGATCGCCGGCAGGATGACCGGCAAGGTGATCTGGAAGAAGGTCTTCACCGGCGGCGCGCCGAGATCCATCGCCGCCTCCTCCAGCGAGCGGTCGAAGGAGACCAGCCGCGACTGCACCACGACGGCGACGAAGCACATGGTGAAGGTGATATGGGCGAGCGTCACCGTGAAGAAGCCGCGGTCGAGCCCGACGGCGACGAAGAGCAAAAGCAGCGACAGCCCGGTGATGACCTCCGGCATGACCAGCGGCGCAAACACCATGCCCGAGAACAGCACCCGCCCCCTGAAGCGCGTGTAGCGAGTCAGCGTGATGGCGGCGAGCGTGCCGAGCACGGTCGCGACCGTCGCCGATATGACGCCGACGCGCGCCGTCACCCAGGTCGCGTCCATCAGGCCCTGGTTGTGGAACAGCGACACGTACCATTTGGTCGAGAAGCCGCCCCAGACGGTGACGAGCTTAGATTCGTTGAAGGAAAAGACGATCAGAAGCACGATCGGCAGATAGAGGAAGGCAAAGCCCAGCACGATCGAGGTGATGTTGAAGCGGCTCCAGGTCGAGTTCATCTGCCCTGCTCCTGTGCCTTTGCCTGCGCCTGCTGGAAGAACATGATCGGGATGGTCAGCACCAGGAGCAGGATGACGGCCACAGCCGAAGACACCGGCCAATCGCGGTTCGAGAAGAACTCGTTCCAGAGCGTCTTGCCGATCATCAGCGTCTGCGAGCCGCCGAGGAGGTCGGGGATGACGAACTCGCCGACCGCCGGGATGAACACCAGCAGGCAGCCGGCGACGACGCCCGGCAGCGACAGCGGGAAGGTGACCTTCCAGAAGGCGCCCGTCGGCGGACAGCCGAGGTCTTGGGCTGCTTCGATCAGCGAATAATCCATCTTCTCCAGCGAGGAATAGAGCGGCAGCACCATGAAGGGCAGGTAGGAATAGACGATACCGATGAAGATCGCGGTGTAGGTGTTGAGGATCACCAGCGGCTGGCTGATCAGGCCCGTGGCGAGCAGAACCTGATTGAGCAGACCCTCGGGCTTCAGGATGCCGATCCAGGCGTAGACGCGGATCAGGAACGAAGTCCAGAACGGCAGGATCACCAGCATCAGCAAGGTCGGACGGATCGTGGCCGGCGCGCGCGCCATGCCATAAGCGATCGGATAGCCGACGATCAGCGTGAGTATCGTCGAGATGCCCGCGATGATCAGGCTCGTCACATAGGCGTTGAAATACAGCGCATCCTGGGTGAGCCAGGTGTAGTTGTCGAAGTTGAGCTCGCGGAATCCGGCGAGGAATCCCGCCACACCATCCTTGAAGTCGAGCACCGGCGTATAGGGCGGCATCGAGATCGCCGTCTGCGACAGCGAAATCTTGAACACGATGATGAAGGGGACGAGGAAGAAGAACAGCAGCCAGAGATAGGGGATGATGATGACGAGGCGGTTGACGAAGCCCGCCGCCAGCCTGGCCGGCAGTGTCGCGGTTTCGGTCGGTGGCGCGGCGGTCGCTGCGATATCGGTCATCTCAGCCTCCTACCTTGTCAGCACGACGCCGGCGTCGGGCCGGAACGAGACCCAGGCGCGATCGTTCCAGGTCAGCGGATCCTCGGTGATGCGCGAGGCGTTGAGCGCGCTCGCCCGCACGATCTGCCCGTCGTCGAGCTTGATGTGATAGACGGTCATGTCGCCGAGATAGGCGACGTCGTAGATCTCGCCTTCCAGCGCGTTGACGGCATCGGCCGGCTTTTTCGAGGAGACCTTGATCTTCTCCGGCCGGATCGCGAAGACGATGTCGGAGCCGGCGGCGGCGTGGCCGCCATTGTCGACGACGATCTGCGCCCCGGTCGCGCCGGTGATACGCGTGGTGCTTGCCGTGCGCTCGGCGACCTTGCCCTCGAACATGTTCACGTTGCCGACGAAATGCGCCACGAAACGCGAGGTCGGCGCCTCGTAAATCTCGGCAGGTGTGGCGACCTGCATCACCTCGCCCTTGTCCATGATGGCGATGCGGTCGGCCATGGTCATGGCCTCCTCCTGGTCGTGGGTGACGACGACGAAGGTGAGGCCGAGCTCCTGCTGCAGGTCCATCAGTTCGAACTGGGTTTCCTCGCGCAGCTTCTTGTCCAAAGCGCCGAGCGGCTCGTCGAGCAGCAGAACCTTCGGTCGCTTGGCGACCGAGCGGGCAAGCGCCACGCGCTGGCGCTGGCCGCCCGAGAGCTGGTGCGGCTTGCGCTTGGCGAACTGCTCGAGCTTGACGAGCTTCAGCATCTCGGCGACGCGCTTGTCGATATCGGGTCCAGGCATGCCTTCCTGCTTGAGGCCGAAGGCGATGTTCTTCTCCACCGTCATATGCGGGAACAGCGCATAGGACTGGAACATCATGTTGACCGGCCGCTTGTAGGGCGGGATGCCGCGCAGGTCCTGCCCGTCGAGCAGGATGCGGCCCGCCGTCGGCTCCTCGAAGCCGGCGAGCATCCTCAGCAGCGTCGACTTTCCGCATCCGGAAGCGCCGAGCAGGGCGAAGAATTCACGCTCGAAGATGGTCAGCGACAGATTGTTGACGGCGGTGAAGTCGCCGAACTTCTTGGTGACCTTGTCGAACTGGATATAAGGCTTGGCATTCGGGTCGTTCCATGGCGCGAAATCCCTGCGGATGCTGCCAAGCGATTTCATGATCCCCACTCCGTTACTTTTTTAAATTTCCCAAAAAGAAAGCGGCCCCGGCAGTTGGCTGCCGGGGCCGTCTCTCAATGCTCATTGGCCGGTAACGATCTTGGTCCAGGTGCGCGTGATGATGCGCTGTGTCTTGGGATCGTATGGCGCAACCGTGTACAGCTTCTTCGTCGTCTCTTCGTCCGGATAGACCGAAGGATCTTCCAGGATCGCCTTGTCGACGAACTGCTGCGAAGCCTTGTTGCCGTTCGCATAGAGCACGTAGTTCGACGATTTGGCGATGACTTCAGGCGTCATCATGTAGTTGATGAATTCGAGCGCGTCGGCGACATGCGGCGCGTCCGCGGGGATCGCCATCTGGTCGAACCACATCTGGGCGCCTTCCTTCGGCACGGAATAGCCGATCTCGACACCCTGCTTGGCCTCCTCGGCGCGGTTGCGCGCCTGGAAGACGTCGCCCGACCAGCCGATCGCCAGGCAGATGTCGCCATTGGCCAAAGCGTTGATGTATTCGGACGAATGGAACTTGCGGATATAGGGCCGCACCTTCAGCAATGCCTCCTCGGCCTTGGAAATATCATCGGGCGAGGTGCTGTTGGGATCGAGGCCGAGATATTTCAGCGCCGCCGGAATGACGTCGGCGGGAGAATCCAGCACATAGACGCCGCAATCCTTCAGCTTGGCCAGCTTTTCCGGATTGAAGAAAACGTCCCAGCTGTCGATCTTGTCGGTGCCGAGCGCGGCCTGCACCTTCTTGACGTTATAGCCGAGGCCGACCGTGCCCCACATGTAGTTGACCGAGTATTCGTTGCCCGGGTCGTATTTGGCGGTGCGCTCGGAAATGACGTCCCACATGTTGGAGAGGTTGGGCAGCTTCCACTTGTCGAGCTTCTGGAACACGCCCGCCTGGATCTGGCGCGCCAGGAAGTTGGCGCTCGGCACGACGACGTCATAGCCGCTGCCGCCGGCGAGCAGTTTCGTCTCCAGTATCTCGTTGGAATCGAAGGTGTCGTAGACGACCTTGATGCCGGTCTTTTTGGTGAAATCGTCGATGATCGAAGAGTCGATATAGTCCGACCAATTGTAGACGTTGACGACACGGTCCTCGGCGTGGCCGCTTAGTGTGAAAAGCGTCAGAAATGCCGACGTCGCCGAAAGCAAAAGCGCTTTGCGGATCATGGTGTTCTCCTTTGGTGAGTGTTCCCTCGCCGGCTCGTCGCGATATGGCGGGGCGGCGTTGGTTTTAGACTATTGAGCTTTCCGGAGAGCGACAAGCGTGAACTCAACACGCCAGGCCCGATCATGGCATCAAGATTCGAGGCGTCCCGGCCTCCCCGGCGAGGCGCCCGGGTGGCGTCAACGGCATGCACCGTGGCGTATTGAGAGCTATGACGATGCTGTCCGGCCCCGAGCAGGCCGGCGGAGACACTTGGCAAGATACGCCTGTCTTGTTGTTGCCGTAATCGCAGCCTGCCCGCCCGGCAACAGGGTTGTCAATGGGGAACGCTGCCTATCGTCCTAAAGCGCGCCGCGCTGAAACGGATTCAGGCGACGCGCTTTAGGACTTTGTCTTGATGCATGTCGTTGCCCCAGAACCGCTGCGCACTTCTGGGCGACATGCATTGTCTTGATGCATGTCGTTCTCCCAGAACCGCTGCGCACTTCTGGGCGACATGCGTTGGTCAATTGGGTGACGGCAGGCCGGTGACGCCGGGACGCGCCGGCCGCGCCTGGCGCTTGAACTCCAGGCCGATATGGATGAGCAGCGCCGTGACCACGACCGCGCCGCCGATGATGGTGCGCACCGACGGCACTTCGGAATGGACGAGCCAGACCCAGATCGGCCCAAGGATCGGCTCGAAGGTGCCGAGCAGCGCCGCGATCGCCGCCGGCACCAGCCGCGCGCCCATGGCGAAAAAGGCGAGGCCGACGCCAAGATTGACGACGCCGAAGGCGAAGAGGAAGCCCATGTCCCGGGCCGAGACCGCGAATGCCGAGGCCTGGGAAGCGGCGAAAGCACCGGCAAGCAATGCCGCAAGGCAGTTGGCCGGCACCATGCGCACATGCGCGAAGCGCCGGGTGATCACGGTCGCGACCGAAAACATCACCGCGATCAGCAGCGCCAGTCCGTCGCCGATCGGCGAGACGGCGCCGCCCAGGGATTCGGAGACCATGATGGCGACGCCGACGATGACGGCTGCAATCGCGATCCAGGTCGCCGGACCGACACGTTCGCGAAACAGGAGCCAGGCAAGCAGAGCCGCAAGCAGCGGCACGCCGGCCTGCATCAGGAGGATGTTGGCGACCGTCGTGTAGGCAAGCGCCACCACAAAGCTGGTCGAGGCGGTGGCGAAGCAGAAGGCGACGCCGAGGCCGGGCAGGCCCATGTGCCGAAAGAGGTTCAAGGTGCCGCGCCAACCGTCGCGCCACAGCATGAATGCGATGAGAAAGGCCACGGCCCAGAGCGAACGCCAGAACACCACGGTCCAGCTGTCGCCGATATGGATGAAACGGGCGATGGTGCCGCCGAAACTCCACATAAGCGCCGACAGGAAGACCAGGAGCATGCCGACCCGCTCCTCGCGCGGCGAGATGGCCGGCAAGGCAGTGGAGGATGGGGCGACGGGGGACGAGGCGGTATCGGTCATGGCAGATGACTGTCAGCGGGTTGCGTTCGACACGATGCACCAGGAACGACAAAGAACTGCGTCTCAATCGCGTAGCGCAAAGGCGCAAAACCGGCGTGATCCAGCGTCCGGCGAAGCTTGGGGCACATCCGCCGGGATCATCCCTGGAAATCGAAGGCGCTGAGGCCCGTCACCATCTCGTCGAGGCCGAGCGGGCGCGTCACCGGCGGCTCGGCGCGCGCAAGGCAGCCGACGCGCTCGCAGAGCCTGCAGGCGGGACCTACCGGCGTGGCGAAGCCTTGCCCGGGCTTGCCGGCGGCTCCAACTGGCAGCGCCGCGCCATAGACGATCTCGTCGCGGAAACCGATATCGCAGCCGAGCAGGAGCGCGGTGCGGCGCGGCCGTTCGGAGAAGGCCCCTTGCGGACCTTCCAGCGTGCGGGCGATGCAAAGGAATTCGGCGCCATCGGGCATTTCCAGCGCCTCGACCAGGATCTGGCCCGGCTGCGAGAAGGCGGCATGGACAGGAAGCTTGGGGCAGCCGCCGCCGAAGCGGCTTTGCGGATAACCCTGGCTGCCGGCCTTGCGGAAGCGGTTGCCCGCATTGTCGACTTCCAGCATGAAGAAAGGCACGCCCGACGCACCCTGCCGCTGCAGCATGGTCAGCCGGTTCGCCGCCTGCTCGAAAGAGACGCCGAAACGGGAGCGCAAGACGTCGATGTCGTAGCGTGCGCGAACGGCGGCGGCATGAAAGGCCTGGTAGGGCATCATCAGCGCATGCGCGGCGTAGCGGCCGAGCTCGAAGCGGGCAAGCCGGCGCGCCTCGTCGGTGCCGAGCTTCAGCGCCTGGATCTCGCCCGCGATGGCCACCGACATGCGGATCAGGCTCGCCTCCATGGCGACTTCGCGCAGCTGGTCGAAAGGCGAGAGCCTCTCGGACAGGAACAGACGCTGCGAATGGCGGTCGTAACGGCGGCGCCAGTTGGGCATGGTGGCGACCGGCAACACCTTGACGACGATGCCGTGCTCACGCCTCAGCCAGGCCTTCAGCGCGCCGGACAGATCATCGCCGGGCTCGAGGACCGACGTGAAAGCCTCCGCCTCCTCTTCCAGCGAGGCGAAGTGGTTCGGCCGGCGCTCGAACACTTCGTGGACTTCGTCGGCGGGCAGGCGCGCGCCGGACAAAGCGGTCGCCCTGCCTTCCCTGGCCAGCAGCTGGTTGAGGTCGGACAGGCGCTCGGCCTGCTCCCGGTAGGCGCGAAAGAGCTTCACCATCGCCGCCGAGGCATTCGGCGCCGTCTCGGCGAGATCGATCAGTTCCTGATCGCCAGGCAACTCGCCGGCAAGGAGCGGATCGCTGAAGGCTTCGCGCAATGCCGCGATCGAACCCTTTGTCTCGCCCTGAAGTTCGTGCGGATCGACCTTGTAGACGGAGGCAAGCTTGAGAATGAGCTGCACCGTCAGCGGCCGCTGGTTGCGCTCGATCAGGTTGAGATAGGAGGGCGAGATGCCCAACCCCTCGGCCATCGCCGTCTGGGTCAGGCCCCTGGCGTTGCGCAGCCGGCGCAGCCGCGGCCCGGCGAAGATCTTCTGGTCGGCCATCCCTGCCATCCTTGACAAGAATTTACATGAACATCAAGTCCGGCGCTCGCTTCGCCGCTTTTACAATCGTGACAAATTTACAGAGCTGACTTGTCAATGGCAACACAGCTTTTCCTTTATTTTCCGGGGAATCTTGCGGTTTTCCTAGGCTCCCTTCGCACCGCAATGTAAACGATGTCATACGCAAACATCGCAGGATATGCCTTTGCGGTGCAGCGCTGGCACAAATTACCAAAGACCCGGAGTGACCCATGACCGATTTTTACAACCTCGTCCCCTCCGCGCCGGAAGGCCGTTTCGACGGCATCGAGCGCCCCTATTCGCCAGAGGATGTGAAGCGGTTGCGGGGCTCCGTGCAAATTCGCCAGACGCTGGCCGAGATGGGCGCGAACCGGCTGTGGAAGCTCATCCACGAGGAGGATTTCGTCAACGCGCTGGGCGCGATGTCGGGCAACCAGGCCATGCAGCAGGTTCGGGCCGGGCTGAAGGCGATCTATCTCTCGGGCTGGCAGGTCGCCGCCGACGCCAACACCGCTTCGGCGATGTATCCGGACCAGTCGCTCTACCCGGCCAATGCGGCGCCGGAACTCGTCAAGCGCATCAACCGCACCTTGCAGCGTGCCGACCAGATCGAGACGTCCGAAGGCAACGGGCTGTCGGTCGAGACCTGGTTCGCGCCGATCGTGGCTGACGCCGAAGCCGGCTTCGGCGGCCCGCTCAACGCCTTCGAGATCATGAAGGCCTTCATCGAGGCGGGCGCCGCCGGCGTCCACTACGAGGACCAGCTGGCGTCGGAGAAGAAGTGCGGCCATCTCGGTGGCAAGGTGCTGATCCCGACGGCGGCGCATATCCGCAACCTCAACGCGGCGCGCCTCGCGGCCGACGTGATGGGCACGCCGACGCTGGTCGTGGCGCGCACGGACGCCGAGGCGGCGAAGCTCTTGACCTCCGATATCGACGAGCGCGACCGGCCTTTTGTCGACTACGACGTCGGCCGCACGGTCGAGGGCTTCTACAATGTGCGTAACGGCATCGAGCCCTGCATCGCGCGCGCCGTCGCCTATGCGCCGCATGCCGACCTGATCTGGTGCGAGACCTCGAAGCCGGATCTGGCGCAGGCGAGGAAATTCGCCGAAGGCGTGCACAAGCACCATCCGGGCAAGCTGCTCGCCTACAATTGTTCGCCGTCCTTCAATTGGAAGAAGAACCTCGACGACGCGACGATCGCGAAGTTCCAGAAGGAGCTCGGCGCGATGGGCTACAAGTTCCAGTTCATCACGCTGGCCGGCTTCCACCAGCTGAACTTCGGCATGTTCGAGCTGGCGCGCGGCTACAAGCACCGGCAGATGGCGGCCTATTCGGAGCTGCAGGAAGCCGAGTTCGCGGCGGAAGCCAACGGCTACACCGCGACCAAGCACCAGCGCGAGGTCGGCACCGGCTATTTCGACGCCGTGTCGATGGCGATCACCGGCGGCCAGTCTTCGACCACCGCCATGCATGAATCGACCGAGCACGCCCAGTTCAGGCCGGCGGCCGAGTAACGGATAACAACCAGAGGAAACGCCCGCAGGGCATTTGCATCGAGGAGAGACCAATGGCATCGATAAGCCGCGTCAAGGAAAGGGCAGAAGAACAATCGAGCGCAATGAGCGTCGACCAGCAGGCGACGATCCGCATGCTCGCCAACGATCTGCACAGGCTCAACCAGTCGGTCATGAAGGCAGTCGAGGCCGGCGTCTCGGTGGAGCTGGTGCGTTCGGCCAGGCACCATGGCGGCGACGGCAACTGGGGAGACCTTTTGATCCCGGTGATCGTTACCCAGCAGAGTCACACCTGACGTAACGTCAACAGTTTCGGCGATGGTCTCCCGCGCGCTATACGTTCGGGAGACTATCGCATTTTTTCGGTTTGCCTTCACTGTCTGGGGGTACGACTTGCACTGAATCTCGGAAATTCTTGCTATATTTTCGAGCTCGACCGTTTCAGCTTGACACCGGCCGCGATCTCACCCAATTGTGCCTCAGGTTTCAACCCTGCATTGAACCAGAGTGCCTCCCGCCGATGTGTCCCGCTGACCGTGACGACCACTCCGAAAGACACCCGAAACCGGCAGCCCGGAAGGGGACGATCGCGGCTGACTTTTCCAAAGTGCTCGTCGTCGGAAAATCGTCGATCAACCGAGTCGTGGTGTCGAAAATCGTCGAGAAATCGGGACTGAAGCCGATTTCGGAACCGCCCGAGGCCGCAGAGAAGACGCTGGCCGGGCAACTGCCCGGCACCGTCATCCTGGATGGCGGCCCGGACAACAAGGATTGCGACCCGCTGATGTCGGCCATCGACGCGCTGCGGCGCGCCTCCGGCAAGCCGCTGCCCGCCGTGATCCTGCTTTCAACCAGGAATGGCACGCCGGAGAGCCTTGGCCTGTCGAGCGTGGTCGATGCCGTGGTCGCCAAGCCGATCACGCCCGAGAGGCTGCAACCTGTGGTCGATCGCCTGGTCGGGCGCGGCTAGGGAATTCGGGACAGGCCTCCCGGAGCGCCGAGGCGACACTCCGGCGTTTGCTCTCGGGAGGCTGGGTCAGTCCAGCTCGCCGCGTTCCTTCATTCCCTGCGCGACTTGTCGGAAGAATTCGAGGACCGCCGGGTCGAACGAGAGGGGCTCAGACCTGGCCTGCGCCTCGGCGACCGCTTTGCTATACGCGTTGCGTATAATCTCTTGCTCGGCCTGGGGGGTCGAACGCCTGATGTCGGCGGTACGGGATCGCATACGCCGAACGAACTCTTTGGCGGCTTCGGAATTAACGTCCCCTGCCTCTTTCAGCTGGCTTGCTTCCGCCATCATGGCCGTTAGCGCAGCCTTATGGGCGTCTGCGCCGTACTCTTTCTTTATCCCGTCAAAGGTGCGGCTTGCTTGACCAGTCAGGTCCTGTTCCGCGATCAAAGCTTCGAACCTCGCGGCGAATTTCTTATTGTCGGTGGATTGCTGCATGACAGTCTCCTTGGTGAGGTTTTCTAAGTCACCCAGAGAAAGGTCTCGACCCTCATCAAGTTGGCGTTGCGCCCTCTCTATGAGAGTGATCGCGCGCCTGATCTTGTGTTCCTGGGATTCCAGCGTTTCGCGTTGCAGCCGCAGAATCTCCCGAAGCCGGGAATGATCCCCGACAAGCTTCTTGATCGATTTGAGCGAGAGGCCGAGATCGCGCAGCACGATGATCTGGTGCAAGCGGGCGATTTGAGCTGGTCCGTATAGCCGCCATCTCGATTCGGCGCGGTGAGGGACAACGAGCCCCTCCCGCTCATAGACCCTGAGCGCCTTGGTGGTGACCCCGACCCGCCGAGCTGTCTCGCCTGGACCGAACCATTGCTCCTTTTCGCCGCCCATGGCCGACCTTCCGTTCCGGACCCTCGCCTCTGTAGGGGCGGCCCCAGGGTCCGATGCAAGGGCTTGTCGACCGGTTCGTTCGCGCCGACCGCTCACCACCCGAAGCGATGTTCAGGGCGTCCGCTCACCCGACGCCGCGGAGGCATGCCGCTCACCCGCCGGGCACAACCCGGGAGCTCGGACGTATCAATCCGCCGTGGCGATGCGTTCGATCAACGCGGGCAGTTCGCTCAGATCGGCGATCTCGCGGAAACGTGGCGCCGCGACCGGCGCCTCGGCGTGCTCGGCCGCCCAGGTCAATTCATGCGGGACATAGATGCCCCAGCCGCCGGCATCGATGGCAGGCACGACATCCGACTTCAGCGAATTGCCGACCATCATGCTTTTTTGCGGTCCGTCGCCATGACGGCTGAAGATGCGGGCATAGGTGGCGGCGCTCTTGTCGCTGACGATCTCGACGGCATCGAAAAGCTCACCCAGCCCCGACTGCGCCAGCTTGCGCTCCTGGTCCATGAGATCACCCTTGGTGATCAACACCAGGCGATAGCTGCCGGCGAGCTTCTCGATCGTCTCACGCGCATGCGGCAGCGGTTCGATCGGATGGCTGAGCATGTCGCGGCCGGCAGCCAGGATGTCCGCAATGGTCGAGGCCGGAACACGGCCTTCGGTAACCTCAATCGCCGTCTCGATCATCGACAGCGTGAAGCTCTTGATGCCGAAGCCATAGAGGCCGAGATTGCGCTTGGCGGCTTTGAGCAGATTCGCCGAAACCACGCTCGCCTCGCCGTGCTCGGCAAGCATGGCGATGAAGCGCTGCTCGGTCATGCGGAAGAACTGCTCGTTCTGCCACAGCGTGTCGTCGGCATCGAAACCGATCGTGGTCAGATGAGAGGCGGGCATATGCGGACACCGTTCTTCATGGACGGCTGTGTAGCCGTTGTTGCAGCATGCCGCCAGCCTCAAGACGGATGCCCGCCTTGTCCCGCCTCCTCTTCCCTTCCCCTGCGGCGCCCGGCTATAGTCCGAAATCCGCAACACAATCTGGTGAATGATGCCGCCTGAGAAAAAGGAAGTCCGTCCGTCAAGCCGGGGGGGACGCGCCCGCACGCCTGCCTTCCTGAAGAACCAACGCGGTGTGAAGAACTGGAAAGAGGCGAGCGCCTGGCTCGAATGGCGCGGTATCGAGGACATAGAGTGCATCACGCCCGACCAGGCGGGCGTCGCCCGCGGCAAGATGATGCCGTCGAAGAAATTCACCTCCAACACCTCGCTGGCGCTGCCTTCGGCCGTGTTCATGACGACAATCTCCGGCGGCTATCCCGAGGATGGCAACGGCTTCCACTATCCCGAAGATGACGGCGACCTGAAGCTTCTGCCCGATCTTTCGACGCTGACCGTGGTGCCCTGGGAAGAAGACCCGACGGCGGCGGTCATCTGCGACCTCGTCCATCAGGACGGCCGCTCGGTCGAGTTCACGCCACGCAACGTCTTGAAGCGCGTGCTTGCGGCCTATGACGAGCGCGGCCTGAAGCCGGTGGTCGCGCCCGAGATCGAATTCTATCTGGTGCGCAAGAACCCCGATCCGGATTATCCGCTGACGCCGCCCGTCGGGCGTTCGGGCCGGCCGATCGGCGGCGGCGCCGGCTATTCGATCGCCGGCGTCAACGAGTTCGACGAACTGATCGACGACATCTACCATTTCTCGGAACGGCAAGGCCTGGAGATCGACACGCTGATCCACGAGGAAGGCGCCGGCCAGCTCGAGATCAATCTGCGCCACGGCAACCCGATCGAGCTCGCCGACCAGGTCTTCATGTTCAAGCGCACCATCCGCGAGGCGGCGCTGAAGCACGAGATCTACGCCACCTTCATGGCCAAGCCGATCCAGGGCCAGCCGGGCTCGGCCATGCACATCCACCAGTCGGTGGTCGACAAGAAGACCGGCAAGAACATCTTCTCAGCGGAGGACGGCTCCGAGACCGACGCGTTCTTCCATTTCATCGGCGGCATGCAGAAGCACGTGCCGAACGCGCTGGTGATGTTCGCGCCCTACGTCAATTCCTACCGCCGGCTGACGCAGCAGGCGTCGGCCCCGGTCAACAACAAATGGGGCTATGACAACCGCACCACCGCCTTCCGCGTGCCGCGCTCGGATCCGGCGGCGCGACGCGTGGAAAACCGTATCCCGTCTTCCGACGCCAACCCCTATCTGGCCCTCGCGGCGTCGCTTGCCTGCGGGCTGGTCGGCATGAACAACAAGATCAAGGCGGAACCACCGGTGCTGACGACCGCCAATGCGGACGAAATCGACCTGCCGCGCGGCCTGCTGGAGGCCGTCGGCCTGTTCGAGGACGACAAAGAGCTTGGCGCCATCCTTGGCAAATCCTTCGCCGCCACCTATACCGCGATCAAGCGCGCCGAGTTCGAAACTTTCATGGAAGTGATCAGCCCGTGGGAGCGGGAGTATCTCTTGTTGAACGTCTAGGGCACCGATCATGCCCTATCAGTCTCCCATTTCTCCGGGCCGCTCCTGGTACGAGGATACGGCTGGGCCTCGGCCTGAATACCCTTCCCTAGAAGGTGACCGCCGATGTGACGTCGTCATTGTAGGCGGTGGCTTCACCGGACTCTCAGCAGCAGCGCATCTCGCCAAAACCGGCGCGAATGTCGTGCTGATCGAAGCCTATCGCTTCGGCGACGGCGCGTCGGGGCGCAATGGCGGCCAGCTCGGCACCGGACAACGCGCCTGGGCCGAGGAGTTGGAGGCCGAATACGGCCTCTCCCGCGCCAAGGCACTGTTCGACATGGCTGAAGAAGCCAAGGCGCATCTGCTCGATTTTGCCGCCGCCAACGCGATCGACATCGACTATATGCCGGGTCAGCTTTCGGTGGCGCACAAGAAGCGTTACGTCGACGACTACAAGCGCCATGCCGAGATCATGGCGAGCCGCTTCGGCTACCCGCATTTAAGCTTCATGGATGCGGCGGAAACGGCCGAGCGGCTGGGCTCGACGCGCTATTTCGGCGGCGCGCGCGACACCGGCACCGGGCATATCCACCCGCTGAAGCTGGTGATCGGCACGGCGAAAGTCGCGGCGGCGGCCGGCGCGCAGCTCTTCGAGCAGACGCCGTCCACCGGCATCGTTTCCAATGGCGGCAAGGTGACGGTCACGACGCCTAGCGGCACGATCTCCGCGGACAAATGCCTGATCGCGGTCAATGCCTATGGCGGCAATCTGGAGCCGGTGAGCGCGGCGCACATCATGCCGATCGGCTCCTTCATCGGAGCGACCGTGCCGCTCGGCGCCGCCTCCAAGGTGTTGCCGGGCGGCGAGTCGGTCGACGATTCCCGCTTCGTGGTGCGCTATTTCCGCAAGTCGAAAGACGGACGGCTGTTGTTCGGCGGTCGCGAGGTCTATGCCGTCAACGATCCCAAGGACATCCATATCCACATCCGCAAGCAGATCGCCGAGCTCTACCCGGCGCTGAAGGGTATCGAAATCACGCATGGCTGGGGCGGCTATGTCGGCATCACGATGCCGAGAAAGCCGTTCGTGCGCGAGGTGATGCCGAAGGTGATCTCCATAGGCGGCTATTCCGGGCACGGCGTCATGCTTTCGAACTTCTTCGGCAAGCTCTATGCCGAGACCGTTGCCGGCAATCGCGACCGGCTGAAACTGATCGAGGATCTGAAAATCCCCGCTTTCCCGGGCGGCCGGCGATTTCGCGCGCCGCTCTTGTTTCTGGCCCTCAACTGGTTCGCGCTGCGCGACAGGATTTGAAGCTGTCGGCCCAGCCGAAGCCGTCGAATCGACGCTGGCGGCTCCCACACGGCAGGTTGTGAAAGCCTTAATGGACGCGCAGAATTTCGCAATTTGGCTCACTCGTGCCATAATCAGCAGTAAAAGATGCAATTATGGGCGAAAATCCGGGGATTTCGCGGGCCTTGTCCGCAATAATTTCGGGACCGATGCCGATCGAAGCCAATCGTTGCGGCAATGATCGAAAGAACGTCGGCCCGCTTGTTGGAGGTGGTTTGAGTGAACGGGCCCTTCAGTTTCGGCATGCCGGAACGGCAGCGCTTTACAATGCAGTTCGGCTATAGCGTACGGCCATCCTTCTGGCAGAGGGTGCAGTCGAACGCCCATCTGGTCATTGCGGCGATCGGCACTGCCGCGTTGCTCGGCGTGGCCGCGGTGGCTCTGTGGCTTTGTTTTCCGGGCAGTGACCGGCAAGTGGCTGCGGCAAACGCCGCGCAAACCGTTCCGACAATTCCGGTGAAGACCACGAAGATCGCTCCGGCGACAGCGGCGGTGACCGTGGCTGCAGCAGCGCCGCAAGCCGCGCGCAAGGCGGACGCGGTCACGCCCACGACGGCGGCTCGCGAAGCCAGCATTCCGGCGCTGGCGCCGAACAGTCCCCGCTGGACGGCTTCCGACGCCCAGACGCCGCCGGCCCCGACCGATGACCAACCGGCTCCATCCAAGCAGGCCGCCGCCACCAACCCCGCACAATCCACCGATACGGCCTTTGCCGAGGCCGATGCCGAGAACGACGCCTCGAACGCGCTTTCGCAGGTCGCGGGCGCCGCGAGCGAGACGTCGACGGCCGCGAAGAAGCCTGGCGACAAGATGGATGGCGCCCAAACCGCCGCCATTCCCGAAGCCAAGCCGCAGGTTCCCGATCCGCAACCGGCAGCGGCGGATGACTCGGCGCAGCCCAAGCCGAAGCCTCAAAAAGCCGGCGCGGCCGCAAACGGGCGCATCTTGAGGGCCGTGACCATGCGCTCGGGCCCGAAGAAAGGTGCCGCCGCAATCATCACGGTGCCGGCCAAGGCATCGGTACAGGTGATGAATTGCAAGCAATGGTGCGAGATCGTCTATAACGGCAAGCACGGCTGGGTCTACAAAAGCTACGTCAAGACCGGCGCCTGAAACCTAACCCGTCGAGCAGCCGTTCGTACCGGCGGCTTCTGCGCTCGATCCTGCGGTTTGCGAGGAAGGACTTGTGTTCCTCGAACGGCACCTCGTACAAGCCGCACGTGTAACACCCTTCGTTCTTACCACATGCCGGGATCCAGCATTTGACGTCGTGGGTCCATGCCAGCGCAATCCTCTCCAGATGAAGATTGGCGGAGCTCTTGAGCAGGATCAGTTCGCCGGGGACCGCCGTCTGCTTGATGTGGTCCGAGGCGTCCTTCGGAGTACGAAGCTCCAGGAAACGCCCGCTGTCGCGGTCCGCCTGGCTCGCGCGTGAGCGATGGGCATTGTCACCAGTGTAGATAACCTCGTCGGCGATATCGCGCGCGACGCCATAAGCAGTGCGATATTTCCGCGACGAACCGGCGTAGTCGGAAATCTGGCCGAGAACGATCCGCTTACGAACAGCCCGCGCTTTGGCCACCATCTCGAACGCGATGTTCAGCGAATGCCAAGGCGCTTTGGCGGCATCGATGATGAATTGCGGGCCGCCATCGATCGCCTCCACCTTGCAGCGATTTGCCAGAGGTTCGAAGGATGCCGTCTTGGCCACGACGTCCTCCGGCGGGACACCAAGTTCCAGCGCCGTGACAATGGCGGCAGCCGCCGGCAGCCAGAAGTGCTCGCCGGGAAAAGGTGTTTGCACGTCGATCTCACCAGCATTCCAGCGCAGCGAAAATGTGAGCCGGTCCGGGTAGGCGGCATGGACCTCCGTTACACGATAGTCTGCAGTCTCCGACTGGCCGAAGGTCGCGACACGGCCCCTTACGTCTGAAGCCATACCGAGCACATGCGGGTCGTCGGCATTCAAGATTGCGAGCCCGCCCGGTGACAATGCCTCGACCAGGGCCTTTTTTTCCCGGGCGACAGCCTCCAGGCTCCGGAATTGAGCAAAATGCTCCAGCCTGACCATCGTTACGACGGCCAAGTCCGGCTTTAGCATCTCCGCCATCAGCCTGATCGAACCAGGCTCGAACGCGCCGGCTTCGAAGACGACGTAGTCGACCTCGCCCGCACGCTTCATGCGCTTGTAGAGCGTGCGGACAAGTGCCTTGAGCGTGTTGGCCAGAACTTGCGTATGGACCGTGCCGTGACCGGCCAGGATATGCCCAAGCAAGCTGGTTGCCGTCGATTTGCCGGAACTGCCGGTTATGCCGATGAAGATAGCCTTGCTTTGGGCACGCGCACGTCTTGCCCGATAGCGCCGCAATCGCCAGCCCAGATCGTTGCGAATTTCACGCAGCCTGACCTTAACCACGCGCCAATTCCCCTGCCCCGGTCCGTTATCGTTTCGACGGACCATGAAGTCAAATTGGAGACTTGGCTTGACGGCGCCAGCCTATCCGTTCGCCGCATGAGCAGCCGCTACCTGGAAACGGCTCAGATGCAGCGGCCGCCATCGACCTCCAGCGCAACGCCGGTGATGAAGGCGGCTTCATCCGAAGCCAGCCACAGCGCCGCGTTGGCGATGTCGAGGGGTGTCGAGAGCCGGCCAAGCGGGATCGAGGCGCGGAATTTTTCGCGGATCTCGGGCGTGTCGGCGCCCATGAATCTTTCCAGCATGCCGGTCTCGCCGGCGACCGGGCAGAGGCAGTTGACGCGGATGTTCCTCGGCGCCAGTTCGACCGCCATCGACTTGGTGGCGGTGATCGCCCAGCCCTTGGAGGCGTTGTACCAGGTCAGGCCCGGCCTCGGCCGAAGCCCCGCCGTCGAGGCCGTGGTGAGGATGACACCACCGCCCTGCCGGTCCATGATCGGCACGACGCTAAGGGCCGCGTGATAGATCGCCTTCATGTTGACGGCGGTGATCAGGTCGAAAGTCTCCTCGTCGACGGCGAGCATATCGCCGTTGCGATGGGTGAAGCCTGCATTGTTGACCATGATGTCGATGCGGCCGAAGGCGCTCTTGGCGGCATAGATCATCTCGTCGAATTCGGAGCGCAGGGACACATCGGTCTGGGTCCAGATCGCGTTGGGACCGATCTCTCCGGCCACCCGCTCGGCGCCCTTTGCGTTGAGGTCGGCGACGACAACGCGCGCGCCCTCTTCGGCGAAGCGCCTGGCCATGCCCTCCCCGAAGCCCGACGCAGCACCGGTGATGATGGCGACCTTGTTTTCCAGACGCATGGTTTTCCCGCTCATTGGATTTCCGCAGTTCTTGATTTTCCGGCCGCCGCCCCGCAGCGATATTCTCCCTTAGCTTTCGTCACATTCGCGTTCTATGGTGCGGCCGCGAACGTTGCCGGAAGCCATGGCTTTACCGACAGGCCTGTCGGCGGCGCAAGTGTCGGGAAACAGGTGGACCGATGCAACAGCAAGCGATTGGTCCTGCCTGTGACACCATGGCACTGGAAAATTTAAATCGATTAGAATATACCAACCACGCTGCCGATATCCGGCATCAAATCGGACTGACCATGACCAGCCAGATCATCCCTGTCGATCCCTTCGACTTCATCATCTTCGGCGGCACCGGCGACCTGTCGGAGCGCAAGCTCCTGCCCTCGCTCTATTATCGCCAGCGCGACCATCAGTTCTGCGAACCGACGCGCATCATCGGCACCTCGCGCGCCAAGATGACCGACGCCGAGTTCCAGGCTTTCGCCAGGCAGGCGATTTCGTCCCACGTCAAGCCGGCCGATATCGACCAGAAGGAACTGGAAACCTTCCTGGCCAGGCTTTCCTATGTCCCGGCTGACGCCACCAGCGGCGCGGGCTTCGACAAGCTGAAGAAGGCGATCGGCGACAGCGACCGCATCCGTGCCTTCTATCTCGCGGTGGCGCCGGCGCTGTTCGGCGATATCTCGCACCAACTCAAGCAGAACAAGCTGATCACGCCGAACTCGCGCATTGTGCTGGAGAAGCCGATCGGCCGCGACCTGACCTCGGCGCGCGCGCTGAACGACGCGGTGGGCGACGATTTCCACGAAGGCCAGATCTTCCGCATCGACCATTATCTCGGCAAGGAGACCGTGCAGAACCTGATGGCGCTGCGCTTTGCCAATGCGCTCTATCAGCCGCTGTGGAACTCCGCCCATATCGACCATGTGCAGATCACGGTCGCCGAGACCGTCGGCCTCGAGGACCGCGTCACCTATTACGACAAGGCCGGCGCGCTGCGCGACATGGTGCAGAACCATATGCTGCAGCTGCTTTGCCTCGTCGCCATGGAAACGCCATCGTCGATGGACGCCGACGCCGTGCGCGACGAGAAGCTGAAGGTGCTGCGGGCGTTGAAGCGCATCAACGGCAACGAAGCGCCCAAGCACACGGTGCGCGGCCAGTATCGCGCCGGCGCTTCGGCGGGCGGCCCGGTCAAGGGCTATGTCGAGGAACTCGGCAAGGACAGCACCACCGAGACCTTCGTCGCCATAAGGGCCGAGATCGGCAACTGGCGCTGGGCCGGCGTTCCGTTCTACCTCAGGACCGGCAAAAGGCTGGCGAGCCGGGTTTCCGAGATCGTCATCGAGTTCAAGCCGATCCCCTTTTCGATCTTCGACGACAGTGCCGGGCCGATCTTCGCCAATCAGCTGGTGATCCGGCTGCAGCCCGACGAAGGCGTCAAGCAGTTCATCATGATCAAGGATCCGGGGCCGGGCGGCATGCGGCTGCGCCAGATCTCGCTCGACATGAGCTTCGCGCAGTCCTTCGACGGGCGCGCGCCCGACGCCTATGAGCGGTTGATCATGGATGTGGTGCGCGGCAACCAGACGCTGTTCATGCGCCGCGACGAAGTCGAGGCGGCCTGGAAATGGATCGACCCGATCCAGAATGCCTGGGAAAGCGCCAGGCAGGAGGCGCAGGGCTATACGGCCGGAACCTGGGGGCCGTCGGCCTCGATCGCTCTTATCGAACGTGACGGACGGACATGGCACGAGAGCAATTGAGCGAGGTCCGCTACGGCTGGAACGGCTTTGCCGATCGCCAGGACCTGGCGGCGGCGCTGGCCGGCGAGATCGCCGGCCAGTTGACCAGCGCCATCGCGGAACGCGGCGCCGCCCTGCTCGCGGTATCCGGCGGCACCACGCCGGCGAAGCTGTTCGCGGCGCTGTCGGCCACGCCGATCGCCTGGGACAAGGTTACCGTGACGCTGGTCGACGAGCGCTTCGTGCCGCCCTCCTCGCCGCGCTCGAATGCCGGGCTGGTGGCGGCGAACCTGCTCCAGAACAAGGCGGCGGCGGCGCGTTTCGTGCCGCTCTACCACGAGGCGGCAAGCATCGAGGACGCCGCCGCGGCGGACAGCGAAGCGCTCAAATCATTGCCCTGGCCGCTCGACGTGGTGATCCTCGGTATGGGCGGCGACGGCCATACGGCGTCGTTCTTCCCGGATGCCGGCAATCTCGAGGAACTGCTCGATCCGGTCTCGCAGCGGATCGTGCTGCCGGTGCATGCGCCAAGCGGCGGCGAGCCACGGCTCACGCTGTCGATGGCGCGCATCGTCGCCGCCGGCTTCGTCGCGCTCCATATCGAAGGCGAGGACAAGCGCGCCGCGTTCAACGGCGCGACCGGTCCCGGCGCGAAAAAGCCCATCCGCAGAGTGCTGGAAGCGGCGCCGAGACCGATAGAGGTGTTCTGGGCACCCTGATTTCAGATGAGGACAAGTCCGGTGGCAGAGGGAGGACGTCGCCGGGCTCGAAAGGACGGACCATGACAGCCAGACGCGATATCGAAGCCATCACGGAACGCATCCGCCACCGTTCGAAAGCCGGCCGCGAAGCCTATCTCGGCCGCATCGCGGAGGCTTCCAGCCGCACCGCCAACCGTGCGGTGCTGGGCTGCGGCAACCTCGCCCACGGCTTTGCCGTGTGCAGCCCATCCGAAAAAATCGCGCTTGGCGGCGACCGCGTGCCGAACCTCGGCATCATCACCTCCTACAACGACATGCTGTCGGCGCATCAGCCCTTCGAGACATTCCCGGCGCTGATCAAGGAAGCCGCGCGAGAAGCGGGCGGCATCGCTCAGGTCGCCGGCGGCGTGCCGGCGATGTGCGACGGCGTCACGCAAGGCCAGCCCGGCATGGAGCTGTCGCTGTTTTCGCGCGACGTGATCGCGATGGCGGCGGCGATCGGGCTGTCGCACAACATGTTCGACGCGGCCGTCTTCCTCGGCGTGTGCGACAAGATCGTGCCCGGGCTGGTGATCGCGGCGCTCACCTTCGGGCATCTGCCGACCGTCTTCATCCCCGCAGGACCGATGACGACCGGGCTGGCGAATGACGAAAAGGCCAAGGTCCGGCAGCTTTATGCCGAAGGCAAGGTCGGCCGCGCCGAGCTTCTGGAGGCGGAGTCCAAGTCCTATCACGGGCCAGGCACCTGCACCTTCTACGGCACCGCCAATTCCAACCAGATGCTGATGGAGATCATGGGCCTGCACACGCCCGGCGCCTCCTTCGTCAATCCGGGCACGCCGCTGCGCGACGCGCTAACCAGGGAAGCGGCGAAGCGCGCATTGGCGATCACGGCGCTCGGCAATGCCTATACGCCGGTCGGGCGCATGATCGACGAGCGTTCGATCGTCAACGGCGTCGTCGGCCTGCACGCCACCGGCGGCTCGACCAACCACACGATCCACCTGATCGCCATGGCGGCGGCGGCCGGCATCGCGCTGACGTGGCAGGACATTTCCGACCTGTCGGAGGCCGTGCCGCTGCTCGCGCGCGTCTACCCGAACGGGCTTGCCGACGTGAACCATTTCCACGCCGCAGGCGGGCTCGGCTTCCTGATCCGCGAGCTGCTCGACGAAGGCCTGTTGCACGAGGATGTGCAGACGGTGTGGGGCGAAGGCCTGCGGCCTTACGCGGTCGAGGCGAGGCTTGGCGACGACGGCGGCGTGGTGCGCGAAGCGGCGCCTCTCAACAGCGGCGACGAGAAGGTGCTGGCGCCGCTCAAGAAAGCATTCCAGCCGACCGGCGGGTTGAAAGTGCTCGGCGGCAATCTCGGTCATGCGGTGATCAAGACTTCCGCCGTGAAACCCGAGCGCCGCGTCATCGAGGCGCCGGCAAAGGTGTTCGACAGCCAGCAGGCGCTGAACGACGCCTTCAAGGCCGGCCAGCTTACCGGCGACTTCATCGCCGTCATCCGGTTCCAGGGCCCAAAGGCCAACGGCATGCCGGAGCTGCACAAGCTGACTACCGTGCTCGGCATCCTGCAGGATCGCGGCCAGCGCGTGGCGCTGGTGACCGACGGGCGCATGTCGGGCGCCTCCGGCAAGGTGCCGGCGGCGATCCATGTGACGCCGGAAGCGGTCGAGGACGGCGCCATCGCCAGGATCCATGACGGCGATATCATCCGCCTCGACGCCGATGCCGGCACCCTGGACGTGCTCGTGCCGGGAACGGAATTTGCGCTGCGCCGCACGGCCGACGCCGATCTCATCGGCAACGAGTTCGGCTTCGGCCGCGAACTGTTCGCAGGCTTCCGGCAAATGGTCGGCCGCGCCGACCACGGCGCCGCGGCATTCGGCAACGCCTGACTTAGGTCCATGTGAAAAGCAGCTTGCCCTGACTATACAAAATTCTGTATAGTCAGGGCGTGAAGATCCTTGAATTCCGGGGCAGCGCCCTAACCGATCTGCGCGCCTTTCCGAACTCGGCACGGCGTGAAGCAGGCTATCAGCTCGACAAGGTGCAGAACGAGCAACTTCCGACCGACTGGAAGCCTATGACGACGGTCGGCAAGGGCGTACTGGAAATCAGAATTAGGGATGAGACCGGCGCGTTTCGGGTCATCTACACCGCCAAGTTTGCCGACGCGATCTATGTGCTGC
This sequence comes from Mesorhizobium plurifarium, assembly GCA_000824785.1. Classification (GTDB taxonomy): domain Bacteria; phylum Pseudomonadota; class Alphaproteobacteria; order Rhizobiales; family Rhizobiaceae; genus Mesorhizobium; species Mesorhizobium plurifarium. The sequence continues at coordinate 28,346 of CCNB01000023.1, read as the reverse complement.
ATTGCTTTCAGAAGAAGACGCAGAAGACCAGCAAAACAGATTTGGATTTGGCCGCAAAGCGCTACCGCGATCTCATGAAGGAGTTAGGCCAATGAGCAACGAAACTTTTGCAAGCGTGTGGGATGCCATCGAAGATACTCCCGCCGAAGCAGAGAACATGAAGCTCCGCTCCACGCTCATGATGGCGCTGGAGCGGCATATCCGAGCAAAGGGCTGGACGCAGGCCGAAGCCGCGCGCCGGCTTGGGGTGACGCAACCGCGCGTGTCCGATCTCCTGCGCGGGAAGATCAACCTGTTCGCCCTCGATACCCTCGTCAATATGGCGATCGCGGCCGGGCTTCATGTCGAAATGCGCATCTCGGAAGCTGCCTGATCGGCGAAGCCAAGTTTCGCTGCATTGCCGAGATAGCATTCCGCGAGCCATCGCGGAATGCCGGTAGCTGGAACGCAGGCAGGCTGCGCGCCTACTGCACGGTGAGCTCGTTGCGCTCGCCGGCCTTGACGGTGAAGGGCGTTTCCTTGTCGGCCTTGTCGGTGGTGAAGTTGGTCACCAGCACGTAGTCGCCCGCGGCAAGCGTCGTTTGCATCTTTTCGCCATAGGCGTAGGTCACCTGCTTGCGCTCGCCCTGGATGTTTTTCTTGGCCTCGAAGATCTTGAAGCCATCGGCGCCTGGCGCGTCGACCGCCACGACACCGGCATTCAGCGTCACGTTGACATCCGCCATCTGCCCGACCGTCACGCTGAAAGGCTGCTCAGCGGACACGGCCTGCACGTCGACGCCCATCACATAGTCGCCGGGCGGCAGGTCGAACTGGCTGTCGGGTCCGTAGGCATAGGTCACTTGGTCTCGGGTGCCATCGAGCTTCTTGGCGGCCTTGTACACTTTCCAGGACACGTCGGTTCCGGCCTTCTCTCCGCCCTGGGTGTAGAAGGCATTCGCCTTGGCCTTGCCGACGCCGACGATGATGTCCTTGTCGACGACCTGGCCGGCGACGAGCTGCATCGTCTCGCTCGCCTGGCCGGCTCCCAGGCTGACGGTGACCTTGGTCTCACCGGTCGGGACGACGAACTTGACCTCACCGTAATTGGCGTCCGAGGTGCCTCCGGGATAGGCGATGCTGATCTGCGCCCCGCGGTCGATATCGGCGCCCGGCGCCGGCCGGGCATGGATGGATATCTCCGCGGCGTTCAGGTTGAGCGCCGGTTCCGTCGCCTTGTCGGCCGTCAGCGAGACCTTCTGCTCCGCCCTGGCCGCGCCGCTGGTGGCGACGACGATGTAGTTGCCGGCGTCAAGGTGGAATTTGACGGTGTTATAACCGTAATCGACGTGCTCGCCGCCGGTCCCCTTGGCGTCGTCCTTGAAGATTTCAAAATAGACGTCGGACTTCGGCGCCTCGCCACCATCCTTCAGCAGCGCCGTCGGGATGAGATTGTAGTCGACCTCCGCCGCTTTAGGCGCGGGAGCCGGTGCTGGTTCGGGAGCTGGCTGAGGAGCCGGCGCCGGAGCCGCGACGGTCTCGACCAGAGCTTCCTGCAGCGCCTTCTCGTCGGAGGCCTGGATGTATTTGCCGCCGGTGTTTTCGGCGAGGCAGGCGATCTGCTTGCCCTCGTCGGCGGTCAGGCCGAAGCCGACGACATCGGCGGTGAAATCGACGCCGCTTTCCTTCAGCTCCTTGCCGAGCGCGCAGGGATCGCCGCCGCAGGTTTCCAGGCCATCGGTGATCAGCACCACGGTTGCCTTGTCCTCGGTGTATTTGAGCGCCTCGGCGGCCTGCTTGACGGCGGCCGTGAGCGGCGTCTTGCCCAGGAATTTCATGCTGTCGGCCGCCGCCGAAATGGCGCTGGCGGAGCCGGCCTGCGGCGGCACGATCAGCTCGATGTCATCGCAGCTGCCCTTGGTGCGATGGCCGTAGGCCATGAAGCCGATCTCGTCGTCGGCCGGAACCGACTGCAGCACCGTGCGCAGCGATTCACGCGCGATCTCCAGTTTCGGCTTGCCGTCGATCTGCGCCCACATCGAGCCCGACGCATCGAGGATAATGATGACCTTGTTGGCGGCAAAGCCAAACGTGGTCATCGACAAAAGGAGGACCGCCGCAGCGGCGCTCCGTATCAGTCCCGCCATGAAAATCTCCTGAGAGCAACCCTCGTCCGCGCTGCGAAAGCTATTTGAGGCGGGTCCTGGAGACAAGCCCGGCCGAGGGTGAAAGGCGGAGCGCTCTAATAAGTGGTGCGCCGCTCTTCCGATGGCGGGCGGCCGAACTGCAGCCGGTAGCTCTGCGCGAAATAGGAGTGCGAGGTGAAGCCGGTGGCGATCGCGACATCGAGGATCGGCATGTTGGTTTGGCGCAGCAATTCGCGCGCCCGCTCTAGCCTCAGCCGCATGTAATAGCGGCCGGGCGTCACGCTGAGATGGCGCAGGAACAGGCGCTCGACCTGGCGCACCGAAAGGCCGGCCGATTTGGCGAGCTGCACCGCGGACAGCGGCTCGTCGAGATGGTCGGCCATCAGTTCGACGATGCGCCTCAGCTTCTCTGACTTGCCGGTGAGGTCGCGCTCCGGTCCGACGCGCTGGCGGTCGCCGGCCGAGCGGATGCGCTCGTGCTGGAACTGGTTGGCGACGCCATTGGCAAGGTTGGAGCCGAAATCGCCGCGCACGATCTCCAGCATCAGGTCGATCGAGGTGGTGCCGCCGGCGCAGGTGTAGCGCTTGCGGTCGATCTCGAAGACATTGCCGGTGCAGTTGATGTCGGGGAAGCGCTCCATGAAGCCGGCGCGGTTCTCCCAATGGATGGTGCAGCGGTAGCCGTCGAGCTGCCCGGCCTCGGCCAGCAGATAGGAGCCGACCGACAGGGCACCCAGCGCATTGCCGCGCCGGCCCCAGCTGCGCAGCGCCGCCAGCACCTTGCTCTTGCCCGGGAATTCGGTGGTGAGCCCGACCGAGACGAACAGGATGTCGACCGGCGGCATGTCGGCGACCGAGTAGTCGATCTTCAGCGGCAGGCCGTTCGAGGCCATGACCGCGTCGCCATCGGCCGAAATCGTCGTCCAGCCATAGAAATCGCGGCCGAGCAGGCGGTTGGCCGAGCGGAAGCAGTCGATGGCGGCGGCCAGGGAGAACATCGAGAACTTGTCGACGAGCAGGAAGCCGAACTGACGGCCGCCCTGAACGGGATCGTTCGTGATCGGCCGTTCGATAGGAGCAGTGAGGTTCGGCAAGGATCTGCTTTCGATCAGAAGGACGGCCGCTTCAGCCCGGCCGCGAGGTAGGCGGAAGCTACAGTGTTCGCCATCAGCATGGCAATGGTCATCGGCCCGACGCCGCCGGGCACCGGCGTGACGGCGCCGGCGACCTTGGCCGCCTCGGCATAGGCGACGTCGCCGACGAGGCGCGACTTGCCCTCGCCCTTCTCGGGCGCCGGGATGCGGTTGATCCCGACGTCGATCACGGTGGCGCCGGGCTTCACCCAATCGCCCTTGACCATTTCCGGGCGGCCGACGGCGGCGACCAGGATGTCGGCGGTACGAGCCAGCGCCGGCAGGTCTTTGGTGCGGCTATGCGCGATGGTGACCGTGCAGTTGGCGGCGAGCAGCAGGTTGGCCATCGGCTTGCCGACGATGTTGGAGCGGCCGACGACGACGGCGTTGAGGCCGGAAAGGTCCTTGCCGCGCACGCGCTCGATCAAAAGCATGGAGCCCGCCGGCGTGCAGGGCACGAAGGCCGTTTCGAGCTCACCGGTGCCGAGCTTGCCGACATTGATGAAATGGAAGCCGTCGACATCCTTCTCCGGCGCGATCGTCTGGATCACCTTGCCGGCGTCGATATGGCCAGGGAGCGGCAATTGCACGAGGATGCCGTGGATCGACTTGTCGGCATTCAAGTCGCCGATGATCTTCAGCAATTGCTCCTCGGTGGTGTCGGCCGGCAGCGTATGCTGGAGCGAATGGAAGCCGCATTCCTTGGCGGTGCGCGATTTCGAGGCGACATAGACCTGGCTTGCCGGGTCTTCGCCGACGATCACCACCGCAAGGCCGGGCTTGGTGGCTCCCTTGGCCGACAGCTCCGACGTCAGCGCCTTGACCTTCGAAACCACATCCTCGGCGACACGCTTTCCGTCAATCACTTCGGTCATCACGAACTCTCCGTTTCGAGGCCGCATCGATGCATGCCCCATGCCTCAATCCGCATCCCGATCCGCCGGCGCAGGGCGCAATCGGCCGAAATGCCGCGCGGCATTTTCACGAAAATTCGACAAGGCAATCCCGTCAAAGCGTCGTCGGATGCCGTAAACCCGAAACCGGCTGCTTTTATCCAAGGTCAGGCGGTTAAGAAATACGGGCGGTTTAGAAATAGCGGCGGCGCGAGCGGCTTTCGGTCAGCTCGCGCACCGCCTCGCGGAATTCACGCAGGCTGGCGCGGATGTCGTCGATCTCACCCTGATCGGCGGGCGACTGGCGAGCGTCGGCCGGGACCGGCGGTTGCGGATGATAGGATGCCGGCGAAGCCGGATAATGGTCCTCGTAGGGATCGGTCCGCGCATGATCCGGCCGATAGGAATAGGAATAGCCCTGCTCGTATGGCGGCCGGAAATTCTCCCGCGCCGATGTCTGAGCCTTCGGGTAGCGCTCTTCCAGAGTAGGCGCGCGCCAGGCGCTTTCGGGCGGAACAGTGTCCAAATCCACCGTTTCGGCCGGCTCCCGCCGCACGAAATAGCGAAGCGCCGAGGCCAGCGAGCCGAAGAGCCCGGGGCGGCCGGCATCATTGGCCGGTTCCGGCGGCGTGACGGATTGCGCCGGAGCCGACGCGACCGGCGGAGGGGCCGCAGGCGAGGCAGGCGGCGGCGTGTAGGACGCAGCCGGCGATGGCGTGAATGACGCGGCTGGGGGCGGCGTGAAAGCCGGAGCCGGAGATGGCGGCGGCGTGAAAGCCGGAGGCGGCGGAGCGACAGGCGGGGCCGGAGGCGGTGTTACGAGCGGCGGCGGCGCCGGCGGAGCTGCACGGTTCGAAGTGTTCTCCACCGTGGGGGCACGCTCACCCACTCTGCGCCGCGAGCGGCTATCGGCCGTCTCGCGCAGGCTCGCATAGACGCCGCGCAGCCCGCCAAGCCCGATACCGGCGAACAGGCCGGCAAACAGGCCCGCCAGGGTCATCACCGCACGCGACGGTCCCTTGGCCTGCAGCGGCGCATAGGCCTCCGAAATGACGCTGATATTGGCGGTGTTGATGTCCTTCTGCTCGCCGGTTTCCTTGGCGCGCAGCAGGAACTGCTCGTAGACGGAACGCTTGGCGGCGGCTTCGCGCTCCAGCTCGCGCAGCGAGACCAGATTGTTGTTGACGTCGCCGCTCTGAACCTTGGCCTGCGCCAGGCGCGAGGACAGGTCCTGCTCGAGCTGGACGGAGCGCTTCAGGTCGACCTGCAGCGAGGATGCGATGCGCTGCAGCTCGGCGCCTATGCGCTCGCGCGCGCCGGCAAGCTGGGCGTTGAGCGCCTCGATCTCCGGATGGCGCGGCCCGAGCTTGACCTCCGCGCGGTCGGCTTCCTGCTTCAGCGCCGCATATTGCGAGCGCAGCTCGCTCATCATGTTGGAATTGATCTCTTCCGGCAGCGTGCCGCTGAGCACCGAATTGACGTTCAGCGAGCGTGCCGAGGCGGCGCGGGCGTTGAGCTCGAGCGTGCGGGCGCGGGCGACGGAAAGCTGCTCGTTGAGCTTCAGCATCTGGTCGTCGCTGATCAGGTGGCCCTGCGCGTCGACGAGGTCGTGCGTCGCCCTGAAATCCTCGACGGCGCGTTCGGCCGTCTCGACGCCCTTGCGCAATTCGTCGAGCCTGGCGGTGAGCTCGTCATTGGCGCGGCCCGCCGTGCTCGACTGGATCTCGCTGGAGATCTGCTTGAACGCCTTGACCATGGTGTTGGCGATCAGGGCGGATTTCTCGGCGTTCTGCGTGGTGGCGCTGACCGAGACCACGAAAGTCTTGCCGCCGCGCTCGACGTCGAGGCTTTCATACAGGTTGCCGACCGCCAGCGCGCGCTTGCGCGCTTCGTCCGCAGCGCCCGCATCCTGCCGCGACAGGATCGAGCGGAGCGTCGACATCAGGCCGAAGCCGCCCTTGCCCTGGCCGTTGAACTCAGGATCGTTGGTCAGGTTGAGATCGGTGACGACCTTGTTGAGGACGGTGCCCGAAGTCAGGATGCGGACCTGGTTCTCGACAATGGCCAGCGTCGCATCCGAGGCGACCACGTTCTGCGTCAGGTCGCGGTCGGTGAGCTTGAGGTCGCGCGGGTCGACGATGACGTCGGTGGTGGCTTCATATTTCTTCGGTGTCGACAAGGCGATGGCGATGCCGAGCGCGGCGCCCAGGATGGTCGTCGACAGGATCAGCGCCCTGGATCGCGTGATGCCGTGCACGACCTGCATCGGGTCGATCAGCGGCTTCCATTCCTCGGAAACGTCGCCGGCTGGCGGCCGGCTCGTAAGAAGTTCGGGGGACGCTTGCGGCTGCTGGCTCTCCGCCGGGGCTTCATAGGACGGCCCGGACGATGCAGATCGATTCCTTCCGCGCCAGTCATGTTCGGGTTCGACCGGCTCGGATTCCGGTTGTGCCTGATCGCGGTCAAATCCGCCGGTATCGGCGGGCCGCGGGTTCAACTTCCCTTCGCGTTCCGAACGCGCGGCGCGATGGCGCGCGGCGGCGTCCTCGCGCCAGGAGGAATTAGCCCGCTCGCCGATCGAAACCGTGTTGTCGTCGCCACGCATGGCTTGGCCGAGCGCCAGCAGCGAACGCTCGCGCCTCCAGTCATCACGGTTATCCCTGTCGACCATTGTCCTGGAACTACTCTCTGGCGGCTTGGGCGCGGCGGATCGGCCAATCGTTAAGCCACGCTAAACGGGCATAGGAAACAAACGGTTAATTTTGCACCCAGGCCCGCACGGTTTCTCGCCTTGTTCGCGGCATTTCGGCGCCGCCAGGACAGGCGCCAGAACGCCGCGTTAAACTTTCCAGCCTATCTATCGCCCCGACATGACCCAGGCCAGCGACATGCCGCAAAGGCGGAGCCTCGCGCGGATCGGCCACTTCGTGGTCAACCGCCGGAAACTGGTATTCGACTATTTCTCGGCCATCAGCGGCGCCGGCGGCCGGCTGGTATTTTCACTCGCCTATTTCATCGCCTTGGCCAACACGCTTTCGATCGCCGAGTTCGGCATGTTCGCGACCGCCTCGGCCGCAGGCATCATGCTGTCGCGCATCCTCGCCTTCGGCTTCATCTCGGCACTCTACCGCACCGCCACGATCCGCCCCAACCTGATCGGCACCTTCACCGCCGGTTTCCTGCTTCTCGGCCTGTTCTCGCTGCCGTTCCTCGCCGCCGCGTCCTACGTCGTCTATCTGATCTTCTTCGCCGGCACCGTGCCGCTATCGGCCTTTGCCGCTGTTGTCTTCGCCGAGGCGCTTCTGTGGCGGCCGGTCGAAGTGGTGCTGATCGTCAACAACGGGCTCGGCAAGTTCGGGCGGGCAGCCGTCCTCGCCATCCTGACGACGGCGCTGAGAGCAGTCGGCGCGATCCTTTTCATGCTTGCCGCGCGGCACACGATCGGCGTCTGGTCGCTGTTCTACATCGGCGCCAACGCCGCCTCGCTCATCGTCGCCTTCGTCTTCTTCTATCCGCGCCAGCGGCTGCGGCTGCGCGCCGAGCTCTATTTCCGGCGGCTCGCTGATTCCATCTATGTCGCAGGCTCCGAAGTGCTGTTCTACCTGCAGATGGAGTTCGACAAGCTTCTGGTGCTGTCGATCGGCGGGCCGCATCTCGCCGGCATCTATGCCATCATCATGCGGCTGGTCGACCTCACCGCGATCCCGATCCGCACCTTCTCGATGATGCTGGTGCAGCGCATGATGCGGGCGCCGGAGCTTTTGTCGCGACTGGCGGTGAAGAGCGGCATCGAAGGCGGCGTATTCCTGGTCTCGACGCTGGCGCTGGTTTCGCTCGGCATCGTGCTGCACTTCTTCCCGAATGCGCTCGGCAAGAATGTTGCCGAGGCAGCGCCGCTGGTCGCGCTGGCGGTCTGCGTGCCTGGCCTGCGCAACCTCGTCGAATACCAGGCCGAGCTGCTCTTCGCGCGCGGCCAGACGGCGGTGCGGGCAATCAATCTCGGCCTGCTCGCCGGATTGAAGGCGGTGCTCTTGACCTATGTGCTGACGACGATCCCCGACACGGCCAATCTGGTCCTGTCGCTCAACATCGTCTTCCTGCTGCTCTATCTCGCCTCGATGCTGCTGACTTATTCAGCGATGCGCCGGCCAGCTAAGGCGATCTAGATTCAGGTGAGGCCGGCTGAATGTCCGCCGGCTTACTCAAGCCCGATCAGGCGGCGGATGCGGCCGATATCGGTGCCGATGAAGGATTGCATGCCGATCGCCACCTGTTCCGGCGCCATGGTGTCGACGAAGCTGCGGAACTGGTCATCCGAGAGCGGCTCGCCGTTCCAGTGGACGCGGCAGAACTCCTCCGTTCCGTGGAAATGGCCGGCGCCTTCAAGCACGTCGTCGACATAGCGGCCATAGATCATGCATTCGGAGAACTGGCGCGCCGAGCCGACGACGCCGACCCAGTCGCGGCCATGCACCTTCTCGATGCGCTCGCACATCGCGCTGACGGTCTCGCGGCGCCAGGCGATCAGCGTCGAGATGTAGTCGTGGCTCGATGGATTGGCGGGATCGATGCCGAGTGCTTTGCCGGCATTGCGCGACCAGATGCGATGCTCGTCATGGCCATCATCGGCGAGCACGCCATCACGCCGGAACAGCCGCACCTTGCCGTCGCGCCAGAAGGCGTTCGCGTCGAACGGTTTCAGGAAGGCGACGTCGGAATCGCAAAAGACCAGCACGTCTTCCTTCACCTGCCCGGCAATGGCGATCCGGCGCAGCTGCTGCACATGCCAGCCGCGCAGCGGCTGCGTCTTCAGGCTCAGCCAGACGCGACGGCGGAAGCCGCTCAGCGGATCGTCAATGACGCGCAGCCAGCGCGGCAACAGGTCCCGCTCGTCCACGACGCTGCGGCGACTGCCTTCGAGCTGGCGAAACAGCGCGACGTCGCGATGTTCGGTCAGGATGTAGTGATGCGCCATGCCGGTGACGTGGCGGTCGACGGTTTCGCACAAAAGCCGGCAGCGCTCGAAGTCCGGCGCGTAGCTCGCCGTGACGATCGCGGCCAAAGGCATGCGTGGCAGCGGTTGGATCGCGGTGGAGGTGCCCGGCACGAAGCGGCTGTTCACCGGCGCGCCTCCAGCGGCCGCGGCCCGAGCGACAGCTTCTGCCTGACGACGCGCCACAGGAAGAGCGGATTGCCGACGATGTAGCGGCGCCACAGGCGGCCGGGCTCGATCCACAGGCGGAACAGCCATTCGAGCCGCAACCGGCGTAGCCATAGCGGCGCGCGCGGCACCGAGCCGCTCATGAAATCGAGCAGCGCGCCGACGGCGACCGGCAGCGTGCAATGGCGGCTGTCGATGTGGCGCTCGATCCACAATTCCTGGCGCGGCACGCCCATGGCGACGAGCAGCACGTCCGGCCGCAGCCTGGCGATGCGCTCGAGGATCGCCGGTTCCTCGGCAGCGGAGAAGAAGCCGTCGTGGACCACGACGAATTTGTGCTGCATGGCGAGCGTCGAAAGCTTCGCGCAGGCGGCTTCGGCATTGGCGCGCGTCGTGCCGAGCAGCGCCACCGTCAGCGGATGCGACGAGGCCTGCAGGAAGGCCGGGATGAAATCGGTGCCGTTGAGATTGCTGGGGAAAGGCGCGCCGTAAAGCAGCTTTGCCGCCATGTCGACGCCGACGCCATCGGGAAGGATCAGGAAATTTTCCAGCGCCTCGGCAAAGACCGGATCGGTGCAGGCAAGGTTGGCGTTGTGGGCGTTGAGAAAGCTCACCTTGGTGAAGCGGCGCTCGTCGATCAACCTGGTGAGCAAGGCGATGGCCTCGTCCCAGCGTATGGCAAGCACCGGAATGCCCAGAATGGTCTTGAGCGTGTCGAAGCCGAAGGCGGCGCGCGCGGCGTGCATGTTCATGCGGCGACCTCCTGCCTGACGGCACCAAGCTTCTCCAGGCCGAGCCCGATCGCGGCGTCGAGCGCCTTGAGCTGGCGGCGGTGGAAGGCGCTGCCATCGACATCGCAGGCATTGGCGGCTGCCGCCTGGAGGGCGGCGGCGAAAGCGATCGGATCGTCGGTCACCACGCAATTGTCGGGACGATAGCCGATGCCGCGCAGCGAGCGGCTGGTGGCGACGGACGGCAGGCCGAGCTCGAAGGTCTCGATGGTCTTCAGCTGCACGCCGCTGCCGGCGGTGCTGATCAAGGGAATGACGGCGGCGCCGCGCACGAAGGCCTGCGCATCCGGAACCCTGCCGACGAAGGAAACGCCGGGATGCGGCGAGCTGACGCCAGAGGGCATGTTGCCGGCGATCCTGACGCGGAAATCCGGCTTCAGATGCGGCACGACTTTGTTCAGGAACCAGTCGAGCCCGATGCGGTTGGGCTGCCAGGTCCAGGTGCCGATCAGCGCGGCGTCGCATTCGATATGGCGCTTGGTCTTGCTTGTCGGCGCTTGCGCCCGGGTCGCCAGCGGCAGCACCGCCGAACGCCTGTCGGAGGCGACGCCAAGTGCCGCGCGGTCTTCCTCGGTCAGCGTGAAGACAAAGCGCGCGGCGCCGCAGAAGCGCTCCTCCACGACCTTGAGGAGCCTGGCCTCGCGGCGGAACAGCCAGCGCTGCAGCGCGCTGCCGGCCGCGGCCGCATTCTCCTCGGCCGAGCGGTGCTCGACATTGTGCGCCACAAAGACGAATGGACGGTCGGCGAGAACCTTCTCGAAGGCGCCAGCGAACTGCACCGAATTCAGGACATAGCCGTCGAAGGGACCGGCGCGTTCGATGGCGGCGCGAACCTCGGCGTCGGAAACGACACGCAGCTTTACGGAGGCGAAGGTAAGACCGGAGAGAACCGCCTTGCCCAGCCAGGCAAGTTTCCGCAAAGCCGAAGCGCTTTCGGTGCGGACCTCGACGGCGTCGAGCACGATGGTGTTCTGGGGATCGGACGGGGTTTTGCCCGGCCAGATGAAACCGATGACCGTCACGCGCACGCCGGCGCGTCGCAGCGCGTCGATGATCGCGGCATTGGCAATCTCGTAGCCCGAGGCGAGAGCGCCATCGGGCACGATCGATGTGGCGAACAGCAGATGCATCTCACCTATCCTTGGCTGCAGCCGGTAGCAAAACGCGGTGAAGCCTTGATTAAATGGCACTGTCAAAGGCCGAAGACCCGCCTTTTCCGACAGCCGGGCGAGAAGGTGATTAACGAAACGTTATCACCGCGATGCTATCGAGGGCTCAAACCCACGCTGCTCAAAAACGGATGATCGCTTTGCCGTCCGACGCTTCTGTATCGATCGCGGGACGGTCGCCGGGGCTCGCCGCCGAGGCCGTCGAGGCGGTCGTGACGCTGCCGACCTTCAAGCGGCCCAAGCAGGTGCTGGAAACCCTGGCTTCGCTCAAGGCGCAGCGGACCGGCCGGCGCTTCGCCGTCATCGTCATGGAAAACGAGGCCGAGGCGCGCGAGGGCGCCAAGGCGGCGCTGCCGCTGTTTGAAAGCGGCGAGATGCCCGGCCTGGTGATCATCGCGCATGAGCGCGGCAACTGCAGCGCCTACAATGCCGGCTGGCAAACGGCGATCCTGCATTTTCCCAATTTTCGCCACCTGCTGGTTATCGACGACGACGAGATCGCCGAGCCCGACTGGCTGGAGCGCATGTGTGGTGCCGCGGAGACGCTTCAAGCCGACATTGTCGGCGGCCCGCAGGTGCCCATCTTCGCCGATGCCGCGCATGCCCGATGGGCCGAACATCCGGTCTTTGCGCCGCCCTATCGGGAAACGGGCCATGTGCCGGCGCTTTATTCGTCCGGCAATCTGCTGGTCGGGCGCAACGTGCTCAAGGCCATGGGGCCGCCCTTCCTCGATCTCAGGTTCAATTTCATGGGTGGCGGCGATTCCGACTTCCTCAGCCGTTCCGCGCAGAAGGGCTTCGTGCTCGGCTGGTGCGCCGAGGCAAAGGTCAAGGAGACGGTGCCGGCCAGGCGCGTCGAGGCCGACTGGATCCGCGCCCGATCCTTGCGCAACGGCGTGATCTCGACGCTTGTCGAAAAGAAGAAGCGGGCCGGCACGCCGTTTGCCGGCCTTAAAGTGTTCCTCAAAAGCCTGGCGCTGCTCGCCGCTTCGCCATTGCGTGGCGCCGTCCGGCTGGCGCGCACCGGCTCGCTGACGACTAGCCTCTACCCGGTCTATGTCGCGCTCGGCCGGGTGCTCGCCGAATTCGGATATGCCAATGAGCAGTACCGGCAGCCTGAGAAGAATTGAGCGCGCGCCGCTCGGCGCCGCCTTCGCCAGGCAAGCTGTGGCGACGGCTGTCGCCGCGCTCTTGTTCACCGTCATCATGGTCTCGTTCCGGCCCTTCCAGCCGGCGGGCGCGGAGCTCACCGGCGACGGCGGCGACATCGTCAACCAGCTCGGCTTCGGCTCGCTCGGCGCGATCTCCATCTTCTCGCTGCTCGCCTTCGCCGACCCGCGCGTGGTGCGCTCGCTGGTCAGCCCCTCCTGGGCGCTGATGCTGGGGTTCTTCTTCCTGTCGGTGGTGCTCGCCACCGATCCGCCCGCGGCGATGCGCGCGGCCTCCTTCACCATGATCGGCATCATCACCATGGCGACGATCCTGGTGCTGCCGCGCGACGCCGACTCCTTCGCCAGGGTGGTCATCTTCACCGCCGTCGTGGTGATCGGCCTTTCCTATATCGGCCTGGTCGTCTTCCCGCATGAGGCGCTGCACACCGCCGACTCGCAGGAGCCGGAGCATGCGGGCCTGTGGCGCGGCGTCTTCACCCACAAGAACATCGCCGGGCCGGTCATGGCCTGCTTCAGCTTCGCCGGGCTCTATCTGTTCCGGCGCGGCCAGCGCTGGTGGGGTGCCGGCATCTTCTGCGCGGCGATGGTGTTCATGCTGCACACCGGCTCCAAGACGACCGCCGGACTTGTGCCGTTCTCGATCATGATCGTCGTGCTGCCCAGCCTCATCGGCATGCGCCTCGGCACGCCGATCCTGTTCGCGCTGGCGATCGTCGCGACCGCTGTCGGCACGCTCGGCATCGTCTTCATCGCGCCGGTGAAACATCTGGCGGCGATCTATTTCCCCGACCTCACCTATACGGGACGCACGACGCTTTGGGAGTTCGCCGGCGAGATGTTGGCGAAGAAGCCATGGACCGGCTACGGCTACGAAAGCTTCTGGGGGACGCCGCTGCTGCTCAACCAGGACCAGCCCTTCGATCGTCCCTGGGACATCCGCACCATTGTGCACGGCCATGACGGCTATCTCGACATCGCCGTGCTGATGGGCATCCCGGCGCTGTGCGTCGCCGTCTACACCTTCCTGATCGCGCCCTTGCGCGATTACATGCGCATCCCGGCGCGCAAGGAAAACATCTTCCTTGGCGACTTCTTCATGATGGTGGTGCTGTTCACGGCACTGAACGCTTTCCTGGAAAGCTTCTTCTTCCACCGCGGCGATCCCGTCTGGCTGTTCTTCGTGCTGGGCGTGCTGGGCCTGAGACAAGTCTCGCTGCGGCCGATCCCGGTTCGCGTCTCCCACTAATTGGACAGCCGATCTCTCGCAGCTGGACTTTTCCTGTGCTCCGCAATTGTCTAAGGAAGCCTTCTTCTCGGAGGTTTTCATGACGATCAGGCTGGTTCTCGCCGGTTGCGGCAATATGGGTTACGCCATGCTCTCGGGCTGGCTGAAATCCGCCAAGCTCGAACCGCAAGCGGTGTTCGTGGTCGAACCCAATGCCGAATTGCGCCAGCGCGCCGAACATCTCGGCTGCCGGACCGCGGCGGAGGCTTCAGCCATCCCGGCCAATGCCGTGCCGGATCTCGTCGTCATCGCCGTGAAGCCGCAGGTGATCCGCGAGGTGACGGCGCAGTACAAACGCTTCGGCGACGGCAGGACCAGTTTTCTCAGCATTGCCGCCGGTACGCCGGTCGCCACCTTCGAGGAAATCCTGGGCGAGCTCGCGCCGGTCATCCGCTGCATGCCGAACACGCCGGCGGCGATCGGCAAAGGCATGATGGTGGTGTTTTCCAACCCGCTGGTCTCCGACGATGTCCGGCGCTTCGTTGCCGAACTGCTTTCGGCCAGCGGCGTCGTGACGGCGATCGACGACGAGGGCCTCATGGACGCGGTGACGGCCGTCTCCGGCTCCGGCCCGGCCTATGTCTTCCACTTCATCGAGGCGCTGACGGTTGCGGCCGAGAAGGCCGGCCTGCCGGCCGAGACCGCCAAGCTGCTTGCCTTGCAGACCGTCTTCGGCGCCGCTTCGCTCGCCGCGGAAGCAGACGAGGAGCCGGGCGTGCTGCGCCAGCAGGTGACCAGCCCCAACGGCACCACCGCCGCCGCGCTCGGCGTGCTGATGGGCGGCGACCGCCTGACCAAGCTGGTTACCGAGGCCGTGGAAGCGGCGCGGCTGCGGTCGATAGAGCTCGGCAAGTAGCGCCCCACCCGATCCGACGAACAGCCCGGCCCGGCATGCGCCAAATCCACCAGGCCGGATCGACGACTGCCATGCCGGCTAAGAGCAATTCCAGGAAAAGTGTGAGCGGTTTTCCGTCCGGAATTGCGTAAAAACTAAGAGATAGGGCGTTTCGCCGTTTCCGTAAAACGGTGAAACGCCCGATTTCCCCAAACAATCGGTGGGTTTCCCTTTGGCCCAAGGATTGCCGATTGACTTTGGCATAGGCCACCCAGATAAAACTTTCGTTCGCTGACAAAAGCAAATGTTCACTCGTCCGACTGAACATGCCTGCCTCGTCGGCGAGTGGGGAGTGCCTCCGCCGGAAAGGCCGAGGCGTCATTGAATTGCGGGCATCATCACGCTTCGGGCCGAAGCCGATGTCCCTGGGGAGGTAGAATGGACACCATACTTGCAGGCTTAAAAGGCGCCATCGACACGCTCGGCGCCACCGTGCTCTTGCCGATCGTCATTTTCATCATCGCCGTGGTCCTTGGAGCCAAGGTCAGCAAGGCTTTCCGCGCCGCCATCACCATCGGCGTCGCCTTCATCGGCATCAACCTCGTGCTCGGCCTGATGTTCACCTCGATCGGCGACGTCGCCAAGGCGATCGTCACCAACACCGGCATCCATCGCGATATCATCGATGTCGGCTGGCCGTCCGCCGCCGCGATCGCCTTCGGCTCGTCCGTCGGCCTCTGGGTCATTCCGGTCGGCATCCTGGTCAACATCGCGCTCCTGCTGACGCGCATGACACGCACGCTCAATGTCGACGTCTGGAATTTCTGGCACTTCGCCTTCGTCGGCTCGCTGGTGGTCGCCGCCACCAACAACCTGGCTTACGGCATCATCATCGCCGCGCTTGTCGCGGCGCTTGCCCTGCTCTTCGCCGACTGGTCGGCGCGCGCGGTGCAGCAGTTCTACGGCGTGCCCGGCATTTCGGTGCCGCATCTCGCCTCGGCGCAGATCCTGCCGATCGCCATCGTCCTCAACTGGATCATGGATCGCATCCCGGGGATCAACCGCATCAACATCAGCACCGAGACCATCGAGCGCCGCTTCGGCGTCTTCGGCGAGCCGGTGATACTCGGGCTGATCATCGGCCTGGTGCTGGGCCTTATCGCCTTCTACAACGCCGGCGACCTCGGCACGGTGCTGGCCAAGGTGCTCGGCACCGGCATGACGCTGGCGGCGGTGATGCTGCTTCTGCCGCGCATGGTGAAGATCCTGATGGAAGGCCTGCTCCCGGTTTCGGACGCCGCGCAGGAATTCGTGCGCAAGCGCACGGGCGACCGCGAGCTGCTGGTCGGGCTAGACTCCGCCATCCTGATCGGCCATCCGGCGGCGATCTCGTCGTCGCTGATCCTGGTGCCGATCGCGATCATCCTGTCGATCATCCTGCCAGGCAACCGCGTCATCCTGTTCGCCGACCTTGCCGTCATCCCCTTCATCGTCGCGATGACCGCGCCGCTGGTCAGGGGCAACGTCTTCCGCATGGTGGTGATCGGCACGGTGACGCTCGCCGTCGGCTTCTACGTCGCCAACGCGCTGGCGCCGCTGTTCACGAGCGCGGCCGTCGCTTCCGGCTTCAAGCTGCCGGCGGATGCGCTGCAGATCACCTCGGTGGTCGACGGCTTCCTCTGGGTTCCCTATGTGATCATCGAAGCGATCCAGGGGCTCGGCGTGATCGGCATCGTCGTCATCGCGGCGATCATCGCGGCGCTGTTCCTGTTCTACCGCCGCAACCCGCTCGGCTGGGAACGCGCCGCCGGCGCCGAGGACGAGCCGGCCGAAGGCGCGGCCTGAGCCGGCCGGGCCTTACCTGACACGACCGTGCTCCCCGAAACCGATATTGCGGGGCGCACGGTCCGCATCGAATGGAGTAGCCCTTGTCGAATGGCCTGATCCAACTGCTGGACCCCGAGGCGGTCGTCCTCGGCTCCGATGCCTCGACCAACGAGGAGATCATCCGCATCCTGGCCTCCAGGCTGGAGGCGCTGGGCTACGTCAAGAGCAGCTACGCCGACGCCGTCGTGCGGCGCGAGATGACGATACCGACGGGCCTGCCGCTGGAGCGCGCCGACAATGTCGCCGTTCCGCATACCGACCCCGAACATGTGCTGAAACCGGGCGTCGCGATGGGCACACTCAAGCGGCCCGTCCCCTTCGCCAATATGGAAGATCCCGACGAGAAGCTGCCGGTGGGCTTCGTCTTCCTGCTTGCCATCAACGACAAGGACAAGCAGATTGACACGCTGCAGACCGTCATGGCCACCATCCAGAACTCCGCGGCGCTGGATGGCTTGAGGACAGCCAGGACCTTCGAGGACGTCCGCGCCATTCTCGGCTGACAAAGGAAAGAACATGTCCAGACAGAAAACCATTCTTTTTGCCTGCGGCACGGGTGTCGCGACCTCGACGGCGGTCAATGCAGCGGTGACGGAAGCGATGAAGAAGCGCGGCCTGACCTTTCATGCGCAGCAGGCCAAGGCCACGGAAGTGCCCGGACTGGCCGACAGCGTCGACTTCATCGTCGCCACCACGCCGATCTCGGCATCCGTGAAAAAGCCCGTGATCAAAGGGCTCGCCTTCCTCACCGGCATCGGCAAGGACAAGGCGCTGGACGAGATCGAGGCGGAACTGCGCAAATAGAGCAATTCCAGGAAAAGCGTGAGCGGTTTTCCGTCCGGAATTGCGTAGAAACAAAGAGATAGAACGGTTCGCCGTTTCCGTGAAACGGTGAAACGCTCTAGAAGCGGTTCAGCCCGACAGGGCTGGCGAACCGATCTTCGCTCCGTAGAGCATGTCGTCCTGCAGCCGGCGCAGGGCGTAGAGCCTCGTTGTCCGGTCCGGCGCGGCATTGTCCTCGGTCAGCAACTCGCCCTTCTTCACCGGCTTCAGCGCCTTACCGCCTTCGAGCAAGCCGACCGGCACGGCGCGGCTCGTCCGCGCATCGGCGATCGTCATGGTCCAGGAGCGGTAGCAGGTCTCGCCGATGCCATCGAAGGTCTCGCCGGCGGCGAGATCACGCTTGGCGACCGCGCAGACTTCCGCCACCGGCCTCGGCAGAGGCACCATGTCGGGCTTGCCATGGAGCATGATGCGGGCGGCGGTGAGCGGCACCTCCAGCGAGGTCAGGTGATAGGGTCGGAACAGGCCGTAATAAGGGCCCTTGCCGACATGCAGATCGTCCATGCGCTCGACGACGCGCGGGTGCATCGCCTCGACGATGACGAAGACGCCTGGCGCCACCCCCTTGCCGATCGTGTAGTCGACGACGCCTTTCCTCGACAGGAGGCCGCCATCCTCTTTCGGGATCAGCACCCTGGCCAGTTGATCGCGATCAGCCTTGGGACCGTGCATGCCGGGAAGATCCGGGACCAGGCCGGTGGCGTTGGCGATGGCGCACATCTCGACCATGGTCTTCGAGCCGTCGACGAACTCGACCAGCATGCGCGGGTTCATGTTGCGTCGGGCAGCCTCCTCCCGGTAATCGTCCGGAACGGCGTCATGGTTGAGCGGATTGTTCTTGCCCTTGCCGGCAGCAACGATGCTCAGCCCGAGCGCCGAGGCGAATTCGATCAGCTCCATGCAGCTCGAAGGTTCGTCGCCGGCGCCGACGGAGTAGATAACCCCCAACCGGTCAGCCTGCTGTTTCAGGTAGCAGCCGATGGTCACGTCGGCCTCGACATTCATCATCACCAGATGCTTGCCATGCTCCATGGCCATCAAGTCGAAATCGGCGGCGACCCCCGGCTTGCCGGTGGCGTCGATGACGACGTCGATCAGCGGGTTGGTGACCAGCATCTCGTTCGAGGTGATGGCGATCCTGCCGGCTTCGATTGCCTGGGTGACCTTGGAAGCGGTTTCGGCCTCTACCGCCGTCGCCTCGTCGCCATAGGCAATGCGGATCGCCTCGCGGGCGGTGTGCGGGCGCCGCGTGGAAATGGCCGTGATCGAGATGCCCGGCATCAGCATGCCCTGCGTCACCAGATCGGTCCCCATCTCGCCGGAGCCGATGACGCCGATGCGCACCGGCCTGTCCTCGGCGGCGCGACGGGCGAGATCGCGGGCAAGTCCGGTCAAGGCGATATTGGTCATGCAAGAAAACTCACGGCTTTTTGCTCCGGCCCGCAATACAGGCAACGATCCGCGTTTGCCAATCAAACCAGCCCGACATGGCGATTTCTTGCGAATGCTTTGCAAGGCCGCAGCAGATTTCGCGGGAGCTCGTGCATGGCAGCCGCACGATTCGCCGTTTCTTTCAGACCGTTAACCATTGCAGCGCGCTTTGAACTGGAAAAGCCCAGACGGACGCGCTCGGTTTCTGTGCCATTTTTGCTACAGGTTTTGGTCCTAATGCCCGGAATTGCAATTTTAAGGGGTGTCTAATCCATTATATGCTCACAACCGCGAAAAATCTGATAGATACTGGTCGAAAGCTCCGGTGGCAGGCTTGGGCAAATAAGCGCCAATAAAAAAACAATGGCGCGGGGATAGTCACGGGGTAGAAATGACCAGGACGGGTAAAGTGACCGTCGGCTGGAGCCTTGCGCTTGCCGTCACGGTGTCGATGCTGGCTTGTGGAAGCGCCAGCGCACTCACACTCAAAGAAGCCGTTGCCGTCGCAGTGGAATCCAATCCGGAGATTGGACAGGCGATCGAAAACCGCGAAGCGATCGAATTCGAGCTGCGCCAGGCGAAAGGCCTTTATCTTCCCAGCGTCGATCTGGAAGCGTCGACCGGCGTTCGCCGCCTGGACAATGATACGAGGCGCGCGCTCGACGAGGATCACAAAGCCCTCTATCCCAACGAGGCCGACCTCACCGTCTCGCAGACGCTTTATGACAGCGGCGCAAGGCGGGCGGAACTGAACCGTCAGGCCTCGCGGGTCGATGGAGCATCCTTCCGGGTTCTGGAACGGTCCGAATTCATCGGGCTCGCGGTGGTCCAGGACTATCTTGAATACATGCTGCAGGCCTCGATCGTGGCCGAAGCCAAGAAGAACCTTGGCTTCCATCAGTCCATCCTCGGCGACATCAAGCAAGGCATCGCGGGCGGCGCGCTCAACGAGGCCGACCGGCAGCAAGCCGAGGAACGCCTTTTTGCCGCCAAGGCGCGGATGCAGGAGGCAACCGAAGAACTCGAGGCGGCCAAGATCCGCTTCTTCAAGAATGTCGGCAAGCCGCTGACCAACGCGTCGCGGCCGGCCGATGTCTCGGCCGCCCTGCCGCGGTCGCTGGACGATGCGATCGGGCTCGCCAGGCAGAACAATCCGCGCGTCCATATGGCCAACAGCGATATCGACGCCGCCGCTTCGCTCGTCGATGCGGCGCGGGCGAAATACGGCCCAACGATCACCGCCGAAGGCGTCGCCCGGGGCGGCTATGACATCGACGGCGACAATGGCGATGCGAGCGACCTGCAGGCGCGGGTGGTGCTGCGCTGGAACCTCTATCGCGGCGGCATCGACAAGGCCAACGAACAGGAACAGATCCGCCGCACCAGCGAGCAGCGTCTTGCGATGCACCAGGTGCTGCGCGAGATCGAGGAAGCCGTGCGCACGTCATGGGACCGCCGCTTCCGCCAGGCGGATCTCGCAAAGACGCTGCGGCAGCAGGCAGCCACGAATGAAAAGCTCGTCGCTTCCTATCGCGAGCAGTTCAAGGTCGGACAGCGCTCGCTGCTCGACGTGCTCGATGCCCAGAACACGCGCTTCAACACCGCGACGCTGGCCGACACGTCGTCCTACGCGTCGCTGTTTGCCGAGTACCGGCTGCTGGCCGCAACCGGCGAATTGCTGAAGACGCTCAACATCCAGCCGGCCAAGCAGTCCGCGGCCTACGCCCGTGAGGAATTCGGTGTGCCGGCTACGGCCGATACCGAGACTTATGCGCGCACGCCGTCGGAGCAGAAGAACGATCTGCCGTTCGACATCCTCGCGCCGGTCAGGAAAAAGTAGCAGATGTAAGCATCGATCGTTCAGTCCTTCGGGGCGGATCGTGAACCAGCAACCCAATATCCTTTCGCCGAAGGAGGCCTTCAAAGCCTGCTTCTGCGCCGTTGCGGCCTATCTCGGCCGGCCGAGCGCGGAAACAGTGCTGTTTGCCGGCGTGCCGATTTCGGAGACCCGCATCGAACCGGAGGAAATCCGCCATCTGGCCGAACGCATCGGCCTGGAGGCCCAGGATTTCAGCCATCGCGATTTCCTGCGCGGCCGCTTCGACCTACCGGCGATCGTCTTCCGCGTCAGCCAGTTGCCGGTCGCTCTCCTGGCGGAAATCGAGGGCGGGCAATATCTGACGGCGCCGCAGGAGAACGGCCGCACCACGATCGACAGGGCGGAACTCGCCGAAAACTATATCAGCGGCGGCACGTCCTTTTCGATCACCTATGCCAACCAAGCCGAGGAGATGACGGTCGGCACCGCCGCGCGGATCGAAAGGCGCCACTGGCTGACCGGCACCATGGGGGCGTTCTGGCGCACCTATTCCAAGGTGGTGCTGTCGGCGGTCTTCATCAATCTCTTGGCGATCGCCTCGCCGATCTTCACCATGAACGTCTACGACCGCATCTTGCCGAACAAGGCGATCTCGACGCTTTGGGTGCTGGCGCTCGGCATCGGCGCGGCGATCCTGTTCGACCTGCTGCTGAAGACGGCCAGGGCATCGCTGATCGACTATGCCGGCCGCAAGGCGGACCTGCGAATCTCCTATCTGCTGTTCGAGAAAGTGCTGAATTCCTCGCTTTCGGCGCGGCCCGGGTCAACGGGCGAATATGCAAACCGGGTCACGCAATACGAGTTCGTGCGCGAGTTCTTCACCTCGAACACGATCAGCGTCTTCATCGACACGATCTTCGTCTTCGTCTTCCTGGCGGTGATCTACGCCATCGGCGGCTGGCTGGTGATCATACCGGCGCTGGCCTTCGTCATCTCCGTCATCGTCGGGCTGGTCACGCAGCGGCGCATCGGCAAGCGGGTTGCCGCCTCGATGAACGAGGCCTCGCAGCGCCAGGCCCTTCTGGTCGAATCCATTTCGACGCTTGAGACGATCAAGTCGCTGCGCGCCGAAGCCTATCTCCTGCGTAAATGGGGCGAGCATTCGAAGAACGCGGCCAACACGTCGGAGAAGATCAAGGAGCTCTCGGCGGCGGCCGGCAACATCACCGGCGCCATCCAGCAATTTGTCACCGTCGCCCTGGTGGTTGCCGGCGCCTACGCTTTCTCGGAAGGCCAGGTCTCGACCGGCGCCATCATCGGCACCGTGATGCTCGCCGGCCGCGCCGTGGCGCCGCTCGGCCAGATCGCCATCACGCTTGCCCGGTTCCGGCAGGCGATGCTGTCGCTCAGAATCATCAACACGATCATGTCGCAGCCGGAGGATCGCCCCGATACGGTCGGCTTCGTCAACCGGCCGATCCGCAGCGGCGCGCTCGTCTTCAGGAATGTCGGCTTTGCCTATCCGGGCACGGAAAACGAGGTTCTGAGCGGGCTCAACATCGCGGTCCGGCCCGGCGAGCGGGTTGGCATCATCGGCCGCATCGGCTCCGGCAAGACCACGATGGGCCGGCTGATCGGCCGGCTCTTCCTGCCGACGTCGGGGGAGCTGCTCATCGACGGCATCGACATCCGCCAATATCACCCCTCCGAGGTCCGCGCCGCGGTCGGCATCGTCGCGCAGGCCGGCGACCTGTTTTCGGGAACCATCAAGGAGAACCTCCTGATGGCGGCGCCGGAAGCGACCGACGAGGAGATCATCGATGCGGCGAAAGCCGCCGGCGTCGACGACTTCGTCTCGCGGCATCCGCGCGGCTACGACATGAATGTCGGCGAGCGGGGCACCAATTTGTCGGGCGGGCAAAGGCAGTCGGTGGCGATCGCGCGGCTGCTTTTGACCAAGCCGAAGATCGTCTTCCTGGACGAGCCGTCGGGGTCGATGGACCTCGCTTCGGAACGGCAGTTGATCAAGCAGCTCAAGGTGGCGTTCGACCGCGACACGACGCTGATCGTGTCGACCCATCGCTACAGCATGCTGGAGCTTGCCGACCGCCTCATCGTCATCGACCAGGGCCGCGTCGTCGCCGACGGGCCGAAGGAACAAGTCATCCAGGCACTGCAGAAGGGCAGTGCCTGACCGGAACGTATAGACATGCTTGCAAGGGAAGACCGGCCACCTCTATTCGCCTCGGCCTCCGTCTACATCATCGGAGCGCTGTTCGTGTGCTTCACGGCCTGGGCATCCTTTGCCGAGGTCGATGAGATCGCGCGCGGCGAAGGCAAGGTGATACCCGCTTCGAAGACGCAGATCATCCAGGCCAGCGAGGCCGGCGTGGTGCAGGAGATCGCTGTCCAGATCGGCCAGACCGTGAAGAAGAACGACCTCATCATCCGTCTCGACAATTCGGGCAACACGTCGAGCCTGGGCGAAGAGAAGGCCAAGGCGCGGGCGCTGCAGGCACGTATCGCGCGGCTGCAGTTCGAGCAGAGCGGCAATGTCGAAGGGTCGTTCCCCTGCCCCGCGGAGATCCAGAAGGTCGCGCCGGAGATCTGCGACAACGAGCAAAAGCTGCTCGTCGCGCGCCGCGACAATTTCGAGGTCAAGCTGTCTGTTCTCAAATCGCGGCTCGACCAGCGCGAGAAGGAGCTGGACGAGGCCACCGCCAATGCCGACCGCCTGTCCAAGAGCCTGGCCGTCAGCGACCAGGAGACGGCGCTCGTCGAATCGATGGTCAAGAAGGGCCTGATGGCCAAGACTGAGCAGATCCGCGTCGAGCGGGAGCAGACGGACCTGCACGGCCAGCTCAACCTGGCCGGCGAGACCATCAAGAAGAGCAAGGCCGCGATCACCGAGGCGCAGCTTCAGGTGAACGAACTGGGCCTGCAATTGCAGCAGGAGGCGTTGAGCGACCTGACGCAGGCGCTCGCCGATCTTTCCGTGGTCGACGAGACCATCCGCGGCGCCACCGACAAGGTGGCGCGCACCGACATCCGCTCGCCGGTCGACGGCATCGTCAACACGCTCGACGTCAACACGCTCGGCGCCTTCGTGCAGCCGGGCGCGGTGGTGGCCGGCATCGTGCCGACCTCCGAGACGCTGCTGGTGGAGGCCCGGGTTTCGCCGCGCGACGTCGCCTTCATTCAGCCGGACCAGGAGGCGCTCATCAAGGTCACGGCCTATGATTTCTCGATCTTCGGCGGCATCGAGGGCAAGGTCTCCAACATCACCGCCGACAGCCTCGTCGACCAGAAGACGGGCGAGCCCTACTACCAGGTGCGCGTCGCCACTGAGAAGTCGACGCTGACAAGGAACGGCAAGACCTATTCGATCATCCCCGGCATGATCTGCTCGGTCGACATCAAGACCGGACGCAAGACGATCCTCAACTATCTTTTGAAGCCCATCAACAAGGCGCGTCAGGAGGCGATGAGTGAGCGATAGCGCCATCCGCCCGGACACTCCGCGCGAACGGCTGCTGCCGGCCCTCGCGGCCGAGGATTTCGGCCCGGAATTCCGCGTCGTGGCGCGCGGCGGCGTGCGTCGCGGCATCCGGCTGGAACGCGCCTTCTGGGTGTCGCTGAAGCACATGGCGGAAAGCCGCAAATGCACGATCGGCATGCTGGTCGAGGAGATCGCCGAACATCATCCCGACCAGGGCAACCTCACCTCGGCGATCCGGGTCGCCTGCATGCGCGGCCTCGCCGAGGAGAGCATGGAACTGCGCAAGCTCGCGTCGATCCGCACGATCAACGCGATCCTGGTCGCCTGCCCCTCGCCCGCATTCGCGCTGTCGTCGTCGAAGAAGATCCTGGCGTTCAACACGCCGTTCCAGCAACTGGTCAGGCGTCAGTTGCCGAGCGCGCCCGGCGAAGATGGGCGGCAGGATTTGAAGCTGGCGCTCGACCTCAACGTTCCCGATATCTTCGCCCGGCTCGACGCCAACAGCGAAACTCCCGTCACCAGCGGTTTCGTCATCGGCGCCGGCGAGCGCCGCTATCGCGGCCAGCTCAGCGCCGTGCGCGCGCCGGTCACCGAGCCGGAACTTTTGATGGCCTTCGTCTTCAACGGGTAGTTTCCCCGGCGCAGAAGTCTTGACGGGTTGGTCAGTGTGCCAAGGTAGATCCCCTGCCTTGGCGACTGGCCGGGATACCTGTCGCGGTCGTCATCCACGGGCGGAG
>CCNB01000023.1:0-3555 GCA_000824785.1 Mesorhizobium plurifarium | reverse complement strand
AGGATCCATGCCGTGACCTGGAAGCCCCGCAGCGGTCCAGAATTCTGCACCGTTGCACACTTCGATCCAGGTAACGGCATGGATTCCAGGGTCTGCGCGCGTCGCTTCGCTCCTTGCTCCGCCCTGGAATGACGAGGTTCAAGAGCCTTCAGCTTACCGCCAGCGTTTGCGCTTGCGCGACACAAGCAGATGGGCAGTCTCCGCGTTCCCGAAAACGTTTAGCCGCCCCAGCCTACTGCCTCGGGCTCGAAGCCACTGACGGTTCCGGCGATCCTTCGCCGGGAGCGACCGTCGCGAAGCCGCCGGCGATGTCCGCCATTTGCGCGCCGGACTTCGACCCGTGGATCCAGGCGCGATCGGTGCTGAAGGAATAGAGCGGAACATAGTCGGGCAGATCGCTGTCACGCATGACGGCGTTGCCGAGGCTGTCGAGGATGAAGGCGCCGCTTCCGGTGCTTACCGACAGGACGGCATGGAAGAACTTGCGGCGGCGGTCCTGGAGCACCACCAGCGACATGCTCTGTGCCGGGATGCCGGCCCTGAGCAGCGCCGCCATCTTCAATATGGCGAAATCCTCGCAATCGCCGGCGCGATGCTCGAGGATTTCCGAGGGCTTCGCCCAATAGTCGAGCTTGCCGTAGACGACGCTGTCCTTGCGATAGGCGATCAGGCGGTTGATGCTTGAGTTGACGAAGGACAGCTTCTCGCGAAAACCCTTGGCCGCCGCAATGTCGACGATCTCGGCGAAAGCCGGGCTCTCGTGGTCGCAGGGGCTGCCGGCGGTGCAATCGACGATCGCCCTGTAGACGGGAGCCCAGCGCGCCGCGACGGGAAAGTTGCGCATCGACAAAGCGACGGAGCCGAAGACACCGGGAATGATCGCGGCGGTCTGGATCGGGTCGATGCCGGGATCGGCTGCGACGGTCGAGAGCGTTTCAACCTCGTGGGACACCGTGTATCCCGTCGAGACGTCGGCGATCCGGTAGGCCGCGGCCGGCTGCCAGGGTTGCGTCCGGGCCAGCGAAACGCCGCCGAGGCTCGCCGGCGCAAGCACCTTTTGCGGGGCCGGATTCACCCCTGAATCCACGCCGGCGGATGATGGATTTGCCTGAACGGCAAGGCCGATCGCCAGCAAGAGAACCCTGATCCCCGTCATCCCCGGGGCTGCTTTTTGTATTTTCATAACGCCCACCTTTGACTGTGGACGCTACCAATCTTGTCTCAAATTATCGGAAAGGAAGGTGGGTAAATTTCCGCGAATCACTCTATTCTATTTTCCATCAATTTTTATTCAAATTTATACTTTCATTTACCAAACTGGCGCGGCGCGCCTGAGCTGACCTCGCATTCCTTAAGATCATGCATATCGGGGTATATCATCGCGATTTACCAAGTGTAAAAAATACGATTCTCTACATATTCGAGTATATGAAATAGATTGAAGGTCTGTTGCAAAGTCCGGACCTGACATGTCTCTTTCCGGGAAATGCCGGAGGGGCTTTAGCTATGACGACCAATATCGAATTCGACGCCGTTTCAAATTCCTGGGACGAGCACACGGGCGCCGCTGAAAATCATATCTCGACGGGTGTCGAGGTCGCGCAGGCGACCACCGGCCAGGCGGCGAGCGAGCCGGTGCCGGTCGATGTCGGCAGCGGCGCGCCGGCGCAGGGCGCGGCCAATGCGCCGGCCGCGAACCAGCCGGCAGCCGATGCCAATACCCCTGCTTCCAACGCTCCCGCTTCCAATGCGGCCCAAGGAAACGCACCGGTTGGTAACGCGCCGGCGACGAATGCCGCGGCTGCGAACGTTCCGCATGAATATCACGCCGAAGCCGGCAATGTGGTGAAGCTCCCGGCCAATGTCTCGATCGACAACATCAAGGTCGACGGACACAATCTGGTGCTGGTGCAGCCCGACGGATCCGAGATCGTCATCAAGGACGGCGCGCTGAACGTGCCGACCTTCATCCTGGGCGATGTCGAGGTGCCGCGCGTGGCGCTGATCGCCGCCCTCGAGGCAAGCCATGTCGATGTCGCCTTCGGCGCCGACGGCTCGATCTCGGCCGGCGGCAACGGCGCACCGGGCAGCGCGGGCGGAAATTTCGAACAGCCCGCCGGCGGCATCGGCGACGGCTTTGGCCTCACCGCCCTGCTGCCGCCGACGGACCTGGCGTTCGGGCAGCCGGAACATCGCGAGCTGTTCCCGGGGTTGCTGCCCGATTCCACGCCGACGATCGGCGATTTGACCCCTGAGACCGGCGGCGGCGACACCATCGTCAACGAGAAGGGCCTTGAGACTTCCGGGGCGACGGGGTCCGGCGAGGCGGGCACCAACGCTGGGGTGGACGACGACGCCTCCGAACACAACACCGGCAGCTTCACCATCAACTCGCCGGACGGCATCGGCTCGGTGACCATCAACAACCAGGTGATCTCGGGCGCAGCCCTTGCCAACAGCGCATCGACGCCGATCAACATCACGACACCGCTCGGCAACACGCTGACCATCAACGGCTACGATGCCGCGACCGGCCAGGTGAGCTACACCTACACGCTGGAGCACAGCGCGCAGCATCCGGCCGGCGACGGCACCAACTCCACCTACGACGACATGACGGTGACCGTCACCGACAGCGACGGCGACGTCTCGCTTCCCGGCACGCTCTCGGTCCAGATCATCGACGACGTGCCGACGGCGCACGCGGATATCGGGAATGTGCCGGCCGGCAGCCATGACCCGATCAACGGCGATGTGTTCGTGAACGACGTATTCGGCGCGGACGGCAAGGACGCCGGCGGTGGAGTGGTTGGCGTGGCCAAGGGCGACACCGGCGCCAGCCTGGACGACTCTACGTCCGGCGACCCGGCGACCGTCGGCACCGTCATCCACGGCACCTATGGCGACCTAACGCTCAACGCGGACGGCTCGTACACCTATGACCGCGGCGCGAACACGCCTGGCGGCGTCGCCGACGTCTTCACCTACACCATCAAGGATGGCGACGGCGACCTGGCGCACACCACGCTGACGATCAACATCGCCGACGGCACACCGACCATCGGCGGCTTGACGCCCGACATCCAAGGCGGCGATGCCACAGTCTATGAGGCGGGCCTTGCGGCACGCAATGGCGAACCGGCCGGCTCGGGCGAGCTCGCCGCCAGCGGCGGCAACGGCAACCTCGACCCGAGCGAGGCGGCAAACGGGACTTTCACCATCAACTCGCCGGACGGCATCAAGACGCTGACCATCAACGGCACGGATATCTCAGCCGCCGACCTAGCCAACAGCGCCAATGTACATGTCGACGTAACCACGCCGGACGGCAACACGCTGACCATCACCGGCTTCGACGCCAACACTGGCACGGTGAGCTACACCTACACCCTACTCGACAACGAGACCCATCCGAACACCGGCACGGATTCCATCTACGACAGCATGGACGTCAAGGTCACCGACCTCGACGGCAGCGTTTCTGATCCCGCGACGCTTTCGATCCAGATCGTCGACGACACGCCGGTGGCGACGAGCGACGGCGTGCTTGCCACC
>CCNB01000022.1:4281-4982 GCA_000824785.1 Mesorhizobium plurifarium | reverse complement strand
CGCAGTCGAGGTCATCACTTCCGGCGCGAAGGAGACACTCGCGGCGGGCCCGCCGATCTTCCCATTCGACAAGCCTTTCCGGCTGCGGTTGTGAAGCTGTCGGATCCGGATGATGCCCCGCGCCTGTTATGCCGCCCGCTGAACGATCCGCGGCCGGTTGGCTATGGCGCCGCTGTGACGGTCGTGGCACCGCTTAAATCGCCGTCATCCGCTGGTGAACCAGGCCGGAGTGTCGCCGAGCCGTGGCGGCAAGCTTCATGGACCGGAACCGATATGCGGGCTGAGGCGATCCAGCAAGGCCTGGCGGTCGGCGACGAGGGTGTCGAGGTGGAGCGGCCGGCCGGTCGGCGGTTCGGCTTCAGCCAGGCGTGCGGTCAGCGCCCGGGTGGCGTCGAGGACGAAGACGCCGCAATCATAGTCGTTGTCCTGCTGGGCCATCAGCACCGGCCTCAAGCGGGCGCCCAGCTTTGCGGCGAGCTCTTGTGCCAGCGCGCTGTTTTGGCCGCCGGAGGAGTCGTAATGATAGGCGAGCGGCTGCGAGCCGCGCAGATCGACAAACAGCAGCGACCAGTGGGTGCCCTGCTCGCCAAGTGCTGCATTGTTGAGGGGAAGGAACACGAAGTCGGTCCTCCTGGCGTCCGCCAAATTGCCCCCGCCGCCGGCGATGCCGCGGAAGATGGCGGCCGCTTCGGCCTCGTCTT
>CCNB01000022.1:3730-4271 GCA_000824785.1 Mesorhizobium plurifarium | reverse complement strand
CGGGACTGGCCCCGTGCAAGGTCTCGCCAAGCAGCGCGTAATCGGCCGTGATGTGGTCGTCCAGGAGCCATTGGGCGGCGCCAAGCGCCAGCCGATGCGCCGCAGCGGCTGCCGGGGGAAGCCCGGCTGCCTGGCGCTCGGTCGGCCGAACGCCAGGTGGCAGGTCGACTGCGATGCCGGGAGCGTCGGAGATGGCTGATGTCCCGGCAGTGGGGAGGGTCTCGGCAGCGGCGGGCGTCNNGGGTCTGTGCGGCTGCGTCCTCGCCGCCGCACAGGTAGGCGTGGAGCGCCTCCACGCAAGGCTCGGCGTTCTCCTTGTCCTTTGCGGAGGGCGGGACCACCGTGATATCGGCCTGTTGGTAGAACGGCCGGCGCTCGTCGAACATGCGGCTTAGCTTCTGCTCGCCGTCGGGGCCTTGCAGCAGCGGCCGGCTGGTATCGTTCCCGAGGCGCCTGCGGATCACTTGCGGGTTGGTGTCGAGCCAGACCGACACCGCCTTCTCGCCGATCAGGGCTCGATTGTTGGGCTCGATGAAGCCGC
>CCNB01000022.1:1659-3720 GCA_000824785.1 Mesorhizobium plurifarium | reverse complement strand
GGCAAGCTCGCGGCCGATGGTCGACTTGCCGCTGCACGGCATGCCGACCAGCACCACCGGGCGCATGCCGAGGGCGGCTATGATCGCGCCGGCCTGCGGCGAGCGGGCGGCCGCGGGCTGGCTTGCCCGGTCGAAGGTGGCCAGCCTGGAGGCCCCGGCCGCCCGCGACCGGCTGTGGCCCGACGAGCCCCAGTGGGGGATGCTGGAGGCGTCAGGGGGAATGGCGACCTCGAGGCATCTGTCCTGCACGCGCTGCACGAGCTCGTCGGCCTTTTGCTCGGCGTCCGGCCCGGGGTGGCGCCGCAGCCAGTCGATCTGCTTGTAGAGGGCGTGGTTGGCGAGCTTGGCCTGGTAGCTGGCCGGCGTATGGAACTCGACCTCGAAGCGATAGCCCTGCGGGGTGCTGAACACGGTGCGGATGGCGAGGAAGCGCGGCGTGCGCATCCTGAACCAGTTGGTGGTCTCGACCTCGCTGCAGCCGCGCTCCTCGAAGGCCAGCACGGCCGCCTTGAAGGCGCGCGTCAAGGCCGCGTCCGGGATCTCGAAGACATGGCGCACCGCATTGGTGACCAGCTGGGCCTCGGGCGCAGCGCTGACGCTCTGGCCGGTGAGCCCGTCGGCCATCGAATCGCGCCCGCGCAGGCGCTGCTCGAGATGCGGCATGGAGACGTCGATGCCGGCCTGCCGCAAAAGCGCGGCGACCGCCTGCGCGTTCGCGGTGATGGCGCCTTCTTCCGCCGCGGCGCGCTGGGCCGCGCGCCTGGCGTGCTCCAGGGCCTGCTCGCGGCTCAGCGTGATCGTGGCGGCGGGGTCGTCGGCGGCGGCGACGTCCAAGGGGCTGGGCAGGATGCCGTTGGCGGCGGCGAGCTTGATCGAGGCCTCCATGACCGAGGCCGCCAGCGTCGGATTGTCCTTCAGATCCGCCAGGCTGGCGTCGACGTCGAAGCGGCCCTGGTGCAGCGTTGCCGCCAGCGACTTGACATAGGGCGCCGGCTTCAGGCCCGGGATCTGCTTCAGGAGCCGCTGCAGTTCGGCGCTCTTCTTCATGAACAGCCGCGCCCCGGTATCGGACTTGTAGGCGTCGGTGCCGACCTTGATGCCGACGCTCAACAGGTTGATGGCGCTTTCATGCAGATCGTGCGGGTTGTAGCCGTCGGGCCGCGGCGTGATGCGCGCCCGGCAGTGGTCGAGCAGGAGCTCGACGCGCTCCCTGGCGTCGGCGGCCGCCGGATAGGATTCGGCAAGCTCGGGAAACAGCGCGCCGGCGGCGGCGCTGACGCCAGGCCCGGTGACGCCGGGCTGCGCGCTTGGCTGCTCCCCATTGCCCTGGAGGGCCCAGGCCTCGAGCTCGCTGACCAGCAAGGCGGCCAGTTCGCGGGCCACCGGATGCCGGGCCGCCTCGCCGTCCTGCCTGGCCCTCTCGAGGAGCCCCTGCATGGCCTGGCCGTCCGGCCGCTCTGCCTGCAGCTGGGCGCGGATGTCGGTCTTGAGCTCATGGTGAATGCCCTCGTAGGTGCCGAAGACGGCACGCTCGGCAAACCAGCGTTGCGCTTCAAGCGGCTGCGCCAGGAGGTTGCGCTGCAGGCAGCTGTAGGTCTCCAGCACCTGCTGGGTGGCCGACAGGATCTGCCGGGAGCGGCTGAACTGGTAGCTGCCGTTCTCGATGGCCGGCGTGTGCGACTTCGGCGGCTTCAGCGAGGCCTGGCCGCGCGCCTGCTCCTTCTGGTCGAACTGGCGCACATGCTCGTAGAGCCTGGGCCGGTCGCCGACGATGACAACGGTGTCGCCGTCGAAATCGCCGTCGAGCTTCTTTTGTTCGGCGCTCGGCACCGCAACCAGCGAGCCGGGCGCGAACACCTCCGTCGCCTGCAGGATGCCGACGCAGTCGAGCCCGGTATCGGCCTTGACCCGGTCCTTGCCCTCAAGCCAGTGCGAATGGCACTTGACGTCCTCGGCCGACATCACCACCGAACGCTCGGCGAAGTCGGCCGGCCACATCTGGTCGGGCACAACGATCAGGATGCCCTTGGCAAACAAGGTCGGATCGTCGGCGGCAAGCCT
>CCNB01000022.1:816-1649 GCA_000824785.1 Mesorhizobium plurifarium | reverse complement strand
CCGCGGTCGCGTCGCCGTCGCGCGCCGACCTGACCTGGCCGGCGGCGAACGGACGCAGGTTCGGCTTGTCGTAGGGCGAGCGCCCGACAAGCACGCCGCCGTCGCCGGTCAAGGTCTCGCTCTTGAGCGTCGGCACATAAAGGCGTCCGTCGCCGGACGGCACGGCGACGGCGCCCGGGCCGTCGATGTGGCCCGAGGTGACGGTCCGAAACAGCTCCTCGGCCGTCAGCCGAGGCTGCTTACGGCTGCCGAGCCAGGCCTCGGCCTTCTCGCGCGTCTCCTCGGCCACCGCTGCGCTGCGCGGATAATGCTGCAGGGCCGAGGCCGGCACCGAGGTTCGCTTGTCCTGGCCAAAGACACGCACCGGCGCGGCGCCGTCCGGGCGCACGGCCCGGGCGATGGCCGGCATGCGCTCGGCCAGCGAGGCCCTGATGAAGCCGCAGCCGTCATGCGGCCGCAAGGCGATCGGGCCGTCCGGCCCGGCGAGCCTGAAGGGATGCGCTGCCCCTGCCGGGCGGTCGGGCAGGAGCGACAGCCTGAAGGCGCCTTCAAGCGCATAGTCGTGCGGGCCAAGTCCGGCGATGTCCGGCGGCGCGGCAAAGCCGCGGCGCTGGGTGTAGTAATAGGCTTCCTTGAACGGCGCCCAGGCCCGCGCCAGCTGCTCGAAGGCCGTCCCCGGCGCCGTGTCGGCATAGGGGATCGCCAAAAGCTTGCCGCCGGTGGCCTCGTCGGCCGCGCCGGGCAGGCGGGCGGCGAGCTGGGCCAGGGTCTTTTGCGGCGCCTTCAGCTTGCTGCCGCCGAACAGGTCCATGCGGTAGGGCACGCCCTCGACG
>CCNB01000022.1:0-806 GCA_000824785.1 Mesorhizobium plurifarium | reverse complement strand
CCCGATGTCAGGCGGTGGAAGATGGAATAGCGCAGCTCCGCTTCGCCAGGCAGCGGCCGCCCCTGCATGTCGACCACCGGCAGCCGCATCAATCCGGCATCGCCCTGCGGCGGCCGCGGCTCGTGGTCCATGGCCTCAAGCACGCCATGGACATCGAAGACGGCGGCGGCATGCTGGGCCTGGATGCTCGGCGCGTTCTGCGCCATGAAGGTGTCGAGCGCGTCGAGCGGCCCCTCCGCCTCGATCTCGGCGATCACGTTCCAGCTCATGTTGGAAAGGTCGGCCTCGATGAGGGCGCGGGCGCTGTCCAGGATCTGGCTGGTCTTGGCGTGCAGCTCCTCCTGGCGGCGCCGCAAGGCGAGCTTGTCGCCCTCGACATAGGGCCGCCGGTAGAGCTTCTCCAGCACCGCGCGGGTCTTGAGCACCTGATAGATCGACAGCGCCGGGCAGCGGCTTGCATTGGCGCCGCTGTCGCGCTCGGCCTGGCCGGCCTCGAGATGCGCCTCGATCTTGCGCTCCACCACCGGCTGGATGGCGTTGAGCAGGTTCAGCGCCGGCCTGCGATACCAGCGCAACGCCGGACGCCGGCTGCGCGCCAGCGGCAGCAGGGCGACGCACAGATTGCCCATTGTCTCCAGGTTGTTGTCGCGCTCGAAGGCGGGCGTGGCGCGCAGCGCCTCCAGCCGGTCCAGCCCCGGCTTTGCCAGCACACCGAGATCGTCGGACAACTGCGCCTTGCTCAGGGCCTTGAAGATGTTGGCGATGGCCAGGACATCGGCCTGCTGCAGCCGGTCCTCGGCATAGTG
>CCNB01000021.1 GCA_000824785.1 Mesorhizobium plurifarium | reverse complement strand
CCCACAAGACCGCCGAAAACCGATCCGCCGGCCTTTTAAAAAGCTCTATTAACACACCGAACCCGACTTCGCTTCCCGTGCAAAGCCCTCACAAGGGGAGAAGGGGGAGCTCAATCCGCCATCGTCTCCAAACTCGCGAACCCCTGCGGCGCGTCGCCTTCGTCGAACGGCGTCGTCACCTCGACGAACGTGTCGGGGAAGAAGCCGTTGAAGCGGGTCCTGAGCGACAGCGAGTAGGCGCCGATATGGCCGATCTCGATCCAGTCGCCGGTGTCGACCGTTTCCGGCAGCCAGAACGGCCTGGACAGGATGTCGACGGAATCGCAGGTCGCGCCGCAGACCTTGAACGGCACGATGGTCTTCTCGTCGCCGTTGCGCGCGCGGATCGCGGGATCGGGGATGAAGCGGGCCGGCAGCGTGATCTTGCCCGTCCATGAATCCGACAGCGAGGCCCAGATGCCGTCATTGATGTAGAGCCGCTTGCCCTTGCGCAACAGCACCCGCACGATGAGCGACAGGCAGCGCGCCACGATCACGCGGCCGGGCTCGGCGACCAACGGCATCTGGTCGAACTGATACTCTTTCAGGTCGCCGGCAAGCCGCGACATAAGCTGGCCGAGCGACGGCATCTCGACCTGCTTGCGGTTGGGATCGTGGCCGTATTCGGCCGGAAAGCCGCCGCCGACATCCAAGCCCGCAATGTCGAAGGTCAGGCGGTTACGCACCCAGTCGGCCGAGGCCAGCGCCCGCTCATAGGTGTCGGGATCCTCGATCTGGCTGCCGACATGGAAGCACAGGCCGACCTTGTAGCCGGTGCGGTTCAGGCGCTCGGCAAGCTCGACCGCATTGGCGGGCCCGGCGCCGAACTTCTTCGACAATTCGTAAGCAGCGTGGCCCTTGGTCTGGATGCGCACGAAGACGGTGATGGCGCCGGGGTCGATGTCGAGCGCCCGCACCACCCGCGTCAGCTTGGTGATCTCGTCCTCATGGTCGAGCGAGATCACCCGGATGCCATATTTCTCCAGCGCCAGCTTGATGTCCGACTGCGCCTTGACCGGATGCATGTAGAGCATCTCGGCATCCGCCGAGACTGCCCGCACCGCGGCGAACTCGCCGGGCGAAGCGACGTCGAAGGTGCTGACGCCGGCTTCCACCAGCGTCTTCAGCACGATCTGCTCGCCGTTGGTTTTCACCGCATAAGCGGTCTTGCCTGGGAACATGCCCATGAACTGCAGGGCATCCGCCTTCAGCACCTGTGGGCGGAAACAATAGACCGGATCGTCGGGACGAAGCGCCAGTGCCGCATCACGGGCATTTTCGAATCGCTGCATGGACGAATCCTCAGGTCTGGAGCGCGCACAATTAATCCTAGCTAGCCGCCAAAGAAAACAGTTCTGTGTCTGGCGACCCGGAGCGGCTGGTCGCACATTTTGCCAACGCTAAACCAGCAGTCAGGTTTCGGGTGGCCCTTGCCCGCGAACGCGATATCGGTTGGTGAGGTGCAACGGCCGAGATTGCGATCGGCCTGGGGAGGACAGGACATGTCCACTATGACCGCCGCCGCGCCCACGCGCGGACCGATGACGCTCAAGGATTGGACGCAGCTTCTCCTGCTCGGCGCGATCTGGGGCGGCTCGTTCTTCTTTGCCCGTATTGCTGTGTCCGAGATCCATCCGCTGGCGCTGGTGCTGTTTCGCGTCGCCATCGCCGCGATCGCGCTCCAGCTCTATCTGGCGGTGCGCGGCCCGTCGTTCCGGCTCGCCTTCCCGCATGCCGGCCTGTTCTTCCTGCTGGCTCTCACCAACAATGTCGTGCCCTTCTCGCTGATCTTCGCCGGCCAGACGCAGCTCGGCGCCGGTGTCGCCTCCGTGCTCAATGCGACGACGCCGTTCTGGACGCTGGTCCTGGCCAATGCGCTCACGACCGACGAGAAGCTCTCCTGGAACAAGCTGGCCGGCATCGCGCTCGGCGTTGCGGGAACAGCCGTAATGATCGGCCCGGGCCTTGTTGCCGGTCTCGGCGGACCGGTCTGGGCCAAGTTTGCGCTGATCGGCGCCTCCGTGTCCTATGCGATCGCCTTGATGATCGCGCGCCGCTTCAAGGGTGTGCCCTCGCCGGTCATCGCCACCGGGCAGTTGACCGCCTCGACCATCATCATGATCCCCATCGTGCTCATTGCCTATGGGCCGGCGGGCTCGTTCTCGGCCTCGCCACCGGTCTGGGCCGCGGTGCTGGGGCTGGCGCTGCTCTCCACCGCCTTTGCCTATATCCTCTATTTCAACCTCGTCGCCTCGGCCGGCGCCACCAATGCCTCGCTGGTCACCCTGATCGTGCCGGTCAGCGCAGTGCTGCTCGGCTTCCTCTTCCTCGGCGAACGGCTGGCGCTGTTCGAGATCGGCGGCATGACGCTGATCGGACTCGGCCTGATCACCATCGACGGGCGGTTGTTCGGTAAATGGTAGCGGTGTCATGCCACACCGCCGCCACAATTTATTCACAACGGCGAAGCCGGCTTTTGCCGAAGAGTTTCAACGGCTAACGGCAAATTCCAGGTCGCGGATTTCACAATCATGTCGCATTGCAGCACGTTTTCCGCTTGCCTGTGGCACAAATGACCCTAGACTCCTGCCATAGCTCTGAAGAGGAGGCTATGACATGGGACTGACGAGGCCGATCAACGCTTTGATGATTTGTGCCGCATTCGCATTCATCGGTGCCCTTATCATAGGCGTTCTTCCCTGACCCGCCAAAGCCGGGAAGACCAGCACCGAGAATAGTCCAACAGTTCGAGAAGGCCGGGTTCTACCCGGCCTTTTCCATTGCAGCCCGCCTTATGCGGCAGCCGAACCGGCCGCCTCTGCTTCATGCGAGCGGATGCCGATCATGTGGCAGACGGCAAAGACGAGATCGGCGCGGTTCATCGTGTAGAAATGGAAGTCGCCGACGCCGCGTTCGACAAGGTCGAGCACCTGCTCGGCCGCTACGGCCGAGGCCACCAGCGCATGCGTCTGCGGGTCGTTCTCCAGCCCCTCGAAACGTTCGGCGAGCCATGCCGGCACCAGCGCGCCGCAGCGCGACGAGAAATTGGCGACCTGGGTGAAATTATGCACCGGCAGGATGCCCGGCACGATCGGGATGTAGATGCCGGCGCGGCGCGCCCGCTCGACATAGCGCTCATAGAGATCGTTGTCGAAGAAGAACTGGGTGATCGCCCGCGTCGCGCCATTGTCGACCTTGCGCTTCAGCATGTCGATGTCGGTGGCGAAATCCGGACTTTCAGGATGCTTTTCCGGATAAGCCGAAACCGAGATGTCGAAATCGCCGACGCTCTTCAGCGCCCCGACCAGTTCGGCGCCGTTGGCGTAGCCGTCGGGATGCGGGCGATAGCTCGTGCCGACGCCGGCCGCCGGATCGCCGCGCAATGCGACGAAGCGCTTGACCCCCATGTCGGCGAACTCGCGGATGACCGTGTCGACCTGATCGCGCGCGGCGTCGACGCAGGTCATATGCGCCGCCGGCGTCAGCGACGTCTCGTTGAGGATGCGCTTGACCGTGCGCGCCGTGCGCTCGCGGGTCGAGCCGCCGGCACCATAGGTCACCGAGACGAATTTCGGCTTGAGCGGCTCCAGCCTTGTGACCGTGTCCCAGAGCCTTGCTTCCATCTCGTCGGTCTTCGGCGGGAAGAATTCGAACGAGACCCGGACCTTGTCGCCAATATCGGGGCGGCGGGAAAAGCGGAACTGGTTCATCAGGCGGTTTCCCCCATTGGGTATGTCTTGGCAGGTAGCGGGTCGTTGGACGGATCGGCAATCAGCAGGCGGCGGTCGCGGCCGAGCCAGAGCTTGACGGTGAGCCTTGCCTCGTTGCCGCCGCGCGGCTCGAACTCCTGGCTGTCCTCGAGGTCGAGCCCGGCCTCCGAGAACCAGTCCGACATTTGCCGGTCGGAGAAGCCGAGCCGCATATGGGCGTGCTGGTCGCGCAGGAATTCGAGGTTATGCGGCGCGAAGTCGACGACGATCAGCCGGCCCGATGGCCTGAGCAGCCGCGCCGCTTCGGCGATGGCGCGGGCGGGGTCGTCGAGATAGTGCAGCACCTGGTGGATGGTGACGAGATCGAAGGCGTTGCGCTCGACCGGCGGCGAAAAAATGTCGCCCTGGCGCACCTGCGCATTGGCGATGCCGGCCTTATCGAGATTGGCGCGCGCCACGCTCAGCATCTCGCGTGACATGTCGATGCCGACGCCGCGCCGGTAGAGCGGCGCGAAGATCTCGAGCAGCCTGCCCGTGCCGGTGCCGAGGTCGAGCATCGACTGGAACGGCCGCTTGCCGACGAGCCTTATGAGCGCGGCTTCCACCGCCCTGTCCGGCACATGCAACGAGCGGATATGATCCCAGCTCGCGGCATTCTCGGAGAAATACTCGGCGGCCCGGTCCTGCCTTTTGCGCTTCACCGCCGCCAGCCGCTCGAGATCGCGCACCACCTGCGGATCGGCCTCGCTTATGCCCGACACCAGGCGCTGCACGAAATCGCGCGAATTATCGATGTCTGTCAGCCTGAAGAAGGCCCAGGACCCCTCTTGGTAGCGGCCGATCAGCCCGGCATCGAGCAAAAGCTTCAGATGGCGCGAGACCCGCGGCTGCGATTGCCCAAGGATTTCCGTGAGGTCGGAAACGGTAAGATCACCGCGCGAAAGCAGCACCAGGATGCGCAGCCGGCTGGATTCGGCAGCCGCCTTCAATGTATCTACCATTGTGTCGAGCGAGACATGCATGAGCGGGTTCTCGTTGAAAGATATAAAGATATGTTTATGTCGATTTTGAAACCCTGGCAAGTGCTATGTCGCTTCCGGACAAGAAAATGGCGCAGCCGTGATCCGCGCCTGGCAGACGGTTCTTCAGCGGGATGGTGAGGATGTTCGAGACGCGCGAAGGTGAAACGCTTCTTGCAGCCGATCCGGCAAAGTTGCGGCCGGACGGCCATGTCGTCTTCATCGGCCGCATCGTTTCGCCGTGGGCCAGTCGCGGGGATTGCCCCAAGAACATGCGCGCCGCGCGGGAAGCCGGGAAAGGCGCGACGGTCCTGATCGACGAGCCCTATCGCCCGGGACTGCAAAGCCTGGAACGCGCCAGCCATGTCGTCATCTTGTCCTGGCTCCATCATGCGCCGCGGAATCTGATTGTGCAGAAACCGCGCCATGCGGCTGAACCGAAAGGCGTTTTCTCGCTACGCTCCCCTGCCCGGCCGAACCCTGTCGGCCTGCATGCGGCGAAGCTTGTCGGCCTCGACGTCGAGGCCGGCCGGATCGGGATCGACGCCATCGATGTGCTGGACGGCACACCGATCATCGACATCAAGCCTTATTATGCTTCCACGGATGCCTTCCCCGAAGCGACCATTGCCGGGCGCGGCGAGAAATGAGCGCCCCCACTGGCCGACGCCGCGCCATCGCCAAGGCGCTGACTGCGCTTCTTCCCCTCGCGCCCTATGCCGACATGGAAAAGATCCGCGCCGACGCCGGTTCGGTGCACATGAAGACCCTGCCGCCGACGATCGCGGTGTGGCTGGCGACTATCGCCCATGTCCGCCATGCCCACACCGACTACGAAAAACTGCTCGCCGAAGGCTATGACCGGGATTCGGCACGCTTCTTCGTCATCGAGCAGACCAATGTAGTGCTGACCCGATGGCGGGCCACGCGCCTGCTCGAGGAAGACGACGAGGACGAATAGGCGTCAGGTCCGATAGATCCACTGCTCGGGCACCCGCACGGAAATCTCTTCGCCGGCGCGAATGACGCCCGGCTTCTCGACCCAGGCGACAAGCCCGCGCAACCGTTTCGCCTCCTTGGGAAAGAGCAGTGCGGTAACGCCGGGATCCGCGGCGCCGACATGCTCGGCGATCGACTGTCCGGCAACGCGGCACGGCTTGTTCTGGCCGTCGATCTTGAGCGTCACGCCACCCTTGAAGAACAGCAGCGAACCGGCCGGCAGCATCGAAAGCTGCGGCACGCCTTCGATCACGAGATTGGCGCCGATCCACTCCGGCTTGATCTCCTCGAGCCCCATGCGTTGGGCGACGATGGCAAGCTCGTCCGCCGCGACAAGCGACAATTGCCGCTCGTTGCGCATCTCGGTGCCGCGCGGATACCACGGCTCGCGCCCGCCCGAGCGCCGCGTCGTTCCGCCATGGAAGTCACCTGCGATACCGTCGAAGCCAAGCTGCAGTTCCGCGACCGCCCGTGTCTCGAAATGATCGTGCGGAGCGGCATAGAGCGCCGCTGCCTTGGCCGCCAGCTTGCGGCCGGGCACGATGTCGACCGTCGGTTCCGCTACGGGGAAAAGTTCCAGGTTCGTTTCCTGCATGCCGCTGGTCTAAAGGTGCCGAAGAATGCGGTCCAGTCGAAAGCGCTGATGATCCGATCACACCGTTTGATGGCGATCACGATCTTCTTACCGCAAATCCGTTTCATCGGCCGCGGCAAGCCGCAATGCTGCCGCGCCGGCCGCATAGACGATCGCGCGCGCAATCGGGAGGAGGCTCGATCATGCAGATTGGACACGCCGTCGCGGCGCTTTGGCTGTTCTGGGTGGTATCCTGGATGCTTGCCGCAACCTGGGCAGATCCCGCAAAAAAGCGCGCCGACCTGAAGTCGGAGGCACGCTATCGCGTCCTTTGGGTGGCCGGCACCGTGCTGATGTTCGTGCCGGCACACGGCTATGTCGGCAGGTTGCGGCTCTGGACGCCGACGCTCGGCGAGGCCTGGATCTGCGTTGCGCTGATCGCCATTGGCATCGTCTTCGCCTGGTGGGCGCGCCTGCATCTCGGCCGCTTATGGTCGGCCAACGTCACCGCCAAGGCCGATCATCGCGTGGTCGATACCGGCCCCTATGGCCTGGTGCGCCACCCGATCTATACCGGCCTGCTGCTGTCGGTCCTAGCCACAGCGGCCGTCAAAGGCACGATATGGGGTATCGCGGGCGCGGCGCTGCTGCTCGTCGGCGTCGTCGTCAAGGCGAGGCTGGAAGAGAGTTTCCTGCGCGGCGAGCTCGGCCCGGCCTATGACGAGTATGCCAGGCGCGTGCCGATGCTGGTGCCCTTCGCACCTACCTAGAGCATTCTGAGCAGCGCGCCGCCGATCGAATAGCCGGCGCCGAAGGCGCAGATCAGGCCGAAATCGCCGGCCTTCATGTCGGCATGGTTCTCCGACAGCGCCACGATGGCGCCGGCGCCCGCGGTGTTGCCGAGCCGCTCCAGCACCATCGGCGCGCGGTCGTGATCGACATCGTGGCCGAAGGACAGTTTCAGGATCATCGCATTCATGCGCGCATTGGCCTGATGCAGCCAGAAGCGGCGGATGCCTTCCGGCGTCAGCCCGTGCTCGGCCAGGAACTCGACGATGAATTTCTGGCCGGCAACGGTGACTTCCTTGAACACCTTGTTGCCGATCTGCTTGATGAGATTGCCTTCCAGGTTGATCATATAGGGATCGTCCTGGCCTGTGCGCGTATGATAGCCGAGATTGGTGCGGATGTTGTTCGACATCTGCGTCCAGGTGCGCGTGTCGAGCACCTCGAAACGCCCCGGCCGCTTCTCGCCTTGCGCCAGTCCCTCGACGACCATCGCGACCGAGGCGTCGCCGAAGATGAAGTGCGTCTGCCGGTCGCGGAAATTGAGATGGCCGGTGATGATTTCGGGCGTCGACACCAGGATGCGCTTGTGCGCCCCTGCCCTTACCAGGTTGACAGCGACATGCAGCGCCGCCGCCGCCGAAGAGCAGCCCAGCCCCATGTCGAAGCCGGCGCCTTTCGTGCCCAGCGCCTCCTGCATCTCGATGGCGATGGCCGGATAGGGCCGCTGATGGTGCGAAGCCGAGCAGATCACCAGATCGATGTCCGACCCGTCGACCCCGGCATGGGCAAGCGCCTTCCTGGCCGAGGCGATGCCGAACTCCGCCTCCAGTGACAGCGCATCGTCCGGCCGCGCCGGTATGCGAGGCGACATGCGGGTCGGGTCGAGGATGCCGTCGCGCTCGATGACATGGCGGCTCTTCACGCCCGAGGCATGCACGATGAAGTCGCTGTCCGATTTCTGCAGGAGCGGCTCGCCGGTGTCGGCGCGGCGCGCATTTTCGGCATCGACCCAGCTGTTGAAGCTTGCGACCAGCTCTTCATTGGTGATGACGGGTTCAGGGATTTCGGCGCCGATGCCGCTGATGATGACGCGATGCATGTCCAATCCGTCTAGAGCAATCCCAGGAAAAGTGGGAACCGGTTTTCCGTCCGGAATTGCGTTGAACCAAATGGCACGGGCCTTGGGGCTTTGATGTGGGCGCGGAACCGGCCCGGCGCAACACTTGTCGCATTTGGCCGGTTTATGCCAGCTTAAACTCGTGACCCCACAAATCCGTGAGCGCGTCTACCAGGCACAGACCTTGGTGTTGGTCTGCGGGTTGTTCCAGCAGGCGCCATCGTCGCGGCTGCGCACGAACTGCCCGGGCAGCGACCGGTTGCGGCTGCCGAACCTGGCATAGCCGAAGGCAAAGCCCGGCTGGTCGATCTCGAGCGTGATGGTGGGGTAGCCCGGCGCCGAGATGCGGAAACTGCCCTCGCCGTCCAGGGCCTTGTAGTTGCACGGATAATAACCGTCATCCGTGGTGAAGCAGCGCGCCGGCTTGGCCTCGGCTGCCGTCGAAAGAAAAACCACCGCAGCCATGCACAAGCAGCCTGCGAGCCCGATCTTGCCCAATGTCATTCGCCACCCCCTGCCCTGCGGCCCCCTCCAAGGGATGGCCGACCGTGGTCCAGATGGATGAAATGCGCATGACGGCGCAAACCGGTCAAGCAGCAGGCGAGTGAGGGTGTGTTGAGATTTAGGTCAGGCCGGGTCGGAGTCGAAGACGGGCGCGAAGCGATCAAACTGGGTGGGTTCCGAGAACCGGAGCGGAGCGTACTTGAAGTACGTGAGCACCGGAAGCGCGGGAAACCGCCATTCGCAGGCCGGCATCACCTGAATATCGACACACCCTAAGCGCGTTTGGCGACGATGAATATCCGCGGGAAGCGCAGCAGCACCTTGCCGTTCGTGGTCTTCGGATAGGCCTCGGCGATCTTGGCCGTATAGCTGTCGAGGAACATCTTCTTCTCATCCGCTTCGAGCGGATCGAGGAACGGCTTCAGCCCGGTCGACTTGACCCATTCGACGATCGCTTCGGCATCGGCCAGTGGATGGTTGTAGATGGTGTGCCAGATGTCGAGCCGGTCGGCGAGCGGCGACAACAGATCGTAATAGAAGGACACCGGCGGCAGCGGGGCGCGCGCGGCGCCCTTGAGCTTGGCCGCGAACGGCACTTCCGCCGCTGTCTCGCGCATCAGCTGGTGCGAGGCTTCGCCGAGATTGTCGGGCATCTGGACAGCCAAGGCGCCGCCCGGCGCCAAAAGTCCCATCAGCCGCTGGAACACCGCCGGATGCTCCGGCAGCCACTGGAAGACGGCGTTGGCGAAGATGACGTCGACGGGATGCTCGGGCTGCCATCCGGCGGCATCGGCCAGCTCGAAATTGACATTGGGCAGCCGCGCCCTCGCCTTCTCGATCATGTCGGGCGAGGTGTCGAAGCCGCTGACCTGCGCATCCGGCCAGCGCTCGACCAGAAGCTCTGTGGAGTTGCCCGGGCCACAGCCGATGTCGACGACGCGACGCGGAAAATCGACCGGCACCTGCGCCACCAGGTCCCGCGCGGGCCGCGTGCGCTCATCCTCGAACTTCAGATATTGGGCGGCGGACCAGTCAGCCATGTGAGAACCTCGCTCTGTTCGCCGCCCCTCCGGACCGATGCTACCGCGTCAGCCGCTTGTGCGTCATGCGGTGCGGGGTCGCCGCTTCGGCGCCGAGGCGGCGCAGCTTGTCCTTCTCATATTCCTCGAAATTGCCTTCGAACCATTCGACATGCGCGTCGCCCTCGAAGGCGAGCATGTGGGTGGCCATGCGGTCGAGGAACATGCGGTCGTGGCTGATGATGACGGCGCAGCCGGCATAGGCTTCGAGCGCGTCTTCCAGCGCGCCCAGCGTTTCGGTGTCGAGGTCGTTGGTCGGTTCGTCGAGCAAGAGCACATTGCCGCCGCCCTTCAGCATCTTGGCCAGATGCACGCGGTTGCGCTGGCCGCCCGACAGGTTGCCGACCTTCTGCTGCTGGTCGCCGCCGCGGAAGTTGAAGGACGAGCAGTAGGCGCGGCTGTTGACCTCGTGCTTGCCGAGCTTGATGACCTCGGCGCCGCCGGAAATCTCTTCCCACACCGTCTTGTTCGGATCGAGCGCGTCCCGGCTCTGGTCGACATAGCCGAGCCGCACCGTCTCGCCCTTGCGGATCGTGCCGGCATCCGGCGTCTCCTGCCCGGTGATCATCTTGAACAGCGTCGTCTTGCCGGCGCCGTTCGGGCCGATGACGCCGACGATGCCGCCCGGCGGCAGCTTGAACGACAGGTTCTCGATCAGCAGTTCGTCGCCAAAGCCCTTGTCGAGGCCCTCGACCTCGATGACGACATTGCCGAGGCGCTCGCTCGACGGGATGACGATCTGCGTGTCGGTCGGCTTGCGGCTCTGCGACTGCTCGACCAGTTCCTCATAGGCCTTGATACGCGCCTTGGACTTGGTCTGGCGCGCCTTGGGCGAGGACTGGATCCACTCGCGCTCGCGCCAGATCGCCTTCTGGCGGGCGTCGTCCTCGCGCCCCTCCTGGATCAGGCGCTTGGCCTTGGCGTCGAGATATTTGGTGTAGTTGCCCTCGTACGGAATGCCGCGGCCGCGGTCGAGCTCCAGGATCCAGCCGGTGACGTTGTCGAGGAAGTAGCGGTCGTGAGTGATGATCAGCACCGAACCCGGATAGTCGCGCAGGTGCTTTTCCAGCCATTGCGTGGTCTCGGCGTCGAGGTGGTTGGTCGGTTCGTCGAGCAGCAAGAGGTCGGGCTGTTCGAGCAGCAGCCGGCACAGCGCCACGCGGCGGCGCTCGCCGCCCGACAGGTTGGTCACTTCGGAGTCCGGCGGCGGGCACTGCAGCGCGTCCATCGCCATCTCGACCTGCTGTTCGAGGTCCCACAGGTTGAGGCGGTCCATCTCGTCCTGGAGCTTGGCCGACTCGTCGGCCGTCTCGTCGGAATAGTTCATCATCAGCTCGTTGTAGCGCTCGATGATGGCCGTCTTCCTGGCGACGCCGTCCATGACGTTTTCGCGCACGGTCTTGCCTGCGTCGAGCTGCGGCTCCTGCGCCAAGTAGCCGACGGTCGCGCCCTCGGCCAGCCACGCCTCGCCCTGGAACTCCTTGTCGAGCCCGGCCATGATGCGCAGGATCGTCGACTTGCCCGAGCCGTTGGGGCCGAGAATGCCGATCTTGGCGTCCGGATAGAAGGACAGGTGAACATTATCGAGCACCTTCTTGGTGCCATAGGCCTTCGACAGGCCGGACATGTGATAGATGAACTGGCGAGCCACGCGCGCTTTCCCTGGAAACTGAA
This sequence comes from Mesorhizobium plurifarium, assembly GCA_000824785.1. Taxonomy (GTDB): domain Bacteria; phylum Pseudomonadota; class Alphaproteobacteria; order Rhizobiales; family Rhizobiaceae; genus Mesorhizobium; species Mesorhizobium plurifarium. The sequence goes on along the minus strand of CCNB01000021.1, from coordinate 22,284 downwards.
GTGTCAAGGTGGATGGGGGTTTGCGCGCTATGTAGGCGATGAAGCGCCGAACGGCAATCGCTTTCGGCACGAGACGGCCAATCCGCGCATTTGCCGGTTTGCCCCAAAGTCCGTCGACAGCTTTCGTCGCCCCGCAATCGTGCGAAAGAAGCGATTAACCATTCGCCTTCAAAACGATGCTAGGCTGGGAAATCGCGGCCCTGCCGCGGTTTCGGGGAAGGATCGGATCGACGACGTGCTGAACGGTGCCCTGCTCCTTGCCGAAGCGGTTCTCTATTTCGGCGCCATGGTCACGCTTTTCCGCTTCCGGCGCCGCATCGGGCTTGGCGTGTTCATCTGCGCGCTCGGCGTCATGCATTTCCTCGAAACCTATCTTGCCAGCGTCTTCTATGTCGCGCTGCCGTTCGGGCTGGTGTCGCCGGGTTCCGCGGTGCTCTTCTCCGGCAAGCTGGTGATGATCCTCCTGCTCTACATGAAGGAGGATGCGGCGACCGTCCGCCAGCCGATCTACGGCCTTCTGCTCGGCAACGCACTAATGATCGGCCTGGTGCTGATCCTGCGCCTGCACGCCGTTTCGCCGCTTCCCGACGGCAGAATGCCCAACATCGCCTTCATCGACGAGATGGGCTGGCTGATGGTCTGGGGCACGACGCTGCTCTTCATCGACGCCATCCTGATCATCCTGCTCTACGAGAAGCTCGGCGCCTATCTGCGCGCCAGGCCGTTCATGCGCATCCTCGCATCGGTCGCCTGCGTGCTCACCTTCGACCAAGCCGGCTTCTTCACCGCGCTGCATTTCGTCGCCGGCGCGCCCATCGAGGTCTTCTTCGGCGGCTGGCTCGCCAAGATGGGCGCAGCACTCGCCTACAGCGGCATGCTCGTCGCCTATCTCAAATGGGTCGAGGACGATGATGTCGCGGTGCCGCGCGGCCTCTCCGACATCTTCGACACCCTCACCTATCGCGAGCGCTACGAAGCGCTGATCAAATATGTCGGCCGCGACGGCCTCACCGGCTTGCTTCATCGCGGCAGCTTCGATGCCGACGGCGAGTCCGCCGTGTCGGCCGCCATCAGGATGGGCAAGCCGCTCAGCCTGCTCATCGTCGACGTCGACCATTTCAAGTCGATCAACGACCGCTTCGGCCACGCCGAGGGCGACAAAGTGCTGAAATCGATGGCTGTGCTGCTGGCCGAGACGGCCGGCGGCAACGATCAGGTGTTCCGCATCGGCGGCGAGGAATTCGCCGTGCTGACGCAACAGTCGCACGCGCCCGCCAGGCTGCTCGGCGAGACCATCAGGAACGCCGTCAAGACCTCGGCGCACACCAACCGTTTCAACATCACCGTAAGCGCCGGCGTCTCCACCGTCAGCGAAACGACGCGCTGCCTCGCCGACATTTTCGCGCTCGCCGACCAGCGCCTCTACAAGGCCAAGCTGAGCGGCCGCGACCGCGTTGTCGGCGAGCCCGGCAGCGAGGCGATCATCTTGCAGGCGGCCCCAAAATCGGCCTGACTTCGGCCTGACCGAAACTGCCGCTTACTGGAAGCCGATCGCGTCGACCGTGCCCTTCGGGCAACCGGCCTTGGCTGTCGGCGCCGACGCCATCAGGAGATCGGCGAGCTTGCTGTCGGCGTTGATCGGACCAGACAGGCCGAGCGTGATCTCACCGATCAAACGCCTGCCGCTCGACGGGTCGACCAGACAGGACACGCGCACGCGGTCGCCCGCGCCGGCGCCGAAGGCTTCGTTGAAAGCGCCGCGGATCTGGTCCGAGGTCAATTGCTTGCCGATGTTCTTGTTGAAGAGATCGCGCACCGCCGAGCCGTTCACCGCCCGCATCAGATTGAGCGCGTCTGAGAAATACTCCTGCTGGCTCTTGCCGTAGCAGGTGCCGTGCTTGATCCATTCGTGGCGCTCGAGCTTGGAGGCCGTGCCCGGCATCACCTGGTCGAGCTCGGCGCGCGTGTTTGCGTCGAGATCGACCGGCGGCAGGTCTCCCCAATGCGCCGGATTGTCATTGGCCTTGTCGCTCGCCGACACCTGGCAATAGAAATTGCCGTTCGGCTGCGGCCATAGCCCATGCAGGGTGAAGTGCGACGCATCGAACTCGCTCGGGCTCTGGGCCTTGCATTCGGGCTTGCTGGCCTTGGTCTCACAGAAAGCCGGCTGCCAGCTCAGCGCAAAAACATATTCAGGTTTTCCGGAGGCTGACGACGGCTTGGTCTGGCTGGAGGGCGCCGGCGTGGCGGAAGCGCTGCCGCCGGTGACATGGCCGCAACTGATCTTCACCCAGCGCCGCTCCGGATCAGCTCCGGGCACCTGGATCAGATAATGGGTGGGCTCGTCCTTGTTGCCGGCAAGGAGATCGTAGCTCTTCCCGGCTTCGGTCGAGATGTTGCCTGGATTCTTGCCGCTCTTGATGGCCTGCGTCGCCGGACACGCGCTATCGGACACGAAAGTGCCGCTCATCTTCACGTCGGCATGCGCCAGTCCGGCACCAGCCACAGTCAGAGCTATCGAACCCCACAATGCCCAAACCCGCATCCCGCTCTCCCGGCGATCATTGAACCGTATTGGATTCGTCACACTAGAACAGCCGACGTGTCAGAATTGCGATCTTTTTCGCCGCGCGAAAAAACAATCCCCAGCTGAACGCTTTCATCGGCGTGTCCGCAAGCACCCTTGTCCACTTGACGCCGGCAAAGCCGTCGCCCAACAGTCTCCGGGGGAGCGAGACATGCCATTCGACAAGCAAACCAGCCTGGCCTCACCGACCGGGGCTGAGCTCAACCTTTATGTGAGGGAAGCCGCCGGAAATCCGCGCGCCGTAGTCCAGATCAACCACGGCCTGGCCGAGCACGCGGCGCGCTATGCGCGCTTTGCCGATTTCCTCAGCCAAAGAGGTTTCCATGTCTATGCCCATGACCATCGTGGCCATGGCGCGACAAAGGCGCCCGACGCGCCGCTCGGCAAATTCGCGGATACCGACGGCATCGCCAAGGTGATCGCCGATGTCGATGCCGTTCACGACCTGATCGCGACCGGGCATCCGGGCTTGCCGGTGATCGTTTTTGGACATTCGCTGGGCGCATCCATCGCGCTCAACTTCGTTCTGCGCCACTCCGGGCGTGTCCATGCCGCAGCGATCTGGAACGGCAATTTCTCAGCTGGCCTGCTCGGCCAGCTGGCGCTTGGCATTCTAGGCTGGGAGCGAATGCGGCTCGGCTCCGACGTGCCCTCGCGCCTTCTGCCCAAGCTCACCTTCCAGGCCTGGGGCAAGGCGGTGCCCAACCACCGGACCCTGTTCGACTGGCTGTCGCGCGACCCCGTCGAGGTCGACAAATATGTCGCCGATCCGCTCTGCGGCTGGGACGCCTCCATCTCGATGTGGCGCGATGTCGTCAATATGGCGCAGCACGCCGGTAAGGATTCCAGTTTCGCCGGCGTCCGGCGCGACCTCTTCGTCAATCTTGTCGGCGGCGAGAAGGACCCGGCGTCGGACTACGGCAAGGCCGTCCATCACCTGGCGAAGCGCATGCGGGCAATGGGCTTTTCGAATCTGGTTTCAAAGGTTTACCCGGAAACGCGGCACGAAAGCCTGAACGAGGTCAATCGAGACGTCGTCATGGACGACTTCGCCGCCTGGGCCGACGGCGTGCTGAAATCCTGACGCGGTGGCCTATCGCATGGGTCGTGACACGGCGGGTGCGTGTTGATAGAGGCTGCGCTTTGTTTAACCACGGTGATCCATGGCCGAACCTCCGCTGAAAGGCATCCGCGTTATCGAACTCGCCCGTATCCTGGCCGGTCCCTGGGCTGGGCAGTTGCTCGCCGATCTCGGCGCCGATGTCATCAAGGTCGAGAGCCCGGATGGCGGCGACGATACCCGCAAATGGGGTCCGCCCTTCGTCATGAGCCATGACGGCGAGAACCTCTCGGCCGCCTATTACCACTCCTGCAATCGCGGCAAGCGTTCGATCGCCGTCGACTTCTCCAGGCCTGAGGGCGCCGAGACGCTGCGCAAGCTCGTCGCCACCGCCGACGTGCTGATCGAGAACTTCAAGCTCGGCGGCCTGAAGAAATACGGCCTCGACTATGAGAGCCTGAAGGCGATCAATCCGCGCCTCGTCTATTGTTCGATCACCGGCTTCGGCCAGGACGGACCCTATGCGCCGCGCGCGGGCTACGATTTCATCATCCAGGCCATGGCCGGCATGATGTCGATCACCGGCGAGCCGGGCCGCGAGCCGCAGAAGGCCGGCGTCGCCATCTCCGATATCTTCACCGGTCTCTATTCGGTGATCGCCATCCAGGCGGCACTTCGCCATGCCGAAAGGACCGGCGAGGGCCAGCACATCGACATGGCGCTGTTCGACAGCCAGATCGCCGCGCTCGGCAATCAGAACCTCAACTATCTGGTTTCCGGCAAGTCGCCGGTGCAGATGGGCAATGCGCACATGAACATCGCCCCTTACGAGGTCCTGCCGGTGCGGGACGGCCACATCATCCTGGCGGTCGGCAATGACGGGCAGTTCGGCAAGTTCTGCGCCGCTGTTGGCCTTACAGATCTACCCGCCAACCCGGATTTCGCCACCAACCCTGCCCGCGTCGCCAACCGCGTGAAGCTGCGCCAGACGATCGTCGAAACCCTCGCCGCTTGGGATCGCGATCCGCTTTTGGCAAAGCTCGAGGCAGCCGGCGTCCCGGCGAGCCCGATCAACACGATCGGCCAGATGTTCGCCGATCCGCAGACGATCGCGCGCGGCATGCGGCTCGACCTCGACGACGGCCATGGCAATCGCCTGCCTTCGGTGCGCGCGCCGATGGTGATGTCTGGCACGCCGCTCGTCTATGAGCGCCCCTCGCCGCGCTTTGGCGAGCACACTGCAGAAATCCTTGCCGAACTGGAGAGATCAGCAAAATGAAGACCGGCGGACAACTGATCGTCGAGGCGCTCGAGGCGAACGGCGCCGACCGCATTTTCTGCGTTCCTGGCGAATCCTATCTCGCGGTGCTCGACGCCCTGCATGACTCTTCGATCCGCACCATCGTCTGCCGCCAGGAAGGCGGCGCCGCGATGATGGCCGACTGCCAGGGGAGGCTGACCGGCAAGCCCGGCATCTGCTTCGTCACCCGCGGCCCCGGAGCCACCAACGCCTCAGCCGGCGTCCATATCGCCATGCAGGATTCGGTGCCGATGATCCTGTTCATCGGCCAGGTCGCCAGCCATGCCAAGGAGCGCGAAGCCTTCCAGGAGGTCGACTACAAGCGCTTCTTCGGCGACATCGCCAAATGGGTGGTCGAGATCGACGATGCCGCGCGCATCCCGGAATTCGTCACCCGCGCCTTCGCCGTCGCGACTTCGGGCCGCCCGGGCCCGGTTGTCATTTCGCTGCCGGAGGACATGCTGACCAGCGAGGTCGAGGCACCGGCGGCGCTGCCGCACACGCCGGTCGAAACGCGTCCGGGCGAAGCCGAGCTCGACGCGCTGCAAATGCTCCTCGCCAACGCCAAGCGTCCCTTCGTCATTCTCGGCGGCACGCGCTGGAACGAAGAAGCCGTGGCGCATATGCGCACGTTCGCCGAGGCCTGGTCGCTGCCGGTCGGCTGCTCCTTCCGCCGCCAGATGCTGTTCGACCATCTGCATCCGAACTATGCCGGCGATGTCGGCATTGGCATCAATCCGAAGCTGGCGGAGCGGATCAAGCAGGCCGACGTGGTGCTTTTGATCGGCGGCCGCCTGGGCGAAATGCCGTCTTCCGACTACACGCTGCTGAAAAGCCCCTATCCCGACCAGGCGCTGGTGCATGTCCATGCCGATGCCGGCGAGCTCGGCCGCGTCTACCGGCCGACGATAGCCATCAACGCCTCGCCCGCCGCCTTTGTCGAGGCTTTCGCCAGGCGCAAGCCTGCGGCCCAGCCTTCCTGGGCGGCCGAAACGGAAAAGGCGCATGCCGCCTATCTCGAATGGTCGACGCCGCCGCAGACCGGCCCTGGCCCAGTGCAGATGGGTCCGATCATCGAGCATCTCGGAAGAATCCTGCCGGAAGACGCCATCCTGACCAATGGCGCCGGCAACTACGCCACCTGGGTGCATCGCTTCTACCGCAACCGCCGCTTCGGCACCCAGGCCGCACCCACCTCCGGCTCGATGGGCTACGGCACGCCGGCCGCGGTTGCGGCCAAATCACTGTTCCCGGACCGCACCGTGGTGGCCTTCGCCGGCGACGGCTGCTTCCTGATGAACGGCCAGGAGTTCGCGACGGCTGTCCAATATGACCTGCCGATCATCGTGATCGTCGTCAACAACGGCATCTACGGCACGATCCGCATGCATCAGGAACGGGAATATCCGAGCCGCGTCGTCGCCACCGAACTCCGGAACCCGGACTTCGCGGCGCTGGCCCGCGCCTATGGCGGCCATGGCGAGACGGTGGAAAAAACCGCCGACTTCGCGCGGGCCTTCGAACGCGCGCAGGCCAGCGGCAAGCCGGCGATCGTCGAGATCAAGCTCGATCCCGAAGCGATCACGCCCACCCGCACGCTGACGCAGATACGCAATAAGGCCTGAGCGCCGGCCCGCCGACTTCCGAATGGATCGCGATTCTGTCGGGCGCTACATCGCTCCGCCTGACTTCTCGATCTGCCCGCGGATCTCGCCGTCCTTGTTCTTGGCGGTATGGACGTTGACGTAGTATTTGCCGGCCTCCAGGTCGGCCGCTTGCGCGTCCGTCAGCGTCGCCGATCCCTTGATCGGGCTTTTCAGCTTCTTGAACGGGATGACCGGATCCGCATTCGCGCCCATATCCGCCGGCCCGTGGATGTGGGCGGCCACGGCAGGCCCGCTGAGGCCGGAATATTTGACGTTCCAGCTGAGCTTCTTGCTGGTGGTGTCGAAGGTGAGCGTCGCTGTGCCCTTGCCTTTGGTGGTGACGGGCGGGCTCTGCTGGCTGCCGTCGAGCGTCGCCTTGAACTTCATCGTCTCGGCCATGGCCGGCGATGCGAGAAGTAAGGCGGTCGAAGCAGCCAAAGCCGAAAGCATCGGTACGGATAGGATGCGCATGAAGACCTCCGTTGATTGCAGCATCCTTGGCGGCTCCCCGGCGCACGGATGCGCCAATTAACGGCTGGATCGCAGGAAGTATCCCGGCACACGCACATTTTACCGGCGGGCACGAAAAAGGGGCGGTCGCCCGCCCCTTTCCACCTTCCGCGTTGAGAGCGGAGCTTACTTGATCGCCTTGTCGGTGATCGCGGTCGTGTAGGCGCCGCTCGCCTCCTTGCTGATGATCTTCTGGTCGAGCAGCGCCTTGGCGGTGCGCTCGTAAGCAGCCGGGATCAGCTTGCCGTCGGCATTGTCGATCAGCTTGGCCACTTCCTTCATCATGAACTTCTGGTGGTTCTCGTCCTGGCCGCCGGCGTCGACGACGATCTCGGCCGCCTCGTCGGTGTTCTCGGTGGCGTATTTCCAGCCCTTCATCGAGGCGCGCACGAAGCGTACCATCTTGTCCTCGAAGGCCGGGTCCTTGAGCTTGTCCTCGAGCGTGTAGAGCCCGTCCTCCAGAAGGTCGTTGCCCATCGCCGAGTAGTTGAACACGACAAGGTCTTCCGGCTTGTAGCCGGCGTCCAGCACCTGGCCGTATTCGTTATAGGTCATGACCGAGATGCAGTCGGCCTGCTTCTGGATCAGCGGCTGCACGTCGAAGCTCTGCTTGAGCACGGTCACGCCGTCCGGGCCGCCATCGGTCTTGAGACCGATCTTGTTCATCCAGGCGTAGAACGGATATTCGTTGCCGAAGAACCAGACGCCGAGCGTATGGCCCTTGAAGTCGGCTTCCGTCTTGATCGGGCCGGCCTTGGGGCAGACCAGTTCCATGCCCGCCTTCTTGAACGGCTGGGCGATGTTGACGAGCATAACGCCCTTGTCGCGGGCCGCGAGCGCGCCGCCCATCCAGTCGACGATGACGTCAGCGCCGCCGCCGGCGATCACCTGTTCCGGCGCGATATCCGGGCCGCCCGGCTTGATGTCGACGTCGAGGCCTTCGGCGTCATAGAAGCCCTTGGCCTTGGCGACATAATAGCCGGCGAACTGGGCCTGCGTGACCCATTTCAGCTGCAGCGTCACCTTGTCGGCGGCCATCGCCTGGAAGGCGGCCAGCGACATGGCGCCGGCCAAAGCAGAAATCAGCAGTCTTTTCATCTTATTACCCTCTGAAGTTAGCACCCAAAACCCACCGCCCCTATCCACCTCGGACAGAGGGATGCCAAAACGTGACGGCTCTCTCGACGAGAGCGACCACGCCATAAAAGACCGAACCCGCAAGGGCTGCAACTGCGATTTCGGCCCACACCATGTCGATGTTCATCCGCCCGACTTCCGTCGAAATGCGGAATCCCATGCCGACCACGGGCGTGCCGAAGAACTCCGCGACGATGGCGCCGATCAGCGCCAGCGTCGAGTTGATCTTCAGCGCGTTGAAGATGAACGGCATTGCCGCCGGAAGCCTGAGCTTCAGCAAGGTCGGCCAATAGCCCGACGCATAGGTGCGCATCAGGTCGCGCTCCATATGCCCGGATGCGGCGAGCCCCGCGACCGTGTTCACCAGCATCGGGAAGAAGGTCATGATGATGACGACCGCGGCCTTGGACGGCCAGTCGAAGCCGAACCACATGACCATGATGGGCGCCACGCCGATGATCGGCAGCGCCGAGACCATATTGCCGATCGGCAGCAGCCCGCGCCGCAGGAACGGCACGCGGTCGGCGAGGATGGCGACGGCGAAGCCGGCGAGATTGCCGACGATGTAACCAATGAGCACCGCCTTGAAGATCGTCTGCCGCACGTCCGACCCCAAGATCGGCAGCGAGTTGGCGATACGCGCGCCGATGGCGCTCGGCGGCGGCAGAAGGATGAAGGGGATGCCGGCGCCGCGCGTCACCGCTTCCCAGATGATCAGGATCCAGGCGCCGAAGATCGCCGGGATGATCAGGCGCAATGCGTTCCTTGAGACGCTTTCGCTCGGACGCAACGAGGCGAGCAAGGCAACGCAGCGCCAGGCAAGCAGCCAGGCAGCGGCGAGCAGCAGGAAATATGGCGCCAGTGCCGTACCCTCGAAACCGGCTATGCCCTTGATCAGGAGCCAGGCGGCGGCATGGGCGCCGACGAACAGCACGATGGCCTCGACCATCGGCGTCAGCTTTGTGACCGAGACCAGTGCCGCGAGGAGCAACAGCCCGATGATCAGCCCCTTCGCGCCCATATAAGGATACGCGAGCGTTGCGGCCGGCTCTGCCAGCGCGGCGGCTTCCGGCTTCGTCATTGCGCCGAGCGCTAAGGCGATGAGGCTGAGCGCAATCGCCAGCACCGATTGCCAGGACGGTTTCAACCAGGTCATGCTGGCCTCCCGCCCATGGCGCGGTCGACGAGGCGTCCGGCAATGCCGACGACCATCACCAGCAGCGCCGCGACGATCGAGCCTGCGACCAAAGCCGACCAGATATCGATCGTCTGGCTGTAATAGGCGCCGGCGAGCAGCTTCGCGCCGATGCCGGCGACCGCGCCCGTCGGCAGTTCGCCGACGATGGCGCCGACAAGGCTCGCCGCCACCGCCACCTTCATCGAGGTGAACAGGAACGGCACCGAGGCCGGCACGCGCAATTTCCAGAAGGTCTGCGAGGCGCTGGCATTGTAGGTGTGCATCAGGTCGAGATGCATGAGCTCTGGCGAGCGCAGGCCTTTCACCATGCCGACCGCGACGGGGAAGAACGACAGATAGGTCGAGATCAGCGCCTTGGGAATCAGGCCGGTGATGCCGATCGCCGCCAGCACCACGATGATCATCGGCGCCACCGCCAGGATCGGAATGGTCTGCGAAGCGATGATCCACGGCATCAGGCTGCGGTCGAGCGTCGCCACATGCACGATGCCGACCGCGATGAGGATGCCGAGCGCCGTGCCGAAGGCGAAGCCGAGCAGCGTCGAGGACAGCGTCACCCAGGCGTTGTAGACCAGGCTGCGGTTCGACGTGACGGACCGCAGGAAGGTGTTTTCGAAGAAATTCACCGCCACCTGATGCGGCGCCGGCAGCGTCGGCTTCGGCTGCGACAGCGTCTTGCCGATGAACTCTACGGTGCCGGGAGTTTCATTCGCACGCGTGTCCAGGTCGCGCTGGAACGGCGCGTTGAGGATGACGGCGAAGACGTACCAGAGCACCACCACGCCGGCGAGGATGGCGGTGACGGGGATGATTTTCGAGCGGAAGGAGTCCATCTAGCGCCGCCCGTCTCCTCTCCCCCACGGGGAGAGGGTGGCCGGAGCGAAGCGAAGGCCGGGAGCCTTGGTTGCCATTGCGGCGGCGCTAGTGCTCTTCGTCACCCTAGAGCGGAGCAGGTGTGTAGCGGCCTGCGCGACAGGAGCCGCCCACCGCCATCTCGTCATCCTAGGGCGGAGCAAGGAGCGAAGCGACGCAGCGCAGACCCTAGGATCCATGCCGTTACTTCTCCGCTCCGCAGCGGTGCAGAATACAGCTCCCCGCGCCCTGCGGCGGTTAGCGACCATTCTGCACCGTTTGGACCCTTCGGCCGGCGTCACGGCATGGATCCTAGGGTCTGCGCTCCGCTTCGCGTCGCTCCGCCCTAGGATGACGAAGGCGTGGAGGCTTCGTCCGCACTGATTCGCCCTCCCCTCAATCATCATAGCTGTGCCCTGCCCTCAGGCCATCCCGCACGCGCGCGGCGATCGCCAAAAACTCCGGCGTCTCGCGGATGTCGAGCGGCCGCTCTCTTGGCAGCGTCGATTCGATGATGTCGGTGACGCGGCCGGGGCGCGGCGACATCACCACGATGCGGGTCGACAGGTACACCGCCTCGGGGATCGAATGGGTGACGAAGCAAATCGTCTTGTTGGTGCGGTCCCAGAGCTCGAGGAGCTGCTCGTTCAGATGGTCCCGCACGATCTCGTCGAGCGCGCCGAACGGCTCGTCCATCAGGAGCAGGTCCGCATCGAAGGCCAAGGCGCGCGCGATCGAGGCGCGCTGCTGCATGCCGCCGGAAAGCTGCCAGGGATATTTCTTCTCGAAGCCCGAGAGGTTGACGAGCGCCAGCGTGCGCTTGATGCGCTCCGCCTGCTCGGCCTGGCTCAGGCCCATGACCTCCAGCGGCAGCGCAACGTTGCGCTCGATCGTGCGCCACGGGAACAGGGCGGCGGCCTGGAACACATAGCCGTAGGAGCGCTTCTCGCGCGCCTGCTCGGGCGTCAGCCCGTTGACCGCGATCGTCCCCGAAGTCGCCTTTTCCAGGTCGGCGATGACGCGCAGCAAGGTGGTCTTGCCGCAGCCGGATGGACCGATGAAGGAGACGAATTCGCCCTTGCCAATGGTCAGATCGACATTGGACAGCGCCTGCACCGGACCGTCATTGGTCTGGAAGGTGAGGCCGAGCTTACTTGCCGAAACGACGGCTGGCGGCTGTTCGATCATCGGCTGCAGCCTGCCTTTCGCAGCCGCCGCGGCGCTGTCCGCAATCCGGTTGATTTTATGATAGCGTTGCTTTCCACTCGTCCTGTCCCACCCGATCGACGCCGCCCGGAGCCTTGCCGATGCCGCCTAAACCCACCTGTCATCTCGTTCGCCCCGAAAGCACCTATCAGGGCAAGCAGGGGCTGAGTTATTTCGCCGGCATCGCCGCCGAGACCGTCGGCTCGTCCGGCATCTGCATGCATCTTCTCACCATGCCGCCCGGCGCCCGCGCCAAGGCGCATATGCATGAAAGCCACGAGACGGCCATCTACGTGCTCTCGGGCGAAGTCCACACCTGGTACGGCGACCGGCTCGAGCATCATATCGTCGTCAAGGCCGGCGACCTCTTCTACATTCCGGCGGGCGTTCCGCATCTGCCGGCCAATCTGAGCGGCGCCCCGTCCTCGGCGGTCATCGCCCGCACCGATCCCAACGAACAGGAAAGCGTCGTCCTGCTGCCGGAACTGGATGGGCTTGTTGCCTAGGGCATTTTGCAGCCAAGCGGCGCTTGGCGTCGCATAAATGCGGCCAGAACGAATACGTCTCACAGGAACTGACGGGATCGCCGTCATTTGCATCGCGCGACTTCGCCCATCACATTGCCGTCCTCGTCGGACACCACCAGCTTCTTCGCATTCTTCGCACTGCGCTTGATGGTGAATTTGGCCGGCGCCTGCCCCTCTTCGCCTTCGGCCTCGCATTTTGCCGTCACCACCAGCGATCCGTCGGCCTGGGCCTGCTTGTCGCTGAAGGTGCAGGCGCTGGCCGCCGTGATCAGTTCCTTGTCGGTCAAAAGCAGCATCTTGTCGGCGGCCACTTCCTGGCCGTTCTTGTTGATGCAGCCATATTTGTCGCCATAAGGCTTGCTGAGGTCTATGCCCCCAGCGACTGCCTGGCTGGCGGCCAGCAAAGCAGTCGCCGCGATTGCAAGATGAAGAGCCCGCATGGTCAGACGCCGGTGGCCGGAATGCCGGTCCGCTCCACCTTGCGCGGCGCGGAAATCTCTTTCCAGGTCGACAGCGCCCGGTTGACCGCGGCGTTCGGCTCGCGAGCGACGAACTCGCCATGGCCGGCCTTGGCCTTGACGTCCGCTTCCTCGATCGAGAGTTCGCCGCGCGAGAAGACGAAGCGCGGCAGGCCGGTCACCTCGACGCCTTCGAATACATTGTAGTCGATCACCGATTGCTGCTTCTTGGCCGAGATCGTCTTCTTGCGCTTCGGGTCCCAGACGACGATGTCGGCGTCGGCGCCTTCGACGATCGCGCCCTTCTTCGGGTACATGTTGAGGATCTTGGCGATGTTGGTCGAGGTCACCGCGACGAACTCGTTCATCGTCAGCCGCCCGGTGTTGACGCCTCTGGTCCACAGCACCGGCAAGCGGTCTTCGAGCCCGCCCGTGCCGTTCGGGATCTTGGTGAAGTCGCCGACGCCATTTCTTTTCTGCTTGGTGGTGAAGGCGCAGTGGTCGGTCGCCACGACCTGCAGCGAGCCGGCCTGCAGGCCGGCCCACAGCGAGTCCTGGTGCAGCTTGTTGCGGAAGGGCGGGCTCATCACACGGCGCGCCGCGTGGTCCCAGTCCTTGTTGAAATACTCCGTCTCGTCGAGCGTCAGATGCTGGATCAGCGGCTCGCCGAACACCCGCATGCCCTTCTGGCGGGCGCGGCGGATCGCTTCGTGGCTCTGCTCGCAGGAGACATGCACGACATAGAGCGGCACGCCGGCCATGTCGGCGATCATAATGGCGCGGTTTGTCGCCTCGCCTTCCACCTCCGGCGGACGCGAATAGGCATGTCCCTCGGGGCCGTTGTTGCCGGCGGCCAGAAGCTTTTGCGAGAGCGCCGCGACAACGTCGCCGTTCTCGGCATGGACGAGCGGCAGCGCGCCGAGATCGGCGCAGCGCTGGAACGACGAGTACATCTCGTCGTCGTCGACCATCAGCGCGCCCTTATAGGCCATGAAGTGCTTGAACGAGGTGATGCCCCTGTCGACCACCGTTGCCATCTCGTCGAACACCTGCTTGCCCCACCAGGTGATCGCCATGTGGAAGGAATAGTCGCAGGAGGCTTTCGACGTCTTGTTGTCCCACATCTGCAGCGCTTCGAGCAACGACTGCTGCGGCGCCGGCAGGCAGAAATCGACCACCATCGTCGTGCCGCCGGAGAGCGCGGCGCGCGTGCCGGATTCGAAATCGTCGGCCGAATAGGTGCCCATGAACGGCATTTCGAGATGGGTGTGCGGATCGATGCCGCCCGGCATGACATAGCAGCCCGTGGCGTCGAACTCGTGGTCGCCGTGCAGATTGGAGCCGATGGCGACGATCTTGCCGTGCTGCATCAGCACGTCGGCCTTCCACGTGCGGTCGGCGGTGACGACGGTGCCGTTGCGGATGACTTTGGTCATATCTGTTCCCCTGTTCTTTCGCGCTTCTTTGCGAGCGGCTTTGCGAGGTGACTGGTCCGGAGCAATTTCAGGGAAAGTGTGAAGCGGTTTTCCGTCCGAAATTGCGTTAAAACAATGCGATAGAGCATTTCGCCGTTTCCGTGAAACGGTGAAACGCTCTAGTAGGTCACTCCACGATCCCCGCGGTCTCGACCACAGCGTGGAACAGCACGTCGGCGCCTGCCGCTGCCCATTCCTTGGTGATTTCCTCGGCCTCGTTGTGGCTGAGTCCGTCCACGCAGGGGCACATCACCATGGCGGTCGGCGCGACGCGGTTGATCCAGCAGGCGTCATGGCCGGCGCCGGAGACGATGTTGCGGTGAGAATAGCCGAGCCGCTCGGCGGCATCGCGGATCGCCTTGACGCAGTTCTTGTCGAAGGTGACCGGGTCGAAATGGCCGACCTGCTCGATCTCGTATTTGATGTCGAGCGCATCGCAGATCGTGTCGATGCCTTCGCGGATGCGCGCATCCATGGCGTCGAGCACTTCCTTCTCCGGAGAGCGGATGTCGATGGTGAAGACGGTGCGCCCGGCGATGATGTTGCGCGAGTTCGGATAGGCTTGCATGTGGCCGACCGCGCCGACGGCGTCGGGCTGGTAATCCATGGCGATCTCGTGCACCAGCTCGATCACGCGCGCCATGCCGAGCCCGGCATTGCGGCGCTTGGGCATCGGCGTTGAGCCGGTATGCGCTTCCTTGCCGGTCAGCGTCACCTGCAGCCATTTGAGGCCCTGGCCGTGGGTGACGACGCCGATATCGATGCCTTCGTCCTCCAGGATCGGCCCCTGCTCAATATGCAATTCGAAGAAGGCGTGGATCTTGCGATCGCCGACCTTCTCGGTACCCTTCCAGCCGATCCGTTCGAGCTCCTCGCCGAACTTTTTGCCGTCCTTGTCGACATGTTGGTAGACGTCGGCCTGGTCGAGCACGCCGGCGAACACGCCCGACGCCATCATCGCCGGCGCGAAGCGCGCGCCTTCCTCGTTCGTCCAGTTGGTGACGACGATCGGATGTCTGGTCTTGATACCGAGATCGTTGAGCGAGCGCACGACTTCCAGCCCGCCCAGCACGCCGAGCACGCCGTCATACTTGCCGCCGGTCGGCTGCGTGTCGAGATGGCTGCCGACATAGACCGGCGGCAGGCTGGGATCGGTGCCTTCGCGGCGGGCAAACATCGTGCCCATCTCGTCGACGCCCATTTCGAGCCCGGCGGCATCGCACCAGCGCTTGAATAGATGGCGGCCCTCGCCATCCTCGTCGGTCACGGTCTGGCGATTGTTGCCGCCGGCAATGCCGGGGCCGATCTTCGCCATCTCCATGATGGAACCCCACAAACGGTCTGAATTGATTCGCAGATTTTCGCCGGGTGCGGCCATTTGCGGTTCCCATTTTCACCAGGGGTCTTGTCGCCCCTTGAGTGGTTTGCATCCTGACCGTATGGTCAACTTTCAGACTACACAAGCTGACCAAGCGGTCAACGAGAATCTTGGGGGAGACATGACCGAATCCACCCGTCCGATGCGGCGACAGGATATAAGGCGGGAGAATGAAAAAGCCATCCTGCTCGCCGCCGAAAAGGTGTTCGCGGAGGCTGGGTTCGGTGGCGCCACGATGCAGTTGATCGCCGACCTGGCGGGGCTGCCAAAGGCAAATCTCCACTATTATTTCGCCACCAAGGAAGAACTCTACCGGTCCGTCGTCCAGAACATTTTCGAAATCTGGCTGCAGGCGGCCAATTGCTTCGACGCTGCGCGCGGCCCGGTTGACGGCATCAGCGCCTATATCGACGCCAAGATGGAAATATCGCGCCGTCATCCGGACGGTTCGAAGGTCTGGGCCTCGGAAGTGATGCACGGCGCGCCGGTGCTTCAGGACTATATGGAATCGACTTTGCGCGAATGGACCGATGGCCGCGTCGAGATCATCAGGCGCTGGATCGAGGAGGGCAAGATGGACCCGGTGGACCCACGGCATCTCCTTTACATGCTCTGGGCCACGACCCAGCACTACGCCGATTTCGGCCACCAGATCGAGACGCTGAACGGCGGCAAGTCGCTCTCCGACCGGCAATGGCGGGAAGCCAAGGAAAACATCAAGCGGGTGATCCTGACCGGCATCGGCGCGCAGCCAGCCTGAATCAAGATTACTCAAGACCGGCGCTCCCGCGCCGACCTCACCTGCCGTGCCGCGGACACCCTCCCTCGACGGGGAAGATGCCCGCTCCGGTTTGTCAGTCGATCGACCTCAGAACATCGCGAACATGGTCGATCAGCTCATTGATCTGGCCCTTGGTGATGATCAGCGGCGGCGACAGCGCGATGATGTCGCCGGTGGTGCGGATCAGCGCGCCGCGCTCGAAGGCCTTCACGAAAGCCGAGAACGCCCGCTTGGTCGGGCTGCCGGCGATCGGCGCCAGCTCGATCGCGCCGATCAGGCCGATGTTGCGGATGTCGATGACATGCGGCTCGCCCTTGAGCGAATGCAGCGCGTCTTCCCAGTAAGGCGCCAGTTCCTCGCCGCGCGTCAGAAGGCCTTCTTCCTTGTAGGTATCGAGCGTGCCGAGCGCTGCCGCGCTGGCGATCGGATTGCCCGAATAGGTATAGCCGTGGAAGAACTCGATCATGTGCTCGGGGCCGGTCATGAAGGCGTCGTGGATCTCCTTCCTGACGAACACCGCACCCATCGGGATGACGCCGTTGGACACGCCCTTGGCCGTCGTCATGATATCCGGCGTGACGCCGAAATAGTCCGCCGCGAACGGCGTGCCGAGACGGCCGAAGCCGGTGATCACTTCATCGAAAATCAACAATATGCCGTGCTTGGTGCAGATTTCCCGAAGCTTCTGCAGATAGCCCTTCGGCGGCAGGATGACGCCGGTCGAGCCGGCGACCGGCTCGACGATGACGGCCGCGATGGTCGAGGCATCATGCAGCGCGACGAGCCGCTCGAGATCGTTCGCGAGCTCCGCGCCATGCTCCGGCACGCCCTTCGAGAAGGCGTTCTTCTCCGGCAGATGCGTGTGCGGCAGATGGTCGACGCCGCCGAGCAGCGTGCCGAACATCTTGCGGTTGGAGACGATGCCGCCGACCGAGATGCCGCCGAAATTGACGCCATGATAGCCGCGTTCGCGGCCGATCAGGCGGGTGCGCGAGCCCTCGCCGCGAACACGGTGGTAGGCGATCGCCATCTTGAGCGCGGTCTCGACCGATTCCGATCCGGAATTGGTGAAGAAGACATGGTCCATGCCCTTGGGCGCGATATCGACCAGGCGGTTCGCCAGCTCGAACACGACCGGGTGGCCCATCTGGAAGGCCGGCGCGTAATCCAGCTCGGCGGCCTGGTTCTGGATCGCCTCGGTGATCTTCGGCCGGCAGTGGCCGGCGTTGACGCACCAGAGGCCAGCGGTGCCGTCGAGCACCTTGCGGCCGTCGCTGGTGGTGTAATGCATGTCCTTGGCGGAAACGAACATGCGTGGCGCCTGCTTGAACTGACGGTTTGCCGTGAACGGCATCCAGAATGCGCTGAGATCGTTCGGCGTGACTTTCAGCCGGTTGGACATGACCAGGACTTCCCCTTGTAACCTGTTTCGGTGCGGCCAACGCTTGGTCTTTGCTTAGCTTTCGTGCTACGCAAATTTTTGACCGGTTGGACAAACGTTAGCGCCGCCTGTCGGCGGTCAGGGGATTACTAGCGGAAATGCCGCATAAAAAGCGCGCTCCACAGCCTCAGGAAAAACTGGTCCAGAGAATTGGTCCAGAAAGCCGGCACGGCGGCCCGCAAGGATGACGGACACGATGGAAGGCTCCGCTCCCCGCCGCACCCGCATCCAGCAGGAAAAGCGCGAGCTGATCCTCGAAGCCGCGCTCGAAGTCTTCTCCGCCAACGGCTTTCGCGGCTCGACCATCGACCAGATCGCCGAAGCCGCCGGCATGTCGAAGCCGAACCTTCTCTATTACTTCCGCCGCAAGGAAGACATTCACGAGACGCTGATGCAGCGCCTGCTCGACACCTGGCTGGCGCCGCTTCGCGAGTTGGACGACATCGGCGACCCGCTGACGGAGCTCAGAAGCTATATCCGCAGGAAGCTGGAGATGGCGCGCGACTTCCCGCGCGAAAGCCGTCTTTTCGCCAACGAGATCCTGCAGGGCGCGCCGCGCATCAAGCCGATGCTGGAGGGCGAGTTGAAGACGCTGGTCGACGAGAAAGCCGCCGTCATCAAGGGTTGGATGCGCGCCGGCAAGATCGTCCGCACCGATCCCTGGCACCTGATCTTCTCGATCTGGGCGACGACGCAGCACTATGCCGATTTCGACGTCCAGGTGCGCGCCGTGCTCGGCGCCGACCGCGGCGGCAACGGCCGCTTCGAGGACGCGGCGCGGTTCCTGGAGCAGTTGTTCCTGGATGGGCTGAAGCCGAAGGGTTGACCCCGCGGTGATGGCTCAGGCGCTGCGCCGCTCGAATGGCAGGTCGTCGAGCAGCTTCTGCAATTTCACCACCGAGTTCTGCTCGGCCAGCGGCGTGTAGACGATCAATCGCATATCCGAACCATCATCGATCGACAGGCTCATATGCTCGAACGTCATCGCGCCGGCGATGGGATGGCGCAGATGCTTCAACCCGGAAAGCCGGTGCACGACATCGCGCTGCGGCCACCATTCCCGGAATTCGGGGCTGGAGCGCATCATCAGCTCGATCAGCCGTTCGAAGTCCGGATCGCCGGTGTATTTCGCGCTCTCGGCGCGGAAGGCGGCAAGGGTCGCGCGCGCCAGCTGCTCCCAGTCCACCAGAAGGCGCCGCCGGTGCGGATCGGTGAACACGCCGTGGATGATGTTGCGGGCATCGCCTTCCAGCAGCCCATAGTCGCCGAAAATGGCGACCGCCGCGTCATTCCATGCCAGCACGTCCCAGCGGGGGCCAACGACATAGGCGGGCTGCAGCACCAGGCTCTGCAGCATGTGCAGCAAGGGTCCTTCGACCTTTGTCTGCACGATCCGCCGCCGCTCCGGCTGCTGGCGGCCGGCGAGCGTGAACAGATGCCGCTGCTCGGCGCCGTCGAGCCGCAATGCCTGGCAGAGCGCGGTCAGCACCTCGACCGAAGGCCGCACATCCCTGCCCTGCTCAAGCCATGTGTACCAGGTCGTGCCGACGCCGGCGATCATCGCCACTTCCTCGCGCCGCAGCCCGGGCGTGCGCCGCCGCTGGCCGGCGGCAATGCCGGTAGCCGAGGGCGAGAGCCGCTCGCGCCGCGAACGCAGGAAGGCGCCGAGCTCGCGCCGGCGGTGATCTTCGGGGGAATGGGTCGCGATATCCATGCGCCTATTATAGCAGTACCTATACCAGGATAAAGTTTGAACTGTTTGAGATGGTCGCTGTGTCCCATCTTTGCGTTCAGAGCAGCGCAAGGAGGCTCTGGACATGGACCTCAAGGACAAGACAATTCTCATCACCGGCTCGACCGACGGCGTCGGCCGCGTGGTCGCCGAGAAGCTCGGCGCCGCCGGCGCCCGCGTGCTGGTGCATGGCCGCGACGCAGGCCGCGGCAAGGCGACGGTCGCCGCGATCGAGGCCAAGGGCGGCAAGGCGGAATTCCTCGTCGCCGACCTCGCTTCGCTTGCCGAAGTGCGCCGCCTCGCCGAAGCGGTGCGCGCAAGGACCGACCGGCTCGACATCCTGATCAACAATGCCGGCGTCGGCACCGGCGGCCAAAGCACCAGGCGGCAGGTCAGCGCCGACGGCTACGAGCTGCGCTTCGCCGTCAACTATCTCGCCGGCTTCCTGCTGACGTCGGAACTGCTGCCGCTCATCAAGGCAAGCGCGCCGGCGCGCATCGTCAATGTCGCGTCGGCCGGCCAGCAGGCGATCGATTTCGACGACGTCATGCTGACGCATGGCTATAGCGGCGTGCGCGCCTATTGCCAGAGCAAGCTGGCGCAAATCCTGTTCACCGTCGATCTGGCGGAACAGCTCGAAGGCACCGGTATCACCGTTAACGCCTTGCATCCGGCAAGCTACATGGACACCACGATGGTCCGGCAGGCGGGCGTCACGCCATGGAGCTCGGTCGAGACCGGCGCAGACGCCATTATCAACCTCGCGACATCGCCGGCGCTCGACGGGCGCAGCGGCCGCTATTTCGACGGCCAGCGGGAATCGCGCGCCGACGCCCAGGCCTATGACGAAAAGGCCCGCCACCGGCTGAGAGACCTCGGCCTCGAATTGATTGGGCACGCCGCATCTTCAGCATCAAGGGAACAACATTCATGAACGAGACTATCGAACATTGCGTGATCATCGGCGGCTCCTCCGGCATCGGCCTTGCCACGGCCAAACGGCTGGTCAGCCCCACGATGAAGGTGACGATCACCGGCCGCAATGAGGAGAAGCTCAAGGGCGCCTGGAAAAGCCTCGGCGGCACCGCCGGCAAGGCCGCTTTCGACGCGAGCAAGCCTGACCAGGTTCGGAATTTCTTCGAGCGCCTTGGGCCGTTCGATCACCTGGTTCTCGCCGCGAGCGGCGGCAAGGGCCTGGGGCCGTTCGCGACGCTCGACCTCGCCGACATCGGCAGCGGTGTCGACGAGAAGATCCGGCCGCAATTGTCCTGCCTGCAGGCAGCCCTGCCGACCTTGAACAAGGCCGGATCGGTCACCTTCATCTCGGCCGTCTCGGCGCAGATCGCGGCGCCCGGCGTCGCCGGTATCGGCGCCATCAACGGCATGCTCCTGACCGTCGCCCCGATCCTGGCGGTCGAGCTGAAGCCTTTGCGCGTCAACGTCGTGGCGCCCGGCGTCATCGACACGCCCTGGTGGGACTTTTTGCCGGACGATCAGCGGCAGGCGGTGTTCGCCGAATATGCCGGCAAGACCCCGGTCGGCCGCATCGGCCGTGCCGAGGATGTCGCCGAGGCAATCGCCTTCCTGGTCTCCAACAGCTTCATGACCGGCCAGGTGCTGACCTGCGATGGCGGCTTGAGGTTCGCGGCTTAAAATTAGAGGAGGCGCGCGGATTTCCATCCGCGCGCCCTACGGATCAGGCAGCCTTGGCGGCCGGCATGGGATGGATGGCGTGGAACGGAATGCACAACCGGTTCCACGTGTTGATCATGCCGAGCGCGACGGAGAGCTTGACCAGTTCCTCTTCCGAGAAATGCTCGAGCGTGCGGGCGTAGAGCTCGTCCGACACGCCATTGTCGGCAATCAGCGTCACGGCTTCGGTCCATTCGAGGGCGGCGCGCTCGCGCTCGGAAAACAGCGGCGATTCCTTCCAGGCGGCGACGAGATAAAGCCGGGTTTCAGTCTCGCCGTCGCGCCTGGCCTCGCGGCTATGCATCTCAACGCAGTAGGAGCAGCCATTGATCTGCGAAGCCCTGAGCTTGATCAGGTGCAGCAGGCTCACTTCCAGCCCGCATTCGTCGACGGCCTTGTTGAGCGCCGACACCGCCTTCATGATCTCGGGCGCTTTAGCAAAGAACTGTAATCTCTGTTTCATCGTCTTTCCTTCCGGGTTTTGGGTGGGTTAGGGTTCAAGGCTGCTTCGGTGAAGCGGATTTCTGCGGCCGCTGGTGACGCTCGACGAAGGCGCAGCTCGCGGCATAGGACCGCGGATCGCCTTCAGCCGCATACTCCGCCACGATGTCGGACAACTTCACTTCGGCGAGCGCCGCCCGGTAGGCGCGCTCGGCCTTGAGCATCGCGACATTGATGCCGCAGGGTTTGACGTAGGCCGACGCGTCGATCTTGACCGGGCCGCGCTGGCGGATCTCGCCGCAGCGGAACGCAGGCTCCCTGCCCTCGATAGCCAGCACGACGTCGAGCAACGTGATCTGTTCTGCCGCCCGCGCCAGCCGGTAGCCGCCCGCCGGCCCCGGCACCGATTCAAGTATCCGCGCCGCTGTGAGCTGGTTGAGATGCTTCAACAAATAGCTCGGCGACAGCCCGAAACACTCCGCGAGCGCCGCGCCGGGCATGGTGCTGTTGCCGTCGACGCTGGCCAGTGTAGCCGCGCAGTGGATGGCCGCTTCGACGCCATCGCCCAGTTTCATTGTGCCGATCTCCAATTCATGGATATCTTTTATCATGGATAATTTTTATCTGCAATAAGAAAAGAGAAAACTGCCCGCCAATTCGCAATGGCAAGAGAACGACGCCTCGCAGAACCTGGGTTCCTCGCACCCCGCAAAGCGGGGGAGAGGTGGGCCCGGCGAAGCCGGGACGGAGAGGGGGATACCCTCTGCGAAGTCAAAACCGGTCAAGGACGAGGCGCAGGGAAAAAAGCAATCAAGGGCCGCGGCGTGTCCAGCCGCCGCGAAGGCCCCTCTCCGTCCCGGCTT
>CCNB01000020.1:137829-138693 GCA_000824785.1 Mesorhizobium plurifarium | reverse complement strand
CCCACTTCGTGGGGCGAGGAACCCCACCTACCGATGCGAGAGAATGTTCACCAGCCGCCCGAACGGATCGCGCACATAGAAGCGCCGCACGCCCCAGGGCTCGTCCGCCGGACCGTATTCGGCGGCGAAGCCGGCCTTCTTCATGCCCGCAAGCGCCGCGTCGACATCGTCGACCTCGATCGACAGGTCCGGCACCGGAGTGCCCGACCCGCCCTCGGCCATGAAGCTTACTTGCACCGTCATGGTCTCGGCCGAACCGCAGGTGAGGATCCAGCCCATATCCATCAGGACATCAAGTCCGAGCACGTCCTGGTAAAAGCGCTTGGCCGCGGCAACGTCGGGTGTTTCGATGTTGGCGACGATGCGCCTGACCTTCACCATGGGCCGATCCTCAGGCCGTGCGCCTGAGCGCCGTCACCTCGATCTCGATCTTCATCTCCGGCTTGTTCAGCTGGCACACGATCATCGTCGCCGCCGGGCGGATGTCGCCGAACGTCTCGCCGAGGATCGGGAACACCACGTCAACATGGGCCTGGTCGGTGATATAGTAATGCGCCCGCACCACGTCGGCCATGTCGAAGCCGCCCTCGGCGAGCGCCTTGGCGATGGTGGCGAGGCAGTTGCGCGTCTGCGCCTCGACTGTGTCGGGCATGGTCATGGTGGCATAGTCGTAGCCGGTCGTTCCGGAGACGAAACACCAGTCGCCCTGCACCACCGCGCGCGAATAGCCGGCGGTCTTCTCGAAGGGGGAACCGGTTGAGATGAGCTTGCGCATGGGGGGCCTCGCTGTTGGTTGCGGGCATTCTGAAACGAACTGGCGACCCAGTCCTGAGCCAGACAATGTGATGCTGGCGGGACAGCACC
>CCNB01000020.1:133833-137819 GCA_000824785.1 Mesorhizobium plurifarium | reverse complement strand
AGGGGGGAGATCAGCAGCTTCGGCGCTTCGCCTGTTCGAGCAACATCGGAGATTGCCGAGGCGGTCGAGCGCTCAATCTCCCCCCTTGCGGGGGAGATGCCCGGCAGGGCAGAGGGGGGTGCGAAGGATCGCGGCCTATCAGAAGGGGACCGGCTAATTCCCCGATCCCTGCGCATCCTCATACGCCTTCTTGATATCGTCCGGCCAGTCCTTCAGCGGCGGCCAGGCCTGCGGCCCGCCATTGTCGCCGCGGCGGGCGAAATAGACTTTCTGCTTGGCCGGGTCGACGGCCATGAAACCGTCATTGCCGCCGCAGTCATGCGGCACGCAGCCGGTGGCGTAGAAGGCGCCCGACGTCGTCTTCTCGGTGCCGCCGCCGACCAGCAGGCTGGTCGCCATGTCGGGCATGTCGTCGCCCAGCAGCGCCTGTCCGGCCTTGTAGACGGCCTCGTTGTGGAAGGCGTCGATGATGTTGTCGTATTTCGACGGATCGACATCCTTCCAATCGGTGCCCGGCTCCGGCGTGTAGGTCAGGTTGCCGAAGGTCGTCAGCCCTTCCGTGGGCGACCATTGCAGCGCCGGCTTGGAATCGCCCGGCAGCAGATAAGGCACGAAATAGATGGCGTCGTCGGAGACGGCGGCCGGCGGCGCGCCGCATTCGTCCTGCTCGACCGTGGTGGTCTGGATCTCGCCGTCCTTCTTCCAGACGATGACCTTGGCCGGCCCGCACTGGTTGCCGCCGTCGCCGACATCGACCAGCGCAACGTTTACGTCGCCGATCTTGACGATCTTGTCGAAGAAGACGTCGTAATTGCTGGCAAGCTGCTTGCCGTCATAGGACAGCACTTTCTCGCCGTCCTGCTCCGGTTGCGTGATGGTGAGTTGCCCGCCCTCGAAGGGGATCGGCGCCTGCTTTTCCTCGCCAGAGCCGGCCTGGCCGCTGTCCGCTCCCTGGTCGGCCGCGCCTTGATCGGCAGCCGGCTGGTCGGACGTGGCCGGCGCGGTGGTCTGCGCATTGGCGCCGATCGTGGCGAGAAGGATTGCCACGGAGGCGCCGGCGGCCAGAAGCAAGCGTGTCATGACTGTCCCTCCATTCAGCCGCCGCGAGCCCGGCCGCTTGCGGCCGGGTCTATCCGTTCAGTGCTTCAGGCTGCTTAAGCCCAGGGGCGCTGCTCGGCATTCCTCTTCTCGAAGGAAGCAATGGCCCCGGCCTTCTCCATGGTGAGCCCGATGTCGTCGAGGCCGTTCAGCAGGCAATGGCGCTTGAAGTCGTCGAGGTCGAATTTGACCACGCCGCCGTCCGGACCGCGGATTTCCTTGGCCTCGAGATCGATCGACAGCGTCGCGTTGGAGCCGCGCGAGGCGTCGTCCATCAGCTTGTCGAGGTCTTCCGGGCTGACGGTGATCGGCAGGATGCCGTTCTTGAAGCAGTTGTTGTAGAAGATGTCGGCGAACGAGGTCGAGATCACGCAGCGGATGCCGAAGTCGAGCAGCGCCCAGGGCGCGTGCTCGCGGCTCGAGCCGCAGCCGAAATTGTCGCCGGCGACCAGGATCTGCGCCTTGCGGTAGGCCGGCTTGTTGAGCACGAAATCCGGGTTCTCCGAACCGTCCTCGTTGTAGCGCATCTCGGCGAACAGGCCGGTGCCGAGCCCGGTGCGCTTGATCGTCTTGAGATAATCCTTCGGGATGATCATGTCGGTGTCGACATTGACGATCGGCATTGGCGCGGCGACGCCCGTGAGCTTGGTGAATTTGTCCATGGTTACCTGCCCGTCTTCTTGGCCTGCGGGGAATTTTGCGGGACGGTTTACACAAAGCCGGCGGCAAATGAAAGGCAACTGTTCGTGCACGGTCCTTGGGCCAATGGCGGGGCATGGCTTGCGGAGGGATTGGACACCTCAAAAAACGACTTCGAAATTGTGGCCGGCTGGTGCAGTCTGCGGCCATGGCTAGTCCTTCCAAAGTCTTATACGCCAGCGAGCCCGCCCTCGATATCGCCGAGTTCCGCCGCGTGCTGGTGGACTCCGGCCTCGGCAAGGTGCGGCCCGTCGACGACGAGGCCCGGCTGCAGACGATGGTCCACAACGCCAACCTGGTGCTGACCGCGCGGCTCGACCGGCCGGACCGGCAATTGGTCGGCGTGGCGCGCGGCATGACCGACTTCTCATGGGTCTGCTACATTTCCGACCTCGCCGTCTCGAAGGCGGCGCAAGGGCTTGGCGTCGGCAAGGGCCTGATGGACGAGGCGCAGCGCCAGCTCGGCCCTTCGGTCGCCATCAGCCTGATCTCGATGCCCGATGCCGTCGGCTTCTACGAGCGCATCGGCATGACACGCATGACCGACGCCTTCTGGTTTTCCCGCAAGCGCTGACCTGAACCGCCACCCATATCGGAGCCGGCTCCTGCCTGGGACCGGCGAGCCAGATCGACCCCCACTCCGTCGAGCTGACCCTGGCTCCCTTCCTCTCCCTCCGGAGGGAGGAGAGGTGGCGCTGCGAAGCAGCGACGGAGTGGGGGAAGGCGCTGCTCAAAAGCGAAGCCGCCTCAAGACATGCACAATCCGGCAAGCAAGAAAACTCAGGCAAGCAGCAATCAGGCGGCAGAATATTTTCGTGACCGCTTGACATGCAACCGAATGGTTGCATATTAAAGCCATGAGCATGGATGCTGTCTTTCGCGCTTTGGCCGACCCGACCCGCCGGCAATTGTTGGACAGTCTCCATGCCCGGAACGGGCAGACGCTGAACGCGCTCTGCGAACACATGGATATGACGCGCCAGGCGGTGACCAAGCATTTGGCGATCCTCGAGGAGGCCAACCTCGTCACCACCATGCGCCGGGGTCGCGAGAAGGAGCACTACCTCAACCCCGTTCCGATCAACGAGATCGCCGAGCGCTGGATCGGCAAGTTCGAGCGCCATCGGCTCAATGCATTGAGCGACCTGAAGCAACGTCTTGAAAGGGAAGAGCCGTGAGCGAGAACAGCTTCGTCTATGTCACCTACATCCGCACGACGCCTGAAAAACTCTGGCAGGCGCTGACCGATCCCGAATTCAACCGGCAGTTCTTCCTCTGCTCCTACCAGGAGAGCGACTGGAAGGTCGGCTCGAGCTGGAAGCTGATGTTCCCGGACGGCCGCATTGCCGACTCGGGCGAGATCCTCGAGATCGACCCGCCAAAACGCCTGGTCATCAAATGGCGCAACGAATGGATGCCCGAGGTGCAGGAGGACGGCTACACGCGCTGCACCTTCACCATCGAGCCCGACGGCGAATTGATGAAGCTCGCCGTCATCCACGAGGCCGACGGCCCGCACAGGCTGATTGCGAACGTCTCCAAGGGCTGGCCGCTGGTGCTGGCGAGCCTCAAGAGCCTGCTCGAGACCGGCAAGGGTTTCGAACGCCCGCCGTCAAAGCCGTGAACATTCGTTTCGGACACGAGACAATTTTACCGGAGGCGCATGCGATGCTGCAATTGTCCTTGCCGCAGGCCATGGCCAACGCGGACACCGTCATGGCCTCGGCCGAGCTTCCCGCCTCGCCGGACCGGGTCATTGCCGCGTTGATCACCGGGGAGGTCGAGCGCTGGTGGGGTTCCGCCGACACTTACCGGATGACCGGGTGGAACGCCGATCTTCGCGTCGATGGCGGCTGGAACGTCACGGTACAGACCGCCGACGGCAGACGCCTGCCCGCCGGCGGAAAATTTCTCGAAATCGAGATGCCGCGCCGGATCGTCCAGACAAGGCGCTACGACTGGGACCATCCGGCGCTCGGCCGCAAGGAAACGACCGTAGCCTATCTGCTTGAGGTGATCGACGGCGGCACGCGGCTCACCGTCTGCCACGGCGGATTCGCCGGTTTCCCCGACGCCGCGGCGGAACATGCCGAAGGCTGGGCGCGCGTGCTTGGGTGGCTACAGGAGTATTTTAGCGCGGAGACGTAGAACAGACGCCGCGATCCTTCGCCCCCCTCTCTGCCCTGCCG
>CCNB01000020.1:121614-133823 GCA_000824785.1 Mesorhizobium plurifarium | reverse complement strand
CGCCGGCTTTCGCCAATCTCCGGCGTTGCAGGAAAAGCGCCGTCGCCGAAACTGCCGATCTCCCCCCTTGAGGGGGAGATGTCCGGCAGGACAGAGAGGGGGGCCTCGCACCGGCGTCCCAAGAAACCGCGAGCGACCTCAGATCACGTTTAATTCCCTGAACGCGCGCCCTTCCGCCACCCGCTCATACCCGAACGCCCTGCAGTCGATCGTGCGGTAGCCGCCATGCATGACAAGCTCGGCGATCGACTTGCCCACCGCCGGCGCCTGCTGCAGGCCGTGGCCGGAGAAGCCGTTGGCGAACAGGAAGTTCTCGACTTCCGGATGCGGCCCGATCACCCCGTTCTGGTCGAGCGTGTTGTAGTCGTAATGCCCGACCCAGGCACGCGTCGGCTTGATCGCCTCGAAGGCCGGGATGCGGGTGGCCAAGGTCGGCCAGATCACCTCTTCGAACAGCGGCCAGTTGACGTCGAAATCCTTCGGATCGGGCGCGACATCGCCTTCCTCCGGCTCGGCGCCGCCGGTGAGGTAGACCGAGCCCTCCGGCCGCACATAGATTCCGCTTGGATCGACCAGCAGCGGCATGTCGGCATATTTCTCGCGCGCCTCGAAGACGAAGACGTTGCGCTTGCGCGGCTCGACCGGCAGCTCGAGCCCGGCAAAAGCCGCGACCCTGCCGGCATTCGGCCCGGCGGCGTTGACGACGATGCCGGCTTCGAGCGTCTCGCCATTGTCGAGGCTGACACCGGTGACGCGATTGCCGTCGCGCGAAATGCCGGTGGCGGAAGCCGTGATGAAATCGATCCTCTTGTCGCGCAGCGCCTTGCGGAACAGCGTCAGCAGCGCATGCGCGTCGAACCAGCCCTCGCCGCTGCGGCCAAAGGCTCCCGCGGAAACATCCTCGACCGACAGCCAGGGAAAGCGGCGCGCCAGCTGCCCGGCGTCCTCGAGCAGGATATCGGCGCCCTCGGCGACCTGAGTCGCGTGATTGGCCTTGAGGATCGGCAGCCCGGCCTCGCCGGCCAGGATCAGATAGCCGCCCTCGCGAAAGCCGATATCGGCATCGGGACCAAAAGTCTCCTTCAGCCGCCGGAACAGTTTCAGCGTGAACTGCGACAGGCGGATGTTTTCCGGAATCGAGAATTGCTGGCGGATCGAGGCTAGCGACAAGGTCGTCGCCGCGTGGGAGAATTGCGGATCGCGCTCGATCAGCGCGATCGAGCCGGTAAAGCCTTCCTCGCGCAGGTAATAGGCGACCGAGGACCCGACGATGGCCCCGCCGATGATGACGATGTCGTAGCGCATTTTTTCTCCGATCCAGAGCAATTCCAACGCCCGGAATTGCGTAGAAAGCCGCCGCGCGTTCACGCAGCCGGCAGATCGATCTCGAAGCGCGTGCCGCGCTCGGAGTCAACCAGCCTGATCGTGCCATCATGCGCTTTCAGGAGGGCCAGCACGATGCCGAGCCCCATGCCGGTGCCGCCGGACTCGCGCCTTGTGGTGAAGAACGGCTCGAAGATCCTGGCGCGGTTGGCGGCCGAGATGCCGTCGCCATCGTCGCCGATCTGGACCGACGCGCGCTCGCCGTCGGCCGAGGCGTGGATCGCCACCCGCCGGGCGCCATGCCTTGCCGAATTGTCGATGAGATTGGCGAGCACGATGCCGAGATTCTCGGCCGAGATGCCGAGCCTGATATCGCCGCCGCCCTCGAGCCGCGCTTCCAGCCTCGTGTCGATCGGCAACGATGCCAACGCCGCATGAAGCGTCGTGCTTTCGCCGCTCGGTTCCAGGTTTTCGGCGCGCGCCAGGTCGAGCAGCCGCCGCACCAGCAGATTGAGCCGTCCGGCGTCGGTGACGATGTTGTTGGAGAAACGCTTGCGCTCGGCCTCATCCATCGCGCCGCCGGAATCCCTGAGCAGCTCCGCCGCGCCCTGGATCGCCGTCAGCGGCGATTTCAGCTCATGCGAGACATGGGTGGCGAAGGTCTGGATCGAGTCGGAGCGCGCCTGCAGTTTTTGCGCCATGTCGAGGAAGGCGGCCGACAGTGCCGCCATCTCGCGCGTGCCGTGATGGGCGAGCGGCCTGATCGCGTCACGGTCGCCGGCGGCGATGCGCTTCGTGCGATCGATCAGCGCGTAGATCGGCCGGCTGACGGTGCGGATGAACACCAGTGCGATCAGAAGCGTGCCGCCGACGATGGTGATCGCCGCCAACGTCACCTTGCCGCGCTCGCCATAGAGGTGCTTGACGATGTTGTTCGGCGTCCGCGACAGATAGACGACGCCCGCGACCCGGCCATCGAGCTCGACCGGCATGGCAACGAAGACGCGCACCCTGGTGCCGCGGCTGACCGAATAGAGCGGCGGCGCCGGCTGGTCGGGGATACGCAGGCGCAGTTCGCTGGCATAGGCGCCGGAAAGCGCGGTCCGCACCTCCTCGACATCGCCAAGCGACCGGCCGACCTCGTCGCCGCCGGCAATCACCACGCCATGCGGATCGAGCAGGCGGAAGCCGGCAAGCGTCGTTTTCTGCGTTTCGTCGAGGATACCGTCGAGCCGGGCGCCGATGGCCGCGAAGGCCGGATCGGGGGTGGCGGGAAGCGCCGCGGGGCGCATCGGCATGACATCGTCGGAGGCGAGGTCGAGCCGCGGCTCGATCGGATCATAGGGATAGTTGTTGTCCCGCGCCGGATCGGCCGAGATCGGCGAACCCAGCCTGTCCTGGGGAATACCGGCCGCGCGCACCTCCTGGGCATAAAGGGCCGCGACCACCGCGCCCTGCGCGATCAGCTCTCCCTCGGTCTGGCGGATCAGCTGGTTCTCATAGAGCCGGAAGAAGAACAGCCCGACCAGCGGCAGCGCCATGACCACGATCAGGATGGCGATGACGACGGTGGCGAGCCGCGGCCGCCACCTTTCCTTGCTCAACCACCGCATCGGCCGAGCCGAAAGCCGACGCCATGCACCGTCGCGATCACGTCGAGGCAGCCGACCGCCGCCAGCTTGGCCCGCACGTTGCGGATGTGGCTGTCGACCGTGCGTTCCGAGACATGGATGTTGGAGGCATAGGCATTGGCCATCACCGCGTCGCGGCCGAGCACGTGCTGCGGCCGGGCGAGGAAGCCCTTCAGGATC
This sequence comes from Mesorhizobium plurifarium, assembly GCA_000824785.1. Lineage (GTDB taxonomy): Bacteria > Pseudomonadota > Alphaproteobacteria > Rhizobiales > Rhizobiaceae > Mesorhizobium > Mesorhizobium plurifarium. The sequence continues at coordinate 130,689 of CCNB01000020.1, read as the reverse complement.
GCGAATTCGATCGCCGTCAAGGTGAGCGGCTTGCCGTCGAAGCTCGCCGCATGGCTTGCCGGGACAAGCATGAGCTTGCCATGCGCGAACGCATGGTCATCGGCTTCCTCTTCGACCGGCGCGGGCCGCGCCCGCCGCAGGATGACGTTGACCCGGGCGACCAGCTCGCGCGGGCTGAACGGCTTGGTCACATAATCGTCGCCGCCCATTTCCAGCCCGAGGATGCGGTCGATCTCTTCGTCGCGCGCGGACAAGAACAACACCGGCACGTCGGATTTCTGCCTCAGCCTCCGGCAGACCTCCAGTCCGTCCATCTCCGGCATGCCGATATCGAGCACGATCAGATCGGGCGCGCCGCGCTCGACCGCCTGGAGCGCCGCCGCGCCATTGGCGACGGAGGCCGTCTTCATGCCGGCCTTTTCCAGCGCGAAGCAGATGATCTCGCGGATATGCGGGTCGTCGTCGGCGACGAGTATGTGGTGCGGCATCGATCAATAGCCCGGCGGGTAAGCTTGGGTGACGGCAGGATTAGAGCAATTCCAAGGAAAAGTGCGAAATTGTTTTCGGCCGGGAGCTGTGTCGGGACAAGGGGCAACGAGCCTCATCGCCGGACCGTCCTCGGCGTGCCCGCCACGTGGCGCGACCTTGGGGCGAAAAGCAGGATATCCGCCGCGACGCGCAGTCTTTGCGGCTCGATGAGCCACCAGCCTTCATTGCGGAGCCGGCGCGGCAGCGACCAGCGGGATGTGTGAGGCGTTTGCATGACGCCGGTTTCGCCGGCCCGTGCGGAAAGCGCGCGGCGGATTGGAGGAGGTTTTCCGCAAGGGTTTGCAGTTTTCGTGCAGGGCAGCTCTCCTTGAGAGATAGGCCAATCGCACAGGGAGCTCCCCCTCTCCGTCTCGGCTTCGCCGAGCCACCTCTCCCCCGCCATAAAGGCGGGGGCGAGGAACCCAAGCTGCGAAGGGCGCTACCTTGGCGATTGGCGTTTCCTCGCCCCCACAAAGTGGGGGAGAGGTGTCCGCGAAGCGGACGGAGAGGGGGCTGGCGCTGCCCTATGCGATTGGCCCGCCCCTCAAGGGGCCTCCGCACCTTGCCTCATCGGCCATCACCCGGCATAGATCGGCCATGGCCCAAGAACCCTACAGCCCGCGCCGCTCGGTGCTTTACATTCCCGCCTCGAACGACAAGGCGCTCGCCAAGCTCGCCTCGCTTGCCTGCGACGCCATAATCATCGACCTCGAGGACGCCGTCCTGCCCACCGACAAGAAGGCCGCGCGCGACAAGGTCGCCGGCATCCTGGCTGCGCGCCCCGAACGGCGCTGCGAGATGGTGGTGCGCATCAATCCTTTGGCCAGCGAATGGGGCACCCATGACCTGTTGGCCGTGGCCAAGGCCGAGCCCGACGGCATTCTCCTGCCCAAGATCGGCACACCGCGCGACATTCTCGAAGCCGGCGACCTGCTTGACGACAATTTCGTGCCGGACAGCGTGAAACTATGGGCGATGGTCGAGACGCCGAGGGCGCTGCTCAACATCGGCGCCATCGCCGAGCTTGGCCGCGATCCGGCTTCCAGGTTAACTTGTTTCGTTGCCGGAACGAACGACCTGGTGAAGGCGACCGGCATTCTGGCGGACCGGCGCTATCTGATGCCCTGGCTGATGCAGCTGGTGCTCGCCGCTCGCGCCGGCGGCCTCGACGTCATCGACGGCGTCGCCAATGATTTTCGCGACCTCGACGCCTTTGCCCGCGAATGCGCCGAGGCCGCCGCCATGGGCTTCGACGGCAAGTCGCTGATCCACCCTGCCCAGATCGAGCCGGCGAACCGCGCCTTTTCGCCGTCGGCGGAGGCGCTGGCCGGGGCCCACGCCATCCGGGATGCGTTCGCGCGGCCTGAAAATGCCGGCAAGGGCGTGATCGCGCTGGACGGCAAGATGGTCGAGCGGCTGCATCTGGCGGAGGCCGAGAAACTTCTGGCGAAGGCCGCGAGCATCGGCGCATGATGCGCCGGGCGCGTTTTCAGGCCCGGCTTTCCACCCGGTCATAACAGCTTAGGCACGACAGGACAGATCCATGAAACTCTACCGCTTCCTCACCGGCCCGGACGACGCCACCTTCTGCCACAAGGTGACGGCGGCGCTGAACAAGGGCTGGCACCTGTTCGGCTCGCCGACCTACGCCTATGACAAGAAGACCAAGTCGATGCGCTGCGGCCAGGCCGTGGTGAAGGATGTCGAAGGCCAGGAATACACGGCCGACACCAAGCTCAGCGACTGGTAGGAAGAAGGGGCGCCGACCCTCCGAATTCGTCATCCTAGGGCGGAGCGACGCGAAGCGGAGCGCAGACCCTAGGATCCATGCCGTTACCTGAGCCGAAAAGCGCAGCGGATCAGAATGTAGGGGATGTTTGCGGTGTCGGAGGGGGTATGCGTTCCGTTCTTCACCGCGAGCTTGGTGTTGATGGAACGGCATGGAGGGTCTACGCGCGTCGCGTCGCTCCTTGCTTCGCCCTGGGATGACGAGTGCTTTACCCCGCCGCCGCCTGCTCGGCCGCCTCCTCGATCCGCTCCATGTCATCGTCCGACAGGCCGAAATGGTGGCCGATCTCGTGGATCAGCACATGGGTGACGATGTCGCCCAGCGTCTCCTCGTTCTCGGCCCAGTAGTCTAGGATGGCGCGGCGGTAGAGCGTGATGCGGTTCGGCCCCTCGCCGGTCTGCGGGTTCCAGCGCTCGGCGATGCCGCGCCCCTCGAACAGGCCGAGCAGGTCGAAGGGCGTCTCCAGCGACAGGTCGTCCATGATCTCGTCGGTCGGAAAATCGGCGATCTGGATGACGATCTCGCCGGTGAGCTGGCGGAACTCTTCCGGCAGATGGGCATAGGTCTCCAGCGCCAGAAGCTCCATCTCGTCCATCGACGGCGAGAGCTGGTCGTGCCAGGTGCGGGTCTTGTAGATGCGGGCCATGAACTGTCCTTTGATCCCGGCATATAGGCTTTCGCGCCGATAGAGGCAAATGAGCCGGCTGGCGGACTTCCTCGATGGGTAAAGAGTTAAGGAATAAATTCCTTACGACTCCGCTTGACTCTTCCGGGGCCCTCTGGAATCTATAAGAACATAACAAGAACAATTGCTGCCGGAAGTGAACGTCATGGCGATGAGCGCCGTGGCGCGGGACACTGTTTTTGCCCTGCGCCGCCAGATCGCGAAGATCGAGGGAACGCTGCCCGAGCGCCTGCAGGCGCCGGAGCCTAGCGTGCCTATCAATGCCAGCGGATCGGACATGACGCTTGTTCGGCGCGGCCTCGCCGTGGCTTCGGCGGACGCCTTCCTGCGCATCGGCATCGAGCGCCTCGACACCGCCCTCGGCGGCGGCCTGCCCAGGGCGGCGCTCAGCGAAATCCATGGCCTGGAGACCCGCGATGCCGGCACTGTGGCCGGCTTCGCGCTGTCGCTTGTGAGCCTGATCCTCAAGGAAAGGCAGGGCCTTCCGATCCTCTGGGTCGGGACGGCGGAAATTTTCCACGAGGCCGGCCTTCCCTATGCCAGGGGTCTTCACGCCCTGTTCGGCATCGAGCCGGAGCAATTGCTGTTTTCCGAGGCGCCGAAGCTGCTCGACGCGCTGTGGATCGCCGAGGAGGCCGCCCGCATGACCGCTTTCGCCGCGGTCATCCTCGAGATCCGCGGCAGTCCGCAACGGCTCGACCTCACCGCCACGCGCCGGCTGCACGCGCGGGCGCAAAACGCCGGCAGGCCAGTGCTTTTGCTGCGCCAGGCCGGCGCGGCCGACCCCACCGCCGCCCCTGTGCGCCTCATCGTTTCGGCAGCGCCGGCGGCCAGCCGCGAGACGGTCGCCGGGCCGCTCGCCGGCTCGATCGGCCGCCCCGCCTTCAAAGTCGATATCGGCAAGAGCCGCACGGCCCTGCCCGGACAATTCACACTGGAGTGGAATCCAAATGAGCACGCTTTTGCAGAAAGAACAGAGAATTCTGTCGCTGTGGTTCCCGCATCTCAGCGCGGAGCGGATCCTGCGTCAGCGTCTGGGGCGGTCCTGGCGTTCCCGGCCCTCGCATCATCTGCCTCTGGTGATCAGCCATCGCGACAACAACACCCAGCGCATCGCAGCCCTCGACGAGCGGGCTGAGGCGCTGAAGCTGAAGCGCGGCATGGGCATTGCCGATGCGCGCGCCATGCATCCTTCAATCGATGTGGTGGAGGCCGACCCGGAAGCCGACCGCCGCCTGCTCGAAGGCCTTGCCGACTGGTGCGACCGCTACACGCCGCTGGTGGCGATCGACGCCGAGGACGGGCTGTTCCTCGACGTCACCGGCTGCACGCATCTGTTCGGCGGCGAGCGCGCCATGCAGAACGAGATCCTGACCCGCTTCTTCCAGCAGGGTTTCGATGTCCGCGCAGGCCTCGCCTCCACGCCGGGCGCCGCCTGGGCGGCAGCGCGCTTCCATGGCGACCGCATCGTGGCCGGCGGCGAGGAGGAGGCGCTGCTTTCGCCGCTGCCGCTGTCGGCGCTGCGCATCGCGCCGGAGACCCGTACCGGCCTGGAGAGTGTCGGCCTGCGCACCGCCGGCGCGGTGATGGCCGCACCCCGCGCGCCGCTTGCCCGCCGCTTCGGCGCCTCTCTTCTTCTGCGCCTCGACCAGGCGCTCGGCCGCCTCGACGAGGCCGTGTCGCCGCGCCTTCCCGTCGCGCCGCTCTCGGTCGAGCGCCATCTTGCCGAGCCGGTCATGCTCACCGACGACATCGAGCGGCTGGTGAGCCGGCTGGCGATCGCCTTGAAGACCGATCTCGAGCGCCGCGGCGAAGGCGCAAGGACGCTGGCGCTGCTTCTCTTCCGCGTCGACGGCGCCGTCAGCCGTATCGCCGTCGGCACCTCGCGTCCGATGCGCGAGCCGCGGCTGATCCAAAGACTGTTCCACGAGCGGCTGACCGCGCTGGAGCAGAGCATCGACGCCGGCTTCGGCTTCGACCTCGTGCGGCTGTCCGTGCTGTCAGTCGCCGCCTTCGACTTGACCCAGGGCGACCTGACCGGCGAGGCCGACGATGATGACGCCGACATCGCGCTGTTCGCCGACCGCGTTCGCGCCCGCCTCGGCGAGGCCGCCGTTTTGAAACCCGTTGTCGTCGAAAGCCATCTGCCGGAACGCGCCGTCAAGACAGTGCCTTTCGCCGAAGCGCCGCAACGGCGCGCGCCGGCGGCCGGCCGGGCGGCGCCCCCGATGACCGTCTATCCGCCGGAGCGGCCGGTGCGCCTGTTCCGCTCGCCCGAGCCGATCGAGGTGCCGGCGACCGAGATCCCCGAGGGACCGCCGATGAATTTCCGCTGGCGGCGCGCGCTCTACCGCGTCGCCCGCGCCGAAGGCCCTGAACGCATCGCCGCCGAATGGTGGCGGCAATTGCCCGGCGAGGAGGAAGCGCCGACCCGCGACTATTACCGCATCGAGGACAGCGAAGGGCGCCGCTACTGGCTCTACCGCCAGGGTCTTTACAGCAGCGCGCCCCAGGCCGCACCGCCTCGCTGGTACATGCATGGGGTGTTCGCATGAACGCGCTGACCGCCATCCCCTATGCCGAGTTCGGCATAAGCTCGAATTTCTCCTTCCTGCGCGGCGCTTCCAAGCCGGAGGAGTTGGTGGTCACGGCGAAATTCTACGGCTTTGCCTCGATCGGCCTTGCCGACCGCAACACCGTCGCCGGCGTCGTGCGCGCCTGGCAGCAGGCCAAGGTGGAGAAGATGGCCTATCATCCCGGCTGCCGGCTGGTGTTCGGCGACGGCACGCCGGACATCCTCGCCTATCCCCGCGACCGCCAGGGCTGGGGGCATCTCTGCCGCATGCTCACCCAGGCCAATTTGCGCGACGAGACCGAGAAGGGCGCAACGCTGCTCAAGCTTGACGACCTGCTCGAATGGGGCGATCGGATGTCGCTGGCGATCCTGCCCGATCTGTCCGGCGGCGCGGAAGGCAACCTGCAATTTATTAGCCGGCTCAAGGATCGCTTCGGCGCAGCGCTCCGTCTTGCCGTGGCGCCGTATTATGGCGGCAACGACCGCTTCCGCATCGAGCAGGCGGCGGCGATGGCCGAGCGCGCCCGCGTCCCGCTGATGGCGACCAACGACGTGCTCTACCATGCCGCCGATCGCCGCCCGCTGCAGGACGTGCTCACCGCGATCCGCCTCAACACGCCGGTTTCCGAGGTCGGGCTGGAGCTGGCCGCCAATGCCGAGCGCCACCTGAAGCCGCCGCTGGAGATGGCGCGCCTGTTCCGCCGTCACCCGCAAGCGCTGGCCGAGACGCTGCGCTTCGCCGACGAGTTGACCTTCTCGCTCAGCGATCTCCAATACAATTATCCGGACGAGCCGACCGAATCCGGACTGGAACCGCAGGCCGAACTCGAAAGGCTGGCGCGCGAAGGCGCGGCAAGACGCTATCCGGCCGGCGTTCCCGAGGATGTGCTGAAACGCATCGACAGCGAGCTCGCGCTGATCGAGCGGCTGAACTATGCGCGCTATTTCCTGACCGTCTACGACATCGTCAAATATGCCCGCAGCCAGAATATCCTCTGCCAGGGCCGCGGCTCGGCCGCCAATTCAATCATCTGCTTCTGCATCGGCATTACCGAAGTCGGTCCTGACCGCATCGACACGCTCTTTGAACGTTTCATCTCCGAAAAGCGAAACGAGCCGCCCGATATCGACGTCGACTTCGAGCATGAGAAACGCGATATCGTCATCGCCTACATCTATGAGAAATACAGCGCCAAGCGCACCGCCTTGGCCGCCGCCGTGATCAGCTATCGCGGCCGCTCGGCGCTGCGCGAGGTGGCCAAGGCCATGGGCCTGTCGGAGGACGTCCGCAGCGCACTTTCCAGCACCATCTGGGGCTGGTCGACCTCCGAGCTCGGCGAAAGGGAAGCCAATGCCGGCGGCCTCGACCGCACCGATCCGCTGTCGCGTCAGGTTCTGGAGCGCGCCAATGAGATCATGGGCTTCCCCCGCCACCTTTCCCAGCATGTCGGCGGCTTCGTCATCACCCGCGACCGGCTCGACGAGGTCGTGCCCATCGTCAAGACGGCGATGGACGAGCGCAAGATGGTCGAGTGGGACAAGGACGACCTCGATGCGGTGAAGATCCTCAAGGTCGACGTGCTGGCGCTCGGCATGCTGACCTGCCTGAAGCGCGCCCTGACCCTGCTCACCGATCATTACCCGGAAGCGCGGGATCCGTTTGGACGGCCTTATGTGCTCGCAACCCTTCCCGAAGAGGACAGGCGCGTCTACGCCATGATCCAGAGAGCCGACACGCTCGGCGTCTTTCAGATCGAGTCGCGCGCGCAGATGTCGATGCTGCCTCGTCTCAGGCCGGAGAATTTCTACGACCTCGTCATCGAGGTCGCCATCGTGCGGCCCGGTCCGATCCAGGGCGACATGGTGCATCCCTATCTGCGTCGTCGGCAGAAGAAGGAAAAGCCTGAATATCCCAAGCCGGAGCTGAAGGAGATTCTCGGCAAGACGCTAGGCGTGCCGCTGTTCCAGGAACAGGCGATGAAGATCGCCATTGTCGCCGGCGGCTTCCAGCCGGGCGAGGCCGACGAGTTGCGCCGCGCCATGGCGACCTTCAAGCGCACCGGCACGATCGGCAATTACCGCCAACGCATGATCGACGGCATGGTCGGCAGGGGCTACGAAAAGGAATTCGCCGAGCGCTGCTTCAAGCAGATCGAAGGGTTCGGCGAATATGGCTTTCCCGAAAGTCACGCCGCCTCCTTTGCGCTGCTGGTCTATGCCTCCTGCTGGTTCAAGACCTTCTACCCGGATGTCTTCTGCGCCGCGATCCTGAACGCCCAGCCGATGGGTTTCTACCAGCCGGCCCAGCTGGTCCGCGACGCGCGCGACCATGGCGTCGAGATACGCGAGATCGACATCAACCATTCCGTCTGGGATTGCACGTTGGAAGAGTCGGCCTTCGATCCGTCCCGCATCCTCGAGCGCCACGCCTCGATGCGCGGCGTGATCCGGACGGCGCATGCCGTGCGGCTCGGCTTCCGCCAGATCAAGGGCCTGTCCGAAGAGCGCATGGAAGCCGTGGTCGCGCAGCGCGGCGACGGCTATCGGTCGGTCAGGGATGTCTGGCTGCGCTCCGGCCTCGATGTTGGCGAGATCGAAAGATTGGCTGAGGCGGACGCGTTCCGCTCGATCGGTCTCGACCGCCGCGCCGCGCTCTGGGAGGTGCGGGCGCTCGACGGCAAGAGTGCCGCCGAGAAACTGCCGTTGTTCGACCAGCCGACGCTTCGCCTGCGCGAGCTGGAGCCGGAAACGAAACTGCCGAAAATGCCGCTCGGCGAGCATGTCGTGCACGACTACCGCTCGCTCGGCCTGTCCCTGAAGGAGCATCCCGTCGCCTTCCTGCGCGAAAAGCTGGACCGCGCCGGCGTCACACCCAATGCCCGCCTGCCGTCGGTGCGCGACGGCCGCCGCGTCTCCGTCGCCGGGCTGGTGCTGGTGCGCCAGCGTCCCGGCAAGGGAAATGCGATCTTCCTCACGCTGGAGGACGAAAAATCGATCGCCAACGTCATCATCTGGCCGCGCGTCTTCGACCGTTTCCGCTCGGTGGTGATGGGCGCGCGCTTCATCCGCGTCACCGGCAAGCTGCAGCATGAATCGGACGTCATCCACATCGTCGCCGACAGGATCGAGGACTTGACCTCCTGGCTGAGCGTGCTGCTGGAGTCCGCCAATCGCCCGGTCATCGAGCACAATCCCGCCGAACGGCCGGTTGGATCCGCCGCAAGCCGTGGCCTGCCAGTCCATCAGGACGTCGCGACCCTATCGAGCGCCGCGCGACAGGTCATGCCCAAGGGGCGGAATTTTCAGTAGGACGGCACGGGGGAGGCAGACGCCCGATTGCGTGTGCCGTTACGACGCACAACTTTGATGTCGGCGGGACAGCGCCCCCCTCTGTCCTGCCGGACATCTCCCCCACGAGGGGGGAGATCAGATGTCACGCGGCTTTCGCCAATCGCCAACGTTGCAGGATACGCAAGGCGCCGAAGCTGCCAATCTCCC
>CCNB01000020.1:91635-121604 GCA_000824785.1 Mesorhizobium plurifarium | reverse complement strand
GGGGGGCGCGAAGGATCGCCAACTTACGTCGCGCTGCACCTATAAGCCGCTCTCTACGAAGGCCCGCCGAGCCGTGGCGACGGTGGGGCCAGCATGTCCTCGGCCGAGATCGTGCGCGCCTCCGAAGGCAGCATGATGGGGATGCCGTCGCGCACCGGATAGGCGAGCTTCGCGACGCGCGAGACCAGCTCGCTGCGCTCGGGATCCCAGGTCAGCGGCCCCTTGGTCAGCGGGCAGGCGAGCAGCTCCAGCAGTTTCGGGTCGACCTCGGCTTTTCGTCCGTCACGTCCGTCCGCCATGAGATCACCCCAACCTACTGTAGACTTGACCCAAACTCGTCATCCTCGCGCGCCAGCGTCATTTCGGTGATGGCGATCAGCGTCTCGGCGCGCGTCTTCAGGTCCGGCGCTTCCAGCAGCGCCTGTTTCTCGGCCGGTCCATAGGGCGCCATCATCGACAGCGCGTTGACCAGCATGCCATTTTCGGCGCGGCTGACGCTTTCCCAATCGGCCTCGAGGTCGTTGGCCTGCAGATAGGCGCGAAACGCCTTGAGCAGCGCCGGCCGGTCGACCTCGGCGGCGGCCTGGTCTTCCTCGAGGTCGGCGAGAAACGGCATGATCTTGCACTGCCGGAACGGCGTCTTTGCCGTGAGTTCCTGCACGATGCGGAACCGGCACACGCCCTGCAGCGAGATCAGGTAGCGGCCGTCGCCCGTCTCGGCGAGCGAGATGATGCGCCCGGCGCAACCGACGCTGCACAGCTCCGGCTCGCCGTCATCGCGCAAGGCGCCGTCGAGGCTCGGCTGGATCATGCCGATCAGCCGCGAGCCGGCCATCGCCTGGTCGATCATCTGCAGATAGCGCGGCTCGAAGATGTTGAGCGGCATGCGGCCGCCGGGCAGAAGCAGCGCCCCGGCGAGCGGGAACACCGGGATCGCCGTCGGCAGATCCCTGGCCAGCCGATAGAGTGCGTTACCGACGCGCACCGCGACCCTCCCAAAGCAATGCCGGCAAGCGCATCACCCAGCAATCTCCTCTCGCACCGGCAACCCGTCTTCCATTGGAGCGTTTCACCGTTTCATGGAAACGGCGAACCGCCGGCCTGCCCTTATCTGGCGCTAACGCTCCGCCGCTCAAGCCCGCCGGCCGCGCCAGCCGGCAAAAAACTTTGAGGGCAACTCCGGAAACCTTCGGATTCCACCCGGAAAACAAGCCTAGGCAATTCCAGGAAAAGTGTGAAAGGGTTTTCCTGGAATTACGAGAACAGCAGCGACGAGAGCTTGCGGCGTGCCGCGAGCGTCGCCTCGTCGGTCATTCCCCACGCCTCGAACAGCTTCAACAGCTGCGCCCTGGCGCCGTCGTCGTTCCAGGTCCGGTCGGCCTTGACGATCGCCAGCAGATTGTCGGCGGCGGCATTGCGCTCGCCGCGCGCGTTCTGGATCATCGCCAGGTCGAAGCGCGCCTGGTGGTCAGCCGGGTTGGCGGCAAGCCGGCGCTCGAACTCGGCCGGATTGCCGAGCGACGCCGCTTCCGCCGCCAGCGTCATCTTGGCGCGCAGCGCGGCGAGCGCCGGCGCGTCCTTCTTGTCCTCGGGCGCCCGGGCGAGCACGGTTTCGGCGCCTTCCGTGTCGCCGGCATCGAACAGGATCTCGCCCAGCCCCGCGATCGCCTCGAGCGTCTCGGGCGCCTGCTCGAGGATCGCTTCATAGATGTCGGCCGCGGTCTGCACGTCGCCGGCCGTGCGCGCCTCGGCAGCTGCCGCAAGCGCGTCCGCGATCTGCGGCGCGCCGCCGCCCTTGCCGCCGACCTTCTGGATGAACTGATTGATCTGGCTTTCGGGGATGGCGCCCATGAAGCCGTCGACGGGCTGTCCATCTTTGAAGGCGATGACGGCCGGGATCGACTGGATGCCGAGCTGGCCGGCGATCGAGGGATGGTCGTCGATGTTCATCTTGACCAGCTTGACCTTGCCGCCGGCCGCCTGCACCGCCTTTTCGAGCTGCGGCGTCAGCTGCTTGCAGGGCCCGCACCATGGCGCCCAGAAGTCGACCAGCACCGGCTGGCGGCGCGATTCCTGGATGACGTCCGCAGCGAAAGTCGCGGTGGTCGTGTCCTTGATCAGGTCGGCCGCCGCCGGCGCGTCGCCCAGCGAAACCTTAGGGCGGTCGCCGCCGCCATATTGCACCGTCTGGGCGTACTGGCCGCCATTGCCGCCGAACGCGCCGCTATACGGATTGTTGTCGCTCATCGTGTCGCCCTTTCGGTCGCGCTCTCGGGCGTCGGCGCCCGGCGCGTCATTGTCGGATTTCGGAACCGCCTTCCATGTGGCGATCAAGCCCTGACTTTCAAGATTATGAGACTTTCAAGATAACAGGATCGTGGCCGGTTGCCTTGACGAATCTGATCAGGTCGGCGGCGGCGATCGAGGTCGTCGCCTCATTGGTCAGCGGGTGGCCGTTGATGATGTCATGGACCAACAACGCCTCGTCGAGAACAACCTTCACCTTGCCCTCCGTGTCGTTGATCAGCCCGAAAACGGTGACCGCGCCGGGGATGACGCCGAGCAGCTCCATCAGCATCTCCGGTTTGCCGAACGACACCCGGCTTGCGGCGCCGATCAGATGGTGGATCTGCTTCAGGTCGACCACGGCGTCCTCGCCGACGGTGACGAGGAAATAATTGTCCTTCTTGTCTTTGAGGAACAGGTTCTTGGTGTGGCCGCCGGGAATCTCGCCGCGCAGGCCTTGCGAATCGGCGACCGTGAACAGCGGCGGGTGCCTGACCGTCGAGACGGAAATGCCGAGATCGGCTAGAAATTGATTGAGCTCGGCTTCGGTCTTCGGCATCGGTCCTCGCGCGGTCAAAAGAGCGGTCATGCCGTTTACGGCCAACGGTGCCGTCGGGGCAAGGCCGCCCAAGCAATTCCGGGAAAGAGCAATTCCACGGAAAGGCCGGCGGCGGCTTTCGGCGGCTTTGCCGGCGGATTTCCGATCGGCCCCCGTTCCGCGTCGCCTCGATGCTTTTGAAGCGAACGTCGCCGCGGGAAGAATTAGCTCCAAAAAGACCGTCATTTCCCTGTTGCAATCGCCGCGCTCTTCGGCCATATAGGCGCGGCTTGCGGCCCGAGGCCGCGTGAGCGGGTGTAGCTCAGGGGTAGAGCACAACCTTGCCAAGGTTGGGGTCGGGCGTTCGAATCGCCTCACCCGCTCCAGTTTCCTCATAGAGGATCAAGCAAACGAAAAGCCGCGGACCTCCGCGGCTTTTTCGCGTTTAGGACCGCAAACAGCCCCAGGCCCAAAGCGCTCCGGAGTTGAGCGGAACCGTCGGCGAGGACCGGCAGAGCAAGTTCAGGAAAGTGTGAGCGATCAGGCTCGGCGCCTTTGCCGTAGCTTCCACCCACGGATCTCCCGCAAAGGGATCAAGCACATGGTTCACGCGATATTTTCCTTCAACAGGCACGTCGGCCATCCGCAAAGTATCCGCGGCCCTTCAGACTTGAGTCGCATGCCGAAGGGACTGTAGAGCCTCTTTTGCCAGGCGCCGGACAACTATATGTTGCGTGAAGTGTCGGACTTGATCCGGCTGGGCAGTCTCGCGGGGCACACTCCCGCAAGTCGTTATATTGGGGCTTAGACCAATTCCAGGAAAGGCGTGAGCGCGGTTTTCCGTTTCGGAATTGCGTCAAAACGAAGAGCTGGCAAAACAGCCATGAGGTTCACAGCCTTACAGGATCCGTGCGGCCAATGGATGGTTTATGACCTGTGGTCCGATTGCCCGGCGCAGATACCGGACAGGGCGCTGCTTGGCCTGACGCGCGAGGAAGCGGAAGAACTCGCCGGCAAGGCCAATGAGTTCCTCTCGACACCACGATCGGTTATGTTTTCTCGATATTTAAAGCTTTTATCGATATGTCAGCGGCCCAACCCGGAAACGTCGGACTCTGTTCCGTCTTCTGTGCGTGTGGCGGAAGCGCGCTCCAGTTCCAGGGCGAGCTCATGGTCTAAGCCGAGGCTTAGAGTGGTCCAGCGGTCTCCGTGAAACGGCGAAACGCTCCGGGCTTGCGGAATTGCCGCGCCGGTCGTGCATCCGAGATTCAACCCCCGATCACATCGGATAACGTTTGCGTTCCACCTCCGTTTGAACGCCCGGGGTAGCCTCTATATGTCGTTTCAGGGCCGAGAACCGCCGGCGGTGAATGGCCTAACACCGCGACACGACGCGACCGGACGGCCCGTTTCGGAAAAAGCGGATTTACCGCTTCCTCCATCACGAGGAGATGTCATCATGCGTTCTTTCATCCCAAAGATCATCGCGGCCGCCTCGATCTTCGCGGCCATACCGCTTTCGAGCGCCTATGCCGTGCACCGCCACCACAGGGCACAGGTCGACACCATGACCACGGCGTCGGTGCCGGCGACCCCGGAAACGAGAGCCGCCACGCAGCAGCTGCTTGGCGTGAAGCAAGGTATCCGCGACGCCAGACAGGCCGGCAAGATCTCCGAGGACAAGGCCCGCGACCTGATGCGGCAGGCGGATGCCATCCAGCCCACCGGGGGCCGTTCGGCAATCGGGCAGATCAACGACCTGGATCAGCGGCTTCAGAATGCCACCGGCCAAGGGACCTATATGGGCGACGGCTCGGACGGCGGCTATTATCCGAACGGCTGACGAACCTGCGTTCCCGGTAAGGCGGCTGCCGGTGTGATCGAGCCTTCCCTGGCCTCACACCGGTGCTGCGGCGTGCCCACAATGCTGATGCGGTCGCCTAATGATTATGGGATTGCTGGAACCCTGCCACGTCATATTGCGACACGCTCTTCGGGTTCTTCGAATTCTGCGGCTGCTCGCCTGCGTAATGCGTTCCCGCGTTGCCGTCCGGGTTGAAGGCCGAACCCGGAGCGGAGGCGGCGTGGCCCGGAGTGGCATCGCCCGTCTCGGGGGTGCCGATGGTTTGGTTCGGCTGGCCCGTCGTTCCGGTCACGGTGTGGACGTTGGCGGCCAAGGCCATGCCGGTTGAGGCTATGAACAAGCTGGTTGCTATCGGCGTGAGGAGATGTCTCATCATGGTCTCCCAAAAGCACTGGATTTCAGGAGGGCGCTCGGGTCTTTGGAGCACCCGGCGGACATTCATGCGCCGTTAACGCTCTCCGAGCGTCGATCGTCCCGGGTCTCACGGAACCGTGATGGGCAGGCGGCGCCGGCCAGCCTCGACGATCGTGCAACTACGCCAGCCGCGCTCTTGTCGTCCGCGGCGTCGCCAGCAGCAGGCTGGTCTCGCTGCCCGTTATGCCGGGAATCAGCCGGATGCGGCGCAGCACCGCGTCGAAATCCGTCAGCGTGGCGGTGCCGAGCTCCACCACAAGGTCCCAGCGGCCGTTGGTGGTGTGGATGGTCGAGACCTCGGCGAGGCCGCCGAGGGCCTTGACGACGCGGTCGGCGGCGTGGCCCTCGATCTCGATCATCATCACGCCGCGTATCCTCTGGTCGACCGCGTCGGCGCGCAACACCACCGTGTAGCCGATGATCTCGCCGGATTTTTCCAGCCGCTCCATGCGCGCCCGCACCGTGGCGCGCGAGACGCCGAGATCGACGGCGAGGTCGGAGACGCTGCGCCGCGCATCGTGCCTGAGCAGCGTCACCAGTCTTTCGTCGAGCGCGTCCATGATTGCTCACTCCGATCAAATTGCTTGTCCAGAATGATAAAACAATCTTCTCGAAATGCCAATTTCGCCTGTTCAAACCGCCAGCGCTTGATGATCCAATTAAGCCAATCAATCGTAAGGGCTGAAGAAATCATGCGCTGCAGGATCGTCGGCGCGCCGGTGCAGGACGGCGCGGGCAGGATGGGATGCGAAATGGGGCCGAGCGCGCTGCGCACGGCGGGGCTGGTTTCGGTGCTGGCCGGGCTCGGCCATGAGGTCGAGGACTGGGGCGCGGTCGAGAAGGCGGTGGCGCGCCCGGTGGCGCACGGCAACCTCGCGCTGAAGGCGCTGCCGGAGATCTCCGCCTGGACGGCGGCAATCGCCGAGACCGCCTACGCCGCTTCCAGGGACGCCATGCCGATCTTCCTCGGCGGCGACCATTCGATCTCCGCCGGGACGGTGTCCGGCGTGGCGCGCCGCGCCGCCAAACGCGGCCGGCCGCTCTTCGTGCTGTGGCTCGACGCGCATCCGGACTTCCATACGCTCGACACCACCACCAGCGGCAACCTGCACGGCGTGCCGCTCGCCTATGCCAGCGGCCAGGCCGGCTTCAAAGGCTATTTCCCCGATCTGCCGCAGGCAGTCGACCCGGCCCGCATTTGCGCCATGGGCCTGCGCAGTGTCGACCCGGCCGAGCGCCGCGCGCTCGCGGAGGCCGGCGTCACCGTGCACGACATGCGCGCCATCGACGAGCACGGCATCGCGCCCTTGCTGCGCTCTTTCCTCGCCCGCGTCGAGCAGGAGGACGGGCTCCTGCATGTCAGCCTCGACGTCGATTTCCTCGACCCCTCGATCGCGCCGGCCGTCGGCACCACCGTTCCCGGCGGCGCCACCTTCCGCGAGGCGCATCTGGTGATGGAGATGCTGTCCGACAGCTGCCTGGTCTCCAGCCTCGATCTCGTCGAATTGAACCCCTTCCTCGACGAGCGCGGCCGCACCGCCACCCTGATGGTCGACCTCACCGCCAGCCTGATGGGCCGCCGCATCATGGACCGCCCGACCCGCAGCCATTCCGGAAGCCTCTGATCATGACCCAGCCTTCGCGCCTCGCCATCGTCCCTTTCGTCAGCGTCGATCGCATGATGAAGCTCGTGCTCGCCATCGGCGTCGAGCGCTTCCTCACCGAGCTCGCCGCCTATATCGAGGAGGATTTCCGCCGCTGGGAGCTGTTCGACAAGACGCCGCGCATCGCCTCGCACAGCCATGACGGCGTCATCGAGCTGATGCCGACCAGCGACGGCAAGATGTACGGCTTCAAATATGTCAACGGCCACCCGAAGAACATGCGAGAGGGCCGCCAGACGGTAACCGCCTTCGGCGTGCTCGCCGATGTCGGCTCCGGCTATCCGATGCTCTTGACCGAAATGACCATCCTGACGGCGCTGCGCACCGCCGCCACCTCGGCGGTTGCGGCAAAATACCTGGCGCCCAAGGGTTCGCGCGCCATGGCCATCATCGGCAACGGTGCCCAGTCCGAGTTCCAGGCCGTCGCCTTCAAGGCCCTGCTCGGCATCGACAGGCTGCGGCTCTACGACATCGACCGCTCGGCTTCCGAAAAATGCGCCCGCAATCTCGCCGGCAAGGGCTTCCACATCACCATCTGCTCGACCGGGCAGGACGCCGTGGAGGGCGTCGACATCATCACCACGGTGACGGCGGACAAGCAGTACGCCACCATCCTCACCGACAACATGGTCGGCTCCGGCGTCCACATCAACGCCGTCGGCGGCGACTGCCCCGGCAAGACGGAGCTGCACCGCGACATCCTCTTGCGCTCCGACATCTTCGTCGAGTTCCCGCCGCAGACGCGCATCGAGGGCGAGATCCAGCAGCTCGACGCCGACCATCCGGTAACCGAGCTGTGGCAGGTGATGACCGGGAAGGTTAAAGGGCGCAAGGCGCCCGAGCAGATCACGCTGTTCGATAGCGTCGGCTTCGCCACGGAGGACTTTTCCGCGCTGCGCTACGTCCGCGACCAGCTCCAGGCCACCGGCCTCTATGAGGAGCTCGACCTGCTCGCCGACCCCGACGAGCCGCGCGACCTGTTCGGCATGCTGGAGAGGGCGGCGATGCAGCCGGCGGCGTGAAGCCAATCGCATAGGGCGCTCCCCCTCTCCGTCTCGGCTTCGCCGAGCCACCTCTCCCCCGCCTTTGGCGGGGGCGAGGAACCCAAGCTTGCGAAGGTCGCGCCCTCGGCGAT
This sequence comes from Mesorhizobium plurifarium, assembly GCA_000824785.1. Classification (GTDB taxonomy): domain Bacteria; phylum Pseudomonadota; class Alphaproteobacteria; order Rhizobiales; family Rhizobiaceae; genus Mesorhizobium; species Mesorhizobium plurifarium. Next base: position 113,703 of record CCNB01000020.1, on the reverse strand, counting down.
TGGCGTTTCCTCGCCCCCCGCAAAGCGGGGGAGAGGTGGATCGGCCGCAGCGCCGAGACGGAGCGGGCGCAGCGCCGGCGATTGGCAACACTATCCGCGCACCGCCGCGCAGCTCTCCCGTTCCACCAGCACCGGCGCCAGCACCTCGCGCCTTGAGGGTGCCGCCGGCTCACCCAGCCTCTCGAGCAGCAGGCTCACCGCGCGCGTGCCGATCTTCTCCACCGGCTGCGCGATCGTCGTCAGCGGCGGCCAGGTGGTGACGGCATAGGGGATGTCATCGAAGCCGACCATCGAGATGTCGTCGGGAACCCGCAATCCGCGTGAGCGCAGCACCGTCAGCGCGCCCATCGCCATCAAATCGTTGCAGGCAAACAGCGCCGTGATATCAGGCGCCTGCGCCATCAACTGCTCCATCGCCAGGCGGCCGCCGGCGAAATGATAGTCGGAATCGACGATCGACGAGGCCGGCAGCTCGATGCCGGCTTCCTTGAGCGCCCGCGCAAAGCCGCGCAGGCGGGCGGGGCTGGAGCTGGAATCGCGCGGACCGCCGATGACGCCGATCTTTTGGTGACCAAGCCCGGCCAGGTGTTTGCCGGCGAGGTAGCCGCCATGCTCATGGTCGACCAGCACCGAATCGACATTGACCGACTGGATCTCGCGGTCGAGCAGCACCGCTGGCACGCTGGGCAGCAGGCGGGCGAACACCCGCGCGTGGTCGGACGAGCCGGCGAAGATCAGCCCGTCGATCTTCTTGGCCATCAGCACCGAGAGATAGCGCTCCTCCTTCTCGGCATTGCCGTCGGAGTTGCACAGGATCACCGTGTAGCCGGAGACGAATCCGGCATCCTCGATCTGGCGCGCCACGCTGGCGAAGAACGGGTTGGAATTGTCGGGCAGCAAGAGGCCGATGGTCTTGGTCTCGCCGCGCCTGAGGCTTCGCGCCACCGAGTTCGGGCTGTAGCGCAGCGCGCTGATCGCGGCGCGCACGCGCTCGGCCGTTTCCGGCTCGACATGGCGCGTATGGTTCATCACGTGCGAGACGGTGGCGACGGACACCCCCGCGTGGCGTGCGACATCAGCAATCGTCGTCATGGCCTTCAGCCCCTGGTGCCCCTTAGCGGATCCTCCGCAGCAGCCTCTCCCGGTACGCGTCTAGGATGACCGCGAGCACGATGACAAGGCCGATCACGATGGGTTTGAAATTGTCGCCGACGCCGAGCAGCTGCAATCCGGTGGAAAGCACCTGCAGGATGCAGGCGCCGACCAGCGTGCCGATGATCGAGCCCTTGCCGCCGCTGAGGCTGGTGCCGCCGATGATGACGGCGGCGATCGCGTTGAGTTCGTAGCCGACGCCGGCGATCGGGCTGCCGATGTTGAGGCGCAACAGATAGACCATGGCCGCGATGCCGGCGGTGAGCCCGCTGATTGTGAAGGCGGCGACCTTGTAGAAATCCGGATTGTGGCCCGACAGCCGCACCGCCTCGTCATTGGTGCCGACGGCGAAGATCATGCGGCCGAAGACGGTGAAGCGCAGCACGAACCAGCCGGCCGCGATCACCAGCACCGCGACCAGGAAGATCGACGGCAGGAAGCCGCCGATGATCAAATTGCCGAAATCGACGAAACTCTGCGGCAGGCCGGTGATGGTGGAATTGTCGCTGACGACGCGCGCCGCGCCAGCCGCCATGTTGAGCATGCCCAGCGTGACGATGAAGGACGGGATCTTCCAGCGCGTCGAGATCCAGCCATTGAGGAAGCCGCAGACGGCGCCCGTCGCCATGCAGGCCAGCAGCGCCAGCGTGATCGCGATCGTCGGCGACAGGCTCTCGTCTATCATCACGGTGGCGCCGACCACCGTGCAGAGCGCCAGCACCGAGCCGACCGAAAGGTCGATGCCGCCGGTGAGGATGACGAAGGTCATGCCGGCCGCCAGCACCGTGTTGATGGCGATCTGCACGAAGATCTTCAGCGCGTTGCCGGAGGTGGCGAAATAAGGCGCGGTGGCCGAGAAGAACAGCGTGATCAGCACCAGCGCCAAGAGCACGCCGGCATCGCGCACCAGGAAGCGCAGGAATTTTGCCCTTCCGGGTGAAACAGGCGCGGAAACGGTCGTCTCGCTCATGGTCGCACATACTCCTGATAGGCGAGCGACAGGATGCGCTCCTGGTCGAATTCGGCGCGCGGCACCTCGCCGACGATCTTGTTCCTGGAAAACACGATGATGCGGTGGCACATGCCCATCAACTCAGGCAGGTCGGACGACACCATGATGATGCCCTTCTGCTGCGCCGCCAGCATCCACAGAAGCTGGTAGATCTCGCGCCGCGCGCCGATGTCGACGCCGCGCGTCGGCTCGTCGAGGATCAGCGTCGAGGTACCGCGGAACAGCCACTTGGCCAGAACCACCTTCTGCTGGTTGCCGCCGGAGAGATTGCGCACCGCCTGCTCGATCGAGCTTGCCTTGACGCGGAGCTGGCCGACGAGATCGTTGGCGGCCGCGGCCTCCGCCCTGCGGTTGAGCAGGCCGTTATGCGAGATCTTGCTCAGATCGGTGATGGTGATGTTCTTGTCGACGGCCATGTCGAGCAGCAGGCCCTGGCCCTTGCGGTCCTCGGTGAGCAAGCTCAAGCCGCGCCGCACCGCATCCTTGGGCGCGGCGATCGCCACCGGCTTGCCGTCGATCTCGACCACGCCGTCGAGCTTCGGATCGGCGCCGAACAGCGCCCGCATCGCCTCCGTGCGGCCGCTGCCGACCAGCCCGGCGACACCGAGGATCTCGCCATGGCGCACGGCGAAGGAGATGTCCGGGGTGGAAGCATCGCGTTTCAGATTGGCGACGCTGAGCGCGACCTTGCCCGGCACGATCGAAGCATCGAAACCATATTCGTCGGCGATGTCGCGGCCGATCATCATGCGGACCAAATCGGGCACGCTGAGGCCCTCGAGATCGCGCGTCGCGACCAGTCGGCCATTGCGCAAGACGGTCACCCGGTCGCCGATCTCGAACACCTCGTGCAGCCGGTGCGAGATGTAGATGATGGTGACACCCCGGGCCTTCAGCCGCTTGATGATGGAAAACAGCCGCTCGATCTCTGGCGGCGTCAGCGTCGCCGTCGGCTCGTCGAGCACGAGCAGCTTGGAGTCGTAGCTCAACGCCTTGGCGATCTCGACCAGCTGCATCTGCGCCACGCCCAGCGCCTCGACCCGTATGCGCGGATCGATGTCGAGGCCGACTTCCTTCAGCAACGCCACGGCGCGGCTGTTGAGCGCCTTGCGGTTGACGATGCCGAAGGCGTGGCGCGGCAGGCTTTCCAGCATCAGGTTCTCGGCGATGCTGAGATAGGGCAAAAGGTTCAGCTCCTGGTGCACGATGCGGATGCCGCTCTGCTGCGCGTCATGCGGCGTCTTCGGCTGATAGGGCTGGCCGTTGAAGGCGATCCTGCCCGAATCCGGCTGGTAGATGCCGGCCAAGAGCTTGATCAGCGTCGACTTGCCGGCGCCGTTCTCGCCCAGGATGATATGGGTCTCGCCGCGCGCAATCGACAGCGACACGTCGCTCAGCGCGACGGCGCCGGGAAAGATCTTTCCGACCCCTTCAAGACAGAGAATCGCATCCATGGGCAGGCAGAATCCTAAATCGCGCATGTCCGCGGCGAAAGCCGCGCTCCGTCACCGCCGCCGGAACTGTCGGCGGCGGTGACGAGCGAGACGAAGCGGATCGCCGGAAGGGAGAGCCGGCGGCCGCTCGCCTCATGCGGTGATCAGCTTGATGTCGGTCTTGACCCAGCCGGAGAATTTCTCGCCGGCAAGCTCGCGCAGGCCGTAGTCGATGCCCATGGCCGCCATCTGCGCGCCATACTGCTCGACCGTGGCCAGCATCTTGCCGCTCTTCAAGAGCGGGCCGACGGCCGGGATATTGTCGAAGCCGACGACCTTGATCTGGCCCGACTTGCCGGCCGCGTCGATCGCCTTGACGACGCCGAGCGCCATCGAATCGTTCGCCGCCATCACGCCCTGGATGTCGGGATGCTGGGTGAGGAAGTTGGTCATCAGCGTGTTGGCTTCCTCGGTCTCCCAATGCGCGGTCTTGGAATCGAGCAGGTCGAGGCCGTACTCCTTCACCGAATCGTCGAAGCCAAGCTTGCGCTCCTTGGCGTTGTCGGCTTCCGGGTTGCCTTCGAGGATGACGACCTTGCCGCCCTTGCCCAGCGCCTTGCCGAGCGCATCGCCGGCAAGCTTGGCGCCGGCGCGGTTGTCCGGGCCGAAGAAGGCAAGGTCGATGCCGGCCTTCTTCTTGGCCTCGGTGTCGAGCGCCACGTCGATGTTGATGACCTTGATGCCGGCCTTCAGCGCCTTGGCGATCGGCGTGACCATGGCCTTTGAATCGGCCGGCGCCACGACGATGATGTTGTAGTTCTGGGTGATGAAGTTCTCGATCGCGTCGACCTGGGCGGCGAAGTCGCGCTCGTCCTTCATGCCGACGGCGGCGAAGTCGAACTTGTCCTTGTTCTTCGCCGCATATGCCTCGGCGCCCGCCTGCATCTGCTTGAAGAACTCGTTGGCCAGCGACTTCATCACCAAGCCGACCTTCGGCTTGTCAGCGGCGAGAACCGGGCCGAGCGGCAGAGCCAGCGCGCTGGCAGCCAAGGCGCTGGTCTTCAGGAATTGGCGCCGCGAGAACGGGCCAAGCCCGTGCGTGTTCGAAATCTTGCTCATTAGTCTCCTCCACTTGGTTGAGCCGTAATCGGTTACGTAACCGATTACGCGCCAAGGTAGAGCCGGAATTTGCCAAGTGTCAATATCAGGAGGAGCCCCCGATCGGAGGGTCGGCCGCGTTCAGCCGCATCTTCAGCCACTTGGCCGAAAAGTCACTGAACGCCCGCACTCTTGGATTGCCTTTCAGGTCCGGGTGATAGAGCACCCACAGCTCCGAGGCGAGTTCTTCGACCGTTTCGCTGACGCGCGACAACCGCTGCGACGCGCCGAGATAATCCGGCAGCAGCGCTTTGCCCCAGCCGGCCTCGGCGGCGGCCGCAGCCGCCGTGAGGCTGTTGACCCTCAGCCGGATCTCGTCCTCCCGCACATTCGCCTTCAGCCACTGCGCCGCCGGCAGGGCGGACAGGGGCGCGTCGAAGCCGATCCATCCTTGCGAAGACGCATCGCATGCAAAGACGGCATAGGAGAAACGCGCCACGCGCCGGCCGATCAGCGTTTCGGGCGGCGTCAGCGTCGGACGAATGGCGACGTCGGCCTCGCGCCGGCCGAGATCGGCGAAGCTGTTGTTCACCTCCAGCGACAGAGCGATGCCGCGATGGGCCTCGCCGAAGGCTTTCAGGCAGGCGCAGGCGATGTCGAGCAGCGTGTCGGCGGTCGTCACATTGAGCGGCCCGACCAGCCGGTCGTCCTGCGCCGCCACGCGCCGCTCGACCTCGGCAAGTCGGTCGCGCAGCTCCTCCGCCGCATCGAGGAAGGGCTCCGCCCTGCCGGTCGGCACGAGCGCGTCGCCGAGACGCTCGAACAGCGTGCCGCCGGTGCGCTTCTCCAGCTCCCTCAGTTGCCGGTAGATCGTCGCGATATGAGTGCCGAGCCTCGCCTGCGCACCGCGCACCCCGCCCGCCGCCGCGATCGCCGCCACCAGCCGCACATCGTCATAGTCGATCATCTTCGCATCCATGCGAATGAGAATAGCAGAATTGCTCAATGCGCTCGCATTGCCGCGAACATATATCGCGCTCCGGAAACGAACCAGCCTGCTCAGGAGTAAAGACATGAGCCGCATTCTGCATATCGAGGCCTCGCCCCGGGCCGAACGCTCCTGGTCGAGCAAGGCCGCGCAAAATTTCCTCGCGCAGCTGAAAGAGCGGCTGCCCGAGGTCGAAGTCGACCACTTCAACATCTGGACCGCCATCTTGCCGAGTTTCGACGGCGCGGCGATCGACGCCAAATACGCCAAGCTTTCCGGCACGCCGCTGACCGACGTGCAGAGCCGCGCCTGGGGGCTGATCGGCCACTATGTGGCGCGTCTGGACGCGGCCGACGCGATCCTGATCTCGACGCCGATGTGGAATCTCGGCGTTCCCTACCGCCTAAAGCATCTGTTCGACCTGGTGACGCAGCCGGGCCTGAGCTTTTCCTTCAATCCGGCGACCGGCTATTCGCCGCTGCTCCGCGCCCGCCCGACCGCCGTGCTGATGGCGACCTCCGGCGACTTCACCGAAGGTCCCAGCTACGGACGGCCGGATCTGGCGACACCCTATCTGCGCACCGCGCTTGCCTTTATCGGCCTGAAGGATGCGGCGGTCGTCCACGTCTCGCCGACCATCGGCCAGCCGGAGGCCATGGAAGCCGGTGCCAGGCGAACCGAGGCCGAGTTACAGCGCCTTGCCGCCGATTTCGCCGCGAGGCTTGCATGAGCCCGTCGCTGGCCTGGCTGTTGCTTATTGTCTCGGGCATCACCGACGTCGCCTGGGCGCTCGCGACCAAGAAATCGGCCGGTTTCACCGAGCCGCTCTGGGCCGCCGTCTCGCTGGTGCTCTTGGTCGTCTTCATCACGCTTTTGACCAAGGCGCTGACCGTCCTGCCGCTAGGCACGGCCTATGCCGTATGGACCGGCATCGGCGCCGTCGGCTCCTTGGTCGCCGGCATCGTGCTCTTCGGCGAAAGCATCGACGCCGTGCGGCTCACCTTCGCGGCGGTGACGATCCTGGGCGTCGTCGGATTGAAGGTGAGTTCGTGAAGCCTATCCGGAAAATGCCCGAGCATAGGTCCGGGCGAACTCCGCGAAACTGGTCGGCCGGACATCGAAGGCGTCGTGCGTTGCGAGATGGACGCGGGACTTGGGCCGCCTGAGACGCTCCTGCAGTTGCTCCTCGAGCGCATCGACAAAATCCGCGCTGGCGCCACTGCCGAGCAATACGCTGCGGCGTTCGTCCCAACTGATCGGGATGTATCTGACTGGCCTTCCCGTCGCGGCCGATATCCGATCGGCCACTTCGTGCATCGTCAACGCTTCCGGCCCTGTCATGTCCAGGCTCTCCCCATGGTGGCCTCCATCCCGCAACAGCCGGCAGGCGACCTTCGCGATGTCCTCGATGGCCACGGGCGCAAGTTCAATGCCCGCCAAGGGCAAGCGCAGCTCGCCGTCCCGGCTTATCGTCGAGGCCTCCCTGAGATAGACCTGCATGAATTGCGAAGGCCGCAGATGCGTCCAGGCCGGCCTGCCGCCTCGAGATGGTCTTCGATCTCTTCATGCATGCGCGTGAAGCGGAATCTGTCTGGATCAAATCCGATTCCGGACTCCGCACCGGAGAATTTGATGACATGCTGAACACCGGCCTGCTGGCACAGGTCGATGAAGTTGCATTGCGTTTCGCGCATGTCCTGCGTCGCCGATGAGATCAGCAGCGCCCGCGAGACACCATCGAGCGCTGCCTTCACGTCGTCTCCCACCCGCATGTCGCCTTCGATCGCCTCGATGTCCGGCAGCTTGTCGAGCCCGCTGGCCGACGCCTTGCGGAAGCTTCTTACTAGCGCCCTGGCTGGCACGTGGTTATGGGCCAGCTCTCGAACAATCATCTGACCGCTCAAGCCGGTCGCGCCTGTCACCAGGATCATTCGTCTTTCCTTTTCTCGGCCGGCCGGATCCGCCCGGCAAACCTCTCGTCTTGCCAAGACGCGATGGCGGATGAAAAGGATTCTCGACTGTCGAAAAATTACCGGCCGCGGCCCGGGTCGGCCGCGGCCAGATCGATCGTCACCGCCAGCCCAGCGCCGGCGCGACATGCTTCAGGATCGACTCGATGACATGGGCGTTGTAGTCGACGCCGAGCTGATTGGGCACGGTGAGCAGCAGCGTGTCGGCCTCGGCGATCGCCTCGTCCTCCCTCAGCTGCTCGACCAGCTTGTCCGGCTCGGCGGCATAGGTGCGGCCGAACACGGCGCGCTTCTCCGGCTCGATATAGCCGAAATGGTCCTCGCCCTCGCTGCCGCCGAAATAGGCGCGGTCCATGTCGTTGACGATGGCGAAGATGCTGCGGCTGACCGAGACGCGCGGCTCCCGCGTGTGGCCGGCTTCCTTCCAGGCGGCGCGGTAAGCCCTTATCTGCTTGGCTTGCTGGACATGCAGCGGCTCGCCGGTTTCGTCGAATTTCAGCGTCGAGCTTTGCAGGTTCATGCCGAGCTTGGCTGCCCACACCGCGGTGGCGTCGGTGGCCGCGCCCCACCAGATACGCTCGCGCAGGCCGGCCGAGAAGGGTTCCAGCCTGAGCAGGCCGGGCGGATTGGGGAACATCGGCCGCGGATTGGGCTGGGCGAAGCCTTCGCCGCGCAACAGGTCGAGGAAGATCTCGGCGTGCCGGCGCGCCATGTCGGCGTCGGTCTTGCCCTCTTCCGGCACGTAGCCGAAATAGCGCCAGCCATCGATCACCTGCTCGGGCGAGCCGCGGCTGATGCCGAGCTGCAACCGCCCGCCGGCGATGAGGTCGGCCGCGCCGGCGTCCTCCGCCATGTAGAGCGGGTTCTCGTAACGCATGTCGATGACGGCGGTGCCGAGCTCGATACGCTTGGTCCTGGCGCCCGCCGCGGCAAGCAGCGGGAAGGGCGAGGCGAGCTGCCGGGCGAAATGGTGGACGCGATAATAGGCGCCGTCGGCGCCGAGCTCCTCGGCCGCGACCGCGAGGTCGATCGACTGCAGCAGCGCGTCGGCGCCCGAGCGCGTGCCCGATTGCGGCGAGGGCGACCAGTGCCCGAACGACAGAAATCCGATCTTCTTCATGGCTCCATTCCTGCTGCAGCGGCCCATCGGCCGCTCAAACTTCTTGTTGCTCCAGCAGATAGCCAGGCCAGCGCCGCGATACAACGGACACCGAATGGATACAGACCGTCAATGAGTTCCTCGAAATGTTCGGTCCGCCCTTCGCTTCCGCGGAACGGGATGGGCTCATACTTGGCGTTCTCGCTGCCACCCGAGCGCTGTATCGTTCTCGCCAACTGATGATTCCGAACTATAGGATGCCTTTGATGCATGGCCTGACACCCATATTGTCCACCGTGACGGCCTCTTTCCTGGCGTCCTTCGTCGAGGTCGTCGAAGCCTTCACCATCGTGCTTGCCGTCGGCGTGACGCGCAGCTGGCGCCCGGCGCTGACGGGCGCGGCGCTGGCGCTTGCCTTGCTGGCGGCCCTGGTGCTGGTTTTTGGGCCGCTGCTGGCGCTCGTCCCGATCACCGTCCTGCAATTCGTGGTCGGCGTGCTTTTGATCCTGTTCGGCATGCGCTGGCTGCGCAAGGCGATCCTGCGCAGCGTCGGCGTCATCGCGCTGCATGACGAGGAGCAGGCCTTCTCCAAGGAGACTGCGGAGCTTCGTCAACAAGCCGCAGACCGCCGCGCCGACTATCTGGCGGCCGTCGCGTCGTTCAAGGCGGTGCTGCTCGAGGGCGTCGAAGTGGTGTTCATCGTCATTGCCGTCGGCGCCGCGCATGGCCAGACGCTCTATGCCGGCTTCGGCGCGCTGGCGGCCTTCGTCCTGGTAATGCTGATCGGCCTTGCCGTGCACCGGCCCCTGGCGCGCGTGCCCGAGAATGCGCTGAAATTCGTCGTCGGGTTGATGCTGACCAGTTTCGGGGTGTTCTGGACCGGCGAGGGCCTCGGCGCCGAATGGCCGGGCGCCGACCTCGCTCTGCTAGCCATCTTCGCCATCATTGCCGCGGCATCCTTCGCCATCGTGCGCTGGCTGCGCGGCGCTTACCCGGCGCCTGCCGAAGGAGTTGCCCGATGAGCGTGATCCGTCTCGTCTTCAAGGAGCTCGTCGGCATGTTCGTCGACGACGGCAGCCTGGCGCTGCTGACGCTGATCCTGATCGCGCTGATCGCCGCCGCGGTGAAGCTATTGGCGCTGCCGCCGCTCGTCGGCGGCGTCCTGCTTCTCGCCGGCTGCCTGGCAATTCTCGTTGAAAGCACACGCCGAGCCGCGCGCGGCAAGGCGCGTTGACCGGCGTTGAACCTCGTCATCCACGGGCGGAGCGACGCGAAGCGGAGCGCACGAGAGGGCGCGCTGGACCAAGGCAACTTCTGGAAATCAGCGCAAGCGCCGGGGATTGGCTGGAGCCTCCCAACCTCGTCATTCCAGGGCGAAGCAGGAGCGCAGCTCCGTCGCGAAGACCCTGGAATCCATGCCGTTACCTTGATCGACGGGCGCAACGGCGCAGAATTCTGCACCGCGGCAACGCTTCCAAGTCACGGAATGGATTCTATGGTCTGCGCGCGTCGCTCCGCTCCTTGCTCCGCCATAGAATGACGACCGGACAAGCGCCTCAGCCAATCTCCAACGCATGCCGCTTGCCGGCAAACATAGCCGCCTGTCAAATCCGTGCCGGGAAACTAATAGACCGTGAAAAGCGTCGGCAGGTCCCCGCTGAGGCGGAAATATTCCACCGCCTCGATGATCGGGAACAAAGCCAGGAAATAGAGCCCGTCGCGGAACGTGTTCCGCAGCGCGCTCGTCGAAAACAGCCACTGCGCCTCGTCGCGGTAAAGCAGCGGATTCGGCCAGAAGGACGGCGTGCGTTCGGCATAGGCCGCGTAGACCGCGCCGAATTTGCCGGCGAGGTACTCGGCCTCCTTGCGCGCGGTGAAGCGGAAGACAAGGAAGCTCGCCAGGCCGAGCATTGCGGCCGCCAGCACCGAACCGAACATCAGCCCGATGCCGGCCGCGCCGACGGTCGAGAAGAAGTAGAGCGGGTTCCGGGTCATCGAGAACGGACCGGAGACGATCAGCTCGTCATTCTTCCTGCCGCCGACGAAGAGGATGCTCCACAGACGGCCGAGGAAGCAGATCAGCACCATCGCGAAGCCGATCGTCTCGACGATCTCGTGCCCGTCCGAGCCTTCGGCCAGCGCCGGCTTGCTGAATAGGAGCAGGACCAGGGCGAGCACGGCGGCCACCTGAACGACGATCAGGCGCTTGTGCTGGTCGAACGCTTTCGGCGCCGATTTGAGGGACGTGTAGGCCATTCTTTCTCACCGCTCCGGTGCCGACGGGGACACCGAGGCTTCTCTAGCCCTTCCGCTCCGCGCTGACGAGGCCCGTCCAGTGTTTTTGGCCGACCTTACGAATTTGTAAGCGCGCGGACAGGCTGCGGTGAATTCCCATCCCTAGGCTGATTGCCACGGGTTGTCGGCTTGAACAGAGCGCCGACGACCGGCCCTTACAGGACAACAGCCATCGCCATGATCACGGCAATCGACGAATACAACTCCGAGCTGAACCGGGTCCCGGACGTCACTCTCGATTTCTGGCTGATCAAGGTGATGGCGGTGACCATGGGCGAGACGGCGGCCGATTATCTCGCCGTCAAACTCGGCCTCGGCCTCACGGTCACGTCGCTCATCATGACCGGCATTCTGATTGTCGCGCTCGCCCTGCAATTCGCGCAGAAGCGCTACGTGCCCTGGGCCTATTGGCTGGCGGTCGCGCTGATCAGCATCGTCGGCACCCTGGTCACCGACAATCTCGTCGACAATTTCGGGGTGCGGCTGGAGACGACGACCATCGTGTTCTCGGTCGTCTTGGCGCTGACTTTCATCGCCTGGTATGCCAGCGAAAGGACCCTGTCGATCCACACCATCGTCACCACCAGGCGCGAGATCTTCTACTGGCTGGCGATCCTCTTCACCTTCTCGCTCGGCACGGCGGCCGGCGATCTGATGGCCGAGCGCTTCGACCTCGGCTATCTCACCACCGGCCTTATCTTCGGCGGCGTGATCGCGGCGATCGCGCTTGCGTGGTTCTTCCTTGGCCTCAACGGCATTCTCGCCTTCTGGCTCGCCTATATCCTCACCCGGCCGTTCGGCGCCTCCTTCGGCGACCTGCTTTCGCAGCCGGCGGAATATGGCGGCATGGGCTTCGGCACCACCTTCACCAGCCTGGCCTTCCTCGGCTGCATCGTGGTCATCGTTCTCTATATGACGCTGAAGAGGCTGATCGACGAGGACGAACAGGCCCTGCTCGATTGAAAGCACTGCACAGGGATTTTGACCGTCGGCTCTGTTTGCGTTGGCTGGCGGCATGCGTTGGAGATTGGCCGGAATGCCCATCGCGATCGTTGGGGGCGGCAACCGCGTCGTGCCTGTCGCTAAAACGGCTCTCGCAAAAATGTGTAGCGGTCTTCGCTCCGGCAACGCGTAAAAACAGATGGTTAGAGCATGATCCCGAAAAGTGGGAACCGGTTTTCGGAGAAAGATCATGCTCCAACAAAGAGTTAGATCGTGAGGGCGATTCAACGAAACGCCCTCACGATCTAGAGCAAACCAGGACACAGAGGCCGGCCTGGAAAAAGCCGCAGCCGGCGCTACCATGCCGGTCAGGTTGAGGCGGCAAGGACAGCACGGGGCGATGCGACTTCTGCTTGTTGAGGACGATCCGAGAACCGCCGACTATATCGTCAGGGGACTGACCGAGGCCGGCCATGTCTGCGATTTGCTGCGCGACGGCCATGACGGCCTCTTCGCCGCGACCCGCAACGCCTATGACGTGATCGTCGCCGACCGCATGGTGCCCGGCCTCGACGGCCTGTCGATGATCAAGGCGGTGCGTGCCGCCGGCATCCGCACGCCTGCCATTTTCCTGACCTCGATCGGCGGCGTCGACGACCGCGTCGAGGGCCTGGAAGCGGGTGGCGACGACTATCTGGTCAAGCCCTTCGCCTTTTCCGAACTGCTTGCCCGCATAAACGCGCTCGGCCGCCGGCCGGCGGCGCAGGAGCAGAAGACGGTGCTGCGCGTCGCCGATCTCGAGATGGACCTGATCCAGCGCCGCGTGACCCGGCAGGGCCAGCCGATCGACCTGCAGCCGCGCGAGTTCAGCCTGCTCGAAGTGCTGATGCGCGGCGAAGGCCGCGTCATCACCCGCACCATGTTGTTGGAGCGCGTCTGGGATTTTCATTTCGACCCCAAGACCAGCGTCGTCGAGACGCATATCAGCCGGCTCAGGGCCAAGGTCGACAGGCCCTTCGACGTGCCGCTGATCCACACCGTGCGCAACACCGGCTACAGCCTCCATGTTCCGGCTTGAAGCGGTTCGGCATTTGATAGATTCGCCGACCTGCTCTAACTCCCTGTTTTCACGCAATTCCGGAGGAAAACCGCTATGCGCTTCTCCTGGAATTGCCGCAGGAGGTTTGAACGCATGCGCGGCTCCGGGATCGGCGCGTCGCCGGTCATGAGTTTGGGATGAGCGAGGCCCGCTCCCGCCTGTTGCGCAGCACGCCGTTCAGGCTGGCGCTGACCTTCGCCTTCCTGTTCCTGCTTGCCTTCATCCTGTCCGGCGCGGTCGTCTATCAACTGATGAGCGCCTCGCTCGCCAAGCAGCTCGACCAGTCGATCAAGGAGACCTACTCCCTCATCGCCGCGACCCATGCCGAGAGCGACGAGGAGGATCTCGTCTCCACCGTCAGGGACCATGCCCAGTTCAGCCAGGACAAGGACGAGATCTTTTCCCTCACCGATCGGAACGGCAGCCGCCTCGCCGGGGATTTCGCCGCCGCCGGCCTGCCGGACGGCTTTTCGATGTTCGCTGCCAACTTGCCGGGTGTGCCGCCAGGCACCGAATACCGCGCTTACTCAGGCACGGTCGGCGACAACAATCTGACGGTCGCCTTCTCGCTTTCGGAAACCGAGGATCTCGAAAGGATCGTGTTGATGAGCTTCGGCTGGGCGACGCTCTTCATCACCGTCCTGGCGATCGGCGGCGGCGCGGTGCTTGCCTCGCGGGTCCAGCGGCGCCTCGACGGCATCGCCAGCATCATGGTCGACGTCTCGCATGGCCGGCTCGACGCGCGCATCCCGCTGATCGGCAATGGCGACGACATCGACGCCGTCTCCGCCCAGGTGAATGCGGCGCTCGAGCGCCTGTCGGCCCTGGTCGACGGCATGCGCGAAGTGAGCGCCAACATCGCCCATGATCTCAAGACGCCGCTCAACCGGCTGCAGATGATCCTGGAATCCGCCGCCGACAAGACGGTGTCGGGTGAGGACGTCTCGACCGAGCTGACCGACGCCCGCGCCGAAAGCCAGCAGATCAACACCACGTTCGACGCGCTTCTTCGCATCGCCCAGATCGAGGCCGGCGCCCGCAAGGCGCGCTTCGTCGATCTCGATGTCGGGCCGGTCGTCGAGACCATCGGCGAAGTCTATGCCGATGTCGCCGAGGATGACGGCAAGTCCCTGTCCACGACGATCGTTCCGGATACGAAATGGTATGTGCACGGCGACCGCGACCTGCTCATGCAGATGCTGGCCAATCTGGTCGAGAACGCGCTCAGGCATTGCCCGCCGGGCACCGCGATCGAGCTGTCGGTGACCGGCGGAGGCGGCCACGTCCTCATTCACGTCCGCGACAATGGCCCGGGCATCCCCGCCGAGGAGCGCGAAAAGGTGTTTCGCCGGCTCTACCGGCTGGACGCCAGCCGCACGACGCCGGGCAGCGGCCTGGGCCTGAGCCTTGTCAAGGCGGTGGCCGACCTGCATGGCGCCGAGATAGTGCTCGAGGACCGCAATCCGGGTCTCGGCGTCACCGTCAGCTTTCCGGCCGTCGCGTCCGCCTGATGATCCGCTACCGCGCGGCGCCCGCCCGGCGGAAATCGGAGGGCGACATGCCGGCGAGCTTGCGGAACGATTTGTTGAAGGCGCTGAGCGAACCGAAGCCCGATTCCATGGCGACCCTCAGCACATTGGCGTCCTCATGCATCAACAGCGCCTGTGCGTAGCTCAGGCGCAAAAGGTTGACATATTCATTGAGCGTCATGCCGGTCGATTTCTTGAACAGGCTCATCGCGTATTTGGGATGGATGTCGGCGGCCGCGGCGATGGTCACGCAGTCGATGTCGTAGAGGAAATTCTCGGCGATGAAATCGCACATGCGCCCGACATTGCGCGAGGACTGCTGATCGAAGGCATTGCCGGCGCCTTGCCCGGCCAGCCTTTCCGGCACCAGCCGGTAAGGCTCGAAACGCACCCGCTCGAGCCGCAGGAGCAGCTCGTTGACGGCGTGCTCGGCCCTGGCCGGATCGCCCGAGCGCGCATATTCGTTCCAGCGCTTGAAATTGTCGTTGTCCGACTGGTCGGTGGCGTCGGTCACCAGCGTCGCGCCGGTCATCAGCCGGTGGCGTATGTCGGCCGGCAGATGCAGGCGGAAGAAATGCACCAGCGGCAGATGCGCGCCGGCATAGATCGCGTCGTCGGAGAGGTCGTCCATCTGGTGCGGCAGCCCGCCCCAGAACAGGCACATCTCGCCGGCCGAGAGCGCGATCTCGTGCTCGGCCATGCGGTAATGCACCGATCCCTGGACGATGAAGTTCACTTCCACCTGGGCGTGCCAATGCGGCTTCAGCATCACCAGCGGGTGGTTGTGGAACATCTGCAGCATGAGCGGCAGTCCTTCGACGCTGCTCGCGCCGGGCTGGTAGAACGGACGCTCCGGCATCTTACTTTCCGCCAACTTCTTATTCCCTTCGACGGGGACAAGCCTTCCGCGCCGCATAGTCTAGCCACGCTCACAGTGAGAGAGCAAATGAAATGGGAGGATTTCAATGCGCACTACACTGACCTGCGCCGCGCTTATGCTTGCCCTGGGTTCCGGCCCGGCCCTGGCGCAGTCCGGCGAGATCACCATCTGGAGCTGGAACATCGCCGCCTCGTCGCTGAAGGCGACGATCGAGGGCTTCAACAAGAAATACCCCGACATCAAGGTCACCGTTCAGGACCTCGGCAACCAGCCGACCTACGACAAGTCGATCGCCGGCTGCGCCGCCGGCGGCGTCGGCCTGCCCGACATCGTCTCGATCGAGAACGGCGAGGCGGAGAACTACTGGAGCCAGTTCCCCGACTGCTTCGTCGACCTGCACACGCTGGGCTACACGGCGGAAGACCAGAAGAAATTCCCCGACTTCAAGCGCACCGAGCTCGAAGTCGGCGACAAGGCCTATGCCATGCCCTGGGATTCCGGCCCGGTCGCCGTCTTCTATCGCCGCGACTTCTACGAGAAGGCCGGCGTCGACCCGGCCGCGATCAAGACCTGGGACGATTTCATCGCCGCCGGCAAGAAGATCCAGGCCGCCAATCCGGGCGTCTCGATGACCAATGCCGATTTCAACGGCGACACCGAATTCTTCCGCATGATCTCCAACGAGCAGGGCTGCGGCTATTTCGCCGAGGACGGCCAGTCGATCACCGTGGCTGAGCCGAAATGCGTCGACGCCATGACCAAGGTCAAGGAGATGAAGGACGCCGGCATCGTCTCGTCGGCCGACTGGTCGACCAAGATCACCAACAACACCGCCGGCACCGTCGCCAGCCAGGTCTATGGCGGCTGGTATGAGGGCACGATCCGCACCGAATCGCCCAAGGAAAGCGGCAAATGGGGCGTCTACCTGATGCCGAGCCTGACCGCCGACGGCCCGCGCGCCGCCAATCTCGGCGGCTCGTCCTTGGCCATCACCTCGGCCTCGAAGAACAAGGAAGCGGCCTACGCCTATCTCAAATACACGCTGGAGACCAATGAGGGCCAGATCACCATGCTGAAGGATTTCGGCCTGGTGCCGTCGCTGATCTCGGCGCTCGAGGATCCTTACGTCGCGCAGCCGCAGCCCTATTGGGGCGACCAGCCTGTCTGGAAGGATATCCTGGCCACGCTCCCCAAGGTGGTGCCGAGCCGCGGCACGCAATTCCAGAGCGACGCCGAGATCATCCTGCGCGCCGTGCAAACCAAATATCTGGCCAACGGCTACCCCGACGCCAAGGCTGCGCTCGACGACGCCGCCAAGCAGATCGCCGCCGCGACAGGTTTGCCGGTTAAGTAAGCACCGCCTCCCCTTCTCCCCTTGTGGGAGAAGGTGGATTGGCGCGCAGCGCCAAGACGGATGAGGGGTGTTCCAGCGGAGTGAGACGTTGGCGTTCCCTGGAACACCCTTCATCCAGCCGCTTCGCGGCACCTTCTCCGGCAAGGGGAGAAGGGAAAGACATAAGAAAGGAGGAAGCCGATGCGCACACAGAACGCCACCGCGTACCGCTTCCTCACGCCCTATCTCTTGGTCTTCGCCATCTTCTGGATCTGGCCGATCATCTCGTCCTTCCTGATCTCCTTCCAGGCGACGCGCACCGTGCCCTGGCGCTTCGCGCCGACGTTCAACTGGGGCCGCCTGGTCGGCGACCCCGCCTTCTACAACGCGCTGAAGAACACGCTGCTGATCCTGGTCATCCAGGTGCCGGTGATGATTGCGCTGGCGATCGTCATGGCGGTGCTTCTGAACTCGCCATTGCTCAAGGCGCGCGGCCTCTATCGCTTCGCCTTCTTCGCCCCGGTGGTGGTCGGCGAGGTCGCCTATTCGGCCGTCTTCCGGCTGATGTTCAGCCTCGATTTCGGCATCATCAATAAGCTCCTGGAGAGCGTCGGCCTGGAGAAGATCGACTGGTTCTCCAACGTCACGCCGGCCATGGCGGTGATCATGATCGCGGTCACCTGGCGCTGGGCCGGCTACAACGCCATCATCATCCTGGCCGGCCTGCAGTCGATCCCGGAAGACGTCTACGAAGCGGCGACACTCGACCGCGTCAGCAAACTAAAGCAGTTCTTCTACATCACCTTGCCGCTGTTGAAGCCGGTCATCGTCTTTTGCGCCGTGCTGTCGATCATCGGCACCATGCAGCTCTTCACCGAGCCCTTCCTGATCACCGAGCGCGGCGGGCCGGGCGGCGGCACCGAGACGCTGGGGCTGCTGCTCTACCGCCAGGGTTTCCGATCGCTCAATTTCGGCTACGCCTCGGCCGTCGCCTACACCATGGCGGGCCTGGCTATCGCCATCACTTTGGTGCAGCTCTGGCTGACGAGAGAGCCGAAATGACCTCGCGCTCGCAAAGACGGCTCGGGCGCAGCATCGCCCTGCATCTCTTCCTGACGCCGCTGGCGCTGGTCTGGCTGTTCCCGCTGTGGATGATGGTGGTGTTCTCCACCATGCCCGACAACGGCATCTTCAGCCCCGGCATCGAGCTTCTGCCGCACGACAATTTCCTCGACAATGTCGCCAATCTGCAGCGCGACACCAATTTCATCGGCGCCATCGGCATCTCGGTCTCGGTCGCGGTGACCTACACGGTGCTTTCGGTGCTGCTCACCTCGATGGCCGGGTGGGCGCTGGCGCGCTACGAATTCCACGGCAAGGGCGCGGTGGTCGCCATCATCTTCGGCACCATCACGCTTCCCTACGCCGTGGTGCTCATCCCGCAATTCATCATGGTGGCGCGCGACTTCGGCCTGGCCAACACCTGGATCGCGCTGATCGTGCCGCCGCTCTTCAATTCGCTCGGCGTGCTCTTCATGCGCCAGGCCTTCTCGATGATGCCGGCCGAACTGTTCGACGCCGCCCGCGTCGAGGGCGTCAAGGAATGGCGCATCTTCCTGTTCGTGGCGCTGCCGCTGGCCCGCCCAATGCTGGCGGCGCTTGCGATCATCCTCTTCCTCGCCTCGTGGAACAACTATCTCTGGCCGCTTTTGATCAACAGCCAGCCGGGCGCGATGACGGCGCCGGTGGCGCTGGGCACCCTGATCGGCCTGACCAAAGTGTCCTGGGGCGGCATCATGGCCGGAGCGGTGATGCTGACCGTGCCGATGCTCATCGTCTTCGTGCTGTTGCAGCGCCATTTCATCGCCGGCATCGCCGCCGGCGCGGTCAAGTAGGAAGGAGCGCAATGGCGGCCGTCACCCTCACCAATGTCATAAAACGCTTCGGCAACTTCGAGGTCGTGCACGGCGCGAACATCGACGTCGCCGACGGCGAGTTCGTCGTCTTCGTCGGCCCCTCCGGCTGCGGCAAGTCCACGCTGCTCCGCATGATAGCCGGGCTGGAGGACATCAGCGGCGGCGACATCGCCATCGGCGGCAAGGTGATGAACGACGTCGAGGCGGCCGACCGCGGCATCGCCATGGTGTTCCAGTCCTACGCGCTCTACCCGCATATGACGGTGGAACAGAACCTCTCCTTCGGACTCCGCATGAACGGCAATCCGAAGGCCGACACCGAGCGCCGTGTGAAGCGCGCGGCCGAGATCCTGCGCATCGACGAATTGATGCAGCGGCGGCCGAAGCAATTGTCCGGCGGCCAGCGCCAGCGCGTCGCCATCGGCCGCGCCATCGTGCGCGAGCCGCAGGTTTTTCTCTTCGACGAACCGCTCTCGAACTTGGACGCCGAGCTGAGAGTCCAGATGCGGGTCGAGATATCGCGCCTGCACAAGGAGCTCGGCGTCACCATGATCTATGTGACGCACGACCAGACCGAGGCGATGACGCTGGCCGACCGCATCGTCGTGCTGAAGGCCGGCAATGTCGAGCAGATCGGCGCGCCGCTCGACCTTTATGACGACCCGGCCAACCGTTTCGTAGCCGGCTTCATCGGCTCCCCGAAGATGAATTTCCTCAAGGCGAACGTTGTCGAGACGTCCAACAGCGCCGCGATCATCGAACTCGTCAACCACGGCGGCGCGCGGTTGCGCAAGCCGCTCTCGGAAGCATTTCCGGCCGTCGGCGCCGAGGTGGTGCTCGGCGTTAGGCCGGAACATTTCTTCGAGGCCGGCGAGGGCGATTGCGACATTCCCGTCAAGGCCGACGTCGCCGAGCATCTGGGGTCCGTGAGCTATGTCTACGCCAATGCCGGGCCCGAGGAGCTGATCATCGAGCGCGAGGCCTCGCGGCAGCGCGCCAGCGGCGATCATTTCACCGTTTCGATCAAGGCGGAACGCGCGCTGCTTTTCGACAAGGCGGGCGCGAGGATCCGCTGACTTTCATTTCCGCCCGATCCCCAAGGCGTGGCGGCGACCCATGGAGAATTCGACATGACAACTGGAAAAATCCGCTGGGGCATTCTCGGGCCCGGCAGCATCGCCAAGTCCTTTGCCGGCGGCGTGGCGGGGTCGCGCACCGGCGAGCTGGTGGCGCTCGGCGCCCGCAATCCCGCCAAGCCGGGCCTCGCCGAAACCTTTCCGGGCGCGCGCATCCTCGACGGCTATGAGGCGCTGCTCGCCGATCCCAACGTTGACGCCGTCTACATTTCGATCCCGCATCCCGGCCATGCCGAATGGGCGATCAAGGCGGCCGAGGCCGGAAAGCATGTCCTATGCGAGAAGCCGTTGGCGCTCACCGCCTTCGAAGCCGACGCCATGATGCACGCCGCGCGCAAGGCCGGCACGTTCCTTGGCGAGGCCTTCATGTACCGGCTGCACCCGCAGACGCTGCAACTGGTCGAGCTGATCCGCTCCGGCGCCATCGGCGAGGTCCGCATGATCAAGTCGAGCTTCGGTTTCGCCATGCCGGGCTTCATGCCCGAGCACCGGCTCTACGCCAACGACCTTGCCGGCGGCGGGATCCTTGATGTCGGCGGCTATCCGGTGTCGATGGCGCGGTTGCTCGCGGGCGCCGCGATCGGCCAGCCTTTCGCTGAGCCCGACAAGGTCGTGGGCGCCGCCCATCTCGGCCAGTCCGGCGTCGACGAATGGGCTTCGGCGCTGCTGCATTTCCCTGGCGGCATCGTCGCCGAAGTCTCCTGCAGCATCTCGCTCGACCAGGACAATGTGCTGCGCATTTTCGGCACCAAGGGCCGGATAGAGGTGCCGGACTTCTGGTTCGCCGGTGGCAACCGCGATGTCGGACCGGGCCGGATCGAGGTGATCCGGTCCGTGGCGGCTCACGAGGTGATCGGCCTCGACGAAACCCGCCACCTCTATTCCTTCGAGGTCGATGCCGCCGGCGAGGCGATCCTGGCCGGGCGGCAGGAATTCGCCTGGCCGGGCATGTCCTGGGCCGACAGCCTCGGAACGCTGCGCGTGCTCGATAGATGGCGCGCCGCCGTCAGCCTCGAATACGAGATCGAAAAGCCGGCTAAGCGGGTCACCACGCTCTCCGGCCGGCCGCTGCGCACCGATGGCAAGGCTATCGCCAAGCGCGCCATTCCCGGCCTGCCGAAACCCGTTTCGCTTTTGGCGCTCGGCTTCGAGGATTTCCGCAGCTTCTCCTCCGGCTCGATCCTGCTCGACGCCTATTTCGAGGCCGGCGGCAATCTGTTCGACACCGGCTTTGTCTATGGCGCCGGCTACACCGAGACGCTGCTTGGCCAGTGGCTCGCCAATCGCGGCGTGCGCGAAAAATCGGTGATCATCGCCAAGGGCGCGCATTCGCCGCTCTGCTATCCCGACGTTATCGCTAAGCAACTGGCACAGTCGCTCGACCGGCTGCGGACCGATCATGTCGACATCTATTTCATGCACCGCGACAATCCGGACGTGCCGGTCGGCGAATTCGTCGACGCGATGGACGCAGAGGCCAAGGCCGGCCGCATCCGCGGCCTGTTCGGCGGCTCCAACTGGACGATGGAGCGCATGGACGAGGCTATTGCCTATGCCGAGAAGAACGGCAGGCAGAAGCCCGGCGCGCTCTCCAACAATTTCTCGCTGGCCGAGATGCTGGAGCCGATCTGGGCCGGCTGCGTGACTTCCTCGACGGATGCGTGGAAGGCCTGGCTGGCGGCCAGGCAGATGCCGAACTTCGCCTGGTCGAGCCAGGGTCGCGGCTTCTTCACCGAGCGCGCCGGCCGCGACCGGACCGACAATGAAGAGCTGGTGCGGGTCTGGTATTCGGAAAAGAATTTTGCCCGCCGCGACCGCGCCATCGAGTTGGCGCGCAAGCTCGGCAAGAGCCCGATCCACGTCGCGCTGGCCTATGTCTTGGCTCAGCCCTTCCCCTCGGTCCCGCTGATCGGCCCGCGCACGCTGGACGAGCTGGAGGACAGCCTGAAGGCGCTGGATATCAAGCTGACGCCGGAGGATGTGGCCTGGCTGGACGAGGGGCCGGAGAGAAGGAGGGCTTAGGGCTGCTTAGGGCAGTTAGAAAGGAAGCGCCGAGTTCCTTCGCCCCCTCTCTGCCCTGCCGGGCATCTCCCCCTCAAGGGGGGAGATCAGATGTCATGCCGGCTTTCGCTAATCGCCACCGTTGCAAGGGGAGCGCCGGCGCGGAAACTGCCAATCTCCCCCCT
>CCNB01000020.1:81025-91625 GCA_000824785.1 Mesorhizobium plurifarium | reverse complement strand
AGAGGGGGGCCTCGCGCCAGCGCTTGAAAATGAGCGGCTGCTCCCTCACCGATCCACCCGCGTCGACAAAATGATCGACGACGACGTCCGCTCCACTCCATCCATCGCGCCGATCCTGTCGAGCAGTGCGTCGAGATCGCGGATAGACGGCGCGTCGACGATGACGATCATGTCGAAATTGCCGCTCACGGAATGCACGGTACGCACCGGCGGCATCGCCTCGAGGGCGCGCACCACCTTATCGGCGAGCTTGGGCGTGACCGTGAGCAGCACATGCGCCTTGACCAGCCCCTGCTCGTAGTCGGGTGACAACCTGACCCCATAGCCCGAGATGATGCCGCGCTGCTCCAGCCGCTCGATGCGGCTCTGCACCGTGGTGCGCGACACGCCGAGCTGGCGCGCGAGCTCCGCGGTCGAGGCCCGCGCATTGGCGCGCAGCAAGGTGAGCAGGGCTTGTTCGGCTTCAGTGATCATTCCGACGAAACCTTTCGGCAAATCGCTCAAACTTCAGCTTCATATTGCCAGATTTCACGCTTCCTTTCGACAGGCAAGCTGCGATGATTCCCGCCGAATTGGCTCAAATCGAAATTGCGGGGAATTGATCATGAAGAACATCGTTGTCGTCGGCGCCGGCAAGATCGGCTCGACCATTGCCGAAATGCTGAGCGCCACGGGCGACTATCGCGTCACGCTCGTCGACCGCTCGGCCGCCCAGCTCGTCGCCGCCGAATTGCCGGCTGGCGTCGCGACGCAGGAACTCGACATCGCCGCCGCCGGCGAACTGGAAAGGATCCTTGCCGGCAAGTTCGCCGTGCTGAGCGCCGCGCCCTTCCACCTCACCACCCGCATCGCGGAAGCCGCTGCCGCCACCGGCGTGCATTATCTCGACCTCACCGAGGACGTCGTCTCGACCCGCCGCGTCAAGGAGCTGGCGCGCGACGCCAAGAGCGCCTTCATCCCGCAATGCGGGCTTGCGCCGGGCTTCATCTCGATCGTCGCCAACGACCTCGCCAGCCGCTTCGACACGCTGGAGAGCGTGCGCATGCGCGTCGGCGCGCTGCCGCAATATCCGTCCAACGCGCTGAACTACAACCTGACCTGGAGCACCGACGGCGTCATCAACGAATATTGCGAGCCCTGCGAGGCGATCGTCGAGGGCGAGTTGATCGAGGTGCCACCGCTGGAAGAGCGCGAGGAGTTCTCGCTCGACGGCGTCACCTATGAGGCCTTCAACACCTCAGGCGGCCTCGGCACTCTGGCCGAGACGCTGAAGGGCAAGGTGCGCACGCTGAACTACCGCACCATCCGCTACCCCGGCCACGCCGCGATCATGAAGGCGCTGCTCAACGATCTCGGGCTCCGCCACCGCCGCGACGTGCTGAAGGACATCTTTGAAAGCGCCCTGCCGTCGACGCTGCAGGACGTGGTCATCGTCTTTGTCACCGTCTCGGGCCGCCGCAACGGTCGCCTGCTGCAGGAGACCTACGCCAACAAGATCTATTCGCAGCGCGTCGGCAACCTCGTGCGCAGCGCCATCCAGATCACCACGGCGTCGGGCATCTGCGCCGTGCTCGACATGCTGGCCGACGGCTCGCTGCCGTCCAAGGGCTTCGTGCGCCAGGAAGACATCGCCCTGGACGCCTTCCTGGCCAACCGCTTCGGCCGCGCCTACGCGCAGCACGAGATGGCGAGCCGGCTGGCGGGGTGAGCTGGCTAATCTCCCCCCTCGAGGGGGAGATGTCGCCGAAGGCGACAGAGGGGGTCCCCGCGCATGGAGCGCCAACCTCCGATCTGCCACAAGGGAGGTCGCATCCAGTCGCTCCGACCCCCTCTGGCCTGCCGGCCATCTCCCCCTCAAGGGGGGAGATTACGCTCCCCTAAACATGCAGCGCGTGGCCCAGCGCCTTCAGCACCGCTTCCTGGAATCCCTCGCCCTGCGTCGGATGCGCATGGATGGTGCCGGCGATATCCTCCAGCCGCGCGCCCATCTCCAGCGCCAGGCCGAACGCCGCCGACAGTTCCGAAACGCCTTGCCCGACCGCCTGGATACCCAGCACCAGATGATTGTCCGCGCGAGCAACCACGCGGACAAACCCGTCCTCGCCCTGCTTCGTCATCGCCCGGCCGTTGGCGGCGAAGGGGAACTGGCCGATCTTGATCTCGCCGGCGAGCGCCTTCGCTTCGTCCGGTGACAGGCCCGCGGTGACCAGCTCGGGATCGGTGAAGCAGATCGCCGGAATGGCGCGCTTGTCCCAGCTTCTTTTGTGGCCGGCGACGATCTCGGCCACCATCTCGCCCTGCGCCATGGCGCGATGCGCCAGCATCGGCTCGCCGGTGACGTCGCCGATGGCATAAATGCCGCGCATCGAGGTGCGGCACTGGTCGTCGATGCGGATGAATTTTCCCGCTTTGTCGAGGTCGATCTGCTCCAGCCCCCAGCCTTCGGTAAGCGGCTTGCGGCCGACCGTGACCAGAATCTTGTCGGCGGCGACCTTGGCGCTCTTGCCGTCCGATGTCTCGACCAGCAGCGCATCGCCCTTGCCCGCCTGTCCCTGGGTCGACAACCCCTTGGCCTTGGCCCCGGTCATCACCTCGACGCCGAGCTCGCCAAGACGTTTGAGCACAGGCCTCGTCAGCTCCGCGTCATATTGCGAAAGCACGCGCGGCAAGGCTTCGACCACGGTGACCTTGGCGCCCATTTTGGCGAAGGCCATGCCCAGCTCGAGCCCGATATAGCCGCCGCCGACGACCGCGAGCTTCTTCGGCACTTCGCCGAGCGCCAGCGCCTCGGTCGACGAGATCACCGGGCCGCCGAAAGGCAGGAACGGCAGTTCGACCGGCGCCGAGCCGGTGGCGATCACCACCGTTTCGGCACGGATCACTTGCGTGCCGGTCTCGGTTTCGACCTCGACGGTCTTGCCGTCCCGGAAGGTTGCCCAGCCCTGCACGGTCTTGACCTTGGCCTTTTTCAGCAGCCCGGCAACGCCGCTGTTGAGCCGGCTAACGATACTGTCCTTCCAGGCGACGGTTTTCGCGAGTTCCAAGGTCGGCGCGGCGACCTTGATGCCGAGCGGATCCTTGCCGCCGGCCAGATGCGCAATCTTCTCGAACTCCTCCGCCGCATGGATAAGCGCCTTTGAGGGAATGCAGCCGACATTGAGGCATGTGCCGCCCGGCTTGCCGGCCTCGACGATCACTGTGTCGATACCGAGCTGTCCGGCACGGATGGCGCAGACATAGCCGCCCGGACCGGCGCCGATGACGAGCAGCTTGCAGGAGATTTCTTTCATGACGTGACCCTTCGATCCGAGGAAACGTTCCGTCGAGATCCTTCGCGCCCCCCTCTGTCCTGCCGGACATCTCCCCCACGAGGGGGGAGATTAGAAGCTTCGGCGCCTCGCTCATTCCGGGAGCGCTGGTGATTGGCGAAAGCCGGCGTGACGGCCAATCTCCCCCCTTGTGGGGGAGATGCCTGGCAAGGCAGAGGGGGGCGCTGTCCCGCCGACATCTCTATCGTCACGCCCCCTCTAATCCACAAAGATCAGCGCCGGCGTCTCGAGCAGCGCCTTGATCCGCTGCACGAACACCGCGGCATCCCAGCCGTCGATGACGCGGTGGTCGAAGCTGGACGAGAGGTTCATCATCTTGCGCGGGATGAACTGGGTGCCGTCCCACACCGGCCGCACCATGATCTTGTTGACGCCCACGATCGCCACTTCCGGATAGTTGATGACCGGCGTGGTCGCCACGCCGCCCATGGCGCCGAGCGAGGTGATGGTGATGGTCGAGCCGGACAGCTCCTCGCGGCTCGCCGTGCCGGCCTTGGCGGCGTCGGCCAGCCGGTTGACTTCCACAGCACTATCCCACAGGTCGCGCGCCTCGGCATGTTTCACCACCGGTACCACGAGCCCGTTGGGCGTCTGCGCGGCGATGCCGATATGGATGCCCTCATGCTGGTGGATGATGCCGGCCTCGTCGTCGAACAGCGCGTTGAGGTTGGGCTGCTCGGCGATCGCCTTGACCATCGCCCGCATCAGGAAGGGCAGCAGCGTCAGCTTCGGGCGATCTCCACGCTTGTCCTTGTTCAGCGTCGCGCGCAATTCCTCCAATGAAGTGACGTCGATCTCCTCGACATAGGTGATGTGCGGAATGCGCGACTTCGCCAGCGACATCTTTTCGGCGATCTTGCGCCTGAGCCCCACGACCTTGATGTCCTCGACACCGTCCTTCCGGGCAAGCCCGGTGGCGCGGGTAAGCTGCGGTCCGCGCGCGACGAAGGCATCTATGTCCTCATGGCTGATGCGACCGGCCGGGCCGCTGCCCGGAACCTGGCGCAGATCGATGCCGGCTTCCTTCGCACGCAACCGGACAGCGGGCGAGGCCAGCGGCTTTTCGCCTTCCGCGCGCGGCGCGCCGGAGACGGGGGCGGGGCGCGCGGCCTGCGGCGCGACGGCTGGCGAAACCCTAGCCGGCGGATTGGCTGGCTTTGGTGCGGGCTTCGGCGTGCTCGGCTGAGCTTCCGCTTTCGGCTCGGCCGACTTGGCGGGAGCCTCGGCCTTCGGCGCGTCGCCGCCACCCGCCTTCACATTGCCTTCGCCGGCCACCTTCAGCCGCACGATCGGCGAGCCGATCGCCACCGTATCGCCGATCTCGGCGCCCAGCCAAAGGATCTCGCCGTCGACCGGCGACGGGATCTCGACGGTCGCCTTGTCGGTCATGACGGCGGCGAGAACCATGTCCTCGCGCACGAGGTCACCGACCTTGACATGCCATTCGACGAGCTCGGCCTCGGCGACGCCTTCGCCGACATCGGGAAGCTTGATGACGTGTTCGCCCATCTCAGGCCTCCCCCTCTAAGCTTCCAATGTCTCGATAAGCGCGCGCCCGACCCGCGCCGGGCCGGGGAAATAGTCCCACTCCTGCGCATGCGGGTAGGGCGTGTCCCAGCCGGCGACCCGCGCCACCGGCGCTTCCAGATGGTAGAAGCAGTTCTCCTGCACCAGCGAGACCAGTTCGGCGCCGAAGCCGGAGGTCAGCGTCGCCTCATGCACGACGACGCAGCGGCCGGTCTTCTTCACCGAGGCGACGATCGTGTCGAGGTCGAGCGGCAGCAGCGTCCTGAGATCGATCACCTCGGCGTCGATGCCGGTCTCCTCGGCCGCGGCCTGCGCGACATAGACCATCGTGCCATAGGCGAGCACGGTGACCGCCGAACCCGGCCGGCGGATCGCCGCCTTGCCGAGCGGGATCGTGTAATGGCCATCGGCGACCTCGCCGAGCTCGTGCTTCGACCAAGGCGTCACCGGCTTGTCGTGATGGCCGTCGAACGGCCCGTTATAGAGCCGCTTCGGCTCGAGGAAGATGACCGGGTCCGGATCCTCGATCGCCGCGATCAGCAGCCCCTTGGCGTCGTGCGGGTTGGACGGCACGATCACCTTCAGGCCGGAGACATGGGTGAACAGCGCTTCCGGGCTCTGGCTGTGCGTCTGGCCGCCGAAAATGCCGCCGCCGGTCGGCATGCGCACCACGATCGGGCAGGTGAAGTCGCCGTTCGAGCGGTAACGCAACCTCGCCGCCTCGGACACGATCTGGTCGTAGGCCGGATAAACATAGTCGGCAAACTGCACCTCGACACAGGGTTTCAACCCGTAGGCTGCCATGCCGATGGCCGAACCGACGATGCCGGATTCGCTGATCGGCGCGTCGAAGCAGCGGCTCTTGCCGTATTTGGCCTGCAGGCCTTGCGTGGCGCGGAAGACGCCGCCGAAGAACCCGACATCCTCGCCATAGACGATGACTTTGTTGTCGCGCCCCATTGACACGTCCATGGCGTCGCGGATGGCCTCGATCATGGTACGCCTGGGCATGGTCAGACCCCCGCCTGCTGGCGCTGGCGCCTGAGATGCGGCGGCATCTCGGCATAGACACCCTCGAACATGTCGCGGGTCGACGGCTTGCCGCCGGCATGCAGCGTGCCGTGGCTCTCGGCCTCCTTCTGCGCGGCGATCACCGTCTCGAGGATCTCGGCCTCCGCCTGGGTGTGGCGATCCTCGGACCAGGCGCCTTTCTGGATGAGATGGTTCTTCAGCCGGATGACCGGATCGCCGAGCGGCCAGGCATCCGATTCGGCTTTCGGCCGGTAGGCGGACGGATCGTCGGACGTCGAATGCGCGCCGACGCGGTAGGTGACATATTCGACCAGCGTCGGCCCGAGATTGGCGCGCGCCCGCTCGACCGCCCATTTGGCTACCGCATGGACGGCGAGATAGTCGTTGCCGTCGACGCGCAGCGAAGGAATTCCGAAGCCCAGTCCGCGCGCGGCAAACGTGCCGGAGCCGCCGCGCGCGATCCCCTGGAAGGTCGAGATCGCCCACTGGTTGTTGACGACGTTGAGCACGACAGGCGCCTTGTAGGTCGAGGCGAAGACCAGCGCCGCGTGAAAATCGGACTCCGCCGTCGAGCCGTCGCCGATCCAGGCCGCGGCGATACGCGAATCGTTGGAGATCGCCGAGGCCATGGCCCAGCCGACCGCCTGGATGTATTGCGTCGCCAGATTGCCCGAGATCGAGAAGAAGCCGTGCTCCTTCGAGGAATACATGACCGGCAGCTGCCGGCCCTTCAGCGGATCGGCCTCGTTGGAATAGATCTGGTTCATCATCGAGACCATGGGATAGCCGTCGGCGATCAGCAGACCTGCCTGTCGATAGGTCGGGAAGTTCATGTCGCCGGGCTTGAGCGCCTTGCGGAAAGCGCAGCTCACCGCCTCTTCGCCCAGATGCTGCATGTAGAACGAGGTCTTGCCCTGGCGCTGCGCCATCTGCATGCGCGCGTCGAAGGTCCTGAGCGTCATCATATGGCGCAGGCCTTCGAGCAGCTCCTCGTCGGAGAGCAGCCCGGCCCATGGCCCGACGGCTTCGCCGGCGCGGTTCAGCACCCGGATGATCGAGAAAGCCATGTCGCGGATGGTGCGCGGATCGACGTCGATCTCCGGCCGCGGCACCGAGCCCGCCTTGGGAATGGTCACATTGGAGAAGTCGGGCGTGCCGCCGGGCCGCACCTCGGGCTCGGGCACATGGAACCGCAACATTCCAGCATCGGCCATGAGCTCACATCCTCCAATGTTGCCGGTGCGATCTTTGCACATCCGCGCCGCCGTACCAGTGCCAATTCGCCAGGTCTCGGCACGGCCTTCCTCCCCGGCCGCCGGCCTCGGCCAGCCGATGCGGCGCGCAGGCTCAAGATGCAGATATGGCGACGAAATTTCTTGTCGATGTTTTTGCCCGGCGCGCAATTTGGCGGAAGTTTGCGGGGCGATTGCTGTCAGAAAATGCAATTGGCGGCAGCGAGAGTCTCGCGCGGTCTTCCCTTCTCCCCTTGTGCGTCCTTTGCGCGTCCAAGAGGACGCGCGGCGCTGCAGTAGCGCAGAAACCGCCGGCAGATGGCCGCCGGAGTAGAATTTCCAAACAGTCTCGCTCAATAGGTCTTGGCCCCATTCACCATCAGCCGCACCATGTAGAGCGAGGTGGTGCCGGCGATGTAGAGACAGTTGAGCTTGTTGCCGCCGAACACGCAGTTGGCGGTCACTTCCGGCACCTTGACCTTGCCGATCAGCGTGCCGTCCGGGTCGTAGCAGTGGATGCCGTCGAAGGCGCTGGTCCAGATGCGGCCGTCCGAATCGAGCCTGAATCCGTCGAACAGGCCGGCGGTGCAGTCGGCGAACACCTTGCCGCCCGAAACCTTCTTGCCGTGTTTGCCGACGTTGAAGACCCGCATATGCGCCGGGTTCTTCTCGCCATGCGTGCGGCCGGTGTCGACGACATAGAGCAGGCTTTCGTCGAGCGAGAAGGCGAGCCCGTTCGGCCGTACCATGTCGGTGATGACGGCCTCGACATCGCCCGTCTCCGGATCGACGCGATAGACGTTGCAGGCGCCGATCTCGCTTTCGGCCTTGTCGCCCTCATAGTCGGTGTCGATGCCGTAGCTCGGATCGGTGAACCAGATCGAGCCGTCGGAGCGCACCACCACGTCGTTGGGCGAGTTGAGCCGCTTGCCCTTCCACTTCTCGGCGATGGTGGTGATCGAGCCGTCGAACTCGGTGCGGCTGACGCGGCGGCCGGAATGCTCGCAGGTCACCAGCCGGCCCTGACGGTCGACCGTGTTGCCGTTGGAATTGCCGGACGGCTGGCGGAACACGCTGACGCTGCCGTCGGTCTCGTCATAGCGCAGCATGCGGTTGTTCGGGATGTCGGACCAGACGACATAGCGACCGGCCGCGAACCAGGCCGGTCCTTCCGCCCAGCGGCAGCCCGTGAACAGCTTTTCCACCTGCGCACTGCCGTTGAACAGGCGCGCGAAGCGCGGATCGAGAATTTCGTAATAGTCAGCGGCCGCCATCAATTTCCTCCCGGCATCAGGTGACGGGCGGATCAAGCCAGCCCGAAGCCGATCTGGCAAGACGGCAGGCCTGCAATTTGTATGACAAAACGGATGAGAACTGCGTGAAGCGTGCCATCTCGGCTGCCAGGCCCGGGCACATAGGCCTGTTAGGTCGGAATTAACCGGCTATGCGCTGATTGCAATGGTGCATTGCAACATCTTTCTTTTGCAACGCACCATTCCTATGTCATCCTCGCAATCGTCAGGGAGGAACAACCGGCCGCGCCAATGCGGCATAGCCGAAACAGTTCGGCCTTAAAGGAACCCTGTCATGTTCGACAATCTTGTCTCCCGCGCCCGCGCCAGCATCGCCAAGCGCCGCCACTACAACCGTCTCGTCGCCGAAATCGAGAACCTGTCCAGCCGCGATCTCGCCGATCTGCGCGCCGACCGTTCCGAGATGCTCTACCAGGTCCACAAGCAGATCTACGGCTGAGCGACAGACCCTCACCCGGATTGCCCCGAATTGCGAAGGCAATTCGGGGCAATCCGACCTCTCCCCAAGGGGAGAGGAGCAGGTAGGCGCCAGCGCCAACCTCTTCTCCCCTTGGGGAGAAGGTGGCCGCGAAGCGGCCGGATGAGGGGGAGCGCCGCCTCAACCCGGCGCCGCCAAGGCCTTTTCGATCTGCGGCAGCAGCAAAGCCTTCACGGAGTCGGGCGTCAGCGGCCCGACATGCTTGTAGACGATCTTGCCGTCCTTGCCGATGACGAAGGTCTCCGGCACGCCATAGACGCCCCAGTCGATCGCCGCGCGTCCGGCCGGATCGACGCCGATCGCCTGATACGGATTGCCGAGATCGCCGAGGAAGCGGCGGGCGTTTTCCGGCTGGTCCTTGTAGTTCAGCGCGGCTAGCGTGAAGCGCTTGTCCTGCGACAGGCCGAGAAGCACCGGATGCTCTTCCCGGCACGGCGCGCACCATGACGCGAACACGTTGACCAGCGTTACCTTGCCGGCGAAGTCTTTTGACTCGAGTCCAGGCAGATTGGCGCCATCGAGCGGCGGCAGGTTGGTCTGCGGCGCCGGCAGGCCGATCAGCGCCGAGGGGATTTCCGAGGCGTCACGGCCCGACAGAAGCTGAGACAGGAACAGGCCGGCCAGCCCCAGGAACACCAGGAGCGGTAGAAGCACGAACAGACGGCGCCGTGGCGCCGGAGCTTCGCCTTCGAGGCTCATGACTTGACGGCCTTGTCCGAACGTCGTCTCACCCCGGCCGCTTCGAGCGCCGCGAGCTCACGCTTGCGCGCCCGCTGGTCGAGCAGGATCCAGCCGACCAGCCCGGCCAGCACGACGGCCGTGATGGCATAAGCGGCGGTGACGAACAGGGCATGCGCGCTCACAGCGACCGCTCCCTGCTCTTGGTCATGTCAACCGTTTCGATCATGTCTTCCCTTAGCCCTAGCGCGACCGCCCTGCAATTTGCCGCGGTGCCGCAGTGAAGGGACGTCTCGCTCGCTTCAATCCGTCCCGTGCCGCAGCGCCAGCGCTGCCGCCAGCGGGCCCAGCACCGCAAGAAACAGCGTCAGCGCGGCGAGAATGAGGAAAGGCTGCAGGAACGGCGCCGGATCGGCCACCGCGCCATAGCTGGCCGAAACGCCGAAGATCAGCACCGGAATGGTGAGCGGCAGCACCAGCACCGAGATCAGCAGCCCGCCGCGCGGCAGCGCCACCGCGACCGCGGCACCCGCGGCGCCGATGAAGGTGATGGCCGGCGTGCCGACAAGCAGCGTCAGCGCCGTCGCGCCGATACCCAGCGGCTCCATATTCATGAAAAGGCCGAGCAGAGGAGCCGCGACCACCAGCGGCAAAACGCTGCCCGTCCAATGCGCCAGGCATTTCGTCAGCACCGTCAGCGCCAGCATGTGGCGGTCGCCGTTGAGCACCAGCAGGTCGAGCGAGCCGTCCTCGCGGTCGGCCTGGAAGAGCCGGTCGAGCCCGAGCAGGCAGGCGAGCAGGGCAGCGATCCACAGGATCGCCGGGCCGATGCGCGACAACAGGTTGAGGTCGGGGCCGACGCCGAAGGGGATGGTGACGATGACCGCGAGGAAGAAGATGACGCCGGTCAACGCGCCGCCGCCGGCGCGGATGGAGAGGCGGATGTCGCGGAGGAAGAGGGCTAGCATGATTTGAGATGCCTGCGCCCAGGCCCCCCTCTCTGGCCTGCCG
>CCNB01000020.1:59757-81015 GCA_000824785.1 Mesorhizobium plurifarium | reverse complement strand
AGGGGGGAGATTGGATGTCGGTCCGGCCTTCGCCAATCTCCAACGCAACAAGGCGAGCGGCGCGCCCGAACTGCCGATCTCCCCCCTTGAGGGGGAGATGCCCGGCAGGGCAGAGAGGGGGGCTTGGCATTAACGTCAACCGGCGACCCTCATTTGCATCTCGCGAGCCCCTTCCAGCCCCAGCGGCAGATGCGTCGCCGCCACCACGATCCCCCCGTCCCGCAGGTGCCCCCGCATCAATCCCGCGAACCGTTCCTCCGAGGCCTTGTCCAGTCCCGCCGTCGGCTCGTCCAGCAGCCAGACCGGCCGGCGGGTGACCAGAAGCTTGGCGATCGAGGCCCGCCGTCTTTGCCCGGTCGACAGATAGCCGAAGGGCAGGTGCCCGAGACCGCCGAGCGCCACCGTCTCCAGCGCCTCTCCGACGCTCAACGCCGGTTCGCCCTGAAACGCCCGCCAAAAACCGAGATTCTCCTCGACGCTGAGCGCCGTCTTCATCGCGTTGAGATGGCCGAGATAATGCGAGGCCGAGGCGGCCGTCGGGAAGGCCTCGCCGCCGCCCTCGAATCGAATCTTCCCTTCGGCGACCGGCAACAGCCCGGCCACGATCCTCAACAGCGTCGATTTGCCCGCGCCGTTCGGACCGGTGACGATAAGCGCCTCGCCCTTGTCCAGCGCGAAGCCGATATTGGAGAAAACCGTCTCGCCGCCGCGCTCGCCGCCCAGATTTTCGGCGATCAGCCGCATTCTTTGCCCGTCCGAAATCACCGTTTCGCGGCCGTTCCCGGCTCACGCAAATTCGTCTTTCGACTGTCTAGAACTATTCCAGGAAATTCTCTATATGCGGTTCATCCGTGCCAGCGGTCGGCGCGGGATCAGAATTAGCGCCGAACCAGCGCACGTGCCGCCTTGAACGGCTCGGGTTGCTTGGGAGCGGACAGCGGAAATGGCCGTACCCGCACCTTTGCGCGTGATTGCATGCCAACGGCGTCCGTTCCCTTTCAGGCTGAACAGACAAGGACGGATCGCCGTGACGAAATCCCTCGACAGTTTCAATTGCCGCCGCACCCTGACCGCAGGTGGCGCGGACTATGTTTATTTCGACCTCGTTGAGGCCGAGAAGAACGGCCTCACCGGCATCGCGCAGTTGCCCTATTCGATGAAGGTTCTGCTGGAGAACCTGCTGCGCAACGAAGATGGCCGCTCCGTTACCAAGGAATCGATCCAGGCGGTCGCCGCCTGGCTGACCGACAAGGGCACCGCCGGCGTCGAGATCGCCTATCGCCCGGCCCGCGTGCTGATGCAGGATTTCACCGGCGTTCCGGCGGTGGTCGACCTCGCCGCCATGCGCGACGGCATCAAGGCGCTCGGCGGCGACCCGGAAAAGATCAACCCTCTCGTGCCGGTCGACCTTGTGATCGACCACTCCGTCATCGTCGACGAGTTCGGCACGCCGATGGCCTTCGCCCGCAATGTCGAGCTCGAATATGAGCGCAACGAGGAACGCTACAAGTTCCTGAAATGGGGCCAGCAGGCCTTCCGCAACTTCCGCGTCGTGCCGCCCGGCACCGGCATCTGCCACCAGGTCAACCTCGAATATCTCGGCCAGGTCGTGTGGACCAATTCGGAAGACGGCGAGACAGTCGCCTATCCGGATACCTGCGTCGGCACCGATTCGCACACCACCATGATCAACGGCCTCGGCGTGCTCGGCTGGGGCGTCGGCGGCATCGAGGCCGAGGCGGCGATGCTCGGCCAGCCCGTCTCCATGCTCCTGCCCGAGGTCATCGGCTTCCGCCTCACCGGCAAGCTGAAGGAAGGCGTCACCGCGACCGATCTCGTGCTCACCGTCACCCAGATGCTGCGCAAGAAGGGCGTCGTCGGCAAGTTCGTCGAGTTCTTCGGCCCCGGCCTCTCCAACATGACGCTGGCCGACCGCGCCACCATCGGCAACATGGCGCCGGAATACGGCGCGACCTGCGGCTTCTTCCCGGTCGACTCGGAAACCATCCGCTATCTGACCATGTCCGGCCGCGACGAAAACCGCATCGCCCTGGTCGAGGCCTATTCCAAGGCGCAAGGCATGTGGCGCGACACGGGCTCGGCCGACCCGGTCTTCACCGACCTGCTCGAGCTCGATCTCGGCGACGTCGTGCCGTCGATGGCCGGCCCGAAGCGCCCCGAAGGCCGCGTCGCCTTGCAGGACATTCCTGCCGGCTTCGCCAAGGCGATGGAGACCGAGTACAAGAAGGCCGCCGAGATCTCCAAGCGCTACGCCGTCGAAGGCGCTTCCTACGACCTCGGCCATGGCGACGTCGTCATCGCCGCCATCACGTCCTGCACCAACACCTCGAATCCGAGCGTGCTGATCGGCGCCGGCCTCTTGGCCCGCAACGCCAACCGGCGCGGCCTGAAGCAGAAGCCGTGGGTCAAGACCTCGCTCGCTCCCGGCAGCCAGGTGGTGGCCGAATATCTGGAAAAGTCCGGCCTGCAGAAGGAGCTCGACCAGATCGGCTTCAATCTGGTCGGCTTCGGCTGCACCACCTGCATCGGCAATTCCGGCCCGCTGCCGGCGCCGATCTCCAAGACGATCAACGATAAGGGCCTCATCGCCGCGGCCGTGCTTTCCGGCAACCGTAACTTCGAAGGCCGCGTCTCTCCGGACGTGCAGGCCAACTACCTCGCCTCGCCGCCGTTGGTGGTGGCGCATGCGCTGGCCGGCACGGTGACCAAGGACCTCACCACCGAGCCGCTCGGCGAAGGCAGCGACGGCAAGCCGGTCTATCTCAAGGACATCTGGCCGACCTCGGCCGAAATCCAGGAGTTCATCGAGAAGAACGTCACCCGCGAGCTCTTCGCCCGCAAATATGCCGACGTCTTCAAGGGCGACGCCTATTGGCAGAAGGTCAAGGCGCCGGCAGGCCAGACCTATGCCTGGGACGACCACTCGACCTATGTGCAGAACCCGCCCTATTTCGCCGACATGGGCCGCGCCTTCGGCAAGGTCGGCGACATCAAGGGCGCGCGCGTGCTCGGCCTCTTCGGCGACAAGATCACCACCGACCACATCTCGCCGGCTGGCTCGATCAAGGCCGCTTCGCCCGCGGGCAAGTACCTGACCGAGCATGGCGTCGGCGTCGCCGACTTCAACCAGTACGGCACGCGGCGCGGCAACCATGAGGTGATGATGCGCGGCACCTTCGCCAACATCCGCATCCGCAACCACATGCTGGGCGAGAACGGCCGCGAGGGCGGCTACACGATCCACTATCCCTCGAAGGAGGAGATGTCGATCTACGACGCCGCGATGGAGTACAAGAAGGAAGGCGTGCCGCTGGTGATCTTCGCCGGCGTCGAATACGGCAACGGCTCGTCGCGCGACTGGGCGGCCAAGGGAACGAATCTGCTTGGGGTCCGCGCGGTCATCGCCCAGTCCTTCGAGCGCATCCACCGCTCCAACCTGGTCGGCATGGGCGTCATCCCCTTCGTCTTCGAGGAGGGCACCTCATGGGCTTCCCTCAATCTCAAGGGTGACGAACTGGTCGAGATCGACGGCCTGGACACGATCAAGCCGCGCCAGAAGATGGTCGCCAAGGTGACCTTCGGCGACGGCACGGTGAAGAACGTGCCGATCATCTGCCGCATCGATACGCTGGATGAGCTCGACTACTTCAAGAACGGTGGCATCTTGCAGTATGTGCTGCGCGATCTGGCCGCGTAGCGGCCAGGCAGTAGGGCTTAGGCAATAGGCAGTAGGGAAACAGGACACCTACGGCCTACTGCCTAACCTTCGGCTTCCCAAACCGCGCCGTCGCCGCGAGCAGCACCGCCAGCATCAGTCCGTTGAAGACGTGCCAGAGGAAGTGCGTGCCGAGCGGGAAGCTGGCGCAGACCAGCGGATCGATCATGCGGCAGATGACCGAGACGACGAAGATCGCCGATCCCGTCAGATTGTACCATCCGGCCCGGTTGCCGGTGGCCGCCACCCACGCCCCGAAGAAGGCGAGCGCCAGGAAGGGCGGCAAATAGGCTGTGGTGCCGTTCGAGGACTGGCGCAGCCAGTCGGGCACCGCATAGGTGATCAGGCCGGCCACCGCATAGAAGGCGACGAAGACGAGGATCGCCTTGCTCCAGTCCATGCCGAGGAATCGCCGCAGGTTGAACAGCGTGTAGGCCAGCGTGAAGCCGGCGATCGGCAGGATGTCGGCCCAGATCGTGCCCTTGCTGGCGAAGGTGTGGAACAGGGTCGAGCCGATGCCGATCGCCACCACCCACCAGGCCAGCACCTCGGCGAAGGCGCCGGTCTGATAGCGCCGCACCTGCCAGACACCCCACAGTCCCGCGGCAATGAAAGCCACGTTGGTCAAAGCATTAGCCGGCTCCGCCCAAAGTCCAGGCCCCGTCCGTTCGCAATAGAGATCGACAGGGGTCAGGAGAGTTTGCCACATGGTGAGGATGCTGCTCCCGAATCGAACCGCGCCTTGAAATGCAACCGCTCTCCTATTGCGCCCTGACCTGCGGCTGCAACAGCAAAAATTTCACCGCAACGTGACTTCCCGTTGACTGGCGCTTCTGCCACATATTTTAGCAATCAGAACAAAGGCCGGCGTCACCGGCGGGAATCGGAAAAGTCATGGCATTTCGAGGACGATTGCGGCTTGCGGCGGCGGCGCTGGCCCTGACGGCGTTGGGCGGCGTGGCCCTCGGAGCCGAGCCTGAGAAAGCCGCGACCGGCAAAACCGACAAGGCCCAAACCGACAGGCCCTTAGGCGTGGTCGAATTGTTCACCAGCCAGGGCTGCAGTTCCTGTCCGCCGGCCGACGAGTTTTTCGCCGAGCTCGCCGGCAAGGACGACATCGTCGCGCTCGCCTACCACGTAAATTACTGGGACTATCTCGGCTGGCAGGACACGCTGAGCACCAAGGAGAACACCGACCGCCAGTATGACTATATGCGCGCCTTCGGCAGCCGCTCGGTCTACACGCCGCAAGCCGTCATCAACGGCCGCAGCCACGTCAACGGCGCCAGCCGCAAGGACGTCGACGGTGCGCTGGCCCGCATGGACAGGACCGGCGAGGGCATGCGGGTCGCCATCAAGGTGAGCCGCACCAGCGACCGCGTCATGATCGACGCGGGCGACGCCGCCGGCGGCGGCCCGACCGATGCCCATCTGGTGATCGTCTATTTCGATCCGCCGCAGATGGTGAAGATCGGCCAGGGCGAGAACAGCGGCCGCAGCCTGACTTATTGGAACGCCGTCTCCGACATCCAGACCGCCGGCATGTGGCACGGCAAGGCGCAGCGTTACGAATTGCCGATGACCGAGATCGCCAAGAAGGGCGGCTGCGCGGTGCTGCTGCAGTCGGTCGGCAAGGACGGCATGCCCGGCCCGATCCTCGGCGCCGCCTTCATCCGCAAGCCCGATCGGCTTTAGCTTTTTCCCTTCTCCCCTTGTGGGAGAAGGTGAGTCCCACCATGCAATAAAAAACCGGCGTCAGCTTGCTTCTGACGCCGGTCATTCAGGTTTTGGGATCGTCGCACCTGATTTTTCCAAGGAAAAACCGAGGTTGGTTCGATCCGACGCTGACCCGTGGGCGGGGGGCTTGGGGTTTACGAGCCGGTGCCGGACCGAACCGTCTCAGGCAACGCCGGTAAATTCGTCGGACATTGGGGCATGAGCGCGGATTATTTGTGGCAAGATTGTGGCGAAGTATCACCAATTCCAACATGCGTTTTGCAAACGTGACTGGACGTTTGGGAAACCGCGCGACCGCGCGCATGCCTCGCCGGGCGATGCAATTCCATCCTGCCCTTGCAATTCCAGCACGAAAGCGCGAACCTTGGCTGGCGCATGATTCAATCGAAGGATCGAGGCATGACCGATCACAGCAGCGGGACGGAGGATGGGGAAGCATCCGGAATATTGATCCCGTTGCACGAGGCGCGCAACGCCCGCCTCGATCAGCCGGTGCGATTCGACCGGCGCGAGCTCGACCAGATCCTGAGGCTTTACGGACGCATGGTGGCGGCCAATGAATGGCGCGACTATGCCATCGACCATCTCACTGATCGCGCTGTCTTTTCCGTCTTCCGACGGGCCAGCGAAGTGCCGCTCTTCCAGATCGTCAAGGACCCCAAGCTGGCGCGTCGGCAAGGCGCCTTCGCCGTGATCGCGGCAGGCGGCCGCATCCTCAAGCGCGGCCAGGAACTCGGCCGCGTGCTCGGCGTGTTCGATGCGAAGCTGAAGGTCGTCGAGGCCTGAAGAGGAACTGGAGAATTGAAGAACTGAAGAATTGAGGAAAAGAGGCGCTACGCGCCCGATAAATTTTTTTTCTTCAGTTCTTCAATTCCTCATTTCTTCAATTCCCATTTTCCCATTCTGCTCATTTCCCTCCGAGCCTGAACCTCCGCTCCGGCAGCGAATCCGGATCCGGCGGCAGCGCCGCGCCGCCGTTCAGCGACAGCTGCATGAAGACCGTGTCCAGCCAGCGCCCGTGCTTGTAGCCGGAGCCTTCCAAGCGCCCGGAATGGCAAAAGCCGAGCTTCTCGTGCAGCCGCACCGAGGCGCTGTCGGCATGGCCATCGCCGATCACCGCGATGATCTGGCGGAAACCCGCCGCGCGCGCCGTCTCGATCAAGGCCTGCATCAGCGCCGAGCCCACGCCCTGCCCCTTGGCCTCGGGCGCGACATAAACCGAATCCTCGACGACGAATCGGTAGGCGGGGCGCGGCCGGAACGGCCCGGCATAGGCATAGCCGAGCACGACGCCGTTCTTCTCGGCCACGAGATAGGGAAAACCGCCCGCCGCCAGAGCGTCGAATCGATTGCCCATTTCGGCGCGGCTGGGCGGCTCCAGCTCGTAGCTCGACGTGCCGTGCGTGACCGCATCGGCATAGATTTCGGTGATCCGGTCGAGGTCGGCCGCGGTGGCGGGTCTGATCGCGATAGTGCTCATAATTTATGCAGTTCTCTTTCCTGCCTCGATAACAGCAAAGGGCTGCGCAAAAAGGAAGGGCGGCCGTTGGGCCGCCCTTCGCAAAGTCTGTGGTCCAGTGAGACCGGCAACTGCCTTTAACGGCGGTCGCCCATGAACTGCAGCAGGAACATGAACAGGTTGATGAAGTCGAGATAGAGCTGCAGCGCGCCCATGATGGCTTTGCGGCCGGCGACATCGGCGACGTCGCCCTCGAAATACATCTCCTTGATCCGCTGCGTGTCGTAGGCGGTGAGGCCCGCGAAGACCAGCACGCCGATCGCCGAGATGGCGAAGGCGAGCGCCGACGACTGCAGGAAGATGTTGATCAGCATCGCGATCAGCAGGCCGATCACGCCCATGATCAGAAACGAGCCGAACGCCGACAGGTCGCGCCTGGTCGTGTAGCCATAGAGCGACAGGCCGCCGAAGGCCGCGGCCGTGGCGAAGAAGGTCTGGGTGATGCTGGTGCCGGTGTAGACGAGGAAGATCGTCGACAGCGACAGGCCGACAAGGCCGGCATAGACCCAGAACGTGGTCTGCGCCGCCGCCACGCTCATCGACTGGATGCGGAACGACAGGAACATCACGGCGGCCAGCGGCGCCAGGATGACGACCCAGCGGAACGCGCTTGCATAGATGAGCTGGCCGAAGCCGGTCAGTTGGCCGTCGCCGGTGACGGCGAGGTGGAAGGCGCCCCACGCGGCAAGGCCGGTAATGAGCAGGCCAAGCCCCATGAGGTTGTAGACTTTGATCATATAGGCGCGCAGGCCCTGATCGATATCGACGCGCACGCCGGGGGCGGCGGACGTCTGGTAGTTGCGAATGGGATCAGCCATTGGAAATCCTCTGTTGCTTCTGCCCCGTCCGGTGACAGGTCTTTTGGGGACCAGGCGCCGCTGGCGGAGCTCCAGCATGCCTGCGCAAAATATGAGCGTTCTCGACGTCAAGAACAAGACGGTAACGCGCGGTAACGCTTTGTGAGAAGGCAAAAGCCCGGTTT
Organism: Mesorhizobium plurifarium; assembly: GCA_000824785.1. Classification (GTDB taxonomy): domain Bacteria; phylum Pseudomonadota; class Alphaproteobacteria; order Rhizobiales; family Rhizobiaceae; genus Mesorhizobium; species Mesorhizobium plurifarium. The sequence goes on along the minus strand of CCNB01000020.1, from coordinate 73,041 downwards.
TCGGGCCTTCCGGCCGTCATTCTTACCAAGATTTAACCGGGCAAGCCGCCGGAGCCCTCGGTCAAGGCTGCGCATCAGAGGTTGCGCAGCACCGGCGCCGCCTTGTGGCCGAGCACCCGCCAGGTGCCGGCAAGGCCGATGCCGACGGTGACCGTCAGCGAGACAAGAATGGTCGCCACGGCCACCTCCGGCATGAAATGCGACGGCAGCGTCATGATATGCGCGACCACGAACCAGGCGGCGATGCCGCCGGCGGCAAGCGCGAACAGCGCGGTCGCAAGGCCGATCAGCACATATTCCAGCGAGAAGGCCGCGATCAGCGTTCGTCGCGTCGCGCCGAGCGTCTTCAGCACCACCGCGTCGTGGATGCGCGCCCGGTTGCCGGCGGCCAAGGCGCCGGAGAGCACCAGCACCGAGGCGATCAGCGCCACGCCGGCGGCGGCGCGGATCGCTGTGCCCAGTTGCGCGACCAGCCGGTTGACGATGTCGAGCGCATCCTTGACGCGCACCGTCGTCACCGCCGGAAAGGCGCGGGTGACGGCATTGAGCAAGCGCGCATCGTCGGCCGTGGTGGCGCTTTTGTCGGTCAGCGTCGCCAGCCAGCCGTGCGGCGCCCCGGCAAAGCTGTTGGGCGAGAACACCATGACGAAATTGATGCCCATCGTCTCCCACTGCACCTGGCGGAAATTGGCGATCTTCGCCGTGACGTTGCGTCCCAGCACATTGACGGTCACGCTGTCGCCCAGCTTCAGCCCGATCACCTTGCCCTCCTCGGCCGAGAACGACACCAGCGGCTCGCCGGAATAATCCTGCGGCCACCACGCGCCTTCGGTCAGCGTCGCATTCTCCGGTTGCCTGGCGTCATAGGTCAGGCCGCGGTCGCCGCGCAGCACCCAGGCGCCGTCGGCCGGGATCTTGACCTTGTCGACGTCGACGCCGTTGAGCGCCATGATGCGGCCGCGCAGCATCGGCACCTTGACCAGCGTTCCCCGTGGCGACTCCTTGCCGACGAGGCTGGCGAAGGCATCGACATCGCCGCTCTGGATGTCGACGAAGAAGAAGTTCGGCGCCCGCTCCGGCAGGCTGCCGGATATCTGCCGCCTGAGATTCCCGTCGATCAGCGCCAGCGTCACCAGCAGCGTCAGCCCAAGCCCGAGCGAGAGCACCACGGAGGGCGTCAGCGCGCCTGGACGGTGGATGTTGCCAAGCGCCAGCCGCAGCGACACGGAGCGCACGCGCGGGCTCTTTCTTGCGGCCCATTGCACCAGCACGGCCACCAGCCGCAGCACCAGGAAGGCAAAGACGGTGGCGCCGACGAAGATCGAGGCGATGCGGGTGTCGTTGGCCGAAAGGATCGCCAGCGCAGCCAGCGCGACGACGATCGCCAACGCCGCACCGGCATAAGGCAGGCGGGGCAGGCCGCGGCTCTCGAATCCCATCTCGCGAAACAGCGCGGTCGCCGGCACGTCGCGGGCGCGGCCGAGCGGCAGGAGCGCGAAAGCCAACGTCACCAGCAAGCCGAAGAGTGCCGCCATGGCAAGCGCGCCTGGATAAAAGCCGCCTTGCGCCGGCACCGGGATGACCGATTGCAGGAGCGCGCTCGCCACGAACGGCATCGCGGCGCCGAGGATCAGCCCGAGCACGATGCCGAGGCCGGCGATCAAAAGGATCTGCACGAGATAGACGGTGAAGACGAAGCCGCCCGAGGCGCCCAGGCTCTTGAAGGTGGCGATGACGCCGCGCTTGCCGTCGAGATAGGCGCGCACGGCATTCGCCACGCCGACGCCGCCGACCACCAGCGCCGTCAGCCCGACGAGCGTCAAAAACTGCGAGAAGCGCTCGATATTGGCGGAGAGCGCGGGTGCGGCGTTGCTGCGCGTGCGGATCGACCAGCCGGCCTGCGGGAAATCCTTCGCGGCTTGGGCCTGGATGTCCTTGATCCGCGCCTCCGACGTGCCGTCTGGCAGCCGCACCTTATAGGCGTTCTCGACCAGGCTGCCCGGCTGCACCAGGCCGGATGCGGTAAGCCCTTGGCTCGAGATCATCAGCCGCGGCGCGAAGCCGAAGCCGTCCGACACCGCATCCGGCTCGCTGACCAGCCTCGCCCGCAGCTGGAAAACGGCGCTGCCGAGCTTCAGCCGGTCGCCGATGCGCAGATTGAGCCGGTCGAACAAAAGGTCAGGCGCGGCGGCGCCGAACACGCCGGACCTTTCGCCGAACAACTGCTCCTTCGGCAGCGCCGGATCGGTTTCCAGCGCGCCGTAGAGCGGATAGGCGTCGTCGACGGCCTTGGCCTCGACCAGCGCCTGGTCGGACCCGTCCTCCAGCCGCGCCATCGAGCGCATGCCGGACGTCTGCGAGACCGCGCCGAGGCTGCAGATGAAGCCGAGCTCGGCGTCCGAAGCGCCGCGCTGGTTGACCTGGAAGCGCAAATCGCCGCCGAGCAGCGTCTGGCCCTGATCGGCGACGCCGGCCGAGATCGCCTGCGCCACGGAATTGACGCCGCCGATCGCCGCGACGCCCAGCGCAATGCAGGCAAGGAAGATCATGAAGCCCGACAGGCCGCCGCGCATCTCGCGCAGCGAGAAGCGGATGGCGAGCTTCAATGTGCGGAGCCAGGCCCCCTCATCCGGCCGCTGCGCGGCCACCTTCTCCCCGCTGGGGAGAAGAGGCTGGCGTCGGCCCCGGCGATCTCTTCTCCCCTCGGGGAGAAGGTGGCCCGAAGGGCCGGATGAGGGGGTCTCCGCCATGCCTCTATGCCGTCACTTTAAGCGCCGGCGCGTCCTCGATCCGCCCCGAGCGCATCGAAACCTGGCGCGCGCATCGCCCGGCGAGCGCCGGATCATGCGTGACCAGCACCAGCGTCATGCCGCGTTCCGCCGCCTTGGCGAAGAGAAGGTCGGCGATCTGCTTTCCCGTCGCCTGGTCGAGATTGCCGGTCGGCTCGTCGGCGATGAGGATGCGCGGCGACGGCGCCAGCGCCCGGGCGATCGCCACGCGCTGCTGCTCGCCGCCGGAAAGCTCGCCCGGATAATGCGTCACGCGGTCGCTCAGGCCGACCGCCGCTAGTTCCCGCGCGGCTACCCCGAACGGATCGGCATGGCCGGCAAGCTCGAGCGGCACCGCGACATTCTCCAGCGCCGTCATGTTGGGGATGAGATGGAAGGACTGGAACACGATGCCGATGTTTCGCCCCCGAAACGAAGCGATCTGATCCTCGCTTTTGCCGTCGAGCAATTCGCCGGCGATCCGGACCGTGCCCGAATCGACCCGTTCCAGGCCGGCAAGGACCATCAGCAGCGTCGACTTGCCGGAGCCCGAAGGGCCGACGATGCCGGTGGCTTGCCCGGCCGCCACGTCGAGGCTCACGCCCTTCAGCACATGGACGGCGGACGCGCCCTCGCCGAGCGTCAACGATACGTCCCTCAGCGCAATGACGGCTTCTGTCACAATGAAAGTGCCCTATATGTGGAAAAAGGAGACGGCCCGTGTCTCCTTCCTTGGGTTGTTCCGGTCATATGGGGCTCGCCGCATGGCATTCAAACACCGTCTTGCCGCAGCTCTCATCCTTTTCCTTGCCCTTTGCGGCGCCATTTCGCCGGCGCGCGCCGACACCTTCACCATCGTCGGCTTCGGCGACAGCCTGATGGCGGGTTACAGCCTCGGCCCGGGCCAGGGCTTCACCGACAGGCTGCAGGCAGCCTTGAAGGCGAAAGGCCTCGACGTCACCGTCGCCAATGCCGGCGTGTCGGGCGACACCTCGAGCGGCGGGCTGGCGCGGCTCGACTGGTCGGTGCCGGACGGAACGAGGCTGGTGATCCTCGAGCTCGGCGCCAACGACATGCTGCGCGGCGTCTCGCCCGAGATTGCCGAGAAGAACCTCGACGCCATGCTGGGCAAGCTGAAGCAGCGCGACATTCCGGTGCTTCTGGCCGGCATGCGCGCCGCGCCCAATCTCGGCGCCGATTACCAGAAGGCCTTCGACGCCATCTATCCGCGGCTTGCCGAAAAATACGGCGTCCCACTCTATGCGTTCTTTCTCGACGGCGTCGCCGGCCACCCCGGCCTCCAGCTGGAAGATGGCCTGCATCCCAATCCCAAGGGGGTCGACGTCATGGTGGAGCGCATCCTTCCCGTGGTCGTGAAGGCGATCGCCGACAATGGGGGGCCGTCATGAGTCCGGAACGCAACGCTTTCCGCTGGGGAAACATTGTGGACAACAAACCGCTTGCCCCGCGCTGATATCGATGATTCGCTAGGGCTGAGAGTTTCGATTCGAGGACAGGAGGCTTCACATGCCACGTCTTTTCACCGCCCTCGAAATTCCGCGTGACGCCGCTCTCTCCTTGTCCCTGCTCCGGGGCGGGCTGCCCGGGGCACGCTGGATCGATGTCGAAAACTACCATCTGACGCTGCGCTTCATCGGCGATGTCGAGGGCCATGTCGCCGACGAGATCGCCAACGCCCTCGACAGGGTGGACCGCCCCGCCTTCCAGATGACGCTCTCCGGCGTCGGCGCCTTCGGCGGCAAGAAGCCGCATGCGGTATGGGCCGGCGTGTCGCCCTCGCCGGATCTCACGGCGCTGCAGGGCGAGATCGACCGCATCTGCCAGCGGCTCGGCCTGCCGGCCGATCCGCGCAAGTTCTCGCCGCATGTGACGCTGGCGCGCCTGCGCAATGCGAGCCCGCTCGACGTCGCGCAATATCTTTCGGCGCGCGGCAATTTCGCGGCGCTTCCCTTCCGTGTCGGCCGCTTCGTCCTGATGTCGTCGCGCGATTCGGTCGGCGGCGGCCCCTACATCGTCGAGGAAGCCTGGCCGCTGGTCGGCGAAACGCTGACCTCGAGCCGCTTCGCCAGCGCCTCCGACGCCTCGCGGATCATGCGGTAGACCGAGGCGAAGGCCTCGGCGCCGTCATAATAGGGGTCCGGCACGTCCACGGCCGTCCCGGTCGCGAAGTCCAGATAGAGATGGACGCGGTCGCGTGCGGCCTGTGGCGCCAGCGCCTTGAGGTCGCGCACATTCGCCCGGTCCATGCCGAGGATCAGGTCGAAGCGCGAGAAATCCTGAGGCAGCACCTTGCGCGCCCTCTGCCCTGAAATGTCGACGCCATGCTGCGCGGCCACCGCGATCGAGCGCCGGTCCGGCTCTTCGCCGGCATGCCAGCCGCCGGTCCCGGCCGAATCGATCGCAAGGTCCTTGCCGTGCTCGGCGAGCACCGCGCGAAACACGCCCTCCGCCAGCGGCGAGCGGCAGATGTTGCCGAGGCAGACGAACAGAATGGAATTTATGGGCTTTATGCTCATGCGATATGCGCCATTTGTGCATTTGGAACCCCAAAACCGCAAAGCACCTTGGGGCGACTTGCACTATGGTGAGGGCCAATTCGAGATAGCATGGGAAATCATCATGACGAGAGAAAAACTCAGCAAGGACGCGATCGCCGCCGCTCTGGTGGAACTCGAGGGCTGGTCGCTTGCCGCCGACGGCGCGTCGATCAAGCGCAGCTTCGTCTTCAAGAATTTCTCCGAAGCCTTCGCCTTCATGACGCGCGTGGCCCTGGCCGCCGAGAAGATGGACCATCACCCCGATTGGTCGAATGTCTACAAGACCGTCGACGTGACCCTGAACACCCATGACGCCGGCGGCGTCACGGCGCTGGATATCGAGCTGGCCAAGCGGATGAACCGGTATTTCGGGTAGAAGTGAACAGCAAAGAGACGCCGCGTTCCTTCAGACCCCCCTCTGGCCGGCAGGACAGAGGGGGGTGCTGTCCCGACAGCATTCCGGATTTCTGCGTGCTGACGTCGCGAACTCTTGCAGCGGCCCCCCGCTTTCACCACATCTTTCGCGGCAGGCCGGCGCAAGCATGCGCGCGGCCGCCAAGGAGCGATTGATGACGCAAGGTCCCGGTTTCGATTTCTTCGGCTTCGGCGACAAGCTCGCCGGCGAAGGCGAGGTCCGTGAGAAATTCTGGCGCACCGCCAAGAAGGCGGCGCGGCAAATTCCGTTCATGGACGAAGTCGTCGCCGCCTATTACTGCGCCATGGACAAGGACACGCCGCTGCGCGCCAAGGCCACCCTGCTCGGCGCGCTCGGCTATTTCGTCTTGCCGTTCGATTTCATTCCCGACTTCGTCGTCGGCCTCGGCTACACCGACGACCTCGCCGTGCTGACCGCTGCGATCACCGCCGTCAGCGCCCACATCACGCCTGCCCACAGGCAGGCCGCCAAGGACGCGCTGGCCGACAAGGGCTGATGGCGACGCGCCTCACATCCGCAAATCAGCAGCTGCGAAAAGACAAACTCTTGCCGTTTTCGTGGCCTCCAACTCCGCGCCGGGACGTCGCGCCCGCCTCAATCCACAGTGGCGGCGCGGATGGTGGCGGTTTCCTGGGGTGAGTTCCTTTTCTTCGAGGACAATTCACCGTTTGGTAACCCTGATTAAATCAAAATGAAGCGACGGCAGGACGCCACGCGGCCCGCCTCCGCACCATTTGGAATACGGGAAGAACGATGCGCGGATTGATTGCTATAGTTTCCAGCCTGGTCCTGGTGGCCTCGGCAGTGCCGGTGTTGGCGCAGCAGGCGACCAAGATCGGCCAGCACAATGCCTGGGGCACCTACAGCTATCAGTCGGCGGCCGGCAAGGTCTGCTATGTGCTGACCGTGCCGACCGACAAGCAGCCGGCGACGCTCGACCATGGCGACATGTTCTTCTTCGTCAGCCAGCGGCCCGGGCAGCAGGTCTCCTACGAGCCGCAGTTCATCGCCGGTTACAATTTCCAGGAAGGCTCGAAGGCCACTGTCACCATCGACAAGAAGACCTTCTCGATGTTCACCCGCGGCAAGTCGGCCTGGGTCGAGAACGCGGCGGAAGAGCCGGTGCTGATCGCCGCCATGAAGACCGGGTCCGACATGAAGGTGCAGGCCAAGTCCGGCCGCGGCAACCCGACCTCCTACGTCTTTTCGCTGAAGGGCATCTCGGCAGCGCTGGCCTCCATCGCCAAGTGCAAATAAGCCAGGACGACATCTGAATTTGAAGCAAGGCCGGGCCACCAGGTCCGGCCTTTTGCCATTCGGGCTTCGTCCTTGCGTCGGCCGATTCCGTGCACCGGCATTTGCCAATGGCCATCCTTCAAAAAATTCCGCTGCGGGACGGAATAGTTTCCGGCCGAGACCGGTAGATAGCGCAAGAGAGGGAGAACGCTCTTTGAGGTGCATGGCCATGTCCAAGGCCACGTCGAAAACAGGGAGCGGCAAGCACTGGCGTCTTTCAGGGCTTGCAGTCGGGAGGAGCACGCTCCCATCCGGCCCAGCGGTTGCCTGTCCCTGTCCCTGACCGCTGGGCCGCCTTCATGCCGGCTTCGGCTGGGCGGTGAGCTAAAGGTAGGCCCGGCGCGCGTCGACGCGGGATAAGGTGGGCGGCATGACATGGACAGATGCGACGAGCGGTATGAGATGGGATGAAAGCGAAGTTCGACGTCATACCGCATCTGGAGGATTTGTGGCGTTACGGCAGGGTGCTCACCGGCAATGATTCCGACGCCGACGACCTGGTGCAGGAGGCTCTCGCCCGCGCGCTGTCGATGGCCGGCAGCTACGATCCCTCCCGGCCGCTGCTGCCTTGGCTGATCAGGATTGTCCGCAACACCTTCTTCACCGGCGCCAGCCGGGCCGATGCCGACAGGCGGCGCCTTGCATCCATCGCCGACATGTCGGATGCGGCCTCGCCGCCGCCGCAGGAGCACAGCGCCGAACTCTCCAACGTGAGCAGGGCGCTTGCCCGGATGCCGACCGACCAGGCCGAAATACTCCATCTCGTCGGTGTGCTGGGCTTCACCTATGCCGAGGCGGCCGAACTGCTGGGCGTGCCGACCGGAACCGTGATGTCCCGCCTCAGCCGGGCTCGGACGGCCCTGAAGAACAACATGGAAAATATGGACAGCGGAACTTCCCGTCATTTGAAGATCATTGGAGGGCGTGATGTGGTCCGATAATCGCGTTTCCGAACAGGATATCGGCCGTTTGCTGGATGGCGAATTGTCGTCGTCGCAGCGATCCGAGCTGCAAGCCCGGCTTGCCCGCGAGCCCGAACTGGCCGCGGCGGTATTTGCCCACGCGCAGCGCATGGATGCGGTGCGCGATTCCCAGCCGCGGCGATTGTTTCCGCCCGGTGCGACCATCGACAAGGCGAGACAGCTGGAACAGGCGCTTCGCCGCGGGCGGATGTTCGCCATGCTCAGGCTTCAGGTTGCCGCCGTCGCGCTGGTCGCTATCGGATGGTCGGCCAACTCGCTGACCGTGCCGCTTCGCCAGGGCGGCAAGACGGCGGATCAAACCTTCATCCTGGCCGCGCGCGATGCGCTGCGCGTCGCGCAGCTCAACGCGGGTCCCGAAAAGGGCGTCGAGCTCAAGCAGGACAAGATCCAGCGGCTGGTTGGCGCCGTCAACGTCAGCATGCCGACATTGCCCTCGTCATGGGCGGTCAAGGATGTCCAGGTTCAGCCCTGGAACGGACAGCAGAGCCTGGTCGTGACGGCCGATACGCCAAGCGTCGGGCGCATCACGCTTGTGGCCGCGCCGATGAACGGCGAGGACGCCGTTCCCCCGACGCCGGCCACCGACGGCCGCGTCCCGACGGTTTATTGGCAGTCGGGAGGCACGGCCTACGCGTTGATGGGATCGGCCGCGCCGGATCGGCTCGAAGTGGAAGCAAAGCAGATCGAGGTCGCCACGCGCCGCAGCGTTGCGCCCAAGACAAGGGGCTGATCGCGGCCGCCGGTTGTTGTGGAAGGGAAAGAATGCGCCCGATGCTGGAGTTCAAAACCCGCCCCTGCCGCATGCCGCCGGATGGGCTCACGCGATGAACGTCCTGTCGTTCGAAAGGAGATACTATCCGTCCACCTGCCCGGTTTGCGCCAGGGTATCCCTGGAAGCCGAGGTCACGGCCCGCAAGGTGGAGTTCCAGTGTGCCGCCTGCGGCGCATTCGAGATCACCTCGGCGGCTCGCGCCGCCATGAAGGGCCTGTCACGGGAGCACCGTCAATTGTGGCTGTCGCAAGCACGGCTGCGGGCTGCGACCCTCCCGCTGATCGCCTGCACGAACGAGACGCCGCCACAGGTCACCGGTCCCCCAATGTGACTCGGGACGGTGCCCCGGGAAGGTGACCCGGGAAGCGCTGCGCGCGGGCGTTTCCCCTACGGCCCGGCATCTTGGCTTGGGGTTGCCGGGCCGTTTTCGCGCGAGAAGGCGATTGCGATGCGCAGATTGGAAGATTACGAGGAAGTCGCGCTGATCGGCTATCCCTGCGATGGAGACATCATCGCCATGATGACGAGTGGCGAGCAGGAGAACTGGCTGCTCGGCGGCGAGCTGTGCGGATGGAACGGCGCCGGCCTCGCCGACCAGGCGGCCGCCTTGCGCAGATATTATCCGCAGGGGTCGCGCCTCGTCCTGGCCACGACCCACTTTCGAGCCGCTACGCCTTGACCGCTTCGCTCGTCTCAGCCCTGCGCCGCCGGATCGCCTCGGCGATGAAGACGCGCGACAGCGCGTGGTAGAGCGGCTCGTTGGAGATGAGCCTCGCCGTGCCGTAGCCCAGCATCGCCGCGCACATCAGCGCGATCACATTGTCGTGGTTGCCGGTCATTTCGAGGATGATGACGAAGGCCGTCATCGGCGCCTGCACGACGCCGGCGAAATAGCCGGCCATGCCGAGCAGCGCCGCGGTTCCCGTGGCCGTGCCGAAGGCCAGGCCGAGCGTGCTGCCCAGCCCCGCGCCCACCGCCAGCGACGGCGCGAAGAGGCCGCCCGGAATGCCCGACACCATCGACAGGAGGCCGGCGGCGAATTTCTCGACGAAGAAGAAGGCCGGCAGCGGCGTGCCTTCGATCGCGCCGCGCGCCTGCACATAGCCGGTGCCGAATGTCAGCCCGCCGGACGCGACGCCGATTATAGCCACGGCGAGCCCGCAGACGGCGGCTACGGCCAGCGCGCGCGGCAGCGGCAGCAGCGCGTTCCAACGCCGGATGCGGCGCATGACTTTCAGCGCCGAGAGCGAGAACAGCGCGCCGACACCGCCGCCGATGATGCCGCAGGCGAGCACCAGCGGCCAGTCGGCGGCGAAGGCGACCGTGTCCTTGGCGACGCCGAAATAGGTATAGTTGCCAAGCAATCCGAGCGAGGCGAGGCCGGCCAGGATCACCGCCGTCAGCACCAGCCCGTTGGTGCGCGCCTCATAGGCGCGGCCCATTTCCTCGATCGCGAAGACGATGCCGGCGAGCGGCGTGTTGAAGGCGGCGGCGATGCCGGCTGCGGAGCCGGCCAGGATCAGGCCCCGAGCCTGCGCCATGCCGCCCCAGCGCGCCGCCTGCAGCATCACGGAGGCGCCGACCTGCACGGTCGGACCCTCGCGGCCGATCGAGGCGCCGCAGGCGAGGCCGATGATGGTGAGCGCGATCTTGCCCACCACCAGCCTGAGCGACAGGAGGCGGCCGCGATCGTCCTCGTCGCGCAGATGCCGCGCCGCGATCGCCTGTGGAATGCCGCTGCCTTGCGATCCCGGGAAGAAGGCATGCGCCAGCCAGGCGCAAAGGACGAAGCCGAGCGGCGTCACGACCAGGGGCAGATAGAAACGCCAGCCGCCCTCATTGCCCGTCATGACATGGAACAGGGCCTGCGCCCGGTCGGCGAGCAGGGCGAACAGGACGCTGATCAGGCCGATCGAGATGGCGCCGGCCCAGAAGACGAGGCGCGGCTGCCAGACGCGACGCGACACCCACATCGCCTGCGAGCGCCGCAGCAATCGGTATTTTCGGGATATGCCGGCCATGACCGTCCTCTTGATGGTCACCCGCCCTAGCATACTTGCGAGCCCGATCAACCCGAGGGGGGTAGGCCTGGCGCTATGCCAGCAAGGTCGAGGAACGGTGCTCGAAGGCGACGGCACAAGGCTTGGCGAACATTTCGCCGGAAGGCGGATAGCCCGCCGGCATACCGGCCGGCGGGAGGGTCGGCATGCAGGATCGGCGAGGTTACATCGCCATTTTTTCACACTCGGCCAGGGCCTTCTTGGTCGAGGTGTCGATCATGTAGGCTTTGCCCTTGGCGTCGGTGATCATCATCATGCAGTGCTTGATCGGCTTGGCCATCTTCATCATCTCGGCGCTCATCTTGGCGTCCGGCATCATGGTGCCCATGTGGCCGTCCGGCATGATCGCGGTGACCTGCCCGCCCTTCATCATGGTCATGGCGCCCATCGTGTCCTCGGCAAGGGCCTGCGAGGCGGAAAGACCGGCGAGGCCGGCGATGAGTGCGAACTTGATCGAGTGCATCTGAACAACTCCCATTGTTTGAGGGGCATGGTCGCCCCTTTCAGGTTCGCGGATGCGGCTCGAATGGTTACGCCAACACGAATATGTGATCGGACTTCATGGCGGCAGCCGGCAGCGCCGCGCCTCTGGCGCAGGCAGGGGTCAACATTTGTTGACCTCTGTGCCAGTCGAAATCGCTATCGCTTCGCATCGGTCGGGACATAAAGCAGTCCGGTGCGGTTGGGGGGCCGGGCCGGCCGGGCCGCACGACATCGACGCCGGCTTGATTGCGGATGGCTCGCAGCGGGGTATCGCTACCTGCGCGACGGAACTGGCGGACAATTGGAACAGCATCTCTTTGCGACCGAGCGCGACCCGCGTCTCAAGCTGATCATCCCGGCAATCGTCGCCATCGCCTTCCTGATGGAACAGCTCGATTCCACCATCCTCACCACCGCCATCCCGGCCATCGCGCAAAGCCTCGACACGACCCCGGTCCGGCTCAATCTGGCGATCACCACCTACATCCTGACGCTCGCGGTGTTCATTCCCGTCAGCGGCTGGTTCGCCGACCGGTTCGGCGCCCGCAAGATCTTCGCGCTGGCGCTCTTCACCTTCACCCTCGGCTCGGTCCTGTGCGGCGTGGCCGACAGCGTCGGCATGCTTTTGGCCATGCGCGCGCTGCAGGGGCTGGGCGGCGCCATGATGACGCCGGTCGGACGGCTGATCCTGCTGCGCTCCTTTCCGCGCAGCGGGCTGATCACCGCCATGACCTACATGACCTTGCCGGCGATCGTCGGTCCCGTCATCGGGCCGCTGCTCGGCGGCCTCCTGACCACCTACGCGTCCTGGCGCTGGATCTTCTACGTCAACGTGCCGTTCGGCCTTATCGGCATCGTCGCCGCCTTGCGCTTCGTCGACGATTTCCACGGCGAGGAAGCGCAGCCTTTCGATCTCGCCGGCTTCCTCATGGTGGGCGCCGGCGCGGCACTCCTGCAATTCGGCCTGGAGAATATCGGCAGGCCGATCATTTCGCCGCTGGCGACTGTGCTGGTGCTGGCGGCCTCGGTCCTGCTGCTCTTCGCCTTCGGCCGCTATGCGCGCCGCGTCGCCGCGCCGGCGGTCGATCTCACGCTGTTCCGCTCCCGCTCCTTCTGGGTCGGCACGCTGGCCGGGGGGCTCTGCCGCATCGGCCTCAACGGCGCGCCGTTCCTGTTGCCGCTGATGCTGCAGGTCGGCTTCGGCATGAGCCCGGTCACCTCCGGCTCGCTGACCTTCGTCGGGAGCTTCGGCGCGCTTCTGATGCGGCCGCTCTTGTCGTTCTTCCTGCGGCGCTTCGGCTTCAAGGCCGTGCTGAGCGGCAGCGCCGTGGTCGGCTCTGTTGCCGTCGCGGGCTTTGCCCTGCTCAGCGCGGATACCCCGCATTGGGCGATCGGCCTTTACGTCTTTTTCTTCGGCATCGTCCGTTCGGCGCAGTTCATGTCGTCCAACACGCTCTCCTATGCCGACCTGCCGGCGGAAAAGCTCAGCCGCGCCACCAGCCTCGGCGGCGTCCTGCAGCAGCTCAGCGTCTCGCTCGGCGTCTCCGTCGCCGCCATGGTGCTCGGCCTCGTCTCCGGTGAGGTCCATGCGCCGACGGCGGACCAGTTCCACTGGGCGTTCCTGCTGACGGCGGTCATCCCGCTGCTTGCCATTCCGGGTTTCTTCTTCCTGCATCCGGAAGATGGCCAGCAGGTCAGCGGCCATCGCCGCAAGGCGGAAGCTCGGGAGTAGGGCGCTGCCGGTCGCGGCTCCTCCTTCTCCCACAGGGAGACTAGGAGATGCACACATCTTCCCTGCCTGGCGTGACTGATCGGGCTGCGGCTTGATTGGCACGTGGTTCCCCAAATCCGTCGCTGCTTCGCAGCGCCACCTTTCCCCCCTCCGGAGGGAAAGGAAGGGCGCCCTTCCTCTCCCCCGTCGATCGGGG
>CCNB01000020.1:18527-59747 GCA_000824785.1 Mesorhizobium plurifarium | reverse complement strand
CGACCAGCGCACCATTGGACAATACATGCGCCAGCTGCCATGCACGCTAACGCCAAAGACCAGCCGCATGGAGAAGGAAAAGCCCAGCCGCATGACTCCGGCGCCAAGCTGTGCTATGCGCCGCGCTTCCCATGCGGGCCGATGCTGAAATCGGCCGCAAATCGCTTATATTGGCGCCACCATGACCGTTTCGCTTGATCTTACCGCCGAAGGCGCCCGTGACACCTTGCGCCGCGCAGCACCGGCCGAGAAGCCGTCGCTGATCGGCCTGACCCGCGCCGAGCTCGGCGAAGCCCTGGTCGGCGCCGGCATCGTGCCGGAACGACAGGCCAAGATGCGCGCCCAGCAGCTCTGGCACTGGATGTATGTGCGCGGCGTCTCCGACTTTGCCCATATGTTCAACATCTCCAAGGACCTTCGCGCCGAGCTCGACAAGCATTTCACCGTCGCCCGGCCGGAGATCGTCGAGGAGCAGATCTCTTCCGACGGCACGCGCAAATGGCTGTTCCGCTTTCCGCCGCGCGGCGCCGGCCGCCCGGTCGAGATCGAGACCGTCTACATCCCCGAAGAGGGCCGCGGTACGCTCTGCATCTCCTCGCAGGTCGGCTGCACGCTGACCTGCTCGTTCTGCCACACCGGCACGCAGAAGCTGGTGCGCAACCTGACGACGGAAGAGATCCTGGCGCAGCTCTTGACCGCGCGCGACCGGTTGGGCGACTTCCCCGACCGCGACACGCCGGACGGCGCCATCGTGCCGGCCGAGGGCAGAAAAGTGTCCAACATCGTCATGATGGGCATGGGCGAGCCGCTCTACAATTTCGAGGCGGTGAAGAAGGCGCTGCTGATCGCTTCCGACGGCGACGGCCTGTCGTTGTCCAAGCGCCGCATCACGCTGTCGACCTCGGGCGTTGTGCCGGAGATCGCCCGCACCGGCGAGGAGATCGGCGTCATGCTGGCGATCTCGCTGCACGCCACCAATGACGATTTGCGCGACCTTTTGGTACCGATCAACAAGAAGTTCCCGCTGAAGGAGCTGATCGCCGCCTGCAAGGCCTATCCGGGCCTCTCCAACGCCAAGCGCATCACCTTCGAATATGTGATGCTGAAGGACGTCAACGATTCCCTCGAGGACGCCAAGGCGCTGGTCAAGCTCCTGAAGGGCATTCCGGCCAAGATCAATTTGATCCCCTTCAATCCCTGGCCCGGCACCAATTACCAGTGCTCGGACTGGGAGACGATCGAGAAGTTTGCCGACTACATAAACAGCGCCGGCTATGCCTCGCCGATCCGCACGCCGCGCGGCCGCGACATCCTCGCCGCCTGCGGCCAGCTGAAGTCGGAATCCGAGCGCATGCGCAAAGTGGACCGCCTGGCGCTGGAGGCCATGATGATCGCGGGGCACGGCGAGGCGTGAGGCGCCTCATCGCCTATCTCGTCCGCTTTGCCGTCATCCTGGTCGGCTATGTCGTCGGCTCGCTGGCGGCGAGCGCCTTCCTCAACATCCTGGTCCTGGCGCATCTCGGTTACACGCCGGCCAATCCCGAGCCGGCGGCCACCGCCTCGCTCTATTTCTCGGTGCCTTTCGTGGCGCTGTTCGTCGCCTATTTCGCCTTCATGCCGGCGGCGGTCGTCATTTTGATCGCCGAAGTGCTCGGCCGGCGCGACTGGCTGTTCTATGCGCTTGGCGGCGCCGTCATCGCCGTCGTCTTCCTGGGCTTCGTGCATAGCGTGGGCGACGCCAATTTCGATGTCACCGCGACCAACGCCAGATTGGCCGTGATCGGCTGCGGCATGGTCGGCGGCATCTTCTACTGGCTCTCCGCCGGCCGCTGGGCCGGAAGCTGGCGCCGCGCGGCGCTGCCCGATCTGGAAGCCTGACCCGCGCCTGCAAGCGCGAGGGTCTACTTCGCCTGCGCCGTCAGTATCTTGAGCGCGAAGGCCGAGAACACGCCGCCAAACAGATAGTCGACCACGCGCGTGACGCGGGGGCTCGCCTTCATCGCCGCCGAGAACTTCTCCGCCGCCAGCACCATCGGCGCCGTCACCGGGATCGACAGCGCGATGAACATCATGCCGAGGAAGAACAGTTTCCCGGACGCGTTCGGATCGTGCGCGGAGACGAATTGCGGCAGGAAGGTCATGAAGAACAGGATGATCTTCGGATTGAGCAGGTTGACGCCGAGCCCAGCCGCCCAGCTGCGGAACAAGGAGACCTGCGGTCCCGTCCGCTTCTCCGGCGAGAAGGCCGAGCCCTTGGCGATCGCCTGCCAGGCGAGGAACACCAGATAGCCGGCGCCGAAGATCTTCAAGGCGAAGAAGGCCATCGGCGAGGCGACGATCAGCGCCGAGATGCCGACCACCACCAGCGTGGTGTGGATCAGCGTGCCGCAGAGCGCGCCGGCCATCGAAGCGAAGCCGGTGGCGCGGCCCTGGCTCAGCGTTCGCGACACGAACAGCGTCATGTCCGGCCCCGGCGTGATTGCCAGGATGACGGTGGCGATGGCGAACTGGATCAGCGTCGAAGTGTCGGGAATGAAGGACATACGGGCGGTCCTGGCAAAAGATTTCGCAGCGTATAACGCGGCCCTCCGGCCGCTGCCAGCATCTGCCGGGACAAACATCTGGCCCAGGCTGGGCTATAGCACGCGGCCGTTCGTCTCTTGCGCCGCCCGGAAGGGCCGTGATACTCGCCCGCGAAGCTCTTTTCCCGCGGAACCGCCAAAAATGTCCAAGACCAAGAACGTCAAGAAAGTCGTGCTCGCCTATTCCGGCGGCCTCGATACCTCCATCATCCTGAAGTGGCTGCAGACCGAGCTCGGCGCCGAGGTCGTCACCTTCACCGCCGATCTCGGCCAGGGCGGCGAGCTGGAGCCGGCGCGCCGCAAGGCCGAGATGATGGGCATCAAGGACATCCGCATCGTGGACGTGCGCGAGGAATTCGTCGCCGACTTCGTCTTCCCGATGTTCCGCGCCAACGCCGTCTATGAAGGCACCTATCTGCTCGGCACCTCGATCGCCCGGCCGCTGATCTCCAAGCATCTGGTCGAGATCGCCAGGGAGACCGGCGCCGACGCGATTGCGCATGGAGCGACCGGCAAGGGCAACGACCAGGTCCGCTTCGAATTGTCGGCTTACGCGCTGAACCCCGACATCAAGGTCATCGCGCCATGGCGCGACTGGTCGTTCAAGTCGCGCACCGATCTTCTCAACTTCGCCGAGCAGCACCAGATCCCGGTGCCGAAGGACAAGCGCGGCGACGCGCCCTTCTCGGTCGACGCCAACCTTCTGCACTCGTCCTCCGAGGGCAAGGTGCTGGAGGATCCGTGGACCGAGCCGCCGGAATTCGTGCATCAGCGCACCGTCTCGCCGATGGACGCGCCCGATGTCGTCACCGAGATCGAGATCGAATTCCTCAAGGGCGATCCGGTCGCGCTCAACGGCAAGAAGCTGTCGCCGGCCGCCATGCTGGCGGCGCTGAACGACCTCGGCCGCGACAACGGCATCGGCCGCCTCGACCTCGTCGAGAACCGTTTTGTCGGCATGAAGTCGCGCGGCGTCTACGAGACCCCTGGCGGCACGATCCTGATCGCCGCCCACCGCGCGATCGAATCGATCACGCTCGACCGGGGCGCGGCGCACCTCAAGGACGAGTTCATGCCGCGTTACGCCGAGCTCATCTACAACGGCTTCTGGTTCTCGCCCGAGCGCGTCATGCTGCAGGCGATGATCGACAAGAGCCAGGAAGACGTCGAAGGCACGGTGCGGCTGAAGCTCTACAAGGGCAATGTCATCGTCACCGGCCGCAAGTCGAAGAAGACGCTCTATTCCGATGCGCTGGTCACCTTCGAGGACGACCGCGGCGCCTACGACCAGAAGGACGCCGAGGGATTTATCCGGCTGAACGGATTGAGGCTTCGGACGCTGGCGGCAAGGAACCGCCGCTGAGGCTGGGTAATCTCCCCCCCTCGAGGGGGAGATGTCGCCGAAGGCGACAGAGGGGGTCGCTGCGCGTGGAGCGCCGGCGTCATCTCTCGTCGCGAAAGGCGTTGGCGCTTTGTGCGAGGCGACCCCCTCTGGCCTGCCGGCCATCTCCCCCTCGAGGGGGGAGATTCCCACTCGCCCGGCCTTCGCCAATTTCCAGCGTAGCTGATATGAAAAACCCGGCCTTTCAGCCGGGTTCTTTGCTCCTTAGTGCCTTTCACCGTTTCACGGAAACGGTGAAACGCCCTATCTCTTTGTTTTTACGCAATTTCGGACGGAAAACCGCTCACACTTTTTCCTGGAATTGCTCTAGGTCGCCGCTACCGTCAATCCGCGTCGATCGCCTCGGCGATGCGGGCGATGGCCTGCTGGTAGACGCTGGCCGAATTCCAGCCGGCGATCGCGCCCATATTGGCCTCGTAGCTCGCGCCGGCATGCCAGCCATGAGCCTTGAGGAAGTTGGCGGTCGAGGCGAGCGCCGTGTTGCGGTCGCGCAAATTGCCGCTGCCGACGCCGTATTTCAGCACGTTTCCGGGCAGGAACTGGGTGTGGCCGATCTCGCCATGCATGGCGCCGACCGAGGAGGCGCTGAGCGCGCCGCGATCGACGAGCTTAAGCGCCGCAATGGCATGCGGGGTGAAGTAATCGGGGCGGCGGCAGTCATAGGCGAGCGTCAGGATGGCCGACACGGTGTTCTGGTTGCCCATCGAGGCGCCGAAGCCGGTCTCCATGCCCCAGATGGCGAGCAGCACGCCCGGCGGCACGCCATAGGTCCGCTCGATGTTGGCGAACATCGCCGCGTTCGCCTTCTTCAGCGCGCGCCCCCGCGAGATGATGGCGGACGCGCCGCGACGCTTCATGAAGGCCTCCACCGAGCCGCTGAAGGCCTTGTGGATGGCGCGGTCGGCGGCGATCGTCCTTGTCGCATAGGTCGCCCCGGCCAGCGCCGAAAGGCCCCTTTGGCCGACGCCGTTGGCTTTCGCCTCGGCGGCGAAGTCCTGCTTCCAGGCGTCGAAGCCGGCGCCGTTCTTGCCGCAGCTGGCCGCGGCTTCAGCCCCCGTCGCCAGCCCAAGCATCGCCACCACCGCCGCGGCGGCCGCGAAAATCCTTCCTTTGGCAAAAAATGCCATGTCCTTCTCCTGGTTGCCTTGAATCACGTCCCGGTTGCGAATTTGCCAGCGAAACGCCTGGTTGTCACCGCCCCCGCGGGGACGTGGCACCCGACATCGGCGAAAGAAGGGCAATTGCCTACGATCGGCCGTCAGGTGTGGCGGGCTTGCCTCATGAAACGCATCGATGTCGTGACCGTCGGCGCCGGAGCTTGGCGCGGAGCAAGCGCTGCGAGCGGCCGGACTTTGCCCGGCCTTCTCGGCGCCCGGACCGGCGGGTCATCCATCCGACTCGCGGCGACATAGTCCGGGGGACCCGGAAATACTACGCCCGCTCACGCCCTTTTGACGGGCATGCCGAAAAACCGTGGAACAATTCGTGAGCGGCCGAAAGGCATGTTAGCCGGAACGCATAAGCTTTGGTTTCGTTTTCGAGCCCGAGGGAGCGTTTTGAAAACGGAGTGAAACCATGAACCGCGTCTTGTTTCCGGCGCTTGCCGGCGCGCTGCTCGCCATGTCGGGCACGGCCCTGGCCGACACCGCCGTCTCGGCGGTGGCCGACCTCAATGTGCGCGCGGGCCCCGGCCCGCAATATCCCGTTATCGGCGTGCTGGCCGCCGGCCAGTCCGCCACGCTCACGGGCTGCATCGAGAACAGCAAATGGTGCACGATCGCAGAGGCAGGCGGCAATGGCTGGGTCTATTCCGACTATGTGACGGGCGATTTCGGCGGCAGCCGCGTCGTCGTGACCCGTCGCCCCGCCAATGCTGAAATCGCCGTGGTGGCGCCACCGACCGACAACATCTACACGACCGATACCTACACCGGCGCCATCGTCTCCAACGACGACGCCATCGAGTCGATCGGCAGACCGCCGGCCGAGGTCGGCACCTATGTCACCACGCACCGGGTCGACCCGGTCTATCTCGACGGCGAGGTGGTGACCGGCGCCACGCTGCCCGACACGGTCGAGCTGCGCGAGATCCCCGATTACCGGTATCGCTATGTCTATGTGAACAACCAGCCCGCGCTCGTCGATCCCGGCACGCGGCGCATCGTCTATGTGATGCGCTGATCGGGTTTGATCGCCATGAGAAGAGCGGCCGCCGGCGATGGCGGCCGTTTTTTTGTGCCGGCGGCTCAGGTCGGCTGCATCTGTTCGATGCCGCGCCGCATTCTGCGCTCGAAGCGCCGCAATTCAGCGGGTAGCCCGGTTGCAGTAATCGCGCGGTAACCGGCGATCTCCTAGATTGCACGCCCACAGCCTTCGGCAGGGGAGCCGCGTGACGATCGAGAATGCCGCCTTCGAGGGCTATCGCCGCTCGCCGAACGAAAGGACCAATTTGCCGCGCCTGTTCTTCGGCACGGCGATCGTCATCGCCTTTTGGATGGCGATGACGGCTCTGGTGCTGTTTGCCGGCACTTATGTCTACATCGTCTGGCGCCTGCCCGGCCCCTCGACCGGGCGCTACATGCAGGACTTCCTGGCATCGCCCACCGGAATCCTGAGCGCGCTGACCTCCTTCGCCGGCATCTGGATCGGCCTTTGGGTGGCGATGCGCTTCGTTCACGGCGAGCCGCTGTCCGCGCTCTTCGGCGCCAGCCGACGTATCGCGGGCGGCGATTTCCTCAAGGGCCTGGTCGCGGTTCTGATCACCTCGCTCTTCTCCGAGGTCTTGCTCTACTGGCTGCAGCCGGAGATCGCGCGCGGACCGATCGCGTTGTCGTCCTGGCTGCTCTTCCTCATCCCGATCGTGCTGCTCGCTTTCCTGCAGACCTCGTCGGAAGAAATACTGTTTCGCGGCTATCTGCTGCGCGGCCTCGCCTATCGTTTCCGGAGCCCGCTGATCTGGGCGCTGCTGCCCGGCCTGCTGTTCACGTCGCTGCACTGGAATTCGGCCTCGTCGCTGGCCATCAATGCCAGCGTCTTCATCTCGATCGGCATCTTTGCCCTATTGCTTACGCTGCTGGTCTACGTCACCGGCAATCTCGGCGCCGGTTTCGGCGCTCATCTCGGCAACAATCTCACCGGCTTCCTGCTGATCTCGCACCAGGAAGGCTACAATGGCTTTGCCCTGCTCAACGCCAAGCCCCTCGAAGGTCCCGGCTGGACCAATCTCGACGCCGTGCTGATCGCCGCCATCGGCATCGTCAGCACGCTTTTGACGATGCTTCTGCTTTTGCATCGGCGCTCGCCGCTGCGGGTCGGGACGAACAGGCAAAGCTCGCTTTAAGCGTCGCAAATCGCGGCGTTTTGGCCCTGATTTGGACCCGAGCCTTGACTCTGCGGCCGATTTCCTGTCTAGAGCCGCTGAATTTCCGCGACGAGTATCCTTCGCGAAAGCCGACCAGGACGCCGAAGCCTCAGCGAGGCAAGAGCTGTAAAGAGATCCTGGAGGCCAACACCCGGCAGCGCGATGCGCCCCCGGGTGCTTTTTGGCTTTGCGCTTTTGCTTGGCGACCCGGCGCGAACGCACTACCTCTCGGGCATCCACGGGTGCCAGGGAAAGGGAAAGAGAATGTTTGAATCACTCCAGGAACGCCCAAGAGGCGTGGAGGGCCGCAGGCCCGACAGGGATCAGCATGAATCCAAGGCGCTCTCGCACCGTGGTCTGATCAATGTTTGAGTCCCTACAAGAGCGCCTTGGTTCGATCCTGAACGGCCTGACCGGCCGCGGCGCGCTGTCCGAGGCGGATGTCTCGGCGGCGCTTCGCGAGGTGCGCCGTGCGCTGCTCGAGGCCGACGTCGCGCTGGAGGTGGTTCGCTCCTTTACCGACAAGGTGCGCGAGAAGGCGGTCGGCGCGGCGGTGCTGAAGTCGATCAAGCCCGGACAGATGGTCGTCAAGATCGTCCATGACGAACTGGTCGACATGCTGGGCGCCGAGGGTGTGGCCATCGACCTCAACGCGCCGGCGCCCGTCGTCGTCATGATGGTCGGCCTGCAGGGCTCCGGCAAGACGACCACCTCGGCCAAGATCGCCAAGCGGCTGACCGAGCGGCAGAACAAGAAGGTTCTGATGGCCTCGCTCGACACGCGGCGGCCCGCAGCACAAGAGCAGTTGCGCCAGCTCGGCGAGCAGACCAAGGTAGCGACGCTGCCGATCATCGCCGGCCAAAGCCCGGTCGATATCGCCAAGCGCGCCGTGCAGGCGGCCAGGCTCGGCGGCCATGACGTCGTCATCCTCGACACCGCCGGCCGCACCCATATCGACGAGCCGCTGATGGTCGAGATGGCCGACATCAAGAAGGTGTCGAGCCCGCACGAGATCCTGCTGGTCGCCGATTCGCTGACCGGCCAGGACGCCGTGAACCTGGCGAAGAGCTTCGACGAGCGCGTCGGCATCACCGGCCTTGTGCTCACCCGCATGGACGGCGACGGCCGCGGCGGCGCAGCGCTTTCCATGCGCGCCGTCACCGGCAAGCCGATCAAGCTCATCGGCACCGGCGAGAAGATGGACGGGCTGGAGGAATTCCACCCCAAGCGCATCGCCGACCGCATCCTCGGCATGGGCGACATCGTCAGCCTTGTCGAGAAGGCCGCCGAGACCATCGACGCCGAGCAGGCGGCGGCGATGGCCAAGAAGATGCAGTCGGGCAAGTTCGACCTGAACGACCTCGCCCAGCAGCTTCAGCAGATGTCGAAAATGGGCGGCATGGGCGGCATCATGGGCATGATGCCCGGCATGGGCAAGATGAAGGACCAGCTGGCCGCCGCCGGCCTCGACGACAAGATGTTCGGCCGCCAGCTCGCCATCATCTCCTCGATGACCAAGGCCGAGCGCGCCAATCCCGATATCCTGAAGCACTCGCGCAAGAAGCGCATCGCCGCCGGCTCCGGCACGGATGCTGCCGAGATCAACAAGCTCTTGAAGATGCATCGCGGCATGGCCGACATGATGAAGGCGATGGGCGGCAAGGGCAAAGGCGGCGGCCTCATGCGCGGCATGATGGGCGGCCTTGCCTCGAAGATGGGCCTTGGCGGCATGATGCCGGGGGGTATGGGGGGCATGCCCGACCTCTCCAAGATGGATCCCAAGCAGCTCGAGGCCCTGCAGAAGCAGGCGCAGGCCGCCGGCCTCGGCAAGGGCCTGCCGGGCGGCTTGCCCGGCGGACTTCCCGGCGGCGGGCTGCCGGGCCTGCCCGGCGGCATGAAGCTTCCGGGTCTGGGCGGCGGTGGGCTGCCCGGTTTGGGCAAGAAGAAGTGAGGGGGCGATGAACGAGGAGAAAGACATGGCCGACGCACGCGCCATCCTGGCGGGCTACCGCGCTTCGATCGACAACATCGATGCCGCCCTCATCCATATGCTGGCCGAGCGCTTCCGCTGCACCAAGGCGGTCGGCGTGCTCAAGGCCGAGCATGGCCTGCCGCCCGCCGACCCGGCGCGCGAGCAGCAGCAGATCGCCCGACTTCGCCAGTTGGCGAACGACGCACATCTCGACCCCGACTTCGCGGAGAAGTTCCTGAACTTCGTCGTCCGCGAGGTCATCCGCCATCACGAACAGATCGCCGCTGCCAACGGCGCTGCAAAAGCCGGCTGACCTGTGCATGTCGCCCAAAAGTGCTTCGCGGTTTTGGGATAACGACATGCACAACAAGGACTCAGCCGGGATTAATGAACGAAATCAGAGCTTTTAGGAGAAAAGAATGGCACTGAAGATCAGACTGGCCCGTGCGGGCTCGAAGAAGCGTCCTTACTACCATGTCGTCGTCGCCGACGCCCGTTCGCCGCGCGACGGCCGTTTCATCGAGTCGCTGGGTTCCTGGAACCCGCTGCTGCCGAAGGACGGCGAGCGCGTCAAGGTCGACGCCGACCGCGTCAAGCACTGGCTGTCGCACGGCGCCCAGCCGACCGACCGCGTGCTGCGCTTCCTCGACGAGGCCGGCCTTGCCAAGCGCGAAGCCCGCTCGAACCCGAACAAGGCCCTGCCCGGCAAGAAGGCGCAGGAACGCGCTGCCCTGTTGAAGAAGGCGCAGGAAGACGCCGCGGCGGCGGTTGCCGCCGCGACCGCGGCGCCGGCCGAGGCGGAAGCCGCTACCGCCGAGTAATCGCGGCCCTTTCGCTTACGAGAACGGCGGGCTCATGCCCGCCGTTTTTCTTTGGATCAGCCTAACGTCTCAGTAGCCGGACGGGCATCTTGCGACGTAGACGCGCCCGTAACGGTCGCGGTAGCGGCACTGGCCGGCCTCGCTGGCATGGCCGATCAATGCGCCGGCGACCGCGCCAACGGCGCCGCCGACCACCGCGCCCTGCACCGGATCGCCCGCCACCGCCGCGCCGACCGCCGCACCGCCCAGTCCGCCGATCGCAGCGCCCTTTTCCGTTTGCGAGCAGGCGCCAAGCGCCATCGTCAGCACCAGGATGGTAATTGCTTTCTTCATTGCTGTTCCTCTCTCAAGCGCCGTCCTCGCCGCCATGGTCTAAACTCGCAGACGGCTAATTTGATCCCTGGAACAACGAAGATTGGTCGGCGCGGGGCCGGCCACGGATCTCGCAACCGCTGTCAGACGATTGAAATAAATAGGCTTTCACCGCTCGGTGGCGCGTCTGAGATTGTCGAGCCCGGCCTCGAAATCCCTACCGATCAGCGCATCGAAATTCATGAACAGGCCCATCAGCTTGGCAATGAAGGGCCTCGCGCCGCGCATCGCCCAGGTGACGGTCGTGCCCTCGCCGGAGGGCGAAAGCGTGAAGTCCACGGTGTTGTTGGCCCGGAACGGCTTCTCGAAATCGAGCTTGAGCGCGACCTGCGACGACGGCACCGAACTTGTGATCTCCATACGGCCCTTGCCGGCCTTGGAACTGCCTTCCCAGGCATAGGCCGCGCCCTTGCCGCTGTCGGCGCCGGACAGCGTGCGCTGCATCCCGGGGTCCAGCTTTTCGAAGGGCGACCATTCCGGCCAGCGCCGGAAATCGTTGATCAGCGGGAAGATCGTCTCGGCCGGCGCGTTGATGCTGGCCGAGCGAGTGACGACGAAATCGTTCGGCCGGGTCGCGGCATAGACGAGCACGGCGGCGATGATGACGACCAGGACGATGAGGATGGTGGCAAACATCTCTTTTCTCCCTATCGCGAGAACGGGATCAGCGCGCGCACCCTGGGGTCGCGCAGGAAAAGACCGCCCCACAGGATAACGCCGAGATAGACGCCGAACAGCGTGTGCGAGAACAGCGGGTTGCCGATCCGCACATGGGTCGAAATCGCGCCGCCCATATAGGCGGTGAGCAGGATGGCGCCGAGCACGCAGGTGCGCGGCAGGGCATAGAGCGCGGTCGAGATCAGTCCGACGACGCCGAGCAGCCGCGCGACATTGGCGTCGGCCGGCCAACCGAGTTCGGTCATCGTCCGGGTGACGATTTCGAGCGGCGGCAGCTTGATGACGCCGTCGAAGACCATGAACAGGACGACCACGGCGCTGAGCGCGCGCCCGGTCCACAAAGCGCCTTTTGAAGCAGGCGCGGCTTCGGAAATGCTCATGGATGTTCCCTCCAGTTGATTCCAGGGCCGGCTTTCTGCCAGCTTCGGACCAAGGACGGAGAACCCCGCGGCGATCCTACAGGGTGGGTCGCGCTTTCCAAATTCAGTGGAAATCGAGCGCAAGGAAACAGGATGACCGGCGAGACCGATCTGCAGAGGCTGTTGGCGTCAATGACGCCCCGACTGCTTGCCAGGACCTACCTGTTCGCCAGGCTGGCGCCTGGCGTGCCGATCCCGGCGGGGCTTGAACCCGTCATGCAGTTTCGCGAGCGCGAGGGCCTGACGCTGATCGTGACGGAGGAAGAAGCGAAAGCCGCCGGTCTCGCCGGTACGTTCCGCTGCCGGATGATCACGCTCGACATCCATTCCTCGCTCGAAGCCGTCGGCTTCCTCGCCGCCATCACGACGCGGCTGGCAAGGGCCGGCATGGGCGTCAATCCGGTCTCGGCCTTCTATCACGACCATCTGTTCGTGCCGGCCGAGCGGGCGGAGGAAGCGCTGGCGATGCTGCGGCAATTGGCAATGGACAGCGGTAGCTGAGTTGACGAATGCCCGTAAATTGCGTAATTTGTGATATATGTGTAAATTACGCAATTTTGGATGACTGCAATGCGCGAAGTTCCAGCCACAGAGTTCGCACGTAACTTTGGCCGCTACCGTGAAATCGTGCAACGGGAGCCTGTTGCCGTGATGAGCCACGGCCGTCCCACCGGCTATTTCGTCTCGGCCGTCGAGTATGAGGACCTCCAGCGCTACAAGAATCTGGCTCGGCAGTCGTTTGCAACTAAGGACCTGACACTGGACGAAATCGAGATGATCACCAACGGTCGCATGTCATCGGAACACGATCATCTCAACGCCTTGCTTGATGAAAAATAAGGTATGCCGCTTCCCAAGCCACAGCTCGGCCAAGTCATTTCTTACGCCTATTTGTGGCACCATGAGCACATAGCTGGACAAGAGGAGGGACGGAAAGATCGCCCTTGTGTCGTAGTGCTTGCCATCGATCGAGGAGCCGAAGGCTTAGCCATAACTGTAGTGCCTGTCACGCATGTACCGCCAAATGACACGTCGCTTGCAATCGAGTTGCCGGCGGCGGTCAAACGCCATCTTGGCCTAGACGGCGAGCGTTCATGGGTGATGCTGCATGAGGGCAACCGCTTCGTGTGGCCAGGATATGATCTTCGTCCAGTACCAGGCACACTCGACCGTTATGAATACGGCCTCCTCCCACCACGCCTATATCAGTCAATGATGGTGCGCTTCAGGGCCATTTGGGCAGCAGGGCAAGGCCACCCCGTGTCTCGCGATTGAGCTGCTTCGGCTTGGCTCAGCGCCTGAGCACATAGAGAATATCCGGCAGGCTTTCCTCATTGACCGATCCGTCGCCGAAGGCTTCGGCACGAAAACCGTGGCGTTCGTAGAAGCGCTGTGCGCCAGTATTCGCCTGGAAGCAACGGAGCTTGATCGATCGCATGCCGGCGGTGGCCTCGGCAAGCAGCCGGCTGCCGATGCCTTGCCCTGTCCAGGCAGGATCGAGATAGAGCTGCTCGACCCAATCGCCGTTGACGGCAATGAAGCCGATGATGGATTCGCCGGCGACGACAACCGTCACTTGCTGATTGGGCAGCAGGA
The DNA here is from genome assembly GCA_000824785.1 of Mesorhizobium plurifarium. Lineage (GTDB taxonomy): Bacteria > Pseudomonadota > Alphaproteobacteria > Rhizobiales > Rhizobiaceae > Mesorhizobium > Mesorhizobium plurifarium. The sequence goes on along the minus strand of CCNB01000020.1, from coordinate 46,544 downwards.
TGTCACGGATGAAGAAGAGATCTTCCTCCGGCGTATGCAGGACTGGCATCCAGTCGAAGGCGCTGAGTGAGGCGCGCAGGAGCTTGGCGATGGCGGCGGCGTCCGGGCCAGTGGCTTGGCGCAGGACGACATCAGCAGGCTGAACGCCGATCATGAAATACACTCAACCTGAAACGGCAGTGCTCAAGGGATTGCCAGCGTCTCACTCCGCTGGAGCACCCCTCATCCGTCTCGGCGCTGCGCGCCGATCCACCTACTCCCACAAGGGGAGAAGGAAGAGGCGTCCCGGCCGAAGGCCGAGCCCGCCACTGCGGGCCGCCGGTCGTCCGGCGCCCTCGCGGAGGGCCAGCCGCAGCAGCGGCGGAACAGCCCGTGAGCGAAAACAAACAGCCCGAAGGCCGAGCCCGCGACTGCGGGCCGCCGGTCGTCCGGCGCCCCCGCGGAGGGCCCGCCGCGGCAGCGGCGGAAACAGCCCGTGAGCGAGATTAAGCCGCCTTCTTCTTCGGCTGGATCAGGCCGCGCTCGACCAGGAGCTCGGCGATCTGCACGGCGTTGAGCGCCGCGCCCTTGCGCAGATTGTCGGAGACGACCCACATCGACAGGCCGTTGTCGACGGTCGAATCCTCGCGGATGCGCGATATGAAGGTAGCGTCCTCGCCGGCCGATTCCAGCGGCGTGATGTAGCCGCCGTTCTCGCGCTTATCGAGCACCTGACATCCGGGCGCCTCGCGCAGGATTTCGCGCGCCTCGTCCGCCGTGATCGGCTTCTCAAACTCAATGTTGACCGCTTCCGAATGGCCGATGAACACCGGCACGCGCACGCAGGTCGCCGTCAGCTTGATCTTGGGATCGAGCATCTTCTTGGTCTCGGCCACCATCTTCCATTCTTCCTTGGTGAAGCCGTCGTCGAGGAAGACGTCGATATGCGGGATGACGTTGAAGGCGATGCGCTTGGTGAACTTCTTGACGTCGACCTGGTCAGCGACGAACACCGCGCGGGTCTGGGTGAAGAGCTCGTCCATGCCTTCCTTGCCGGCGCCCGAGACCGACTGGTAGGTGGCGACGACGACGCGCTTGATGGTGGCGGCGTCATGCAGTGGCTTCAGCGCCACGACCAGCTGCGCGGTCGAGCAGTTCGGGTTGGCGATGATGTTCTTGCGCGTAAACAGCGAGACCGCGTCCGGATTCACTTCCGGCACGATCAACGGCACATCCGGATCGTAGCGGAAGGCCGACGAATTATCGATGACGACGCAGCCTTGCTTGCCGATCTTGGGCGACCATTCCTTGGAGACGTTGCCGCCGGCCGACATGACGCAGAGGTCGGTGTCGGAAAAGTCGTAGGTGTCGAGCGCCTTGACCTTCAGCGTGCGGTCGCCGAAGGACACTTCCGTGCCCTGGCTGCGCCGCGAGGCCAGCGCCACGACCTCGCTCACCGGGAAGCCGCGCTCGTCCAGAATGTTGAGCATTTCGCGGCCCACATTGCCCGTGGCGCCGACTACCGCAACCTTGAAACTCATCGATATCTCCTGTCCCTCTCCGCTTGGTTGTTGGAGAAAACCCGCCGGCCTGTTGCGGGTTTCGTCCCCCGGGCCGGACCCGGGAGAGGGTGGTTAGGCCAAGGGAATCACACCGTTTTGGTGGTGGTTTTGGCCGTAGTTTTGCTGGAACGGACGGACGCGCCGAAGCGCCCGGCTCGATGTTGTGCATCGCGGCCGGGGGCATCGAATGCAAGAAAAGCCATCAAAAGGCCGCGCATCGAGGATGATCCCGTTCGACGCGGGCTTTTACGCGGTTTGCGGAAAGAGTCAATCGGCAGCGCCGCTAGGCTCCCCCTTGGGGGAAGGTGGCCGAGCGAAGCTCGGACGGATGAGGGGTGCTCCAGGGAAAGCCGACGTCTCACTTCGCTGGAACACCCCTCATCCGTCTCGGCGCTACGCGCCGATCCACCTTCTCACACAAGGGGAGAAGGGAAGACCGCTCATCGCCCGCGTATGAACGCCACAAAACCCCGCACCGACTCCCGCATCGCCTTCCGGTTGGCATCCTCCACCAGGATCATCTCCATCTCCGCCGGCTTCTTGCCCAGCAGCGCGATCTCCAGCGCCCCCTCATACATCGCGAACGACATCGTCCGCATGATCTCGGCCAAGGCGGCCCGCGCATAGAGCGAGCGCGGCGAGGCATGCACCAGCATCGCCGGCTTGCCGACGGCGGCGTCGCGCGAGACCAGCCAGTCGAGCGCGTTCTTCATGCCGCCGGGCACGCCATGCGCGTATTCCGGGCAGGAGACGATGACGCCGTCGGCGCGGGTAATCATCTCGATCAGGCGTGCCGCCTCGGGCGGCGTGCGGTCGCCCTCATCGTCGGGGTTGAAGATCGGCAGCCGGCCGAGGCCGTCATAGACCTGGACATGGCAGTCCGCGGGCGCGTTGGCGGCCAAGGCGGCAACGAGGGCCGAATTGGTCGAGGCGGCGCGCAGGCTGCCCGATATGGCGATGATGTCGATCAAGGGAGAACCGGACGAGGAGTGAGTCGTCCGCGAAGCCTACCACATGGTCTGCCGGTAATCGTCGTCCAGCTCGCGGTCGATCTCGCCGGCGCTTTCGCTCAGCGCCAGCTGGTCGCGGATGATCTGGCCGAGCGTCGGCAAGGTCGCGCGGTCGTACCAGGTCTCCGGTTTCCAGAGGTCGGAGCGCATGAAGGCCTTGGCGCAATGCATATAGGCGGCCTTGACCGTCACCACGATCACGCTCTGCGGCTCCTTGCCGTCGACGGCCAGGCGTTCGCGCAAGGCGGGATCGACGGTGATGCGGGCGTCGCCATTGACGCGCAGCGTCTCGTTCATGCCGGGGATGAGGAAGAGCAGCCCGACCGACGGGTTGCGGATGATGTTTTCCAGCGTGTCCAGCCGGTTGTTGCCGGGCCGGTCGGGAATGGCGATGGTCGAGTTATCGAGGATGGCGGTGAAGCCGGGCTTGTCGCCCTTGGGCGTCACGTCGGCATTGCCGGCGCCGTCGGAGGAACCAATCAGCACGAAGGGGCTCTTGCCGATGAAGGAACGGCAATGGCCGTCGAGGGCTTTCAGTTCCTTGCGGATGGAGCCGTCGGTCGGCCGGGGCGTCTTGTAGATCGTCCTCAGCTCGGCATGCGTGGTCAGGAATTCCATACCGCCCCCCGTCCTGCGCTTAATTCCCCGCCTTCTCTTCCTTGGCTTTCTCCTCCAGCGAGTGGCGCATGATCAGCGGCATCTGGCTGAAGGTGAACAGCAAGGTGATCGGGATCGTGCCCCAGACCTTGAAATAAAGCCAGGTCGCCTCGGAAAAGTTGCGCCACACCACCTCGTTGAGCACGGCCAGGAACAGGAAGAACAGGCCCCAGCGGAAGGTCAGCTTGCGCCAGCCCTCGGCATCGAGCTGGAAGGCGGAATCGAAGACGTAGCCGAGCAGCGACCGGCCGAACAGTAGCCCGCCGAGAAGCGTGACGCCGAACAGCGAGTTGATGATGGTCGGCTTCATGAAGGCGAAGGTCTTGTCCTGCAGGTAAAGCGCCAGCGCGCCGAAGACGAAGACGACGATGGCCGAGACCAGCGGCATCAGCGGCAGGCTGCGCGTCAGCGCCCAGGAGGCGCTCAGCGAAAGTGCGGTCGCGACCATGAAGAAGGCGGTGGCGATCAGGATCGGCTCGCCAAGATGGGTGAGGATGGGAAATTTCTCGGCCAGCCACTCGCCACGAATGGTGGTGAAGAAGAACACCAGGCCCGGTCCCAGCTCGAGCAGGAACTTCAGGCCGGGATTCATCGGCTTGCGGCGTGGATCGGACGGGTCGCGTTCGAGGATGTTCATAAAAGTCCTTCTTGCGCATGATCTGGCCGAAAAGCAGGCGGCCTTCCAAGATCACGCCCTTGTTCAAGCCACGCCGGCGATCGCCCGGGCGAATTCGCTGGCGGAAAATGGTTCGAGGTCGTCGACCTGCTCGCCGACGCCGATGAAATAGACCGGCAACCTGTGCTTGGCGGCGATCGCCACCAGAATACCGCCGCGCGCCGTGCCGTCCAGCTTGGTCATCACCAGTCCGTTGACGCCGGCGACGTTGCGGAAGATCTCCACCTGGTTCAGCGCATTCTGGCCCGTGGTGGCGTCGACCGTCTGCAGCACGGTGTGCGGCGCTTCCGGATCGAGCTTGCCCAGCACGCGCACGATCTTTTCCAGCTCGGCCATAAGCTCGGTCTTGTTCTGCAGGCGCCCGGCCGTATCGATGATCAGCACGTCGGAGCCGGCCTCCTTCGCCTTTTCGAAGGCGTCATAGGCAAGGCCCGCCGCATCGGCGCCGAGCTTGGTGGCGATGACGGGCGATTTCGTGCGCTCGCCCCAGATCTTCAGCTGCTCGATCGCGGCGGCGCGGAAGGTGTCGCCGGCGGCCAACATCACCTTGAGGCCGCCGTCGGTCAGCTTGGCGGCGAGCTTGCCGATGGTCGTGGTCTTGCCGGTGCCGTTGACGCCGACGACCAGGATGACATGCGGCTTGTGGCTGAGGTCGAGCTCGAGCGGTTTTGCCACCGGCGTCAGCACCTTCTCCACCTCCGCCGCCATCACGGCGCGGACCTCGGAATCGGAGACGTCGCGGCCATAACGGCTGGAAGCGAGCGAGTCGGTGACGCGGAGCGCCGTCTCCACGCCAAGATCGGCGCGGATCAGCACGTCCTCCAGATCCTGCAGCGTGTCCTCGTCCAGCTTTCGCTTGGTGAAGACGCCGGCAATGTTGCCGGTGAGCTCGCGCGACGAGCGGGCCAGCCCTTCGCGCATGCGCTGGAACCAGGAACGCCGCGGCGCCGGCTCCGGCGCTTTCACCGGCTCGGCCTTCTGCTCGACCTTTCTCGAGACCGTCACCTTGCCGGCGGCGGGTTTTGGCTCGGGAGCGGGTTGTAATGTTGGAACGAGCGCCGGCTCTACCTCGGCGCCGTCACCCCGCCCCGCCACGTCGTGGCGGCGCTCCCCATCGAGCGGAGGGTGGGGCGTCCGCGCGGCTTCAGGCTCTGGCGCGATCTCGGCATGGATCGGCTGCGGCTCGACGGGCGCAGGCTGGCGAAGGGGAGGCAAGGCTTCCGCAGGCGGGATTTCGGGCGCAGGCGTCTCGGCCGGAATCTCGCTGGGCGGCGTCGGCACCTCGACCGGCGTCGGCTCAGGTTGCGGTTCCGGACGCGAAGGCTCGATATCCGGCTGAGCCGGCGCAGGTACGGGCACCTCCTGCGGTGTGGGTTCGGGCGCCGGGCCTGGGGTGGGCTCGGGCTCTGCGGGGGGTACCGGCACTTCTTCCGGTGAGGGCGGTTCGGGCGTCTCCGGAGCCGGTTGCGGTTCCTCTTCCGGCTTGGGGCCGGGCAGCGGTTCCGGCTCAGGCGGAACGGTCGGCTCAGGCGTCGGTGGAACGGTCGGAGCAGGCTCGGGTTGCGGCTCTTCAGGGGCAGGCTGATGGGAGGGGGCTGGTTGAGGTGCCGGTTCTATCTCCCCCTCGATGGGGGAGGTCCCGAGCGCAGCTCGGGGGTGGGGGTGACTGGCGCCAGCGGCGGCGCTGTCACCCCGCCCCGCCACTTCGTGGCGACCCTCCCCATCGAGGGGAGGGTGGGGAGCCTGCTCGGCCTCCGGCTTCAGCGCGTCGAGCTGATCCCATTTGATCGGCGGCAGCGGGGCCGTTTCGTCGACGCGCTCCTCGACGACCTCTTTCTTGCCGAACGAAAATATCTTCTTGAAAAAACCAGCCATGCGTCTCGCAGTTTCTCAGGCGGCTTGCGCGGCAAAGGGCGCCGCAATCAGTCGGGCGCCGTCATGGCCGGTGATGATGGCCTCGACGATCTCGCCGGGCGCGCCGGTGTCGATCGCCGCCAGCGTGAAGCCTTCGGTGCGGCCGAGCCCGTCGCGCTCGATCAAGATCGACTGCCGCGTGCCGGCAAGCGATGACAAATGACGGCGATAGGCGGCCTCGCCGGCGGCGCGCAGCCTTGCGGCGCGCGCCTTCACCACCTCTCGGCGGACCTGCGGCATGCGCGCGGCGGGCGTGCCTTCGCGAGGCGAGAACGGGAAGACGTGCAGGTGCGTCAAGCCGCATTCCTCGACGATCTTCTCCGAATTCTCGAACATCGCCTCGGTCTCGGTCGGGAATCCGGCGATGATATCGGCGCCGAAGACGACGCCGGGACGCAGCTTGCGCACATCCTCGCAGAAGCGGATCGACTGGTCGCGCAGATGGCGGCGCTTCATGCGCTTCAGGATCATGTCGTCGCCCGACTGCAGCGACAGATGCAGATGCGGCATCAGCCTTGGTTCGGTGGCGATGGCGTCAAGCAGGTCGTCGTCGGCCTCGATGGAATCGATCGATGACAGCCGCAGCCGCTTAACGTCCGGCACCTGGCGCAGGATCGTCTTCACCAGCTTTCCCAGTTTTGGCGCGCCCGGCAGGTCGGCGCCGAAGCTGGTCATGTCGACGCCGGAAAGCACGATCTCGGCATAGCCGTTGCCGGCGAGACGCTTGACCTGCTCCACCACCGCGCCCATCGGCACGGAGCGCGAATTGCCGCGGCCATAGGGGATGATGCAGAAGGTGCAGCGATGGTCGCAGCCATTCTGCACCTGCACGAAGGCGCGCGCCCGGCCCTCGATGGCGTCGACCATGTGGCTGGCCGTCTCGCGCACAGAAAAGATGTCGTTGACGCGCGCCTTCTCGGTGTCGTTGACGCCGAAATCGGGCAAAGCGCGATAGGAGTTCGCCTTGAGCTTCTCCTCATTGCCGAGCACGAGATCCACCTCGTCCATGGCTGCGAAATTCTGCGGCTCGGTCTGCGCCGCACAGCCGGTGACGATGATGCGGGCTTCAGGGTTCTCGCGGCGCGTCTTGCGGATCGCCTGCTTGGCCTGGCGCACGGCTTCGGCTGTAACGGCGCAGGTATTGAAGATGACGGCGCCGCCCTGGAGCGCGCCGAGGCCGGCGCTTTCGGCCTCTCGGCGCATCACCTCCGACTCATAGGTGTTGAGGCGGCAGCCGAAGGTGATGACGTCGATGCCCTTGCCGGCGGGGGCCTGGGCCGCGCCTTTTTCGGGGGCGGACATCAGGCGGCGCTTTCGGTGTCGCGGGCCCAGGCGCCGGTCGAGGGATCGAAGCTGCCGGAAAACTCCCATTCGGCGGCACCCGTCAGGATGACGTGATCATCCTCGCGCCACAAAACATGCAATTCCCCGCCGCCGGGCGTCAGCAGCGAGACGCTGCGGCCGGTGCGCTTGGTGCGGGCGGCCGCCACCACGGCGGCACATGCGGCCGAGCCGCAGGCCTTGGTGAGGCCGGCGCCGCGCTCCCAGGTGCGGATGATCATGGTCTCAGGCGAGGTTACCTGGGCGATGGTGATGTTGGCGCGCTCGGGGAAGATCGGATGGTTTTCGAGCAGCGGGCCGAAGCGATCGAGCTCATAGGACCAGACGTCGTTGTCGACCCAGAAGATCGCGTGCGGGTTGCCCATCGATACCGCCGATGGCGAATGCAGCACCGGCGCGTCGATCGGGCCGATCTGCAGCTCGATCATGCGGGTGTCGCGGAACTCTTCCGCCAGCGGGATCTCCTGCCAGCCGAAGCGCGGCTTGCCCATGTCGACGGAGATCAAGCCGTCGGCATGCTCCTGCGCATTCAGGATGCCGGCGCGGGTCTCGAAGGTGAAGCTCTTCTGGCCGGTCTCGGCGGCCAGAGCCTGGACGACGCAGCGCGTGCCGTTGCCGCAGGCCTGCGCACCGGTGCCGTCAGAATTCAGGATGTCGATGTAATAAGCGGTACCGGCCGTCCGCGCGTCATGGATCGCCATGATCTGGTCGAACTTCGTCGCGGCGTCGGCATTGAGCGCGATCGCCGCGGACGCCGTCACCTTGTCGGCGCGGCCGCGCATGTCGGCAACGATGATCTCGTTGCCGATGCCGTTCATTTTGGCGAAGGGGGCGGGGCCTGCCATCTAACCGGTCATTCCAGTTCCATTTGGCCGCTATATGGCTGAAACGGCCCGGAATTACCAGTCCAGCCCGAGTCTTATGTGACGGCGAAGACCCCGAGCACGATCAGCAGGAAGATGATCAGGACGATGCCGATGAGGATGCGTGCGCCGGTAGCGGCCGCTCCGGCCAAAGCCGGCATGCCGAGCAGGCTCGCGGCGGCGGCAATGATGAGAAGGATGATGATCCACTTGATCATGGGAAGCTCCGGCGAAATTGCGTCGGCGGATCAACGCGTTTGGCCGGTTTGGGTTCCTTTGTCAGATGGGCGGTACGTCCCACACTTCGCCCGGTCGCATGGCGCGGAAGCGCTCTGGCGGCAGACTTTGCGCCTCTAGAGCCTCGGCCAGTTTTTGCGCCGGCTCCTCGACCAGCTCGTCGGTGAGATGGAAGGTGCCCCAATGGCAGCCAGCGGCGTGAGCAGCGTTGCAGAGCTTCATGCCCTCTACGGCCTCCTCCGGGTTCTGGTGCTGCGGCGCCATGAACCAGCGCGGCTCATAGGCGCCGATGGGCAGGATGGCGAGGCGGAAGCCGCCATGCTTTTCTCCCATCAGCCGGTAGTTGATGCCGTCGTGGAAGCCGGTGTCGCCGGCAAAATAGATGTTGCCGCCCCCTGTCTCGATGACGAAGCCGGCCCATAGCGCCATGCGGCGGTCGCGCCCGCCCCGCGCCGACCAGTGATGCGCCGGCTCGACATGGATGGCGGCCGCGCCGATGTCGATCCGATCGCCCCAATCATGCGCGCTAAGCCGCATGCCGGGCACCGCGCGGCCGACGATGGCGTCGTTGCCGAGCGGCGTGAGCACCAGCGGGTCGTGTCTCTCCTTCAGCCGCTTCAGCGTGGCGAGGTCGAGATGGTCGCAGTGATTGTGGCTGACCAGGACCAGGTCGATCGGCGGCAGGTCGGCAAAGGCGATGCCTGGCGCATTGACCCTTCTCGGGCCGGCAAAGGCGAAGGGCGAGGCGCGCTCCGACCAGACTGGATCGGTCAGGATGTTCAGCCCTGCGGTCTGGATGAGAAGCGAGGCATGGCCGACCATGGTGAGCCGAAGCGCGCCGCCATCCAGCCGCCCATGCGGCTTTGCCGGCGGATGGGGGCTCGGAAAGGCAGCCGGCCATTTCGGCCGCTTGCCGCTGAATTGCCATCTGAGCAGATCGCTGAAGCGCCCGGGCGGCTTGCCGCCGGGGTTGAAGAACAAGGCGCCGTCGAAATGATCGCTGGGCGGGCCGTGGTAGTAGCGGTTGGCGGTTCTTCTTCTCTCGGCCATTCACTCTCCCGCCGGCTCGATCTTTCCTGAGATAAGGACGCGCTCGCCTGGCGCAAGCATTTTGCTGGCGAATGCCAACGGGCGGAGACCGGTTCAATTAGGATCGGGAGAGAGGGTGATCGTCATGGCGATGAAGCGGACCAAGACACCGTGGATGAAGGCCGAGGATTTCGGCCGCTCGCTGCCGCATGGGGTGGGCGTCAACTTATTGGTCACCGATATGGCGGCAATGGAGGCTTTCTGCCGCGAGGTGCTCGGGGCCCGCATCATCTATGCCGATGAGGATTTCGCGGCGGTCGAGCTGTTGGGCTCGATCTTCATGCTGCATGCCGATCATAGCTATCTCGACAATCCGATGACCGGAGTCACTTCTGGCGCCGACACACGCGGCGCCGGCATAGAGCTGCGCCTTTACGGCGCCGATCCGGATGCGGTCGAGAAAAAGGCGGCGGCGCTTGGCCACATTGTGCTGGCCGGCTCGACCGATAAGCCGCATGGCCTTCGCGAATGCTACGTCGTCGGTCCGGACGGCTACGTGTTCGTGCCCAGCGCGCGGATTTAACGCTGTCATTTCAACGGTTTATGTGGCCGCCGCCAGCGGTGTCCCGGCGCTGTTCGCTTGTTGCGATAAATTTGCAACAGCTGGTTCGAAAACCCTATTTTAACCATATCGGGTTGAAATTCTGCCACCTTCGCCGTCTTGGTGAAGCGAAGATTGCGCGGATGGCTCCCCCCGGCCGGATCCGACGGAGGTTTTGATGAATTTTTCGATGACCCGCCCCTTTTCGCGGCCCCCCCTCTTTTCGCGGAGCGGCCTCGTGGCCGTATCGCTGGCCGCGCTGGTTGCGAGCGGCTGCTCTACCTCGCGCTTCTCGTCGATGGACGACCAGCAGCCGGCGCCGCTGACGCCGGCGCCGTCCGGCACGGTAACGCAGAACCAGCTGCCGCCGCCGGCTTCCCCCGGTACCACCGATCCTTCGCAATTCCCGACTGCGCCGAAGAACACCCAGGTCGCTTCGCTGCCGCCGGACGGTACGGCGCCCGCCGGCGCCACCGATCTCACCGCGGCCAGCGTCGCCGGCGTGTGGAACGTCAATGTCTCCGGGCAAAGCTGCAAGGTGGCGACGCCGCAGACCAAGTTCGGCGCCGGCTACCGCGCCGGTCCGCTGCACTGCCCGGCGCCGATCGACGGCATCAAGTCGTGGAACGTCGCCGGCAAGCAGCTGACGCTCTACGACGAAAATGGCGGGACGCTCGCCAGGCTCTATTCGTCGGGCGGCGAAAAGTTCGACGGCCAGACTTCCAATGGGCAGCCTATCTCGCTTACAAGGTAGGCTATGCCGATATTCAGGTGAGGCCGGCCTGCGAATGGCGGCTTCCTGCGCTTCCGGTGCTCACGTACTTCAGGTACGCTCCGCTCCGGTTCTTGGAACCCACCGTTCTCGGCTCGGCCTGACCTGAATCTCAACATAGCCCGGCGCCTTCTCAGGGCATACTGCTCAAAGTAATGACGTGAACCCATGCATTTGCGCGACGGCCTCCAGACCCATGCGACCGTCAAGCAGCGCTACGACCATCTGGTTGAAAGCGGCGCGGTCGAGCGCGATCCGGCGCAGGAGCGCATCGTCGCCGCGCTCGACCGGCTGATCGACGAGATCTCAGCCAAAAGGCTGGCGCATAAATCGAGCGCGCTGGGCTGGCTGTTCGCGGCCAAGCGGCAGCCGCGCGAGCCGGTCAAGGGCCTCTACATCCATGGCGGCGTCGGCCGCGGCAAGACCATGCTGATGGACATGTTCTTCGAGCTGTTGCCGGTCCGGCGCAAGCGCCGCGTGCATTTCAACGACTTCATGGCCGATGTGCAGGACCGCATCCAGAAGCACCGGCAGGCGCGCAAGGAAGGCCTGGTCAAGGAAGATGACCCTATCCCGCCTGTGGCCCGGGCGCTGGCCGACCAGGCCTGGGTGCTGTGTTTCGACGAGTTCTCCGTCACCGACATCGCCGACGCGATGATCCTGTCGCGCCTGTTCTCGGCGCTGTTCGCCAACGGCGTGGTGCTGGTCGCCACCTCCAACGTGGCGCCGGAGAACCTCTATCGCGACGGGCTGAACCGCCAGCTCTTCCTGCCGTTCATCTCGCTGCTGGAGCGCAATGCCCATGTGATGACGCTCGATGCCGACAAGGACTACCGGCAGGAAAAGCTCAACCGCCAGCCGGTCTATGTCACGCCGGACGACGCCGCGGCCGAGCGGGCGCTGGACGAGGCCTGGAAGGCGATGACGCATGGCAAGCCGACCGAAGCGGTGACGCTGACGCTGAAAGGCCGCCAGCTCGTCGTGCCGCGCGCCGCGGGCGACGCCGCGCGCTTCTCCTTCGCCGACCTCTGCGAAAAGCCGCTCGGCGCGCGCGACTATCTGGCGATCGCCGACCGTTTCTCGACCGTCTTCATGGACCATGTGCCGGTGCTGGGCGAAGGCAAGCGCAACGAGGCCAAGCGCTTCATCCTTTTGATCGACACGCTCTACGATCACCGCATGCGGCTGGTGATGAGCGCCGCGGCGCCTCCGCAAGAGCTCTATACGGCGAAGCGCGGCACGGAAGTGTTCGAATTCGAGCGCACCGCATCGCGCCTGGTCGAGATGCAGAGCCGCGACTGGCTGGAAGGCTGGGCGGAACGACGAGAGCACCGGGCGCACCCCGCGGAGGCGAGACAGGCTCAAGCCTAAATTGGTTTCAGTTGCGTTCCTTCGCGCCCCTTCGAAGCCGGTACACATACATTACAAACGTCTCCGCCTTCCCATGCGGCTCCTTCCGCGTTTCATAGAGCGCCCGCGCCGGCTCGTTGTCGTGCTCGGTCCCGACCCAGGCTTCTTCGCAGCCATGCTCGCGCCCGATCTCGAACATGGCGTCGAGCATCTTTCTCGCGATGCCCTGCCGCTGGAAGGGCGGCGCCACGCCGACCTCGTCGATATAAAGCTCGCTTACCTTGTCGGGATGGCGGTGGATCACCGCGGCGCATTGGCCGACCACGATTTCGTCAATTATCGCAACGATCATGAAATGGCCGGGCGCGTTGAGATAGGCCGCGAGGCGGTCCGGCCGCACCGGTTCATCGAATACCGCGTCGGCCACTCGCATCACAACAGCGTCATCGCCGGGATGAAGCCTTCTGATTTCGACGTTCATTGTGTAAATTCTCCTCAGTCGGCTCACGAATTTTGACGTTTACGTAATTCCCGAAGCATCTAACCGATTGAAAACAATGGGTCCGAAATAATCGTTTGAATTTTTCTTTGGCCGGAGCTATTCGGTGCGGCTAATTCTCGCGGTTGCTCGCATCCTTTCGGCCTCTCCGGCCACGTCACCGTCTCGTCATAGACAAGGGAAAACATCCTCACATGGCACGCAATAAGATAGCGCTCATCGGCTCGGGCATGATCGGCGGCACGCTCGCCCATATGATCGGCCTCAAGGATCTCGGCGACGTGGTGCTGTTCGATATCGCCGAGGGCATTCCGCAGGGCAAGGGCCTCGACATCGCGCAGTCTTCCCCCGTCGACGGCTTCGACTCCCGGCTGACCGGCGTCAACGACTATGCCGGCATCGAGGGCGCAGATGTGTGCATCGTCACCGCCGGCGTGCCGCGCAAGCCGGGCATGAGCCGCGACGACCTTCTCGGCATCAACCTCAAGGTCATGGAGCAGGTCGGCGCCGGCCTGAAGAAATACGCGCCGAAGGCCTTCGTCGTCTGCATCACCAACCCGCTCGACGCCATGGTCTGGGCGCTGCAGAAGTTCTCCGGCCTGCCGACCAGCCATGTCGTGGGCATGGCCGGCGTGCTCGACAGCGCGCGTTTCCGCTACTTTCTGGCCGAGGAGTTCAAGGTCTCGGTCGAGGACGTCACCGCTTTCGTGCTCGGCGGCCACGGCGACTCGATGGTGCCGATGATCCGCTATTCGACGGTGTCGGGCATCCCGCTGCCCGACCTCGTCAAGATGGGCTGGACTTCCAAGGAGAAGCTCGACCAGATCGTGCAGCGCACCCGCGACGGCGGCGCCGAGATCGTCGGCCTGCTCAAGACCGGCTCGGCCTACTATGCGCCGGCGGCCTCGGCGATCGCCATGGCGGAATCCTACCTCAAGGACAAGAAGCGCGTGCTGCCTTGCGCGGCGCATCTGTCGGGCCAGTATGGCGTGAAGAACACCTATGTCGGCGTTCCGGTGGTGATCGGCGCCGGTGGCGTCGAGCGCGTCATCGAGATCGACCTGACCAAGGCCGAGCAGAAGATGTTCGACAATTCGGTTGCGGCCGTCCAGGGCCTGACCGAGGCCTGCACCAAGATCGCCCCGCATCTGGCCGGCAAGTAATCGTCCTCCCCGGAGACCAAGCGCATGAACATCCATGAGTATCAGGCCAAGGCGCTGCTGAAGACGTTCGGCGCGCCGGTCGCAAGCGGCGTTCCGGTGTTCAAGGCCAGCGAGGCGGAAGCCGCGGCAGCAGCGCTGCCCGGCCCGCTCTATGTGGTGAAGAGCCAGATCCATGCCGGCGGCCGCGGCAAGGGCAAGTTCAAGGAGCTCGGCCCCGACGCCAAGGGCGGCGTGCGGCTGGCGAAATCGGCGGCGGAAGTCGTTGCCAACGCCAACGAGATGCTCGGCCACACGCTGGTGACCAAGCAGACGGGCCCCGCCGGCAAGCAGGTCAACCGCCTCTATATCGAGGACGGCGCCGACATCGCCCGCGAGCTCTATCTGTCGATCCTGGTCGACCGCTCGGTCGGCCGCATCGCCTTCGTCGTTTCCACCGAGGGCGGCATGGACATCGAGACGGTCGCGCATGACACGCCCGAAAAGATCGTCACCGTCGCCATCGATCCGGAAAAGGGCGTGACGGCGGGCGACGTGAAGACGCTCAACGCTTCGCTGAAGCTCGACGGCGATGCGGCCAAGGACGGCGCCTCGCTCTTCCCGACGCTCTACAAAGCCTTCGTCGAGAAGGACATGAGCCTGCTCGAGGTCAATCCGCTGATCGTCATGAAGGACGGGCACCTGCGCGTGCTCGACGCGAAAGTGTCGTTCGACAACAACGCGCTGTTCCGCCATCCGGACGTGATGGAATTGCGCGACACCACCGAAGAGGACGAGAAGGAGATCGAGGCGTCGAAATACGACCTCGCCTATGTCGCGCTCGACGGCAATATCGGCTGCATGGTCAACGGCGCCGGCCTTGCCATGGCGACGATGGACATCATCAAACTCTACGGCGCTGAGCCGGCTAACTTCCTCGACGTCGGCGGCGGCGCCTCCAAGGAAAAGGTCACGGCGGCGTTCAAGATCATCACCAAGGACCCGGCGGTCGAGGGCATCCTGATCAACATCTTCGGCGGCATCATGAAGTGCGACGTCATCGCCGAGGGCGTGATCGCGGCGGTCAAGGAAGTGGGCCTGAAGGTGCCGCTGGTGGTGCGGCTGGAAGGCACCAATGCCGAGCTCGGCAAGAAGATCATCAACGACAGCGGCCTCAACGTCGTCTCGGCCGACGACCTCGACGACGCGGCCAAGAAGATCGTCAAGGCAGTGAAGGGCTGAGCGGATGCCTCCGCGCAAGATAAACCTGGTCGAGGCTGCGGATCAAAAGATCGCCAAGGTCTTCGATCCGCACATCGCCGGCGACGTCAACGATGCCCAAGCCAAGGTCGCCAAGTTCGGCGAGGTCTTCGACTGGCATGCGCATGACCATGAGGACGAGGCTTTCCTGGTGCTGCGCGGCAGGATCGCCATCGATTTCCGCGACGGGCCGGTCGAGCTCGGCGAGGGCGACTTCATCGTCGTGCCGCGCGGCGTCGAGCACCGGCCGCGATCGCTGACGAAGGAGCCGGTGGTGCTGATGTTCGAGCCGGCGACGACGCTCAACACCGGCAACGCGAAAAGTGAACTGACCGTCAGCGAGCTGAAGCGGCTATAGGGGGACGGGCGTCATGAGTGACAACCAAACAGTCCAAATGACATTTGATCGGGAAACGATGGACATGCTGGCCGCGTGTGCGAACTGGCGCGGCGTTCCCATCGAAGAACTGGCCAAGGCTTATGTCCAGGACTGGCTCGACATCGATTTTCCCGAATCACAGGGCAGGCACACCCGTCGAGGCATCTATCGGGATGGACCGATCACCCTCGGCGAACAGGCCCGTCAGCAAACTTCGCCGAACTGGCGGGACGAACTTGGAATCAACCGACTGCAACCCCGTTCCGAATAAGGCCGGCACGTAGGCCTCCATAATCCAAAGGATAGCTCCCCGCATGTCCATTCTCGTCGACAAGAACACCAAGGTGCTGGTCCAAGGCCTGACCGGCAAGACCGGCACGTTCCACACCGAGCAGGCGCTGGCCTATCACGGCACCAAGATGGTTGGCGGCATCCACCCGAAGAAGGGCGGCGAGACCTGGACCGGTTCGAAGGGCGAGAGCCTGCCGATCTTCGCCACCGTGGCCGAGGGCAAGGCAAAGACCGGCGCCAACGCCTCGGTCATCTACGTGCCGCCGGCGGGCGCCGGCGAGGCCATCCTCGAGGCGATCGAGGCCGAGATCCCGCTGATCGTCTGCATCACCGAAGGCATCCCGGTGATGGACATGGTCAAGGTCAAGGCGCGGCTCGACCGCTCGACCTCGCGGCTCATCGGCCCGAACTGCCCGGGCGTGCTGACGCCCGACGAATGCAAGATCGGCATCATGCCCGGCAACATCTTCCGCAAGGGCTCGGTGGGCGTTGTTTCGCGCTCGGGAACACTTACCTATGAGGCAGTCTTCCAGACCACCAATGTCGGCCTCGGCCAGACCACGGCGGTCGGCATCGGCGGCGACCCGGTCAAGGGCACCGAATTCATCGATGTGCTGGAGATGTTCCTCGCCGACGACGAGACCAAGTCGATCATCATGATCGGCGAGATCGGCGGCTCGGCCGAGGAAGACGCCGCGCAGTTCCTCAAGGACGAAGCCAAGCGCGGCCGCAAGAAACCGATGGCGGGCTTCATCGCCGGGCGCACGGCGCCGGCCGGCCGCACCATGGGCCATGCGGGCGCGGTGATCTCGGGCGGCAAGGGCGGCGCGGAAGACAAGATCGCGGCGATGGAATCGGCCGGCATCAAGGTCTCGCCGTCGCCGGCGCGGCTCGGCACGACGCTGGTCGAGGCGATCAAGGGTTAAGGCAGTAGTGAGTAGGCAGTAGCAGTGAAAAGGGACGAACGGGCGAGTAGCAGCTGAGCGGGAATTCCATCTTCCTACTCACTACTGCCTACTCACTATTCCCTAAAAAGGAGACGGAGCCAGGCTCCGCAGACGAAAATGGCAAGACAAGATCAGGCCAACGACCAATTCTCGCTCACCTCGTTCCTTTATGGCGGCAATGCCGATTATATCGACGCGCTCTATGCCGCCTATGAGGATAATCCGGCCTCGGTCGACCCGGAGTGGCAGGATTTCTTCGCCGCGCTGAAGGACGACGCGGGCGACGTCCGCAAGAACGCCAAGGGCGCCTCCTGGGCCAAACCCTCCTGGCCGCTCACGGCCAATGGCGAGCTGGTCTCGGCGCTCGACGGCAATTGGGGCCTGGTCGAGAAGGCGATCGAAAAGAAGGTCAAGGAAAAGGCGGTCGTCAACGGCGCGGCGCTTTCCGACGCCGACGTGCACCAGGCGACGCGCGATTCCGTGCGCGCCATCATGATGATCCGCGCCTACCGCATGCGCGGCCATCTGCACGCCAATCTCGATCCGCTCGGCATCGCCAAGCCACTCGAGGACTATAACGAGCTGTCGCCGGAGAATTACGGTTTCACCGAAGCCGACTACGACCGGCCGATCTTCCTCGACAATGTGCTCGGCCTCGAATTCGGCACCGTTCGGCAGATGCTGGACATCCTGACCCGCACTTATTGCTCGACGCTCGGCGTCGAATTCATGCATATCTCCGACCCGGAAGAGAAGGCCTGGATCCAGGCGCGCATCGAAGGCGCCGACAAGGAGATCACCTTCACCGCCGCCGGCAAGAAGGCGATCCTGTCGAAACTGATCGAGGCCGAGGGTTTCGAGCAATATATCGACGTCAAGTACAAGGGCACCAAGCGCTTCGGCCTCGACGGCGGCGAAGCGCTGATCCCGGCGCTGGAGCAGATCGTCAAGCGCGGCGGTCAGCTCGGCCTGAAGGAGGTCGTGCTCGGCATGGCCCATCGCGGCCGCCTCAACGTGCTTTCCCAGGTGATGGCCAAGCCGCACCGCGCCATCTTCCACGAGTTCAAGGGCGGCTCGGCCGCGCCCGACGACGTCGAGGGCTCGGGCGACGTGAAGTACCATCTCGGCGCCTCGTCGGACCGCGAATTCGACGGCAACAAGGTGCATCTGTCGCTGACGGCCAACCCCTCGCATCTGGAAATCGTCGACCCCGTGGTGATGGGCAAGGCGCGTGCCAAGCAGGATCAGCTCG
Source organism: Mesorhizobium plurifarium (assembly GCA_000824785.1). GTDB lineage: Bacteria > Pseudomonadota > Alphaproteobacteria > Rhizobiales > Rhizobiaceae > Mesorhizobium > Mesorhizobium plurifarium. The sequence goes on along the minus strand of CCNB01000020.1, from coordinate 28,786 downwards.
CCGGCCGCGAGCGCGGCGAGATCGTGCCGCTGTCGGAACGCGCCAAGGTGATGCCGCTCCTGCTCCACGGCGACGCGGCGTTCGCCGGCCAGGGCGTGATCGCGGAGATGTTCGGGCTGTCCGGCCTGCGCGGCCATCGCGTCGCCGGCACGCTGCATTTCATCATCAACAACCAGATCGGCTTCACCACCAATCCGCGCTTCTCGCGCTCGTCGCCTTATCCCTCGGATGTCGCCAAGATGATCGAGGCGCCGATCTTCCACGTCAACGGCGATGACCCGGAAGCGGTGGTGCATGCCGCCAAGGTGGCGACCGAGTTCCGCATGAAGTTCCACAAGCCGGTGGTGGTGGACATGTTCTGCTACCGCCGCTTCGGCCACAATGAGGGCGACGAGCCGGCCTTCACCCAGCCGATCATGTACCGCAACATCCGCACCCATAAGACGACGGTGCAGATCTATGCCGACCGGCTGATCGCCGAGGGCCACGTCACCCAGGCCGAGGTCGACAAGATGCGGGCCGACTGGCGCGCGCATCTCGAGGCCGAATTTGAAGTCGGTCAGTCCTACAAGCCGAACAAGGCCGACTGGCTGGACGGCGCCTGGTCGGGCCTGCGCAGCGCCGACAACCAGGACGAACAGCGCCGCGGCAAGACCGCCGTGCCGGTGCGCACGCTAAAGGAGATCGGCAAGAAGCTGACCGACGTGCCGAAGGATTTCGAGGCGCACAAGACCATCCTGCGCTTCCTCGAAAACCGCCGGCAGGCGATCGAATCGGGCGAAGGCATCGACTGGTCGACGGCCGAGGCGCTGGCCTTCGGCGCCATCCTGCTCGACGGCAATCCGATCCGGCTTTCCGGCCAGGATTCGGAACGCGGCACCTTCTCGCAGCGCCATTCGGTGCTCTACGACCAGCGCGACGAGACCCGCTACATCCCGCTCAACAATCTGTCGGCGGCGCAGGCCGGCTACGAAGTCATCAACTCGATGCTGTCGGAAGAGGCGGTGCTCGGCTTCGAATATGGCTACAGCCTGGCCGAGCCCAAGGCGCTGACGCTCTGGGAGGCGCAGTTCGGCGACTTCGCCAACGGCGCCCAGGTGGTGTTCGACCAGTTCATCTCGTCGGGCGAGCGCAAGTGGCTCAGAATGTCGGGCCTGGTCTGCCTGCTGCCGCATGGCTATGAGGGCCAGGGGCCGGAGCACTCGTCGGCGCGCCTGGAGCGCTTCCTGCAGCTTTGCGCGGAAGACAACATGCAGGTCGCTAACGTCACCACGCCGGCCAACTATTTCCATATCCTGCGCCGGCAACTGAAGCGCGACTTCCGCAAGCCGCTGATCCTGATGACGCCGAAGTCGCTGCTGCGCCACAAGCGCGCGGTGTCGACGCTGTCGGAGATGTCGGGCGAAAGCTCTTTCCACCGGCTTTTGTGGGACGACGCGCAGCTCTTAGCCAACCAGCCGATCAAGCTGGTGAAGGACTCCAAGATCCGCCGCGTCGTGCTGTGCTCGGGCAAGGTCTATTACGACCTCTACGAGGAGCGCGAGAAGCGCGGCATCAACGATATCTACCTGCTGCGCGTCGAACAGCTCTATCCGTTCCCGGCCAAGGCGCTGATCACCGAGCTGTCGCGTTTCCGCAACGCCGAGATGGTGTGGTGCCAGGAAGAGCCCAAGAACATGGGCGCCTGGTCGTTCATCGATCCCTATCTCGAATGGGTGCTGGCGCATATCGACGCCAAGCATCAGCGGGTGCGCTACACCGGTCGGCCGGCCTCGGCCTCGCCGGCGACAGGGTTGATGTCGAAGCATCTCAGCCAGCTCGCCGCCCTGCTCGACGACGCTCTCGGCGAATAGACCGGACGAAACAGACCTCAAGAAGAGACAAACGGACAGGCACATGGCTACCGAAATCCGCGTCCCCACTCTCGGCGAATCCGTCACCGAGGCGACCGTCGGCAAGTGGTTCAAGAAGGTCGGCGACGCGATCGCCGCCGACGAGCCGCTGGTCGAGCTCGAAACCGACAAGGTGACGGTGGAAGTGCCCGCCGCGGGCGCCGGAACGCTGGCCGAGATCACCGTCAAGGAAGGCGAGACGGTCAATGTCGGCGCGTTGCTCGGCTCGATTTCGGCGGGCGGCGCGGCCGCCGCTCCGGCGACGAAGCCGCAGGCGGTGGCGCAGGCTTCGAGCCCGGACGCCGCGTCCACCACCAAGCAAGCCGCGGCCGAGACCGCCAAGGTCGCCGGCGACGCCGGCCCGATCGAGCCCCGCACCATGCCGCCGGCCCCGGCGGCGGCCAAGCTGATCGCGGAGCACAACCTCTCGGTCGAACAGCTCTCCGGGTCCGGCAAGCGCGGCCAGGTGCTGAAGGGCGATGTGCTCGACGCCATCGCCAGGGGCGCGCCCTCGCAGCCGGCCGAGACGCCGAAGGCGGCTCTGGCGCCGGTCGTTGCCCGCGCGCCGTCCCCGGCCGAGGATGCGCCGCGCGAGGAGCGCGTGCGCATGACCAAGCTGCGCCAGACCATCGCCCACCGCTTGAAGGAGGCCCAGTCGACCGCCGCCATGCTCACCACCTTCAACGAGGTGGATATGAGCGCGGTGATGGCGCTCAGGTCCAAATACAAGGACGTGTTCGAGAAGAAGCATGGCGTGAAGCTCGGCTTCATGGGTTTCTTCACCAAGGCGGTGACGCATGCGCTGAAGGAGATCCCGGCGGTCAATGCCGAGATCGACGGCACCGACATCATCTACAAGAATTTTGCCCATGTCGGCGTCGCCGTCGGCACCGACAAGGGCCTGGTGGTGCCGGTGGTGCGCGACGCCGATCAGATGTCCATCGCCGAGATCGAGAAGGAGATCGGCCGGCTGGGTCTCGCCGCGCGCGACGGCAAGCTTTCGGTGGCGGACATGCAGGGCGGCACGTTCACGATTTCCAACGGTGGCGTTTACGGATCGCTGATGTCGACGCCGATCCTTAATGCGCCGCAGTCCGGCATTCTCGGCATGCACAAGATCCAGGACCGGCCCGTGGTGGTCGGCGGCCAGATCGTTATCCGGCCGATGATGTATCTGGCGCTCAGCTACGACCACCGCATCGTCGACGGCAAGGAAGCGGTGACCTTCCTCGTGCGCGTCAAGGAAAGCCTGGAGGATCCCGAGCGGCTGGTGCTCGATCTGTGATCGGATCGGATCCGCAATGAGCGGCTGGCCGGAGCGGTTCGGGTTCAAGCTCGGCCATAGCCTGCGGCGAATTTTCCGGCGCAGCATCGTCATGCTTGGCCTCTCCGCCGCCGTTCCCTCGCCGGCAATCGCCGCCGATTGGGATCCGGCGACGGCCAGCAGCAATTTCGGCGTCTTCGCGTTCTCCGACGCGCAATTGGCGGAGCGCAAGATCACCGTCACACCGATCGGCGAGCTCGAACTCCCGACCGGCGAGATCATCGCCTGCGACCCTCTGATCACGACCGACGACTGGCCGGCGCTGGCCCGCAAGGTCAAGCCCGGGCACTATCCGGTCACGCTGTTGGAGGCGCAGGGCCGGGTCGCCGCGGCGTTCCTTCGCTTCCGTCCCGGCGTACCGGCGCGCTGGGAACTCGCCGTCCTGCCGGGGCAGGACGTCTCGACGCTGAACGGCGACGAGATCTTCGGCTATCCCGTCGATGCCGGCCTCGGCTCGTTCATGGACAAGGCGGCGATGGCCCTGATGTCGGCCGCGCAGGACAAGCTCAAGCCCGAACAGAACTATTATGACGATGTGCTGGCGGCCGAGTTCGCGCCGAACCAGGACCGGTTCGTCATGCACCATCCGGCCGCCGGCAATCCGGTCAACATCGCGATGTTCTGGAGTGGCTGGGGCGACGGATTCTACCCGTCCTTCTGGGGGCTGGACGCAGCGGGCGAGCCGGTGGTCCTGATGACCGATTTCGGCGTGCTCGAAAACGCCGACGGCCGCGAAGACGACCAGGCCAAGTGATGACGACAGCCGTCTCGCCCGTGATTGGATTGATGGCCGGATCGCTGGCGCTCGCGGCGGCGAATTCGAATGCCCAGGCCGCCTGCCCGATCCAGCTTGCGGTCTATGGCGAGGCGCAGAGCGGCGCCGAGATCGACTTCACGCCGGCCGGCCCCTCGGCGACGATCACCAACGCCTTCCGCATGATCCTCGACAACAATGTCGTGCTCGACGGCATCGCGATGTGGACCGAGGGATCGTCGGCGCGGCCGCATGGCTCGCTGATGTACAAATGCCCGACCGGCGACGTCACCGGCGAGGAGCTTACCGCCTGCACGGTCTGGGAAGGCGTCATCTACAGCACCGACGAGAAGGGCGGTGTCGGCCTGCTGCCGGCCGAAGGCGCCGACGCGCCGAAAAGCCTGATCTTCCCCGATCTCGGGCCGTCACTCGAAATGTCGGCCGCCTATGGTCCCGCCGGCTTCTCCAAAGTGCCATGGGACATCTTCGTGCTGAAAGGCTGCCAGGAATGAGCGCGGACAACAAGACACTGCTGGTCACCGGCGGCAGCCGCGGCATCGGCGCCGCCATCTGCCGGCAGGCGAACCGGGCCGGTTACCGCGTTGTGGTCAACTACGTCTCCAACCAGGCGGCCGCCGATGCGCTGGTCGCCGAGCTCAAGGCCGCAGGCGGCGATGCCTTCGCGGTCAAGGGCGATGTCGGCAGCGAGGCCGATGTGATCGCGATGTTCGAAGCCGTCGATCGGGCCTCCGGCCGGCTCGACGCCTTCGTCAACAATGCCGGCATCGTCGACGTCAAGGCGCGGGTCGACGAGATGAGCGTCGAGCGGGTCGAGCGCATGATGCGCATCAATGTCGTCGGCTCGTTCCTCTGCGCCCGCGAAGCGGTGAAGCGCATGTCGACCCGTCACGGCGGCAAGGGCGGCGCGATCGTCAACTTGTCCTCGGCGTCCGCGAGGCTCGGCTCGCCCGGCGAATTTGTCGACTATGCCGCCTCCAAGGGCGCGATCGACAGCATGACCATCGGGCTCGCGCGCGAAGTCGCGTTGGAGGGCATCCGCGTCAACGCGGTCAGCCCCGGCATCACGGACACCGAAATCCATGCGTCGGGCGGCCAGCCCGACCGGGTGGCGCGGTTGCAGGACGCGCTGCCGATGAAACGGGCAGGCACGGCGGATGAAGTCGCGAGCGCGGTTCTCTATCTTCTGTCGGACGCGGCCTCCTATATAACGGGCACGATCCTGAATGTGAGCGGCGGCCGCTGAAGGCTGGATAAAAAGGATTCCATATTATGGCTTATGACGTGGTTATCATCGGATCGGGGCCGGGCGGCTATGTCTGCGCCATCAAGGCGGCGCAGCTCGGCCTGAAGACGGCGGTGGTCGAGAAGAACGCCACCTTCGGCGGCACCTGCCTCAACATCGGCTGCATCCCGTCGAAGGCGCTGCTCCACGCCTCCGAGATGTTCGCGGAAGCCGGCCACGCTTTCGATACGCTGGGCATCGAGTTGCCGGCGCCGAAGCTCAATCTGAAGAAGATGATGGCGCATAAGGACACGACGGTCGCCTCCAACGTCAACGGCGTCGCCTTCCTGTTCAAGAAGAACAAGATCGATTCCTTCCGCGGCACCGGCAAGGTGGTCGGCGCCGGCAAGGTTTCGGTGACCGGCGAGGACGGCAAGGTCGAGGAGATCGAGACGAAGAACATCGTGATCGCCACCGGCTCCGATGTCGCCGGCATTCCGGGCGTCAAGGTCGATTTCGACGAGAAGGTGATCGTCTCCTCCACCGGCGCGCTGTCGCTGGCCAAGGTGCCTGCCACCCTCGTGGTGGTTGGCGGCGGCGTCATCGGACTGGAGCTCGGCTCGGTGTGGGCCAGGCTCGGCGCCAAGGTCACGGTTGTCGAGTTCCTCGACAATATCCTCGGCGGCATGGACGGCGAGGTGTCGAAGCAGTTCCAGCGGCTCCTGTCCAAGCAGGGCTTCGAGTTCAAGCTCGGCGCCAAGGTCACCGGCGTCGCCAAGGCCAAGAAGGGCGCCACCGTCACCTTCGAGCCGGTCAAGGGCGGCGCGGCGGAAACCATCGAGGCCGACGTGGTGCTGGTCGCCACCGGACGCCGTCCCTATGCCGATAGCCTCGGCTTGAAGGAGGCGGGCGTGGAGGTCGACGAGCGCGGCAGGGTCAAGACCGACGGGCATCTCAGGACCAGCGTGCCCGGCATCTATGCGATCGGCGACGTCGTTGCCGGCCCCATGCTGGCGCACAAGGCCGAGGACGAGGGCGTCGCGGTGGCCGAGACGATCGCCGGCCAGGCTGGCCATGTGAACTACGACGTCATCCCGAGCGTCGTCTACACCAGCCCGGAGATCGCCTCGGTCGGCAAGACCGAGGAGGAGCTGAAGAAGGCCGGCATCGACTACAAGGTCGGAAAATTCCCGTTCAGCGCCAATGGCCGCGCGCGCGCCATGCTGCACACCGACGGTTTCGTTAAGATCCTGGCCGACAAGGCCAGCGACCGCGTGCTCGGCGTCCACATCGTCGGTTTCGGCGCCGGCGAGATGATCCACGAGGCGGCGGTGCTGATGGAATTCGGCGGCTCGTCCGAAGACCTCGCGCGCACCTGCCACGCGCATCCGACGATGTCGGAAGCGGTGAAGGAAGCGGCGCTGGCCACGTTCTTCAAGCCGATCCATATCTAGATCCCGAACCGAAGGGCGATACGCGCGTCAGCGTTCGGTATGGCTCGTCTCGCACGGTTCGCTCAGGAGATACGTCGTGTCCAAAGGCTCCGACCTGCTTGTTGCCGCCCTCGAGAATGAAGGCGTGGACCGTATCTTCGGGATACCGGGCGAGGAGAACCTCGATGTCGTCGAATCCATTCGCAAATCCTCGATCGAGCTCATCCTGACCCGCCATGAGCAAGCGGCCGCGTTCATGGCCGCCACCCACGGCCGGCTCACCGGCAGGCCCGGCGTCTGCATCACCACACTTGGCCCCGGCGCCTTGAACCTGACGACAGGCGCGGCCTACGCGCTGCTCGGGGCCATGCCCATGGTCATGATTACCGGGCAGAAGGGTGTCAGATCGTCCAGGCAGGCCCGTTTCCAGATCGTCGACGTCGTGGCGGCGATGAAACCTCTGACCAAGCTTTCGCGTCAGATCGTTTCGCCCAGGATGATTCCGGGCGTGGTGCGCGAGGCTTTCCGCGTGGCCGGCGAGGAGCGTCCGGGACCCGTGCATCTGGAGCTGCCGGAGGACATCGCCGCGGAAGAATGCGACGCGGTGGCGCCGATTCCGCCGCACCCGGTCGAGCTGCCGCTGGCGAGCCCGCTTGCGCTCGACCGCGCCGCGCAGATGATCATCGAGGCTGAGCGGCCGCTGGCGATGATGGGCGCCGCCGCCTCGCGGCCGCGCTCGACCTCGGACCTCGCCCAGTTCGTTCTGCGGACCGGCATTCCCTATTTCACGACCCAGATGGGCAAGGGCACGGTACCGGGTGGAACCGAGCTCTATATGGGCACGGCCGCGTTGTCCGAGCGCGACTACGTGCATGAAGCGATCGAGCGGGCGGATCTCATCATCACGATCGGCCACGACACGGTCGAGAAGCCACCCTTCATCATGGGCGCCGACGGGCCGAAGGTCATTCATGTCGGCTACCAGCCGGCCACTGTCGAACAGGTCTATTTCCCGCAAACCGAGGTGATCGGCGATATCGGCGCCTCGCTCAGGCTGTTGGCCGACCGCCTGGAAGGCAACATTCCCAATGCACAGGCACTGCTGCCGCTGCGCGAGGGAATATTGAGCCGCATCGCGGCGCGCGACACCGAGGACCGCTTCACCCCGCAGCGCCTGGTGCACGACGTGCGCGCGGTGATGCCGGCCGACGGCATCCTGGCGCTCGACAACGGCATGTACAAAATCTGGTTCGCGCGCAACTACCGCACGCGCGTCGCCAACACGCTGCTGCTCGACAACGCGCTGGCCACGATGGGCGCCGGCCTGCCGTCGGCGATGATGGCGGCGATGCTTTTTCCGGAACGCCGCGTCATGGCGGTTTGCGGCGATGGCGGCTTCATGATGAACAGCCAGGAGCTGGAAACCGCCGTCAGACTGAAGCTCAATCTCGTGGTCCTGGTCATCGAGGACCATGCCTACGGCATGATCCGCTGGAAGCAGGCGGTCGACGATTTTCCCGATTTCGGCATGACCTTCGGGAATCCCGATTTCGTCCGCTATGCCGAAGCCTATGGCGCCAAGGGCACCAGGGTAGGCGCCATCGCCGAGTTGAGACCTGCCCTCGAGCAGGCCTTTGCCGCGGGCGGCGTCAATCTCGTCGCCGTTCCGATCGACTATTCGGAGAATGAGCGGGTCCTGGTCGAAGAGCTGCGCCATCGGCTCCCCTGGCCGGCCAGTCCCGTGTGACGCGTTTTTTCCGAAGCTGGGGACAGCGCCCCAAACAGAACGGCCCGCCTTTCGGCGGGCCGTTCGTCGTCAAGCTGTAGCCCGATCACTGCGCCGGGGCAGGTGCCGGAGCGGGGGCCGGCGCGGGTGCAGGAGCCGGAGCTGGCGCGGGAGCCGGGGCAGGCGCCGGAGCGGGTGCCGGCTCAGGGGCTGGGGCAGGCGTTGCAGGCGCAGGGGCCGGCGTGCTGGCGGCCGGCGGCTCAGCCGGGGCGGGCGCATGCTCGCCGCCGCTTCTGCCAAAGACATAATACGCAACAATGGCCAGGATAATGACAACAAGGGCGATCAGCCATCCGCTGCCGCCACCACCGCCACTCGACGTGGGAGGCGTGCTCGAAGGGGTGAAGGGGTCGTTAGGGTTCGCCATGAAACGTGTCCTCCTTGGATGAAAGTCATCAAAATAACAGCCATCAACGCGCTGATCCCGTAAAGGGTTTCACGCGGACGGACGGAAAGCGCTGAAAAACCGGCGTTTTCAGGTCCGCCAGCCGCCAGACGACTCAGTTGACGGCGGTAACACTATACCCTGCCTTGCGAAAATCCTCGACCAGTCCTTCCGGACCGGGCAGATGCATGGCGCCGACGGCCATGAAGACGTTGCCCTTGGCCAAAATCGGCCCGGCATGCGCCGCCATCACCTTGTTGCGGCTGATGATCATGGTCTGCTCGAAGGCGGCATAGCCCGCCTTGTCGTCCGCCGTGTCCGGCAAGACGGCGCGGAACAGCGGCCAGAACATGCCGATCTCGCCGCGCTGGTAGAGCACGATCATCGTCTCGTTGACGTCGTTCACCTTGTCGCCGAGCTTCATCGTCTCGACCAGGCTCTTCATGTGGAATTCGAGCGGCAGCGAGGCCATGGCGCGCAACTGATCGACGGCGGTCTCCAGCCCTTCGACGTCCTTGCCCGAGGCCTTCGCGTCGGCGGCAAGCCTGACGTCCAGCACGGGTTCGCCGGCGCTCTGGCGCGCCACCTCGCAGGCCGGCAACGCCATCATCGCCGACAGGATCCACGGCTTCATCTTGGCGACCGTCGCCGGCGGGATGCCGCGGGCGTCGAGCCCCTTGTTCAGCGCCGCCGCATCGTCCGGCGACAGCAACGACGACAGCGTGGTGTTGTCGGTGAACATCATCAGGCCGGGTTCGCTGGCCATGGCGGCCATCATCTTGGCCTTGTCCATCGCATCGGTGGTCTCGATGACGATGGTGCCTGCGCCGTCATAGGCCTTTTGCGCGGCGGCCGGCAGCGTGGTGACGCGCGTATCGGTCATATGCATGGTGCCGAACAGATAGGACGGCTCTTCGCCCGGCTTCTCCAGCTTCCACAGCAGGCCCTTGCCGTTGGGAACGGCCGCCGCTTCGGTCTCGACTTTCTTGAAGGCGGCGGGATCGTTCTTTTCCAGCGCCGTCAAAAGATCGGTGCCGACGCAATTGGGAGCTCCCGCATGGGCCCGGCCGGCAAGCAGCAGAACGACGAGGAAAGACAGGAAAAACAGCAGGTTGAGCGCCGCAAGCAGCTTCAACGAGACAAGGGCCGCGCGGTCGGCGATGGCGATGACGCGTTTCATGAAAAGCGTCTTAGCGCTGAAAAGCGGCAAAACGGTTAACCGGGAGAATGAAATTATTTCCGGTCGGATGAGCTTTGACGTTCCCTCGGGTGTCGGTTCGAATACCTTGGCGATTGGCTGAGCCGCCTGTCGCATCGTCATCCACAGTCGGAGCGACGAGCGCAGACCCGAGGATCCATTCCGTTGCCTGAGCCGTGGAGTGCGGCGATCCAGAATTCTTCACCGTCGCGGAGCGCCGCGGTCACGGCATGGATTCCAGGGT
>CCNB01000020.1:0-18517 GCA_000824785.1 Mesorhizobium plurifarium | reverse complement strand
TGTCGACGCCGGTGTAGATCTGCGTGGTCGACAGGCTGGCGTGGCCGAGCAGTTCCTGGATGGTGCGCAGGTCGCCGCCACGGCCGAGCAGGTGGGTGGCGAAGGAGTGCCGCAGGGCATGCGGTGTCGCTGTGTCCGGCAGGTTGAGCGCCGAGCGCAGCTTCGCCATCTCGCGCTGGACGATGGCCGGGTTGAGCGGGCCGCCACGGGCGCCGCGGAACAGCAGCCCCTCGGGCCCGATATGGAAGGGACAGAGCCGGCGGTATTCGGCGACCGCCTTGCGGGCCACCGGCAGCACCGGCACCAGCCGCGTCTTGCCGCCCTTGCCGGTGACCCGCAGCACGGTGTCGGCGTCCGAGGCGAGGTCGCCACCGGTCAGCCCGAGCGCCTCGGAGATGCGCAGGCCGGAGCCATAGAGCAGCGTCAGCACGGCGGCATTGCGCGCGGCGACCCAGGGTTCGTCAGCGAGCTGGCCTTCCACGGCCACGACCTGTTTCGCGTCGCTTGCCGTCAGCGGCTTGGGCAACGACTTCGGCTGGCGTGGCGCGCGCAGTGCCGTCGCGCCCGCTGCGTTGACCATCCCGCGTTTTTCGAGAAAGCGCAGCAGCGAGCGGACGCCGGCAAGGCCGCGCCCCAGCGTGCGGGCGCTGGCGCCGTCATTGCGGCGCTTGGCGAGGAAGCCGCGCAAATCGGCCGGCCGCAGGTCGGCGATGTCCGAAATGCCTGGAGGGCCGCCGCAATGTCCAGTCAGGAAATGCAGGAACTGGCGGGTGTCGCGCTCGTAGGCCTCGACGGTCTCCGGCGACAGCCGGCGCTCATGGGCGAGTGTCTTCAGCCAGGTCTCGCGCGCCGCCTGGAGATCGGATTTGGCCGGGATGAGGAATTCCTGCATGGCGGCAGTTTCAGGCATGCGGGTTAGGAAGCGGTGAAGAGGCCGTCATTGAAATGACCACAGGACGGCGCTAGAGCAGGGCAAAGGAAGCGCCGCCGATGTCGAAGCTCGAAAACCCCGTACAGATGGCCGTGATCGGTGCCGCGCACGGCATCAAGGGCGAATTGCGGGTGAAGACCTTCACCGGCGATCCGCTGGCGCTGGCCGATTACGGCCCGCTCTTTGCCAAGGATGGCCGCGCCTTCCAGATCCTGGACATCAGGCCGGCGGGCACCGTCGTGGTCGTGCGCTTCAAGGGCGTCAGTGACCGCAATGCGGCCGAGGCGCTGGCCGGCACCGAGCTTTTCGTCGACCGCTCGGTGCTGCCTGACGACGGCGAGGAGGACGAGTTCTATCACGCCGATCTCATCGGTCTCGATGTGAGAGACGATACGGGCGTCATCGGCAAGGTCGTCGCCGTGCATAATTTCGGTGGCGGCGACATACTCGACGTCACGCTTGCCGGCCGCAAGGGCGTGCTGATCCCGTTCACGCAGGCCGCGGTGCCGCATGTCTCGATCGCTGACGGCTTTGTCGAGATCAATCCGCTCGCGGCGGGCCTTGTCGAGGATGAGGAGGATGACCAGGCGCCAGGCCGTTCCGGCTTCGACCCGAAGGGCAGGCCGCGCGGACCGAAGGATGCCGGAGGCAACCGTTGAGCTTTGCCGCTTCGGTGCTGACGCTCTATCCGGAGATGTTTCCGGGCGCGCTCGGCCTGTCGCTGGCCGGCCGCGCGCTGGAAGCCGGCACGTGGTCGCTGGAGGCGATCCAGATCCGCGATTTCGCCACCGACAGGCACCGCACCGTCGACGACACGCCGGCCGGCGGCGGCGCCGGCATGGTGATGCGCGCCGATGTGCTGGCAAGGGCCATCGACCACGCCTCGCCGCCGGGCGACGGGCGTCCAAGGCTGCTGATGAGCCCGCGCGGAAAACCGCTGACGCAAGCGCGCGTGCGGGAGCTTGCGGCCGGACCGGGCGCGGTCATCCTGTGCGGCCGTTTCGAAGGCGTCGACCAGCGGCTGATCGAGGCGCGAGGATTAGAGGAAGTTTCCGTCGGCGATTTCATCCTGTCGGGCGGCGAGCCGGCCGCGCTCGTGCTGCTCGATGCCGTGGTGCGGCTTTTGCCCGGTGTCATGGGCAATGCGGTGTCCGGCGAGGAAGAGAGTTTCGAGAACGGCCTGCTCGAGCATCCGCACTATACGCGGCCGCAGGAATTCGAGGGCAGGCCGATCCCGGACGTGCTGATTTCCGGCAATCACAAGAAGATTGCCGAATGGCGGCGCGCCGAGGCCGAGAAGCTCACGCGTGAGCGGCGGCCGGATCTGCTGGGCGCCGATCCGCCCCGGTAGCCCGGGGCGATCGTCCTTTTATCTGACCATGATCTTTTCCGAAAACCGGTTCCCACTTTTCGGGATCATGGTTTTCAGCCCTTGGTGAAGTAGTAAAACGCCAGGAGCAGGCCGACGGCGACGACGAAGCCACGCACGACGCCTTGCGGCACGCGCTTGGCGATCCAGACGCCGGCATAGCCGCCGAGCGCCACGCCCGGGATCATGACGATCGCCTGCGGCCAGGCGACGACGCCTCCGGAAACGAAGACCAGGATGGCGACGACCGCGATCACGATCGACAGCATGTTCTTCAGCGCGTTGAGCCGGTGGTAGTCGCCGGCCTGCGTCAGGCCGAGGGTGGCCAGCATCATCACACCCATGCCGGCGCCGAAGAAGCCGCCATAGACCGCGGTCGCGAATTGAACGAGCGAACCGGCAAGCGAGCCGACCGAGGCCTGGTGCTCCGGCCCCGCCGCGGGCTTCAGCCACGGCCCGGCGGCGAACAGGGCGGTGGCGGCGATCAGCAGCCAGGGCACGAGGGCGCGGAAGGACGGATTGGAGAGCGCGAGCAGGATGAGCGAGCCGGCCAGCGCGCCGAGCGCGGAAATCAGGCAAAGCAGCAGGGCGCCGCGCCAGAAATGCCGGATATCGGTCCAATAGGCGAGCGTCGAGGTGATATAGCCCGGCAGCTGCGTCACCGAGGAAGTGGCGTTGGCGACGATCGGCGGCAGGCCCACCAGCGTCATGGCGCCGAAGGTGAGGAAGGTGCCGCCGCCGGCAACCGCATTGGCGGCGCCTGAGGCAAAACCCGCGAAGAAAAGCAGAACGGCATCGAAAAAACTCATTTCCCCGCTTAGAAAGCTTCCGAGGCGAGCGCAACCCGGCACGGCGTCAATGTCATGGAGCCATCGAGCGCAAAAAATGTGCCTGAAGGCCCTTTTTGATGCATGTCGTCATCCCAGAACCGCCCACACTTCTGGGCGACATGCATTAGGGCGTGACAAAGCGCGGAAATAGCTGTATGTCGCCGCCCGAACCGGAAGAACGATCTTCTGGACCCGTCAACAAGTGCGGTGTAGCCGTCCCTGCCCGATGTTTCGACAAAGGGCATAGCCGAGCGGTCATTGGAACTGCGAGGCGAGCTGAGGACGCTCTGACTGTCGGAAGAACAAGAAGTGGATTTTTGAGATGGATCTCATCCGTCAGCTCGAGGCCGAACAGGCCGCCAAGATCGAAGCCAAGCGCAAGCTGCCCGAATTCCAGCCGGGCGACACCGTGCGCGTCCAGGTGCGCGTCACCGAAGGCAGCCGCACCCGTGTCCAGGCCTATGAGGGCGTCGTCATCGCCCGCGCCGGCTCCGGCTTCCAGGAGAATTTCACCGTCCGCAAGATTTCCTACGGCGAAGGCGTCGAGCGCGTTTTTCCGGTCTACTCGCCGATGGTCGAGGGCGTCGAGATCGTGCGTCGCGGCAAGGTGCGCCGCGCCAAGCTCTATTACCTGCGCGACCGTCGCGGCAAGTCGGCCCGCATTTCGGAAAACACCGGCGTGCGCGCCCGCAAGCTGAACGATGAAGAGCGTGACGCGCTGAACGCCGAGCGCGCCCGCATCGAGGCCGAGAAGGTCGCCGCCGCCCAGGCGCTGGCCGCCGAGACGGCCGCCAAGGAAGCCGCCGAGAAGAAGGCTGCCGCCGAGGCTGCTTCCGCCGAATAAGGTTTTGGCGAAACGGGTTGGAAAAGGCGGCTTCGGCCGCCTTTTTCGTTTTCACCGAGCTGTGATCGCGAGCCTCGCGAAAACCGATCCGGCCGGGTTGACGGACAATTACCTTGTACACTAAATAATCGCGTACAAATCAATTGGAGATTAAAAATGTCTGCACTCTACACCGCCCAGGCCCATGTCAGCGGCGGCCGCAACGGCCACGGCGAAACCAGCGACGGCCTGCTCAAGGTCGATCTGGCGATGCCGAAGGAGCTCGGCGGCAAGGGCGGCGCCACCAATCCCGAGCAGCTCTTCGCCGTCGGCTATGCGGCCTGCTTCGAGAGCGCGGTGCGCTTCGTCGCCCACCAGCAGAAGCTGCCGCTTAAGGACGCTTCGATCACGTCCACGGTCAGCCTCTATCCGAACGACCAGGGCGGTTTCCGCCTCGGCGTTTCGCTGGCGGTGGAAATCAAAGGCCTTGATCAGACAGGCGCCGAGGCGCTTGTATCGGAAGCACACAAGATCTGCCCCTATTCCAACGCCATCCGGGGCAATATCGATGTGGCGCTCTCGGCAAAGGCTGCATGACGACGAAAACCGAAACCATGACCAGGCAGGCCCCGGCGCAGGACGCCGGGGCATCCGAGGTGCCACGCCTCGACCAGCAGCTTTGCTTCGCGCTCTATTCGGCAAGCGGGCTGATGACCAGACTTTACCGGCCGCTGCTCGATCCGCTCGGCCTCACCTATCCGCAATATCTGGCGATGCTGGCGCTGTGGCAGCATTCGCCGAGCACGATCGGCGAGCTCGGCGCGGCACTGGGGCTCGATTCGGCGACGCTGACGCCGCTGATCAAGCGCATGGAGGCGGGCGGCCTGGTGACGCGCCGGCGCGATGCCGCCGACGAACGCCGGGTCCTGGTCGAGCCGACCGCCAAGGGCGATGCGCTGCGGGCGAAGATGAAGGACGTGCAGGACGGCTTAAGCTGCGGCATGCCGCTGGAGCGGGCCGAGCTCAAAGCCCTGCATGGCACCTTGACGCGGCTGGTCGCCGGGTTGCGCGAAGCCACGGCCGGTCAGGACTGATCGCGGCAACGGTCATCCCGCGAAACCTGCCCCGAAGAGCACGGGATTGCATATTGGCCGGCGCGAGGCGGCGCGGACCGGCTTGCAAGGCGCTTGCGGCAAGCTAAAGTCGGCGCCGGATTTCTCAGGCCGTGAAATTGCAGCGCGGCCGCACTTCGGAGATTTGTCATGACCAAGTCGAAACTGCTGCTGGCCGCCATGGTGGCCTGGCTTCTCGTGCCTGTCGCGGCGCTCGCCGACAATTTGCCCGACCTCGGCGGCAAGAAGGTCGTGGTGGTGACGGAAAATGCCTATCCGCCGCTGCAGTTCATCGACAAGAAGACCGGCAAGCAGATCGGCTGGGAATATGACGCGATGGACGAGATCGCCAAGCGGCTGAACTTCAAGGTCGAATACCAGAACACATCCTGGGACGCGATGATCCAGGCGGTTTCGGACAACCAGTACAACATCGGCATGACCGGCATCACCATCAAGGACGACCGCAAGGAGAAGGTCGACTTCTCCGATCCCTATATGCGCTCGGAGCAGTTCATGCTGGTGCGCGGCGACGAAAGCCGCTTCACCGACGCCAAGAGCTTCGGCGCCTTCAAGGACGGGCTGATCGGCGCCCAGCCGGGCACCACGCCGTTCTACACCGCCGTCTACAGCGTGCTCGACGGCAACGAGCAGAACCCGCGCATCAAACTGTTCGAAACCTTCGGCGCGACCGTGCAGGCGCTGAAATCGGGCGACGTCGATGTCGTCTTGACCGACGGCACCGCCGGCCAGGGCTATGTCGATGCTTCCGCAGGCAAGCTGAAGCTGATCGGCGGACCGCTCGGCACCGAGGATTTCGGCTTCATCTTCCCAAAGGGTTCGGACCTGGTGAAGCCGGTCAACGCCGCCATCGCATCGCTCAAGGCCGACGGCACGTTCGACAAGCTCAACAAGAAGTGGTTCCTCGATTACAAGATGGGGCAGTGATCTCGTCTTGCTGCGCGCCGCGAATTTGCAGGAAATCGCGCTGAGTTTGCGCCCAGTCCCCCCTCTCTGCCCTGCCGGGCATCTCCCCCTCAAGGGGGGAGATTGGACGTCACGCCGGCTTTCGCCAACTATCAACGTCGCAGAATGTGCGGAGCGGCTTGAACTGCTAATCTCCCCCCTTGAGGGGGAGATGGCCGGCAGGCCAGAGAGGGGGGCCTGGGCGCTATCCTCTCGGCACGTCCGCTCCACCGGCATCGCCTGATGGCCGCCACCCCATCCACCACCAAACCCGAATTCCCCTGGTGGCTGGCCGCCGCCCTTGCCCTTGCCTTGGCCGCCGCCTTCGCCATTGCGTCCAGCGACCTCTACGCCGAAGTCTTCGCTACCGTCGCCAAGGGCATCGGCATCACCGTCTTCGTCACCGCGGTCGCTTTCGCGCTCGCCTCCGTGCTTGGGCTCGGCATCGCGCTGATGGCGCTGTCGCAATCGCAATGGCTGCGGCAGATCGCGCGTTTCTATGTCGAGATCATCCGCGGCGTGCCAATCCTGGTGCTGTTGTTCTGGATCGCCTTCGCCGGCGCCCCGGCCTTCGTCGCCGCCTGGAATGCGCTGACCGCGCCGCTGCAGAGCGCCGGCCTGGTCGGCGAGCTCCTGGTGCGCGACGTGTCGCTGCTCTGGCGCGCCATCATGGCTCTGACCATCGGCTATTCGGCCTTCATCTCGGAAGTGTTCCGGGCCGGCATCCAGTCGGTCGAGAGGGGCCAGATCGAAGCCGCCAAGGCGCTCGGGCTCAGCCGGGCGCAGCGTTTTCGGCTGATCGTGTTCCCGCAGGCGATCCGCATGATCCTGCCGCCGCTCGGCAACGACTTCGTCGCCATGGTCAAGGATTCCTCGCTGGTCTCCGTGCTCGGCGTCGCCGACATCACGCAGATCGGCAAGGTCTATGCCGCCGGCTCCTTCCGCTTCTTCGAGACCTATTCGATCGTCGCCTACATCTACCTTATCCTGACCGTCGGCCTGTCGCTGGCGCTGCGGGCGCTGGAACAGCGGCTGCGCCGGCAGCATCAGGAATAGCCGGCGGCAAAAGTCCGCGTTAGGTTGGGAAGCGTTGCAATCCGGCTCGGAGGACTCGCCCATGAATTTCGACAAGGCCAATGCGGCGCTGGATTCCGTCTATTCGGCCGAGACGCCGGAAGGGCTCGCCAAGGCCTATGCCGAATGGGCCGCGACCTATGACGGCGAGACCGCTTCGCTCGGCTATCTCCTGCCCTTCCTGATCACCGCCTGGGTAGCGCGGCATGTGCCGGCGGGCGAAGGTCCGCTGCTCGACGCCGGCTGCGGCACCGGCCTGTCGGGACCGTCGCTGAAGGCTCTGGGCTATGGCGACATCGCCGGGCTCGACCTTTCCGAGGACATGCTGAAAATCGCCGGCAGCCGCCAGGCCGGTGGCAAGCCGGCCTATAGCGAGCTGAAGAAGGCGATGCTCGGCGGCCCGCTGCCGTGGCCCGAGCGGCATTTCCGCGCCTTCTTCTCGACCGGCGTCTTCACCATCGGCCATGCGCCGGCTTCCGGCCTGCATGAGCTGGTGCGCATCACCAAGGCCGGCGGCCACGCCATTTTCACCGTGCGCGACCAGGTTTTCGAGAGCGGCGGCTTCCAGGCTGTGTTCGACGAGCTGGAGCGGGCGAGGAAATGGCGCCTGGTCGAGCAGAGCCCATGGTTCCGCTGCTACGCCATCGGCGATCCGGAAGCGCTGGTGAAGACGTTCGTGTTCGAGGTGGTGTGAGCAAGCCTGACGCCATTTCCTCGCCCCCGCGAAAGCGGGGGAGAGGTGGCCCGGCGAAGCCGGGACGGAGCGGGGGACGACGTCCGCGACACCAGAGCCGCTGAAAGACAAGGCGCAAGACCGAAGGGGTCGAGTAGGAGGCTTAAAAACTCCAGGCGCCGCGCTGACCCCTCTCCGTCCCGGCTTCGCCGGGCCACCTCTCCCCACTTCGTGGGGCGAGGAACCAGGTTCTGGCCGCAATTGCCGAAAAGCCAAAACATTGCTATCTACGCCGCCATGGAAAAGCTTTTCAGCGATCCGGCCTACAAGGGTTTCGTGCTGCAGGACAGGAAGCGCCTGCCGTCGCGTTTCTCCGCGCGCGTTTGCGGCGCGCTGACCAGCCGACTTACCTGACCCGACCGATCGCAGTCGTCGCGCCGGATGGCCGGCGTGCTTTTCCCATTCTCATATCGACGGATTTACGCACATGAGCGCACCGCGCACCCTCTATGACAAGATCTTCGACGACCACGTCGTCGACCGCCAGGACGACGGTACCTGCCTGCTCTATATCGACCGCCACCTCGTGCACGAGGTCACCAGCCCGCAGGCCTTCGAAGGCCTGCGCATGTCGAACCGCAAGGTCCGCCATCCCGAGAAGACGCTGGCCGTGGTCGACCACAACGTGTCGACCTCCCCCGAGCGCAAGTTCGGCATCAAGAACGAGGAAAGCCGCATCCAGGTCGAGGCGCTGGCCAAGAACGCCAAGGATTTCGGCATCGACTATTATTCCGAGAACGACGTCCGCCAGGGCATCGTCCATATCATCGGGCCGGAGCAGGGTTTCACACTGCCGGGCATGACCATCGTCTGCGGCGATAGCCATACCTCCACGCACGGCGCCTTCGGCGCCTTGGCGCATGGCATCGGCACCTCGGAGGTCGAGCATGTGCTGGCGACGCAAACGCTGATCCAGCGCAAGGCCAAAAACATGCTGGTGCGCGTCGACGGCCAGCTTCCTGAAGGCGTCACCGCCAAGGACATCATCCTCGCCATCATCGGCGAGATCGGCACTGCCGGCGGCACCGGTTACGTCATCGAATATGCCGGCGAGGCGATCCGCTCGTTGTCGATGGAAGGCCGCATGACGATCTGCAACATGTCGATCGAGGGCGGGGCGCGCGCCGGCCTGATCGCGCCGGACGAGACGACCTTCGCCTATGTCAAGGACAAGCCGCGCGCGCCGAAGGGCGCCGCCTGGGACGCCGCGCTCGCCTATTGGAAGACGCTGCATTCGGATGAAGGCGCGCATTTCGACAAGGTGATCGTGCTCGACGCGGCGAAGCTGCCGCCGATCGTCTCCTGGGGTTCCTCGCCCGAGGACGTCGTCTCGGTGCAGGGCATTGTGCCCGATCCGGAAGAGATCGCGGACGAAAACAAGCGTACGTCGAAGATCCGCGCGCTCGACTATATGGGGCTGACGCCCGGAACCAAGATCACCGACATCGCGCTCGACCGCGTCTTCATCGGCTCCTGCACCAATGGCCGCATCGAGGACCTGCGCGCCGCCGCCAAGGTGGTCGAGGGCAAGAAGGTCAATCCGCGGGTCAACGCCATGATCGTGCCGGGTTCCGGCCTGGTCAAGGAACAGGCGGAGGCCGAGGGCCTCGACAAGATCTTCCTCGCCGCCGGCTTCGACTGGCGCGAGCCGGGCTGCTCGATGTGCCTGGCCATGAACGACGACCGGCTGAAGCCGCATGAGCGTTGCGCCTCGACCTCGAACCGCAACTTCGAGGGCCGGCAGGGCTTCAAGGGCCGCACCCATCTGGTCTCGCCGGCCATGGCGGCAGCGGCGGCGATCGCTGGCCACTTCGTCGACATCCGCGACTGGAAGTAACCGCCCGCCTGCGGTGGTTGACAAAGGCCCGGACAATACGTCCGGGCCTTTTGCTTTTCAGCGATCTATCTGCGAATGATCTCGTGAAACTCCTCGCGCCGGCCGGGCTCGTCGGCGGCGACGACCAAGGCCAGCTGCCGCTCGTCGAAGATCTTGAACCACTCGTCCCACTCCACGAGCTCGTAGCCGCCGGCGTTGATCGGGCGCTCCGGGCGGTCCTCGTCCTCATAGGCCTGCTGCCCAAAAACCAGGCGAAGCATGGCCTGCGTTCCGGCCTCGGGCGAGACATCGACGATGGCCGGGAAGCCGGCGCGTGCCGCCGCCCAGGAGCGGATTTCATCGTGGTTCGTCAAAGTGATCGTGCCGGCCATCTCGATCGTCTCCGTCTGGCGTTTCCTGTCTGGCCGGACAACGCCGCTCAGGCAGGCCGGTTCCGCGTGGCGTGCGACGTATCCATCGAGGCTTAACCGCTTGTTTGGGCTTAAGTCCTAGTATCTCCCCTTGGGTAAGTTGGGGAAAGTCGCAGTCCTTTGGACACCGGTCTGCTCATAGCGCTGCTCAATCCGACGATAGCGCTGGCGCTCGGCGCTGCGTTCCTCGTGCTGTGGTCCTATCAGCGCCATCGTCCCTATCTGGCCGTCTTGGCGGCGAGCTATGCTCTCGCCGCGGCCGGTTTCCTGTTCCAGCATTTCACCCTCCCGGTCGGCCTGGCGCCGTCCAAGTTCCTCTCCAACCTGTGCTTCTGCGTTGCCGGGTCCTGTCTGGTTGGCGCCATTATCGCGCGCCAGGGCCGGCCCGTCCCCTATGCCGGGATCGCCGCGCTGGCGTTGGGCGGAATGGCCGCATTCTGCTGGTTCCTGTTCGTTCAGCCGGACCTGACATGGAGGATCCTCGTCGTCAATTTCGCGCTTGGCGGCATCAGCCTGCTGGCCGCCGCTGAGCTGCGCGTGGTGCGCGGCAATGGCCCGACGGAAAAGATCTTGCTCGCGCTGGCGTTGCTTTCCGGACTGAACTTCTTCGTAAGGACGCTGGCCGTCATCATCGCGCACGGACCGTTCAAGGGCTATGACGAGCTCTATGCCTCGTCCTACTGGACGACGGCGCTGCTGTCGCACGCGCTCTTGTCGCTGCTGATCGCGCTCTGCCTGTTCACCGCGGCTGCGCTCGACGTGATGAAGGCGCTGAAAGCCGAAACCCATACCGACCCGCTCTCGGGCATCCTCAATCGCCGCGGCTTCGAGGAGCGGGCGACCCTCTTGCTCGACCAGTGCGGCAAGGCCGGATTTCCCGTCGCCCTGGTGCTTGCCGATCTCGATCACTTCAAGGCGCTCAACGACCAGCATGGGCATGAGGCCGGCGACCGGGTGATCGCCGATTTCGCCGCCAAGCTGCGTTCGGCCACCGGCGCGCGCGGGGCCGCCGGCCGCATCGGCGGCGAAGAGTTCGCCGTGCTTTTGCCGCTCAGCGACCTTGCCTCGGCAAGGCTGTTTGCCGAAGCGATTCGCGCCTTCTATTCGGCCGGCACGATCGACGGCCTGCCGGCCGGCACCAGGGTCACCGCGAGTTTCGGCGTCGCCGCCCGCACCGGCAAGGAAGGGCTGATGCCATTGATGCGACGCGCCGACGAGGCGCTCTACAAGGCCAAGAAGAACGGCCGCGACAGCGTGCGGCTTTCCTATGAGAGGCCAGAAACCGCCTTCGTTTCGGAGCCGCTTGCGGTTGGGTGAGACAGGCTGACCTCCGCTGGCCAAACCCAGTAGGCGATCGCAACGTTCGCGATTGGCCGAAGCCCCCGCGGCTTCGTCATCCTATGGCGAAGCAAGGAGCGGAGCGACGCGCGCAGACCATAGGATCCATGCCGTTACATCTTAGCGATGATAAAGGCGCAGAATTCTGCTCCGCTGCGTTCTTCGGCTGAGGTCACGGCATGGATTCCAGGGTCTGCGCGCGTCGCTTCGCTCCTTGCTCCGCCCTGGAATGACGAAGCGAGGGGCCTCGAGGCTAATCGCCAAGGCCTGCGGTTCCGCGCCATGGCTGGCGTTAACGTGATTTTCGCCGGTCGATGATTTGCTGTCCGCAAGGGCAAGGGATTTATGGGCAGCGCCGACTTCATATTGATGATCAACTTCGTCGTCGCCGGGCTGCTGGCGGCGGCGTTCATGGCGATTGCCGTCTATGATACCGGGCGCGTGTCGGCGCGCTGGCTTGCCTTCAGCTACCTGCTCGGCATGGCCTATTTCGCCATCGAGTTCAGCATTCCCGCTTTCGCGGACGCCCGGCTGCCGGTCGTTGCCGCCTTTGCCGTGCTCTTCGGCGCAACCGTCGCCTTCAACGGCGGGCTCGCCCATAAATACGACGTGCGGCCGCCCTGGGCGCCGATGCTGTGCTTCCTCGTTGTCGCCTCGGTCGCCGTCTATCTGGTGCAGGACCTGCCGCGTCAGTCGCTGACGCGCATGATGGCCTACCAGCTTCCTTACGCTACCATGCAATTCGCCGCGCTCGGCATCGTGCTGTCCTCCCGGCAAAGGCTCGCGCGGCTCGACCATGTGCTTGCGCTGGTGCTCGGCGCCAGCGCCGTGCAGTTCGCCTCCAAGCCGCTCATCGCCGGCGCGCTGGGCGGGTGGGGCGCAGATCCGCAGGCCTATGTGCAGACGGCCTACGCGCTTGTGTCTCAATCGCTCGGCACCGTGTTCGGGCTGGCGCTGGCGTTGCTTGCGCTTGCCGTCCTGGTGCGTGACGCGCTCAACGAGGCGACCTCGAAATCGGAAACCGACGCTTTGTCGCGGCTGTTCAACCGCCGCGGTTTCGAACGTCACGCGGACCTTGCGATGCGGGATGCCGTTCGGCGCGGCGTGCCGGTGGCGCTGGTGATCGCCGATCTCGATTATTTCAAGAGCATCAACGACAGCTACGGCCATGCCTGCGGCGATCGCGTGATCGAGAGCTTCGCCGGTTTCCTGCGCGAAGCCGCCGCCGAGCACCATGTCGCCGGCCGTATCGGCGGCGAGGAATTCGCCATCATCCTGCCCGGCACCAACCTTGCCGCGGCGAGGCTGTTTGCCGAGGGCGCGCGCAACGCCTTCGGCGCCTTGCCGATCGAGGGCCTGCCGGCCGACCATCGCTGCAGCGCAAGCTTCGGCGTGGCCGAGCTCGCCGCCGACGAGGGTTTTGCGGATCTTCTGCGGCGCGCCGACGCCGCGCTCTACGAAGCCAAGAATGCCGGCCGCGACTGCGTGCGCGTGTCAGGCGCGCTCAGGCGGCGCCAAACGCCGACGATCTTCAACGGCAAGGGCTGAGATTGGGCATCTCGCCGTCGGAAAGCCCGTACATATAGGAGCGGCCCTTCACCAGCACCGGCGCCTGGTAGCAGCCGGGCGCGCCGGCCTCGTCCGCATCGTCATAGACGACATCCGGCTGGCCGGCGCTGGTAAAGTTCGAGAGCTCCTTAGCGTGCCTGCCCTCGCCGACGATGATGCGCTTGTAGCCGGCGGCGCTGTCGATGACGAGATTGCCGAAAGAATCGGCATAGACGCGGTCATGGTGGCGCAAGCCGGCTTCGGCCGGCGCGGCGATCGCCGTCACCAGCCCCGCCAGCGCGGCGGCGGCAACCCTTGCCCGCACTGAATTCGAACGCATGTCGCTCTCCCTTGATGACGCGACCGATCGCGTCTGGGTTCCGGTTCGAATCGGAAATTAACCCTTTCTTAACCTTTGTTAAGAGGCGGGAGGCTTTCGGCCCCGGTTCTTAAGGAACATGGTTAATTTTCGCGGGTCCGGTTCTCGCCCGCCGCAGGGCGGCCATGCAGTCGCCTGACTCTGGGTGAGCTTGATCTTGATGCGTCGCGTGGCTAGAGCGGTCGTCGTTTAACGGAAACGACAAACCACTCTATCTCTTTGTTTTGACGCAATTCCGGACGGAAAACCGTTTCACACTTTTCCTGGAATTGCTGTAGCGTGCCGCGCACGAAAGGGCAGCGCATGAGCTTTGGCCACACGGTTCGGGTGTCGATCACCATCCCGCTGCTTCTCGCGGTCGCGGCCTGCGTGCCGCAGGACGGCGCGCCGAAGGCGGCGAATGCCGCGCCGCCCGCCGCCTCGCCCGCTCCGGCTCTGCCGTCCGCCGCACCCGGGGCGCCGCCGGCAGCCGCAACGCCCCCGGTACCTGCAACGGCCCCTGCGCCTGCAACAGCCAAGACGCCCGCAGCGCCTGCGCCCACGACCAAGATCGTCACCGATCTTACCGTGCCGCGATCCGGCATCGGCACAGCCACCTATAGATGCGGCAATGGCGGCATGATCACCATCCAGAATCTCGGCTCGTCGCTGCGCGTGGTCCGCCAGGATGGCTCGATCGAGGAATTCGCGGCCTCGCCCGCCAACCAGAGCAGCCGCTACCAGGAAGCGGCGACGCATGACGCAATCGTGATCGACGGACGCGAAGCGCTGGTGATGAAGAGGGGATCCACCCCGCAGACCTGTCGGAGATAGCCGGTGGGCTGACCTTCAGGTGAGGCCGGCCTGCAAATGGCAGCTTCCTGCGCTTCCGGTGCTAACGTACTTCAAATACGCTCCGCTCCGGTTCTCGGAAACCGCCATTTTCGACTCGGCCTGACCTGAACCTCAACCCACCGGCGCGCGCTCTTTGTTGCGCTGCAGCGAGACCTTGCGCCGGCTTCGAAGCAGCCGCTAATCGATTGAAGCGCGCGGCCGTCCATTTGTCAGACTAAATGATGTTTCCAAAACGATTTTCCGGCTTTGACGCGGTGCAAAAAGCGCATTAGAAACCGGCTGTCCGGGGCCATATATGAACATGGCAAACGCCGCATTCCCATCGCGGCTTCCAGGATGCCGATCTGGGGGAGCCATGAGCAAATCACCAGCCACCCGCGCAGTCGCCAGACGTGAACGGCCGCTTTCGCCGCATCTGACTGTCTACCGGCCGCCGATCACGATGACGATGTCGATCATCCATCGCATCACCGGCGGCGCGCTTTATTTCGGAACGCTGCTGGTGGCGGCGTGGCTGATCGCCGCCGCAAGCTCGCAGGCCGCCTTCGACTGGGTCGACTGGGCCTTCGGCTCCTGGCTCGGCCGGCTGGTTCTCTTCGGCTATACCTGGGCGTTGATGCACCACATGCTGGGCGGGCTGCGCCACCTCGTCTGGGACACCGGCGCGGGGCTGGAAAAACACACCGCGTCCAGGATCGCCTGGGCGACGCTTGCCGGTTCGATCGTGCTGACGCTGCTGATCTGGATCGCCGGCTATGCGGCGAGGGGAGCTTTCTGATGAGCGCGAACAACACCGACATGCGCACGCCGCTCGGCAAGGTGCGCGGCCTGGGCTCGGCCCGCGAAGGCACGCAGCATTTCTGGCGCCAGCGACTGACCGCGATCGCCAACATCCCGCTGCTGTTGTTCTTCGTCGGCTTCCTGATCGCGGTCAACGGCCACGGCTACACGGACGTGCGGGCATCGCTCGCCAATCCCTTCGTGGCGCTCGTGCTGGCGCTGGTGCTCATCTCCGGCCTCTATCACATGCGGCTCGGCATGCAGGTCATCATCGAGGACTATGTGCATGGCGAGGGCATGAAGCTGGCGCTGATCGCCCTCAACACCTTCTTCGCAGTCGCGGTCGGCGTCGCTTCGCTGTTTGCCCTGCTCAAACTCGCATTCGGAGGCTGACGTCTTGGCCAACGCAAATACCGCCGGCACGGCTTCCGCCTACACTTTTGTCGATCACAAATTCGATGTGGTGATCGTCGGCGCCGGCGGCGCCGGGCTGCGCGCCACGCTCGGCATGGCCGAGCAGGGGCTGCGCACCGCCTGCATCACCAAAGTGTTCCCGACCCGCTCGCACACCGTTGCCGCGCAGGGCGGCATCGCCGCCTCGTTGTCGAACATGGGGCCGGATTCCTGGCAGTGGCACATGTACGACACCGTCAAGGGCTCGGACTGGCTGGGCGATGTCGACGCCATGGAATATATGGTGCGCGAGGCCCCGGCCGCCGTCTACGAGCTCGAGCACTACGGCGTGCCGTTCTCGCGCACCGAGGAAGGCAAGATCTACCAACGGCCGTTCGGCGGCCACATGATGAACTACGGCGACGGTCCGCCGGTGCAGCGCACCTGCGCCGCCGCCGACCGCACCGGCCACGCCATCCTGCACACGCTCTACGGCCAGTCGCTGAAGAACAACGCGCAGTTCTTCATCGAGTATTTCGCGCTCGACCTGATCATGGAGCCGGACGGCACCTGCACCGGCGTCGTTGCCTGGAACCTCGACGACGGCACCATCCACCGCTTCTCGGCCAAGATGGTGGTGCTGGCGACGGGCGGCTACGGCCGCGCCTATTTCTCCGCGACTTCGGCGCATACCTGTACCGGCGACGGCGGCGGCATGGCGGCCAGAGCCGGGCTGCCGCTGCAGGACATGGAATTCGTGCAGTTCCATCCGACCGGCATCTATGGCGCCGGCTGCCTGATCACCGAAGGCGCGCGCGGCGAGGGCGGCTATCTCGTCAATTCCGAGGGCGAGCGCTTCATGGAGCGCTATGCGCCGTCGGCCAAGGACCTTGCCTCGCGCGACGTCGTCTCGCGCTGCATGACGCTGGAGATCCGCGAGGGCCGCGGCGTCGGCAAGAAGAAGGACCATATCTTCCTGCATCTCGACCACCTCGATCCGGCGGTGCTGCACGAGCGGCTGCCGGGCATTTCGGAATCGGCCAAGATCTTCGCCGGCGTCGATCTCACCAAGGAACCGATCCCGGTGCTGCCGACGGTGCATTACAATATGGGCGGCGTGCCGACCAACTATTGGGGCGAGGTGCTCAACCCGACGGCCGAAAATCCCGACCGCGTGTCGCCCGGCCTGATGGCCGTCGGCGAGGCCGGCTGCGCGTCCGTGCACGGCGCCAACCGGCTTGGCTCGAACTCGCTGATCGACCTTGTCGTGTTCGGCCGGGCGGCGGCCATCCGCGCCGGCCAGGTGATCGACCGCAAATCGGCGATCCCGTCGCCCAACGAAGCTTCCGTCGAAAAGATCATGGAACGCTTCGACCGGCTGCGCCACGCCAACGGCTCCATCCCGACGGCGGTGCTACGCGAGAGAATGCAGCGCGCCATGCAGGAAGACGCCGCCGTGTTCCGCACGCAGGAATCGCTGGAGAACGGCTGCAAGCGCATTTCGGAACTCTGGGGCGAGCTCAAGGACATCAAGGTCACCGACCGCTCGATGATCTGGAATTCCGACCTCGTCGAGACGCTTGAGCTGGAGAACCTGATGGCCAACGCCATCACCACCGTCTACGGCGCCGAGGCGCGCAAGGAGAGCCGTGGCGCGCATGCGCGTGAGGATTTCGACAAGCGCGACGACGCCAACTGGCGCAAGCATACGCTTGCGCATCTCAGCGAAGACGGCACGGTGACGCTCACCTACCGGCCGGTGCATACCGAGCCGCTGCTGGCGGAAAAGGACGGCGGCATCAGCCTGGCCAAGATCGCGCCGAAGGCGAGGGTCTACTGACCATGGCATTGGCGGCCGCGGGATATTCCGGCACGTCCCTTCCGGCCAAGCTCGGCCTGAAGGACGGCATGGTCGCCGCCTTCATCGCGCTGCCGCCGGAGCTCGATGAACTGACCGGGGCCGTGGCCTTTGCCGGCGTCGATCGGTTCGCCGAGTGGTCGGCGATATCGGGTCGGCAGAGATACGATGCCGTGCATGGCTTCACCCGACAGCGCGCCGAGATCGAGGACGGCTTGGCCCACCTCGAGACGGCGATCAAGCGCGACGGCATGGTCTGGGTCTCCTGGCCGAAGAAAGCATCGAAAGTGCCGACCGACGTCACCGAGGGTGTGATCCGCGCCGAGGCGCTGAAGCGCGACCTGGTCGACGTCAAGGTCGCCGCCGTCAACGAAATCTGGTCCGGGCTGAAGCTCGTCATCCGAAAGGACCGCAGGTAAATGGTCGAACTCACGCTTCCCAAGAATTCGCAGATCAAGCAGGGCAAGACCTGGCCGAAGCCGGAGGGCGCCACGAACCTGCGCGAATACCGAATCTACCGCTGGTCGCCGGACGACGACGAAAATCCGCGCATGGACACCTATTTCGTCGACATGGACGATTGCGGGCCGATGGTGCTGGACGCGCTTCTTTGGATCAAGAACAAGATCGACCCGACGCTGACGCTGCGTCGCTCCTGCCGCGAAGGCATCTGCGGCTCCTGCGCCATGAATATCGACGGCTCGAACACGCTGGCCTGCACCAAGGGCGCGGAGGATATCTCGGGCGCGGTGAAGGTCTACCCGCTGCCGCATATGCCGGTGATCAAGGACCTGGTGCCCGATCTCACCAATTTCTACGCCCAGCACGCCTCGATCGAGCCCTGGCTACAGACGGTCTCGCCGACGCCCGCCAAGGAATGGCTGCAGAGCCATGAGGACCGCGAGAAGCTCGACGGGCTCTACGAATGCATCCTGTGCGCCTGCTGCTCGACCTCCTGCCCGAGCTACTGGTGGAACGGCGACCGCTATCTCGGCCCGGCCACGTTGCTGCAGGCCTATCGCTGGCTGATCGACAGCCGCGACGAGGCGACGGGCGAACGGCTCGATAACCTCGAAGACCCGTTCCGGCTCTATCGCTGCCACACCATCATGAACTGCGCGCAGACCTGCCCGAAGGGGTTGAACCCGGCCAAGGCGATCGCGGAGATCAAGAAGATGATGGTGGAGAGAAGGGTTTAGCACCAGAGGTGATCGTTTCCGAATTGCAGAAGTAGCGATCCGTCACACCCCCTCTGTCCTGCCGGACATCTCCCCCGCAAGGGGCTAGGGGATGCACACATCG
>CCNB01000019.1:5162-163548 GCA_000824785.1 Mesorhizobium plurifarium | reverse complement strand
TAGGCAGTAGGCAGTAGGGAAGCCTTCTATTGCCTACTGCCTAATTCCTACTGCCTCACTTTCAGGCCTTCGCCATCTTCGCCCCGGCGCCGAGCGCCATTGTGCGCAGGACGTAGTAGACGGCGCCCGCGATGGCCACGCCGAAGAACCAGCCATAAACGCCCCACCAGGACGGCAGCCAGTTGGTGAAGTTGGGCAGGATCGAGGAGAAGATTGCGCCGATGCCGGCGGCGATGAAGGCGTTGACATGCCAGCCGCTCTGGAAACGGAACTCGCCGTCCTCCCGGTAGAGCGCTTGGACGTCGACCTCGCTTTTGCGGATCAGATAATAGTCGACCATCATCACGCCGAAGATCGGTCCCATCGTCGCGCCGATGATGTTGACGAAGGAAGCGGCGCTGCCTTCCCATGGCGCGAACGGATAGAGCACAAGTGCGATAAGGGCTGCAATGTAGCCGCCCTTCTTGAAGTCGATCTGGCGCGGGAAGACGTTGGAGAAGTCGAAGGCCGGCGAGACGAAATTCGCCACGACGTTGATGCCGAGCGTCGCCACCGCGAAGGTCAACGCGGCAAGCGCGGCGAGGAACCAACTGTCGAACTTGGCCGAGATCTGGTCGGGATGGAGCAGCACCTCATGGTAGACGTCGTAAGCGGCGATCGTGGTGACGCCGGCGACCAGCGAGAACAGGATGAGGTTGACCGGCAGGCCCCAGATGTTGCCCTTGCGCAGTGCTGCATTGTCCGGCGCGTAGCGGGCGAAGTCGCAGAAGTTGAGATAGAGCGCCGAGAAATAGGTCACCCAGATCGCCGCCACCGCGAACAGGGCGGTCCAGGACCCAGGCTCGCCCGGAACGCCGGCATCCTTGGTCTTGTCCAGCAGCACATCCATCGGGATGTCGCTGGTGAAGGCGAAAGTGCCCGACTTCACGCAAAGATAGATGGCAAGGATCAGCATCATGATCCAGACGGCCGGGCCGGCCCAGTCCTGGAAGCGGCGGACGGTTTCCATGCCCTTTTGGATGATCAGCAACTGCAGCGCCCAGATGATGACGAAGCAGATCACCTCGAGTGTGGAATGGCCGAGCATATGCGAGCTCTTGTTGAACTCGTCGAACCATTGCAGGCGCGTCAGCAGCGCGACGATGGCGCCTGATGCGGCGGCCGTCTGGGCGCCGTACCAGAAGCAGGCGACGATAGCGCGCACCAGGGCCGGGACGTTGGCGCCCCAGATCCCGAAGGAAGCGCGGGCGAGCACGGGGTAGGGCACGCCGGTCTTCACGCCGGCATAGCCGACCAGGTTCATCAGGCCGTAGATGATCAGCGAGCCGATGCCGATGGCGATGATGAAGTTGACGAAGCCGCCGCAGAACAGAAACAGGCTGGCCGCCAGGTAGTAGCCCCAGAGGCTGTGGACGTCCGAGGTCCAGACGTTGAAGATCGAAAACGGTCCCCAGTTCCTGACCGTTGCGGGAGCCAGATCCTCGTTGTA
The DNA here is from genome assembly GCA_000824785.1 of Mesorhizobium plurifarium. Taxonomy (GTDB): domain Bacteria; phylum Pseudomonadota; class Alphaproteobacteria; order Rhizobiales; family Rhizobiaceae; genus Mesorhizobium; species Mesorhizobium plurifarium. The sequence continues at coordinate 162,059 of CCNB01000019.1, read as the reverse complement.
GAGGTCGGGCGAGGCGCCTTGAATGGTCATTGCGAGTGTTCCCCTTTTTGCAAAACGCGCCCTCACGCGTTTGATCGGAGAGGTTAAGCCTGACGGCGGGGAACCGGCAAGCAATCCATTTGCCGGCTTTCGCCTTAAAGATATTCAACGAGAATCGCCGTTATCCGATGGCTCCAGGCCTGCTGCGAGCCCGAGTCGTCAGATGTTTTCCCGCATGCCGCCGCGGCCTAACGGTTCCAGATTTTTTCCATCGGCAATCAAATTTGTTTGGAACCGATCGGCGAGACGTGCGTTTAGTGGGGTTCGGCCGCTCTGCGGCCGACCGGGAGGATAATCATGGATCGCTTGCATTTCTTTACGCCAGTGCGAATTGCGCGTGGGCAGGGATACCCTGTGGAGGAAGTCGATAGCGTCTCCGAGGCGATGGTGTTCCTGCGGAAATGGCCTACGGGACGGCGCGGCCCGGTTTACCAATGCGCGCTGAATTGCTGCGCGGCGGCTATGTCGGGCAAGATGTCGGCCGAGGAAGCGCGGAAAGCCTTTGTCGGCTTTGCCCGCATCACCCGGCTCCTTGACGACGACATGGCGCTGCCGCTGGGTGGCGCGCCGATGGACAACGTCTACGCCTTGAGGCGGTAAGATCTCCAGCGGCTCCTGACGCCGTGCGAGCGTCGGCCCTATGGCCGACGCAGGCGATACATTGTTCGCGTTCGTGCTTGCACGATTGGCTATTTCTCCCGCATGGCCCGGCGGAAATTCTGCGTGATCGGCTCGGCGAGATAGGAAAGCATGGTTCGTGCGCCTGTCCGGATCATCGCCTCGCTCGACATGCCGGGCAAAAGCTTGCGGCCGTCGAGCTTGGCGAGCTCGCTCTTGTCAATCAACACGGTCGCCGCGAAATACGGCGCGCCGCTGTGCTCGTCCACCATGCGGTCCGCAGACACGACCCCGACGACGCCCTCGAGTGGCGGCAGGTTGTAACGGGCGAAGGCTGGGAAGCTCACATGCGCGGCTTGCCCGGGGGCGATCGTTTCGACATCCTCCGGTTTGACCAAGGCCTCGACCACAAGCTGTTGCCCGAGTGGCACGACCGTCATCAATGTCTCACCGGGTTTTACGACACCGCCTGCCGTATGCACTTTCAGGTCCATGACGATGCCGTCGACCGGCGCGACGATGTCTGTACGCGTGAGCACATCCCTGGCTGAGCGTGCCTGTTGTCTTAGGTCTAAAAGCTCCGCCTCGACCTTGCTAAGCTCATCGACAGCCTCATTCAGGCGCGCCGTGTTGAGGTTCAAAATCTGCATGTCGATCTCAGCCACGCTGCTTTTGGCGCGAGCGATCCCCGCGACATGGGTGGCGCGGTCTCCCTCTATCTCGCGCTGCTGCCGTTTGAGCGACAGGTTTCGTTCGCGAGTGGTCAACCCCTTCGCGAGAAGACTATCGAGATCCTTGGTTTCACTCTCGATTGCTTCGATCTGCTTGTCTTCGGTGACGATCAGTTCTTCAAGCCCCGTTATTTCCTCCGTGGCCTGGCGGCGGCGCTGCCCGAGGATTTCCCGTTCGTCGTCCAAATTGCGATGCTTAGCCGCGAAGACGTCGCGTTGGGCGGCCACCGCGTCCCTTGCGGCGTTGGCTGTGTTTGCGAGCAATGCCGCGTCGAATTCGATCTCGGCCTTGCCGTCGCGCTCGGCCCTGAGGCGCGCGGCAAGCGCCTCACGCGTCGCAATCCGGTTTTGGATCAGGTCAAGCTGCGCCGTCGCCTGGGTTTTATCGAGTCGGATGAGAACCTTGCCCGGCTTGACGATATCGCCGTTGGCGACATTCAACTCCGCGATGATGCCGCCCTCAAGGTGCTGGATGAGCTTGCGGTCGCCGGCGACCTTGACAACGCCGGGCGCCACTGCAGCACTGTCCAGCGGCGCGAGCGCGGCCCATCCCCCGCCAACACCGAAGAACAGCAACATGATTGCAAACCCGGTGAGCGTCACGCCCGCCAGACGCAGCGGCACCGGGTCCAGTCGTGAGGGTGGCGGGACGGGCAGCGGGACGACTTTCATGGCTGTTCCTGCACTGACGGTTGCGCGGCGGCTGCATCGCCGTCGCGAATGGTCTCGGAAATAAGGTTGAGCTTAGGCGACAGTTTTCGTGCAGCGTATCGGCGGGCCGGATTGCGGACGCTACCTTGGTTCGCCACTACGGCAGGGAGCGGGTTCGCCTCGTGGGCGCTATCTTGGTTCGCCGCTACGGCAGGAAGGGGATTCGCCTCGCGCACCCGGCGGGCGAGTTCGCTGAACACGGCGTCGCGTGGCCCGAACAGATCCTGTGCGCCGTGGTTAAGCACCAGAACCTTGTCGACCTTGTCCAAAATGCTTGGCCGGTGCGAGATCAAGATCAAGGTCGCGCCAGCCGCCTTGAGCCCGCCGATGACCGTAGCCAGCGCTTGCTCGCCCTCGTGGTCGAGATTGGAGTTGGGCTCGTCAAGGATAAGAAGCGCCGGGTTGCCATAGAGCGCCCGCGCCAACCCAATGCGCTGGCGTTGCCCGCCAGACAGCGTCGCGCCGCCTTCACCGATCTCGGTGGCGTAGCCTTTCGGTAGTCTCTTGATCAGGTCGTGGACGCCGGCCAATTGCGCGGCCTTGACCACGTTGTTGAAGGCCGCCGGGCTGAGCGGCGCGAAGCGGCAGATGTTCTCGGAAACGGTGCCGGCGAAGAGTTCGATATCCTGCGGCAAGTAGCCGACATGTCGGCCTCGATCCTCGGCCGCCCATTCGGCAACGCTCATGCCATCTAGCAATGCGCGACCGCTGGTCGGACGCCAAGCCCCGGCCAACACGCGCGCCAGACTCGTCTTGCCGGCTGCGCTCGGGCCGATCAACGCCATGGCTTCGCCGGGCTTCAGCCGGAAGCTGATTCCCCGCAGGATCGGTTCGCCGCCCTGCCTGGCGAGCATAATGTTCTCGGCCTCAAACTTTCCCTTTGGGCGCGGCAATGGCAGAGCCGGTGTGGCCTCCGGCCTCTGACCGGCCACTGCGACGAGGCGCTTGTAAGCGTTCCGTGCCCCGATCGTCGCCTTCCAGGTGCCGATCGCCTGTTCCACTGGGGCCAGTGCGCGACCCATCAGGATCGAGGCGGAGATCATGATGCCGGGCGACGCCTCGTTTTTGAGCACCAGATATGCGCCGAGGCCGAGAACGGCCATCTGCAGAGCCAGTCGAAAAGCGCGCGCGAGGGCCGAGATGGTGCTGGATCGATTGCTGGCGAGAGATTGTTCTCTATTTGCCTCGTCTTGCTGAGCCTTCCAGCTCTCGAGCAGGGGGTTCAGCATGCCCATGGCCTGGACGACCTCGGCGTTGCGGATGGTCTGCTCGGCCTGCATGTAGGCCCGCATCTGGGCGATTGCGGCTTCCGCCATTGGCTTGCGGGTCAAATATTCGGTCAGCAAGGCCAGCGCGAACAGCACGATCCCGCCGCTGGTCGCCAGCCAGCCCAACCACGGATGCATCAGGAAGATAGCGCCCAGGAAAATTGGTGCCCAAGGTGCATCGAGAATGGGGTATATGCTCGGGCTGGTGAAGAAATTCCGCACCTGGTCGAGGTCACGCAGCGCACGGGCGTTGATCTGGCCCGGCGCCGAGGCGGCGTATTCAACCGACGCGCTCAGAAGTACCGGAGCTAATCGGGCGTTCAACCATGTCCCGACGGTGGACAACAGGCGTGCGCGAACTACCTCTAGCCCTGCCATCGTGGTGATCGCCGCCGCCGCCATCAGCGACAGCGTCACCAACGTCTCCAAGCTGTGGCTGCCAAGCACGCGGTGATAGACCTGGAGCATATAGAACGCGCCGGTCAGCATCAGAATGTTGATGCCTGCGCTGAAGCAGATGAGCGGTCTTATGGCGCGCCTGGCTTCTTTCATCACCGCCTGCAGGGCAGAGGAACGTGGGGCCTTCATCATGGTCATATTTACCCTGTATGCGGGTTGACGCCGTGCGGGCTGACACTTGGGTTTGAGCCGGCTTACGCAGGGAGCGAGATCATCTCCACATGGAGATGGGAGGCAGCGTGAGCTGCCTCCCCGTGTAGTCGGTCAGATGACGTCGACCAAGATTTGGTTGGTGCCGGTCACGTCACCGTCGGCATCGTGAATAGCCACGTTGAACGCAAGGTGCGCGTCCGGGGTCACGGTCTGGGTCGCTGTGAAAGCGATGTCCGTGATCTTGAGGACATCGTTGTCTGTTGGATCCCAGTTCTGCAGTGCGATGGTCGTGCTGCCCCCGTTTGCACCGACGCCCTTTTGCAGGTCGATCGCCGTCGGTGTCTCTATGAACGCACCACCAGGTACAGTGTCGGGGCCCGTCAGACCGTTACCGGACTGCATGATCTGAACACCCTGGAGCACCCAGTTCTCGCCAGCCGCGTTATAGTCGTTCCGCTCTACGATCACGAGACCGTCGTTGTTGTCGAGCGAGAATTCGTTGGCGTACGGAGAGGGTACGCCACCCGGAGTGCTGGCCTTGTAGATGTCTTGGTTCTGCACGTACATCGCCTTCGTGGTGAAAGTGTCTGCCGCGGTGCCGGAACCCCCAAAGGCTCCGTCTGAACCGAGGTTGACGAGGTTAAGGACCAGCATCAGATCCTCGGAGTTGCCGATACCGTCGAACTTGATGGCCATATCGTTGGCCGTCTGGGTCGGGACGGTGTGGCCGTCGTCGGTCAAAATGCCCGGCGTGGTTTCGAAGAATCTCAGGGTAAGCGCTTCGCCCTTCTGGATCGTGTCGCCGGCAACACCATTCGTGCTCTGGGTTGCGGAAACCCAGTCCTCGAAGCTGCTGGTGACTTGCTGGCCGGCGTTGAAAAAAGTATCGCCGGGGATCGGGCTACCGTCACCCGTCCCGTTGAACCCAAAGGGGCTCCCGTTGGGGTTTGAGTTGCCGGTGAACTGCACGAAGAAATCCTTGTCGGTCTGCTCGGGTGTCGTCGTCGCATCGAAAAGCTTCTCGACCACGACGTTTGGGTGACCCGTGTTGCCGATGGGCTCCTTGGACAGCAGCTCCGAGGTGTGGAGTAGGTCCTTCGTGAAGCCATCCGCCGTATCGCTCAACGTGATGGTGTAGGTGTCGGCAGTCTTGTCGAAGCTAAGCGTACCGGCGATCGTCCCCGGCTGAACGCCAGCCAAGTCCGGGTTAGCGTCGTAAGTGGCAGCCCAGTTGAACGTCGCTGAGGTGGCAGTTTCCGACCCGGCCACGAGCGTAACGCTCGAGGTTGCGAATGCGGTCGGAGTGTTCGGCACCAAGCCGGTGACGTTGCCGGACAGCGATATGCTCGCGAAGTCCGAGTGCGTAGCGTCGTAGGTCGCGAACTTGTCGTTCCCGATGTTGAAACCGAAGTCGCCGGATGCCGACTGGTTCGGGTTCGTCAGCACGTTGCTCAGGGTCTCGTGGTCACCAACAGCCCCGCCGGGAACACCATCGAACGCCTTCGTGATCGTTGGGCCGTCATCCTTGAACTCGAACGCTGTGCCGATATTGGCTACGGCCTGGGCCGTGTCCCCGTCGCCGTCGGTGATGATCGCTGTCAGCGTGACGAGGTTTGCGTTCGACATGAAAACCGACTCGTTCGGGTCATTCGTCGGGTGAACCACGGCGCGTAGCTGATCAAGCGTCACGTTACCGCTTGCGTCCACGCTGATCGTGAACACCGTGTCGCCGTCGCCGTTCTTGCCATAGACCACCCCACTGTCCGTCGACAGAACCACCGACTGGCCGGTAAGCGTGTCGGTGAGACCTGACGCACCGGATGCGGCCAGTCCGTAGCTGATCGCGACAGGGCTTGCCGCACCGTCGGCGCCACCACTTTGCGGCGTGAAGATGCCCGAGAAATCCGTCGGGCCACCGTTTGCGTTTAAGTTGGACTCATCGACCACGACTGTCGGCACTGTGCCGTTTGCCGAGATGCTCGGGCCGTCGTCCTTGAAGAAGAGATTATCGCCGATGTTCAGGGTGGCGAAATCATCATCCCCGTCAGCGTCCTCGCTGTGCGCGGTGAGCGTGATGAGGGTCGCCGCCAGCGAGATAGCTTCGTCGTAGCTGCCGGGCGGGACGGTCCCGTTACCCGGAACGTTGTGAACCATCGCCAAGCTCTGGGTGAGCGTCACGACGGCAGTCGTGGCGTTGACGCTGACCGTGAACGCGATAGCACCGTTCGCGTCAGCAGCACCACCGTCTCCGACTCGACCGGTAATACTACCGTTAAGCTCTTTGTACAGGAAAATGTGTTCCTGCGATGCCGTGTCGATAAACCCGCTGTCTGTAGCGTCCGCGGGGATGTCGAGCGCGAAGGTGAGTGTGCCCGCGCCGTCAGTCCCGAAGCTGTTCGGGAAGTTGGCGAGGAAGTTGCCGGTTGTGGTAGCACCGGCACCGCCAAGGAACGACTCGTCCACGGTGAGGTCCGGGCCGGCCCCGTCGGTGTTGACGTCCGGGCCGTCGTCGTCGACGTTGATGTCGCCACCGATGGGCTCATCCGTGTGTGACAACGCGCGGACTTTCAGGATGTCGCTGAAGTCCAGTCGGTCATCCGGGTTGAGGGCGTTCGGATGGGCGATTGGCGCGAAAGTGACCATCTGCACCGTGCCCAACGTATTGTCACCGTTGGGGATGATGTAGAAGGCGGCGACGATGTCACCGCTGGTATCAGTCGCCAGCACAGATTTGCCGTCCGCCGACGTGGTGAGGAAGATGTCTTCGCCGCCTACGGTATTCAACCCAGAATCCGCGTGAGTTAGAGGGGCGAAGATCAGGCTGTCCACGACCTCGTTCGCTCCCACCGTCACCTGCACGAGGTCGGCTTGACTTGCCGCCTCGGCGGAGTCAGCGAACGCCAACTGCCCTGCGGTCAAGCCGAGACCGTTGAGATAGGTGACGAAGGCGGGGTCGAGATCAGCGCTGACCAGCAAACCGCCGGAGACGCTTACTGCGACATCATCGCCATCGGGGTCGCCGGTAGCGGTGTTTTGTATACCGGCCGTCTGGTCGTTAACCAACTCGCCTACGATATTAATGGTAGCCATAATGTTCATCCTTTCTTGGATGGTTGACTGGTTCTACACATCGTATTCGCGTGGCCGCGGGCATCCGCGGCGCTCGGAGTCACGCGGAGGTCACGAGAGCGCCGCTAGTCGCGGCGTCGTGGTCATGAAGCCCGACGTCTGGTCGAGCGTCAGCGTGCCACGGATGTGAGTGGTGATTGTCATGACGCCTCCGTTCAATGCGACAGGCGCGTAGTCAGCCCCAACGCTGGCAACCGGCCGCACGGGCGCTCATCCGCCAGCCAGAGCCGGCGCTGCGCGTCATCGTTAAAAGGAAACTGGAGTTCTGGATTAACTTAGGGGTAGAGGGGGTTGGGAGGAGCCGCCGCTGATCCTCCGCTCCTTGCCCCGTCAGGCAATTCTAGGCGGATGCGTCCTACGCGCATCGGTGACCCACCAACGGCGGGCACCAAGGATCAACAATGAGGGCATACTGAACCCCGCCCCTCTCCAACAGGCATTGACTGCCTGTAGCCTCCCGCTCAAAACATGAGCACGAAAACTTTACGCTTATTTGTGGAAAACTTAAATCGGACCATTGATTTTAGCGGGGATTTATGACCGGAAAAATGGTCCCCTGTGGCAGGGGACTTTGGGCCCTTCTGTTGGAAGCGATTGAAAATAAACAAAAATACGCTAAATCGAGCCCCTGAATTTGACGGCGGGGCGATGCGAAAGATCGAATAGGCCCATGAAAATGACAATCGCCGTGGCACCAATGATGGACTGGACGGACAGTTAAACAAAATCAGCCGGTTACGCGATCTCGTGTGCAAAAATCGCACACGAAAGTTCTGCTTCTCTTCTTTTTTCGTTCTTACGACAGAGTTGCCAAAGGTCCTATTCGGCCACCCGTCGACGAGGTGGCGCGCTATCGCCAACGTTCGCTGCGATATCGTGGGGCTTAAATATCCGTTGCGACGTGGAAACCTTTCCGCCTGCTTTCCCCGGCGATCGACTGCAGCTTGGCATTGACCGAGAGCGTCAATCGAACCGCTATTGCGCCCCAAAACTGTGCCACGTTCCTGCCTCTGTTATAAATCCAGGGCAACTTCTCCTAGCGGGCGGGTAGGTCTGACATCCTTTCTTGCCAACTGGAGCAAGACGGGGCAAGCGATCCTGTAAGTACGCGTGGCCCCGTCGGTGAGTATCATAAAAATTGCTCGCAACTGCCGATTAAATTCGTTTGCGTGATGTCTGAAGTGGCGAGAAACTGTCGCTGAATTCTAACGCTGTGACCAAGGAATTCCGGCTTCTCGACCGCAAAAGGCGATTCTGAGCGCGAAGGGAGAAGGCAATGGCCCAAGACCAAAGTAACCCGACTGGACCGGATTTGAGGCAAGGTATCGCCCATGCCGACCTTGCCGACGGCTGCAAGCTAGTTGGCAGATGTGGCGACGACCAGGTGCTGCTGGTGCGTCGCGGAAACGAGGTGTTCGCAGTCAGCGCGACATGCACACACTACGGCGGGCCGCTGGTCGATGGCCTTGTGGTCGAGGACGCCGTCCGCTGTCCCTGGCATCATGCGTGCTTCGATCTGCGCACGGGCGAGGCCCTGCGCGCGCCCGCCTTCAACCCACTCGCTTGCTGGGCAGTCGAGCAGAGGGATGGGCGCATATTCGTCGGCGAGAAACTGAAACGGAGCGCTCGTCAACCACGCGCCGATGACCCCGGCAAGGTTCCTGAGAAAATCGTTATCGTAGGCGGCGGCGCGGCGGGTTTCGCGGCGGCCGAAATGCTGCGACGGCGGGAGTTCCAGGGCAGCATCGTCATGCTCAGCGACGACCAATCGCCGCCCGTCGACCGCCCGAACCTTTCCAAGGACTACCTTGCCGGAAAGGCCCCGGACGACTGGATGCCGCTCCGTGGGGAGAAATTCTATTCCAGGAACAACATCGACCTGCGTCTCAAGACGGAAGCCGTCGACGTCAACGCCCGTTCGCGGCAGGTTATCCTCGCGGATGGAGGAAGGGTCCCCTATGACAGGCTGCTGATTGCAACGGGAGCCGAACCCGTCCGCCTGACCATCCCCGGCGGCGACCTGCCGCACGTTCACACGTTGCGCTCGTCGGCAGATTGCGAGGCGATCATCAAGCAGGCCGCCTCGGCAAGCCGCGCAGTTGTGCTCGGCGCCAGTTTCATCGGGCTCGAGGTTGCCGCGGCTTTACGCGCGCGCGGCATCGAAGTGCGTATCGTCGCGCCGGAGAAACGGCCTATGGAGCGGGTGCTGGGTTCGCAGATGGGCGACTTCATCCGCGCCCTCCATGAAGAACATGGCGTCGTATTCCATCTCGAGGATACGGCGAGCAGCATCGAAGCCAAGAAGGTAAATCTCAGCAGCGGCGGCGCCTTGTCGGCAGACTTCGTGATCGTCGGCATTGGGGTGCGGCCGCGCACCGCACTTGCCGAAACTGCTGGGTTGGTCGTCGACCACGGCGTTGTCGTAGATGCCCTTCTGGAAACGAGCGAGCCAGGAATATTCGCCGCCGGCGACATTGCGCGATGGCCAGATCCTCACAGCGGCGAGAGCATTCGCGTCGAGCATTGGGCGGTTGCTGAGAGACAGGGGCAGACGGCCGCGCTCAATATGCTCGGACATGGCGAGAAATTCGTCGCGGTGCCCTTCTTCTGGAGCCAGCACTACGATGTTCCCATCAACTATGTCGGCCATGCCGGGCAATGGGACGAGATCGCGGCCGAAGGCGATATTGCTGCCAAGGACTGCCTGCTGCGCTTCAAGCGCAAGGGGCGCACGTTTGCCGTCGCTTCGATCTTCCGCGACATCGAGAGCCTGAAGGCGGAGGTCGAGATGGAGGGCCAGATAGCTATCTGACATGCCCCTTGCCACTCCAATCCGAGCAGGGCGTAGTCAGAGACGGCGAAGCGAATTTTTGTTGTGAAGAAAGGAGTTCGACTATGTCCACGGTGCAGCAGGAACTTAACGCCACCATCGCTTTGCGCACTGCTTCGCTCGCCCAACATCATTCGAAGATCGTGAAGTTCGTCGACGAGGTCGCCAAACAGTCGGCGAATGAGCCGCCGACCTCGGTTGAAATCTTCTCGAACAGTGGCCGCTGGTACTGCCGGGTTCGTCGGGGCGATCAAACGACCCGGCCGATGGGGCCCTACACCAAGCAACAGGCCGAGCGCGTCCAAGAGGCTCGGAGAATGTTGATCGCAAAAAGGGGAACCGCTCGGATCATGTTCGAGTAAGCGAAGACCTCGCGATCGCGCCGGTCGACGCACCATCTGATCACTGGCTATCGAATTTCGAAAAGCCGTGGCCGGAGCTGAGGGGGCCGCCACGTTGCGAAGCCACGCCTGGCGGCAGGATGCCTGGCACTCTCGTCGCCGGCACGGCATCGTCTCCAATCCTGAAAGGAAAATCCATGAGCTACAAGTCAATCGTTCTCAATCTCGACATCGACGGCGTCGCCGCTCCGGTACCGCCGCCTGTGGTGATGGAGGGAGGCGTGGCCTTCGAAGGAGAGAGCATGATGCGCCAGCGCAAGAACATCGAGCGACGGCTTGAGAGCCTTCGCGCCGAGTTCGAAGGCCTTGCCGGCGCAGCGGTCGACACCGAATGGCGCGGGGCTGTGGCCAATCCGACCCGCCTGCTGATTGGCGCGTCGCGCGTCGGCGACCTCATCGTCACAGCGTCGCCCGATGGCGGCTTTCCTGGCGATGCCCATCGTTCCACCGATGTCGGCAACGTGATTCTCCAAGCCGGACGGCCTGTACTTGTCGCGTCGGCCAACCAGGACAATTACCGCATCGACAAGATTCTAGTCGGATGGAAGGACACGCGGGAAGCCAGGCGCGCGGTCATCGATGCCATGCCTTTTTTGCAATTGGCCCAGGAGGTGCGTGTCGTTACGATCGACAATGACGCGACCGACGAAACCTGGAACAGCCTGGACGATGTCGTTGCCTCACTTTCCTTTCACGGCGTAAAGGCCAAGGCTGAGGTGTTCCCGGAAAAATCCGACGGCAGGACGATCGCCGATGTGGCCGAGGCAATGCATGCGGATCTGGTCATATCCGGCGCGTACGGCCACAGCAGGTTCAGGGAGTGGATCTTTGGCGGGGCTACCCGTTCGCTGCTTCAAAATGATCGACTGAATCGGATCATGTCGAACTGATCATGACGCACAACTAGCGGGTGCGCGTTGTCAAAGGCTGACAAATTCGATCGTGTCGTCATGCGCTTGAGAGATCGGCGACCGACCCAGCGTTGAAGCGGCTGTCGCGCAACATTATCCAAAGAGCACCGATCTGCTATTCGCCCTCCGTGGCGATCAACATCCAATTCCGCCTCATTGAGGGGATATGACAGGCAAACGTCCAGCTATCGATCACCTCGACGAGCTGCAGCGGATCGCCCGCGATGATCGCACTATCGGCCGAGCGTGTGACACTGACCACTTCGGAGACGTACCGAACAACGATCTTTGCGGTGCCATCCTCCACGACAGCGTCAACGACCTTTGCCTCGCGCGTGCCGATGAAGGTGAGTTGCAGCATCTCCTCCCGATCTCGGCGACCAGCGACTTCTCGCTCGAACACGTCAAGCACTTCAGGCCCGACAAGGCACCTTAACGTCTGGATGTCGCTTTCCGCGTAGGCCCGCAGAACGGCTTCATAGGCCATCTTGGCGCCGTGCAGAAATTCAGCGAGATCGAACTGCGTGTCGATCTCTCGGAGAGCATCCAGGGGGCTATCCCCGGGGTGTTCGATATCGCCGTCGCCCCGTGTCGGCGCAGCCGCCCGATTGGTCCTGGTGTCGTTCCAGCGCGACAGGAGTTGGCTCCAACTGCTCAGCATTGCCCAATAAAACGCGATGATCGCAACGAGCAGGATTTGGCTGTTCGGATCTGTGGTCTCGTTCATGAACCTTCCCTCCGACGACTTGTCGAAGCGTTCAGCCCTTGATGTGTTCAGTTGATGCGGGGCAGCTTTTCCCACTGATGGCAAGGCGGCGGCGAGGGCAGCTGCCATTCAAGCGTGGTCGCCCCTACGCCCCATGGATTGGCGGCAGCTTGACGTTTGCGGGCAAAGGCCTGGGCGACCGTTATGAGGAAGACGATCAGTCCGGCCGTCGAGATGTAGGACCCGATCGACGAGACGAAATTCCAGCCGGCGAAGGCGTCGGGATAGTCGGCGTAACGGCGCGGCATGCCGGCCATGCCGAGGAAGTGCTGCGGGAAGAAGACAAGGTTCACGCCGATGAACATCAGCCAGAAATGCAGCTTGCCCATCCGTTCATTGTACATGTAGCCGGTCATCTTCGGGAACCAGTAGTAGAAGCCCGCGAAGATGGCGAAGACGGCTCCCAAGGACAGCACATAGTGGAAGTGTGCGATCACGAAATAGGTGTCGTGCAACGAGCGGTCGATCCCGGGGCTGGCGACCATGATCCCGGTGACGCCGCCGATGGTGAAAAGCAGGATGAAGCCGACGGCAAACAGCATCGGCGTCTTGAACTCGATCGACCCGCCCCACATCGTGGCCAGCCACGAGAACACCTTCACGCCCGTCGGAACGGCGATCACCATCGAGGCGAAGGCGAAGTAGCGCTGGCTGTCGACGGAGATGCCGGTCGTATACATATGATGCGCCCACACGACGAAGCCGATCGCGCCGATCGCCACCATCGCATAGGCCATGCCGACATAGCCGAAGATGGGCTTTTTGGCGAAGGTCGAGATGACGTGGCTGATGATGCCGAAGCCCGGCAGGATCATGATGTAGACCTCCGGATGGCCGAAGAACCAGAACAGGTGCTGGTAGAGGATCGGATCACCGCCGCCGTCCGGGACGAAGAACGTCGTGCCGAAATTGCGGTCCGTGAGCAGCATCGTGATCGCGCCTGCCAGCACCGGCAGCGACATCAGCAACATGAAGGCCGTCACCAGCATCGACCAGGCGAACAGCGGCATCTTGTGCATCGTCATTCCCGGCGCGCGCATGTTGAAGATGGTGGTGATGAAGTTGATCGCGCCGAGGATCGATGAGGCTCCCGCGAGGTGGATCGAAAGGATGACGAGGTCGACCGCGGGGCCGGGTTGGCCGGAGGTCGAAAGCGGTGGGTAGAGCGTCCAGCCGCCGCCGTGGCCAAGCGTGCCTGGCGCACCCGGCACGAACATCGAGGTGATGAAGAGGATGAACGCCATCACCAGCAGCCAGAACGAGATGTTGTTCATGCGCGGGAACGCCATGTCGGGCGCGCCGATCATGATCGGCACCATCCAGTTGCCGAAGCCGCCGATCAAGGCCGGCATCAGCACGAAGAAGATCATGACGAGGCCGTGGGAGCTGACGACGACATTGTAGATCATCGGGTCGCTGAATATCTGAAGCCCGGGCTCCTGGAGCTCCATCCGGATCAATACCGAAAGCGCGGTGCCGACAATCCCGGCGATGATCGAGAACAGCAGATAGAGCGTTCCGATATCCTTGTGATTGGTCGAGAAAAACCACCTGGCGAGGAACCGGGGCTTGTGGTCGTCGAAGGATGCCACTGGATTCGACATGGTACGCTACCTGCCTTTCATTAGGGCATGCAGGACCGTTGCCGCGATCGACGACGTTCAGCCGTCATCGCGATAGGGAAACCAAGTCCCGCCTGCTTGGTGTTTCAGTCGTCCGTGACGATCACGTCCATCGGAATGTCGTGGGGCTGCGGATAGATCGTTCGCAGCCGGCTTCCCGCGTAACCCACGCCAACGACCAGCGGCCGCCGGTGCATCGCGGCGAGTGTCCTGTCAAAGAAGCCGCCGCCATATCCCAAACGGTAGTTCGCTGCGTCGAAGCCGACCACCGGCGCGATCACGACGTCCGGCAGGACCGAGGGTCCGCGTGAGGGAACAAGGATATTCCAAATGCCACGTTCAAGCGGGTCGCCCGGCCTCCAGACGCGAAACTCCAGCGGCCAGCCTTTCCTGATGACGACGGGGAGCGCGATCCTGCCGCCGCGTTCGATGATCTTGATCGCCCAGTTGCGAAGGTCGGGTTCGCCGCGGAAGGGCCAATAACCGCTGACGATGCGCCCGCTGACCGTGCCGATGGCAAGATCCAGACGCGAAGCGATGCGGTTTGACCTTGCTCCCCTTTCGTCGGCGTCGATGGCGAGGCGCTCCTCGATCAGCCTCTGCCGTTCCGCCTTGCGCCAGCGCAGGACGCAGCTCCAGGAATCTCCCGGCTCCGTTTGTCCGCCATATTCGGACGAAAGTTCGTGCGCGAAGCAGGGCGGAGATGCGTATTCCCGGATTTCAGGATCGGGGTATCTCTTCTCGGCCATAGCCAGCTCCGCTTCCGTGCGCCCCGCACGTTGGGGAAAACGTGCTCCGCGGGAAACAGGAAGGCAAACGGAATTAAATGCTGTATGAATGCAAAATTATTGCACTAACAGGAGTCGCTAGTGGACATCGATCGCGCTCGAACGTTTCTTGAAATCGTTCATTCGGGCAGTTTTCTGAAGGCTGCGGATCGCCTTCACGTCACGCAAACCACTGTGAGCGCGCGGATACGCACGCTGGAGGAAGAGCTCGGACGTCAGCTCTTCATCCGGAACCGCAACGGCGCGCAATTGACGCCGTCCGGACGCGAATTCGAGCGCTTCGCCCAGTCTTTCGTCCAAATCTGGGAGCGTGCCCGACATCAACTTGCCATCCCGTCGGGGCGGACAAGCGTGGTGGCGTTGGGTGGCGAGCTCAGTTTGTGGAACCCGCTGCTGCTCGACTGGCTGGTGTGGATGAAGAAGGCCAAGCCCGGAATTGCGATCCATGCCCAGGTGGGGGTGCCTGACCAGCTTCTCGATCAGCTCAGAACGGGTGTTCTGGACATCGCCGTGCTTTACGCGCCGAAGCTCTTGCCAGGCTTCAAGGTGGAGTTGCTAGTCGAAGAGCAGCTTGTTCTCGTCAGGACCAAGAACGAAGAGCCGGCTGGCGCGAAAGACTACGTCTATGTGGATTGGGGACCGCTGTTCGCGGCGCAGCACGACGCAAGCTCGACCGCTTTCGGAGAACCTGGATTGCTGGTTGGTCTGGGGCCGTTGGGTCTAAGCTATATCCTGCGCGCTGGCGGCATGGGCTATTTCCGAAGGGGCGCCGCAGCTCCCTATATCGAGGCGGGGCAGTTGGAGGTCGTTGAAGGCGCGCCGGAATTCACCTATCCGGCCTATGCTGTCTATCCGGAAGCAAGCGAGACGCGAACCGACGTTCAGGAGGCGCTACGCGGCCTGAAGTATGTCGTGAAATGATCGTTACTAGAGGAGCGAAGACAAGTCTGGGCTAGGATGATCGCCGCGGGTTGACACCGAACATGCCTTATCCATTTTACACCATCGGCCACTCGAACAGATCGATCGCCGAGTTCGTCGCTTTACTGGGCGTTGAAGAAGTCGCCTTGGTCGACATAAGGACCGTCAGACGATCGCGGGCGAACCCGCAGTTCAACAGCGAGGTGCTTCCGGAAGGTCTGGCAGCATTCGGCATCGGATATGAGTGCATCCCCGAACTTGGCGGCCTGCGCGGCAAAGCACACGACATTCCGCCGACGCTCAACGCATTCTGGATCAACAGAGTTTTCACAACTACGCTGACTACGCGCTGTCGCCCGAGTTCCATAGCGGCTTGGAGCGGCTTGTTTCCCTCGGGCGGCAGCGGCGGAGTGCTGTTATGTGCTCGGAAACGCTCTG
Source organism: Mesorhizobium plurifarium (assembly GCA_000824785.1). GTDB lineage: Bacteria > Pseudomonadota > Alphaproteobacteria > Rhizobiales > Rhizobiaceae > Mesorhizobium > Mesorhizobium plurifarium. Next base: position 146,274 of record CCNB01000019.1, on the reverse strand, counting down.
GTGGCGCTGTCACCGCAGGATCGTCGCCGACTATCTGATCAGCCACGGCGAACCTGCTTTTCACCTTATGGGCCACGACAAGGTCGAGCCCGCGAAGCTGACCGACGGCGCGAGGGCGAGGGGCGACGGAACGCTCGTCTACCCGCCTTCACCGCCTCCGGGATAGCCGAATTCTCAAGCGGCCGACGGACCCGGGTCGTCTAACCCGGTGTCCATGGCCGCCGCAACCTTGTTCTGGGCTTCATTGCGCAGTTCATCGGAACGATGGACGACACGCAGGCCCGGTCCGCCCGGGCGGCACGGGTCTGTCGCGGCTACTCCGGCCAGCTTCAGCCTCTCGCGCCTTGCGGCTTCTGGTTAATAAACCACTTCATGCACGGTCAGCGTTTCAAGACTGCCGTCCGCTGTCGGGATGGACATGGACTGACCCTCGGCCAGACCGAGTAGCGCCAGGCCGCGCGGATTGGTAATAGGCAAAAGCATGCCAACGAGACCGCGCATGTGGTCATGTGCGACGATGCGGGTTTCGGCAGGGCCGTCATTCACCCGATAAGCCACGCGGCTGCTGAGCGTCACGACGTTTGCCGGGATGTCTTCCCGAAACATTACAACTGCGCTCGAAATCTTCCGTTGAAGAATACTCGAGAAGGTTTCGTCGCGAATCGGATGGCGCTCCCGCATCACCTCAAGGATCGTGTAGTCTTTGGTGGTCAGTTGGCAGCTATCGATAGTGGGCATGACACGTCTCCAGCCGGGCCTGTGAAAGGGGATCCGGCAACAAGAAATCGATCGGGTGGTGGAAGCTGCCCCTGCGCCGGACCAAGATAGGCCGGCCCAGGGGTTAGACTCCTGCGGTCAGGCTGCCTGCATGATTGAGGAGACGGACGGAGACGCCCATGTCTAGAGGCTCGCCGCGGTCGCCGGAGACACCGGTGCGAGACGGTCGGCACCATCGCCTTCGGGGGCGGGTCGGTTGACACCAAGCACCAGCAGTTCGTGGCGGCGCCCGTCTCGGGCCGTCCACATGATCGACTGTCCAGCAGAGAGGCCAATCAAGGCCGTGCCGATCGGCGTCAGGATTGAAACCTTGCCTTCAGAGATGTCCGCGTCGCCCGGATAAACCAGCGTCACCGTTTTCCGATCGCCGGTATCGGGCTTGAACGTCACAGTTGAGCCCATCCGGACAGTGCCGGCGGAAACCCAGCCATCAGCTATGACGCGCGCGCGCTCGAGTTCGGCAATCAGTTCATCGGAAGCTTCAGGATTTCTTGCGGCAACGGTGCGCGCGAGCGCCGATAAACGTTCATGATCCGACTGCGAGATGCGGATATTCGGCTTACGCCGGGTTTTCGTGTTGTGCTGCATTTGAATTCTCATAGTTCTTATTGGGTCAGCCGTTATCAGATTGTCCAAACTGGCCATTTCGGGAGAGATTTTTGATCGAAGCGCAGTTGCCCTGAGACTGTACAGCCCTCCGGGTCATCCGATGTCGATGTAAGTCATACCCCTCGGCTCGGGCACAATGCAGCCGAGCCGGGGGTTACAATCCCGCGATGGGGCAAACCCGGAAAAGAAAATCGCAAAGAATTCTAGCGGCGGCGTTCATAAGAACATACTTGGGGAAGCAATCCCGGAAGTCAAGATGAGCCCGCATCTACGCCAGTCTTGAGCTATTCGGGACGAACACCGAGCAACGTATTTATCACCAGTTCCCTTCCGGCCCTGTTTATCCCGGTTCCGCGCGGTCTTTCTTCCGCCAACCCGAGGAAGACGAGGCGTTCTGCCAATGCTTTCGACAGAGCCGGGTAGGGTCCGCGATTCATGCGCTTGAGCGCCGTCTGCTCCTCCTCGGTGAGATCACCCCACATAACCTTCATGACTGTCTCCTTGCTTGCAACCTGGTCAGCCAATGCGGGATTCTGAAATTGTCCATCGACGGGCTGCGGCCGGGAATTCGTCGACCTTCGGAGACCTGAGCCTATGGAACGGCGTCTGTTCCGACGATGCCGCCCTCATTCTCCAGAACGGCGATCCGCCTGGCCTCCGACCGGTTGAGCTTCAGGCGAACGCCGATACCGCCGCCGTTCTCGGCAATGAAAACAGCGCCTGCCTGTTCGAGCGTGGTCTGGAGCGTGTCGCAGATTTCCTGGTCCGGAAGGGTGATACGCCGCTCGAACTCTTCGATGGCCAACCCATCGACACCCGAATTGCTGGCGAGCTTTTCACGGGTCCATTCGACCAGTGCGCGAGCGGCGCGGCATTGGGCACCAGTGATCATCGTAAGATCCCCCGTTCCAGACGCTTTCGGGAGCCGTCGCTGGAACCATCATGCTCTCACGCAGCGGCTCAACCTCCTCAGAATGGATATCGAGTCCGCAAAAGGGAAGGGTCGACGCCACTCCTCGGGAAACAAAATTTTGATGCAAGGAAGTTGCGTTAAAGCCGCAATAAATTTCGTTTGTGTTGCATAAACGAAAAGGGGAAGCTTTCGCCACGGCTTGGCGGTCAGCGCCGACGGTCCAAATCGGGAAAGTGCGAGTCTTGGGAAAGGCGCGATGAGGCGCGCAGACCATGGATAGGTCCAAAAGCAATAGCCACCAGGTGCTTTCGTGGCCCGGCGTTCGGCCTCCCGGCAGAGCACGGGCGCTGATTGCAATGGATATCATGAGGTCGCCAGTCGTCGCGGTCGGGCCAGACAGCACATTGGACGAAGTGTGCGACTTGCTCGTCACGCGCGGTTTGAGCGCGGTTGCGGTGATCGACCATGGTGCGCTGCTCGGGATCGTGAGCGAGGAGGACCTGATCCACAGGGCGGAAATCGGGACAGCCGCACCGCGGCGTTCCTGGTGGTTTCGGCTCTTCGGCAGCAACACGGCGCTCGCGGCCAACTATTTGAAGTCGCACTCCGTCCACGTGACCGACGTCATGACCAGACAGGTGATCACCGTTTCGTTGAGCACACCGATCCAGGAAATCGCGGGACTGCTTGAAGTCAATCGCGCCCGGCGTGTCTTTGTCGTCAATAGCGAACGCGTCGTGGGGATCATCGCACGAGCGGACCTGGTGCGCGCGCTGGTCTCGGCCAGGAGGAGCCTGCCCGGCACGACCTCGTTCGATGACGATGCCAGCATCAGGCGGGAAATCATCGGTGCCTTGCGGTCCGAGGCATGGCCGTCGATCGGAGAAGCCGACGTGATCGTGACCAATGGGGTGGTCGTCTTGTGGGGCGGTTATCTGTCGGAACAGGAACGCAAGGCATCGCTGGTTCTGGCGGAGAACACTGCTGGTGTTCGGGCGGTGGATGATCACCGCGTTCCCCTCGACACTGCCTACGCGCTGGTTTGAGGCAGGGCGGAGGCCGAGCCAGTGAGCAAAGATGTCAAGGACATCACCCTGGTTTCCGAGCAGCAGATACGTCAGCTCGTGGACCTGTTCTACGACAAGGTACGCGCCGATCCCGATCTCAGCCCGATTTTCGAGCGCGTTATCCGGGACGAATGGGGGCCGCATTTGCAGAAGATGTACGACTTCTGGTCTTCGGTGATGCTGACCTCGGGCCGCTACAAGGGCGAACCCGTCATGATCCATCGACGCATCGAAGGGTTGGAGATCGGCCTTTTCGATCGCTGGCTCGCCTTGTTCGGCGAAAGTTGCGCAGAATTGCTGGACAACGAAACAGCGGGCCTGTTCTGGCGCAAGGCGGTCCGCATCACCGAAAGCCTCAAGCTTGCGATGTTCTATCGTCCGGACCAGCCCTGGCCGATGGGCACTGCATGACCTTCGTGGTCTATTTCTCTCCCAATCCAGGGCAGGCCCTATGAACGCGGGCGTCGGGCAGGCTTTCCCGCTGTATCTCGGTATCGACACAGGTGGCACCTATACCGATGCCGTCCTGTGGTCCGAAGCCACGGGCATCGTCGCCAAGGCGAAGTCGCTGACGACCCGGCACGACCTTGCCGAAGGTATCGCCGGCGCCGTCGATGCGGTCCTCGGCGAAGCTGCCATTTCTCCCGCGGCGATCAAGCTGGTGTCGATGTCGACGACGCTTGCCACCAACGCCCTGATCGAAGGGCAGGGTGGCCGGGTCGCGCTGGTGATGATCGGCTTCGCCGAGGACGATCTTGCCCGCAGCGGATTGGCGAAGGCGTTGGGCCCCGATCCCGTTATCTTTTGCCCCGGCGGGCATGACGTCCACGGCGAACCGCGCTCTCTCGCGCTGGACGCCTTGGCGCAGGAGCTGCCCATGCTTGCCGAAACCGTTTCGGGCGTCGCCGTGGCGTCCTATTTCGCGGTTCGCAATCCAGGGCACGAGATCGCGGCCCGCGAGCTCATCCAGCAGCGCAGCCGACTTCCGGTGACCTGCTCGCATGAGCTGTCGTCCAAGCTCGGCGGACCGCGCCGTGCGCTGACGACGCTTCTCAATGCGCGCCTCATCTCCTTGATCGCCCGCCTTATCGATGCCACCGAAGGCTTCCTGGAAAAGCGCGGCATCGCGGCGCCGCTGATGATGGTGCGCGGCGACGGCACTTTGGTCACCACCAGGTTTGCCCGGGCTCGGCCGATCGAGACCATTCTTTCCGGCCCGGCGGCCAGCCTGGTCGGGGCACGCTATCTGACGGAGCTCGACGACGCGGTGATTTCCGACATCGGCGGCACGACCACCGATGTCGCCGTTCTGGAAGGCGGCCGCCTGCGGCTCGATCCCGAAGGCGCCACGGTCGGCGGCCAGCGCACCATGGTCGAGGCTGTCGCGATGCGAACCTTCGGCCTCGGGGGAGACTCGGAAGTTTCGCTTCAGGAGCGATCGCTGACTTCGGCGATCCTGCTCGGGCCGCGCCGGCTCGTGCCGCTGGCGCTGGCGGCCGTGGAACATGGCGATGCGGTCGGCAAGGATCTGCGGCGCCAATTGCTCAAGCCCATCACCGGCCGGCTGGATGGCCGCTTTGCCTTGCGCACGGGGGTTCCAGACCGCCTCGCTGCCGGCCTGACGATCACCGAGGCGAGGCTCTATGCCGCTATCTCCGCTGTGCCCGCGGCGCTCGATGAACTGCTCATGTCGACCTCACAGGTAGCGACGCTCAATCGCCTGGTCGCGCGCGGTCTGGTGCATATCGTCGGCTTCACACCGTCCGACGCCGCTCACGTGCTTGGCCGGCAGGCCAACTGGGATCCTGTCGCGGCCCGATTGGGCGCCGAGTTGTTTGCACGCAGGCGCGATGGCCAGGGGCATCAGATCGCGAAAGATGCGGCGGCATTTTCCGAGATGGTTCTCGCCTGCGTCACGCAGCGCTCGGCCGAAGCCGTTCTGGAAACGGTCTTTGCCGAGGATGGGCTGGATGGCGGCGTCTCCGTTGCCAATCCACTGGTCCAGAGGGCGGTTCGCCAGCGACGCGGAATGGCGCGGCTGTCGATCGTGCTCGACCGGCCGGTGATCGGCCTTGGAGCTTCGGCATCGCTCCATTATGCCGGCCTGCCGCCGCTGATAGGCAATGACTGCCACATCGCCGAGCACGCCGACGTGGCGAATGCCTTGGGTGCGGTCGTCGGGCAGGTGCGCATGTCGGCGGAAGCACGCGTCAGCCAGCCGGAGATCGGGCTTTTCCGCCTGAATTCAGGCGAGCGGCTGGACGACTTCGAGACCGAGGACGAAGCGATGGCCGCCGCCGAAGCTCATGTTCGCGTCCTGGCGGCAAGCCTTGCCGAGCGTGCCGGCACCGATCAGGCCCGGATCGAGACCGCGCGGCGGATCAAGGTGGCGACCATCGAGGGCGAGCGCAGCTTCGTCGAAGCCATCGTCGTGGCGACCGCCACCGGCCGGCCGCGCATCGCTTCCTGAGGCGATCAGGGCGGATCCCAGCTGGTCGAGCCTCCGGCAGGCACCATGCGTTGGGACCAGCATCGCAATTCCTGGATTCCGCTGACTTTCCTATCCAAACGCCAAAAATATCAAAGCCGGCCAATCAGGCTTTTTTTGACCATGGAACATCTCTTTGTTGGAAAGAACGGTTTGCCCTTTGGACGAATGTTAGAACAGCAGTTTAAATCGTCGTTTAGTGCAAAATTCTTGCTGTCAGACAGCAATATCATTCGTTTGTCTGGGTCGGAAACGCGATGCAAAGGTCGCGCCTGCCCGCCGAACCTCGGTCCTGAATGAGCCTTCGCACGGCCAAGCCAACGGCGGCGAGACCATGCTCAAAGGAAATACCAGATGACGGCGTTCGAGTTTCCAGGGCCAGGTTTCACGGCGGAGCAGTGGAACCAGATCAATGCGCTCGCCACCTCCCTGAGGCCGGGGCAGGGGCTATGGCTGAGCGGCTACTTCGCCGGCCTGGATCACAATGCGCGGACGCTGCACACCGGTGCCCTGCCGCTGGCGACGCTCGATCCATTGGCGCCCTTGCCGGCGGCCGCGCCACCGACGCGCTCCCTGACCATCCTGTTCGGCAGCGAGACCGGCAACGGCGCCGGCCTGGCGAAGGCGCTTGGCGAGGCCGCCGCCCGGCTGGGCGTCGAGCCCACGGCCGTCGACATGGCAGACTACAAGCTGCGCCGCCTGAAGGACGAGCAGGACTTGCTGATCGTCACCAGCACGCATGGCGAGGGCGATCCGCCGCTTTCCGGCAAAGGTTTCTTCGAGTTCGTCGAAGGCCGCAAGGCGCCGCGCCTGCCCGATCTGCGGTACGCGATCTTGGCGCTCGGCGATTCCACCTATGAGCATTATTGCGGAGCGGGAAAACGCCTCGACCGCCGCCTGGAGGAACTTGGCGCTGCGCGCCTCGCGGCACGCGTCGATTGCGACGTGGATTATGACGAGGATGCCGCCGGCTGGATCAAGGCGGTGGTGGCCAAGCTCACGCCGCCCGCGCAAGCGGGCAATGGCGGGGCGACCGCCAGGGCCGTCGGCATGGGTTCCGCTTCAGCGACGCCCACGCCCGCCTTCGACAAGCGGATACCATTTCCTGCCACCGTCATCGAGAATCTCGTCCTGACGGGGCGCGGGTCGAGCAAGGAAACCCGGCACATTGAATTGTCGCTGGCAGGCTCGGGTCTGGCATTCGAACCGGGCGACGCGCTTGGTGTGCTGCCGCGCAACGATCCGCGCCTCGTCGAGTCCTTGCTCGACATGCTGCGGCTCTCGGCCGACACGCCCCTCTCGCTCAAGGAGCGCAAAACGACGCTCGCCGACGCGCTCGGCGAAGCGCTGGAGATCACGGCGGCGACGCCGCGCTTCGTCGAGCATTGGGCGGAGGCCAGCGGCGCCCGGGAACTCTACGGGTTGCGCGGTGAGGAGCAGGCCGAAGCACGCGCCGCCTTTCTCAGAAGCCATCATGTGATCGACATCGTCAGGCGTTTCCCGGTTCAGGGCATCGATCCGCAAACCTTCGTCGCGGGCCTGCGCCCGCTGCAGCCGCGCCTCTATTCGATCGCATCCAGCCTCGCGGCAGCGCCTGACGAGGCGCATCTGACGGTGAGCACGGTCCGCTACGAACTGCACGGCGAACCCCGCTCCGGTGTTGCCTCCGGTCACTTCGCGGGCCGTGCCGAGCCCGACACGGCTGTGTCCGTTTACGTGCAGGAGAACCGTCATTTCCGCCTGCCGGGCGACGACGCGCCGATCCTGATGATCGGCGCCGGCACCGGAGTGGCGCCGTACCGCGCCTTCCTGCAGGAGCGCGAGGCGCGGGGCGCGACGGGCAGGTCGTGGCTGGTCTTCGGGGAGCGCAACTTCCACAGCGACTTCCTCTACCAAATCGAGTGGCAGGATCTCCTGAAGGACGGCGTGCTCAGCCGCATGAACGTCGCCTTTTCCCGCGACGGCGCGGCAAAGACCTATGTCCAGCACCGGCTCATCGAGCACGCGCGCGACGTGTTTGCCTGGCTCGAGGAAGGCGCGCATGTCTACGTTTGCGGCGACGGCGCCAAGCTCGCCCCCGACGTCCATGCAGCGCTTCGCACCATCGTTCAGCAGCAAGGCGGCCGCGGCAAGGCAGCCGCCGACGACTATCTCGGCGCATTGCAGCGCGACCATCGCTATCAAATCGATGTCTACTGAGGTTCACATGACGTCCGTCCTGGAGGAAATCGACCGTAGCCGCGACCTGTCGCAACCACTGGAAAGGCTCGGCCCCGATGAGGCCATGAAGGCGAACAGCGACCAGCTGCGCGGCACCATCGCGGCCGGCCTTGTCGAAGAGCTGACCGCCGCCGTGCCCGGCAACGACATCAAGTTGATGAAGTTCCACGGGCTTTATCAGCAGGACGATCGCGACATCCGCGACGAGCGCCGCCGGCAAAAGCTCGAGCCGGCCTATACCTTCATGGCGCGCGTGCGGCTGCCGGGCGGTGTGTGCAGCCCGAGCCAGTGGCTGAAGCTTGACGAGCTGGGCCGTGCCTATGCCGGGAACACGTTGCGTCTCACCACGCGCCAGACGTTCCAATTGCACCGCGTGCGCAAGCAGAATCTGCGCGCGACGATTCAAGGCCTGCGCGACGTGCTGCTCGACACCAAGGCCGCCTGCGGCGACGACGCGCGCGGCGTCATGTGCTCGGTCAATCCGCTGCTTTCGAAGCTGCATGCGGAGGTCTACGCGCTTGCCAAGGCAGCAAGCGACCGTGCCATCCCCAAGACCGGCGCCTACCGCGAAATCTGGTACGGCGAGGAGCGCACCGAGCTCTCAGGTCCGGAGGAGCCGCTCTACGGCCGGACCTATATGCCGCGAAAATTCAAGATCGGCTTCGTCATCCCGCCGTCCAACGACATCGACGTCTACGCGCAGGACCTGGGCTTCATTGCCATCGCCCCGGGCGGCAGACTCCAGGGTTTCAACATAGCCATTGGCGGCGGCATGGGCCGCACCGACCAGGCGCCGAAAACCTATCCGAGGCTGGCCGACGTGATCGGCTTCGTCGCGGCCGACAAGATGCTGGAAGTCTGCGACGCGGTCATGCAGGTGCAGCGCGACTATGGCGATCGGCTCGACCGTGGCCGCGCGCGCTTCAAATACACGATCGACGACAAGGGCCTCGACTGGATCAAGGCGGAGATCGAGGCAAGGCTTGGCTTTTCACTGGCGTCCGCGCGCCCGTATGATTTCACCACGAATGGCGATCCGATCGGCTGGACGCGCGGCGAAGACGGGAAAGAGCACTGCACGCTCTTCATCGAAAATGGCCGGGTGATCGGCACTGTCATGGACGGCCTGCGGGCGATCGCGCGTATCCACAAGGGTACCTTCCGGGTCACGCCCAACCAGAACCTGATCATTGCCGATATCGCGCCCGAGGCGCGCCCGGACATCGAGCGGGTGATGAAGGAATTCGGGCTCGACTGCCTCAACAAGGCAAGCGGCTTGCGCCTGAATTCGATGGCGTGTGTGGCGCTGCCGACCTGCGGACTCGCCATGGCCGAGAGCGAACGCTATCTGCCGGATCTCGTCGGCAAGATCGAAAAGATCCTGGCCGCGCATCATCTCGAGGATGAGCCGATCACCATCCGCATGACCGGCTGTCCGAACGGCTGCGCGCGGCCCTATATCGGCGAAATCGGGCTGACCGGCCGCGCGCCAGGCAAATACAACCTCTATCTCGGCGGCGGATTCCACGGCCAGCGGCTGAACAAAATGGTTCTGGAGAACGTCGGCGAGGCCACCATCCTGGACATGCTCGGCAAGGTCATCGGGCAATTCGCGAAAGACCGCCTGCCGGGTGAACGCTTCGGCGACTTCGCCATCCGCGCCGGATTTGCCGCGGAGGTCAAGGAAGGCCGGCACTTCAACGATTGACGACTCACATCCAGGAAAGGAAGGACGACATCATGTCACTGCAACTCGGCCAGATTGCTCCCGATTTCGAGCAGCAAAGCACGCAAGGGAACATCCGCTTCCATGATTGGCTCGGCGATTCCTGGGGCATCTTCTTCAGCCACCCGAAGAATTTCACCCCGGTTTGCACCACCGAACTTGCCGAGGTAGCCCGCCTCAAGCCTGAATGGGACAAGCGCGGCATCAAGCCGCTCGGGCTGTCCGTGGACGATGTGAAGGCGCACAACCTTTGGGAAAAGGACATCGAGGAGACGCAAGGCCACGCTCTCAACTTCCCGATGCTCGCCGACACCGACAAGAAGGTCGCCAATCTCTACGGCATGATCCACGCCGCGACCGACCCCAATGTGACGGTGCGTGCAGTCTACGTCATCGATCCGAACAAGAAGATCCGCCTTAGCCTGACATACCCGCCGAGCGCCGGCCGCAATTTCTCCGAGATCCTGCGCGCCATCGACAGCCTGCAGCTCACCGACAATCAAAAAGTCTCGACGCCGGTGAACTGGCAGCCCGGCCAGCCGGTGATCATCTCGCCGAGCCTCAGCGACGAGCAGGCGAAGGAGCGCTTCCCGCAAGGCTGGAAGGAGTTGCGGCCTTACCTGCGCATGGTCCAACTGCAGGATTGATGGCCCAGTTGGAGGATTGATGCTGCGCATCTGCGCGAAAGTGCCGACTGGAAAACCCTGCCACGCCGGCGGCGCACAACGTTGACGGTTGCCGGCGTCGGCGAGGCGAGAGGAATTCATCGCTTGCTTCTTGAGTTATCCAGCGCATGAGCCGTCCAAAGCTCGGCTTCTAGCCCGTTCACGCCGAAGTCAGCCGGTCCGCTTTCGGCCACCTTTCAGGCCGTTGTTGATGATCACCGAACTCCGGAGTGGGCAGGCCTATTGACCTCAAAACACTGAACGCCCTCTCAACATTCGCCCTGCGCTCGTCGAGATAAAAGGCAACCGGATTCTCGGAATTCGCGCGTTCTAATCGGCGGATATGAGCTGATTGGTCGGTTGATACGCCTCCACTCACCGTGTCCGCTTTGTTCTGCGACCGAAATGCGCTCATCAAGGCCACGAATTGGCATGCGAATGCGTTGAGCCGGCTTTTTAGCCGCTACTTAGATCGTGGATGACCGGCTGCAGACCGTCAGGCGAGATATCAACCGTCGCAAGCGTGGTCGGCAACTTGAAACGACGGTGGCCGGCGCTGCCCGGATTAAGGTAGAGCACACCGTCAACCGTTTTGAGTTTCGGCACATGGGAGTGGCCCGACACGACCATGTCGATGCCGAGTGCCGCTGGTGAGACCTGCAGTGTGTTCAGATCATGGAGGACGTAAAATGTTCGGCCTGCCAGCCGTACCAACACCGTGTCGGCGTAGTTCGAAGCCCACCCGGCCGTATCCACGTTGCCTCTGATCGCGGTAACCGGTGCGATCTGCTGAAGCGCGGAAATAACGTCAGGACTGCCAATATCTCCGCCATGGATAATGTGGTTTACCCCGGCCAGGCGTCGTTCCGCCTCAGGCCTTAACAGGCCGTGCGTGTCAGAGATGATGCCTAATCTGAATGTCATTGTCGGCCGCTATATGGTGAGCACATCGAGATCAGCCGCAATACGGCTGTTCGGAAAAGCCCGCACGGCTTCCGCGAGGATTTCTGCATCGGCATAGCGGCCGGAGATATGCGTAAGAACGAGTTGCTTTACGTTGCTCGTCGCTGCGAGAGATGCTGCCTGCGCAGCCGTGAGATGACCATAGTCGCGCGCCATGGCAGCATCTCGTTCCAGGAAGGTGGCCTCGATCACCAGAAGGTCGGCGCCGCGGACATGTTCCGCGATCCCCTCGGTCGAGTCCGTATCGCCAATGATGACCAGCTTCTTGCCTCGTTCCGGCGGACCCAACACGTCTTCGGGAGCAACTTTCCGACCATTCGCGAGGGTGATCGACCGGCCTTCTACCAGTTGCTTCCTGATTGGACCGTCTGGAACGCCCAGGGACGTGAGGTGCTCGGCGCGAAGGTGACGGCGCGGTGGTGTCTCGAACACGAAGCCATAGCTGTCCGTGTCGCGGTGGCGAACCTGAAAGCAGTCGATTGCGAACTCATCCGCTTGAAAAAACCGACCGGGCGTCAGCGGCTCAAGCGTTAGTGGGACCGGCGCTCCTCCTTCGCCCCACAGGCCAGCGAGCATGCGCATGACGACGTCGAGGGTGTCCGGGCCTCCGTGGACGGTCAGGAGATCTTCGCTTTGCCGCAACCGGAGTGTCGAGAACAGGCCGGGGATTCCAAGGATATGGTCGAAATGGGCATGCGTGAGCAGTAGGCGATGAAGCCGCCTGAACCCGGCGCCGCTGCGCAGCAGCTGGCGCTGCGTGCCTTCCCCGCAGTCGACCAGAATTCGGTGGCCTCCGGCCTCGACGAGCAGGGCAGGGTGATTTCGCTCGGCCGAGGGTACGCTGGCTGAGGTGCCAAGAAACGTCAGTCTGAAAATCATGGAGCCAGCCTAGCCCGCGAGCGATGAGGCCTCAAAGCGGGCAAGCAACGCTTCCACGCGGCCAGTCTGCCCTGGCAGTCTTTGACTATTTTGACGCCACGCCCTGCTCAGACTTTATCCCCGAGGTTTGACCATCACCGTGGACGAGATCTCGGTCCCAGTCATTGGTCTTGTCGGGCGTCTTGGCCTCCGCCTCTCGGGTATCTCGCTCTTTGTCCTTCCGGGGTCTCGGACCTGGCATGTCCCGCGATGATTTCGATGTCATTGTTTGTCCTCTTCGGTCGCTCCATCCGAAACAGGGCGGGGTGAATTAGGTTCCGCTGGCTTCGTCTGGCGGTGGGACTGCAGCAGAAAGCGTGATCTGTTATTCAGCCTGTCGGTTTCGATGGGACGGGTCTCGATCTCGCTATGCCCAGGGATCGGCTTCGGGCAACGCTTCACCCAGGCAACGGCATCCGCCATGTCCTTGACGTCCAGAGCCAACAGCCGGCGACGTGGGAACTCGTTTCATCGAAAGTTCCGTCGATCGGCCACAAGCCACTGCGATGGGTTGCGTGACATCATCGAGAGCGAGACCTTTATGACAAGGAGGGACCTCCTGAAAATGTGTAGGAATATGTTCTTGTTTTGTTCCAGCGAGTCAGGTACCTGATATTGCAAGCGCGAGCAACAGCGATATCATCCCATCTCACTCGTAGCTTTTTCAAGGAGGAGGCTATGTTGTATCCGGGCCATGTTGTCATGGACGATGAACTTGCGATGCTGGCGGGCGTCCATAAAACCCTGTGCCAGGAGCGCGGGATTGCACTCGACAGCGTGCGTGGGCAGAGGCTTGCGGCTCACCTGTTCAAGATGTTCCTCAATGGGCTCACCGAGCAGGAGGAACTGCTGCACGCGGCGCGGAACCGGGGGCCGCTCGTACCGCCCGGCCAGGCTTTCCAGCAGCCGCTTTCGACTTGGTCCTAAGGTTCAGCGACGCCCAGGGGCGGCCCGGTAATCTCCATGTCGAATTGGGCCGCGATCGCTTTTATTTCGGCGAGATCGCGCGGAATCTCCAGTCCCTGCCCGGCAACCGCCGGGAAAAAGCCTTCGAGACCACCAGGTGACAAGATGGCGATCCATCGCGCATTTTCGATGACTACGAACGTGTGCTCGACGCCAGCAGGAATGTAGATCATGCTTCCGGCGCCGCGTTCGAAAGTCTCCCCGGCGCGCCAGAAACGCAGCCGTCCTTGGAGAATGACGAAGAGTTCGTCCGCCTCAAGATGGCGGTGCCGCGGCGGTCCATCGCCCGGACCGGCATCGGATGCAAATGCCCCGAGCTTGCCGCCGGTCTCGCGCGCCGTCAGCAGCATTTCGTAATGCGTACCGTTCCAATCTGTTTGAGTGCCAGGTGCTGCCAGCATTTTCATCTTCGCCACATGTGGTTGGAGTGAAGCTTTGATGACATCCCGATATCTACACGTTGACCTCGGGCGGGCGCCTCCTATGAACCTATGAGATGCGGCGAACGGTTGTCAGCGAAGCCAGCTTCCGGCAAACTGCAACTCCCTTCAGGCGAGGAGAGGTCAAATCCGGCACGCATGCGCGACTTCGAGGGCATGGTCGGGCAGATCTACGATGCGGCGGTCGAACCCGGCCGCTGGCCGCAGGTCCTTGAGACGCTGTCGGATTTCCTCGAAGGCGCCGCCACCAAGCTGACGTTCCAGAATGCAAGGACGTTGCGCAGCCAAGCGAATTCGGTCCGCATGCCCCCGGAGGCCGACCTCGCCTATTCGCGGTACTACTACAAGACCAATGTCTTCCTGCCGCGTATCGCCAGGCTGAGCGCCGGCACGCTGATCCCGATTTGGGAGCTCCTGCCGCGCGAGGTCTACCGGCGCTCCGAGTTTTACAACGACTTCTGCCGGCCCGGCGAGATGTGCCACTCGATTGGAGTTGTGCTTGCCAACGAGCCGGACATCCGCGTCGTGTTCACCTGCGGACGCGCCGAGGGGACAGGTGAGTTCGAGCCCGAGCATATCGAGCGGCTGCGCCACATCGGGCCGCATCTCGTCCGCGCGGCGAGCGTGGGACTGCGCCTCTCGCGTTCGGAGGTCGCCAGGAGCGCCAATGTCGAGGCGCTCGACCGCGTCGCCCAGGGCGTGCTGATCGTGGCGGCAAACGGCGAGATTCTGTTCGCTAACCGGGCGGCCGAAACGCTGCTCACCGAGGCCGATGGGATCAGGGTCGAGAAATCGGCGCTGCGCGCAACCAGGCGCGCGGATGCTGCGCAATTTCAACAGTTGATTGCCACGGCCGCAGAGCGGTCGGACGCCGCGGGCGGCTCGATCGCGCTCGCGCGCCCGGTGCCGCGCCGGCCGCTGAGCGTGCTTGTGGCGCCGCTGAAGATCGAGTCGACATGGTTCGTGACCGGCCGCCCTGCCGCGATCGTGTTCGTGGCCGATCCGGACAGCGCGCCGCGGACCGCGCCGGACCAGTTACGCAATCTCTATCAGCTGACCCCGGCGGAGGCGACCGTGGCCATCGCGATCGCGCGCGGCGAAGGGCTGCAGGCGGTCGCCAACGAGCTCGGCATCGGCCTGACCACGGCGCGCACCCACCTGCAGCACGTGTTTGAAAAGACGGAAACACGGCGGCAGGCGGAGCTGGTGCGCCTCATCGCGGCGAGCGGCGTCTACGACCGACAATAGCTGGATCGCAGCGAGGCTCGCCCGAGCAGGTCGCAAGAGCCTCTGAACGATATCGCACGCGGACGCACGGGTATGATCCGCACAATCCGCTATGCGAACCTGCCGGCCCGCTTGCGCCCGTAAAGCTGATACTACGCTTTTCCATCGGAGCCGGTTGAACATTGAACGCAGGTATCACCGCCTTCGCCAACAATCTCGGCCGGCGCGAAAATAACTTCGTTGTGCCCTTGGCCTTCTCGGAAAGCAGTCGCGAGAGGTCGCTGGGCGCGAGCGTCACATCGCGGCCATTTGTCGATCGCTAAACATATCCGTGCCGAAGCATGCGATAGCCGCGATCGTTCACAATGTGCATTTCGTGCACGTGATACCTAGGCCCATCCGCTCGGCGACCCAATAGCCGAGCCCCCAGAAATCAATGACTTAGCCCCGGTTCGCAATTGGCTCGCCTGTTCGGCCAGCGTCGGCCGGAAGCCGGCGGCTGGGAGCCAAAAGGCGAGCGCCGGTCCCGCAATCCCCCCGCCGGAAATCAAAACCGCTCGGTCGGCGATTCAGAGCCACCAAGCTAGAGGACTTTACCGGGGTAGACGCCCCACAGTCCGACTTGTTTGTGAACCCAGTTGACGGACCCGATGCCACCGCGCACCACTGTCCGTCACACCGGGTAAGCTTGACCTCAACGCGCGGCTCAAGCCAGGCAACGACAGGGCTGTCCGTTGCCGGCTTGGCGTACAGGGCAAGGTGATCTTTTGACCAGGGGGCAACGATGCCGGTTCTTTGCCCCGACAGGAGCGAATGATGGATCCAGCCGGTGCTTCCATCCCAATCTCTCACCCGGCGCCAGTTGCCGTACTCTTGATAGATTTCCAGGAGGATGCCACGCCTTTTGAAAACCCATGCGATGCTAGCCAATGCCCCGTCCGACGCGCAGATTGGCCGATGAGGCCTTCAGCGAGGCAAAGCGAGGTCGAGGAAGGGGCCTGTGAGACCCGTGGGCCTAGCGGGTGATGCGACCAACGCAACACCGAGTGCAGCCTGTAAAAGGCGGGGCCGCACCCGACATTGCGACTGCCGCGGCACCAGCGGGAGGCGAACGGCGCCCAACGCTTCAACATGGCAGCGGGCCGGCTTACCGAAAAGGGCGCAGGACACGGTCATTCGCTCCCGTCACCGATGTCGTCCGTCCTGAGTACCGGGATCGCGGCGAGAGTCATCGGCTCGTACTGAGCCAGTCTGCGCAGAGCGGAAATGTCGGTCAAATCGATCAGGCGCGAGTTGCTGGTGATGAGTCGATCGGCACGCAATTGCTGAATGACGCGATTGAGGTGGGGCACGCTCAAACCCAACGCATCAGCCATAACTTCCTGCGAAAATGGCAGGTCGAAACGCGCCTCATCCGCCAGTCCGACCTCCAACAGGCGCGCATGAATTTCAAGCAACAGGTGTGCCAGCCTCTCAATCGGCGTGCGCCGGCCAAGATTGACGATATGTTCGGCATAGGTCGCTGCTTCCTGGGCGGCCAGCCAGCTTAGAACGAGACCGAATTGCGGCTGCTCGTAGCAAAGCCGAATGTAGGAATCGAATGGGCAGGCAGCGTATGTCAGATCGCTCACGGCAACCACGGCATAGCTGGACCGATCGAAGAAGCTGACGGGGAATCCGATGACGTCACCGGGCAGGATGAGCTTCAGGATCTGTCGCTTGCCGCTGCGAAGCAATCGATAGCGGATCGCGTAGCCGTCCTTGAGGAAACACAGATTTCGGAATTCCGCGCCCTGAACGACGAGCTCCTCTCGCTTGCGAAAGGAAAGATCGCGCTCGAAGATGGCTGCGAGGCGTTTGATGTCGGTCGCATTCAGCTTCATTGCACGTGTCAGTCTGGTCACGATCGGGTGGCCGGTCAGCGGCATGCCAGTTTTCCAGAGTTCAAGATCTGCGGCGGAACTTTCCCAGCCTTATTAATCCAGATTAATCAATAAGATCATCAAACGAAAGTTGTATTGACTAGCCTGTCTAAGCCGCTGCGAATGCTCATGTAACAGGCGTTTTTCACCGCTTCGCCGGAAAGAAATCTGTTTCGGAATCAGGGAACAACAAAGAGAGCCATCAGATGGCTCCAAGACCAAGGAGGAACAATTGACGCCGCTCGACCATCAGAAAACCGCCATTATATCCCGCCGCACGGTATTGCATGCCGGCGCGGGTTTGCTGGGCAGCGCCGTCCTGCCCTGGTCCAGCCTTGCGGCGTTCGCGGCCGAAGACAAGCCTGCGATCGGCACCTGGCCCACCGGATCGCAGGGCGATACCGTCTACATCGGCGCAGCGGTGCCGCTCACGGGAACATATGCGCTCCAGGGGGCCGACGAGCTCAAGGGATGGCAGCTCGCCGTCGAGCATATCAACGAGGGTCACGCGTTGATGAAGGCGCTGGCGCCGAAGGTCGATAAAGGGCTGCTGGGCAAGAAGGTGGAGCTGTTGTCCGCCGATAGCGTGGCCAAGCCGAACCAGGCCGTCGAGGTCGAGCAGAACTACATCAACCAGAACAAGATCATCCTGATGACCGGCTCGACCTCGTCGGCGGTCGCCGTTGCGCTCAACAAGTTCGCGCAGCGCGAGAAGGTCCTCTACGTCGCAGGAATTTCCGGCTCGAACGATACCACCGGCAAGGATTGCGTTCGCTACGGCTTCCGCCAGAACTTCTTTGGCCAGACCGCCGCGGCCGCGATCGGCCCGGTGCTGCTGAAGCAGTTCGGCAAGGGCAAGAAGGCGGCGTTCATGACGCCGGACTACACCTACGGCCACACTGTCACCAAATCGGTGAACGACTACCTGACCTCACAGGGCGGCTGGGAGATGGTGACCAATCAGGTGTCTCCGCTTGGCACCCAAGACTTCAGCCAGTACCTCACCAACATTGCCAATTCCGGCGCCGAGTTCCTCATTAATGTCAACTGGGGCCGCGACGCGGTGCTGTCGACGCAGCAGGCGAAGCAGTTCGGTCTCCTGCCCAATATGAAGCTCGTCATCCCTTACCAGATCCCGTTCCTGGCCAAGGAAGTGGGGGCGGAAATCACCGAGGGCGTCTTCGCGGCGACCGATTTCTGGTGGACGCAGGAGGACCAATATCCGCTCGCCAAACAATTCGTCGAGGCTTTCCAGGCAAAGTTCGGCTATCGGCCGGAATGGGGGGCCGAGAACAGCTATGTCAGCTTCGCCCACTGGGCGCGCATGGTTTCGGAGGCCGGCAGCTTCTATCCTCCGGATGTCATCAAACAATACGAAAAGGGTGAGACCATTCCCTCTCTTCTGGGCGATGTCCACTATCGGCCTGAAGATCATCAATGCATCCGTCCCGTCGTCATCGTCCGGGGCAAGGCCAAGAAGGATATGAAGAACGACGAGGACTTCTGGGAAGTGCTCGAAGTCGTTCCGGGCGAAGGTCTGATGCAGAAGCCCGACGCGTTCGGCTGCAACCTCGGCGACTACACCTGATACCCCGCGCCGCGCGCCTCACCTTCTCCGCCTGTCATGGGCGGGCAGGGCGTTCGCATCCCGACTGGCTGCAGCCGATAGGCGCGCACGGATTCGCGCTTCGGCGGCAGGCCACCGGCTTTCCGATCGTGCGCGGCTTGTCCGCCGGCTCTTGGCGGCGCGAGGGACCGGGCATATCCTTCACCAGCTAGGCAGGCGCAGCGTGATCAACTGGGCGAACTTCATCTCGCAATGCTTCAACGGGCTGGTGCTCGGCGCGCTCCTGGCGCTGATCTCTTCCGGCCTGACGATCATCTACGGCACGCTGGGCGTGCTGAACCTCGCCCATGGCGCGATGTTCATGCTGGGCGGCTATGCCGGCTGGGTCGCCTACACCTACACGGGGTCGTTCCTCGTCGCGGTCGTGGCGGGCTCGCTGTTCGTGATGATCGTCGGGGTGGTGGTCGAACGGCTCATCATCCGGCATTTCTACACGCGGCCGCATGAGGACCAGCTTCTCGTCACCTTCGGCCTCGGTATCGTTTTCGTCGAGGCAGTGCGCTTTTTCTTCGGCAGCATGTCGCAGACAGTGCCCCCGCCGGGGCTGCTGGTAGGCATCACCAATCTCGGTTTCATGATCTACCCGACCTACCGCCTGGCGCTGCTCGGCATCGTCGCCGTTGCGCTGGTGGCGCTCTATTTCGTGCTCTACCGCACCCGGATCGGAATGATCGTCCGGGCAGGCATCGAAGATTCGGTGATGGTCGATTCGCTCGGCATCGACGTCTACAGAATCTTCATGCTCGTCTTCGGCATCGGCGCGATGGCTGCGGGCTTCGCCGGCATCGTCAACGCGCCCGTGGTGTCGATCGCGCCCGATGTCGGCGAGGCGATCCTGGTCCAGACCTTCGTCGTGGTGGTGATCGGCGGCGTCGGCTCCTTTCTGGGCGCCATCATCGGCGGCCTCATCGCCGGCGAGATCATCAGCATCACCTCGATGTTCAATCCCGGCTATTCCTACGTCGTGCTGTTCGTGGCCATGACGCTCGTGCTGGTGCTGCGCCCGCATGGGCTGCTCGGCACGGCTGGGCGCGAATAGACGCGGGCCGGCCATGAACATCAAACGACCCTTCCTCGTCGAGCTTCTGACGGCGGCGGCGTTGATTCTGGCGCCCTTCGTGCTGCCCCATCTCGGCTTCTCGCCCAGCACCATCAACCGCATCCTCATCTGGGGCCTGTTCGGAATCGGCTTTGACATCCTGTTCGGCTATACCGGGCTCTTGTCCTTCGGCCAGTCGGCCTTCTACGGCACCGGCGGCATGTTCGCCGCCTACCTTCTGACCCAGACCGGCTTCTCCTATGTCATGGCCGCAATCGTCATCGGCGCCGCCGTGGCGGGTGTCGTCGGCTACGTCATCGGCCTGATCGCGCTCCGGCGCACCGGCATTTATTTCGCCATGATCACGGTAGCGATCGCGGAAGTCTTCTTCTTCGTCGAGTTCAATCCGCTGTCTGCATTCACCGGCGGCGAGAACGGCTTGCCCGGCGTGCCCACGCCGGTCTTCGATCTCGGCTTCAAGGTGTTCGAGTTCGACACCGACTGGACGATGTATACCTTCCTGGCGTTCTGGTATTTTGTCGGCATCGTGATCGCGCTGCGCATCGTGCGCTCGCCCGTCGGCGCGATCCTTTCGGCGATCCGCGACAATCCGCTGCGCGCCGCCGCGCTCGGCCACAACATCCACGGCTACAAGCTAACGGCTTTCGTCGTGGCGGCAATCTATGCCGGCTTCGCCGGCGGGCTGCTGGGCGTGATGCAAGGCTTCATGCCGCCCGACGCCTTCATGTTCGATACGTCCGGCCAGGTCGTCATGCAGACCGCGATCGGCGGCGCAGGCACGCTGTTCGGGCCGCTGGTGGGCGCCACCGTGTGGCTCTATCTCAGCGACTTTTTCCAGAACACACTGCATCTCGGCGCGACATGGAAGCTGGTGCTCGGCATCGTGTTCGTGCTCCTGGTGTGCTTCCTGCGGCGCGGCATCGTCGGCGCGATCGTCGACCTCTATGGGTTGTCTACCGGCCGAAAGAGTGCTCACCCGGCCCAGGCCTCGGCTGAGAGCGCGCCTTTCGACCCGGCGGCCATCGCGCCGATAGCGCCGCGTCGGCGTGGCGGCGCGCCGGCGTCCGGGCCGATCCTTGAGGCGCGCGGCCTCACCAAACGCTACGGCGGCATCGTGGCCAACAGCGACATCGCCTTTGCTGTCGACCATGGCGAGATACGCGGCATCATCGGGCCGAACGGCGCGGGCAAGAGCACCTTCTTCAAGATGCTCACCTGCGAGGTTGCCCCGACCTCCGGCCAGATCATGTTCGAGGGCCGCGACATCACGGGCACCGGCGTCTCCGACGTGTGCCAGCTCGGGCTGACCAAGAGCTACCAGATCAACCAGCTCTTCGACCGCCTGTCGGTGCGGCGCAACCTTACGATTGCGGCTCTTGGCGAGGCGCGCGGCAAGTTCAGGCTCGACCTGTTCAGGAGCCTGCACGGCGTTCCGGGCCTCGACGAGCAGGTCGAGCACACGGCGGCGCTGGTGAATCTGACGGCGCGGCTCGACAGGCCGGTTTCGGCACTTGCCTATGGCGAGAAGCGTCGGCTGGAGATCGGCCTGGCGCTGGCGACCTCGCCGAGCCTGCTTTTGCTCGACGAGCCGCTTGCCGGCATGAGCCCGCGCGAGCGCGTGGAGACGGTCGCGCTGCTGAAATCGATCGCGCGCGGCCGCACCATGATCATTATCGACCACGACATGGATTCGCTGTTCGAGCTGGTCGGCAAGGTGACCGTCCTCCAGGAGGGCAGGGTGCTGGTCGAAGGCACGCCCGGCGAGATCAAGACCAACGCCAAAGTGCAGGAAGCCTATCTCGGCGGCGTCCATGGAGAGATGGCATGAGCCTGCTCGAGGTCAGCGGACTGAACAGCTATTACGGCGACAGCCACATCCTGTTCGACGTCGAGATGCGTGTCGAGAAGAACGAGGTGGTGGCGCTGCTCGGGCGCAACGGCGCCGGCAAGTCGACGACGTTGAAGAGCCTGATGGGCGTGGTGACGCCGCGCACCGGTTCGGTCAAGCTCGACGGCGTGGAACTGGCAAGCCGCAAGGCGCACAGCATTGCCCGGCAAGGCATGCAGCTCGTGCATGAGAACCGGCGCATATTCGGCAGCCTCAACGTTGAGGAAAACATCATCCTGGCCGGGTTGACCGCCCCCAACCGTTGGCCGCTGGAGCGCATCTACACGATGTTCCCGCGCCTGAAGGAACGGCGCACCAGCCGCGGCACCGACCTGTCAGGCGGCGAGCAGCAGATGCTGGCGATAGCCCGCGCGCTGGTGCGCGACCCGAAGATCATCCTGCTCGATGAGCCATTCGAAGGACTTGCTCCTGTCATCGTGCACGATCTGGTGCGCGCCTGCCGCGACCTGGCCCAGGCAGGGCAGACGATCGTGCTGGTGGAACAGAATCTTGCCGCCACGCTCGCGCTGGCAAGCCGTGTCTATATCATCAACAACGGCCATATAGTCCATGAGGGATCGGCGGCAGAGCTCAAGGCGCAGCCAGGACTGCTGCAGCAATATCTCGGGGTATGAATCGCTGCGCATCAACCATTGGCGGCAAGGCCCAAATTGCCGGCTTTTTGGGGGACAAATCGTATTTGATGCTTTGCGCTCACACCCTAACTCAGTCGCCTTGATGTAGAGACCTCAATCCATGCTCATCCGCCTTGGGGAGGATGAATCCGGATCTGGGCATTTTCTCAAAAGACATTGCGTCGCCAATGGAGGCGGGCCATCCTGGATCCCGATGACGGTCGCTAATATCGGCGTTGTTGAACGCCGTCACCGCTTCGCGTGGGCTAAGGGTCGGTCGCACGGCGTTATTCCTTTACCGCGCCGGTCATCGAGGAAACGTAGTGCTCGACAAAGAATGAATAGAGCACCACCACCGGTAGCGAGCCGATCAGAGCGCCTGCCATCAGGGCACCCCATTCGTAGACGTCGGAACGAACCAGCTCGGTGAGCACGCCTACCGGCACCGTCTTCTTTTCCGAGGATTGAATGAAGGTCAGCGCATAGATGAACTCGTTCCAGGACAAGGTGAAGGCGAAGATGCCGGCCGAGATCAGGCCAGGCACCGACAGCGGCAACACGATTTTGGTGAGAATCTGCCAGCGGCTCGCGCCATCGATCAAAGCGCATTCCTCCAGTTCAAACGGGATCGAGCGGAAATAGCCCATCAGAAGCCATGTGCAGAACGGGATGAGGAAGGTCGGATAGGTGAGGATCAGCGCGAAGGGCGTGTCGTAGAGGCCAAGCTTGAACACCATCACCGACAGCGGGATGAAGAGAATCGAGGGCGGCACGAGATAGGCGAGAAAGACGGCCAGGCCGACCTGCCGCGCGCCAGAAAACCGCAGCCGTTCGATCGCATAAGCCGCCAGCACGGCGGCAGCCAGGGACAGGAAAGTAGCGGCGGTCGAGATGATGACGGTGTTGAGCAGCCAGCCTGGATAGGATGTCTCGAACAGAAGATAGCGAATGTGCTGTAAGGTTGGATGCACAACCCAGAACGGATTATATTTGACGTAGTCCGTCATCTCGGCGTTCGGTTTGATGGCTGTGATCGTCATCCAGTAGAATGGAAACAGAAGCACGATCACAAACATCAGCAGCGGCAGGTAGACCGTCACCACCCGGCGCGGCAGGCTCTGCAGATAGCCCATGCCGCCTTCGTCGGTGTCCGGGCGCTCGACTTCCTTGATCGCGGCCATGTCAGTCTCCGCCGCCTTGCTGCCACCTGCGTCGTTGCAGGCCGAAATAGCTGAACAGGATCGCCGCCAGCAGGAAGGGGATCATGGCAACCGCGATCGCGGCGCCTTCGCCGAGCTGGCCGCCGGCAATGCCGCGCTGGAAGGACAATGTCGCCATCAGATGGGTGGCGTTCACCGGTCCGCCGCGCGTCAGCACATAGATCAGCTGGAAATCGGTGAAGGTGAACAGCACGGAGAAGGTCATGGTGATGGCGATGATCGGCGTCAACAGCGGCAGCGTTACATAGCGGAACAATTGCCAGCGGCTGGCGCCGTCGAGCGTGGCGGCTTCATAGAGCGACTGCGGGATCGTCTGCAGGCCCGCGAGCAGCGTGATGGCCACAAAGGGGATGCCGCGCCAGACATTGGCGGCGATAACGGAAGCGCGCGCATTGGTCGGGTCGCCGAGGAAGTTGATGCGGTGGTCGATAAGGCCCATCTGCTGCAGCGCCCAGGACAGAATTGAGAACTGTGAGTCGTATATCCACCAGAAGGCGATCGCCGACAGCACCGTGGGCACTACCCATGGCAGCAGGACCACCGCGCGGAAGAAAGACTTGAAGGGAAGGTTCTGATTGAGAATGAGAGCCAGCCATAGGCCGAGCGCAAATTTCAGGATGGAAGCGCTGACCGTGTAAAGCACGGTGTTGAATACCGAGAGCCAGAATACGCCGTCGCTCCACAGATATTGATAGTTCTCGATGCCGATAAAGATGCCTGGACGGCCGATGCGGGTATCGGTGAAGCTCAGCCAAACACCGAGCCCAAGCGGATAGGTGAGAAACACAAGGAGCAGCGCTGCCGCAGGCAGCATGAAGCCAAAGCCGAGAGAGTTCCTGCTCTCGGCCAGACGCGACAGGATCGACGGACGCCGCTGAACGGCAACGGATGGCACAGCCATGGCGTGGCTCCCTGCGAGGTCTGGCGGAAGGACCAAAGGCAGCCTGCTTCTTTCGGATGCCTCCGAAAGGCGCGGGCGCCCCCGGCTCAGGCGAACGCGATCAGACGCGATAGTAGCGGTTGGCGCGCTTTTCGGCTTCCTCCATCGCCTCTTGCGGCGTGGCTTGCCCCGTCACCGCCTTCGCGAACATGTCGACCAGAACATAGTCGGCCATCGTCGCGGCCGAAGCATAGCCGAGCGGCCCGGCATAGCCATTGGTGCGCAGCGTCGCCGAGGCCTTGGCGTAGGCCGCGTTGTTGGGGTCGGCCTTCCATATCGGATTGTTCTCGAAGGTCTTCAGCGTCTGGCAGCAATATGCAGCCGATGATGTGATCCAGTCCGGCATCTGCGGGTCCTCGAACATGAACTGCAGATAGGCTTTCGCCGCATTGGGATAGGGCGTGTAGTTGAAGATGACGGCCGTCGTCACCTGGAATAGCTCGACTGATTTCCCGACCGGACCGATCGGCATGTTGGTCGTGCGCATGTCCTTGGCGATTTCGGCCAGCTTCGGATCGTTGTCCTTGTTGACCTTGGCGGTGTTGTAGACCGAAATGCCGTTCGCGATGACGCTCACCTCACCGGCCAGGAAGGCGCGGTTGTTGTTGACGTCTAGCCAGCTTTCAGTGCCGGGAATGAAGGTCTTATAGAGCTCTTGGGCATACTGGATCGCCTTGAGCGTCTCCGGGCTGTTGATCGCTACTTTTCCGCTCTCATCGACCATCTTGCCGCCGTGGCTCCACAGCAGCCAATGCGCATAGTTGTTGCCGTCGCCGACGCCGTGGCCATGGGTGAAGCCAGCTGGATGGCCTTTCGCTTTCAGCGCCTTGCAAAGCTCGAGAAAACCGGCGGTGTCCTTCGGAAATTCGGAGAAGCCGGCCTCCTTGACCCAGCTTTCGCGGTAGACGATGGCGTTGCCGATGGTTGCCAGCGGCAGGCCGAGGAACTTGCCTTCGCGCGTAGCATACTGCCGCGGCCCGTCGAACCAGCCGCCATATTTCTTGCCGAGATAGTCGCCAAGCTCAGTCACGTCGAGCAGCTTGTCGGGATATTGGTGGGGGTCGTCGAACCAGACGAACATCAGGTCGGGACCTGAGCCGACATTGGCGGCGACAGCCGCCTTGGGACGGATGTCTTCCCAGCTTTCCTTGTCGATACGGACTTCCACGCCCGTCGCCTCGGTGAACCGTTTCGTGTTCTTCAGCCACTGGTCCTCGTCCCCCTGCACGAAAGGCGACCAGCGCAGCAGCCGGAGCTTCGCACCCGCCTCCGGCTTGTACTTCAGTCCCTCCTGGGCAAAGGCGCTCGAGCTCAGGAAGCGGCCGCCCACGGCCCCGGCCGCCGCTCCGGCAGTCGTGCGGATCACGTCGCGTCTTGTGAACTTCATACTCGTTTCCTCCTGGTTGTTCCTCGTTGCGTGGTGTTCATCGCGCGGCTTCGATCCGCCGCCCCGTTTGCCCATGAAACAGATGGACAGGCCCGGGCTCGACCGACAGCCGGATGGTTTCTCCCGGCGCGAAGGAATGGCGTTCGCGGAAATTGGCGACCACATCCTCGCCGCCAGGCGTCCGACCGATGATCTGCACTTCGGAACCGGTCGGCTCGACCACCACCACTTCGACCGGGATGCCGTCGTCGGCCAGCCGCAGGTGCTCGGGCCGCACCCCCAGGACGATCGCTTCGCCGCTGGCAGCGGCGGGCGGTGCTGGCAAAGGCACGGAAACGCCGCCCGCGCTGCGGAACGACGGCGCGCCATCGCTGGCGAATGTCCCCTTGAGCAGGTTCATGGCGGGCGAACCGATGAAGCTCGCGACGAAAAGGTTGTTCGGTCGGTCGTAGAGCTCGAGCGGCGGCCCGATCTGCTCGACCACGCCGTCATGCATGACCACGATCTTGTCGGCCATGGTCATCGCCTCGATCTGGTCGTGCGTGACGTACACGGTCGTCGTTTTCATCCGCTGGTGGAGCTCCTTGATTTCGGCGCGCATTTGAACCCTGAGCTTGGCGTCAAGATTAGAGAGGGGCTCGTCGAACAGGAACACCGCCGGATTGCGCACGATCGCCCTGCCCATCGCGACACGCTGGCGCTGTCCGCCCGAAAGCTGGCGCGGGTAGCGCGACAGAAGGGGCACCAACCCGAGGATCTCGGCCGCGCGCTTCACGCCGGCATCGCTTTGCGCCTTCGGCACGCCTTTGAGCATGAGCGAGAAGGCCATGTTCTCGGCAACTGTCATATGCGGATAGAGGGCGTAGTTCTGGAATACCATGGCTACGTCGCGCTCCTTTGGAGCAACGTCGTTGACGATGCGGCCGCCGATCGAGATATGGCCGCGCGAGATTTTTTCCAGGCCGGCGATCATCCTGAGAAGGGTCGATTTTCCGCAGCCGGAAGGCCCGACCAGCGTGACGAACTCGCCGTCGGCTATGTCGACGCTGACGCCGTGGAGAATCTCGGTGGCTCCGAACGATTTGTAGACATCGCCAATCGCGACAGACGCCATCGCATTCCTCCCGATGGTCCCTGCGAAGTCTCGCGAGGAGCCGTTCTGAACAAGGTGTGGCTGAAACGGATGCCGGCAAGCATCCACCACTGGCATCGGCGACGTTGCCCCAGCTCCCCCGGGTCACGCGACGGCGAGACGGTAGCGCTACCAAATCTACCTGTAAAGCGGCCATGCACGAACCGCGGACCGACGGGTCTTTACCATAACTTGGGGCCGATCATTGTCGCACCGCATGCTTCGTCGCTTTGGGCCTTGACGGTGGCCAGAGACGACGCGGGCTGGCGATAGGGCTTCAACCGAGGTCCGCGGTCGATCCTATAGAGCCGATTGTCCCCGTCCGCCGGGATGAACCGGGGCTCGCCGGCGGTTAAAGAGGCCGGAAACGGTGGCGTACAAGCTGTGCTGTTGATGGACTCCGCGGGTCCGAGTGGTCAGCGAAGTCGCCAAAGATGCCCGCCCTCATCAGAGAGCCCAGTCCTGAGAAACCAAGCTCTCTCATGGGCAGAGAACGCGACTGCGATGCATCCGCGCCTTCAGTCATCACGCCCGGCGTAGCGCACAGCTGTTCATTCATGCCCGGCGTCGTGCGATAATGGCTGTGAGCGTTATCTGGTGAGCCTCAAGCATGGTAACCATGTTGTGCGACTTAACCTTCGCTGTCTGTCCCTGCAACAGGTGCAGGCCGAGCCGCGGCGGGCCGCCAGCCGCTGATTGCGCCGCCAGCCTGTCCCGATGATGCTTGAGAGCAATTTCACGCCGATCTTCCTCGTGAATAATGTCAAATCCTGCATTGTCGAGAAGATCGCGCATTTCGCCCGCGGTCACGAGAAAACTGGTCTTCTCCGTCTCGGCCCACGGTAGGGGAAACAGCAAGCCGTCGTGCGGTCCCTTCAGCACATCATAGATGGCAAATGTGCCTTCCGGCCGAAGGACACGCGCGACCTCAGCGTATAGCCGCGGCCGATCGGCAATATTCATTGCAACGTGAAACGTCACGGCGGCATCGAAGGTCGCTTCCGGCCAAGGTAGGTCAAGAGCGCTACCAACCTGGAGGTCAACCTTATCCGCAAGGCCGGTCCGTTCGGTCAGCATGGTTCCAACACGCACGTATTCGGCGGTCAGGTCGATACCCGCTGCGCGGCATCCGCACTCGGACGCCAGATACCGGGCCACGCCACCGAGGCCACAGCCCACATCGAGGACGTACGCATTACCTGGCAGGTTCATCATTCCGATGACGTGTTGCGTCGCTGCGCGTCCGCCCATGTGGAACTCGTCGACAGGAGCAAGATCGATCGGAGACAAGGCGTCGAGTTTGCCCGAAAGCTTGAGCGCATCAAGAATCAGGGTTTCAAGGCCATCGACCGTGTAATGATCGGCAACGGCGGTTTCATTGACCCCGGTCACCATCGCACACCTCCAAAGCTCGCCGCCTGCTTTCCGCCTGGGCAGAAGTACCGCGTCGCTGAGAGTGTCACCATTGGCGTCATTGCACCAGTGTTGGCGAGCTTCAATGTGATGCTGTTAGCAGGTGGCATGTGGCGCGACAGCAGCGTCAATTGGTCGGCGCTCGCGACGGCTGAACCGATCGATCCCGAAATCGTCGAGCGCCGTTTCGCAGCGGCCCGTCATGATCAGCTCGGCCATGGCGTCGCCGACGCCCGGACCGAGCTGGAAGCCGTGTCCGCTGAAGCCGAAGGCGTGGAACAGGCCCGGCGTTGTCGCCGAGCGCCCCATGACCGGCAGCATGTCCCGCACATAACCCTCGCAGCCGGACCAGGTGCGGATGACCGCGGCCTGCGCAATTGAAGGCAGCAGCCGCGCGACGGCGCGCAGCTGCGGCGGCAGGCGCATGGGGTCGGCGGCCGCATGGCCTGGATCGAGGTCGACCGGCACCCTTTCGGCCGCGCCGCCGAAGACGATGTTGCCGCGCTCGACCTGGCGCAGATAGGCGCCATAGTCCTTGTCGCGCGTCCAGATGCCGACCACCGGCAGGATACGGTGCGGCAGCGGCTCAGTCACGCCCATCTGCGGGCCGCGGGCGTCGAGCGGAACCTCCTCGCCGAACAGCGCGGCGATGCACGCGCCCCAGGCACCCGCCGTGTTGAGCAGGCATTCGGCGGCGAAAGCGCCTTTTGAACAGGCGACGAGGAAACCGGAGCCGGCCCGCTCGATCTTTTCGACCTGGGCTTCCTCGACGATTTCCGCGCCCAGCTTGCGGGCGGCCGCGGCAAAGGCCGGTGCGATCAGCCGCGGATTGCCGCTGCCGTCCTGCGGCGAGAACGACGCCGCGATCGCGTCGGGACCGAGGCCGGGAAAACGCGCACGGATCTCGCCCGGGCCGAGTTCCTCCAGCTCGAGCCCCCAGGGCCGCGCGGCTTGAGCATAGGCCCGCATGTCGGAGAGACTGCCTTCATCGAAGATCAGCCGGATATGGCCGGTGGCGCGGAATTCCACGTCGCGCCCCAGCATTTTTTCGGCCTGGCCCCACAGCTGAAGCGAGCGGTGGGCCAGCGGAAGCTGGGCGAGATGACGCCCCGTGCGCCTGATGTTGCCGAAGGAGGCGACGGTCGCCCCGCTGCCGATCCGATTGCGCTCGATGAGCGTCACGCGGGCGCCGCGCCGGGCGAGGAAATAGGCCGAAGCCGTCCCCATCAGTCCGCCGCCCAGCACGATCACATCCATAGCCGTTCCTTTTATAGGCAGACGATCCTTGAACGCGACACTCTTGTCCGCGCTATGGCATTGCGTCAAAGATGGGTTCGGACGAGAGCCATAAGCTTGACCTATGGAGTTGCAATGCGGGCGCGGCAGCTTGAAGTGTTCATCGCCGTCATGCGCGCCGGCACCGTGACCGCCGCGGCGCGGATGCTGAACATCTCCCAGCCCGCGCTCAGCCAGATCCTGCTCCACACCGAGGACGAGCTCGGCTTCACCCTGTTCGAGCGGGTCAGGGGCCGGCTGCGGCCGACCCCAGACGCGCTCGAGATCTTCCCCGATGCCGAGAGGCTGTCGGCAGGGCTTGACGGGCTGCGCCGCAAGACCACCGATCTCCGCCTGGGCCGCGCCGGGCTGGTGCGGGTTGCTGCGTCGCCGCCGCCGGCCATGGCGATCCTGCCGCGCGCGTTCACCCGGTTCCGGGTGCAGCATCCCGACATTTTGCTGCGTTCGCATAGCGCCCCGATCGCCGCGATCGTCGACATGCTGCGCGCCGGCGATGTCAGCCTCGGAGTCGCTATGGACGATCGCCTGCCTCCCGACATGGAGGCCGAGGTGATCGGCAGCATCGGCTTCGCATGCCTGCTGCCCGCCGGCCACGCGTTGCGGAAGAAGACCGAGCTGACGCTCGCCGATCTTGCCGGGGAAGAGTTGATCTCCTATCGCGGAAACACCCGTCCCGCCGACGAGCTGGCTCATGCTGCCCGCGCCGAGGGAGCGGCGCTTTCGCCGTCGCTCGAGATCGACGCATCCATCTCCGCGGTCGGCTTCGTCCAGGCCGGTCTGGGCATCGCCCTCGTCGACGCGCTGCTGCCGTGGCAGCAATTCGCCGGGCTTGCCGTCAGGCCGCTCGCGGCGGGACCGAAATTTCCGATCGCGCTGCTCACCTCGCGCGCGCGAGCCCTTTCGCGGGCCGACGAGATGATGCGCGATGAAATCCGCGCGGCCTGTTCCATTGTCCTGGGCGAGCGAGGCTCCAGGGCATAAGCAAGACTTATATATTTGCCCATCATACGTCTTGGACCCGCACCCTCCTGCCGTGCCAGCTTTCGGTTGGCAGACAGGGAGAACGGCTCATGGACGGTGCGGTCGCAAGCGCGGCGGATGAGGCGCGGAACGAAGCCGACTGGAAGGTCGGCGTCGATATCGGCGGCACATTCATCGATTTCTGCGCACTCGAAACCCGTTCCGGCCGGGTCGCTTCGCTGAAGGTGCTGACGACGCCCGAGGATCCGGGCGCCGAGCTGATGACGGGCCTTGCCCTCCTGGCGGAGCGCGAAGGCTTTGACGCTGCGCATATGACGCGCTTCGTGCACGGCACGACTGTCGGCATCAACACCATCATCCAGCGCAAGGGCGCGTCGCTCGCCCTGTTCACCAATGCCGGCTTCGAGGACGTGATCGAGCTCGCGCGGCTTCGCATGCCGGACATGTATTCGCTGTTCTGCTCGCGGCCGGACCCACTGATCTCGCGCGACATGGTCTTCGGCATTCCGGCTCGCATGCGCGCCGATGGCGGTGAAACGCGGACGCTGGACATGGCGGCGGTGGCAAGCGCGCTCGCGGCTGCGAAAGCGAAAGGAGCGCGGGGCATCATCGTGTCGTTCCTCCATTCCTGGCGCAACGCCGCGCAGGAAGCCTTGGTAAAAGCGGCAATCGAACGCCTGGCACCCGATCTCTTCGTCTTCACCTCCGCCGAGGTGTGGCCGGTCATCCGCGAATACGAGCGCAGCTCGACGGCCATTCTCAACGGCTATGTCCATCCCCGCGTCTCGGGCTACCTGACGGCGCTGGAAGAGCGGCTGAAGGGCTGCGGCGTGCCTGCACGCCCGATGCTGACCAAGTCGAATGGCGGGTTGATGAACGCGGCAGAAGGCAAGCGCGCCTGCGTCAACATGCTGTTGTCGGGAACGGCCTCCGGCGTCATCGGCGCCTCGTGGCTGGCGCGCCGGGCGGGCGAGGACAAGGTCCTTACCCTCGACATCGGCGGGACCTCGGCCGACTTCGCGCTCATCATCGGCGGCGAGCCGCAATTCGGCACCGGCGAGCTGATCGGCGAATTTCCGCTCCATATCCCTTCCGTGTCGGTGAGCTCGATCGGCGTCGGCGGCGGCTCGATCGCCAGCGTCGACGCGCAAGGAGTGCTGCGCGTCGGGCCGGAGTCGGCGGGCTCGACGCCGGGACCGGCATGCTATGGCCGCGGCGGCGACCAGGCGACGGTCACGGACGCCATGGTGGTGTGCGGATGGCTCGGTCACAGCGAGATGGCCTATGGCCAGCTGAGGATCGATACCGGTCTGGCGCATCGCGCGGTCGGCGAGCTTGCCGCGCGGCTCGGTCGCCCGGTGGAGCAGACCGCGCAGGCGATCCTCGACATCGCGGTGTCGGAGATGTTCGTCGAGGTCGAGAAGCTCGCCTCGCGCGCCGGGGTCGACTTGCGCGATTTCACGCTGATGCCGTTCGGCGGCGGCGGCCCCATGCTCGGCGCCTTCCTTGCTCGCGAGCTTGGCATGAAGCGCGTCCTGGCGCCGCGTCGCCCGGGCGTTGTGTCGGCGCTGGGCGGGCTTGTGGCGGATCTGCGCGGTGACTTCATCCGCACGATCTTCAGCCCGCTGTCGGGCGCATCGCTTCCCGCGATCCGCGAAGCCTTCGAGGCGCTTGCGCAAGAGGGTCGAGGCTGGCTCGCGGCGCAGGGGCACGATGCGGCCGCAGAACTCTGCCTCTCCTGCGACATGCGCTATGTCGGCCAGAGCTTTGAGATCGAGGTCGTCCTTTCGCCGGAATGGCTGGCCGACGGCGATGCGGCCGCGATCGAGCAGGCCTTCCACCGCACGCATGAGCAGCTCTACGATTTCCACGATCCGGAGGGCGAGATCGAGCTTGTGAATGTCCGGCTGTCGGCGATAGGCGCGGGTCCGGCGCTGTCCTTTCCGGAGACCGACGAGATCGAAGCCCCGGCCCTCCCGGCGCGCCGACTGCCTGTCTACACAGGCCCGGGCGTCGAGACCGTCGATCTGCACGACCGGCAGACGCTTGTGCCCGGCAGCACCTTCCGCGGGCCCGCCGTGGTGGTGCAGGAAGACACCACCTTTGCTATTCCCGCGGGAACAGAGGCACGCGTCGACCGCCATCTCAACCTGCTGCTGACCTTCGCGGAGTGACGCCGTTGTTCGACCGTACAAACCTTCAGGTTCTGGCCAACCACGCCCGCGCGGCGGCCGAGAACATGGCGCACACGCTGCACCGCACCGCGCATTCGGCCTTCGTCAAGGAAACGCAGGACTTCACGGTGATGCTGATGGACCGCTCGGGCGCGACCTTCGCCGTGCCGATGGAACTCGGCGCCACCTGGTATCCTGGCCTTTCCTATCACCGCGCGATCGCGATGGTGGATGATTATCGACCGGGCGACGTCGCCTTCACCAACGATCCCTATTCAGGCCATGTCGCCACGCACGCGCCCGACACGCATCTGTGGAAGCCGGTCTTCGTCGACGGCGAGATCATCGCCTGGACCGGAGGACATATCCACAACACTGATATGGGCGGCGCGGTGCCGGCTTCGCTCAGCCGCGCACTGACCGAGATTCATCAGGAAGGCATCCGCTTTCCGCCGATGAAGCTGGTGCGCGAAGGCGTCTTCGACGACGCGATCCTGCGGATAATGGGCACCAATGTGCGCAAGCCCGACCTCAATATCGGCGACATCAAGGCACTGGTCGGCGCGCTCAACACCGGCGAGCGCAAGATCCAGGCGATGGTTAGGAAGTTCGGCAAGGCCGGCTTCATCGAAGGCGTCGCCGCGCTGCTCGACCATGCGGAGGCGCAGGCGCGCGACGTGCTGCGTTCCATGCCCGACGGCACATGGGAATTCGCCGACTATGCCGACGAGGATTCGGTCGAGGCCAATCCCTGCCGGCTGAAGCTGGCGCTGACGATCAAGGGCGACGAAGCGGTGCTCGACTTCACTGGCTCCGATCCGCAGCTCGGCTCCTCGCTCAACGTGCCCTCGGGCGGCGACCCGCGCCACACCATGCTGCTCGTCGGCGTCTACTACGTGCTCTACACGCTCAACCCGAAGCTCCTGCTCAATACCGGCCTTACGCGGCCCTTCAGCTGCATCACGCCGCAAGGTTCGGTGCTGAACCCGGTCCATCCCGCTGCCGTCGGCATGCGCTCGCTCACCTGCGCCCGGCTGCGCTCGGTCATCTTCGGCGCCTTCTCGCAGGCGGTGCCGGAGCGGCTGCCCGCGGCTCCGGCCGGCAACAACTGCATCGTCAACGTCATGACTGTCGACGAGCGGACGAGCCGGAGCGTCATCGCAGCGGTGAACCCCGTGGTGGGCGGCGGCGGCGCGATGCCGCATCGCGACGGCACCAACGGATCGGGCGCCGATGCTGCCTATCTCAAGAACACGCCGATTGAGATTACCGAGACCGAGACGCCGGTGGAGTTCGTGAAGTACGGGCTTGCCAGGGACAGCGGCGGCGCGGGCCGCTGGCGCGGCGGGTTGGCGACCGAGATGGCCTTCCGCGTCTTCGCCCCCGACTCCCGGATCACGGCGCGCAACCGCGACCGCAGCTTCTTCCGTCCCTGGGGCGTGCTGGGCGGCAAGGCGGCCGGCCTGTCGGACATGGCCGTCAATCCGGGGACCGAGCACGAGCGTCGGCTGGGCAACATCGATACGGCGGTGCTGCAGCCCGGCGACGTGCTGGAGATTCGCTCCGCCGGCGGCGGCGGGCGCGGCGATCCGCATCGGCGCGAGCCTTGGCGGGTGGCGCAGGACGTGCGTCGCGGCTACGTCTCGGCAGCCTCGGCCGAGCGCGATTATGGCGTCGTCATCCGCGGCGGGGAGGTCGACGCACAGGCGACAGAGCGGCTGCGCGCGCGGCAGCAATCGCCCACCGGCCATTTCCATTTCGGTCCGGAGCGCGAAGGCTACGAAGCGCAGTGGACGCGGGCAGCCTATGACCGGCTCCATGCGCTGCTGGACGCCTTGCCGATCCACTGGCGGTTCTTCGCCAAGACGGAGATCTTCCGCCGCATGAAGGGGCGTTCGGGGCCGGAGGGCGTCCAGGCGGCCTTCGATGCAGTCTGCGAACGGTTTCCCGAGCTGCCTCGTCCGAGCCCGGAGCGGGAGGCCGCGGAATGATCACGGAAGGCCGCATCGTCCGGCTGGCCGAGCGCGCCCGGGCAAAGGAGCGGTTTTTTCTTGACGGCGAGATGCGCGGCGCGCTGGCGGGCGACACCGTGCTGACCGCTATCCTGGCGTCGGGCCACGTCCTGCGAAAATCCGAGTTCGGGCCTGAACCGCGCGCCGGCTTTTGCCTGATGGGTGCCTGCCAGGACTGCTGGGTGTGGCAGGAGGAAGGACCGCGCCTGCGCGCCTGCTCGACGCCCGTCACCGACGGCATGCGATTGCGCACGACGCCGCCGGAGAGCTGGCCGTGAGCGGGACGCCGCGGATCGTGATCGTGGGCGCCGGCCCTGCCGGCATAAGGGCCGCCGCGACGTTAGTGGAGGCCGGGCTTCACCCGATGGTGATAGACGAGGGGCATCGCGCCGGCGGGCAGATCTATCGCCGCCCGCCAGCCGGGTTCGTCCGCCCGCCGGAGGAGCTCTACGGGTCTGAGGCGGCGAAGGCGCGGGCGCTGCACGCGCTTTTCGACCAACTGGCCGAAGAAGGGCGGCTCACTTATCGCGCCGGCAGCTCGGTGATTGCCGCGCATGACGGGCGGCTGCACGTGCTGGGGGAGGGCGGCGTGCAGGCGATCGGCTATGACCGCCTGATCCTTGCCACCGGCGCATCCGACCGGATCGCTCCGGTTCCCGGCTGGCAGAACGCCGGCGTCTACAGTCTCGGCGCGGCGCAGATCGCGCTCAAGGCGCAGGGCGTCGCCCTCGGGCGGCGGATCGTCCTGATCGGATCTGGGCCTCTGCTGACGCTGGTCGGCGCCCAGCTCCTCAAGGCCGGAGCTGACGTGGCGGCGGTGCTGGACACTTCTTCCTGGCGCCAGCAGATGCGTGGGTTCCGGGGACTTGCCGCCCGACCAATCGTCGCGTTGCGCGGCCTGGCCCTGCGGGCGCGGCTCGGCCGGCGCTATCATGCGGGCGTCAAGCTGGAGCGGATCGAGGCCGACGCGTCCGGTGTCACGGCGCTGCTCTGGCGCGACGCCGGCGGCCGGGAGCACCTAACCCCATGCGACATGATCGGCATGGGCTGGCACCTGCGGGC
The DNA here is from genome assembly GCA_000824785.1 of Mesorhizobium plurifarium. Lineage (GTDB taxonomy): Bacteria > Pseudomonadota > Alphaproteobacteria > Rhizobiales > Rhizobiaceae > Mesorhizobium > Mesorhizobium plurifarium. Next base: position 110,546 of record CCNB01000019.1, on the reverse strand, counting down.
GGAGACGCATTTGGCCGACTTGGCGGGATGCGCCTTCATCTATGACGAGCAATGGCGGCAATGGCTGCCGGTGACCGACGGGATCGGGCGGGCCGGCAACGGAGTCTACCTTGCCGGCGATGGCGTCCGTCTGCTCGGGGCGGACGGAGCGGAGATCGCGGGACGTCTTGCCGCGGCGGCCTGCCTTGCCGATCTTGGGCGTCCGGCGCCCTCCGTCGGCGCCGACCTGCGCAAGCTCACGCGGCTCGAGCGCTTCGCGCGCGGGTTGGCCAGCGCCTTTCCCTGGCCGGCTGCCATGGTGCGGACACTTCCCGACGACGCGATCGTCTGCCGCTGCGAGAACGTGATTGCCGGAGCCGTGCGCGAGGGCGCGGGTTTCGGCGGCGGCGAGGCCAACAGGGTGAAGTCGCTCTCACGCGCTGGCATGGGGCGTTGCCAGGGGCGTTATTGCCAATTGGCCGCCGTCGAGCTCGTCGCGGCGCAAGCCGGCTGTACACCGGAAGCGGTCGGCCGCTTTCGCGGGCAGGCCCCTGTCCGGCCGGCGCCGATCGGCGCCTATCTTCGGGAGGGCTGATGCGACCGCGAAAGCTACGCTTGGTGCTAGAGCGTTTCACCGTTTCGAGGAAACAGCGAACCGCTCTATCTCTTTGTTTTTACGCAATTCCGGACGGAAAACCGTCACACACTTTTCCTGGAACTGCTCTAGAAGTCGGCGACCTTGCCCCAGGCCGAGGCGTCGAAGCGCCTTGGATCGTAGGATTCCGGCTCGACGATCGGTTCCGATCCGGTGACCAGATCGGCGACGAGGTGTCCGGCGCCGGGTCCAATGCCGAAGCCGTGTCCCGAGAAGCCGGCAGCCAGGAAGAAACCTGGGATGTTCGGTATCTCGCCGATGGCGGGCACGCCGTCCGGCGTGCTGTCGATGTAGCCCGCCCAGGCCGCGCTGATCCTGGTCCGGCGCAGCGCCGGCAGCAGCTCGAGCGCGCGGGCATGGGTCAGGCGGATGGTCGCCCGATCCGGGACCGGATCGAGGATGCGCATCCGCTCCATCGGCGTCTGCCGGTCGAGCCGCCAGCGTTGCAGCGTTTCGTGGCCGGAGCGCACGCCCTGCAGCCCGCCGGGCGCGAGGCTGCGCCACCGCTTCAAGAACATCGGCAGGAACTGCGGAGAGAAGCGCAGCTGCTGCGGCGTCACGTCCACGCGTCCTCGGCCGCTGATCGCGAGCGTGTAGCCGCCGTCGCCGCGACGCGTGGCCGAGATCCGTGCCGTGTGCAGCGCATCCGGCAGGCCGTCCGCGCCGGGCGAGACGGACAGGATGGAGGAGCGGATCGAGGCCTGCGGAAAGCGGAAGCCGAACTGACGGCAAAAGGAGGAGGCCCAGGCGCCGCCCGCCAGCACCGCCGCCTTCGTCCGGATCGTCCCGCTTTCCGTGACCAAGCCGCTCAGACGGCCGCCCTCGGTCTCGATGCCGCGCGCAGCGCAATTCTGGTGCACGCTGCCGCCGAGCTTGAGGATGGCGCGGGCGACCGCGGGCGCCGCCCGCGACGGATCGGCCGTGCCGTCGGTCGGCGAGAAGACGCCGCCCTTCCAGGGGCGGCCGGTAGCGCGCCCCCGTTCGCCGGCCTCGGCGCCGTCGAGCATGTGCGTAGTGACGCCCGCCGTTCTGGCGAAGTCGCGCCAGCGCGCCCAGCCGGCCAATTCCGCCTCGTCATTGCTGAGATAGAGCAGCCCGCAGCGGCGGAAGCCCGTGTCCTCGCCGGTTTCCGCGGCAAAGCGCTCCCACAGATCGAGGCTTCGGGTCGCCATCGGCAGCTCGCGGGCGTCGCGGTTTTGCTGGCGGCACCAACCCCAGTTCCTGCTGGATTGCTCGGCGCCGATGCGTCCCTTCTCGACAAGCGCGACCTGCATGCCGCGTCTTGCCAGATAATAGGCCGCGAAGACGCCGACGATGCCGCCGCCGATCACCACCGCATCGGCGGATTGCGGCAGTTCGCCGGACGTCTCGATTTGCTGCAGCGGCGCGCGCATGGTCTCTCCACCTCGAAGCGTCAGTTTAGCGCCTTGCGCAGGCAGCCGCTGCTGCAGTTGAGGCTGAGGCAGAATTTTATTCCGGCGGCTCGGTCGAAATCGGGAGCCTCTGCGTTTCAAAGCGGTATCCGCCCCGATGGACAGGCCGGCGGGCTGTGGTAGGGTCAATAGCAACGAGCGCGGCAGCATTTTGTGCTGCGGAGCCTTTCTACGGAGACGGCCGTGAAACTGGATCGGATCGACATCAAGATTCTGCACGAATTGCAGAAGAACGGCCGCATCACCAATGTAGAGTTGGCCGAGTTGGTGCATCTGTCGCCGAGCCCTTGCCTGATGCGGGTGAAGAAGCTCCAGTCGGAAGGCTACATCGAAGGCTATTCCGCGCAGATCAATATCGGCAAGCTCGGCCAGACGCTGACCGTATTCACCGAGATCACTTTGAAGAACCACCGCCAGGTGGACTTCGCCCGCTTCCTCGCCGTAGTCGAGAAGATCGACCAGGTCATCGAGTGCCACCTCGTGTCGGGCGGGTACGATTACCTGATAAAGTTCGTGACCGCCGGCATCGGCGAGTACCAGACGATCATGGAGCGGCTGACCGACATGGATATCGGCATCGACAAGTATTTCAGCTTCGTGGTGCTGAAGTCTCCCATCGTCAAGGCGCACATGCCGCTGCCCAGTCTATTTCCGATGTGAGGCGCCGTTTTCCTCAAGCCTGGCCCCTTCATCGATCCCACGCGCTAGGCGCTTGGCAGGCCGCTTTTCAACGAGATGGTCAGGCCGTCGCTTGCAAGACGCCCGGTCGCAATATTGCGTGCAACGCTTTCAGTTCGGCTTGCATCTCGGCGATCATCCAGGCGCAGATATCGGAGACGACCGGCCGTACCGGCCTCGCGCGCGGCGCAATCAGCTGATGGATCCGGCCGGTGTTGATCTGCCTGTCCGAGGCCGGGACAAGGCTTCCCTGAAGCAACGCTCCTGAAACGTTGCTGAGCCAGCCGAGCGCCACGCCTTCCCCGTTCATCGCGGCCTGAAGCACGACGGCGTAATCCGGGAATTCGAGCCACTTTGCCCTGCTGGTCCTGCGGTCGCCTGCGTTGCCCCAGGCATCCAGCCACTGCAGCTTGGCGTCGGTGAGGTGAATGAGGGCATGACCTTCGCCGTCCGAGTCATGATTCAGCCAGCCGTGGCGCGACAGGTAGGAGGGGCTGCACACCGGAACGATGATTTCCGGTGAAAATGCCCAGCGATGATAGTGCATGTCGTCATCGGCCAGGATTCTCGTGGCAAGGTCGACATTCTCGGCGGGGCCTCGCAGAACACCGGCGATCAGTTCGAATCGCAGGTCCACATCTGGAAATCTTGCGTTGAATGCCCCGAGCCTCGGCACGAACCAATGCGTCACGAGAGAACTCGAAAGTGAGAGGGTAACGACCGGCTTTGCAGCGCCGCTCTGCTTGATTCCGCGGATCGCTTCCTCGATGCCGTCAAATCCCTCGCGCACCGCCGAATAGAGCACGCGGCCGTCTGCGGTAGGGGTCAGTCCCGTCGGACCCCGCGCGAAAAGAGCGACGCCAAGGTCGGCCTCGAGCTGGGTGATGCTGCGGCTGACGGACGGTTGCGTGACGTTGAATTCCCGGGCAGCGGCCGTGAAACTGCCCGACCGGACGGCCGCCTCGAAGACAAGCAGCCCGCGCGCGGAGGGAACGAGTTTCGCGAAACCAGCCATACGTCCAGCGTATAGTGGTCCCAACAATTTTCAAGCTTTCCACAGTCCCGCAAATGGCAAACTATAACCCTCATGAATGGGGTGGAGCAGGACGTGAACGCAGCCGCAGCTCCGGCAGGCAAGACATCCAGCGATCCGCTGCTTCAGCCGTTTCGGCTCAAGGGTCTGACGCTGCGCAACCGCGTCGTCAGCACCAGTCATGCTTCGATGCTGGACGATGGCGGCCTGCCGCTTGAGCGCTACCAGCGCTACCATGAGGAGAAGGCGCGCGGCGGCCTGGCGATGACCATGGTGGGTGGCTCGGCGATGACTTCGCCCGACTCGGGCTGGGGCGGCGGTCAGCTGGACCTTTCGAGCGATCGCATAGTTCCCCATCTCCAGGCGCTGTCGCAGCGGATCCACCGCCACGGTGCCGCCGTCATGTGCCAGGTGTCGCATCTCGGCCGGCGCGCTACTGCCTATGCCGGCAACTGGCTCCCGCCGGTCGCGCCGTCGCGCGTTCGCGAGATCAGAAACCGGAATTTCCCGAAGGAGATGGATGCCGACGACGTCAGCAGGATTATTAAGGACTACGCCAGCGCCGCCAGGCGCTGCCGCGACGGCGACCTTGACGGCGTCGAGACGGTCACCGGCGGGCATCTGATCGGTCAATTCCTGTCGCGCAGAACCAACAGACGCACGGATACCTTAGGCGGCTCGCTGGAAAACCGCGCGCGCTTCGGCCTGATGGTCCATGAGGCGATCCGTCGCGCGGTGGGCGACGACTTCGCCGTCGGCATCCGGTTCGTGATCGACGAGGCGGTCGACGGCGGGTCGGATTTCGAGGAATGCCTTGCCTTCGCCCGCCTGTTCGAGCGGGAAGGCCATATCGACTTCTTCAACTGCATCTTTGGCCGCATGGACACCGAGCTGTCCTTGGCCGAGCAGAACATGCCCGGCATGTTCAGCCAGAGCGCGCCGTTCATGCCGCTGGTGGGGCAGTTCAAGCGGGAAACCAGGCTGCCCGTCATCCACGCTGCAGCCATTCGGGACGTAGCCACGGCGCGCCATGCGATCCGCGAGAACCTTGTCGACCTGGTCGGCATGACCCGGGCGCATATCGCCGACCCCCATATTATCAACAAGGTGATGCAGGGAGAAGAAGATCGCATCCGCCCGTGCGTCGGCGCGTCCTACTGCCTGTACAAGAAGGTCCATTGCATCCACAACCCCGCCAGCGGCCACGAAACGATCGTCAGCCACATCATCGACCGGGCCGAAACGCCGAGAAGGGTGGTCGTGGTCGGCGGTGGTCCTGGCGGGATGGAGGCAGCCCGGGTCGCCGCCGAGCGCGGGCACAGCGTGACCCTTCTGGAAGCCGGGGCGCGGCTTGGCGGTCAGGTGCTCGTCGCGGCCTCGGCGTCCGATCGCAAGGATCTGATCGGCATAGTCGACTGGCGCACCGACGAGCTCGCGCGCCTTGGGGTGGATGTGCGGCTCAATACCTGCGCCGATGCGAAGGCCGTTCTTGCCGCGAGACCCGACACGGTGATCGTCGCAACCGGAGGCGTTCCCGACATGGAGTGGCTGGATGGTGCCGAGCACTGCGACAGCGTCTGGGACGTGTTGACGGGGGGCGTGCCGGCGAAAGACTATGTGCTCATCTACGATGAGACTGGACGCCAGGCCGCCGTTTCCTGCGCCCTGCATCTGGCCCGCATGGGCCGCGTGGTCACGCTGGCCACCGCGGACGACACGTTGGCGGTCGAAACGCCTTATCCGGACAGGGTGAGTTTCCGCAAACGCGCCTCGCAGCTCGGCATCCGGGTTATCGGCGACCTACGCCTGGTCAAGGCAGCGCGCCAGGGCAACGGGATTACCGCCAGGTTCCGGCATGAGCTCACCGGTGCAGAAACGGAAATGACCGCGGCCCAACTCATCGTCGAGCGGGGCACCGTACCCATGGAAGACGTCTATCAGGACTTGCGAGCCCGCTCCGCCAACAACGGCGTCACCGACATCGCGCTCATGACGGGAGCGAGGACCCAAGGGGACGACAGGCCGCAGCTTGCTGGATCGTTCGTGTTGCACCGCATTGGAGACGCCGTTGCCAGCAGGGACATCTACTCCTCGATCTACGAGGCGTACCGGCTCTGCTCGCAATTATAGGCGGGCGAAACCCCCTGCGGTCGGGACCGGCTTGTTGCTTCCGATACAGTCACCGGTGGCCGTACTGGCTGACGAGCTCGGGGTCGCGGACGAGGCCGTCGAGCCAGGTCGGATCGAGCTTCGGCACGGAGGAGAACAGGAGCTTGGAGTAGGGGTGGCTGGGCGTCTTGACCTTGTCGGGCGTAATCTGCTCCACCCGTTGGCCTTTGTACATGACCATGATCTCGTCGCAGATTGCCTCGACGACCGAGAGGTCGTGGCTGATGAAGATGTAGGACAGTCCGAGCTCGCGCTGCAGTTCCTTGAGCAGCTCGATCACGGCGGATGCCACCACCGTGTCGAGCGCCGAGGTGATTTCGTCGCAGATGATGAGCTTGGGCGATGCCGCGAGCGCGCGCGCGAAGTTCACGCGCTGCTTTTGCCCGCCTGACAGCTCCGCCGGATGACGGTAGCGCAGCGCCCTCGGCAGGCGCACCATGTCGAGCAGCTCGTCGACGCGCTTCGAGCGCTGCTGCCTGTCGAGCCGGTGATAGAAGGCCAGCGGGCGGGAGATGATGTCCTCGACCGGCTTGGCCGGATTGAGCGCGGTATCGGCATACTGGAACACGATCTGCATCTCGCGCAGCTGGTCCTGGCTGCGTTTCCTGGCGGCGCGCTCCAGTTGCTTGCCGTCGAAGACGATGTCGCCGGCTGCAGCCGGATGAATCCCGGCGATGACCCGCGCCAGCGTCGATTTTCCGCAGCCGGACTCCCCGATGACCCCGAGATTGCGCCTCTTCTCCACGACCAGGCTTACCGAATCGACCGCCCGGATAAGGGGCAATCCGTTATCCCGCGCCGGGCCGTAGCCGGCCGTCACATTGTCGATGCGCAGCAGCTCTTTCGTTGCAGCCTCTGCGTCCGCCCGCGCCTGGCGCGGCTTCGGTTCGAAGGCGGCGAGCAGCTCGCGCGTGTAAGGATGCTTGGCGGCTGAAAGGAGCTCAGCCGTCGTGCCGGTCTCCTGCACTTCGCCGCCCTTCAGCACCACGATGCGGTCGGCGATCTGGGCGACGACCGCGAGGTCGTGTGACACATAGACACCGGCTATCCCGCCCGCCTTCATCACCGACTTGAACGCCTTGAGCACGTCGATCTGCGTCGTTACGTCGAGCGCCGTCGTCGGTTCGTCGAAGATGACCAGCTTGGGATCGCCGATGAGCGCCATGGCCGCCGCCAGGCGCTGCAATTGCCCGCCCGAAACCTGGTGCGGATAGCGCGCACCGATCCCTTCCGGGTCCGGCAGCGACAAGGCGCGGAACAGCTCGACCGCGCGCTTTCGCGCCTGCTCGGGCGGCATCAGCCGGTGGATGCGCGTGACCTCGATCACCTGCTCCATGATCGTAGACGAGGGATTGAAGGCGGCGGCCGCGCTTTGCGGAACATAGGCGATGTCTGTGCCGCGCAACCTGGCGCGTTCCTTCTCGGAAAGCGCAGCCATGTTCTTGCCGTTCACGTTGAGCTCGCCGCCGGTGATCCGGCAGCCGGGTCGCGCGTGGCCCATGAGCGAGAGCGCCACCGTTGTCTTGCCCGAGCCGCTCTCGCCGATCAGGGCGATGATCTCGCCCTCGGCGATGTCGAGGCTGACTCCCTTGATGATCTCGACCAGACGTCCCGAATCGGTCGTCGCCTCGATCGTCAGCTTCCTGACCTCGACGAGATTGGTCATGCGTCCCGGTCCCTGATCTTCTGCGGCAGATTATCGATTAAGAGGTTGACGCTGATGGTGAGGCTGGCGATCGCCAGCGAGGGCACAATGACGGCGGGCGCCGCGAAGGGCAGGCCGCCGATGTTCTCGCGCACCAGCGCGCCCCAGTCGGCTAGCGGCGGCTGCAGGCCGAGCCCGAGGAAGGACAGGCCGGAGAGCAGGAGCACGATGAAGACGAAGCGCAGGCCGAAATCGGCCAGCACCGGGCGGATGATGTTGGGCAGGATCTCGGAGCCGATGAGATAGACGGTGCTTTCGCCGCGCACGCGGGCGACGGTCATGAAGTCCATGGTGTTGATGTTCACCGCGAGCGCCCGCGCGAAGCGGTAGGCGCCAGGGACGTAGATGACGGCGAGCGTCAGGATCAGCACGGGGATCGACGAGCCGACCGCGGCGACAACGACAAGGCCGAACAGCTTGCTGGGGATGGAATTCATGGCGTCGAGGAAGCGGCTGAGGCAGCTGTCGAGCCAGCCGCCGGTGACGGCCGCGATCATCCCCAGCACGACGCCCGAGAAGCAGGCGATGGAGACGGCGGCGAGCGATATGCCGACGGTGTAGCGAGCGCCCATCAGGACCCTGGAGAGCATGTCGCGGCCCAGATAGTCGGAACCGAGCCAGAGTCCCTGGCGCATCGGCCCGAAATAGTCGTCGTCGACGATGTCGCCGATCGGATGGGGAATGATGTAGGGCGCGAAGATCGCCACGAGCGTCCACGCCAGGATGACCAACGAGGCGACGACGCCCACGAGATTGTAGCTGTGGCCCAGGAAGGACCGTCGGGAAGATGCCGCGCGCGCCATCGTCATCTGAGCCTCGGGTTGGACATGATGGCGATGATGTCGGCGGCCGTGATGAGCAGGAGATAGCCGAGGCAGAAGATCATCGCGCAGCTCTGGATCAGCGGCAGGTCGCGGGTCGCGACCGCATCGACCATCAGCTTGGCGATGCCGGGATAATTGAAGATCGTCTCCACGATGATGACGCCGCCGACCAGATAGGACAGCGAGAGCGCCACCGCGTTGACGATCGGTCCGAGAGCGTTGGGAAGCGCATGCCTGAGCACCATGCGGCTGCGCGAGGCGCCCTTGAGAAGCGCCATCTCGACGTAAGGCGTGGAGAGCGTCTCGATCACCGCCGCACGGGTCATGCGGATCATCTGGGCCGAGATGACGAAGGTGAGCGTGATCACGGGCATCGCATAGATGCGCACGAGGTCCGCCAGCGAACGCGCCTCGTTGACGGAGGACAGCGCCGGCAGCCATCTGAGGTAGACGGCGAAGAGCAGGACCGCCAACGTCGCGACCATGAACTCCGGCACGGAGATGACGCCGATCGAAAGCACGGTGACGGCGCGGTCGTAGAGCGAGCCGCGCAGCATCGCGGCGGTGATGCCGAGCGTCAGCGCCAGCGGCACCGAGATCAGCGTGGTGATGCCGGCGAGCTTCATGGTGTTGACGAAGCGCCCGCCGATGAGCGCCGCGACCGGCATCTGATTGGCATAGGAGGCGCCGAGGTCGCCGTGGAGCAGACCGAGAAGCCAGCGCAGGAAGCGCAGGATCGCCGGATCGTTGAGATGCATGGCCTCGCGCAGGCCGGCGACCGCCTCGGGCGTCGCCGCCTGGCCAAGCAGGATCGACGCCGTGTCGCCGGGCAGCATGCTGGTGGCGAAGAACACGGCGAACAGGACGATCAGAAGGGTGACGACCGCAATCGCCAGCCGCTTCGCCACGAGCTTGAGAACCCCGGACTTCATGGAAGCGCTCCCTGCGGTTGCGTTCGGCCGGACAATCTTGCGCAATGCAGTGCCGGGGACCGGCTGACCGATCCCGGCACGCGCCTCTTAGGCCTCGAGCCAGAGGTATTCCGCCATTGCGTAGCCCATCATGCCACCGAGCGGGTTCGCCTCCAAACCCTTCACCTTGCTAGAGAGGGCATCGACGTTGGAAATGTAAGCCGGGATGATGGTGCCAGCTTCTTCGGCGATCATGGTCTGCATTACGCCGTAGATTTCCTTGCGCTTTGCCTGGTCGAGCATGCCGCGCGCCTCGACGAGCAGCTTGTCGAACTTCTCGGACTTGTACTGGCTTTCGTTCCAGGGCGCGTTGGAGGCGTAAAGCAGCGAGAACAGGATGTCCGGCGTCGGGCGCGGATTGATGTTGCCGAAATGGACCGGCGCCTTAAGCCAGTAGTTGTCCCAATAGCCGTCGGACGGGACGCGCTGCACGTCGAGCTTCATGCCGATATCAGCGCCGGCGGCCTGGATGATCACCGCCATGTCGATCGACGAGGTGGCAGCGTCAGAAGCGACCACGGGAATGGACTGGCCGAGCACGCCCGCCTTGTTGAAGTGGAATTTCGCCTTGTCCGGGTCGAAGGCCTTCGGCTTCAGGTCGGCGTTGTGAAAGATATTCGCCGGCGAGACGGGCTGGTCGTTGCCGATTTCGCCGAGGCCACGCAATGCCGATTTGACGATCTGCTCGCGGTTGACGAGATACTTCATGCCGGCCACGAAGTCGGCCTTGTTGCCCGGATCCATGTCGAGCCGGATGTTGAGGTCCGTGTAGTTGCCCGATGTCGTCTTCGACAGCTCGAAGCCCTGCTGGCTCTCCAGCAGCTTCATCGAGCGCGGATTGATCGAGGCGGCAAAATTGATGTCGCCGGAAATCAGGGCGTTGACGCGGGCGCTGTCGTCGGTGATGGCGATGAACTCGAAGGAGTCCAGGTAAGGCTTGCCCGATTTCCAGTAGTTCTTGTTCTTGGTGACCACCGAGCGCACGCCGGGTTCGAACGTCTGCAGCACGAAGGCGCCGGTGCCGTTGCCCTTGGAGAAATCCGTAGTGCCGTCGGCCACGATCATGAAGTGGTGCAGGGCCAGGATGGTCGGAAGGTCGGCGTTCGGATCGGCGAGCGTGATTTCCACGGTAGACTTGTCGACCGCCTTGAAGCCAGTCATTTGCGCGGCGATCTTGGCGACCTTGGAGCCGACCGCCTTGTCTAGATGGCGCTTCAACGAAAACACCACGTCGTCGGCCGTCAGATCCTTGCCGTCGTGGAAAGTGACGCCCTTGCGCAGTTTCACTGTCCAGGTCTTGGCGTCCTTGCTGTCGACGCTCTCGGCGAGTTCCATCTGCGTCTTGCCATCCTTGTCGAGGAAGGTCAGGCGGTTGTAGAGCGAGCAGCAGCGGACATAGTCGGTGGAGAGCGACGCCTTGGCCGGATCAAGCGTATCGGCGGTCGAAGACGACCAACCGGCCGCTTTCAAATTTCCGCCGGAAACCGGCGTGGCGGCGACGGCCTGCGTTGCACGGCCGAGCACGACGCTGCCCGCGGCAACTGCGGCGCCGCCCGCAAGCAGCATCTTGAGGAGTTCGCGGCGGCTGGCACCCCGCCGGATGGCGTTTTCAACCATGGCATCGTCTGCGCCGGTCCAGTTGGTGATCTTGTCATTCATGTTCATTCCCCTTTCTGTTGGTTGGTCGGTATGCTCGTCTTGCTGCGGCTTTCCGGGCTTAGGTTCAGGTTCGCTCCTTCAGGCTCTCGCGCACGGCAGCCCCAAGGGCGGCCATCGATGTGAAGTGATAGTCCGGCACGGTGAAGCGCTCGGGCTCGATTGTGCCGCCATAGCCCTTCTGGGCGTGCCGGCGCTCGATCCAGCAATTGGTCATACCGAGCGCCCGGGAGATGCCGATGTCGTGGTACTGGCTCTGCGCGACATGCAGGATGTCGTCTTTGCTGTCGCCCCGACCCGCTACGAAGTCGAAGACCTTCCGGAAGAAAGCCGGGTCCGGTTTTTCCGTGCCGGTGTCGTCGGCGGTGAAGGTGGCGAAGAAAGGCGATCCGAGCTGCTGCTCGAAATGGTCGAGTGCCCAGCGCCGTGCATTGGTCATGGCGATCAGCTTGTGCGACTTGGCAAGGTCGGCCAGTGCCGCCGCGCTGTCGGGGAAGCCTTTCCAAACGCAGGCTGAATCCCGCAGGCGGACACCGTATCTCTCTTCTGCCGGCAGGCCGAGCCGCGGCGCGATGGCGGTGTAGACACGCACGAGATCGTCCGGGAACAACCCCACGCCCGGCATGTAACGGGCCTGCCGATAGAGCGCCAAAGCTTCTTCTCCACCGATGGCCGCGCCGGCCTCGGCGGCAATGCCTGCCAGGCAGGCCGTAATGCCGCCTTCGAAGTCGATCAGCGTGCCCACGACATCGAAGGTTATGTATTTGAATTCGCTGAAGGCCTTGGCCAAGAACGAGCCTCCTCTATGGCCGAACCGTGCTGAACAGAACAAAATTCCGTGCTGTCCGAGACGTTGCCTTTTCAAGAAGCCAGTAGATTCCGGCTTTCTGGCCTTGTCTTAAGGATAGTCTGGCACTTCCCCCGCGCTGGATTCGCCGAAAAGGCGCGGGGCAGCGGCACAAAATTGCGAAATCGCCGGCCCCGGCGATATTTCGAGATGCGAAAAATCCGCTGCTTGTCATGCCAGGGCCCGGCGAACATCTGGATCGGCCAGCGTCTGGTCGAGCGTGAGCCGCGTGCGCTCGATGATCGCGTCGATGTCTTGGTCGGTGCAGCAGAGCGGCGGGGCATAGCCGAGGACGCCATTGGCAAAGGCGCGGATGATGAGGCCGTTGTCCCAGGCCCTGTCGAAGACCCGCCGTGCAGGCATTGCCAACGCTGGCAGCGGCGTCTTCTGCTTTTTGTCGGTCACCAGTTCAACCGCGGCAAGCATGCCGCGGCCGCGAACGTCGCCGACGAGCGGATGGTCGCTCAAGGCAGACAGGCCCGCCATTAGGCGAGCGCCGGCCTTGATGCCGTTCTCCAGAAGGCCGTCCTCATAGAGCTTCAAGACTTCGAGCGCGACGGCCGCGCTGACCGGATGAGCGGAGTAGGTGTAGCCGTGGCCGACGGCTGCGTTGCCCGCGCCATCGGCGATGACTTGGTAGACATGGTCGGCCATGAACACGGCGCCCATGGGAACATAGCCCGAGGTCAGGCCCTTCGCCGTCGTCATGAAATCGGGAACGATGTCCTCTTCCGCGCAGGCGAACAGCGGCCCGGTGCGGCCGAAGCCGGTAATCACCTCGTCGGCGATGAACAGGATGCCATACTCCCGGCAGAGCGCGCGGATCGCCTTGATCCAGCCCTTCGGCGGCACGATGACACCACCCGAACCCTGGATCGGCTCGGCGTAGAAAGCCGCGACCCGCTCCGGCCCGATCGCCTCGATCTTGGCCTTCAGCGCGGCGAGCGATGCGGCGATGATCGCGTTGCCGTCCTCGCCGACCGGATTGCGATAAGGATAGGGGGAGGGGATCTTGTGCTGCCATTCGAAGGGAATGCCGAACCCGGCGTGAAAGGCGGGGAGGGCAGTCAGGCCCGCGCCGACCACGGACGACCCGTGATAGCCCTGCTCGATCGAAATGAACTGGTCGCGCCGCGGCTCGCCCTTGGCATTCCAGTAGTAGCGGACGAAGCGGATTGTGCTGTCGACCGCGTCCGAGCCGCCGAGCGTGAAATAGACGTGATTGAGGTCGCCCGGCGCTCGCTCGGCCAGTTCCGAAGCGAGCCGGATCGCCGGCTCCGAGCCGAGATCGAAATAGGCGGTGGCGTAAGGAAGCTCGCGCATTTGCCGGGCAGCCGCCTCGACGATGCTGTCATGGCCATAGCCGGCATTGACGCACCAAAGCCCGGCGAATCCGTCGACCAACTGCTTGCCGGACGCGTCGGTGACAGTCGCGCCCTTCGCCGACTTCAGCACGCGCACGCCGAGCGCCTCGTGGCCGCGATAGGAGGAGACCGGATGGATGAGATGGGCGCGGTCGAGTTCGATCAGCGAATTGGCGAGCATTGTTTTTCTCCGCACTAGCCGAGCGCCTGGTTGGCGAGGGCATAAACTTTTGGCCGGGCCCGTGCCGCGGCCGTCCGAGACGGGCGATCCATGGCCACGCCGCCGCCGACATGGCCGAGGCCAATTTCCGTCAGCCAGTCGGCTATGCCGGTCCGGCGATCGGTGTCGACGCGCAGGAAGGCGCCTAGGCGCGAGGCGGCAAAGAAGCCGATCAGTGCTTTGGCTTCCTCTGCGCTGTCCGCGATGACCGGGCCGACCACCTCGCCGCGTCCGAACGGGCGGATCGCGGCATAGGCCTCGATCGCGCCGTTGCGGCGGATGACGGCGAATTGGCCGCGCTCGGCCAGCGCGTCGATCAGGGCTTCGCGGTTGGCGCCATAGGCGTCGCGGTCCAGTACCTTGATCTCCGGCAGGTCATCAGCGCTTGCCGCCCCCACGCCGTCCGGCGCGCCAAGCTGAGCGACGCTGCCCTGATGTTGCAGGATGGTGCCCGAGGGCACAAAGCCGAGTTTCTGATAGAGCGGCATGCCCTCCGCTGTCGCGACAAGCCGCAGGGGCCGATCTTCCGCAAGAGCGAAGGCCTGTTCCATAAGCCGGCGCCCGAGTCCCATACCGCGCGCGTTCCGGTCGACGATCACCATGTTGATCATGGCGCAATCCATACCGTAGGGCGTTACCAGGATGGTGCCGACAACCCGGCCCTGGTCGTCGAGTGCAACCGCGCCATTCGAAAGCTGCAGAGCCATCTGCCAGTCCTGCGGGCGATGCGGCCAGTTCTCCTGGCGGGAAAGCGCCACCGCGCCCTCGATATGGTCCGGCCCGAAAGCCTGGATTGCGATTTCGCCCTGCTGCATGAGGTATCCTTCCGTCTGCCAGCAAGTCTCGGTCATCGGCGCGCGGCGGATCGTCTGAAGATTTCGGTCTCTGCGATATCTTTCGCCTTTGCGCGGGTCGCGCGCCGCATCTTCTGCTGGCAGCATCCTCGGTTGTCGCTTCCCCGTCGCGCAATAGCGGGCTTGTCGACAGCCAAGATGCTACAGCGTGCCAAACCTGACGGCGGATACGGAACTTTCTGCTTTTGAAGAGCCGATTTCGGTCAAGCGGCTCGTCGCCGGCCCGCATATGATGACGTGAATCCCAGAGCGGGTGCGCTTCCACCGGAGATCGACGGACATGGCTTCTTTCAGGCCCAAATACATCACCTTCGACTGCTATGGCACGTTGACCAGTTTCCAGATGGCGGAGGCGGCGCGCGACCTATACGGCAGCCGGCTCGACGAGCCGCGCATGCAGGAGTTCATCAAGAACTTCGCCGCCTATCGGCTGGATGAGATCCTGGGCGATTGGAAGCCCTATGCCGACGTCATCCACAATGCGCTGGAACGCACCTGCAAGCGTAACGGGGTCGCCTTCAGCCCCGATGACGCCAGGATGGTCTACGAGCGCGTCCCGACCTGGGGGCCACACGCCGATGTTCCGACAGGCCTCGCGAAGGTCGCCAAGGAAATTCCGCTGGTGATCCTGTCCAACGCCATGAACGCGCAGATCATGTCCAATGTCGAGAAGCTCGGCGCGCCGTTCCATGCCGTCTATACGGCCGAGCAGGCGCAGGCGTACAAGCCGCGCTTCAAGGCTTTCGAATATATGCTCGACATGTTGGGCTGCGGCCCGGAAGACATCCTTCACTGCTCGTCTTCGTTCCGCTACGACCTGATGTCGGCGCATGATCTCGGCATCAAGAACAAGGTTTGGGTCAACCGCGCCCACGAGCCTGCCAACCCCTATTACGGCTACACCGAGATCGCCAATATTTCCGGTCTCCCGGGCGTGGTCGGGCTTTGAGACAGGCGGATTGCCGATGAAGCTGGTCTCCTACTGGCATGATACCGCCCCGCTCTTTTCCGGCGGGGCGCAAGGCCCGGTCGAGGGCCACTATGATGCGGCAATCGTCGGCGGCGGCTTTACCGGCCTCGCCGCGGCGCGCCAACTGGCGAAAGCCGGCGCCAAGGTGGTGGTGCTGGAAGTTGAGCGGGTCGGCTGGGGTGCGTCGGGGCGCAATGGCGGGCATCTGAACAACGGTCTCGCCCACAGCTATCTTTCGGCAAAGGCGGAACTCGGTAAGGAGCGCGCGATCGCGCTCTACCGGGCGCTGGACGATGCCGTCGACACCATCGAGGCGCTGATCGCGGAGGAAGGCATCGACTGCAATTTCCGCCGCGCCGGCAAATTGAAGCTCGCGTCCAAGCGGCAGCATTTCGAAGCGATCGCCCGCAACTTCGAAGCCATCCATGCCGAGGTTGATCCGGATACGGCGCTGCTGTCGGCGGTGGATCTCAAATCCGAGATCGGCTCGCCATTCCATGGCGCGATGCTGTCGAAAAAGAGCGCCATGATGCATATGGGCCGCTATGTGGCCGGCCTCGCCACGGCCGCCGCTCGCCACGGCGCGGTCATCCACGAGAACGCCAGGGTGACGGACCGCAGGCAATCAGGAACCAGACACGAGCTGACAACATCCCGCGGTAAGATCAGCGCCGACAATGTGCTGGTGGCGACGGGTGCCTACACGACGCCGAATTTCAGCTATTTCCGCCGCAGGCTCATCTCGGTCGGCAGCTTCATCATCGCCACGCGGCCGTTGAGCGACGCCGAGATCACTGCCACCATGCCGGGCAACCGCACATGCGTGACCTCGATGAACATCGGCAATTACTTCCGGCTCGCAGCCGACAAGCGACTGATCTTCGGCGGCCGCGCGCGTTTCTCGGCGACGTCGGACCAGCGCTCGGATGCCAAGAGCGGACAGATATTGCGGGCAAGCCTCGCGGCGATCTTCCCGCAACTCGCGAATGTCAAGATCGACTATTGCTGGGGCGGGCTGGTCGATATGACCAAGGACCGCTACCCGCGCGCCGGCTACCATGAGGGGGTCTGGTACGCGATGGGCTATTCCGGCCACGGCGCGCAGCTTTCCACTCATCTCGGTATGATACTGGCCGATGCCATGCTCGGCCGCGAGGACCGCAATCCGCTGAAAGGGCTCGAGTGGCCTTCCATTCCCGGCTATTCCGGCAAGCCCTGGTTCCTGCCGATGGTCGGCCTCTACTACAAAGCGCTTGACCGGATTCAGTAAGATCCGGTCCGGAACTGGCCGGGGCTTCAGCCCAGCCCGCCCATGTGGAAGCTTTTCATCTCGAGATATTCCTCGATGCCGGCCTGCGCGCCCTCGCGCCCGAGGCCGGACTGCTTCACGCCGCCAAATGGAGCCACTTCCATTGACACCGAGCCGGTGTTCAAGCCCACCATGCCGAACTCCAGCGCCTCGCCGACGCGCCAGGCGCGTTTCAAATTCTCCGTGTAGAAGTAGGAGGCGAGCCCGTAGGGAGTGCCGTTAGCGAGCGCGATCGCTTCTTCTTCGGTCTCGAACCGGAACAGCGGCGCGACCGGACCGAAGGTTTCTTCGCCGGCGAGTTGCATCTCTGCCGTGGCGCCGGTCAGCACCAGCGGCGCGACATACTGCGGCCCCTGCGGCAAGGCTGGCGTCTTTGTGATGATCGCAGCCCCCTTGGCGAGCGCGTCCTCGACATGGCGGTTGATTTTCTCGACCGCCACCATGTTGATCATCGGTCCGATTGCGACGCCGGGCTGTGTGCCCGGCCCTACCGTCATGGCGTTGACGCGGGCGCTGAGCTTCGCGGCGAAGGCGTCATGGACACCGGCCTGGACGAGGATGCGGTTGGCGCACACGCAGGTCTGGCCACCATTGCGGAATTTCGAGACGAGCGCGCCATCGACGGCGAGATCGAGATCGGCGTCGTCGAAGACGATGAAGGGCGCATTGCCGCCGAGTTCGAGGCTGAGCCGCTTCACGCTATCGGCCGCGCCGCGCATCAGCAGCGAGCCGATGCGCGTCGAGCCGGTGAAAGAGATCTTGCGCACGGTCTCGTTCGCCATGATCTCATTGCCGATCTCGGCCGGCATGCCGGTGACGATGTTGATGACGCCGGCCGGGATGCCGGCGCGTTCGGCGAGCACGCCTAGCGATAGGGCTGAATAGGGCGTGAACTCGGACGGCTTGATCACCACAGTGCAGCCGGCGGCCAGCGCCGGCGCTACCTTGCGAGTGATCATCGCGTTGGGAAAATTCCACGGCGTGATGATACCGCAGACGCCGACCGGCTCCTTCAGCACAATGATGCGGCGGTCTGAGGTAGGCGAGGGGATGGTGTGGCCGTTGATGCGGCGCGCTTCCTCGGCGAACCATTTGACGAAGGAGGCGCCGTAGCGGATCTCGCCCTTGGCCTCGTCCAGCGGCTTGCCCTGTTCCGTCGTCAGGATCAGTGCGAGATCGTCGAGATGTGCGAGCATCAGGCCGTGCCAGGCCTCCAGCAGCGCAGCGCGTTCGGCGTTGGTCTTCTTCCGCCAGTCCCGATAGGCGGACGCCGCGATTTCTATCGCCGCGCGAGTGTCGGAGCCGGCCATGTCAGGCGCGGTGCCGATGGCCGCCTGCGTCGCCGGATCGATGACGTCGACAGTCTTGCCAGAGTCGGCGCCGACCCATTTGCCGCCGATCAGGCCGGCTTCGCGGAAGAGGCTTTTGTCATTCAGGTTTCTCATCGAAAACGACCTTGCAATCAGGTGAGGGTCGCGACGACGGCGGCGGTGATGGCGTCTGTCTTGTCCTTGCCGGCGGTCGTTCCAATGCCGCGCGCGGTCGTCGCTTCGAGCGCCTTCATGATGCGGCCGGCAGCGTCCTTTTCGCCGAGATGGTCGAGCATCATCGCTCCCGACCAGATCGTGGCGATCGGATTGGCGATGCCGAGATGGGCGATGTCGGGCGCCGAGCCATGCACCGGCTCGAACATCGATGGCGCCGAGCGGTCGGGGTTGATGTTGGCGGAGGCGGCGTAGCCGAGCCCGCCCTGGATCGCCGCACCGATATCGGTCAGGATGTCGCCGAACAGATTGGAGGCCACGACCACGTCGAGGCTGTCGGGCGCCATGATCATGCGCGCGGCGAGCGCGTCGACATGGTAGCTGGTCACCGTGACATCAGGATAGTCCGCCGCCAGCTTGCGCGTGATCTCGTCCCAGAACACCATCGAATATTTCTGGGCGTTGGACTTCGTCACCGAGGCGAGCCTGCCCCGCCGCGTCCGCGCCTGCTCGAAGCCGAAGCGCAGGATGCGCTCGACGCCGGCGCGGGTGAAGATCGAGGTTTCAACGGCGACTTCGTCCAGCGTGCCTTGATGCACGCGGCCGCCGGCGCCGGAATATTCGCCTTCGGTGTTCTCGCGGATGCACAAGATGTCGAAGCTTTCCGCGCGCAACGGGCCCGTCACGCCCGGCAGCAGGCGGTGCGGCCGGATGTTGGCGTATTGTACGAACGCCTTGCGGATCGGCAGCAGGAGGCCGTGCAGCGAAACGGAATCCGGCACCTCCGCCGGCCAGCCGACGGCGCCGAGAAGAATGGCGTCGAAGCTGCGCAAGGTTTCGATGCCGTCTTCCGGCATCATCCGGCCGGTCTCCTTGTAGAATTTGCAAGACCAGGGAAACTCCGTTGCCCTGAGGGTAAAGTCCGCGTGTTTGGCCGCGGTCTCCAGCACAGACCAGGCAGCGGCGATCACGTCTCGGCCGATGCCGTCGCCGGGGATAAGAGCGATCGAATAGGATTTCATCGGCATCTCTCTAGAGGCTGATCAGGACGCTCTTGGTCCTGCGGTTGGCGAGATAGGCCTCGCGGCCGAGGTCCTTGCCGATGCCCGAGCGCTTGTAACCGCCGGTCGGCAGGATGTGGTCGCGCGATCGGCTGTAGCGGTTGACCCAGACGGTGCCCGCTTCGAGCTTGCGCGCGAGACGGATCGTGCGCGACAGATCGGTCGTGAACAGGCCGGAAGCCAGCCCGTAGGTCGGGTGGCTGGACAGCGCCAGCGCCTCGTCCTCGGTCTCGAAGGTCTGCACGGTCAGCACCGGGCCGAAGATTTCCTCGACGATCGCCGGATTGGCCTGGTCGACATTGGCAATAAGTGTCGGCTCGTAGAAATAGCCGGGGTCGTCCATGACGCCGCCACCGGTCAGGCATTCGCCGCCAGCCGCGGCGGCGGCGCGCACGATGCCATCGACGCGCGCCCGCTGCCGCTCCGAAATGATCGGCGAATACTGCGTCGCCTCGTTCCAGGTCGGGCCGGGCTGCACTGCCGTCATCTTCTCCAGGATCGCGGCGATCAGCTGGTCGGCCACGCGCTTCTCGACGATCAGCCGCGTGCCGGCCACGCAGGCTTGGCCGGCGTTGAAGGTGACGCTGCCGGCGATCGCTGCCGCTGCCTTGTCGAGATCGGCATCGGCAAAGACGAGCTGCGGGCTCTTGCCGCCGAGCTCCAGCGTCATCGGCTTGACCCCGGTACGGGCGACGTTCTCCATGATCGCTGAGCCGGCCCTGGTCGAGCCTGTGAAGCTGACCTTGCCGATCTCCGTATGGCCGGTCAGCGCCGTGCCGGTCGTCGGCCCGTCGCCGAGCACCACGTTTATGAGCCCTGCCGGCAGACCCGCTTCGACGGCCAACTGGGCCAAATAAACAGCCGAAAAAGGCGTCATTTCCGACGGCTTCAGCACGACCGCATTGCCTGCGGCCAGTGCCGGGCCGAGCTTCCAGCCGGCCATCGAGATGGGAAAATTCCACGGCGTGATCGCGCCGACCACGCCATAGGGCTCGCTCATGATCATGCCGAGAGTGGTGTCGTCGGTCGGCGCCAGTTCGCTGCCTTCCTTGTCGGCGAACTCGGCGAAGAAGCGGATCTGCTCGGCGGTGATGGCGATATCGCCGGCAACGAGCTGGGCCACGGGCCGCGTCGAGCACAAAGCCTCCATCCGCGCGAGCGTTTCGGCTTGCGCTTCGATCAGGTCGGCCCAGGCCTGCAGCGTCCTGGTGCGCTCGCGTGGCCGCACGCCGCCCCAGTTGCTTGTCTTCAGGACGGCTTTGGCGCTTTCCACCGCGCGGTCGACCATGTCGGCGCCGGCCACCGGGCAGGCGGCATAGGCCTTGCCGTCCGACGGGCGGCGCATCTCGATCGCGCCCTCGGCCGCGATCAGTTCGCCGCCGACGAAGTGGCCGACGGGAAGAGCAATCTTGTCTGGATCGAAGCTCAAGTTCATGGGCAACCACTCAGCAGCATTGGCCATGAGCCTAGCGTGGGCGGGCAAGCAGCATGCATCGTTCGGCGAACCGCCGCGGACAAATGTTGCGCGCAGGCCGCGCAAGACGGCAAAATCTGTTGCGGTGGCTGGAGACCGTGCCCGGTTACCCCACCGTCACGTAAATCTTGCGCACCGTTTCGATTGTCTTCCAGACGCCGGTAAAACCGGGCTTCATGACAAAACTGTCGCCAGCCCGATAAGTCACCGTGTCGCCGGCGTCCGGCGTGATTTCGACCACGCCGGAGAGGATGTGGCAGAACTCGAAGGTCTCGCCCTTGATGGAGCGCGTCTCGCCCGGGGTTGCTTCCCACACGCCGGTATGGACGAGGTCGTCCTTGGCTGCGTCCTGCGCCCAGGTCTTGAAGGCGGGATCGCCGGCAATGACCCGCTCGGGCAACGCCTTGGATTCATTCGGTGAAAAGCTTGGGTTGGTGTCGACGGACTTGAGCAGGGACAAAGGATGGCCTTTCCGGTTGGGGTTCAATAGCCGCGCGCCCGGTCGACGAGTCCGACGGGGTCGAGCCCGGCGCGGTGACGCTTGATGTTGTCGATGACGGCGCGGGCCGCGGTCGCGGGCTGGGTGACGCTGGCGATATGCGGCGTCAGGATGATCTTCGAATGCGACCAGAAAGGATGGCCGCCGGGCAGCGGTTCGGGATCGGTCACGTCTATCATGGCCGCGCGAAGATGACCGCTGTCGAGCGCGGCGACAAGGGCCTCTTGGTCGAGCTGCGGCCCGCGACCCGTGTGGACGATCGCCGCGCCTTTCGGCAATTTCGCGAACAGCCCGGTATTGAGGAACCCGCGCGTCTCCTCGGTCAGCGGCAGCAGGCAGACCAGTATGTCGCTGGCCGCGAGCATCGCCTCCAGTCCGGGCTCGCCATGATGGCAGGTCACGCCCTCGATCTGGCGCGGCGAGCGGCTCCAGCCGGCAAGCCGGAAGCCGAAAGGCTGCAGCCGGTCGAGAACGGCTTGGCCGAGTTGGCCGAGGCCGAGCACGCCGATCCGACGCGACCCGGCCTGGGGCTGCGGGATATCACGCCATTCGCCTGCGCGCTGCTGCGCCAGATAGGCGGGCAAGTTGCGGTGGAGTGCCAGCACGCCGAGCGTCACATATTCCTGCATCATGCGTACGATGCCTTCCTCGACCATGCGCACGACCTTGACCTTCGCCGGCACCACGTCGAAACGGAACTGATCGACGCCCGCGCCGATGGAAAACAGAATTTCGAGATTGCGGTAGCGAGAGAGGTTTTCCGGCACCGTCCAGGTGATGAGATAGCGCACCGCGTCGGGATCGACCGTCGCGGTGTCCATGGCGAAAGGCAGGTCCGGCAGTTCCTTCGCGAAAGCTTCCGCGAAGATCGCCCCGCGCCGCGCATCGGAGTTGAATAGGAACGCCATCCCGGCCGCTCCCTTATGCTGCGCAGTGCGCGCCGAGCGCTTCGATCATGCGCTGGCAGGCTGCGAGTTCGCTGGCCAGGATGTATTCGTCCGGCTTGTGGGCGCGGACGATATCGCCCGGCCCGCAGATGATCGCATCGAGCGCGGCGGCCTGGTAAAGCCCGGCCTCGGTGCCGTAGCTGACAGCGGTCAAAGGCGGTTCGCCGGTCAGGTCGTGCAACAGCGCCGCCAGGGCTGAATCCTGCGGCAGCGATAGGGCCGGATAGGCGCTGATCGGTGTCCACTCGACCTGAAAGCCCTTGGCGGCGAGAGCCTCGGCCTCTTCCTTGACCGGTCCGAGCAGACCGGCCGGGTCGACGCCGGGTATGGCGCGTGCCTCAAGGTCGAGCGTGCAGGTGTCGGGGATGATGTTGACCGACTGGCCGCCGGCGACCACGCCGGCCTGCAGCGATGAATAGGCGGGTTCAAAAGCATGGTCGAACGGACCATGGGTCAGCCGCCCAGCCTCGCTCACTGCGGCGCTGAGGACATCGGCCATCGCATGGACGGCGTTGAGGCCTAGATCGGGACGAGAGGAATGGCCGGAGAGGCCATTGATGGTCACACGCGCCGCCGCCTTGCCCTTGTGGCCGCGCACGGCGCGCAGGCCGCTCGGTTCGCCGACGATGACGCCGAGCGGTCTGGCGCAAAGTTCGGGAAGGCGGGGGATCAGATGCGGCACGCCGCGGCACCCGATCTCCTCGTCATAGGAGAAGGCGAGGTGGACCGGTTTGGTAAGCCGAAGCCCGGCCAACTTGGACACGGCCGCAAGCGCGGCGGCCAGAAACCCCTTCATGTCCGTTGTGCCGCGTCCATAAAGCCGTTCGCCCTCCCGACGCAGCGCGAAAGGCGGCGAGCTCCATTGCGGCTCGGCGGCGGGAACGACATCCATGTGACCGGACAGCATATAGCCCGGAACATCAGCAGGGCCGATCGTCGCGAAAAGATTGGAACGGTCGCCTTCCGGGCCCGGAAACAGGGTGACCTTTGCGCCATGTTCGCCCAGATAAGTCTGGATCCAACTCGCTATGTCGCCGTTCGGCTTGCCGGCGACCGACGGAAAGGAGACGAGACGGTCGAGGATGTCGAAGACGTCCATTCCAGCCCTCAAGGCGTTTTCGGGTTTGCGGGTCCGGTTCCGCAGGCCATAACTGCAGAATTGCCACGGAGCATGGGCGTGTTCTTTCGCGATTGCGTGCCGAAAGCGGAAGTGTTTCAGTCGAATCTTGCGTTGGCGCGCGGCATTCGAGCAAATCGTATCGGTCTGGTTGTTTAGGGTTGGCAGGACAGGGGCGTTGTGAGTCACCCGTCAGGCAATCTTTCAGAGGCAGGGAATTGAAGCCGTCCGAAAGCTTGAAAATCGATGCCTTCTCGATGCGTATAGCCGACATCAAAGGTATCGAACTCGACCGCTTGCATGCGCACTCGCTGTCCGTGGGATGGCCGCACCGAGCCGAAGACTGGCAGTTCCTGCGGGAATCGGGGCACGGTTTCGTGGCGCTCGATGAGATCGGCCGCGTTCTCGGTTCGGCAATGTGGTTCGAGCATGGCCCCGATTTTGCAACCGTGGGCATGGTGATCACCTCGCCGCGATTGCAGACCCTAGGGGCCGCGCAATGGCTCATGAAGCGCGTTTTCGACAAGATCCCCCGGCGCGACCTGCGCCTCAACGCGACCCGCGCCGCGCGGCGGCTCTATCTTTCGCTCGACTTCCAGCCGGAGAAGACCGTCTACCAATGCCAGGGCATCGCCCGCGTGCCGACGACGGAGAGCCCAGCCGAGGCGTCAGGCGACATCCGGACTTTGGACGCAAGCGATATTCCGGCGGCGATCGCGCTCGACGCGGCGGGATTTGGCGTGAGGCGGACAGCGCTCATTGAAAAGCTCTTTGCGCATTCGACAGGCTATGGGCTTTTCGACGGGAAGAAGCTTACCGCTTTCGCGCTCTGCCGGCCGTTCGGGCGGGGGCATGTCGTGGGCCCGGTCGTGGCCGAAAGCGATGCCGACGCCGTGGCGGTCGTCCGG
Source organism: Mesorhizobium plurifarium (assembly GCA_000824785.1). Lineage (GTDB taxonomy): Bacteria > Pseudomonadota > Alphaproteobacteria > Rhizobiales > Rhizobiaceae > Mesorhizobium > Mesorhizobium plurifarium. Next base: position 86,389 of record CCNB01000019.1, on the reverse strand, counting down.
CCACACATTGCCGATCATTCGGGATACTTCCTCAGAGTCGACACCCATATGGACAGTGGTGGGTTCGCCGCCTTTCTGTCGCACGCCGGAATGCCGGTCTTCGACACGGTGCTGACCATGTCGCTGGGGAAGCGCCTCGCCGATTTCTCCAACGGCGGCTCGGCTAGTCCGAAGACTTATGCTCTAGCGAGCCAAACTCTCGGGTAGGTGGTGCTCGACTTTGGCCAGTTTTAGCCCTTGCAATCTGAACGTCCAAATATGGACATCTCGCGCCAGAACCTGCCAGTCCGCTTCCGGCCCCGAAGTGACGCCTGGCAGTTCTACAATTGATCCTCGACTGGGGGTCCTGGACGCTTTTCGAACTTTCTGGGTCGCTCCTCGGCCCGAATTGCGGGTGCTTAGGGATAGAGCGGGATACGGTTTAGGACAACTCAAGAGCCATCAAGTGGGGGCGGCAGCTTCGCGCCTCATTTGCGGTGCCGCGGCGAGGACCTCCTGAGAGCTGACATCGCAGGCGAGCAGAGCAACGGCCCCAAAGTGTGATTGCGTCGAACCCATTTTTTTAGCGCGCCGTCAGCGTCGACAGTTGGTCTGTGTCGTAGCGGTTTCGCAAATCGGCGAGCGCTTTTGGATCGGGCGCCCCATGCGCCGCGAGCTCGGCAAGCTCTTCGAAATAATGCTCGTGACCGGGCGGAGAGACGGTCATCAGGACGCGCGCAGGCTTCTTGCTTACATTGGTGATGTTGTGCGGCACTCCCGGCGGGATGAACAGAAAGGTCCCGGGTGTTGCCCGGATCGTCCTGTCGCCGACATGCCATTCACACTCGCCCTCGAGCAGGTAGAAGGTCTCCTCCTGCGCCCGGTGAACATGCCGCCCGGTGGCGAACTCCGGCGGAATCGTCCAGTCGAACATGCTCGTATGCCTGGTATTTTCATCGGTGACCAGGAAAGCCATTGGGTGGCCACGCAGCATGACGCCCTTCTTCTCGTCGGGCATGCGGATGACGGCATCAGCGCTCATATGATCCTCCTCTGACAGGACGCTTGTTTCGGCAAGCGTTCGCGCAACATCGGCCGCTCACGCCGGAAAGTCGTGAATCCGTTGTCAAAAATTTGCTAAAAGACTCCCATGACAGTCAGGGGCGACGTCTACCGCTTTGGCCCTTTTCACCTCGATCCGGAGGTGGGCATTCTCTTTCATGGGGCCGAGCCAACCATGCTCGGGCAGCGCGCCGTCGCGCTGCTGCGACTGCTTATCCAGAACGCTGGCCAACCGGTGTCCAAAGACGCGCTGATCGACGCCGGCTGGGGCGGATCGGCGGTTGCCGATAACAATCTGACGGTTCAGATCGCTGCCTTGCGCCGAACATTGGCCGACGCGGCGAATGTCGCGGACTGGATCGAAACATTGCCGCGCCGCGGCTATCGCTATGTCGGACCGGCCGTCGCCACCAATATTCCCGATGCCTCGGCCGCCGCCCGTGCCGCGTCGGCGCCGAGCTTGCCAGAGAAGCCCTCCGTCGCGGTCCTGCCGTTCTCGAACTTAAGCGGCGATCCGCAGCAGGAGTATTTTGCCGATGGGATGGTCGACGACATCATTACCGGCCTGGCGCGCATCAAATGGCTGTTCGTCATCGCACGAAACTCGACGCTTAGCTACAAAGGTCGCGCCGTCGACGTGAAGCAGGTCGGCCGCGAGCTTGGCGTTCGCTATGTGCTCGAAGGCAGCGTGCGAAAGGCCGGCGGTAGCGTGCGGGTCACCGCGCAGGTGATCGATGCTTCGACCGGCGCGCACGTCTGGGCCGAGCGCTACGATCGTGACTCCGAGGACATCTTTGCGCTTCAAGACGAGATCGCGCTGGCGGCTGTGGGCGCGATTGCGCCAAGCGTCCGAAAAGCCGAGATCGAACGTGTCAAGCGCAAGCGCCCTGACAGTCTCGATGCCTACGATCTCGTGCTCCAGGCCCAGCCTGACGTCGATTCAGGCATGCCGAAGCAGGTGACTAGGGCGCTGGTGCTTCTCGACCGTGCGATCGCGCTCGAACCGACCTATGCGCTGGCGCATGGCAACGCCGCGATGTGCCATCACTGCCTGTTCCTTCGCGCCGGCCTGCAGGAGATCAACCGCGCGGCTTCGGTCCGCCACGCGCGGTCGGCCATCGTCCACGGACAGGATGATGCTCTCGCCCTGACATGGGCGGGCTTTTCGATCGGAATGGATGCGCATGATCGCGCCGCTGCATTCGCGGCTTTGGAAGCCGCCCTCGCCATCAGCCCGTCATCGGCCCTGACCTACATCCTTGGCAGCGTCATGCTCGGATGGAGCGGTGAAGCGGAGCGCGCGATAGAGTGGAGCGAGCAGGGCATGCGGCTGAGCCCGTTCGATTCCTGGGCCTGGGCCGCGTTCGACGCGCAAGCGATGAGCCATTTGCTGCGCGGCCGTTACGAAGAGGCTTGTCGCGCCGCCTACAAGTCCGTCCAAGCCAATCCGGCGCACAGCATCACCTATGTGCAATTGGCCGCAGCGCTGGCCAAGCTTGGCCGGTTGGATGAAGCGAGGGCGGCCGCCGCTCGCGTGATCGAGCTTCAGCCGGCCTTCCGCTACAGCCGCCAGTTTGCAGGCGTAAATTGCGCGCCCGCGCTCGCCGAGGTCCTTGGCGGCGCGCTACGGATTGCCGGACTGCCGGAATAGCTTACAAACCGCACCGGCTCGCCGGGGGGCGCTTGGAAGATCGGTATCTCCTCGATTGGACGGTGGAGCGGCGGGAAGTAGCCAAGCGGGTATGCCCTAACTCGCCTGGCGATACGCCTGCGTGGTCTGAACCGCCTCAAGCAACTCTTCTTCGGTTCTCCGGCCGCCCTGGAACATGTTGACCAGTAGCACGGCGGTAGCTTCAGCGTCCGGGGAACCCGGCTGGCAACCGCGCTCACGGCACAGAACGTCAAACACGCGCTTCAGCACGTCGAGGTCTTCTGGGTAAAAGGCATTGGGTGGCAGGTGTCGTTGCATCTCTCTGTTCCCGTGGGGGGCGAGAGTGCGTTCGTCGCTCTCAAGCAGCGGAGCCCACAACATAGCCGCTGACCTGCGCACCTTGGCGGCTCCTGCCCAGATCGTCTATTGCATTTGATGTAGCGGCCAAAAGAATCTCGGCCCACGTTCAGCCCAGCCCGAATCCTGAAATGGCAGAATCGCGCCAAGGCGTATGGCCCAACATTCCTGCTCATTGTTTGAAACAGGTGTCGGAAGGCCATCGCGTTGACCGCAGCCGAGCAGAAAGGCCCGGAAGCCGGGGGTCAGGGCTATGATGTATTTTAGCAAATATGAAACAAAGCGGTTTTGCCGGCGTTGAGACCTCCAACAAAGGGAGTTTCGAATGGACGCGGCCACAGCTGCGGTAATGGTCTTGCTTTCATGCAGCCCGGGTGATGCGTCCATCTGTAAGCCCGTCGACACCGCGAACGCGACTTTCGCGTCTTTAAGAGAGTGCCGCAGCGCGTTAGCGTCCGAACTCGCCGGCTCCCCCGACCGAAGAATGATCGGACGTTGCCAGTTGGTGGATCCGACGGTCACGAACGCCCTGCCAGCAGGCTATACAGCGGTGGTAGTTACACGCGGCGGGAGTGCTATCAGGTATATAGTTCCTCACAAGGAATAGCTCGGGGCGCGTGCGGGAGTGGCGAAAAAGCCCGGCCACCCAAGCAGCCGGGCAGGTGGGAAATAAAGCAAGAAGAGACAGTCGAATTCCGTCAACGAGCTTCCGAGGTGGACCGACAAACCCGACGGCCTCCGGCGGCACCGTCGACTATCCGGCCGACAAGGAGGCCAGGGGCGGTCACAGCCCTAGTGCCGCAGCGACTCGTTCTTGGAAATACTGCACTCCTCGCTCATGCCGCCCCGAAAGCGGGCCGGAGCTATAGGCCCCCGCGGCATAGTTGCGGTGCGTATCGGCGCAGATGGTGTAGTCCTCGCGTACCACGGCCAGGGTGCCTTGCACGGATTTCGCCCTGCTCTCGGACGCTTCCGCAGAGGTGTCGGCAAAGAAGAAATGGTAGTGCTGGTCTGTGTGATGCGGTGAGGTCGGGTTGATCCGGCTGACGTTCATGCCGCCATCGAAAAGCGACAGCGTCCAGTTCGGCCACATCCAAAGCCATTTGCCGCGATAGAACAGACCGTCTTTTGGCGGTGCGGTCATCCGGACATAACCGGGATGGGCGGTGGTCTGGAAAGCTTCGAAGTCGATGGCAGCGTAGAACGAGGGATGCGTGCCGGGGATGTGGTAGCCTTCGACGAAATTGTCGGTGTAGATCTTCCAGTTCGCCGCAAAGCTGACAGTGGCCTGATCGGTGGCGGCATAGCTCTCCAACGGCTCGTCCGCCAGTTCGGCGAGAGCCAAGTTGATCCAGAAGACTTTTCTTCGGATCGAGACATGCATGTCAGAATCAGTGATTTACACGGCGCCCTTCGCCGGGGGCTGTCGGTCCCGCATCCCGCCTGACGACGGCGCTATGCTGATGCTCCTACGGCTGCCCTGTTGAACCGGTCTCATGGCCACGAACTTTCTCCAGCACCGAACTGACTTGGTCCCGCTGGCGGACATTTCGGTGCTTGCGCCTTGTACGCCTTTGCTGAGGTCGGGAGAGAGGCGCGGCCTTTCTCCCGACGAAAGTCAGAGAAGGAACGGGTTTCCATGACGGGTTGAGAGCCAGAGGAGAGTCCTGCGGCGCCCGTCGCGGAGAAACCGCGATGTTTTATGGAAACACTCGAGCCCGGGCCGTTGCCGATCGTACCAACCTCTATGACGATATCACCAACAAGATCATCGCCGAGTTGGAGGCGGGTCGCTTTCCGTGGGTCCAGCCCTGGGGGACAGCCGCTGCAAAGGCGCCGTTCTCGATGCCGAAAAATGCCTCCACCGGCAGACCCTATAGCGGGATCAACGTGCTTATCCTCTGGGGCTCCGTGGTCGAACATGGGTTTCCAACGCAAAGTTGGCTGACCTTTCGGCAGGCCACCTCGCTCGGTGGAAATATCCGGAAGGGTGAGCACGGAACAACTGTTGTCTATGCCGACCGCTTTGTTCCCGACGACGAGAAAAAGCGTGCCAGGAAAGCTGGCGAGGATGCCCGAGCGATCCCGTTCCTCAAGCGCTTCACGGTCTTCAATGTCCAGCAATGCGAGAATTTGCCTGAAGAAACCGCCATTCAGCCGCCGCTGCCGGATCAGCGCTTGATCGAGCCGCTGGTCAAGGCGCTAATCGACGCCGCCGGCATCGACTTTCGCATTGGCGGAGACAGAGCCTGTTACATGCCAAACCACGACTATGTTCAGGTGCCGCCGCCGCAAGCCTTCTTCGAGCCGATCAACTGGCATCGTACGGCCCTCCACGAACTTGGTCATGCAACCGGCCATGCAACACGGCTTGCTCGTGATCTTTCGGGTTCTTTCGGCACCAAGAAATACGCATTCGAGGAACTGGTGGCCGAGATCAGCGCGGCTTTCGCCTGCGCGGCGCTCGGTATCTACCCTACAGTACGGCATGCCGACTACATCGGATCCTGGCTGGAGGTTTTACGAGAGGACAATCGGGCCATCGTGCGGGCGGCCAGCCAAGCCAGCAAAGCTACCGACTGGCTCCTAAGCCATTTGCCTGAGGACATCGGCATCCCGATCTCGGCTTATGCCGAGGCTGCGCTGGCGGCTAAAAGCATCCTGAGGGTGAACGGATTCGGCGGGGCGCCGCTGATGGGCTGCGGTGCCCGAGATCCCGATGGAGGGAGAGGGAGAGATTTGAGTGGGTTTTCGCGACGGGTTCAGGACTGAGAGAGAGGCTCTCGGCGCCCGTCGCGGAGAAGCCAGATGACCACTGCCGTTCAGAAGATCACCTTGTCGTCCGCGCGCGACATTCCTTTCAACAAGCTGGTGCTTGCCCAGACCAACGTCCGGCGCATCAAAGCCGGCGTCTCAATCGAAGACCTCGCTGCCTCGATCGCCCGCCGAGGCCTGATTCAAAGCATTCATGTCCGTCCCGTTCTCGGCGCCGATGGCAACGAGACCGGCATGTTCGAGATACCGGCTGGCGGCCGCCGCTATCGTGCGCTTGAAATGCTTGTGAAGCAGAAGCGGCTTGCCAAGACCGCACCGGTTCCCTGCGTCGTCGGCAATGCGTCAAGCTCGGTGCTCGCCGAGGAGGTCTCGCTTGCCGAGAATATCGAGCACGCTCCGCTTCATCCTCTCGATCAGTTTCAAGCGTTCAAGGAGCTGCGTGAAAAGGGCATGTCGGAGGAGGAGATCGCGTCCGCCTTCTTCATCTCGGTCAACATCGTCAAGCAACGCCTCAAGCTCACCGCTGTGTCGCCAGAGCTCCTCGACATCTATGCTGACGACGGCATGACGGTCGCCCAGCTCGAGGCGTTCTCAGTCAGCAACGACCACGCTCGACAGGAACAGGTCTGGGAAGCGGTCCGGAACAGCTGGTCGAAGGAACCATATCAGATCCGCCGCATGTTGACCGAGAACACAGTGCGCGCTTCGGACAAGCGGGCGGTCTTCGTGGGTCTCGACGCGTACGAGGCGGCGGGCGGCGAGGTACTGCGCGATCTCTTCCAGTCCGATGATGGCGGGTGGCTGCAGGACGTACCACTTCTTGATCGCCTCGTTGCCGAGAAACTTAAGACGATCGCCGACGAAATCGCCAATGAGGGCTGGAAATGGATCGACGTCGCGGTGAGTTTTCCCTATGGCGCGGCGAACGGCTTGCGTGAACTCGAAGGCATGCCCGTCGACCTGTCCAAGGAGGAGCAGGCAACGCTCGATGCGCTGCGGGATGAGTTCGATAAGCTGCAAGCTGAATATGAGGAAGCCGACGAGTTGCCGGACGAGGTCGATCAGCGGTTCGGCGAACTTGAAACCGCCATCGAAACGCTGCAGGCGCGTCCCGTCGTCTTCGATCCGGCGGACAAGGCGCGCGCCGGCGTGTTCATCAGCGTGGACGCGGACGGGTCGCTCCTCGTCGAGCGTGGCTATGTGAAGCCCGAAGACGAAGCTCGCGATGCGCCCGAGACCGACAGCGAGCCTGGCGTCGCTGGATCCGACGATGCGGCGACCACGGGCTCGGTACAGCGGTCAATAGTCACCCTCGGTGCCCAGTCGACCGAGCCGGAGGATGATGACGAGGATGCCATCAAGCCATTGCCCGATCGGTTGATCATGGAGCTGACCGCCGAGCGCACCTTGGCGTTGCGGGATAAACTCGCTACCAATCCGGCGACGGCGTTCCTTGCCGTGCTTCACAAGCTCGTCCGCGACGCGTTCTTCCGCCACAGCTCCCAAGGTGTCGCGATGGAGGTCTCGGTACGCGGCACGGTCTTGTCGGCGCAGTCTGCCGAGCTTCGCGACACGCCTTATGCCCGGTCGATCGAAGCCCGGCACAAGGCCTGGGAAGCACGTCTTGCAGACGACGAGGCTCACCTTTGGGACGCGCTTGCGGCTCTCACCGATAGCGAACGGGCTGAACTGTTCGCCCACTGCGTATCCTTTGGCGTGAATGCCCTTTACGAACGGGCCGATCGCTCGCGCAACGGCGCCATCTCAGCGCATGGCGTCGAGCAGCGCCTGGCGGAAGCCGACCACCTTGCCCGCATTCTAGGATTGGACATGGTCGAGGCCGGTTGGCGGCCGACGGTCGGCAATTATCTCGGGCGCGTCACCAAGGCTCGTATCCTTGAGGCCGTTCGGGAAGGCGAGGGGGAGCACGCAGCCCAGCTGATCGATCACCTCAAGAAAAGCGACATGGCCAAGGAGGCGGAACGACTGCTTGCGGATAGCGGGTGGCTTCCCGAGCCACTGCGGCTTGCACATCTCGATATTGGGGCCGCCGCCGCCAACTCGGATGACGGCGGCGAGCCGCTGCCCGCATTCCTCGCGAGCGACGAACAAGATGGATTAGCTGAGGGCGAAGGCGAACAGCAGCTCGACGCTGCCGAGTAGGCATTTCTCCGGACTCTAGACCCTGATCGCCCGGCGCTCGCAAGAGCGCCGGGCATTTCATTGGTGGAAAGACCCAGAGTGAAAGTTCCGCCGCGGCGGGTTGAGCCCGTGCGGTCAGAGAGAGCTGGCGGGCTTTGTCACTGTCGCTCTCCGAGGTCTTCCCGATGAACGTTTTGCTTCCCACCACCGCCGCCAATCCTGCATTATCCGCCTCCACAGCTTGCAACCGAACTGCTGCCATCCATGCCGCGGCCTTGCGGCTTGTTCCCCATCTCGAACGCGGCCACCGCATTGAGGCAGCCGTATTGCGCGGCGCGATGGAGGCCTCATTTGGCGCGTCCGACGCCAGCGGCGCCTGGGATTGGAAAACGGGCTACGACGCCTGCGAGGCGGCGACCGTGCTGTTCTTGCGCAAATACGGAAAGCCGCTTTTCCGCAAAGCCGCTTCGCCGGCTGCACGGCTCGCCGCGCTGACCAAGATCGCCGGCCTGCTGCCGACCCACACGCGCCGGTCCGAAGAGGCGCAGGCCTTCCAGCAGTTCTCGACGCCGACGCCGCTCGGTCTCGCGGCCTTGACCGCAGCATCGCCCACACCTGCCGACCGGGTGCTGGAGCCCTCGGCCGGCACGGGTCTGCTCGCGGTCCTAGCGGAGATCGCCGGCTCCAGTCTCATTCTCAATGAACTGGCCGAGACCCGCGCCGATCTGCTCGCCTCTCTCTTTCCGGACGTTTCCGTCACGCGCTTCGACGCCGCCCAGATCGATGATCATCTTGAACGGGCCGCCATCCCCAGCGTCGTCATCATGAACCCGCCGTTCTCGGCCATGGCGAACGTCTCCGGACGCGTAGCGGACGCTGCCTATCGCCACATCGCCTCGGCGATGGCGCGGCTTGCTCCAGGCGGCCGGCTGGTGGCGATCACCGGCGCGAACTTTTCGCCCGAACTGCCGGCCTGGCGCGACCACTTCGTCCGACTGCAGGAGCGCGGCCGCGTCTTGTTCACCGCGGCGATCGCGGGCTCGGTCTATGCCAAGCACGGCACGACCATCGAGACGCGTCTGACCGTCATCGACAAGGCGCCGGCCGAAGATGCGACCCGCTTCCCTGAATCCGCCGGCGCTGCGCCAGACGTCGCGACGCTGCTCGCCTGGATTGAGCGGGACGTCGCGCCGCGCATGGCCGTCGCGCGGCCCAAGGTCACGCCCGACGCCGCGCCGCGCACGGTTCGCGGCTTTCTCGCGCGGCCGGCAGCCGCCGCGCCTGTCCGGCGCACGGCTGAGTTCGAAGGCATGCCGCTCGGCTACGAGACCGTGGACTGGACACCGCCCGAGGATGGCCGCCTGTCGGACTCGATTTACGAGCCCTATGTGCTCCAGTCGATCCGCATCCCGGGCGCGCAGCCCCATCCCACCAAATTGGTGCAATCGGCCGCCATGGCATCGCTCGCGCCGCCAAAGCCGAGCTACCGCCTGACGCTTCCGGCCGCCATCGTCACCGACGGCGTCCTGTCCGACGCCCAGCTCGAGACGGTCATCTATGCCGGCGAGGCCCATGGCGATTATCTCGCCGGCGCATGGATCGTCGACGAGACCGGCGATCTCATCACCGCCGCGCCGGGTGATGCTGCGAATGCCGTCCGCTTCCGCCAGGGCTTTATGCTCGGCGACGGCACGGGCGCCGGCAAGGGCCGCCAGTCGGCCGGCATCATCCTCGCAACTGGCTCCAGGGCCGCCGCAAGGCCGTCTGGATTTCCAAATCGGACAAGCTGCTGGAGGACGCGCAACGAGACTGGTCGGCGCTCGGCATGGAGCGCCTGCTGGTCACGCCGATATCTCGCTTCCCGCAGGGCACGGCGATCCGGCTGAACGAAGGCGTCCTATTTCTGACCTACGCCACGCTACGGTCCGACGGCCGCGGAGAGAAGGTTTCGCGGGTCAAGCAGATCGTCGAATGGTTGGGCTCCGATTTCGACGGAGTAATCATTTTCGACGAATCACATGCGATGCAGAACGCCGGCGGTGGCAAGGGAGAACGGGGTGATGTAGCCCCATCGCAGCAAGGTCGTGCGGGGCTCCGGCTCCAGCACGCGCTGCCCAACGCCCGTGTGGTCTATGTCTCGGCGACCGGCGCGACGACCGTGCACAATCTCGCCTATGCCCAGCGGCTCGGCCTGTGGGGCGGCGACGATTTTCCGTTCGCCAATCGCGCCGAGTTCATCGAGGCGGTCGAGAATGGCGGCGTCGCGGCCATGGAGGTGCTGGCGCGCGATCTGCGGGCGCTCGGCCTCTACACAGCCCGGTCGCTCTCCTATGACGGCATCGAATACGAGCTGGTCGAGCACCAGCTCACGCCCGAACAGACCCGCATCTACGACGCCTATGCCGGCGCCTTCGCCATCATCCACAATCATCTCGATGCGGCGATGCAGGCCGCCAACATCACCGGCGGCCCTAATGGTTCTGGGGGCACGCTGAACCGGCAGGCGAAGTTGGCCGCACGCTCGGCCTTCGAGTCCGCGAAGCAGCGCTTTTTCGGCCATCTCCTGACCAGCATGAAGACCCCGACGCTTATCCACTCGATCGAGCAGGACCTGGCCGATGGGCACACCGCCGTGATCCAGATCGTCTCAACCGGCGAAGCGCTGATGGAGCGGCGCCTGGCCGAGATCCCGACCGAGGAATGGAACGACGTGCGCGTCGACATCACACCGCGAGAATATGTCCTCGACTATCTCGCCCATTCCTTCCCGGTGCAGCTCTACGAGCCGTTCTCCGACAGCGAGGGCAATCTGTCGTCGCGCCCCGTCTATCGCGACGGCCAGCCGGTCGAGTGCCGGGAGGCGATAGCTCGCCGCGATGAGCTGATCGAACGGCTCGCCTCGCTGGAGCCCGTTCCTGGCGCACTCGACCAGATTGTCCAGCGCTTCGGCACCGACGTCGTCGCCGAAGTCACCGGCCGGTCGCGCCGCCTGGTGCGCAAGGGCGAGCGGCTCGCCGTCGAGAACCGAGCGGCGTCGGCCAATCTCGCCGAGGCGGCCGCTTTCATGGCCGATCAGAAGCGCATCCTCGTCTTCTCTGATGCCGGTGGCACGGGGCGCAGCTATCACGCCGATCTCGCCGCCCGAAACCAGCGCCTGCGCATCCACTATCTGCTGGAGCCGGGCTGGAAGGCCGATGCGGCAATCCAGGGGCTCGGCCGCACCAACCGGACCAACCAGGCGCAGCCGCCGCTCTTTCGGCCGATCGCCAGCAACGTGAAGGCCGAGAAGCGCTTCCTCTCGACGATCGCGCGCCGGCTCGACACGTTGGGCGCGATCACGCGCGGGCAGCGCCAGACTGGCGGTCAGGGCCTGTTCCGGCCCGAGGACAATCTGGAAAGCCCCTATGCCCGCGATGCGCTTCGGCAGCTCTACATCCTGCTCGTCCGCGGCAAGGTCGAGGGCTGCTCGCTCGACCGCTTCGAGTCCGCCACCGGCCTCAGGCTCATGGACGATAACGGCATCAAGGACGAGCTGCCGCCGATCACCACGTTCCTCAACCGGCTGCTGGCGCTCACCATTCACCTCCAGGGCGTGTTGTTCACGGCGTTCGAGCAGCTCCTGAACGCCAAGGTCGAGGGCGCGATCCGCAGCGGCGTCTATGACATCGGCCTCGAGACGCTGCAGGCCGAGAGCTTCGTCGTCACTGACGCCCAAGTGATCCACACCCATTCGGGCACCGGCGCCGAAACGCGGTTGCTCACGATCACGCGCCGCGAGCGCAATCGGCCGACACGCTTGGCTGACGCGCTAGACCATCTCTCCGATCCACGGACACGGCTCCTGGTCAACGGCCGTTCCGGCCGCGCGGCCGTGCAGGTTCCCGCACCGTCGATGATGCTCGACGATGGCGAGTTCGAGCGTCGTGTCCGCCTGATCCGGCCGATGGAGCAGCACTACGCGCCGCTGCACATGATGGGCGAGAGCCATTGGGAGGAAGCCGATCGCGCCGCCTTCGCCGCCGCGTGGTCGGCCGAACTGAACGATGTGCCCGAGTTCTCCGATAGCACGATCCATATCGTCGCTGGCCTGCTTCTGCCGATCTGGAAGCGGCTGCCGAACGAGTCGACACGCGTCTACCGGCTCCAGACCGATGCCGGCGAGCGCATCATCGGCCGCCGCGTTTCTCCCGCCTGGGCGGCGAACGCCGTAACCACGGGCGCTGCGTCGCTGACCCCGGAGCAGGCCTTCGCGGCCCTGATGGACGGCACCACGGTCCTCGATCTTGCCGACGGCCTGCAGCTCCGCCGCGCCCGAGTCATGAGCGCCCAACGACTGGAGCTGACCGGCTTCACCGAGGCCATGCGGGACCGGCTGCGGGCATACGGCCTGTTCAGCGAGATCATTTCGTGGAAGCTCCGTTTCTTCGTGCCGACCGACGCAACCGGGCCCAGCGTCCTCGCCAGGCTGCTCGACACTTATCCCGTGGCGCGCATCTCCGAGCGCGAGGCTGCGTGATGACACGTCAGGACGCCTCCGATCTCGCGCACAGTCTCGGCCGGCAGGCCGAGGCGGTGTGCCGGTACTACCTCTCCAGCGGACGACGCGAAGGTCGTTACTGGCTGGTCGGCGACGTGCGCAACACGCCCGGTCGCTCGATGTATGTCCGGCTCAAGGACACGCCGAAGCGTCCAGCCGGCAAATGGAATGACGCGGCGACCGGCGAGCATGGCGATCTCCTCGACGTCATCCGCGAAAGCTGCGGCCTGGTCGACTTCAAGGACGTCGTTGACGAGGCCCGGAGCTTCCTCAGCATGGCGCCACCCGAACCGGAAGCGCGCCAGCAGCAGCGTCAGAATCCCGCGCCGCATGGCTCGCCCGAAGCGGCCCGCCGGCTGGTTCGCATGTCGCAACCCATCTACGGCACGCTCGTACAGGCGTATTTACGGGAACGCGACATTACGGATTTACGCGGAACCGGAAACCTGCATTTCCACCCGTGCTGCTACTACCGCCCCGACGAGCATTCGCCGACCGAGACGTGGCCGGCGATGATCGCGGCCGTCACCGACCTCGACGGCAAGATCACCGGGGCGCATCGCACCTGGCTCGATCCCCGCCGCCGCGACAAGGCGCCGATCGACACGCCGAGGCGGGCGATGGGCGATCTTCTCGGCAACGCTGTGCGCTTCGGCATTGGCGGCGAGGTGATGGCGGCCGGCGAAGGCATCGAGACCGTCCTGTCGCTCCGGCAGGTTCTTCCCGACATGCCGATGCTGGCGGCGCTCTCCGCGGCGCATCTCGCCGCAATCCTGTTTCCCGACACATTGCGGCGGCTCTACATCGTCCGGGATAACGACCCGGCCGGTGACGGGGCGCGCGATACCCTGATCGAACGGGCCAACGCGGCCGGGATCGAGGCGATCGTCATCTCGCCGGCCTCAAGCGACTTCAACGAGGATCTCCGCACCCTCGGCCTGAACGCGCTGCGTATCGAAGCCCGGTTGCAGGTCGCCCCGCAGGACGTCGCTCGCTTCATGGCGTTTGCGGCATAACCGGCAGGCGGGCGGGCCTACGGTTTGCCGCCGTGCTCGGCGGATGCTTCAATCCGTCGGAGGGGGCCGCGCCTCGGCCTTCGAGAGGGCGATCGGCGCACAAGCCGGCCAGCCGGGCAATGGCGGCGGCCGGCTATTTTCCGGCGCGGCCTGAAGGCCGCTTTCCATCGCGAGGCAAAATAGCCGGCCTTAGCCATCGAGCCCTGCGCTCGCGCTCCGGGTGCCCGGCCGTCCGGCCTGTGGGCTTCGTCGCCATGAAGGCCGCGACGGTCGCGGTCCAACCGACGGAGCATCCCATGCGCGATCACGACGACTACGAACCGCACCACGAATCCTCACCCATCGACCATGTCTTCAACGAACTCCAGCTCCACGGCTACCGCCCCTTCGCCGACGAGCCCGACCAGCGGCTTCTGCCCGACGGCAACCAGGTCGCGGGCGCCGTCGCGAACATCTTCGACACCCTGGTCGGCGCTCTGGAGGACACGCGCCTCGAACCCGACCTCGACGATCTTCTCTGGTCGACCGTCAACGTCTTTCACCGCGCAACCCACCGGATCGGCCGGGAACTGGACGACAACGAGCAGGCCCAGAAGCGGGCGCAGCGCGAACAGGACGGCAGTGAGGTGAGGTCGGTCGAACTGGAGCGCCTGATCGCCGAGGGCATGACGCTGATCGAGCGGCAGAACGCCTTCGAGCTGATGCGCGACCAGGCCGCCGAGCACTACGAGCGCCATGTCGGCAAGTCCTGGCTCCCGCGCAGCGGATCGAAGGTCAACCATCGCAATCTGACCTCGGCGATGATCGACAGCCGCGATTTCCTGATGGCAAAGAAGCGCGCCGAGCAGGAGGTGCTCGTGCCGCCAGGCCCGAAGATCGTCGTCACCGGCGGACTGGACTATGACGACCACCGGCTGATCTGGGCCAAGCTCGACCAGGTCCACGAAAAGCATCCCGACATGGTGCTGGTCCACGGCAAATCGCCGAAGGGCGCCGAGAAGATCGCCTCGCTCTGGGCGAAGAACCGCAACGTCCCGCAGATCGGCTTCGCGCCTGACTGGACGAAGCACGGCCGGGCCGCGCCGTTCAAGCGCAACGACGAGATCCTTGAGATCGTGCCGAAGGGGGTAATGCACTTCCCCGGCACTGGCATCCAAGACAATCTCGCCGACAAGGCCAAGAAGCTCGGCATCCCGGTTTGGAAATCCGGCGGCACATGAGTGCCGTCAGACTTCGGTTTCGTAGATGCCGTGGCGGTAGCTGCCGATCAGCTTCCAGGTGTTTGTCGCCCCGTCGCGGACTTTGACTTCGACGCCGCGCAAAGCCTTGCGATGATGTGTCTGGGCGAGGCCGCATTATGTGCACCGGATACATTCCAATCACCCCCTTGACGAACACCGATCCCTAAGCTCGTTGCTTGAGACGTCTGTGCGGGAGCAAGATTACCGAAGCCGCGCGTAATCCACCTGCCGGCCTTCGGCAGCGGTGAGATGAAACGGGCGACGCGATGACATATTCGCCAGTGTCGCCCGTTATTGTCACAATTCACCGATCGCGTTCGAAATATCTGTTCGGCGGACTGACCGTTGGAGGTTGGCTCCCTCGCGCGCGTTTTACTCTCTCGCATGCGTCAACATGCCGAATGCCGGCCAATGAGAGATCGCTTCGCGCAACTTGCTGAAGAGCTTGCCCTCCTTGCCGATTGCAGAGCGGACTTGAGCAGCAGCCCATCCGGCTTTCATCGTCCCGCCGACATGGCAATGGCAAACAATGGCGTGCAACTGCCAGTCTGTTAGCTCGAAGAAGCGCTTGGCTTCGCCATACGTGTCGTTTTTCAGGCCTTCCGCGCGCAGCATCGGATCGGCGAAAGCGATGCTGAGCGCGGAGCCCAGCGACTGGGCTTTGTCGCGCGCATCCAAGGTCATGTATTCCGTCCCTGGGAAAGCGGCGAGGCACTGTTCGGGATTTTGCTCGAGCAGCCTTGCCCAATGTTCCAAGCGCTGAGGGCGTGTCATAGCCGGAAGCGATGCCGCGACTTCCGCGACCTCATGCAGTTCTTCGATTGTCTGATGTTTCATGGCCGTCTCCTGTTGGCGAGGCGCTCTGCCTGCATAATGCACAGGTCGGAATGGGCCTCTGTCGTCCCTATGCATGCGAACCTCCAATGGGTCAGGAAGTTCCGTGGCCGGAAAAATTTGCCGCCGCCCCTCCATTGACCCCAATATCCTGGCGTCTCAGACCATCCAGCAGCATGCTAGTGCGATGCTTGGACCAGTCGTTGGAGCAAGGGGTAATCCTTCAGATCTTTGTAAGGGGTGATATCCAGATCCCCTGGCACGCGACGCAGCTGTTCCTCATCGATCGCTTTCTCGTGCCCCTTGATAACGCTTTGATAGTGCCGCCAGGTCAGGCCAGCCTCCCTGACCGCGTCTCTTTCGATGCGCGAGGCGATTTGATGGGCGTGCAGATAATGCAGCCGCAACTCGTCCAGGAGAGTTTTTTCAACGATTTCGTGGCACACCAGAAACGGTTCGAGCCGTACGTCCTTGCCCCTCCACCGGATGGTGCGCGGCAGGTGGCGATCGATGTAAACCGTCGATGCATCCTTGCTGTATCCAGCAATGTAGGGGATATCGAAGTCGTGGCTGACCTTCACTCGCCGATGAAGCGCGGAAATGACATCAGACAGAACCAGGTCGCTGATGTCTTCAGAGCTATGACGGACCTCGTCGGCTAATTTCAAGACCCGCTCCTGTCTGCTGATAGCCAAAGCGCCCGCCCTAAAAGGCGAGCGCTCCGGGCAGTTCTTTACTTATTGACGATGATCCGCTGCTTGTCGCGGTTCTGGGCGTAAGTTGCCTTGTCGTAGGCAGTCTGCGCCTCCAACTGGTCCTTGGTGAAGTTTGTATAGAGGTAGCGGTTACCGTTCTTGTCGATCATGAACTTGAGGTTTTCCATACCGACGGCGACCTTCTTTTCGCCAATGCCCAGAAAGCCTCCTACGTCAACGATTACCGAGTCGACCTTCTTGTCGCCCGTCAGGATAACATCGCCGATCTCCCCGACCTTCGCATCATCTGCGCCATAGACGTTGGTTCCGATCAGATTTGCCGCACTGATTTTGTCTGACGGCATTTGGGTCAAGGTCGTCTTATCGATCGAGGCCGTCGCAGTCGTATCGGTTTCGGTATTAGCCGCTTGGGTGTCCGCCGTGCTGTTAGCCGGCTGGGTCGTCGAGGTTGCCACGGTATCGTAAGGCTTCGTATCAAAATTGGGCTGAGCTTTGAGCTCATCCTTGGTCGTCTTTGCCACCAACCAGCGATCGCCTTTCTTGTTGACCCATTCGAGCTGGCTGAAATCGTAGGCGACGTTCTTTTCGCCCACGCCAAGGAAACCGCCGACGCCAATGACGACGAATTTGGCGTTCCCGTCCTTGTCCAGGACAATGTCTTTGACGTCGCCGATCTTGGTCGCATCATCGGCGTTGCTGCCATAGACCGCGGCGCCCATGATCTTGGAGACGAGCTTGCCATCGGTAACCGGGGCCACAACCTGCGTCTGGGTAGCGGGCTTGCTGGCATTCGCGGCGTAAGCACCCGCCATGCAGAGCGCTGTCGACATGAGAGCAGCCGTGGCGGCCGTAGCTAGTACCTTGCGGATCATTGGTGAATTCCTCCTGTTGCCTGGTTGACTGAGCATCGGTCGCTGCCGACGTCATTTCGACCAACGGAGCGGTTGGCCTTACGTTCCGGGAATGGGTCTATGGTCGCAACTGTGCAAGACCGAAGGCTCATGCCGATCAGTTGCACGATCTGAAATCAGAATAGCGGCGGAGCCGAATTTTATGCACCCGCGAGGCGATCGCTTTGTCCTCCATGTGCAAACCGACGGGTCGCCTAGCAATCTGTTCTGAGGTGTCGGGACCCAATTCGGTGGCACGTGGCCAAACCCTGTCCACTACTGAAGAGAGTGGCGGCGATCGTTCTTTGGGCAGCGACTCCTCAGAGTAAACGGAGCTCGTTCGTTCCGGCTTACACCACCGCTGTCGCCCTCGGCGCGGTCTTCTGAACTGGAACCAATTGCTGATTAGTAGATTCTCTTGCGCAGTGAAGCCCGGATCCAAGAAGGAGCTCGTCATGGGAAGCACGTCAGACAAGATTAAGGGCAAGGGCAACGAGGTCGCTGGAAAGGCGCGCCAGGCCGTGGGCAATGCCGTGGACAACCACGAGGAACAGGCCAAGGGCAAAGTCCAGGAAACCAAGGGCAAGGCCCAGGTCGCGAAAGGTCAGGTCAAAGACGCGGTGAAGAACCTCGTCGACAAAGCCTGATTATTGATATCCACGGCGTTAGGAATGCTGCGGCGACGCAGGGTTTTCCTTAGAAGCGAGAAATCCGCCTCGGACGGCGGTACGGGAATATTCCCCCGTCGGGAGGCTCCAAGAGGCAGGCGGCCCTGAAAACAACCGCTACCGCTGCAGCCGCCATCGTTGACGGCGCCAGCGGGCAGCGGCTCGCCCGAAACCCATAAGCCGACAGGAACTCGACCTTCATGCGGCAGCTTTCCGCGCCGGAGAGCGGCGCTTGCCGCCGGTCTTTGACGTAAACTTGCGCTGTGAAAGATGCGCAAGGAGGGCCGCAAGACCCATCGCGTTGAGAACTCGATCTCTAGGGACGCCTCCCTTGCGCGCCATCTCGACACCCCAATGCACGTGGTCGAGTTCGCGAATTGAATGCGCGTCAGGATTGATGCTGAAGATGCAGCCGTAGTCGAGTGCCTTCTGATGCCACCGCCAGTCGAGATCGAGGCGCCACGGATGCGCGTTGATTTCGACAGCGACTCCATGTTTCGCGCATGCCTTGAGGACCTTGTCGACGTCGAGATCGTAGCCGGGACGACGCAACAACTGGCGACCGGTCATGTGGCCGATGATTGTCGTGAGGGGGTTCGCGATTGCCGCAATGATACGTTCCGTCTGCTCTTTCTCAGGCAACCTGAAGCGGCTGTGCACGCTTGCGACAACGAAATCGAACTGCTTCAAGATCTGGTCCGGATAGTCGAGCGAACCGTCGACCAGGATGTCTGCCTCAATCCCCTTGAGTATGCGAAATTCTCCACCGTACTTCTTGTTCAGCCGATCGGCTTCGCGGTGTTGTTCAGCAATGTCCTGCAATGTGAGCCCACCCGCGTAGTGCGCGGACTGTGAATGGTCAGCGACACCGAAATACTCGAACCCGCGCCTACGGGTCGCTTCAGCCATTGCTTCAAGCGTCTCGGTTCCGTCGGACGCGGTCGTGTGAGAATGCAGGATCCCACGCAGATCTTCGTCCCGAATGAGGGTAGGGAGTCGCCGCCGCGCTGCCCGCTCAATCTCGTCCCTGCCTTCGCGCAGTTCAGGTTCGATGAACTGCAGGTCCAGCGCTTCGTAAATTTCCGCCTCTGTCGCTGACGCGACGAGCTTTTTCCCACGGTAGAGCCCATCGGGTTTGAGGGCGAACCTTCTCTCGGCCGCGTACATCTTCAACTGGTCAAGATGGGCAGCCGAACCGGTGGCTTCGAGGAGGCTCGCGCCAAAGTGCTTGTTGTCCGTGACGACAAGCCTGAGGGTGGACTGCTCGATTTCGGTCCGCCTCTTCCCAAGCGCGACCAGCGCCAGGTCGGCAACAAGTTCGCAACCGCGCCGGAAATCACCGGCGATTTCCACCCGCGAAAATTCGGGATGCTCTTGCTTTACCGATAGGGCCGCATGCTCAAGAAGTGCAGCGGCCTTGTGCAGGTGAAGCTGTGTCTCGCCGCTGCGAGCGATGGCCAAGTTCTGCAGGATCTTTGTCTGAAGCGAAGCACCGAGGCCTTTGATTGGCCGGATGCGATCTGCCTTTGCCGCGGCTTCGAGGTCAGCCAAGGAGTTCACGCCGAGCGCCTGATGAAGCTTCAGGATCTTGTCGGGCCGAAGCCCCGGTATGGCAAACAGCTCCAGAACTCCCGCTGGCACTTCCGCGCGCAGCCTCTCAAGGCTTGGATGCGTGCCCGTTTCATAGAGCTTGCGCACAATGTCCGCGATCGCGTCGCCGATGCCCGGGATTCTGGTGAGGGCGCCCGCGGCGATGATCCGATCGAGCGGCTGTGACAACGCTGCCAAACTATCGGCCGCGCGCAAGTAAGCCTTGGTGCGATAGGGATTGTCCCCGCGCAGCGAAGTGCGATGTGCGTATTCCCTGAGCAGGCTGGCGACTGTCCGCGGATCGGTTTTTGCCATCGTCCAGGCAAACGGGGCCAATCTTGGCAGGTTCCATCAGGCCAAACGAGCGAAGCCTTAGTCCAAGTCTTGCTGCCAATCGCGAAGCGGGGCTACAGATTTGGCAAAAGTTGATCGGCTCGACCCCATCCCGCCAGGGATTTGCTGGCTGCGCGTTTGTTCAATTCACGAGCATCGCCGACGTGGAAATGCGAGGGCGCATCAATCGTCTTCATTTCCGCCCAGGTGATGGGCGCTGCGACCGGAGCGCCCGGTCGCGACCTTGCGCTATAAGGCATGATTGCCGTCGCACCGCGCTGGTTGCGCAGATAGTCGACGAAAATCCGTCCCTTCCGTTTCGCCTTCGACATCACGGCCGTAAAATGAGAGGGATCGGTCTGGGCGACGGCTTGAGCGAGACGATGTGCGAAGTCTTTCACTTGCGGCCACTCGGCCTGTGGAGTGAGCGGCGCGATCACATGCACGCCCTTGCCGCCCGTCAGCATCGGGAAGGTGGTTAGCCCAAGCGATTTCAGAATATCCCGGAACTGGAACGCGGCGGCACGCACAGCCTCGAAATCCAGTCCCTCGTCGGGGTCGAGGTCAAACACCAGGCGGTCTGCCTTCTCGACGTCTTCGATGCGCGCTCCCCATCCATGAAACTCGATGGTTCCCATCTGGACGCAGGTCATAAGCCCCTCGGCATCGTCGACGTAAAGGTAGGGCTCCTCGTGGCCGTCCTTTTCCGCGATACCGACGTGGTGAACTTTGTCGCCGAAGCTCCCGGCATCATGTTTCTGGAAAAAGCACTTCTTGGCTCGCCCCTGAGGGCACCGAACAAGGCTTATCGGCCGGCTGCCGATAGAAGGGAGCATGATCTCCGCGACGGCTGCGTAATGGTCGGCGAGCTGGCCCTTGGTGATGTTGGACTCAGGGTAGATGACGCGGCCGCGGTTGCTGATGGCGATCGTGCTTGCCGCCCGAGCCGGCAGGGTTGCTGTACGTTGCGCCGTCTCAAGCGCAACGGCTTCCGGCTTCTTGTCCTCGCGCAGGCCGAGATAGCTTGGATGGCGCAGTGTTCCTTCATTGGTCATCTCGGTATAGGCGATCTCGGCGACAAGCTCTGCGCGCAGCCAATGCGCGCCGCGAACCTCGGCGCGCGGTGCTTCGACCGTGGCGGCCTTCTGCTCGAGCGGCGCCATAATTTTCATCAGCCGCGCCATCTCGGCGGTATCGAAACCGGTCCCAACCTTCCCGGCAAAGCGTAGCTTTCCGCCGTCATGGACCCCCAGGATAAGCGATCGAAACGCGCGATCCTTGTCTGACGGCGTCCAGCCGACGAGCACGAATTCCTGGCGTTTGATGCATTTGATCTTTAGCCAGCTTCCGTCGCGGGCGCCGACATAGTCCGAATCCGCCAGTTTCGAGATTACCCCCTCGAGCCCGGCGTCGCAGAAGCGGTTCAGCAACTCTTCTCCGCGGCCCTGGATATGATCGGAGTAGCGGAGGATGGGGTTCTTCGCCGGCAGAATTTCCTCCAGTTTCTCCTTCCGCTCAAGCAGCGGAAGCCTCGTCAGGTCTTCGCCGTCGAGCTGGAGCAGGTCGAAGGCAAAAAAATCGATGCTGGCGGGGTCGCCCTTCAAAGCGTTCTGGAGCGCCTGGAAACTCGATCGCCCCTCGGCGTCGATGACAACAGCCTCGCCATCGATGAGCGCGGATCGAGCCTTGAGCTTGCGTGCCTCCGAAAGGATAGAGGGGAATCGGCCGGACCAGTCCAGGCCGGAGCGCGTGTAGGCGCGCGCCTCTCCGCCGCCCACGGCGACGAGAATGCGGTAGCCGTCATATTTCATTTCGTGGATCCAGCGATCGCCGGCGGGGACGGTGTCCACCAGCTTTGCGAGCTGGACGGGCCGGAACGCTGGCGGCGCCAGATTCCCCGCGCCGCGCGAGGCTGGCTTCGCAGGGCGAGTGGAAGACATTTCAATTGTGGGCCGCGACGCTGACTTACTCAATTGCCTCACTCTAACCAAGCACAACTGTCCTGCGTCATTCTAAATCCGCAGCCTACTTCTTGAGTTTCTCGGCGGCGGCATTGAGCTTGTCGCGGTCATTGCCGACCCGATTGATGAGGGTCTCGGCCTGCTCTCTGCTGATGCCGTGCTTGCGGGCGAAATAATTGACCTCGTAGCCTTCGCCGCCAGAGACCTGCCGACGGTCGGCGCCGCCTCGCTTGGATTTGTCGTCTGCCATTGTCCTCTCCCTGGTTTCGATGGCCGCGTCGTCTCGACGTTCGACCTGTAACGTTCTGGTGCGACTTGCGATCCTGAGCCGGGCAAGAAATTCCGCGTTTCCCCTGAAGTCGCACGTGTTGACTTTGATGTTGTCTATGTGAAGGTTGGGAATGAAGAGGTCGCGGCTGCGCAGCCCTGGGCGGCCCCTCGCTGACCGGGTGTCCGAACAGCCATTGCGCGTAGCTGGTCCCGCGGGCGTGCGAGACGGGAACGCCCATCGCTTCAGCCGACGGTGGTCAGCTCGGCGGAGTGGGCGCTGGGCTAAGGCGCGGCGGCTGAGTGGTTGAGATCCGCTCCGGCGACAGCGCCGCTGCTTTCAGGTTGACCGGCGCCACCGGCTGGATCTCGGAGAATTTCGCCTGCGCCTCGGGGACGTCGCGCAGTTCGGGAAGGCATAGCGGCATCGTCGACGACTTTTGCGTGTGCTCTGTTCGATCGAGCACTTCAAGCGCAACCTCGTCTGACGGTTCAGCGCGAACGCGTGCGATGCACCGCATCAACCCGGCACCGCCGCGCGGCACCATCTCCCCGCCTATCTGCGCTGATCCTTGGTCAGACTGATCGCCTGGCGCCATCAACCCGTGAAGGGTCGGCTATGCGAGCATGCCGCCGCTGCGGCTTCGCCTGCGCGGTGATTGCAGCGCTCAGTCCGACACATCGGGCGCCTGTCAGCGGGGGATGGTCCTCCGCTCAAACCAGGAGCCGGATTGATGTCCCTCAACGACGCCCACGCCTTCGCCTTCAGCCTCGCTACCACGCTGATGGCCGCCATCGTCATTTTCCAGGCCGGCGACGGCACGCTGTCGGTCACGCCAGCCAGCGAATACGACGGAGACACCGCCGCCATTGTCCTTGAGATCGATCCTTTCGCCCCCTGACCGGGGCGATGCGATCGCAGGAGCGGAAACCGCCACGATTTCCGCTCCCGGCGCCGTCGCTCCTGCGCTACACTTCAGGCGCGCCGTGGTGGTGGTGGAAGGCGCGACCGTCAGACCTGTCCTACCGAGACCACCGCCATGATCATCCTTGCAATACTTGCATCTCTGGCGGCGATCGGACTGCTTTGCTGGCTGCTGTTCACGCTGCCGTCTTCGCACTGCCGGCGTTTCTCGGCGTGACCGCGGGCGCCTGGGCGCACGGCACCGGTGCCAGCATTCCCGGCGCCGTTCTGGTCGGTGCCGTCGCGGCGGCGATCACGCTCGCCGTCGGCCATCTGCTCATCACCTTCGTCCGGCCCGTCTGGCTGAAGCTTAGCGTTTCCGCCGCCTTCGTCGCGCCGGCGGCGACCGCCGGCTTCCATGCGACGCATGGCATCGTGAAGCACCTCATGCCGTCCGAGGCGTGGCAGATAACTTTCTCTGTCATCGGTGCGGTGGCGGTCGGCATCACTGCCTTCATGCGCGTTGCCGGAATGGCGGGGAGACCTGCACGGTTCGGCCGGGATCTTGCGCGGGCCTGATCTTCGTCATCGCCGTCTGGAGGATCTCAGCGGTGGGCGTGTCGCCCCCGTCGTCTCATGTCGGAGCGATGGGCGTGTGCAGGGCGGATCAATGCTACCCCCGGAGAGGCGGACCTTGCTGGAGCGCTGTATGGGCAGAGCCATGTCTCGGCGGTCATCGGCCGTCAGCGGCGACGATCACCGTGGCTGCGGCGGAAGGCAATGCGACCGCGTCGGCCAGGCGCGAGGAAACGAAGCCGGTGAGCATACCGTGACGCCGGTTTGCTGGTGCGTGAGGGCCGCCATTTCTCCGTTATCTGACCGTACCTCGAACGCTCCAAACGGCCTCTTCAATGGCCTGATCTGGCCGAAGGCCGGCTGCGCCTCGATCGCCTATGACGCAACAGCCGCGTCAAACTTTCTTCCCCTGCCGGACCCCACCCCACGCGACAGGCCGCGCGGGGACCCCGAGGCGCCGCCATTCCTCGCGAGGCAAGAAAGCCCTCCCTTGGCTGTCAGGCCCCATCCCACCCCAGCGCGCAAGCGCGCCAGGGACCCCGGGGACGGAGTGCGTCGCCGATCGCCTCCGGCCTGCCGATCGCCATCGAGGCCGCAATGGTGCGGGCTCGGAAACACCAAAACGGAGACTTACAATGGCTACCATCGGCACTTTCAAGAAGACCGGCTCGAACGAGTTCACCGGCGAAATCGTCACCCTCAGCGTCCAGGCCAAGAACGTGCGCATCGTCCCTGACCAGCGTGCCACCGGCGAGAATGCCCCCAGCCACCGGGTCGCGGTCGGTCGCGCCGAGATCGGCGCCGCCTGGTCGAAGCGCTCCAACGAGGGCCGCGACTATCTGGGCCTCAAGCTCGACGATCCGAGCTTCAACGCCCCGATCTACGCCAACCTCTTCGACGACGAAGAGGGAGAGGGCTTCTCGCTCATCTGGTCGCGGCCGAGTGCGCGGCGCGACTAGGAGCCAAAGAAGGCCCCGGCCGAAATGCCGGGGCCTTCTTCCGTGTAGCCGGTGAGGCTCGCTCAAGAAGCAACGATGCCGAGATCGCATCGCCTGATGCTTCTGAACCGGGCTCCCTGGGAAAGCTGTATCGGTAAAATGCGAGCTTTCACTTCGCTGATGTGAGGCCAAAGATGATCGAACCGTTTGATGAGGCCGCGCCGACCGCAGACGAACTGACCGAATACGATCGCGAGCACATCAAGCTCTATGCGCGCCTGCTTGATGCGGCCGACGACGGCGCGGACTGGCGCGAGGTGGTCGAAATCCTGTTCGGCATCGATTTGGCGAAAGAGCCGCAGCGCGCCCGTCGCATTCATGACAGTCATCTGGCGCGAGCGCGCTGGATGGCACGCTCCGGCTACCGCCATCTCCTGCGCCGAGCCGGCGGCTAGGAGCATTGTCATTGACGATCGCAGGTGATGCCGAAGCAGCATCACCTGATGCCCGGTGATGGGCTTCCGTCACTCGCCGCGAGTCGAAATTCTCTGAGTCGGGGCTGCGCTCGAGGAGCTCTTCAGATGAGGCCGGATACGTCGCATTGGCGAGACCGTGACAGCTACGACTATTTCGATGCCTTGCCAATTGAAGGGCTCGCCTGGGAGTGCCTGCGGCGTCACGAACCCTATCAACGGCACTATCGCGCGCTCCTGGCGACAAGAACCCAAAAAGCGCCGATGACGTCCGCGGCGCAGCGGATATGGGGGCTGCGATTTCCCAGCCAGGCCTGACCTATCCGCATTGGCGCAAGAGGTCCTCTGGTCTCCTGTCGTCGATCCAGCGGTAGTTCCACTGGTCCGGATGCCGGAGTTCCTGTCGTCGGCCTCGCCCGCGCCATTGGCGGGCTTGAGCGAGGGGCGCGACAGCCCGGAAGGACGCCACGCAATCCACAAAGCCGGTGCGGTGACGCAGCTTCTTATCCTGCCTGGCAGCGACACGCGCGGCCACGTGGCGGCGTTGATCCCATTGGACGCGCAAACGTTGGGTCGGATTGAGGCGCTTACCCGCTTCTGGCGTTCCTGGCAGGGTCGCTCGGCACCGCCGGACACGCGAATGACCCCGCAGCAGCGGCGTCGCTTCCGCCTGATGATGCAGGCCGCTGACGGCCGTTCCAGCGGCGCCAGCTATCGTGACATCGCAATCGCTCTCTACGGGCGCAGCCGCGTTGCCGCCGATCCCTGGAAGACTTCCGCGCTTCGCGATGCGGTGATCGGCCTGGTCGAAGGCGCCACAGCCCTTATCGCCGGCGGTTATCTGCAGATACTGCGCCATCGACGCAGGACTTAGCCTTTCCGGGTCAGGCAACGGGGGTGGGATTTTTGACACCCCGCAACTTCCCCATCCCTCCCGAAGCGCATCCTCCGCCACCGTGGTTGCCGTCCGCCGCTGGACGTCAGCGGCCGCCCGAAACCCCACGGAGCTGCGATCAAATGCGACCCGATGTCACCGCTTTGCCGCCGCGCTTTCTGCGCACCAAGGAAGCTGCTGATTTCCTCAGCCTGTCCGCCCGTACTCTCGAGAAGCATCGCACCTACGGCACAGGGCCTGCTTACAAGAAGCTCGGCGGCCGTGTCGTCTATGCGGTCGACGATCTCCAAGCCTGGGCCGAGCGCGGCGCCGTCACCTCGACATCGGATCCGCGCGGCTCCGTTCTGCCGGCCAAGCGACACGCGCCGACGCCAGCGGCAAATGACGGGCGATACTCACGCTGACCGCGCGTCGATGACGCCGCAGCCGTGCAGACGCATGCCGGGTGTCCAGCGCCGCCTCACCATTCCTCCATCCACCACGAGATACGCGCGACGTGCTCGCAGGACCAGGAGCACCTTCATGACCGATATCGCTGCTACTAACCTGCGTGACGCGTTCCCAGCAGCGCCTCAGCTCTCTGCCCATCTCGTCCATGTCGAACTGATTTGGATGGAAAAGAGACAGGAGAACTGGATACGGTTCGGCACGCACACCCGCGAGCAGATCGTCGATCGTCGCCGGCGCATCCTGTCCTACCGGCCCGGCGCGGTCTTCGCCTTTGTGCGCTGGGCCGCAAACGACTTCGGAACGGTCACCTCGCGCATCGACATCGTGCAGGCGATGTCGCCTGGCGAAGCCGTCCAGACGCTTCCCTTCGTGCGGCCAGGTGGCGCGCTCCTGCTGAAGGTCGAGAGCTGGCCCAGGGTTGAGCGTGTTCTGCAGGCGATCGACGCAATCGAGCGCCTCGGAATAGAGCCCGAGTCGGTATCGCCCGATCATTGGCGCAACATCCACAACCGCATAGCCGCCGGGGAGGCGCCGCGAAGCTATACGCTCGACCAGCATCGCGCAGCCTTCCTGCGCAGGAGGGTGGGGCTGTGACGCGCGCCGCCATCATCCTGGCCGGTGCTCTCGCAAGCGTAGCCGTCGGTTGCCCGGCTTTCGTGCCGATGCCGGTCAGATTGATCTGGAACGCGTCGGCTAGCGCGCCGCTCGGCCTTTACCTGATCGACATCGACGAGCGGCCCGCGGTCGGCGATCTGGTCGCAGTGAACGTGCCCGAGCCGCTCGCCGCCTTCCTCGCGGATCGCGGCTATCTGCCGAAAGGCGTGCCGCTTTTGAAGCACATCGTTGCGGCATCCGGGCAAAGCATATGCCGCTCAGGTCCCACCATAACCATTGATGGCGCTGTCGCTGGCATGGCGCTGCAGCGCGACCGGGCCGGCCGCGCCTTGCCAGTCTGGCAGGGCTGCCGACGCGTCGCGTCCGATGAGGTCTTTCTTATGAACCGACGGGCGCGCGACAGCCTCGACGGTCGGTACTTCGGCCTGATTCCCGCCGATCGGATCATCGGCCGCGCCCTCCCGCTGTGGACCTATGGGAATGGCGGGACCCGCTTCGAATGGCGCGCGCCAATGCGGTGAGCGCGCGACCGGCGACGTCTCTCGTCGCCTCACTCATCACCGCAGCGTCACGTCAACAGGAGCCTGACATGCAGCAGATCGGAGAGTTCACACGCCAGAAGACCGGCTATTGCGGGCGCATCCACACGCTGAGCCTCAACCTCGACGTCGCCATCGTGGCGACAGAGGCAAGCGACACGGAGAACGCGCCTGACTACCGTGTTTATGCCGGCAATGAGGATGGCCCCGAGATCGGCGCCGGCTGGAAACGGTCCAGCGAGAAGGCCGGCGACTTTGTCTCGATCCAGCTCGACGACCCCATCCTGGTGCAGCCGATACGCGCCAGCCTGTTTCGCAGCGGCGACGACGAGATGTCGTGGTCGCTGCACTGGTCGCGCCCGCGCGAGCGCGGCGAGAAGGAATGAACGATGCGCGCTCGCCGTCCGCCGCCGAGCCGTCACGATGCGCCCGGGCTGCTTCACGCTGCCCGGCATATGGCTCTCTCCCTGTTTTGCGGGCTATTCGTCGCAACTGCCTTGCCGATGACGGCGGTGGCGCAGGAGCCGGCCATCGCGCCACTTTCCCAACACGACCCGTTTGCCGCGCACATCAGCGAAGCCTCGCATCGCTTCGGCGTTCCGGCTGCGCTGATCCGCGCCGTCATGCGCCAGGAGAGCGCAGGCGACGCGCGCGCCGTGTCCAGCGCAGGCGCCCGCGGCTTGATGCAGATCATGCCTGGCACTTGGGACGATCTGCGCGCCCGCTGGTCGCTCGGTGCCGATCCCTTCGATCCTCGCGACAACATCCTGGCTGGTACTGCGTATCTGCGCGAGTTACATGATCGCTTCGGCTCGCCAGGCTTTCTGGCCGCTTACAACGCCGGGCCCGCGCGCTACGAAGCCTATCTCGCGGGACGTCCGCTGCCGGCCGAGACCCGCGCCTATGTAGCAGCGCTTGCTCCGCTCGCGCGAGGTCTGGCGACCGCCAGCCCTTTCGCCTTCGCCACCGCCACCGCAATTCCCTGGAAGGATGCCGCGCTGTTTGTGCGCCAACAGGATCGCGTGCCGCCGGCCGGCTTCGCGATGGCCAACCGGCCGCTGAGTAACGCTGTCTCTGCAACAATCGTGCGCGATGTCTCCGGCATTGTGCCGCCGTCGGCGGGCCTCTTCGTGGTGCGAACGGGCGAGGGGATTAAGCCATGAGCACGCGCCATGCTTTTCGTGCAATCGCAGGCTCCAGCGTACGATGGTGTGCGGGAAGACGGGAGGCAGCCAGATCAACCGGAAGATGGCAGGATAAAAGGGCGCACATTGCGCCTCGGTTGAGCGGTAGCGTTTGTCCGGCTTTCAGGCCCGCTTCACACATTGCCGCCCTCCGGCACAATGTGGGAAGGAGACCTAAGCATCTGATCCTGCGCGGTCTTTTCCACATTTCAGGTCAATGCCATGGCCGATGAGCGCGAGTTTCGCATCCGACCGGGCCGTATCCGCTCGGTCCGTGCGCAGCAGGCCCGACCCTTCATCGCCCAGGCGCTGGCCGCGGCCAAGAAAGCCGGCGGTGGCATCTCGCGCTCGGGGCAGGTGTCTTCCAGCAACCGTTCGCGCTTTGGCCACGGGCAGCGGGCCAGCATCCAGGCCAATCGCCTGATCAGCTCGCGATCGCGCGGCGCCGTCGTCAAAGCGCGTGTCGTGCGTCATTCCGCGCGCGGCACCCCGCTTGCGACGCATCTCAATTATCTGCGTCGAGAGGGTGTCACCCGCGACGGCGAAAAGGCGAGGTTGTTCGGGCCGGACAGCGGAGATGCCGATGGCGCGGCCTTCGCCACGCGCGCGGCGGAAGACCGGCACCATTTCCGGTTCATCGTCTCGCCGGACGATGCCTTCGACATGGCGGATCTGAGATCTTTCACCCGAGACCTTACCCTGCAGATGGAAAAGGACCTTGGCACACGGCTCGACTGGGTGGCGGTCGACCACTGGAACACGCAGCATCCCCATGTTCACCTCATCGTTCGCGGCGTGCGCGAGGACGGCGAGGACCTGGTCATCTCGCGCGACTACATCAAGGAAGGAATCCGCGACCGCGCTCGCGACCTGATCACGCAGGAGCTGGGACCGCGCACTGATCTTGACATCCGGCGATCGCTCGAAGGCCAAATCCAGTCCGAACGTTGGACACAACTCGATCGCCAGTTGCTTCGCGACGGCCGCAGTACCGGTGTCATCGATCTGGCTCCGCGGTCTCATACCCAGCCCGATGAATATCACGCGCTGAAGGTCGGTCGCCTGCGCAAGCTTGAGGTTCTTGGTCTCGCCAGTCAGGTCGGTCCAGGCCAATGGATCATCGACGACAAGGCCGAAGCCACTCTGCGCGAGCTCGGCCAGCGCGGTGACATCATCAAGCGCATGCATCGCGCGTTGACCACGCAGGACATCGAGCGTGGCTCGGGCAGTTATGTTCTGGCTTCCGAAAATCTCGATACGCCCATCGTCGGCCGGCTCATCGATCGCGGGCTCGACGATGAGCTGGATGGCACTGCCTATGCCGTTGTCGATGGCGTGGATGGGCGCACCCACCACATCAGGCTCGCCAGCCTTGATGCAGCCGCCGACGGCGCGGTCGGATCGATTGTCGAGCTGCGCAAATTCGACGATGCGCGTGGCCGACGTCGCGTTGCGCTCGCGGTTCGCTCCGATCTCACTATCGATGAGCAAGTCGCGGCGCCGGGTGCGACCTGGCTTGATCGCCAGGCCATCGCCCGCACGCCCGCGGAACTTGCCGAATCGGGCTTCGGCGCCGACGTCCGCCATGCCCTGGATCGCCGCGCCCGATATCTTATCGATCAAGGGCTCGCAGAGCGGCAAGGCAATCGCATCAAGTTCACCAGCAACCTGCTCGATACGCTGCGCCGTCGCGAGCTGGAGGTGATCGGCGACAAGCACGCGACCGACAGCGGACAGGTCTTCAACCGTGCCGCCAGCGGCGACCATGTTACCGGCACGTATCGCCAGCGCCTGTCTCTCGCCTCCGGTCGTTTCGCCATGATCGACGACGGCCTCGGCTTCCAACTCGTTCCCTGGACGCCAGCGCTCGAAAGCCATTTCGGCCAGCACGTCAGCGGCGTCGCTCGCGGCGAAGGCGGCGTCGACTGGAGCTTTGCCCGCAAGCGCGGGCTCGGCCTTTAGCAGCCGAAAGAAGGGATCCCGCGATGTCCGCCACAAAAATCCTCTGGGGTCAGATCCTCACGGTCTTCCTGATCGTTCTGTTGACGATCTGGACGGCGACAGAATGGACAGCTTGGCGACTTGGCTTTCAGCCGCAGCTTGGGCCGCATTGGTTCGAGCTCGCCGGCGTGCCGGTCTACTATCCACCAGCACTATTCTGGTGGTGGTATTTCTACGACGCCTATGCCCCATCGATCTTCGTGGAAGGCGGGCTGATCGCGGTGTCGGGCGGCTTCCTTTCCATCATCGTTGCGATCGGCATGTCGGTTTGGCGGGCACGCGAAATCAAGAACGTCTACACCTACGGTTCGGCGCGTTGGGCCGGGAAGGGCGAGGTGGAGGCTGCCGGCCTGCTCGGCGCCGACGGCGTGGTGCTCGGACGTTTTGATCGCCATTATCTGCGCCACGATGGTCCCGAGCATGTGCTGTGCTTCGCTCCGACCCGCTCCGGCAAGGGCGTCGGCCTGGTGGTGCCCTCGTTGCTGACCTGGCCGGGCTCCGCGATCGTTCACGATATCAAGGGCGAGAACTGGCAACTGACCGCCGGCTTCCGCGCTCTTCATGGTCGCGTGCTGCTCTTTGACCCGACCAACTCGAAATCGTCCGCATACAATCCTTTGCTCGAGGTTCGCCGCGGCGAATGGGAGGTCCGCGACGTGCAGAACATCGCCGACATCCTGGTCGATCCGGAAGGAAGCCTCGAGAAGCGAAACCACTGGGAGAAGACCAGCCACGCGCTCCTGGTCGGCGCGATCCTGCATGTCCTTTATGCCGAGAAGGACAAGACGCTGGCCGGCGTCGCCGCCTTCCTCTCCGATCCCAAGCGACCGATCGAGTCGACGCTGGCCGCCATGATGAAGACCGCCCATCTGCGCGAGGCCGGTCCGCATCCGGTCATCGCCAGCGCGGCCCGAGAGTTGCTCAATAAATCCGACAACGAGCGATCGGGCGTGCTCTCAACGGCGATGTCCTTCCTTGGCCTCTATCGGGATCCCGTCGTCGCCCAGGTGACCCGAAGATGCGATTGGCGCATCGCGGACATCGTCGGCGGCAAGGGCCCGGCGACGCTCTACCTGGTCGTGCCGCCATCCGACATCAACAGGACGAAGCCGCTCATCCGTCTCATCCTCAACCAGATCGGTCGCCGTCTGACAGAGGATCTGCGCGGAAAAACGCACCGCCATCGGCTGCTGCTCATGCTCGATGAATTCCCCGCGCTCGGCCGCCTCGACTTCTTCGAGAGCGCGCTGGCTTTCATGGCGGGTTACGGGCTGAAAAGCTTTCTTATCGCCCAGTCGCTGAACCAGATCGAGAAGGCTTACGGGCCGAACAACTCAATCCTCGACAATTGTCATGTGCGCGTCAGCTTCGCCACCAACGACGAAAGGACCGCCAAACGCGTATCCGATGCATTGGGCACCGCGACCGAGATGCGGGCGATGAAGAACTATGCCGGACACCGGCTCTCGCCATGGCTCGGACATCTCATGGTATCGCGGCAAGAGACGGCCCGGCAGTTGCTGACCCCTGGCGAGATCATGCAGCTTCCCCCGACCGACGAGATCGTGATGGTTGCGGGGACGCCACCGATCAGGGCGAAGAAGGCGCGCTACTACGAGGATGTCCGCTTTCGCGATCGCGTTCTGGCGCCACCCGAACTGACCACATCCGGGCAGGGCGGTCCCGACGATTGGAGCCACCTGCCAGTCCCGGTTCGCCATTCGATCGGCGAGGGATCAGGCGCGCCTCGCCAGGATGACGATCCGACCGAGTCGGAGCGGCGCCTGCAACCCGAGCTCAATCGTGTGCGGCCGGTGGAGCAAACGATCCCGATCGAGAACGAGTTCGAGATCCACGCTGCCGACGATGTCGACGACGATGACGCGGTCCGCAATCGACGCCTGACGCGGCTGATGCAGGGCGTGGCGCGGCAGGTATCGCTCGACCCCGATGATGGCATGGAGTTGTAGCCGAGATGACCAACCGCAAGAAAAAGGCCCAGATTTCCGTTTATCTCGATCAGGCGATCATGGCGATGCTCGCGGACTACGCGGCGCGGCGCGATCAATCTCAGTCCATGATCGCCGAGGCTGCGATCGCTTCGTTCCTGTCGCCCGACGCCGACGAGCGTCGCGAGGCGGCGATCGCCAAGCGCCTCGACCAGGTCGACCGTCGCCTTGCCCGACAGGAGCGCGATGTAGGAATCGCGGTCGAGACCTTGGCGGTGTTCGTCCGCTTCTGGCTCGCGACGACGCCTGCCTTGCCCGAGCCCGCCGCGCAGGCCGCACGCGCCAAGGCTGCCGAACGCTACGATGCCTTCCTCAGCGCGCTTGGCCGTCGCCTGGCGAAGGGGCCGAAGCTGCGGCAAGAGATCAGCGAAGACATCGAGAGTAGTCCCGACACAAGTCAGTCCAGCGTGCCCGGGCGATAGTTGGAGACTGCGGCCGAGGCAGGTTCGCGGATCGTCGCTGCAAGCCGCCTGTCAGGCCTCCGAGACAAGCGCTAGGCTTTTGAGGTGCACATCGATTGCGCTGGCGACCTCGGACGCGATGGGAAGCGTCCTTTTCGCCTCGGGCCAGTCGTCGCGGAAGCGGGTCACGGTTTCGCGCGCCGTATCGACCACCGGCTTCTCAGGCAGGTGCGCCTTCGCGGCCAGATAGCGAAGCTCGTCCAGCGAAAAGTCGCGCATGCGCTTGGTGCGGGCATATTTGATCGCCGCGAACTCGTCATCGATATAGGCGATCGTCGACACGAAATCATAGGCCGGGGCAAGCGTCGCCGTCCGTTGGTCGCGATAAATCACCGACCAATTCTTGAGGTGCATGTCGGCGTTGCCGATCAGCGTATTGAAGACGAGCCTGCGAATGAACTCGCGCACGCCGTCGTCGCCGGCCTCGACTCCAAGCACACTGGCGATGTTGCGCGCGCTGGCGCGCTTGTATTTGTCCTCCGGCCAGACGCCGAACACCTGGGCAAAATCCTCGATGTGCACCGGGCCGTCGTCGCCGCGGTCGAAACGTCGGACGGCCAGCGCCTGTCCCTTCAACGTCCGCATCCCCTCGGGGAGGCCCTCGATCGCGTCGATGTCGAGGAGCTGGAGGTCAGGCACGTCCATGCCGAGCCTGGCTGCAAGGCTCATCATCGAGAATTCGTTCTCGGGCACGCCGTCATAGAGCTGGGAAGGAAGCTTGACGATCCACGATCCGCCGACCCCATCCGCGGGGATCGTCAGCCCGCCGCCCTTTCCGGGATTCTTCACCGCCGAGAATTTCAGCTGCACGCCCGCGAGAGAAAAGCGCAGGATGTTGGCGCGGCGCCCGCGGCCGGCGTCATCGCCGGCCTCGTCCTTCAGGTCAGGCCATGCCTCTCCGTCCGCCGGGGCAATCGTCAGCGCGCCGGGCAAATCGCGACCCAGAACCCACAGCAGGAAGAACTCGCGCCTGTCGCTCACGCCCGCCCGTTCGGCAAGGTAGGTGCGCAGCGGCCCTTCCGGCAAAAGATTGGCGAAGAAGGGCGGCACCCTGACGCTGACCGGCCTGAAGTCGGTCAGGAGCTGCCCGTATTGATCTTCAAACGACAGGCTGAGCGTCGGCCGTTCGGGATTGTCGATATAAGACTTCTCGAAGGCGAACAGCGTGCGCTCGCCTGGGATGAGCGTCAGCGTTGCGATCTTCTCGCCGTAAAGGCGGACATCGAGGACCGAAACCTCAGGCATCGTCGTCCTCGTCGTCGGCGAGCGTGTAGGCGGGGCGCGGCGCTTCGGGCGCCGCGTGGGCAATTCGATCGCGCATTGACGTGAGCGGCTTCGATGCCCGCTCGATGGCCGGCGTCGCGCCGGGGCCGGCCGGCAGCTTCATCAGCCTGTCGGTGACGGCGCGCAACGTATTGAGATCGGCTTTGCTCAGCCGGAAATTCGCAAGGTCGCGCAACGTCTGATCAAGCAACGTGAAGTCGAAAGCGTCGGGGTTGTCGCGGCGCAGTTTTGCAAGCGCCGCCTGGGCCCGATTGAACGCCGCGGAGCGCCGGCGGTCCTCGCCGCCCTGCGTCGCGTGGGCGTTGCTGACGATGGCCTCGACCGCGGCGAGCGCCTTGCGCGGCACCAGAACCAGTTCGTGATCCAGCGCGCGCGCCAGTTCGACCAGGCTGGAGAGCCTGAGATCGGTTGCCCCGCTTTCGATTTTCGAGATGTGGCTTTGTGGAACGCCAACGCGGGCGCTGAGGTCGCGCTGGCTCAACCCGCTTTGCTCACGGGCGCTTCGCAAGGTCTGCAGGATGCTTTCGGTGGAATAGGTCATCGATATGTTTCTGCATATCATTTGTCAGCAGTGATATGCTTAGACATATCTTATGTGCAGCAAGTGCGCAAGAGTCGATCAATAAAAACATATCAAACAGTAACCCTGATATGTCATATTAGATCAAAATTACTGCAGGGTAGGGCGCGCCGAACCGCTGCAAGGGGGCCGCAAGAATCGCAATCGCTAGATTCTGCCACGCCGATCTGCAGGGACATCGATGGCCTGCGCCGAAAGACGGCGCCGCCGATCTCCTGTCATTGCACGCCACGCTACTACGCCTGGACATAGCTGTTGAATCGGGTCGAGATCGGGTCTTCTTAATCATCCCCGTCCCGGGGCCAATCCATGTCCCCGGATCGAACGGGGACCGGGATGACAGCTTCGCATCACAATTCGGAAAGACTTGCGCGCGGCGCGCGCATGCTGCGCACAGCACTCGGACCCGCGATCACGCGCTATCTCGACGACCCGGGCATTGTCGAGGTGATGCTGAATCCGGACGGGCGGCTTTGGATCGATCGGTTGTCGGAGGGCCTGGCCGACAGCGGCGAGCGTCTTTCGGCAGCCGACGGCGAACGCATAATCCGCCTGGTTGCGCACCACGTAGGGGCCGAGGTGCACGCTTCCGCTCCATGCGTATCCGCCGAGCTGCCCGAGACAGGCGAGCGGTTCGAGGGCCTGCTTCCGCCGGTGGTCGCGGCGCCGGCTTTCGCGATCCGCAAGCCCGCCGTCGCCATCTTCACGCTGGACGATTATGTGGCGGCCGGGATCGTGTCGGCGCGCCAGGCGGATATCCTGCGCCACGGCGTTGCCGCCCGCGCCAACATCCTGGTCGCCGGCGGCACGTCCACCGGCAAGACAACGCTGATCAACGCGCTGCTGGCCGAAGTAGCCAAGACCGACGATCGTATCGTCATCATCGAGGATACGCGCGAGCTGCAGTGCGCCGCGCGCAATCTCGTGGCGATGCGCACGAAGGACGGCGTCGCTTCGCTCTCCGATCTCGTCCGCTCCTCGCTGCGCCTGCGTCCCGACCGTATTCCGGTCGGCGAGGTGCGCGGCGCCGAGGCGCTGGAACTGCTCAAGGCCTGGGGCACGGGGCACCCAGGTGGCCTCGGCACGATCCACGCCGGAAGCGCCATCGGCGCGCTGCGACGCATGGAACAGCTCATCCAGGAAGCGGTCGTCACCGTGCCCCGCGCGCTGATCGCCGAGACGATCGACGTCGTTGCCGTCCTTTCCGGCCGTGGCTCCGCGCGGCGCCTGACCGAACTCGCCCGGATCGAGGGCCTTGGCCCGGACGGTGACTACCAGGTCGTCCCGGCCGTCATCGAGGACACCCGCACGCAAACTGCGCTCATCCAAGACCCAGAAGGAGTACGTCCGTGATCCAACGCCTGCGCCTCGCAAGCCATCGTCTCTTAATGACCACTTCGGTCGCAACGCTTTCGCTGGGGACGGCGGCGCCCGCTTTTGCCTCCGGGTCCTCAATGCCGTGGGAACAGCCGCTGCAACAGATACTGCAGTCGATCGAGGGCCCCGTTGCCAAGATCATGGCGGTGATCATCATCATCGTCACCGGCCTGACACTCGCCTTCGGCGATACCTCGGGCGGCTTCCGCCGGCTCATCCAGATCGTGTTCGGCCTCTCGATCGCCTTCGCGGCATCGAGCTTCTTCCTGTCCTTCTTCTCCTTTGCCGGCGGAGCGCTGGTCTGATGGCGAACACGGTCCAGCTAAGGGGGTCGTTCCGTGAGGATGCAGTACCGGGGTACGCGGTCCCCGTTCATCGGGCTCTGACCGAGCCGATCCTCCTCGGCGGCGCGCCACGCGCCATTGCCATCATGAATGGGACGCTCGCCGGCGCCGTCGGGTTGGGGCTGCGTCTTTGGCTTGCCGGCATCGCCATCTGGGCCATCGGCCATCTCGCCGCCGCATGGGCTGCCAGGCGCGACCCGCTCTTCGTCGATGTCGTGCGCCGGCATCTGCGCATCCCGGCGCATCTCACCGTTTGAAGGGCCGCTCCGATGATGAACCTTGCGGAATACCAAAATCGAAACAGCCGGCTTGCCGATTTCCTGCCTTGGGCCGCCCTGGTCGGAGAAGGCATCGTCCTCAACAAGGACGGTAGCTTCCAGCGGACCGCGCGCTTTCGCGGTCCCGACCTCGACAGCGCCGTCCCCTCCGAACTGGTCGCGGTCCCCGGCCGGATCAACAATGCCTTGCGCCGCCTTGGTTCCGGCTGGGCGATCTTCGCCGAGGCGCAACGTCATCCGTCGACCCGCTATCCTGACAGCCAGTTTCCGGATGCGGCCTCCGCGCTGGTCGACGCCGAGCGCAAGGCGGGCTTTGAGGAGATCGGAGCGCATTTCGAATCGAGCTACTTCCTGACCTTCACCTACCTTGCGCCACCCGAGGACGCGGCACGTGCGGAGAGCTGGCTCTACGAAGGGCGCCAGAAAAAGGGGCTGGATGCCCAGGAGGCACTCACCGGTTTTGCGGACCGCAGCGATCGCGTTCTTCGCCTTGTCGAAGCCTTCATGCCAGAGTGCCGCTGGCTCGATGACGCCGAGACGCTGACCTATCTGCATGGCTGCGTCTCGACCAATCGCCATCGTGTGCGCGTTCCAGAGACGCCCATCTACCTCGACGCGGTCCTTGCCGATCAGCCGCTGGCTGGCGGCCTCGAGCCGCGGCTCGGCGCATCGCATCTGCGTGTTCTGACGGTCACCGGCTTCCCGACCGCGACGACGCCGGGTCTGCTCGACGAGCTCAACCGGCTGGCCTTCCCATACCGCTGGTCGACGCGCGCGATCCTGCTCGACAAGATGGATGCGACCAGGCTCTTGACGAAAATTCGGCGTCAGTGGTTCGCCAAGCGCAAGTCCATCGCCGCGATCCTGAAGGAGGTGATGACCAACGAGGCATCCGTCCTTGTCGACACCGACGCCGCCAACAAGGCCGCTGACGCCGACCTGGCGCTGCAGGAGCTCGGCGCAGACTATGCCGGCATGGCCTACCTCACCGCGACGGTGATCGTGTGGGATGATGATCCGGCCGCCGCCGATGAAAAACTGCGTCTGGTCGAGAAGGTCGTCCAGGGACGGGACTTCACCGCGATCGTCGAAACCATCAACGCCGTCGACGCCTGGCTCGGCAGCCTGCCGGGCCACGTTTACGCGAATGTCCGTCAACCACCCATCTCTACCCTCAATCTCGCCCACATCATCCCGCTGTCCGCGGTGTGGGCGGGGCCGGAACGGGACGAGCATCTGGCAGCGCCTCCCCTGCTGTTCGGCAAGACCGAAGGCTCGACCCCGTTCCGGTTTTCCCTTCACGTCGGCGACGTCGGCCACACGCTGGTCGTCGGGCCGACGGGCGCCGGCAAGTCCGTGCTTCTGGCGCTGATGGCCCTGCAGTTCCGCCGTTACGCCGGCTCGCAGGTTTTCGCGTTCGATTTCGGTGGCTCGATCCGCGCGGCGGCGCTCGCCATGGGCGGCGACTGGCACGATCTCGGCGGCGATCTCAGCGACGGGGCGAACGACAGCGTCAGCCTGCAGCCTTTCGCTCGCATCCACGATGTTCCAGAGCGTGCCTGGGCAGCCGACTGGATCGTGGCGCTGCTGATCCGCGAAGGCGTTACGATCACGCCCGAGGTGAAGGAGCATGTCTGGACGGCGCTTACCTCGCTGGCTTCCGCGCCTGTGGTCGAGCGCACGATCACCGGCCTGGCGGTGCTGCTGCAATCGAACGATCTAAAGCAGGCGCTCCGTCCGTACTGCGTCGGCGGCCCCTACGGCCGGTTGCTGGATGCCGAGCGGGAACGCCTCGGCTCGGCCTCGGTCCAGGCATTCGAGACCGAAGGGTTGATCGGAACGGGCGCCGCGCCGGCGGTCCTTTCCTATCTCTTCCACCGCATCGAGGACCGCCTCGACGGTTCGCCAGCCCTGCTGATCATCGACGAAGGCTGGCTCGCCCTGGACGACGAGGGCTTTGCCGGCCAGCTGCGCGAATGGCTGAAGACGCTGCGCAAGAAGAACGCCAGCGTCGTCTTCGCAACGCAGTCGCTCAGCGACATCGACGCCTCGGCGATCGCGCCTGCGATCATCGAGAGCTGCCTTACCCGGATTCTTCTACCGAACGAGCGCGCCATCGAGCCGCAGATCACCGCGATATACCGCCGCTTCGGCCTCAACGATCGGCAGATCGAGATCATCGCGCGCGCAATGCCCAAGCGCGATTACTACTGTCAGTCGCGCCGCGGCAATCGGCTGTTCGAGCTCGGACTGTCGGACGTGGCCCTCGCGCTCTGCGCCGCATCCGCAAGGACCGACCAGGCCGCGATCGCCCGCATCATCGCCGAACACGGCCGCGACGCCTTCCTGGCGGCCTGGCTCAGCAACCGCGGTCTCGGCTGGGCGGCCGAGCTCGTCCCCGGCCTCGCCAGCTCCGCCGCCGCCGACCCCGCCTTCACGAGCACCGCCTTCACCAGCCCCGCCTTCACCAGCAAGGAGAAGTCCTCATGAAACTGCATCGTTCCGTTGCCATGCGGTTCGCCGCCGCACTGGCTCTCGCTCCCGTCAGCCTCGCGACGGTGCCGGTGGTCCCGGCGCACGCATTCATCGTTTTCGATCCCTCCAACTATTCGCAGAACGTCCTGACGGCAGCACGCTCGCTTCAGCAGATCACCAACCAGATCACCTCGCTTCAGAACCAGGCGCAGATGCTGATCAATCAGGCCCGCAATCTCGCAAGCCTGCCGTTTTCATCGCTGCAGCAGCTCCAGCAGTCGGTGCAGCGTACCCAGCAATTGCTCGGCCAGGCGCAGAACATTGCCTATGACGTCCAGCAGATCGATCAGGCCTTCCAGCAGAAATACGGCGCGGTCGCTCTATCGGCGTCGGATCAGCAACTCGTCAGTGACGCGCGCTCGCGCTGGCAAAACACGGTCGGTGGCCTTCAGGACGCTATGCGCGTGCAGGCCGGCGTCGTCGGCAATATTGACGCCAATCGCTCCGAGATGTCGGCGCTGGTTGGCCAGAGCCAGGGCGCGACGGGCGCGCTCCAGGCAACGCAGGCCGGCAACCAGCTCCTTGCGCTGCAGGCGCAGCAACTCGCCGATCTCACCGCGGTGGTCGCCGCGAACGGCCGGGCGCAGGCCTTGCAAGCGGCCGAGCAGGCCACCGCGGCCGACCAGGGCAGGGAGCAGCGCCGCCGTTTCCTGGCCCAGGGCGCGGGTTACCAGCCCGGCAACGCGCAGATGTTTTATGGCAAGAACTGAGGTCCGGGCGATGGACACCAGGATGTTCGCCCGCCTCGTCGCGGTGGTCTTCGTTGCAACCGCTGTCGCGGCGGCCGTGATTGCGACGAGGAGCGCCCACAAGCAATCCGAGCCCCTCGCGCTGCGCGACCGCGCCATAGCACCGCAAGATCCGCTCGCGGCCGAATTACTGCGCTGCTCGGGGATCGGCGAGACCGGCCCCCGCGATCCCGGCTGTCTGAGGGCGTGGGCTGAAAGCCGGCGCCGGTTTCTGCGCCAGCGGGAAGGGGTCATCACGCCCGCTCCCGCTCAGCCGGCGACGCTGTTCCCGAAGGTACCGGCATCGGCCGATCCCGAGCGGAAGGAAGGCGAGGGGCCGAGCACGTCGCCAATGCAGGCCGCGCCCTCTGGCGCGAAGGTTCGCTGACAATGGGCGGCACCGGCGTCATCGACCATTTCCTCGAAGTCTTTACGCGCTACATCGACGGCGGCTTCGGCCTGCTTGGCGGCGAGGTGGGCTTCATCGCCACAACCCTGATCGTCATCGACGTGACGCTGGCGGCGCTCTTCTGGTCCTGGGGCGCCGACGACGACATCCTGGCGCGGCTGGTCAAGAAGACACTGTTCGTCGGCGTCTTCGCCTATCTCATCTCCAACTGGAACAACCTCGCCCGCATCGTCTTCGAAAGCTTCGCGGGGCTTGGCCTGAAGGCATCGGGCACCAGCTTTGCCGTCGATGATCTCATGCGCCCGGGCAAGGTGGCGCAGACCGGGCTCGATGCAGGTCGGCCGTTGCTGGATTCGATTTCCAATCTAATGGGTTATTGGTCCTTCTTCGAGAATTTCATCCAGATCGCCTGCATGTTCTTCGCCTGGGCGCTGGTGCTGCTCGCCTTCTTCATCCTCGCGGTGCAGCTGTTCGTCACGCTGATCGAGTTCAAGCTGACGACGCTTGCCGGTTTTGTGCTGATCCCCTTCGGTCTGTTCGGCAAGTCCGCCTTCATGGCGGAGCGCGTGCTCGGCAACGTCATCTCTTCCGGCATCAAGGTTCTGGTGCTCGCCGTCGTCATCGGCATAGGCTCGACGCTCTTTTCCGAATTCACCTCCGGGTTCAACGGCGACACGCCATCGATCGACGACGCCATGGCGATCGTGCTCGCCGCGCTGTCGCTGCTCGGTCTCGGCATATTCGGGCCGGGCATCGCCAACAGCCTTGTCTCCGGCGGCCCGCAGCTCGGCGCCGGCGCGGCGGTCGGCGTTGGCCTCGCCGCCGGGGGAATGGTCGCGGCAGGGACCGCAGCCGCCGGCGCTGCCGCCGCCGGAGGCGCGGCGTTCTCCGGCGCCGCTGGGGCGGCGGCCCGCGGTGGCGCCGCGGCCGCGGGCGGCGCTTCCACGGCCTATCAGCTCGGCGCGGCCGGAGAGTCCGGCTTCTCCGCCATGGCATCCGGATTGGGTGGCGTCGCCGCCGCTGGCGCTGAGGCTGTCGTCTCGCCGCTCAAGCGCGCGGCCAATCATGCTGCTGGCGCGACGAAGGAGGGCCACCGCGCCGGCACTCTGGCCGCCTTCGAGACGACCGGCGGATCGTCCAGCGCCGGCACAATCGGCGGGAGTGCCGCAGGCCGCGGCGGCGCCGGCGTGACCTACCGCGCGGCCGAAAGCCAGCCCGCCTGGGCAAAGCGCATGAAGCGCTCGCAACAGATGACCCATGGCGTCCAGGCCGCCGCTCACGCCGTTCGCAGTGGCGACAGCCATGGCGGCGGCTCCTCGATCAACCTGTCTGAAAGCGACTGAGCATGTTTAAACGACCGTCAACGGACTACGGAAAATCGCCTCGACCGGAGACGCCGTACCAGCGCGCCGCCCAGGTGTGGGATGAGCGCATTGGCTCCGCCCGCCAGCAGGCGCGCAACTGGCGCTACATGGCCTTCGGCTCGCTAGCGCTGGCCGCAGGTATGTCGGGCGCGCTCGTCTGGCAGTCCGCCAGCGGCTCGATCGTGCCCTGGGTGGTGCAGGTCGACCGGCTCGGCCAGGCACAGGCCGTGGGACCGGCGGCCGCGGATTATCAGCCGAGCGATCCGCAGATCTCTTTCTATCTGGCCCATGTCATCGAACAGGTGAGGTCGATCCCGGCCGATCCGGTCATCCTGCGGCAGAACTGGCTGCGAGCCTATGATTTCACGACGCAGGGCGGCGCGCTGGCGCTCAACGACTATGCGCGCGCCAACGACCCCTTCACCAGGATCGGCAAGCAGCAGGTCGCGGTGGACGTCTCGTCTGTCATCCGCGCCTCGCCGGCGAGCTTCCGCATCGCCTGGATCGAGCGCCGCTACCAGGACGGCTCGCTTGCCGCAACCGAGCGCTGGTCCGCCATCGTCACCATCGTCGTCCAGCCTCCGCGCGACGCCGACACGCTGAGGAAGAACCCGCTCGGCATCTACATCAACGCCATCAACTGGTCGAAGGAGCTTGGCCAATGACGTCCGCAACCTGCAAATCCGCCCCCGCGGCGCGCCCGCCGCTCCCGCGCCGCGCGATGCCGGCCTTGGGCAAGATAGCATTTTCCGCATTTCTGCTCGGTACTTCGGCGCTCGTGGGATGCGCCAGCCGGCAGAAGCCGCCGGAGATCTCCTACGACGATCCGGTCCCGGCCGTGCGAGCGGTCGATCCGCCTTCGCCAGTTAAGGTGGTAGAGCTTGCGAAGCCATTGCCGCTGCCCGGCCAGCTGAAGCCAGTCGGCAAGAGCGCGGGGCCCGGGCCGGAGCCAAGCGATCCCGCAGCCCGCGTGAACCTTGCCAACCAGGCCGCGCGCGTCCAGCCCGTCCGCGACGGCTTCATCAACTCGATGCAGGCCTATCCGTTTGTCGAGGGCGCGCTCTACCAGGTCTACGCTTCGCCGGGGCAGATTACCGACATCGCGCTTCAACCCGGCGAGCAGCTTGTCGGCTCCGGTCCGGTCGCAGCCGGCGACACCGTGCGCTGGATCATCGGCGATACGGAGAGCGGCACCGGGGCGACCAAGCAGGTCCACATCCTGGTGAAGCCAACCCGCGCCGACCTTCTCACCAACCTCGTCATCAATACCGACCGGCGCACTTATCACATGGAACTGCGCTCGACGCCGTCGACCTATATGGCATCGGTCTCGTGGCAATATCCACAGGACCAGCTCATTGCCCTGCACCGCCAGAACCAACAGGCTGAGGCCGCGCAACCGGTGTCGGCGGGGATCGACCTGTCCCGCGTCAATTTCCGCTATGAGGTGACTGGCGATCGCGCGCCATGGCGCCCGCTGCGCGCCTTCGACGATGGCAGGCAGGTGTTCATCGAGTTCCCGCGCGGCATTGGACAGGGCGAGATGCCGCCGCTCTTCGTCGTGGGGCCGCAAGGCGACACGTCCGAGCTGGTGAACTATCGCGTGCGCGGCAACTACATGGTTGTCGATCGGCTGTTTGCCGCCGCCGAGCTTCGCTTCGGCGCCGGTAAGAACCAGACCCGGGTCCGTGTTTCTCGAACCGATGGGCGACGCACCGGCGCATTGTCCTGGATGCGAGGTCCTGGCGAATCCTGGCGTTCGAGCAGCACCCGCGGTGACGGCGGAGGGCCGGCATCGTGACCGACAAATTCGACCCCTCCAGCGATCAAGCTCTAGACGCGGAGAACGATGCCCGCTCGAAACGCCCGGCCGACGAGAACGAATGGCCAGAGTCGCCGGGCCACGATGATGGCCGCCGCTTGACCCACGAGCCGGCCGCGGCCATGCGGCTGCGCGCCGAGCCGCCGCGCGTGACGCGGCTGTCACGCAAGATTCTGGCAGGATTGGGATTGGGCGCCAGCCTAGCTGTCGGCGGGGCGCTGATCTACGCGCTCCAGAACCGACAAGAGCACCAGGGCCAGGAACTTTATTCGACCGACAATCGCCAGACCCCCGACGGGCTCTCCGCCCTTCCAAAGGACTACGCGGGCGTTCCGAAGCTCGGTCCGCCGCTTCCTGGCGATCTCGGCCGGCCGATCCTCAACGCGCGCACTGCCGGTCTCGTGGCGCCTCCGCAAGCCCCCGGTGCCGACCCGGAGGAGCAACGAAGGCAGCAGGAGTTGGAGGCAGCCAGGACCGCGCGGCTTTTCGCATCTACCCAAACGCGGCCCGGCAGCGGCACGGTTGTCGCTGAGACCAGTGCCGACCCCAGGCCTCAGCCC
Organism: Mesorhizobium plurifarium; assembly: GCA_000824785.1. Taxonomy (GTDB): domain Bacteria; phylum Pseudomonadota; class Alphaproteobacteria; order Rhizobiales; family Rhizobiaceae; genus Mesorhizobium; species Mesorhizobium plurifarium. Next base: position 42,044 of record CCNB01000019.1, on the reverse strand, counting down.
GATCTTGCGAGCCTTGGCCTCGCGTCGCAGCCTGCGACACCGTCGGCGCAGGACCGGCAGCGTGCCTTCCTCGATCAGCCGCCCGACAAGCGCACTGTCTCGCCGGATCGGGTGGAATCACCGGCGTCGAAAAACGTCCTTCAGGCGGGTGCCGTGATCGCCGCCGCCCTCATCACGGGCATCCGCTCCGACCTGCCAGGCCAGATCACCGCCCAGGTGACAGAGAATGTCTATGACAGCCCCAGCGGGCGGATACTCCTTGTTCCGCAGGGGACGCGGCTCATAGGCCAGTACGACAATGGCGTCGGCTTCGGCCAGCGACGCGTTTTGCTGGTCTGGACGAGGATGATCTTTCCTGACGGGCGTTCAATCGTTCTGGAACGTGAGCCGGGTGCCGACGCCGAAGGCTATGCTGGTCTGGAAGATGGCGTGAATTACCATTGGGGCGAGCTGTTCAAGGCGGCAGCCCTCTCCACGGTTTTGAGCATCGGCGCCCAGGCAGGCTCCTCGGGCGAGGAAAGTGATATCGTACGCGCCCTGCGCCAAGGCGCCTCCGACAGCATCAGCCAGACCGGCCAGCAGATCGTCCAGCGGCAGCTCAACATAGCGCCGACGCTCACCATCCGGCCTGGTTTCCCGGTGCGCGTCATCGTCACGCGTGATCTCGTGCTCGAACCTTATGGAGGCTGAAATGGCAAAATTGAAACTCGGGCCGATTGCCGACGACAAACCTGTAAAGGTGACGGTGGAGCTGCCGGCCGCACTGCATCGCGACCTGACCGCTTATGCCGAGATCCTCGGCCACGAGGCGGGACAAGCGCCTGCCGAGCCGCCACGGCTGATCGTTGCGATGCTGGAGCGGTTCATTGCCACGGATCGTGGCTTTGCCAGCGCAAGGCGCTCGGGGAGCCGCTGAGGTCTCGCCGTTCAGTCACGCCTGTTTGGCATCGGCTGATTTGCTGGTAACTGGTGGCGCGCCTTTCACGCTTCGGTTGATGACAGGCTCGAGCGGCTTTGCCGGCGCCATGTTCCGTGCAGTCCCGACGAGCCGCAGCAGCGCGCGCTTGGGGTTCGATTCCAGCCACATCGCCTGTATCGACCTGCTGCTGCCCTGGCCCTGCATGGGCTTCCAGACGGCAGACTCTATGGCCACCGCTCTGGCGAACCCTTCTCCCGCCAGGGTCACACCGTGACCGAGCTGAACCTTGAGGATGACCGTCGCTTCACTGGCGCGGCATATCTGAGGGATAGGCCCTCCATTGGCAGCGATATGCTCCAGAAAGGTGAGGTCACTCTGCGATGGAGCCGAAACGAGGAGACTGGCGCCTGCAAGATCTGGCCATCTCACCGCAGGCCTGTCGGCGAGCGGATGTCCGCGGGGAAGGAGAACGAACAACCGCTCCTGCGCGAATGTCTCGCTTCGGCATGAGGCGGTGTTCTGAAGCCCGTGCGCAAAGACGATATCGAGGCGCCGCCGGCGTATCGCCGCCAGGCATTCTTCATGTCCAATGTCCTCGATGGCGACGGTGACGTCCGGATGACGATAGTGGAAGCGCTCCACGAGGCGAGCCACGAATGCGCGCCCCATCTGTGCGCACAATCCGATCCGGATTGTCCTGGCGTCCTGATTGCGGTGATCACCGCCGGCCAGTGCGTCCTGCAAGCCCTCGTAATGAACCCGCACGAGGTCCGTCCAGGCGCGGCCTGCTTCCGTCAGCCGCACGCCATGCACGTCGCGATTGAACAGCCGCATGTCGAGCACCTGTTCCATGGCGACGATGTTACGGCTGACGGAGGATTCCCGCACCCTGAGAGCTTTTGCCGCCTGCCTGAGACTGCCATGGTCGACAGCTGCGAACACATGGTCCAGGCGGCGCAAAGTGTTGCTGGCCTGTCTCAAGGCTCGGATGACTCGTGGACAAAGTTTCCGTGGGCCAGCCGGCTCGACGCTGTGGCAGCGTCAATCCGCGGAGCCGCCATGCACGCTGGTTTCGTAGACATATTCGTGTGGAATGGCCGGGGCGGCCAGCTGGGAAACGTAGCGGTTCAGGTTTTCCTCACTGTTGCTCGCTGCAACGCAGTAGAAATTCCCGCTGTTCCATGTCAGCGCGCAGTGGCTGAAATGCCGGTGTATAGCCTCACCCATGTCCGCTACCGTCACCTCATTGCCGAACATCGTATTCAGGACGGCGGCCTTCTTCTTCTCGATCTCTTCGGGAGGAAAATAGCGCGCCTTGAAGCCGAAATCCTTCTGGTATTCACGCAGCCTGTAGTCGGTCTCGTCGGTGGCCCGGAACTTCTCGACAAAGACGAAGATCCCGTCATGCTTGAGGTGCTGGCTCACGAACTCGATCTGGTCTGGCCGGTTTGGTGAGTACATCTGAAAAGTGGTGTCCTCCAGGATCATATCGAAGCCGGAGCTGAAATCCGCCAGCCGCGGAGTGGAGGCGAGAACGTCCTTGGTCAGCCTGTGGAAGGGGCCAATGAAGAAGTCGGCATGCGGCGGCGCGCCATACGCCATGAAGCATTCGTAGTTCTCAGGGTTCGGGCTGCACGACAAGGTGCGTATCTGCCCCTCGGACAGCTCCGACAGCGTCCTTGCCATTGTGCCTTCCGCCGTTCCAAGGCTGTACAGAGAGAGCGGTTGGTTGCGATGGCGAGCATACTTCAGGACCGCATAGGCCATCCGGCATTCTTCCTCCAATCTGTAAGGAATGCTGCCGTGGTAATGCTGGTCGAAAAAGCCCTGCCGCGCTGCGTGCAGGCTGACCAGGTCGCGCAGAAGTTCGTCGCGCGGCAGCAGGCGGTTGTCGGCCACGGGTTTGCGCAGCGGAACTCCGTTCTTGCCTGCGGCTGTCGCGGCAAAGAAGCCGGCAAGTTCGTTGATGCGTGGGGCGTGGTCGCATTCAGCCAGGAAGTCATCAAGTCCGCGCATTGCAGTATGCCTCTGCACCCATCGAGATGGTGAGGTGCCAATGCGCCTAGGGAGCGATACCGACAGAATTTAAGAATAGTCTAATATTCTGTCGAATGGGCATTGACTGAGGCAAGTCGTAGGAAAGCTAGGTATTGGCGGCTTTCCATTGATTGCGGTTTTTTCGATAAAGCCACATCTTCAACCAATCCTGAGTTATTTGTGATTTGTTTGGCAACCGAAGGTTCGGCAAAACAACAGAACTAACGTGACGTAAGTACGGGAATCGCTTTGAGTCGTGCGCAGTCTTGGCTTTGATCCTAACGACATGCGTCCTTCGCAGCACCGGACGCTCGCGCATCGGTATGAATGCTGGGGGCAGGTGCGGGTGGACATGGTCAAAAGGACCGGCCTCAAGCGGCAGGAGACAAAGATCTTTTGTCCGGGCCACGTGTTCCTGATGAACCTTCACGGCGCGGCGCGCATCGGCGAGGACTTTGTCGACGGGCGCCGGGTCTCCTTTTCGCCGCGCCGCGCCGGCTCGGTGGTCTTCGTGCCCGCGGGCAATGATTGGACCGGTTGGGACGAGGGTGACGAGACAGCCTCCTTCCTGCTGGTCTCGATTGAACAGGAGTTCGCGGAGGAGACGCTCGGGGAAGCGGCGCGACATCGCCGAACGGTTTTGCCGCCCTCTATCGGATTTCGAGACGGTCTCGTCGAAATGGCGTTGCAGAGGATCGCGATCGAGCTCAAACAACCTGATCCTTTCAGCGCGGCGATGGTTGAGAGCCTGGCCAAGCAACTGCTCGTGCAGATGGTCAGGCTGAATGGCGCCTATGAACCCCTGAAAGGTGGTCTGTCTCCCTTCGACCTCAAGCGTGCCATGGAGATGATAGGCTCGTTATCGGGCGAAACCCTTACGCTTTCGGCCTTGGCGCAGGAGCTTGGTGTCAGCCGGTTCCACTTCTGCAGGGCGTTCAAGCAGTCGACAGGCAAGACGCCGCATGCATTCATCGCTGAGCGGCGCTTGGAGAAGTCCTCCGGCATGTTGCGATCAACCAGTCTATCGGCAACCGAGATCGCGTTGGAGTGCGGGTTCGGAAGCTCAAGTCACTTCGCGATTGCCTTTCGCCAATCGTTCGGCGTCTCACCCACGGAATTTCGCCGCAGGTGCAGGCTATAGGCCGAAGATATCCGTTGGCAGCAAGTATTTGAAAATCGCAACGCAGCCGCAAAGAACGGTTTGCCGCAGGATGATATGCATTCGCGATCGGCGTTGACGAGGCGCTGACATCGACCGTCGGTCGGTAGCGCAACGGGAAGAAGAGGGCGGATCGTGAGGTGGACGAGCTATCTGCAGAAATAAATGCGAAATGGGCGGTCCTCGAGGCGCTGGAGGCACTTTATCCCTGGATGAGGCCGTTTCGCTCCCGGCCGGTGCGTGACTACGCGTCCCGCCTTTTCGAGGCGCCAGCTTCGGGGCCAGTACACGCAGTGCGGAGGCAGGCACTTGAGAAATTATTGGGCGTCATCAGGAAAGCGGCGGTACGCTCGGGGCTCTCCGCCGACACGGCCGTGGAAATCTGCAGTGATCTGGAACGCAGGCGTGTGCTGCAGACAGGGCCGCATTTGCTTCTGCTCGTCGATCCCGAAGCATATTACACGCACATCTTCAGTTTGCTTGGTCTCGCCGCGCATGGCTGCTCCACCTATGTGTCCTATGCGGTTTCAACGGTGAGCCTGGTTGAGAGATCGCGCAAAGGACCAGGCTGGCTCGCCGTTGCCGGCAGGCCCACCAACGTCTTCGGCCTCAGCCGAAGCCAGATGGTCGGCTACAATCTCTTGACTGGGCCTGGTTCCTATCGGTTTGAGCTGATGCCTGTGGCTCCAGGGGCGGGTGGCGAAAAGCTGGCGCGGTTGCGCGATCTCCTGCCGAGCATGCCATTTCAGCGGCCTGCGCATGCGATCAAGGCTGCCAACCAAGCGCTTTGGCCAAAACTCTTCGGAAGCCGTTTCGCGTTTCTGCAGATCGATGACGAGGATATCGCAGACCTGGTGGCGGACCATCTGTCAGACCCAGATTCCTGGCTTCGCACGTCGCTGCTGGAAGAGCCGGCGCTCCCTTTCAATATCCTTGCGGAAATCGACAGGCTGGCCATCGGCCCCTGGAGTGGATGGCTCACGCGGTCTACCGACTTCTTCTGGTTCTATCGTAATGGCAAGCGTCTTCCGCTGCGGCTTGTAGAGGGCGAATTGATTGATCCGTCGACCGGCATGAAGGTCGCCCGCTTCACCGCCTCAGACGTTCTGGCGCGACTGGCGGACCGTACGCTCATTCCAAATTTTCTCACGGCGATGTTGCTAACATCCATCCTGCCCGGGGTGCGGGTCCTGGGAGGCAGCCACCAACCAGTCTTCTATCCATTGATGCGCCATGTGGTTCAAAGGGCGCTCCATGTTACGGGCGTCGCTTCCGACCTTCGGGATGCTCTCGCGACTGACGACGTTTCGGGCGCCTGGGGACACCGGGTGATCGAGTGCGGTGATGATCCCTTGGAGCGATTTCTGGCTAACCCGATCAGTGACGTCGATGTTCTTGTGGACCGCCTTGGCGCCATTCCCTTGGCTGAGGCATGTGGCGGTTTGAAAAGCTTCGTGACCGACCCATCTTGGCTTGAGCTTCATAGGCGCTTGGGGCGGGGCACGATCAGCGCCGCCGATGACGAGTGGGCGCTTTGCTGACAGGTTATGCGCGTCGTGAGAAGCTGGCACGCGATGATAGGTTAGCTTCACAAACGATTGATATGGCAACATTATCATTCGTTTTGGTGTTCCGACGAGCTGTGCGTTTTGCGATGAAAATCATCGCCAAAAGCGCACGCCCGATTTACCCTCCAAACAATGATTCGCCTCGATCCCGTGACCGCCAATCCCGCCGCGCCGCCGACCGTCCCGGCTTGGGCGCTCACGGCCGATTGTGCCATGCATGACGCAGACGCCGCTTTCCGGGCCGGCGCCGCCTTGGGTGCCCTCGACGGCCTCGCCCGCGCGCAAGCCAGCTGGGCCGGCGCCTGGCGCAAGCGGCTGGCGCTAAAGTGCCCCGCCGACAGCATGCGGCTCGCCGGTCGCGCCGAGGATGAAGCCGGCTTGCGCGACGCGTGGCAGCTTTGCCCGGCCGGCGCCGATCCCGGTCCCGCCGGCACCATTTTTGGCGCCTGGCGCAAGTTGGCGCTGCAGCCGCCGGCGGTCAGCGCCGATCGGCTGGCAAAAGGGGCCGAGCTGCTCGGGCTCGCCTGGGACGAGGAGGCGCTGGCTGACCTCTGCACGCAGATCGAAGACGTGGCGGGGTCGCAGCGGCCGGTGCCGGTCGCTGCCGCGGCGATCGCCGCGCATTCGCCATGCGCCCCGACGCCGACTTCTTGGCTGGTGGCTCGCCGACCTGGTGCTGGCGCAAGGCCTGCGCTGGCCGCGGCTGCTGCCGCTGTTGATGGACCAGGCTTTTGGTCCGGCCTTCCGTGCCGAGGGCGGCGGCAAGCGCATCCGACCCGGCGAAAAAGGTTTCGAGCGGGCGGTCTGCGTTGCGCTGCTTCATGCAGCGGCGGATGCCTGCCGGCTGGCCAGCGAGCTGTCGCGCCGCGCCGAAAAACTGCTGGCGGTGGCGCCAAAGCTGCGCGCCAAAGGCGCCGGCGACGTGATTGTTTTGCTGCTGAATGAAGATGCTGTCGCCGGATCGCTGGTGACGAAGAACCTGTCGCGCTTTGCGGCGCGACGTCTGTTCGAACGCTTGCAGCAGCTCGCAGGGGCTTTGGAAATCGACCGCAAGACAGCTGAACATTGGGTCGCGGACGTTCGTACGAGCTCATTTTTCGCGAAGGCTCCTCCGGGCGCTGTCGAGGATCGGCCCAACGAGATAGGTGAATACGCTCTGTTCACCATCCATCAGCATTATCTCGGCAGGCATGCCGGGGATAAGCTGCACCTCATGCAAACCCGCCAAGTCCTCGGGGACCACATCTACTTTCGCGAGAAAGTATGGCTGTCCGGTTCTTTCGTCCGCCATCGAGTCGGCGGAGATGGAGCGCAACTTGCCATGGATGAGCGGCAGGCTTCGTTGTCGATAGGCGGTCAAGACCACTCGTGCCGACATTCCGGGTTTAACGCGCTCGATATCGGTGGGGCGCACACGAGCGTCAATCACCAAATGGTTGCCCTCCGGGACTATATCGAGAAGTGGCTGCCCGGGTGCCACAACGCCCGTCTCAGTGTTGACGCGCAGATTCATCACAATGCCATCGACCGGCGCACGAATGACAGTGCGAATAAGCATATCCTCGCGCGATGGCAGCTGGCCCCGGACTTCCGCCAAAACCCTGCGAACTTCCGCGAGTTCCGAACCGATCTTCTCTTGGCGCTCCTCGCCAACTGTGACCAATTGCAGCCGCGTTTCTCCGATCTCTTGTTCGTTCTCTGCGATCTTCGCGTGATTTGATGCCTTTGTGGCAGCAATGTCGGCACTCCCGCGCCGCAGCGCCAATACCCTCGGCTTTCGTTCAAGCCCCTTGTCGATGAGTATCTGCACACCTTGCATTTCTTCACCGATCAAGGCGATCTGTTCGTCTTCCGCCGCGATCATCTCTCGAAGGCCGATGTTCTGCTCCTGCAACTGTCGAATGCGGGCATCCAGTATCTGTAAGCGCCCCTGATGAGCGGCACGCCGGTTAAGAAACAACTGGCGTTGGCCATCCACGACCTTCCTCATTTCGTTGGAGTCCAGGAGAAGTTGCTTCGGGAAGCTTATGTCATCGGCTCCGGTTTGTTCCGCTTCAAGTCGGGCTTGGCTTGCCAGCAGATACAAGAATCGCTCGCGAAGCTCCGCATCAAGGGCCTTAGCTTTGGTGTCGTCGAGAGTGACCAGCGGTGTCCCGGCTTTGACCAGGTCACCCTCTCGAACGTGAATGGTGCGAATGATCCCGCCCTCCAGATGCTGGACAGTTTGCCGATGGCCGTCAGGGCTGATGACGCCAGGAGCCAGAGCTGCGCTGGCCAGTGGGGCGAAAACACTCCAGCCCCCCAGGACCAGCACAAAGACGGCCACTGCCATGATGCCCAATCGGCGAGGAAAGCGCGTGATCTCCGCGAGAGACTTGGCATTGCCTGTTTTCTGGGATGCCGCTACTGCGCCAAACGGCCTTACGGCTACCGCGATCAGCAAAAGGATCGCGCTGCAAATCGCCAGCACGGTGGCGGCGTCGCCCGGTTCGATGCCATAGGCAGTCAACAGGCGATGTATGGCGGCGAAAAAAGCGATGAATGCCGACTGCACAACTTTGCTCATGTTGGAAAGCAGGGTTTCCAACCAAGTGATTATCGCACGTGCGGCATCAGGATAGTCCTGCATCGTTCACTCCGCTGCGGGCATTGTTTGTTCGGGTGCGACGGAGGACTGCCCCTGAGGCGTAGCCGACCGGACCGGCAACTTCACCGGCAGCATGGACGGCACTGGCCGGATGATTTGATCACGCGGACCAAACCCCGCTAAGGCACCGCGATCCAGCGCTGCGATCTTGTCGGCACATTTCAACACCGAGGCGCGATGCGTGACGATGAGAACTGTAACTTGTAGCTGTTTGAGGGTTGCTAGAGCATCGATAAGTGCTTTGTCGCCGGCTTCGTCCAGATTCGCGTTGGGTTCATCCAACACAACAAGCGCCGGGGAGCCGTATAGAGCGCGCGCAAGGCCCAGCCGCTGCCGCTGACCCTGCGAGATGCGCCGCGAGTGGAGCGCTATGTCGGTTTCGTAGCCGGCGGGCAAAGCGAGGATCAGTTCGTGCACGCCCGCCATCTGTGCCGCACGGACCAGTGCCGCGCTGTCGACTTCACGGAAACGGGCTATGTTCTGCGCGACGGTGCCGGGAAGAAATTCAACCTGTTGCGGCAAATAGCCGATGTAAGGACCGAGATCCGCGGGATGCCAGTCGAACACGTCCGCTCCATCGAGCCGGACATGACCCTTTGCCGGTTTCCAGGCACCCACAGCTAACCTGCATAGCGTCGATTTGCCCGACCCGGACGGCCCTACCACGGCGCAATTCTCGCCGGGCTCAACGGCGAAGCGGATGCCCTGCAGCAACGGCTCCGTGCTGCCGGGAGGCACATAAAAAATATCGTCGAAGGACAGTCTGGCGTTCGGCCTTGGGAGCGCAACACACTCGCTACCGTCGCGATCGAGGCGCTCGAATAGCTGTTTCAGATTGGCATACGCTCCTCTTGCGGCCACAAAGGCCCGCCAGGCAGCGGTGGCGCGCTCGATCGGCGCGAGCGCACGTCCCATGGTGATCGAACCCGCGATCATCGCGCCGGCGGTAATCGAGCCGGCAAGAACATAATAGGCGCCTACACCCAAGATCGCCACCTGAAGCGCGATGCGGACACTGCGGGAAAGGGAAAGAATCACAGTCGTCTTATCTTGGAGAGACTGCTGCTCCGCAGCAATCTCGGAATGGCGGAGACGCCAGTTCTCAAAGACTTGCCGCGCCATGCCGAGGGGGCCGATCGTCTCGCCAGAGTCGACGAACTTGATGGCATTGTCTTGGCTGGCGCGTGCGTCGGCCGCAGATCGCTTCTGCCCTTCGCGCGTCAACAGATCGTTAGTGATAGCTAGGCCGAAGAGAAGAGCCGCGCCGAGTGTGCCGACGATGCCGATTGCCGGGTGCAGCGCCCACATGAATACAAGAAAAATGACGCTCCACGGCATATCGAGAAACGCTTGCGCGGCGTCGGTTCCATAGAAGTTCTTGAGATTCCCGACGTCCCGGATTCCGCCCTGCAGGTTCTCGCCCTCCAGGCGCGCTTCCATCGCGCGCTTGAGGACGGGAGCGTTCAACTCGCAGTCCACCCACGCCGCGACCCGGCCCAGAACCATGCGCCGCGACTGTTCGAGCAGGCCGTAGATCGCGATGGCGAAGAGGGCGATCATGGTCAGCCAAAGCAGTGTGTCCAACGACCCGGTCGAAAGCACGCGGTCATAAACCTGGAGCATGTATATGGTCGAGACGAGGAGCAGCAGATTGAGCAGGCAACTCAGGACTATCAGGAGCGGGTACTCCCTACGGACCGCTTTCATCACCTGCGCAAGGCGCGAACTGCCGGTTTGCTTGAGCATTGTGGCTATGGGCTCCGCTTGGGAAGCTAGAAGGGAATGAGCCCGCCCTTAAGGGCGGGCTCATTGGAGGTTCAGGCGGCATCCAGATGGACCGTGAATGGGTCCGTCTGGCTGTCATGGTCGCCATCGAACAGTTCGGCCGTGAAGGTCACGTCAAGAGGCTGCGGCGAGAACTCGGTCGACACGGAGAACGTGATGGTAGGAACCTTGATCGTTCCCCTACCCATGATGAGCTGAACCGCGTCGATGTCGTTCGGCCCATTAGGATCGCCGACCGTGAAGCTGGCCGTTGAGCTCGTCACGGTGAGGTCCCCGGTAACAACCTTATGGTCAGCGCTTACTGTGCCGTCACTGTAGTAAATGCGGTAGAACAGGTCCTCATTGCTCGGTGTGTAGCCGCCGTTCGTCTTATTGTTGATGATCACGGTCATGCTGCTCACCGTGCCTTCCGGATCGACGACGAAGCTTTCGTCGATCTTGCCGCCCGACGTCGTGGCGCCATCGATCCCTGCGATGGAGTTGCCCTCGAACAGGTTGTCACCCAGCCCGATGCCCGCGGTGCTAACGTTCATCTGATTTGGGCTGAGATAGGTTGCTGAGCCCTGGATCGTAGCCTCACTCGCATTGAGGAATGCCTTTATGTCAGCCGTCGCCGTCGTGGCCTTGACCGCGGAGAACACCACGTCCTCGCTTCCGATAGTCAAAGTCCGTACGGGGTCCGGTCCGCCGGCATCGAGACTTCCCTGGTCCGTCGAGAAGGTGGTTGTGGTCGTCGGAGGGGTCGTGACGGTGAGGTCGTAAGTGTCGTCCGAATTCAGCGTCAGCGTAAAATTGACGGTGTCGTTTTTTCCGTCGCCGTTGAAGTCGGCGGTGATCGAGCCGTCGAAGGTTCCGTCTAAATTATCTGTGAACGTGCTGTTGGTGGCGTCGGCCGTGACGACGCCGTGGCTATCGATCTGGAAGCTGTCGAAGGTTACGCCCAACGAGCCGAACCCATCTTGACCCGGATCGTTGGTCCAGGTGCCATGGGCACCGTTCGTGTAATCGCCATCGGCGACGTCCGCGACCGCGATCGCAGGCCCGTCGTCGTAGAATTCGAGGTGGTCTCCGACCGGCACCGCCGCCGTTACGGCATTGTCGATCGAGAATCCGCCGATGCTGAAGTGGATATTCGATCCCGCCGCTTCGGCGTTCTCGACCAAGACGCGGTTGTGATCGCCACTGGTCTCGAATTTGATCACGTCACCGTCATGCACGCCCGACACGATCACGCCGTCGCCGCTGGTCGTGAATGTGACCTCAGTGCCGTTGATGTAGACATGAGTAATCGTCACCGGATCGTCATCTGCATCGCCGAGCCCTGGGAAGTAGTTTGCCCCGCTTTCGACATCTGTCGTAAACGCCGTCAGCTTGACGGAGACGCTGGTGCCGCCGGTCAGCTTGACGATGGTAAGCGATGCCGCGTCCGAATCCTGCAGACCGGTGAAGGCGATGTCTCCGACAGTGGTCGCCTCCTGGTGCGATAAATTAGGAGCTAGGAAATTCGGGTCCATGCCCGTCACGTAAGTGAAATACATGCCTTTGCCGGCGCGCACGTCCTGCGCATCGGTGCCAAGCGTCGTGGCGCCCCCACCCTTACTGCTGTTAACGGTATGATTGATCGAGGTGCCGGTCACCAGCAATGCGTCGGCGGAGCTTCCGAAGGCCATGAACAGATTGTTTCCGGCTGGAGCGCCCGCAAAGCTGAATGACTGCTCGCCTGTGGCGGCAACCCCCAACGCATCGGGGAGGGTCACGACATCATCGGAATTGGTGTCGTCCGGATGGGCTAGCGGCTCGAACAGCACGGTCCAGAGCTGGCCTCCGGTGATCACGTTGTTCTGGTTTGTAACTTCCTCGAGGTAGACCGCGAAAACGATCTGACCGCCTGAGTCTGCCGTCGTGCCGGAGCCCTCACGGCCGAGGAGCACGTTGTCATTGTTTGGATCGGTGTAGAGAAATATCTCATTACCGTCGAGCGTCTGCTGGCCACTATCGAGGCCGTCGACCGGCGCAGCGTTCTGGCCGTTCGAATCGAGAGCCACGAAGCCAAGACCTTGGACCGGACTCGTGGCATTGGTTAGCGTGATGTCAACAGTGTCGTCCCCGGCGATTTCGATCGCATCGGCCACGGTAAGCGTGTCGGCAGCCAGAGCTGCGTTGATCGCAGCAAGAGCACTGGCGTGGTTTGTTTGAAAACTGGTGAGACTGATGTCGTCCTGTTGGAGGTCAGGTGTTTCGTCGATTGAAGTCGTACCGACCACGTTTATGGTAACAGCCATGATCACTCTCCGTTTGGTTGCGGCGGGCAATCAGCCCCAACGCTGCTGGGGCACCCGGCCGCGTCAACGCGCATCCGCTGACTTTCGTCAACGCCGCGCATTCTCGTTAATTTTCCGATTAATGAGTTGACTAACCGGGGTAGAGGGTGCTGGGGATACGCCGCTGTTCCCCGCGCCATGCCCCGTCAGGCATTTCTGGGAAGATGCGTCCTATGCGCATCGGTGACCCACCCACGTCGGGCACCACGGATCGACCATGAGGGCATACTCAACCCCGCCCCTCTTGAACAGGCTATTGACTGCCTGTACGCCTCCCGCTCAAACACGCGAGAACGAAAAGTTTACGCTTATTTGTGGAAATTTCAAATCGGAATGTTGCCTTTTAACAAAATTTGTGAATAGGACTAACGGTTGCTCGGTCATGAGGACTTTTGTCCCGGGTGGTGGTTCGGACAGGGCGAGTGATCGATCCGACACCGGAAGTAAGTCAGCCGCCCGGCTTTAGGGGCGTTTTCCGCGCTTGCGCGGGTTCTGAGTCTCATCGCTCTTAGGGTCTGGAACAACGCAGCGTATCAGCGTGTCCAGTTTGGATTTTTTTGATCGCAAATATGAGCGCGCCGAGACAGTGTGGACGGGGCCTCAATGCTGTCAGCGGCTCCGTCAACGTACGCCCCCGCTTATGTCGAACGACATGTTTTCCGTCAAAGCCGCGGACCGTGCAAACCAGATCGCGGTACTGAGTTGGGGGCGGCCCGGCCACTAGTTTGCGGACCATCTCGAGTGCCCGTTCTTTGGCCAAGCAGGAGGGCTCCGCGTGTGTCGTGATAGACATCCCCGGTGTCGGAAATATCGAAGAAGAACCTAGGCATGAGAGGTTATGACGTAGAATGCGTAAAGGCTTACTCTAATATTTTTTGAAAAGGCTCGCTTTGAACAAGGGCGTAACCGTCGGCCATTCAGCTTCCTTGGCTTGAGTCAGCGCAACAATCTCGCCGTCTCGCAATTCTTGTTGGCCACGCCACCATTGGTAACGCTCAGCGTCTTATCAATGTGGAGATCGGCCGCACCGAAGCCGCACTGAAGAGGCGAAGCTGATTGAGTTTCGCTTGTGCGCCATTGTCCGATTGCCGCACAGTTCTAGTGCGTGCCGAAATGCGGCGGCGCTCACGTCGTACTTGTGCCGGGATGGCCCGTTCGAATTGATAACGACCTTGGCTTATTGGACCGAAAGACCGTACTTTTCCGCCAGTTCAGCAGGATCATACGAGTCTTCCCAAGCCGCCGCCGTCGTGCTCCTGCCCCGCATAAAAGCCTCCGCCTTGATGCCGCCGAACGTTCCATGGCCGCAGATCCGTTCGGTACTGGAGGACGTCGTTCGGATTGGCCAGCAGTCGGGGCAGGGGGCTCAGGCCTGAGGATCGAGGAGGCGGACACCCTCGCCCTTTTGGCCGGCTGACAAGAACTCGACGCCCGCCCTGGCCAAGGCTGCTTCGATGGCCTGCATGGTGCTGACCCGGGAATCGACCTTGCCGCTCTCCAAACGGGCCAGTGCGTTGAGCGAGACGATCGCCTTGTCGGCAAGCTCCTGCTGCGACCAACCAAGCAAAGCCCGCGCGGCCCGAATCTGTCGTGGACTGACCATGCGTCCACAATCGGCAGGCACATGGTCTTTGCCACCTATAGGGTTATTTTAATCCTCATAAGGTATATTAAATGGCTGATCGCCCCTGCTTGGAAGGCGAGAGCAAGACCTTTGAGGGTGTCGCGGCAAACCTGTCGTGGGTGGAACGCTTTGGAGGGTCGGAGGGCCTTGTTGAAACCGCAACGTCCCGTCCTGCTTCGGACAACGCGCAAGCAAGCGGCGGAGAGCGATCCTCATCCGGCCGATCGGCATGTCGGCAGGCAGATTGCGACGGTTCGCGTCCAGTCAGACGTTTCGCAGGGCCAGCTCGCCCGCGCGATCGGCATCAGTTTCCAGCAGCTCCAGAAGTACGAGAACGCGCGCAATCGCGTCAGCGCCTCGATGCTTTACGAGATCGCCACCGCGCTCGGCGTTCCCGTCAGCCGCTTCTTCGAAGGCTTGCCGGGAAATGACGAAAGCCGCGAACAGGCCCGGCCGTTGCCGGTCGACGAACGCCTGGCGTTCATAGCCAGCGCCGAGGGGAGGCACCTGATCGAGGGCCTGATGAACCTTCCCCCGCGCGTTCGCGGTCGCGTCTCTTCGCTGATCGCAGCGTTGGGGGAGGAATTGGCGTTTCTCGACCGGAAGGGCGATGACGAGGCGGCTGGCGAGGCTGCGCCTGGCGATCGCAGGACATCCTGAGGCCGGCTGTCGCTGTCAGCCGAATTTTCTTGCGGCAGGCACGTCGATGCGGCCACGGGCGAGCGATATGTCGATCTCGACACCGAATGCCCGCGAGCGCCTGGCGAATCCCTCGAGGATCTCATGCGCGGTGCCTCCGGAGGCGGTGAGCGGCACCAGCCTTCCTGTCGGCGATCCAGGAGAATGAGGGTCGCCACCGATCGTGACGGGCAGAAGATCGATTTCTGTGAGTATCTTACCCGCATCGTAGCGGCAGGCGGCCACGATGCTTTGCCAGACCTCCGGCGGATCCCACTCTGTCTCATCGGCGTGCACCTGGAAGAGGAAGTTTCCAAGACCGTAGAAGATCGGCGAGCCGTTGTAGATTTCCATCGCCTGAAGTACCGGAGCGCCGTGGCTGACGAACAGGCTGGCGCCGGCGTCGATGCATGTGCGGGCGAAGGTCTGCACCCAGCGCGGGACGTCCTGCCAGCCCGGTTCCCAGTGATGGTGATGCAGGTAGGCGATGACGAAATCGCCTTGTGCCGCCGCTCGCCGGATGGCTGACAGATGGGCCTCCGCGCTCTGCGGATCGATCTCGATCAGCCGGCCGAAGTCGTTGGCTTGCGTGAACACAGTGCCGTAGAAATTGATCTCTTTGCCGGCGATGACCTCCACCGGATCCTCCGGCTGCGCGTAATTGGTGAGCTCGAAGGCCGAGCACTGCAGATGTTCGCCAAGCCTTGCCAGTCTGCGCAGATGCCCGTTCGGAACCCCGATCTTTCGAACGGTCTTGAGGCGGTTGACGCCGGGGCGGGCAGGGCGGAAGGCCGTGCGGTCCTCGGCATACATGCTCGCGGGACCAGGCCCCGCATCGAACGCAAGAAGTGCCACCCCTCGGCCGCCCAACTGCTGTCGGCCCGGCTTGCGGGCACTGGTCTCGTCTGTCCCGATGCCGGCATGGAGGAAACCGCGGCGCTCCACTTCCTCCAGCGTCGACAGGATGCCGCCGGCGCCGAGATCGAAGGCGTGGTTGTTGGCGAGCGCGAGCGCGTTAAAACCAATGTCCTGTAGTGCATCCAGCACTTCAGCCGTGGAATAGCCGAAGTACTTACCCTTGGTCGGCCAGCCACTGTGTTTTCCCAGGATCGTCGACTCGAAATTGGTGAAGACGACGTCGCCCTGTTGCAAAAAGCGTTCAACCTCCGTGAACCGCTCATCCTGGACATGACGTATGTCATGAGTGATCAATGATTGGCCGGTCACGACCGCGCAGAATTGGTTATTCATGGAAGCTTGCCTTGAAGGAGGGGGAGGGCGGGCCGGCTTTGGGCCGGCCCCGCATGCATAGCGGGGCTCGGCGCCGGCTCAGTTGGTGACCGCCGGTGAGATGTCGGTCTTGAACCATTTCAGGCTGAGCGCCTTGATCGTCCCGTCTTTGGTGGCGGCGTCGATCGCCGCGTTGAATTTGTTGAGCAACTCGGTATCGTCCTTGCGCATGCCGGCGCCTACGCCCGGCCCCCAGAGGCCGCCCTTCAGTTCCGGGCCGAAGAACGCTGCCCCCGATCCAGACGGCGTCTCCAGGAAATCCCGCCACGTGAAATAGTCGGCAAGGCCGCCGTCGACGCGGCCCGCTGCAAGGTCGAGCTTCATGTTGTCGAGACTGTCATAGCTGCGGATCGTCACGACGTCGCCCATGAGCTGCTTGACCACCGCTTCCGAATTCGACGAGCGCAGCACCGCGATCGCCTTGCCGCTCAGTGTCGAGCGCAGATGTTCAATGGCCGCCTTCTCCTTGTCGCCGACCGTCGACAAATTGACCTTCTGCTTGGTGTCGCCAGGATCGAGACCGAGCTCCTTGCGCACCACGAACTGGTTGAAGCCGCTGGCGTAAGGGACAGAGAACGCGATCGACTGCTTGCGCTTTTCGGTGATCGCCATGCCGGACATGATGACGTCGAACTTGCCGACCAGCAGCGCCGGGATGATCCCGTCCCAGTCCTGCGGCACGAAGGTGCACTTGATCGCGATGCGGCGGCAAAGCTCGCGGCCGACATCGATGTCGTAGCCATAGAGCTCGCCCTTGTCGTCCGTGCCGTCCCAGGGCGGCGAGGCGCCCTCGGAGGCGATGGATATGACGCGTTCGCTCTGCGCGCCGGCCGGAAAGGCCAACGTCAGCGACGCGATAGCGACAGCAATAGCCAAGGGTATGCGCATGATGCACCTCTTCATTGGTCTGGATTGGAAGGAGTTTTCTGGACCGGCGTGCCGTCAGGACAGCGGCGTGGTGATGCCTCGGCCGGGCAGGGGCGGGCGCCATCGCGATCTCGCCCGCTCAGCGGGCCGGCGGTCAGTCGAAAGCCTGCGTTCCAGGAACTGCGTGGCTTTCACGGCAATTGACGTCAACAGCAGATAGATCGCTCCGGCGACGATGAAGATCTCATAAGGCGCGAAGGTCGTCGAAACCATCTGTCTCGCCATGCCGGTGATCTCGAGCAGCGTCACGGTGCTCGCCAGCGACGAGCCCTTGATCATCCCCACCACCTCGTTGCCATAGGCCGGGAGCGATATCCTGAAAGCGATCGGGAAGGTGACCAGGCGGGCTGTCTGGAAACGCTTCAGGCCGAGCGAGGCGGCCGCCTCGATGACGCCCTTGGGCACGGACTGGAGCCCGCGGCACAGGATCTCCGTCGTGTGCGCGGCGCTGTTCAAGGAAAAGGCAAGAAGCGCGCACCAGAAGGGGTCGCGCAGCACTACCCAGAAGATGCTTGCCCGCACCGCCTCGATCTGGCCGAGGCCGTAATAAATCAGGAAAAGCTGGACCAGCATGGGCGTGCCGCGAACGACATAGGTGTAGGCGAGCGCAGCACCGGAGAAGGCGGGACGCCCGAAGGCACGCACGAAGGCCAGCGGCACGGACAGAAGGAATCCGGCGGTCAGCGAAAGGACCGTCAGGGTGAGGGTAAGCGCAATGCCGGAAGGCAGGACAGCGACGGCATCGAGCATCAGACCGAGGTTCATGGAGCGCGCCCTCCTAGCGGCCAAGAGCGGGATAGCGCCGCTCCGCCATGCGGATCGACAGCAGCGTGAGGGTGGTCAGCGACAGATAGAGCGCAGATGCCGCGAGATAGAAGGTCAATGGCGCGCGCAAGGATCCGGCGCCGACATAGGCGACGCGCATAATGTCGGTCAGGCCGACGATCGAGACCAGCGCGGTGTCCTTGAAGAGCGAGATCCAGAGATTGCCATAGGCGGGCAGCGCCAGCCGCAGCATCTGCGGCCCGATGATGAGAAGCCAGCGCTGCCAGGCGCTCAGGCCAAGCGCCTTGGCCGCTTCGGTCTGGCCGGCGGGCACGGCGGCGATCGCGCCGCGGAAGACTTCGGTCGCATAGCCGCTGAAAACAACCGAAAGCGAAATCACCCCGGCGGTGAACGCGTTCACCTCGACATAGCGGCCGGCGAGCCGGCTGGCGAGAGTGGTCCCACCGAAATAGATGAGCAGGATAATGAGAAGCTCAGGCACGCCGCGCACAATCGTGGTGTAGGCGGTCACCATGTTGGCGAGCCTGGGGTGGCGCGCCGTGCCTTTCGAGATGGCTAGAAACAATCCGACGGCCGTGCCCAGGCAGCCGCTGATCAGCCCAAGGCTGACGGTCACGGTCAGGGCGGCAGCAAACTGAGCAGTAAAACCACCCATCGGGCGTTTTTCCTCGCGACGCAATACGGTATGACATACCTGCCGTCTGCAGCACAGGATCGGCTGGCCTACCTATGGTTGCGGATTGTACAACAAGTAATTCTAAGTTAACTTCTGGATTTTGATTATTGTATTATCGGAATTATTCGCATTCAATCTATAATTTCCGGAAATGTTGCTATAAGCCATTGTTATAGCGCGAAATTAATCTGAACTGGCTTCACCCTGTGACGGCCATGGGGGTCGACGAACCTTGAGCCGCAAAGCACAGCCGTTGCTTTGCAAGCAAAGGGCCATGCCCATCCGGCGGGTCGGCAGGAGCGCGCCGGCTCCGGCAAGGGAGGTGATTGAGACGTGGACTTCCTGTCTTCGCAGGCCAGCTATTTGTCTGCGGGAGTTGAGCGGAACAGTGTGACGGGATCGCACTCCAGCGCCTTCGAGATCCTCTCGGCCACGTCCAGGCTGGGATTTCTCTGCCCGCGTTCGATGCCGCCCATATAGCTGTAGGCAAGGCCGGCTTCGGTCGCCAACGACTCCAGGGTCATCCCGCGCTTCAGGCGGACCCTGCGAACGTTCGCTCCAAAAATTTCCGCCAGGCGCATGCGCGCATAGCGATAAGCAAAGCTTCAGCTTTACCAGTCACTATAGTGACTATATTATAGTACGTCCCGGTGCGGAGCCTGATCTCAGGCGCGGCGCCCACAAGTTTTTGCCCGACCGCAAAGCGCGACGGCCCATCGTTGGAGGAGCCCAGGCAATGGAACTGCTGCCAGGCGGCTTCAAGTTCCGTCAGTTGCAAGTCTTTCGCGCCGTGCTGCGGACCGGCTCGACAAGGCGCGCCGCGGCCGAGCTCGGCATCAGCCAGCCCGCCGTCAGCCAGCACGTCAAGCAGTTGGAAGCAACCGTCGGCCTCACGCTCTTCAAGCGCTCCGCCAACCGCATCGTGCCGCTTCTCGAGGCTTGGGAATTGCTGCGGAACGTCGAGATGGCGCTGACGTCGCTGGGGCGGTTGGAAGCGTCCATCTTCGCGATGAAGAATGAAGAAAAGCAACGGATCGCGATTGCCGCCCCATCCGTGTTCGGCTTCGTGACCCTGCCGAAGGTGGTTGCCACGATCCATGCCAAGACCGCCTCGAATGTGCGGTCCATCTCGGGCAGCTACGAACAGATCGGCGAGCACATCCTGGCCGGCCGAGCCGACCTTGGCATCTCAAGGTTGCCGCTCGACCCGCGCCTGTTCGAATGGGCACCGCTCGGATCGGCGCGCAATGTCTGCATCTTTCCCGTCGGCCATCGGTTCTCGCGACAGGACCGTGTCGAGGCTCAGGACCTCGCGGGCGAGACCATCGTCGATATCGATCCGCAATTCGCCGCCCATCAGATGAATTTCAATGCGCTGCGCTTCGCGGGTGCCGAGCCCGACATTCTGGTCGAGTTCGATTGCAATGGCCATGAGGCCGGCTACGTGTCGGCCGGCCTGGGCATTGCGATAACCAACGAGATCATCGCGCGCGAGTACGCTGCCTTTCACCTCGAAGCCAGGCCGGTGGAACCCTCGGCGCTCTATCACTACGTTGCGATCTGGCAAAAGGGCCGCACGTTCTCCAGCGCATTGAACGTATCGCTGGACGCGATCATCGGCGCATTCTCGGACTCCGGCAGCGACTGATCATTACGATCGCGCGTTAACACCCGGTCCGTCGGAAACTCAGCAGCTTTGGACAGCGGAACGCGGCGCGCCAATCCTCACAGGGCCTTTAACCCCGAAGGGTACGTGCCTGATGAAGGGCGGTACGCCGAGGCCATCGTCTTCAACTTCAAGCTCGGCCAGCGGCAGTGGCTTTGAGACCAGGTGCAGAGCCTGGCCAGGCGCCCACTTGCGCATTTACCCATTAACCCGCTGCAGATGTGCCACCACCAGCTGCAGCGGGCTAACGTGGCCGGCGCCTCTCGTTGGGAGATTGCCTGAAGCATACGCCGGCCTGGCGAACCTGTGGTCCGCCGCACATACAGTTTAGCTAAAATGATGCCGCCTCAGGCATGGTGTGATCGCGCAAGCTCTCGGCAACGCATCCGCAATGGGAATAATCGTCCCGGTGGATTTGGCAACCAGGGGCAGGCGATACATGCACTTTAATAAACTGACCGGAACCGATTGCACCGGCGAGGTTTGATTCCGGGTTCAGGGAGCCCGCAAGTGCATGCGTAAACCGAAGGGGCAACTCGCCTTCATCGCTTTCCAATCACCGACGCTCGTCGAACGAGCCCCCGCCGACGCCGACTGGCTGCACGAGATCAAATACGACGGATACCGGACAGAACTCGTCATTGAAGGCGGGCAGGCGAGGGCGTTTACGCGGCGGGGCTATGACTGGTCGCACCGCTACAAGCGCATCGTACAGACGGCGGCAAACCTCCCTGTTAAATCCGCAATCCTTGATGGTGAAGCTGTCGTCCTCGGCAAAACGGGCCTGCCCGACTTTCAAGCCCTCGAGCGGGAGCTGGGAAATCCAAATTCTTCGAAGATTATATTCTTTGCCTTCGATCTCCTGCACCTCAACGGTCGCGACCTCCGGGCACAGCCACTGATTGAGCGCAAAGCCGCGCTCCAAAGCCTGCTGCAGGAATCGGCTCCGAGTCTGACCTATGCCGAGCACCTGGAGCTTGGAGGCAAGGACGTATACGACCATGCCTGCCGAATGGGCCTGGAGGGCATCGTCTCCAAACGAGCCGACTCACCCTACCGCTCCGGCGTCCAGACGAGCTGGCTCAAGGTGAAGTGCGTAAAGAGCGACACGTTCCCGATTGTCGCTTTCGTTGAAAAGCTCGGCGCGCGGCCGCGCCGCATCGCTTCTCTCTATATTGGCAGATGGGACGGAGACCGGCTGCTTTACGCGGGGAAGGCGCAAAGCGGCTACACACTGGCGGTAGCCCGGCGGGTTCGCGAGCGTCTTGATCCGCTGATCGTCAGCAAATCACCGCTGGCGGAAGTGATCAAAAAGCCGAAGGCAACTTGGGTGCGGCCGGAGGTGCTGGCCGAAGTGCAATTCAGCGGCGTCACCGACCGCGGCATCTTGCGCGAGGCGGTGTTCAAGGGATTGCGCGAGGATCTTCAGGTAATCCCGGCGAAGCCGCCGTCGCCATCGAAGCGGAGGTTCGAGAGCCAACACGGCGTCCCTCGCGAGAACATTCTCCAACTGCTGCCCGATGCTGTTCCACCCTCGAAGGAAGAGCTGGTGGACTACTGGAGGCGTGTTGCGAACCTGGCCTTG
This sequence comes from Mesorhizobium plurifarium, assembly GCA_000824785.1. Lineage (GTDB taxonomy): Bacteria > Pseudomonadota > Alphaproteobacteria > Rhizobiales > Rhizobiaceae > Mesorhizobium > Mesorhizobium plurifarium. The sequence goes on along the minus strand of CCNB01000019.1, from coordinate 20,376 downwards.
GTCCATCTGGGCGGAAGACCGCTCAAGCTGGTTCGCCACGCCTACGGGGCCACCTTCTACCACAAGGGGCCGCTGCCTCCGATCCCGGCTTCGGTGCATCAACTGCGAATGCAAAAGCGCGAGGGCGGCGAAGGTGTTCGAGTGTGGGTGGATGACCTTGACGGGCTGCTTGGCTTGATCGAAATGGATGCCGTCGAGCTACATCCCTGGAACGCCACCGTCGACGACATCGAACGTGCGGATCAACTCGTCCTCGATCTCGATCCCGGGGAGGGCGTGCCATGGGATGCGGTCGTCGAGGCCGCGCTGTCACTGCGTGACATCCTGGAGACCGCTGGCTTGCAGAGCTGGCCGAAGGTCACCGGCGGAAAAGGCATTCACCTGATAGCACCGCTGGTTCCGGATATGACCCATGACCGTGCCCGGCAACTGGCCAAATCGCTCGCTCAATGTCTCGCTGACGCCGATCCCGAGCGTTACCTTCTATCTGCCGCCCCGGCAGCGCGGAAGGGCCGCATCTTCCTGGATTACCTACGCAACGGCCGAGGCAATACCGCCGTGGGTGCTTTTTCTCCGCGTGCACGGCTCGGTTTCCCAATCGCTCATCCAGTCACCTGGAAGCAGGTCGAGACAGGCATTCGGCCGGATGCCTTCACGCTTGCGCGCCCCTTCAAAGCCGCTCCTCGACGAGCCGCATAGGCGCGAGCATCCCGAACCCTCGCCAGACTGATGCGCGTTTCGGCTGTTATCATTTGAGGGCCTTGGACGCTGGCAAACAGCTCCTTTAGTTGCCCCAAATACCTTGCAACAAGCCGTTTGCCCCTTGCCCACCCAAGCCCACTGGCACCCGCCCGCCGGCTTAGGCCGAGGGGCTTTTCACAATGTGTTACCCCGAGCAAGGCGGCCGAAACCTTCTCCATGCCTCGCCATTTCTGCCGAAGTGACGGAGATGCATGATGCGTGACGACAAAAACGGCGAAGACGTTCCGAACCAAGCCGAATTTCTGATCCCTCGCCTCGTTAAGGAGGCGGAAATTTCAGAAGAGCAGGCGCGGGACTTGGTCGAGATGCTCGGCACAGACTGGCCGTCGCTTCTTCGCGAAGCCCGTTTTCTGAAAGACCGACACTGATCCCGGTAGGAACATGCCAAGCGGGTGTTCCGACGGCACGACGCTGACTTTGCAGATGGAAGCGTCGTGTCGGGACGGCACCTCCGACAAAAGCCCGGAGTGCACTTTTCCTTGGCTGCGAGCTCTAACAAGCGGGACCTGGTTTGTCGCTTTTGGCGCAAAAATAGCGAGCAGCCCCGCCAGACCCGCGGCTCCCAGCGGATCGCCACGGCATCCGGCTCCCTGGCATTCACTGCGAGACACCTTCCCACGCAGCCTTATAGCGGCGGTTTTTCTTGACAACTGGGGATATCAAAGATCAGTTGACGGCGTTTGAGGGCTCGGCCGGTGTTGGGAGGACCTCATGCCAATTTACCAGAGAGCGAGAGAGGCGGGCGTCTTCAGTTCGTCGGACATCGCGCTGCTCGGTCGCGTGTTCGATAAATTGAAGGACGAACATCAATCACCTGAGCGACGCGAAGCCCTCGCATCTCGCCTCCTGGCAAATTACCTGGCAGGGATCAGAGACGAGGCCGAGCTGCTGTCAGTGTCCAAGCTGCCGCTCGGGCGATAGATCACCTCAAAGCGCCTTCACGGCTTAGTCTCTCGCGACGCGCTCATCCGAGAAGGGGCAAGACAGAAATTGCGGGAAGTCCCTCAGGTCGCTTTGTCGATCAGCGGATTCTTCCGCTTCGGAGGGACGTAGCGTGTCACCAGTCTGAGGGTGCCGGCGTTTACGGTCACTGGCACTCCGAGGTTGACGGTGACCTGGTTCTCATCAACACGCGTGACGTCGCCGACCAGTTCTATGGGTTGGCCTTTAATCACCTTGGCCCTTTCGATGATCGAGTGAGGTTGGTTATAAGTCGGGATCGAAACGCTCACCCGATCCTCGGTGACGCGCCGGCGCACGGTCGCGGTGATGGCGACTTCATCGCCGATGTTGAATTGGCTTTTCGCCATAAAAAGACTATGGAGCGGGCAGCGGCTTAGTCAAGCAACTGCTAATGGAGCATCGGGCGCGGGGTGAAGTTGAGCAAACAGGTGGCGCGCCCGGCTGGGCTGCTTTCCATCCGCGCGCCGCGCCGGGCGGGGTGCAGCCGAAACCAGGCCCACACTGGAAACTGCGGTTGCCGCAGGGAGGCCCGATAAAGAGCCCGTCTGGCAGCCATGGCAGGCGGGCTCTTTCACGACGGTAGAATAGACCATCGCAAGTAGCGAATCGAACTTCAGTCCTCATTGCCGTACGAGCGGTATCGAACAATTTTGCTCACCGCCGGCTTTTGAAACCGCTTCCCTCCGGAATAAGTGTCGGCGGCTAGGCCCGGCTCGCACAATCCTGTGTCACCCTCGATCTGCTAGCCGGGCTCGGACTTCTCATCACACACGCTGGGTACGCGGCCCGCGAGCCTCATAGTTTCGTAGGAACATTCCAGTCGGATCGAGGTTTGGTAGCCACGACGCAATCCCCTCCCAAAACCCCGCACGCGTCGTGTCGGGTCGGCAGTGCCCCGACATGGGCCCGCACCGTTCCCCGCGGTGCGGGCTCTTCTATTGCCGCCCACGCAACTCAGCCGCCAGCGCCTCAAGGGCTTTCACGTCCTCTGCATACGATCCCGCATGTGCGGGGTAGCGCTCCATTTGCTGGCGATAGAAGTGCACCCACTTCTGCAAGTCGACGATCGGAAACGTCCCTCGCCAGATGCCTTTCTCGAGCGTGAATGTCCCCGCCGCCGAATCGTAAGTCGCTGTCGTCTGCATGAGTGGCGTTATAGTTCGTGTTCCTGAAACAAAAACGGCTTCCGATCGTTGGCGATCCGCAACGATGGGTGCGCGATGCCATCCACCTCGATCAAGAAGACAGAGTACGATCCGGCGAGCAGGACACTTTCGGTCTGGTTCGTGAGCAGCGGCAAGCGGTACGACTTCGACGAGGTGCCTCCTGAGACTTACGTGGCGTTCCGTTCTGCGTTTGCCAAAGGTCGCTTCTTCAACGACCATATTCGCGATCATTTCCGGTATCGCCGCAATCCTGAATAGCCGCCCGCTTGAAGCGGCTCATGCTCTTGCTTCAAGCTCACATGAATCGCCGAGTGCCGTGCTTGGGTTTATCGGGAATCTAGTTCCAACGCGTCCACACTATGCGTGGCCGGATAGGGCTCCAAAAGTGGCCCATTGCGGGGTGAACAGTTATTGTCCGCGGCCTTGCGTTGGAGCCGAGCCAAATGCTTACGATGCAGCTCCTGCATGTCCTCCAATTGGTGGAGGAAATCGATGGCTTTGGCCGCCGGCAGATTATCGCGCGTGAGCTGGGCAATCAGTTGGTGTTGACGAACCAAATGCTGTTCACCCAGCCTGACATGGCCTTTCACCATGTCAATGTCATCTTCAAGAGCCATCCACAAAAACGCAGCTGTCCGTTGCTCGTTCCGGCCGTCGTGGTGGACGGGCGATTTGAACGGGTGGTTGCAGCCTATTTGAACGCGTACTTATACACGGCGCGGCTGCTTTCATCGGTGACGCGAACCCATAGCCGTTCATCTCTGCGCGACCGAACCTCTTTCCTGGTGCCGACCGCAGCAGCCTCCCACGGCGTGTTCGCGGTCACAGTGTGATGGGACACCGGCGTGTCGCCGGCCATCTCTTCAACCAGGTAGGTTTTCATGCAATCCCCGTTCATCCCGGACCCAACGATCACGGCGAAGCCTTGTTCCGGCTGGCGGCGGGCGCGGCAAGCCAAAGGCTGCGAACAGGCGGTGCGATCCGAAGGCCGACTATCCCGGGCGTGGGCGGCATCTCTTGAGGGTCGACGCTCAAGCGTTTGACGGCAACGATCGCCGCCGATAGGCCTCGGCTTCGGCCAGCAGCGACGTCCATCTCGGCCCTGATATTAGCTTGGATGCACGCCAGGCCGGCAAGGTTCCTCAATCGTCTCCCGGAAGCTGCAACGCTGCCCGGCGGTTGTGGATCGTTCCGGATCTCTAGGAGTGCTCTCTATCCCGTCGGCGTGGCGACGACCTCTGCTCGGCCCTGATTGGAATCGGCGGCGCCTCGTCATCACTGGGTCGGTCGCCTTAATGGCGTTCTTCAGTGCGCGGTCGAAGCTTCCATCTGACGTAGATTTTCGGCTTCGTTCTGGCCGGACCGTGGACGGTTGATCTTCGGGCTTCATGCGTCTAACTCCAGCGGCTCATGTTCGTCCTGGAACCGGTGCCACATCACCTGTCTGATGTCTTTGCAGTCGACGAACTGGCCGCACGTCTCGCACCGGTAGAAGTCGCAATCCTCCTTCGAGCCCGGCGGGCAGTACACCGTCACCCGTTTCGGAGGGCCGAGTTCGGCAAGCCTCGTCATCCCCGAAGCTTTCTGGCTTCTCGCTCCAACGTCTTTCGGTCGTTCCCGTGTTCATTGATGAGATCGCGCACCTGCTCCGGGCTGATCCGATGCTGCTTGGCGAAATAGCGGACCTCGTAATCCTCGTCGGCCGATACGCGATCGCGGTCGCGAAAGTCTCGCTTGGTCTTGTCGTCTGCCATGGCTGTTTCTCCTGGTCAAAGAAGAACAGCGGCCGACAACGAATGTTCCTTAGTGGCCACCCCAGCAGTCGACGCGGTTCAAAGCCCGTCTGCTGAAAGGCAACCCCGCTTCAGCGGGATTGTCAGTCAGTGGGCTGCTTTCTTTTTGGCCGGCGCCTTCGGCTGCCCTGACTTACCCTTGAAAGCGGCGTCTTTCGAGTGAGCCGACATCGCCGGAGCCGCACCAGTTTTCTTGGCAGCTGACGACTTGGCAGCTGCCGACTTGGCAGAGGCTTTCTTTGGTGTTGCGTTCTTTGGCGCGGCCCTTCCTGCACGCGCCTTTTTCGGCTCTTCCTTTGACGAGAAAATGCCGGTGATGCTCTCAATGATGGACATTGGGTGGCCCTCCGTTGGATTCGAGCAACAATGGCGGGTGCCTGGAGATTGTTCCATTGTTAAATCGCTAGAATGGAACGGCAAACACCGCGCGCCATTGAATCGAACTTGAGTCGTGTTGGGGCTCTCAGGCGCAACCGCACCTTTCCACGGAACAAATTCTTCGTCTGCGGGTAAGGGTGTCCATGTTGTCCGGTCGTTGCCTATGCGGGTCTGTGCGTTACGAAATAGCGGGTGAGCCCGCACAGCCTATAGCTTGTCACTGCACGCAATGCGCCCGAACCAGCGGCAACTTCGCGGCCATGGCGGCCTGTCGCTCGGAGAATCTTAGGCTGGTAGCGTCGTCGACCCTCAGCTGGTACCGATCGTCAAATAATGTCGAGCGCGGCTTCTGCTCGCGCTGCGGTGGTAATCTATTCTGGGAGGCCGCTCCCGGTACTGAAACCTTCGTCGCGGCAGGAACGCTCGATCCACCGACCGGGCTGCGCCTTGCCAAGCATATTTTCGTCGGCTCAAAGTCCGATTTTTACGAAATAGCCGACGGCCTACCGCAGGAGCAGGATGGCTAGGTTCGGAGTTCGGTCGTGCCGATGCAGACGGGCAGCAGCCATCCCCGACGTGGCGTTGCGTGTTGTGCAACAGGTGAATGTGGCAATGTGAGTTGAAAAAGGGGGGCGGCCCGGCTGAGGGGGAGGCTAAATTGCTCCATCGGTTTTCCCCCAGGAGGGGAAAAATAATCGCGTTGACACATCGACGACAGCGTCAGTTTTCGTCCTTGTAGGACTTCGCAGCCTCGTCGATCTTACGCCAATCGTTGCCGTGGCGCCTGACAAGTTCGCGAGCTTGGCTCTCCGACACCGAGTGAGTATCTACGACGTGCTTGACCTCCGTGTCTTCCCCCTTGAGCGGGCGGCTGCGGGGTTTCTTTGCACGCCGGCTGTCGCTGTCTCGAACTCTAGCCATAGATGAAAACCTCCGCCAGCTTTATCAACCAGCGACCGGCAGGGAGGTTTCATTTGCGGTGCTAATGCTTAGTTGGGGCAGCACCAGCGCACGAGCGCGGCCATCCCAGGATCACCGTCGCGACCGCGCTATTTGCAACTGAGCGACTTGGCTGGGCGGAAGCAAGTTTTGAAGCACCATCGGACCTCAGTCCCAAGGGAGATGACTCGATGCTGACTTTTTTTGGATGTATCGTGCGGGCGTAGGTGTGCGGAGGCGTGTGATGACGGCGTATCAAGTGGTGGAACCAGCCCAACTGACGATCCTGGCAAAAGCTCTCGACGACCATTGCGCAAGGCATCGTATCGCCGATGAGATGGACCGGGAGCAGGTCGCACTTAAATTATTCAGCCTCTTCAGGCAGGGCCTCATTGACCCGGAACGGCTGAAGACGGAACTTGAGCGCGCGTGCTAGTGCCGAACACCGACTTCACCGGACGCGGCATTTTCGTCAGAGCGGATTAATCGGTCCTACAAGGCCGAAATGGTCATTGGGCTGCTTGTTGATCGCCGCGGAATTCACATCGCGCCCGACGCGATTGAATTGAAGCTGCCCGTCGATGTCATGGGAGAGCAGGACCTTGAGGTCGCTTGCCGGCGTCTCCGCGTTCAGCCAGGCATCGTAGTAGGCTGGATCGAGTATCAGCGGCTGCCGATCGTGAAGCTGCCGCATCGGTTCGCCGGCAGGCTCGGTGATGATGGTGCAACTCGTCACGTCCAACGTCTTGTTATAGGCCCACAGGCCCGCGAAGGAGAAAGGCGCGTGACCGGGCAGGAAGATGTGCCAGGGATCCTTGCCGCGATCGGCCGGGCTGATGGTCCATTCATAGAAGCCATCGGCCGGGATCAGGCAGCGCTTCGATTTGAAGGCGTCGCGAAACGCGGGCGTCGTATCGACGGTCTCGACGCGTGCATTGAACATCGGTGCCTTGGGCATCTCCTTCGCCCAGAAGGGCACCAGCCACCAGCGGCCGGTTCGGACCTTGTGATTGCCGTCGTCGGCCGCCGTGATGAACGGCACCTCGTCCGTCGGCGCGATGTTGTAGCGCGGCGCGTCGTTGCGGCCGGTATCGGCCGGCGCGGTCAGCCGATAAAGCCGGTGGATTTCGGACCATGGCAAATATCTGGTGTAGCGCCCGCACATCTCCTGCCTGCTCACTCCATGTCGGGGACGTCGCCGCTCACAAAGAGGGTGTTTGGCGGTCCGTAGTCCCCGAGCGCCGGATCGGCATCCCTGCTCCAGGCTATAACGCCGACGTGCTTTCCTGCTAGCGCTTTGGCAGTCCGGATCGCCCGCTCTTCGCTTTGCTGATCGGTCGGCCCATACATTGGAAACAGTTCCCCGTCGTCGCCGCGGTCAAAGGCGACCACGACAATGAGCTTGGGCTTTTTGTGCTCTGGAAGGACGTGGGTTGACATTCAACAACCTTCCTCAGTTGAGCGGCGCCGATCCCGCTTCAAGCGCGTCAATCGCGTCGAGCACCGCCTGGCGCTTTGGCTCAATAGGCTCATCTGGATGGAAGCGTGCGAGCGACAGCGAGGTGTGAGCAACCGTTACCGCGCTGACGAGCTCCTGCGCTTTTGAACTATCCGGCACCTCCGCAGTGGCGGCGAGTGCCAGAAAAAATACCCGGTTATCGCTGAACTCCCCTTGGCCATCCTCCGCTTGGACGATCTCGCGCATTCGCACCAATGCCGTCGAGCGGTCCGCTAGCTGCGTCTCGGAATCGTGAAGCAGCTGCAGGCCGAGAACCTGCCTGCGTTTTTCGTCAGGCCAGCCCTCACAGCACGCCTTAATTGCGGCGTTGCTCGCTGCCCACCAAACCTCGGCCGCAGTATACTCTTCTTCCGATGGCTCCTGGTCCGGTGGGAAGCCCATGTCGTCCCAGCCTTCGACCGCGAAAGAGCCTCCAGCCGCTTCCTCGGGCGTCAACCCGGAGCGCTCAATCACCTCGCGAGCTGCGTCGATGCCCCGCTGTTTTTCTTCAGGGGTCGCGCCCCTGGCATTCATCAAAATGTTCATTTTCGGCCTCCCTTTGGCTGCCATGCCCACAGTGAACGAAATGGGAACAAATTGTCAAGCGCCCCTTGACCGAGTAGGACTAAGTTCCTCATTTCAGCTTATGCCGGAGCAACCCGACAAATGGCCAAGAGGCGCCGCCTGGACCCTGACCCACGCCCACGACGCGGGGCAGGTTGTGGGCATCCGCTGCGGGCGCTGCAACATCACGCGCTACTACAAGCCACTCGAGTTGCGCGAGGTCGTTGGCAATGTCGCGATCGATGAGGTGAGGGATAAGGCTCGTTGCCAGAAGTGCGGTAGCCGCGAGTGGATGAGCGCGCAGCTGTTCCACCCGACCGGCGAGCAAGCCCACACGATCCGCTTTCGGCGGCTGGTCGAAATCCGATGGGAGAAGCGGGTGATCTGGCGCGATGAATGACGGGCTACCTCAATAGGTCTAGTCGCAATTATAAGTCTTCGCTAAAATATGACGCCGGGCCAAGAGAGGAAACCATGTCGATCTTCGATGATCTACAGGAGATTTGGGACTTGTATGTCGCGGCGTATCGACTGGGGGATGCTGCCGGCTGCGCCGCAATCTTTACCGAAGACGCAGAGGTGCATTCACCTTACGGTCCGCCAGCACGCGGCCGACCGGCAATAGAGGCATTGCACGGCATTTGGGTTCAACATGCCGGTCCCAACAAGACCCTTCAAGTGATCGAAGCGGGCAGCTCCGAAAACCTCGCCTGGACACTAACGGTCTACTCGTAAGGGGAGGCCGTCGGTAACGGCACCTCACTGAGTGTCTTCGAGCGTCAGGCCGGCGGAGGCTGGTTGATCCGGATGTGCAGTCTCAACAGTACTGATGCCGCCGGCTGACGCTTCGGATTTTGTGCTAGCTAGACTTCCGCCTCGCGGTCGCCTTCTTTACCGGCTTTAGCGCAACCTTCCGACCCAAACCACTCGCCTTTGCCAACGCTGACCGCTGCTCCGCATAGTTCGGCGCCACCATCGGATAGTCGCGCGCTAAATGCCACTTCTCGCGGTACTCGTCCGGCGTCAGGCCGTAGTGCACGCCGAGATGGCGCTTCAGCGACTTAAACCGCTGGCCGTCCTCGAGACAAATAATGTAGTCAGGGAAAACCGATCGCTTCGGATTGACCGCGGGTGCTTGGGGCGGCTTCACCGGCTCGGCCGGCCGCCCGACCTTCGAAAGCGACGAGTTCACGTTTTGAATCAGTTCAGGCAGAGACGCTACAGGGACAGCGTTATTACCGACGTAGGCGGAGACAATGTCGGCGGTGAGCGCTATCAGAAGGCTTTGGGTGTTCTCGTCGGGCATGCAGTATCTCCGGAGGCAAATTGGCTGAATGTCTTAGTCGGTTTTCGGCAAAAAGCCAGGGCTGCGCTCCGAGCAGGGCTGGGGCGCCGCGTTTTATGTCGTCTGCCCGTTCCGGTGAACGTCGTCAGGAACCAGTGGCCGGGTTTTGCTGGAGCTGGAACAGCTTCGTCAATTTCTGCTTTTGCGACATAAGGCTCGGCAAGCGCCCTTTTTCGAGCCTCGATTGTCGCCCGCCTTGGCCTCGGTTTTCGGCACAATCCCGCCTGGACGGCATGCTCAAACACCGGCTGCGCTAACTTGGAGGCGCGCACCTGCCGTCAGCGCTGCGCCATTTGGCTGACCCACGTCAACGGCGTGAATCCAGGTGTGGTCGGCTATCCGCCCGATCACGTCCCAGACGTCACCAAACGCCGCGAACGAGCGTTCCAGCGCAAAAGCAGTGGTTGGAGGGTCAGGGTCGCAGCGGATCTTCGATGCAATCTCGGTGGATGCCGCGCGGCCCGACAACCGTCGCGGCGAATTCAGCCGCCAGCTTCTATAAGGCGATCTACAGAGCTGATCTTCGGCCCTGTCATCCACGGTGGCGCAAACGGGACATCCTCGATGACTTTGACCCTGCGTGCCCAAGTCGTAAAGGTCTTATGCGCCGCCTCGACAGACTTCCGGCCATCATATGCGGAGCAGCAGGTTTCGCACGCAGCTGCATGCAAAAGGCCACGCCTTTCAACAGGCCATTCCTCCAGAAACTCTATGGCGTCCATGAGACATTCGATCTTTCGAAGAACGCAGCCGTCGTCCCTAACGAAAATCGGCTGCTTGAACATTCCGCTTTCCATAAAAGCCCTCCGATTACCGCTGAGCAGCAACATCTCCCTCCGCGCTCCCCAGCGGACCAGAATCCCGCTTGGCGAGCACTCTCGGCGCAGAAAAATATTGGAGGGGTCTATTTCCAATTCAAGAGCGCTGCGGGTCGAGTTGCCGGCTCTTCAGGTTCTCCGCGCGACGGGTAGTCGGCGCCCTTCGGCCGGTGGCACGGCAAGGTGCATGGGGTTCCGCCCGAACCGAATGGTGCCGGGAAAAACCAACGCTTCTACAACTACGCGGACTATACGCTCATCGCGGCATTTCGAGGTGCATTCGATCGCCTGCTCGCACTACGGCCGCGTCGCAGCCGCAACAATGGATGCCATGCGCGAGCGCTTCATCCGCCTATGTCGATCCAGGCGGGAGCGTGATCGCTGGGTTTTTCCCACCCACGGGTCTCGGCATCGACGCCTGCAGATTGAATCGTGTGCGCAAGTGATGGGTTTACAAGCAAGTGATCCATGCGCAGGCCGGAGCTTCGGTCGTAGCCGCCGCGATAGGAGAAGTTCCAATAGGTGTAGATGCCTTTGCCCGGGTGGATCCGGCGCATCGCATCCACCCAGCCCAGGCCCAGCATGCGAGCGTAGGCGTTCCTGCTTTCCGGGAAGAAGACCGCATCGCCCAACCAACGCCGAGGTACTACGGCGTCGATCTCCGCGGGGACGACATTGTAGTCGCCACAGAGAACGGTGCGCCCGCCTAACAACGATCGGCTGTAGGTAACGAGACGCTCGAACCAGCGGAGCTTGTAATCGAACTTGGGGCCTGGCGCCGGATTGCCATTGGGTAGATAGATGCAGCCGACGACAAGGTCGTCGATCTCTGCCTCCAGATAGCGGCTGTGCGTGTCGTCGGGATCGCCCGGCAAGCCGCGGCGACGCTCGACCGGATCCTTCCCTCGCGCCAGTATAGCCACACCGTTGTAGGATTTCTGGCCGTGCCAAACAGCGCCGTAGCCGACGTCTCGGATGGCCTCGACTGGAAATTTGTCGTCGGACGTTTTTAACTCCTGAAGGCAGACCACGTCATACCTGGTCTCGCCAAGCCACTTCAGCAGGACCGGCAGGCGGCCGTTGACGCCATTGACGTTGAAGGTCGCTATCCGGGTCATTGCCTATCTCCCTGCGTGGCAAAATATCAAGTCGGCATCTCGCGCTCGCCCATCTCTTCGATCTTGTCCAGAACTGCTTCCGGTGCCACGTCGCGCTTGAGCTCCTCCAGTTCGTCGTCTGCTTCGGTGTTGACGTCCAGGCGCTTGGCAATCTCTTCCACCAGCTTGATGAGCTTGGTCGTCTCATGTTCGTTCAGAAGGCTGACCTGCAGATCGAGGTCCGCCCTGGCATCGTCCTCCGCCGCCATACGGTTCTGGTTAATCAGCACGAAGGTCGACAGAAAAATCGCTTCGACCGAAGCAAACATGGCCAGGATTACCAGGGATGGATCAAACGGCTTGATAAAGGACACGACGCCTAGGTTGAGTGCAATCCATGCTCCAAAGAAGGCAAGGTGGATGTAGACGAACGGCATGCTGCCTGCGAATCTGCTGATGGCCGCAGCCGTGCGCTCCTCAAAGGATGCAGTCTTGGCGTCACGCTTCCGCCTCTCGACCAGTGCCTCTATGTTCCGTGCCAGGGCAGGGGCCAAGCCTTCCGCCGCCGGGGTGGTTGGTGTGCCGTAGCCCATGCTTTTGGAAGCGGGTTTGAGACTCATTCTCTACCTCCCGTCTAGGCAGCCTAACTCGCTGTTTGACAATTCGCTCCATCGGCCGGAGTCGGAGTGCCGGAAGATGCGAGTATGCATCACGGTCCGGCGATCTTTCCGCGTTGAGTTAGGCGAGGCAAAGACCTATTTAACCTTCATGGCTGCAAGCCGAAAAATCGAGCCGAACTCAAAGCTGATCGCAGAGTGGCCGCTGTCCCCCGTTGCGACGCTTGGATCGTCGGTCCGGGCGAGGGGTATATTTCTGGAGATGCGTGCCCGGCTGCCGGCAGCGTCGAGAAAGCTCCTTCACATCGGTCAAGAGTCCTCTCCCTGCGGCTGCCGGAGGGTTCGGGTGCCGATGGCGAGGCGGCAAAAGCGATCGTTTCCGACGCAATGCAGGACATCGAAGGACTTCCGGTGATCCCGCGCGAAGTGGAGGACATCCTTACAATTTCGTCTGGGGAGCGGCACCGATGGCTAAAGGATGGTCGCTTGCAGAGCGCCGGGACCAGAACGGTCAAACTCCGGGGCCGAGCGCGAAAGATCACCTTCCATGTCTTCGATCCATGCCACATCGAAGATGTGCTCGATCGCGATCTTGTCACCGTCTGGCGCGAAGAAGACACCGCGGCGACGGCCGAGAACCGGAGGCGCGCCGCCGCAAAGGCAGCTCTGAAGCGGGCGCAAAAGCGAGGGCGCGCAAGTTCGAGCGACAGCACTTGGGACGAGGATCCTCCCTCAAAGCTGCGCGGCTGGGAAGATTTTGCGGGAGAAGGGCTGTTGCGCTGAGCAGCTCTTTGTCACGATCGGCGAGTCTCCATTTGAGTTCTATCTCACGGCCTGTGCCGAACACTGTTTACATAGCCGGCCACTCGGAGGCCTAGTGGATTGCCGCAAAACACCTTTGCTTGACCCGGCCACTATCGGGGTTACGCGGGCAGAACCACCGACAGCAACTTGATCTTGGATAATCTCTTCTGCGCCAGCCGGCGAGCAGCTTCCAAAGGGCCGCCCCCGAACGCTTCGGCAACGAATGCCAGGGTCAACATGTCGATCAGAAAATCATCGACGGCGGCCGAGATCATTTCAGAGCCGCGGCGATCGATTTCCGCCAACAGTGATCGCGCTTCACCGGCCGCCGCTGAGGCATCCTCTGCGTGGACCAGCGCTTCAAGCCTGTCGAATATTTGCAACAGCGTCCCCCCGTTGGCCGTGCTCAACTCCGTCGACCGCCGAAAGTTCCGCCGACTGAGCCGAGCGTGCCATAAATGGCAATTGCGTCAGCTATCAACACTGGAAGGTTCGCCTGGCACGTGAATCTCAAAGTCGGACCTGCCGCAGGTCAGTCCCGTTCCATGCAGACGAAGGCCCAATGTAAATTCTCAGCCCGCATCCGTTTGTTTGTATACAAATCGTCTCCTGTCCGCTACGTTGCGGCCTGCCGTAGGGGAAGAGTATGGCGCCACACGAACATCATGCGGTCGAGCTTATAAGAGAGAGCAAATGGGCGGTCCGCGTGACCTCCTATGGAAAGACCCTCACTTTTCCTTTTGAAGCCGAGGACTACGCGCGTTCGTATGCCGACGGACAGGCTTTCCGGCTGGGTGTGCCGGTAACGGAGATGAAGCGAACCGCCTAGCCGCTTCTGGCCCAGCAAAGGCTGGCGGGCGATCTTTGAGTGAGCGCAGTGGCAACCCCGTCCGCTGCTCTTCCTCAGTCAATGCTCTTCGGCAGTCTGGAATGTGGATGCGATCACTTGGCGACTAGATCAACGTGATCGGCATATAGCGGATGATCACCTTCTCCTGCCGGAAACGCCCCTCGAGAGTTATGCGGCGATCACGCCACTCGATCAGGTCTATCTCGTCGGTCATGACTTCAAAGATGACGATCTTGTCTGCGTTTGACTCGGTACCTTTTCTCCACAGACCATCAGCAGGAGCCTGAAGGTAAGCGGTAACGCCCTCGAAACGGCCCGCCAGCTCTTCTTTTACCCTCTCAAAATCTTCCTTGGGGAAAGGCTGGCCGCCATTGTCCATGCAGGGGAGTAGAATCTGAACGAGATGCATGGCATCAATGGTGGAAGCTACGGCTTCTATGTTCAAGGTAATTGTGAATGCCGCTAGCCGCGATGGCGGCGTAACCGAAGTCAACCGCGATCTGCCGAGGATGCGCTGAGGCAACTCAATGCCGATCTGGAGACGCTGGTTGCCCAGAAGACGCAGGAACTGCAACTTAATGCAGAGCAGTTGCGGCAAGTCCAGAAAATGGAAGCGATCGGCCAACTCACAGGCGGGGTTGCGCATGACTTCAACAACTTGCTGCAGGTGATCGTCGGAAACCTTGATACGCTCAACCGCAATCTACCGCAGGAGATGGGCCGGCTGAGGCGGGCTACCGCCCAGGCGATGACCGGTGCCCAACGCGCGGCAGCGTTGACGCAACGCCTCTTGGCTTTCGCCCGCCGGCAACCGTTGGATCCCAAGCCAGTTGACGCCAATGCCCTGATCCGTGGCATGTCCGAAATGCTGCACCGGACCTTGAGCTTGAGAGCGCCTTGCTCAACCTGGCGATCAATGCTCGGGATGCCATGCCCAGCGGCGGCAAGCTGACGATCGAAACCTTCAACGCCCACCTCGATGAGGCCTATGCGGCGCTTCACGCAGAGGTCTTGGCGGGGCAGTACACCGACATCAGCGTTTCCGACACGGGCTCCGGCATAGACAGTGAAAACCCTTACCCGTGCCTTCGAGCCGTTCTTCACCACGAAGGCGCAGGGGCGGGGGACAGGCCTTGGCTTGAGCCAAGTGTATGGCTTCGTCAAACAGTCCAAGGGCCACGTCAAACTGTACTCCGAAGTCGGGGAGGGCACGACCGTCAAGATATACCTCCCGCGGCTCCTTTCCGAGGCGTCGATTGAGGATGCCCCGGAGGTCCTGCCGTCCCCGAAGCTGCCACCGGCGAGACGATCCTGGTGGTGGAGGATGACTTCGATGTGCGCGCTTACACGGTGAATCTTTGAAGGAGCTCGGCGACCTCGTTCTGGAAGCCCGTGACGGACCCTCCGCACTGGCGTTCCTGGAGGACAATGTCCGCATCGACATGATCTTCACCGACGTGGTCCTGCCCAGCGGCATGACCGGCGCCGATATTGTCAAAAGGGCTGCCGAACTCCGGCCCGGCCTCAAGGCCCTGTTCACCACCGGCTATTCGCGCAACGCCATCGTCCACCACGGCAGGCTCGACAAGGGCGTCCAGCTCCTTTCCAAGCCCTTTTCAT
>CCNB01000019.1:4797-5152 GCA_000824785.1 Mesorhizobium plurifarium | reverse complement strand
CACGCCCGGTCCAGCCACCGTCACCTCATAAGCCAGGGCGAGGCCGTGCCGATCGCACATTAAGCTGCGCTGCGATGAGCCGCTGCCACAAATGCCATAGGCGCTCGAAGTGTCCAGACCACCCGGTCGGCGTCGTAGGTGACCCCGCCAATCCCGTTCAGCGCCTCCGGTGCCACCCGGTTCAGCACGACTGTTCCGAATCCATTGTGCGCGATGTCTTGACCTCCGGCCCGTCCTTTTCGGTCCACTCCAGATGGAAGGTTCGGACACCGTCAAGGTCAGTCACTTCCCAAGTCAGCGTTATCGAGCCCCTGTGGCCCGACAGCACGCCGTATTTGGCGGAATTGGTACAGAG
>CCNB01000019.1:3686-4787 GCA_000824785.1 Mesorhizobium plurifarium | reverse complement strand
TGATCCAGGATAAGGTCGGCCACGGTGGCCCCTTTCCAATCGGCCGATACCAGGAGATCGTGGGAGCGCGAGAGCGCCATGATACGTTCGCGGACCCGCTTCTCGAAAACGTCGGGGCTTTCCGAGCGCTTGTTGGTCTCCCGGATCATCGACAGGATGACGGCGTACTGGTTCTTCACGCGATGGTTCACCTCCCGCATCAGCGTGCGGATACGCTGCTCGCTCTCCTTCGCGGCCGTGATGTCGCGCGCGATCTTGGAGGCGCCGACAATACGGCCGGTTGCGTCACGCACGGGCGAGATGGTGAGTGACACCGGGATTTCGGTGCCGTCCTTGCGCCGGCGGACGGTTTCAAAGCTCTCGACGCGTTCGCCGCGGCGAATGCGATCGAGGATCATGGGCTCTTCGTCCACGTGTTCCGGCGGGAAGAGCATGGTGATGTGGTGCCCAACCGCCTCCTCTGAGGTATAGCCGAACAGCCGCTCGGCACCCTTGTTCCAGGTTCTGATGAACCCCTCGAGGTCCTTGCTAATGATCGCGTCGAACGAGGACTCAACAATCGCCGAGAGGTGCTGGGCAGCATCTTCGCCGCGCTTGCGGTCGGTTAGATCGAGCAACATGTTGACGGCGCCGGTCAGCTCTCCGCGCTCGTTACGCAACGGGGTAGGGAACGGCATGAACGGAAAGAGCGAGCCGTCTGGACGCTGCGCGATGGCCTCGACGTCGCGGACCGGGCTATTTTCCTTGAGCGCGATAGCCATGGGACACTGGTCATGCGGCAACTCTTCGCCTTCGGGGGTGAAGAGCCGAAAGGTCACGCACCACTTGTCCTGCCCGATCTTCGGCTCGCGGCCCGCCAGTGCGCCCGCCGCCTGGTTGTAGTAGGTGATCGTTCCTCCGGCGTCGGTCGTGTAAACCGCCACAGGCAGGGCGTCCAGGATCTGGTGGAAGCGCTGCTCTTGCCTACCGATCACTTGTTCGGCTGTTTTCAGGGGTGTCACGTCCACCGTAAAGCAGCGGGTGTGGACCAGGCGGCCGCTCTTGTAGGACCCGCTGGAGCTGACTTCCACATGTTTCAATGAGCCATCCCGAGCCTTCAGC
>CCNB01000019.1:3484-3676 GCA_000824785.1 Mesorhizobium plurifarium | reverse complement strand
GCAGGTTCATAGCCCAACATGCGCAATTCTGCAGAGTTTGCGTGGACGATGCGGCCGTCCGCGTCGACGATGTGCAGGCCAACGGCAGCATTCTCGAAGAAGTCTTCGTAGTTGACGGACACGAGGTCGTCTACCAGCCCGGAGGGCCTCGTCTTTGCCATTGATGTCCCGTCAAACGCGATAAGCCGTGAA
>CCNB01000019.1:0-3474 GCA_000824785.1 Mesorhizobium plurifarium | reverse complement strand
GCTAGTAACCCACCGTATTCTGCTCAGGCGACTTACGTTCCTATGATACCCGCTTGCTCTCCCGGGCAATGACTTTGCAACCTCCTGGCGCACGCAACGTTGTGAGGAACCTCTAGCCATGACACGGGACAGAATGAGCAAAGATATCGAGAACTGGGCCGATGCCTACGATGTAGTGACCTTCGCCCGGAAATACGGGCTCACCGTCCAACAAGCCAAAGTCATCATAAGCTCCAACGGTCCTTCCCGTCACGGCTGCGACATGGGCGCAATTGCGTTCGTCAGAGCCATGCGATTGAGGGCAAGCCGACCGAGCCGCACCAGGAAAAAGCTGACCAGCCCTGCTCAGTGACAGCCGTGACAGAGCAGATAGGGGACCAGCTGGAAAAGACCTTCAGCCGGCTGGCGGGCAGTGTGGCCCGCGCGTGCGGACGCCCATGGGCCTTTGCGCTCTGTCTCTTGTCTCTGGCGGTGTGGGGGATTTCCGGCCCCGTCATGCACTACTCGGAGACGTGGCAGCTCATCATCAACACCGGCACCACCATCGTCACCTTCCTGATGGTGTTCCTCATCCAGAACACCCAGAACCGTGACGGCGTAGCGGTTCAGGCTAAGCTCGACGAGTTGATCCGCTCCGGCAAAGCCAAGAACGATTTTGTCGGTCTCGAGCATTTGACGGCAGCTGAAATCGAGGAGGTGCTCAGCAGCGCTCGCGTGCTACGAGGCGGCGCCGGGCACAAGGGGCGAAGCGATCGCGAAAGCCGCTAGGCTAAGATTTGGGGTCGGCTTGGCCGGGCCAGTCAACTTCGGAGCCGAGCCTGTCCTGGGAGCTGTTCGCGAGACAGCAAAAACCAATATTCCCTTCAGGCGTTCACTTGGACGAGGCAAATCCAATCCTACTGCCAAACGACATCAATGCCGTGGGCGCTATTATCAACGAGCTTTTGATAAACGGTGAAGTATGGGTACCCGGAAAAGGGCGCGGAGCCATCCGGGTTTCCATCAGACGAAGCGGCGAAGGCATTAGCCTGGTGAGGGGTCGGGCTTCGAACTCAGTTCAGTGCGATCGTCTGCGTCGGGTCTGCGCTTTGTTGACGGGTTAGCGCGGCAGATCGGCGCGAGTTTCGAAGTGAGCCGGCGCCCGTCCAGACGCAGCTGCTTAGCCTGAAGGCATGCGAAAGATCCAAGCGAGCTGGAAACGGTAGAGGGTCACGTCCGCTTAGCCAGCACATCGCGCGCCAACACCAGATCATCCAAGGAAAAAGGCTTCCCTACGGGAGAGGCAGAAGAAATCCTCGCAACGCTGCTCGATCTTTAGCGCCAGCACGAAATGCATTTGGCCTTCATCCGAAAAAAGTTGGGCCTGCCAAACTGACCCACTACCGAGAAAGGTCTGTGCTCACGGGCGACCTTAGGAAACTGTATGCCGTCACCCACCCTGTTGGTTGGGGAGCTTGTAGTTCCCGAGAGGATCTTTCTGGACGCCGGGAGATGGTCGGCTATCCGCTGGGGCATTGCCTTGCCCCACGTTCTGTTCCGGCGTGCGCTTGAAGCTCGACGTCTGCCTCGATCCCATCGAGGGCGCGAGCATGAAGAAAGCAAGCAAACACAAGAACAGCACCAAAATTAGCGCTGCTCCCCAGCCGACGATGCGCGGTGAAATTCATGCCGCAGGCCTTGGTCATGGCATAGTCGACCAACGTTCGTCCGGGGCATATGCGTTCACCGAGCTGGTGACGATGATCGACGATCCGGCATCCATATGCTTCAACGCCGCTTTGGTGATCCAGAACATCGCATAGACATTCGTCTTGAATGTCCAGTCGAACGCTTCGGTTGTGATATCGGCAAGCTCTTTTTGCGGCTGTTGGCGCGCGGCGTTGCTGACCAGAATGTCGAGCCCGTCAAGGCCGGCGACAGCGTCTTCGACCAGCTTTTGACAAAATGCCTCGTCGCGAATGTCGCCCGGCAGCGGAACCGCTTTTCTGCCCGCAGCTTCGATCAGTTGCACGACCTCCTTCGCGTCAGCTTCTTCCGCCGGCAAGTAGCCGAAGGCCACGTCCGCACCTTCGCGCGCGAACGCGATTGCCGCGGCTCGACCCATGCCCGAATCCCCACCGGTGATCAGGGCTTTGCGCCCCGCAAGCCGCCCCGATCCCTTATAGCTTTCCTCGCCGTGATCGGGGCGAGGATCCATCTTACCTGCGAGGCCCGGCCATTCCTGCTGTTGCGGCTTGAAAGGCGGCCGCGGGTATTGCGTTGTCGGGTCCTGCTTGGCCGGACCGGCAATCGGCGCCGCGTTGGACTGCTGAGCCTGCGCGGGATTGGCGATCGCCGCAAGCACGCCACCCGCCATACCGCCGACGACGCTGCGCCTTGATGTGCGCGCCGTGCTGGGTTTGTCCGTCATATCTCGCTCCTGCTTGAGAAGTTGCTGCGTCGGACGGCCTAACCGTGAGCCAAGGACGATGTTCCGGGCGCGGCAGTCCCGGTGCCAAAACCGTGATCGCCGCGAATCCGGCACCGCTGGGAGATGTCTGAAATGCGGTCAGGTCCGCCGTCTAGACCTGTTGCCGCGCGGCGCGACGGTTTCTTGACTTGGTTGGCCGGAGTCCCGTATCCGCTCAATTTCTTCCGGCTCCTTGTCGTCCATTTTGGCGATCTCGTTGCGAGCCTTGTCGTTCGACTTGATCAGCTCATCGAGTTTCGCCTGCACGGCTTGGGTGTCACGATGCTCGGCCCTTTGAATAAGCAGCGTCATCGCCCAAGTGATCAGCGTCGCGACGCCGTGCCAGTCAAGCGTTTCCCGCTCGAAGACAAACCAAGAAACAGTATAGCCGCCCAGAATTAAAAAGGCCGCCGGTCGGGACGTCAGCGTGCCGACCTTGGTCAGCGCTTCTCGAAGCTGCAACGTTGCCATGCCTGCGAACGGCTGAGGGCAATGCGGGTTCCCGTAGAGTCGGTTCGTCGATCCCAGGCAGAGTCACTTATTAAGTCCGTTCGCCATGTCCAGATGGTGCTGCAGATGCGGCAATGTCGCCCCTGCCCAGGCCTTCAGATCGGGCTGATCGCCGCCCTCGCTGTAGCGCTTGAAGAGATCGACCGCGTCCTTGTGCGCATCGACCTGATCGGAATGGTACTGCTTGGTGAAGTCATTGCCCTGCAACGCCTTCAAATCGTTGAGGGTCGACTGCTGCTTGTCGGTCATGGCCGTCGGAAGCGTGGCTTTTACCTTTCCGCTGGTCACAAGGCCCTTCAAGTCGGCGGTGGTCTTCTCGTGGTCGGCGACCATCTGCTTGGCGAAGGCCTTCGTCGCATCGTCAGACCGTTCGAGCGCCAGCTTGCTGGACTCGATCTCGAACATATCGCTGGTGGTTGCTTCGGTAACGAAGTCCTGCGTCGACGGCGCAACGCCCAGAACCGAATTGACGCCGGTCTTTTCCGTGGTCGAGGTCGATTGGGCCCCGGCCGGCA
>CCNB01000018.1:46164-94510 GCA_000824785.1 Mesorhizobium plurifarium | reverse complement strand
TCAAATCCTGTCCCCGCAACCAAAACCAAAAGAGCCCGCGCGATGCGGGCTCTTTTGTATCTTGCTGCAAGCGCCGGCGATTTTAACCTGCATCAAGCCCCCGCAAGGAGGCGAAGCCGACGCCGCAGGACAAAAACCAAATCTCTGTCCTCAAAACCAATCAAAATACTCCCGAGAGCCCAACTCCGGGAGCGTTTTTGTTTGTAGCCATTTGCCTTCAAGCACATAGCGGATGAACACGTCCGCGCATTTCAACGGCAACCGCCTGCGAATTTGATCCAACACCACGCTTCGCTTCATGCCGGCATCCTGCCCAGGCTTTGCAGCGCCTTCGTTGCCCTGAAACGAAGGCGACATCGACTTGCCTTGCGCGACGGTCTGCAGGCTCGACCGGGTTTGGGTTCAAGGCGGGTACCGCCTTGGCCGGCATTGCGATGGATCAAAGCTCGATCGTTCTTCGCCGGATAGATCGATGACGAACGGTATTGACGCCGAGCCGTCGTGAACCAGTGGCAGCATCCATGCGTTGTGCTTCAGCCAGCGTCGGCTTGGAACCAGCGAAGGAATGAGAAATGACCGAGCGTCCCAGCGCCAATCGCTTGTCCGCCCAGGAGTTGCACGACATAGATGCCTACTGGCGTGCCGCCAACTATCTGACCATCGGGCAGATTTACCTGCTCGATAATCCGCTGCTTCGCGAGCCGCTTCGACTGGAGCACGTCAAGCCGCGGCTGCTCGGCCATTGGGGAACCTCGCCGGGTCTCAGCTTCATCTATGCCCATCTCAACCGCGCTATCAAACAGCGCGACGCCAATGTCATCTATATCTGCGGTCCCGGTCATGGCGGACCCGCCATGGTGGCGAATACCTACCTCGAGGGCACCTACAGCGAGATCAATCCGGATATCGCGTTGAACGAGGCCGGAATGAAGAAGCTTTTCCGGCAGTTCTCGTTTCCAGGCGGCATCCCAAGTCATGCGGCGCCCGATGTGCCCGGCTCGATCCATGAAGGCGGCGAGCTCGGCTACGCGCTTTCGCACGCCTATGGCGCGGCCTTCGACAACCCGGACCTTGTCGTCGCCTGCGTGGTCGGCGACGGCGAGGCGGAAACCGGGCCGCTCGCCACCTCCTGGCACTCCAACAAGTTCCTCAATCCTGCGCTTGACGGCGCGGTGCTGCCGATTCTCCACCTCAACGGCTACAAGATCGCCAATCCCACCATTCTCGCCCGCATCCCCGAGGGAGAGCTGCGCGCGCTGTTCGTCGGCTACGGCTACGAGACGCTGTTCGTCGAGGGCGACGATCCCGCCTTGATGCATGAGCGGATGGCGATCGTGCTCGACGATGCGCTCGACCGCATCAAGGCGATCCAGGATGCGGCCCGCAGGGATCTGAAGACGGCGCGGTCTCGGCCGAAATGGCCGATGATCGTGCTGCGGAGCCCGAAGGGTTGGACCGGCCCTAGGGAGGTCGACGGGCTGAAGACCGAGGGGTTCTGGCGCGCCCATCAGGTACCCCTCTCCGGCCTCGCCGAGAATCCCGCGCATCTAAGGATGCTCGAGGAGTGGATGAGAAGCTACCGGCCCGAGGAGCTTTTCGATACCGGTGGCGCCCCCATGGCCACGATCCGCGCCACCGCGCCAGAAGGTGACAGGCGCATGAGCGCCAACCCGCATGCCAATGGCGGTCTGCTGCGCCGGTCCCTGGAACTGCCCGCCCTTCATGAGCACGCCGTCTCGCTCGAGCGGCCCGGTGGCGTCAAGGCGGAGTCCACCCGCGTGATGGGCAGTTTCCTGCGCGACGTTTTGACGTTGAACCAAGCCAGCAAAAATTTCCGCATCGTCGGGCCAGACGAGACGGCTTCGAACCGGCTGCAGGATGTTTTCGAGGTGACGGAGCGCGCCTGGATGGAAGAGATCCTACCGGAGGACGTTCACCTGGCGCGGGAGGGCAGGGTTCTGGAAATCCTGTCCGAGCATACCTGCCAGGGTTGGCTGGAGGGTTACCTGCTCACCGGGCGCCATGGCTTCTTCTCCTGCTACGAGGCCTTCACGCACATCGTCGATTCCATGTTCAACCAGCATGCGAAATGGCTGGATGCCTGCCGCAAGCTTGCATGGCGGCGGCCGATCGCCTCCCTGAACTATCTGTTGTCCAGCCACGTCTGGCAGCAGGAGCACAATGGCTTCAGCCATCAGGATCCCGGTTTCATCGACGTGGCGTTGAACAAGAAGGCCGACGTGGTGCGCGTCTACCTGCCGGCGGACGCCAACAGCCTGCTTTGCGTGACGGATCATGTGCTCAAGACATGGAACCGCATCAACATCATCGTCGCCGGCAAAGCCAATTCCTGGCAGTGGCTGTCGATCGACGAGGCGAAAGTCCACTGCGATGCCGGCATCGGCATATGGGATTGGGCGTCGACCGACCGGGGCGACGAGCCGGACGTCGTGATGGCCTGCGCCGGCGACGTGCCGACGCTCGAGACGCTCGCCGCCGTCCAGATCCTGAAACGCCACATTCCCGAGCTCAAGATTCGCCTGGTGAACGTCGTCGACCTGATGACCCTGCAGCCGAAAGAACATCATCCGCACGGGCTTTCGGATCGCGAGTTCGACGCTTTGTTCACTAGGGAGAGGCCCGTCATCTTCGCCTATCACGGCTATCCTTGGACCATCCATCGCCTGACCTATCGGCGGACCAATCACGACAACATCCATGTGCGCGGCTACAATGAGGAAGGGACGACGACGACGCCCTTCGATATGACCGTGCTCAACGGGCTCGACCGTTACCATCTGGTGCTTGGCGTGCTCGACCGCATCCCTGAGCCGGCCGGTGCTCACATCCAGCTGAAACAAGCCATGGAAGGGAAGCTGATCGATCACCACGCCTTTATCCGCGAGCATGGGCAGGACATGCCCGAGATCCTCGGCTGGAAATGGGAGCAATAGCCGATGCCGAAGCGCCAGGCTGAGAGCTGCCGATCCCCAGAAGCGGCCGGGGCCGGTCGACCATGACGGATATAATTCTTGTCCTCAATGGCGGCTCGTCGAGCCTGAAGTTCGCCGCCTTTCAAGGGCGCGACGAGCTTCATCTTTTGGTGCGCGGCAGCGTCTCGTCGATCGGCGAGCGGCCCCGGCTTCACGTCGCGCCCACGGCAACGACGCCGCCGTTCGACAGGAGCCTCGGCGAGCAACCGATTTCCATCGACAAGGCGTTCGAAGCCGTTGCATCCCATCTGGCGGACCGTGGCCTGTTGCGGCGGGTGCGCAGGGTCGGGCACCGGATCGTGCACGGCGGCCGGGAATTTGCCCGCGCAACGCTGCTTGATCAGCGCACGCTCGACGCCTTGCGCGGGCTCGCGCCTCTCGCTCCGATTCATCAGGCGATCAACCTGAAACTGGTCGACCTTGCCAGCCGCCTTCTGCCCGATGCCATCCAGGTCGGCTGTTTCGATACAGCCTTTCACGCGGCGCAGCCCGAGCTCGCAAGACTCTACGGCCTGCCGCATGAGATGTCGGAGCAAGGCATCGTCTCCTACGGTTTCCACGGGCTCTCGTACAGCCATATCGCCAACGAGCTCCGCAACCGTTATGGCGCCGCCGCCGGTGGCAAAACGATCGTTGCGCACCTTGGCAGCGGGGCGAGCCTTTGCGCGATGAAAGCGGGCGCAAGCCAAGCCACCACCATGGGTTTCTCGACGCTTGACGGCCTGGTCATGAGCACGCGTTGCGGGGCGATTGATCCCGGCGTCCTCCTGCACCTCCTGCAAGAGCGGAAGCTGTCGCCGAACGAACTTGCCGATTTGCTCTACGAACGATCCGGTCTGCTCGGGGTATCCGGCATCTCCGGGAATATGCAGACGCTGCTTGCGTCGAAAGATGCGGCGGCCACGCGCGCTGTCGATCTCTTCGTCTATCGTGTCGGGCGTGAGATAGGGTCGCTTGCCGCGGCGATAGGCGGGCTTGATACGCTCGTGTTCACCGCGGGCATCGGCGAGCATGCGCCCGTGATCCGACAGAGGATCTGCGAAACCGTGGGATGGCTGGGCGTTGCGCTCGACAAGGAGCTGAACGCGAACAACAAAGAATTGGCCAGCACCGGGGATTCCCCTGTCGACGTGCTCGTCATTGCAGCGGACGAAGAGCGCGCAGTGGCTGCGGAGATGCTCGATTTCGAGGCCGGTTGATTACGACAGCCGCCTGGCCGAGCTGCATGCGCCGATCTGGCATCTAAACGCTCTCCAGATAGGTCTCGATCTCGAAGTCGCTGACGTTGAGGGCGAACGTGTTCAGCTCCTGGCGCTTGCAGGCGACGAAGGCGTCGCGCAGCACGTCCGGGAAGATCTCGGCGACGCGCGGGCCGGCCTCGAAGGCGGCGATCGCCGAGGCCCAGTCGGGCGGCAGCTTGGCGAGCGCCAGCCCCTGACCCTCGCCGCCGGTCGGCTCGCCAGGCGAGAGCTGGCGCTCGATGCCGATCAACGCCGCGCCGAGGATCGCCGCCAGCACCAGATAGGGATTGGCGTCGGCGCCGGAGACGCGATGCTCGATGCGCCGCGCGGCCGACGGACCGCCCGGAATGCGGATCGCCACCATGCGGTTTTCATAACCCCAGGCGACGGCGGTCGGCGCATAGGATCTGGGCCGCAGCCGGCGGTAGGAGTTGAAATGCGGCGCGAACACCAGCGTGCTTTGCGCCATCGCGGCAAGCAGGCCGCCGACCGCGTGGCGCATGGTGTCGGAGCCCTGATCCGAGCCGTCGTCGAAGATATTGCGGCCTTGCCTGTCGAGGACGCTGAAATGGACGTGAAAACCATTGCCGGCGCGCTCGCCATAGGGCTTGGCCATGAAGCAGGCGGCGAAGCCATGCTTGCGCGCGATGCCCTTGACGGTGCGCTTGAAGAGAACGGCATCGTCCGCGGCGCGCAAGGCGTCGGGCACATGGTTGAGATTGATCTCGAACTGGCCGACGCCGTTCTCGGCAATGGCGGTGTCGACCGGAATATCCTGCATGCGGCAGGCTTCGTAGATATCGTGGATGAAGGCTTCGAAATCGTCGACCTCGTCGATCGAGAGCGCCGCGTCGGAATCGAGACGCCTGCCGGTCACCGGTGAAACCGGCCCGACAGGCCGCTGCGAGGTCGGGTCGACAAGGTAGAATTCGAGTTCGGTCGCGGTGACGGGCGTCAGGCCGAGCGCGGCGTAGCGGTCGAGGATGCGGGCAAGCGCGCGGCGCGGATCGCCAAGGTAGGGAGCGCCGCTGTCATCCGCCAACCAGACCGGCAACAGCGCCGTTGGATGCGCCGTCCAGTTGACGGGCAGGATGCCGCGGCCCGTCCAGTGGCAAAGCCCGTCGGCGTCGCCGGTCGAGAACACCTGGGCGTTGCCTTCGATGTCCTCGCCCCAGATGTCGAGCCCGATGGCGGAGTAGGGCATACGCAGCTTGCCTTCGAGCGCCTTGCGAGCCTGCTCGACCGGAATGCGCTTGCCGCGCATGATGCCGTTCAGGTCGCACACCGCAGCCCTGAGGCTCTGGATGTCCTTCCTGCTGTCCAGCCACTTCAAAACGTCCGCAATCGCATCGCTCAATTTCCAGCCCCTTTTCTGGGTGCTGTAGCCCTGTCGGCTACGATATCCAATTTCAGCTTGTGAGTTCGTGAAGGCCGTCTCGGCTGACGCCGGGCGGGTTTCCTTCATTTTTTCAATTCACTAGCCGGGATATCGGGAGGCATTTCGGGTCCGTTTTGTGCGATCTGCGATCGCAACATAGCTGGCGAGTGGAGGAAAGCCAAGCCGGGAGTTGGGAATTGGCCGCAACGCCCGTTCCGTCGTCATCCTATGGCCGAGCAAGGAGCGAAGCGACGCGGCGCAGACCATAGGATCCATTCCGTGAAGTTGAGGCGTTGCCACGATGCAGAATTCTGCTCCTCAGCGCCCTACGATCAAGGTCATGGAATGGATCCTCGGGTCTGCGCTCCGCTTCGCGTCGCTCCGCCCGTGGATGACGACGTCACGGAGGCTGCGGCCAATCTCGAAGGCTTTAATGCCGCTGTTTCGGGAACTTGATCTGCTCCAGGATGTGCGTCGCGCCTTCGGCGATATCGCGCACGATCGCGGCCCGCGCCCTTTCGCCGTCGCCGGCCGCGATCGCCGCCACGACTTCCTCGTGATAGTCGATGCCGAGAATGCCGGCGAGGTCGTCCTCGAAGCCGATGCGCAGATTGCGCAGGAAAGGTCCGACCTGCATCCACACCGTCTCGATCAGGAAGATCATCTGCTCGTTGCCGCAATGGCGGTAGACCCCGAACTTGAAGTCGTGGTTCTTGCGCAGATAGGCGTCGATGTCGCCGCTGCGGGCGGCCTGGGTGAGCTCGGCGCAGAGACGGCGGATCGCGCGCAGGTTGTTGCCGTTGATGCGCTTTGTCGCGAGCTCGGCGGCCGTGCCTTCCAGGACCGCGCGCACGGCGGTCAGCTGCTGGAAGCGGTCGGCCGAAAGCAGCGGCACCTCGACGCTGCCGTTCGGCATCGGGCTCAGCGCCCGCAGCGCCTGCAGCCGCATGAAGGCGCTGCGCACCGGCATGTCGCTGGTGCCGAGCTCCTTGGCGAGCTTGCGCGAGGTCAGCTTCTGGCCAGGCTGGAGCTGGCCCGACATCAGCGCCCGCACGAGCTCCAGATAGACTTTTTCATGCAGGGGCACTGTATCGAGGGCGGTCAGTCCGAATCGTGTTTTGTCGGCCATTGGCTCTGCGCTGCCTGATCCGTCCTGAAATCTGTTTCGTCACTCGATCCGAGGCCGGGATACCTGGCCGGCCGTTTCGGCCGCACGATAGACGTTCATCGCGAGCTGCCGCAAGGCGGCCGCGGTTGCTATCCGATCCGCGCGTCGATGATCTCGACGAAGCGGGCGAAGAGACCGGCCTGCGAC
This sequence comes from Mesorhizobium plurifarium, assembly GCA_000824785.1. Lineage (GTDB taxonomy): Bacteria > Pseudomonadota > Alphaproteobacteria > Rhizobiales > Rhizobiaceae > Mesorhizobium > Mesorhizobium plurifarium. The sequence continues at coordinate 87,583 of CCNB01000018.1, read as the reverse complement.
TTGATCTTCAGCTTGCGGTAGATGTTGCGGCGGTGGACCTTGACGGTCCCCGGCACGATGCGCAGCGCCCTCGCGATCGATTCCGTGGAGTGCCCTTGAAGCACCAGGTCGACCACCTGCTTTTCGCGCGAGGTCAAGGACAGGCTCTTCCAGATATGCGCCCGGTCGAGTTCGTTGGTCATCGCGACGGCATCGCCGGATGGCTGGGCCGCAACCTCGTCGGCGGGCAAAGCGGGCCAGCGCTGCCTGCAGAAGCCGATCACCGCCGGCGCCATGTCGCGCAACAGCCTGGCATCCGCCGTTCCGAATGGTCCGGTGGCGCGCAGCCGCATCAGCGACAGCACCAGCGCATCCTTGCCGGCCAGCGGCACGAAGAAGCCGACCTCTTCAGCGAGTTTGGTCTGGCTGTAGTAGGAGCGGTAGTACTCGCTGGCATAGAAGCGGTCCGGCGCGAGTTCGCGCATGCGCCAGAAACCTTCCTTGCGCTCGACCGCGGCGTGATGGAACGGGTCGAGCAGATAGGGCCCGTCCTGATAGAGCGCGACGAAGATGTGGCTCTCCGCCGGCGAGAAGGTCTCGAACAGGAGCGGCGGCCGCGCGGCACCGCGATAGCCGAAGATGACGCAATGGTCGAAGCGGACATGGCCGCGCAGCCAGCCGACGATCGCCTTGCCGAAATTGTCGCCGCCGGTCTCGCGCGCGGCGGCTATCACCGCAGCCAAGGCATTGTAGTCGTCACTGCGGGAGGCAGCCAATCCATACCCCTCTAAACGATAAAATCGGCTGAATATACCACCTGCGAGGTATATACTAGGTACCATTGGCTCTGCTAGCGTCATGACATTGCCTCACGCTGTCGCTGGAGCCCGTGGCTTGACTGCAGTGCCCGATATCGAATTTCGCGCGGTCACCAAGCGCTATGGCGCGGTCACCGCGGTGAGCGGCATCGACCTTGCCATCCCGCCTTCCGCCTTCGTCGCGCTGCTCGGCCCTTCCGGCTGCGGCAAGACGACGTGCCTGCGCATGATCGGTGGCTTCGAGCAGCCGAGCGAGGGTCAGGTGCTGATCCGAGGCCGCGACATGGCCGGAACGCCGCCCTACCGGCGCCCGGTCAATATGGTGTTCCAGCAATATGCGCTGTTCCCGCATCTCGATGTCGAGGAGAACATCTCGTATGGCCTGCGTCAGGCGAGGCCGCGCCTGTCGTCGCGCGAGATCAGCCAGAGGGCAGGCGAGGCGCTTTCCATGGTGCAGCTCGCCGGCTACGGGCGGCGCAAGATCCACGAGCTCTCCGGCGGCCAGCAGCAGCGCGTGGCGCTCGCCCGCGCGCTGGTCAACAAGCCGGCGGTGCTTTTGCTCGACGAGCCGCTGGCCGCGCTCGACAAGAAACTGCGCACGGACATGCAGATCGAGCTGCAGAACCTGCAGCGCGAGATCGGCATCACCTTCGTGCTGGTCACTCACGACCAGGAGGAGGCGCTGTCGATGAGCGACTTCGTCTGCGTCATGAATGGCGGCCGCGTCGTCCAGCTCGGGCAGCCGAGCGAGATCTATGACGAGCCGGCCGATCTGTTCGTCGCCGATTTCGTCGGCAAGACCAATCTCTTGAGCGGCACGGTGGCGGGTCTTTCCGGCGACCTCGTCGATGTCGCGCTCGCCGACGGCACGGTGATTGCGGCGCGCAAGCGGGTGCCGCTCTCCCGTGGCGAGGCGGTATCGGTCAGCCTGCGGCCGGAATCGCTCAGCCTCTCGGCGCCCGGAGGCGGCAGCCTGAAAGGCATCGTCCGCAACCGCATCTTCCTGGGCTCGACGGCGGAGTACGCGATCGAGGTTCAGGGCATCGGATCACTGCTCGCCAAGGCCGATCACGTGATCGGCCAGGGCAATCTCTTCCAGCCGGGCGAACCCGTCGCCATCGGCTTTGCCGCCGGAGCGCCGCTGGCGTTTCCGCATGCCAACAATAACGGGACCAACCAGAGGGAAGACCAAAATGCCGAAATCCTATCGTGACGGACTGCCGATAACCCCGGATAAATTCGTCGACCAGTTGATGCGCCTGAAGCGCGGCTCGATCAGCCGGCGCGACTTCCTTGGCCTCACCGGCCTCGGCGTCGCGACCGCGGTGATGGCGCGCGAGCTCGGCATCATGCCGACGCCGGCCTTCGCCGCCGAAAATCTTGGCGACCGCATGTCGATCGCCACCTGGCCGAACTACCACGACCCGCAGACCTTCGAGAACTTCAAGGCCGACACAGGCGTCGCCGTCGAGGTCAATGTCTTCGGATCGAACGAGGAGATGCTGGCCAAGCTGCAGGCCGGCGGCTCGGGCTGGAGCCTGTTCGTGCCGACCAACTACACGATTTCGACCTACAAGAAGCTCGGCATCATCGAGGCGCTGGACATGGCCAAGCTCGGCAATTTCGACGGCAAGTCGGAAGATGCGCGCTTCACCGCTGAAGGCACGATCGACGGCACGATCTATGCCGTGCCGAAGAACTGGGGCACGACTGGCTTCGCCGTCAACACCAAGAAGCTCAGCAAGCCGATGTCAAGCTGGAAGGAATTCTGGGATACCGCGATGGCCGAGGGCGACGGCCGAACCATGGTGCATGACTATCAGCTGACCACGATCGGCAATGCGCTGAAATATTACGGCTACTCGTTCAACTCGCTGAAGCAGGACGAGCTCGCCAAGGCCGAGGAGCTGCTGCTCAAGGTCAAGCCGCATCTGTTCGCGGTGTCGAGCGACTACCAGCCGGGAATGCGCGCCGGCGATGCCTGGATGACGATGTGCTGGACCAATGACGGCGCGCAGCTTCATCGCGACATCCCCGAGATCGCCTATGTGCTCGGCAAGGAAGGCGGCGAGATCTGGACCGACTTCTACGCCATCCCGAAGGACGCGCCGAACAAGCCGGCCGGCTATGCGCTGCTCAACTACCTGATGAACCCGAAGGTCGCGGTGAAGGAGCATCTGGCCAATGGCGCGCCCTCGACCGATGCGCGGGTCAACGCGCTGCTGCCCAAGGAAGTGCTGGACAACCCGATCCTCTATCCGGCGGCCGACCTGCTGAAGCCGCTGGAGTTCGGCGCCGCCGCGACGCTGACCGATCCGGGCCGCGCCGAGCTGATGGCGCGCTTCAAGTCGGCTTGAGCGAGACCGGTCACAAACCCGATCCAGACAATGCGACCGGCGGGCAAATGCCCGCCGGCTCCCAACCGGCTTTCCCGATGCGCCGCAGTCTCTTTCGCAAAAACCTCGTGACGGCGCTGCTGCTCGCCCCGGCGGCGCTGTGGCTGGTCGTCTTCCTGGTGCTGCCCTTCGTCGCCATCGCCATCTTCAGCGTCGGCGAGCGTGCGCCGGAGGGCGGCTATCAGGCCGCGCTCACCTTTGCGCAATACGCCAACTTGCCGGCGCGGGCGACCGCCTTCTGGAACACGATGGTGCTGGCGCCGGTCGGTGCCTTGGCCTGCCTGCTCGTCGCCTATCCGGTCGCCTACTATCTGGCGCTGCGGGCGCCTGATCGCTGGCGGCTGATCCTGCTCGCGCTGATCGTCATCCCGTTCTGGACCAGCCTTCTGATGCGCACCTATGCCTGGATGTACATCCTCGGCGGGCGCGGCATTCCGGCCCTGCTCGCCTATGTCGGCATCGAGGACCTGAGGCTGATCAACACGCCGGGCGCGGTGCTGCTCGGCATCGTCTACGGCTATCTGCCGCTGATGATCCTGCCGATCTATGTCAGCCTCGAACGGCTCGACCGCCGCCTGCTGGAAGCCTCCGCCGATCTCGGTGCGACACCTGTGTCGACCTTCCTCGGCGTGACACTGCGGTTGTCATTGCCCGGCGTGATGACCGGCTTCTCGCTGGTGATGATCCTGCTGCTCGGCGAATATCTGATCCCGACGCTGCTCGGCGGCGGCAAGGTGTTCTTCATCGGCAACGCGCTGGTCGATCTCTTCCTGCAATCACGCAACTGGCCATTCGGATCGGCCATCGCCATCACGCTGGTGCTGGTCTCGGTCGTGGTGCTGATCGTCGCCAACCGCATCTCGACCCGGCTTTCGGGCGCACGCCGGGTGGACCTGATCTGATGCGCGCCTTCGTCGTTGCCGTTTTTGCGTTCCTCTATCTGCCGATCGCGCTGGTCGTGCTGTTCTCCTTCAATGCCGGCCACCATGCCAGCGAGTTCACCGGCTTCTCCGTACAATGGTACGGCAAGGCGCTGTCCAATCCCTTCCTGGTCGAGGCGCTGAAGAACAGCCTGTTCATCGCCACGACCAGCGCGCTGCTCGCGGCCTTCTGCGGCACGGCCGCAGCGCTCGGACTGCAGCGCGTCGGCGCGCGAACGCGGGCGCTCTTCGACGCGCTGCTGGGCGCCGCGATCGTCGTTCCCGGCGTCGTCATTGGCATCTCGACGCTGGTGGCGCTGGTGCAGCTCTTCGCCGTCGTCAATCCGTTCCTCGCTTCGCTGTGGCCGACCGACCAGCCGCCGCGCCTTTCGCTCGGCTATGGCTCGATCATCGCCGCGCACGGCCTGTTCTCGATGGCGCTGGTGACGATGATCGTCGGCACGCGGCTTGCGAGCCTCGACCGCAACCTGGTCGAGGCCTCGAGCGATCTCTACGCCACGCCGCTGACGACGTTCCGCTCGATCGTGCTGCCGCAGATCATGCCGGCGGTGATCGCCGGCTTCCTGCTCGCCTTCACCTTCTCCTTCGACGATTTCATCATCGCCTTCTTCGTCGCCGGTGCGCAGACGACCTTGCCGATCTACGTCTTCGCCTCGATCCGGCGCGGCGTGACGCCGGAGATCAATGCCATCGCGACGATCGTGCTCTGCGCGTCGGTCCTGCTCGTGCTCCTCGCCCAATGGCAGCTCGGCCGACGGAAACCATCGCCTTGAAAGACCAATCCATGATCTTGAAAGACCGCATCGCCATCGTCACGGGCGCTGGATCGGGCATCGGGCGCGCCGGCGCGATGATCATGGCGCGGGAAGGAGCGCTCGTGGTCATCGCCGACCGCGATCCGGCGGCCGGCGAAGCCACCGCTTCCGACATCCGCGAAGCCGGCGGCCGCGCCGAGGCCGTCGCCACCGATGTCGGCGACGATACGGCCGTCGAGGGCCTCATAGAGGGAACGCTCAGTAAGCATGGCCGTATCGACATCCTGCACAGCCATGCCGGCATCCAGGTCGGCGGCACGCTGACCGAAGTGGGCACGGATGGGATGGACGCATCGTGGCGGATCAACGTGCGGGCGCAGTTCCTGGCGGCGAAGACCGTGATGCCTTCGATGATCGCGCAGGGCGGGGGCGTCATCCTCAACACGGCGTCCAATTCCGGGGTGTTCTACGACCGCGAGATGATCGCCTATGCTACCTCCAAGCATGCCGTGGTGGCGATGACCCGGCAGATGTCGCTCGACTACGCCAAGCACAATGTGCGCATCAACGCGCTCTGCCCGGGCTGGGTCGACACGCCTTTCAACGCGCCGTTCATCGCCCAGATGGGCGGACGCGATGCGATCGAAAACTATGTCCGCACCAAGATCCCGATGGGGCGCTGGGCGAGCGCGCAGGAGATCGCGGAGGCGATCCTGTTCCTCGTCTCGGATCGTTCGTCTTTCATGACGGGACAGGCGCTGGTGGTCGACGGCGGCGAGAGCATCGGCTGAGTTGGACCAGCAACGCGGACTTGCATCGGCAACGATGATCGGTCAAATCATAGGCTTCACCTTGATGAGACCCGTCATGCAGGCTCTAGAACAACAATACCGCGTCAGGCATACGATTCTTGCCGGCGGTATTGCTTTGTCGCAAGCCAAGATATCGGCCGCAAGGAACCGCGCCTCGGCGGGACATCACTGATCATGCGCTGCTGCCGCCACGAGAACCTGCAGCGCGCGGAGGAGACGAAGGTCGGCTCGCATGTCGTTCGCGACGGCTGGACCGAAGGGGTGCAAGACGCGCTGGACCCGGCCTTTCGGCCGGTCATCAGGCGGGCGTCCGTCCTCGGATAACGCAGCTTAGATAACGCCCTACCCGGAACGGACATGCCCGCCGAAGCGATCTCTCCTTCGTACGGACATGACCAATGCCTGACAATCTGAACATTTCAATCCCCGGCGCGGACACGCAAAGCTGGCTGAAGACGCACGCGATCAATGAAGTCGAATGCTTCGTGCCCGACGTCAACGGCGTGCTGCGCGGCAAGACTTTGCCGGTGGCCAAGTTCCTCAAGTCGCTCGACGACCGCGCGCTCTATCTGCCGAGCAGCGCCTTCCTGGTCGCCATAGATGGCCGCTATTCCGGCTCCATCGACGAAGGCTTCGCCTATCAGGATCCGGACATGCGCATGGTGCCGGACGTTTCGAGCCTCTGCCTTGCGCCCGGCAGCGCGGGCCGAGCCTATGTTTTCGCCGACACGTTCCACATGGACGACCGGCCCTGGATGGCTTCGCCGCGCCATGTGCTGAAAGCCGTGCTCGACCTTTACGACCAGCGCGGCTGGCGCGCGGTGATGGCGCCGGAACTCGAATTCTATCTGACGGCGCCAAATCCCGATCCGGATCGTCCGATCACGGCGCCGGTGGGGCACAACGGCCGGCCGGAAAGCGTGCAGCATCCTTACGACATGCAGGCGATGGAAGAGTTCGAAGCCGTGACGCGGCGCCTCTATGAGCATGCCGCCGTCACCGGCCTGCCGGTTGAGACGCTGATCCACGAATCCGGCACGGCGCAGCTCGAAATCAATCTGCTTCATGGCGATCCGCTGACGCTCGCCGACCAGGTGCTTCTGTTCAAGCGCCTGGCGCGGCAGATCGCGCAGGCGAACGGCATGCACGCCACCTTCATGGCTAAGCCGATCGCCGCGCAGGCCGGCAGCGCGATGCATCTGCACATGTCGATCGTGGACCGGAAGGGCGAGCCCCTGTTTGCCGGCGAGGACGGCGAAGACAGCGAGATGTTCTCGCATTTCATCGGCGGCCTGCAGAAATATATCCCCGAAATCATGCCGCTGTTTGCGCCGCATGCGAATTCGTACCGGCGCATCCGGCCCGGCCATAGCGCGCCAGCCAACATCGAGTGGTCGCACGACAACCGCTCCTGCGGACTGCGCGTGCCGCTGGGCGGACGCGCCGCGCGCCGCATCGAGAACCGGCTGCCTGGGGCGGACGCCAATCCCTATCTCGCCATGGCCGGCTCGCTGATTGCCGGCTATCTCGGCATCGAGGAGAAGCTTGCGCGCTCGGAAGAGGCCTTCGGCAATGCCTATAAAAGCAAGAGCACGCTGCCAAAGACGATGGAGGAAGCGCTCGACCGTTTCGCCGCCTGCGAGCCCGTGCGAGCGCTGCTCGGCGAGGACTTCTTCCAGACTTACCTGCGTGTGAAGAGCGTCGAGCTCGACCTGTTCCAGAGCGTCGTGACGTCCTGGGAGCGCGACCACCTGCTGCTCAAGGTGTGACCATGGCTTCGCGTTCGACGGGTTTCAATTCCGGTCTCGATATCGGCAAATCCTATTATGTCGCCACCGCCAATCCGGCGCCCGATCATCCGGCGTTAGCCGGCGATGTAGAGGCCGACCTGGTGGTGGTGGGCGGCGGCTGCACCGGCCTTTCGGCGGCGCTGCATGCGGCCGAGCGTGGCCTTAAGGTGGTGCTGCTCGAAGGCGGCAAGATCGGCTGGGGCGCCTCGGGCCGCAATGGCGGCCAGATGATCCCCGGCCTGCGCAAGGGCGCCAGGGGTCTGGTCAAGTCTTTCGGGCCGGAACGGGCGAAGGCGATGTTCGACCTCGCCTTCGAGGCGCGCGGACTGGTGCTCGACATCATCGAGCGCCACGGCATCGAATGCGACTTGCGCCTGAACGGCCATCTGGTCGGCGCCGTCAGCGCTTCGGATGTGCGCGACTTCGAGGAAGAGGCCGAATGCCTCGCCAAGGTGATGAAGTTCACCGATGTCGAGATCCTGTCGGCTTCGCAGGCGCGGCAGATGGTGGATACGCCTTATCAGGGCGCGGTCTACGAGAGGCTCGGCGGCCATATGCATCCGCTGAACTACACGCTGGGGCTCGCCCGCGCCGCTTCTGCAACCGGCGTCGTCATCCACGAGAACTCGGTCGCCGTCCGGCTGGAGCGTGAGCCGTCGATCCGGGTGTTCACCGACAAGGGCTCTGTCCGCGCCCGGCATGTGGTGCTGGCGGGCGATGCGTTGCTCAAGGGGCTGGAACCGCGTGTCAACAGCCGCATCATGCCGGTCGGCAACTATATCGTCGCCACCGAGCCTTTGGGCGAGCGCAATGTCGTTCCGGCCAATGTCGCGGTCTCGGACACACTGTTCGTCGTCAACTACTACCGCATGTCGGCGGACGGCCGCCTGCTGTTCGGCGGCGGAGAGCGCTACACGCCGTCGCCGCCGGCCGACATCGCCGGCTTCGTGCGGCCCCACATGGAAAAGACCTTCCCGCAGCTCAAGGGCTGCCGCATCGACCACGCCTGGGGCGGGCTTGTGTCGGTGACGACGTCGCGCCTGCCGCATGTCGGGCATTATGGCGAGGTCTATTTCGCGCATGGCTATTCCGGCAAGGGCGTCATCCTGTCGACGCTGTCGGGCAAGCTCCTGGCGGAAGCGATCACGGGCGATGCCTCGCGGCTCGACCTGTTCTCGACGCTGACGCCGCTGCCGTTCCCGGGCGGCACGGCGCTGCGCGGTCCGCTCTATGTGCTCGGCATGCTGTGGTATGCGATGCGCGATAGGCTCAGACACTGACGCTGGCTTCCTATTCCCGGCGTGGCTAATGTCCCCACGCCGGGAACGAAATCCCGGGAAGGAAGAGCGATGAATATCGAGCCGGGCCGGCTGACCAAGAAAGAACGCCATGAGCTGATCCTGTCAGAGGTGCGGCGCTCGGCCTCGATCCGCATCTCGAAACTGGCGCGCCGCATCGGCGTCGCCGGCGAGACCATCCGCCGCGACCTGATCGAACTCGGCGAAGCAGGGCTCATCAACCGCACCTATGGCGGCGCCACCATTTCGCTGGTGACGTCGGAACCGGTTATCGCCGAGCGCGGCCTCACCATGGTGGAGGAGCGGGCCCGCATCGGTCGCGGCGCCGCCGGACTGATCGAGAAAGGCTCCATCGTGATGATCGATGGGGGGTCGACCACCTACGAGGTGGCGCGCAGCCTCTCGCAGCTTGGGCGGGATCTGACCATCATCACCAACTCCGTCGGCGTCGCCTCGGTGGCCGGCGCCAATCCGGGCTTCCGCGTCATCCTTTGCCCCGGCACCTATGACAGCCGCGAGGCGGCCGTGCTCGGCGAGGATACGGTCGAATTCGTGCGCCGCTACAATGCCGATATCGCCATCATCGGCGCGTCGGCGCTGAATGCCGAAGGGCCGAGCGACATGATCTCGGGCGCGGCGGCGGTGAAGCGGGCGATGATGGCACGATCGCTGTCGACCATGCTGGTCGTCACCAACGACAAGTTCGGCCGCAGCGGCCTCGAGCGGATCTGCGCGCTGAGCGAGATTTCCGATGTCGTCACCGACAGCGAGCCGGCAGCGGAGCTGCGCGCCGCGATCGACGAGGCGGGCGGCGAGCTGCATGTCTTTGCCGAATAATTCTCCGGCTCTATCTCCTTGTTTCGCGCAATTCCGCACGGAAAACCGCGATGCATTTTTCCTGGAATTGGTTTAGGCGTCGCGGTTGGTCAGCGCGATGTGGCAGCAGCCGGGGCCGTGGCCCGGCGTCCAGGTGATATTGGCGAAGCGCACGCCGGTCGCCTCGAACAGGCCGCGGTCGAAGGCGCCGGCGATGCGGCAGAGCGTGGCGAGTTTCTCCTCGCCGACGCCGGCCTCGACCCACGCATCCTTCAGCGGGCAGCGCTTGACCTTGAAGGCGATGTGGCCAGGCCCGCGCTCGACTTGGGTCGGATACATGCGACCGCCATCGGGGCTGACGGCGAGGAACGCCTCGCCGATTGCCGGCGCATCATTGGGTCCGAAATGGGCAAAGGCGGCCGCCGCGACTTCCCGGCCGCGCTTTTCGATCGTGCGTATCATGACCGCCTCGGCCTTCTCGGCGCCGAGCTCGGCGGTCAGCTCGTCGAGGAAGAGGCGGTAGAGGTCGGCGCGGTTGCGGAAGGCGGAATCGAGCTCGCGCGACAGTTTCTCGGCCCTGGCTGCTTCGGGATCGGTCATGGTGCGTCCTGATCTTGTTTTTTGACCATGATCCTGTCCGCAAATCGGTTGCCACTTTGCGGGATCATGGTCGGCTCCTGGTCAATCTTGGCGTCGCCGCCACAAGCGCCTTGCCGATTGCCGATTGCGGGTCGGCGATGACGGCGCGGGCATCGCCGCTCTCGGCGATCCGGCCGGCATCGAGGATGACGACGCGGTGCGCCACGGCACGGATGACGCCGAGGTCATGCGAAATGAACAGATAGGCGATCCGTTCCTGCCTTTGCAGGTCGAGCAGCAATTCGAGGATCTGGCCGCGCACCGAGACATCGAGCGCCGACACGGCCTCGTCGAGCACGATCAGCGAAGGCCGCGTGGCGATGGCGCGGGCGATCGCCACGCGCTGGCGCTGGCCGCCGGAAATCTCGTGGATGGCGCGCGCGGCAAGGCCGGCGTCGAGGCCGACGCGCTCCAGCAACGCCGCGATGCGGCGCGGGCGCTCGGCGCGCGTGGCGATGTTGTGAATGCGCAAGGGATCGTCCAGCACGCGCGCCACGGTGGCGCGGGGATTGAAGGCGGCGAGCGGATCCTGGAACACCATCTGCAGGCGGGCGCGGCGCGCGCGCAGCGCGGCGCCCGACAGGGCGAGGAAATCCGCGCCTTCGAATGCGATGCGGCCGGCGTCGGGCTCGATCAGCCGCAGCACTAGCCTTGCGATGGTCGATTTGCCGCTGCCGGACGGCCCGGCGAGCGCCAGCGTCTCTGCCGGGTTGATTTCGAAGGACACGTCATCGACGGCCGCGAAAGGCTTGCTGCCGCGACGATAGCGCTTGGTGAGACTGGAGACGGCAAGCACGCTCATGCCGAAGCGCCTTGCCGGTCAAGCAACGGCTTGGCATCAAGGCCGAGATGGGCCTCGAGCAAGCCGCGCGTATAGGCATGGCGCGGCGCTTCGATGAGCCGTCGGGTCTCGCCAAGTTCGACCAGTTCGCCGTGGCGCAGAACGGCGATGCGATCGGCAAGCGAGGCTGCAAGCGCGATGTCGTGGCTGATGAAGATGAGCGTCATGCCGTCCTCGGCAACCAGCCTGCGGATGAGGGCGACAATCTCGGCCTGGACGATGGTGTCGAGCGCGCTGGTGGCTTCGTCAGCGATCAACAGCCTCGGCCCGGCGGCAATGGCGGCAGCGATCGCCACCCGCTGCTTCTGGCCGCCGGAGAGCTGGTGCGGGTAGGCGCGGAGGGCCGAGTCCGGGTCGGGGAGGCGGACGCGTTGGAGCAGGGTTTTGGCCTTGGCGAAGGCTTCAGGCCAGGTCAGTTCGAGATGGGTGCAGGCGACCTCGGCGATCTGCTTGCCGACCGGCATCACGGGGTCGAGGCTGGAAGAGGGGTCCTGGAAGACGAAGCCGATATCGCGGCCGAGGCGAGGTGCCTGGTTTTCGCCAATCGCGGGTGGTCGGCGTTCCGGCACACCCCCCTCTGCCCTGCCGGGCATCTCCCCCGCAAGGGGGGAGATTAGGCCGTCATCTCCGCCTTCGCCAATCTCCAGAGTTGCAGGAGGAGATGAGCCGTCGGCGGAGCTGCCAATCTCCCCCCTTGCGGGGGAGATGGCCGGCAGGCCAGAGGGGGGTGCGAAGGAACGAGGCATCTGTGATTGGCTTGCTGACCACTCAAGCGTCCCGCCAATCTCGGCACCCCTCGCCAACAACCCCGCAACCGCCAGCGCCAGCGTGCTCTTGCCCGAGCCGCTTTCACCGATGATCGCCAGGCGCTCTCCCGCGACAACTTCCAGGCCGACGCCCTTCAGTGCCGGCACCTCAATACCGTCGCGCCGATACCGCACCCTCAGATCGCGGATAGAAAGCAGCGCGGTCACGACAGGCTCCTGCGCACTGCGGTGCTTTCCACCACGCCTTCGCCGGCGAGGTAGACGCCGAGCACGGTCAGCACGAGCGCGACGCCTGGCACGATCGACAGGAACGGCGCCGTGCGCAGCACCGTGCGGCCTTCGGCGATCATGCCGCCCCAGGTGACGCGGTTCGGATCGCCCAGCCCAAGGAAGGACAGCGCTGCTTCGGTCAGAATCGCAGCCGCCACGATCACGGACGACAGCGCCAACACCGGCGGCAGAGCATTGGGCAACACCTCGCGAAAGGCGATCTCGAGCGGATGCATGCCGATGACGCGGGCGCCGGCGACATAGTCGCGTTCGCGGATCGAAAGCACTTCCGCGCGCGCCACCCGCGCCGGCCCGGTCCAGGCGCTAAGCGCGATGGCCGCGACGACGACGCCTAATGAGGGACCGACAATGCTGACGAAGGCCAGCGCGAGCAGGAAGCTCGGCACGGTCTGGAACGCATCGGTGACGCGCATCAGCACCTCATCGACGAGCCCTCCGGCAAAGCCGGCTAATGTGCCGACCACCGCGCCGATGAGGAGCGCGGCGGCGGCCGCCGCCAGGCCGACGGCCAGCGAGGTGCGGGCGCCATGGAACAGCTCCGCCAGCACGTCGCGGCCGAGCCGGTCGGTGCCGAGCGGCAGCGACCAGTCCTGGAAAGGCGGCTGCAGCGCCGGGCCGGCGATCGCCTGCGGGTCGCCGGAAAAGAGCAGCGGCGCGACCAGCGCCATGACGGCCAGCAAAGCGAGGATGAGCGCGCCGGCGACTGCTTCCGGCGTGCTCAAAAAACGGCGCAGGCGGCTCATGCGCTTGCCTCGCCGGCACCGACGCGCGGATCGAGGAAAGCATAGGCGAGGTCGACCAGAAGGTTGATGACGATGACGAGAACGGCGCTGACCAGGATGATGCCGAGCAGCAGCGGCGTGTCGCGGCCGGCGACGGCTTCCTGCGCCAGGCGGCCAAGGCCGGGCACGGCGAAGACGCTTTCGATGACGACACTGCCGCCCAGCATCTGCGCCGATTGCAGGCCAAGCATTGTGACGAGAGGCAGGAGCGCGTTGCGGGCGACATGGGCAAGCACTATGCGGCCGCGCGTCAGGCCCCGGGCGCGGGCGGCAAGCACGAAATCCTGCCGCCAGGCCTCGGCCATGCTGGCGCGCATCATGCGCAGATAGAGCGCGAGATAGATGAAGCCCAGCGCCGAGACCGGCAGCACGAGGTGGGTGGCGATGTCGGCGGCGCGGCTAAACCCGGTCTTGGCCGACGCGATGGTCTCGATGCCGCCGATCGGCAGCCAGCGCAGATCGACGGCAAAGACGACGATGAGCACGAGGCCGAGCCAGAAACCGGGCACGGCATAGAGCGCCAGCGAGCCGACGGACAGGAAGCGGTCGCGGAAGCTCCCGGGTCGCGCGCCGGCATAGATGCCGAGCGCGGAGCCGAGGCCGAAGGAGAGCGCGGTGGCGCTGCCCATCAGGATGAGCGTGGTCGGCAGGCGTTCGAGGATGACGTCGCGGATCGGCCGCGAGAAGGTGACGGACTGGCCGAGATCGAGATGCAGCAGCGCCCAGAGATAGTTGGCGAGGCGCGTCAGCTCCGACTGGTCGAGGCCCCAGCGGTGGCGCAGCAATTCGATCATGCCGGCATCGCCGCCAGTCGAGACGATGTAGGCATCGACGGCGTCGCCGGGGGCTGCTTCGAGCAGCAGGAAGCTGCCGATGACGACGATGAGGAGCACGAAGACGCTGCCGACGAGACGGCGGCGCAGGAGGCGGAGGGCGCGGGTCATGCGCGCCTCGGTGGTTTGGAGAAAGGCCCGCTATAAGAAATGCCAAGCCCAGGCACCCCCCTCTGGCCTGCCGGCCATCTCCCCCGCAAGGGGGGAGATTGGCTGTCATCGACGGCTTCGCCAATTTTTGACGTTGCAGAACTGGCGGGACGGACAAACGGATGATCTCCCCCCTTGCGGGGGAGATGTCCGGCAGGACAGAGGGGGGTGGGCGGGAACTCGGCCTTTGCCGAAGTTCCCATTTGGCCGCGAACTCTCATCCGCGCGAGTGTGTCACGATTCCAGATAGGTGTCCGCCCAGTTCGACACCGCCCAGCGCGGGTTGTTGGCGATGTTGCCCACCGTATCGCGGGCGACGGAGATGAAGCTCCATTCGGCGACGTTGATCAGCGGCAGATCGGCGGCGACCTTTTTCTGGAACTCCTTGTAGAGCTCGGTGCGGGCCGCCGCATCCAGCGTCTCGGATGCCTTGACGATCAGCGCGTCGAGGTCGGCGTTCTTGTAGCCGCCCTGGTTGGAGAAGGGCACGCCGTCGGGAATGCCGCTTTGCACCAGGATAGTGGTCGAGATCGCCGGGTCGCCACGGAACACCGGCGGGCCGACGGCAAGGTCGAAGGCGTGGTCGGTGTAGACGGCCTTGATGTGGGCGGCCGAGTCGTTGTTGACGATCTGGGCGTCGATGCCGATGGCCGCGAGCGCCTGGCGCAGATAGTCGCCGAACTGCTTCGTCTCGTTGAAGTAGGGCGCCGGCAAAAGCTTCAGCGCAAAGCGCTTGCCGTCGTCGGCGCGCTTGTAGCCGGCTTCGTCCAGCAGCGCGTTGGCCTTGGCGACGTCGAAAGGATAGGTCGGCACGTCGGCCGTGTAGAATTGCGGGTCGTTCTTCGGCACCGGGCCGGTCGCGGTCGCGGCGTAGCCGAGGAAGATCGTCCTGACGACGAAATCCTTGTCGATGGCATGCGCGATCGCCTGCCGCACTTTCAGATCGGCCAGCTCCTTGCGGCGGTGGTTGATCTCGACGACGAGCTGATAGGTCAACCCTTCATAGCCCTTGGTGATGACCTTCAGGCCTGGCACCTTGGAGATGCGGTCGAGATCGGCGAGCGGCACGGCGGAGAAGGCGGCGAGCTGGATCTCTTCGGCTTCGAGTGCCGCCGCGGCCGACGTGCGATCGGGCAGCACCTGATAGACGATCTCGTCGAGATAGGGCTCGTCCTTGCTCCAATAGGCGTCGTTCCGGGTCAACCGGTAATATTGGCCGGCCTTGTATTCGGCGAATTTGAACGGACCGGTGCCGACAGGCGCGTTGTTGGCCGGATTGTCCTCGATCTTGCCCACTTCATAAAGGTGCTTCGGCACGACGCTCGACAGCGCCGGCAGCGCGTTGCGGATCAGCTGGAACGGCGTCGGCTTGGCGAATTTGAAGACCGCCGTCAGCTCGTCCGGCGTGTCGACGGCCTCCAGGTCCTTGAACACGGTGCGGCCGAGGTTCTGCAGCGGTTTCCAGATCTGCAGCGCCGAGAAGGCGACATCGGCGGAGGTGAAGGGCTTGCCGTCATGCCATTTGACGCCGTCGCGCAATTTGAAGGTCACCGACAGGCCGTCGGCCGCACCCTCCCAGGAAAGCGCTAGGCGGGGTTCGAGCCCGTCCTTGCCGTCGAAAGAGGCTTCGGCCAGCGTCTCGACGATCTTGCTGGAGATGAAGAAGACGCCGTTGGAAGCGACGATCGCGGGGTTGAGGTTGCGCGGCTCGGAATCGGCGGCCAGCACGAGACGGCCGCCCTTCTTCGGCGTCTGCGCGAAGGCGATGGCCGGCAGCGCGGTCGAGGCCCAAAGCAGCGCCGAGCCGGCCAGTAGGCCGCGGCGTGAAATCGTCAATTCGGACATCGCTCAAACTCCCCTCTTCGCGCCATGGCAGGCGCGGCAATCGCGTGATTATGGCCCTTGGCAAAGGTTTCGCCAGAGACGGTTTTGGCGCATCATGGCTTGGCTTTGAAATTTCCGTCCGCTGGACCAGCCGGCCGAAGGAGTCTCCGATGCCTTATCTGGTAGGACCAGATTATGGCGAAGCAGGATCAAGATTCGAACGGAAACTGTCTTTGGCGCGAAAGTGATCAATTCTGGCTGGACCAGAGTGGCCAAAATGATGCAGATTTGGCCGACAGCCATAAACCATGACGTTCGGCGCTCCTGCGGCCGATGAAAAACAGGGAGAGGCAGATGAACATCGCTCCGGGCAAGACCGAAGTCGGCAGCGTTCCGTTCGACCAGGCGCGGGTGGACCGGCTGATGGAGGAGGCCGGCATCGACGTGCTCTTCGCCACCTCCAAGCACAACACGCAATATCTGCTCGGCGGCTACAAGTTCATCTTCTTCGCGGCCATGGACGCGATCGGCCACAGCCGCTATCTGCCGATCGTCCTCTACGAGAAAGGCGGGCCGGAACACGCGGCCTATATCGGCAACAAGATGGAAGGCGGCGAGCATCAGAACCATCCGTTCTGGACGCCGACCTTGCATGCCGCCTGCTGGGGCACGCTCGATGCCGCCAACCTGGCGGTCGAGCATCTCAAGCAGATCGGCAAGTCGGCGGCGCGCATCGGCATCGAGCCGGGCTTCCTGCCGTCCGACGCCTATACGCTGGTCCGCAAGGCGCTGCCGGATGCCAAGCTGATCGACGCGACCGGCATGCTGGAGAGCATGCGCGCCATCAAGACCGAGGCGGAGTTGGAACAGCTGCGCATCGCTTCCGAGCTGATCACGGATTCCATGCTGGCGACCATTGCCTGGGCGCGCGAAGGGACAACAAAGACAGACATCATCGAGCGGCTGAGGCGCGAGGAGACCAATCGCGGCGCGCATTTCGAATATTGCCTGCTGACGCTGGGCTCCAGCCACAACCGCGCGGCTTCCAGCCAGGCCTGGAAGAAGGGCGAGGTGATGTCGATCGATTCCGGCGGCAATTATCACGGCTATATCGGCGACCTTTGCCGCATGGGCGTGCTTGGCGAGCCCGATGCCGAGCTGGAGGATCTTCTGGCCGAGGTCGAAGCGGTGCAGCAGGCGGCCTTTTCCAAGGTCAAGGCAGGCACGCTGGGCGGCGACATGATTTCGCATGCGGAAAGCGTGCTGAAGGCCTCCAAGGTTGCCGCCTATACGGATTTCTTCGCGCACGGCATGGGGTTGATCACGCATGAGGCGCCGTTCCTGATGACCAATCATCCGGTCGCCTATGAGGGCACCTATGCGGCCAAGCCGCTGGAGAAGAACATGGTCCTGTCGGTCGAGACCACCATGCTCCACCCAACGCGCGGCTTCATCAAGCTGGAGGACACCGTCGCGGTGACCGACGCCGGCTATGTGATGTTCGGCGACCGCGGGCGAGGGTGGAACAGGGGCGGGGCGGCAGCTTAGCCTCGGCGGCGCTCCCCCTCACCCGGATTGCCCCGAATTGCGAGCGCAATTCGGGGCAACCCGACCTCTCCCCGAGGGGAGAGGAGGATGCCAACGCTGGAGCCAGTCTCTTCTCCCCTCGGGGAGAAGGTGGCCGCGAAGCGGCCGGATGAGGGGGCTGCGACGCTGAAGATTATTTGCCCACCGGCAGCAGCCTGAAATCCGGGAGGTCGCGCAGCGCGAGTTCCGGTCCGGCGGGGGAATAGACCACGAAAAGCTGCATCGGCTGGTCGCCGGTGTTGAGCGTCGAATGGAAGCGGCTCTCCGGCACGTAAATGGTGCAGCCGGGGCCGACCTTTGCCACCACCGGATTGCCCTTCTCGTCCTCCACCATCTGCTCGCCATTGCCGGAGATGACGAAGATGATCTCTTCGGCGCCGGGGTGGTTGTGGCGGGTATGGCCTTTGCCGGGCGGCAGGTCGACGACGCCGCCGGAGAAGCGGGCGGCGCCATTCACTTCCGGCGCGACGGTCAGCGACAGCTTGCCCCAGTCGAAGCCGAAGGCGCTGACATCCTTCGGGTAGATGAACACCTTGCTTCTGTCGGCCATTGCCTCATCCCTTCCTTTTCGCGATCGAAACCGCCTTGAAATCCGCCGTCTGCCTGGCGATTGCCGCTTCGGCCGGCAGACGCTCCATCGAGCTCGCGCCATAGAAGCCGTGCAGCCCTTCGCAGCGCTCGAGGATGTAGCGCGCGTCGTCGGGCATCGAGATCGGCCCGCCGTGGCAAAGCAGGATGACGTCCTTGCGCACCGAGCGCGCGGCGTCCGCAATGGCGTCGATCTCCTTGACGCAGGCGTCGAGCGTTTTCGCCGAGGTGGCGCCGATCGAGCCGCCGGTGGTGACACCCATATGGGCGACGACGATGTCGGCGCCGGCCTTGGTCATGGCGCGCGCCTCGTCCGGGTTGAAGACGTAGGGCGTTGTGAGCAGGTCGAGCTTGTGCGCCTCGGCGATCATGTCGACCTCGTGGCCGAAACCCATGCCGGTCTCCTCGAAACTCTGGCGCATGGTGCCGTCGAACAGGCCGACCGTCGGAAAGTTCTGCACGCCGGAAAAGCCCATCGTCTTCAGTTCCGAAAGCAGCAGAGGCATGATGACGAAGGGGTCGGTGCCGTTGACGCCGGCCAGCACCGGCGTCTTCTTCACCACCGGCAACACCTCATAGGCCATCTCCTTGACGATCTCATTGGCGTTGCCATAGGCGAGCAGGCCGGCGGCCGAGCCGCGCCCGGCCATGCGGTAGCGGCCGGAATTGTAGATGATGATCAGGTCGATGCCGCCGGCTTCCTCGGCCTTGGCCGACAGGCCGGTGCCGGCGCCGCCGCCGACGATCGGCACGCCGTCGGCGATCATCTTGCGGAATTTTTCCAGGATCGTTTTGCGCGGAATGGCGGCCATGCTTGTGTGTCTCACTTCTTGACAATATCGAGGAACGCCTCGGCGGCAGCCTTGGCGAATTGGGGGTCGTTGATGTGCAGCGGCAGGCGCGTGACGGTGCGATCCTTCGTCGGCTCGATCGTGCGCTCGATAGCATCGAACAGGGCCGCATCGGCTTCCGGCTCGAAGAAGGCGCCGCCTTCGATGTCGAGCGCCGAGACGCCCCTTTCGGGAATCAGGAAACGGACCGGGCCGTCGCATCGGGCGAGGCGGCCGCCGATCCATTCGCCGATCTTGCGGCATTCCTCGGCCGTGATGCGCATCAGCGTAACGTTGGGATTGTGCTCGTAGAACAGGCGTCCGCGATAGCGCTCGGGGATCGTGGCCGGCGCCCAGAAGTTCACCATGTCGAGCGCGCCGACCGAGCCGACATAGGGCAACTTCGTTCGGGCGATCGCGCCGAAGCGATCCTCGGTCGCCGGCAGCACGCCGCCGAACAAAAGATCGCAGATCTCGGTCGTGGTGATGTCGAGGATGCCGGCCAGCAAACCGCTGTCGGCGAGCTTCTCCATCGAGCGGCCGCCGGTGCCGGTGGCGTGGAAGACCATGCAGTCATAATCGGCACGCAAGCGCTCGACGATCGCGGTCACGCAGGGTGTCGTGACGCCGAACATGGTGAGCCCCAGCGCCGGCTTGCCGGCGGCGGCCGGGGCGCGCTTCGCGGCCATGCCGGCGATCGCCTGGGCGGCATTGTGCAGCACGGTGCGGGAGAGCCTGTTCAGCCCCGCCATGTCAGTCACCGACGGCATCATGATGATGTCGGAGACGTCGACGTAAGGCGCGGTGTCGCCGGAAGCGAGCGTCGAGACCATCAGCTTCGGCAGACCGAGCGGCAACGCCCGCATGCCGGCGGTGACGATCGAGGTGCCACCGCCGCCGCCGATGCCGATCACGCCTGCGATGTCGTTGCGGGACTGGACGAAATTGGCGAAGGCGGCGCCCATGCCGGCAACGGCGGCGCCGCGATCGTCGATGCCGAGAACCGCGCCGGCTCCCTTGGCATGATGCGCGGCGACCTCGCTTGCAGGGATGTCGACCGGGACGGTCGCGCCGCGCGTGCCGATATCGACACGGACGACCACGCCGCCGGCAGCAGTGACGGCATCGGCCAGGAAGGCGAGTTCCTCACCTTTGGTGTCGGCGGTGCCGACCACATAGATGCGCTTCATGCGCGGTTCCCCGTCGTCCGGCTTGGTCGGCTTTGCCGCCCGCCTTTTTTGCCCACCCTTAAGCTCCTCGGCGAAAGCTTCGCTGGTGGGGACACCATTTTTGCCCCACCCTTAAGTTCCTCGGCAAAAGCCTCGTCGCTGGTGGGGATCCCGATATTGCCCGGCATCGCGCCATTGCAAATTTTTGAGACGCGCGTATCGTATTGATATGGATGTCTCACGTCAACAAGCCGCCTCCAGCGATGATGCCGCGCAGGCTCCGGCCGCCGAGAAGGGGCCGCGCGCCCGCACAAAGCGGCTGATGCTGGAAACGGCGACGAGGCTGATGCAGTCCGGCATGACCCCTTCGGTCAGCGAGGTCGCGGAGGCGGCGGAGGTGTCGCGCGCCACCGCCTACCGGTATTTCCCGAGCCAGGCGGCGCTGGTGCAGGCCGTGGTCGATGAAGGGCTCGGCCCGATCCTCACCTGGAAGTCGGCTTCCGACGATGCCGAGCGGCGCGTGGCGGATCTGTTCGCCACTGCGATGCCGCGCATCGAAGCCTTCGAGGCGACGTGCAAGGCGGCGCTGAAGCTGTCCCTCGATCAATGGGCGCGGCGCCAGGCCGGCACGCTCGGATCGGAGCCCGCCTTCACGCGCGGCCATCGCGTCGACCTGCTGAAGGATGCGATCGGGCCGCTCAAGGGCCGCCTGAAGCCGCGCCAGTTCAAACGCCTGGCGCAGGCGCTGTCGCTGGTGTTCGGCGTCGAGGTGGTCACGGTGCTGAAGGATATCTGGGGGCTGGACAGCGCCGAGATGGTGTCGGTGGCGCAATGGGCGGCGGGCGCGCTGGTGCGCGCCGCAATAGTGGAATCAGAGGCAAAATCAGCAGCAGTATCGGCGGCGTCGAAGGTGGCGGCCGTCTAAATCTGGTTCGACCAGATTACGAAGTCAGTTGCGAATGTTAATTGTGATGGGCAGCCCGTGACAAGGGCTCTGTGTATCACAGAGTACGAAAAACAAGGGAAAACAGCCGGATATCATAAGGATTGGCTAAATCAATCGCTCAAGAAAGCGCTTGACGCCAAGCGGGAATTGGTAATACCAGATTACAACCAAATAAAGCGGATCGAAAGTGACGGCTGCGATCCATTTCCGGCAGGGCGAGGAGGCCTGGAACCGGAAAGGCGCCATCACAGGAGGAACTACCACGGCCGGCTTCGCTGCCGGTTCGCATGACACGGTAGAATGCGCACAAGGGAGGAAAACTATGCGCAAGATAGTGACCAGCGTGCTTGCTGGTGTCGGCCTGGCGCTTGCCTGCGGGACGTCCGTCCACGCGCAGGAAAAGTCGCTCACCATCTTCTGGGCGGAATGGGATCCGGCCAACTACCTGCAGGAACTCGGCAACGAGTATGAGAAGGAAACCGGCGTCAAGATCACGGTCGAGACCACGCCGTGGGCCGACTTCCAGACCAAGGCCTTCACCGAATTCAACGCCCATGGCGACGCTTACGATCTGGTGGTGGGCGACTCGCAGTGGCTCGGCGCGGGCTCGACCGGCGGTCACTATGTCGACCTGACCGACTTCTTCAACAAGCACAAGCTCAACGACGTGATGGCGCCGGCGACGGTCAAGTACTACGCCGAATATCCCGGCAACAGCGGCAAGTACTGGGCAATCCCGCTCGAGGGCGACGCCGTCGGCTGGTCCTACCGCAAGGACTGGTTCGAGGACCCGAAGGAGAAGGAAGCCTTCAAGGCCAAGTATGGCTACGACCTCGACGTGCCGAAGGATTTCAAGGCGCTGCGCGACATAGCCGAATTCTTCTACCGTCCCGACCAGAAGAAATACGGCATCGCCATCTACACCGATAATTCCTACGACGCGATGGCGATGGGTTTCGAGAACGCCCTGTTCTCCTATGGCGGTGAGCTTGGCGACTATTCGACCTACCAGGTCGACGGTCACATCAACTCGGACAAGGCGGTCGCCGCACTCGATGCCTACAAGGAACTCTACAAGTTCACGCCTCCGGGCTGGGCAAAGTCGTTCTTCGTCGAGGACAACCAGGCGATCACCGAGAACCTGGCGGCGATGAGCATGAACTACTTCGCCTTCTTCCCCTCGCTGATCAACGAGTCGTCGAACCCGAACGCCAAGAACACCGGTTTCTTCGCCAATCCTCCGGGCCCCAATGGCGACCAGTTCGCGGCGCTTGGCGGCCAAGGCATCTCGATCGTCTCCTACTCGCAGAAGCAGGACGAGGCGATGAAGTTCCTGGAGTGGTTCATCAAGGACGAGACCCAGAAGAAGTGGGCGGCGCTCGGCGGCTACACCTGCAGCGCCGCGGTGCTGAAGTCGCCTGAGTTCCAGAGCGCCACGCCGTACAACAAGGCCTTCTATGAGACCATGTTCAAGGTGAAGGATTTCTGGGCGGTGCCGGAATATGCCGAACTGCTGCAGCAGCTCAACCAGCGCATCTATCCCTACATGATCGGCGGTCAGGGCACCGCCAAGGAAACGCTGGACGCACTTGCCGCCGACTGGAACGCGACCTTCAAGAAATACGGCCGCGTGAAGTAAACGACATGCCTCGCGGAGGAGGCTTAAGAAGCCTCCTCCGTTTGTTTTTCAAGCATCCGGAGCAGGGTTTTGGCGACCACGATGATCACCACGCTCGACAGGTCCTCGCGGGCCGCGGCGCGCGGCCTCAGCGACATCTCGATCCGCAATCTCTTCATCATCCCGACGATCCTGTTCCTGATCGTCTTCAACATCTTCCCGCTGATCTATTCGCTGGGCTATTCGTTCACCGACTTCCGCGCTTCGACCAATGCGCCGGCCAATTTCGTCGGGTTGCAGAATTATCGCGACCTGCTCAACGACCCTTATGTCTGGTCGAACTTCGCCATCACCGCGAAATACGTCATCATCTCGGTCGCAGGCCAGTTGCTCGTCGGCTTCGGCGTGGCGATGCTGCTCAACCGCGACATACCGATGAAGGGGCTGCTGACGACGCTGCTGCTTCTGCCAATGATGCTTTCGATGGCGGTGGTGGGCCTGTTCTGGAAGCTGCTCTACGATCCGTCCTTCGGCATCATCAACTATGCGCTCGGGCTCGGCACTTTCGAGTGGCTGGCCGACCCGAAGATGGCGCTCTACGCGGTGGCGCTCACCGACATCTGGATGTGGTCGCCCTTCGTCATGCTGTTGTCGCTTGCCGGTCTCTCAGCGGTGCCGAAGCACCTTTACGAAGCCGCCGCGATCGACCGGGCCGGGCCGTTCTACACCTTCTTCCGCATCACGCTGCCGCTGGTCGCGCCGATCCTGATGATCGCCGTCATCTTCCGCACCATGGAGGCGTTCAAGACCTTCGACCTGGCCTATATCCTGACCAGCCAGCCGACGGCCGAGCTGATCTCGATCCGTCTCTACAAGATGGCTTTCCAGGAATGGCAGACGGGGCGTTCCTGCGCCATGGCCTACATCGTGCTCATCATGGTGCTGGCGATCACCAACATCTACGTCAAATACCTCAACAAGGTGAAGGAGCGCTGAGATGGCCGCCGTCCGCACTTCTTCCGAGGTCGCTTTCAACCGCGCGGCAATCGTCGCCGTGCTGGTGGTGACGATCATCTTCCTGGCGCCGATCTACTGGATCGCCTCGACGGCCTTCAAGCCGCGCAACCTGGCCACGACGATCCCGCCGACAATCGTGTTCCAGCCGGAGATATCGCCCTTCGTCAAGCTGTTCACCAAGCGCTCGCAGTTGCGCAGCCCGCCGACGCCCGAAGAATACGCGGCCGCCCCATGGTGGGAACGCGTCGTCTTCGACGGCGGCGAGAAGATCGTGCGCGACGGCAAGGGCGCCGTGCAGTGGTCGGGCTATCCGAACCGGTTCATGAATTCGCTGATCGTGGCGATCACCTCGACCGTGCTCGCCGTCGGCATGGGCACGTTCACCGCCTACGGCTTCTCGCGTTTCAGGGTGAAGGGAGAGGCGGACCTGCTCTTCTTCATCCTGTCGACGCGCATGCTGCCGCCGGTGGTGGTCGCGATCCCGATGTTCCTGATGTACCGCGCGGTCGGGCTCAACGATTCCCATCTCGGCCTGATCATCCTCTATACCGCCTTCAACCTGTCCTTCTCGGTCTGGCTGATGAAGGGCTTCATCGACGAGATCCCTAAGGAATATGAGGAGGCGGCGCTCGTCGACGGCTATACGCGCATGGAGGCCTTCTTCAAGATCGTGCTGCCCGAGGCCGCGACCGGCATCGCCGCCACGGCCGTGTTCTGCTTCATCACCGCGTGGAACGAATACGCCTTCGCGCTGATCATGACCAACCGCCGCGCCCAGACCGCGCCGCCCTTCATTCCGAGCCAGGTGGGTTCCGGCCTGCCCGACTGGACGGTGATCGCCGCCGGAACCTTCCTGTTCCTGCTGCCGGTCGCGATCTTCACCTTCCTGCTCCGCAACCATCTGCTGCGCGGCATGTCCTTCGGAGCGATCCGCAAATGAGCTTTCGCGCGATCAATGAAAGATATCTGGAGCCTGGATCGCAGATCCTGATGGTGCTCGGCATCGTCGCGCTCTGCCAGCCCTGGAACATGCTGCTCCACACCTACGGCGTGACCATCATCCTGATCGGCCTGATCGGCTTCAACGTCACCTCCAAGATTCCACGTGAGGAGCAGGCCGGCACGGGACACGGAGCCGACCAGCAGGCGCATAACGCGGGGGCGCAGCATTGACCCAGATCGAGCTTCGCGGCGTCCAGAAATTCTTCGGCGCCGTCCAGGTCATCAAGGACCTGAACCTTGCGATCAACGACAACGAGTTCATCGTGCTGCTCGGACAATCGGGCTGCGGCAAGACGACGACGCTGCGCGCCATCGCCGGGCTGGAGACCATCGACCAGGGCGACATACTGATCGACGGCAAGCCGGTGCAGCACCTCAAGGCCGCCGACCGCGACATCGCCATGGTGTTCCAGTCGTTCTCGCTCTACCCGCACATGAACGTCTACGAGAACATCGCCTTTCCGTTGCGCGCGACGCGCAAGAGCAGGAGCGAGATCGACACCGAGGTGCGCTCGGTGGCCAAGACGCTGCAGATCACCGATCTGCTCGGCAAGAAGCCCTCGGCGCTGTCGGGCGGCGACATGCAGCGCGTGGCCATCGGCCGGGCGCTGGTGCGGCGTCCGAAGGCGATGCTGATGGACGAGCCGATCGGCGCGCTCGATGCCAAGCTGCGCGAGGAAATGCGCGCCGAGATCAAGCGGCTGCACATCAAGCAAGGCTCGACCAGCATCTATGTCACGCACGACCAGATCGAGGCGATGAGCCTCGCCGACCGCATCGTCATCATGCATGAAGGCGTGCTGCAACAGGTCGGCACGCCGGACGAGGTCTATTCCCATCCGGCCAACCTCTTCGTCGCGCAATTCGTCGGCAGCCCGGTGATGAATGTCGCCGAAGCCAAGGTCGCCGAAAAAGCTTCTGCCGCGTCGGTCACGGTCGGGGATGCGACCGCGGGCTTCGAGTTCCCGCAGGCGCTGCTTTCCAAGCTCAACGGCCACGCCGGCGGCCAGCTCACCTTGGGCATCCGGCCGGAAGGCGTGCTGGTGCGGCGCGAGGCGACGGACGGGTTCCTGCCGGTCGAAGCGCAAATCATCGAGCCACTCGGTTCCTTCGACATCGTCGACCTGAAAGTAGGCTCCAAGATGCTGCGCGCCCGCACCAAGAGCGGTTTCATCAGCGGCCCGGGCGAAAAGGTCTATGCGCGGATCGATCCTTCGCAGGCGCATTTCTTCGACGCGGCGAGCGGCAAGTCGCTCGGAGTGAGACTGTAATGGCCCATATCCAGCTGAAAAACATCTCGAAGACATTCGGCAACCATACCGCGCTGTCCAACCTCGACCTCGACATCGCCGACGGCGAATTCTTCGTGCTGCTCGGCGAGACAGGCGCTGGCAAGACGACGACGCTGCGGATGGTCGCCGGTCTCGAAAAACCGACCGAGGGCCAGGTCTTCATCGACGGCGTCGACGTCGCCGATTGGGGCGCGGCCGAGCGCGACGTGGCGCTGGTGCTGCAGCAATATTCGCTCTATCCGCGCTACACGGTGCGACAGAATCTCGAATTCCCGCTGAAGCCGAAAATCCGCCGGCTGCCGGATGCCGAGATCAAGGATCGCGTCGCGCGCGCGGCCCGCACACTCCGTATTGAGCATCTGCTCGACCGCAAGACCGACCGGCTTTCCGGCGGCGAGATGCAGCGCGTCTCGATCGGCCGCGCCATCGTGCGCAAGCCGCGCGTGTTCCTGATGGACGAGCCGCTGTCGGCGCTCGACGCCAAGCTGCGCGAGGCGCTGCGCACGGAGCTGAAGAACCTGCAGATGCAGCTCGGCGCCACGTTCCTGTTCGTCACGCATGACCAGATCGAGGCCATGTCGATGGGCGACAAGGTCGGTGTGCTCAACCATGGCCGCATCATCCAGACCGGCACGCCGCACGAGATCTACAACAATCCGCGCGACACCTATGTCGCGAGCTTCGTCGGATCGCCGCCAATGAACCTCATCGACGGCAAGCTGGTCAACGACCGCGCGGTGATGGCGCCGATGAATTTCGAGCTACCGCTGTCAACTGAAGCCAAAACCTTTGGCGGGGGCAGGACGAGCGGCGCGACCGACGGTCGCCCGCTCGTCTTCGGCATCCGTCCGGAAGACGTCTATCTGGAAAGCGGCGCGCCGGTCGAGGCGCGGGTTCACGATGTCGAAAACCATGG
Organism: Mesorhizobium plurifarium; assembly: GCA_000824785.1. Classification (GTDB taxonomy): domain Bacteria; phylum Pseudomonadota; class Alphaproteobacteria; order Rhizobiales; family Rhizobiaceae; genus Mesorhizobium; species Mesorhizobium plurifarium. The sequence continues at coordinate 60,886 of CCNB01000018.1, read as the reverse complement.
CGTCGAGAAGATCGTGACGCTCAGGGTGGGCGACACGATGCTGCGGGCCACAGTGCCGGCCAGGACCGATGTCGCGATCGAACAGCCGGTGCGCTTTGCCTGGAATCCGGACAAGGTGGTGATGTTCGACAAGGGCAGTGGGGTGAGCCTGCGTCACGCCGGATAGCGATCCGGCTGGCCTGCTGCCTTACTTCGGCAGATAGGTCTCGTAAGGCTTGTCGTTGATCAGCAGGATCACGCATTCGGTTTCCGAGAGGCAGGCGTCGTCATGCATCTCGTTGGCCTTCTGGGTCCAGTAGGAGCCTGGCGGCAACTCGACCTTGGTGGCTTCGCCGCCCTGCATCTGCCAGTGCGCCCAGAGGCCCTTGATGACCACGGCGCGGTAGTCCGCGGTGTGGGCATGGACGGGCGCCCGCCAGTTGCCGGGAACCTTCAGCAGCGTGCCGGCCGGTCCTTTCGCCCGCTCTCCCCACAGCGGACCAAGGCGCTGCGGCTGGTTCGGCGCTTCGACGGCATAAGGGATCTTGTCGGCCGGCAGGTAGCTGTCTTCCAGCGCGAAAGCCGGGCCTGGCAGGATGGCGGCGGCAAGCGCAAGCGGTGCGAGATGATTGGGCATGGCGGTTTCCTCCGCCATCGAGCTTATGCTGTCTCGACTGGCGGGGAATGACGCGGCGTCCAAAAGACTTGGCAATTCCTCCAGCGGGCTGCCTGCCGGATGTCAGGATTGCTCCTCGGCGCCGGCGTGACGGAAATGGCTTGGCGCCACGCCCATCACGCGCTTGAAGGCTCGGCTGAAGGAGGCTTCCGAATCGTAGCCCAATCTCGCGGCCGTGACCGAAACCCGCATGCCGTCGCGGCTGAGCCATTGCCGCGCCTGGTGCATGCGCACGCGCAGCACATATTTAGCCGGCGTCTCGCCGACCACGCTGGCGAAGCGCTGCGCGAAGGCGGAGCGCGAGGCGCCCATCATCCTGGCCAGCGCCTCGACCGTCCAGTCGCGCTCCGGCTGGAGGTGGATGGCGGCAAGCACCTTGCCGACATCCGGATTGCGCATGGCGGCGATCCAGCCGGTGGCGTCGCCGCAGCCATTCTCGACCCAAGAGCGGATGATGGTGGCGGCGAGCACGTCGGCCAGGCGGGCAAGAATGCCGCCGGAGCCGACGCGGTCCATCGTCACCTCGCCAGCCATCGCGTCGAGCAGATGCTGGATGCCCGGCGCGTTCGCCATCAATTTATGCGCCTGCATCAGGTCGGGCATCATCTCCAGCAGCGGATGCGAGCCGTCGAGGTTGAAATGCATCGAGCCGCAAAACAGCAAGGTCTTGCAGCCGTCGCAGCCGTTCGAGACGTCGTAGATGTTCTCGCACACCGGCTCGATCGTGTAGCGGCCGATCGGCACCGGCGGCACGCCGGGCGCGCTCGCCAGCACATGCTCGTCGCCGCGCGGGATCAGCAGCGCGTCGCCCACCGAGAGCTCGATCCACTCCTTGGCAGGCGAGAACAGCCAGCAACCCTGCTGTCCGATGAAATGGAAGCGCGCGGCCTTCTGCGCCGGAAAGGAAACGGCCCAGGGCTCGCCCAGCACGCAGCGGCCATAATCGACACCGTCGAGGCGCAGGCCACGCAACATGTCGGTGAGCGGGTCGCCAGAAGTCTGCAAAACCGATTTGGACGAATTGTAATTCATTTCGGCGTTTCTAGCATGGAAACTCCAGATAGTCACTCCCTATGTTGCACTGCAGCCCAAATGTTGCGCTGCAACTCATCGGAGATTTGACATGACCGAGCCCGTCACAGGCGCCATCGACGCCGCCGTCCTCGACAGAACCGAACCTGAAGAACGAACAGAGCCTGCGTGGGGCGCAGTGGTCTCGCTGGCGCTCGGCGTCTTCGGCCTGGTGACGGCCGAATTCCTGCCCGCCAGCCTGTTGACGCGCCTGGCGCAGGACCTTGGCGTCAGCGAAGGCGCCGCCGGCCAGGCGGTGACGGCGACGGCCGTGGTCGGCGCAATCGCCGCGCCGACCATGGCGATCGTCACCAAGCGGCTCGACCGCCGGCTGGTCATGTGGATCCTCTCCGTCCTTTTGATCGTCTCCAACCTCCTCGCCGCCTTCGCCTCCTCGCTTACAATGCTGCTTCTTGCCCGCGTCGTGCTCGGCGTCGCGCTGGGCGGCTTCTGGTCGATGTCGGCGGCCATGGCGCTCAGGCTGGTGCCGATGCGACTGATGCCGCGCGCCATGTCGATCATCCTCACCGGCGTCTCGGTCGCCACCGTGACGGCGGCTCCGGTCGGCGCCTATGTCGGCGACGTCTGGGGCTGGCGCACCGCCTTCATGATCGCGGCGGTCGTCGGCGCGCTGGCGCTGCTGGTGCAGCTCGCCACGCTTCCCAGCCTGCCGCCGACGGCCGTGGCGAGCTTCCGCACGCTGGTCGATGTGCTGAAGCGGCCGATGATCCGCGTCGCGCTGCTGGTGGTGCTGCTGGTGGCGTCCGGGCAGTTTGCCGGCTTCACCTATGTGCGGCCGTTCCTGGAGACGGTGCCGGTCATGCCGATCGCGACCATCTCGCTGGTGCTGCTCGCCTATGGCATTGGCGGTTTCTTCGGCAATTTCGCCGGCGCGTTCCTGGCCGAGCGCAATCTGAAGATGGCCGTCGGTGTGGCGCCGCTGCTGATCGCCTTGTCGGCGGCTGGACTGCTCGTGTTCGGGGCCTCGCCCATCACGGCGGCGGTCGCCGTCACCGCTTGGGGCTTTGGTTTCGGCGCGGTGCCGGTCGGCCTGCAGACCTGGCTGGTGCGCGCAGCGCCCGATCAGGCCGAGAGCGCCGGCGGCCTGATGGTCGCCACTTTCCAGGTGGCGATCGCGCTCGGCGCCATTGTCGGCGGCTTGCTTGTCGACCATGCCGGTGTCGCGAGCGCCTTCGCTTATGGCGGCGTTGCGACCTTGCTCGCGGCGCTGGTGGCTTTCGCAAGAGGCCCGAAGCAGGCCGCCGAGTAGGCAAGCCCGGCGGTCCTATCAAGCTTCAGCCCGGCGGCTCTCATGAGCGCCGGGCCGAAATTGTCGTTATGGCCGATACGAAGCGCGTCAGGCTATGCTCGACATAAGCGGGGAGCTCCATGTCGTCGGGATCGAAGCTCCACCACAGCAGCGAGCCCTGCCAGTGGGCTGCCATAAGCAGGCCGATGTCGTCCGGCACGCCGCGGACGCCGGCGAAACAATCGGCGAGCATCCCGCTCAGCGCCGCCTTCCAGGCGGCGCCGCGCGCCCTGAGCATGGGATCGCGCAAATCCTCGCGCAAGACGAGCAAACCTTCGGCATAGGATTCGATGTCGCCATAGCCGCTGGAGAGAGCAACCAGCAGCTCGACGGCGCCGGCCGGGGTTCTGGGGACCGATGCCGCCGCCTCCTCGGTCTTTCGGTCGAGACCATCCCAGGCATAGAGCAGCGTGCGCTGCTTCAGCAGTGTCTTGTTCTTGAAGCGCTGCACCAGCGTCGAGCCTGAAAGGCCGCTGGCCCGCGCCAACCTTTCGAAGGTCAATGCTTCCGGGCCGTCGGCATGCATCAGCCGGTACGCGGCTTCCAGAACCTGCTCGTCGGACTGGGTTTTTGGCCTGGTCATCTTGACTCACATTTATAAACGAACGATCATTTATAAATGATGAGCATGGCAAACGCCAGCTCTGATTGTGCGCAGTTCAGGTTCGGAGGTTCCAATGACGCTTCAAGGAAAAGTCGCGCTCGTCGCCGGCGCAACGCGCGGCGCGGGCCGTGGAATTGCGGTCGAGCTGGGCGCTGCCGGCGCCACCGTCTATGTGACCGGACGCACGACGCGAACTTCGCAATCGGATTATCAGCGCCCCGAAACCATCGAAGAGACGGCCGAACTGGTGACCGCACAAGGCGGCAAGGGCATTGCCGTCCGGGTCGACCACCTGGTCTCCGAGGAGGTGCAGAAACTTGTCGCGCGTATCCGCGCGGAGCAGGGCCGCCTCGATATCCTGGTCAATGACGTCTGGGGCGGTGAAAAGCTCTTTGAGTGGAACAAGTCCGTCTGGGAACATGATCTGGACAACGGCCTGCGGCTGCTGCGGCTGGGGATCGATACGCACCTGATCACCGCCCATCACGCGCTGCCGTTGATGATCGAGCGTCCAGGCGGATTGCTCATCGAGGTTACCGACGGCACGGCCGAATATAATGCCGGGCACTACCGGCTGTCGCCCTTCTACGATCTCGCCAAGGTGGCGGTGAACCGTATGGCATGGGCGCATGCCAAAGACCTCGAAAAGCATGGCGCGACGTCCGTCTCGCTGACGCCCGGCTGGCTGCGCTCGGAGATGATGCTGGAGGCATTCGGCGTGCAGGAAGAGAACTGGCGCGACGCGACAGCCAATGTGCCGCATTTCGTCATATCCGAGACGCCGCGCTTCGTCGGCCGCGCCGTAGCGGCGCTGGCCTCCGACCCGCGGCGCTCGCGCTGGAATGGCCAGTCGCTTTCGAGTGGCGGGCTGGCGCAGGTCTACGGCTTTACCGATCTCGACGGCTCGCGGCCTGACGCCTGGCGCTACGTGCCGGAGGTCCAGGACGCCGGCAAGCCGGCGGATGCGACCGGCTACCGCTAATCAGGCCGAGCGGCCGTCGAACTCGAAAACTTCGATCGTCGCAAGATCGATGTCCTCGAGGCAGTTGATGTTGATATAGGCGGTTCGTTCGCTGCCCTGGCTGACGTCCTCGGCAAAGGGATGCATGCCGCAGGTGCGGCAGAAGCGATGCGCGATTTGAGCTTTGCCGAAGGTGTAGCGGCCGAGGTCGTCGCCCCAGGCGACCAGATTGAGCGTCTCATGCGGCACAGCCCACAACAGCGCGCCCTTGCGCCGGCAGATCGAGCAGTTGCAGCGCACGGTCATGCCGAGCTCGCCCTCGACTTCGAACGCCACCTTGCCGCAGTGGCAGCTGCCTTTGTACAGCATCAGCATCTTCCCATCGCTGGCAGGGTGCAAAGGCACGCTTGCCGGTTTATCTCTTGCGCCGGCCCAACATCAGGCCGTGCGTTAAAGACGTGGCAATTTTGCAGGGCCCGACATCGAAAATGCAATCCGTACGCGACCGTCTGGAAATCATCCTGTCACGTCTTGCCAAACGCGCGGGCGATGAGAAGGTCTTCACGAAGCTCTATGCCGAGGCCGCGCGGGCCGCCGCCGATGCGTCCGATGCCCGCCGCAAGGCCGGTGTGAGCCTCGGCCCGCTCGACGGGCGCATCGTCTCGATCAAGGACCTGTTCGATGTCGCCGGCGAGCCGACGACGGCAGGGTCGATGATCCGAGCCGGCGCCGCACCCGCCGCGCGAGATGCGGCGATCGTCCAGAGGCTGCGCCAGGCCGGGGCGGTCATCCTCGGCAAGACCAACATGACCGAGTTCGCCTTCACCGCGATCGGCGACAATCCGCATTACGGCACGCCTGGCAACGCCACCGATGCCAGGCTGATCCCGGGCGGCTCGTCGTCGGGAGGGGGCGTTGCGGTCGGCGAAGGCACAAGCGACATATCCATCGGATCGGACACCGGGGGGTCCGTGCGCATCCCGGCCTCGCTCAACGGCGTCGTCGGCTTCAAGCCGACGGCGAGGCGCGTGCCCTTGGCCGGCGCCTTTCCGCTGTCGATGACACTGGATTCGATCGGCCCGCTTGCCCGCAGCGTCGCCGATTGCGCGATCGCCGACGCGATCATGGCCGGAGAAGAGCCGGCTGCGCTTCAGTTGGTCCCGCTCGCGACCCTGCGCATCGGCATCCCACGCGGCGTGCTGTTCGGCGAGACGCAAGCGGAGGTCGCGGCAGCTTTCGAGGCCTGCATCGACAGGGTCGGACGGGCTGGCGCCCGCGCCGCCGATTTGCCGATCGACGATCTCATCGCCGAGATGCGCGCGGCCACCAGGCGCGGCACGATCGCTTCCATGGAAGGGGCCGAAGTGCATGCCGATTGGCTGACGAGCGGCGCCTCGGTGCCGGTCGATCCGCACGTCACCGGGCCATTGTCGCGCGCGCTTGCCGTCCCCGCTTCCGCCTATATCCGAACGATCCGCCGTCGCGGCGAGCTTGCGGCCGCCATGGCGGAGCGGCTGGAGACGGTCGATGCGCTGGTATTGCCGACCGTGCCGATGGTCGCGCCTTCCACCGCCGCCATGGCCGGCGATGAGGCGCTGCGCGACAAGACGGAAGGGCTGCTCTTGCGCAACACGCAGGTCGCCAACCAGTTCGACCTCTGCGCGATCTCGTTGCCGATGCCCGGCACCAAGCTGCCCGCCGGATTGATGCTGGTGGGCAAGCATGGGCATGATCGGCATCTTCTCGCCGTCGCTGCGGCCGTTGAGGTTTTGCTTGCCCGTTGACAGGGACGCGGGCCGAGGCAATTGGCGTCAGGAAAAATGCCGTTGCGTTCCTTCGCGTTCCCCTCTGGCCGCCGGCCATCTCCCCCACAAGGTCCTACGGCATGCGCACATTTCCAAGCGGCTGGTCCTTGGTGATAGCGTGCATGGGGCTTGGCGCATGCATTGTCTCATGTAGCGCTGGTCGACCCCCACTCCGTCTCGGCTTCGCCGAGCCACCTCTCCCCCGATCGACGGGGTAGAGGAAGGGCGCCAAGCTTTTTTGCCGTCAACGCTCGTCCAGCAAGGCTCCCTTCCTTTCCCTCCGGAGGGGGGAAAGGTGGCGCTGCGAAGCAGCGACGGATTGGGGGAACCACCTGGCAATCAAGCTTCAGCCCGATCAGTCACGCCAGTCACAGCAGAGGTGTGCATAGCGCAGACAAAAATTGGGTCCGGCAGGACAGAGGGGGGCGTTGTCCGCCAGCATCTCATATCTGCACCGTCACGATTGCCACCGATGGGTCTAACCGCCGGCGGGAAAGCGCCGGCGATAATGCTCGACGACCTCCGGATTGCGCAGATTGACCGGCAGTTTGCCGGCGAGCACCAGAAGCGCCTCGTTTGCGGCGCCGACGCCCATGCGCATCATCGATTCCTCGGTGATGCCTGCCATATGGGGAGTGACGATGACGTTGTCGAAGCCGAAATAGGGGTGGTTCGGCGGCAGCGGCTGCGTGGAAAAGACGTCGAGCGCGGCGCCGCCGATGCGGCCTTTCTGCAGCGCCTCGATCAGCGCCTCGTCGTCCACCACCGGGCCGCGCGCGACATTGATCAGCAGCGCATTGGACTTCATGCGGGCGATGCGCTCGCGGCTGATCAGGCCGCGCGTTTCCTCCGTCAGCGGGCAGCAGAGCACGATGATGTCGCTCTGCTCGACCAGCGCGTCGATCGACAGGAAGCCGACACGCTCTGGCGCCGGACGCAGGCTGCGCGTGGTCGCCACGACGTTGAGGTCGAAGCCGTGCGCGGCAATATGGCCGACGGCCTGGCCGACCGCGCCGAGGCCGACGATGCCGATCGTCTTGCCGGCAAGCTCGCTGGTCGAATTGGCATGCTCGCGCCCGGCAAGCCAGCCCTTGGCGCGCAGGTCGCGGTCCATCATGCGGAAGCGCCGCGAGAGCGCGAGCGCCACGAACATCACATGCTCGGCAACCGAGCGGGCGTTGACGGCAGGCACGTTCGCCACCAGCACGCCGGCGGCGGTCGCGGCCTCGACCGGGATCATGTCCAGCCCGGCGCCGTGGCGGATCGCGGCGCGCAGGCCCGAGGCGTCCGCGAACAGCTCCGGCGGCAGCGGCGCCCGCACGATGACGATGTCGGCGTCGCGGGCCTCATTGGTCAGCGTCTTGGGATCGAGGGCGGAAGCGATCGCGAGCCGCCCGGCGCCGGCCAGCATGGCCGTCGCGCGCGGGTGCAGCGGATGCGTCGAGAGGATCTTGCGCACCGCACTCAGGCCTTTTCGAGCGCAGCGTTCTTCGGCTCCGCCGCGCGACCTTCGATGATCCCCTTCCAATAGCTCTCGGCGCCCTGCAAATGGGCATTCATCAAGGCCTGGGCGAGATTGCCGTCGCGGCGCAGCAGCGCCTCGTAGATCTGGATGTGCTCGGCATGCGAGCGCACGCTGCGTTCGGGATCGTTGAAATAGATCGGCAGGCGCTGCTCGCCCATCAGGTAATAGACGCTGCAGATGTTGTGGAAGACGCTGTTCTTGGTCGCGCGCACGATCTCGAGGTGGAACTCGCGGTCCTCCTTGGCGAGGCCTTCGCCGGCGGCGATGCGCTCCTCGGAAGCCTTCAGGATCTCGCGCAGGCGTTCGAAATTCTCTTCCGTGGCGCGCGAGCAGGCAAGCTCGGCCGCCTTGATCTCGTGGATCTTGCGCAGCTCGACGGTTTCGTAGATCTGCACCGGATCGAGCGGCAGGCCTGCGCGCGCGAACAGCGCCAGCGCTTCCACGCTCGCCTGCTTGGTGTCGATATAGATGCCGGACTTCGCACGCCGCTCGACGATGCGCATGGCTTCAAGGATGGCCAGCGCCTCGCGGATCTGGCCGCGGCTGACGCCGAAATGCTCCGCCAGCTCGCGCTCCGAAGGCGTGCGGCCGGACTCCTTGTCCGAGTTGGAAAAGAGATAGGCGGCAAGTTCCGCGAGAAGATTCTTTTCTTTCATCGTCAAATACGTTGCGCGTGCGCCTCCAGGAATCGCTCGGAGATGGTGAAACCCAATCCAGGCTTTTCAGGGATCGCTATCATACCGTCCTTCGCTTCGACAGTCTCCTCGACAAGATCGTGGATCATCGGATTGGCGCCGAGCGAATATTCGATAATGAAGGAGGCGGGCGAGGCCGCGCACACATGCAGCCCGGCAAAGAAGCAGGGCGCGCCCGCCCAAAGATGCGGTGCGAAGCGCAGGTTGAAGGCGCTGGCGATGGTGCCGATCTTCATCGCCTCGCTGATGCCGCCGCAAAACGCCGGATCCGGTTGGAAGATGTCGGCCGATTTCAGCACCGCCAGGTCGCGGAAAGCGTAGCGCGTCGCCTCGCTTTCGCCCGTGGCGATCGGCGTCGAGCCCGAGGCGCGCACCTCGGCCATGCCCGGCTTGTCGTCGGCGATCACCGGTTCCTCGAACCAGGCGAGGTCCAGATCGCCGGTGAGCCTGATGAAGCGCTTGGCCTCGGCCACGGTGTAGGTGCCGTGCGCGTCTACCATCAGATCGACGTCGGGACCGATCGCCTGCCTTGCGGCGCGCACGCGCGCGGCCGACACATGCGGGGCGCCGTCCATGGCGCCGACGCGCATCTTCAGCGCCTTGAAGCCGCCCTTGGCGATGTAGGATTGCAACTGCTCTCCGATGGCGTCAGGGGAGGCCCAGCCCCCCGAGGCATAGGCCTGCATGCGCTCGACCTTGCGGCCGCCGAGCAGTCGCCATACCGGCTGCCCGAGCGACTTGCCGAGAATGTCCCAGAGCGCGATGTCGACGGCGCTGATCGCCGCCACGCTCATGCCGCGCCGCGCCAGTTGCGGCATGGCATGGCCGGCATGCGCCGCCGTCTCGTGCCGCACGCCGTTGTAGAGCATCTCCCAGATGATGCCGATGTCGGCGGGGTCGCGGCCGACGAGCTGCGGGCCGATCTCGTGGTTGAGCATATGGACGAGCGCGCCATAGCTGCCGGCGCTGCCGGCGGCGTTCTTGCCCTCGCCCCAGCCGACCAGGCCATCGTCCGTCTCGATGCGCAGAATGGCGGCGTCGAACGTCGTCACCTGACCGAAGTCGCTGCGATGCTGCTTCGCGACTTCGATCGGGATGCGAACCCACCAGGCCTGGACGCTTTTGATGCGCATGTTTTCCCTTCGGCCCCTCCGCCCCATGAGAGCGGAAGGGATGCATTTCAATCGGAGATCACTTGATCAGCGGCAGAAGCGTTTCGGCGGTTATGCGCATCTGGTCGGTGTAGAATTTTTCCGTGAGCAGGCTGGAGCCGTGGTCCTGGATGAATTTCAGCTGCTCGGGCGAGATGTCGACCGGATTGCGCTCGACCATCTCCGGATAGGGCGCGGCCGGCGTGCGGTCGACCGGCGCGACGAATTCGTTGGTCAGCGCGCCGTCATAGCCGACTTCCTTCAGCGTGCGGACGATCTTCGGCCAGTCGATCTGGCCAAGGCCGGCGGCGAAGCGGTTGTTGTCGGCGACATGGAAGTCGAACAGGCGCTTGCCGACCTGACGGATCGCGTCGTAGACGTTAAATTCCTCCATGTGGATGTGGTATGCGTCGAGGCAGACGCCGCATTCGGGGCTCACCGCGTCGGCGAGCGCCAGCGCCTGGGCGCCGCGATTGAAGAGATAGGTCTCGAAGCGGTTGAGCGGCTCGACGGCGATCCTGACGCCGACCTTCTTGGCATGGGTGAAGCATTCGCGCGTGGCGTCGACCACCCAGCCCCATTCCTCCGCCTCGGTGCCGTCCGGCACGACCTTGCCCACGGTCGCGGGCACCAGCGTGATGATCTCGCCGTCGAGCTCGCTCACCATGGTGAGCACGTCCTTCACATATTGGACGGAGCGCTCGCGCTGTCCCTGGTCCCTGGCGGCGAGGTTGCGCTCACCCAGCATCAGCGTCACCGAACCCCAGCAGCGGATGCCGTGCTCCTTGAGCAGCGCACGCGTCTCCTTGGTCTTGTACTGCTCGGGCTCGCCGGAAATCTCGATCGATTCGTAGCCGAACTTCTTGATGCGCTTCAGCGTCACCTCCAGCGGCTCCGCCCGCATCCAATTGTGCGTCGAAAGATGCATGGTCTATCCTTCCCAGAATTCGCCTGTCACGTTTTCACCCCGCGACGCCTCCCGCAGAGGCGGCCGGACGACTCCTCCCCAAGGCGTTGCCAGCATTTTCCTCGAAACTGGTTCGACCAATTGGGCCTGCCATGTCCTCTACAGCAAATTTTCATGCGCGGCAAGAAGTGGACAGGGGAAGCTTCATATCTCGGTCAATTACATGATTTAACGTGGTAATTTCACCTTTTTAATTGCCGGCCAGACCCTTCTTCCGGCTTTTCAGGTGCTTGACCGAATTATGGGATTTGGTAATACCAGAATGGCATGGCGCTGAGATGCCGGTGAGTTTGCCCAAACAGGCTGGCCCTCGCTCCAATCGACGCTATGCTTGGTGGCGAAACAAGAGAGAGGGAGGATGCCGATGCCGACGACGATGAAGGGGCCTGGCCTGTTTCTGGCGCAGTTCGCGGGCGACGCCGCGCCGTTCAATTCACTGGCTTCGATCACCAAATGGGCGGCAGGGCTCGGCTACAAGGGCGTGCAGATCCCGACCTGGGACGGGCGCCTGTTCGACCTCGAGAAGGCGGCGTCGTCGAAGGCCTATTGCAACGAGGTGAAAGGCATCTGCGCCGACGCGGGCGTCGAGATCACGGAGCTGTCGACGCATCTGCAGGGCCAGCTGGTGGCGGTGCATCCCGCCTATGACGCGCAGATGGATGGCTTCGCGCCGCCATCAGTGCACAACAATCCCAAGGCGCGGCAGAAATGGGCCGTCGAGCAGATGAAGTTCGGCGCCAAGGCATCGCGCAATCTCGGGCTGGATGCCTCGGTATCTTTCACCGGCTCGCTGGCTTTCCCCTACCTCTATCCCTTCCCGCAGCGACCGGCCGGACTGATCGAGGAAGCCTTCGACGAGCTCGGCAAGCGCTGGAAGCCGATCCTCGATGTCTACGAGGACAATGGCGTCGATGTCGGCTACGAGATCCATCCTTCGGAGGATGTGTTCGACGGCGCGACCTTCGAGATGTTCCTCGACGCGGTCGGCGGCCACAAGCGCTGCAACATCAATTACGACCCGTCGCATTTCCTGCTGCAGCAGCTCGACTATCTCGAGTTCATCGACATCTATCACGAGCGGATCAAGGCGTTCCACGTCAAGGATGCCGAGTTCAACCCGACCGGGCGGCAGGGCGTCTACTCGGGCTACCAGGGCTGGGTGAACCGGGCAGGCCGCTTCCGCTCGCTGGGCGACGGGCAGGTCGATTTCGGCGGCATCTTCTCCAAGCTCGCCCAGTACAATTACGACTCCTGGGCGGTGCTGGAATGGGAATGCTGCCTGAAGCACCCCGAGGACGGGGCGGCTGAGGGCGCCCCCTTCATCCAGCATCACATCATCCGGGTGACCGAGAAGGCCTTCGACGATTTCGCCGCCGGCACGACCGACAAGAAGCTGCTTCGCGCGATGATGGGGATTTGACCCGGGAACTTCCGGGGGAAGATTCGACCGCGGGTCCGGGTGGGGTTGAATTCCAAGTCGCAGCGGACCTTTATACCCCGCCCGACGCCGCGCGTCGTCCCTCTCCGCAAGGGGGAGGGTGAGGAGCCAAAGAGGAGAGGACGAAGAATGGTCGGCGCATCGAAGTCGGAAGCGGGAGGCGGCCCGATCCGCTATGGCATGGTCGGCGGCGGGCAGGGCGCCTTCATCGGTGCGGTGCATCGCATCGCAGCGCGCATGGACAATGACTTCGTGCTGGTGGCCGGCGCGCTGTCGTCGGACCCGGCGCGGGCAAAGGCTTCCGCCGCCGAACTCGGGCTCGATCTGGAGCGCAGCTACAGCTCCTATGCCGAGATGGCCAAGGCTGAAGCCAAGCGTCCGGACGGCATCGAGGCGGTGGCGATCGTGACGCCAAACAATGTGCATGTGCCGGCGGCCAAGGCCTTCCTCGAGGCCGGCATCCATGTCATCTGCGACAAGCCGCTTGCGACCTCGCTGGCCGAGGCGAAGAAACTGGCGGCGCTGGTCGAGAAGACCGGCAAGGTGTTCGTGCTGACCCACAACTACACCGCCTATCCGATGATCCGGCAGGCGCGCGAGATGGTGGCCAAGGGCATGCTCGGTGACATCCGCATCGTGCAGTCGGAATATCCGCAGGACTGGCTGACCGAAGACCTCGCCGCCACCGGCCAGAAGCAGGCCTCCTGGCGTTCCGATCCCAAGCAGGCCGGCGCCGGCGGCGCGCTGGGCGACATAGGCACGCATGCCTACAACCTCGCCCGCTTCGTGTCCGGGCTGGAACTGGATTCCTTGTCGGCGGATCTCGACGCCTTCGTGCCGGGCCGCCAGCTCGACGACAATGTCAACGTCATGCTGCGCTTCAAGCCGGTTGGCAACAAGCATCCGGCCAAGGGCATGATCTGGGCAAGCCAGGTGGCGCCCGGTCATGAGAACGGGCTGAAGCTGCGCGTCTACGGCTCCAAGGGCGGGCTGGAATGGGTGCAGGCCGACCCGAACTATCTCTGGTACACGCCGTTCGGCCAGCCGAAGCAACTGCTCACGCGAGCCGGCGCCGGCGCGATGCCGGTGGCCGCGCGCGTCAGCCGCGTGCCGTCCGGCCATCCTGAGGGCTATCTCGAAGGCTTTGCCAACATCTACCAGGAGGCCGCCCGCGCCATCCGCGCCGCGCGCCGGAAGGGCGGCAAGCCGGCCAAGGATGTGATCTTCCCGACGATCGCGGACGGCGTTGAAGGGATGGCCTTCATCGAGGCTTGCGTGAAATCGTCGAAGAAGAACGGGGCCTGGACGAAGCTCTAGGGGTTCGTGCGCGTCGCCTGAGGGGAGTCCCCCTCACCCGGATTGCCAGCCGAATTGCAAACGCAATTCGGTGCAATCCGACCTCTCCCCGAGAGGGAGAGGAGGGGGCCGGCGCCGACCTCTTCTCCCCTCGGGGAGAAGGTGGCCGCGAAGCGGCCGGATGAGGGGGAGTGTGGCGTAGCTGGCGCAGGAGTTGGCCAGCCGTCAGAGGGGAGGGGTGTCGATGAAGATCGGCATGTGCATGTTCTTGTGGACGACCAGTGTCTCGAAGAAGCACGAGGCGCTGCTGAGGGACATCAAGGCGACCGGCTTCGACGGCGTCGAGATACCGGTCTTCGTCGGGGCGCCCGACGATTATAAAAAACTCGGTGAGATGCTCGACCGCATCGGCCTGGAGCGCACCGCGGTCTCGGCCATGGGCGATCCGGCGATGAACCTGATCTCGCCGGATGCCGCGACCCGCAAGGACGGCATCGACTACATGAAATGGGCGATCGACTGCAGCGCGGCGCTCGGCGCGAAGACGCTCAGCGGTCCGCTGCATTCGACGCTCGGCGTCTTCTCCGGCAGCGGGCCGACTTCAGCCGAAAAGAAGCGCTCGGTCGCCTCGCAGCGCGCCATCGGCGACCATGCCGGCAAGAAAGGCGTGACCATCGGGCTGGAAGCGCTGAACCGCTTCGAATGCTACCTGGTCAACACCATGGCCGACCTGTGCGAGCATATCGACGCGATCGACCGGCCGCACATCAAGGCGATGTACGACACGTTCCACGCCAATATCGAAGAGGCCGACCCGATCAGCGCCTATACGAAGCATCGCCGCAATGTCGTCCATATCCATATTTCGGAGAATGATCGCGGCGTGCCGGGGCGCGGCAACATCCCGTGGAAGGAAACTTTCTCCGCTATTCGCCGGACCGGTTACGACGACTGGCTGACGATCGAATCGTTCGGACGCTCGCTGAAGGATCTGGCGGCGGCGACCAAGGTGTGGAGGGATTTCGCCGAGAGCCCGGAGGCGGTTTATCGCGAGGGGTATCGGCATATCAGGAACGGGTGGAAAAGAGCTGCGTAAGCGACTCTCTCTTCGTCATCCACGGGCGGAGCGGGAGCGAAGCGGACGCGGAGACCCGAGGATCCATTCCGTGACGTCGACGCGCCGCAACGATGCAGAGTTCTGCACCGCTGCACTCTACGGCTTAGGTAACGGCATGGATCCTCGGG
>CCNB01000018.1:33608-46154 GCA_000824785.1 Mesorhizobium plurifarium | reverse complement strand
TCCGCCCGTGGATGACGAAGGCGCGAAACTACCCCTGCTCCGCCTGCAGCCGATTGTAATCATGCAGCGTGCGGCTGAGCCTTCGGCGCAGGAAATTCGAGATGTTGTCGAAGATGAAGACGACGAGCAGCGTCAAAAGCACCATGTAGAAGACGTTTGCCCAGTTCGAGTTGGTGCGCATCGCTTCCCATAGCTTCAACCCGATACCGCCGGCGCCGACGGCGCCGATGATGGTCGCGCCGCGGGTGTTGGATTCCCACTGGTAGAGCGTCTGGCTGATGAAGACCGGCACCACTTCCGGCAGCACGCCGTAGCGCTGCACCAAAATGCCGTTGGCGCCGGTCGACAGCACGCCCTCGCGCGGCTTGTCGTCGATGTTCTCCAGCGCCTCGGAATAGGTTTTGCCGAGCGTGCCGATCTCGGTGAAGAAGATCGCGGCGCTGCCGGCCAGCGGTCCGGGGCCGAAGGCGCGGGTGAAGAACAGCGCCCAGATCAGCATGTCGACCGAGCGCATGAAATCGAAGAAGCGTTTCAAGACTTGGCTGAGCAGGCCGCTGGGCGTGATGTTGCGGGCGGCGAAGAAGGCGAGGGGGAAGGCGACGATGCCGCCGAGCAGCGTGCCCAGGAACGCCATGACGATGGTCTGCAGGAGCTTCGTCCAGACATCGCCGTGCTGCCACTGCGCGTTGTTCCAGATGTTGTCGGCGGCCAAGGCGAGGTTCGACGTGCCGGGCTGAAGGTCCGGCCCGGAGACGATCAGCGAAATCACCTCGCCGGCCGATTTGCCGAAGAAGGGCGAGCGCGTGTCGAAGACGAAATTCGCCCAGCCGAGGAAGCGCTTGCGCACCTTGACGCGGTCGACGGTGACGCGGACCTCGCCGACGAAGCCCATCCTGGCGACGATTTCGTCGTCATGGACGGTGACCCAGTCGGGCACCGGACCGTTGACCACCGGCTTGCCGCTGGTCAGCGATATCGGCACGGTCACGCCATTGGCCTTGATCGTCGCCACGGTCTTGTCGAAGGTGACGGATTTGGCATTGCCGTCGATCTGGACCGTGAAGGTGCCGTCGGGGTTCTTGATCACCCAGTCGGGATTGGGGTTCTCGCCGAGCGCCGAGAAGCGCGGATATTTCGGCGTGATCTCGGGCTGGTCGAGCCGGAACTCCGGCTGCAGGTCGTAGCTGATCCATTGCGACAGGAAGAGCGGCAGGCGCTCCCAGTGCGACTCGCGCAGCACCTGCGGCAGACTGAAGAACCACAGGGCATAGGCAAGATAGAGCACCGTGCCCGCTATCATCAGCAGCGGCCAGAAGCGCTTGTAGGCCGGCCGCTGGAAGATCTGCGGGTGGCGGTCTTCGATAGCCTTGACTTGATCGGCGGTCATCGCAGGCATGTCAGGCGCTCATCAGAAAGGCCTGCTCGCCGACGAGCTTGCGGCGCAGCCAGGCGGAGAACTGGTCGACAAGGAAGATGGTGGTGAAGAGCAACAGCACCAGCGCCAGCGTCTTGGCGCCGAAGCCGCGTGAGATGGCAAGCTTCAGCTCTTCGCCGATGCCGCCGCCGCCGACCGCGCCCATGATGGTAGAGATGCGCACGTTGATCTCGATCCGAAGCAATGTGTAGGACATGAAGTTGGGCAGCACCTGCGGCAGGTCGGCGAAGCGCACGCGCTCGAACCAGTTGGCGCCGACGGCGCGCAGGCCCTCTTCCGGGCGCATGTCGATGTTCTCGTTGATCTCGTAGAACAGCTTGCCCAAAGCCCCGATCGAATGCAGGCCGATAGCGATGATGGCGGCAACCGGGCCGATGGAGACGATGGCCGCGAACAGGCCAGCAATGACGATCTCGGGAAAGGCGCGCAGCAGTTCCATGAAGCGCTTGACGACGAGCCGCAGGATCGGGCTCGGCGTCAGGTTGCGCGCGGCGATGAAGGAGAAGGGAACAGCGAAGACGAAGCCGATGAAAGTCGAGACCAGCGCCACGTTCACCGTGGTCAGCATCAGCTCGAAATATTCGGGGATGTAGAAGCCGCCCCAGACATAGACGCGGCCGAGCGGGAAGTTGAATTCCTGCGTGCCCTTGTCGTTGGGCGAGGCGATGTCGAACAGCGCCCGCCAGACGTCGTTCCAGTCCTTCGGGACCAGCCAGCTGAGGAAATCGAGGATATGCGGCAGCCGGTCGAAGAAGTGACCGGCATTGGCTTCGTCGGCGAACCACATGGTCGCGAACATGGCGACAAGCAGCAGGCCGACACCAAGCGCGGTGTAGAAGCGGCGCAGCGAGGTCTGGCGCCGCCAGGCTTCGGCCTGCTGGCGGGTGGCGTCGGAATGAAGGGTCGCTGATGTCATGATCTGGACATGCAAAAAGGGCGGCGTTTCGAACGCCGCCCTTTTTCCTGATGCCTTTAGCCGCCGATGGCGGCTTTGCGGGCTTCGACGATGACGTTGTAGAAGTCAGGCTTCACCGGAACATAGCCGGTGAAATCGCCGCCCTCGACGCCTTCGAAGCAGGCTTTGTCCTTGGCCGGCAGGGCGGTGAAGAAAGCGGTCAGCTTGGCGGTCATGTCGTCGCCCAGCGCGGTGCGCACCACCAGCGGGCCATTGGGGATCAGGCCCGAGCGCCACACTTCGACGAAGTCGTTCGGGTCGACGGCGCCCTTGGCGACTTCCTTGTGGAAGGTGCCGGAGGTGTAGCCGTTCTTGAAGTCGCCGATGCCCGAGGAGTCGTCCACCGCCACGTCGACCTTGCCGTCGCGCACGGCCAGCACGTTGTTCTCGTGGCCGCCGTTGAACTGGGTCGAAGCAAAATAGGTGTCGTTCGCGACGCCGGTGTCCTTCGGAATCTGAGTCAGCGGGATCAGGTAGCCCGAGGTCGAGTCCGGATCGGCATAGCCGAGCTTCTTGCCTTTGGCCGACTTGATGTCAGTGATGCCGGAGGACTTCAGCGCCAGGCCGATCGAATAGTAGCCGGTCGAGCCGTCGGTCTGCTTGGTGGTGAGGATCGGGGTGACGGCGTTCGGGTCCTTGAGATAGACGCTGGCATAGCCGGACGCGCCGAGCTCTGCGAAGTCGAGTGTGCCGCCGAGCAGGCCCTGGATGACGCCGTCATAATCGGCGGCCGGGAACAGCGACACCTTCTCGAAGCCGAATTCCGACTTCAGGTGATCGGCGAGGCACTGGTAGTTGCGCAGGCGGTCGGTCTCGTTCTCGCCGCCGAGGATGCCGACGCGGAATTCCTTGATGTCAGCTGCGTGCGCGGCGCTTGTCGCCATGGCGAGCAGCGAAACCGCCCCAAAAACCATCTTCCTGAACATTTCGATCTCTCTCCTGTTGTTCCGGCTGCGCGCCGGCGGCGTTCTGATTTTTCAAGTCTTGCCGTTGACGCTGGCGGGCGATCCGGGTTGCTCGGCTGAAATCCACGGTTTGCCCAGACCGCTGCGGCCGGGGCGGCGGCGTCAGTAGCCAGGGAAGGCTGGTTCGAGCGGTCCGGCGGATGCGGTGATCTTCGGCTTGATGGTCACGCTGGTCGACGTGATGGCCTCG
This sequence comes from Mesorhizobium plurifarium, assembly GCA_000824785.1. GTDB lineage: Bacteria > Pseudomonadota > Alphaproteobacteria > Rhizobiales > Rhizobiaceae > Mesorhizobium > Mesorhizobium plurifarium. Next base: position 42,609 of record CCNB01000018.1, on the reverse strand, counting down.
GAGATCTCGGCGCCGCTGGCATCGGCGCCATAGACGGTGCGCACGGCGTCGCGGTCGAGGTCCTGGGGGGCGCCGTCGAAGACGACCTTGCCGGCGGCCATGCCGATGATGCGGTTGCAATAGGCGCGCGCGGTGTCCAGCGTGTGCAGGTTGGTGACGACGGTGATGCCTTCGCGCAGGTTGATGTCACGCAGCGAATCCATCACCACCTTGGCATTGAGCGGGTCGAGCGAGGCGATCGGCTCGTCGGCCAGAAGCACTTTCGGCTGCTGCATCATGGCGCGGGCGATCGCGACACGCTGCTGCTGGCCGCCGGACAGCGTGCCGGCCGGCTGCAGCGCGGTGCGGGCGATGTCGAGGCGCTCGAGCGCGGCCACCGCCTCCGCGCATTCGGTGCGCGTGAACATGCCGAGCAGGTTGGAAACCGTCGAGCGGTGGTTGAGGCGGCCGAGCAGCACATTGGTCAAGACGTCGAGACGCGGCACAAGGTTGAACTGCTGGAAGATCATGGCGCAGTCGCGCTGCCAGCGGCGCAGCGGCGAGCCCTGCAGGCTGGAGACCTCGGCGCCGTCAAAAAAAATCGACCCTTGGCTGGGATCGATGAGACGGTTGATCATGCGCAGCAATGTCGACTTGCCGGCGCCGGAACGGCCGATGATGCCGACCATCTGACCGCGCGGGATCGAGATGTTGATGTCGCTGACAGCGGTGTTCTTGCCAAATCGTCGGGTTACGCCGCGGATTTCCAGCGTGGCCGATGATGCCGACATAGCAAAGCTCCGGTACGTCGCGGTTTCGAAGGTCCGTTAACCTTCGCTAGCGCAGGCGGATGAAGCTGGGGTGTCGGATTGATGTCAGTTTTGTTACGAGTCACAGGCTTGGCGCGGAAGGCTGGTCTGTGTCGCTGATCGGCGTCAGCCAAGCACCAGCAATTCCTCGAAATGCTTCATGTCCTTGAAACTGCAGAAGGCCGGGGGCCTGAGCTCGATCACCGGAGCCTCGCGCTCGAGGAGGGACAGGCAGTCATCGAACAGGTCCTGCCATGCCGCGGCCCGCTCGTCGGCGAGACGGCGGATCTGATAGGCGAAGGTGATGTGGAAGACATAGGTGTCGTGGTCCGGATGGCGGTAGCCGAACGGCACTGACAGTGCATCGCGCCAAGCCTTCAGGATCTGCCGATCGTCCTCGGTGGCGCCGGCGACGGTGAGGCCGGTCGGCACGACTTCGACAGTCTTGACCTTGAAGGGGCCGTGGCCTTCGAAGCCTTGCAGGCGTTCGAGATAGAGGCGGGTCATGTCGTCGATACTGGTGTCGAGCGGCACGTCCGAAGGCCAGTAGGGAAGGCGGCGCCGGTATTCGATGATGCCCTGGAACAGCGTCATATGCAGGCTGGAGATCGGGGTGAAGGCGAGGTGATCGGCATCCGGCATGGCCAGCATGCGCTCGCGCACCTCGACAATGGCAGCTTGCGAAGGCGAGCTTTCGACCAGATGGCAGACGACGGTGTTGCCGGGCTCGAGGAGGAAGTTGCCGGCTGTGTCGTAACGGGTGCCGAGATGGGTGGGCGTCGTCGGATTGGTGCCTTCGAAAAATCCGGCGAGCGAGGGTCCGACTTTGTCGAGCATGGCGATCTCCTTGGGGGAAACGCCTCCTGTCCGAGTCATGTGTCAAGGGTATGAACCCGCGCATCCCTACAGCATGCGGTGCATCACGAACGCGTCGACATAGCCTAGCCGCGGATGGTCGAATGCTTGCGGAATCGTGCCGACAATGTCGAAGCCGAGCCGCTGCCACAGCTTCACCGCGCGCTCGTTGCTGCTGATGACGAAGTTGAACTGCATGGCGCGGAAGCCGAGTTCGGCGGCCCGTTGCAAGGAATGCTCGCACATCGCGGTAGCAATGCCGCGCCCGCTCGAAGTCGTTGACGTGACATAGCCGCAATTGGCGACGTGCGCGCCGCCGCCGCGCTGGTTGGCGTGGAGATAGTAGCAGCCAATCACATCGCCGGCTTCCTCGGCCACGAACACGTCGTGGCCATCGGAAAACCAGTAATCCACTGCCTGGTCGCGGTTCCAGTCTCGGGGCAGCGCATAAGTTTCACCGGCTCGCAGGACAGGTTCGAGAATGGACCAGATCGCATCTGTATCGGCCGGTGTGGCGGGACGAATGGTCGGCACGGTCAGGGTTCTCGCGCGAGATGGAAATGGATCAGAACCAGATAGCGGCAAGGATGCTGCCAAGAAAGACCAGAACCACAAAAGCGGTCACGAGCGCCGGCTCCGCGGCGGTGGTCAGCCGGGCGGGGATGTCCTTTCGCAAGGGCTGCATGAACCCCTCAAACATCCCTTACTTTAGCATGCGCGCATGTTCGTGGACACACGCAAAAATGCGGACGCCCGGCTGATCAGCCGCCGTATTTTTCCAGGAACGCCTCGGCTTCCAGCTCGCGGAAATCGTCGAGCGCGGCGCGAAGCCTTGCGTGGTCCCAATCCCACCATGCAAGCGCCTGGTAGCGTTCGGCGGTGCGGCGGTCGAAACGCTCGCGGATCGGTTTTGCCGGCACGCCGCCGACGATGGTGTAGGGCGCGACGTCCTTTGACACCACGGCGCCCGCGCCGACGGCCGCGCCATCGCCGACGGTCACACCGGGCAGGATGGTCGAGCCATGGCCGAGCCAGGTGTCGTGGCCGATGGTGACGCGCCTGGCGCGACGCTCAGCGAAAAACGCGCTTTCATGATCGGCGTCGTCCCAATAGTCGGACGCGCGGTAGGTGAAGTGATGCAGCGTCGGCCGCCAGGTCGGGTGGTTGGTGGCGTTGAGGCGAACGCTGGCCGCGATGTTGGAGAACTTGCCGATGGTCGCGCACCAGACGGCGCAGTCCTGCATCATGTAGGAATAGTCGCCGAGCTCGCATTCGGCGACGCGGCTGCGCTCGGCGATCTCGGTCCAGCGGCCGAGCGTCGAGTTTTCGACCTGCGCCGTCGGGTGGACCAGCGGCGCCTCCGAAAGTTTCTTGCTCATGCAGCAATCTTCCCTGCAGCGAAGGCGGTGACGTCGATGACACGATCAGCCACCGCGTCGCGCACGTCGAGATCATGGAAGATGCCGAGGAGCGCAACACCCGCCGCCTTCTTGGCCGCGATGAGTTCGACCACGACATCGCGGTTCTTCGCATCGAGCGACGCGGTCGGCTCGTCGAGCAAAAGGATCGGATGCTCGGTGATGAAGCCGCGCGCGATGTTGACGCGCTGCTGCTCGCCGCCCGAAAAGGTCGCCGGCGGCAGCGCCCAGAGCTTTTCGGGCAGGTTGAGCTGCGCAAGCAAGGAGCGAGCCTTAGCCCGCGCGGTCTCGCGATCCTCGCCACGCTCGACCAACGGTTCGGCGACGACGTCGAGCGCGGAGACGCGCGGCACGGTGCGCAGGAACTGGCTGACATAGCCGATGGTGTGGCGGCGCACGGACAGCACGGTGCGCGGGCTGGCGGAGGCGAGATCGATCAAGCCGCCGCCATGCTGGACGATGATCTGGCCTTCATCGACGGCGTAGTTGCCGTAGAGCATTTTCAGGATCGAGCTCTTTCCGGCACCGGACGGACCGCCGAGCACAGCGCATTCGCCGGCGCGGATCGAGAAGGAGACACCCGTCACCACCGGCAGCGTGACGCCGTCGCGCAGATGCATGGTGAAGCTTTTGGCGACATCGGAAACGACAAGCGGAGTGGCCATCATCACACCTGCAAAATGGAAGAAACGAGAAGCTGGGTGTAGGGCGCACGCGGATCGTCGAGCACGCGGTCGGTGAGACCGCTTTCGACGACGCGGCCGTCCTTCATCACCATCATGCGCTGCGACAGAAGCCGCGCCACGGCGAGGTCGTGGGTGACGACGATCGCCGCCAACCCGAGATCGGTGACCAGCCCGCGCAACAGGTCGAGCAGGCGGGCCTGCACCGAGACGTCTAGGCCGCCGGTGGGCTCGTCCATAAAGACGAGCCGAGGGCCGGTCACGAGGTTGCGGGCGATCTGCAGGCGCTGGCGCATGCCGCCGGAAAAGGCGCGCGGCTCGTCGTCGATACGGTCCTCGTCGATCTCGACGCGCGACAGCCAGTCGACGGCGGTGGCGCGGATCCTGCCATAGTGGCGGTCGCCGACCGCCATCAGCCTTTCGCCGACATTGGCGCCGGCCGACACCGTCATGCGCAGCCCGTCGGCCGGGTTCTGGTGGACGAAGCCCCAGTCGGTGCGCATCAGGAAGCGGCGCTCGGCCTCGCTCATGCGGTAGAGCTCGCGCCACTGGCCGTCGCGCATGCGGTAGCTCGCGGTGCCGGAAGAAGGCAGCAGCCGGGTCGACAGGCAGTTGAGCAGCGTCGTCTTGCCGGAGCCGGACTCGCCGACCACCGCCAGCACCTCGCCCGGCCACAGATCGAAGCTGACGTTCTCGCAGCCGACGCGCGAGCCGTAGAATTTGGAGAGCGCCGAGACGCGCAGCAGCGGTTCGTCAGTCATTCGGCCTCCTTACCCTCCCCCTTGTGGGGAGGGTCGGCGCGCAGCGCCGGGGTGGGGGTTGAAGAAAGAGAAGATTGGCCGTTCCCCCCACCCGCTCCTTCGGCGCGACCTCCCCACGAGGGGGAGGTAGGGGCCTCGCGCCGTTTCTCGCAATGGTCGGTGTCCGAGCAGACGAACATGTGGCCGCCATGGTCGTCGAGGATGACCTCGTCGAGATAGACATTCTCGGCGCCGCACAGCGCGCAGGGCTGATCGAAGGTCTGCACCTCGAAGGGATGGTCCTCGAAGTCCAGGCTGACGACGTCGGTGAAAGGCGGCACCGCGTAGATGCGCTTCTCGCGGCCGGCGCCGAACAACTGCAAAGCCGGCGAGCGGTGCATCTTCGGATTGTCGAATTTGGGCGTCGGCGAGGGGTCCATCACATAGCGGCCCTCGATCTTGACCGGATAGGCGTAGGTGGTGGCGATGCGGCCGTGCTTGGCGATGTCCTCGTAGAGCTTCACATGCATGAGGCCGTATTCCTCGAGAGCATGCATCTTTCGCGTCTCGGTCTCGCGCGGCTCGAGGAAGCGCAGCGGCTCGGGGATCGGCACCTGGAAAACCAGCACCTGGCCCGCCGTCAACGGATGCTCGGGGATACGGTGACGGGTCTGGATGATGGTCGCCGTCGCGGTTTCGGTGGTGACGGCGACACGGGCGACCTTCTTGAAGAAGGCGCGGATCGAGACGGCGTTGGTGGTGTCGTCGGCGCCCTGATCAATGACTTTCAGCACATCGTCCGGGCCGATGATCGAGGCGGTGACCTGGACGCCGCCGGTGCCCCAGCCATAAGGCATCGGCATCTCGCGCGAAGCGAAAGGCACCTGGTAGCCGGGAATGGCGATGCCCTTCAGGATGGCGCGGCGGATCATCCTTTTGGTCTGCTCGTCGAGATAGGCGAAGTTGTAGGTGGCGATATCGGTCATGGCGATCACGCTGGCTCTGTGGTATGATTTTGGCGCTCGAGACGCGGGAAAAGAGCCCGATGGATTCCACCGGTTGGATGCATCTTGGCGTGCTTTTGCTGGTGTTCGCTGGCATCGCAGCTTTCGCGCTTCGGAAGATGTTTCTCCCGGCGCCAAAGGAGCCTCCACACGGCGAAACCGTTGCCGGCACCAGTGGCTCCGGCGCGGGCGGCGGCTCGTTCGATGGCGGCGGCGGACATTCCGGCAGCGGGCACTGAATTCATTCCGCCGCCTCCCGCTTTTCCTCGGCGGCCTTGTCCTCGTTTTGCCGCGCCTCGTATTCGGCGCGCATGCGGCGGACCAGGCCGAGCTCGGCCTGGAAGTCGACATAGTGCGGCAGTTTCAGATGCTCGACGAAGCCGGTCGCCTGGACATTGTCGGAATGCGAGATGACGAATTCCTCGTCCTGCGCGGCGGCAACGACGTCTTCGCCGAGCTCGCCGGCGCGCAGAGCACGGTCGCATAGCGCCATGGCCATCGCCTTGCGCTCGCTCTGGCCGAAGACCAGGCCGTAGCCGCGGGTGAACTGCGGCGGCGCCTTGGCCGAGCCCTTGAACTGGTTGACCATCTGGCATTCGGTGACGCGGATCGAACCGAGCGGCACGGGGAAGGGCAGCTCCGGCACGTCCAGCTCCAACTCGACCTCGCCGATGCGCACCTCGCCGACGAAGGGATGGTTGCGGGCGTAGCCGCGCTGCGTCGAATAGCCGAGCGCCAGCAGGAAACCCTCGTCGCCGCGCGACAGCGCCTGGAGGCGAATGTCGCGCGCCATCGGGAACTGCAGCGGTTCGCGCGTGATGTCGCCAGGCACATGGTCGAGCGGCATCTCGCCATCGGCCTCGATCAGCCCTTCATGGGCGAGGATCGCCGAGACGCGCGGCATGGCTTCGGCCTCGACCGGACGCTGCGCGGGGGCCTCGACCTCGGCGCCGGCGGCGAGCTCCGGATCGAGCAGGCGGTGCGTGTAGTCGAAGGTCGGGCCGAGCACCTGGCCGCCGGGCAGGTCCTTGTAGGTGGCGGAGATACGACGCTCGACCTGCATGGCGCCGGTGTCGACCGGATTGGTGTAGCCGAAGCGCGGCAGCGTGGTGCGGTAGGCGCGCACCAGGAAGATCGCCTCGATCATGTCGCCGCGCGCCTGGACGACGGCGAGAGCCGCGAGCTCGCGATCATAGAGCGAGCCTTCGCTCATCACCCGGTCGACGCCGAGCGCCAGTTGCTCGACGATCTGGTTGAGGCGCAGAGCCGGCACCGAGCGGTCGCCGCGGCGGCGGTCGGCAAGCAGGCGGTGCGCGTTGGCAATGGCGGCTTCGCCGCCTTTCACCGCGACATACATGTCATGCCTCCATCGTCTTGATGCGGGTGGTGCGCGGCAGGCAGGCGAGGCTGCCCGGCGCCGCCAGGATGATGTCGACGCCGCGCGGGAAACGCTGGTTGTTCTGCTTCCACTGCTCGACGAAATGGCGCGGCATGCCCGGAGGCGCGATCATCGACGTCTTTTCGATGCCGGGTCCTTCGAGCAGCAGCGACGGGCCCGAGGCAAGGTCGTCGACCAGGAAGATCAGTGTCGTCGAGCGGTCGGGATATTCCTGCGTGCCTTGCGCAAAACCGTCGAGCGCCGCCATCTCCTTCGGATTGGCGATCAAGGCGAAATGCGCGTCGGCCGGCGTGTTGGCCAAGGGCGCGCCGGTGTGGAAGCCGAGCCAGGCCTTGACCGGGGTTTCCGCCTGCAGCGGCGGATCGAGCCACACCGGCGTGTCGTTGTCGCAGAGCGAGAGCGCCACGGCGCCGGCCGTCGCCGACAACGGCGCCGGCGGATGGGCGAGTTGCGGCAGGTCCTGGACGGTGCCCGGTCGCGCCATCGCGTCCATGACGGCGCGGAACACGGCTTGGGCGTTGAAGACCGGGTCGGCGAAGCCGCCGTCGATCGATTGCGTGGCGATGTTCATCAGTCCTCTCCGCGCACCATGGTGAAGAAATCCACTTTCGTTGCCGCCGTCTCGACACGCCGGGTCTCGCGCGCCGCGTTGAGCGCCGCGCGCAAGGGCGCGGCGAGCTTCGTCTCGACCGTTTCGCGATGGGCCGGGTCCTGCCAGAGCGCGTCGGCGATCGCCGCGAGCCTGGCCTTGCCCTTGTCGCGACCGAGCGCATAGGAATGGCCGACCTGGCCGGAGGGCAGCCGCACCGTGGCGCGGGTGACCGTCGCCTCGCCGACATTGAATGGCGCGCCGCCGCCGCCGATCCGTCCGCGCACGGTCACCAGCCCGGTTTCGGGGCCGCGCAAAAGCTCGGCCTCGGAAGGCAGGCCCGCTTCGTTCCAGAGCCGGGCGATCTCATCGGCTTCGGCATGCGCCAGCGTCGCCATCAAGGCTTTCCGCCCCGCCTGCTCGCGCGCTTCCTGTCCTCGCATGGCATCGCTCCTTGCATGTATAAATTTGTCTATTGATATAGACAACTATACAAATTATACCTACCTCGTAACGGGAGTCCATGACGGGTGGATGACAGCCCGGGAAAAATGCTTGGGGCGATGGATGGCTGGACTGGCGAGCAGCATCGAAAGGCGTAACGGCGTGTCGCTGTGGCGGCAGATTGCCGACAAGATATTGCAGGGGATCGCAAGCGGCGATTTCACCGAGAACGCGGCGCTGCCGCCCGAAGTCGCACTGGCCGAGCGCTACGGCGTCAATCGCCACACGGTGCGCAGCGCCATTGCAGCCCTTGTGCAGGAAGGCGTGCTGAAGGCCGAGCAGGGGCGCGGCACCTTCGTCTTGTCGCGCAAGCGGCTGTCCTATCCGATCGGTGCACGCACGCGTTTCTCGACCGGGCTGCAGGGGCAGACGAGCGAGCGCCACATTGCGCTCCTGTCGTCGTCGACGGAGCCGGCCAGCCGGCGCATCGCCGAGGCGCTGGGCCTTGCCAAGGGTGCTGCCGTCATCCGGCTGGAGACGCGCGGGGAGGCCGACGGACATGCGGTGTCGCGAGCGACGACCTGGTTCGACGCCAAGCGCTTCGCAGGCATCGAGGACGCGATGGCCGAGACGGGGTCGATCACCGCCTCGCTCAAGCGTTTCGGCATCAACGATTATCTGCGGCATTCAACCGTGCTGTCGGCGCGCCACGCCGACGCCGACGACCTTGCAGCGCTCGATCTGCAGCCCGGCGCCATCGTGCTGGTGACGGTCGCCGTCAACGTGACGCTCGACGGTGAGCCGATCCAGTTCGCGGAGTCGCGCTTTCCGGCAGAGCGGGTGGAGTTGAGGTTGGCCGCTGGCGATTAGGTTTTCAGGGGCGCAGCTCCGTCGGGACGATCCTGGACGGCGGCTCGGAGACGAGCAACAGGCGCCGCGTTCCCGCCCACCCCCCTCTGGCCTGCCGGCCATCTCCCCCGCAAGGGGGGAGATCGGCAGTTGCGCCGCCGGCGCTTTTCATCCTGCGACGTTGGCGATTGGCGAAAGCGGACGCGACGTCCAATCTCCCCCCTTGCGGGGG
>CCNB01000018.1:0-33598 GCA_000824785.1 Mesorhizobium plurifarium | reverse complement strand
AGAGGGGGTGCTGTCCCGCCGGCATTTCCGCGCTAAGGAACCGGCGCCTCACCCCACCTCGATCACCGCCTTTATCAGCCCCGACTTCTCATGCGTCCATCGCGCCAGGTCGCGCGGCGTTCCGGCGAGCGTGGTGCGGTGGGTGACGAGCTTGTTCAACGGCACGGCGCCGTTGCGGATCGAGGCCGCAACATGCTCGAAATCGGCCTTCAGCGCGTTGCGGCTGCCGACCAGCGTCATCTCGCGCTTGTGGAATTCGGGGTCGGAGAAGGTAATATCGTCTTTGACGACGCTGACCAGCACCAGCGTGCCGCCATGCGCGACATGAGCGAAGGCGGATTGCACCGACGCCGTGTTGCCAGTCGCGTCGAACACGAGGTCGAACCCTTCGCCGCCGGTCGCCTGCCGCACCAGTTCGTCGGCTGTCGCCTTCGAGCTGTCCAGCGGAGCAAAGCCGAGCTGCATTTCGGCGAAATCGAGGCGCTCGCCGCTCATGTCGAGCAGGCTGACATCCAGCCCGGCGATGCGCGCGAAGATCGCCGTGCCGAGGCCGATCGGGCCGGCGCCGATGACCAGCGTGCGCTGGCCAGGCTGCCCCAGCGATCGGCGCACCGCATGCGCGCCGATCGCCAGGAACTCCACCGCAGCGGCATCGGCCAGCGAGAGGCCGTTCGCGGGATAAAGGTTCTGGGCCGGCGCCAGGATCTCGTCGCACATGGCGCCATCGCGGTGGACGCCGAGCACCTCGATCTTGACGCAGCAATTCGGTTTGCCGTGCCGGCAGGCGATGCATTTGCCGCATGAAATATAGGGGTTGATGATGACCGGCTCGCCGACCGCAAGATCGACGCCATCCCCCTTATCGACGATGGTGCCCGAAACCTCATGGCCCATGATGCGCGGATAGGCCAGGAAAGGGTGCTTGCCTTCGAAGATGTGATAGTCGGTGCCGCAGATGCCGACATGGCTGACAGCGACACGCGCCCAGCCGGGCGGAGGCGCCCCTGGGTCGGCGCGGTCTTCGAGGACAAGCTCGCCGGGCGAGCGGCAGACGACGGCTTTCATGGCAGATCCAGTGTTCAAAAAGGAGCGCCGGCCTCGGCATGCGGGGCCGGCGCGGAGTTTCAGGGAGGAGTCATTTGCCCCGGCGGCGCAGGCCGTCGAAGTAGACGATGACAATGATCAGCAGGCCGGTGATGACGCGCTGCCAGAAGGTGTTGACGTTGAGCAGGTTGGCGCCGTTGTTGATCGTCGACAGGATGAAGGAGCCGATCAGCGGTCCATGCACGGAGCCGATGGCGCCGAACAGCGAGGTGCCGCCGATGACCGACGAGGCGATGGCCTGCAGCTCATAGGTGTCACCCTGTGTCGGGTTGCCGATGCCGATGCGCGAGGCCAAGAGCACGCCGACGAAGGCGGCCAGCAGGCCGGACAGGATATAGGCCATGAAGATGGTGCGCGGCACGTTGACGCCCGACAAGCGGGCGGCCTCGGCGTTGGAGCCGACCGAGAACAGGTAGCGGCCCCAGCGCGTGTGGTGCAGGAAGATGTAGGACGGGATGGCGACCAGGATCACCATCCAGAACAGATAGGGTATGCCGAACAACGAACCACGGGAGAATGCCTGGAACGGGTCGCTGTTGATCGAGATCGAATTGCCGTTGGTCATCAGAAGGCCGATGCCGCGCAGCGAGGTCATGGTGGCCAGGGTGATGATGAAGGGCGGCAGGCCCATCTTGACGATGCCGAAACCATGGAACAGGCCGATGGCGACGCCGACCAGCAAGGTCGCCAGCACCGCCGCCCAGATCGGCCAGCCGGCATTGATCAAAAGCGCGACGACCACCGTGGTGAAGCCGACCACCGCGCCGACCGACAGGTCGATGCCGCCGGTGATGATGACGAAGGTCTGGCCGACGGCCAAGATGGCGATCAACGAGCCCTGGCGCAGAAGATTGGTGATGTTGAGCGCCGTGGCGAAGGACGGCGTGGCGACAGCCAGCACGATCCACATCAGCAGAAGAAGGCCAAGCAGGGTCAGGCCGAAGAGCGCGTTGAAATTGCGCTTGGATTTTTCGGCGGGGATCGCCTCGGTGCTCATTTTTGTCCTCCCGACTTTTCTTGTTTCTCGGCCAGTGCCTGTCCCAGAATGTCCTCGTGGCTCGCGGTGCGGAAACCATGCGTGGCGACCAGCTTGCCGCGCCGGAACACATGCAGCGTGTCGGCAAGCTCGTAGACTTCCGGCAGATAGGATGAGATCAGGATGATGCCGGCGCCCTTGGACAGCAGCGTCGAGAACAGGCGGTAGATCTCCGCCTTGGTGCCGACATCGACGCCTACCGTCGGCTCGTCGAAGATGAACAGCTTGGCGCCATGCGCCAGCCATTTGCCGATGACGATCTTCTGCTGGTTGCCGCCCGAGAGGCTGGAGGCGAGCGCGCTGCGCGTCGGCGTCTTGATGCGCAGGTCGGCGATCTGGCGGTCGGCCTCAGCTTTTTCCTTGGCGCCCGAGATCAGCGCGTTGCTGGAAATGCGCTTGTAGATCGGCAGGTTGAGGTTCATGCCGACCGACAAATTGAGGCACAGGCCCTGGTCGCGGCGGCTTTCTGGGGCCAGCGCCATGCCGAGCCTTATCGCGTCGTGCTCGGAATTGACCTGGACATCCTTGCCCTCCCACAGGATCTGGCCGGCCGATTTCCTGTGGCGGCCGTAGAGCGTGGTGACGAACTCGCTGCGGCCGGCGCCGATCAGGCCGTAGAGACCGACGATCTCGCCGGCGCGGACGGTCACGGAGACATTCTCGAAGCCTTTGCCGGAGAGGTTCTTCGTCTCGACGATCGTCGCGCCGGGGGTGAAATGCTCCTTGTGGTAGATCTGCTCAATCGAGCGGTTGATCATCAGCTTGACCAGTTCGGCCTCGTCGGTCTCGGCGATGTCTCGGGTGCCGACCAAAGTGCCGTCGCGCAGCACGGAGACGCGGTCGGCAAGCTCGAACACCTCCTCCATGCGATGGCTGATGTAGATGATGGTGACGCCTTCGCCCTTCAGCCTGCGGATCAGCTTGAAAAGCTGGTCGGCCTCCTTGCGGGTGAGGTAGGCGGTCGGTTCGTCGAAGATCAGGAACTTCGTGCCGCGCACGGTGGCTCTGGCTGCGGCGATCAGCTGCTGCTGGCCGATGGTGAGGTCGCCGAGCACGACATGCGCCGGCAGATCGAAGCCCAGCCCGTCGATGATCTTCTGCGCGTCCTTGACCATGGCGCGCTGCTGCAGGAGGCCGAAGCGGGACTCCTCCTCGCCGAGGAACATGTTGGCGGCGACGGTGAGGTGGCGGCACAGCACCACCTCCTGGTGGACGGCGTTGATGCCGAGCGCCATCGCTTCGTGCGGGGTCGCCAGAGCCGTTGGCTTGCCTTCCCAGATGACCTCGCCCGAGGTGCGCGGCATGACGCCGGTGAGCAGTTTGATGAGGGTCGACTTGCCGGCGCCGTTCTCGCCGACGATGGCGTGGATCTCGCCCGCCTTGAAGGCGAGGTGCACCGGCTTCAGCGCATGCGTGCCGGGATAGCGCTTTTCGAGGCCGTTGAGCTCGAGGATCGTCCTGCCCGGGGGCAGCGTGGGGGCGGGGTGCAGTTCCTGCGCCGTCGACGTCATGACAATCCTCCCAGATTGGTCTCAACCATTGGGTATGCAGCGATGCATCTGACGCGCATCTTGGAGTCAAAAGCTAGATCAGGCCGGCGGATTTCCAAATTGCCTGATGGATGTTTCCGGGGCGCGAGGCCCCGGAAACGAGTGTGACGACGCCTGCTCAGTTGAGCTTCGGGTTGAGCAGCGCGTCGATCTTCGGGTCTTTCATGTTGTCCTTGGTGACGAGGTTGGCGCCGGTGTCGACATTGGCTTCGACCTTCTCGCCCTTCGAGGCTGCCAAGGCGGTCTTGATGCCGTCATAGCCCATCCGGTACGGGTCCTGGACGACGAGGCCGGAGATGACGCCGTCGTTGAGGAACTTGATCAGCTTTTCGTCGCTGTCGAAGCCGATCAGCGCCACCTTGCCACCGAGATTGTTCTCGGCGATCGCCTGGCCGACGCCCTGCGCCATGATCAGGTTGGAGGCGAAGATGCCCTTGAGATCCGGGTTGGCGGTGATCAGGTCGGTCGCGATGTTGAGGCCGGTGGTGGCCTGGCCGTCGGCATATTTGTCGGCGACCAGCTCGAGGCCCGGATACTTGGCCTTGATCTGTTCGATGAAGCCCTGCTTGCGCTGCTCCAGCGAACCGGCGCCGGGAAGCGCGGTGATCAGAGCGACCTTGCCTTCGACCTTGCCGCCATTGGCAGCGCCGATCGCGGCGGCGAGACCGTCAGCCGCGACGCGGCCGCCCTGGACGTTGTCTGTGGTGAGGAAGGAGGTGAAGGCCTTGGAGTCGGCGCCGGAGTCGATGCCGATGACCTTGACCTTCGAGGCCGCCTCGTCGATCGGCTTGCCGAGCGCCTTGAACTCGGTCGGCGAGATGACGATGGCCGCCGGGTTGCTGGCGACGGCGTTTTCGAGGATCGAGATCTGGCCGTTGACGTCGGTTTCGGCCTGGGCGCCGAGCTCCGGCACGTTGATGCCGAGGTCCTTGCCCGCCTTGCGGGCGCCGGCCAGAACGATCTGCCAGTAGAAGGAGGTGGTGTCCTTGACGATGATCGGAATGGTCACGTCGGCCGCCGAGGCGGGCGCGGAATGCATTGCGCCGGCGAGCATCGACGCGGCGGCCAAGGCCACGAAAGCACGGCGGTTGAGAAGGCTGGTCACGAATTTCATTAGGTTCCTCCCTAAAGTCGCCTGGTGAAGGTTTCGGAAGCTCCATCTGGATAGGCGCGGCCCAAACAGAACTTTATCAATAAAAAACAGATACCGTTTTTTGATAATGCATCGCCATGGCCGATGCAAGCGGTGTCTGGTGCCGTTTGTGTGATGCCGGATCAGCTTTGTCCGGCTCCGCCAGCTCCTCCCTGGCGGCACATGGGCGCTTCCGTTCCTCCTTTGTCGATATGGAACGATAATTTCACATTACTGTCAATATGGAATATTCATTCCATCGTAAGGTCGCGCAATCGTGAAGGCAGACTTCCTGCTGCCCGCAGCGTTGCTGCCGGGATAATGGCCCGAGGTTAAAGCGTCGCGCCGAGATGCCAGGGCACGAATTCGTTGTCGCCGTAGCCGAACGCCTCGCTCTTGGTCTTGCGGCCGGACGCCGTCTCGATGATCAGCTCGAAGATCTCGCGGCCCATGCCGGGAATCGTCTTCTCGCCCGAGGCGATGACGCCGCAATTTACGTCCATGTCCTCTTCCATCTGGTGATACATGGTCGAGTTGGTGGCGACCTTGATCGACGGCGTCGGCCGGCAGCCGAAGCAGGAACCGCGGCCGGTGGTGAAGACGATGACGTTGGCGCCGCCGGCCACCTGGCCGGTGGCCGAGACCGGGTCGTAGCCGGGCGTGTCCATGAACACCAGGCCGCTGCCGGTTACCTTCTCGGCATAGCCGAAGACGCCGTTGAGTGGCGTCTGGCCGCCCTTGGCGACGGCGCCTAGCGATTTCTCGAGGATGGTGGTCAGGCCGCCGCGCTTGTTGCCGGGGGAGGGATTGTTGTCGATCGAGGCGCCGTGCTTGGCGGTGTGGTCCTCCCACCATTTCACGAAGCCGTCGAGCTTGGCGGCGATCTCGGGCGAGGCGGCGCGATAGGCGAGCAGGTGCTCGGCGCCGTATATCTCGGTCGTCTCCGACAGGATGCCGATGCCGCCGACGCCGGCCAGGATGTCGACAGCGGCGCCCAATGCCGGGTTGGCGGTGATGCCGGACATGCCGTCCGAGCCGCCGCATTGCAGCCCGACGACGATCTCGCTGACCGGGATGGGCTCGCGCTTGAGGTGGCCGACTTCCTCGGCGATCTCGGTGAGCACGCCCATCGCCTTCTCGACCGATTTGCGCGAGCCGCCGGCCTCCTGGATGTTGAAATGGCGTTTTCCGGCAGCGACGCCCTTCTGGCCGTAGAGGGTGAGCTGGTTGACCTCGCAGCCCAGCCCGACCATCATCACGCCGCCGAAATTCGGATGGCGCGCATAGCCCGCAAGCGTGCGGTGCAGAACCATCATGCCGTCACCCGTGCCGCTCATGCCGCAGCCCTGGCCGTGGACGATCGGCACGAAGCCGTCGATGCCGGGATATTTCGGCAGAATCCTGCGGTTGGCCTCGTCCGCGATGGCGTGGCAGACGGTGGCCGAACAATTGACGCTGGCGATGATGCCGATGAAGTTGCGCGTGCCGGCGCGGCCGTCGGCGCGCCGGTAGCCCATGAAGGTGCGCTTGCGGTCGGCCTCGGTGGCGTGCTCGGCCTCGCTCGGCGGCACCACCGGCAGACGGCCGCTCTCGAACACCAGATTGTGCGAGTGAACATGCTCGCCAGGCGCGATGTCTTGCGTGGCGCGGCCGATCGCCTGCGCGTATTTCACCACCGCTTCGCCCGCGGCGATCGGCTTGATCGCCACCTTGTGGCCGGGCTCGATCACGGCAGTCGCGGCGGCGCCGCCCGGCAGTGGCGTGCCGATTTCGATGCGCCCATTGGCAACGGCGACATTATCGGAGGGGGAGAGAAGGATGGTGTTTGCAACGGTCACGGGCGGCTGTCCTGGGTGATCCTGGGAATGCGGGCGGATTGACTTGCGCCCGTTTAAAGGTAATGTCTTTTATCGGGAAAAAACATTTTTGCGTCAATTGTTTTTTCGCTGCAGGTGGCGCGCGTCCTATAGATGCCCGAGCCTGCCCGTTTGGCAAGCCGGCGAAAAACGTTCCGCTTTTCGGAGGCTTGCGCTAGGAGACCGATCATATCGCGCTTCCGGCCAGCCGCCGCAAGCGTTGGGGGATACGGGACATGTCGAAGAGCAACAACGTCTACAAGGACGCTTTCAACCGCTGTCTGCGGCTGCTCGACGAAACCAAGAGCCTGCCTTCGGAACCGGAGCTCGGCACGCTGCTCGGCGTCAGCCGCACCACGGTGCGCAGCATTCTTTCACGCATGGAAGAAACCGGGCTGATCGCCTGGAACAAGCGCAGCAAGACGGTGCTCAGGGCGCCACGGCCGGAGGATTTCTTCCCCGAGGAGGAAACCGATTCGCTGGCCGAGATCATCGAGCGCTCCTTCATGCGGCGCCTGCTGGCTGAGGGCGCCGAGGCCGGCATGCAGATCAACGAGCTGGAGCTGGCGCGCGAGATCGGCGTCGGCACCACCAGCGTGCGCGAGTTCCTGATCCGCTTCTCGCGCTTCGGGCTGATCGAGAAGCGGCGCAACAGCCACTGGGTGCTGAAGGGCTTCACGCGCGCCTTCGCGCTGGAACTGACCGAAATCCGCGAGATGTTCGAGCTGCGCTCGGCGGCGGCTTTTGCCGCGCTGCCGGAGGATAGCGCGGTGTGGGCCGATCTCGACCGGCTGGAGGTCGAGCATCGCCAGCTCGCCAGCGAGATCGCCACGCGCTTCAACGAATTCTCCGAGCTCGACGAGCGCTTCCACCGGCTGATCCACCGCGCCTCGCACAACCGCTTCATCGTCGACTTCTACGATGTGATCGCGATGATCTTCCACTACCACTACCAATGGAACAAGGCCGAGGAGCGCCAGCGCAACGAGGTCGCCGTGCAGGAGCATCTTGCCTATATCGCGGCGTTGAAATCGCGCGATCCCGGCAAGGTTGACGCCGCCTGCCGCAAGCATTTGAAGTCGGCGCGCCAGACGCTGCTGAGCTCGATTCCCGAAGGACGGCAGGCGCAGCCCGCCTAGGGTCTGTTGAGATTCAGGTCAGGCCGGCATCACCTGAATCTCAACAGACCCACAAGAACAGACGCATCGTGCCGTGTTGCCGCAGCGCGGTTTTGCCGATTTTCCGGCCGCATCGTCCATGTTAGGGTCGATCAAGTTTCCGAGAGAGGCTTGGCGTTGGATATAAGGCCGAAACGATGGAGCATGCCGGCCGCGTTCGTCGCGGCGCTGCTTCTGTTGCTTCAGTCCTCTCTCGGCGCTTTCGCCTTTGGCGCGCCGTCGCAGCTCGACGCCTTCGGCAACGTCATCTGCACGCATGAAGGGGCCGTAAAACTACCCGGTGGGGATCCCCACCAGCAGCACATGCCGGCCTGCTGCTCGCTCGGCTGCAGCATGGTTTCGCCGGCGCATCTGCCGCCGCCGGAAGCGAGTGCGCTTCATGGGGCGACGGCGTCCGAGACCGTCGCTTTTGTGGTCCCGGCCTTCCAGCATCTCGACTTCGCCCGTGATCGCTCTCCGGCCAATCCGCGCGCGCCGCCGGCAATGGTCTGATCCGCGGAACCTTCCGCGAGACTATTCATCCAAAGATCAGACTGTCGCGGCCGCAAAGCGGCGCGATCCTCATATTCATGGAGCAACCATGTCCAATCTTCTTTCCATGGCGCAAGCCTTCGCCTTTCGCGGCGCGCCGCCCTTCCACCTCCAGCATCGCGTCGGCCTCGCCGTGCTCACCCTGCTTTTGCTCGTCGCCTGCATTCCCGCCGCCCTCGCGCATGAGTTCAAGGTCGGCGATCTCGAGATCGAGCACCCCTGGTCGCGGGCGACGCCGCCCGGCGCCAAGGTGGCAGGCGGCTATTTCACTGTGACCAACAAGGGCAGCGCGCCCGACCGGCTGCTGTCGATTTCCTCCGACATCTCCGACAAGGCCGAACTGCATGAGATGGGCGTCAAGGACGGCGTCATGACCATGCGGCCGGTCGAGGGTGGGCTGGAGATCCCGGCCGGCGGCAAGGTCGCGCTGAAGCCCGGTGCCTATCACCTGATGTTCGTCGGCCTGAAGCGACAGCCGAAGCAGGGCGAGAAGTTCCCGGCGACGGTGACCTTCGAGAAGGCCGGCAGCGTCAAGGTCGAGTTTGTCGTCGAAGGCATGGGCGAGACGGGCAGTGGCGATATGGACATGGACCACGCCGAGTAATCCGCCTGTTCGAAATCAGAGGGACAATTCATGAAGAAATATCTTTTGGCGGCGGGCGTGCTTTGCGCGTTCGGGACCAATGCCGCGCTCGCCCACATCACGCTCGAAACGCAGGAAGCGGCTGTCGGCTCGACCTACAAGGCGGTCTTTCGCGTGCCGCATGGCTGCGAGGGCAAGGCGACGACCGCGGTGCGCGTGCAGATTCCTGAAGGCGTGATTTCAGTGAAGCCGATACCCAAGCCCGGCTGGACGCTGCAGACCAAGAAGGGCAAGTACGAGAAATCCTACCAGCTCTATGGCGAAACGCTGACCACCGGCGTCAAGGAAGTGGATTGGAGCGGCGGCAATTTGCCTGACGAGTTCTATGACGAGTTCGTGTTCCGCGCCTCGCTGGCGGCCGATCTGCCGGCCGGCCAGATGCTCTATTTCCCGGTGGTGCAGGAATGCGGCGACGCGACCGATCGCTGGATTGAGATCCCGGCGGCCGGCCAGGGCGAGGACGCCTTGGAAACTCCGGCGCCCGGCATCAAATTGCTGCCGAAGAAATGATCTTTCGTTGGCGCGCTCCATCGGGGCGCGCCACCATTTCCTGTTGTGACGGCATGAACGCAGCACAGCCTTCCTCGACGATCCGCCTGCATGCCGGCCTGCTTTCCTGGCTGGTGGCGGTGCTCGTGGCGATGGCGGTATTGGCCATGCCCGGCCGCGCCTTCGCGCATGCGGCGCTGGTCGCGACCGACCCGGCGGACGGCGCGGTGCTGACGCAAAGTCCCGCCAAATTCTCGCTGACCTTCAGCGAGCCCGTCTCGCCGCTGGTGCTGACACTCGTGCGGCCGGACGGCTCGCAGCTTGCGCTGACATCCTTCCGCCTCAACGACCAGACGGTCGAGATCGACAATCCCGAGACGCTCAAATCCGGCACGCATGTGCTCAGCTGGCGGGTGGTGTCGGTCGATGGCCATCCGGTCGGCGGCTCGGCGCTGTTTTCCATCGGGGCGCCAAGCGCGGCGCCGGTGGCGGGCGAAGCCGTCGACTGGACGCTGCGCGGGGCGATCTGGGTGGCCAGGCTCTTTCTCTATGCCGGCCTCTTCCTCGGCGCCGGCGGCGCGTTCGCGCTCGCCTGGCTGGCCGAGGACTGGCGCCGCGGCCAACGCCTTGTCGCTTCCGCTCTGCTTTGCGGCCTCGTTGCAGCGCCGGTGTCGCTCGGCCTGCAGGGCTTGGATGGGCTCGGCGCGCCGCTCGCGCGCCTTGCGGCACCGACAGTCTGGAAGACCGCGCTGGAGACGAGCTACGTCTGGACGGTGCTGATCGGCCTGATCGCGCTTGGCCTCGCGCTGCTTTCGCTCGCCGGGCCGGCAGGCTTTCGCAAGCTGTCGGCGAGCGCAGCATTGCTCGGTGTCGGCGCCGCCCTTGCCGCGAGCGGCCATGCCAGTGCCGCCGAGCCGCAATGGCTGACGCGGCCGCTGGTGTTCCTGCACGGCACCGCAATAGCCTTCTGGGCCGGTTCGCTGGCGCCGCTCGGCCTGGCGTTACGGCAGCAGCCGGCGGAGGCAAAAGCCTTTCTGCGGCGCTTCTCCCGCGCGATCCTGCCGGTCGTCGCCGTGCTCGCCGCCAGCGGCATCGTGCTGGCAATCATCCAGGTTGAGCAACCGGCAGCGTTGATCAACACGTCCTATGGCCGGCTGTTGCTCCTGAAGCTGGCGCTGCTGCTTTTCCTATTCACGCTTGCGGCGGTCAATCGCTGGACTCTAACGGCGCCCGCCGAGGCCGGCGACACCGAGGTGCAGCGGCGGCTGGTGCGCTCGATCGGTATCGAGGTGGTCATCGTGCTGGCCATCTTCGGCGTCGCCGCCGGCTGGCGTTTCACTCCGCCGCCGCGCGCGCTGGCGATCGCCGCGGCGCAGCCGGCGTCGATCCACATCCACACGCTGAAGGCGATGGCCGATCTCAGCATCACGCCTGGACATGCCGGCGAGGTCGCTGCTTCGATGATGATCATGACCGGCGATTTCGGGCCGCTCGACGCCAAGGCGGTGACGCTGGTGCTGTCGAAGCCGGATTCCGGCATCGAGCCGATCAAGCGGCCGGCGACGAAGCCGGGCGATGGGACCTGGCGAGTCGACAATCTCGTCATTCCGCTGCCCGGCCGCTGGAACGCAAGGCTCGATATCCTCGTTTCGGACTTCGAGGTGGTCAAAATCGAAGCGCCGATCGACATCCGCGGTGAGTGATATTCAGGTGAGGCCGGCCTGCGAACGATGGTTTTCTGCGCTTCCGGTGCTCACGTACTTTAAGTACGCTCCGCTCCGGTTCTCGAGAACCATCGTTCTCGGCTCGGCCTGACCTGAATCTCACTCAGCGCTAACGCGACACAAATCGGCGAGGCGGTTGACGCCGCCGCCAAGGCCCGTCATTCATCTTGCGAAACAGTGGGCATCGCCCGAAACGCGGCCACAACAAGCATTCGAAAGCAGGGAAGAAACGATGGAAAAAGCCGAAATCGGCCTGATCGGCCTTGGCACGATGGGTTCCAACCTGGCGCTCAACATCGCCGAGCACGGGCATCGCATCGCCGTCTTCAACCGCACGCCGTCACGCACCGACGCTTTCGTCGAGAGCGCCGGCGCGCTGAAGGATATGGTCGTTCCCTGCTACAGCCTGGAGGAGCTTGCCGCGGCGATCCGCCCGCCGCGGCCGATCATCATCATGGTGCTGGCCGGCAAGCCGGTCGACGAGCAGATCGCGGCACTGCGCGGCGTGCTTTCCGACAACGACATCGTCATCGATGCCGGCAACGCCAATTTCCGCGATACGATGCGGCGCTTCTCGGAGCTGTCCGGCTCGGGCCTGACCTTCATCGGCATGGGCGTGTCGGGGGGCGAGGAAGGCGCGCGCCATGGCCCGTCGATCATGGTCGGCGGCACCGAAGAATCCTGGAAGCGCGTCGAGAAAGTGCTGACGGCGATTTCCGCCAAGTTCAAGGACGAGCCTTGCGCGGCCTGGCTCGGCCATGATGGCGCCGGCCATTTCGTCAAGACCATCCACAACGGCATCGAATATGCCGACATGCAGATGATCGCCGAGATCTACGGCATCCTGCGCGACGGGCTCGGCATGGCGCCCAAGGAGATCGGCAAGGTTTTCGGCGGCTGGAACCAGGGCCGGCTCAACTCCTACCTGATCGAGATCACCGCCAAGGTGCTGGCCGCCGACGATCCCAAGACCGGCAAGCCGGTGGTCGACATCATTCTCGACCGCGCGGGGCAGAAGGGCACCGGCAAATGGTCGGTCATCGAGGCGCAGCAGCTCGGCATTCCGGCGACGGCAATCGAGGCCGCGGTGGCGGCGCGCGTATTGTCCTCGATCAAGGACGAGCGGCAGGCGGCGGAAAAGGCGTATGGCAATATCGGCGTCGAGAAGATCTCGGGCGACAAGGCCGCGCTGCTCAAGGACCTTGAGTTGGCGCTGTTCGCCGGCAAGATCGCAGCCTACGCGCAAGGCTTCGCGGTGATGAGCGGCGCCTCGAAGGAGTTCAACTGGAACCTGCCGATGCCGACCATCGCCAAGATCTGGCGCGCCGGCTGCATCATCCGCTCGCAGATGCTCGACACGATGGCCGAGGCCCTCGGTTCCGGCAGCGCTTCCACCAACCTTCTGATGGCGCCGGCCTTCATCGCCATGATGAAGGAGGCGCATCCGTCGCTCAGGCGCATCGTGGCGCGCGCCTCCGAGGCCGGCTCGCCGGTGCCGGCGCTGTCCTCGGCGCTCGCCTATTTCGACAGCTACCGGCAGGGACGCGGCACGTCGAACCTCATCCAGGCGCAGCGCGACTTCTTCGGCGCGCATGGCTTTGAGCGCATCGGCGAGCAGGGCGCGTTTCACGGGCCGTGGGGCAGCGGGGCAGCTTAGGTTTGGCTCAGACGGCTCTCCCGTCGTCATCCACGGGCGAAGCAAGGAGCGAAGCGACGCGGCGCAGACCCGAGGATCCATGCCGTGACGCCTGCCATAGAATGCAGCGGTTCAGAAAAGCGCTCCGATAGCGCCTCTGTCTGCATCGTTGCAGCTCTCGGAATTCACGGAATGGATCCTCGGGTCTGCGCGTCCGCTTCGCTCCCGCTCCGCCCGTGGATGACGAAGCTGAGGGGTTCCGGCAAATCTCCGCCGTGGTCGCAACCCGGCGAAAATCATTTGGTCAGGAACCAGGACTATCCGCGATAAGGCAAAACCTCGCTCGGCGTGCTGAGCGATTGCAGCGAGCCGGGGTCCTTGCCGCCAATCCAGCCGAGCACGGCGCGGGCGAGCTCGGAGCCGGCGAGCCTAAAATTCTCGTTGACGACGAGCAGTTCCCGTCGGAACAGATGCAGCAGCTCCGACGATTGTTTCGACACCACGTCGACGTCGCGGCCGAGCTTCAGCCCGGCATCCTCGATGCCGGCAACGATGGCAAGCGTCGCGGCGGCGGCGCTGCTGACGAAGCCGTCGGGCCGGTCCTTGCGCCGCATCAATTGCGCGGTCCGCGTCCTGATCTGCTCGATCGACTGGTCGATGGAGACGGTGTTGAACGGCACCTCTGAGGCCCCCACCTCGCTCAGCGCATCGGCAAAGCCGTTCACCGTATGGCCGTAATAGGTGAGGCCGACCGGCGGGGTGACAAGCGCCAGCCGGTTGCGGCCCCTGCCGGCGAGATAGCGGACGGCCTCCCCGGCAAAGGCGTAATTGTCGAAGTCGTGATAGGGATGCACCAACCCCATGTCGGTGCGGCCATGCGTGGCGAAGGGAATGCCGTGCTCAAGCATGTAGCGCGCCCGCGGATCGTTGGGCTGGGTGCGTGAGATGATGACGCCGTCGGCCGAGCCCGTCTCGACCAGGTAGCGCACCGGGTCGAGCGGATCCTGTGAGCGTGAATAGGGTGTGACGATCA
This sequence comes from Mesorhizobium plurifarium, assembly GCA_000824785.1. Classification (GTDB taxonomy): domain Bacteria; phylum Pseudomonadota; class Alphaproteobacteria; order Rhizobiales; family Rhizobiaceae; genus Mesorhizobium; species Mesorhizobium plurifarium. The sequence continues at coordinate 19,686 of CCNB01000018.1, read as the reverse complement.
GATGGTAGGGCGTGTCGGCGATCACCTCGGTGACGCCGTAGATGATGTCCGAGACGAAGCTCATCAGCTCGTGCTCGGTGTTCAGCACAAGCGAGATGACGTTGGTCTTGCCTGTCCTCAAGCGCACGCCCGCGCGGTTCGGACGATAGCCGATCTGCTTGGCGACGAGCTGGACGCGACGCCTGGTCTCGGCGCCGATCTCGGGCGCATCCTTCAGCGCGCGCGAGACCGTCGTGACGCCAAGCCCGGTCATGAAGGCAAGCGTCTTCAGCGTTGGCCGCTCCTTGCCCGACGCGTCGTCGTCGCCCTTCTTCGTTACCCGTCTATCCATTCGTCCCGCCCGTCAGGCGCATAGCAGCCGCGGGGCCGACCGGCAATCGTGCGGTGTTGACAATTGCGCGACCCTTGGCCCGTGGCTGGGTTCAATATACTGAAACGTTACAGATTGCCAATCTTCGTGATTGACCGGCAAGGTCGCGACCTTTTCACATCCGGGTCCGGAGGTGAGCCGAAAGCCCTTGGAATCACAAAGAAATATCGTTTTGGGGTTGATTCCGGCGCCGGCCGGCCACTTTGATACCGGCATTGGCACTTTGATAGAAAGATTTTGTTCGTGGCTCGAAAAAATCTCAATCTGCCTTGAGGCGAGGGGTTGCCTATGCAGGTCATTTGCCGTATCGAAAATCTGTAACGTTTCAGATTCTGGGAGGAAGCCGAAATGCGATACAAATTCCTGACTGCCGCCTTTGCCGCGACGGTTGCGCTCAACGTCGCCGGTCCGGCGGCCGCGACCGACCTGGAAGTCACCCATTGGTGGACTTCGGGCGGCGAGGCGGCGGCGGTGGCCGAGCTTGCCAAGGCATTCGACGCGACGGGCAATCACTGGGTCGACGGCGCCATCGCCGGCTCCGGCGGCACGGCGCGGCCGATCATGATCAGCCGCATCACCGGCGGCGATCCAATGGGCGCCACCCAGTTCAACCACGGCCGTCAGGCCGAGGAACTGGTGCAGGCCGGGCTGATGCGCGACCTCACCGACATCGCCACCAAGGACAAGTGGACGGAGATCGTGCGGCCGAAGAGCCTGCTCGACAGCTGCACCATCGACGGCAAGATCTATTGCGTGCCGGTCAACATCCACTCCTGGCAGTGGCTGTGGCTGTCCAACGAGGCTTTCCAGAAGGCCGGGCTGCCGCTGCCGAAGGACTGGAATGAATTCGTGGCCGACGCTCCGGCGCTGGAAAAGGCCGGCATCATCCCGCTCGCGGTCGGCGGACAGGCCTGGCAGGCCTCCGGCGCCTTCGACGTGCTGATGGCCGCGGTCGGCGGCACCGACACCTTCCTCAAGGTCTACAAGGACAAGGACGCCGCCTTCGCGGCCGGTCCGGAGATCGCCAAGGTGTTCAAGGCGGCGGACGACGCCCGCAAGATGGCCAAGAACACCAATGTCCAGGACTGGAACCAGGCGACCAATCTGGTCATCACCGGCAAGGCCGCCGGCCAGATCATGGGCGACTGGGCGCAGGGCGAGTTCCAGGTCGCCGGCAAGACCGCCGGCAAGGACTACACCTGCCTGCCCGGTCTCGGCCTGAATGAAGTCATAGCCACCGGCGGCGACGCCTTCTACTTCCCGCTGCTCAAGGACGAGGCGAAGGCCAAGGCGCAGGTGGTGCTGGCCGAAACCTTGCTCGATCCGAAGACCCAGGTCGCCTTCAATCTCAAGAAGGGCTCGCTGCCGGTGCGCGGCGACGTCGACCTCAACACGGCCAATGACTGCATGAAGAAGGGCCTCGCCATTCTCGCCAAGGGCGCCGTCATGCCGTGGACGGACCAACTGCTCTCGCAAGACAGCCAGAAGCAGAAGGAAGACCTGTTCTCCGAGTTCTTCGCCAAGCCCGATATGACGCTCGAAGAGGCGCAGAAGCGCTTCGCCGAGATCATCGGCTCAGCGGACTGAACAACCGGCGCCCCCGCCGGCTCCCGGCCCCATTCCAGCGGGGTCGGGAGCATGACGCCCTCATTGTCCCAGCCCGGCTGCCGAGATGAGCAACAGCGAACGCCCGAGTAAGCTTTTCCGTAACCTGAACGCCAAGGTCGCATCGATCCCGATGGTGCTCACCGCGCTGGTGGTGTTCGTCGGCGGCACGGCTTGGACGGTGCTCTATTCCTTCACCAATTCGAAGCTGTTGCCGCGGCTCAACTTCGTCGGGCTCGACCAGTATCACCGGCTCTGGTCGACATCGCGCTGGCTGGTGTCGATCGAGAACCTTCTGATCTACGGCGCGATCTCGCTGGTGTTCTCGCTGGTCATCGGCTTCCTGCTTGCAGCCCTGCTCGACCAGAAGATCCGCTTCGAGGACACGTTCCGCACCATCTTCCTCTATCCTTTCGCGCTGTCCTTCATCGTCACCGGGCTGGTCTGGCAATGGCTGCTCAATCCGGATTTCGGCGTGCAGCGCGTCGTGCGCGACCTCGGCTGGACGAGCTTCAGCTTCGATCCGCTCTACAATTCCAGCATCGTCATCTACGGCATTTCGATCGCCGCGCTCTGGCAGGGCACGGGGCTGATCATGTGCCTGATGCTCGCCGGCCTGCGCGGCATCGACGAGGATATCTGGAAGGCGGCGAGGGTGGACGGCATTCCCGCCTGGAAGACCTATCTCTTCATCGTCATCCCGATGATGCGGCCGGTCTTCATCACCACGCTGGTGATCATCGCCGCCGGCATCGTCAAGGTCTACGACCTGGTCGTGGCGCAGACCAGCGGCGGCCCCGGCATCGCCTCCGAAGTGCCGGCGAAATATGTCTACGACTACATGTTCTTCGCCCAGAATCTCGGCCAGGGTTTTGCCGCCTCGACCATGATGCTGTTGTCGGTGGTGATCGTCATCGTGCCATGGGCCTATCTCGAATTCGGAGGCAAGAAGCGTGGCTGACGTCGCCTCCCTGTCCACCAGCGCACAGGCGCTGCGGCGCCATGCCACCGGCCCGAGCGGGCCGAAACCGCGGCACGTGCTGTCGCGCCGCAACATCTTCCTCTACGGCACGCTGATCGTCGTGGCGCTCTACTATCTTCTGCCGCTCTACGTGATGATCGTCACGTCGCTGAAAGGCATGCCGGAAATCCGCCTCGGCAATATCTTCTCGCCGCCGATGGAGATCACTTTCGAGCCCTGGGTCAAAGCCTGGGCGAGCGCCTGCACCGGGCTCAACTGCGACGGGCTCTCGCGCGGCTTCTGGAATTCCGTGCGCATCACCGTGCCGTCGGTGCTGCTCTCGATCGCGATCGCCTCGGTGAACGGCTATGCCCTGGCCAACTGGCGCTTCAAGGGCGCCGACACCTTCTTCATCATCCTGATCGTCGGCGCCTTCATCCCCTACCAGGTGATGATCTATCCGATCGTCATCATCCTGCGCGAGATCGGCATCTACGGCACGCTGACCGGACTGGTGATCGTGCATTCGATCTTCGGCATGCCGATCCTGACGCTCTTGTTCCGCAACTATTTCACCTCGATGCCGGAGGAGCTGTTCCGTGCGGCGCGCGTCGACGGCGCCGGCTTCTGGGGCATCTATCTGCGCATCATGCTGCCGATGTCGCTGCCGATCTTCGTGGTCGCCATCATCCTGCAGGTGACCGGCATCTGGAACGACTTCCTGTTCGGCGTCGTCTACACCCGCCCCGACACCTATCCGATGACGGTGCAGCTCAACAACATCGTCAACTCGGTCCAGGGCGTGAAGGAATACAATGTCAACATGGCCGCGACCATCCTGACGGGGCTGGTTCCGCTCATCGTCTATTTCATTTCCGGCAAGCTCTTCGTGCGCGGCATCGCCGCCGGCGCGGTGAAAGGATGATGATGGCAGCTGAAATCGCCAATCCCAGCGTTTCGATCCAGGACCTGTCGCTCAATTTCGGCGCCGTCTCGGTGCTGCAGACGCTCAACCTGGATGTCGCCGATGGCGAGTTCATCGTGCTGCTTGGGCCGTCCGGCTGCGGCAAGTCGACCTTGCTCAACTGCATCGCCGGCCTGCTCGACATTTCGGACGGGCGCATCTTCATCAAGGGCAAGAACGTCACCTGGGAAGAGCCGAAGGACCGCGGCATCGGCATGGTGTTCCAGTCCTACGCGCTCTACCCGCAGATGACGGTGGAGCGGAACCTTTCCTTCGGCCTGCGCGTCGCCGGCGTGCCGAAGGACGAGATCGCCAAGCGCATCGCCCGCGCCGCCGAGATCCTGCAGATCGAGCCGCTGTTGCAGAGGAAGCCCTCGGCGCTGTCCGGCGGCCAGCGCCAGCGCGTGGCGATCGGGCGCGCGCTGGTGCGCGACGTCGACGTCTTCCTGTTCGACGAGCCGCTCTCCAATCTCGACGCCAAGCTGCGCTCGGAGCTGCGCGTCGAGATCAAGCTGTTGCACCGCCGCCTGAAGAACACGATGATCTACGTCACCCACGACCAGATCGAGGCGATGACGCTGGCCGACCGCATCGCGGTGATGAAGGGCGGCGTGATCCAGCAGCTCGACGCGCCGCAGACGATCTACAATCGCCCCGTCAACCGCTTCGTCGCCGGCTTCCTCGGTTCGCCGGCGATGAACTTCATCGACGGCAGGCTGGAGAAAGATGGCGGCGATTGGCACTTTGCCGTCGAGGATGTGCGCATCCCGCTTGCGACCTATGCCTTCGAGAAGGAGCCGGCGCCTGGCCCCGCCGTGTTCGGCATCCGGCCCGAGCATGTCGCCTTCAACAGCGGCACGGGCTGGCCCTTCACCGCGACGGCCAATGTCGAGGTCGTCGAGCCGATGGGTTCCGACACGCTGGTGTGGCTGAAGCTCGGCCAGCAGAACTTCACCGTGCGCGTCACCTCCGAACGCACGCCGAAGAACGGCGATGCGGTCAGCATCGGCTTCGATCCGCTGCGCGCCTCGCTCTTCGACGGCCAAACCGGCGACCGAATTTAACCTCCCAGGACCAACAGCACGGACAGGACAGATGAACTGGTCATTCCAACTCTACAGCGCGCGCAATTTCCAGCCATGGAACGGCGTGGTGAAAATGCTTGGGCAGCTCGGTTACAGCCAAGTGGAAGGCTTCGGCGGCGTCTATGACGATCCCAAAGCGTTCCGCGCCGAGCTCGACAAGAACGGGCTGGCCATGCCGACCGGGCATTTCTCGATCGACGCGCTGGAGAATGATTTCGACGGCGTGCGCAAAATCGCCGACGCGCTCGGCATCACGCTTATGATCTGCCCCTATCTGATGCCCGACCAGCGTCCGTCCGACGCCGCCGGCTGGCGCGGCTTCGGCGAGCGTCTCGCCAAGGTGGGCGAAACGGCGAAGAAGGCCGGCTACGGCTTTGCCTGGCACAACCACGATTTCGAGTTCAAGGCGCTCGCCGACGGCTCGGTGCCGCAGGACCATATTCTGTCCGCCGCGCCCGACATCGGCTGGGAAATGGACGTCGCCTGGATGATCCGCGGCGGCGCCGATCCGTCGCCCTGGATCGAAAAACACGGCAAGCGCATCGTCGCCGTCCACGTCAAGGATATCGCCAAGCCGGGCGAGGGGCTGGACGAGGACGGCTGGTCGGACGTCGGCCACGGCACGGTCGACTGGGCGGGCCTGTTCAAGGCATTGCGCGCCAAGAGCGCGGCGCAGTATTTCATCATGGAGCAGGACAACCCCAACGACATCGAGCGCTATGCCCGCCGCTCGATCGCGGCAGCCAAGAGCTGGCAGGAGTAATCGAAAATGGCAGATAAACTTGGCGTAGGCGTCATCGGCTGCGGCAACATCTCGAAGGCGTATTTCTCGCTGGCGCCGCTGTTCCGCGGCATCAAGATGCGCGCCTGCGCGGATATCAACATGGAGGCCGCGACGGCGCGCGCGAAGGAGTTCAAGCTGCGCGCCGAGACGGTCAGCGACCTGCTCCGGGACGACGAGATCGACATCATCGTCAATCTGACGATCCCGGCCGTGCACTATGAAGTCTCAAAAGCGGTACTCGACGCCGGCAAGCACGTCTATTCGGAAAAACCCTTCGTGCTGTCGATCAAGGAAGGGCTCGATCTCAAGAAACGGGCCGAGAAGAAGGGCCTGCGCATCGGTTCGGCGCCGGACACCTTCCTCGGCGGCGCGCACCAACTGGCGCGCGAGCTGATCGACAGCGGCAAGCTCGGCAAGATCACCAGCGGCACCTGCCATGTGATGGGCCACGGCATGGAGCACTGGCACCCCAACCCGGATTTCTTCTTCCAGCCGGGCGCTGGTCCGGTGCTGGACATCGGGCCGTATTATGTCACCAACCTGATCCAGTTGATCGGGCCGGTCAGCCGAGTGGCGGCCTTCGCCACGACGCCGGCCAAGGAGCGGACGATCTCGTCGAAGCCGCGCGCGGGCGAAAAGATCCCGGTCAACACGCCGACCACCATCCACGCGCTGCTCGAATTCGCCAATGGCGCGGTGATCACGCTCAACACCTCCTGGGACGTCTGGAGCCATGGCCACGCGCCGATGGAGCTCTACGGCGAACTGGGCACCGTCTTCGTGCCGGACCCGAATTTCTTCGGCGGCGAGGTGCGCTTCACAGACAGCGCCAAGCCGGTGAAGAAGCTGCCCAAATGGAACCATCCGTTCGGCGTGCCGAACGAGATGCATGGCCAGGGCATGATGGCCAACTACCGCACCGCAGGCCTTGCCGACATGGCGATTGCGATCGCCGAAGGGCGGCCGCACCGCTGCTCGATGGAGTTGGCGCTGCACGCCGTCGATGTGATGACCGGCATCCTGCGTTCCGGCGAAAGCGGCAAATATGTCGCCATGCAGACGAGCTGCGAGCGGCCGGCCGCGCTCGGCGTCAAGGACGCGAAGGCGCTGCTGGCAAAGAAAAACTAGGTGGCGACCCCTCTCCCCGTTTCGACGGGGAGAGGGTAATGATTAGGGACAAGCATCGATTCAATTTATCCGGTGGCGATCTCTGCGCCGCTTGTATCCCGAGGATTCCCCCATGCCCTATGTCGCCGCCGAGAACCGCTACGAGGCAATGGTCTATAACCGCTGCGGGCGGTCCGGTCTGAAGCTGCCGGCGATCTCGCTGGGGCTATGGCACAATTTCGGCAACGACACGCCGCACAAGACCAAGCAGGCGCTCGTGCGCAAGGCATTCGACCTCGGGATCACGCATTTCGACCTCGCCAACAATTACGGGCCGCCGCCCGGTTCGGCGGAAACCGCGTTTGGCGAGATCCTGCGCACCGATTTCGCCCCTTACCGCGACGAGCTGATCATCTCGACCAAGGCCGGCTACGAGATGTGGGCCGGTCCCTACGGCGAATGGGGCAGCCGCAAATATGTGCTGGCGAGCCTCGACCAGAGCCTCAAGCGGATGGGGCTCGACTATGTCGACATCTTCTATTCGCACCGCTTCGATCCCGAGACGCCGCTGGAAGAGACGATGGGCGCGCTCGACCATGCGGTGCGCTCGGGCAAGGCGCTCTATGCCGGCATATCGTCCTACAATTCGCAGCGCACACGGGAAGCGGCCGACATATTGAGGCAGCTCGGCACGCCCTGCCTGATCCACCAGCCGAGCTATTCGATGCTCAACCGCTGGGTCGAGGAGGATGGGCTGCTCGACACGCTGGAAGGGCTCGGCATCGGCTCGATCGTGTTCTCGCCGCTGGCGCAAGGCATGCTGACCGACAAATATCTCGGCGGCATCCCCGAGGGCAGCCGCGCCAGCCAAGGCAAGTCGCTCAAGCCGGCCTTCATCAACGACAAGTCGATCGCCAACATCAAGGCGCTCAACGCCATCGCCGGCCGCCGCGGCCAGACGCTGGCGCAGATGGCGCTGGCCTGGGTGCTGCGCAAGGGCCGGGTGACGACGGCGCTGATCGGCGCCAGCCGGCCGGAGCAGGTCGAGGATTGCGTCGGCGCGCTGAAGGCGCTCGAGTTCTCCGATGCCGAGCTCGCCGAAATCGACACGTATGCGCGCGAGTCCGACATCAACCTGTGGGCGGCTTCGGCCGAACGCAAGGGGCCGCCGCGCAAGTAAGCCGGCGAACCATCCCCGTCCGCGCGCCTCGGAAGGGACGCGCTGCGGAAACAGTGGCAAAATCAATCGTTCGTCGCTATCTCAAGGGAATTGAGGTCGTTCGCATCGAGATTTGATGCGGGCGTCGATTGGGCGAACACAATGACGGCAAGAGATGCGCTGACCAAGAACCAGCTCTGCGTGCTCGAGAAGCTCGAGGCGTCCAGCGGGCCGCTCAGCGCCTATACGCTGCTGGACCAGTTGCGCGAGCGCGGTTTCCGTGCGCCGCTGCAGGTCTATCGCGCACTCGATACGCTGGTGAAATCCGGCTTCGTGCATAGGCTTGAGAGTCTCAACTCCTTCGTCGCCTGCGCCGAGCCGCACGACCACAGCCATGCGATGACGGCCTTTGCCATCTGCGACAATTGCGGCCAGGTGACCGAGATGTCCGACCACGACGTCGACCACCGACTGGACGAATGGGTGCGTTCGACGGGATTCGCGGCCAAGAAGGCGGTGATCGAGTTTCGCGGCGTGTGCGCCAAGTGCAGAGCTGAAGCAGCCTGAGATACTTTTGGGCGGCCAGAGCCGGTCAGCGAAAATAGAATCGCAGCCCCGCTCTATCTCTTTATTTTACGCAATTCCGGACGGAAAACCGCTCACACTTTTCCTGGAATCGCTTTAACGCGCCGTCGACCAGGCGAACCAAATCGCGACTAGGGCCAACATGGCGGAAAGCACCTTGCGGGCGATGCTTTCGCGGCGAGGATCGTTGAGGAATGGCTCCAGCGTCCCCGCCAAAACCACGATGATGGCATGGATGGCGGTGGCGATTGCGACATAGACCGTCGTCAGCAACGCGGTCTGGGCGAGTGCCGGCCTGTCGGGCTCGATGAATGTCGGAAGCACGGCTATGTAGAAGATCGCCGCTTTCGGGTTGAGCAGGTTGGTGACAAGTCCGCGCGTGAAATACTTGCCGTTCGGCGTGCTGCTGGCGGAAACCACATCCGTGCCGGCCGTCCAGCCTTCCCAGGCCAGATAGAGAAGAAACAGCGTGCCTGCCCAGCGGAGCCCTTCGTAGAGCAGTCTGGAAGCCTGGATCAATTCGGCGACGCCGAAGGCGGCGATGGCGCCGATAATGGCGAGGCCCAGTGCGATGCCGGCCACCGTGGCGAAGCCGGCGCGGCGGCCATCATTGGCCGACACCAGAGCCAGATAGGTCATGTTCGGCCCCGGCGTCAGCTCGATCAGCAGGGCAGCAAGCGCGAAAGAGAGCAGCGTGGCCGTCGAGAGCGGCAGCATCTCGCTCACATCAGTGCGCCTCGTCCCAATTGTCCGCCGCCCGCGCGTCGACATGCAGCGGCACGGACATCGAGACCGCCGGCATCGGCGCGTTCTCCATCACCTTGCGCACCACGGGTATCGTCGCTTCGACCTCCGCTTCCACAGTCTCGAAGATCAGCTCGTCATGCACCTGCAACAGCATGCGGGCCGACAGCTTCGCCTTCTCCAGGGCCTCCTCCATATGCACCATGGCGCGGCGGATAATGTCGGCCGCTGTGCCCTGGAGCCGGGCGTTGATCGAGGCGCGCTCATTGAAGGCGCGGACCGACGGGTTGGAGGATCGTATCTCCGGATAATGGATGCGGCGGCCGAAGATCGTCTCGACGAAGCCGTTCTCCCGCGCATAGGCCTTGGTTTCCTCGATATAGTCGCGGATGCCCGGGAAGCGCTCGAAATAGCGCTTGATATAGGCGCCGGCCTCCTCGCGCGGGATCGACAGCTGGTTGGCGAGGCCGAAGGCCGAGATGCCGTAGATGATGCCGAAATTGATCGCCTTGGCGCGCCGGCGCACTTCCGAGGGCATGCCCTCGACCGGCACGTTGAACATCTCCGACGCGGTGATGGCGTGGATGTCGGCGCCGTCGGCGAAGGCCTGCTTGAGCTGCGGGATCTCGGCGACATGGGCAAGCACGCGCAGCTCGATCTGGCTGTAGTCGGCCGAGACCAGCTTGTGGCCCTTTTCGGCGATGAAGGCAGTCCTGATCTTACGCCCTTCGGCGGTGCGCACCGGGATGTTCTGCAGATTGGGATCGGACGACGAGAGCCGCCCAGTCGTCGTCGCGGCCAGCGCGTAGGAGGTGTGGACGCGATTGGTGCCAGGATTGATGAAACCGGGCAGCGCGTCGGTGTAAGTCGACTTCAGCTTGGTGAGCTGGCGCCAGTCGACGATTCTGCGCGGCAGTTCGTGGCCTTCGGCGGCAAGATCTTCCAGCAGCTGCGCCGAGGTCGACCACTGGCCGGTCTTCGTCTTCGAGCCGCCCGGCAGACCCATCTTGCCGAACAATATGTCGCCGAGCTGCTTCGGCGAGCCGATGTTGATGCGCTCGCCGACGATCCCGTAGATCTCTTCCTCGACGCGGGCGGCACCTTGCGCCAGTTCGCCCGACAGCCTCGACAGGATTTGGCGGTCGACCGAGATGCCGCGCTGCTCCATGCGAGCCAGCACCGGCACCAGCGGCCGTTCCAGCCGCTCGTAGACGGAAACGAGGCCCTTGGCCGGCAGCCTCGGCTTGAGTACCTGCCAAAGCCGCAGTGCCAGGTCAGCCTGCTCGCCGGCATAGGCGGTCGCACGCTCGATATCGACCTGGTCGAAGCCGATCGCGCTCTTGCCCGAGCCGGCAAGCTCCTTTTTCGTCGCCGGCGCGTGGCCCAGCCACTTCTCCGACAGCGAGGCGAGATCGTGGCCGCCGGAGGTGCCGGCGTCGAGCACGTAGGAGATCAGCATCGTGTCGTCGAACGGGGCGACCTCGATGCCATGGCGGCTCATCACGACGATGTCGTATTTCATGTCCTGCACGATCTTCAGAACCGACCCGTCCTCGAGCAGGGGTTTCAGCAGCGCCAGCGCCTCGCGGACCGGGATCTGGTTTTCCAATTGGCCGCCGCCAAGCAGGTCGCCGTTGCCGGTTCTGTGGGCGAGCGGCACATAGACGGCCCGCCCCGGCGCGATCGCCATGGACAGGCCGATGAGATCGGCCTGCATCGGGTCGGACGAGCTGGTCTCGGCGTCAAAAGCGAGAATGCCGGCCTCGCGGGCTTCGGCGATCCAGGCTTTCAGCGCGGCCGTGTCGCGGATCGCGCCATAGGCCGAAGGGTCGATCTTGCGCGCCGACGCCTGTTCCAGCCGCAGAGCCGACAGCAGCGATGGAGTGTCGCCCTGCGGCGGCGCGTCCTCGCCCCTAACCGGCGCGGCGGGTCTTTCGTCGCCGTTTGATCGTGGCGCCGGCTGTCGCGGTGGCGCTCCGGCGCCGACATCGGGCCCGTGGGCGGCATCGGCCCGCTCGACGATGACGGCGGAAGCCTGGACGTCGCCGATCTCGGTCGCGGTCGCCTCGGCGACGCGTCGCGTCAGCGTGATGAATTCCATGGTCTTCAGAAAGCCGATCAGCTTCGGTCCGTCCGGCGCGTGCAGCACCAGGTCGTCCAGCCCCTCTTTCAGCGGTACATCGTTCTTCAGCGTCACCAGCTGACGCGAAATGCGGGCCTTGTCGGCGTTGGCGATGATGGTCTCGCGCCGCTTGTCCTGCTTGATCTCGGAGGCACGCGCCAGCAGCCCGTCAAGGTCGCCGAACTGTTCCAGAAGCTGCGCCGCGGTCTTCGGGCCGATGCCCGGCACGCCTGGCACGTTGTCGATCGAGTCGCCGGTCAGCGCCTGCAGGTCGATCATCTTTTCCGGCGGCACGCCCCATTTCTCGATCACTTCGGGGATGCTGATCCGGCGATCCTTCATGGGATCGTACATACGGACCGTCGGACCGACCAGTTGCATCAGGTCCTTGTCGGAGGAGACGATGGTGGTGTCGGCGCCGACCTCGCAGGCGAGCCGGCAATAGGTGGCGATGATGTCGTCGGCCTCGAAACCTTCCATCTCGATGCAGGGCAGGTTGAAGGCCACGGTCGCCTGGCGGATCAGGCCGAATTGCGGGATCAGGTCTTCAGGCGGCGCCGATCGGTTTGCCTTGTATTCCGGGTAGAGATCGCTGCGGAAGGTTTTCGAGGAATAGTCGAAAATGACGGCGAAATGCGTCGGCGCAATGCCCACGCTGGTGTTGCGGGCGTCCTGCATCAGCTTCCACACCATGTTGCAGAAGCCGAGCACGGCGCTGGTCGGCAAGCCGTCGGATTTGCGATTGAGCGGCGGCAGCGCGTGATAGGCGCGGAAAATGTAGCCGGAGCCGTCGACGAGGAAGAGGTGATCGCCTTGTTTCATGCCGGCAGGGATAGCGCGGCCGGGCTTCGCGGTCCATGCCAAAGGCGGTGGAACCCACCGGTTCGGGCAACACCCCTGACAGTTCCTGTCCGGCAAAGCGCGTCGCGCTGAAACCGGTTCAGGCGACGCGCTTTGGGTCTTTTTGTTGGTGGATGTCGTTTTCCCAAAACCGCCGCACACTTTTGGGCGACATGCACGGAAAATTCGCCGCTCACGGGCATGTTACAAAAGTGTAATTTTCGTGCCCTTGAATCGCCACGTTCACAGACCCAAATACACGTCATCGGCATTTTTCGCCGAAGTCCGGAGTAAGGCCCGTCCCCCGCCTATCCCGGGCAAACTGCGGCAGCCTATCCCCCCTCTCCGGGCTGCCGCAACGTTTCGAGTAGAGACCGCCGTGGTTCCCCCTCCACCACGGCGGTCTTCTTTTATCCTCGCAACGATTGCATCTTGGTCTAACGATCGCGGCTTTTCGTTTTCGGCGTGGCCCTTTAGGGTCTGCCCAAAATCGAAAGGCAAAAAGCATGTCCAGAATCTCCCCCGTCCTCGAGCGTCTCGACCAGAATCTCGACCAGAGCCTGGAGCGGCTGTTCGGCCTGCTCGGCATCAAGTCGATCTCCACCGATCCGGCCTTCGCCGCCGACTGCCGCAAGAGTGCCGAATGGCTGGTCGCCGAGCTCAAGCTGATCGGCTTTGACGCGAGCGTGCGCGACACGCCCGGACATCCGATGGTGGTGGCGCATCACGAGGGACCGGCGGGCGCGCCGCATGTGCTGTTCTACGGCCACTACGACGTGCAGCCGGTCGATCCGGTCGAATTGTGGGAAACCGATCCGTTCGCGCCCTCGATCAAAGAGATCGCGCCCGGACGCAAGGTGATCACAGGGCGCGGGTCGGCCGACGACAAAGGGCAGCTGATGACCTTCGTCGAGGCGTGCCGTGCCTGGAAGCAGGTGCATGGCAATCTGCCCTGCCGCGTCACCATCCTGTTCGAGGGCGAAGAGGAATCCGGCTCGCCGTCGCTGAAGCCGTTCCTGGAGGCCAATGCCGACGAGCTGAAAGCGGATTTCGCGCTGGTCTGCGACACCAGCATGTGGAACCGCGAGACGCCGTCGATCTGCGTCTCGCTGCGCGGCATGGTCGGCGAGGAGGTCACCGTCAAGGCGGCCAGCCGCGACCTGCATTCGGGCCTCTATGGCGGCCCGGCCGCCAATCCGATCCGCATCCTCGCCAAAATCCTCGCCGACGTGCATGACAAGGACGGCCGCGTCACCATTCCGGGCTTCTATGACGGCGTCGAGGAGACGCCTTCACAGGTGCTGAAATCCTGGGAAGGGCTGGGCGAGACGGCCGAGACCTTCCTCGGACCGGTCGGCCTCTCCATTCCGGCCGGCGAGAAAGGCCGCTCCGTGCTTGAAATGACCTGGGCAAGGCCGACGGCGGAATTCAACGGCATTATCGGCGGCTACACCGGCAAAGGCTTCAAGACGGTGATCGCGGCGGAAGCGTCGGCGAAAGTGTCGTTCCGGCTCGTCCACAAGCAGGACCCGAAGAAGATCCGCGCCGCCTTCCAGGCCTTCGTGCGCGAGCGCATTCCTGGCGACTGCTCGGTCGAGTTCCACCCGCATGGCGGCTCGCCGGCGATCCAGCTTTCCTACGACTCGCCTTTCCTCGCCAAGGCCAAGGACGCGCTGTCCGACGAATGGGACAAGCCGGCGCTGACCATCGGCAGTGGCGGCTCCATTCCCGTGGTCGGCGATTTCCAGACTTATCTCGGCATGGAATCGCTGCTGGTCGGCTTCGGCCTCGACGACGATCGCATTCATTCGCCGAACGAGAAATACGAGCTGACCTCCTTCCACAAGGGGCAGCGGTCCTGGGCGCGCATCCTCGACGCGCTGACGCGTTGAGGTTCGGTTTCACGAAAGACGTGAGATTCAACTTTTTGTTGATTTTTCTCCGGATCGCAGCGAGGACGGATTAAGCCGATCCGGAGAAGAGAATGACCGCAGACATCCGTTTTCACAAAAACGACTTGCCCGACCTCGCCCGCTACAATGTCGGCGCGGTGGCCATCGACACGGAGACGCTGGGGCTCAATCCGCATCGCGACCGGCTCTGCGTGGTGCAGATCTCGCCCGGCGACGGCAGCGCCGATGTCATCCAGATCGCGCCCGGCCAGAAGAAGGCGCCGAACCTCGTCAGCCTGCTCCGCAACCGCGCGATCACCAAGCTGTTCCATTACGGCCGCTTCGACATCGCCGTGCTCTATCATACCTTCGGCGTGATGGCGGAACCGGTGTTCTGCACCAAGATAGCCTCGCGGCTCGTCCGCACCTACACCGACCGTCATGGGCTGAAGGACCTGTGCAACGAATTGCTCGGTATAGGCCTGTCCAAGGCGCAGCAATCCTCGGACTGGGCGGCGGAAACGTTGTCGCCCGAGCAGCTCGAATACGCCGCCTCCGACGTGCTTTACCTGCATCGTCTGCGCGAGGTGCTTGCGGCGCGCCTGGCGCGCGAAAATCGCACCAAGGAGGCGGATGCCTGCTTTCGTTTCCTGCCGACGCGCGCCAAGCTCGACCTGATGGGCTGGGCGGAGGAAGACATCTTCGCGCATAGCTGACGGAACCCGGCGCGTCGAAAGGACGTTGGGGCCGGTCTATGGGGGGCCGGTTCATGGAGGGAGTGAGATGGCAGAGCGCAAACCGATAGAAAGCGCGCCGAAGGACGGCTCGAAGGTCACCATCCTGTGGAAGGACGGCGACGGCGTCGTCAACGAGTCCATCGGCCAATATCGTGATGGCGGCTGGTGGGTCTACACCGACAGCGACACGCAAAAGAAGGTCGATCCGACGAGCTGGCGCCCAGCATCGGGCGATGAGGACGACCAGTAGGCGCCCGCTGCCGGCCTTTTCAAAGCAGGCGTGAGATCAAAGCAGGTGTGAGACTTGGTCGCAACGAGGGGACGCGAATGAGGCAGAACACGCTCTATCTCATCATCGGTGTGCTGATCGCGGTGATCATCGCGCTCGGCATCTATGTCTATCGCGAGCACACCAAGCCGAAAGGCGTCGAGCTCAAGATCGACGACAAGGGCATTTCGATCCAGCAGAATTGATCACGGCGGCCAGCCGCCGGCGCCGTGAGGGACAGACTGGCTTTGCGAGACGACATTGCGCCGGGGGGATTTCGGCCGGAGATACAGGGACTGCGCGGGCTTGCCGTAGCCTTCGTGGTGATTTTCCATATCTGGCCGGCAGCGCTTCCCGGCGGCTATGTCGGGGTCGACATCTTCTTCGTTATCTCCGGCTTCCTTATCACCGGCCTGCTCACGCGCATGGCGCTCAGCGAAAACGGCATCTCGCTCGTCGGCTTTTACACGCGCCGGGTCAGGCGGCTGCTGCCGGCGGCGATCGTCGCGCTCCTGGTCACGCTCGTGGGAACGCTGCTGTTCGTGTCGGACGCGTGGTGGGAAGAAACCGCCAGGCAGGTGATCGCAAGCGCGCTCTATGTGCAGAACTGGCGGCTTGCCGAACAGGCCGTGGATTATCTCGGCGCCGAGGACGCGCCGAGCCCCGTCCAGCATTTCTGGTCGCTGTCGATCGAGGAGCAGTTCTACATCGTCTGGCCGGTGCTGATGATCGCGGCGCTGTGGTGGGCCAGACGTCGCGGGCATTCGCCGGTGCAAATGCTCACCTTCGTGCTCGGCGTGGTCCTGGCGGGTTCGCTCGCGGCTTCCGTCGCGCTCACCCGATCCGATCCTGCATGGGCCTATTTCGTGACCTTCACCCGGGTCTGGGAGCTGGCCCTTGGGGGATTGCTGGCACTGACCCTCGATCGATTCCAGCCGAACGGGCGCGCGCGGACAGCGATGGCTGTTGCCGGCATGCTGGCGGCGCTGACATCGGCGGTGTTGTTTTCAAGATCGACCGATTTTCCAGGCTCCAAGGCGCTGCTGCCGACGCTCGGCGCGGCTCTGGTCATTGCGGCCGGCAGGGTGCGTGTGGGCGGCTTCCGCGGCCTGGATATCGCGGCGCTGCGCTATGCCGGCGACCGCTCCTATTCGATCTATCTATGGCATTGGCCGCTGATCATCTTCTATGTGGCGCAGCGCGGCTCGATCGGTCTGATCGATGGCGTTCTGCTGATCATCGCCACCCTGGCCGTTTCCGATCTCTCTTATCGCTTCGTCGAGCAGCCCTATCGCCATTCGCGCTCGTCGCTGGCATGGCGGCCGTTGATCGACGGCACGGCGGCGATCGGGGTGTGCGTGGCGATGGCCGGCGGACTCGTTTATGCGGTCGACCGGCAGCCCATCGACACCAGCCAGATCGGTACGCCGAATTATCCGGGACCTGCGGCCTTGCTGGCGAACGCCGTCGTCCCCCAGGGCGTCAAGCTGCTGCCTCCCTTGAGTAAGATCGGCAGCGACGTGCCCGTCATTTACACATTGAAATGTCATCAGGAGCAGAAGGGCATTGACGCGACCGGTTGCCAGCTTGGCGACCCGACGGGGACGAGGACCATTGTCGTGATGGGCGATTCCCACGCGGCGCAATGGGTGCCGGCCGTCGACAAGATCGCCAAGGACAGAAAATGGAAGCTCGTCACCTTCACCAAGGCGGCCTGCCCGGTAACCCGGGTCACCATCCTTGACGACGGCAAGCCGTATGAGCAATGCGCGCTGTGGCGGGAGAAGGTTCTCGCCGAAATCGCGAAGCTGAAGCCCGATCTCGTGATCACCAGCCAGAGCAACTACACCGGCGTCGCGCGGGACGCGATGATCGAGGGATTGCGCAGCGTCTGGAGCGAGATCACAAACCAGGGCGTGCGTGTCGTCGCCATCCGCAACACACCTTTCAGCCTGTTCGATCCACGCAATTGCCTCAGAACCGATCCCGGCAAATGCGTCAATCCTCGCAGCGAGGTCGAACGCGAAAACATCTACGCGCTCGCCGCCCGGTCCGTGGCGGGGGTGAGCGTGGTCGACATGAACGATGCGCTATGCGGCAAGGACAGTTGCCCGGCGGTGGTCGGCAACATCGTGGTGCTGCGCGACAACCATCACCTCACGGCAACCTACGCGCTGGCGCTGGCGCCCTATCTGGCCAAGGCAGCGGGACTTTGAGCAACCTCGCAACGATAGGGCGCCCTGCAGGGTGGCCGGCCCAGCCCGACCGAGACCGCGAAACGGCTGTATTGAGAAAATCCTAAGGGTTTTCAAAAGGCTGCATAAACCCTGCTTTAACCCGCCTTTAAACCGCCGCATCTAGTCTTCAACCCGAACGCCATCGGCACCGGGGCAACAAGCAAGAGCGCATGGCGAACCGCAGAGACAGTCGCATCGAACCGAGCTTCGAGGGATCGCCGCGCGCGAAATCCTCCGAGGGCTTTTCGGTGAGCGAGGAGGATCGCGTCGTGCCGCGCACCCGCAAATCCGCTGCAAAGGGCAGATCCGCAAAGGCGAAATCGCGCGGTCGCGGCCGCGATCGCAACCGGCGCGGACTGCTCGGCATCGCCATGCGTCTGGTCTACTGGTGCTTCGTGCTCTGCATCTGGGGCGGCATCGCGGCGGCCGGCATCATCGTCTATTACGGCGCCAAGATGCCGGCGGCGACGACATGGTCGGTCCCGGACCGCGCGCCGAACATCAAGATCGTGTCGGTCGATGGGCAGCTTATCGCCAATCGCGGCGCGTCGGGCGGCGAGGCCGTCGGCCTGCACGAAATGTCGCCCTATATCCCGGAGGCCGTGGTCGCCATCGAGGACCGGCGCTTCTATTCGCATTTCGGCATCGACCCGATCGGCCTGTCGCGCGCCATGGTCACCAATCTCATCGGCGGCCATTTCTCGCAAGGCGGCTCGACGCTGACGCAGCAACTGGCGAAGAACCTGTTCCTGACGCCGGACCGCACCCTGGAGCGCAAGGTGCAGGAAGTGCTGCTGGCGCTCTGGCTCGAGCACAAGCATACCAAGGACCAGATCCTCGAAATGTACCTCAACCGGGTCTATTTCGGCTCGGGCGCCTATGGCGTCGAGGCAGCCTCGCGGCGCTATTTCGGCAAGAGCGCGCGCGACGTGTCGCTTTCGGAGGCTGCGCTGCTGGCGGGCCTGCTCAAGGCGCCGTCCAAGCTTTCGCCGGCGCGCGACCCGAAGGCGGCCGAGGAGCGGGCGCAGCTCGTGCTCGCCGCCATGCGCGAGACCGGCAAGATCAGCGACAAGGAATACAAGACGGCGCTGAGCGCGCCGGCGACGCGCGCGCCGTCCTATTGGACCGGCTCGGAAAACTACGTGGCCGACACGGTGATGGACGAACTCCCCGACCTCATCGGCGACGTGCGCGGCGACATCGTCATCAACACCACCGTCGACCTCAACCTGCAGAAGCTTGCCGAACAGTCGATCCGGAGGCTGATCGACGAGAGCGGCAAGAAGCTCAACGTCACCCAAGGAGCGCTGGTGTCGATCGACGATTCCGGCGCGGTGCGCGCCATGGTCGGCGGCTATGACTATTCGACCAGCCAGTTCGACCGCGCCTCGGAAGCGCGCCGCCAGCCAGGCTCCGCCTTCAAGCCCTTCGTCTACATGGCGGCGCTGGAAGCCGGCCGCACGCCGGACAGCATCCGCAACGACGCGCCGATCAAAATCGGCAAATGGACGCCCGATAATTACGGCGGCAAATATTACGGCAAGGTCACGCTGGCCACCGCTCTGGCCAAGTCGCTGAACTCGGTGGCGGCACAGCTCACCATGGAAGTCGGCCCCGACGCGGTGGTCGAGGCCGCGCATCGCATGGGCATCCAGTCCGAACTGCAGGCCAACACCTCGATCGCGCTCGGCACCTCGGAAGTGACGCCGCTGGAGCTGACCGCGGCCTATGTGCCCTTCGCCAATGGCGGCTACAAGCCGGACATCCATTTCATCCAGCGCATCACGACAGCAAACGGCAAGGTGCTCTACGAGGGTAGCGCCGGCAGCGCGCCGCGCGTCATCAAGGCCGACATCGTCGGCATGATGAACTCGATGATGACCGGCACCGTCGAGGTCGGCACCGCCAAGAAGGCGGCGTTCAACTGGCCCTCGGCCGGCAAGACCGGCACCAGCCAGAACTCGCGCGACGCTTGGTTCGTCGGCTACACCGCCAATCTCACCACGGGCGTCTGGTTCGGCAATGACGACGGCAGCCCGATGAAGAAGGTCACCGGCGGCGCCTTGCCGGCGCAGGCCTGGCACGAATTCATGGTGGCCGCGCATGAAGGTGTGCCGGTGAGGCCGTTGCCCGGCACCTGGAAGTCGACGCCGTCCGATACGATCGTGCCCGACGAGATCCCGTCGGCGGATGCCTCGCAGCCGCCGCCCGCGCCGCCGGCCGCCG
>CCNB01000017.1 GCA_000824785.1 Mesorhizobium plurifarium | reverse complement strand
TGCCTACTGCCTACTGCCTACCATCTCCGCCAGACGCCGCACCGTGTTCCAGTTGCGCGACGTGCCGACGCCGAAGCGCTTGTGATTGGCGGCGGCCAGTAGTCGCGAGCCCGGCCGCTCGCGCGAGAAGACAAGCCAGATATCGCCATCGACCCAAAGCACTCTCTCATCGTCAGCGGCATGGGCCTGGAGCGCTTCAACGGCATCCGCCGGCACCGGCTCGCGCATCACACGTACCGCGACCTGATCGGCCGTAGCGGCGGATTCGCCGGGAAACGGATTGGCGGCGGCGAGCTTCAGCCAGTCATCGGCGCCGCGCACGATGATGTCGACATGGCGGCCGAAGGTCTTTTCGAAGGCCCGTTCCAGCCGCTGCTCGAGCTTTGAGATTTCGCCCGCCCGCGCCTCGAACATCAGATTGCCGGTCGCGACCAGTGTGCGGACGTTTTTCAGCCCCTGTTCCTCGGCCATGGCCTTGAGGTCGGCCATGACCACGCGCCGCCCCTCGCCCAGGATGATGCTATAGAGCAGCGCGACGTAAGTCTGCATCAAACCAGGCGCGACTGGTCCACCGCCGCCGAGATAAAGCTGGCGAACAGCGGATGCGGGTCGAGCGGCCGGCTCTTCAACTCGGGGTGATATTGCACACCGATGAACCAGGGATGGTCGGGATACTCGACCGTCTCCGGCAGCACGCCGTCGGGCGACATTCCGGCAAACACCAGGCCGCAATCCTCGAGCCGCTGCTTGTAGTCGATGTTGACCTCGTAGCGATGCCGGTGGCGCTCGGAAATCTGCGTGTCGCCATAGATTTCGGCTATTTTCGAGCCCTTGGCGAGTTCGGCCTGGTAGGCGCCGAGCCGCATCGTGCCGCCGAGATCGCCGGTGGCTCTGCGCTTCTCGAGCATATTGCCCTTCAGCCACTCGGTCATCAGGCCGACGACGGGCTCATCGGTCGGACCGAATTCGGTCGACGACGCATGCTCGACGCCCGCCAGCGAGCGAGCCGCCTCGATGCAAGCCATCTGCATGCCGAAGCAGATGCCGAAGTAAGGCACCTTGCGCTCGCGCGCGAACTTCGCCGCCAGTATCTTGCCTTCCGAACCGCGCTCGCCGAAACCGCCGGGAACGAGGATGCCGTGCACCTTCTCCAGCCATGGCGCCGGATCTTCTTTCTCGAAGATCTCGCTTTCGATCCAGTCGAGCTTGACCTTGACCCGGTTGGCGAGGCCACCGTGTGAAAGCGCCTCGATCAGCGATTTGTAGGCATCCTTGAGGCCAGTGTACTTGCCGACGACGGCGATCGTCACTTCGCCTTCCGGATTATGGATGCGCTTGGACAGCGCCTGCCAGGGTTCCATGCGCGGCTTCGGCGCCGGGTCGATGCCGAAAGCGGCGAGCACTTCCGAATCGAGCCCTTCCTGGTGATAGGCCATCGGCACGTCGTAGATATGCGGCACGTCGAGCGCCTGGATGACGGCGCTTTCGCGCACGTTGCAGAACAGCGACAGCTTGCGGCGCTCTTCCTTCGGGATCGGCCGGTCGGCGCGCACCAGAAGGATGTCGGGCGCGATGCCGATGCCGCGCAGTTCCTTGACCGAATGCTGGGTCGGCTTGGTCTTCAATTCGCCGGCCGTCGGGATGTAGGGCATCAGCGTCAGATGCACATAGACCGCGTTGTTGCGTGGCAGATCGTTGCCGAGCTGGCGGATCGCCTCCAGGAACGGCATCGCCTCGATGTCGCCGACCGTGCCGCCGATCTCGCACAGCACGAAATCGTAGTCGTCATTGCCGTCGAGAACGAAATGCTTGATCTCGTCGGTGACGTGCGGGATCACCTGCACGGTCGCGCCGAGATAGTCGCCGCGCCGCTCGCGCTCGATGATGTTCTTGTAGATGCGGCCGGTGGTGATGTTGTCCTGCTGGTTGGCCGAACGGCCGGTGAAGCGCTCGTAGTGGCCGAGATCGAGATCGGTCTCGGCGCCGTCGTCGGTGACGAACACTTCGCCATGCTGGTAAGGCGACATCGTTCCGGGGTCGACATTGAGATAAGGATCGAGCTTCTTGATCCGCGCGCGATAGCCTCGCGCCTGCAGGAGAGCCCCAAGAGCTGCTGCGGCGATGCCTTTTCCGAGTGAGGAAACCACGCCGCCTGTGATGAATACATATCGCGCCATGGGAGTCATCGCTTAACGCGGCCTGATTGATTCCGCCAGAGAAAAAACCGCCGCGAAGGCTTTTTCCCAAAATGGCGCCAGCGCCTGAGATCGGCGTTTTCACTATTCAAAACAAAAGGGCCGGCGGTGCCGGCCCTTTCGGCAGTTTGATGGAATTCGTTAGATAATAACGACCTTGGTACCGATCTTGACGCGGCTGTAGAGGTCCATGACGTGCTCGTTGATCATGCGGAAGCAGCCGTTGGAGGCGCTGGTTCCGATCGACTGGGGAGCAATCGTGCCGTGGATGCGCAGATGCGTGTCCTTCTTGCCGTCATAGAGGTAGATAGCGCGCGCGCCGAGCGGATTCTCGCCGCCGCCGGGCATGCCGTCCTTGTACTGGCCATAATGCTTCGGCTCGCGCTTCTGCATGTCGAGCGTCGGGATCCAGCGCGGCCATTCCTGCTTGTCGCCGACAGCCACCGTGCCCTTGAACTGCAGGCCTTCGCGGCCGACAGCGATGGCATAGCGGCGGGCGGTGGAAAACGACTCGACGAGGTAGAGGCGGCGCGCGCTGGTGTCGATGACGATGGTGCCCGGCTCATAGCCGGTGAAGGTGACGTCCTGCGGCACGAATTCCGGCTTCACCTTGAAGGGCCGCTTGGCGTCCTTCTTGGCCAGCGCCGAATCCAGCGCGCGGGTTTCCGGCAGATAGTTGATGGAGGTCGCCGCCTGGGCGCCGCCGAACAGGCCGGCAAACAGCCCACCGCTGCTCGTCTGCTTCTGGCCGGGGGTTTCGCTGCGCAACTCGCCATTGTTGCCCGTGGCCGTGATGTTCATTGCCTCGGCCGGGATCGGCTCGGCGGTCTGGATCGGCGCAACCGGTGCCAGCGGCTCGATCACCTTGATGGTCTTCTTCTTGGCCGACTTGGCGTCGGCGACTTCAGCCGGAGCGGTCGCGCCACCGTTCTTCTTGGCCAGCCATTCCTGGCGCGCGGCGTCCGCCTTGGCCTTGGCTGCTTCGCGCATCGCCATCTTGCGAGCCTCGAGCGCCTTCTGCTTGGCGGCTTCCTTGTCGGCCGCGATCTTGGCCTCGAGCTTGCTGATCTGCGCAAGATCGTCCGAGGTCGGGTTTTTCTTCTTCTTGAGAAGCCTCAGCTGCGATGCGTCGCTCTTGGCGGCGACAGGAATTGCGTCGGTCTTCTCAACCGACGGGGAAGTGGCCAGATTTGCCGGTCCGGCAAAGGCCGCGGAACCCATGCCGAGGACGGCACAGAATCCCAGGAGGATGAAGCTGCGAAGCTGCATGGCGAAGATCCGATTGTTCAAAGCAAGTTGCCCACGGCGTCGCCCGGCGCCCCCCAAGGACGCCGAATAGTGCCGCGCGCAACCTATAATCGATTAGCCGTCATCGCCTCAAGCTGAGGCAGGCGCTACGCCCGGTTGAATCTTCGTGATCGGGCGCGCATTTGCCGCGACTGTGTTCAAAGAACAACAGATCGCTGCCCGGTGCTTGTGCGGCTACTGGTTCGGAACCTGCGGGGTGACAGGCAGGGTGACGCCATTGTTTGCCGGCGGCGTGGCCGGATTCGCGGGCGCCGGAGCGGCCGGAGCGGGCGTCGTTGCCGGGGCCGGCGCGGTCGCGCCATTGGCGAGCGGCGTGGTGGTTGTCGCGCCGCCAGACGGAGCCGCGGGAGCCGTGCCGGCCGGAGCCGCGGGCTTGGAGGTGCCTACCGGTCCATTGGAACCCGGCAGTTGGTTGAGCACGCCGTTGCCCTGGCTGGACGTCGCCGGACGGTCGAGAATGTCGATCGGCTTCTCGCCGTAGCGGGCAAGGATCGACAGCGCTAGCGAGGTTACGAAGAAGGCCGCCGCCAGGATTGCGGTGGCGCGGGTCAGCGCGTTGGCGGCGCCGCGCGCCGTCATGAAGCCGGAACCGCCGCCGATGCCCAGGCCGCCGCCTTCGGAGCGCTGCAGCAGCACCACGCCGACAAGCGCGAGCACGACCATAAGGTGGATGACGATCAGTACGGTTTCCATAATTTATCCTGGCGAGGCCTTGCGCTGCCGCGCATACGACCGGTGTTTTGGAGGCGGCTCCTTACAATGCTTTGGCGGCATTTCCAAGCCCGTGGCCGGGAATATGGGAAGCAAGGGGGCCAATACAACGATTTATGCCGCGCGAGCCTGGCAGACCGCCTCCAAAGCATGTCTCCCGAAAGTGGGAACCGATTTCGGGACAAAGACATGCGTAAGATCAAAAACCCAAAGCGCATGGAGCGAATCTGAAAGATCGCGACGCGCCTTAGGAGATGTTCATGTAGGCTTCCGCGATCGCCAGGAAGTCGGCCGCCTTCAGGCTGGCGCCGCCGACCAGCGCGCCGTCGACATTCTCGACGCCGAGCAGCTCCACCGCATTGGAAGGCTTGACCGAGCCGCCGTAAAGAATACGCATCCTGGCCGCGGCATCGCCGAGCAACCCGGTCAGCTTGCCGCGGATATGCGCGTGCGCCTCGGCGACGTCGGCCGCGGTCGGGGTCAGGCCGGTGCCGATCGCCCAGACCGGTTCGTAGGCGATGATGCTGTTCGCCGCGGTCGCGCTGGTCGGAACCGACCCTTCGAGCTGGCGCGACAGGACATCGAGCGTGGCGCCCGCCTCGCGCTCGGCGCGCGTCTCGCCGATGCAGATGATGGCCACCAGCCCTGCCCGCCAGGCGGCCGATGCCTTGGCATGGACCGTCGCATCGTTGTCGCCGAACAGTTCGCGACGCTCCGAATGGCCGACGATCACGTGGCTTGCGCCGGCATCCTTGAGCATCTCCGCCGATATCTCGCCGGTGAAGGCCCCGCTCTCCTTGGGATGGCAATCTTCTCCGCCGGCCCGCACCGGCGTGCGCGACAGGATCTCGGCGGCGCGCTGCAGCAAGGTCGCCGGCACGCACACCAGGGCTTCGGTCTCAGCGTCGAGTCCGCTCATGAACCCGTTGCCGATCGACCGCAGCTCGTTGAGCGAGGCGCTGGTGCCGTTCATTTTCCAGTTGCCGGCGACAAGCGGGCGGATTCCAGGGGTCATGGGGCGTGTTCTCCGAGCGACATTAAGCAGCGCCCTCACTACCAAAATCAGGTCACAAAGCAATCGACAGTGGACCGGAAGGGCGCTATTGCGCTTGTTTCAGACTCGGCGCATGCGAAAATGCGCAAAAATCGGAAGTATGCATGCTTGGTATATTGAGAAGCGCGGCGGGCACCTGGGTCGCGAAGGCGTTGCTGTCCTTGCTGGTGATCAGTTTCGCCGCTTGGGGCATCACCACCCGCATGGTGGGTGGCGTTCTGGGCGGCCATCACGCGGTGATCACCGCCGGCGGCACCGAGGTCTCGATCAACGAGTACCGCCTCGCTTATGACCGCCAGCTCAGCCTTCTGTCGCAGCAATATGGCCAGCGCATCACCCAGGAGCAGGCCAAGCTGCTCGGCGTCGACAACCAGGTGCTGGCCCAGCTTGTTTCAGGCGCCGTGCTCGACGAGCAGGCGCGCAAGCTCGGGCTCGGCCTTTCCAAGGACCGGCTGGCCGACCTGACGCGCGAGGATCCGGCTTTCAAAGGCCCCAGCGGCCAGTTCGATCGCCGGACCTTCGAATATCTCCTGCGCCAGCTCGGCATGCGGCCCGAGGACTACCTCAAGAACCGCGCGCAGGTGGCTGTGCGCCAGCAGATCGTCGAGGCGATTTCCGACGGCCTGAAGGTGCCGCAGACCTTCCTGAAGGCGGTCTCTCTCTATCGCGGCGAGGATCGCACGATCGACTATCTCGTGCTCCCGAAGACGCTGGTGCAGCCGATCGAGGCGCCGTCCGACAGCGCCATCAACGCCTATTTCGATGCCAACAAGAAGACCTATGCCGCGCCGGAATACCGCAAATTCTCCTATGCCCGGCTGGAGCCGCAGGACATCGCGGATCCGTCCGCGGTGACCGACAGCCAGGTCAGCGAGGACTACAACAAGAATATCGCGCGCTACACGACGCCCGAGACGCGCACCATCGAGCAGCTGGTGTTCAAGACACCGGATGCGGCCAAGGCGGCTTTGGATTCGCTGAAGGCGGGCGCCACGTTCGACAAGCTCATCACCGCCGAGGGCAAGACGCCGGCCGACACGCTGCTGGGCACGCTGTCTAAGGACAAGATCGCCGACAAGGCGGTCGCCGATGCGGCCTTCTCGCTCAATGTCAATGAGGTCAGCCAGGTCGTCCAGGGCGCTTTCGGTCCCGTGCTCTTGCGCGTCACCGAGATCAAGCCGCAAGTGGTGAAGCCGCTTTCGGAAGTGTCCGCCCAGATCCGCAAGGACCTGGCGCTCGGCGAAGCAAGCCGCATCCTGCTCGACGTCCATGACAGCTATGAGGACACCCGCGCCTCGGGCGCCTCGCTTGCCCAGGCCGCCGAGAAGCTGAAGCTCAAGGTCGTCACCATCGACGCCATCGACCGTACCGGCCAGCGGCCGGACGGCACGATCGTCAACGACCTGCCGGAATCGGCCGCGCTGATCAAGTCGGTGTTCGCGGCAGAGCCCAACACCGAGAACGAGGGCCTGACAACCGCGGACAACGGCTTTGTCTTCTACGAGGTGCAGTCGGTCACGCCGGCGCGCGACCGTACGCTGGACGAGGTCCGCAAGAAGGTCGTGGCCGATTGGACGGAGGCCGAGACGGACAAGCGGCTCGACGCGAAGGCCAAGGAGCTGGAGAAGCGCCTCAAGGCCGGCACCACGCTCGACGTCATCGCCGGCGAGCTCAAGCTCGACAAACAGACCAAGCGCGGCCTGAAGCGCGAAGCCGACGATGCCGATTTCGGCAAGGAGGGTGCGGCGGCGATGTTCGGCGTCGGCGAAGGCGGTACCGGTTTGATCCCCTCGCCCACCGGCGACGGCCAGATTCTGTTCAAGGTCGCCGAGGTCTTCGAACCGGCAGGCGCCGACGGCAGCGCGGTGCCGGACGACGCGCAGAAATCCTTCGGCGCCGGCATGTCAGACGACCTGCTCGACCAGCTGGTGGCGCAGCTGCAATCGCAATATGACGTTCGCATCGATCCGAACGCCGTTTCGCAAGCACAGACACGATGAGCGCTCTGAAGACACACATAGCCAAGGTCGCCACCGGCACCGCGCTTTCCTTCGAGGAAGCACGCGAGGCGTTCGACATTATCATGTCGGGCGATGCGACACCCGGCCAGATCGGCGGCTTCCTGATGGCGCTGCGCGTGCGCGGCGAGACCGTGAGCGAAATATCCGGCGCAGTGGCGACGATGCGCGCCAAGATGCTGCGCGTCGAGGCGCCGCACGGCGCCATCGACATCGTCGGCACCGGCGGCGACAATTCGCACTCGGTCAACATCTCGACCGCTTCGGCCTTCGTCATCGCCGCGGCCGGCGTGCCGGTCGCCAAGCATGGCAATCGCGGCCTGTCCTCGCTGACCGGCTCCGCCGACGTGCTGACGGCGCTGGGCGTCAAGATCGACATCTCGCCCGAAATGATCGGCCGCTGCATCCACGAGGCCGGTGTCGGCTTCATGTTCGCGCCGGCGCATCATCCGGCGATGAAGCATGTCGGGCCGACTCGCGTCGAGCTCGGCACCCGCACCATCTTCAACCTGCTCGGACCGCTGTCGAATCCCGCCGGCGTCAGCCGCCAGATGGTCGGCGTTTTCCTGCCGGAATGGATCATGCCGGTGGCCGAGACGTTGAAGGCGCTGGGCGCCGAGCACGCCTGGGTCGTCCATGGCGACGGCTATGATGAGATCACCACCACGGGCGAGACCCAGGTGGCGGAGCTTGCCGGCGGCGAGATCCGCAGCTTTACCCTGACGCCGGAAGCCGTCGGGTTGAAGCGGCACACCAGGGAAGAGCTGCGCGGCGGCGATGCGGCCTACAACGCCAAGGAGTTACGCGATATGCTGGGCGGAGCGCCCGGCGCTTATCGCGATACGGTGCTGATGAATGCCGGCGCCGGGCTGGTCGTGGCCGGCAAGGTGACGACTTTGGCCGACGGCATCGCGGCGGCGGCGCAAGCGATCGACAGCGGCCGCGCGCTTGGCGTGCTGGACAAGCTGATCGAGATTTCGAACGGATAAGGCCTTGTCGGACATCCTGCGCAAGATCGAAGCCTACAAACGCGACGAGATCGCCGCGGCGAAGGCGAAAGTACCGCTGGCCGAGATCAAGGCGCGGGCAAAGGATGCCGGTGCGACGCGCGGCTTCCTCGCGGCGCTCGACGCCAAGCGCCGGGCCGGCAACTTCGCGCTGATCGCCGAGATCAAGAAGGCCAGCCCTTCCAAAGGCCTGATCCGCGCCGATTTCGATCCGCCGGCGCTCGCCGGGGCTTATCAGAAAGGTGGCGCAGCCTGTCTCTCGGTGCTGACCGATGCACCGTCCTTTCAAGGCGCGCCGGAATTCCTGACGTCGGCGCGGGCAGCGGTACGCTTGCCGGCCCTGCGCAAGGATTTCCTGTTCGATCCCTACCAGGTCTACGAAGCGCGCGCCTGGGGCGCCGACGCGATCCTGATCATCATGGCGAGCGTCGACGACACGCTGGCCAGGGACCTCGAAGCGACCGCCTTCGAGCTCGGCATGGACGCTCTGATCGAGGTGCATGACGAGGCTGAAATGGAGCGTGCGCTAAAATTGTCGTCGCGGCTGATCGGCATCAACAACCGCAATCTGCGGACCTTCGAGACCAGCCTTGAGACTTCCGAACGGTTGGCGCCGATGGTGCCGGCGAACCGGCTGCTGGTCGGCGAAAGCGGCATCTTCACGCATCAGGATTGCCGCCGGCTGGAGAAGAGCAAGATCGGCACCTTCCTGGTCGGCGAGAGCCTGATGCGACAGGCCGATGTGGCCGCGGCAACCGAGCTTCTGCTGACGGGCAAGGCAGCGGCCGAGGCCGTCTGATATGGCCCTCACCCATCTCGGCGCCAAGGGCGAAGCCAACATGGTCGATGTCGGCGACAAGGCCGAGACGACGCGCACGGCGATCGCCGAAGGCGTTGTCTCCATGCAACCTGAAACGCTCGAGATGATTCTTGCTGGCGACGCCAAGAAAGGCGACGTGCTGGGCACAGCGCGTATCGCCGGCATCATGGCCGCGAAGAAGACGCATGAGCTGATCCCGCTTTGCCATCCGCTGCTTCTCACCAAAGTGGCCGTCGAGATCGAGCCGGACCGCACGCTGCCCGGCCTCAGGGTCACCGCGCTCGCCCGTGTCACCGGCAAGACCGGCGTGGAGATGGAGGCGCTGACCGCCGCCTCGGTCGCTTGCCTCACCATTTACGACATGGCCAAGGCGGCGGACCGCGGCATGGTGATTTCCGGTATCCGGCTGGTCGAGAAGACCGGCGGCAAGTCGGGCGATTACAAGGTGGATGCCTGATGGCTTTGGTTCCGGTCGCCGAAGCGCTCGAACGCCTGCTCGATGGCGCAGCACCTTTGCCGGGCGAAAGCATTCCGCTGGCGGATGCAGCCGCGCGGGTCCTGGCGGAACCGGTCGTGGCGCTGCGCACGCAGCCGCCCTTCAACGCCTCCGCCATGGACGGCTACGCCGCGCGCGCCGCCGACGTCGCTTCGGCGCCGGCGCAACTCGAAGTCATAGGCACGGCGCCTGCCGGCCGCGGTTTCTCCGGGACCGTCGGCGAAGGCCAGGCCGTGCGCATCTTCACCGGCGCGCCGCTGCCTGAAGGCGCCGACACCATCGTCATTCAGGAAAACGTCCGTGACCTCGGCAATGGCAGGATCGAGGTCACGGAACCGACCGCGCAAGCACGCAATGTACGCCGCCGCGGGCTCGACTTCGGTGAGGGCGACGTGCTGCTCGAAAAGGGCCGTGTGCTCGATGCGGCAGCCCTTTCGCTGGCCGCCTCGGCCAACCATCCCGCCCTGAATGTCGTACGCCGGCCGCTGGTCGCAATCATCGCCACCGGCGATGAACTGCTGCCCCCGGGCAGCGCGCTCGGCCCCGATCAGATCATTTCGTCGAATGCATATGGCGTCGCCGCCGCCGCCCAGTCGGTCGGCGCACGTGCGCTCGATCTCGGCATCGCCGCCGACCGCAAGGAGGCGATCGCCGCGTTGGTCAGGAATGCGGTCGAGGCGAATGCCGATGTGATCGTCACGCTCGGCGGCGCCTCCGTCGGCGACCACGACCTGATCCATGACGTGCTGACCGGCGAAGGCATGAAGCTCGACTTCTGGAAGATCGCCATGCGCCCCGGCAAACCACTGATGTTCGGCCGGCTTGGCAATGTCCGCTGCATCGGCCTGCCCGGCAACCCGGTGGCCAGCATCGTCTGCTCGCAGCTTTTCCTGAAGCCTCTGCTTGCCCGGCTCGGCGGCCGCGACCACAGGCAGGACGTGCGGGCGGCCCGGCTGGGCGCCGCGATGCAGGCCAACGACCTCAGGCAGGACTATGTGCGCGCCGTCGTGCGCGAGGATGGCGGCACGCTGGTCGCGACTCCCTTCAGCATCCAGGACTCCTCGATGCTCAGAATGCTCGCCGACGCCAACGGCCTGATCGTGCGCGAGCCTTTCGCGCCGGCAGCCGAGACCGGCGCCGAATGCAGCGTTCTGATGTTACGCTGAACAAAACGTCAACAAATTCACTAAACTTTAAACGGTTGCGGAACACAACTGGAACAGATAGTGTTTGTTCTGGGTTTGTTTTTCTGATTCTGGTTTCAGAACCCGTGGGGGCCGCCATGCTGACGCGCAAACAACATGAACTTCTGATGTTCATCCACGAAAGGCTGAAGGAAAGCGGGATTCCGCCGTCTTTCGACGAGATGAAGGAAGCGCTCGACCTCGCCTCCAAGTCCGGCATCCACCGGCTGATTACGGCGCTGGAGGAACGCGGCTTCATTCGCCGGCTGCCGAACCGGGCGCGCGCGCTGGAAGTGTTGCGGCTGCCCGACTCGATCGCCCCCGGCCTCAACGCAGCGAAGAAGTTTTCGCCGAGCGTCATCCAGGGAAGCCTGGGGCAGAACAATCTCAACCGTCAGATCAAGCCGGCTGCGGCATCGCGCGCCCCGACGCCAAGCAATGACGACGATGCCGGGTCCGCCGTATCCATTCCGGTGATGGGCCGCATCGCCGCCGGCGTGCCGATCGACGCCATCCAGCACCAGACGCATTCGATCACAGTGCCGCCGGACATGATCGCCGGCGGCGAGCATTACGCGCTCGAGGTCAAGGGCGACTCGATGATCGAAGCAGGCATCTTCGACGGCGACACCGTCATCATCCGCAACGCCAACACGGCAAGCCCGGGCGAGATCGTGGTCGCGCTGGTCGATGACGAGGAAGCGACGCTCAAGCGCTTCCGCCGCAAGGGCGCCTCGATCGCGTTGGAGGCCGCCAACCCGGCCTACGAGACCCGCATCTTCGGGCCGGACCGGGTCAAGGTGCAGGGCAAGCTTGTCGGGCTGATCCGCCGCTACTAAAGCATGTCTCCCGAAAGTGGGACCCGGTTTCGGGATAAGGACATGCGTAAAATCAAAACCTAAAGCGCACGGAGCGAACCTGAAAGATCGCGACGCGCTTTAATCCGGTAGCGAAGGTTTCGCATCCGCCCGCTCAGGCTTTTGATAAGGCGGCAGTCCTCTCGCCTCGCGAGTATATTTCCGCTGCTCGTGCCAGGGCCGATATGGCTCTTCCACAGCATAGCGGACGACCGGCCGCGCGGTTGCCGATTGCGGATCGAAGAAGACGGCGGCGCTGCCGTCGCGCGCCAGCTGCCGCTTGGTGACGACAAGCACGCGCGGATCGTAGCAAGGATTGTAGGCGGTGGCGTCGTTGATGACGATGAGATCAGCGAAGCCGCAGGCAGGCCGGGCGCTGTCGCGGTTTTCCGCGAGCGCGATGATGGCGCCGGACGGATGCCGGCCGATGCAGAGATCACCCGTACAATAGAACGGCGAGCCGGGCGGCAGGTCGACGGGATCGGCGATGTCTAGCGCATCTTTGGCAAACGTCTCCGGCGGCACGATTGTCTCGGCTTTCAGCGCCCGTTTCCAGTTGTCGGTGGTGAACTCGTTGGAACGTTCGCGATTGACGGCAAGCTCGCCGCCGCCGATCGGCATCGCCACCAGATGCGCGTCCTCGGAAATGAGCACATCCGGCGTGCGGACATGCGGAATGGCCAGCAGCGCGGCGAGCGCAAAGGGAACGGCGGCAAGCCTCAGCCAGGTGGTGGCCATCGTCGCGATCACCAGCGCGACCGTCGCCAGCAGCACCGACTGGATCGAGATCAGCCCGACGGCGTCGACCGGTGAGCGCTCGGAGATCCACGCCGAAATGGCGATCATCGCCGTCAGCCCCTTGCCCATGACAAAGAGGAACGGACCGTCGAAGCCGAAGGGCATGGCCAGTGCGCTCAGCACGGCGAACGGCATGACGATCAGCGAGACGATCGGCATGACCGCCAGATTGGCGAGCAGGCTGAGCGGCGACACGCGCTGGAAATGCCAGATCGCAAACAGCAACGTCGCGCTGCCCGCGATGAGCGACGTCACGGCGGCGCCACCCACACCGACCGCCAGTTTTCGCGACAGGAACCCGAGGAACGAACGCTTTGCCGGCGGCGCGGTCGTTTTGCCGGCGCGATAGTCGGCAAAGCCGGCATAGGCGCCGACCAGGGCGGCGGTGGCGGCGAAGGACATCTGGAAGCTCGGGCCGACCACTTCATGCGGCGAGACGAGGATCACGGCGATGGCCGAGATCGCCAGGTTGCGCATGGTGAGCGCCGCGCGGTCGAAGAGCACGGCGGCGAGCATCACGGCGAGCATAATGAAGCTTCGCTCGGCCGCCACCACGATGCCGGAGATCACGAGGTATGCCGCGATCGAGATGAGCGCGATCCCAGCGGCATATTTCTTCACCGGCCGGCGCGACGAGAAATCGGGAAACAGCGCGAAGGCGCCGCGCAAAAGCACCATGATCGTGCCGGCGACCAGCGCCATGTGCAGGCCGGAGATCGAGATGATGTGGTAGATGCCGGTGCGCCGCATCGACTCGTTGATCGGCTCCGGAATGCCGGCGCGCACGCCGACGATCAGCGCTGCCGCGATCTCGCCCTCGGATCCGCCGATGCTGCTCCTGATGTGATCGGCGATCCCTTCGCGCGCGTTTTCGACTGCCGATGCGACGCGCGCGCCAAAGGGCGCCTCCACTGGCGCAATCAGCTTCGGATCGCCTAGGAAAAACCCGCTGCCGCCGATGCCGGCAAAGTAGCTGTCGAAGGAAAAATCGTAGCTGTCCGGCCGAACCGGGCCCGTCGGCGGCAACAGCTTGGCATAGCCCGTCAGCATCGACCCGGCCGTCATGCCGGGCGGGATACTGCGCGCCGACAGCCTGACGCGGTCCGGCGCGTAGCGCAGCTTCGGATGCTCCGTGGAAATCAGCTCAATCGTCAGCCGGACACGGCCGTTGGCCATCGCCTCGGCGGTGACGAGGCGGCCCGTCAGCCGTGTCTGGATCTCGGACCCCAGCGTCGGGGTCGCCATCCGCCAGGTCTCCACCTTGGCCGCGAGAAAGCCGAGCGCGCAGAAAAGCGACGCCATGAAGACAAGATGCGTTCTCTGCCAGGATCGCGAGGCCGCCGCGCAGACAGCCATCAGAGCCACCGCCGCAAGCGGCCTGTAGAGATCCGGCTCGGTGCTCAGCGAAAAGTAATAGATCACGCCGGCGGCCAGGAACACCGGCACCAGCAGAAAGCCGACGCCGCGGTCGAGCTCGGTGGCGGCAGCGACCGCAACGCTTCGGCGCAGCGCAGGAAGCGAAACGCGGCCAAGCTGCTTGCGGATCCTGCCGACGGTGGCTGTTGGCAAGGCTGACTGCAGCGCACCGCCACCGGGCGGCGGTCGTTCGGCGGGTGGACGGAGTTCCGGAAGCGAAAGCGGCGCTTCTGCGGTGGGCTCGGCACGGGCAAACATCAGGCGCTCGCTGACGCCAGCTGTCGTTTCCCCGCCCTCCTCCGCACCCCGGCCACGCCCAGCCATCGGGTCTGCCCCTTGCGCCCCAGACCGCCTATGGTACATGAACGCCGGTCGCGTGGAAGTCTGCGCGAAACATGCATTTTTCAGTGCTTCTTCGAGAGTTCCATGTCCGACAAGGTCGTAACCCGTTTTGCCCCCTCGCCCACCGGCTACCTGCACATTGGCGGGGCGCGCACGGCGCTGTTCAACTGGCTCTATGCCAAGCACACTGGCGGCACGATGCTTTTGCGCATCGAGGACACCGATCGCGAGCGCTCCACCGAAGCCGCCACGGCCGCCATTCTCGACGGACTGACCTGGCTTGGCCTTTCCTGGGATGGCGACGCCGTCTCGCAGTTCGAGCGCGCGCCGCGCCATCGCGAGGTGGCCGAGGAGCTCGTGCGCATGGGCAAGGCCTATTACAGCTATGAGACACCTGCGGAGCTGGAGGCGATGCGCGAGGCAGCCAGAGCCAAAGGCCTGCCGCCGCGGTACAACGGCCAGTGGCGCGACCGCGATCCCTCCGAGGCGCCGGCCGGCGTCAAGGGCGCCATCCGCATCAAGGCGCCGACCGAAGGCGAGACGGTCGTGCAGGACCGCGTGCAGGGCGAGGTGCGATTCCCGAACAAGGATCTCGACGACTTCATCATCCTGCGTTCGGACGGCAACCCGACCTACATGCATGCCGTCGTCGTCGACGATCACGACATGGGCGTCACGCATATCATCCGCGGCGACGATCACTTGACCAACGCCGCGCGCCAGACGGTGATCTACAACGCCATGGGCTGGGCGGTGCCGTCGATGTCGCACATTCCGCTGATCCACGGCGCCGACGGCGCCAAGTTGTCGAAGCGGCACGGCGCGCTCGGCGTCGAGGCTTATCGCGCCATGGGCTATCTACCGAAAGCCTTGCTCAACTATCTGGCGCGGCTCGGCTGGAGCCATGGCGATGACGAGGTGATGTCGATCAAGGACATGATCGCCTGGTTCGACATCGGCGACGTCAACAAGGGCGCTGCCCGCTTCGACTTCGCCAAGCTCGAGGCGCTGAACGGCGTGCATATGCGCAGGATGGACGACCACGCGCTGTTCGACATCTTCGTCGCCACTTTGCCCTATCTCGAAGGTGGCCCGGCGCTCGCCGCGAAGCTCGATGGCAAGCGCAAGGCGCAGTTGCTTGCGGCCATGCCCGGGCTCAAGGAGCGGGCCAAGACCCTGGTCGAGCTGGTCGACGGCGCCGGTTTCCTGTTCGCCGAGCGGCCCTTGCCGCTCGACGAGAAGGCGGCTGGCTTGCTCAACGCGGATGCGCGCGCGATTCTGCGCGGCGCGCATGGCGCATTGTCTTCCATAGAGGGCGACTGGAGCGCCGCTTCGGCGGAGGCTTCGATCCGCGAGTTTGCGCAGGCCGGCGGACACAAGCTCGGCGCGGTGGCCCAGCCGCTCAGAGCCGCGCTGACCGGCCGCAGCACCTCGCCCGGTGTGTTCGACGTGCTGGCCGTGCTGGGCCGCCAGGAAAGCCTGGCTCGCATCGGAGATCAAATCGATTAGGAGCGAACTGGCCCAAGAAGATTGGCATTGAAAGGTGTGTTTCGCAGTGCAACATTAGGCCTTGGCCCAATCTGGCACGCACCTCCTAAAATGCGATTGGCAAGTTCGCGCATTCCGGTGATTTCGACGTGTCGTTTGCAGGAATTGCCTTGCCGGCATGAGGAAACATAAAGGAGTTTGGGAATGAGCGAAGCTGCGACAAAACTGGAACCGGGCGGCAAGGCGCACGAGTCGACCGCCAGGCTCGAACTCGCCGGCAAGACGCATGAATTCAAGGTGCGAAGCGGGTCGACCGGGCCTGACGTCATCGACATCGGCGCGCTCTACAGCACCACCGGCGCCTTCACCTACGACCCCGGCTTCACGTCGACGGCAAGCTGCGAGTCGGCGATCACCTTCATCGACGGCGATGCCGGCATTCTCTTGCATCGCGGCTATCCGATCGACCAGCTCGCCGAACATGGCGACTTCCTCGAGGTCTGCTACCTCTTGCTTTATGGCGAGCTCCCGACCAAGGCGCAAAAGGAGGATTTCGACTATCGCGTGACGCGCCACACCATGGTGCACGAGCAGATGTCGCGCTTCTTCACCGGCTTCCGCCGCGACGCGCACCCGATGGCCGTGATGTGCGGCGTGGTCGGCGCGCTGTCGGCCTTCTACCACGACTCGACCGACATCTCGGATCCCTACCAGCGCATGGTCGCCTCGATGCGCCTGATCGCCAAGATGCCGACCATCGCGGCGATGGCCTATAAATACCACATCGGCCAGCCCTTCATTTACCCGAAGAACGAGCTGAACTTCGCGGCCAATTTCCTGCACATGTGCTTTGCCGTGCCGTGCGAGGAGTACAAGATCAATCCGGTGCTGGCGCGCGCGATGGAGCGCATCTTCATCCTGCACGCCGACCACGAGCAGAACGCCTCGACCTCGACGGTTCGCCTCGCCGGCTCTTCCGGAGCCAACCCCTTCGCCTGCATCGCCGCCGGCATCGCCTGCCTGTGGGGTCCGGCGCATGGCGGCGCCAACGAAGCGGCGCTGAACATGCTGGGCGAGATCGGCCATGTCGATCACATTCCGGAGTTCATCGCCCGCGCCAAGGACAAGAACGACCCGTTCCGGCTGATGGGCTTCGGCCATCGCGTCTACAAGAACTACGATCCTCGCGCCAAGATCATGCAGAAGACCGCGCATGAGGTGCTGGGCGAGCTCGGCATCAAGGACGATCCGCTGCTCGACATCGCGATGGAGCTGGAGAAGATCGCGCTGACCGACGAATACTTCATCGCCAAGAAGCTTTATCCGAATGTCGATTTCTATTCCGGCATCACGCTGAAGGCGCTCGGCTTCCCCACCACCATGTTCACCGTGCTGTTCGCGGTCGCGCGTACCGTCGGCTGGATCGCCCAGTGGAAGGAAATGATCGAGGACCCGCACCAGAAGATCGGCCGCCCGCGCCAGCTCTACACCGGCGCCACGGAACGCGATTACGTGCCGATTGCGAAGCGTTGAGTGAGTAGTGAAAAGGTCAGTAGTGAGTAGTGAGCTATCGCTCCAAACTACTCACTACTGACTACTCCCTATTCGCTTTCTTGATACACCCCATCACCACTTCCGCGGCGATCTCGCCCGAGGGCCGCTCGGTCGCCATGCGCCGGGCGATCTCGGCAAAGCCTGCCTTTTGCCAGGCGCGCATGCCGGTGTCGGCGAACAGGGCTTCCAGCTGCCGGGCGAGATTTTCCGGACGGACATACTGGTCATAAAATTCCGGAACCAACGCGCGGTCGGAAATGAGGTTGGGCAGCAGCGCCGACCATGTCGTCACCATGTGCTTCAGAAGCTGGCGCGCGATCGGGTCGAGCTTGTAGCATGACACCATCGGAACGCCGGCAAGCGCGAGTTCCAGCGAGACCGTTCCAGACGCGATCAACGCGGCATCGGCCTTGCCGAAGGCCTGCCATTTGCGCTCTGGCTCGGTGATGATTTCGGGCTTGTCGTCCCAACTGGCAACAGAGGCCTTCACCAGCTCTGCGACATGCGGCACCGTCGGCAAGAGCAGGCGCAGGCTATGGCCGCGTTGGCGCAGCGCCGACATCGCCTTGCCGAAGGGTTCCATCAGCCGGCGGACCTCGCCGCGGCGCGAGCCGGGCAGCACCAGCACCGTCTTGACGCGGTCGTCGGAGAGATCGCGCGGCTGGCTCTGCGCCTTGGCGGCGCCAAGCACGCCCGGATCCCGCGTCAGCCGGTGACCGACATAAGTGCCCGGCGGTCCGCCGAGACGGGCAAGCGCCTTCACCTCGAACGGCAGGATGCACAGGATATGGTCGACATACGGCTTCATGGCCACCGCCCTGCCCGGCCGCCAGGCCCATACGCTCGGGCAGACATAGTGGACGATCGGGATGCCTGGTGCTGCCGCGCGAACCTTCTTCGCGACACGCAGTGAAAAGTCCGGACTGTCGATGGTGACGAGGCAATCGGGCCGCTCGGCTGCGATCGCCGCCGCCGTCTGGCTGATCCGGCGCATCAGCCGTGGCAGGTCACGCAGCACCGCGCTGAAGCCCATCAGCGCGATCTCGCTGCCGTCGAAAAGCGGCGTCAGCCCCAGCTGCTGCAGATGCCGGCCGCCGATGCCGACAAGCTGAACCGTGCGGCCGGCCGTGCGCTCCAGCGCCCGCACGATGTCGGCGCCAAGCAGATCGCCGGATTCCTCCCCGGCGACGATCGCGAGCTTGAGCGGCCTGTCAGCGACCATTAGCCGGCTCCTCATCGGCCAACTCCGTTGCCGGCAGGCCGACGATGAACAAGCCAAGCGCATTGGCGCGCGCCAGCGTGTCCGGACCTTCGAGAATAAGCGAGCGGCCAGCTTCCAGCGCGATGCCGGCCAGTCCGGCGGCATGCGCGGCCTCGACCGTCTGCGGGCCGATGGAGGGCAGGTCCGCACGCAGTTCCTGGCCGGGCTTGGCGCATTTGACAAGGACGCCGCGCGTCTTGCCGGCGAGCCTGCCGTGGCCGCGCAATTCCCTTGTCCGCTCGAGCAGCGCCGCGGTGCCCTCCACCCCCTCGAGCGCTATCGCCCGCCCGCCGATCGCGATCGCCGCCTGTCCTATATCCAGGGCGCCGATGGCCTTGGCCGCCGCGCGGCCGGCCTCGATGTCGCGCCAATCCGATTGCCTTGGCGCCGTGACCGTCAGTATGCCCTTGCCGGCGGCAAGTTCCGGCACGACCTCATGCGCACCGATGACCGTGATGCCGCGCTTCTCCAATCCACGCGTGATCACTTTCAAAAGCCCGTCGTCGCCGCGCGCCAGCGCCATGACCACGGAAGGGATTATCGCCAGCAGGCCAAGGGTCGGACGTATCCTGGCCAACCGTGGCCTGCGCCGGATCTCGCCGGCCAGAACCAGATGGCTGATGTCCCGGCGTTTCAGCAACGGAACCAGGGAGCCGACATCTTCCAGCGCGAGCGTCGCCCGCTCGTACCCCGCAAAGTCCGCCTCGCGATCGACCTCGCCTTCGGCCATGATGATGAAAGGCGAATGTCCCTGCCGTGCAAGGCCTTCCGCTACCTCGACCGGCAGGCTGCCGCCACCGGCGATGATGCCGACCTTGGAGCCGGGCGTGAGCAAAAGCCGTGTCTCGGCGGGCTCAGCCCTCGTCATCGCCATCATTGTCGTCGCCGTCACCGCCCTTCAGCGGCGGCATGGCATAGTGCCGCTTGCCGCCGCTGGCGATGAAGTCGATCATCTTCATGGCGGCAGGAGACGAGGAGGCGAATTCCGCCCTGGCGAGCTCGATATTCTCGGCGACGCTGCGGGAGCGGTCGAAAATCGACCGGTAAACCTTGCGCAGCAGATAAATCTCCGAGCGCGGCAGGCCTGAGCGCTTGAGCCCGATGATGTTCAGGCCACGCAGCTTGGCGCGATTGCCGGCGGCGATCGCGTAAGGAATGATGTCACCGACCACCGCCGAGCAACCGCCGATGAAGGCGTTGTCGCCGACGCGCACGAACTGGTGAACGGCGGTCAGGCCACCGATATAGACGTTGTCGCCGATCTCGCAGTGGCCGCCGAGCGT
Source organism: Mesorhizobium plurifarium (assembly GCA_000824785.1). Classification (GTDB taxonomy): domain Bacteria; phylum Pseudomonadota; class Alphaproteobacteria; order Rhizobiales; family Rhizobiaceae; genus Mesorhizobium; species Mesorhizobium plurifarium. Next base: position 102,311 of record CCNB01000017.1, on the reverse strand, counting down.
CGCGCCATTGGCGAAGGTGGCGTTCTTGCCGACGACGCAATCGTGGGCGATGTGGGCATAGGCGAGGAAATTGCCATTGTCGCCGACAGTCGTTTCGCCACGGCTGGAATCCGTGCCGACATGCATGGTGACGCCTTCGCGGATGGTGCAGTTCTCACCGACGACGAGCGTGGTGCGCCCGCCCTTGTGCTTGGTGTTCTGCGGCGGCGCGCCGAGCGTCGCCATCGGATAGACCTTCGTGCCTGCTCCGATGGTCGTGGCCCCCATCACCGATACATGGCTGACCAGTTCGACGCGGTCGGCGAGAATTGCATCGGCGCTGACATGGCAGAAGGGTCCGATGCGGACGCCTTTGCCGAGCCGGGCCCCTTCTTCGACGACCGAGGAAGGATGAATGGATGTCTCGACTTTCATAAGCATTTCGAACCGTTAGCCGGTAACCATCATGGCCGAAACCTCGGCTTCGGCGGCCTTCGCGCCATCGACCATCGCCTCGCAGGCGAATTTCAGCAGATTGCCGCGCTTCTTGATCTTCTTGACATGGATCCTGAGCTGATCGCCCGGAACCACCGGTTTGCGGAACTTCGCGTTGTCGATGGTCATGAAATAAACCAGCGAGGGCTTTTCCGTATTGAGGCTGCGAATGCAGATCGCGCCCGCGGTCTGGGCCATGGCCTCGATGATGAGCACACCGGGCATGACCGGCTGCTGGGGAAAATGGCCCTGGAAATGCGGCTCGTTGATGGTCACGTTCTTGATGCCGACGGCGGAGTCGTCGCCGTCGATATCGACGATGCGATCGATCAGCAGGAACGGATAGCGGTGCGGCAGGAGCTTCATGAGCCCCATGATGTCGACCGCTTCGAGTGTCGTTGCCACCATGTCAGCCATTTCCGTCGCCTTGCTTGCGCGTCCTGGCCATCTTGCGCAGCATCGCTATCTCGCGCATGGCTTCCGCCATGGGCTGCGCCGGGTAACCTCCCCAGACCTCGCCTGCCGGCACGTTGTTCATGAATCCGCTTCTCGCAGCAAGCTTGGCTCCCGGCCCGATGGTCAGATGATCGGCGAGGCCGACACCGCCACCCATGGTGACGTTGTCGCCGACGACGACGGAACCGGAAATACCCGAAAGCCCGGCTATAATGCAATTGCGGCCGATGCGAACATTGTGGGCGATCTGCACCAGATTGTCGATCTTGGTGCCTTGGCCGATGATGGTATCGGACATCGCGCCGCGGTCGACGGTCGAATTGGAGCCGATCTCGACATCGTCCTGGATGATGACGCGGCCGATCTGCGGCACCCGTTCAGGCCCTTTGGCGCCGCCGACGAAGCCGAAACCGTCCTGGCCGATCCGTGCGCCGCCATGGATGATGACGCGATTGCCGACAAGCGCATATTGAATGCTGGCGCCGGGGCCGATGAAGCCGTCGCGGCCAATCTGGCAAGAACGGCCGACAACGGCGTGGGGCGCAACGACCGTGCCGCTGCCGATGGACACGCCGGGGCCGATCACGGCGCCGGCCTCCACGATCGCCCCGTCCTCGATATGCGCGGATGGATCGATGAACGCATGCGCCGATATGCCGGTTTCTCCAGTCATTGGCGCCGGCGTAGCGGCTTGCGGAAACAACAGGCGTCCGACCATGGCGAAAGCCTGTTGCGGACGTGGATGCATGAGCACGGCGATGCCCGGCGGCGCCTTGCTGGCAAAATCGGCGGGGCACAGGACCGCGGCCGCCCTGAGCGACGGCATCAGCGCGAAATTGCGCTTGCCGTCGACAAAGACGAGCGCGCCGTCGCCACCCTCATTTGCTGGAGCCAGCGCCTCGATGGCAATTTCGGCCTGCGCGGAATCGAGCAGGCTGGCGCCGGTCAGATTCGCGACCTCGCCAGCCGTATACCGGCGCGAAGGCGCGAAGAACACCGGATCGGTCATTCCAGAAGCAATATCCAGCTGGGTCGGATCAGTCCACTCCGGGCCGTCAACCGGCCCGGAACCGTCGCAACCACAAAATTAGAAGCGGGTCGCGATACCGAAGTTGAATTCCTGCGTTTTGTCGGTCGGTTCTTTCTTGACCGGGATCGCATAGTCGATGCGGATCGGACCGAACGGCGAGGCCCACATCAGGCCGACACCGACCGAGGCGCGCAGCTTCATGCCGACTGAACCCTGATCGACATCTTCAAGCTTGTTGCCATAGAGCGTTGCAGCATCGGCAAACACAGCACCGCGCAAGCCAAAGCTTTCTGGAATGACCGGCAGCGGGAACTGGGCTTCCGCGGAGGCATTGAAATAAGTCGTGCCGCCAAGGTGATCGTCGGCGTCAGCGGCCACAGGGCCGATGCCGCCATACTCGAAGCCGCGGATCATGCGATCGTTGCTCTGGAACATATCGAAGATACGCAGATCGCCATTGCCGTAGCCGGCAAGGTAGCCCGCGCCGCCGGAAACCAGGCCGACGATATCAAGCTGCTCGGACAAAGTCTGGTAGACGCTTGCGCGTCCCGTAAATTTGACCCACTTGGCGTCGCCGCCCAAGCCAGCGAACTCGGTCGTACCGGTGATATAAAGGCCCTCATGCGGGTTCTTCATGTCGTCGATGGTGTTGTAGACCAAACCGAGGCTGACCGACGACTTGAGCCAAGGGCTCTCTTCGACGCCATCCCGAATCGCCTGGGAGATGGTGCACTTGCCCGGATCGTAGTCCCCGTTGGTCGTGCAATTGTCCGAAAGCGAGTACTTCTCTTGCGAGATATTGTATGCCAGCTGCGTCGAAATATTGTCGGTGATCGGCAAGCCGAAGCGAACGGTCGCGCCGGTCGTGTCGGTATCATAGTGATCGTACTCGCGGGTCGACTTGTAGATATCGAAGCCTGCCGCGATGCGCCGGCCGAGGAAATAGGGCTCGGTGAAGGACAGGGCGAAGTCGCGCGAATGCTTGCCGCCGCCGGCCGACAGCTTGATGTACTGGCCGCGGCCGAGGAAGTTGCGCTCCGTGATCGAGCCCTCGATCGACGGCCCGGGCGTGTCGCCGCCGGTCGAATAGCCGGCACCGACCGAGAATTCGCCGGTCGACTTCTCGACCACGTTGACCACGAGCACGACCTGATCAGGCGCCGAGCCCGGAACCGTCGAAATCTCGACGGACTGGAAGTAATCAAGGTTTTCCAGCCGCTTCTTCGCGCGCTGGATGAGAACCTGGTTGAACGCGTCGCCCTCGCTGACATCGAATTCGCGGCGGATGACATAGTCGCGCGTGCGGTCGTTGCCGCGAATTTCGATACGCTCGATATAGGCCTTGGTGCCCTGATCGATGGTGTAGACGACCGAGATGGTGTGGTTCTCGAAATTGCGGTCGCCGCGCGGCGTCACCTGGGCGAAGGCATAGCCCGAGCCCGCGACCTTCTCGGTCAAGGCGACGATCGAATCCTCGACGTCCTTGGCGTTGTAGACGTCGCCCTTGTGGGTTTCGACCACGGAGTCCAGCGACTTCGAATCGACTTCCGGGATCGTGCTTTCCACGCTGACATCGCCGAACGTGTAGCGGTCGCCTTCCTGCACCGTGATGGTGACCGTGTATTTGTTGGTGGTGTCGTCGAGCTCGCCGACGGCCGAGACGACCTGGAAGTCGGCATAGCCGTGATTGTAGTAGAAGCGGCGCAGCAGCTCCTGGTCGGCGCGCAGCTTGTCCTCGTCATAGACGTCGTCGCGCAGCACGAAGGAGAGCCAGGACGAGCGCTTGGTGTTGATGACGTCCGACAGGCGGCGGCTGGAATAGGCGTGGTTGCCGACGAAATTGATCGCCGCGATCTGGGTGCGCCCGCCTTCGTTGATGTTGAAGACCACGTTCACGCGGTTGTCGCCGAGATCCATGATCTGCGTCGTCACCGCGGCGTCGTCACGGCCAATGCGCTTATAAGCCGTCTTGACCGCCTCGACATCGGCGTCCAGCGCCTGCTGCGAGAAGGTCGCGCGCGGCTTCAGCTGGATAGCGGCCTGGAGCGCATTGTCCTTGAGCTTCTTGTTGCCCTGGAACAGGACCTGGTTGACGACCTTGTATTCGGAAACCTTGACGACCAGGCTCGATCCGACTTGGTTGATCTGGACGTCCGAGAACAGCCCGGTGCCGAACAGCGCCTTGACGGCGTCGTCGATATCGGAACTGGAGAAAGGCTTGCCCGGCTTGATCGAGATGTAATTGCGGATGGTCTCGGCGTCGACGCGCTGGTTGCCGCTGACCTCGACCCGCGAAATGACCGCGGCCTCGGCCACGGATGTGGCGGCCAACTGCACTGCGAGCGCGCCTGGCACGACCAGAGCGGCGGACAAAGCCGCCGCGGAAGCGGCGCTCAGAAACTTGGATGCTGCCTTCATCGGGCTTTTGTACCTTTTTCTCGTAGTCCCCACGGCGAGAAAACCGGACGTGCGGTATTTTCCCTTACCGTATTAACCGGATTTTCCCTACACGCAAGGCTCCCGGTTAATTTGTATTTACTTAACCGTACCGCGTGGCTTTCGCGTCACGCATATCCCCACGCATGGTAAACGGCATCTCAATATGACCGGCGCTGAAGCCAAATTTCTTCATGATTTCAGCACCCAAACAGATCGTTCCAAAACACGAAGCCCATGAATCCGAGCACCAGGAACAGCCCGGTTCGATAGGCCATCTCCATCATCCGCTCCGAAACCGGCCGCCTTATGACGGCCTCCACGCCGTAGAACAACAGGTGGCCGCCGTCGAGAGGGGGAATCGGCAGGAGATTGAGAAATCCTATTCCGACTGACAGAAATGCAACAAGCTGCACCAGCCATTCGAAGCCGAGCTTGGCTGCCTGGCCCGACATCTTCGCGATCTTGATCGGACCGCCCAACTGGCATTTGTCCTCGCGTCCAAGCGCAAAGCGCTGCAGGAACTGGCCCGTGCGTTCGATCACATGCCCGGTTTCCTGGACCGCCGCTGCCAAGGCGCCGGCCGGTGTGTAGGAGATCAGGCGTGGCTGGCCGAGCTCGGCATTGTTGACGACGCCGATCACCGCGACCTTGACCTTGTTGCCCAGCGCATCCTGCTGCTCCATGGGCTCCGGGGTGGCCGTGACGTCGACTTCCTTGCCGTCGCGCAGCATGGTGAAGGTGATGGCGTCGCCGGCGCGGCCCGAAACCAGCCGTTGCACGTCGGCGAAGGTTTCCACCTTGCTGCCGTCGACTTTGACGAATCGGTCGCCTGGCTGGATTCCGGCTTTTTGCGCCGGGCTGCCGGCGGTGACTTCGGCCACGGTCGGCTCCAGGACCGGGCGGCCATAGACGGAAAACAGCACCGCGAACACGGCGATCGTCAGCAGGAAATTGAACAGCGGCCCCGCGACGACGGTAGCGGCGCGCTTCCAGATGGGTTGCGTGTGAAAGGCGACCTCGCGCTCGGCGTCCGTCAGCGATTCGAGCTCTTCCGTGCTCGGCTGGCTCGACGTCGCATTCATGTCGCCGACGAATTTGACGTAGCCGCCAAGCGGAATGGCGCAAAGTTTCCAGCGCGTGCCGTGGCGATCGTTGAACCCGAAAAGCTCGGGGCCGAAGCCGATGGAAAAAGCCTTCACGCCGATGCCGCACCAGCGGCCGATCAGATAGTGGCCCATCTCGTGGACGAACACGACCACGGTCAGCACGAACAGAAACGGCACGAGCGTGCCAAGGACGAAGCCTTGTGTGCTGAAGACCGCGTGAAAGATGTCGTTCAAATCATGCCCTCAAATTCGCCCACACGCGACATTCCACCGCGACTGTGGCATCAATCCAGGCGAATCCGTGGCGTGCGCCATTTTTCGCCTTACTGCTGCGTCGTTCAGTTCGGAAACAGCCCCAGTGCCGGATGCTCGGCGCCCGCCGCGATCCAGCCCATGACGTACAGCGCGAGCGCGGCCGCGACAAGCCCATCCACCCTGTCCATGACGCCGCCATGGCCGGGAATGAGACTGCTGGAATCCTTGGCGCCGTGCCGGCGCTTGACCCAGGATTCGAACAGGTCGCCGATCTGCGAAACGATCGAAAGCGCCAGCGCGACCAGGCCGAGCTGGACGAGATTGCCGGCGCCAGCCGCGATTGCGAGCAAAACTCCGGCGATAACGCCGCCGACCGCGCCGCCCAGCGCGCCGCTCTGCGTCTTGCCGGGCGAGATCGACGGCGCGAGCTTCGGGCCGCCGACGGCGCGGCCGACGAAATAGGCCGCTATGTCGGTCGCCCAGACCACTGCGAACAGGAAGAGAATCGCAATCAGCCCGGAACGATTGTCGTCACGGAGATAGGCGAGTGAAAAGCCGGATAGCGCCGCGTAGGCCACCCCGGAGGCGTCCCAGGGCGCTGCCCCCTTGATCCGGGCGGCGATGGCCGCGACCGCCACAAGGATCGCGACAAGGAAAAGCAGCCACAAGGCCGGCAGGCCGGCGATCAGCGCGCCGATGAAGATCAGAATCAGTGCCTCGGGCAGGAAGCCGAGAGCCGCGCCGTTGCCGGGGCGGGCCATGCGCGTCCATTCATAGAAGATCAGCGCCGCGATTGCCCCGCAGAACACCCGGAACGGCAATCCCCCGAGCCAGGTGAGCGCAAGCGTCAGAGCCGCCATCACGATTGCCGAGATGACGCGCTGCTGAAGGTTGCTCATGCGCGGCGGCGCCTAAAGCGCGACATCGCGGGCGGCGAGCCCGCCGAAGCGTCGTTCACGGCCGGCAAAGTCGCGCAAGGCGTCTGCCAGATGCTCGCGGCTGAAGTCCGGCCAATAGCAAGGCAGGAAGACGAGCTCGCTATAGGCGGCCTGCCAGAGAAGGAAGTTCGAGAGCCTGAGCTCACCGCTGGTCCGGATCACCAGCTCTGGATCGGGAATGCCCTTTGTATCGAGCGACGCGGCGAAGCTTTCCGCCGTGATCGCCTCGCTCGCCATGTCGCCGCGCGCGACGGCATCCGCCAGCTTGCGCGCCGTGCGCACGATCTCGTCACGGCCGCCATAGTTGAAGGCGATCACCAGCGTCAGCGCCTCGTTGCCGGCGGTCAGCGATTCGGCCTCCTGCAGCAGGCCCCTGATGTCGGGTTGCAGCCCCTCCTTGTCGCCGATCACCCTCACCCGCACCCCGTTCTGATGCAGTTCGGCGAGATCGCGGCGGATGAACAGCTTCAAAAGCCCCATGAGGTCGCTGACCTCGGATTTCGGCCGCGACCAGTTCTCCGACGAAAAGGCGTAGACAGTCAGATAGGAGATGCCGAGCTCGGGCGCGGCCCGGACCGTCTTGCGCAGGGCCTCGACCCCGGCGCGGTGCCCGGCAAGCCGCGGCAGACCGCGCGCCTTGGCCCAGCGTCCGTTTCCATCCATGATGATCGCGACATGCGCGGGCGTTGCCATAGTCTCGCTTTCGAGCCGGAAAACCCGACCCTAAACCTGCATGATTTCAGCTTCCTTATCGGAAAGCAGGTGATCGATGGTGCTGATCATCTCGTCGGTCAGCTTCTGGACCTGGTCGGACCGCTTGCGCTGGTCGTCCTCGCTGATGGTGCCGTCCTTCTCGGCCTTCTTGAGGAAATCCATGCCGTCGCGGCGGACATGGCGCACCGCGACGCGCGCGTTCTCGGCGTAACCATGCGAGATCTTGACCAATTCCTTGCGGCGCTGCTCGTTGAGCTCGGGCAGCGGGATCCTCAGCGTGGTGCCGTCGACGATCGGGTTGAAGCCCAGATTGGCTTCGCGGATGGCGCGGTCGACGGCGCTGACCATCGACTTGTCCCAGACCGACACCGAAATCATGCGCGGCTCCGGCACCGAGACGTTGGCGACCTGGTTGATCGGCATCGCCGTGCCGTAGGCCTGCACCTGGACGGCGTCGAGCAGGTTGCTGGAGGCCCGGCCGGTGCGCAGCGAAGCGAGGTCGTGCTTGAAGGCGGCGATCGCCCCGTCCATGCGTCGCTTCAGGTCTTCGTACTCGCCACTCATGATCATCTCCTCGACCCGTTCGCCGGGTTTCACTGTTTCTATCGTTATTCGGTTCGCGGTTCCGCAGTCGTTTGACGGATCCTGGCGCCTGTTACTTGTCCGTGACGACCGTGCAATGGCCGCCGCCCCTCAGAATATCGCCGAAACCACCTTTTTCGTGGATCGAATAGACGATTATCGGAATGTTGTTTTCGCGCGCAAGTGCAATCGCTGCCGTATCCATGATCGCAAGCCCGCGTTTGATGACTTCGGCGTGGCTGATGCGGTCGAAGCGGACCGCGTTCGGGTCCTTCTTGGGATCGGCCGAATAGACGCCGTCGACCTGCGTGCCCTTGAACAGCGCATCGGCGCCGATCTCGGCGGCGCGAAGAGCCGCGGCCGAATCGGTGGTGAAGAACGGATTGCCGGTGCCGCCGGCGAAGATGACCACCTTGCCCTGGTTCATATAGGCGGTCGCCTGGCGCTGCGAAAAACTCTCGCAAAGCTCCGGCATGGCGATCGCCGAAAGCACGACGGCGTCGACGCCGATCTTGTTCAGCGAAGTGCGCAGCGCCAGCGAATTGATGACGGTGGCAAGCATGCCCATGTGATCGCCGGTGACGCGATCGCCGCCCTTCGAGGCGACGGCCACGCCGCGAAAGATGTTGCCGCCGCCGATGACGACGCCGACTTCGACGCCCAGCGCGCGCGCCTCGGCAATGTCGGCGGCGATGCGGTCGACCACCGAGACATCGATGCCGAAATGCTGCTCGCCCATCAACGCTTCGCCGGACGCTTTCAGCACGACACGTCGATAGAGGGGCTTCACCGTCATCTCATTCCTCGAAATCTCGGCGCGGCAAATTTGGAGGCAAAACCGCCCCCGCTTCATCCGGCGATGCTGTCATGACGGGTTGACCCGATACACGAAGGGCGCGGCGATGTCACGCCGCGCCCTCGTGCAAAATTCCAGGCTTTTTCGGACTGGTAGCCGCCTTCTGATCAGTTGCCGTCTTTTGATCAGCTGCTCGAGATGCTGACCGCTTCGCCTTCGATCATGACCGCAGGCGAATAACCGGCCGGCTTGTCGCCGGTCACCGCGCCACCGGTCACCCGAACCTGGATCTCGGGTCCGAAATAGGAATGCGGGAACGGCGCCGGCGTGGCGCTGACCTTTTCCAGCCGCGCGCGAAGCTCTGCGGGAATCGAAAAATCGAGCGCGCCAAGATTATCCTCGAGTTGGTTGAGCTTCGTCGCTCCGAGGATGACGGAGGCGATGCCTGGCTGCGTCGCCACCCAGTTGAGCGCGACCTGCGCCATGCTGCGGCCAAGCTCGGCCGCCACCTTCTCGAGCTCCGCCACGATCGCCCAGTTGCGGTCGCTGAACTTCTGGAAGCCGGGATGCGTGGTGTTGCGGAAACCGTCGAGCCTACCGGCATTTCCGGCTTGCGTCGGCCTGTATTTGCCGCTGAGCAGGCCGCTGGCCAAAGGGCTCCAAACCATGATGCCCGCGCCATGACGGGTGGCGAAAGGCACATATTCATGTTCGATGGCGCGCTCGGCGAGCGAATATTCGAGCTGCAGCGCCGAGACCGGCTCATAGCCGCGCAGTTCGGCGATCGCCTGGGCGCGGCCGGCATACCAGGCCGGCACGTCGGAGAGGCCGATATGGCGCACCTTGCCGGCGCGAACGAGGTCGTCCAGCGTGCGCAGCACCTCCTCGGCCGGGGTGATCCTGTCCCAGACATGCAGAAGATAAAGGTCGATATAGTCGGTGCCGAGCCGCTTCAGCGAAGCCTCGACCGCCCGCATGATGTTCTTGCGGCCACTGCCGCCGGTGTTGGGATTGCCCGGTTCCGAGTTGAAGGTGAACTTGGTGGCGATGACCGCCTTGTCGCGCAAGCCGCGCTCGGCGACGAATTCGCCGAGCCAGGTCTCAGCTGTGCCGCCCGTGTAAAGGTCGGCCGTGTCGAAGAAATTGCCGCCCGCTTCGACATAGGCGTCGAACATCGCGCGGGCGGTGTCCCTGTCTGCGCCCCAACCCCACTCGGTGCCGAAGGTCATGGTGCCGAGAGCCAGCCGGCTGACGCGTAGGCCGCTGTTGCCAAGCGTGTAATAGGTCATGGTCACGGTGGTCTTCCAATTCTGAACTGATTTGCTGCCGGTCACTGGCCGGGGGTTGCCTTGACCCAGGGATTGCCGCGCTCATGCGTCATGCGGAATGTGAAGCCATCGACCTTCCAGCCGGCAGCCGAGCGCGTCAGGTGGTGCTCGTACGTGCCCCAGACTTCCCAGAGCGGATCGCCATAGCCTTCCATCCGGTTCCAGGCATAGCCGTTGGAACGGACGGTCGCGGCGTCGGCTTCGAGCGCGACCTGATGGTTGGTGCGCAGATGCAGGCTGGTCTTGCTGCCCTTGAGGTTGCCCGCCCAGGCGCCGATCAGGTCGTCGGATGGTATGTTGGCCGCGGGCTGCCCGGAAAGGCTGCTGAAATCGGCGGTGACGCGGTCCGCGAAATAGCTGCGCGCCAGCGTCCAGTCCTGCGCATCCACCGCGCGGTCGATGGCGTCGGCGATGCGGATGACGGCGCGCTCGTCGGCGAGCGCCTGCCAACCGGCCGGTTCGGCGCCGCCGGCATCCACCGGCGCCAGCGCGATGCCCGCGGCAAAGGTTACATGTCTCAACGCGTTCATTTCGTCTCTCCTTGAGCATCAGCCCGCCGCCGATGTGTTGACGACAATATGAGCTGGTCCGGGAGCATCGATAAGATTGCATTGTTCGCAAAGACTGTGCGATACCATTCATGAATGGATCGCGATCTGCTTACACATTTGCCGGTCATTGTCGCTGTGGCGCGCCGCGGCGGCTTCGCGCTTGCCGCGGCCGAGCTCGGCATGAGCCCGTCTGCCGTCAGCCATGCGGTGCGGTTGGTGGAAGAGCGCATCGGCCAGCCGCTGTTTGCCCGCACGACGCGCAGCGTCTCGCTGACGGAAGCCGGCAAAGCGCTGGTGGAGACGGCGGCCCCTGCCCTCCAGGACATCGCCGAGCGGATGGACCGCATTCGCGGCGTCAAGGGAAGGCCGGCCGGCCTGCTCAGGATCAACGCCTCCAACATAGCGATCCCCCTGGCGGTGACGCCGGTGGTCGCTGCCATGGCCGAACGTTATCCTGATGTGACGGTGGAGATCGTCGCCGACCAGGGACTTATCGACATCGTCGGCGAAGGCTTCGACGCCGGCATCCGGCTGGGTGAAATGATCGCGCAGGATATGCTTACCGTCAGGATGACGCCGCCGTTCAAAGCCGTGATCGTCGCCTCTCCCGCCTATGTCGGAAAGCACCGCCGTCCGCGCGACGTCGCCGATCTCGCCAACCACAACTGCATCGGCTACCGGCTGGTTCGCTCCGGCGCGCTTTACCGCTGGGACCTGAACGACAACGGCAAGGATGTCGTCGTCGAAACGCGCGGCACGACCATCGTCACGGATTCGCTCGGCGCCATCGATCTGGCGCTGGCCGGCGTCGGGCTCGCCTACGTCTTCGAGCCGCTGGTGCGCGCCGAACTTGCCGCCGGCCGCCTGGTCCAGATCCTGCCGCAGACGGCGATCGAGGAACCCGGCCTTTTCCTTTACTTCCCGCGCCGCGCGTCGATGGCGCCGAAGCTCAGGGCCTTTATCGACACCGCACAAGAAATCGGCCGGGCATCCATGCGGACACCCGGCCGAGTTGCCTGAGCTCGTGAGCTCTTCACCTCAAGGGAAACGCTGCGCGCTTCCCCGGATCAGAGCTATTTCTTGACCGCGGCCGCGACTTCCGCCGCGAAATCGGTCGTTTCCTTCTCGATGCCCTCGCCCAGCGCGTAACGCAGGTAGGCGGTGATCTTCGCCGGAGCGCCGATCTCCTTCTCGGCATCCTTCAGCGCCTTCTCGACGGTGATGTCGGGATTGAGCACGAAGGCCTGCTTCAAAAGCACGACCTCTTCATAGAACTTGCGCAGGCGGCCCTCGACCATCTTCTCGATGATAGCCTCCGGCTTGCCGGACTGGCGCGCCTGGTCGGAGAAGATCGCCTTCTCGCGCTCCACCAGCGCCGGGTCGACTTCCTCGGCGGTCAGCGCGACCGGGTTGCTGGCGGCGACATGCATCGCCACTTGGCGTGCAAAGGCGTTGGCCGCATGCTCGTTGCCGGTGGTCTCGATCGCCACCAGCACGCCGAGCTTGCCGAGGCCGTCGGCAACCGCGTTGTGGACATAGGTCGCCACCACGCCATGCGGCACGGTGAGTTTGGCCGAACGGCGGAAGCCCATGTTCTCGCCGATCGTGCCGACAGCATCCTTGATGGTGTCGGTAACCGACTTGTCAGAGCCCGGATACTTCGCGGCGGCAACGGCCTCGGTCGTGCCGTAGGCCAGCGCGACCTTGGCTACGTTGGCGACGATTTCCTGGAAGGCCGCATTGCGGGCGACGAAGTCGGTCTCGGAGTTGACTTCGACGACAGCGGCTTCACGCACGCCGGCATCGACGCCGATCAGGCCTTCCGCCGCGGTGCGGCCGGCCTTCTTGTCTGCCTTGGAGATGCCCTTCTTGCGCAGCCAGTCGACGGCCGCTTCCATGTCGCCGTTGGTTTCGTTCAACGCCGCCTTGCAGTCCATCATGCCCGCGCCGGTCAAGTCGCGGAGTTCTTTGACCTGTGCAGCCGAAATCGTCATTGTCGCCTCTTTGTTTCAAATGCGCCGACGCACCATCGAATCTCGATGATGCGCCCGGCAAAAGCGCTTTAGCGCGCCAACTTATTGGAAAGATGAAGGCCGGGATCCGGCCTTCCTTATCAAGCTTCCGGAGCTTCCGCGGCCGGAGTATCGAGCGCCGGCTCGACCGGAGCCTCGGCGGACGCGCCGATATCCATGCCGAGCGCGCCCTGCTGGCGGGCGATGCCGTCGATGGCCGCCTTGGCGATCAGGTCGCAATAGAGCTGGATGGCGCGGGCCGCGTCGTCATTGCCGGGGATCGGGAAGTCGATCTTGTCCGGGTCGCAGTTCGAATCGATGATGGCCACGACCGGGATGCCGAGGCGCTTGGCCTCGAGGATGGCGATCGCTTCCTTGTTGGTGTCGATGACGAACATCAGGTCCGGCGTCGAGCCCATGTCCTTGATGCCGCCGAGAGCCTTGTTGAGCTTCTCGCGCTCGCGGTCGAGGTTCAGGCGCTCCTTCTTGGTGAGGCCCTGGGCCTCGCCGGCCAGCGTCTCATCGAGCTTGCGCAAGCGCTGGATCGAGTTCGAGATCGTCTTCCAGTTGGTGAGCATGCCGCCCAGCCAGCGCGAGTTGACATAGTACTGGGCCGAACGCTGCGCGGCGTCGGCGACGATGTCGGACGCCTGGCGCTTGGTGCCGACGAACAGCACGCGGCCGCCCTTGGCGACGGTGTCGGACACCTGCTTCAGCGCCTGGTGCAGCAGCGGCACCGTCTGCGACAGGTCGATGATGTGGATGTTGTTGCGGGCGCCATAGATGTAAGGCGCCATCTTCGGGTTCCAGCGGTGGGTCTGGTGGCCGAAGTGAACACCAGCTTCCAAAAGCTGGCGCATGCTGAAATCTGGCAGAGCCATTCTTTAGTTCCTTTCCGGTTGGCCTCCACGGACACAGGCATTTCGGACGGGATGTCCTGATGCCACCGGAGGTTTCAGCCGGATTTCTCCCGGGCAGACACCAAAGTCCGTGTGTGGAATGAGCGCGCATATAGAGGGGAAGTCCGATAAACGCAAGCAGGGCGCCGGAAAACGCCCATACCTGCGGCGATCCGCCCAAATCTCAGCGTTTCACCTTGCCGTTCGGCACCCTGACGCGGCGAAAGATCGCGACGATCTCCTCGCGGCTGCATTCGATCGCGCCGAGCCGGACCGCCCGGTCGCGCTCGAAGCCGGTGATGTCGTAATGCGGCGCCGATGTCTTGGGCGGTCCTTGATAGGAGGAAAGCTTGAGGCCGAGCTCGGTGGCGAAGCGGTGCAGCTCATCCGTGTCGTCGGCAAGGAGATGGCACCAGCGGTGGCCGGCCCATTTCCAGATCGCCGCATCGACATAGACAGCCATCAGGCCAGCCGCATTCGCCTGCCGTTGGGGCGCTCTGCTATTTCGAAGCGGGGCAAGGCTTAGTCTGGTCGAACAGCGACAGGTTCACCAGCTTGCCGGTCATCGAGAAGTCGCCATAGTCCATGACGAGGTCGCGGGTGATGCCGTTCTCGTGCAGCTTGAAGCTGATCCGGTATTCCGGCACCTCCTCGCCGCTTTTGTCGGTATCGTCGAAATAGGCGATGTCGACGGGCCAGTATTTGTCGGAGGCGAGCTTGGCCAGCGCCGGCGCCTCCGGATCCGCCTTGTCGGATTCGGTCTTCTTGCCGACGATGACGGTGGTGGTCATCACCTTGTTGGCGTCCTCCGAGCCGTCGAACAGGTTGGTCTGGTAGAAATTCTCGCCCTTCTCGGCCTTGCCGATGAGCTCGACCAGATGCTGGGTCGGAAACTGCGTGGCTGCGAGCTCGAGGCTGCTCTTCTCCGGCTTGTCGATATCGACCTTCAGGCCCTTCGCCTCCCTGGTGGCCGTGCCTTTGACCTCCTTGTCGAGGTTCTGGTCGACAAAGGATTTCGTCACGAAGGAAAAGGTCTTGCCTTCGGCATCCTCGAAAGTGGTCGTCTGCTGGTCGGTCAGCCTGGTGTTGTCGTTGGTGACGATCTGGGTGACGAAGCGGAACTTGACCGTGTAGCCCTCGCAGGCGGAGCCGTTGAATTCGTAGACCATGCGGCCGGTGATGCCGGTGATACCAGACCGGTCGGAGGCCTTGTTGAGCGTCAGATCGTAGACGGCGCGATGCGCCTGCAGCGCAGGCACCGCAAAGGCCGGCGCCATCGGGAATGCGGCCGAAAGACAGGCCGCGGCAAGAAAAAGGCGCGTTGCGCGCATGCGTTGCTCCGATCGTCGCGGCTGGGGGGCAGGCCGCAGGGAAAGATGGTCCAGCTTAAAAAAAGTCGTGGCGGAAGCGAGGCAAAAATAGCAATTTCGGCCCGGCCAACGCGGCGTCTTCCAGCAATAGGGAAAACCAATGAGCGAAACAATCGAAAAGCGGCTAAGCGATCTTGGCGTCACCATCCCGGCCGCCGCCGCGCCCGCCGCCAACTACGTGCCCTATTGCCGCACCGGCAACACGCTGTTCACCGCCGGCCAGCTGCCGTTGAAGGACGGCAAGCTGCAGGCAAGCGGGCTGCTTGGCCGCGACATCGACACCGCCGCCGGCAAGGAAGGCGCGAAATTCTGCGCCATCAACATCCTGGCGCAGGCCAAGGCGGCCCTTGGCGATCTCGAAAAGATCCGCCGCATGGTCAAGATCACCGTCTTCGTGGCTTCGGCACCGGACTTCGTCGAACAGCATCTGGTTGCCAACGGCGCCTCCGATTTTCTGGTCGCGGTACTCGGCGAGCGCGGCAAGCACGCCCGCTCCGCCGTCGGCACCGCCTCGCTGCCGCTCAACGCCGCGGTCGAGATCGAAGCGATCTTCGAAGTCGAGTGAGGTTCACGATGATCGACCTTTCCTGGCTGATCGCGCGGCCTGTCGCGCATCGCGGCCTTCACGACATGAACAAGACCCGCTGGGAGAACACGCTGTCGGCTTTCGCCGCGGCGGCCGAGCGCGGCTACGCGATCGAATGCGACGTGCATATCTCGTCCGACGGTGTCCCGGTCATCATCCATGACGGCGACCTGAAACGCCTCACCGGCCAGGACGGGTTCGTCTGGCAGCGCACCGCGGCCGAGCTGGCGACGCTCAGGGTCGGCGGCACCAAGGACCACGTGCCGACGCTCCAGGAAGCGCTCGACCTGATCGACGGCCGCGTGCCGCTGGTGGTCGAGCTGAAAGGCGTTCCCGGCCATGATGCGGGGCTGGTGGCGAGCGTCGGCCGGCTGCTCAAGCGCTACAAGGGCAAGGTGGCGATCATGTCGTTCGATCACTGGCTGATCCGCGACTTCGCCAAGGATGCGCCGGGCATCCCCGGCGGGCTGACCGCCTATGGCAGGGACAACCAGTTGATCGAGGCGCATTTCGCCATGCTCGCGCACGACCTCGCCTTCACCTCCTACGCCGCCGGCGACCTGCCCAACCCCTTCGTCAGCTTCGTGCGCGAAAAGCTCAAGATGCCCGTCATCACCTGGACCGTGCATGACCAGCCGGCGGTCGACCTCACCTTCAAATACGCCGACCAGATGACCTTCGAGGGCTTCGAGCCGGATCTGGTCAAGGTCGCCTGAGGAATGCCCAAACGTGACTTGTAGCCACCTTGAGGACGCTTAAATAAGCCGCATGGATCAAGGCGACGACGACGATGGACGGGCAGCGAACGAGGACTATGCAATCCGCGTCGCAGCGGGCATCGGCGCCTTCACCTGCGAGGAGTGGGACGGCTTTGCCGGGACCACGCGCGGTGACCAAGAAAACGGCTACAACCCGCTGATTTCTTTCGCTTTTCTGAGCGCCTTGGAGGACTCCGGCTGCGCTGTCCGGCGCACCGGCTGGCAGGGCCATCATCTGAGACTCGAAACCGCGCAAGGCAGGCTTCTCGGCGCCGTCCCTTGTTATCTGAAATCGCACAGCCAGGGCGAATATGTCTTCGACCATGGCTGGTCGGACGCCTTCGAGCGCGCCGGCGGGCGCTACTATCCCAAGCTGCAGTGCTCGGTGCCGTTCACGCCGGTCACCGGCCCTCGCCTGTTGGTCAGCAAAGGCGAGAATGTGGGCGCCGTGAAGGCTGGCCTCGCCGAAGGCCTGAAACTCGTGACCGACAAGCTCGGCGTCTCTTCCGCGCATGTCACCTTCGCCACCGAGCCCGATGTCGCGACGCTGGAAGCGGCCGGCTTTCTTCACCGCACCGACCAGCAGTTCCACTTCTTCAACGACGGCTTTTCGACCTATGACGACTTCCTCGCCACGCTCGCCTCGCGCAAGCGCAAGGCGATGAAAAAGGAGCGCCGCGAGGCGCTGGTCGACGGCATCTCAATCGACTGGCTGACCGGCAAGGACATCACCGAAAGCGCCTGGGACGATTTCTTCGCCTTCTACATGGATACCGGCGGCCGCAAATGGGGCCGGCCCTATCTCAACCGGCAGTTCTTCTCGCTGATCGGCGAGCGCATGGCCGACGACATTCTTCTGGTGATGGCAAAGCGCAACGGCCGCTACATCGCCGGCGCCATCAATTTCATCGGTTCCGACGCGCTCTACGGCCGCAACTGGGGCTGCATCGAGGACCATCCCTTCCTGCATTTCGAGGTCTGCTACCATCAGGCGATCGATTTCGCCATCGAGCGCAAGCTCAAGGTGGTGGAGGCCGGCGCGCAGGGCGAGCATAAGCTGGCGCGCGGCTACCGGCCGGTGACCATGCATTCGGCGCATTACATTTCGCATCCCGGTCTGCGCAATGCCGTCGCCGACTATCTCAGGCGCGAGCGGCGCGAGGTCGAACGCATGGGCGAATATCTCGAAGAGCACACGCCCTTCCGCAAGGACCTGGAGGAATAGGAGGAACCGTCGGGTCTGGCGGTCAGTGCGGCTTTCCGGCGGCGATCGGAACCAGGAACGAAAAGCAGGCGACCAGGAACAACACGGCGCCGGCGAGCGCCAGCAGATCACCCGCGCGCCATGCCGCGGCGATGAAAAACAGCGCCGACACGATGAACAGCAGCCAACCGGCGACGACCCACTTCATGATTGCTCCGTTCGCGAGCAATTCCAGGAAAAGTGTGAGCGGTTTTC
Source organism: Mesorhizobium plurifarium (assembly GCA_000824785.1). Taxonomy (GTDB): domain Bacteria; phylum Pseudomonadota; class Alphaproteobacteria; order Rhizobiales; family Rhizobiaceae; genus Mesorhizobium; species Mesorhizobium plurifarium. The sequence continues at coordinate 84,558 of CCNB01000017.1, read as the reverse complement.
CGTCCGGAATTGCGTGAAAACAAAAGAGAGAGCGTTTCGCCGTTTCTGTGAAACGGCGAAACGCTCAAGATCACCGCATCAGACGACAAATACCGGCTCTCTTGCAATAGCAGGGCGTGCCGTCGAAAGCTGGGTTTAATATTGGCCAAGCAACAAAGCCGGCTCAACGCCTACCGTTTACCGGATTGGTGGAATCCGCTAAGTCATCCCCAGGGGTATTGGTGCGCACGCACCGCGGGGTTGGCATGCTGTCTTTGGCATCTTGGGGCGTCGGGCAATGGCTCGGTGTGGCGGGGCTCGTTGCCGCGCTGCTGTTGACTGTCCGGCTCGAAGGCAAGCCGGGAACATGGCCTATCGGCTTTTCCACCTTCTTTCTTCTGTTTGCTTTCCTGCATCTGCTTTTTCCGGGCGCGGTCGTCGCGCTCTGGATGACGCTCATGCTGACGGCCATCATCGGCATCGCCTCGAAGCTGAAATATCGCTATCTCGGCTTCAATCTCCTGGCTGGAGATCTCTATCATCTGGCCGCGAGCAGCTGGCGCAGCGTCTTTGTCGACAACGCCCGCATGGCGATCCCTGCCCTCTTCGGCGGGGCGGCGATCGTTGCGGTCGGCATGCTTATCGACATGACCCTGGTGGAACAGGCGACGCCGCTCCCGCTGCGTCTTGCATTGTTCGTCGTGGCGGTCCTGATCTATATCGCAGTCTACCGGCTGAGCGGCGGAGCGCTCCGTTTCCGCTTCGACCTGCTCACCCGGGATCGCGCGCATCTTTCCGCCTTCGTGGCGTCATGGCTCGGCGCGGGGCCTTCGCGACGGCCGGGCTTCGTCGACATCACTCCCGATCCGCTGCCGTTTTTGCCGCCTGTGCCGGCAAAGCGGGAGAACGGCGAGGTTCGGCCGCACATCTTCATGATCCTGCATGAATCGACCTTCGATCCCAGACATCACGGTGTGCCGATCGACCGCTCTTTCGAACAGTTCTTCTCACCCGCGAACGGTCTGTCAGGGGCTCTGCATGTCGATGTTTTCGGCGGCAGCACGCTGCAGACCGAATTTTCGGTGCTGACCGGCCTGTCCTCGCTTTCCTTTGGAAACGACAGCCGCTTCGTCTTTCATCTGCTCGCCGGGCGGGTGCGCCACTCGCTGCCCTCGGTGCTTTCAGGCATGGGCTATCATGTGTCGCATGTGAGCTGCGACCGTCCCAACTTCGTCAATTGCGATCGTTTCTATAAATCGATCGGGTTCGAGGAGGTCACCTATGCCCCGACCTTGCCGCCGCCCTTCGATCTTGAACGCTGGCGTCGGGAACGTCATGACGAACAGCTTTACAGCCATGCGCTGGGCCGGATTGCGGACCGCTTGGAAAACGAGAAGCCCTGTTTCCTCTCGATAATGACGCTGATGAATCACGGCGATCATCGTCGCCGCATTTTTCCTCCCGAGCTTCGGGCCGATGTCCGCCGTGAAGCCGTCGCGCTGACAGGCGATGAGAATTACGGCGAATACGCCGTGCGACTGGCTGAGAGCGTCGAGGCCTATGCCGCGTTTCGCGAGAAACTCGAAACCGCGCTGAAGGGCCGGCCTGCCATCATCGTGCGTTACGGCGATCACCAGCCCTCATTCACGGCCGCCCTCACCGGCCTGCCACCTTCCGACAGGGCCTTGCACAAGACCTTCTACGCGATCGAGTCGATCAACGGCGCGTTGCCCAGCGATCTGGTCGCTCCGGCCGTGCTCGACGCGGCATTCCTGTCGACATTGACCATGTCCGCCGCGTGTCTGCCGCTCGACCCGGTATTCGCGACCAGGATGGCCCTTCTGGCGGACTGTGCAGCGCCCTATTTCGCGAGCGAGTCTGTACGCAAGAAACGCTTCCACCGGGCTCTTGTCGAAGCCGGCATGGTCGATCTCGCCTGAACGCCTTGCCGCCCATTGGCGCCTTCGCTACACCGGACGGCGAATGCAATTGGGAGTGTCACCCATGGCCGAAGCCTATGATCCCGGCAACATCTTCGCGAAAATCCTGCGCGGCGAGATTCCCTCGCACCGCGTCTATGAGGACGACACGGTCGTAGCCTTCATGGATGTGATGCCGCAAGGCACGGGGCACACGCTGGTGGTGCCCAAGGCGCCGTCGCGCAACATGCTCGACGCCGATCCGGCAACGTTCGGACCATTGTTTGGCGTCGTGCAGAAAGTTGCGGTCGCGGTGAAAAAGGCCTTCCACGCCGACGGCGTCACCATCATGCAGTTCAACGAGCCGGCTTCCGGCCAAACCGTCTACCATCTCCATGTCCACGTCATCCCGCGTTTCGAGGGTGTACCCTTGAAGCCGCATTCCGGCGAGATGGAGAAGCCGGAGGTCCTGGCCGAGAACGCCGGCAAGATCCGGGCGGCATTGGGACGCTGAACTCCCCGGGGCCCAGCCGTCGGCCTACTTGCCCGCTAGGATGTGGAAGGCTGTCGGCTCTGGCCCGTCGATAAGGCGCTGCCGGATCTTCGCGGCGCAGGCTTCCGGGCTCACCGCCGACGTGTCGACTTCGAGATCGTAGACACCAGGCTTGTGCACCTCCTCCTGCCAGAGGCGGACGGGCAGCGGCACAGGATCGTCGTCCGTCCCGATGACATATGGCGTACCAGCCCGGCTTGCGGCGCGCCTCCGCAAAATCACGTCGATCGGACAGCGGATGCCGACGAACAGCACCGGTAGGCCGGCCAGGCGCCGGGCACATTCGGGAAGGACGTTCAGCGGTCGGGAATAGGCGTCGTGGTGACCGATATCGACGACGACATTGAGCCCCAGCCGGCTATGGGCCGCGATTGCGTCGTAAAGCGCCGCGTAGAGCAGCGGCACGAAAGCCTCGATGTCCGGGCGTTCGCCGCCGGGACGCAGGCCGATCCCCGGACGCAGCCGCGGCGGCGTGACATGGACGCAGGCGTCGACGCCGAGGGCCATCCAGACGCCCTCGAATGTTTCCTGGATCACCGCCGCGATGCTCGACTTCCCCGAGCGCGGCGCGCCATTGAGGATAATAATCTGTCCGGCTTCCAAGCGGTGCTCCCTTCAACGACAAAGGCCCCGTTTCCGGGGCCTTTGTATTTCAAGCGAGCGCTTGTCAGCCCTTGCGCGGCAGTTGCGGCACAAGGCTGCGCTTGTTGCCGTCCTTGCCCTTCGGCTCCGGCTTCTGCGCCACGGCCTTCTTGGCTGCCGGCTTCTTGGCCACCGCCTTTTTCGGCTTGGGGGCGTCTTCCGGCTCTTCCTTCTTCGGTTGCACCGGCGACTCGTCGGCGAGCGACTCGAGCTTCAGGCCGGACTCGCCGGTTTCCTTCTTCTCGACGGTGACGCGCACCGTGCCGCCCTTCTTGAGCTTGCCGAACAGCACTTCGTCGGCCAGAGGCTTCTTTATGTGCTCCTGGATGACGCGGCCAAGCGGACGCGCGCCCATGCGCTCGTCATAGCCCTTGTCGGCCAGCCAGGCGATCGCATCCGGCGAGAGGTCGAAGGTGACGCCACGCTCGGAGAGCTGCGCTTCCAGCTGCATGACGAACTTCTGCACCACCTGATGGATCACCGGCACCGGCAGCGAGCCGAACGGGATGATCGCGTCCAGACGGTTGCGGAACTCCGGCGTGAACAGCCGGTTGATCGCCTCGACGTCGTCGCCTTCGCGCTTGGTCGAGCCGAAGCCGATCGCCGCGCGCTGCGCATCCGAGGCGCCCGCATTGGTGGTCATGATCAGGATCACGTTGCGGAAGTCGATCTGCTTGCCGTTGTGGTCGGTCAGCTTGCCGTGGTCCATCACCTGCAACAGGATATTGAACAGGTCCGGATGCGCCTTCTCGACCTCATCGAGCAGCAGTACGCAATGCGGATGCTGGTCGACGCCGTCGGTCAGAAGACCGCCCTGGTCGAAGCCGACATAGCCGGGAGGCGCGCCGATCAGCCGCGAGACGGTGTGGCGTTCCATATATTCCGACATGTCGAAGCGGATCAGTTCCACGCCGAGCGAAGCGGCAAGCTGCTTGGCGACTTCCGTCTTGCCGACGCCGGTCGGGCCTGAGAACAGGTAGGAGCCGATCGGCTTCTCCGGTTCGCGCAGGCCGGCGCGCGCCAGCTTGATCGCCGAGGTCAGCGCGGTGATCGCGGTGTCCTGGCCATAGACGACGCGCTTCAGCTCGACGTCGAGGCCCTGCAGCACCTTCTCGTCGTCGGCCGAGACCGTCTTCGGCGGGATGCGCGCCATGGTGGCGATCGTCGCCTCGATCTCCCTGATGCCGATCGTCTTCTTGCGCTTGGCCTCGGGCACCAGCATCTGCGAGGCGCCGGTCTCGTCGATCACGTCGATCGCCTTGTCCGGCAGCTTGCGGTCGCTGATGTAACGGGCCGACAGCTCGACCGAAGCCTTGATGGCTTCGCTCGTGTAGCGAACCTTGTGGAACTCCTCGAAGTAGGGCTTCAGGCCCTTCATGATCTCGATGGCGTCCTCGACGGTCGGCTCGTTGACGTCGATCTTCTGGAAGCGCCGCACCAAAGCACGATCCTTCTCGAAGAACTGGCGGAACTCCTTATAGGTGGTCGAGCCGATGCAGCGGATGGCGCCGGACGAGAGCGCCGGCTTCAGAAGGTTCGATGCATCCATGGCGCCGCCCGAAGTGGCGCCCGCCCCGATCACGGTGTGGATCTCGTCGATGAACAGCACCGCGCCCGGATAGTCCTCGAGTTCCTTCACGACCTGCTTCAGCCGCTCCTCGAAGTCGCCGCGATAGCGGGTGCCGGCCAAGAGCGTGCCCATGTCGAGCGCGAAGATGGTGGCGTCCTGCAGCACTTCCGGCACGTCGCCTTCGACGATGCGCTTGGCCAGCCCTTCGGCGATCGCCGTCTTGCCGACACCCGGGTCGCCGACATAGAGCGGGTTGTTCTTGGAACGGCGGCACAGCACCTGGATGGTGCGGTTGATCTCGCTGTCGCGGCCGATCAGCGGGTCGATCTTGCCGGCCCGCGCCTTGTTGTTGAGGTTGACGCAGTAGGCCGTCAGCGCGTCCTGCTGCTTCTTCTTGCCGCCCTCTTCCTGCGGCTCGGCGCCGTTCTGGCCGCCCTGCTCGTCCTCGGCACCGCGCGGCGTGCGCGATTCCGAAGCGCCGGGACGCTTGGCGATGCCATGCGAGATGTAGTTGACCGCGTCGTAGCGGGTCATCTGCTGTTCCTGCAGGAAATAGGCGGCGTGGCTCTCGCGCTCGGCGAAGATGGCGACGAGCACATTGGCGCCGGACACTTCCTCGCGGCCGGACGACTGCACATGGATCACGGCGCGCTGGATGACGCGCTGGAAGCCGGCCGTCGGCTTCGAATCCTCGTCGTAACCGGTGACGAGGTTGTCGAGCTCGGTGTCGATATAGGTGAGAACGGTGTGCTTGAGCTCGTCGAGATCGACGTTGCAGGCGCGCATGACGGCGGCCGCCTCGGTGTCGTCGATCAACGCGAGCAGCAGATGTTCGAGCGTCGCATACTCATGATGCCGCTCGTTGGCGAATGTCAGCGCCTGATGTAGCGCCTTTTCCAGGCCTTGGGAGAAAGCCGGCATGTTACCTCACTTCTTCTCCATCACGCATTGCAGCGGATGCTGATTCTGTCGGGCGAAATCCATGACCTGGGACACTTTGGTCTCGGCCACCTCGAATGTGTAGACGCCGCACTCGCCCACTCCATGATTGTGAACATGAAGCATGATGCGCGTGGCGGCTTCGCGGTCCTTTTGGAAAAACCGTTCCAGGACGTGAACGACGAACTCCATCGGAGTGTAATCGTCGTTCAGGATGAGGACCCGGTACAGGCTGGGCTTCTTGGTCTTGGTTTTGGTGCGCGTGATGACAGCGGTGCCGCGACCGGGATCGTTGCGGTCTCCGTCACCTTGCATTCGCACCACGTCCATCGTGGCAGTCAAACCGATCGTCACGTAGTCCAGCCTTTTCGAATCCTCATGCGAGTTCAACATGTAGGTTCTCGATGGACGATTTTAAGCCCTTCTGTTTAGCTGACAATATGGCTAGGTGGGCAAACCTCAGCGAATTTCTCAATCGTGAATGCGGCAAGGAGCATCGGGTTGCGATCGCGCATGAAAAAACCCGGTCGCGTTTCCGCGACCGGGTCCTTTTTGCAGGCCGGCTGGCCGTATCGGCAGTGATCGGGCGAAATTACTTCGCTTTGGCGACCACCGATTCGAACGGCTTGTAGGCTTCCTTGGCGAGCTCGGCATAGAGATTGCCGATCTTGCTGGCCTCGGCCACGAAGCTCTCATAGCTCTGCTTGGCGTAATCGGTCTGGATCTCGATGGCCTTCTCGATCGACTTGGCCGAGAACAGCTTCTCGAAGGCGGCGCTGCCGGCCTCGAAGCTCTTCTTGGTGTATTCGCCGGCCTCGGTGGCGATCGCCTGCGCGCCCTTGGTGAGCGAGGCAAAGCTCTTCAGCCCGGTGTCGGCAAACTCCTTGCCGTATTTCGTGAAGTCCTCATAGGTCTGGGTCATTTCATACTTCCCTTTGGTTGAAACGCCCTTTTGGCCCCGGGCGCCCTTGTGCAATGCACCTCAATATATTGTGCGATGCACAAAAGTCAAGAATCCCTTGGCGCGCAGGGGCTCCAGCGCCGGTGGCCGGTAAAATTCGATTAAAGAGAAGCTCGATTTGCCGAAAAATGGTGAACGCGGCGGTTACCATAAACGGATTGGTAACGCTGAGCGCGATAGCTTGGCCGGAAGCGAGGCAGGCACTCCCTTAGCCGCCTCCGGGGCAACGAAAATTCAGGGTAAGTAACGGTGCGTCAGGCGTTGTCGGGCTTCGTCTCCAAATCTTCATTCTCCTTCAAGGCGATCATGGTTGCCGCGCTCGCGGTGACGATTGTCGCCGCCGATATCGCGTCGGCTCTTGCCGCGAAGTCCGCGGCCATCGTGGTCGATGCCAAGACCGGCAAGGTGCTCTATTCCGCCGACGCAAACGGCCGCCGCTATCCGGCATCGCTCACCAAGATGATGACGCTCTACCTCACCTTCGAGGCGCTGGCGAAGGGCAGGATCAGCAAGAACACGCCGGTGCCCTATTCGGCGCATGCCGCGTCCGAGCCGCCGACCAAGCTCGGCGTGCGCGCCGGCGGCTCGGTTCCGGTCGAGACCGCGATCCTGTCGATGGTGACGAAATCGGCCAACGACTCCGCCACCGCGCTCGGCGAGTTGCTCGGCGGCAGCGAGGACAATTTCGCCCGCATGATGACGGCCAAGGCGCGCCAGCTCGGCATGAACGGCACCGTCTTCCGCAATGCCAACGGCCTGCCCGACCCAGGTCAGTTCACCACGGCGCACGACATGGCGATGCTCGGCATCGCGCTGCGCGAGCACTATCCGCAATATTACGGTTATTTCTCGCAGCGCTCGTTCCTGTATGGCCGCCAGCGCATCAACGGCCATAACCGTCTGCTTGGCCGCATCAAGGGCGTCGACGGCATCAAGACCGGCTATACCCGCGCCTCCGGCTACAATCTCGTCACCTCCGTCGCCGACGGCGACCGCCGCCTCGTCGCTGTGGTGATGGGCGGCGCTTCCGGCCGCAGCCGCGACAACCAAATGGCCGCGCTGATCACCACCTATCTGCCGCGCGCCTCGACGCGCGGTGGCGGTGATCTCATCGCCAAGGGCAACGACAATCCGATCAAGACGCTGGCCAAGGTCTTCTTGCCCAAGCATGACGCGCCGACGCCGGACGCCAAGCCGGCAACGGATGACACCGTCGTTGCTTCAGCCGATGACGTCCAGGACGACACTCAGCAGGTCGCGGAAGAGACCAAGCCGGTGCTCAAGGCCCGGAAGGTCAAGACGGTCGCGATAGCAGCCATGGCGCCGGCTCCCAAATCCGAGGACACCAGCGTTGCCGCCTATGCCGAGCCGGCGCCTGCCGCGCCTGCGATCGATCCGGTCAAGACGTCGTCGGTGCCGTCCGGCTGGGTGGTTCAGGTTGCCTCTTCGCCCACGAAGTCAGGCGCTCAGAGCCTGCTCGATCAGACCGCCAAGCAGGCGCCGAAGATCCTGGCCGACGCCTCCGGCTTCACCGTCGCTTTCGACAAGGACGGCACCACCTACTACCGCGCGCGCTTCGGCGGCTTCGACTCGAAGAGTGCCGCCTGGAAGGCCTGCGATGCGCTGAAACGCAAGAAAATCTCGTGCTACGCCGTCGAGCAGTAGGCGGTTGTCGAAATCTCCCGGAAGGTACCGGCGTCGAAGGAGACTAATCGTGATTGGAGAGCAAGACGTCCTTGGCTTCATTGATCCGCGCCGCCAGGACAGACGTACCGCCGACATCGGCGTTCAGGCGCTGCATCAGGCGGCGGTGCGCCTTGCGGATATCCGCCGCGGCAGCCCCCGCTTCAAGACCAAGGACCTTGTAGGCCTCCTCCTTAGTCATGGCGCCCGCACCTGGCGCAACACCCAGCCCTTCGCCACCGTGCGGCTGCGCGTCCTTGCGCCAGACGGGAAAACGGCCGTCAAGATACGTCTCTAAAAGCTGGCGGCTCTCCAGATCGGGGCTGAGCTCGCCATGAAGCTGGCGCAGGTCCGTCAGCCCCATGGCTCCAAGCATCTTGCCTTCATAACGCCCGGCCAGGACAAGACCCTCGAGCTTGCCGCTGTCATGGTCGAGGTCCATTTCGAGAGCGGCGGTGCGCACCGTCGAGTGTTTGGACGCCGCGGCCCTTGCCGCCGGCCGCCTCGTTCGTATCCAGCCGACCCAGGCCAGTGCCGCGAGCAAAAGCAATCCGCCGATAAGGCTGCGGCCGAAGATCAGCATGGGCGCGCCGACCAGCCCAAGGAAGGCCGGCCCAAGCGATCTCAGACTGTCGGCCATCCTTGCCGCGTCCGCGCGCACAAAGAGCAACGCGGCGCCGAAAAGCACCACGAGCACCGCTGCCAAAGCGAGGATCACACCCATCGATTAGCACCGCCATAGAGATGACCGAGCATGGAAATAGGATGGGACCAAGGTCTGGCGCTTGCAAGTCCCACATCGGGTGAGCCGAAGGGCCAGCGGCGGGACACCCGCAAAGCGCGCGGAGCAATTCCAGGAAAAGTGTGAGCGGTTTTCCGTCCGGAATTGCGAAAACAAACGGATAGGGCGCTTCGCCGTTTCCGTGAAACGGTGAAACGCGCTAGAGCAGACCGAGTTCGGCGAGTTCCAGCCTGAGCTTCGGCGGCATCTCGGCGAGTGCCGCCCTGCCTTTGCCGAGATCGGCCGGAGCATCGGCGGGCTTGAGGTAGCGCCAGCCCTGGAAGGCGCGCCGAGGCTGCCAGTCCGTCCGCACGACTTCGGGATCGAGCACCAGATGGCAGCGGCCGATGCCTTCATCGTCGGTAAAGGGCCTGATCTCTGTGATCAGCTGCCGGCACTGTACGCTGCCCTTGATCACCCAGTAAAGCGAGCCGCCATCGGTGATCTCCGCGCCGCGCGTCGGCACCATGCGGGTGGTGTGCCAATGCTCGGCCGGCTCGCCGGCGCGGCGCCGCTCGTCGAGGCGGAAGGCGATCCACTCTTCGAGATCCTCGACGCTGTCGCAGCCGACGCACAATTTGATGAGATTGAGTGACATGGCCCAAGATTTAGCCGCAAGGGTCGGCGCGTCAACGCCTTGAGCGACTTCTCCACAGGGCCAGTCCGGGGTCCTCGTGAGACCTCAGCACTCCACCACGTTCACCGCCAACCCGCCGAGGCTGGTTTCCTTGTATTTCTCGTTCATGTCGAGGCCGGTCTGGCGCATGGTCTCGATCGCGGCGTCGAGCGGCACGAAATGCGTGCCGTCGCCCTTGATCGCCAAGGAGGCGGCGGTCACGGCCTTCACCGCGCCCAGCGCGTTGCGCTCGATGCAAGGCACCTGCACCAGGCCGCCGACTGGATCGCAAGTCATGCCGAGATGATGCTCGAGCGCGATCTCGGCCGCGTTCTCCACCTGCTCGGGCGTGCCGCCCATCACGGCGCAAAGGCCGGCGGCGGCCATCGCCGAAGCGGAACCCACCTCGCCCTGGCAACCCACCTCGGCGCCCGAGATCGAGGCGTTCGATTTGATGATGCCGCCGACGGCGGCGGCCGTCAGCAGGAAGTCGCGTATGCTCGGCTGGTCGGCTTCGGGATGGAAATGCAGCCAGTAGCGCAGCACCGCCGGCAGCGTGCCGGCCGCGCCGTTGGTTGGCGCCGTTACCACGCGTCCGCCGGCGGCATTCTCCTCATTGACCGCCATCGCGTAGATCGACAGCCAGTCATTGGCGAGCAAGGGATTGGGCCGGTTCTGCTGCCACTGTTCCTGCAGCTTGTCGTGCAATTGCCGCGCACGGCGGCGTACCTTCAGCCCACCCGGCATGATGCCGTCCTGTGACAGGCCGCGGTCGATGCAGCCCTTCATGGCGCCCCAGATCGCGTCGAGGCCGGCATCGAGCTCCTCGCGCGCCATGTGCTTTTCCTCGTTGGCGCGCTTCATCTCGGCGATGGAGAGCCCGCTCTTTGCCGCCATCGCCAGCATCTCGACGGCATTCTTGAACGGGTACGGCACCTTCTTGCCCTCGGTCGTCACCGAGCCCTTGGCCTTCATGCGCTGCAGCTCTTCCTCGGAAACGACGAAGCCGCCGCCGATCGAATAATAGATGCGCTTGAGCAGCAGCCGGTCGGATGCGTCATAGGCATAGAAGGCCATGCCGTTGGCGTGGCCGGTCAGCGGCGTCTTTCGGTCGAGCACGAGGTCTTTGGCGGGATCGAAGCGATAAGTCGGGTGCCCGGGCGGTGAAATCCGCTTCTCCGCGCCGATGCGGGCAACGATGCCGTCGGCCTCGTCGGGGTCGACCGTCTGCGGCGTCTGGCCGGCCAAGCCGAGGATGACAGCGCGGTCCGAGCCATGGCCGATGCCGGTATAGGCGAGCGAGCCATGCAGGCTGGCGCCGATGCGGTCTACTTTCACACCCGCCGGCCTCGGCCAGTCGCCGGCCAGGATCTCGTCGAGGAAACGGCGCGCGGCCGTCATCGGTCCCATCGTGTGCGAGCTCGACGGGCCGATGCCGATCTTGAACAGGTCGAAAACCGAAAGGAACACGGGACCGTTGTCTCCTGGAGGCCGATCAAGACTTACATATAGGAATTCCCGCGATGTTTCCGATGTTTTGCGTGGCGCGGCGCGGCGGCTGCCGACCTTGTTTGCTCCGCCAGCGACATCGCAATATCGGCGCCTCGAGGGCCCGTCGAAGCGTCGGCCCGGCCCGTGCTACAAGAGCGCATGGGCGACTCACTCCACCTTTCAATGGCAGATTTGGCGGCTTTGGCCTTTTTCCTGGTGGTCTGGGTGCTGCACACGCTCGCCTCCGACGGCAGGCTGATCAGCCGCGTCTCGCTGACGACCGCCATGAACGCCCAGCGCGAGGCCTGGATGCGCAACATGGCCGAGCGCGAGATCCGCATCGTCGACACCGCCATCATGGGCGGCCTGCAGCAAGGCACCGCCTTCTTTGCCTCATCTTCCCTGATCGCGCTCGGCGGCTGCTTTGCCCTGCTCGGCGCCTCCGACCGCGTGCTTCAGGTTCTGGCCGACCTGCCCTTCGGCGCGGGTTCGTCGCGCGAGGCCTTCCAGACCAAGGTGTTCGGCCTGGTGCTGATTCTCGCCTTTGCCTTCTTCAAGTTCGGCTGGGCCTATAGGCTGTTCAACTATTGCTCGATCCTGATCGGCGCGGTGCCGACACCGCATGGCCCGGCTTCACGCAACCCGATCAGCGAAACGGCGGTGTGGCGGGCGACGCGCATGAACGTGCTCGCCGGCAAGCACTTCAACTCCGGCCTGCGCGCCGTCTTCTTCTCGATCGGCTATCTCGGCTGGTTCGTCGACCCGATCGTCTTCGTGATGTCAACGCTGGTGCTCCTGGCGGTGCTGGTGCGCCGCCAGTTCTTCTCGGCGGCGCGCCAGGCGGTGCTCGGTCAGCCGCCTGGTCCGGGAAAGAACTGATCGATCTTGCCGGAGAGCCGGTAGGCGAAAAGGCCGATCCATTCGCGGACCGCGATGGTGGTGGCCTGTATGGAGTCCATCGGATTGTCGCGAAAGAAGCCGACGCCTTCCTTGCCCGAGGTGCGATAATCGACCGGCCATGGAATGGTCGCAAAACCCGCCTTGTCGAACAGCGCCTTGGCGCGCGGCATGTGGAAAGCCGACGTGACCAGCAGCCAGGTCTCGCCCGGTTTCGGCTCGACAAGCTTTCGCGAGAATACCGCGTTCTCATAGGTATTGCGCGATTTGTCCTCGAGGATCAGACGATCGGCTGAAACACCGAGCGCGCCGAGCAGCCGCGGCGCCGTGTCGGCATCGCCTTCGCCATCAAGAAAGAACGAACCTCTGCCACCTGAGACGACGATCTTGGTCTGCGGGAAGCGCCTGGCGAGAATTGCCGTCTCGACCATGCGGTCGCCGCTGGCGTTCAATTCATAGCCGCCGCGCGCCAGATTGATGGCGCCCTCCAAGCCGCCGCCGAGCACGATGATGCCGTCCACCTTTTCAGGCAATGGCGGCTTCGGAAAGCGTTCTTCCAGCGGCGTCAGCATCATCGCGCCGACCGACGTCCAGGCCGAAAGAACCAGGATCGCGATGCCGAGCATGCTGCCCGTCGCTGCCAGCCGGCGGCGCCGGAACAGCCCTGCCAGCAGGCCGGCGAGCAGCAGGAAGATCGCCAGGTTGATCGGTTGGCCGAAGAACCAGAAGACTTTCGACAATAAGTAGAACATCCCTCACCCTCTGTCAGATGAGGTATGAGCCTACCACCACTTTTCCGGCTGAAATTTGCCCGCCGCCTGCTCGATGACGTTGGCGGTCTGGAACAGCGTCTCCTCATCGAACGGGCGGCCGATCAGCTGCAGGCCGAGCGGCAGGCCCTTGCCGTCGAGGCCGGCCGGCACGGAAATGCCGGGAAGGCCGGCCATGTTCACCGTCACCGTGAAGATGTCGTTGAGATACATCTTGACCGGATCGGAGGCCATGTCCTCGTCGGCGATGCCGAAGGCGGCCGATGGGGTCGCCGGCGTCAGGATGACATCGACGCCGGCGGCAAAGACATTCTCGAAGTCGCGCTTGATCAGCGTGCGCACCTTCTGCGCCTGCAGATAGTAGGCGTCGTAATAGCCCGCCGACAGCACATAGGTGCCGATCATGATGCGCCGCTTGACCTCGCGGCCGAAACCGGCGGCGCGGGTCTTCTCGTACATGTCGACGATGTCCTTGCCGGGCACGCGCAGGCCGTAGCGCACGCCGTCGTAGCGGGCAAGGTTCGACGAAGCCTCGGCAGGCGCCACGATATAGTAGGCCGGCAAGGCGTATTTGGTATGCGGCAGCGAGATGTCGACGATCTCGGCGCCGGCATCCTTCAGCCAGGCAATGCCTTTCTGCCAGAGCGCCTCGATGTCTTGCGGCATGCCGTCGACGCGGTATTCCTTCGGAATGCCGACCTTCATTCCCTTGATCGGCTTGCCGATCGCCGCTTCATAGTCCGGCACCGGGCGGTCGACCGAGGTTGTGTCCTTCGGATCGACGGAGGCCATGGACTTCAGCAGGATCGCGGCGTCGCGCACGTCGCGCGCGATCGGCCCGGCTTGGTCGAGCGAGGAAGCGAAGGCGACGATGCCCCAGCGCGAGCAGCGACCGTAAGTCGGCTTGATGCCGACCGTGCCGGTGAACGCCGCCGGCTGGCGGATCGAGCCGCCGGTGTCCGTCGCGGTAGCGCCGGCGCAGAGATAGGCGGCCACCGACGATGCAGATCCGCCCGACGAGCCGCCCGGCACCAGCTGGGCGTTATCCAAGGTCCGCGCCGTCTTCGTGCCGCCGGCTGAAACAAAGCCGCCATCGCCCTGATGCGTCGTCGGCATGACGACCGTGTCGACACGCGAGCGCCGCCACGGATTGATCACCGGGCCGTAGTAGGAGGTCTCGTTCGACGAGCCCATGGCGAACTCGTCCATGTTGAGCTTGCCGAGCATGACGGCGCCGTCGGCCCACAGATTGCTGGTCACGGTCGATTCGTAACGCGGCTTGAAGCCGTCCAGCACGTGGCTGCAGGCCTGGGTATGGATGCCTTCGGTGGCGAACAGGTCCTTGATGCCGAGTGGAATGCCTTCCAGAGCGCCGCCCTCGCCCTTGGCGAGCTTGGCGTCGGAGCTCTTCGCCATGTCGCGCGCCTTGTCGGCGGTCACAGTCACATAGGCATTGAGCACGGGATTGGCGCGATCGATCGCCGCAAGATAGGCCTCGGTGATTTCGGCCGCGGTGATCTCCTTGCCGCGCAGCTTGGCGCGGGCCTCGGAAATGGTGAGATGTGTGAGATCGCTCATCAGGCAAGGCTCTTTTCGTAAAACACCGACCACTCGGAGTCGGGATAATCCAGCACCGGTCCGCAACGCGAGAATCCGGCGCGCTCGTAGACGGTCCAGGCCGCGGGGTGCCGATCGCCGGTTTCGAGGACCAGGCGCCTCAGCCCTTCCTGCCGGGCAAGCGCCTCGACCCGTCCGACGATCTCGGCGCCGATCTTGCGGCCGCGATGCGAAGGCCGCGTGTACATGCGCTTGACCTCACCGACCGCCCCGTCATGGCGCTTGAGCGCGCCGCAGCCGACGGCCAGGCCGTTGTCGCGGGCGATGAACACCGTCGTATCCTTGCCCGCCATCTGCTCGACGGTCAGATGATAGCAGTGCTCGGGCGGCGTCAGTTCGAGCAACGCGGCATTGAGTTCGGCGACCAGCGCGCGCACGTCGTCCTGCAAAGGCGTCTCGACGGCGATCTCGACAGCCACGGCCTACTCCACCACCTTCGGAACGAGGAAAAAGTTCTCTTCCGTCGCCGGCGCATTGGCGACGATGTCGGCGGGCTTGTTGCCGTCGGTGACGACATCCTGGCGCTTCTTCATCTCCATCGGCGTGACCGAGGTCATCGGCTCCACACCCGAAACATCGACCTCGTTCAATTGTTCGACGAAGCCGAGGATGGCGTTCAGTTCGCCGGTCATGCGCTCGGCGTCCTCCTCGCTCACCGCGATACGGGCAAGGCGCGCGACGCGCTTCACGGTCTGAAGATCAACGGACATGTTCTATCGCCTCGGGAAAAACCAGTGCGGGCTATAGCGGCGCGGCGTCTGCCGCGCAACATGCATGATGCCGGTCAGCTCAGTTGCGGTGCCCCCTGGCGATTGCAGGCGACTTAGATCGTGATCGCCTTGCCGACTTCCGGAAGCGCCACATTGACGCCCGAGCCTTCCATGCCGGCGACGAACTTGTCGGCGGTCTGGTCGAGCATCGAGAAGGTGCGGAAGTGGCAGGGAACGACGGCCTCGAAGCCGAAGAAGCGGCGGCAGGCAAGGGCCGCCACCGCGCCGCCCATGGTGAAGCGGTCGCCGATCGGCACAATGCCGATCTTCGGTTCGTGCAACTCGTTGATCAGGCCCATATCGGAGAAGATGTCGGTGTCGCCCATGTGGTAGAGCGTCTTGTCCTCCGGGAAGTGCAGGACCAGTCCGCCCGGATTGCCCAGATAGGTGTTGGTGCCGCCTTCGCCGCCGAAAGAGGACGAGTGCAACGCCTGGACGAAGGTCGTGGTGAACGGTCCGCAATCGACGGTGCCGCCGATATTGCCGGGATTGATCTTGTCGCCGCTGACGCCTTGGCCGACGAGATACATGCAGATCTCGAAATTGGCGACCAGCATGGCGCCGCTTTTCTTCAGCACCTCGACCGCGCCGCTGACATGGTCGTTGTGGCCATGGGTCAGGAGAACATGCGTGACACCCTCCGCCGGCCCTTCCCAGCCGCCCGTCCAGGACGGATTGCCGACCAGATAGGGGTCGATGAGGATGGTGGCGTCCTTGGTCTCGACGCGGAATGCCGAATGTCCGTACCAGGTCAGTTTCATGAATGCTTTCCTCGATTTTTCCGTTGCCGAAGGATAGAACGCTGGCGGCAAATTGAAAGTAGCGCGGCGCGTCTTACCGTCAAAAGGATGTGTGACGCCTGGATATCAGAGGAAGCCGCTTGGGCATCATTTCAATCGAGGAACTGCCGGGGCGGCTTGCCGACGGCAAGACGCTCGCCGGGCTCGATCTCGGCGACAAGACGATCGGCGTGGCGGTCTCCGATCGCGGGCTGTCCTTCGCCCATCCGCGCCCGGTGATCCTGCGCAAGAAGTTCTCCCTCGATGCCGCCCAGCTGCTCGCTCAGCTCGAGAAGGACAATGTCGGCGCCGTCGTGCTAGGCCTCCCGGTCAACATGGACGGCTCGGAAGGGCCTCGTGCGCAGAAATCGCGCGCCTTCGTCCGCAACATGGCGCCGCTTTCCGACCTGCCTTTCGTGCTGTGGGACGAGCGACTGTCGACGGTCGCGGCCGAGCGGACGCTGATCGAGATGGATTTCTCGCGCAAGAAGCGCGCCGGCAAGATCGATTCGGCGGCCGCAGCCTTTATTCTGCAGGGAGCGTTGGACCGGCTTCAGTCGCTCGGCCGAGCCGATCGGAGCTGATATCGCCCTGCCGCTGCTGCCTGATCCATTCGGCGATGTTGCGCCGGCGGCGGAAAGCCCAAAGGCCCATGAGCAGGAAAAAGTCGAAAACGCAGGTTCGCGCCACCATGCCCGGGATAATCGCCGGATCGATGCCCAGCATCTGGCCGTAGAGCTGGAAGACGAAATCGTGCAACTGGCGGCTAAGCATCACATAACCGAAATTCATGTCGTTGAGCGACAGGAAGAACCATCCCCAGAAGATGGCCATCGGAGCAGCCCAGAGTGCGAACAGCGTGCGCATCAGCGGCTGCCTCCTGGCTTGCGTTCCGGACGGCCGGATATGCGGGAAAGCAGCGAACTGTGCGCGGCGCCCATCGCCATGCGCGAGGCGGCGCGAACATCGCCCTCTGGCAAATTCATTGCCGCGAAGGTGGAGCGGCGCTCGGCCAGCACGGCGATGTAGGAAGCAAGCAGCGCCGTCATCTGGATGGCGACGATCATGAACAGGCCGTCAATGCCTTGCGTCACACCGCCGATGAGGATCAGCGAAAGCAGGAACGATGCCGAGATGAAGGCGATCCGCGCCACGCTCTCGCCCGCATCCGCTCTCGCCGCCGCGTTCAGCAGCGTTTCGACGAAGGCCCAGCAGAACAACACCGCGACGGTCAGCAGCGCGATCGAAAGCGGCGCCAGCACGGCAACATTTTCTAGCCCGGGAAACCGGTTGGCCTGGACCGAGAGACCAAGCACGCCAAGCGCCGTCGCTATGCCGCGGCTGCCGTCCATGCAGATATAGGCAAGCAGGGCGAAAACCACCGCCCAATGCAAGGCCAGAACTGAGCTCAACACGTGCCGCATGCGCTTCCCGCTGGCGGAGCTCGGGGAGGTCATGGTTAACCTTTCCCTACTCCAGCAGACGGAGATTGGGCTTTGCAACGGTTCACCGCAATGGAAACCATTTGTTAAGGTTAACAGCTATCCACAGCTCGGCAATCCGCACTGGGGCATCAAGCCGAAGAGCGGGAAGCGGTTTTCGGATCATGCTCTTTGGTTTAGAGCGGGATCAGGTCACCGGCGGATAGAGCGTGTCGATGATCATGCGCGCGTCGTGGCGCGAATCGAGCATGCCGTAGGTGGTGCGCCACTGGCCGCCCAGCCGCGTTTCGACGAAAGCGTCGGCGATGCGCCCTGCTCCCAGCCGGCGCAGCTCCGCCGCTGCGGCCGAAAGCGCGAGCTGCTCGGTGAGCAGGCGCGCCGAGCCCTGGTCGGTCGCGGCGACCTGCATGGCAGCCTTGAGCACGCCGATGGTACCGCGCCCGCCGGTGCCGAGATCGCGGTCGATGCCGGCCAGTACTTCCTCGAACAGGCCGGGCGCGCGGCCGAGCACACGCAGCACGTCGAGCGCCATGACATTGCCCGAGCCTTCCCAGATCGCGTTGACCGGCGCCTCCCGATAGTAGCGGGCGAGCGGCGCTTCCTCGACATAGCCGTTGCCGCCCAGGCACTCCATCGCTTCGTAAAGCAACCCCGGCGCGATCTTGCAGACCCAGTATTTGACGACCGGCGTCATGGCGCGGGCGAAGGCTGCCTCGCCACGGTCGCTTGCCGCCTCGTCGAAGGAGCGCGCCAGCCGGAACGACAGCGCCGTGGCCGCGGCGACGTCGAGCGCCATGTCGGCAAGAACCCGCTGCATCAGCGGCTGGTCGATCAGGTTCGAGCCGAACACCTGCCGATGGCGCGTGTGGTGGACGGCCTCGGCAAGCCCTGCCCGCATCAGCGCCGACGAAGCGACCGCGCAGTCGAGCCGGGTCAGCGTCACCATGTCCATGATTGTCTTGACGCCGGCGCCCGGGTCGCCGACCATCTCGCCGATGGCGTTGACGAACTCCACCTCAGACGAGGCGTTCGATCGGTTGCCGAGCTTGTCCTTCAGCCGCTGGAAGCGGAAGCCGTTGCCGGAACCGTCGCCCAGGATGCGCGGGACAAGGAAGCAGGACAGTCCCTCCGGAGCCTGGCCAAGCACCAGGAAGGCATCCGACATCGGCGCCGACATGAACCATTTGTGGCCGGTCAACCGGTAGAAGCCGCTTCCCGTTCGCTCGGCCCGGGTCGTATTGGCGCGCACATCCGTGCCGCCCTGCTTCTCGGTCATGCCCATGCCGAGCGTCAGCCCGGTCTTCTGCACCGGCGGCTTCTGCGTCTGGTCGTATTTGCGCGTCGTCACGCGCGGCGCCCATTCGCGGAAAAGCTTCGGGCTCGCCATCAGCGCCGCCAGCGAGGCGCTGGTCATAGTGATCGGACACAGATGCCCGGTCTCGAGTTCCGCGGTCAGATAGAAGCGCGCCGCCCGCACCTGATGGCGGCGGCCGATCTCGGCATCGCCGTTTTCCCACACGGAAGAATGCAGGCCGCCGGCAATCGAGCGACGCATCAGGGCGTGATAGGCCGGATGGTATTCGACCAGGTCGAGGCGCCGGCCCTGGCGGTCATGCGTCCGCAATTTCGGCGTATCGGTGTTGGCGAGGCGGGCAAGCTCCTGTGCCTCCTGCGTCATCACGAACCGGCCAAGCCCATCGAGAACCTTGCGCACGGGATCGGAAAAACGCTCGGCAAGCTGGATGAGCAGCGGATCGCCCCGCCATGCATTGCCGCCCGTCAACGGCGGCGGCTGGTTGATCACCTCGTCGGTCACGCCCAATCCTTCAGTTGCCCAATCCTTCAATTGGCCGAGAGGTTCTTAGCATTTCCAAGGCCGCGGTCGCGAATCCGAAGCCCCCAGCCTTATAGCCCAAGCCACGCCTTATAGCCCAAGCCACGGAAGGCGCGCGACGAAAATACCGGGGAGAACGCCCGCAATCCAAAGCTGGCGCTTGCGGCAGGCCGGACCGCACCCTATAGCAGCGCCTTGAGATGACCGACGCTTCGTCCCTGCCGCTCTTTCCCCACCGCCATCTTCTGGGCATCCGCGATCTTTCCCCCGCCGATATCGAGCTGTTGCTCGATCGGGCGGACCAGGCCGTGGCGATCTCACGGCAATCGGAAAAGAAGACTTCGACGCTGCGCGGCCGCACCCAGATCAACCTCTTCTATGAAGCCTCGACCCGCACGCAGTCGTCGTTCGAGCTGGCCGGCAAGCGTCTTGGCGCCGATGTCATGAACATGTCGGTGGCAAGCTCCTCGGTGAAAAAGGGCGAGACGCTGATCGATACGGCCATGACCCTCAACGCCATGCGCCCGGACATCCTGATCATCCGACACCAGTCGGCGGGCGCGGCGGCGCTTCTGGCCCAGAAGGTCGGCTGCTCGGTGGTCAATGCCGGCGACGGCGCGCACGAGCATCCGACGCAGGCATTGCTCGACGCGCTGACCATCCGCCGCGCCAAGGGACCGCTCTCGAAGCTGATCGTGGCGATCTGCGGCGACATCCTGCATTCGCGCGTCGCCCGCTCCAACATCATGCTCTTGAACGCGCTCGGCGCGCAGGTGCGCGTCGTCGCGCCCTCGACATTGCTGCCGTCCGGCATCGACAGGATGGGCGTGATCGTCGCACGCTCGATGGCCGAGGGCCTCAAGGACGCCGACGTGGTGATGATGCTGCGCCTGCAGCGCGAGCGCATGGAAGGCGCCTTCGTGCCGTCGATCCGCGAATATTTCCGCTATTTCGGCCTCGATGCCGAAAAGCTGAAAGCCGCCAAGGACGATGCGCTGGTCATGCATCCCGGCCCGATGAACCGCGGTGTCGAGATCGCCTCCGAGATCGCCGACGGACCGCAAAGCGTCATCCAGGAACAGGTCGAGATGGGCGTCGCCGTGCGCATGGCGGTGATGGAAGCGCTGCTTGACCCTCGTCGCAACAATGACGGCCGCAACCATGAGGGGCGCGGCGCATGAGTGTGACCGTCTTCAGCAAGGCGCACATCGTCGACCCCTCGCGCGGCGTGGACGAGATCGGCAGCGTCATCGTCGATGGCCGCAAGATCGTCGCGGCCGGGAAAGCCGCATTGAACCAGGGCGTGCCGGAAGGCGCCACCGTCGTCGACTGCGCCGGCAAGACGATCATTCCGGGCCTTGTCGACGCGCGCGTCTTCATCGGCGAACCCGGCGGCGAGCATCGCGAGACCATCGCTTCGGCAAGCGTGGCGGCGGCGGCCGGCGGCGTCACCTCCATCGTCATGATGCCCGACACCGACCCGGTGATCGACAATGTGGCGCTGGTCGAATTCGTGCTGCGCACGGCGCGCGACACCGCAAGCGTCAACATCTTTCCGGCGGCCGCGATCACCAAGGGCCTCGAAGGCCGCGAGATGACCGAGTTCGGCCTGCTGCGCGAAGCCGGCGCCGTCGCCTACACCGACGGCCGCCACACGATCGGCAATGCTTTGGTGATGCGCCGCGCGCTGACCTATGCGCGCGATTTCGGCGGCGTGATCGCCCACGAAACCCAGGATGCCGACCTCGCCTCGTCCGGCGTGATGAACGAAGGTCTTTACGCAAGCTGGCTCGGCCTGTCGGGTATTCCGCGCGAGGCGGAACTGATCCCGCTCGAGCGCGACCTGGCATTGGCGCGGCTGACCGGCGGGGCCTATCACGCGGCAAAAATCTCGTCCGCGATGGCGGCCGGCGCGGTGAACCGGGCCAAGACCGACGGCGCCAATGTCACGGCCGGCGTCGCCATCCACAATCTGTCGCTCAACGAGAACGATGTCGGCGAATACCGCACCTTCTTCCGGCTCAACCCGCCCTTGCGCGCCGAAGACGACCGGCTGGCGATGATCGAGGCGATCAAGGACGGCACGATCGACATCATCGTCTCCTCGCACGACCCGCAGGACGTCGACACCAAGCGCCTGCCCTTTGCCGATGCGGCCGCCGGCGCGATCGGGCTGGAGACGCTGCTTGGCGCGGCACTTCGGCTCTACCACAATGGCGATGTGCCGCTGCTCAGGCTGATCGAGACGCTGTCCACGGCGCCGGCCAGACTGTTCGGCCTGCCGGGCGGCACATTGAAGCCAGGCGCGTCGGCTGATCTCGCGGTCGTCGATCTGAACGAGCCGTGGATCGTCAGCGAAAGCGGCCTTCGCTCGCGTTCGAAGAACACCTGCTTCGAAGGCGCGCGCCTGCAGGGCAAGGTCTTGCAGACGATGGTCTCGGGCCGCACGGTGTTTTCCGCTTAGAGCATGATCCCGAAAAGTGGGAGCCGGTTTTCGGGATCATGTTCCAACGAAGAGCTCGATCACCCATTGCCTTGAGCTCTGCGGAGCCGGCCCGGCGCAGGGTTGCTTGGCGAACCCTTCCGACTCTACCATTATGATCAACTGATGCTCGGGCCGGGTTAACTCTTGCAAACTATGGTTGCATCGCGCACAGTGGATCAATCTTAGGGCGAATACCCGTAGAGGAAGGAATAGGTGGGGAGACAATGGGTTACGCGATTTCGCTTGTCCTCGGCTATCTGCTCGGCTCGATTCCGTTCGGGCTCCTGATTACCCGCGCGGCCGGGCTCGGCGACGTCCGCAAGATCGGCTCGGGCAATATCGGCGCGACCAATGTGCTGAGGACGGGCAACAAGGGTCTTGCGGCAGCCACGCTGCTCCTTGATGCCCTGAAGGGCACGGCAGCGGCGCTGATCGCCGGGCATTTCTCGCCGGACTTCG
Organism: Mesorhizobium plurifarium; assembly: GCA_000824785.1. Taxonomy (GTDB): domain Bacteria; phylum Pseudomonadota; class Alphaproteobacteria; order Rhizobiales; family Rhizobiaceae; genus Mesorhizobium; species Mesorhizobium plurifarium. Next base: position 62,371 of record CCNB01000017.1, on the reverse strand, counting down.
GACTGTTGGCCGGCTTCGGCGCCTTCCTCGGCCATCTCTTCCCCGTCTGGCTCGGCTTCAAGGGCGGCAAGGGCGTCGCAACCTATCTGGGCGTGCTGCTCGGCTTAGCCTGGCAAGGCATGCTCGTCTTCGCCGTCGTCTGGCTCGCGATGGCCTTCTTGTTCCGCTATTCCTCGCTGGCCGCATTGGCGGCCGCGGTGGTCGTGCCGATCGCGCTCTATTTCATGAGCACGCCGCAGATCGCCGGCCTGTTTGCGCTGATGAGCCTGATCGTCTTCATCAAGCACCGCGCCAACATCTCGCGGCTGCTCGCCGGCACCGAAGGCAAGATCGGGGCGAAGGGATGAGCGCCCCGGCCGCCGGCCCGCGCCTCAGCGACCGGCAGCGGCTTGCCTGGCTTCGCCTGATCCGCACGCCCAATGTCGGCCCGGCTTCGTTTCGCGAGCTGATCAACCGCTTCGGCTCGGCAGAAGCCGCGCTTGAAATGCTGCCCGAGCTGACGATCTCCGGCGGCGCCAATCGCATCGTGCGCATCCCCTCCATCGCCGAGGCCGAAGCCGAGCTGAACGCCGCCCGGCGCGCCGGCGCCCGCTTCGTCGGCATCGGCGAGGCCGATTATCCGCCCTTGCTGAAAACCCTGGACAATCCGCCGCCGCTGCTGGCGGTGAAAGGCGAAGGCGCGGTCTTCCGGTTGCCGGCGGTGGCGATCGTCGGCGCCCGCAATGCCTCGCTGGCCGGCATCAAGATGGCGCGCCTGCTGGCGGCAGACCTCGGCCGCGAAGGCTACGCCATCGTTTCCGGCCTGGCGCGCGGCATCGACACGGCCGCACACAAAGGCAGCGTTTCGACCGGCACCATCGGCGTGCTGGCCGGCGGGCTCGATGTCCCCTATCCGCCCGAGAATGCCGGCCTGTGCGACGAGATCGCCGATCGCGGTGGCGCCATCGTTTCGGAAATGCCCTTCGCCTGGCAGCCGCGCGCCCAGGATTTTCCGCGTCGCAACCGCCTGGTCGCCGGCATGGCGCTTGGACTGGTGGTGGTCGAGGCAGCGCAACGCTCCGGATCTCTGATCAGCGCGCGCCTCGCCAATGAGATGGGCCGGCTGGTCTTCGCCGTGCCGGGCTCGCCGCTCGATCCGCGCGCCGCCGGCTGCAACGCGCTGCTCAAGGACGGCGTCACGCTCGTCACCGAAGCCGCCGACGTGCTCGGCGCGCTGGCGCCGCTTGCCGGCACCCGGCCTCCAAGAACCCTCCCACTTGCCGAGGCGCCCGACATATCCGCCATGCCGCCACCCGGCGAAAACGACCGCGCCGATGTGCTGGAAGCGCTTGGCCCCACGCCGATCGCGGTGGACGACATTATCCGCCACACCGGCATGAGTGCGGCGCAGATATCGATGGTGCTGCTTGAACTCGACCTCGCGGGACGGCTTGAGCGTCACGCCGGCGGGAATGTGTCGCTGATCGCGTGACCTGCGGCCTTCAGTTCCGGATTTGGGTCCTCCTACCGGAACAAATATTTCGACACTTCCGGATTGCCGCGGCGCCACATCACATTGTCGAGGAAGTAGTGGTGCACATTGATGAAGACCAGCACGATAAAGAAGAACAGCGACGAACCGAGCACCTGCTTGTCGTAGGGGACCAGGGCGGTCAACATGAACGGGATCAGCCAGAAGCCGAGATAGCCGAGGGCGGCGCCTCCGATGATGAATCCCCACACCCGCAGCTTATAGCGAGGGCCGAGGACGGATAGGATTTTCGGCTCCGGATCCCGCGCCGCATCCAGGACGTCACGCTCGACATTGGTCTGATAGCGCCACACCACGGCCAGATATTGCAGCGAGTGCAGCGCCGGCACCACAAGCAGCCAGAGCGGGTTTATCCTGGCGATCAGGATCCAGAGATAGAGGGACGCGACATAGGCAACGATGCCATTATACGGCAGGCCGCCGCCATTTTTTCGCCAACGGCTGGCCAGCATCAGGAGCGTAGCCGCTGTGGATGCGACGGCCGCCGCCAAGACAATGTCGGTGATCCATGAAGGCGCGGCGAAGGTGTAATACTGGAGCCCGTAATACTGTCCCGCGGTCACCGCCGTGTTGGTCTGCAGCCAGGCGAGGATCCACACCGCATAGCTGTTGACGAGCAGCACCTTCTTGTCGCGGTTGTCGAAGAATTTCCGTTTCAGCACGGCATCGACCATCAGCATGCCGTAGCCCTGCTTGACGTAGTGCCAGCCGACGAAGAAGAACATTGCGTTGGCCGCGAAGCCGAGCAGCCGCGTGTTTGACGTCGCCGCGCCATAGGCGAAGAACAGGGCCATGATGACCGGAACGATGACGCCGGCGAAAATGTAGCGAAGCTGCAGGCTTCGGTCGTAGCCGTCGCCACGCGCCTTCCGGCCGAAATTGCGGTAGAAGATCTGGTAGGAGTGGGCGAAATGCGGATAGTTCACCAGATAGGCCACGACGACCATCGTCGCGGCTAGCGGACCTTCATAGTCGCGCGGCACGAAGAACAGCACCGGCAGGATCAGAAACGCGCTGCCGCCGAGCATGAGGAAATCGGCGATCGGGCCGAACAGATATCTGCCGGGCGGCGCCGCTTTGCGGGCCGCGGTTTCTACCGAAAGGTCAAGTGCCATTCTGGAGCCTCCCTCGGAGCCCGAGTTTAGCCATGACCCTGTCCAGGGACAAGTTTGCCGGTGGCCGGCACTCATTATCTGGGGAAAGTCACCCCTCAGGGTAAGGAAGCCCTAGCGATCTTCATCAGCCGCTTTCTGGCTTCTGCCACGCGCTTCTGTTCCGACCTTATGCGGCTGCACAGCGCAAGGTTGATCCCTACGCCACAGTCCTCGTCCAGCATTTCCTTTGCATGATTGAGAGAAGTCTCCGCGCGCTTTACGCTCTGCCTGGCCCTGGCCAGTTCCAAGTTCAGTACGTCCACTGTATCCGCATCCCGAATTGCGGTCCCTTCGAGAGGGAAACAGTCGTACATAACTTTTTGTTCCGATTACCACGGGCATCAAGCTGGCCGGCAATGACGCAAGCGCGGTTATTTCCGAAGCAGAGGCTGGATTGACGCCTTCACCTGGTCGGTAATTTGATCCTCCAGACGCCATCGCCGGCGCACCCGTGCCCGTTTGTTGGGCTTGTACTCGGTAAGCTCGCGCTGCGCCTTGGCGGTGGGCATGGCGAACATCGAGGGGTCCGTCCGGTGCCCTCCGGACTCCATCCAGAAACCGTCATAGTCGGCGGAGATGCGACGGCGCAAACTGGGGTCGGTTGCAAAGACGTGACCCGCATTCGAGACCGCAAAGAGGCCGGAAAGATTTAGAAACCGGGCAAGCGCCTGCGCCACGAGAAGAAGCAGCGTTTTCGGTCGCATTCCCTCCATGGCGTTCGTCAGGATGCGGGCTTCCTCGAGGCCTTGCGCTCCGGCCGAAACACTCTTGAGCACGCCGATCCAAAGGACCTCGCCCGCTCCCTCGATCTGCAGCAGCGACCTGTCCACGATTGCCAATCCCATTTCGGTGACCGGCCGTCGATCCAGGCAAAGGATGAGGCGCCATTCCGCCTCCCTGTAGAGGCCGCCCTGGCCGCCCAGTTCCACCGTGACTTTCCCTGCCCGGGTTATGACGGCGAACAATTCCAGACCGCCAGTGTGGCTCTCTACCACCGCCGCATCGCTTAGCAAACGGGCCGCCGCCATGTAGTGACCGACCAGGGCCACGGCGCGTTTGCCGCGCTTCAGCCCCACGGTCAGGTAGGGACGGACAACCTTGAGTGGAACCTCCGGATAATGATCGAGGATTGGAGCGAAGGGCTCGGCGCCAAGCTTCAGCCTGACATCGGCGATATCGCGGCGATACAGCCAACGAAGGGCGGCCCACTTGACAGTGTGAACCCACTCGTTAAGCCTGCGACGGAAAGCGGAAGGCGCTCGCCTGCCTCGACGTGACGACACCGCTGCCCCATAATTCTATTCGGCGCGACACCGCTCCTCTGGTGATCGCCGACGGCAAGACTTCAAGGACGGCCAGGTCCGTTCATCCGAGCCATTTTTCTGTTGCCCAACAAGCCGGATACCCGAACCGGGCCACCAGCCTGCCCTATCGCGAACCGCGCACCCAAGGCAATTTACAAAAATGTAAAGCGCCGGCCGAGCGGCGACGCGATGTTGTGGAGGCGGTTGGACTTGCGGCAATTCGGCAGATGTGGCCGGGCTGTTCGAGCGGTCGTTTTTGGTGAGCGCGATGGGATTCGAACCCATGACCTACTGATTAAAAGTCAGTTGCTCTACCGGCTGAGCTACGCGCTCCCGCGGGCTCAAAACGCCGCCCTCGAAATTGCGCGGAACATAGGGAGAGTGCTGCGGCCGGTCAACCGGAAAAAGATGGGCTTCCAAGGCGGATTTTTTGAATGGATTCGAAGGGGCGCCGGGGGCGTTTGCGAACGGCTTTCGATGTCTGCGCCAATGGCGCGGGTCCGGGTTGCGTCAGAAATCCCCACAATAACAATGGCTGATGTTGCAACAATAGGCGTCCGTTGGAATGGGAACCATTGCAACCTCGACCCGTTTCGCAAAACAGGGACATCCATCAACCATCGAGGAGAAGATTAATGAACAAGATCGCATCGGGACTGCTGGCAGCCGCTCTCTCAACGTCGTTCGTCGCGGCGGAGGTCGTGCCGGTCAACGCTCAGCCAAACTATGTGCCGCAACCCCAGGCCCTGTCGGATGTCCAGACCGTGCAGTATCGGGATTGGAGAAGGCATCGCGGCTTCAATCGCGATTTCTCGCGTCGTGGTGACGCTGTCTACTGGAACGGCCATCGCGGCTATCGTGAATATCGCCGCGGCTATCGCCGGCATGGCGACTATTGGTTCCCGCTGGCTGCTTTCGCCACCGGCGCGCTGATCACCGGCGCCATCGTCAACAGCGAGAACAACCGCGTCTATCGCGGCAACTCGCATGTCCAGTGGTGCTACGACCGCTATCGCTCCTACCGCGCCTCGGACAACACCTTCCAGCCGAACAGCGGTCCGCGTCGGCAGTGCGTGTCGCCCTATTGACGGCCTGCCGTCAGTACCCAGGGTCGTTGACTGAGCCCGTGCCTCGAGAGGCACGGGCTCTCTCGTTTTGATCAGCGAAACGGCCAGGCGGTCAGTTTGCCCATCTGACACTTTTGAAAACCAGATACAGCGCTCCGCCTTCACCCCGCGGAGAGCGGTAAGCGCCAAGCACATTGCAAACCCGAACCATCGCCGCCGTGAGTTCCCAGCCGAGAGCTTCCAGGTCGCCGCCCGTATCGTCCACATAGGCCCGGGCCAAATTGTCTATGCCTTTTTCCTCGCCGAAGGCCCGAACCAGTTTCGCGTCGCCGAGAAGATTGCCAGGCAGGTTCGAATTGGCCCAAGCCCAGAGCCAATTGCCGGCCTTGGCGCTGGTGGAGCCCGCAATCTGGATTTCCGAAACGACCTTGACGCCGCTCTGGTCGGAAAACACCAGCTTTCCGGCCGTCAAGTCGTAGTCATAACGCGACCAGCTGCCGAGGCGGAAATCCTTCGCCAGGCGAGCGTTCTTGGCGGTGAGCTGTTCAAAGGCCTCATCGCGCCAAGCAGGATACCAATCCGGCTGCATTTCCCCTCACCCGGTCCCGTAAATCGCTATCGCACGCTCAGCGTCCTGCGCACCGCATCGCGCCATCCGGCCAGCTTCGCCCCGCGTGTGGCCGCATCCATCTCCGGCTTGAAGCGCCGTTCCAGCGCCCAGCTCTTGGCGAATTCCTTCGCTTTCGGCCAGACACCCGCTTTCGACCCGGCAAGCCAGGCCGCGCCCAGCGCCGTCGTCTCCAGGATCGTTGGACGGTCGACCGGCGCGTCGAGAATGTCGGCTAGCCGCTGCATGGTCCAGTCGGACGCCACCATGCCGCCGTCGACGCGAAGCACCGTCTTGGCCGAGGCGCCTTTCCAGTCCTTGCGCATCGCATCGAGCAGGTCGCGCGTCTGGAAGGCGACCGATTCAAGTGCAGCGCGTGCAAACTCAGCCGGACCTGAATTGCGCGTCAGGCCGAAGATCGCGCCGCGCGCATCGGCGTCCCAATGCGGCGCGCCAAGACCGACGAAGGCCGGCACCAGATAGACTTGTTGCACCGGATCGGCGGTCGCCGCCAGCGCACCGCTTTGCTCGGCCTTGCCGATCACCTTGATACCGTCGCGGAGCCACTGCACGGCGGCGCCCGCGATGAAGATCGAACCCTCCAGCGCATAGGTGGTCTTGCCGTTCAGCCTGTAGGCGATCGTGGTGAGCAACCGGTTCCTCGAGCGCACCAGGTCCGTGCCGGTGTTGAGCAGCGCAAAGCAGCCGGTGCCGTAGGTCGACTTCATCATGCCCGGCTCGAAGCAGGCCTGGCCGATCGTCGCCGCATGCTGGTCGCCGGCGACGCCGAGTATTGGCATCTCGGCGCCGAAGAGGCTCTTTTCCGTGACGCCGAAATCGTCGGCGCAATCCTTCACCTCAGGCAGGATCGCCGCCGGTATGTTCAGGATCGAGAGCAGCTCGTCGTCCCAGACATTCTTCTCGATGTTGTAGACCAAAGTGCGCGAGGCGTTGGTGGCATCGGTGGCGTGCACTTGGCCGCCGGTCAGCCGCCAGATCAGGAAACTGTCGATGGTGCCGGCGAGCAATTCACCCTTCTCGGCGCGCTTCCTCGCACCCTTCACTTTGTCCAGCATCCAGGCGATCTTGGTGCCGGAGAAATAGGGATCGAGCAGCAGACCGGTCTTGTTCGTGAATTTTTCCTCCAGCCCCTGCTTCTTCAACTTCCGGCAGAGCGGCGCGGTGCGGCGATCCTGCCAGACGATCGCATTGTGGATCGGCTTGCCGGTCGCCCTGTCCCAGACCACGACCGTCTCGCGCTGGTTGGTGATGCCGATCGCGGCGACATCCGATGCCGCGCGGCCGGCCGCTTTCAGCGCCGCCTTCACCGTCGCGACGACGCTCACCCAGATGTCTTCCGGATCGTGCTCGACCCAACCGGAGGCGGGATAGTGCTGGGCAAATTCCTGCTGGCCGATGCCGGCGACCTTCATCTTGTCGTCGAACAGGATCGCCCGGGTCGATGTCGTTCCCTGGTCGATCGCCAGCACAAAACCGCTCATTCCGTTTCCTCCACTCTCATGCAACAGGGGAGACGGCCAAGCCGCCTCCCCTGCATTTCCTACACAGGTCCGCAGGCCTGCGTCATGCAGTTACTTCTGCCAGCTCTTCACCAGCTCGTCGTAGTTGACGGTGATCGGCTTTTCCTTCTCGTTCTCGATCTTCAGCTGAGGCGCGAGATTGCCTTTCTTGACCGCGTCGGCGTTCCAGTAGGCGAGGTCATGCTCTTCGGCCATCTTCGGGCCGATATCGCCCTGGACGCCCGACTTCTCGATGCGGCTCATGACCTTTTCCTGTTCGGCGCAGAGCGAGTCCATTGCTTCCTGCGCGCTCTTGGCGCCCGACGAAGCATCGCCGATCGCCTGCCACCAGAGCTGCGCCAGCTTCGGATAGTCAGGCACGTTGGTCCCGGTCGGCGACCACTGCACGCGGGCCGGCGAGCGGTAGAACTCGATCAGACCGCCGAGCTTCGGCGCGCGCTCGGTAAAGCTCTTGTCGTGGATCGTGCTCTCGCGGATGAAGGTCAGGCCGACATGGCTCTTCTTCACGTCGACGGTCTTCGAGGTGACGAACTGCGCATAGAGCCAGGCGGCCTTGGCGCGGTCGGTCGGCGTCGACTTCATCAGCGTCCAGGAACCCACGTCCTGGTAGCCGAGCTTCATGCCGTCCTTCCAGTAGACGCCGTGCGGCGATGGGGCCATGCGCCATTTCGGCGTGCCGTCGTCGTTCATCACGGCCTTGGCGCCGGCGTCGACCATCGAAGCGGTGAAGGCGGTGTACCAGAATATCTGCTGGGCAACCGCGCCCTGCGCCGGAACCGGGCCGGATTCGGAGAAGGTCATGCCCTGCGCTTCGGCGGGAGCGTAGGCCTTCAGCCAGTCGAGATATTTCTGGATCGAGTAGACCGCCGCCGGGCCGTTGGTGTCGCCGCCGCGCGCGGTGCAGGAACCGACAGGACGCGAATTCTCATCGACCTTGATGCCCCACTCGTCGACCGGCAGGCCATTCGGAATGCCCTTGTCGCCATTGCCGGCCATGGAGAGCCACGCATCGGTGAACCGCCAGCCGAGCGACGGGTCCTTCTTGCCGTAGTCCATGTGGCCATAGACCTTCTTGCCGTCGATCTCGCGGCCGGTGAAGAACTCGGCGATGTCCTCATAGGCCGACCAGTTGACCGGAACGCCGAGGTCGTAGCCGTATTTGGCCTTGAAGTCGGCCTTGTTCTTCTCGTCGTTGAACCAGTCGTAGCGGAACCAGTAGAGGTTCGCGAACTGCTGGTCGGGAAGCTGGTAGAGCTTCTTGTCGGGCGCCGTGGTGAACGACGTGCCGATGAAGTCCTTCAGGTCGAGGTTCGGATTGGTGACGTCCTTGCCGTCGCCCGCCATCCAGTCGGTCAGGTTGCGCACCTGCTGGTAGCGCCAGTGCGTGCCGATGAGGTCGGAGTCGTTGACCCAGCCGTCATAGAGGTTCTGTCCCGTCTGCATCTGCGTCTGGATCTTCTCGACGACATCGCCTTCCTGGATCGTGTCGTGCGTCAGCTTGATGCCGGTGATCGCGGAGAAGGCCGGCGCCAGCACTTGCGATTCATAGGAATGGGTGGCGATGGTTTCCGAAACGACCTTGATCTCCATGCCGGCGAACGGCTTCGCGGCATCGATGAACCACTGCATTTCCTTTTCCTGATCGGCGCGTGAAAGCGTCGAAAGGTCGCCTATCTCCTTGTCGAGAAAGGCTTTTGCCTCGTCCATACCGGCATAGGCATTGCCCGCCCCGAGCAATAGGACAAGGGCGGTCGTGGATGTTAGAAATTGCCGTCGCATGTGTCTCCTCCAGTCTTAGGTTTAAAGTGCGATCCGGGGCGGCCGCCAGCACGCGGCCGCTCCGTCTGTTTCTCCCTCTATACGTATCGGAACACGCCAATGGCGTAGACCACGGAGAGAGCGAGAGCCCACCACAGGTTGGGTCCTATCAGACCCAGCCAAGCGAGATGGATGAAGGCGCTGCCGAGCAGCGAAAGGAAAAGGCGGTCGCCGCGCGTCGTCTCGAAGCGCAGCACGCCGACGCGCGGATTGCCGCCGGGCGAGACATATTCCCAGACGCCCATGCCGCAGAGCATCAGCGCAATGACGATGAAGAAGGCCGCCGTCGGCCAGGTCCACGCCATCCACGAAAAGTCGAGGTTCATGGTCAGACCCTCCCCAGGGCGAAGCCCTTGGCGATGTAATTGCGCACGAACCAGATGACCAAGGCGCCGGGGATCAGCGTCAGCACGCCGGCGGCGGCGAGCAGGCCCCAGTCCATGCCGGCGGCAGAGACAGTACGGGTCATGGTGGCGGCGATCGGCTTGGCGTCGGTCGTGGTCAGCGTGCGCGCGATCAGGAGCTCCACCCAGGAGAACATGAAGCAGAAGAAGCAGGCGACGCCGATGCCGCTCGCGATCAGCGGCATGAATATCTTCACGAAGAAGCGCGGGAACGAATAGCCGTCGATATAGGCGGTCTCGTCGATCTCCTTCGGCACGCCGGACATGAAGCCTTCGAGGATCCACACCGCCAGCGGCACGTTGAACAGGCAATGCGCCAGCGCCACGGCGATATGGGTGTCGATGAGACCGAAGGCCGAATAGAGCTGGAAGAACGGCAGCGCGAACACCGCCGGCGGCGCCATGCGGTTGGTGAGCAGCCAGAAGAACAAATGCTTGTCGCCGAGGAAGCGGTAGCGCGAGAAGGCGTAGGCCGCCGGCAGCGCCACGGCGACCGAGATCACCATGTTCATCACCACATAGGTGATCGAGTTGATGTAGCCCGAGTACCAGGAGGCATCTGTGAAGATGGTGCGGTAGTTCGCCAATGTCGGGTTGTGCGGGAACAGCGTCATCGACGACACGATCTCCGCATTGGTCTTGAAGCTCATATTGATGAGCCAGTAGATCGGCAGGAGCAGCACGACGATATAGAGCGTCGGCACGATCCACCACCAGCGCGATTCCTCGCCGCGGCGGCGCATCAGCTTGGCCACCTCGTCCTGCGACAGCGTGCTGCCCACCTCGGTGACCGTCGTTTCGCTCACGCGCGTCGTCTCGTTGGCGCCCACCATCTCAGCGCTCCGCGTCGTAGTTGGTCATCACGGTGTAGAATACCCACGACAACAACAGGATGATCAGGAAGTAGACCAGCGACATGGCCGCCGCCGGACCGAGATCGAATTGGCCGAGCGCCGTCTTGACGAGGTCGATCGACAGGAAGGTCGTCGAATTGCCGGGGCCACCGCCGGTGACGACGAAGGGCTCGGTATAGATCATGAAGCTATCCATGAAGCGCAACAGCACGGCGATCAGAAGCACGCGCTGCATCTTCGGCAACTGGATGTAGCGGAAGACCGCCCAGCGCGACGCGCCATCGATCTTGGCCGCCTGGTAGAAGGCGTCAGGAATGGAGACGAGCCCGGCATAGCAGAGCAGCACGACCAGGCTGGTCCAGTGCCAGACATCCATGACGATGACGGTGACCCAGGCGTCGAACGGGTCCTGGACATAGTTGTAGTCGACGCCGAGCGCGTTGACGTAATAGCCGAGCAGGCCGATGTCGTTGCGCCCGAACACCTGCCAGATCGTGCCGACGACATTCCACGGGATGAGCAGCGGCAGCGCCATCAGCACCAGGCAGACCGGCACGCCCCAGCCCTTCTTCGGCATGTTGAGCGCGATGAAGATGCCGAGCGGCACCTCGATCGCCAGGATGATGAAGGAGAAGATCAGATTGCGCACCATCGCTTCCCAGAAGCGGTCGGAGGCGAGCAGCTCTTCGAACCATTCGGTGCCGGCCCAGAAGAAGACGTTGTTGCCGAACGTGTCCTGCACCGAATAGTTGACGACGGTCATCAGCGGGATGACGGCCGAGAACGCCACCAGCACCAGCACCGGCAGGACGAGGAACCAGGCCTTGTTGTTCCAGGTCTTGTCCATCTACGCCCCCATCTCGACGCGCCAGGAATCGGCATAGATGTTGATGCCGGCAGGATCGAAGCGGACCTTCGGATCGGCCGGCACTTCGTCGTCCTCGCCGATCACCGCGGCAATTTCCCTGCCCTCCAGATTGGCGCGCACGACCTTGTGGCGGCCGACATCCTCGACCTTGCTGACCCGCACCGCCATGCCTTCACGGCCGAGCCGCACATATTCGGGACGGATGCCGAGCTCGACGGCGCCGCCCTCGGCTTTGGGCACGCCCGGAAGCTCGATGCGTTGCGCGCCGAGCGTCGCCGTCCTGCCATCGAGCGACACCGGTAGCACGTTCATGCCCGGCGAGCCGATGAAATAGCCGACGAAGGTATGGCGCGGCCGCTCGAAGAGCTCGGCCGGCGTGCCGATCTGGACGATCTCGCCGTCATACATGACCACGACGCGGTCGGCGAAAGTCAGCGCTTCGGTCTGGTCGTGCGTGACATAGACCATGGTGTAGCCGAAGCGGCGGTGCAGTTGCTTCAACTGCGAGCGCAGCACCCATTTCATATGCGGGTCGATCACCGTCAGCGGCTCGTCGAACAGGATGGCGTTGACGTCGGAGCGCACCAGACCGCGCCCAAGCGAGATCTTCTGCTTCTGGTCGGCGGTGAGCCCGCGCGCCTTCTTCTTCGCCAGCGAAGCGAGATCGATCATGTCGAGCGTCTCGCGCACCTTGCGATCGACATCGGCTTCGGGCACGCGGCGGTTGCGCAGCGGGAAGGCCAGATTGTCGTAGACGGTCATGGTGTCGTAGATGACCGGGAACTGGAACACCTGCGCGATGTTGCGCTCCTGCGTCGACAGATTGGTCACGTCCCGGCCGTTGAACAGCAACCGGCCATGCGAGGGATGCAGCAGGCCCGAAATGATGTTGAGCAAGGTGGTCTTGCCGCAGCCCGAGGGCCCGAGCAGCGCATAGGCGCCGCCATCCTCGAAGGTGTGATGCACTTCCTTCAGCGCGAAATCCGAATCCTTCCGCGGGTTGGGCAGGTAGGAGTGGCGGATATGGTTGACCTCGATGCGCGCCATCGCTTGCTCCTTAGGCCGCGAGCTTCGACGCCGTCACGGCGCGGCCGTTCTGGTCGAAAACCATGAGATGGCGCGGGTCGATGAACACCTCGACCTCGTCGTCCGTCTCGAAATCGAGAATGCCATGCGCAAGCATGACCCAGCGCGCATCGGCGAAATCGAGATGGACGAAGCTCTCCGAGCCGGTGATCTCGGTGATGGTGACCTTGGCCCGCACCGGCACGGCGCTGGCGTTCGGCCGCTCCAGCGACAGATGATGCGGCTGGAATCCGATCGTGTAACTGGCGTCGGCAATGCCGGCGAGCTCCGGCGGCACCGGCAGCTTGACACCGCCTTCGAGCAGGAAGTCCGCGTCCTTCTTGGAGAGCACGATGGTGTTGAGCGGCGGATCGGCGAAGGTCCGTGCCGTCACCAGGTCGACAGGCTTGCGGAACACGTCGACGGTCGGACCGAATTGCGTGACGCGGCCTTCCGAGAGCGTCGCCGTATTGCCGCCGAGCAACAGCGCTTCGTGCGGCTCGGTGGTGGCGTAGACGAAGATGGTGCCGGCGGCGGCGAAGATCTTCGGCAATTCGGCGCGCAATTCTTCGCGCAGCTTGTAGTCGAGATTGGCCAAAGGCTCGTCGAGCAGCACCAGGCTGGCATTCTTGACGATTGCGCGGGCGAGCGCGGTGCGCTGCTGCTGTCCTCCGGACAGGTTGAGCGGCGTGCGGTCGAGATAAGGCGTCAGCTTCAAAAGCGCCGCCGCGTTGCGCACTTCCTTGTCGATCTTGGCCTGCTCGGCGCCGGCGACCCGGAGCGGCGAAGCGATGTTCTCGTAGACGGTCATCGCCGGGTAATTGATGAACTGCTGGTACACCATGGCGACGTTGCGCTTCTGCACCTTCTGTCCGGTGACGTCCTTGCCATCGAACCAGACCGAGCCGGACGTCGGCGCGTCGAGGCCCGCCATCAGCCGCATCAGGCTGGTCTTGCCGGAGAGTGTCGGCCCGAGGAGCACGTTCAGCGAGCCGTGCTGAAGCGTCAGCGACACGTCGCGGATATGCTCCTGCGCGCCCACCGTCTTCGTCACGTTCCTCAGTTCCAGCATCACGCCTCCTCCCAGACCTTGCGCATCAGCGGTCGATCCTCATTCGGCTGCCGCGACGTGACGGTTGCTCAGTCCGCGCATGAATTCTTCCAGTGCCGCCGCCTGCTCGCGGCTGAAATGCAGGCCACGCTTGGTGCGGCGCCACAGCACGTCCTCGGCGGTGACCGCCCATTCGTTGTCGACCAGGTAGCGCACCTCGGCCTCGAAAAGGTCAGCGCCGAAATTGCGGCCGAGATCGGCATTCGACTTGGCGAGCCCGAGCAGCTTTTGCGCGCGCGTGCCGTAAAGCCGGGTCAACCGGCGCGCCAGCCGCTGGTCGAGAAACGGATAGGCGCTCTTCAGCCTGGCGACCTGGGCATCGAAACCGGTCGCGGGGAAATCGCCGCCGGGCAGCGGCGCATCGTGCGTCCACGGCTTGCCGCGCTTGCCGAGAAACCCTTCGATCTTCTCCAGCATCGATTCCGCCAGCCGGCGGAAGGTCGTGATCTTGCCGCCGAAGGCGTTGACGAGCGGAGCAACGCCCTCCCCGCCATCGGCCTTGAGCACATAGTCGCGCGTCGCTTCCTGGGCCTTCGACGCGCCGTCGTCATAAAGCGGGCGCACCGCCGAATAGGTCCAAACGATGTCGGAGCGCCTCACGGCGACCGCGAAATATTCGCTCGCCGCGGCGCACAGATAGTCGATCTCGGCATCGGAGATCTTCACGTCATGCGGATCGCCAGGATAGTCGCGGTCGGTGGTACCGATCAGCGTGAATTCTTCCTCGTAGGGAATGGCGAAGATGATGCGGCCATCCTTGTTCTGGAAGAAATAGGCGCGCGGATCGTCGAACTTCTTGGCGACGACGATGTGGCTGCCTTGCACGAGACGGACATTGTGGACCTCGTTCTGGCCGACGGCGGCCGAAAGCACGTGATCGACCCATGGGCCGGCGGCGTTGACGAGAAGCCGCGCGCGAACCTCCTCGGTTTCGCCGGTAAGCACGTTCTGCACCTTGATGGTCCAGGTCGAACCGTCGCGCCGCGCGCTGACGACCTTGGTGCGGGTGCGGATGACGGCGCCCCGGTCGGCGGCGTCACGCGCATTCAGCGCCACCAGGCGCGCGTCATTGACCCAGCCGTCCGAATATTCGAACGCCTTGCGGAACAACGGCTTCAGCGGCTTGCCGGCCGGATCGCTCGCCATATCCAGCGTCTTCGTCGCCGGCAAGAGCTTGCGCCCGCCGATATGATCATAAAGGAACAGCCCGAGCCGGATCAGCCAGGCGGGCCTCAGGCCCTTGGCGTAAGGCAGAACGAAGCGCATCGGCCAGATGATGTGCGGCGCGTTCTTCCACAGGACCTCGCGTTCCATCAGCGCTTCGCGCACCAGCCGGAACTCGTAGAATTCGAGATAGCGAAGGCCGCCATGGATGAGCTTGGTCGAGCCGGAGGAGGTCCCGCTCGCCAGATCGTTCATCTCGGCGAGGTAAACTGAAAATCCGCGGCCAACGGCGTCGCGGGCGATGCCGCAGCCATTGATGCCGCCGCCGATGACGAAAATGTCATGGATCGGGGATGCGTCCAAAGGGTCCTCCAACGATTTCGCATTGCACCATTTTTGTGTTTTACGAAACCGTGACGGGATTATTTCGAACTCAAACCGAATGTCAAACGAAATATCACCGCTGCGTGAAACGGCCGTGATGTGTGCCTTATTCGAGCGCCGTCTCGATCAGCCGGACCTCGGTCTCCTCGCAGATCCGGCGGATCGATGGGATGTCGCAACGATCGGTGATGAAGGTGTTCACCTGCGAAAGGTGGCCGATCCGAACCGGCGCCGTTCGCTCGAATTTGGTTCGGTCGGAGACCAGGATGACATGACGCGCGTTGGCGATGATGGCCTGCGCCACCTTCACTTCCCGAAAATCGAAATCGAGCAGCGCGCCGTCATGATCGATCGCCGAGGCACCGATGACCGCGTAATCGACTTTGAACTGGCGAATGAAATCGACGGCCGCTTCGCCGACAACGCCGCCGTCGGAGCCGCGCACCACACCGCCCGCGATCACCACCTCGATCGTAGGATATATGCGCATCCTATTGGCAACATTGATGTTATTGGTGATGACCATAAGTCCGCTATGGTCGAGCAGCGCCTTGCTGACAGCCTCGGTGGTGGTGCCGATGTTGATGAACAGCGAGGCATTGTCCGGGATTAGCCGCGCCGCCGCGCTGCCGATCGCCTCCTTTTCGTCGGCCGCGATCTTACGGCGCGCCTCGTATTCCATGTTCTCGATGCCGGACGGGAACAGTGCGCCGCCATGAATGCGGGTTAGCAGGCGCTGGTCGCACAGATCGTTGAGGTCCTTGCGGATGGTCTGCGGAGTCACATTGAAATGCGTCGCCAGATCCTCGACCAGAACCCGGCCATGGTCCTTCGCCATCTGGATGATTTCGGCATGGCGTGGCGAAAGAAACATCCGGCGTCCTCCATTTTCGTTTTTCTGGTTTATATCGGAAAACGAAAGCGAAGAAAAGGCATAAGCCGGCTAACGAAAATCACCTGATTGCAAAAGGTAAACCGGCGCCGAATGCGTCTGCCGGCTCAGGATAAGCGCCGCGCAATCTCGACTATGACGTCGAACGCAGCGTCGACATCGGCCGCCGTCGATTCGAACTGTCCCGCCTGAAAGCGGATCGCCACGCGCCCGTCGACCCGCGTTTGCGTCAGGTAGATGCGGCCATCGTTGTTGAGGGCGTCGACCAGCCGCAGATTGTGCTCGTCCGGATCGGCACCCGAAGGCGCCTGGTGCCGGAACGAGAACAGCGAAAGCATCGGTTCGCTGACGAGCGCGAAATCGGCTTCCTTGGCAAGCCGCGTGGCCAGCCCTTCGCTCCAGGCGACGTGGTTGCGGATCATCGTGCGCAAACCTTCGAGGCCATGGGCCCGCAGCAGGAACCAGAGTTTGAGTGCGCGGAAGCGGCGCCCGAGCGGCACCGACCATTCCGAATAGTTGATGATGCCGTCATGGCCACGGGTCTTCAGATAATCCGGCTTGATCGCCAGCGTGCGCACCAGGTCTTCCGGCTGGCGCACGAACTGGATCGAGCAATCGAACTGCGCGCCGAGCCATTTGTGCGGATTGAAGACAATGGAATCAGCGCCTTCGACGCCTGCCCAGAAATGCCTGTATTCCGGGCAGATCATCGCCGACCCGGCCCAGGCGGCGTCGACATGCAGATAGAGCCTGTGCCGCTTCGCGACCGCGGCCACCGCCGCGATGTCATCGGTCCCGCCGGTACTGGTGCCGCCGACGCAGGCGATGATGCCCGCAGGCAGCAGTCCCGCTTCGCGATCGGCGACGATCGCGGCCTCCAGCGCAGCCGTATCCATGGCACGAAAACGTCCTGAGACCGGGATGCGGACGAGGTTATCCTCGCCGATGCCGGAGACCCAGATGGCGCGATCTATCGAGGTGTGGACCTGGTCGGAGGAATAGACGCGCAGCTTGCTTTGCCCGGCCAGCCCCTTTTTGTTGCCCTGCCAGTCGAGCGCCCGCTCGCGCATGGTCAGCACCGCCGCAAGCGTCGCCGACGAGGCCGAATCCTGGATGACGCCGGAAAAGCCTTCGGGCAGGCCGAGCGCCTGGCGCATCCAGTCGACGATGCGCGTCTCGAGTTCTGTCGCCGCCGGCGAGGTCTGCCACAGCATGCATTGTGCGGCCATCGCTGAGACCAGATATTCCGCCACGACCGAAACCGGCGCCGCATTGGCCGGAAAATAGGCGAAGAAGCGCGGATGCTGCCAATGCGTCATGCCCGGCACGATCTTTTCTTCGAAATCCGCGAAGATCTTTTCCATCGACTCCGGCGATTCGGGTGGCGAGGCCTCGATGCTTCTGAAAATCTCGCCCGGCGCGATTGCCGGCCGGACCGGGCGGTCGCGCAGGCCGGCGCGGTAATCGACGCCCCAATTGGCCGCCCGCCTCGACCAGTCGCGGAATTCCTCGTTGTCCATATTTTCCTCCCAGCAGCCGTCGAAGGCACGGCCGATCGAGCCGGATTTGATTAACAGGTTAAATATGATGAAGCAACGGTGGGACTGGAACCCCTACCCCGGAAAATCCGGCAGATTTGAAAAAGCGATTTTCAGCGCGTTGGACCAGCCGTCCGAAATGGTGCGGTAGTAAGGATCATCCTGGCCGATCCGCCGGCTCAAGCCCACTCTGAGCGCATCCTGCTCCAGGAACAGCAGATCGAGAGGCAGCCCGACCGAAAGGTTGGATTTCAGCGTCGAGTCGAACGACACCAGAAGCAGCTTCACCGTTTCGGCCAGGCTCATTGTCCGGTCATAGGCCCGGATGATGATCGGCTTGCCGTATTTCGTCTCGCCGATCTGGAAGAACGGCGTGTCATCGGTCGACTCGATGAAATTGCCTTCCGGGTAGATCATGAACAGCCGCGGCGGGCTGCCCTTGATCTGGCCGCCGAGAATGAAGGAGGCATTGAAGTAGGAATCCGCCTTGTCGCCGTTCGGCGAGGCATGCTCGATCACTTCCTTGACCGTATCGCCGACCAGCCGCACCGTCTGGTACATGGATGGGGTTCCGAGCAGCTTCGGATGACGATCGCTGACGGCCTTGTTGCGTTCGTCGAGCAGGCTGACCACCGCCTGCGTCGTGGCAAGGTTGCCCGCAGACATCAGCACGATGACGCGCTCGCCGGGCTCTTCCCAGACATGCATCTTCTTGAAGGTCGAAATCGAATCCATGCCGGCATTGGTGCGCGTGTCCGACATGAACACGAGCCCGCGATCGATCTTGAGGCCGACGCAATAGGTCATAGTCGCTCTTCTGCCAAAGCAATTCCACGAAAAGCGTGTAGCAGTTTTCCGCCTGGAATTGCGTGAAAACAAAGAGATAGAGCGGTTCGGCGATTCTATCAAACGCCGAACCGCTCCAGCGATTCCAGCGCAGATTACTGCTCTACCGTGACGGTGACGGCAAGCTTCTCTTGCGCCTGCCCCAAGAGTATCCCCGATACCGGCGAGGCGTCGCGATAGTCGCGCCCCGTCGCCACCCGCACATAGCGCTCGTCGGGTGAGATACCGTTCGCCGGGTCGAAGGCAACCCATCCGAGCCCAACGACATAGGCCTCGGCCCAGGCATGGCTGGCGGCCTGCTCCACGTCCGCATCCATCATCAGGTAGCCACTGACATAGCGGGCGGGAAAACCAAGCGTGCCGGCCGCGGCGATGAAGATATGGCTGTGGTCCTGACAGACGCCGGATTTCAGCGCCAGCGCCTCTTCGGCCGGAGTCACGACGCTGGTCGTGCCCGGTCTGTAGGCGACGCGTTCGCGGATCGCGCCCATCAGCGTGTGCAGCCGCTCGATCTCCGTCCCCTGCCCGACCGCGCCGGCCAATGCGCGTATGCCCTCGCCGGCAGTGGTGAGCGGCGTCTGTTGTGCGAACAGCCAGAGCGGCGCAAAGCCTTGATGCGGGCCCGTCACGCCTGCCGTGTCATGCGTGGTCACGTCGCCCGTGGCCTCGACGGTGATCGAGTTTTGGCCGCTCTCGGCGCTCACCAGCCGGGTGTCGTTGCCGAAATGGTCGGTGAAGCGCACCTCCTCGCGCGCGCCTTCCACCTTGATCGCCCAGGAGCCGACGGTTTGCGTGCGCCCGCTGGAAGGCAGCAGGCGCAGCCGCTGCAGCAGATACTGCACCGGCTGATCGTAGCGATACTCGGTGCGATGGGTGATCTTGAGCCGCATAGCGCTCGCCCTCGGCTGTGCTCAATAGAACCGGTAGTCCTGGGCGATCTCGTCGCCCAGCCTGGTGTTGTCGCGAATGAACTCGGCCAGGAACTCGTGCAGGCCGTGATCGAATATGTCCTTGATCGACCCTCTCTTGAGCAGCGCCTGGATCTTCTCGGCCGTGGCATGGCAGGCATGGCGCTCGCCATAATCGTCGGCAAGGAATTTCAAATGCTCGCCGAGGAAGCGGTAGCAGAAGGTCAGCGAGCGCGGCATACGCACATTGAGGATCAGATAGTCGGCGATATTGGTCGGCTTATAGTCGGCTTCATAAACCCAGCGATAGGAGCGGTGCGCCGACACCGAGCGCAGGATGGATTCCCACTGATAGTTGTCCAGCGTCGAGCCGACCCAGGACAGCGAAGGTAGGAGCACATAATATTTCACGTCGAGGATGCGCGCGGTGTTGTCGGCGCGCTCGACATAGGTGCCGAGCTGCGAGAAATCGAAGATCTCGTTGCGCAGCATCGTGCCGTAGAAGGAACCGCGGATCAGCGCCGTCTCGCGCTTGATGGCGTCGAGCACCGTCGGCAGGTCGCGCTCGTCGATCGGCCTCGCCAGCATGCGCTTCAGCGACATCCAGGCTTCGTTGATGCTTTCCCACGTCTCGCGCGTCAGTGCCGTGCGCACCATGCGGGCATTGTTGCGCGCCGTCTCGATCGACGACATCGTGCTCGACGGGTTCGAGGTATCGCGCAGCAGGAAGTCGGAGACGTTGGCGGCGGTGTAGTCCTGGTATTTCTGGCTGAAGGCGATGTCCGAGCCGGCGCTGAGCAGCACCGAGTTCCACTCCTCGGATGCATCCTGGGTGCGCGTCAGCGCCATCCGCAGGCCGGCATCGACGAGGCGCGCCATGTTTTCGGCCCGCTCGATATAGCGGTTCATCCAGTAGAGACCGTTGGCGGTGCGGCCGAGAAGCATGGGAACGCCCTTCGGGCTAGTGAGTAGGGAATAGGCAGTAGGGAGTAGTAAACATTTGAACCTCAATGGAATATGGCATTTCCCTGTCCCCTATCCTTCCACTACTGCCCACTGCCTACTCACTATTTCCTACTCACGCATCTCAATCATCCAACACCCATGTATCTTTCGTCCCTCCGCCTTGCGAAGAGTTGACCACGAGCGAGCCTTCCTTAAGCGCGACACGCGTCAGGCCGCCCGGCACGATCCGGATACGGTCGGAGACCAGCACATAAGGCCGAAGGTCGACATGGCGGGGCGACAGGCCCTTTTCGGTGAGGATCGGGCAGGTCGACAGCGCCAGCGTCGGCTGGGCGATGTAGTTCGAGGGCTTCGCCTGCAGCTTCTTGGCGAACGCCTCGCATTCCTTCTTGGTCGCGGCCGGGCCAACCAGCATGCCGTAACCGCCGGAGCCGTGCACCTCCTTGATCACCAGCTCGCTTATGTGCTCCAGCACATATTTGAGGCTGTCCGGCTCCGAGCAGCGCCAGGTCGGGATGTTGCCGAGGATCGCCTTGCGGCCGGTGTAGAACTCGACGATCTCCGGCATATAGGAATAGATCGCCTTGTCGTCGGCGATGCCGGTGCCAGGCGCATTGGCGATGGTGATGTTGCCGGCGCGATAGACATCCATGATGCCCGGCACGCCGAGCGCGGAGTCCGGCCGGAACGTCAGCGGATCGAGGAAGGCGTCATCGACGCGCCGGTAGAGCACGTCGATCTGCTTGTAGCCTTCGGTCGTGCGCATCGCGACATGGCCGTCGACGACGCGCAGATCCTGCCCTTCGACGAGTTGCACGCCCATCTGGTCGGCGAGGAAGGCATGCTCGAAATAGGCTGAGTTGTAGGAACCCGGCGTCAGCACCGCGATGGTCGGCGTGCCTTTAGCGCTTTGCGGCCGCACGGCGGCGAGCGACTGGCGCAGCAGCTGCGGGTAGTTCTCGACCGGCCGCACCTTGATCTTCTGGAACAGCTCCGGAAAGAGCTGCATCATCGTTTCGCGGTTCTCCAGCATGTAGGAGACGCCGGACGGCGTGCGGGCATTGTCCTCCAGCACATAGAACTCGTTCTCCGAAATGCGCACGATATCGACGCCGATGATGTGCGTATAGACGCCGGCCGGCGGCCTGACGCCGATCATCTCGGGCAGGAAGGCCTCGTTCCGGGCGATCAGATCCTTTGGCACCCGCCCGGCGCGCAGGATCTCCTGGCGGTGGTAGATGTCGTCGAGGAAGGCGTTCAGCGCCTGCACGCGCTGTTCGATGCCTTGCGTCAGCCGTCGCCATTCCTGGCCGGAGAGGATGCGCGGGACGATGTCGAAAGGGATCAGCCGTTCGGAAGCTTCCTGCTCGCCATAGACGGCAAAGGTGATGCCGGTCTTGCGGAAGACGCGCTCGGCGTCCTGCATTTTCTGGGTGAGCCTGGCCGGGTCCTGCTCCTTCAGCCAGCGATCGTAAGCCTCATAAGGTCTTCTCAATCCGGAGACTTCCGGAAGCATTTCGTCGAACGCTGCCAATCGCGTACTCCCCTCTGAAGGCCATTTCACTGGGCCCGCCGGAGAAAATCAAGCGCAATCGGTGATTTAGGAAGCCGTGACGGCCACTCTATGCAAATTGCCTAAAATCAAGGCACGGACCGCAAGGCCGGGTCAGCTCCTGCTTTCCGACAGGGCATCCTCAAGGTCCGTCAGAACGCCCGGAAGGTCACGATGGTGAAGGTGTCCTTGATGCCGGGGAGAATCTGCACCCGCTCGTTGACGAAATGGCCGACGTCTTCCTCGTCGTCGACATAGAATTTGGCGAGCAGGTCGTAATTGCCGGCGGTCGAGTAGATCTCGGAGGCGATCTCGGCGTCGGCGAGCGCGCTGGCGACCTCATAGGCCTTGCCCAGATCGCATTTAATCTGCACGAAAAATGCCTTCATTGCCCGGTCCTGCCAGCCTCGGAGCAATTCCAGGAAAAGTACCTGGCGGTTTTTCGTCCGGAATTGCGTCAAAACAAACAGTTGGAACGGGTCGGCGATTCCCAGGAGCGGATCCGTTCCAACGAATAAGCGGCCCTTGTGGCAGACTGCCGCCCGGCTTTCAAGCATCAGGCGGCCTGCGCCCTGGCGACCGCTTGCCGCAATTGCGCAATCGTGGACATCGGCGCCGGCAAGAAATCTTCCGAATATCGTGAAACCGCGGCACCCCGCGCAGCGTATGTTAGGATGTTCCTCGCAACGCGAATTCCCGGAGGCACGCCATGCGCCGCGCTTTGTTCGCACTCACCCTCGTTCCGATATTTCTTGCGTCCATGGCCTTCGCCGGCGACGCCGAGATCAAGGCCGCGCAGACCGTCATCGACAGCCAGTTGAAGGCCTTTATCGCCAATGACGGCGCCACCGCCTACAGTTTCGCCGCGCCGAACGTGAAGCAGATCTTCCCGACGGTCGACACCTTCATGAACATGGTGACGAACGGCTACGCGCCGGTGCGCAAACCCCAATCCTATTCCTTCGGCAGGGTCGAGCAGACCGCGCCCGGTTCAATCGTCCAGCAGGTGCTGATCGTCGGACCCGACGGAAAGGACTATGAAGCCGTCTATACGTTGCAGCAGCAGCCCGACGGCAGTTTCAAGATCACCGGCTGCAGCCTGCGCGCCTCGACTTCGGTCAGCGCCTGAGCAATCGAGGAAAAGCGCGCGATGTCTGGAATTTTGGGCCCGCACTCAATCCCGGCGCTGATACAGGGTCCAGCCCAGGCCTGAAAGACCCCAACTCGTCGAGGCATCGACACGCTCATAGGCCGACATGCAATCCGGCACGGCGTCGACATGTTGCGGTTGCCGGTCGATGGCGCCTTCGAGGATCAGCCAGGACGGACGTTCGTCACATATTTTGTCCTTCGCGACAAACGATGCCTGGCGCCCCAGGCGTTTGGCAAAATAGTCGACGATCATGACGGTCCGGAATTCCTGGTTGGTGGCGTAGTCAGCCGCGCCGTCACGCGTCATTTTGTCGACCATCGTGGCGTAGGATCCCCGCCCATATTCGTAGAATGGCAGCAGAAGCGTCGTCGTGCCGGCAAGGATTGCCACCATCGCGGCCGCCGCCAGCACTCGATACTTGCCCCCAGCGGCGAAACCACGCCCAAGCAACTCGCCCGCCCACAGCAGCATCAACGTTGCGGGAACGAGGAAGTAACGCTGGAACTCGGCATTGGGCTGCCGTGCCATCGCCATGACAATGGGCAGCCCGACGATCCCGATCAGATAGAGGCTGGCGCGCCGGTCGCGCCATATGGCGGCGCAGACGCAGACAGCGCCGCAGACGGCGACAATGCAGACCCAGTCGCCAACCCAGTCCGGCACGCCGAACAGATAGCGGATCATTCCGCCATAGCCCTGCGCGAAGGCCTGAAGCGAGAATGGCAAGGCGCCGCCGATCCTGAAGCCAAACAGCAGCCTGCCAATGAGCATGCAAGCGGCCAGCGGCAGCACCGCCAGGAAGGCGGGCGCGAAAATCTGGCCGAGCTCGACATTGACCCGCTCGAAGTTGCCGGTACGCCGCCAGATGAGCCAGGCAGTCCAGGCTACCAGGACCGCCACGGTTTCCACCATGATGAGATGAGACAGGAAACCGAGGAGAACGATCACCCCGAATGCGATGCCCGAACCCCGTTTGTCGAGCCTGCGTTCCAGAAGCAAGACGGCAAGAAGCGTGAACAACACCAGGCCGGCATAGCCTCTCGCTTCCGAGCCGTAGTGAACCATCGGATAGCTGACGGCGAACAGCAGGCTTGTGGCGACAGCGGCCCACCGGCCGCGCGCAGTCGCCCCGGCGGCAACGATAGCGCCGACACCAAGCGCTATCGATAGCCCACGCTGAAGCAATGTCGAAGCATCAGGGCCGATCAGGTAGAGGTAGATCGAATTGAGGAAATGATTGTTGTCGTGATTTATGCGCCAGAATATCTGGTCGATCGAGGTGAGCGGCTCAAGCAGAACCAGGCTCCAGATCTCGTCCATCCAGAGATCACCACGCGCGCCGAGCACCCGCAGGACGAGGCCGGCCACCCCGATGACCGCGACAGCCAGCAATACCGCTCCTGTCCGCTGTTGGACGGCAGCAACAGGCTCAGAAGCGCCGCTCTTGCGGTTGGTTTGTGCCTCGCCTGACGCTGCGGCCTGTCCCGAGATGAGCAAGGTCCCCGCCTTTGCCTGATATCATCCTGGCAATCTGTATAGTCGCAGTCGTTTCAAAATAGTTCGCACATGCTCAGCGGAGGCCTGCAGTCGCTCAGCGGACCGGAATATCGCCCCTCGCCCAGCCTTCGGTGATCCCCGCGGCGCGCTCTTCGAAGGCCCCCGCCTCTATAGCCGCGCGGATGTCCTGCATCAGCTTCTGATAATAGGACAGATTGTTCCAGGTCAGCAGCATGGCGCCGAGCGCTTCCTGCGAGCGCACCAGGTGGTGCAGATAGGCGCGCGAGTAATCACGCGCCGCCGGGCAGTCGCTTTCTTCGTCCAGCGGTCGCGGATCGTCGGCATGGCGGGCGTTCCTGAGATTGACCTTGCCGCGGCGCGTATAGGCAAGGCCATGGCGGCCGGCGCGCGTCGGCATCACGCAGTCGAACATGTCGATGCCGCGCGCCACCGATTTCAATATATCGTCGGGCGTGCCGACGCCCATCAGGTAGCGCGGTCTGTCGGCCGGCAGTTCCGGGCAGGTGATGTCCAGCATCTCCAGCATCACCGATTGCGGCTCGCCGACCGCCAGCCCGCCGACGGCATAGCCTTTGAGGTCCATGGCCTTAAGCGCCTGCGCCGAACGCACGCGCATCGCCGCGCTGTCGCCGCCCTGGACGATGCCGAACATCGCCTTGCCGGGCTGGTCGCCGAATGCCGTCTTGCAGCGCTCGGCCCAGCGCAGCGACAATTCCATGGCGCGCTCGATCTCCTTGGGCTTGGCCGGAAGTGCGGTGCACTCGTCGAGTTGCATCTGGATGTCGGAATCGAGCAGTCCCTGGATCTCGATCGACCGCTCGGGCGACATTTCGTAGGGCGCGCCGTCGATATGCGAGCGGAAGGTGACGCCCTGTTCGGTCAGCTTCCTGAGCTTTGACAGCGACATGACCTGGAAGCCGCCGCTGTCTGTCAGGATCGGATATGGCCAGCGCGCGAACTCGTGCAGGCCACCGAGCCTGGCTACGCGCTCGGCGCCTGGACGCAGCATCAGATGATAGGTGTTGCCGAGGATGATGTCGGCGCCGACGCCACGCACCTGGTCCATATACATGGCCTTGACGGTACCGCCGGTGCCGACCGGCATGAAGGCAGGCGTGCGGATCTCGCCACGCGGCATCGAGACGAGACCGCGCCGTGCCTTGCCGTCGGTAGCAAGCACCTTGAAGGAAAAAGTCTCAGCCATTGAATTCCTTGTCGTGCACCGGCGCCTCAGGCGCCTGCTCGTCGAGCGATTGCCGGTAGCGGATGCAGCCGCGCATGAATTTCGGCCAGGGCGGCACGGCGATCGACGGCTCGGTCTTTTCCGGCAAAAGGTCCCAGAGCTCGGGATGATGCCAGCACAGATCGTGCCCGCTCGTATCGCGATGCGCGCGGATGCCGGCGCGCAGCTTCTTCACTTCCGCGATCAGCCCATCGCGGTCCATTTTCTCGAGGTCATCGTCCATCGCTCGTCTCCGCCCGGTAAAGCAGGCTGGCGTCGCCATAGGAATAGAACCTGTAGCGGTTCTCGATGGCATGCGCATAGGCCGAGCGCATCGTCTCAAGCCCGCTGAAGGCCGAGACCAGCATGAACAGCGTCGAGCGCGGCAGATGGAAATTGGTCATCAGCATGTCGGCCGTGCGGAACCGGTAGCCGGGCGTGATGAAGATGTCGGTGGGTCCGGACCAGGGCTCGATCCTGCCGTCGTCGCACGCGGCACTTTCCAAAAGCCGCAGCGATGTCGTGCCGACGCAGATGATCCGTCCTCCCCGCGCCCTGGCCGCGTTGAGCGCAGCCGCCGTCTCCGCGCTAACCGAGCCGGTCTCGGCATGCATCTTGTGATCGGCCGTGTCGTCAGCCTTGACCGGCAGGAAGGTGCCGGCGCCGACATGCAGCGTGACGAAGCGGCGCTCGATGCCCTTGGCGTCGAGCGCCGCAAACAGCTCCGGCGTGAAATGCAGCCCGGCGGTAGGGGCCGCGACGGCGCCCTCTTCCCTGGCGTAGATGGTCTGGTAATCGGCGCGGTCGCGCTCGTCATCGTCGCGCTTCGAGGCGATGTAAGGCGGCAGCGGAATATGGCCGACCGCATGCAGCGCCTCGTCGAGGAATGGCCCGGAAAGATCGAAGCCGAGCAGCGCCTCGCCCGCCTCGCCCTTTTCGAGCACCGTCGCGTCGAGCTGGCCGAGGAAGCAGGAATTCTGGTCATGGCCGAAATGGATGCGGTCGCCGGCGGCGATGCGTTTTCCCGGCCGCATGAAGGCCTGCCAGCGGTCCGGCGCCACGCGCATATGCAGCGTCGCCTCGACCTGCGCCACCGCCTCGCCGCGCTTGCGCATGCCTTTGAGCTGCGCCGGAATGACCTTGGTGTCATTGAACACCAGCACGTCGCCTTGGCGAAGCAGCGACGGCAGATCGAAGACGATGCGGTCCTGCAATGGTTCGCCCGGCTTGACGATCAGCAGCCTGGCGCTGTGGCGCGGCTCTGCCGGGCGAAGCGCGATGCGCTCCTCCGGCAGGTCGAAGTCGAACAGGTCGACTCGCATCAGTAGAGCCGGATGAGCAGCGCCCCGGCAAGCAAGAGCACGGCGCCGGCGACACGGCCAAGCGAGATTTCGCGCACCGCCACGCCCAGGAAACCGGCGCGGTCGATCAGCATGCCGGCGATCAGCTGACCGGCGACCAGGAAGGCCATCAGCGCGGCAGCGCCGATGCGCGGCGTCAGGATCGTCGACAGCGTCACATAAAAGCCGCCGAGCATGCCGCCGGCAATGAACAGCCAGGGCGCCGGCGCTTTCCAGTCGAGCGAGATGCCCTGCAGCTTCACCACCGAGACCGCGATGATGCCGAGCACGATGGCTCCGGACAGGAAGGAGAACGCGGCGGCGGCCACTGGAAGGCCGAGGCCCTTTGCCAATTGCGAATTGATCGGCGCCTGGATGGCGATGAAGGCGCCGGACAGGATTCCGAGCAGGGACCAGACAGCGCCCATCATCGTACCGCCCTTACTTGACGTCGGCCGCGACCTTCAGCGACACGATCTTGTCGGGGTCCTGCACCGGCTCGCCGCGCTTGATCTTGTCGACATTCTCCATGCCTTCGATGACCTGGCCCCACACCGTGTACTGGCGGTTGAGGAAGGCGGCGTCGTCGAAGCAGATGAAGAACTGCGAGTTCGCCGAGTTCGGGTTCTGGGCCCTGGCCATCGAGCAGGCGCCGCGGCCGTGATTGGCGTTGGAGAACTCGGCCTTGAGGTCCGGCTTGTCGGAGCCGCCCATGCCCGCGCGCGACGGCGCATAGGTCGGCTTCGAGGAGTTGCCGAACTTGACGTCGCCGGTCTGCGCCATGAAGCCGTCGATGACGCGGTGGAACACCACGCCGTCATAAGCGCCTTCACGCGCCAGCTCCTTGATGCGGGCGACGTGCCCGGGCGCCAGCTCGGGATACATCTCGATGACGACCTGGCCCTTGGTCGTCTCCATGATGAGCGCGTTCTCGCGATCCTTGATCTCAGCCATGTCAGAAAATCCTTTTGAAAATTGAGGGAGTTATTTGCCGTCGGCGGCGATGCGAACCTTGATCATGCGGTCGGGATCGGTGACCGTGCCGTTGTCGGCCTCGTCGCCTTTCTTGATCTTGTCGACGAGCTCCATGCCGCTCTCCACCTTGCCGACGATGGTGTACTGGCCGTCGAGGTTCGGCGCCGGCGCGAACATGATGAAGAATTGCGAGTTCGCCGAGTTCGGGTCCTGCGAGCGGGCCATGCCGACCACGCCGCGCGTGAACTGCTCGCTCTGCGAGAACTCGGCCGGGAGGTCGGGAAGATCGGAACCGCCGGTGCCGACGGCTTGCGGATCGAACCCCTTCTTCATGTTGCCGAACTTGACGTCGCCGGTCTGCGCCATGAAGCCGTCGATGACGCGATGGAAGGCGACATTGTCATAGGCGCCATCGCGCACCAGCTTCTTGATCTGCGCGACATGCTTGGGCGCCAGATCGGGGCGCAACGCAATGCTCACGTCGCCGTCCTTGAGCGTGATGATCATGGTGTTTTCCTTGTCGGCGGCGAAGGCCGGCCCGGATGCCGAGAAAAGGGATGCCGCCAAAAGGCCGGCAAGCACGACAAGGAACGAAGCGAGCTTCTTCAGCTGCATGAGGATCTCCGGGAAAGCCTATCTGGTGAACTTGGCGTTGAGCGCGCCGGCGACGGCCGCTGGCACGAATGGGCGGATATCGCCGCCCATCGAGGCAATCTGGCGCACGAGTGTGGCGGTAATGGTGCGCACCGAGGGGCTGGCGGGGAGAAAAACCGTCTGCAATTCCGGCGCCATCGTCTCGTTCATGCCGGCCATCTGCATTTCGTAGTCGAGGTCGGTGCCGTCGCGCAGGCCCCGGATCATGATCGAAGCGCCATGCTTGCGGGCCGCGTCGATGACCAGCCCATCGAAGGAAACGACCTTGATGCGGCCGCTGTCCTTGCCGAACTCGGCCTTGGTCGCGGCCTCGATCAGCTCCACGCGTTCCTCGAAGGAAAACAAAGGTTTCTTGCCCGGATGGATGCCGATCGCAGCATAGACGGTATCGGCCACAGCCAGCGAGGCTTTCAGCACGTCGAGATGGCCGTTGGTCAGCGGGTCGAAGGAGCCGGCGTAAAGGGCGGTGCGTTCGGTCATGGCAGGCTTCTAGAGCAATTCCAGGAAAAGTGTGAGCGGTTTTCCGTCCGGAATTGCGCAAAACAAAAAGATAGAGCGGTTCGCCGTTTCCGGCGAAACGCTTTAGCGAGCCTGCCGAACAAAGGCAAATCCGATCGATTGGCCGGCCGTGAACCTTTTCGCCCCGATGAACGACAGATGAACGCGACAGTCACGAACATTTCACGCAGCGTTCACTAGGTTGCCGCTTCAAGGGATGAAACCAAATCCCCATGTCATCGTTGTAAGCCCAGGAGAACACGCAAATGCTGATCTACATGCTTGCCACTGCAATGACCATCGTGATGCTGATCGCGACTGCATTCGGGTTGCATCAGGAAGCAGCGCGGGTGCGCGTCAAGGCCAACACCAAGCGGCTCGATGGTTTCGCTCATCGCAACGTCTACCGTCGCCATTGACCCACCATCACCGCACCGGCCCGGAGGGCCGGTGAAGTCTAAACCGAGACTTATTCGCCCTCGCCCGTATCGTTTGCGTCAGTCTCGCCAGACGGCGCTTCATCCGCCTCCTCGTCAGACTGCGGCTCCGAAATCCGCTCGACCGACACAACCTTCTCGCCTTCGGCCGTGTTGAAGATCGTCACGCCCTTGGTGGCGCGGCTGGCGAAGCGTATGCCGTTGACCGGCACCCGGATGACCGTGCCGCCGTCCGAAACCAGCATGATCTGATCGTCATCGCCGACCGGGAAGGTCGCGACAAGGCGGCCGATCTCGGCCGTCTTGGAAACGTCGGTGGCGCGAATGCCCTTGCCCCCGCGACCGATCATGCGGAAATCGTAGGACGACGAGCGCTTGCCATAGCCATATTCGGTCACCGTCAGCACGAGTTGCTCATGCGCCTTGAGGAACTCGTAACGCTCGTCGGAAAGCTCGGCTTCCTCGCCGACCTCCTCATTGGTGAGCGCAATCTCCTCTTCCTCGCCGGCTCCGCCGGCGGCAAGTCGGCGCTCGGCCGCCGCGCGCTTCAGATAGGCGGCGCGCTCGGCGGGTGACGCATCGACATGCTCGATGATCGACATCGAGATGATGCGGTCGGTCTCGGCCATGCTTATGCCGCGCACGCCGACGGAATTGCGGCTCTGGAAGACGCGCACGTCGGAGACCGGAAAACGGATGCACTGGCCGGAATTCGCCGTCAGGAGCACGTCGTCATTGTCGGTGCAGGTCTCGACGCCGAGGATCTCGTCGCCCTCTTCCTCCAGCTTCATGGCGATCTTGCCATTGCGGTTGACCTGGATGAAGTCGCTGAGCTTGTTGCGGCGCACGGTGCCGCGCGTGGTCGCGAACATCACGTCGAGCTCGCCCCAGCTGGTCTCGTCCTCCGGCAGCGGCATGATCGTGGTGATGCGCTCGCCCTGCTCGAGCGGCAGCATGTTGATCAGCGCCTTGCCGCGCGATTGCGGGTTGCCGATCGGCAGCCGCCAGACCTTTTCCTTGTAGACGATGCCGCGCGAGGAGAAGAACAGCACCGGCGTGTGCGTGTTGGCCACGAACAGCCTTGTGACAAAATCCTCTTCCTTGGTCGACATGCCGGAGCGGCCCTTGCCGCCGCGGCGCTGCGCCCGGTAGAGCGACAGCGGCACGCGCTTGATGTAGCCGGAATGGCTGACGGTGACGACCATGTCCTCGCGCTGGATCAGGTCCTCGTCTTCCATGTCCGCACCGCCCTCGGACAGCTCGGTGCGGCGCGGGGTGCCGAATTCGTCGCGGACCGCGATGAGCTCGTCCTTGACGATCTGCTGTATGCGTGCGCGCGACGACAAAATATCAAGGAAATCAACGATCTCGGCGCCGATCTTGTTCAACTCGTCGGCGATCTCGTCGCGGCCCAGCGCGGTCAGGCGCTGCAGGCGCAGGTCGAGGATGGCGCGCGCCTGTTCCTCGGAGAGGTTGTAGGTGCCGTCCTCGTTGATGCGGTGGCGCGGATCGTCGATCAGCTTGATCAGCGGCGCGACGTCGTGCGAGGGCCAGCGCCGTTCCATCAACTGCTCGCGCGCCGTCTGCGGATCGGGCGCGGTGCGGATGAGCTTGATCACCTCGTCGATGTTGGCGACGGCAATCGCCAAGCCGACAAGGACGTGCGCCCGCTCGCGCGCCTTGCGCAACAGGTATTTCGTGCGGCGGCTGATCACCTCCTCGCGGAAACCGACGAAGGCTTTCAGCATGTCGATCAGCGTCATCACTTCCGGCTTGCCGCCGTTGAGCGCCACCATGTTGGCGCCGAACGAGGTCTGCAGCGGCGTGAAGCGGTAGAGCTGGTTGAGGATGACGTCGGCGACGGCCTCGCGCTTCAGTTCGATGACGACCCGGTAGCCTTGGCGGTCGCTCTCGTCGCGGATGTCGGAGATGCCGTCGATGCGCTTCTCGCGCACCAGCTCGGCCATCTTCTCGATCATCGCCGCCTTGTTCACCTGATAGGGGATCTCGGTGACGACGATGGATTCGCGGTCGTTGCCGCGCCTTTCGATCTCGACGCGGCCGCGCATGACGATCGAGCCGCGGCCGGTGGAATAGGCGCTGTAGATGCCGGAGCGCCCTAGCACGATACCGCCGGTCGGGAAATCCGGGCCGGGCACGATCTCCATCAGCGCCGGCAGGTCGATCGCCGGATTGTCGATGATCGCCATCGCCCCGTTGCACACTTCGGCGAGGTTGTGCGGCGGGATGTTGGTGGCCATGCCGACGGCGATACCACCCGAACCGTTGACCAGAAGGTTCGGGAAGCGCGCCGGCAGTACCTTGGGCTCTTGTTCAGCGCCGTCATAATTGTCCTGGAAATCGACCGTTTCCTTGTCGATATCCTCCAGAAGCTCGTGCGCGACCTTGGTGAGCCGCGACTCGGTGTAGCGCATGGCCGCGGGCGGGTCGGCGTCGATGGAGCCGAAATTGCCCTGTCCGTCGATCAGCGGCACGCGCAGCGACCAGTCCTGCGCCATGCGCACCAGCGCGTCGTAGATCGAGGCGTCGCCGTGGGGATGGTATTTACCCATCACGTCGCCGACGATGCGCGACGATTTCACATGCTTGCGGTTCCAGTGGTAACCGCCTTCCTGCATAGCGTAGAGAATGCGGCGATGCACCGGCTTCAGGCCGTCGCGCACATCCGGCAGCGCGCGGCTGACGATCACGCTCATGGCGTAATCGAGATAGGAGCGCTGCATCTCCTCGATGATCGAAATCGGCTCGATGCCGGTGGGGCCGCCGTCCGGCCCGCGCGGTGTCTTCTGGTCGGTCAAATCAGGTCACAATCCAGTCGGGAATCACTGCATGCTTATATAGGAAGCCTCGCCGAAACTCCAATGTCGGCCAGACTTTTCCAGAGACAATTTCGATGGTAATTTCAAATGGATACCGCTGATTGCGACGATATGGCCACGGTCGTTTTCGGCGCCATGCGGCAAGGTCGGTCATGGATCGGGCAAAAACTGCAAGTGCTATGAACCTGGCCCTGTGGCCACCCTTGCGGGCCCTGAGCGGCTGGAGTGTCAAGGACCTCAACGGCGATCTGGCGGCAGGCGTTACGCTGGCCGCGATCGCCATTCCCGAGCAGATGGCGACGGCGCGCCTTGGCGGTTTCGCGCCGGAGATCGGCTTCTTCACCTTCGTCGCCGGCTCCGTCGCCTTCGCGCTGCTCGGCGCCAACCGCCAGCTGTCGGCGGGGGCGGATTCGACGATCACGCCCTTGTTCGTCGGCGGGCTGGCGCTGATCGCCACCTCCGGCTCGCCGCATTATCTGGCGCTGGCGGCCATGCTGGCGCTGATGGTGGGGCTGCTGGTGGCGCTCAGCGGCATTTTCCGCCTCGGCTGGATTGCTGATCTCCTGTCCGTGCCGGTCACGACCGGCTTCCTCGCCGGCATCTCGGTTCACATCATGGTCTCGCA
This sequence comes from Mesorhizobium plurifarium, assembly GCA_000824785.1. Classification (GTDB taxonomy): domain Bacteria; phylum Pseudomonadota; class Alphaproteobacteria; order Rhizobiales; family Rhizobiaceae; genus Mesorhizobium; species Mesorhizobium plurifarium. The sequence continues at coordinate 29,535 of CCNB01000017.1, read as the reverse complement.
GCTGCCTGGATTGCTCGGCCTGCCGTCGCAAAGCGGCGAAACCCTGCGACGCGTCGGCGAGATCGCCGCTAACATCCATCTCACCAACCTCTGGAGCCTGGCGCTCGGTCTAGGCGTCTTCGCGATTGTCCTCGTCGCCGAGCGCGTCAGCGCGCGCATACCCGCGGCGCTGATCGGCATGGTGCTGGCAACGCTTGCCGTCATCACGCTGGGCCTTAAGAATCGCGGCGTCGAGGTGCTCGGCGCCTTGCCGAACGGGTTTCCGACGCCCGGATTGCCGCTGGTCAGCTTCGAGGACGCGCGGGCTCTCGTCCCGCTCGCGCTGCTGATCGCCATCGTCGTCATGGTGCAGACGGCAGCGACCAGCCGCTCCTTCCCGCCGCGGGACGGCGAAGCGCTCGACGTCAACCGCGACTTCGTCGGCGTCGGCGCGGGCAGCATCCTGTCCGGCCTGTTCGGTGCCTTTGCCGTCAACGCCAGCCCGCCTCGCACGGCCATCGTCGCGCAGACCGGCGGCCGCTCGCAGCTTTCGGGCCTGATTGCGGCAGCAATCGTTCTGGCGCTTGGCGCATTCGGCGGCCGCTTGCTCGCCGATGTGCCGCAGGCGGCGCTGGCCGGCGTGCTGATGTATGTGGCCCAGCGCATCCTGCGCTGGAGGGTGGCCGCAAACGTCTACCGCCAGGCGCCGGTCGAGTTCGCGCTGATCCTGATCACCATGGTCGCCATCGTCGTTCTGCCGATCGAAACCGGCGTCGCGATCGGCATCGGCCTGTCGTTGCTGCACGGCATCTGGGGCTCGACGCGCACGGAGCCTATCGAGCTGGCGCAGGTGCCGGGCACGTCGGTCTGGTGGCCGCCGAGCGGTTCCAGCGCGGGCGAGCAGCGCTCCGGCGTGCTCGTGGCGGCGTTCCAGGCGCCGCTTTCCTTCGTCAACGCCGACCGGTTCAAGCGCGGCTTGAGCGACCTGATCGACGCCAGCGAGGACGTGCAGTTGGTGGTGCTGGAAGCCAGCAACATCGTCGAGATCGACTATACCGCCGCCCAGGCGCTGATCGACACCATCCGCCATTGTCGCGACAAAGGCGCGGTCTTTGCTATCGCCCGCATGGAATCGCTGCGCGCCCAGGCAGCGCTCAAGCGGTTCGGCATCGCCGAGATCGTCGGCGCTGAGCGCATTTTCCACAGCGTCGACGCGGCGATCAAGAAACTTGGTCCGGGCAAACCACAGCTCAAGAAACAGGACAGCCTGCCATGATCGACCCCCGAGTGCCCATTGTCACTCCGGTCCCCGTCGAAGACCTAAGGCCGACGCAGATCACGGTCGGCATGCGTGAGGTTGCGTTGAAGCGCCAGATGATCCGGGCGCAGGACGCAAAGAAGAAAACCGGCGTCTTTCTGGGCAGACACATGGTGCCGGTGGTGCTCGGTCCCAAAAATCGCAACTACGTCACCGATCACCACCATCTCGCCCGCGCCCTGCTCGAGGAAGGCGTCAAGGATGTGCTGGTGACCGTGATCAGCGACCTGTCCGCGCTCGACAAGGACGCCTTTTTCTTCGTTCTGGACAATCGCGGCTGGATGCACCCCTTCGACGAGAACGGTCGGCGCCGCGATTACTCGGCCATTCCAAAGACCATCGGCGAGCTGGTCGATGATCCTTACCGGAGCATGGCGGGCGAGCTGCGCCGTCAGGGCGGCTACGCCAAGGACACGACGCCGTTCAGCGAATTCATCTGGGCGGATTTCCTGCGCCGGCGGATCGATAAGGATGCGGTTGCGAAGAACTTCGACAAGGCGATGAAGCAGGCACTGGTTCTGGCCAAAGGCAAGGATGCGGATTACCTGCCCGGCTGGTGCGGTCCGACGGACGATTGAGTGCAAACCTATCCGGCGCCGGTCCGCTTGGCCCGGTACGCGCCGGGCGCCTCCCCCATTTCGCGCCGGAACCGGCGGTTGAAAGTCGACAGATCGTTGAAGCCAGTATCGAAGGCGATCGTCGAGATCGCGGCGTTCGACGCGCGCAGGCGCACCGCGGCGCGGTGCATCCTCGTCCTCAGCACGAACTGATAGGGCGTCATGCCGGCGACGTGCCGGAAAATGCGCAGGAAATGATATGGGCTGGTCGCCGCGCCGTCGGCGAGCTCGGTCAGCGACAAGGGTCGATCGGCGTTGAGCTCGATCAGCCGCACCGCTTCGGCAACGCGTTTCTGGTCGCGGCGGCTGGGCGTCCGGGCGGGTTTGGAAGAACCGGTCGCGGCCTCAACCACCGCGCCGGCCATGCGCAGGCCGAGTTCCTCGAATGCGTCGCCGTCGCCTGTTTCCCGCGCCGCTTCCGCCTCGGCGAGCAGAGGCGCCAGCGCCGGCAAGGGCGGCAGACGCGGATCGGCGAAGCCGAGCCGTTTCACACCCGGCAAGTCGACCAGGACGCGCTCCAGATAGGCCGGCGAGAAATGGAAGGAGAGGCAGCGGTCGCCGGCGCCGTGCTCATGCCCGCATTCGTAGCAGGCGCCGGGATTTCCGAGCAGGATGGCGCCCGGCGCCAGCATCGCCGTGCCCTGGCGCGTGCGATAGCGGAACGCGCCCCTGGTCACGGCAGCGACGCAGAATCCGCGATGCTCTTCCTCGAATGGCCTGTCGCCGGCGGCCGCCGTGCAAACCACGTCGGACACCTGCCAGCCAGGCCCTGAAGCCAGAGTTTTCTGCGCGGTCGTCATGCCCGAAGATAGCAATTTTTCCCAAGCGACGAACCCTGCCGTGCCCCTATTGCTTGCCCTCTCCTGACAAACGAGGCAGCAACAATGACCGATTCCTTTGCCGAAGCCCTGCACAGCGACGGGCCCAAACCAGACGTCGCCGAAAAGCTGAAGCTCTACGGCCGCTTTATCGGCGCCTGGACATTCGACGCCACCCGCATCCTCGAGGACGGCACAAGGCTCACCGGGCGCGGCGAGGTGCATTTCGGCTGGGTTCTGGAAGGCAGGGCCGTGCAGGACGTCTGGATCCTGCCCGCCCGAGACGCCGGCCCCTCCCCGTCGCTCGGGCCATGGACCTTCTACGGCACGACATTGCGCGTCTACGATCCCGCCGCCGATGCCTGGCACATCTTCTGGAGCGATCCGCGCAGCCAGTATTACAGCCGGCAGCTCGGCCGCGCCGAGGGCGACACGATCGTCCAGGTCGGCGCCGACGGCACCGGCGCGTCGGTGCGCTGGAGTTTTTCACGCATCACCGAAAACTCGTTCCGCTGGCTCGGCGAGCGTTCGCAGGACGGCGGCGCGACCTGGCGGATGGAGGTCGAATTCCTGGCCCGTCGCGCGACGGCAGCCTGAGCGATCAACCAATTGTAATCATGGAGGAACCAATGCTCGACCATGTCTCGATCGGCGTCCGTGACGCCAATGCTTCGAAACGCTTCTATGACGCAGCGTTGAAGCCGCTCGGCTATTCCTGTCTCAGCCAGTCGCCCGGCTCTCTCGGCTACGGCGCTCAAGCGGTCCAGCTTTGGGTGAATAACGCCGGCCGGCCGGTCCCGGCCGAAGCGGAGTCCGGCCTGCATTTCTGTTTCTCCGCGCCGACACGCGCCAGCGTCGACGCCTTCCACGCGGCAGCATTGCGAGAAGGCGGCAAGGATAACGGCCAGCCCGGGCTTCGAACGGCCTATGGAGACAACTACTACGCCGCCTTTGTCATCGACCCGGATGGCTATCGCCTGGAGGCCTATTGCGGCAGGCCCGAATAGCCGGCTGATTTACCTTCCCGCCTGTTTCCAGCGCCCGGGCTTTGCTCTACCAATTGCGGAGCTCGGGTTTTGCCCGGCGGGAGAGGGCCAGCGATGCCGAGTTTCGACAGCCTGTTCAACGCCTTTGTCACCATCCTGGTGACCATCGACCCGCCGGGACTGGCGCCGCTCTTCCTCGCTGTGACGCGCGGCATGAACCGCGAGGAGCGTCAGCAGGTTTCGGTGCGCGCTTCGGTGATCGGCTTCCTGGTGATGGCGCTGTTTGCGATTGCCGGCGCCTCGATCCTGTCGGTGTTCGGCATCACGCTGCCGGCCTTTCGGGTGGCCGGCGGCTTTCTGCTCTTCTTCATCGCCTTCGAAATGGTGTTCGAGCGCCGCCAGGACCGCAAGGAGAAGATCGGCGACGTCGCCATCACCAGGGACATGATCCACAACATCGCCGCCTTCCCGCTGGCGATCCCGCTGATCGCTGGCCCCGGCGCGATTTCGGCGACGGTGCTGTTGTCGGGACATTTCGAAGGCTTTGCCGCCCAGGCGGCGCTGGTCGGCATCATCTTCCTCTGCCTCGTCATCACCTATCTGGTGTTCGTGCTGTCGGAACGCATCGACCGCATCCTCGGCCAGACCGGCCGCTCGATCCTGACCAGACTGCTCGGCGTCATCCTGGCGGCGCTTGCCGTGCAATTCGTGGCCGACGGCGTCCGGGCGCTCATGATCACTTGAGCGACACCCCTACTGCCTACTGCCTACTGCCTACTGCCTACTGCCTACTGCCTACTGCCTACTGCCCTACTTGGCCCCCGTCTCGACCACCTCGAAATCATGCGTAAGCGTCGCCGTCTTCGCCATCATCGCGCTGGCCGAGCAGTATTTCTCGATCGACAGGTCGATCGCGCGCTTGACCTTGTCATGCGAGAGCGCGCGGCCCTTGACGATGAAATGCATATGGATGCGGGTGAACACTTTGGGGTCGGTCTCGGCCCGGTCGGCGTCGAGCTCGACCACGCAATCCTCGACCGCCTCGCGGCCTTTCTCGAGGATGTGGACGACGTCAAAGGCCGAGCAGCCGCCGGTGCCGATCAGCACCAGTTCCATCGGGCTCGGCCCAGGCGTCTTGCCATCCGGCCCATGCGCCGTGCCCAGCACGACCTTATGGCCGCTGCCGGACTCGCCGACAAAGGTGCGTTCCTCGACCCATTTGACGCGTGCTTTCACGTTGATCTTCCTTGAGAAATTCCCGTCCGCGCCAAGGCGTGTTGAGATTCAGGTCAGGCCGCGCCGAAAGGCGGCTTCCGAGAACCGGAGCGGAGCGTACTTGAAGTACGTGAGCACCGGAAGCGCAGGAAACCGGCATTTGCAGGCCGGCCTGACCTGAATATCAACACGTCCTACTGGCCGAACACGACGGCATGCATTATCCGGCCAGGCAGTAGCGTGAAGATGCCGGCGCCGACCAGCGCGAACAGATAGAGTTTTATCATGGCGCCGCGATGCGCGGCCACCTTATGCGTATGCGCATACCACGTCGCCAGCGGCACGGTGACCAACACCAGGATCGACAACAGATGGATCGGACTGAATGGCCCGATGAGCCGGATCTGCTGGATCCAGAAGCTGGATATGGCGATGATCAGCATCAGCGCCGCCCAGGCATAACCCAGCGCGCGGTGGCGCACAGTCCCCTTCGGCAGCGCCAGCTGGGCGCCGCCGATGGCTAAAGCGGCGAAGGCCGCGAAGGCATGCCATGGGATGGGAGGCGGCGCCGACAGAAGCGGTCCGAGCGACATCGCGCCTTACTTCAAATGCCCGTTTCGAGACGCTTAGAACGGGATCTCGTCGTCCAGCTCGCGCGACGAGCCGCCGCCACCGCCGCCCCTGGAACCGCCGCCACCACGGCTGAAACCTTCGTTCGGGCCGGACTGGCCGAAATCGGAGCCGCGGCTGCTGCCGCCGCCGGAATAGTTGCCGACCTGGCCGCCGCCGCCCTCGCCGCGCGCGTCGAGCATCTGCAATTCGCCGCGGAATTTTTGCAGCACGATCTCGGTCGTGTAGCGGTCATTGCCGGTCTGGTCCTGCCATTTGCGGGTCTGCAGCTGGCCCTCGACATAGACCTTCATGCCCTTCTTCAAATACTGCTCGGCCACCTTGGCGAGCTGGTCATTGAAGATCACGACATTATGCCACTCGGTCTTTTCCTTGCGCTCGCCCGAGTTCTTGTCGCGCCAGCTTTCCGAGGTGGCGACGCGGATGTTGACGACCGGATCGCCGGAATTCAGGCGGCGGATTTCAGGGTCCGCCCCGAGATTGCCGACCAGAATGACCTTGTTGACGCTACCCGCCATCTTACTTCTCCGCGCTCATCCGAAACAAATTTTAAGTCGCTCACCTTACAGCCTCAGGCTCGCCCCTGCCCGCAAAGGCTGGCTTTTCCCACAAGGTTTTTGTTCTCTTTTCGTTCTAGACACAACCGCCTTTTCTGTCAAGGAATGTCAGCAAAGGCAGGGTTCAGACCTCTGTCCTGATATGGCGATCAAATAGCGGCTTGCCAAATCAATAAGTATCGACTTATGCTTTCTTCATGATCGAAGCAGAGATTTTCCGAGCCCTGGCCGACCCGACACGCCGCGCCGTTTACGAGCGGCTGACCGCCAGTGAGATGAGCGTGAGCGAGCTGCGCGCCGGCATGAGCGTATCGCAGCCGGCGGTCTCGCAGCATCTCGCCGTGCTGCGCAGCGCTGGCCTGGTGGTCGAGCGGCGCGCCGGCCGCAACGCCTATTACCGCGCCGATCCGCAAGGGCTCGACCCCCTGCTCGGCTGGATCGAGCGCTACCGCGCCTTCTGGCCGGAACGCATCGAGAAGTTGAAGACGGTTCTGAAGGGAATGGATCAATGACGGCAACCGAAAACCCGACGGTCGACGAAGCGCCGCTCAGCTTCGAATGCGACCTTCCCGATCCGCCGGAAAAAGTCTGGCGGGCACTGACCGAGCCGGAACTGCTCGCCGCCTGGCTGATGCCGAACGACATCAAGGCGGAAGCAGGCAGCCGCTTCGCCTTTGCCGGACCGGATGCGCCGATCGAATGCGAGGTGCTCGAGGCCGAGCCGGGCGGGCTGCTGCGCTACTCCTGGCGCGAGCGGCCCGGCGCGAAGGATGCCGACCAGCTTCCCGCCTTCGACAGCATCGTGACCTTCACACTCGCGCGCACCGCCTCGGGCGGCACGCATTTGCGCATTGTCCATGACGGCTTCGTGCCGCTGGCACAGCCGCTCGTCGCCGTCTCGGGCGCGGGATGCGGACTTTCGCTCGACGCGCGCAAGGCCCCAACCGCCGCCAATGCGCCTTGCATGATGCTGCGCGCAGCCTGATCGAAAGGAATCCGTCATGAGCATTGCCAACCTTGTGCCGATGGTCATCGAGCAATCGAGCCGCGGTGAGCGCTCCTTCGATATTTTTTCGCGGTTGCTGCGCGAGCGCATCGTCTTCATCAACGGCGAGATCAACGACAACGTCTCGGCGCTGGTCTGCGCCCAGCTTCTGTCGCTTGAATCGGACAATCCAGACAAGGAGATCTCGCTCTACATCAACTCGCCCGGCGGCATGGTGACCAGCGGCTTCGCCATCTACGACACCATGCAATACATCTCCTGCCCGGTGTCGACGGTGTGCATGGGCTTTGCCGCCTCGATGGGCTCCTTCCTGCTGATGGCAGGCTCCCCGGGACGCCGCATCGCCCTGCCCAACACCAGGATCGTGCTGCATCAGCCGCTCGGCGGCTTCCAGGGCCAGGCCTCCGACATCCAGCGCCATGCCGAGGATATCGTGCGCACCAAGCAGCATATGACCGAGCTCTACGCCAAGCATTGCGGCCGCACCTACGAGGAGGTCGAGCGCACGCTCGACCGCGACTATTTCATGAGCGCCGCGGAGGCCAAGGACTGGGGCCTCGTCGACCACGTCTACGACACGCGCAAGAAAGCGGCCTGACGTCGCGGTAGACGCGCGGCAATTTGATCGCCGCGCGTCTGGCATCGCTCCGGCCGCGTCCCTATAGTCCGCGTATGATCGGATCCGTTCAGCCCAGACATGTGTGCGCTATCCTCGCCGCGCTTGCCGCCGCGCTGATGGCCGGCACCGCGCTTGCCGACGACAGCTCGACGCAGAAATTGCCAGGCGTCAGCGACGACTACCGCATCGCCAAGCCGGCGCCGCAGCCGGAGCCGGATGACGCCCAGCCCGCCGGCAACGACGGTTCGTTCAAGATCGGCAACACCGATGTCAGGATCGGCGGCAGCATAACGATCGACATGGCGACGGGCGGCATGAAGCTGCCGAACCGCTGATGGCGGTTAAGCGCATCGCAAAAATGTAAGCCCCATCCCTGCTTTGCAGACGGATGGGGCTTCATGGATCTGAAATCCAACTTTAGCCGGGAGTGGACTGCCGGCGTTCTGTTTCGGATGCAACGCGGCATTCAGCCGACGATCCGACTATCGTCTCTGATTGTAGGGAATCGGCAAGTCACGGTTTGTCGGGCTGGCGTTTCAAGTCTGCCCTGGCACTTATGCCCGCCGCGGCTCCATCTCCGTGTGGAGCCTCAAGGGACTGTCCGGTGGCGTCATGCTCCGCTCCTGGGTCCGTTGCGACAATGTCGTTCGAAGCGCAAATCGCTATCGCCTGCGGCGTCTCGCAGGCCGCCTGTTGGGCGGCGAGGCCATCGAAAGACGGCCGGCTTCGTTGACGGTTTTGAGACTGCTCCCCTGGGTCGGCGACGTCAACCGTCGATAGCCGGTTACCGAAAAATGTGATCGGCAGGAGGTTACGTACGGGTAAGCCGAATGGCCCTGTGGATCAATGGGACGGGATCGGCGGCACTTGTCTCCACGGCGCCTGGCGCGATTGTTTCCACAGCGCTTTGTCAGGAGCGTGTTCGGCCTTTGTTCTTTCCGCTTGCCCGCTCGCGCGAAAGGCGGTTAAACCCAAGATAGGCTTCTTCCGTCGAGATTGTGGCGTCTCTCGACGCGGCGGCAAAACAACCTACATATAGGATGGCCGGGACGAACCCGCCCAATCCAGCAAATTCCAGATCTGAGGCGGCGACCGGCGATGGCCGACCAAAAATACCTTTCCATTCGCGGGGCGCGCGAACACAATCTCAAGAACGTCGATCTCGACCTGCCGCGTGACAGCCTGATCGTCATGACGGGGCTGTCCGGCTCCGGCAAGTCGTCGCTCGCTTTCGACACCATCTATGCCGAGGGCCAGCGCCGTTACGTCGAAAGCCTGTCGGCCTATGCGCGGCAGTTCCTCGAGATGATGCAGAAACCGGACGTCGACCAGATCGACGGCTTGTCGCCCGCCATCTCGATCGAGCAGAAGACCACCTCGCGCAACCCGCGATCGACGGTCGGCACCGTCACCGAAATCTACGACTATATGCGCCTGCTTTTCGCGCGCGTCGGCATCCCCTATTCGCCGGCCACCGGCCTGCCGATCGAAAGCCAGACGGTCTCGCAGATGGTCGACCGCGTGCTGGCGCTGGAGGAAGGCACGCGCCTCTATCTGCTGGCGCCGATCGTGCGCGGCCGCAAGGGCGAATACCGCAAGGAACTGCTGGAGCTGCAGAAGAAGGGGTTCCAGCGCGTCAAGGTCGACGGCGTCTTCTACGAGATCGCCGACGTGCCGGCGCTGGACAAGAAGTACAAGCACGATATCGACGTGGTCGTCGACCGCATCGTCGTGCGCGGCGATCTGGCGACCAGGCTCGCGGACTCGATGGAGACCGCGCTGAAGCTCGCCGACGGACTGGCCGTGGCCGAGTTCGCCGACCGGCCGCTCGACGCCAGCCTGACCGGCGAGGACTCGGTCAACAAGTCGAAGAACGAGACGCATGAGCGCATCCTGTTCTCGGAAAAATTCGCCTGCCCGGTGTCCGGCTTCACCATTCCCGAGATCGAACCCAGGCTGTTCTCCTTCAACAACCCGTTCGGCGCCTGCCCGACTTGCGATGGCCTCGGCAGCCAGCGCGCCATCGATCCCAACCTCGTGGTGCCGGACGAGAACGTCTCGCTGCGCGACGGCGCCATCAGCCCGTGGGCGAAGTCGACCTCGCCCTATTACGCGCAGACGCTTGAGGCGCTGGGCAAGGCCTATGGCTTCAAGCTCGGCGACAAGTTCAAGGATTTGAGCGCCGCGGCTAAAGAAGCCGTGCTGCACGGCACCGGCGAGCGCGAGATCACCTTCCAGTATGACGACGGCCTGCGCTCCTATAAGACCACCAAGACGTTCGAGGGCGTCATCCCCAATCTCGACCGGCGCTGGAAGGAAACGGAATCGGCCTGGATGCGCGAGGAGATCGAGCGCTTCATGTCGGCCACCCCCTGCCCCGCCTGCAACGGCTATCGCCTGAAGCCGGAAGCGCTGGCAGTGAAGATCGCCGGCAAGCACATCGGCGAGGTCACCGAGCTGTCGATCCGCAAGGCCGACCAATGGTTCACCGACCTGCCGGCGCAGCTCAACGAGAAGCAGAACGAGATCGCGGTGCGCGTGCTCAAGGAGATCCGCGAGCGGCTGCGCTTCTTGAACGATGTCGGCCTCGACTATCTGACGTTGTCGCGCAATTCCGGCACGCTGTCGGGCGGCGAGAGCCAGCGCATCCGGCTCGCCTCGCAGATCGGCTCGGGCCTCACCGGCGTGCTCTATGTGCTGGACGAGCCGTCGATCGGCCTGCACCAGCGCGACAATGCGCGCCTTCTCGATACGCTCAAGCACCTGCGCGACATCGGCAACACGGTGATCGTCGTCGAGCATGACGAGGATGCCATCCTGCATGCCGACTATGTCGTCGACATCGGCCCCGCCGCCGGCATCCATGGCGGCCGCATCATCGCGCAGGGCACGCCGCAGCAGATCATGGCCACGCCCGCCTCGATCACCGGCAAGTACCTGTCGGGCGAGCTCGAAGTGACGACGCCGGAAGTGCGCCGCGAAGCCAAGAAGAACCGGCGCATCAAGGTCGTCGGCGCGCGCGGCAACAATCTGAAGAACGTCACGGCCGAGATCCCGCTCGGCACCTTCACCTGCGTCACCGGCGTGTCCGGCGGCGGCAAGTCGACCTTCCTGATCGAGACGCTGTTCAAGGCGGCCTCGCGCCGCATCATGGGCTCGCGCGAGCATCCGGCCGAGCATGACCGCATCGAGGGGCTGGAATTCCTCGACAAGGTCATCGACATCGATCAGTCGCCGATCGGCCGCACGCCGCGCTCCAACCCGGCGACCTATACCGGCGCCTTCACGCCGATCCGCGACTGGTTCGCCGGCTTGCCGGAAGCGAAGGCGCGCGGCTATCAGCCGGGCCGCTTCTCCTTCAACGTCAAGGGCGGCCGCTGCGAGGCCTGCCAGGGCGACGGCGTCATCAAGATCGAGATGCACTTCCTGCCCGACGTCTACGTCACCTGCGACGTCTGCCACGGCAAGCGCTACAACCGCGAGACGCTCGACGTGCTGTTCAAGGGCAAGTCGATCGCCGACGTGCTCGACATGACGGTCGAGGAAGGCGTCGACTTCTTCTCGGCGGTGCCCGGCGTGCGCGACAAGCTGGAGACGCTGAAGCAGGTCGGCCTCGGCTATATCCATATCGGCCAGCAGGCGACGACGTTGTCGGGTGGGGAGGCGCAGCGGATAAAGCTCGCCAAGGAACTGTCGCGCAAGGCGACCGGCAAGACGCTCTACATTCTGGACGAGCCGACCACCGGCCTGCATTTCCACGACGTCGCCAAGCTTCTGGAAGTGCTGCACGAGCTGGTCGACCAGGGCAACACGGTGGTGGTCATCGAGCACAATCTCGAGGTGATCAAGACCGCCGACTGGGTGCTCGATCTCGGCCCGGAGGGCGGCGACGGCGGCGGCGAGCTGGTGGCGTCCGGCACCCCGGAAGCGATCGTGCGCGAAAAGCGCAGCTACACCGGCCAGTTCCTGAAGGAGCTTCTGGAGCGGCGCCCCGGAGGCAAACGCGAAGCGGCCGAGTGATGCCTGCATGGGCTTTTTGGACGATGCAATTCGCTTTCAGCAACATGTTCAGAAAATTACTTCTGAACACTTTGAATTGATGCCCGATTTTGCGTATTTTTCTGAATTTCATGAGCGCGACATCGGTGGGTATTTGAGGTACCTGTCGGATCAGTCAAGCAGCAAGCCTCTTACTTCCGGCCAAACTTTCCTTAGCTCATTGTCCTGCTTACTGGGACCCGTTCTAGAGTCGATAGGATACCGAAATAAGATTTCCCGAGCTCGCCCCAAGATTGGTTCTTTCCATGCCTCCCAAGGCCTTGTTGGATCGGTGAAAAACCTGTCGTTCGAAGCATATCATTTTGCTGAATATTTGAAATTATTTTTAGATTCGGCTCGTTCTGTTGCTGTTAACTTATCGGTATCTGACAGCATCAACCTCACAATGGGTAGTGCAATAAAAAATTTTAAAAATAAAAATAAAGAATTTATGACGTATAGAAATTTTATTGTTCACGGATCGACAAATAGGAATGATCCATTTAGATATATTCGGTTTTTCGAGCTTGGAGCGATAACACTCCACAGCGATTTGTGGCTTGATTTTCACAATATTTTTAACGAGGAAAGAGACGCTTGGAACGATCGGGCAAAAAATCTTTTGAAAGATATGGTCGATTGCCTATCGGTTATTCAAGGAATGAACGAAAGATTGCTTTCGGCGAACCGATATACATTCGCGCCAAAGGCCAGTGCGCCACAAGTTGGCGATCGCACAGTCAACGTCCAGCAGACCTGAAAGCATTTTTTACCATGCCTAGACAGGCAAACGATACTGATCTCGCCGCTGTCGTCTCACTGACGCAAGTCGCCTATCATCCCTACACCGCCACGCTCGGTGGCCCCCCGATCCCGGTCACCGAGGACTACACTCCGCGCATCGAGCGCGGCGAAGTTTGGCTGTTGGAAGAAGGCTCGGAACTCGCAGGACTGATCGTGCTCGAGCGCCATCCAGACCACGCCATGATCTTCAGCGTCGCGGTTGCGCCGGCCTTCCAGGGCAAAAAGCTCGGGATCAAATTGCTGAACTTCGCCGATCAACAGGCGCGGTCATGGGGCGTACCGGAGGTGCGGCTCTACACCAATTCGCGCATGGAGCGGAACATCGCGCTCTATTCGGCCTTTGGCTATCGGGAAACGGGTCGCCGCGCCAATCCATACCGGCCGGGATGGACCGTGGTCGACATGGCCAAGCCGGTCGGCAAAGCGGCCTGACCACATCTTGAAACGCGGAGGAGGAAGACGATGAGCCAAGGAACGATCCGCTCCGGCATGGGCGGCTGGACTTTCGAGCCCTGGGACACCTCCTTCTATCCAGAGAAGCTAGCCAAGGCCAAGCAGCTCCACTACGCCAGCCGCCAGGTGCCGAGCATCGAGGTCAACGGCACCTATTATTCCAGTTTCAAGGAACCGACCTTCGTCAAATGGGCCAACGACGCGCCGGACGGTTTCGTCTTCTCGCTCAAGGGCAACCGCTTCGTCACTAACCGTCGCGTGCTCGGCGAGGCCGGCGAATCGATGATGCGCTTCCTCGGCTCCGGCGTTGCCGCGCTCGGCGACAAGCTCGGCCCGATCCTGTGGCAATTCGCGCCAACCAAGAAATTCGACCCGGACGATTTCGAAGCTTTTCTGAAGCTTCTGCCCGAGAAGCAGGACGGCGTGCCTTTGCGCCACGCGCTGGAAGTGCGCCATGACAGCTTCATCGTGCCGGAATTCCCGGCGCTTGCGCGCAAATACAAGGCCGCGATCGTCTATGCCGACCATGCGAAATATCCGGCGATCGCCGACGTCACCGGCGACTTCGTCTACGCGCGCCTGCAGACCGGCAGCGACGACAACCCCGACTGCTACACGCCGAAGGGCCTCGACGAATGGGCAGCGCGGGTGAAGACCTGGGCGGAGGGCAAGCAGCCCGCCGACCTGCCGCGCGCCGACCCCAGGACCGATGCGCCGGTCAAGCCGCGCGACGTGTTCGCCTACTTCATCACCGAAGGCAAGGTGCGCGCCCCGTTCGGCGCCATGGCGCTGATGAAGCGGGTCGCGAACTGACAAGGACAAACCCCGCAATCTTCGCGGCGATCGTAACGTAATCGATACTTCCTTGCTGCACTAATGGACCTACGTCAGGTTGCACAAGCCCGGCGCCGGCAAGGACGCGTGCATGCTGCTCGACTACAATTCATTGCTACTGGCCGTCGGCTTCTCCGCCGCTTGCCTCAGCCTCACCCTGTTCGGAACCTGGATGGCCGCCCGTTCCGACAGGTTCCTTTTGACCTGGGCAGTCAGCGTGCTGGTCGTGGTGTGCGAAGTCTTTGTCTACGACGCTTATATCGCAAGGCCCGGAACGGCGCTCGGCGTGCTGACGCTGGCGCTGCTCCTGCTCGGCTTCTCCGTCATGCTGGGCGCCGCCCACCAATTCAGGACCAGGCGCTCGCCTTTGCGGCTGATCGCGCTCGGCGCCGGCACTTCCTATGCTCTCGCGCTGCCGCCCATGGCCCTCGGCTATGACGGGCTGGGCTTCATGCTGGAGAACGCGCTGGCCGCGCTGCTCCTGTTCGGAACCGCCTATGAATATTGGCGGGGCCGCGCGGAAGCGCCCGTCCATCTCATCGGCGTGGCGCTGCTTTACTCGCTGACGGCGGCGTCCTTCGTGCTGTGCGCGGCCGTGTTGGCATGGGACGGCAAGCTCGTCCTCGGCCATGCGCCAAGCAACTGGGCGGAGGATCTGAGCCTCGTCATCGTCATCGCCTCCATGACCGGCATCGGCGCATTGTCGCTGGCGCTCAACCAGGGGCGGCACGCCCGCCATCATCAGCGCGAGGCGCAGACCGACGCCTTGACCGGCCTGCTCAACCGCCGCGCCTTGTTCGATCAGCACGGCAAGGCACCGGTCAGCGCCTTCACGGCAGTGGTGGTGTTCGATCTCGACGGCTTCAAGGCGATCAACGATCAGTTCGGCCACGCCGCCGGCGACCAAGTGCTGAAGGTTTTTGCCGAGGTGCTCTCCACCGACCTGCGTCCGAACGACTCCGTCGCCCGCATGGGCGGCGAGGAATTCGCGATGGTGTTGAGGCGCACCTTGCCCGAGACGGCCGAGGCGACGGCCGAACGTGTCAGGGCCGCCTTCGCCGCGCGTACCGTCGAGACGGAGACCGGGCCGTTGCGCTGCACGGTCAGCGCCGGCTTCGCCTTCGGCAGCAGCGATGGCATGAGCTTCGACAAGGTCCTCAGCGCCGCCGACAAGGCGCTCTATGCCGCCAAGCGCGGCGGCCGCAACCGCGTGCTCGACTTCCGCCGTGCCGGGTGACCTTTACGGCCCCGCGCTCGCCCTCAGTGGTGGGCGATCACTTCGTTGAAGGCGTCGAGATCGACGTAGAAGACCTTGGTCATTTCGCCCAGCAGATCGTCCTCGTCATAGCCCTGCGACATCAGGATGTTGATCGCCGTCATGATATCGTCGCGATCGGTGAGGCGCCGCTTCTGATAGTCCTCGACAAAACGTTCCATCGCCGTCCCCTGGCACGAATCTTTTGGACGCGTTGACCGACAATCACTGCAGGGAAAGCTAGGCAGGCTTGCTTGCGTGGAACTTGCGGGCGGTGACCGCGCGCCTTCCCCCTTCATTCGCGACTGATACGGAAAGCAGCCGACTCACCAAGGCCAAGAAAAGACTAGCATGTGGTATTGAGCGCGCCAGAGCGCTCAACAACTTCGTCATCCTTGGGCGCAACGACGCGGAACGAAGCGAAGACCCAAGGATCCATTCCGTTACTTCCGAGCGTCATTTACGGTGTAGAGTTTGGAATGGCGACGACCAAGGCTACACTGTCAGGAACTTGCGCACATCCGCCCTATCGAGGTCTTCCGCCGGACCCGTATGCACGATCTGGCCGCGATCCATGATGTTGACCTCGTCGGCAAGCTCGCGGCAGAAATCGAGATACTGCTCGACCAGCAGCACCGCGATCCCCGCCTGGTCGCGCAGGTAGCGGATGGCGCGGCCGATATCCTTGATGATCGAGGGCTGGATGCCTTCGGTCGGCTCGTCGAGCACCAGGAGCTTCGGCCGCATCACCAGCGCCCGCCCGATGGCGAGCTGCTGCTGCTGACCGCCGGACAGGTCGCCGCCGCGGCGGCCGAGCATCTGCTTCAGCACCGGAAACAGCTCGAAGACATGGGCAGGGATATTGCGGTCTGCGCGCCGCAACGGCGCGAAGCCGGATTCCAGGTTCTCGCGCACCGTAAGCAGGGGGAAAACCTCCCTGCCTTGCGGCACGAATGCGATGCCCGACCGGGCGCGGTCATACGCCGCGCTCCGGTCGAGCGCCTTCCCCTCGAAGGCAACGCTTCCGCTCGTCAGCCGGTGATGGCCGACGATGGATCTCATCAAACTGGTCTTGCCGACGCCGTTGCGGCCGAGCACGCAGGTGATGTTGCCGGCGCCGGCCTTCAGCGAAACGCCGCGCAGCGCCTGGGCGGCGCCGTAATGCAGCGTGGCATTGGAGATTTCGAGCATGGTCAATTCCTTCGCCAGCGCTTCAGGAAAGCGAAATCGAAACGGTAGAACGGAACACGCCAGACCATGCTTCACCGCCCTAGATAGACTTCGACGACGCGCTCGTCCGCCGAGACGAAATCGAGCGTGCCTTCCGACAGCACCGAGCCTTCATGCAGGCAGGTGACCTTGACGCCGAGCTCGCGCACGAAATGCATGTCATGCTCGACGACGACCACCGAATGGTCGCGGGCGATGTCCTTGAGCAGGCGCGCGGTCTCCTCGGTCTCGGCATCGGTCATGCCGGCGACTGGCTCGTCGACAAGCAAAAGCTTCGGGTCCTGCGCCAAGAGCATGCCGATCTCCAGCCATTGCTTCTGGCCGTGGCTGAGATTGGCGGCGAGCTCGTCACGCTTGTCGCCGAGACGGATGATGCCGAGTATGTCGTCGATGCGCCGCGTCTCGGCCGCCGAGCGGCGATGGAACAGCGCCGGGAAGATCGAGCGCGGGCCTTTCAGCGCCAGCATCAGATTGTCCTCGACGCTGTGGCTCTCGAAAACCGTCGGCTTCTGGAATTTGCGGCCGATGCCCATCATGGCGATCTCGGCCTCGTCATGCCGGGTGAGATCGACCTGGCCATCGAAGAACACCTCGCCTTCGTCCGGCCGCGTCTTGCCGGTGACGATGTCCATCATCGTCGTTTTGCCGGCGCCGTTAGGGCCGATGATCGCGCGCATCTCGCCCTTGTCGAGCACCAGCGACAGGTTGTTGATGGCGCGAAAGCCGTCGAAGGAAACCGAGACGCCGTCAAGATAGAGGATGGTGTTCGATTTGCTCATGATCGTTCACTCCGCCGGCTGCGGTTCGGCGCCGGCAGCGGACCAGGCGCCCGGTGTCCTCGCCGCCGAGCGCACGATCTTCAGCTCCGGCGCGTCAGGATCGACCCCGGCCTCGACGCCAAGCGAAGCCGCGCGCAGCGCCTTGGCCTGGCTACGCCAGCCGTCCCACATGCCGACGATGCCCTTGGGCAAAAGCAGCGTGACCGCGACGAACAGTCCGCCCAGCGCGAACAGCCAGAATTCCGGCAGCACGCCGGTGAACCAGGATTTGCCGGCATTGACCAGCAGCGCGCCGAGGATCGGGCCGACGATGGTGCCGCGCCCGCCGACGGCGGTCCAGATCACCACCTCGATCGAGTTGGCCGGATCGAATTCGCCCGGATTGATGATGCCGACCTGCGGCACGTAGAGCGCGCCGGCGATGCCGGCCATGATTGCCGAGACGGTGAAGGCGAACAGCTTGACGTTCTCGGCCCGCCAGCCGAGGAAGCGGGTTCGGCTCTCGGCATCGCGCACCGCCATCAGCAGCTTGCCGTATTTGGAGCGCACGATCGCAGCCGTAACGAAGACGGCCAGCGTCAGAGTGACGGCGCTGGTGGCGAACAGCGCCGAGCGCGTCGCGTCGGCCTGCACGTTGAAGCCCAGAATATCCTTGAAGTCGGTCAGGCCGTTGTTGCCGCCGAATCCCATGTCGTTGCGGAAGAAGGCGAGCAGCAGCGCATAGGTCATCGCCTGGGTGATGATCGACAGATACACGCCGGTGACGCGGCTACGGAAGGCGAACCAGCCGAAGACGAAGGCGAGCAGGCCCGGCACCGCAAGCACCATGAGCGCCGCAAACCAGAAATGATCGAAGCCGTACCAGAACCAGGGCAGCTCCTTGTAGTTCAGGAACACCATGAAATCGGGCAGGATCGGATTGCCGTAGACGCCGCGCGAGCCGATCTGGCGCATCAGATACATGCCCATCGCATAGCCGCCGAGCGCGAAAAAGGCGCCGTGGCCGAGCGAAAGGATGCCGCAATAGCCCCAGACGAGATCGAGCGCGAGCGCGAGCAGCGCGTAGCAGAGATATTTGCCGACCAGCGCCACGATGTAGGACGGGATGTAGAAGGCGCTTTGCGGCGACACCGCGAGGTTGAGCAGCGGCACGATGATGGCGGCTGCCAGCAAAGCGAGGATGGTGACGGCGATCCGGCGGTCGGCCGAAAAGAAGCGCTGCGCGATCATGCTTCCACCGCCCTGCCCTTGAGCGCGAACAGGCCGCGCGGGCGTTTCTGGATGAACAGGATGATCAGCACGAGCACGACGATCTTGCCGAGCACCGCGCCGGCATAGGGCTCGAGGAACTTGTTGACGATGCCGAGCGAGAAGGCGCCGACCAGTGTGCCCCACAGATTGCCGACGCCGCCGAAGACGACGACCATGAAACTGTCGATGATGTAGCCACGGCCGAGATTGGGCGAGACATTGTCGATCTGGCTGAGCGCCACGCCGGCGATGCCGGCGATGCCGGAGCCGAGCGCGAAGGTCAGCGCGTCGACCCAGGGCGTCCTGATGCCCATCGAGGCGGCCATGCGCCGGTTGGCGGTGACGGCGCGCATCTGCAGCCCCCAGGGCGTGCGCTTCATGACGTAGAGCAGCACCGCGAACACGGCGAGCGCGAACACCAGGATCCACAGCCGGTTCCACGTGATGGCGAGCTGGCCGACATCGAAGGATCCCGACATCCATGACGGGTTGCCGACCTCCTGGTTGGTCGGTCCGAAGATGGTGCGCACCGCCTGCTGCAGGATCAGCGAGACGCCCCAGGTGGCCAGAAGCGTCTCCAGCGGTCGGCCATAGAGGAAGCGAATGATGCCGCGCTCGATCGCCAGCCCAACCAGCCCCGCCACAAGGAAGGCGAGCGGCAGAGCGATCACCAGCGACCAGTCGAACAGGCCGGGAAACGAGGTGCGGATCACCTGCTGGACGACGAAGGTGGTATAGGCGCCAAGCATCACCATCTCGCCATGCGCCATGTTGATGACGCCCATGACGCCGAAGGTGATGGCAAGCCCGATCGCCGCGAGCAGCAGCACCGATCCCAGCGAAATGCCGTACCAGATGTTCTGGCCGGCATCCCACAGGGCGAGCTTGGAGTTGATATGTCCGATCGCGGCGTTCGCGGCGTCCTTGACCGCGCCCTGGGCATTGGCATCGACCGAAGTCAGCAACGAAAGCGCATCGCGGTCGCCGCGCGCGGCGATGATCGGGATGGCCGCGAGCTTGTCGGCTTCGGGCTTGTCGGAAACCAGAACCGACGCCGCGCGTGCCTGCTCAAACAGGGTTTTCACGCCGGGATCGGTCTCCGCGGCGATCGCGGCATCGAGCGGCTCGATATTCGCCGCGTCGGGCGTCTTGAACATGGTCATCGCGGCGGCAAGGCGCGCGCTCGCGTCCTTGGCGCGCAACGTCAGCGTGCCCAGCGCGTCGCGGATCGTGCGGCGGAGCCCATTGTTGACCTTGATCTTGGTGAGATCGGTCTTGGCGGCGTCGGCCGCCTTTTCGCCGCTTAGCGGATCGAGCAATTCGATGCCGTCTCCCGCTTCCTTGCCGACGAAGACCTGGGAGTCGCTCTTGCGAATGTAGAGATTGCCGTCGGCCAGCGCCGAGAGCGGGCGCTCGACGGCCGGATCGCCGCTGGCAGTCAGCTCGCGCACGACGGCCTCCGTGGCCGAGAAACCGCTGGCGTCCGCGAATTTGGCGATCGTCGCGCGCAGGTCGGCCTCGGCCGCCTTCGACGGCAACAAGCTCGCCATCGTCAGCAGAAACATCAGAC
The DNA here is from genome assembly GCA_000824785.1 of Mesorhizobium plurifarium. Classification (GTDB taxonomy): domain Bacteria; phylum Pseudomonadota; class Alphaproteobacteria; order Rhizobiales; family Rhizobiaceae; genus Mesorhizobium; species Mesorhizobium plurifarium. Next base: position 9,576 of record CCNB01000017.1, on the reverse strand, counting down.
CAATTGCGCGCAGCAGCAGCATTGTCGTCTTCAAGCGGCTTTCTCAAGCAATTCCGGGAAAAGTGCGAAGCGGTTTTCCGTCCGAAATTGCGCAAACCAGGTTTCGGTGACCTTGCCCGGGCGGGTCGAAGAACCTGCCCGGGCAGTTGTCCCGGATCGTGGGGCCACTCCGCGATCCAAGAGACCTTGGAAGCCTGGACCTAGGTCCGGGCCGGGATCAGTTGGTGCCCTTGCCGCCGCACTTCCCCGTCTTGACGTTGAAGTTGCCGCAACTGAGCGGCGCCCGCCAATCGGAGATCAGGTCCTTGGAGTCCGGCAGGTAGTCCGACCACTCGTCGCCCATGACGAGGCCGGGCGTCTGCGAGACGGTCTCGAACTGGCCATCGGCCTGGATCTCGCCGATCAGCACCGGCTTGGTGATGTGGTGGTTCGGCATCATCGTCGAATAGCCGCCGGTCAGGTTCGGCACCGAAACGCCGACCATGGCGTCGATGACCTTGTCCGGGTCGGTGGTGCCGGCCTTCTCGACCGCCTTCACCCACATGTTGAAGCCGATGTAATGGGCTTCCATCGGGTCGTTGGTGGTGCGCTTGTCGTTCTTGATGAACTTGTGCCAGTCGTCGATGAACTTCTTGTTCGCCGGCGTGTCGACGCTTTCAAAGTAGTTCCAGGCGGCGAGATGGCCGACCAGCGGCCCGGTGTCGAGACCGGCGAGTTCCTCCTCACCGACCGAGAAGGCCATGACCGGGATGTCTTCGGCCTTGATGCCCTGGTTGCCGAGTTCCTTGTAGAAGGGCACGTTGGCGTCGCCGTTGACCGTCGAGACCACGGCCGTCTTCTTGCCGGCCGAGCCGAATTTCTTGATCGCCGAGACCTCGGTCTGCCAGTCGGAGAAGCCGAATGGCGTGTAGTTGACCATGATGTCTTCCGCCGGCACGCCCTTCGCCTTCAAATAGGCCTCGAGGATCTTGTTGGTCGTCCGCGGATAGACATAGTCGGTGCCCTCGAGCACCCAGCGCTTCACCGAGCCGCCATCGGCGCTCATCAGATAGTCGACGGCCGGAATGGCCTGCTGGTTCGGGGCAGCGCCGGTGTAGAAGACGTTGCGCTCGCTCTCCTCGCCCTCATACTGGACGGGATAGAACAGGATGTTGTCGAGCTCCGAGAACACCGGCAGCACCGATTTGCGCGACACCGAGGTCCAGCAGCCGAACACGGCCGCGACCTTGTCCTTGGAAATCAGCTCGCGCGCCTTCTCCGCGAACAGCGGCCAGTTGGATGCCGGATCGACGACCACGGCTTCCAGTTTCTTGCCGAGCAGGCCGCCCTTGGCGTTCTGTTCATCGATCAGCATCAGCATGACGTCTTTCAGCGTCGTCTCCGAAATCGCCATGGTCCCCGACAGCGAATGGAGGATGCCGACCTTGATCGTGTCCTCAGCCGCCCTGGCGGAAGCAGACGCCAGCAGACCGGCCGCGACGACGCCCGCCGACAGGATTTTTGTTATTTTCGCGAAGTTACCCCTCATATGACACACTCCCAAGCGTGATTGTTTGCATCGCAATATTAGCGGTGCAAGCGACGTGCCAGACGGGAATGCGCTCAACGAAATTTCGGGATAACGAAGCGATTACAGCTGGTTATCAGGTAGCCGGGAAACTTTTCGCATCCGCTGCGATGCAGCGGACTGAGAAAAGTTTGCGCAACACTGCCTAGATTTTGCCCAAATGGTAAAAATGCCCAAACTTTCACCATACCGGCAAAAGCAGCCTGATCAGCCCTGTTGCGGGCCCATGGCAAAATGGGGCAAGGTCGCCGCGCAAACGAGCAACGTCATGGCCCTGCGAACAATCCTGGCTTTCCTGCTTCTCATGTCCGGCGCCGGCGGCGCCCGCGCCGATTTCGCCGACGGCAAGCTCCCCGATGGTGTCTACCACTGCGAGGTCTACCTGCTCGGCCTGTTCCTCAATCTCGGCGAGATCACCATCAAGGGCAGTCTCTACAGCGGCCCGGTGACCTTCGGCGCCGCGCCGCCGCCTTACAATTACCAGATGAACCCCAATGGCGAGATCACCTGGCTTGGTCCGCTCGGCGGCTACACCAGCGGCGGCAATTCGATCTCGATGACCCAGGCGACGCTGGACGACCCAAGCGGCCCCTCCTTCGACATCATCATGAAGCAGCAGGACGGCGCCTTCACGGCCTCGACCTGCACCAGAAGATAGCCCGCAGGTTCACATAAAAAAGGCGCGGAACCCTCACGGGTCCCGCGCCAGCAGGCAGTCGGGAGGTCAAATAGTTTTGGCCGACATTTGCGCGGCGATGTAGTCGGCCTGGCGGATCGCCAGCGTCACGATGGTCAGCGTCGGGTTTTCCGCCGCGCCGCTGGTGAACTGGCTGCCGTCGGAAACGAACAGGTTCTTGATGTCGTGCGACTGGCCATGCTTGTTGACGACGCCGTCCTCCGGCTTCTCGCTCATCCGGTTGGTGCCGAGATTATGGGTCGAGGGATAAGGCGGCGTCGGGAAAGTCCTGGTCGCGCCGACCGCGGCATAGAGCGCCTGGCCTTGGCTGTAGGCATGGTTGCGCATGGCCTCGTCGTTGGGATGGTCGTCGAAATGGACGTCGGCGATCGGCATGCCGTGCTCGTCCTTCTCATCCTTGTGCAGCGTGATGCGGTTCTCCTCGCGCGGCATGTCCTCGCCAACGATCCACAGGCCCGCCATATGGTCATAATGGTCGAGCGCCGTGGTGAAGGAACGGCCCCAGCTGCCCGGGTTCAGGAAGGCCGCCATGAACGGCAGGCCGAGCGACAGCGTCTCCATCTCATAGCCGCCGACGAAGCCGCGCGACGGATCGTGGCGCGCCTCGTCGCGGATGATGCCGGCCATGGTGGTGCCGCGATACATGTGCACCGGCTTGTCGAAGATGGCATAGACCGAGCCGGTGGTGTGACGCATGTAGTTCTTGCCCACCTGCCCCGACGAGTTGGCAAGCCCGTGCGGGAATTTTGACGATTCCGAATTGAGCAACAGGCGCGGGCTCTCGATCGAATTGCCGGCGACCGCGACGATGCGGGCCTTCTGCTCCTGCAGCTTGCCGTCCTTGTCGGCATAGACGACGCCGGTCACCTTGCCTGAAGCGTCATGGTTGATCTTGATCGCCATCGAGTTCGGCCGCACCTCCAGATGTCCGGTCGCCTCGCCCTTCGGGATCTCGGTGTAGAGCGTCGACCATTTGGCGCCCCATTTGCAGCCCTGGAAGCAGAAGCCGGTCTGCTGGCAGGAATTGCGGTCGTCGCGCTCGACCGAATTGATGGCCATGTTGCCGGTGTGGCATTCCTTGTAGCCGAGCTTGTCGGCACCGGCCTTGAGCACCTTGAAATTGTTGTTGCCCGGCAGCCGCGGCCAGTTGTTGGTGCCGGTCACACCCATCTTGGCCTCGGCCTTGGCGTAATAGGGCTCCATCTCGGCCAGCGTCACCGGCCAGTCGAGAAGGTTCGCGCCCTTGACCTTGCCGTAAGTCGTGGCCGCCTTGAACTCATGCTCCTGGAAACGCAGCGAGGCGCCCGCCCAATGCGTCGTCGAGCCGCCGACCGACTTGACGATCCAGGCCGGCAGGTTCGGGAAATCCTTGGCGACGCGCCAGTCGCCCGAGGTGGTGCGCTTGTCCTTCCAGGCGAGCTGGGCGAAAGAATCCCACTCGTCGTTGATGAAGTCCTCGTATTCGTGGCGGGCGCCCGCCTCGAGGATGACGACGTCGATGCCTTTCTGCGCGAGCTCGTTGCCGAGCGTGCCGCCGCCCGCGCCGGAGCCGATGATGACGACCACGCCGTCATTGTTGAGATCAAATGAAGCTGCCATGGTTTCCTCCCATGAAATCTGTCGAAAAGCGGTTCAGGAGCAATTCCAGGAAAAGTGCGTAGCGGTTTTCCGTCCGGAATTGCGCAAAAACAAAGACTTAGAGCGGCCTACAACCACTCGATGTCGTTGAAGCCGCGCGCGATGTAGCCGCCCTTGGAATAGGACTCGCCCTCGTAGCCGAAGATCGGCCATACCTCCTTCTGGTTGTAGAGACTGACGACAAGCCCGCCGCGAACCGCCTGGAAGAACGGCGTCTTCTCGATACCGGTGAGAAGCGCCACTCGCTGCTCCTCCCAGCCAAGCCCGCGATAGCCGCCCTTGCCGGCCCTCTTGTCGAGCTCGGCGATGCCCTTCTCGATCAGCTCCTTGTGCGCCGGGTCCTTGGCCGCCGTCTCGTCATGGCCCTTGACGGCAATGGCGTAGTATTTGTCCGGCACCTGATCGTGCGGGTAGATGTCGCGCGCCACCTGGATCAGCGTCGCCATCGTCTCGGGCTTCAGCGCCGAGGTTTCGAGACCCCATGCGTGTTCGGGGCTGATGACCGCGCTGCCGGAGATGATGAGCAGCGCGCCCGCGCCGCCGCGCTTCAGAAGCTCGCGCCGCGAAAGCCCAATCTTCCTCTCATCGACAGCTTTCTTCTCGTAGACTGTGACCATGATTTCCTCCCTGCTTGCTGTTCGCACCCCCCGCGGGAGTGCCGTTGCTGGCGCCGCGCCTCTCCGCGGCAGATGTCCCCTATTGGAAGCGCCCTCCCCGCTGCAGGACCTCGATCTTGTAGCCGTCGGGATCCTCGATGAAGAAGAAGCGGGCGATCCGCGCCCCGTCGTGGTTGAACTCGACGATCTTCTTCGGGTTGAGACCGAGCGCGCCGATCCGGTCGTGCTCGCTGTCGAGATCGGCGACCGAGACGGCGAGATGGCCGTAGCCGTCGCCGAGTGCATAGGGCTCGGTGCGCCCCTTGTTGACGGTCAGCTCCACCTCGAAAGGCGAACTCTCATTGCTGAGATAGACGAGCGTGAAGGTCTCGAAATCGAGCCGCTGCGCAACCTCGAGGCCGAACGCCTTGTTGTAGAAGTCGACGGACCGCGCCTCGTCGAGAACCCTGATCATGGAATGGATCGTCTTCGCCAAATCGGACTCCGTGAGCTCTTCTGCTTTCGAAGCCGATTATGCGCGCCGGCAAAAAATGGTGGTGGCAGCCGATTACCACGTGTGCGGCTTGAAAATGGGTAGTCTCGCCGCGCGTAAGGACGAAAGTCTGATTGCCGTCGGCGGCTATCGGATCGAAAATGACAAGCGCAGGCAGTGTTAAAAAAGGCGCCAGCCAACTCAATCGGCGCCCAAGACAAACAACAACGGGAGGTACCGATGTGCAGAGTCTTTGCCGGACAGGATCCGGAAGGCTACCGGCAGATCAACAGGTCGATCCGCATTGACGGCCATTCGACCAGCATCCAGCTCGAGGCGACATTCTGGGGTCTGCTTGACGAGATCGCCGAGAGCCAGGGACTGACGACCCCGAAATTCATCTCGAAGCTCTACGACGAGGCAATCGAGATCAACGGCCAGATCCCGAACTTCGCCTCCATGCTGCGCACGACCTGCGCGCTCTATCTGCGCGGCCACCGGCCCAACGCCGAGGACCAGGCTGCATTGAAGCGGGAAGCTGCCTAGCTGCTCTCGGCCGCGACTTCGAGCGCCAGCCGGGTCATATCGGTGAAGAGAGCCTGACGCTCCGAATAATCGGTCAGCTCGCCGGTGACGATATGATCCACCACGGTGAGCAGCGACAGCGCCCGCGCGCCGAACTGCGCCGCGATCCGATAGAGCGCGCTGGTCTCCATATCGACCGCCAGCGCTCCGAGCGCCCTCGGCTCGTCGAACCGCGCCCGGCCGCCAGGATGGTGGAACACGTCGCTGCAGATCGTCAGTCCGGCGCTGCAGGCGATACCGAGGTCGGCTGCGCGTCGCAGCGCCAGCGCATGCAGCGCCGGGTCCGGTCCCGCCGGCTGGTACAGCCCGAACACCTGCCCGCTGATTGGCCCCTCGGCCCGCACCTCGCTGGAAATGACCATACCGCGCAGGGGCGCCGCTTCCGACAAGCCGCCGCATGTGCCGGTGCGTATCAGCGTTTTGACGCCATGATAATCGAGCAGTTCGTGGGTGTAGATCAGGAAGGACGAGACGCCGATGCCGGTCGTCTGGATACTGACCGGCTTGCCGCGGAACAAACCGGTGAAGCCCAGCGCGCCTCTTCGGCGGTTCACGCAGCGCGGGGCCTCGAGAAAGGTTTCCGCCATCCATTGCGCGCGCTCGGGATCGCCCGGCAACAGCACCGTTTCGGCATAGTCCCCCCGGCCCGCCTCGATATGCGGCGTCACGTGCTACCACCCCCATGATAGACCCATCCGGAGACCATCATGACAGGGTGGCCGCAATGCGCAAGCGCTGGCTTACTTAAAGCAATTGCAACAAAGCGCTGAAACGCCCTACGATTCCAGAACGTCCTTGACGATCGTCGCCAGTTGCTTGAGCGAGAACGGTTTCGGCAGGAAGCCGAAATGCGCGTCGGCCGGCAGGTTCTTCGCGAAGGCGTCCTCGGCATAGCCCGAAACGAACACGAACTTGATGTCCGGCTGACGCTTGCGCAATTCGCCGAGCAATGTCGGCCCGTCCATCTCCGGCATCACCACGTCGGACACGACGATATCGACCTTGCCGCCGAGCGCCTCGAACACTTCCAGCGCCTCGACGCCGGACGACGCCTCATGCACGGTATAGCCGCGCGAGGTCAGCGCCCGAACGCCGCCCATGCGCACCGCGTCCTCGTCCTCGACCAGAAGCACGGTGGCCGAGCCGGAAAGGTCTTTCGCGGTGTCGGCCGGCTTCGCCGGGACTGTCGCTGCGGCTGGCGCTTCGCCGGGTTCGGCCTGCTTCTTCATCTCGGCGATGTGGCGCGGCAGGAAGATGCGGAACACCGTGCCCTTACCGACTTCGGAATCGCAGAAGATGAAGCCGCCGGTCTGCTTGATGATGCCGTAGACCATGGACAGGCCGAGGCCGGTGCCCTTGCCCACTTCCTTGGTCGTGAAGAACGGCTCGAAGATCTTCTTCAGCACGTCGGGCGCGATGCCGCTGCCGGTATCCTCGACGTCGACGAGCACATAATCGGCCGGCGTCAGCTCGCGATAGGCGAAGGATCTGCACTCTTCCGCCGTGATGTTGCGGGTGCGCACGGTGAGGTCGCCGCCGCTCGGCATGGCGTCACGCGCATTGACGGCGAGATTGACCACCACCTGCTCGAACTGGCCGATATCGACCTTGACCGGCCAGAGGTCGCGGCCGTGGTCGATCTTGAGCTTGATATCGTTGCCGACAAGGCGAGCCAGCAGCATCCTGAGGTCAGCCAGAACGTCGGTCAGGTTGAGCACCTCCGGCCGCAGCGTCTGCTTGCGCGAGAAGGCCAGCAATTGCCGCACGAGCGAGGCCGCCCGGTTGGCGTTCTGCTTGATGTTCATGATGTCGGGGAAGGACGGGTCCGACGGCCGGTGGTTGGTCAAGAGGAGGTCGGACGCCATGATGATGGCGGTCAGCACATTGTTGAAGTCGTGCGCGATACCGCCGGCGAGCTGCCCGACCGCCTGCATCTTCTGGCTCTGCGCCATCTGGCCCTCGAGCGCCTTCTGCTCGGTGGTCTCGACCGCATAGACGATGGCCGATTCCTCGGCGCCTTCGCCGCCCGCGCTGTCGGCCACGGCGTTGACGTAGAAGCGGATATGGCGCTCCTCATTGCCGGGCAGCACGGAGTCGATCGGCTCGATATTGGCCTGCCGCTGCCGGGCCTTCTCGAACGCGGCGGCAAAGGCCGGCCGGTCGCGTTCGTGAACGATGGTCTCGAAGCGAACTCGCCGATCGACGGCGTCGCGGTCGACCACGGATGAAAACAACTGCAGGAACGGCGCGTTGGTGCGCAGGATGCGACCGCTCGCATCGACGCCGGCAATGGCCATCGGCGTCGAGTTGAAGAAGCGGGTGAAGCGAACCTCGGAGGCCCTGAGTTCCGCCGAAGCGTCCTCGCCCTGGGTGCGGTTGAGCACGATCGTGCGGGTCGGGCCGTTCAAGCCTTCGCGGCTTGCCGAAACCCGGTGCATGAAGCGCACCGGCAGCGCCTGGCCGCTCATGGTGGTGAGATCGAGGTCGATGACGGCGTTGCGCGTCGTGCCCGGGTCGGCCTTGACCGAACGCACAAGCGCCATGCCGTCGCCGGCGATGATTTCCGGCAGCGTGATGGCGCCCGGCGTGAAGGAGGCAAGGTCGATGCCGAGCCATTCGGCGAGCGTGGCGTTGATATAGGTGACGCGGCCTTCCTGATCGGCCGAGAAGAACCCCGCCGGCGCATGGTCGAGATGGTCGATGGCTTTCTGCAGGTCGAGGAAGAAACGTTCCTGCTCCGCCCGTTCCTGCGAGATGTCGGCGAGCTGCCAGGCCAGCATCGGCAGCCTTTGCCCGGGCATGCTGAAGGCGCGGGCGCGCGCCCGATACCAGCGCGCGCCAGGCTCGGCGCCCGGCTTGATCGACTGCGCCAGCCGGAACTCACCGTCGCCCGCCTGGCCGTCGCGCAGGCCCGACGCCAGCCGGTAGATCGTCATCGAGGCCTCGGGGACATCCGACAACAGCCCTTCGACGGTCTTGAGGTCGGCGGCCGAGGCCGCACCCGTCATGTCGGCATAGGCACGGTTGGCGTAGACGACGCGGCCCTTGGTGTCGGTGACCAGCAGGCCCTGCGACATGGAGTCGACAAAAGCTTTCGACAGTTCGTCGCCGGTCGACCGCGGCGCGATCTGCACGAAGCCGATCGCGGTCGCGAACAGGAAGCCGACGCCGATCATGGCGAGCACGCCGAGCATGCCGAGCAGGAAAGGGTCGCCGAGCCGCTCGCGGAAAAGCCCGAAGACGATCGCGGCGCCGGTCAAGACGACGATGAAGACGATGAGCCTGGTGACGGCGCCCGGACGCGTGTTCTGGTCGACGATCGGTACCGGATAGAAATCGCCGCGCGCTTCCTTGGCCATGTTCCCCCTGCTCGTGATTCCGGTGTCCGATGGGCGCGGACGGTCGGTTGAATCACATTCTCCTGTAACGGAAAAGGCCCCGGCGGCAAATGTCCGATAAAATCAACGATTCATGTTTCAAACTGTTCACGATCGGTGATGTGAACTTGCGGCGGGCCGCCGCCGCGGTCTAGTGTCGCCTCACTCGAAAAGGCGATTGGGTGCACCGATGCTGCAGTGGCTGGATAGCGTGGCGGGTCCGGGTTACGTCGCTGCAATCCTGTGGACGTTCGCGGCGCTCATTTTGCTTGTCGTCGTCCTGCTCGTCATCAAGGTGGTTCGCAACCTGACCTTCGGCACCTTCGTGGCCGGCGGCAGGAACCGCAAGACGCGCCTTGCGGTCATGGACGCCACCGCCGTCGACAGCCATCGCCGCCTGGTGCTGGTGCGCCGCGACGACATCGAGCACCTGATCCTGATCGGCGGGCCGACCGATGTCGTGGTCGAACGCGATATCCGGCTCGCAGCGCCTCGCCGCCCGGCGCTGACCGGCGACAGCGGCCAGCCGGCAACCGCGGCGCCGCGCCCGCGCGCGCCGCAGCCGGCACCTCCGCACGCACCCGCCCCCGTCAGGCAACCGCCGCCTGCCGCCCAGCCAGCCG
>CCNB01000016.1:169627-180515 GCA_000824785.1 Mesorhizobium plurifarium | reverse complement strand
AAGCCCTCACAAGGGGAGAAGGTAAAGGCGCCGCGCCCTACTCGTCCGCCTTGAACGTCTGCTTCTGCTGGCCGAGCCCTTCGATGCCGAGCTCCACGACGTCGCCGGCCTTCAGGAACACCGGCGGCTTCATGCCGAGCCCAACGCCGGGCGGGGTGCCGGTGGAGATGATGTCGCCCGGGTGCAGCGACATGAACTGGCTGAGATAGGACACCAGATACTTCACGCCGTAGACCATCGTCTTGGTCGAGCCGTTCTGCATGGTCTTGCCGTTGACGGTCAGCCACATCTTCAGGTTCTGCGGGTCGGCGACCTCGTCCTTGGTGACCAGCCACGGGCCGGTCGGGCCGAACGTGTCGCAGGACTTGCCCTTGGTCCACTGGCCCTGACGCTCGGCCTGGAAGGCGCGCTCCGACACGTCATGCGCGACGGCGTAGCCTGCGACATAATCCAGCGCGTCGTCCTGCGAGACATACTTCGCCGTCTTGCCGATGATGACGGCGAGCTCGACTTCCCAGTCGGTCTTTTCCGAACCGCGCGGGATCAGCACGTCGTCATCGGGCCCAACGATCGCCGAGCTTGCCTTCATGAAGATGATCGGCTCCGGCGGCACGGTGGCGCCGGTCTCGGCGGCGTGATCGGAATAATTCAGGCCGATGCAGATGAACTTGCCGGTGCCGGCGACGCAGGCGCCCAGGCGCGGCTTGCCGGAGACCAGCGGCAGCGACTTCGGATCGAGCTTCGAAAGCATCTCCAGCGAGGCCGGATGAAGCGCCGTGCCGGCGATGTCGGTGACATGAGCGGAAAGATCGCGAATGTTCCCATCCGCATCAAGCAGGCCGGGCTTCTCGCTGCCAGCTTCGCCATAGCGCAACAACTTCATCTCAACGTTCTCCACCTTGCGGCCTGAGGCCGGTTTTGCAAATTCCCATCAAAGCCAGCGGACCCTAGTCGCCGACCACACCGGCGACAAGCGAGTCTTGCTGCCATGCAGGCCAAATCGTCGAGATTTTCAGACGTTTCGATCCGATAGCCCCGATGTCCGAGCCTTTCGTCAGATCGACCAGCCGCCATCGATGTTATAGGCCTGCCCCGAGGTGTAGGTGGCGCCGGCAAGGTAGACGGCGAGGTCGGCGATCTCCTCCGGCGTGCCAAGCCGGCCCATCGGCTGGCGGGCTATGAAGGCCGCACGGGCAGCCTCATAGTCGCCCTGGGCATGCATGCGGTCCTGCAGCGACGGGCTTTCGACCGTGCCGGGGCAGATGGCGTTGCAGCGAATGCCCTTGGCGACATAATCGGCGGCGACCGCTTTGGTCAGGCCGACCACGGCCGCCTTGGTCAGGCCGTAGACGAAGCGGTTCGGCACACCCTTCTGCGAGCTTGCCAGCGAGGCCATGTTGATGATCGAGCCGTCGCCGCGTTCCAGCATGCCCGGCAGCACGGCACGGATGGTGCGGATCATCGAACGGACATTGAGGTTGATCGCGAAGTCGAGATCCTCGTCCTTCATCTCGAGGATCGAGCCGCCATGGACGAAGCCGGCGCAGTTGAACAGCACATCGACCCGGCCGATCTCGGCGAAGGCGGAAGCGACAGCCGCGTCGTTCAGGACGTCGAGCTTACGGGTCTTGATGCCGGCCGTCTTGCCCAGCTCCGCCAGCAGCGGCTCATTGATATCGGTGGCATGAACCGTGGCGCCCGCCTTGGCGAAAGCCAGCGCGCTCGCCCGGCCGATGCCTTGCGCCGCCGCTGTGACGACGACCACCTTGCCCGCCAAATCCGCCATGTTTTTCTCCTCGCCTGCCCGAGCGTTTCACCGTTTCACGGAAACGGCGAAACGCCCTATCTCCTTGTCCGACGCAATTCCCGGCGGAAAACCGCTCACACTTTTCCCGGAATTGCTCTCGCGCATCCGCCTCTATCGAGGGCTGACCCCAGCGTCATGTGCCAGACAGACGGCATCGTGCGGTCAGATTCCCGCTTCACAGATGAAGATGTTTTTTCTCGTTAAAGAACACGCCGACGAGCGTCAAGCCCGAACGCGATCATCTTCGCGGATGCTTTAATGCATATCGCCAGCCCGGATGCAACAGCTTGTATGACAACAGGACAATAGGTCACGCTGCCTTGGCTCATTCCGACGCGACACGCCTCGAGGCATCAGTCGCCGTAGGGCACCCAGACGTTCTTGACCTCGATGGCACGGCGCAGGAAGGCCTCGCCCGCCGCCTCGTTCGAGGCCCAGTCGAGCGTGCGGCCATTGCCGGTCCAGACGCGTTTGAGATTGCCAATGGAGTCGGCCTCCACCTTGGCGCAGGTGTCAGCATCGGCGAACACCCAGAGCCCGTCGACATCGTCATGCTTGGCCAGCACCCCGGCGAGCTCGGCGCTGCGTCCGGTGACGATGTTGATGGCGCCGGCAGGCAAGTCGGAATATTCGATCACCTGGTAGAGGTCGGTGGCAAGAAGCGGATGCCGCTCGGACGGAACGGCGACCACGGTGTTGCCCATGGCGAGCGCCGGCGCCAGCAGCGAGATCAAGCCGAGCAGCGGCTGGTTGTCCGGCGCGACGATGCCGACGACACCCACAGGCTCATGCAGCGCAAGCGTCACGACACGGGCCGGCGGCTGATGGACGCGGCCCTCGAACTTGTCGGCGAGGCCGGCATAGAGGAACAGCCGCTCGATCGACTGCTCGACTTCCTCGCGCGCGGCCTTGGCGGTGACGCCGGTGAGCTGGACGAGGCGCGCGGCGAACTCATCGGCGCGGCCCGAAAGGTTCTCGGCGAAATAATAGAGCACCTGGCTGCGGTTATAGGCGGTCGCATCCGGCCAGGCCTTGCAGGCGCGGGCAGCGGCGACGGCGTCGCGGATGTCCTTGCGGTTGCCGAGGCCGACTTCGCCGGCCAGCTTGCCCTTGGCGGTGGCGACGGCCAGAGAATAGTTGCCGTCCGGCCGCGCCTGCTTGCCGCCGATGAACAGCTTTGCCGTGCGGTCGATGGCCATGCCGTCGGCCTGCTCGACCGGCTGCGCAGAGCCGGCCGCGGCCGGCTTGATGGCCGCGCCGACGGGAAGCTTGGCGGCGAGATATTCGAACATGCCTTCGCGACCGCCTTCACGGCCGAAGCCGCTCTCGCGATAGCCGCCGAAGCCGCAGGCGGCGTCGAACATGTTGGTGCCGTTGACCCAGACGACGCCGGCCTTCAATTGCGGCGCGACGTGCAGGGCCAGATTGACGTTCTCACTCCATACCGAAGCGGCAAGGCCGTAGCGCGTGTTGTTGGCGAGCTCGATCGCCTCCTCGGTGTTGCGGAAGCTCATCGTCGCCAGCACCGGGCCAAAGACTTCTTCCTGTGCCAGAATGTTGGCCGGCGAAACACCCGTGGCCAGCGTCGGCAGGTGATAATAGCCGGTCGTCGGCACGGCAGCATCCGGCTGCCAACAGACCGCGCCTTGCCTCGCGCCCTCGGCGATCAGGCCCTTGACGCGATCAAGCTGGGTGCGGTCGACCAACGGGCCGATATCGGTGTTCTTGTCGAGCGGGCTGCCGACGCGCAGCCGGCTCATCCTGACCTTGACCTTGGCGATGAAGGCTTCCGCGATGCCTTCCTGCACCAGGAGCCGCGAGCCGGCGCAGCAGACCTGGCCCTGGTTGAACCAGATGCCGTCGACCAACCCTTCGACGGCGCTGTCGAGATCGGCATCCTCGAAGACGATGAAGGCCGACTTGCCGCCGAGCTCCAGCGACAGTTTTTTGCCTGAACCGGCGGTGGCCTTGCGGATGATCTTGCCGACTTCCGACGAGCCGGTGAAGGCGATCTTCTGGACGCCGGGATGGTTGACGATCGCAGCACCCGCCTCCGGTCCGCCCTGGACGATGTTGACGACACCCTTCGGAACGCCGGCACGCTCGCAGATCTCGGCGAACAGGATCGCGGTAAGCGGCGTGAACTCGGCCGGCTTCAGCACCACCGTGCAGCCGGCGGCAAGCGCCGGCGCGATCTTCCAGGCCAGCATCAGCAGCGGGAAATTCCACGGGATGACCTGTCCGACGACGCCGACCGGCTTGTGATCGGGGAAATCCTTCTCGAGCGTCTGCGCCCAGCCGGCGTGGTGGATGAAGTGGCGGATCGCCAGCGGCACGTCGATGTCGCGGCTCTCGCGGATCGGCTTGCCGTTGTCGATCGATTCCAGCACCGCGAACAGGCGCTGATGGCGCTGCATGGCGCGGCCGATGGCATAGAGGACTTTTGCGCGGGCGTAGCCTGAGGAGGCCGACCATTTCGGCAGCGCTTTGGCGGCGGCCGCGACCGCGGCATCGATATCGGCAGCGCCTGCATCCGAGACCTTGGCCAGCAGCTTGCCGGAGGACGGTTCGGAGGTGTCGAAGGTCTTGCCGCTGGCCGCCGCTTTCCAGGCGCCGTCTATGAACAGGGCCTTGGAGAAATCGCGCGAGGCCAGCCAGGCGTCGGCCTCGTTGCGGGCTTCCGGGGCCGGGCCGTACTCCATGGCGTGATAGCGTTCGAGGATGTTCATGGGGCGCCTCCTTTACCCTCCCCCTTGTGGGGAGGGTCGATCGGCGAAGCCGATCGGGGTGGGGGAAAGTGGCTGATGGACTTGTTCATAGGGACAGGCTGTTTTGTTCTTTCGACCCCCACCCCGCCGCTTCGCGGCGACCTCCCCACAAGGGGGAGGGTGGGAGCCCTACGCCATCGCGTGGCGGTGGTTGGCCGAATAGTGGCCGGTCAAATGATGCTCGAGCTGGCGTTCGATGTCGGTGAGCAGGCTCGACGCGCCGAAGCGGAACAGCTCCGGCTCCAGCCAGGGCCGGCCGAGCTCCTCCTTCATCAGCACCAGCCAGTCGAGCGCGACCTTGGCGGTGGAGATGCCGCCCGCCGGCTTGAAGCCGATCAGATAGCCGGTCTCCTCGAAATAGGCGCGGATGGCGCGCACCATGGCGAGGCCGACGGGAAGCGTGGCGTTGACGCTTTCCTTGCCGGTCGAGGTTTTTATGAAATCGGCGCCGGCCATCATCGCCACCATCGAGGCCAGCATGACATTGCGCAGCGTGGAAAGGTCGCCGGTGCCGAGGATGACCTTGAGATGCGCATCGCCGCAGGCCGCGCGCATGGCGACGATCTCGTTGAACAGCTCGCGCCATTTTGCGCCGTAGACCAGGCCGCGCGGAATGACGACATCGATCTCGTCGGCGCCGTCCTTGACCGAGGCCTCGATCTCCTGCAGGCGGGTCGACAGCGGCGTCAAGCCATGCGGGAATGCGGTGGAGACCGCCGCGACGTGGATGCCGGTGCCGCGCAGGGCATCGACCGCGGTGGCGACGAAGGGATGGTAGACGCAGACCGCCGCCGGACGGATGGTTTCGCCCGATATGCCGAGACCCTCGACGATATCGCGGCGCAGCGGGTTGATCGCCTTGGCGCAGAGCCGGCGCACGCGCTCGTCGGTGTCGTTGGAATTCAGCGTGGTGAGGTCCATGCAGGCGATGGCGCGCAACAGCCAGGCGGCCTGGTTGTCGGCTTTGATCGAGCGCCGCTTGGTGAGCGTGGCGACGCGGCGCTCCAGCGCGGAGCGGTTGACGCTGCGCACCGATTCCAGAAAGCCGAGATCGAGCTTCATGCCGGGATTGCGGGCAATGCCATGTTCCAGCGGCAGCGGCGTGTTGGCGGCGGCGCGCGCCGGCAGCGGCATTACCTTGGACGCGCCTGCGCCTGCCTCGCGGATCGTGCTCATCTCCTGCCCTCTTATTCAGCTGCTTACGCCGAAGGATAGCCCGTGAAGCGATGCTTCACGAGTCTTTCAAAGGCTCATAGCGGAAAAAGGCAGCAAAAGCAGCCGATTTTTGACCGCATGGTCAAAATGGAATGGCGGCGCTCAGCCGACGAAGGCGCGCTCGACCACGAAGCTTGCCGGATGGCTCAAGGAACCTTCCTGGAAGCCGAGGCTTTCGGCGAGTTCCTTGACGTCCTTCAGCATATGCATCGAGCCGCAGATCATAATGCGGTCGGTCTCGGGATTGAGCTTGTCGATGCCGAGGTCGGAATAGAATTTTCCGGAGCCGATCAGCGCGGTGATGCGGCCCATGCGCGCCGACTCTTCCCGCGTCGTCGAATTGTAGAGCGTGACACGCCCGCCGGTCAGCTCGCCGATCAGCGGGTCGCTCTCGAGCCCCGCCACCAGTTCCTGGCCGTATGTAAGCTCGGCATTGTCGCGGCAGGTGTGGGTGAGGATGACCTCGTCGAACTTCTCGTAGGTGTCTGGGTCGCGCAGCAGGCTGGCGAAGGGCGCGATGCCGGTGCCGGTCGAGATCATGATCACGCGCTTGGCGGGCGTCAGCGCGTCGAGCACCAGTGTGCCGGTCGCCTTCTGCCGCATGATGACGGTGTCGCCGACTTGGATCTTCTGCAGCTCGGAGGTCAGCGGGCCGTCCGGCACCTTGATCGAGAAGAATTCGAGCTCATCATCCCAGGCGGGGCTGGCGACCGAATAGGCGCGGAAGATCGGCTTCTCGGCATTGGGCAGGCCGATCATGACGAACTCGCCGGAACGAAAGCGCAGCGACTGCGGCCGGGTGATGCGGAAGGAGAACAGCCGGTCGGTGTAATGCTTCACCGACACCACGGTCTCGGCGTAGACATTGGCCGGGATCGGGAACTGCAGCGGCCTTGCACCGGCGGTGTTCAACGCGGATGTCGTGTTCATCAAACCCAACTTTCCGGCCCAGACAAACGCACTGGGCGCCAAACTTTCTCCTGCGCGTCCGAACGGTCAGGTTCCGACGTGCCCGCTGCATATTGCCAAGCGGTAAGCTCTTGTGTCCGAAACTTATTAGTATACAAATGATCTCGAGGTCAAGATGGCGACGTAAAATGCCTTTCCAAACCAAGGCATATCCGTAGTCCTGCTGTTTCGGGTTTCGGCAATGAATGAGAAATTTTCGGCGTCCGCGGGAAGCGTCGTAGCAGGCATCGATGTCGGCGGCACCTTCACCGACCTGCTCTTGATCGACGGCAAGGCGGGCGGGAAAGTCCATATCGCCAAGACGCCGACCACGGTGGAAAACCAGGCCTTCGGCGTCGTCGCGGCGCTCGGCGCCACCGGCTTTCCAATCGACGGCATCGACCTCATCGTGCATGGCACGACGACCACCACCAACGCCGTGCTGGAGCGCCGGCTGGCACGGACCGGCATGATCACCACGCGCGGCTTTCGCGACGTGATCGAGCTTGGCCGCCGCACAAGGCCGCAGGCCTATGGCATGACGGGCACTTTTGTTCCCGTCATTCCCCGCGACCTTCGGCTCGAAGTGTCGGAGCGGGTCGAGGCGTCCGGCGCCGTTCGCATTCAACTCGACGAAACCGAGATGCGCGATGCGGTGAAGAAGCTGCTCGACGCCGGCTGCGAGTCGCTGGTCATCCACTTCCTGCACTCCTACGCCAACCCTTCGCATGAGCGGCGCGCGGCCGAGATCGCGGCGGAGCTTTGGCCGAATAGCCACATCACCACCGGACACGCGTTGCTTTCGGAAGCTCGCGAGTTCGAGCGCGGCGTGACGGCGGCGGTCAACGCATCGGTCCAGCCGATCCTCGAGCGCTATGTCGAACGGCTGCGCAAGGAGTTGGCGGCAAAGGGCTACGCCCGCGACTTCCTGATCATGAACGGCAATGGCGGCATGATCTCGGCCCGCTTCGTCACGCTGGAATCGGCCAAGACGGTGATGTCCGGCCCGGCGTCGGGCGTGATCGCTGCCGCCTACACGGGAAAGCGCGCCGGCTTCGGCAACCTCGTGACCTATGACATGGGCGGCACCTCTACCGACGTGGCGCTGATCCGCAATGCCGAACCCGCCGTCTCGAACGAGATCGAGATCGAATATGCGATGCCGATCCATGTGCCGATGGTGGCGGTGCACACGGTCGGCGCCGGCGGCGGCTCCATCGCGCGCGTCGATGCGGCAGGACTCATCCAGATCGGCCCCGAGAGCGCCGGCGCCAATCCCGGCCCGATCTGCTACGGGCGCGGCGGCACCGAGCCGACCATCACCGACGCTAATCTGGTGCTCGGCCGCCTTGCGCCGAAGAAGCTGCTCTCGGTCGACAATCCCGTCACCGTCGAGCGTGTCACCTCGATCTTCGAGGACAAGATCGGCAAGCGCACCGGCCTGTCCGGGGTCGAGGCCGCGGGCGCCGTGCTTCGGCTCGGCAACATGAAGATGGCGGGCGCCATCCGCATGGTGTCGGTGTCGCGCGGCCACGACCCGCGCGATTTCGCGCTGTTCGCCTTTGGCGGCGCCGGACCGCTGCATGCGACTGCGCTCGCCCGCGAGCTCGGCCTGCCCCGGGTGCTGGTGCCGGCGCGCCCGGGCATCACCAACGCGCTCGGTTGCGTCGTCGCGGACCTTCGCCATGACTTCGTCAACACGATCAACCAACCCGTGGCTAGTCTCAACGAAGCTGCGCTTCGCGAGGTATTGGAACGGCACCGAAACGAAGGCGAGACGCTGATCGCCAAGGAAGCGGTGAAGCCGGACGCGATCCGCGTGACGCACTCGGCCGACATGCAGTTCGTCGGCCAGACCCACATCATCAACGTGCCGCTGCCTTCCTCGTCGGTTTCACGAGAAACACTGCAGCTTCTGTTCGAAAAAGCCTATTTCGCCCGCTTCAAGGTCGAGCTGCCGGAAATCCGCGCCAACCTCGTCAACCTAAACACCTCGGTCACCGGCGTGCGGCCGCAGATCGATCTGTCGCGGCTGATCGACCCGGCAGGGCGCGCGGCGACGCTCGAAGAGGCGCGGCGCGAGATCCGGCCGGTCTGGTATAGCGGCGCCTGGCACGACACCCCGGTCTATGCCCGCGAAAAGCTACCGCTCGACGCAACAATCGAAGGCCCCGCGATCCTGGAGCAGATGGACGCCACCACAGTGCTCGAACCCGGAGACCGCGCCCGCTCGGACGCGGACGGCAACATCATCATCGACATCGGCGAGGCCTAAGATGGCAAAGCTCGACACGATCACGCTTTCGGTGCTGCAGGCTGCCCTGCAGCAGGTCTGCGACGAGATGGATTTGACGTTTTCCCGCGCGGCCTTCTCGCCGGTCATCGCCGAGGCCAACGACCGCTCGGACGGCATCTATTCAGCCGTCGACGGCTCGCTGATCGCGCAAGGCAGCCAGGGCCTGCCGGTGTTTGTCGGCGTCATGCAGTATTCGACCAGGACGGTGATCGAGATGATCGCCGACGGCCGATGCCTCGCACCGGACCCGGGCGACATCTACATCGTCAATGATCCCTATCTCGGCGGCACGCATCTGATGGACGTGCGCTTCGTCATGCCGGTCTATCGGGGCGGAAAAATCTTTTGCTGGCTTTCCAACACCGGCCATTGGCCGGACATCGGCGGCTCGGTGCCGGGAGGCTTCTCTGCTTCGGCCACGGCGGTTGAACAGGAGGGACTGCGACTGCCGCCCGTAAAATTGTTCAAGAAGGGCGTGCTCGATCCGGAGATCTACGCCATCATCTGCTCGAACATCCGGGTCGCCGACCAACGCATCGGCGATATTCGTGCGCAGGCCGCCGCGCTGCTGATCGGCCAGGACAGACTCAATGAAATCCTGGATCGTTACGGCGACGAAACCGTCGTCGAGGCGATCGCTGAGCTGCGCCGCCGCGCCGCCGAGCAGATGCGCGCCTCGATCGCCACCATACCCGACGGCGTCTACCGCTCGCAGGCCTTCGTCGATTCCGACGGGGTGGTGAACGAGCCGCTGACCATCAATCTCGCCGTCGAGAAGAAGGGCGACACGCTGACTTTCGATTTCGCCGGCTCGTCGAAGCCATGCGCCGGGCCGATGAACAGCGTGCTGGCGACGACCTTGTCGTCGGTTTATCTCGCCATGCGCCATATCTTTCCGGAAGTACCGATCAGCGCCGGCGCTTTCGAACCGCTGCACGTCAAGCGGCCGGAAGGCACGTTCCTCGACGCAAAATATCCCCGGCCCGTGTCGGGTTGCGCGGCGGAGGTTTCGCAACGCATCGCCGAGGCGGTGTTCGCGGCTATGGTGAAGGCGCTGCCGGAAAAGGTGACAGCCGCGCCCGCCGGCTCCAGCGGCAATTTCGCGCTCGGCGGCAACGATCCGGCGCGCGGCCGCGACTATGTGATGTACCAGATCTCCGGCGGCGGCTACGGCGGCAATGCCGGTCATGACGGCTTGAGCAATGGCTGCTCGACCATCGGCATCTCGAAGTCGCCGCCGGTCGAGATCATGGAGCAGGCTTTTCCGGTGCTCTACCGGCACTACGCCCTGCGCGAGGGGTCCGGCGGCGCGGGAAAACATCGCGGCGGCTTCGGGCTTGCCTATGAGGTCGAGATCCTGCGTGGTGAAGCCCGCGCGTCCTTCGTCATGGATCACGGCCGTTTCGGGCCGCAGGGTGCGTTGGGCGGCCAGGACGGCGCGCCGAACAGCGTGACCGTGTTCCGCGGTGGCGAAGCCCATGTGCCGCCGCATCTTTCCAAGGAGCAGGACATCGCGCTCAAGGCCGGCGACCGCGTGCGGGTCGGCACCCCAGGCGGAGGCGGCTATGGCAATCCGCGCGAGCGCGATCCGAAGCAGGTCGCCGAGGACGTCAGGCTTGGGTACTATACGGCCGAGCAGGCCAGGGAGATGTTCGGGGTCGACGTATAGGCGGATAGGCGCGGGGATAGCGATCCAATTCAACCGCCCACGTCGCGTTCCGTCACACCCCCCTCTGCCCTGCCGGGCATCTCCCCCGCAAGGGGGGAGATTGGCAGTTCCAGCGCCGGCACATCTCTTCCATCGTTCGCGATCGGCGAAAGCGGCGGCGACATCCGATCTCCCCCCTTGCGGGG
>CCNB01000016.1:153935-169617 GCA_000824785.1 Mesorhizobium plurifarium | reverse complement strand
GGTGCTGTCCCGCCAGCGTCTAAAGATATCACCCTGTCGAAAGCGGCTTCTACGCCAGCTTCGCCAGCAGTCGCAAAAACGTCGCGGCCTCCTTGGCCGTCAGCGGCGCCAGCGTCTCCTCGGTGATGGCGCGCGCCAGCGGGATCAGCCGCTCGATCGCCTCACGGCCTTGCGGCGTCAGGTTGACCAGCAGCCGCCTTTTGTCGACCTCGTGCTTGGAGACTTCGACCAGCCCGCGCGCCTTCAGCCGGTCGATGACGCCCTTCACGGTGGCGGCGTCCATGGCGATCAGCGTTCCCAACTGGTTCTGCGAGGTCTCGCCGATATCGTAGAGCTTGGCCAGAGCGGCGAATTGCGGCGGCGTCAGGTCGCCGATATGCGAGGCGAAGATCGAGACATGGCGCTGATGCGCCCTGCGCAGGATGAAGCCGACCTGGTCCTGCAGGTGATAGTTGCTCTCGTCGCCGTCTTCGGCCTCGACCAGCCGCAGCAAATTGTCCTCGCCGCTCATCTGAGGCCATCCCATGCCTTGATGTCTTGGGCCGTCAGGACCGCGATCTTGCGGATCGAAAACTCAGGCATCGGCAAATTCCTCCTGTGCATGCTTGTTGGGCGCGGCGAGCGTCACCGAGCCACTGATGCGGGCCTCGCCCGCCAGAAACAGCGCCGAGGCGGCGATCAGGCCGCGCCGGCGAAAATCTTCGGCGACGGCAAGGCCGTTGTCCAGCGCCCCCGCCACCTCGCCGGGCGTGAGCGCGCCGACGCCCTGCGTCACCAGCCGCTCGCCGAGATCGCTGTCGGGCGCGAGGTCGCGCGCAGCGGCGCGGGCGATGGAAGGGTGTCCAGGCAGGTCGACGGCGTTGGCAATCAGCGTCGCCGCGGCGTCGGCCTCCGCGCCGGTTCGCGCAAGCACGGTGACGGCGTCGGCGATGCCCAGCGAAAACGACCGGCCGCGCCAGCCGCTGGTGGCGACGCCGCGCACGCCATCTTCAGAACGGATGGCGACGCGATCGGCCATGCCATTGCCGGTGCCGGCGATCGCTACCGTCATCGACTGGCCGACGCCAAGATGGAGAGCGCAGTCGCCGCCATTGTTTACATAGGCGCGGTCGAGCCGGCGGCCGGCGAGCATGGCGCCAAGAATTTCGTCGGCTACCGAACCGGCAACGGCGGCCATCGGCGTGATGAAGCATTCCGCCAACGGCATGACGGCGGCTTCCATGCGGCGGGCCGTCGGGCCGGCGAAGTCGCGCGGCGCCAGGAAGAAGGCCGGCAAGCGCAATTCGGGCAGTTCCTCGACCACCTCGATCAGGATCGTCTGAAAGCGGGCGACAGCCTGTTCGTAAGCGGCGCGGCACTCCTCCGGCCCGCCAAAGGCCTCGACAATCAGATCGATCGGCCCATGATTGAGATGGAGCCGCCGGCCGTCGGCAAGCCAATGCGCCTGAGGGCCGTTCATCAGCCGGCACCGTTCGCCGCCGCGCGCCGCAGTTGCGCCAGCGGCGGCCAGGGATTGCCGGCGGGCGCGCCGGTGTTGCTGCGCGGGTTGAGATATTCGCCGCCCTTGGCGAGGATATCCTCGACGCTGCGGATCTCGTTCTCATAGCCGCCGAGCCTGACATAGTCGTCGCGGCGCATGGTGAACTCGATCGGCGCCACCAGCGCCGGCGTCGGCACATAGCCGAAGGCGCCTTCCGGCACGCGGGTGACGTCTACCATCAGCGTGATGCCGCCGCCCGGCCAGACATAGACCGGCGCGCCGCCGACGGTCACATAGGTCCTCAGGCCCTGCACGGAGCGGGTGAGGTTGACCGGGTTTTCGGTGACGCCGGCGCGCAACGAGCCGCCGGCGCCGCCGACGAACAGCACCGTGCACAGCGCCGGCTCGCAATTGTCCTCGATCAGGCCGACGGACTTTTGCAGCCGATCCGGGAACGGCTTTTCGACCGGCTTCAACTGGTCGTCCAACTCGTAATAGGCGAACTGCTCGCCGGTGGTCGACACCATCAGCAACGACAGGCCGGGACGCGCGCCCTTCTTGGCGTTCCAGTCGCCGAGGATCGACAGCGGGTCGGAAATCGTCGTGCCGCCCCAGCCGAGGCCGGGCTCCGACACCTTGAAGTAGCGGCCGGGCGTCGAACGCCGGCCGACGATCTTTATCCCGGTATCCTCCCAGCCCAGCACCTTGCCGGCCTGATGCTCGGAGACGACGCCGGTGATGTGGTCATCGACAACCACCACCTCGTCGACCAGCCCGCGCCACTGCGTGGCGAACATGCCGATGGTTGCCGAGCCGCAGCCGACGCGCATGCGGTGCTCGACCTTGCCGTCGATGACCGGCGCCTTGCCGGCTTCGACGATGACCGTCGCGCCGCCATCGACGGCGAGCTCGACCGGCTTCCTGTTGCAGAGATTGAGCAGCGCGTCGCAGGTGGCGCGCCCTTCCGCCTTGGAACCGCCGGTGAGATGATGGACGCCGCCGAGCGACAGCATCTGCGAGCCATATTCGCCGGTGGTGACATGGCCGATCGCTTCACCCTCGACACGCACCGTCGCCGTCTCGTCGCCGATATGGCGATCGGTGTCGATCTTCACCTTGACGCCGCAATAGGAAAAGATGCCTTCGGTGACGACGGTGACGAGGTCGACGCCCTCGACCTCCTGGCTGACGATGAAGGGCGCCGGCTTATAGTCGGGATAAGTGGTACCGGCGCCGATTGCCGTGACGAAACGCCTTCCGGTGTTGACCAGCTCGCCGTTCCAGGCCTCGCCCTCGGCGACGAAAGGCACGACCGCGCCGCCGATCTCGGCCGCGTGGTCGAGGATGGTCAGCGGGTCCATGCGCACGATGCGGCCGCCGACATTGCCGTAGCGGTCGCAGGCGCCGGTGCGGCCGTCGGCGATGTAGCACATGACCGGACAGGCATCACAGCGGATCTTTTCCGCCACCTGCTTCTCGCCGGGATCGTGGGTTTCGAAACGTTCGGCAAGCTCGCTCATCGGCGCGCCTCCTTCTCGCGGATCGCCGCCAGGATGCGGCTCGGCGTCGCCGGCACCTTGGTGACCAGGACGCCCGTGGCATGGCGGATGGCGTTGAGGATCGCCGGCGCTGTCGGGATCAGCACATGCTCGCCCAGGCCCTTGGCGCCGAAAGGTCCTTCCGGATCCGGAACCTCGACCAATATGTGCTCGACCGGCGGCACGTCGCCGATGGTCGGGATGAGATAGTCGTGCAAATTCTCAGTGCGGCCGGGGATATATTCCTCCATCAGCGCCATGCCGATGCCTTGCGCGATGCCGCCCTCGATCTGGCCCTCGACCAGAACCGGGTTGATCGCCTTGCCGACGTCATGCGCGGCGGTGATCTTGATCAGCTTGACGGTGCCTAGCTTGAGGTCGACCTCGAGCTCGGCGATCTGCGCCCCATAGCCGTAGACCGCGTAGGGCTTGCCCTGGCCCTTGGCGTCGAGCGGCAGCGTCGGCGGATCGTAGGTCTCCTCGGCGACGAACACCAAGCCGCCGTCATCGGCCTTGAGCGCAGCCAGGTCGATGCGCCGCGCCGCGTCGCCTTCACGGATCGACAGGCTCGATCCTTCGAGCGCGATCGTCGCCTGCTCCGAGACATTGGCGAAACGCAGGATCTTCTCACGCAAGGCGCGGCCTGCCTTCTCCGCCGCCTTGCCTGTCACAAAAGTCTGACGCGAGGCGGATGTCTTGCCGGCGTCGGGCGTGATGGCGGTGTCGGCGCTCTTCAGCTTGAACCTGTCCAGCGGCAGGCCGAGTGCGTCGGCGCAGATCTGGGTAATGACCGTGTTGGAGCCCTGGCCGATATCGACCGCGCCCTGATGCAGGATGACCTCGCCGGAGGCCGAGATACCGACCTTGATGGTGGAAGGATTGGGGAGCGAAGTGTTGCCGCAGCCATACCAGCAGGAGGCGACGCCCACGCCGCGCTTGCTCGCGGCATGGGTCGCGTTGAACGCCTCGGCGTCCGCCAGCGCGCGCGCCCAATGCGGCTGAAGCTGCTCCAGGCATTCGCCGATGCCGACGCCCGATTCCAGGCGCTGGGCGGTCACCGTCTCACAGCCGTCGCGCAGACAGTTCTTCAGCCGGAAATCGAGCCGATCGATGCCGAGCTTGCCGGCGAGCTCGTCATAGAGCGTTTCCTGCATGATGGTGGACTGCGGCACGCCGAAGCCGCGGAAGGCGCCTGCGATCGGGCCATTGGTGTGGATGGCGTAGCCGGTCGCCCGGTAGTTCGGCGTGAGATAAGGACCGGAGGCATGCACCGGCACGCGGTTCGCGACCGTCGGCCCCCAGCTGGCATAGGCGCCGGTGTTGAAATCGCCCTCGAAGACCATGCCGGTGATGCGGCCTTCGGCATCGGCGCCGATGGTCGCCTTCATCTCGGCGGGATGGCGCTTGGTGGTCGACATCATCGATTCGTTGCGGGTGTAGGCAAGTGCCGCCGGCCGTCCGGTCTTCATCGCCACGAGGCCAATAAGCGGCTGCAGCGAGACATCGAGCTTCGAGCCAAAGCCGCCGCCGGTGGCGGTCGGCACGATGCGCACCTTGTCGACGGCAAGGCCCAGCACCTTTGCCGTCTCCTCACGGTCCATATAGGGCGCCTGGGTGCAGGCGACGACGACCAGCGTGTCGCCATCCATGTAGGCATAGCCGGCTTCCGGCTCGATATAGGCGTGCTCGACGAACGAGGTCTCGATGGCGCCCGAGACCGTGGCGGCGGCACCTGCAAGCGCTGCGTCAGGATCGCCGCGCTCGACACAGCCCGAGGTGAGCAGGTTCGCCGGACGGTGGCTGTGGATCAGCGCGGCGTCATCGGCCTTCGCCTCGCACGGCTGCAGCACATGCGGCAGTTCGGTCCAGGCGATCGGAAAATCCGTCAGGTCGAGATCGAGGATCGCCTCACGCTCACCCGCCACCAGCGCCACCGCCTCGCCGCGCAGGCGGACAAAACCCTCGGCCAGCGCCGGCTGGTCGGCAAAGGGGCCGATGACGCCGAAGCAGTTCTTGCCCGGAATGTCCCTGGCGGTGAAAACGCCGGCGATGCCGGGATGCGCTTTCGTCCACGCATCGAGATCGCCAAGGCTGAAGCGGGCACGATAATGCGGCGAGCGGATCACCAGCACCGACAAGGCGTCAGCCGGGAAGGAATCGCCGCCGAATTTCTCGTCGCCGGTGACTTTCGGCACGCCGTCGAGGCGGATCGGCGAGGCGCCGACCGCGTGGCCGGCTTCCGGCAGGCGAAGGTCGACGCCGTTCGTATGCCGCGAGGCCTGCATCACCGCCGCGACGATTTTCCTGTAGCCGGTGCAGCGGCAGAGCACGCCGCCCAGCGCGTCCTGCGTCTCGGCCTCGCTCGGCGTGGGATTGCGTTCCAGGAGCGCGGTGGCCGCGACCAGCAGGCCGGGCGTGCAGATGCCGCATTGCGCGGCGCCATGTTCGAGGAAGGACGCCTGCAAGGCCGAAAGGCGGCCATTGGCGAGGCCTTCGACGGTCGTGACGGAAGCGCCAGACACCGAGGCCGCCGGCATCAGGCAGGCGCAGACCGGATTGCCATCGACCAGCACCGTGCAGGCGCCGCAATCACCGGCATCGCAGCCGACCTTGGTGCCGGTCAGCCGCAACTCGTCACGCAGAACCTGGGACAGGCGCCGCACCGGCGGCACCGACACGCTGACGGCAGCGCCATTGACCTCAAAGGCGATGTCGGCGCGCTGCATGCCCGATTGGGCCATGCCGGATTGGGCCATGCTCATGCCGCCACCTTGCCTTGCTCGAGGCCGACCGCATCGCGCACGGCGCGGACGACGATCTCGCGCGCCGCGTCCTGCCGGTACTCGGCGCTGCCGCGTACGTCGGCGATCGGCGACAATTCATCGAACGGCGCCGACAGCACGGCATCGGCGAGCGCGGACGTGACCGGCTGGCCGCGCAAGGCCGCCTCGACGCCGGCGAGACGGCGGGCGACCGCCGAGCAAGAGCCGACGGCGATCGCCGCTTCGGCGACGACGCCGTTCTCGACCACGAGGCGCGCCGCCGCCATGGCGATCGAGATGACGAGATAGCGCCGTGCGCCGAGCTTGACGAAAGCCGAGGCGCCGGCTGCGGAACGCTTCGGCACGCGAATGGCGGTGACCATCTCGCCCGGCTGCAGCGCCGTGCGGCGATTGCCAAGTATGAACGCGCCAAGCGGCAGATGGCGGATGGCTTTCAGCGAGCGCAATTCGATATCGGCGTCGATCGTCAGCAGCGCCGGCACGCCGTCGGCCGCGGGCGAGGCGTTGCAGAGATTGCCGGCAACGGAGGCGACATTCTGGATCTGCACCGAGCCAACTTCGCGCGCGGCCGATTTCAACGCCTCGAACGCGGCCGGGAGCGGCTGGCGCACGATGTCGGTCCAGGTGGTGCGGGCGCCGATCCGCCAATGCTCGTCGGTCTCGGCGATGCCGCGCAGTTCAGCGAGACCATTGATGTCGAGGATGTTGTCGCGGAAAGGTTTCGCGCCCTGCGCCGGATAGAAATCCGTGCCGCCGGCCAGAATGCGCCAGCGGTCCTCGCCGAGCAGAGCGAGCGCTTCGTCGACCGTGGTGGGTTTCGCGTAACGGATCACGCTTTGCCTTCCAGAACCTTCCCAGAAACGGACCATTCCCACTTGGCCCTCCCAAAGCACCTGGCTTCGAGCTTTCCGCCGGTTTCACACCGGTCAAATTCATTCGTATGCAAATGATATCAGGCCGGTCGGAATTGTCAAAGCCGGAGTTGGGCCGGAGTTGGCGCCGCGAAGACCTGAACGCGATTGTTATGGCGCCGGAGGTTGACGCCGCCGGCCATCTGGTCAAGGTTCCCTCTCCGGTCGCGTCAGCGGCTTTTGACTGCAGCCCAGATGCTGAACCAGAGGGCCGAACGAGAGGAAGCCGCATGGCCGAAGAAGCGCTCATCGTCATCGACCTGCAGAACGATTTTTGCCCGGGCGGCGCGCTGGCGGTTGCCGGCGGCGACGAGATCGTGCCTTTGGTCAACGATCTCATCCGGCGGACCGACCATGTGATCCTGACGCAGGACTGGCACCCGGCCGGACATTCGAGCTTCGCCTCCAGCCATCCCGGCAAGCAGGCCTTCGAGACCATCGAGATGCCTTACGGGCCGCAGACGCTGTGGCCGGATCATTGCATCCAGGGGAGTCTCGGCTCCGATTTCCATTCCGGGCTCGCCTGGACCAAGGCGGAGCTGGTGATCCGCAAAGGATTTCGTACCGCGATCGATTCCTATTCGGCCTTCTTCGAGAACGACCACACAACGCCGACCGGCCTTGGCGGCTATCTCAAGGAACGCGGCATCGACACGATCACGCTGGTCGGGCTGGCCACCGATTTCTGCGTCGCCTTCTCGGCGCTCGATGCGGTTAAGCAGGGATTCAAGACGACCGTGCGGCTCGACGCCTGCCGGGGCATCGACCTCAACGGCTCGGTCGAGGCGATGCTGAAGCGCATGCGCGAGGCCGGCGTGACGCTCGAAGATCATTCGGCGGATTGACCGGACTGTGGGGAAGATCCCCCTCACCCGGATTGCCAGCCGAATTGCAAAGGGCAATTCGGGGCAATCCGACCTCTCCCCGAGGGGAGAGGAGATAGCGAGCGCCGGCGCCAACCTCTTCTCCCCCACGGGGAGAAGGTGGCCGCGAAGCGGCCGGATGAGGGGGCGTCTCGCATTTGCTGCGCTCGCCATTGCGCTCCTCCTCCCCGCCCAGGCGCTCGCCGCCGAGACCCAAGGGCTGCCCGGCGCGACGATGTCGCTTTGGTGGGGATTGCCCTTTGCCGGCCTGCTGTTATCCATCGCGACCGGACCGCTGCTGTTCCATCATGTGTGGGAGCATCACTACGGCAAGATCGCCGCCGCCTGGGCGGCGCTGGTCGCGGTTCCTCTGGCGGTCGCCTTCGGCATTCCGACGGCAGGCGAGGCCGTGCTGCACACGCTGCTGACCGAATACATGTCCTTCATCATCCTGTTGTTCGCGCTCTACACCATCTCGGGCGGCATCCTGCTTGCCGGCAACATCCATGGCACGCCGCTCGTCAATGCCGGGTTGCTGCTCGTCGGCGCGCTGCTCGCCTCGGTCATCGGCACGACCGGCGCCTCGATGATCCTGATCCGGCCGATGCTGCGCGCCAACGACAACCGACCGTTCAACGCGCATGTGGTGATCTTCTTCATCTTCCTGGTGTCCAACATCGGCGGTTCGTTGACCCCGCTCGGCGACCCGCCCTTGTTCGTCGGCTTCCTGCGCGGCGTCGATTTCTTCTGGACCACCGCTAACCTGTGGCGCGAGACGCTGTTCACCGGCGGACTGGTGCTCATCGTCTTCCTGGCGCTCGATGTCGTGCTGCACCGCCGCGAGGGCGGCATGCCGAAGATCAAGGACCCGACGCCGGACACGAAGGTTCGCCTGCGCGGCCTTGCCAACCTGCCGCTGCTCGCCGGCGTCATCGGCGCCATCCTGCTTTCGGCCAGTTGGAAGCCGGGCATCAGCGTTTCCGTGCTGGGCGTCGGGCTCGAGTTGCAGAACCTGGTGCGCGATGCCATCATCCTGGCACTGGCCTTCCTGTCGCTCAAAGTCTCGTACAAGAGTCACAGGCAGGCGAACGGCTTCACCTGGGGCCCGATCGCCGAGGTGGCGAAACTCTTTGCCGGCATCTTCATCTGCATCGTGCCGGTCATTGCCATCCTGCGGGCCGGCCACGACGGCGCGCTGGCGCCGCTGGTGGCGCTTGTCACATCCGCCGACGGCCAGCCCAACGATCTCGCCTATTTCTGGCTGACCGGGGCGCTGTCCTCCTTCCTCGACAACGCGCCGACCTATCTGGTGTTCTTCGAGCTTGCCGGCGGCGATGCGCACCACCTGATGACGGAGGCCGCCTCGACGCTTGCCGCGGTCTCTGCCGGCGCGGTATTCATGGGCGCCAACACCTATATCGGCAACGCGCCCAACTTCATGGTCTTCGCCATCGCCAGGCATCGCGGCTTCAAGATGCCGGGCTTCTTCGGCTATATGGCGTGGTCGGGTGCGGTGCTGATCCCGACGTTTCTGATCGCAGGGTTTTTGTTTTTCAACTGAGGCGGCGCGGAGCCTTACCTCCCCCTTGTGGGGAGGTCGGACCGCAGGTCCGGGTGGGGGTCGGCGCTGGGCCCCCCCCCCCCCCCCCCCCCGCCGCCCCCCCCCCCCCTNNGCGCTGCCCCCTCCCCGCTGCTTCGCAGCGACCCTCCCCACAAAGGGGGAGGGTAATCCTCAGCCAACACCCACATATCTCCGCACCGCCGACGGATCCGCCCGCAACGCCTCGACATCGACCGTTTCGCGGTTGCGGCCGTTCTCGATGAAGCAAACCCGATCCGCCACCGATAGCACCGCATCGACACGCTGCTCGACAAGGATGGTGGAGACGCCTAGCTCGCGCAGCTTGGCCACCGTCTCGCGGATCTTCGCGATCATCGACGGCATCAGCCCCTCGGTCGGCTCGTCGAGCAAGAGCACTTGCGGTTCGAGGCAGAGCGCGCGGGCCATGGCCAGCATCTGCTGCTCGCCGCCGGACAGCGTGCCGGAACGCTGCTTCAGCCGCTCCCTGAGCAAAGGAAAAAGGTCGAGGACGTCTTCACGCGCCTGCTTGCCCTTGCCACGCGCCATCAGGCCTATCTCGATGTTTTCCGCCACCGTCATCTCGGCGAACAGACGCCGGCCCTGCGGCACATAGGCGACGCCTGCCTTCGGCACGTCATGCGCGGCAAGCCCGGTCAGTTCCTTGCCGTCCAGCTTGATCGAGCCGGCCGATGCCGGCACCAGCCCCATGATCGCCTTCAGCGTGGTCGTCTTGCCGGCACCGTTGCGGCCGAACAGGCAAAGCACCTCGCCCTTGTTCAAGACGAGATCGAGGCCGTAGAGCACCTGCACCTCGCCATAGAAGCAGTCGAGGCCGGAAATGGCGAGCAACGACGCATCAGCCATGGGTCGCTCCGAGATAGGCGTCCTGCACTTGCGTATGGGCGCGGATCTCACCCGGCGTGCCTTCGGCGAGGATCTTTCCCGAATTGAAGACGGTGATGCGGTTCGCAAGCTGCATGACCACCGGCATGTTGTGCTCGATCAAAAGCACGGTGGCGTCCTTGGCGATCTCTCGCACCAGCGTGATGAAATTGTCGATCTCGCCGTCAGCCAGGCCTTGCGTCGGCTCGTCGAGGATGAGCAAACGCGGCTTCAGCGCCAGGCCCATCGCCACTTCGAGCAGGCGCTGATGGCCATAGGAAAGGTGTGCGGCCAAAGTGCCGGCGCGGTCGGCAAGGCCGGTGCGCTCCAGCGCCGCCATGACGCCGCTCCTCACCTGCCCCTTGGAGCGGCCGTCCGTCAGCGTGCGCTGCACCGGCAGCGCGACATTGTCGAAGGCGGTAAGGTTGGCGAAGACGCTGGTGATCTGGAACGTATAGGCGACGCCAAGGCGAACCCGTTTATAAGCCGGCATGGCGGTGATGTCGGCGCCGTCGAAGACGATCATGCCGGAGGACGGCCGGATACGGCCCGAGAGCAGGCTGACGAAAGTGGTCTTGCCGGCCCCGTTGGGGCCGATGATGGCGCGGATCTCGCCAGGCATGAGCGCGAAGTCGACGCCGTCGACGGCGCGCAGGCCGCCGAAATTACGCGACAGGCCCTTGGTGGTGAGCAGCGGCTTCATGGCAGCCACCCCAGCCAGCGTTCGCGGATGCTGCCCAGGACGCCTTTCGGGAAGAACAGCACCAAGAGGATGAGCGCCACGCCGACGATCAGGAGATAGGCGGAGGTGAAGCCGCTGGTGATGTCGGTGACATAATACATGAACAGCGTGCCGATGAGCGGCCCGAGCGTGGTCGCGGCGCCGCCGAGCAACACCCAGAGCAGGGGCAGGATCGAGTACTGGATCGACGCGAAGCTCGAGCCGACATAGCCGAACAGCAAGGCATAAGCAGCACCGGACGCCGCGCAGATGGCGCCAGAGGCAACGACCGCAACGAGCTTGTTGGCGACCGTATCGTAGCCCAGCATTTTTGTCCGCTCCTCGTTCTCGCGGATCGCCACCAGGACACGGCCGAAGCGGGAGCGGACGATGGCCAAAGTGATGAGGAGCACGACCGCGAACAGCGCCAGCGCGCTCATGTAGCGCACGGTCGGATCGGTCAGGTCGAAGGAGGCGGCGCCGATCGAGACCACCCGCGATGCCTGCTGGATGACGAGGCCCTGGTCGCCGCCGGTCCAGGCGGCGAAATAGAGGATCAGCAGATAGAAGACCTGCGCGAACATCATGGTGACGATCATGAAGGCGACGCCGGAGGTGCGCAGCGCCAGCAGGCCGATGACCAACGCGAGCAGCGCGCCACAGGCGATACCAGCGATAAAGGCTTCCGGGACGCCCCAGCCGAGATGATAGACGGTCAAGCCCGCGCCATAGAGGCCGGCCGAGAAGAACATGGCGTGGCCGAGGCTGAGCAGACCGACATAGCCGAAGAGCAGATTGTAGCCCATGGCAAAGACGGCCAGCGCCATGATGCGGGCGAAGAGACCCTGGTGATAATCCGGCAGGACGAAGTTCAGCGCGAAGAGAAGCGCGATGACGCCGATGTGCAAGGCATAGGTCGTTGCCGGCGAAGCATCCCTCATCTGGACGTCGTCCCGAACAGGCCCTGCGGCCGGAACACCAGCACCAAGGCGACCACAAGCGTGGCGATGATCTTGGCGAGCGTCGGCGAGAAGAACATCGAGACGATGCCGTCGGAAAGGCCGATCAGGACGGCGGCTACCACCGTGCCGCGCAACGAGCCGAGACCGCCGATGATGACGACGATGAAGGAGAGCAGCAGCGGGTCCTGCCCCATCAGGTAATGCGCCTGGCTGATCGGTACGATCAGCACGGCGGCGATCGCCGCCAGCATGGCGCCGACGGCGAAGACGCCGGCATAGACGCGCTCGACCGGGATACCGAAGGCCTGCGCCGTCTCGCGGTCATATTGCGTGGCCCGCATGGTCAGGCCGATCTTCGTCCGGGTCAGCACCAGCCAGGTGATCACCAGCAGAATGGCGGAGGCCGCGACCACCGACAGCTTGTAGCCGGAATAGCCGAACCACGGCAAAAGGATGCGGTAGCTGAAGGGCGGCTCCACGGGGCGGGCCTCGGGGCCGTAGAAGGTCAGCGCCAGCTGCTGGATGATGTAGAGCATGCCGATGGTGGCGACGATGGTGCCTTCGGGATTGTAGTTCAGCCGGCGCAGCACCAGACGCTCGGCGACGAGCGCGACCAGGCCGACGAGCAAGGGCGCGATCACAAGCGCCGCCACGAAGCCGATGGCCGGATGGCCGGAGATCGCCGTCGAGACCGCCCAGGCGAGCACCGCGCCCAGCATGAAGAACTCGCCATGCGCGACATTGACGACGCGCATGACGCCGAACACCAGCGACAGGCCGAGCGCCGTCAACGCCAGCACGGCGGAGGTGACGAGGCCTTCGAGAGCGGCGAGGAGGAGGTGGGGTCCGAAGTGCATTACACGCGAACGGATGCGCGAGGCACCCCCCTCTGCCCTGCCGGGCATCTCCCCCGCAAGGGGGGAGATTGAATGCCATCGCGGGCTTCGCCAATCGCCAACGTCGCGAGGTAGGCGCCGCCGCGTGAACTGCTGATCTCCCCCCTTGCGGGGGAGATGGCCGGCAGGCCAGAGGGGGGTGCCTTGGCGCTCACGTTCGCAGGAGCAGCTAAACTCACAGCGCCTGCGTCGTATAATCCCCCTCAGCCTCGTAGAGACCGTCCTCGATCTTGGTCTTGTGGACGACCTTGAGCTTGCCGCCTTCGACCTTGGAGATGTTCTGGATGCCGAAGCACTGGTGGATCTTGCCGTTGAAGGTTTTCGGGCCCTGCGGATGCTCCGGACCTTCGGCGAATTCCTTCAGCGCCTCGGTGGCCTCGACCAGCTTGGCGCGGTCCTCGGGTCCCTTGTAGCCGGCATCCTCCATCGCCTTCTTGACGACATAGAGCGTCTCCCAGCAGCCGAACATGTGGGCGGCAGTGGAGACGTCCTTGGGGTCGCCGACGGCGGCGCCATTGTCGTCGATGCCGACGGCGGCGCGATAGGCTTTTTGCGCGGCCGAATCGTCGGGCTGCGCGTAGCGCGGCGAGCCTTCCCAGAAGTGGCTGCCGTCGAGGAATTCGAGGCCGGGGCTGTTGATGTCGACGGCTTCGAGCGAATCGATGAAGCCGAAGAGCTGCGGCCGTTGCGAACCGTAGAACTCGCCGAGCTCCTTGACGAAGGTGAGCACCGCAGGGCCGACCATGACGTGGTAGATCACCTCGGTCTCGGCCGGGATCTGCGGGAAGTACTTCGTGAAGGAGCTTTCCGTCGGCGGGATGGCGATCTGGGCGATCACGTCACCACCTTGCGCCTTCAGCGCCGGCGGCAGGTAGTCGCGATGGTCGTAGCCGAAGGCGAAGTCGGGGAAGATCTGCGTCACCTTCTTGCCGGCGTTCGCCGCAATCCACGGCGCCATCGACTGGATCTGGCTCTTCACATCGGTGATGCCGGGCTGGAAGACGTAGCGGTTGAGCTTGGTGGAGGCGACGTGATGGCCTTCGCTGACCACGAAATAGGGGATCTTGTTCTCGCCGGCGGCGGGCGCCGAGCCGATCACGACATGCGAGAACAAGGTGCCGAAGACGATGTCGGTCTTGTGCTGCTTGGCGAATTTGTTGACCACCTCGGCGCCGCGCGCCGGATCGGTGCCGTCATCCTCGATCACCAACTCGACCTTGCGGCCGCCTATGCCGCCGGCATCGTTGATCGCCTTGACGGCGGCAGCGCTCGTCTTCTCGTACCAGCGGCCATAGGCGGCGCCGATGCCGGTGCGGTGCGACTGGAAACCGATCTTGATCGGCGCTGAGCTCTGCGCCTGGCTGTAGCGGACGAAGCCGGGGGCCAGCGCCAGGCCGGCACCGGCGGCGATGCCCTTCAGCGCGGTGCGGCGCGACAGCGTCGTCTTGGAGAGGTCGAAAAATCCGTTCTTGTCAGCCATGTCCGTTCCCCTGTTTTTTCAGTTTTGACCAGCGATAAGGCGGCTCGATCCTCCGCGCTCGGAGGACGCGAAAATTGCATGTGTACAAACTAAATCACCAAAGCCGTAAGCTGGCAAGCGAGCTTCCCCAACGGTATTCAGCGGCGCCCTTCTCTCATCCCGCCGTCGGCGTGGCAAGCAACCAAAGGCCGAATATCGTATAGGCGATCATCAGGAGTGTCAGCGGAAGCTGGCTGAGCGCCGCGCGGGAGGCTTGCGGATGCAGCCGCCAGGCGAGCCCGTGCGCGATCAGGACCGCCAGCACATGGCCGGCGATGATGACGCCCGCCTGCAGGTTCCATAGCCACCAGGCCGACTCGGCGCCGGCGACGACGCCGGCTTCGACCATCCTGTTGGCGGTGCCGAACAGGTTCCAGCCGAGCGCGAAAGGATCGGAGATCGCGACCAGCGCGTACTGGCCGTCGACCAGGAGCACGGTCAGATAATGCGCGATATGATAGGCAAGCGCGATCGGCACGATCGACCAGACCAGCAGGCCGGCGGCTTTTGCGAACGACGGCGCGTCGCCGGCGAGGCGCTGGCCGAGAAATACGGCGAACGCGAACACGGCCGCGAGCAGGACAAAGGTGAGCACGAGGCCGAAGCTGCCGATGCCGATCAGCGCGGTGCGGCCGGGATATTCCAGCGGATTGACGTCGAACAGGCCAAGCCAGAAGAAAGTTTTCGACAGGCCGTCGAAGGACACCGAAGAGAGCGCCAGAAGAAGAAAAGCCGTGCCGCTCGGCGGCAGCGGCTCGGCCGCGAACAGCTTGGCACCGGGCCAGCAGAGCGACAGCCGGCCATCGCGGCGCTCAAGCGGCGCGAAGCGGGCGACCATGGAAAAGAAGACCGTGAGGAATTCGCCGCGCTTGCTCCAGGCGTCGTGGCCGAAGATGAACATCGCGACAAAGCACGCCAACCAGTAGATGCCTGCGGCAAAAGCCAGCCGGGCCGGATCGTCGGGCGCCGGATCGATCAGCTCGAACCAGGCGAAGGCGAAGAACAGCGCGAAGGCCGGCCAGAAGCCGAACCATGGCGGCAGGCGTGACGGCTTTGCCTCGCCAGGCTGAAGGCCGAAGACGCAAGCGGCGACGCGCCAAGGGCCGTACCATGGGTTGAGCCACGACCAGAGGTCACCGAACACGCCCTGCAGCAGCGTGAAACCGGCCCACAGCAGCGTCCAGACCACAAGGGGGAGCGGGTTGGAAAGCGGGTCGCGGCTGCCGAAAAGGCCGGCGGCAGCCAGAAATGTGAAGCCGGCAAAGGAAATAAGGCTGACGATGGCGCGTGGAGCGTCGCTGACGGTGAACAAGGACAGGCGCCGACGCCAGAAGCGGTCGAGGGCGGCAGGCGGCAGCAGCGCCAGGACGAGGAAGCTGACCGCCACCGCAAAAGCGCCGCCGGCGATGTAGTAGCCCGTCGGGAGAAGCAGGACATGGCCGCGATCGGAGGCGTGGGCGAAGGCTGGGTTGGGAAGGAAGGCGAAGAAAGCGAAAGGGAAGGCTAACCTGTGGCGACGGCGTTCTACGGCCCCCCTCTCTGTCC
>CCNB01000016.1:110924-153925 GCA_000824785.1 Mesorhizobium plurifarium | reverse complement strand
GGGGGGAGATTGGCAGTTTCGGCGCCGGCTCCTTCCTAGCAACGTCGAAGATTGGCGAAAGCGGAGATGACAGCTTAATCTCCCCCCTTGAGGGGGAGATGTCCGGCAGGACAGAGAGGGGGGCGAAGGAACTCAGCCTATCCAACTTTGCTGTCCCGCGTGACGACCTCAGTTGGCCAACGCCCTCACACCTTCACCAGCTGCTCCACCCGCCCCTTCTCGCCGAAAATCCTCAGATACCGCTTAATCTCCTTCTCATCTCCGGTCGCCTTTGCGGGGTTGTCCGACAGCTTCACCGCCGGCCTGCCATTGGCCTCGCTGACCTTGCAGACCAGCGAGATGGCGTCGAGGCTTTTGGTTTCGGTCGGCGCGCAGCCCTCGAAATCATTGGTGAGATTGGTGCCCCAGCCGAAGGACATGCGCACCTTGCCCTTGAAGTGACGATAGGCCTCCTCGATGGTCTCGACCTCCAGCCCGTCGGAGAAGATGAGCAGCTTCTGCTTGGGATCCTTGCCCTTCTCGCGCCACCAGGAGAGGATCTTCTCGCCGCCTTCGATCGGCGGCGCGCTGTCGGGGCGGAAGCCGGTCCAGTCGGCAATCCAGTCCGGCGCATCGCGCAGGAATGCGGCGGTGCCGAAAGTGTCCGGCAGCACGATCAGGAGGTTGCCGCCATAGTAGCGCTGCCAGTCCTGCAGCACCTTGTAGGGCGACTGCCTCAGTTCCTCCTCGGAGTTGGCAAGGGCGGCGAAGACCATAGGCAGTTCATGCGCGTTGGTGCCCAAAGCCTCGAGGTCGTTATCCATCGCCAAAAGCACGTTGGACGTGCCGGTGAAGGCATCGCCGATGCCTTCCTTCAGCGCCTCGACGCACCAGCGCTGCCATAGGAACGAATGGCGGCGCCTTGTGCCGAAATCGGAAATGCGGATGCCCGGCAGCGCCTTGAGCCGCTCGGTCTTGTCCCACATCTTGGCCTTGGCGCGGGCATAAAGCACGTCGAGCGCGAACGGGCCGAAGGAGCGCATCGCCGCGCGCGAACGGAGCTCGTTGATGATGGCCAAAGCCGGGATTTCCCAGAGCGTCGTGTACATCCAGGGGCCGGCGAAAGAGAGCTCGAACTGGCCATCGCGCCTGGAAAGCTCGTATTCGGGCAGGCGGAAATCCTCGAGCCAGGCGAGGAATTCCGGCTCGAAGATCTGCTTGCGGCCATAGAAGGTATTGCCGCCCAGCCAGATCATCTCCTTCTTCGAGAAGCGCAGCGTACGAGCATGATCGAGCTGCTCGCGCAGTTCCCCCTCGTCGATCTCGTCGGCGAGGCGCACCGAAGTTGTGCGGTTGATCAGGGAGAAGGTGGCGTCGACCTTGGGATACATGCCCCAGATCATCTGCAGCATCAGAAGCTTGTAGAAGTCGGTGTCCAGCAGGCTGCGGACGATCGGGTCCAGCTTCCAGGTGTGGTTGTAGACGCGGCGCGCTATATCGGTCTTTGCCATGTCTCAATGCGCTTTCGTTGCTCGCCGGATCAGGATGGCGTCTCGTGGAATCGCCTTTCTGATCCAGCTTTCTGTTGGAGCACGATCTTTTCCGAAAACAGGTTTCCACTTTTCGGGATCATGATCGAGCCGCGGGAATGCCTCTTAGCATTGTATTTTCGAACGCGCTTGCAGCTTTGCAAGCTGGCCCGACAAAAAGCAGCTATGCAAGTCCAGCCGTCAGGACACGCCCCCGGCGCCGATAACCTTCAGGGCCGGGCGTTTCCTGCGGCTCGGCACCCGACCGGCCACCGGCGCATCGGCGCGGGCCTCGTCCTGCTCCTTTTCGGCGAACAGCCAATCGATGAAGAGCTGGACGATCGGCGCCGAACGCATCTCATTGCGGCAGACGACGTAGAAATCATCGACCGCCGGCACCGACAAAGTGAATGGCGCGACGAGCATGCCCCTGGCAAGCAGGGCGCGCGCGGTGACGGAATCGCCGAGCGCGACGCCATGGCCGTGCACGGCTGCCTCCGTCGCCATGCGCGCATCACCCAGACGGTGGCGGCGGCCGCGCTCCAGGTCGAGCGCGTCGGCGGCGGCCAGCCAGGTGTGCCATTCGCGGCCATCGTCGCCATGCAGGAACACATGGTCGGCGAGGTCGCGGACGCTGCGGATCGGCCGGTTGTTGATCAGCGTCGGGCTGACCACGGGGAAGAGCTCCAGCCCCGACCATTTGCGTATCCAGCAGTCGCTCCAGCCGCCGTCGCCATAATGCACGCAGACGTCGATGTCCGCGGCACGGATGTCCTTGGGATCGTTGGACGGGATCAGCGTCAGCTGGATGTCTGGATATTGCGCCGTGAAGGAGCCGAGCCGCGGCGTCATCCACAGCAGCAGCAGCGCCGGCACGCAGGAGACCGAGAGCGCGCCAGCACTCGCCGGCCTGGTCATGCGCTGGGTGGCGGCGGCGATGCCCTCGAAGGCGGCCGAGACCGCCGGCAGGAACTCCGCGCCATGCGGCGTCAACTTCACCCGCTGCCCGGTGCGCTCGAACAGCTTCACGCCGAGCGACTGCTCGAGCGCCTTGATCTGATGGCTGACGGCGCCGTGGGTGACGTTGAGCTCACCCGCCGCCTTGGTCAGCGAGGCTTGCCGCGCCGCGGCTTCGAAGGCGCGCAGCGGGTTCAGCGGCGGCAGGCGCTTGGCCATGGAGAGCTCCTACTTTGTGAGATTTTCTCACAGCATAGACCCTAACAATATCAATTGATTTTTCAATGCGGCTGCCCGACACTTTTACCCGGAACAGCTTTCAAGAGACATGAAATCCGCAAGGGACAGCGGGTAACGATCCAGCCTGACAACAGGCTGGCTTGGCAAATCGTCCGTGCGGGCAGCAGGCAGAGGAGACCGGACATGGGTTACGATCGCGGCAAGCTCGAAGCGTTGCGCCGCAAATATGGCGAGAGCCATGGCGGCGAGATGTTCGATCCGAAATTCCGCAAGGTCGCCGACAAGATCTTCAACAAATCGGGCACGCGCCTCGCGCCCTATTCCGGCATCCCGACCTTCCTCGCCGCGCCCTACCGCGAAATCGCTGCCGAGAACCCGGATTTCGGCGACCTGCACGTGGCGATGATCGGCGTGCCGATGGATCTCGGCGTCACCAACCGTCCCGGCTCTCGCTTCGGGCCGCGGGCGCTGCGCGCCATCGAGCGCATCGGCCCCTACAACCACGTGCTGGAATGCGCGCCGACGCATGAGCTGCGCGTCGCCGACATCGGTGACACGCCGTTCCGCAGCCGCTACCGGCTGGAGATCAGCCATGAGGACATCGAAAAGCGCACCAACCAGATCGTCGATGCCGGCGTGCTGCCGCTCTCAGTCGGCGGCGACCATTCGATCAGCCATCCGATCCTGAAGGCGGTCGGCAAAAAGGCGCCGGTCGGCATGATCCATATCGACGCCCATTGCGATACCAGCGGGCTGTTCGACATGACCAAATTCCATCATGGCGGGCCGTTCCGCAACGCGGTGCTGGACGGCGTGCTCGATCCCTCGCGCACGATCCAGATCGGCATCCGCGGCTCGGCCGAATATCTGTGGGAGTTCACCTACGAGTCCGGCATGACCGTCGTGCATGCCGAGGAAGTGACCGGGCTCGGCATCCCGGCCATCATCGAGAAGGCACGGAAAATCGTCGGCGACGGCCCGACCTACATCTCCTTCGACGTCGACAGCATCGATCCGGCCTTCGCGCCTGGCACCGGCACGCCGGAAGTCGGCGGGCTGACGACGCGCGAGGTGCTCGAATTGCTGCGCGGGCTGAAGGGCCTCAACATCGTCGGCGGCGACGTAGTCGAGGTGGCCCCGCAAT
Organism: Mesorhizobium plurifarium; assembly: GCA_000824785.1. Taxonomy (GTDB): domain Bacteria; phylum Pseudomonadota; class Alphaproteobacteria; order Rhizobiales; family Rhizobiaceae; genus Mesorhizobium; species Mesorhizobium plurifarium. The sequence goes on along the minus strand of CCNB01000016.1, from coordinate 150,076 downwards.
ATGACGCGACCACCAACACGGCCCATGTCGGCGCCCAGGTCCTGTTCGAAATCCTGAGCCTGATGGTGTTCAGCCCGGCGATCAAGAAGGGCTAAGACATCGAACGGATACGGCCGCCGCGCTGGAGCCGGCGGCCGGACGCAACAAACAAGCTTCCAGCAGGGGAACCAGAAAATGACTCTTCGCAATGTTCTGAAATCCGCCATCGCGGCAGCCATGATGCTCGGCGCCGGTCTCGCCACCCAAGCCGCCAAGGCCGACGCCGTCGACGACATCACCAAGGCCGGCGCCATCAATGTCGGCATCTTCTCGGACTTCCCGCCCTTCTCCTCGGCCAGCGCCGATATGAGCATCAAGGGCTATGACATCGACGTGGCGCAGGCGATCGCCGATGCCTTGAAGGTGAAGCTCAACCTGGTCAGCGTCACCGGCCAGAACCGCATCCCTTATCTCACCGACAAGCGCGTCGATATATTGATGAGCGTCGGCTACTCCAAGGAGCGCGAGCAGGTGATCGATTTCGCGGCCGCCTACGCGCCTTATTACATCGCCGTCATCGGCCCGGCCGAGCTCGCCGTCAAAGGCAAGGAAGACCTTGCCGACAAGTCGATCGCCGTCAATCGCGGCACGCTGGAAGATACTTCGCTGACCCAGGCGGCGCCGGCTTCCGCCGACATCCGCCGCTTCGACAACTACAATTCCGTCATCCAGGCCTTCATCTCCGGCCAGACGCAGTTGATGGTCGTGGGCAACGATGTCGGCGCGCAGGTGCTGGCGAAGCAGGATGCGCTGAAGCCGGAGCAGAAATTCCAGCTTTTGACCTCGCCCTCGCATATCGGCCTCAACAAGAACGAGGACCGGCTGAAGAAGGCGGTGAACGAAGCCGTCGCCAAGATGCTCGCCGAGGGCAAGCTCGATGAGAGCTCGAAGGCCTGGCTGAAGACGCCGCTCAACCCCGACAACCTCAAGGATTGATCTCCAGGGCGGCTCAGCTCGTGACAAAGCGCTGAGCCGCTCCGACTGTTCCAACAAGGTCGATCGCCATGGGCTACAGCCTCGACTTCGGCTGGCTTGCGGGTGCGGCGGGCGTGATCGCGCGCGGCGCGGCGATGACGCTGCTTCTGATCGCCGTCACCACGCTCGCCGGCACCTTCCTCAGCATCCTGGGCGCCGCCGGCAAAAGAAACGGCCCCAAGCCGCTTCAGCTGGCCATCGGCGTTTATGTCGAGGTCATGCGCAACACGCCGTTCCTGGTGCAGCTGTTCTTCATCTTCTTCGGGCTGCCCACGCTCGGGATCAGGCTGGACCCGATCCTGGCCGCGATGCTGGCGATGACGCTCAACATGGCGGCCTATACGATCGAGATCGTCGGCGCCGGGCTCGACGCCGTGCCGCGCGGCCAGACCGAGGCAGCGCTGGCTCTCGGCCTCAGGCCCCGCCAAGTATTCGTCAAGATCGTGCTGCCGCAGGCGCTGAAGGTGATCTACCCGGCGCTGACCAGCCAGATCGTCATCATGATGCTGGAATCGGCCGTGGTGTCGCAGATCGCGGTACGCGAACTGACCTACGAGGCCGATATGCTGCAGGCCCGCACCTTCCGCGCTTTCGAGACCTATTTCGTGGTGACGATGGTCTATCTCGGCCTGTCGATGGGGCTGCGCCGGCTGCTGGTCGCCAGCGGGCGCCGGGCGCTTGGAGCAGGCGTGTCATGATCGAGTTCACCTTCTGGGATATCGTGCGCAACCTCCTGCTCGCCGCGCGCTGGACGGTGCTCTTGTCGCTCGCCGCCTTCATCGGCGGCGCGCTGGTCGGGCTGGCCGTGCTGTTCTTCCGCATCGCCAAAAACAAATGGGTGAAGCGCATCGCCTCGGGCTATATCGCGCTGTTCCAGGGCACGCCGCTTTTGATGCAGCTCTTCCTGATGTTCTTCGGCCTGCCGATGCTGGGGCTGCGCATCGAGCCGTGGACGGCGGCGGTGCTCGGGCTCACCTTCTTCGCCAGCGCCTATCTGGCCGAGATCTGGCGCAGCGGCGTGGACGCACTGCCACGCGGCCAATGGGACGCCGGCGCCAGCCTCGGGCTGCACTATCTGCAGGAACTCAGGCTGATCATCCTGCCGCAGGCCTTCGCCATCACCCGCGCGCCGACCGTCGGCTTCCTGGTGCAGCTCATCAAATCGACGGCGCTGACCTCGATCATCGGCTTCGAGGAGCTGGTCAGGACCTCCAACGCCATCAACAACGCGACCTTCGAACCGTTCAAGGTCTACGGGCTGGTGGCGCTGATCTTCTTCGTCATGTGTTTTCCGCTGACGCAATACGCACGGCGGCTCGAAAAGCAGGCGCCGGTGCGCTGAGCCGGCTCAAGATTGCCGGTCGGGCCGGCAGCCTTTCTCGTCAATGCCCGAAGGACAGCGCCGGCGCGATGCGGTCGCGCCTGAGCCAGCGCGCGAGCAGGAGCGCCGCCACCACGGCCAGTCCCGACGCCAGGCCGATCCAGATGCCGACGCCGTTCAGGCCGAAATGGAAGGCGAGCAGCACGCCGAGCGGCAGGCCGACGCCCCAATAGCCGATCGCCGCATAGATCATCGGCACCTTGGTGTCGTGCAGGCCGCGCAGCATGCCGGCCGCGACCGCCTGGGCGCCGTCGAAAATCTGGAACAGCGCCGCGAACACCAGGAAGGACACGGCAAGCGTGATCACCCTGGCATTGGCCGGGTCGGCGAGATCGATGAAGGCGCCGATCAGGAGATGCGGCCACAGAATCATCACCAGGCCCATCAGCGCCATGAAGGAGACGCCGATGACAAAGGCGGTCCAGCCGGCGCGCGAAACGCCCTCAGGATTGCCGGCGCCATGCGCAAGGCCGACCCGGACCGTGACCGCCTGGTTGAGACCGAGCGGCACCATGAAGGAGATCGAGGCGATCTGGATGGCGATGGCGTGCGCGGCCAGCGAATCCGCATCGATCAGGCCCATCAGCAGGGCCGCCGCGTTGAAGATCGTCACCTCGAAGGCGAGGATGCCGGCGATCGGCAGGCCGAGCCTGAGCAACCCGCGGAAACGCGGCCAGTCGGAGCGCCAGAAACGGCCGAACAGACGGTAGCGGCGGAACTTCTTCTCGAGCATCACCACCGCCGCCAGGCCGACGAACATCAGCGTGCTGGACAAGGTGGTGGCGAGGCCGGAGCCGGCGATGCCCATCGACCTGACGCCGAGATTGCCGAACATGAACACCCAGTTGAAGAAGGCGTTGCAGGCGACCGCGACGAAAACGATGATCAGCGCCCAGCCCGGCCGCTCCAGCGCCGAGATGAAGGAACGCAACACGATATAGCCGTAGAAGGGCAGCACCGCCCATTGCAGCCAGTGCAGATAGATGCCGGCCTGATGCGCAAGCTCCGGCTTCTGGCCCATGGCCAGAAGCACCTCTTCGCCATGCGAAAGGAAGATCCAGATGGGGATCGAGATCAGGATCGCCAGCCACAGGCCCTGGCGCACGGTGCGGCGCAGGTCGCGCACGGAGTGTGGATGACGGCCGAGCTCGGTCGCCATCATCGGCGAGGTCGCCAGCATCAGGCCGAGGCCGAAGATCAGCGGCATGAAATAGAGGTTGGAGCCCAGCGCGCCCGCGGCGAGCGTATCGGGCCCGAGCCGGCCCATCATCATGACGTCGGTCGCGGTCATGGCCGTCTGGCCGAGATTGGTCAGCACCATCGGCCAGGCGAGCGCGATCGTCGCCCTGATTTCCTGACGCCAAAGGTTTTCCGGCGCGCGAGCGCCGGCTTCGATCGCAGACATTGTTCCGCTCTTTCAGAACACGGCGCGTCGGCAAAAAGGCCGGAAGCCGTACACAACGGCGCAAAATGGCGCCATTTGCGTCGGCTTTTGGACGAAAAGCGGTATGTTGGCAAGGAGGAGGCCTGGCTAGCGATTGATCCAGGCGGAACCGTGTTTGCCCGACGCCTCTTTCATTTGCCAGCCGCGGGCTGCTACGGATGCCCGCGGGCATGCGCAACCGGCGCGCTATGCCGGGAGGAATGAATGCCGTTCAGGCGCAGAAAGAACACGGCCGCGATCCCGCGCACGGCGCCTGCCTTCGAGCACATCGTGACGGAGGCAAGCGAAAGTTTCCTGTGGCGGCTGGACGACTATCCGTGGGAGCGCAATGTCTGGAATTTCCATCCGGAATACGAAATCCACCTGCTCAGGAAATCGTCCGGCGTGGTGCTGGTCGGCGACCATATCGGCGAATTCGGGCCGGGCTACCTGACGATCGTCGGCGGCGGGCTGCCGCATGACTGGGTGACGGCGGTGCAGCCCGGCGAACTGATCGAGGGCCGCGATATCGTGCTGCAGTTCGATCCCGAGCGGCTGCGCGGTTCATCCGGGCTGCTGCCGGAACTGCGTGAGCTGGAGCCGTTCCTGGAGCGCTCGCTGCGCGGCATGGTCTTCCATGGCCGGACGGCGCTCGACGGCGCCGAGCTGATGGAACGGATGGGCGAGGTGCACGGGCTGGCGCGGTTCCGCATGTTCCTCGAGCTGCTCGAGCTTCTGGCCACCACCGACGAATACCAGCTTTTGTCGTCGCCGGATTTCTCCCCGCTTCTCGACGCGGAGTCGCTGGATATCGTGCAACGCTCACTGACCTACCTGTTCCAGCATTTCGCCGAGGACCTGAAGCTGCCGGACGTGGCTCAACTGGCCGGCATGAGCGAAAGCAGTTTTTCCCGCTTCTTCCAGAAGAACACCGGCAATTCCTTCAGCGACCACCTCGCCAAGCTCAGGCTCTGGCAGGCCTGCAAGCTGCTCGCAGACACCGATATCCCGATCACCGACATCTGCTTCCAGGTCGGCTACATGAACATCTCGAACTTCAACCGCGCCTTCCTGCGCAAGCACAAGATGACGCCGTCATCCTATCGCAAGCTGTCGCGGCAGCGGCTTACGCTAAGGGCGTAGGACAGCCGAGATACGACCACTCCGATAGCACTGATACTCGTGTGACGGGCAGACTCTGCCCGCGCCATCTTTTGCGCCGCACAATGCATAAAAGTACAGATCTGCTGCAACGGGGCTTCTAGCCTCGCTCTCTCCAACTGCTCATTTTGGCGACGGGTGGAAGGTCCTACGGGCGACGGTGAGGGTCGCTTAATCCGAGGACCTGCCGCTTTTCGCGAGTGTTCCTGGAGGAGAAAACCAATGAATTCAAACCGGCTCGCTGCCAGCCTCGGCGCAGCGTTCGTGCTTACCGCTTCCGTGTCAACCGCAGCACTTGCCCAGGCGCCCGTCTGCTCGGCGCCGGTCAAGGTGCTGGCGCAACCGCGCGACGGCCTGACGCTTCTGGAGGACTCCAAGGACGAGTTCAAAAAGCTCTCCGGCGCCGGCTTCCAGATCGACTACCTCAACGAGAACGACCGCCGCGCCAAGTCGCGCGCCGATGCTTCCACCGTCGGCAATTACAACGTCTACTATGTCGACGAGGCCAATGTGGCGCTGTTCGCCTCCTCGGGCTGGATCGTGCCGCTGACCGATTATTATCCGGCTGACTATGACTACGCCGATTTCGATCCGGGCCGCCAGAAGGTCGCCACCTATGACGGCAAGGTGTGGTTTGCGCCGCTCACCGGCGGCGGCGACCTGATGGTCTACCGCAAGGACGTGCTGGAAGCCGCCGGCATCCAGCCGCCGAAGACGCTGGACGAGCTGATCGCCGACGTGCCGAAGCTGACCAACGCCGACAAGGGCATGTACGGCATCGCGCTGCGCGGCGCGCGCGGCTCGGGCGCCAATGTCTGGCGCTGGATGCCGTTCTTCAAGGCCTATGGCGGCAAGTGGTTCGACGGCGACAAGCCGGCTTTCAATTCGGACGCGGCGGTGAAGGCGACGGAGACCTATCTCAAGCTGTTCAAGGACTCGGCGCCCGGCACGCAGACCGGCAGCTGGGATGAATCGACCGGCGCCTTCCTCTCCGGCCAGGTCGCCATCCTCGTCGAATCGACGCCGCTGTCGGGCATGGCGGTCGACCCGAAGACATCGCAGGTGGTCGGCAAGGTCGGCTTCCTGCCGCCGCCCTCGCCGCTGCCGGGCGGCGGCTACGGCCATGGGCTCGCCATCGGCACCAAGGCCAATGCCGATGACGCGGCTAAGAAATGCGCCGGCCTGTTCATCGCCTGGGCAACGTCGAAGGAGAACGAGAAGCGCCGGCTCGATGCGCATCAGTTCGGCGAGTTGAACCGCACCAGCATTCTTTCCAGCAAGGAATTCGCCGACATCTACGGCGCCGATCTCGGCCAGGCGCTGGCCGAAACCGGCAAGGTGACGGCGGTGAACTTCTGGCAGGATCCGCGCTGGCCCGACCTCGGCGACCGCTGGGGCATCATTCTGGAAGAACTGGTCACCGGCACGCGCACCGACATCAAGGGCGGCCTCAACGAGCTCGAGGCCTATGCCAACGAGCTGGTGAAGAAGAAGTAATCCTCCCGCCCGCGGCGTACGGTCCACGGCATTCGAAGGAATGCTGGGATCCGCGCCGCGGGTTCTACCAACGACCCAAATACACCCGAGGATAGGCCATGCGCCGACGCTCTTCCCTGCCGGTCACATTTCTGGTTCCGACCTTAGCCATCCTTCTGGTGCTGTCGATGGTGCCGACGCTCTATGCGGTCGTCATCGCGCTGCAGAGCCGCGAGCTGAGCACGACCGGCTATTCCTGGGTGTGGTTCTCGAACTTCGCCGACCTCTTTGCCGATCGCCGCTTCCTCAACGCCGTCTGGGTTTCGGTGAAATGGGAGATCGTCACGGTCGTCGCGACGATGGTGGCGGCGATCGGGCTCGGCGTGCTGATGTTCGAGGTGGCCGGCCCACGCCTGCGCAATTTCTACTGCCTTCTGTTCATCATCCCGGTGCTTTTGCCGCGCGTCTCGGCCGCCTTCGTCTGGAAGTTCGCCTACCACCCGCTCTACGGCATCGCCACCTATCCCTACCGGCTCCTCACCGGCGGGCTGATCTTCGATCCGCTGTCCAAACCCGGCACCGCATTGTTCGCCGTCGCCTCGGTCGATGTCTGGCAATGGGGGCTGTTCTTCGCCGTCATCGTGCTGAAGCTGCTTGAGACCTTGCCGCCGCAGCCGATCGAGGCGGCCAGGCTCGACCACGCCAGGCGCTGGCAGATCCATGCCTATGTGACCTTGCCGATGCTGAAGGCACCGCTGATCAGCCTGATGTTCGTCAAGATGATCGAGTCGCTGCGCTCCTTCGACCTGATCTATGTGATGACGCGCGGCGGGCCGGGCGTCGCGACCGAAACGCTCGACATGTACGCCTTCTCGCAAGGCTTCATCGAATCCGGCAAGGTTTCCTACGCCTCGGCCATGGCGGTGCTGATGATGATCGCGACCGTCATCACCTTCACCATGCTTTGGAAGCGGGTGCAGGCATGAAGCAATATCGATTGAGACCGGGCCGCCTGATCGCGAAAACCGTCCTGGCGCTGGCCGGGTTCCTGGCCGTGTTTCCGCTTCTCTGGACGGCGCTCAATGCGTTGAAGAACAATGTCGACATCATCACCCGCGTGCCGAAGGTGGTCTTCACGCCGACGCTGGCCAACATCAGCTACATCCTCGGCCGCGACAGCGTGCTGACCGGGCTCTGCAACTCCGCGGTCGCTTGCGGCGCGGCGGTGCTGATCGGCATCGTGCTCGGCCTGCCGGCGGCCTATGCGGTGGCGCGATATCCCAACCGCTTCGCCGGCGACATCCAGTTCTTCGTATTATCGCTGCGCTTCCTGCCGCCGGTGGCGGTCGCCATCCCGCTGATGGTGATCTGGCTGCAGGTCGGACTCTACGACAGTTTGCCGGCGCTGATCGTCACCTACTCGCTGCTGACCATTTCGGTGATCATGTGGCTTGCCATTCCGGCTTTCCAAGGCGTGCCGAAGGAGATCGAGGAAGCGGCCTTCGTCGACGGCTACGGCGCCTATTCGGTGTTCTGGCGGATCGCGCTTCCCGTCGCGGCGCGCTCGCTGATCGGCGCCATCGCCTTCAGCTTTGTCTTGGTCTGGAACGAGTTCCTCATCGCGCTGATGTTGTCGAGCTCCAACGCCAAGACGCTGCCGATCGTGGCGTCCGAGCTGTCCCAGCAAGGCATGAACGTGCCGTGGGGCATCCTCAACGCCTCGGTGGTGCTCCTGTCGCTGCCGCCGCTGCTCTTCCTCGGCGTTCTGAGCGGCTTCCTGAATTCCGTTTTCCGGCAAAAGAAAAGTTGAAGCGAGGATACCCGATGCGGGCACTGGTGCTTGAAAAAAAAGGCGAACTGTCGCTGCGCGAGATCGCGCTGCCGCAAGATGTCGGACCGGACGATGTCCGGATCGCCATCCACACGGTCGGCGTCTGCGGCAGCGACGTGCATTACTACACGCATGGCGCCATCGGCAGCTACATCGTGCGCCAGCCGATGGTGCTCGGCCACGAGGCGTCGGGCACGATCATCGAGGTCGGCGCCAACGTCACGAGCCTGAAGGTCGGCGACCGCGTCTGCATGGAGCCGGGCGTGCCGAACCTTGCGTCGCGCGCGACGAAGCTCGGCATCTACAATGTCGATCCGGACGTCCGCTTCTGGGCGACGCCGCCGGTGCATGGGGTGCTGGCACCCTACGCCGTCCATCCGGCGGCCTTCACCTACAAATTGCCGGACAATGTCTCCTTCGCCGAGGGCGCGATGGTCGAGCCCTTCGCCATCGGCATGCAGGCGGCGGCGCGCGCCCGCATCGTGCCCGGCGACGTCGCCGTCGTCGTCGGCTGCGGCCCGATCGGCATCATGATCGCGCTCGCCGCGCTGGCGGGCGGATGCTCCAAAGTGCTCATTTCAGACTTTTCAGCGCCCAAGCTTGAGATCGCCGGCCAGTATCCGGGCATCGTGCCGGTCAATATCGGCGAACAGTCGCTGGTCGACGCCGTTGCGACCGCCACCGACAATTGGGGCGCCGATATCGTGTTCGAGGCGAGCGGCAGCCCGAAGGCTTTCGCCAATCTGTTCGACATCGTGCGGCCGGGGGGCGCGGTGGTGCTGGTCGGGCTGCCGGTGGAGACGGTCGAGCTCAACGTACCGGCGGCGATCTCCAAGGAAGTGCGCATCGAGACCGTGTTCCGCTATGCCAACATCTTCGACCGCGCTTTGCAGCTCATCGCCTCCGGCAAGGTCGACCTCAAGCCACTGATCACCGGCACCTACGATTTCTCCGAAAGCATCAAGGCGTTCGAGCGCGCGGCGCAAGGCAAGCCGCAGGACGTCAAGCTGCAGATCCTGCTGACCGGCGAGAAGGGATAAGGCATGTCCGCGATCGTTTGCTCCCATGTCGACAAGGCCTATGGCGCCACGACCGTCATTCGCGATCTCAACCTCGCGATCGAGGAGCATGAGTTCGTCGTGTTCCTGGGACCGTCCGGCTGCGGCAAGTCCACGCTTCTGAGGATGCTGGCGGGGCTGGAGGACATCAGCGGCGGCGAGGTGTCGATCGGCGGCAAGGTGGTCAACGATCTGGAGCCGGGCGACCGCGGCATCGCCATGGTCTTCCAGAATTATGCGCTCTATCCGCATATGACGATCTTCGACAACATCGCCTTCGGGCTCAAGCGCCAGAAGGTGCCGGCGGCCGAGATCAGGAAGCGCGTCGAGGCGGTCTCCAGGACGCTTGGGCTGGAGCCCTATCTCGGCCGCAAGCCGACCGAGCTTTCCGGCGGCCAGCAGCAGCGCGTGGCGATCGCGCGCGCCATGATCAAGACGCCGAAGGTCTTTCTCTTCGACGAGCCGCTGTCCAACCTCGACGCCAAGCTGCGCAACCACATGCGCATCGAGATCGCCAGGCTGCACCAGTCGCTGAAGACGACGACCGTCTATGTCACGCACGACCAGCTGGAAGCGATGACTTTGGCCGACCGCATCGTGCTTCTGAAGGACGGCGTGATCGAGCAGATCGGCTCGCCGGCCGAGATCTACCGCCGTCCCGGCAACCAGTTCGTGGCCGGTTTCATCGGCACGCCGAACATGAATTTCATCGAGGCTACCGTGGGCCGGAAGGGCGACGGCTGGACGCTGACCGGCGCCGGAACGGTGCTATCGCTGCAGGGCAGCGACTTCCATCTGCAGCACGGCGATCGCGTGGTGCTCGGCATCCGGCCTCCGGACCTGAAGACGGCGCAGGCCGGCGCGGCAAATCTGCTGCAAGGCACCGCCGACCTCATCGAGTTCCACGGCAATGACGCGCTGGTGACGTTCGGCTCCGGCGGCAAGGAGATCAGCGCGCTGGTCCCGGCCCGCGAATGCCCGGAATTGCGCGCGCCCGTGCGCTACAGCTTCGACGAAGAAAGCATCCATCTGTTCGACGCCGAGACCGGCAAGTCGCTGCGCAGGCAGGCTAATTGATCGCGTCGAGCATCTGCCGCTGGCGGTGCATCTCGAGGAAGATCCGGTAGTCGCGGTCGAAGCGGGCGCCGGCTTCCTTATTGGGCGCCCGCGTCCTGCCGCCCTGCTGCATGGCGACGCAGGCGGCGTTGAGATCGGGATAGAGGCCGGCGGCGGTCGCCGCCACCATGCCGGTGCCGAGCAGCACCGCCTCGTCGGCCAGCGGCTCGACCACCGTGCAGCCGGTGGCGTCGGCGTAAAGCTCCATCAAAAGCGGGTTCTTGGTGTGGCCGCCGGTGACATGCAGCGTGTCGATCAGATAGCCGTTCTCGTTCAGCGCCTCCAGAACATGGCGCACGCCGAGCGCGATGCCGACGGCGGTGCGCCAATAGAGCTTGCAGAGGCTGTCGAAGGAGGAATCGAGCGTCAGACCGCTGATGACGCCGACCGCGTGCGGATCGGCGAGCGGCGAGCGGTTGCCGTGGAAATCCGGCAGCACATGCAGCCTGGCCGCCAGCGCATCGCCGTCCTCGGCGCGCAGCTCGGCGACGCGCCTGGCGATCTTCATATGCATGGCCGCGTCCGGCTCGCCGCCGGCGCCATGCCAGCGGATGATGTGGTCGAGCAGTGCGCCGGTGGCCGACTGGCCGCCTTCCGACAGCCACAGCGTCGGCAAGGCCGCGCCGTAATAGGGCCCCCATACCCCGGCAAAGGGCTGCGGGTCGAGCGACATCGCCATGACGCAAGACGATGTGCCGGCAATCAGCGCCAGGTGGCGGCTGATGTTCTTCTCGTCACCGGCAAAGCCGCCCAGGACACCCAGCGCGCCGGCATAGGCGTCGATGACACCGGCGCCGACCCGGCATTTTTCGGTGAGGCCGAGCTCGGCCGCGGCCTTGGCCGTCAGCGGGCCGATATCGGCGCCGACCGGGCTTGCCTTTTCCGGCAGATTGCCGTGCTCGAAGAGATCGCCAAGCCCGACCAGCTCGAAGAAATCGCGCCGCCAGCTTTTTTCCTCATGCGCGAGATAGGTCCATTTCGCCGTCAGCGTGCATTGCGAGCGGGCGAGCGAGCCTGACGCCTTCCAGGTCAGGAAATCGGCGAGGTCGAACAGATAGCCGGCTTCATTCCACGTCTGCGGCAGATGGCGCTTCAGCCACATCAGCTTCGGCGTTTCCATCTCCGGCGACATCACGCCGCCTATATAGTCGAGCACGGCGTGGCCGCTGGTCGTGCATTCATCCGCCTCGGCGATGGCGCGATGGTCGAGCCACACGAGCGTGTCCCAGCGCTTCTCGCCGGTGACCGAGACGCTGATCTGGCCGCCCTGCCTGTCGCGCGCGACCAGCGAGCAGGTCGCGTCGAAGGAGATGCCGGCGATATCGCCAGCGGCGACGCCGGATTTCTCGAGTGCGGTCCGCACGGATTTGCAGACCGCCGACCAGATGTCTTCCGAATCATGCTCGGCGTGATCGGGCTTGGGCTGGTGCATGGCGATCGGATGATCGGCGCGGCCGAGCAGGTTGCCTTCAGAGTCGAGAATGCCCGCGCGAGCGCTCCCGGTGCCGACATCGACCGCGCAAACGAAACTCTTCCTCAAGATGCTTTTTCTCTCGCTCCCAGGCCTGCAATCAGATCGGGCAATTGCAGCATGTCAGCGAATATAAAGTCAGGCTCCGTCGACGCAAGCCGCGCCTTGAGGGTGGGGTTGGAGGCATGCGAGCCGCCGGTGAAGGCAAAGACGCGCATGCTTGCGGCGCGGGCGGCGGCCACGCCGGCGGGGCTGTCCTCGATCACCAGGCAGGTGCGCGGATCCGCTCGCATCGAGGCGGCGGCATGGAGGAAAAGGTCGGGCGCCGGCTTGCCGCGTTTGACCATGGTGGCGCTGAACAGATGCGGCTCCAGCAGCGGCAGCAGGCCGGTGACGTCGAGCGCGTAGCGGATGCGCTCCAGCGTGCCGGACGAGGCGACACAGCATGGCCGGCCGAGCTTCGGCAGCACCTCCTTGACGCCGGGGATCGGCTTCAATTCCTCGCGGAATTTGCGCATGAGGTCGACGCGCATGGCGGTCAGATGCCGGTCGCTGATCTCCAGCCCGAACTCTTGGCCGAGGATCTCGCGCACGCTCTTCATGCTCTTGCCCAGGAAATGCTCGTAGGCGGCGTCCTCGCTCACCGTGCCGCCGGCAAGCTCGATCATGCCGAGCAGCGCCGAGACCGAAAGCGCCTCGCTGTCGACCAGGACGCCGTCACAGTCGAAGATGACCAGTTCCGGCGTCATCGCGCTGCTTCCAGTGAGCGTCAAAGCTTTCCGGCGAGATAGCGCGTCAGGGTTTCGCGCGCCCCGTTCGCCCACAGCGCCTTCAAGGCGTGGGCGAAGACCTCGGCGAAGACGGGCGAGCGGCCGACATCGCCATAGATGTCCTCCATCGCCAGCCAGGCCTTCGGATCGTCCTTGGCCGCCCTGGCGGTCGCCTGCATGCGGTCCCAGCTCGGGTCGTTCGGCTCGATGACGGCGCCGCTGTCGGTGGTGCCGAAGCAGTAGCGGCACCACAAGGCCGATTCCAGCGCGAGACCGGCAACGCCCTTGTCCGCCTTCAGCCGGTCGGCGATCGTCGGGATGATGAATTTCGGCTGGCGGTTGGAGCCGTCGAGGCAAAGCCGGCGGATGGTGTCGCCGATCTTGGGATTGGAGAAGCGCCGCTCGATAAGCTGATAATAGTCCTCCAGATCGGTGTTGGGCACCGGCGGCACGGTCGGGATGATCTCGTCATGCTCGAGCTTCGACAGAAAGGCGCGCACCAGCGGCTCCTGCATGCCTTCATGGACGAAATGGATGTCCATCAGCCCGGCCGGATAGGCGATGGTGGCGTGGCCGCCATTGAGGATGCGAATCTTCATCAGCTCGTAAGGCGAGACATCCTTGACGAACTGCACGCCGACCTTCTCCAGCGCCGGACGACCGGCGGTGAAATGGTCCTCCAGCACCCACTGCCTGAACGGCTCGCAGAACACCGGCCAATTGTCCCCGAGGCCGAAATCATCGGCGAGGATCTTGCGCTCGCGGTCGCTGGTGGCCGGCGTGATGCGGTCGACCATGCCGTTCGGGAAGGCGACCTTGTCCTCCACCCATTTGGCGAGGTCCTCGTCGATCAGCCGCGCAAGGCCGATGACGCCGTCGGAGGTGACGTGGCCGTTATGGGGGATGTTGTCGCAGGACATGACGGTGAATGGCACGATGCCGTCGGCGCGCCGGCGCAGCAGGCCCGCGAGGATGATGCCGAAAACGGTCTTCGGCACGGCGCCCGGTTGCGCGTCCGCAACGATGTCGGGATGGGCCGGGTTGAACTTGCCGGAAGCCGGGTCGATGAAATAGCCGCCTTCGGTGATGGTCAGCGAGACGATCTTGATGGCCGGATCGGCAAGCCGTGCGATGATCGCGGCCGCGTCGCCGGGCGTCAGGAAATCGATCATGGCGCCCGTGACGCGGGCGCTCATATGGCCCTGGTCCTGCTCGACCACCGTGGTCAGCCAATCCTGCTCCTCGAGCTTGGAACGGCCGATCTTCTCGCCTTCGAACACGCCGGCGCCGATCAGCGCCCAGTCATGGCCCTCGCCGGTGCCGAACAGATCGTCGAGATAGACCGCCTGATGCGAGCGGTGGAAGTTGCCGACGCCGAAATGGACGATGCCGGCTTTCAGGGCGGAGCGGTCATATTTCGGACCGGCGACCTTGGCCGGCAACCTGGCGAGGTTCGAGGAAGAGAGTTTCACGGTCATCTCACTTTACCCTTTGGCCGATCTGCAGCCCGACTGTTTCCGCCTCCTTCGGGAGGGCGAGGATGAGGGGCAGCATCTGGTGTTCCGGTATGCTGCCCCTCACCTGCCCCGCGGCGTCTTCTCCGGAGGAAAGAAGAGAAGCGCCTCCCCCTCAACTTGTCCCCTCAACTCATCCATTGGCCGCCGTCGACATTGTAGGTCTGGGCGACAATGTATTCGGCCTCGTCGCTGGCGAGGAACACGGCCATGCCGGCGAGATCCTCGGGCTTGCCCATGCGGCCGTAAGGCACGCCTTCGCCGACCAGCCGCTTCTTCTCGCCCTTGGGCCGGTTCTCATATTTGGCGAAGAGCGCGTCGACCTGGTCCCACATGTCGCTGTCGACCACGCCTGGCGCGATGCCGTTGACGTTGATGCGGTGCTTGATCAGGTCGAGCCCGGCCGATTGCGTCAGCGAGATGACGGCGGCCTTGGTGGCGCAATAGACGGCGACCAGCGGCTCGCCGCGCCGGCCGGCCTGACTCGCCATGTTGATGATCCTGCCGCCCTTGCCACGCGCGATCATCGAGCGGGCGGCCGCCTGCAGCATGAAGAGCGTGCCGGCGACATTGACGGCGAACAGTTTTTCGTAGCTCGCCCTGGTTATCTCGACAATCGGCGCGAGGTCGAAGATCGCCGCGTTGTTGACCAGCACGTCGAGCCCACCGGTCTCCGCCTCGACCGCCTTGACCGCGGCCTCGATCGAGGACTGATCGGTGACGTCGAGCCGGATCGCGTAAGCGGCGGAGCCGATCGCTTTCGCCGTCGCTTGCGCCGCGTCGAGGTCGATATCGGCAATCGCCACCGTCGCGCCTTCGCGCGCATAGGCCTCGGCGAAGGCCCTGCCGATGCCGCGCGCCGATCCGGTGATCAGCGCCGATTTGCCTTTCAGCCTCACTGTCCCGTCCTCACGCGGTCAGCGCCTTGCCGTCGGCGCCGAAGCGATGGAGCTTGGCCTTGTCGGGAGTCAGGTAGACGGTATCGCCATGCTTGACCGCGACCTCGCCGTCGGCACGCACATTGATCGTGCCGATGCCGTCCGTCTGGACATGCAGGAAGGTGTCGGAACCGAGATGCTCGGCAACGCCGACCGTCGCCTTCCAGTCGCCGGACGAGGTCGAGATGTTCAAGTGCTCGGGCCGGATGCCAATGGTCTTGGCGCCGTATTTCTCCGCCGGCGCGCCTTCGATCATGTTCATCTTGGGCGAGCCGATGAAGCCGGCGACGAAGAGGTTCTTGGGCGTCTTGTAGAGCTCCATCGGCGAGCCGACCTGCTCGATGTTGCCGGCGTTGAGCACGACGATCTTGTCGGCCATCGTCATAGCCTCGACCTGGTCGTGGGTGACGTAGATCATCGTCGTCTTCAGCTGATGGTGCAGCTCGCTGATCTCCAGCCGCATCGTGCCGCGCAGCGCCGCATCCAGGTTGGACAGCGGCTCGTCGAACAGGAAGGCCGAGGGCTGGCGCACGATGGCGCGGCCGATGGCGACGCGCTGGCGCTGGCCGCCGGACAGCTGGCCCGGACGGCGCTCGAGATAGTTGGTGAGGTTCAAGACGCGCGCGGCGTCCTTCACCTTCTTGTCGATGGTCGCCTGGTCCTCGCCGGCCATCTTCAGCGGGAAGGCGATGTTCTTGGCGACCGTCATGTGCGGATAGAGCGCGTAGGACTGGAACACCATGGCGAGCTTGCGCTTGGCCGGCGCCTCGCGGGTGACGTCGCGGCCATCGATCGAGATGGTGCCGCCGCTTGTGTCCTCCAGCCCGGCGATCAGCCGGAGCAGCGTGGACTTGCCGCAACCCGATGGGCCGACGAACACCACGAACTCGCCGTCCTCGATGTTGAGGTCGATGTTCGGAATGATCGTCGTCGACCCGAAGGACTTGGAGACGTTCTTGAGCGTGATGTTTCCCATGGTTTCCTCCCGGGGATATCTATCGTCGTCCGCCGCTTGGGCGCTCTTACTTCACGGCGCCAAAGGTCAGGCCGCGCACCAGCTGCTTCTGGCTGAACCAGCCCATGATCAGGATCGGCGCGATCGCCAGCGTCGAGGCCGCCGACAGCTTGGCCCAGAACAACCCTTGAGGACTGGAGAAGGAGCTGATGAAGGCGGTCAGCGGCGCGGCGTTGGTGGTGGTGAGCCGGATGGTCCAGAACGCCTCGTTCCAGGCCAGGATGATGTTCAAGAGCATGGTCGAGGCAATGCCGGGAACGGCCATCGGCGTCAGCACATAGATGATCTCGTTCCACAGCGAGGCGCCGTCCATGCGCGCCGCTTCCAGGATCTCGCCCGGGATCTCGCGGAAATAGGTGTAGAGCATCCACACCACGATCGGCAGGTTGATCAGCATCAGCATCACGGTAAGGCCGATGCGGCTGTCGAGCAGCCCTGAGTCGCGGAAGATCAGGTAGATCGGGAACAGCACCGCGACGGCCGGCATCATCTTGGTGGACAGCATCCACATCAGGATGTCCTTGGTGCGCTTGGTCGGCGAGAACGCCATCGACCAGGCCGCCGGGATGGCGACGATGAGCGCGAGGATGGTCGAGCCGACCGACAGCAGCACCGAATTGAAGAAGAACTTGAAGTAGCCGCTTTGCTGCTGGACCTCCGAATAGCTCTCGAAGGTCCCGGAGGGGATCAGGTTGAAGCCCTGGATCGCCTCCTGCTCCGACTTGAACGAGGTGATGATCGTATAGAGGATCGGAAAGAAGATCAGCAGGGCGACGATCCAGGCAGCGGCCGTGGCGATGGTCTTATGCTGGGTGGTGACTGCGCGGGCCATCTTATCCTCCCTTACTTGTCCAGATTCTTGCCGACGGCGCGCATGGCGAAGAAGGCAACGATGTTGGCGAGAATGACGGCGATGACGCCACCGGCTGATGCCTGGCCGATTTTGAACTCCAACAGCGCCTTCTGGTAGACGAGGAAGGGCAGGTTGGTGGAGGCGTAGCCCGGGCCGCCATTGGTGGTGACCAGGATCTCGGCATAGATCGAGAGCAGGAAGATCGTCTGGATCAGGATGACGACGGTGATGGCGCGCGACATGTGCGGCAGCGTCAGATACCAGAAGCGGCTGAGGAAGCCGGCGCCGTCCATCTCGGCCGCCTCCTTCTGCTCGCCGTCGAGGGACTGCAGCGAAGTGAGCAGGATCAGCGTGGCGAAGGGCAGCCACTGCCAGGCGACGATCAGGATGATGGCGGTCAGCGGGTGCTGGCCGAACCAATCGATCGGCTGGGCGCCGACGAAGCGCGCGATGTCGGCGAAGACGCCGTATTGCGGGTGCATGATCATGTTCTTCCAGACAAGGGCCGCGACCGGCGGCATGACGAAGAACGGCGAGATGACCAGGATGCGCACGATGCCCTGGCCCCAGATCGGCTGATCGAGCAGCATCGCCAGAAGGATGCCGCCGACCACCGTGATGACCAGCACGCTGACGACAATGATCAGCGTGTTGAGGATCGAATAGAGGAAGGCCGGGTTGGAATAGAACAGCGCGTAGTTGGAGAAGCCGACGAAGCCGTCACGCATCGGGTTCAGCGGATTGTATTGCTGGAACGAGAACCAGAGCGTGAACAGCAGCGGCACGATCATCCAGACGAACAGCAGGATCACCGATGGCGCCATCATGAAACGGGCAAGCGAACGGGTTTGCTGAGTAGCCATGATGGTCACCCTCCCAAAGTCAGCCGGATTTTCAATGTTGTGCCAGAATTTTCCCGATTTTGAAGGGTGGCCGCCCGAACTGGGTTTCGGGCGGCCCCCTGCCGGTCATGATGCGCGACCGGCGTTCGGCACCGGGAGGAGCCTTACTTGATGTAGCCGCCTTCGGTCATCGCCGCGGTGGCTGCGTCCTGGGCCTGCTTGAGAGCATCGTCGACGCTCGACTGGCCGGCAAGGGCGGCCGAGAAGAGCTGGCCGACAGTCGTGCCTAGACCCTGGAATTCAGGAATGGCGACGAACTGCACGCCGACATAGGGCACCGGCTTGACGGTCGGATGCGTCGGATCGGCGGCGTTGATGGAGTCCAGCGTCATCTTCGCGAAAGGCGCCGCCTTCTGGTACTCCGGATTGGCATAGAGCGAGGAGCGCGTGCCCGGAGGAACGTTGGCCCAGCCTTCCTTCGAGGCGACCAGCTCGGCATAGTGCTTCGAGGTTGCCCAGGAGACGAACTTCTCGGCGGCGTCGGCCTTCTGGGTGCCGGCGGGGATCGCCAGCGACCATGCCCACAGCCAGTTGCCGCGCTTGCCGAGGCCGTTGTCCGGCGCCAGCGCATAGCCAACCTTGTCGGCGACCTGCGAGGCCTTCGGATCGGAGACGAAGGACGCGGCGACGGTGGCGTCGATCCACATGCCGCACTTGCCCTGCTGGAACAGCGCCAGGTTCTCGTTGAAGCCGTTGGACGAAGCGCCTTCCGGACCGTCGGCCTTCATCAGGTCGACATAGAACTGCAGCGTGTTCTTCCACTCGGGCTGGTCGAATTGCGGCTTCCAGTTCTCGTCGAACCAGCGGGCGCCGAAGGAGTTCGACATGGCGGTGAGGAAGGCCATGTTCTCGCCCCAGCCGGCCTTGCCGCGCAGGCAGACGCCGTTCACGCCGTTGGCGCGGTCGGTCATCTTGTCGGCTGCCTGCTTGATGAAATCCCAGGTCGGGGCGTCGGGCATCTTCAGGCCCGCCTTCTCCATCAGGTCCTTGCGGTACATGACGAAGGAGCTTTCGCCGTAGAAGGGCGCGGCATAGAGCTTGCCGTCGACGGAAAGACCGCCGGCGATGGCCGGGATGATGTCCTTGACGTCGTAGTCGTCGCCAAGCTTGTCGAGGGGCAGCAGCCAGCTCTGCTTTGCCCAGATCGGAACCTCGTAGGTGCCGATGGTCATGACGTCGTACTGGCCGCCCTTGGTGGCGATGTCGGTGGTGACGCGCTCGCGCAGCACGTTCTCTTCAAGCGTGACCCAGTTGAGCTGGATGTCGGGGTTTGCCTTGGTGAAGTCGTCCGTCAGCTTCTGCATGCGGACCATGTCGCCATTGTTGACGGTGGCGATGGTGATGGATTCGGCATGCGCGGCGAAAGCGAGGGCGCTGGCCGACAACAGGCCCAGGGTGAGCGTGCGAAGTTTCATCAAATTCCTCCCTTAAACCAAGATGAGCATTTGCCTTGGTTCTGAGCAATTACTCACTTACCGTGATTTATGTCAAGCCGGAATCTATGCTGCGGCGCAGCAGAAATGACGCGAGGTGAGCCGGCCCGACGATGCGGCCGGCCTTCGGGAAGGGAGCTGGCGGCGGCCTGCTTACGGGCAGGCGATCTCGGCCAGGATCCAGTCGCGGAAGGCGCGGATCTTCGGCACGTTGCGGCGCGCCGTCGGATAGACCAGCCAATAGGCATGGCCGTCATCGCCCACGAGATCGAATGGCTGGACCAGGCGGCCGTCGGCGATCTCGTTCTTGAACAGGGCCCTGGTCAGGATCGCCACGCCATGGCCGGCCATCGCCGCGTTCGCCTCATAGGCCTGCGCGCCCATGCTCGAGCCCGGCCGCTTGGCGAGGTCGTGCCCCGTCACGCCGGCGGCCTCGAACCATTGCGACCACCAGATGTCGCCGGGATCGAGGATCGGCAGGCGCAGGAGGTCGGCAGGCTCCTTGACGCCGCCGATGCTCGCGGCGAGCTTGGGGCTCAGCATCGGCGTGAAATCGGCGTCGAGCAGCTTGTGCGCCTCCAGGCCCGGCCATTTGCCGCCGCCGGAGCGGATGGCGAGATCGACATCCTCGCGCGCGAAATCGGTCAGGCGGCTCGACGTGTCGAGCCGTACGGCAAGCGCCGGATGGGCAAGCTGGAACGAACCCAGATGCTGCGCCAGCCAGTTCGAGGCGAAGGTCAGCACGGTGGTGACGCAAAGCAGGCCGTCGGCGCCGCCGCGCGCCGCGGCATAGGCCTGGCCCAGGATGGAAAAAGCCTCGCTGACGGCGGGCGCCAGGCGCTGGCCGGGCTCGGTCAGCTCGATCTGCTTCGGACGGCGCAGGAACAGCGGCGCGCCGATGCGCTCCTCCAGCACCTTGATCTGATAGCTCGCGGCCGCCTGGGTCATGCCCAGTTCCTGCGCTGCCTTCGTGAAGGACAGGTGCCTCGCCACCGCTTCGAATACCCGGATCGCCTGCAGCGGCGGCAGCGGCGCAAGCTGCGGAGAACTCAGATCAGGCATAAGGCCTCCTTATGGGTCATGATCGAGGTTTAATTGGAAGCACGAACCGGCCGGACCGATATTTGGGGTCGACGATCAATCCAGTTCAAGGCTGACGATCATGGTCACGGTTCAGGAAAAACTCGTTTCCACCCCGGCACGCGGCTGGTTTTTCACGCTGGTGCGCGAATTTGCAAGGTTTTCGGGCCGCAGGCGCGGCTATATCGATGTCCGGGAGCTATCGGAGCATCTGCAGCGCGACATGGGTTTTCTGGACGGCAACGACCCGCGCGGCCCCTCGCAATAGCCGGCTCTTTTTATGGGCAATCAGCCGGCAAGCAGGGCTTCGGCCGTCCGCTCGTCGGTGATGAGGCCATTGACGAGCCGGCGATTGACGGCCGCCAGGATGCCCGGCAGCTTGCGCTCGCCCATGGCCAAGGCAATGACCAGCGACCTTTCCCGCGACGGCAACGCGGCGGAAGACACGCGGTCGTTGGTGATGCCCTCGATCATACGGCCTTCGCGGTCGAAGACCCAGCCGACGATCTCGGCGATGCCGCCGGCCTTCTGCAGCGCCTTCAACTCGCTTTCGGAAATGAAGCCATCCTCGTAGAGCGGCGCCTTGGGACCGAGATCGCCGATGCCGACGAAGGTGACGTCGGCCTCCGCGGCCAGCGCCAGCGTCGGCTGGATCATCGGCTGGTTGAGCAGCATCTCGCGCTCTTCCGGCGAGGAGGCGATGACCGGCAGAGGCATCGGGAAGGACCGCGCCTTGACGCGGTCGGCCATGGTGAAGATGACGTTGTAGAAGGCGGCCGAGCCGTCGGGCGAGATGTTGCCGGTCAAGGACACGACCTTATGCTGCGGGCAGTCCATCGGCGGCAGCTGCTCGATCGCCGCCTTCAGCGTGCGCCCGGTGCCGATTGCCATGACGATGGGCGCTTCCGAGCGCAGCCGGCGTTCGATCTCGGCCGCGGCCGCCTCGGCGATGCCGATCGTCGTCGAGCTCGAGGTCGGGTCGCTCGGCACCACCTCGACAAGGTCGAGCGCGAACCGTGACTTCAGGCGAGCGGCAAGGTCGAGGCAGTTGGCGATCGGATGATCGACCCGCACCTTGATCAGCCCTTCCGACATGGCGAGCGACACCAGCCGCTGCGCCGTCTGCCTCGAGATGCCGAGCTTCGCGGCGATCTGGTCCTGCGTGTTGCCGGCAACATAATAGAGCCAGCCGGCGCGCGCGGCGTCGTCCAACCTGGTGCTGCCGGTTTCCTGTCGCGAATTCACGTCCTGCCTCCCCGCCCGCAAGAATGCTGAAGCGGGCACCATAGCTTACAGCGAATATCGCGGCGCGCAATTGCTTATCGGAAGAGCAATTGCTTGAGCGTCTCACAAGCTGGCGAAGGATCAATTCGTCGCGCTTGCGACCAATTGCCGGGCGGGACGGTTTATCTCCACCGGGAAACCGATTAAGGGATCGGCGAAAGGAGCCACGCATGACGCCAAAAGCCGTTTTCTGGGATATGGACGGAACGCTGGTCGACAGCGAGCCGTTGCATGAGGCGGCGCTCGCGGCGGCCCTGCGCAGCGTCGGCATCGCTCCGCCGCACGACCTGCATGAGCGCGTGCTGGGCATCGCCGCATGGCCGGTCTACGAGATGCTGCGCGACGAGTTCGGCCTCGACCTGCCCTTCGACGACTGGATCGTGCGCAAATACGATCACTACCTGCCGCTGGCCGAAACGCTTAAGCCTCGCCCCGGCGCGATCGAAGTGTTCAACGAGTTGCGGGCGCTGGGCGTCGAGCAGGCGGTGGTGTCCAACTCCGACCGGCTGATCGTCGACGCCAATCTGCGCGCCGTCGGCCTCACCTATCCGGGCATGATGACGGTCAGCCGCAACGACGTGATCGACGGCAAGCCGCTTCCCGAACCCTTCCTGCGCGCCGCCTATCTCGCCGGGGTCGAGCCGGCCGACGCATTCGCCGTCGACGACAGCCTGACCGGCGCCATGGCCGGACTGGCGGCCGGCATGAAGACGATCTTCTGGCCGGAAGCGCCGATGGAAGGTCCGGCCGGGGCGATCGTGATCAGCAGCGCCGAGGAATTGCGGGCGCAATTGGGGCTTTAAGCCCCAGCGTCGGCGCTGCCCCTCATCCGGTCCTTCGGACCACCTTCTCCCCGTGAACGGGGGAGAAGGAAAAAGTCTCAATTCCTATAGACCGGCTCTTCCTCGTCGAGGATCGCCTTCAACTCGGCCAGATGGCGCTCGGCCTGGCCGGGATAGTCGTCCATTTCGCGCGCGGTCTTCTCGGCGATCTCGTCGGAGAGCGTGCGCAGCGGCCGGCCGGTCCACAGCGCCTTGATGTAGGTCTCGGCGGCGCGCTCGAAATAGAACATGCGGTTGAAGGTGTCGGCGACGGTGTCGCCGATGACCATGACGCCGTGATTGCCCATGACCATCACCTTGACCTTGGGGTCGGTGAGAAGCTGCGAGCAGCGCTCGCCCTCCTCCTCGAAAGCCAGCCCGCCATAATTGGCGTCGACGACATGGCGGTTGAAGAACATGGCCGAGTTCTGGTCGACCGGCGGCAGCGTCGAATCGGCGAGCGAGGCAAGCACGGTGGCGTGGATGGAATGGACATGCATGGCGCAGCGCGCATGCGGGACATTGCGATGGATGGCGCCGTGCAGGCCCCAGGCGGTCGGGTCGGGCGCGTTGGGACCG
Organism: Mesorhizobium plurifarium; assembly: GCA_000824785.1. GTDB lineage: Bacteria > Pseudomonadota > Alphaproteobacteria > Rhizobiales > Rhizobiaceae > Mesorhizobium > Mesorhizobium plurifarium. The sequence continues at coordinate 126,956 of CCNB01000016.1, read as the reverse complement.
GACAGCGTGTCGGGATCGTTGGCGTCGATCAGGAGCAGGTCGCTCGCCTTAATGCGCGAGAAATGCACCTGGTTGGGATTCATCAAGAATTTCGTGCCGTCCTCGTTGACCGACAGCGAGAAGTGGTTGGCCACCGCCTCATGCATGTTGAGCCGGGCGGTCCAGCGGAAGGCGGCGGCGAGGTCGACCCGCTCCTCATAATAGGGCAGGTTGCTCAGCGGTTCCTTGTGCAGGCGGGCAAGGCTCATCGAAAATCCTCCTGTTTGGGTGAGAATGCCGTGCCTGACGGCTGCCAGCAACCGCAAACTGGTAGGTCAGCGGCTCAGGCGGCAGGCCGTTCCGAATGCAGCCCGCCCTGCTCGACGATGAAGTCGATCACTTGCTGCAAGCCCTTGCCGCGCGACAGGTCGGTGAAGCCGAAGGGCCGCTTGCCGCGCATGCGGCCTGCATCGGACTCCATGACGTCGAGGTTGACGTTCACATAGGGCGCCAGATCGCTCTTGTTGATGATCAGGAAATCCGACCGGGTGATGGCCGGGCCGCCCTTCCTCGGGATCTCCTCGCCCTGGCAGACCGAGATGACATAGAGTGTCAGGTCGGCGAGGTCGGGCGAGAAGGTGGCGGCGAGATTGTCGCCGCCGGATTCGATGAAGATGATGTCGAGGTCCGTGAATTTTTTGTTCAACTCGGCAATGGCGCGCAGATTGATCGAGGCATCCTCGCGGATGGCGGTGTGCGGGCAGCCGCCGGTCTCGACGCCGACGATGCGTTCTTCGGGCAATGCCTGTAGCCGCGCGAGCATCATCGCATCCTCCTTGGTGTAGATGTCGTTGGTGACGACGGCGATGGAAAAATCGTCGCGCAGCGCCTTGCAAAGCTTTTCGGTGAGCGTCGTCTTGCCGGAGCCGACCGGGCCGCCGATGCCGATGCGAAGAGGACCGTTTTTCGACGTCATGCCGGAAACTCCGAGATAGCGAGAACTGCAAAGCCCAGCCCGATCAACAGGCAGAGCGGCGAATAGAGACGCTGGTCGAGCCGTGCGAAAGGCTGCTCTGGCGCCAGCCGGCGCCACCAGGGCGTGAAGCCGGCAATGCCGCGGCCGAGGAAGACGAGGCCGATCATCAACGCCGTGGCGGCCAGGCCTTCCCGTGGAAAGGGCGTCGCGAAGACACCCGCGAGCGCCAGCGGCCAGAGCGTCGCGAGCGCGAGGCAAGCGGCGACGGCGAAACTCGCGAATGACGACGGCATCTCGTCAACGCCGCGGAAGCCGACCACGGCACGCGCGCAGGACGCCTGGTCCGTGCCCGGCCAGATGCCGCCTATGCCCCAATAGACATGCAGCGTGGTGATCAAAAGCAGGACGAAGGAGAGGATAACGGCAAGCACGGTCATGACCGGAACAGCCGCGAGTACTGGGTTTCGTGGTTCATCGCCGCTATGTCCGACATGAAGGCCGCGCCGCCCAGATCGTCCAGGCTGGAAGCAGTGGCGCGCGATGCGGTCGCCAGCGCCAGCGGTTCGAAGCCGGCTAACAATGCGATGGCGTCGACCTGACCGACGACGCCGAGCCTGATCGCCGCCTGCACCAGATTGGAGAAGAAAGCCTGCAGGAAGGCGGCCAGAGCCTGCGCAAGATCGATACCACCGCTGCCGGCAACGGCGCCGACCGCGACGCAATAGGGGCAATCGGCCGGCAAGCGCCGCAGCACTGGAGAGGGCCAGGCGGACGCGGCCTGGAGGAAGGCCGCACCCTGCAGCATGGTTTCGAGATGACGCTCCCGCGATCCGGCAAGCGCCTCGGCAAGTGCTGCGATTTCCGCCAGATCGCCACCGTCACGCGCGCGGCGCCAGCTTTCGGCGAAGAGCACGGCGTCGTTCCAGCCCGATCCCATCTCGATCAGCGTCCCCAGCCAGCCGGCGAGATCTTCACGATCCGCGATCAGCCCATCCTGCGCGGCGCGCTCAAGCCCGTGGCTGTAGGAGAAGCCGCCGACGGGGAAGGCCGGCGACAGCCAGGCCATCAGCCGCAGCAGCGCTATCGACGACGGCTGGTCAATCATGGTGGTGATGGTGGTCGTGATTGTCGTGATCATGATGATCGTGACCGTGGTCATGGTCATGGTGGGCGTGCGAATGGCCGTGGTCGTGGCCGGAGTAAGCGCCGCGCACGGGGCTGAACGGCTGCAAAACCTCTTTCACCGTGGCGCCGAGGCCTTCGAGCATCGCCTTGATGACATGGTCGCGCAGGATGAGGATGCGGTCGGCCTCGATCGCCGCCGCAAGGTGACGGTTGCCGATGTGCCAGGCGAGTTCAGTCAGATGCACGGCGTCGCGGGCGCGGATGTCGTAGACCTCCTCCGGCGCCGCGACGATCTCGAGCTGGCGACCATCCTCCAGCACCAGCCGGTCGCCATTGGCGAGCGCCACCGGTTCGGGCAGGTCGACCAGCACCTTATCGCCGGCCGCAGTCTCGACGGCGCGACGGCGCAAGTGCCGCTCGTCATGCGGCAGCACGGCCTTGTCATAGGGCGTGATCGAAGCCGGGTCGCCGGCGGCAAGCACCGAGACGGCGCGCGGGAACTTGGTGAAATCGGTGGTGATGTTGAGCTTCATTTCATGGCTCCGCCATTAGCTTGGGCACGGGCACGAGCGGGGCGCCCGAGGACACGGTCGAAATAGGCATTCACCCGGTCGGACTCGATCGGGAAACGGCCGGCGCGGGCCCAGCCGCCCATATCGCCGAGCAAGACGTCGACCGCGGAGAAGCGGTCGCCCAAAGCAAAGGGCTTGTCGCCCAGCCGCCGGTCCAGCGCTTTTATTTCGGATGCGAAATCATAGGCCGCGGCCGGGCCGACATCGACCCGCATTTCCTTGGGCAAGAGGAAGCGGTGGCGCAGCTTGTTCCAGAGCGGCGCTTCCAGCTCGCTCTGGGCGAAGTGCATCCAGGAATCCATCTCGGCGCGGCCGGCGAGACCGGAATTGGCGCCCATGCCCTTATCGGCATGCTTGTCCGCCAGGTAGACGCAGATCGCCGCCGAATCCGTGACCTTGACGTCGCCGTCGATCAGGATCGGTACCTTGCCGGACGGGTTCAGCGCAAAGGCCTCCGGCGAGCGCAGCTTCACCTCGACGAACTCGTAGGGTTGCCCGAGCTCCTCGAGCATCCAGAGCACCCGGCTGACCCGGGAGCCGCGCGATCCGACCGCCTTGTACATGGTTGAGCCCTGCATTTCCCAAATCCTAGATCAACGCGAGCATCAGCCCAACGGCGCTCAGACGATGGTGTCGAAGAGCCGCAGGATGAACGAGATCTGATAGATCAGCGCGGCCGCGACGAAGGCGATGTGGAAGCGGCGGTCGCGCACCAGGATCGCCACCAGGCAAAGCGCCACGAAGACCGGCGTGCGGATCAGATATTCGTTGCCGAAGCGGGCGAAATGCTCCGGACCCTTGAGCAGCGTGTCGATGATGTCGAGCAGGTAGGTCGCCGCCAGCAGCCCGAAGAACCAGGCGCGGCGCGAGTAAAAATAATCCTCGTAGCTGGTGTAATCGAGCATCGAATCCGGAAACAGCAGCGCGCAGAGCAGGAACAGCGTGATGGCGTAGAAGATGATGAAAAGGTATTTGCCGAAGGTCCAGTTCTCGATGGCGTAGAGGCCGAATTCCCACCACCAGAAATGCACCAGCATCAGCAACACCGAGGCGACCCAGGCGAGATGCACCGCGTAGAGCCGGTATTGGCCGGGATGCTGGACGATGCGGGCAGTTCCCGAAAGCAGACGCGTGACGCCGAGGCCTATCACCATGCCCATGACGATGCGGATATGCGGGAAGATGTCGTGCGGGGAGGCGATTTCGGTGGCCATGCGTGATCACGATGCGACTGCTGCTTTGCCGCATATTGCGGTCTGCGCGCGCGAGCTGCAACGTTATTTGCCCGCCCACTGATCAGCTGCCTGTCAGAACAGGAAATACCGCTGCGCCATCGGCAGCACGGTCGCCGGCTCGCAAGTCAGCAGTTCGCCGTCGGCGCGCACTTCATAGGTTTCCGGATCGACCTCGACATGCGGCGTGGCGTCGTTGAGGACCATGGAGTGCTTGCCAATGCCGCCGCGCGTGTTCTCGACCGCGATCATCGCCTTGTCGACGCCGAGCCTTTCATGCAGGCCGGCGTCGAGCGCCGCCTTCGAGACGAACGTCACGGATGAATTGGTCAGCGCCTTGCCATAGGCGCCGAACATCGGCCGGTAGTGCATCGGCTGTGGCGTGGGGATCGAGGCGTTGGGATCGCCCATCGGGGCGGCGGCGATCGAGCCGCCGACCAGCACCATCTCCGGCTTGACGCCGAAGAAGGCCGGGTTCCACAAGACGAGATCGGCGCGTTTGCCGACGGTGATCGAGCCGATCTCCTTCGACAGGCCGTGCGCGATGGCCGGGTTGATCGTGTATTTGGCGATATAGCGGCGGACGCGGACATTGTCGTTGTCGCCGGTTTCGCCCGACAGCGCGCCGCGCTGGCGCTTCATCTTATCGGCGGTCTGCCAGCAGCGGATCGCCACCTCGCCGACCCGGCCCATGGCCTGGCTGTCGGAAGAGATGATCGAGAAGGCGCCGATGTCGTGCAGGATATCCTCCGCCGCGATCGTCTCCTTGCGGATGCGGCTCTCGGCGAAGGCGATGTCCTCCGGGATCGACGGCGACAGATGATGGCAGACCATCAGCATGTCGAGATGCTCGGCCAGCGTGTTGACGGTGTAGGGCCTGGTCGGGTTGGTCGAGGACGGGATGACGTTGGGCAGGCCGCAGACCTTGATGATGTCGGGCGCGTGGCCGCCACCGGCACCCTCGGTGTGGAAGGCATGGATGGTGCGGCCCTTGATGGCCGCCACCGTGTTTTCGACGAAGCCGGATTCGTTCAGCGTGTCGGTATGGATCATCACCTGCACGTCGTAGGCGTCGGCGACCGACAGGCAGCAGTCGATGGCCGCCGGCGTCGTGCCCCAATCCTCATGCAGCTTCAGCGAGCAGGCGCCGGCCAGCACCATCTCTTCCAACGCCGCCGGCTTTGACGCGTTGCCCTTGCCCGACAGGCCGATATTCATCGGAAAGGCGTCAAAGGACTGGATCATGCGCGCCATGTGCCAGGGGCCGGGCGTGCAGGTGGTGGCCAAGGTGCCGTGCGCCGGACCGGTGCCGCCGCCGAGCATCGTCGTGATGCCGCTCATCAGCGCTTCCTCGATCTGCTGCGGGCAGATGAAATGGATATGCGCGTCGAAGCCGCCGGCCGTCAGGATCTTGCCTTCGCCGGCGATGATCTCGGTGCCGGGGCCGATGACGATGGTGACGCCGGCCTGCGTGTCCGGATTGCCGGCCTTGCCGATCGCGGCGATGCGGCCGTCCTTCAGGCCGATATCGGCCTTGACGATGCCGGCAAGCGCATCGACGACCAGCGCGTTGGTGATGACGGTATCGACCGCGCCGCCCGCCCGCGTGACCTGGCTCTGGCCCATGCCGTCGCGGATGACCTTGCCGCCGCCGAACTTCACTTCCTCGCCGTAGACCGTAAGGTCCTTCTCGACTTCGATGAAGAGCTCGGTGTCGGCGAGCCGCACCTTGTCGCCAACCGTCGGTCCATACATCTGCGCATAGGCGGCGCGGCTTATCCTGGCCATCAGCAATTGCTCCCGAAATTCCGATTGATTGCGTACCGGGCACACATTGTCGCCACCCAATGGTCACGCAATGACCCGCCCGGCGACACTTTGAGCGCCAATTTGGGCGTTCCCATCGCGCCGTTGAGGCGGGCGGAATCACTCCCAAGCCGATGGAAGGAATATCCATGCGCAAAGCGATAGTTTTCGCCGCGACCGCCACCCTGATGATGGCGGGTGCCGCGAGCGCTCAGCAGCAGCCGACGCCGCAGCCCAGCCCGGCGCCGACTGCGCCCGCCGCCCCGAAAGCTCAGCCCGCCGTGCCGGCGATCCAGAGCGTCAACGTCGTCGACATCACCGAACTGCCCAAGGACACGCAGACGCAGGTCAACCAGATCGTGGCGCAGCGCGGCGATGCCGGCCTGCAGACCTTGCGCAAATCGATCGACGCCACGCCCAAGGTGAAATCCGCGCTCGAAGCCAAGGGCATGAGCTCGGCGCAGGTGATTGCCGCCAGCATGCAGCCCAATGGCGCGCTGACGCTGATCACCAAGAAAGCGAGCTGATCGCAGGCCAGGGCGGGCCGCCTCGCGGTCCGCCGGCAGGCTTTTGAAGGGAACCTGCAGCCAGGCAGGACCGTTTCGCTGTTTTCGCCCCGCCACGAGTTCAGTCAGGAGCGAATGATGGCGAATGCCCCGCGCTCTGCAAGACCGATTGCCATGATTGCCGCCGCGCTTTTCATGGCCGCGCCCCATTCGGCATCCGCGGCGCAGCCCCTGCACAGCGACAAGCCCGCCGCGGCAATCGTCGATTCCGATGTCCGGCAGGAAGAGGCGCTTTCCAGGACGGAGGCCGGAAAGGTCATTACGGCCATCGACCGCACCCGCGACAACATCGGCACGGTGCGCAAGACCACCAAGCTCGATACGGTCGACATCGTGTTCCTGATCGATGCCGCGCGCAGCGAAGGCGGGCCGCCGCCGGCCATCGAGAACAAGGTGAAGCAGCATCAGGAGGATGTTGCCGAACTGCGCCAGGAGATCGAGGCGAACGCCCTGCTCTTCAACGCGATCGATTCGCGACGCGTGCAGGCCGAGGACGTGCTCGCCGTGGAGTTCGACAATCCGGGGAAGGTCGTCATCTACGCGGCCGCCAAGCCCCCGAAGTGATGGCCCCCGAAGTGATGGCCGCCGAAGCGATGTGAGCGCGGCGGCGGACCTCACAGCTTGCCCATCACCTTCTGCTGGAAACCATAGACCTCGCGCCCGCCGCCCAGCGGCACCAGCGTGACATCGCGCTCCTGTCCCGGCTCGAAGCGCATGGCGGTGCCGGCGGCGATATCAAGCCGCATGCCCCGCGCGCGCTCGCGGTCGAATTTCAGGCCCTCATTGGTCTCGAAGAAATGATAGTGGCTGCCGACCTGGATCGGCCGGTCGCCGCTGTTGGCGACCTTGAGCGTCACCGTGGGCAAGCCCTCGTTCAGCTCGATGTCGCCTTTGGCGGTGATGACTTCGCCGGGGATCATGGCGCCCTCACAACATGCCGAAGGCGAGGCCGATGCCGACCGCAGCACACGCCGCGCCGGCGGCACGCACGAGGCCGCGGAAGCGCTGGCCGAGGCTGAGAGCCGCCGCGATGCCGATGCCGTGCAGCAGCGCCGTGGCCACCGCGAAGCCCGCCATATAGTCTAGTCCGGCGGCATTTTCCGGCACTTCGGTGCCGTGGGCGTGACCGTGGAACAGCGCGAACAGGCCGATGATGGCGACACCGGCGGAGACCGGCAGGTCGATCGCCAGCGCCACCAGCAGCCCGAGCGCCACGACGGAAGCGAGGATGGCCGGCTCCACGAAGGGCACCGGCACATGCAGCATGCCGAGCGCTGCGCCAACCAGCATCACGCCGACAAAGGCAAGCGGCCAGGCAAGAACCGCCTTGCCGCCCTTCAGCGCCGCCCACAGGCCGACAGCGATCATCACGGTCATATGGTCGAGCCCGGACAGCGGATGCGCGAAACCGGCGGCGAAGGACGAGGTGGCGCCTGTGCCGACATGGGCGTAAGCCGGCATGGCGGCCGCCAGGAAAAGGATCGCGGCAAGTGTGGTTCGTTTCGTCGAAGCGGGAATCATCTTTCTGCCCTTCCAAATCATGTGGTTACGCGACCCTGCGCGCGCAGCCTTCGGCCTTGAGCACGCGTTTGGTCGACGGCGGATATTTCGTCAGCCTGGCTGCCGGCCGGATCGGCCGCGGCGCGAAATTGCCGCCGCAATTGGGGCAGACGCCGCCCAGCACAGTGTCCACGCAGTCGGCGCAGAAGGTGCATTCGAAGGTGCAGATCAGCGCATCGCTCGCCTCCGGCGGCAGGTCCTTGTCGCAGCACTCGCAATTGGGCCTGAGCTCCAGCATCTGTCTTCCTCCTCACCGGATCGGTTCATGCACGGTGACCAGCTTGGTGCCGTCGGGAAACGTCGCCTCGACCTGGACGTCGTGGATCATCTCGGCGATGCCGTCCATGACCTGGGCGCGGCTGACGACATGGGCGCCCGCCTCCATCAATTCCGCGACCGGACGGCCGTCGCGCGCGCCTTCGACAACGAAGTCGGTGATCAGGGCGATAGCTTCGGGATGGTTGAGCTTGACGCCACGCTCCAGGCGCTTGCGCGCCACCATCGCCGCCATGGCGATGAGCAGCTTGTCTTTTTCACGCGGCGTAAGATTCATGCAATGTCCCGGTATCTCAGATCAGAGTGACCACAATTTGGGCAGGCCCGCCCGTCCATTGAGCAGTTCGACGAGCGGAACCAGCCGCTTGCGGAGATGGTAGCCGTCGCCGGCACAGAGCCTCGCAAGAAGCTTGCCAGATCGGCCGACGTTCCAGAAACTGGCGCCCCCGCCGTCATTGATAACGGGGTCGCCGATGCCTGGATCGCCGATAATGGTGCGGACCTTGTCTAGCAGATCTTCCGCCCGCGGCGAAACGAGCAGCACCGTGGCAACGGCAAGTGCGCCGCCGGTCGCCGCCCGCCGCTGGAGCGTCGCCGCGATATCCGGGCCGAGCCGGAAATCCTCGGCATGGATCAGCGCGCCGCCCCGGCGGACCCGCCAGCGGTCATGGAAACTGCCTTGAACCGTCCGCTCGCCCATGGCCAGCCGGCCGAACAGGGTGGCTTCGAGCACCAATGCCTCGGCATCGTCGCCAAGCTCGACATCCAGCGTGCGGGCGAAGGCGGCGCGATCGAAAACGATGGTTTCCTGCGGCAGCCAGGCGATGCGGCCGCCAGGGGCGACCCGCAGGCCGACGCTTGTCTCGGCCCTGTCGGCGGCGGCGCGATAGACCTTCTCGCAGGCCTGGGTGGTGATGGAGGCGGAGGCGCCGGCGCCGACCTCGATCGTCCAGCCGAGGCGGTCGCCGCCGGTCATTCCGCCGGCCGTGTTGATGAGCACCGCCTCGAGCGGATCGCCTTCCACCGCCGGCATGCGGATTTTGGCCGATCCGTCCTGGTAGAGCCGCCGCAGGCGTGTCCGGCCGTCGCTCTTGCCGCAGAAAAGCCTGGCTCGCCCGGCAACACGTTGCGCGGCGGGCAAAGGAGTGGCAGCCAGAGGCAAGGCGGGCCGGGATGTCAGGGCGTTCTCGATCGTGTCCACGATTGCAGGTTAAGCACTCTGGCGGCTTTGTCGATATATCGCTTGTTGCTTGACATCGTTTTGGTTTCTATAGAGGGAAGCCACCCTGGAGCGGTCGCGCGATGTCTGGCGAGGTAAGGGCAACGGCGTTGTTGGATCCGGGGATAAAAAAGGCGCTGATCAGTTGGCGTCGGGAAACGACAGGGAAGGAACCGAATGGCTGACCAACTGACGACCGAGATCATCGAAAAGATCAAAGCGCATGCCGACAGCGGCGGCGAGGAAATCACCGCCAGCACCGATCTCGGAACGCTCGGCATCCATTCGCTGGAGTTGACCGAGATCATCTTCGATCTCGAGGAAAAGTACGGCATCGAGATCGAGATGAACACGGTCGACGCCTGGAGCAATCTCAAGAACGTCGGCGACATGGTCGAGGCGGTTCGCGAACTGATCGCGAAAAAAGCCTGACTGCATGCAAAAACGCGTCGTCATCACCGGTATTGGCGGGATTTGCGGGCTCGGCAACGATGCGGCGGCGATATGGGACGCCATGCGCGCCGGCCGCTCGGCCATCGGCGCTATCGACAATCCGTCGCTGCATGACCTCAAGGTCAAGACCGGTTGCGAAATCAAGCAATTGCCGGACCATGGCATCGACCGCAAGCAGGTGGTGTCGATGGACCGTTTCAGCCTGCTGGCGGTGATCGCGGCGCGGGAAGCCATGCGGCAATCGGGCTTGACCGCGCATGCGGACAACACCTACCGGATGGGCGCAATCGTCGGCATCGGCGTCGCGGGCTTCGAGACCATCGAGGAGAATTACCGCGCGATTCTGCTCGAAGGGCGCAACCGTGCCGCCATCTTCACCGTGCCGAAAGTGATGCCGGGCGCGGCCGCCGGCCAGGTCAGCATGGCGCTCGGGCTGCGCGGCCCTGTCTTCGGCGCCACGTCGGCCTGCTCGTCGGCCAACCATGCGATTTCCTCGGCCGTCGACCAGATCAGACTCGGCCGCGCCGACGTGATGGTCGCCGGCGGCACCGAAGCGCCGCTGGTGTGGGGCGTGCTCAAGGGCTGGGAGGCGCTGAGGGTGCTTTCGCCCGACACTTGCCGGCCCTTCTCGGCCGACCGCGCGGGGCTTGTGCTTGGCGAAGGCGCCGGCATGGCGGTGCTGGAAAGCTACGATCATGCGATGGCGCGCGGCGCCACCATCCTGGCCGAGATCGCCGGCGTCGGGCTTTCCGCCGATGCCTCCGACATCGTCGCGCCGACCGTCGAGGGGCCGGAAGCGGCGATGCGTTTCTGCCTGGCGGATGCCGGGCTCAATCCGGAAGACGTCGACTACCTCAACGCGCATGGCACCGGCACCAAGGCCAACGATCAGATCGAGACAGCGGCGATCAAGCGCGTCTTCGGCGACCATGCCCGTTCGCTTTCAGTATCGTCGACCAAGTCGATGCATGCGCATTGCCTGGGCGCTTCGGGCGGGCTGGAGATGATCGCCTGCGTGATGGCGATCCGCGACGGCATCGTGCCGCCGACCGCCAATTACCGCGAGCCGGACCCGGAATGCGACCTCGACGTGACGCCGAACACGGCACGTGAGCGTAAGGTGCGCGCCGCGCTCAGCAACAGTTTCGCCTTCGGCGGAACCAATGCGGTGCTGGCCTTCAAGGCGGTCTGATCCCAGTCAGTCGGTTGACTCTATGTGCACGGCTGGCCGTTTTCGCCGTGTATTGATCCCGGCTGGCCGGAGTCCTAATTCTTTGCTCACCCGCCACAGGCGCCGCCCCGGCGCCAATCCGCATCCGGAGTTTCCGATGACCGACCTGTCCGCCTTTCCGATCGCCAAGCGCTGGCCGGCCGAGCACCCCGACCGCCTGCAGCTCTATTCCGCCACGACGCCCAATGGCGTGAAAGTGTCGATCGCGCTGGAGGAGATCGGCCTACCCTACGAGCCGCATTATGTCGACATCGGCAAGAACGAGAGCTGGACGCCGGAATTCCTGTCGCTCAACCCGAACGGCAAGATCCCGGCGATCATCGACCCGGACGGTCCGGGCGGCAAGCCGATCGGCCTGTTCGAGTCCGGCGCCATCCTGCTCTATCTGGCAGACAAGACCGGCAAGCTCATGCCCGCCGATCCGGCGCGGCGCTACGAGACCATACAGTGGGTGTTCTTCCAGATGGCGGCGATCGGTCCGATCTTCGGGCAGGTCGGCTTCTTCCACAAATTCGCCGGGCGCGAGATCGCCGACAAGCGGCCGCTGGAGCGTTACCGCGACGAGTCACGGCGGCTGATCGGCGTGCTCGAAACGCGGCTGAAGGGCCGCAAGTGGATCATGGACGACGACTACACCATCGCCGACGTGTCGATGCTGGGCTGGGTGCGCAACCTGATCGGCTTCTACGAAGCGCGCGAGCTGGTCGGCTTCGATGATTTCCCGATCGTCGCCGACTGGCTCGAGCGCGGCCTGGCGCGGCCGGCGGTGAAGCGGGGCCTCACCATCCCGGCGAAGGGCTGAGCCCTCACTTCGTCTTGGCGCTCGCGCCACCGCGGCCGAACACGGACGCCGCGAGCCGCGCGGTAGCGACGACCGCTCCTGTCGCGACGCTGGCCACGGTGCGGATCGGGCCCGATTTCTTCGCCGCCGCTCCCGTTGCTGGCTTATGCGGCTTCTGTGCCTTGGCCGCGACCTTGTGAGCCGCGCCGGGCGTCACTTTTTTCGGCGCCGCCTTGCCGAAAGCCGGCTTGGCGTCCTTCGACCGCTCCGCGATAGCGGGGGCGGCGCCGGCCTTGGCCTGCGCCACCCTGGATTGATTGGCCCTGGCTTTCTTGGGCGCGGTTTTTCTGCTGTTGGTTGCCATCTGACAGCTCCTGCAATCTTCTTCGCAACTCCAGACGGAAAGCGGTGCGCGCCTTCCTGGAATTGCTCCGGCGCCGGACAATTCGGGATAGGGTCATAACGGCGCCAAAACCTTAAGGTTCCCGCCCAAAAATAGTGAAAATTGAGCAGGTTAACCAATCGCCAGGGCCATTGGTCGATGACCCGCCATCAACCGATGACCATGTCGGCAGGCCGGCGCCGCGCCAGCACCCGCTCGATGTTGGGCATGTCGTTGGAGGCGATCCAGGCGCGGGCGTCCTCATCCGACTTGCCGTGCTCGCGCCAGCGCTCCATCAGCCGGCGCTCAAGCTCATTGCGCGGCACGTCGACGAAGATGGTGAAATCGAACAAAGGCGCCAGCCGCGACCACGGCTCCTCGTCGAGCAGCAGGTAATTGCCCTCGACCAGGATGAACTTGGTGTCGGCGCCGACGATCTCGGCCGCCGCGCGCGACAGCTCGATGCTGCGGTCGAACACCGGAATGGCGATGTCGGGCTCGCCGGAGCGGATGCGCTTCAGCAGCGTCTCGAAGCCGGCGAAATCGAAGGTTTCCGGCGCGCCCTTGCGGGGACGCAAGCCGCGGCGGTTGAGGATGATGTCGTCATAATGGAAGCCGTCCATCGGCACGACCTCGGATGTGCCTTCCGGCAGAAGCTCACGCAGTGAAGCGGACAGGGTCGACTTGCCGGAGCCCGGCGGACCGGCAATGGCGACGACGAAGCGCCTGGCCTTGCCGGCGCGCTTGAAGATGGCGGCGGTGATATGGGCGATCTCGGACATCGGCGCCTCTCCGATTAGGTTGCGATCGGCATTTTGGCGGGTGTCGATGGAAAATTCAAACTGGGATCGCTGACGCCGACATTTCGATCGCTTACCCACCCTTCGAGATCAACCGAGACGCCCTCCCCTTCGTCATCCACGGGCGGAGCAAGGAGCGAAGCGACGCAGCGCAGACGCGAGGATCCATGCGGTGACTTCGACGCGCCCCAAGGGTGCAGAATTCTGCGCCGTTGCATCCTCCGGCCACGGTAACGGAATGGATTCTAGGGTCTGCGCGCGTCGCTTCGCTCCTTGCTCCGCCCTAGAATGACGAACCAGCGGGCGCTCTGGCCGAGGCCTACGCCGGAACCGAGCGGCCGATGCGCAGGAAGCCGCCGTCGAAAGGCACCTCCTTCGCTGCGCCGTTGGGGGCAAGGATGCGCAACCGATCGGGCGCGGCTTCGATGCTCGGCGCCTCGGCTTCCGCGAACGGCACCCCACCGATGACATGGCGAAACGACACCGACCGGCCCTCGGCCAGCGCGAAGGCCGTCGCCACGCCTTCATGCTTCAGCCAGTTGTCGCCGAGCGAGGCGGCGTGGCCGATCGCGGTGCGGCCGTCCTCGATGCCGAGCACGCCGAGATGGCGGCCGCTCCAGGGCGCGTAGTCGCGGCCGCCATTCGAGAACCAGAGCATCGTCACCGGCAGTTCGGCCGGGTTCTTCAGCACCATAACCAGATCCTGCTCGGCGCGCCGGGCGATTACCGCCCAGCCCGGGCCGCCGTGATCCGCCTCGACCAGGGTGATGAAATCCTCGCGCCTGTCTTCCATGCGATAGTCGGTGAGATCGGTGGTGCCGCCGGCGGCCAGCGGGAACCGCGAGAGGTCGGTGACGCGAGCCGGATAGGCCAGCATGGACCGGCCGCGCGCCGGATCCGGCTCCGGCGGCGTGGGAGGTGTGACGGCCATGCGCTTGGGCGAGAAGGCCAGCCGGCCGCCGCCCTTCATCACCGTCATCGGATGATGGGCGACGGAGATCGCGCCGGAGCCGCCGGAAAAGATGTGCTCCTGGTAAAGGAAGGGGTGGCCGTCGCGCAGCGTGAAGACCTTGTCGATGGTGGCGCCCATCACCTTGCGGCGCAGCCGGAAGACAGCCCGCCAGCCGCCGGCAATGGCGCCGTTCTCGACGACGTCCCATGCGCTGTTGGCCGGCCAGCCATGCAAGGGTGCCGCCTCGACATCGCTGGCGGAGAAGGGCGCGCAGAGGAAATCGCCGGACAGGCGCACGGTGCCTTCCGGGAGAGTTTCCGGCAGACTCTCGCGCGGCGAGCCGACCCAAGGGGCGCGATGCAGAGGTTTCAGGACGCGGCCGTCTGCCTCGATATCCATCGCGCCGATATGGCCGACCGCAAGATCGAGCGAGACGGAGATGCCCTTTGCGCCGATCGTGACCGTGTCCATGCATGCCTCCCGCGAATCTTTGCGCAAGAAAAGCCTGTCCAATGGAGGGCGCGCAAGCGGGGCAATCGGCATTTTGCATCAAGGTGCGGCCAACTTGTGGTCGCAGGCGCTGCCCCTCATTGCCCTGCCGGGCATTTCTCCCCGTATAGTGACGGGGAGAAAGGGGCTGGCCGCTATGGCTGCGCCCTTTCTGCAACGCTGGGGATTGGCGAAACCGGCGATGGCGGCTCCCCTCTCCCCGTCACTATACGGGGAGAGGATGCCGGCAGGCAGGTGAGGGGCAGCGCCGAACCTCCGGAAGCAAAGAAAGCATGCTCACACACACCGAAAACCTGGGCAAATGCGCTTCTATCGCCGTTAACCAGTTGGACGCCGCACATGGGTTACGTTAGCTTCGCCGCATCTCAGCAACAGCTTTAGAACAAGTCTTGCCCCCTACCTTCCCTCTCCTCCGGAAACTCATCGCCGTCTTGGCATTGCTCGCGCTGGTCGCCGGCTGCACGACGGTTGCACCCACCGAAAGCGTACTCGCTGTCCCGGCGCAGCCGCAGAAATATGCCGCGATCGTGGTCGACGCCTCGACCGGCAAGACCCTGTTCGAGGTCAATTCAAGGTCGCAGCGCTATCCAGCGTCGCTGACCAAGATGATGACGCTCTACATGCTGTTCGAGGCCCTGGAGAGCGGCCGGGTGACCAAGGAAACGCGGATCCCGGTTTCCGACCACGCCGCCTCGCAGCCGCCGACCAAGCTGCGCTTCCGCCGCGGCGAGACGATCGACGTCGATTCCGCCATCCGCGCCATGGTGGTGAAGTCGGCGAACGACGTGGCGGTGGCGGTGGGCGAATATCTGGGCGGCGGCTCGGAGGATCAGTTCGCCGCCATGATGACCGCCAAGGCGCGCTCGCTCGGCATGACCGGCACCAATTTCCGCAATGCCTGCGGCCTGCCCGACGACGGCCAGGTGACCACCGCGCGCGACATGGCGGTGCTGGGCATGGCGCTGGAAAAGCGCTTCCCGCAGCATTTCCACTATTTCTCCGAAAGCGACTTCATGTTCCGCGGCAGGCTGGTGCGTGGCCACAACGACATGCTGGGCCGCGTGCGCGGCGTCGACGGCATCAAGACCGGCTACATCCGTGCCTCCGGCTACAACATCGTCACCTCCTACAATGCCGACGGGCGTCACCTGATCGTGGTGGTGATGGGCGCCGATACGGCGCGCCAGCGCAACGACCATGTCGAGGCGCTGATCCAGCGCAGCCTGGGTCCGGCGATCGCGGATGCCGGCCAGCCGAGGCTGATGTATTCCGGGGAGCAGCCTGCCTCGCCGCCGCCTACCCTGCTTCCGCCGGCGGACTCGGCGTTGCCAGGGCTGCCGCCGCCCCCGGCCGCGCCTGCGTCGGCGCAGCCGGGCCAGCCGGCATCCGATTTTCCGTCGCCGGACCTGGCATCGTCCAGTTCGCCGCTGCTGCCGCCGGCGCAGTAGAGCGGCGGAGACAGTTTTAGAAGCCGGCGGGACAGCGCCCCCCTCTGGCCTGCCGGCCATCTCCCCCACTTGGGGGGAGATCAGATGTCACGCCGGCTTTCGCCAACCGCCAAAGTTGCACGATGGAGCGGGGCGCCGAAGCCGCCAATCTCCCCCCTTGTGGG
>CCNB01000016.1:5842-110914 GCA_000824785.1 Mesorhizobium plurifarium | reverse complement strand
GAGGGGGGCGCGAAGGATCGCCGCCTATCTCGCCTTTCGCTGGCGCAAGGATTGTCGAGATTCAGGTCGGGCCGGCCTCACCTGAATGTCGGCGGACCTATCTCACCACCAGCACCGGGATTTCTGTCAGCGACACCACCTCCGCCGTCTGGCTGCCGAGCACCAGGCGGCCGATGCCGCGGCGGCCGTGCGAGGCCATGACGATGAGGTCGGAGCCTTCCGCACCGGCGACCTCGAGGATCGCCTCGGCGGGTGTCCGGTTCTCGATATGCAGACCCTTGGAGCCAACGCCCTTGGCATCGGCCTCGGCCTTGCATTTGGCGAGCAGCTCGCTGGCATATTTGCGCGCGCTTTCCTCGTAATTGACCAGCTCGTCGGCGGCGACATAGCCGGCCATGGCGCCGCCCCAGGCCAGCGCCGGGAACGGTTCCGAGACGGTGACGAAGGCGACGGTGGCGCCGAGACCCTTGGCCAGCTCGAGGCCGTGGGCGACGCCCTTCTGGGCGAGTTCGGAGCCGTCGGTGGCGATCAGGATTTTCTTGTACATGGTGACGATCCCTCATTTGCGCGGCGCTGCGCGCCTGTTGGCGGGAGCCTGAACGGTCACGCCTGATTTCGATATAGTCAGCCTATCAGGCCAACCACAGGGGCCAGTTTGATGTGGATCAAGGCCAGGCGGCGGAGACGATTGCGCCAAGGGGTGGGCGTGAAATCGCCAGCGGCGCTCCCCCTCACCCAGCCTCCGCTTCGCTCGGCTGACCTCTCCCCGGCGGGGAGAGGAGATTGGCAGCGCCGGCGCTTCCCTCTTCTCCCCGCCGGGGAGAAGGTGGCCGCGTAGCGGCCGGATGAGGGGGCAGCGCCGACTTATGCGATTGTGGGCCGGGCAACCCCCCCGCCATCACAAGAACTTGTTCGGTCACACCACCTTCACACTGACCATGGATATGCCGCGCCGGCTTGGCGTATCGTAGCCGCAAAGCCTCGAACAGGAGCACCGACCATGGCAGGCGACCCGAAGGCATCCGCGCAGATCCAGGCCGACAACGAGAACGACGTCGCCGGCGAGTATCTCGAGGCGGAGACCGTGCCGGAGGACGCGCAAGCGGCCGCCGACGAGATCCTCGAAGCGCCGGAAGTGCCGGATTCCGAGCCGCACGGCGAACCGCATGTTCCAGGCACGGCCCGGATCAAGCCGAAGAAGAAGCCCTCGGCGATATCGGGGCGCAAATTCCGCAAGCGCGACCTGGTGCGCGTCGACGATCTCAGGCCCAGCCTCGCCGACCGCATCCGCTCCGACCATCCCGACCTGCCGCGCGGCGCCCGCATCAGCCGCGAGGAGCTCGGCCGCTACCGCATGCGCTACATGGAGGAGCTGCTGCAGCAGGAGCACGGCGAATTCTCCGAGCTCGACCGCCAGGTGGTGGAATCGATCGCCAAGCAGGACACGATCTCGGAGAACTCGGAAGAGGAATATGAGGAGCACCGCTCCTTCCCCGACCGCGTCTCCGACTCGATGGCCGAGTTCGGCGGCAGCTGGTGGTTCCTGATCTCCTTCGCCGCGGTGCTGCTTTTGTGGATCGGCATCAACCTGATTGCCGGCACGACCAGCGCTTTCGACCCCTACCCGTTCATCCTGCTCAACCTGATGCTGTCCTGCATCGCCGCGATCCAGGCCCCGGTGATCATGATGAGCCAGAAGCGCCAGGAAGCCAAAGACCGGCTGCGCTCCTTCAACGACTACCGGGTGAACCTGAAGGCCGAGCTGGAAGTGCGCCACCTGCACGAAAAGCTCGACTACCTGATCTCGCGCCAATGGCAGCGCCTGGCCGAGATGCAGCAGATGCAGTTGGACGCCATGCACGAGCTGACTGCAGCGAAGAAGGTGAAGCGCGCGACACGGGCGGTAAGGCGGAAGACGGCGAAGGCGGGGGCGGAGGGGTGAGGCCAGTTCCTCGCCCCACGCAGTGGGGAGAGGTGTCTCGGCGAAGCCGAGACGGAGAGGGGAGCGCCCTATCCGACGGCCATCCGTCAGACAATCCCTCCATCATCCCCCCGCACAATCGCCAATTGCCCGTTGAAGCGTGCTGCGGCTTCCGCTAAGAAGCCGTGGCTGGCCGGCTCACCGGCCGGTTCGTTTTCCGGTTTCCGGGAAGCACCCGTAGCTCAGCTGGATAGAGCGCTGCCCTCCGAAGGCAGAGGTCACAAGTTCGAATCTTGTCGGGTGCGCCATTGGCGTCCTGATTAATAACGATGATTTGGTTCAGCCGCGGCTAGGACGCGCCATCCTCAGTTAATAAACAGCGCATAGGCGTCGTTTGATCTGCGCGCCATCCTGATGGGGATATCGCCGTAGGCCTCACGAACAACAGTTTGCAACCGGGCGAGAAAGGCGGGAGGCATGCGTTCACCGTATATGATCTCCCGGACGGCTTTCGCTGGATAAGAACGCAACAAGGGTTCTTCACCAACGAGATCGGTCTGCAGCAGCAAGCGCCGCTCATTCTCGTATTTCCAGTCCAGGGGCTTGGTGCCGAAAACCTGCTGCCATATCTCCTTCATGTGGGCGAGAGCGGTATCCGCCGCCTCTTGGTAAGGTCCGAGCCAGCGTTCCTCATCGACCTTGCGCCCGTATTTAATCTGCGCTTGCGTCTCCTCGATTGCCCCCAAGTGGAACTCCTGCTGATCCCACGCGATGGCATAGACAAAGCTGTCCACGACGGGCGGGCGATCGAGATAGGCGACATCGAGCACATAGGCCTCCGGGTCCGCACCCACGATCGCTTCCTCATCGAAGACAATGCAGAAACCTCTAAGCCCGTCAGCATAATGCGACCACATCAGAAGGTTGTCAGGCTCCGAACCAAAACAGGCGATGCGGACCTTATCCAGCATCATCTCGAAGGGCGGTTCATATAAGAGCATCTCTTCGAAATAGGCGGCGGTGTCGGGATCATTCATCCCATCCGGGCTTTGATAACCCCACTCTCTTTGGGCCGCTTCAAACCGCTCCGGCTCTGTCTTCACGTCGGGCATGCCCCTCCTGAACTCTGCCCAGAACTCGAAGGGATCGTTGAAGCGCGAATAGTGCTGGCAGTATATGACCCGGCTTCGAAGATTTGAAATCGCATGGTCATTCGGACTGCAGAATTTGAGTAATCCCGGTCGGCCGGGTGCATCGACCGGATTACTCATTCCTGCTCCTGGTGATCTTTGGCATCGGCGGCATGGCGACGAAGCGTCCAAGCCTTGGTAGCACTATCCTGCTCCACGACACCTTCCGCCTCCATCAGGGCGAGGATGGTACGGGATATGTGGCCTTGATGACGAACATGACCGGAATAGATTCCAAGAGAACGACCGATCGCGGCATTGGTCAGTCCATTCGGTGACTCTTGCAGCAGGAGATAGACGGAGGACTTCAGGTTCGCCATGGCGCCTTGCGCCAGCTGGTACGCCTCATTCATGCTGCCTTCTCCATTTTGGCGAAGCTGACGCACTCCGCCACAAACTGGTCGGTTTCCGCCTGAGAAAGTGTTTCGAAGACCACACCCCCGCCGAGCTTGTTCAGCGCCTTCATGAACTCGCGGAAATTGATCTCGCCGCCGGTGATCCAGGGCTCCGAGCGCATCGCCCGCAGAACAGCACCGGCGATGGTGCGACGGCTCGTCATCCAGATGCGCTCGACGAAGTTGCTGCGAATATCAGCGCTGGTTAAAATCAGCGCCAGCGCCCCGTCGACGTCGTCAGGGTCGCAGGTCCGGGCGATCTGGTAATTCCACCAGAGGCGGGAGAGCGCGTGGTCATCGCGGATGCCCGTCTGCCGAGGGGCAAAGAAGTGATCCCGGACCAGCGCTGCGTTTGACTCACTCCCCACCGACCCCAACCAGCGGGCGCGGCAATAGGCGAGGGCCTCGACATGGGCAAGACGAACCCAGACGCGCTCCTCGTTGGCGATTGCGGGGGTGAGGTTCGAGAGCGCCTTCCCGACGACCCTCGAGTTCGCAAGATCAATAGACGAGATAGTCTGCGGTTTTGAAAGGTCGAGGCTTGCAAGACGGGCAGCATCGTATTCGATGCCCAGCGGGATGTCCCAGCCGGGCTCGGAGGACAGATCGGCAAAGTCACCGGTTTCATAGCGGGACACGTTCTGGACGATGTCGCTGCGCAGCTGCCCCAGTACTTTGTCCGAGACGTATTTAAGCTGATCACCCATCAGAGCTTCTCCACAAGGCTGATTGATTTCTGCAGCGGCTGGCGAAGGAGCGTCTGCGCGAGCGAAAGGGGCGACTTCGAGGGATCAGCCGGATTGATGGCCAAGTCATCGCACTTTGCCTTGAAGACCCGGTACCATTTCCGGCTCTCAAGTCCGCTCTGGCCCGTCTGCAGCCGCGAGATGACATCCATGACCGCCGGCATATAGACGGCGTTGAGAAGCATGCCGCGCACCGCTGGCATGTTCCGGATACCGGCGATCGATTTGTACGTCTTGCCTTCCGCCAGAATCGTGATCCGGTCCTGGTCGGGATCAACCTCGACGGCGCCTGGTGTAACATTGTCGTTCTGCGCCAGTGCAAAGATGCTGTCGAAAGGTTTGTATTTCTTCTGGTCGATCGAAAACCGGAACTCGGGCCCCAGCGCAATGACGGAGCCCTTGGCGACGGAGATCGATGAACCAAACTCCTTGTCAAAAAGCGGGCTCGAGAAACTCTCGATCGGCGCCAGGGTCCAGACCACGGGGCGAATAATCATCGTTCCGAACAGCTGCGAGACGTCAAAGAACTTTTCGGCGTCGCCGAGAGGCGCTTCCTGCAGCTGGTTGAAATATGTCCGCCGGCAGACAACGAAGTAGCCGGTCGCCGCCTTCTGATTGCTGATCAGGTCAACAAGCGCCGGGCTGGTAATCTGGAGGCGCGAGGCGAGCCTCAGCTCGCCCCCCGTGGTGATGCTCTGCTCAAATGCGCAGCGAAACTCACCCGAGACATAGTCCGAGGAATACTCACTGAGCACCGGGTGCGGATAGCGCATATTCTCATCGAGTTTCATGCTGCGGCGTCCTTTTCGGGTTCATTCTTGCGATATGCGGAAAGCTCGATAGGTCCAGCATAGGCCGTATCGAATTCGACATCGATCGCTACACGCTGACCACGCGTGCAGCTGATCTCGACAGCTCCATCGGAAACCACCCCGTCATCTGCCGCCACGATAGCGAGCTGCTCAGGTGTGCTGAGACCGGTCGCCTCAACCGAGACTACGAGCCGACCTTCGACAGGCGCGGTAAACAGCAGACGGCGCTTCTTTTTCTGTGTGGAGTCCGGAAGGATGTTTCGTTCCTTCTGCAGGACCACGGGCTCGGAGACCTTGCGGCGGATCGGTGTCTTTCCGGGGTCTTCGCCGGTGTCATCACCACCGCCGCCGCCCCCGCCGCCGGTCTGATCACCGGGCTTGTCGTCTTCCTCGCCATCAGGATTGGCAACCTTCCGGCGCGGACGCGGCGCTGCAGGCTTTACCGGCGTGGGCTTCAGAGAACGCGGATCGGTTTCAGGACCATTATCATCATCCGTACGCGCTTCATCAGAGGCGAAGAAGTCGTTGAGCTCGTCGAGCTCCATCGACGAGCTCGGCTCGGACTTTGCTAGGTCGCGAAGAGCCTGCCGGATCTGTCTGGCGAGGCGATCAAAGGCCCTCTGCCCCTGCGCGCGGAGCGCCGGATCAGTGATGCGCTCGGCTGAAAGATTGTCGTGACGGGGATTTTCAAGGCGCTTGAACCATTCGCCTTCGGTAGCGGTGGCCGGCTCGATGATCGCGGCAAAATCGGCATAAAGCGGGAAACGGGCGAAGTCCTCGCCGAAATTCGAGAGATTGTTGGTGATGTACATGCCGTTGCGAATGATCCCAACCTTGTAGCCGAGGCCATCGCGCAGAAGGACACGCAAGTGCACCTTCCCGAGGTCCTTGACGTCGAGCGTCACGGTCGTAGTCTTTTCGTCAATCAGGCAGGTATGAAGGATGCGGGCCGCATCGAAAGCCGACCGTGCGTTGAGCTCGTCGACGGCCTTGTTGACCTTTGTATCCCCAAAGAGCGACTGGAGCGTTCCCCGGTTAATCTTGATCGAACCACCGTCGATTTCGAACTCCATCTCGCCGCGCTCGATCGCTACAAAGAAGTTGATGAGCACGGCCGCAGTCATTTCGTAGCGCCAGTCTGTGGCGTTGGCCCGCATACAGACCGAATGGATGGATGTGCCCTGCGTATCCCGAAGCAGCCACGCGGGAATGTCTGCCGCATCGTCGAGCGGCATGTAGCCTTCCTTCTTGCCCCAATAGCCCTTGCGACGCTTTTCCTGACCGTCGGCACCGGTGTGGGAAATGAACTGCGTCTTTCCCATACAAAGGACCTGATCCTTCCCCGTGTCATCCGTATAGCGAGTCGAGAAGAAGGCGGTCTGGATATCGGACAGAGCAAAAACTGCGCTCTTGCCGATACCGAAGGAACCGCCCGCGTTGATATCGTCCTTCGTGCTCTCTCCTTCCGCCTTGGCGAGCGTGTGGAAGGGCTTGCCTTCCTCACAAGGACCACGGACACCCTTGGTGTTGAAGTCCGAGATGCGCAGAACCGTGATGGTCGGCGCGGTAAGTGCCTTTACGGCTTGGGTGAAGAACCCTAGATTCTTCTCGTTCTGCGTCTTCTTTGCCTTGGCGAGGCAACGGCCAGCAGCATCACGGTAGGATTCGATCGAAGGAAATTCATTCGCCTTCAGCGTGACGACATCGAACGTGACCCGCACCGGTGCGTTCGGATCGAGACGCGCATCGCGGCTGTTCTGCGCGGTTTCCCGCGCGACCGCCGCAAACGGTTTGTCGCGGAACCACTCGATGCCCGCGTCGCTCAACCCTTCGGCGTCACCGCCAGGGTTGGGCAAAAACTCAAGGCCGATATCGCTCATAATTGCCCCTCCTAGAGTCTGAATTCGCCGCCTGAACTGTCGCCGTCTCTGGTGAAGCGGCCTTTCGCATTATCGAGCGCCTTCTGAAGCGCCCCGAAAATCTTCTTCACATCAGCGTCCGAAAAATCATAGGCCGCCTTGTTCGAAAGATTGCCGATAAGTTGCAGGTCTTTCAGGGCCTTGCCGACGCGGGCCTCTGCCAACTGCACGAATTTTTGCCTTTTGTCGCGCATGGATCGCCTCCTTCTTCATTTCATATAGCTGCGGTTAGCTACAAATACAACTGGTTCTGCACAGCATTGTAAGGTTTTCTATATATTTTTAAAATGTACGTGCCTCGCACCCTTGAAGGCGACATTCCGTCAGCCGGCCACTTGTGGAAGGCATGCCCTTAAATCCGACGTGGATTCAGCGCGACCATCCTCTTTCTTTGTCCTGATAACGCAGTGTCAGCCAGCGAATCGCGCCGCTGAAAAATCTGTTCCATGGCTTCGTTTTCCGGACCTTTGCCTGCTGGCAGGACCAATGATCCGTGCGGCTGCGACGCAGTTGGCGCTACATGGAGCGCCAAGTTCACTGGGTCGAGGCAGGCAAGCAGCAGAGTTATGATCGCCCTACTTGAAGCTGACCGGCACACCACGCCAATGTCAGCGACAAGATTTAGAGCTTAGCGACGTTCTTGAGGTGCCATTCCACGGAAGCGGAATCAGGAAATGGGAGATTCTCGAGGACCTCGAATGCCTCTTGCGTTATTCGTTGTTACTGCCGATCGCTAACTACCAAGATAAATGCGGCGAAGTCTATCAGCCACGATTGTTGCGTTAGCCTATAGGTTTGATGCAGCCTTCTCGGAACAACAAGCTGTAGCAGCTTAGCGCGCATCTCATCCGTTTGGTTCTCGGAGACACCCGGCTCGAGGGTGAGGAGGTGCTTCCGTTCGATCCGGGCGGCTTCCGAAAGAACCTGTCGCCAACGGTCCTTCGCAGTTGACTTGGAACCAAGCATGGTCAGGCGCGCCGCAGGGAAAGCAGTATCCTGATACTCGACTTGCCCAGGAAACAGAAAGTCTGGCCTGTTCCTGTTCTCTGTTTCGACACCGTGCGCGAATCTGATCCGGTTCGCCTCAAAAGCAGCAGCAATGTGATTTTCCAATGCAGCTCCAGCGCGAGACTTTCTGCGGTTCTGAACGCTGAGCGAGAACGCGATGAACCCATCCACGTCGGCACCGTCATCCAAGGTAAAACCCCGCGCAATGCGTTCGGCAACGATGCGCCTCTCAAGCCGCCTGAAAAGCTGTTCCTCGCGCTCCATCCACAAAAGCAGCGCCTCGTCGGGATCATCCGCTGCATTGACCCCGGGGAGAGAAGCACGCGCCAAGCCAGAGAGAACCGCCGTTGAGGGGAATTTCAATCCGAACTTTTCGATAAGGCCATCCAGTTTGTCGGCCTCTTTCTCCTCGGGCTCGATGCCGAGCTCATCAAGGATGTACCGGGCTGCAAAATCCAGTTCGGCATCGTTGCCATCGCCAATTTCTTGCGATTCGAACTTCATGCCTATCTGCTCGTCCAGGCCGAAGAGCCAGAGCAGTTGATTCCGGATGGTGCTTTCGTCTGGTGTTACGATGAAGAGAATGTGACCGTCCGGCTTCCTGGCAAGAAACAGGACATCGCCCGGCTTCATCAGTTCTGTAACGGCGTTGCCTTGATAATAAAGTCGCCATTCAGCACTTCGTTTCGGCTGATTCCTGCGAGAATCATACCAAGACAGAAAACCTTCCTCCGACAAGGCTTCCTGCTCTGCGCCGAGCCAGATGAATGTGGCAAAGAGGCGATTGTCGGTCCCGCCTCTAGGAAACTTCCGATCTTGGTCCCCGAGAATTCTTAGCAGCGGCTCTGATCCGGTGACTTCATGCTGGTTGGAAGACTCCGGATTGGCATCGACGGCCGCGAGCCGCTTGACGGCAACACCTTCGAAGTGCTCGGAGAGTAGCCCGCGCCGTATAGCCACTAAGTGCCCCGTATTTCAAATCGTCGGTCGTTGCTACGCAGCCAGTCAGCGCACGCGCTTATCACTTCAGCGAAATTCAAGCGTGTGCGACCTTTCAAGCTGCACTCCCAGACGATTCCTATTCTCCACCCCAACTCCTCTAACGCGTTGGCCGCCCGTTGATCGACTTCGCGGTTCCGCTCGATTTTCCCCGCCCAAAAGTCAGGCCGGGTGGAGGGCAATCGAAATAGATGGCAGTCGTGCCCGTGCCAGAAGCAGCCGTGCGCAAAAAGGACAGCCCGATACCGCGGAAATACCATGTCCGGCTTTCCGGGAAGAGACCGATCATGCAGTTTGTACCGAAATCCAGCAGCGTGAAGGGCACGCCGTAAGGTCAATTCCGGCTTCGTATTACTTCCCCGGATGCCCGCCATCATGCGACTGCGAACGTCGGACGATACGACATCAGGCATATGCTGCCGCCGAGCTTCGGTCGGGCCGCGTCACGGTTGGAACAAGATGCGGCTCGCTCGCCATCTGCCCCGCGGTTTCGATGGCCGTTCTGATGTGTGGCTCGATTGCCTTCGCAATAAACTCGACCACGGGGACTACAACGGCATTTCCGAACTGACGGTAGGCTTGAGTGTCGGAGACTTCGATCCGCCAGCGGCGATCTCCTCTATCAAACCCCATGAGCCGAGCACATTCTAATGGGGTGAGGCGCCGGGGCCTGCTCCCCGGCTGTTCGATCAACACTTCTGAACCATCCTTGTAATATCTGGCCGACAGCGTACGAGCGACATCATTTGGGCCAAAGAGGCTGTACCCGAACCCATTGCCTTTTGCCTGGTGCTTCGCCCTGTAGTCCTGAAGATACTGCCAAAGACGCGGCGTTAAGGTGTATTTTGGGTCGACTTCATCGTGGGGCTGCAGGATGTCCTTCAGTTTCGGCCCTCTTGCCGCGCTTGGCACCTCAAGACGATCGAAATCAAATTCCGTGGGTTCCCGGAAGCCTACAATGAAGATGCGCTCCCGCTTTTGTGGGACCCATGGATCCGAACTTATCACACGATGCTGCACGTGATAGCCGAGCTCATTCCTGAGAACATTAATGATTGTTCGGAATGTCGTGCCGCCATCGTGGCTCTCCAGATTTTTTACGTTTTCAAGGACAAACGCCTTTGGCCTCCAATATGCGATGATCTGAGCCGCATCGAAAAACAACGTTCCTTGAGTATCACATAGAAATCCATGCGGCCTATTTAGGGAATTTTTCTTTGAGACCCCGGCGATGCTGAAAGGCTGACATGGAAATCCTGCGAGAAGTACATCGTGTTCGGGAACCTTACTTGGGTCTTCTGAATATTCCCTGATATCACCGCCTAGCTCGTGATTGTCCCGAAAATTCAGAGAATAGGTCGTGCGCGCCGCCTCGTCCCACTCCGACGTGAAGACGCATCTCCCGCCTATGCTTTCGAATCCGAGCCGCAATCCGCCTATGCCCGCAAACAGATCAACGAAGCGGAAGGGAACAGCCGCAGATCTGGCGATCGGCCTTGCACCTGCCGCGATAAGGCCTTTCAGAACCCTTAGATCACGAGGTCTCGCCTGCGTTTCTCCCGATTCGTATCGCCTGATTGTACGCGCCGAAACGCCAAGCTCTTCTGCCGCTTCCTCTCTTGTCAGTCCACTCTGGCGGAGTAGATCATTAAACTCGGACATAAGGACCTCGAATCAGCTGCTGGGAGAATCTCGGACATAATGTCACGATCCATCCCAGATGCAATCGTTTGTTCCATGTATGTTCCCAAAAAATCAACCTTAAGTAGCGATACTGCGCCCGTACACTTATTTCGTCCCAACCACCTCCCCTATCGCCTGTGCCAGCCTCTGCACCCCGTCCCTCGTCTGCGCGGCATCACAGGCCGCGTAGCCCAGCACCAACCCCTGGGTCGGCGCCGTGTTCTGGAAGTATTTCGACAGCGGCGAGACATTGATCGCCCGCTTCGCCGCGGCCTGGCTGACCTTGATGTCGTCGATGCCTTCCTTGAGGTAGCCCACCACCTGGATGCCGGCTTCGGCGGGGGAGAGGGTGATCTCGTCGCGCAGGCGCTCGGTGACGATGTCGCGGAAGAGCTGGCGGCGCTGGGCGTAGATTCGGCGCATGCGCTTGAGATGCCGGCTCATGTGCCCTTCGGTGATGAAATCGGCGAGCGCGGCCTGCAGCAGCAGCGGCGCGAACTGGCCGGTGGTGGAAAGCGCGTTGACGATGCGGCCGGCGAGCTCCGGCGGCAGCACCATGAAGCCCAGGCGCAACGCCGGGAACAAAAGCTTGGCGAAGGTGCCGACATAGATGACGCGGCCGGAACGGTCCATGCTCTGGATCGCCGGCACGGGGCGGCCCTGAAAGCGGTATTCGCCGTCGAAATCGTCCTCGATCACCCATGAATTGGCGGTCTCGGCGATGTCGAGCAGGCGCAGCCGCTCCTCCATGCGCATGGTGATGCCGAGCGGATGCTGGCAGGCCGGCGTCACATAGATGAGGCGCGGCGAAAACACAGGTGCATCGAGCCTCCAGCCGCGCTCCTGGTCGACCGCGATCGGCAAGATCCTGGCGCCGGCCACGGTGAAGGCGGCCTTGGCGCCGTAATAGCCGGGCTCCTCCATCCACACCGTGTCGTCGGGGTCGAGCAGCAGGCGCGCCAGGAGATCGAAGGCGGCCTGCGCGCCGGTGGTGACGACGATCTGCTCGGGCCGGCAGCGCACGCCGCGCGCGGAATAGAGATAGCCGGCGATCGCCTCCTTCAGCGCCGGGTGGCCGGTGACATCATAGGTGCCGAACAGCGTCTCGCCGCCATGGCTGGCACGGCGGGCCACCAGCCGGCCCCAGACGCCGAAGGGAAAGCTCTGCGCATCGGGCATGCCGGGATGAAAGGCGACGTGCCCCGGCCTGCCGTGATGGTAGGGCTGGCTGAGCAGCAGCCGGCCGCGCAGCGAGGGTGATCGCAGGGGCTCGGGCGGCTCCTCGCGCGGCGTTTCGCGCGGGCCTTCGGGCAGATCGACGATCACGGGCCGCGCGCCCTGGCGGTTGGCGAGATAGCCTTCGGTGACGAGCTGGTCGTAAGCGGCGACGATGGTGTTGCGGCCAAGGCCGAGCTCGGCGGCGAGAGCGCGGGTGGAAGGCAGCTCCGAGCCGGGGGGAAGCGCGCGGCTGCGGATGATGGCGACGAGGCCGTGATAGAGCTGGCGCGAGAGGTGTTCGGGGCTGGCGCGGTTCACGGCGAGCGTGTCGAGCGGGAAGGGTTGGGGCTTGGGGTGGGGGCGCATTTCACCGCGCCCTGGCGTTGGAAGACGGTTGCGGGTGAGCTTTTGACTTGCGACAGGGAACAATCGCACAGGGCGCTCCCCCTCTCCGTCTCGGCTTCGCCGAGCCACCTCTCCCCCGCTTTGTGGGGGCGAGGAACCCAAACTTGGGCAGGCCGAGTTCCCGCCCACCCCCCTCTGGCCTGCCGGCCATCTCCCCCGCAAGGGGGGAGATCAGATGTCGCCGCCGGCTTCGCCAATCGCAAACGTTGCTGGAGAGGCGCCGCCGGCGAAGCTGCCAATCTCCCCCCTTGCGGGGGAGATGTCCGGCAGGACAGAGGGGGGTGCCTCGCGCCGACGATGGACGCTTGGGTCTGGCAACGAACCTCAGCTCTTTCATGCCACACCCCTCCATGGTCCTTCCCCATCATCCTGCCACAGCCACCTCCCAGCACAAACTGGTTCCTTCATTTTCCGCAAAACTGGCCCTCGCGAGGGAGACAGAGCGGGGTAGACTTCGCGTACTGACGTTGGGGCACGGCGTCGACAGAACATGTGAGGCAAAGCGCTGGGAGGGCGTTCTGCCGAACGAAACGGCAGGGTTTTGCCCTGCCGCCAGCAATCGCAGCCATCTCCTCCCGAGACCATCAACCCCGCAGCCATCCCGGCTGCGGGGCGGAAAGCGAGCAATGACGACAGTTCGACTTGGCATCAATCCGATCACCTGGACCAATGACGACGTGCCGGAACTGGGCGGCGACACGCCGCTCGAGACCTGCCTCGCCGAAACCGCGGAAGCCGGCTATGCCGGCACCGAGCTTGGCGGCAAGTTCCCGCGCGAGAGCCGCGCGCTCCGGCCCATCCTCGACCATTACGGGCTGGCGCTGGTCTCCGGCTGGTATGACGGGCGCATCTGCGAGAAGGAGGTGGACGAGGAGTTCGAGGCGATCCGGCCGCATCTGACTTTATTGCGCGACCTCGGCGCCCGGCGCGTCGTCTATGCCGACACCTCGCGCGGCCGGCATGGCGCGATCCACGATCCGATCTCGCAGCGGCCGAAGCTGATGGACGGCGAATGGAAGGCCTATGGCGCCAAGATCACCAGGCTCGCCGAACGGTTCTCCGATTTCGGCGTCGGCATGGCCTTCCACCATCACATGGGCACGATCGTCGAGACCGACCAAGAGATCGACCGGCTGATGCACACGACCGGCGAGGCGGTCGGCCTGCTCTACGACACCGGGCACTGCGCCTTTTCCGGCGGCGACCCGGAGCAATTGCTGCGCCGGCATGTGGAGCGCGTCGTGCATGTGCATTGCAAGGATGTGCGCCCGGCCATGCTGAAGAAGGCGCGCGAGGCCGACATGAGCTTCATGGGCGCGGTGATGGAAGGCATCTTCACCGTGCCGGGCGACGGCGCGATCGACTATCCGACGCTGCTCAAGATCCTCGCCGGCCAGGGCTATTCCGGCTGGCTGGTGGTGGAGGCCGAGCAGGACCCGGCCAAGGCGCATCCCCTGACCTATGCCACGATGGGCTACCGCAACCTGAAGAAGCTGGCGCAGGGCGCGGGCTTCTATGTGCACGAGCGCGCAAAGGAGGTCCGCCATGCCGGCTGAACGCAAGGTCGTCATCAACATCGACGATGTCGGCATGTGCCACGGCGCCAATGTCGCCTATCTCAAGCTGAAGCGCGCCGGCGCGGTGGACAGCGGCTCGGTGATGGTGCCCTGCCCGTGGTTCCTGGAGATCGCCGAGGAAGGCGCCAAGGACGCATCGCTCAATCTCGGCGTCCACATCACGCTCACCTCGGAGAAGAAGTACTACCGCTGGCGGCCGCTGACCAAGGCGAGCCAGGCGTCGGGCATCGTCGACAGCGACGGCTATCTGTTCCGCTCGGTGCCGGAACTGCGCGCCAGGGGCGAGCCGGACGCGGTGGAGGCCGAGATGCGGGCGCAGATCGACGCGGCCTTGGCCGCGGGGCTCACGCTCACGCATATCGACGGCCATATGGGCGCGGTGTTCTCGCCGGAATTCGTCGACCGCTACGCCTCGGTCGGCATCGACTACCGCCTGCCGACTTTGTTCCCGAAAAGCATTTCCGTCTACGGGCCGATCCATAATCTGGGCAAGCTGGACGACAGCGTCTTCTCCGCGCCGGGCAAGCGGCTGGCTGAGGCTGGCGAGACGCTGGCAAGTACCGTGCTGGAAACGCCGTGGCACCGCAACCAGCCGGCCCGCGCCCGCTACGAGGCGCTGTTCAGTGAGATCGGCGAAGGGCTGAATTTCCTTTGCCTGCACGCCAATGCGCCCGGCGAGATCGAGGTGATCGAGCCCAACTCGGCGCAGATCCGCATCGACGAATTCGACCTGCTTCCAGACCCGGATTTCATGGCCTTCGTGGAGGGACTGTCCATCCGCCGCGGCTCGCTCCGGGACTTTCGAGCATGACGAAGGCGGCCTGACCGGGAGGGTCGAGGCCAAGACTTTGGGAACACAACAACAACTGAGGAGAACCACTATGAGTGCCTTATTCTCGATGTCCGGACTGCGAAATGCGTTGAGCGCGGCGGCGCTTTCGCTCGCCTTTGCCGGCGCAGGCGTCCTGCCCGCGCCGGCCCAGGTGAAGAAGGAAAGCGATGTGCGCATCGTCTTCGTCACCCACGGCCAGGCCAACGACGTCTATTGGAGCGTGGTGAAGAACGGCATGCAGGCCGCCGCCAAGCAGCTCGGCGTCAAGGTCGAATACCAGGCGCCGGAAACCTTCGACGTGGTGCGCATGGCGCGCATGATCGAGGCGGCGACCGCGTCCAAACCGGACGGGCTGGTCGTCTCCATCCCCGACATGGACGCGCTGAAGGCGCCGGTGGAAGCGGCCAAGGCCGCCGGCATCCCGGTGGTGGTCATCGACAGCGGCGAGGAAGCGGTGGAGCCCTGGGGCCTCGACCTCTTCGTCGGCGGCGGCTCGGAATATGACAACGGCGTCAAGGCCGGCGAGATCATGGCCAAGGCCGGAGTCAAGAAGGGCATCTGCATCAATCACGAGGTCGGCAATGTCAGCCTCGACAAGCGCTGCGAAGGCTATAATGACGGGCTGAAGAAGAGCGGCGGCTCCTCCGACGTGGTCGCGGCCACCATGGACCCGACCGACGTGACGCGCCGCGTCGAAGGCTATCTCACCGCGCATGCGGACGTCACCGGCGTGCTGACGCTCGGACCCACTGTCGCGGCACCGCTGCTCAAGATGTTTTCGGATGCCGGCACGATCGGCAATTACAAGATCGGCACGTTCGACCTGTCGCCCGAGATCCTCGATGCCGTCAGCAAAGGCACGATGATGTTCGGCATCGACAACCAGCAATATATGATGGGCTACTATCCCGTCGTCTTCCTCACCAACAAGGCGATGTACAAGACCTTCCCGACATCGGCCGTGCGCACCGGTCCGTCCTTCATCATGAAGGACGACGCGGCCGCCGTGCGCGATCTCAGCAAGGCCGGCATCCGCTGATGCTATAATGGCCCGCCGGCGCTCCAAGACAGAGCACCGGCGGGCCCTTGTTGGACAAGAAATCCGGACGCAAGCCAAGGCGAAGCCGCCTCACCTGCCGCCTCGGATTTTGCTCAGGTGCCCTGGACGCTTATTGGGATGACGATCGTGACCGATGCACTGAACCCGGCTCATCCGCCCGAGCCGAAACCCGTTTCGCGACGCCTGGTGCGCCTGATGCGGCGGCCGGAGCTTGGCGCCATCACCGGCACCATCATCGTCTTCCTCGCCTTCGGCATCACCGCCGGCAATAGCGGCCTGTTCTCGATGGCCGGCATCGCCAATTTCCTGCAGGTGTCGGCGCAGCTCGGCATATTGGCCGCGGCGGTGGCGCTTTTGATGATCGGCGGCGAGTTCGACCTGTCGCTGGGTTCCATGATCGGCTTTGCCAGCGTCACCATCGGGCTCTGCGTCACCCAGTTCGGGCTTTCCATTCCCGCGGCGGTGGCGATCGCCTTCGTCATCGCAACAATAGTCGGCGCGCTCAACGGCATTCTTGTCGTGCGCACCAGGCTGCCCTCCTTCATCGTCACGCTGGCGGGCCTGTTCATCCTGCGCGGACTGACGCTCGCCATCACGCGCACTGTCACCGGGCGCACGCAGATCCCCTATATCACCGACGGCCAGGAAGGCAGTTTCGTGGTTTGGCTGTTCGGCGGCAAGTTCGGCGCGCCGGTCTTCGCCTGGCTCGCCGCGCATGGCGTGATCGCCGCGCGCCCCGACGGCTCGGCGATGGTGCAGGGTCTTTCGATGTCGATCCTGTGGTGGGTGGCGGTGACCGCCTTCGCCACCTGGCTGCTGATCAAGACGCGCTTCGGCAACTGGGTGTTCGCCGTCGGCGGCGACGACCGCGCGGCGCGCAATGTCGGCGTGCCGGTCGACCGGGTGAAGATCCTGCTGTTCATCGGCACAGCGCTTTCGGCGACGCTGTTCGCCGTCATCCAGGTGCTGGAGGCGGGCTCCGCCGACACGCTGCGCGGCACGCAGAAGGAATTCCAGGCGATCATCGCGGCGGTGATCGGCGGCTGCCTGCTCACCGGCGGCTACGGCTCGGCGATCGGCGCCATGTTCGGCGCGCTGATCTTCGGCACGGTGGAGATGGGCATCTTCTACACCGGCATCGACACCGACTGGTTCCAGGTCTTCCTCGGCTCGATGCTTCTGATCGCGGTGCTGGTCAACAATTACGTGCGCCGCAAGGCGACGGAGGCACGCTGATGACCGAGACCGTTCCGCTTATCGAACTGCGCAACGTCACCCGCCGCTTCGGCTCGGTGACGGCGCTGCGCGACATGTCGTTCGCCGCGCATGCCGGCGAGGTGCACTGCCTGCTCGGCGACAATGGCGCCGGCAAGTCGACGCTGATCAAGACGCTGTCGGGCGTGCACACGCCGAGCGAAGGCCAGATGTATGTCGACGGCAGGCCGGTGACGTTCAGCTCGCCAAGACAGGCCCTCGACGCCGGCATCGCCACGGTCTTCCAGGACCTGTCGATGATCCCGCTGATGAGCATCACCCGCAATTTCTTCCTTGGCCGCGAGCCGGTGAAGGGCTGGGGGCCGGCCCGGCGTATCGACATGAAGACGGCCGACGCCATCGTCTATGACCAGCTCGGCAAGATCGGCATCAATGTGCGCGACCCGCAGCAGGCTGTCGGCACGCTTTCCGGCGGCGAGCGGCAATGCGTGGCGATCGCGCGCGCCGTCTATCACGGCGCTCGGGTGCTGATCCTCGACGAGCCGACCTCGGCGCTCGGCGTGCACCAGGCCTCGATCGTGCTGCGCTATGTGGCGCAGGCGCGCCAGCGCGGGCTCGCCGTCATCTTCATCACCCACAACATCCATCACGCCTATCCGATCGGCGATGTCTTCACCATGCTGAACCGCGGCCGCTCGCTCGGCACGTTCCGCAAGGGCGACATCACCGAGAAGGAGGTGCTGGACATGATGGCCGGCGGCCGCGAGATTCGCGAATTGCAGCAGGAGCTGGAGCGCTTCACCAAGCCGGGATCCGGCGCGGAAGCGGTCATCTCCTAGATGCATGTCGCCCAAAAGTGCGGAGCGGTTTTGGGACAACGACATGCATCAAGACAAAGGATGAAGCGGCGCGTCTTTTCGGTGCGCCGCTTCAAAACTGAAAAGAGAGAAAAATGATCGACGCCGCATTGTTCGGCGCCGGGCTGATCGGCTCGGTGCATGCGAAAAATCTTGCCCGCCATCCGGGTGTGCGCCTGCGCTATGTCGTCGACCCGCGACGCGACGCCGCCGAGCGGATCGCCGCCGCAACGGGCGCGGAGATCGCCGAGACAGCGACGGTGATGAACGACCCGTCGGTCAAGGCCGTGGTGATCGCGTCTGCCACCCGCACCCATGCCGACCTGATCATCGGGGCCGCGGCCAAGAGCAAGGCGATCTTCTGCGAGAAGCCGATCGACCTCGACATCGCCCGCACCGATCAATGCCTGGCGGCGGTCGAAAAGGCCGGCGTGCCGCTGCAGATCGGCTTCAACCGACGCTTCGATCCGTCCTTCGCCGCTGTCAAGAAAAGGATTGACGCCGGGGAGATCGGCGCGGTCGAGCAGGTGATCATCACCAGCCGCGACCCGGAGCCGGAAACCGAGGAAGCATTGGCCGGCGGCGGGGGCGTGTTCCGCGAGATGACGATCCATGATTTCGATATGGCGCGCTTTCTGCTCGGCGAGGAGCCGGTCGAGCTCCTCGCTACCGGGTCGTCGCTGGTCGAGCCCTATTACGCAAAACTCGGCGACTACGACACGGCGATGTTCATCCTGCGCACCGCCTCGGGGAAGCAGTGCCACATCAACAACAGCGTGCGCGCCGTCTATGGCTATGACCAGCGCATCGAGGTGCATGGCGCGAAGGGCATGCTGCAGGCCGGCAACCGCACGCCGACCTCGGTGAGCCTCAGCGGCGAGAACGGGATCGCGGCCGACCGGCCGCTCTATTTCTTCGTCGAGCGCTATGCAGACTCCTACGAGGCGGAGCTCGACCATTTCATCCAGTCGGTCGGCGCAGGACGGGCGCCGGCCGTCGGCGCCGCCGATGGCCGCAAGGCGATGATCCTGTGCGAGGCAGCACTTGCCTCCGCGAAGTCCGGCCGCTTCGAGCCAGTCCGGTTCTGAGGCGTTGCCTGGCCTATCTCACATCCACCCAGCGCTGCTCCTGGAAGGAACGCGCCATGGCATGCACGGTGCGCTCGATTTCCAGTCCCTCGTCGAAGTCGATGATGCGGGCCGGCCTGCCGGCGATGCGCATCAGGAGCTCGCGGCATTCGATCATCTTGAGATCGTTGAAGCCCAGCCCATGGCCGGGCGCCGGCAGGAAGGCATCGTAAGGCTTGTGGTGCGGCGCGACCAGGACGGTGCGGTAGCCCTGTTCGGTCGGCCGGTCGGCGGTGAGGTAGAGCTGGAACTCGTTCATCCGCTCCTGGTCGTAGAGGATCGAGCCCTTCGAGCCAAAAATCTGGATGGCGATGCGGCCCTTGCGGCCCCAGGCCGAGCGGTTGACCAGCAGCGTGCCGGCGACGCCGTTCTCGAGATGCATCAAGACGCTGGCGATATCATAGGTCTCGACCGCGCGTCGGGCGCCCGACGCGGTCTTGCGGTCGGCATAGGGTTTGGCCATGTCGCACATGACGCGGCTGACGCGGCCGAACAGCGCCTTGATCAGCGACAGCGGATGCACGGCGAAATCATCGAGCGCGCCATAGCCGGACGAAGCTTCGTGCTTCCAGAAGAACAGCGCCTCCGGGTCGGCCATGAAATCCTCGTCCATCTCGATGCGCACGAGGTTGACGTCGCCGATGATCTTTTCCTCGAGCAACGCGCCGATGTGACGGATGGCGGGATTCTGGATGTAGTTGTAGCCGAGCACAGCGACCTTGCCGGATTTCCTCGCCGCGGCCGCCATGGTCTCGGCCTCGGCAAAGCTCGGCGCCATCGGCTTCTCGCACCACAGATGCTTGCCGGCTTGGAGGATGGCGATCGCCATTTCCGGATGGAACTGGTTGGGCGTGGTCAGCGAGACGACATCGACCTCCGGGTCGTCGACCACGGCGCGCCAGTCGCCGGAACCTTTCGCGAAGCCGAACTCGCCGGCCTTGTGCCGGGCCAACTCGTCATTCACCTCGCCCAGATGCACCAGTTTCGGCTTGTCGACGTCGGGAAAGACGGTGCCCACCGCGTTCCAGGCGATGGCGTGGCACTTGCCCATGAAGCCCGTGCCGATGAGGCCCACTCCGACCATGTCGATTGTCTCCAAGATGAAGGAAATAACGGTGTGGATTGATTAGTCCATTTTGGTAAAGAATGGAACATACAAATCATTTTTTATGGTGTTCTTGCGCGAACTCGCTATGATGGGGCAGGAGAGGGACGAACCATATGGGCGTGGGCGGAGCGACGATGGACGAACGGGTGCCTCGCGATTTCGAAACGCTGCGCGCGACGATCCTGGACAGGCGCGCGAGCCTGCCCAAGCGCATCGCGCAGATCGCCGCCTATGCGCTCGACAACCCCGACGACATCGCCTTCGGCACGGCGGCCAGCATCGCCGCCTCGGCCGGGGTGCAGCCCTCGACACTAATCCGTTTTGCCCAGCAGCTCGGCTTCGACGGCTTCACCAGCCTGCAGCAGGTTTTCCGCGAGCGGCTGCGCGAACGCAACTCCTCCTATGACGAGCGGCTCGCTGCGCTGCGCGCCAAGGCCGAGGACGGCGGCGGGCACCGGGCGATCTTCGACGGCTTCGTCGCCGCCGCCAGCACCTCGCTTGGCGACATTTCGCGTTCGCTCAATGACGCGCATTTCGAAGAGGCAGTCAATTTGCTGGCCAAGGCCGAGACCATCTATGTGCTGGCCAAGCGCCGCTCCTATCCGGTGGCGTCCTACATCGCCTATGCGCTGGGCAAGCTCAAGATCCGCAACCAGTTGGTGGAATCGGCAGCCGGGCTCAACGCCGAGATGATCGGCTTCGCCACGCCGCGCGACGCCGTCATCGCCATCAGCTTCTCGCCCTACGCGCCCGCGACCATCGACGAGACGCGCTCGATCGCCGAACAGGGCGTGTCGATCGTGGCCATCACCGACTCGTCCTTCTCGCCGCTGGCGCAATTCGCCAAGGTCTGGTTCGAGGTCGCCGAGGCCGATTTCGGCGGCTTCCGCTCGATTTCGGCGACGATGGCTTTGGCCATGGCGCTGGCCGTCGCCGTCGGCGAGAAGCGCCGCGAAGCCGGCCGCCGGCGCAAGGGCTGAGGCCTCGGCGGCGGGCGCTTTTCAGCATGGGAATGCTCATTCCATATTGACTGTAGATTGGAATTAATATTTCATATTGCCGACGCCACGCCGTTGCCGGCGCGCTGTCCAAAACGACGCTGCTCTGCACAACAAGGCCGATGGGAGGTTCGAATGGGCGAAGCCGTGGAAGGGAAATACCCGCCGCTCGACGTCATCACCATCGGCCGCGCATCGGTCGATCTCTATGGCCAGCAGACCGGCTCGCGGCTGGAGGACATCGCCTCCTTCGCCAAGTCGGTCGGCGGCTGTCCGGCCAATATTTCCGTCGGCACGGCAAGGCTGGGCCTGCGCTCGGCGCTGCTGACGCGCGTCGGCGACGAGCAGATGGGCCGCTTCATCCGCGAGCAGCTGCGGCGCGAGGGCGTCTCGGTCGACGGCTTGAAGACCGACAAGGAGCGGCTGACGGCGCTGGTGCTGCTTTCGGTCGAGAGCGAGGGCGTCTCGCCGATGATCTTTTATCGCTCCGACTGCGCCGACATGGCGCTGGCCGAAGAGGACATCGACGAGGCTTTCATCGCTTCGGCCCGCTCGGTCGTCGTCACCGGCACGCATTTTTCCCGGCCGAACTCCGATGCCGCGCAGCGCAAGGCGATCCGCCTGATGAAGGCCCGGGGTGGCAAGGTTGTGTTCGACATCGACTACCGCCCAAACCTCTGGGGCCTTGCCGGTCATGCCGAAGGTTTCGAGCGCTACGTCAAGTCCGACCGCGTCTCGGCGCAGCTGAAGACGGTGCTGCCGGACTGCGATCTCATCGTCGGCACCGAAGAGGAGATCATGATCGCGTCCGGCGCCGACGATT
This sequence comes from Mesorhizobium plurifarium, assembly GCA_000824785.1. Taxonomy (GTDB): domain Bacteria; phylum Pseudomonadota; class Alphaproteobacteria; order Rhizobiales; family Rhizobiaceae; genus Mesorhizobium; species Mesorhizobium plurifarium. Next base: position 89,021 of record CCNB01000016.1, on the reverse strand, counting down.
GCCTGAGCGCGCTGAAGACGATCCGCGCGCTGTCCTCGGCCACAATCGTGCTGAAGCGCGGCGCCAAGGGCTGCATCGTCTATGACGGGCCGATCAGCGACGACCTCGAGGACGGCATCGTCGGCAAGGGTTTTCCGATAGAGGTTTACAATGTGCTCGGCGCCGGCGACGCCTTCATGTCGGGCTTCCTGCGCGGCTGGCTCGGCGGCGAGAGCTTTGCCACCGCCGCGACCTGGGCCAATGCCTGCGGCGCCTTTGCCGTCTCACGCCTGCTCTGCGCGCCGGAATATCCGACCTTCGAGGAGCTGCAGTTCTTCCTGAAGCACGGCAGCAAGCATCTGGCGCTGCGCAAGGACGAAGCGATCAACCACATTCATTGGGCGACGACGCGCCGGCGCGACATTCCCTCGCTGATGGCTCTGGCCTGCGACCATCGCGTGCAGTTGGAAGATGTCGCGGCCAGGGTCGGCGCCGACGTTTCGCGCATCCCTGATTTCAAGGTGCTCACCGTGAAGGCGGCGGCAAAGGTCGCCGCCGGCCGCGACGGCTACGGCATGCTGATCGACGAGAAATACGGCCGCGACGCGATGTTCGAATTCGCCCGCCATCCCTTCGCCTGGCTCGGCCGTCCGGTCGAATTGCCCGGATCGCGGCCGCTGCGCTTCGAGTTCTCGCAGGACATCGGCTCGCAGCTCACCGAATGGCCGGTCGACCATTGCATCAAATGCCTGTGCTTCTACCATCCCGACGATCCCGAGGCGCTGAAGGTCGAGCAGCAGCAGAAGCTGCGCGCGCTGTTCGAGGCGGCGCGGAAAGTCGGCCGGGAACTGCTGGTCGAGATCATCGCCGGCAAGCACGGCAAGCTCGACGACACCACCATTCCGCGCGCGCTGGAAGAGCTCTATGCGCTGGGCATCAAGCCCGACTGGTGGAAGCTGGAGCCGCAGGCTTCGGCAGGCGCCTGGGCGAAGATCGAACAGGTGATCGTCAAGAACGACCCCTGGTGCCGGGGCGTCGTGCTGCTCGGGCTCGAAGCGCCGCAGGACGAGCTGGTCGCGGCGTTTGCCGCAACGAGCAATGCGCCGATCGTCAAGGGTTTCGCCGTCGGTCGCACCATCTTCATCAACGCCGCCGAACAATGGCTGGCCGGCAAGATGTCGGATGACGAGGCGGTGGCCGACATGGCCGCGCGCTTCGAGCAGCTGACCGAGGCCTGGCTTGCCGCGCGTGGCCGCAAGGCAGCATAACAAAGACGGCATAGGGAAGCCGGAGGAAACGACCATGACGAAGACCGTTCGCCTGACAATGGCACAGGCGCTCACCCGCTTTCTCAGCCGGCAGATGACCGTGATCGACGGCAAGACGGTGCCGATCTTCGGCGGCGTCTGGGCGATCTTCGGCCATGGCAATGTCGCAGGCATCGGCGAGGCGCTCTACCAGGTGCGCGACGAGCTGCCGACCTTCCGCGCCCATAACGAGCAGGCGATGGCGCATGCGGCAATCGCCTATGGCAAGGCGAATTTCCGCCGCCGCTTCATGGCCGCGACCTCTTCGATCGGCCCCGGCGCGCTCAACATGGTGACGGCGGCCGCGCTCGCGCATGTGAACCGGTTGCCCGTCCTGTTTCTGCCCGGCGATGTCTTCGCCAACCGCCTGCCCGACCCGGTGCTGCAGCAGGCCGAGGACTTCTCCGACGGCACGGCGAGCGTCAACGACTGCTTCCGCCCCGTGTCGCGCTATTTCGACCGCATCACGCGGCCGGAGCAGATCATCCCGGCGCTGAACCGCGCCATGCAGGTGCTGACCGATCCGGCCGAATGCGGCCCGGTCACGCTCTCGCTCTGCCAGGACGTGCAGGCCGAGGCCTATGATTATCCCGAAAGCCTGTTCGTCGAGCGCGTCTGGACGCCGCGTCGGCTGCGCCCGGACCGCAACGAGCTGGCGGCCGCCGTCGCGGCGCTGAAGGGCGCAAAGAAGCCGCTGGTGATCGCCGGGGGCGGGGTGCTCTATTCGCAGGCTTCAAGCGAACTGGCCAAGCTGGCGCAGGGCGCCGGCATTCCGGTCTGCGAGACGCAGGGCGGCAAATCCTCGCTGCCCGACGATCATCCGCTCAACATGGCCGCCGTCGGCGTGACCGGCACGTCGGCCGCCAACCGGCTGGCCGAGGAAGCCGATGTCGTGCTTGCCGTGGGAACCAGGCTGCAGGATTTCACCACCGGCTCCTGGGCGCTGTTCAAGAATGCCGGCCGCACCATCATCGGGCTGAACACACAGGTCTTCGACGCCGGCAAGCACTGGGCGCTGCCGCTGGTCGCGGATGCAGCCGAAGGACTTGCCGAGCTGTCGGCCGCGCTAAAAGGCTGGAAGGCGCCGAGCGCCTGGACCGACAATGCGCTGAAGGGCAAGACGGAGTGGCAGGCGGCGGCCGCCAAGGTGACAGCCTCGACCAATGCGGCCTATCCGTCCGACGCGCAGGTGATCGGCGCCGTGCAGCGCGCCATGGGTTCCGGGGTCACCTTGCTGCATGCCGCGGGCGGTCTGCCCGGCGAATTGCACAAGCTCTGGCAGGCCGGCGCGCCGGGTTCCTACCATGCCGAATACGGCTTCTCGACGATGGGTTACGAGATCGCCGGCGGGCTCGGCGTGAAGATGGCGAAGCCCGACCAGGAGGTGGTCGTCATGGTCGGCGACGGCTCCTACCTCATGCTCAATTCCGAGATCGCCACATCGGTGATGCTTGGCCTGAAGCTCACCATCGTGCTTCTCGACAATCGCGGCTATGGCTGCATCAACCGCCTGCAGATGGCGACCGGCGGCGCCAACTTCAACAATCTCTTGAAGGATGCCCGCCATGAGGTGATGCCCGACGTCGACTTCGCCGCGCATGCTGCAAGCCTCGGCGCTGTCGCCAAGAAGGTGGCGTCGATCGCCGAGCTGGAAACGGCGCTGGCCAAGGCGAAGAAGAACGACAGGACGACCGTGCTGGTCATCGACACCGATCCGCTGGTTTCGACCGAAGCCGGCGGCCACTGGTGGGATGTGGCCGTGCCGGAAGTCTCGTCGCGGCCCCAGGTCAACGCCGCGCGCAAAGTCTACGAAGAAAAACGTCAAATGCAGAAGATCGGAGATTGAAGCTGACAGCGCAGATCCCCTACCTCCCCCTTGCGGGGAGGTCGGACCGAAGGTCCGGGTGGGGGTCGGCGCTGCCCCCTCCCCGCTGCTTTGCAGCGACCCCTCCCCACAAAGGGGGAGGGTAGAACGAATTGATATTGGAGTGACGACTTGAAAGCCAAACTGGGCATGTCCCCGATCGCGTGGTGGAACGACGATCTCGTGGAATTGAGCGATGACGTGTCGCTGGAGGAGTGCTTGCGGCAATCGCGCTCGGCCGGCTTCACCGGCATGGAGATGGGCCGCCGCTTCCCCAACGACCCGAAGGTGATGCTGCCGATCCTGAAGGAGGCCGATGTGACGCTTTGCGGTGGCTGGTTCTCCGGCACGCTGGTCAATGAGGATTTGTCCAAGAACAAGGACCGCATCCAGCCGATGATCGACCTGTTCAAGGCGGTCGACGCGCCTTGCATCGTCTATGGTGAGGTTGGCCGTTCGATCCAGGGCGATCGTTCCAAGCCTCTGGCCACCAAACCGAAGCTTTCGGATGACGAGATGAAGGCCTATGGCCGGCGCGTCACCGAATTCGGCGAATGGTGCGCGGAGCAGGGCATGCCGCTCTCCTACCACCACCACATGGCGGCTGTGGTCGAGACCGAGCCGGAGCTCGACGCCTTCATGCGCCATTCCGGCGAAGGCATTCCGCTTTTGCTCGACGCCGGCCATCTAGCCTTCGCCGGCGGCGACGTGCTGCGCGCCATCGACAACCACCACAAGCGCATCAACCATGTCCATGTGAAGGACGTGCGTATGGGCGTGATCGACGGCCTCGATCGCTCGAAACAGTCCTTCCTCGATGCCGTGGCCCTTGGCGCCTTCACCGTGCCGGGCGACGGCTCGCTCGATTTCGGCGCCATCGTCCAGCGCTTCGCTGATTACGGTTATGAGGGCTGGTTCGTCGTCGAGGCCGAGCAGGATCCGAAGAAGAACCCGCCGCTGAAGATGGCGCAGGTCGGCCACAAGGAACTGATGCGGGTGATGACGGCCGCCGGCTATACGGTGGAGACGCAAGGGTTTCCGGCCTGAACGGTGGATTCACTGGGGCGCGCGGTTTATCCGTTGTGCTTTGGGCAAATCCTGGATTGGCGCGATGAAAGACTATGAGCATCCCTTCTTCCGGCCGCTGTGGCGACGCATCGCCGTCGTCGCCGTCTGCCTGATCTGGTCGGCGATCGAGTTCGCCTCCGGCACGCCGTTCTGGGGCGTCATCGCGCTGGGCTTCGCCGGTTATGCGGTGTGGCAATTTTTCTACCTCTACAAGCCGGCGGAGGAGAGCAGGCCTCCGGCCGAGCCGAAGGAATGAATCGGTCGATGGTGCAACGGTCCTTACCTTGCGGATGTTGCCTGCGCAGAGGATCGCAAGCGTCGGCGGTTGGCCGGAACGCCCCCCGCTTCGTCATCCTAGGGTCTTCGCGACGGAGCTTCGCTCCTGCTTCGCCCTAGGATGACGAAGTTTGGAGGCCACGGCCAATCGCGAAGGTTCGCGCCGGACTCCTCAGCTGATGGAATCTCTGGGTCGAGCCCGCCAGACCGAATAGGGATAGGAGACAAAAATGTCGAAACTCATCGTCAAGGCCGACAAGGGCTACGGCCACGTCGCTCATGTCACGCCGCAAAGCGCCGGCTGGACCTATGTCGGTTTCGATCTGCATCGGCTGAAGGCGGGCGAGACGGCGTCTGGCAAGACGGTCGACCGCGAGGTCTGCCTGGTCTTCGTCACCGGCAAGGGCAAGGCCTCGGCCGGGGGCAAGGATCTCGGCCTGCTCGGCGAGCGCATGTCGCCCTTCGAGGGCAAGCCCTGGTCGGTCTATGTGCCGCAAGGCACTGAATGGTCGGTGACCGCCGACACCGAGCTGGAGCTCGCCGTCTGCTCGGCACCGGGTCTTGGTGGTGGCCTGCCGGTGCGTGTCATCGGGCCTGACGATCTCGGCCAGGAAGTGCGCGGCAAGGGCACCAACACGCGCTACGTCACCAACATCCTGCCGGAGGGCAAGCCGGCGGATTCGCTGCTGGTGGTCGAGGTCATCACGCCCGGCGGCCACACGTCGAGCTATCCGCCGCACAAGCACGACCAGGACAATCTGCCGGCCGAATCCTATCTCGAGGAGACCTATTACCACCGCCTCAACCCGCCGCAGGGCTTTGCCTTCCAGCGCGTCTACACGGATGCCGACCGCAACGGCGTGCGCGAGCTGGACGAAGCGATGGCGATCGAGGACGGCGACATCGTGCTGGTGCCGAAGGGTTATCACCCTTGCGCGGCCTGCCACGGCTACGACCTCTATTACCTCAACGTCATGGCCGGGCCGAAGCGGACGTGGAAATTTCACAATGCGGCCGAGCACGAATGGCTGATGAAGGCCTGATCGGCGGATTGGTCCAGTCCGGGAAAATTGTCGGCTAACGAGCTTGCGGCTGGACTTGCCTTCGAAAACCCACGAAAGCTTCGTCAATCCGTCATGGAAATCACCTATGGCAGCGGGTCTGATGCATGTCGCCGCGAGCGCTCTGGCGTTTTTGGGCCTACGACTTGCCAAGACAATGACTTGAAGCGCGTCGCATAATCCTTCGGGGCGCAGCGCGCTTGACGAGGAACGCCGATGCGCTACGCCATCTACTACACACCGGGACAGGATGAGCCACTGGCGCGCATTGCCGCCAACTGGCTGGGCCGCGACCCGTTCGGCGCGGCGACGCGGCCGGTCGAGGCCGTGGGCGATCTGTCGGCCGCGGAAGTCGCCTTCCACACTGCCTCCGCCAGGCGTTACGGGTTCCACGCGACGCTGAAGGCGCCGTTCCGGCTGGCGCCGAACGAGACGGAAGCCTCGTTGCGCGCCGCGCTCGACGCTTTCGCCGAGGCGACGCCGCCGGTCGTCATCCCGCGTCTGGTCGTCGGGCAGATCGACGGCTTCTTCGCGCTGGTGCCGGAAACGCAGTTCGCGCCGCTCAATGATTTCGCCGGCGAGGTGGTGCGCGCCTTCGATCCGTTCCGCGCGCCGCTCACCGACGCCGAGATCGAGCGCCGCAGCCCCGATGCGCTGAAGCCGGACGAGTTCCGCAACCTCTGCCAATGGGGTTATCCTTACGTCTTCGACACATTCCGCTTCCACATGACGCTGTCGGGGCGGGTCGGGCCGCAGGAAAGTCCACGTCTTCGCGCGGCGATCGACGGCCTGTTCGCCGACGTGCTGCGGCAGCCGGTGCCGGTGGATGCACTGACGCTGTTCGTCGAGACCGAGCCGGGCGCCCCATTCATGGTGCTTTCCCACCATGCGCTTGGCCGTCGCCCGGCCCGCAAGACAGCTTAGGGCGGATCAGCGGAAACGCTGAACCGCCCTATCTTTGTTTTTACGCAATTCCGGACGGAAAACCGCAAAGCACTTTTCCTGGAATTGCTCTGATTTGATTGCCGACCGTTCGAGATAGGACCGCCTGAGATGACCGCCGAAACCGTTCTCACCAATGCCCGCATCGTGCTGCCCGACGAAATCGTCGAGGGCTCGCTTCTGTTGCGCGACGGCCTGATTGCCGCCGTCGAGCCGGGTGCCGCCCGCGCCGGCGAGGATATGGGCGGCGACTACATCATCCCGGGCCTCGTCGAGCTGCACACCGACCACCTCGAAGGCCACTACGCGCCGCGCCCGAAAGTGCGCTGGAACCCCATCGCCGCCGTGCTTGCCCATGATGCGCAGGTGGCGACCGCCGGCATCACCACCGTGCTCGACGCCTTGCGCGTCGGCATGGACGAGGACGCCGACCTGAAATCCGACGACGTCCGCAAGCTGGCCGACGCGATCGAGGACAGCGTGCGCCAGGATCGGCTGAGAGCCGACCATTTCATCCATTTGCGCTGCGAGGTTTCGGCGCCGGACTGCCTCGAGGCTTTCGCCAACTTCGAGACCGACGAGCGGGTGAAGCTCGCCTCGCTGATGGACCACGCGCCCGGGCAGCGCCAGTTCGTCAACCTCGAGACCTATGCCTATTACTACCAGCGCAAGCTGAAGCTGACGGACCGCGATTTCCAGAAATTCTGCGAGAAGCGGATGGGCGAATCGGCCCGCAATTCCGGCCCGAACCGCGTCTTCATCTCGGCCGCCTGCCGCGAGCGCGGCATCGTGCTGGCCAGCCATGACGACGCGACCGCCGGCCATGTCGACGAGGCGGTCGAGCAGGGCGTGCGCGTGGCCGAGTTCCCGACGACGGAAGAAGCGGCCAAGGCCTCCAAGGCGGCGGGCCTCGGCGTCCTGATGGGCGCGCCGAACGTCATGCGCGGCGCCTCGCATTCCGGCAATGTCTCGGCGCGCACGCTCGCCGCCGACGGGCTGCTCGACATCCTGTCTTCCGACTACATCCCTTTCAGCCTGATCCAGTCGGCCTTCTTCCTCGGCGATGTCGTCGAAGGGATCTCGCTGCCGCAGGCGGTCGCCATGGTCTCGAAGAACCCGGCCGAGGCGGTCGGCCTCACCGACCGCGGCGTGATCGAGCCCGGCCGCCGGGCCGACCTGGTGCGCGTGCGCGTCGACGACCATGTGCCGGTCGTGCGCACCGTTTGGCGCCAGGGCAGCCGGGTCGCATGATGGTCTCGGCCCTCATCGAGCGCGAGCTGGCCGAGAGCCTGCCGATCCGCAACGGCGTCTTCGTCGCGGTGGTCGGCCCGAGCGGCGCCGGCAAGGATACGGTGATAGGCTACGCCAAGCAGCGCTTTGCCGGCGAGACGCGGCTGGAATTCGTCCGCCGCGTGATCACCAGGCCGAGCGATTCGGCAAGCGAGGACCACGACACGCTGGCCGACGCCGCCTTTGCCGAAGCGGAGGCGGACGGCGCCTTCTCGCTGTGCTGGGACGCGCACGGCCTGCGCTACGGCCTGCCGGCCGATGTCGACTGGGCGGTGGCCAACGGCCATGTGGCGGTCGCCAACGTGTCGCGCGCGGTCATCCCGGCGCTGCGCGAGCGCTACGCCAATCTGGCCGTGGTCGAGATCACCGCGACGCCGGAGATCCTCGCCGAGCGGCTTGCCGCGCGCGGCCGCGAATCGCGCGGCGAGGTGCTTGCCCGCCTGGCGCGCAGCGCAAGCGTCAAGCTGACGGGACCGGACGTGACCTCGATCGACAACAGCGGCGACAGGCAAGTCGCCGGCGAACGCTTCGCCGAGGTGCTGCGCAAGGCGATGGCGTTTTCGGACCTGTCGGACATGATTTAAGCGCAACCTCCCCTTCTCCCCCTTGTGGCAGAAGGTGGCCGCGAAGCGGCCGGATGAGGGTGCTGGAAGGAATGAAGCGCTGGCGGTTGGGCACAGCGGTGCTGCCAGGCGACGCCATTGCCAAGCTGGAGCACCCCTCATCCGTCTCGGCGCTTCGCGCCGATCCACCTTCTCCCACAAGGGGAGAAGGTGGAAGGCGCTTCACTTGTTGAAGTTGGCGATGAACTGCTTGAACTGCGGCGTCGGCGGCCTGGCGAACATTTCCTTCGGTTCGCCGACCGAATCCACCTCGCCCTTGTGCAGGAACATCACCTTGCTCGACACGTCGCGGGCGAAGCCCATTTCGTGGGTCACGACCAGCATGGTGCGCCCTTCCTCGGCGAGCGAGCGCATGACGCGCAGCACCTCGCCGACCAGTTCCGGATCGAGCGCCGATGTCGGCTCGTCGAACAGCATCACCTTGGGGTTCATCGCCAGGGCGCGGGCGATTGCCGCGCGCTGCTGCTGGCCGCCGGACATATGCGGCGGATAGTAGTTGCGGCGTTCCCATATGCCGACGCGCTTCAGCAACGCCTCGGCCTGCTCCAGGCACTCCGCGCGCGGGCGCTTGAGCACATGCGTCGGCGCGGCGACGAGGTTTTCCAGCACGGTCATGTGCGACCAGAGATTGAAGCTCTGGAAAACCATGGCGAGGTTGGCGCGGATTCGCTCCACCTGGCGGGTATCGGCCGGGATTTGATGGCCGTCCCGCCCCTGCTTCATCTTGATGAGCTCGCCATCGACGCGCACCTCGCCGGAGTCCGGGATTTCCAGGAGGTTGATGCAGCGCAGCAATGTGCTCTTGCCGGACCCCGAGGAGCCCAGGATCGAGATGACATCGCCCTTGTGCGCCTCGAGCGAAATGCCCTTGAGGACCTCATGGTCGCCGAAGCACTTGCGCAGGTCCTTGACGCTGATGGCGGGCGTCTCGCCGGAGGACGGTGCTGCTTTCGAGGCAGCGGCGACATTTGCCGACATCACAACACCTCCGGGATGGGTTTGACCAGCTGGCTCTGCTCGGGCGGCGGGCGCAGATGCGGCGAAAGCCGGTATTCGACCCAGGCGAACAGCCGCGCGATCGACAGATTGAGCAGCAGGTAGATCACCCCGGCGCAGGTCAGCACCTCGATCGGCCGGAACGTGTCGTGCTGGATCTTCTGCGCCGTTCCCATCATCTCCATGATGGTGACGACGGAGGCGAGCGCGGTCGCCTTGGTCATCAGGATGATTTCAGTCGAATAGGCCGGCAAGGCCAGACGCAGCGCGATCGGCAGCGTGACGAGGCGGAAGCGGGTGAAAGCCGACATGCCGAACGCCTTGGCCGCCTCGATCTGGCCGACGGGCACCGCCCGCAGCGCGCCGCGGAAGATCTCGCTCTCATAGGCGGCCGTGTTCAAGGCCATGGCGACGATCGTGCAATACATCGGATCGCGCAGGATCGGCCACAGGATCGGGCTGTGGCGGACGAAATCGAACTGGGAGAGCCCGAAATAGATCAGATAGAGCTGCACCAGGAGCGGCGAGCCGCGGAAGACGAAGACATAGGCGCGGGTGAAATATTCGCCCAATTTGTAGCCGGAAGCCCGCAGCCAGGTCAGGCCGGTGGCGATGACGAGCCCGAAGGCGATGCCGAAGAACCAGATCTCAAGCGTCAGCGGCAGCGCCTTGAGCACGCTCCACATGGTGGAAAGGTAGAAATCAAAATCCACCGCCACCCCTCACTTCGGCCGCGTGAAACTGCGTGAGGTGTAACGCTCGGCCTTTTCGAAAATCGGCGTCGAGACCGAGGTCATCACCAGGTAAAGGATGCCGGCGAGCGTGTAGAAAAGCAGCGAATGATGCGTCGAGCGCGCCGCCTTGTTGGCGGTGAGCATCAGTTCGGCGACGCCCGTGACCGAGATCAGCGCCGAATCCTTGATGGTCAATTGCCAGACATTGCCCAGCCCCGGCACCGCGAGGCGCAGGACCTGCGGCATGATCACGAGGCGAAACCGCAGCCAGGCCGACATGCCGTAGGCGCGGGCCGCTTCCAGCTCGCCGCGGTGGATGGCCAGGAACGACCCGCGAAAGACTTCGGCCTGGTAGGCGCCGGAAATGATGCCGACCGCGAGCACGCCGCCGAGGAAGCTCGGCATGTTCAAGATGTCGGTCGAGCCGATCGATCCGGTCGACCTCGCCACGCCGGTCAGCACCTGCGTGCCGCCATAGTAGAACAGGTAGATGATCAGAAGTTCCGGTTCGCCGCGGAAGACCGTGGTGTAGCTCTCGCCGATGAACTTCAGCCCGCCGCGATGCGAAAGCTTGGCCGCCGCCACCAAGGACCCCAGTATCGCGCCGATCAGCATCGAGACGACGGTGACGGCGAGCGTCCAGCCAATGCCCCAGAGCAGTTGCACGCCCCAGCCGGCGGCCAACAGCTCATAGGCCGTCGACACCTGGTCCTTGAGATCGTTGAGAAACTCCACTTACGGCTCCTGCGGACGCCGAGAGATATGCATCGACGGTTGTTCAATGCAAAACGGGAGCAGCCTTGGCTGCTCCCGTTGCGACATCACTTGGTAATGTCGATCTTGAACCACTGCAGGGAGTATTTCGACACCGAGCCGTCGTCGAGCGCCGCCTTGAGCGCCTTGTTGTAGATGTCCTGCAGATCCTTGTCGGTCTTGCGGAAGGCCGCGCCGATGCCCGGTCCGAGGATCGGACCACCCTTGAATTGCGGCCCGACGAATTCCAGGTCCTTGGCGTCGGGCTTGGCCAGCGTGCCGAGGAAGTAGGTGGTGTCGGCGAAGGCCACGTCGATGCGGCCCGCCATCAGGTCGAGATCGTGCTCGTCGGTGGTCTTGTATTCATGGACGTTGGCGACATCCTTGAGATACTTGTCGGCGAAGGTCGCCTCCGTGGTCGAGACCTGCAGGCCGAGATTCTTGCCGGTGAGCTCCTTGCGCAGCGTGTCGAGCGCCGCCTTGGATTCGGCGTCGTCCTTCGACAGGTCGATCATCTTGCCTTTGTTGGACAGGTTGGCCAGCGGGCCGTTCTTGTCCGCAAGGAAAGCTACCGGCGAAGAGGCATAGGGGATCGAGAAGTCGATCGTCTTCATGCGCTCTTCGGTGATCGACATGCCGTCCATGACGATGTCGAACTTGCCCGCGGTGAGACCGGGAATGACGCCGTCCCAGTCCTGGGCCACGATGTTGCATTCGAGCTTGGCGCGGGCGCAGACGTCGTTGAGGATGTCCACCTCGAAGCCGACGATCTTGCCGCTGGCGTCCGTCTGGTTCCAGGGGGCGTAGGAGCCCTCCATCGCGACGGTGACGGTCTTCCAGTCCTTGGCCATTGCCGGGGTCGAGCAAGTCAACGCCAGCGCTGCGAGCGCGATCCAACGTGATGATGTCACAGTAGTGTCTCCCGTATTTTGTTCTTGGAACCCTCTGATACCAATTGCTTAGCCCAGCCCCAATTCTGCGACAAGGGCAGTTTTCCGCTTCACGCGTTGTTGCAATCCGCTCGTGAATCCCGGGCTGCCCGGCGGCTTCACCACGAGCATCGATCCAATAGGAACCGTGAGCCTAAAGCGCGTCGCGCCGAAACGGATTCAGGCGACGCGCTTCAGGTCTTTTGTTTTGATGCATGTCGTTGCCCCAGAACCGCTGCACACTTCTGGGCGACATGCGCTAAAAAGCGAAGCTACTCCGCGGGCGCGCCTGCAACGTTTTGGCGCGTTGCTTCCATCATCCGGCGCCGGGCGCGGAAGACGCCCCATTGCTGGTCGACCAGCACGCCGATCAGGATCACGCCGCCCATCACCGCGAAGTTGAGCGATGAGGGAATGCCGAGCAGGTTGACGAGGTTCTGCAGCTCCTGCAGCAGCACGGTGCCGAGGACAACGCCGACCAGCGAGCCCTCGCCGCCGCGTAGCGAGAAGCCGCCGAGCACCGCCGCGGCGATGGCATAGAGCTCGTAGAACTGGCCGTGGCTGGCCGGCGAGATCGAGCGCGTGTACATGGCGAAGTAGATCGCCGACAGCGCCGTCAGCACGCCGCAGATGACATAGGCCGCGATGATGATCCGGCCGGTGCGGATGCCGGAATATTTCGCCGCTTCCTCGTTCTTGCCGATGGCGTAGAGATAGCGGCCGAACACCGAGCGATGCAGCACCACCCACATGACGATGGCGATGACGATCAGCGCGATGAAGGAGTTCGGCAAGCCGCCCGACCGGCCGGCGGTCAGGAATTCGAGCGTCGGGAAATTCTGACCGAAGGCGAAGCCCGCCGTGCCGTCGGCGGTGTAGAAACGCGCCACGCCGCGATAGATGAGCAGGCCGCACAGCGTCACCACGAAGGGCTGCAGTTTCAGCCGCGTGATCAGCCAGCCATGCACGAAGCCGATGACGGCGCCGAGCGCGATGATCACCACGAAGGCCAGCGGCCAGTCCAGCTCGCGCACCGCGATGAAATCGATGAACAGCGTGCCGAGAAGCGCAATCAGCGAGCCGACCGACAATTCGATGCCGCCAGTGATGATGACGAAGGCCTGGCCGATCGACAGGATGCCGAACAGCGCGACGAGGTTGGACGTGTTGGCGAGGTTGATCGTCGACAGGAAGCGCGGATTGATGGCCGTCACCACCGCGCCGACCACCAGGATCAGGATCAGCAGGCCGAGATCCTTCTTGCTCATTCAACTCCTCCCGCCGCTTGCAGCGATTTCGGCTTCTTGCCGACCGCCAGCAAGAGCACGTTCTCCTGGCTGAAATCGTCTTTGTCGAGGATGCCGGAGATCTGCCCCTCATGCATGACCGCGATGCGGTCCGACACGCCGATCACCTCTTCCATGTCGCTGGAGATCATCAGCACGGCGACGCCGGCATCGGCCAGCGCCCGCATCAGCCCGTAGATCTCTGCCTTGGCGCCGATGTCGATGCCGCGCGTCGGCTCGTCCAGGATCATCACCTTGGGGTTCATCGCCAGCCATTTGGCCAGAACCACCTTCTGCTGGTTGCCGCCCGACAGCGTGCCGGTGCGGGTCAAGACCGACGGCGCCTTGATGCCGAGGTTCTTCTTCTGCTTTTCCGCCGTCGCCAGCTCGGCGCCGGTGGAGACCAGCGAGCGCCTGGCATGCGCCGGCAGGTTGGGCAGCGTAATGTTCTGCGCGATCGAGAGATCGAGCAATATGCCGGTGAGCTTGCGATCCTCCGGCACGAGGAAGATGCCGTTCGCCACCGCGTCGGCGGCCGAACCGACATCGAGCGGCTTGCCGTCGAGCGTGACGCTGCCGGCCAACCGCTCGTCGACGCCGAACAGCACGCGGGCGAGCTCCGTGCGGCCGGAGCCGACCAGGCCGGCGAGGCCGAGGATCTCCGCGCGCCTCAATTCGAGGCTGACCGGCCTGTCCGGATAGGTGCTGGTGCGGATCGCGTCGGCCGACAGGGCGACGCTGCCCGGCGCGCGGGCGGCTTCGCCGGCCTTCTCGCGCTCCTTCAGCATGCGGCCGATCATCAGCCTGACCATCTCGTCGTGGTTGATCTCAACCTTCGCCAGCGTGCCGGCCAGCGTGCCGTCGCGCAGCACCACGACACGGTCGGCGACGCGCTCGATCTCATGCAACCTGTGCGAGATGAAGATGACGCTGATGCCTTCGGCCTTCAGGCCCTTGATGACGTCGAGCAGCTTTTCGGTCTCGGCAATCGGCAGGCTGGAGGTCGGCTCGTCGAGGATGACAAGGCGAGCCTTGATCGATAACGCCTTGGCGATCTCGACCATCTGCTGCTGGGCGAGCGACAGCGATGCAACGGGCGCATCGGCCGAGAAATTGGCGCCGACGCGCTTCAGCAGCGGCGCCACCATCTCGCGCAGCCTGGCGCGGTCGACCAACTTCAGCGGCCCGGCGCGAAGCGGCTCGCGGCCGAAGAAGATGTTGGCGGCGACATCGAGGTTTTCGAAGAGGTTCAGTTCCTGATGCACGAAGGCGATGCCGGAGCCGATGCTCTGCTCGACGGTCAGCCCGTCATGCGCCGCGCCATCGACGGTGATGGTGCCGCTGTCCGGCCGCGTCACGCCGCCGAGGATCTTCATCAGCGTCGATTTGCCGGCCCCGTTTTCGCCGACAAGGCCGATGACCTCTCCGGGCCTGACCTCCATCGAGAACCTGTCCAGCGCGACAACGCCCGGATAGGTCTTGCGCACGGCCTCAAGGCTCAGGAAGGGAGCGGCGTCTGGGTGAGTGGTGTCGGTAGAGGTCATCGCGCCTAAGTTTACCGCACGGGGCAACAGCCGGTGGCCACAGACTGACGGGCCTTGGCCGGCCCGTCAATACGAACGCCGGCTCAAGGCAAACCTCGAGCCGGCGCAACTGTGCCGGGCTTACTTGCCCGCCATCGCCTTGAGGTTGGCGGCGTAGGCGTCGACGTCATCCTTGCCGATGATCTTGGTCGGGATGATGATCAGGTTGTTGGCCGGGATGCCCGACTTGTCGCCCTTGAGGTAGGCGGCCATCAGCTTCATGCCCTGATAGGCCCATTCGAACGGCTGCTGCACCACGGTGGCGGCGACGGTGCCTTCCTTGACGCCGCCCAGCGTGATCGGATCGTCGTCGAAGCCGACAACGGTGATCTGGCCGAGCTTGCCGGCGTCGCGCAGCGCTTCATAGATGCGCGGCGTGTTGTAGGAGTAGAAGCCGACCATGCAGGTGATGTCGGGGCTGGCGACCAGCGCGTCCTCGACATTCTTCTTGGCGCGCGCCTGGTCGATGTCGTCGCCGCGCACGTCGACCAGCTCGATCTTGCTGCCGGCGAGCCCGTCCTTCATGCCCTGGATGCGCTCCTTGGCGTTGTCGGCGCCGAGCAGGCCGACGAAGCCCAGGCATTTGCCGCCGTTGGGCATCGCCTTCTTGGCGATCTCGGCCGCCTGCTTGCCGGCATCGACGTTGGACGAGCCGATATAGGCGACGCGCTTGGTCTGCGGCGCATCGGAGTCGGTGGTGAACAGCGCGGTTTCCGACGCGATCTTGTTCAGCCCGTCGGTCGAGGTCTTGGGATCGACGGCCGAGACCATGATGCCCTTGACGCCTGCCGTCACCAGATCGTCCATCAGCCGCTGCTGGATGGCGACCGAGGATTGCTCCGGATATTTGAGCTCGAGATTATAGTCGGGCAATTCGGCCTGCGCCTTCTTCACGCCGGCTTCCGCCGCCTTCCAGAAGTCTGACGCGCCGTTGACGACAAAAGCCAGCGTCGGCTTGTCGTCCGCGCGGGTAACCGCCGTGGCCGCAAGCCCGATGAGCAGGGCCGCCGCGGCGACAGATGCATTACGGATCATGGATTTCATAGTTCAACCTCCCTTGTAGAACTTGCCTTGTAGAACTCGTCGCCGATGTCTCGGCTGCGGCCCGGACAACCCTCCTCCTCAAGGGTGCGGCGCAAAGGTCCGCCGACTTAAGAACGGTGCCGATCCGGCCGCGGTCGAGACACTAGACACTCATGTGGCGTTCGTAAATAGTCCGATTTGTCTGACATTTTCGTGAGAATGGACCCGAGCCCAGACCGGCAATGGCGCCGGTTTTCATGCAAGCGTCCCTCGCACCTGTCGCCACCGAACGGAGACGACGAGTTGACACTAGAACGCTAACGGCTATTAGTAAAGAGTATTAGTTATGAGGCGAGGACGCGTATTTTCGAAGCGGAGGAGACGCTGGTCGAAGGGTACGCCGGGAGTGAGGAGAACGAACGCGGCAAGCCTGTAGCCGTGCCGAAGATACAGGAATTGTCAGCATTGTTGACCTTGTCTGACTGGTTTCGTCGCGAAGCGTCGTAGCCGGTGATTTGCATGTTATGCTTGCTAATATATATTAGTCGACGCCATCTCGATAAACGCGCCGACCTCGACCATCTTGCCGTTGCCGCCGCCTTTGCTTTAGAGCCGGCTGGGTTTGGGAAACGACCATGAGCGAACCGACGGAACTCAGCGACCCTCCCGGGACTTCCAGGCGCCGCAAGCCGGCCGCCAAGCCCAAGGGGCGCGTCACCATGACCGACATCGCGCGCGCCGCCGGCTGCTCGCAGGCGACGGTCTCGTTCGTGCTCAACAATTCGCCGGGTATCAGGCTGTCGCAGCAGACCCGAGACCGGGTCATCGAGGCAGCTCGAGCGCTGGGCTATTCGCCGCCGGTCTTTTCGGCGCTCAGGCCGCCGGTGACGCCGTTCGAAGGCCTGGACGGCATCATCGGCTTCGCAGTCGACCAGCTCGCCACCAGCCCCGAGGCGGTGGTCGCCATCGAGGGCGCGCGACAGGCTTCGTGGAACGCCGGCAATGTGCTTCTGGTGGCGCAGACCATGGGCGACGCGGTGATGGAACCGCGGGCGATTTCGGCGCTGACGAGGCGCGGCATCTCGGCGCTGATCTACATGACCATCTTCACCCGCGAGATCGCCGCGCCGGATTTCCTCTACAGCCTCGACATCCCGGTCATCCTGCTCAACTGCTACACCGCCGACTATGCCTTCCCGGCCGTGGTTCCCTCCGAGATCGCGGGCGGCCAGAGCGCGACGAGGCATCTGATCGCCCACGGCCATCGCCGCATCGCCACGATCACCGGCGAACCGTGGATGCAGGCCGCGCAGGATCGGCTGAAAGGCTATCGCCGTGCCTTGGCCACCGCCGACATCCCGTTCGATCCGGAGCTGGTGGTCGAGGGCGACTGGTCGGCCAGCGCCGGCTATGCCGCGACGGTCAAGCTGCTCGGGCTCGAGGAGCGACCCACCGCGATCTTCTGCCAGAACGACCGCACCGCGATCGGCTGCTACGAGGCACTGAAGGAAGCCGGCCTGCATATCCCGCAGGACATTTCCGTGGTCGGCTATGACGATGAGGAGATCGCCCGCCATCTCTTCCCGCCGCTGACGACGTCGATCCTGCCGCATCTGGCGATGGGCCAATGGGCGATCGAGCAGCTCGAAACGCCACCGACGCCCGGCCGCGGCCGCTATCCCATCACCAAGCTGGAATGCCCGCTGGTGGAGCGGGAGAGCGTGGGGAACGTGCCCGCACAATTGCGGTGACCCTGCCCTGAGACAGGATTATGATGGGTGGGCGTGTGTTCCTTTGCGATAGGAAAAACGCTCATGTGGCCGAACCGGCGTTTATGCGATCTCTTGAAGATCGAGCATCCGATCATCCAAGCTCCGATGGCCGGCTCGGCGACGCCGCAGCTCGCCGCAGCGGTAAGCAATGCCGGTGGGCTCGGGTCGCTCGGCTGCGCATCGATGCTGCCGGATGGCCTGCGCAACGTGGCGCGCCAAATGCGCGCCTCGACCGAGCGGCCCTTCAACCTCAATTTCTTTGTTTTTCCCAGACCCAATACCAGCGACGCCGTGCTGACCGGGGTCATCGACAGGTTGCGACCCTACTACGAGGAGCTGTCACTCGACGAACCCTCGCGGAAGCTCCCGCCGATCGGACCGGGTTTCGACGACGAAAAGCTTGAACTGCTGCTGGAGATCCGCCCGCCGGTCGTGAGCTTTCATTTCGGCATTCCGGATGCGGCTGACGTCGGCAGGCTGAAGCGAGCCGGGATCGCGATCATCGGCACCGCGACGAATGTCGCCGAGGCGCGCAAGCTCGTCGACGGCGGGGCCGATGCAGTCATCGCCCAGGGCTGGGAGGCGGGCGGCCACCGGGGCTCGCATGCCCCCAATGGTCCCGGCGACGGCGTCGGCGCGATGGCGCTGGTCCCCCAGGTCGTCGATGCCGTCAAGCTCCCGGTCATTGCCGCGGGAGGCATCGCAGACGGCCGCGGCATAGCGGCGGCTTTCGCGCTTGGCGCCAGCGGCGTGCAGATCGGCACCGGCTTTTTGTCCTGCGACGAAGCCGGCACGGACGCACCGCGCCGCGCCCTGATGCGCGCCGCGAGCGACATGGACACTATGGTCACCGACGCCTTTACCGGCCGCGCGGCGCGGGCGAGACGCACCCGCTATGCCCTGGAGATGGAGGAGAGCAGGACGCCCCTTCCGGACTTCCCGCAAATGGTCGCGCTCAGCGCTCCGCTCGGTGACGCCGGGGCAAAGGGAGATTTCGCCTTTCATCTCTATGGCCAGGCGGCAGCGCTGAACCGGGAGCTTCCTGCGGGCGAATTGATGCGGACGCTCGTGGCCGAAACAAGTGACGTGTTCGAAGCGCTCTCGGCCGGCAAAGGGATGCCTGCCTGAGCGAAGCCCCCGGTCGCTGGCGCTCCCGATAAGTCCCACCCAGATCGCAAAGATCAGCCGGCAAGCAGGGACGCCATACGGTTGCGATCGATGATGTTGGCGCTCGGCGGTAAGGGCTGACCATCCAGCTCGGCCAGTTTTGCCGCGATATGCGGCCTGGCGACGACGTCCTGTGGCAGCGAAACGCACATGGCGATCTCGATCACGCCGCGAAACACCTCGGCATCCTCGCTTGCGGCGGCGAAAAGCCGGGCCGTGACCGGATTCGGCGGCGGAACAGGAAGGCCGTCCGCCAGGGCGTTCATCTCCGCTATCCGGGCACGGTCGGCGGCGATCTGGTTGCGATAGAACGGGCCGACCTGGCGCTCGGTCTCGGCATCGTATTCTCGCGAGAATTCGGCAGGGTCGTCGATGTGCCGGCGAACGACGTTCCTGAGCACCTGCGCGTGCACAAGACCGACGCTCAAGCCCCGCCCGGCGGACGGATTGGTGCAGGCCCAGGCGTCGGCCACAGCCGCAAATCCCGTGACGACGGGCTGGCCGTCGACGACAAAGCGCCGGTAGCGGTCGAGAACGCCCGCCAGCAGCAGGACATGCGTGATCGGCTCGCCGTCAAGCCAATGGGCCTGCATGGGACAGGCCATGACGACACGGTGGAACGTGGCCGTGTCGCGCAAAGCCCGCATGGCCTTATTTCTCGCGGAAGTGAACAGGGTGACCGACCAGGTGTCGTTGTCGCCGTCCAGCGTGAGAATGGAGAACATCCCCATCGGCGTGAGCAGGCGGCCCTTTCGGCGCGGCCGCTGCCTGCCCGTGAAGTAGCGGGTGAAGTAGGCGAAATTGCTGTCCTCGGCTTCCTCGCTCGGGCTGCGGCCTCCGGCCGCCACGATCCATTCGCAGGCAGGGCTTCGCCGACCCATCGCGTCGATCACCAGATCGGCGCGAATCTCTTCGCCGGAGGTTGTGCGGACGCCCGCAATATGCGGCACGCCGGGAATGGCCGAAGCGCCCGTGACCAGTTCGCGAACCTTGGTCCCCCGCCGGATCATCACATTGGGCGCCGCTTGCGCCATCTCGGCCACGGCCCATTCGATCACTGGCCGCCGGCCGGTGACGAAGCGCATCGCTTCATCGCCCGGGCGGGGCGCCCTGTCCGTTATTGTCGGGGGCAGCGACCGAGGGTCGAAGAAGTCCATCCAGACGCAGCCGGCGCGCAGCAATATATCCGTCAGCCCGGGCAGTTCCTGATCGGCGACCATCCGGAAACGCGAGCTGAGGTTGTGAGGCTGCCTGAATTGCGCGACGCCAGGGCGCTCCCAATCCCACCCTTGAACGGAACTCGAAGGCTGATCCGCCGGATCGGCCTCAAGGACCGTCACGTCATGACCGTCGCGGCCAAGCATGGCCGCCGTGCACAACCCGATTACGCCTCCACCGCAAATCAGGATCTTGCTCACCCCGTCCCCCAATGTCCGCGAGGGTCGGCACTATATTAGCTTCTGTACATGTTCCCGGCAACGTGCCAGACCGGCCAGCGCCGACCCGCTCCACGCCTGGTTGCGCTCACGGGACGATCGGCTGCTTTCGTCGCTTGGCATGGCTCCCGCGCAGGTCTAGGCTGGAAGCAGCGAAGGGAGGGCGGGATGACATCAAGCTTCACCGTTCACGCCGCGTCCGGCTATGAGCAGCTCATGGGCCGCTGGAGCAAAAGACTCGCGCCCAAGTTCATCGACTTCGCCGGTCTGGCCGGCGGCGAAAAAATCCTCGATGTCGGCTGCGGCACCGGTAGCCTCACCTTCGAGCTGGCAAAATCAGCCGATCTAGCCGAGATCCAGGCCATCGACTTTTCGCCGGTCTTCGTCGAGGCGGCGAAGGAGAAAAACACCGATCCGCGCGTCACCATCAGCCAGGCCGATGCCACGGCGCTGCCGTTCGCCGACAATGCGTTCGACCGCGCGCTGGCGCTGCTGGTCCTGCACTTCGTGCCGGAGGCCGGCAAGGCGGTGGCCGAGATGCGCCGCGTCGTGCGGCCGGGCGGCGTGGTCGCGGCCGTGGTCTGGGACCATTACGGCGGCATGACCGGCATGCGCATGATGATCGACACCGTCGCAGCGCTCAGCGAAAGCGGGCGCCAGATGCGAAGCCGCTATTGCTTCCAGCCGATGATGCAGCCGGGCGAGATGAAGCGGACCTTTGCCGAGCAGGGTCTCGTCGACGTTAGCGAGGCCGAGCTGATGATCCGCATGGACTACGCGGATTTCGACGACTTCTGGGCGCCGATCGGCGCCGGCGAAGGGCCGCTCGGCAGATACATGACCACGCTGGACGCGGCCGAACAGAAGCGCATCGAGGCCGCCGTGCGCGATGCCTATCAGGCCGGCAGGCCCGACGGCCCGCGATCCTTCGCCAATGTCGCCTGGGCCTGTCGCGGTATCGTGCGCTGAAAGTCGGGCAAATCATCAATTGCCAGCGGCGGCCGCGGCATTGATCTCCCAGCCGTCGACCCAGACCTGCCGCAGCCGGTCGCCTTCGCCTTTGAACCACAGGCCCGCCGGCCGGCAATCCTCGATGCGGTCGCTGCGGAAATTGCGGATGGCCTGGCGCAATTCGCACCAAGCGACGACGTTGGCGGTCTCCGCGTAATAGATCAGCGCGACCGGACGGATGACGCGGTCGGTCGCCCGCCCCGCCTCGTCGCGATAAGAGAGGCTGAGCTTCTCCTCATCGCGGATGGCGCGGCGGACCAGGGCGAGGTCGACGGCGGCGGCGGATGGCGGCGCGAAGCCCCAGGCATGGATTGCGTTGGCGTCGAGCGTCTGCCGCAGGGGCGGCGGCACGGCGCCGGCGATCTTGGCTCCGACGCGTTTTGCCGCTTGCTTGAGCTCATCGTCGCCGGTGCGTTCGAGCAACGCCAGCGACAGCACGATCGCCTCCATCTCCTCGATGGAAAACATCAACGGCGGCAGGTCGAAGCCGGGGCGCAGGATATAGCCGATGCCGCGCCCACCCTCGATCGGCACGCGCATCGCCTGCAGGGCGACGATGTCGCGATAGACCGAGCGCACGGTCACCTCCAGCCGCTCTGCGATCGTCGCCGCCGTCACCGGCCCCTTGGCCAGACGCAGGATCTGGATGATCTCGAAGAGGCGCGAGGCCTTGCGCATTTTTCCACCCGGCTGAAACGCAACTGACACACCCTCGTCAGTTGGCTTGACCTATAGGGCCGTCTACGCGCTTGAAAATCAACAGATTCCTTTGTGGGCAAGCGACCGAAGCGACAGGCAACTGACATGAGCTATGCCGAAAACCTCTGGCTGTTCTTCGTGCTTCTGCTCGGCATCATCGCCGTCCCGGGCATGGACATGCTGTTCGTGCTGGCCAACGCGCTGACCGGTGGCAGCAATCGCGGCCTGGCGGCCACCGCCGGCATCATGCTGGGCGGCGCGGTGCACACGCTGAACGGGGCGGTCGGCGTCGGCCTGCTCATGCATTTCGTGCCGGTGCTGTTCACGCCGCTGCTGGTCGCCGGCGCCGCCTACATGGCCTATATCGGCATTTCGCTGATGCGAAGCTCGATCACCGTCGGCGACGACGGCCCCACGGGGAGCCGCTCGGCCTGGAAGGCATTTCGCCAGGGCCTGGCCACCTGCCTGATCAACCCGAAAGCCCATCTCTTCATCCTTGCCGTCTATCCGCAATTCCTGAAGCCGGCTTACGGTCCGATCTGGATGCAGGCGACCATCATGGGTCTGCTGACGGTCGCCACGCAGGCTGCGATCTATGGCGGGCTCGCCGTTACCGCCGGCCGCAGCCGAGGGCTGCTGGTCGACAATCCGCAAGCGACCATAATTGCAGGCCGCGCCGCAGGGCTGCTGCTGTTTGCCGTTTCGATATTCGCCGCCTGGAAAGGATTGAGGGCGGCGTGAGCGCCGCCCTCTCGATTTTTGTTCAAGCCGCGCCTTGGCGGCTGGCGAGCAGTTCGCGCTTCACCGACCGGCGCCATTCGACGGCGCCGGCAAGGCCGTGCAGCACGGTCTCGGTGGTCGCCCAGTCGACGCAGCCGTCGGTGATGCTCTGGCCGTAGACGAGCGGCTTGCCGGGCACGACGTCCTGGCGGCCGGCGACGAGATTGCTCTCGATCATGACGCCGATGATGCGCTCGTCGCCCGCCGCGACCTGGCCCGCCACGTCATGCGCTACCTTGGGCTGGTTCTCCGGCTTCTTGGCGCTGTTGGCGTGGCTGACATCGATCATCAGCCGCGGCGCGACGCCGATGCGGCCAAGCTCGGCGGCGGCAGCCTCGACGCTTGCGGCATCGTAGTTCGGCGTGATCCCGCCGCGCAGGATGACATGGCAATCCTCATTGCCGGTGGTCGCGGCAATGGCGCTGCGGCCGCCCTTGGTCACCGCCATGAAATGATGCGGCTGGGCGGCCGACTTCACCGCTTCGCCGGCGATCCTCAGATTGCCGTCGGTGCCGTTCTTGAAACCGACCGGGCAGGAGAGACCCGAGGCCAACTCGCGATGGATCTGGCTTTCGGTGGTTCGCGCGCCGATGGCGCCCCAGGCGACAAGGTCGGCGATGTATTGCGGCGTGGTCATGTCGAGGAATTCGGTCGCCGCCGGCAGGCCGAGATTGTTGACGGCCGACAAGACGTTGCGCGCCATGCGCAAGCCCTTGTCGATGTTGAAGCTGCCGTCGAGGTCGGGATCGTTGATGAGGCCCTTCCAGCCGACCGTGGTGCGCGGCTTCTCAAAATAGACGCGCATGACGATCTCGAGCCGGTCGGCCAGGGCCTCGCGCAGCGCCGCCAGACGGCTGGCGTAGTCCACGGCGGCGACCGGATCGTGGATGGAACAAGGGCCGACGATGACCACCAGTCGATCGTCGGCCCCCGTGAGGATGGAATGGATGGCGTTGCGCGAGGCGGCAACGGTGCGCGTCGCCGTGAGCGAGCGCGGTATCTCGCGCATCACCTCTTCCGGCGTGCTCAGGACTTTGAGTTCTCTGACCCGAAGGTCGTCTGTGGTGGTCAACACGGCTTTCTGCTCCTGGTTAGGAGACCCGCCGGCTGAAACAAAAAAGCCGCCAGGTCTGGCGGCTTGTCGGATTTTGATCTGGAGTTTTTCAGATCGAGCGCAATCCTCCCGCCGCCAGCGAGCTACCGTAGCTAAAGTACCAAAACGAGGCGGTCAGGTGGATCATGCGGCTCATATAGTCGATGTCGGGGCGCTTGTCACGTGCGACGATTCTACTCCCCAACCACCCCAGCGATGTTCTGATCATAGTCCACCAGCGAGCCCGTCATGACGCCGGCCTGCGGGCTCAGCATGTAGGTGATCAGCCGGGCGAGCTGCGCCGGCTTGACCAACTGGCCCATGGGCTGCGCGGCCTCGGCCTTTGCCAGCCAGTCGTCGGGCGCGTCGTGCCACTTCTTCTGGACGATCGCCTCGCCCTCGGTGTCCATCCAACCGGGCAGCACGGCGTTGCAGCGGATGCGGTTCTTCCGGTAGGAGCTCGCGACATTCTTGGTCAGCGTCATCAGCGCGCCCTTGCTGGTCGAATAGGGCGTGAGGAACGACTGGCCGGCATGCGCCGACATCGACAGCACGTTGACGATCGAGCCCGGCGCCTTGCGTTCGAGCAGATGCGCGACCAGCCCCTGCATCAGGAAGAAGGGACCGCGTACGTTGGTGTCGAAGATCTGGTCGAAGAGTTCTTCCGTGGTCTCCACCAACGATCCCCGCGCGGACGTGGCGGCGGCGTTGACCAGCGCGTTCAGCGTGCCGAAATGCCTGATCGCGGTCTCGACGGCGCGCTTGCAGTCGGCGACCTTGGCGACATCGGCGCTGATGAAGATGGCGTCGACGCCGTTCTTCTTGAGCACTGCCGCGGCCTTGTCGCCCTTCTCCTGCGAGCGGCCGATGAGCGCCAGCGCGCGGCAGCCCTCGTCGGCAAGTGCTTCCGCGACGGCGAAGCCGATGCCCTGCGCGCCGCCGGTGACGATGGCACGCGTTTCAGAATTGCGACCGGCCAAACCGCTCATCGCTGTGCTCCTTTAATCTACGTTCAAACAGTCAGTCGACGCGGACGGTCTTGCCGGTCTTCGCCGACTCCAAAGCCGCATCCGCCAGCTTCAGCGCAACCAGCCCATCCTTGCCGCTCGGCGCCGCCTTCTTGCCCGCGGTTGCCGCGGCGATGAAGGAGGCGATCTCGTTGGCATAGGCGTCGATGTAGCGGGTCATGAAGAAGTCGTGCAGCGGCGGGCGGGTGTAGCCCTTGTCGTTGGCGAGTTCGATCGACACCGGCCGCTGGTTCTCGGCCGCGACCATGCCTTTCGAGCCATGCACCTCGATGCGCTGGTCGTAGCCATAGGTGGCGCGGCGTGAGTTGGAGATGACCGCCTGCTTGCCGGAGGCGGTTTCGAGGATGACGCTGACCGAATCGAAATCGCCGGCATCGCCGATCTTCTTGTCGACCAGCACCGAGGCGTGGGCGCTCACCGCAACCGGCTCCTCGCCAAGCAGGAAGCGCGCCATGTCGAAATCATGGATGGTCATGTCTCGAAAAATGCCGCCGGAGCGGGCGATGTAGTCGAGCGGCGGAGCGCCGGGATCGCGCGACGTGATGGTGACCATCTCGACCGTGCCGATGGCGCCGTCGTCGATCGCCTTGCGCACGGCGGCGAAATGCGGGTCGAAGCGGCGGTTGAAGCCGACCATCAGCGTGGCTCCGGTCTTCTCGACCACGGCCAGGCATTTCTCGACCCGCTCGACGGAGAGATCGATCGGCTTCTCGCAGAAGATCGCCTTGCCGGCCTTGGCGAAGCGCTCGATCAGGTCGGCATGGGTGTCGGTCGGCGTGCAGATGATGACGGCGTCGATGTCCTTGGCCTTCTCGATGGCGTCGATCGTGCGGACCTCGGCGCCATAGGCGGAGGCGAGCTCCGTCGCCGCTTTCTCGAAGGCATCGGCCACGGCCACCAGCCTGGCCTGCGGGTTGGAGGCGACGGCGCGGGCATGCACCTTGCCGATGCGGCCGGCGCCGAGGAGAGCGAAGCGGAGTGTCATGGAATGTCCTTCGAGGTGGGTTTTATAGGCATATCCGCGCCTTTTGGCGCGGAAGATTGGTTTGATCCCGTCGTGGCGCCCGTCAGGCAGCCTGAAGTTCCGCCTGTCCGGTCTTGGCGCCGGTGATGTAGGCGACGATGTCGTTGCCGTCGGTGTCCTGCTTGCGCAGGTTGGCGACGATGCGGCCGCGGCGGAAGACGACGATGCGGTCGACCAGGTCGAACACCTGGCGCATGTTGTGGCTGACCAGGATCAGCGGCTCGCCATTTTCCTTCAGCGTGCGGATGATGTTTTCGACCTGCGCCGTCTCCTGCACGCCGAGCGCCGCGGTCGGCTCGTCCATGATGATCAGCTTGGAGGCGAAGGTCGCGGTCCTGGCGATCGCCACGCATTGGCGCTGGCCGCCCGACATGTGGCGGATGGTGCTGGAGAGGTTGGGGATCTTCACCGCCGTACGGACAAGTGCTGCCTCCGTCGCCTTGCGCATCGCCTTGCGGTCGAGGATGGAGAAGGGGCCGAGGTTGAACAGCACCTTCTCGCGGCCGAGGAACAGGTTGGACGGCACGTCGAGGTCGTCGGCCAGCGCGAGGTTCTGGAACACGGTCTCAATGCCTGCCTCGCGCGCCTCGATGGGGCCGGAGAAATTCACCTCCTTGCCGTCGAACCAGATCTTGCCGTCGGTGCGCTGCTCGACGCCGGTGATCTGGCGCACGAAGGTCGATTTGCCGGCGCCGTTGTCGCCCATGATGGCGACATGCTCGCCCTTGCGCAGCTCGAAATTCGCCTCCTGCAGCGCATGCACGCCGCCATAATGCTTGGTGAGGTTCTCGGTCTTCAGAACGATGTCCGACATGGTCAAGCTCCTATCGCGCGGCGGCGCTGGCGCCATTGATCGAGAACGACCGCGCCGACGATGATCACGCCCTTCACCATCTCCTGATAGTAGGCGTCGAGGCGCAGGAAGGTGAAGCCGGAAATGATGACGCCGAAGATCAGCGAGCCGATGACGGTGCCGATGATCGAGCCGCGGCCGCCCGAGAGCGAGACGCCGCCGATGACCGCCATGGCGATGGCATCGAGCTCGTACATGACGCCCATGCCGGCCTGGGCGGTGAGGTTCTTGGAGGAGAGCACCACCGCGGCGATCGCGGCCAGGATGCCGGCGATGGCATAGACCAGCACCTTGTGGTTGGCGATCTTGATGCCGGACATGCGCGCGGCATCCTCGTTGGAGCCGATGGCGTAGCAGTGCTTGCCGTATTTCGTGTAGGTCAAGATGAGCTGGAACAGGATCGCCAGCGAGATGAAGATGACGACGGGCATCAGGCCCTTGCCGATGGCCGCGAAGCTGTCGGTCGGGAACGAGATCGGCTGGCCCTTCGACCACCATTTGGCGATGCCGCGGGCGGTGACCATCATGCCCAGCGTGGCGATGAAAGGTGGAATGCGGGTATAGGCGATCAGGAACCCGTTGATCAGGCCGGCGATCAGGCCGCAGCCGATCGCCACCAGCAACGGCACGATGACCGGCAGGTCGGTCCAGCCATAGTCGATGAACATCGCCTTGGGGTTGGGATTGCCATTGACGGTCGCGACCTGGGCGAAGCTCATGGCGATCATGGCGGTGGCGCCGACGATCGAGCCCGAGGACAGATCGATGCCGCCGCAGATGATGACCTGGGTGACGCCGATGGCGATGATGCCGACGATCGAAACCTGCAGGATGATGATCTGCAGGCGCTGCTCGTTGAACAGGCCCGAGACGTTCTCGCGGGTGTTGAACAGGAAGCTGTCGCCGAGGAAGACGCGGCCGATCAGCTCGAAGGCGGCGACCAGGATAACCAGCGCCAGGAACACGTTGAACTCGGCCGGCCATGGACGCTTCTTGGCGTCATAGCTCAGCCCGCCAATGCCATGCGATGTCTGTGACACGTCTTCTTCCTCCGAATGACCGCGCCCGTTCTCCCGCCCTGTCGGGCGGGAGGGGAGAGGAGCGGCGCCGCTTCGTCAGCAGCCGGTTTCAGCCAGTCCGATGCGTCGCGGCACCACTCCGCGGCTGTCTTCACGCAATTCCATACCGAAAACCGCGGCACGGTTTTCCGGGAATTGCGCGGGCGCGTCTCAGTTCTTCTTCAAGAACTTGTCGATGTTGGCCGGGGTGACGAGCTGGAACGGGATGTAGACCTTGTGTTCCACCTTTTCGCCCTTGGAAAGCTTCAGCGCCGCATCGAGCGCGCCGGCGCCCTGACCGGCGGCGTCCTGGAAGACGGTGACGTCGAGATCGCCCGCCTGCATGGCGGCCAGCGCGTCCTGGGTGGCATCGACGCCGCCGACGACGACCGACTTCATGTCGATGTTGGCGGCCTTCATCGCCTGGATCGCCCCGATTGCGCTTTCGTCATTGTTGGCAATGACGCCATCGAACGCCTTGCCCGACGACAGCCAGTTGGTCATCAGGTTCTGCGCTTCGTCACGCTTCCAGTTCGAGGTCTGCTTGTCGATGATCTTGATGAAGCTGCAGTCCGGGGTGGCGATCACTTCCTCGATGTCCTTGGTGCGCTGCACCGCGGCCTGGTTGGATAGCTCGCCCATGATCACATAGACATTGGCTTCCTTCTTGCCGGCTTCCTTGAACAGGCGGCAGGCTTCCTTGGTTTCGAGCGTGCCGGATTCGGCCTCGTTGGAAGCAACGAAGGCCTGGTTGTCGGGCAGTGTGTCGACATTGACCGGCTGGCGGTTGACGTAGACCAGCGGGATCTTGGCGGCAGCGGCCGCGTCCGACATCGCCTGGGTGGCCGAGGTGTCGACCGGGTTGACGATGATGGCGTCGACGCCCGAGGCGGCGAAGTTCTTGATCTGGTCGAGCTGCTTGGCGACGTCGTTCTGCGCGTCCTCTACCTGCAGCTCGACGCCATCCATTCCCTTGGCCTGCGCGATCATGCCGTTGCGCAGCACGGTCAGGAAGTTGTCGTCGAAAAGAGCCATCGAGACGCCGATCTTGGCGGCGAAGGCGGATGAACACATCAGCGCCGAAAGCGCGACGCCCAAAAGAAGTTTCTTCATTTTATTCTCCTCCACTTGGTGTCCGGCTGCACCCATTGAACCGGAATCCCCGGTTTGCCCGGGGAATCTCTCCCTGCGGCCATGCGGCGTCGCCAATTCGACTGGAACGCCTCTTCCTCCGTCCGAACAGACGCTTCGGAACGAAAGAACCAAAAGGCCTGATTGGTGAAATATTTATTCCATTTCGTTTTGGAAACGTCAAGGGCGATTCCGACCGGGGCGGCCGGTTTTTCGATCACGATCGACGGGACGACGACCAAAATCGTCGAATCCTCGGCCCGAATCGGAGCAAACCGTCTTGAAAGAATCCATCAGCCTGATGGATTCTTTCACACCGATCCCGTCTCCGGGGATCTAGATGTTTTCCGGCAGGTAGATGTCGAAGGGCAGGAAGGTCTGCCCTGGCGCATTGGCGGCGCCGCTTTCGATGGCGTACGCCATCAGCCCGACGAGCTCCCGGCAGAGTGCTGCGAGCGGCGTCGAGATCACCATGGTGAGGATGTTGTCGGCAAGTGCGGCGCGCGAGACGGCGTTGATCTCGTTGCAGATGACGACCGGCATCTCGGCCGGCTTTGCCGTCCGCAGCGCCGAGACCGCGCCTTCCATGCCGCCGCCGGCGACGTAGCAGCCGGCAAGATCGGGATGGCGCGCGAGGAGGTCGAGCATGGCGTCATGCGTCACATCATTGGCCTCGAGGTTGACCAGCGTCTCCAGCACGGTGAAGTCCGGCGCATGCTCGCGGAAGAAAGAGCGGAAGCCGATCTCGCGCAGCTCGTGGCCGTGGAAGCGGTGGCTGCCGACGAAAAGCGCGACCTTGCCCGGCTTCCTGGCGGCCTTGGCGATCATCCAGGCCGCGCTGCGCCCGACCTTGCGGTTGTCGAGACCGACATAGCCCTCGCGGATGCCGGCGGCAAAGTCGGACAGCAACGAGAAGACCGGCTGCCCCCTCGCTTTCAGCGCTTCCACGACCGCCGTCAGGTTGGGATGATCCGGGCCGACGACGGCGATGGCTCTCGACTTGGCCGCCAGCCTGCGCATCTGGGCTGCGATCTCGTCAGGCACCAGCGAAGTGGCGAACTCGACGGTCGCAACGCCGCGGAAACGTTGCGACTGCGCGACAGCCAGCTCAAGCTCCCTGGCGAAATCACCATAGAAGACGTCATTGCCCCTCAGCAGCAGGAAGCCGAGCCGGTATTCCGGCAATTCCTGGCGCATGCGCTGCTTGATCAGCCCCGCCGCGTGATAACCGATCTCGGTCGCGGCGTCGTAGACCCGGCGCGCCGTTTCCTCACGCACCGGCAGGCGGCTGTTCAGCACCCGGTCGACGGTGGCGACGCTGACGCCCGAGACGCGCGCGAGATCGGTAATGGTCGGCCGCTTTGCCATCAATGCTTCCTCGTCAACACGATCGAAGATATATCATTCTGATAGGAAATGATAGAAACTATCTTTGTGATGTTGAGACTATCAGACCTTGCGACTATGCTGAAGTGGAAAGTCAGCGATGCGCGAGCCCCGTATGGTCGGGGCGGCCGCCAAGGCGCTGGCGGAGGAACCCCAATGACGGCAATCACGTCTTCGGCGGCGTCGCCGCGCGACTACAGCCTGACCGGGCGAGACGCCAGGCTCGCGGTCGAGAACGGGCTGGCGGCGGCCGAGTGGTATCACACCGAGATCCCGCGCAAGCAGATGAAGGAGCTGATGCAGCGCTCCGACCAGCCGGCGATCCGCGACACCATCATCTGGCTGGGCGCCTTCGTCGTCAGCGCCGCGGGCGGCATCTGGTTCTGGGGCAGCTGGTGGTGCGTGCCGTTCTTCTTCGTCTACGGCACGCTCTACGGCTCCTCGACCGATTCCCGCTGGCACGAATGCGGCCATGGCACGGCCTTCCGCACGCAATGGATGAACGATGCCGTCTACCAGCTCGCCTGCTTCATGATCATGCGCAACCCGGTGACCTGGCGCTGGAGCCACACGCGCCACCACACCGACACGATCATCGTCGGCCGCGACCCGGAGATCGCCGTCATGCGCCCGCCGGACCTGCTGCGCGTGATCCTGAACTTCTTCGGCATCCTCGACGCCTGGCATGCGATGACCGACATGGTGCGCAACGCCGCCGGCGTCATCAGCGCCGCGGAAAAGACCTTCATCCCCGAGCAGGAGCAGCCGAAGGCCATCCGCGTGGCCCGCATCTGGCTCGCCATCTATCTGGTGACCATCGCTTTGGCCCTCTACCTGCATTCCTGGCTGCCGCTGATGCTCGTCGGCTTGCCTCGTCTTTATGGCGCCTGGCATCACGTCATGACCGGCCTGCTGCAGCATGGCGGGCTGGCTGAGAATGTCATCGATCACCGGCTGAACAGCCGCACCGTCTACATGAACCCGATCAGCCGCTTCATCTACTGGAACATGAACTACCATGTGGAGCACCACATGTTCCCGATGGTGCCCTATCACGCGCTGCCGAAGCTGCATGAGATGATCAGGCACGATTTGCCGGCGCCGACCCCATCGATCCTGGCCGGCTACCGCGAGATGATCCCGGCTTTCCTGCGCCAGCTGCGCAACGAGGACTATTTCCTCAAGCGCGCGCTGCCGCCGACGGCGAAGCCCTACCGGGAAGAACTGCACAACGACAATCCGGTGGCGGCCGCGGCCGAATGAACTGCCGAAGAGCTTAACCAATCGATTTTCGCGGAGGATAAGATGAGCGACTGGGTCGAGGCCTGCGCGGCTGAAGACATCGACGAAGAGGACGTGATGCGATTCGACCATGGCGGCCGAACCTTCGCCATCTACCGCAGCCCGGACGACGAATACTTCGCGACCGACGGCCTGTGCACGCATGAAAAGGTGCATCTGGCCGACGGGCTGGTGATGGACGACATCATCGAATGCCCCAAGCACAATGGCCGCTTCAACTACAAGACCGGCGACGCGCGCGGCGCGCCGGTCTGCGTCAATCTCAAGACCTATCCGGTCAAGGTCGATGCCGGAAAAGTCCTGATCCAGATCGGGTGAGACAATGGCGGGGATGGTGATCATCGGGGCCGGGGAGTGCGGCGGACGCGCGGCGCTTGCGCTCCGCGATCTCGGCTATGAAGGGCCGGTCACGCTGGTCGGCGACGAGCCGCATCTGCCTTACGAGCGGCCGCCACTGTCGAAGGACGCGATGACCGGCGAGGCTCCGGTCATCAAGGCGATCGCCAGCGACGAACTGTTCGCCGAACGCTCGATCCGCCACATCCATTCCGTCCGGGCCGTCGCGATCGATCGTGCCGCGCACACCGCGCAGCTGTCGGACGGCTCTTCCCTTTCCTACGACAAGCTGCTGGTGGCGACCGGCTCCGTACCGCGCCAGCTGCCGATGCCGGGGCTCGGGCCGCGCTGCGTTTATCTGAGGACCTTCAACGACGCGCTGGCCATCCGCGCCCATCTCAGCGCCGGAAACCGCGTCGCCGTCATCGGCGGCGGCTTCATCGGGCTCGAGCTTGCCGCGGCGGCGCGCAAGCTCGGCGCCACGGTCACCGTCATCGAGGCGCAGCCGCGCATCCTGATGCGCGGCGTGCCGGCGGAGATCGCGGAAATCATCCACAAGGCGCATGAGGCCGAGGGCGTCTCGATCCGCACCGGCCAGGGGTTAGCTGCGATCGCCGATGGCGGCAAGGAAGTCGCCATCACGCTGGCCGACGGGCAGACGATCGTCGCCGACCTCGCCGTGATCGGCATCGGCGCGGTGCCGGTGACAGCGCTTGCTACCGAATCGGGGCTGGCGATCGACAACGGCATCGCCGTGGACGAGCATTTGCGCACAGCCGACCCGGATATCTTCGCCGCCGGCGATTGCTGTTCGTTCCCGCTCGCCGTCTATGGCGGGCGGCGCGTGCGTCTCGAAGCCTGGCGCAACGCCCAGGAACAGGGCGCGCTGGCCGCGAAGAACATGCTGGGCGCCGACGAGGCGCATGCGGCCGTGCCGTGGTTCTGGTCGGATCAATATGGGCTGACCCTGCAGATCGCCGGACTGTCCGACGAAGGCAAGAGCATCGTGCGGCGCGACCTCGACGACAGCGCCTTCATCCTGTTCCATCTGGCTGAGGACGGCAGGCTGGTCGCAGCCAGCGGGATCGGCTCCGGCAATGCGGTGGCGCGCGACATCCGCCTGGCGGAAATGCTGATCGCGAAGCGGGCGAGCCCGGCGCCGGAGGCGCTCGGCTCGCAAGCGGTCAAGCTGAAGTCGCTGCTGGCGGCGTGAGGTCTGCTAAAACAGCGCCTTCAGCTCGTCCAGCTTGTCGTTGACCAGCCAGCCGTAATAGTTCTCCTCGGGCAGCTTTTCGGCTTGCCCTTCGGCGCGGCGTTTCTCGTTCTCGGCCTTCAGCGCATAGGCGCGCTGCTCGGGATTGCCGACATTGTAGAGCGTGGCGGTCAGGCCAGGATTCTTCGAGATGTCGAAGCCGGCGATGCCGCGGTAGGCGTCGATCGACTTCCTGATGGTCGCGGCGACGTAAGGCAGCGTCAGGTCCGGATCCATGATGGTCTTGTAGACGGCGTTGGGATCATCGACATCGAGCCTCGGCAGGCCGGAGACCTTGTGCACCAGGTCGCTCATCTGCAGCGCGGTCAGCGGGTTCAACTGGCCAAGGCCGAAGGTCTGGCCGGCGTAATAGGGCTGGAAGAAGGTGGCGCCGAAGCGGTCGTTGGGGAAATCCTCGCCGCCGACGGTCTTGCCGCGGAAGGAATGGTTCCAGACCTGCTCGCGGCATTCCCACAGATCATAGCTGTCGTCCATGCCGGCGCATTTCTTGAATTCCGGCCGCTGGATGAAGTCCGAGATGTCCTCGCCGTGATAGGCGAAGGAGAGCTTGCTCGACAGATAGGAGATCGCCTTGACGTAATAGGTCTGCAGGCGGTCATACGCGTCGACATTGTAGGTATGCTCGCCGACGATGGCGCCGACGATATGCATGGGGTCGATGCCGTAGGCCGCCGCCACCTTCCTGATCTTGCCGCGCAATTCGGCATCGTTCTGCAAGAGCGCATAGACCTTGCGGTACTTGGCCTGGAAGGTTGTGTTGGTGGCCTGGGTGCGCCGGCTGGAAGCGCCCGGAATATCCGGCTGCACGCTGTTGCGGTTGCCCGGCGGCACCATCGTCGCGGCATCGGCGATCGTCACCGCCGCCGCCAGGGCCATACCGAGAAAAAGCAGGATAACTTTCTTCATACGCCGCCGCTTTCGAATCCGCGGCAAACTAGGTAAAGCGCGTCGCAGAGTCGAGAGAAGGCTTCGAGCCGCCACCAAGAATGGTGGCCAGATGCTTCCATTTGGCCACACTTTGCATGGGAGGGTGCTTCGGGCCAGCCCGAGGCCAGCCCGAAACCACGACAGAGCTTAAAGGATGAAGCGCGAGAGGTCGGTGTTGCGCGACAGGTCGCCGACATGCTTCTCGACATAGGCGGCATCGATGGTGACCTGGGTGCCGTGGCGGTCCGGCGCGTCGTAGGAGATCTCGTCCAGCACGCGCTCCATCACCGTCTGCAGGCGCCGGGCGCCGATGTTCTCGACGCTGGCGTTGAGCTCGACGGCGATGCCGGCCAGCGAATCGATGGCGTCGTCGGTGAAGGTCAGCTCGACGCCTTCGGTCTTCATCAGCGCGATATACTGCTTGATGAGGCTCGCTTCGGTCTCGGTGAGGATACGCACGAAATCCGACTTCTCCAGCGCGCGCAGCTCGACGCGGATCGGCAGGCGGCCCTGCAGCTCGGGCAGCAGGTCGGACGGCTTGGAGACGTGGAAGGCGCCCGAAGCGATGAACAAGATATGGTCGGTCTTGATCGGCCCATATTTGGTCGCGACCGTGGTGCCTTCGACGAGCGGCAGCAGGTCGCGCTGCACGCCTTCGCGCGACGGACCGCCCGAAATGTCGCTCCTGGCGGCGATCTTGTCGATCTCGTCGAGGAAGACGATGCCGTCATTCTCGGCCGATTCCAGCGCCCTGCGCACCACCTCGTCCTGGTCGAGCAGCTTGTCGGACTCGTCATTGACCAGCAGCGCGTAGGAATCGCGCACCGTGGTCTTGCGGGTCTTGGTCCTGCGGCCGCCCATCGCCTTCGACAGCATGTCGTTGATGTTGAGCACGCCGACATTGGCGCCCGGCATGCCGGGGATCTCGAAGCCGGGCATGCCGCCGGTGCCGGTGTCGGCCACCTCGATCTCGATCTCCTTGTCGTCGAGCTCGCCGTCGCGCAGCTTCTTGCGGAAGCTGTCCCGCGTGGCCGGGCTCGCCGTCTTGCCGACGAGGGCTTCCAGCACGCGTTCCTCGGCGTTGATCTGGGCGCGCGCCGCGACGTCCTCGCGCATCTTCTCGCGGGTCAGGCCGATGGCGACCTCGACGAGGTCGCGCACGATCTGCTCGACATCGCGGCCGACATAGCCGACCTCGGTGAACTTGGTCGCCTCGACCTTGACGAAGGGCGCGCCGGCGAGCCGCGCCAGGCGGCGCGAGATCTCGGTCTTGCCGACGCCGGTCGGGCCGATCATCAGGATGTTCTTCGGCATCACCTCTTCGCGCATCTGGCCTTCCAGCTGCTGGCGGCGCCAGCGGTTGCGCAAGGCGATGGCCACGGCGCGCTTGGCGTCCTTCTGGCCGATGATGAAGCGGTCGAGTTCCGAAACGATTTCGCGGGGGGAGAAGGTGCTCATATTACTCAAATTCCACTTTGCCACTGCCTGATGGACTCGAACGGATGCAGCAGCATGATCACGTTGAGCGTCAGATTGTCCCGGATGATGTAACCCGTGCCGAGCTCGAAGATGAGCGCCAGGGCCACGATCACCCATATAGGTAGCTTTCGCGCCATCACAAATCCCAGCGCCATGAACAGCGTGTCGGACACCGAATTGATGATCGAATCGCCGTAGTAGTTGAGCGAGATGGTGCCGGCGCGGTAGCGGTCGATGATCAAGGGGCTGTTTTCCAGGATCTCCCAGCCGCCTTCGATGAGGACGGCGAAAGCGAGCCTTAAGCCCACCGGCGAGCGCGGGAACAGCGCCCAGGCCAGCGCATAGAACAGGAAGCCATGGATGATGTGCGAGAAGGTGTACCAGTCGGCGATGTGCTGGGAATTCTCCGAGCTGTTGACCACGCCGTGCCAGAGCTTGACGTAGCCGCAGGTGCAGATCGGCGGATGGCCCATGCCGTACAAGGCGCCCGCCTGGAAGATGATCAAGGCGAGGACCAGCAGCAGGCCCATGCGCCAGCTGTCCTCATAGGCCGAAAGCGTCTTGTCCTCTCCGGATGCGGTCATTCAATCAGTCCCCTAGATTTTCGTCGTCCTCGGCCGTATCGACAGCCATCAGCACGACGTCCCCATATTGCGAATGCCTGCGGCCGATCGGCCTGAAGCCGGCCTTCTCATAGGCGCGGATGGCGCGGCCATTGTCGGGATGCGGATCGATGATGACGCGCGGCGCGCCCTCCTCGAACAATTCCTCGACGAACTGGCGCACGATGGCCGAGCCATGGCCGATGCCGACCAGCTCCGGCGGA
Organism: Mesorhizobium plurifarium; assembly: GCA_000824785.1. Taxonomy (GTDB): domain Bacteria; phylum Pseudomonadota; class Alphaproteobacteria; order Rhizobiales; family Rhizobiaceae; genus Mesorhizobium; species Mesorhizobium plurifarium. The sequence continues at coordinate 52,726 of CCNB01000016.1, read as the reverse complement.
CCGATCGACAGATCGATGCCAAGCGTGCCGAAAGGCTGATCCGCATAGGGGTGATCGTCCTCCATATGCGGATCGTAGCTTTGCAGGTAGGCAATCGGCCTGCCGTCGAGTTCGACGATCAGCGGCTCCACCGAGACCGACTCGATATGCTCGCGGATCTCGGCGATCTCCTTGTCCGGATCGTCCCACCACTCAGCGACATGCGACTCGCGCAGCCACCGGGCGATCAACGGCAGGTCCTTTTCCGTGACCGGCCGAAAATCGTAGCTATGTTCCTGATCGACCATGATCTCCTCCCCGATCACGGACCTCAGGCGGCGTCGAGCGTTTCGACAACGAAATTGTTGTTGGTGTAGACGCAGATGTCGGACGCGATCTGCATGGCCTTGCGGGCGATCTCCTCGGCGTCCTTGTCGGTGTCGATGAGGGCGCGGGCCGCGGCAAGCGCGTAGTTGCCGCCGGAGCCGATGGCCATGACGCCATGTTCGGGCTCGAGCACGTCGCCATTGCCGGTCAGCGCCAGCGAGACCGACTTGTCGGCGACCAGCATCATGGCTTCCAGGCGGCGCAGATAGCGGTCGGTGCGCCAGTCCTTGGCGAGCTCGACGCAGGCGCGCGTCAGCTGGTCGGGATATTGCTCGAGCTTGGCTTCGAGCCGCTCGAGCAAAGTGAAGGCGTCGGCGGTGGCGCCGGCGAAGCCGGCAATGACGCTGCCGCCCTTGCCGATGCGGCGCACCTTGCGGGCATTGCCCTTCATGATCGTCTGGCCCAGGCTGACCTGGCCGTCGCCGGCGATCACGACCTTGTTGCCCTTGCGCACGCTGATGATGGTCGTGGCGTGCATGGTGAGTTCATTCGACATGTTCTGCTCCGATTCGCGCTATCCCTTGAAAAGGCGATTGGCGCGGTACGAGTAAGTTTGATCGGCCATATGTATGCATAGGGCCAACGATTGCAAACCGCCCCTCGGCCGAGGCCGATGGCGACCGGAATGGCAACTGGCAATCGCTGGATCATGCTGATAGAAGGCTTTCGTTTTCAAGCCCCGGCGCCTCCGAACAGGGCAACAAGGACAGAGCGATGACGCGTTCGGCCGAAGTCAGCCGCAAGACCAAGGAAACCGAGATTTCGGTCTCCGTCGATGTCGACGGCAAGGGAAAATCCGACATTTCGACCGGCGTCGGCTTCTTCGACCATATGCTCGACCAGCTGTCGCGGCATTCACTGGTCGACATGACCATCAAGGCCAAGGGCGACCTGCATATCGACGACCACCACACGGTCGAGGACACCGGCATCGCGATCGGCCAGGCCTTGAGCAAGGCGCTGGGCGAGCGGCGCGGCATCATGCGCTATGCCTCGATCGACCTTGCCATGGACGAGACGCTGACCAGGGCGGCGATCGACGTCTCCGGCCGGCCCTTCCTGGTCTGGAACGTCGCCTTCTCGTCGCCGAAGATCGGCACGTTCGACACGGAGCTGGTGCGCGAGTTCTTCCAGGCGCTGGCGCAGAATGCCGGCATCACGCTGCATGTGACCAACCATTACGGCGCCAACAACCATCATATCGCCGAAACCTGCTTCAAGGCGGTGGCGCGGGCGTTGCGCGCGGCGCTCGAGCCCGATCCGCGCCAGCCCGATGCGGTGCCGTCCACCAAGGGATCCCTGAAAGGATAGCCCTATGGCGATCTATGTCGTGATGACGCCGCCGCCCGGCGACAAGGGCGAGGACGCAAGTTTCGTGCGCGACAGCTTCACCTGGCTGGGTTTCCTGGTCGCGCCGCTCTGGCTCGCCTGGCACCGGATGTGGATCGAGGCGGCCCTGACCTTCATCGTCATGGCTATCCTGTCGGTGGCCGGCGAGCGGCTGGGGCTCGAAGGGACGGGATCGCTGCTGTCGCTGCTGGTCTCGCTCTATATCGGCTTCGAAGGCCAGGCCCTGCGCATCGCTTCGCTGCGGCGGCGCGGCTGGCGCGAATGGGGCGTGGTCGAGGCTGGCAATCTCGCCGATGCTGAGACGCGCCACGCGCTGGAAGCCGGCGGGGAGAGCGAAGAGCAGCCGGCCCTGCCGCGCATCGTGCCGGATGCATCCCAGGCACGTCCGCCACAGACAGGCATGGCGCTCGGCCTGACCCATATGCCTGGAAGGCCCTGACATGCGGGTAGCCATCATCGACTACGGCTCGGGCAATCTGCGCTCGGCCACCAAGGCCTTCGAGCGCGCCGCGCATGAGGCGGGCCTTGCAGCGTCCATAGAGCTGACGGCCGACGCCGAGCGCGTGCGTTCCGCCGACCGCATCGTGCTGCCGGGCGTCGGCGCCTATGCCGACTGCGCCGCCGGCCTGCATGCGGTGCCTGGCATGTGGGAGGCGGTGGAGGAAGCCGCGCTTCGCAAAGGGCGGCCGTTCCTCGGCATCTGCGTCGGCATGCAGCTGATGTCGGAACGCGGGTTGGAAAAGACCGTGACCAAGGGCCTCGGCTGGATCGCCGGCGACGTCAAGGAGATCACGCCGTCCGATCCCGCGCTGAAGATCCCGCAGATCGGCTGGAACACGATCGAGCTCGCCCGCCCGCATCCGCTGTTTTCCGGCATCGAGACCGGCCCGAAAGGGCTGCACGCCTATTTCGTCCATTCCTACCACCTGGATGCGAAGAACCCGGCGGAGATCGTGGCGACCGCCGACTATGGCGGCGCGGTGACGGCGGCGGTGGCGCGCGACAACCTCGCCGGCACGCAGTTCCATCCCGAAAAGAGCCAGGCGCTCGGCCTGGCGCTGATCACCAATTTCCTGAAATGGAGGCCCTGAAATGAGCAAGAAGGGCTATTGGATGGCGATGATCGACGTCCGCGATCCCGACGTCTACAAGCAGTATATCGAATCGAATGCCGTCGCCTTCGCGAAATACGGCGCGAAGTTCACGGTCCGCGCGGGCCGCTACGAGAGCCCGGAAGGAGCGACCGGCAACCGGCACGTGCTGGTCGAGTTCGACAGCTACGACAAGGCGATCGAATGCTATCATTCGCCTGAATACCAGCATGCCTCGAAGTTCCGGCTTGCCGCTTCGACCGGCCATTTCGTCATCGTCGAGGGCGCCTGACCCATGATCCTGTTTCCGGCGATAGACCTCAAGGACGGTCAATGCGTGCGCCTGAAGCACGGCGACATGGCCACCGCCACCATCTACAACGACGATCCCGGCGCGCAGGCCAAGGCCTTCGAGGACCAGGGTTTCGAATGGCTGCACGTCGTCGACCTGAACGGCGCCTTCAAGGGCCAGAGCGTCAACTCCGCGGCGGTCGGCGCCATCCTCAAGGCGACGAAGAACCCGGTGCAGCTCGGCGGCGGCATCCGAACCCTGCCGCAGATCGAGGACTGGCTGGATCGTGGACTCGCCCGCGTTATCCTCGGCACGATCGCGGTGCGCGAGCCGGAGCTGGTCAAGCAAGCCTGCAAGGCTTTTCCCGGCAAGGTCGCCGTCGGCATCGACGCCAAGGGCGGCAAGGTGGCGGTCGAAGGCTGGGCGGAGGCCTCCGAGCTCGGCGTCATCGAGCTCGCCAAGAAATTCGAGGGCGCCGGTGTGGCCGCCATCATCTACACCGACATCGACCGCGACGGCGTGCTTTCCGGCATCAACTGGGATTCGACGATCAGCCTGGCAGAGGCGGTGTCCATCCCGGTGATCGCATCCGGCGGCCTCGCCTCGATCGCCGACATCGTGCGCATGACCATGCCCGATGCGAAAAAACTGGAAGGCGCGATCTCGGGCCGCGCCCTATATGACGGACGTATCGACCCGGCCGAGGCGCTGGCGATCCTGCGCGGCGAGCGGGCGGAGGCAGAACAGTGAACATTTCGATCATCCTGGCTTCCTATGACAGCGGCCACTTCCACGGCGGCTGCGGCCAAGGCCCGGACGCGCTGATCTCGGGCGGGCTGGCCGAGGCGTTGAAGCTCGCCGGCCACGATGTCGAGGTGAACGACATCGGCAAGGTGGTCGAGGACGAAGAAGAGCGCGAGATCGGCACCGGATTTGCCGTCTGCAACGCCGTTTCGGGCGAAGTCCGCATGGCGTTGGACAAGAAGCGGTTTCCAATCGTGCTGGCAGGCAACTGCCTGACCGCCGCCGGCGCCGTGGCAGGTGCCGGCGCCGACGCCATCATCTGGGCCGACCAGCATGGCGACCTCAACACGCCGGAAACCACCACGACGGGCTTTCTCGACGGCATGGCGCTGGCGACCGCGCTCGGCCTCTGCTGGCGAGCGATGGCGACACAGATTCCGGGCTTCAAGCCGGTCGACCCGTCGCGCTGCGTTCTGGTCAATGCGCGCGACCTCGACAGCGCGGAGAAGGAACTGCTGGAAAAGCTGCCGATCATCCGGACCGAGTGTCCCGACTGGAAGGCTGCTGCGCAACGGCTGAAAGCCGACGGCGCGCGGCAGGTCCACATGCATGTCGACCTCGACGTGCACGACCCCGAGAAGCTGCAGGCCAACCGCTACACCACGCCCGGCGGTCCGGCGCCGGAGCAGGTGCGCACCGCGATGTGCGGCCTCGCCGGCCCGCTCGCCATCGCCGGGCTCACCATCTCCGCCTACGATCCGGCCTTCGATCCCAAGGGCGACGTGCCGCCGCTGGTCGGCGAGCTGGTGGTCGACCTGCTCTCGACGCTGGAGGGCAAGTGATGCTGAAGGCCCGCGTCATCCCTTGCCTCGACGTCAAGAACGGCCGCGTCGTCAAGGGCGTCAATTTCGTCGACCTTGTCGATGCCGGCGACCCCGTGGAAGCCGCCAAGGCGTATGACGCCGCGGGCGCCGACGAGCTCTGCTTCCTCGACATCACCGCATCGTCCGACAACCGCGAGACGATCTTCGACGTCGTCGCCCGTACGGCCGAGCAGTGCTTCATGCCGCTCACCGTCGGCGGCGGCGTGCGCCAGGTGGCCGATATCCGCAGGCTGCTGCTGGCCGGCGCCGACAAGGTGTCGATCAACACGGCGGCGGTGAAGAACCCGGATTTCGTCGCGGAAGCGGCCGACAAGTTCGGCAACCAGTGCATCGTCGTGGCGATCGACGCCAAGAAGGTGTCGGCGAAGGGCGAGGCCGACCGCTGGGAGATCTTCACCCATGGCGGGCGCGAGAAGACCGGCATCGACGCTGTCGACTTCGCCAGGCGCATGGTCGAGCGCGGCGCCGGCGAGATTCTTTTGACCTCGATGGACCGCGACGGCACCAAGGCGGGCTACGACATTGCGCTCACCCGGGCGATCGCCGATGCCGTGCGCGTGCCGGTGATCGCATCGGGCGGCGTCGGAACGCTCGATCACCTCGTCGAAGGCATCCGCGACGGCCATGCCGGCGCCGTGCTTGCCGCCTCGATCTTCCATTTCGGCACCTACACGATCGCCGAGGCCAAGGCGCATATGGCCAAAGCCGGCCTGCCGATGCGGCTGGACTTGGCGGCCCGTGGGGCATAAATAGCTGTTATGGCAGACTTTTCGCTCGCCGAGCTGGAACAGATCATTCATCAGCGCGCCCATTCCGGCGACCCGGACTCATGGACGGCGAAACTGTTCGCCAAGGGCGTGGACAAGGCGGCGCAGAAGCTCGGCGAAGAAGCGGTCGAAACCGTAATCGCCGCCATCCGTGGCGACAGGCAGGCGCTCGTTTCGGAAAGTGCCGATCTTCTGTATCATTGGCTGGTCGTCCTCGGCATAGCGGGCATTCCGCTGGACGATGTGCTGAAGGAGCTCGAGGGCCGCACCGGCCGCTCGGGCATCGCCGAAAAGGCGTCCCGTCCCCGGGGCTGATGAACGAAACGGACGGAACATGATGTCGCCCGAAAACCGCTTCGCACTTTTCGGCGTCATGTTCTAGGAGGGCAGGAAACCCGATGGACCAGCTGGCTCCGACCGAGAAGTACTCCCCGTTTCGATTCTTCTCCGCCGAGCAATGGTCGCAGTTCCGCGCCGACACGCCGCTGACGCTGACCGGGGACGAGATCGACAGGCTGCGCTCACTCAACGATCCGGTCGACCTTGAAGAGGTCAAGCGCATCTACCTGTCGCTCTCCCGACTTTTGTCGGCGCATGTCGAGGCGAGCCAACTTCTCTACCGGCAGCGCCAGGCCTTCTTCAAGGCGCAGGACGTGGTCAAGACGCCTTTCATCATCGGCATCGCCGGCTCGGTCGCGGTCGGCAAGTCGACCACGGCGCGCGTGCTGAAGGAGTTGCTGGCGCGCTGGCCATCGAGCCCGAAGGTCGACCTCATCACCACCGATGGCTTCCTGTTGCCCAACGAGATCCTGCGCCGCGACAATCTAATGGAGCGCAAGGGCTTTCCGGAGAGCTACGACGTCGGCGCGCTGCTGAGGTTCCTGTCCGGCATCAAGTCGGGGCAGCGCGATGTCCGCGCGCCGGTCTATTCGCACCTGACCTATGACGTCATTCCGGGCGAGTTCGTCACCATCGACCGGCCGGACATCCTGATCTTCGAAGGCATCAACGTGCTGCAGCCGGGCAAGCTGCCGAAGGACGGCAAGATCGTGCCGTTCCTGTCCGACTTCTTCGACTTCGCCATCTATATCGATGCCGACGAGAAGCTGATCCATCAGTGGTACATCCAGCGTTTCATGCGGCTGCGCGAAACCGCCTTCCGCAATCCGGACTCCTTCTTCCATCGCTATTCGCAGCTTTCCGGGGATGCCGCGCGGGCCATCGCGGAGGGGCTGTGGGCCAACATCAACCTGAAGAACCTGCGCGAGAACATTCTGCCGACCAGGGCCCGGGCCGACCTCATCCTGCGCAAGGGCGCCAACCACCTGATCGAGGAAGTGGCGTTGAGGAAATTGTGAGGCCGCGCGCGAGGCCGGATCGCTGCGCGTCTTTTGCCGGTGCGCGATTCCGGACGGAAAATCGCTACGCCAGGGACGGCTCTCCGGAGACTTCAGCCTTCCGGCTTCTCGTCCATATGGAAAACAGCATCCAGGCGGCGAGGAACAGCGGGATCAGCACGGCGACGCAATATCCGCCCCAGGTGAAAAAATGCCCGACGAAAGGCCAGAGCCAGCAGACCGCGAGTATCAATCGGGGTGGCCTTGACGTCATCGCGGCCAGCATCGCGACCGCCACGGCCAGACCGATCGTGTCGTAGGTATAGCCATAAGGCGTGGCAAGGATAGCAAGGACAGCGGTGAGCGCCACGCGTTCCTGATGCGAGACCTGGCGCCCTGGCCACCAGAGCCAGACCGCCACCGCGATGGAAACGACGGTCGCGATCGCCTGCACGCCATAGGCGGCGGCCAGCCCCAAGCCGATTGCCCTCGCCGTGAAGAACACCGTTATCGCGTTGTATTGGTAGGGCTGCGGATAAGGAGCCTCCATGATCGCCGTCATCAACGGACGGGTTTCGGTCAGGAACAGCCGCCAGACATCGAAGCCAAAGAACAGGCCGGTGGCGACGGCGATCACGACGGCGGTCCCGATGGCGGCGAGAATGGCTCGCCAATTGCCGCTGGCAAGCAGGCAGAAAGGCACCAGAATGCCAAGATGCGGCTTGATCGTCAGCAGGCCGAACAAGATACCAGCCAGCACCGGACGCCTTGGCGCCACGGCGAGACCTCCGATCAACAGGGCCGTCGTCAGCGCGCCGTTCTGGCCGAACACCGAGTTCCAGATAACGGCGGGACTCAAGACAATCGCCAGTTCCAGGGCCGTTCCGAGCTTCAGCGGCCGTATCGCCAGCCACAGGCACAGCACGGTCCCAACCGTCCAGATCAGATAAGCAGGCAGGATCGGCAAGGTCGCAAGCGGAACGCCGAGCAAGAGGATACTCGGCGGATAGCTCCATTCCTGATTTTGAAGGTCGGGCGAAAACATGGCGCGCAGCGCCGCGCGGTAGGCCTCCACATCGAAAAGGACGGCAACGTGGCCGTCAATAGCCATGCGCGACCCTGCCCAGAGGTTCGTGAAATCCCAGTAGGGAAGCCTGTGCGAAAGTTCGGAAAACCCTCTGCCGTCGAGGTTCCACAACATGCTCAGGTAGACCTCGGCCATCCAGATACCGATCATCGATACGACCGTGACCATGGCCACGTCCAAGAGGCTTCGGCTCCTGATCCAGTTCGGTTCCATGACGACCTCGGTTTCGCAACCGCGGTTGTAGCCCGGGTGTCCTTAAGATCGCGTTGCGCCAAGGAGTGGTCAGCCGGGCACCGTCACCCGCCGCAACGTCAGATTGATGCGGCCGCCATTCTTCAGGAGGGCCGACGTCGCGGGGTAGATGCGGTCGACGCCGTGGAAGGCGAGGCGCCCTTCGCCGCCGAGCACGACGACGTCGCCGCTCTTCAGCCTGAACGATTTCGTGCCGTCCTCCCGCCTGTTCTGGCCGACCCGGAACAGGCAGTCGTCGCCCAGCGACACCGACACCACGGGCGCGGCGAAATCCTTTTCGTCACGATCCTGATGCAGGCCCATCTTGGCATCCGCCGCATAGAAGTTGACCAGGCATGCCTCGGGCGGATGCGGATAGGCCGAGACCTCGCGCCACACTTTCAGCAAGGCTTCCGGGATCGGCGGCCAGGGCTCGCCCGTCACCGGATGCGTGGGCTGGTAGCGATAGCCGCGCTCCTTGTCGGTCACCCAGCCAAGCGCGCCGCAATTGGTCATGCGCACGCTCATCTCCTTGCCGGTGCGCGGCATGGCCGGAACGTAGAGGGGTGCGGCCTGCACGACGCGCCTGATCTCCTCGACCAGCGCCTCCTGGGCGGGGCGTGCGAGGTAACCCGGCATATGGCGGACGCCTTTGGGCAAAACGAGCATGGGTCGATCCGGTTGACTTTAGAGCAGGATGACGTTTCGTTGAATCGTCACCCTGCTCTAACTCTTTGTTGGAGCATGATCTTTTCCGAAAACCGGTTCCCACTTTCCGGAATCATGCTCTAGCGATGCGGTTGACTGAGCCAAGCATGCCACCGGCAAAAGAAAACGGCGACCCGAAAGCCGCCGTTCCGTTCTCCGATATCGTTTGGCCGATCAGGCAAGGTCGGGGATGCGCAGCACCTGGCCCGGATAGATCTTGTCTGGATGCGTCAGCATCGGCTTGTTGGCCTCGAAGATGACGGTGTTCTTGGCACCTTGGCCCTTGCCGTAGCTCTTTTCGGCGATCTTCCAGAGGTTGTCGCCCTTCTGGACTGTGTAGAAGGTCGGTTCCTTGGCCGGCGCCGCCGGGCCGGCGCCAGGCGCGACCTTGAGCTCGTCGGCCTGCACCTTGGAGACGCCGAGCGTGTTGCCGACGGCGATCACCGCCTTTTCGAAGACCGACTGATCCTTGACCGTGCCTTTCAGGACCGCGGTGTCGCCCTGGACGGCGACCTCGACGCCGTCCGTGCCCAGCTTGTGCGAATCGAGCTCCTTCTTCAACGTATCCGCGGTTGGCGACGCCTCGTCGTCGCCGCCGATGCCGAGCTTCTTGCCGACGCCTTTCACGAAATCGAAAATACCCATTGCTGGTCTCCTCGCTGTTGCAGCAATCGGAACTTGCCATCTGCAACCCAGAATTGGAAGCAGCCGATTTCAACCGTGATTAATCATTGTCGACACGACCGCGCAGCTTTTTCACCGTCGAGCGGCCCGCCTTGCTCTTGAGGCGGCGCTCCACGGCGCCTTTGGACGGCCTGGTCTTCTTGCGCGGCGGCGGTGGCGGCTCGGCCGCCTTGGCGATCAACGCCGTCAGCCGCGCCCGCGCGTCGGCGCGGTTCTGCTCCTGGGTTCGGAAGCGGCCGGCCTCGATGACGATGACGCCGTCCTTGGTGGCGCGCTGGCCGGCAAGCTTGATGGCGCGCTCGCGCACACGCTCGGACAGGCCCGAAGCGTTCGCCGCGTCGAAGCGCAGCTGCACCGCGGTCGCCACCTTGTTGACGTTCTGGCCGCCCGGGCCGGACGAGCGGATGAAATCCTCGTGCAGGTCGCCCGGGCGGATAACGGCTTCGCCTGTTATGATGATTTCGTCGTCGCTCGCCATGGAAGCACTCATGACGCGATGGCCACAAAAAGAAAAGGCCCGGTGTGAACCGGGCCCCGGAGGTAAGACGCTCGAGGCAGCGATTATTCGGCCGCCTCCTGCAGGCGCGGCGCCGCGCCCATGATGGTCGCGTCGACATGCGCCTCGAACTTCTCGAAATTGGTCGCGAACATACCGACCAGCCTCGCGGCCTGGCGGTCATAGGCAGCCTTGTCGGCCCAGGTCGAGCGCGGATCGAGAATGGCGCCGTCGACACCCGGGACGGCCACCGGCACCTCGAAGCCGAAATTGGCGTCGGTGCGGAACTCGGCCGACTTCAGCGAACCGTCGAGCGCGGCGCCCAGCAAGGCGCGCGTCACCTTGATCGGCATGCGGCGGCCGGTGCCGTAGGCGCCCCCGGTCCAGCCGGTGTTGACCAGCCAGCAGTCGACGCCGTGGCTGGCGATGAGCTCGCGCAGCAGATTGCCGTATTCGGACGGATGACGCGGCATGAACGGGGCGCCGAAGCAGGTCGAGAAGGTCGCCTCCGGCTCGGTGACGCCCTTTTCCGTGCCCGCGACCTTGGCGGTGTAACCCGACAGGAAGTGGTACATGGCCTGCGCCGGCGTCAGCCTGGCGATCGGCGGCATGACGCCAAAGGCGTCGGCGGTCAGCATGATGATGTTCCTCGGGTGACCGGCGCGGCCGGTCTTCGAGGCGTTGGGGATGAAGTCCAGCGGATAGGCGCAGCGCGTGTTCTCGGTGAGGCTGCCGTCGTTGAAGTCCGGAACGCGGCCGGCGTCGAGCACGACGTTCTCCAGCACCGTGCCGAAGCGCTGCGTGGTGGCGAAGATCTCAGGCTCCGCCTCGGCCGACAATCTGATTGTCTTGGCGTAGCAGCCGCCCTCGAAATTGAAGATGCCGTGCGGACCCCAGCCATGCTCGTCGTCGCCGATCAGCGTGCGCGACGGATCGGCGGAAAGCGTCGTCTTGCCGGTGCCGGACAGGCCGAAGAACACCGCCGCGTCGCTGCCCGGCCCCTCATTGGCCGAACAGTGCATCGGCATCACGCCCTTTGCCGGCAGCAGATAGTTCAGCATGGTGAAGACCGACTTCTTCATCTCGCCGGCATAGGAGGTGCCGCCGATCAGCACGATCTTGCGGATCAGGTCGACCGCGATCACCGTTTCGGTGCGGGTGCCGTGGCGCGCCGGATCGGCGCGGAAGGACGGCAGGTCGATGATCGTCATCTGCGGCACGAAACGCTCGAGCTCGGCGGCTTCGGGACGGATCAGGAGATTGCGGATGAACAGCGAATGCCAGGCGAATTCGGTGACGACCCGGGTCGGCAGCTTGAGGTCGGCGTCGGCGCCGCCAACCAGGTCCTGGACGTAGAGATCCTTGTCCGCAGCATGGGCGCGGAAGTCGGAAAGCAGTGCCTCGAACTGGGCAGGCGAGATCGCCCTGTTGTTGTCCCACCAGACATGCGGCTCGGTCGCCTCGTCGCGCACGACGAATTTGTCCTTCGGCGAGCGGCCGGTGTGCTGGCCGGTCTCGGCGACCAGCGCGCCCTGCGCGGTCAATCTCGCCTCACCGCGCCTGATCGCTTCCTCGTAGAGCACGGCCGCGCCGAAATTGTAGCGCACCATGCCCGTGGTCTTGAGGCCGATCGCGTCAACAGCGCAGTCGGGGTTGCGTTTGCCGGCTTCCGACATCAAATTTCCTCTCTGGATTTGGCCGCATGTGACGGGAGGTTTCCCGAAGCCCGCACCGGGGCTGCCAGGTTCAGAACCAGAAAAGCCGAATGATATCAAATCATTAATCGATTTAAAAAATTTGAAAGTTGTTTAAATCGTTTATATGTGCAAAAAACCACAGACGTTGCCCAAAGGATTGGCAGCCTCGGTTCGTCCAATCCAATCCGGGTGCGATGGTGTGTAGCGGCAGGCCGCCCGTGACTTCGAACAAGGCCCGTGCCACATTTTGTACCCAATTTGTCCTGCAAAAGCCCCTTCTCGACGACAGAAGGGACAGCTCATGAGGGAGCCGCTTGAAATGGCAACAATCGCGCTTGTCGACGACGACCGCAACATTCTGACCTCGGTGTCGATCGCGCTTGAATCCGAGGGCTATCGGGTCGAAACCTACACCGATGGCGCGTCGGCGCTGGAAGGCCTGGCAGCGCGGCCGCCGAATCTTGCCATCCTCGACATCAAGATGCCGCGCATGGACGGCATGGAGCTGTTGCGCCGCATGCGCCAGAAGTCGGACCTGCCGGTCATCTTCCTGACCTCGAAGGACGACGAGATCGACGAATTGTTCGGCCTCAAGATGGGCGCCGACGACTTCATCCGCAAACCGTTCTCGCAGCGCCTGCTGGTCGAGCGGGTGCGCGCGGTGCTCCGACGCACCAGCGCCCGCGAGGCGGCGGCCAAGGCACCCAGCCAGCAGGCCCGCTCGCTCGAACGCGGCCAGTTGGTGATGGACCAGGAGCGGCACACCTGCACCTGGAAGGGCGAGCCGGTGACGCTGACGGTGACCGAGTTCCTCATCCTGCATTCGCTGGCACAGCGCCCCGGCGTGGTAAAAAGCCGTGATGCGCTGATGGATTCGGCCTATGATGAGCAGGTCTATGTCGACGACCGCACCATCGACAGCCACATCAAGCGGCTGCGCAAGAAGTTCAAGGCCGTCGACGACGACTTCGAGATGATCGAGACCCTTTATGGAGTCGGGTACCGGTTCCGCGAGGCTTGAATAGAATAGGCAGTAGGCAGTAGGGAATAGTCAGTAGTCAGTTTATGATGATGCGAGCGGCCAGTCATGCATAGCCGCGGTCAGCCAATCATTTCCCTATTCGCTACTGCCTACTGCCTACTCACTACTCACTAAACAGGGCCTGCTAGTCGATGGCAGTGGAAGTAGAGCGAGGCAGACGGGCGGGCGCGGCAAAGCGTCCGCCGCGGATCGTGCCCGCCTTCGTGTCGAAAATCACGGTGCCGATGCGCCGGTTTCTCGGCCACCACATCTTCTCCAGCCTGACGCGGCGCATCCTGTTCCTCAACATGGCCGGCCTCGCCGTGCTGGTCACCGGCATCCTCTATCTCAACACCTTCCGCGACGGGCTGATCGACGCGCGCGTCGAAAGCCTGATGACGCAGGGCGAGATCATCGCCGGCGCGATCGCGGCTTCGGCGACCGTCGAGACCGACTCGATCAGCATCGACCCGGAAAAGCTGCTTGAGCTGCAGGCCGGCGAGAGCCTTGGGCCAGGGTCCGACCAACTCGACAATCTCGATTTCCCGATCAATCCGGAACGCGTCGCGCCGGTGCTCAGGCGCCTGATCTCGCCGACGCGCACCCGCGCGCGCATCTACGACCGCGACGCCAACCTGCTGCTCGATTCGCGGCATCTCTATTCGCGCGGCCAGATCCTGCGCTACGACCTGCCGCCGGTCGAGGACGAGCAGCCGGACCTCCTGGAACGGGTCGAGAAATTCATCTTCGACTTCTTCCGCAACAAGGACCTGCCGGTCTACCATGAGCAACCCGGCGGCAATGGCGCGGCCTTCCCGGAAGTGGTCAAGGCACTGACCGGCAGCCCCTCGACCATCGTGCGGGTGAGCGAGCAGGGCGAGCAGATCGTCTCCGTCGCGGTGCCGATCCAGCGCTTCCGCGCCGTGCTCGGCGTTTTGATGCTGTCCACCGAAGGCGGCGACATCGACAAGATCGTCGCGGCCGAGCGCAAGGCGATCCTGCGTGTTTTCGGGGTGGCGGCTCTCGTCACCGCGATCCTGTCGCTGCTTCTGGCGTCCACCATCGCCAATCCGCTGCGCCGGCTTTCCGCCGCCGCCGTCAGGGTGCGGCGCGGCGTCAAGAGCCGCGAGGAAATCCCCGATTTTTCCGATCGTCAGGACGAGATCGGCAATTTGTCCATTGCCGTGCGCGACATGACGAATGCGCTTTATGCGCGGATCGAGGCGATCGAAAGCTTCGCCGCCGACGTGTCGCATGAGCTGAAGAACCCGCTGACGTCGCTGCGCAGCGCCGTCGAGACGCTGCCTTTGGCGAAGAACGATACGTCTCGCGCGCGTCTGATGGAGATCATCCAGCACGACGTGAAGCGGCTAGACCGGCTGATCACCGACATCTCCGACGCGTCGCGGCTCGACGCCGAGCTCGCGCGCGACGATGCGGCGACGGTCGACCTGAAGAAGTTCATCACCGACCTCATCGCGGTCTCGCGCGAGACCACGCGCAACAAGAAGGCCGTCGAGATCGAGCTCAAGGTGGCCAAGCTGCCGGCCGGCGCCCGAGGCTATTTCGTTGTCGGCCACGACCTCAGGATCGGCCAGGTCATCACTAACCTGATCGAGAACGCGCGCTCCTTCGTGCCCGACGAGCATGGGCACATAGCGATCTCATTGGCGCGCGCGGGCAAGTTTAACATCATCACCGTCGACGACAACGGCCCGGGCATCCGGGTGGAGAACATCGACCGCATCTTCGAGCGCTTCTATACCGACCGGCCGGCCGGCGAGGCGTTCGGCCAGAACTCCGGCCTCGGCCTGTCGATCAGCCGGCAGATCGTCGAGGCGCATGGCGGCACGCTGACGGCCGAGAACATCCCCGGGACCAAGCCCGGCGAGATCAAGGGCGCGCGTTTCGTTGTGACGCTGCCCGCGGAAGGCTGATCGCCGAACCGAACATGCCGGAGACGAAACCCAGCAACATGCATGGCACTGCCTTCCTGATCGGCGAGCACGGCGTACTGGTCACCGGGCCGTCCGGCGCAGGCAAGACGACGCTGGCGCTGGCGCTTATCGACCATTGCCGCACCCGCGGCATGTTTTCCCGGCTGGTCGGCGACGACCAGTTGTTTGCAGCCGCGCATGCCGGCCGGCTGGTGTGCCGCGCGCCGGCAAGCATCGCCGGACTCTGCGAGGTGCACGGGATCGGGCCGCGGCCGCTGGCCTTCGAGCCGGCCGCCGTGATCGATCTTGTGGTTCGGCTTGTCGAACCGGCCGACATGGCGCGTCTGCAGGACGAGACCACGGAGACGATCGCCGGATGCCGGATGCCCCGCATCGACGTCGCCCGGCAGAATGTCACCGCCGCGCTGCCCATGCTGATGGCGCGGCTGTCGATCCAGCCTTTTTCATGATCCGCCCGGGGTTTTTTGCTGCGATGCGTCAAAATGGCCCGGGCCGCCGCAATTTTGGGCTTGTCAACCGGCCGTGCGTCGACAAGATAGCGCTCCCGCCGCCTGGAATGGCTGGCGAACATAAGATACGCCTGTGAAGCGGCGATGACGGGAGCCACCAGAGAATGATCGGACTCGTGCTCGTGACGCACGGTCAACTCGCCACCGAGTTCCGGCATGCCGTAGAGCATGTCGTCGGGCCGCAAGACAATTTCGAGACCGTGGCGATCGGCGCCGACGACGACATGGAGCAGCGCCGGGCCGACATCGTCGACGCGGTGGCGCGCGTCGACACCGGGGCCGGCGTCATCGTACTCACCGACATGTTCGGCGGCACGCCCTCCAACCTTGCCATCTCGGTGATGGAATCCGGCCGCACCGAGGTGATCGCCGGCATGAACCTGCCGATGCTGATCAAGCTTTCCTCGATCCGCAAGGGCGACAACATGACCGCGGCGCTCGACGAGGCGCAGGCGGCGGGCCGCAAATACATCAACGTCGCCAGCCAGCTCCTGAGCAGCAAATGAACACATCGGCGCCGCAGACGGACGAGGTTGTGCGGGAGTTCCCGATCATCAACCAGCGCGGCCTGCATGCGCGCGCTTCGGCCAAGTTCGTGCAGGTCGCCAGCGGCTTCGACGCTACCATCCATGTCGAGAAGGACGGCGTGAAGGTCGGCGGCACCTCGATCATGGGCCTGATGATGCTGGCGGCGAGCCCGGGCTATTCGATTCGCGTCATCGCCAGCGGCCCGGAAGCCGTGCCGGCCATGGACGCGCTGGAGCAGCTGGTCGCCTCGCGTTTCGGCGAGGAAATCTAGTTCCCGGCTTCACATCTCGCTTTTCCAGGACATGCGCGCATAAAGATTTCTTTATGTCCCATTGTCGTATGGCGGCCGATCTGCTAGTCAGGCCGGCGATCGCGCCCTCCCTGCGCCTCCCGGCGTCGGCGCGCCTTTGAGAAAAAATCACACCGGAGCACTGCCATGACGGGTAGCAAGGACTATGTGGTCGCCGATATCTCGCTTGCCGGCTGGGGCCGCAAGGAGATCGAGATCGCCGAAACGGAAATGCCGGGCCTGATGGCCTGCCGCGAGGAGTTCGGCGCCAAGAAGCCGCTCAAGGGCGCGCGCATCACCGGCTCGCTGCACATGACCATCCAGACGGCGGTGCTGATCGAAACGCTGAAGGCGCTGGGCGCCGACATCCGCTGGGCCTCCTGCAACATCTTCTCGACGCAGGACCATGCGGCCGCCGCGATCGCCGAGGCCGGCATCCCGGTCTTCGCCGTCAAGGGCGAGTCGCTCGAGGACTACTGGAATTACACCGACCGCATCTTCCAGTGGACCGATGGCGGCACCTCCAACATGATCCTGGACGACGGCGGCGACGCCACCATGTACATCCTGCTCGGCGCGCGCGCCGAGGCCGGCGAGGACGTGCTGTCCAATCCCGGCAGCGAGGAGGAAGAGATCCTGTTCGCCCAGATCAAGAAGCGCCTGAAGGCCTCGCCGGGCTTCTTCACCAAGCAGCGCGAAGCGATCCGCGGCGTCACCGAGGAGACCACCACCGGCGTCAACCGCCTCTACCAGCTGCAGAAGAAGGGCCTGCTGCCCTTCCCGGCGATCAACGTCAACGATTCCGTCACCAAGTCGAAATTCGACAACAAATATGGCTGCAAGGAATCGCTGGTGGACGGCATCCGCCGCGGCACCGACACGATGATGGCCGGCAAGGTCGCGGTGGTCTGCGGCTATGGCGACGTCGGCAAGGGCTCGTCGGCGTCGCTGCGCGGCGCCGGCGCCCGCGTCAAGGTCACCGAGGTCGACCCTATCTGCGCGCTGCAGGCGGCCATGGACGGCTATGAGGTGGTGACGCTGGAAGACGCGGCCCCGACCGCCGACATCGTCATCACCACGACCGGCAACAAGGACGTCGTCACGCTCGACCATATGCGGGCGATGAAAGACATGGTGATCGTCGGCAATATCGGCCATTTCGACAACGAGATCCAGGTGGCCTCGCTGCGCAATCTGAAATGGACCAATGTCAAGCCGCAGGTCGACCTGATCACCTTCCCGGACGGCAAGCGGATGATCCTTCTGTCCGAAGGACGCCTGCTCAACCTCGGCAACGCCACCGGACATCCGAGCTTCGTCATGTCGGCCTCGTTCACCAACCAGGTGCTGGCGCAGATCGAGCTCTTCACCAAGCACGGCCAGTACCAGAACCAGGTCTATGTGCTGCCCAAGCACCTCGACGAGAAGGTCGCGCGGCTGCATCTCGACAAGCTCGGCGCCAAGCTGACCGAGCTGTCGGGCGAGCAGGCCGCCTATATCGGCGTGACGCCGCAGGGTCCGTATAAGCCGGAACACTACCGCTATTAACCAAAGCGAAATTATCTACCAGATATTGAAGCCGGGTGGTTGACTTTCCGCCCGGCTTTATTTTTTGCGCCAATGATTCTTCACGCCGATTCCAGCAGGCGTTATTGTTGTGATTCGCGGTCCGGGGACATGTTGGGCCGGGACGCATTCAGGGCGGTCTTGCATTCAAGCGGCGAAGAGGACCAAGACATGCCGGGGGATTACCCGCCACGCGCGGGAACGGCCGTTTCCGGCGGCCATGAGGATTCGAGCAAGGCCGGCCCCGCCGTGAGCGGCGGCGGTTTTCGCGCCGGCTTGCGGCTGGCCTCGCTGCTTGCCACCTCGGCGCTTGCCGGCCCGCTGCTCACCTTTGCCGCCCACGCCGAGACAGCCATTCCGGGAAAGGCCGCGGCGCCTGTCGGCACCGTCGAGGTCATGCAGCTCGCCATGTTCGTCGGCGTCATGGGCGCCGCACTGGTCTCGGCCATCTTCCTGATCCGCGAGCGTACGCGCACCGCCTCGCAGAACGTCCAGCTCAGGGCCCGCATCGCGGACGTGAACGCGGCGCTGCAGCGTTCCGAAGCGCTGCTCAATCTGCGCGACCAGCGCCTGGTGGTCTGGACCACGGACAACAAGAAGCCCGAGCTCATCGGCAGCCTGCCGCTGGACAGCGGCGCGCCCGACGACAGGTCCGCCTTCCTTGCCTTCGGCCGCTGGCTGATGCCGCGTTCGGCGGCGGCGTTGGAGCACGCGGTCGCCGCGCTGCGCGAACAGGCGAAAGCCTTCGACCTCATCATCGAAACGCAGGCCGGCGTGCCGCTGGAAGTGCATGGCCGCAAGAGCGCGGCGCATGTGCTGGTGCGCTTCGTGTCGCTGTCGGAGACGCTGCGCAACCAGGCCAGGCTGAAGATCGAGAACCAGCGGCTCAGCGCGGATTACGACACGATAGTCGGCCTGCTCGACGCCTTGAAGATGCCGGCATGGCTGCGCGCCGCGGACGGACGGCTGCAATGGGTGAACCGCGCCTATGCCGAGGCGGTGGAGGCCGAAAGCGCGGCCGCGGCCGTGCGCGACGCCAAGGAATTCCTCGGCGGCCAGGCGCGCGAGCAGATCGCCGAGCAGCACAAGACGCGCCCGGTCTTCGAACAGACGCTTTCCACCGTGATCGAAGGCGACCGCCGCATGTTTGCGGTCACCGACTTCGCCGGCGCCGACGGCTCGGCGGGGCTTGCCTGCGACACAAGCGCGGCCGAGACGATCCGCGCCGAATATGAGCGGACCGTGCGCAGCCATGCCGACACGCTCGACCAGTTGAACACCGCGGTGGCGATCTTCGACACCGAGGAAAAGCTGCGCTTCTTCAACCAGGCCTTCCAGAAGCTTTGGGGTCTCGACTCGGGCTTCCTGCTCAGCGCTCCTTCCAACACGCTGCTGCTCGACCGGCTGCGCTCGGAAGGCAGGATCGCCGAGCAGCCGGAATGGCGGCGCTGGAAGGAAAACCTGCTCAGCGCCTATCGCGCCGTCGAATCGCAGGAGCATTGGTGGCACCTGCCGGACGGCAAGACGATCCGCGTGGTGGCGAACCCGCAGCCGAAGGGCGGCGTCACCTGGGTGTTCGAGAACCTGACCGAGAAGATGGACCTCGAAAGCCGCTACCAGACCGCCGTGCGGGTGCAAGGCGAGACGCTGGACAACCTCGCCGAAGGCGTGGTGGTGTTCGGTCCGGACGGGCGGCTGCGGCTATCCAATCCGGCCTTCGTCGCGCTGTGGGGGCTGACGGCGGAGGCGGTCAAGCCGAACGTCCATGTTTCGGCGATCCGCGACCTGTGCGACCAGCGCGCCGCGAACAGCCCGTGGGGCGGTTTCGTCGCCGCGGTCACCGGCTTCGACGACGAGCGCCGCGACCGCCGCGGCCAGATCGAGCTGATGAACGGCAACGTGATGAGCTACGCGGTGATCCACCTGCCCAACGGCCAGGTGATGATCACCTTCGTCGACGTCACCGACACCGTCAATGTCGAACGGGCGCTCAAGGACAGGAACGAGGCGCTGGAGAAATCCGACCAGCTGAAGAACGAATTCGTGCAGCACGTGTCCTATGAGCTGCGCTCGCCGCTGACCAACATCATCGGCTTCACCGAGCTTTTGTCGCTGCCCGCGACCGGACCGCTGACGCCGAAGCAGCGCGAATATGTCGAGCATGTCGGCTCGTCGTCATCGGTGCTGCTCACCATCGTCAACGATATCCTCGACCTGGCGACCGTCGATGCCGGCATCATGCAGCTCGACATTTCCGAAATGAACATCGACCGGACGATCGCCGCGGCCGCGGAACTGGTCGCCGACCGACTGGACGAACACCGGATCAAGCTCGAGATCGATGCGGCGGAAGCGCCGGCGAGCTTCCATGGCGACGAGATCCGCATCCGCCAGATCCTCTACAATCTGCTGAGCAACGCGGCGAACTACGCGCCGGAGGCAAGCACGATCCGGCTCACCTGCCGCCGATTGGCCGACGGCGTCGAATTCTCGGTGCATGACGACGGCCCCGGCATGCCGCCGGACGTGCTGGAATCGGTATTCCGCCGCTTCGAGCCGCGCGCCAATGGCGGACGTCGGCGCGGCGCTGGGCTCGGGCTCTCGATCGTCAAGAGCTTCGTCGAACTGCATGGCGGAACCGTGCGCATCGAGACCGCAGAAGATAAGGGCACCACGGTGATCTGCACCTTCCCGGACAAGCCGTCCGGAATCCCGGATACGCCGGCCGGCATCCGCGACGCGGCCGAGTAGCGCGCCTATATGACAGGGATGGTGCTGGAGCGTTTTCTCGCCGACGAGGCGGCAACGGCAAGGCTTGGCGAAGACCTCGCCATGGCGCTGCGCGCCGGCGACGCAATCGCGCTGAGAGGCGATCTCGGCGCCGGCAAGTCGACGCTCGCGCGCGCGCTGATCCGCGCGCTTGCAGACGATGCCGGCCTCGAAGTGCCGAGCCCGACCTTCACGCTGGTGCAGAGCTACGAGACGCGCGTTCCGGTGCATCATTTCGACCTCTACCGTCTCTCCGCGCCGGACGAGCTCGACGAGCTCGGCCTCGACGATGCGCTCAGCCAAGGCGCGGCGCTCATCGAATGGCCGGAACGGGCGGGAGATCGTTTGCCGGCAAACGCGCTGTGGGTCGAGCTTGCCGAACACGGCGAAGCCCGTGTAGCGCGGCTTTCCGGGCAGGGACCGGTCTATGACCGCGTGGCGCGATCGCTGGCCATGCGCGATTTCCTGGCCATTGCCGGCTGGGGCGACGCCGGCCGCCGCCATTTCGTCGGCGACGCCTCCGCGCGCTCCTATGAGATCGTCTCGCTACCGGGCCAGGAGCCGCGCGTGCTGATGAACTCGCCGCGCCTCGTGCTCGGGCCGCCGGTGCGCAACGGCAAGCCCTATGCGGTGATCGCCCACACGGCGCAATCCGTCAGCGCCTTCGTCGCCATCGACAGGGCATTGCTCGCAAACGGTGTCAGCGTGCCGGCGATCCACGCCCAGGACCTCGACCAGGGTTTTCTGCTGCTGGAGCATCTCGGATCGGAAGGCTTTTTGAGCACCGACGGCCAGCCCATCGCGAAACGCTACGAAGCGGCGGCGGAGCTGCTGGCCATGATGCATGGCAAGGCCTGGCCCGATCACATGGAAGCGGCGCCCGGCGTGGTCCACGACGTGCCGCTTTTCGATCGGGACGCCATGCTGATCGAGGCCGATCTTCTGGTCGACTGGTATGTGCCGTGGATCACCGGCGAGCCGGCAAACGACGCATTGCGGGCGGGCTATCACCAGGTGTGGAATGCCCTTCTCGACCGCCTCGCAAGCAGCGAATACACGCTGATGCTGCGCGACTTCCATTCGCCCAACATCATCTGGCGCGCGGAGCGCTCCGGCTTGGATCGGCTCGGCATCGTCGACGTTCAGGATGCGCTGATCGGCCCGGCCGCCTATGACGTCGCCTCGCTCGCGATGGATGCGCGTGTCACCGTCTCGCCTGAGATCGAGCGGCGGACGGTTGCTGCCTATGTCGCGGCCAGGCGCGCCGCCGGCGCCTTCGACGAGGCCGGCTTCACCGAGGCCTATGCGATCATGGCGGCGCAGCGCAATTCGAAGATCCTCGGCATCTTCGTGCGGCTCGAAAAGCGCGACGGCAAGCCCTACTATCTGAAACACCTGCCGCGCATCCGCGATTATCTGAGGCGGTCGCTGGCGCATCCGGCGCTGGCCGGCCTGAAGGAATTCTACATGGCCCATGGCCTGCTCGAGGAACGGGTCCCATGAAGCCCCCAACCATGACGCCGAAGACCGCGATGGTGCTGGCGGCCGGGCTGGGCAAGCGCATGCGGCCGATCACCGACACGATGCCCAAGCCGCTGGTGAAGATCGCCGGCAAGACCCTGCTCGACTGGGGGCTGGACAGCCTGGAGGCGGCCGGCGTCGCCAGGGCTGTCGTCAACGTGCACTACCTGCCCGAGCAGATCGTCGCCCATGTCGCCCATAGGCGCGCGCCGAGGATCGTCATCTCCGACGAACGCGAGGCGCTGCTGGAATCGGCGGGCGGCATCGTCAAGGCGCTGCCGCTTCTGGGCAACGAACCGTTCTACATCATCAATGCCGACACCTTCTGGATCGACAAAGGCGAACCCAGCCTCGAGCGCCTTGCCCTTGCATGGGACGCCGCCAGAATGGATATTCTGCTGATGCTTACCGATCTCGACTCAGCGACCGGGCATTGCGTCGGCACCGATTTCCTGGTTGCCCCCGATGGAGCCCTACGACGCTCGAAGGGCGATCCGGCCGGCCTGATCTATGCCGGCGCGGCAATCATCCATCCGCACATCTTCAAGGACGCGCCCGCCGGCTCGCATTCGCTCAATGTCTATTTCGACAAGGCGATCGCCGCCGGGCGCCTGTTCGGCATGAAGATGCACGGACGCTGGATCACCGTCGGCACGCCCGACGCCATTCCAGCCGCCGAGGCGGCTGTGGCCGGCGCCTTAGCGAAAGCGATATGAGCGGCCCGCGCCGCGTCCTTTCCATCCCGCCCGGAGCGCCGTTCCTGCTGACGCTGGCCGGAGCGTTGCTCGACGGACGCCTGATCCCCGGCTTCCGCTTCGACGGCGAGCCGCTGGCGCTGGCCGACGCCACCATCTATGTGCCGACGCGCCGCGCCGCGCGGGCCCTGCGCGGCGCCTTCGTCGAAATGCTTTCCGACTTGGGAGGGGGGAAACGCTCCGCCATCCTGCCGACGGTGCGCCCGCTCGGCGAGTTCGACGAGGACGAGGCGGCCTTCGACGCGAAAGCGGCGCCGGCAATAGACCTCGCCCCGCCGATCGCCGCGCAGGAGCGGCTGCTTTTGCTGGCGCCGCTGGTGCGCGCCTGGAAGGAAAGCCTGCCGGCGCATGTCAGGGAGCGGTTCAACGAGGAATTCGTCGTGCCGACCTCGGCCGCCGACGCCATCTGGCTGGCGCGCGACCTCGCGCGGCTGATGGACGAGATCGAGACCGAAGGCACGGACTGGGCGAAGCTAGCGACGCTGGTCACCGGCAATCTTGCCGGCTGGTGGCAGGTGACGCTCGACTTCCTCGGCATCGTCACCGACAACTGGCCGGAACTGCTCAAGGAGCGCGACCGCTCCAACCCGGCCGCGCATCGCAGCGCGCTGATCCGGCTGGAAGCGGCGCGGCTGAAGCGCAATACGCCGGCTGGGCCGGTGATCGCCGCCGGTTCGACCGGCTCGATCCCCGCCACCGCCGAACTGCTTGCGGTGATCGCCGGCCTGCCCAATGGCGCGGTCGTGCTGCCCGGGCTCGACCGCGAGCTGGACGATGCATCCTTCGCGGCGATCACGGCGCCCGGCGCGCGGCCGGCAACGCTCGGCCACCCGCAATACGGCCTCGCCAAGCTGATCGGCGGCATCGGCGTTGCGCGCCGGGACGTCGAAGACGTCGTCGCGGCGCCGCCGCCGCTCGCACTGCGCGCGGCCCTTGTCGGCGAGGCGCTGCGGCCGGCCGAAACCACCGAACACTGGACCGAGACGCGGCCGCGCTTTTCGGCCCATGACATCGAACAGGCGCTTGCCGGCGTGACACTGGTGGAGGCGGCGAACGAGCGCGACGAGGCGGCGGCCATCGCCATCGCGCTGAAGCGCGCTGTGGAGGCTCCAGGCAAGCGCGCAGCGCTCGTCACCGGCGACCGCGCGCTGGCGCGGCGGGTCTCGGCCGAGCTTCTGCGTTTCGGCGTCGTCGCCGACGATTCCGGCGGCGCGCCACTCCTCAACACGCCGGCCGCCAGCCTGCTGAGGCTGGCGCTGAATGCGGCGTTCCGGCCCGGCGATCCGGTCGGTCTTCTCGCCTTGCTCAAGCATCCGCTGCTGGGGCTCGGCCTCGAGCGCCAGGCCGTGCGCAAGGCGGCCGAACTGGTCGAGCTGGTGGCGCTGCGCGGCGGCACGGGCCGGCCCGACGTCGCATCGCTCGGCGCGCTTTTCGAGACGCGGCTCGCGGAGCTGAGCGGCGACACCCGCCAGCCTTTCTGGTTTTCGCGTCTCACCGTACGTGGCATCGAGCAGGCACAGGGCATGCTTAGCCGCCTTACAAGCGCGCTCCTGCGCCTCACTGCGATGCGCGACGAGAAGAACGCCGACATCGCAACGCTGACGCGCGCCAGCGTTGCTGCGCTGGAGGATCTGGGCCGCGCGCCCGATGACAGCCTGGCCGAGCTCTATGCCGGAGACGCCGGCGAAAAGCTCGCCGAGCTGCTGCGCGGACTGGTGGCGGCGTCATCGCCCTTTACCTTCGCCGCTTCGGAATGGCCCGACGTGATGGAGGCGCTGATCGCGCCGGAGACGGTGAAGCCGGCGCAAGGCACCGACCGCAATATCGCCATCTGGGGCGCGCTGGAAGCCCGATTGCAGAATGTCGATATGCTGGTCATCGGCGGGCTCAATGAAGGGGTCTGGCCGCGCAAACCCGAGAGCGACCGCTTCATGTCGCGGCTGATGAAGACCGGCATCGACCTCGAGCCGCCGGAGCGGCGCATCGGCCTTGCCGCGCATGATTTCCAGATGGCGATGGGCACGAAAGAGGTCGTACTGACGCGCTCGGCGCGCTCAGGCGATGCGCCGGCGGTGCCGTCGCGCTGGCTGCAGCGCATCCTGACCTTCATCGGCAAGGAACCGGCGGCGGCCCTGCGCGGCCGCGGCGACGCGCTGCTTGGCTGGGCGCGGGCGCTCGATGCCGGCGAGAAGAAGGATTTTGCCCCTCGCCCGCAGCCCAAGCCGCCGCTCAGCATGCGCCCGCTGCATTTCTCGGTCACCGAGATCGAGACTTTGCGCCGCGACCCCTACGCGGTCTATGCGCGGCGCATCCTCGGGCTCTCGCCGCTCGAACCTTTGATCCGCGATCCGGGCGCGGCCGAACGCGGCACGCTGTTCCACGAGATCCTGCATCTGTTCTCGCGGCGGGTCGACGACCCAAAGGCGCCGAATGCCTTGGCAAGCCTCATCGAAGCCGGCCGCGCTTGCTTTGCCGAGGCACAGCTTCCGCCGGATATCGAGGCTATCTGGTGGCCGCGTTTCGAAAAGCTCGCCGAAAACATCATCGAATGGGAGCATACCCGCGCCGATGCGGTCGCGAGGCGCTATGCCGAGGAGCGCGCCGAGAAGACGGTGGTCGGCCGCACCGGCGTGACGCTCTCCGGCTATGCCGACCGCGTCGACCTGCTTGCCGGCGGCATGGCCGATATCCTCGACTACAAGACCGGCTCCTCTCCCTCGAAAGCGCAGGCGCACACGCTCTTGTCGCCGCAATTGGCTTTGGAGGGCGCCTTGCTCAGGCGCGGCGCCTTCAAGGAACTCGGCATCCGCGAGCCCTCGCAGCTTGCCTTCGTGCGGCTGAAGCCGAACGGCGAGGTGTTCGAGGAATCGATCCTCGAATACAACCGCAAGCCCCGCACCGCCAACGATCTCTCCGAGGAAGCCTGGGCGCGGCTGGAGCGGCTGCTGTTCCATTATGCCGACCCGACCACCGGCTATCTGTCGCGCGCCCTTCCCTTCCGCGAGGGCGAGGCCGACGGCGATTACGACCATCTGGCGCGTGTGCTGGAATGGTCGGCGGGCGGCGCCAGCGAGGACGAGGCGGAAGGATGAAATATCCGATCCCCTCCGACACCGCCGCCAGCCAGGCGCGCGCCTCGGATCCCGCCTATTCCGCCTGGGTGTCGGCCAATGCCGGCTCGGGCAAGACGCATGTTTTGGCGCAGCGCGTCATCCGGCTGCTGCTCAACGGCACCGATCCGTCGAAGATCCTGTGCCTGACCTATACGCGGGCTGCCGCCGCCAACATGTCGAACCGTGTGTTCTCGACGCTGTCGGAATGGACGGCGCTGCCCGATGCGGAGCTGGCGGTCAGGATCGCGGCGCTGGACGGCCGCGGCGCCGACCGCGACATGATGCGGCGCGCGCGCCGATTGTTCGCCGAGGCGCTCGAGACGCCGGGCGGGCTGAAGATCCAGACCATCCACGCCTTCTGCGAATCCGTGTTGCACCAGTTCCCGCTCGAAGCCAACATCCCGGCGCATTTCGAGATGCTCGATCCGCAGATGGAGGCCTCGCTGTTCGGCGATGCCCGCCGCGACATGATCTCGGGCGCAGGCGCCGGCGCCGAAGGGCTGGCGGAAGCCTTCGCCACCGTGCTGGAGCGCGGCGGCGAGTTCGGTCTCGATTCGCTGCTTGGCGAGATCGCCGGCAAGCGCGACGAACTGCGCGACTTCATCGCCAAGCTCGGCAAGGAGCGGGACTTCCGGCCGCTGTTCGCCGAATTCGGCTTCAGGCCGGGACAGACGGGCGAGGGCATCGCCGCGTCGCTCTGGCCGCTGCCAGGCTTCGACCCCGGCCAGTTCGCCGAATTCGCGCACGCCGCCGAAGCCGCCGACGCGCGGCAGGTGCTGAACAACGTCGTCCCTTACGCACGAGGCGCATTCGCCGAAGCCGACCCGATCCGCCGGCTGCGGCTCTTGGCAAAGGCCTTCCTCAAGGCCGATGGCGACCCCTATGAGCCGCCCAAGATCTTCAAGAAGGCGCTGGTCGACCGGCTGCCGGATCTGCCGGAACGCTACCTTGCGGCGGCCAAGGCGATCCTCGACGTGACCGACCGGCTGGCGCTGTTCCGCATGGTCGAAGGGACAGCGGCGGCGCTGACCGTCGCCGGCTGGCTGATTACGCGCTACGAGCAGTTGAAGCGCGGGCGGGGCTTCCTCGACTTCAACGACCTCATCACCCGCACCGTTGCCCTGTTGTCGCGGCCCGATGCCGGACCATGGGTGCAGTTCAAGCTCGACCAGGGCATCGACCATATCCTGCTCGACGAGGCGCAGGACACCAGCCCGGACCAGTGGGAGGTGGTGAAGAAGCTGACGGAGGAGTTCTTTGCCGGGCTCGGCCAGCGCGAGGCGGTGACGCGCACGATCTTTGCCGTGGGCGACGAGAAGCAGTCGATCTATTCCTTCCAGGGCGCCGCGCCGGACTCGTTCGCCGAAAGCCGGCTGTTGTTCGCCGGGCGCGTGCGCGACGCCGAAGCCGCCTTCGCCAATCTCAAGCTCACCTGGTCGTTCCGCTCGAGCGACGACGTGCTGGCCGCGGTCGACCGCGTCTTCGCCGAGCCGGGTGTCAGGCGCGGCATCAGCCACGATCCCGATCCGCTCAGCCACAAGGCGATCCGCACCGACGCGCCGGGCTATGTCGAGGTATGGCCCTCGATCGGCGCCGAAATGGTCGAGGAGCCCGACGACTGGACCTTGCCGGTCAACCACGCCAGCGCACCCGCCGTGCGCGTCGCCGAGCATGTGGCGACGACCATCCAGGACTGGTTGCGGAATGGCGAGGTCATCGAAGGCAAAGGCCGAAAACTGACCGCCGGCGACATCCTGGTGCTGGTGCGCAAACGGGACCGCTTCGTCCATGCGCTGTCGCGCAGCCTGAAGAACCGGCAGATCCCGGTCGCCGGCGCCGACCGGCTGAGCTTGCCCGGCCATATCGCCGTGCAGGACCTGATCGCGCTCGGGCATTTCCTGATCCAGCCGGAGGACGACCTGTCCTTGGCCGCCGTGCTGCGCAGCCCGATCTTCGAGGTCGCCGAGGAGACGTTGCTGGCGCTTGCCGGTGAAAGGCCGAAGGGCCACTCCCTGATCGCCTCGCTCAGGCAACATGCTGCCGAAGATGTTTCCCTCGCCGCTGTGGTTAGCCGGCTCGATGGTTGGGCAACCGAAGTGGCCTTCAAGCCGGTGTTCGAATTCTACGCCGCCCTGCTGGCGCGCGACGGGTTGCGCCGCAAGATGACGGCGCGGCTCGGACCGGAAGCCGGCGACATCCTCGACGAGTTCCTGAGCTTCTGCCTGGCCGAGGAACGCACTGGACTGCCGGGGCTGGAATCCTTCCTGTCGACGCTGGAGAATGCCGGCCCCGAGATCAAACGCGAGATGGACCAGACGCGCGACGAGGTGCGGGTCATGACCGTGCACGCCGCCAAGGGCCTCGAAGCCCCGGTGGTGTTCCTGGTCGATGGCGGCTCGGCGCCGTTCAGCGACCAGCATCTGCCGCGGCTGATGCCGTTCGAAAGCTCAGGCGGGCAATGGAGGGGCAAGGGCTATCTTTGGCGCTCGGCCAGCGATGTCGCCAACGGCGTCTCGAAGGCGGCTTCGATCCGGGCGCGCGAACTGGCGGACGACGAATACCGGCGGCTGCTCTATGTCGGCATGACGCGTGCCGAGGACCGGCTGATCGTCTGCGGCTATCACGGCAAGCGGCAGCCCAGCACCGGCACCTGGCATTCGATCGTCAGCCGTGCGCTGGTGGGAGCGCCAGAGAGTTCCGAGCGGCGGCATCCGGCGACGGCCGAGGTGGCCGTGCATCGCTTCCACATGACGAAACTGCCGCCGGTGGCGCTGACCAGCGTCGACGAGGCAAGACCGTTCGAGCACACAGCGCCGCTGCCGGACGCCCTGTTCCGGCCATTGCCGCCCTATGAGGAGCTGCCGCGGCCGCTTTCGCCTTCCGGCGCCTCGGCGCTGATCGAGGAAGCGAAAGAAGCCGTGCCCGACACGCGCTCGCCGGTGCTCGACGCCGAGTCCGAGCCCGGCTTCGCGGTGGTGCGCGGCCTGGCCCTGCACAAATTGCTGCAGATGCTGCCAGGCATTGCGGAAGAGGAAAGGCACGATGCGGCCGAGCGCTACCTGGCGCGCGCCGGCGCCGGCTGGCCGGACGGTGAGCGCGGCAAAGCACTCGAGGCGGCGCTTGCGATCCTGTCCGACGGCCGCTTCGGCGCACTGTTCTCGCCGTCGTCCCGCGCGGAAGTCGCGATCATGGGCAGCCTCGAGGTGAAGGGGAGGCTGCGCTCGATCTCCGGCAAGATCGACCGGCTGGCTGTCGCCCCGGACAAAGTGTCGATCGTCGACTACAAGACCAACCGGCCGGCCCCCAAGGACCTGGCGGAGGTGCCGCCGGCCTATGTGCTGCAGCTTGCGCTCTATCGCGCGCTGCTTCAGCCGCTCTATCCGGGCCGCGAGGTGACGGCGGCGCTGCTCTTCACCGAGGCGCCGCGCCTGATCGAGCTGCCAGCCAAGGCGATGGACGATGCCCTTGCCCGACTCACGGGAGCGTGACACAAGAACTGCTTGAACATCGCCGCCACAACCACCACATTTGGTGCAACCCGAGTTTTCGAAAGGATTTCAGCATGGCCACCGTCAAGGTCGACAATGGCAATTTCCAGGCCGATGTGCTCAACGCCAAGGAGCCGGTCGTGGTGGATTTCTGGGCGGAATGGTGCGGTCCCTGCAAGATGATCGGCCCGTCGCTGGAAGAGATCGCCAAGGAGCTCGGCTCGAAGGTGAAGGTCGCCAAGCTCAACATCGACGAGAATCCGGAGCTTGCCGCGCAGTACGGCGTGCGCTCGATCCCGACGCTGATGATCTTCAAGGGCGGCGAAGTGGCCGACATGAAGGTCGGCGCCGCGCCAAAGACGGCGCTGTCGCACTGGATCAACGGCGCTCTCGCCTGAGCCAATCCGAATATCCAAGGAAAAAGCCCGGCCACCGCGCCGGGCTTTTTCTTTGGCGTCATTGCTCGACGCGCTCTGGCCCTCGCACGCAGGTACGTCATACTCTCTGCTTCAGAAAAAGGAGAACGCCATGACCGGAACAGCCAAGGCCACAGTCCATGTCGACAATGAGCGGGTGATCGTCACCGAATACCGCTTCGCGCCGGGCGCCAACACCGGCTGGCACCGCCATGGCCACGACTATGTCGTCGTGCCGCTGATGGACGGCAAGGTGAAGCTGGTGACCAAGGACGGAGAATCCTTCGCCGAGATGAAGAAGGGAGCGCCCTATTTCCGCCGCGAGGGCGTCGAGCACGACGTCATCAACGCCAATGACGGCGAATACGCCTTTATCGAGATCGAGCTGAAGTAGCTGATAGCCGGCGGCTCGGCGCCCGTCGGCTTGCCTTCCCGTTCCTTACAGGCCCATCACGCCCGGCAGCCAGAGCACGGTCTGCGGCACGAAGGTGATGATCAGCAGCACGGCCAGGATGATCGCGACGACCGGCAGGCTGGCCCAGATCACGTCGCGCATCGGCACCTTGGCGATCGACTGGGTGATGAGAAGGTTCAGACCCAGAGGCGGATGGATCAGGCCGACCATCAGGTTCAGCACGATCACCAGCCCGAAATGCGTCGGATCGACGCCGAAGCTCTTGGCCGCGGGCAGGAAGATCGGCACCAGGATGATGGTCGCCGGCGTCGAATCCAGAAACATTCCCGCCACCAGGAAAACCACATTGACCAGCAGCAGGAATTCCCACGGCGACAGGTCGGCATTGTGGAGCAGGCTTTGAATGTCGGCCGGAATGCCGTGGACGACGACAAGGTAGGCGATGAAGGACGAGACCGCGACGACAAGCATGATGTTGGCGGTCTGCAGCCCCGCATCGGTCAAGAGCTCCGGAAACTGCCGCCAGCTGAACTCGCGATGGATCACCCAACCGATGAAGATGGCGTAGAGCACCAGCACCGCGCCGAGCTCGGTGACCGTGAACAAGCCGCCCTTGGCGCCGACGACCAGAAGCAGCGGCATCGACAGCGCCCAGGCGCTGCCTTTGAACTGCCTGCCGATCACGCCCCATGACGGCCGCCCACGCGCCGGAAGCTGGTGCCTGCGGGCATAGGAGGTGACATAGGCGATCAGCGCCAAGGCGATGAGGATGCCGGGAATATAGGCGCCGACGAACAGCTTGGTGATGGAGACCTGGGCGATGACGCCATAGATCACCAGCGGAATGCTGGGCGGGATGATCGGGCCGATGACGGCTGCTCCCGCCGTCAGCGCCGCGGCGAAGCCGCCGGAATAACCATCCTTGCGCATTTCCGGAATGAGCAGGGCGCCGCTCGCGGAAGCATCGGCGACCGACGACCCGGAAATGCCGGCGAGAAAGACGTTGGTGCCGACATTGACGACACCCGAACTGCCGCGGATGCGGCCAAGCATCGACGAAAAGAGGTCGACGACACGCGTGGTGATGCCGCCGCTGTTCATCACCGCGGCGGCCAGGATAAAAAAGGGCACGGCCAGCAGCGGGAAGGAATCGATGCCGTTGACCATCTTCTGGGCGAGGATGAAGCCCGGCATGCCCCAGATGGCGATCACCAGCAGGGCCGAGAGCCCGAGCGCGACGGCGACGGGAACCGCCAGCAAGGCGAGCACCAGGAACGCGACCGACAGCACCAGCAGCATGATCATGACTGGGCACCTTCATGTGCGATGGGCTTTTCGGCAGCCGAAGCCGTTTCCTGTCCGGCGCGGCTTGCGCCGAACAATCGCTCCGCGACGAAGAACAGGCCTAGCACCGAAAAGGCCAGCAACGCGCCGTAGAACCAGTCGAAGCTGATGCCGGTCGCCGGCGCGATCTTCTGCCCGACCACGATCATCAGATGGCGCGCATAAACGGCAAGGAAAACGAGAAACACCGCGGTCGCGATGTCCACGAGAACCTTCAACCTAGCGAAGATGCCGCTGCTCAGCCGGTCATGCAAAAGGTCGATCACGATGAGTTGACGCTGGCTCACCAGCAGCGCGGCGCCAAGGAACGTCATCCAGATGAACAGGATGCGCGAGATCTCCGCCAGCCCCGGCGTCGGCGCTCCTATGAAATAGCGGCTGAACACCTGGATGCAGACGAGGATGACGATCGCGAACAGCGCCGCGCCGACGAGGAAGCCGAGCACGCGGCGCAGTCCGTTGCCCACGGATGCGAGCAGGTTTGCCATGGAGCATCTCCGACTGGAACTGCCCGCCCAAGGGCGGGCGCCAGTTGCTACTTAACCGCCCGGATCTTGTCGATATAGGGCTGCAAGGCGGCGTCGTATTTCGAGTCCGCTGCCGCCTTGGCGATGAACTCGTCGAGCTTGGGCTTATGGACCACGACACCCTGGGCGACGAGCTCTTCCAGCACCTTCGCCTGCGAGGAATCGGTGTAGTCGCGATACCAGTCGGCGCTGGCGTCCGCGCTCTTGGCGAAAGCGTCCTGCACACGCTTCTCAAGGCCCTGGTACCAGGGCTCGCCGCACATGAAGCCCATCGTCTCGGCCATGTGGTTGGTGATCAGAAGGTGCTTGGCGACTTCATAGAAGCGCTGATCCTTGATCGCCACGAGAGGCTGCTCGACACCGTCGACCACCCCTTGCTGGATCGCGGTATAGACTTCCTCGAAGGGAATGGTGGCAGGATTGGCGCCAAGCGCCTGGATCGAAGCAATGTAGGCCGGAATACCGGGCGCGCGGATCTTGCGACCCTGGATGTCGGCCAGGCTCTCGGCCGGCTTGGTCAGCAGGAACTGGCGGAAGCCGTGGAAGGCCGGTCCGAGCACCCGGAAACCCGCATCCTTGGCGATGGCGTCGAGAATCTCCTTGCCGACCGGACCGCGCCAGATGCGGAAGAAGTGATCCTCGTCGCGATAGAGATAGGCCACGCCTTCGACATTGGCCGCCGGATGGAAGGAACCGAGATCACCGACGCTTTCATACATGCATTCCAGCACGCCGCCTTTCACCTGCTCGACCATTTCGTCGACGGTGCCGAGCTGCGAGCTCGGGAAAAGCTGGATCGAGACGTCGCTGCCCAGCTCCGCCTCCATCTTCTGCTTGAACACTTCCATGGCCTTGGTGTCGGGACTGTCGGGCGAACCGGCGCCGCCGATCCTGATGGTGACGCCCGCCTGGGCGGAGACGGTGGTCAGCGCCGCGATGCAGGCGGCCGCCAGTATGGATTTCAGCATTGCAATTCCCCTTCTTCTTTGTGGTTGGTTTCGAGTTCGGCCTGCCTCCCGCGGCACGCCGGCTAATGACCCTCAAACGAGATCGGTGATGACCTCGTCGAGCGTGTCGACGATGACGTCGATCTCTTCCTCCGTGACGATAAAGGGCGGCGTGATCTGGATATGATCGCCACCCTGGCCGAAATTGGCGCCCGGCACGCCGCCGCCGACGATCACGCCGCGCTCGCGCATGCCGGCCACCAGCCGGGAGGTGAATGCCTTTTCCACCGGGAAAGGCTGGCGGGTGGCCCGGTCGGCGACAAACTCCACCCCGGCATAGAGCCCCCTGCCGCGCACGTCGCCGATACAGGCATGGCGCTGCTGAAGCTGCCTCAGGCGGCTTGCAAGATAGTGTCCGATCCGGCCGGGTCGCTCAAACAGGCCTTCCTTCGACATAATGTCGAAGACCTGCTGGCCGATGAAGCAGGACGTCGGATGACCGCTATAGGTGAAGCCGTGGACGAAGCGCTTGCGATTGTCGCGGAAGAAGTCGGTGATGCGGTCGTTGACCAGCACCGCGCCTAAGGGTGCATAGCCGCTGCCGATCGCCTTGCCGCAGGTGATCATGTCGGGGGTGACGTCCCAGTCGGCGATGGCGAAAGGAACGCCCGTGCGGCCATAGCCGGCAAGCACTTCGTCGGCGACGAAGAGAATGCCGTAGCGGTCGCAGATCTCGCGCACCCGCTTGTAGTAATCCTTATGCGGCACCAGGCCCGAAGCCGTGGTGCCGACGATGGTTTCGGCAAAGAAGGCCGAGACCGTCTCCGGGCCCTCGAGATTGATCGCCCGCTCCAGTTCGTCGGCGCAGTCCAGCGTGCAGCCGCCATGGTCGCGGCAATAGGTGCAGCGATATTCGTAAGGCGGCGAAATATGCACGACCGGCAGCAGATAGGGCGCGTATGGGGTGCGCCAGCTCGTGCGGCCGGACAGCGACAGGGTGGCGATGGTCACGCCGTGATAGCTCTGCCAGCGCGAAATGATCTTGTGGCGCTGCGTATCGCCGCGCTCCAGATGATATTGCCGCGCCAGCTTCAACGCGGTCTCGTTGGCTTCCGAGCCGCCGGAAACGAAATAGACCGACGCCATGCCCGTGGGCGCCACCGACAGGATCGAGCTGGCGAGCTGTTCCTGCCAGGGATGGGTGAAGGTGGCTGTGTAGGCGAACGTCACCTTGTTGCCGGCATCCGCGAGAGCGCGATAGATCTCGGTGCGGCCGTGGCCGATGCCGACTACGCCGGCGCTGCCCATGCCGTCGAGATAGGCCTTCCCGTCCGTGTCGTAGACATAGACGCCGCTGCCATGAGCCACCTTCGGTAGCTCCGCCGCATAGTCTCTCGAAAAGATTGGTGACATTACCCCCGCCCGTCTGACGTAATGGCGACAATCGCCAAAGTATGCAAAACTGTCAATATCGATTATCGATAAATGATAAGAGTCATGACCTCGGCCATTCGATCTGCTA
The DNA here is from genome assembly GCA_000824785.1 of Mesorhizobium plurifarium. GTDB lineage: Bacteria > Pseudomonadota > Alphaproteobacteria > Rhizobiales > Rhizobiaceae > Mesorhizobium > Mesorhizobium plurifarium. The sequence continues at coordinate 18,304 of CCNB01000016.1, read as the reverse complement.
GAGAACTCGCCGGGGGGTTGAATCCCTTGTCCGAGAGGAAGCCGCCGGCCTTGGGAGCGCGCGGCGGCAGCCGGTGACCATCGCCGGTCCGCATTGGACGAGCGGACGATTTGAAGCGGCTCGGAAACACAGGACAGGGAAACTCCAGACCATGAGAATCTCGGGCGACAATCACCCGTCCCTGGAAAGCGAGATCGGCAAGGCGCTGAGGGCAGCCATCGTCGACGGCGAGATCGAGCCCGGCACCCGGCTCATCGAGCTCGACCTTGCGGCGCGCTTCAACGTCAGCCAGGGCACGATCCGGGGTGCCCTCAAATACCTGCAGGCGCAAGGGCTGATCGTCTATCGGCCGCGCCGGGGCAATTTCGTCATCACCGTGGAAAAGCCGGACGTCTACGAAATCTCGATGCTGCGGGACTCGCTGGAGGCGCTCGGCGCGCGGCTGGCCGCAAAACGCATAGACGAGGCCGGCCGCAAACAGCTGACCGACATCGTGACGGCCATGAAGACCGCGGCCTCGAACGGCAACCGCAAGAAGCTGATGGAGCTGGACTTCGAGTTCCACCGGACGGTCATCGGCATTTCCGGGCACCGGCGGCTGATGGAGATCTACGAAAGGCTCGAAGGCCAGACGCGGATGTTCCTGCGGCTGACGGACCGGTTCTACAACAATTTGCACGACATACCGACCCTGCACGAACCGCTGGTCGCCGCGATCGTCGGCGGCGACGCCGACACGGCATTCCAGCTGTCCATCCGCCATGCCGACGCGGACGCCGAGGAGCTTGTGTCCAGCATGGCCTCGGTCAGCCGTTGAGATTCGCCCATCCGGAGATGACGGAGCCCCGTCAGGGCGGCGGCGTTCCGTTCAGCCAGGTGACAAGCCATCATCTGCCATCTTGATGGCAGAACTCTACCGGTATATTTTACTTCAGCGGAGCTTCAGATGGCCGAACCACAACTCTCAGTACGCAGCGCCAAGGCACGCGACCTTGCCCATCGACTTGCGCGGCGCGAAAATCGCTCGATAGCCGACATCGTCGAGCGTGCGCTCGAGTCCTATGAGATCCGTGAAGCAGGACGCGAACCCGCGTCCGCTTTCTATGCCCGCTTGGCGGCAGGCAATGGTGCCGATGTCGACCTGGAGAAAGTCATCCGCGAAAGCCGGCAGGTCCATAAAGGACCTGAACTTTGATTTTCATCGATACCAACGTGATTTCGGAAACCCTTAGGAAGGCGCCGGATCCAGCCGTTCTGTCTTGGCTTGTCCGAAACGACGCCGAGTTGGCTCTTTCCACCGTGGCGATTGCCGAAATCGCATTCGGCATCCAGAAGATTCGCCCCGATGAACGAGCCGACCGTCTGGAGCAAGGGCTCTCTCAATGGCGCCACCGGTTCGCCGATCGAATTTTCGGGCTGACGGAGGAGGCTGCGCTGGCTTATGGCGAGATTATGGGGACGGCCTGGCGCCAAGGTCGTGGCATGTCGGCTCCCGACGGCATGATTGCAGCGATCGCACGCGTCAACGGCGGTCGGCTGGCGACACGCAATCTGAGTGACTTTGGCTCCGCCAACCTCGACCTGATCTCACCGTGGGATTTCTGAAGCGACTGCGGAGCGATCGCTTCAGGTCGGCGGCGTGCCGTTCTCGGCCAGCACGGCACCGGCGAAATAGAGCGAGCCGCCGATCAGGATGCGCGGCGCCGGGCCGTCCCAGGAGTCGCGCAACAGCATCAGCGCGCTGGCGACGGAGCTGACCGGCTCCGCCGACAGGCCGGCCTCTTCGGCACGCAGCGCCAATTCGTCATTCGGCACGCCGGCGTCGCTGTTCTCCACCGGGACGGTATAGACATGGCGGGCAAGGCCCTTGAAGGCGCTGAAATAGCCGGTCTGGTCCTTGGTGTTGATCATGCCGGAGATGAGGACCAGCGGTCTCGGATTCTTCTCCTCCTGCTCGGCCAGCGCCTCCGCGATGACGATGCCAGCGCCGGGATTGTGGCCGCCGTCCAGCCAGATCTCCGCGCCCTTCGGGGCAAGATCGACCAATTTGCCCTGGGTCAGCTTCTGCATGCGCGCGGGCCAAGCGACATGGGTCATCGCCCGCTCGGCGGCGCGATGGCCGATCTCGAAGCCGGCCGCCTTGACGGCGGCGATCGCCGCCGCGGCATTGGCGTACTGGTGCCGCCCGGGCAGTCGGGGCAGCGGCAGGTCCATCAACCCGTCCTCGTCCTGGTAGACCATGCGGCCGTTTTCCTCGAAGGCGAGGAAATCCTGGCCATAGACCACGGTCGGGCAATCCAGCCGCTCCGCCGTCTCGATCAGCACCTGAAGCGCGGTGTCGCTCTCCTGGGCGCCAATCACCACCGGACAGCCGCGCTTCATGATGCCCGCCTTTTCGGCGGCGATCAGCTCGACGCGGTCGCCGAGATAGGCTTCGTGGTCCATCGAGATCGGCATGATCACCGAAACGGCCGGCCGCTTGACGACATTGGTGGCGTCGAAACGGCCGCCAAGGCCGACCTCGATGATCGCCGCCTCCGCCGGATGCTCCGAAAACAGGACGAAGGTGACGGCGGTGAGGATCTCGAAGACAGTGATCGTCTGGCCTTGATTGGCCTCGGCGACGCGCGCGATGGCTTCGGCGAAAACGTCGTCGTCGACGAGCTTGCCGCCGCCTTCGGCCGCCAGCCGGTAGCGTTCGTGCCAGTTCACCAGATGCGGCGAGGTATGGACGTGGACGAGATGGCCGGCCGCCTCCAGCAGCGCGCGCGAAAAGGCGGCGCAGGAGCCCTTGCCATTGGTGCCGGCGATGTGGATGACCGGCGGCAGCCGGTCCTGCGGATTGCCGAGGCGTTCGAGAAGCCGCGTGACGCGGTCCAGCGAAAGGTCGAAGCCTTTCGGATGCAGCGTCATCAGATGTTCGATTTCGCGTTCGGCGGAGAGCGTTGTCATGGCGGAATCCTAACGCCTAACCCCGAAACCGGGAATCGGTTTCGGAACGGCCATGCGCAAATCAAGGCTACAGCACGCAACAGGCGGCGCAAATCGCGGTTCGCGGCGAACGATGTCGCGCAGGTTTATATCGCGTCGGGGCCGCTCTCGCCTCAGGCTTGCGGCCGCGCCTCCGCGTTGACCACCGCCGGCGGCAGGATTTCCGGCTCGAGCGGCTTGTCGGCCGGCGGCATCTTGAGCAGCATTTTCAACAGCCGGGAGATGGTCTGGCGCATCTCGAGGCGCGACACGACCATGTCGACCATGCCGTGCTCCATCAGATATTCGGCGCGCTGAAAACCGTCGGGCAGCTTTTCGCGGATGGTCTGCTCGATGACACGCGGGCCGGCAAAGCCGATCAGCGCGCCCGGCTCGGCGATGTGGACATCGCCCAGCATGGCGTAGGAGGCGGTGACGCCGCCGGTGGTCGGATTGGTGAGCACGACGATATAGGGCAGGCCGGCTTCCTTCAGCCGGTCGACGCCGACCGTGGTGCGCGGCAATTGCATCAGCGAGAGGATGCCTTCCTGCATGCGGGCGCCGCCGGAGGCGGCGAACAGGATCAGCGGCCGCTTGCGCTGCAGCGCGACTTCGAAGGCGTGCACGATGGCCTCGCCGGCGGCCATGCCGAGCGAGCCGCCCATGAAGGCGAAGTCCTGCACGGTGACGATAACCGGCAGCCCGTCGATGGTGCCGGCGCCGTTGAGGATCGCGTCCTCGAGGCTGGTCTTGGCCTTCGCCTCCTTCAGACGGTCGGTGTAGCGCTTCTCGTCGCGGAACTTAAGCGGGTCCTGGACCACCTTGGGGTTTTCCAGCACCTCGTATTTGCCGTCGTCGAAGAAGTATTTCAGCCGCTCCTTGGCCGAGATCTTCATGTGATGGCCGGAAGCCGGGATGACGAACTGGTTGGATTCGAGATCCTTGTGAAAGATCATCTCGCCGGTCTCGGGATCCTTGATCCAAAGGTTTTCCGGCATGTCGGTGCGCCGGCCGAGCATCGAATTGATCTTCGGGCGGACGTAATTGGTGATCCAGTTCATGGCTTCGGCTCCTGTCCTGGAAGAGACTTCGAGCAATTCAGAAAAAGTCTGTGGCGGATTTCCGGCCCGAATTGCGTGGCGAACAGATAGTCAGGCTATTCGGCGGCAGCAAGGCGGGCCGAGCGGACGCCCTGGGCAAGGCCGCTGACCAGCGTGGCGACGGCCTCCGCCGGATCGGCCGTTTTCTCGCCCTTCGGTCCCAGCACGTTGGCGATCGCGTTGACGATCGCCGTGCCGACGACGACGCCGTCGGCCGAGGCGCCGATGACACGCGCCTGCTCGGCGGTCTTGACGCCGAAGCCGACGCAGACCGGCAGCGCGGTGTGGCCCTTGATGCGGGTGACCGCTGCCGAGACCTTGGCCGTGTCGGCGAGCGCCGACCCAGTGATGCCCGTCATCGAGACGTAGTAGACGAAGCCGGAGGTGTTCTCCAGAACCTTGGGCAGGCGCTTGTCGTCGGTGGTCGGCGTCGCCAGACGGATGAAGTTGACGCCGGCCTTCAGCGCCGGAATGCAAAGCTCCTCATCCATCTCCGGCGGCAGGTCGACGACGATCAGGCCGTCTATACCGCTGGCCTTGGCGTCAGCGAGGAAGCGGTCGACGCCGTAGATGTAGATCGGATTGTAGTAGCCCATCAGAACGATCGGCGTCTCGTCGTCGCCGGCGCGGAATTCGGACGCCATCTTCAGCGTTTTCGCCAGCGTCTGGCCGCCCTTCAGCGCCCGAAGACCAGCCGCCTGGATGGCCGGGCCGTCGGCCATCGGGTCGGAGAAGGGCATGCCGAGCTCGATGATGTCGGAGCCGGCGCCCGGCAGCGCCTTCATGATGGCCAAAGCGGTGTCGTAGTCCGGGTCGCCAGCCATGAAATAGGTGACCAGAGCCGGGCGACCCTCTGCCTTGAGCTTCGCCATACGGCGGTCGATGCGGGTGGTCATTGTCAGATCTCCATGCCCAGCATGTTGGCCACTGTGTGCACGTCCTTGTCGCCGCGGCCGGACAGGTTGACGATGACGATCTGGTCCTTGTCCATCTTCGGCACGATCTTCATCGCATGGGCGATGGCATGCGCCGATTCCAGCGCCGGGATGATGCCTTCGACCCGGGTGGTCAGCTGGAAGGCCTCAAGCGCCTCGTCGTCGAGGATCGGCTCGTACTGGACACGGCCGGAATCGCGCAGCCAGGAATGCTCCGGACCGACGCCGGGATAATCCAGGCCGGCCGAGATCGAATGACCGTCGAGGATCTGCCCGTCCGCGTTCTGCAACAGATAGGTGCGGTTGCCGTGCAGCACGCCGGGCTTGCCGGCATTCATCGAGGCGCAGTGCTCGACGCCGTCAAGGCCGCACCCTCCGGCTTCGATGCCGATGATGCGGACATCCTTGTCGTCGAGGAAGGGGTGGAACAGGCCGATGGCGTTGGAGCCGCCGCCGACGGCGGCGATGATGACATCCGGCAGCCGGCCTTCCTGCTCCAGAATCTGGGCGCGGGCTTCCGTGCCGATCACCGACTGGAAGTCGCGCACCAGCTCCGGATAGGGATGCGGACCGGCGGCGGTGCCGATCAGGTAATAGGTGTCCTCGACATTGGTGACCCAGTCGCGCAGCGCCTCATTCATGGCGTCCTTCAACGTGCCGTGACCGGCGGTGACCGGCCGCACCTCGGCGCCGAGCAGCTTCATGCGGAAGACATTGGGGCTCTGGCGGGCGACGTCGGTGGCGCCCATGTAGACAACGCAAGGGTAGCCGAAGCGCGCCGCGACGGTTGCCGAAGCGACGCCATGCTGGCCGGCGCCCGTCTCGGCGATGATGCGCTTCTTGCCCATGCGCTTGGCGAGCAGGATCTGGCCGAGGCAGTTGTTGATCTTGTGCGAGCCGGTGTGGTTAAGGTCCTCGCGCTTGAAATAGACCTTGGCGCCGCCGAGATGCTTCGTCAGGCCTTCCGCGAAATAGAGCTTCGAGGGCCGCCCGGCATAATGGGTCGACAGGTTCTGCAGCTCGGCCTTGAATTCCGGATCGTTCTTGGCCTTGTTCCACTGTTCTTCCAGATCGAGGATCAGCGGCATCAGCGTCTCGGCGACGAAGCGGCCGCCGAAAATGCCGAACATGCCCTGCTCGTCGGGCCCGGTGCGGAAGGAATTGGGCATTGCCGGCTTGTTCATCGCCGATCTCCTGATTTTGGTTGTGCTCAGGCGGCGCGGTCGTCGCGCGCGGCCCTGGCGGCCCGGAAAAACTGCTCGATCAGCGCCGGATCCTTGACGCCGGGAGCGCTTTCCACGCCGGACGAGATGTCTATTCCGGGCGGATTGGCCTGTCTCAGGGCATCGCCGATATTGGCGGCGTTGAGCCCTCCGGAAAGCATGTAATCGAGCCCGGCGTCAAGGCCGGCAAGGACGCGCCAGTCGAAGGCGACGCCGTTGCCGCCCGGTAGTTGCGATCCCTTCGGCGGCTTGGCGTCGAACATGAGACGATCGGCAATCCCGACAAACGGCTTTATACGCTCCAGGTCGGCTGCCTCGCTGACGGAAAACACCTTCATGACCGGCAGGCCATAGCGAGCCTTGAGCTCCGCCACCCGCTCGGGCGTTTCGGAACCATGCAGCTGCAGCATGTCCGGCTGCATCTTGGCGACGATCTCGTCGAGGAAAGCGTCATCGGCATCGACGGTGACGGCGACCGCCTTGGCCTTGCCGCGCGCCGCTTCGCGCAGGCGCCCGGCCTCGGCGGGCTCGACATAGCGCGGGCTCTTGGCGAAGAAAATGAAGCCGACATGGCTGGCGCCGCCGGCAAGCGCGGCGGCCATCGCGGCGTCGGTCTTCAATCCGCAGATCTTGATGTCGAGCGTCATGGCGCGGGATTGGCACGAAACGGGAAAAGAGTCGAGAAAAAGCATGCTGTTGCCGGCTCTTCGGAAAACGCTACCTTGATATAGGATCAACAGGCGGGAGCAGACACTCATGGCCGACCGGACCGTCGCCGAACTGAAGCAGAAGATCGCGCAGGCGCGCGAGGTGATCGCGCATCTAATGGAAAAGTCCGACTTCAACGGCGCCGAGGCGCACCGGGCGCTGGACTATTTCGGCAGCGACGCGTTCGACCGGAATTTTCTGCCCTGGCCGCATCCGGGCGAGGAGGGGTTGCGGCCGGAGGAGTTGAACGCGGCGAATGACGATTGAGGTCGTCGTCTGAACCCGGCAAACGCCGGCGGGACAGCGCCCCCCACTGTCCTGCCGGACATCTCCCCCACAAGGGGGGAGATCAGATGTCACGCGGGCTTTCGCCAATCACCGATGTAGATGAGGCGCTGCCGGCGAAACCGCCAATCTCCCCCCTCGTGGGGGAGATGCCCGGCAGGGCAGAGGGGGGCGCGAAGGAACTCCGGCGTCTCAACGTTGCGCGCATGCGCGCAACGGCGGAGAGCTACTCAAACACAATCGCCTGCAGCGCGCCGCCATTGCGCTTCAGCCAGTCCTTGCAGCGGTCGGTATCCGGGCACAGCTTCTCGCACAGCTTCCAGAATTTCGGGCCGTGGTTCATCTCCTTGAGATGCGCCACTTCATGCGCCACCAGGTAATTTATGACCGGCTGCGGCGCCATCATGATGCGCCACGAGAAGGAGAGATTGCCCTCCGAGGTGCATGACCCCCAGCGGCTGGAGGTATCCTTATACCTTATCGCCTTGGCGCGCCTGCCGATCGCCTCGGTGTGCTTGACCACCAGCCTCTCGATCTCCTTCTTGGCCTCGCGCTTGAGGTAGTCGGCGATGCGGCGCGGCAGATGGATGCGCTCGCCATGCACGATCAGGAGCGGACCGCGCTCGTCGCGCGAGACGGTGACGGTGCCGCGCCTGGAAGGCTCATGCACGATGCGGTGCGGCACGCCGCGGATCGGGATTCTGATGCCGGGCCTGACCTGCGGCCTCGTCGGCACCTTGGCCAGCCGCTGCTCCAGCCAGTCCTGGTGGCGGTCGAGGAATTTCTCCACCTCGCCACGGCGCAGGCCGGGCGGCACGGTGACGCGCAGACCCTGGCCGCCGGAATCGATGCGCAACGTGAGCCGCCTGGCCCTGGCGCTTTCGACGATTTTCAGCGGCAAAGTTCGGCCGGCGACGCAATGTTCGCGCTCCACCACGGGGGTGGGCTTTGGCTTGGTCAGATTGCGAAAGAAGCCGAGGGTCATGGCTGGACGATACGCGATTCGAAAAAAACGGCCAGTGGAGGGAAGCTACAAAGAGAACAAAAAAGAAACGGCGCCGCTCGCGCGACGCCGTTGTGCCATTCTGAGACCTGTCGCAGGGGCTCAGTCGTCGAGCAGGTTCGTGCCTTTGCCGCGCTTGGACGCGGGCTTGTTGCCCGGCTCGGTGGTGGTCGGCGCGGTATGCTTGTTGCGGTTGGCCATGAAGCGGTCGAACTCTTCCTGGTCCTTGGCGCGGCGCAGTTCGCGGGCGTAGTCGTCGAACTCGGAGAGCATCTCGTCCAGCTTGCGGCGCTCCTCGGCGAGGCGCTCCAGCTCCTTCTCGCGCCAGTCGTCGAAGGCGACGTTGCCGGTGCGGGCCGAGCCGTGGCCCCAGCGGGCCGCCTTCTCGGAGCCGCGGCGGCAGCCGGCGAAGATGCCGTCCGTGGCGCGGTTGACGTCGCGCTTGAAGCCTTCGAGCCGGTCGCCCCAGATGATGTAGGCGAGCATGGCGAAGCCGAGCGGCCAGAACACCATGAAGCCGATGACCATCAGCGCGATGGTGGCCGGCGTCCAGGCCGGACGGATCAATGCAGTCGTATTCATTTCTCCCAATCCTTCCGTTGGAGACAGCCGATCCGGCTGCGTGGAATCGAAATGGGAAGGCGAAATAGGCGATTCAAGGCAAGTCCGGCCAAAACCGGCGAAGCATCTGAAATGATTATCGCTTTTTGAGTTTTTCCAGGAAAAGCACTGCCATTCCGGCAACCAGCCCCCAAAATGCCGCGCCGACGCCGAAAAGCGTGAGCCCCGAGGTGGTCACCGCGAAGGTGACCATCGCCGGCATGCGTTCGTCAACGTCGTGAAGGGCTATCGACAGGGCGTTGGCCAGGGGCGCCGTCAAGGCGAGCCCCGCGACCAGCACGATCAGGCTTTGCGGCAGGACGGCGAAGATGGCCACCAGCGAGGCGCCGAAAATGGCGAAGATGAGATAGGCGAGCGCGTAGAACGGCCCGGTTTTCCAGCGTTCGGCCGGGTCGGGATGAACGTCGGGGCCGGTGCAGATGGCGGCCGAGATGGCCGCAAGATTGGTGGTGGCGGCGCCGAACGGCGCCGAGAGCAGCGAAAACAGACCGGTGACGCCGATCAGCGGACCGGGCTCCGGGTGATAGCCCGCGGCGCGCAGCACCGCGAGGCCGGAAAGGTTCTGGGAGGCCATGGTGACCAGATAGAGCGGCAAGGCGAGGCCAATGGTCGCCGATGCAGTGAATTGCGGCGCGATGAACGTCAATGTCGACAGTTCCGGCACAGGCAGGCTGCCGACGCGGCCGGTGAGGAAAGCGGCGAGGCCGCCGCCGATCAGCACCACCAGCACCGACAGAGCCGGATTGAACAGGCGGATGACGAAGAAGGCGGCGATCAGCGGCAGGATCAGCCAGGGATCGGCGGGAATGGTCTTCACCGCATTGATCGCGAAGCTGACCAGGATGCCGGCCAGCATGCCGGACGCGACGGAGGCCGGGATCTGCGCGATCAGCCGGGTCAATGGCTTGAACAGACCGGTGGCGACCAGAAGGACGCCGGTGACCATGAAGGCGCCAACGGCCTGCGGCATCGTGAAGCCGCTGGAGGCCGCGATCAGCGCCAAGCCAGGCGTCGACCAGGCGGTGATGACCGGCATCTTCGTGCGCCAGGACAGCCACAGGCATTCGATCGTCATGGCCAGGCAGATCGCGGTGACGCCGCTGGCTGTCTCGATCTGCGTGGCGCCGACCGCCTTGGCGGCGGCGATGACGAGGGCCAGCGTGCCGCCGAAGCCGACGATCGCCGCGACGAAGGCGGATATCGGGATGGAGATGCGCATCGCTCAGGCGGCCCGCCTGACCATGTCGCCGACGACCCGTTCGAGCATGTCGAGATCCTCGGGGCGGGACAGGCGATGGTCGCCGTCCGGGATCAGCGACAGCGTCACGTCGTCGGCGGGCAGCATCGCGGCCAGCTTCAGCGCATGACCGGACGGCACATCCGGATCGGCAAGGCCCTGCAGGATGTGCACGGGGCAATGCGTGTCGATCGGCCCGGTCATCACCCGGTTGGCGCGGCCGTCCTCGATCAGCGCGCGGGTGTAGATATAGGGTTCGTCCGAATAGTCCGACGGCTCGGTGAAGAAGCCTTTTTCCTTGAGATCGCGCCGCTGCGCGTCGGTCAGCACCGGTTCGATCAGGTCGACGGTGAAATCCGGCGCCGGGGCGAGCAGCACCAGGCCGGCGACACGGTCTTCGCCCGCCTTGCGCAGTTCCTGCACCATGCGCAGCGCAATCCACGCCCCCATCGAGGAGCCGACCAGGATCTGCTTGCCCTTGCTGAACCGGCGAAAGACGGCAAGGCTCTCGGCCAGCCATCTGGAGATCGTGCCGTCGGCGAATGCGCCGCCCGACTCGCCATGACCGGAATAGTCGTGGCGCAGAAAGGCATGGCCCTCGCGAGCGGCCCAGTTGGCAAGCGTCTCGGCCTTCGTGCCCAGCATGTCGGACTTGTAGCCACCGAGCCAGACCACGCCGGGCGCCGCGCCCGGCGCCTGCCTGACGGCGATGTTCGACCCGTCCACATCGATGAAAACCGGAGCGCTGGCGGCCATGAGCTTGTCCTTTCGGCCGGTCTTTTGGCACAGGCCGGGGTTCAACGAAAAGTGCTCGCGACTTTTCTTTGCTTGGTGCAGACAATTGCCAGGCGGCAGGTGATTTTCCGGCGCGGCTATGCTATTGACTCCGGCCGCGCGCTCACCACATAGGCGCGTCCACCTATTTCTTGTCTAAAGAAACCCTGAACGAAACGGCCGAGGAGACCACGACCATTCGCAGACCTTTCAAAGCAGCGGCACCCACCAAGGACGGGCCGCGCTCCAACCGAGACATCCGGGTGCCCCGGGTCCAGCTTATCGACGCCGACGGCCAGAACCGTGGCGAAGTTTCCATCAACGAAGCGCTGCTGCTGGCCGAAGAGGCTGGGCTCGATCTCGTCGAGATATCACCCAACGCGCAGCCCCCCGTCGTCAAGATCCTCGATCTCGGCAAGCTGAAATACGCCAACCAGAAGAAGGCGGCCGAAGCGCGCAAGAACCAGAAGGTCATCGAGATCAAGGAGATCAAGATGCGCCCGAACATCGACAGCCATGACTACGAGACTAAGATGAAGGCTGTGCGGCGCTTCTTCGAGGAAGGCGACAAGGTCAAGCTGACGCTGCGCTTCCGCGGCCGCGAGATGGCGCATATGGAGCTCGGCATGCAGCTTCTGAACAAGGTGCGCGAGGAAGTGTCGACGATCGCCAAGGTCGAAGCGGAGCCGAAGCTCGAAGGCCGCCAGATGATGATGGTCCTGGCGCCGCGCTGACCAAGAATGGCGCGGCCGTCAAAGCGCCGCGCCCATCACGGTTTCGAGAGTTGCCCGGCTCCTTCTATCCCGCTCTAAAATCCGCCCGAATTGCCGGGCACGGCGTCCCGACGATCGGCGGGGCGCCTGTTTTCAATCCGATCGCCACTCGACGATCGGATGGGTCATGGTCGATGAAGTGAAGGTTCCGGCCGACAACCAGAATGAAGGGTTGGGCGGCTATCAGCACATGCGCCGGATCGTGCTGGCAGTGCTGATCGTGGTGCTGTTCTGCGCATTGCTGTTCGGTCAATCGAGCTTCCCACCCGAGACCTGGATGCACGAGTCGATCGAGATGTTCGGCGTGCTCTTGATCTTCCTCGGCATTGTCGGGCGGCTGTGGTCGACGCTCTATATCGGCGGACGCAAATCGGCCGAAGTGGTCACCGGCGGTCCTTATTCGATCACCCGCAATCCGCTCTATTTGTTCTCGACCGTGGCGGCCGCCGGCGTCGGCGCGCAGATCGGCTCGTTCAGCGGCATCATCCTGTTCTCGCTGCTCTGCGCCGGCGCCTTCCACATCGTCATCCTGCGCGAGGAGCGGTACCTGAAGGAAGTGCTCGGCGCGCCCTACCAGGCTTATCTCGCCAAGGTGCCGCGCTTCTTCCCGAATCTCCGGCTCTACCAGGAGGGCGACACCGGCAGCTTCAAGCCGCGCCTATTGTTGAACACGCTGCTCGACGGCCTGGTGTTTCTCATCGCGCTGCCAGCCTTCGAGCTGATCGATGGCATGCAGCAGTCGGGGATGCTGCCGGTGTGGTTCACGCTGCCTTAGTGTGGCTGATATTCAGGTGAGGCCGGCCTGCGAACGGCGGCTTCCTGCGCTTCCGGTG
>CCNB01000016.1:123-5832 GCA_000824785.1 Mesorhizobium plurifarium | reverse complement strand
CGGTTCTCGGAAACCACCATTCTCGACTCGGCCTGACCTGAATCTCAACCACCCTACCCAGCGGGACAGCGCGTCGCATGGCGAGGTGTTGCGCACCGGCCGTCTTTGATCTATAGGACCGCCGTCTAAAGAAAACCGCCCGGCAGGGCATGCCGTGGCGGTTTCATTTGCTTTTCGGGCTTTGGTCGGCCCGAAGCGAGAAAAGAAGCGCGATGGTGCGCCACCAATACGGAGTAGCAAAATGCCCAAGATGAAGACCAAATCGGCCGCCAAGAAGCGGTTCAAGATTACTGCCACCGGCAAGGTGCTGTCGGCTGCCGCCGGCAAGCGCCACGGCATGATCAAGCGTTCCAACAAGTTCATTCGCGATGCCCGCGGCACGATGGTTCTGGCTGAACCGGACGGCAAGAAGGTCATCAAGAATTTTCTGCCGAACGGCCTCTGAGCACTCGGTTCCGGAACAGCGTTTTAAGGAGATCATGACATGGCACGCGTAAAGAGAGGCGTCACCGCCCACGCCAAGCACAAGAAGGTCCTGAAAGCCGCCAAGGGTTTCTACGGCCGCCGCAAGAACACCATCCGCATCGCCAAGCAGGCGGTGGAGAAGTCGCTGCAGTATGCCTACCGCGACCGCAAGAACCGCAAGCGCTCGTTCCGCGCGCTGTGGATCCAGCGCATCAACGCGGCGGTGCATGAGCATGGCCTGACCTATGGCCGCTTCATCGACGGCCTCAACAAGGCCGGCATCGAGATCGACCGCAAGGTCCTTTCGGACATGGCCATCCACGAGCCGCAGGCTTTCGCCGCGCTGGTCGGCAAGGCCAAGGTCGCGCTCGAATACCTGAAGAACACCACGCCGAATGCTTTTGAGAGCGCTGTCGCCTAAGCCAGCGCTTCCCAAGCATTTTTAGTACTGATTTGGGGAACCCGCGCTGGCACGGCTGGCGCGGGTTTTTCTTATGCCTGCTGCAACAAGAATCGTACTGCGAAACGAAAATCGTGACGCATGCTGATGACAGCCACCGATAGAAAGAATTCGCCGTGAACGCCACCGCTGGAAATCTTGAAACCCTTGAAGCTTCGCTGATGGCCGACATCGCGGCGGCTTCGGACGAAGCCGCGATCGAGGCAGTGCGCGTCTCGGCGCTGGGCAAGAAGGGCTCGGTCTCCGAAATGCTGAAGACGCTGGGCGCCATGAGCGCCGAGGAGCGGCAGGTGAAGGGCCCGGCGATCAACGGCTTGAAGAACCGCGTCACCGAGGCGCTCGCCCAGCGCAAGGCGGAGCTGAAGGATGTGGCCATCGCCGCGCGCCTCGCCGCCGAGAAGGTCGACGTGACGCTCCCCGTCCGCCAGTCGCCGGCCGAGCGCGGCCGCATCCATCCGATCAGCCAGGTGATCGACGAGATCGCGGCGATCTTTGGCGATCTCGGCTTCGCGATCGCGGAAGGCCCGGACATCGAGACCGACTACTACAATTTCACGGCGCTGAACTTCCCCGAGGGGCATCCAGCGCGCGAGATGCACGACACCTTCTTCTTCCAGCCGGACGAGAAGGGCGAGCGCAAGCTGCTGCGCACGCACACCTCGCCCGTGCAGATCCGCACCATGGAGCGGCAGAAGCCGCCGATCCGCATCGTCATCCCCGGCAAGACCTACAGGCAGGATTCGGACGCCACCCACTCGCCGATGTTCCATCAGGTCGAGGGGCTGGTGGTCGACAAGACCGCCAACGTCGCCAACATGAAGTGGGTGCTGGAAGAGTTCTGCAAGGCCTTCTTCGAGGTGCCGTCGGTCAAGATGCGCTTCCGGCCGTCCTTCTTCCCGTTCACCGAGCCCAGCCTCGAGGTCGACATCCAGTGCGACCGCTCGCGTCCGGGCGAAGTGCGCTTCGGCGAAGGCTCGGACTGGATGGAGATCCTGGGCTGCGGCATGGTGCATCCGAACGTGCTGCGCGCCGGCGGGCTCGACGCCGACGAATATCAGGGCTTTGCCTGGGGCATGGGCATCGACCGCATCGCCATGCTGAAATACGGCATGCCGGACCTGCGCGCCTTCTTCGACGCCGATGTGCGCTGGCTCAGCCATTACGGGTTCCGGCCGCTCGACCTGCCGACGCTGTTCGGAGGGCTGTCTGCATGACGGCACCTCACACCGGCGGCTGCCGTTGCGGCGCGGTGCGGTTCGAGGCTTCGGCCGAGCCGCACCACATCAGCTATTGCCATTGCGGTGATTGCCGGCGCGCGACGGGCGCGCCGGTGTCGGCCTTTGTCGGCTTCATGGCCGACCAGGTCGCGCTCAATAGCAAATCGCTGAAGAGCTATCGCAACGGCCCGGTGGAGCGCACGTTCTGCGGCACCTGCGGCTCGCCGATCGCCTATACCGACAAGCGGCTCGACAGCCGGATCTATTTCATGCTCGGCGCCATGGACATGCCGGCCTATTTCAGGCCGACGCTGCATGCCTATGTGCGTGAGCAGCTGCCCTTCCTGCACATGCCGGACGATCTGCCCAGACATCTGAAGACCAGCGTATCCCGGCCCGTCCAACAAGCGTCGGACGGGCAAGGACCAAACGGAACAGCACCATGAAATTCACCCTCTCCTGGCTCAAGGACCATCTCGAGACCGACGCCTCGCTTGCCGAGATCGTCGAGCGGCTGACCGCGATCGGCCTCGAAGTCGAACATGTCGACGACAAGTCGGGCCTGAAGCCCTTCGTCATCGCGAAAGTGCTGACGGCGGTGCAGCATCCCGACGCCGACCGGCTGCGCGTGCTCACCGTCGACACCGGCGACGGCAAGCCGCCGGTTCAAGTCGTGTGTGGGGCGCCGAACGCCCGCGCCGGCCTGATCGGCGCCTTCGCGGCGCCCGGCACCTATATTCCCGGCATCGACGTGACGCTCTCGGTCGGCAAGATCCGCGGCGTCGAGAGCCATGGCATGATGTGCTCCGAGCGCGAGCTGGAAATCTCCGACGAGCACAACGGCATCATCGATTTGCCGCAGGACGCGCCGGTCGGCACCAGCTTCGCCGCCTACGCGCATCTCGACGATCCGGTGATCGAGATCAATCTGACGCCGAACCGTCCCGACGCGACCAGTGTCTACGGCATTGCGCGCGACCTCGCCGCGAGCGGACTCGGCCGCCTGGTGGGCGGCGGTATCATGCCGCATGCCGGCAACGGCTTGTGCCCGGTCAAGGTCACGATCGAGGCGCCGGAGCTCTGCCCCGGCTTCGCGCTGACGCTGGTCAAGGGCGTCAAGAACGGCCCGTCGCCGAAATGGCTGCAGCAGCGGCTGATCGCGATTGGCCTGCGCCCGATCAGTGCGCTGGTCGACATCACCAACTACGTCACCTTCGACCGCGGCCGGCCGCTGCATGTCTTCGACGCCAAGAAAGTCGCCGGCAACCTCGTGGTGCGCCGCGCCAAGGAAGGCGAAAAGGTGCTGGCGCTCGACGGGCGCGAATACACGCTGACGCCAGAAATGTGCGTGATCGCCGACGACAACGGCGTCGAATCGATCGCCGGCATCATGGGCGGCGAGCATTCGGGCTGCGACGCGAACACCACCGACGTGCTGATCGAATCGGCGCTCTGGGACCCGATCGCCACGGCCCGCACCGGCCGCACGCTCGGCATCATCACCGACGCGCGCTACCGTTTCGAGCGCGGCGTCGACCCGGAATTCATGGTGCCGGGCGTCGAGCTCGCGACCAAGCTGGTGCTCGATTTCTGCGGCGGCACGCCTTCGGAGATCGAGGTCGCCGGCTATGCCGGCCACAAGCCGAAGATCGTCACTTTCCCGCTTTCGGAAGTGAAGCGGCTGACCGGCATCGAGGTGCCGAGGGCCGAGGCGCTGGACATCCTGACCCGGCTGGGCTTCGAGCCGCAGGGCTCGGGCGACGTCGTCAAGGTGAAGGTGCCATCCTGGCGGCCGGATATCGACGGCAAGGCAGATCTTGTCGAGGAAGTGATGCGCATCCATGGCGTCGACAACATCGCGCCCCAGCCACTGACCTCGCATGATGCGGTGAACGGCAAGATCCTGACCGCGCTGCAGGTGCGCACCCGTTCGGCCAAGCGGGCGCTCGCCGTGCGCGGCATGATGGAGGCCGTCACCTGGTCGTTCATCCCGGCAAAGCACGCCGAGCTGTTCGGCGGCGGCCAGAGCGCGCTCAAGCTCGCCAACCCGATCGCCGCCGACATGTCCGACATGCGGCCGTCGCTGCTGCCCGGGCTGATCGCGGCCGCGCAGCGCAATGCCGACCGCGGCATCGGCGACGTGGCGCTGTTCGAGGTCTCCGGCACTTATGAAGGCGACTTGGCCGACCAGCAGCGGCGCGTGGCCGCCGGCGTCAGGCGCGGCACCGCCAAGCTCGACGGCTCGGGCCGCAGTTGGGCCGGCAATGCCGGCCCGGTCGGCGTGTTCGACGCCAAGGCGGACGCGATCGCGGCGCTCGAAGCCTGCGGCGCGCCGGTCGACCGGCTGCAGATCGAGCCTGGCGGCCCGGTCTGGTATCATCCTGGACGTTCCGGCACGATCAAGCTCGGTCCCAAGACCGTGCTCGGCACGTTCGGCGAATTCCATCCGAAGACGCTGGATGGACTGGACGTCTCGGGCCCGCTCTGCGGCTTCGAGGTGTTCGTCGACGCCGTGCCGGAGCCGAAGGCCAAGCCGACGCGCACCAAGCCGAAGCTCGAGCTATCGCCTTTCCAGGCGGTGAAGCGCGATTTTGCCTTCGTCGTCGACAGGACGGTCGAGGCCGGCACGCTGGTGCGGGCAGCTTTGGCCGCCGACAAGAAGCTGGTCACCGGCGTCTCGGTGTTCGACGTCTTCGAGGGCGCCTCGCTGGGCGCCGCCAAGAAATCGATCGCCATCGAAGTGTCGATCCAGCCGGTCGAAAAGACGCTGACCGACGAGGATTTCGAAGCGCTGGCCAAGCGCATCGTCGAGAACGTCAACAAGCAGACAGGCGGCGTGCTGAGGGCTTAACGCTTTCCGGGATTGCCGGGGCATGGCGAATCGTCCTCCAAAGGGCGATGCGCCATCTCCGCTATTCCGGCCTTCCCTTCGAAGAGCAACGCGCGGCCTTCCTCGCGATCGTCGCGGCCGATCCGCTGCTGGCCGATACGCTGGCGCGCGTGCGCGCGCTTGCGCTGCCGGATTGGCTGGTGGTGTCCGGCGCGCTCTACAACAGCGTCTGGAACCATCTGACCGGCAAACCGCCGGGATATGGCATCAAGGATGTCGACCTGTTCTACTTCGACGATGCCGATTTATCCTACGAGGCCGAGGATGCGGTGATCCGCCGGGCGGCAGCGCACTTCGAGGGGTTGAAGCTGCCGGTCGAGGTGCGCAACCAGGCGCGGGTGCATCTTTGGTATCCGCAGAAGTTCGGACAACAATGCCCACGCTATGCGAGCGCGAGCGAGTCGGTGAGCTATTTTGCCTCGAAGACGCATGCAGTGGGGGTGCGGTACGGCAGCGACGGGAGGCTGGAACTCGTGGCGCCGTTCGGGCTGGATGACGTTTTTTCGTTTCGCATCACGCCGAACCGGGCGCTGGACAATCAGCGGACGCATGTGACGAAGGGGAGAAGGGCCCAGGCGTGCTGGCCGGAGATCGAGGTGGTGCCGTGGTAGGCTCTAACTCTATGGCCAAAGCGATAAGGAGCCTAATGTCGGCGGGACAGCACCCCCCTCTGCCCT
>CCNB01000016.1:0-113 GCA_000824785.1 Mesorhizobium plurifarium | reverse complement strand
AGGGGGGAGATTGGCAGTTTCGTCGGCGCACCCCTTCTTGCAGCATTGGTGATTGGCGAAAGCCGGTGTGACATCTGATCTCCCCCCTTGAGGGGCTAGGCGATTCACACATC
>CCNB01000015.1 GCA_000824785.1 Mesorhizobium plurifarium | reverse complement strand
GAAGTGATGACCTCGACTGCGTCCTGCCGTGATATCCGCCAGCGCAGACCGCAGCGCATTCTCGACGGGTACCTATCGGCCAACGCACCACGACGGGCGGCTCGGTTTCATCGCGGCCGCAGTGCAACTGCGCCAGCGTCTCACCGCACCGTTCAATCCATTGTGGATAGAGCACATCGCGATATTTGCTGATATCGTCTCCGCTGGGAAAAGTACTCGATCTTTGTCAACTCGCCGTATGCGTCGCCATGCTCGCCGGATGCGTTGGCCGTGCTCGACGGAGGGGGCGGCGTGAAATCGATTACGAGGGCATGCTTGAGCTTGGGTGCCGCGAGAAATCCCCCGATTTCCGTTTCGTTAGAGGGACCGCGACCTTTCTGGTTGCGCATATTGTGTTTGAACTGTCCACGGTTTCGCAGGCGCCAATCGAAATCCTTGGCTCTTGGCCCGATAGGCGTCCATTTCCTTCTTGAGTTCCTTGATCGTTTGGCGTCGGCCGTTTCCATCGGAGACGCCGCCAGCTCTCGTCGTTCATAAGACATAGTCGAGATGCTCCTCCAGCGCGATATCCGGCTTCACGCTGGGCATGCGCCGCAACACCACCCTTGGCGAGGGTGCGCGGATTTCAGACTCCGACACCCAAGTCTTCAGCATTTGGCGGATGCGCCGAAATATTTCGAGCGCGCGATCGCGCGTGCGGCTGTTGGCATTCTTGTGCTTGTCGATCTCATCCGGGCTTTCGCCAGGAGGATTACGACCGGATCGTAGCCGAGCTCTTGCCACGGCAGCTGCTCGAGTGGCTTGCACTCGAAGAACAGGTTGGTGTCCGCAACCAGATGGATATCCATTCAGTTCCCCACGCCAGCCGGTCCACATACCTGTTTTCGCTCAGGCGAATTCAAGCGGCTGGCGGTGCCTTCTATCTGCGGCAGGACGAGTTGCCCTTCGGCGCCACGTCCGTGGTGCGTGCCCCTAGCCGGAAAGACTGTCGGATCAGCCTGCGCGGCGCCATGGCTTGCTTTCTGAACAATGCCTTCTAGTATTTCAGTCTCGCCTGATGTATCCTGTAATAACTAGACTGCGCTCAGCGGGTATCATATTTAAAATTGGAGTTGGATCAGAATCTACGCCGACTAACGGCGTAGCGATCGGAAGATCTGCGTGGGTTTCTTTACAATTCCCTATGGGCTGCGGGGGAGGGGAACAAAGAATGACCGTCGCCGACTCACAACGACTGCGAAGCGTGGCGAGGCAAATAGCTGACGCGAGCGCTCCTGAAGTGCTGGCGAATATTAGCCAAGTACAGAATGAGTTCGAGCATCCGCAGTGGGTAGCCGATGCCACCAAAGCGATGAATGCCCGCTATGGCAATTTCTCGGCGACGACACCTCGATTGGTTGACGAAGGCGTGGCGCTAGCCGGAGGGCCGCCCGGACCTGGATCGGCGCCCCCACCCGCGGCCGCCGCTCCGGCGCAGCCCCCACCGCCCGTCACTAATGACGAAACCATCGTGTTCGCCGTGGGCACGCCGGTCTTCCTCGTCCAAAACAACGCGATCGATATCGGCAGCGCCCGAGCCGAGGCGACGGCGTGGCGGCAGATTCTAACGGCCAAGGCGCCGTTGCTGAACCGCAGCATGGCCTCGATCGGCCGCGTCGACGTGAGCAATTTCGACAACCCGTTCGTCGGGACGGCCTGGGTGATCGACGACGGGCTGGTGATCACGAACCGGCATGTCGCCAATCTCTTTGCCCAAACCAGCGGGGCAGGCTTCACCTTCAAGCTAGGCTTCGACGCGCGTACGCCTATCGGCGCCGATATCGACTTTCTCCAGGAATACGGGAGCGCGGCTACCGACCCCGTCACCGTCGAGCGCATCGTCTGGGTGGCCCCTGACGGCCTGCCGGATATCGCCTTCCTAAAGCTTGCGCAGATGTCTTCCGCTGTCGGCAGGGTGAAATTGCAATTGGCCAGCGAACCGCCTCCTGCGAAGCTGCCCGTTGCCGTGGTCGGGTATCCGGCCAGCGACATCCGGTTCTCGGATCAACAGCTCGCCAACAAAATCTTCGGAGGCATCTACGACAAAAAGCGGGTGGCGGTGGGGAACTTGCTCGGCGTCGGCGACGACAACATCACCCATTCATGCTCGACCCTTGGGGGAAACTCCGGCTCGCCTGTCATAGACATCGGCACCGGGCAGGTGGTCGCGCTACATTATCGTGGCATTGAATTCATTGAAAACGACGCAGTCCCGATCGACCAGCTCAAGCGCTGCCTCGCGCGCGCTCGCGGCCTGTTGGAAAACACTGGAGGAATCGTCATGGCCGACAATAGCGGCGGGGGAAGCAATCAAAACCCGGGGCGTGGGGGAGTCACGTTCACGGTGCCGCTCAAGATTACGGTGGAGATCGACGATGGGGCGTTGCCGACGCTTGCTGCTGCGGTTCCAATGCATGGTTCGGCGCAAACTCCTGGTCCCGGTCTTGGCCCCGCGACTTCGGCGCCGCCGCCCGGAAGTCCTCCGCCCACCCGGGAAATGACGCTAGCCGCCGTGCGCACGGCCCGCGCCCTGCTCGCGAACCGGGAAGACGTGGTCGCGGTCAAGCCAGGCTACCGCTTCGAAAACGGCGAGATCACGGACGAGCGCGCGGTGGTGATTGCGGTCAGGCGCAAGGTCGATCTCGGCGCGCTCGAGTCGCGTGGCGTCGTGCCGCTTCCCTCGTACGTCGATGGTGTCCGGACGGACGTGACGGTCGCCTCGACCGCCGATCTCATGGGACTCAGTTATGGCGACGAGGCACCTCCGGCCTGGCACACCAGTTATAAGAAGCGGCCAGACCTGCCGCTTACGAGGCGGAAGACGACGACGACGTTCACGGTGCATACGGGACCGGACGCAAGCTGGCCCGTGCTAGGGCCTTTCCTTGCGTCGACGACAAAGTCGCTGGTGGTGGCGATGTACGACTTCGGCGCCGTCAACGTGCTGAAAGGCGTACTGGACGCGGTCAAGAACAAGGCCGAGACCATGTCTCTTGTGCTGCAGATGGGTGGCAAGGTACACGCCGGCGACTTCACCGACTATGAGGCGGTGGACAAGATACGCGAGGAGAAAGGCGACAAGTTCAACTTTGCGCCCGCGAGCGTAGGCAAGGCGGGCATCTTCGATTCCGCCTACCACATCAAGGTCGCCGTTCGCGACCGGGCCGCCATGTGGCTGTCGAGCGGCAATTGGCAGAGCTCGAACCAGCCTGACGTAGCGCCGCTCGCCAACCCTGCGGACGCGAGCGCGCTCAGGCTCTACAACCGCGAATGGCATGTCGTGCTCGAAGACAAGGATTTAAGCCAGCTCTTCGAAGCTCATATCCTGCGCGATCTAGAGGAGGCGAAGGCAGCGCCGGAGACTGTCGCGGGCGAGCCGCTGGTATGGGTGCCCGCGGACCTAACCGTCGATGAAGCAGCAGCGAAACCGCGCTACTTCCAACCTTTAACCGACACCCGCGAGATAGACGTGCAGCCCGTCCTGACGCCCGACAATTACATCGACATGGTACTGCCGTTTATCCAATCAGCGAAGAGCACGATCTACTTTCAGAACCAGAGCTTCAACACCAAGACCGTGGGCGACGATTACCGGAAGCTGCTGGATGCGCTTTTGGCGCAGCAGAAGGCGGGCCGCGATGTCCGTATCATCTTCCGCTCGTTCGGCCCGGACGACCGTGACACAATCAGCAGCGCGAAGGACTACGGTTTTGACACCAACAAGATTCGCAAGCAGAACAATTGCCATACTAAAGGCATCATCATCGACGGCGAAGCGGTGCTGGTCGGGAGTCACAACTGGACAACGGCCGGCACCGGATTCAATCGCGACGCCAGCATGATCTTCTATGACCGCGACATCGCCAAGTTCTATCAGGAAGTCTTTCTCTACGACTGGGATCGAATCGGGCCGGCCAAGATCGACGAGTCGCTGCCGATGCCGATAGTCGTCACTGCAGCCAACGAGACGACGCCGCATCCAGGTTACGTCGCAGTTCCGCTGTCCGAAATCCTCGGGCGTTGATCGGCTGAGCAGGCGCCCGTCGCAAGCGGTGTCGGCGAGCCGTCGAACGGGACGGCGGAAACCGCGATGGCTCAGAGCGGATACTCCGCGATGCGGGATTCTCGCTGCCGCCCGACGATGTTCCAGAAGCCGTGAAGGTGAAAGAAGGATCAGGCCTGGACTACCGGAGTGCGGGAAAGTTCGCTGGAGCTGCGCTCGAGAAGGAAACGACGCCGCTGCTGGCCGATATGCGCGCGCTTGTGGTGACGCACACGTTTCCGTTCAAATACGGTAGAGCGTCTGCTTCAGTTCCTGGAGGGAAACACCTTTGAGTCGCAAACCTCCAATTCGCTGTCGTCCTCCCAAAGCGCCAGCGCTCGGCATTCCAGGTCACGGCTTTAGGCGTCGATCCGGCCGCTCATGCTGAATTCCAGAAGGAGGCATTGGCAGTCGCTAGGGAAGGTGCTGCGAAATTCCAAGAGCGGTACAGGCGGTGCTGAACGCGCTTCGCGTCGTCGACCCCGTGGTCATCCCCGCCTGCTTCGCGAGCTACGGACTTCAAGTCCGCCTGGGGCACGACGGGAGGGAGATAAAGGCGACATAACCAACATCACGCCGAGATCCTCCAGGCATGCTTTTGACCCTTCCGGCGACGGACTGGGCACAGGAGTGCTGCTGCCTCAGGTGCCGCATGCCTGACGGCCGTCCCAAAGCCTTCAGAGGCCTTTTTCGTTCAGCGCATGGTGGACAGCGAGGCCATCAAGGACGACCAGGATAAGATCTCGGTGCGTTCGCTCCAAGAGAGGATTCGGCTGCACACGCACGGGGTGCGGAACTGGGGCTAAAAGGGGATGTGATCAAGCTGTCCGTCAATCTCTATGGCGCGCTTGATGCGGCCATGATCGCTCGCCATGGCTTCGGCGCCACTGATGTGATCGAGATCGCCCGGGTCGTCCTCGCCGAATTCGAACGGAAGCAGGGCACCCACTGGGAGAAGGTGCGAACGATCACCCTAGGTGGCAAACAGCGGCTTGACAGGAATTATCATGGTACTGCTTGCCGACGGCCTCGGCCCAGCAGGAATTGCCAAACTGGTCGGCTGCTGCAAATGCAGTTCTATCGGATCATTAAAGCCTTCAATGAATCTTCTGCTGCGATAGCCAAAAGCGGTGGACTAACGCCGACATAAGCAGATCACGCTGGCCTTCCTCGACAAAGCCGGTAAAAGCGTTCCCCGTGTTGTCACGGAATAGGAGTAATTGAATGCACGAGGACACCGCAAATAGCCGAGGCCTGTTGATTGAACTTACGGCAGATATTGTATCTGCCTATGTCAGCAAAAACGCCGTTCCCACCGCGTCACTGCCAGAGCTTATCGCAAGCGTGAATTCGTCATTGTCGAATCTTGGGCAAGCGGTCGAGCCAGAGAAGCCAGCCCAAGCGCCTGCGGTTAATCCGAAGCGGTCGGTGTTTCCCGACCACATCATCTGCCTAGAGGACGGCAAGAAATTCAAATCGCTTAAGCGGCATCTCAACGTCCACTACGGCCTGACGCCCAACGAATATCGCGAGAAATGGGGATTGAAGCCCGACTACCCCATGGTAGCGCCGAACTATGCGGCCCAACGGTCGGCGCTGGCGAAGTCGAGCGGTCTCGGCCACAAGGCTGTCAGCAAACCCGAAAGGAAGTCGGCGGCACGCAAATCTAGGTAGTGAGCGCAATGCCTCCCCGAGGTCGATGCGCCATACGGTGGAATTGACCGGCCAAACCTGTAAGGCCTTCAATCCGACATAGCCTACGCACAGCCGAAGCAAACTCGGAGGCGACAAGGACGCCGGCAATCCTTTGGTAGCAAGTCCTGCTACGGCTAAAGTGATCGCCGGCTGGTCCTGTGCAATCGCGGACGATCGCGTCACAGCGGCTGCCTAGCTCCTTGAGCTGCGCGGCCAGATCGCTAGGCTCGACTGAGACGCGAACTCTATCGCTGGGGTTCCTTGGAAGGCCTGGGCGGTCTTGAAGACCGCTTCGATTTCGCAGGCGAAGTCCAGATAAAATTGCGGGGGAGGGCTTTGGAGCGTTGAAGACGAAGCCGAGGCGGTATTGCGGCAGCACTCCCGTCCTCTGCCGTCATCGATGTGATGACCGAAATGCCGTTTTCCAACTCGCGTTTTGTAATACCCAGAACGCCGTGCATTAAGTCGATCTGCAACTTCTTCCCGTTGATCTCGGCCACGACAACTGCGGTGTTTGGCGTGTTCATATCGTCGGCATTTGGAAGATAGACCTTCCCACCAAGCGCCTGCGCCAGGCTCTCTGCCGCCTTCCTTGTGCCGAAATAGTCGATGTTCCTTACTCGTCAGTTCGGAACCGGACGACAACTCAGGAGCCCGGTCCTGGTAGAACCATGCCCACAGGTTGGTAGCCTGACCGCCGATGACGAACGTGGCATCATCGATCGTAAGTTTTGATGCTATCTGGAGAACGTCTAGCGGGCCGAAACGCGCAGGCTCGTCACTCATCTCAACGCGACTGAGGCCCTGCGAACAAGAAGCCGGGCCTTCGACCGATCCAGGGACGAGAAAAAGCCATTCTTATCGCGAAGTTGTTTGGCGGAAATCTGCTTGGATGCAAGGCGCGCAAGGTCGACATCGCGGGAACGCTGCTTCTCCGCGCGACAATCCTTCACGTCGAAATGACCAACCTTAACGCCCACGGCTACGCTCCTCGATCAAACAATATATCTGCCCGACCTGCCTGAAAATCAATGCGGCGGGCACATGGCAATATTGCTAACCGTCAACTCTGAAACGCGGTGAAGCAGATAGCGAGTTTGGCCCACGTTCGCTTACGGCTCGTTTACTCGAAGTTCAAGAATTGATCGACTCCGGCGGGCAGATCCATTAAGGGCCCACCTCATGTTCAGGCGGATACGCATACGGCGCTGATTTTCGACGGCCTCCGAGGCCGCCGCATCGCTACGCGTGTCGACGACTGCCAACCGGAGCCTGAACATGAACACCCGCGCCTCCAATTCCCCCGCGCCCGCCTGACTCCGAGGATTCTGGAACGTCCGGAGTGGTTGGATAATATCCACCACGATCCCGAAACGAGACGCGGAGGTGTGAAATACCAGGACGGGCAGCACTCCCTGATGTCTGCGCGGCGACAACTACGGTGGCCGACCGGTCTCCATAATCGTCGCGCTAGACTGGTGTCCCCGAATGCCGGGACATGCCCATCCAGCACCTCCTCCAGATTGACGAAGAGGAAGCCTAGGCGATCTTCCGCCAGTTCCGCTGGCCAAAGACGAATGGCGATCCCGTCTGCCCGCATTTGGCGTTCTCGACTGCTACGCGCTCCGCAGGCGGGGGTTCAGTGCTCCGGCTGCCGCCGCGAGTTCTCCGTCACCTCAGGCACCGTGTTCGCCTTCCACAAGCTCAGCTTGTGAAAGATGCTGGCCGCGATCTGGATGTCCGTGAACGCCGTGAAGGCATGGCCGCGCTGCACCTCTCCCGCCAGCTCGGCGTGCAGTACAAGACCGCCTGGGTCCTGTCGCTGAAGATCAAGGAAGCGCTGGGGCTGCGCCGCGTCGGCATGAAGCTCGAGGGCCAGGTCCAGATGGACGGCAAGTACGCTGGCGGCCACATCAAGCCAGAGAACAAGGCCGAGGAGCGGATTGATCGCCGCCTGAAGAAAGAAGTACCTGAACATGAAGCGGCTATGCGTGCTGGCGCTTGCGAGAAGAATGGCAGCGGGTTCGAGCGCACCTTCACGCGCATCGTCCGCGAGGAGCAGGGCGAGGCCGCCTGGGCGACGGTCCGCGACCATGTCAGACAGGACGCTATCGTCGTCACCGACGAACACCCCAGCTATGCCGACTTGGCCGGCCTCAACCAGCACAGGCAGGTGAACCACGCATGGCGCGAATCTGAAAGATCGCGACGCGCTTTAGAGTTCGACGTGGCTGATGAATAGACACCCGCGCGCCCTGATTAGGAGCGCCGGTGGCCGGACAAACTCCCGACTTTTCCGCTGTCGATTTTGTCGAATTGGCGACAACTGGAGCTCGACCGAGACAGGCTCTTCGAGCGTAACCCCGCTGCAAAGTTTGAGAAAAATCTCGGTTGGCCTGAAATGGCATGATCTTTGTTGTTTTCCATTCGATGTGATCGCCGCGGCAAGAAGCGCGACGGGTCCGCTCGCAGAATAGCGGTCTCGTTAGAGCGGGGCCGCGCTTGCAAAATCGCTCGACGTCTTGGGCATTCATGCAATTCAGGAATGACTTCCAACTCTAGTTGCGAAGACGCGGTCCGGGCGGAGCGGTAGTTCGTTTGAAGGTTGCATCAACGCAATAGCGGGTACTTACGTCGATGGGCTTCGTGAAGACATTTAGTGTCTCCTTCTTTCGCTTGGCGGCGGGATTTGCGTTTCTATGCTCTGCACTCACAGGCTGCCTGCTTGCCTCCACAGCCATGGGGCAGGACAACCTGCTGGATGTTGCGAGATCGCTGTTCAGCCCCATTCCCAAGCGTGCTGCAGACCTGGACGGCAATCCGGCGACCTTAGAGAAGCTTGAGTTGGGCAAGATGCTCTATTTCGAACCGCGGCTCTCGCAAGCTCACAACATCAGCTGCAACACCTGCCATCAAATCGGCCGTGCTGGCGGCGATGGCCGCTCCACCTCTATTGGCCATAACTGGCAGCGCGGCGGCCGCAATGCGCCAACTGTATTCAACTCCGTCTTCAACATCGCCCAGTTTTGGGACGGACGGGCAGCGGATCTGACGGAGCAGGCTGGCGGCCCGATCTCCAACCCGACGGAGATGGGGACCACTCCCGGGCACGCCGTCGAAGAGCTCAAGGGCATTCCTGGGTACGTTGAGGCGTTCGGCAAAGCCTTCCCCGATGAAACCGATCCCCTGAGATATGACAACATCGCGAAAGCCATCGCCGCGTTCGAGGCGACGCTGATCACGCCTAACGCACCCTTCGACAGGTATCTCGAAGGTAACGAAAACGCACTTACCGCTGAACAGAAGGAGGGGCTCAGGCTTTTCGCCGACAAAGGATGCTCGTCTTGCCACAACGGCATCAACGTCGGCGGGAGCATGTACGCTCCTTTTGGGGTGGTCGAAAAGCCCGGCTGGGAGTTGCTGCCGCCTGACGACAAGGGACGCGTCGAGGTGACACAGAAGGTGGATGACGACTATGTCTTCAAGGTTCCTAGCTTGAGGAACGTCGCACTCACCGCCCCCTACTTTCACAGCGGCCGTACATGGGATCTAGAGCAAGCCGTGGCGGTGATGGGCACGACCCAGCTTGGTACGCAACTGAGCCCTGAGGAAGTCGACAAGATCACCGCTTTCCTACAGGCGCTCACCGGGGACCAGCCGAAGGTAACTTATCCAACCTTGCCGCCGAGCGTCGCGACGACACCCCGGCCGGCGCCGTGACCGCATAATCTTGCGAGAGACGCCGAGAAGGGGCCAGACGTCTGCTTCAATCTTGATCGCCAATGAGCCATAGCCGCTTTTCCCGGCGCCGTCGCACGGAGGAGGGAATGTTCATCGCCTCCCGATACTTTGTGACGGTGCGGCGCGCAACATTGATGCCGGTTTCCTTCAGCCGGGCGGCAATCTCGTCGTCGGAAAGCACGTCACCGGGCGATTCTTGAGCAATTATCGCTTTGATCTGATGGCGGACAGCTTCGGCGGAGTGCGCGTCGCCGCCTTGGCAGGAGGCAATCGCGACGGTGAAAAAATACTTCAGTTCGAACACCCCGCGCGGGGTAAGCATATACTTGTTCGAGGTCACCCGGCTCACCGTCGATTCATGCACGTTGATCGCCTCAGCGACAGTCCTGAGATTGAGAGGCCGCAGATGAGCCACGCCATGTTGGAAAAAGGCATCCTGTTGGCGCACGATTTCAGTCGCAACCTTAAGAATTGTCTTGGCACGCTGATCCAGGCTGCGGATTAACCAATTCGCGTTTTGCAGGCATTCGTTCAGAAACGCTTGATCTTTCGGATTCCGGGCGGCGTGCCGCGAGATTTCGGTGAAATAGGTTTGGTTGATCAAAACCTTGGGCAAGGCGTCCGGATCAAGTTCGATCTGCCATCCACCTCCGGGCGAGGGCGTGACCCAGACGTCGGGTATGATGGATTCCGGCGCTCCGGATTGGAATCGGTTGCCAGGCTTGGGATCGAGCGCACGGATTTCATGCAACATCTCGACAAGGTCTTCTTCATCGACGCAGCAATGCTGCTTCAACGCCTGAAAATCGCGTCTGGCAACCATCTCAAGGTTCGCGACCAAAGCGGCCATTGCCGGATCGAACCGGTCGCGCTGACGCAACTGGATCTCGAGACATTCGCTGAGAGTGCGAGCAAAAATTCCCGGTGGATCAAATTGCTGCAAGGTTGCGAGAACCCGTTCCACATCCGTCTCGCGGGCGTTCAGTTTGCCGGCCAGTCCCACAAGGTCCACGCGAAGATAGCCCGTATCTTCCAGATGGGCTGCGAGCTCGCCTGCAATCAGCCGCTCCTGTGGTGTGAATGCAGTGAGCGCGATTTGACCAGCGACGTGGTCGTGCAATGTTTCGGTGCAGGCGGCGAACTCGTCCAGGGCAGGGCGGCTATCCGCAGGGGTGTTCGTCGTGTTGCGCGGGGATTTCCATTCCCCCAGTCGTTCTGTGGCCGCCGCGCTCATCGGCCTATCCATGTCTTTTTCGCGTGCGCCCGTGGGCTGGTCTGCCGAAATCGGCACGCCGCCAAGAGCCTCATCGTCGTTTGAAGCTTGCTCCAAAAGCGGATTTTTCTCGAGTTCCTGCTCCACGAATTGATGCAGTTCGGCGCGAGCTAACTGTAGCAGGCGGATCGACTCAATGAGCTGAGGCGATGCCACCATAGATTGCTTCTGGCGTTGAAGCAGCCTTGCCGAAGACAGCATGTTGAGCGCGAAACTCCAATCGAGGAGGCTCTTGGCCGTGCGTTAATGGGATTGCCAGACGCTCACTTGATCATGCGGCGGCCTGCAGTGTTTCAAGAACGTTCTGCGGGGATGAGACATCATAGGGATCGCTCTCGCAATTGTCGGAGAAACCTTCCTCCTCGAACCACTGCTCCACCGCACCATCGTTGATCAGGGCGGCGTAGCGCCAGGAGCGCATTCCGAAGCCGAGATTGTCCTTGGCAACCAGCATACCCATTTTGCGCGTGAACTCGCCTGAGCCGTCCGGGATAAGCTCGACCTTCTGCAGCCCCAAGGATTTGCCCCACGCATTCATGACAAAGGCATCGTTGACGGAGAGGCAGTAGATTGCGTCAATTCCTTCCTTCTTGAACTCGTCGTAGAGCTTTTCGAAATTGGGCAGTTGGTAGGTCGAGCAGGTCGGAGTGAAGGCGCCAGGAAGCGAGAACAGGATAACGCGCTTGCCACCGAAATAGTCGTCGGATGTCTTGTTTTCCCAGCGGTATGGATTTGGCCCCTCGATGGACTCGTCGCGAACACGCGTGCGAAAGGTAACGAAGGGAACCTTCTTCGTGATGGTCATCAAGTGCTCCTTTTATAAGAAAACTGGCATGGCTTCTCGGTTTGGGCCGACGTAACGTCGACTCGGCAGGCATGCCGGACATGAGATGAAGGCCTTCGCGGCTTCCAAATCGCTCTTCCATCCGGTGGTACGGGAAGGCCTTGGCCCACCCTCTTCGTCATCCGAATGGCTGGATCGATATCGGCGATTTGGGCGGTCCGAGCAACCCCTTTAGGGCAATTGGCGCTGCAAGGGATGTCGATGACTAGCTGCTTCTCGTCGAGGAGAAAGTGGTGGCGATCGACAGTGTCAATCTCGAAATAGCCGTGTGGTGCCGCAACGTTGAGGTCGCGCAAAGGTCTCGCTTTACGAAAATGGTTCTGCGTATTGTAGATGGTTGCCGGTGGCGCCTCGACGTCGATTGGGGTGAGCCTTCGATGCAGTGCTTCGGCATTCACATGCTGATAAGGACCGGCAAGCAGCAATTGGGCGCATGCCGCGCTGTTGGATGTCGGCCTCCAACAACACCTGCGCAGAAAAGCTAGCGAGCACTGACGTCTGGAGGGGATGACCTCCCGATGTTTATCCGCAATTGTCACCGTCGCCTCAAGCGCTTGTACGCAGTCATCAATGGTTCGCTCGTCGCATTGTTTGTGGTTCGATGGTTCTTAACGAGCCGTCGCAAATGCCGTGCCATCTGACTTGCAGCAGGGATGGAAGCGATTTTTACCTGGACTAGAGAGGCTTGCTTTCGGGGTCGCCATGGAGGAAAGGCTTCCTTCTAAGACGGCGATTGTCATCGGGCTGAACTTGTAACATTTCAAGCAGCTAATGCTCGGGAAACATACAAGGCGTTTCCACGTGACGACTCGACGAACCTTCTTGTGTCAGAAGGTGGACGAAAATGTCGGAAGCTCTACCAAGGGCAGGGGGCCGGGCCGCGAGAAGTGAAAAGTGGTGGAACGGAGACGATACTCATGTGAACCGAAGCGCAGCTTCGTCCGCGCGTGGCCGAATGGGAAAGGCCCGGACTGAATTCCTTTATGGCAATGAACTCTGTGCTGTTTTCGGCAAGCCGGTAAGAACTCGCGGCAGCCGGAGCACTTGAAAGCGCGCCTGCGGAGCGCGTAGCAGACGAGAAGGCCGCAATGCGAGCAGACGGGCTCGCCATTCGCCTTTGGCCAGCGGAACTGGCGGAAGATCGCGTAGGCTTCCTCCTCGTCAATCTGGACGAGCTGCTGGATCGGCATGTCCCGGCATTCCGGGGACATCAGGAAATGCTGGCCGTTCGGTATTCACAACCCCGCGTTTCATTCTCGGATCGCGATGGCTATCTTCCAACCACTCCGGACGCTCCAGAATCCTGGGGCCCAGGGGGTGCGAAGAAGAATTAGAGGCTGGGGTTCATGTTCAGACTCCTGGGCTGGGCAGTCGTCGCTATGCAATGGCGAAGCGGCGGCCGAGGGAAGCCCTCGAAATCAGCGTCGTATGCTTGTCCCCTCATCATGGGGCGAGTCCTTGGTGGGCGTGGCCGCAGGAGTCGATCGGTCCCTTGCATTGGGGCTGACGAGCGGAACGGTCGTTGTGCCGCGGTGAACTCTATTATGAGGCACGATGCCAAATTGCTCGTGGGTCGACTTTGTCAGGCGAAAGAACTATATACCGAGCATGGTTCACGCGATCACGAAGACCCATTTCATTGGCGCTGCTGAAGGTTTTTCAGCAGTGGACGGGCTTGTATTGGCTACGGTCAACGCGCCTTACAAGCGGGATATCAGCGTAGCGGCGCTGCGGGAGTGTATTGCCAAAGCCAAACTGGACGACTGGCCCGTCCATGTCGCCACTTTCTTCACAGAGGTGGAGCCTTTTCTCGTTTTTCAATTTGCAAGCGCTCACGGTATCTCTAAATCCAAGCTCGCCAAGGCTTACATGGCAATGAAGGCCGCGACGGGCGAGTACAATCCGGATTTGGAGACCGAACTTGTCTCACTGGCGCCTTCTCCTCGATAGAGCAGTAGCAGGCCTCGACCGAGTCCGCGCGAAAGGGCAACCCGTCCCCGATTGGGTGCTCGGGGGCGGTACCGCTCTGATGGTCCACACTGGTCATCGCCTCAGCAAGGACATCGACGCGTTCATCGATGACCCCCAGTATTTGTCGGTCCTTTCACCCCGATTGGGTGGCGAAGGCGCCTGGGACCATCAGGCATATGATGAGGCGCCAAACTACCTCAAACTCATCTACCCAGAAGGCGAGATCGATTTTATCGTCGCTTCTTACATTACTAATGTGCCAACGGAGCGGAAGATCATTGGCGGGAGTGGGCTTAGTGAGGGACTTTCCCATTCGATTGAAATTGAACACCCGGTGGAGATAGCCTTAAAGAAGCTCAACTATCGTGGCCCTTTGTTGAAGGTCCGGGACGTATTCGATATCGCAGTAGTGGACTACTTATTCTCGGATTTGCTCCAGGACAACCTACATTTCGTGTCGCATTTGAAAGCGGCTATTGGCATCAGGTTAATCAATCTCCAAGAAGATTATGTTCGCAATGAATTGGGGGAACTCAATATCGCTGAAGAATGGCGACCCATTGCCGACATCTGCCTCGATCGCATGAGGGAGATTGCAGAGGCTATTCCCGACCCCAAATCCACGCCATAGCCGGAGCCTTCGGGTAACTGGCCCTTCGAAGAAGACGCATTGCCTACGGTTGAATAATACCGATAAGGGATTTGGTGGCGTTGCTACCGAATAGCGCGAATTCCTAGGGTCTGCCGCTCATCAAGGAGCTGAAAATTATCGTATTTTCCGGCGGACCTCATCTTGCCTTGAGCGATATCTCCGCCGAGAGGGCTTCGGTGTATAGCGTAACGCCGGAGTTCAATAACTGCCGGATCGCCAGAAATTCAACTCGAAATTCTGCGCTCGAATTGATGGGGGCACCGTGATTGGCCAAGAGGCAGCGTTGGAGAGAAAAGGCCCGCTGCCGGGAGGAGGTGGCAACGGGCCCGATTCGAAAACGGCACTAGAGGGGGTGTGCCGCATTCAAGTTCGGCATCGCATCTAGAGAGTTGATGGCCGACACCCTCATAGTAGCTTCCGCGTTAGATATTGCAACGCACAAATGTCATCCGCAACGCAAAATCAGCATTGGCCTGCCGCAAAAAGAGCCCACAATCGGGGCGACCATGACGTTATCCCACAAGACACCGACAGGTGGAAATTCGAGCCGCAGCAGCCGACCCGTGGCGCTTGGCGTCTCGCAGCTTTTGCGGATAGGAGGCACAGTCAACCGCGCTTCGTTACAACCGGTAGGCTCAGCGATGTGACTGGAAGAGCGCCACCTGTCGCAGATGCCTTGGAATACAAAAGCTCGATTGGACTCACGGTGACGCGCTGCATAGCCATGGTCGGCGCCCACGAAGCGACCGACGACAAAAAGCAGCGCTCAAGACAGCTGGCGCGCGACCTCACCGTCCGCAAACGCGCGCTTGGGAAGGACGGCTTCACTATCGTTTCGGGCCTAGCCGCCGGAATCGATCGTGTCGCCCACGAAACGGCCATGACTAACGGCGGGCGCACGATTGCGGCAATCGGTACGCCTCTCAGCACCTACCATCCGAAGGAAGACGGAGACCTCCAGGAGCGCATCCCCAAGGAGTTTCTGCTGATTTCGCAAATTCCGCTTTTACGCGATGCCGCTCAGGCCATTCCGCAAAATCTGCTCTTCTGTTGGCAGTAGCGTGTCACGGCGTTCAAATGTCGCTCGGATTGCCTGGATCAGCGATCCACCTTCGAACGCGAACAGCCGCGACAGCGCCAGCAGGTCGTAAAAATCCTTCATGCGACTGTTCGCCTGGCCAAGCAAGACGATTGCCTGGAGTTTTTGGGCAACCACGGTTTCCCTGGGATAGGCTCTCAGTCGAGGACCCTCGGCCGACAGAAGCGGCGGAAATTCCAGTTCCTGCGCCCTCGCGTAACAGCGTCACCAAAGCCGATGTCAACTTGTACCGGGATCCGGGTCCTCCCGAGAGACGCTGTCGTCTGCACCCTGACGCCGCCATATTGCTGGCCTTCACGGATCACCTCGACGCTTAGGCCGTTCGCATCGTACGCCAGTCCGTCTTTTTCGGCCTCGATCCGGCAAATCGTTTCGAAAACGGATCGGATCGCCGTTACGGCTGGATTGCGGAATCCGAGAAGATCGAGGTCCTGCGTAGGGCGATTCGGATCGTTGAGCCACGCTGTGAAGAGCATCGCGCCCTTCAGGATGAACTGATCGCGATGCGGGGAGATGCTCAGCCGATAAAGCAGCCTCTCGATGGCGTATCGCCTCAGGATGAGCTGATTGTCCGTCTGCTTGCTCCGCGCGATGTTGCGGAGCCGAGCAAGAATCGATGCTGGAAGATTCGCCGGCCTATCCTTCATCAGCAACTGTGCTTTCAAGATAAGGACGAACGACGCTCCAGATGCGCAGCGCCTGCGCATATCGGGCAATGTCGCCAATGGAGAGCGCCTTTTCGCCGAAGCGAGCAACCCGGATCGGCGGATAGTCGATCGTCGGCTTGCGGTCCTTGGAGCCGATTGCGATCCAGACGCCGAGGGATCAATCCGGCTACACTGGCTCGTCTGGTTGACGAGGGCATCCTCCATCGCCCCTCACGAGGGCTCTACGGACGCGCGGATGCCGACGTCGACATTTCTCATTCCCTGGCCGAGATCGCAACTCGAGTTCCGAAAGGCGTGATCTGCCTCGTATCGGCGCTCCAGTTTCATGAGATCACGCTGCAGCTTCCGCGCAGCGTCGGGCTTAGCCTTTCTGGATCGCCATCCCATGCGCAGCGCTTCCATTGCAACGTCAAGGCCGACGGCGTTTCAGGTCCGACAGGCGCATGATCCCATGGCGCTCAATCAGACCGACGGCAAGCGTCAAGACCTACACCATCGATTCGGTGCCTGTCCGGATCTTCGATCCGGCCAAATCGATCGTGGACTGCTTCCGCTTTCGCAACGGTCGCGCTGAGAGGTTTCAACGATTCGGTCATGTATCAAACTGTCGGTAATTACCGGTAAGTTCCGACATTTTATTACACCGCAGTGAAAGTCGGCAAGCAGCCCTTCCACCGTTCTGTAAACGTGGCGCGAGACATCGGCGCGTCAGCATCGTAGCGCGATGGAAGAACATAGCGTGAGTTCCCGGCGCATGTCCTGCGTTAGCTTCCGAAAATGACCGTCATCGGCCGCCGCTCATGCCCATCGCCTTAACCAGATCATCGACCGAGCGGGTCGAGATACCTTGGACGTAGGCCTCTTGGATGACGGCCGTCAACGCCTTCTCGGCCAAACGCCGCGGCTCCAGGAACGACGGGAAGTAGGAGCCCTTCCTCAGCTTGGGGATGCGCAGCTCCACCGTTCCGGCCCGCGTCTTCCAGTCGCGCTCGCGATAGCCATTGCGCTGGGCGATCCGCAGCGCGCTCATCTCACCATAGCCGGCGCCGGTGGCGGCGCCCACCTCCAGCTCCATCAGCCGCTCGGCGGCAAAGCCGATCATCTCGCGCAGGATATCGGCGTCGGGGGTCTTCTCCACGAGCGTGCGCAGGTTCATCATGTCGTCGGTCATCGGTGGTTCCTTCGAATCAGGTTGGTCTCAGCAACCCGAGCCTAACGGGGAACATCGATGATCGCCGCTACGCCGCTCGCTCGCTTCAGCGCTGTTGAGGGCGCGCTCGCAAGCGGCTGCGCTACCGCCGAGCTACACCACTCAGCGGGTCGCGACCCGACAGCAGCCGTGGCGTTCTCGATTGGTGCCAGAAGACAGATGCGTGATCCAGGATTAACGTTCTGACGGCGCAATTTGGCCGGGGAGGCGTGCCGCTCACGAGGAGTGGACGACAGTGTTTGTGTCTTTCGGTCCCGGCGTGAGGTTAATGGCTGTCATATTTAACGCTGTCTGACATGTTTCGTTGGTCTTGTCAGGTTCGCGACATAGGCTCGGCTAGCCATTCCTTTATTTTGCTCAGGTCAAATATCTGAAAAGGAAGAACAAAAAAACTTTCTTCGATCGGTCAATAAAATTGGCATGAGTTTTGAGCCTTGCGTTACGAGGCGGCGAAAGCTGCCGACCGGCATTCATATCGCGGGCAGCCGCGATGAATGGAACGAAGGAAGGAAAGCTACATGTCAGGTCTGCGTCAGATCGCCTTTTACGGCAAGGGCGGCATCGGCAAGTCCACCACCTCCCAAAATACACTCGCCGCCCTTGTCGATCTCGGGCAGAGGATACTCATCGTCGGCTGCGATCCCAAGGCCGACTCCACCCGCCTGATCCTGAACTCGAAGGCGCAGGATACCGTGCTGCACCTTGCTGCAAAGGAAGGTTCGGTGGAAGACCTCGAACTCGAGGACGTGCTCAAGATCGGCTACAAAGGCATCAAGTGCGTGGAGTCGGGCGGCCCCGAGCCGGGTGTAGGCTGCGCCGGCCGCGGCGTCATCACCTCGATCAACTTCCTCGAGGAGAACGGCGCCTACGATGATGTCGACTATGTTTCCTACGACGTGCTCGGGGACGTGGTGTGCGGCGGTTTTGCGATGCCGATCCGCGAGAACAAGGCCCAGGAAATCTACATCGTCATGTCCGGCGAGATGATGGCGCTCTATGCCGCCAACAACATCGCTAAGGGCATTTTGAAATACGCCCATTCGGGCGGCGTGCGGCTCGGCGGCCTGATCTGCAACGAGCGCCAAACCGACCGCGAGCTCGACCTCGCCGAAGCGCTGGCTTCCAAGCTCAATTCCAAGCTCATCCATTTCGTGCCACGCGACAATATCGTCCAGCACGCCGAGCTAAGGAAGATGTCGGTGATCCAGTATGCGCCGGACTCGAAGCAGGCCGGGGAATACCGTGCGCTGGCCGAGAAGATCCATGCCAATTCGGGCCAGGGCACCATACCGACCCCAATCACCATGGAGGAGCTCGAGGACATGCTGCTCGACTTCGGCATCATGAAGACAGACGAGCAGATGCTTGCCGAGCTCCAAGCCAAGGAAACGGCGAAGGCGGCCGCACTGTAACGAGCGTTGTCTACTTGAGGTGCGGCCTTGACCTAGCGCGCCTTTGGAATAACGGCGCCTCGCCGGTGAGGCGTCACACGAACCTTGAAAGGGGTCCCATGAGCCTGGAATACGAAAATGACGGTGCTCTCCATGCGAAGCTTATCGAGGAGGTGTTGTCGCAATATCCCGACAAGACTGCGAAGCGCCGCAAAAAGCACCTCAACGTCGCAAAGAGCGGGGACGAGCCCGGCGAGGAAGGGGAGATCCTTTCGGAATGTGACGTCAAATCGAACATCAAGTCCATTCCCGGCGTGATGACCATTCGCGGCTGCGCCTATGCCGGCTCAAAAGGCGTGGTGTGGGGGCCGGTCAAGGACATGGTCCATATCTCGCACGGTCCCGTCGGCTGCGGGCAATATTCCTGGTCGCAGCGCCGCAACTACTACGTCGGCACGACCGGCATCGACACGTTCGGCACAATGCAGTTCACCTCCGATTTCCAGGAGAAAGACATTGTTTTCGGCGGCGACAAGAAGCTGGAACAGATCATCGACGAGATTGAAGAACTTTTTCCATTGAACAAGGGCATCACCGTGCAGTCCGAGTGCCCGATCGGCCTCATAGGCGACGACACCGAAGCGGTTTCGCGCAAGAAGGCCAAGGAGATCGAAAAAACGATCGTGCCGGTGCGTTGCGAGGGCTTCCGCGGCGTCTCGCAATCGCTCGGCCACCACATCGCCAATGATGCGATCCGCGACTGGGTGTTCGAGAAGAGGGAGGTCGAGTTCGAGGGAGGCCCATACGACGTCAACGTGGTCGGCGACTACAATATCGGCGGCGACGCCTGGGCTTCGCGAATCCTGCTCGAGGAGATCGGCCTGCGCGTGGTCGGCAACTGGTCCGGCGACGCTACGCTCGCCGAGATAGAGCGCGCGCCGAAGGCCAAGCTCAATCTCATCCATTGCTACAGGTCTATGAACTACATCTGTCGGCACATGGAAGAAAAGTACGGCATCGCTTGGATGGAGTACAATTTCTTCGGTCCCTCCCAGATCGAAGCCTCCCTGCGCAAGATTGCCAAGCATTTTGGGCCGGAAATCGAGGAGAAGACCGAAAAGGTGATCGCCAAGTACCGCCCCTTGGTCGACGAGGTAATCGCCAAATACCGACCGCGCCTCGAAGGCAATACGGTGATGCTCTATGTCGGCGGCCTACGCCCCCGCCACGTCATCACGGCCTACGAGGACCTCGGTATGGTGATCGTCGGCACAGGTTACGAGTTCGGCCACAACGACGATTATCAGCGCACCGCCCACTACGTGAAGAACGGCACACTGATCTATGACGACGTGACCGGTTATGAGTTGGAAAAGTTCATCGAGGGGGTTCGCCCTAATCTCGTAGGCTCGGGGATCAAGGAAAAATACCCCGTTCAAAAGATGGGCATACCGTTCCGTCAGATGCACTCCTGGGATTATTCGGGGCCCTATCATGGCTATGACGGCTTTGCCGTTTTCGCCCGTGATGTGGATCTTGCCATCAACAACCCGGTCTGGGGACTATTCGAGGCGCCTTGGAAAAGACGTCCGAGCCGTGGGCGGGCGATGGCTGCCGAATAAATACCGGACCCTTCGCCTTGGTCTCCCCAAGGAGACGATAAACCCCGCGATCCGTGATCGCGGAAGACCAGAAACGTTTGATGTTCCTGTCCCGCCGTATGGCGCGGTCAGATACCAAAAGAGGTGACCACCATGCCGCAGTCGGCCGAAAAAGTTCTCGACCACGCGCCCCTCTTCCGCGAGCCGGAATACAGGCAGATGCTGGCCGACAAGAAGCTGAATTTCGAATGTCCGCACCAGGATCAGGTCGTTACCGATCAACGCGAGTTCACCAAGACCTGGGAATACCGGGAAAAAAACTTCGCTCGCGAAGCGCTTGTCATAAACCCCGCCAAGGCCTGCCAGCCGCTAGGCGCCGTGTTCGCGGCCACGGGCTTCGAGCGAACCATGCCCTTCGTGCACGGTAGTCAGGGTTGCGTGGCCTATTACCGCTCGCACCTGTCGCGCCATTTCAAGGAGCCAGCATCGGCAGTTTCCTCCTCAATGACCGAGGATGCGGCAGTGTTCGGCGGCCTGAAGAACATGGTCGACGGGCTCGCCAACACGTATAAACTCTATGACCCGAAGATGATCGCCGTATCGACGACTTGTATGGCCGAGGTCATCGGCGACGACCTGCACAGCTTCATCGAGAACGCCA
Organism: Mesorhizobium plurifarium; assembly: GCA_000824785.1. GTDB lineage: Bacteria > Pseudomonadota > Alphaproteobacteria > Rhizobiales > Rhizobiaceae > Mesorhizobium > Mesorhizobium plurifarium. The sequence goes on along the minus strand of CCNB01000015.1, from coordinate 43,638 downwards.
AGGAAGAAGGCTCGGTCCCGCGCGACTTCGACGTGCCCTTCGCGCACACGCCGGCCTTCGTCGGCAGCCACGTCGACGGCTATGATGGTACGGTCAGGGGCATTTTGGAGCACTTCTGGAAAGGCCAGGAGCGTACGGAAGCCCTGGGAACGATCAATATCATTCCGGGCTTCGACGGCTTTTGCGTTGGCAACAACCGGGAACTCAAACGCCTGCTCGATCTGATGGGCGTGTCCTATACGTTCATCCAAGATGCCTCTGACCAGTTCGACACACCATCGGACGGCGAATACCGCATGTATGACGGCGGCACGAAAATCCAAGACGTGAAGAATGCACTCAACGCCGAGGCGACACTTTCACTACAGCATTACAACACCCGAAAGACGTTGGAATATTGCGAGGAGGTCGGCCAGGCCACAGCCTCATTCCATTACCCGCTGGGCGTCCAGGCGACCGACGAATTCCTGCTGGAGGTCTCCGCCATTTCCGGCAAGGAAATCCCCGAGGCAATCCGCCTGGAGCGCGGCCGACTTGTTGACGCCATGGCGGACAGCCAATCCTGGCTGCACGGCAAGAAATACGCACTCTACGGCGACCCGGACTTTGTCCACGCCATGGCCCGCTTCATCATGGAGACAGGCGGCGAGCCGACCCACTGCCTCGCCACCAACGGCACGACGGCGTGGGAAGACGAGATGAAGGAACTGCTTGCCTCCTCGCCCTTCGGCAAGGAGGCTCAAGTCTGGGCGGGCAAGGACCTGTGGGCGATGCGATCGCTGCTCTTCACCGAGCCCGTGGACCTGTTGATCGGCAATTCCTATGGCAAGTATCTGGAGCGCGACACCGGCACGCCGCTGATCCGGCTGATGTTTCCGATCTTCGACCGGCACCATCACCATCGCTTTGCCCTCATGGGCTACCAAGGCGGGTTGCGCGTACTGACGACAATCCTCGACAAGATCTTCGACAAACTCGATCGCGAGACAAGCGAGACGGGGGTGACGGACTATTCTTATGACCTCACCCGCTAGGAGGGGTGGCCGGCTTTTACAACCGGTCCGTCTTCTCGATTGACTTTGGAGACCGGCAATGTCCTCGCTCAATGCCAAGATCCAAGATGTCTTCAACGAACCTGCCTGCGAGAAGAACCGCGGCAAGGACGACAAGGCGCGCAAAAAGGGCTGCTCCAAGCCGCTAACCCCCGGGGCGGCAGCCGGCGGCTGTGCCTTCGACGGCGCAAAAATCGTGCTGCAGCCGATTACCGATGTCGCGCATCTGGTCCATGCACCGCTCGCCTGCGAGGGCAATTCCTGGGACAACCGCGGCACGGCTTCGTCCGGGCCAACACTATGGCGCACAAGCTTCACGACCGATCTCACCGAACTCGACGTGATGATGGGGCAGGGCGAGCGGAAGCTTTTCAAAGCGATCCGCGAGATCAAGGAAGCTTACGCGCCGCCCGCGATCTTCGTCTATTCGACCTGTGTGACGGCGCTGATCGGCGACGACATCGAGGCCGTGTGCAAACGCGCGGCCGAAAAGTTCGGCCTGCCGGTGGTGCCGATCAATGCGCCGGGGTTCGTCGGCTCCAAGAATCTCGGCAACAAGCTTGCCTGCGAGGCGTTGCTCGATCATGTCATCGGCACGGTCGAGCCCGACGATGCCGGCCCTTACGACATCAACATCCTAGGCGAATTCAACCTCTCGGGCGAATTTTGGCTGGTGAAGCCGCTTTTTGATCGGCTCGGCATCCGGGTGCGAGCCTCAATTCCGGGCGACGCGCGCTACCTCGACGTTGCATCAGCGCACCGCGCCCGGGCAACCATGATCGTGTGCTCGACCGCCCTCATTAATCTGGCGCGCAAGATGGAGCAGCGCTGGGACATCCCGTTTTTCGAGGGCTCCTTCTACGGCATCACCGACACTTCTGAGGCGCTCCGGCAGATATCTCGACTGCTCGTGAAGAAGGGTGCGGATCCGGAGATCCTCGGCCGCACCGAAGCATTGATTGCTGAAGAGGAGGCGATTGCCTGGAAGAAGCTCGCGACCTACCGGCCGAGGCTCGAAGGCAAGCGCGTGCTTCTCAACACTGGCGGTGTGAAGTCCTGGTCGGTCGTCCACGCACTGATGGAGATCGGCATCGAGATCGTCGGCACCTCGGTCAAGAAATCAACGCCCGAAGACAAGGAGCGCATCAAGAAGATCCTCAAGAACGAGAACCACATGTTTGAGACCATGGCACCGCGCGAGCTTTACGCAATGCTCTCAAAACACGAGGCAGACATCATGCTGTCGGGGGGGCGCACGCAGTTTATCGCACTCAAGGCCAAGGTACCCTGGCTCGATATCAACCAGGAACGTCACCAGCCCTATGCCGGTTATGACGGCATGGTGGAACTCGTGCGCCAAATCGACCTCGCCATCCACAACCCGATCTGGCGCCAGGTGCGGGAGCCACCGCCGTGGGAATGCCAGCTCGCCACACGGGACGAACCGCCGAGCACGAACAGTGAGACCGCGACCGTCCAGAGTTTCAAGAAATTCGCCGACACGACGGCCGACGATTTCGGCGAGTGTTGAGGAAAGCCGATGGTCCGCATCCTTCCCCAGACAAAAGCCGCGGCTGTCAATCCACTGAAGTCGTCGCAGCCGCTGGGTGCAGCCCTGGCCTTTCTTGGGATCGATGGTGCGATGCCGTTGTTCCACGGCAGCCAGGGGTGCACCAGCTTCGCGCTCGTGCTCTTCGTGCGGCATTTCAAAGAAGCCATCCCCCTGCAGACTACCGCGATGGATGAAGTGGCGACGATCCTTGGCGGGGCGGATCATCTGGAAGAGGCGATCCTCAATCTCAAGACTCGCACAAAGCCAAAGCTGATCGGGGTCTGCACGACGGCTCTAACAGAAACCCGAGGCGAGGATTTCGCAGGGGATATCGCCGATATCAGGCAGAAGCGCACGGAAGAACTCGCGGGTACGGAGGTCGTGCTGGCCAATACGCCGGATTTCGAGGGGGCGATCGAAGAGGGCTGGGCCAAGGCCGTCACGGCGATAATCGGAAGTATCACGCGGCCCGGCGAGCAGGCGCGGCAATCGAAGAAGATCGCGATCCTGCCCGGCTGGAATCTCACTGTGGCCGATATCGAGCATTTGCGGGACATGGTCGAAAGCTTTGGGCTCGAGCCGGTGATTGTGCCGGATGTCTCCGGCTCGCTCGACGGTACAGTGCCAGACCGCTGGGTCACGACCACCTATGGCGGCACCAGCGTCGAGGACATCCGCGAGCTTGGCACGGCCGTGCAATGCATTGTCATCGGTGAGCATATGCGCCGCCCGGCCGAGCTGCTGCACAGGTTGACCGGCGTGCCTTACGCGATGTTCCAGTCACTGGCTGGATTGAAGACCGCAGACCGGTTCGTCTCGATGCTATCAGCGATTTCGGGCGCGCCGGTGCCGGCCGGCGTGCGCCGGCGCCGGGCGCAGTTGCAGGATGCGTTGCTCGACGGACATTTCCATTTCGGAGGCAAGAAAATTGCGATCGCTGCCGAACCAGACCAACTCTACCAACTCGCGACTTTCTTCGTCGGCATGGGCTCCGAAATCGCGGCGGCGGTCACCACGACCAATATGTCGAAAATTCTGGAGAAAATACCGGCGGAGTCGGTTCAAATCGGTGATCTCGGCGATTTGGAAGTTCTTGGCGCCGGCGCTGATCTCCTCGTCACCCATTCCCACGGCCGCCAGGCGGCGCAGCACCTTGGCATCCCGCTCATGCGCGTCGGCTTCCCGATCTTTGACCGTCTCGGCAGCCAACACAAGCTCACAGTCCTCTATCAGGGGACCCGCGACCTGATCTTCGAGGTTGCCAACATCTTCCAGGCCAATCGACATGCGCCGACGCCTGAGGCGCTTGATCCATTCCGCCACCGAGAAATGCCAGATGAGCTCCGTTCGTCGCCTTTCGCTCGTCACTGACGAGGTTCATGCATCAATGCCGCTGCGGCAAGCCGGCGCTTTGCGCGTGGCGATCGCCACGCAAGACATGAAGAACCTCAACGCTCACTTCGGGTCGGCCAAGCGCTTTGCAGTGTACGACGTGACGCGCGAGGAATGGCAACTTGTGGAAGCCGTGGCCTTCGACGACGTTTCCGATGAGAGCGGGACGCATCGCAGCGAGGGCGACGATCGCATCACGCCGAAGGTGGTGGCGCTGAAGGGCTGTCATCTCCTGTTTTGCCTGGCGATTGGCGGACCTTCGGCAGCCAAGGTTATTTCGGCGAAAATCCATCCGATCAAAGTGCCCCAGCCCCAAACCATCCAAGAGGTGCTGTTGCGCACGCAAACGATGCTCAGGAAGGCTCCTCCCCCTTGGCTGCGCAAGGTGCTGGGCCAGGCCGGCGTTGCCGAAAAGAAACCGTGCTTCGAAGACGAAGACTTCAAATGAGGAGTAGGCGAAATGCTTGACGCCGTGGTCAGCCCTGATGTCGCCGAGGACGAGGCGGCCCTTGCCACCCCGTTCGTCAAATGCCTCGTGCGGCTCATCCGTGCCCAAGATTCCTACGGGTCGTGGGAAGGCAAATCGGACGCTGAGCTCCTGGGCGACTTCATCATCACGAAGGAACAGCGCCGTGCGATCCCGATTATCGGCGATCCCGATCCTGACGTGCTGTGGAGACTCGACATGTTTTACACCGCCGTCGGGCTCGCGATCGAGGAGCGGTCCGGCCTGATGGCATCGCCGATGATGGAGATGAGCCATGAGGGCTTCGGGCGCGTGCTTTTCACGGCCGGGCGTTTGGTCGTTCTGTCGAAGACCCTGCGCGACGTCCACCGCTTCGGCTTCGAGACATTCTGGAAACTCGCGGCGGCAGGTACGAAACTGGCCGGCGACGCGATCGCGGCCATTGAAGCCTATCCCGAGGTGGCGCGGGCGTGATGAACGCGATTTTCGGGCAAGGGGATCATGCCGGGCGTTGAAGATATGCCATGGCCCGCCCACCCACCCGAGGCGGTCGAGGCCGATTTGCTTCTTGGGGTAGCGCCGATGAAGCCATTGGTCCTGATCTGTTCGCAAGATGCGGAGTTGTATCTGTTCCTGAGCCACATTCTGGGGGTGGACGGCTTCACGAGTGAGCCGGCCGGCGGCGTGAAGGAAGCAATTGCAGCGGCCGATGAACGAGAGCTCCAGGCCGTGGTGCTGGATTGCGGGCCAGCAAGCGCAACGGGCTCCACAATCTGCGCAACATTCAAGAGCGAGCCCCGGACGGGTGGCCTTCCCGTTATTGCCCTGATTGCCCCCGGCGCCGAGAACCAGCACCTCGATCTCTTGAAGGCAGGCATCGACGAGAGCTTTGTGCGGCCGATCGCGCCGGCCACGCTGCTTGACTGTCTGCGCACGAAGCTGGCGCTGCCGAAGCCGGGTTCAAACGGGGCCGAAAACGGCAGCTGGCTCTGCTGCGGCGGCCTTGAGATGAAGCTCGATGCCTACCGAGTTCGCGGTAATGGCCATGACATCCATCTCGGACCGCTCGAGTTCAACCTGCTGCGGCATTTGCTTGAGGCTCCTGGCAAGGTCTTTAGCCGAGACGAGCTGATCGACGCGGCTTGGCCCGAGAATATCCATATCGGTGCGCGCACCGTCGACGTTCATATCAGCCGGATCAGAAAGGCGCTGAAGGCGGCCTCGCCCGGCAGCGTCATTCGTACCGTCAGATCGGCAGGTTACTCACTCGAGAAGCCGGATGGCTGAATGGCAAGCGGTTTTGCCATTCCCATCCCCTCGCGAGGGCAAATCTTGCGGCTTCGAAACGCCTGCAGGCACAACATGCTCAAAAAGTACCGGATCACATGGCCTTCAAAAGCGTACTCAGTGTCACCGGAGCTGAACACTCCGATGAGGACGTCAGAATAGCTGCCGGCTTGTGTGCCGAGGTCGGCGCGAATCTTTCGGTACTTATTATGGGGTCTCCGCCGCTTTGCGGTTCCATGCCTGAGTGGCCAAAACGACATGCAGCGGCCATCGCCAGACTGGAAAGGCGGTATAGGCAAATCGAGAAATTTTCACACGACATGGCCATTCTGGAAAAGACGTCCAAGGATATTCAAGAACTGCTGGGAGCTATGTGGAATTGCTATGACATCGATACCGCATACTGCGATCAGGCCAGCGTCGGCGACGCGGTGCGACAGCGGGCGCTCTGCAGTGACCTGACCATCGTCGGCCCCGCACTTCTCAACGACATCGATCTCGGACCTCTTGTTATCAACGGCAGCTTGTTCGATACCGGAAAGCCGGTGCTCGTCGTACCGAAGGGTGCCGAGGCGACGCTGTCGCCACGGCGCGTGCTGGTCGGCTGGGATTCTCGCGTGGAGGCCGTCCGTGCGGTTCGGGAAGCGCTGGATTTGCTATCCGGAGCCGAGGAAGTTCGGCTCACATTGGTCGATCCGGAGGTGACCTGCACCGGAAACGGCACCGAGCCGGGAGCCGACATCGCCGCCTATCTCACCCGGCATGGTGCTCGGGTGTCGGTCGATCGGCTGCCGAGCGCCGGCAAGCCGGCGGCAACGGTGCTTGCGCAGCACGCAATCGACACGTCTGCCAACATGATTGTCATGGGCGCTTATGGAAGCCGGCGGCTGCGCGAGCGGCTCTTTGGTGGCGTAAGGAGATGGATAGAAGCAAAGCCGCCATTGCCGCTGTTTTTGGCGCGGTGACGGTTCCGAAGGGGGCACCTATGCTGTTCGAAGCTCTGCTTCGCTGGTCGCCTATCCTGGTGCCAAGTCGGCCAAGGTCGCGGTAAACGCGCAGGTTTTCGCGGAGAGCCTCAAGATAATTTACAGGCGCCTCGGCCCGAGACCATCCCGCACGTCTCCAGTGTTGCCCTTACGATGGCTTCGGCTCGTTCGAGAAGATCCGTGAGCGGAACTTAACGGCCGCGCCGACGTAAAAGGGCTTCTCAATGCAGTCAAAACTCAAGGGTTTGCAGGTCGGCGTCAGGTCGAAAACGAGAATCCTTTCGACGCGGCACGCCGCTCGGACCCGCATCGCCACTCGCATGGGCGAAATCTTGGATCGCCCTCACTATTGGGTTGGGGCTGAACAACGCAATCATAGTACCGCGCGGCCAACACCCTCGGGTTCAGTGGACAGTCGGGCCCTTGCCGGATTAGGCGGCAAGCGATGGCATCAATCATAATGTCATAGGCTGAGATGGTAGAGCGGCGAGGACCGCCGCATCTTCAGTGTATTCAGTCGGTCCCGCTCGACCCGCGCGGCGGCCGAATGGTCGTGGGCTGATCAAATCCGACAACGCTCGTTTTGCACCCCGGACGCGGGCGCTGCAGCGCCCGGGCGCCGGAAACACACAAGGTAACACAAGGCAGGAATGCCGCAGAGTTCACCAAGCACCAGCACACCTGGCCAGTCTGCAACCATCGTCATAGTCAATCAAAAAAATGGCGGCATTGGCGATGGCGGTAGTGGCGGGCCGCAGCTGGACCAGCGTCGTCGTGGAGGACGCCCATGTCACCAGCCGGGAAATTCAATCGCAAGGCGGAAGGGGGCGCCGCGGCACGCGCATGGAGCGGCTCCTTGCAATCGTAAATGCCGAGTTTCTGCTACCGCCTGAGGGACGTAACGGCGCAAAGCTCAACCTAATGGGCGCGAAGCGGGCGATGGTGACAGGCCTGGCCATAGCCGACGCAGTCATGATGTCCATCTGCTCATCCCTTGGCCGGCATCCATGTTGAGTGGTCCGTGGCCAAGCTCTTCTGACGGCGCGCAAAGTGAACGCATGTCCGAAACCTGACAACGGCGGCAAATATGTCGGGTTCAATACAACCGGCCGTCTTCGTCGCATGGTTGGTTCAAGTGAAATCACCCATTGCTGCACGCTGAGCACACTGGCACAGCCTTTGCCAATGGAAATGCGGCAACACTGGATGCGGCAAGACTGAGCAAACGCTCAAGGCGCGCAGATGCGCGAGATGAATGATGCTCGCTTTCCTTGAACCCGTGTGCCGTAGAGAAAACAAACTCACGCCCAAAGTCGCGCAACCTTTGGCAATAGCCTTGGAGAGCAACATGGCATTGCAGATGGAACCACAGGCTCCCCCGATCAAGGTCGAGACCTGGCCGGGTGGCGAGCCGCTTGCGCGTTTCCAGCCCGGCAAAGTGTATGTCGTCGAGTTTTGGCCGACTTGGTGCGGACCATGTACGGCGGCGGCGCTCCAACTGGGGCAGGTGCAGGAGAAATACAAGGACGCCGGAGTTGAGGTCATCGGAGTCGCGGCTGATGAAAACGCTTCCTCGCCCGTTGAGGCTCGAGCCAAGCTGGGCGCGTGGTTGGCCGAAAGGTGCCCGGGTCCAAACTATCGCATCGCATTCCACCCTACAGGCGAAATGAACAAGCTTTGGAGGGAGCACAGCTCTTCGATCGGAATTCCGACCTCGTTCGTGATCGACCGGGACGGTCACATCGCCTTTATCGGCCATCCGAGGCATCTCGACGAGGTTTTGCCGAAGGTACTGAACGGCAGCTGGCACGCCAGTGATGAAGCGAAGACCGCCGACACTGCGCGGATCGCCAGAAGCGGTGCACTAGCATGCGAACAGGCCTTGAAGGAGCCAATCATTGACAGATTCTGGGCGGCGATAAAGGCAGAGGATTGGACGATGGCGCTCTCGGCGATCGAAGAGGGCATCGCCTTGGTGCCGGACGATATCAATTTTCGCCTGGCTCATGTGCATCTGTTAATTCACACGATGCACGACATGCAGAAAGGCATGCCCGTCATGCGCCAATTGGTTCGCGACGCAATCGACAGAAACTCCGAGAACTGGATGCTTGCAGCGCTAGGCCAGCTCTTCGGTCCGGCGCACGACCATTCGCACCTTCCATCTGCTGAGCGCTTCGCGATGGGCAAAAAGCTGTCCGAACACATCCTGGCACTCAATCCCCCGCAAGGCGACGGCCCTAAGTTCCGGTCCTATCCGGCGGTCGCTAGGTACTATTACGACAGCGGCAATAAGGATCGCGCGATCGAGTTACTCAGGTTGGCATTGCAGTCGCTGGACGGTCCGGAGCTTATTCCGGACGCCCTGAAACAGCACCTTCTAACGGATTTGCTGCAGGCCCTGGCCAGCTACAAGGCTGGGAAGGCCGTTGCAGCGCTCTCTTCGCAGCTTCGCAAAACATTTTCCCCCCGGCACCAAGGCGCGATCGGCCGGAGAAAATACATAAAAAGAGGCGTCAATTTGAATGTTTACTGGCCAATTCGTCGATTTCCCTGGCGTGACCGCAGCAAGTAGGCGCCATGCAGCACCGGGTGGATCGTTTGCGGCAGGTTCAAAGCGCGAATTTTGCGATGACCTGCACCCGCGTCGCGGCGCAAGTGATGTTGGACGCGAATTTTCGCCGTGGTGGATGGCCTCGCGGTCGAAGACGCGTCCAAGACCGGTCACCCGGACATCAATTGCTTGGAGTTGCCCGCTCCGAGCCGGGCATCGGCCACGCGTATGTGCCCGAACTAGGCGTTGCCGAAAAAGGAAATTCGAGGAAGAGGGCTGAAATGGGGAGGATATGAAATTGCCCGAAGCCGCGATCTGCCCTGCTAGCAACGAGGACGAGGCGGCCCTTGCCACCCCGTTCGTCAAATGCCTCGTGCGGCTGATCCGTGCTGAGGAGTCCTACTGCTTATGGGAAGGCAAATCGGATGCAGCGCTGCTGGCCGGCTTCATCGTCACCAGAAAAACCCGCCGCGCGATCCCTGGCATGGGCTATCCCGATGCCCACGCGCTGTGGAGGCTCGACATGTTTTACAGCGCCGTCGGGCTTGCGATCGCGGAGCGTCTCCGCCTGGTGACATCGCCAATTGTGGAGGCCAAATCCGTGAGGCCTGTGGGCGCGGGCTTGTCGGTGCCGGGCGTTGGATCGTTCTGTCCGGACATCCACCGGTTCGGCTTCGAGACATTCCGACAACTCGCGGAGGCCGGTACGAGACTGGTCGACGATGCGACCGCAGACACCGAAGTCAGTCCCGACGTCTCGCTGGTGTGACGGAAGCCGTTTTCGAGGAGGATTAATGTCAAACCTTGAAGAGCTGCAGAAGAAGGTCCGCAAGCTGCAGTCACGTGCGGGAACCGCAAAGATGGAGTTGCACGACCTTGCCGAAGACCTCCCGGTCAACTGGACCGAGATTAAGGTGATTGCCGAGAGAACGTTCGCCGTTTTTGCCGAGTTGGACGCCGCCAAGAGAGATCTGGCTGCATCGGAGAATGCGCGATGACGAGCGCCTTCGTCACCCGCGACGGCTCCAACTGGATGCCGCAATATCTCACCGCTATCGATGGCACGACCTGCATCGGCTGCGGACGCTGCTTTAAGGTTTGCTCGCGCGAGGTCATGCACCTTTACGGAGTCGATGAGGCAGGCGAAACCCTCGGCCCCTGCAACGACGAAGACGACGACTTCGATGGCGAGCTTAATCGCATGATCATGGTCGTCGATCATGCCGGCCGCTGTGTCGGCTGCGGAGCGTGCTCCCGCGTCTGCCCGAAGAACTGCCAGACACATCTTGCCGCCGACAAGGTCGCTGCATGATGTGGCGAGAAACCAGGAGAACGGCGTTGTCCTTCAAAATCTTTTATCGCACTTTTTGGGTGGTCCTGTGCGGCAACGCTTTGGCTGTCTATTTTGCTTCTCATTCCATCCGCACAGTAGTCGTCACGACGCTGGCTTGTTCGCTGCTCCTCCAAATCGTCTATTTCGCAAGCGTGCTCTTTCTGGTCTGGCGGTCTGGCGGCCATAGCAGATTTGGCCAAAGGGCTGAGCATGTTGGATCTGCGACGCAGTTGGAATATCAGCTGCCAGACGGTGATGAGGTGGTGACGAATAAATCTTCCGATGTGCCTCCGGTCTTTCCGATAGGCGGCATATCGCTGCTCCACTAAGGCGATGACGAGATCAAAGTCAGATTCACCCCATTTCCGATCAATCCTGAACATCGGTTGGATCTTTCAAGGAATACTATGCTGGGTGCGGTGGACGGCGACGGCATTCCGTCGTTCCAATCCCGGCGATGCAGTTTTTCAGTGCGACAGGCATTGCTAGGGACGCCGGCCTGGCCGTTGCGTGTCGAGACGGCGAATGAAGCGATGAATGTACCAAGCTCTTCTAAGACGTCGGAAAGAGCAGCTGACCTCAGATCAAACATGCCGCTTAAGCTGATGTGCATAGCTATTCTCGGCTCATTCACGCATCGCGGGAGAGAACATGCTCGAAAAGTTCGAACGCTATCCGCTTACCTTTGGACCGACGCACATCGAGAAGCTCGACCGGCTCAGCAAGCATCTGGGCGGAAATGTCGAAATCTACGCCAAACGCGAGGACTGCAACTCCGGACTCGCGTTTGGCGGAAACAAGCTGCGCAAGCTCGAATACATCATCCCCGACGCCATCGCCTCAGATGCCGATACGCTTGTCTCCATCGGCGGCGTGCAGTCCAACCACACGCGAATGGTCGCCGCGGTCGCCGCCAGGATTGGCATGAAATGCCTCCTGGTTCAGGAGAGCTGGGTTCCACATGAGGATGCCGTCTACGATCGGGTCGGCAACATTCTCTTAAGCCGCATCATGGGCGCAGAAGTGCATCTGGTCGACGAGGGCTTTGATATCGGCATCCGCCGCAGTTGGGAAAAGGCGCTCTATGAGGTCAAGGCCCGGGGCGGCATACCCTATGCGATACCAGCTGGCGCGTCCGTTCACCCTTATGGTGGTCTCGGCTACGTGGGATTCGCAGAGGAGTTGCGCGCTCAGGAGAAACAGCTTGGGTTTGCATTTGACTTCATTGTCGTTTGCACGGTCACGGGCTCGACGCATGCCGGCATGCTCGTCGGATTTGCCAATGACGGTCGACATCGCAACGTCATCGGTATCGATGCCTCTGCCACTCCCTCGCAAACCAAGGCGCAAGTGCTGGATATTGCCCAACATACAGCGGAGCTCGTCGATCTCGAAATGGAACTGGTCGAGGATGATGTGGTGTTGCTCGAGGAGTACGCTTACCCACGTTATGGCATACCGTCTCCGGAAACTAAGGATGCCATCCGTCTATGCGCGCGGCTCGAAGGTATGATCATCGATCCCGTTTACGAAGGCAAATCGATGCAAGGAATGATCGACCTGGTCCAGAAAGGCTTTTTTGCCAAGGAATCGAGGGTTCTTTTCACGCATCTCGGCGGTGCGCCGGCGATCAATGGCTACGGTTACACCTTTCGAAACGGCTGACCCGCACGGGCCGCGTCAGCAGCGAGTCGGCTGGGAGTCGCCGCGACGGCTGCCGAGTGCGGAGCTAGCGCATCTGGGGCGGTCGGCGCAGCCGCCTATTGATATCGCCACGAACCGCAAACACTTGGCGACGCTGGCGGGCAGCGCCCAAAATTCCAGGACCGCTTTGTGCCCGGCATCTGGGCGGTTACTCGATGCGGTCACTCGGCCGGAGCGGGCTGATTGCCGGGCCGCTCCGCCCGCGGCGGGTTTGGCGATCATGAAGGCTAGAAGAGCGCTGGCTAGGGCAGCCCTGAATGGGATGTGTTTCCGAGTTTTCCATCGCCCGAGTGCGGGTGGATGATCGCGCGGCTCAATGCCATGCGAGAAATCCAGCGCCAGCCTGTGCTGGAGAGTTCGCTGCGTGGGCGATCTCCAGAGAGAGCCTCCGCATGGAATTCGACATGCGGCCTTCTTCTCGATCGCGTTCGAAGAGAGTTTCCAGCCTGGCGTGACCGGCTGGGAGAAAGATCACATGCTCGATATGACCATGCTCGACCGGATCAGCGTTAGCGCGCTACCGCCAGAGATTGCGATCACCTCAAGCCTGACTGGCAGGCCGAACACTCTCACATGAGACATCGAAGTTGTGGATGGAAGAGTCCGCCACGCATGACCAGCGTCGTGACCACCTCGTGAGGAATTGTCTCGTTCACCCTCTGCCAACGGGGCGGGGATAGCTCTCGCCTGCTTTCGGTCGATAGTCCGTTTGTGCAAAACACGACAGTATCAGCCCGAAACGCGACAGTATCAGCTCCGACACACGACTGTGTCGGAAGCGAATCGTGCGGTTTCCCAATGGTTCTTCTCGTTGGCACGACAAATGCAGTGCTCTTCGCAGAGCGTCTGTACCCGCGAGTGACGAGAAGTCATCCCGCGCGCACAAACGACAGAGTCTACGGTATCGGACACCAGGAGAGAACATGATGACAAAAGTGCGGACGGTTGCGGCGCAGGGTGCGATGGCGCTCATCGTCCTGATGGGGGTGGGTCAGCAGGCTTTGGCGGCAGACCCTGCGCAACGTTACGTCGCACAGGACCAGGGAACAGTGGAGGCGTCGAGCCCGTGGCAGATTCGCGTGCGCGCGTTGGGAGTGAAAACCAACGATTCAGGTTACGTCGGCGGGATTGCCGGTTCCAATCTCTCCTATTCAGACACCGTGACGCCAGAATTCGACATCTCGTATTTCTTCACCGAAAACATCGCTGCCGAACTCATCCTCGCCACTACCTACGCCAACGTTGATGGCACTGGAGCAATCGGCGCACTGGGGAATGTCGGCAAGGTATGGGTACTGCCACCCACGCTCACGCTGCAGTATCATATCACCCACTTTGGGGCCTTCCGACCCTATGTCGGCGCCGGCCTGAACTACACCGTCTTCTACAATCAAAGTGTCGGCAGCGCCGATGCTCTCCATGTGAAGAACACGTTTGGTGCCGCGCTGCAGGTCGGCTTCGACTACATGCTGGATCGGCACTGGGGGATCAACGTCGATGTCAAGAAGCTTTTTCTGGAACCAGATTTTACCGTCAAAGTGGCCGGCACCGATCTGAAGGGCAAGGCCAAGCTAAACCCTTGGTTGCTTGGTGCAGGTGTCACTTACCGCTTCTGATAATCGCCGTTTGAATCTTCGACACCGGCGAAGCGGCCAGGAGCTCGGTCTGATCCCGCTGAAGCGATTGCTCAGCTGGGACCGTACGATATGAGCCGCTACCTGATCTGCGGGTACTGGTCTTCGCGCGGGTTTTGCGACGGCCGCCCGCAACGGCTACCGCGATCCGGACCGGGAGACGCGGGAGGTGGACGAGACGAGCGGCGAACCGCTGGGCGAGCCGCAGAGAGGTCTTCTCGCCATGGCCGGCACCGGTGGCGCCGCCCACCTCCAGCTCCATCAGCCGCTCGGCGGCAAAGCCGATCATCTCGCGCAGCAGATCGGCATCCGGAATCTCTCCGCGAGCGTGCGCAGGTTCATTATGTCGTCGGTCATCGGTGGTCCTTCCGAAATGGGTTGGCGTCAACAACCAAACCCTACAGGAAAGCGCCGATGACCACCGAAAGGCCGCTCACTCGCTACAGCGCTACTAATGGCGCGCTCGCGAGCGCTTCAAAACCCTCAGCTACACCACCTGATGGGAGTACGTCATGCCAAGCTGATGATTGCTTGTGGGTGCAAGTCCCATCCGGCCAAAGCCGTAGCGGGGAAGCCGGGACCGAGTCTTGCGGGCGTCGCGGCAACGCGGGGTCTGAAGTGTAGACAGGAGCCATGCGGGGTGCGGTAATGAGCCTCGAAAGGTGGATGTTCGCGGAGGCCGAGTGTGTTCCCTAAACACGAAGGCAATATGAGCATCGTCGTTACGCGAGACGATGCCGCTCCGCCGGGGTCGATGGCCGGATCACGCATGGAAGGTAATTATTGGAACATGAGAGGCCCGACCGGGTCCGCTGGATTGGTCTCCAGCGGGGGACAGCAGCAAGGTACTGCCAGAGCTGCTGTCCGAGCTGAGGTCGGGAGTCGGACTGGTTCATAGTACCGGTGAAGCCGTCGAAGGAAACGAGGCGAGTGGAGGGAAGGGACCAGCCTGAGGGGAGTCCGCTCAGGAAGCCAAGGTCCGGACACAGAGCCGGAGTGCATTGCCGCCGAACCTCGAGCGGGTGAACGCGGCGGCCAAGCAGGCTGCCCAAACCCGGTTTACGGCCCTGCTGCATCATGTCGACGAGGCCGCCCTGTATCGGGCGTTCCGGCGGCAAAAGCGGCAGGCGAGTGCTGGATAACCGTGGCGAAGTACGAAGAGCGGCTGACGGACAACCTCCGCGATCTCTGCGAACGGGTCCACACCGGTCGCTACCGGCCACAGCCGGTGCGGCGGGCCTACATTCCCAAAGGCGATGGCGGTAAACGGCCTCTCGGGGTGCCGGCGCTGGAAGACAATCGTCCAAGGCGCGGTGGCCGAGGCGCTGAGTGCTGTCTACGAGGCCGAGTTCCTGGGGTTTTCCTACGGCTTCCGGCCGGGGCGGAGCCCCCACATGGCGCTGGATGCCCTGCATACGGCGATCATGAGCCAGCGTGTGAACTGGGTGCTCGATGCCGACATTCGCAGCTTCTTCGACTCGGTCGACCACGAGTGGCTGCTGCGGATGGTGGCGCACAGGATCGCTGATCCTCGTATCCTACGGCTCATTGGGCTGTGGCTGCGGGCTGGCGTCTTTGAGAGCGGCGAGAAGCAAGAGACGGACAGGGGTACCTCGCAAGGGGCGGGCATCAGTCCGCTCCTCGCCAATATCTTCCTGCACTACATCCTCGATCTCTGGGCCCACCAATGGCGTCGTCGCCATGTACACGGTCGCGTTGTGATCGTGCGCTACGCCGACGACTTCGTCATGGGCTTTGAGAAGAAGGCCGATGCAGAGGAGATGCTGTTGGCCCTCAAGGCGCGGCTGGCCGGCTTTGGCCTGACACTCCACGAGGACAAGACGCGGCTGATCGAGTTTGGGCGGTTTGCGGCCCTTTCACGACAGCGGCGTGGCGAGCGGCGACCCGAGACCTTCGCCTTTCTGGGCTTCACCCACTACTGCGGGCGGACCCGGGATGGCCGGTTCATCGTGAAGCACAAGACGGAAGGGAAACGCCTGACGCGCAAGCTGACGGCGCTGCGCCAGGATGCCTGGCGGCTCATGCACGCGCCAATGGCTGCGCAGCACAGGTGGTTCGCCGCCGTTCTGCGTGGACACTACGGCTACTACGGCAGGCCGCACAACTATCCAGCGCTCAACGGATTCCATCGGCAAATGCGCCGGATATGGCTACACTGTCTGAGACGGCGCAGCCAGAAAAGCCGGCGAATGGGCTGGTCGGAGTTCGAGACCCTGACGGCGCGCTTCCCCCTGCCAACTCCGCGCATCACTCGAACTTGGGCGCAAGCACGGATATGACGCGGGTTACTCTCGGGAAGAGCCGGGTGCGGGAAATCCGCCCGCCCGGATCTGTGAGGGCGAAAGCCGAATGGCTGAGCTACTCGACCACGACCTCTGATCACGTAGGATAATCCTCGATATGGCGCTGGGACAGACTTGATCGATGCCCGCTCAATTGAAGTAGGAAGGTCCGCGACGAAAAGGGTCGTGCGGTAGCCAATCCGCGAACAGGTGCTTGATCAATCGTCGTCAGCAACGGCCGCGCAGCACACCCGCCAATAACCTCGCAACGGCCTTGATTTCGGTGCCAGAATAACCTCGTGCACATTCAGTCGTGATCGTCATAGGATTGCCGTAGCGATGGCGCGAGCGCTCGGAGAGTATCTCAGGTTGGCCGAGCGCTCGCTGCGCGCCGCTCGTGGGCGACGCCTGGATGGCGCCAGTGACAGCTTTCTGCTGCATCGCGGCGCCGACAACCTCGGTGTTCCAGCGTCATCGAGCAAAGGCCTCCGCGCCGAATGTCGAACCTCCTAAGAAGAATCTCTGGTGCGGAGCTGCCGTATCGAGCACCAGCAAAAGGACGGCATGCGAAACGGCCGCCGTTGTAGGCTTTGTCCTTCGATGTCGGATACAAGAGGAATGCGGCCTGCTCTCCTTTTTTTGATTGGCTTCAGTCTGGCACGTTCGATGCAGGAGATTTTCCGAACGCGTCAGCGGAAGTGCTCCTATGATCTGCCCCACCGAAAAATGTCAGCGTAGCAGTCATGGCCGAGCCTTTGCTGGTCGCGACGCGGTTCAAAGGTCTGGGCATCATGGTTTAGGCGGCCGTCGATTGAATTACGTAAGCTCAGAAACAATCTCGCTGACCGCGCTGCGATCATCGCCGCTGGCAGACATCCTAGGTGCCACCGACGCCACACGCCGGCATGAGTGTGGTCTCATCTCGATGTCGGCCTTCTAACAACGGCCCGTAGCAGCCTAGCGGGGGCAAACTTTGTGCACATCCCATGACATCCGGCGCAAATGGCTGCGGAGCAGAGGCCATGGGACGCTCGTCGATGACTGGGGCGCTCAACTTCGAAGGCCGGCAACAAGAGTGCCCGACCACTCTTCTCTGACCCCATCTATTCACTTGGCGAATCCAGTCGGGGAGGCGTTTGGCGTCACGTTCGGCCAATTCCTGGACCAGACTGATGATATTGCTAAATCTCAGCAGCTGTTCGATGCTCTATCTGCTTTTGTTCTGAATTTTGGTTGCCTATGGATCGCCTATAGCTCTCATGCCCACGATCAACAATCTCTGAGGCAGTTCCAAAGCGATCCAGCGATGACGCTGAATTATCATGAAAAATGGCAGGAACGGTATTTAGAAATAGGCTATTATCTTATAGATCCCATCGTCAAGATAGGTAGAAAGCGGCCTGACGCCTTTCGATGGAGGGAGGTTTACGAAGACGCAAGCACAACCGAAGACGAACGGCGCGTTTTTGATGAGGCAGCGACCTTCGGGTTGAGATCAGGCATGAGCGTACCATTGCACGGGCCTAAGGGAAGCTTAGCACTTATGAGCTTTGCTAAACCATGGGATCGAGAATTCGAAAATGGAGAAGTTGCCTACTTGCAACTTGCGGCGCTTTATTTCCATCAAAAGGTCATAAAACTTGAAAATTCGCGTGATAGCCGAGTAGATTCTAAACTTTCCCCAAGAGAGAGGGAGTGCGTTTTATGGGTCGCGAAAGGTAAAACCGCATGGGAGATTGGAAAGATTTTGAGTATATCTGCTAACACCGTGAATTTCCATTTGAAAAACGTAATGAGAAAGTTGGGTGTGCGTAGCAGAACTGTCGCTGCAATAAAGGCCATTGAGCTTGGGATAGTTGAATTGTGACAATATTCCAGAACGAAATCGCTATCGCTCGAAGTTCAATCCGCTATTCGGAGAACAGCGCGCAGGCATTGACGCTACTCGGATGGTGGCGTCATGGCTTGCCCACAGCCCTGCCAGCGGCGATGCTTCGATGCAATATGGCCTACGCGCTTACCGACGTGTCCGCAGGCCCGACGCTGCGAATAGCCCTTGTTCTCGATCGCCCAGGTCACGGCAGTCCTCCCCTCGACCCGTGCTCAGAAGTTTCCGAGCATCTCGCGCAAGGTCGAGACGTCCGAGCATGGCATCGGCCAGCAGACCCTTCAGCTTGCCATTCTCCTGTTCAAGGCTCTTCAGCCGCTTCGATACGGTCATGCCGCCATACTTCGAGCGCCACTGATAGAAGGGCGCGTCGCTCACACCGTATTTGCGACACAGCTCCGTTGCCGAAAGCCCCGCCTGGTGCTCCTTCAGAATGCCAACGATCTGTTCGTCATAACATCGATCGCTAATTGCCTGTCTCATCATCCGAGGAAAGCTAACCTCGAACCGAGGATATTTCAGGTGAGCACGTCAGCAGAAGTAGACCTTGGACACCCGCGTCAAATCTTGAAACGATCGTGCTGAGCCATTTCACTCTTTGATCCCCGATCAGCGAACGACGCATTTCTTCGGGCAAGTTGATGAGGGTGAGCGTTGCGGACACGGGCCCCGGGGACCCGCAGCTCGCGCCCCGTTCGGTAAGCGTATGCGGGAGCTCCGCATGTTTGGCTTGAGTTGAGCTGCCGAGCCACGGGCCAATCAGCGACGAACCGCGAGAATAAAAAGCATCGAAAGGCTGCAGAAAACGCGTCATCCCTGACTATCAATAGCATTTCGCTTTCTCTATCAGCCAGCCGGCCAACAGTTCGACGGATTTGTTACGCGAATCAAACTTTCGCACCAGAACGAACGAGTCCTTCGCGGCTACTGCGTCTCCGTACATGGGAACCAGTCTGCCTTCCCGCTCCATGTCGTAGGTAATCGAGCGCCATCCCAACATTAACCCCCGACCGTCCAACGCTGCCTGCGCAGCTTGCACATAATTTGTGAAATGGAGACTATTGCGAATGCCCCGCTTTGGCCTTTGCGTCATCTGCAAGTACTCATCCCAAGAGGTCCAGCGACTGTCGTTAAACTCAACGTGGATGAGAGTGACGTTATCGAAGGGAATGTTATTATCGGTGCTTTTTCTCGCAAGCGCAGGAGAGCAGACTGGACGAATCCTCTCGTCGAAAAGGTTATCGGACTGGCCATCCGTCCATGGGCCGCTCCCGAAACGAATTGCGATGTCCACCCTTGGGCTGAGTAGCGGAGCACCTTCCTGAGTGGTCAGCACGTTCACGGGATAATCTGGGTATTGCGCACTGAAGTGAGCAAGACGTGGCATGAGCCAGTAGGTAGCGAAACCCACCGGCGCAGCGACCGTGCAAGGCCGCACGCTCGAGCCCTTTAGCCAGCTCATTTCATCAATAGCGGAGATTATGTTATTGAAGCCGGAATAGGTAGCCTCGTGAAGTAGGCGGCCTGCTTCCGTCAACCGCAGCGGGCGGACGGTCCGATCAAACAGCGGGACACCAATATGCTCCTCAAGTTGTCTGATCGTTTGGGTCACTGACGGCTGAGACACATTCATAGTCGTCGCTGCGCGTGTGACACCGCCACATTGAATCACAGCTTCAAACATGACGAGCATGCGGGATGGGGGCAAACGACGCCACATCATTATAACTCCTAGCCTATCATAACTTAACGAGTTTGCGTCTTGCTGAAAAGTGGCTGGGCGCGACATATTTCAGTGTCGGATGTAGGAAAGGCGACAAATGAAGCCAGGTGTTGTTGCAATCAGCTGTCCATCGGAGCGGGAACTGAGGGTCGATCTTGCCGCCGCTCTCCGGCTTGCCGCCAAGTTTGATTGGCACGAAAGCGTAGGTAACCATTTCAGCTGCGCCGTTTCGCCAGACGGAAAGACATTCCTCCTAAATCCCAAGTGGAAGCATTTCTTGCTCGTCAAGGCGAGCGATCTTCTTCTCCTGGACGCCGAGGATGCAGAGAGTCCCCAGAGTCCGAACGGTCCCGACGCTACGGCCTGGTGCATTCACAGCGCGCTGCACAGCAAACTTTCATCTGCACGCGTTGTGTTCCATGCGCATCCACCATATTGCACGGCCCTGGCGAGCCTTCGTGATCCCGTGCTGAAATCGGTCGATCAAATCACGGCTCGGTTCAACGGTCTCGTCGGGATCGATCTCGAGTTCGGCGGGATGGCTGATGATCCGGGCGAAGCATTGCGACTGGCTAACGCGTTTGGCACCCGCCCCATATTGCTAATGGGCAATCACGGTGTCACGGTGACAGCGCAGTCTATTCCAGAGGCCTTTGAGCACCTTTATCTTCTTGAGCGGGCCGCAAAGAACCTGATGCTCGCCTATGCGAGCGGACAACCAATTAGTGTCATGTCCCCCGAGATTGCGCGCAAGACTGCTGAGTCGTGGCAGGACTACACGGGAATGGCCTACGCTCACTTTGAGCAGCTAAAGCAAATCTTCCTCGATAAGGATGATCCAAGCTACATGGAGTAATCTGCATAGAGAGGAGGATGGAGTGCTGACTTCGACATCTTTCGCATCGGGGGATTTCGAGGACGTGACCATCGCCAGCATGAACGGACAATTGGGAGCACCGCCCCGTCAATGTGGACAAGCTCATTTTGATAAAAGATGCCGGTGTAACAGCGAATTGAGCCAGGAACGCGCTTTCCTTTATCAGGTCGAGCGGTCGGATATCGTACCCGAAGACGGGTCAACACTCGCGCCCTGGCTTCGGAAGGATGTGACTGAGCACAACTCATGCAGGCAGGAGCGCGTGATGGACTTGCGGACAAAACGCCTGCTGCTCCGGTTCTTCGGGAGTTGAAAAGGCGAAGACGTCGATCGATGTTGCTGAAAGAATGGAATCTTAGCACCATAAGCGGTTTCCTCCGAACCGGGAAATCGCTCAAAATGAAGGGGAGGAACAGATCATGAAAGACATCCTCGGTAGTTTGAACCGCCGGACCCTTCTCAGGGCCGGCGCCGCGCTCGGCGGGGGAGTTATCGCTGGGATGCCATTGTCGCGGGCCATTTGGGCAGCGCAAGGGAAGGTGCTCAAGGTGCGCGCCGATGGCGACGTCTACACTCTCGACCCCGGCTTCTACGTCGGTTTCGGGGACATAGACGTGACAAATTGCATCTATTCTAAGCTTATTAAGTACAAGCCGGGCTCCGAATGGGGCTGGGAACTGGAAGCGGCAGAAAAGATCGAACAGGTCGACCCCACCCACATCCGCTTCCATCTAAGGAAAGGCATAACGTTCACCGGCGGTCACGGCGAAATGACCGCCAGGGATGTCAAATTCTCCTTCGAGCGCGTCATCAAGCACAACTCACCGATCAAGCCCGATTGGGGGCCACTCGATCATGTCGATATCGAGGATGACTATACGGGCGTGGTCGTATTCAAGACGCCATTCGTGCCGGTCTGGAATGTCGCGCTCCCCTTTGGAGTGGGCCATATCGTTTCCGAGGATGCGGTGATGAAGGCAACCGGCAATGGCAGCAGTTTCGGCCTGAAGCCGCCGGCCTTCTCGGGACCGTATGTCCTCGCGGAGTTGAAGGCGAAGCAGTATACTGTTCTGACCCGAAACCCAGAGTGGTCTGGGCCAAAGCCGGGCTTCGACGAGATCCGCATCATCCCGATTAACGACGACAAGACGGCGGAACGCGCCTATAAGGCGGGCGACGTTGATTTCACCAGAATCAGTCTCGATTCATTTGCGACAGTAAAGAGCAATCCGCCCGCCGAAACCGAAATCGAGGAACATTCTTCGCTCCGTTACTACTGGATCGGCATGAATATTGATCATCCGAAGCTGAAGGATATCAATGTCCGCAAGGCGATCCAGTGGGCGATCAACGTGCCCCAGATCCTGGATGCCGCATATGCTGGACAGGCGGAGGTCGCGACAGGTACCGTTCCTCCCAGTATTGTGGGGCATCGGGAGAGTGCGCTCATCCCGCCGGAAGGTGATCTCGCAAAAGCCAAGGAGTTCTTGGACAAGGCCGCAGTGAGCGATCTGAACTTGACCATCGATTGCCTGAACGAGAGCACTTATTCGACTATAGCCCAGACAGTACAGGCACAATTGTCGCAGATCGGCATCACGGTAGAAATTAATGTCCAGGATAGCGGCTCCTTCTGGACGCTCGGCGTGGAATCGGAAGGCGATCGCTGGAAGGAGATGCAGCTCAGCGTTATGTATTTCAACGGTTTGCCTGATCCGCATTACGCAACGTCCTGGTGGGTACAAGATCAAGTGGGCGTGTGGAACTGGGAGCGCTTCCGCAGCGACCATTTCGACGAGCTCAGTGCCAAGGGAGTGACCATCAGCGATCCGGGCGAGCGGGCCAAGGTCTATCATGAGATGCAGGATCTTATGGAGGAGTCCGGCGCCTTCCGGTTCCTGACCTACGGAGGCAATCCAGTTATGCATCGCACCACGCGAATGAAGGCCGCGACACTCCCGGACGGACGCCCGCTATTCCTCGATTTTAAGCCGGTTTAGCTCCAGCGGCGTAGGCGATATGTGGCTATATCTCGGCAAGCGTATCGTCCTCGCGATTGCAATCATTGCGATCGCGGTGACGCTATTGTTCCTAATGATCAGGGCAGTGCCCGGCGATCCTGCCGCGGTTCTCCTCGGCCCGCGGGCGACACTTGAAATGAAGGCGCAGCTGCATCAACAAATGGGCCTCGACAAGCCCCTCGTTGTGCAAATTGTCGCCTTCTTCGGCGGGCTGCTTCATGGCGATCTCGGCTTTGACGTGTTCAGTCAGAGGCCTGTTGCAGACATTGTCTTCGAGCAATTGCCTTATACAATTGAACTAATCCTGGTCTCGATCTTTTGGGCGGTTATGATAGCTGTGCCGCTTGGCTGCTACCTGGCCATTCGGCGCAACTCCTTGGTAGATCAGGTGGCCAGCGTCGTGACGGTCGCCACGATCGCAATTCCTTCTTTCGTCGTGGCCGTCTACGTGCTGTTGATTTTTGCGGTGACCCTGCGTTGGTTACCAGCCATTGGAGCCGGGAATAATTTCCGTGATGTACTTATCCATCTCATCCTCCCAGCCTTTGCCATCGGAATTGGCTGGGTGGGGTACATTTCCCGACTGGTGCGGGCGTCCATGCTTGAAATCCTTGGAGAAAATCACGTACGCATGGCTCGCTCGTTCGGACTCTCGGAATGGCGCATCGTTGCGCGCTACGCGCTGCCACTCGCGATCCTGCCGACTGTGACCATAATAGGAGTAGGCATAGCTTGGCTGCTTTCCTCCGCTGTCTTTGTCGAAGTAGTCTTTGCGAGACCTGGGATCGGAGCGTTGATCGTGAGCGCGGTCAATACGCGGAACTATCCCATTGTGATGGGCGTGGTCCTCGTCACCACCTTCCTTATCGTTACCGCCACAACGCTCTCCGATGTGGCCAACGCGTTCCTCGATCCGCGAACCCGGGAAAA
Organism: Mesorhizobium plurifarium; assembly: GCA_000824785.1. Lineage (GTDB taxonomy): Bacteria > Pseudomonadota > Alphaproteobacteria > Rhizobiales > Rhizobiaceae > Mesorhizobium > Mesorhizobium plurifarium. The sequence continues at coordinate 19,936 of CCNB01000015.1, read as the reverse complement.
GCTCTGACATGGTGATCGTTTCCAGCCGTCTCGGACCAAATGATGCCGCTGAGGCCGGTCCTTTTGGCGCTTTTTTGCGGCAATTTCGCAAAAACCGCGTAGGCGTGGTCGGAGCCGTGCTTGTCATCCTGATAGTAGCAAGTGCGATCTTTGCTCCTTTTGTCGTCACACATGATCCGACCCGCATCATGGTCGGGCCGCGTCTGGCGCCACCTTCACTCGATTTTATTCTGGGCACCGACCAATTAGGCCGAGACACGTTCTCTCGCGCCATCATGGGCAGCCGCATCCCGCTGCTTGCCGCCTCCGTCTCCCTGAGCAGTGCGCTCGCGGTCGGCTTGGTACTAGGCTTGATTGCAGGCTTCGGTCCACGTTGGCTCGACAATTTGCTCCTGCTTGTCTTCGATACGATCAGGTCGTTTCCAAGTATTATTTTTGCGCTGGCCATGATCGCGCTTTTGGGGCCAAGCTTAGCAAGTGTCATCCTGGTGATCGCAACAACATCGATGCCCATTTACGCGCGCGTCGTGCGCACCCAGACGGAAGCGCAGCGTAGCAGCGAGTACATCGCCGCAGAGCGCAGCATGGGAGCCGGCACGACGCGCATTCTGGCCGTGCACATACTGCCCAATGTCCTGGGCCCCCTTATGATTCTGGTGAGCATGGACGTGCCGGCTGTCATCGCTGTAGAGGCAGGTCTCAGTTTCCTGGGCATGGGAGTGCGCCCCCCGACCCCGGATTGGGGAGCGATCCTCAACGACGGTTATAATTATATCGACAGGACGCCGTGGCTTGTCATCGCCGGCGGGATACCAATTGTCCTTGCAACGCTCGGCTTCACATTTCTGGGCGAGGCGCTGCGCGATATATTCGATCCCAAATTGCGGAAAGACCTATGAGACGCGACGATTCGGTATCCCCTAGGTCAGTCCTTGAGATCCGTGGCCTAAATCTCGATTTCGGTACGCCGCGCGGGCGCGTACATGCGTTGCGCAATGTGTCGTTCGATTTGCCAGCCGGACAGGTGGTTGGAATTGTAGGGGAAAGCGGATCTGGGAAGTCGACACTCGCTTATACAGTGATGGGTCTGCTTCCAGACAATGCAGAAGTGACGGCCGGCAGCATTCTGTTCGAAGGTAAGGACCTGCTGAAAATGCGTGCTCCAGCGCGTCGGAGCCTGCTCGGAGATCGGCTTTCAATGATCTTTCAGGATCCGATGACTGCGCTCAATCCGGTGCGGACCATCGGCAGCCACATGATCGACATCCAACACCACGAACAAGTCAGCAGGGGCGAAAAGCGAGCCCGGGCACTCGAGATGCTTCACCGGGTCGGAATTCCCGATCCCGAAAGCCGAGTTGGCGCCTACCCGCATCATTTTTCTGGCGGCATGCGCCAGCGCGTTTGCATTGCCATGGCGCTTCTTGTGAAACCGGCTTTGCTCGTCGCCGACGAACCGACCACTGCGCTTGATGCAACGCTGGAAGTGCAGATTATTCATCTTCTCAAACAACTGCAGAAGGAAATTGGTTGTTCCATTCTCTTTGTCTCCCATCATCTCGGAGCGGTGGCTGAGTTGTGCGATCGAGTCGTTATCATGTATGCGGGCGAAGTCGTAGAGGAGGGATCTGTCCGCGACATCTTCCACAATCCAGCTCACCCCTACACGCGCGCTTTGCTTGAGTGCGATCCCGGGCGAATCAAAAAAAGCACACGCACATTGCCGAGTATCCCCGGCGAGGTGCCAAGCCTTCTCGGCACCAAACTAGGGTGTATCTTTCGCTCACGTTGCCCGCAGGCATTCGATCGCTGTGTGCAAGAGAATCCGGTCGAGCACCGCATCGGCCTGGACCAAGTCGCCCGATGCCATCTCCTGGACGAAAAGCGATTGGTTTCCGCATGAACCCGCTGCTTCGAGTTAAGGACCTGCATGTCCGCTTCCGCACCATGGGACCTCTGAAGGCGCTCGCAACCGGGACAAAAGACCCTTTCATCGACGCGGTATGCGGTGTGTCCTTTGAAATCCGGAAGGGCGAGACACTCGCCCTTGTCGGTGAAAGCGGCTCCGGCAAATCCACCATCGCGCGCACGATAATCGGTCTGCAGCGGGCTGTAAGTGGTAGCATCACATTCGACGGGCAGGAAATTGAGGATCTCAGCCGGACCGAACGCAAGCCCTATTTGCGGCGCATGGCGATGATGTTCCAGGATCCTCTCGGCTCACTCTCGCCAAGGTTGACGGTACAATCGCTTCTCACAGAGCCCTTTCGCATCCACGGACTAAAGGATTGCGATGTGGGTGGCGAAGCGAAGCGCCTGCTGCGTATGGTCGGCTTGCCGGCAGATTTTGCTCGCCGCTATCCCCATCAGCTTTCCGGAGGTCAAGCCAGGCGCATCGGGATCGCGCGAGCCCTCGCCCTGAACCCGGACTTGATTATTGCCGATGAGCCGACGGCGGGGCTCGACGTCTCCGTCCAGGGCGAGGTGCTCAATCTTCTCGCCCGGCTTCAAGACGAACTCGGGATGGCTGTCCTGATCATCACGCACAACCTTAACGTTGTGCGCCATATGGCCGATCGAATGGCAATCATGTATCTCGGTCGCTTTGTTGAGGTCGGCTCGACGGAACGCATCTTCGATCAACCGCGACACCCCTACACGGAAGCTCTGCTTGCGGCCAATCCTGAGCCGGACCCGGATGCGGTACTGAACCGGATAGAGGTCAGGGGTGAGATGCCGAGTCTGTTGCGGCGGCCGTCCGGCTGCGAGTTCCACACCCGTTGTCGTTACGCGCAGGATATCTGCGGCCGCGTGTTCCCCGAACCTTCATCAACCCCGGATGATACAGAGCACAGCTTCAGATGCCATTTACCGCTAGAACGCGATCCCGCGACACTCTTTGAGCGGAGACTGTCTCCCGTTGATTTTACTTCCAGGATAACGAGTCGTCATCGCCCGTCTGCGTCGCCACGCTCCGTCGCCCCAAAATAGCGCTGAAAATTGAAGGTCTGAAACCACTCAACCACGCGCAGCCTGCGTTTATTACTACTCCCTCGAAAGAACCTTTTTTGCAAAGGCCTGCTGAATGACGCTGTCTTCCATCGCCAATCCCGACCTTGTCACCGTGTTCGAGAACAAGCCGCGCTGGAACCAGCCCGACCAACGACGTAGGGGCTTCCATAACCTACACACCACAATGCGCTATGCCATATCGTTTCGCGCCCCCAGGGTCCTACCGCTCAGGAAGGAGATCGACTGGACCATTGGCGAGCGAGCCGGCGTCGCCCGGTTCCTTGCCATGCCGCATTTCTCGGCATTCATCGTAGTGCGCGGCGATCGTATCCTCTACGAGGCCTATGCGCCGGACTTCGGGCCCGAGAGGCCGCATCCCATTCAGTCCATTACCAAGACGACACTCAACCTAATGCTCGGCCGCGCAGTGGCCGACGGCCTTGTTGACCTGGATGACCAGGTACGCAATTATCTTCCGGAGATCGGCACAGGCTACGCCGAGGCCACTGTTAGGGCGGTGGCCGACATGAATGTGGCGAACGACTTTAGCGAGGACTACGGTGACCCCTACGCCGCGATCTACGACATGGAGGCCGCGTACGGCTGGCGACTACCGCTGGATGGCCAGATGGAAGGGACGACACGCTCTTTCATATGCGGCATCACCGGCAGTGACCTGACAAATCGTACCGGAGAGGCGCTGTATAAGTCTCCCAATAGCGATGTGCTTGGCTGGATTGTAGAGCGCACCAGTGGCCGGCCGCTGCGCGATTGGCTGATCGAAATCGTCGAGGCCGCCGGCATCGAAGGATGTTTTCACATCACCTGCGACCGAGAGGGCGTGCCCCTGGTCAATGGCGGCGCCTGCCTGTCCGCCCGGGACCTCGCGCGCTACGGCCTGCTCTTTGCGCGCAAAGGTGAGGGTGTCGAAGGCCGCCGCGTGGGCAATGCCGCCTTCATCGAAGACACCCGCCGCAATCCCGGGCCTTCCTACCAGAAGTCACGCCGGTATAGCCGCCAAACCATGACCGACGGGACGGTCCTGGGCCACGGCGGTTACGGCGGCCAGTACATGATAGCGAACCCCGACACCGGCACTGTGGTAGTCTACTTCAGCGTGCTCGAGAACAGCACCGCCATGGACAGTAACTTCTCCGGCCCACTGGTGAAGATGATGGCCGAGCTAGCTTCCCAATGAGAGCTGTTCGGGGATCCGCTTCTGCATTGTTGTCGCCGGCATGCTATGGCCGGCTGGGGGTCCTCAGCGCCACACCCGTCGCCCTTGCCGAGCGGCGAGGGCCAATAGGACATTAGCCCCAGCCATCAACCTGCGCAGGGTCGAGGCCGGTTGCGGAGGTTCCAGCGAGACTGTCGGACACGGCCTCCCGGTAGTTGACGTCCTACCTCCATTCGGCGGTCGCGCTTCGTGCGTGGTCGGGGGCAAGGAACAAGGAACAAGGAACAAGTTCAATACTTCATCGCGGACCGCAAGAAAGGCAAAGAATGCTTCCTACAAGCGCCGAAGTAGTCATCGTTGGAGGAGGGATCGCGGGTTGCTCGGTCGCGTACCACCTCGCCAAACTCGGCATAACCGACGTGGTTCTGCTCGAACGCAAGCAACTGACTTGCGGTACCACCTGGCACGCGGCGGGATTGGTCACCCAACTCCGGTCGACCCGCAACATGACCGAACTAGCCAAATACACTGGCGAGCTTTTCCGCTCCCTGGCCGAGGAGACAGGTCAGGAAACTGGCTACAAACAAAACGGTGCCTTGCGATTGGCGAAGCACGAGGAAAGGCTCGAGGAGCTTCTTCGCGGCGCATCGATGGGCCGCAACTTCGGCCTGCAAATGGACCCGGTCACTCCGGAACAAATCGCAGAAAGATGGCCGCTGCTGAACCTCGAGGGCATCGTCGGCGGTATCTGGGCCCCCAATGACGGTCAGGTCAATCCGGCCGACGTGACCCAAGCCTATGTCAAGGGTGCTAGGATGGCGGGCGTCAGAATCATTGAGCAAATTCCGGTAGAGCGAGTCCTGGTTGAATTCGGCAAGGCAAAGGGAGTCCGTACGGCCACCGAGGAAATTCGAACGAAGAAGGTGGTGATTTGCGGCGGGATGTGGTCACGCGATTTTGCGGCCAAGGCTAGCGTTTCCCTGCCTCTTCATGCAGCCGAACATTTCTATGCGGTCACGCAAGCTGTTCCTGACCTTCCATCGTGCCTACCCGTCCTCTTCGTAGCAGACGAGGAGACCTACTATAAGGAAGACGCGGGTAAGCTGCTGGTGGGGTGCTTCGAGAAAAACGCGAAACCTTGGGGCCAAGATGGAATCCCGCCCGATTTCTGCTTCGATTCACTGTCTGAAGACTTCGACCATTTCGAACGCATTCTTGAAATGGCCGTCAACAGGGTTCCGGTCCTGGCAAACACAGGGATCCAGCTGTTCTTCAACGGTCCGGAGAGTTTCACTCCTGACAACCGTTATCTCCTTGGCGAAACGGCTGAGGTCGAGGGCCTCTACACCGCGAGTGGCTTCAATTCGGTAGGTATCCTGTCATCTGGTGGTGTTGGAAAGGCATTGGCATATTGGATCAAGGAGGGGCACCCCGAAGTCGATCTGGTCGACGTAGATGTCCTCCGAATGATGCCGTTCCAGTCCAACAGATCTTACCTCCATGACAGGACCAAGGAAAGCCTCGGGCTTCTGTTTGACATGCACTGGCCGTATCGCCAGTTCGAAACTGCACGCAACGTTCGCAAAAGCCCGATCCACGATCGCCTGGAGCAAGCGGGGGCGGTCTGGACCGAGATGTCGGGATGGGAGCGCCCCGGCTACTTCACCACCAGTGACGCAGAACGCGAGATCCGATACTCGTACGGAAAGCAAAACTGGTTCGATACTGTCGGACAAGAGTGCCGCAATACTGCCGAGCACGTCACGCTTTTCGACCAGTCCTGTTTCGTCAAGTTCAGCGTCGAGGGTCGGGATGCGTGCTCGTTCCTCAACAGGATCTGCGCGAACGATGTCGATGTGCCCGTCGGTCGCGTTGTTTACACCCAATGCCTGAACGAGCGCGGAGGGATTGAAGCCGACGTCACGATAACCCGTCTTGCCGAAACGGCCTTCCTCTATGTGACAGCAGCGATGTCACAGACTAAGGACATGACATGGTTGCGTCGGCATGCCCTCGACGAAACACACGTCTTCATAACAGACGTGACCTCTGGACTTCCCATGTTCGGACTTATGGGACCGAGGTCCCGTGTTCTTCTCTCCGAAATTGCTGGAGAGGATTTTTCCAACTCCTCCTTCCCGTTCGGCACGAGCCGAGAGATAGAGATCGGTTACGCCAAAGCGAGGGCAAGTCGGGTCACCTACGTGGGCGAACTAGGATGGGAACTCTACGTTCCCGCCGAGTTCGCTTGCCACGTCTTCGATCGTTTGGCGCAAGCCGGTGTACGGCATGGCTTGAGGCATGGCGGTTATTTCGCGATCGGATCGATGCGGGTCGAAAAAGGCTACCGCCACTGGGGTCACGACATCGGCCCCGATGATACTCCTTATCAAGCGGGACTTGGTTTCGCGGTCAATCTGAAGAAATGGGATTTCATTGGCCGTGACGCTCTTCTTCGTCAGAAGGACAAAGGGCCTGTTTCCAGGCGTCTTGTTCAGCTGAGGATAAGCGACCCCGATGGGCCATTGCTATACCATCAGGAGCCCGTTTGGCTTGGCAAATCAGTCATCGGTCATGTGACCTCCGGCGCGTTCGGCCACCGTGTCGGCGCTTCACTGGGGCTGGCATATCTGATCCGTGAAGACGGCATCAATAGGGAGTTCCTCGAAGAGTCCAGCTTTGAGGTCGAGATAGCCGGAAAACGTTATCCGGCTGAAGCCAGGCTATCGGCCTTCTACGATCCACTGAACGAGAAGGTTCGCGACTCAACAGATGATAACGGAAAAAGCAGCAGAAGCGTCCGGGTAGGGCCATAATTTTGAAGACACATTCAATGTCGGCGAACGCTGGCTCGCGGGCTTGGACATGGCTGTTAATGCTCTCGGGGCTTGCTACTCAGGTTCGGTGCAGGGCATTGCAACGATTGATGCGTCACCTACCTCGTGCTCTGCAGGCAGGTCTTGGATATGCGCCACGTAGCAGCCTGGCAGCGCTGCTTGCGTGCACGTCCTCCGGAACGCGCTCGATCATCCGCCGAGGGAAACATGGCGACGATTGCTAAAGGAGTTGCGCGGGCTCTATGACCGGCGCGATCTCGTCGAGGCCAAAGCGGATGTCGCCGCATGGCTGTCCAAATGGCTAGGCGCCTATCCAAAGCTAGCGACGTGGGTTGAGGAGAGCACGGAGCGCATGCTCACCTTCTTTGCCTGCGACGCCAGCACCACAAGCACCTGAAGTCTACGGATGACATCGACAAGGCTAAGATCGGTTCTGCGAAACGGGCGCCACTTTCGACCTTCGCCTTATCCTTCGGTCACCTCGGCCATGCCGGCAGACCCCTACACCGTAGTGGGAAGCCATCATGCCGAAGCTGCGATTGATCTTTTGGATCGTAGAAGCTCGAACGGTTCACGCCAGACTTCAGGTTATCCGGGACAATCAGGCGCCGAACGCCGCCGAAGAACGGAACATGCGCACATGCGAGCCAATCCGGTTAGGCCCGAGGCGACCTAGAAAGATCTCGGCCTCGCGGATCTCACCGGTGGCGCGGTCCACGATCGGGAGCTTCTTGGCGTCTTGGCGGAGTAGACGAACACCTTGTCACCGGCGACATGGATCTGCCGCATCGTTGGCGTCAGTCGCCGCCCGAAGCCTCTAAAGAGGACGGCCCGATACGCCTCTCACAGGATCGACAGCACCACGCCCTGCTTCTTCAGTTCGACCGCCAGCGCGCGCCAGTCGGGCTCGGTGCGTTGGCGTATTCCTTGTTTGACGCCCTGACGGCAGAAGAGCTGATGTTCGAGAACGTCGTCAGTCAGCTCCGCCGGCAACGGCCAGGAAAGACCGGCCGCAGTCGCTCGCTCTATGTTGGGCTTGTTTGGGCTTGTACGGTGCCGCCGCAATCCCAGGCAGGGTGGTAATGTCGCGAACGCTTATGCCGTCCGCGCTCAGGCGAAGCATAGCTCAATTGTCTCATGGTCAGCCTTCCTCTCTTCGGCATGCGCAACTCCTCTACCGTCGAGGAGTGCATGCCCAGGTTGCTGACCAAAGGCACTTCAAAACTGTCCGGCTTTTGATCGGAATGCCGTCCGGTAAATCGTCGGAATCTGCATCCATGTCGCTCGCAATTGCCACGAAAGCTTCAAGCAAATTCGCAATTTCATTGCAACCGCAAATCATGGACGATGGTACATTCGGCACTGTGTTAGGTGACAGGCAGGGCTAAAGAACCAGATGCGGGATTGTCTCGGCCGCAGTGCGGCGCAACGTGGAAGTCAAGAGCCATTGTCGAGAAGAGCGCTCATCTTCATTGAAGGCGCAGGTAATATGGTGCGATACATCCAAGGGGCCCAACGTCTTGGCTATTATCCAATTATCCTGACAGCTAACCCGGGTCGGTATGACTATGCTGCGGCGGGTGGAATTGATATCATCCGGGTCGATACAGGCAATCTCGACGCCCTGATCAGTGAATGTTCCCGGCTGGGTCTGACCCATGCCATTGCTGGCATTACCGGAGCCCAGGAGTCATTCTATGCGACAGTTGGCAAGCTCTGCCAGTATTTCGACCTACCGGGACCGAATCCGATATCCATCGAACGGTGCTGTGACAAATTCGTTCAACGTCAGCTTCTCGCCGAGGCCGGCGTCCCAATGCCGGCTTACCGCATGGCCACGAATGGGAGAGACGTAGAACACTTCGCTGTGGACATCGGTTTTCCGGTGATTCTCAAGCCAGCCGCAGGCAGCGGCAGCATGGGTGTCCGACTGTGCCGGAACGTCAATGAGTTGGTCGAACATACACGCTATCTGTTGGACGGGAAACACATATGGCGGAGTTCGCCTAGGATACTAGTCGAAGAATACGTACAAGGCCCCCAATATTGGTCCGAGATAGCAGGAAAGGAGGTCATCGGAATTGGCACCGTTGATTTCGGCCCGCCACCGCATTTCGTCTATCGTGAGTGGACCTTTCCAGCCCCGCTGAATCACGGCGAGCGTGAGCGTATCACTGATATTTCGCTGAGCTGTTTGCCCGCTCTCGGCCTCGGTTGGGGGCCAACGAACGTTGAGCTGCGGTGGGCGAAGCGCGGCCCAGTCGTAATTGAGGTCAATCCGCGCATTTCAGGTACGCCTACTCCCCAATTGATCCAGCTGGCCTACGGTATCGATCTTATATCCGAGCACATCAAGCTGGCCGCCGGCGAGAAATGGGATTTACGGCGGAGGCATTCGCAGCAGAATGCGATCGCGCGGTTCCTAGTTCCAGAATGTGATGGCAGCCTCGACTGGATTGTTGGATGTAATCGGGCGGCTGCTATACTAGGCGTCGCTGACGTAAAAATCTATGTCGAACCTAAGGCGCCGATCGTCAAGAAAGGGGACTTCCGAGACTGCATCGGACATGTCATTGCCGTCTCTCCTAAACACGGTCAGACCAAGGCGATACTTCAGCGCGCTATTGATTTAATTGATTTCTCCATTATACCTTTCCCGACCGTTGGGGGACAATCTCCAGCCTGCGCCAGCGCCGATAATCCTCCTTTGAGAGGTAATGTAATCGGAGATAAGACGTGAGTAACGCCTTTCAGGGTACTTCGACAAGCGCCGCTGCGGCGCCAGGACATAAGTGTCACCAACAGATTGACAGAGGTGTCTGCCGCGCTTTTCCGGGCGGTGAGATTCTCGGTAGGTGATATCGCGTTGTTCAATGAGGCAGCGAAATCTCATGAGTTTCGAAGCTCCTGCGGTTCCTTGGAGCTTCGACGGTAACGAGAGGCAGGTCCGGACTCGGCGCTCTATCGCACGCCGGTTGGGATATCGAAGACACTCAAGGAGTGCCCCACTGAGGATCTGGGTGTAACTGAAGGCGTTGGCAGATGCGATTGCCGTTCCGATGCTGCTGGTCGGCACGGCGAGCTCGCTCGCTGGGCCTCCCACTCGGAGGTGACTCCTCGCAGACGCAGGCGAACGAACGCGGCATTAGCCTCTCACGACAATTGGGAAGACATCTCGGCCAATGCGCACACAGCACAATTTACGCAATCAGATCGCACTTTGTTCAAGTCAGTCTTGCAGCTTATCGCAATTTTTTCCACAGCCATACGTCGTTGTGCCATTCATCATGGATGCGGACTGCCTCATGAAGGACGGCAACCTGACGAAAGAACTCCTTAGCACTATTAATACTCATAACGTTCCTTTGGCCAACTCGTGAAAAAAGTATACGAAAATTATGTCCCTTGGCCGCGTCAATCAACTTTCTATGCATAAGCTTGCCAATGCCTTTCCCTCGATGATCTTCATCAATGTAGCGCGACGTTTCTGCGACATCTGTGTATTCGCTGCGTAGAGAAAATCTGTTCAATGAGCACCAGCCGATCACTTTACAATCAATCTCATAGACGTACGCGGGATAGGGGTCTTGATGATCCTTCAACCATGCGATTCGCTCATTGTGAGTGTCGGGTGCAATTTGACTTATGGCAAATACACCAGGCTTCAACGCCTGATTGTAAATTCTTGCCATGTCGCTGGCATCTCCATTATTTGCACGTCGAAACATTAGTCTAACTCATCTATTCGTGTTTATCTCTGCGTCGCGTTCCCCATTCGCCGGAGTTGGCGCAGACGTGCTTTACCACGCGGCAGTCCACACGACGCGCGACATGACTGTGTTGACGGCGGCCAGCATCAGCGCCGCATATCAGGTCATCGCCCCCAAGGTGCAACGTCACCGGGATCAGCTCGCCCCCAAACCGAATGTCTGCACAGGTGAGTCGACAAGCACGTCCCGCCTGGACGGTCTTGGGATGAGGGACTGACAACGTGGCGATCCTACGCAAACACCTCCAGAGGCCAGACGTCCGCATCCATCTGTTAGCACGCCAAACAAACCACAGGCGGATCCAACGGTTCAAGCTACTAGCACGGGTAGGCTTGCTGCGTGTTTCAGAGAACGCCATTCTCGAACCCACCCGCAATGAGAATGAGATCGGAGGACGTCTGATGTCATACCACGTACGCCCTTTGCGAACAGGTGACCTGCAAAGCGTTACCAGAATCCATAACGCCGCCTGTCGCGCCCGGGAATCGACAGAAGGAACACGCGCTTGGAGCATTAATGAAATGAGAGAATTCCTGTTCGCCTCGCATGCATCACTTCAGTCCTTTGTATGCGTTGAGAACGGCGCTGTGGTCGGATGGACTGCGCTCACTCCGTTCCGCGTCAAAGAGGATGCTAAGCACACAGCCGAAATGTCGCTCTATGTCCAAGAGTCATGTCGTTGCAGGGGAATTGGATCGGCTCTTGCGCACGCTCTTTTGAAGCAAGCGACTATCCTCGACCTCCACTGCATTTTCGTGATGGTGTTCAAAGACATGCCCGCAGGCATTTCCTTTGCAGAAAGGAATTGTGGATTTTCGATCACCGGCTGCCTTCCTGAGCTGTTTGCTGACGGTGGAAAGTTTTACGACATCTTGGTGCTTGAAAGGCTAGTGCAGTGAAGTTGGTTGCCAGCATCGCCCTCTGCATCTAGGCGTCATGTTCCGGGGCTGAGATCGGTGGCCCGCCCTTTCGTGCGATTAAAAGACGAGGGTTGCTCGGATGGGCCGAGCCGATCCTCACGCACGGAGGGCGAGCCATGGGAGAGTATAGCGAAGCATTTGTTGCGTTTGATGTAGCCAAGAAGAAGCACGCGGTTGCGATCGCGGAGGGCGGCCGCAACGGCGAGGTCCGGTTTGTCGGCGAGGTCGAGAATAGTCCTGCGGCGATAGCGCGGACGATCAAGAAGCTGGGAAAAAAGTATGATCGCCTGCACGTCTGCTTCGATGGCGCGGGTCGTCGAGGCCTATCAGGCCATGCGCGGCGCTTCGTTCCTGGTCGCAGTGATCTTCGCGGACGAGATTGGGGATGTGCGTCGCTTCGATACGCCGCCGCAGTTGATGGCCTTTCTCGGCCTCGTCCCGGGGGAGCGTTCGACCGGTGACACGGTTCGCCGGTCGAGCCTTACGCTCGCCGGCAATCGACGCGCCCGCCGCGCCCTGGTCGAAGCGGCATGGACTTATCGCTATCCTGCCAGGGTCAGCGAGGCCCTGAGGGTGCGGCTCGAGGGGCTGCCCAAGGCTGTCCGCGATATTGCCTGGAAGGGGCAAGTGCGGCTTTGCGCCCGCTATCGTCGCCTCAGCGCCGCCGGCAAGAAGCCGCCGGTGGTCGCCGCCGCAATCGCTCGCGAGATGGCTGCCTTCTTGTGGGCCATCGGCCGGGAAGTCGCGCCGTCTTAGTTAGCCGGTCTCGACCCAACCCGCTGCATAGTGCTGGGGGTGGGGCCACGGTGGGGAACTCCCGTCGCTAGACGTTATGACCGTGGTCTGAGCGGCGGCCCGCCCTTAGTCTTTGCAGCTGTTAAGCAAACGGGGGTTGCTTCGGGGAGTGCCCGAGCCGAGCCCCAGCGAAGAAAGGACGGGCCATGAAGCAAGATAGCGTCTTTTACGTAGGTGTCGATGTGTCGAAGGCGAAGCACGCCATTGCGGTTGCCGAGAGTGGTCGCAATGGGGAGGTCCGGTTTTTCGGCGAGATCGAGGCGAGGCCGGCGGCGGTCGAGCGCTTCGTGCGCAGGCTGGAGAAAAAGCATCCTCGCCTGCATTTTTGTTACGAAGCCGGCCCGACCGGCTACGGGCTCTGCCGGCAGATCGTCGAGCTCGGTCAGCGCTGCGATGTCGTTGCGCCTTCGCTGATCCCCAAGCGCCCGGGCGAGCGCGTCAAGACGAACCGGCGCGATGCGGTCAGCCTAGCACGGCTGTTGCGGGCCGGAGAACTGAAGGGAATCTGGGTTCCAGACGCGGTGCATGAAGCGGTGCGCGACATGGTGCGGGTGCGTGCCGCGGCGAGCGAGGATCTGCGCAAGAAGCGCCAGATGCTGCTTTCGTTCCTGCTGCGCCATGGCCGGGTCTTTACCGGTTTCAAGAACTGGACCGGGCTCATGCCCGCTGGCTGGCGGCGCAAAAGTTCGACCATCCGGCACAGCAGATCGTGTTCCAGGACCAGGTCGACGTGATCACCGATGCGCAGGCTCGGCTGGAGCGGCTGGATGCGCAGTTGGCCGAGCTGGTACCGAGCTGGTCGATGGCGCCGGTGGTGGCGGCCTATCAGGCGCTGCGTGGTGTGTCCTTCATCGTCTCCGTCACCTTTGTCAGCGAAGTCGGCGATGTCCGCCGCTTCGACAATCCGCGCCAGCTGATGGCCTTTCTCGGCCTGGTGCCCTCGGAGCGCTCGACCGGCGAGACGGTCAAGCGCGGTGGCCTGACATTGGCCGGCAATCGCCGCGCCCGCCGCGTCCTGATCGAAGGCGCTTGGGCCTACCGCTATCCCGCCAGGGTGACGGAGCCCATTCGCGTCCGCCTCGAGGGCCTGCCGAAGGCGGTACGCGAGATCGCCTGGAAGGCGCAGACCCGGCTTTGCGCCCGCTAACGGCGCCTGATGGCCGCGGGCAAGAAGAAACCCATCGTCGTTGCGGCGATCGCGCGCGAGATGGCGGCGTTCCTGTGGGCCATTGGCCACCAGGTCGAACCGGTCAACTGAAATGCGGTGCGCTTGCTGTTCATCGAAGGTCAGGATCCCGGTAAGCGCGCGCCCGGCGCGGGCGCCGCCGGATTGAGGGCTCTGCCCGCGCCGGATCTCTCGGCGGAAAAACTGGGCAGTACGGCGACGGGATGTGGCCACGGTGGGGAGCTCCCGTCCCTAACTATGTGGCTGGGCATCAGCCCAACGCCCGATGCTAGACAGGGATAGCCCAGGACGGATTACGGAAGTGCGGTAACCAACCCGCGGATAAGAGCTGGATCAACCGTCGTCTCAAGCCCATCCCGTCTCCGTGCTGCCCCCTCATCAATGACGAACAAACCTGTGGCAAAAGACATAGGGCAAAAAAACGTCATCCCTCATTCTTGACCACGGTCATAAGAGTTATGTGCCGAGCCGATGCGCCCGAGGCCCGCCCTCTAGACCGAGGACAGCCCCGAGACGAAGACACGGAAGGCCGGTACCCAACCCGCGGATGAGAGTCTGATCAACCGTCGTCTCTGAGCTCCACCCCCAGCCCTGTGCAGCTTCACGATCCGACTGCTTCGCAAAACCTGCCAAGCAGCCGATCTCCTCTCGCCCTCTGCTTGACAGGGAACATGAGAGACTAGGAGGCAAATCCAGAAGCCGCTGATTGTGTCTCGCTGCGTGCTGTACCTGGCGGCATTGGTCGCCGGCTCACCCGGGAGGGCCGGGCTGATAAGCGCGCCACGGCTGGCAAGCTGACCAGGAGCAGACTGATTTTTCCAGAGTTATACATCTGGCCCGCTGCACTGCCCATTTGATGGCATGGACCGCCCCTTTCTTCCGGGTGTGTCTCATCAGCCCTTCGGCGGCAAGGCCGATCACCTCGCGCAGCAGATCGGGGTCTTCTCCCTGAGCGTGCGGAGGTTTGTCATGTCATCGGTTATCGGTGGTTCTTCCGAAATGGGTTTTGGTGTCAACAACCAAACCCTACCGGAAAGCGCCAATGACCACCGACACCGCTCACTCGCTACAGCGCTGCTAGTGGCGCGCTCGCCAGCGGCTTCGTAACCGCCGACCTATGCCATCTGACGGGACACGACCGGGCAACCTGTTTGATACCAAAGGAAAGGTCATTCGACAGGAGATTTGAACTTCCCAACAAAGTTCTGTCAGGTCTGTCGAGTTTCCGACACAAACTCGTTCAGCCATTCTCTTGTAAAGTCAAAATGGTACGAAAAGTTGCCTTCGAGTCTGCCTGGAAGGTTGGCATGAATCTTGATCTCGTTGTGGTGCAGCTAGAGTGTCTGAGAAGCGATGGTACTCATCAATAAAAGTTTCACGTGTCCAGATGGTCAAGTAACGTCTTCCCGGACGATGTGAGATGACCACACATGGATTTAGCACACAGAAGGAATATCTATGCATGATCTCGATATATATAAGGCCCCCTCAATTCTAACAGATGACGTTGGCTGCGCAAGGCGACTGAACGCCCGAAACGTATCGGTCGGTGATACCGGGGCCGAAAGGGGGCGAGGCGTATTTGCCACTCGCGAATTCCTGCCTGGCGAGATCGTGATCGTTGGGTTGCTTGACCGCATGGAACGGATTCGCACGACGGACTCCATCCAATTGGATTGGGATGTACATGCTCTCTTTGAGGAGCCCGCCGTTGTTGTGAATCATTCTTGTAACCCCAATTTGGCGATCCTACCCAATCGGTTCGGAGCCTACGATTTTGTGGCTATTCGGCAAATCCATCCTGATGCCGAAGTGACTTGGGACTACGCCACCTCGGAGTTGGAGTGCGTTGGCGTCTCAGTCTGTCTATGTTCGGCGGGAAATTGCCGAGGCGCAGCCAGAGGTTTCTCTATGTTACCTCCCGATCATCCGCTGCTCGCATCCGGATTCTTCGCACCATATCTTGCGAAAACCCGGACAGCCTCAGAGGAAGCTGGCGACGCTGCCCCAAGTCCTCAGCCACTTTGAGAACCATGCGCTGGCTCTCGGAGCGGTCGAACGACGAGAGCCCCCCCGACCTGGAGGTGATCTGCTGACGGACGGCAATCGATTAATCGGGACACATCCTAGCCGCCTATTCATCAGGCTTTGGTTCCACGCCGCTCAGCTTTCGATGATGCAGGCCTAAGGTGTGACTGAAACCGCAGCTGGACCAGCCTGGGCTTTAGGTGCTCGACGGCGTGGCGACATAAAGCATCTTTGAGTTGGGATTGCGTTGATGCGTTCAACACCGGTCGCCGAAGAAATTCGCCGGATGAGGCTTCAATCTGGACGGCGCTCTGGTGCAGCGCTCGAACTCGGCTGACGCCACGACAGGGATGCTTCAAACGTCGGGTTCTGAATGCAATCCGTATTTAGGTTTGATTTGCCTTCGGATTAATCTTACTGAGTCGGTCGCGGCTGCGAAGGGATTCGCGCCAGTTGCAGATTTGTTAGCGTGCTGATTCGTGATCAAGGAAGCATATCATACCAGCTGGACAGCCGAGAGTGAAGCCGCATTTGACGCCTATGTCGATGCTTTGATCGGGGTGATCGGCCACGCCGACCGACCTGAGCCGTGAACGATTATTGCCTGGGACTTCTAATGCCGATGGAGCGCGGCCGTCGCGGCGCCGTCGTGGGTCGCGGCCAAGCATCAGTCTCTGCTGCATTTTGTGTGACAGGCGCCATGGTCGGATGCGGCCTTGGTGGCGCGACTGGGTTCTTCCACAAATCGAGCAGTGTGGATCGATTCGGACGTGGATCGTCGACGATCACGGGCTTTCCCAAGAAGGGCAAGCACTAGATGGGCGTAGCGCGTCAGTATTGCGGCCAGATGGGCAGGCAGGACAACCGCTAGGTTGCGGTCAGCCTATCGATCGCCAATTAGCCAGCCTCGCTTCCGATGTATCTCTCACGCACCTGGACGGAGAATCCGGGACCACGCGAGAAGGCTGATATTCCCGCAGAAATCGCTTTCCAGACCAAGCCGCCGATCGCGCTTGCGCTTCGCCGCTGTGCGCTTGCGGCCGGCCTCAAGGATTATGATCGGTCCGAGGCTCACGCCGAAGAGTGGCGACCGGACGAGTGGCCTGAAGCGACATCGAGCCGAGCAAGTATCTCTCCATCTTGCCGGCCGATGCTGCGATCACCCCAGCTGGTCGACGCCGACAAGCTCCGTTGGCGGATCGAGCGAGACGATCAGGAACTCAGGCAGAAGCTGGGACGAGGCCACCAGCAGCGGGCTATCGCGCCCTTTCATCGAAGACGTTGTACCCGATTCGGGCGAACTCGCCGACATCATCACGGGTACAGGTCGAATTCCTCTGATGCCTCACGTCATCGCGGCGAGGCTGAGCGGCAGCATCCAACCGAAGCGTGTGTCAGCGGTTTTCGGCCGATAAACCTGGACATAAATGTCAAACAGCACGTTTCGGCACACGCGAGTACTGACAATAATGTCCAGCGCAAACATGGGCGCCCGCGTCCATCCCAGAGAATTGGCCCAAAATCTCCGCATCGAGGAGGGGCAGAGAGGGCGTACATGTCCGATGAACACGAGCCTGCCGCGATTTGCCGATGCAATGGGGCGGAGCGGCTCTCGTGTTTGTCGGATTCAGAACAAAGGACCCAGACAGCCATTCTCTTGCTTCGTACCCGCCTTAGTAACTGAAAAGAATGCAAAAAAAAATTTTTCGGCTCGACTAGTTGGCTGGCACGAATCTTGAGCATTCTTTGATGAGGTAAGGGATGCGAGTGCCTGCATGCACAGGGGCGAAAGCTGGCATTTGTAGTCAAAGGATTTGGCCGTGTCTATATCGATCCTGATAGATGAAGTCGCTTGCGCAAGGAAACTCAATGAGCGCAACGTAGCAGTCAGACACACCGAGTGCGACAAGGGTCGCGGAGTATTTGCAGCGCTGCATTTTCTGCCAGGAGAGCTCGTGATTAAAGGAGTCGCTTCCCGCGTCGGAAGTGTTCGCACGACGAACTCCATCCAGCTCGAATTGAATGTCCACGGCATCTTGGAGTGTCCGGCTGCCATCTTAAATCATTCTTGTAACCCTAACCTTGCGATAATACCAAATAGACTAGGAGCGTACGATTTCATCGCCATTCGTGAAATCTGTTGTGGCGAGGAAGTGTCGTTCGACTACGCCACGACGGAAACTGAATGCATCGGCGTACCAGTTTGCCTATGCTCAGCAATAAATTGCCGAGGTTCAGCAGTAGGATTCGACAAGTTGCCCCGGGATCATCCTTTACTCGTGTCTGGATTCTATGCACCATACCTCTCACGACAAAGCACTTCGAGGAGAGCATAATGGAAATGTCTACATTCTTGCGTGAGCTAAACGACGAGAACAGTAACTGTCGCTTGGTGAATCCGATCGATATTTCATCGGAACAGAGCGAAAGCTTTAAAAGCAACGGGTTCCTGAAAATACACGGCCTGTTTAGTCGTGAATGTATACTGGCTCTCAGAGAGGCAGCTTTGCTGAACGTCAGATCAGCGAAAGAGCTCAACACAAATTACGGAGCCGCCTTCAACCGACTGACTTACGGCCTTGGCGAGGCTGCGGTTTTGCGACGCATCTACACCGCCAACTCGTTCCGCAAGGCTGTGATCAGCCTTGTCGGTACCCCCCTCATAGTGAGCGAGGGGCTAGCCTTTGAATTGACAAAAGGCGAAACCGGCTTCACCTGGCATTACGACTCCCTCAGCTTCCGTTTCATTCGTCCGGTCGACCCAGGATACAGTATCTGGGTTCCCCTGGACAAGGTTGATCCGGATATAGGAGGCGGTCTAGCTTACGTGCCAGAGCGCATATTATCCGGATCTTTCAATTTTCAGCTCTCAAGTTTGCTTTCAAGGGAGATGAGTGACGGCAAAGATATCAGCGTGATATCATCGTCGCTTCGGCAAATATTCTCCAAGTCAGGTTGTTTAGAAGCGATTTTCGAGAAAAGTAAGTTTGAAGATGGTTTCGACCTTGGGGACGCGCTACTTTTCACAAAGTCAGTTTGGCATCGAACGAGTCCGTTGAAAGAGCACGGGCCCAATTCGCGTCTGGCTATAGCCATTCGTCTTCTAGATTGGCGTTCTCGTCTAGATCGAGGTCTGTTCGAGGGCGAGACGGAGAGCGGCGGCGGTGTCGGAATGGGCGTGAACTGGGGAAAACCAAAGCAAACATCTTATGGATCACAATTCGTCGATATTGCTGACGGAGATGAACTTCGCACTTCTCGGCTTTGTGGCCCTATTATCTAGGCCGTAGCGACAATTTAGCGGCTTGGGATTTCCCTTCGATAGGCAAATCAGATTCAAGGCTCACGCCGATCGACCGCATGATGTGGTCGTCGACCAGGGCGGTGAGCCGGTCATCCCGCAGACACGCCTGCGACAAGATCGCCTACAAAAACCGCTGAGGCATGGAGGCCTTCGTCGCCAAGCCCAAACAGTGGCTGCGCATCGCAGCGCAGGGTCCTTGGTCCACGCGTCGCATATGACCTGGTAGGGTGTTCCCCACTGCAGCGCTTTGAGGTGCTTGGCAAAGATGTATGCGGCAACGAAGGGCAGGATATGGGCTTTCAGGTTTTCCAGATCGTCGTAGTGGTAGACCTTGACGGTGACGTCCTTGATGGTTCGGTTCATCCGCTCGACCTGACCATTATCCGGTATGTGATCCGTGATGCCTGCATGTCCCGCTGTTCTTGTTTTGGAACGGCCTTATGGTGAGTCCATCCGGGGCGTGGGGCACCGGGAGCACGAAGGTGCAGGCAGGCCGAGCGCTTCATCCAGACGGCGCCGCGCGAAAGGGCATATGCCATTGCCTATCCGACATCCGATCACGTGCCGCCGAACTGCCTGTCTGGCTGCACAGATACAATTGGCACCGTCCCCACGGCAGCCTAAAGTCAAAAACGCCAATCAGTCGCCTCGCTTCCCCTGCGTTCCGCGTCCTAGGTGTGGAGCCTCAACAGGTTGTCCTCGGTTAGGGCGGAACTGACCTGGCGATCACTCGGTATGGCAAGGCTGCGTCGCAGGCGAGGACGACGCGTTCGCCGAGCATCTCGCTGGCGGTTCGGAAGAGCATGGTATGACCGCAGATGAGCGCCTAGTGAGCGACATTGCGAGCAACTGTCGATTTCGCGACGCCATTATACGGATAAAGAGTACGCGTCCGGTGAAGACCGCA
>CCNB01000014.1:45921-106850 GCA_000824785.1 Mesorhizobium plurifarium | reverse complement strand
AGCACGCCGGTCACCGCTCATGACGATTCCAGCTACTTCGGCGCCAATCCGCACATCACGCTCGACAAGAAGACCAACGGCGTCGACCATGGTCTCAACATCCTCCAGGGGCAGCCGGTCACCTGGACCTACGATGTCA
The DNA here is from genome assembly GCA_000824785.1 of Mesorhizobium plurifarium. Taxonomy (GTDB): domain Bacteria; phylum Pseudomonadota; class Alphaproteobacteria; order Rhizobiales; family Rhizobiaceae; genus Mesorhizobium; species Mesorhizobium plurifarium. The sequence continues at coordinate 106,711 of CCNB01000014.1, read as the reverse complement.
AGAACGACGGCAACGTGGCGCTCACCAATGTCGTCGTCAAGGACGACAACGGCACCGCCGGCATCGGCGACGACTTCAATCCGACCGCGATCACCAGCGGCGGGTTCAACACGGGCGACATCAACCATAACGGCGTGCTCGATGTCGGCGAGACCTGGCACTACAAGGCGACAGGAACCGCTCAACTCGGCAGCTATGTCAACAACGCCACGGCCACCACCGCCGCCTACAGCGATACGGCAGGCCATTCGGTTACGCCGACCGCCACCGACAGCAGCGACTATGAGGGCTTCTCCAGCAGGGCGCTGACGCAAGGGTTCTGGGGCAGCCACACGGATGTATGGGACAATATCGACGGCAATGAAGGCAATCCGTCCAAGAGCGCCAAAGCTTCCGGCGTGCTGTCCAGCCTCGATGTGAACCCAAGCCAGGACGACCCAACCACAACGAAGATCGACGAGAGCAAGTACCTTCTGCTTGGGGACACCAACTCCGACGGCATCGCCAATGATGCGCATGATCTGTGGATTTCGATCTCGCTGGCGAAATCCATCGAATCGGCCTCGGCCGGCGGCGACGCCCGCCTGATCATGCTGCAACAGGCGATCGCCACCCAGCTCAACATCAACAACGGCGTCGCCCAGCCCGACAACCTGATCGACGAAGCGGTGATGTGGCTTAAGAGCCAGGGCGCCTGGTCTACGGCTGGCGCCAATCTCGATGCAGACAGTAACGGCTTCATCGACACCAACGGCGCCGGTACGGCGCTGGCTGGCAACACGCTCAAGACGAACACCAATGCCTGGACCAAATATGTCGACGTGACCGATCCTGCCAGCATCACGGCCAATGGCGAGGGCCTGAAGAACGCTCTGATGTGGTTCAACCAGGGCCAGTTGGTGACCTCCGGCTCCGGCGGCCATGTCGGCTGGTTCAACGGCACCAACATCGTCGACGAGCACCCGAACACGCTCGACCAGTTCTGGGTGACGCTGCACGAGGTGGGAGGGCTGACGGGCATCAGCTGAGCGGCGTGGTGTAATCAGGCCTGGCGAAACCGGCATGGCAACAACCGGCAAGGCGCAATTGAAAGAACTGGCGCGGTCCGGCGCCGGGCAGGCGAGGGCGAGGCTGGTCGGTCTCGTCCTTCTCGCCGGCAGCATCGCGCTCATTGCGCGCGGATCGCTTTCGGCAGGCGGGCTGTTTGCGGCCGCCGCGATCGGCGGCTTCGGCGGGCTTGTCTTGTTTCGCGCCGGTCCTGCCGACGTGGCGGGGCGCGAAACAGCCGGCAGCAATGCCACCCCCGCCCGGTCGGCCGCAAAACCCGCCAGGCGCCCGCAAGGCTCGGAACTTGCCGATGCGCTTCGCGCCTGCCGCTCCGCCTTTCTTGCGGTCGGATTGTTCAGCGGCGTCCTCAATATTCTGATGCTCGCCGGCTCGCTCTATATGCTCGAGGTCTACGACCGCGTGCTGCCGAGCCGCAGCCTGCCGACGCTCGTTGGCCTCTCCGTCCTGCTCCTCATTCTTTATAGCGGGCAGGGTGTTCTCGAATTCGTGCGCGGACGCGTGCTGGTCCGCATTGGCGGCGCGCTCGATGAATCGCTCGGCGGTCGTGTCTATCAATCAATTCTGCGCCTGCCTCTCAAGACGGGCCGCGACGGCGACAGCTTGCAGCCGATGCGCGATCTGGACAGCATTCGCGTCTTCCTGTCGGGCAGCGGGCCTACGGCGCTTTTCGACCTGCCTTGGCTGCCGCTCTACCTGTTCATCATCTTCATGTTCCACTGGCTGCTCGGCATCACCGCGCTGGTGGGCGCGATCGTGCTGGTCGCGCTCACGGTCATGGCCGAACGACTGACGCGAAAGCCGGTTTCGTCGGGAACGTCGAGCGGCATCCGCCGCAACGGCCTGGTCAGCGCCGCCAATCGCAATGCGGAAGTTGTCGCCGCCATGGGTATGGCCGGCGGCCTGACCGCACGGTGGGAAGACGCCAACCTCGATTACATCGCCGAGCAGCGCAAGGTGAGCGACATCGCCGGCGGTTTCGGCGCGGTGTCGAGGGTTCTGCGCATGCTGCTGCAATCGGCTATGCTTGGCCTCGGCGCCTGGCTGGTCATCGAGGGGCAGGCGACGGCGGGCATCATCATCACCGCCTCCATCCTCAGCGGCCGCGCGCTGGCCCCGGTCGATCTTGCGATTGCCAATTGGAAGGGCTTCGTCACCGCGCGCCAGGGCTGGCAGCGGCTGAACCGGGTGCTGGCCGCCCTGCCGGCCGAGACCGAGCCGATGTTGCTGCCGCCGCCGAGCGCGAGCGTCAGCATGCAAAATGTTGGGGTCGCTGCGCCGGGCACCCAGCGGCTGCTGGTTCAGGACGCGAGTTTCTCCATGGAGGCAGGCCACGGCGTAGGTATCATTGGACCGAGCGGGTCGGGGAAATCCACGTTGGTGCGCGCGCTTGTCGGAGCGTGGCTCCCTGCCATCGGCCGGATAAAGCTGGACGGCGCCGACCTCGATCAATGGTCTCAGGCGGAGCGCGGCCGCCATATCGGATACCTGCCCCAGGATGTCGAGCTCTTTGCCGGGACGGTGGCCGAGAACATCGCTCGCTTTGAACCCGACGCCGATGCCGGCGCGATCATCGCCGCGGCGAAGGCAGCGGGCGCGCATGACCTCATCGTCGGTTTTCGCGAGGGCTACGAAACCGAGATCGGCGACCACGGCGAAGCGCTCTCGGCCGGCCAGCGCCAGCGCATTGCGCTGGCCCGCGCGCTCTATCGCGATCCTTTCCTCGTGGTGCTGGACGAGCCGAACTCCAATCTCGATATGGACGGCGAGCAGGCGCTGATCAAAGCGATGTTGAGTGTCCGCGAGCGAGGCGGGGTCGTTGTCATCGTCGCGCATCGGCCGAACGTGCTGACAGCCGTTGATTTCGTGCTGGCCATGAACCAGGGGCGTGTCCATGCCTTCGGCCCGAAGGACGAGGTGTTTGCGAAGATGTTTCCGACACTGCGGCCGGTGCCGTCCGCAAATCCGTCGTTGCGGGTGGCTGCCGAGAACGTGCCGCGCGCTCTCGCCGACGGTACGGAAGGGCACTGAGATGGTCGCTTCGGGAGCGTCCCATGCCTCAATTCGTTTCTATACGCGGCTCGGCGTTGGCATCGTGCTCCTGCTTGCCGGCGGTGTCGGCGGCTGGGCCTCGGTCACCGAGATTGCCGGCGCGGTCATCGCCCCCGGCACGCTCGTCGTCGATTCCCATGTCAAGGACGTGCAGCATTCGACCGGTGGCATTGTCGCTGAGATTGACGCCCGCGACGGTGATCGCGTGAAAGCCGGTGACCTTCTGCTGCGCCTCGACCGCACGATGCCAGCGGCCAATCTCGGTGTGGTGAATAAGGCGCTCGACCAGCTTTCCGCGCGCAAGGCCCGGCTCGAATCGGAGCGTCGGGGAAGCGACGCCATCATCTTTCCGAACGAACTCTTGGACCGGAGCGCCGATCCCGACGTCGCCGAGGCGATTGCCGGCGAAAAGCAGCATTTCGAGACGCGGCGCACGTCCCGCGCCGGCCAGAAAAGCCAGCTCGGTGAACGCATCGCTCAACTTGAGAAGGAGATCGCGGGCAACACGGCGCAAGCGGAGGCAAAGAGCAAGGAAATCGAGCTTGTGCAGAAGGAGCTCGCTTCGGTGCGAACGCTTTGGGCCAAGAAGCTCATCTCTATCGACCGGCTGACACAGACCGAGCGAGAGGCCACGCGCCTCGACGGCGAACGTGGCCAGCTTGTCGCGGCTCAGGCTCAGGCGCAGGGGCGGATCGCCGAGATCAAGCTGCAGATCATTCAGATCGATCTCGACCTCAGCACCGAAGTGAACAAGGACCTTCGCGACGTCGATGGCCAGATGGGCGAGCTTCTGGAACGCAAGGTCGCCGCCGAGGACCAGTTGAAGCGGGTCGACATCCGCGCGCCGCAGGACGGTATCGTCCAGCAGTCGATCGCCTATACGGTCGGCGGTGTGGTGAAGCCAGGTGAGACGATTATGCAGGTGGTACCCGATGATGACAGTCTGGCGGTGGAAGCCAAGATCGCGCCGAGCGACATCGACCAGCTATGGGTGGGCCAACCTGCCTCGCTGCGGTTTTCGGCCTTTAACCAGCGCACGACGCCGCAGATCAACGGCATGGTGGAGAGGACCTCGCCCGATATAACCACCGACCAGCGCACGGGCGTCAGCTATTACACGGTGCGCATCACCACGACCGCCGCGGAGGTCGCGCGGCTCGGCGAGGTCAAGCTGGTGCCCGGCATGCCGGTGGAATCCTTCATCAAGACCGAGGATCGTTCCGTGATGTCTTATCTGGTCAAGCCGCTGCAGGACCAGATAAGCCGGGCGTTTAGGCAGTAGCTTCCGAAGCAGCGCCCATCGTTGCGGGATTAGCTCTCGCGTCCCGATCGTCACCCATTTCAGCACCCGCAAAAAGAAAAGCCCGCCGAATGGCGGGCTTTCCTGCTTTGGCTGGAGGCCTTTGCTTAGTTGAACTTGTACTTGGCGTCGATGCGCACGGTGTGGAAGGACGGGGTCGCCGTCGCGAGACCGCTCGGGATCGGGAATGCATCCGAGAAGTCTTCCTTTTCGAACTGCGAGTAACGGTATTCGATGCCGACCGTCATCTTGTCCGACAGGGCCGTTTCCAGACCTGCGCCTACCGAGAAGCCGCTGGAGCCCCAGTCGACATCGAGCGGTGCCGGAGCATCGAGCTTGAAGTGCTGCCAGCTATAGCCTGCGAGCGCATAGGCCAGAGTGGCTTCGTTGACCTTCATGCCGATACGGCCGAGTACGTCGAAACCATAGTCGGCGTTGAGGCTAATCGAGTCGATACCGCCCAGGATGCCACCCAGATCAAGCTTCGACTTGATGCCGGAGAGACGCGCGTCGACCAGGCCGCCGACCACCCAACTGCCCATGTCCTGATCGTAGCCGATGCTGGCCTCGCCGAACACGCCTTCGCCGCCGAGGCCGTTGAACTTGGCTCCGCCCAGTGGCGGAATCTCGATCTGATGCACGACCGCTCCAGCGCCGAGCCCACCGCCGACATAGAAGCCGGTCCAGTTGTAGGAAGGCGTCTCGAAGCTGGCCGCCCCGCCGTCATTGGCGTTGAAGCGGTAGCTGGCAGCAACCTCGAAGGTATGGCGTGACGTATCGAGGTTGAGCGCACCGTCCGGAGCATTCAGCCCGGCATCCGAGAGCAAGCTGTCGTTGGTGCTGAAGCGCGTGTAGCGATACTCGCCCTTAAGAGTCCAGTTGCTGTTGATCGCCGTTTCGACACCTGCGCCGACGAAGTAGCCGCCCTGGTCCCAATCGAACCCGAAGCCGGCATTGGTGTCGAGCTTGTACTTCTGCCAGGCGTAGCCGCCCAGGACGTAGCCCAGCGTGCTCGGCGTCAGCAGGTAACCGGCGCGCACGCCGACGTCGAACCCATACGTTTCCTTGATGTCAGCGCTCAGCCCGGCAAGGTCAAGCGAAGTCTTGATCGTGCCGACATGCGCGTCGATCAAGCCACCGAGCAGGAAGCGCTGCGAGACCATATAGTCGTAGCCGACGGTCGCCTGGCCGAAGATGCCTTCGCCACCGATGCCGTTAAGCGAAACGCCGGGCGCAAAATCGCTGCTGAGCTTGTGAACATTGGCGCCGGCGCCGACGCCGAAGCCGACATAGACGCCGCTCCAGTTGAAGCCGGGAGCCGCCTGCTCCTGGACGACGTCGGCGGCATGCGCAGCCGACATCAAAGCGACGGCCGAAACGGCACCCAGCAGAACGGATTTCGCGGAAAGACGAAGAAACATAGCTCATAACCCCAAGTTAAAACCCGGCGATGTTCTAGCAAGGGTTGTTGAAATTTGTGGTGGCAGAAATGCCACACCGATAGGCAAACTACCGTAGCGGCAGGCGCAATTCCGGCGATGCACCCAGAAAAGGTCGGTGAGCCGCGGAAGGGCGGCACGGCTGGTCCGGCCACTTGCCTGACGCTGGACCAGTCGCAGGAAATGACCCTTGCGCGATGTCAGCCTTCAGTCTACTCTCCCTTGGAGAAAACCTTTTCCCAAGCCGCCGTTTCGATATCCGTCCCCCGGTCCGAATAAGCAGGCTCCCGTGAGAAAAGGTTTTCTCAATTTGGGAGGTCCTGCGCCGGAAATGGTTTCAGACGCCGAATCAGCGCCTGTCTTTGCCAAGCCGCCCGTCACTCTGCGCGAAGTGGCGGCGGCCGCCGGCGTCAGCGTGGCGACGGCGTCCAAGGCGCTGAACGGGCAGGGGCGCATGACGGCGGAGACGCGCGAGCGCATCCGCGAGACGGCGCGGCTGCTCGGCTTCCGGCCGAACAGCCTGGCGCAGAGCCTGTTGCGCAAGCGCTCCTTCACCGTCGGCCTGCTCACCAACGATACCTATGGCCGCTTCTCGCTGCCGCTGATGGCCGGGGTTTCGGATGCGCTGGTCGACAAGGGCGTCTCGGTGTTCCTGTGCAATGTCGAGGACGATCAGCGGCTCGGCCAGCTGCATGTCGAGGCCATGCTCGACAAGCGCGTCGACGGCATCATCGCAACCGGAAAGCGCATCGACCGCCACCTGCCGGTCGATCTCTCCAACCTGCGCATTCCGGTCGTCTATGCCTTCACCCAGCCCGATCCCGGCGCGGTCGGCCTCGTCTCCGACGATGCCGGCGGCGCGCGGCTGGCGGTCGAGCATTTTTTGCGGCTCGGGCGCCGGCGCATCGCTCATGTTACCGGCCCGGCTGGCTTCGCGGTGGTGCATACGCGGGCCGAGGCCTGGCGCGGTGTCCTGAAGGAGAACGGCCTGACTACGAGCGAGCCGCTGCTCGGCGCCTGGTCGGAAGGCTGGGGGCACGAGGCAGTCGAGAAACTGTTCGGTAAGGCGGGCAGGGGAGGTCAGCCGGATGCCATCTTCTGCGGCAACGACCAGATCGCCCGCGGCGTCATCGACGCGCTGCGCGAGCGCGGCATCCGCGTGCCCGACGATGTCGGCGTCATCGGCTTCGACAATTGGGAGATCGTGGCCGAGGCGACGCGCCCGCCGCTCACCTCCGTCGACATGAACTTGGCGAGCCTCGGCCGCGAAGCCGGGCTGGCCCTGCTGTCGCTCGTCGACGGTCAGCCGGCCGCGCCGGGCATCAGGAAACTGCCGTGCCGCCTGGTGGTGCGTCAGTCATGCGGCAGTCCGCCGGGATGAAGCAACAAGGCCACGCGTCCGCCGGGCGGCGCGGCCAAAACAGGGAGGAGAACCATGAGGAGGAATAACATGAAGACCATGCTTGCCAAGCTGATGCTTGCCGCTTCCGTCATCGGCGGCGGCCTGCAGGCGGCGGCCGCCGAGACCGCCAACATCTGGGTGCGCGCCGACGGCTCGAACTTCATGCCGCGCATCGTCGACGCCTTCAACAAGGCGCATAGGGACCAGATCAAGCTCGACATCATTCCCAATGCCGAGATCATCCCGAAATACGGCGCGGCCGCCGCAGGCGGCACGGCGCCCGACGCGCTCTCGCTCGACCTGATCTACACGCCGTCCTTCGCCGCCGCCGGCCAGCTGGAGGACATCACCGACTGGGCGAAATCCTTGCCCTATTTTTCGAGCCTCTCGCCTGCGCATGTGAAGACGGGCACCTATAAGGACCGCATCTACGGCCTGCCGTTCTCGGCCGACGCCTCGGTGCTGATCTGGAATAAGAAGCTGTTCAAGCAGGCCGGGCTGGACCCGGAGAAGGGGCCGACCAACTGGGCCGAGATCGAGGCCGACGCCGAGAAGGTCAACGCGCTCGGCGGCGACATCAAGGGCTTCTACTTCTCCGGCAATTGCGGCGGCTGCAACATCTTCACCTTCACGCCGCTGATCTGGGCCTCGGGCGGCGATATCCTGTCCGAGGACGGCTCGAAGGCGACGCTCGACAGCCCGCAGCTGCGCGGCGCCATCGACCTCTACCGCTCGATGGTCAAGAAGGGCCTGGTGCCCGAGGGCGCGCAGACCGACACCGGCGCCAATTTCTTCGCCGCCTTCGCCGGCGGCAAGATCGGCCTCTCGCCCTCCGGCGCCTTCGCTATCGGCGCGCTCAACACGCAGTACCCGGACGTCGACTACGGCATCACCTTCCTGCCGGGCAAGGATGGCGGCTGGTCGTCCTTCGCCGGCGGCGACAATTTCGTCGTCACCAAGGGCACCAAGAAGATCGCCGTGGTGAAGGAGTTCCTGGACTTCGCCTATTCGCTGGAGGGCCAGACCATCCTCGCCAAATATGGCAGCCTGCCGGTGCGCAACGACATCGCCAAGGATGCGCTGAAGGATCTCGATCCGCGCTACCAGGTGGCGGCCGAGGCGATGGCCAAGGGCAGGACGCCCTATTCGGTGGTGTTCAACGACCTGATCAACTCGGCCAATGGCCCATGGACGCAGATGATCAACGAGGTGTTCTTCGGCGACGACGTCGACGGCGCCATCAAGAACGCCCAGGAGACCATGCAGTCGATCATCGACCAGGCGCCGAACAAGTAAGCGCCTGCCTTAACCTCCCCCTTGAGGGGAGGTCGGACCGCAGGTCCGGGTGGGGTCGCCCGCGGCAGTGCTCGACGCTATCTCCCCGTCGAGTGCGTCGCGGAGGACCCCACCCCCGGCCTGCGGCCGGACCCTCCCCTCAAGGGGGAGGGGGACGCCGCGCCCAACGGATGAAAACGAAATGGCTTCCATCGCCGTCACCTCCGCGCCCGCCCGAACACGCACCGCCACCAGCCTGCGGCAATGGATCGGCCTGCTCTATGTCCTGCCGGCCGTCGCTTTCGTTGTCGTCTTCTTCGTCGTCCCACTCGGCATGACGGCGTGGATGTCGCTCAACAACTGGCCGCTGATGGGCGAGCATTCCTTCGTCGGCCTCGACAATTATGTCGCCATCCTGCGCGACACGCGCTTCTGGAATGCGTTGAAATTCACCTTCTACTACACGGTGGTCGTCACCATCGCGATCTTCGCCGTCGCCTTTCCGCTGGCGATCTTCATCGAAAGGCCGCGCCCGCTCACCAACCTTTACCGCACCGCCTTCTTCATGCCGGCGGTGGTCGGCTTCGCTTCGGCCAGCCTGCTGTGGTCGTGGCTCTTGAACGTCGATTCCGGCCTGTTCAGCCCAGCCGCCTACGACCTCGGTCTGACCGCAAAGAAGGTCAATCTTCTCGCCACCTTCCAGCCGGCCTTTTGGTCGATCATCGCCATGGTGGTCTGGAAGGTCGCCGGCTTCACCATGATCATCCTGATGACCGGCCTGCAATCGATCCCGCAGGACCTGCAGGAGGCCGCCGTCATCGATGGCGCCGGCCCGTTCGCCAGGTTCCGGGCGATCACGCTGCCGCTGATGCGCCGCACGCTGGCGCTGGCGCTGATCCTGTCGGTGGCGGGCTCGATCCTCGCCTTCGACCAGTTCTACATCATCCTGCGCGGCGGTCCGCGCAACCAGACGCTGACGGCGGTCTACTGGATCTTCAACCAGTCCTTCGTCTCGTTCAAGCTCGGCTACGGCGCCGCACTCTCGATGGTGCTGCTGGTCATCCTGGTGGCGCTCAGCCTCATCCAGCTCTGGCTGCTGCGCAAGCCCGAGGGGCTCGACTGATGGCCGAGGCGATGTCGCAGAACCGCAAGGCGGCCTTCAGCCTCGCCAGGCATTCCACCGGCATCATCGCCTCGGTGCTGTTCCTTGCGCCGATCGTGTGGACGGTGCTGTCGACCTTCAAGCCGGCGCAGGAGGCGCGCCAGCCGCCGCTGCCGCCCTGGCCGACCACCGGCTTCTCCATCGAGAATTACGAGACACTGAACTCCTTCGGCGACGGGCTCTGGGCCTCGGCGCAGAACAGCATCTATGTCTCGGTGATGACGGTGCTGCTCTCGGTGCTGGTCAGCGTGCTCGCCGGCTACGGCTTCTCGCGCTTCCGCTTTCCATTCCGGGATTTCTTCTTCGTCCTCATCCTGTCGACAATCATGATCCCGTTCCAGTCGATCCTGACGCCGATCTTCCTGGTGCTGACGAGACTCGGCCTGCACAACACGCTGACGGGTTTGATCTGCGTCTATGTCACGCTGCAGCTGCCGTTCTCGATCTTCATGATGCGCAACGCTTTCGACGCCGTGCCGCGCGAGATCGAGGAGGCCGCGCGCATGGACGGCGCCAACAACGTCACCATGCTCATCAAGGTGATGCTGCCGCTGGTCTGGCCGGGCGTCATCACCATCGCGCTCTTCGCCTTCCTTGGCGCCTGGAACGAGTTCCTTGCCGCGCTCGTGCTGATGACCGACCAGTCCAAATTCACCTTGCCGGTGATGATGACCGCGCTGCAGTCCGGCCGCTTCGGCGCCATCGACTGGGGCGCGGTGCAGGCCGGCGTCACGGTGATGATGGTGCCCTGCCTGATCCTCTTCCTGGCGCTGCAGCGCTTCTACATTCGCGGCCTCATGGCCGGGGCCGTCAAGTAATTCGAATGGAGTGAACCTCATGACCGCATCGCAGCCCGCCAAAGAGACCGGCACCCCCGCCAGGCCGAAGCTCGCCTTCCGGCCGTTGCCGGTGCCGCAGGTCGATGTCCGCGGCTTCTGGGGCGACCGGGTCGACGCGGTGGCTAGCAAGACCGCCGGCATTCTCTACGATCGCTGCGTCGAGGCGCGCATGCTGGAGCAGGTCGATCCGGACCGGCCGTCGCCGGGCGTCGTCATCCCGTTCCATTCGCCGTCGCCCGACGAGACGGCCAATCCGACCTTCACCGGCTCGACGGTGACCACGCAGATGTTCTGGGATTCCGACTGGGGCAAGACGATCGAGACCGCCGCCTATTCGCTCTACCGCCGCCGCAATCCGGAGCTGGAGCAGAAGATCGACGCCGTCATCGACATGTATGAGAAACTGCAGCAGGAGGACGGTTATCTCTCCAGCTGGTATCAGCGCATCCAGCCTGGCCTGCGCTGGACCAACCTGCGCGACTGCCACGAGCTCTACTGCGCCGGCCATCTGATCGAGGGCGCGGTCGCCTATTACCAGGCGACGGGAAAGCGCAAGCTGCTCGACATCATGTGCCGCTACGCCGACCACATCGCCTCGATGTTCGGCCCGGAGCCCGGCAAGAAAAAGGGGTATTGCGGCCATGAGGAGATCGAGCTGGCGCTGGTCAAGCTGGCGCGAGCGACCGGCGAGAAGAAATACATGGAGCTCGCCAAATATTTCATCGACCAGCGCGGCCGAGAGCCGCATTATTTCGACGAGGAGGCGCGCGCCCGCGGCGCCGATCCAAAGGCCTATCACTTCAAGACCTACGAGTATAACCAGTCGCACAAGCCGGTGCGCGAGCAGGACAAGGTCGTCGGCCACGCGGTCCGCGCCATGTATCTCTATTCCGGCATGGCCGATATCGCGACGGAATATGGCGACGACACGCTGCGCGTAGCGCTCGACCGGCTCTGGGACGATCTCATGACCAAGAGCCTCTACGTCACCGGCGGTCTCGGGCCGTCGGCGCACAATGAAGGCTTCACCAGTGATTACGACCTGCCGAACGAAACCGCCTATGCCGAGACCTGCGCTTCCGTCGGCCTGGTGTTCTGGGCAAGCCGCATGCTCGGCATGGGGCCGAACGCACGCTACGCCGACATGATGGAACGGGCCTTATACAATGGCTCGATCTCCGGCCTTTCGCTCGACGGCTCGCTGTTCTTCTACGAGAACCCGCTGGAGAGCAAGGGCGGTCACCATCGCTGGAAATGGCACCGCTGCCCGTGCTGCCCGCCCAATATCGGCCGCATGGTGGCCTCGATCGGCAGCTATTTCTACGGCCTCGCCGACGATGCGCTGGCGGTCCATCTCTATGGCGACTCGACCGCGCGCTTCGAGATCGCCGGCCGGCAGGTCACCCTCGTCCAGACCAGCAACTATCCGTGGGATGGCGCGGTCGCGATCGAGGTCGGGCCGGAGGCGCCGGTTGCGTTCACGCTTCATTTGCGCGTGCCGTCCTGGTGCCGCAAGGCGGCACTTCGGGTCAACGGCAAGCTGGTCGATCTCGAGGCGGCGACGGTCGACGGCTATGCCGCGATCCGCCGCGAATGGCGCCAGGGCGACAAGGTCGAGCTCGACCTCGAAATGTCGACGGCGCGCCTCTTCGCCAACCCGCAGGTGCGCCAGGACATCGGCCGCGTCGCGCTTGCGCGAGGGCCGCTGATCTACTGCGTCGAGGAAACCGATAATGGCGGCGGGCTGCACCGCATCGCCTTGCCGCGCGAGGCAAGGCTCGAGGCCCGCAAGGAGCCGAACCTGCTCGGCGGCATCGTCACCCTCTCGGCCATAGGCAGCAGGGCCGAGACGGAAAAATGGGGCCACGATCTCTATCGATCAGAGCCGCCGGCAGCGGAGGAGACGACAGTCAGGGCAATCCCGTACTTTGCCTGGGACAACCGCGAACCCGGCGAGATGCTCGTGTGGCTGAGGGAAGGGTAGGGCTCCGGCTACAGATGCACGTAAGCCGTCAGCGGCAAGTGATCGGAAGCAACGCGCGACAGCGGCGTGTCATGCGCCTCGACGCCTGAAACCAGATCGTGTCGGTTGCCCATGATGCGGTCGAGCGCCAGCACAGGCAGGCCCGACGGGAAGGTGGGCACCGCCGGCGGCGTCGGCCCGAAGGTCGTGTGCAGCGTGTTCAGCGCCGAGCGGTTGCCGAGCCGCCATTCGTTGAGGTCGCCGAGCAAGAGCGTCGGCCTCTCGTCGGCGCTGCTCATGATGTCGAGCACGACGCGGGCCTGCTCCGAGCGCGAGCGGCGCAAAAGGCCGAGATGGGCGGCGATCACGCGCAGCGACCGTTTCTCGTCGAGATCGATTTCGGCGACCAGCGCGCCGCGCGGCTCCAGTCCCGGCAGCTTGAGCTGATGGACGTCGCGCACGGTGCCGCGCTTGAACAGGAGCACGTTGCCGCGCCAGCCATGCCCCTTGCCGTTGCCGGTGACCGGCACCGGCACCAGCCCCGTTTCCAGTTCCAGCCGGGCAAGGTCGAGCAGCCCGGCCCTGTCGCCGAAGCGGTTGTCCGCTTCCTGCAGGGCGATCACGTCGGGGCTGATTTCGCGGATGACGCGTGCCGTCCTGTCAGGGTCGAACCTGCGGTCCGTGCCGATGCATTTATGGACGTTGTAGGAGGCAACGACGATCTCCGCACCGTTGACGCGCTTGCGGGGCGTCGCCTTCGCCTTGCGCGCATTTCTGGCGCGGATCGACAAGAGAACCGTCTCCGGCAGGCTGCGTCCTTTGATCTCGTCTATCTCCATGATCCTGCTGCTCGATTTCCTGCTCTAAAGATAGGGCGATCCCAGCCACAGCAAACGGTCGAAGACGCGGACAATGAAGGGTCTTTCCTTCAGCGTCTGCAGCGTCACCGGCTGCGCGGTGGAGATGGCCGCCTCGATGCGGGCGTCAATCTCGGCGGCGAAGTTTTGATCCAGGACTTCCATGTCGATCTCGAAATTCAGCCTCAGCGAACGGGCATCCAGATTGGAGGAGCCGACATAGGCCCACACCCCGTCGATCGCCATCAGCTTCGAATGGTCGAACGCCCCTTCGTGGCGCCAGACGCGGCAATAGTGCTTCAAAACCTGGTCGAACTGCGCCGTCATCGCATGGTCGACGAGGAAAAGATTGTTCACCGCCGGCACCACGATGTCGATTTCGACGCCGCGCCGGCCGGCCGTGGTCAGCGCGCTGATGAACTCCCGGTCCGGCAGGAAATAGGGCGACATGATGCGGATCGATTTGCGCGCCACCGAAAACGCGCCCATCAGCAGCTTGAGATTGGTTTCGTTGGACGCGTCCGGCCCGGTCGCGACCGCGCGCACCAGCATCGGCTGCCCGGGCGGCGGCGCGGCGCGTTCGACCTGCCAGGGCCCGTCCTTCAAGGCCTCGTTGCCGGCAAAGCGCCAGTCCTCGGCGGCAACCGCGAACAGATCGGCCACCACCGGCCCGGAGACCTCGAAATGGGTGTCGCGCGAACTGTCGGAACCGGCGAATTCGGCCGAGAATCCCTTGCGGATGTTCATGCCTCCCGTGAACGCCACTTTGCCGTCGACGATCAGGATCTTCCTGTGGGTCCTGAGATTGGCATAGGGAAGTCTCAGGCCCATGACGATGTTGCCGTTGAAGAGATCGACGGTGACGTCGGCCTCCCTGAGTTGTTTCAGAATGCTGGGCACCGAGTAGCGCACGCCGACGGCGTCGATCAGCACCCGCACGGTGACGCCGCGCTTGACGGCGTTGCCGAGCGACTGGACGAAAAGCGCTCCGACCGCGTCATTGTCGAAGATATAGGTTTCCAGAAGGACGCTTCTTTGCGCTGCGTCAATTGCCCGGCACATCGCCGTATAGGCCTCGTCGCCGGTCTTGAGCACGGCGATGGTGTTTCCCGAGGTGAGCGGACGCCGCGCGACCCTGTCGCCAAGCGTCTTCAGCCCGGTGAAACGCTGGCCGTACTCGGCGTTGATCAAGGCTTCCAGCGCGACGTCCCGGTCATGCCTGGCGGCGGCGGCCTCGGGCGAGACCGGCCGCATGGCGCTGATCGTCGCGCGGCGGATGCGGTTGATGCCGGCGATGGCGTAGATGATCGCGCCGAGGAAAGGCGACAAGAGCATCACGCCCACCCAGCCGGTGGCGGCGCGCACGTCTTCCTTCGTCATGATGGCGTGCACGATGCCCACCGCCGCCATCGCCAGCGAGAGGACCAGGATAAGCGTCGACCAGTGACTCGCAATCGCCTCGAACATCGGCCCGACTATTGTGCGGGCCGGCGCAGAAGGCAATGCGGACGGTCAAGGCTATTCCGGCAAATGGGCGCCAGCACGGCAATGCGCCGCCTGTACCTCGACGGCACGCGCCATTTTCCTTGCCTGCCGCGTGAAGAATGTCACGGGGCGGACGCAGCGACCTTCGGGCGGGTGCCGCGTCCGAACTCGACGTCCCAGCTGCGTTCCGCCGGGGCGGATTCCCCGCTCAGCCCGAGTTTGGGGAAAAGCAGTTCGGCGACGTTGAAGACCTCTTCCAGATGCGGGTAGGCGGACGCGATGATCGTTTCGATGCCGATCTCCTGATACTCGCGGATTCGCGCCGCGACATTGTCGGGATTGCCGACGAGCGCGGTTCCGGCGCCGCCGCGCACCAGCCCGGGCCCGGCCCACAGATTCGGACCGATGACCAGCTTGTCGCGCCGGCCCTGATGCAAAGCCGACATACGCTTCTGCCCAACCGATTCCGAGATGTTGACGAAGCCGTTCTGGGCTTCGGCGATCAGGTCGTCGGTGACATGGCTGATCAGCCGGTCGGCGGCGGCCCAGGCCTCGTCCTCGGTTTCGCGCACGATCAAATGGATGCGCAGGCCGAAGCGGATCGTGCGGCCTTGCGCCGCCGCCGCCTTTTTCACGCGACCGATTTTTTCGGCGAGCTGGTCCACCGGTTCGCCCCAGCTCAGATAGGCGTCCACATGCTTGGCGGCGATCGCGATGCCGGCATCGGAAGAGCCTCCGAACCAGAGCGGCGGATGCGGTTGCTGAATGGGCGGGAAAGAGATGTCGGTGCCGTGCGCCGAGAGGTACTTGCCCTCGAAATCGGCCGGCTCACCGGAAAGGATCCGCCGCCAGATGGTCAGGAACTCGTCTGTCTGCGCATAGCGCTCGTCATGAGCGAGCTTATTGCCGTCGCCCGCTAGGTCGGCCGGATCAGCCCCGGTGACGACGTTGAGCAGCACCCGGCCGCCGGAAATGCGGTCCAGCGTGGCCGCGTGGCGCGCGAACAGCGCCGGAGTCCCGCTGCCCGGCCGGAGCGCCACCAGGAACTTCAGCCGTTCGGTGAGCGGGATCAGCCCGGCGGCCACGATCCAGGCGTCCTCGCACCGTGTGCCCGTGGGCAGAAGCACGCCCTTGAAGCCAAGCCGGTCGGCGGCCTGGGCGATCTCCTTGAGATAGCCGAAGGTCGCCGGCCGGTGGCGCTCGTCGGTGCCGAGATAGGGGCCGTCGCCATGGGTCGGCAGATACCAGTAGAGATCGAGCGGACGGGCGTTGTTGCCGGACATCGAATAGTTCCTTCAGCGATTGCGGAATCCGGGCAGCAAGCCTCAGAGCTTGCCTTTCCAGGGGATGAGGCGATGTTCCAGCCAGCGCATGCCGCTGGTGAAGGCGAAGGCAAGCGCGGCGATGACGATGAGGCCGACGAACACGACATCGGTCGCGAGGAAATTGGCCGCCGACATGATCATGTAGCCGAGGCCGGACTGGGCCGCGATCAGCTCGGCCGCGACCAGTGTCGACAATCCGGCGCCGATGGCGATCTTCAGGCCAGTCAGGATTTCCGGCAGTGCGGACGGCAGGACGATGCTGGTGAAGAGCTGCAGCCGGCTGGCGCCGAGGGACAGCGCCGCGTTGATGCGTTCGACCGGCACGGAACGGACACCCGCCTGTGCAGCAAAGCAGATGGGCGCGAAGGTCGACAGCGACAGGAGAACGATCTTGGAAGTCTCGCCGATGCCGAGCCAGATGATCAGCAGAGGCAAATAGGCCAGCGGCGGCAGGCCCCAATAGAGATCGATCGGCACGCTGAAGATGCCTTTGACCCAGCGGTTGAGCCCCATGAGCAGGCCGAGCGGAATGCCCACGAAAATGCCGACGCCGAGCGCCGCGCCTATGCGGCCGAGGCTTGCCAGCGTGTGGTCGAGCAGCGTGCCGTTGGCATAGCCGTCGGCCGCGACGGCGGTGAACTGGGTCAGCACATCGGCCGGCGACGGCAGGAAAAGCGGCGACGCCCAGCCGAAACGCGCGGCGAGGAACCACAAGGCGATCAGCCCCGCCAGCGTGACGAGGCTGATACCGAACGTGCTTGTCGATGCGGCCCGGCGCGGTCGGAGAGAGGGCTTCCGCTGAGCCGTCGCGGGTTGGAACGAGGTTGGGGAATTGGCGGCAAGCGTCATTGCAAGGTTCCTGTGCGGGCGCCTTCCGGCTGGTGGATGAGCGAGCGGATTTCCTGCCGCAATTCGATGAAACGCCGGTGAGACTGGATCGGCCCGATGTCGCCGCTTTCGGCGAAGTCGCGCACGAAGTCGGCGTCGAAGCGGGCGACGATGCGGCCCGGCCGGGGCGACATCACGACGATGGTCGTCCCGAGCGTAAGCGCTTCCTCGATCGAGTGGGTAATGAACAGGATCTGCTTGCCGGTCTTGGCCCAGACCGAGGCCAGCAACTGTTGCATCGTCTCGCGCGTCAGGCTGTCGAGGGCGCCGAACGGTTCGTCCATCAAAAGGATTTTCGGATCGGTGGCCAGCGCCCGGGCGATGCCGACCCGCTGGCGCATGCCGCCGGACAGTTCATATGGCGGCTTTTCGGCGAAATCGGCGAGGCCGACCAGTTCCAAAAGGTGCCTGGACCGCTCATGGCGTTCGCCTCGCGGCACGCCCCGGTACTTCAGGCCAAGCGCGACGTTGTCCAGCACATTGGCCCAAGGCAGCAGGGTGTCCTTCTGGAACACGACGCCGCGATCGCCGCCTGGCGCCACGATCTCCTGTCCGTCGAGCGTGATGGTGCCTTCGGAGAGCGGCAGGAAGCCGGCGATCGCGTTCAGCAATGTCGACTTGCCGCAGCCGGAAGCACCGACCGCGACAACGATGGAAGCGGGAGCGATATCGAGCGAGACGTGATCGAGCGCATGCACGTCCTGGCCGTCGGAAGCCGGAAAAGTGACACTGGCATCGCGGATTCGAAGCATGGTGGCCTCCGGGCGATTTGGCCGGCGCGCCGGCCAAATCGCGTTTCTTCAGGGATTGCTAGTTCGAGGCCTTGGCCACTTCCGCGTATTGCGGATCGGCGAAGGCCGCGTAGCTGTCCTTGATCGAGGTGATCTTGTGCTGGTCCTTCAGGAAGCTCGCGGTGTCCTTGAGGATTTTCGCGACCGCGCTCTTTTCGCCGCCCCCCAGCCATTTGTCGGAAACCTGTTCGTCGAGCGGCGGGACCACGGTCGTCTTCAGCTGTTCCGAATTCTCGGCCGCCGTGCCGCCCTGCAATTTCGCGATCGCCTTGGCGCTCTCGGAGTCCGGGCCCCAGGCGGCCGGGTTGCTCAGATAGGCCTGGTTGTAGCCGTCGATCAGCCGCACATACTGGCCGAGGAACTCCGGATTGGCCTTGGCGAACGCGCCTGTGACGACCAGCGCGCTGAAGGTCGGCGCGCCGCGATCGGCGACCTGGCCGGCGGTAAGCAAGACCTTGCCGTTCTCCTTGAGTTCGGACAGCGCCGGATCCCAGACGAAGCCCCCGTCGATGTCGCCGCGCTTCCAGGCTGCGACGATCTCGGGCTGCGGAATGGCGATGACCTGGGTTTCCTTTTCGGAAATGCCTTCCTGCTTGAGCACGGCCAGAAGCTGATAATGGTCGGTCGAGACCGGCGCCGCGGCGAGCTTCTTGCCGCGCAGATCCGCCGGCGACTTGATTTCGGGCCGCACCACCAGGGCCTCGCCGTCACGCGAGACCGACGAGATGTAGAACGCTTTCACGTCGATACCCTTGCTGACGGCAGCCGAGAACGGGCTCGACCCGACATCGCCGATCTGCACATCGCCGGATGCGATGGCGGCGAAGATGTCGGCGCCGGAATTGAAGCGGCGGAATTCGATGTTCCACCCGGTCTTCTTGGCAAGGTCGCCATTGGCGATGCCGAGATTGTAGGGGTTGGCGCCGGTCTGGTAGGCGATGACGACTTTCTTGTCGTCCGCGGCGTTCGCCGCGGTGTGCGCGGACGCCAGGGCAAGCCCGAAAAGGGCGGCGGAAATCAATTTTCGCATGGGCTTTAATCCTTTGAACGGAGGGCACTGCCTCGATTGCAGCCACCAGTGGGCCGCGAATTAAAGTCGACTAACCCGATAGAATTAGACAGAAATGATATTCCGAAAGGGCGATCCGCGATGAAAAAGAATTGAGCTGAAATGCGAGGTGATCCCGCAGGGTCATTCTACGCAGGCACAGGTCGTGCCTCGCAGAGGCCCGCCGGCTGCGAGGCCGAAGCGTGGCGTTACGACTGTCTGGCGGCAAGAACCGCGGTCATCCGATCGGCCAGTTCCGCGATCGGTCCCGTTTTTTCCCAGGCATAGATCGAGACCGCCATCGAGGGTTCGGCGCCGAACGCCGCATAGGACCGGACATGACGCCCGGCCACCGCGCTTTTGGGCAGCAACGACAGGCCGAGCCCGGCCTCCACGCCGATCAGCACGTTGCGCAGGCTGCTGCCGGAGAAGGCGATGTACCAGCGCCGTTGTTCGCGTTCGATCCGCTCGAACATGGCCTCGCGATAGAGGCCGCCGAGCGGAAAGGCGACGAGCGGCACCGGATCGGCCCAATCGGATTGACGGTCAGCGCTTTCGAACCACGCCAGGGGTTCGGGAAAGCTCGCCCGGCAGTCGGGCTCGGCCACCGCTTCCTTGACCACCACGATGTCGAACTCGCCGGCGCGGTAACGCCGGGCAAGGTCCCGGCTCAGGCCGGCGGTGACGTCCAGCCGCACCGCGCGGTTGTTCTTGGCGAAGCCGCCGAACACGTCCGCCATCTGCGAATTGACGATATCCTCGGGAACGCCGATCCGCACCGGCGCGGTGCCGGCCGGATCGCCAAGCGCCGTTTCCGCTTCGTGCTGCAAGGCGAGGATGCGCCGCGCATAGCCGAGCAGGCGTTCGCCCGCGGCCGTCGGCTGGATCGGCCTCGTGTCGCGATCGACCAGGCTTTGGCCGACCGCGTCCTCCAGCCGGGCAAGCTGCTGGCTGATCGTCGATTGCGTCATGTTGAGCCGCTCCGCGGCCTGCGTGAAGCTGCCGGCGTCGGCAATCGCGATGAAGGAACGCAGAAGGCGCGGATCGAGCATCTTTTCCATTTCGTCGGTGCATCGGTATCGGTCATTTAAAATCATAATGCGGTGGATGCATATATTTAATTTCTAAATGTAGATGCGCGGCCCTATCTGGAAGCGCGGACAAGGCCATGCGTGGCCGCTACCGCAGGAGCCAGGAATGCGTCGTCTCTTTTTTGCTTTTGCCTTGCTGGCGCTCGCTTCCGTTTCGGCGATCGCCTCAGGAGAAACCATGCGCACCACCCCTTTGCATGCAGCGGCCGCCGCCGACGATGTGGACGCCATCGGCAGGCTTTTGTCGCAGGGCGCCGCGATCGATGCGCGCGACGGCACCGGCGCCACGCCGCTCCTTGTCGCCACGCACGAGAACAAGATAGCGGCCGCCAAGGCGCTGATCTCTGCCGGAGCGAACGTCAACGCCAAGGACAATATCGAGGACAGTCCTTACCTCTACGCCGGCGCGCGCGGGCATCTCGAAATCCTCAAGCTGGCGCTTGCGCACGGCGCCGACCTCAAGAGCGTCAATCGCTATGGCGGCACCGCGCTCATCCCGGCGTCGGAGCGCGGCCATGTCGGGACCGTGCGCACGCTCATAGAGGCGGGCGTCGACGTCGACCATGTCAACAAGCTCGGTTGGACCGCGCTGCTGGAAGCCATCATTCTCGGCGACGGCGGCGAGCGCCACCGGCAGATCGTCGAATTGCTGATCAAGGCCGGAGCCGACGTCGATCTCGCCGACGGCGATGGCGTGACGCCGCTGCGGCATGCGCGGGACCGCGGCTTCAAGGAGATCGAGAAGCTCCTCACGGCCGCTGGCGCAAGCTGAGAAGAATGGGCGGTGCCATGAACGGACAAAAGGGCATCGAGGCGACTTCTGGCCGCGTTCTCATGCTTGCTATGGTCGCCCTGGTCGGGCTCAACCTCAGGCCGTTCATCACCGGCATCGGTCCGCTGGCGGCGGGCGTGCGTGCCGAGACCGGTCTCGGCACCCAGGGCGTCGCGCTGCTGACGCTGGTGCCGATACTGCTGATGGGGATCCTCGCCTTTGCCGGACCGTCCTTCCAGGCACGCATCGGCGCCAGTCGGGCGGTCATCGCGGCGCTCGCCATTCTCGCTCTCGCATCGTTCCTGCGCCTCTTCGTGTCGACGGGCGTGGAGATGGTGGGCACGGCCGCCTTGCTCGGCCTTGGGGCGGCCGTCGTTCAGGCTGTGTTCCCCGGCATCGTCAAGCGGCAGTTCCCCCGCCATGTCAGCCTCGTGATGGGGCTTTATTCATCGATGCTGATGGGCGGCGGCGCGGTTGGCGCGCAGCTCGCGCCGCTGATCGCCACGGCCTCGGGCGACTGGCATTTCGGGCTCGCCTGGATGGGGTTGCCGGCATTGATCGCAGCGGTGCTCGCCTTGGCCTGCTTGCCGCGCGACGCCGTCCGCCCGCAAGGCATGAACGCGGCGGCGGACCTCCTCAAGCGGCCGCGCACCTGGCTGCTGATGGCCTGTTTCGGCCTTGTCAATGGCGGCTATTCGACCGCGGTGGCATGGCTTGCGCCTTACTATCAGGAGCAGGGCTGGACGAGCGGCTCAAGCGGCGGCCTGCTGGCGGTCATGGCCGTAGGGCAGGCGCTCTCGGCCCTGCTGCTGCCGGCTCTTGCCGGCAAGAGTGCCGACCGCCGGCCGTGGCTCTGGCTGACTTTGGCCATGCAGGGCGCTGGTTTTGCAGGGTTGATCCTGCAGCCTGGGACCGCGCCCTTCATCCTCGCGCTGCTGCTGGGAGCGGGGCTCGGCGGCTCCTTCTCGCTCACCATGATCGTCGCGCTCGAACATCTGCCGGACCCGGCGGAAGCCGGCGCGCTGTCGGCCATGATGCAAGGCGGCGGCTTCCTCGTCGCCGCGATACCGCCCTGGATCGTCGCGGTGCTGCACGACATGACCGGCGGTTTTCGCGCCGGCTGGCTGCTGCATCTCGGCTGCATATCGATCGTCACCGTGCTGACGTTCCGCCTTGCGCCGCGCAGTTATGGGCCGGCAATGAAGTTGCGGACACCTGAACCGGTCGCGGCGTGATGTAGGCTCACCAGCCGCAACCCGCCTAAAGCTTCCTGAAGAAGCCCGACAGAATGTTCGGACCCTCTTCTCCGGGCCGCAGCCTGATCCCGTCCTCGAAGCAGTTCAGCGTCACGCATTCGAAGCCGCTGGCTGCGAGGAGCGCCACCAGCGAGTCGCGGTCGAAATGGTGCAGGTGCTCGTTGGGCAGGCGCATACGCCACTTGGCGAACCACGCGTCGCCGTCGGCGCCGAGCTCGCGCCAGCGGCAATAAGGGACGGCGACGGCCAGGTGGCGAGCCTGAAGGCGCGAGAGGAAGCTCAGGTCCGGAATGTGCTCGAGCACGTCGAACATGGCGACGAGATCCCACGTGCCGGCGAGCGCCTGATTCCAATCGACGAAGCGGACGCCCTTGGGCAGCGGGAACTCGGCGATATCGCAGCCGGCGCAATCGGCGACACCGGTTATCTTGGCGGCTTCGATGAACGTCCCGGTACCATATCCGATTTCCAGCACCGAGCGAGGAATCTCACCGGTGATGCCGAGCACCCAGCCAAGCCGCTGATAGCCGAGCTTGATGGTCCGGTCGCTCAGGTCCTCATAGTAGGAAATATATTTCTTGTCGTATTTGATCGGCGTGAAGTCGATCTGGTGGATCACACCGAACCTGTCCACCTCATAATTGTCCAACATTTGCCCACGGCCCCCGGAATTCCTTACAAGGTCAATTACACGCAGCCACGGTCTTGAGCGCTTCGGCCCGGGAGGTGGCGGGCAGATTTCCGATCCGTCGAACGGATGCGTAGAACCTCGGATAGTCGCGCGCGCATAAGTCGAACAAGCGAAGGAACGCGGGAACCTCTTCGCCGTAGACAGCAGTCGCGGCAAGCTTTGCGTTGTTGATCGGGCTGTCGAACCAGGCGTCGTATCCACGGTATCCACCCCAGCGCTTGTCACGCATCTGCCGGTAGCGCACGCGCAGCCTGTCGATCGTGGCTGCCTTGGCGGCCGCCATCTGCTCCGGACCGCGCGGGCTTCCATAGACCTGGCTCAGCTCGTCCCGGGTCTTCGCGATCAGTCCGAGAAAATCGGCCTTTCGCTTGCGGTCGATTTCGTAGCTGCGCAATCCGGCGCGATTGCCGGTGGCGCGCAGCCATTTCCTTGTACCGGTGGTTTCGACGGAAACCGCGAAAGCCTCGTTGAACGCGGAGTCGCCGTTCACATAGATCTTCTGATGCGCCAGCTCATGGAAGATGAGGCTTGCGAGGTAGGTGTCGTTCTGGCGCAGCATGGTGCTGAGCAACGGGTCGCTGAACCAGCCGAGCGTGGAATACGCCGTAATGCCCGTCACATAGACGTCCAGCCCCTGTCGTTGCAGTTGAGCGGCATTTTCGAGCGCGTCCTTGCGCGAGAAATAGCCTTTGTAGGGAACGCAGCCGAAGACCGGAAAGCACCATGTTACCGGCGCGAGAGAGAATTGCGGCGCGGCGAAGACCGCCAGGGTCACATCATTGCGGCCGATATCGACATAGCTGCGATAGCTGCTGTTGTCGGGCAGCGCCAGTTCTTCCGTGGCAAAGCGGCGTATGGCGCTGGCCGAGGTTAACTTGGCGCGCAATGGTTCCGGCGTCGACGGATTATGGATCAGCGTCGCAACATTCTTCCGCGCGGCCATGATCTCGACATGGCCCTCCAACGACTGCGCATAATAGGAAATGCTGGTGCATCCTGCCACGCCGGACACCAGGACTGCAGCGGCAAGCAATCGAAAAACGCGCTTCAAAGCCTGCCCACCGCCTGCCCATCTCCTCGGGAGCAAATGTTCCCCATGCTCCTCATGTCTCAAACAGGCGGACCTGCTTCGTCAAGACCACAGAACGCTGCGGCCTTATGTCGATTTGACGAGCCGGCGTCGGATCATGCGCCATGCGGCGCTCATGGACAGGTTACCGCCCGTCTAAATGGAACCGAAGTACGGCTCGCGCGTTGTGCCTCTCGCGGGAGTGTGCCCGCAAGGGGACATTTTTAATTCACGACAGTCTTTATCGCTATCAGCCGGGGCTGTGAGGGGGCGCTGTGAGTACGTTGAGATCCAAGCCGCAATTGGACCGCCGCCAGATTTTGAACGCGCTCAAGGCCTTCCGCCGGGGCGATTTCTCTGTGCGTATCGACAATGTCTATGAAGGCCTCGATTCCGACATCGCAGACACCTTCAACCAGATCGTGGAGATCAACGATCAGGTCACGCGCGAGTTCGAGCGGCTAAGCAGGGTGGTCGGCAAGGACGGGCGGATCGGTGAGCGCGGCCACGTGCGCAATGCCACGGGCAGCTGGGAAACAAGCGTCCGCTCGGTCAACGATCTGATCGAGGACATGGTTCAGCCGACCACGGAGGTGGCTCGCGTCATTGGTGCGGTTGCCAAGGGTGACCTGTCGCAAACGATGATGGTGGAGATCGACGGCCGGCCTCTGCGAGGCGAGTTTCTCCGCATCGGCAAGGTCGTCAACACCATGGTCGGGCAGTTGGGGTCCTTCGCTTCGGAGGTGACGCGCGTTGCCCGCGAGGTGGGCACCGAAGGCAAGCTCGGTGGCCAGGCGCGGGTGAAGGGCGTGGCCGGCACCTGGAAAGACCTGACCGACAACGTCAACGCCATGGCGACCAACCTCACCGGACAGGTCCGCAATATCGCCGAAGTCACCACGGCCGTCGCCTCGGGCGACCTGTCGAAGAAAATCACCGTCGACGTGAAAGGCGAAATCCTGGAGCTCAAGAACACCATCAACACGATGGTGGACCAGCTCAATTCGTTCGCCTCGGAAGTGACGCGCGTGGCGCGCGAGGTCGGCACCGAAGGCAAGCTCGGCGGTCAGGCGCGCGTCGAAGGCGTCGGCGGCACCTGGAAAGACCTTACCGATAACGTCAATTCGATGGCCGAGAACCTGACCGGTCAGGTCCGCAACATCGCCGAGGTCACGACAGCCGTCGCGCTAGGCGACCTTTCGAAGAAGATCACCGTCGATGTGAAGGGCGAAATTCTCGAGCTGAAGAACACCATCAACACGATGGTGGACCAGCTCAACTCGTTCGCCTCCGAGGTGACCCGCGTGGCGCGTGAGGTCGGTTCCGAGGGCAAGCTGGGAGGCCAGGCCCAGGTACGTGGTGTCGCGGGCACCTGGAAGGATCTGACGGATAATGTGAACTCGATGGCCGAGAACCTGACCGGACAGGTTCGCAACATCGCCGAAGTGACGACGGCGGTCGCGTCTGGCGATCTGTCGAAGAAGATCACCGTGGCCGTTCAGGGTGAGATATTGGAGCTCAAGGACACCATCAACACCATGGTGGACCAGCTCAATTCCTTTGCGTCGGAGGTGACGCGCGTTGCCCGCGAAGTCGGCACCGAGGGCAAGCTTGGCGGCCAGGCCGACGTGAAGGGCGTCGGCGGCACCTGGAAGGACCTGACCGACAGCGTCAACCTGATGGCTGCCAATCTTACAGGCCAGGTGCGCAATATCGCCGAAGTGACCACCGCCGTCGCGCGCGGCGACCTGTCGAAGAAGATCACGGTCGACGTCAAGGGCGAAATCCTGGAACTGAAAGACACCGTCAACACGATGGTGGATCAGCTCAACTCCTTCGCTTCGGAAGTGACGCGCGTGGCGCGCGAAGTCGGCTCGGAAGGCAAGCTTGGCGGGCAGGCTCATGTGGAAGGCGTTGGCGGCACCTGGAAGGATTTGACCGACAATGTGAACGCAATGGCTGGCAATCTCACCGTGCAGCTGCGTGATGTCTCCAAGGTCGCGACCGCGATCGCCACCGGCGACTTGACGCAGAAGATCACGGTCGATGCCTTGGGCGAGATCCTGCAGATCAAGGACGTCATCAACACGATGGTCGACCAGCTCAATTCGTTTGCCTCGGAAGTGACGCGTGTTGCGCGCGAGGTCGGCTCCGACGGCAAGCTGGGCGGGCAAGCGCAGGTTCGCGGCGTGGCCGGCACGTGGAAGGATCTGACCGACAATGTGAATGCCATGGCCGCGAATTTGACCGGCCAGGTGCGCAACATCGCCGAGGTGACGACTGCCGTTGCGCTTGGCGACCTTTCCAAGAAGATCACCGTCGACGTCAAAGGCGAGATCCTGGAGCTGAAATCCACCATCAATACCATGGTCGACCAGCTCAACTCATTCGCCGGCGAGGTGACGCGTGTCGCACGCGAGGTTGGCACCGAGGGCAAATTGGGCGGCCAGGCCCAAGTCCGAGGTGTTGCGGGCACATGGAAGGACCTCACCGACAACGTGAATTCCATGGCCGAAAACCTCACCGGCCAGGTGCGTAACATCGCTGAAGTGACCACCGCCGTCGCACGCGGCGATCTGTCGAAAAAGATCACCGTGGATGTCAAAGGCGAGATCCTGGAGCTGAAGTCGACGATCAACACCATGGTCGATCAGCTGAACTCCTTCGCCGGGGAGGTGACGCGCGTGGCGCGCGAGGTCGGTACCGAGGGCAAACTCGGCGGGCAGGCCCGCGTCGAGGGTGTCGCCGGCACCTGGAAGGATCTGACGGACAACGTCAACCTGATGGCCACCAACCTGACGAACCAGGTGCGCGGTATCGCGGATGTCGTGACCGCGGTGGCGCAGGGAAATCTGCGCCGCAAGCTCACCGTCGATGCCAAGGGCGAGATCGCCTCGCTGGCCGATACCATAAACGGCATGATCGAGACGCTCGCCACCTTTGCCGACCAGGTGACAAACGTCGCGCGCGAAGTCGGCATCGAAGGCAAGCTCGGGGGCCAGGCTCGCGTGCCGGGCGCGGCAGGGCTATGGCGCGACCTGACCGACAATGTCAATCAGCTGGCAGCCAACCTCACCACCCAGGTGCGAGCTATCGCCGAAGTGTCGACGGCAGTGACCAAGGGTGACCTGACACGATCCATCAGCGTCCAGGCGTCAGGCGAAGTGGCGGCACTCAAGGACAACATCAACGAGATGATCCGCAACCTCAAGGATCAGACGCTCAAGAACGCCGAGCAGGATTGGCTGAAGACCAATCTGGCGCGGTTCTCGCGCATGTTGCAAGGCGAGCGCGATCTGGCGACGGTGTCGCGCCTGATCATGTCCGAGCTGGCGCCGCTGGTGAATGCGCAATACGGCGTCTTCTATGTGACCAACCGGGAAGAAGACGAGTCCTATCTCGAGCTCGCCGCGTCCTACGGGGCTGAAAGCAAGTCGGCGATGAAACAGCGTCTTGATTGGCGCGAGGGCTTGATCGGCCAAAGCGCCGCCGACAAGCGCGCGATCGTCCTCGACAATGTGCCGCCGGACTTCCTGCGCATCACATCGGGCCTCGGCAACGCCACACCGGCCAATGTCATCATCCTGCCCGCGCTCTTCGAAGAGGAAGTCAAGGCCGTGATCGAGCTTGCCTCCTTCAGCGAGTTCCGCGACACGCACCAGTCGTTCCTCAACCAACTGATGGAATCGGTCGGCATCGTGCTCAACACGATCGCGGCGACGATGCGCACCGAAGGGTTGCTCAAACAGTCGCAACTGCTGACTTCGGAATTGCAGGCACGCCAGACGGAACTAACCAAGAAGCAGGAGGAACTGCACGCCACCAACGAGGAGTTGCAGGAAAAGGCGCAGCTGCTCGAAAACGAAAAGAAGCAGGTGGAGAACAAGAACCTGGAAATCGAAATGGCGCGGCGAGCACTTGAGGAGAAAGCCGAACAGCTCGCCCTGACCTCCAAGTACAAATCCGAATTCCTGGCCAATATGAGCCACGAGCTCCGCACGCCACTGAACTCGCTGCTCATTCTCTCGAATCTGTTGGCCAGCAACCAGCAGGGAAATCTCAACGACAAGCAGGTCGAGTTTGCCCGCACCATCAACTCGGCCGGTACTGACCTGCTCAGTCTCATCAACGACATCCTCGACCTGTCGAAGATCGAGTCCGGCACCGTTTCCGTCGAGATCAATGACATG
The DNA here is from genome assembly GCA_000824785.1 of Mesorhizobium plurifarium. Taxonomy (GTDB): domain Bacteria; phylum Pseudomonadota; class Alphaproteobacteria; order Rhizobiales; family Rhizobiaceae; genus Mesorhizobium; species Mesorhizobium plurifarium. The sequence goes on along the minus strand of CCNB01000014.1, from coordinate 78,751 downwards.
CCGCTGGCGCATCTGCGCCAGCACATGGAACGCACGTTCCGTCAGTTGGCCGCCGACAAGGGACTGGGCTTCACGATAGAACTTGACCCGGGACTTCCGGAGACAGTGCGCACCGACGAGAAGCGGCTGCAGCAAATCGTGCTCAATCTGTTGTCGAACGCGTTCAAATTCACGTCGACCGGTAACGTCAGCCTCACCTTCAGGCCGGAGAAGACCGGGCGGCGCAACGGCGCTCAGGCGCCGAAGGCGCTCGCTATCGCGGTCACCGATACCGGTATCGGCATTCCCGACGATAAGCAGAAGTTGATCTTCGAGGCTTTCCAGCAGGCCGACGGCACCACCAGCCGCAAATATGGCGGCACCGGGCTCGGCCTGTCGATCAGCCGTGAAATCGCGCGGCTGCTCGGAGGCGAACTGAGGGTGGAGAGCACGCCAGGCAAGGGATCGACATTCACGCTCGTAATCCCCATGGAGGGTCCGAGAGCGGTTCCGCAGCCCGTGATTGTCGAACAGGAGGTGGTGGCTCCGGCGGCTGGTGTTTCCGTCCCGGAATTGATCGACGATCGCGATGCCCTCTCGCCCGAAGACAGGGTCGTGCTTATCGTAGAGGACGATCCCACCTTTGCAGGACTGCTGCTGGGCATGGCGCGCTCGGCGGGCCTCAAGGGCGTCTTGTCCACCGCAGGCTCCGGGACAGTAGCGCTCGCCAGGAAGCTGGTTCCGGATGCGATCACGCTGGACCTCGGTCTTTCGGATATCGATGGCTGGGTGCTGTTCGATCTTTTGCGGCACGATCCCAAGACCGCCGGTATCCCGATCCATGTCATCTCCGGTGCGGAAGACACGGCGGGGTTGTTGCGCAATGGCGCCGCCAGCGTCTCGACCAAGCCTGTGTCATCTGACGACCTCATGAAGGTGTTCGAGGACATTCAATCGAGCCAGTTGCGCGTCCAGCGCAATGTCCTGATCGTGGATGCCGATCCCGAGCGGCGGCTTGCCCTGGTCGAAGGGATCCGCGATGGCGTCACTTCCGTCACACCTATCGGTCGGATCGCTGCAAATGGTCGGGGAATAGACTTCGACATCTATGACGCGATTGTGCTGGGCTTTGGGAGGTCGGGCAAGGACAACGCCAAGATGATTGAGGAGATTGCGGCCTCGCTCGAGAGCCTGTCATCCAAGCTCGTGTTCTTCGCACCCTATCCGGAGGCCCTGGAGCAACTGATCGGGCTCAAGCCGGAATTGGCGGACGTTGCCCGTGCCGAGAATTTTGGCCAGTTGGCGCTGCTGATGTCGGCAACCCTGCCGCGAGACAGTCACACCAATGGGGCCGCGACCTCCCAACGATCGGACAAGACCGACCTTGCCGGCGCCAAAGTCCTTATCGTCGACGACGACATCCGCAACATCTATTCGCTGACCAGCGTGCTCGAAACATATGGTATCCAGGTTTTGCATGCCGAGCGTGGTCGCGATGGCATCGCGCTGCTCGAGCAAAATCCAGACATGGATGTCGCGCTCATCGACATCATGATGCCTGAGATGGACGGCTATGAGACGATGCGGCAGATACGTGGCATGCCATCGATCGCGCACGTCCCCCTTATCTCGGTGACTGCCAAGGCAATGAAGGGCGACCGGCAAAAGTGCCTTGATGCCGGTGCTTCGGATTACATAGCAAAGCCTGTGGACCTTGACCTTCTGCTCGCGCTGCTCCGGGTCTGGATCGGTCGATCGAGACAGCACGCCCAGCCGGCAGAGAAGCTTGTGGCGGCCATGTGACGGGTCGCCAATGCAAAGGATGCTGAAGACCAAATCCGAACATCGTGCGGCCCTGTCAGAGGTAGCGCAAGGCGCGCGCATCCTCGCCGTTGATGATGACGATCGCAATCTCCTGGCGATCAGCGAAGTCTTGGCTGGAGTGGGCGAGGTTGTCTGCGCACAGTCCGGCGAGGAGGCGTTGCGGTTCCTTTTGAAGGAAGAGTTCGCCGTAATTCTTCTGGACGTGCTAATGCCGGGATTGGACGGATACGAGACGGCCTCGTTGATCCGCCAAAGAGAGCAGTCGAGGCGGACTCCGATCATCTTCCTGACCGCGATCAACAAGGAAGAAGCGCATATGTTGCGCGGCTACGATGCCGGTGCGGTCGATTTCGTCTTTAAGCCGTTCGATTCAGCCATGCTGCGTTCGAAGGTGGCCGTGTTCGTCGAATTGCACGAGAAGACCCTGGAAATCCAGCGCAAGGCAATCGTGGAGCAGACGCTGCTGGAGCAGGCGCTGGAGGCGCAAAAGTCAAGGCTTCAGGCGGAGCGAGCCTTGCGTGCCGCGGAGCAGCGCCAGGAAGCCATACTGCAATCGGTTCCGGTTTGCTTTCATGCTCGATCGCTCGAACCGCCGTTTGATGCCCGCTTCGTCACCAGCGGGATCGAGCGGTTGACCGGATTTTCTCCCGAGCGGCTGACGTCCGAGCCTGGCTTTGGCCTGAGCCGTGTGCATCCGGACGACTTGCCGGACGTCGAGGCCGCTCTGCTTGGCGCCAAAGCGGCCGGCGCCTACAGCTGCGAATTCCGATGGCAGTGCGCGGATGGCAAATACCGAAGCTTCCTGGACCAGGGCGTCATCTCGCATAATCCCGTGGAGAACACGCAAGAAATCGTCGGCACGCTGCTCGACATAACCGAGCGGCGCGAGCTTGAAGACAGGCTGCTCCAAGCGCAGCGCCTTGACGCCATCGGCAAGCTTACAGGCGGACTTGCCCATGATTTCAACAACCTGCTTGCGGCAATCCTCAGCGGGCTCGGGCTGCTCGAGCGCAGCACCGCGCTCGACGAGCAGGCGAAGAAGGTGCTCGACCTAACAAGGCGCTCGGCCAAACAAGGCGCCGAATTGGTCAATCGCATGCTCGCCTTCTCCCGGCGTCAGCATCTGAAGCCCGAACCTTTGCAACTGGCAACCCTGGTCGAGCCGCTGAACGGGCTCGTGGCGCCAGTGCTCGGAGGTCTGGTTCGCTTCGAATGGCAAATCGACAATTCGGTTTGGCCTGTGCTGGTGGACGCAGGCCAACTCGAACTCGCTCTCATGAATTTGGTTTTCAACGCGCGCGACGCGATGCCTACGGGAGGTTCGATCACCATACGCGCCGAAAATCACACCACCCACAGCAACTCCGACGAACTGGGCGCGGGCGACTATGTCGTCATCTCGGTCATCGACACCGGTTCGGGCATTCCGGCCGATCTCGTGGCGAAGGTCATAGAGCCCTTTTTCACGACGAAACCCGTCGGCAAGGGGACCGGCCTTGGCTTGAGTACCGTCTACGGCTTTGCAAAGCAGTCTGGCGGCACGCTTCGGATCGAGAGCGTTGTCGAGCGAGGCACGGCGATGCAGCTGTGGCTGCCAAAATCGTTGAAGCAGCCAGCCCGATCGATCGAGCAGGGACAGACCAGCCAGCCCCGCATTGACGGCAATGGCGCTCTGCCGTCTATACTATTGGTCGACGACGGTGATGCGCTGCGCGAGTTGACGGCTGCGTCGTTGAGGCAAAGCGGCTTCCATGTGACATGCGCCGCCGGCGGTGCCGAGGCGCTGGCCAGGATCGAGAAGGCCCCGCAGGATTTCGACGTGATCGTCACCGATTTCGCCATGCCGCTCGTTTCAGGCCTGGACGTGATTCGATTTGCGCGCAATCTCAGGGCGGATTGGCCCGCCCTCATCATTACGGGCTACGCCGAAACCGAGGCAATCGGCGATCTGCCGGCAGATGTTCTTTTGCTCGCGAAACCTTACAAAGATCAGGAGCTTGTCGAGTCAATACTGATGGCGAGACGGGGAATGGCAGCCCCTGAGGCAGACCGGGCCGTTGTCAAGCTCACTTCCGCCCTGCCACCAGCCGCAGCCACGGCGCAAGATGGAACGCCGCCATCAACAGATACATAGGCGCCATGCCGCTGAGCACCGAGGCGCCCGACATGCACATCATGTCGTGGCTGCCATAGGCAGCCGTCAGCAGCGCCATCGCCGCGAACGTGGGCGCCGCGGCGAGGCAAAGCCAGTCGGCGAGGCCGAAGCCGCTCAGGCGAGGGGCGGGATTGTCGATGCTCATGGTGTCCACCGTCTGGAGTGATCGAGTTCTCAGGCGTCCGAGAGGGAAGGGTGCGTGGCGAGATCGGCTCCGGCGGCGCGCGCCGCCGGAGTCGCTTCAGGCTCAGGCGTTCTTGTTGCGGAACGCCGCTTCGCCGGCGTCCGACACCTCGACCCATCTTTGGTCGGGAGCGGCGCCTTCTTCGTAATTGTCGTGCCAGTTCCACCATTTGTAGGTCTGGGTCTGCGGATAGCCTTCGGGCGAATCCTCCCACACCTCCTGGCGGCCGAGCGGCGTGACATCGAGATAGCTCCAGACGGTGCCGAAGGCTTCGTCGCCGCGGTTGTTGACGAAATAGGTGCGGAAGATGCGCTTGCCGTCATGGATGAAGACGTTGTGGCCATGCCATTCGTCGACGCCGAAATCCTTATCCCAGCTGTCGGTGATGGTGTACCAGGGCATCTTCCAGTCCATGCGCTCCTTCAGCCGCTGGATGTCGGCCTGCGGCGCCCGCGAGGCATAGGCGAGCGTGGTGTCGCGGGCGTTGAGATGGGCGAGGTTGCCGACCTGGTCTGCGCCGAGCGAGCAGCCGCGACAGGCATGTTCGGGCCAGCCAAAGACGCCGGGCTCGAAGAAGGCGCGGTAGACGACGAGCTGGCGGCGGCCTTCGAAGAGGTCGAGCAGGCTCGCCTTACCGTTCGGGCCTTCGAACACATAGTCCTTCTTGACTTCCATCCACGGCATGCGGCGGCGCTCGGCGGCCAATGCATCGCGGGCGCGTGTAAGCGCCTTTTCCTTCACGAGCATCTCTTCATAGGCGCCTTCCCACGCTTCCTGCGAAACGACCGGCGGTGTCTTCATGTGTTGGGTCATTGCTCTTGTCCCGTTCTTGCGTTTGGTTGGGGGTGACGAGGACAGACATAGGGCCGCGCCCGGCGATGGTGAGAGTTACAAGTGTGACGCGATTTGAACCGGCGGCCCTTGAGGGGATGGCATGGACTCGCTGATCAACGCCGCCGGCCGCGCGCTTGCCGCGGGCGACCCGCTCGGCGCCTTGAAGCGCGTCGCGCTGCGCGACGATGCGCCGGCGCTGGCGCTGCGCGGCATCGCGATGGCGCAGCTCGGCGACTTCGCCAAGGCCAAGGCGCTGCTGAAGGACGCCGCCCGCGCCTTCAGCCCAAGGGAAGCGGTGGCGCGTGCGCGCTGCGTCGTCGCGGAGGCCGAGATCGCGCTCGTCTCGCGCGACCTCGGCTGGCCGGAGAAGGCGCTGCGAGCCGCAAGGGCGACGCTTCAATCGCACGGCGATCGGCTGAACGCCGCCTATGCCGGAAGCCTCGAGGCGCGCCGCCTCATCCTGATCGGTCGGCTCGACGAGGCCGAGCGGTTGCTGGCGGACTTCGACCCGGCGCCGCTGCCGCCAGTGGCGCGTGTCGCGCATGAGCTGGCCGCGGCCGGCATCGCGGTCCGGCGCCTCAGGACGAAGGCGGCGCGCTCCGCGTTCGGCCGGGCATCGCTGGCCGCTTACGAAGCTAACATCCCGGCATTGAAGGCCGAAGTCGAAGCAGCATCCCTGGTGTTGAACACGCCGGTCGGCCGGTTGATCGCGCGCGGCGCGGAGAAGGCGCTGCTGCTCGACGAGGTCGAGGCGCTGCTGAGTTCGGGCGCGCTCGTGGTCGATGCATGCCGCAATGTCGTGCGCGAAGCCGATGCGGTCGTTTCGCTGGCGACAAGGCCGGTGCTGTTCGCGCTGGCGCGCGCGCTTGCCGAGGCATGGCCGACGGACGCCTCGCGCGAGCTGCTGCTGAAGCGCGCCTTCCGGGCCAGGCATGCCGACGAATCGCATCGTGCGCGGCTGAGGGTCGAGATGGGGCGGCTGCGCGCCGAGCTCGCCGGGCTGGCCGAGATCAACGCCACGGCCGCCGGGTTCGAGCTCGCGCCGCTGAAAGCCGCCGAGGTCGTCGTGCTGGCGCCGCCGGTCGAGGAGGATCATGGCGCAGTGCTGGCCCTCCTGACCGACGGCGAGGCCTGGTCGAGCTCGGCGCTGGCGATCGCGCTTGGCGCCAGCGCGCGCACCGTGCAAAGGGCGCTGGAGCAGCTTTCGGGCGAGGACAAGGTGCAGGCCGTGGGCCGGGGCCGGGCGCGCCGCTGGATGATGCCGCCGGTGACTGGATTCCCGACTGTGTTGTTACTCCCGGGGCCGCTGCCGACCGACTAGTCTGCGGCCATTGTTCGAATGGAGATCGAAAATGAAACGAGCCGCTGCCGAGATCCTGCGTGAATACGGACCGTTCCCCGGCGTCGAGCGCGTCAACGGCGTCACCTATGACGGCGAAAATGTCTGGTTCGCCAGTGGCGACAAGCTGAACGCGCTCGATCCCGACAGCGGCATGATCGTGCGTACGATCGATGTCGCATCGCATGCCGGGACCGCCTTCGACGGTGAGTATCTCTACCAGATTGCCGAGGATCGCATCCACAAGGTGGACCCGAAGATCGGCAAGGTCGTCGCGACCATTCCCGCCCCCGGCAATGGGGGTGACTCAGGAATGGCCTGGGCCGAGGGTTCGCTCTGGGTCGGCGAATACCGGGCGCATAAGATCCATCAGATCGATCCTGAAACGGGCAAGGTGATCCGCACGATCGAATCGAAGCGCGTCGTCACCGGCGTCACCTGGGTCGATGGCGAGCTCTGGCATGCCACCTGGGAGGGCGAGGAGGGCGATCTGGTGCGCGTCGATCCCGACACGGGCGACGTGCTGCAGGAACTGGCGATGCCCTCCGGCGTGTCAGGGCTGGAATCGGACGGCGGCGGTTGCTTCTTCTGCGGCGGCGGCAGCAGCGGCAAGATCAAGGCCGCGCGGCGTCCGGGACATGGCGATAAGTAAACGGTAGAAGGGGCGGCCAGTCAGGCCGCCTCGCGCGCCGGTCGCGTGATAGGCTTGCTGGAGGCCTTCGCGGCGTTCGGCCCGTCGACATGCGCCCAGGCCGGCCGCTCGAACAGGAAGGTGCCGAAGCCGATGCGCTTGACGATGAAATAGAGCACCACCGGACTGATGACTGAGACGAGCAGCACGGCGAGGCTCAGCATGCCGGTGTCGGTCAGCAGGCCGCTTGCCAGCATGACACCGCGGAAGATCGACATCGGTATGGTGAAGGCGACATAGACGACCAGCGAATGCTCGCCGAGCCAGCGCAACCATTCCATCAAGGCGAATTTCGACAGGAAACCGCCGGCAACGCAAAGCGCCACCGCGCCGGCGACAGCCAGCGCCAGATGCAGCGGCGGCCATGCCGCCAGGCCCATCTGCATGCCGACCGGTTGCATGGCGTATCCCGGCGAATAAACGAGGAGCCCGTTGACAAGCGCCCAGGCGAGCAGGCCGGCAACGGCGACCGCCGGACGAGCCTGCGTCCATTCGACCAGCCGGAAGATCAGCGGCGCCAGCACGAAGCCGAGATAGAAGAACACGAAATAGGCCGCGAGCTGCTCGAGGGCGTAGCTGTCGGGCTTCGGCGCCCACATCTGCAGCGCGGCGGCAGCCAAGATGACGATCCAATGCGGCACTTTGAATTCGCGCAGCACGCGGATGACGACCCCGAAAACCGCGAGCATGTAGATGAACCACAACACGCCGTAGGGCTGGACGACGGCCATCGCCAGATCGTGCAGCATGCCGGCGGGGTCGCGGCTGAAGATGCCGATCTTCAGCCCGATCGAGATGATCGCCCAAAGCACGTAGAAATAGAGATAGTGGACGACGCGCCGGTCGACATAGCGCCGCCACGGCCGGTCGATCACCTGCGACAGGAATAGGCCCGAGATCAGGAAGAATTCCGGCATGCGGAACGGCGTGGCGAAGCCGATGACATAATGCAGGAAGCCGACGCCGCCGGTGTATTCGCCGGTGTTGTAAGCCGAATACATCATCACCACCAGGATGATGGAAAGGCCCTTTGCCGTGTCCACCCACGGCATGCGGTTCGGGTTACTCATGCTCGATCTCGAGGAATTTCAACTGCCGCGATTGTAGCGGACCAGCGGATGCCTCGCAGCAACAAGCTTACGATATCGTAAACGGAAACCTTGTTCGGGGCCGGTGTTAACCATCGCCCGCCTCTGAAACCGGTGCGGCGGCATGCGCCTCGCGCATCGTTATGGCGACGATCGCACCCGACAGGAAGGTCAGCGCCGCGATTGCCCCGATCGCCGCGACGAAGCCGAAGAAGTCGGCGATCAGGCCGGCCGACAGCGCGCCGATCGCGTAGCCGAGGTCGCGCCAGAAGCGATAGACGCTGAGCGAGCGCGCCCGCCAGGAGGGGTGCGAGGCGTCCGACACCGCGGCGATCAGGCTCGGATAGACCATCGCCGTGCCGAGGCCGAGCAAAAGGCTGGCCAGCAGCCACCAGCCGAATTCGCGGGTCATGGCGGTGGTGAGGAGGCCCGCCGCCTGCACCCACATGCCGGCGACGATCAATCCCTTGCGGCCCCATCGGTCGCTCAACGGTCCGGTGGCGATCTGAAGGATGCCCCAGATAGCCGGATAGACCGCCTTGAGGATGCCGATGCGCTCGACGCCCAGCCCGTTGGCGACGAAGAAAAGCGGAAACAGCCCCCAGCTCATGCCATCGTTCAAATTGTTCATCAGGCCGGCCTGCGAGGCTGCGAACAGGTTGCGATCGCCGAACGAGGTCAACGTGAAGATCTCGCGGAAGCTGAGCGGCGAGGCTTGTTTTGGATGGTTGGCCAGCTCCAGCCGCACGTGCTCGCGCGTGTCGCGCACGAGCACGATCGACAGCGCCGCGCCGAGGATCGCATAGCCGACGCCGAGATAGATCGGCACCGGACGCAGTCCGTAGCGGCTTGCCAGATAGCCGGTGAGGAAGGCGGTGACGCCGACGGCGAGGTAGCCGGCGAACTCGTTGAGGCCGACGGCGAGCCCGCGCGACTTCGGCCCGACCAGATCGACCTTCATGATCACCGTCATCGACCAGGCGAACCCCTGGTTGATGCCGAGCAGCGCGTTGGCGGCGACGATCCAGCCCCAACTCGGCGCCCAAATGATCATGAACGGCACCGGCAGGCCGAACAGCCAGCCGAGGATCAGCACGCGCTTGCGGCCCCATGTGTCGGCGAGCTGGCCGGAGACGAGATTGGCGCAGGCCTTGACCACGCCGAAGCTGACGATGAAGGAGACGACCAGCGTGGTCGAAGCGACGCCGAACTCCTCCGCGCCGATCAGCGGCACGACGGTCCGTTCGATGCCGACCATGCCGCCGACGAAGGCGTTGATCAGCACCAGCAGCGAAAACTGCTTCCAGTTGGCCTTGAGGCCGAGCGCGACGCCGGACGCCGCTGCGCTCAAGACTCTGCCCCGGCGTTCGCGGCCCGGTTCCGGGCGGCGTCCGGCGGCGGGGGAGGGATGTCGGCGGTCATGGCGGCGACGAACTCGCTCTCGTCCTCGATGCGGAACGCCTTGTTGAAGCGGCGCTCGAAGCCGATGGTCGATGTCGGCTTGCCGCTCAGCGAGCGGCCGCAGACCGAGCCCGAATAGGCGCCCGGCAGCACCTCGATATGGCCGGGCAGTTCCTTCAGGCGGCGCACGCTGGCGAATAGTGCGCGCGCCCCATCCTCGGCGCTCGAAGCAAGCTCGGTGCGGCCGAGGTCGCCGACCATCAGCGTGTGACCGGTGAGCACGAACCAGGGCTCCAGCGACCGCGTGCGGTCGGTGACCAGAAGGCTCAGATGCTCCGGCGTGTGGCCCGGCGTGTGCAGGACGGTCGCCGTGACATTGCCGAGCTCCAGCACCTCGCCGTCCTTCACGCGCCTGAACGGAAAGTTCGTTTCGGCGCCCTCGAACAGCACGTATTCGGCCCCGGTTGCCTCCGCGAGCTTCCGTCCGGCCGAGATGTGGTCGGCATGGATATGCGTGTCGACGACATAGAGGATGCGCATGCCGGTTGCGCGCGCCGTCTCGACATAGGGCGCGATGTCGCCGACCGGATCGACGACCGCCGCTGAAGCCTTGCCGCCGCAGCCGAACAGATAGGAGGCTGCGACAGGATCGGTGTGCAGGAACTGCCTGAGAATCATCGCTTTTCCTCCGAACGGGCGGCTGCGCCCAGCGAGCCGCGCGGCTTGACAGCTAAGGCCTAAACCGTCATTCAATTACTCTATTGAAGGACGGTGCTTTACTGGAAGAGCGATGTCAATCCGCAATCCGAAACAGGCGCTCTACGAGCAGTTCGCGATCGTCGCCAAGGCGCTCGGCCATCCGCTGCGCCTGGAGATGATCGAGCATCTGGCGCAGGGCGCGCGCAGCGTCGAGGCGCTCGCGGCGAAGCTCGGCCAGCCGGTCGCCAACATCTCGCAGCACCTGCAGGCGCTGCGCCGCGCCGGCATCGTCTCGGCCGAGCGCGACGGCAAGTTCGTGCATTATTCGCTCGCCGATGCGAGCGTGCTGTCGGCCTTCGCCGCTGTGCGCGGCGTTGCTGAACGACGCCTTGCCGAGGTCGATCGCATCGTGCGCGGCTATTTCGACGCGCGTGACGACATGCGCCCGGTCACGCGCGATGAGCTGCAGGCGCTGATGCGCGATGGGTTGGTGACGCTGATCGACGTCCGCCCGACGGACGAGTTCGCGCTCGGCCATGTGCCCGGCGCGATCAATGTTCCGCTGAGCGAAATCAAGGCGTGGTCCAGCAGGGCCGGCGCGGGCATGGAAGTCGTCGCCTATTGCCGCGGCCCCTGGTGCGTGATGTCCTTCGAGGCTGTCGCCGCGCTGCGCTCTCTGGGGCATTCCGCGCGCCGCCTCGAGGACGGCATGCCGGAATGGAGAGCCGCGGGCTTACCGGTCGAAGTGGCTGCCTGACTACGGGCTATGATGCCGAGCGCCAGCAGCGAACTGCTTCCAGTTGGCCTTGAGGCCGAGCGCGACGGCGGTGGCGTTCACGCGGGAAAACCGGCTTTTCTGAAGCCTGACGTGAAAAGCTCGTGAGCGACCGGGTCGGCGAACGGCAGACCTGAGATCAGCCGAACAGTTACATCGTGTTTCCTCGTCAGCGCTGCCTCGACTTCAGCACGCGCCTTCTCCATCTCGCCCATATGCGCGTAAGTCGCCGCGAGGAAGGCATGAGTGAAGAAATGGTCCCCGGCCTTCTGATACGAGCCGACGGCTTCCGAGTACCTTCCAAGCAGGAAGAGCGAGCTGCCCTTCACCTCCCAGAACCATATCGGAGGTAACGGGTCGCGCAGCAGCGCGCTTTCCAGCACGTTGAGCGCCGTCTCGGCCCGTCCGCCATAATTGAGCCAGCTTGCGTAATCTCCTGCGATATTCACATCCAGCGGGTTCAGCGAGCGTGCTCGCTCGAAATGCATTCCGGCATCGCTATGCTGACGCATATGCGTAAGCACCAGCCCCATGCTCTGGTGACAGACGCCGTCGCTCCTATCGAGAGCGAGCGCTGCTCGCGCCGAGTCCCAAGCCTTCTGCAGCGTGCGGGGATCGTTGTCGTACCAAAACCTGCCAACGAGGGCCTGTGCGAGGAAGGCATGACCCTGAGCGAATGTCGAATCGAGCTCGACACACCGAACGAACAGCGGCTCGGACTTGTCCAGTTCATAGCGATGGAAATGCGCGCGCCCCTGCAGGTAAAAGTCATATGCATCCCAATCGGCGGGAGGCTTGCGCTTGGAGCGGCTTGCCGAGTCGGCCTCCGTTTGACCTTCGACCATTGAGGCGATGAGCGCGGCAACTTCGTCTTGCAAGGCGAAGATGTCGTTGAGGGCCCGGTCGTACCGTTGGGCCCACAGGTGGGTGCCGGTGGCGGCGTCAATCAATTGTGTGGTGATGCGAATGCGATCGCCGAGCTTTCGTATGCTGCCTTCGACGAGGTAGCGGACTCCGAGCTTGCGATGAACTTCGGAGATGTCCAATGCCGGATGGCGAAACTGAAAAGATGAGTTGCGCGCGATGACGAGCAGGGAGCGAAACCTGGCCAGCTCCGTGATTATGTCCTCGGTTATGCCGTCGCTGAGATATTGCTGGTCCTGATCGCCGCCCAGATTGGCAAAAGGCAGCACTGCGATCGATGGCTTGCCGGACGGTGGTACCGGTCTGGAGGGTGCGCTCGCCGCCGGCTCGACAGTCCCGGTGAAGCGGTAGCCGACGCGCGGCACGGTGGCGATCCACTCACCGCCGTTGTCAGCCGGACCGAGAGCCTTTCTTAGTGTCGCGATCTGGACGGTAAGGTTGCCTTCCTCAACGGCGGTGCCCGGCCAGGCAGCGTCCATCAGCTCGGCCTTGGTCAGGATCTCGCCGGGCCGTGCCGTAAGCGCGGCAAGCAGCGTCAGTCCACGATGCCCGACAGCGATCGGGACCTCCTTGTTAAGGAGCGTCCCGGTGTCGGGGTCGAGCACGAACGGACCAAAGGCGATGCGAGTCCCTTGCATGTACGCATAGTAGACGCTGGGAAAGTTTTCGGAAAAGGGGTTTGAGAACGGCAATGCCTCGGCCCAGGTTTTGTCCGGCGATGGCTGCGCTCGCTCGGGCATCTCGCGCGCCGCCTTGAGGACGGCATGCCGGAATGGAAAGCCGCCGGCCTGCCGGTGGAGATGGCCGATCGAGAGTGACGTCAGCGCTCCGGCAATCCTGCCAGCTTCAAGGCTTCGGCCACCTGGTCCGCCCATTCCGGTGTGCCTCGAAGAATAGGCAGAGATCGGTATCGTTCGATCGTGAAGCCCGGCTGGGCCGTAAGCAGTTTTTGCGCAGCCCAGCGGGCCGTCTCGATGTCGCCGATCATCGCCGACCATGCGGCGAGGTATCGATAGGACATGATGATGTCGGGATGGGCGGCAATGACCTCACGGGCAATCGCAACAGCTTGGGAAAGGGAACCTGTCTTGGCCATGGCGGTGGCCATTCCCAGTCTCATGTTGAATGCGAAGGGATCCATCGGGCTCAGCGCCATCGCCCGCTGGAACCGCTCCGGCGCGCGGGCAGCCTCGCCCGTGTAGGTCGCGATCCAGCCCTGGCGCGCCCAGGCCCATGCATTGTTCGGATCGAGCGCGAGCGCCCTTTCGATGAAGGTGGCGGCGCGCTCCTGGTCGCCGCACATGCTCAATGCCGAACCGGCGGCGGCCAAAGCGGTGGGATCGTCGCCGATCGAGCCCGCGGTCTCGACCGCCGCGCGCGCCTTTTCCAGCTCGCTTTCCGGCTGCTCGGCCCACAGATACGCTGCGTTCGAGGCGTGGCACCAGGCCAAGAGCGCATGGGCACGGCCATAGGCAGGGTCGACCGCGGCCGCTTTCTTGAGCAACTCTATCGCCTGGTCGTTGGTGTCCTTGCGGCGGCCCCAAATGTTCGGATAGGCGCGCATGACGAGGTCATAGGCTCGTAAACTGGTCGGCGGCTTGCGCTTGGCCAACTCGATCTCGGCGCCTCGGATGGCCGGATGGATGGCGCCGGCCACTTGCGCCGCGATCCTGTCCTGAAACTCGAAAATGTCCTCGATCGCGCCCTCGTAGCGCTCGGACCATAACTGGGCCCGCGTCTCGGCATCGACCAGTTGTACTGAAATGCGAAGTCGGTCACCACCTCGCCGTACCGTGCCTTCGACGACGTAGTTCACGCCGAGTTCCTTGCCGACCTGGCGCACGTCGACGAAACGTCCCTTGTAGGTGAAGGCGGATTGGCGCGCGATGACGAAGAAGTCGCGGACCCGCGAAAGCGCGGCCGTTGTCTCCTCGACGACGCCGTCGGCAAAATACTCATCGTCCGCCCCGCCAAGATTGTCGAAGGGCATCACCGCCACCGAGGGCTGGTCATGTGGCCTTGCCGGGATGGAGACAGGCTGCGGCGGCAGGACGGTGTCGTGGGCCGGCTTTACCTGGTGATGCCGTTCCCGCGACTGCAGCGAAGCCGCCAGCGCGTTCGTCTGGGCCTCCGGCTCGACGTCCAGAAGCTTCCTCAGCAGCGCGCGGCAGGTTTCCAACTGGCGCAAGGCCGCATTTTCGTGGCCCCGGGCGACGTGGACCCGCATCAGCGCCCGATGCGCTGCCTCCGCGGTCGGGTCCGCGGCGAGCAGCCTTTCCGCGAGCCGTTCGCAGGCCGCTGCATCCGCGGTTCCGGCTTCGGGCAGCGCGAGGCTCAGGCGCTCCACCAGTTGCAGCGCCTTCTGCCGGTATCCCACCTGATACGGGCCGAACCACTCATCCAGGCCGTCGGGAATGGCTTCGCCCGCGAGCACGTCGCCACGGTAGAGCTCGGCGGCGAAGCCGAGGTCCGCCGTCCCGCTCTCGGCGAGCTTTCGCTCGAAGAGCCAGATATCCGCCTCGTCCGGGCCGGCCGTCAGCGCGACCGTTTCCTGGTCCCCCTCGAGGGAAATGTCCGCATTGCCGTCGGCGGGAAACCGCCGCCTGATGTCGGCTAGTGCCTGACGCAGGCTGTTGCGCGACTGCGCCTCGCCTCGTCCTGGCCAAAATCCTTCAGAAAGCCGCTCGCGACGGTGGCCGCGGGAACCCGCCAGGACCAGGGCGGCGAAAAGCAGCGCGGACTTGCGCATTGCGAAGCGAACGGGCTGGCCGTCTGCGGAAGACACTTCGAGACCGCCAAGCAACCGGATGCGCACGACGCCCCTCCGAATTTCGAACGCGCCGACAGAATAGCATCTTCGCCGGTCGATTTAACGCGGATTTCACGGCGGCCCGTCGGCATTTCCTCGACGATTAACGCCTGCCTGAACACCAGCAAATCGCTCCCGTGGCAAGCTCCGGCCGTAACCTGGAACGGGAGAGCAACAATGGCCCACACGGAAGCTCACGCGAAGATCCCCGCATCGAAACACCGGCTGCTTGGGGCAGTGGCAACAGTGGTCCATGCCTTCACAGCATGGCGGAAGGCCGTTGCAGGACGCAGGGCGCTGGCGGACCTTACGCCCTATGAATTGAAGGACATCGGCTGTGCTGATGTTCCAAGGCCCACATTCTCCGTCAGGGTCGGCCTGATCACGGATTTGATGTCGATGAGATAAGACGGCGGACCCAGAGACAAAAGAGTTGGGATCGGCTTTGCCAATCTGCGGAGGCGCGCAGGCGGGATCGAACTCGAACGTGCCACGGCACCGACAAGCTGATACATTCGTCGATGCCTTCATTAATCGGGCGGAGGGTCACGATGTCTGCGCGTTTTTATTCGCTCCTGCTGGCGTTTCTCCTGGCTGCACCCGGCGCCTTCTCGGAGACGCTGAAGCTCCCCGACAATCTGACCGGATTCAGTTCCCCATCCGGAGAGAGCTTTCTTGTCGAGAGCACGGCGAAGGAGGCCTATTTTCCTCTCGCCAGCAACTTTCTCACGCAAAAGACGCAGGCCTATTGCGGCGTGGCAAGCATCGTCATGGTGCTGAACGCGCTCAATGTTCCTGCGCCTTCGGTGCCTGAATACGAACCCTACAAGACGTTCACGCAGGACAATGTTCTGAACGAGCGCACCGAAGCCATTCTTCCTCGCCAGGTTCTGGACAAGCAGGGAATGACGCTCGACCAGATCGGGGCCATTCTTTCCACGCAGCCGATCAAGGCCGAGGTCCGCCATGCGTCGGACACCAGCCTTGAGCAGTTCCGGACCCAGGCCAGTTCGTTCCTCGCCAAACCCGGACATTTCGTCATCGTCAACTATCTGCGCAAGGCGATAGGCCAGGAGAAGGGCGGGCACATATCGCCGCTGGCGGCTTACGACGAGAAAGCGGACAGGTTCCTGATCCTCGATGTCGCCCGCTACAAATATCCGCCGGTGTGGGTGACAACGGCCGACCTGTTCGGAGCGATGAACACGGTCGACAGCGACAATGAGAACAAAACCCGCGGATATGTGCTGATATCGTCGCCCTTGGGAGAGTAGTTCGGCTGAACTTCAGGCGGAGAACGCCCATGAGGATACGCTTGCAGAAGTCGGCGGCACCTCGCGGCCCCTCGTCCGCAGCAGTCGCTGCGCCAGAACGCGACGGGTCTATTGCGAAACTACGCAAAGCGCATATCATTCGGCATAGTTGGGTGGACGGTATTCGGCGGTCGAACGGCAATAGGCTATAGACGCGCGGTATTGCGCTAAGCGGACTCGATCAGACTCTTATTGAGCCGCGCCCCAGGGATCAGGCGATGCAGCAGGGGGCTATGAGTGTTGCGGCCACAGTGCTGGGCCAACGTGAGCTGACCGACGGCGATATTGCCCGGGAGCAGACCGTCCTCTTCCGCCTCACCGACCGACTGTATCGAGCCAAGGCCATTGCGGAGGTCTACGACGCGGCCTTGGATGCTATTTGTGACGCGCTTGGTTCGTTACGGGCCTCGATCCTGAGATTTGACAGCCAGGGCGTCATGAGCTTCGTGGCGTGGCGCTCACTGTCTGAAGAATACCGCAAGGCGGTTAACGGCCATTCGCCGTGGACGCGCGGTGAGCACAATGCCGAGCCGATCTATGTCGAGGACATTCGTTGCAGCGGTGAATCTCAGCAACTCATCGACACGGTCCTTGCCGAAGGAATCGAGGCGCTGGCCTTTATCCCGCTTGTCAGCTCCCGCGAGCTCGCCGGCAAGTTCATGGTCTACTATCCAGTACCCCATCACTTCACTGATCGTGAACGTGAACTGGCGTTGACCATCGCCCGCCAGCTCGGATTTGCGATCGAGCGGAACCGGGCGGAAACGACAGCAGCGCGCCTGAGCGCACTTGTCGAATCCTCGGATGATGCCATTAGCGCGACCGATCTGGAAGGGATCATCACAGACTGGAACAGCGGAGCCGAACGCCTTTACGGCTACAGCCGACGGGAGATTATCGGGCGCCCGGTGATCTCGCTGATCCCGCTCGACCGGCAACACGAGGAGCGGCAGATTCTGTCCCGCATTCGCAATGGTGAGCATGTTGAGCACTTCGAGACCGCACGCCTGCGCAAGGACGGCAGTTTGGTGCCAATCTCTTTGACGGTTTCCCCTATCGCGGATGCATCGGGCAAAATTGTCGGCTCCTCCAGAATTGCCCGCGGAATATCCGAGCGGCTGCGCGCGCAAGAGCAGCGGGAGTTGCTGCTTCGCGAGATGGACCACCGCGTGAAGAACCTCTTCGCCATCGCAAGCACTATCGTCAATTTGAGCGCGTCAGCCGCTGAAACGCCGGCCGCGCTCGCCTCCATCGTTTCTGACCGCCTCGGCGCGCTGGCGCGGGCGCATGCGCTGACGATGCTTCCCTCTACTGGCCACCCCCTCCAGGTCGCGACGAGCCTGCATGCCTTGATCGCCGCAATCCTCGCGCCGTACCGCCATGGGGCTGACGGGCATTCCCGCGTCGTCATCAATGGCATCGATATGCCGGTGCCCTCGGCAACGATCACGCCGCTTTCGCTCCTGCTGAACGAATTCGCCACCAACGCTGCCAAATACGGTAGCCTCTCGGCGGCTGCTGGATCGGTGGAAATTGCTTGCTCCATTCGGGATGACGATGTCCTTATCCGGTGGCGAGAGATCGGCGGACCGCCGCCGGACGGAACCATAAATGAGGGTTTCGGCACCCGCTTGGTCCGCGCCGTGGCAAGTCAGCTCGGCCGCCTCGACCGAACGTGGGATTCCGCCGGCGTGGTCATCGAGTTGGCGATTGATGGTCAAAGATTTTCCGCCTGACTCGCCTGGCCGCACGTTGCCCGCAATAAAGTGCGACCGACTTCAAGAAAGGGCAGCACACCCTATCGTTCATTCATCGCTAACAGTTCCAATTGCAAGCGGCTGAGCCCGTCATCGTCGCGAAGGGCCCGTAGGAACCCTCGTAGCCAACAAACGTTCTTCTACATGGCCTAAAACGGCCGTAAGGAGGATGCGAAAATGAAATTCAAGCTACTTGCACTGAACGCGATAGCCTTCACAATGCTGACCGGGGCAGCGATGGCGGGCTCGACAACAGGTACCTCTGCGCTCGACGATCCGGCCAAGATGACGCCGTTTTTCACCGACGCCGGCATGAAAACTCTTAGAAGTGAGGCCGACTTCAAAACGGCGTGGATGGCGATGAAACCAGACGAGCGCACCGCGGTATTGAAAGACTGCGGCGATACGACTCTCAACAAATCGCATGCTGAATTTTGCGCCATGGCAAAGAAGATGGGCGGCTAATTAGCCCGCATCACATCGGGTGTGCGTCAATTGCCTGGCCAAGGATAGCGCAGACGTTTGTTGCTCGGGAATTGGGCCTCGCACAGAAGCGAGGCCTAACAGGTTCCGATTGTCGACCTGCACGCTTGATCATGCGTGACGCCTGCCTTACCGGCTAAGCTCGCCTGCACCTCGGCAGTGCTGTGCTGTTTTAGATGGAGACCGCCTGTCCACAGGAGGTAGCAGCCGGGTTAGCGCAAGCCTTTAGCAGCGTCCTCGATCAGCTTGGCAAGCAAATTGCGAAACCTTTCGCCAGACCTGTCCCCTATATTTCCTACATTCTCAGCCACCATGCCAGGTGAAGAAACCGACACCTCGCCGCTAAGCTGGACGTTGACCGTGAACGTCCTTTTGGCGGGCTTTTCCAATTCCGGCCTTAGGAAGAGCCGAAACCGGACAGATGGCGCCAGCAGTTGGTCTTGGTCATGCGGTGCGGCGTCTATGTCGATATTCATCTCGCCCGCCACTTCTGCCTTGGCCGCTTCCAACGAGGTAACAACGACGTCGTCCAGCCAAGCCTTGGCCTGTTTGCCGAAATCCGCAATCGGGGCATCTGCATCCTCTTCTTGCTGGCGAGGAGCTTTCTTGCCGCGCTCAACGGCGTCTTTGAAATTAGCCACCTGATCGCCTCCGACCTATCACGCCATCAAGCTGGTCCTCACATCAGCCACAGCTCTGCCATGAATAAACGCCTGCGATCGGAGTGCGTTGCAATGCGATCGACAACGAGCACTTAGCCGGGCGTTGATCGGGATCGACGAGCCGACGCGAGCCTGCAGAGCAACGACCGTTCCTTGGGGGATACTGCTCAAAGGCAGGTGTGCAGGCCCGCCATGTCGCAGGCGAGCCGTGGTAACCAGGCTGCCGTAAATCTCAGTCCTTGGCGCGCTCGACGTACGAACCGTCGGCGGTCATCACCACGATGCGCGTGCCGGCGGAGATGTGCGGCGGCACGGTGGTGCGCACGCCGTTGGAGAGCACGGCCGGCTTGTAGGAGGAAGATGCCGTCTGGCCCTTGGTGACCGGCTCGGTCTCGACCACCTCGAAGGTGGCGCGCTGCGGCAGCACCAGCGAGATCGGCACGCCGTTGAACTGCGCGAGTTGGACGGCCATGCCTTCCTGCAGATAAGGCGCGAAGTCGCCGACCACGGCTTCCGAGGCCACGACCTGGTCGTAGCTTTCCGGGTTCATGAAGTGAAACCCTTCGCCGTCGGAATAAAGGAAGGTGTGCTCGCGCTCCTCGACATAGGCGCGCTCGACCATTTCGGTGGTGCGGTAGCGCTCCGAGACCTTCACCCCGTCGCCGATGCGGCGCATGTCGAGCTGGGTCACCGGAGTGCCCTTGCCAGGGTGGATGTTTTCGGCAAAGAGGATGACATAGAGCTTGCCGTCCTTATCGACGACGTTGCCTTTGCGTAAGGAACTGGCGATGACCTTGACCACGATATTGGATCCCGTTCGAGTTTTTCGGCCTGCGAGCGTCGATTTCCGCGAAGCGGCGACGGCGGCCATCGCGTGCGCCCTAGCGCATCTTGCGCCGAACCGCCAGCCTTCCCAGCGATTTTCCTGCCCATGACCGCCGCTTCGCCCTGGTGGAGGCCTGATATACATGCCGACCGCCGGCCCCGGCTGATGGCGCGCAACGCCATTGCCGCTGCGCTTCGCGGCTGGTTCGCTGAGCGCGATTTCGTCGAGGTGACGACCTCGGCGCTGCAGGTCTCGCCGGGCAACGAGGCGCATCTCGCCGCCTTTGCCACCGAGGCGATCGGACCCGACGCGTCGCGTCGGCCGCTCTATCTCCACACCTCGCCCGAATTCGCCTGCAAGAAGTTGCTTGTCGCCGGCGAGGAGCGCATCTTCAGCCTCGGCCCGGTCTGGCGCAACCGCGAGCGCGGGCCGCTGCATCACCCTGAGTTCACCATGCTCGAATGGTATCGCGTCGGCGAAACTTACGAGCGCGTGATGGACGACTGCGCCGAGTTTCTGGCGCTGGCGGCCGAAAAGACCGGCGCCAAAAGCTTCCGTTTCCGTGGCCGCGAGGCCGATCCTTTCGCCGAGCCTGAGCGGCTGAGCGTCGCGGAGGCTTTCACGCGCTATGCCGGCATCGACCTGCTCGCGACCGTTTCAGTCGACGGCGGCACCGACCGCGACGCGCTTCACGGGGCGCTGGTCGGAGCCGGCCTGCGCACCGCGCCCGACGACAACTGGGCCGACCTGTTCAGCCGGGTGATGGTGGAAAAGGTCGAGCCGCAACTGGGGCAGGGCCGGGCCACCATCCTCTACGGCTATCCGATCTCCGAGGCGGCGCTCGCCCGCCCGAGCGCCGAGGACCCGCGCGTCGCCGAGCGTTTCGAGCTCTATTGCTGCGGCGTCGAGCTCGCCAATGCCTTCGGCGAGCTCACCGACGCCGCCGAGCAGCGCCGCCGCTTTGCCGCCGAGATGGACGAGAAAGAGCGCGTCTATGGCGAGCGCTATCCGCTGGACGAGGATTTCCTCGCGGCTTTGGCCCTCATGCCGCAGGCAAGCGGCTCGGCGCTGGGCTTCGATCGGCTGGTGATGCTGGCGACGGGGGCAGCCAAGATCGATGACGTGATCTGGGCGCCGGTGGCCGAGTAGCGCTCCCTTCTTGCCGCTGCGGCAAAGCATCCGACACGAACCATGGCGATTGCCTTGAGATTGCCGCATCCGCCATTGCACAAGCGTCGGTGGAACAATAGATGGTGCCCGTGGCATCCATGATGGTGCGGCAGCATCCATACGCAGGGTTCGCTCTGATGGACTGCTTGAACAAACAGGAACAACCGCATGACCGATAAGCTCGACGCAGCGAAATTGACCGATCGCGTCGCGGCGCTCGTCGAGGCGGCCAAGCGCGCCGGCGCCGACGCGGCCGACGCGGTGGCGGTGCGCGGCCGCTCCGCTGGCGTGTCGGTGCGGTTGGGCAAGGTCGAAGGCACCGAATCGTCGGAGAGCGAGGACGTCTCGCTGCGCGTCTTCGTCGGCCAGCGTGTGGCGAGCGTCTCGGCGACCGCCGCTTCCGATCCGAAGGCGCTTGCCGAGCGCGCGGTCGCGATGGCCAAGGTCTCGCCCGAGGATCCGTTCCAGGGCCTTGCTGACCCCGCGCTGCTTGCCCGCAATTTGCGCGATCTCGACCTTTTCGACCCGACAGAGGTGTCTGCAGACCAGCTGAAGGAGGCGGCCCTTGCCGCCGAAGCGGCTGCATTGGCGGTTAAGGGCGTCACCAATTCCTCGGGCAGCAGCGCCGGCGCCGGCCTGGGCGGCCTGGTTCTCGCCACCTCGCACGGCTTTGTCGGCCAATATGTCGCCTCGCGCTTCTCGCGCTCGACCAGCGTCATCGCGGGTGAGGGAACCGCCATGGAGCGCGACTATGAATTCTCCTCGCGCCAGCATTTCGCCGATCTCGACACGCCGGAAGACATCGGCCGCAAGGCCGGCGAACGCGCGGTGCGTCGTCTCGGAGCCCGCAAGGCGGCGACCGGCCCGGTCGACGTGGTGTTCGATCCGCGCGTGGCGCGCGGCATAGCTGGCCATCTCGCCGGCGCCATCAACGGCGCGGCGGTCGCCCGCAAGACCAGTTTCCTGCGTGACATGATGGGCAGAGAGGTGGCGTCGGCTGGGATAACCGTCACGGACGAGCCTTTGCGGCGGCGCGGCCAGGCTTCGCGCCCCTTCGACGGCGAAGGCGTGGAGGGCGAGAAGCTGCTGATGGTCGATAAGGGCGTCTTGAACCACTGGTTTCTGTCGACCTCGGCCGCGCGCGAGTTGGGCCTCGTCACCAATGGACGGGGCTCGCGCAGCGGCTCGTCGGTCTCGCCATCCTCGACCAACCTTGCCATCGAACCCGGCGAACGTTCGCCGGAAGACTTGATCGCCTCGTTGAAGCGCGGCTTCTATGTCACCGAGGTGTTCGGCCAAGGCGTCGACATGGTGACCGGCGAATACAGCCGCGGCGCCTCCGGCTACTGGATCGAGAACGGCGCGCTGGCTTATCCGGTGGCCGAGGTGACGATCGCCTCGAACCTGAAGACCATGTTCCTCAACATGGTGCCGGCGAACGATCTCGACCGCAATTTCGGCACGGCGGCGCCGACGCTCCTGATCGAGGGGATGACCCTTGCCGGTGCCTGACCAACTGACCTCGAGCGAGGCCCGCGACGACCTCGCTCTGCTGCGCGATGCCGCTCGCGAGGCCGGCGCCATCGCCATGCGCTATTTCGGCAACAACCCGCAGGTGTGGATGAAAGGCGGCACTTCGCCGGTCAGCGAGGCCGACCACGCGGCGGACGCCTATCTGCGCGAGACCTTGCTCAGGGCGCGTCCGGATTACGGCTGGCTGTCGGAAGAGACCGCCGATGACCATGCAAGGCTGTCGGCGCGCCGCACCTTCGTCGTCGACCCGATCGACGGCACGCGCGGTTTTCTCGATGGTTTGCATTCCTGGTGCGTCAGCGTCGCCGTGGTCGAGGAGGGGCGCTCGCTCGCCGGCGTCCTCGAATGCCCGGCCAAGGGCGAGACCTATTGGGCGCTACCGGGCGAGGGCGCCTATCTCAACGACAAGCGCATCCATGTGCGACCGCTGGGCGAAAGCGTCGATATCGGCGGACCCAAGCCGCTGGTCGACTTGATGCCGCAAGCCTGGCAGGACAGGCTGCGCCGGACGGCCTACATTCCCTCGCTTGCCTATCGGCTGGCGATGATTGCCGCCGGCAAGCTCGACGCGACCTTCGTCAAGCCCAACGCGCATGACTGGGACATTGCCGCCGCTGATCTCATCCTCACCGAAGCTGGCGGCGCACTGCTCGACCGCGCCGGCAAGCCGCCACGCTACGCCGGCGAGGTGATCAATCACGGCGCGCTCGCCGCCGGCAGCGGCGAACTGCTCGGCGTGCTCGCCAGGGTCATCGCGGAGATTGACCAAGGGTGAGTCGGCCCGCAGTTCCAAAATCGGCCGCTTTGGGCTAAACGTTTCACAAAATTCATGAATCTGCGAAGGATCGGCATGGCCGTGGAAGACGGAAAGAAACAGCTGTTGCACCTCGTATTTGGCGGCGAGTTGAAAAAGCTGGGTGGAACCGAGTTTCGTGACCTCGACGCGCTCGACATCGTCGGAATCTACCCCGACTATCAATCGGCGCACGCCGCTTGGAAGGCGAAGGCGCAGGCCAGTGTCGACAATGCCCATATGCGTTATTTCGTTGTTCATCTGCACCGTTTGCTCGATCCAGAATCGAAGGCCGGCGGTTGACGTCGATGGAGCATGAAGCGGTGAACGGGGCGACCGGGCGGCGCGCCGCCAGGCGCGGCGGAACGCGCACGCTGTGGCGGCGCATCCGCGAGCCTTTGGCGCAGTCGACTTTCGTCAAGAACTTCATCGCCAGCCTTTTCGCCTGGTTTCTGCGGCTGATTCGGCTCACCAGCCCGCTGGTCGAGGGCTCGACCCAGGTTGCCGGCGGGGCCTATGCGCATCTCGAACCCGGCATCATCGCGCTCTGGCACGGTCAGCATCTTCTGACCCCCGCCTATTATCCCGATGGCCGGCCGCTGGTCGCCATGGTCTCGCGCAGCGCCGATGCGGAGCTCCAGGCGCTGATGATCGAGAAATTCGGCATCGAGGCGGTGCGCGGTTCCGGCGGCCGCAACAGTTCGAGGCATCTCGACAAAGGCGGCGCCAAGGCCTTGATCGCGCTCAAGAAGTCGCTCGTCGCGGGCAAGAACGTCGCCATGATCGCCGACATTCCGAACGGCACGCCGCGCGATGCCGGGCTTGGTATCGTTCTTCTGGCAAAGCTTTCCGGCCGGCCGATCCTGCCCTCGGCCATCGCCACCAGCCGCCGTAAGGTGCTGGAGAAGAGCTGGGACAAGACCACCATCAACCTGCCTTTCGGCCGCTCGGCGGTCATCGTAGGCTCGCCTGTCTTCGTGCCGGCCGATGCCGACGACGCCGAGATGGAGCGCAAGCGCCAGGAGGTAACCTCCTCGCTGAACGCTGCGACCGCCGAGGCCTATCGCCTCGTGGATGGCGGCAAATGAGCGAGCGTTGGGCGCGTGCGGCCCTGACCGCCTACCGCTACGCGGGGGCGGCCGCCTATCCGCTGATCGGACCCTATGTCGCCTGGCGCGCCTCGCGCGGCAAGGAGGATCGCGTCCGTCGGCGCGAGCGCTACGGCGTCGCCGGCCGACCGCGGCCGGAAGGGCCGGTGATCTGGATCCATGCTGCAAGCGTCGGCGAGACGATCGCAGTGGTGCCGCTGGTCGAAAGCATCCTCGACTATGGCGTCAACATCGTTCTGACCACCGGCACGGTGACTTCGGCCAAGGTCGCCGAAGAGCGCCTCGGCAGCCGCATCATCCACCAATATGTACCGCTCGACCTCAAGCCCGCGGTTAGCCGTTTCCTCGATCACTGGCGGCCGGAACTGGCAATCATCGCCGAATCGGAGATCTGGCCGATGACCATCCTGGAGCTTGGCGCCCGCAACGTGCCGCAGGTTCTGGTCAACGGCCGGCTGTCGGACCGCTCCTTCATGTCCTGGAAGAAGCGTTCTAGCGTCGCCGAGGCGCTGTTCGAAAACCTTGCCCATGTCATCGCCCAATCGGATGTCGACGGCGAGCGGTTCCGCGCGCTCGGCGCCCGGCCGGTCACCGTATCCGGCAACCTCAAGGTCGACACCAACCCGCCGCCGGCCGACGAGCGGGCCTTGGCCACCTTGCAGCGCCAGGTCGGCGAGCGCCCGACCTGGGCGGCGATCTCGACCCATGACGGAGAGGAGGTCGTGGCCGCCGAGGTCCATGCCAGCCTGCACAGGCGCCATCATGGGCTCTTGACCATCATCGTGCCGCGCCACCCCGACCGCGCCGATGCGCTTGCCGCGCAGATTTCCGGCATGGGCCTTTCGGTGGCAAGGCGTAGCAAGGGCGACCGCATCTCGGCCGATACCGATATCCTTCTGGGCGACACGATCGGCGAAATGGGCCTTTACCTGAGGTTGACCGAGATCGCTTTCGTCGGCCGCTCGCTGACGTCGGAAGGCGGCCAGAACCCGCTCGAGCCGGCAATGCTCGAAACCGCCGTGCTGGCCGGCCGCAATGTGCAGAATTTCCGCGAGGCTTATCAGCGCCTGCTCGACAGCGGCGGCGCGAAGCTGGTGCGCGACCGCGACATGCTGACCGGAGCCGTCAATTTCCTTTTGACCAACGAGGCGGCGCGCCACGAAATGATGGCGGCGGGTGCTGCCACCGTCGACGAGATGCGCGGCGCGCTCGCCCGCACGCTGAAATCGCTGGAGCCCTATATCCAGCCGCTGGTCGTCAAGGCGCGCCTGAAAGGCGCAAACGGGCGCTAGGTCATGATCCCAAAAATCGGATCCGATTTTTGGAAAGGACCATGCGCGAAATCCAGTTGCGCGGTACCCACGCGATGACCAGCGAAGCGCCGCCCTTCTGGTGGGAAAGGCCGGACTGGCGCGTGCTTGCGCTATCTCCGGCCTCGGCGGTCTATGGGCTGGTCGCCGGCCGCCGCATGCGCCATGCTCCGCGCGAGAAGGTCGCAGCACCCGTGCTGTGCGTCGGCAATTTTACCGTCGGCGGCAGCGGCAAGACGCCGGTCGCCATCGCTTTGGCCAAGCAGGCCAGGCGCATGCAGCTTACGCCAGGCTTCCTGTCGCGCGGCCATGGCGGTTCGTTCGCCAGGCCGCATGTTGTCGATGCGCATCATGACGCCGCCAAGCATGTCGGCGACGAGCCGCTGTTGCTCGCCGAACATGCGCCTGTCGCGGTGACGGCGAACCGCGCCGCCGGCGCGAAGCTGCTTATCGAGCAACATGGCTGCGACTTCCTGATCATGGATGACGGGTTCCAGTCGGCGCGCATCCATATCGACTATGCGCTGGTGGTGGTCGACGCCCGCTTCGGCATCGGCAACGGTCGTGTCATCCCGGGCGGGCCGCTCCGCGCCAAGGTCGTCGACCAACTGGTGTTCACCAGCGGCTTGCTGAAGATGGGCGAGGGGGCCGCTGCCGACGGCGTCGTGCGCCAGGCGGCGCGCGCCGGGCGGCCGATCTTCCTGGCGCATGTCGAGCCGGCTGACCCGTCGCGCTTTGCGGGCGGCCGCTTCCTTGCCTTCGCCGGCATCGGCCATCCGGAGAAATTCTTCGACACGTTGCGCGGCGCGGGCGGCGAAGTCGCGCTTTCGCGCGCCTTTCCGGATCATCATGTCTACGCCCAGGACGAGCTTGCCGACCTCCTGACGCTTGGGCGGCAGGAGGGGCTGCGCCTCGTCACCACGGCAAAGGACGCCGCGCGGCTGCGTCATGGCGACACGCCTGCCGGTTTCCTCGATCGACTGGACGTGCTCGACATCGAGGCCGTGTTCGAGCTCGATCATGTGCCCGAACGCATCGTCGACGAGACGCTCGACGCCTGGCGCCAGCGCAAGATGCGGGGCTGAGCTTCGAGCCTGCCAAAAAGTGTGAGGCGGTCCCGCTCCCCGAGGCGGTCGCGCCTACCCCGCGCGCCGCATCGCTTTCAGGATCGCCTCGTCGCGCTCGACATTGAGCTTGCTTTCGAAGTCGAAGTGCCAATCCCTGTCGCGCGGCGCGGACGTCGAGGCGTCGCCGCGCCGGATTTTCTGGTCGAGGTCGGCGAGCGATCGCGACCAATAGTGATTGATCCTCAATATATCGAGCTTGGGAGGCATGCCGGGGACGATGATCCGTCGATGGGTATCCATCGCTTCGCCGGACAGGAATTTCGACAGATGGACGCCCGGCTTGTAGACCATGCGGGGGTTGACGATTGTCTTGGCTGTCGTGATGTCGGGTCCAGCTCGCATCGTGTAGGCTTCGACCAGCGGGCCTTTAGGCCTTTCGACATGGCCGGAGGAGCCGTAAAACGCCTGCCAGACACAGACGCCCGGCAGGTCGCGATAAGCGTTAAGGACGGAGCGCACGTCCCGCCCATCGGGCGCGAACAGAAACTCGTCGATATCGAACAGCCCGATCCACAGTGCTTCACGCCAGTGCCTGCGGATACAGTCCTTATAGGCCGACAACTGCCCCACCGGCCGGGGCCAATCGACGAGCGTGACCAGCCCTTGCTGGATGAACGGCTCCAACACGGTCTTGAAGTCGTCGGTCGAGAAATTGTTGTAGAGATAGAAATGCTCAAATCCCACGCTCTGGTGGAATCTGATCCATTCGGCGAGGAAAGGCGCTTCCTCGCGGAAGATGGCGCAGGCCGTCAGGTTGAATCGTGGGGCTTTAGACACTGCCCGCTCGCGCCAACTCGCACGCATGGTTAGCGGCATGCGAACAAAGGCCTTGAGAGATTTCCTGAAGTTTTTCAATGCGGTACCCTAAGCGCTGTCAAGCTTGATTGCCACGGCGCGTGGGCTCGCATGGCCTATCCCCGCTTGCGCAATTCCGGGTGCATCTCGATCTCGCGGGCAAGCGAGACCGCCGCGTTCACATAGGGCTCCTGCCGGGCGACGCTCCAATATTTGAGCTCGTCGAGGGGAATGTTCTCGCCCGTTACCGCGCAGCGCACGAATGAGCCGGGACTGGTGACCTGGAAGTCGCCGTCGAGATAGCGGATCCGGGCTTCCCTGCCGCCCGGGCCTTCGAAACGGTTCATCATGAAAGGACGCTTGCGTTCATCGGGGTTTCAATCGCCACAAATCGCAAGCAACGTCAAGCTTGACGCAATGCTCATCCGGTATGGCTGAACTGCAAAATGGTTTCCGGAAGCCGGCATGGACATCACCTCGACCCGTTTGAACGCGCTGATCGGTGAAGCGCTCGCCCCGCAGCCGGCGCCGTCGCCCAAGGCCGATCCCGCGGTGGCGGCCTTGATCAGGACGCTGGTCCAGCCGCAGGCGCCCTCGACGGGGCAGGCGGCGCAGATCGCGGCCCAGTCGCTGCAAAGCGCGCAGCCGCGCCCTGCCGCCCAGGCATCGCAACGCCTGTCGTCCTCCGAGGCCGAGGATGCTTACCGGGCCATCATGGAGCCCGATGCCGCCGCCGACGATGCGCCGGCTAGACCCCCGACGGGCAGGGCGGCGACGGATACCGATCAGGCGTCGCGCGGCTTTGCCTCACAACAACAGGCAGCGGTCGCCGACAATACGCCCAGGCCTGCGGCTGCGCCGGCATTGTCCACATTTTCGCCGGCCGTCGCTTCCGCCGCGATGCTGGTCGCGGCCAACGCCAATGCGCCGCAGCCGCGCGGTGCCGCTGTCCGTCCGGCCGGTCATGCGCCGCGCTCCGATTCCGTCGCGGTATCGCTCTGGACGATATCGGTCGTCACGGCCATCGTCTCTGCCGTGACCGCGACGATCATGGTTCTGTTGCTCCGCTGATCGCGCTTAAAGCAATTCCAGGAAAAGTGTGCGCGGTTTTCCGTCCGGAATTGCGTCAAATAAGGAGATAGAGCGGTTCGCCGTTTCCGTGAAACGGTGAAACGCTTTAGACGTCGTCCTGAAGGAAAGCTTCGAGCTTTTCCGGAGCAAGCCCAGCCTGTTCGGCAATGCGTTTGGCAAGGTCGGCCGCGGCCGCGCGCGGCCGGCCGACCGGGCGGTCCATCCAATAGGACACCGGATTGAGCGCAACGCGCTCGTCGACGCCGACGATACGCCCGGATTGAAGCTGGTCTGCCGTCAGCGGCGGGCGCGCCAGCGCGACACCCAACCCGTGCGCCGCCGCGTCCAACACCAGATTATAGTCCTCGAAACGCCTGTCCTGCGGACGAGGACGGTAATCGACGTCTTGCGCGGCGAACCATGCGCGCCATGCGGATGCGTCGGAATCGTTGATCAGCGGGAACTTCAGCAGCCGGGCAGGATCGCCACGCCCGATCTCCCTGGCGAGGTCCGGCGAGGCGATGGGAAAAACCTGCTCCTCGAAAAGCTGCACCGAGACCCGGCCGGGGATGCGCCCGCGCCCGCAGCGCACCGAAAGATCGATGCCTTCGTCGGCGAGATCGGCCTGACGGTTGTCGACATCGAGCACGATGCGCAGCTTGGTCGGGCTGTTCTCGAGCGCCGCCATGCGCGGCATCAGCCAAAGCCCGCTGACCGACGGGATCGAGGCCAGCCGCACCACGGCGGCGCCGCGCGGCTCGACCCAGCGGTCGGAGTTGAACGAGATCAGCGCGAAGGCCTCGGCGGTCCGCAAATGCAGACGGTTGCCCTCGATCGTCAGCGTGACGCCGCGCGCGTTGCGCTCGAACACTTTCAAGCCCAGCCAGTCCTCCAGCTTGGCGATCTGGCGGCTCACCGCGCCATGCGTGAGGTTGAGTTTTTCGGCCGCCGCCGAAAAGCTCCCCGTGCGCGCCGCCGCGTCGAAGGCGCGCAGGGTCTCGAGCGGCAGTATCTGGTCCGAGCTGTGATCCATGCTCACAGCTGACCCTCGAATTGGTCGTTTGTCAATCGGCCGGCAATAGCGTTTTCTGCCTCCATGACACGGAATGACGAGGCTACGGCAATGAGCGCTTACACCGGCACGTTGAATGAGACACAGCGCATGGATACCACAGCTGCGGTCGCGGTGACGTTGACGGTCATCGGCTGGGCCTCGGCCTTCCCGGCGATCCGCGCCGGCCTTGCCGCCTTCCAGCCGTTGGAGTTAGGGGCGCTGCGCTTTGCCATCGCGGCGGTCCCGGCCGCCATATTTCTCGCCGTGAAGCGCCCGGCGCTGCCCAGGATCGACGAGCTGTGGCGCTTCGCCTTCGGCGGCGCCATCTTCGTCGCGCTCTATACCGCCATGCTCAATTTTGGCGAGCTCACCGTCTCGGCGGGCGCGGCCGGCTTCATCATCAACGTCAGCCCGATCTTCACGGCCATCATGGCGATGGCCCTGCTCGGCGAGCGCTTCTCGAGGCTCGCCTGGCTGGGCACCGTCATTTCCTTCACCGGCATCGGCATCATCGCGGTGGCCGACGGGCACGGCCTGCATTTCAATGCCGGCGCGCTGCTGGTGCTGGGCTCGGCACTATGTTCCGCCGTCAACACCATCGTGCAGAAGCCGCTCTTTGCCCGCCATCATCCGCTGACGATATCCGCTTCCAACATGGTGCTCGGCGCGCTCTGCCTGTCGCCCTTCCTGCCGGAAGCGTTTTCCCAGGCGGCGGTCGCCGACACCGCCGGTCTCGGCGCCGTCATCTATCTCGGCATCGTGCCTTCGTTGATCGCCTATGCCGCCTGGGCGACGGCGCTGTCGCGCCTGCCGGCCGCGCGCGCCTCGAACTTCCTCTACCTCGTCTCGCCGACCTCCGCACTGATCGGCTTCTTCTGGCTGGGCGAAGTGCCGTCGCTGCTCGGCATCCTCGGCGGCGCGCTGGCTCTGGGGGGCGTGATCGTGGTGAATTTGAAGCGGTAGATCAGGGGGTTGAAGTCGTTTCCTGACTCAAGAAAAGAGCCGCTTCGAGCGGCTCTTTTCTTGCCCCCTCATCCGGCCGCTTCGCGGCCACCTTCTCCCCATGGGGAGAAGAGAATGGCGCCGGCGCCGACAATCTCCTCTCCCCGCCGGGGAGAGGTCAGCCGAGCGCAGCGGAGGCTGGGTGAGGGGCCGTGGCGCACTCACCGCCTTCCAAACAGCCTTTCAATGTCAGCCAGTTTCAGCTCGATATAGGTCGGCCGGCCGTGGTTGCAGGTGCCGGAGCCGGGCGTCGCTTCCATCTGGCGCAGCAGCGCGTTCATCTCCTCGGCCTTGAGCAGCCGGCCCGAGCGCACCGAGCCGTGGCAGGCCATGGTCGCCGCGATCTTGTCCAGCCGTTCTTTGAGTGTCTCGGCCGTGTCGTTGTCGGCGATCTCGTCGGCAAGGTCGCGCACCAGCTGCTGCACATTGGTCTCGCCGAGCATCGAGGGCGTCTCGCGCACCGCCACCGCGCCGGGGCCGAAGCGTTCGAGGCCGAGGCCGAATTTGGCGAGCGTCTGCGAATGCATCGCCAGCCGCTCGGCATCTTCTTCCGGCAGGTCGACGATCTCGGGCAGCAACAGCATCTGCGACGGCACCGCGCGCGAATGCAGCGCATTCTTCAGTGCTTCGTAGACCAGCCGCTCATGTGCGGCATGCTGGTCGACGATGACGAGCGAATCCCGCGTCTGCGCGACGATGTAATTCTCATGCACCTGCGCGCGCGCCGCGCCCAGCACCATGCCGAGAAGCGCCTCGGCCGGCTCGGCCATGCCGGCCCGCGCGTCGGCGCTGGCGAGCGGCCCGGTATCGAAGGCAGCCTGCTCGTTTTCGGCAAAACCATTGATTCGAGGTCTTGCCTCCCCGTAACCCATGTCGAGCGGTCGCTGCGCCGAGCGCAACGCATCGAAGCCGCCGGAGCCGGAAGCGTGATAGGCGGCCTCGTAGCTGCGGTGGCCGCCGGCCGGCCCCGGATGCGAATACGGCGCCGCCCCCGGCCGGAACGCCGCCATCATGCCGGCGGCGCCCGTCGTCGCCGCGCGGATACCCGCTCCGGCCAGCGCCTCGCGGATGGCGCCGACGATCAGCCCGCGCACCAGGCCCGGATCGCGGAAGCGCACATCGGCCTTGGCGGGATGGACGTTGACGTCGACGGTCGAGGGATCGAGCGACAGGAAGAGCACCGTCACCGCATGGCGGTCGCGCGGCAAAACGTCGGCGAAGGCGCCGCGGATCGCGCCGGCGATCAGCTTGTCGCGCACCGGCCGTCCATTGACATAGGCATATTGCTGCAGCGCGTTGGCGCGCGTGTAGGACGGGATCGAGACGTGGCCGGCAAGATGCACGCCGTCGCGCATGGCGTCGATGGCGATGGCATTGTCCGGGAAATCCCTGCCCATCACCTGCGCGACGCGGGCGAGCCGGCCTTCCGGCGTGTCGCTGGTTGCCGGCAGCTCCAGCGTCGAGCGGTCGGCGCCTGCAAGCGTGAACCGTACGGCAGGGAAGGCGATTGCGATGCGCTTCACCACCTCGCTGGTGGCCGAGCTTTCGGCGCGCTCGCCCTTCATGAATTTGAGCCTCGCCGGCGTGGCGAAGAAGAGGTCGCGCACCTCGACCGTGGTGCCGCGGTTCGCCGCGGCCGGCTTGACCGCCGAGACCCGGCCGCCGTCGATGCCGATCTCGGCCGCGCTGTCGCCGGACGCCGTGCGCGAGCGGATCGACAGCCGCGCGACGGAGCCGATCGAGGGCAGCGCCTCGCCGCGGAAGCCCAGCGAGCGGATATCGTGGATGTCGTCGGAGAGCTTGGACGTGCAATGCCGCGCGACCGCCAGCGCCAGTTCCTGTTCGGGGATGCCCGATCCGTCGTCGGTGACGCGGATGAGATTCAGCCCGCCGCCGGCCGTGACGACCTCCACGCGCGAGGCGCCGGCATCGAGCGCATTCTCGACCAGCTCCTTCACCACGCTCGCCGGACGCTCGATAACCTCGCCGGCGGCGATCTGGTTGATCATCGTTTCGGAAAGCTGGCGGATGGGCATGCGGGGATTATAGGCGGATTCGAACGGCGTGGGGGAGGGGGAGGATGAGGCTGGCAACAGTTAATGCCGCGATCCTTCGCGCCCCCC
>CCNB01000014.1:35678-45911 GCA_000824785.1 Mesorhizobium plurifarium | reverse complement strand
CCCCCACGAGGGGGGAGATTGGCAGCTTCGCCGGTGGCGCTTCCCTTGCAACGTTGGAGATTGGCGAAGGCCAGCGCGAAATCCGATCTCCCCCCTCGTGGGGGAGATGGCCGGCAGGCCAGAGGGGGGCGCTGTCCCGCCAGCGCTGCCTGTATCGCAGAGCCAGCGAAACCTAAGCCTGCGCCACCAGCCAGTCTCTCACCCTGCGGGCGTTGTCGCTGAGGTCTCGGTTCTTCGGCCAGATCACGTGGAAGCCGATGCCGGTCCTCATGACATGGTCGGTCACCGGCACCAGCAGGCCTGATGCCACCAGGCGCTCGACCAGATGCCGCCATCCGAGCGAGATGCCTTGTCCCTCCATGACCGCCTGGATCACCAGCGCATAGTCGTTGATGCGCAGGCCGCGCTCGGCATTGCGCAGGCTAGTCCCGGCGGACGCGAACCATTCGTCCCAGTTCGGCGCCTCGCGATAGGGCTCCTCGAGATGGATCAGCCGGTGCGTCGCCAGTTCCTCCACCGTCTTCGGCATGCCGAATTTGGCGAGATAGCTCGGCCCCGCGACCGGGAAGATCTCTTCCTCGGAGAGCGACAGCGAGTGGTAGTCCGGCCAGTCGCGCGGCACGCCGCCGCGCACGCCGAGCGGAATCCCCTCGGCGATGATGTCGAGGTCGCGGTCGGCGGTCTGGATGCGCAGGTCGATGCCCGGCAGTTCGTCCCGGAACTGCTGCAGGCGCGGCATCATCCAGAACGAGCCAAAGGCGGTTGAGGCTGCCAAGGTCACATGGCCGCCCGTCGCCTGCAGGCGAAGGTCCTCCGCCGATTTGCGGATGTGCGACAGGCCGAGCGAGACGTCGGCATGGAAACGCTCGCCGGCCTCCGTCAGAAGCACCTGGCGGTGGCGTCGCTGGAACAGCTTGGCGCCGAGCTGCTCCTCCAGCCCACGCACGGCATAGGAAACGGCGGCCTGCGTCATGCCAAGCTCGCGCCCGGCGGCGGTGAAGCTCGACAGACGGCCGGCAGCTTCGAAGACGATGAGGCTGCCGGCCGAGGGCAGGAGGTGGCGCAGGCTTCGCATAAGGTGAGCTTATACAGAAGATCAGGATTTTCCAGCGTCACAGCCATATTTTCCCTCGCTAACGTGAGTGGCGGGAAGAAGGAGCCTCCATGAACGCACCGGCCGTCGAATTGACTGAACAGACCCACCGCCGCGGCGGCGGCCGCCTCGGGCGCAAGGCGCTGCGCAGTGCCCCGATCGCCTCCTTTCCGACGCTGGTGCGCAAGATCCCGGTCTACGAGATCGTGCCCGACGAGGCGGTGGAGCTGATCCACGAGGAATCGCTCAAGATCCTCGAGGAGGTAGGGTGCGAATTCCGCGATGACGGGGCGATCGCGCTATGGAAAGCGGCGGGCGCCGACGTCCGGGAAACGCGCGTCCGCATCGACCGCGCCTTGCTGATGGAACTCGTCTCGAAGGTTCCGCCCGAATTCACGCTGAACGCCCGTAACCCCGAGCGCACCGTGCGCGTCGGCGGCAAGAACTCGATCTTCGTGCCGATGTATGGCGCGCCCTATGTCCGCGATCTCGACAACAAGCGGCGCTACGGCACGCTGGCCGACCTGAACAATTTCCATAAGCTCGCCTACATGGCGCCGGCGCTGCATTCCTCGAGCTCGGTCATCTGCGAGCCGATGGAAATCGCCGTGCCGAAGCGGCATCTGCACATCATCCACTCGGCGCTGAAGCACTCCGACAAGCCGTTCATGGGCATCGTGACCTCGAAGGAGCGGGCGGAAGACACGATGGCGATGGCCGGTATCGTCTTCGGCGAGGAGTTCGTGCGCGACAATCCGGTGCTGGTGGCGATCACCAACTGCAATTCGCCGCTGGTGTGGGACGCCACCATGATCGATGCCATGCGGGTCTATGCGAGCCATAATCAGCCGCTGATCCTGGCGCCTTTCGCGCTCTGCGGCGCCTCGACCGCGGCCTCCGCGGTGGGCGCGGTGGCGCAGGTCAACGCCGAGGCGCTTGCGGGCGTGGCTTTGACCCAGCTCATCCGGCCCGGCTCGCCGCAGCTCTACGGCCAGTTCATGGTCACCGTCGACATGAAGACCGGCGCGCCGATGGGCGGCACGCCGGAAGCGGCCCAGATGATGTATCTGATGGGCGCGCTGGCCAGGAAATACAAGCTGCCGTGGCGCACCTCCGGCTTCCATGTCGGCTCGAAGCTCAACGACGCCCAGGCCGGCTACGAGGCGAACATGCTGATGCATGCCGCGATCCTTTCCGGCGCCAATTACATCTGGCATTCGGCCGGCTGGCTGGAGGCGGGGCTGACCTGCGGCTATTCGAAATTCGCGACCGACTGCGAGCAGCTGGTCGGCTGGTACAAATATGCCGGCGGCGTATCCTTCGACGATTTCAAGGACGCGATGGCGGCGATCCGCGAGGTCGGTCCGCAAGGGCATTTCCTCGGCACGCAGCATACGCTCGAGCATTTCGAGAGCGCCTTCTTCATGCCCAACATCATGGACTTCAATTCCTTCGAACAGTGGAGCGCCGAGGGCGCGAAGGA
Source organism: Mesorhizobium plurifarium (assembly GCA_000824785.1). Lineage (GTDB taxonomy): Bacteria > Pseudomonadota > Alphaproteobacteria > Rhizobiales > Rhizobiaceae > Mesorhizobium > Mesorhizobium plurifarium. The sequence continues at coordinate 43,335 of CCNB01000014.1, read as the reverse complement.
CCACGACACGCGCGGCCTCGAGAAGGCGCGCAATATGCTCGCCGACTACCAGGAGCCGAAGCTCGACGAGGGCATTGCCGAAGGTCTCAGGGATTTGATCGCGCGGCGTGAGGAAAAGCTGCCGGACAGCGTTAGTTGATGGACAGCAGCGTCGGAGCATGATCCCAAAAAGTGGGAACCGGTTTTCGGAAAAGATCATGCTCCAACAAAGAGTTAGACCAACCGGGCGAAGACCCGAAAAAACCAATGGGAGTAAGAGAATGACATTGTTCAGAAGCAATGGCGACCGGGTCCCGGCCGCGATCGAAGCGATGGCCGAGGAGGCGCGCGCGGGGCGCGTCGACCGGCGCGAATTCCTGGCGCTGGCAAGCGCCTTCGGCGCGTCGACGGCTTTCGCCTATGGCATGCTCGGCCTTGCCGCGCCGACCAGGGCGCTCGCCGACGAACCCAAGAAGGGCGGAACGCTGCATGTCGCGATGTCGGTCAAGGCGCAGAAGGACCCGCGCACCTATGACTGGACGGAGATGGCGAATGTCACCCGCACCTGGTTGGAGCCGCTGGTGCGCTACACGCACCAGTTCACCTTCGAGCCGGTGCTGCTCGAAAGCTGGGACGTCAATGACGACGCCACCGAATACACGCTGCATCTGCGCAAGGGCGTCACCTGGAACAATGGGGATGCCTTCAACGCCGATGACGTGGTCGCCAACCTCAACCGCTGGTGCGAGAAGGGGGCTTCCGGCAACTCGATGGCCGCCCGCGTCGGCGCGCTGATCGACACCAAGACCGGCAAGGCCAAGGATGGGGCGATCACCAAGGTCGACGACCATACGGTCAAGCTGAAGCTCAACGAACCCGACATCGCCATCATCCCCGGCTTCACCGACTATCCGGCGCTGGTCGTGCATCGCGACTTCGACAAGGACGGCGCCGATCCGATCAAGAAGCCGATCGGCACCGGTGCGTTCGAGCTGGTGTCCTATGCGGTCGGGTCGAAAGCGGTCGTCAAACGTCGCGAGAATGGCAAATGGTGGGGCGGCGAAGCGCCGCTCGACGGGGTGGAGTTCATCGACTACGGCACGGACTTCAATGCCACGTTGAATGCCTTCGATTCCGGCGAGATCGATCTTGATTTCGAAACACCGGCCGATTTCATCGACCCGCTCGACAAGATGGATCTGGTGAAATCCGAGGTCGCGACGGCGACCACGCTCGTTGCCCGCACCAACGTCACCCACAAACCCTATGACGACAAGCGGGTGCGCAACGCGCTGCAGATGGCGGTCGACAACAACCAGGTGATGCAGCTCGGCTATAACGGCCGCGGCACGGTCGGCGAGAACCACCACGTCGCCCCGATCCATCCCGAATACTACCCGCTGCCCAAGAAGGAGCGCGATGCCGCCGGCGCCAAGAAGCTGATGGCGGAAGCAGGCCAGGCCGACTTCGAGCATGAGCTGATCACGGTCGAGGACGAGTGGCAGAAGAATACCGGCGACGCCATCGCCGGCCAGTTGCGCGACGCCGGCATCAAGGTGAAGCGCACGGTGCTGCCGGGCTCGACCTTCTGGAACGACTGGACGAAATATCCCTATTCCATGACCATCTGGTACATGCGCCCGCTGGGCGTGCAGGTGCTGGCGCTCGGCTACCGCACCGGCGAAGCCTGGAACGAGACGGCCTACTCCAATCCGGAGTTCGACGCCAAGCTCAAGGAGGCGCTGTCGCAGATCGACGTCGCCAAGCGCAAGGAGGTGATGAAGGATGTCGAGGCGATCCTGCAGGACTCCGGCGTCATCATTCAGCCTTTCTGGCAGAAGCTCTATTGCCACATGAACAAGAAGGTGAAGAACTACTCGATGCACCAGACCTATGAAATGGACTTCCAGAACGTCTGGCTGGATGCCTGAGCGCGCCCGGGCTTCGTGAGCCGCAAAGACTTCATGAGCCGCAAAAAAGGCGATATGCAGGATGCGTGGTGGCGAGCTTGCCGCCACGCACCGAACCCCGGAGATCCTGCATGAAGCCGATAGTGCTTGCCGCTGTCTTCTCGATTGCCTTGCCCGGCGCCGCGTTTGCCGGGCCAGCGTCCAACGCCGTGAAGTTCTTCTATGTGCCGGCGGTGAAGTTCGAGGCGGACGCCAAATACCGTGACCGTTTCACCGAGCCGGTCACGAAGCTGTTCGAGGCCAACGACAAGGCGCAGAAGGAGAAGCCCGACGAGGTGTCCTGCATCGACTTCGACCCGGGCCTCGACGCCCAGGATTTCGACCAGAAGACCCTGTCGAAGACGCTGAAGCTCACCGAGACCGTCAATGGCGACATCGCCGAGGTGACGGCAAGCTTCAATCTTTCCCCGGAAGGCGATGACTCCAAACGCGAAATGGTGTGGTCGCTGAAGAAAGTGGATGGCAAGTGGAAGATCGCCGACATCAGCTCCAAGACCAACGACTGGAAACTCAGCGCGCTGGAATGCGGCGCCTCGACGGAGTGATGCCGTGCTACGCCGCTTTCTCCTCGCGCTGGCGAGCTTGTCGATGCTGGCCGCGGGGCTGAACGGCGGCGCCTCTGCGCAGGGGCTCTTCGGCGCGCCGCCGCCAAAAGCCTCATCCGGCGACAATACCTCGCCGCCCGCGGTCGACACGGCGCCGCCTGCAGCCACCGCGCCGGAAAGCAAGCCGGACGAACCGGCGCCTGTCGCCCCTGTTCTGCCCGGGTCGCCTACGGCGGTGGTGAAGCCCTTCTACGAGCATCTCGGGCTGGAGCTCGATCCCGCTCAGCGCAAGAACTTCGTCGATCCGGCGAAGACGGTTCTCGACAAGAGTGATGCGCTGCGCGCCTCGGGGCAGGGCGAATGCCTCGATCCCAATATGGCGCTCGACAATGCCGACTATGACAAGCTCGCCATCGACCGCAGTCTGCGCACCATCGAGGCCGTCAATGGCGACCAGGCCAAGGTGGTCGTCGCCTTCGTCGTCGAGGGCCACCAGCACCGCCTGGAATGGAAGCTGAAGAAGGTCGGCGGCGGCTGGAAGGTCTCCGACCTTCTGTCGGTCACCGGCGAATGGGCGCTCAGCCAGTACCAATGCGAATGATGGTGGTTAACTCAGCCTCTTCCGCGATAGGGCGCAACGCCGGTGTCGGGCAGCCAGGCGTCCTTGGGCGGCGCGCCGGTCTGCCAGAAGACGTCGATCGGAATGCCGCCGCGCGGGAACCAGTAGCCGCCGACGCGCAGCCAGAGCGGTTTCGTGGCCTCGACAATGCGGCGGCCGATCATCACGGTGCATTCCTCGTGGAAGGCGCCGTGGTTGCGGAACGAGGTCATGAACAGTTTCAGCGACTTCGATTCCACCAGCGTCTTGTCCGGCGCGTAGTCGATGACGATGTGGGCGAAGTCGGGCTGGCCGGTGACCGGGCACAGCGAGGTGAATTCGGGACAGGTGAAGCGCACGATCGCCGGCGGGCCGTCGCCGCGCTGGAACGGCACGGTCTCCAGGACCGCCTGTTCGGGGCTCTGTGGCGTCTCGACGTGCTTGCCGAGCTGGGTGAGGTTCTTGGCGTCAGTCATAAGCGGCTCCTTGCCGCAACCCAATTTGGGGCGGCTTCGTTGGGCGCTCCTTAACATGAATGAAATGGCAGGAAGAAGATGACCAGCAACGACCCGCTTCTCCAACCTTACCAGCTCAAGCACCTGACGCTGAAGAACCGGGTGATGTCGACCAGTCATGAGCCAGCCTATTCCGAGGACGGCATGCCGAAGGAGCGCTACCGGCTCTACCATGCCGAGAAGGCCAAGGGCGGCATGGCGCTGACCATGACGGCGGGTTCGGCCATCGTCTCGCGCGACAGCCCGGCCGCCTTCGGCAATCTGCATGTCTATGACGACCGCATCGTGCCGTGGCTCGCCGAGCTGGCGGATGCCTGCCACGAGCATGACTGCAAGGTGATGATCCAGATCACCCATCTCGGCCGCCGCACCGGCTGGAACAAGGCCGACTGGCTGCCGGTGCTGTCGGCCTCGCCGGTGCGCGAGCCGGCGCACCGCGCCTTCCCGAAGACCATCGAGGAGTGGGACATCGAGCGCATCGTCGCCGATTATGCTTCGGCCGCGCAGCGCTGCCAGGCGGCCGGCCTCGACGGCATCGAGTTCGAATCCTACGGGCACCTGATGGACGGCTTCTGGTCGCCTTTGACCAACCATCGCGACGACGAGTTCGGCGGCTCGCTCGACAATAGGCTGCGCTTCACCGACATGGTGCTCGACGCGGTGCGCGCCGGCGTCGGCGACAAATTCGTCGTCGGCATCCGCATGGTCGCCGACGAGGATTTCGAAAATGGCATCTCCAAGGAAGTGGGCGTCGAGATCGCCAGGCGCTTGGCCTCATCCGGCAAGGTCGATTTCCTCAACATCATCCGCGGCACGATCGAGACCGATGCGTCGCTGACCAAGGTCATCCCGGTGACCGGCATGCGGTCCTCGCCGCATCTCGATTTCGCCGGCGAGGTGAGGGCGGCGACCAAGTTCCCGACCTTCCACGCGGCGCGCATTTCCGATATCGCCACCGCCCGCCACGCCATCGCCACCGGCAAGCTCGACATGGTCGGCATGACGCGCGCCCACATCGCCGACCCGCACATCATCCGCAAAGTGATGGAAGGCCGCGAGCACGAGATCCGGCCTTGCGTCGGCGCAACCTATTGCCTCGACCGCATCTATGAGGGCGGCGAGGCGCTGTGCGTCCACAACGCCGCGACCGGGCGCGAGGCCACGGTTCCGCACATCATCGCGAAGAGCGAAGGACCGAAGAAGAAAGTCGTGGTGGTGGGCGCGGGCGCCGGCGGCCTGGAAGCCGCACGCGTCGCCGCCGAGCGCGGCCATCAGGTGACGGTGCTCGAAGCCTCCAGCCAAGCCGGCGGCCAGGTTCGGCTCGCCACCCAGAATCCGCGCCGCAAGGAGCTGATCGGCATCATCGACTGGCGGTTGGCCGAGCTCGACCGCCTTGGCGTCGAGATCCGCTACGACACCTGGGCCGAGAAGGACGACGTGCTGGCGTTGGCGCCGGATGTGGTGATCGTGGCGACCGGCGGCATGCCGCAGAACCCGCCGCTGACAGAAGGCGACAATCTCGTCACCTCGAGCTGGGACATCATGGCCGGCAGCGTCAAGCCGGCCGAAAACGTCCTGCTCTACGACGACAATGGCGGCCATCAGGGCATGGGCGCCGCCGAACTCATCGCCAACAGCGGCTCGAAGCTGGAGTTGGTCTCGCCGGAGCGCTTCTTCGCGCCGGAAATGGGCGGCATGAACCACGTACCCTATATGCGGGCCTTCCACGAAAAGGGCGTCACCGTCACCATCAACACAAGGCTGCGCTCGGTGCGGCGAGAGGGTAACCAGCTCATCGCCGAGCTGGCGTCGGATTTTGCCGACGGCTGGCGCGGCGAGCGGCGCGTCGACCAGGTGGTGGTCGAGCACGGCACCGTGCCGCTCGACGATCTTTATCTGTCGCTCAAACCTCTGTCGAAGAATGGCGGGGCCGTCGACTATGAGCGGCTGGTGAGTGGCGGCGACATCTTCCCGGCGCGCAATGCCGAAGGCGGTTTCGTGCTGTTTCGCATCGGTGACGCGGTCGCCTCGCGCAACATCCACGCCGCCATCTATGACGGCATCCGGTTCGGCATCAGGATCTGACCGGGCAAGGCACGATCGGAAGAGATCACGCCCGAACAAAAAGACGCGCAACGGACCTTTGCAAGAAGAGCCACCTGCCGCTCTGGTCCGCTGCGCGCCGCGCCCGGTCGGATTCGCCGGCCGTGCGATGTCAAAATAGCTTGGCGGTCGCCATACAGAACACGGTGATGACCAGCAGCCCGCCGGCGATGCGTTCGCCTCTGGTCATCTTCGCCCGCAGCTCGGTCTGCGTCGCTTGATCGGCGCCGGCCAGCTGCCTGCTGGCGGAGGCCACAAGCGCGCCCTGCACCCCGGCGGCGATCAGCGCCGTCAAAATGCCTAGCGCCAGCACCTTCTCCATCGGGCCGAACGCGCCTTCATGGAAGAAATACCACAGCAGTATGCCGGTCAGGAAAACCAGGCCGGAGGCGCCGAGCTGCGGCCGGATGAAGCGTTCCGCCTTGATCTCCGGGTCGCGGGCGACAGCGATGGTCGTGCCGGCCCAGAACACGCCGGCCATGACGTGCAGGCCGATGGTGATGATGTAGACATATTGCATGACCGCATTCCTCTCTGCCACCCGCCGCGCCGCAGCCATGCCGCGACGCCATCAATAAGACAAAGTTAGATATCTAACGATTAGATGTCAATGCACGGAGCCGAGTTCCACCTTGCCATTGCATGCTCTACTGTCACGTCATGACACCGTTTGACCGCCCGCCCGTCGGCATGAATCTCGCCCGCACCTCGAAAGTGGTGGCGCAGGCTTTCGATGCCGCCATGGCCGAAGCCGGCGGCACGCTGCCGGTCTGGCTTACCTTGCTGTCGGTCAAGTCGAAGGAACTCGCGAACCAGCGCGAGCTTGCAGGCATGATCGGCATCCAGGGCGCGACGCTCACCCATCACCTCAACGCCATGGAAGCGCAAGGGTTGCTGACGCGGCGCCGCGATCCGGAAAACCGCAGGGTCCATCAGGTGGCGCTGACCGAGGCCGGCGAAGTGTTGTTCGAGAAGCTGCGCCTCGCGGCGGTCGCCTTCGACAAGCGGCTGCGGGCCGGTATTCCCGATGACAGGCTGGCCGAATTCGCCGAGATGCTCGCAGCGCTGCGGGCGAATGTGGAGGCGCCTCAGTCGTAACCTGCTATCGCCCCGAAGGCGTAGTGGCGAAGCCTGAGCGCCGTGATCAGCGCCGTCAATTTCGCCTTGCCGTCGAAGGTGTCCTGGAACATCTCGTCATGCATGAGCAGGATCAACTTGTTCGGCCTGGCGAAATGGCCGTAGGCGAACAGATGGTCGATCTCGCTGACCAGATGGTCGACGCTCTGCACCGGCTTGCCGCTGTCCTCATGGACCCATTCGTGGTCCCAGCCGTAAAGCCAGAAGCCCGAGGCCGCGACGAATTCGTAATCTGGATCCTCGCGTCCGGCCTCGGCCAGCCCGAGCGAATTGTCGTCCTTTGAGTAATTGGGCAGCCGGAACACGTCGCGCCCCGGCAGCCGCGCATGCACGGCCGGCTTGAGGCCGAGCACCACATTGGCCCTCAGCATGTCGGCGACCACGCCTTCGGTATCGCCGTAGAAATGCCGGTAATGATTGTACGCATGGCTGTAGCTGTGGTTGCCGATCGTCACCAGCGGCATCGATTTCGCCCGCTGCAGCAGCGCACGGTTGGCGGCGTTCGCCTCGGCATGCATGCCGACCATGAACAAAGTCGCCGGCACCTGCTCGGCCTGCAGCACGTCGAGGATGTTGCTGGTGCCGTTCAGCGGACCGTCGTCGAACGTGAGGTAGATGGTGCGATCGGCGGCCAAGGCCGGCGACACAACCAACAATAGCAGCGGCAGGGCAAGACGAAGCGGTATCCGCAAAAACTGCTTGCGATCATGGCAAGACGCTATTGCAGCGTGGGTCTTATCGAGCATGACTGGATGCCGAGATGCGTTGAGATTCAGGTCAGGCCGAGTCGAAAATGGTGGTTTCCGAGAA
>CCNB01000014.1:30678-35668 GCA_000824785.1 Mesorhizobium plurifarium | reverse complement strand
CGGAAGCGCAGGAAGCCGCCATTTGCAGGCCGGCCTCACCTGAATATCGGCGCATCTCAGGCCAGGCTGCCCTGCAGCACTTTGAGCTTCGCCTTCTTCGGGCTGCGCGCGGTCAGCCATTCGCGGGCCTTGTCCTGCGGCATCGGGAAGGCGATCGAATAGCCCTGCACCTGGTCGCAGCCGATCGCCATCAGCGAGTCGAGCTCCGCCTCGGTCTCGGCACCCTCGGCCACGATCGAAATGCCCAAGCCCCGGGCCAGCTCGGTGATGGCGCGCACGATCTTGGAGTTGTCGCCGTTCTCGTTGATGTTCTGGACGAAGCGGCGGTCGATCTTCAGCCGGTCGATCTCGTTCGGGTTCACGTGGCTGAGCGAGGCGTAGCCGGTGCCGAAATCGTCGAGCTCGAGATGCACGCCGGCGGCGCGGATGTGGCGGAGCTTTGCGGCGATGCCGGTCTTCTCGTCGTCGAGGATGACGGATTCGACGATCTCCAGCGCCAGCTTTTGCGGCGGCAGTCCCGCGCGCTCCAGCGTGCCGAACAGGAAGGTGTCGAAATCCGCCTCGCGCAGCTCGGTGCCCGAAACATTGACGGCGATGCGCCCGAAATCGATGCCGGCGCGGTTCCATTCGGCGGCTTCCTCGATCGCCTTGCTGATGACGATGCGGCCGATATCCGGCATGAAGCCGCATTTCTCGGCGACCGGAATGAACTCGCCGGGCGAGATCATGCCGCGCGTCTCGTGCCTCCAGCGCACCAACGCCTCGATGCCGCTGATCTTGCCGCTGGTCAGCGACACCTGCGGCTGGAAATAGACCTCGAAGCTCCTGTTGGCGATCGCCGTGCGGATGTCCTGTTCGAGCTGCTTGCGATAGTCGAGCTCGCGGCGCAGCTCCTCGGAGAAGAAGGAGAAGTTGCCGCCGCCGAGCTTCTTGGCGGAATAGAGCGCCAGGTCGGCATGGACGAGCAGGTCCTGCGCGTTGTCTGCGTCGACCGGATAGACCGCGATGCCGGCGCTGGCGCCCGGCATGATGGTCGTGCCCTGGAAGGTGATCGGCTCGTTGATTTCACCGAGGATGCGCTTGGCGAGCGCATGGATGTCCTCGGTGGTGCCGGCGCCGTTGAGGATCATGACAAACTCGTCGCCGCCGAGCCGGGCGCAGAGGTCCGACGCCCGGCAGGAATCGCGCATGCGTTGGGCCGTCACCACCAGCACATAGTCACCGGCGGCATGGCCAAGCGTATCGTTGATCTGCTTGAAACGATCGAGGTCGAACTGGATCACCGCCAAACGCTCGCGCCGGCGGTGCGCGCCCTTGATCAGCGTGTCGAAGTGGTCGGTGAGGAAGGTGCGGTTGTGCAGCCCGGTCAGCCCGTCATGCACGGCGATGAAAGCCATCGAGTTGCGCGCGTCGACCAGCTCGCGCGTCTTGCGCAGGATGGCGTTGGACATCGGCCGGAAGATGAACAGCGCCACCAGAACGATGACGCCGAGGGTGGCGAAAAACAGCGTGCGGTGCAGGTCGAGGATGTTGCTGGATTTTTGGTCGGCGAAGGCGCTGATGCGCTGGCCGAGAGCGGCATAGCCGGACATGGTCGCGTTGGCGACGGAAGCGTCGAGGCCGACGCGGTCGCCGCCGCCCTTGTAGCCGTCGCTCTGCATGCCGAGTTGCGATGCGAAGGACGACACCAGCCTGTCGCCATTGGCGACGAGGCCGACCGAGAAGTAGTCGAGGTGGAACGGCTTGCTGAACAGCACATATTCGATCGACTTCGGGTCGTTTCGTGCCGGCGAGAGCGGATCGGCGCCGGTCTCCTTGAGCAGCCGATCGTAATTGGTCTCGAACTCGCCGGTCGCCTGCTTGAGCGCGGTGACCAGCGCCGGCTGCTTGTCGCGCGAGGCGGCACCCGTGGCGCTGGCCAGGAAGACGATGCGCTGCGAGAGCGCCTTCTGCATCGAGACGATGTCGAGCAGCGCATGGTTATGCTGCTGCTGCGCCATCAATTGCTGCAGAAGGACGAAGGAGGCGATCACCATGGCGGCGATGATCGTCAGCGCCAGCCAGTAGCCGGTCTTGATGAGCAGAATCAGCTTGCGCGAAACGCTCTGCACTGGCTGCTGCGACATAACTTAAGTGACCCCTCCGGTCGACGGATTCCTGCCCTGGATACGGCGGGAAAACGCTTGCCTGGAAAGAGTTAACGGGTCGGCAAGGGATGCCTGCGGCCGTCATGGCGGCTTGGCAAAGCTCGCAAGATGGTTATCACGTCCTTTCCCGCTTACCCCATTTTTGATCCTATTGCCGCCGCGCCATGGCAAAAGGATTGCGATCGGGCTTTCGCGACGCCACCGAAGCGGTCGCTTTTGCGATGGATTTTTTGCAGCCGTGGCGCGACAGTCCGGCCTCGAAGCGAACAGGGCCGGACCATGAGCAAAGCATTCCTTTCCCATATCGACAGCGAGCTCCAAGGCCTGAAATCGGCCGGGCTCTACAAATCCGAGCGGGTGATTTCCTCCATGCAGTCCGCCGAGATCGAGGTGGGCGGGCAGAAGGTGCTGAACTTCTGCGCCAACAACTATCTCGGCCTCGCCGACAGCCCGGACCTGCGCGACGCGGCAAAGCGCGCGCTCGACCGCTACGGCTACGGCATGGCCTCGGTGCGCTTCATCTGCGGCACGCAGGAGGAGCACAAGGAGCTCGAGGCGACGATCTCCTCCTTCCTCGGCATGGAGGACACCATCCTTTACTCTTCCTGCTTCGACGCCAATGGCGGCTTGTTCGAGACGCTGCTCGGCGAAGAGGACGCAATCATCTCCGACGCGCTGAACCATGCTTCGATCATCGACGGCGTGCGGCTCTCCAAGGCCAAGCGTTTCCGCTACGCCAACAACGACATGGCCGATCTTGAAGCTCGCCTGAAGGAGGCGAAGGACTGCCGTTTCCGGCTGATCGCCACCGACGGCGTCTTCTCGATGGACGGCATCATCGCCAATCTTCAAGGCGTCTGCGACCTTGCCGGGAAATATGACGCGATGGTCATGGTCGACGATAGCCATGCGGTCGGTTTCGTCGGCAGGAACGGCCGCGGCTCGGCCGAGCATTGCGGCGTCGAGGGCAGGGTGGATATCATCACCGGCACGCTTGGCAAGGCGCTGGGCGGCGCCTCCGGCGGCTACACGTCGGGCAAGAGAGAGGTCGTCGACTGGCTGCGCCAGCGCTCGCGGCCCTATCTCTTTTCCAACACGCTGATGCCGGCGATCGCCGGCGCCTCGATCAAGGTGTTCGACCTGATCCGCCATGGCGATGCGCTGCGCCAGCGCCTATATGCCAATGCGGACCGGTTCCGGTCTCAAATGGGCAAGCTGGGCTTCACGCTGGCCGGCGCTGACCATCCGATCATCCCGGTGATGCTGGGCGACGCGGCGCTGGCGCAGGAGATGGCCGCGCGCATGCTGAAGCGCGGCATCTATGTCATCGGCTTCTCGTTCCCGGTGGTGCCGAAGGGCCAGGCGCGCATCCGCACGCAGATGTCGGCCGCCCATTCCAGCGCCGACATCGACCGCGCGGTCGAGGCGTTCGGCGCGATCGGCAAGGAACTGGGCGTGATTAGCTGAGGCGCTTTACCCTCCCCCTTGTGGGGAGGGTCGGCGAGCGGCCGCTTGCGGAGCAAGTGGACGGGAGACGGGGCGGGGGTAGGCCGGGTCGCTACCTTCGCTAAGTTGTTTGACCCCCACCCCGGCGCTTCGCGCCGACCCTCCCCACAAGGGGGAGGGTAAGGAGGCTGAATGTCGAACATGATGAAGGCGCTGGTGAAGGCCAAGGCCGAGCCGGGCATCTGGATGGAAGAGGTGTCGGTGCCGGAGATCGGCCCCAACGACGTGCTGATCAAGGTCAGGAAGACCGCGATCTGCGGCACCGACGTCCATATCTACAATTGGGACCAGTGGGCGCAGAAGACCGTACCGGTGCCGATGGTGACTGGCCACGAATTCGTCGGCACCGTCGCCGATTTCGGCGCCGCGGTCACCGAATACAAGGTCGGCCAGCGCGTTTCCGGCGAGGGCCATATCGTCTGCGGCCATTGCCGCAACTGCCGCGCCGGGCGAGGGCATCTCTGCCGCAACACGCTCGGCGTCGGCGTCAACCGCCCCGGCGCCTTCGGCGAGTACATGGCGATCCCGCAGCACAATGTCGTGCCGATCCCCGACGACGTGCCGGACGAGATCGCCGCCATCTTCGATCCATTGGGCAATGCCGTGCATACGGCATTGTCCTTCGACCTCGTAGGCGAGGACGTGCTGGTCACCGGCGCCGGGCCGATCGGCATCATGGGCGCGCTGGTGGCGCAATGCGTCGGCGCACGCAAGGTCGTCATCACCGACATCAATCCTGTCCGCTTGGATCTGGCGCGGAAACTCGGCGTCCAGCATGTCGTCGACGCCTCGAAAGAAAAGCTGCGCGACGTGATGCCCTCGATCGGCATGAACGAAGGGTTCGACGTCGGGCTGGAAATGTCGGGCGCCGCGCCAGCCTTCCGCGACATGATCGACACCATGAACAATGGCGGCAAGATCGCCATCCTCGGCATCGCGCCCACCGGCTTCGAGATCGACTGGAACAAGGTCATCTTCAAGATGCTGCATCTCAAAGGCATCTACGGCCGCGAGATGTTCGAGACCTGGTACAAGATGATCGCGCTGGTGCAGGGGCCGCTGGATGTGTCGGGGCTGATCACGCACCGGATCGGCATCGATGATTTCCAGGTTGGCTTCGATGCGATGCGCAGCGGCAGTTCGGGCAAGGTGGTGATGGATTGGTGAGAGGAGTGGTGCATCCTAACTGGAAACGCCTGCGCGAGGCACCCCCCTCTGGCCTGCCGGCCATCTCCCCCGCAAGGGGGGAGATTGGCGGTTTCGGCGCCCTACTCAATCCTGCGACGTTGGCGATTGGCGAAAGCCGACGCCACGGCTGATCTCCCCCCTTGCGGGGG
>CCNB01000014.1:0-30668 GCA_000824785.1 Mesorhizobium plurifarium | reverse complement strand
GGGGGGTGCTGTCCCGCCAGCCTGTCAGCTCTTTTCTTCCAACGCCCGCTCCAACGCCGCGACCCCCGTCATGATCGCCACCCGCTCTTCCGCACTCAACCTCCCCAGCAACTCCCTTTCAAACGCCATCGCCACCGGCACCATCTCGCGATAGGCCGCAAGCCCCGCCTTGGTCAGCGCCAGATGCTCGACACGGCGATCATTCTCGTCCGGCGTGCGCACCAGCCAGCGCCGCCGCTCCAATTCCGCCACAGCCCTCGACACCTTGGTCTTGTGCATAGCCGACTGCTCGCCGAGTTCCGTCGCCGTCATCATGCCGTGCTGGCCGAGGCCTGACAGCGTTCGCCATTCCGGTCGCGTCAGGCCGTAGCGGTCCTTGTAGATGCGTGAGAACTCGCGGCTGACGGTGTCCGCCAGCCGGTAGAGCCGGTAGGGCAGGAAGCTTTCCAGCTCGAGGATGTCCGGTTCCATGAAGCGCTCCCGGGATGCAGCGCGGCCGTTGATAGTTGCATTTTCGATGGTTACAAATGAAACCAGTTTGGTCAACATCGCCGGCAGGCGCGTCTCGGGACGCTTGCAAGCCGGGATCAGGGAGGATCGGATGGGTTTTTCCTACATGCCGGGCTTCGGCAACGATTTCGAGACAGAGACGCTACCCGGCTCGCTGCCGCAGGGGCGCAACTCGCCGCAGCGGCCGGCCTATGGGCTCTATGCCGAGCAGCTTTCGGGCTCGCCCTTCACCGCGCCGCGCGGCACCAACGAACGCTCCTGGCTCTACCGGATCCGGCCGAGCGTAAAGCACACCGGCCGCTTCAAGGGCACGAGCTACCCCTTGTGGAAGACCGGGCCCAACATCGGCGACCACGAGCTGGCGCTCGGCCAATACCGCTGGAACCCGACGCCGATGCCCACGGAGCCGACCGACTTCATTTCCGGCATGCATACCTTCACCACCGCCGGTGACGCGATCGGCCAGTCCGGCATGGCCGCGCATGTCTATGTGGCCAATCGCTCGATGGTGGATGACCACTTCTTCAACGCCGACGGCGAGTTGCTGGTCGTGCCGCAGGTTGGCGCGCTGCGCTTCGTCACCGAGATGGGCGTCATCGAGCTTCGCCCCGGCGAGATCGCCGTGCTGCCGCGCGGCCTCGTCTTCAAGGTCGAGCTCGCCGACAAGGAAGCGCGCGGCTATGTCTGCGAGAATTACGGCGCTAAGTTCACCATGCCGGACCGCGGACCGATCGGCGCCAATTGCCTGGCCAATCCGCGCGACTTCAAGACGCCCTGCGCCTGGTTCGAGGAGAAGGAGACGCCGTGCCGGTTGATCGTAAAATGGTGCGGCACCTTCCATGTCACCGAGCTCGGCCATTCACCGCTCGACGTCGTCGCGTGGCACGGCAACTATGCGCCCTACAAATATGATCTCGCGACGTTTTCTCCGGTCGGCGCCATCCTGTTCGACCATCCCGACCCGTCTATTTTCACCGTGCTGACGGCGCCGAGCGGCGAGGAGGGCACGGCCAATGTCGATTTCGTCATCTTCCCGCCGCGCTGGCTGGTGGCGGAAAACACCTTTCGGCCGCCTTGGTACCACCGCAACATCATGAGCGAGTTCATGGGCCTGATCCACGGCCAGTACGACGCCAAGGAGGAAGGTTTCGTCCCCGGCGGCATCAGCCTGCACAACCAGATGCTGGCGCATGGACCGGACGCTTCCGGCTTCGAGAAGGCGACACGGGCCGAGCTGAAGCCGGTCAAGCTCGACAACACCATGGCCTTCATGTTCGAGACGCGCTTTCCCCAGATGCTGACCCGCTATGCCGCCGAACTCGGCACCTTGCAGGAGAACTACATCGACTGCTGGGCCGACCTGAAGAAGCGTTTCAACGGCACCCCGGAAGGCGATTGGTCTTGAGCGCCGAAGCAGCGGACCGACTCGTCCTGCTCGGCTCCAAGGGTGGTCCGGCGTTGCGGCCGGGTGGTCCATGGCCGAGCTCGTCGCTGCTGGAACTCGGTGGGCGGAACATCGTCGTCGATTGCGGGCTCGGCGTCACGCGCGGCCTGGTCGATGCCGGCATCAGCCTCAAGGCGCTCGACCTGGTCTTTATAACGCATCTCCATTCGGACCACGTTCTGGAACTCGGGCCGCTGATCCACACGGCCTGGACAGCGGGGCTGGCAACGCCGGTGACCGTTTTCGGTCCGCCCGGCACCGGCCGTTACTGGCAACAGTTCTGCCAGGCGATGGCGTTCGACATCGAGATCCGCATCGTCGACGAAGGCAGGCCGGACATCCGCGACCTGATCAAGGTCGAGGAATTCGCTGAGGGGGCGGTTCTGAACGAGCGGGGCCTGACGGTGACCACGTTGCGCGTCGACCATCCGCCGGTGACCGACTGCTTTGCGCTGCGTTTCGAGCATGGCGGCAGGAGCGTGGTGTTTTCCGCCGACACGGCCTTTTTCCCGCCGCTGGCCGGGTTTGCGCGGGGCGCCGACGTCCTCGTCCATGAAGCCATGCTCGCGGAAGGCGTAGAAAGGCTGGTCGCCAGGACTGGCAATGGGGCGCGGCTGCGTGAGCACCTCTTCGCCAGCCATAGTCTGGCCGAAGAGGCGGGCCGTATCGCCAGCGATGCCGACGTGCGGCGGCTGGTGCTCAACCATCTCATTCCGGCCGACGATCCCGCCATCGGTGAAGCCGACTGGACCGATGCTGTGAGGAAAACATGGTCCGGTGACTTGACGATCGCCCGCGACGGCCTTGTTGTACAGCTAAGCGGCGGCGAGGCCGCGTCTGGAGAGGAAACCGCATGAGGCTTGCCACTTTGAAGAACGGGACCCGCGACGGGAAGCTGGTCGTGGTCTCGCGCGATCTGACGCGGTTCACGGACGCTTCCTTTCTGGTGCCGACGCTGCAGGCAGCGCTCGACGATTGGCGCCGCATCGCACCGCATCTGGCGGCCATGGCGGAATCGCTCGAGACCAACGCGGTGCCTTCGGCGCGCTTCCATGAGCATGATGCCCATTCGCCGCTGCCGCGCGCCTATCAATGGGCGGACGGTTCGGCTTACGTGAACCATGTCGAACTGGTGCGAAAGGCGCGCGGCGCCGAGATGCCGGCAAGCTTCTGGACCGACCCGCTGATCTACCAGGGTGGCTCGGATAGTTTCGTTGCGCCGCGCGACCCGATCCGCATGGCCGACGAGGCCTTCGGCATCGATCTGGAGGCCGAGGTCGCCGTCATCGTCGACGATGTGCCTATGGGCGCCGGGCTGGAGGAGGCGAGGGAGGCGATCCGCCTCGTCATGCTGGTCAACGACGTGACGCTGCGCGCCATCACCGGGCCGGAACTGGCGAAAGGCTTCGGCTTCTTCCAGTCGAAGCCGTCTTCCGCTTTTTCGCCGGTGGCGGTCACGCCCGACGAGCTCGGCGAGGCCTGGGACGGCGGCAAGGTCAACCTCGCGCTGCTCGTCGACCTCAACGGCAAGCCCTTCGGCCGCGCCAATGCCGGCGTCGACATGACCTTCGACTTCCCGGCGCTGATCACGCATGCCGCGAAGACGCGGCCGCTCGCCGCCGGCACCATCATCGGCTCCGGAACTGTCTCCAACAAGCTCGATGGCGGCCCGGGCAAGCCGGTCTCGGCGGGCGGCGCCGGCTATTCCTGCATCGCCGAGCTGCGCATGATCGAGACCATCGAGAGCGGCGAGCCGAAGACGCCCTTCCTGCGTTTCGGTGACACTGTGCGCATCGAGATGAAGGACAAGGCCGGCCATTCGATCTTCGGCGCCATCGAGCAGAAGGTCGAGAAATACGAGGGGAGGAAGGAAGCTGAAGAGTGACCCTGCTCGACCATCTGCGCCGCATGGCGCGCAACAATCTGTGGTCGAACGACCGGGTCTACCGTGCCGTGCTGGCGATGCAGCCCGGCGAGTTCGATGCCAAGCGCACCAGCTTATTCCCGTCGATCAAGGAGACGCTCAACCACATCCTCGCGGTCGACCGTCTCTATCTCGATTTCCTGACCGATGGCGGCCTAGGCGCCGCAGCCTATGACGACTACGTGCCGTTCGACCATGCGGCGAGCCTTGCCGAGGCGCAGGCGGATTTCGACCGCAAGCTGATCGCCTTCTGCGACGGCCTGTCGGAGGCCGATCTCGACCGGCGCGTCATCACCGACCGGCGCGAGGACGGCAAGATCCCCGAACGCATCGGCGATATCCTCGCATGTCTTCCTGCACGACATCCATCATCGCGGCCAGGTGCACGCGATGCTCTCCGGCACTTCCGTCCCGCCGCCGCAGCTCGACGAATTCCTACTCGACTACGACCTGAAGCTCAGAAAGGATGAAGTCGAGCGACTGGGTTTGTGAACAAGACGACCGGCTTAAAAATTATTGTAGTTACGAAAATTATTGACTTAATTATTGTAGGTACATAAATTCAATGAAGATCGTTTGGGATGAGCCGAAGCGGCTGGCCAACATTGAGAAGCACGGGTTGGATTTTGCGGCGTTGGATGAGGAGTTCTTCCTTGCGTCGACGATCCGAGCGGCCAAAGCTGGTCGGTTCATGGCGATTGGTCGGATGGTCGGCGGCGTGGTTGCAGTGGTCTTTGCCCGGCTTGGCTCCGAAGGCATCTCGATTATTTCGATGCGACCGGCCAACCAGACGGAAAGGAGATTGTTCGATGGCGAAAGCTAAGCTGAACATCACGAAGCCTGACAAGGAGTTCAAGGCAGGCAAGGGCTTTACGAAAGAGGATTGGGACGCCGTTTCGGACAATCCGGAGTGGACCGACGAGGACTTTCGAAACGCTCGCCCCTTTACCGAGGTCTTCCCCGACCTTGCCGAGAGCATTCGCCGCTCGCGCGGCCGGCCGGCGCTCGACAATCCGAAGAAACAGGTGACGCTGCGGCTGGACAGCGACGTGATTGCCCGCTTCCGCGACGGCGGACCCGGCTGGCAGAGCCGGATCAACGATATCCTGCGCAAAGCCGTCGGCCTCCAAAAGTAGCTCCAAGCACCACTGCTTCGACGCCAAATGGGCGCGGCGCGCCGCCTATATTGGCCGGGTGAGATTAAGCGGCTGGCGCTCGATGATCAGACCAAGGCAACGTCGTAGGCCGAGAAATGCCGACCCGCGGTGACCATCGTCAGGCCTTCAATTTGAGCCTGTGCGATGAGCAGGCGATCGAAGGGATCACGGTGATGAAGCGGCAGATACTCAAGCCTCGCTGCGTGCAATTCATTGACACCGAGGATCGGAATGCCATTCGACCGCAAGATTTCGACGATGTCGCCTGTGAGCGTGGCTTTGCGGAGCGATTTCTTGATGGCGATCTCCGCCACCGAGATGGCGCTGACGGTCACATCCTTGCCCGCCAGAAAAATGTCGCGATGGTGATCCGAAAGACGTGAGTCCGCGTTGAGCACCCAAAGCAGAATATGCGTATCGACCAGGTATCTGGGGCTCATTTAGTATACTCGTCCCATTCGGGACCGAGTTCATCAAAATCGTCCGCTATCCAGATTTGGCCCTTCAGCGCTCCAAACAGGCCTTTGCTTCCGCCAGGCCGGACGGGAGCGCTCAAGGTTGCGACAACCTCTCCATGCTTTGTCAGATGGATCTTTTCGCCGGCCTGCGCACGTTTCACCAACTCGGAAAGCTGCGCCTTCGCCTTCGCCATAGGAATATTCATAGTCGACCTCTTATGACCAGAATTTAGGTCATAAGAGGTCGAACCGCAAGCAGGCTCTACGCCGCCTTGCCGTCCAGCTTGATCACCCCGCGCTTGATCTGGTCCTGCTCGATCGACTCGAACAGCGCGCGGAAATTGCCTTCGCCAAAACCTTCGTCGCCCTTCCTCTGGATGAACTCGAAGAAGATCGGCCCGATGACGGTCTTGGAGAAGATCTGCAGCAGGATCTTGGTCATGCCGCCGTCGACCACGCCTTCGCCGTCGATGAGGATGCCGTGCTTCTTCATGCGTTCGATCGGCTCGTCATGGCCGTGCACGCGCTCATGCGACATCTCGTAATAGGTGTCGGGCGGACCGGGCATGAACTTCAGCCCGTTGGCGGCGAGCTTGTCCGTGGCCTCGTAGATGGCGTCGGTGCCGACCGCGATGTGCTGGATGCCCTCGCCATTGTATTTCTTCAGATATTCGGCGATCTGGCTGGTCTCGTCCTTGGATTCGTTCAGTGGAATGCGGATCTTGCCGCAGGGTGAGGTGATGGCGCGGCTGACAAGGCCGGTGATCTTGCCGTCGATGTCGAAGAAGTGGATCTGCTTGAAGCCGAACAGGTCGCGGTAGAAGTCCCACCATTTGTCCATGTTGCCGCGATAGACATTGTGGGTGAGGTGGTCGAGGAAGTAGAAGCCGACGCCTTCGGGCTTGGGGTCGCGCTTGCCCAGCCACTCGAACTCGGCGTCATAGGCCGAGCCCTTCTCGCCATACGCCTCGATGAAATAGATGAGCGAGCCGCCGATGCCGACGATCGCCGGCACGCCGAGCGCCTTGCCGGTGCCCTCGTAGGGCGTCGCGCCCTTCGACACCGCATGATCGAAGGCGTGCTTGGCATCGACCACGCGCCACGCCATCGAGGCGGCGCAGGGGCCGTGCTTTTCGACGAACTTCATTGCATGCGAGCCTGGCTCGGCGTTGACGACATAGTTGATGTCGCCCTGGCGCCAGACGGTGATGTCCTTCGAGCGATGCTTGGCCACCGCGACATAGCCCATGCGGGTGAACAGCTCGGCGAGCTTTGCCGGCTCCGGATGCGCGAACTCGACGAATTCGAAGCCGTCGGTGCCGGCGGGGTTCTGCTTGCTGATTTTGGCGGGTGGGGCGTCGTGCGGGAAGGGGCCCATGGCAGTCCTCCGAAAGCTGTTTTGGCCGGGCTTGACCATCTTCCACCATGATAGCCCGACACCTCCGCACGGTGCTTGCATTCAACCGCCTGAAATGCGCATCATGCGCGCAAACCGTGCATGAATGGAGAAGAATTCATGGATGATGCGCGCCTCGATCAATTCGACCGCAAGATAATGGCGCTTTTGCAGGACGATGCGCGATTCACCAACAACGATTTGGCGGAGCGCGTGAACCTGTCGCCCTCGCAATGCTCGCGCCGCCGTCTGCGACTGGAGGAGGACGGCTATATCAAGGGCTATCGCGCGGTGCTCGACCGCGACCGTCTGGGCTTTTCGCTGGTCAACGTCATCTCGGTAACCTTGGCCACCCACAACCGGGACAATGCCCGCCGCTTCGGCGAACTGGTGGCTCGCCTGCCCGAGGTGCAGGAGGCGCACGCCTTAACGGGAGAGATGGATTACATCCTGAAGGTCGTGACGCCCGACCTCAAATCACTGTCGGAGTTCGTCAACGGCGTGCTCCTGCCGCATGAATCCGTGCAGCACGTGAAGACGGCGATCGTGCTGGAAACACTCAAGGAAACCGGTGCGCTGCCTATTTAGCCGCGCTGCTGCTGGATCAGCCCGTAAAGGTTGGTGCAGCGCGCGCCCGAACGGCAGTAAGCGAACACCGGCCCTTCGAGCTCGTCCAGCGCGGCAGCCTGGTCCTCGACATTGTCCATGGTGATCTGGCCGCTGATCACGGGGATGTAGCGGAAGGCAAGCCCGGCCGCCTCGGCTGCGGCCTGAATGCTTCCGGCCGAAGGCTGGCCGGGCTGCTCCTCGTCCGGCCGGTTGCAGATCACGCTTTTGAAGCCGGCGTCCTTGATGGCGGCGATATCCTCGGGCTGGATCTGGCCGGAGACCGAATAGTCGTCGCTGATCTGGCGGTATTCCATGGTGTCGTCCTCGCGATCTCTTTGGCGGCAGTCTTGCCACTCCCGGAGAAGGGCGGCAATCCGCATTGAAGGAATTCCCTGCCAAATAGCGACGACCGATCGAAAAATCCAACCGGGCCGATGCCGGGCCCGGTTGGCTGCCGCGTCGCTCAGCTTCCCAGGATCGCGCCTTTGATCTGCGTGATGTTGTTGTGCATCATGTCGATATAGGTCGAGGCCGGGCCGTCCGATCCCGACAGCGCGTCCGAATAGAGCGTGCCGCCGACCTTGATGCCGGTCTCGCCGGCGATCTGCTCGATCAGCCTCGGGTTGGTGATGTTCTCGATGAAGATCGCCGCCGCCTTATCCTGCTTGATCTGCTCCACGAGCTTGGCGACGTCCGCGGCCGACGGCTCGGAATCGGTCGAGATGCCCTGCGGCGCCAGGAAAGTCAGCCCGTATTCATGCTCGAAATAGCCGAAGGCGTCATGCGAGGTGATGACGACGCGCTTGGCTTGTGGGATCGACTGGATTGCCGCGTTCACTTCGCCTTCCAGCGCATCGAGCTTGGTGGTGTAGGCGGCGGCGTTGGCCTTGTAGCTGTCGCAGCCCTCGGCGTCGGCCGCGCAGAACGCCTCGGCGATGTTCTTCACATAGATCTTGGCATTGGCGATCGACTGGAAGGCATGCGGATCGGTGACCGTCTTGCCGCCGCTGGTGTCGGCTCCTTCGGCCGCGTCCGCGTCGGCGAATTCCGGCTTGAAGTCGATTGGGGTGACACCCTTGGTCAGCGTCACGATCGCGGCCTTGGTGGCGCTGGCGTCGACCAGGCGCTGCAGGAAGCCTTCGAAATGCAGGCCGTTGACCAGCACGACGTCGGCGCCTGCCATCGCCACCGCGTCGGCCGGGCTCGGCTCATAGACATGCGCGTCGCCGTCCGGCCCGACGATGGTGGTGATGTTGACCCGGTCGCCGCCGACATTTTTCGCAAAGTCCGCAATCACGGTGAAGCTTGCCACCACTTTCAGCGGTGCCGCAGAAGCGGACGATGTTGCGAATGCGCTTAATGTTATAACGCTCAACGCCAGCGCGGCACGGAAGGACTTCAGCATTGGGTGGTCTCCTTGCTTGGGGATGGGGTCAGGCGGTGCGGTGTCGGTGATGCACGATGCGGGCGCGCAGCACGCCGCGCGTGCCGAACAGGATCGAGCAGAAATAGACGACGCCGGACGAAAGGATGATCGCGGGGCCGGAGGGCAGCGACGCATGGTAGGACAAAAGCAGCCCGGCGATGCAGGAGGCAAAGCCAATCAGCACCGCCAGCCCGCACATCGGCTCCACGCGCACGGTCCAGAAGCGGGCCGCCGCGGCGGGCAGCATCATCAGCCCGACCGAGAGCAGCGTGCCGAGCGCCTGGAAGCCGCCGACAAGGTTGAGAACGACAAGCCCGAGGAAGATGAAATGCACCGGGCTGCCCATGCGGCTCACCGAGCGCAGGAACAGCGGATCGAGGCATTCGGCGACCAGCGCGCGCCAGAAGATGGCGAGGCAGGCGAGGGTCACCGCCACGATGCCGCCGATCAGGATCAGCGCCTCATTGTTGAGCGCGAGCACCGTGCCGAACAGCACATGCATGAGGTCGACGCTTGAGCCGCGGATCGACACCATCAGCACGCCGACGGCCAGCGAAATCAGATAGAAGGCCGCCATCGAGGCGTCCTCGCGCTGGATGGTGAAGCGCGAGACGGCGCCCGCGCCGAGCGCGACGATGATGCCGGCGATCAGCCCGCCGACCGTCATCGGCAGGATCTCGAGCCCATAGAGCAGGAAGCCGGCGGCCGCGCCCGGCAGGATGGCATGCGCCATCGCGTCGCCCGACAGGCTCATGCGCCTGAGCATCAGGAAGACGCCGACCGGGCATGCGCCGAGCGACAGCATCAGCGAGCCGAACAGCGCCCGCTGCATGAAGGCGAAATCGGCAAAGGGCGCGATGAAGAGGCCGTAGACGAAATCCATCACGCCGCCCTCGGTCCGGAGCCGTGCTGGTGGTCGTGATGGTGATCATGCGCATGATCGTGATGCGCGTGATCATGGCTATGATCATGATCCTCGGGCTCGCACCAGGGCGCGTTCTCTTCCCACGCCTCGTGGAAGCGCCTTGCCTTGAGCAGGTTTTCGGGCCGCAGCGTTTCCTTTGTGTCGCCCCAGGCGACCGGCTGGCGGGCAAGCAGCAGCGTTTCGGGGAAATTCTGCCGCACCAGATCGAGGTCGTGTACGACGACCATGATGGTGCGCTCCTCCCCATGCCAGCGTTTGATCAACTGGATGAGGTCGCCGACCGTCTTGGCGTCGACCGCGTTGAACGGCTCATCGAGCAGGATAAGGTCGGCGTCCTGCAAAAGCACGCGGGCAAACAGTGTGCGCTGCAATTGGCCGCCGGACAGCGTGTCGATCGGCCGCTTCTCGAAGCCGCCGAGCCCGACCGCCATCAGCGCCTTGCTGACGGATTCCCGGTCTTCCCGGGTGTAGCGCCCGAGCATGCCGCGCTTCGGCCAAAGCCCGAGCGAGACCAGGTCGACGACGCGCGCCGGAAAGGAGCGGTCGAGCTCCGACTGCTGCGGCAGATAGGCGGTGCGGACGCCCGGCATGCGGACCACCGCGCCTTCCATCGGCTTCAGCACGCCGACAATGCCCTTCATCAGCGTCGACTTGCCCGAACCATTGGCGCCGACCACGGCGGTCAGCGAGCCTTTGCGCACGATGCCATTGAGATGATGGATCGCCGGATGGCTGTTATAGCCAAGCGTCAGGTCGCGGAAGGTCAGGCAGGCATTGGTCATCAAACGTCGGTCCGCGAATTCGAGTACGCCGTCGATATGTGATGTTATTACATTAGTCAACATGGCGGTCCGGCGGAATTGTGACACGTCGGTCAACTCGCCGTGTAGGCGGGCCGTTCGGAACCGGACAATTGGCTCAATTGGTTTCGCGCCCGCCGGCCTTGCCCCGCGCCGGCCCGGACTCTAAAGAGCAGCGACTGCCACAACGAAGGAACCTCCAATGAGCATTCGTCGCATCGATGTCGGCCCGCGCATGAGCCAGATCGTCATTCATGGCAACACCGTCTATCTGGCCGGCCAGGTCGGTCAGCCCGGCGGCAACGTCGCATCCCAGACGCGCGACATCCTGAAGACCATCGACGAATTGCTGGCCAAGGCCGGCACCGACAAGACCAAGATCGTGCAGGCGATCATCTGGCTGGACGACATGAAGACCTTTGCCGAGATGAACTCGGAATGGGACAAGTGGGTGCCGCAGGGCCACACCCCGGCGCGCGCCACCGGCGAAGCCAAGCTTGCCGGCCCGGAATATCTGGTCGAGATCATCATCACTGCGGCAATCTGAGCCGTCACTCCCCCTCATCCGGCCGCTTCGCGGCCACCTTCTCCCCGGCGGGGAGAAGAGATTTGCGCCAGCGCTGACCGACTCCTCTCCCCTTGGGGAGAGGTCAGCCGAGCGAAGCGGAGGCTGGGTGAGGGGGAGTCACCCCTGCGAGGGCGTGAACCTTGCCACCAGCGTGTGGCTTTCCGCCGGATAGATGAACCGCACATGCGTCACCGGATGCTCGGCGCTCCAGGTGCGGCGCTCGACCACCAGGCAGGGCGCGCCCGGATCGATGTCGAGCGCGTCGGCGATTGCCTCGTCCGCCGCCATGGCGCGGATGCGGTGCTCGGCCTCGCTCCACGGCACGCGGCCGATCAGCCAGGGGCCCGGCGCGATATCGAGAAACTCCTCTTCGGCTGCCTCGGCCACCGCGGAAAGGTTGATCAGCCGCTGCTCCAGCGCGAATGGCCGTTCGCCGGCAAAATGCAGACCCTCCAGCGCAAGCACCGCACCTGATGCTGAAAGCCCGAGCAGCGCGCGGTCCTCGGCGCCGCTGCGCCGCTTGACCCGCTCCAGCCGCTCATAGCGATAGGGAAGGCCAAGGGCTTCGACCTCGATCCTGATGTCGTGTAGCTCCAGCACCGCCGCCTGCGACTGCGGCTGGCGGACGAAACTGCCGGAACGGCGGCGACGCTCGATCAGCCCCGCCTTGGCCAGCTGCGATAGCGCCTTGTTCACCGTCATGCGCGAGCAATTGTACTGAGCCGTCAGCTCGTGCTCGAAGGGGATGCGATGTCCAGGCGCCCAAGCGCCCGACAGGATCTTTTCACGGATGTCGGACAAGATGCGCTGGTGCAGCGAGAGGATCTCGCCGCCCTCGACATCGTCTGTCTCGACCAGGCTCATCGGATGGATCCTGCTTCAGCCTTGCGACAATGCGGTCATCACTTCGCGGAACCGCGCGGCGACAGCTTCGCGCTTCGCATGCCGGCCGCCGCTGACCTGTTTCCTGCCATGCACCCACACGCAATCGACCGTGCCGCCATTGGCGAAGATCCAGGCATCGAGGATCGCATCGCCTGCCTTGCCGGCCAGCGATGGATGGTTTTGGTCGAGCGAGACGAGATCGGCAGGGCAGCCGGCGGCAATCTGTGAAGGACCTGCCCCAAGCGCCCGACTGCCGCCGTCAAGCGCCGCATCGAACAGCGCCCGCCCGGTCGAGCCGCCGGCCCGCGCCAGCACGTTGCGGGCGCGGTGGGCAAGGCGTTGCGAATATTCGAGCTGCCGAAGCTCGTCCGGCAGGCCGATCAGCACATTGGAATCGGAGCCGACGCCGAAGCGGCCGCCATGCTCGATGAAGAGCGGGGCCGCGAAAGTGCCGTCGCCGAGATTGGCCTCGGTGATCGGACAGAGCCCGGCGATCGCACCGGTCCGGGCCATCGCAACCGTTTCGGCCTCGGTCATATGCGTGGCGTGGATCAGGCACCAGCGTTGGTCCACCTTTGCATTGGCGAGCAGGAATTCGACCGGGCGCTTGCCCGACCAGGCGATGCAGTCCTCGACCTCCTTCACCTGTTCGGCGACATGGATATGGATCGGCCCGTTCGGCGCCATCGCAGCGACGGCATTGAGCTCGTCCGGCGTTGCGGCGCGCAAACTATGCGGCGCGACGCCGACGACGGCCTGTTCTAATGAGCGAACGCCCTCGCGGCTTTTCTCAAGCAAGCACCCGAAACGCTCGACATCATTAATGAATCGCCGCTGGCCATCGCCGGGAACGGCGCCCCCGAAGGCGGAATGGGCATAGAAGACCGGCAGCAGCGTTAGGCCAATACCTGTTTCGGCGGCGGCTGCGGCGATCCGCTCCGCCATCTCGGCGATGTTGGCGTAAGGCTGTCCGTTGCGGTCGTGATGAAGGTAATGAAATTCGCCGACGTGGGAAAAACCGGCCTCCAGCATCTCGACATAGAGCTGCGCCGCCACCGCCTCGACCTGCTCCGGCGTCATCGACAAAGCGAAGCGGTACATCACTTCGCGCCAACTCCAGAAACTGTCGGCCGAAGGGCCGCGCAACTCGGCAAGGCCCGCCATGCCGCGCTGGAAGGCATGGCTGTGCAGATTGGGCATGCCCGGCAGGACGATGGCATGGCGCTCGTCGCCCGCCTGCGGGGAAGCGCCGACCTCGACTGAAGAGATGCGGCCATCTTCAAAAGCGATCCTGACATTGTCTTGCCAACCGCCGGGCAGCAGCACCTGTTCCGCAAAGATCGCCGTCACGTTCCTCTCCGATCTGAATGCCCAGGCGACATTATCACTTGCGTCGCGTTCCAATATGTATATACATAATCATCATCCAAGCAAATGGAAAAGATGATGGGTGGAGCAAACGGGAAAAGCGGCCATCGGGTCTGGCGCAATGCGCGTCTGGCGACCATGGCCGATGGTGCGGCCGGTCTCGGTATCGTCGAGAAAGGCGCGGTCGCCGCGCGCGACGGGCTTATTGTTTACGCCGGTCCCGAGGCGGACATGCCAGCTGCGGCCGGGCAGGGCGCAGAGACCGTCGATTGCGCTGGACGCTGGATCACGCCAGGCCTGATCGATTGCCATACGCACCTTGTCTATGCGGGCAACCGCGCCAACGAATTCGAGATGCGGCTGGCTGGCGCCACTTATGAGGAAGTGGCCCGCGCCGGCGGCGGCATTGTGTCCTCGGTCAAGTCGCTGCGCGCAGCGAGCGAGGACGAGCTTGTCGCCGAGACGCGGCCGCGTCTCGACGCGCTGCTGGCCGAAGGTGTCACCACCGTCGAGGTCAAGTCCGGCTACGGTCTCGATGCCGACAATGAGAAGAAGTCGCTGCGCGCCGCCCGCCGCTTGGCCGACGAGCGCCCCGTCACGGTCCGTACGACTTGCCTTGCGGCGCATGCGCTGCCGCCGGAAGCCAAGGGCGACAAGGACGCGTTCATCGATCTCGTCGCCGGCACCATCCTGCCGGCAGTCGCTGCCGAAAAGCTCGCCGACGCCGTCGACGGTTTTTGCGAGGGCATTGCGTTCTCACCGGAGCAGATGGCGCGTGTCTTCGACAAGGCCAAGGCGCTCGGTCTGCCGGTGAAGCTCCATGCCGACCAGCTTTCCAACCTGCATGGCGCGGCCCTTGCCGCCCGCTATGGCGCCTTGTCGGCCGACCACCTCGAATACACGGACGAGGAGGGCGCCGCGGCGATGGCCAAGGCCGGCACCGTGGCGACCATCCTGCCCGGCGCCTACTATTTCATCCGCGAGACCAAGAAGCCGCCGGTCGACCTGTTCCGCCGCCACGGCGTCAAGATGGCGGTCGCCACCGACAGCAATCCCGGCACCTCGCCGCTCACCTCGTTGCTGCTCACCATGAACATGGCTGCGACGCTGTTCGGCATGACCGTCGACGAATGCCTTGCCGGCGTCACCCGTGAGGCCGCGCGCGCGTTGGGCTTGCTGGAACAGACCGGCACGCTGGAGGCCGGCAAATCGGCCGATCTCGCCATCTGGGACATCGAACGCCCGGCCGAACTCGTCTACCGCAT
The DNA here is from genome assembly GCA_000824785.1 of Mesorhizobium plurifarium. GTDB lineage: Bacteria > Pseudomonadota > Alphaproteobacteria > Rhizobiales > Rhizobiaceae > Mesorhizobium > Mesorhizobium plurifarium. The sequence continues at coordinate 15,933 of CCNB01000014.1, read as the reverse complement.
GGGCTTCAATCCGCTCCATGCCCGTATCTGGAGAGGACAATGACGGAACTGACCCTGAAGCCCGGCAGCGCAACGCTTGCCGACTGGCGCGCCATCTATCGCGGCGCCGTGCCGAAGCTCGACCCAGCCTGCCGGCCGAAGATCCGGGACAGTGCCGAGGCGGTCGCCCGCATCCTCGCCAAGGGCGAGCCGGTCTATGGCATCAACACCGGCTTCGGCAAGCTCGCCAGCGTCCGCATCCCAGCCGACGATCTCGAAACGCTCCAGCGCAATATCGTGCTGTCGCATGCGGCCGGCGTCGGCGAGCCGATGCCAGTCCCAGTGGTGCGGCTGATGATGGCGCTCAAGCTCGCCAGCCTTGCCCAGGGCGCTTCCGGCGTGCGCGCCGAGACCATCGACCTGCTTCAAGGGATGCTCGCCAACGACGTCATCCCCGTCGTGCCCGCGCAGGGCTCGGTCGGCGCGTCCGGCGACCTCGCGCCGCTCTCGCATATGACGGCTGTCATGATCGGCGTCGGCGAGTGCTTTACCCCGCACGGCCGCTTCCCCGCCAAGGTCGCCTTCGTCTCGCATGGGCTGGAGCCAGTGACGCTCGGCGCCAAGGAGGGGCTGGCGCTGCTCAACGGCACGCAGTTCTCGACCGCTTTCGCGCTGGCCGGCCTGTTCGAGGCCGAGACGCTCTACCAGTCCGCGCTGGTCGCCGGCGCGCTGTCGACCGACGCTGCCAAAGGTTCGGACGCCCCCTTCGATCCGCGCATCCACCTGCTGCGCAAGCATCGCGGCCAGATCGAGACGGCGGATGCGCTGCGCAATCTCATGGCCGGCAGCGCCATCCGGGAATCGCACCGCGTCGGCGACGAGCGCGTGCAGGACCCGTACTGCCTGCGCTGCCAACCGCAGGTGATGGGCGCCGCGCTCGACGTGCTGCGCAAGGCAGCCGAGACCCTCGAAACCGAGGCCAACGGCGTGACCGACAATCCGCTGATCTTCGCCGAAGACGACACCGCGCTTTCGGGCGGCAATTTCCACGCCGAGCCGGTGGCCTTCGCCGCCGACATGATCGCGCTTGCCGTCTGCGAGATCGGCTCGCTGTCGGAGCGGCGCATCGCCATGCTGGTCGATCCGGCGCTCTCCGGCATGCCGGCTTTCCTGACGCCGAAGCCGGGCCTCAATTCCGGCTTCATGATCCCCCAGGTGACGGCAGCCGCGCTTGTTTCGGAAAACAAGCAGAAGGCCTATCCGGCGAGCGTCGATTCGATCCCGACCTCGGCCAACCAGGAAGACCATGTCTCGATGGCCGCCCACGGCGCGCGCCGGCTGCTCGGCATGATCGAGAACGCGACCGCCGTCATCGGCATTGAACTCCTGGCAGCTGCACAGGGCTGCGATTTCCATCAGCCGCTTGCGTCCAGCGAGGCGCTGGAGGCGGTGCGCAGGCTGGTCCGGGCCGAGGTACCGCACCTCGACAACGACCGTCACTTCCACCCCGACATGGAAAAGGCGATTGCCCTGGTGCGCAGCGGCGCCGCGGTGAAGGCGGCGAGCGCCATCACGCTGCCGTCGATCGCCGGAGCGGCATGATGGCCACGCCTCCCTGGCTCACCGTCACACGCGGCACCGCGCCTCTCCTGGTCTCCATCCCGCATACCGGCATCGATCTCGCCGGCCTCGACTCCCGCCTGGTCTCGACCTGGCTCGGCCGACGCGACTGCGACTGGTGGATCGACAAACTCTATGACTTTGCAGCCGATCTCGGCGCGACCGTCGTGCATACTGCCATCTCTCGCACCGTCATAGACGTCAACCGCGACCCGTCCGGCGTCTCGCTCTATCCCGGCCAGGCGACGACGACCCTTTGCCCGACGGATACCTTCGATGGCGATCCCCTCTACCGCATGGGCGATGAGCCGACGCCATCAGAGATCGACGAGCGCCGCGAGACATATTTCGCGCCTTACCATGATGCCCTGCAGGCCGAGATCGACCGGCTGCGTGGCATGCACGAAAACATCGTGCTTTACGACTGCCATTCGATCCGCTCGGTGCTGCCCCGCCTGTTCGAAGGCACACTGCCGGTCTTCAATCTCGGCACCAATGACGGCAGGAGCACCGATCCGTCGCTGCAGGAAAGGGTGACGGAGATCCTCGCCGCGACTGGCGAGAGCTGGGTGGTCAACGGCCGCTTCAAGGGCGGCTGGATCACGCGCCATTTCGGCCGGCCCGAGAACGGCGTCCATGCGCTGCAGATGGAACTCTCCAACCGTGGCTACATGCGCGAGCCGAACAAGAAGGGCTCGCCGGAAAACTGGCCCGAGCCCTACGACCCCAGCTACGCGGCGCCGATCCGCGCCACGCTGAAAACGATCCTTGAAACCGCCATTGACTGGGCCGGGCGCTGACCAGCGCCGCCCGCCTCGCTTGAAAGGGACAATGATGACCGATCCTCGTCACAACATCCGCGAAGTGCGCGCCCCCCGTGGCGACAAGCTCAACGCCCGCTACTGGACGACCGAGGCGCCGCTGCGCATGCTGATGAACAATCTCGACCCGGAGGTCGCCGAGAACCCGAACGAGTTGGTCGTCTACGGCGGCATCGGCAGGGCGGCGCGCACCTGGAACGATTTCGACCGCATCGTCGCCTCGCTGAAGACGCTTGGCGAGGACGAGACGCTGCTGGTGCAGTCCGGCAAGCCGGTCGGCGTCTTCAAGACCCATTCCAACGCGCCGCGCGTGCTCATCGCCAACTCCAACATCGTGCCGCACTGGGCGACCTGGGAGAAGTTCAACGAGCTCGATAGGAAGGGCCTGATGATGTACGGCCAGATGACGGCCGGCTCCTGGATCTATATCGGCACGCAAGGCATCGTTCAGGGCACCTACGAGACTTTCGTCGAGGCCGGCCGCCAACACTACAACGGCAATCTCAAGGGCAAGTGGATCCTGACCGGCGGTCTCGGCGGCATGGGCGGCGCCCAGCCTTTGGCCGCCGTCATGGCCGGCGCCTCCTGTCTTGCCATCGAGTGCAATCCGGATTCGATCGATTTCCGCCTGCGCACCCGCTATCTCGACGAGAAGGCCGAGACGCTCGACGAAGCGATGGAAATGATCGATCGCTGGACCAAGGCCGGCGAAGCAAAGTCGGTCGGCCTGCTCGGCAACGCCGCCGAAATCGTGCCGGAGATGTTCAAGCGCGGCATCCGCCCCGACATTCTGACCGACCAGACCTCGGCGCACGACCCGATCAACGGCTATCTGCCGAAGGGCTGGACGATGGCCGAATGGCGCGAGAAGCGCACGTCCGATCCGAAGGCCGTCGAGAAAGCCGCCCGTGCATCGATGCGCGAGCATGTCGAGGCGATGGTGGCGTTCTGGAACGCCGGCGTGCCGACGCTCGACTATGGCAACAACATCCGCCAGGTCGCCAAGGACGAAGGTTTTGAGAACGCCTTCGCTTTCCCGGGCTTCGTGCCGGCCTATATCCGGCCGCTGTTTTGCCGCGGCATCGGTCCGTTCCGCTGGGCCGCGCTCTCGGGCGATCCGGAGGACATCTACAAGACCGACGCCAAGGTGCGCGAGCTCACCCCCGGCAACACGCATCTGCACAACTGGCTCGACATGGCGCGCAAGCGCATCTCCTTTCAAGGGTTGCCGGCGCGCATCTGCTGGGTCGGCCTCGGCGACCGCCACCGGCTCGGCCTCGCCTTCAACGAAATGGTGGCCAAGGGCGAACTGAAGGCGCCGGTCGTCATCGGCCGCGACCACCTCGATTCCGGTTCGGTCGCCTCGCCGAACCGCGAGACGGAAGCGATGAAGGACGGCTCCGACGCCATTTCCGACTGGCCGCTGCTCAACGCGCTGCTCAACACCGCCTCCGGCGCCACCTGGGTGTCGCTGCACCATGGCGGCGGCGTCGGCATGGGCTTCTCCCAGCATGCCGGCATGGTGATCGTCGCCGACGGCACGCCCGAAGCGGCCAGGCGTCTGGAGCGCGTGCTGTGGAACGACCCGGCGACCGGCGTCATGCGTCATGCCGATGCCGGCTACGACATCGCCATTGAATGCGCCAAGGAGCACCAGCTCAACCTGCCGGGCATACTGGGCTAGAGCATGATGCCGAAAAGTGTGAAACGGTTTTCGGACAACATCATGCTCCAAACCAAGAAGACAGATCCGGACGATTTCAGGTCGAATCGACTTGAAATCGTCCGGCTCTAAGCCGATGCGCATCCTCCGTGCCGCCGATTACCGCGTCATGCCGTGGAAGAATGGCGGCGGCACGACCACCGAGATCGCCGTTTCGCCGGAACGAGCCGGGCTCGACGATTTCGACTGGCGCATCTCCATGGCCCGCGTCGAAACCAGCGGACCGTTCTCGAGCTTCGCCGGCATCGACCGAACATTGTCGGTGCTGGAGGGCGAGGGGATTGTCCTCGACGTCGCCGGCCTGCCTCCGACGCGGCTGACCACAGCCTCAGTGCCATTCGCCTTTCCGGGCGACGTGTCGACCAGTGCTGCGCTGATCGGCGGTCCGATCACCGATCTCAACATCATGACCCGCCGTGGCCGCATGGCCCATGAGGTCGAGCGCCGGCCTTTCTCCGCCGAGATTCGCCTCGCGCCGCGCGCCGACACCACGCTCGTTCTTGCCGTCGGCGCCGGCGCCACGCTCTTCACGGACGATGCGCCGAGCTTGGAACCACTCGATATGCTGATCGTCGACCGGGACAGGCCGGAATTGCGGCTTCAGCCTAAGGGGCAGGGCCTGCTTTTCGTGATCGGGCTCCACCGCTTCGCCGCCAACCGTTAACGGCTGTTGCCAAACATGATCGCGGCTCAGGCGAATTATCGCCCGGCCCCTTGCATGTATCACGAAAAAGCCTGAATCCTTGCCCTGATCCAACCGGGGCGGAGAGCGAGGGGCGTTCGCCCACGAGCTGTCGAAAGGGCACGCCCCCATTGTGGTGCGCAAAACAAACTTTCGGCCGATCAATCATGCAACCAATTGCAATTGAACCGGTTTTAGGGCCATTGCCGTGGCGGTGACGCCGCATTGCGCCCCCGCTTACGGAATTTTCAATGAACATTCAGACGAATCCGAACAAAATCGAACAGACAAGCGCCGGCTTCCCGACGGTGACGGAAGCGCCGATACGCTCCAATTTCCTGCCTGAGGACCGGCTGCGCGCCTTGGGCGTCGCGCTCGCCAAGGGCGAGGTCAAGGAATTGTTCGGCCTTGCCCCGTTCGAGTTCCAGGCCCGCATTCGCGATAGCGCCAAGAAGATTCTCGAAGTCTACCGCTCGACCAATGCGGCCCAGGCCAAGGGCGAGACCATCACGCCGGCCGCGCAATGGCTGCTCGACAACAATTACCTGGTCGAGGAAACCATCTTCCAGGTCAAGCGCGACCTGCCGCGCCGCTTCTACCGGCAACTGCCGACGCTGACACTCGGCGACGGCACGGTGCTGCCACGCGCCTTCGTCGTTGCCTGGAGCTATGTCGAGCATTCCGACAGCTCCGTCTCGGCCAACATGTTCAAGGCGATCGTCGAGGGCTTCCAGTCGGTCGAGCCGATGAAGATCGGCGAACTCTGGGCGCTGCCGTCGCTGCTGCGCTTCGTGCTGATCGAGAACCTGCGCCGCATCGCCGTGCGCGTCGAGCGTACCAGGCAGATGCGCCAGACCGCAAACGAGGTCGCCGACCGGGTGCTTGCGACCGACGACAATGCCGACCGCACCAGGATCCTGTCCAACTACAGCGCGCATGCGCAGGACACCACTTTCGCCACACAGCTGCTTTACCGCCTGCGCGACGGGTCGCAGAATGCCGGCCGCGCGCTGGAATGGTTGGAAGGCGAGCTTGAGAAGAGCGGCTCCGACGCCGAGGAGATCATCATCTCCGAGCATCAGACGCTGTCTTCGGGCAACGTCACCACCGGCAACATCATTCGCGGCCTGCGCCTCATCAACGACGTCGACTGGACGGTCTGGTTCGAAGGCGTCAGCCGCATCGACACGCTGCTGCGTGAAAAAACCGATTTCGCCGACCTCGATTTCTTCTCGCGCGACCAGTACCGCACCGCGATCGAGCAGCTGGCACGCCGCTCGGATCTCTCCGAATACCGCGTCGCCGAAAAGGCGATCGAGCTTGCCGGTCATACGCCCGGGCTCACCGATGCGTCCGGCGTGCCGGAGACGGCGGACCCCGCCGTGCATACCGATGTCGGCTTCTTCCTGGTCGGGCCGCGCCGGCAGGAACTGGAAAAAGCGATCGGCTACCGCCCGCCTTTCTATGTGACCTTCAAGCGCGGCTTTGCCAGTGCCGGCTGGCTGGGCATCGTCGTGCCGGTCTTCCTGCTGACGGTGCTGCTGCTGGTGCTCTCGGGCAGGGCGCTCGCCAATCTCGGCCTGTCGGTGGAATCGATCACGCTGATGCTGGCGCTGTTCGCCGTGCCGGCAAGCGAGGGCGCGCTGGCCTTCTTCAACACCGTGGTGGCGCTGTTCCTCAAGCCGACCAGGCTTGTCGGCTACGACTACAACAAGCACGGCATTCCGGCCGGGGCGCGCACGCTGGTCGTGGTGCCCTCGCTGATCGGCTCGCGCGACGATGTCGAGGAAAACATCCGCAACATCGAGGTGCACCACCTCGCCAACACTGCCGAAGAGATCCATTTCGCGCTGTTGTCCGACTGGCCGGATTCCAAAACCGAGATCGACGCCGCCGACATCGAGATCCTGCAATATGCCCGCGACGAGATCGCCAGGCTCAACGCGCGCTATCCGTCGGAAGGCTCGCCGCGCTTCTATCTCCTGCACCGGCGCCGGCTCTACAACCAGGCGCAGGGCTGCTGGATGGGATGGGAGCGCAAGCGCGGCAAGCTGCATGAGCTGAACCTTCTCTTGCGCGGCGACAGCGACACCACCTTCCTGCCGCTCGACGTGCCGCTGCCGGAAAAGGTCGTCTATGTGATGACGCTCGACGCCGACACGCGCACCACGCGCGACGCGGTTTCGAGCCTTGTCGGCAAGCTCGCCCATCCGCTCAACCGTCCGCATTTCGATCCGGTCAAGCGCGTCGTCAGCGCCGGCTACACCATCCTGCAGCCGCGCATCACGGCCTCGCTGACCAGCGGCGACGACGCCTCCTTCTTCCAGCGCGTCTTCTCTGCCAATCGCGGTCTCGACCCTTATGTGTTTGCCGTCTCAGACGTCTATCAGGACGTCTTCGGCGACGGGTCCTTCACCGGCAAGGGCCTTTACCATGTCGACGCCTTCGAGGCGGCGCTGAAGAACCGCATCGACGAAAACACCATCCTCAGCCACGATCTGCTCGAGGGCGCGCTGGCGCGCGCCGCTTTGGTCACCGACGTCGAGCTGGTCGAGGACTATCCGACCCGCTACTCGGTCGACGCCTCGCGCCACCACCGCTGGGCGCGTGGCGACTGGCAGCTGCTCGGCTATATCTTCGACCCGCGCTCCGGCGTGCCGGCGCTGTCGCGCTGGAAGATGGTCGACAATCTGCGCCGCTCGGTCACCCCGATCTTCTGGGTCATGGCCTGCGTCGCCGGCTGGACGCTGCTGCCCTTCACCCAGGCCGCGCAGTGGCAGGCGCTTCTGATCCTCACTCTGTTCATGGCGCCGACCTTCGACATCGTGAACGGCATCCTGCCGAAGAGCGGCGATCAGACGCCGCGCGGCCATTTCTCCGCTTTGGCGCGAGACACCGTGTTCGGCACCGCGCTGGTAGCGCTGAAAGTGCTCTTGATGGCGCATCTCGCCTGGATGATGGGCGACGCCATCATCCGCACCATCTACCGGCTCTTCGTCAGCCGGCAGAACCTGCTCGAATGGCGCACCGCTTCGCAGGCGGCCAAGGGCGGCAACGATCTCGGCGCCTATTACGGCATGATGTATGGCGCGGTGATCGTCGGCGTCGTCGGCCTCGCTATTCCGGTGCTCGCCGATTCCACCGGCGCCTTCGTCGCCTTCTTCTTCGCCATCTTCTGGATCGCTTCGCCCGCCGTCGCCTGCTGGATCAGCCGCTCGGCCGAAACCGAGGACAGGCTGCGCATATCGAGCGCCGACGTTCATGCACTGCGCACTTACGCGCGCCGCACCTGGCACTATTTCGAGACCTTCGTCACGCCGGAGCAGCATCACCTGCCGCCGGACAATTTCCAGGAAAGTCCGGCGCCGGTGGTGGCGCCGCGCACCTCGCCGACCAATATCGGCGTTTATCTCTTGTCGGTCGTGTCGGCGCGCGATTTCGGCTGGATCAGCCTGTCGGACGCCATCACCCGCATCGACGCCACGATGACGACCATCGAGAACATGCCGCGCGAACGCGGCCATCTCTACAACTGGTACGACACGACGACGCTGAAGCCGCTCTATCCGCTCTATATCTCCGCGGTCGACAGCGGCAATCTCGCCGGACATCTGGTCGCCGTTGCCGCCTCCTGCGCCGAATGGGCCGAAGCGCCGTCCGTGCATCTTCAGGGCGATTTCGAAGGCATCATCGACACCGTCACCATCCTTGACGAAAGCCTGGACGAACTGCCGGACGATCGCCGGCAACTGCGGCCGCTGCGCCAGCGCCTGGCCGACCGTCTCGACGGCATGCGCCGCGCGGTCGCGACCATCAAGGCGCAGCCGGAGATGGCGTCGATCCGCACCATCAACCTTGCCGTGCTCGCCGGCGAGATCCGCAAGCTCGCCACGGCCATCCACACCGAAGCGGCTTCGCCGAAGAGCGATGTCATCGCCGACTGGGCGGCGAGGCTCGAGGCGACCTGCGAGGCGCATGTGCACGATTCGCACAATGACGAGAGCGCCGTCGCCGCGTTGCGCGCCAAGCTGCTCGCCCTGCGCGAGCGCTGCCGCCGCTATGCCTTCGAGATGGATTTCTCCTTCCTGATGCGCCAGGAGCGCAAGCTGCTCTCGATCGGCTACCGCGTCGAGGACCGCCAGCTCGACGAGAGCTGCTACGACCTTCTTGCCTCCGAGGCGCGGCTCACCAGCCTGTTCGCCATCGCCAAGGGCGACCTGCCGACCGAGCACTGGTTCCGTCTGGGACGGCCGATCGTCGAGATCGGCTTCCAGGGCGCGCTGATGTCCTGGTCGGGCTCGATGTTCGAGTATCTGATGCCGCCGCTGGTGATGAAGGAGCCGCAGGGCTCGATCCTCAACCAGACCAGCAAGCTCATCATCAAGCGCCAGATCCAGTATGCGCGTTCCAAGAACGTGCCCTGGGGCATTTCGGAAGCGGCCTACAACGCCCGCGACCGCGAGCTCACCTATCAATACACCAATTTCGGCGTGCCCGGCCTCGGCCTGAAGCGCGGCCTTGGCCAGAACACCGTGATCGCGCCCTATGCGACGATCCTGGCCGCGCAGTTCAGCCCGCGCGAGGCGGTGCAGAACCTGCAGCGGCTGCGCTCGATCGGCGCCCTTGGCCGCCACGGTTTCTACGACGCGGTCGATTTCACGCCGCAGCGCGTGCCCGAAGGCACCGACCACGCCGTGGTGCAGAACTACATGGCGCACCATTCCGGCATGTCGATCGCCGCCGTCGCCGACGCCATCTTCGAAGGCAGGCTGCGCGAGCGTTTCCACAGCGATCCGGTGATCGAGTCGGCCGAGCTTCTCTTGCAGGAGAAGGCGCCGCGCGACATTCCGACGGCAACCGTCAGGACGGAGGCCGACGAGCGCTCCAAGGACGAGACCGAGGCCGAAAGCCCCGACAGCCGCGTCATCCTCGATCCCATCAAAGCGCTGCGCGCGACCAACGTCATGTCCAATGGCCGTTATTCGGTCATGGTTACCGCGACGGGCTCCGGCTACAGCCGCTTCGGCGAGCTTGCCGTCACCCGCTGGCAGCCGGACCCGAGCGAGGATCGCCTCGGCTCCTACATCTTCCTGCGCGACACCGCGACGGGCGACTGGTGGTCGGCCACGGCGGAACCGAAGCGCGCCGAGGGCGAACGCGTCCAGACGCTGTTCGGCGACGACAAGGCGAGCTTCACCAAGTCCGTCGGCTCGCTGCGTTCCGAAGTCGAATGCATCGTCATTTCCGAAGGCAATGGCGAAGGCCGCCGCATCACGCTCTATAATGATGGCCCGACCGACCGGCATATCGAGGTGACCTCTTTCGCCGAGCTGGTGCTCGGCAATGAGGCTTCCGACAACGCCCATCCGGCCTTCTCCAAGATGTTTGTCGAGACCGAGATCGCGCCGAACAATGGCGCGATCTTCGCCACGAGGCGCAAGCGCGACAAGAACGACCCCGACCTCACCATGGTGCATTTCGTCACCGATCCGTCGGGCCCGTCGCGCGATGCCGAGGCCGAGACCGACCGGCGCGCCTTCATCGGCCGCGGCCGCACCATCGCCGATGCCGTCGCCTTCGACCCCGGCGTCAGGCTTTCCGGCAGCCAGGGCTTCACGCTGGACCCGGTGGCGGCGCTGCGCCGCCAGGTGCGCGTGCCGGCAAACAAGAAGATCTCGCTGACCTTCTGGACCGCCGTCGGCGCCAATCGCTCAGAGCTCGACGAGGCGATCGCCCGCCTCGACCACCAGGAGAGCTTCGCCCGCCAGGCCATGCTTGCCTGGACGCGCAGCCAGGTGCAGACGCGCCATCTGGGCTTGAGCCTCACCGACGCCGCCAATGTGCAGAAGCTGGCGCGCTACCTGATCTATCCCGATCCGTTCCTGCGCCTGCCGGCCGAATCCATCGCTTCCGGCCTCGGCCGCCAGTCGAGCCTGTGGCCGACCAGCATCTCCGGCGATTTCCCGATCTTCCTCGTGCGCATCGGCGACGTCGCTGATCTCGAGATTGTCGCCCAGGCGTTGCGTTTCCAGGAATACATGCGTGCCCGCGGCATGATGATCGACTTCGTCGTCGTCAACGAGCAGGCCTCGTCCTATGTGCAGGACCTGCAGCGCGCGGTGGAGACGCTGTGCGAGAACAGCCGCCTGCGCGGCCGTGAGCTCGGGCCTCGCCAGCACATCTTCGCGGTGCGCCGCGACCTGATGGACGAGCCGACCTACAAGACCCTGCTGTCGGTCGCGCGGGTGGTTCTTCACACCCGCAACGGCACGATCTTCGATCAGCTCGAACGCGCCGAGACGGCCGCGCTCCAGGCGCGCGACGCCTTGCTGCAGGCGGAGGGCGGTTCGCCGCGCGAACCTGCTCCGCCGCTGCCCTTGCCGGTGCTGGCAAGCCAGGGTGGAGGCGATATCGCCGCCGATGGCAGCGGTCTCAGCCTGTGGAACGGCTTTGGCGGCTTCGACGGCGACGGCCGCCACTATGTGACGCGGTTGACCGGACGGCGTGTGACACCGCAGCCCTGGATCAACGTGATCTCCAACGCCTCCTTTGGTTTCCACGTCTCGGCGGAAGGCGCCGGCTTCACCTGGAGCCGCAACAGCCGCGACTACCAGCTGACGCCGTGGTCGAACGATCCGGTGTCGAACCGGCCGGGCGAGGGCTTCTATATCTATGACCAGCTGAGCGGTAAGGCGTTCTCGCCGATGGCGGCAGTGGTGCGCGATCCGTCGATGACCTACGAGACCTGGCACGGGCAGGGGTTCTCCACCTTCCGCTCGAAGCGCGGGCCGCTGTCGATGGACCTGACGCAGGTGGTCGATCCGACCGATCCGGTGAAGATCACGCGGTTGCGCATCCAGAATGCCGGCCCGGCGCCGGCGCGGCTGCGCATTTACGCCTATGCCGAGTGGGTGCTGGGCGGCCATCGCTCGCGCACCGCGGCGACCATCGTGCCCTCCCGGGACGCAGCGACCGGCGCCATGCTGGCGCAAAACCCCTATGGGCTCGACTTCGGCGAGCGCGTCGCCTTCCTGGCGGCAAGTCATCCGGTCCATTCGGTGACCGCCGACCGCTCCGAATTCATCGGCAGGCACGGCACGACCGAATATCCGCAGGCCGTGCTCGGCGGGCTTGTGCTCTCCGGCCGTATCGAGGCGGGCGACGATCCTTGCGCGGTTCTCGCCAGCGACATCGACATTCCGGCCGGCGGCGACGTCACGCTGCTCTGGCTGCTTGGCGACGCGGCCACGCCCGCCGAGGCAAGCGCGCTGGCGCAGATCCATCGCGGCAAGGATTTCGACCAGCGCCTGGCCGACAACGAACGCGCCTGGCGCGGCTTCCTCGACACCATCCAGGTCGAGACGCCGGACGAGGCGATGAACGCCATGGTCAACCACTGGCTGCCTTACCAGAGTCTGGCCTGCCGCATCCGCGCGCGCTCGGCCTTCTACCAGGCGAGCGGCGCCTTCGGCTTCCGCGACCAGCTGCAGGACACGCTCGCCCTTCTGGCGCATGACCCGAAGCTGGCGCGTGACCAGATCCTCAATGCCGCGCGCCGGCAGTTCCCGGAAGGCGACGTGCAGCACTGGTGGCTGCCGCGCACCGATGCCGGGGTCCGCACCATGATCTCGGACGATGTCGTCTGGCTGGCGCATGCGACGGCCCGCTACATCGAGGTGACGGGCGATGCCGGCATCCTCAAGGAGCAATTGCCCTTCATCGACGGGCAGGAGCTCGGCGAGGGCGAGCACGACGCCTTCTTCACGCCGGAAGTCACCAAGAACACCGCGCCGCTCTATGACCATTGCGCGCGGGCGCTCGATCTGGCGATCAAGCGCAGCAGCCCCGCCGGCCTGCCGCTCATCCTCGGCGGTGACTGGAACGACGGCATGAACCGTGTCGGTGAGGGCGGCAAGGGCGAGAGCGTGTGGCTGGGCTGGTTCTTGCTGAAGACGCTCACCGACTTCGCGCCTGTCGCCAAGGGGCAGGGCGACACCAAGCGGGCGCAGGCCTGGTCCAAGCACGCGGATGCGCTGAAGCGGGCCCTGGAAAGCACCGCCTGGGACGGCCAATGGTACCGGCGCGGCAGCTTCGACGACGGCACGCCGCTCGGCTCGCATAACTCCGACGAGTGCAAGATCGACTCGATCGCCCAGTCCTGGAGCGTGCTGTCGGGCGAGGGCGATCCGGCCCGTTCGACGACGGCCATGGAACAGGCGACCGAGATGCTGGTCGATGACGAGCTCAAGATCGTCAAGCTGTTCACGCCGCCCTTCTCGAAGAGCGAGAAGGATCCCGGTTACATCAAGAGCTATCCGCCGGGCGTGCGCGAGAATGGCGGCCAGTACACCCATGCCGCCACCTGGTTCGTGATCGCGCTGGCCGAAATGGGCCGCACCGACGAGGCCTATCGCTGCTTCTCGATGCTGAACCCGGTCAACCACGCCTCGGACGAGGCGGCGGCCGAGCACTATCGCGTCGAGCCCTATGTCGTGGCCGCCGACATCTATGCCGGTGAAGGCAAGGGAGGGCGCGGCGGCTGGACCTGGTACACGGGCTCGGCCGGCTGGCTTTACCGGGCCGCGGTGGAAGGCATCCTCGGCATCGAGCGGCGCGGCAAGGAGATCACGTTTAGACCGAAGCTGCCCGGGCACTGGGACGGCTACGCCGCGACGCTCAAGATGTTCGACGGCGAGATCAAACTTCGCGTCATCCGCGACAAAAAGACCAAGTCGATCTCGCTAGAAGTCGACGGTTCGAAGAAAAAATCGGCGTCTTTCGAGCCGAAAGCCGGCGGCAAGACCGAGGTCGTCGTCAGGATACCTGCGTAAAATCAAAGGCTTGGCTTGTCGACCGCGCATCCCTCGGGGTGCGCGGCCGATCGCCGTTTTTTACTTGGCAAGGCCCCTGTGCCCGATCGTGTGCCTTCCTTTAGGGCAGGCTAAGCAAGCAGCTTGTGATTAAAAATGTGGCAGCGGGAGCCAAGTGCCATTATTTTGCCGTAAGCCTGACATTTCACCTTTTATCTCAAACCGTTAGGTGATCACGTCAGATTTCGTACCGTCGTCATCTTTTGTTCGCTAAATGGGAACGGAAGGGATAGACGACGCATTGTTTCGCGACAGATTAACCGATACGTGTCAAAAAATGGTGCGGTGCACAATTCGGGCATTGAGCACAGACAAGAGTTTGGCGGAGTAGCTGAAGTGTCACTTCTGCAGATCTACTTTAGAGCGCTGGGTTATCTGGCGGCCGATAAGAAGCGCGTCGCGCTGATTTGCGGCGCCAACGTCGCGCTCGCGGCGATCGCGATCCTCGAGCCGATCCTGCTGGGCAGGGTGATCGGTGCCATCTCCGAAAAAGGCGCGGTGTTTTCGACGCTCGCCGTCTGGGCAGCCATCGGTGTCTTCAATGTCATAGCCTTCGTGCTGGTGGCGCGTGGCGCCGACCGTTTTGCCCACGCCCGCCGCTCGGAAGTGCTGTGCCAGTCCTTCGAGCGCGTCATCACCATGCCGCTTGCCTGGCACCACCAGCGCGGTACCTCCAATTCGCTGCACACGCTGCTGCGCGCCGTCGAGACCCTGTTCAGCCTCTGGCTTGAATTCATGCGCGTCCATCTCTCGACGGCCATCGCGCTGGTGCTGCTGGTTCCGACCGCGCTGTCCATGGACATCCGCATGTCCGTCGTGCTGCTTGGCCTGGGCGTGCTTTACGTCGGCATCGGCCGCATCGTCATGCGCCGCACCAAGTCGGGGCAGACCGCCGTCGAGCGCCACTACCACAAGGTCTTCGCGCATGTCTCCGACAGCGTCAGCAATGTCGCCGTGCTGCAGAGCTACAACCGCATCGGCCACGAGACCGCGACGCTGAAGCGCTACGTAAAGGATCTGCTCGACGCCCAGAACCCGGTGCTCGACTGGTGGGCGATCGCCAATGCGCTGAACCGGCTGTCGTCGACCATCTCGATGATGATCGTGCTGTCGATCGGCGCTTATCTCGTCACCCTTGGCCAGCTCCGCGTCGGCGATGTCGTCGCCTTCACCGGCTTTGCTGGTATGCTGATCGCCCGTCTCGACCAGATGTCGGCCTTCACCACCCAGATTTCCGAAGCGCGCGCCAAGCTCGAGGACTTCTATCGTCTCGAGGACTCGGCTGCCGAGGTTGCCGAGCCTGACGGCCTGCGCGAGTTGACCAACGTCACCGGCCATGTCCGCTTCGAGAATGTCAGCTTCGAGTTCGCCAATTCCGGCCACGGCATCGAGGACGTCTCCTTCGAGGTCCAGGCTGGCCAGACGGTCGCCATCGTCGGCCCGACCGGCGCCGGCAAGACGACGCTCATCAATCTCCTGCAGCGCGTCTTCACGCCGTCCCACGGCCGTATCCT
The DNA here is from genome assembly GCA_000824785.1 of Mesorhizobium plurifarium. Classification (GTDB taxonomy): domain Bacteria; phylum Pseudomonadota; class Alphaproteobacteria; order Rhizobiales; family Rhizobiaceae; genus Mesorhizobium; species Mesorhizobium plurifarium. Next base: position 724 of record CCNB01000014.1, on the reverse strand, counting down.
GATCGACGGCATCGATACCCGCACGGTGACCCGCAAGTCGCTGCGCCACTCGATCGCCACCGTCTTCCAGGACGCCGGCCTGCTCAACCGCTCGATCGAGGACAACATCCGCGTCGGCCGCGCCGATGCGAGCAATGACGAGGTGCACGCCGCCGCCAATGCCGCCGCCGCGCAAGACTTCATCCTGTCGAAGAGCGGCGGCTACGACACCGTCGTCGGCGAGCGGGGCGGCCAGCTCTCGGGCGGCGAGCGCCAGCGTATCGCCATCGCCCGCGCCGTGCTGAAGGACGCGCCGATCCTGGTGCTCGACGAGGCGACCAGCGCGCTCGACGTCGAGACCGAGGACCGCGTCAAGGAAGCGATCGACGAGCTGCGTCGCAACCGCACCACCTTCATCATCGCCCACCGCCTGACCACGGTCCGCGACGCCGACCTCGTCGTCTTCATGGACAAGGGCAAGGTGGTCGAGATGGGCGGCTTCACCGAGCTGTCGCTGCGCAACGGCCGCTTCGCCGCCCTGCTGCGCGCCGGCGGTCTGCTCAACGACGAGGAGGTCCGCCGCCTCAGCCGTCCGGTGACGGAAGCGGCGTAAAAGCACAGCGCTTCCCCTTCTCCCCTTGTGGGAGAAGGTGGATCGGCGCGGCAGCGCCGAGACGGATGAGGGGTGTTCCAGCGGAGTGAGACGCTGGTGTCATCTGGAACACCCCTCATCCGTCGCCTTCGG
>CCNB01000013.1:121259-132879 GCA_000824785.1 Mesorhizobium plurifarium | reverse complement strand
GACGGAGAGGGGAGCGCCCTATGAAGGCCCCTCTCCGTCCGCTTCGCGGACACCTCTCCCCCGCTTTGCGGGGGCGAGGAACCCAGGCCTTGAAACGTCGGCGGAACAACGCCCCTCCGGCCTGCCGGCTATCCACAAGGGGGGAAGGAGAGGTCGCGCCGTCACTGCGTCAGCACCGTCTCCGACGGGCGCTGGTTGTAGTCGCATTTGCCTTGCACGGTGTAGAAGAAGTCGGCGTCGGTATAGGCTTCCGGCACGGACGAGCCGCCGTCTTCCCAGCCCTGGTAGCCGGCCTGGCCACAGGGGACGGCGGTGAAGATGTCGACCTTCTGGCCGGTCGCCACTTCGGTCAGGTTGGTCGGGCTGGTGCCGATGAAGAGGCGGTTCGAGGTGGTGGGATCGTTCGACTGCAGCGTCTGCGGATTGCCCGAGGGCACCTTCATTTGCAGATAGAGCTGATCCATTTGGCTGACGTCGATCACCGCGCCTGCGCCATTGGCGGGATAGAAGGTATCGACGCAGTAATAGGTCGTGCCGTACTGGTCGGTCTGGATGGCCGTTCCGGCCGGCACGGATTTCTGCAGGCTCTTCAGCGTGCCGGTGGTGCAGACCTGCTTCTGCACCGTGGTGGAGGTGGAGCCGTTGACCGTGTTCACGGTCGTGGTTCCGTAGCCCTTCGGATCGCCATAGCCATTATAGGCGTAGGTGATCGTCATCAGCTTCTGGGCGGTGGTGTCGCCGAACTTGGTGCCCCACAGGATCATGGTCTTTGCCCAGTAGCCCGACACCTTCGTCACCCGGAAGGTGGTCTGCACCAGCGCCGGCGTCTTGCGCACCGACGAGCCGACGCCGATCGGCACCGTGTCGATACGGGCGACCTGCATGAAGTCGGTCGGCATCAGGTAGCTCGCCTTGGCGGTGAAGGTTGCCGTGCCGGCAGCATCGACATTGACGCCGGTCAGCGTCGCCGTGCCCTGCCCGCTGTTGGCCGCATAGGCCTGCTGCAGCGCCGTCTGGCGGTCGGACAGCGATGTCGTGGTCGGCAGCGTGGTGATCGAGATGATCGCGGCATCGAGCGCGTTCTGCATGTCGCTTCGCGTCGTCACCGCCGAGGTGTAGTCGACCGAAAAGCCGACCGCCGCCACCAGCGGGATCGTCAGCAGCACCATCATCGGCATCATCGAGCCGTCGCGGCGGGCGAGAAATTGCATCGCCGTCCCGGCAAGCCGGAATTTTCTCGCAAAACTGAACATTTCGGGGCCTTCGTCGCCTTGGCAGCAAGCCGCTTCACCATCCGGGCGCGGAGCATCCGCAAAAGCGGTGGATGAAAGTTTAAGCGGTTTTGAATATTTCGTGAGCGGGATGTGAAGTACAGCCGATCTCCCCCTTGCGGGGGAGATGCCCGGCAGGGCAGAGGGGGGTGCTGTCCCGCCGACATTCAACCGACACGAGCACCCACGCCCGGACATTCCCCTGGCCCTGAAAAGCTCGAAAACCATGGAATCAACGCCGCGATCCGTCACACCCCCCCCCCCCCCCCCCCCCCCCCCCCCCCCCCCCCGGGGGGGGGGGGGGGCCGGGCGGCGCGCCCCCCCCCCCCCCCCCCCCATCTCCCCCTTGCGGGGGAGATCAGCTAACCCCCGCCGCTTGCCCCTCAACCCCGCCCCTGCTAAAGCGCGCCGCATGACGACGCCGCTCGACCACATCCGCAATTTCTCCATCGTCGCCCATATCGACCATGGCAAATCCACGCTTGCCGACCGGCTGATCCAGCTCACCGGCGCGCTGGAGGAGCGCGACATGAAGGAGCAGGTGCTGGACTCGATGGATATCGAGCGCGAGCGCGGCATCACCATCAAGGCCCAGACCGTTCGGCTCAACTACCGCGCCAAGAACGGCGAGGATTACGTGCTGAACCTCATCGACACGCCCGGGCATGTCGACTTCGCCTATGAGGTGTCGCGTTCGCTCGCCGCCTGCGAGGGCTCGTTGCTGGTGGTCGACGCTTCGCAAGGCGTCGAGGCGCAGACGCTCGCCAATGTCTATCAGGCCATCGACAACAACCACGAGATCGTCGTGGTGCTGAACAAGGTCGACCTGCCGGCGGCCGAGCCCGAACGCATCCGCGAGCAGGTGGAAGAGGTGATCGGCCTCGACGCCTCCAACGCCGTGCTGATCTCGGCCAAGACCGGCCTTGGCGTGCCGGACGTGCTGGAGGCGATCGTCCACCAGCTGCCGCCGCCGCGCGAGGGCGACATCAACGCGCCCTTGAAGGCCATGCTGGTCGACAGCTGGTACGACGCCTATCTCGGCGTCATCGTTCTGGTGCGCATCATCGACGGCGTGATGAAGAAGGGCCAGACCATCCGCATGATGGGCACCGGCGCGAAATATCTCGTCGAGCGTACGGGCGTGTTCAAGCCGGCCCGTGTCAATGTCGACGAGCTCGGCCCCGGCGAGTTCGGCTTCTTCACCGGCTCGATCAAGGAAGTGGCCGACACCCGCGTCGGCGACACCATCACCGAGGACCGCCGCCCGACGGCCAAGGCGCTGCCCGGCTTCAAGCCGGCGCAGCCTGTGGTGTTCTGCGGCCTGTTCCCCGTCGACGCCGCCGATTTCGAGGACCTGCGCGCCGCCGTCGGCAAATTGCGCCTCAACGACGCCAGCTTCTCCTTCGAGATGGAAACCTCCGCCGCGCTCGGCTTCGGCTTCCGCTGCGGCTTTCTCGGGCTTTTGCATCTGGAGATCATCCAGGAGCGGCTGGAGCGCGAGTTCAACCTCGACCTCATCGCCACGGCGCCTTCCGTCGTCTACCGCATGAACCTCATCGACGGCACGGTGAAGGAGCTGCACAACCCAGCCGACATGCCCGACGTGGTCAAGATCGCCTCGATCGAGGAGCCGTGGATCCGCGCCACCATCCTCACCCCCGACGACTATCTCGGCGGCATCCTGAAGCTCTGCCAGGACAGGCGCGGCATCCAGGCCGACCTCTCCTATGTCGGCAAGCGCGCCATGCTGACCTACGACCTGCCGCTCAACGAGGTCGTGTTCGATTTCTATGATCGCCTAAAATCGATCTCCAAGGGCTACGCCTCCTTCGACTATCATTTGACCGACTATCGCGAGGGCGACCTGGTGAAGATGTCGATCCTGGTCAATGACGAGCCGGTCGACGCTTTGTCCATGCTGGTGCACCGCTCGGCCGCGGAAAAGCGCGGTCGCGCCATGTGCGAGAAGCTGAAGGAGCTGATCCCGCAGCACCTCTTCAAGATCCCGATCCAGGCCGCCATCGGCGGCCGCATCATCGCCCGCGAGACCGTCTCGGCGCTCAGGAAGGACGTCACCGCCAAATGCTACGGCGGCGACGTGACCCGCAAGCGCAAGCTGCTCGACAAGCAGAAAGAGGGCAAGAAGCGGATGCGGCAGTTCGGCAAGGTGGATATCCCGCAGGAGGCGTTTATCCAGGCCTTGAAGATGGGGGATTGACCTCTTTGGCCAGCTTAATCAGTTGAACGATGATGCTGGTCCGATCAGTCTTCTCATACGACAGAAGCTGCCCCTTTCGTACTATTCTATGAGCGAAGATGGGCAGTGCCTTCAAAGCCCTATTAACATTGTACTTTCGTATTCGTAGCCGCCCTTTATCTGTGGCAGATGAAATCTCATCACACGTGGCGGGGCGATCGAATTTAGAAAGTGCTAGGAGGCTTCTCGCAGCCTCAGAGTGAGCGGTCTCCGGTCGCGGCATTACTTGGGCCCCATCTATGTTGACCAGGAATTCTCGAACTTTTCGACCGTAATCTTGTAGGCTACCGTCGTTAGTAAGTGAGACGTCTGCGACGTCGTCGAGTATATCCACAAGGCCAAATAGAGAATGGGATAGGTCGTTCTCCTTAAATCGGCGATATGTATCTATTTCGAGTTCTCTGCCTCTCTTAATGTGCCTTTCGAACCTGATCCGTTGGTCAGCGGATACGCTTACAACCACGATATTGTCATATAGAGTCCTCAACAGAAGAATCTCTTCGGGAGTTCGAAATCCGGTAATTATTATTGCTCTATCCGATAACCCATCGATGTGCTCTATCATGCTTCTTGCAACCGCATCGTAGCCGGCCGTCTCCATATAGGCGAGGGTGTCAGCCTCACTGTTTATAGTTAAGCCTTCCTCTGCGGTGCGGCTTCTAAAAAATGTACTTGCTTCTAGGTGAACGATATCCCGTATACTTTGCGCTATATGAGCAAAGGTCGTTTTTCCGGAGCACTTGTAACCGACAACGCAAATTATGGGAGGGGTTGCCGAGAGGCCAAGCTCAAGCTGAGGGCTATCTCTCAAATTTGCAGAACGGTTTGCTATAAAGTTATTTGGTATATTCGCAGCGGCATTGAGTCGATCATATTGATCTAATAACAAAGAAAGCGACTTAGCACGAAAATCGTACCTTACTGACTCCTCAAATTCCATCTCACCAAGAGTCTTAGGGTACCCTGTCTGCCCATCGGGAATAAACCAGCCATTGAAATTTGCCGGCGAAAGCCAAGGGTATATGGCCGATTGTTCGAACGACGGAGGGGTGTCGGCGACACGCCCCGCAGTTTCACCATGAAAGAAAATCGGCTCTGAGATGTTAGGTAGCTTCAGAGCGATGTCAGACTTAACGACCGCACTGCGTCTCTTGCCAGATTTTCGAATTGCTTCATCGAGTTCGAGAAAAGACGTAGATGCGAACCACTCTTTGACTCGCATCCCTGGAAAATCCGTTGAATCACTTAATGCTTCTATGCGAAGAGATGTATCCTCAATAAAGTAGGCACCGCGAATAATTTTCTCTTTGTCGATGGAACGAACGGCATTAGCGAGGAGGAAATTTGTATCCGCGCTGTAGTCTTCCTCGTATGCTTCCTTGGTCCCTTTCGAGAATGACAGGCTATATCCTCTGCGTGAAAATATAATACGAGCCTGCAGGAGCTTATCGATACTTGTCGTGTAAAATGTCAACCTTATGATCCGGATGAACCGGAGAGAGTCAAACAGGCTCATCTAGGGCCTCAATTGAATAACCTCGGTTCGATATGTACGACACGGACACATGGCCGACCCCGTCAATCTGCCGTATTTTGTGTAAGGTAGTTTCGATATCGATTTCGCTCGGCTGGTATAAACAAAACAGAAGCGGCCCTAGGCTGCTCATGCCGCATGGCATACCGAATAGCCGATCGATTTCTGCCATTATCGTTGAAACAACCTCGCCATAGATGCCAACCTCGCGCCGTTTGAATGCGGTTCGATTAATGCCCGCAAGTGAGTCCCTCAGACGCTCTATGTCTCTGGTCAAAAATGCCGGGACGAAGCCACCAAAGACATAGCTATTAAGCTGGCCGAGTTCGTGGGGTTCGATGCTGCGGTTTTTTGCAATGAAGGCAATCTCTTCATCGTGAGTCAAATGCTGCACCCGTGGCATCACAAGGAGCACGCCATAGTCGGGGGCATCCCAGCGCGATAGAAGCAGCGGGGGGCGCGTCGGATAAGTGGTGGAAGACGGTTTTATCGGATTGCCGTCATTGGGTCTGCCGCCATCCCAAATCAAGCCTCCATGTCTAAATGAATGAAAGCCTATTCCCGAGGTTCCGCCGCGTCCGGTAAGGAGTTGGGTTTGATCGTCATCAAACTCCAGGTGATGAAACGCGCGATATCCAAACGCTATAGCAGATAAGAGCGCGGTCTTTGAGCCAAACCCCCGATTTGCGGGTGGAAGCTTTCGGCAGATTACTCTGTAAGGACGACTGATTGAAATCGCCTCAAGTCTGGACAAAAGCTGCCTAACATCACGAACAGCCCGAGAATCCAGCGAGCCGAAATCATGCTTGGAGCCTTCGCCGCTGAATTCGATCTCCGTAGAGGGCTCAGACAGAGAGAAGCCGATCCCCCCTGGTATGTATAGGGACGCCCCTAGGGTATCCAGCAACGTTACGTGTATCCGACTATGACACCTGATAATCATTTGGTGCTGGGCGGATTCTCGCATGGAGCGCTCAACTCACTGCTGCTCCAAAGCTTCTCAAAATGATCGCTCAGTCGGTCGAAAAGAAATGAGCCCTTCGCTACCAACAAGGTCGGCATGTTGCGGCTTTGGTTAGCAACCAGATACGGCCCCCAAAGCAACTCATTGTCGAACCTAAAGTAATTTATTGATGGAAGGCATTTTAGGAGACGGATTTGAAAATTGTCTGGGTAAGCGGCGCGGGTCGCTGCAGAAGTCTTTATAAAGGCCTCCACATCGCGAGCAATTGTTCCCTTTGGACTACCCTCTTCAATGTCTCTCTGTTCCGCATATGACTGCCCAGAACTCGGAAACGTAGGATCAAGCAGAAGTATACGAATCTGCATCGAGCGAGCTAAATGAGCGAACTGGTTGCCGTAGTCCTGACGAAACGAGGACAGGCCGAATCCGATAACGTCTAAGCGATTGGCCGTTTTTAAGCGAGTAGCATATTCGGACTTAATAACTATACTTCGGCCATCGAAGGCAGAACGTATTCCTGTATCGTATAAATCGTTTAATAACCGCTCCCTTTTGTCCACAAAAAAATTGTGAAACAGTAGAACGAAACCGGTTATACCTGCAGCCACTAGAGACGCCGACGCTCCAATGGCAATGTCCTTTCCCACGATGCTTGCTACAAACGACGAATTCGCACTAGCAAACCCGATTAGGACTAGAATGAGATGGACTAGGAACCAGATCGCATAGCGCATAGTGTCTCCCCCGAACCACTATAAAGTGCTGCATCGTAACCGTACTAGATATACGGCAAGCAAGTCTAGGGCGAAGTAACGTCACAAGTGCTTGCCTTCAGCCACCCTTCACCATCCCGCCACTTCGGCGTATCCTCTCCCCGGCTTGGGGAGACATCGCATGCGCTCCACCTCTGACACCGTCGCCGCGATCGGCCTCGCCATTGGCGGCGCGTTGGGCATGGCGGGCACATTCGTTGGCAGCGACGCGCTGCGCGAGACACTGTGGACCATCGACGGCGCAGGTGTCGTGGTCGCCACGGCGCTGCTCACCATGAAATGCCAGCGGCTGGGCAATGATCCCGTCGCGGCCGGCTTCCTCACATTCCTTGCCGGCGAAAGCCTGCTTTTGGCCGGCAACGCGGCGGGGCTGCAGGCTTCCGTGCCTTCCTATGCCGGCGGCATTGCGCTGTGGGCGGCGGGGCTGGTTATGGTCAGCGCGCAGGCCAATTTCGCGCCGTGGATGCGGCTCACGGCTTTCGTCGCCGCCGCGCTCTTCACTGTTTCCGTCCTGATGATCCTGTGGGGCGCCCGGGAGCAATTCCAGCAAAAGTGCGCAGCGGTTTTGCGTCCGGAATTGCGGACAAACAAAAAGACTCTGCTGCCCACTTCCGCGCCCTTGCCGGCGCTCGGCTATCCGTTCCTGGTGCTGACCTTCATCGGCTGGATCTGGACTCTTCTGAAGGCGGAGCGTTGAGTGCCAAGGCCATGGCCGCGCCGCTTGAACTCCGCAACAGCCCGTCGGGAAAGATCCTGCCCGCCGTCGGGCCGTTCCTGATTGGCGGCATCTTCGGCTTCGGCGCGCTGCAGGGCGTGGCTTCGGGGGCGGATGGCGGGCATATGCTGTGGATCGCGCTGCTCGCCGCCGCCTGTCTCGCGCTCGGCGCTTTCATCGCGCGCGGCGCCTTCGACACTTCGGTCAAGGTGGTGATGAACAGCCAGGGTTTTCGCGATACCCGCGCCGGCGACGTGCTGGTGCCTTGGAGCAAGGTGCGGAGCGTGCGGCTTGCCGCCGGCGGCAAGGGCGCGGCGATGCTCAATTTCGAGCTCACCGAGGAGCCGCCCGACGCGATCCGCTATTCCTCCGCCAACGCCTTCGGCCTGATGCCTTTCGGCCGGAACATCGTGCATATGGAGATCTCCTCGCTGGATGCGCGGGGGCAGGACCTGGTGGATGCGGTGAAGACATTCGCGCCGCATGTGGTGGTGAGGCGGTAGCGAGGCCCCCTCATCCGGCCGCTTCGCGGCCACCTTCTCCCCGAGGGGAGAAGAGGACAGCGGAGGCGCCGGCGCCCTCCTCTCCCCTTGGGGAGAGGTCGGATTGCCCCGAATTGCCCTTCGCAATTCGGCTGGCAATCCGGGTGAGGGTGCTTCCAGATGCCTCCCGTGCTCTACTCCCCCGGGGGACCTCGCCATGATTCGCGCTCTGCTCGCCTTCCTTCTCCTCACCACGCCGGCCTTCGCCGCCGACATGTCGGTGTTCGTGCGCAACCAGCGCTCCGACGGGGTGGCGCTGGAGCTGTTCAGCCGCGACAGCCAGAAAGTCTGGCCGGGCGGCGACAAGGTGTTCCTCATCCGGCCGAAGGCGCGCAAATCCGTGCCGATCTCCTGCGAGCCCGGCGAGCGCATCTGCTGGGGCGCCTGGGTGAACGGCGACGATTCCGTCACCGCCGGCGTCGGCCCCGACAACGACCAGCCCTGCGACACCTGCTGCTTCATCTGCACCGAGCATTCGACCGAGACGGTGGACCTGGCGGAGTGAGCGCTTCTTCCAGCGACTTCTGCGTGCTTGGGTTCCTCGCCCCCATGAAATGGGGGAGAGGTGGCCGCGAAGCGGACGGAGAGGGGGCCTTCGTAGGGTGCTCCCCTCTCCGGCTCGGCTTCGCCGAGCCACCTCTCCCCCACCTTCGTGGGGGCGAGGAACCTTCTCCTCCAAGGCTGCCCATGCTCCCAGCTTGACGCCCTTCTCAGCCTGGCCCTAGCCTTGCCTCAACCCACCAGAGGAGAGCCCCATGGCAGGCACGGTCGAAGGCGAGAAGATCGACGTTTCCTTCAGCGGCAAGCGCTGCATCCATTCGCGCAATTGCGTGCTCGGCAACCCGCATGTCTTCGTGCCCAACGCGCCGGGCGAGTGGATCCATCCGGAGGCGGCCAGCGTCGAGCAGGTGGTGGCGCTGGCGCAGAACTGCCCGTCGGGCGCCATCACCTACAACCGCAAGGACGGCGGACCGCAGGAGAAGCCGCCGGTGGTCAACACCGTGCGGGTGCGCGAGAACGGCCCGCTGGCGGTGCATGCCGAGATCGTGCTGGGCGACGAAACCTTGTTCCGCGCCACGCTCTGCCGCTGCGGCCTGTCGCAGAACAAGCCTTTTTGCGACAACAGCCACATCAAGGGAGGCTTCGCCGCCACCGGCGAGCCGCCGCTGAAGGAAGCGCAGGTGCTGGAAGCGCGCGACGGCCCGCTCAAGGTCACGCCCACGGTCAACGGCCCGCTCAAGGTCGAAGGCAATGCCGAGATCGTCACCGGCACGGGGCATACGATCGCGCGCACGACCAAGGTGTTCCTGTGCCGCTGCGGGCATTCGGCCAACAAGCCGTTTTGCGATGGGTCACATAAGAGGGTGGGGTTTGTAGGGTAGGCACAGAGGCTGGCGCGAGGCCCCCCTCTCTTAGCGCCAACGCCGCCCTCCTGGCCCATCCCTCCAACCTTTATCCGCCAGCCCGTATGGGCTAAGGGCTTCGCAACAAGCCCTCGACCCCGGACTACCCGCAAAATGACCGCCAAGCCTTACCCCCTCTTCCTCGGCATCGACACCGGCGGCACCTACACCGATGCGGTGCTGTGGTCCGAGGAGGGCGGGCCTAAAGGCAAGGTGCTGGCCAAGGCCAAGTCGCTCACCACGCGCCACGATCTCGCCGTCGGCATATCCGGCGCGGTGGATGCGGTGCTGGAGAAATCCCGGAGCGATCCTGCCTCGATAAAACTCGTCTCGATGTCGACGACGCTCGCCACCAACGCGCTGGTCGAGGGCCAGGGCGGGCGCGTGGCGCTGGTCATGATCGGCTTTTCCGAGGCCGACCTTGCCCGCGATGGCCTCAAGACCGCGCTCGGCACCGATCCGGTCGTGTTCTGCCCGGGCGGCCATGATGTGCATGGCAATGCGGCGAAGCTCGACCTTTCCGGCCTCGAGGCGGCGCTGCCGGAACTCGGGGGCTCGGTGTCGGGCTTTGCCGTTTGCGCCTATTTCGCCACCCGCAATCCGGCGCATGAGCTGGCCGCGCGGAACCTAATTCGCGACGTCACGGGCCTGCCGGTCACAGCAAGCCATGAATTGTCGGCCAAGCTCGGCGGACCGCGCCGCGCGCTCACCACCTTGCTCAACGCCCGGCTGATCTCGATGATCGACCGGCTGGTCGCCGCGACCGAAGGGTTCCTCGCCAAGCGCGGCATCGCGGCGCCGCTGATGGTGGTGCGCGGCGACGGCGCGCTGGTGTCGGCGGCCTTCGCCCGCCAGCGGCCGATCGAGACGATCCTGTCCGGCCCCGCCGCCAGCCTGGTCGGCGCCCGCCACATGACCGGGCTGGACGACGCCATGGTCTCGGACATCGGCGGCACCACCACCGACGTCGCCGTGCTCGACCAAGGCCGTCCGCGGCTCGATCCGGAAGGCGCCACCGTCGGCGGCTTCCGCACCATGGTGGAGGCGGTCGCGATGCGCACCTTCGGCCTCGGCGGTGACTCGGAAGTCACGCTGGAAGACGGCGCGCTCGACCCGAAGATCCTGCTTGGGCCGCGCCGCCTGGTGCCGCTGGCGCTGTCCGGCCTGGTGCATGGCGAGGCGGTGACATCCGAGTTGGAGCGGCAGTTGCGTGCGCCGAACCCCGGCCGCATGGACGGGCGCTTCGCCCTGCGCACCGGCGTGCCGGACCGGCTCGCCGCCGGCCTCACCGGGCCGGAAGCGAAACTCTACGAGACGATCGGCGCCACCCCGCTGGCGCTCGACCGGCTGCTGTCGTCGAACGCGCAGAACGCCACGCTGAACCGGCTGGTCGCGCGGGGTCTGGTGCATATCTCGGGCTTCACGCCGTCCGATGCCGCCCATGTGCTGGGCAAGCAGTCGAACTGGGATGCCGCCGCCGCGCGCCTCGGCGCCGAGCTGTTCGCCCGACGGCGCGACGGCCGTGGCCAGACGATCGCGGCGACGCCGGAGGAGATTTCGCAGCGCGTGCTGACGACGCTGACCCGCTGGTCGGCCGAATATATCCTCGAAACCGCCTTCGCCGACGACGGGCTGGACGGCGCGGCCACCGTCGCGCATGCGCTGGTGCAGCGTGCGGTCGACGCGCATCCCGGCATCGCCCGCTTCACCGTCGCGCTCGACCGCCCGGTGATCGGGCTGGGCGCCTCGGCGCCGCTGCACTATGCGGGCCTGCCGCCGCTGGTCGGCAATGGCTGCATCGTGCCGGAAGACACCGACGTCGCCAACGCGCTCGGCGCCGTGGTCGGCCAGGTGCGCGTCTCGGCCGAGGCCCGCGTCAGCCAGCCCAAGGAAGGCCTGTTCCGCCTCGCCTCGGGCCAGACGGTGCGCGACTTCACCGAGGAGGAGAAGGCGATCGAAGCGGCGCAAGCCGATGTGCGGCAGATCGCGGCCGAACGTGCCAAGGACGCCGGCACCGACAGCGCCGAGATCGACGTCGCCACCGAGTTCAAGGTCTCGACCATCGAGGGCCAGCGCATGTTCATCGAGGCGCATGTGGTGGCCGTGGCGTCGGGACGGCCAAGGATCGCGGTGTGAGGGCGGCTTCCCCCTTCTCCCCTTG
>CCNB01000013.1:84058-121249 GCA_000824785.1 Mesorhizobium plurifarium | reverse complement strand
CCCCTCATCCGTCTCGGCGCTTGCGCGCCGATCCACCTTCTCCCACAAGGGGAGAAGGAGAAGGCTGCTTTTCCCTACACCCTAAGCCGAATTGACCCTCGCCCCCCAAACATGCCAAAGGCCCCGGCAAAGCTATATCTGGAGACGTGCAGATGACCGACCGCATCGAGATCGCCGGGTTGCGGATTGCCCGGGAGCTCCATGACTTCGTGGCCGAGGAAGCCACGCCCGGCACCGGCATCGACCCGGAAAAATTCTGGGAAGGCTTCTCGGCGATCGTCCACGACCTCGCGCCGAAGAACCGCGCGCTGCTCGCCAAGCGCGACGCCATGCAGGAAAAGCTCGACGGCTGGTATCGTGAGAACGGCGCGCCGATCGACATGGAGGCTTACAAAGGCTTCCTGAAAGAGATCGGCTATCTGGTGCCGGAAGGAGCGGCCTTCAGCGTCTCGACGGTCAATGTCGATCCCGAGATCGCCGTCGTCGCGGGGCCGCAGCTGGTCGTACCGGTGATGAATGCGCGCTATGCGCTCAATGCCGCCAATGCCCGTTGGGGTTCACTCTATGACGCGCTCTACGGCACCGACGCCATTCCCGAGACCGGCGGCGCCGAGAAGGGCAAGGGTTTCAATCCGGCGCGCGGCGCCAGGGTGATCGCCTGGGCGAAGGATTTCCTCGACCAATCGGTGCCGCTGACCACCGGCAAATGGGCCGGCGTCAACGGGCTCTCGGTGGCGAACGGCGCGCTGAAAGCCGGCGAGGGCGCCGGCGCCACGACGCTGGCCGACCCAAAACAGTTCGCCGGCTATCGCGGCGATGCCGCCACGCCGGAAGCCGTGCTTCTGGTGAAGAACGGCCTGCATATCGAGATCGTGATCGACCGCGCCAACCAGATCGGCAAGACCGATCCGGCCGGCATCGCCGACGTCATCCTGGAATCGGCCTTGACCACCATCCAGGACTGCGAGGATTCGGTCGCAGCCGTCGATGCCGAGGACAAGGTCGTCGTCTACCGCAACTGGCTCGGCCTGATGAAGGGCGATCTCGCCGAAGAGATCACCAAGGGTGGCAAGACTTTTGTCCGCAAGCTCAATCCCGACCGCCGCTACACGGCGCCGAACGGCGGCCAGCTGCTTTTGCCGGGGCGCTCGTTGATGCTGGTGCGCAATGTCGGCCACCTGATGACCAATCCGGCGATCCTGGATCGCGACGGCAACGAGGTGCCGGAGGGCATCATGGATGCCGCGGTCACCGCGCTGATCGCGCTGCACGATGTCGGCGAGAATGGCCGCCGCGCAAACTCCCGCGCCGGCTCGATGTATGTGGTGAAGCCGAAGATGCACGGGCCCGAAGAGGTCGCCTTCGCCGTCGAGATCTTCGACCGCGTCGAAGCGCTGCTCGGCATGGCCAGGAACACCATCAAGATGGGCATCATGGACGAGGAGCGGCGCACCACCGTCAACCTCAAGGAGGCGATCCGCGCGGCACGCGAGCGCGTCGTGTTCATCAACACCGGCTTCCTCGACCGCACCGGCGACGAGATCCACACCTCGATGGAAGCCGGCCCGATGATCCGCAAGGGCGATATGAAGCAGGCCGCCTGGATTTCCGCCTATGAGGCGTGGAACGTCGACACGGGGCTCGAATGCGGGCTCGCCGGCCATGCCCAGATCGGCAAGGGCATGTGGGCGATGCCGGACCTGATGGCGGCGATGCTGGCTGAGAAGATCGCGCATCCCAAGGCCGGCGCCAACACCGCCTGGGTGCCCTCGCCGACGGCCGCGACGCTGCACGCCACGCATTATCACAAGGTCGACGTGCACGCAGTCCAAGCGGCGCTGAAGAGCCGGCCGAAGGCCAAGCTCGACGACATTCTGTCGGTGCCGGTAGCAAGGCGGCCGAACTGGACGCCGGACGAGATCCAGCGCGAGCTCGACAACAACGCGCAAGGGATCCTCGGCTATGTCGTGCGCTGGATCGACCAGGGCGTCGGCTGCTCGAAAGTGCCCGATATCAACGATGTCGGCCTGATGGAAGACCGCGCCACGCTGCGCATCTCCTCGCAGCACATCGCCAACTGGCTGCGCCACAAGGTGTGCTCGGAAATCCAGGTCCGGGATTCGCTGCAGCGCATGGCGGCGATCGTCGACCGCCAGAATGTCGGCGACCCGCTCTACCGCCCGATGGCGCCGGACTTCGACAATTCCATCGCCTTCCAGGCCGCCTGCGACCTGGTGTTCAAGGGGACCAGCCAACCCAACGGCTATACGGAGCCGGTGCTGCACGCGCGGCGGCTGGAGCTGAAGGCACGGGAGCGCGTGCGGTAGGCGCCGGCGGCCGATCGCCTGAACGGCAGCGGCTCGTCACGGAACGTTTCCGATGTATTTCAAACCGACATAAGGCCCGCCCACGGCAATGTTGTTGTTGGGCTGCGCTAGGTGAGATGCAGTCAACTTCCGACTCTTGCCGCCAGCTTTTGCGGCAGGCTTTCGTATGCCTTGTTTGACCTTATGGGTTCCGGAGCCATGTTTTACAACATGGTTCCGTACGCCATGCCCTCCTTGACCTGCGGCTGAAGCGTGCAAAACACTGCCCAGCATCAACGCCGCGGCGGCCACGACCATCCCTTTCCTGAACATACCCTTCGCCTCCTCTATTAATTCACGTCGACACAAGCCTATGGCGGTTCGCGGCCGCGCGCCAGGCGGGGAAAACGGCCGTCGCCAGCCGGCAAGTGCGCCGATCACCTAGATGAGATGTCAAGGTGATCGCCGGCCGGCCCTGGATGCCTTGACAGTTAGGAATCTACCTACTAGTTGGTAGGCAGACTAAACGAGAGATCCGACCATGTCTGGACAAATGAACGATCACAGCCGCGCCCCGTCTTCGAACGCTTGGCTCAAGAGCTACTATTATCTGCGCTTTGCCGTATCGGCGGCCTGGGTCCTGGCGGCCTTCGCCGTCGCCGGGACGGTTCCGACGCTCGCCGCGGTCATGCTGGTGGCTTACCCCGCCTGGGACGCGCTCGCCAACTATGTCGACGCGAAGCGCAGCGGCGGTCTCGGCCGCAACAAGTCGCAGCTGCTCAATTTCGTCGTCAGCATCCTCACCGCGGTTGCGGTCGCCGTCGCGCTTGGCCACAGCATGAACGCGGTGCTCGCCGTCTATGGCGTCTGGGCCGCGATCTCCGGAGCGTTTCAGCTGCTGACCGCGCTGCGGCGCTGGAAGACCAACGGCGCGCAGTGGGCGATGATCCTGAGCGGCGCCCAGTCGGCGCTGGCCGGCCTGTTCTTCGTCAAGATGGCCGGCGGCACGGAAGCCATCGGCATCGCCAACGTGGCGCCCTATGCCGCTTTCGGCGCCTTCTACTTCCTGGTGTCCGCCGTGTGGCTTTCGGTCAGCGATATCCTCGCCAAGTCGCCGCAAGCCGCGCGTTGAGATTTCCGCCGCTGGAGGTTAGGCATGTCCATGGATAAGCCCTCGAACACTGCCCCTTCGAATACCGCCGATGACATACTGGCCGCCGCGCGACGCTTCATCGTCGCCGGCGGCTATAACGGCTTCAGCTACGCCGATATCGCCGAGGTGGTCGGTATCCGCAAGGCCAGCATCCATCATCATTTCCCGAGCAAGGTCGACCTCGTGCAGACCCTGGTCAGGCGCTACCTCGAGGACGCCGTCACGGGCATGACGGAACTGGAACGCAATGTGCCCGGGCCGCCCGAGTTGCTGCGAACCTACACCGGCTTCTGGGCGCAGTGCATCGAGGACGCGAGCAGGCCGATCTGCGTCTGCGCCTTGCTCGCCAGCGAGCTTCCGGCCCTTCCGCCCGAGGTAGCCGTGGAGGTCCGGGCCTATTTTCAGTTTCTCTCGGGGTGGCTGACCCGCGTCTTCGAGCGCGGCGCCGCGCAGGGGACATTGACGATCGCCGCCGCGCCGCGCGCCGAGGCGGAAGCCTTCATGGCGACCGTGCACGGGGCGATGATTTCCGCGCGGGCCTATGGCGATGTCCTGACCTTCGGCATGATCCTGGCGCCGACATTGCAGAAGCTGATCCCCGCAACCGACTGACGTGAATAATGGAAGGATCGGTGCGGGACGGTTCGACCGCGACCTAAGATGGATTACGCCGCGACCGCCGTTGATTGCACAGGCGACGCGCGCGGCCTGATCGGACTCGGTTTCAGTCAGACCTATGCGCCAAGTTATGCGACCTCAGCCAATAGATTAGATTATGCTAATATGATATAAGCAAAGGCGAGAGGGCGCAAATCCATGGGCCAGTTTCTGGGGCATCTAGCCTGGGTATGTCTTGTTTCGGCCAGCCACGCCAACGCCCACAGCTGGTATTCGGGCAAAACCGACCCGGTTCTCCATCTCGAATGCTGCGGCGGTCACGATTGTCATCCTGTCACGTCAAGCGATGTCAGATCGACGCCGGAGGGCTATTACGTCAGGCAACCGCAGCCCTATGCCCGCAATGACCCGCCGACGGGCGAATGGTTTGTCCCACGAGACCGCGTCCAATCGGCTCCCGACGACAAGTACCATATCTGTGAAAATCTCTATCCGACGTACCGCGTCGGCAAATTGCGGATGCGATGGACATGTTTCTTCGCGCCGCGAACCACCGCATCGCTTTCAAACTGAGGCGCTTCACAAAAGGCCTTCCATTGCGAGGGGACATTGGTGCGATGAGTCAATTTGGCGGCGAACCAGTTCGCGACCCCGCGGATCTCGGCTTCGACACGACGCGGCTGAAGCGACTGAAGCGGTGGATGCAGCGCTATGCCGACACCGGGCGCTGGCCTGGCGGCGCCGTGCTCATCGCCCGCCACGGAAAGCTCGCCTTTTTCGACTGTGCCGGATACGCCGACGTCGAAGCCAGGCGGCCTTGGCAACGTGACCTCATCGCCCGCATCTACTCGATGACCAAACCGGTCACCGCCGTCGCGCTGTTGATGCTGTACGAGGAGGCGCGCGTGCATCTCGACGATCCGGTCGAAGTCTACCTGCCGGAATTCAAGGACATGCAGCTTTTGATACCGGGCGCAACGTCGCTCGACCAGACGGTGCCCGTCAAAACGAGGCCGACGATCCATCATCTGCTGACCCACACATCGGGTCTGAGCCTCTTCACAGGCCCGCGCCTGCTTGGCGAGGCCTATGCGAAGGAAGCGCTCGGCCTCGCCAAGGATTATGGCGGGCTCGACAAGATGGTGCGCAGGATCGCGGAGCTACCATTGGAATGGGAGCCCGGCACGCGGTGGCAATACAGCGCGGGGTCCGATGTCATCGGCCGCATCGTGGAAGTCGTTTCCGGACTGACGCTCGACAAGTACTTTGCGAAGCGCATTTTTGAGCCCCTCGGCATGGCCGACACCGGCTTCTCCGTACCGGACACCGGGATCGGCCGCTTTCCCCCGATGTATGAGGTGACCGCGGCCGGCATGGCCTTGAACGAAGCGCCGGAGGTTTCGGCATGGCGGCAAGGCAAGGTTGATACGTTTTGCGGCGGCGGTGGGCTCGTCGGAACCATCGACGATTACTGGCGGTTTGCCGAAATGCTGCGTGCTGGAGGTGAGCTGAACGGCGAGCGCATCCTCAGTTCCCGCACTCTGAGATTGGCGGCATGCAATCATCTGCCGGGCGATCTTGCTTCGTTGGCAACCGAGGTTTGGGCCGAGACTCAGTTTGACGGCGTCGGGTTCGGTCTGTTGGGCTCCGTCGTCCTCGATCCGGCCAAGGCGCAAATTTCGGCGCAAGCGGGCGATTATGGCTGGGGCGGGGCGGCAGGCACCTTCTTCTGGGTGAGTCCGGTCGACGACATGGTGGTCATTCTCTTCACGCAACTGCTGCCTTCGAGCGCTATTCCGGTGCGCAAGGAGCTGCGCGCGCTCGTCCATGGTGCGCTGACGGGAGCGTGAGGCTCGTCACTCTGACAGCGCCTGGGTGGTTGCGCGATCAAGCCGCCTGCGCCATCCGCTCCGCGCTCATGCGATAGGAAATCGCCTCGGCGAGATGGATGCGGCCGACGGTTTCGCTGGCGTCGAGGTCGGCCAGCGTGCGCGCCACCTTCAAGACGCGGTGATAGGCCCGCGCCGAGAAGCCGAGCTTTTCGCTGGCGTCCTTGAGCAGCGTCAGGCCGGCGGCATCGGGCTTGGCGACCTCCTCGATGATCGAAGGCGGGCAATGCGCGTTGGTGGTGGCGGCAGCCCCCAGCCGTTCCAGCCGTTCGCGCTGCATGGTGCGCGCACGCGCCACGCGCTGCGCCACCGCGGCGCTCGTCTCGGCCTTGTCCGGCCGGATCAGGTCGCTTGCCGAGACCGCCGGCACCTCGATCCGAAGGTCGATGCGGTCGAGCATCGGACCGGAAATGCGCGCCTGGTACTCGGTGCGGCAACGGTCGCCGCGCAGGCAGCGATAGCCGGGCTCGCCCGACATGCCGCAGCGGCACGGATTCATCGCGGCCACCAGTTGGATGCGCGCCGGATAGGTGACGCGGTGGTTGGCGCGCGCGATCATGCAGTCGCCCGTCTCCAGCGGCTGGCGCAGCGCATCCAGCGTCTGCGGTGAGAATTCCGGCAATTCGTCGAGGAACAGCACGCCGTGATGGGCGAGCGAGGCTTCGCCTGGACGCGCGCGCAGGCCGCCGCCGACCATCGCCGCCATCGAAGCGGAGTGATGCGGGGCGCGGAACGGCCGCCGGTCGGTGAGCTTGCCTTCGCCGAGCTCGCCGGCGACGGACGCGATCATCGAGACTTCGAGCAGCTCCTTGGGCGCCAGCGGCGGCAGGATCGAGGGCAGCCGCTGCGCCAGCATCGACTTGCCGGCGCCGGGCGGCCCGACCATCAGGAGATTGTGCCCGCCGGCGGCCGCCACCTCGAGCGCCCGCTTGGCGCTCTCCTGGCCCTTGATATCGGCGAGGTCGGGCAGGTCGCGCGCCGCCAGCTGGATGCCGGCCTCGGGCCGCGACAGCACCTGCGTGCCGCGAAAATGGTTGGCGATGGCGATCAGGCTGCGCGGCGCAAGGATGTCGAAATCCTTGCCGGCCCAGGCCGCCTCCGGCCCGCAGGCGAAGGGGCAGATCAGGCCCTTGTTCTCCGCATTGGCGCCGATGGCCGCCGGCAGCGCGCCGGCCACGCCCGCGATTGTGCCGTCGAGCGACAATTCGCCAAGCACCACGTAACCGGCCAGCATATCGCCCGGAATGGCGCCAAGCGCCGCCATCAGGCCGAGCGCGATCGGCAGGTCGTAATGGCTGCCCTCCTTGGGGAGATCGGCCGGCGCGAGGTTCACCGTCACCTTCTTCGACGGCATCGACAGGCCGGATGCATGGAGTGCTGCCTGCACGCGCTCGCGGCTTTCGGCCACCGCCTTGTCCGGCAGACCGACGATCTGCATGCCGACCTTGCCCGGCCCGACCATCACCTGGACATCGACTGGCAAGGCCTCGATGCCCTGGAAAGCCACCGTGCGAACCCGCGCCACCATGTTTCCCGCGCCCCCGGATGCAGTTCCGCGCGACGCTGCCATCAGCCCGCGCAAGACCTCACGCCAGACAACCACAGATTTGCGGCCGAGGCAAGAACATTACAGGAACATCGTTCCCGCTCATGCAACGGGCGTCGTGGCGAGAATTACCCCCGCTTCCCTTCCACGCAATCCCAGAACAGGGCCGCGATATCCGCGCCGCCGAAGCGCTGCACTTCGCGCACGCCGGTCGGCGAGGTGACGTTGATCTCGGTCATGTAGTCGCCGATCACGTCGATGCCGACGAGGATGAAACCGCGTTCCTTCAGCGCCGGTCCGATGCGGGCGCAGATCTCGCGCTCGCGCTCCGTCAGCTCGGTCTTCTCGGCGCGGCCGCCGACATGCATGTTGGAGCGGGAATCGTGCTCGGCCGGCACGCGGTTGATGGCGCCAACCGGGTCGCCGTCGATCAGGATGATGCGCTTGTCGCCCTTGCGCACGTCCTTGAGGTAGCGCTGCACGATATAGGGCTCGCGGAACAGCTGGCCGAACATCTCGAGCAGCGAGGCGAGGTTGCGGTCGGCCTCGTGCAGATGGAAGATGCCGGCGCCGCCATTGCCGTAGAGCGGCTTGACGATGATGTCGCCGAATTCCTTGCGGAAGGCGGCCACCTCCTGAGGGTCCTTGGTGATCAGCGTCTCAGGCATCAGGTCCGGGAACTCGGTGACGAAGATCTTTTCCGGACTGTTGCGCACCCAGGCCGGATCGTTGACCACCAGCGTCTTGGGATGGATGCGCTCCAATATGTGCGTGGTGGTGATGTAGTTCATGTCGAAGGGCGGGTCCTGCCGCAGCAGCACCACGTCCATCTCGGAAAGGTCGGTGCGCACTTTCTCGCCGAGCGAATAGTGGTTGCCCTTCTCGTCGCGCACCTGCATCTCCTCGATGCGCGCGAACACCTTTCCGTCCCGCATCGACAGCCGGTCGGGCGTGTAGTGGAAGAGCTTGTGGCCGCGCCGCTGGGCCTCCAGCGACAGCGCGAAGCTCGTGTCGCCGGCGATCGACACGGTGGAGACATGGTCCATCTGGACAGCGATTTTCAGCGGCATCTCGGGTCTCCGGCGAACTCAGCCGCCGATATAAGGAAATTGGCGGCGTCTGCCAATCGTGCTCGCTTGGTGCAGACGCTCAGAGACCGTTTCGAAATTCGCTCTGGCGAGTCATATGGTGGTGGTTTCGAGAACCGGAGCGCAGCGGACTTTTGGTCCGTGAGCACCGGAAGCGCAGAAAACGCCATCAGATGGCCGCCAGAGTAGAATTTCCAAACGGTCTCAGCGGTCGAAGACCAGCCTGGAATAGCCCAGGAAGGACAGCGTCATCGCGACGATCGAGGCGATGGCGAGCGCCGCCAGCGGCGGCAGCGCCGGCAGCGCGAGCAGGATGGCGCAATAGACCAGGTAATTGACGATGCTGGTGGCGATGCCGACGCCGCCATAGCGCGCGCCTTCCTCCGCGAGGCCCCGGCTCGACGGCGCGAAGGTCAGGTGGCGGTTGATCTGCCAGGTGACGCAGAGCGCGAAGCCGATCGACAGCACCCGCGCCAAGAGCGGGCCGAGCGGCGTGGTGGCAAGCAGCAGCCAGAGCGCCGCCGCGTCGGCGACGAAGCCGATGCCGCCGGCGAGGGCGAAGCGGAAGAGACGGCCCACTAAGCTGCCCGTGGGGCCTTGCCCGGCTCGCTCTTCGGCAAGGCCTGCCCGGCTGCCTGGCGCTCGGCACGGCCGGAGGAAATCGACAGGTAGAAGATGCGCTTCTGCTCGGCCCGGCCGCGCGACACCGAATCGAGGATGAAGCCGGTCATCATCGAGAGCATGGCCAGAAGCAGCATGCCGATCGACAGCACCCAGGTCGGCATGCGCGGCACGAGCCCCGTCTCGGCGAATTCGACGAGCACGGGGATCATCAGGCCGATGCTGGCGGCCAGGAAGAACAGCGCGAAGGTGCCGAAGAAGCGCAGCGGCTGCGTCTCCTTCACCAGCATGGCGAACATCCACAGGATCCTGGCGCCGTCGCGGAAGGTCGACAGTTTCGACGACGAGCCCTCCGGACGGCGGCCGTAATCGAGCGCCATCTCGCTCACCGGCAGTTTCAGCTGCGAGGCATGCACCGACATCTCGGTCTCGATCTCGAAGCCGCCGGAAACGGCTGGGAAACTCTTGACGAAGCGGCGCGAAAACACCCGGTAGCCGGAGAAGATATCGGTGAAGTCGGTCCCGAACAGGCCCTTGTAGAGGCGGTTGAAGACGCGGTTGCCGAAGGCGTGGCCGTTGCGGCCGGCATCGTCGGTCACGCCGCGCCTGGTGCCCACCACCATGTCGGAGCGTTCGGTCTGCAGGACGTTGATCAGCTGCGGCGCATCCTCCGGCGCGTAGGTGCCGTCGCCGTCGGCCATCACATAGATGTCGGCATCGATGTCGGCGAACATGCGCCGCACCACATTGCCCTTGCCCTGACGCGGCTCGCGCACGACGATGGCGCCGGCGGCGCGGGCCTTCAGCGCCGTGAGGTCCTTGGAATTGTTGTCGTAGACATAGATCGCGGCCGAAGGCAGCGTCTCGCGGAAGCGCCGCACGACCTCGCCGATCGTCAGCTCCTCATTGTAGCAAGGCAGGAGCACGGCGATGACCGGCTCGTGGCGGACTGCATGCGGCATGTCTGTCTCCGGGCGCCCGACCCAGCCTCCGACCGTCTCTCATGCCGGCCCCGTCGAGCCGTTTTACTATTTATTGAAGCCGTTAAGGCTAGGTTTAAACCGATCCTCTCCTTCAAAGGCCACGGCAAATGGGCACAGCCGAGAACGGCGCCGCCACCTGGAAGTCCGATCTGGCGCTGACGCTGCTGGCGGCCCTGCTCGCCTTCGCCTTCGACGCGTGGACAGGCTTCGGCCAATTGACCGATGCAGGCGGCGACAACGACAATCTGCTGCGCCTCGTCGAGGTCCGCGACCTGCTGGCGGGCCAGGGCTGGTTCGACCTGCACCAGTACCGGATGGGGATGGAAGGCGGCTTCGTCATGCACTGGTCGCGGCTGGTCGACGCGCCGATCGCCGTGATCGCGCTTGCCGCCTCGGCGCTCACCGGCAGCAGGCCGCTCGGCGAGGACGTGGCGCAGGTGCTGTGGCCGGCGCTGCTCTTCTGGTCGACCTTGTTCTTCACCGCCCGCGCCGCGCGCAGCTTCGGCGGCGGTGGCGCGGTGCTGCCGGCCATCCTGGTCGGCGCCGCCGGCTATTACTTCATCGGCATCTACGACCCCGGCGCGCTCGACCACCACAACGTCCAGCTGATGCTCACCATGGCGAGCCTCGCTTTGCTGCTCGAAGCGCCCGCGCGGCGCCGGGCCGCGTTGTTGTCCGGCCTTTGCGCCGCGCTGACGCTCGCCATCGGCATGGAAACCGTGCCTTATGTCGCCACCATCGGCCTTTGCGTGGCGCTGCTGTTCGTCGCCGATCCGGACGGCGAGCGGACGATCGCCCGGGATTTCGGCCTCGGTTTCGCCGGCATCGCGGCGGTTGTCTTCGTCACGACGGTTCCGCCTTCCGCATGGGGCGCGGCGCAGTGCGATGCCTTCTCGGTCGCGCAGTTGGTCGTCGCGGCGATTGCCGGCGTAGGGCTGGCGGCCATCACCTCCATCGGGCCGGCCGCCGGCAGCTGGCGGCGCAGGTTTGGGTCGCTCGCCGCGCTGGGCGTCGTCCTCGGCGTGGTCGTGGCGGTGCTGTTCCCGCAATGCCTCTCCGCGCCCTATGGCTCGCTCGACCCGCGCCTCAAGGAACTGTGGCTTGACCATGTCGACGAGGCCCAGTCGCTGCTCACGCTCATCGTCCGCGATCCGGCGCGCGTCGCGGCGCGCTATGTGACGCCGCTGGTGGCGATCATCCTGATGGCGCTGCGTCTGCGCCGCGGCGGCTGGCGGCGGCAGGACAGCCTCGTCACGGCACTGCTGGCCATCGCTTTCGCGGTCGGCGCCTGGCAGGTGCGCGCCACTACCTTCTCGATCGCCTTCGCGGTCATCCCGCTGTCGGCCTGGATCGCCAAATGGCGGGCGCGAGCCGAAACCAGCTCCTCGCTCGGCGTGGCGCTGCGCCTGGTGGCCGTCTGGCTGGTCTCGATCAACCCGGTCTGGACGGGCGTCGCCGCGGCCGCCTCGGTGGCGTTGGATAAAGGCAAACCCGTCGGCGACGGCGGCGCCGCGGACACGACCTGCGAGAAGAAGGCCAGTTTCGCGCCGCTCGGCGGCATGGCCGATACCACCGTGCTGGCGATCTCCAATCTCGGAGCGCCGGTGCTGGCCTATAGCAGCCATCGCGTCTTCGCCGGCCCCTATCACCGCAATGTCGCCGGCAATCTCCTGGCGCTGGACGCCTTTCTCGGCTCGGCCGATGACGCGCGCGCAATCGTCGAGGCGCATCGTGTCGGCCTTGTCGCCGTCTGCCCCGGCAATGTCGAGACCGTGATCCTGACCCGAAAGGCGCCGCAGGGCTTCCTGGCCGACCTGCTGCGTGGCAGGGTGCCGGACTGGCTCGAGCCGATCAGCGAGAAAGAGAGCCCGGTCTCCCTCTATCGCGTCAGGCAAGCCGGCTAAGAGCAATTCCAGGAAAAGTGCGCGGCGGTTCCGCGAATAACCGCGTGAGGAGGTTCGAAGCGCGACCTTTTTTGGGGACCTTCGGAAAATCGATTTTCTCGATACTTTTCCTAAACGCTTTGCTGCCAGTGTGAAGAGAAATACCGCCGTAAGAACAGGGACATGATGCAAACGACGTTTGGCACCGGTCAGCCAGGCAAGGAAAACACGGATCTGGCCTTCACGGATTCGTTGACCGGGCTCGGCAACCATCGTCGCTTCTTCGACAAGGTCGATCGCCTGATCAGCGACCGCGCCGACGATCCCGCGCCCTTCACCGTCGGCATTCTCGACCTCGACGGCTTCAAGCCGATCAACGACCTGTTCGGCCACAAGGCCGGCGACGACATCCTGGTTCAGGTGGCGATGCGGCTGCGCGCCTCGATGGATGGCTATTCCACCGTATGCCGCATCGGCGCCGACGAATTCGCCTATCTCTACCCGATGGTGTTCTCGGAGGAGCAGGCGGCCGAGAAGTCGCGCATGCTGATCGAGATCCTGTCGGCGCCCTACGATGTCGGCGAGCGCACCGCCAGGCTCTCGGCCTCGGTCGGCTGCTCGCTGTTCTATTCCGGCGACGAGACCACCGAGATCCTGATCAACAAGGCCGAGACCGCGCTCTATCACGCCAAGCGTTCGGGCCGCGGCCGCGTCGTCGTCTACACCCGCGAGATGGAGGAGGCGGCCAAGCGCGTCACCCGCATCGAGCAGGCGCTGCGACGCGCCGTCTCGGCCGGCGAGGTCGAGCCGCATTTCCAGCCGATCGTCGACCTGAACAGCCGCCGCACCATCGGCTTCGAGACGCTGGCGCGCTGGACCGACCGCGATCTCGGCGTCGTGCCGCCATCGGTCTTCATCCCGATCGCCGAGGAACGCGGCATCATCGGCCCGCTGTCGCAGCTGGTGCTGCGCAAGGCGACCGAGGCGGCGCGCAGCTGGCCGAAGGAGCTGTTCCTGTCCTTCAACCTGTCGCCCTCGCAGCTCGTCGACCAGAACACCGGCCTGCATATCCTGGCGATCCTCGAGCGCACCGGCTTCGATCCGCGCCGGCTGGAGATCGAGATCACCGAGACCGGCCTGATGAACGACCCGGCCTCGGCCGAGAAGATCGTCGAGGATCTGCGGCGCGTCGGCATCCGCGTCTCGCTCGACGATTTCGGCACTGGACAGT
Organism: Mesorhizobium plurifarium; assembly: GCA_000824785.1. Lineage (GTDB taxonomy): Bacteria > Pseudomonadota > Alphaproteobacteria > Rhizobiales > Rhizobiaceae > Mesorhizobium > Mesorhizobium plurifarium. The sequence continues at coordinate 107,931 of CCNB01000013.1, read as the reverse complement.
CGTCGCTCGGACGCCTGCGCGAGTTCCATTTCGACAAGCTCAAGATCGATCGCGCCTTCGTCTCCTCCATCCTCGACGACCGCCCGTCCGAGCACATCATCCGCGCCATCCTCGCCATGTGCGAAGGGCTCGGCATGGATGTCGTGGCCGAGGGCATCGAGGACGAGGCGCAGGCTGACCGCCTCGTCCAGTTCGGCTGCGCCGGCGGCCAGGGCTACCTGTTCGGCAAGCCGGCCGATGCCGACGCCACGCTCGGCTATCTGCGCGATTCCTATCGCGGCGCGCTGCACGCCAAGGCGATTTGACCGGGCTTTTGGGAATGCATAGGGCGGTGCCGGCCCCCTCATCCGGCCGCTTCGCGGCCGCCTTCTCCCGCTGAGGAGAAGAGGCTAGCGCCGGCGCCGGCAATCTCCTCGCCCCTCGGGGGTCCGAAGGACGGGCGAGACCCGTGGCTCGCCCCGGAATGGTCAGCCGAGCGAAGCGGAGGCAGGGTGAGGGGGAGTGCCTCATTTGTCGGACATAAGCTCCCGAATCCGCCTTTTCACCCTTGCCCCCCGGCCCGGCGTGGCTAGGATGCGCGCCGGCCAAAGGGAGAAAAGATCATGATGCCATCGGCGCTTTTCGCCGACCTCGACGGCGCCTCGGTGCTGATCACGGGCGGCGGCTCCGGCATCGGCGCGGCGCTGACCGAAGGTTTCATGCGGCAGAACGCGAAAGTCGCCTTCATCGACATCGCCGACAAGCCGAGCGCGGCCCTTGCCGACCGGCTGGAGAAGGAGCTCGGCCGCCGCCCGCTCTATCTCAAGGCCGATTTGCGCGACATCGTGGCGCTGCGCGCCGCCGCGGCGAAAGCTGCCGAAGCACATGGCGACGTCACGGTGCTGGTCAACAACGCCGCGCTCGACGATCGCCATGCCGTGGAGGATGTCACGGTCGAGTTCTGGGACAACAACCTCGCCATCAACCTGCGGCCGCATTTCTTCACCGCGCAGGCCGTGGCGCCGGGCATGAAGCGCGCCGGCGGCGGCTCGATCATCAACTTCACCTCCACCTCCTATTTGATCAACCATCCCGATATGCCGGCCTATACCGCGGCCAAGGCAGGCATACTCGGCCTGACAAAAGGCCTCGCCGGCAAGCTCGGGCAGGACCGCATCCGCGTCAACGCGGTGGCGCCGGGATGGGTCATCACCGAACGCCAGCGCGAGCTTTGGGTCACGGATGAAGGGCTGGCCGCCCATGTCGCCAAGCAATGCATCAAGGACGTCATGCAGCCCGACGACATGCTCGGCACGGTGCTGTTCCTGGCCTCGGATGCCTCACGCATGCTCACCGCCCAGATGCTGATCGTCGACGGAGGCTTCCTGTGAGTCCGGCGCCCGCGGTCGCCGCGCTCGACTGGGGCACGACCAGGCTCAGGGCCTGGCTGCTCGACGGCTCAGGCAAGGTGCTTGCCGAGCGGCGCGGAGACGACGGGCTGATCACCGCCCGCGAAAAAGGTTTTGCCAGGGTGCTGGAAGGCCATCTGGACGCCATGGGCGCGCCGGACACGCTGCCGGTCATCATCTGCGGCATGGCCGGTTCCCGGCAGGGCTGGATCGAGGCGCCCTACGTCACCGTGCCGGCGCCGATCGGCGCCATCCTTGCGGGTGCGGCCCGCATCGAGGGCCTGAGCCGCGACATCCGCATCGTGCCCGGCCTCGCGCAGCGCCTGACTGAGGCGCCGGACGTCATGCGCGGCGAGGAAACCCAGCTTGCCGGCGCCGGTTTGCCGGCAAAGGGGCAGCACCTCGTCTGCATGCCGGGCACGCATTCGAAATGGGTCGCTGTCGCGGACGACGCCGTCGAAGGCTTCGGCACCTGGCCGACCGGCGAATTGTTTTCCGTATTGGCCGCGCACTCGATCCTGAAACATTCGCTCGGCGAGCATCCCGCTCCGGTCGCGGCGGACAGCCCATTCTTCCGGCAATGGTGCGAACGGGCCTTGGGCGAGGGCGGCGACGTCACCTCGAAACTGTTTGCCATCCGCGCCGCCGGGCTTCTGCAGGACTTGCAGTCCACCGACGCGGCGGCATGCCTGTCCGGGCTTCTGATCGGCGGCGAGATCGCCTCGGCCAAGCGACGCTACGGCGCAAGCGAGGCGCCGGTCGTGCTGGTCGCCTCAGGCGCGCTGGCGACGCTTTATGGCGCGGCGCTCGGCCTTGCCGGCCTTGCTTTTCGCACGGTCGACGCCGATGAAGCGGTGCGCGCCGGCCTCGCCGAGGCCGCGCGCGAGAACGGCATGATTGGAGGCGCTTCATGAGCCAGACCGCACCCTTTCCGAAGCTCAAGCGCGGCCTGGTCGCCATCTTGCGCGGCCTCAAGCCGTCCGAGGCCGTGGCGATCGGCCGGGCGATCCATGACGCCGGCATCGAGGCGATCGAGGTGCCGCTCAATTCGCCGGAGCCATTCGTCTCCATTGCCGATCTGGTCAAGGCGCTGCCGCAAACCGCGCTGATCGGCGCCGGCACAGTGCTGACCGCCGCCGATGTCGACGCCCTGCACAAGGCCGGCGGCAAGTTGCTGGTCAGTCCCAACATCGATGCCGAGGTGATGGGCCGCGCCATGCATCATGGCATGGTGACGATGCCGGGCGTGTTCACGCCCACCGAGGCCTTCCAGGCGATCCGGTTAGGAGGCTCGGCGCTGAAATTCTTCCCGGCGAGCGTGCTTGGGTCGAGCGGCATCGCCGCCATCCGCGCGGTGCTGCCGCCCACAACCCTGATCGGCGCGGTCGGCGGCGTCTCGGACAAGGACTTTGCCGGCTACAAGGCGGTCGGCGTCAGCGTCTTCGGCCTCGGGTCCAGCCTCTACAAGCCGGGCGCGTCGGTCGAGGACGTCGCGCTGCGCGCCCGCGCCGCGGTCGCCGCCTGGGACGAAGCTTTCGGAGGATGACGATGGACGGCGTTTCGGTTTTTTCCGACCATATCTGCGAACTTGGCGAAGGCCCGAGCTACGATCCCGCCACCGACACTTTGTTCTGGTTCGACATCGTCAACGGCAAGCTCCTGGAAAAGCCGCTCGCCGGCGCGCTGAAAATCCATGATCTCGGCGTCATGGCCAGCGCCATCGCCGTCATTGACGACGAGCGCCAGCTCATCGCCACCGAGACCGGCCTGCAGGTCCGCGACGTGAAAACCGGCAGGCTGACGCTGCACACGCCGATCGAGGCCGACAACCCGCTGACGCGCTCCAACGATTCGCGCGTCCATCCCTGCGGCGCGCTGTGGACCGGCACGATGGGCAAGGGCGAGGAGAAGGGCGCCGGCTCGATCTACTGGTTCTTCAAGGGCGAATTGCGCCGGCTGTTTTCGGGCATCACCGTCTCGAATTCCATCTGCTTCTCGGAGGACGGCAAAATCGCCTACTACACCGACACAGCGACCGGGCTGCTGATGCGCGTCGCCTGCGATCCGGCGACCGGTCTGCCGGCCGGCGAAGTGAAAGTGTTCGTCGATCACCGCTCCTCGAAAGGCTATATCGACGGTTCGGTCGTCGATCGCGACGGCGTGCTGTGGAACGCCGTCTGGGGCGGCAAGGCGGTGAAGGCCTATGCGCCGGACGGCACGCTGCTGCGCGAGATCGCGATGCCGGTGACGCAGGCTTCCTGCCCCGCCTTTGTCGGCGCGAAAGCCGATCGCCTCGCCGTGACCTCGGCCTGGAGCGGCAAGGACGAAAAACAGCGCGCTCTCGATCCGCAGGCCGGGATGACCTTCCTGCTCGATATCCCGGTCAACGGCCGCTTCGAGCCGCGGGTGCTGATCGCCTAAGGCAGGTCAGCACTATCAGGCAATCGCCTTGGCCCGGTCGGTTTCCCGCAAGCCGGCCGCTGCGGCCATGCGATGGTAGCGCCTGATTTCGCCCGGAGCATTCGATGCCGCAGCCGACGCTGATCCTTGTCTACGAACCGGAAAGGCCCTGTTTCGACCGGCTCGTCGCCGCCGGCTATCCAACGGAGCGCGCCATCGAGATCTCCTCTTATCTGGCGCAGTCGACCGACCTCGCACCGGAGTTCGACCTGCTCGCGGCAGCTTGCGGGAAGCGGGGGATCGCCTTCAAGCCTGTCGAGCTCGACAATGCGGCGCCGGTTCTGGCGAAGGCCGATCCCGCGAGCACGCTGGTCTGGACGTTGACCGACGGCATAGCCTATTTCCGCGGCGGGGCAGCACCCGCAATGGCCCGCCTCAACGGCCTGCGCACCATCGGCGCCGACGATTCGCTGTTCGCGCTCTGCCAGGACAAGCTCCGCTCCGGCGCCGTGCTCGGCGCGCTCGGCCTGCCGGCGCCGCAGGCCGGCCTTGCCCGCAACGGCGAGTGGCTGGTCGAACCGCCGGCCTCGCCGAAAGGCTGGTTCGTGAAGCCCAACCGACTGGGCGCCAAGATCGGCATCTGGCCGGATTCGCGCATCGGCTATCTCGGCCACGCGCTGGAGCTTAGCCGGCGTGTCTTTTCCCACTATCGCGACGACGTCGTCGTCCAGCCCTATGTCGCCGGCCGCAATGTGCGGGCGAGCTTCCTGGGGTTGAAGCCCGAAACCGGCGTCGAGGCCTTGGGCATCTTCTTCGTCGATTCCGGCGGCGATTTCCAGACCATGGCCGACTCGATGGCGCTCTATGGCGACACCGGCCAGGCGGCGAAGGATGCGGGCACCTATGTCGAGCCGGAGCTTGAGGCGGTCGGCGCCAGTCAGCCGGAGGCGGATCGGAAAATCCGCGCCGTCGCGCAGAGGCTGATCGGCGGCCTTGGCTTGCGGGATGTCTTTTCCATCGACTTCAGGGTCGAGGCCGACGACACCGTGCACCTCATCGAGTTCGAGGTCTGCCCCGGCCTGCCCTGCTTCGATTTCCGCGACTATTGCCGCAGGGAATGGGGCATGAGCCTTGCCGATGCGATGGCCGAGACGGCAGCGAGCCGGTTGCGGTCGTGACACGCATGATTGGCTGAGACCTAACGACTTCGTCATTCCAGGGCGGAGCACGGAGCGAAGCGACGCGCGCAGACCCGTGGATGACGAAGCGATGAACGTTCCGGCAAATCTCCAGCGAAGCATCGGCGCCTGCTGTCTCCGGCTCGGCTGCTGCGTGAAACGACGATCCGCTTCACACAGGTCAGCGACGCAACACCCCCGCCTTGACGCTTGGTTCTTCGCCTCTACTGTCGCGGCTCTGTCAACGAGAGCCGCGCAATGAGCACAACGCCCGTCAGCGTTCAAAATCTCCACCATCACTTGAAGCGCATGGGCGGGCGCGACCCGCATGAGGAGCATCGCGTCGCCACGCCGCTCGAGCTGCTCTTCGACCTGACCTTCGTCACCGCTTTCGGCCTTGCCGCCTCGCAGCTGGCGCACGCCCTGGCAGAGGGCCATTACGCGGTCGGCCTGCTCGGCTTCGGCTTCGCCGGCTTCGCCATCTGCTGGGCCTGGATCAATTTCTCCTGGTTCGCCTCGGCCTATGACACCGACGACTGGCTTTTCCGCCTCATCACCATGGTGCAGATGATCGGCGTGCTGGTGCTGGCCATCGGCCTGCCGCGCATGTTCGCCTCGATCGAGCATGGCGAGCATCTCGACAATTCCATCATGGTGCTGGGCTACGTCATCATGCGCGTCGCCATGATCTTCCAGTGGCTGCGCGCGGCCAGGCAGGATCCGGCGCGTCGCGACATCTGCCTCACCTATGTCACGGCTATCGCCATCGCCCAGGTCGGCTGGGTGGTGCAGATCCTGGCCGATTTTTCGATCGCCACCAGCGCCGTGCTCGCCGTCGTCCTTTTGCTGGTCGAGCTCGCCGGGCCCGTGCTCGCCGAGCGCAGGAACGGCGGCACGCCCTGGCACGCGCATCACATGGCCGAACGCTATAGCCTGTTCGCCATCATCGCGCTCGGCGAAGGGGTCGTCGGCACGCTGGCCTCGCTGTCGGCCGTGGTCGAGGAGCAGGGCTGGAACCTCGATGCCGCCCTTGTCGGCGTCGCCGGCACCGGTCTCACCTTCGGCATGTGGTGGTGCTACTACATGCTGCCGTCGGCGCCGGTGCTGCATGCGCACCGCGACCGCTCATTCGTCTGGGGTTACGGCCAGATGGTCATCGTGGCCGCGATCGTCGCCACCGGCGCCGGCCTGCATGTCGCGGCCTATTTCATCGAGCACAAGACCCAGATCGGGCCGCTGGCGACACTGCTCTCGACCGCGATCCCGCTCGCCATTTTCCTCGGCGGGATCTATGCGCTCTACTATTACCTCGTGCAGCGCTTCGACCCGTTCCACATCTGGCTGCTGCTGGCCACGGCGGCGGTCGCCGCACTCGCCGTCGTCGCCGCCATTGCCGGCGTGGACATGGCGGTGTGCCTGATCATCCTGACGCTGGCGCCGGCGGTCACCGTCGTCGGCTACGAAATCCATGGCCATCGCCACCAGGCGGAATCGCTCGCCATGGACGAGCGGCACACGCTGCACTGACGAAGGGGCGAGGGCTTTAGTGCGTTACGCAATTCCGGACGGAAAACCGCTCACACTTTTCCTGGAATTGCTCTAGATGCCCTCGACCAGCACGATCTCGCCGTCGGCCACTTTCTGGCGGATGGCGACGGCGCGCTGGTATTCCGGCGAGTGGTAGCAGTCATGCGCCGCCGCCAGCGATTCGAACTCGATGATGACGTTGCGGGCGCGCCCCGGACCCTCGGCCTTTTCGTGCTCGCCGCCGCGCGCCAGGAATTTCGCGCCGAAGCGGTCGAAGGCGAGCTTCGCGGCCGCGACATAGTCCTTGTAGCCCTCGGCGTCGCGCACATCGACACGGGCGATCCAATATCCCTTGGGCATTCTTCTTCTCCTGTTTGCGTTGTCCGAACAAGGACTGGTCCTCAGGCCGACTGCATCTCGGCGAGGATCGCCTCGGCCGCCGCGCGCCTGTCCGGCGCGGCGACGATCGGCCGGCCGACGACCAGGTGGCTGGAGCCGTTGCGGATCGCCTGCGCCGGGCTCACCACGCGCTTCTGATCGCCATGGTCGCTGCCCGACGGCCGGATGCCCGGCGTCACCACCGCCAAGTCGGGGCCGACGATGCGGCGCACCGCTTCGGCCTCCTCGGCCGAGCAGACGACGCCGCCCATGCCGGCATGCAGTGCCTGTTCGGAGCGCCTGAGCACCAGCGTGTGCGGGTCGTATTCATAACCGGCGTCGATCACGTCCTGCTCGTCCATCGAGGTCAGCACCGTCACGCCGAGCAGGCAGAGCTCGCTGCCCCTGGCCGCCTCGACCGCCGCTCTCATGGTTTTGGGATAGGCGTGCAGCGTCAGCATCGTCATGCCCATCTTGACGATGTTCTCGACACCCTTGGCGACCGTGTTGTCGATGTCGAGCAGCTTCATGTCGAGGAACACTTTGGTGCCGCCGCTGGCGAGCTCCCGCGCGAAGTCCAGCCCGCCGGCGAAGGCGAGCTGGTAACCGATCTTGTAGAACGAGATGGCGCCTTCGAGCTCGCGCACCGCCTTCTCGGCTTCCTTCAGCGTCGGCACGTCGAGCCCGACGATCAACCTGTCCCGCATCGTGTCGGCCTCCGCGAAATTGATCACGCCTCGATCCGGGTGGACAGCATGCGCGAGGTTTCGATCAGTGTACGGCATAGGCGCTCCATCGATTGGTGTAGTCTGGCGTCCCTGAATCGTCCGTCCTCGGCGAAGGCTTCGCCGGCCTCGGAAACCGAGCATTCGGGCGTGATCACCTCCATCTGGCAACGCACCAGCACCGCGCGCAGATGGTTGATGCAGCGTATGCCGGCGAACTTGCCTTCCGAGGATGAGCAGAGAGCGACGGGCTTGCCGTAGAGCGGCCTGAACGAACGGCTGCCCTCGCGCCGTATCCGGCTAACCCAGTCGATCGCGTTCTTGAGCAAGGGCGGGATCGAGCCGTTATATTCGGGCGTCGCGATCAGCAACCCGTCATGCGCGGCGATCTGGCGGCCAAGCTTGATCGCGTTCTCGGGGATGCCTTTTTCCTTTTCCAGGTCCTCGTCCATGATCGGCAGTGGATAGTCGCGGAGCGAGATGCGCGTCACCTCCGCGCCCTGCACGGCGAGCTCCTTCTGCGCCACATCGGCCGTCCGGCCGCTATAGGCGCCGGTGCGGACCGAGCCGGCGAAGACGAGGATTCGTGGGATCACTGCCATTGGCCACCCTTGTTCGGGGACAGGTACAGCCAAGGAGCATTCAAATCAACGGCCGGATGAGGGAATAGGCATTAGGCAGTAGGGGAATGGGCGGTTCGATTTCCAGACTTTTCCCTACTGCCTTCTCGTCTAATGCGCTGCGCGCCGGTAGATCCACAGCTGCGTCGGCGGGATGTTGCGGAAGATGAAATCGAAATGCTCGACCGTGTAGTCGCCGCGCCCGGCCGGGATCGGCGACAACGGGCCGTAGGTGAGCTGCACGATAGGCCGTCCGGCGGGAATGCGGTCGAGCAGGCTTTCGACATAGGCGATGCGCTGGGCGACCGGGAAATTGAGCAGCGGCACGCCGGAGACGACCGAATCGAACACCATGTCGCGCTTGTCGCCGAGCGTGGCATTGAGATTGAAGGCGTCTCCCTCGATCACGTTGACTCCGGGATAGAGCCCGCGCAGATGGCGCACGAAGTCGGTCGAATATTCGACCGCGTAGAGGTTTTCGGGCTTCACGCCCTGGGCGAGGATGGCGCGGGTGATGACGCCGGTGCCGGGGCCGACCTCGAGCACAGGCAGGCCGGATCTCGGATTGACGATCGACGCCATCTTGCGGGCGGTGATGGAACTGGTGGGAACGATCGAGCCGACCGTCTTCGGCTTGTCGATCCAGCCTTTGAAGAACTTCAGCTCGTCGTCGAATTTTTCGGCCAGCGCTTTGCGCAACCCGGGACTACGTGCCATCACGAGCTCTCCTCAATGCTCCGCCCCCGATCCGCTACTTAGCAGGTGGGTGGGACAAGGCAAGGCGTCAAGCTGGCATAAGGTGTTGATGACGCTTGGGAAGCGGATCGCGCCTTCCCAAGCCGTGCGAAATGCGGGGCTGCGCCGATCAGCTCTCGCCGAACGATTCGAAGAAGTCCTTCATGCGCGCGAAGAAGCCGCTCGACTGGGGCGAATTTTCCTTCGAGGAGAGCTGCTCGAACTCTTCCAGCAATTCGCGCTGGCGGCGCGTCAGGTTCTGCGGCGTCTCGACCGCCGTCTGGATATAGAGGTCGCCGACATTGGGCTGGCGCAGCACCGGCATGCCCTTGCCCTTCAAGCGGAACTGGCGGCCATTCTGGGTGCCTTCCGGCACCTTCACCTTGGTTTGCGTGCCGTCGAGCGTGGTGACCTCGAAGGAACCGCCAAGGGCGGCCGTCGTCATCGAGATCGGCACCTTGCAATAGAGATCGGCGCCGTCGCGCTGGAAGAATTCGTGCGGCTTGACCGCGAGGAAGATGTAGAGGTCGCCGGACGGTCCGCCGCGCAGGCCCGCCTCGCCCTCATTGGCAAGCCGGATGCGGGTGCCGTCCTCGATGCCGGCCGGGATGTTGACCGACAGCGAGCGCTCCTCGGTGACGCGGCCCTGGCCGGCGCATTTCGGGCACGGATCCTTGATCGTCTGGCCGCGGCCCTGGCATTGCGGGCAGGTGCGCTCGATCGAGAAGAAGCCTTGCGTGGCGCGCACCTTGCCGTGGCCGTGGCACATGGCGCAGGTCACCGGCTGCGTACCGGGCTTGGCGCCGCTGCCGGAGCATTCCGAGCAGGAGATCGACGCCGGCACGTGGATCTGCGCCGTCTTGCCGGAGAAAGCTTCTTCCAGCGTGATTTCCATGTTGTAGCGCAGGTCGGCGCCGCGTTCGCGGCCGCCCGACGAACGGCGCTGACGGCCGCCCATCATGTCGCCGAAGATATCCTCGAAGATGTCGGCGAAGCCGCCGGCGCCGAAGCCGTGCGCGGCGCCGTTCATGCCGCCCTCGAAGGCGGCGTGACCGAAGCGGTCATAGGCGGCGCGCTTCTGAGGGTCCTTCAGCGTCTCGTAAGCTTCGTTGATTTCCTTGAACTTGTGCTCGCAGGCATGGTCGCCGGGGTTGCGGTCGGGATGGAACTGCATGGCGAGCTTGCGGAAAGCGCTCTTGAGTTCCTTGTCGTCGGCGCCTTTTTGCACGCCCAGCGTTTCGTAGAAATCAGCTTTCATTTTTTCCCGCTGTCCGGATGCTCAATGTCTTCAAGCATTGTTGGCAATTTTTGCCGGCATGGTCTTGGATTTAGGAGCGATGTTTCCCGGATGCTAGTGCCAGGCCGGGCCAGCTCCGGGTTTTTCCGTCACTTTTTCGATTCGGGTTGCAAAAAAGCCCGGCCTTGCGCCGGGCTTTTGCACTTATTCGCCGTCAGCCGGCTCAGGCCGACTTCTTCTTGTCGTCGTCTTCGTCGATTTCCTCGAAGTCGGCGTCGACCACGTCCGAATCCTTGGCGGCATCCGCCTTGGCATCGGCTTCGGCCGCTTCCTTCTGCGAGGCCTCGTACATGGCCTGGCCGAGCTTCATCGAAACCTCGGCGAGCGACTGCGACTTGGCCTCGATGTCGGCCGGATCGTCGCCTTCGGCGGCGGTCTTAAGCGCGGCGATCGCGTCCGAGATCGCGGTGCGGTCAGCCTCCGAAACCTTGTCGCCATAGTCCTTGAGCGACTTCTCGGACGAATGCACCAGCGCCTCGGCCTGATTGCGGGCCTCGACGAGGGCACGGCGCTTCTTGTCCGCCTCGGCATTGGCCTCGGCATCCTTCACCATCTTCTCGATGTCGGCGTCGGACAGGCCGCCCGAAGCCTGGATGCGGATCTGGTGCTCCTTGCCGGTGCCCTTGTCCTTGGCCGAGACGTTGACGATGCCGTTGGCGTCGATGTCGAAGGTGACCTCGATCTGCGGCACGCCACGCGGAGCCGGCGGGATGCCGACCAGGTCGAACTGGCCGAGCAGCTTGTTGTCGGCCGCCATTTCACGCTCGCCCTGGAAGACGCGGATCGTCACAGCCGACTGCGAATCCTCGGCGGTCGAGAAGGTCTGGCTCTTCTTGGTCGGGATCGTCGTGTTGCGCTCGATCAGCCGGGTGAACACGCCGCCCAGCGTCTCGATGCCCAGCGACAGCGGCGTCACGTCGAGCAGCAGCACGTCCTTGACGTCGCCCTGCAGCACGCCGGCCTGGATGGCGGCGCCGAGCGCGACGACCTCATCCGGGTTGACGCCCTTGTGCGGCTCCTTGCCGAAGAACTGCTTCACGATCTCCTGGATCTTGGGCATGCGGGTCATGCCGCCGACCAGGACCACTTCGTCGATCTCGCCAGCCTTCAGGCCGGCATCCTTGAGCGCCGCCTTGCAGGGCTCGATGGTGCGCTGCACGAGGTCCTCGACCAGGCTTTCGAACTTCGCCCGGGTGAGCTTCATCGTCAGGTGCTTCGGGCCGCTGGCGTCGGCGGTGATGAAGGGCAGGTTGATCTCGGTCTGCGTCGTCGACGACAGCTCGATCTTGGCCTTCTCGGCCGCTTCCTTCAGGCGCTGCAGCGCGAGCTTGTCGGCCTTGAGGTCGATGCCCTGTTCCTTCTTGAACTCGGCCGCCAGATATTCGACGAGCCGCATGTCGAAGTCCTCGCCGCCGAGGAAGGTGTCGCCATTGGTCGACTTCACCTCGAACACGCCGTCGCCGATTTCGAGCACCGAAATATCGAAGGTGCCGCCGCCAAGGTCATAGACGGCGATCGTCTTGCCGTCCTTCTTTTCCAGGCCATAGGCAAGGGCCGCGGCCGTCGGCTCGTTGATGATGCGCAGCACCTCGAGGCCGGCGATCCTGCCGGCGTCCTTGGTCGCCTGGCGCTGGGCGTCGTTGAAATAGGCCGGAACGGTGATGACCGCCTTCTCGACCTTCTCGCCGAGATAGGCTTCCGCCGTCTCCTTCATCTTCTGCAGGATCATGGCCGAGATCTGGCTGGGCGACTGCTTCTTGCCGCCGGCCTCGACCCAGGCGTCGCCATTGTCGCCCTTGACGATCTTGTAGGGGACAAGCTTCTTGTCCTTCTCCGTCACCGGGTCGTCATAGCGGCGGCCGATCAGGCGCTTGACCGCGAAGATGGTGTTTTCAGGATTGGTGACCGCCTGGCGCTTGGCCGGCTGGCCGACGAGACGTTCGCCGTCGCTCGAGATGGCGACGATAGAAGGCGTCGTGCGCGCGCCTTCAGCATTCTCGACCACCTTGGGGTCCTTGCCATCCATGATGGCGATGCAGGAATTGGTGGTGCCGAGATCGATACCGATAACTTTTGCCATTGTTCTGGTCTCTCCTCTAAGCAGGCTCTCAGGACCCTTCAAAAGGCGTTCCGACGAAAGCCCCTGTTCACAAGAATCCCGTCATGGTCCCGCTTTTCGGGCCCGGACGGCTGGCGCGTATATAAGAACAGGCGACACAAGGCGCAAGCATTCTGCGCAAGCTGTCCGTCGTCTTGGCAGCGACCGGGAAGGAACCTGCCACGCTTTGCGCCAGAGCCGCTCTGGGATCGGTCTATCCTGCTGTTCCAGCTTGGTTTTTTTGAAGCGGTGCCGCTTAGGCCGCGCGGAGCTGCCGACCGGCAAGGTCGGGACTTGCCGTTTCGGGCGTGACTTTCGGTCGCGAAAGAGCGGAAAATCGGTACTGCGGCGACGCCCCGCGCATCGGCGGCAAGCTATCGCGAGCGCCTCGCGCTTGGGCAAAGCCCTGCCGGGCGCGTGGCCCGGCAGGGGATTTCAGGCTTCAAGCAATTCCAGGAAAAGTGCGTAGCGGTTTTCCGCTCGGAATTGCGTCAAACAAACCTAGAGCCCGTTATCCTTGAGGATCTTGGCGGCGTTCTCCTTGGTGACCTTTTCCGTCGGCAGCGTGATGGTCTTTTCGACCTTCTCGCCGTTCAGGAACTTGATCGCCTGGCGCAGGCCCTCGGCGCCCGGCGTGACATAGGTGAAGGTCGCCGTCAGCTCGCCCTTGTTCACCATCTGCACGCCTTCGTTGGGCAGGCCGTCGATGCCGATGAACTTGATGTCCTTCTCGCGCCCGACGTCCTTGGCCGCGAGATAGGCGCCATAGGCCATCGGATCGTTGTGGCCGTAGACGAGGTCGATCTTCTCGTTGGTCTTCAGCGCGTTGGCCATGATGTTGTAGGCCTGGTCCTGCTTCCAGTCGCCCGACTGCTGGTCGAGCAGGTACTTGATGCCCGGCTCCTTGTCGGTGAATTCATGGAAGCCGTCATGGCGGTCATGCGCCGGCTGCGTGCCCATGCCGCCCCAGATCTCGACGACGTTGCCGGCTGCCTTGCCCTTGCCGCCGAGAAGCTCGACGGCATATTCGCCCGCCGCGCGGCCGATCAGCTTGTTGTCGCCGCCGACGAACTGCGTATAGTCCTTGGTGTCGACATTGCGGTCGAGCACGAAGACCGGGATCTTGGCGTCGATCGCCTGCTGCACCACGCCGGTGAGGCCGGCCGATTCCTTGGGCGACACCAGCAGCGCGTCGACCTCCTGGCGGATCAGGTTCTCGACATCGGCCACCTGCTTCTCGGTCTTGTCCTCGCCGTCGGTGATGATCAGCTCGACGTCCGGATGCTTGGCGGCCTCCGCGATGATGTCCTTGTTGAACTGGGCGCGCCAGGGCTCGATGGTCGTCACCTGCGAGAAGCCGATCTTCCACTTCTTGTCCTGGGCAAAGGCGTGGTTGCTGGATAAGAGAGCGGTGGTCGTCAGAAGTGCCGCCGCGAAGGTGGCGAGCTTCAGCATATCACGTCGTTTCATGGTCCTGTTTCCTCCGGATTATAGAGACGAGGTCTCCTGTGACGGCCGCTTGGCCGCGGCCGTTTCCTTTTGCGCCGTCCGCCCGTTGGGCAGGCGCAGATAGCTTAAGATGTCGCCGGCATTGCGCTCCTGCACGAGCACGGTGCCGATGATGATCGCTCCCTTCAGCACCAGCTGAAGGTTCGAATTGATGTTGTGCAGCTGCAGGATGTTGGACAGCAGGCCGAAGATCAGCACGCCGCAAAAGGTGCCGATCAGGCTGCCGCGCCCGCCCATCAGGCTGGTGCCGCCGATGACCACGGCGGCGATGGCGTCGAGCTCCAGCCCGGCGCCGGCATCCGGCTTGCCTTGCCGGTATTGCGCCACGTAGAGCACCGCCGCGATGCCGGCGAGCAGGCCGGACATCGCATAGGTGGCGATCTTGACGCGCCCGGCGGCGATGCCGGAGAGCCGTGCCGCCTCCTCGTTGCCGCCGATGGCGTAGACATAGCGGCCGAAGGGCGTGAAGCGCAGCACCGCGCCGTAGATCACCACCGCGCCGAGGAAGAACAGGCCGGGCATCGGCACGACGCCGAACACCAGCGAGCGCAGGATCTCGAACTCTTCGGTGGCGTTGGAGCCGGTATAGACCGGCAGCACCGCATTGTTCTGGCCGGCGGTCAGCCGGGCGATGCCGAGCGCCGTCACCATCATCGCCAAGGTGACGATGAAGGGCTGCAGCCGGCCGGCGACGATGATGAAGCCGTTGATGGTGCCGAACAGAAGGCCGACGCAAGGCGCCACCAGCAGCACGCCGAGCACGCCGAACTTGGTTTCGACCTGCGGCAGCAGGTACCACAGCGAAAGGCAGCACAGCACCACGCCGACGACGCCCGGGATGACCAGTCCGCGCGCCTTGCCCAGCCGTACCTCGCGGCTGACGTCCACGCCGGCGCGGGACTTCTCGATGTTGAGCAGGATGAAGCGGGTGACGAGCGCGCCGAGGCAGAGCGCCACCAGCGCGGTCGTCGGCACGCCGAGCGCCGCCGACGGCGTGACGCCGGGCACCGTGAGCAGCATGGCGCAGACGACCGAGCAGATCGCCATCAGCGAGCCGACGGAAAGATCGATGCCGCCGGTCAGGATCACCGCCGTCATGCCGGTGGCGATGAGGCCGGTGGTCGACACCTGGCGCAGCACGTCGAGCAGATTGCCGTAGGACAGGAAGATGTTGTTGCCTTTGGAGCTGATCGGCGAGCCGAACACGCCGATCAGGAAGATGGCGATCAGCCCCCAGTAGAGCTTGGTGCGGGAGAGAAGGCTGATGAGGCTCATGCGGCAGGTCTCTCGGTCCTTCTTGATGTGGCAAGTCTGGGCGCGGCAAGCCGCATGATCGCTTCCTCGCTGGCATCGGCGCGGGACAGGATTCCGCGCTGGCGGCCCTCCGCCATGACCAGGATGCGGTCGGCCAGATGCAGAAGCTCGGGCAGCTCCGAGCTGATCACGGCAATCGCCAGCCCGTCGCCCGCCAGCTTGAAGATGAGGTCGTAGATTTCGCGCTTGGCGCCGACATCGATGCCGCGTGTCGGCTCGTCGAGCAGAAGCACGCTCGGCCGCGTCGCCAGCCACTTGCCGATCACCACCTTCTGCTGGTTGCCGCCCGACAGCGTGCCGGCGGCCTGCTCGATGCTTTCGCAGCGTATGCCGAGCGCGCTCACCGCCTCGCGCGCCAGGCCCTGCTCGCCCGAACGCGAGCGCAGGCCGAAGCGCGCCAGCGCGCCGACCAGGGGCAGCGCGACATTGTCGGTGATCGAGGCCGTGAGATGCAGGCCTTGCGTCTTGCGGTCCTCGGTGACCAGGGCGATGCCCAGCCGGCGGGCCTCGCGCGGCGAGCCGATCTCGACCGGCACGCCGTCGAGCCTGATCTCGCCGCCGGTGCGGCCATCGCTGGAGCCGAAGATCGCCTCCAGGATTTCGGTGCGGCCGGAACCCAGCAGCCCGCCTATGCCGAGGATTTCGCCCGCCGAAAGATCGAAGCTCACGCCCTCGATCACCGTGCGCCAGCCATGCCGGTCGGGCTTGGACAGCGACAGGTCCCTGACCGAGAGCGCTATCTTGCCGCCGGGGCCGCGCTCATGATCGGAGGACGCCAGGAGGTCGCGACCGACCATGGCCGAGATGATGGCGTCTTCGTCCAGCGCCGCCATATCCTGCGTCAACACATGGCGCCCGTCGCGCAGCACCGTCACCCGGCTTGCCAGATGCATGACCTCGTCGATGCGGTGCGAGATGTAGACGATCGCGACGCCGCTTGCCGCGAGCTGGCGGATGATGCGGAACAGTCGCTCGCATTCGGCCGGCGACAGTGCCGAGGTCGGCTCGTCCATGATCAGGATGCGCGCTGATTTCGACAGCGCCTTGGCGATCTCCACCAGCTGCTGCTCGCCGACCCTGAGCGTGCCGACGCGCGCTTCCGGGTCGAGCTCGATGCCGAGACGCTGCAGCAGCGCTTTTGCCGCGCGGCTGCTCGCCTTGCGGTCGACGACCAGCCCGGCGATCAGCTTTTCGCGGCCGAGGAAGATGTTGTCGGCGACGCTGAGCTCGGGAACGAGGTTGAGCTCCTGGTGGATGATGGCGATGCCGGCGTCCTCGGCGTCGCGGACCCCGGTGAAACGAACCGCCTGACCGTCGACGGCAACAGTGCCTTCGTAATCCGTATAGACGCCCGAGAGTATCTTCATCAGCGTCGACTTGCCGGCGCCGTTCTCGCCCATCAGCGCATGCACTTCGCCCGGCCTGAGGTCCAGCTTCACATCGGACAGCGCGGTGATGCCGCCAAATCGCTTGGAAATACCGGCCGCGCCCAGGACGACGGCGGGTCCGGCATTTCCAAGCGATTTGGCGGCCGCATTGCCAGTTGTGATGGAATCCGCGCGCTGCATGGCAAAGGACGGCCTCCCTCCGTCGTCTTCGATCGCCCGAACGCTAATCTAAACGTTTCGAACGTGTCAAGCGCCTATCTGGTCTCTGAGGATTGATGCATTTCAATTCTTGCGAAAAATGCCGGCTTTACGTAGGTTTGGCTAAACAGGGGCGGCTAAACGTTTCGAAAATGGCGGCGTCAGGGCGGAAAAAACAGCGGAAATCCACGGCGCCGACCATGCTGCACGTAGCCGAGGCGGCGCGCGTGTCGGTGGCCACCGTGTCGGCATTGCTGAACGGTACCGCCACCGTCAGTCCCGAGCTTACGCAACGCATCGAGCAGGCGATCCGCGACATCGGCTACAAGCGCAACGCCATCGCCCGCAGCCTGAAGATGGGCACCACGCGCACCATCGGGCTGACCGTGCCGCACATCACCAATCCGTTCTTCACCGATGTCGTCTCGGTCATCCAGCAGGCGTTCGACCGCGCCGGCTATGCCGTCATGCTGTGCTGCACCGACGAGGATCTGAACACGCAGGACGAGCAGATACGTCTGTTGCTCGACCGCATGGTCGACGGGCTGATCGTGGCGCGCGTCGGCGACGGCGGCATTCTGAAGGGCATCGTCGAGGACGCCAATGTGCCGGTGGTGCTGCTCGACCGTCTCTGCGAGGGCGTCGACACCGACGCGGTGGTGCTGGACAACCAGCGCGCCGTGTTCGACGCCGTCACCTATCTGATCCATCTTGGCCATCGCCGCATCGGCTACATCACCGGCACCTCCGACATCTCCCCCATGCATGACCGCATGATCGGCTACCGCGAGGCGCTGCAGGCCGCCGGCCTGCCCATGGCGGAGGAGCTCATACGCTCCGGCAATTTCCACGAGATCGACGGCTACAACGCGACCATGCAGCTCTTGTCGCTGCACGACCGGCCAAGCGCGATCTTCTCGGCCAACAACCCGATGGTGATCGGCACCATGAAGGCGATCCGCGACATCGGGCTATCCTGCCCCGAAGACATTTCGGTCGCCTGTTTCGATGATTTTCCCTGGTCGGATGTGTTCGTGCCGCAGCTGACCACCGTGGCGCAGCCGGTGCAGGCGATCGGCGAGCAGGCGGCGAACCTCCTGCTCGACCGGCTGGCCGGCAACCGCGACGCCCCGCCGCGCAAGCTCGTGCTCAAGGGCCGGCTGATGATCCGCAATTCCTGCCGGCCGCTCGGCGCGGTCGCGCAGAGCGTCAGTGCGTAGCTGCGAACGCTTCCGCGCATAGCGCCTGCAATCTCGGGAAGAGGCGTCGGCCGCCGGTGATCACCCGCGTGCCCTGGCCGAGCACCGACTTCGGATCCGCTCTGAGCACCGCGCCGCCGGCCTCTTCGACCAGCAGCATGCCGGCCAGGCAATCCCAGGCGTTCATGTGCTCCTCGGCATAACCGAGCAGCCGGCCGGACGCCGCATAGGCAAGCATCAGCGCTCCGGAAGCATTGCGGTAGAAGACGCCGCCCTCGGCCATGATCAGGCCGATGAGAGTGACGACGTTCTTGGTCGCGGCGCGGTTGGAAAGCCCGGTGCCGACCGCGCCCTCCGAAAGCGACGCCGCGTTGCTTGTCTTGATCGGCTTGCCGTTGAGGAAGGCGCCGCCGCCCAGGCGGCCGTAGAAGGTCTCGTCGGTCGAAGGCTCATGGATGACGCCGACCACCGTCTCGCCGTTCGTGGCGCAGGCGATCACCACGCACCAGGCGGGAATGCCGTGCACGAAATTGGCGGTGCCGTCGATCGGATCGATCACCCAGACATCACCGGTTGTTCCGGTCACCGCCGCGTGCTCCTCGCCGACGATGCCGTCTTGCGGATAGGCCTCGGCGATCGCCGCGCGGATGAACAGCTCGACCTCGCGGTCGGCTTCGGAGACCAGGTCCTGGTGGCCCTTGCTCTCGACGGCCAGGTTGTCGAGGTCGCGAAAATACTTCAGCCCCAGCTCGCCGGCGCGCCGCGCCAGGTCGATGGCAAAATGCATGCGGTCGTCGAGATCATGGGTCACGGGCAGGCTCGCGCTGGAGCAATTCCAGGAAAAGTGTGAAGCGGTTTTCCGCGGGAATTGCGTCAAAACACAGGAGGGATGCCTGCCCTTAGCAGACGAGTGTGTCGGGCAAAAGCCGTGGCGGTCAGGCGGCCTTCGACATCGATTTGTGCACGTCGGCGAGAATCTCGTAGGAGCGCACGCGCGCCGCGTGATCGAAGATCTGCGCCGTCACCATCAATTCGTCGGCGCCGGTGCGGCGTATGAAGGCGTCGATGCCCTGGCGCACCGTCTCCGGCGAGCCGACGACGGCGCAGGACAGCGCCTGGGCAAGCATGCTCTTCGCCATGGGGTCGAGATCGCGGTCGTAATCCTCGACAGGCGGCGGCAATTGCCCGGGGCGGCCGCTGCGCAGATTGACGAACGCCTGCTGCAGCGAGCTGAACAGCAGCTTCGCCTCGGCATCCGTCGGCGCGGCGGAGACATTGAGGCCGAGCATCACATAGGGCTTGTCGAGCTGCGCGGACGGCTGGAAGCGCGTGCGGTAGACCTCCAGCGCGTGGTCGAGCTCGGCCGGCGCGAAATGGGAGGCAAACGCATAGGGCAGGCCGAGAAGCGCGGCGAGCTGCGCGCCATAGAGGCTGGAGCCGAGGATCCAGACCGGCACCGTCTGGCCTTCGCCCGGCACGGCGCGGATGCGCTGGCCTTCCTCGGCCGGCTGGAAATAGCCCATCAGCTCGACCACGTCCTGCGGAAAATTGTCGGTGCTTTCGAGGTTTCGGCGCAGCGCACGCGCGGTCATCATGTCGGTGCCCGGCGCGCGGCCGAGGCCGAGGTCGATACGGCCGGGAAAAAGCGCGGCGAGCGTGCCGAACTGCTCGGCGATCACCAGCGGCGCATGGTTGGGCAGCATGATGCCGCCGGCGCCGACGCGGATCGTCCTGGTGCCGCCGGCGACATGCGCGATCACGACGGATGTCGCCGCACTTGCAATGCCCGGCATGTTGTGGTGCTCAGCCAGCCAGTAACGCTTGTAGCCCAGGCGCTCGGCATGGCGGGCGAGGTCGAGCGAATTGGCAAGCGATTGCGAGGCGGTGCTGCCTTGCGTGATCGGCGACAGGTCGAGAACCGAAAGGTCCGTCATTGATCAGGTCTCCACGATGCGTTTTTCCCGCAGCCTCGCTTCGAAGGCGGCGCGGTCGGGAATGACGATGGCGAGCTGGTTCTCCAGCACGTCGGCGAGCTCAGTGGCCGTCGCGATCTCGCGCTGCTCGCTGCGGCCGCCGGCATGATGCGTCGACAGCCGGTTGTTGCGCAGCGCATAGCGCCGGTCGGGCAAGGCGAGCGCGGCGACCAGTGTCGACAGGAAATGCGAGCTTGGATGCGTCGACAGGAAATGGCTGGCGACCCGGTAGTCGACCTCATAGGCCCGGCTCATGTCGAAGCGATAGAGCGTGCGCCAATCACTACCGATATCGGCCTGCAGGCGGAATTGGTCATCTGTTCCGATCAGGCGGAAGGCCTCATGCGGCGTCCGCTGCTCCAGCCCGGGCTCCAGAAGCAACGGCGCCGTCAGCGTCAGGCCGCCGAAGCCGACATCGGCAATGTAGGTGCGGCCGCCAAGCTCGATGCGCAGCAGCATATGGCTGCGCGCGGTGACGGCGTCGTCCGGCTGCCCCCAGAGCACGCGGGCGGCAAGCCCGCCGACGGTGAAGCCCAGCGCGTCAAGCGCGTGCATGAAGATCAAATTGTGCTCGAAGCAATAGCCGCCGCGACCTTGGCCAAAAATCTTGTCCTGCAGCGAAGCGACGTCGAGGCCGACCGAAACGCCCATCAAGGCGTCGATGTTCTCGAACGGGATCGCCCGCGGGTGCGCGGCGTGCAGGGCCTGCAGCGTGGCGAGCGAAGCGTCGGTCGGCCCGTCATAACCGATGCGGGCAAAATAGCCATCGAGATCGAAGTCGCTCATTCAGGGCAGGTCCGGCTTGACCGGTCCGATATAGGCACTGGCCACCGGTGTCGCAAACAATGGCCGGGGCTTGGGATTGGGCCAGCCTCAGGCGGCTTGATTGTGGTTGTTTTCGGCGGGCTCTTCCTCGATGGCCATGGACTGCTGCGCGGCCAGGAAATTGCCGAACGGGCTCAGGCTTTCGAAATGGTCACAGAAGACCTTGATGACGACCAGCAGCGGCACCGCCATCAGCGCGCCGACAAAACCCCACAGCCAGGACCAGAAAGCGATGGCGATGAAGATCGCCACGGCGTTGATCTCGAGGCGTCGCCCGACCACCATCGGCGTCACGAACTGGCCTTCGATGATATCGCACAACACGACGAAGGCCGGCGCCAGCAGCGCATAGGCGATCGTGTCGAAGCTGATCAGCGCGATGACGGCGACGATCAGGACGGTCACCAGCGCCCCGACATAGGGCAGGAAATTGAACAATGCCGCCATCGCGCCCCAGACCAGGGGGTTGGGCATGCCGAGCGCCCAGAGGCCCAGCCCGATCACCGTGCCGAGACTGACATTAATGACGGAGACGGTGAGCAGATAGTGCGAGATCTCGCGCTCGACGTCATAGACGACGCGCAGCGCCCGCTTCTTCTGGGTCATGCTGGTGAAGGACTGGACGATCTTCTCGTAAAACAGCGTGCCGGACGCGAGCAGGAACAGCGACAGCACGAAGACGATGGTGATCGAGGTGCCGGCCTCGAGGATGTTGCTGGCCGCCGTGGACAGGACTCCGGACGGCGCGATCGCGACCTTCTGCACGCCCGGCTCCTGCGAGGTCTCGGTCAGCCCCTCCAATTGATGCGCGAGGTCCATCATTCGTTCGAGCGGCCGCTTGAACGGCGCCAGCCGCTCCGTCAGCTGCTGGCCGATCGAATAGGAGTTGTTGATGAGGTCGATGACCGGGCCGCTGAGCAGGTAGCCGGCGCTGGCGAAAACGAAGATGGAGAAGAGCACCAGCAGCGTAGCCGAGACCACTTCCGGAATGCCGCGCTTGCGCAGGAAGCGCACGATCGGCGTCAGCGTCAACGCCAGCAGGAAGGCAAGTATCACCGGCATGAAGAAGGCGCGGGCGAAATAGAGCGCCGCCGCCGTCATCAGAATGAAGATCCCGATCACCAGCGACCGCATCAGACGCATGTCTGCCCGCGCCTCGGCGCGCATGTCAGGGCTTTCGGCAGCGCTCGCGCCCGAAGCGGTCGGTTCGGCTTTCATCGGTTCCCTCAACACCGCAAAACGGTGCAATCGAGGGGAAACGTGCTCGCCGGGTCAAGGTTCCGTTAGCCGGCGATCATGGAAGCGCTTGGGCAGCGACAGCTCAGGCGGCCGGCACCGGCGCGGCGGATGCCGCCTTTGCCGTCTCCTTGCGCACGATCGGCGCCACCTTGGTGCCATAAAGCTCGATCGCCTTCATGATCCTGGCGTGAGGCATGGTGCCGATCGCCATCTGCAGCAGGAAGCGGTCGTTGTTGAAGATCTTGTGCTGGGCGACGATCTTTTCCGCCACCTGCTCCGGATTGCCGACGAAGAGCGCGCCGTTCGGGCCACGCGACTGGTCAAATGGGCGCGCGAGGTCGGACCCCAGCCGCGCTCGCGGCCGATGCGGTTCATCACCTCGGCCTGCGGTCCGTAGAAATCGTCGGCCGCCTGCTCGGTCGTCTCGGCGATGAAGCCGTGGACGTTGATGCTGGTGGCGAGCGTTGCCGGATCGGTGCCCGCACGCCGCGCCGCCTCGCGGTAGATGTCGAACAGCGGCGCGAAGCGGGCCGGTTCGCCGCCGATGATGGCAAGCGCGAGCGGCAGACCGAGCACGCCGGCGCGGGCAGCCGATTGCGGCGTGCCGCCGATGGCGATCCAGATCGGCAGCTTTTCCTGGAACGGACGCGGGTAGACGCCGCGGCCGTTGATCGGCGCGCGCAGCTTGCCCTGCCATGTCACCTTCACCTGGTCGCGGATGGCAAGCAACAGGTCGAGCTTCTCGGCGAAGAGCTCGTCATAGTCCTCGAGATTGTAGCCGAACAGCGGGAAGGATTCGATGAAGGAGCCGCGCCCGGCCATGATCTCGGCACGGCCGTCGGACAGAAGGTCGAGCGTCGCGAATTGCTGGAAGACGCGCACCGGGTCGTCCGAGGAGAGCACGGTGACCGCGCTGGTGAGCTTGATGCGCTTCGTGCGCTCTGCCGCCGCGGCCAGCGCCACGACCGGGGCCGAGGCGGCATAATCGGGGCGGTGGTGCTCGCCCAGGCCGAACACGTCGAGACCGACCTGGTCGGCCAGCTCGATTTCCTCGATGAGGTTGCGCAGCCGCTGATGCGGGCCGATGGCGCCGGGACCCGGTTCCGGGCTGACGTCGGCGAAAGTGTAAAGACCGAGTTCCATCTGGTTGCGTCCTAAGGGCGTTCATGTGGATGTTGCTAGTTGGCGCTAGAGGTAACGATCTGCCCCGTCGCCCGCCAGAGGCGCGATCTGTGAACAGTGCATCATGCATCGCCGCGCCGTATCCCTGCGGCAACAAGCCCGGATTTTTCATGGCTGGCATACCGATTTGGCGCTTGAACTCGCCGCTTTCACGCGTATGTAAGCGTCGCAAATAGACTGCAGGGAAGTGCACTTGGCTATCTACAGGGAAAAAGACATTTTCGAGCGGCGCAACGCCGCGAACGAGGCGAAGAAGGCGCTGCTCGAGCGCTTCAAGGCAAGACCGGCGGCGGATGATCCGGCTGTGCTCGCCCGCCAGGCCGAACGCAAGGCGATCCTTGAGGCCCGCGCCATCCGCGAGGCCGAAAAGGCAAGACTGAAGCAGGAAAAGCTGGCGCGTGAAGCGGCCGAGAAGGCCGAGCGCGAGGCGATTGCGGAAGCGGCACGTCTTGCGGCGGAAGCGGCGGCGGCCGAAGAGGCCAGGCGCCGCGAAGCCGAGGAAGCCGAACGTATCGCGATCGAGCTCGCCGATGAAGCCGCGCGCAAGGCCAAGCGTGACGCACGCTACGCCGCCCGCAAGGCGCGCGTCGGCAGGACGCCTCCGGGCTTCTCCGCCCGCTAAGTTCGGGTTCGATGAAAATGAATCAGGGTCGCCGAAAGCGGCCCTGAAGGCGTTTGTGCCTAGAGCAATTCCAGGAAA
>CCNB01000013.1:79973-84048 GCA_000824785.1 Mesorhizobium plurifarium | reverse complement strand
AAAACAAAGAGATAGAGCGGTTAGCCGTTTTCCGTGAAACGGTGAACCGCTCTAAAAATGCTCAGGCTACCAGCTTGAGGCCGACGATGCCGCAGACAATCAGGCCGATACAGGCGAGCCGGACAGCGGTCGCGGGCTCGCCGAGCAGCCAGATGCCAAGCAGTGCCGTGCCAACGGTGCCGATGCCGGTCCACACCGCATAGGCCGTGCCGACGGGCAGCGTCTTCAACGCCAGGCCGAGCAGACCGAGGCTGACGATCATCGAGGCAATGGTGAGAAGGGTCGGCAGCGGCTTGGAGAAGCCGTCGGTGTATTTGAGGCCGATCGCCCAGCCGATCTCGAACAGGCCGGCGAAGAACAGAAAAATCCAGGACATCGAAAACGCTCCGTCGTTCCGGCATCGGTTGCGATGCTCGGTGTGGCGGGTCGTCCCGGCCGGTTTTTCGGGGAAGCGAGGTCGTCCTCGCCTCCATTATATAGGGTGCTCAGTTCCCCAATCAACAAAACACCGGCAGCATTGTCATGCCGCCGGTACCAAGCTGCATTTGAGCCGTGGGCGACCGGGTTCGGCCGCTTACTTTTCCTTGATGCGCATCGCCTTGACCGGCGGCGCCTTAGGAGCCGGGGCCGCGGCGGGCTTCTTGGCATCCTTCTTCGGCTTGCGGGGTTCCTTGCCCGCCTTCATCGCACCTTTTGCCATGATTCGCTCCTCCGGTTTGTGGGCAATCCAAGTGAAACAAGAGAAATGCCGGACTGCAAGAGGCTGCATATCGCCGACTGGGCCGTCCGGCTGGATGTCAACCGATTTCCCGTCAACGCGCTGCGGTGGCTTGAACTTCCGATTGCCTGGCGCATTGTCTGTGGAGTTTCAGTGTCCCGCCAGGCTGGGGCGCGTCGGGAGATCGGATGGCAGGACATAGCGGATCGAGACGGGTGATCTACGCTGCGCTTGCCGGCAACCTGGCGATCGCGCTCACCAAATTCGCGGCGGCGGCCTTCACCGGTTCGTCCGCCATGCTGTCGGAAGGGGTGCATTCGCTGGTCGACACCGGCAACGGGGCGCTGCTCCTCTACGGCATGCGCCGCGCCGCGCGGCCGCCCGATCGCACCCACCCGCTCGGCCACGGACGCGAGCTCTATTTCTGGAGCTTCATCGTCGCGCTTCTGGTGTTCGCGCTCGGCGCCGGCGTGTCCTTCTACGAGGGCGTCATCCACATCACGGCGCCCGAGCCGGTCGTCAACGCCAAGGTCAACTATACCGTGCTCGGCCTTTCCTTCCTGTTCGAGGGCAGCTCATGGCTGGTCGCGCTGAAGGAGTTCCGGCAGCAGAAGGGCAGGCAGGGCTGGTTCCAGGCGGTGCGCCGCAGCAAGGACCCCAGCGTATACACGGTGCTGTTCGAGGACAGCGCCGCGCTGCTCGGCCTCATCGTCGCGTTCGCCGGCATCCTGTCCGCCGAGCTCCTGGAGATCCCGGAGCTCGACGGTGTCGGCTCGATCGGCATTTCAATCATCCTCGGGGCGACCGCGGTTTTCCTGGCGCGCGAAAGCAAGGGACTGCTCATGGGCGAGCCCGCCTCGCCAGAGGTGCAGAAGCAGGTCCTGGCCATCGCCCAAGAGGATCCGGCGGTGCAGCGGGCTAACGGCATATTGAGCGTCCATATCGGCCCCGAGGAGATCGTCGCGGGCCTGAGCATCGAATTCGAGGATCATCTCACCGCGCCCGAGATCGAAGCCTGCGTCGAGCGCCTGGAGGCAAGGCTCAAGAAGGAAATGCCGCAAATCTCCAGGCTCTTTGTAAAACCGCAGGCGACTGGCACATGGGAGCGGCGGCGCGAGGCCATGGTCGAGGCGTCGGACGAGAGTTAGCTTGAACGCAGCGAAGTTTGTAAGGAGGAATGCCGATGAAGATCGACGGCGGATGCCATTGCGGCGCGATCACCTATGAGGCGGAAGTCGATCCTGAGAAGACCTCGATCTGCCACTGCACGGACTGCCAGCAGCTGACCGGAACGGCCTTTCGCGTCACTGTTCCGGCGCCGGAAAGCGACTACAGGATCACCAAAGGCGCGCCAAAAATCTACATCAAGGTCGTTGCGAGCGGCGCTAGGCGCGCCCAGGCTTTTTGCGCCGACTGCGGCTCGCACCTCTACGCAACGTCCGTTGGCGACGGCCCGAAGGTCTATGGCATCAGGGCCGGGACCGCCCGGCAGCGTCAGGACCTCGTTCCGAGACAACAGAAATGGCACCGGTCGGCCCTGCGCTGGCTTCCGGAATTCGAAGGCATGGCGACGACGGAAGAGCAGTAGGACTGGATGCCGGGCGGAGCCGTCCTCAGCCGCCCTCCCATCACTAGAGCGTTTCACCGTTTTACGGAAACGGCGAACCGCTCTATCTCTTTGTTTTTACGCAATTCCGGACGAAAAGCCGCTCACACGCTCTAAGCGAACCGCCCCCTCACCCCAGGAGCGTCTTCGTCCTTTTGCTGCCGCCCAGCTTGCGCCATGTGTTGAAGCGGTGGGTGGCGGCGGCGAAGGAGATCTTCATCTGCTGGGCGACGGTGTAGCGCGACTTGCCCTCGTCGAACATGCGGTAGCAGCACTCCGCACCTTCCTCGGTCAGCTTGCCGTCCGGTGTCTTGTTGTGCGGGTTGGCGGGGTCGAACTTCTCGAGCTGTTCCTCGACAAGGCCCTTCAGCCGCTGCAGGTCGGCCTCGATGCTGGCGATGAGATCGAGAACCGGTTTGGCGTCAAATGCGTGCGATGGCTTCTTGTCCGTCATGCCGGGCTTCCTTCAATTTCGGTTGTCGTCAGCCATATAGGCTAACATTCGGTGATAATGAAGGGTCGGCCGGGTAACGCGGGCTCACTGTTTCGCGCGTGCAGCTGTACCGTTCGCAATTGACGTTGGTCAGCCAAGATCCTAGTTTAGAATCATTCTAAACTAGAGTGGTTTCATCATGCTTTCCCGTGTATTCGGCTTCGGCCGCCGTTCCTTCGATTCGCTGTCGGAGCAGGAGATCCTGGCGCTGGCGATCTCTTCCGAGGAGGATGACGGGCGCATCTACCGCGCTTATGCCGACGGCCTGGCGCAGGACTTTCCGCAATCGGCCAAGGTGTTCGAGGCGATGGCCGAGGAGGAGGACGGCCACCGCGATTCCCTCATCGAGCTTCACCGCAAGCGCTTCGGCGATCGCATTCCCCTGATCCGGCGCGAGCATGTGAGGGGTTATTACGAGCGCAAGCCGGACTGGCTGGTGCGGCCGCTCGGCATCGAGCATGTGCGCCGGCAGGCCGAGGATATGGAGCGGCAGGCCTACCGCTTCTATGTCGAGGCGGCCAAGCGGACCACCGACGCCTCGACGCGAAAACTGCTCGACGATCTCGCCTTGGCCGAACAAGGCCACGAGAGCTCGGCGCACGACCTGGAGCAGGAGCATGTGCCGGGCGCAGTCAAGGAGGAGGAAGCGAGCGCGGAGCAGCGCCAGTTCATCCTCACCTATGTGCAGCCCGGGCTGGCAGGATTGATGGACGGATCGGTGTCGACGCTGGCGCCGATCTTCGCCGCCGCCTTCGCCACGCATGCGACATTCCAGACTTTCCTCGTCGGCCTCGCCGCCTCGATCGGCGCCGGCATCTCGATGGGCTTCACCGAGGTCGCCTCCGACGACGGCAAGCTGTCGGGACGCGGTTCGCCGATCAAGCGCGGCCTCACCGTCGGCATCATGACGACGCTGGGAGGGCTCGGCCACGCACTGCCCTATCTCATCCCCTATTTCTGGACGGCGACGATCGTCGCGGCGGTCGTGGTGTTCTTCGAGCTCTGGGCGATCGCCTTCATCCAGAACCGTTACATGCAGACGCCCTTCTGGCGCGCCGCCTTCCAGGTGGTGCTGGGCGGCGCGCTGGTGTTCGGCGCCGGCGTGCTGATAGGGAATGCATAGCGCCAGCTCCCCTTCTCCCCTTGTGGGAGAAGGTGGATCGGCGCGTTAGCGCCGAGACGGATGAGGGGTGTTCCAGCGGAGTGAGACGTCGGCAAACTCGCCGTCTCCTCCGGCGACGCCAAGCTGGAGCACCCC
>CCNB01000013.1:73395-79963 GCA_000824785.1 Mesorhizobium plurifarium | reverse complement strand
CCCACAAGGGGAGAAGGGGGAGCCGCGCCTACCCGTTCACGGTCCTGCTATCCGCCGGCGCTTCCGCCCTTTCCGTCAGCCCGTAGTCGCGCACCACATGGGCGATGCGCAGACGATAGCCGGCAAAGATGCCGCCGCGGCCGGCCTGCTGCGCCTGGCGGTGCTCCTCGGTGGTGCGCCAGGCCTTCACCGCTTCCTCATCACGCCAGAAGGACAGCGACAGCACGCGCTTCGGGTCGGTCAGGCTCTGGAAACGCTCGACCGAGATGAAACCGTCGATGCGCTCGAGCAGCGGCTTGAGGTCGGCGGCGATGCCGAGATAGGCATCGCGCTTTCCTTCCGCCGGCTCGACCTCGAAGATGACAGCGATCATGCCTCTATCCCTTCCTTGATCGTCGACTATTTGTTCCGCGCAATTCCGGACGGAAAACCGCTATGCACTTTTCCTGGAATTGCTCTAGTCCGAAAGACCTGCCTTGGGCCATGCGGGCCGGACACCAGCTTCAGGAAGACGCGATCTTCCTTCAAGATGAACTTCTCGCGCCGCGCGAATTCGTAGTTTGCCTTGCCGGCCGGATCTTCGGCAAGCCGCGCGCGATAGGCCTCGTAAGCCGTGAGGCTCTCGATGTTGTAGGCGGCATAGGCCGTGGTGGCCGAGCCTTCATGCGGGGCGTAATAGCCGATCAGGTCGGCGCCGCAGCGCGGAATGGCCTGGCCCCAGGCGCGCGCATATTGCTCGAAGGCCGCCTTGCCGAACGGGTCGATCTCGTAGCGGATGAAGCAGGTGATGGTCATGTCGGGTCTCCTTGTCTTCCGCACATCGATGCTTCGACCGCGATCGAAGCATCACTGGCGCAGATGTGCTAGGCATTCTCCTGTCAGGAGTGTTTGCCCGGGCTGCTTGAGATGGCCCCAGAATAATGCTTCCCTGACAAGAATGCTTCGATGAGGATCGAACCATGCGCGAAGGACCGGACATCGCCCGCATCGCCAGCCTGGTCGGCGACCCGGCCCGCGCCAACATGCTGAACGCGTTGATGGGCGGCACGGCGCTGACGGCGTCGGAACTGGCGCTGGAAGCCGGCGTGTCGCTACCCACGGCTTCCTCGCATCTGTCGAAGCTGATGGAGGGCGGCTTGCTCACCTTGGCGAGCCAAGGCCGCCACCGCTACTACGGGCTGGCCAGCGCGCAGGTGGCCGGCATGATCGAGGCGATCATCGGCGTCGCCGAAGCGGTCGGCCCGAAGCGCGTGCGGCCCGGCCCGCGCGATGCGGCCATGCGCGTGGCGCGCGTCTGCTACGACCACCTCGCCGGCGAGCAGGCGGTGGCGATGCTCGACCGGCTCTTCGACAGGAAGCTTTTGCTGCGCGACGACGACCAGATCAGGCTCACGCCGGCCGGCGCCTCGCATTTTTCCGCGCTGGGTATCGAGATCCACGCCAAGGCACGGCGGCCGGTGTGCCGCGCCTGCCTCGACTGGAGCGTGCGGCGTTCGCATCTCGCCGGCACGCTGGGCGCCGCCATCCTCGACAAGATCATCGCCGAGAAATGGGCGCGGCGCGAGAAGGACAGTCGCGCCGTGGTGTTCTCGCCGACGGGCAGGCAGGCGTTCGAGAGGGTGTTTCTGGCGTAAGCAGGCAATCTCGCGATGCTGGCGGGACAGCGCCCCCCTCTGGCCTGCCGGCCATCTCCCCCACGAGGGGGAAATGGATGTCACGCCGGCTTTCGCCAACCTTCAACATTGCAGGACAAGCGAGGCGTCGAGACCGCCAATCTCCCCCTTGTGGGGGAGATGTCCGGCAGGACAGAGGGGGGCGCGAAGGATCGCGACGCTTGTTGCGCCAGCTAGCTTCGCTTCAGCGCCTTCCCCAGTTTGAAGAAATCCTTCCACGGATCGGCCTTCTTCAGCTGCGCCAGCGTGGTTTCATCTCCCAGCGGGAATGCATTCGGCGCCAAGCCCTTCTGGATGTCCGGCCAGGTTGCCGGCATCGATATCGTGGCGCCCTTCTTGGCGCGCGAGGAATAGGGCGCGACGGTGGTCGCGCCGCGGCCGTTGCGCAGATAGTCGACGAAGATCTTGCCCGTGCGCGCCTTCTTCGACAGCGTCGCCGTGTAGCGGTCGGGTGCGGCCTGCTCCAGCGCGCGGGCGAAATCATGGGCGAAATCCTTGACCGCGTCCCACTCCGCCGAGGGTTTCAGCGGCACCAGCACGTGATAGCCTTTGCCACCGGAGGTCTTGACCAAATTGGGCAGCGACAGCTCATCGAGCTGCCTGTGGATGTCGAGCGCCGCCTCGCGCACTTTGCCGACATCGACGCCCTCGTCCGGATCGAGGTCGAAGATGATCTGGTCCGGCTGTTCCAGCGCATCGATCGTCGAGCCCCAGATATGCACCTCGACCACGCCGTACTGGACAAGCGCCGCTAGCCCGTCGAAATCCTTGATATAGAGGATCTCCTCGCCATCGGTCGGGTCCTTCATCCTGGCGATCTTGTCGCTCATGCCGGGCGAGGCGTGTTTCTGGAAGAAGCGCTGGCCGTGGATGCCGTCCGGCGCCCGCACCAGGCTCAGCGGCCGGTTGACGACGAATTGCTCCATGCGCGACCAGACCAGCGCGTAGTGATCGAGCAGGTCCTGTTTCGAAACCTTCTCGTCGGGCCACAGCAGCTTGTCGGGATGCGAGAGCTTTATCGAGGTCTTGGCCGTTCCGGCCGATTTTCCCGGCGCCGTCTTGCCGCTGGCCGTCTTCGCTTCGCTCTCGGCCTTGCCGGCTTGCTTCGGCTTTTCCTGCACGACTTCCTCCGCCGGCTTGTCCTCGCGCAGTCCCTGGAACGAGGCGTGGCGGATTATACGGTCGGATGTCCAGCTGCGGAACTCCACCTCGCCGACAAGTTCCGGCTTGACGAAAGTGAGGCCCTTGCCCTTCGGCACGGCGGCCGAGAAGGGCGAGGCCTTCGCCTCGCGCGCGTCGAGCTTCTTTTTCAAATCCGTCAGCACCTTGCCGGAAAAGCCGGTGCCGACGCGGCCGGCGTAACGCAGCTTGCCGCCTTCATTGAAGCCGACGAGCAGCGAGCGCACGCCCCGGCCTGTTTTGTCGGAGGGCAGATAGCCGCCGATGACGAACTCCTGCCTGAGCGTGCATTTCGACTTGATCCAGCTGAGGCCCCGTCCGCTGCGGTAAGGCGCGTCGGCGCGCTTCGACACCACGCCTTCGAGGCCCATGCGGCAGACATGCTGCAGCATGACCTTGCCGGGCTCGTGGAAATGGTCGCTGAAGCGCAGCGCCGAATCCTGGGGCTGCTCGCCGAGCAGCTCGGCCAGCGCCTGCTTGCGCTCGACCAGCGGTTCGCGGCGCAAATCCTCGCCGTCGAGCCGCATCAGGTCGAAGACATAATAGATCATGCGGTCGGCGCGGCGGGCCGACAGATCCGCCTGCAGCAGCGGGAAGGACGACACACCATTGTCGGCCAGCACCACGACCTCGCCGTCGATGATGGCGTCGCGGCATTTCAATTTGGCCAGCGCGGCGGTGATCGGCCCCTCGAACTTCTCCGTCCAGTCGAGGCCGGCGCGGGTGAACAGCCTGACCTCGCTGCCTTCGATTTGCGCTTGCATGCGGTAGCCGTCGAATTTCACTTCGTGCAGCCAGTCATCGCCGCCCGGTGCTTCCTTCTCCAGCGTCGCCAATTGCGGCTCGATGAATTCCAGCCGCCTGGCCTGCCCGGCCTTGGCCTTGCCGGCTGCCGGCTTGTTCGATTGCCAGACCTTCGGCTTCTCGCCCTTGGCCGCCTTGCCTTGGCCGACCTCCTCGATGGTCAGGCCGGACTTCACCGATTTCGGTTCCTGCTGGAGAATGTCCTCGCCCGGCCGGGCGGCGGCATCGCTGGACTTGATCAGCAGCCAGTTGTCGCGCTTCTCGCCGGGGCGGGGCTTCAGCCTGACCAGATGCCAGCGGCCGTTGAGCTTGTGGCCCTCGAGCTCGAAGTCGATATGCCCCTTCTTCATGCCCGTGGCCGGATCGCCGTCCGGCGTCCATCTGCCTTCGTCCCAGACCAGGACCGAACCGCCGCCATATTGGCCCTTCGGAATTGTGCCTTCGAAGGAGGCGTAGTCTATCGGGTGATCCTCGACATGCACGGCCAGCCGCTTCTCATGCGGGTCGAGGCTCGGGCCTCGCGTCACCGCCCAGCTCCACAGGACGCCGTCATGCTCCAGGCGGAAATCATAATGAAGCCGGGTCGCGGCATGCTTCTGGACGACGAAGATGCCGCCGCCCTGCTTGCCGCGCTTCACCTTGCCGGCCGGCTCGGCGGTTTTCTTGAAATCGCGCTTGGCTTGATATTGTTCGAGGCTCGCCATCGCGGGCTCCTATGCGGACTTGCGCTTCGGCGCGGCCTTGGCCTTCGCTCGTTTGGCCGGCGCTTTGGACGATGCCTTGCCGGCTTTGCCGTCGTCGGCGTTGAGGCTCTTCTTCAGCGCGTCGAACAGGTTAACGACATTGGACGGTTTCGGCGATGCCTTGGCCTTCGGCGCCTTTCTCCCGGCCTTCCTGGAGCGAACCAGCTCGAGCAGCGATTCCTCATAGCGATCCCTGAACTTTGCAGGGTCGAACTTCGCCTTCTTCTTGTCGATGATAGTCTCGGCCAACCCGACCATCTCGCCGTCCAGCTTCGCGGACTGGATGTCGGCGAAGATGCCGGACGCGTCGCGCACCGTGTCTCCGTAGCGCAGCGTCGTCAGCAGCATGCCTTTGCCGAACGGCTCGATCATCGCCGGGCGCTCCCGCTGATAAAGCACGATGCGGGCCAAGCCGGCCATTTTCTTCTCCGCAAGCGCATCGCGGATGACGGCGAAGGCCTCCTCCGAAACCTTGTCTGCCGGCGAGACGTAATAGGGCGTGTCGAGATAGACCTGATCGATCGAAGCCTTGTCGACGAAGCCGTCGAGATCGAGCGTGTGCGAGGACTCTATCTGGACCGCCTCGATATCCTCGTCCTCGATGCGGATGAATTCGTCCTTGCCGACCTCGAAGCCCCTGACCTCCTCATCCTCTTCCAGCGGCTTGCCGCTTTTCTGGTCGACATAGACACGCCGGACCCTGTTGCCGGTCTTGCGGTTGAGGATGTGGAAGGACACCTTCTCGGCGTGGGTGACGACGTTGCTCAGTTGGATAGCGCAGGTGACCAGCGAAAGCTTCAGATAACCGCTCCAGGCGGGTCGCGGCGCCATGACGAACACTCCTTGCAGCATCGGGGCAACATCGGACAAACCGAAACGGCCGGAACGCCGCTTCGGTTCCCCGGAGACGGGAAGGCCGACGCCATGCGCCGACCCTATCGTCAGGCTATTCGGCGGCCTGCAGGTTGACCTTGCTTTCGGCGATCTCAGTGAGCTTGCGGTCGGTCGCCTCTTCTTCCTTGAGGTTCTTGGCCAGCACATTGGCGCAGTCGCTGCGGCCGAGCTGCTTGGCCCAGGCGATCAGCGTGCCGTAGCGCGTTATCTCATAATGCTCGACGGCCTGCGCGGAGGCGATCAGCGCCGCATCGAGGACCTCCTTGTCCTCAACATCGCCGCTGACTTCATCGGCCTCTTCGAGGATGCCGTCGATGGCAGGGCAGTTGACGGTCTTGGCCTTCACGCCGTGCAGCTCGAACACCTGCTCGACCCGTTCGATATGACCCTTGGTCTGGGTGAGATGCTTCTCGAAGCCGGCTTTCAATTGCGGATCGGTCGCCTTGTCGATCATCTTCGGCAGCGATTTCTCGATCTGCTTCTCGGCATAGTAGATGTCGCGCAGCGTGTGGATGAAGAGATCGTCCAGCGTCTTGATGTCTTTCGAAAAGAAGCCCATGGCGGTTTGCCTTTCCATGTTTCGCATTGCCGGGAAGTTGCGCGGCGGACGGCCGTCAACACGGCCGGGCTGCCCGGCCTTACGGGTCAACGTTGCCTTCTGCGACAGGTTCCTGTCCGTCCGGCCGCGCAAAAGGAAATTTCCTGCCGCTGGGCGAAGGTGAAACAGAAGCGCGGCCAAGCGACATCGGAACGAAACATATGTGATGCAAAAGTCACACGAGCCGGAAAGGCGGCGAAAGGCACCGAAAGACCGCGAATCAGCCGCAATCCGGCCATGATGCAACGAGTTTCGGACCAGAAATTAACATCACGTTCACCGACTATTCACGCCTCGACGCTATGCTCTCGAACAATTCGGACGGGACATCCGAAAGCGGGACAGGGACCAAGTAAAATGCACTTCTGGAATCACATCGCCGGCTACGCCGCCGCCATTCGCGAATTCGTCGCGCCGACCTACCGGCCGGAGCGTTATTACATGCGCGGCCCGGGTCCGGCCTGCGCGCGTCGCGGCAATTCGCTCGGCGTCAGCGCGAACTGAGATGACCCGCCTACGCGCCCACCACAGCCGCATCTGCCGGCCGGCCGCCGACCAGCGCGCCACCACCTATCGCGCCGAGCGCCTGACGCTTGCCGCCAACTGGCGTGCGACAACGCCGCGACTTTGACGCCGCCGCCGGCTGGCTTAGTGTCTCCCTAGTTTGACGCAATTCC
>CCNB01000013.1:64683-73385 GCA_000824785.1 Mesorhizobium plurifarium | reverse complement strand
TTTCCTGGAATTGCTTTAGGGGCACAAGCAGCCGGGGCCGCGATGACCGACCTGCCCGAAAGTCCTGATTTCCCGCGCCAGGCCTATAACGCCCGCCAGCCGTTGATCGTCTTCGACGGCGTCTGCGTGTTCTGCTCGGGCTTCGTCCAGCTCATCCTCAGGCTCGACCGGGAAAAGCGCTTCCGCTTCGCCACGGCGCAGTCGCCGCTGGGCCAGGCGCTGTTTCGCCTGCATAGCCTGCCGACCGACGATTACGACAGCAACCTCGCCATCATCGACGGCGCGGCCTTCACCAAGCTCGACAGTTTCGTCGCCGTCATGGCCGCGCTCGGCTGGCCATGGCGCGCGGCGAAGGCGCTGCTCATCCTGCCGCGGCCGCTGCGCGACTGGCTCTACGACCGCGTCGCCAAGAACCGCTACGCGCTGTTCGGCCGCAAGGACAGTTGCGAGATACCTTCAGCCGAGTTGCGGGAGCGGCTGATCGGCTAACGACGATTCCGGCAAGACCGGCTGGGGGTAAGGTATGAAGCTTCTCATCGTCGGCGGCTACGGCACCTTCGGCGGACGCATCGTCCAGCTCCTGGAGAACGAACCGCGCCTCGAGCTCATCATCGCCGGCCGGTCGCTCGCCAAGGCCGAGGCCTGCTGCAAAGAGCGGGGCACGACCAAGGCCAGGCTCATGCCGGCGACGTTCGACCGCGACGGCGATCTCGGCGCGCAGCTCGCCGCCTTGCTGCCCGACATCGTTGTCGACGCCAGCGGTCCGTTCCAGGCCTATGGCGAGGGACTCTACCGGCTGATCGAAGCCTGTATCGGCGCGCGCATCCACTATCTCGACCTTGCCGACGGCTCGGACTTCGTCGCCGGCGTTGCCGGCTTCGATGCCGCGGCCAAGGCGGCCGGCGTGATGGCGCTCTCTGGTGTGTCGAGCTTCCCGGTGCTGACGGCGGCGGTGGTGCGGCGTCTTTCGGCCGGCATGGCGCGCGTCGGCACGATCCGTGGCGGCATCGCGCCGTCGCCCTTCGCCGGTGTCGGCGAAAACGTCATCCGCGCCATCGCGAGCTATGCCGGCCGGCCGGTGCGGCTGATGCGGGGCGGCAGACCGGCCAAGGGTTATCCGCTCACCGAGCAGATGCGCTATACGATCGCGCCACCCGGGCGCGTGCCGGTGCGGAACACGCTGTTCTCGCTGGTCGATGTGCCGGACCTGCGCGCGCTGCAGGCGCTGTGGCCGGAAGCGAGCACGACCTGGATGGGCGCCGGGCCGGTGCCCGAGGTGCTGCACCGGGCGCTGATCGGCCTGGCCTTGTTGGTGCGTACCGGCCTCATCCGCTCGCTGTCGCCGCTGGCGCCGCTGATGCATTGGGCGACCAACCGGCTGTCATGGGGCGAGCATCGCGGCGGCATGTTCGTCGCGGTCGAGGGCACGGACGAGGCCGGCAGACCGATCAGGCGGTCCTGGCACCTTCTGGCCGAAGGCGACGACGGGCCGCTGATCCCGTCCATGGCGGTCGAGGCGATCCTCCGCAAGGCGCTCGACGGCCGCATGCCCGCACCAGGCGCGCGGGCGGCGACGCGCGACGTCGAGCTGGAGGATTATGAAGCGCTGTTCGCCGGAAAGACGATCCACACCGGCTTCAGGGACGACACCGGCGAGCGGAAGGCGCTCTATCCCGATCTGCTCGGCGATGCGTGGCAAAGCCTTCCGGCCGAAATCCGCGCCATGCATGAGGGAGCGGCAATGGCGTACGGACGCGCCAGCGTCGAACGCGGCAGCGGCCTGCTTAGCCGGCTTGCGGCGCGCATGGCCGGCTTCCCGCCTGGCGCGGCCGATGTCCCCGTCAAGGTGCGCTTCGTTGCCGACGAGCAAGGCGAGACCTGGATCCGCGCATTCGGCGCGCACAGCTTCTCGAGCCGGCAGTTCGCCGGAAGCGGCCGATCGGAGCGGCTGCTTTGCGAGTGCTTCGGCCCGCTCACCTTCGCCATGGCGCTGACCGTCGACGGCAACCGGCTTCGGCTCGTGCTGCGCCGCTGGAGCTTTCTCGGCCTGCCATTGCCGACGTGGCTTTGCCCGCGCTCGAACGCCTGCGAAACCGTCGAGGACGGCCGCTTCCGCTTCGATGTCGAGATATCGCACCCGGCGGCCGGGCTGATCGTGCGCTACCGCGGCTGGCTCGTGCCGGCGCAGGGTTCGAGCACGGTGGGTTCGCCGGCCGTCCTACCCAGTTCCCGGCAGCCCGAGGCCGTGCACAGCGTCCAGCCTTGACCGGTGGCGCCGGACGCCGCGAGCACGAGACGCGGCTGGGGTGCGATCCGCGGCGCATAGACCCACCAGCCGTCCCGCAGCACCGAGCCCTCGGGCGGCTCCATGCCGGCGCCGGAGCCCTTGACCCGCGCCCGCACCACCTGCAGTCCGGCCGGCGACACTTTCCAATCCTCCTGCCAGCGCGTCCGTTCCACCGAATGCGTCCACGACAGCGTGAAGGCGGCGGCGGCGAGCGTCACCGTCTTGCCGGCGGCGAGGACGCACAGGCTCATGCGGCGCCGGCCGTGGACAGCCGGCGGGCGCGCCAGCAGTGCCAGGCGATCCAGGCCAGCGCCAGCACCCAGCCGGTCTCGTCGGTGAGCGGCAATGCGGCCACCAGCAGCAGGCCGGCGCAGAAGGCGACGAGACGCTCCCACAAGGCCATGCGGCGGGCGAGGAAGCCAACGGCTGCGGCGCCCCACAGCACGATGCCCATGCAGGCCTTGACGACGATATAGGCGACCTCGACGGGATAGCCGAACGAGGCGGCGATCGGGCCCGCGTCCTGCAGCATGAGGGCCGGCGTGTAGACGGCCATGAACGGCACGACGAAGCCGGCAATGGCGAGCTTGGTGGCCTGGATGCCGATCTTCAATCCGCTTTCCTTCGCCATCGGCGCGGCGGCGAAGGCGGCGAGCGCCACCGGCGGGGTCAGGTCCGCCATGATGCCGAAATAGAAGACGAACATGTGGCTCACCACCAGCGGCACGCCGAGCGACAGCAGCGCCGGCCCGGCAAGCGAGGAGGTGATGATGTAGTTCGGGATCGTCGGAATGCCCATGCCGAGAACCAGGCAGGTGAGCATGGTGAGCACCAGCGACAGGAACAGATTGTTCTCGCCGATGGAGATGATCCAGCCGATGAAGGTCGAGGCGATGCCGGTGAGCGTCAGCGTGCCGATGACGATGCCGACGATGGCGCAGGCGATGCCGACGGGAAGCGCGTTCTTCGCCCCTTCGGCAAGCGAGTCGACACAGATGCGCAGCGTCTCGCGCCCGCCCTTGAAGGCGAGGCAGGCCATGACGAGCGCCGCGATGACGAGGCTCAGCACGTTGACGCCGAAGCGCATGAAGGAGGCGGCGGCGAGCCCGAGCGCCAGCCAGAAGACGAAACGGAAGGCCAGCGGTCCGATCAGGGCCGCCAGCGGCGTGCCGAGGATGAGCACGATGGTCAGCGCGAGGCCCATCGTGCCGGCGAAGATCGGCGTGTAGCCGGCAAACAGCAGGTAGACCAGCACGGCGAGCGGCAGCACGAGCGGCCAGTGTTTTCGCACCGCCGCCCAGGGATTGGGAAGCTCCGCCTTGACCATGCCGTGCAAACCGGCCTTGCCGGCCTCCAGATGCACCTGCCAGAAGCAGGCGCCGAAATAAAGCAGCGCCGGGATGATCGCCGCCTTGACCACCTCGGCATAAGGGATGTTCAGCGTCTCGGCCATGATGAAGGCGACGGCTCCCATCACCGGCGGCATGATCTGGCCGCCCATCGAGGAGGTCGCCTCGACCGCGCCGGCGAAGGCGGAGCGGAAGCCGAAGCGCTTCATCAGCGGGATGGTGAACTGGCCGCTGGCGACGACATTGGCGACGCCCGAACCGGAGATGGTGCCCATCAGCGCCGAGGACAGCACGCAGACCTGGGCCGGGCCGCCGCGCCACGAGCCGACGAGCCCGAGCGCGAAATCGTTGAACAGCGCGATCATGCCCGCACGTTCGAGGAAGGCGGCAAAGACGACGAAGATGAAGATATAGGCGGCCGAGACATAGACCGGCGTGCCGTATATGCCTTCGGTGCCGTAGGCGAAGGTGTCGACCAGCTGCGCGAAATCATAACCGCGATGGATGAACGGCGGCGGCAGATGATTGCCGACGAAGCAATAGGCGAGGAAGATGAAGGCGATGACCGCCAGCGGCAGGCCCATCAGCCGTCTAGCTGCCTCGAAGACCAGCACCACCAGCAACGTGCCGACGATCAGGTCCGGCGTGGTCAGGAAGCCGGAGCGGCGGATGAGGTCGGCGTAGAAGACCCAGCTGTAGAGGCCGGTGCCGAAGCCCAGCACGCCGAGCGTCCAGAATGCGGCCTTCGCGGCCATGCCGGTGGCGCGCAAATTGGCGATCAGGGCGAAACCGAGCAGCAGCAGGAAGCCGACATGCATGGCCCGCACCACCTGGCTGGGCAGGCTGCCATAGGCGGCGATGTAGATCTGGAAGACGGAGAAAGCGACCGCGATGAGGAAGGCCGCCTTGCCGGCGAGGCCTTCGCCGAAGCCGGGCGGCAGACCTTCGACCTGTTCTTCCGCGACGGGGAGATGGAACGTGGCCGATTTGCCGTCGCTTGTCGTTCCAGGCTTTGCTTCGCTCATCCGACGGGCTCCAGGATGAGTGAATGGCAGAGGGGGGTGCCTGGCGAAGACATCTCCATTAGCCGCGCCCCTCTTACTTCAGCAGCCCTTTTTCCCTGTAATATTTCTCCGCGCCGGGGTGCAGCGCCACGGGCATGCCGTCCAGCGCCTTGGCCGGATCGATCGCCTTGGCGGCGGCATGGGCGGCGGTGAGCTGGTCGAGATGCTCGAACAACAGCTTGGTCATCTGGTAGGCGGTGTCGTCGGAGACGTCGGCGCGGGTGATCAGGAAATTGCCGACCGCGGCGGTGGCGACATCTTCCGTCTGGCCCTCATAGGTGCCTTTCGGAATGACCACGGAGAGATAGGGCGCCCCGATCTTGGCGACGTCCTCGGCTGGCACGGCGACGACGTTGATCGGCACGGAAGTCGCCAGATCGCGGATGGAGGCGACGCCGAGGCCGGCCGACTGCAAGGTGGCATCGAGCTGGCGGTTCTTGATCAGCTCGACCGACTCGGCGAAGGGCAGGTATTCGACCCGTCCGAGATCCTCATATTTGAGACCGGCGGCGGCGAAGATGGCGCGCGCGTTGAGCTCGGTGCCGGAGGCGGGCGCACCGACGGACAGGCTCTTGCCCTTGAGGTCGGCGAGCGTCTTGATGCCGGAGTCCTGACTGGCGACGATCTGGATGTAATTGGGATAGATCGCGGCAATACCGCGCAATTTGTCGAGCTTGCCCGGGAAGCCGGCCTCGGTGTTGCCCTCGGCGGCCATCTTGACGGAATCGCCGAGCGCGAAGGCGATCTCGCCCTTGCCCTGCTGCAACAGGTTCAGGTTCTCGACCGAAGCCTTGGTCGCCTGTACCTGCGTGCGCGAGCCGGCGATGCCCTTGCCGTAGATCTCCGACAGCGCGACCCCGAGCGGATAGTAGACGCCCGACGTGCCGCCGGTGAGCACATTGATGAATTCCTGCGCCCCGGCCGTCACGATGCCGAGGCCGAGCGACAGCGCCAAAGCGCCGGCGGCAACAAATTTCGTCCTGAAATCGAGCATATGGTTCTCCTCCTGAAACGATCGCGTCGCCTCCCCAACGCGAAGCTCGTGAGTTTAGACGGGAGGAGCCAAATGCCAACCCGCAAATCAACGGATTAGACGAACGGTTGAGTGGTGGCGAAAAGCGCTGGCTTGCGCTCGATTGCTTCGGGGAGGAAAGATTTTTCCGACGCCTGTCGAAATCGGCCGACGCCGCACGACATAGGTCGGCACGCGACGATGCGGCCTTCAGAAAACGGGAGAAGACCATGCGATACATGCTTTTGATCTATAATGACGAAGCCGCGATGGCGAACGCTCCGAAAGAGCAGACCCAACAGACCCTCGCGGCCTATGGCGCCTATACCGAGGCGCTCAAGAAATCCGGCGCTTATATCGCCGGCGAGCGGCTGCGCCCGACCCAGGCGGCCACCTCGGTGCGGCTCGCCAGCGGCAAGACCAATGTGCTCGACGGCCCCTATGCCGACACCAAGGAGCAATTGGCTGGTTTCTACATGATCGAGGCGGCCGACATCGACACGGCCATCGAATGGGGCGCGCGCTGCCCCGCGTCCTCCACCGGCACGGTCGAGGTGCGGCCGATCTGGGAAATGGCAGAGTACGTCGCCGCCGCGGAGTGACCGCGATGGACGATCGCTCGGAGATCGCCCGGGCGGCGGCGGAAGCGGCCGCCCGTCGCAGCTACGGCAAGCTGGTCGCGTGGCTGGCGGCGCGAACGCGCGACGTCGCCGGTGCCGAGGACGCGCTGGCCGATGCCTTCGCCGCCGCGCTCGAACGCTGGCCGCGAACCGGCGTGCCGGAGCAGCCGGAAGCCTGGCTGCTGTCGGTGGCGCGCCGGCGCGACGTCGACGCGGTGCGGCGGCGGCTGACCGGCGAGGCGGCACGCGACCACCTGCAGCTGATCGCCGAGGAGATGGAGGCGCGCATGAATGGCGAGGAGCTGCCCGACGACCGGTTGCGGCTGATGTTCGCCTGCGCCCACCCGGCGATCGAGGCCAGCGTGCGCGCGCCGCTGATCCTGCAGACGATTCTCGGTTTCGACGCCGCGACGATCGCCTCGGCCTTCCTGGTCTCGCCGGCGACGATGGGACAGCGCCTGGTGCGGGCCAAGGCGCGCATCCGCGAGACGGGGATCCCGTTCCGCGTGCCGGAGCAGGCGGAGCTCGGCGAGCGGCTGGGCGCCGTGCTGGAAGCAATTTACGCCACTTTCGCCGAAGGCTGGTCGGACCCGACCGGCACCGACACCAGGCGACGCAACCTCGCGGGCGAAGGCATCTGGCTTGGACGGCTGGTCGCCTCGCTGATGCCGGACGAGCCGGAGGCGCTCGGACTGCTGGCGCTGATGCTGTTCGCGGAAGCGCGCCGCTCGGCAAGGCGCGGCGCGCAAGGGGATTTCGTGCCTTTGGCCGAGCAGGATATCGCGCTCTGGGACGACAGGCTGATCGACGAGGCGGAAGCCTTGCTGGTGCGCGCCGCGCAAAAGGGCATCATCGGCCGCTACCAGCTGGAGGCCGCCGTGCAGTCCGCCCATACGGCGCGCCGGCGGGGCAGCGGCACCGACTGGGCGGCGATCCGCCAGCTTTACGACGCGCTGCAGGCCGTGGTCGGATCGCCGGTGGTGGCGATCAACCGCGCGGTGGCGATCGCCGAAACCGAGGGCGCCCCGGCCGGACTGGCGGCGCTTTACGTGCTGGGCGAGGACAGAAGGCTGCAGGACTACCAGCCCTATTGGGCCGCCCGCGCCGGGCTGTTGGCAAGGCTCGGCAACATCAGGCAGGCGATCGAATCCTACGACCGCGCGATCGGCCTCGAGCGCGACCCGGCGCTGCGGCGTTTCCTGCAGGGCGAGAAGGCGAAGCTCGTAAGGACTTAGAGAAGGGGTTGTCCGTTACTCGGCGGGCAAACTTCATCACCCTTTCTGCAGGATCGGCGCAAACGTTGGAGATTGGCGGAAGCCTCCCAACTTCGTCATTCCTGGGCGAAGCAGCCGGGAAGCGGCGTCGCGGAGACCCTGGAATCCATTCCGTGACCTTGATCGAAGAGTGCAGCGAAGCAGAATTCTGGACCGTAGCGGCGCGTCGAAGTCACGGTATGGATCCTCGGGTCTGCGCGCGTCGCTTCGCTCCTTGCTCCGCCCGTGGATGACGACGTGATGGGCGTTCCGCCCAATCTCCTAGGCGTGCCGCCCAGCCCAACCGCCGCGCACTCTAAGCCCACATCTCATGCGATGCGTTCAGCTTTTGCATCAGCTCATTCTCGCGCAGCCTCGCCCACAGGCGCTCGATGTTCGGCCAAGCGGCCCGCGCTTTCTCCACTTCGGGATGCCAGGCCACAAGCATCACGAGGTAGATGTCGGCGAGTGACAGCGTCTCGCCGGCCAACCAGTCGCGGCCGGCCAGAGCCCGGTCGAGAATGGCAAAGCCGCGATCCATCTCGGCGACCGCCGCCTGCTTCACCGGCCGCAGGCCTTCGCCATCGGCGGTGTAGCGGTGAGCGTAATAGAGCCGCAGCACCGCCGGGTAGAGCACCGACGACATGAAGG
The DNA here is from genome assembly GCA_000824785.1 of Mesorhizobium plurifarium. Classification (GTDB taxonomy): domain Bacteria; phylum Pseudomonadota; class Alphaproteobacteria; order Rhizobiales; family Rhizobiaceae; genus Mesorhizobium; species Mesorhizobium plurifarium. Next base: position 65,149 of record CCNB01000013.1, on the reverse strand, counting down.
CCATCCAGCGCAGGAAATCGGCGCGGCCGGGCGAGCCCGCCTCCGGCGCGAGGCCGGCCTGTGGATGACGTTCGGCGAGCAGGATGCAGATTGCAGCGGATTCGGTCAGCGAATGGCCGTTGGGCAGCATCAGCGCCGGCACCTGGTTCAGCGGGCTGATGGCGAGAAAGGCCGGATCGGGTGGATCTTTCTTGGGCACATCGATCTGTTCGAAGGGCACGCCGGCCATGGCAAGCGCCGCCTCGACGACGAAGCCGCCGCTGCCCGGGCGCGTGTAGAGCTTGTACATGAAATCCTCCCGCCGGCCGATTGGGCCGGCGGTGATATGAGACGGAAGCGGCGCTTGGCTCAAGCCAGGCGGGGCCTGCCACAGGTGCTTTTTGAACAGTCCAGCCGCTCCGGAACTACCGCTGGTCCGCAAACTCTAGAGATTAGCCGAGGCCTTCCCGCCTTCGTCATCCACGGG
>CCNB01000013.1:62450-64673 GCA_000824785.1 Mesorhizobium plurifarium | reverse complement strand
TCCATTCCGTGACGTCGAAGCGCAGCAAGGGTGCAGAATTCTGCCCCGCTGCACCCTTCGATCAAGGTCACGGAATGGATCCAGGGTCTCCGCGACGCCGCTTCGCGGCTGCTCCGCCCAGGGATGACGACCGTGAGGGGCCGCTGAAGCCACCCTCCGAGGTATGCGCGCCTAAGCCCCCAGCCCGTCGAACAGGATGGTGGAGAGATAGCGCTCGGCGAAGGAGGGGATGACGACGACGAGGTTCTTGCCCTTGTTCTCCGGCCGCGAGCCGACGACGATGGCCGCCTGGAGGGCCGCGCCCGAGGAGATGCCGACCGGCACGCCTTCGAGGCGGGCGACAAGGCGGGCATTGGCGACCGAATCCTCGTTCGAGACCCTGACGACCTCGTCATAGATCGAGGTGTCGAGGATTTTCGGCGCGAAGCCGGCGCCGATGCCCTGGATCTTGTGCGGGCCGGGCTGGCCGCCCGACAGCACCGGCGAGGCCTCCGGCTCGACCGCCACGACCTGCAGCGAAGGCTTGCGCTTCTTCAGCACCTGGCCGACGCCGGTGATGGTGCCGCCGGTGCCGATGGCGGAAACGAAGATGTCGACCTCGCCATTGGTGTCGTTCCAGATCTCCTCGGCCGTGGTGCGGCGGTGGATTTCGGGATTGGCCGGGTTCTCGAACTGCTGCGGGATGATGGCGTTGGGCAGCGTGGCGGCGAGCTCGTCGGCCTTGGCGATGGCGCCCTTCATGCCTTTCGGACCTTCGGTCAGCACCAGCTCGGCGCCGAGCAGCGCCAGCATCTTGCGGCGCTCGACCGACATCGTCTCCGGCATGGTGAGGATCAGCTTGTAGCCCTTGGCGGCGGCGGCGAAGGCGAGCGCGATGCCGGTGTTGCCGGAGGTCGGCTCGATCAGCGTGGTCTTGCCGGGCGCGATCTTGCCGGCTTCCTCCAGCGCCTCGATCATGGCGACGCCGATACGGTCCTTGACCGAGGCGATCGGGTTGAAGAATTCGAGCTTGGCCAGGAGGTTGGCGCCGATGCCCTTCTCCCTGGCGAACTTGTCCAGCCTGACCAGCGGCGTGTCGCCAATCGTCTCCGTGATCGAATTGAAGACGCGGCCGCGGCCGGGCACGCGCGCGGAGGTGACGGGCTTGTTCATTGGTTTCGCTCCCAAGGCAATGGTACAGGCTGACAGAATAAGGCTTTCAGCCGCGCAAGATAGGCCGAGGCTGGAAAATATCCGAGTGGGGCGGTTGCTCAAAAGCGCCCGCGACCGGAAATGCATTTCCCGCCGCAGTGGGTTTCAGGAATGGTTTGGCTGAAATCAAAGCGCTCACGCACCAAGGTGTGTTGAGATTCAGGTCAGGCCGGCCTCACCTGAATATCAATATCTTATTGGCGGGCCGCGATGGCGGCCGCCGCCCCCATCATGAAGCCGGCGGCGGTGCGGTTCAGCGCCTTCAGCGCGCGCGGCGATTTCAGGAACCAGCGCGCCTTAGCGGCCAGCGCCAGATAAGGCACCAGCACCACGAACAGCACCACCACTGTGAGCATCGCGAGGATGGCGTAATCGGCAAGCGTGATCGTCTTCACGTCGACGATGGTCGGCGTGATGGCGAGATAGAAGATCATCGTCTTGGGATTGCCGAGCGTCACCGTCAGCCCGGCGATGAAGCTCGACACCAGCCCGCCCTTGGCCTTCCGTGCCTCGACGGTTTCGGGCGTGATGCCGCTGGTCCAGAAGCGCCAGGCGAGGAAGGCGAGATAGGCGACGCCGGCCCATTTGATGGCAAGGAAGACCATGCCGAAGGTCTGGGCCACGAAAGCAAGCCCGAGCACCACGGCGGTGAGATAGGTGAGGTCGCCGAGCATCAGGCCGAACGACATGGCAAGCGAGGAGCGGAAGCCGGAGCCGAGCGCGCGGGCGACAAGCGCCGTGACGCCGGGGCCCGGAATGGCGGCGGCGACGCCGAGGGCTGCGCTGTAAGCGAGGAATCCGGTGAGTGTCATGGTTTGGGCCTGGCCGTAGGGACCGATGTCGAGCCGGGCTTCTATCACGATGCCACGCCGACGGTAATTCCCTCGCGGCGGGATTTGTTGCGCCAGCGGTGTCAGGAGCTGGTTTCCGCAGCAAGAAGAATTTTGACCGGTGGGCTATGTCTGCGTTGGTCGGGTGGCATACCTCGGAGATTGGCCGAAACGCTCACCCAGTCGTCATCCACGGGCGGAG
>CCNB01000013.1:58446-62440 GCA_000824785.1 Mesorhizobium plurifarium | reverse complement strand
AGGATCCATGCCGTGACTTCGACGCGCCGCAAGGGTGCAGAATTCTGCACCGTTTCCATCCTTCGGCCAAGGTAACGGCATGGATTCTAGGGTCTGCGCGCGTCGCTTCGCTCCTTGCTCCGCCCTAGAATGACGACGTTGGGAGGCTTCCGCCAATCGCCAGCGTTTGCGCTGAGTTCGCAGAATGGGCAGTGAAATTTGCCCACAACAAGCGGCGCTTTCAGATTCCTGTTGGACAGCTACCCGCCATACGTCACGCGCCAGATCGTGCCGTTGCCGTCCTCGGTCAGGATCAGCGCGCCGTCCTTGGCGACGGCGACGCCGACCGGCCGGCCCCAGACCTCGTCGTCCGACATGACGAAGCCGGTGGCGAAATCCTCATATTCGCCGGTCGGCTTGCCGTCCTTGAATTTCAGCCGCACCACCTTGTAGCCGGTGCGGACATTGCGGTTCCACGAACCGTGCAGCGCGACGAAGGCGTCGCCCCTATAATCAGCCGGAAAATTGCCGCCTTCGTAGAAGGCGATGTTGAGCGGCGCCGAATGCGCCTGCATCAGCACATCCGGAACCGTGACCTTGCCGGCGAGGTCGGGGCGCGCGCCCTCGTGGCGCGGGTCCTCGTTGTCGCCGATGTAATACCAGGGCCAGCCATAGAAGGCGCCGTCCTTCACCGCGGTCGCGTATTCGAAGGGGGTGTTGTCGCCAAGCTCGTCGCGCTCGTTGACAACGCACCAGAGCGCCCCTGTAGCCGGCTGCACGGTCATGCCGGAGCAGTTGCGCAGGCCGGTGGCGACCGTCCGGCGGTTCTTGCCGTCGGGATCGAAGGCCAGCACGTCGGCGCGGCCCTGTTCCGCGCCCCAGGCCTCGCCCAGCGGCTGCGATTTAGCCCATTCCTCGACACCGCCCTTCGGCCTGGCGCCCATATCCTCGGCGATGTTGGAGCCGGAGCCGACCGACAGATAGAGCGTCTTGCCGTCGGGCGAGAAGGCGATGTCGCGCGTCCAGTGGTGGCTGGCGGGGACCTTGGCCACGATGGTTTCCGGCTTGGCGGACGCTTCCAGGTCGCCGTCGCTATAGGGGAAGCGCACGACGCTGTTGCTGTTGGCGACATAGACCCATTGCGGCTTGTCGCCCGGCGGGTAGAAGGCGATGCCGTAAGGCCGGGTCAGGCCCTTGGCGAAGATCGATTCCTTCGCAGGCTTCGCGCTGCCTTCCGCGAGGCGATAGACGCGGACCTGGTTCGCTCGGCTGTCGGCGACGAAGAGGTCGCCATTCGGCGCCACGCGCACGACGCGGGGATTTTCGATGCCGGAAGCGATCAGCTCGGCGGAGAAGCCGGGCGGAAGCTTTGGCTTCGCATCCTCGGGGCGGTCGGTGACGCCGCCGCCATTGGAGGCGGACTCCGTCGCATCGGGTTTCGGCTGATCTTGCGGCTTCAGCAGCCGGCGCACGCCCGGGCGGTCGGCCTTCCAGTCGCCGAAGGCCTTTTCACCGCTGAGCAGAGGCTGATCGGCCTGCTGTGCAAAGGCGCCGGTGGCCAAAACCAGCGCGAGGCCCGCAAGGCCGGCGATCCGCATCATGCTGTTCTCCGTCGTCTGCTAACGCGCCTTATTCGATCAGGCGCCAGAGACAGGACATATTGGGCAAGCGCTCGAAAAGAGAAGCTTGCGCGCGCGGATTTGTCCGAGCGCCGCTCAGGCCTCCTCGGCATCCAGGTCGTCGTCGAGGCGCTTTTCCAGCTCGACGAGGTCCGCCGGCAAGGGCAGGCCCATGGCGCGCAGCTCCCGCAATTTCTCGCGCAGCTGCTCCTGGATCTCGTGCTCGTCCTCGGGCTGGTTGATCATTTCCTGAAGCAGGAGGTCGATCTGGGCCTTGATTGCTTCCAGCGCCATTTTTTCTCCTCCGCAGCGACCTTAGGTGTGTCGAGATTCAGTGAGGCCGGCCTCACCTGAATCTCGATACCTAGCGGAGCATGCGCGAAATCAGCTGCGCCGTATAGTCGACCATCGGCACGATGCGGGCGTAATTCAGGCGCGTCGGGCCGATGACGCCGAGCGCGCCGACGACGCGGGCGTCCTTGTCGCGATAGGGGGCGACGACCAGCGACGAGCCGGACAGCGAAAACAGCTTGTTCTCCGAGCCGATGAAGATGCGCACGCCCGGCCCTTCCTCGGCGAGGTCGAGGAGCTGCAGCAGGCCGTCCTGGGTTTCGAGATCCTCGAACAGATGGCGCAGCAATTCGAGATCGGCCTGGGCGGTGACGTTTTCGAGCAGGTTGGCGCGGCCGCGCACGATGAGGCGCGCCGGCAGGCCGCTTTCGGCGCCGGCCCAGACCGCGAGGCCCTTCTCGACCAGATCCTGCGACAAGGTGTCGAGCGCCGCGCGGGTCTCCTCCTTGATTCGGGCGATCTCGACGCGCGCCTCGGCCAAGGTGCGGCCGCGGATATGGGCGTTGAGGAAATTGGAGGCTTCGTGCAGTTGCGACACGGTGATGCCGGCCGGCAGGTCGATCACGCGGTTCTCGACGTCGCCGTTCTGCGACACCAGCACGGCCAACGCCTTGGTCGGCTCCAGCTGGATGAATTCGATGTGCTTCAGCGCCACCTCGTTCTTGGAGGCAAGCACGAGGCCGGCGCCGCGCGACATGCCGGACAGCATCTGGCTGGCCTCCGTCAGCATATGCTCCAGCGTCGCGCCCGAGCCGGAGGCGCGCACCTGCGCCTCGATGGCGCGGCGCTCGTCGTCGGATAGATCGCCGAGCTCCATGAAGGCGTCGACGAAGAAACGCAGCCCGGTCTGGGTCGGCAGCCGCCCGGCGGAAACATGCGGCGCGTAGATCAGCCCCAGATGCTCGAGGTCGCTCATCACGTTGCGGATGGTGGCCGGCGACAGCGAGGAGGGCAGGATGCGCGACAGGCTGCGCGAGCCGACCGGCTCGCCGTCGCGCAAATAGGAATCGACGATCCGCCGGAAGATATCGCGCGAGCGCATGTCGAGTGACTGAAGTACGGGCGACTGAAGCCCGGGACCTTGGGACGTCGGATCGACTGGCTTGTTCATTCCGGCGAGAAACCTCCTGCCGAAAAGATATAGACTTAAGCCACGGCGGCGCAACCCGGTGCCGTTTGCGGTCAGGGTCCCGTGTTTGCGGTTAGTTGGCCGTTTTCCTTTGCGCCGTGCTGCGCATGCGTCTACAAGCCGCCGACGAATCCGGGAAAGAACAGAAAGAGCCTCGATGCGCCCCTCCAAACGCCAAGCCGACGAAATGCGCGCCATATCCTTCGAGCGCGGCGTGTCCAAGCATGCCGAAGGCTCGTGCCTGGTGAAGTTCGGCGACACGCATGTGCTTTGCACGGCGAGCCTTGAGGAAAAGGTGCCGGCTTGGATGCGCAATTCCGGCAAGGGCTGGGTGACGGCCGAATACGGCATGCTGCCGCGCTCGACCGGCGAGCGCATGCGGCGCGAGGCTTCCGCTGGCAAGCAGGGCGGCCGCACGCTGGAGATCCAGCGGCTGATCGGCCGAAGCTTGCGCGCCGTGGTCGACCTGCAGGCGCTGGGCGAGCAGCAGATCACCGTCGACTGCGACGTCATCCAGGCCGATGGGGGCACCCGCACCGCCTCGATCACCGGCGGCTGGGTGGCGCTGTACGACTGCCTGCGCTGGATGGAGGCGCGCCAGATGGTGAGCCTTTCCAAGGTGCTGAAGGACCATGTCGCGGCGATCTCCTGCGGCATCCATGACGGCCAGCCGGTCATCGATCTCGATTATCTCGAGGATTCCTCGGCCGGCACCGACGCCAATTTCGTCATGACCGGCAAGGGCGGCATCGTCGAGATCCAGGGCACCGCCGAGGGCGAGCCGTTTTCCGAGGAGCAGTTCGCGGCGCTGATGGGGCTGGCGAAGAAGGGCATTTCGCGGCTGGTGAGCCTGCAGCAGATGGCGGTGGCGTAGGGTTTCGGATGCCGAGCCTAGGCCCCCCTCTCTGGCCTGCCG
>CCNB01000013.1:47278-58436 GCA_000824785.1 Mesorhizobium plurifarium | reverse complement strand
AGGGGGGAGATTGGATGTCACGCCGGCCTTCGCCAATCGCTAACGTCGCAAGATGTGCGGCGGCATCGCAGCTGCCAATCTCCCCCCTTGAGGGGGAGATGCCCGGCAGGGCAGAGAGGGGGGCCTCGTGACTCCCTCCGCAATCCTCGAATCCGCCCTCTACGTCACCGATCTCGCCGCCGCCGAAGCCTTCTACCGCGACATCATCGGCCTCCAGGCGCTCGGCAAGGTCGAAGGCCGCCACGTCTTCTTCCGCTGCGGCGACGGCGTATTGCTCCTCTTCAATGCCGAGGCGACCAAAATCCCGCCGGCGCCTGACGCCAGGCTGAAAGTGCCGCCGCACGGCACGGCCGGCGAGGGGCATCTTTGCTTTGCGGCAACCGCCGAAGAGATCGCTGCGTGGCGCAAGCATCTCGCAGCGAACAACGTCGCCATCGAAAGCGATTTCGAATGGCCGCAGGGCGGGCACTCGATCTATATCCGCGACCCGTCGGGCAATTCGATCGAGTTCGCCGAGCCGAGGATCTGGGGTTTCTGATGCATTCCTTGAACGGAAAAAAGATCGTCGTCGCGAGCCACAACGCGGGCAAGCTGCGCGAATTCGCCGACCTGATGGCGCCGTTCGGCTTCGAGGCGAAATCGGCCAAGGAATACGGCCTGCCCGAGCCGGACGAGACCGGCACCACCTTCGAGGAGAATGCCTATATCAAGGCATACGCTGCGGCCAAGGCCACCGGCCTGCCAGCGCTGTCGGACGATTCCGGGCTCTGCGTCGACGCGCTCGACGGCGCGCCGGGCGTCTATACCGCCAATTGGGCTGAAATGCCGGACGGGTCACGCGATTTCGGCATGGCCATGCAGAAGACGGAAACAGCGCTGCAGGAAGCCGGTGCGACCGAGCCTTCGCAGCGCAGCGGCCGCTTCGTCGCCGTCATCTGCCTGGCCTTTCCGGACGGCGAGGCCGAATATTATCGCGGCGAGGCCGAAGGCAGGCTGGTGTGGCCGCCGCGCGGCACGCTGGGTTTCGGCTATGATCCGGTGTTCCTGCCCAACGGCTTCGACAAGACCTTCGGCGAGATGAGCGCGGAAGAAAAGCATGGCTGGAAGCCCGGCCAGGCGACGGCGCTTTCGCACCGCGCCCGCGCCTTCCAGAAATTCGCCGAGGCACGCCTCGACCTGGCCAGACTAGGATCGGCATGAGCGCGGTGACGATACCGCTCGACCGCAGCCCCGGCTTCGGCGTCTATATTCATTGGCCGTTCTGCGCGGCCAAGTGTCCTTACTGCGACTTCAACAGCCATGTCCGCCACCAGCCGGTCGACCAGGAGCGTTTTGCCCGCGCCTTCGAGACGGAACTGGCAACCATGCGCGACCGCACCGGGCCGCGCGAGGTGACCAGCATCTTCCTCGGCGGCGGCACGCCGTCGCTGATGAAGCCTGAAACCGTCGGCGCCGTCCTGGACGCGGTGGCGAGGAACTGGACGGTGCCGGCCGGCATCGAGGTGACGCTGGAGGCCAATCCGTCCTCGGTCGAGGCCGAGCGTTTCCGCGGCTATCGCGCCGCCGGGGTCAACCGCGTCTCGCTCGGCGTGCAGGCGCTGAACGACAAGGACCTGCGCTTACTCGGCCGGCTGCACAATGTCGAGGAGGCGCTGCACGCCATCGGCCTCGCGCGCGAGATTTTTCCGCGCCTTTCCTTCGACCTGATCTATGCGCGGCCCGGCCAGACGCCGGAGGCGTGGGGCGCGGAGCTGGAGCAGGCGATCGGCTATGCCGTCGACCACCTGTCGCTCTACCAGCTCACCATCGAGGAGGGCACGCCCTTCCACGCGCTTTACGCGGCGAAGAAATTCACGCTGCCCGACAACGACCACGCCGCCGACCTCTATGCGCTGACGCAGGAGGTGACGTCGGCGCACGGCCTGACGGCCTATGAGATTTCCAACCACGCGCGGCCGGGCGCCGAGAGCCGGCACAACCTCACCTATTGGCGCTACGGCGAATATGTCGGCGTCGGCCCGGGCGCGCATGGCCGTTTCGTCGAGAACGGCCGCCGCACGGTGACAATAGCGGAAAGGATGCCGGAGACCTGGGCCAATCTGGTCGAGGCCAAGGGACATGGCGTCACCGGCGGCGAGATCCTGACGCGCGCGGAGGAGGCCGACGAATTCCTGCTGATGGGCCTGCGGCTCGCCGAAGGCATCGACCTGCAGCGCTACGAGGCGCTCTCGGGGCGCGGCCTTTCGAGCGCGCGGCTCTCGGTGCTGCAGGAGGAAGGGCTGGTGGCGCCGGTCGGCAATGCCAGGCTGCGCGCCACGACGGCAGGGATGATCGTGCTCGATGCGGTGGTCGCGGATCTGGCGCGGTGACCTCGCGCCTTCGTCATTCTCGGGCTTGACCCGAGAATCCATGCCGTGACCTATGTGAAGGGTGCGGCGGTCGAGAATTCTCCACCGTTGATAGCGCTTTGATGTAACGGCATGGATTCCAGGGTCTGCGCGCGTCGCTTCGCTCCTTGCTCCGCCCTGGAATGACGATGGGGACTGCCTGCGCTCACTTACAACGCTTCAGGCGTCGTGCTTCTGGCGGTGCTTGCCGCGCTGCTTTTCGCCATGCGCCTCGCCGTCGCGGACCTGCTTCCGGTCGGCCTTGTCGCGGCGGGCGCCGTTCTGGTCGGCAATCGGGTGTGGAGGGATGCCCTCGCGGGCGGTCTTGCTTTCAAGTCGGCCGATGAAAATATCGAAGCGATTGGGCATCGTTCGGTCCTGCCTCCTCCCGGGGAATCAGGGGTTAAATTCGCCGTTGCCGGTTTCGTTCCGCACTGTGGCGAAGGCAAGGCGATTTCCTCAGTCCGGCCTCACGTTTTGCAACGGGGCGTCAGCCATGCGAAACAGGATGGACCACAAGGGGGCAATCGGTGACCGGCGACAGACGCAGCTATCTGATCGGGCAAAGCGAGATCGCGGCGCGGCCGCTCGCGCCGGCGCTCTATCTGGTGGCGACGCCGATCGGCAACCTCGCCGACATCACCTTGCGCGCGCTGGAGACGCTGGCCGCCGCCGACATCGTCGCCTGCGAGGACACCCGCGTCTCGCGCGTGCTGCTCGAACGCTACGGCATCCGTCGGCGCACCACCGCCTATCACGAGCACAATGCGCAAGAGGCCGGGCCGAAGCTGATCGAGGCGCTGGCGGCCGGGCAGAGCGTGGCGCTGATCTCGGATGCCGGCACGCCGCTGGTCTCCGATCCCGGCTATCGGCTGGTCGGCGAGGCGCTGGAGCGCGGCATCCGCGTGGTACCGGTCCCGGGGCCTTCGGCGGCGCTTGCGGCGCTGACAGCGTCCGGCCTGCCGTCCGACGCCTTCCTGTTCGCCGGCTTCCTGCCGGTGAAGACCGGGCAGCGGCTGGCCAAGCTCGAAACGTTCAAGGCGGTGCCGGCGACGCTGATCTTCTTCGAATCGCCGCGCCGGCTGGCCGAGACGCTTGGCGCCATGGTCGAGGCGCTGGGCGGCGTTCGGAAGGCCGCGATCGGGCGCGAGCTGACCAAGGCCTTCGAGGAAATGCGCACCGGAACGTTGGCCAAGTTGGCCGACCATTACGCCGCGGCCAACACGCCGAAGGGCGAGATCGTCATCTGCGTTGGCCCGCCGCAAGCGGCGGAGGATCAGCCGGCCGACATCGACCGGCTGCTTTTGTCGCTCGCGGCAGAGATGCCGGCTTCGAAGGCGGCGGCGGAAGCCGCGAAAATGATCGGTGGGCAGAAACAGGCGCTTTACCGGCGGCTGATCGAGCTCAAGGCAGATGGCGATGGCTGAGCGTTCGATCAGCCATCGCCGAAAGGCCTATCGGCGCGGCCATCGCGGCGAGTGGCTGGCGGCGCTGGCGCTGATGCTGAAGGGTTACCGCATCCTTGCCCGCCGCCATCGAACGAGGCTCGGCGAGATCGACCTGATCGCCCGGCGCGGCGACCTCGTGCTGTTCGTCGAGGTCAAGGCGCGGCGCACGCTGATCGAGGCGATGGAGGCGATCGGCCGTGAATCGGAACGCCGCATCGAGGGCGCCGCCGATCTGTGGCTGTCGCGCCAGCCGGATTACGGGAAGCTCTCGATGCGTTTCGACATGGTGGCGGTGCTGCCCTGGCGCTGGCCGGTGCATGTCGAGAACGCGTTTTATGGGCGGAATTGAGCGGGCTTACCCTCCCCCTTGTGGGGAGGATCGGTGAGCAAGCGACGCGAAGCGTCGGTGGCGAACCGGGGCGGGGGTACGGCGCGGCCCCCACCCCGATCCGCTTTGCGGATCGACCCTCCCCACGAGGGGGAGGGTAAGGTTCACCCCCAAACCATCAGCCCCGCCAGCCCCACAATCCCCACCACCAGGCGCCACCAGCCGAACAGCGAGTAACCTTTGCGCGAAACGTAATCGAGCAGGAAGCGCACGACGATCAGCGCGGCGACGAAGGCGGCGATGAAGCCGACGGAAATGATCGGTAGGTCGGCCGAGGTCAGCACATTGCGGTTCTTGAAAAGGTCGAAGGCGAAGGCGCCGACCATGGTGGGCATGGCGAGGAAAAAGGAGAACTCCGCCGCCGCGCGCTTGTCGACGCCCATCAGCAGCGCGCCGACGATTGTCGAGCCGGAGCGCGAGGTGCCGGGGATCAGCGACAGGCACTGGAACAGGCCGATCTTTAGATAAACGCTCAACGGGAAGCGCTCGACGTCGTGATGCACCGGCTTGAAGTTGATGCGGTCGACGACGAGCAGCACCACGCCGCCGATGATCAGCATGCTGCAGATCAGTTTTGGCGATTCGAACAGATAGTTTTTGATGAAGTCATGACCCACCGCGCCGATGACCGCCGCCGGCAGGAAGGCGATCAGGATGCCGATGACGAAATGCCTGGTCTGCGGGTCGCTGGGCAGCTTGATCAGCATCTGCCAGAGCTTGCCGAAATAGACACTCAAAATGGCTAGGATCGCGCCGAGCTGGATCAGGATCTCGAAGGCCTTGCCGGTGGAGTGGAAGCCAAGGAAATGGCCGGCAAGCAGGATGTGGCCGGTCGAGGACACCGGGATGAACTCGGTCAACCCCTCCAAAAGCCCAAGCAGCAGTGCTTCGACGATGGTCTGGCTTTCCATGGCAACCTCTGCTTTTGGGTGACGGCTAAGGGAAGGGCTTGCTTGTCATAGGGCGGAAGTGCCCCTATAGGTCGCAACACCATGACAGTCCCTGGAATCGGGCGGCCAAGACTTACCGGCGCCGTTAACGATTCGCCAGTGTGGCAATCCGGAATTCGCCGTACCTCGGAGCAGCGCAATGTGCGAATTCCGGATTCTGAGCCACACTGTCAACTTCAAGTTCTAGTGTGGTTTTGGATTTGAAGTTCCTGGACGCTGATGCCATTGAGGGTACAGGAACTTCAAATCCACCACACTAGTGCGCCCTATCATCGCGGAACCATGCTGACGCTTTTCCACCATCCCATGTTCGCCACCTGCCGGTTCGTGCGCCTCGCCTTCGGCGAGTATGGCGAGGAGCTGGCGCTGATCGAGGAAAAGCCGTGGACCCGGCGCAAGGAGTTCCTGGCGCTGAACCCGGCCGGCACCCTGCCGATCCTGCTCGCCGAAGGCGACGTGCCGATCGTCGGCGCCATGGTGATCGCCGAATATCTCGACGAGACGCGCGGGGTGCTGAAGCGCGACAAAAGGCTGTTCGCCGAGGACCCGATGCAGCGCGCCGAAATCCGGCGGCTGACCGACTGGTATCTGGCGAAGGCCGAAAGCGAGGTGACCCGCCACCTCGTGCGCGAGCGCGTGCTGAAGCCGGTGATGCCGGAAACCGCCGGCGGCGGCTCGCCCGATTCGGCGGCGATCCGCGCCGCGCGCGCCAACATCCGCCAGCACATGAAATACACCAACTGGCTTGCCGGCACGCGTCATTGGCTCGCCGGCAACAAGGTGACCTATGCCGACCTCGCCGCGGCGGCGACGCTTTCGGTGCTCGATTATCTCGGCGAGATCGACTGGCGCGAACACGGCGCCGCGCGCGAATGGTACACGCGGGTGAAATCACGGCCGTCGTTCCGGCCGCTGCTCTCCGACCGGGTGCGCGGCCTGTCGCCGGTATCGCATTATGCGGACCTCGACTTCTGAAAACCTGCGCGCGCTGATCGACGCGGAGGCGCGCCGCGCCGGCTTCGAGGCGGTCGCCGTGACCCGCCCGGATGCGATCCCGCTGGCGCCCGCTCGCTTGGCCGAATTTGTCGCCGACGGTTTCCACGGCTCGATGGCGTGGATAGCCGAGACGGTTCAGCGCCGGGCCGAGCCCTCGACGCTGTGGCCGGAGGTGCGCTCGATCGTCGTGCTGGCGATGAATTACGGCCCGGACCGCGACCCGCGCGATATCCTCGCAAAGTCCGACCGCGGCGCGATCTCGGTCTATGCGCAGAACCGCGACTATCACGACGTGATGAAGGGCCGGCTGAAGGAGATCGCCGGCAAGATCGTGGCGAAGGCGGGCGGCGACGTAAAAGTGTTCGTCGACACCGCGCCGGTGATGGAAAAGCCGCTGGCGGAAGCCGCCGGGCTCGGCTGGCAGGGCAAGCACACCAACCTGGTCAGCCGCGCGCATGGCTCGTGGCTGTTCCTCGGCACGATCTTCACCACGGCCGAGCTGGAGCCGGACCAGGCCGAGATCGACCATTGCGGTTCCTGCCGCGCCTGTCTCGATGCCTGCCCGACGAATGCTTTCCCGGCGCCTTACCGGCTCGATGCGCGGCGGTGCATCTCGTATCTCACCATCGAGAACAAGGGGCCGATCCCGCGCGAATTCCGCGAAAAGATCGGCAACCGCATCTATGGCTGCGACGATTGCCTGGCAGCGTGTCCCTGGAACAAGTTCGCCACCGCGGCATCCGAGGCGAAGCTTGCCGCGCGCGCCGAATTGCGCGAGCCGCCGTTGTCGGAGCTGCTGGCGCTCGACGACGCGGCATTCCGCGCCTTCTTCTCGGGCTCGCCGGTCAAGCGCATCGGCCGCGACCGTTTCATCCGCAACGTGCTGATCGCCGCCGGCAATTCGGGCGATGCTTCGCTGATGCCGGCGGTGCGCGGACTGCTCGATGACGGCTCGCCGCTGGTCAGGGGTGCGGCAATCTGGGCCCTGTCGCGACTGCTCTCCGGCCGCGAATTTGGCGACCTTGCCGCCAAGGGGTCGAAGACCGAAACGGATGCCATGGTCCTGGACGAATGGCTGGCGGCGGCGGCAAATCCGGCGAAGGCCGATTGATGGGGGTTCATCGATGAGCGAAAGACGCTTCTTCATCTTCGGCGCCGGTTACTCGGCCAAGGCTTTCGCGCGGGCCAACGCCCAACATACGCCGATCGTTGGCACGACCCGGGCGCCGGAAAAATTCGAGGCTCTGCGATCGGCCGGCATCGAGCCGCTGCAATTCGACGGCGAGTTGTCGCCCGCGCTCGGCGACGCGCTCGCCAAGACCACGCATCTCATCGTCTCGGTCGCTCCCGACGACGCTGGCGATCCGGTGCTCAACGCCGCCGGCGATGCGCTGCGGGAAGAAATGCCGGCGCTGGAGTGGATCGGCTACCTCTCCACCGTCGGCGTCTATGGCGACCATGGCGGCGCGTGGGTGGACGAGACCAGCGACTGCCGGCCGGTTTCGAAGCGCTCGGTGATGCGGGTGGCGGCAGAGCAGCAATGGCTGGCGCTTGGCCGCGAGATCGGCAAGCCCGTCGCGATCCTGCGACTGTCCGGCATCTACGGGCCCGGCCGCAACGCGCTGGCCAATCTCGCGGACGGCACCGCAAGGCGGCTGGTCAAGCCGGGGCAGGTGTTCAACCGCATCCATTGCGACGACATCGCCGGGGCGCTCTGGCATCTCGCCGACAACAATCTCGGCGGGATATTCAACGTCACCGACGACGAGCCGGCGCCGCCACAGGATGTCGTCGCCCATGCCGCTGGGCTGATGGGTGTCGAGCCGCCGCCTGAAATTCCCTTCGAGACCGCCCAACTTTCGCCCATGGCGCGGTCTTTCTATGGCGAGAACAAGCGCGTCGCGAATCAGGCGATCAAGGCGGCCGGCTACCGCTTCCGGTTTCCCAACTACCGGGTGGCGCTGGAGCGGATGTGGGCCGAAGGCAACTGGCGGGACGGAGAGCCGCGCAGCCCGATGCGAGGATGATGCCGAAAAGTGTGAAGCGGTTTTCGGACGATATCATCCTTCTTGATCTAGCGCTGATGATCGATGCGGGATACGCGGCGTGGTATGATTCGTTCCCTATCGGGTTCGCCTGACCATGCGGCAAAGACTGGAGAGGGACCCAGCCTGATGAATTTGCGATCGCTGCCTGACCGCAAGCCGTTCCTCACCGCCGCGCTGGCGCTGGTCGCGCTCGCCGGGCTGGCGGCGGCCGCCATTTCGGCCGAACCCCGCGCGAAGGAGCTGTTCGGCGCCCGAAAACTGCCGGCGGTCGCGCCCGCGCAATCCTTCGGCTTCTACTCGAAAGGCTGCTTCACCGGAGGCGTGGCGCTGCCGATGGACGGGCCGACCTGGGAAGTGATGCGCCCGTCGCGCAACCGCCGCTGGGGCCATCCGGCGATGATCGCGCTCATCGAAAAGTTGTCGCGCGACGCCCAGGCGGATGGCTGGCCGGGGCTTCTGGTCGGCGATGTCTCGCAACCGCGCGGCGGACCGATGATGACCGGCCACGCCTCGCACCAGATCGGGCTCGACGCCGACATCTGGCTGACGCCGATGCCGAAGCGGCCGCTGACGATGGCGCAGCGCGAGACCATGAGCGCGACGCTAATGGTCAATGAGAAGACGCATCTGGTGAAGGACGCTCTGTGGACGCCGGCGCACACCAGGTTGCTCAAGCGCGCGGCGAGCTATCCGGAGGTCGAGCGCATCCTGGTCAATCCCGGCATCAAGAAGAAGCTCTGCGACACCGTCACCGGCGACCGCTCCTGGCTGCGCAAGGTCCGGCCGTTCTGGGGCCATGACTATCATTTCCACATGCGCATCGGCTGCCAGCCGGGCTCGCCCGGTTGCAAGGGGCAGGAGGCGACGCCCCCGGATGACGGCTGCGGCAAGCCGCTGGCCTGGTGGTTCACCGAGGAGCCGTGGCGGCCGAACAAGAACCCGGACGCCCCCAAGGCGCGCGACCTGATGACGATGGCCAGTCTGCCCAAGCAGTGCCAGGACGTGCTCGATGCGCCGGACGCGCCGTCGCTGGAGGCGGTGACCTATCATGGCGGAAGCGCCGCCGCTGTGGCCGTGGCCGAACCCGAGCCGAGCGAGCCGGCACAAACCATCTCCAGCGGCAACGCCGCCATGCCAGCGGCGGCGAGCGCCTTCGCGCCGACGCCCAAGATCGGCATCCCGCTGCCGCGCCCACGGCCGGGGAACTAGCGGCGCTGCACAGGGATTTTGACCGGTCGGCACTGTCGCGTTGGTAGGCGGCATGCCCTGGAGATTGGCCGAAACGCCCATCGCGGTCGTCATTCCGGGGCGGAGCAGGAGCGAAGCTCCGTCGCGAAGACCCTGGAATCCATGCCGTTACCTTCGCCAAGGCGTGCAACGGAGCAAAATTCTGCACCGTGGCGGCGCTTCCAAGTCACGGCATGGATTCTATGGTCTGCGCCGCGTCGCTTCGCTCCTTGCTCCGCCATAGAATGACGACATTGGGGGTGGCTTCGACCAATCGCCGGCGTTTGCGTTGATTTCATTTCACCGAAACGGCGAAGCGCCCTATCTCCTCGCTTTGACGCAATTCCGGACGGAAAATCTGCGGCGCGGGCGCCGACCCTGACCGCTCACACTTCCTGGAATTGCTCTACGACGCAAGCGGGCTTCCCCTTTGTGGGGTCATGCGCTAGTCAATCGATTGAAACGGCGCGATTGGCGCCGCAACGAGGACGATCAAGAGCATGGCAGGCGAAGACGAGAAGGGGCTGCGGTTTCCGGTCCTGATCGGCGACATTGGCGGCACCAATGCGCGCTTCTCGATCGTGCTCGACGCCAATTCGGAGGCGACCGAGCCGCATATCGTCCAGACCGCCAACTTCAAGACCATCGACGAGGCGATCCAGGCGGCGGTGCTCGACCGCTCGTCCATCCTGCCGAACTCGGCGGTGCTGGCGATCGCCGGGCCGGTCGACGGCGACGAGATCCCGCTGACCAACTGCCCCTGGGTCGTGAAGCCCCGGCAGATGTTTTCCAATCTCGGCCTGAGCGAGGTCGTGGTGCTCAACGATTTCGAGGCGCAGGCGCTGGCGGTGGTGGCGCTCGGCGAAGAGCATATGGAAAAGATCGGCGGCGGCGCGCCGGAAGCCAATGCGAGCCGCGTCGTGCTCGGCCCCGGCACGGGTCTTGGCGTCGCCGGGCTGATCTATGCGCTCAACCACTGGATTCCTGTGCCGGGCGAGGGCGGGCATATGGATATCGGCCCGCGCACGCCGCGCGACTTCGAGGTGTTCCCGCATATCGACAAGCTCGAAGGCCGCATCTCCGGCGAGCAGATCCTGTGCGGACGCGGGCTGGTCAACGTCTACCGCGCCGTGGCCAGGACGGACGGCAAGCCGACGCCTTTCACGACGCCGGCGGAGATCACCGGGGCGGCGCTCGCCAAGACCGACGCGGTGGCCGAAGAGGCGCTGGAGCTGTTCGTCACCTGCCTCGGCCGCACCGCCGGCGACCTCGCGCTGGTGTTCATGGGCCGCGGCGGCGTGTTCCTCACCGGCGGCATCGCGCAGAAGATCGTGCCGGCGCTGAAGGAAGGCAATTTCCGCGCCGCCTTCGAGGACAAGGCGCCGCACAGCGCGCTGATGCGCGAAATGCCGGTCTATGTCATCACCCACCCGCTGGCGGCGCTGCTCGGGCTCGCCGCCTATGCCAGGACGCCGTCGCTGTTCGGCGTCAACACGGCGGGGCGACACTGGCGGGTGTGAAACCACGCAGTCGCCTGGGCAGGGGCCAATGTCCGCGGTCTGGACGTCGGCCTGCTTCGTAATTCCAGGGCGAAGCAGGAGCGAAGCTCCGTCGCGGAGACCCTGGAATCCATGCCGTGACCTAAGCCGTGGAACGCAGCGGAGCAGAATTCTGCGCCGCTGCAGCGCTCGCAAGTCACGGAATGGATCCTCGG
>CCNB01000013.1:19060-47268 GCA_000824785.1 Mesorhizobium plurifarium | reverse complement strand
CTCCGCCCGTGGATGACGAAGCCGCGGGCGTTTCAGCTGATTGCTAACCTGTGCGCTTTTGGGGTCCGGACCCCAGGCCGTCACGAGCCGCGACGAAGTTTCGCCATAGGCAAGCCGTAGCCGGGGCGTTAAGAGGATGCCGAATGCGGCACCCGACACGCGGAAAACCACGAAGCGCCCCTGATTTGACCGTCCAGACTTCCCTCAAACTGAAAGTCCAGCCCACCGAGGTCAGCGCGGTGCTGCGCCGCATCCTGGCCGAAAACGGCAAGGAATACCGCTGGACCTATGTCGTCGCCGTCGCCTGCCTGCTGATCGTTTCCGGCTCCACCGCCTTCACGGCGTGGATCATGGCCCCGATGATCAACCAGATCTTCTATGAACGGCGCAGCGACATGATCGTCTGGATCTGCGCCGGCTTCATGGGCGCCTCGGTACTGCGCGGCTTCGCCGGCTATGGACAGGCGGTGGCGCTGGCCAAGATCGGCAACAATCTGGTCGCCCGCTACCAGAAGCGCAGCTTCGACCATCTGATGAAGCTCGGCGTCGACTTCTTCAACGAGACGCGTTCCGGCCGGCTGGCGGCGCAGGTCAACGAGAATGTCGGCGGCATCCGCGACCTCTTATCGCTGACGCTGACCTCCATCAGCCGCGACGCGGTCTCGCTGGTCGCGCTCGTCTGCGTGATGATCTACCAGGATCCGGTGCTGTCGCTGAGCTCGCTGCTGATCGGACCGCCGCTGATCTGGGCCGTCATCTACATCACCCGCCGCCTGCGCAAGATCAACCGCGAATCCGTGCTGATCAATTCGCGGCTGAACGGATCGGTGCAGGAGGCCACGCAAGGCATCGCCATCGTCAAGGCCTTCACCCTGGAGGAAGAGCTGGCGCGCCGCATCGGCATCATGGCCGACACGGCCGAGCAGCGTAACAACAAGATCGCCCGCGTCTCGGAGCGGCTGTCGCCGATCTCCGAGATCCTGGGCGGCCTCGCCATCACCGCCGTTCTTGCCTATTCAGGCTATCGGGCGCTGGTGCTCGGCCAGCCGCCGGGCGCGGTGTTCTCCTTCATCACCGCGCTGATCCTGGCCTACGACCCGGCAAGGCGCCTGGCGCGCACGCAGGTCGGCATGGAACGCGCCCTGGTCAACGCGCGCATGATCTACGAGTTGCTCGACCTCGAGCCGAAGCAGGGCGACGCCCCCGACGCGGTCGAGGCCAAGGTCACCAGCGGCGAGGTGCGCTTCAACCATGTGACGTTCGGCTACAATGCCGACACGCCGGTGCTGAGGGATCTGAGCTTCACCGCCGCGGCCGGCAAGGTCACGGCCGTCGTCGGCGCCTCGGGCGCCGGCAAGTCGACGATGGTGGCGCTGCTGCAGCGCTTCTACGACGTCGACAAGGGCTCGATCGAGGTCGACGGTCAGGATATCGCCAAGGTGACCAAGCATTCGCTGCGCCAGTCGATCGCCTATGTGGCGCAGGCGCCCTATCTCTTCGAGGGCACGATCCGCGACAACATCCGCTTCGGCCGGCTGTCGGCCACCGATGCCGAGATCGAGCAGGCGGCGAAACTGGCGGCGGCCGACGAGTTCATCCGCCAGCAGCCGCAAGGCTACGACACGCCGGTCGGCGAAGGCGGCTCGACGCTTTCCGGGGGTCAGCGCCAGCGCGTGTCGATCGCGCGCGCCATCGTTCGCCAGGCGCCGATCCTCTTGCTCGACGAGGCGACCTCGGCGCTCGACAACGAGGCCGAGGCGCGTGTCCAGGAAGCGCTGACCCATGTCATGGAGGGGCGCACGACGATCGTGATCGCGCACCGGCTGTCGACGGTGGTCAATGCCGACCACATCATCGTGCTGGAAGAGGGACGGCTGGTCGAGGAAGGCACGCATGCGACGCTGATGGCCGACCCGCACAGCGTGTATGCCCGCTTCCACCGCATCCAGGGCAAGAAAGGGCTGGGGCTTGTCGACGACGTCAAGGCAAGCCAAACTTCGGCCCCGGCGCCGCGCAGCCGCGCCAAGAAGACCGTCAGGAGAAGCGCATGAGTGAAGCCGGCGATATGGGCCTGGTGGTGGTGGGCGCCGCCGGCCGCATGGGCCAGACGCTGATCCGCGCCATCCACACCATGCCCGGCGCGCGCGTCGCCGCCGCGATCGAGCGGCCGGACTCCCCCCATCTCGGCAAGGATGCCGGCGAGCTTGCCGGCATCGGCATCATCAACGTGCCGATCGTCGACGATCCGTTGCCAGCCTTCGCCAAGGCCGACGGCGTGCTCGATTTCACCGCGCCGGCCGCAAGCGTCGAATTCGCCGGCTATGCCGCGCAGGCGCGCATCGTCCATGTCATCGGCACCACCGGCTGCTCGGCCGAGGACAATGCCAGGATCACAGCCGCCGCGCGCCATGCGACGATCGTCAAATCCGGCAATATGAGCCTCGGCGTCAACCTTCTGGCGGTGCTGGTCGAGCAGGCGGCGAAGGCGCTCGACCCGGAGGATTTCGACATCGAGATCCTGGAGATGCACCACCGCCACAAGGTCGACGCGCCGTCCGGCACGGCGCTGCTGCTCGGCGAGGCGGCGGCCAAGGGGCGCGGCATCGATCTTGCCGACAACAGCGTCAAGGTGCGCGACGGCCACACCGGCGTGCGCAAGGCCGGCTCCATCGGCTTCGCGACGCTGCGCGGCGGCTCCGTGGTCGGCGACCACAGCGTGATCCTTGCCGGCACCGGCGAGCGCATCACGCTGTCCCATCATGCCGAGGACCGGGCAATCTTCGCGCGCGGCGCGGTGAAGGCGGCGCTCTGGGCGCGCGGCAAGAAACCGGGCCTTTATTCCATGCGGGATGTGCTCGGACTCTCCTGACACAAGCCTGAAGCATTTCGTTCTTACGCAGTTCCGGACTGAAATCGTTGGAATTGCCCAAACCCCAAAGGAGCTGACATGTCGGGAACTCTCGTGCTCGTGCGCCACGGCCAGAGCGAATGGAACCTGAAGAACCTGTTCACCGGCTGGCGCGACGTCGGCCTGACCGAGCAGGGCACGGCGGAAGCGCTCGCGGCCGGCGAAAAGCTCAAGGCGCGCGGCCTGAAATTCGACATCGCCTACACCTCGGCCCTGCAGCGGGCGCAGAAGACCTGCCAGCTGATCCTCGACGTCGTCGGCCAGAGCGATCTCAAGACCATCCGCGACCAGGCGCTCAACGAGCGCGACTATGGCGACCTCTCCGGCCTCAACAAGGACGACGCGCGCAAGAAATGGGGCGAGGAGCAGGTGCATATCTGGCGCCGCTCCTACGACGTGTCACCGCCCGGCGGCGAAAGCCTGAAGGACACCGGCGCGCGCGTGTGGCCCTATTACCTGCATGACGTGCAGCCGCATGTGCTGCGCGGCGAGACGGTGCTGGTCGCCGCGCACGGCAATTCGCTGCGCGCGCTGATCATGGCGCTGGACGGCAAGAGCGGCGAGGAGATCGTCAAGCTCGAGCTCGGCACCGGCGTGCCGATCGTCTACAAGCTCAACGCCGATTCGACGGTGGCGTCGAAAGAGGTGTTGGAGGGGTGAGGAGCAGCTTCCTACTCCCCGTCACTATACGGGGAGAAGGTGCCCGAAGGGCGGATGAGGGGCAACTCCGGCTTCGGCGACTAACTCCTCCGTGCTCCAAGCGAGAGCCGGAACCCCACCCGATCAGCGTCGGCGCCGCCCCTCACCTGCCTGCCGGCATCCTCTCCCCGTATAGTGACGGGGAGAGGGAAGCTCCCGCCGCCGGTTTCGCCAATCGCTGGCGTCGCAGGAAGAGCAATGACGGGCAGCGCCAGTGCCGACGAAAAAAGCGCGTTGACACATATCGTTTGCCCGCTTACATGAGCGCCCACCAGCCCAGATGGCGGAATTGGTAGACGCGCACGGTTCAGGTCCGTGTTCCGCAAGGAGTGGAGGTTCGAGTCCTCTTCTGGGCACCATCATCCCGACTGCCAACGGGATCAATAAGATAAGCCTTCTCGATTCATTGTGTTCGCCGACCTTTTTGGCGGTCGGTTGGCTATGCGCCTTCCCCCTGGTTGTCTTCGCTGATCCGCAAGCTGGCTCCCCGAAGCGGGAGACCGAGGCGGATCGCAACGCGTTGCGATCCGAAATTGCCTCGGTCCGTGCTGTAGAACAGCGTGCGGGAACGGAGCTCCGGCAACCGGGACCATCCGGCGGTCGCGCTGGCGGCAAGGCCCCGCCCCCTGAAGGCTTTCACCGTCACCAGCCCGAGTTCGGCGCCGGCGTCCGCCAACCGAGCCGCAAAGGCGATGGAAGCGACCCTCCCAGCACAGCTTAACGATTCGACGACGCGGGTCCAGCGTCGGCTTTGATGTGCGCACGATCCCGCTTTGAAAGCGCCTATCGGATGAGGTCGCCTATCAGCCGTCCAGCTATTTCACCGAGCTCGTCACGGTCGGATCGATGGCGTCGGGCACGGACTTGCGCTCATTGCCGGCGAAGATGCCAATGAGGAGGAGGCTGAGCACGACCGGCACAAACAGGATGGCGACGCGCGCCTGCACGTAGAAGATGGCACGCCATTCGTTTCGCTTTTCGTCGTTCATCATGCTTCGCTCTGTGGTGCCTCCCGGCGAGGGGACATAGAGACGAAGCGTTAAACATCTCCTTCCGATTCGGTTAACGCGGGGGGCGATGTGCGGTAATGACGGAGGGCAGCGCAGCCCCCTCTCCGTCCGCTTCGCGGACACCTCTCCCCCACTTTGTGGGGGCGAGGAAAAGCCAATCGCCGAGGCGGCGCCCTTCGCGACCCTGGGTTCCTCGCCCCCGCCAGAGGCGGGGGAGAGGTGGCTCGGCGAAGCCGAGACGGAGAGGGGGAGCGCCCTATGCGATTGAATGCCGGATGCGCTTTCTTATCGCCTGAAAAGTTCGCCGCGCTGATTACCGTGCCGGCAGCGCGAACAGCCGGCCACCCGCCGGCACGACGTCGTCGATGCCGGCGAGCCGCAGGCAGTGCCAGGCCATGGCGTGGTTGGAGGAGGTGACGGGAATGCCGATGCGCCGTTCCAGCTCCGCTACCGCTTCGGCAACGCGCAGGCTGGTGCAGGAGATGAAGATCGCTTCCACGCCTGGCACTTGCGCCATGCGCTCGGCCGCCGCCTCGATCGAAGCGAGCGAGATGCGCGCCGCCTCGCGGTCGTCGCGCCGGTCGAAGGTGGCGACGGCGGCGATGTCGAGGCCACGGCCGCTAAAATAGCGGACCAGGCCCTGGTTGATCTCCGGCGCATAGGGCGTGAGCAGGCCGATGCCTTTGGCGCCCAATGCCTTGAAGGCGGCCAGGGCGCCGGTGACCGGCGTGGTGCAGGCGACGCCCGGCCGCGCCTTCCTGATTTCCGCGAAGACGGCGTCCTCGCCGAGCGTCATGGTGGCCGAGGTGCAGCCGAAGCCGACGACGTCGAGCGGGATGCTGGGCAGGATGAGATCGACGGTGGGCGCGATGCGCGGCCCCATGGCGCGAAGCGTTTCCGGCGTGATGTCGTTGTCGTTGAACAGACGCGCCTCGTAGAAGGCGACGCCTGGAATGCGCACCAGCGCGCGGAATTCATGCTCCAGCGTCTGATCGGTGGCGAGGATCGCCAGCCCGATCGCCGCGCGCGAGGCGAGGCCGCCGTCGATCTCGGATGGCAGCACGCCCAAATCAACCGGTCCCGAAGATTGAGGGTGGGTAGCAGCCGCGCTGACAGACATGGCATTCCCTTTCCTGGTCGATTTCATGGGTCGATCCCCTCCGGGATCATGCTCTCAGTTCAAAAGACCGTCCATCGAGATCGCCGGCTTGCGGCCGGCGATGAGGTCGGCGGTGATGCGGGCGGAACCATGCGACATGGTCCAGCCGATATGGCCGTGCCCGGTGTTGAGGTAGAGATTGCGCAAACGCCGCTGGCCGAACTCGGGGAGATTGTTGGGCGTCATGGGCCGCAGACCCGCCCACATCTCGGCGCGGTCATAATCGGCGCCTTCGGGATAGAGCTCCTCGGTCACGCCCTTCATGAAGGCAAAATCGGCCGGCTTGTGGCTGGTGTCGTAGCCGGCGAACTCCGCCGTGGCGGTGACGCGGACACGGTCGCCGAAGCGCGAGATGGCGACCAGATTGTGCTCATCGACCGAAGCAACTGTCGGCGGCGCCGGGCGGTTGCCGACAGGAATGGTCAGCGAATAGCCCTTGATCGGGTAGATCGGCAGGCTGATGCCAACCGTGTTGGCGATCAGCGGGCTGTAGGAGCCCAGCGCCAGCACATAGGCGTCGCCCTTGACCGCGCCCTTGTCGGTCAGCACCTGGGCGACGCCGTCGCCCGACGTCTCGATACGGATAATGATCGTGCCGGTGCGGATTTCGCCGCCGCGCTCGACAACCTTGGCGGCGAGCGCGCGGGTGAATTTCGCCGGGTCGCCGGTCTCGTCGGTCGGGCAATGGATGCCGCCGGCGATTTTTTCTTTTGCCGAAGCCAGTGACGGGTCGAGCGCGACGATGGCGTCGCGGTCGAGCACCTTGATCAGCTGGCCGTCGGATTCGAGCAGCCGCATATGCTCGACGCCTTTGTCGAGCGCCTGCTGGCTGCGATAGAAATAGAGGATGCCGCGATCGTTGCGGTCGTATTCGATCGCCTCGTCGGCGATGACTTCTTGTAGCACCGACTGCGAATAGACGGCGAGCCGGTGCTTGAGCAGCGTGTTGCGCCTCGCCTTCTCGGCCGTGCATTCCATCAGGAACAGCCACGACCAGCTGTAGAGCCTCGGATCGGCCGAAAGTTTGAAGCGCAGCGCCTGGTCTTTCAGCACCAGCGATTTCAGCAGGATCACCGGCGCCCTGGGCGAAGACCAGACGAAGGAATGCCCCGGCGCGATCATGCCGGCATTGCCCCAGCTGGTCTCGGCGGCGACCTGTTGCTGCCGCTCGAGGATGACAACCTCGTGCCCGTCCTTCTGCAGCTGATAGGCCGTGGTGACGCCGACCACGCCGCCACCCAACACGATCACGCGCATGGCGCCTCCAGAGATCGCAAAGTGAGTACACTTTAGAGTGTAAGCTGCGGTCTGCAATGGCACACACGCAGAGATGTCGGCGGGACAGCACCCCCCTCTGCCCTGCCGGGCATCTCCCCCGCAAGGGGGGAGATTAGCAGCTCAGCCGGCGGCGCTCTTCCTGCAACGTCGATGATTGGCGAAAGCGGTCGCGACATCCAATCTCCCCCCTTGCGGGGGAGATGGCCGGCAGGCCAGAGGGGGGTGTGACGGAACTCGACGACAGCCCCAAGACCTCAGCCCCCCAGCGCCTGTTCCAGATCCGCGATCAGATCATCGCCGTCCTCGATCCCGCAGGACAGCCGCACCAGCGAATCCGTGATACCGATCGCGCCGCGCTTCTCCGCCGGGATCGAGCCGTGCGTCATCAGCGCGGGATGCTCGATCAGGCTTTCGACGCCGCCCAGGCTTTCGGCCAAAGTGAAGAGCTGGGTGCGTTCGAGGAAGCGCTTCGTGCCGGCAAGGTCGCGGTCGAGGTCGACCGAGATCATGCCGCCGAAGGCGTGCATCTGCTGGACGGCGATGGAATGCTGCGGATGGCTGGCGAGGCCGGGATAGATGACCCGGCGGACGTCTTTCCGCGTTTCCAGCCATTGCGCTATTTTCAGGCCGTTGGCCGAATGGCGTTCCATCCTCAGCGCCAGGGTCTTGATGCCGCGCAGGGCGAGAAAGCTGTCGAACGGGCCGGAAATGCCGCCGATGGCGTTCTGCAGGAATTTCAATTGGGCGGCGAGATCCTTGTTGTCGCCGACGACCGCGACGCCGCCGACCATGTCGGAATGGCCGTTGAGGTATTTCGTCACCGAATGGACGACGATGTCGATGCCGAGCTCGAGCGGGCGCTGGATATAGGGGCTGCAAAAAGTGTTGTCGGCGACGGTGAGCAGGCCCTTGCGTTTAGCGAGCGCCGCGACCGCTTCGAGATCGACGACGCGCAGCAGCGGGTTGGTCGGCGTCTCGACCCAGAGCAGTTTCGTTTCGGGCCGGATCGCCGCCTCGACCGCTGCAAGGTCGGTGAAGTCGGCGAAGCTGACCTGCAAGCCCGCCGAACGCTTGCGCACCCGCTCCATCAAGCGGAACGAGCCGCCATAGATGTCGTCGGTGGCGACGATATGGGCGCCGGCGTCGAGCAGTTCCAGCACCGTGCCGATCGCCGCCAGGCCGGAGGCGAAGGCGAAGGCGGCCGAGCCGCTTTCGAGGTCGGCCACGGCGCGCTCGAAGGCGAAGCGCGTCGGGTTCTGGCTGCGGGCATATTCAAAACCCTTGTGCACGCCGGGCGACTGCTGGCCGTAGGTGGAGGTGGCGTAGATCGGCACCATCACCGCGCCGGTCAGCGGATCGTGGCTCTGGCCGCCATGGATAGTGCGGGTGGAAAAGGCCAGGCGGTTCTTGCCGTTTGAAGTCATTTTGCGCGGCGCCTCAGATGGTTGATCAGGTCGATACGGGTTATCAGGCCGATGAACTCGTCGCCATCGAAGACGATGGCGACCTCGTTGCGGTCGAAGACAGGCAGCAGCGCGTCCAGCGTCTGATTGGCCTGCAGCGTGTGCAGGTTCGACGTCATGGCCGTGCGCACCGGCGCGTTGAACCGGTCCCAGCGGCCGTCATAGGGGCCGTCGACCTTGGCCAGGATGTCGCTTTCGTCGACGATGCCGACCAGCCTGCCTTCATCCAGCACCGGCAATTGCGAGACATCGGAACGGCGCATGCGGCCATAGGCGTTGAGCAGGCTTTCCTCCGGCCCGACCCAAACGGTGTCGCCGGTGCGGTGCGAGCGCATGACGAGGTCCCGCAAATCGCCATGCTGCTCCTGCTCGGCAAGCCCCTGCTCGGCCAGCCAGAAATCGTCGAAGACTTTCGACAGGTATTTGTTGCCGCTGTCGCAGACGAAGGTCACGACGCGCTTGGGCGCCGTCTGCTCGCGGCAATAGCGAAGCGCCGCCGACAACAGCGTTCCGGAGGACGAGCCGGCCAGGATGCCTTCCTTGGACAAGAGATCGCGCACCGCCAGCATGCTCTGCTTGTCGGGGATGGAATAGGCCTTCTTCACCAGCGAGAGATCGGCATTGGGCGGCACGAAATCCTCGCCGATTCCCTCCACCGTCCAGCTGCCCGCCTCCTCCATCTTGCCGGTCTTGATCAGCGGCGCCAGCACCGAGCCGACCGGATCGGCGAGCACCATCTCGGTCTTGGGCGAATGCTTTGCGAAAAAGCGGCCGAGGCCGGTGAGCGTGCCGCCGGAGCCGACGCCGACCACCACCGCGTCGACGTCGCCGCCAAGCTGCGAGAAAATTTCCGGCCCGGTGGTCGTCTCATGCGCCAGCGGATTGGCAGGGTTGGCGAACTGGTTGGCATAGAAGGCGCCGGGCAATTCGGCGGCGATCTTCTGCGCCATGTCCTGGTAATATTCGGGATGGCCCTTGCCGACATCGGAGCGGGTCATGCGCACCTCGGCGCCCAAGGCGCGCAGGTGCTGGATCTTCTCGCGCGACATCTTGTCGGGCACGACCAGGATGATGCGGTAGCCTTTCGGGATGCCGACCTGGGCGAGGCCGAGGCCGGTGTTGCCGGCGGTGGCCTCGACGATGGTGCCGCCGCGCTTCAGCGCGCCCGACTTTTCCGCCGCCGCGATCATCGACAGCGCGATACGGTCCTTGATCGAGCCGCCAGGATTCTGGCTTTCGAGCTTGATGAACAGGCGGCATTTGCCGGTGTCGAACTTGGTCAGCTCGACGACCGGCGTCTGGCCGATCAGGTCGAGCACCGAGGCGTAAGGCGGACGAAGTCTCGACAGATTGGTGTCCGCGCCGCCGGGCGCTGCGTTTGTCTGCTCGCTCATCTCAGGTGCTCCATGGAAGCCGTTCGATGGGGATGATTGCAATCTTGCGCATCGAGCCGCCGGAATCCATTCCGGCTTCGCGGATCGCGCGAGGTGTCTTTTCCAGCCCTTTGCCTTCGGAAAGAAGATAGATCGTGCCAATCCAGCGGCGAGTGGAGGAATGGAATTTCGCGGAGAGGGCTCTATCGCCTCTCCCGTTTGAAGGCCGGCGGGACAGCGCCCCCCTCTGTCCTGCCGGACATCTCCCCCACTTGGGGGGAGATCAGCAGCTCCGCCCGTAGCGCCTTTTCTGCAATATTGGCGATTGGCGAAAGCCGCGGCGACAGCCAATCTCCCCACTTGTGGGGGAGATGGCCGGCAGGCCAGAGGGGGGCGCCGTAGAGCGCCT
Source organism: Mesorhizobium plurifarium (assembly GCA_000824785.1). Lineage (GTDB taxonomy): Bacteria > Pseudomonadota > Alphaproteobacteria > Rhizobiales > Rhizobiaceae > Mesorhizobium > Mesorhizobium plurifarium. The sequence goes on along the minus strand of CCNB01000013.1, from coordinate 36,969 downwards.
ACCTCGGCAGAAATTTCACCCCAGCAGCTGCCTGCTCAGCTTCGCGCTTTGCACGCGTATATCCGGGATGGCGTCGATCTCGAAGAAGGTGCCGCGCGTCAGCGGACCGACGGCGAGCAGCTTCGACGATACCGTGCCGTCGGCGGCGATCAGCTCGCATTTCGGGGTGACGTCGAGGCCGAGGCGCAGCGGATCGGGCCGCGCAAGGCCACGTTCGAGCAGCGCACGCACCACGCCGTTCGACGTCCTCGAAATGTCGCGGGCGATGCCCATGCAGTCATAGAGGCGGGCGACTTCCAGGGTCTCGATATCCTGCGTGCCGCGCGGCTGGATTTTTACGACGAAGCTGCCGTTCGCCGCGATATTCACGACCCTGCCGGCGACGAGGCGGATGCGGCCCGACCTGACCGCTTCGGTGACGCGCTGGTAGACTTCCGGCGCCATGCGGTGGCGGTGGATGTCCCACCAGGCTTTGGTGTGCTCGACGAAGCGGCGTTTTGCGGAGGACGGCCAGTTCTGCCAGATCGTCTGGTTGAAAGGCCTCAGACCGTCGACCACGTCGCGCCAGTCGCCGCCGGCCTTTTGGGTCTCGCGGATCAGGTTGCGGAACCAGCCGACGAAGTAGGAAAGCTGGGTGCCGAGGGGGATGTCGGCGATATCGAGCTTGATCGGATTGCCCTTGCGATGCGGAGACGGCAGCAGGCCGCGCCGCGACACCGCGACGATCGCGCCGCGATGGCCGCGTTGCTCGAGCGAGAGAAAGGCGTCGACCATGCTCAAGCCCGTGCCGAGCAGCAGGACGGCGGCCTCGGGGTCGAGCGCTGTATCGGCCTCCGTTCCCATCCGGATGGCATGCCCCTGGAAGGCGCCGGGCTGTTCGTCATGGCCGGTGGCCAAAACGGCGAGATGCGCGACGACGCTGGTGCCGTTGGCCAAGGCCACCTCGACGCCCGAGGGGGTCGGCGAGATGGACAGACTCTCCTCGCGGATCAGCCTGAGTCGGCCGGTCTCGCGCTCGCGCTCCTCCAATCCCTCGAGCACGTCCTGCAGATAGCGGGCGTAGAGGCTGCGCGGCGCATAGAACGGCCCCTGATCCGGTTTGGCCAGGCCGCGCTCCAGCACCCAGCGGGCGAAATGGGTGGGATCGTCGGCGTAAGCGCTCATGCCGGAGGCATTGACATTGAGCACATGCGCCGAAAGCAGCGTCGAATAGGCCATGCCCTGGCCGAAATGCGGCCGCTTCTCGATCAGCGTGACGCGCAAGTCCGGACTGCGCGATTTGAGCAGATGCGCGGCCAGCACGACGCCGCTGGCGCCGCCGCCGACAATGATGATGGAATTGGCGCGTCCAACCATGGTTGCGAGCCGGAATTTCTGTCGAGCGGTCAGCGCGCGGCGGTCGCCGCGGGCGGCCTCGGCCGCAGGCCACGAACGATCGCCGGAACGGTTTTTAGAAGATTGCGCATCGTTCTCTCACTCCCAATGTTGATAAGATTACTATACTAAGCGGGCCGGGCACGAAACCCGCTTTGCAATTCGCGCGCGATTTGCAGCATGGATTTTCCTGGATGTGCCGACCGGAGAATTTTCGTTCGCTGGACCGATCACCCTTGGCGATTGGCTATGCATCCCCTTCGGTTCTAGGGCGGAGCAAGGAGCGAAGCGACGCGCGCAGGCCCTGGAATCCATGCCGTGACGTCGAGGCGATGCCACGGCGCAAAACTATCTGCTTGTTGTGCCGGCCTTTATTCTGCACCGTGCTACCTATCAGGGATGTAACGGCATGGATCCTAGGGTCTCCGCTTCGCTTCGCCCTAGGATGACGAAGGCGCGGCGAACCAAACCCTCCCCGCGACCGTCCTTTTGCGCTTCCGCCGCCGGTACCCGGCGACACTTTTCCAACAAAGCGCGCTTCGTTGGAAGGATTTAACTCTACAAACCCGATAGAATTAACGGACGATAGAAAGGCAGTCCAGTTTTTCGGGGTTTATGGAGCCTTTCAATGTCAATCCTTTCACGACGCGTTCTGCTTTTCTCGTCGGCGGCGCTTACGGCCGCCGCCCTGCTCGGCCCGGCCAGCGCCGAGGACCTCAAGATCACCATCGGCTACCAGACGGTGGTCGAGCCCTCGAAGGTGCCGCAGGCCGACGGCGCCTATGAAAAGGCGACCAAGGCGGCGATCGACTGGCGCAAGTTCGATTCGGGCGCCGACGTCGTCGCCGCGATCGCCTCCGGCTCGGTCGATATCGGCTATGTCGGTTCGAGCCCGCTGGCCGCGGCCGCCAGCCGCGAATTGCCGATTGAGACCATCTTCGTCGTCGGCTTGATCGGTCCGTCGGAAGCGCTGGTCGCCCGCAACGGCGCCGGCATCGAGAAGGTCGCCGACCTCGCCGGCAAGAAGGTCGCCGTGCCGTTCGTCTCGACCACGCATTACAGCCTGCTCGCGGCGCTGAAGCATGAAGGCGTCGACCCGAAGTCGGTCGAGATCCTCAACCTCAGGCCGCCGGAGATCGCCGCCGCCTTCGCGCGCGGCGACATCGACGCGGCCTATGTCTGGGATCCGGCGCTCGGCCAAGTCAAGACCACCGGCAAGGTGGTGCTGGACTCCTCGCAGGTGGCCGCCTGGGGCGCGCCGACCTTCGACGCCTGGATCGTGCGCACCGATTTTGCCGAAAAGCATCCCGAGGCCGTCCGCGACTTCGTCAAGGTGACCGGCGAGGCCTATGCCCAGTTCCTCGCCAAGCCGGAGGCCTGGTCGGTGTCCTCGCCGGAAGCGGGCAAGATCGCCAAGCTCACCGGCGCCAAGCTGGAAGAGGTGCCGGAGCTGCTCAAGGGCTATGTCTTCCCGTCGCTCGAGGAGCAGGCCTCGGACAAGTTCCTGGGCGGCGCCACCGTCAAGGCCGTCGCGGCGACATCCGCCTTCCTCAAGGAGCAGGGCAAGGTCGACGCGGTGCTGCCCGACTATTCGAAATATGTGACGGCCAAATACGCCAGCGAGGCGCTCGCCTCGAACTGAGCTTTCTCCATGCAATTCCCGGAAGGATGACCGCCTTTCCGGGGATTGTTCGGAAGCGCGGCGCCTTCTTCCCTTGGCCTTGCGCTTGCCTGTCCCGAAGCCGCTTACGAGGCGCGGCTTCGGGGCAGGCCCCAGGATACAACGCCCTGATCCAGTAGAGGCCCGAATGACGCATCTCACCCTCGACAAGGTCAGCGTCCATTATGACGGCCAGCCGGCGCCGGCGGTCGAGCGTGTCTCGCTCGACATTGCGAAGGACGATTTCGTCGTGTTGGTCGGCCGGTCCGGCTGCGGCAAGACCTCGCTGCTCAACGTCGCCGCCGGCCTGGTCGAGCCCGTAGGCGGCCTGGCCGCGGTGGGTGGCCGGCCGATCACCGGACCCGGATCCGACCGCGCCGTGGTGTTCCAGAACGATGCTTTGTTCCCCTGGCTGACGGCGCGGGAAAACGTCGCCTTCGCGCTCAGGCTGCGTGGCGTCCCGGCCGACAAAAGGGCGCGCCGCGCCGACGGATTGCTGTCGCTGGTCAAGCTCGGCGATGCCGGCGACAAGCGCATCTGGGAGCTTTCCGGCGGCATGCGCCAGCGCGTCGGCCTTGCCCGGGCGCTCGCCGCCGAACCCGAATTCCTTCTGCTCGACGAGCCGCTCGGCGCGCTCGACGCGCTGACGCGCGAGCGCATGCAGACGACGCTGCTCGATCTGTGGGCCGCCGCCCATGTCGGCGTACTGATGGTGACGCACGGCATCGAGGAAGCGCTGGTGCTCGCCACCCGCATCGTCGTGCTGGCGCCGGGGCCCGGCCATGTGGTGCGGACCTTCGAAACGCATTTCGGCCGCCGTTACGCGGCCGGCGAGCCGATCCGCGCGATCAAGGCGGATCCCGCCTTCGCCGCGGCCCGCGCGGAGCTGACCGACGCGATCTTCGAAGGAGAGGCAGCATGAGCGTCGGCGCCTATAGCGAACGTCCGGCTGCGAAATCTGGCGAGAAAGACGGTTTCTCCGTGCCATGGTCGCGGCCCCGGCCAAAGCCGAGACGGGCGGTTTCAGCCCGGCTGGTCAGCGCGATCACCATCCTCGTGCTGCTGGCCGCCTGGACGGTGGCGGCTTCGCTGCAGCTGGTATCGCCGGTCTTCCTGCCCTCGCCCGCCGCGGTCTGGGCCAAGTTCGTCGTCGTCGCCCGCGATGGGTTCGTCGACGCGACGCTGCTCCAGCACCTCTTCGCCTCGCTGTGGCGCGTGTTCGCGGCGCTGATCGCCGCGATCGTCGTCGGCGTCCCGGTCGGCCTCGCCATCGGCATCAGCCGGATCGGGCGCGGCGTGTTCGATCCGCTGCTCGAATTCCTGCGGCCAATCCCGCCGCTCGCCTATCTGCCGCTGATCATCATCTGGTTCGGCATAGGCGAGCCGTCGAAGATCCTGGTGATCGCCATCGCCATGCTGGCGCCGGTGGCGCTGTCGACGGCCGCCGGGGTGCGCGGCGTGTCACGCGAGCGCGTCGACGCGGCGCGCTCGCTCGGCGCAACGCGCGCGCAAGTCATCCGCCATGTGGTCCTGCCCAGCGCGCTGCCGTCGATCCTCACCGGCCTGCGCATCGCGCTCGGCGCCGGCTGGTCGACGCTGGTGGCGGCCGAGCTGGTGGCGGCGACGCGGGGGCTCGGATTCATGATCCAGTCGGCGGCGCAGTTCCTGGTCACCGACGTGGTGGTGATGGGCATCCTGGTGATCGCGATCATCGCCTTTGCCCTGGAATTCATCATCCGCCGGATCGAGCGCGTGCTGGTTCCCTGGGCGGGGCGGGAATGAACGAAAGCGAAGGAGTAGGACTTGTGACCCATTCCACCGCAGTGCTGTTTGCGCATGTCGGCGCTTGGCTGTTGCGTCTGCCGCCGAGCGACAAGCAACGGGGAGACGAGCGGCCGCCGCAGGACGAACCGAAATCGCCGACCCCAGTGTCGTTTGCCGGCGAACGCGATCGCCTGCCGCCGCGCGACGAGAGTTTCTACTGGGCCTGGCAATACTGGTCGCAGTGAGCTGGGCTCAACTTTGCGCCAGGCTCGCGTCTTAGTCATCCCGGGTCTGCGCCGCGTGGATTGGGTGAAGCCGCCCAACCTCGTCATTCTAGGGCGGAGCAAGGAGCGAAGCGACGCGCGCAGACCCTAGAATCCATTCCGTTACACCCGCCGAAGATTGCTGCGGTCCAGAAAAGAGAGGCAACCGCTGGCGCAGCAGTGCAAATGCCTGCACCGCCACGGCGCCTCGAAGTCACGGCATGGATACTCGGGTCTACGCGCGTCGTTTCGCTCCTTGCTCCGCCCGTGGATGACGAAAGGAGGCTGCGCGCAGAAAATAATTCCATCAAACTCACCGAACTCGCAAGATCGTTCCTCTACTAACTTTATAGATTTACCTAGCCTGACCTCATTCCCAACGGCCCGACAGCCCGGGCCATCGAAGGAGAGGGTCATGTTCAATCCGACGAGACGCGCTTTCGGCGTAGGCCTGCTGGCAGCGGCGGCCTTTGCCGCATCCTTTGGGACGACGTCCTTGGGCGCCGCGGCGCAAGAGCTCAAGTCCTTCAACATCGGCTACCAGAAGACCGGCCTGCCGGTGATCGCCAGGCAGCAGCAGATCATCGAAAAGGCGCTGGCCGACAAGGGCGTCACGGTGAAATGGGTCGAGTTCACCGCCGGCCCGCCGCTGGTGGAAGCCTTGAATGTCGGCGCCATCGATGTCGGCTGGACCGGCGACGCGCCGCCGATCTTCGGCCAGTCGGCCGGCGCCAACATCGTCTATGCGGCGGCGCTGCCTTCGAATGGCGACGGCGAGGCGATTTTCGTCAAGCCGGCCTCGCCGATCCAGTCGCTGGCCGATCTCAAGGGCAAGCGCATCGGCGTCGGCAAGGGCACCAGCGCGCATAATCTTTTGGTCGCGGCGCTGGAGAAGACCGGCATCGCGTTCGACCAGGTCACGCCGGTCTATCTCAGCCCCGCGGACGCGGCCGCCGCCTTCGCCAGCGACCAGATCGATGCCTGGGCGGTGTGGGATCCGTTCTTCGCCATCGCCGAAACCCGCTACCAGCCGCGCGTGCTTGCCCGCTCAAGCGACGTGCTCAAGGTCAACACCTATTTCCTCGCCAACAAGGATTTCGCCAAGGCGCATCCGGATTTCGTCTCGACGACGATCGGCGCGCTCGGCGAGGCGGCCAAATGGGCCGACCAGAACCGCGACAAGGTGGCCGAGGCGCTGCATGAGGTGACCGGCGTGCCTCTCGACGCGCAGACGATCGCCGCCAACCGCACCAAGTTCGGCATCTATCCGATCACCGACGAGATCGTCGCCGGCCAGCAGGCGACGGCCGACCGCTTCTTCAAGCTTGGGCTGATCCCGAAAGCGGTGCGGATATCCGACGCCGTCTGGACCGCGCCGGGCAACTGATTTCCTTCCACGGCGCCGGGCGGCGAACGTCCCGGCGCCGCCCTTGTTTTCGACTGTCTTTGCCCGGGTGTCAGCCATGACCGCATCACCAAGCCCGCTCGATTTCTTCTGGTTCATCCCCACGCATGGCGACGGTTCCTACCTCGGCACCGAGAAGCAGCAGCGTCCGCCCGAGTTCGGCTACTTCAAGGAGATCGCGCAGGCGGTCGACAGGCTGGGTTTCCCCGGCGTGCTGTTGCCCACCGGGCAGAACTGCGAGGATTCCTGGATCACCGCGACCGGCCTCGCGACGCTGACCGAAAGGCTGAAATTCCTGGTCGCGCTGAGACCCGGCGTGACGCTGCCGACCTTCGCGGCGCGCCAGACCGCGGCGCTCGACCGGCTGAGCAACGGCCGCCTGCTGCTCAATGTCGTGGTCGGCGGCAATCCGACCGAGCTTGCCGGCGACGGCGTGTTCCTGCCGCATGACGAGCGCTACGCGCAGGCGCAGGAATTCCTCGCCATCTGGCGCGGCCTGGTCTCCGGCGAGCGGGTGAATTTCGACGGCAGATATTACCGCGTCGAGAACGGCCGCCTCGACCTATTGCCGCTGCAGGAGCGGCCGCCGCTCTATTTCGGCGGCTCCTCCGACGCCGGCCAGGAGCTCGCTGCCGACCTCGTCGACATGTATCTCACCTGGGGCGAGCCGCCGGCGCAGGTCGCCGCAAAGATCGCCTCGGCGCGCGAGAAGGCGGCGCGGCGCGGCCGCAAGCTGCGCTTCGGCATCAGGCTGCATTTCATCGTGCGCGAGACCGAGGACGAGGCCTGGCGCGCCGCCGAGCGGCTGATCAGCCATGTCACCGACGCGCAGATCGAGAACGCGCAGGCGCGTTTCCTCAAGGAGATGGATTCTGTCGGGCAGCGGCGCATGGCCGAGCTGCACGGCGGCCGGCGCGACCGGCTGGTCGTCTCGCCGAACCTTTGGGCCGGCGTCGGCCTGGTGCGCGGCGGCGCCGGCACGGCGCTGGTCGGCACGCCGGAGCAGATCGTCGAGCGCATCGGCGAATACCAGGCGATCGGCATCGACACCATCATCGGCTCCGGCTACCCGCATCTCGAGGAAGCCTATCGGGTCGCCGAGCTCCTGTTCCCGCGGCTCGGCCTCGGCACCAGCCGGCTCAAGGCGCACAAGGACATCGCCAACGAATTCACGGTCGGCTTCCACGGCGCCGGCCGCCTGCAGGCCGCGTCGTGAGCCTGGCCGCGCGCCTCGCCCGCAACGGCGCGGCCGGCTGGCTGCTGCCGGCGGCAATCATCGCCGGCTGGGAAGCCGCCGCGCGCGCGGGCTTGATCCCGGCCAACGTGCTGCCGGCGCCGAGCGCGGTGGCCGAGGCCTTCTGGCGGCTAACCTTGTCCGGCGAGCTGGTCCGCAACATCGGCGTCTCCACTTTGCGCGCATTGTCGGGCTTCGCCATAGGCGGCTCGATCGGTTTCGCGCTCGGCCTCGCCAACGGATTGTCGCGGCTCAGCCGCGGCCTCACCGACACGACGCTGCAGATGATCCGCAACATCCCGCATCTGGCGCTGATCCCGCTGGTCATATTGTGGTTCGGCATCGACGAGGAGGCCAAGCTCTTCCTGGTGGCGCTCGGCGTGTTCTTCCCGATCTATGTCAACACGCTGCTCGGCATCCAGGGCGTCGATCCGCAGCTGGTCGAGATGGGCCGGGTCTATGGGCTGGACCGGCGCGCCTTGTTCTTCCGTGTGATCCTGCCCGGCGCACTGCCCTCGATCTTCGTCGGCCTGCGCTATGCGCTCGGCATCATGTGGCTGACCCTGATCGTCGCCGAGACGATCTCGGCCAGTTCCGGCCTCGGCTACATGGCCATGCAGGCGCGCGAGTTCCTTCTGATCGATGTCGTGGTGCTGTCGATCCTGATCTACGCGCTGCTCGGCAAGCTCGCCGACAGCCTGGCCCGCCTGCTCGAACGCCTGTCGCTCGGCTGGCATCCCGCCTTCCAGAAAGGGTGAGAAGAAGATGCCGGCCGCTACCCTCACCGCACGTTCCCTCATCGCGACGCCCGCGCATGCGCGCACGATCGGCTCAGTCGAGGGCCGCCGGGCCTTCGCGTTCAAGGAGGTGGGGAAACGTTTCGGCGACAAGATCGTGCTCGACGGCATCAGCCTCGACGTGCGGGCCGGACAATTCCTGGCCGTCATCGGCAAGAGCGGCTGCGGCAAGAGCACGCTGCTTCGGCTGCTGGCCGGGCTCGACCGCCCGAGCAGCGGCTCGCTGACCCTCGGCGCCGACGAGGAAGGCCACGGCCGCACGCGCTTCATGTTCCAGGAACCGCGTTTGCTGCCCTGGATGAGCGTGGTGAAGAATGTCGAGATCGGGCTGACCGGCATCGCCAGCGGCGCCGAGGCCAGGCAGCGGGCGCTTGCCATGCTGGACGAGGTCGGGCTCGCCGACCGCGCCGGCGAATGGCCATCGGTGCTGTCGGGCGGTCAAAAGCAGCGCGTGGCGCTTGCCCGCGCGCTGGTCGGCCAGCCGCAGATCCTGGCGCTGGACGAGCCGCTCGGCGCGCTGGACGCGCTGACCCGCATCGAGATGCAGCAGCTTCTGGAGCGCATATGGTTCGACCAGAAGTTCACCGCCGTGCTGGTGACGCATGATGTCGGCGAAGCCGTCGCGCTCGCCGACCGCGTCGTGGTGATCGGCGCCGGCAAGATCGCTCTCGATCTTGCCGTGCCGGTGGCCCGGCCCCGCCGGCACGGTTCGGCGGAGCTTGCCCAGATCGAAGGCGCCATCCTGGACCGCCTGTTCAGCCGCGGCTGAGCGCGGCGCCGGCCGGCAATCCAAATCGCACGCGCAAGGTCAGATGCGCGAGCGGTTCGCCCAGCGTAGCCCGAGCACGCCGACCAGCATGGTGAGGAGGCCGATATAAAGCCATCGCGTCTGGCCGGTCATGAAGCTGCCGCCGACAAGGCCAAGGCCCTGCAGCGACCACAGCGCACCCAGCCCCAGTACAATCAGCGCCAGCACAAACCTGATCAATCGCATCGGCTGGACCCTCTCCAAAAGTCGATCCTGAACGGCGACGGGGACGCAACAAAAGACGCTGAGGAATCGAAATAGTTCGGTTCCCCTGTACTGCAAATCTTGAGGACCGATCTTGCCCGGAACGTCCCGGATGCCGGTCCGATATTCATCAAGAATACGCCTCTCCGGCTCCAGAAATATCATGACAAACTGTTTCGCGGCGACTCCAAACGTGTGCCGCCGCCATGGAACCGCCAGAAGGCTGCCGCATTTCCCGCCTCATTCGGCACTTAGGCGGGGCTACTCGATCAACGGAGCCACCCCCAAAAACATGAAGAAAACCAACCGGACCGCGCTTGTCGCGGTAACGATCGCGGCTGGCCTGATGGCAGGCGCATCGTCCGCCTCCTCGGCCGCCGCGCAGTGCGGCCGCGCTTCCTGGTATGCGCTGCATTCCAGAACCGCCTCAGGGGAACGCATGAACCCCTCGGCACTGACCGCCGCCCACCGCTCCTTGCCCTTCGGCACCAAGCTCAGGGTCACCAACAAGAACAACGGCCGCAGCGTCGTCGTTCGCATCAACGATCGCGGCCCGTTCGTGAGGGGACGCATGCTGGATCTCTCCCGCGGCGCCGCCAGCCAGCTGGGTTTCATCGGTTCCGGCCACACCGCCGTCTGCATGGCGCGCGTCTAGCCTTCTGTTTGTCGCACCACGATCCAAGGCGAGCCTCAGGGTTCCGGATCGTGGCCGGTGTCCGGCATGAGGGCCGGACACATATCCTTCACATTTCGGCAGCGCACAGTGAGCCGGCTCGCCCGCTCAAGCCCGATTTCCAACAGGTTGAACCAAAGAAGCATTCGTCAGACAAAATGACGTATTGCATCGCAACAATATCTTGTTAACCTCGCCGGGAGACATTCAAGGCTCGGCGCTGTCCGTCGTCCCTTTGGTCGTCGGCCGGCAGCGGGGTTCGCGATGTTCTACCAGCTCTACGAAATGAACCATGCGGCGCTGCAGCCCGCGCGCCTTTATGCCGACGCGGTGCGGCTCTTCTACTCCAATCCGCTCAATCCGATTTCCCACACCCCCTTCGGCCGCTCGGTGGCTGCGACCGCCGAGCTCTTCGAGCGCACCACACGTCGCTACGGCAAGCCGCAATTCGGCCTGGACAAGACCGTGGTCGACTGGAAGAGCGTCGCCGTCACGGAAAATACGGTCTGGTCGAAGCCCTTCTGCAATCTGATCCGTTTCGAGCGCGCGCTGCCCACCGGCCGCAAGCCCGACCCGAAGCTTCTGATCGTGGCGCCGATGTCGGGTCACTACGCGACGCTGCTGCGCGGCACGGTCGAGGCGATGCTGCCGCATGCCGACGTGCACATCACCGACTGGGTCGACGCCCGTATGGTGCCGGTCTCTCAAGGCAGCTTCGATCTCGACGATTATATCGACTACGTCATCGAGATGTTCCACGCGCTCGGCCCCGACACGCATGTGATGGCCGTGTGTCAGCCTTCGGTGCCGGTGCTGGCGGCGGTGGCGGTGATGGAGAAGCGCGGCGATCCTTTCGTGCCCTCGACCATGACGCTGATGGGCGGCCCGGTCGACACCCGCCGCAACCCGACCGCTGTCAATCTCCTGGCTGAGGAAAAGGGCATCGACTGGTTCCGCGACAATGTCATCATGCAGGCGCCGTGGCCGGTGCCGGGCTTCGGCCGCGAGGTCTATCCGGGCTTCCTGCAGCTTTCGGGCTTCATGAGCATGAATCTCGACCGCCACATCATCGCCCACAAGGATTTCTTCATGCACCTTGTGAAGCATGACGGCGACAGCGCCGAGAAGCACCGCGACTTCTATGACGAATATCTGGCGGTGATGGACCTGACGGCGGAGTTCTACCTGCAGACGGTCGACACCGTGTTCGTGCGTCACGCTCTGCCGAAGGGCGAGATGACGCATCGCGGCGAGCCGGTCGAGCCGAAGGCGATCCGCAACGTCGCGCTGCTGACCATCGAGGGCGAGAACGACGACATTTCCGGCCTCGGCCAGACCCAGGCCGCGCATGACCTTTGCGTCAACATCCCGGCTGACAGACACGCGCACTACATGCAGCCGGCCGTCGGCCATTACGGCGTCTTCAACGGCTCGCGCTTCCGCTCGGAAATCGTGCCGCGCATCGTCGACTTCATTTCCAGCTATGGCCGCCAGCAGCGGGTGGCGACAAAACCGAAGCTGGTCCGTTCGGCAAAAAGCTGATTGCGGCGGACCGTGCCGGAGCGGACTTCCGTTCCGCCGCTAGACGGCGGCCGCTGGTGTTGCGCCGGTGCCTCTGTTGCGAAAGTGCCGCTACGGGATCGTCCAGGTAACCATGCCGTCAAACGAACCGTCGTCTCTAATTGACACGGACTGTATATCGCCTTTAACGTTTCGTTAATAAAGAACAGGGCGGGGGCGATGACTTCCTCAGCGATGACGCGGATTCTGCGTTTGTGCGCAGTCGCAGGACTGGCGATCTCTGCGCACTGGGCGGTGCCGGCCTGGGCGGCGGGCGCGATGGCCACGGGCGGCCTGACGTCGCAGCCGATCGGCCACTACGATTTCTGCAAATCGCATCCGAACGAATGCAACATCCATCCGGTCGATCTCGAGCCGGCCAGGATGACGGATGGTTTGTGGCGCCGGCTGATCAATGTGACCGCCAAGGTCAACGCCGCCGTCAAGCCGATGAGCGATCTCGATCACTATGGCAAGGACGAAGTCTGGGCCTATCCGGACGACGGCTATGGCGATTGCGAGGACTACGTGCTGGAGAAGCGGCGCCAGCTCTATCGCCTGGGCATGTCGCTGGCCGATCTTCTGATCACCGTCGTGCGCAAGCCCGATGGCGAAGGTCATTCGGTGCTGACGGTGCGCACCGACAAGGGCGACTACGTCCTCGACAATTTGACCGACAAGGTCAAAGCCTGGGACGCGACCGGCTACCGCTTCCTCAAGCGCCAGGCGATCGACAACACCGGACGCTGGGTCTCGATCCGCGACGGCCAGGCGGTGCTGGTCGGATCGGTGCAGTAGGCGGAGCTGGGCGCCCTGCTTTCTTCACGAGCGCTCTACCTCCCTCCGCGGTGGGTGGCGAAGCGGACCGCGCGGCGCATGCCGGGCCGGTTTCGACGTGGGGCGAAAAGGCCCCGTGGCTGAAGACGCCAACCTTGGAGATTGGCCGAATCCCTACGTGACGTCGTCATACTCGGGCTTGACCCGAGTATCCATGCCGTGACCCTTACCGTAGAGTGCAACGGTCCAGAATTCTGTAACCGTTGCAAAGCGTTGGCGTAGCGGCATGGATTCCAGGGTCTGCGCGCGTCGCTTCGCTCCTTGCTCCGCCCTGGAATGACGACCGAGCTGTCGTAGCCGCACATTGCAAAGGCCGATGACAACAAAAAGCCCGTAACCGCCTCCGAAATTTTCAGACGGCTCCATGAACCGTTTCCGTTCAGCCGGCGACACATAGCCGTGAATGGCAAACCCAACCATGGAGACCTCAATGACTGCTTTCCCGCGCAACATCCTACTTGCCGCCGTCGCGGTGTCGGCCCTGACCGGATCGGCCCTGGCGGACGAGACCGTCAAAAGCTGTGCCGCGACCAACCTCAATGACCTGTGGAGCGGCCGCTGCTGCAGCGTCGGTTCCGCGAACTGCCCGGGCGGCGGCAATGGCCGCGACCATCAGGGCCATGAAGGCAATGGCGGCCGGGGCAGCCCCAATGGCGGCAGCACCAACGGCGCCGGCAAGCCCTGATCTCAAGAGTTCAGATGGAGTCGAACCAGCGCCTGCGGACAATCGCGATCCGCTTGCGCCTGAGGCCGGGATTATAGAGGACGGCCGAGTGCCGTGCGGATCGACGTGCTGAGGCGGCGCAACTCCGCGTCGTCCAGCTTCTCGATGCTTTCGGCCAGAAGGTTGGCCAGCTCGGTCGCCGCCGGCGACAGGCCGGACGTGTCGATCCTGACCCTGGGATGCGAGCTTTCGGCGAGCCGGGCAAGGTCCTCGGCATCGTCCCAGATGATGTTGAAATAGCCGATGATCTTCTGGATCAGCGTCCAGGTCGGCGCGCCGCGGCGGCCGTGCTCGAGCGCAGACAGATAGGCAGCGCTGACGCCGATCGCCTCGGCCATCGCCTTCTGGCTGACGCCGCGTTCGGCGCGCAATGCCCTGAGCCTTTCGCCGAACGGGGTCATGAGCGTATCCGCCGCAGCCGCACATAGAGCGCCCCCGAGCCGCCATGGTTGCGCGCGGCGTGATCGTGGCTGGAGACCAGGTGCCGGAAGGCCGGCGTCGACAGCCAGGCCGGCACGGCGCGGCGCAGGATGCCGTCGCCGCCCGAGGACGACCCCTTGCCGGTGATGATCAGCACATAGCGGATGCCGCCGGCATGCGCGCGGTTGAGGAAGGTGAGCAGCAGCGAATAGGCCTCGTCCTGCGTCATGCCGTGCAGGTCGACGCGGCCTTCGATCGGCAGGCGGCCTTTCTTCAGCTTGTGCAGCGTCTGGTCGTCGAGCGAATGCGCCACATGCGGCGTCTTCGGCTTAACGGCAGCTGCCGGAACGCCATTGGCGGCAGGTCGCGACGGCTCCGGTTTCGGCTCGACGATGTCGGGAATCTCGATGGCGGTCTTGCCTTTCAGCGGCCGGGCCGAGCGCGCCACCAGGTTCCACAGGATGCGGTCACCGTCGCTGAGATGGTCGTCGCGGCGGCTCACCGGGTCGCTCCTTTGAGAAGCGCGCGCGGCACCAGCGCATAGAAATCGGCGGCGTTGCGGACCACGCCGGCGATCTCGCCGGCAGCGTCGCCGGAGCCGGCGAAAAGGTCGCCGCGGGCCGGTCCGGTGATGGCCGAGCCGGTGTCCTGCGCGATCATCAGCCGCCGGAACGGTTTCTGGTCGAAGGCGGTGAGCGTCGGCGCGTCGATATAGAAGGGCGTGCCGAAAGTGTGCAGCAGGCGGTCGATCGCGACCGAGCGGCCCGGCGTCAGCGGCACCTTGGCCGCGGCGATGGGCCCGAGCGCCGCATCGTCGACGGCAGCCTCGCGGAAGAAGATGTAGGAGCGGTTCTGCCAGAGGATCTCGTCGACCCGGTCGGGATGCGCCTTGAACCAGGCGCGGATCGACTGCATCGTCACCTTTTCCAGCGGGATTTCGCCGAGCTCGCTCAGGATCTTGCCCGGACCGGTGAAGCGCTGGCCCGATTTCGCGGCATAGGTGACGCGGGCGAGCCTGCCGTCGGTCATCTTCAGGCGCGCCGCGCCCTGCACATGGACGAAGAAGGCGTCGACCTTCCCGGCGAGCCAGGCGATTTCGAGGTTTTGGCCGGCAAGCGCGCCGCGCTCGATTTCGCCGCGGTCGAAATATTCGACCGGACCCTCATCCGTCCGGCGGGCGAAGGCCAGATAGGCATCCATGCCGGCCGGCCGGTTGCCGTCGTCGATGTCGATCAGGTCGGCGGGGCGGGACAGCAACGGCACGGTGAACCGCCCGGTCCTGACCGGCGAGGCCTCGACCTCCGGCTCGTAGAAGCCGGTGACGAGACCCGAGCCGTTTTCGCCCCTCACCAGCATCGGCACGAAATGCCGTTCGAAGAAGGACCGCGCTTGCGACCGATTCGGCGCCGAAACGGCGCGCGCCTCGGCATAGGCCTCGGCAAAGGCGTTGAAGTCGACGCCGAGCGATCCGGTGCGATAGGGCTTTACCGGGGCGTGGAAGGCGGAGCGGCGGAACGCGGCAAAGGCCGCAGCATGGTCATCCTCGCTCCAGCCCGGCAGGTCATCAAAAGATTTTTCGCTGAAAATGGGAGAGAGCGGCACGACTGGGGCCCCGCCGCCTGGATCTAGTCTTCTTCTTCGGTGGCGACGAGCTTCCAGTTCGGGTCGCGCGAGCGGGTGTCGCGGGCGAAGGTCCAGACATCCTTGACCTCGGCCACCGTCTCCGGATCGCCGTCGATGACGGCGCCGGCCTTGTCGCGGGTCGCCGAGATCAGCTCGGAGACGACGCGCAGCGTGATATGCGCTTCCGAGCCCTTCATCTCCGCGGCGACGATGTCGGCCTTGTCGATGCCGACGAAGGAGGACTGGATCTTCTCCGACTTCGCCTCGCGTTCGCCGATCGCGGCGACGAAGCCGTCATAGACTTCGCGCGACAGGAGATTCTTCAGCGTCTTGCGGTCGCCGTCGGCATAGGCCATGACGATCATCTCATAGGCCATCTTGGCGCCGTCGACGAAGGTCTTGGGATCGAAGGATGCATCGTTGTCCTTGATCGTGCGCAGGCCTTTGTTCAGATCGGTGTCCGGCTTGGCGAAGGCGTCGATCTCGGCATAGGTCTCGGCAGCGGGTTCGCCCGGCGCGCGCTTGCGCGGCAGCGACACGACGTTTTCGGGCTTCTGCGCCGCGTCGGCCTCGCGCGTGCGGCTGGCGGAGTAGGGATCGAAGGGCGGGCGCTCGTTCCCGGTGCGACGTCCGAGCACGTTGCGCAGCTGGAAAAAGATCACAACCGCCGCAATCAAAAAGAAAATCGTGCCGAAGTCGAAGAAACCCATATTTTCCGCCAACTCGAACCCTGTCCTTGCCGGACCGGCGTAACCCCTCGGGGACCGCGGTCGCATAGCGTTCAACACCTAAAGCATATAGAACGGCAGGCGCTATCATTCAAATCAAAGGCAGCCATACCTATCTAAAGGCGCCAAGGCCAGCGGCGATTGTCCGCGGGCGCCGCAAAAGAAGAAAGCGATCGGTCGAGACTTTGCGCATTTCCTTCATCCCGTTGTTCCTGCTCCTGCTGCCGCTGCTGGAGATCGCCGGCTTCGTCGTCGTCGGCCGCGAAATCGGCGCCTTGGCGACGGTCGGGCTGGTGATCCTGTCCAGCGTCGCCGGCAGCCTGCTGCTTCGGCACCAGGGTTTCGGCGTCATGACGCGGGTGCGCACGGAAATGGATGCCGGGCGCGACCCCAGCCGCCAGCTCGCGCATGGCGCGATGATCGTGCTGGCGGCGATCCTGCTCATCATCCCGGGTTTCATCACCGACATCCTCGCCATTCTTCTGTTGCTGCCGCCGGTGCGCGACTTCGCCTGGCGCCTGCTCAAGAACCGTATCGTCATGGCGACCAGCTTCTCGAGCGGCTTTTCGGCCCGCCGGCGCGACACCGTCATCGATCTCGACGACAGCGACTATTCGCGCGACGATTATCCGAACCGGCCGGACCACAATTCGCCGTGGCGGCGGCTGAAGAACGATTAGTTCCGATCCAGGATTTTGACCGGCCGGCGCTGTTTGCGTTGGCAGGCGGCATGTCCTGGAGATTGGCCGAAGCGCCCATAGCGATCGGCATTCCAGGGCGGAGCAGGAGCGAAGCTCCGTCGCGAAGACCCTGGAATCCCATGCCGTTGCCTTCGCCAAGGCGTGCAACGGAGCAGAATTCTGCACCGCAGCAACTCTTCGAAGTCACGGTATGGATTCCATGGTCTGCGCCGCGTCGCTTCGCTCCTTGCTCCGCCATAGAATGACGAGGTTGGGAGGGCGGCTTCAACCAATCCCCGGCATTTGCGTTGATTCACGCAAATGAACGGAAAAACTTGCAGCAAGGCCTGCCGCCGAACAGAGGCGGCAAACTTGTTTTGTCCGGCAGGCCATGGTAGCGAACCCGCGATTTCAATCCGGTCAGCAATGCTGCCCAGGCAAAAGGACCAAGGCTCATGGCCAGCAACGATGACGCCGCGACCGGCGCCGCCAACGGCAACGGAACGCAGAACCAGCCCTCGCTCAATGTGCTTGCGCAATATGTGAAGGACCTGTCCTTCGAAAGCCCCGGTGCGCCGAATTCGCTGCGCGGCCGCGACAAGGCGCCCGGCATCGCCATCAATGTCAACGTCAACGCCAACCCGCTCTCGGACAAGCAGTTCGACGTCAACCTGACGCTGAACGCCAAGGCTTCCTTCGACCAGGAAGTGCTGTTCAATGTCGAGCTCGTCTATGGCGGCGTCTTCGCCATCTCGGGCTTCCCGCAGGAGCACATGCTGCCGCTGCTCTTCATCGAGTGCCCGCGGCTCTTGTTCCCCTTCGCGCGCCAGATCATCGCCGACGCCACCCGCAATGGCGGCTTCCCGCCGCTGATGCTCGACCCGATCGACTTCGCGCAGATGTTCCAGCAGAGGATTGCCGAGGACCAGGCCGCGGCGAGCAAGGTTCAGGTGAGCTGAGACCCATCGCCACAGCCATCAAGGGCCCGGCTTCGCGCCGGGCTTTTTTGTTGGAGATGCCGGCGGGACAGCGCCCCCTCTGGCCTGCCGGCCATCTCCCCACAAGGGGGGAGATTAGCAGCTTCGGCGCGCCGGCCATCCTGCAACGTTTGAGATTGACGAAAGCCGGCGTGACATCGATCTCCCCCCTTGTGGG
>CCNB01000013.1:1265-19050 GCA_000824785.1 Mesorhizobium plurifarium | reverse complement strand
GGGGGGCGCGAAGGATCGCTACTTAGCCGATAGGCTACTCAGCCTGCGGTCGCCACCTTGAGCCACAGCGCCTTCTCACCCAGCGTCGAAACCAGCCCGGCATGCGCCGCGCGGTCCGCCTCGGTCAGGCGCGGCGGCAGGGCGATGGGCCGGGCGCCGATCGAGATGTCGATATCGGCCACCTCGCCTGCGCCGTTCATCTGCACCGCCACGGTTTCCAGAACCAGCGCCGCCTGCTTGCCGCCGATGAGCTCGATATAGACCTCGGCCAGCAATTCGGAGTCGAGCAGCGCGCCGTGCTTGGTGCGGCGGGTGTTGTCGATGCCGTAGCGCCGGCAGAGCGCGTCGAGCGAGTTCGGGCCCATCGGGTGCTTGCGGCGCGCCAGCGCCAGCGTGTCGATGATGCGGCCGGGATCGATGGATGGATGGCCGAGCCGGCTGTATTCGAGATTGAGGAAGCCGAGGTCGAAGGTGGCGTTGTGCGCGATCAGCTTGGCGCCGTCGGTGAAGTCCAGCCATTCATCGACGATCTCGGCGAAGGTCGGCTTGCCGACCAGATCGGCGGCGCTGATGCCGTGCACGGCCTGCGCCTCGGCATGGATGGCGCGGCCTTGCGGATTGATGAATTTGTGGAAGGTGCGGCCGGTCGGAAAGCGGTTGACCAGTTCGACGCCGCCGAGCTCGATGATGCGGTCTTCGCGCAAATCGAGGCCGGTGGTTTCCGTGTCGAAGATGATCTCACGCATGCGAATCAATCCGCTCCTGGGAGCAGAATCACAAACCAGAACAAAATGGCAATGGGGAGTGCTGCCAGCTAACGTCAGGAACCATGCCGGCCGGACTTATCCCCCGTCAATTCGCCGATGACGGCCCCAACCGCTTTCCGTGCGGCCTCGAAGCCATTTCCGGTGTCGATGATGAAATCGGCCTGGCGGCGCTTCTCGGCGTCGGGCACCTGCTTGGCGAGGATCGATAAAAACTTCTCCTCGCTCATGCCCGGCCTGGCCAGCACACGCTCGCGCTGGATTTCGGGCGAGGCGGTGACGACCACGACCTTGTCGACGCGGTTGCGGCCGCCGGTCTCGAACAGCAGCGGGATGTCGAGCAGGGCGAGCGGCGCGCCGGCGGCGCGGTGTTTTTCCAAAAAAGCATCGGCGTCGGCGCGCACCAGCGGATGGATGATCGCCTCGAGCTTCTTCAGCGCGGCCGGATCGGCGAGCACTTGGCCCGCCAGCTTCACGCGGTCGACCACGCCTGCCTCGGTCGTGCCCGGGAAAGCCGCCTCGACCAGTGGCGCCGCCTTGCCGGAATAAAGGCGATGCACCGTCTCGTCCGAATCATGCACCGGCACGCCGGCCTCGGCGAACATTTTCGCCGTGGCCGATTTGCCCATGCCGATCGATCCGGTGAGGCCGAGCACGATCATCAACGGCCCTCGATGTCGGCGACGATCATGCGCCGCAATTCGGACGTGACGTCCGGCTTGCGGCCGAACCAGCGCTCGAAGCCTGGCACCGCCTGATGCAGCAGCATGCCGAGACCGTCGATCGTTTTCAGGCCCCGTGCTCTGGCGGCGGTAAGCAAAGGCGTCTCCAGCGGCACATAGACGATGTCGGTGACGATGGCGTGGTCCGGCAACGCGCCCGGATCGGCGGCCAGGGTTTCATTGCCATGCATGCCGAGCGACGTGGTGTTGATGAGCAGACCGGCATCGCCGAGCAGTTCGCCGAGCGCTTCAGCGCCATGCGCCGAGATCCCGGCGCCAAAATGGCGCACGAGTTCCTTTGCCCGGGCGACCGTCCGGTTGGCGATGCGGATATCCTTCACCCCGCGCTCCTTCAGCGCATGGATGACCGCGCGAGAAGCACCGCCGGCGCCGAGCACCACGGCCGGGCCATTGGCCGCCCATCCAAGCGCATATTGATCGAGATTGGCGGCGAAGCCGTAACCGTCCGTATTGCCGCCCCACAGAACGCCATCCTCGAACCACAGCGTGTTGACGGCGCCGATTTCATCAGCCGCGTGATCGCGGCGGGCGACGCCGGCGAACGCCGCCTCCTTGTGCGGGATGGTGACATTGCCGCCGCGATAGCCGTCCTTGCCAAGAGATTTGAGGAAAGCGGCAAAATCCGCCGGCGCGACGTCGATCGCTTCATAGCTGCCGTCGATGCCGTATTGCTTGAGCCAGTAGCCGTGGATCTTCGGCGAGCGCGAATGGGCGATCGGATGTCCGGTGACAAAGGCTCGTTTCTCAGCCATCGATGGCTCCCAGGTCGCGCAGCTCCTTCAGCACCGCCAGGAGCGGCAGGCCGACGATGGTGAAATAATCGCCCTCGATCTTCTCGAACAGCTGGATGCCTTCGCCCTCGATCTGATAGGCGCCGACGCTGGAGAGCGCCTTGGCGCCGACGCGGGCGAGATGCCTGCCGATGAAGGCGGGATCGAGTTTGCGCATGGTGAGGCTCACGACGCCGACATGGCGCCACAGCACCGCGCCGTCGCGGCAGAGCACGGCTGCGCTGTTCAATTGATGCGTCTTGCCGGACAAGGCCAGGAGATGCCTCCGCGCGCCTTCCATGTCGGCCGGCTTGTGGAAGATCTCGTCGCCCAGCGACAGGGTTTGGTCGCAGCCGAGCACCAGCGCGCCGGGCCTGCGTTCGCTGACCTCGGTCGCCTTGGCCTCGGCCAGGATCGAGGCGACGTCCTCCGGCGAGGCGCCGCTGTCCTTCAGCGGAGCCTCGAGCGCGCGCTCGTCGACATCGGCCGGCACCGCCTCGATGTCGAGGCCGGCATTGACGAGCATGGTTTTTCGGAATGGGCTGCCGGAGGCGAGGATGATCTTTTCGGGCATGATGGTTCATCCAACGGTTGCGATCCGTCCAGCACCCCTCATCCGTCTCGGCGCTATCGCGCCGATCCACCTTCTCCCACAAGGGGAGAAGGAAGAGCGCGGCGCCGGCGTCCCGCAAATACTACCAGACGGCGATTTGCTGCGGCGGTGGCGCAGGACTTCCCTTCTCCCCTTGTGGGAGAAGGTGGCCGAGCGAAGCTCGGACGGATGAGGGGTGCTGGACAGAGAGCTCACTTGTGTCGCTTGCCCTAGCGCGTCTTTCCCCGCAGGGCAACGATGGCCGCGGCCGTTTCCTCGATGGAGCGGCGGCTGACGTCGATCATCGGCCAGCCATGCCTGGTGCAGAGCTGGCGCGCATAGGCGAGCTCCTCGTTGATGGCGGCGCGGTCGACATAGTCGGTCGGCACGAAGGCGGCGCTGTTGCCGAGGATGCGGTTCTGCCGCACATGCGAGATGCGCTCGGCCGTGGCGACCAGGCCGACGACCAAAGGCGTCTTGGCGGCGATCAGGCTTTCGGGCAGCGGCACGCCGAGCACGATCGGGATGTTGGCGGTCTTGATGCCGCGATTGGCGAGATAAATCGAGGTCGGCGTCTTCGAGGTGCGCGAGATGCCGATCAGCACGACATCGGCGTCTTCCATATTGGCCGGCAGCTGGCCGTCATCATGCTCCATGGTGAAGTTCAGCGCATCGATGCGGCGGAAATATTCGGCGTCGAGCACGTGCTGGGCGCCGACGCGGCGTCCGGCCGGCGTGCCGAGATAGGACTGGAAGACGGCAAGCACCGGTTCCAGCACCGAGACGCAGGGCAGCCCCATGGCCGCGCAGCGCTCGTCGATCGAGCGCGCCAGCTTCTGGTCGACGACCGTATAGAGGATGATGCCGGGCTCCTCCTCGATGTCCTCGAAGACCTTGGCGATCTGCTTCTCGGTGCGGATCAGCGGATAGATATGCTCGATGGCGCGCGCGTCCTTGTATTGCGCGGACGCCGCGCGGCCGGCCGCCAGCAGGGTTTCACCGGTGGCGTCTGAGATCAGATGCAAATGGAAGAAGCTCTGAGGTTTGTTCACAGGGGATGGGTCCAGGCTGTGGGCAATTGTGGACAAGGCTGGATGGTCCGGCCTTGGGTAGGAAAGCGACTGTATCAGATGGCCGCTTGTCCACAATTCGACCCGCTGTAGGCTTTGTCGCGGCGCTGGGGACAAAACCGGGGATCAACTTTTCTTGGCCGGTTTCATCCACAACACGGCATTTGGAACGGAAAGCCCAAGCTTTTGACTCCAAAGCCTGAATCCGCTTCGTCCCCAGAACCCTCCAAATTGCGAAAGCGAGTACGCGACAATATGCTGACTGGCCTTTTTAGGCCGCAGGCTGGACAGGTCGCAATCATCACAACCAACAGACTCTTAGAATCAGAAGACTCTTTTAAAATAGATATTTGATTTAAGAGGGCGCGCATGACCCCGAACCGGAGGTTCGGAAAGGATCATGCGCTAAATGAAAGCGCTACAGCGTCCTTTGCGCGCCTAAGGACGCGCGGCGCTGTAGAGAGGGCAGCGCTGGATGGCTGGGAAACGGATCGTGCTCAACGTCCTCAAGGGCGAGACGGTTTCACCGCCGCCGCTCTGGATGATGCGCCAGGCAGGCCGCTATCTTCCGGAATATCGCGAGACAAGGAAGCGGGCGGGATCCTTCCTCGATCTCTGCTATGATCCGGACCTTGCCGTCGAGGTGACGCTGCAGCCGATCGAACGCTTCGGCTTCGATGCCTCGATCCTGTTTTCCGACATTCTCGTCGTGCCCAATGCCCTTGGCCGGGATGTCCGTTTCGAAGAGGGCCGCGGACCGGTCCTGAAGCCGATTTCGGCGGCCGAGATTCCGGCGCTGAACGGCGATATGTTTCACGTGAATCTCGAACCGGTCTACGAGACCGTGCGCCGGTTGCGCGTGAAACTGCCCGGCGAGACGACGCTGCTCGGCTTCTGCGGCGCGCCCTGGACGGTGGCGACCTATATGATCGCCGGACACGGCACGCCCGACCAGGGACCTGCCCGGCTTTTCGCCTATCGCGAGCCCGAGGCCTTCGCGCGGCTTCTGAAGACACTGGCCAATCATTCGGCTGCCTATCTAATTCGCCAGATCGAGGCCGGCGCCGATGCGGTGCAGATTTTCGATTCCTGGTCGGGTGTGCTGGACGAGCCGTCTTTCGAGGCTTTCTGCGTCGAGCCGGTGGCCGAGATCGTGCGGCAGGTGAAGGCGGTCCACCCGAATGTGCCGGTGATCGGTTTCCCGAAAGGCGCCGGTGAGCGCTATCGCGACTACAGGAAAAAGACCGGCATTGCCGGCCTCGGTCTTGACTGGACCGTGCCGCTGTCGATGGCGAAGGACTTGCAGCGTGACGGCGCGGTGCAAGGCAATCTCGATCCGCTGCGTCTTGTGGCCGGCGGCAAGGCACTGGCCGATGGCGTCGATGCGATCCTGAGGACTTTGGGTGGCGGGCCGCTGATCTTCAATCTCGGCCATGGCATCACGCCGGAAACGCCGGTGGCGCATGTCGAGGCGATGGTCAAAATGGTGAGGAGCCATCGATGAGCAATGAAAACAGCACCGGTCAGGCGATGAAGCGCATGGTGATCGGCATTGCCGTGCTCGTCGTGCTGACGGCGCTGCTCTATCTCGTCGTCGGCGAGGGTTTTTATCCCTGGGCCAAGGCGATCCATGTGATCGCGGTTATCGCCTGGATGGCCGGCATGCTCTATCTGCCCAGGCTCTTCGTCTATCACGCCGATGCCGAGAAAGGCTCGGTGCAGTCCGAGACCTTCAAGGTGATGGAGCGAAGGCTGCTCAGGGGCATCATCAATCCGGCGATGATCGTGACCTGGGTGTTCGGCCTGTGGATGGCCTGGAAGATCTTCCATTTCGAGGGTGGCTGGCTGCACGCCAAGATCGCGCTTGTGCTCGTCCTGTCGGGCCTGCACGGCTATCTCGCCGCCGCGGTCAGGAAATTCGCCGAGGACAAGAACGAAAAACCGGCGAGGCACTGGCGGATCGTCAACGAGATCCCCACATTGTTGATGATCGTCATCGTCATCCTGGTCATCGTGAAGCCGTTCTAGACTGGGGGCGTGGTCTTCTCCGGGAACCGGTCTCCGTTTGCTTTCGCTGACCTCCGGTTCGGGACCGCGCTTCAGCTTCTCCCGACCCGCCAGGATCCGCAAAAGGCGGCTTGCTCTTTCAGGCGACCGACGATAAAAGACGGGTCTTCCTTCCCGTCATGCGCCGCCCCTTTTACTCGCTTTCGGCCGCGCCCGGCATTTGTCGTATTCAGCCGATTTTTCTCCCCAAAGCCTACCCAGAGTCTATCTAATGCAAGAAATGAAACTCGCAGAGTTCAAGAACAAGAAGCCCCCAGAGCTGATCGCCTATGCCGAATCGCTCGAGGTCGAGAACGCCAGCGTGATGCGCAAGCAGGAGCTGATGTTCGCGATCCTGAAGAAGCTCGCGGCCCAGGATATCGAGATCATCGGCGACGGCGTCGTCGAGGTGCTGCAGGACGGTTTCGGTTTCCTGCGCTCGGCCAACGCCAACTACCTGCCGGGTCCCGACGACATCTATATCTCGCCGTCGCAGATCAGGCGCTTTTCGCTCAAGACCGGCGATACGGTTGAAGGACCGATCCGCAGCCCGAAAGAGGGCGAGCGCTATTTCGCGCTGCTCAAGGTCAACACCATCAATTTCGACGATCCCGAAAAAATAAGGCACAAGATCCACTTCGACAATCTGACGCCGCTCTACCCGACCAAGCGGCTGAAGATGGAGGTCGACAATTCGACCTCGAAGGACATCTCGCCGCGCGTAATCGACCTGGTCGCGCCGATCGGCAAGGGCCAGCGCGCGCTGATCAACGCGCAGCCGCGCACCGGCAAGACGGTGCTGATGCAGAACATCGCCCATTCGATCACCGCCAACCATCCGGAATGCTACCTGATCGTGCTTCTGATCGACGAGCGTCCCGAGGAAGTGACCGACATGCAGCGCTCGGTGAAGGGCGAGGTGATCTCCTCGACCTTCGATGAGCCGGCGGCGCGCCACGTGCAGGTCGCCGAAATGGTGATCGAGAAGGCCAAGCGCCTGGTCGAGCATGGCCGCGACGTGGTCATCCTTCTGGATTCGATCACCCGTCTCGGCCGCGCCTACAACACCGTCGTGCCGTCATCGGGCAAGGTGCTGACGGGCGGTGTCGACGCCAACGCGCTGCAGCGCCCGAAGCGCTTCTTCGGCGCCGCCCGCAACATCGAGGAAGGCGGTTCGTTGACCATCATCGCGACCGCGCTGATCGATACCGGCAGCCGCATGGACGAAGTCATCTTCGAAGAATTCAAGGGCACCGGCAACTGCGAAATCCAGCTCGACCGCAAGGTCGCCGACAAGCGCATCTACCCGGCGATGGACATCCTCAAGTCCGGCACCCGCAAGGAGGACCTGCTTGTGCCGCGCGCGGACCTGCAGAAGATCTTCGTGCTGCGCCGCATCCTCGCGCCGATGGGCACGACCGACGCGATCGAGTTCCTCATCGACAAGCTCAAGCAGACCAAGACCAACGCCGACTTCTTCGATTCGATGAACACGTGATTGGAGGGGCGGACACTTTCCGCCCTTCTTGCTTTTCGGCGACACCATGCGGGCGCCGGGCGACAATGGCAAAGGTTGGCGCCGCCCCTCATTGCCCTGCCGGGCATTTCTCCCCGTGAACGGGGAGAAAGAGGCAGCTGCGGCCGCAGCGCTCCCTCTTGCAACGTTGGCGATTGGCGAAATCGGCGCCGACAGGTCCCTTCTCCCCGTGAACGGGGAGAAGATGGCGGCAGCCAGATGAGGGGCAGCGCCGACGCTGGAAATCCGGAGCCCGGTACGGCTTGCGTGCTGGTCGGCTATCCCCGCCGCAGCAACTTCTCCAGCTCCTCCGCATCCGTCACCACCGGCAGGCACACCTGTCCGCTGCAGAACCAGGCGCCTGCCTTGTCCGTCGGCGGCAGCACGCCGCTGGGCAACAAAGGTCGATTCGCTTCCGTACCGATCGGCATGACGATGTCGACCCGCCGCGGGTCTGGATTCCGATTCGCAACCGGAACAAGGTTTGGGAACTCTGGCTTGTCTATGATGACGAGCTTCAACGGTTCGAGCGCCAGCGCGCAGGCGTTGACGATGCCGGCTTGGCCATAGGCCTGCTGTGAGGCGCGGCCCATGGCATGTTCGGCGGTCGTCCACGCCTTGTCCCAGAGATCGAGGTCGCCGGTGAGCGAGGACAGCCGAACCAGCGCCTCGACGATCTGGCTGGTGGCTGAGGGGATCGCCTCATCCACGTCGCCGCGGATGCGGATCGGCACATCGCCGCTGTCCGATGCCGTCAGCCAGTAGCCGGTCTTGTCCGCGTCCAGGTGCCAGCGGTCGAGCTCGGCGATGAAGTGCCTGGCGCGATCGGAATAGGCGGGATCGCCGGTCGCTTCGAACAGCGCGATCGCTGCGTTGGTCATGGCGGCATAGTCGCTGGACAAGGCCGGGAAGAGTTTCTTCGGGCCGAGCATGGAATGCGGCAGGCGGCCGTTCTGGCTCGCCTCGACGATATGGCCGAAAGCCTTGGCCGCGGCCTCGATCCAGTCAGGCCGCCCGAAGGAGCGGCCCACTTCAGCGACTGCCGTGATCATCAAGCCGTTCCAGTCGGTGAGCGCCTTGCCGTCGCGGCCGGGCCTCACCCGCTGTTCGCGGACAGCGAGCAGCTTCGCTTTCAGTGGCGCGAGCTGACCATAGTCGGCAATGCCCTGGCTTTGCTGCGCCTCGCTCTGGCGGATGATCGGCTTGCCTTCCCAGCCATGCGGGGCGGCCAGCTCGAAATACCGGAAGAAAGTCGACGCGGCGTCGCCGAGCGCGGTTTCGACCTCGTCCCGGCTCCACGTGTAAAAAAGCCCCTCCTCGCCGTCGCTGTCGGCGTCGAGGCTGGCGGCGAAGGCGCCGCCTTCGACCCGCATCTCGCGCAGCAGCCAGTCGACGGTTTCTTCGATTCGCACCCGGAACAAGTCGTTGCCGGTCGCGGCATAGGCCCAGTTGCACAGGCGGATGAGCTGGGCGTTGTCGTAAAGCATCTTCTCGAAATGCGGCACCAGCCATTCGGCATCGGTCGAATAGCGGCTGAGGCCGCCGCCGACGTGATCGTAAATGCCGCCGGCGAGCATTTTTTCGAGGCTGATGAGCACCGCGTCGCGATGTGCGGCTTGGCCGTCGCGTAGCCAGGACAGCCAGAGCGTATGCATGAAGGGCGCGTTGGGGAACTTCGGCGCGCCCTTCAGCCCGCCGAGGTCGCGGTCGATCATGCCGTCGATGCGCCCGGCGAGATCGGCGAGCGTGTCACGATCGAGCACCGCCCTGCCTTTTGCGCCAGCCAGGCGCTGTTCGACATGGGCGGTCAACCCGTCGGCGCTTTCGGCGAGGCTTTGCTGCTTTTCGCGCCAGGCCTTGTCGACAGCCTCCAGCACCTGGATGAAGCCCGGCCGCCCGTAACGCGCCTCGCGTGGAAAATAGGTGCCGCCCCAGAAGGGCTTGCCGTCAGGCGTCAGGAACATGGTCAGCGGCCAGCCGCCCTGCTCGCCCATGGCGTGGAGCGCGGCCATGTAGATCTGGTCGATGTCCGGCCGTTCCTCGCGATCGACCTTGATATTCACGTAGAGCCGGTTCATGACGGCCGCCACGGCGTCGTTCTCGAAGCTTTCATGCGCCATGACATGGCACCAGTGGCAGGCGGCGTAGCCGATGGAGAGCAGGATTGGCCGCCCCAGCTCCTTCGCTTCGGCAAGGGCTGCCGGCGACCAGCCGCGCCAATGGACAGGATTGTCGCTGTGCTGCCGCAGATAGGGGCTGGCTTCTTCGGCAAGCAGGTTTCGCGCGGGCAAGGTCACGGTGGGCGGCTCGGCATTCGGGTTTGATGGGGCAAAGGCTGGAGCATGGTGCCGAAAGATGAGAAGCGGCCGACATGCTCTATCTTCTAATCTAGGCGGTTCGGCAGGTCCGGCAAATGATTTCGCCAATGGCTTCGAAGGATTCGATCGCAGCGCTTTCCAGCGGCCGCCTGCCTGCCGGCATCGCCGTCATCCGCGTTTCCGGTCCGATGACTCGATTCGTGGTCGAAACGATTGCCGGACCGGTTAAGGATCGGTTTACCAATTTGCGGGCGCTCAGGGCGGCGGACGGCTCGACCATCGACCACGGGCTTGTGCTGTTCTTTCCGGGTCCGGGCAGTTTCACCGGCGAGGACGTCGCCGAGTTCCAGGTCCATGGCGGCCGCGCGGTCGCGGCCAAGATGCTGGAGACGATCACCAGCTTTGAAGGTGTCAGGCACGCCGAGCCCGGGGAATTCACCCGGCGCGCCTTTCTCAACGGCAGGCTGGATCTGGTCGAGACGGAAGCGCTGGCCGATCTGGTCAATGCGGAGACGGAGGCGCAGCGCCGCTTCGCGGTTCGCAACGCCGAGGGCGCGCAGAGCGAACTCTACTCAAGCTGGCGCCGTCGGCTGATCCACGCGCGCGCCATGATCGAAGCGGAGATCGACTTCGCCGACGAAGAAGATGTGCCGGGCTCCGTTTCGGAGGCGGTCTGGTCGGACGTGTCGGCGATGATCGGCGAGATCGAACGGCACATCGAAGGGTTCAAGGCCGCGGAGATCATCCGGGACGGTTTCGAGGTCGTGATCCTCGGCGCGCCGAATGCGGGCAAGTCCAGCCTGTTCAACGCCTTGGCGCGGCGGGAGGCGGCGATCGTCACCGACGAGCCGGGTACGACGCGCGATCTGCTCGAAGTCGTCATGGACCTCAATGGGCTGAAGGTGCGGCTTGTCGATACGGCCGGGCTGCGTGAGGCCCCAGGCAAGGTCGAGTCGATCGGGATCGAGCGGGCGCGCGCCAAAGCGGAAGGAGCGGATCTGGTCCTGCTGCTGGAAGATATGGCCGACCCGGTTTCGGTTGGGAATGTGCCGGGCGGGATTCCGCTGCTGAGGGTCGGAACGAAGTCGGACATCGCCGGCGCCGGTGCCGGCACTTACGACCTGGCGATCTCATCCAGGGACGGCAGCGGCCTGGACCGCTTGCTGACCGAGATCGGGGACCGCGCAACCGCTGCGGTTGGCGAAGCAGGCGATGTCCTGCCGTCCAGGCTGCGCCATGTCGAGCTGCTCAGGGAGGCGACGGATTTCCTGAGGGCGGCGTTGTCGGGGCAAGGCCAGGAGTTGCGCGCCGAGGAGCTGCGGCTGGCCGCCGAGCGCCTTGGCCGCATCGTGGGCGCGGTCGATGTCGAGGACTTGCTCTACGTCATCTTTTCGCAGTTCTGCATCGGTAAATGATTCACGTGAAACACGGGCCGCCCTTCCCGCCATGATTCACGTGAAACACTATGCGGACGTGCCGGGTCGTGTTTCACGTGAAACGAGTCTGGCCTTGGTCCTTGACAGAGCGAGGTGGCAGGGACATGTGTCGGGCATTCTCTGAAAGTGGATTCTTGGAAAATGACCGATCACTATGACGTGGTGGTGGTGGGCGGCGGCCATGCCGGATGCGAGGCGGCAAGCGCGGCCGCGCGCGCCGGCGCCAGGACCGCGCTGGTAACGTTGCGCTTCGATACGATCGGCGTCATGTCCTGCAATCCGGCGATCGGCGGGCTCGGCAAGGGCCATCTCGTACGCGAGATCGATGCCATGGACGGGCTGATGGGCCGCATAGCCGATGCCGCCGGCATTCAGTTCCGCCTGCTCAACCGCCGCAAGGGTCCGGCCGTGCGCGGCCCCCGCACCCAGGCCGACCGCAAGCTCTATCGCTTGGCCATGCAGGAAGCGATTCGGCACCAGAACAATCTCGACGTGATCGAAGGCGAGGTTCTCGACTTTGAAATCGCGGACGGACGGATCGCAGCCGTTCAGATATCGGGCGATCGTCGCCTTTCCTGTGGCGCCGTGGTGCTGACCACCGGCACCTTCCTGCGGGGCCTGATCCATATTGGCGAAAAGAAGATCGTCGCCGGCCGCATGAACGAGCAGGCAAGCATGGGCTTGTCGGCAACGATGGCGCGCGCGGGCTTCAAGCTCGGACGCCTGAAGACGGGCACGCCCCCTCGCCTCGACGGCCGCACTATCGACTGGGCCGCGCTGGACGCCCAAGCGGCTGACGAGGATCCGGTGCCGTTCTCGCTGATGACCGATGCGATCGCCAATCCGCAGATTCATTGCGGCATCACGCGGACCATGCCGGCGACGCATGAGCTGATCCGCGCCAATCTTGGCCGCTCGGCCATGTATTCCGGCTCGATCGAAGGGGTCGGGCCGCGCTATTGCCCGTCGATAGAAGACAAGATCGTCAAATTCGGCGACCGCGAAGGCCATCAGATCTTCCTCGAACCGGAAGGGCTCGATGACGACACCGTCTATCCGAACGGCATCTCGACGTCGCTGCCGGAGGATGTGCAGCTCGAGATCCTCAAGACCATTCCGGGGCTCGAAAGGGCGACCATGCTGCAACCGGGCTACGCGATCGAATACGACCATGTCGATCCGCGCGAGCTGAAGACGACGCTGGAGACGAAGCGCGTCGCCGGCCTGTTCCTGGCCGGGCAGATCAACGGCACGACGGGCTATGAAGAGGCCGGCGCGCAAGGCCTGCTCGCCGGAATCAACGCCGCGCGGAAAGCCTCAGCGAGCGAGCCGGTCGTGCTCAGCCGCACCGAGGCCTATATCGGCGTGATGGTCGATGACCTCACCAGCCGTGGCATCGCCGAGCCCTATCGCATGTTCACCTCGCGCGCCGAGTTCCGGCTTTCGCTGCGCGCCGACAATGCCGACGAGCGGCTGACGCCGCTGGCCGACAAGCTCGGCATCGCGTCGTCGGAACGGCTGCAGCGCTTTGGCGGGATGGCGCGGAAGCTCGATGAGGCGCGCGCCTTGGCCAAGTCGGTAACCTGGACGCCGAACGAGGCGGCGCGCTTCGGGCTGGAGATCAACCGGGACGGCGTGCGGCGCTCGGCCTATGAGCTCTTGGCGCATCCGGGCGTCGACATGGCCTGGCTCACTCGCGTCGAGCCGCGCTTTGCCGCGCTCGACGCCAAGACGGCCGAGCGTCTGGAAACGGAAGCGAAATATTCGGTTTACCTTGATCGCCAGCAGGCCGACGTCGCACAGATCCGGCATGAGGAGTCGCGGCTCATCCCGGAGACAATCGACTTCTCCGATGTGCCGGGACTTTCGAACGAGTTGAAGCAGAAGATGAAGACGCGCCAGCCGCGTTCGATCGCCGATGCGCAGCGGATGGAAGGCATGACGCCGGCGGCGCTTGCGATCATCGTCGCGCATGTCCGCAATGCCGAGCTCGCCGCGCGAAGGTCTGTGGCGTGAGTGCCGAGGCTTGGGCGGACCTGCAAAAAACAGCGGGTCCGGTTTCACGTGAAACATTCGAGCGGCTGCAAGCCTTCGAACAGCTGTTCCTGAAATGGAATCGCAGCATCAATCTGGCGGCGCCGTCGACGCTGGACGACGTCTGGCGCCGGCATATCCTGGACAGCGCCCAGCTCGCGCGAATCGCGCCCGCCGCGACACGATGGGTCGACCTCGGCTCGGGCGGCGGGTTTCCCGGCTTGGTACTTGGCTTCCTGCTGGCCGAGCGACCCGGCGCCTCGATCGACCTCGTCGAAAGCAACCGCAAGAAGGCGTCGTTCCTGCAATCGGTGATCGGCCAATTCAACCTCCCTGCGCGCGTACTAGCCAAGCGTGTAGACGACAGTTATGCGCTTGTTTCCGCGCCGGAAATCGTCACGGCGCGAGCGCTGGCGGCGCTGCCGGACCTGCTCGGCCTGGCCGCGCCCTGGCTCACCAAAGGGGCGCGCGCGCTTTTCCACAAAGGCCGGGATTACCGGGCCGAGGTGGAAGAAAGCACTCACCGCTGGGCCTTCGATCTGGTAGAACATTCGAGCATGACCGACCCACATGGCGTCATCCTTGAAATCACCGACTTGCGCCCGGCGAAACAGCAATGAATTACTGGCATAGGCCCATGAGCACAGCACCGCGTATCATCACTGTCGCCAACCAGAAAGGCGGCGTCGGCAAGACGACGACGGCCATCAACCTGGCCACGGCGCTGGCCGCAATCGGCGAGCGCGTGCTGATCGTCGATCTCGATCCGCAGGGCAATGCCAGCACCGGGCTCGGCATCGACCGCAAGGACCGCACCACCTCGTCGTACGATGTCTTGACGGGCGAATTGGAGTTGGAGGCGGCCGCAGTGCCGACCGCGGTGCCGGGCTTGTCGATCATTCCCTCGACGCTCGACCTGCTTGGCATCGAGATGGAGATCGCTTCCGCGCCCGACCGCGTGCTCAAGCTGCGCAATGCGCTGCGCGCCGCGGCCGAGCGCTCGGCGCCGTTCGGCTATGTGCTGATCGACTGCCCGCCCTCGCTCAATCTTTTAACTTTGAATTCAATGGCGGCAGCCGATTCCGTTCTTGTGCCGCTGCAATGCGAGTTCTTCGCGCTGGAAGGTCTCAGCCAGTTGCTGGAGACGGTCGAGCAGGTGCGCCATACGATCAATCCGGACCTCACCATCCAGGGCATCGTGCTCACCATGTATGACGGGCGCAACAACCTCGCCAATCAGGTGGTGCAGGATGTGCGCACCCATATGGGCGACAAGGTGTACGAGACAATCATCCCGCGCAACGTGCGGGTTTCCGAGGCGCCGTCCTACGGCAAGCCGGCAATCCTCTATGACCTGAAATGCTCGGGCAGCCAGGCCTATCTGCAGCTCGCCTCCGAGGTCATCCGCCGCGAGCGCAAGCTGCGCGCCGCCTGAGCGTCGGTAACCGCCGGCTTTGGTTAATCAGCCAATTCGATTCCGAAACGATCTGGATAGTATAATGAGCGAAGACCAATCAAGAAAAAGACTGGGCCGTGGCCTCGCGGCGCTGATCGGCGAAATCGACCGTCCGGCGGCGCCGGAAAAGCCGAGCGCGGTGGTGGCGGCGGACGGCAAGGTTCCGATCGAATTCGTCAGCCCGAACCCGAAGAACCCGCGCCGGCATTTCGGCGATGCCGAACTCACCGACCTTGCCCAGTCGATCCGCGAGCATGGCGTGGTGCAGCCGGTGGTGGCGCGCCCCTCGCCTTCGCAGCCCGGCCGCTACGAGATCATCGCCGGCGAGCGGCGCTGGCGGGCGGCGCAGCGCGCGGGTCTTACCGAGATCCCGCTGATCGTGCGCGACGTCAACGACCGCACCGCGCTGGAGCTGGCGATCATCGAGAACGTGCAGCGCGCCGACCTCAACCCGGTCGAGGAGGCGCAGGGGTACCAGCAGCTGATCGACGAGCATGGCTACACGCAGGCCGATCTCGGCCAGGTGATCGGCAAGAGCCGCAGCCATGTCGCCAACACGTTGCGCCTGCTGAAGCTGCCGCCCGTCATCCACTCGATGCTGGTCGACGGCGACCTGTCGGCCGGCCATGCCCGCACGCTGGTCACCGCCGAGGATCCGGCCGGGCTTGCCAAGCGCATCGTCAAGGAGGGGCTTTCCGTGCGCCAGGCCGAAGCGCTGGCACAGACGCCCGCCGGTCCGACGCCGGCCAAGGCGAAGTCCGCCGCGAGCGCGCCCGAGAAGGACCCCGACACGCTGGCGCTGGAGAAGCTGATGACCGACACGCTCGGCATGATCGTCAGCATCGAGCACAAGGCCAAGGGCGGCACGCTCCGCGTCGACTACCGCTCGCTCGAGCAGCTCGACGAGCTCTGCCGGCGGCTGAAGGACGAGCGGTAGGCGGCTGCGGCGCCACTGTATTTGGCTGTAGCTGAGGTTTTGGCTTAAGGCTGGATACGCCTGATATATCGGTGATAGACAGGAGGGGCTGGCGGTACGCCGGCCCTTTCCATTCCGGAGATGATTGGCGAAGGCGGTAGTTACGGCTAATCTCCCCCTTGCGGGACAGCACGCCTCTGGCTTGCCAGCCGGCCGGCACCCCTGCATTCGCCAATCGCCGACGTCGTCATCTGGGGCCGAGCAATCCCTTGAGCGCCGGCGCCTGCGGCTTGACAGTCCGGGGCAACGGCGTACCCTATATTAGCTCGAACTTAAATCATGCCCTGGCGTGCCGATCCGTCGCGATGAGGGCTATCGGCCGTTCCGACATCGTGAAACGGCACCGCTCGCCAAAGCGATATGCCCGACCCGCCTGATACAACGGGAGGTGTAAATGGCAGTCAGCTGGCAATTGTCCGGAAGCTATTTCGAAAATTGTAGCTGCGATGTCGTGTGTCCTTGCCTGCTGTCCACCAACGCGCAGCTGACATCGAAGCCGACCAAAGGCGTTTGCGACGTCGGCCTGGTCTTTCATATCGACAAGGGCAATTTCGGCGACGTTCGATTGGATGGGCTCAACGTCGCGATGGTCGCCCACACGCCGGGTCCGATGGCGGAAGGCAATTGGACGGCCGCCGCCTATGTCGACGGACGGGCCGATGACCGCCAGACGGAAGCGCTGGGCGCCATCTTCACCGGCGCCGCGGGTGGTCCGATGGCTGCCTTCGCGCCGATGATCAGCACCAACCTCGGAGCGAAGAAGGTGCCGATCGACTATCGGGTCGACGGCAAGAAGCGGTCGGCGGCGATTGAGGGCGTGGCGCGGCTGGCGGTCGAACCGCTGCCGACCATGCGCGAGGACGGCGAGATGTGGGTGGCCTCCGGGCATCCCGTCAATCCCGACTGGTTGGGTATGGCGATGGGGACGGAAGGCAGCACCTTCAGCGATCACGGCATGAGTTGGGACAATTCCCGCCGCAACGGGCATTACGCGCCGATCAACTGGTCCGGCCAGCAATAAAGCATGATCCCGAAAAGTGGGAACCGGTTTTCGGAAAAGATCATGCTCCAACAAAGGGTTAGAGCAGGGTAACGATTCGACGAACGTCATCCTGCTCTAGCGCTTGCCCCCGCAAAAGTCGGAACGGGCCTGCCGATGCTGACGCTGCAGCGAAACATCATCCTTGCGCTGCTGATCGCCGCGGCGGCGGCGGCGTGGGCCTTGCTCGTCCGGCAGCAGACCGGCATGGACGCCGGCATGCGTATGGTCTCGCCCACCATGGGCATGACGGCCGCACTGTTTCTTGCCGTCTGGTTGATCATGATGATTGCCATGATGTTTCCGGCGGCCGCGCCCATGATCCTGACCTTTCACCAGGTGCAGAGCGGCAAACGGGGCCGCGGCCAGGCCTTTGTCTCGACCTGGGTGTTCGTGGCCGGCTATATGCTGGTTTGGACGGCGACGGGCGTTCTCGCCTTTGCCGCCGCGGCGGGCGCGGAGATGCTTGCCGGGTATGTGGGACTGTCCGCGGCGACGGCCGCGCGCATCGGCGGCGCGCTGCTGATAGCAGCCGGCGCCTATCAGCTCTCGCCATTGAAAGACCTGTGTCTCGCCAAATGCCGCACGCCGATCGGCTTCATCCTGACCTCATGGCGCGATGGTCAGTGGGGCGCGGTGCGCATGGGGCTGCAGCATGGGCTCTTTTGCCTGGGCTGCTGCTGGCTTCTGTTCCTGGCGCTTTTCCCGCTCGGGATCATGAACATCGCCGCAATGGCGGCGGTCACGCTGCTGGTCTTTGCGGAGAAGACTTTTCCCTATGGAGAGCTGATCGCGAAGGTGTCGGGCGTCGCCCTGCTTCTTTACGGCGCGGCGGTGTTGGCCTTTCCGCAAGCGCTGCCGACCTTCCAGCCGACGGATGCGATGATGATGAACTGAGCGGCAGACGATTGGCGAAAGCGCCGGAGCAACCAATCTCCCCCTTCGACGGGGAGATGGCCGGTCCCGCTGGCATCTCAAGGCTTGGGTTCCTCGCCCCCGCCAAAGGCGGGGGAGAGGGGTCCGCG
>CCNB01000013.1:0-1255 GCA_000824785.1 Mesorhizobium plurifarium | reverse complement strand
TTCGTAGGGCGCTCCCCTCTCCGTCTCGGCTTCGCCGAGCCACCTCTCCCACTTCGTGGGGCGAGGAATTTCGAACTTGCGAGCGCTCCGTCTTTCGCGAGCTCTCTCGCCTGCGGCGACATCTCCCCTCGAGGGAGGCGGTCAGCCCCGTTGCCCCAATCTCGCGCTCTCGATGGCGATCCCCAGCAACGCCTGCCTGGCCAGCGCCTCCGACAGGTCCGGCCGCTTGCGTGTCTGCAGCACCGCCGTCTGCAGCCGGCCGAGCGCGCGGCCGAGCGCCTCGACAGTCCAGCGCTCCAGCGTCTTTTCCACCAGCTTGCGGCGCGAGAAGAAGACCGGAGGACGGGCGCCGGCGACGACCGTGGCGGCGTTGCGGCCGCCGCTCTCCATCTGGCCGCGCATCACCTGGATCGCCTGCAGCTGGCGCATCGCCGAGGACAGCACCAGGAAGGGATGACCGCCGGACTGGCAGTGGCGGTTGAAAGCGATGTCGAAATCGCCGACCTTGCCGTCCAGCATGGCGTCGACCGCGGCGTCGAAGGAAGCGCCGGAGACATCGCCGGACAGCGCGTTGACGTCGTCGACGTCGATTTCCTTCTTGCCGTGCGCATAGAGCACCAGCTTCTCGATCTCGCCGCGCGAGGCGAGACGATCGCCGCCGAGATTGCGGCGCAGCGCCTGGCGGGCGTCCAACGTCATCGACATGCCGGCCTTGCGCAATTCGTCATCGATCACCGTATCGAGGTCGCGGGCTTCATCCGCATAGCAGGGCAAGGCGACGGCGTTGCCGGCGGCCTCGACGATGGCCCTGAGGCCCGTGCCTTTCTTCAGGTCGCCCGCCTCGATGAGGATGATGGCGTCGCGGGCAGGCTCGGCGGTCAGCGCCTTGATGTCGTCGGCCAGCGCCTTCTGGCCGCTGGCGTTGCGCACCCAAAGCAGCCGCCGGTTGGAAAACATCGGCACGGTGCGCGCCTCGTCGAGCAGCCGGCCCTCATCGCGGTCAACCTCCGCGCCGTCGAGCTTGACCACCGAGAAGGGGTCGTCGAGCGGCAGCCCGGTTTTCGCGGCGAAGGCTTTCGCCCGTTCGGCGACGAGGCCGCGGTCCGGGCCGTAAAGCAGGACGATCGCCATGGAGGGATCGGGCCTCGCCAGCCACGAATCGACCTCGTATCCTTTCTTCTGTGCCATGCGCGGTGGGTTAGCATGGCTTGGGGGCGGGGAACCAGCGTCTCTTCCTTCTCCCCTTGTGAGGGCT
>CCNB01000012.1:850042-852716 GCA_000824785.1 Mesorhizobium plurifarium | reverse complement strand
TAACACACCGAACCCGACTTCGCGTCCCGTGCAAAGCCCTCCTTGTGGGAGAAGGAGAAGCTCTCACCCCCTGGCCGCTTCCTCGATCTTGGCGATGTCGATCTTGCCCATCTGCATCATCGCCGACATCACACGACCCGCCTTTTCCCGGTCCGGATCCTGAAGCAAGCGCGGCAGTTGCTCCGGCACGACCTGCCAGGAAACCCCGAACTTGTCCTTCAGCCAGCTGCAGCGTCCCGGCTCGCCGCCGCCCTCGGTGAGCCGGGTCCAGAAATGATCCACCTCTTCCTGCGTCTTGCAGTCGATCGACAGCGAGATCGCTTCGGTGAATTTGTATTGCGGCCCGCCGTTGAGGGCTTGGAACTGCACGCCGTCGAGCTCGAACGAGGCGACCAGCACCTGGCCTTCCTGGGGATGGCCCTTGGGCCAGCGCGTGACGCTCAGCACCTTCGAATTCTTGAAGATGGAGACGTAGTGGTTCATGGCCTCCTCGGCCTGATTATCGAACCACAGGAAGGTGGTGATCTTTTGCATGTCGTGCTCCTCGGGCTTGATATTGCCTTTATAGTCAAACGGTTCGCCGGCGACTTCGTGCCATTTCGATGCCGTCTGCCTTAAGGACGCTGCAGCGAGACGCGATCCGACAGCGGCAGCAAAATTTTCTGAAGAGCTCAAATTTGCCGAAGCGTGCTGGTGCAGCGCAAAATTGTGGCAAGTCCGGACCATGGCCGCTATAACCGCTGCCGACTAATTTTGAGCGCCGCCCGCCGCGCGTCGGCGCGGCCAGCCAGCAAGGACAACTCGATGCCCGCCTATCGTTCCCGCACCACCACCCATGGCCGCAACATGGCCGGCGCCCGCGGCCTGTGGCGCGCCACCGGCATGAAGGACTCGGATTTCGGCAAGCCGATCATCGCGGTGGTCAACTCCTTCACCCAGTTCGTGCCGGGCCACGTGCATCTGAAGGATCTCGGCCAGCTCGTCGCGCGCGAGATCGAGAAGGCCGGCGGCGTCGCCAAGGAGTTCAACACCATCGCAGTGGATGATGGCATCGCCATGGGTCACGACGGCATGCTCTATTCGCTGCCGTCGCGGGAGCTGATCGCCGATTCCGTCGAATACATGGTCAATGCGCATTGCGCCGACGCCATGGTCTGCATCTCCAATTGCGACAAGATCACCCCCGGCATGCTGATGGCCAGCTTACGCCTCAATATCCCGACCGTCTTCGTCTCCGGCGGGCCGATGGAGGCCGGCAAGGTGGTGCTGGCCGGCAAGGCGCAGGCGCTCGATCTGGTCGACGCCATGGTCGCCGCCGCCGACGACAAGATCTCCGACGAGGACGTCAAGGTCATCGAGCGTTCGGCCTGCCCGACCTGCGGCTCCTGCTCGGGCATGTTCACCGCCAATTCGATGAACTGCCTGACCGAGGCGCTCGGCCTGTCACTGCCGGGCAACGGCTCGACCTTGGCCACCCATGCCGATCGCAAGCGCCTGTTCGTCGAGGCCGGCCACCTCGCCGTCGACCTCGCCCAGCGCTATTACGAGCAGGACGACGAAAGCGCACTGCCGCGCAGCATCGCCTCCAAGGGCGCTTTCGAGAACGCCATGGCGCTCGACATCGCCATGGGCGGCTCGACCAACACGGTGCTGCATATCCTTGCCGCCGCGCATGAGGGCGAGGTCGACTTCACCATGGAGGATATCGACCGCCTGTCGCGCAAGGTGCCGGTGCTCTGCAAGGTGGCGCCGGCCAAGTCCGACGTGCATATGGAAGACGTGCACCGCGCCGGCGGCATCATGGCGATCCTCGGCCAGCTCGACCAGGCCGGGCTGATCAACCGCGACCTGCCGACCGTGCATACCGCCACGCTCGGCGAAGCGCTCGACCATTGGGATATCGCCCGTACCTCGGCCGAGAATATTCGCGAGTTCTTCCGCGCCGCCCCTGGCGGCGTGCCGACCCAGGTCGCCTTCAGCCAGGACCGCCGCTGGGACGAGCTCGACCTTGACCGCGAAAAAGGCGTCATCCGCTCGGCAAAGACGCCGTTCTCCAAGGATGGCGGCCTTGCCGTGCTGAAGGGCAATCTGGCGCTGGACGGCTGCATCGTGAAGACGGCCGGCGTCGATGAATCGATCCTGAAATTCACCGGCCCGGCCCGCGTCTTCGAAAGCCAGGATGCATCCGTCAAGGCGATCCTCGGCAACGAGATCAAGGCCGGCGACATCGTCGTCATCCGCTACGAGGGTCCGCGCGGCGGCCCCGGCATGCAGGAGATGCTCTACCCGACCAGCTATTTGAAGTCGAAGGGTCTCGGCAAAGCCTGCGCGCTGATCACCGACGGCCGCTTCTCTGGCGGCACGTCCGGCCTGTCGATCGGCCATGTCTCGCCGGAAGCCGCCGAGGGCGGCGCGATCGCCCTCGTCCAGGAAGGCGACACGATCGAGATCGACATCCCCAATCGCACCATCCGTCTCGCCATCAGCGATGCCGAGCTCGAGGCGCGTCGGGTGGCGATGAACGCCAAGGGCGCCGACGCCTGGAAGCCGGCCGAAAAGCGCAAGCGCAAGGTAACGACCGCGCTGCGCGCCTACGCCGCCTTCGCCACCAGCGCGGACAAGGGCGCTGTCAGGAAGGTGCCGGAGTAAGCTGGGCTCCCCCTTCTCCCCTTGT
>CCNB01000012.1:796912-850032 GCA_000824785.1 Mesorhizobium plurifarium | reverse complement strand
ACAAGGGGAGAAGGGGAGCGCGCTACGGCATCAGCTGATACTCATAAAGCTTCTGATAGAGCCCGCCCTGCCTGAGCAGCGCCTTGTGCGGGCCGCTCTCCAGCACCTTGCCCTTTTCCAGCACCACGATCGTGTCGGCCTGGTGCACCGTCGAGAGCCGGTGCGCGATGACGATCGTCGTGCGCCCGGCGGTCAGTTGCTGCAGCGCGTCGCGGAACAGCGCTTCCGACTCGGCGTCGAGCGCGCTGGTCGCCTCGTCGAGCAGCAGGATCTCGGCGTTGCGCAGCATGGCGCGCGCGATCGAGATGCGCTGGCGCTGGCCGCCGGAGAGCAGCGAGCCGTTTTCACCGACCTCCGTGTCGTAGCCCTTGGCCATCGCGGTGATGAACTCATGCGCGTTGGCGGCCTTGGCGGCGGCGACCACCTCCTCGTCGGTCGCGCCCTCGCGGCCGAGCCGGATATTGTGCATGATGGTGCCGGCAAACAGGAACGTGTCCTGGCTGACATAGGCGATCTTCTGGCTGAGCGAATCCAGCGTCGCGAACGAGATGTCCTGGCCGTCGAACATCACCCTGCCGGTCTGCGGGTCGTACATGCGCATGATCAGGTTCAGGATCGTCGACTTGCCGCTGCCCGACGGCCCGACCAGCGCCGTCATCTTGCCGGCCGCGAGCGTCAGGTCGAACCCTTCGAACACCGGCGGGCTTTCGGGATAGGCGAAGCTGACATTGTCGAAGCGGATTTCGCCTGGGCCGGCCCTCAGCGCCGTGGCGTTGGGCTTTTCGGCGAGCGTCAGCGGCCGGTCGGCGAGCTGGAACATCATGCGCACGCCGACGATGCCCGTCTCCAGCGAGATGCGCACGCGCGCCAGCCGCTTTGCGGGCTCATAGGCCAGCAGCAGCGCCGCGATGAAGGCCATGATGTTGCCCGGCATCTGGCCACCCTGCAGCACCAGCAGGCCGCTGACCAGCACGGCGCCGGCGATCGCCAGCCCCGCCAGCGTTTCCATCACCGGGCTGGTGGCGGCTTCCAGCGTCGCGATGTTGTTGGCGCGGGTTTCGACGTCCGACACCGCCTTGTGCATGCGCTTGCGCATCGCGGCTTCGAGATTGAAGGATTTGACGACGCGCACGCCGATCGCCGTCTCCTGCATCACATGCACGATCTGGCCGAGCGAGACGAATTCCATCGCCGCGATCTTGCGCACGCGTTTGAGGATGCGGTTGACGCCATAGATCGCCACAGGCCCGACGACAAAGCAGATCAGCGACAGCGCCGGCTGTTGCCAGACCATGACCCCGACCAGGACGATCAACGTCACCAGATCGCGGACATAAGAGGTGACGACGAGGTCGAGCACGCTGCGCGCGGCCTGCGCGTTGTTGGTCATGCGGGCGATCAGGTCGGCCGATGAGGTCGAATGATAGAACTCGATGCCTTGTGCGAGGATCCGGTCGTAGATCTTGCGCTGGCGGTCGGCGATGATTGCGTTGCCGACCCGGCTCATGAAATAGGCCTGGACGAAGCTGGCAAAACCCTTGAGCAGGAAGATCCCGGCGACCCCCGCCGCGATCAGGTTGACGCGGTCAAGCCGCTTGAAGACGACGAATTCATTGGTGATCTCGCGCAGGATCCAGGCGCTGGCGCCGGTCATGGCGGCCACCACCAGCATCGACAGGATGGCCGCGCCATAGCCGAATTTATGCTCGTGGAAGGATTCCCTCACCAGCCTGGCAATGAGGCGTTGGTTTTCCGTCGAACGGAAGAAGCGAAACAACGGCCGATCCTGTGTCTGGCTTGCAAAGAATTTCGGATTCGCCACGAGGGCGAGTGGCGGCTTATAGAGCGAGTTGCGGCGCGATGGAACCTTTCGGCTGAAGGCGAAAGAAAAGGCTGCGCCTGGCTGTCTTTTCGGCCACGATGAATGCCGATTCTTGGGAAAGGATGACGACGGATGGATTTCGACCTCATCGTGCGCGGCGGCACGCTGCCGGACGGCAGGATTGCCGATATAGGCATTGCCGGCGAGACCATCCGGGCGGTCGAGCAGAAACTGCCGGGCTCCGCGCCGACCGAGATCGACGCGCGCGGCAATCTCGTCTCGCCGCCCTTCGTCGATCCGCATTTCCATATGGACGCCACGCTCTCCTATGGCATTCCGCGCATCAACGCTTCCGGAACGTTGCTCGAGGGCATCTCGCTCTGGGGCGAACTGAAGCCGCTGCTGACGCATGAAGCCGTGCGCGAGCGCGCGCTCGCCTATTGCGACTGGGCCGTCTCGATGGGCCTGCTCGCAATCCGCAGCCATGTCGACGTCTGCGACGACCGGCTGCTCGCGGTGGAAGCGCTGCTCGATGTGAAGAAGGCCGTCGCGCCCTATATCGACCTGCAGCTGGTCGCGTTTCCGCAGGACGGCCTCTACCGCTCGCCGACCGCGCGCGAAAACACCATTCGTGCGCTCGACATGGGCGTCGACATCGTCGGCGGTATCCCGCATTTCGAGCGCACCATGGCCGACGGCACGCGCTCGGTCACCGAGCTTTGCGAGATCGCCGCCAAACGCGGCCTGATGGTCGACATGCATTGCGACGAGACCGACGATCCGCTGTCGCGCCACATCGAGCAACTGGCCTATGAGACGCAGCGCCTCGGCCTGCAGGGCAGGGTGGCCGGCTCGCACCTCACCTCCATGCATTCGATGGACAATTATTACGTCTCCAAGCTTTTGCCGCTGATCGCCGAGGCCGGCGTCTCGGCAATCCCCAACCCGCTGATCAACATCATGCTGCAGGGGCGGCACGACACCTTCCCGAAGCGGCGCGGCCTGACCCGGGTCAAGGAGATGCTGGCGCTCGGCATCCGCGTCGGCTGGGGCCAGGATTGCGTGCTCGACCCCTGGTATTCGCTGGGCACCGCCGACATGCTCGACGTCGCCTTCATGGGCCTGCATGTGGCACAGATGTCGAGCCCGGCCGACATGGCGCGCTGCTTCGACATGGTCACCAACGTCAACGCCGCCATCATGGGGCTCGATCATCTCGGCCTCGCCGTCGGCAAGCGCGCCAGCCTCGTCGTGCTTGATGCCGGCAATCCGATCGAGGCCGTGCGCCTGCGTCCCGAACGCCTCTGCGTCATCGCCAGGGGCAAGGTGGTGGCTGAGCGGACGAAGCAGGAAACCCGGCTGTCGATCGCCGGTCGGCCGGCGCAGGTAAATAGGCGGCATAAGACGTCGTAGGTCCCCGCACAGCGATCTGCTTGGTTTGGGGCAAAGCATCACGAACGGTTCGCGATTGGCCGGAACGCTCGTGGCGCTTCGGCCAACCCCGGTTCCCGGCGCTGGTCTTACGAATTTCCCTCGTCAAACCGGCCGCCTGCGGCTAGGGAGCGGCATGGCCCAGACCATCGCCCGCAACTTCACCATCAAGAACGTTCTGCTCGCCGGCATCCTGTTGATGCTGGCCGGCGACTTCATGTTCGCGCTGAACGACGCGATGGGCAAATGGCTGGTCGCTTCCTTCTCGGTCGGACAAGTGGTGCTGATCCGCTCGATCGGCGCCTTCATCGTGCTCGGTCCGATGATCGCCAACCAGGGCACCGGCAAGCTGTTCCACATGGACCGGCCGCTTTTGCAGTTCCTGCGCGTCGTGGCCACCACCACCGACACCGGGCTCTTCTACGCCGCGGTCGTCTACCTGCCGCTGGCCGACGTGATGAGCTTCTACATGGCCGGGCCGATCTATGTCGCGGCGCTGTCGCACCTTTTGCTTGGCGAAAAGGTCGGCTGGCGCCGTTGGCTGGCGATCCTGGTCGGCTTCTGCGGCGTGCTGATCATTCTGAAACCATCCTCGGCGGCTTTCTCAATGTCCTCCGGCTTCGCGCTGGTGGGCAGCATCGCCTTCGGCTTCGCCATCATCCTCGGCCGCCTTCTGCGCGGCACCAGCGACACGACCTTGGTCACCTGGCAGACGATCGGCACGCTGATCGTCGGCGGCGCGCTCACCATCGGCGCCTGGCGCACGCCCTCGGCGCTCGATTTCGGCGCCATGCTGTTGCTCGGCGTCGTCTCCTGCGCCGCGCATCTGATGATCACGAGGGCGCTGAAGCTGGCGCCGGCCTCGACGCTGGCGCCACTGCATTACAGCCTGCTTCTGTGGGCAGTGGTCTTCGGCCTGGTCTTCTTCGGCGATGTGCCCAGCCCGCGCATCCTTGTCGGCGCTGCCATCGTCGTGCTTGCCGGCATGTTCATCTTCCACCGCCAGAAGGTGGTGGAAACCGAGGTGCCGCCCGAGAACGTGCCTAAGGGCGTGAATTAGCTTCTTAGCACAGAAATTTTGACCGGTCGGCTATGCGTGCGTTGGCATATCCATGCTTTGGCGATTGGCCGAGACGCCTATCGGGTCGTCATCCAGGGTCTGCGCGCGTCGCTTCGCTCCTTGCTCCGCCCTGGAATGACGAGGTTCGGGAGCCTTCGGCTCATCGCCAGCGTTTGCGCTGACTACCCCAAACGGACGTTGATAGCCTTGCCCGACAAGCTTGCAATTCAAAATCACTGTGTTGAGGAACCAGGGCAACTTCACGAAAGCTTTTTGCGGTGCAAATCGCCATCCGGATGCAATCTGTGATTGATTCCGGCAGGGCCGGCAGGATATCTATAGCCTAGAAAATTGCGCTATTTGGGGGGAAATCATGGGCAGTTTCTCGATATGGCATTGGCTTATAGTTCT
Source organism: Mesorhizobium plurifarium (assembly GCA_000824785.1). Classification (GTDB taxonomy): domain Bacteria; phylum Pseudomonadota; class Alphaproteobacteria; order Rhizobiales; family Rhizobiaceae; genus Mesorhizobium; species Mesorhizobium plurifarium. The sequence goes on along the minus strand of CCNB01000012.1, from coordinate 845,308 downwards.
GATCATTATCGGCTTGCCATTGCTGTTTGTCTTGAGGGCGCCGCCAGCCGGCGTCAATCGTTTCGGAGACACGCCGCTTTCGATGAACTTCGGTGAAGCGATTGCAAGCTTTTTCCGAAATTACGTGAACTTTTCCGGCAGGGCCAGCCGCTCGGAGTTCTGGTATTCCTACCTCTTCATTATCATCGTTGCCGTTCTTATGGGTATAGTCGATATCTTTGTGGGAAACGAAGCCGTCTCGTCGCTTTGGAATCTTGCCGTCCTTCTGCCGACACTTGCCATGACCGCGCGGCGGCTGCATGACATCAACAGAAGCGGCTGGCATCAACTGCTTGCGGGATTGTTCCCCATCGGCACCATCGCACTGCTCGTCTGGTATTGCAGAAAGTCCGACGAAACAGGGTCGTTGAACGAGATCCAGAGGGTTTTCAGGTAAAGCGCCGGCTCTAGCCTAGGCGCACTGCCGCCACGTGGCGTGAGAATTCAGTTCTCTCCATCAGCGCCTTGCAGCGGGCGAAGCGGCCGTCTGCATAGGCGCGGAAATCGTCGGCGGGATTGTCGTTGGCGAGCTGGATCAGTCCCCACAGCGTCCAGAGCAGGTCGCACATCGCCTTGTAGATGACGACGCGGCCGCGCTCGGCCGGCCGCGCCTCGCCGCCGAAATAGGCGCGCATCAATTCCTCGTCCTGGCCCGCGTCGAACCTGCCCTCGACCGAGAGGTCGCCGAGGTCCCACAGCGGATCGTTCATGCCGGAATATTCCCAGTCGACGATCCACATGCGATCGCCCGTATCGAGGAAGTTCTCGCACAGCGGATCGCAATGGCAGGCGGCGAGCGGGATCGGATGGGCGGCGAGCGCGTCCCGCACGCTGTCCGCCTCGCGCACCACGTCGTGATAGCCCGAAGGCAGTGCGACATCCTTTGTCGACAGGACCTTGAGATAGTCGTCGATCATGGCAAACAGCTCGAAGCGGAAGGGAAAGGCGGCGCCCGATGAATGCAGCTTGCGGAAGGCCTGGCCCGCCCGCGCGGGGCTGCCCGGCCGCGTCTTGAATTTCTCCGGCGACATCGTCTCCGCGCCGGCGATGAAGCGCGTCGCCATCAGGCCGGATGCGGGATCAAAATAGAGCACCTCGGGGCTGACGCCGGCTTTGGCCGCCTCGCGCGCCGCTACTGCCTCGTTGGCGCGGTTGATATATTCCTCGGTACCCTTGCCGGGAATGCGCAGGCACGCTTCGCCGGCCCTGTAGACCCTGTTGGTCAGGCCGCCCAAACGCTCCAGCGGTCCGTCATAGCCCGCCAGCGCCGGTATGGCCGCCAGCGCCGCGCGCAGCTCGTCCGTCATGTCGTGTCCCCCGTTCACGCCATTCTTCTGGCTCGGACGGTTCCACAGTTTTAGCGGCTTGGCTATGATCCATTGCACATGAATCGGCTTTGAGGGGCGACGATGACGGACGGCAAGCACAACGGCTCACTAAGCGCGGCCTATGCCGCGACCCGGCCGGACGAGGTCGCCGCGGTCTATGACGGTTGGGCCGAGACCTACGATGCCGACATGTCGGCCGCCGGCTATCGCCATCCGACGATCTGCCTGGCGCTGCTGGCCCGCCACCTGCCGCGCGGCGCCGAACCCTTGCTGGACGCCGGCGCCGGCACCGGCCTGATCGGCGAGTGGCTCGCCATCACCGGCTATCCGAGGGTCGAGGCGCTCGACATCTCCCAAGGCATGCTGGACAAGGCCGGCGCCAAGGGCGTCTACACGGCGCTGCACCGCCTGGCGATGGGCGATGTTCTGCCCTTCGCCGACGGCGCCTATGCCGGCATCATCTCTGCGGGCGTCTTCACCTCGGGCCATGTCGGGGTCGAGGGCCTGGACGAGTTGATCCGCATCTGCCGGCCGGGCGGCGTCATCGTGCTGACGGTGAAGAACACACTGTGGGATGCCGGTTTCGCGGAGCGGATCGCCGAGCTGGAAGCACGCGGCGCGATAAGCCGCCTCGAGGAGACGCGACCTTATGCCTCGATGCCCGGCGAGGGCGACACCGTGCCAAGCCGTTGTCTGACGCTGCGCGTCAGCTGACCCGCGCTGCGCGGATCAGGCCTTTATCTTCGCGCCGGCCGGGTCGTACAGGGCCTCCAGATGGATCTTGGCCGGCGTGCGTTCCATCGCCACCACCAGCTCGTAGTCGCCAGAGGCGAGGAAGTCGTCGCTGACGCCGTCGGCATCGCGCACATAGCCGTAGCCGATGTTCTTCTCCACCGTATAGCCGTAGCCGCCGCTGGTAAGGTAGCCGACCGGCTCGCCATTTCGCAGGATCGTCTCGCGCCCGACCAGCACGACCTCCGGGTCGTCCACCGTGAAGCCGGCAAAGCGCTTTGTCGGCGCCTTGCCGGCCGCTTTTTCCAGCGCCCTACGCCCGACGAAGTCGGTGTTCTTGCGAAGCTTCACCGCCCAGCCGAGCCCCGCTTCCAGCGGCGTATCGTTCGGCGTGATGTCGGAACCCCAGGCGCGATAGCCCTTTTCAAGCCTGAGCGACTCCAGCGCCCTGTAGCCGACCGGGCGGATGCCATGCGCCTTGCCCGCCGCCATCAGCGCATCGAAAACCTCGCCGGTGGCGGCGATCGGCACATGCAGCTCCCAGCCGAGCTCGCCGACATAGGTGACGCGCAACGCCTTCACGCTATGGCCGGCAATGTCGATTTCGCGGGCATGGCCGAAGGGGAAGGCGGCGTTCGAGACATCGGCCTCCGTCACCGCCGACAGCACGTCGCGGGCGCGCGGTCCCATCAGCGACAGCGTGCCGTACTCCTCCGTGACGTCGGTCAGCCTGGCGTCGAGGCCGGAGCCGATGTGATCGCTTATCCAGGACAGGTCATGCGTGCGGAAACCCGTGCCGGTGACGATGTAGAACCGGTCTTCGCCGAGCCGCGACACGGTGAGGTCGGCCTCGATGCCGCCGCGCGTGTTGAGAAGCTGCGTATAGGTCAGCCGTCCGACCGGCTTGCTGACGTCGTTGGCGCAGATCCAGTCGAGCGCCTTCTGCGCGTCGCTGCCGGTCAGTTCATATTTGGCGAAGGAGGACTGGTCGAAGATGCCGACCTTCTCGCGCACGTGCCGGTGCTCGTCGCCGACCGCGCCGAACCAGTTCTGCCGGCCCATCGAATAGACGTCTTCGGGCTCCACCCCTTCGGGGGCGAACCAGTTCGGCCGCTCCCAGCCGAGCTTGGAGCCGAACACGGCGCGGTGCGTCTTCAGACGCTCATAGAGCGGCGAGACGATGCGCGGCCGGCCGGAGAGATATTCCTCATGCGGGAAGCCGATCGTGTAATGCTTGCCATAGGCTTCCAGCGTGCGGTCGCGGACCCAGTCGCGGTCGCGATGCAGGCTGGAGAAGCGCCTGATGTCGACCACCCACAGGTCGAGCGGCGCCTCGCCGTCGACCACCCATTGCGCCAGCACCCAGCCGGCGCCGCCGCCCGAGGCGATGCCGAAGGCGTTGAAGCCGGCGCCGACGAACATATTGGAACATTCGGGCGCCACGCCGAGAATGAAATTGCCGTCCGGCGTGAAGCTTTCGGGGCCGTTGATCATCTGCTTGACGCCGGCGGTCTGCAGGGCCGGAACACGCGCGATCGCCTGGCTCATATGCTGTTCGAAATGATCGTAGTCGTCGTCGAACAGGCGGAATTCCCAGTCGTTGGGAACGTCGCCGCCGGGAAGCCCGGTTGCCCAGGCCTGCGGGTTGGGCTCATAGCCGCCCATCACCAGCCCGCCGACCTCCTCCTTGAAATAGGTGCGGCGGTCGGGGTCGCGGATCGTCGGCGCGTCGTTGGCGAGCCCGTCGATCTTCTCGGTGATGATGTACTGATGCTTGACCGGCTGCAGCGGCACGTTGATGCCGGCCATCGCGCCGACCTGCCTTGCCCATTGCCCGGCGCAGTTCACCACCTTGTCGCAGGCGATGTCGCCTTTTGAGGTCTTCACCGCGGTGATGCGGCCGTCCTTCATCGTGAAGCCGGTGACGCGCACGTCCTCGAACAGTTTCGCGCCATGCATGCGCGCGCCCTTGGCGAGCGACTGGGCGATGTCGGAGGGGCTTGCCTGGCCGTCGGTCGGCAGCCACGAGGCGCCGACCAGGTCGCCGGTCTCCATCAGCGGCCACATGCGCTTCACTTCCGCCGGCGACAGAAGCTGCATGTCCATGCCGAAGCTCTTGGCCGTGGTCGCCAGCCGCCTGAACTCGGTCCAGCGGTCGGCGTTGGTCGCCAGCCGCAGGCAGCCGGTCATCTTCCAGCCGGTCGCCAGGCCGGTCTCGGCCTCGAGGCCCTTGTAGAGCTCGACCGAATATTTGAGCACCCGCGTGATCGACGCCGATGAGCGCAACTGCCCGACAAGGCCGGCGGCATGCCAGGTCGAGCCCGAGGTCAGCTTGCCCTGCTCGAGCAGCACGACGTCGGCCTTATGGTCGCGCGCCAGATGATAGGCTGTGGAGCAGCCGATGATGCCGCCGCCGATGACGACGATCTCGGCATGGCTGGGCAAACTCATGACTTGGTCCCGTATTTCGTCCGGTAGTTCTCCAGCGCCGCGTCGAGCCGGACGAGGTTTTCCTCGGTATAGGCGACATAGTCGATGCCGGGCGCGTCGAGATAAAGCTCGGAGACCATGCTCCACATCGCTTCGCGCAGCAGCGAGGCGCATTGCATGGCGGCGTGCGAGCGGCGGATTTCGTTGTCCGGCTCCTTCATGAAATAGGCGGTCAGGAAGGCGAAGGATTCGTCATCGCTCAGGCCGGCATTGGAGGCGGCGCCGGCAAGATCGAACATCGCCGTGTTGAAGCCGGCATATTCGAAATCGATCAGCCACAGCCGCTTGCCGTCGTCGAGGATATTGGCCGGCAAAAGATCGTTGTGGCCGAAGACGATCGGCAACAGCTTCTGCGCCCGCTCGAGCTCGTCGGCCAAAGACAGGTAGCGCGGCAGATCACCCTTCTTGCGGCTGCCGCCTTCGTCCAGCGTGCGCGCATAGTCGCGGATGACGTGGAACACCCAGAACATGAAGCCGGCGCCGGAGACGTGGTTCGGCATCTCGCGATGGAACGCGCGCAGCAACCCGGCGACACGGTCGAGATCGGCCCGCACGTCTTCAGCGAGGAAGGTCTTGGCGCCGAGGAATTCCGTCACCAGTATGCCGGGCTCGGCATAATGCACGGCCGGCGCGAAGCCCGCCGCATGCGCCGCCCGCGCCGTCATCACCTCGCGCTCGCGAAAGACGTGGTGGAACGGGAAGTCCTGGCCGAAGCGCACGACATGCCGCCCGGCCGCATCGGTGACGACAAAATTGGCGTTGCTGAGGCCACCCGGCAGCGGCTCGATCTCGATGCTGCCGTTCCAGCACGGCAGGGCGCGGATGCGGTCTTCGGCACTCACGGCTTCGCTCCGGCCTCAGCCGGTCCCGCGGAAAACGACCCCGCGGAAAACGACGATGGGACAAAACAAAAAAGCCTCGTCGGTGCGAGACGCCAGGATCGGTATCCCGCACCGCACCGACGAGCCCCTTGGCCAGGCATGGTATCCCGGCATCCGCCCCCGCGGATTCGATAAAAGCTCGCGCCCGGCTGGTTCCAGGCGATCTGGTCACTAGGTTGCGGCTCTGCCATCACCCTCCCGTGGCAGTTCCGAACCTGTCACGGGGTCAGTGTCATGCCGGCGTGGCAGAGCTGTCAATCAAAAGCTGTGACCTTTTTTGGGTGTTTTGCCCGAAAATATAAGCGACTCCTTTCAAAGCGTTGCCAAAACCTTAAATTCGGTCAATAATTTCCGGACATCCATATGATCCATTCGAAACGGCATGGCGAAATCCTGCGCCTCCTCAACGAGGAGGGCACGATCACCATAGCCAGCCTTGCCGAACGTCTCGGCGTCTCGCTGGAAACGGTGCGGCGCGACGTCAAGCCGCTCGCCGACGACGGGTCGGTGCTGAAGATGCATGGCGCCGTGGGTCTTGCCTCGATCGTGGGCGAGGCGCCGTTCGAGCGGCGCATGCGCGAGAATGCCGAAGCCAAGCGGCTGATCGCCAGGATGGTCGCGGCCACGATCCGCGATGGCGAGGCGATCATGCTCGATACCGGCACGACCACATCCTTCCTGGCGCGCGAGCTGCTCGGCCATCGCCGGCTGACGGTGGTCACCAATTCCTCCGACATTGCCCGCACGCTGGCGACGGTGAACGGCAACAAGGTCTATATGGCGGGAGGCGAGCTGCGCAGCGATTCGGGTGCTGCTTTCGGCATTTCGGCGATCGAGTTCGTCAGCCGCTTTTCGGTCGATCATGCGGTGATCTCGATCGGCGCGGTCGATGCCGCTGCCGGCCTGACCGACTACGAGCTGGAGGAGGCGGAGTTCGCCCGCATGGTGCTGTCGCGTGGCCAGCGCTCGCTGGTCGTCACCGACCATACCAAGTTCGGCCGTCAGGGGCTGGTCAGGGTCTGCGGCTTCGACGGCTTTTCCGAGCTCGCCACCGACCAGCCGCCGCCGCCCGACATCGCCGCCGCGCTGACCCATGCCGGGGCGCGCCTGACCATTGCGGCGGCCTGACGTCAGCCAAGGAAATAAGGCTAACCGAACACCAGCGACTGATGTGCCGCAACTCCGGCCATCGCGCCACCGGACACCGCGAAGGCGATGTTGTGCATCAGGCGCGCCGCGTCTCCGGCCGCGAACACGCCGGGCACCGATGTCTGCTGCTTGTCGTCCACGACGATCGCCCGGCCAAGCGGGCCTTCGTTGAAGGCGCAGCCCAGCTGCTCGGCCAGCGGGCTTGCCATTTCGTTGCGCGGCGCGGTGAACAGCGCCCGCACCCTTGCGCTGCGGTTTCCATCGAACCTGACGACCAGGCCGCCGGAGCCGTCGTCCCGCACCTCGCTCACCTTCACCGGCTCGAAGCGGATGCTGCGCTTCTCCAAGACCCGCGCCTGGTCCGCGTCCGGCTCGAACAAGCCGTCGGCGAACAGCGTGACGTCGCCCCAGTCGGAGATCAGCTCGGCCTGGTGCAGCGACATCGGCCCGGTGGCCAGCACGCCGAGCGGCCCGCCGGCCACCTCGTAACCGTGGCAATAGGGGCAATGCAGCACCGTCTTGCCCCACTGCCCGGCAAGTCCGGGGACGTCCGGCAGGATGTCTCGAACGCCGGTGGCGAGCACCAGCCGCGTCGCGCCGAAACCCTCGCCATTGTCCATCTCGACCTCGAAGCCGGTGCCGACGATGGCGGCCCGCTTGGCGCGACCCTCGATCATCGTGACAGCCGGATAGGCAAGCAGCTGTGCCCTGGCCTCGCCCAGAATGTCCGCTGGCGCCCGTCCGTCCTGGCCGAAGAAGCCATGCGAGTGCTCGGCAAAGCGATTTCGCGGCTGGCCGGCGTCGATCACCAGCACCTTGCGTCGCCCGCGCGCCGCATACATGGCGGCGGACAGGCCGGCAAAGCTGCCGCCGACGACGATCACATCATACTGCATGGCTGGATACTCCAATCAGGTCGTAACGGCGGCGGAAGTCGGCCGTCAGGTCGGCCAGAGTGATATGGCTGAGCCGCTCGGCGAGCAGCCTTTCCGCCTCCAGGCGGAAATCGTCGAGCACGGCGATCACCGCCTGCTCGACCAGGCATCCGGGGCTTTCCGGTTCGGTGCTGAACGGCAACAGCGTCTCGCCAAGCGCGGCGCTGATCTCGGCCAGCGAAATCCTGTCCGGCGCGCGGCCGAGCTGCCAGCCGCCGCCATGGCCGCGCGACGAAGTGACGATGCCCGCCTCCCGCAGCCCGGCGATGGTGCGGCGCACCACCACCGGATTGGTGTGGATGAAGCCGGCAAGCTCTTCGGACGTCAGCGCCCGGTCAGGCGCCTCGGCCATGTGGACGAGAATGTGCAGGGTCGAGGACAGTCGGCTGTTGCGTTTCATGTAACTTAGTTAGTTACGAATCGTGCCGATGTCAAACCGGCCGGACTGCTGCGACGGCAAGCTTGTGCGTCAGCTCGGGAAAATCATCCGGAAGCAGGCTCCGCCCTGCTTGCCGTCGAGCACCTCGACCTTGCCGCCATGCAGTTGCATCAGGTCGCGGACAAGGTTGAGGCCGAGGCCGGCGCCATGATCCTGCGGCTGCAGGCGGTAGAAGGGCTCGAATATCCGCTCGCGTTCGGATGCCGGCACGCCGTCGCCTTCGTCCTGCACCTCGATCACCGCGGGCGGGCGGACGCTGATGGTGATGCGACCGGCCTTGCCGCCATGATCGATCGCGTTCTGGATGAGATTGGTCACCGCGCGCTCGATCGCCGTGCGGTCGCCGCGCACGATGAGCTTCTCCTTGGCCGGTTCGAACGCCATCTCGTAGCCGACGGCGAAGGCCAACGGTGCCAGGTCGACCACGACGTTTCGGGCAAGAAGGACCAGGTCGACCGGCCCGAAATGCTCGGCCTGGCGATCGAGCCGCTGCAGGTCGAGCAACTGGTCGGCGAGTGTCGACAGCCGCGCTGCGTCTTGCAGGAGCCTGGCGCGCTCGGGTGTCGCCGGCAGCGCGGCGAGCCGCGTGTTGAGGATAGCGACCGGCGTTCTGAGCTCATGCGCGGCGTCGGTCAGGAAGCGCTTGTGCCGCGCATAACCGGCATCGAGGCGCGATAGGGCGGCGTTGACCGCGTCGACCAGCGGCGTGACTTCCTTCGGCACGCCGTCCAGCGGCAGTTGCACGCCGCGCTTGTCGATCTCGATCTGCTCCGCCGCGCGCGCCGCGTTGCCGAGACCGGAAAGCGCGCCGCGCACCACCCAGGGCGTCGCGAACAGCGTCGCCAGCGCCATCAGCCCGGCCAGTGGCAAAATCCCTTGCAGGAAGAGTTCCGGCGCCTGCCCGAGAACGCGCAGCAACGAAAGCTCGCCCTTGGTGCCGCTCATGATCTGGATATTGCCGGCCGCCGTGTCGGTCCAGCGGATCTTGCCGCCCGGCGGCGCCGCTTCGCCGATGGCAAGGTCGATGCGGGCATCGCTGATGTTGTCCAGCAAGCCGGCGAAAGGCTGGTAGGCAACCGGCACGGTGCCTTCTTGAAGCCGGTGCCCGTCCTTGTCGCGGATGATGAACCAGAGGTCCGGAACATCCGACCGCAACTTGGTCAGATCGGAATTTTCCTTCAGCACCAGCGCCCCGTTGGCGTCGCGGACCACCGCATCCGCCAGCACGTCCATCGTGCCGTCCTCATAATCGTGCGGAATGATGCCGGTGGCGAGCATTGCGCCGATGATGCCGGCGATGATGAGCGTCAGCATCACGCATTGCAGGATGGCGATGCGCAGCACCAGGCTCCATTTCAGCGAACGCGGCCGGCGAAGGTTCATGTGGTCTCGCGCAGCAGGTAGCCGACACCGCGTATGCCGTTGATGACGACCCCGCCATCGGCTTCGCTGAGCTTGCGGCGCAGCCGCGAGACATGGGTATCGAGCGCGTTGGACTGGATCTCGTCGTCCAGCCCGAACACGGCCTCCATCAGGGCCTCGCGCTGCACCATGCGCCCCGTTCGCCGCATCAGCGCTTCCAGCACCAGCAGTTCGCGGCGCGGCAAGGCGAGCGGCTCGCCGCGGATCGAGGCCTCGCGGTGGCCGACATCGAGCGAAAGATGGCCGGCGCGGATCGTTTGCGTCTCGATCGCCGCCGGGCGCCTCAGCAATGCCCTCAGCCGGGCCAGCAGTTCCTCGAAGGCGAAAGGCTTGGCCAGATAGTCGTCGGCGCCCATGTCGAGCCCGTCGACCTTGTCGGCGGTGTCGCCCCGGGCCGTCAGCATCAGCACCGGCGTCGTGTTTCCGGCGGCGCGAAGCTTCGGCACCAGCGTCAGCCCGTCGCCGTCCGGCAACTGCCGGTCGAGCAGGATCGCATCATAGCCGTCGACCGCGACGAACCCTTCCGCTTCCAGCAGCGAGCCGGCATGGTCGACCACCATGTCGTGCCGCTTCAGCGCCGCCCGCAACGCCGAAACCATTTCCGGCTCGTCCTCGACCAGTAGGATACGCATTCAAAGACCTCTTGCAGTCCTATCTCTTATAATTCTGGCCTGGCCGACTATCGCGCCAAGATTGCACAAACATGGCGCCAGTTCTTGCCGCCGGCGGCGAATCTTTTCTTTCGCGAAGCCACACCCTTCGCAATGTCCATGCAATCCGCGGCCTGCAAACAGCGCCTCGTCCATGCCGGGCAACTCGAATCGCCCGCGTAAGCAATGAGGTCAACATGCCTGCAAATGACGCTTTGTCCTTCCTGAAGGCCTGGACGCTGGCGCCTTTCCGTATGGGCTCGGTCACGCCCTCCAGTCCGAGCCTGGCGGCGCTGATGACGCGCGAGATCGGCCCCGACACGGGGCCGGTGCTGGAGCTCGGGCCGGGCACCGGTCCTTTCACCCGCGCCCTGCTGCGGCGCGGCGTGCGCGAAAACGACCTGACGCTGGTCGAGTCCGATCCGGATTTTGCCGCTCTGCTCGCGCGCCGCTTCCCTTCGGCGCGCATTGTCGAGATGGACGCGGTCGGCCTGCGCCATCTGCCGCTGTTCGATGGCCCTGTCGTCGGCGCGGTGGTCAGCGGATTGCCCTTTCGGCTGATATCGCCGCGCAAATCATCCGCGATCCTGGAAGGCGTCTTTGCCAGTCTGCGGCCAGGCGCGGCTCTCTATCAGTTCACTTATGGCCGCCGCTGCCCCTTCGACCAGGCCGTCCTCGACAGGCTCGACCTCGAGGCGGTCCGCATCGGCGGCACCTTGCGCAACTTCCCCCCGGCGACGGTCTATCGCGTCTCCAGGATCAACGGTCTCGACACCTATGACTGGCGTTTCGCATGAGCGAACTTCACCGGCATAAACAACGGGGCTGCGCCGGCTTTCCTTCCCGCGCGCGCCGGTGTTTAGTCCGGCCATGGCCTTCACCATCCGCCAATTGCAGTTCTTCGTCGCCGTCGCCGAGCAGGGCACCGTCTCGGGCGCCGCGCAGAACCTGTCGATTTCGCAATCCTCGGTCACCGAGGCGATCAAGGAATTGGAGAGTGACCTCGGCGTCGAGCTGTTTGAACGCCATCCGCGCGGCTTGAACATCACCCACAAGGGCCACCAGTTCCTGCGCCACGCGACCAAGATCCTGGCCGATGTCTCCGATGCGCGCCGTTCCTTCTCCAGCGAGCAGGCCGCCGCGGGCGGCCGCCTGCAGCTCGGCGTCACTTCGCTGGTCGCCGGCTACGTCCTGTCCGATCTGCTTGCCCGCTACCGCCGCGCCTATCCCGGCGTCGAGGTCTCGGCGATCGAGGACAATGGCGACTATCTCGAGCACCTTCTGGTCGGCGGCAAGCTCGACATCGCCGTCATGGTGACGTCCAACCTGCGCGACCGCACGGCGCTGCAGTCGGAAATCCTGGAGGTCTCGGCCTACCGGCTGTGGATCCCGCTCAGCCACAGGCTCGCCAGCGCCGACATCATCTCGATCGGCGACATCGCGTCCGAGCCGCTGATCATGCTCACCGTCGACGAGATCGAGGAGAACACCGGCAAGCTGTTGTCGGCGATCGGTGCCCGTCCGCATGTCGCCTTCCGCACGCGTTCGGTGGAGGCGGTGCGCAGCCTGGTCGCCACCGGCGCCGGCGTGGCGCTGCTGCCCGACCTCGTCTACCGGCCCTGGTCGCTGGAAGGCGACCGCATAGAATCGCGCGACATCTCCGGCTCGCTGCCGGTGGTCCAGGTCGGCACTGTCTGGCGCCGCGGCTCCGGCCTGCCGCAGGCTGCGCGCGACTTCATCGGCCTCGCGCAGTCGCAGCGCATGGCGCGGCAGCGGCTGTGATCAGAGCAATTCCAGGAAAAGTGTGAAGGGTTTTCCGTTCGGAATTGCGTCCAATATAACTATCGGAAAAACCGATATCGGCTTTCTGATAAATGAATTTGCGAAACCGGATTTTTCACAGCACCTTTCGCCCAGGGAACAAAGCCGCGCCCTGAGAGCGCTGCCCCTAGCAATGGGAGATCGACGATGAATGCATTCCTGAAGTCGTGCACGGCGCTGACTGTCGCGCTGACTTTTTCCGGTCAGGCCATGGCCCAGGTCAAGGAACTCGGCAAGGGCGAAGGGCAGGTCAACATCGTTGCCTGGCCGGGCTACATCGAGCGCGGCGAGACCGATAAGAACTATGACTGGGTGACGGCTTTCGAGAAGGAAAGCGGCTGCAAGGTCAACGTCAAGACCGCCAACACGTCGGACGAGATGGTCTCGCTGATGAACGAGGGCGGTTTCGACCTCGTCACCGCTTCGGGCGATGCATCGCTGCGCCTCGTCGCCGGCAAGCGCGTGCAGCCGATCAACACCGATCTGATCCCGAGCTGGAAAACGGTCGACGACCGCCTGAAGGACGCGCCCTGGTTCACCGTCGACAAGGTGCATTACGGCGTTCCCTATCAGTGGGGCCCGAACATCCTGATGTACAACACCGACGTCTTCAAGGAAGCGCCCAAGAGCTGGAACGTCGTCTTCGAGGAAATGAAGCTGCCCGACGGCAAGTCGAACAAGGGCCGCGTCCAGGCCTATGACGGTCCGATCCACATCGCGGATGCCGCCAACTACCTGATGTTCCACAAGCCGGAACTCGGCATCAAGGATCCTTACGAGCTGAACGAAGACCAGTACAAGGCGGCGCTCGATCTCCTGCGCACCCAGCGAACGCTGGTCGGCCGCTACTGGCATGATGCCGCGATCCAGGTCGACGACTTCCAGAACGAAGGCGTGGTCGCTTCCGGCTCCTGGCCCTATCAGGTCAACACGCTGGTCGCCGCCAAGAAGCCGGTCGCCTCGACCGTGCCGGAGGAAGGCGTCACCGGTTGGGCTGACACCACCATGATGGAAGCCGACGCCGCTCATCCGAACTGCGCCTATATGTGGCTCGAGCACTCGTTGTCGCCGAAGGTCCAGGGCGACGTCTCGGCCTGGTTCGGCTCGCTGCCCGTCGTGCCCGCCGCCTGCAAGGGCAACGAGCTTTTGACCGACGAAGGCTGCAAGACCAACGGCTACGAGAATTTCGACAAGATCAAGTTCTGGAAGACGCCGGTGTCGAAATGCGCCAGCCAGAACGACCAGTGCGTGCCCTACTACCGCTGGGTGTCGGATTATATCGGCGTCATCGGCGGGCGGTAATGTTCTTACCCTCCCCCTTTGTGGGGAGGGTCGATGCGTAGCATCGGGGTGCGGGCTGTCTGATGGGTTCGCGCCAGTCACCCCCACCCGCGGCTTCGCCGCGACCTCCTCCATCGGGGGGAGGTAGGACGGCGTGCGAACTCGCCTTCGTTCAACCGGAACTGAACTGACGGGGCCCATGACCTCTGCCGTTTCCTTCAAACAAGTTTCGCGCCATTTCGGCAGCGTGCGCGCCGTCGACGCGGTGGATCTGGAGATCGCGCCGGGCGAGTTCTTCGCCATGCTGGGGCCGTCCGGTTCCGGCAAGACGACGTGCCTGCGGCTGATCGCTGGCTTCGAGCAGCCGACGGCGGGCTCGATCTCCATCTTCGGCGAGCGCGCCGAGGGCGTTCCGCCCTATCGCCGCAACGTCAACACCGTCTTCCAAGACTATGCGCTGTTCCCGCATCTGAACGTGCTCGACAACGTCGCCTACGGCCTGATGGTCAAGGGCGTCGGCAAGGCCGAGCGGCTGAAGGCGGCCGAGGAAGCGCTGTCGCTGGTGCGCCTGCCGGGTTATGGCGCGCGCCGTCCCGGCCAGCTCTCCGGCGGCCAGCGCCAGCGCGTCGCGCTCGCCCGCGCATTGGTCAACCAGCCCAAGGTGCTTTTGCTCGACGAGCCGCTCGGCGCGCTCGACCTCAAGCTGCGCGAGAACATGCAGGAGGAATTGAAGTCGCTGCAGAAGGTGCTCGGCATCACCTTCGTCTTCGTCACCCACGACCAGGGCGAGGCGCTTTCCATGGCCGACCGCGTCGCCGTCTTCAACGACGGCAGGATCATGCAGGTCGGCACGCCGGAAGATATCTACCAGCGGCCGAACACGCGCTTCGTCGCCGATTTCGTCGGCTCGTCCAACGTGCTGCCGCCGGATTTCGTCCAGCGTTATTCCGGCCAACGCCGCTGGGGAAGCCTGCGGCCGGAGTCTATCCGCGTCGCCAGCGCGACCAGCGGCGACGGCGTCGCCGCGCGCCTGGTCGGAACCAACTATCTCGGCGCGACCACAAGGCTGGCGCTCGATGCCGAGGGGTTGAGGCTGCATGCGGTCGTGCCGGCAGGCACCGCGCTGCCGGCGGAAGGCGAGGCGGTGATGCTCACCTTCAACCGTGAGAGCCTGCATCTGATGGATGAGCCGGCATGAGCCTCGACGCCGTCGTCTCTCGCGCGCCCACTCCCGCCATCCTGCCCGGCAGCGGCGGACTGCGCGGCGCGCTCTCCGACCTCTTCTGGCGCCGGCCGAAATTCCTGCTCACGCTGATGCTCGCCCCGCCACTCCTGTGGCTCGGCATCGTCTATATCGGCTCGCTCTTTGCCCTGCTGGCACAGAGCTTCTTCTCGATCGACGAGTTCTCCGGCCTCATCAACCGCGAGTTCACGCTGAAGACCTATGGCGACCTGTTCCAGGCCGCCAATCTCGACATCATCCTGCGCACAGTGACGATGGCGGCGCTCGTCACGCTCGCCTCCGCGGTCATTGCCTTTCCCATCGCCTACTACGCGGCTCGCTACGCGCGCGGCCGCTGGAAGGCGCTGTTCTACCTCGGCGTCATGCTGCCGCTCTGGTCGAGCTACCTTGTCAAGATCTACGCCTGGAAGCTGATCCTCGCCAAGGAAGGCATCCTCACCTGGCTGCTCGCCAAGCTGAACCTGCTCTGGCCGCTCGATGCGTGGCTGTCGCTGCCGATCGTCGGCGGCAACTCGCTGTCGGTCTCCTTCACCGGCACCTTCATCGTCTTCGTCTATGTCTGGCTGCCCTTCATGATCCTGCCGGTTCAGGCGGCGTTAGAGCGCGTGCCCGGCAATCTGGTCGAGGCCTCATCCGATCTCGGCGCCTCGCCGGGACAGACCTTCCGCAACGTGCTGTTCCCGCTGGCGCTGCCGGGCATCGTCGCCGGTTCGATTTTCACCTTCTCGCTGACGCTCGGCGACTACATCATCCCGCAGATCATCGGCACCTCGCGCCTCTTCATCGGCCAGGCCGTCTATTCGCAGCAGGGCACCGCCGGCAACATTCCGTTGGCCGCCGCCTTCACCGTGGTGCCCATCGTCATCATGGGCTTCTACCTGTGGGGCGCCAAGCGCATGGGGGCTTTCGATGCGCTCTGACCGTGGTCAACGTGCTCCGCTCGGCTTGAAGATCGCCGCCGCCTGCGGCCTGCTCTTCCTGCACCTGCCGATCCTCCTGATCTTCGTCTACGCCTTCACGACGGAGGAGAAGAGTTTTGTCTGGCCGCCGCCGGGGCTCACCACGCAATGGTTCGCCGTCACCTGGAACCGGCCGGACGTGTGGGACGCGCTGTCGCTGTCGGTGCGCGTCGCCGCCATCTCGACGGCGATCGCGCTGGTGCTCGGCACGCTTTGCGCAGCAGCCGTCTCGCAAACGCGCTTCTTCGGCCGTGAGGCCATCTCGCTGCTGGTCATCCTGCCGATCGCGCTGCCCGGCATCATCACAGGCATCGCGCTGCGCTCGGCCTTCGCGCTGGCCGACATCCCCTTCTCGTTCTGGACGATCGTGCTCGGCCACGCCACCTTCTGCGTGGTCGTCGTCTACAACAACGCCGTCGCCCGTTTCCGCCGCACCTCCGGCTCGATGATCGAGGCCTCGATGGACCTCGGCGCCGACGGTTTCCAGACCTTCCGGCATGTCGTGCTGCCCAACATCGCCACCGCATTGCTTGCCGGCGGCATGCTGGCCTTCGCGCTCTCCTTCGACGAAGTGATCGTCACCACCTTCACCGCCGGCCAGCAGCAGACCGTGCCGATCTGGATGCTTGAGGAGCTGATCCGCCCGCGCCAGCGCCCGGTCACCAATGTCGTGGCCATGGTCGTCGTGCTGGTGACGCTGCTGCCCATCCTCTTTGCCTATTACCTGACCCGCGACGGCGACCAGATCGCGGGAAGTGGAAAATGAAAACAGCGGATAGGGAGTAGCGAATAGCGAATAGGGAAGATCGGCGGTCAACCCTATTCGCTATTCACTATTCGCTACTCGCTCCTGTTCAGGGAGAACGTTTATGGACACCCAGATGCTGATCGGCTCGACCTTCGAGAAGGGCACCGAAACCGAGGAGCCGATCCTCAACCCGAAGACCGGCGCGACGATCCTCAACCTGCCGGAAGCGAGCCCGGCGCAGATCGAGGCGGCGGTTCTGGCCGCCGAGAAGGCCTTCGCCAGTTGGTCGCGCACCACGCCGGCGCAGCGTTCGGGCTATCTTTTGAAGATCGCCGACCGCATCGAGGCGGAGGCAAAGGAATTCGCCGCGCTCGAGGCGCTGAATTGCGGCAAGCCGATCAACGCCGTGCTCAATGACGAGATCCCGGCGATCGTCGACTGCTACCGCTTCTTCGCCGGCGCGGTCCGGTCGATGCCCGGACAGGTGGCCGGCGAATATATTGCTGGCCACACCTCGATGGTGCGGCGTGATCCGGTCGGTATCGTCGCTTCCATCGCGCCCTGGAACTATCCGCTGATGATGATGGCCTGGAAACTGGCGCCGGCGATCGGCGGCGGCAACACGGTCGTCTTCAAGCCGTCGGAACAGACGCCGCTGACCACGCTGAAGTTGGCGAAGATCCTTGCCGAGGTGCTTCCAGAAGGCGTCGTCAATGTCGTGCTCGGCCGCGGCGACAGCGTCGGCAACACGCTGATCAACCACCCCAAGGTCAACATGATCTCGATCACCGGCGACGTCGCCACCGGCAAGAAAGTGCTGCAGGCGGCCGCCAAGTCGGTCAAGCGCACGCATCTGGAGCTCGGCGGCAAGGCGCCGGTGATCGTCTTCGACGACGCCGACCTTGGCGCGGTGGTGAGTGGCCTGCGTGCCTTTGGCTATTACAATGCCGGCCAGGACTGTACCGCCGCCTGCCGCATCTATGCCGGCAAGAAGATCTACGACAAGCTCGTCGCCGATCTCTCTTCCGCCGTCTCCACCATCAAATACGACCAGCCGGACGACACCGAGAACGAGATCGGCCCGCTGATCTCGCGCCGCCAGCGCGACCGCGTGTCGAGCTTCGTCGAGCGCGCCTCGGAGCTGAAGCACATCGAGATCACCACCGGCGGCAAGCCGGGCGAGGGCTCCGGCTTCTACTATCAGCCGACGGTCGTCGCCGGCGCGCTGCAGGAGGACGAGATCGTGCGCCGCGAAGTCTTCGGTCCGGTCGTCTCGGTCACCCGTTTCGCGGATGTCGACGAGGCGGTGAACTGGGCGAATGACAGCGACTATGGCCTTGCCTCGTCGGTGTGGACCAAGGATGTCTCGCGCGCCATGGCGACCGCCGCCCGCCTGCAATATGGCTGCACCTGGATCAACACCCACTTCATGCTGACCAACGAGATGCCGCATGGCGGCCTAAAACAGTCCGGCTACGGCAAGGACATGTCGCTCTACGCGCTGGAGGACTACACCGCCGTTCGCCACGTGATGGTGGCGCACGGGTAAGCCGGGCTCCCCCTTCTCCTCCTGTGGGAGAAGGGGGACCGGCGCGTAGCGCCGAGATGGATGAGGGGTGTTCCAGCTTGGCACCGGCTTACCCCTCACCCGGATTGCCAGCCGAATTGCGAAGAGCAATTCGGGGCAATCCTACCTCTCCCACAAGGGGAGAGGTAGAGGTGCTACTCGACGATCCGGAAGATCTGCCAGAGGCTGGTGCCCGACACCACATAAGGCTCCAGCTCCTTGCCCCATTTGGCGTGCGCCTCGATCCTGGCGATCTTGGCGAAGAACTCTTCCAGTTGGGCGAGGCTCTTGACCTGGTGGTGGGATTCGATCGTCGCTTCCCGCGCGCCGATAGAGCCGGTCATGATCTGGAATCCCAGGTCGGCGATGCCGACCTGCGAACCGATCTCGCGTTCCCATTTTCGCATCAGCTCGAGTGCCGTCTGCTTGTGCCCGAACTTCGCGTCTATCTGCCATCTGGCGCTGAACATCTTCCTTCTCCTCCAAATTTGCGGCCGAGGCCGCTGTTGATCTGCCCGCTACTCGTCCCAGGCCTGCACGACGGTCTGCCGCGCGATGCGGCCACCCTTCAGCTCCAGCATCGCCGCGCAGAACACCTTCGTGCCGTCCGGGTAGGCGCAGGCCTGGGTGAAGGCGAGGCTGTCGCCCTCGGCGATCGTGGTGTCGACCTTGTGGGTCATGGCCCGGCTGCAGATGTCGTCCCAGAAAGTGCTGATCGCCGCGCGGCCGCGGATCTCGCGCGGCTTGCTCGGCGGATTGTTGCGGTCGATCACCCGCACCAGCGCGTCGTCGGTGTAGAAGCTCGACAAGAGCTTGCCGTCGCGGCCTTCGATCGCCTTCTTGATCGCCGCGCCGTCTACGTTTCCTGTCTTGGTCAGCATGTCATCCTCCATATGCCCGTCTTCGATCGGGCGGTTGACGTGGGGGCTGCCCGGCCTTCGCCGGGCAGGATTTCGTTCACTGCGACTTGGCTTTGACTGCCGCGAACAGGTCGTCGGTTTGCTTTTTGAAGGTGGCGAGATCGACCTGGCCGCCGTTGAGCATCGTCGACCAGTGGCGCACGATCGCCGCCATCGCCACGGCCTCCTTGATCTCCTCGTCGCTGGCGCCGTTGGCCTTGGCCGCCAGCGTGTGGAAATAGATGCAGTACTGGCAGGGGATCTGCGAGGCGACCGCCAGACCCATCAGCTCCTTGGTCTTGCCGTTGAGCGCGGTGTTGGGGTTGAGCTGGACGCCCTTGATCTCGGCCCAGGCGCCGGCAACGGCGACGTCGGGAAGTGTCTTGAACATGTCGGGCACCGAGCCGAGCGTGGCCTGGATGTCCTTGTAGGCGGCAGTGGCCGACGCGTCTTCGGCATGCGCCGGGGTGACGGCCAGCAATGCGCCCGCGGCAAATACCAGCAATCCGATCTTGCGACTGAGTTTCAGCATTTCATCCTCCATTCGCAGTGCCGTCACGGCGACATCGCCCGGCCCTGCATGGGAAGAATTCGTACTGCTTGCGGCGCTCCGGGCGCTTCCCCCGAAAGCGCCATGGCTCTCATGGCCCGTCCGGGCCAGCATGCCTCGCCGAAAAAGCCGCCGCCGCCGCCCGCGACGGCAGGTCGAGCTTGAGCAGGATGTTGGCGACGTGCCGCTTGACCGTGTGCTCGCTGAGGCTGAGCGCCGCGGCGATCGCGGCATTGCTCTTGCC
This sequence comes from Mesorhizobium plurifarium, assembly GCA_000824785.1. GTDB lineage: Bacteria > Pseudomonadota > Alphaproteobacteria > Rhizobiales > Rhizobiaceae > Mesorhizobium > Mesorhizobium plurifarium. Next base: position 825,931 of record CCNB01000012.1, on the reverse strand, counting down.
GTCGGCGATCAGGTTCACCACCTCGCTTTCCCGCGCCGTCAGCGCCATCGGCTCGGCCGGCCTTCCCTTGGGCCGGCAGGCCGGCTCCAGATGCTGCTCCGACGTCGCCAGAACCACCGGCACAGGCTCATCCAGCTCATCGAGGCTGACGCGGCCGGCATCGACGAAATGCAGGCCGGAGCCCACCGCGAGATCGGCGACCAGCCGCGAGGCCAGGATGTCGCCGCGCCGCGCATGGGCGGCGAGCTGCATGGTCACCCGCGCGGTCAGCCCGACCGGCTGGCCGCGCATTTCGATCTCGCCGACATGCGCGCCTTGCGCGCTCGCCACGCCGATCTGCTGCGCCGCCTCGCGCAGCGCCGCGGCGCAGCGTATGGCGCGCGCCGGTCCGTCGAAGCGCGACACCATCAATTCGCCATGCGTGCCGGCCGCGCGTCCGCCGTGGCGCCCGACCAAAAGTCGCCAGGTTTCCTGGAAGCGCTGGCTGCGCTCGCTCCACATGCGGTCGCCGAGCTTGGCCGTGTCATAGATCCGCGTCACCAGCAGCGCCGCCAGCACGCGCTCGGTGTCGGCTACCGCGGGTTCCCCGGTGAGACATTCCTCGATCAGGTCGGCCACGCGATCGACATCGCCGGTCCAGATCGGATGATCGCGCCCCGCTATCTCGACCAGCCGGGCATGCGGGATCTTCTTTGCAAGGAAGCGGCTGGCGTCGGGGTCGACCCGCGCGTCGTTGCGGCGATGGATGAGCAGCGTCGGCGCGCTGATCATCGCCAGGATATCGCGCACGTCGATATCGGCGTTCATGCGGGCAAGCGCTGCCGCGGCCGTCGGGCTGGCCGACAATCGCTCGAACCGGGCCCACCATTGGGCGAAATGAGCGTCGTCGACCCGGCCCGGCGCGAAATTGGGCAAGGTCGCGCCAGTGCCCCACGATGTCTCCGCCATCTCGATGAAGGCTTCCAGACGCTCCGGCGGCATCACCCATCTGTGGAAATGCGCATAGCCGCCATAAAGCACGAGCGCCCGCGTCCGCTCCGGATAGGTGGCGGCGAACAGCATCGCCATCGGCGCGCCTTCCGAGGCGCCGAGGATCGCCGCCCGGCCGCTGCCGGCGGCGTCCATCACCGCGCGCACGTCGTCCATGCGGGTCTCCAGACTGGGCAGGAGGCGGCTGTCGACGCGGTCGGAAAGCCCGGTGCCGCGCTTGTCGAACAGGATCAGCCGCGAGAAGGCGGAAAGCCGTTTCAACAGGCGGCTGTAGCCTTCGTCTTCCCAATGCAGATCCAGATTGGAGATGAAGCCCGGCACGAAGACCAGGTCGAACGCACCCTGGCCGACCACCTGATAGGCGATCCGCACCTCTCCGCTGCGCGCGTATCTGGTCTCGATCGGCCTCACGCAAACTACCCGCCCGGCCAGACGATTTCCTGTCGCCGACCATAGCAGAAATGGTCCGTCTAAGGCAGAAGAACTTTAGAAAGCGGGAATATAAGACGTTCGGCGAACGGGAGTTTGTCCGGCCTATTTCCGGGGCGTGGCGCCCGCGGCCTCGGCAGGTCTGACGTAACCCAGGTCCGCATCGGCCTGCTGCGGCGTCTGCGGCCGCTTGATCTTGGGCGAGGCGGCAAGCACCAGCTCGTCGAAATCCTCCGCGTCGCCGTCGAGCAGCTCGAAGAACTGACGCCGCATCCTGGGCTCCCAGAACTTGTTGATGTGCTCGGCAACGCCGGCGATGCCTTCCTCGCGCGGCTTCGAGTGGAAGAAGGTGGCGATCTGGTTGGCCATGCGCACCAGCTTTTCCTTGGTGCTGGCGATGTGGTCTTCGTCATGCGACATGCTTGGCAACTCCGGAAACCACCCGTTCGGGGTGGGTGAAAATATCGAAATCGTCCCCGCGCACCAGCGCCACCAGCGTCATGCCGGCGGCCTCTGCCGTGCGGATGGCGAGCGCGGTCGGCGCCGAGACCGCCATGATGATCGGAGCACCAATGGCCGCTGTCTTCTGCACCATCTCGACCGAGACGCGCGAGGTCACCACGACGGCGCCGCTGGCGCCATCGATGCCGGCCTTGGCCAGCGCGCCGGCAAGCTTGTCGAGCGCGTTGTGGCGGCCGACATCCTCACGCGCCATCACGATGCCTTTGCCTGGGACGTAGAAACCGGCGGCGTGCACCGCGCCGGTCTCGATGTGCAGCGGCTGCTGCTTCGACAGGAGCTTGACCGAACGGATGACGTCTTCGGATTCAAGCGTAAGCTTCGACGCACCGACGGCGTCGACCGAGCGCATCGCCTCCTCGATGGATTCGATGCCGCACAACCCGCAGCCGACCGGCCCGGCGAGCCTGCGCCGCCGCGCCTGGAAGCGCGTGTTGGCCTGGTCCTTCAGCCGGATCTGGATATCGATGCCGGCGCCGAGCTCCTCGACCTCGATCGCCTCGATCTCCGCTGGGTCGGCAACGATGCCTTCGGTCAGCGAGAAGCCGAGCGCGAAATCCTCGAAATCCGCCGGGCTTGCCATCATCACCGCATGGGTGGTGCCGGCGAACGAGAACGCCACCGGCGTCTCTTCCGGCACCATGCGGCTCGCGGCAACGGTGCCGCCGGCGCGATGCGCCAGCCGCGATATTTGCGTCGTCGCTTTGCGGCGCGCGGCCAAGACTACTCCGCTGCCGCCAGCGGAGCGATACGGCGGCTCTGCTTGGCCTGTTCGTTATAGTCCTTCTGCCAGTCGGTCGGGCCGTTGGACGGCGCCACCTGCACGGCGGTGACCTTGTATTCCGGACAGTTGGTCGCCCAGTCCGAGAAGTCGGTGGTGATCACGTTGGCCTGCGTGTCCGGATGGTGGAACGTCGTGTAGACGACGCCGGGCGAGACGCGGTCGGTGATCAGCGCGCGCAGCGTCGTTTCACCGGAGCGGCTCGCCAGCCGCACCCAGTCGCCGTCGCGGACGCCGCGGACTTCGGCGTCATGCGGATGGATTTCCAGCCGGTCCTCGGCATGCCAGGCGATGTTTCCGGTGCGCCTTGTCTGCGCGCCGACATTGTACTGGGACAGGATACGTCCGGTGGTGAGCAGCAGCGGATAGCGCGGGCCGGTCCGCTCGTCCGTCGCCACATATTCGGTGCGGATGAACTTGCCCTTGCCGCGCACGAAGCCGTCGACATGCATGATCGGCGTGCCAAGCGGCGCCTTTTCGTTGCACGGCCACTGCACCGAGCCGACGCGATCGAGCAGCTCGAACGAGACGCCGGCAAAGCTCGGCGTCGTCTTGGCTATTTCGTCCATGATCTGCGACGGATGCGTGTAGTTCCAGTCGAGCCCGATGGCCCGGGCAAGCTCTTGCGTCGCTTCCCAGTCGGCGTAGCGCGCCTTCGGCTCCAGCACCTTGCGCACCATGTTGATGCGGCGCTCGGCATTGGTGAAGGTGCCGTCCTTCTCGAGGAAGGTCGAGCCCGGCAGGAAGACATGAGCGTAGTTCGCCGTCTCGTTGAGGAAGAGGTCGTGCACGACCACGCATTCCATCGCGGCGAGGCCGCCGGCGACATGCTTGGTGTCCGGATCGGACTGCAGGATGTCCTCGCCCTGGATGTAGATGCCCTTGAACGAGCCGTCGACGGCGGCGTCCAGCATGTTGGGAATGCGCAGGCCGGGCTCTTCGTCCAGCTTCACGCCCCACAGGCTCTCATAGATGTCGCGCACCGCGTCGCCCGAGATGTGGCGGTAGCCCGGCAGCTCATGCGGGAACGAGCCCATGTCGCAGGAGCCCTGCACATTGTTCTGGCCGCGCAGCGGGTTCACGCCGACGCCCGGACGGCCGATGTTGCCAGTGGCCATCGCGAGATTGGCGATCGCCATCACCGTGGTCGATCCCTGGCTGTGCTCGGTGACGCCGAGGCCGTAATAGATCGCGCCGTTGCCGCCCTTGGCGTAGAGCCGCGCGGCACCCCGGATGGCTTCCGGGTCGACGCCGGACAGCTTGCCGACAACCTCGGGGCTGTTTTCCGGCAGCGCGACGAAGGATGCCCAGTCCTGGAACTCGGCCCAATCGCAGCGTTCGCGGATGAAGGCTTCGTCGAACAGACCCTCGGTGACGATGACATGCGCCAGCGCCGTCAGCACCGCCACATTGGTGCCGGGCTTCAGCGGCAGGTGATAGTCGGCCTCGACATGCGCCGACTTGACCATCTCGGTGCGCCGCGGATCGAGCACGATCAGCTTGGCGCCCTGGCGCAGCCGCTTCTTCAGCCGCGAGGCGAACACCGGGTGGGCGGAAGCCGGATTGGCGCCGATGATGACGGCGACGTCGGTGAATTCGACGGAATCGAAATCCTGCGTGCCGGCCGAAGTACCGTAGGTCTGGCCGAGCCCGTAACCGGTCGGCGAGTGGCAGACGCGGGCGCAGGTGTCGACATTGTTGTTGCGGAAGCCCTGCCGCACCAGCTTCTGAACGAGATAGGTCTCCTCGTTCGTGCAGCGCGAGGAGGTGATGCCGCCGATCGCGGTGCGTCCATACTGATACTGGATGCGGCGGAATTCCTTCGCCGTGTGCGCGATCGCCTCTTCCCACGACACCTCGCGCCACGGATCGGTGATCTTCTCGCGGATCATCGGCGACAGGATGCGGTCCTTGTGGGTGGCGTAGCCATAGGCGAAACGGCCCTTGACGCAGGAATGGCCGTGGTTTGCCTGGCCGTCCTTGTAGGGCATCATGCGGATGACCTCGTCATCCTTCACCTCGGCCTTGAACGAGCAGCCGACGCCGCAATAGGCGCAGGTGGTGACGGCCGAGCGCTCCGGCATGCCCTTTTCGAGCACCGTCTTCTCGCGTAGCGCGTCGGTCGGGCAGGCCTGCACGCAGGCGCCGCAGGAGACACATTCGGAAGCGATGAAGTCCTCATGCATCCCGGCGACCATGCGCGATTCGAAGCCGCGGCCCTCGATGGTCAGCGCGAAGGTGCCCTGCACCTCTTCGCAGGCGCGCACGCAGCGTGAGCAGACGATGCACTGCGCCGGGTCGTAGGTGAAATAGGGGTTGGATTCGTCGCGGGCGATATAATCGACGGCCAATGAGCCATGGCCGGGCGCGACGCCGTTCTCCTGCTTGACGTGGTTGCGGCCTTCGACGCCGTAGCGGTTCTCGGTGAGACCGACCGACTTCGCCACCGCGTCGAACTCGCTGGCGCCGGTGCCGGCCTTCTCGTTCCAGCCGGTCGGATGGTCGGAGACATAGAGCTCCATGACGCCGCGGCGGATCGCGTCGAGCCGCTCCGACTGCGTGCGCACCACGATGCCCTCGGCAACCGGCGTCGTGCAGGAGGCCGGCGTGCCGCCGCGCCCTTCGATCTCGACCAGGCAGACGCGGCAGGAGCCGAAGGAGTCCAGCATGTCGGTGGCGCAGAGCTTCGGGATCTCGATCCCGCCTTCCATCGCCGCGCGCATGATCGACGTGCCCTCAGGCACCGTGATGCTCTGCCCGTCGACGGTGAGCGTGACCCGCTTCGTCGCCTTCGACTCCGGTGTTCCGTAGTCGATCTCTTCGATGAGTGTCGGGAAGTCGGCCTTGATGTTCATCTGCCAGCTCCTATTCAGCCGCCACGCGCGCCGGCGCGGGCTTGAAATCCTCGGGGAAGTGCGTGATCGAACTCATCACCGGATAGGGCGTGAAGCCGCCCAGCGCGCAGAGCGATCCGAATTTCATCGTGTTGCAGAGGTCAGTGACCAGGGCGAGGTTCTTCTCCGCCTCGATGCCCGCGGCGACCTTGTCCAGGACCTCCACGCCGCGCGTCGAGCCGATCCGGCAGGGCGTGCACTTGCCGCAGCTTTCGATGGCGCAGAACTCCATGGCGAAGCGCGCCTGCTTCAGCATGTCGGCCGTGTCGTCGAATACGGTGATGCCGGCATGGCCGATCAGTCCGTCGCGCTTGGCGAATTCCTCGTAATCGAAGGGCGTGTCAAACAAAGCGCGCGGGAAATAGGCGCCGAGCGGTCCGCCGACCTGCACCGCCTTCACCGGACGGCCCGAAGCCGTGCCGCCGCCGATCTCGTCGACGATCTCGCCGAGCGTCAGGCCGAAGGCCGTCTCGAACAGGCCGCCATTTTTGACATTGCCCGCGATCTGGATCGGGATCGTGCCGCGAGAGCGGCCCATGCCGAAATCCTTGTAGTAGGCCGCGCCCTTGTCCATGATGATCGGCACCGAGGCCAGGCTGATTACATTGTTGATCACCGTCGGCTTGCCGAACAACCCTTGGATGGCCGGCAGCGGCGGCTTGGCGCGCACGACGCCGCGCTTGCCTTCGAGGCTGTTCAAGAGCGAGGTTTCCTCGCCGCAGACATAGGCGCCGGCGCCGACGCGGATTTCCATGTCGAAGGCGTTGGGCGAACCCAGCACATTGACGCCGAGCACGCCCGCCTGGCGCGCGATCGCGACGGCCCTGTTCATCGTCGCCACCGCATGCGGATATTCCGAGCGGATATAGACGAAACCCTTGGTCGCACCGGTGGCGAGGCCGGCGATCGCCATGCCTTCGATCAGCACGAAGGGATCGCCTTCCATGATCATGCGGTCGGCGAAAGTGGCGCTGTCGCCCTCGTCGGCGTTGCAGACGATGTATTTCTGCGCGCCCGCCGTATCCAGCACCGTCTTCCACTTGATGCCGGTCGGGAAGCCGGCGCCGCCGCGGCCGCGCAGGCCGGACTCGGTCACTTGGCTGACGACGTCGGCTGGCGCCATGGCGACGGCGTTCTGCAGGCCGCGCAGGCCGCCCAGCGACTTGTAGGCGTCGAGCGACAGCGGGTCGTTGATGCCGCAGCGTGCGAAGGTCAGGCGCGTCTGCTTGGCGAAGAAGGGGATCCTGTCGGGCGCGCCCAGCCAGCGCTTGTGGTGGCCGCCCTTGAGGAAGCCGCTGTCGAACAGGCTTTTGACGTCGGACGGCTTGACCGGGCCATAGGCGACGCGGCCCGTCTCGGTGGCCACCTCGACCATCGGCTCCAGGAAATAGGCGCCGCGCGAGCCGTTGCGCACGATCTTGGCCTCGACGCCGCGTTCCTTGAGCTCGGCTTCGATCGCCTTGGCGACCTTATCGGCGCCGAGCGCGATGGCGCCGGAATCGCAGGGGATATAGATGCGCGGGATCATGAACGCACCTCCGCGACGATCTCTTCGATCTTCTCGTCATCGAGCCGGCCGATGACTTCGCCGTCGAGCATCGCCGACGGCGAGCAGGCGCAAAGCCCGAGGCAATAGACCGGCTCCAGTGTAACCGATCCGTCGCGGGCGGTCTCGTGGAAATCGATGCCGAGCAACTGCTTGACCTTGGCCGCGACGGCGTCCGAGCCCATCGACTGGCAGGCTTCCGCCTGGCAGAGCTTCAGCACGTGCCGTCCGGCAGGCTTGGCGCGGAAATCGTGGTAGAAGCTGACCACGCCGTGCACCTCGGCCCGGGAAAGGTTCAGCCCATCGGCGATCACCGGCAGAGCGTCCTTCGGAACGTGCCCGAACTCTTCCTGTATGCTGTGCAGGATCGGCAGCAGCGGGCCTTCGAGGCCCTTCATCTCGTCAATGATCGCCGCCGTGCGCGACGCGATCTCGGTACTTGCGGCCTGCATGGTCACGCAGCGCCCTCCCTGGTCGTGGCGGCCAATGTATGTCACCCCTGGATATAGAGCGTTTTCGGGGCAACGACATGCATAGGGCGCAATATCGCTAAGTCCTTACGAAATCAGAGGAAACCCCTGAAATCAATAAAGCGCTCCCGTCGCTTGATAGAAATTTTCTATCAAAATGCGGCAGCTCGCATTGTCTAGCCTAGCGATGGGCGCGGAAATCGTCCGCCAGCGCCATCGCCTCGTCCAGAAGCGCCTGCACCAGCGGCGTGTGCGGCTCGCGCGGCGCCGCCACCAGCCCGACCGTGTGGCTGGCATCCGGCTCGACGATGGGGATCGCCCGGATGGGCTCGGAAAAGCCGAATGTTTCCGCAAGGTTGAGCGGCATGATCGACGACCATTTGCCGGTACGGATATGCGAGAACAGCACGATCATCGAATTCGATTCCAGCGTCGGCCGCACCTGCACGCCGGCTTCCGCCAGATGCTGGTCGATGATGCGGCGGTTCTGCATGTCCGGCGTAAGAAGACAGAGCGGCAGATGGCTGATCTCGGCCCACGTCACTTTGTCGCGGTCAAAATAGGGGTTCCCGACCGCCGTGATCAGCTGATAGCGCTCGTCATAGAGCGGCACGCTGGTGACGCGTCCGAGCGGCTCGTTGTCGAGATAGGTGATGCCGGCGTCGACATCGAAATTGCCGAGCAGCGACAGCACCTCGATCGAGGTGCGCGACAGCACCGAGAAGGTGACGCCCGGGTGCTTCTCGCGGAACGGCGTGGTCAGCCGCGCCACCATGGCCAGCGCCGTCGGTATCGCGGCGATGCGGATGCGCCCGGACAGGCCATGGCGGGCCGCCCGCATCTCCTCGCGCATGGTCCTTGTATCGCCGACGATGCGACGCGCCCAGCCCAGCACCTGCTTGCCTTCCGGCGTCAGGCCCTGGAAACGCGAACCGCGCAGGACCAGCATGACGCCGAGCTGCTCCTCGAGCTGCTTGATGCCGGCCGACAAGGTCGGCTGGGTGACGCCGCACACCTCCGCGGCCCGGCCGAAATGCTCTTCCTTGGCCAAGGCGATAAAGAATTCCAGCTTGTCGATCATGCCATCCGGTCCGCAGCGTTCGCCCCAAGGTCGGGGAAATCGCATCGCTTCGCAAGACATACGCGCAATCGGATCTCGTCCACATTTTTGAGCCGGCTATCTGTTTTCCCGCGCCGCGCATGGCGCTATGTGGGTGTAGGGCGGATTGAGGAGGACGACGTGCTGGGTTGGTTTCGCAAGCTCTTGCCGCGCGAGGATCGCTTCTTCGATCTGTTCGAGCGGCATTCGCGCACCGTGGTCGGCGGCGCCGAGGCCCTCGAGCAGCTGCTCAGCGGCAACGACATCGACCGCTGGTGCCAGAAGATCATCGATCTCGAAAACGAGGCTGACGGCATCACCGCCGAGGTCCTGCTTGCCGTCAGGCGCTCCTTCATCACGCCATTCGATCGCGGCGACATCAAGGACCTGATCCAGTCGATGGATGACGCCATCGACATGATGCACAAGACGGTCAAGACGGTGAAATTGTTCGAGGTCAGGGAGTTCGATCCACTGATGCGGGAAATGGGCGGCGTCATCGTCCAGGCGGCCCGGTTGGTCGCGGAGGCGATCCCGCTGTTGGGCAAGGTGGGCGCGAACGCGGTGCGTCTCAACGCCATCGCCGAGGAGGTGATGCGCGTCGAGGGCCGCGCCGACGACCTGCACGAGCAGGGCCTGAAGGATCTGTTCAAGCGTCACGGCCGCGGCGACGCCATGGCTTATCTGATCGGCTCGGAGATTTATGGCCAGCTGGAGAAAGTGGTCGACCGGTTCGAGGATGTCGCCAATGAGATCAGCGGCATCGTCATCGAGAACGTTTAGGCGATGGAAGCAACGATCGCGTTCCCCCTGCTGGTCGGCCTCGTCGCCGTGGCGTTGTTCTTCGATTTCCTCAACGGCCTGCACGATGCCGCCAACTCGATCGCGACCATCGTCTCCACCCGGGTGCTCAGGCCGCATTACGCGGTGTTCTGGGCGGCATTCTTCAATTTCATCGCCTTCCTGTTCTTCGGCCTGCATGTCGCCGAAACAGTGGGAAAGGGCATCGTCGACGCCAGCATCGTCACGCCGGCGGTAATCTTCTCGGCACTTGTCGGGGCGATCGTCTGGAACATCGTCACCTGGGTCGCCGGCATTCCGTCGAGCAGCTCGCATGCGCTGATCGGCGGGCTGGTCGGAGCCGGCGTCGCCAAGGCCGGAACCGGCGCCATCGTCTGGTCCGGGCTCGGCAAGACGGTCGCGGCCATCGTGCTTTCGCCGGCGACCGGATTCGTGCTGGCGCTCGTCCTTGTGGCCATCGTCTCCTGGCTGTTCGTGCGCCAGACGCCGTTCGCGGTCGACAATACGTTTCGCGTGCTGCAGTTCTTTTCCGCCTCGCTCTATTCTCTGGGGCATGGCGGCAACGACGCGCAGAAGACCATGGGCATCATAGCCGTGCTGCTCTATTCGCAAGGTGCGCTCGGCCCCGCTTTCTATGTGCCGCTATGGGTGGTCCTCACCTGCCAGTCGGCGCTGGCGCTGGGTACGCTGTTCGGCGGCTGGCGCATCGTCCACACCATGGGCTCGAAGATCACGCGGCTGAACCCCATGCAGGGTTTTTGCGCCGAGACCGGCGGCGCCATCACGCTGTTCGCCGCCACATGGCTTGGTGTCCCGGTCTCGACCACGCACACCATCACCGGCGCCATCATCGGTGTCGGCGCCGCCCGCCGCGTCTCGGCCGTGCGCTGGGGTATCGCCGGCAACATCGTCGTCGCCTGGGTGATCACCTTGCCGGCGACGGCGGCGATTTCGGCGTTGACCTATCTCGCGACGCGACTGGCCGCATGACGCGGCCCGGGTCGCCGCCGCGTCACTATTCGCCCACCAGGTTCAGGATATTGCCGTCCGGATCCTTGAACCAGGCGACCTTCATGCCTTGACCGACATGGATGTCGCCCTCGAGCGATAGCCCTGGCATGTCGTAATGCTCGAAAGCGACGCCCTTTGACTTCAACGATTTGACGATTTCGCCAATCCGGTCGCCGACCGCCCAGGTTACGGCCGTGGCCTTGTTGGTGCCGGCGAATTGCGAATGATAGACGTTGATGAACGTGTCGCCGCTCTTATACACGACCAGCTCGCCGCCCATGTCGTCCACTTGGCTGAGACCCAGCGTTCCAGCATAGAAAGCCTTGGCCTTCTCCAGGTCTTTGACCGCGAGATTGGCAGTGGCGTTGCTGTTTGCGAGCATGAGTTTCTCCTTTCTCTGTCGGCTGCTCCATTTTGGCCGCAGCGCCGGAAACAGGAAAATAGGGTTGCGCCGTCTTCCGGCGACCGCAGTCTGGATGCTTCTGTCTGGAAGACGAAAGGCGCCCGTGAAAACCGACACGCGCGTGCAAGTTTTTGAAGGTATGTCGCCGCACATGTCGTTCCGAAGCTTGGTTCTCTCCGGGAACTGCATTATCTGACCCGGCAAACGCCTGGGAAAAAGCTCATGTCCATTACCAAGGAATCCGTCGTCGAGCGCCTGAAGACGGTGAACGGGCCGGACTTCACCGGCAACATCGTCGATCTCGGCATGGTTTCGGAGATTTTCATCGCCGATTCCAAGGTCTTCTTCTCGATCACCGTTCCAGCCGCGCGCGCCCAGGAGCTGGAGCCGCTGCGCGCCGCCGCCGAGCGCGCGGTGAAGGCCATCCCCGGCGTCGCCAGCGCCGTCGTCGCGCTGACCGCCGAGAAAAAGGGCGGCGGCATGGAGGCGCCGGTTCCGGCGCGCCCGGCGCCCCCGCGACCCGCAACGCCGCAGCCGGCACCGCAACGTCCCGCGCCGCACGCGCCCGCATCGCAAAGCCACGGCAAGCGCGGCGTGCCCGGCATCGACGTCATCATCGCCGTCGCCTCCGGCAAGGGCGGCGTCGGCAAGTCGACCACCGCGGTTAATCTCGCTCTCGGCCTCGCCGCCAACGGGCTGAAGGTCGGCGTGCTCGATGCCGATATCTACGGCCCGTCCATGCCCCGGCTGCTCAACATCCACGGCCGGCCGCAGACCGTCGACGGCAAGGTGCTGAAGCCGATGCAGAATTACGGCCTCAAGGTGATGTCGATGGGCTTCCTCGTCGACGAGGAGACGCCGATGATCTGGCGCGGCCCGATGGTGATGTCGGCGCTGACGCAGATGCTGCGCGAGGTCGAATGGGGCCCGCTCGACGTGCTGGTGGTCGACATGCCGCCCGGCACCGGCGACGCCCAGCTCACCATGGCCCAGCAGGTGCCGCTCGCCGGCGCCGTCATCGTCTCGACGCCGCAGGACCTGGCGCTGATCGACGCTCGCAAGGGCCTCAACATGTTCAAGAAAGTCGACGTGCCGCTGCTCGGCATCGTCGAGAATATGAGCTATTTCCTCGCCCCCGACACCGGCAAGCGCTACGATATTTTCGGCCATGGCGGCGCGCGCCGCGAGGCTGAGCGCCTCGGCGTCACCTTCCTCGGCGAGGTGCCGCTGGAAACGGGTATCCGCGAAAGCTCGGACGCGGGCGCGCCGGTCGTCGCCTCCAAGCCCGAGGGCGCGGAGGCGAAAATCTACCGCGACATCGCCGCGAAGGTCTGGGAGCGGGTCCAGCAAGAGCGCGGCGCGGCCGAAGCCGCCGTGCCGAGCATCGTGTTCGAATAGCCTTCGGTCAGGCGCCGACCTTCTCGCCAAACGTCGAGAAGAACTGCCCGGCGAGCTTCTTCGACGTCGATTCGATCAGACGGCTGCCGAGCTGCGCGATCTTGCCGCCGACCTCGGCCTTGGCGGCATATTTAAGCACCGTCGAGTCCGGCCCGTCGGCGGTCAGCGTCACGTCGGCGCCGCCTTTGGCGAAGCCGGCAATGCCGCCCTTGCCTTCGCCCTGGATGGTGTAGGAATGCGGCGGCTTGAGGTTCTTCAGCGTCACTTCGCCGTTGAAGGTCGCCTTGATCGGTCCGATCTTGAGCACCACGGTCGCCGCCATCTCGGTGGCCGAATTCATCTCCAGGCTCTGGCAACCGGGAATGGCTTCCTTCAGGATCTCCGGGTCGTTGAGGGCTTCCCACACTTTCTCGACGGGTGCGGCGATCCGCTCCTCGCCTTCGATCACCAAAGCCATCAAGACCTCCCCGATTTGCTGATGCCGATTGGTCGTAGCGCGTGGGCCGAAACAAGTCTATCGCACCAAAGTCCGGGTTCGGGCGGCGCCTGCCTCTTGCTTGCGCTCGCGCGTTGTCATATCGATTTGTCATACAAATACGGAGACCACCATGGCAGGCGCCCCCACCAAGAAGAAGAAATTTCGCTCGCAGGAGTGGTTCGACAATCCAGACAATCCCGGCATGACAGCGCTCTATCTCGAGCGCTACCTCAACTACGGCCTGACGCGCGCCGAACTGATGTCGGGCAAGCCACTGATCGGCATCGCGCAGACCGGTTCCGACCTCTCGCCCTGTAACCGGCATCACCTCGAGCTCGCCAAGCGCGTGCGCGAAGGCATCGTCTCGATGGGCGGCATCCCCTTCGAGTTCCCGTGCCATCCGATCCAGGAGACCGGCAAGCGCCCGACAGCCGCGCTCGACCGCAACCTGGCCTATCTCAGCCTCGTCGAGGTGCTCTACGGCTATCCGCTCGACGGCGTCGTGCTCACCATCGGCTGCGACAAGACCACGCCTGCGCTCTTGATGGCGGCGGCCACCGTCAACATTCCGGCAATCGCGCTGTCGGTCGGCCCGATGCTCAACGGCTGGCACAAGGGCAAGCGCACAGGCTCCGGCACCATCGTCTGGGAATCCCGGCAACGGCTCTCGGCCGGCGAGATCAACTATGACGAGTTCATGGACATTGTCGCCTCCTCGGCGCCGTCGACCGGCTACTGCAACACCATGGGCACCGCCACCACGATGAATTCGCTGGCCGAGGCGCTCGGCATGCAGCTCCCCGGTTCGGCCGCCATTCCAGCGCCCTATCGCGAGCGCGGCCAGATCGCCTACGAGACCGGCAAGCGCATCGTCGACATGGTGCACGAGGACCTGAAGCCGTCCGACATCATGACGCGCCAGGCCTTCGAGAACGCCATCGTCGTCAACTCTGCCATCGGCGGTTCAACCAATGCGCCGATCCACTTGAACGCGATTGCCCGCCACCTCGGCGTGCCGCTCGACAATGACGACTGGCAGAAGATCGGCCTCAACATTCCGCTCCTCGTCAACCTGCAGCCGACAGGCGAGTATCTCGGCGAGGACTACCACCACGCCGGCGGCGTGCCGGCGGTCGTCGCCGAATTGATGAAGGCCGGGCTCCTGCCGCATCCGGGCGCAGTCACCGCCAACGGTAAGACGATGGGCGACAATTGCAAGGACGCCGTCAACGAGAACCACGACGTCATCCGCAGCGCCGACAAGCCGCTCAAGGCCAATGCCGGCTTCATCAACCTCAAGGGCAATCTGTTCGATTCCGCGATCATGAAGACCAGCGGCATCTCGCCGGAATTCCGCGAGCGCTACCTCTCCAACCCGAACGATCCGGAAGCCTTCGAGGGAAATGCCATCGTCTTCGACGGACCGGAGGATTACCACGCCCGCATCGACGATCCGGCGCAGGGCATCGACGAGCACACCATCCTGTTCATGCGCGGCGCCGGCCCGGTCGGCTATCCGGGCGGCGCCGAGGTGGTCAACATGCAACCGCCGGCCTACCTCATCAAGAAGGGCATCCATTCGCTGGCCTGCATCGGCGACGGCCGCCAGTCCGGCACGTCCGGCTCGCCGTCGATCCTCAATGCCTCGCCGGAAGCCGCGATCGGCGGCGGCCTGGCGCTGCTCAAGACCGGCGACCGCGTCCGCATCGATTTGAAGAAGGGCACGGCCAACATTCTCGTCAGCGACGAGGAGATTGCCAAACGGCGCGCCGCGCTGCAGGGCAATGGCGGCTATCACTACCCCAAGCACCAGACACCGTGGCAGGAGATCCAGCGCGGCATGGTCGACCAGTTCTCGGCCGGCATGGTGCTGAAGCCGGCGGTGAAGTACCAGGACGTCGCCCATACCAGCGGCGTGCCGCGCGACAATCACTGAGCATGTAGCCGGCTAAATCATGAGGGCGGCTTGCCGATGGCAGGCCGCCCTTTTTCGTGCCCTTGTTTCGGCTACGTTCAACGCACAGATAAGGTCGATCCCGGCAGGCTGCGAAGGGTAGAGACTATTTTGGCGAAACGGCGTTCTTCCCTGGGCTTCCTCGGCATGTTCGGCCGCTCCAGCGATCTGCGCCAGCTCGACGAGGCGCTGCGCGCGGCCGATCTGCACCCGGCCCTGGTGCCGGAGGGCGTGAAACTCACCATCGTCAATCTGATGAGCGACAGTTGGCCGGATGAGCCGCCGGCACAAGCCTATCATTCCGTGGCGCAGCTCTGCGGCTATTGCGTTGCCGGGCCGCAGGTGTTCGAGCAGGCCAATGGTCGGGAACCGACCTTGGCGGTCGAGCGCCGCATCGAGGCGGCGCTGGAGGCCGGCGACAGTTTCGACGCGCAGATCGTGCTGATGACGCTGCACGCCAAGCTGATCAACGCCGAGGTCGTCGAGCGCTACGGGCTGAGTGTGGAGTAGATCAGCCGCCCATCTTGCTGCGCGGCAGCTTGATCATCTCGCCGAAGCGGGCGCGCAATTTGTCGTCGAGAATACGCGAGACATGGCGCGGGAAACGCTCGGCAAGCACGCGCTTCTTCTCCGCGATCGCCCGCGACAGGATATCGGGCCGGCCCTTTTCGTTCCATTCCTTGGGCGAGAAGCGATCGCCGACGGCGGGATAGAAATACTCGGTCTGCATCAGCTTCAGCGTCTGGTCGTTGCCGAGATAATGCCCGGGACCCTTGAGGCAGACATCGGCGATGGTGTCGATCGACAGCGCGTCGTCGGTCACCTCGATGCCGCGCACGCAGCGCAGGCAATGTCCGAGCATGTCGTTGTCGATGATCAGGCTTTCGAGGCAGAAGCCGAGCAGCGAGGCATGCATGCCCGCCGATTCATAGACCAGGTTCAGGCCGGACAGGCCCGCCATGACATTGGTGATGCCCTTCTCGTAGCCGGCCTGGATGTCGGGCAGCTTGGAGTCCGACATGCCGGCGGCGGACCCGCCGGGCAGGTCGTAATATTGCGCCATCTGCGCGCAGGCCGCGGTCAGCACCGCCTGCTCGGCCGAGCCGCCGGACATGGCGCCGGTGCGGA
Organism: Mesorhizobium plurifarium; assembly: GCA_000824785.1. Lineage (GTDB taxonomy): Bacteria > Pseudomonadota > Alphaproteobacteria > Rhizobiales > Rhizobiaceae > Mesorhizobium > Mesorhizobium plurifarium. The sequence goes on along the minus strand of CCNB01000012.1, from coordinate 810,030 downwards.
GGTCCGAGACGAACGGCCAGGTGCCGAAGATCGCCGGATGTCCGGGCTTGATCGCATTGACGTAGACCAGCCCCATCAGCACTTCGGCCACCGCCTGCACGACGGCGCCGGCAATCGCGGCAGGTGCCGTGGCGCCGGCCTGGCCGGCGGAGAGCAGCAGGATCGGAATGCCGCCTTCGACGCAGGCCTCGAGAACGCCGCAAGCGTCCTCGGCGAACTTCATCGGCGGCACCACGAAGCAATTCGAATTCGACACGAATGGCCGTGCGCGGAAATTCTCCTCGCCGCCGGCGATCGCATAGAGCATTTCCAGCGCCGGCTTGACGTTCTCGCGCACGGTGAACGAGGTGCCGACATGCTTGGACGTCCCCGTCACGCAGGCATAGAGCGTGTTGAAATCCATATCGAGCGGGTCGGGAATATCGCGCGGCACCATGGTGCGCTGGAAGAAATGGATGTTGTCCAGCCCGTCGACGAGACGGGCGGCGTCGTAGAGATCCTGCAGCAGCGATTCGCGATATTCGCGCTTCTCGACATCGACCAGATGCACCGCCGCGCCCGCCGTGCCGTAGTGCACGCGTTTGCCCTGGATCAGCATATCGTGTTTGGGATCCTGGCCGTAAAGGGTGAAGTTGCGTGCAGCCTTCTTGATCGTGTCCAGCACCAGCGCGCGCGGCAACCGGATGCGGCCGTCGTCGCCATAGGTGGCGCCGACCCGGGTCAGCGCTTCGATGCAGGACGGGATGGCGTTGGCGAAGCCGACCGTCTCCAGGAGGGTCAGCACCGCTTCGTGGATGCGCTCCTGGTCGTTCTGGCTCAATGGGCCATAGCTGCCGCCTTCAAGCCCCGGCCGAACCGGACGGATATCGTCGGCCAAGGGCGCCGCCCGCATTGCGCGGCGCGCTTCGCGCCCGCCGGACCGCCGCGAACGCTGATCCGACGACGATTCCTGCTTCTCGAGAGCCACTGACATGGAAGCACTCCACCTTTGTCTTATCTGCGAGGCGGCACGCGGCGGTTGGTCCACCATCGTCTGCCTCGTCCCCTTCTGGCCCCGACTATGCCGCCGGCATTGGTACAGCCTATGGGCCAAGCAATCCCGTCGAATATGCCAGGCTTCTAAAGCAACGGGGTGTGTGCCAAAACAAAAAGAGCCGGCGCGGCGCCGGCTCTTTTCAGGAAATCAGTAGCGATCAGGCGGCAGCGGGCCTGCGGCCGGCGGCGGTGGCGAGTTCGCGGATGCCCGGCTCGATATGCTGCAGCGAGATCGAGGAGATGCCCAAGCGCATGAAACGAGAGGGCTTTTCGCTGCGATCGAAGAACCGGTCGCCGGGTTCGATGATGACGCTGCGCGAAGCGGCCGCTTCCGCCAGGCCACGGGAATCGGTGCCGCGCGGCCCTTCCAGCCAGAGCGAGGTGCCGCCCGCCGAGTCGGTCGAGCGCCATTCTGGCAGGAAAGCGGAAATCGCATGGACCAGACGCTTGCGCCGCTCGTCGAAGGCGGCGGAAAGCCTGCGCACCAGCGCCTCGTGGTGGCCGAGCGACAGGAACAGCGCCACCGCGCGCTGGTTGTTCGCCGGCGGGTGCCTCAGCATGAAGCGGCGCAGCGCGCGAAGCTCGGCGATCAGTCCCGCCGAGGCCACGATGTAGCCAAGCCTCAGGCCCGGAGCGAGCGTCTTCGACATCGAGCCGACATAGATGACGCGGCCGGAGCGGTCGAGGCTCTTCAGCGCCTGCTGCGGCGCCTCGTCGAGCAACTGGCTGTCATAGCCGTCCTCGATGATGATCTGGTTGTTGCGGTTGGCGCGCGCCAGAAGGTCCTGCCGCCGCTCCGCCGACAAGGGCACCATGGTCGGGCAGTGGTGGCTGGGCGTGACGAAGACGAAGCCGGAATCGCTCGGGATCGACGAAGTCACGATGCCCGACTGATCGACCGGAACCGGCTGGATATCGGCGCCGGCCAGCCGGAAGATCGAGCGGGCGTCGGGATAGCCGGGGTCCTCCATCGCCACTTTCGAGCCCTTGGTCATCAACAGCGAAGCGAGCATGTAGAGCGCGTTCTGCGCGCCCAGCGTCACGATGATCTCGTCCGGATTGGCGAAGATGCCGCGCCGCGGCAGGAGCCTGGCCTGGATCTGCTCGATCAGTAGCGGATCGTCGCGATCCACCATGTCGGACGCCCAGTTGCGGATCTCCAGCACCGCCAGTGCCATGCGGTTGCACTCGCGCCATTCGGCGGTTGGAAACAGCGCCGGATCGAACTGGCCGTAGACGAACGGATAGGAGGACTTGATCCAGTTGTCGTGCTTGGCCGGCGGCGGCATGTCGCTTGCGGCGATCTGCCGGCGCGCCTTCCAGTCGATCTCATTCTGCTGGTCCGGCGCCTTCTGGTGCGGCTTGGCGGGGGTGGCCAGCACGTCAGGGTTGACGAAATGGCCGCGCCGCTCGCGCGCCACCAGGAAACCCTGGTCGACCAGTTGCTGGAAGGCGAGCACCACTGTGCCGCGGGCAACCCCAAGTTTTTCCGCGAGAATTCGGCACGACGGCAGCGGCATCGAGGCGGCGATCTGTCGGTCGAGAATGGCCGCGACGATCGCCTGGCGGATTTGCGCCTGGAGGGTTTGGCCGGATTCAGCCGAAATCCGGAACAGACCGGACCATATGGCCGTGTCATTGCGCTGTGGCATGGGAAATCTTCCTCGGATGGCCAGCTGTTTTCACTTGGCTGGACCAGTGGAGTGTATGGGTGGCATAAGGGGTTGCGCCAATTAATTTTTCTGATCGCTGGGATTTATGCCAGTGATCTATCAGGGCGCGATGCGAAGCATCGTCGCCCGCGACGCGCAGCGTCGTCGCCCGCGATGCAAGCGCGATGCGAAGCATCGTCGCGGCACCAACCCAAGGCGCGACCCGCAGCGTCGTAGCCCCGGCGCACGGCACCTTCACCATCCAACACTCCCCTCATCAAAGCGTGATGCAGTGCGGCAAAGCCGCGCTTGAACGAAATGGAAATCGGCTAGATAGAATGACGCGCCGACACGCGCCGGAAACATCCGGCCTGCTAAAATGGTCTAAAAACCCGCCAGGAGCCCGCCCAGTGGACCAGCCAACCTTCGACAAGCAACTTGCCGCCTTGCGCGACCAGCGCGCGGCGGCCAAGGGCTCGATGCGCGAGGCCTTCGCCGCCGATCCCAAGCGCTTCGAGACATTTTCCGCCACCGATGGCGATCTTCTGCTCGACTGGTCGAAATGCGCGGTCGACGCAAATACGATGACGATGCTGGAAAAGCTCGCGGATGCGGCCGATCTTGCGGGACGCCGCGCCGCCATGTTCGAAGGCAAGAAGATCAACATCACCGAGAACCGCGCCGTGCTGCACACCGCGCTGCGCAACCTGACCGGCAAGAGCGTGATCGTCGACGGCCAGGACACCAAGGCCGACGTGATCGCCGTGCTCGACGCCATGGGCGCCTTCGCCGACGCCATCCGCTCCGGCAAGGCGCCAGGTGCCACCGGCAAGAAGATCACCGACATCGTCAACATCGGCATCGGCGGTTCGGACCTCGGCCCGGCGATGGTGACGCTGGCGCTTGCACCCTATCATGACGGGCCGCGCGCGCATTATGTGTCCAATGTCGACGGCGCCCATATCCATGACACGCTGAAGGGCCTGTCTGCGGAAACGACTCTGTTCATCGTCGCCTCCAAGACCTTCACCACCGTCGAGACGATGACGAATGCCGAGACGGCGCGCGACTGGGTTCAGAAGGCGCTGGGCAAGGAAGCGGTCGGCAAGCATTTCGCCGCCGTCTCGACCGCCCTCGACCTCGTTGCGAAGTTCGGCATCGAGCAGGACCGCGTCTTCGGCTTCTGGGACTGGGTCGGCGGCCGCTACTCGGTCTGGAGCGCCATCGGCCTGCCGGTGATGATTTCCGTCGGCCCGCGCAACTTCCGCGCTTTCCTAGACGGCGCGCATGAGATGGACGAGCATTTCCGCTCGGCACCCATGCAGAAGAACCTGCCGGTGCTGCTGGGGCTGATCGGCTGGTGGCATCGCGTCGTCTGCAAATATCCGGCCCGCGCCGTCATCCCTTACGATCAGCGCCTGTCGCGTCTGCCCGCCTATCTACAGCAGCTCGATATGGAATCGAACGGCAAGAGCGTCACGCTGGACGGCGCCGCCGTCGCCACGCCGACCGGTCCGCTGGTCTGGGGCGAGCCCGGCACCAACGGCCAGCATGCCTTCTTCCAGCTCCTGCATCAGGGCACCGACTTCATCCCGGTCGAGTTCCTCGCCGCGGCGATAGGCCACGAGCCCGAGTTGAAGCACCAGCATGATCTCCTGCTCGCCAACTGCCTGGCGCAGTCGGAGGCCTTCATGAAGGGGCGCACGCTGGAAGAGGCGCGCGCCCAGATGCTGGCCAAGGGCATGAAGCCGGCCGATGTCGACCGCATCGCGCCGCACCGCGTCTTCTCCGGCAACCGCCCGTCGCTCACCATCCTCTACCGCAAGCTCGATCCGCGCACATTGGGCCGCATAATCGCGCTCTATGAGCATCGCGTCTTCGTCGAAGGCACGCTGTTCAACATCAATTCCTTCGACCAATGGGGCGTCGAACTCGGCAAGGAACTGGCGACAGGTCTGCTGCCTGTCGTTGAGGGCAAGGAGACTGCCGCAAAACGCGACGCCTCGACTGCCGGACTGGTGGCTCATATCCACCAATTGCGTGGCGTGGAGTAAAAGGATTGGCGGATATCAAGGGAATATTGTTCGACAAGGACGGCACGCTTGTCGACTTCAACGCGACCTGGCTCGGCATAGCCGATTTCATGGCGATGGACGCCGCCGAGGGCGACCGCTGGAAGGCCGACCGGCTGCTGGCGGCCGCAGGCTTCGACTTCGCCACCAAGCGCTTCAAGCCCGATTCGATCTTCGCGTCCGGCTCGAACATGGACGTGGTCGAGCTCTGGTTCCCGCGTCTGTCCGACGAGGATCAGCTGTTGGCCGTTTCGCGCTTCAACGAGATCACCTCCGTGCAGGGCTCCTCGATGGCGGTAGCGCTTCCCGGCATCATCGATTCGCTGCGCACGCTGCATAAGCAGTCCTACCGCCTGGGCGTCGCCACCAATGATTCCACCAGCGGCGCCGAGAAGACGCTCGCCACGCTCGGTGTCGCGCAGCTCTTCGAAGCCGCCTTTGGCTATGATGCGGTGGCGAGTCCGAAGCCGGCGCCGGATACGGTCGTCGCCTTCTGCGATCTGACCGGGTTGAAGCCGGGCGAGATCGCCATGGTCGGCGACAACCGCCATGACCTCGAAATGGCGCGCGCCGGCGGCTGCGGCCTGGCGGTGGGCGTGCTCTCCGGCACCGGCACGCGCGATTCGCTGGCGCCGATGGCGGACGTCGTTCTGGACTCGGTCGCCGACCTGCCGGATTTCCTTGCCGCGCGGGTGAACGTGCCGGCGGGCTAGACCGGTCGCCGCCTCAGGAAAAACGCCTCAATCCGGCATTCTCCGATGTGAGTGCTTCTTGGCGCGGTTGCCGCAGCTGTTCATGTCGCACCAGCGTCGCGAACCGTTTTTCGTGCGATCGATAAAAAGCCAGCGGCAATCTTCCGGCGGGCATTGTTTGAGACGCGATAATTCGTCGCCGCGAAGCAGATCGAGGGCCGCCCACGCGATTGCTCCGGTGATGCGGTTGGCGCCTCGGAAATGCAAGGACACCGGCGATCCAGCGAGCGCGCCGGTCCTGAGTGCTTCGGCTGCATATGTTCGGATGGTGTCGAGCGCAGCAGCAGGAGGTTCGCCGCCATGAGCGATTGCCGAGCCGGCGTCGCTCACAGCCGCGCGAAGGGTGAGAACGTCTTTGACCAACGCCTTGTGGTCGGCCGAACGAAGAGCGAAATCATCGTCGATCAGGCCCGTTTGCCTTGACCACGCCAGGATGTCCGCCGCCGTCGCGAGATGGTCGACTTCCCGGTCGGTGCCGCGCCGACTGATGGTGTTGGCGAAGTCAAGGGCCAGATTGCCTGCGATACGATGAGGAAGTGACATTGGCGATCGCTTTCAATTCCTCGCTGGGTCGGCGCTGGCGCGTCTGGACAGCGCCAATCCTGCCGCTACCAGCAACAGCGCGGCGCCGCCGATCTCGGCCGCGCCGACCTTTTCGCCGAAGAGCCAAACGCCCACGGCCAGCGCAACGATGGGCGAGATGAAGGCGTAAAGCCCGGCACGGGCGGTGCCCCATTTTTCAAGCAGACGCAGATAGATCGTGTAGGCCACGATGGTTCCGAGAAAGGAGAGGAACAACAGGCTGGCCGCGGCGGGAGCAACATCGATCCTTGCTGGCAGGGTCGCCGATAAGTCGCCCAAAAGGAACGAGACAGCGATCAGCGCCGCGCCGCCGAGAACGGCATGGATCGCCGTGAGCGTCAGAGGCTTGATCGGGCCGATCAGCGGCCGTGCGATGACGCTCCCCCCGCAGTAGCACGCCGTGCCGGCCACGATCGCGGCAAGCCCTAGTCCGTTTCCGGATTCCTGCTCGACAAGGCGCGTCCAGAAGAGGCCTAGGAGACCCGTGCAGCCAAGCACCAGCGCCAGGCCATGCCGCCAGGTCGGCCGCTCTTCTCCGAGCACGACCGCCAAGCCAAACAGAAGCACCGGGACCAGGGCGAGATTGACCAGGCCGGACAGGCCGGACGGGACCGTTTGCATGCCCCAGAACAGCAGGCCGTAGGTTCCCGCATTCGTCAGCAGGGCCGATATGATGACACGCATCGACCGGCCTTCGGCAAAGGCCGACAAGGCCCCATGTGTCCAAAATGCCAGGATCCCCGCAGTCAGCAGATAACGCAGACCCGCCAGAAGGATCGGCGGAACGCCCGCATCGAGGCCGATCTTGATCGCCGCCCAGGTCAGTCCCCAGATCAGCGCCATGAGGCCGAACAGACCGAGATTGCTCATCGTGGCGATCTCAGCGCAGATCCTGATCGTCGACGAGGATGCGATGGATCTCGATGCGTTCGGGCAGTTCCATCAGAAATTCGGCGTCCCGGTCCAGGTGATGGACTTTGATCGGGTCGCCTTTGGTGAAAGCGGTCATAGCCTCGATGTCGGGCCAGTAGGAGATTGTCGTGAACCAGGTCTCCTCTTCCCGGTCTTCTCGAAAGAGTTGGACGCCGAGCGCCACCTGCTGAAGCGGAGGAATGCCCTCTGCCTTCAAATAGGGTTCGTAGCTGTTCGCGACGTCACGACGGGTTCGGCCGCGCCAGATGCGTGCGATGGTTGGCTTCGTGACCATATTCGTCTCCTTAGGTTCTGGATTTCGCAGGGAGCCGCCTTACGGGCAGCGTTCGCGAGAGGAAGTCGCGCACGAGCCGCAGGGCTTCCTCGAAATGTGTTTCCAACAGCCAATGGCCGGCATCATCGAGGATATGGAGTTCTGCATCCGGGAGATCGCGCCGATAGGCGAGCGCCGACTGCTCGGGCATATAGCTGTCCTGTGGCCCCCACACGATCAGCGTCGGCGGCTGTTGGTCGCGCAGATAGGATTGGTATCGCGGAAACCATTCGAGGTTCTGTTCGAGCTTCTCCATCAACTGGACCGACACCGTCTTTCGGATCGGCGTATTCATCAGCGGCCAATGAAGCCTCCACAGATCGGGAGGGACGCGGCGGGCGACGTCCTCGGAGACCTCGCCGATGAACTCCTTGCGGAATCCCTCCTCGCTCACCGCTTCTTCGAGCGGACGATGCCGCGCGGCGGATTTGTCCGCCCACCACGCTTTGATCGTGTCGTATTTCGGCCCGAGGACGTCCTCGTAGATGTCGCCGTTCTGGATGATCAGCGCCGCGATCCTGTCCGGATGCGCTATCGCGTGGCGGAGGCCGATCTGAGAACCGTAGTCGTGAAGCCAGAGCGCGTAGCGATCCAGCTGCAGCGCATCGGCAACGTCAGCGAGAACATCGGCATAGGCGTTGAAATCATAGTCGAACTCCGTGGGATCCGGTGTGTCGCTGTAGCCGAATCCAGGCCAGTCGAATGCTACTGTCCGCCAGCGATCGGCCAGGCCCGGCATAAGGCGCCTGAACTGGTAAGACGAGCACGGGTAGCCATGCGGCAAAAGAAGGACAGGAGCATCGGGCGGCCCCGCTTCCCGCATGAATATTGTGTGATCACCGATTTTCGTTCGACGGTGACTTGTGTCGTTGATTTTCATGGTCGCTCCGTCTTTTCGTCCCATCGGTTAGAACTGGTAAAACGGATTTAGCTGGTTCTTGTTCCGAGCTTCGCTCGCGGAACGACAAATGAGAAAGTGCCGTATGAGCCCTAGCCTTCGATATGAGGCGAGGGCGGATTACTGGACTTTTTAACAGGCGTTTGTCGGGACAAGGGTGAACACCGCGCTGGGCCTGGGCTCGCTGCCGCCGTTTCCGCCGACATCCGGCACGTGATATTCACCGAGCAGGCAAAGCCGAGGTCTCGGCAGCCAGGCGCGGCCCGGATCGCCGACCAGCACATCGATGCCGGCGGCGAGGCATCGATCGAGGAACGGCATCATTCGCCGCCCGACATCCTGGGCGTAAAAGACGTCGCCCGCGAGCACCAGCTCGACTGCCGGCGGCGGGCCGGCGGTGACGTCCTCATCGCGTATCTCGATGGCGACGCCATTGGCTTGCGCATTGAGGCGCAGCGCCACCACACCGTTGCGGTCGATCTCCGACGCGATCACCGCGCGCGCTCCCGCCTTTGCCGCGGCGATGCCGACCAGCCCCGAGCCGGCGCCGAGGTCGAGCACCCGCTTGCCGGCGACGATCGACGGCCTGTCGAGGACATAGCGCGCCAGCACCGCGCCGCCGGCCCAGGCATAGGCCCAATAGGGCGGCTGCGGCTCAGGCAGGCTTTCGCCGCCGCTGTCGTCGTCCGGTTCCAGCAGCCGCCGCAGTCCGCTGCCGGGATGCGCCTGATAGAGCCGGACCTCCGGCACTGACGGCACCGGCGCCAGCCGCATGTTCGCCTTGATGAAGTCCGCCGGATCGAGCCGCTTGCCTCGCTCCCGTGTCTTGCCGGCGGAATGATCGGTCAAGCCTGGTCCCGCAGCGCCCGCCGCAGGATCTTGCCGACCGGCGTCTTCGGCAGTTCGGTGCGGAATTCGATGAATTTCGGTCGCTTGTAGCCGGTCAGGTTCTCGCGGCAATAGGCCATCAGGGTCTCGACGGTGAGCGCCGCGTCCTTCTTGACCACGAACAATTTAGGCACTTCGCCGGAATGCTCGTCCGGCACGCCGATGGCCGCGACTTCCAGCACGCCCGGGTGATGCGCCACCACCTCTTCCAACTCGTTCGGATAGACGTTGAAGCCGGAAACCAGGATCATGTCCTTCTTGCGGTCGACAATCTTGGTGTAGCCGCGCTCGTCCATGAAGCCCATGTCGCCGGATTTGAAGAAACCGTCCTTGGTCATCACCTTGGCGGTCTCGTCGGGCCGGTTCCAGTAGCCGGCCATCACCTGCGGGCCGCGGATGCAGATCTCGCCCACTTCGCCGAGCGGCACATTGTTGCCGTCGTCGTCACGGATGGCGATTTCCGTCGAAGGCAGCGGCAGGCCGATAGTGCCGGTGAAGTCGGCCGAGCTGAACTTGTTGGCGGTCGCCACCGGCGAGGTTTCGGACAGCCCGTAGCCTTCGCTCACCGGACAGCCGGTCAGCGCCTTCCAGCGTTCGGCGACGCCCTTCTGCACCGCCATGCCGCCGCCCAGCGTCAGGATCAGCGGCTTGAAGTCGAGCTTGCGGAATTCCTCATTGTTGAGCAACGCGTTGAACAGCGTGTTAAGGCCCGGGAAGATGTGCATCGGGTATTTCGCCAGTTCCTTGACGAAGCCCGGAATGTCGCGCGGGTTGGGGATCAGCACGTTCTGCGCGCCCTGCTGCATGCCCATGAGCGCGTTCACCGTCAGCGCGAAGATGTGATAGAGCGGCAGCGCGCAGATGAAGTTGAGATGCGCCGGCTTGGGCTTCACCGTGTAGGCGTCCTCCACCCACAGCGAATTCTGCGCGACGTTCGAAAGCACGTTGCGATGCAAAAGCACTGCGCCCTTCGAGACACCGGTGGTGCCCCCCGTATATTGCAGGAAGGCGATGTCGTCGCCCGAGACCGTGGGCGGCTTGAAGGCGATGGTCGCGCCGGTCTTGAGCACGGCGTTGAACTTGACATGGCCGGGCAGTGACCATGCCGGCACCATCTTCTTCACCCGCCGCACGACGAGGTTGACGATGGCGCCCTTGAGGCCGCCCAGCATGTCGCCCATGGCGGCGACGATGACGTGCTTGACCGGCGTCCTGGCGATCACCGCCTGCAGCGTGCCGGCGAAGTTCTCGAGGATGACGATCGCCTGCGCGCCCGAATCCTTCAGCTGGTGTTCCAGTTCGCGCGGCGTGTAGAGCGGGTTGATGTTCACCACCGTGTAACCGGCGCGCAGGATGCCCATCATCGCCACCGGATACTGCAGCACGTTCGGCATCATCAGCGCCACGCGCGCGCCTTTCTCCAGGCCTCTTGCCTGCAGATAGGCGCCGAACGCCGCCGACAGCCGCTCGAGCTCGGCATAGGTGATCGACCTGCCCATGCACACGAAGGCCGGCCGCCCGGCGAATTGCTTGCAGGCGCCGACGAGGAACTCGCCGATGGACTTGTAGGGCAGGGCGCCGATCTCGGCTGGCATGTTCTTGGGATAGCTTTTCAGCCATGGCTTTTCCGGCAGGCCGACGGTGAGTTCGGTGATCGCCTTCGGCAGACCCTTGAGGGCAGGCGCGGCGGTCGGCTTGGCGGCCTCCGCTTTTGCGGTGGCCGGCTTGTCCTTTTTGGCGGCCGCGGCCTTGGTCTTTGCCGCTGCTGGTTTGGCGGCTGCCTTGGCAGGCGCTGCCTTGGCGGCCGTCTTCGTCTTCGGCGCGGCGGCCGCCTTCAGAGCCTTGGGCGCATCGCTTGCGGCGGCGGCCTTGGCCTTTGCTTTCGCCGGGGCTGTCGTCTTGAATGCTTTTGCCACCTGTCTCTCCCTGTCGCCTTCTTGTCTGGCGCCGCCTCCGAAAGAAGCGTCCCTCCACGCCGGTTCGGATTTCCGGGAAATCCCGCCCATCGTCTATGTATTGCCTCTATCCGCGACCGTGCAAGCCTTGCCCCTGCGGCAACACGGGGAAAGATTTGCCGCCGAATTCCCGTGCTTCGATCGCCTTCCGTATCGTGCCTGGGCGGCGGGGCGATCTTGGGCAGGCATGCCTCGCGCCGCCATTTCGAAAGATGGCCAATCAATAAAAAATTTCCATCGTTAACAATGTCGTGAGAAGAAAAAACTACTCGTTTTTTTCAATATTTGAGCAAAGGATAGATTCTTTTCCTGCTTCCCATGGGGTACGCAAACGAGGTGTTCCAAAGGCGAAGAAACGGTGCTTATATGCGCCCTTCGCGAGCCTGATAGAGGGGCTTGAGAGAACATCAGGGAGTGCTCAATGAAAAAGACAATGGCTTTTGCAGCCGCGTTGCTGGCTGCAAGCGTCCTCAGCGGCATGGCCAGTGCCAAGACGCTTGTTTATTGCTCGGAAGCGTCGCCGGCCAATTTCGATCCCGGTACGACGACCGGCGGTAACGACTTCGACGCGTCTTCGCGCACCGTCTATTCGCGACTGGTCGAATTCAAGCACGGTGGCACCGAGATCGAGCCTGGTCTTGCCGACAAGTGGGAAATTTCCGACGACGGCCTGGTCTATACTTTCCATCTGCATCCGGGCGTGAAGTTCCAGACCACCGACTATTTCAAGCCGACGCGCGACCTCAACGCCGATGACGTCGTCTTCTCCTTCGACCGCCAGTTCAACAAGCAGAATCCGTGGAACGGCGACAAGTATCTGCCGAACCTCACCTGGGACTATTACACCGGCATGGACATGCCGAAATATGTCGCCAAGTGGGAGAAAGTCGACGACCTCACCGTCAAGCTGACGCTGACCGAGCCGAACGCGCCGATGCTGGCCAATCTCGGCATGGACTTCGCTTCGATCGTGTCGAAGGAATATGCCGACCAGCTCGAGAAGGAAGGCAAGATGGCCGACTTCTCGACCAAGCCGGTCGGCACCGGTCCGTTCCAGTTCGTCGACTACCAGCTGGATTCGGTCATCCGCTACGCGGCCAACCCCGACTACTTCAAGGGCAAGGAAAAGATCGACGATCTCGTCTTCGCCATCACGCCTGACGCGACCGCCCGCATCCAGAAGGTGCTGGCTGGCGAGTGCGACGTGACGGTCTATCCGAACCCGGCCGACATCGCCACCATCAAGGCCAACAAGGACGTGACCTTGATGGATCAGGCCGGCCTGAACATCGGCTATATGAGCTACAACACCACGATCCCGCCGCTCGACAAGCCGGAAGTGCGCCATGCGCTCAACCAGGCGATCGACCGGGAGGCGCTGATCAAGTCGCTGTTCCAGGATGCCGGCGCCACGCCGGCCGAAAACCTGATCCCGCCGACTATGTGGTCGTGGAACAAGGATGTGAAGACCGACGCCTACAATCCGGAAGCGGCCAAGAAGGTGCTCGAGGCTGCCGGGCTGAAGGAGATCCAGCTCTGGGCTTCCGACCGCGCCCGTCCCTACAATCCTAACTTCCAGCGCGCCGCCGAGCTGATCCAGGCCGACTGGGCCAAGGTCGGCGTCAAGGCCAACATCGTCAACTACGAGTGGACGAAGTACCGCGAGGAAGGCAAGAAGAAGGATCGTCCCGGCGCCTTCCAGGTCGGCTGGACCGGCGACAATGGCGACCCGGACAATTTCTTCGCCACCCTCTTCGCCTGCTCGGCCATCGGCGTCTCGAACTATTCGAGCTGGTGCGACAAGGACTTCGAGGACCTGATCCAGAAGGCCAAGAAGACCAGCGACCAGGCCGAGCGCACCAAGCTCTATGAGCAGGCGCAGGTGATCTTCGCAAAGGAAGCGCCCGCCTTCCTGCTGGCGCACAGCCAGGTTTACGCGGTCGTTCGCAACAACGTCACCGGCTTCAAGATGGACCCGCTCGGCATTCACCGTTTCGACGGTGTTGACAAGTCCGAGTAATATTTGCGAACGGGGCGG
>CCNB01000012.1:793194-796902 GCA_000824785.1 Mesorhizobium plurifarium | reverse complement strand
CCCCGTTTCGACTTGACGATGCTCCGATATCTTCTCAACAAAATCGCCCTCCTGATCCCGACCCTGGTCGGCATCACCATCTGCGCCTTCGCCTTTGTTCGTCTGCTGCCCGGCGATCCGATCCTCGCCATGGCCGGCGAGCATGGCGTCGCCCCCGCCCGCTACGAAGAGCTCAAGGAACAGTTCGGCTACAATCTGCCGATCTGGCAGCAGTACGCGCGCTATGTCGGTGAGGTCGCCACCGGCGATTTCGGCGTCTCCATCTCGTCCAAGCGGCCGGTCCTCGAGGAGTTCAAGACGCTCTTCCCGGCGACGTTGGAACTCTCCTTCTTCGCCATGGTCTTCGCCATGGTCATCGGCATTCCCGCCGGCATTTTCGCCGCCGTCAAGCGCGGCTCATGGTTCGACCAGTCGCTTATGGGTACCGCGCTTGTCGGCTATTCGATGCCGATCTTCTGGTGGGGCCTGCTGCTCATCATCTTCTTTTCCGGCTATCTCGGCTGGACGCCGGTGTCGGGCCGCATCGGCCTGCAGTTCTTCTTCAAGCCGATCACCGGTTTCATGACCATCGACAGCCTGCTCTATGGCAAATGGGACGCGTTCCGCTCCGCGCTCAGCCACCTCGTGCTGCCGTCGATCGTGCTCGGCACCATTCCGCTGGCGGTGATCGCGCGCCAGACGCGCTCGGCCATGCTCGAGGTGCTGGGCGAGGACTATGTCCGCACAGCCCGCGCCAAGGGTCTTTCGGCGGCCCGCGTCATCGGCGTGCATGCGCTGCGCAACGCGCTGATCCCGGTCGTCACCACGATCGGCCTGCAGGTCGGAACGCTGCTCGCGGGTGCCATCCTCACCGAGACCATCTTCGCCTGGCCGGGCATCGGCAAATGGATGGTCGATTCCATCTTCAAGCGCGACTATGTCGTCGTGCAGTCGGGTCTGCTTTTGATCGCGCTCATCGTCATGGCGGTGAACCTCATCGTCGATGTGCTCTATGCCGTCATCAACCCGCGCATCAGGGCAGCGTAGATGAGCCAGACCGAAATCGCCCCGATGGCCGCCGGCAGCCCGGATCGTCTCACCGGCCTCAAGACCTTCTGGCACTATTTCTCCGTGAACCGCGGCGCCGTCATCGGCCTGTTCGTGTTCATCCTTCTGGTGCTCGCAGCACTTTTCGCGCCGCTGCTCGCGCCTTACGCGCCCGACATTCAGGACAAGGCCGCGTTCCTCAGGCCACCCGCCTGGCAGGAAGGCGGCTCGACGCAATATCTGCTCGGCACCGACCCGGTCGGCCGCGACATCCTCTCGCGCCTGCTCTATGGCGCCCGCTTCTCGCTGCTGATCGGCGCGGTGGTGGTCACGCTCGCGCTCACCGGCGGCATCACGCTCGGTCTGCTCGCCGGTTATTTCCGCGGCTGGGTCGACGTCGCGATCATGCGCGTCATGGACCTGATCCTGGCCTTCCCGTCGCTGCTCTTGGCGCTGGTCCTGGTCACCATCCTCGGCCCTGGCCTGTTCAACGCCATGCTGGCGATCGCGCTGGTGCTGCAGCCGCATTTCGCGCGTCTGGTGCGCGCCGCCGTGATGGCCGAGAAGAGCCGCGAATATGTCGTGGCGGCGAAGGTCGCGGGCGCCGGACATCTGCGTTTGATGCTCGCCACCATCCTGCCCAATTGCCTGGCGCCGCTGATCGTCCAGGGTACGCTGTCCTTCTCCAACGCCATTCTCGAAGCGGCCGCGCTCGGCTTCCTCGGCCTCGGCGCGCAGCCGCCGACGCCGGAATGGGGCACGATGCTTGCCTCGGCGCGCGAGTTCATCCTGCGCGCCTGGTGGGTGGTGACCTTCCCGGGCCTCGCCATCCTCATCACCGTGCTTGCCATCAACCTGATCGGCGACGGCCTGCGCGACGCCCTCGATCCCAAGCTCAGGAGGTCGTGATGGCGCTGCTCGACATCCAGAACCTCGTCGTCGAATTCCAGACCGCGTCCGGCCCGTTCCGCGCCGTCGACGGCGTCTCGCTCCATATCGACGAGCGCGAGGTGCTCGCCATCGTCGGCGAATCCGGCTCCGGCAAGTCGGTGTCGATGCTGGCGGTGATGGGCTTGCTGCCGTGGACGGCCACCGTCACCGCCGACCGCATGACCTTCAACGGCCGCGACCTTCTGAAGATCAGCCCGGCCGACCGCCGCAAGATCATCGGCAAGGACATCGCCATGATCTTCCAGGAGCCGATCGCCAGCCTCAATCCGTGCTTCACCGTGGGCTTCCAGATCGAGGAAGTGCTGCGCTTCCACATGGGCATGGACAAGGCCCAGCGCCGCGCGCGCGCCATCGAGCTTTTCAAGCAGGTCGGTATCCCTGATCCGGCGGACAGGCTCAATTCCTTCCCGCACCAGATGTCGGGCGGCCAGTGCCAGCGCGTCATGATCGCCATGGCGATCGCCTGCAATCCGAAGCTCCTGATCGCCGACGAGCCGACCACGGCGCTCGACGTCACCATCCAGAAACAGATCCTCGATCTGCTGGTCTCGCTGCAGGCCAAATATGGCATGGGCCTGATCATGATCACCCACAATATGGGCGTGGTGGCCGAGACCGCCGACCGCGTCATCGTCCAGTACAAGGGCCGCAAGATGGAAGAGGCCGACGTGCTGTCGCTGTTTGAATCGCCGAAGAGCAACTACACGCGCGCGCTGCTCTCGGCGCTGCCGGAAAACGCCGTCGGCGACCGGCTGCCGACCGTCTCCGACATGCTGTTCGAGGCGGCGCCCTCCGGAGCCGGTGCATGACCAAGGTCGTCGAAGGCAAGGACATCAAGCGCGACTATCACGTCGGCGGCGGCCTGTTCCGCGGCGCGCGCACCGTGCATGCGGTGAAGGGCGTCTCCTTCAGCGTCGAGAAGGGCAAGACGCTGGCGATCGTCGGCGAGTCCGGCTGCGGTAAGTCCACGCTCGCCCGCATCATCACGCTGATCGATCCGGCCACCTCCGGCGAGCTGTTCATCGACGGCAACAAGGTCGACATCGCCAGGGACGGGCTCACCAAGGAGATGCGCCGCAAGGTGCAGATCGTCTTCCAGAACCCTTATGGCTCGCTCAACCCGCGCCAGAAGATCGGCGACGTGCTCGGCGAGCCGCTCCTGATCAACACCGACAAGCCGGCCGAGGAGAGGCGCGACCTGGCGATGAAGATGCTGAAGAAGGTCGGCCTCGGACCCGAGCATTACAATCGCTATCCGCACATGTTCTCCGGCGGCCAGCGCCAGCGCATCGCCATTGCCCGGGCGCTGATGCTGAATCCGAGCCTCTTGGTGCTGGACGAGCCGGTTTCGGCGCTCGACCTCTCGGTGCAGGCGCAGGTGCTCAATCTGCTCGCCGACCTCCAGGACGAGTTCCAACTGACCTATGTCTTCATCAGCCACGACCTCTCGGTGGTGCGCTACATCGCCGACGACGTGATGGTCATGTATTTCGGCGAAGCGGTCGAATACGGTCCGCGCGACGAGGTCTTCTCCGACCCCAAGCACGCCTACACCAAGACCCTGTTCGCCGCGACGCCGCGCGCCGACATCGCCAGCATCAAGGCGAGGCTGGCGAAGAAGAAGGCGGCGTAACCTATCCGCTTCGTCATCCTAGGGCGGAGCGACGCGAAGCGTCGCGCATGGTCCGTGCAGCAATCTTAGCCGAAGGATGGCGATCCTTCGCGCCCCCC
>CCNB01000012.1:756797-793184 GCA_000824785.1 Mesorhizobium plurifarium | reverse complement strand
CCACAAGGGGGGAGATTGGCGGTTTCGGCGCCTCGCTCATTCTTGCGACGTTGGTGATTGGCGAAAGCCGGCGCGCCATCTGATCTCCCCCCTTGTGGGG
This sequence comes from Mesorhizobium plurifarium, assembly GCA_000824785.1. GTDB lineage: Bacteria > Pseudomonadota > Alphaproteobacteria > Rhizobiales > Rhizobiaceae > Mesorhizobium > Mesorhizobium plurifarium. Next base: position 793,084 of record CCNB01000012.1, on the reverse strand, counting down.
GAGATGTCCGGCAGGACAGAGGGGGGCGCTGTCCTGCCATCCTTTCGCGAAGAATCCGATCACGACAGCTTCCCGATAATCGCCCGCAGCGCTTCGCCAAACCGGCGCACTTCCTCGACCGTGTTGTAATGCACCAACGAGGCGCGGATGGCGCCGCTGTCCATCGACAGGTTCAGCCGCTTCATCAGCCGCGGCGCATACATATGCCCGTCGCGGATGCCGATCTGCATGGCGGCCATCTCCTCGACGATGCGCTGCGGTGAGAGCTTGCCGATGTTGAAGCAGAAGGTCGGCACGCGCTCGTGGATGCGCGCCTCGTCCGCGACGCCGTAGATGGTGGCGCCGCAATCCTTCAGCACTTTCATCATCTCGCGCGCCAGCATAAGCTCGTAGTCGCGGATGGCGTTCATGCCGGCGACGATGTTGTCGCGGCGCGAGCGGTTGTTCTGGGCTAAGAAGTTGCGGCCCACCGATTCCAGGTAGCGCACCGCCGCGTCCATGCCGGAGACGTTTTCGTAGATGAAGGTGCCGGCCTCGACCTTGTAGGGCGGCTCGTCCGGAATGAAATCCTCGCGGAAGGTCGGCAGCCGCTTCAGCGTGTCGAAGCGGCCCCACAGGAAGCCCATATGCGGCGAGAAATTCTTGTAGCCGGAGCAGACGAGGTAGTCGCAGTCCCAGGCCTGCACGTCGATCAGCCCGTGCGGCCCATAATGCACGCAGTCCAAAAACACTTCGGCGCCGGCCGCATGCGCGATCCTGGCCACCGAGGCGACGTCGACGATCGAGCCGATCGAATGCGCCGTCACCGTGCAGGCGACGAGCCGGGTGCGGTCCGACATCAGCGGCTTGAGGTCGTCGACATGCAGATTGCCGTCCTCGCGCATGCGCCACCATTTGAACTTGGCGCCGGCGGATTCCAGCGCCAGCCAGGTGGCGATGTTGGCGTCATGGTCCATGTCGGTGACGACGATCTCATCGCGCTCTTGAAGCATCTGGCCGATGCCGAGGCTGACCAGGCGGATGAACGAGGTGGCGTTCATGCCGAAGCAGATTTCGGAGGGGCTGTAGGCGTTGATCAGGAGCGCGACGCTTGTCCGGGCTTCGGCCACCGACTGATCGACCGTGACGCTGCGGCCATAGCGCCCGCCGCGCTGCACATTGTGCCCGACCAGATGGTTGGTCACCGCATCGAGCACGCTTTGCGGGATCTGCGCGCCGGCGGCATTGTCCATGAAGATGAAGTCGCCGGCCTGGCTGAGCGCCGGGAACATGGCGCGGATCTTTTCGACCGGGAATGAGGCGGCGCCGTCCTGCGCTTTCGAAACATGGTGCTGGTTCACGAGGCGTCTCCTTCAGGTCATCGATTCAGGTGGGGGATCAGTGCGCGGCGCGGGCCTTGCCGCGCTCTTCGAGGTAGCCGACCAGCCGCACCAGCGGCCACAGGAAGGCGAGGTAGATGATAGCGGCGCCGATCAGCGGCGTCGGGTTGGCCATCAGCGCCTGCGCGTCTGTCGCCTGCTTCAAGAGGTCCGGCATCGCCACGACCGAGGCGAGCGCGGTGTCCTTGAAGACGGAGACGCAATTGCTGGTCAGCGGCGGGATGACGACACGGATCGCCTGTGGCAGCACAACCTTGCGCATGGCGACCCAGAAGGGCAGGCCGAGCGCTGCCGCCGCTTCGAACTGACCTTTTGGGATGTTCTGGATGCCGGCGCGGCACACTTCCGCGGTGAAGGCGGCAAGCACCAGCGACAGCGCAAGTGCTGCCGACACGAAGGACGACAGGCGGATGCCGACGAAGGGCAGGGCGTAATAGATCAGGATCAGCACCACCAGGATCGGCAGCGCGCGGAAGATGTCGATATAGAGCGTCGCCAGCCGCCTCAACGGCTTCGGCGCGTAGAGCCGCACCAGGCAGATCGCCAGTCCGGCGATGGTGCCGAAGACGATTGCGGCGCAGCCGAGCAGGATGGTGTTGCCCAATCCGCGGATGAGGATCGGAAAGGATCGGACGAGGATGCCCCAGTTGAAGAAGGTGTCGATCAGTTCCATCGGCTCACCATGAAGGCAATGCCAAGCCCACCGCCTTCGCGGGCCTGAAGGGCGGAAGCGTGAGCGCCGGTCTGGCCGGCGCTCACGCGGCGACATTTCGCGGGATTATTGCGGGATCGGACCCGGCGTCACGGTGCTGGTTCCGGCTTCCGGGTCGACGCCGAACCACTTCTTGTGGATCGCGGCCATGGTGCCGTCCTTCTTCATGGCGGTGATCGCGTCATTGACCTTCTCGAGCAGCGGATGGCCCTTCTTGGTCATCATCGCGAAGCGCTCGCCGGTCGGGATGCGCACCAGGATCTTCAGCGCCGGCATCTGCTTGATGGCGAAGAGGAAGCCGGCGAGCTCGCCGGCGCCGCCGTCGATGCGGCCGTTCTGCACGTCCAGCAGAAGGTCCTGCTGGGCGTTGTAGCTCTTGGTCTCGGCGACGCCGAGCTTGGCGGCGTTTTCCTTCATATAGGCTTCGCCGGTCGAGCCGGCGATGACGCCGATGGTCTTGCCCTTGAGGTCGTCGAGCGACTTGATGGCGGAATCCGCCTTGCCGACGATGGTGCCGTCGCTGTCGTAATAGGCTTGAGTGAAGCCCTGGTTCTGCAGCCGCTCCTTGGTCACCGAGATCGAGGACACGGCGAAATCGATGCGGCCGGAAGCGGTCGCCGCGAACAGCGCCTGGAAGCCCAAATCCTGGAACTCGACATCGGCGCCGATGCGCTTGGCGACGTCGTTGGCGACGTCGATCTCAAAACCCTCGAAGCCGCCGGAATCGGTCTTGTATTCCCACGGCGGGTTGGCCGGATAGGCGCCCACCATGATCTTGTCGGCAAAGGCGGGCGCCGCGAAGGCCACGCCCGCGGCAATCATCACCCCAATCAGTCCTAGACGTTTCAACATTGTGCTTCCCTCTGGTTCGGTTCCTCTTCCGCTTCTTCCGGCGCCAACTCCCAGGCGCCGCAGGCGAGGCGGTGCCTGCAATCAGGATGCGCGGCGATGCCGCGAACCAATATGGTCCTGGAGTCTGGCGATCAGCGCATCGACCGCTGCTTCCGTGGTGACAATGCCGGGCGACAGCCTGAGCGTCGTGCCGCGCGCGTCGCAGTAGAGCCGCTCCTTGCGAAGCGCGGCGATGATCGTCGCCGCCTCGACGCCTTGCGGCAAGCCGAGCATGACGCTGCCGCCGCGCTCGCCGGCGTCGAGCGGCGAACGCAGCGTCCAGCCATTGTCGAGCGCCGCGCCGATGATGCGCTCGACGAGCGCGGCGTTCTGCGCGCGGATGGCGTCGATGCCTGTCTTTTCCACCCACTCCAGCCCGGGCAGCGACGCGATGCTTGCGAGGATCGCCGGCGTGCCATGATCGAAGCGGCGCGCGTCGTCGGCATAGGCGAAGGCGTCGAGATCCCAGGAGAACGGGTTCGGCTGGCTAAACCAGCCGCGCAGCTCCGGCCGGCAGGTCGCAAGCAATTCCGGCGCGACCTGCACTATGCCGGCACCGGAGGAACCGCACAGCCATTTGAGCGATGTCGAGACGACGAAATCGACCGGCGTCGCGGCAACCGAAAACGGCGCCACGCCGATGCCCTGCGTGACGTCGACGCCGACGATGCTGCCCATGGCGCGGCCATGCGCGGCGAGCCGCTCGACATCGCAGCGATGCGAGGCCGTCGAGGTGACGAAGGTGATGAGCGCGAGCCCAACATCGTCTTGCCAGCGGGCAATGAAATCCTCATCGCGCACCCAGCTTTCGCCCGGCCGCAGCGGCACGGTGTCGAGCGTGAAGCCGAAGCGTTCGGCCAGGCCCGCGAGCAGGAAATGCAGGCTCGGGAAGCAATCGCCGGCAACCAGCAGGCGTTTTCCCGCCAGGCGCTCCGCCGGAAGCCCGCCGATCAGACTGTAGAGCGCGGCCGTGACATTCTCGGCTGTGGTCAGCGTACCCTTCGGCGCCTCGATCAGCCGCGTCCAGGCGTCGATAAAGCGTTGCCGTGCGGCCAGCGCGGCCGGCCACTGGCCATCGTCCTCTGCCGACCAGATCGCGGAAAATTCCGCCAGCGCGGCGGCCATCGCCTCGGCCTTGCCGGGGAAAGTGCCGATCGAATGATAGAGAAAATAGCCGGACATTTGCTGTCTCTCGCTCCCTTGTGATCATGTGATCACGAAACAAGCCGAGGATCAATCCTTTAAGGCTGAAGAAAGTCGGCGGAAGTGGTCAAAAAGGGCAACTGCTCGGTCCAGCGCGACTGCGACAGGACCGTTCCGCGCTTCGGTTACCGCCGTTGAAAAAAATCAGGACGCTTTGCCGAAAGCGGCGAAATCGACTGCCTTGGGCTCGGGCACGTCGGGACAGATCGTGCGCAGCGTCGCTTGAGTCGCCGTGATGTCGGCCACGACCTCGTCGCGGGCGCGCGGAAAATCCTTGTCCCTGATGGCCGCGATGATCGCGGCGTGACGTCCAGAGGGTTCCATCGTGCCGGCGCGCATCAGCGGCGCGACATGGTTGGACAACAGCCGCATATAGGGGCCGAAGCGCAGCCACAGCGTCTCGATCAACTGGAACAGCACGTCGGAGCCGGAAGCGCGGTAGATGGTGAAGTGGAACTGCTGGTTCTTGGCGATCAGCTCGTAGATGCTGCCGTCACGGCCGATCGCCTGCTGGTCGTCGGTGACCTTCTGCAGCGAGGCGACGTCGGCCGCGGTCAGGCGCGGCGCGCCGAGCTCGGCGGCGAGCCCCTCGACGGCGAGCCGGGCGCGGCAAAGGTCGTCGAGCCTGGCCCGCGTCACCACCGGCACGCAGGCCGAGCCATTCTGCGAGATCTCCAGCGCGTTCTCCGCCGCCAGCCGCCGCAGGGCCTCGCGCACCGGCATGTTCGAGGTGCCGAAGGCCTCGGCCAGGGAGGCGATGGTCAGCACTTGGCCGGGATCGAAACTGCCGACCATCAAGGCATGGCGAAGCTGCTGATAGACGCCATCCTGGACGGTGATGCGTCCCGATACGGGTTCGAAGCCCAAAGCCACGCTTTTGCTTTCCTTGGATGCCGGCAAAGTCTATGTGCGAAGACATACCCGCCGAAGCGGGCGTGATCATCTGATCACAGATTGCGGCGGTAGCCAAGCGGCTACGGCCTGGTCTCAGGCGTTCGATCGATATCCGCTATCTCACTCCGGAATAACCGCCGTCGCCTGGATCTCCACCTTGGCGCGGTCCTCGACCAGCGCCACCACCTGCATGGCGGCCATCGCCGGAAAATGCCGGCCGATGACGGCGCGGTAGGCCTCGCCGATCCCCTTGAGGTTGGCGAGATATTCGGCCTTGTCGGTGAAGTACCAGGTCATGGAGGTGATGTGCCGCGGTTCGCCGCCGGCCTCGGCCAGCACCGCGACGACATTGGCGAGCGTCTGGCGCACCTGGCCGACGAAGTCGTCGGTCTCGAACTGGCATTGCCCGTTCCAGCCCACCTGGCCGCCGACGAACACCAGCCGCCCTTGCGCGGCCACGCCATTGGCGTAGCCGATCGGTTTGGCCCAGCCTTCCGGCTGCAGGATCGTGTGCATGTCTAGCCTCCCCCTTGGTTGAAATGCGGTCCGCAAGGCATGGTGTCAGACGGCGCCCATCACCTGCCTGGCGATGACCACCTTCTGCACGTCGGAAGCGCCCTCATAGATGCGCAGCGCCCGAATCTCGCGATAGAGGCTCTCGACGATGTGGCCCTTGCGCACGCCGTCGCCGCCATGCAGCTGCACCGCCTTGTCGATCACCTCCTGCGCCTTGTCGGTGGCGAACAGCTTCGCCATTGCCGCCTCGCGCGTCACCCGCGCGGCGCCCGTGTCCTTGGTCCAGGCGGCGCGGTAGATGAGGAGCGCCGCGGCGTCGACATCCAGCGCCATGTCGGCGATATGGCCCTGCACCATCTGCAACTCGGCCATCGGCGCGCCGAACAATTTGCGCTCAGCCGCTCTGCTGACGCTCTCGTCCAGCGCACGCCGCGCGAAGCCGAGTGCCGCCGCGCCCACCGTGGAGCGGAAGACGTCGAGCACCGACATGGCGATACGGAAACCATCGCCAGGCTTCCCGATCAGAGCGGAAGCCGGAACGCGCACATTGTCGAACGACAATCTGGCCAGCGGATGGGGGGCGATCACCTCGAGCCGTTCGGCAATGCCAAGGCCCTTGGCGTCGCCCGGCACGATGAAGGCGGAGATCCCCTTGGCGCCCGGTGCCTCGCCGGTGCGGGCGAAGATGACATAGAGGTCGGCGATGCCGCCGTTGGAGATCCAGGTCTTTTCGCCGGAAAGCACATAGAAGTCGCCGTCGCGGACGGCGGTCATTTCCATGTTGGCGACATCCGAGCCCGAGCGTGGCTCTGACAGCGCAAAGGCGGAAATCGCCTGGCCGGCTCGCGTCTTTTCCAGCCAGCGCTGCTGCTCCGGCGTGCCGAACAGCGTGATTGCTCCAGTACCGAGCCCCTGCATGGCGAAGGCGAAATCGGCGAGCCCGTCATGGCGGGCCAGCGTCTCGCGGGTGATGCATAGCGTGCGCACGTCGAGCGGGCCGGGATTGGCGGGGTCGAGCGCTGTCGGCTTCAGCCAACCGTCGCGGCCGAGTTTCGCGACAAGCGCGCGGCAGGCAGCGTCGACCTCGTGGTGGTCGACGGGGAGGTTTTTCGCGCACCAGCTGTCGAGGCGTTCGGCAAGCTGGCGGTGGCGGTCTTCGAAGAAGGGCCAGTTGAGGAAGGAACGGTCAGGCATGGAGGGAACCTCCTGCGCCGGTGCCTGGGCGAAAACCGCTCATCCTCAATTCCCCTCGAACACCGGTTTTTCCTTCGCCACGAACGCCTTGTACGCCCGCTCGAAATCGCCGGTCTGCATGCAGATCGCCTGCGCCTGCGCTTCCGCCTCGATCGCCTGGTCGAGGCTCATCGACCATTCCTGGTTGAGCTGCGTCTTGGTGATGCCATGCGCGAAGGTCGGTCCGGAAACGATGCGCGCCGCCATGTCGAGCGCGTCGGCTTCCAGTGCCGCCGCATCGACCAGGCGGTTGTAGAAGCCCCAGCGCTCGCCCTCAGTGGCGCTCATCGTGCGGCCTGTGTAGAGCAACTCGGCGGCGCGGCCCTGGCCGATGATGCGCGGCAGGATCGCGCAGGCGCCCATATCGCAGCCGGCGAGGCCGACGCGGGTGAACAGGAAGGCGGTCTTGGCTTCGGGCGTGGCGATGCGGATGTCGGAAGCCATGGCGATGATCGCGCCGGCGCCCACCGCCACACCGTCGACCGCGGAAATGATCGGCTTGCCGCAATTGAGCATCGCCTTGACGAAGTCGCCGGTCATGCGCGTAAAGGCGAGCAACTGCTTCATGTCCATCTTGACCAGCGGCCCGATGATGTCGTGGACATCGCCCCCCGAGCAGAAATTGCCGCCATTGGGCAGGAACACCACGGCGTCGACATCCTCGGCATAGACGAGCTCACGAAAGGTGTCGCGCAGCTCGGCATAGCTGTCGAAGGTCAGCGGATTCTTGCGCTCGGGACGGTCGAGCCGGATCTTCGCGATCTTGCCTTCGACATCCCAGAGGAAATGTTTCGGCTTGAGCTTGGCGATAGTGCTCATTCGCGTCCCTCCCAATTGCTGCGGAACGATTTCAGCATGCCGGTCAGCCGGCGCGCCTCGTCCTCGCTGACGGTGCCGAGCAGTTCGCCGACCCAATTCTCATGCGCGGCGGCGATCGCGGCGAAGGATTTCGAGCCTTCCTCGGTCAGCCGCACCATCGAGGTGCGGCGGTCGCCGTTGCGCCGCGCCCGCGTCACCAGCCCTTCGGAAACCAGCCGGTCGACGATGCCCGTCACATTGCCATTCGACACCAGAAGGAAGCGCGACAGGTCGCTCATCAGCATGCCTTCCGGCGATCGGTAGAGCGCCGCCATCACGTCGAAGCGCGGCAGCGTGGTGTCGAACTCCTTCTTCAGCCGCTCGCGCAGCTCGGCCTCGATGGTGCGCGAGGCGCGCAGCAGGCGGATCCACAGCCGCAGCCTCTCCTTGCCCGGCCCGGTTGAGGTCGGTCCCGCTACCATGTCTCGCCTCCCGAAATCGAAATCGCCTGTCCGGTGATCGATCGCGCGGCATCGCTGCACAGCCACAGCACCGCCGAGGCGACTTCCTCCGGCTGGACGAAACGCCCTTGCGGGTTCGTCGCCGCGAGGTTCGCGCGCGCCTCGTCGGCGGAACGTCCCGTCTTCTCGACGATGCGCTGAATGGATTCTTCCAGCATCTCGGTCTCGACGAAGCCCGGGCAGACCGCGTTGACGGTGACTCCGGATTTGGCGGTCTCGGCGGCCAAGGCCCGCATCAGCCCGACGACGCCGTGCTTGGCGGCGACGTAAGGCGCGACATAAGCGTAACCCTTCAAGCCGGCAGTGGAGGCGACGAAGACAATGCGTCCGACCTTCCGTGCCAGCATGCCTGCCAGCGCCGGCCTCACCGTCAGGAAGGCGCCGGTGAGGTTGACGTCGAGCGTACGCTGCCAGTCCGCAAGCGCGGTCTTGTGCGCCGGCGCGCTGCCCGCCATGCCGGCATTGGCGACGACGATATCGAACGGCCCGCGCGCGGCTTCGGCCTTCTGGTACACATCCGCCATTTCGGCCTCGTTCGTGACGTCGGCGGCGAGCCCAGCGATGCGGTTATTCTCCTTCGCGACCTCGGCCAGCGCCGCTTCGCGCCGCCCGCAGATGGTGACGTTCACGCCGGCTTCCGCCAGCGCAAACGCGATCGCCTTGCCGACGCCGGAGCCGCCGCCCGTAACCAGCGCGTGCTTGCCGGCAATTTCGCGCGCGGCGCTCATACTTTGAGCCCCGCTGCAGCTTCGCGCTCGGCCAGCCGGTAGATCTGGTCGCGTCCGCGCAAATAAGGATCCGGCCATTTGACGCCGCGGTCGCCAAGTGTGACCGCCGCATGCAGCGTCCAGTAGGGATCGGTAAGATGCGGCCTGGCCAGCGCTACCAGGTCGGCGCGGCCGGCCATCAGGATCGAGTTGGCATGGTCTGGTTCGTAGATGTTGCCGACAGCCATCGTCGCCATGCCGACCTCGTTGCGGATGCGGTCGGAGAATGGCGTCTGGAACATGCGGCCATAGACCGGCTTGGCGGCGATGGTGGTCTGCCCGGCCGACACGTCGCAGAGATCGACGCCCGCCTGATGGAGTAACCTGGCGATCTCGACGGCGTCCGCCGGGGTCACGCCCTCGATGCCGACCCAGTCATTGGCCGAGATGCGCATCGAGATCGGCTTCTCGGCCGGCCACACCGCGCGCACCGCATGGAAGATCTCCAGCGGATAGCGCATGCGGTTTTCCAGCGAGCCGCCATACTCGTCGGTGCGGCGGTTGGTCAGCGGCGTGATGAAGGCCGACAGCAGATAGCCATGCGCGGCATGGATCTCCAGCATGTCGAAGCCGCAGCGCGCGGCCATCTCAGCCGAAGCGACGAACTGGTCGCGAACCATGTCCATGTCGACGCGGTCCATCGCCTTCGGCACCTGGTTCTGCGGCGACCACGGCACGGCCGAAGGCGCCATCACCGGCCAGTTCCCCGAGATGAGCGGCACGTCGGTTCCTTCCCAGCCGAGGCGGGTCGAGCCCTTGGCGCCGGAATGGCCGATCTGGGCGCAGATTTTCGCTTCAGTCTCGGCGTGGACGAAATCGACCAGCCGCTTCCAGGCAACCTCGTGCTCGGGCTTGTAGAAGCCGGGGCATCCGGGCGTGATGCGCCCCTCCGGGCTGACGCAGGTCATCTCGATATAGACAAGCCCCGCGCCGCCCTTGGCGCGCTCGGCATAGTGAGAAAAATGCCAGTCGGTCGGGCAGCCGTCGACGGCCTTGTACTGCGCCATCGGCGACACGACGATGCGGTTGGTGAGCGCCATGTCGCGCAGCTTGAACGGCGCGAACATCGGCGCGCGGCGCAGGCTGTTGCCGCCGGCGCCGGCCTTGCGCTGGAACCACTCCTCGGCCCCCGCAAGCCATTCGGCGTCGCGCAGGCGCAGGTTCTCGTGGCTGATGCGTTGCGAGCGGGTGAGCAGCGAATAGTTGAACTGGACTGGATCAAGCCCGAGATATCGTTCGACTTCCTCGAACCATTCCAGCGAATTGCGCGCCGCCGATTGCAGCTTCAGCACCTCGGTGCGCCGCGCATCCTCATATTTGCGGAAGGCCGCCTCCAGATCGGGCTCGGCTTCGACATAATCCGCGAGCGCCACCGCGCTTTCCAGCGCCAGCTTGGTGCCGGAGCCGATCGAGAAATGCGCCGATGCCGCGGCATCGCCCATCAGCGCCAGGTTCTTGTAGGACCAGCGCTCGCACAGCACGCGTGGGAAGTTGATCCAGGCCGAACCACGGATGTGGTTGGCGTTGGTCATCAGCGGATGGCCGCCGAGATGCTTTGCGAAGATGCGCTCGCAGACCGCGATCGATTCCTGCTGCGTCATCTGGCCGAAGCCGAAAGCGTTCCAGGTCTGCTCGCTGCATTCGACGATGAAGGTCGCGGTCTCGCTGTCGAACTGGTAGGCATGCGCCCACACCCAGCCATGCTCCGTCTTCTCGAAGATGAAGGTGAAGGCGTCGTCGAATTTCTGCGTGGTGCCAAGCCACACGAACTTGCATTTGCGGGTGTCGATGTCCGGCTTGAAGACGTCCGCGAAGGCGGCGCGCGACTTCGAGTTCAGCCCGTCGGCGGCGACCACCAGGTCGTGCGTTTCCATGAAGGGTTTCGGGTCGGAAATCTCGGTCTCGAACATCATCTTGATGCCGAGCTCGCGGGCGCGCCGCTGCAACAGGATCAACAGCCGCTTGCGGCCGATGCCGCAGAAGCCGTGGCCGGAAGACACCGTGCGCACGCCGTCATGGATGACGGCAATGTCGTCCCAATAGGCGAAATGCTTCTTGATCCAGACGGCGCTGACCGGGTCGTTTTTGGTCAGGTTATCCAGCGTCTCCGCTGACAGCACCACGCCCCAGCCGAACGTGTCGTCCGGGCGGTTGCGCTCATAGACAGTCACCTCATGCGCGGCGTCGCGCAGCTTCAGCGAGATGGCAAAGTAGAGTCCGGCCGGTCCGCCGCCGAGAACCGCAACCTTCATGTCTTGCGATCTCCTCTAGAGCAATTCCAGGAAAAGTGCGTAGCGGTTTTCCGTCCGGAATTGCGTAAACTCCATAAGGTGTCGGGAGCCGCCGGCGAAGGCCGGCGATCCCAACTCTCAGTATCGCGCCGCGCGGCAATTATTTCAAGCTTGAAGTTTTATAATTGAATGATCGCCGTCGATGCGTTTGGTTCGTCACTTGGCCGGGTCCTTCGGGCTCCACAGCACCGTCTCGGCGCCCTTTTCGTAGGCCATGCCTTCGGGGTAGCTGATCGCCTCCAGCTGCAGCCCCCACGGCGCCTGGAAATAGAGGATGGTCTGGCCGGCGGCCGGGCCTTCCTTCACCGGCAGCGGCCCCATCCTGGTCTTCACGCCCTTGCTCTCGAGATAGGCCTTCGCCGCGGCGACGTCGTCTACATAGAAGGCGATGTGATAGCCGCCGATATCGCTGTTCTTGGGCGTTGCGTCCTTCTGGTCAGGTGCCGTGTATTTGAACAGCTCGATGTTCGATCCGTAGCCGCAACGGATCTGAGTGATCTCCTCGATAACCGCCTTCGGATCGACGCCGAGCAGGTCTTGCATGAAGGTGCCCTTGTCGTCGGCGAACGGCCCGAAGGACATCGCCTTCTTGCAGCCGACGATAGTGGTGAAGAAATCGACGGCCTGCTTCATGTCGGGCACGGTGATGCCGGTATGGTCGTGCCCGCGCATGCCGGGGATCGAATCCGCGGATGCAGCTCCCATTGCGCCGAACAAAGAGGCCGCGAGGATCGCCGCCTGGATTGCGTATTTCATGTCACCCTCCATTGGCGGGCCGACTTGTCCTGGCGCACATCCGAGGCCCGCTGGTCGGCGTGCGGATATCGAAACTCAATTCATGCTGGCACCTTCGGCAGCAGCCAGTCCGGATCGATCTCGGGGAGCGGAATGGCGGCGAGCAGGTCGCGCGTGTAGGCCTCCTTCGGGTTGTCGAACAGCGCGTCCGTGGCGCTGGCCTCCACGATCCTGCCCTCGCGCATGACGATGACCTGCTGGCAGAGCCGACGGATCACCGACAGGTCATGGCTGATGAAGGCCACCGTCAGCCCCATCTCGGCCGCGAGCTTCTCCAACAAGGTCAGGATCTGCGCCTGCGTCGACACGTCGAGGCCGGAGACGATCTCATCGGCCAGCACGAATTTCGGTGACAGCGCGAGCGCCCGCGCGATGCCGACCCGCTGGCGCTGGCCGCCCGAAAGCTCATGCCGATAGCGGCTGGCGAAGCCCTGCGGCAGGCCGACGCGCAGCAAGGCTTCCGCGACGCGTTCCTTAAGCCGGTCGCCAAGCCCGTTCTGTCGCAAGGGGGCTGCGATGATGTTGAAGATCGTATGCCGCGGGTTGAGCGACGACATCGGGTCCTGGAAGATCATCTGCAGGTCGCGGCGCAGCGGCCGCAGCTCGGCCTCCGAAAGATGGCTGATGTCGCGCCCTTCGAAGCTGATCGCGCCGGCGCTCGGCTCGAGCAGCCGAACCAGCGCGCGTCCGAGCGTCGACTTGCCGGAACCGGATTCCCCGACGATGCCGGTGACCGATCCCTTGGGCAGGTCGAAATCGAGCCCTTTCAGGATTTCCGCCAGCGGCGCGCGGCCGATCAACGGCTTGCGCGTCATGTCGGGCAGCGCCACCTTCAGGCCGCGCACGGAAAACAGCGGCTCAGCCATGGCCGGGCCTCCAGTCGTTGTCGGCAGCCGCGATCTCGGCCGTGAGCCCGGCAAGCACGCTCTCGTCCACCGGCTTCAGCGATGCGTATGGATCCGTGTAGCGCGGCGTCGCCGCGATCAGTGCCCGCGTATAAGCGTGCTGCGGAGCGGCGAAGAGCTGGGCGGTCTCGGCCTCCTCCACCACCTTGCCGGCATAGAGCACCGACACTTTCTGGCTGATCTTGGCGACGACGCCGAGATCGTGGGTGACGAACAGGATCGCCGTGCCATGCTCGCGCTGCAACTGCGCGATCAGCCGCAGGATCTGCTTCTGCACCGTCACGTCCAGCGCCGTCGTCGGCTCGTCGGCGACGATCAGCCTCGGCTCCGCCGCGAAAGCCGCCGCGATCAGCACGCGCTGCCGCAGGCCGCCGGAGAGCTCGTGCGGATAGCTCTTCAGCACGCGCTCAGGGTCGCGGATCTGCACCTCGTCGAGCAATTGGCGGATACGCTGGTCGGCCCGCTCGCCGCTCCAGCCGAGGATGCGCACCAGCCGGTCGGTCATCTGCGCGCCGATGCGGCGCGACGGGTTGAGCGCGGTCAGCGGATCCTGCGGGATCAGCGCCGTGCGCGCGCCGATTAGATTGCGCCGCGCCTTGGCATCGAGGCGGCCCAGGTCCTCGCCTTCGATCAGCATCTCGCCTTCGACGACGCGCACGCTTTTCGGCAGCACGCCGAGCACCGCCTTGCCGATCATCGTCTTGCCGGCGCCGCTTTCGCCAACCAGCGCGCGCACTTCGCCCGGCTGGACAGAGAGCGACACCGAGCGCAGCACGCGCTGGCCGTTGGGCAGCACGGCGCTGAGTTCGCAAATGTCGAGGCACGCGCTCATCGCAGCACCGGATCGAAACGCGCCTTCAGCGCTTCGCCGAACTGGCTGAAGGAGAGCACGGTGAGGATCAGCGTGATCAGCGGGAACACCAGCACCCACCAGGCCTGGTGGATCGACAGCCGGCCCTCGGCGATGATGCTGCCCCAGGTCGGGTCGTCGGTCGAGATCGACAGGTTGACGAAGGAGAGGATCGCTTCGACAATGACGGCGATGCCCATTTCGAGCGACAGCAGCGCCACCACCGACGGCAGCACATTGGGCAGCACTTCACGCAGCATGATGCCGATGCGGCCATAGCCGGCGATGCGCGCGCTCTCGACATAATCCATGCGCGCCTGGCTCATCGCCTCGGCGCGGATCACCCGGCAGAAGCGCGTCCAGTCGATGATCGCGATGGCGAGGATCACGGAGCTGAGGCCCGTGCCCAGCACCGCGACCAGAAGGATCGCGAACAGCACCGGCGGAAAGGCCATCCAGACATCGACGATGCGCGAGATGATGCGGTCGGCCCAGCCGCCGAAATAGCCGGCGATCAGCCCCAATGCCGAGCCGATGAGGCAGGCGGACGTCGCCGCCGCGAAAGCGACGATGAAGGCGATGCGTCCGCCGAAGATCAGCCGCGAGAGAAGATCGCGCCCCAGGCTGTCGGTGCCCAGCCAATAGCCGGGTTCGGCGCCGTCCAGCCAGAAGGGAGGCAGGCGCTCCAGCATCAGGTCCTGCGCCAGCGGGTCCTGCGGCGCGACCAGCGGCGCGAAGATCGCCGCGAGCAGCGCCAGCAGAAGCCAGCCGCCGGCCAGCCACAGCCGCGGGCTTGAGGCTCGTCGGGCGATGCGCGCCTCATCCATGACGCAGTCTCGGATTGAGCAGCGCATACATCATGTCGACAGCAAGGTTGATCAGCACAAAGAGCAGCGCGAACACCAGCACGATCCCCTGGATCAGCGGCAGGTCGCGGTTGATGACGGCGTCGATCGCCATGTTGCCAAGGCCCTCATAGGAAAACAGCCGCTCGACGATGACGGTGCCGCCGATGAGGAAGGTGAACTGCACGCCGACCAGCGTCAGCGTCGGCAGCGCCGCATTCTTCAGCGCCTCGCGCAGGATCACCTGAGTTTCCGAAAAACCTTTCACCCGGGCGAGCACGACATAGTCGAGGTCGAGAACTTCCTTCAGCGACTGTTTCAAGAGCTGCGCGATGATCGCCGCCAGCGGCAGCGCCAGGGCAACGGCCGGCATCAGCATGTGCTTGATGAGATCCCAGGTGAGGTCGAAGCGGAGTCTCAAGATACTTTCGACCAAGTAGAACTGGGTGATGAAAGGCAGGTCCAGCTGCGGCGAGACGCGGCCGGAAATGTCGAAGACGGGCACCAGCACGCCGAAGAGCAGGATCAGCACCAGGCCCCAGAGGAAATCGGGGATGGAGAGCGTCGCGCCGCTGGCAATGTCGATGCCGGCTTCGAGCGCCGTGCCGCGTGAACGCGCGCCGAGGATTGCTGCGGTGGCGCCGATCGCCACCGCCATCAGCAGTGCCACGGTCGCAAGCTCCAGCGTTGCCGGCAGCCGGTTGAAGACAAGGCCGAGCACGTCCTGGCGCAGCGAGATCGACGTGCCGAAATCGCCATGCAGCACGCCGGCGAGCCAGATGAAGAACTGCTGCACGATCGACTTGTCGAGCCCGTAGAGCGCACGCAGCCGCGCAATGTCGTCATTGCTGGCGCCGGGCGGCAGCATCATGGCGATCGGGTCGCCGGGCGCGACGCGGATGACGACGAAGACGACGATGGCGACGCCGAACAGCGTCACCAGCATCGTCAACAGACGAACGAAGAATCTCTGCAGCAGCATGCGCGCGTAATCACTCTGAACGGACTCCCCCTCATCCGGCCGCTTCGCGGCCACCTTCTCCCCGGTGGGGAGAAGAGGCTGGCTCAGCCGTCGGCGACCTCTTCTCCCCTGGGGGAGAAGGTGGCCCGAAGGGCCGGATGAGGGGGCTGCGTCGTTGAAGGGGGCACGCTACCGCGCCTCCTCATTTCGATCAGGCGGCCGGCGTCATCAGCGCCGGCAACAGCGCGCCGGACACGTGCTGCACGACATTGACCTTCTTCGAGTGCACGATCGGCTGCGCATACTGCATCAGCGGCAGCACATAGGCCTGCTCGGCGATGTACTTGTCGACGGCCTTCCAGCCGGCGATGCGCTTGGCCTCGTCCTTCTCGCCCCACAGCGGGTTGATCATGTCGATCAGGTCCTGGCTGTCCCACACCGAATGCGGGCTCGGGCCGTACATGGCAAAGCCCGTCGAGGTGGTCGGGTCGCCGATCGAGTTGCCCCAATTGTAGAAGGCGGCCGGTGCCAGCTTGTCGGCGGCGCGCAGTTCGTAGTGCTTGGCGATCTCGTAGACCTCGATTTTGGCCTCGATGCCGACCTTGCGCCACATGCCGACGATCGCCTGGATCATCTCATAGTCCTTGGGCTTGAAGCCCTTGGTCGTCTGTATCGTGAATTTCACCGGCTTTTCCGGCGAGTAGCCGGATGCGGCGAGCAGTTCCTTGGCCTTGTCCGGATTGTGCTCGACCTTGATCGACGGATCGAAGGCCGCGTATTCCGGCGTCTCCAGCGTCGCGATCGGCAGGCCGTAGCCGCGCAGCAGGCGCTTGACCAGAAGCTCCTTGTCCACCGCCATCACCGCCGCCTGGCGGACATTCTTGTCCAGCATCGCCTCGATGTCGTTGAAGAAGATCATGCCGATGTCGGAGACGTTCTTGATCGAACCGGCGAGCCCGTCCTTGGCGATCAGTCGGTCATATTCCTCATAGGGGATTTCGAGCGTCACCTGCGAGGAGCCGGATTCGATCTCGGCAACGCGGCTCGCCGCGTCGGTGACGAATTTGATCGTCACATTCTCGAAGGCCGGCTTCGTGCCCCAGTAATGCGGGTTGGCCTTCAGCCGCAGGAAGGCGTTGCGCTCGAATTTGTCGACCATATACGGCCCGGTGCCGATCGGCGCCTTCTCGAAGCCTTCCGCGCCGACCTTCTCGTAGTAGGCCTTGGGCAGGATGTAGCCCGTCAGGAACGACATCCATTTGAAATAGACCGGGTCGAACTGCACGACGTCGCCGGTGATCTTGTTGCCGTCGATCTTGAAATTGTTGACATTCTTCCAGACGAACTGGATCGGGTTGCCGGTCTTCTCGTCGCCGGCCCGCTGCAGCGACCACACCACGTCCTCCGCCGTGAAGGGCGAGCCGTCATGCCATTTCACGCCGTCGCGAACCGTCATCATCACCTTGGTGCGGTCGTCGTTCCAGCCCCATTCGGTGAGCAAGCCCGGCGTGAAGGAAAGGTCCGGCTTCTGGCCGATGATCTGGTCGAACACCGACTGATAGAGGCCCTGGATGGTCGGGTTGACGGCCGAGGGGCCGGTCGTCGGGTCCCAGGAGGGCAGGTTGACGTTGTACGCGATGGTGAGTTCGTCCGCCGCCTTGGCCGCCCTCGGCAAGCCAAGCGTCGCGGCGCCGATCGCCGCGGCGCCATACCCAAGCAAGTCACGTCTGTTGATGGTCATGGTCGTTCCCCTTGTTGGTTGTCATTTGTCCGCGCGGCGTTTTTTCATTCGGGTGGTGGGCAACCGCGCCTTGTCCATCCCGGAATCTCTTTGGCTCAACCTCCTCCCAGCTGTTGGGCGAGCATGAAGCCGGAGGCTGCGCCCGTCCCGGCGCCGGGCCATGTCGCGGCGCCGGTGAGGAAGAGGTTCGAGACCGGCGTGGTCCAGCGCGCGAAGCCGCGCGCCGGACGGAAGAGGAAATTCTGCGCCAGATGATGGCTGCCGCAGACCTGGTCGCCGCCGACGAGGTTCGGGTTCTCGCGCTCGAGGTCGAGCGGCGAGAACACCGCGCGGCCAAGGATTTTCTGCCGAAGGCCCGGCGCGTAGCTCTCGATGATGTCGAGCACGCGCTCGGCATAGGCGTCCTTGACGGCGTCCCAGTGCGCCGGCGCGATCTTACCCGCGGCATCGCCGAGGATCTGCGCCGGCAGCATGCGCACCTGCACCCACAGCACATGCTTGCCTTGCGGGGCGCGCGACGGATCGACGGCCGTCGGCTGACCGACCACGAGCACGGGCTGATCGGGCAGCAGGCCGGCGATTGCCTGCTGGTAGACGCGCGACATGGCGTCGAGCGACGGCGCCAGATGCACATAGGCGAATTGCCGAAGCTCGGCACCGGCGCTCCAGCCCGGTAGGTCGTCCATCGCCAGATGGATCATCATCGTGCCCGGCGCATGCCGGAATTTTTTCATCGCCGCGTCGAAGCCGGCGTCGCCCGAGCCATTGGGCAGCAGCTTGCCCGGGAGCGCTTTCGGCGCGACGCTGGCAATGACGGCCCTGGTCGCGACATGGGTTTCGCCGGATGCCAGCCTGACCCCGGTCGCCTTGCCGCCGGAAACCATGATCTCGGCGATTTCCGCGCCGGTCGTGATCTTGCCGCCGGCCGCCGTCACCATGCCGGCCAGGGCACGGATGATGGTGTCGGCGCCGCCCTTGCCCAGCACCATGCCGAAACTCTGGTTGGCCATCGATTCCAGATAGGGGAACACGGCGCCCCCGGCGATGTCGGGCGCGAAGTCGAGATGCATGCCCCAGGCCGCGAGCGTCGTGCGCACATGCGGCGTCTCGAAATTCTCCTCGAGCCACGCGCGCGGCGATGACAGCAGCAACCGAGTCGTATCGAGCGCGCCAGCGATGCCCTTCTTGCGCCACAGGTTCCAGCCTGTACCGGCCAGCGCTCTTGCGCTCATCGGTGAACCCAGCAGGCGGAACAGGTGCTCGGCCTCGCCTGGGAAGGCGCCGACCAGCCTGCGCCATGCGGCTGCGTCCGCCGCCGAGAAGGCGGCCAGCCGCGACGCCGTCTTTTCGAGATCGTTGCTGACGCCGAACCATGTCCCGTCCGGGAAGGCGCTGGCGAAACAGTCTGCGACGGGCGCGAACTCCAGCCCGTGGCTTTTCAATTCATTTGCATATTTCCGGTGGAAGGCCGAGCCGGCGAACAGGCTCAAATTCATCGCGCCGAAATCGTGCCGGAAGCCGGGAAGCGTGTATTCGGCGGTCCGCACCGCGCCGCCGATTGCCTCGCTGCGCTCGAAAACCGCTATTTTCCAGCCTTTGAGCGCCAAATGCGCGGCGCATGCCAGACTGTTGTGGCCCGCCCCGACAAAGATGGCGTCGAACTCGCTCACGCCCCGCCCCAAAATGCTTTATGCTTAAAGATAATTGCAGATGCATATGTTTTCGTCTAGTAGGTATATTAAGGGCCGCAACGAGCCTTGATGATCACGAACTAGAGGGAACGAAAGACCATGGATACGCAGAAACTCCTCGGCGAGGTCGCCGGCCAGTTGCTCTCGGGCGCCATCAAGGTGGTCGACCTGACGGCGCCGCTCGGGCCGGACACGCCGCTGATCAAGCTGCCGCCGGAGCTCGCCGTCGACACGCCGAAGGTCGAGATCCATGAGATTTCCAAATACGACAAGAACGGGCCGTGGTGGGCCTGGAACTGGCTGAAGCTCGGCGAGCATTCGGGCACGCATTTCGACGCGCCGCAGCACTGGATCACCGGCAAGGACTATCCGGACGGCGCCACCGACACCATTCCGGCGCAGAATTTCATCGGCCCGGTCAACGTCATCGACTGCTCGGCGGAAGCCGCGGCGGACCACGATTTCCTGCTCACCGTCGACCACATCAAGGCCTGGGAAGCCAAGCACGGCGCCATCAATCCCGGCGAGTGGGTGGTGATGCGCACCGACTGGTACAAGCGTAACGGTTCGGAAGCCGAGTTCCTCAACGCCAACGAAACCGGCCCCCACACGCCCGGCCCGACGGCGGAAGCCATCCAGTTCTTGATCAGTAAGGATATCAAGGGCTGGGGTTCGGAGACGATCGGCACGGATGCCGGTAAAGCAGGAGGGATGGAGCCGCCGTTCCCGGCGCACACGCTGATGCACAAGGCCAACCGCTATGGCCTCGCCAGCCTGTGCAACCTCGACCAGCTGCCGCCGAAGGGTGCGATCCTGATCGCCGCTCCGCTCAAGATCGAGCGCGGCACCGGCAGCCCGATCCGCGCGCTGGCGCTGGTGCCTCGGGGTTAAAGCCAAGGCCACGACGATGAGCGACGTCGATCACATCATCGTCGGCAGCGGCATCAACGCCCTGGTCTGCGCGGCCATGCTTGGCGCCAAGGGCGCCAAGGTGCTCGTGCTCGAGCGCAACGACCGCATCGGCGGCTGCATGCGCACCGAGGAGGTCACTGCGCCCGGCTTCGTCCATGACGTGATGGCCACGACCTTCGTGCTGTTCATCACCTCGCCGGCTTTTGCCGCGCTCGGCAAGGACCTCGCGCGGCACGGGCTGGAGTTCTGCCACACCGCCACGCCGACAGGCGTGCTCACGCCCGACGGCAGCCATGCCGTCATAACCACCGACCGCGCAGCCAACATCGCGGCGCTGAACGCAATTGCCTCGGGCGATGGCGACCGTCACGGCACCGATGTCGGCGGCATCGAGCGCAATGCCGGGCTGCTGTTCGGCCTGCTCGGCGGCGCGCTCTGGTCCTATCCGACGACGAAGCTTATCGCCGGCGAGGCCTGGCGGCGCGGCCCGCGCGATCTTGCCGCCTTCATGGGCGAGGCGCTGGTGCCCGCGCGCGGCTGGCTGGAAACGACTTACGCATCCGAACTCATCCGCGCGCTCTGGGCGCCCTGGGTGCTGCATGCAGGGCTCGGCCCTGAAGACGCCTTTTCCGGCCAGATCGCCAAGGTCATCGCTTTCGCGCTGGAGGCGGCCGGCGCGCCGATCGTCAAGGGCGGCGCCAGGAACCTGCTCGCCGCCTTCGAGGCGCTGATAAAGGAACGCGGCGGCGAAATCCGCGTCAACGCCGATGCCGCCTCGATCGTTCAGACCGGCGGCCGCGCCACCGGCGTGCGTCTGGCCTCCGGTGAAACGCTGACAGTGGGAAAGAGCGTCATCTGCTCGGTCACGCCGACGCAGCTCTACGGCCGCCTGCTCGGCAAGGACGCGCCGGAGGTGGCAACAAAAGCCACGCAGTCCTATCGCTACGGCAAAGGCAACTTCCAGATCCACTACGCCCTGAACAAGCCGCCCGCATGGCGCGGCGAGGGCCTCGGCAAGGTGGCGCTGCTGCATCTGACGCCGGGGCTCGACGGTGTCTCGAAAGCCTGCAACGAGGCCGTGCGCGGCCTGCTGCCGGAAGTGCCGACCATCTGCGTCGGTCAGCCGCACGCGCTCGATCCCTCGCGCTGCCCGGAAGGCAAGGCGATCCTGTGGCTGCAACTTCCCGAGGCGCCGCGCCGCATCAAGGGCGATGCCGCGGGCAAGCTCGAAGTGCCCGCCGACGGCCGCTGGACCGAAGCGTTGCGCGAGGCCTATGCCGACCGCGTCGAGGCGATCCTCGCCAACCACGTCGACGGCTTCCGCGAGAGCGTGATCGCGCGCCGCGCCTATTCGCCGGCCGATCTCGAGGCGATGAACATCAACCTGGTCGGCGGCGATCCCTATGGCGGCTCGTCCACCATCGACCAGTCCTTCCTGTGGCGGCCGTTCAAGGCAAGCCGAAACCACGAGACCGGCATCAAGGGCCTCTATCACATCGGCGCCTCGACCCATCCGGGCGCCGGCCTTGGCGGCGGTTCCGGCTTTCTTCTGGCGGGGAGGCTCTGATGGATCAGAAACCTGTCGAAAAGCGCCAGCGCATCTCGACCCTCGGCCAGATCGGACTGCAGCAATTCGCGCCCTATCTGATGAACCGCATCATGGGCCGCTACAACGCCACTTTGCGCGAGGATTTCCGTAAGCAGGGCCTGACCATTCCGCAGGTGCGCACGCTGGCGGTGCTGTCGGTCACCGACGGCGTCACCGTCAACGACCTCTCGGTATACACGGTCATCGAGCAGTCGACCTTGAGCCGCACGTTGGACACGCTGGAAGGCCAGGGCCTTGTGCGGCGCGAGCAGGGCGTCAGCGACAGCCGTTTCCGCCATGTGTTTCTGACCGATGACGGGCGCGCGCTCTTCACCCGCGCCTGGCCTGCCATGCACGACGCCTTCGAGGCGATGTTCGAGGATGTCGACGATACCGAATACGCCGCGCTGATCGCGATCCTGCAGAAGATGCTGAAGAACATCCGCAAGCACGACATTTGAGTTGATGTACGCGCCGCCCGCCCAAAGGCAACGGGAAGGCGGCAACGGAAGGAGGCAGAGATGGCCGAACGGTCTTTTGCCAAGGAAGTCGAGAAGCTGAGGCTGGGCGCCGGCGAGGAATTTGCGGGCGAAGGCATCCTCGCCATCACCAAGGCGCTGCTGCAATGCGGTGTCGGCTATGTCGGCGGCTATCAGGGCGCTCCGATCAGCCATCTGATGGACGTGCTGGCCGATGCGCAAGACATCCTGGGCGAGCTCGGCGTGCATTTCGAGGCGAGCGCTTCCGAAGCGACCGCCACTGCGATGCTCGCCGCTTCGGTGCATTACCCGATCCGCGGCGCCGCTACCTTCAAGTCGACGGTCGGCACCAATGTCGCGTCCGATGCGCTTGCGAACCTAGCGTCCGGCGGCGTCACCGGCGGTGCGCTGATCATCGTCGGCGAGGACTATGGCGAGGGCTCGTCCATCATGCAGGAGCGCAGCCATGCCTTCGCCATGAAGAGCCAGGTCTGGCTGCTCGATCCGCGTCCGAACCTGCCTTCGATCGTCAAGGCGGTGGAGGACGGCTTCGAACTGTCGGAGGCCTCCAACACGCCGGTGATGCTGCAGGTGCGCATCCGCTGCTGCCATGTCCACGGCCACTTCACCGCCAAGGCCAACAAGCGCCCGCCTATGTCGGTCGCCGACGCGCTTGCCGCGCCGCGCCGCGACACCGGCCGCATCGTGTTGCCGCCAGCCTCTTTCCTACATGAGAAGGAGAAGGTCGCCAAGCGCTGGCCGGCCGCGGTGGAATTCATCAAGAGCCGCAAGATCAACGAGATGTTCGGGCCGGACCACGGCTCGGTCGGCATCGTCATGCAGGGCGGCATGTATAATTCCGTCATCCGCGCGCTGCAGCGGCTCGGTCTTGCCGACACTTATGGTGGTTCCGACGTGCCGCTTTATGTGCTCAACGCCGTCTATCCGCTGGTCGACGACGAGTTTCTTTCGTTCTGCGAAGGCAAGCAGGCGGTTCTGGTCGTCGAGGAGGGGCAGCCCAACTATATCGAGCAGGCCTTTGCCGCGATGCTGCACAAGGCCGGCCGCGGCACCAGGCTGGTCGGCAAGGAGCATTTGCCGATGGCCGGCGAATATACCGGGCAGGTGATGCTCGACGGCATCGGCTCCTTCCTGCGCGCCAACGCCCCGCATCTGCTGCCGGGCGAGGTGCGCGCGCCGAACAAAACGGGCGAGGGCGTCGACACCGCCGATCTCATCAATGTCGTGCCTGGACGTCCGCCGGGCTTCTGCGTCGGCTGCCCCGAGCGGCCGATCTTCGCCGCGACCAAGCTGGTCGAGCAGGAACTCGGCAAGCACCATATCGCCTCCGACATCGGCTGCCATTTGTTCTCGATCATGCCGCCCTTCGAGCTCGGCGCCACCACCATGGGCTACGGGCTCGGGCCGGCGTCCGCCTCCGCCTTCAACTCGCCGGAAGCGAAACGCCGCTCGATCTCTTTCGTCGGTGATGGCGGCTTCTGGCACAATGGCCTCACCTCCTCGATCGGCAATGCCGTCTTCAACAAAAATGACGGCGTCATCGTCATCGTCGACAATTTCTACTCGGCCGCCACCGGCGGGCAGGACATCCTGTCCTCGCGCGCCAACAACCGCACCAAGTCCACAAAACATCCGATCGACGAAGCGGTGAAGGGCATGGGCGTCAAATGGCTGCGCCACATCGACCGCACTTATGACGTCGGCAAGATGCGCGACACGCTGCGCGACGCGCTGACGACAGAGGAGAAGGGGCCGAAGGTCATCGTCGCCTCGTCGGAATGCATGCTCAACCGCCAGCGGCGCGAAAAGCCGCTGGTCGACAAGGCGATCAAGGGCGGCGAGCGCGTTGTCAAACCGAAATTCGGCGTCGACGAGGACATCTGCACCGGCGACCATGCCTGCATGCGCCTCTCCGGCTGCCCGTCGCTGTCGGTGAAGACGCTCGACGATCCGCTGCGCGACGATCCGGTCGCATCGATCGACCAGAACTGCGTCGGCTGCGGCAATTGCGGCGAGGTGGCGGATGCGGCCGTGCTCTGCCCGTCCTTCTACCGCGCCGATGTCGTCCACAATCCCGGCCGCTGGGACCGTTTCCTGGAGAGCGCGCGCCGTGCCGTGATCGGCCTGTTGCAGCGCCGCCGCGAAAGCCGCCGTTTGACGTTCGCCGATGCTTGACCAGGCTTCCCCCCTGCGCCCGAAGGCAGGCGCTTTAGTTGACGAGCGCGTGATAAAACTCGCTGTGCTCGCCGTCGGCGGCCAGGGCGGCGGCGTGCTCGCCGACTGGATCACCGATGTCGCCGAACGCAACGGCTATATCGCGCAATCGACCTCCGTGGCCGGCGTCGCCCAGCGCACCGGCGCGACGATCTATTACATCGAGATGGCCCGCGACACCGGCCGGCTGCCGGTCTTCGCGCTGTCGCCGTCGCAGGGCGACGTCGATATCCTGATCGCCGCCGAGTTGATGGAGGCCGGCCGCGCCATCATCCGCGGCTTCGTCACGCCCGAGCGCACGACGCTGATCACCTCTTCGCATCGTATCGCCGCCGTCTCGGAAAAGATCGAGCCGGGTGACGGCCGCGCCTCGTCGTCGGAGAAGGTCCACGCGACAGCGCAGGCAGCAGCAAAGCGCTTCATCGCTTTCGACATGGAAAAGATCGCCGCCGACAACGGCACGATGATATCCGCCAGCCTGCTCGGCGCGCTGGCTGGTTCCGACGCGCTGCCCTTCACGCGCGAAAGCTACGAGCAGGCGATCGGCGCCGGCGGCCGTGGCGTCAAGGCGAGTCTCGCAGCCTTCGGCGCCGCATGCGACCGCGCGCGCGGCATCGCGGCAGCTTCGGCCGACGAGAAGGCGGCGGAACCTGCCGCTGCCGAACCCAAGTCGACGGCGAAGGTCAGCGGCCCCGAAACCCTGCTGAAAGGCTGGCAGGAGCTTGCTGCCCGCGTCGCAGCACTGCCGGAACCGCTGCGCGACATGGCCGAGCGCGGCCTGAAGAAGGTCGTCGATTACCAGGACATCGCCTATGGCGGCGAATATCTCGACCGGCTGGGCAAGGCTGTCGCGCTGGACAATGCGGAGCGCGGCTATGCGCTGTCGATCGCGGCGGCGAAGCATCTCGCCAACGCCATGTGCTATGACGACATGATCCGCGTTGCGGATCTGAAGACGCGCTCGACCCGCGACAAGCGCGTGCGCAAGGAGGTCGGCGTCAAGGAAGGCTCGGTCCTTCAGGTCACCGAATATTTCCACCCGCGCATCGAGGAGTTCTGCGGCACGCTGCCGGCGGGGCTCGGCAGCTACATCGAGAATCGCCCAAAGCTCGCCGCCTTCCTCGACCGCCGCATCAATCGCGGCCGCCACATCCGCACCGACAGTTTTACCGGCTTCGCGATGCTCTGGTTCATCGGTGGCCTGCGCCGCTGGCGCCGCCGTCTGCTGCGCCACAGGGTCGAGGTCGAGCATCTGGAGCGCTGGTACGGCCTCGCGCTCGGCCATGCTCGCCAGGACTACGCTTTGGCCGCCGAAGTCCTGAACTGCCGCCGCCTGATCAAGGGCTACAGCGACACCCATGCCCGCGCCCAGTCGAAGTTCGACCGCGTGCTCTCGGCGCTGCCGACGCTCAAGGGCCGCGACGATGCCGCCGCCTGGATCCGCCGCCTGCGCGAGGCGGCGCTGAAGGACGAAAAGGGCGACATGCTGGACGGCGCGCTGAAGACGGTGGCGACGCTCAATGAAGGCGCTGCTCGCTAACGAAGATGTGATCCGCACCGCTCCGACGGAATTCCGCCCTGTCCTTCGTTTCACGGAGGTAGGGATGAATCACGGAGACGAACCTTATGCTCACCAAGTATTTTCTGCCCATCGCCCTGGCCGCCGGCACCTTGATGCTGTCCGGCGCCGGCTCGCAGGCTATGCCGCTTGTCAAGCCGAGCGCCGCGCCGCTGCCGATCGAGAGCGTCGGCTGGCGCTGCGGTCCCGGCTGGCACATGAATCGTTGGGGCAGATGCGTGCCGAACGGCCGGGTGATCATCCGCCCGATGCATGTGCGCCATTGGCACCCCGGCTTCTGGTCTCACGGCCGCTGGCACCCCGGTTTTTGGAGCTGATGATCCGTCGAGGGGATCGACGCCCGCGCCGACAACGGCGCGGGCGTTTTTGCTGAGTTTGACGAGCGAGGGTTTATTCGGCGGTCTTCGCGCCAGCAATCGTGATTGGCCGAAGCCTCTCAGCCTCGTCATCCACGGGCGAAGCAAGGAGCGAAGCGACGCAGCGCAGACCCGAGGATCCATTCCGTGACGTTGAGGCGTTGCGACGGTTCAGAATTCTGCTCCGCTGCGCTCTTCGGTGAAGGTAACGGGATGGATCCTCGGGTCTCCGCGTCCGCTTCGCTCCCGCTCCGCCCGTGGATGACGAGGCTGACAGGCGCCGATCTCATCACTGACCGGCACAGTCTGGGCTCACGCCACCAGATCCCGCATCGGCTTCACCGCCGCCGACTCCGGAAACACCTTGTCGCCAAGCACCACCGCCGACAGCCCGAACTGATCGGCGAGCAGGCCCTTCAGCACCGCGCGCACATCGCTGGTTGGCGCGAGGTCTCGGCTTTCGTAGAGCTGCGCCGGCTTCAGTCCCGGCCAGTCGGCGATGACGCGGCCGCCCTTGATCGCGCCGCCGGCGAGCAGCACCACCGTGCCGGTGCCGTGGTCGGTGCCGACGGTGCCGTTGATGCGCGCCGTGCGGCCGAACTCGGTGATCGCGACGATCGCCGTGTCCTGCCAGCGCCCGCCGAGCCCCCTCTCGAATTCCTCGAAGGCGCCGTCGAGGCCGCCGAGCAGGTTGGCGAGCCGCCCCGTGGCGCCGCCTTCGTTGACATGCGTGTCCCAGCCGTCGAAGGCGAGTGCCGCGATGCGCGGCCCGTCATCGGCGGCCATCAGCCTCGCCGCGCCTTGCGCCGACTGACGCATGCCGGCGGCGTTGTCGAGGCCGCCTTTCGGCTTCATCGTCTTGCCGTCGAGCTGGTCGCCCGTCGCCATGCGGTCGGCGTCGAGACCCTTCTGCAGCGCCGCCGCCAGCACGGCGTCGCGATGATTGTAGAGATCGAGCACGCGCTCCGCCAAAGCATCGCCGGGCGTCGGCAGCGCCTGCGGCGCCCAGCCGAGCACCGGCGCTGCGCCGCGGATCACCAGCGGCGTCGACGGTCCGACCGCCAGCCCGCCGAGCTTAGCCACGCGCTCGCCCGCCGGCAGGCTGGCCAAGGCCCGGTTGAGCCAGCCGGTGGTGGCGTTGCCGGGACCCGGAAGGCCGCTTTCCAGCACGTCCTGGCCGTCGAAATGCGAGCGGTCGCGATAGCCGGTCGCGGCCGCATGCACCACCGCCGCCTGGCCCGCCTTGAACAGGCGCGCGAACACCGGCATAGCCGGGTTGACGGCGAAGAAACCGTCGAGCGGCAATGCCGGGTGGGCGCCTGAGAGCGAAAGCGCGATGTCGCCATGCAGGCCGGCATAGTCGGGATCGCCGACCGGCCCGACGGTCGACAATCCGTCCAGCGCGCCACGCAGCACGATGACGATCAGGCGCGGGTCGCGCTTGTCGACCGCGCGCGCGAAGCGCGGCAGATAGGCCCAGGCAAACAGCGCGCCGCCGGTCATCAGCATCGCGCGGCGGGACAGGCTTGGGGTTTCGCAAAGAGGGCTCATGGCCATATCTCCGTGTTGGATCACCGGCGTTGGAATTCCGGCGCCATCAACAGCAGCGCCAGGCCCTGCTGCTTGGACTCGGCGCGCGAGATCGCCTGCCGCGTCTCGGCCGAGACGGATGTGCCGATCAGCGACGCCAGCGTCTCGTCGGGATCGCCGATGTCGTTCGCCTGCTTCGCGGCCTGCCAGGCGATGTCGAGCCGCGTCTTGAGACCCTCGGCGGAAGCCCATGCGTCCGTCCGGTCGGAAAAGCCGTTCGGCCCCGGCGGCTGCCACAGCGGCTCGCCGAGCACGTTCAGCCAGCGAAGCGACCGTTGCGGCTCGTTGCCGGCGGTGGCGCCGCCCGCCCGCCGCAGCGCCACGACATAGTCCAATGGCGAGCGCAGCTTGGTCAGCGGCGTCGACCAGGCCTCGGGCATGTCGATCAGCGTCGATGCGATCGAGCGCAGGTCGCCGTCGGTCCGGCTGAAGACCGTAGCCAGACGGGCGACCGCCGCCGGCGGCGGATCGTCCGCGATGAAATGGCGGGCAAGCTTGCTGGCGATGTGCTGTGCCGTGGCCGGATGGCGGGCAATATCGTTGAGCGCGGCCTCCGCCTGACCCATGCCGCCGTCGGGATAGGTCTTGCCGAGCAGCACCGCCTGGCCCGGCTGGTGCGCATTGGCGTTGAAGACGAAGGTTCCAGGCTCGCCCAGCCGCCCCTCGCGCCCAGCCATCGTCCAGCCGGTCAGCATGCCGGCGAAGCTGGTGACGTCGGCCTGGGCATAGCCGCTGCCGACGCCGAGCGTGTGCAGCTCCAGGATCTCGCGGGCGAGGTTCTCGTTGAGGCCGCGGCCGCGCCGCTTGCCGGCGCGGGAATCGGGGCCGATGGACTGCCGGTTGTCGAGATAGAACAGCATGGCCGGGTGGTGCTCGACGGCCAAAAGCATGTCGGCGAAGCGGCCGAGCACGAAGGGCCGGATCGCCTCGCGCTCGAAGGCGCCGGCAGAGGCCCGCACCACCGCCGCCTTGGCGACGGAGACGCAGAAATGGTTCGACCAGAAGCCGACAAGCCGTTCCACGAAACCGGGCGTCGCGGCGAGCGCCTTGTCGAAACGGGCCTGCGCCTCGTCGCGATAGATATCGGCCTCGACGCGCGGCACCGCGGGTTTGGCCTTTGTAACGACCGGGCCGGCTGGATCATCCGCTGCCATCGGCTGCATGGCGGCCGACGCCTTCTCATCACGTGCCGCCTTGCGCTCCATGGCTGCCGCCATGCTGGCCTGGATCGCCGCCGTGCTGTCCAGCAGCCCGGCATTGCGCGGATCGTCGGGAGGAATGAGCGCGATGTCCTGCTGCTTGAGCTCGGCCTTGAGGTAGCCGCGCGGATCGGCGGCGATCTTGCCGAAGTCGTCGCCTGGTTTTGCGCCGAGGCCGAAGCGGTGGAGCGCCACCAGCACCGGATCAGGCGAGACGGACTGTGAAACCGGTGCGGCCAACGAAGCCTCCGTTCGAAGCCGACGCAAATCGTGTCGGTCGACATGTTCCATGAGCGCAAGAGCGCTCACGACGCCGGCCGCAGCACCGGCGCCATGAGCGGATCATCACCAGCGGCGCAAGTGGTGCCAGCGATGGTAAGGATGCCAGACCGGACCGATATAGACACGCGGTCCGCCCCAGTAATAATAGCCGGGATAGATCACGCGGCGATTGGGCACGCAGCGGCCCCAGCGGTTGGGATGCCAGCCTGGACCGCAGCCCCAGGCGACGTGCTCTATCATTGCGGGTGGCGCGACCGGTGCGATCGGCATCGCCCAGGCGGCGCCTGCGGCGGCCGTTCCGCCGATGGCGAGCGCGGCCGCGAGCGAATATTTCGTCAGACTGTTCATGGGATACTCCCGAAGGTTTCGAGGTCGAAGAGAACCTGCCCGCCGCCGAAGGCGGTCACAGGCCTGTCCCTCTTTTCCTTGAACGGGGCGCGCCCGCCCTTTCCGTCGCCGCCTATGGCGATTTTTTTGCAGGCGTCGGCTGCCGGCCGGCGCGTCGCAGCAGGGCGTCCGCCAGAAGCTTCCGGTCCTCTGGCGATCCCGATGCGGCGAATTCGATGATGCGCTGTTCCAGCCGCGTGCGGACGGTGACATCGGCGTTGCGCGCCCGCTCCAGGGCGGCGGCAAGCGCGTTGCTGTCGAGCGTCGGCTGCTGCAGCAGGTTCGCCGCCTCGCGCCGCGCGGCCTGCCCGTCGAGGACCACGTCGCGGGACTCGCGGCGCACCTCGCGCAGCGCCTGGCGGAAGATCTTGCGGTCGGCGGCAGGCAGCCGGCCGCCCGCCGATTCCAGCGAAAAGCCCGGATTGGATTTGCCGATCATCCAGCCGGCGCCGCCGGCCACCGCGCCGATCAAAAAGACATTGAGCACCAGGGATGCCGCGACGAGACGGGGGTTCATAGATCCTCCTCGGCCTGGTCGGCATCGGGTCCGGCGTCGCCGAATGATGTCGCATTGGCGTCCATCACATAATGATCGGGTTGGATATCCGGGGCAACGACGGTCACCAGCGCCAGCCCGGCCACGGCGCCGGCGAGCCCGACGCCCGCAAGCCCGAAGCCCAGCCACCAGAACCGGCGGCGGCGCTCCTGCCTGACCGCGGTCGCGGCGCGGGCGACGATCGCGTGATACAGCGCCGAGCTGGGTCCATCGATGCGATGCCGGTCGAGCATGGCGTCGAGCCTGCCGGCGCGCCGCAGGATGGCGCGGCCCTCGTCGGTCCCGGCAAACAGCATGGCGGCGGCCTGTTCGGCCGGCGGCCAGCGGTGGAAGGCGCTTCCATAGGCATCCGCCAGCGCGGCGAAGCGCCCGGCATCCATCGGCCCGTTCATGGTTTTCTCAGCCATCTCGTTCCCCCTTCCGCCGTTTTGACGTGGCCCCCCACGTCCTTGCCCGCGAAGCCGGCAATGCCCTTGCTGTCTCAGTCATTGCCATCGTCTCCAACGAGCATGGCCTGCAACGAGCGACGACCCCGCGCGAGCAGGCTTTCCAGCGCATCGACGCTGACCTGCATGGCGCCGGCAGCCTCGATGTTGGACAGTTCCTGATAATACACCAGCACGATCGCCTCGCGCTGGCGCGGCGCGATGCGCAGCAAGGCCTGGCTGACCCTGCGCTCTTCGTCGCCAGGCATTGCATCGGGAAGCGGTGCGTCATCGGCCACCTCCGGCAGCTCGTCCGTCGTCCATTCGCGCCGGCGCCGCAGCCGGTCGTAGCAGAGGTTGAGCGCCACCCGGTGGATCCAGGTGTCGAAGCGCGCCTGCCCCTGGCGCCAGCCCGAGGCGTGGCGCCAGATGCGCACGAAAGTCTCCTGGGCGACGTCCTCGGCCTCCGCCGCGTCGCCGAGCATCCTTGCGGCCAGGGCCAGGATGCGCGGCAGCTTGCGCGCCACCATCGCCTGCACGGCTACCGCGTCGCCGGCGCCGATGCGGCGTACCAGTTCCTCGTCCGGATCGGCGCCCATCAATCGGGGCGCTCGCGACTGTCATTGTGCGGCATAACCTCTTGGTCATTGCTCCTCATTGGGAGCGGATTTGTGGCCCGGCCTCTCGTCGGCGCCAAGCACGCCGTCGCCATTCTTGTCGAGCCTGGCGAAGCGCTTGGCCAGCAGGGCGTCGAGCTCGCCCTTGTCGACGAAGCCGTCCTTGTTTGCATCCATGCGCGCAAAGGATTTGGCCGGATCGCCCTTGGCCTTGCGCGCGGTCTGGAAAGCGGTCCATTCGGCGGGGCTGACCTTGCCGTCATTGTCGGTGTCGGCCCGCATGAACGCCTTTTCCCGGCGCGCCTCGAATTTTTCCAGCGTCAGGCCCGATTTGGTTTGGTCAGCTTTGGCGGCAGTCGAGCTGTCCGGCGTCGTCTGCGCGGGGGCAGGGGTTGTCGTCTGGGCGACCGCGACAGCGGTCTGCAAGCCAAGGGCTACGGCGAATAGGCGGATCATGCTCTCGTCTCCGGTTGGGCGCGGCCATTGGCGGCCACGCTTCAGCCGTTGAACGCGGCGACGAGCAAAATCCGTCGGTCCTTTTTCGACCGGACAGAAATCCCCGGGATCGGGCGCGGCCGAACCGGAGGATTTCCAGGGCCAGAAGGCGACGACTATCTCGGCTGGTCGACGACCACCAGCTGGTCCGGCTTGAAGCCTGCATGCTGCGGCGTCCAGACGTCGCCCTCGCGGTTGAACCAGTGGCACAGATACGTGCCGGAAGCCGCACCGTCGCTGACGGTCATTTCCGGGCCTCCGGATTTCAGCCTGACGACGTCTCCGGTCTTGAAACTATTGGGCATTTCGACCTCCCATGCTGACACAGGGAGTTTCCCACCAACATCGATTCCCGACAATGGCCGAGATGCGACGATGACGTGGTACAGGGTTGGGAAGGCTTGGAAAACTGGTGCCGCCCGTTTGGCTCGCCGGGTAGCGCTGAAGGCATTGCCGGATAGGGTTTGAAAACCGGGGCGAGCGGTACGATCGTTCCTTGGGTTCAGTCGGTGTCGCGTATGGGAACCGGCGGCTGCGCCGATCGGCTGTCGTCTCCGGCCGGGCGGACGGTCATGGACTTCTCATCGGGCCACAATGCCTGTGCCTTCATCACCGCCGCCAAAAGATTGTCCGCCTCGACGCTTCCGATTTCAGTCAGAAGCGGGCTGCTGCCTCCTGCTTCGAAATCGACGTGATAGACCGTCCAACGCCTCATTGCATTTCCGACGATTTGCGTCTTCGCACGGGCACGCGGATGGAAGCCCGGCTCGCTTTTGTGGGTAGGCTTTTGAGGTCCGCAAGCCGGGCATGCGCCAACCGATAGGCGGGGGGCTTGGGGTTATCAGCCGGCGCGATCGCGAGACTGTCTGATTTGCCCGCTGGCCCACAATCGACCGAGGTCCATCCTGCCGGGCGCATTGGTCTGAAAGAACCAAAGATATAGCCCCTTATTCCGTTGGGGCAGATTGCCTCCGCCGGTGATCTTTTGTCACCTGACCCATTGCCTATGGTTCACGGGCAGGCCGCTCAAGGCTCGGCCTCCGGTAACGGCTTGGTTCTCGTGGAGAAATTTGGTGCCGCTTGCGTGACTCGAACACGCGACCCCATCATTACGAATGATGTGCTCTACCAACTGAGCTAAAGCGGCCCGGGAAGCGTCAGGCTTCCAGAATGGGCTGCGTGATAGACTCAACCGCTCGCTAATTCAAGATGGGCAGCGGTGAATTCCGGCCTCGCCGGCGGCAAATCCGATCTACGGTTACCGGGAGATGGGCCTGCGGCGGCGTCCGGGCCGGCTGTCCTTCGCGCCCGGCTGGCCGGCGCGGCCGTGCCGGCGGTGACGAAAAATGTTGATTCTTCAACAAAAAATGCCGAAATGACTTTGGCCGGCAAGGCAGCCGCTCGCCGTTGATCGATTGGCCGTCCGCGGCTAACGGTCGGACAACCGGGAGCGAACGCGCAGAGGGAGCTCGCTTGGACCCCATCGAGAAAGCGATCCGCAATGCCTTCGAGAAAGGCAATGCCGAGGACCGGGCGTTCCGCGAGAAGGTCTATCGATCGGCCTTTGCCGCGCTCGACCGCGTTCTGCAGGCCAATCCGAACGTCACCGTCGAGGCCGCCATCGGCCGCCGCAAGGCGG
This sequence comes from Mesorhizobium plurifarium, assembly GCA_000824785.1. Taxonomy (GTDB): domain Bacteria; phylum Pseudomonadota; class Alphaproteobacteria; order Rhizobiales; family Rhizobiaceae; genus Mesorhizobium; species Mesorhizobium plurifarium. Next base: position 759,752 of record CCNB01000012.1, on the reverse strand, counting down.
TGCAGGCCAAGATCACCGAGATCGAATCGGAGTTCCTGCCGGCCGTCCCCGATGTGACGCTGCCGCCGGAAAACATCGCGCCGGCCGGCAATCGCGCGCCGGATCCCCGCGTCGAGGCGCCGGCCGTCTCGGCCGCGCCGTCGGTCGACGCGCCACGGCCGCCGTCGCAATCGGCACCCTCGCCCTCGATCACCGTCGACGGCCCGGTGCAGCCCGATGCCTCGGATCAGCCGCGGTCGCGCGTGCTGCCACGTGTGCCCGACATCATGCCGGACGAGACGGCGCTTCCGGATGCGCCCACGCTCGATGATTCGCCGGGCGCTCCCGTCGGCAACGGCGCCCAGGTCGCGCCCGACCGCGACGAGCGGCGGATCAGGGGCCGGCGCCTGCCGCTCACCGCGATCTTCGTCGTGGCGACGCTGCTCGCGGCCGCCGGCATCGGCCTCTATTTCGCCAAGCAGAACGGGGTCTTCAAGACGGCAGCCGAGCTCGACACCGGCCCGCCGGAACCGACGCCGACGCTGGACGACGAGGACTCCTCGCAGCCGGCCGAGCCCGGCTCGCCGCAGAAGCCGGGCGAGGCGGACCAGTCGAAGAACTGGATCAACGTCTTCTCGCCCGCCGATCCGACCCATGTCAGCGCGCCTTCCGATGCCGCCGCCGAGGTGATGAAGGACGATACCGGCCAGTTCCTGCGCATCCGCTCGGGCGCGTCCGGTTCGGCCATCGCCTTCGATGTCGGCCAGGGCGTGCTGGAGAAGCTTGCCGGCAAGCATGCCATGTTCGACATCGTCGCCCGCTCGGAAGAAGGCAAGGAGACGCAGATCTCGGTCGACTGTAATTTCGGCGATTTCGGCGATTGCGGCCGCAAGCGCTATGCGGTCGGCCACGAGCGTAACGAATATCTGTTCGACGTGCAGTTCCCCGACAAGCACCCCGGCGCGGCCGGCACCATCGCCGTCAATTCCGACTTCGACCAGAAGGGCAAGTCGGTCGATATTTACGAGATCCGCGTCTCGATCGCTGAGTGATTGGGCCTTTACCTGTCGACGCAGGCGCAGCACCCCACCCGGCGCTTCGCGCCGACCTCCCCATCGAGGGGAGGTAGGGCGTAGCGCCAACCCCTACCTCCCCTCGATGGGGAGGTCGCGCCGAAGGCGCGGGCGGGGTGAGGCGCCGACGTCGAACAACTACCGATCCAGCAGCGCTTGCAGCGTCTCTATCCGATCCGCTTCCGCGGCCGGCTTGTCCCAGCGCAGCCGCGAGATGCGGGGAAAGCGCATCGCCACGCCCGATTTGTGGCGGGTCGAGCGGTTGAGGCCTTCGAACGCCACCTCCAGCACCAGCCCGTTCCTGCGGTCGGCGCGCACCGAGCGTACAGGCCCGAAACGCTCGATCGTGTTGTCGCGCACATATTTATCGATCTCTCTCAGCTCCTCGTCGGTGAAGCCGAAATAGGCCTTGCCGACGGGGACCAGCTCTTCCGAGCCCTCCGGACCGGACCAGACGCCGAATGTGTAGTCGGAATAGAAGCTGGAGCGCTTGCCGTGGCCGCGCTGCGCATACATCAGCACCGCATCGATGGTGTGCGGATCGCGCTTCCATTTGAACCAGGGCCCTTTCGGCCGGCCGGCGAGGTAGGGCGAGTCCCAGCGCTTCAGCATCACGCCTTCGATGATCGGATGCGGCGGCGCCTGGCGTAGCCGCTCCAGCGTCTCCCAGTCGGCGAACGCCACCAGCGGCGAGAGGTCGAAGCGGCTGGGATCGAGCGTCCCGACGAAGGCTTCGAGCCGCTTGCGGCGCTCGGCGAAGGGCAGCGCGCGCAGATCCTCGCCGTCGATCTGCAGCGCGTCGTAGCAGCGCATGAACGCCGGATATTGCTGCTGGATCCTTGGCGACACGCTCTTGCGGTTCAACCGCTGCTGCAGGTCGGAAAAGGTTCCGGTCGCCTCGCGCGGGTCGCCGACCAGGAGCTCGCCGTCCAGCGCCGCTTCGAAATTCATGGCGGCGGCAAGGTCCGGGAAGGCGCCGGACACGTCGTCGCCGGTGCGCGAATAGAGCCTGCGCACGCCGCCTTCGCACACCGCCTGCACGCGGATGCCGTCCCACTTCCATTCCGCCGCATAATCGGCCGGGTTGAGCTTTTCGAGGTCGTTGTCATCGACGGCATTGGAAAGCATCACCGGCCTGAACAGCGCGAGCGCCGCGCTCTTCGGCTTTTCCGCCCGGCCCTCCAGCCAGGCGAACAGCTCGGTATAAGGCGGCGTCAGGCCGTGCCAGAGCTCCTCGATCTCGGCGACGTCGACTTGGCCGAGGTCGGCCAGCGCCTGCTTGGCGAGCCGCGCCGACACGCCGATGCGCAAGCCCCCGGTGACCAGCTTGATGATGGCGAAGCGCGCCGAGATGCTGGCGTCGTCGAGCAGCCGCGCCAGCACTTTGGGCCCGTCCGAGCGGCTTGCCGCCTGCAACCTGCCGACCACCTCGGCAAGCGTCGGCACATGATTGGGGATGTGCCCTTGCGGTTGCGGCCAGACCAGCGACACGGTCTCGGCGAGGTCGCCGACATAGTCATAGGAATAACCGAACAGCACCGGGTCCATGCGCTCGACCACCAGCGCGCGCAACATCGCCGGCTTCACCGCCGCGATGTTGAGATCGCCGGTGATCGCCGCCAGCGCCAGTCCGCGATCGGGGTCCTCAACGGCGCGGAAATAGTCGGTCAGCAGCGTCAGCTTGCCGTTGCGCGACGGCGTCAGCACGAGACGGTCGAGGAGCTCGGCGAAGCGGTTCATGGCTGGATGCGCTGCGCGAATTGCGAAAGCAGGTGCGAGGCCCCCCTCTCTGGCCTGCCGGCCATCTCCCCCTCAAGGGGGGAGATCGGCAGCTTCAGCGCCGGCGCGTCCCTACCGGCGCCGAAGATTGGCGAAAGCGGACGCGACGTCCAATCTCCCCCCT
>CCNB01000012.1:742334-756787 GCA_000824785.1 Mesorhizobium plurifarium | reverse complement strand
AGAGAGGGGGGCCGTAGAGCGCGACGCCAGCGATTGTCGAAACCACTTCGGCCATCAATCGCCCTCGTCCTCATACCCCACGAGATGCAGCGGCCTCGCCGCGATGCCCTCCAGCTCGCACCAGCGCACCAGCGCTTCCTCGCGGCCATGCGTGACCCAGATTTCCGCAGCACCCGTTTCCTTGATCGTGACGATCAGTTCGTCCCAGTCGGCATGGTCGGAAATGATCAGCGGCAGCTCGACGCCGCCCTGCTTGGCGCGCTGGCGGATGCGCATCCAGCCCGAGGCGAAGCAGGAAATCGGATCGGGAAAACGCCGCGCCCAGCGGTCGGCGAAGGCCGAGGGCGGCCCGACGACGATGGCGCCGGCGAAATCGGCCTTGCCGCCGCTTTCAACCGTCGCCGGCTCGAGATGGCCGAGATCGACGCCCTGGCTTTGATAATAGTCGCTGAGCTTCGCCAATGCGCCATGGATATAGATCGGCCTGTCGTAGCCGGCGTCGCGCAGCAGCCGCATCACGCGCTGCGCCTTGCCCAGCGCATAGGCGCCGATCAGATGCGAGCGTTCGGGAAATTGCGCCGCCGATTTGAGCACGCGCGCGATCTCGTCGCGGTCCGGCGGATGTCGGAACACCGGCAGGCCGAAGGTCGCTTCGGTGATGAAGACATCGCACCGGATAGGCTCGAACGGCAGGCAGGTTGCGTCCTTCTGCCGCTTGTAGTCGCCGGAGGCGACGATGCGCATGCCTTGGTGCTCGACGCAGATCTGCGCCGAGCCCAGCACATGCCCGGCCGGATGAAAGGTGACGGCGACGCCGTTGATGTCGAGTGTTTCACCAAGGGTTGCGGCCTGCGTCGTTCCTGCGAAATCCTCGCCATAACGCAGCCCCATGATGTCGAGCGTCTCTTGCGTGGCCAGCACCGAGCTATGGCCGGAGCGTGCATGGTCGGAATGGCCGTGCGTGATCAGCGCCCGCTCGACGGACCGCACCGGATCGATGAAGAAATCGCCGGGCGGGCAGTAGAGGCCCTCCGGCCGGGGTTTGAGCAGGTCGCTGGCGCGCATGGTCTTGAACATAGTGGCTAAATTTGCCGCGGGAAGCCCGTTGCAAGAGACTGTTGACTCGTCCTAAACCCGCCCGCCGGCTCCGCATCCCCGATGGGATTCTTCACGAATGAAACCGCTCCAGGCCTCGTCGGGCGATTTGACTGCTGACCGTCGCGCCGATTTCGCCGAGATGCTGCTCGCGTCGGGCGAGCCCGCGCAGGCGGCGGAACTTCTGCTTGGAGCGCTGGAGCTGGCGCCGCGATGGGCCGCTGGCTGGTTTCGCCTCGGCGAGATGCAGGAAGCGGCTGGCCTGCCCGACCAGGCCGCGCAAGCCTGGGCCATGGCGCTGAAAGTGGAGCCCGCGGACCGTCTCGGCGCTGCGCTGAAGCTCGAGCTGATCGGCAAGGCGCCGGCGGCCGCGGCTCCGCCCAGCGCCTTTGTCGAGACCTTGTTCGATCACTATGCCGACGGTTTCGAGGACTCGCTTGTTGGGAAGCTCGGCTATGGGCTGCCGGATTTCCTCTGGCGCGCCATAAGCAAGGCAAGGCCCGGCCGGTTCCGTCTGGCTCTCGACCTCGGCTGCGGCACCGGCCTGCTGGGCGAAAGGCTGCGCCCTTTCGTCGACCGGCTGGAGGGCTATGACATATCGGCCGGCATGCTGAGGAAGGCGAAGGCCAAGGGCATCTACGACCGGCTGGCCAAGGTCGATCTCCAGAATTTCTCCCACACCGGCGACAGGGCCGACCTCGTCGCCGCGGCCGACGTGTTCATCTATCTCGGCGCCCTCGACCGAATCGTCGGCGCCGTTGCTGGCATGCTTGCCGAGGACGGCCTGTTCGCCTTTTCGCTCGAGACGCTTGCCGGCGGCGGCGATTTCGCCCTTTTGCCGTCGCGGCGTTATGCCCACTCCGAGGCCTATGCGCGGCGCCTGCTTACGGCAAACGGGCTCGCGGTCCTGTCGCTGGAGAGCATGATTATCCGGCACGACCGGCGCGATCCGGTCGAAGGCCTGGCTGTCGTGGCTGGCTTCCTCGAGGTGAGGAAGCCGGCACCCGCATGATCCGGACCTTGCTGCGAAAAAGCCTGAATGGCATGGTCGGGGTAGCGCGGGGCGGTGACCCAAGTGTTTTGCGCAATTCCGAACGGAAAGCCCTTTCCTGGAATTGCCCTAAGGAGGGATCCATGCGCTGGACCATGGTTGTGTTGGCGTCCTGCCTGACGGTTGCCGGCTGTGTCGGAGGCACGTCGATGGCCGAGCGTCAGGACGAGGACGTCCAATCCTCATTGCAATATGACGATGTGCCTTGCGACCAATTGCTGGCGCAACGCAATCAACTGGCGCGGCAGAACAATCTGCCCGTCACCGCCAAGCCGAGCTTCTCCAATCCGGCGATGGGCTTCGGCCCGTTCATTCCCGACACGCGCTCCAAGGCGCAGCGCGCCAGCAACAAGGCGAGCGGCGAGATCGACGCCATGAACCGCTCGATCGAGCGCCGCGACTGCGGCAAGCCGAAGAAGAAGGAGACGCTCGGGCTGCCCGGCGCGAAGCCTTCCTGAGAAGCCGAAATTCGATATTCGTTTGGCGCTTGAGCGGATCGCCGAGCGTTTGACCGTGCTTGAAAGCCTCCCCGATGAATCTCTCGGACCTCGGCGACCGCATCTGTATCCTGGGACCCATCTGCCCAATACAGACTGGGAGCCGCGTTCAAGGGATGAATTCATCGCCCTGCATGATGCAGCCATCGCCGGCGAGCGCTGGGTGATGGATGGCAACTACTCGATTTGCATACCGCAGCGCTTTCGGAGGGCGACGGGCCTGATCCTGCTGGATGTCTCTACGCCCGTCAGTCTGCTGCGTTACTTTCGCCGGTCCCTGTTCGAGACCGGCCGGCTCGGCGCCTTGGAAGGCGGGCGCGACAGCATCAAATGGGACATGATCCATCATATCGCCGTGGTGCAGCCGAGAAATCGCAAGCGCTATAGCGCCATGTTCGACGAGCTCGATCTGCCGAAGCTGAGGCTATCCTCTGTGACTGCAATCAAGCAGCGCTTCAATGCTTGGGATTTGACCAGATGATGGAGTCGGCAATCAGTACCCAGCCTCGCGGTCGACCAGGTTCTCGAGCTTTTCGCCGCGCTCGAATGCATCCATCTGCCGAAGCATGGCCGGCACCAGATGGGCCGGGTCCGAGGTGGCCGCCGCATGCGGCGTGACGAACACTTTTGGATGGCTCCACAGCGGGCTGGTCTTCGGCAGCGGCTCGACTTCGAACACGTCGAGGCTCGCTTCCTTCAGCGTGCCGTCGTCCAGCGCGCGCACGATGTCGGCGTCCTTCTGCAGGCGTCCGCGCCCGGCATTGATCAGCACGGCGCCGCCAAGGCCGTTGCGCCGGCGCAGTTCCTTGAGCAGCCCGTAATTCACGATGCCCCGGGTTTGCGGCGTCAGCGGCAAGAGCACGACGAGGATGTCGGTGGCGTTGAGGAACGGGATCAGCCCCGCTTCGCCGGAATAGGTCGAGACGCCCTTCATCGGGTGCTCGGTGCGCGACCAGCCGTTCACGGCGAAGCCGAGCGACAAGAGCACCGAGGCGGCCGCGCGGCCGAGATGGCCGAGCCCCATGATGCCGACGGAGATGTCCCCGGCCGGCCGCTGTAGCGGCTCGTGCCAGGTCTTCTTCGGCTGCTGTGCCCGGTAGAGCATGCCGTGTCGATGGTGATCGAGCACCCGCCAGGCGACATATTCGGTCATGTATTGCGTGAGATTGTCGGCGACGACCCTCACGATCGGCACGTCGGGCAGGCCGGGATCGGCGAAGATGTGGTCGACCCCGGCGCCGACCGAGAAGATGGCGCGCAAATTGGGCAGCCCGGAGAGCAGGTTCGGCTTGTGCTTCCACACCACTGCGTAGGCGATCGAGGGGTCGCTGGCGCCGGCCGGCTCCAGCACCACCTCGCGCTCGGCCGCCAGCAGCTGGTGCCAGCGCTGCGGGTGGAACGCCGTCACGGCAAGCAGGATTTTGCCTTTTTCCATTCTCGGATTTTTCTTCCCTGTTTCGCCAGTGCGGGTCCGGTTACTCGCTGACCACGCCGGTCGGTGCCGTTTCGATCTTGAAGGCCGCCGCCATCAGCGCCCGCGTATAGTCGGTTTGCGGGCTGCTGAAAATCTGCTCGGAAGGTCCCGCTTCGACGATCTGGCCATTGCGCATGACGATGACGTCATTGGCAAGGGCGCGGACGACCTTGAGATCGTGGCTGATGAAGAGATAAGCGAGGTTATGCTTGGCCTGCAGGCCGCGCAACAGGTCGACGACCTGCGCCTGCACGCTCATGTCGAGCGCCGAGGTCGGCTCGTCGAGCATGACGAAGCGCGGGTTGAGCACCATGGCGCGGGCGATGGCGACGCGCTGGCGCTGACCGCCTGAAAATTCATGCGGGTAGCGGTGGCGCGTTTCGGGGTCGAGGCCGACCTCCTTAAGCACGGCGACCACCTTGTCGTCGCGCTGGTCGGCCGAGAGCTTCGGCTCGTGGATCTTCAGCCCTTCCTCGATGATCTCGGAGACCGAGAGGCGCGGGCTCAGCGATCCGAACGGATCCTGGAAGACGATCTGCAATTCGCGTCGCAGCGGCCGCATGGCGCTGAAGGAGAGGTGGTCGATGTTGCGTCCGTTGAAATTGATCGTGCCAGTCGAGGAGATCATCCGCGCGAGCGCCAGGCCCAGCGTCGTCTTGCCCGAGCCGGATTCGCCGACCACGCCAAGCGTCTGGCCGGCGCGCACCGTGACGTCGATCCCGTCGACCGCCTTCACATAGTCGACCGTCTTGCGGAAGAAACCCTTCTTGATCGGGAACCAGACCTTAATGTCCTCGCCCATCATGACGGATTTGGCGCTTGGGTCGGCCGCGGGCGGCTTGCCCTTCGGCTCGGCTGCCAGCAGATGCTTGGTGTAGTCGTGCTGCGGGTTGGCGAAGATTTCCCTGGTTGGACCGCTCTCGACGATCTTGCCCTTGGTCATGACGCAGACGCGGTCCGCGATCCTGCGCACGATGCCGAGATCATGGGTGATGAACAAGAGCGACATGCCCTTGCGGGCTTTCAGCTTAGCCAGCAGTTCCAGGATCTGCGCCTGCACGGTGACGTCGAGCGCGGTCGTCGGCTCGTCGGCGATCAGAAGCTCCGGCTCGTTGGCCAAGGCCATGGCGATCATGACGCGCTGGCGCTGGCCGCCGGAGAGCTGATGCGGATAGGCGTCGAGGCGTTTTTGCGGATCGCGGATGCCGACCTCGGTCAGCAGCTCGAGCGTGCGCGCACGGGCGGCTTGATCGCGCATACCCTGGTGGAGCTGCAGCACCTCGACGATCTGCTGCTCGATCGTGTGCAGCGGGTTGAGCGAGGTCATCGGCTCCTGGAAGATCATGGTGATCTTGTTGCCGCGCACGCCGCGCAACGCCTTCTCGTCCATGGCGAGCAGGTCGGCGCCGCTGAACAGGATCTTGCCCGAGGGATGGCTGGCGGCGGGATAGGGCAACAGCTTCAGCACCGACAGCGCCGAGACCGATTTGCCGGAGCCGGACTCGCCGACCAGGGCAACCGTCTCGCCCTTGGCGATGTCGAATGAGACATGGTCGACGGCGATCGATTGATTGCCGCCCTGCGCGAAGGCGACGCTCAGATCTTGGACGGACAGCAGGGCTTCGCTCATTTGAACGTCTTGCGCGGATCGAAGGCGTCGCGCGTCGCCTCGCCGATAAAGACCAGCAGCGACAGCATCAGCGAGATGACGATGAAGCCGGAGATGCCGAGCCAGGGGGCGTTGAGGTTGCGCTGCGCCTGTTTCAGTAGCTCACCCAATGAGGCCGAACCGGGCGGCAGGCCGAAGCCGAGATAGTCGAGCGAGGTCAAGGTCGAGATGGAGCCCGAGAGCAGGAAGGGCAGGAAGGTCAGCGTCGCCACCATGGCGTTCGGCAACAGGTGCCGGAACATGATGGTGAGGTTGGGCACGCCGAGTGCGCGCGCCGCGTTGACATATTCGAAGTTGCGGGCGCGCAGGAATTCGGCCCGCACCACGCCAACCAGCGCCACCCAGGAAAACAACAGCATCAGGCCGAGCAGGATGAAGAAACCGGGCGGCAGGATGGCCGAGACGATAAGCAGGAGGTAGAGCACCGGGATCGCCGACCAGATCTCGATGAAACGCTGGAAGAGAAGGTCGGTCCAACCGCCGAAATAGCCTTGCACCGCGCCGGCCGCGACGCCGATCAGCGACGAGCCGAGCGTCAGGATCAGGCCGAACAGAACCGAGATGCGGAAGCCGTAGAGCACCCGCGCCAGCACGTCGCGGGCCTGGTCGTCCGTGCCCAGCCAGTTCCAGTTGCCGATGGCGCAGTTCTCGTCGGCCTCGCCTTGCGGATACTGGCTGCAGCGGGTCTTCTTGTCGTAAAGCCAGGACGGTTTTGCCGGCGCCGGTTCCGGAATGGCGTTGTTGACCGTCTGGTAGGAGTAGCGGACCGGCGGCCAGATCATCCAGCCATTGGACTTGATCTCGTCCTGGATCACCGGATCGCGATAGTCGGTGACGGCATAGAAGCCGCCGAACTTCTCTTCCGGATAGGCGACCAGGACCGGGAACAGGATCTCGCCCTTGTAGGAGGCGATGATCGGCTTGTCGTTGGCGATCAGCTCGGAAAACAGCGACAGCACGAACAGGAACAGGAAGATCCAGAGCGACCAGTAGCCGCGCCGGTTGGCCTTGAAATTCTGCAATCGTCTCTGGTTGAGCGGCGACAGAAATGGCCTGCGGGGCCGCGCCGGCGCGCTTTCGATCGCGGCCTCGGCCATCAGATGTCTCTCCGCTCGAAGTCGATGCGCGGATCGACCCAGGTGTAGATCAGGTCGGACAGAAGGCCGACGAACAGGCCGAGCAGCGAGAAGATGTAGAGGGTGGCGAACACCACCGGATAGTCGCGGTCGATCACCGACTTGAAGCCGAGCAGTCCGAGGCCGTCGAGCGAGAAGATGTTCTCGATCAGCAGCGAACCGGTGAAGAAGGCCGAGATGAAGGCGCCGGGAAAACCGGCGATCACGATCAGCATGGCGTTGCGGAAGACGTGGCCGTAGAGCACTTTGCGCTCCGACAGGCCCTTGGCGCGCGCCGTCACGACATATTGCTTGCGGATTTCCTCGAGGAAGGAGTTCTTGGTGAGCAGGGTGGTCGTCGCGAAAGCCGAGAGCACGAGCGCCGTCAGCGGCAGCGTCATATGCCAGAAATAGTCGGCGATCTTGGCGGGCCAGGAGAGCTGATCCCAATTGTCCGAAACGATGCCGCGCAGCGGGAACCAGTCCCAGAACGACCCGCCCGCGAACAGCACCATGAGCATGATGCCGAACAGGAAGCCGGGAATGGCATAGCCGACGATGACGACGCCGCTCGTCCACACGTCGAAGGTCGAGCCGTCCTTCACCGCCTTGCGAATGCCGAGCGGGATCGAGATCAGGTAGGACAGAAGCGTGATCCACAGGCCGATGGAGATGGAGACGGGCATCTTCTCCAGGATCAGGTTCAGCACCGAGATATCGCGGAAATAGCTGTCGCCGAAATCGAAGCGGATATAGTTCCACAGCATCATCCCGAAGCGCTCGAGCGGCGGCTTGTCGAAGCCGAACTGCTTTTCCAGCTTCTTGATGAATTCGGGGTCGAGCCCCTGCGCGCCGCGATATTTCGAGCCGACATCGCCGGCAACGTCGAAATTAGCGCCGCCGGCGTCGCCGCCACCGCTGCCGAGGCGATCGTTGCCGCCCTGGTTGGTCAGCCGGGCGATCACCTGCTCGACCGGGCCGCCCGGCGCGAACTGGATGACCGCGAAGGAGATCGCCATGATGCCGAACAGTGTCGGGATCATGAGAAGAATGCGGCGCAGGATATAGGCGCCCATCAGGCGACGGGCCCCGCGCGAACAGTCATGTCAGGCTTTGCCAATCTTTGCCGCCTTGCCCTTGTCGAACCACCACAGCGCCTCGACCGGAAAGCCGAAATCGGGTTTCTGTTCGGGGAAGCCGAACATGTCCCAATAGGCGCTTCGGTGATTCGCCAGATACCAACTTGGAATCCAATCGCGCCGGGCGCGCAAGGCCCGGTCCAACGCGCGCATGGCGGTGGTCAGGCTTTCACGGTCCTTGGCGGCGCCGACGGCATCGATCAGCGCATCGATCGCCGGGCTTGCAACGCCCGACAGGTTGCGCGAGCCCGATACGGCGGCGCTGCGCGAGTGGAAGAAGATTTCCAGATCGTCGCGGGTCGGCGTGGCGCTGAAATTGAAAGCGGCCGAGAGCAGGTCGAAATCGAATGTCGATTGCCTGAGCTGGTACTGCGCTGAATCCACCAGGCGGATCGAGGCATCGATGCCGATGGCCTTCATGTTGGCGACCCAGGGCGAATAGACCTGCACGAATGTCTCGTCGTCGACCAGGAATTCGGCGGCCAGCCGCCCGCCCTTGTCGTTGACCACGAAATCGCCGGAGCGTTTCCAGCCGGCCTGTGCGAGCAGCTTCAATGCCGCGCTCAGTTGCTTGCGGTCCCGCCCGGACCCGTCCGATGGCGGTTGCGCCACCGCCTCGCCGAAGGTCTCCGGCGGCAGCTGGCCGCGCAGCGGCTCAAGCAGGGCCAACTCCTGCGGCGTCGGCATGCCCTCGGCCCGGAAGTCGGATTTTTCGAAGCAGGACTGCGAGCGCTCATAGGAACCGTAGAAGAAGTTGCGCCGTGTCCATTCGAAATCGAAGCAGAGCGCGATCGCCTGCCGCACGCGCGGGTCCTTGAATTGCTCACGCCGCTGGTTGACCGCGGTGGCCTGCATCGAAGGCGTGGTTTCGGCCGGGAACTCATGCTTGACAACCTTGCCGGCGGTGAAGGCCGGAAAGTCGTAGGCCGTTGCCCAGACGCGCGAGGTGAACTCCTCGCGGTAGAGGATCTCGCCCTTCTTGAAGGCCTCGAAGCCGGCGGTGCGATCCTGGTAGAATTCGATGCGGATGCGCCCGAAATTGTTCTGGCCGCGATTGACCGGAAGGTCGTTGCCCCAATAGTCGGCCACGCGCTCATATTCGATCCAGGCGCCCGCCGACCAGCGTCCGACCTTGTAGGCGCTTGAGCCGAGCGGCGGATTGAGCTGCGAGGAATCGAACGGGTTGGCCGTAAAGAAGGCCTTCGAAAGGATCGGGAACCCGACCACGTTGAGGATGGTGCGGGCCGACTGCTTGCCGGAGAATTTGAGCTCGACCGTGTGGGTGTCCTTCGCCGCCGCGTCATCCAGATGCGTCAGCGACAGCGCGTAGTCCGGATGCCCTTTGTCCTTCAACAGCTTGAAGGTGAAGGCGACATCGTCGGCTGTCAGCGGCGTGCCGTCATGGAAGCGCGCCTGCGGGCGCAGCGAGAAGGTGAAGCTGTTGCGGTCGGCCGAGATCGTGACACCGTCGGCGATCAATCCATAGACCGCGTCCGGCTCGTCGAGCGCCCGAACCATCAGCGAATCGAAGCACATTTCCATGCGCTGCGGGGAATCGCCCTTGGGGACGAAGGAATTCAGCGTGTTGAAAGTCTGCGGGCTCTGGTTGGCGCCCCAGTTGGGCGGCGAGAAGTTGAAGGTGCCGCCTTGCGGCGCATCGACATCGACATAGTCGAAATGCGTGAAGTCGGGCTTGTATTTCAGGTCGCCGAAGGCTGACAGGCCGTGCAGCTTGACGCCGGTCGGGGTGTCGGCAAAGGCCCGGCCCGGCAGCAGCGCCGCGGCAGTGGCTGCGGCGCCGAGCGCGAGGAAGTCGCGGCGAGGAAGCAAAGTCCGCCGCTCCATCAATTGAGGCCTTTGTATTTGGCGGCCAGCGCCTTTTCCTTCGCCGTGTCGATCCACCAGGAATCGATATCGGCGCCGCGGTAGCTGGGCTGCTTATCCGGCATGCCGAATTTGTTCCAGTAGGCCATCCAAATGACCGCGCGATAGTATTGCGGAACGACGTAGTAGTTCCACAACAGGATACGGTCGAGCGCATGGGTCGCGGCGACGAGGTCGTCTCGATCGGTGGCGAAGATGATGCGATCCACGAGAGCGTCGACGACCGGATTCTTTATCCCGGAATAATTGCGCGATCCGGGCGTGTCGGCGGCCTTCGAGCTCCAGAAATCGCGTTGCTCGTTGCCGGGGGATTCCGACTGCTGCAACTGGCTGATGATGACGTCGTAATCGAAATTGTTGACGCGGTTGATGTACTGCGTCTGGTCGATGATGCGCAAATTGGCGTCGACGCCGATCTTGCGAAGGTTGGCGATCCAGGGGCTGGAGATCACTTGATCGGTGTCGTTCCAGCCGAGGATCTCGAACTTGAAAGGCGCGCCGGTCTTGGCGTTCACCATCTTGCCGCCCTTGATCACCCAGCCCGCCTGGGCAAAGAGATCGACCGCCTGCTTCAGGTACTTCCGCTCCGCCTGCGGCGAGTCATAGACCGGCAGCGTGAATTCCTGCGTGAACAACTCGGGCGGGAGCTTGTCGCGGTATTTTTCGAGGATTTCCAGCTCCTTGCCCTGCGGTAGTCCGCTCGACGCCAGCTCCGTGCCCTGGAAATAGCTATGGGTGCGCGTATTCGAATTATAGAACAGTGTGCGGTTCATCGTTTCGAAATCGAACGGAAGCGTCAGCGCCTCGCGCACGAGGCGGTCTTGGAACAGCGGCCGCCTCTGGTTGAGTATGAAGGCCTGCATGGGTTCCGGCGAGGTGGTCTTGAACACCTGCTTGACCACGTCGCCGGCACTCACCGCCGGAAAATTGTAGGCCGTATTCCATCGCCGAGAGCTGTTTTCCGGCTTGATGTCGTCAAGCCCGCCCTTGGTGAAGGCCTGCCAGGCGGCGTTGTCGTCCAGGATATAAGTGAAGCGCTGCGTGTCGAAATTCTCGCGGCCGATCTTCACGGGCAGCTTTGCACCCCAATAGTCGGGCACGCGCTGCCAGACGATCTCCGAACCGGGCTTGAAGCTGGCGATCTTGTAGGCGGCGGAGCCCAACGGCGGCTCCAGCGTCGATTTGGTGATGTCACGCTTCTTGCCGTTGGCATCGGTGCCTTCCCACCAGTGCTTCGGCAGCACGACAAGATCGCCAAGGATCTTGGGCAGCTCGCGGTTGCCTTTCTGGTTGAAATGGAACTCGACCTCGCGGTCCGAGACTGCCACGGCATCGGTGACATTCTCGAAATAGCGATTGTACATCGGGCTGTTGGCCTTCAGCACCCGGAACGACCAGATCACGTCGTCGGCGGTGATCGGCTGGCCGTCATGCCATTTGGCGCGCGCATCCAGCCGGTAGGTCGCGGACGAATAATCCGCCGGATATTTGTAGGCTTCGGCGATCAGCGGGTGGCTGACGCTGCCCTCGTCGGTCGCCTGTTCCATCAGCGTGTCGTAGAGCAGTCCGCCACCGAATTGAGCGAAACCGGCGGCCGGCGATCCCTGAACGATATAGGGGTTGAAGCTGTCGAAGGTGCCGACGACGACATTATTCAACGTGCCGCCCTTGGGCGCATCGGGATTGACGTAATCGTAGCGCTGGAAATTGTCGCCGTATTTGGAAGGCCCGATCAGCGACGATGTCGTGTGCCATTCATCGGCGAGGCCGGCCTGCAGGCTGGCAACGAAGGCGAGCGCGAATGCCGATGCGAAAAGCGTGCGGAAGCGGCCAACCTTCATGCGTTCTCCTCGTCGCGAAATCTACTCACCGCAATCTAGATCATTTGACGCCGGTGGAAACCGCAAGGGACGGCCTTTGTCGCCGTCCATGCAGCTTTCCTAACAGAAAAGCCGGGACGAACCCGGCTTTTCCAAGGAAGTCTCTGTGACAAATTGTTTATTGAGCGGGCGCAGCCGGCTTGGCCGGAGCGGCTCCCTCGGTCGGCTTGGCCGCACCGTCGGCGGGCTTGGCGGCGCCGTCCGCCGGCTTGGCAGCATCGGCGGGCTTGGAAGCGTCGGCGGCGGCACCCGGCTGCGGCAGCGGCTTCGGGTTATCCGACAGGGTGCGCAGATAGGCGATCACATTGGCGCGGTCTTCATCCTTAGGCAGGCCGGCGAAGCCCATCGCCGTGCCCTTCACGAACTTCTTCGGCGAGGTGATGAAGTGGTTGAGATTGTCGTAGGTCCAATGCTCCTGGCCGCCCTTGGAGAAGTCCTTCATGCCGGCCGAATAGGCAAAGCCCTCATGCTCGGCGACAGGACGGTCGACGATGTCCCAGAGGTCCGGACCGACCTTGTTCGGACCGCCTTTTTCGCCGGAATGGCAGGCCTGGCACTTCTTGAAGATGGCGGCTCCCGCCTCGGCATTGGCGCCGGCGAGCAGGTCGGCGATCGGCTTGGCTTCCGCGGCGGGAGCAGCCGGGCCGCCTTCGGTCGGCTCCTGCGCCTCGATGGCGAAGCCGGGCTTTTCGGGCGCCGGCGAGGCGAACAGCCCGTCCGAGACGAGGCCTATTGAAAACACGATGAAGCAGGTTCCCAGAAATCCGCCGAGCAGCTTGTTGACTTCGTTGGAATCCATACGCCCCTTGCTCCCTTTTCCGGCGGACCGTCCCGTCCACTCCGTCCGTCGGTATCGCGAACTGCCCTGAAAGGCCAGTCAAATCGGGCGGAAACTAGGTCTTTTGCTCTGGCGTTGCAACACCTATAAGGGCGCTTCCAGTGAGACCTTTTGCCACTTTTCCATCCGCGTTTTTCGACCGCCCAAAAATCCGATGTCAACCTTGATCCTGATCCCCGCCCGCATGGCCTCGACGCGCCTGCCGGGCAAGCCGCTGGCCGACATTGCCGGCGCGCCGATGATCGTCCATGTCGCCCGCCGCGGGGCCGAGGCCGGGCTTGGCCGCGTTGTGGTGGCGACCGACACCGAGGCCGTCGCGCAAGCCGTGCGGACGCATGGCTTCGAGGCGGTCATGACCCGCACGGATCACGAATCGGGCTCCGACCGCATTTTCGAGGCGCTGACGGCGCTCGACCCCGAAAAACGGGTGGAAACGATCGTCAACGTCCAGGGCGACCTGCCCACCATCGATCCCGAGATCATCGGCGCGTCGCTGCGGCCGTTCGAGGACAAATCGGTCGACATCGCCACGCTCGGCGTCGAGATCGTGCGCGACGAGGAGAAGACCAACCCGAATGTCGTCAAGATCGTCGGCTCGCCGCTTTCGGCGACACGGCTGAAAGCGCTCTACTTCACCCGCGCCACCGCGCCCTGGGGCGAGGGGCCGCTCTACCATCACATCGGCCTCTATGCCTACCGCCGTGCGGCGCTCGAACGCTTCGTGGCGCTCAAACCGTCGCCGTTGGAGCGGCGCGAGCGGCTGGAGCAGCTGCGCGCGCTGGAAGCCGGCATGCGCATCGACGCCGAGATCGTCAAATCGCTGCCGCTCGGCGTCGACACGCCGCACGATCTCGAACGCGCCAGGCAGATCCTTTCGAAATGAGACATGAGCATGCCTGAAAAGACCAACAGAATTTCCTTCCAGGGTGAGCCCGGCGCCAATTCCGACACGGCCTGCCGCAACATGTTCCCGTCGATGGAGCCGTTGCCGTGCCCGACCTTCGAGGACGCCTTCAACGCGGTCGAGACCGGCAAGGCCGAGCTCGCCATGATCCCGATCGAGAACACCATCGCCGGGCGCGTCGCCGATATCCACCACCTCTTGCCGGAATCGAAGCTGCACATCGTCGGCGAATATTTCCTGCCGATCCACTTCCAGCTGATGGTGCTGCCGGGCGTGAAGCGCGACGAGATCAAGACCGTCCACAGCCATATCCATGCGCTGGGACAGTGCCGCAAATACATCCGCAAGAACGGCTGGAAGCCGGTGATCGCCGGCGACACGGCGGGTTCGGCCAAGATGGTGTCGGAGGTGAAGGACCGCACCATGGCTTCGCTGGCGCCGGCTTTGGCCGCGGAGCTTTATGGGCTCGACATCATCGAGAAGAATGTCGAGGACACCGATTCCAACGTCACTCGCTTCGTCGTGCTGACCAAGAACAAGCAATGGGTGGAGCGCCCCGCGCCGGACGCCAAGATGATGACGACCTTCATCTTCCGTGTCCGCAACGTGCCTGCCGCGCTCTACAAGGCCATGGGCGGCTTCGCCACCAACGGCATCAACATGACCAAGCTCGAGAGCTACCAGCTCGGCGCCTTCACCGCGACGCTGTTCTACGCCGACATCGAAGGCCATCCGGACGACCCGCTGGTCAAGCTGGCGCTCGACGAGCTGCGCTTCTTCTCGCGCGAGATGCGCATCCTGGGCGTCTATCCGGCAAGCGCCTCGCGCGAACAGTGGAAGGTTGCGGATTAGGGTCGCAGCTGGGAGGTTAGCGGAGTCGCTTGAGCCTCGTCATCCACGGGCGGAG
>CCNB01000012.1:426205-742324 GCA_000824785.1 Mesorhizobium plurifarium | reverse complement strand
ACCCGAGGATCCATTCCGTTACGTTGAAGCGCCGCCCACGGTGCAGAATTCTGCTCCGCTGCACCCTTCGGCTGAGGTCACGGAATGGATTCCAGGGTCTTCGCTTCGCTACGCCCTGGAATGACGACCTTCATGAACCGCTGCGCTAATCTGAGACGTCAGCGCCGTTGTTCAACCGAACCCCAGCGGCACGTAGTCGATCTCCAAGAACTTCTCGACCTCCGGTACCCAGCGGTCGCGCACGAAGGCGACGTGGTCGGGATGCTCGTTGTAGCGCGTGTAGGCTGCCTGGTCGGCGAACTCCATCGAGAAGCCGAACTGGTAGTCGTTCTTGGGGCTCACCTGCCGCAACTGCTCGAAATGAGTGACGCCCTTGATCCCGGTCAGGATCTTCTTCGCGTCGTGGAGGAAGCGCTTCGTTTCCAGCGAATGCGGCTCGTGCTTCAAGCTGAACACCACGGTATGACGGATCATTCTTGCGCTCCTATTCGCTGTCGACCCAGGCGCGGATGAGGTGATGGGCGATCGCCCCTTTCGGCGGCGTGATCAAGCCGTCGGCATGCTGCCTGTCCAGCATCGTGCGCACTTCGTCGCGATTGAACCAGCGGCAGTCCTCGAGCTCGTTGAGGTCGGCCTGGATGTCCTCGTTGAGCGGCTCGCCGAAGCAGCCGATCATCAGCGAATAGGGGAACGGCCATGGCTGGCTGGCATGATAGACGACGCGTCCGAGCCGGATGCCGGCCTCTTCCAGCGTCTCGCGCCGCACCGCCGCCTCGATTGTCTCGCCCGGCTCGATGAAGCCGGCAAGCGCGGAATACATGCCCGGCGCGAAATGCCTGCCGCGCCCCAGCAGGCATTTTTCGCGCGTCGCCGTGAGCATGATCGCTACCGGGTCGGTGCGCGGGAAATGGTCGGTGCCGCAGGCGGGGCAATGGCGCCGGTAGCCGCCGGCCCGCATCTCCGAGCGGTTGCCGCATTTCGAGCAGAAGGCGTGGCTGGCGTGCCAGGCAAGCAGCGCGGCCCCTTGCGCCAGAGCGCCGGCGGCCGCCTCGTCGATCAACCCCTGCATATAGACGGAGCGATAATCGATCGCCTTGATCGTCTCGGGCAGCTTTTCCGGCTCGACGCCGGCGGGCACCGCCAGCACCGGGCCTTCCTCGGAAAAGCCGAGCAGCACGCCCTGGTCGAGCGAAACCTCGAAAGCCTGGCTTTCATCCGCCTTGAACCATGGCTCGAACGTGCCGTCCTTCAATTTGAGGTAAAGCCGGCCGGCATGCATCAGCATCAGCCGCGCGGTTCGGTCAGCCAGCGCCTTTTCGACCACATCGTCGGCGCGGTTCTCGGACTGCCGGTCGATCCGGTTGCCGGCGAACCCGACGAATTGGCTCGGTTCGCGCAAGGGCGCGTCAAACAGACGAAAGCTCATGGGACTCGGGCGGGCTGGGGGACAAGGGGTGATGCCGAATGGATGCTGGTCAGCTTATAGCGCCGCCTTGATCGTTTCGGCAAACCGTCTGATGTCGGAGCGCTGATAGGGCTCTCGCATGCCGTGCCCCCAGACCGGTCCCGGCCAGCCGGGATCGCCCTCGGAGCGGGCGACGACATGGACATGCAGCTGGCGCACGATGTTGCCCAAAGCGCCGGTGTTGATCTTGGTGCAGCCGGTCACCCGCTTCAGCGCCTGCGCCACCATGTTGGTCTCGAAGGTCAGCATCGCCTGGTCGAGCGGCGTCATTTCGTGGATTTCCTCGACGCCCGGCCGCTGCGGCACCAGCACCAGCCATGGCCAGCGGCGGTCGTTCATCAATCTGAGCTCGCAAAGGCCAAGCCACATAAGCTGCTCGCTATCCGCCTCCAATCGGGCGTCCAGCGTGAATCCGGCCTTGAGGCCAGGCAGCATGGGCGTTTCCTTTGTTTTTTGTAGCATTCTTCAAACCAAGGAACGCTAGAGCGGCGGCAAGGTGGCTGCAAGCGATTCGTTGACCGCTATTGGCGTTTTGAAGGACTTTCCAGTCGCGATGTGGCTGCGGGTTCCGGCTCTGCCCTTGCATTTCGCCGCCGAATTGCCGATATGGAGCGCGGGAGGTTGGTGGTGGACGATCCACTCGCCAACCGGGTCAGGTCCGGAAGGAAGCAGCCCTAACGAGCCCGGAACGGGTCATTGTTCCAGCCTCCCGCCTCTTCGCCTTTCTCCCGCGACATTGACGGCGCCAAGCCGTGCGGGCGAGATTATGCGCAGGAATCGGCCGCCCTCCGTCGCGGTCCTGGGAGCTTTTGACGGCGAATGAGCGAAGCCGGAAACTTGGGGACGGGAAGCCTGGAGACCGGTAAGGCCGGCGTCTATCGGGTCCTGGCGCGCAAATACCGCCCTTCGAATTTCTCCGAGTTGATCGGCCAGGAGCCGATGGTGCGCACGCTGACCAATGCGTTCGCCACCGGCCGCATCGCCCAGGCCTGGATGCTGACCGGCGTGCGCGGGGTCGGCAAGACCACGACCGCGCGCATCCTGGCGCGGGCCTTGAACTACAAGACGGCGACCGTCGACCAGCCCTCGGTCGACCTTTCGATCCCCGGTGAGCATTGCCAGGCGATCATGGAAGGCCGCCATGTCGACGTCATCGAGATGGACGCCGCCTCGCATACCGGCATCGACGACATCAGGGACATCATCGATCGCGTGCGCTACGCGCCGGTCTCGGCCCGTTACAAGGTCTACATCATCGACGAAGTGCACATGCTCTCCACCCAGGCCTTCAACGGCCTGCTGAAGACACTGGAAGAGCCGCCGCCGCACGTCAAATTCATCTTCGCCACCACCGAGATCCGCAAGGTGCCGATCACGGTCCTGTCGCGCTGCCAGCGCTTCGATCTGCGGCGCATCGATGCCGGCGCGCTTGTCGGGCATCTGTCCTCGATCGCCGCCAAGGAAGGCATTTCCGTCGATGACGAGGCCCTGGCGATGATCGCGCGGGCCGCCGAAGGCTCGGCGCGTGATTCGCTCTCCATCCTCGACCAGGCGATCGCCCATGGCAGCGGCGCTGTCAGCGCCGACGCGGTGCGCGCCATGCTCGGCCTCGCCGACCGCGCCCGCATAATCGACCTGTTCGAGCATGTCATGAAGGGCGACGTGGCGGCGGCGCTCGCCGAGTTCCGCGCGCAATACGACACTGGCGCCGATCCGGCCGCGGTGCTCACCGATCTTGCCGAGTTCAACCACCTCGTCACCCGCCTGCGCTTCGTGCCGGCGGCGGCCGACGACGCTTCGCTTTCCGAGGACGAGCGTCGGCGCGGCGCCGAATTCGCCGGCACGCTCTCGGTGCGCGTGCTGTCGCGGACCTGGCAGATGCTCTTGAAGGGCATTCCCGAGGTGCAGTCTTCCAATCGCCCTGTCAGCGCCGGCGAGATGGTGCTGATCAGGCTGGCGCATGCCGCCGACCTGCCGACGCTGGACGAGGCGCTGAAATCGCTGGAAGGCGCGGGACCGCTGCCGAATGGCGCGCCGCGCGCCAATGGCGCACCGGCAAATCCCGGCAATGGCGGCGGCGCCAGCGCCGTGGCGCAGGCGCGGATGCCGGCTTCCACCGGTGGCGGTGCGCAGACGATGCGCCTGGTCGAAACGCAGCCCGCGCCCGTCACCTTTGCTCCTGCGCCGGAGCCGGTTGCCGAAACCCCTGTCGTTCCGGTGAAATCGCTAGCCGACATCGTCGCGCTTGCCGACGCCAATCGCGACATGGCCTTCAAGGTGCTGCTGAAACGCTGCGTGCGGCCGGTGCGGATCGAGCCGGGCCGTCTCGATGTCACCTTGACCGACGACGCGCCGAAGATGCTGCTCAACGACCTGACCTCCAAGCTGCGCGCCTGGACCGGCCGCAACTGGCTGGTGTCGCTGTCGAAGGAGGAGGGCGGCCAGACACTGGCCGAGATGGAGACGACCAAGCGCGAGAACGCCTTCTCCGACGCCAAGGCCGATCCGACGGTCGCAGCCATCCTCGCGCGCTTCCCCGGCGCCAAGATCATCGACGTGCGCATTCCGGACGTGCCGGACGTGGAAGACGCCGAAGCCGAAGTGCCGGTCGAGCCCGCCGCCGACGACGACGAAATCTGAAACAATCTTAGAGGACCATCCGATGAAAGATCTTCTCGGCCTGATGGGCAAGGCGAAGGAAATGCAGGCCAAGTTCCAGGCCATGCAGGACGAGATCGCGACGCTTGAAGCCACCGGCCAGGCCGGTGGCGGCCTGGTCAGCATCACGTTGACCGGCAAGTTCGACATGAAGGCGCTGAAGATCGATCCCTCGCTCATCAAGGCCGACGAAGCCGAGATCCTCGAGGACCTCATCCTGGCCGCCCACAATGACGCCAAAAATAAGGTCGAGCAGGTGATGCAGGAGAAGACCAAGGCGTTGACGGCAGGCCTGCCGATTCCGCCCGGAATGAAATTGCCGTTCTGAGGTGGCCTGCGCCAGTTAATTGAATATGAACGGAAATTGAGCCCGAGCCGCAATATTAACCATTTTGCCGGCAATGCTCACGGGCTCATTTCGCGGCTTTCATAAAGTTTTACCCAAGTCCAGAAGTTGCTAACCCTCTAGCCATCTTTTTGCCCGAAAGAGTCTCATTCTTGCCACATCTCGGGGCGGGCTGGCATCTGGACATGAGGCTTTTTTGGTGATCGCGACGCGATGGAAGACGCCGCTGCTGCTTATCGGCATCGTCACTTCCCCCTTGCTCCTGGCCGGTTGCAGCCAGACCACTTCCTCCCATGGCATGTCGGTGTCGGGCCTGACCGACGCCCTCACGCCGAGCTTCCTCAGCTCGCGCTCCTACAAATATTCGATGAAGGACAAGGAATGCCTGCAAAGGGCGATGTTCTTCGAATCCAACCGGTCGAGCCGCGACGGCATGATCGCCGTCGGCACGGTCGTGATGAACCGGCTGCGCTCGGGTCAGCATGGCAACACCATCTGCGAAGTCGTCGGCGAGAAGGGCCAGTTCGCGCCCGGCGTGCTGACGCGGCCGATGAACTCCAGGGCGCTGCCCGACGTCGAGGAAGCCGCGGACGCGGTGCTGAGAGGCGAGCGCAAGGCCAAGCTCAAGAACACGATGTATTTCCACACCGCCGGCCTGCACTTCCCATACAAGAACATGCACTACACCATGGTGGCCGGTGGCAACGCCTTCTACGAGAAGCGCGGCCGCAACTGGCAGCCGCTGCCGGATGAGCCGATGGTCGCCATGGCGTCCGAAAAGTCGCAGAAAATCGATCCTACCGCGCCCGTTCTGGTGGCTTCCGCCGAGCCGGTGGTCAAGACGATCGTACGGCAGGATCCCGCCAAGCAGGCCGCAATGAATGCGGCCGAACCGACGCTTCCAGCCAAGGCGGCAATCGTTCCGGCCGAGGAGACCTATGTGACGGCCGCTGCTGTCCCGTCGCAGAAATCCGGCCGCCTCGCGCAGAAGCCGACGGTCGTGGCGATGCAGGAGCCGATGGCCGAACCGGACGCCTCGCGTTTCGGCGGCACGCTCAAGGGTCGCTACGTCACTTCGGTGCCGAATGCGCCGCAGGAAGCGGCGATGGGCTTCCAGTCGACGCCGGAAAACACCGACGCCATCGGCGCGATGATCGTCAGCCAGGACCGGCCGCTCGAAACCAACTGAACCCGATTGCATCCAACAAGGCCCGCCATGGCAGCATGGCGGGCCTTGTGCCGTTGCTGGCTGTTCTGAAAAATCCTAGATCAAGGCGATGTCGAAGAGAATCGCCGGTCCGGAAATCGAACGCCTGATTCAGCTCCTGGCCAAGGTGCCGGGGCTGGGGCCGCGTTCGGCCAGGCGCGCAGCGCTTCATCTCATCAAGAAGAAGGAACAGCTGCTCGAACCTTTGGCCGCCGCCATGGGCGAGGCGGTCGACAAGGTGCGCATCTGCTCGACCTGCGGCAATGTCGACACCTCCGACCCTTGCATGATCTGCACCGACCCGCGCCGCGACGCCGGCACGCTGATCGTCGTCGAGGACGTCTCGGACCTTTGGGCGCTGGAGCGCGCGGCGGCCATGAACGTGCGCTACCATGTGCTGGGCGGCACGCTGTCGCCGCTCGACGGCATCGGCCCAGACCAGCTTAACATCCGCTCGCTGGTCGATCGTGTCGCCGGCGGCGAGGTGAAGGAAGTCATCCTCGCCGTCAATGCCACCGTCGAGGGCCAGACGACGGCGCATTATCTGACGGACCAACTGTCAGGCTTCGAAGTGAAGGTGACGCGGCTCGCGCACGGCGTGCCGGTCGGCGGCGAACTCGATTACCTCGACGAAGGCACGCTGGCCGCGGCGCTGAGGTCAAGGACGGCGTTTTGAGGGGTTTTTGGGGGACTTGGAAAATGACGAAGGAACGCTGCTTCCGCGTATTCGCCGCTGTTTTCCTTTTTGCCGCATTGGCTTTCTCTTTCGCCACCCCCACCCACGCCGCTCCCATTGACGACCAGTTCCAAGCCTGGCTGCAAACAGACCTCTGGCCCGAAGCCAAGTCCAAGGGCATTTCGAAGAAAACCTTCGACGCCGCCTTCCTCGGCGTGAAACCGAACCTGAAACTGCCTGATCTCGTCCTGCCCGGCGAAAAGCCGACGACGCCGCAGAAGCAGCACCAGGCCGAGTTCGGCCCGCCGGCCGATTACTTCGCCGAGAAGATCATCCGCGCCGTCACCACCGGCGGCCGCGCGCGCGAGAGCGCCAACGCCAGGGTGCTCGGGCTGATCGAGAAGCGCTACGGCGTGCCGGGCGAGGTCGTGCTTGCGATCTGGGGTCGCGAGACCGGCTTCGGCGCGGCCAAGATGCCTTACGACGCCTTCGAGGTGCTGGGCACCAAGGCGTTCATGTCGACGAAGAAGGATTTCTTCCGCACCGAGGTGCTGGCGGCGCTCGAGATCGTCGAGCGCGGACTGGCGCCGGTCAACGCGATGAAGTCGTCCTGGGCCGGCGCGCTCGGCCAGCCGCAATTCATGCCGACATCGTTCCTCAAGCACGCCGTCGACTTCGACGGCGACGGCCGGCCCGACATCTGGAACTCGACGCCCGACGTGCTCGCCTCGATCGCCAATTACCTTGTGCATTATGGCTGGCTGAGGGGGCGCGGCTGGGGGATCGAGGTGACGGTTCCGGCCAACGTCTCCTGCTCGCTCGAAGGACCCGACCAGGGCAAGAAGATTTCCGATTGGGTGGCGATGGGCATCAGGCGCGTCGACGGCAAGGCGTTTGCGGCGAGCGAATTGAAGGCGGAAGGTTTTCTGCTGATGCCGGCCGGGCGCAGCGGCCCGGGCTTCATCGTCACGCCGAACTTCTACGTGATCAAGCAATACAACAACAGCGATCTCTACGGCCTGTTCATCGGCCATGCCGCCGACCGCATCGCCAAGGGCGATGCCACCTTCGTCGGCGCCTGGGGCGCCGTCGGTGATCTCCATCGCTCCGACATCGCGGCCCTGCAACGGGCGCTGGAGGCCAAGGGCTATGATGTCGGCAGCGCCGACGGCCTGCCCGGCTTCAAGACCCGCCGCTCGATCGGCGTCTGGCAGGCCAAGAACGGCAAGCCTGCCACCTGCTTTCCCGATGCGGGTCTGGTCGCGCAGCTGAAATAGCGGCTGGCTAAGGCACGGACCCTGGTAAATTTTTGCGGACCGGCGGCTTCAAATAGCCGACGCATGCGTCGACTCACGGCGGCCCGTCCGGTTCGATATGGTGTCCGGCAAGATGCCCGTTGCCGGTTCGAGAACCGCTGAATAGGGTGTTGACCAACTGGACAAAAAACACGACGGTAAGCGGTCAAAGCCGCAGCCGGCCTTGCCAAGAATAATAGAGCCCTGAGCCGGGAACTCAGGTCAACAAGACAGGGAACGATCACCATGATGCTCGAAAAGTTTGCTCACCGCTCTCGCGCCTTGCTCGCGGGCGCCGCGCTGTCCGCGCTGCTCGTCGCGCCCGCCTTCGCGGTCACGCCCGCCGATACGCTGGTCGAGGGCTTTGCCATCGACGACATCATCTCGATGGATCCGGGCGAAGCGTTCGAGCTGTCGACGGCCGAAGTCACCGGCAACACTTACGACCTCCTGGTCCGCCTCGACCTCAGCGACACGTCCAAGGTCAAGGGCGACCTTGCCGAGAGCTGGACGGTTTCCGACGACGGCCTGACCTACACGTTCAAGCTCAAGCCCGGCATGAAATTCGCGTCCGGCAACCCGATCACCGCGGCCGATGTCGCCTATTCCTTCGAACGCGCCATCAAGCTCGACAAGAGCCCGGCCTTCATCATCAACCAGTTCGGCATCACCGGCGACAATGTCACCGAAAAGGCCAAAGCCGTCGACGATACCACCTTCCAGTTCGTGGTCGACAAGGCCTATGCGCCGAGCTTCGTGCTGAACTGCCTGTCGGCCACCGTGGCCTCCGTCGTCGACGCCAAGCTGGTCAAGGAACATGTCGCCGCCGTCACGCCCAGCGCCGACTACAAATGGGACAACGATTTCGGCAATGCCTGGCTGAAGACCGGTTATGCCGGTTCGGGGCCATACAAGCTGCGCGAATGGCGCGCCAACGAGGCCGTCGTCCTGGAGCGCAACGACAATTACAACGGCGAGAAGGCCAAGCTCGCCCGCGTCATCTACCGCAACATGAAGGAAAGCTCAGCGCAGCGCCTGGCGCTCGAAGCCGGCGACATCGACGTCGCCCGCAACCTCGAGCCGAACGATCTCGACGCCATCGCCAAGAACGCCGATCTCACCAGCACAAGCGCGCCGAAGGGCACGGTCTACTACATCAGCCTCAACCAGAAGAACCCGACCCTGGCCAAGCCAGAGGTGCGCCAGGCGTTCAAATATCTGGTCGACTACGATGCGCTGGGATCGACCATCCTCAAGGGGATCGGCGAGATCCATCAGTCCTTCCTGCCCAAGGGTGACCTCGGCGCCATCGACGACAATCCCTTCAAGCTCGATGTCGCCAAGGCCAAGGAGCTTCTGGCCAAGGCCGGCGTGCCGGACGGCTTCAAGGTGACCATGGACGTGCGTACCGGACAGCCGACCACCGGTATGGCGGAATCGATCCAGCAGACGCTTGGCCAGGCCGGCATCCAGCTCGAGATCATTCCGGGTGATGGTAAGCAAACGCTGACCAAATATCGCGCCCGCAACCACGACATCTATATCGGCCAGTGGGGGCAGGACTATTTCGATCCGAACTCCAACGCCCAGACCTTCGCCTCCAATCCCGACAATTCCGACAACGCCAAGATCAAGACGCTGGCCTGGCGCAATGCCTGGGACATTCCGGACCTGACCAAAGAGACCGATGCGGCACTCTTGGAGAAGGATTCGGCCAAGCGCGCCGACATATACAAGGATCTGCAGCAGAAAATCCTCGACACCAGCCCCTTCGTCATCATCCATCAGCAGCTGGAAGTGGCCGGGCTGCGCAAGAACCTCCAGGGCTTCAAGCTCGGACCGAGCTTCGACACCAATTTCGTCTGGTCGGTCTCCAAGCAGTAAACCCGGCGGACGCGACGGGTGAGCGTAGCTGAAAACCAGGCGGCGGCGGGGCGCGGCAGCGCCCGCGCCGTTGCCATTCTGTCGTCGCTCGGCCGCTTTCTCGTCATCGCGGTGACGACCTATCTCGGTCTTCTCGCGGTGACCTTCTTCATCGGCCGCGTCATTCCGATCGATCCGGTGCTGGCCGTCCTCGGCGATCGGGCGCCGACCGCCGTCGTCGAGCGCACGCGCCGCGAGATGGGCCTCGACCTGCCCTGGATCGAGCAGTTCTATCTCTATGTTAAAGCCGCCCTGAGAGGCGACTTCGGCACCTCGGTGCTGACCACCAATCCGGTGATGTCCGACATCCGTCGCGTCTTTCCGGCGACCATTGAGCTGGCGACGCTGGGCACGATCATCGGCGCTGTCATCGGCGTGCCGCTGGGCGTGCTGGCCGCCGTCAAACGCGGCAGCCTGATCGACCAGGTCGCGCGCATCGTCGGCCTCATCGGCTATTCGGTGCCGATCTTCTGGCTGGGGTTGCTCGGATTGGTGCTGTTCTACGCCAAGCTGCAGTGGATCGCCTTTCCGGCGCGGCTCGATGTGGTCTTCGAATATACCTTCACGCCGATCACCGGATTTTACCTGCTCGATGCCGCGATCCAGGGGCAGTGGGACGTCTTCTACGACGCCTGGCGCCACATCGTCCTGCCGGCCGCGCTGCTCGGCTATCTGTCGCTCGCCTATATCAGCCGCATGACCCGCTCCTTCATGCTGAACGAGCTGGCGCAGGAATACATCGTCGCGGCACGCGCCAAGGGCCTGTCGGAAAGCCGCATCATCTGGGGCCATGCGCTGCGCAACGCCGCAGTGCCGATGGTCACCGTGATCGCGCTTTCCTATGCCAACCTGCTCGAAGGCTCGGTGCTGACAGAGACCGTCTTCTCCTGGCCGGGCATCGGCCTCTACATCACCAACTCGCTGCAGAACGCCGACATGAACGCCGTGCTCGGCGGCACCATCGCCATCGGCTCGGTCTTCATCGCCATCAATCTCTTTTCCGATCTCCTCTACCGGCTGCTCGATCCGAGGACGAAAGCCGGATGAGCGCCGAAACCATTCAATCCCGTCGCGAATGGCTGCTCAGCGACCGGCCTGCCTCGCGCCTGCAGGCAAGGCTCGGGCGTGCCTATGTCGCCTGGCGGCGCTTCTCGGCCAATCGGCTGGCGCTGGTCGGCATGCTGATCATCATCGCGCTGCTTGTGGTCGCCGCCTTCGCCGACGTGCTGGCGCCCTATTCGCCGACCGTCGGCGATCTGAAGAACGCCCGCCTGCTGCCGCCGGGCGCCGCGCACTGGTTCGGCACCGACGACCTCGGCCGCGACATCTATTCGCGCATCGTTTATGGCGCGCGCTGGACGCTTTACGTGGTGATCCTGGTCGCCATCATCGCAGCGCCCATCGGCCTCTTGGTCGGCACGATCGCCGGTTATGCCGGCGGCTGGACCGACACGATCCTGATGCGCATCACCGATATCTTCCTGGCCTTCCCGAAGCTGGTGCTGGCGCTTGCCTTCGTGGCGGCGCTCGGCCCCGGCATCGAGAACGCCGTGCTGGCGATCGCCATCACCTCCTGGCCGCCTTACGCGCGCATCGCCCGCGCCGAGACGCTCACGGTGCGCAACTCCGACTACATCAAGGCGGTGCAGTTGATGGGCGCATCGCCCTTTCGCATCGTGCTGCGCCACATCATGCCGCTCTGCATCTCCTCGCTGATCATCCGCGTCACGCTCGACATGGCCGGCATCATCCTTACCGCCGCCGGCCTCGGCTTCCTCGGCCTCGGCGCGCAGCCGCCGCTGCCCGAATGGGGCGCGATGATCGCGTCCGGCCGCCGCTTCATCCTCGACCAGTGGTGGGTGGCGGCTGCTCCGGGCGCGGCCATCCTCATCGTCAGCCTCGGCTTCAACCTGCTTGGCGACGGCCTGCGCGACGCGCTCGACCCCCGGAGCGGTGATCAATGAGCGGTGACCAATGAGTGACACGCTTCTCGATGTCGACGACCTGCGCGTCACCTTCCCGACCCGCACCGGCCTCGTGCAGGCCGTGCGCGGCGTCTCCTTCTCGCTCGGTCGCGAGCGGCTGGGCATCGTTGGCGAGAGCGGTTCCGGCAAATCGCAGACCGGTCGCGCCATCATGGGGCTGACCCCGCCGCAGGCCGAGGTGTCGGCGAAGAAGCTCGCCTTCGATGGCATCGATCTTTTGTCGATATCGCCGCGTGAGCGCCGGGCGCTGCGGGGAAACCGCATCGCCATGATCCTGCAGGACCCAAAGTATTCGCTCGACCCGGTGATGACCATCGGCCGCCAGATCGTCGAGACGCTGCGCACGCATGAGAAGGTCTCCAAGGCCGAGGCGCGCGAGCGCGCGCTCGCCATGCTGCAGGCGGTGCAGATCCGTGATCCGGCCCGCGTCTTCGACCTTTACCCGCACGAGGTCTCGGGCGGGATGGGCCAGCGCGCCATGATCGCCATGATGCTGGTCACCGGACCCGAGCTGATGATCGCCGACGAGCCGACCTCGGCGCTCGACGTCACCGTGCAGCTCGACGTGCTCAAGATCCTCGACAAGCTCGTCGCCGAGCGCGGCATGGGCCTGATCTTCATCTCGCACGATCTGCGCCTGGTCTCGTCCTTCTGCGACCGGGTCGTCGTCATGTATGCCGGCAAGGTCGTCGAGCAGATCAAGGCCTCCGAGCTGCGCGATGCCCAGCATCCCTACACGCGCGGCTTGCTCAACTGCATGCCGAGGGTCGGCTTCGAGCGCCATCCGCTGCCGGTGCTCGACCGCAAGCCGGAGTGGGCGGCATGACGACTTCCATCACCGTCGAAGGGCTAGAAGTGGTCTTCGACCGGTTTCGCGCGCTGAAGGGCGTCAGCCTCGAAGTGCGGGAAGGCGAATCCTACGGCCTCGTCGGCGAAAGCGGTTCCGGCAAGTCGACCCTGCTGAGGGCCATTACCGGCCTTGCGCCGGTCGCGTCCGGCACCATCATCGTGAACGGCAAGACCTTGGGCAAAACCCGCGACAAGGCCTTCTACCGCGACGTGCAGATGGTGTTCCAGGATCCCTACGGTTCGCTGCATCCGCGCCAGACGGTCGACCGTCTGCTGCAGGAGCCACTAGCGATCCATGGCATTGCCGATGGCGAGAAGCGCATCGAACGCGCGCTCGACGAGGTCGGCCTCGGCAAGGGCTTCCGCTTCCGCTATGCGCACCAGCTCTCCGGCGGCCAGCGCCAGCGCGTGGCGATTGCCCGCGCGCTGATCCTCGAACCCTCGATCCTCTTGCTCGACGAGCCGACCTCCGCGCTCGACGCCTCTGTGCAGGCCGAGGTGCTCAACCTGCTGGAAGAGGTCCGTCGCCGCCGCAAGCTTACCTTCCTGATGGTCAGCCACGACCTCGCCATCATCACCCATATGTGCGAGCGGCTGATGGTGATGCAGAACGGCCAGGCGGTGGAGACACTGACCGCAAGCCAACTGATCGGCCATCGCGTCAGCGAGGATTATACGCGCAACCTGCTCAGGGCGAGCGAGGGGTTTGTGCGGGTCTAGCGTTCCGCGCCTTGAGCTTCCGGGACAGCGGCGGTGTCCGCATCGTTGCCTTGTGCTTCCTTCGGCTCCTTGATCCGGAACCATGTCACATAGAGCGCCGGCAGGAAGAGCAGCGTGATCGCCGTGCCGGCGATGATTCCGCCCATCATGGCATAGGCCATCGGTCCCCAGAACACCTCGCGCGCGATCGGGATCAGCGCCAGGCTGGCGGCGGCGGCCGTCAGCGCGATCGGCCGCATGCGATGCTCGGTCGCTTCAATCACGGCCGCCCAGCGATCC
The DNA here is from genome assembly GCA_000824785.1 of Mesorhizobium plurifarium. Lineage (GTDB taxonomy): Bacteria > Pseudomonadota > Alphaproteobacteria > Rhizobiales > Rhizobiaceae > Mesorhizobium > Mesorhizobium plurifarium. The sequence continues at coordinate 728,921 of CCNB01000012.1, read as the reverse complement.
TTGCCTTCGGCGACGAGATCCTCGATCTGCACGATCAGGATGACCGAGTTGCGGATCAGGATGCCGATCAGCGCCAGCACGCCGAGGATGGCGACGAAGCCGAGCGGCGCGCCGCTGGGCACGAGCGCGGCCACCACGCCGATCAGGCCGAGCGGCGCCACCGCCACCACCAGGAACAGGCGCTGGAAGCTCTGCAACTGCACCATCAGGATGGTCGCCATGATGAACAGCATCAAGGGCACTACGGCCGCAATCGGCCCCTGGCTCTTGGCGCTTTCCTCGACGGAGCCCGCCGTCTCGACCGAATAGCCGGGCGGCAGCTTGGCGATGAAGGCGTCGACATGCGGTTTCAGCTCGTTGACGACGGTCGCCGGCAGCACGTCGCCGACCAGGCCGGCGCGCACGGTGATCGTCGGCGTCCGGTTGCGTCGCCAGACCGTCGGCTGTTCGAGGTCGTAGCGGAAATTGGCGACCGCCGCGAGCGGGATCGACTCGCCGTTTCCCGTCGGCAGCTGCATGTTCTGCAAGGTTTCGATCGAGCCGCGCTCGGCCTCGCGCGAGCGCGCCACGACATTGATGAGATAGGTCGCGTCGCGCACCTGGGTGATCGTCGAGCCGCCCACCGTGCTGTTCAGCGCGCTGGCGATGTCGGAAGAGGTGATGCCGAGCTGGCGCGCCTTGTCCTGCAGCACGTCGACTCTGAGCACGCGCTGCGGCTCGTTCCAGTCAAAGGTCGGCGCGGCAAGCTTCGGATTGGCGGAAATGACACCGGCGAATTGCTGCGCCAGCTCGCGCACGGTCTGGATATCGGGACCGCCGACGCGGTACTGCACCGGCCGGCCGACCGGCGGGCCGAGCTCGAGCAGTTTGACGAAGGCGTCGGTGCCGACGAACTCCTCGCGCAGCAGTTTTTCCAGCGCCGGCTTCACGCGGTTGCGGGCTTCGATGCTCTTGGTGACGATGACGGTCTGGCCGAAATAGGGATTGGCCGGCTGCACGTCATAGGCGAGCACGAAGCGCACGGCGCCCTGGCCGATATAGGAGGAGAAATGGTCGATGTCGGGATTGCCGACCAGCGCGCGCTGCTCGAAGCGCACCATCTGGTCGCGCGTCTCCGTGATCGAGGAGTTCTGCGGCAGGTTCCAGTCGACGATCAGTTCGGGGCGGTCGGATGGCGGGAAGAACTGCTGCTGCACGAGGCCGAAGCCGGCGACCGAGGCGGCAAACAGAAGCACCGTCACGATGATGGTCAGCCAATGGCGGCGAACGGAAAAGACAAGCACGCGCCGGAACAGCGAGGTGAAGCGTCCAGGCTGGTCGTGATGCTTCTCCTTCATCGTCGCCGGCAGGATGGTGACCCCGAGCAGCGGCGCGAACAGCACGGCCACGATCCATGACACAAGCAGCGACACCGCGATGACGACGAAGAGCGTGAACGTGTATTCGCCGGCGGCGCTTGAATTGAGCCCGATCGGAATGAAGCCGGCGACCGTCACCAGCGTGCCTGTCAGCATCGGGAAGGCGGTCGAGGTATAGACATAGGTCGCCGCCTTGCGCAGATTGTCGCCGACCTCCAGCCGCGCCACCATCATCTCGACCGCGATCATCGCGTCGTCGACCAACAGCCCGAGCGCGATGATCAGCGCGCCGAGCGAAATACGCTGCAGCGATATCCCGAGATATTCCATGACGGTGAAGGTGATCGCGAGCACCAGAGGGATCGACAGCGCCACGACGAAGCCGGCCCGCAGCCCAAGGCTGATGAAGGAGACGGCGAGCACGATGGCGACCGCCTCGAACAGCGCCCGCGTGAAGCCGGACACCGCTTCCTCGACGATGACCGGCTGGTCGGCCACCAGATGCACGCCGACACCGACCGGCAGGTCGGCCAGCACCTTCTGCATCTCCTCGTGCAGGGCCTCGCCGAATTTCAGCAGATTGGCGTTGGGCTTCATGCCGATGGCGAGCCCAATGGCGTCCTGGCCGTTGAAGCGGAACAGGGCCGTCGGCGGGTCGACATAGCCGCGCCGGATCGTCGCCACGTCGCTCAGCCGGAAGAAGCGGTCGTTGACGCGCAGGTTGATGGCCCGCAGGCTCTCCTCGGAGGTGAACTGGCCGCCGACACGCACGCTGATGCGCTCAGGGCCGGACTGGATGACGCCGGACGGCGTGATGGCGTTCTGCGCCTGCAAACTGGCGACGATTTGCTGCTGGTTGAGGCCGAGCGCCGCGATCTGGCGCGTCGAGAATTCGAGATAGATCGCCTCATCCTGCGCGCCGACCAGATCGACCTTGCCGGCATTTGGCACGGTGAGGATCTTGGTTCGGACATCCTCGACATAGTCGCGCAATTGGCGCGGTGTCAGCCCGTCGGCGGTGAAGGCATAGATGTTGCCGTAGACGTCGCCGAAGCGGTCGTTGAAGAACGGCCCCTGCACGCCTTGCGGGAACTGCGCCTTGATGTCGTTGACCATATTGCGCACCTGAAGCCAGTTCGGCACGACGTCGCGCGCCTTGGTGGTGTCCTTCAGGTTAACGAAGATGACGGTCTGGCCGGCAGTGGTGATCGATTTGGTGTAGTCGAGGCTGTCCAGCTCCTCGAGCTTCTTCTCGATGCGGTCGGTCACCTGCTGCACCGTCTCCTTGACCGAGGCGCCGGGCCAGTTGGCCTGGATGATCATGGTCTTGATGGTGAAGGCGGGGTCTTCTTCGCGGCCGAGATTGAGATAGGAGAAGATGCCGGCCGCCACGAAGACCAGCATGAAATACCAGACCAGCGAACGGTGGCTGAGCGCCCAGTCCGAGAGATTGAAGCCCTTCATCAGACCCCGCCCTCCGGCACCTTGACCTTCTGGCCTTCGCTCAAGCTGTGCACGCCCGCGGTGACGACGCGCATGCCGGCCGCGAGCCCCTCCGCCACCGTGAAGCTGCCGCCGCTCTTGGTGGCGACCTTGATCTCGTGCGCACTCACGCTGGAGGATCGCGGATCGACGATCCAGACCTTTTGCGAGCCGTCCTTTTCGAGCAGCGCCGACATCGGCAGTTCGATTGTCGGTGCGACTTTGGTCATGCGTGTCGCGGTGATCGTCGAGCCGAGGCGGAACGCCGACGGTGGATTGATCAGTGTCAGCCGCACACGGCGGGTGCGCGTGGCGCCTTCCGATTGCGGCGCGACCTCGCGCAGCTTGGCGTCGGTTTTGATGGTCGGCAGCGATTGCAGGATGATTTCGAACGGCGTGCCGACGGTGAGGTCCCCGGTCAACTGGTCCGGGATGTCGACAACCGCCTCGCGCGGGTCGGTGCGCGCCACGGTGACGATCGTCTGTCCCGGAGAAACGGTCTGGCCGACCTCGGCGCCGACGGCGGTGACGACGCCGTCGAAATCGGAAAACAGCCGGGCATAGCCGAGCTGTTCCTGTGACTTGGCCAAGGCGGCATTCGCCCGCTCGACGCCGGCGGCCGCGGCTTGCCTCGCCTGCTGCGCGGCGTCGAAGACGGACTGGGAGGTGTTGGCGGAAGCGAGCAGGGCGCGCTGGCGCTCCTCGCTGGCCGCCGCATTGGCGAACTGCGCCTGCGCGTTCGACAGATCGGCCTTCGAGGCCTGGACGGCAAGCTCCAGCGCCGTCGGATCGAGCGCCGCGATCGTCGTGCCCTTGGTGACGAGGTCGCCGACCTTGACGTCGCGCGAGACGACGCGGCCGAGCAGACGGAAGGCAAGGTCGGCGCTGTATTGTGGCTCGACCGAACCGGCGAAGCCGAAGGTCTCGACGGTCTTCGGTTCGATCACCACCGACAGAACCGGCCGGATGATCTCCGGCGGCTTCTCTTCCGAGCGCGAGCAGCCGGCAAGCGCTAGAAGGACGAGCAGTGGAGCGATGCGCGGCAACCGGTTCATTGCTTTGCCCCCGCCACTTCGATCGTCTGTCCCGGGCTGAGCAACTGCCCGCCGGCGGTGACGACGCTCTGGCCTTCCTGCAGGCCCTTGTCGACGACGACCACGCCGGAATCGAAGGCGAGCACCTCGACCGGCGCCGGCGTCACTGCCTTGCTCGACGGGTCGACGATCCAGACGGCGGGCTTGCCGCCGGTCGAGGTCAGCGCCTGCCAGGGCAGCAGGATAGCTTTGACCGACCTGGCGCTGACCGTGCCGATCACGGCCGCGCCCAGCGGCATGCCGGCGGGCGTGTCGGGAATGCCGACCTTGACCCGGATCGACCCCGACGCCGTATCGACCGCCGGCGAGATCTCGCGCACCTTGCCGACCGCGCGCACCTGCGGGTCCGACAGCAGCGTGATCGTCACCGCGGGCGAGGACGGCGTCTGCGCAACCAGCGTTTCGTGCACGTTGAAGACCGCATCGCGATCGCCGTCCTCGGCGATGGTGAACACGGTCTGCGCCGCCTGCACCACCTGCCCGGCCTCGACCTGGCGCGCCGTGATGACGCCGGCGGCGCCTGCCTTGAGCTCGGTATAGGACAGGTTTTCCTTGGCGTTGGCGAAAGCGCTTTGCGCGGCATCGACGCTGCCCTGCGCCACTTTCAGCGTCTGATTGGCGGTGTCGAAATCCCGCCTCGTGGTGAAGCCCCGGGCCAACAGGGCCTTCTGCCGCTCATAGGTGGCCGCGGCCTGCGTGAGCTGCGCCTGCGCCGCGTCGAGATCGGCCTGGGCCGAACGCAGGTCCGATTCCTGTTCCTGCGGGTCGATGCGGGCGAGCACCGCGCCCTGGTCGACATGCTGGCCGACATCGACCAGCCGTTCGGCGACCCTACCGCCGACGCGGAACGACAGATTGTTGAGCGTGCGGGCGGCGATCACCCCGGTCAGCGAGGTCCGTGGCGCGTAATCGGCGAGCGCGACTGTCTGCGTCGTCACCACCACCGGTAATTTCTTTTCCGCCACTTGCTGTTTCTGGCAGCCAGCGACCGAAAATGCGGCGGCGAAACAGGCCAGCAGCAACAAGATGTTTGGACGAGGCAAAGGGCGGAGCGGCGAAGACGGCAAGGCGGACGATGTCGCGTTCCTGCTCATGGTTCCCCTCGATCCGTGGGGGCCGCTCCTGACGGCGGCACGTCGCGGATGAAATGAGATTAATCGATCGACGGGAAAAGGAAACTGTTTCCGAGGCGCGTATCGCCGGGCTGGTCAAGAATATCGTTCCCATCTTCGAGGCAGGCCCAATCGACTGGGCCAACGTGCCAACTTGAGGAAAACGTGAAATAAGGTCAGAAGGGTTTTGATCAACGGAACGGGTCCTATCCCGACGAGGGATGCCCGATGAGGGACGATATGAAGAATTCAGCCATTTCCGAACGCAAGAATCAGTCGATCTCGCGCGGCGTCGGCATGACGACGCAGATCTACGCCGATCGCGCCGAGAATTCGGAAATCTGGGATGTCGAAGGCCGCCGTTACATCGACTTCTCGTCCGGCATCGCCGTGGTCAACACCGGCCACCGCCACCCGAAGGTGATCGAAGCCGTCAAGGCGCAGCTCGACCGCTTCACCCACACCTGCCACCAGGTCGTGCCGTACGAGAGCTACGTGCGTCTCGCCGAACGCCTGAACGGCATGCTGCCCGGCAAGTTCGACAAGAAGACCATCTTCGTCACCACCGGCGCCGAGGCGGTCGAGAACGCCATCAAGGTCGCCCGCAACGCCACCGGCCGCCAGGCGGTCATCGCCTTTTCCGGCGGCTTCCATGGCCGCACCTTCATGGGCATGGCGCTGACCGGCAAGGTCGTGCCCTATAAGGTCGGCTTCGGCGCCATGCCGGGCGATGTCTTCCATGCGCCGTTTCCGGTCGCGCTGCATGGCGTTTCGGTCGCGGATTCGCTCGCCGCGCTCGACAAGCTGTTCAAGGCCGATGTCGATCCGAACCGCGTTGCCGCCATCATCGTCGAGCCGGTGCAGGGCGAGGGCGGCTTCTACGAGGCGCCGCGCGATTTCATGGCATCCCTGCGCAAGATCTGCGACCAGCATGGCATCCTGCTCGTCGCCGACGAGGTGCAGACCGGCTTTGCCCGCACCGGCAAGATGTTCGCCATGGACCACCATGACGTGGCCCCCGATATCACCACCATGGCCAAGAGCCTTGCCGGCGGCTTCCCGCTGTCGGCCGTCACCGGCCGCGCCGAGATCATGGACGCGCCCGGCCCCGGCGGTCTCGGCGGTACCTATGGCGGCAGCCCGATCGGCGTCGCCGCAGCCCACGCCGTGCTCGACGTCATCGAGGAGGAAAAGCTCTGCGACCGCGCCAACGCGCTCGGCGCCCGGCTGAAGCAGCGCCTGGAATCGATCCGCGACGACGTGCCGGAGATCGTCGATATCCGCGGCCCGGGCTTCATGAACGCCGTCGAGTTCAACGATGTGAAGAAGGGCCTGCCGTCGGCGGAGTTCGCCAACGCGGTCAGGCTGAAGGCGCTGGACAAGGGCCTCATCCTGCTCACCTGCGGTGTATACGGCAACGTCATCCGCTTCCTGTCGCCGATCACTATTCAGGACGGCGTCATGACCGAGGCGCTGGATATTCTGGAAAGCTCGATCCGCGAGGCTCAGGCGGCTTAAGGGCGCCCTGCATTCCTCCTGACGGCTTACGTCGAAGCGATTTGATGTGCCATCAGGAGTTAGGATTCTGTAGCCAGACCGGGATATCCATATTGGCGTGCAGAACCCGCCAGACATCGATATGGTCGGTCTGTTCGAAATAGAAAATCAGATATGGATAGCGCTTGAATTGCACGCTGCGCAGACCGGGCAATCCAATTTCGTAGCCAAACCTCAGAGAGCCTGACGCCGGATGGCGGGCTATCAGGTAGGCGCTTTCGAGGTCGTCGACGCAGCCCAGCGCTACGTGTGAACCAGCTTCTCGTGCATAATAATCGACAGCGTCCTCGATATCGCGCAGGGCAAGGCTTCGAGGAATAACTGGCTTGGTGGCCACTAACTTATTGGCCCTGCGCCCGTTTTCTCAGCGCTGCGAAATAGTCGTCGTCGATGGCGGCCCCGGGCGCGGATGACGCGCCGTCGAGCAGCAAGCCGCGCAGACGTTGACGATCCTGATCGCGACGGATCAGTTCACGCACATACTCGCTGCTCGTGCCATAGCCGCGGTCCGTCACCTGCTGATCGACGAAACGCTTCAGGCTGTCGGGCAGTGAGATATTCATCGTGCTCATTCAGCTATTTTACAGCCCATGGCAAAAATTGGCAATCTCTACGCGCGGGCCTTGGCCGGTTCCATTTCCTGAAAATCCGCGAGCGCCGCCTTAAGCGCATCCGGCCCGCCCGCCACGGTCTGAGGCGTTGGCGAGAAGCCGGCGCCGAGCATCTTGCGTCCCAGCATGTGGTCGGCTGGGCGGTTGACGGATTCGATGCCGAGCAGCCGGTTGCCGGCATAGTGGTAGATCGAGAACTTGTTCTCGGCGAGATCGCCGAGCACGACATGGTGATCGCCGCCTTGCGTCAGCCCCACCATCTGCAGCTTCATGTCGCCGATATCCGACCAGAACCACGGCACCGCCATGAAGGGCTCGGCGTGGCCGAGGATGGTCCGCGCGGCGAGCCTGGCCTGGTCGGTGGCGTTCTGCACCGATTCCAGCCGCACGTCGCCGCCGGTGAACCAGTGCCGGTAGGAAGCGGCGTCGCCGATGGCGAGGATTTCGGGAACAGAGCTCTGCATATGCTGGTCGACGCGGATGCCGTTGCCGATGGCGAGACCCACAGCTTCCGCCAATTCAACATTAGGCACGACGCCAATACCGATGATCACCATTTGCGCCGACAGGCGCTCGCCGCCGGACGTGATCGCGGCCGAGACGCGGCCGCCTTCGCCCTCCAGGCGGGCGACGGTGGTACCGGTCAGGATGCGCACGCCAATCGCTTCCAGGCGCTGTCGCACATGCGCGGCGATGACCGGCGCCACGGCGCGGCCGAGCAGCCGGTCGACGGCTTCGACGACGGTGACATTGCGGCCCGCGGCCCTCAGCGTCGCGGCGATCTCCAGCCCGATGAAGCCGCCGCCCAGAATGACGACGTCCTCGCTTCGCGCGCTGAGCTCGCGGATCAGGCGCGCATCGGCCAGCGAGCGCAGCGAGACCACGCCGGCAAGGCCGGCGCCGTCGAGCTTGAGCAAACGCGGCCGCGAGCCGGTCGCGAGCACCAGCCGGTCGAAGGCAAGTTTGCCGCCGCCCGCTACCTCGAGCCTGCGGGCGCCGGCATCGATGCTCTCGATGCGCACGCCCGGCCGGTAGTCGATGGTGTTGCCGGTGTAGAAGGCTTCGCCGCGCAAGGGCTGCGGCTTGGCCTCCGGGTCCTTGATGAAGGTCTTGGACAGCGGCGGCTTGTGATAGGGCAGTTCCTTCTCGTCGCCGATCAGGACGACTGGCCCCTCATAACCCTCTTCGCGCAGGCTGGCGGCCGCCTGCACGCCGGCATGGCCGGCACCGACAATCACAACCCCGTTCGTCATCGCAATCCTTTTTGTCTGCAAATTTAGGCTCTTGCGCCAGGTGGCGATTGTCTGCCGCCGCCGCAAGAGCCGCGGATCGGGTCGCACCCAGAATGGCTGTCTGTCAATCGGGCCAGCGAGGCAGTGTTGGGTTTAAAGTTGATATTTGTAGTTTAGAATAATTCTAAACTGTTGTTTCAATTGAATTTTTTCTGTCTCACCAGTTGACTCCCGGCCTCTCCATCGCTTTATGGAGAGCTGCGCGTCAAGCGCATTCCTTTGATGTCTGGGCCTTGAACCCTTTCGATTGGAGGCAAATGGGTGTCTTTTTATCGCGAACCGCGCATCGGCGCGGCCACCATTTTTCCCGGCATGCTCATGCCTCGGCGCGGGTGGGCGTCTTTTACTGAATTTCCAAAGAACCGGAGAAGGATAATGACGGCACGTAATGGCGGCAGGCTGGCTGCGATCTGCGCCACGGCTGCACTGACGGCGGCGGTGTTCGTGTTGCCGGCGAAAGCCGAGACCGACGCCAAGGCGGTGATCAAGACCTATGCCGATATCGCTCTGGCCAAATACGAGGATTCGCTGACCACCGCGCAGGCGCTGGACAAGGCGGTGGATGCGCTCATCGCCAGCCCCTCGGCCGACACGTTGAACGCCGCCCGCGAAGCCTGGAAGGCCGCGCGCATTCCTTATCAGCAGACCGAAGTCTACCGCTTTGGCAACAAGATCGTCGACGACTGGGAAGGCAAGGTGAATTCCTGGCCGCTGGACGAGGGCCTGATCGACTATGTCGCCAAGAGCTATGGCACCGAGTCGGACGAGAACGCGCTCTATACGGCCAACGTGATCGCCAACAAGGAGATCGAGATCAACGGCAAGAAGGTCGACGCCTCGAAGCTGACGCCCGAGTTCCTTTCGGGCACGCTGCAGGAGGCCGGCGGCGTCGAAGCCAATGTCGCGACCGGCTATCACGCCATCGAATTCCTGCTCTGGGGCCAGGACCTGCATGGCACCGGTCCGGGCGCCGGCGAGCGCCCCTACACCGACTATGACCTCAAGAACTGCACGGGCGGCAATTGCGACCGCCGCGCCGAATATCTGAAGTCGGCGAGCGACCTTCTGGTGTCCGACCTGCAGGAGATGGTCGGCAACTGGAAGGAAGACGGCGCCGCGCGCAAGAACCTGACCGACGGCGATGCGAATGCAGGCATCTCCACCATCTTCACCGGCATGGGGTCGCTCTCCTATGGTGAGCTCGCCGGCGAGCGCATGAAGCTCGGCCTCTTGCTGCACGATCCGGAAGAGGAGCACGATTGCTTCTCCGACAACACCTACAACTCGCATCTCTATGACGCCGTCGGCATCCGCGACGCCTACCATGCCAGCTACAAGCGGCTCGACGGGTCCGTGGTTTCGGGTCCGTCCGTGTCCGACATGGTGAAGGCCGCTGACCCGACGATCGACAAGGAGCTGTCGGGCAAACTCGACACCAGCGTCGCCAAGATGGAGGCCATCAAGGCGCGCGCGCTGGCCGGCGAGGCCTATGACCAGCAGATCGCCGAGGGCAACACCGAAGGTAACGCCACCGTGCAGGCGGCGATCGACGCCCTGATCGACCAGACCAAGTCGATCGAGCGCGCCGTCGGCTCGCTCAAGCTGAACCAGATCGCCTTCGAAGGTTCCGACAGCCTCGACGCGCCCGACAAGGTGTTCAAGTAAGTTTCAGGGCATGATCCCAAAAAGTGGAAGCCGGTTTTTGGACAAGATCATGCCCGACTAACAAACCAGCCAAGCGGCGCCGGACCGGCGCCGTCAGCCAGAGCAAACAGATGCTGATCTGCCATTGCAACATCATCACCGAAAAGGAGATCGAGCAGACGATCGTCAGCCTGCTGGACGAGGATCCCTGGCAGCTGATCGTGCCCGCGAAGGTCTACCACGCGATGCGCAAGCGCGGTCGCTGTTGCGGCTGTTTCCCAAATGTGGTGGAAACGATCATTCGGGTCACCGAGAACTACCACGCCCGCTCAGAGGTGGGCGGCGTGGACGTCGTTTCACATCTGGATCGCGTGAGAGGCTTGCGCGGCCAATACGGGAGCAGAACCCATGAAAGGCGAACCGCAGATCATAGAGCGGCTTAATGAAGCTCTGTTCCTGGAGCTTGGAGCCGTCAACCAGTACTGGGTGCATTATCGTCTGCTCGAGGATTGGGGCTACACCAAGCTGGCAAAGAAAGAGCGGGCGGAATCGATCGAGGAAATGCATCACGCCGACCGGCTGATCGCGCGCATCATCTTCCTCGAAGGCCATCCCAACCTGCAGTCCGTCGCGCCGCTACGCATCGGCCAGAACGTCAAGGAAGTGCTCGAATCCGATCTGGCCGGCGAATATGACGCGCGCACCGCCTATAAGCGCTCGCGCGAAATCTGCCACGACGAAGGCGATTTCGTCTCGATGAAACTGTTCGAGGACCTTTTGACCGACGAGGAAGGACATATCGACTTCCTGGAAACGCAGCTCGATCTGCTTGCCTCCATCGGCGAGGAAAAATACGGCCTGCTCAACGCCGACTCGGCCAACGAGGCGGAGTAAGGACATGCGGGAATGCGGCGCCCCGTAGATCATTTTTCGCGCCGCGCGCGGCGGGCCGCAATCGATGGCCTGCCGCCCCAGAAGACCCCGCGATACCGGACCGGCAGCGGGGCTTCGCTTTTGCTGGCGACCATGCTTTCCCTGCCTGTCTGGGCCGGCCAGCCGGCGGCCCTGCCGACAAGCCGCACCGACTTGACGCCGAAGGATCAGACACGGGTGCTGGCGGTCACCAGGCCGACGACCGACTTCACCAGGCCCGAACCGTTCGAGCTGATGCAGGGCGGCGCCGGCACGTCGGAGAAGGACGTCAACCGCGATGCCTTCTCGCAATCCTCCGCCAACATCACCTTCGAGGAAGAGGGTAATTTCAAGCTCGGCAATGCGCTGTTCCGCAAGAACTGGGTGTCGTCGCCGTCCTCGACCCAGGCTTCGGACGGGCTCGGCCCGCTGTTCAATGAACGAGCCTGCCAGAACTGCCATCTGAAGGACGGCCGTGGGCGCCCTCCGGAAGGCGATGCCGGATCGACATCGATGTTCCTGAGGCTCGCGCGCGACGCCGGCAGCGCCGAGGAAAGGGCCGCGCTTGCCGACCATGAGGTGTTGAATTTTCCCGATCCGGTTTACGGCTCCCAACTGCAGGAGCTCGCGGTCCCGAGCCTCAAGGGCGAGGGCCGGATGCGCGTCGATTACCAGGAGCAGAAGGTCACGCTCGGCGACGGCGCCGTCGTTTCGCTGCGCAAGCCGAGCTATACGATCGAAAACCTCGGCCACGGTCCGCTCGATCCGCGCACCACGCTGTCGCCGCGACTGACGCCGCCGATGATCGGGCTCGGCCTGATCGAGCAGATCGCGCCGGCCGATATCCTTGCCCATGCCGATCCGGACGATCGTAACAGTGACGGCATTTCGGGCCGGCCGAACATCGTGCGCGACGAGCTGAGCGGCCAGGTGACCTTGGGTCGCTTCGGCTGGAAGGCGCAGACCGCTTCGATCCGCCAGCAGGCGGCCGACGCCTTCGCCGGCGATATCGGTATCTCGACGCCGGAAATGCCGAAGCCTTGGGGCGACTGCACGGAGGCCGAGAAGGATTGCCTGGCCATGCCGAACGGCGTGCAGCAGCGTCTCGGCACGGCCGAAGCGCCGCCGCCGGTGATGGACCTCGTCACGTTCTATTCGCAGAACCTGGCTGTGCCGGCACGCCGCGATCTCGACAGGCCGGACGTGCTTGCCGGCAAGAAACAGTTCTACGAGATGGGCTGCATTGCCTGCCACACGCCGAAATTCGTCACCATGCGCGGCACGCCCAACAAGGCGCAGGCCTTCCAACTGATCTGGCCTTATTCCGATTTCCTGCTGCACGACATGGGCGAGGACCTCGCCGATGGGCAAAGGGTCGGAGAAGCCACGGGGAGCGAATGGCGCACGCCGCCGCTCTGGGGTATCGGGCTCACCGCGACGGTCAACGGCAACAGCTTCTATCTGCATGACGGCCGCGCCCGCACGCTTGCCGAGGCGATCCTGTGGCATGGCGGCGAGGGGCAGAAGGCGCGCGACCGTTTCGCCGGCGCCGCCGCCGCCGATCGTGAGGCGCTGATCAAATTCCTGGAGTCTCTCTGATGTTAAAACGCGTCGCTCTGATGTCGAAACGCCTGGTCCTTGCCCTTCCGTTCCTTCTGGCCGCCGTGCTGCCGGCTTCGGCCGCGGTCAAGGCTTCCGATGTCATCGGCCGCGCGATCGACGGGTTCGTCCGCCCGGCCTATGCCAGCCTCGACGAGCATGCGGCGGGGCTCACCAAGGCGATGCGCCAGCTTTGCGAAACGCCGTCCGGCCAAAACCTCGAAGCTGCGCGTGCGGCGTTTTCCGGCACGGTGGAGTCCTGGTCGGTGGCCGAGATCATCGCCTTCGGGCCGATCAAGGAGAACAACCGGCTGGAACGCATGCTCTATTGGCCGGACCGCAAGAGCATCGGTTTGCGGCAGGTGCAATCGACGCTTGCGGCAAAAGACCCGTCGGCTACCGATCCGGCGCAACTGGCGCAAAAGAGCGTCGCCATGCAGGGCCTTGGCGCGCTCGAATATGTGCTTTACGGCGACGGCGCCGAAACGCTTGCCGGCAAGGATGATCCCTACCGCTGCGCCTATGGCGCGGCGGTTGCCGGCAACGTCGAAACCATGGCTGGCGAGGTGCACGACGCCTGGCAAAAGCCCGACGGCTTCGCTTCGCTCTGGGCCAATCCGGGGCCGAAAAACCCGCTCTATCGCGACGGCAACGAAGCCGTGACGGAACTGGTCGGCGTCTTCATCAACGAGCTGGAGATGATCCGCGACGTGCGGCTCAAGGGCTTCCTCGGCGCCAAACCGGATGCCGACAAGCCGAAACAAGCGATCTACTGGCGCTCGCGGAACACGACGGCCTCGCTTGCGGGAAATCTCTCCGGCATCGACCAACTGTTCCAGGCTTCCAAGCTCGGCGATGCACTGCCCGCCGATGCGCGATGGATGGGCGAATCCATCCACATCCAGCTCGGCAACGGCGTGGCGACGGCGAAATCGATCGCCGGCCCGATCGACAAGGCGCTGGCCGACCCGGCGCTGCGCGGCAAGCTCGAGCATTTCGCGCTGATCACCTCCAGCCTGTCGACCTTGATCGGCACCAGGATGACCGCCGAGTTCGGCCTGACCGCCGGCTTTTCCTCGCTGGATGGGGACTGATTAATGGTCCCGGAAACAGCGCGGATTTTTCATGTCAGCTCTCGGCTTGGAGATTTTGGCAGTCCAGAGGCATCTGCTTTTGCCGGCCGCATGCTTTTGAGATTGGCCGAAACGCCTCGCTCCTCGTCATCCACGGGCGGAGCAAGGAGCGTAGCGACGCAGCGCAGACCCGAGGATCCATGCCGTGACTTTGAGGCGTTGCAACGGTGCAGAATTCTGCGCTGTTGCGCCCCTCGGCCAAGGTCACGGCATGGATCCTTGGGTCTCCGCGACGGAGCTGCGCTCCTGCTTCGCCCAAGGATGACGAAGTTCCGGAGGCTTCGGCCAACCTCTAACGTCTGCGATGATCCATCTCAGCGATCGGTAAGTGCCAAGCTTCGGCTGCGCGCGATCGAAACTGCGGCGTCCTGGAACAAGCCAATGCAGGGAGGGGCCACCTGGTGAGAACCGCCCTGATCGATCGCCGCGATTTCCTGCGGGCCGCAGGCGCGGGTTTCGTTGCCGCCATGGCGCCGCGCGCCTGGGCGGACACGCTTGCCGCGGATGCTGTGTTTGCCACGGCCTTCGTCAAGCGCGACGGCAGCTTTGGGGCCGCCGTGCTCTCCGAGGCGGGAAAAATCCTGCACACGGTCGATCTGCCCGATCGCGGCCATGACGTCACCTTCGATCCGGTGTCGAAACGTTCGGTGGTCTTCGCCCGCCAGCCCGGCACCTTCGCCGTGGTCTTCGACCATGCCGGCCGCGACAAGCCATTGACCATCGCCAGCATCGCCGGCCGGCATTTCTTCGGCCATGGCGTGTTCTCGCCCGACGGCGCACTGCTCTATGCGACCGAGAACGACTTCGACAACGCGGCAGGTGTCGTGGGTGTCTACGACGCGCGGGCCAAATTCAATCGCATTGGCGAGTTCCCGACCTACGGCATGGGTCCTCACGAGTTGCTCCTGCTTGGCGACGGCCGCACCTTAGCCATCGCCAATGGCGGCATCGAAACCCATCCCGACTATGGCCGCGCCGAGCTCAACATCGCAACGATGAAGCCGTCCTATACGCTGGTCGACCGCGCCACCGGCGACCTCATCGAAAAGCACGAATTGCCGCCGGCGCTGCACCAGCTTTCGATCCGCCACATGGATCGCGACCAGGCAGGCACCGTCTGGTTCGGCTGCCAATATCGCGGGCCGGCGACCGACCGCCCGGCGCTGGTCGGCCGCGCCGCGCGCGGCAAGGAACTCGAGCTGCTGGAGATGCCGCAGGACGTGCTCTCCGGCTTCCGCAACTATATCGGCTCGGTCGCTGCCAACGCCGCCACCGGCACGGTCGCCGTCACCTCGCCGGAGGGCAATTCGCTGGCCGTCCTCGATGCCGCCAGCGGACGCGTGGTCGCGACCAGATCACTGGTCGAGGTCTGTGGCCTCGCGCCCGACGGCGCCGGCTTCATGGCGACGACCGGCGCCGGCGAGATCGTCGGCGGCGCCGGAGCCACCCGTTCCGAGCCGGATTATGTCTGGGACAACCACATGCTGCGCATTGCGGCATCGGCCTGACGGCGGACGATCGGCCGGCCGGAAGCAAAGCCGCTTAACATTTCTGCGCCCTGGCCCTTGCGGCGGCCGCCTATGCCGGGCAGAGGGAATTGTGTCTCGATCCAGTTCTTTAACCGGCCTATGACGCTGCCTGAATGAAGCCGCCCGTATGAAGCTGCTCGCCATCGATTGTGCCGCCAATCTCTGCGCTGCCTGTGTCTATGACCCGGGCGTGGGGAAGGAGCTTGGCCGCGAGGTGCGCGATCTCGGCAAAGGCCATGCCGAGCATCTGATGGCCGTTATCGAAACGGCCCTGCGGATCGGGGGGATCGGCTATCCCGACCTCAACGCCGTTGCTGTCTCGGTCGGGCCCGGTTCCTTCACGGGCCTGCGCGTCGGCGTTTCGACCGCGCGCGGCCTGGCGCTGGCGCTGAAGATCCCGGCGATCGGCGTGACGACGCTGGAAGCCCTGGCGGCGGAAGGGGCGAGCGCCTTTCCGGGGCGCGCGGTGCTTGCCGCGCTCGACGCCGGCCGGGAGGAAATCCATGCCGCGCTCTATGATAAAGCGTTAGCTGAAACTTACGGACCTTCCGTAGTCACACTTTCCGAGGCGACGACCATGGCCATCAACGCCGAAGCGGTCCTTGCCGGCACCGCTGCGCCGCTTATCGCCCGGGCGGTGGGGGGCGCCTTCGACACCGGCCCGATCGCCGCCACCGCCGACATTGCGACCTATGCCAGACTGGCTGCCGCCAAGGGACCGGGCGAAAAGCCCAAGCCGCTCTATCTGCGCGGCGCCGACGCCAAGCCGCAGGCGGGCTTCATTCTGCCAAGGCAGGACAAGGGAAACGAGCCCTGATGCGCATACCCTTCTTTCAGCCGCGCCGCAGGGATTATGCCTTGGAACCGCTGACCGTTGCCGACAGCGCCGCTGTTTCGGTGCTGCATCGCGAGGATTTCGTGCGGCCCTGGACCGACGGCGAGTTCGCAGCACTCCTCGAACAGGACACAGTCTTCGGCTATGCCGCGCGGGAGACAGGACAGGGATCGAAACCCCCGGTCGGCTTCGTGTTGGCGCGGCTCGCGGCCGGCGAGGGCGAAATCCTGACCGTGGCCGTCGCCCGCAGCCATCGCCGCCAGGGCCTTGGCTGGCAATTGATGGATGCGGTGCTGCGCGAGCTTCACGCGCAGCGCGCCGAAGCGCTCTTCCTCGAGGTCGACGAGACCAACGCGCCCGCGATCGGGCTTTACCGCAGGCTTGGCTTCATCCAGGTCGGTCATCGCCCGAACTATTACCGTTCGACCGAGCATGGCCCGACCGGCGCGCTTGTCATGCGCCGCGATCTTCGCTAGCCAGTCCGCGCGATAGGGCGGAGCGAATGATCAAGAAATTGCGGATTTTCCTGGCGCTCTTCTATGTCGTCGTCTGTTCGCTCGTGCTGGTGCCGCTGCAGATCCTGTCGATGAAGACGGGGCTGTGGCCCGAAACGTTTATCCTGAAGATCTGGCACCGCATGATCCTCCAGGCGCTGGGCATGCGCGTGCATATCAAAGGCGCCTTGGCCAAGGACCGCCCTCTGCTTGTGGCGGCCAATCACATCTCCTGGACCGACATCATGGTGCTCGGCTCCTTTGTCGATGTGAAGTTCATCGCCAGGGCCGACATGGAAGGCTGGCCGCTGATCGGCATGCTGTCCAAGCTGCAGCGCACTGTCTTCATCGAACGCGAGCGCAAACGCACCTCCGGCGACCAGGCAAGCGAGATCGCCAAAAGGATGGCAAAAGGCGACGCCATGGTGCTGTTCGCGGAAGGTTCGACCGGCGACGGCAACCTCGTTCTGCCGTTCAAGAGCACCTTGTTCGGCGCGGCCTCGATGGCGATCTCGGAGGGTGCTGCGGACCAGGTCTTCATCCAGCCCGTGGCGATCGCCTATACGCGCCTGCATGGCATGCCGATGGGCCGCCGCCACAGGCCGATGACCGCCTGGATCGGCGACCAGGACCTGATGCCGCATCTCAAAACCCTGCTCGCCGAAGGCGCGATCGACGCCGAGGTGCATTTCGGCGCGCCGGTGCCGTTCGGCAAGGGCTCGAACCGCAAGGAAACGGCAAGGCTGATGGAAGCCAAGGTGCGCGAGATGATGCAGGCCGCGCTCGCCGATCCGCGTCCCAGTCGTCAGCGTGTCGCCTGAAAGCGGGACGCGCGGCGCCGCAACCTGCCAGAATCGTCTGTTTTTTGTCACGGAAAGGCGGTAGAAGCCGCCCGATGGAACTGAACACGATTGAAAGCCACGACATCGGCGCTGCGGCCGAGCATTCGGCCGGCATGGGCCGGACGGTGAAAAAGGTCTTCGTCAAGACCTATGGCTGCCAGATGAACGTCTACGATTCCCAGCGCATGACCGATGCGCTGGCGGCCGACGGCTATGTCGCCACCGACGCCGTCGAAGACGCCGATCTGGTGCTGCTCAACACTTGCCATATCCGCGAAAAGGCGGCGGAAAAGGTCTATTCCGAGCTTGGCCGCATCCGCGACATGAAAACCGAGCGCGCCGAGGCCGGCCGCGAGCTCCTGATCGGCGTCGCCGGTTGCGTGGCGCAGGCCGAAGGCGCCGAGATCATCCGTCGCGCCCCTGCGGTCGATCTGGTCATCGGCCCGCAGACCTATCACCGGCTGCCCGACGTGCTGGCAAGGGTCCGCGGCGGCGAGAAGATCGTCGAGACCGAATACGCCATCGAGGACAAGTTCGAACATCTGCCGCAGCCGAAACGCGCCGAATTGGCAAAGCGCGGCGTCACCGCCTTCCTCACGGTGCAGGAAGGCTGCGACAAGTTCTGCACCTTCTGCGTTGTGCCTTACACGCGCGGCTCCGAGGTCTCGCGCCCGGTGGCGCAGATCGTCGCCGAGGCCGAGCGCTTGGCCGAAGCCGGCGTGCGCGAGGTGACGCTGCTTGGCCAGAACGTCAACGCCTGGCACGGTGTCGGCGAAAACGGCGAGGAATGGGGCCTCGGTCGTCTGCTGTTCCGGCTTGCGGAAATCCCCGGCCTGGCCCGGCTGCGCTACACCACCAGCCATCCGCGCGACATGGACGACGAATTGATCGCCGCGCATCGTGACCTGCCCGCCTTGATGCCCTATCTGCATTTGCCGGTGCAGTCGGGGTCCGACCGGATTTTGAAGGCGATGAACCGCAGGCATACGGCACGTGACTACCTGGCGCTCATCGAGCGCATCCGCTCCGCACGCTCCGACATCGCCATGTCCGGCGATTTCATCGTCGGCTTCCCGGGCGAGACGGACGAGGATTTCGAGGCGACGCTGGAGCTGGTGCGCGAGGTGGGTTACGCGGCCTGTTTCTCGTTCAAATATTCGCCGCGCCCCGGCACGCCGGGCGCCGAGATGGACGGGCATCTCGCCGAAACGGTGAAGGACGAGCGGCTGCAGCGCCTGCAGGCGCTGATCAACGAGCAGCAGCGGAATTTCATCGCCGGCCTGGTCGGCCGCACCGTCAGCACTTTGATCGAGAAGCCCGGTCGCCGCCCCGGCCAGATTGTCGGCCGCTCGCCATGGCTGAACCCGGTTATTGTTGACGACAAGGCCGGTGGAATCGGTGACATTATTGACGTACGAATCACGAAGACAGGCCCCAACAGCCTGTTCGCCGAGTTGGCCTGATGCATGTCGTTCCGCGATTTTGGGGAAACGACATGCATAGCCGCAAGCCTCGGCAGATGAGGAGAGACGGTTGAGCGCTGCCGAACTGAAGAATCCGCCCCAGAACCAGGCGACCGGGGCTTCCGACATGGCGCACATCGTACTGACCTTCGACAACAACAAGCTTGCCAGCGCCCTTTACGGTCAGTTCGACGAGAATCTGGCCCGGCTCGAGCAGAAGCTCGGCGTCGATATCCGCTCGCGCGGCAACCAGCTTGCGATCAAGGGCTCGGCTTCGGCCGCCGAACAGGCGCGCCGCGCGCTGGATACGCTCTACGGCATCCTGCAGAAGGGCGTCGACATCGGCCAGTCGGACGTCGACGGCGCCGTGCGCATGGCGATTGCCGCCGACGACCAGCTGACGCTGCCGACCTTGGAGCGCAAGGGCAAGGTCTCGGCCGCGCAGATCTCGACGCGCAAGAAGACGATCTACGCCCGCTCGCTCACGCAGGACGCCTATATGCGCGCGCTCGAGCGTTCCGAAATGGTCTTCGGTATCGGCCCGGCCGGCACCGGCAAGACCTATCTGGCGGTGGCGCATGCGGCCATGCTGCTCGAACGCGGCATGGTCGAGCGCATCGTGCTGTCGCGCCCCGCCGTCGAGGCCGGCGAGCGGCTGGGCTTCCTGCCGGGCGACATGAAAGAGAAGGTCGATCCCTATCTGCGGCCCCTCTACGACGCGCTCTACGACATGATGCCGGCCGACAAGGTCGAGCGGGCGATCGCCGCCGAGGTCATCGAGATCGCGCCGCTGGCCTTCATGCGCGGCCGCACGCTGGCGCATGCGGCGGTGATCCTCGACGAGGCGCAGAACACCACGCAGATGCAGATGAAGATGTTCCTGACCCGTCTCGGCGAGAACTCGCGCATGATCGTTACCGGCGATCCGAGCCAGATCGACCTGCCGCCCAACACCAAGTCGGGCCTTGTCGAGGCGCTGCGCATCCTCGACGGCGTGCCGGGCATCGTCACCGTCCGCTTCAATGAGGGCGACGTGGTGCGCCATCCGCTGGTCGCCGAGATCGTCAAGGCCTATGACCGCGACGGTAAGCTGGCGCGAGGCTTGGGCGCCGAAAGCTGATCAAAGGCGCAATGGCTCCAAACCTGGAACTTGGCGGCGAAACGCCGGTCGATATCGATATTTTCGTCGAGGCTGGCGGCTGGCCCGCGGAAGCCGAATTGACGCGCCTCGTCGATCGCGCCGTTGCGGCCGCCTTCGCCGAGACCGGCGCGGGCGGGGTTTCCGAGCTCAGCGTCGTTTTTTCCGACGATGCCCATATCCGGACGCTCAATGCCGAGTGGCGCGGCAAGGACAAGCCCACCAACGTGTTGTCTTTCCCGGCTTTTTCCTTCCCGAAGGGCGGCCAGCTGCCGCCGATGCTGGGCGACATCGTGCTCGCCTCCGAGACGGTGGCGCGCGAGGCTGCCCTGGAAGACAAGCCGCTCGAGAACCATATCACCCATCTCGTCATCCATGGCCTGCTGCATCTTTTGGGCCATGATCACGAGACCGACGCAGAGGCCGACGAGATGGAAGCGATCGAGCGCGCGGCGCTTGCGAGGCTTGCCATTCCCGATCCCTACGCGTAACAAAAAAGCTCAATTGACCCGATGGCGATGAACGACACACCAGAAACTGCCGCCCGTCCGGACGCCGGCAGTGCTGCCAAGCCTTCCGAGAAGACGGAAGAGGGCTCAAGTCCGAGTATTCCCACCGGCAGCGCGGCCGCGGAGGCGACGCATGCCGGTCCTTCCCTCTTCGACCGGGTGCTCGGCCTGTTCCGGCACCGCAACGGCACCAGCCTGCGCGAGGAGATCGCCGGCGCCCTTGCCGAAACGGCGACCGATGCCGGTGCGTTCTCGCCTGGCGAGCGCGCCATGCTCAACAACATCCTGCGCCTTCGCGAAGTGCGGGTCGAGGATGTCATGGTGCCGCGCGCCGATATCGAGGCGGTGGAGATCAACACCACGCTTGGCGACCTGCTCGGCCTTTTCGAGCAATCGGGCCATTCGCGCATGCCGGTCTATTCGGAGACGCTCGACGATCCGCGCGGCATGGTCCACATCCGCGACGTGCTCGCCCACATCACCAAGGTCGCCCGCGTCAAGAAAGGCCGCGCCAGGGCGAAGGCGCCGGTGACGACGGCGCTCGACCTCGCGCAGGTCGATCTCGCGCGCACCATCGGCGATCTCAATCTGATCCGCCAGGTGCTGTTCGTGCCGCCCTCGATGCTGGCCTCCGACCTGATGGGTCGCATGCAGACGACGCGCACGCAGATGGCGCTGGTCATCGACGAGTACGGCGGCACCGATGGCCTCGCCTCGCTGGAAGACATCGTTGAAATGGTGGTCGGCGACATCGAAGACGAGCATGACGACGACGAACCGATGATCACGCAGACCGGCGACGGCGTCTTCGTCGTCGACGGCAAGGCCGAGATCGACGAGGTCGCCAAGATGATTGGCGGGGATTTCGCGGCCGGCGAGCATGGCGAATATGTCGACACCATCGGCGGCATGATCTTCAACACGCTTGGACGCGTCCCGGCCAGGGGCGAAGTCGTGCAGGCCATTCCCGGCTTCGAGTTCCATGTGCTCGACGCCGACCCGCGCCGCGTCAAGCGCGTGCGCATCGTGCAGAGCCAGAAGGGCGAGCGTCAGCGCCGCCGCGCGGCCCGCACCGAACAGGCCTGATATCGCCTCCGATGGCGATGGACGATCCGTTCAAGCACGCGGTTCTGGGCTCGGGTGTTTTCTACAAGGATCCGCGCGCGGCCCTGGCCTGGCTGCAGGCGGCCTTCGGCTTCGAGCCGAGCATGCTGGTGAGCGATGCCGACGGCCGGCTCGTGCATGCTGAAATGCGTTTCGGCGACGGCTACATCATCGTCGATTCCGAATGGGATGAGCATATCGCCAGTCCCGCCTCCGTCGGTGGCAGGAACACGCAAGCCGTCTATATCCGTTTGCAGCAAGACCTTGACGCTCATTGCGAGAAAGCGCGCGCGGCAGGCGCGGAAATTCTGGAAGAGCCGACGGATCATTTCTACGGCGAGCGTCAATATCGCGCCCGTGACCCCGAAGGCCACGTCTGGACATTCACCCGCACCGTGCGTGTTGTGCCCAAGGACGAGGCCGAGCGACTGAGCGGCCTGCGCATCGAGGGCTGGCACAGATAGCGCCATCGTGTGTCAGCCCGCGCTTATCCGGGTTTGGATCGGGCGGTACAGCCTGTTAAATCTCTAGCTCCCTGATTCGCGCGACTTGGGAAGCTTGATGCAGCGCTTTGCCGGCCGGATAATTCTGCTTTGGGGGTGGCGGCGGGCGCTGGTGGCCTTTGCCGCCGGAGCGCTGGCGGTGCTTGCCCAGGCGCCTTACGACTTCTTCGCCGTCTGCTTCGTCTCGTTTCCGGTGCTCGTCTGGCTGCTCGACGGCGCCACGGGCGAGGCTTCCGACGGCTGGTTCCGGCGTCTGAGGCCGGCTTTCGCCACCGGCTGGTGGTTCGGCTTCGGCTATTTCCTCGCGGGCCTGTGGTGGATCGGCCAGGCCTTGCTGGTCGAGGCCGACAGCTTCGCCTGGGCATTGCCCTTCGCCGTTGTCGGCATCCCCTTCGCGCTGGCCTTCTTCTATGGCTTTGCCACCGTGGTGGCGCGGCTGTTCTGGAGCAGCGACATCGGCCGCATCGCCGCCCTTGCCTTCGGCTTCGGCCTTGCCGAGTGGCTGCGCGACTTCCTCTTCACAGGTTTTCCCTGGAACGCCATAGGCTACGCGGCGATGCCGGTGCCGCTCCTGATGCAGAGCGTGTCGGTGACCGGGACGATCGGCATGAACGCGCTCGCCGTCTTCCTGTTTTCCCTTCCCGCGCTGGTCGCGGCGCGCCGGCATCTGAGGCTGGGTATCGCCCTGCTCGTCATCCTTGTCACCGCCGATGTCGGCTTCGGCTATTTCCGGCTCGCCACCCCGGTCAAGCCGACGCGCTCGATCGATGTCCGCATCGTCCAGCCCGCGGTCGATCTCAGCGAGAAGTGGGACGCCTCGGTGCGCGACCGCATCTTCGCAACTTTGTTGGGGATATCGGGGAAAGCGCCGGAAGAGGGGCATGCCAAGCCGCAGCTCATCCTGTGGCCGGAAACGTCGGTGCCGTTCCTGTTCACTGAGCGTCCGGACGCGCTGACGGCATTGGGCGACATGCTGGCCGACGGCCAGATGCTGATTGCCGGTGTCGTGCGCGAGGAGGGCGGATCCGCGAGCGCCGGCAGCCGCTATTACAATTCCGTCGTGGCGATCAACGACAAGGGCGAGATCGTCGATGCGGTCGACAAGGTGCATCTGGTGCCCTTCGGCGAGTATCTGCCCTTCGCCGACCTTTTCGAACGCTTCGGCATCGGCCAGCTCGTTGCCGGGCCGATGAATTTCGCCGCCGGCAACGAGCGGCATCCGATCGCCGTGCCGGGTGGCCTGCGCGCTGCTCCGTTCATCTGCTACGAAGTGATCTTTCCCGATCTCGTCGCCGTCGACGCTGCGTCAACTGACTTAATTGTGAACGTCACCAACGACGCTTGGTTTGGCGACACGCCGGGCCCGTATCAACACTTCAGGCAGGCCCAGATTCGCGCGGTGGAGAATGGATTGCCTCTGTTGCGCGCGGCCAACAACGGCATCTCCGCAGTCGTCGATTCGCGTGGGCGGATCATCGATGCGCTCGCCGTCGACGCGCGCGGCGCCATCGACGCGCATGTGCCGGTATCTGGGCGCGCCCTCCTGTCTCCCGACCAGCGGCGCATTAACGGATTGCTGATCATGTTGGTGTTTGCGCTGATAGCCTTCACATTGAATGTAAGGCAGCGGCTACGGGTGAATTGACAGTCGGCACATTAGAAACTCATACTGTAACGCCTAAAATTTTCTCGAAGTCGGTTGGAGGGTTCTGTTGGGGCAGGTGGCTCCGGCTTCATATGGGCGGAACAAAATAGAAAAAGCCGGAAAAATTCGGCGAGGAAAAAATGACAGAAGAGAACAAGAAGAAGCCGAATCCGATCGACATCCACGTCGGGAGTCGCATCCGGCTGCGTCGCAATATGCTTGGAATGAGCCAGGAAAAGCTGGGTGAAAATCTCGGCATCACCTTTCAGCAGATCCAGAAGTACGAAAAGGGCACGAACAGGGTTGGCGCCAGCCGTCTGCAGGCGATCGCCTCCATCCTGAGCGTTCCCGTCGCCTTCTTTTTCGAGGATGCCCCGGGCGAGGAGACCGGCGGCGGCAATCGGGGATTTGCCGAAGACTCCTCGAT
Organism: Mesorhizobium plurifarium; assembly: GCA_000824785.1. GTDB lineage: Bacteria > Pseudomonadota > Alphaproteobacteria > Rhizobiales > Rhizobiaceae > Mesorhizobium > Mesorhizobium plurifarium. Next base: position 704,638 of record CCNB01000012.1, on the reverse strand, counting down.
GGCCTTCGCCATCGAATTCTGCGGCAGTCCCGAAGGGCTTCAGCTCAACCGGGCTTTCGTCAAGATCGGCGACGTCAAGGTGCGCCGCCGGATCATCGATCTGGTGAAGGCGCTCTCCGCCGACGACGCCGATTGATTTTTACCTATGCCTTACATTCATGCCAGAACCGTCGCGCCGCTTGACGAGCGGCGCCCGGCACCGCTAACACGTGGCGCGCCAAAATCGGCAGCCCTGCCGATCTTTTTTCAAGAGGGGACACCCGTGACGCGGCAGAATTATCTCTTCACCTCGGAATCCGTCTCCGAGGGTCATCCCGACAAAGTCTGTGACCGTATCTCCGACGAGATCGTCGATCTGGTCTATCGCGAAGCCAAGAAGACGGGCATGGATCCGTGGAAGGTGCGCGTCGCCTGCGAGACGCTGGCCACCACCAACCGCGTCGTCATCGCCGGCGAGGTCCGCGTCCCCGACACGCTTTTGAAGAAGGACAAGGCGGGCAACGTCCTCAAGGATGCGTCCGGCCATCCGGTGGTCAACCCGGCCAAGTTCAAGTCTGTTGCCCGCAAGGCGATCCGCGAGATCGGCTACGAGCAGTCCGGCTTCCACTGGAAGACCGCCAAGATCGACGTGCTGCTGCACGGCCAGTCGCCCGACATCGGCCAGGGCGTCGACAACGCCGCCGACCGGCAGGGCGAGGAAGGCGCCGGCGACCAGGGCATCATGTTCGGCTACGCCTGCCGCGAGACGCCCGACCTGATGCCGGCGCCGATCTATTACAGCCACAAGATTCTCGAATTGCTGGCTGCGGCACGCCATGAAGGCAATGGCGAGGCCGGCAAGCTCGGCCCGGACGCCAAGAGCCAGGTCACCGTGCGCTATGCCGACGGCAAGGCGGCGGAGGTCACGCAGATCGTGCTCTCCACTCAGCATCTCGATGCGAGCTGGGACTCCAAGAAGGTCCGCAAGGTGGTCGAGCCCTATATCCGGGAGGCGCTTGGCGACCTGAGGATCGCCGAGGACTGCAATTGGTACATCAACCCGACCGGCAAGTTCGTCATCGGCGGGCCTGACGGCGACGCCGGCCTCACCGGCCGCAAGATCATCGTCGACACCTATGGCGGCGCGGCACCGCATGGCGGCGGCGCCTTCTCGGGCAAGGACACCACCAAGGTCGACCGTTCGGCGGCCTATGCGGCGCGCTACCTCGCCAAGAACGTGGTGGCGGCCAAGCTTGCCGACCGCTGCACCATCCAGCTCTCCTATGCCATCGGCGTCGCCCAGCCGCTGTCGGTCTATGTCGACCTGCACGGCACCGGCAAGGTCGAGGAAGCGAAGCTCGAGGAGGCCCTGCGCAAGGTGATGGATCTCTCGCCGTCGGGCATCCGCCGTCATCTCGACCTCAACAAGCCGATCTACGCGAAAACCTCGTCCTACGGCCATTTCGGCCGCAAGGCAGGCCGCGACGGTTCCTTCTCCTGGGAGAAGACCGATCTCGCCAAGGCGCTCAAGGACGCCGTTGCCGCCTGACGCCAGCGGACGCAAAGGACAGGCCGAGCCGGGCGACCGAAGGATTCTTCGGCCGCCGGCACGGCAAAACCATACGCCCGCAGCAGGCGATTGCCCTCGAAAGCGGCCTGCGCGAGTACCGGATTGACCTGACGGCGCAAGCGCCGGCTGACCTCAAGACCTTGTTCAAGGCACAGGTTTCGGCGCTGCAGCTGGAAATCGGCTTCGGCGGCGGCGAGCATCTCCTGCATCGCGCCACGGAAGCGCCGGAGACCGGCTTCATCGGCGTCGAGCCCTTCGTCAACGGCATGGCCAAGATGATGACGGCGCTCGGCAAGGCGCCGCTTGCCAATCTGAGAGTCTATGACGACGACGCCACGCGCCTGCTCGACTGGCTGCCGTCAGGCTCGCTCGACGGCATTGACCTGCTTTATCCCGATCCATGGCCGAAGAAGAAGCACTGGAAGCGGCGCTTCGTCGGCGCCGCCAATCTCGGCCGATTTGCCCGGGTGCTGAAAGCCGGCGGCAGGTTCCGCTTCGCCTCCGACATCGACAGCTATGTCAACTGGACGCTGCTTGCCTGCCGCGATCACGGCGCCTTCTTGTGGCAGGCCGAAGACGCGGCCGGCTGGCACCGGCCCTATGAGGGCTGGCCCGGCACCCGCTACGAGGCCAAGGCCATTCGCGAGGGACGCCGGCCTGCTTACCTTACCTTTATCCGGACATAGGCGGCAGCTCCCAGCGCCGCCCGCTTCAGAAGCGCTGTCTTCGCACACCACGGCGCGAGCTCAAGCCAGGTTCTGCTCACGATACGCGGATTGACGAACCACCATGGTTCCATCACATTCATAGTGAACCAAAGCGGAGACAGGATTATGAGCGCCTTCACCGTACGACTTCCCGATGAGACCGTGGCCAAGCTCGATCAACTGGCGGAGAAGGTTGATCGATCTCGTTCCTACGTCGCGGCCCAAGCGATCGAAGACTATGTCGCCAGGGAAGAATGGCAACTTGCCGAGATCGAGGCAGGCCTCGAGGAAGCCGATCGGGGGGAATTTGCAAGTGAGAAGGATCTGGCCGGCGTCATAGCGAAATACGTGAAACCGGCCTCCGGGCGATGAAGCGGATTCGCTGGACAGAGCGCGCCGTGCGCCGTCTCGACCAGATTGGCGCTTTCATCGAAAAAGACAATCCAACAGCCGCGGCACGGGTCGTTGCCCGCATTGTTTCTGCCGTGGACAATCTTGCCGAACATCCGGCAATGGGCCGCGTCGGGCGGGTGAAAGGGACACGAGAGCTGGTCTTGGCTGACATCCCGTACATAATTCCCTACCGTGTTGTCGGCGACGAGATCGCGATACTCACGGTGGCGCATGCAGCCCAGCGATGGCCACGCCAGCTGTAGACACCGCTAGCCTGTGCCTGAAGGCTTGAAACGCCGGCGGCAATCGTCTATATCAGCCTCAAATTCTTGGTCGGTATGACGAAGAGTGGGTCCACCCGGTCCCGCTCTTTTTTGTTACCTGCCGGCCGGAAGCCAAAAAGCGACAGGGATTCGATGACTGCAGCGGCAAGCGAGGCCGACGACCGTATCATCCGCGAAAGCGGCATCGATGCGCGCATTGCGCTGATCGTGCAGCCGGTGCTCAAGGCCATCGGCTTCCGTCTCGTGCGGGTGCAGTTGACCGGCCAGAACGGGTTGACTCTGCAGATTATGGCCGAGCGCGAGGACGGCACGATGACCGTCGAGGATTGCGAAGAGGTCAGCCGCGCGGTGTCGCCGGCGCTCGATGTCGAGGATCCGATCGAAAAGGCGTATCATCTCGAAGTGTCCTCGCCCGGTATCGACCGGCCGCTGGTGCGCAAGTCGGATTTCACCACCTGGACCGGCCATCTGGTCAAGCTCGAGACGTCGGTCCTTGTCAGTGACCGCAAGCGCTTCAAGGGCAAGATCGCCGAGGCTGACGCCGACGGCATCCTTATCGAGCGCGACAAGGCGGCCTATGGCGAGGAGCCGACGGTGCGCGTGCCTTACGACGCGATCGCGGAGGCCCGGCTGGTGCTGACCGACGATCTCATCCGCGATGCCCTGTCGAAGGACAACCGGGCGCGCAAGGAAGCCAGGAAACGCCGCGGCGAAGCGCAAGACGCCGGCGCGGACGAAGAAAACGAAACCGAACAGGAAAGTTGATTGAGTAGCCGGGCCGTGCGCCCGGCGCGAAATCGGGAGAAAGACAATGGTTGTAAGCGCCAACAGGCTTGAACTGCTGCAGATCGCCGACGCGGTCGCGCGTGAAAAGTCGATCGACAAGCAGATCGTCATCGCCGCCATGGCCGATGCGATCCAGAAGGCGGCGCGCTCCCGCTATGGCCAGGAGACCAACATCCGCGCCGACATCAACCCGAACACCGGCGAGATGAAGCTGCAGCGGCTGATGGAAGTGGTCGAGAAGGTCGAGGACTACGCGACGCAGATCGCGCTTTCCTCGGCGCGCGAGCGCAATCCCGACGCCCAGATCGGCGACTTCATCGCCGAGCAGCTGCCGCCCATGGATTTCGGCCGCATCGCCGCCCAGTCGGCCAAGCAGGTCATCGTTCAGAAGGTGCGCGAGGCCGAGCGCGATCGCCAGTATGACGAATACAAGGACCGCATCGGCGAGATCGTCAACGGCACCGTCAAGCGCGTCGAATACGGCAACGTCATCGTCGATCTCGGCCGTGGCGAGGCGATCATCCGCCGCGACGAGCTGATCCCGCGCGAGAACTACAAATATGGCGACCGCGTGCGGGCCTATGTCTATGACGTGCGCCGCGAGCAGCGCGGGCCGCAGATCTTCCTGTCGCGCACCCATCCGCAGTTCATGGCCAAGCTCTTCACCATGGAAGTGCCGGAAATCTACGACGGCATCATCGAGATCAAATCGGTCGCCCGCGATCCGGGCTCGCGCGCCAAGATCGCCGTCATCTCGCGCGACAGCTCGATCGATCCGGTCGGCGCCTGCGTCGGCATGCGCGGCAGCCGCGTCCAGGCGGTGGTCGGCGAGTTGCAGGGCGAGAAGATCGACATCATTCCGTGGTCGCCTTCGGCCGCTTCCTTCATCGTCAACGCGCTGCAGCCTGCCGAGGTCGCCAAGGTGGTGCTCGACGAGGACGCCGAGCGCATCGAGGTGGTGGTGCCGGACGACCAGCTGTCGCTGGCCATCGGCCGCCGCGGTCAGAACGTGCGCCTCGCCTCGCAACTCACCGGCTGGGATATCGACATCCTGACCGAGCAGGAGGAGAGCGAGCGTCGGCAGAAGGAATTCGTCGAGCGTTCGGCGCTTTTCATGGAAGCTCTCGACGTCGACGAGATGGTCGGCCAGGTGCTCGCCTCCGAAGGCTTCACCAGCGTCGAGGAAGTCGCCTATGTCGACTCGGACGAAATCTCCTCGATCGATGGCTTTGACGAGGACACCGCCTCGGAAATCCAGACCCGCGCCCGCGAATACCTGGAAAAGATTGAGGCCGAGCATGACGAAAAGCGCAAGGCGCTGGGCGTCAAGGACGAGCTGCGCGAGATTCCCGGCATCACCACCGCCATGATGGTGACGCTCGGCGAGGACGGCGTGAAGACCATCGAGGACTTCGCCGGTTATGCCGCGGACGACCTGATCGGCTGGAAAGAGCGCAAGGACGGCGAGACCAAGGTCTATCCGGGCGTGCTCGCCAGCCACGGCGTCTCGCGCGCCGAGGCCGAGCAGATGGTGCTTGCCGCCCGCAAGCTGGCCGGCTGGATCACCGAGGAAGAACTCGCCGCCGAAGAGGCCGCGGCCGACGAAACCGTCGGTGCGTGAGGTGACCACCAATCGCAAAGCCCGTGGACGAGATGAACGATCGCACTTGCATCGTTACGCGCAGGCAGGCCGAAGCGGATGAACTGATCCGCTTCGTCGTCGGCCCGGATTCGGCCGTCGTTCCGGACATCAAGAGAAATCTGCCTGGCCGCGGTTGCTGGGTCACCGCCGATCGCCTACATATCGAGAAGGCAGCGGCGAAGAACCTGTTTGCCCGTGCTTTCAAGGCACAGGTGACCGTTCCGGCCGACATTGGCGACATGGTCGACGGGCTGCTTTCCAGATACGCTCTGGGTATGCTTGGCCTTGCTCGCAAGGCCGGCGCCGTCGTTCTTGGCGCCGCCAAGGTCGAGACCGCGGTGCGCGACGGGCAGGCGCTGCTTGTGCTGCATGCGACCGAGGCTTCGGACGATGGCGTCCGCAAGATCAGTCAGGCGCGGCGGGCGACCGTCCATCTCGGTGGCCCCGCCATCCTTGCCTACAAACTTTTCCCTGAGGCCGAGTTGAGCTTGGCATTGGGGGGTACAAATGTGATACATGCTGCCGTCCTCGCGCAGGACGCGGGACTGGCGGTTGAGAAGCGCGTTGTTGCGCTCGACCGATATCGGGGCGGTACCCCGAACGATCTGGCAATGCTTGCGGCCGTTGCTGACGAAGATGATGCCGCAGAGGATATGGAATGAGCGATACGAAATCGGGCGACGACAAGACGTTGAGCGTTACGCCGAAGAAGACCTTGACGCTGAAGCGCCCCGGCCTCGAGCAGGGCACCGTGCGCCAGAATTTCTCGCACGGCCGCACCAAGTCGGTCGTCGTGGAGACCAAGAAGCGCAAGTTCTCGCTGCCGGGCGACAAGCCGGAGCCGGCGGCGCCGTCTGTCTTCACGCCGAAGCCCGCCGCTCCTGTCGCCGCCGCGCCTGCCGTGCAGGAAGCGCCCAAGGCGCCGCCCCCGCAGCCGGAGCGTTCCGGCATGGTTCTGAACGAACTCTCGCGCGGCGAGATGGAAGCGCGCCGCAGGGCGCTGGAAGGCTCCAAGGCCCGCGAGGCCGAGGATCGCCTTCGCGCTCAGGAAGATGCCAAGCGCCGCGCCGAGGAAGAGGAACGCCGCAAGCGCGAGCGTGACGAATCCGCGCGCCGTCAGGCCGAGGAGGAAGCGCGCTTGCAGGCCGAGGCCGAGTCGCGGCGCCGTGCCGAGGAAGAGGCTCGCCGGCGCGCGCCGCAGGCTGCCGACGTCGCGACGGCCGATGACGAGGAAGAGGCAAAGCCGAGGCGCACGGGTGCCGGTGCTGGAGCCAGCGCGCCGCCGCGCCGTCTTGCGACGCCCGAAGTGGCTCGCCCGGCCAAGCCGACCAAGGGCGAGGAAGATCGCCGCCGCGGCAAGCTGACGCTGAACTCGGCGCTGTCGGATGACGACGCGCGGGGCCGCTCGCTGTCGTCGATGCGTCGCCGCCAGGAAAAATTCAAACGCGCGCTGCACAATGAGCCGCGCGAGAAAGTCATGCGCGAAGTGATCCTGCCCGAAACCATCACCATCCAGGAATTGGCGCAGCGCATGTCCGAGCGCGCCGTGGACGTGGTCAAGTTCTTCATGAAGCAGGGCCAGATCCTGAAGCCGGGCGACGTCATCGACGCCGACACGGCCGAGCTGGTGGCTTCCGAATTCGGCCACACCGTCCGCCGCGTCGCCGAGTCCGACATCGAGGAAGGGCTGTTCAACATCGCCGACCGCCCGGAAGACCTTGTCTCGCGTCCGCCGGTCGTGACCATCATGGGCCATGTCGACCACGGCAAGACCTCGCTGCTCGACGCCATCCGCAACGCCAATGTCGTCTCCGGCGAGGCCGGCGGCATCACCCAGCATATCGGCGCCTACCAGATCGAGAAGAACGGTCAGAAGATCACCTTCATCGACACGCCCGGCCACGCCGCCTTCACGGCCATGCGCGCCCGCGGCGCCCAGGTCACCGACATCGCGGTGCTGGTGGTGGCGGCCGACGACAGCGTCATGCCGCAGACGATCGAATCGATCAATCATGCCAAGGCGGCCAGCGTGCCGATCATCGTGGCGATCAACAAGATCGACAAGCGCGACGCCGACCCGCAGAAGGTACGGACCGAGCTGCTGCGCCACGAAGTGTTCGTGGAATCGATGGGCGGCGAGGTGCTGGACGTCGAGGTTTCGGCGACCAAGGGCACCAACCTCGACAAGCTCTTGGAAGCGATCCTGCTGCAGGCCGAAGTCCTCGACCTCAAAGCCAACCCGGACCGCACCGCCGAAGGCGCGGTCATCGAGGCGCAGTTGGACAAGGGCCGTGGCCCCGTCGCCACCGTGCTGGTGCAGACCGGCACGCTGATGCCGGGCGACATCATCGTCGCCGGCAACGAGTGGGGCCGTGTGCGTGCGCTCGTCAATGATCGCGGCGAGCATGTGCCGGAAGCGCCGCCGGCGATGCCGGTCGAGGTGCTTGGCCTCCAGGGCACGCCCCAGGCGGGCGACCGCTTCGCCGTCGTCAACAACGAGGCGCGCGCCCGCGAGATCACCGAATACCGTCAGCGCCTGGCCCGCGACAAGGCGGTGGCCAGGCATGCCGGCCAGCGCGGCTCGCTCGAGCAGATGATGTCGCAGTTGCAGACGAGCGGGCTGAAAGAATTCCCGCTGGTCATCAAGGGCGACGTGCAGGGCTCGATCGAGGCGATCAATGCCGCCCTTGAAAAGCTCGGCAATGACGAGGTCAGGGTGCGCATCGTCCATTCGGGCGCCGGCGGCATCACCGAAAGCGACGTTTCGCTGGCCGAGACGTCCGGAGCGGCGATCATCGGCTTCAACGTCCGCGCCAACGCGCAGGCGCGCACCGCGGCGACCGCCGCGGGCATCGAGATCCGCTACTACTCGATCATCTACAACCTCGTCGATGACGTGAAGGCGGCCCTTTCGGGCATGCTTTCGCCGGAACGGCGCGAGACCTTCATCGGCAATGCCGAGATCCTCGAGATCTTCGACATCTCGAAGGTCGGCAAGATCGCCGGCTGCCGCGTCACCGAAGGCAAGGTCGAGCGTGGTGCGGGCGTGCGCCTGATCCGCGACAACGTCGTCGTCCACGAAGGCACGCTGAAGACGCTCAAGCGCTTCAAGGATGAGGTTTCGGAAGTGCCGGCCGGCCAGGAATGCGGCATGGCCTTCCAGAACTACGAGGACATGCGCGCCGGCGACGTCATCGAGTGCTTCCGCGTCGAGATGGTGAGCAGGACACTCTAAATTCAGGTATACTTGCCGGAATGAAACGGGCGGCGGCCGTAAGGCTGCCGCCCATACCCCTTGTGCATTTGAGACATGTCGCGCGGTCCCATCCCGCGCTCCACGATTTCAGGACCCAAGAAAATGTCCCGTTCGACACAATCAGGCCCCTCCCAGCGCATGCTGCGCGTCGGCGAGCAGGTGCGCCACGCCCTTTCCGAGACCTTGCAGCGCGGCGAGGTCATCGATCCGGTGATCGAGAACAGCGTCGTCTCGGTTTCCGAGGTGCGCATGTCGCCCGACCTCAAGATCGCCACCGCCTTCGTCTCGCCGCTTGGCGCCGGCGACGACAACGCCGTGGTCGAGGCGCTCAACAGGCATGCGAAATTCATCCGCGGCCGTGTTTCGGGCGCGTTGAGGCAGATGAAGTACATGCCGGAGTTCCGCTTCCGGCTCGATACCTCCTTCGACAATTTCGCCAAGATCAACGAACTGCTGAAATCGCCCGAAGTCGCGCGCGATCTCGGCGACGGCAGGAACAACGACAAGGACGAGGGCTAGGTGGCGCGTCGCGGCAAGAAGAAGGGGCGGCCGGTCTCCGGCTGGGTGGTGCTGGACAAGCCGGTGGGCATGGGCTCGACCGAGGCCGTCTCCAAGATCAAATGGCTGTTCCAGGCCGAGAAGGCCGGTCACGCCGGCACGCTCGATCCGCTCGCCTCCGGCATGCTGCCGATCGCGCTCGGCGAGGCGACCAAGACCGTTCCTTACGTGCAAGACGGCGCCAAGGTCTACCGCTTCACCGTCGCCTGGGGCGAGGAGCGCTCGACCGACGACCTCGAAGGCCCTGTGACCAACAGCTGCAACCGCCGCCCGGCCGAAGCCGAGGTGAGAGCGCTGCTGCCGAAATACACCGGCGTCATCATGCAGACGCCACCGCAATTCTCGGCCATCAAGATCGCCGGCGAGCGCGCCTACGACCTGGCCCGCGACGGCGAGACGGTCGAGATACCCGCGCGGGAAATTGAAATCGGCCGTTTGGATATTATCGAGCATGGTGCCGACAAGACCGTCTTCGAGGTCGAATGCGGCAAGGGCACCTATGTGCGCTCGCTGGCCCGCGACATGGGTCGCGACCTCGGCTGCTTCGGCCATATCGCTGAATTGCGCCGCATCGAGGTCGAGCCGTTCACGCCGCAGGATTTCGTCACGGTGGCCGAGCTGGAAGCAGCCCGCTTTGGCGATAAGACAGAAGCGAATCCGGACGAAGCGGCGGCCCCGATCGACTTCAGCACCATCGACGCGCTGCTGGTCGAAACGGCGGCGGCGCTCGACTGCCTACCGCAGGTCGCCGTCAGCGACGACGCGGCAACGAAGATCCGCCTCGGCAATCCCGTCATCATTCGCGGCCGCGATGCGCCGGTCGAGGCCGAGGAGGCTTGCGCCACCGTGCGTGGCAAGCTCGTCGCCATCGGCGCCATCGAGCAAGGCATGTTCAAGCCCAAGCGGGTCTTTGTCGGGTGATTCCGGTACAGGTCTTCGTTATTTGTGCAATTCCGGACGGAAACCGCTGCACACTTCTCCTGGAATCGCTCTAATCTTCAGCTGAGCGTGAGAGCCCAGAGAACTCATGGCAAAGGCTGACACTGGCAAGAAGCGGGCGCCGCTGAGAACCCGTCGGCCTCCGGTCGGGGCGTCGCCCGGCACGCTTATCGCCGATCCGGCGGCGCGGCGCAGCGAGCTTCGGCTGACGTTGATCTCGTCCCAGAAATACGAAACCATCGACAATGCCTCGATCGACGATCTCAACACTCATTGCGAGAAATGGCCTGTCGTCTGGCTGGACTGCACGGGGCTCGCCAACATCCCGCTGATCGAGGAGATCGGCCGCATTTTCAACCTCCACCCGCTGGCGTTGGAGGACGTCGTCAATACCGGCCAGCGGCCCAAGGTGGATTTCTACGAAGATCATGCCTTCGTCGTCATGCGCATGATCGACGATGTCACCTCGCATCGCTACGAGCAGATCGCGCTGTTCTTCGGCGGCAATTTCGTCGTCACGTTCCAGGAACGCGAGGGCGATCCGTTCGATCCGGTGCGCAAGCGCATCGCGGCCGCGATGCCGAACCGGCTGCGCTCGCGCGGCGCCGACTATCTTGCCTATGCGCTGATCGATGCCATCGTCGACAGCTATTTCCCGCCAATCGAAGCGGCGAGCGAATTGGTCGACGGCATCGAGGACGAGATGCTGAACAAGCCGCACAAGCATCAGATGCGCCAGCTGCATGGACTGAGGCGCGACGCCAACGTGCTGAAAGGCGTTCTGTGGCCGATGCGCGACGCGCTGGCGACGCTGATCCGCAATGACGTGCCCTTCGTGAAGGCCGAGACCAAGATCTTCTTCAACGACACGCTCGATCATTCGCTGCGCCTGATCGAGCTGGTCGAGAACCAGCGCGACATGCTCACCGGCCTGATCGAGATGCATGTCTCTCTCACTCAGGCCCGCACCAACGACGTCATTTCCTATCTGACCATCGTCTCGGTGATCTTCATGCCGCTGACCTTCCTGGTCGGCGTCTGGGGCATGAATTTCGATCCGGAAAGCTCGCCCTGGAACATGCCCGAGCTGAAGGCCTATTACGGCTATCCCGCCTCGCTCATGTTCATGGCGATCGTTGCGGTCGGTCTGATTGCGTTCTTCAAATGGAAGAAGTGGCTTTAGCCTTTGAATTCTCCCAAAGCGCGCCGCGATCTTTCAGATTCGCTCCCTGCGCCTTAGGCGTTTGATTTTGCGCATGTCTTTGCCCCGAAGCCGTTCCCGCTTTCGGGAGACATGCTTTGGTTTTCGCAACCAGAACCTGCGACAAGCCGGCTTGACAATTGGGCTGGTGTTTTTCCCGGAATTGCACTATATGCGCCGCAGCTTCGCGCCCTGACGCGTCGCTTGCACTGGCCCTTGCTGGACGACATCCCGGCTGTGGGCGTCCCGTTTCCTCCAACAGATAAGGAAAAGCACGATGTCGATCACTGCCGATCGCAAGAAGGAATTGATGACTGAATTCGCGACCGCCAAGGGCGATACCGGATCTCCGGAAGTCCAGGTTGCCATCCTTTCCGAGCGCATCAAGAACCTGACCGAGCACTTCAAGGATCACAAGAAGGATAACCATTCCCGCCGTGGTCTGCTCGCTCTGGTCTCCCAGCGCCGCAGCCTGCTTGACTATCTCAAGCGCAAGGATGACGCGCGCTACCAGACGCTGATCGACAAGCTCGGTCTGCGCCGCTGACGAATTGACCGGCGGGCTCTCGAAGGGGCCCGCCGGTCGCGCATTGGCGCATCGGATGGTCCGGTGCATCGGTGCTGAAAAAGGAATTCTTCTCCGCGCATGGCGCGTTCCGGAAGCAGTGGTTTCCGGCGTCATGCGCAAGGTCGGCCGACCAGTTGGCCAACCGGCCAACCAGTTGGCCAACCGGGTTCCGGACTGCAGAGGGCTATCCGGAGCCGCCCATGGACGGTCATGGGGCAGGATTGCAGGATGCTCGCTCGGCTTGGGAGCCGGACTTGATCGAGCATCCCGTTGTCTTGCCCGTGGCTGCCCGAAGGAAGCCAGGAAAGGGAGAACCCGTGACCGCTAGGACGGCGCGGCCCTTTCCGCATATGAAGGACAAGATATGTTCAATCAACACAAAGTGGAAATCGAATGGGGCGGTCGTCCGCTCATCCTGGAAACCGGCAAGATCGCGCGCCAGGCTGATGGCGCGGTGCTCGCCACCTATGGCGAGACCGTCGTTCTGGCCACCGTCGTCTCGATGAAGGAGCCGAAGCCCGGCCTCGATTTCTTCCCGCTGACGGTCAACTATCAGGAAAAGACTTATGCCGCCGGCAAGATCCCGGGCGGCTATTTCAAGCGCGAGGGCCGTCCGAGCGAGAAGGAAACGCTGGTTTCCCGCCTGATCGACCGCCCGATCCGCCCGCTTTTCGCCGACGGCTACAAGAACGACACCCAGATCGTCGTCACCGTCGTTCAGCATGATCTCGAGAACGATCCCGACATCCTGTCGATCGTCGCCACCTCCGCCGCGCTCACGCTTTCGGGCGTGCCCTTCATGGGTCCGATCGGCGGCGCCCGCGTCGGCTATATCAACGGCGAATATGTCCTCAACCCGCATATCGACGAAATGGAAGAATCCAAGCTCGACCTCGTCGTCGCCGGCACCGGCGATGCCGTTCTGATGGTCGAGTCCGAGGCCAAGGAACTCTCCGAGGACCTGATGCTCGGCGCCGTCATGTTCGGCCACAAGAGCTTCCAGCCGGTGATCGAGGCGATCATCAAGCTGGCCGAGGTCGCCGCTAAGGAGCCGCGCGACTTCACCGCGCCGGATTACTCCGCGCTCGAAGCCGAGATGCTGAAGGTCGTCGGCGACGAGCTTCGCGACGCCTACAAGATCACCGACAAGCAGTCGCGCTATGCCGCGGTCGACGCCGTCAAGGCCAAGGTCAAGGCCGCGTTCGCTCCGGCCGAAGGCGAGGAAGCCAAGTACACTTCCGAGCAGATCGGCAGCGTCTTCAAGGAGCTCCAGGCCAAGGTCGTGCGCTGGAACATCCTCGACACCGGCTCGCGCATCGACGGCCGCGATCTCAAGACCGTGCGCAAGATCGTCTCCGAAGTCGGCGTCCTGCCGCGCACCCACGGTTCGGCGCTGTTCACCCGCGGCGAGACCCAGGCGCTGGTCGTCGCCACGCTCGGTACCGGCGAGGACGAGCAGTTCGTCGATTCGTTGACGGGCATGTACAAGGAGAAGTTCCTTCTCCACTATAACTTCCCGCCCTACTCGGTCGGCGAGACCGGCCGCATGGGCTCGCCGGGCCGCCGTGAGATCGGCCACGGCAAGCTTGCCTGGCGCGCCATCCATCCGATGCTGCCTTCGGCGGAGCAGTTCCCCTACACGCTGCGCATCGTTTCGGAGATCACCGAATCCAACGGCTCGTCGTCGATGGCGACCGTCTGCGGCACCTCGCTGGCGCTGATGGATGCGGGCGTGCCGCTGGCAAAGCCGGTGGCCGGCATCGCCATGGGCCTGATCAAGGAAGGCGAGCGCTTCGCGGTGCTCTCCGACATCCTGGGCGACGAGGATCATCTCGGCGACATGGACTTTAAGGTCGCCGGCACCGCCAACGGCGTCACCTCGCTGCAGATGGACATCAAGATCGATGGCATCACCGAGGAGATCATGGGCATCGCGCTGGCCCAGGCCAAGGACGGCCGCCTGCATATCTTGGGTGAGATGGCGCATGCGATCTCTGGCGCCCGCGCCGAGCTCGGCGAGTTCGCGCCGCGCATCGAGGTCATGCACATCCCGACCGACAAGATCCGCGACGTCATCGGCTCCGGCGGCAAGGTGATCCGCGAGATCGTCGAGAAGACCGGCGCCAAGATCAACATCGAGGACGACGGCACCGTCAAGATCGCTTCGGCGAACGCCAAGGAGATCGAGGCGGCGAAGAAGTGGATCCACACCATCGTCGCCGAGCCGGAAGTCGGCGAGATCTACGAAGGCACCGTCGTCAAGACGGCCGACTTCGGCGCGTTCGTCAACTTCTTCGGCCCGCGCGACGGTCTCGTCCACATCTCGCAGCTCGCCAATGAGCGCGTCGCCAAGACCTCCGACGTCGTCAAGGAAGGCGACAAGGTTTGGGTCAAGCTGATGGGCTTCGACGAGCGCGGCAAGGTCCGCCTGTCGATGAAGGTCGTCGACCAGGCGACCGGCAAGGAAATCGTCCAGGAGAAGAAGAAGGCCGAAGGCGAGGAAGACGCCGCCTGATCGGTTTGGCTGGATAGTTTGAGACGGGCGCGCCGCAAGGTCGCGCCCGTTTTGTTTCAGGGCACGACAAAGAGTTCTACGGAGCTGATGGATGGCCGCGGAGCCGCTGAAGACGCTGTTCTACCCGTTCGAGGCCGAGGCGCTGCCGCTGCCCGGGAAGGGTGCCCGCGTTCTTTTCCTCGGCGCCGAGCCCGGCTTCCGTCTGCCTGCCGGCTTCGAGGCGGCGCTGCATCTCGTGCAGGGTTTCAGGCCACATTTTCGCGCCTTGCAGGCGTCCGGCCACGCGGTCACGCCGCGGGCGGAAGGCGAGGGCTACGACATCGCCCTCGTGCTCGCCGGCCGGCATCGCGGGCAAAATGAGTTACGCATCGCCGAAGCGGTCGAGCGCATCGCTCCGGGCGCGCCTGTCGTCGTTGCCGGCAGCAAGGACGACGGCATCGACAGCCTGCGCAAGCGGATCGACGCGCTGGCGCCGCTCGCGGGCCACCTGCCGAAGCATCACGGCGTGGCCTTCTGGTTCCGGCGGGCCGGCACGGAGGCGGCCGCGACGCTGCGCGCCGGCAACCCCGATCTTGTCGTCGAAGGCGGCTTCAAGACCAAGCCTGGCATGTTCTCCTTCGATCGGATCGATGCCGGTTCGAAACTGCTGGCCGCGAGCCTGCCTGACGATCTCAAAGGCAATGTCGCTGATTTCTGCGCCGGCTGGGGTTATCTGGCGGCCGAAGTCCTGCAGCGTTCGCAAAGCCTCACCGCGCTCGACCTCTACGAAGCGGATTTCGAAGCCTTGGAAGCAGCCAGGGTCAACGTCCATGGCGCCATCGAGCCACGCTTCTTCTGGACCGATCTGCTCGCCGAGGCGGTCGAACGGCGTTACGACGCGATCGTCATGAATCCGCCTTTTCACAGCGGCCGCGCCGCCGAACCCGGAATCGGCGCGGGCATGATCCGCGCGGCGTCGAAAGCGCTGAAACCGGGCGGCCGCCTGTTCATGGTCGCCAACCGCCAGCTTCCTTACGAGCAGGTGCTCTCGGCGGCCTTTTCCAGCCATGCCGAGATTGCCCGCGACGGCATGTTCAAGGTGTTTTCGGCGCGCCGCTAAAGCAATTCCAGGAAAAGTGTGAGCGGTTTTCCGTCCGGAATTGCGCCAGGAACAAGCAATTCCAGGAAAAGTGTGAAGCGGTTTTCCGTCCGGAAAAAGCGAGGCGCTTACTGCACGCTGACGATGCGGGCGGGCTCATGCGTGCCGAAGGCGGGCCGGGCTTCGCCGAGCTCGACCTTGAGCGGCGCCGGCCGACCGAACAGATAGCCCTGCACAACCTCGCAGCCGGCGGCCCGAAGCAGCGTGGCCTGGTTCTCGGTCTCCACGCCCTCGGCGATGATACCGACGCCCAGCGCACGCGACAGGCCGACAATGGTCGAAACGATCGCGCCGGAGCTGGAGTCGGTGTCGATGCGGCTGACGAAGGAACGGTCGATTTTCAGCTTGCCGAAGGAGAAGTCGATCAGGTAGCTCAAATTGGAATAGCCGGTGCCGAAATCGTCGACGGCCACCGAGATTCCCATCTCGGCAAGCTGCTCCAGGATCGCCGCGGCGCGGTCGCGATCCTGCATCATCGCCGTCTCGGTGACCTCGAGCTCCAGCCGCGACGGCTTGATGCCGGTCGATTCCATCACGTCCCGCACGATGCCGACGAAATCCCTGGTCATGAACTGGACAGGCGAGATGTTGACGGCGACGAAACAGTCCTGCGGCAGGTACCGGGCGTCGCTGCAGGCCTTGCGCAGCACCCACTCGCCGATCGGGTTGATCATGCCGGTTTCCTCGGCGATCGGAATGAACTCCATCGGCGGGATCATGCCGCGCTCCGGATGCTTCCAGCGGATCAGCGCCTCATAGCCGACGACGCGGCCGCTCGGCAGGTTGAGCTGCGGCTGGTAGTGAAGGCTGAAGTCGCCGCGGTCGAAGGCGGTCTTCAGTTCCGACTCGATCCACTGCCGATAATCCGCCACGCGGCCCATATCGGCGTGGAAGACGGACCAGTTGCCGATGCCGCTGGCGCGCGCGTTCTGCAGCGCAAGGTTCGAGCGGCGCAGGATCAGGACCGGGTCGACGCCGTCCTTCGGCATCGCCACGATGCCGACCGACAGGCTGACCGACTGCAGATGGCTCTGCAGCTGATAGGGCTCCATCATCTCGTTGATGAGCTTCTCGATGAGCCGTTCGATCGAACCCCTGATGTCGCGGTCCGGCAGCAGCACGCCGAATTCGCCGGCGCCGATGCGCCCGATCACCGCGTTCTTCGGCATAACCTCCTTCAGCCTGCTGGTGAAGGCGCGGATCAGTTCGTCGCCCTGGCTGTAGCCGATGGCGTCGTTGATCTGCTTGAAGCGGTCGATATCGATGTCGATCAGGAACATCGGCTCGCCGGTTCGGATCGTCCCGGAGGCGGCCTCGGCTATCTTGCCGACCATCGCCTGACGCGCCAGCAGGCCGGTCAGCTTGTCGAAATGGGTTTCCTTGAAGACATAGGCCACCGATTCATCGACGCCCGCGAAGAACGACAGCGCGGCTCCGCCGGCGGCTAGAGCGCAGAGCGCGGCGATGACGTCGGCCATCGTTTCGGCTGGTATGCCGGCCATGCCGTCGCCGAAGCCGAACCGCAGCCCCCATAGTCCAAGGATGAAACTGCCCATGCCCGAGCTGGCGATGGTGATCAGCCGGAACAGCGGAGTCCGTTTGGGATTGCTGACTGCAGGCATGCACGGTCCCTAGATTAGGGGCCCTTATAGCGGACATCTCCTTAAAATGAGTTTCCGCCGATGAATGCAATTTTACTGGAACGCTACTATCGCGGCCGCAAACTATTCGCGCCGGAGCAATTCTAGGAAAAGTGTGAGCGGTTTTCCGCCCGGA
This sequence comes from Mesorhizobium plurifarium, assembly GCA_000824785.1. Taxonomy (GTDB): domain Bacteria; phylum Pseudomonadota; class Alphaproteobacteria; order Rhizobiales; family Rhizobiaceae; genus Mesorhizobium; species Mesorhizobium plurifarium. The sequence continues at coordinate 687,326 of CCNB01000012.1, read as the reverse complement.
ATTGCGTAAAACAAAAAGATAGCGCGTTAGCCGTTTCCATGAAACGGTGAAAATGCGCTAGCCGTCGGTCTGCTTCAATTCCTCCAGTGCCGGCATCGAAACGATGTGATAGCCGGAATCCACATAATGGATTTCGCCGGTGACGCCCGACGAAAGGTCGGAGAGCAGGTAGAGCGCCGAGCCGCCGACTTCGTCGATGGTTACGGTGCGGCGCAAAGGCGAATTGCGTTGCTGGTAGGAGAACATGTGGCGGGCATCGGACACGCCGGAGCCGGCCAGCGTCCGCACCGGCCCGGCCGAGATGCCGTTCACCCTGATGCCGCGCGGGCCGTAGTCGTTGGCGAGGTAGCGCACGCTGGCCTCCAGCCCGGCCTTGGCGACGCCCATGACGTTGTAGTTCGGCATCACCCTGACCGAGCCGGCATAGGTGAGCGTGATCATCGAGCCGCCATTGCCCATCAGCTTGGCGGCGTTGCGGGCGATCTCGGTGAAGGAGTAGCAGGAGATCACCATGGTGCGCACGAAATTGTCGCGGCTGGTGTCGGCGTAGAGGCCCTTCAGTTCGTTCTTGTCGGAAAAGCCGATGGCGTGGACCACGAAATCCAGCCCGCCCCAGGCCTTGCCGAGGGTCTCGAAGGTCGCGGTGACCGAGGCGCTGTCCTCGACGTCGCAAGGCACGATCAGCGAGGCTCCCACCTTCTCGGCCAGCGGCTTGACCCGCCGCCCGAAGGCGTCGCCCTGGTAGGTGAAGGCGAGCTCCGCCCCATGTTCCGACAGCTTCTTGGCGATGCCCCACGCAATCGAATGGTCGTTGGCGACACCCATGACAAGCCCGCGCTTGCCCTTCATCAACCCGTCCATAAAAGGCAATCCTTATAAAAACGCCGGCTCTATGCGGAATAGCGCTGGAAAATCAGCGTTGCGTTGGTGCCACCAAAACCGAAGGAGTTGGACAGGACGGTGTCGATCCTGGCGTTGTCGATACGCTTGCGCACGATCGGCATGCCTTCGAATTCCGGATCGAGCTCCTCGATATGGGCGCTCTCGCCGATGAAGCCGCCCTGCATCATCAGGATCGAGTAGATCGATTCCTGCACGCCGGCCGCTCCCAGTGAATGGCCGGTGAGCGACTTGGTCGAGGTGATGTAAGGCATCTTGTCGCCGAACACCTCGCGAATGGCGCCCATTTCCTTGGAATCGCCGACCGGCGTCGAGGTGCCGTGGGTGTTGATGTAGTCGACCGGCGATGACACCGTGGAGAGTGCCTGCCGCATGCAGCGCATAGCGCCTTCGCCCGAAGGCGCGACCATGTCGTAGCCGTCGGATGTCGCGCCATAGCCGACGATCTCGGCATAGATCTTGGCGCCTCGCGCCTTGGCGTGCTCCAGTTCCTCCAGCACCAGCACGCCGGCGCCGCCGGCGATGACGAACCCGTCGCGGTTGACGTCGTAGGCGCGCGAAGCGGTCGACGCCTTGTCGTTGAACTTCGACGACATGGCGCCCATGGCGTCGAACAGGTCCGACATGGTCCAGTCGAGGTCCTCGTGGCCGCCGGCGAACATCACGTCCTGCTTGCCCCATTGGATGAGCTCATAGGCATTGCCTATGCAATGCGCCGAGGTCGAGCAGGCCGACGAGATCGAATAGTTGACGCCGTGGATCTTGAACCACGTCGCCAGGGTGGCCGACGCGGTCGACGACATGGCCTTCGGCACGGCGAACGGGCCGATGCGCTTCGGGCTGTTGTTCTTGATCGTGGTTTCGGCGGCTTCGACGATGGTCCGGGTCGAAGGACCGCCGGAGCCCATCACGATGCCGGTCCGGTCATTGGTGATGTCGCTTTCACCGAGCCCGGCATCGGCGATCGCCTGGTCCATGGCGACGTGGTTCCAGGCCGCGCCCTGGCTCAGGAAACGCATGGCGCGGCGGTCGATCATCGGGGTGGGATCGAGCGTCGGCGCGCCCCAGACCTGGCAGCGGAAGCCGTGTTCGGCGAAGGAATTGGAAAAGCTGATGCCGGATTTGGCATCGTAAAGCGAGCTCTGCACCTCGTTGGCATTGTTGCCGATCGACGACACAATGCCGAGCCCTGTCACTACGACCCGTCTCATTCGCAACTCCTTCCGGCGTATTCAGGCGAAAAACCTAGCCGGTTTTCGCTTGTGATCATACGCAAATAAACTGACGTGGCGTCCATCGGCTACGCGGACGCCGTGGCGAAAAACGGTCAGGCGGCCGACTGCTTGGAAAGACCGACCTTCAGATCCGTAGCCGCGTATATGGGTTCGCCATCCGCCTTGAGCCAGCCATCGGCGATGCCGAGCACCAGCCGGCCCCGCATCACACGCTTGAAGTCGACGCCGTATTCGACCTTCTTCACCGACGGCGTCACCATGCCCTTGAACTTCACCTCGCCGGTTGAAAGCGCCATGCCCTTGCCGGGTTCGCCCAGCCAGCCGAGATAGAAACCGGTCAACTGCCACATGGCGTCGAGGCCGAGGCAGCCGGGCATGATCGGATTGCCGATGAAGTGGCAGGCGAAGAACCACAGATCCGGCTTGATGTCGAATTCGGCGCGAATGAAGCCCTTGTCGAAAGCGCCGCCGGTCTCGCTGATCTCGGTGATGCGGTCGAACATCAGCATCGGCGGGTAGGGCAACTGGGCATTGCCTGGCCCGAACAGGTCGCCGCGGGCGCAGGCGAGCAGTTCCTCGTAATCGTAGCTGGACTTTTGATCCGCCATCAAATTTCCGTCCCCGTGATCTTCGCGGGCGGCAGCGCGCCCTTGTCGTTGGTTTCCTAACACACTCTGTTTGCGGCCGGAAACCGGCGTTTGCGCTTAACCCGTGCGCCTGCCCGGGTCAATGCGCGCTATTGATCGCATTCGGACTACAGAATATATGTCGATTGATGTCCGGTTTTGGCATTTGACGTCTTTTTGCCACTCTGGACCTGTTGATGGGCTGGGCAACAAGCTTCGAAGCGAAGAGATGGATTCGGGCTACCGGAAGGAAAATGTCGCTGTGGACAAGCGGGTTCGCGAAGCCGGCCTGAGGCCGACGCGTCAGCGCATTGCGCTGGCCGATCTGCTTTTCGCCAAAGGCGACCGCCACCTTTCGGCCGAGGAGCTGCACGAGGAGGCGATCGCCGCCGGCGTGCCGGTCTCGCTGGCGACGGTCTACAACGCGCTTCACCAGTTCACCCAGGCCGGCCTGCTGCGCATCCTGGCGGTCGAGGGGTCGAAAACCTATTTCGATACCAACACGTCCGATCACCACCACTTCTACATCGAAGGCGAGAACCGCATTTTCGATATCGAAAGCGGACCGGTAACCGTCTCCAACCTGCCGGCGCCGCCGGAGGGCATGGAGATCGCCAACGTCGACATCGTGGTTAGACTGCGTCCCAAACGCTGCGATTGATCCGTCTTCCATGCGCCCGGTCGACCTGATTGTCCGGTTTGAATGGGTCACCGTCGCCGCGTTGGCAATCGTTTGCTACGCAATATCCGGCTTTTCCTGGTGGCTGTTTGCGCTGCTCATCCTTGCGCCGGACCTGTCGATGCTGGGCTACCTCGCCGGGCCACGCTTCGGCGCCGCTACCTACAACGCCTTGCATATCCTGATTGCTCCGCTCGTCCTCCTGCTTGCGGGCGCGTTGCTCTCCGGCCGGGTCACGACCGCCGTAGCGCTGATCTGGATCGCGCACATCGCCATCGACCGTGCCCTCGGCTACGGCCTCAAGCTGCCCACCGGTTTTCAGGATACGCATCTCGGCCGCATCGGCCGCGACCGTAACAGCAAGGCCAGCGAACTCAGTTCTTGACCTTCTCGCCGGGATAGGCGCCCCACACCTGCGATTGCGCCATCCAGCCGGTATGGCCGTCGAAGGTCATTTCGCACCATTGGCCGTCGCATTTCTTGATCGAGCCGATCACGCCCGGCTCGATGATGGCGACGACACCGGCATCCTTGTCGGGTTCGTCGAGCAGGTTGATTCGCCCGCCCTTGCCGCGCTGCCAGGGCGCGACGATCGCGGTGCGGCGGCCTGAGAGCAGCGACTGATTGATCCAGCCCTCCGATCCGTCGGCATCGCGCACGCGGCGCCAGGTGTCGAATTCCTGGATGACTTCCATCGGCAGGCCGGCCTTCAGATACATCCAGTTGACGGAATAATTGGCGCCGGGCCCGACGCGCGAATTGACGCGGGCCGGCTTCAGGCTGACGAAGCGCGGCAGCGGCAGGCCGCTCGGCCCGAGCGTTATGGTTTGGGCGGGTGCCGCCGCGCTTTGCGCCAAAGCCTGCGGCGCGCAAAGCAGGGCACCGAGAATGGCCGCGCTGAAGGCCAGGCGAAGCGACGCGAAACCAGACACTTTCGTTCCTTTCGGCGCCGGTCCGTCGGGACGGGCGCCCCTTTTTCTTTGTCTTCGGCGGCACCGCTTGTTACAGGAGTGGGCTGATGCCGCGACTGGCTGCAAGTTTCGCCGGTCTTGGTTAAAGAGGTCTCAACGAGATCGGTTTCGAGAGCATGATCCCGGAAAGTGGGAATCCGTTTTCGGAAAAGATCATGCTCCAAAAAAGAGTAGGATCAGGACGGCGATTCAACGAGACGTCATCCTGATCCAGGAAGCTTCGGGGATAAAATGGCAGGCAAAAAACGGCCCCTCGTCGTCATCACGCGCAAGCTGCCCGATCCGGTCGAAACGCGCATGCGCGAGCTGTTCGACGCAAGGCTGAATGTCGAGGACCGGCCGATGACGCAGCCCGAGCTGGTCGCGGCGGTCAAGGAAGCCGATGTGCTGGTCCCCACCATCACCGACCATATCGACGCCGCGCTGATCGCCCAGGCCGGCGAAAACCTCAAGCTGATCGCGAATTTCGGCAACGGCGTCGACAAGATCGATGTCGCGGCGGCCGCCAAGAAGGGCATCACCGTCACCAACACGCCGAATGTGCTCACCGAAGACACCGCCGACATGACCATGGCGCTGATGCTCGCCGTGCCGCGCAGGCTCGCCGAAGGCGCCAATGTGCTGACCGGCGAGAAGAAATGGGCCGGCTGGTCGCCGACCTGGATGCTCGGCCGGCGCATCTGGGGCAAGCGGCTCGGCATCGTCGGCATGGGCCGCATCGGCACGGCGGTCGCCAGGCGGGCCAAGGCCTTCGGCCTGTCGATCCACTATCACAACCGGCACCGCGTGCTGCCGGCCGTCGAGGAGGAGTTGGAGGCGACCTATTGGGAAAGCCTCGACCAGATGCTGGCCCGCATGGACATCATCTCGGTCAATTGTCCCTCGACGCCGGCGACGTTCCACCTTTTGTCCGGTCGTCGCCTGGCGCTGATGCAGCCTTCGGCCTACCTCGTCAACACCGCGCGGGGCGACATCATCGACGAGGACTCGCTGGTCAAGCTCATCCATGACGGCAAGATCGCCGGCGCCGGTCTCGACGTCTACGAGCACGAACCGGCGCTGAACAGCAAGCTGCTGAAGCTTGCCGCCAAGGGCAAGGTGGTGCTTTTGCCGCATATGGGGTCGGCCACGCTCGAGGGTCGCATCGACATGGGCGAGAAGGTGATAATCAACATCCGCGCCTTCTTCGACGGCCACCGTCCGCCGGATCGTGTCCTGCCGCTCAGGACCTGAGGCTTTAAACGGCTATGGTAACGGCGCTGTCCGCGCCAACTCTCACCGCGGCTCCGCGATAGGCATCGAACGCGCCACGCTCGAGCCGTATTGCCATGGGCGTTTCCCAGCCCATTTCCCGCGCCACGATCAGGCCGAGCAACAGGATGGCGTCGGGCTCGTGCAGCACCAGGGCGGCCGGCGCCCGGCCGTTGTGGACGAGCTCCATCAGCACCGCCGAAGCGGACGACGAGCCGATCGTGCCGGGCAGGAACAGCACCCGGCCGGAAATGACTTCGCCGTGCTGCGGATGGCGGACATCGGCGATGCGGCCAGTCTTGGGGTCGACGCCGCCCCAGAAGCTGATCGGCGCCGTCAGCACCAGCGCTTCGCCTTCGGCCGCCTTGCCCGGCACCAGGATTTCGGCTGCGGCGCTCATGCGGCGATATCCGTGAAAACCGGCTTGCCGAGGACCGCGCTTTCGACGCAGTCGGCGAGCGAGGCGTAGAGCACCGCGTAGCCGGTGTTGCCCGGCGCGTAATGCGCGAACTTGCCCGAATTGGTCATCAGCACGCCATTGCCGAGCTCTGGGCCGAGCTCCGGCATGATCGGCGTCACCACCACGCATGTATCGGCGACGATGACGACCCCGCTCGCCTCGAGCCTTTTTCGCCGGCCGTCCCGCTCCAGCTGGGCGAGCGCGTGGCGGCCGGTGCAGGCATAGATCGGCACCGCAAGCCGCCGCCCGGCGATCAGCCGTTCCAGGCTGTCGAACTCGGCGTTCGACAGATGCGGGCTGCCGATCGCCACCGCGTCGATGGTCTCGGTCGCCGCCGCGGTCGACAGGCCCGCGCGGGCCTTGGCGACCATCTCAGGCGTCACGCGGATCACCGCTTCCGGCTCCGGCCCGGCCAGGATGGCTTCGACGTGGGGAGCCTCGGGCGTCACGCCCGCAATGTGGAAAAGGCCCACCGCGCCCGACGATGCGGCCGCCGCGCCGAAGGCTTTCAGCGCGTCTTCGCCGGGATGAGCGGTCACGCCGGCAACAACGCCGATCGCGTTGCCCACCTCGCGGCCATAGAGGCTGCCCAGGACAGGCCAGGCGATCTCCGAGGCGAGGAAGGATGACGACAGGCCCGAGACATCGAAAACGAGCCTTGCCCGGCGGTTTTCGGGCCGATGCAGGCCGTAATCCGGCGCGCGGCCGACAATCGCGCAGGCAATGTCGAGGAAATCGCCATAGCGGTTGGTGCGCGCGCCCAGCACCGAATTGCAGAAGACGACCGCGTTGGACTCGCCCCAGGCGACGTCGCTGCCGAGCGCCGGCCTATGCCCGGCCTGGTAGGGCGCGCAGGTCCAGCTCTGCTCGCAGCCGAGCTTGCGATAGGCCTCCATCATCCGTCGCGCCATGCCGCGCTGCGGCTCTTCCAGGCGCACACGCGAGCAACCCATCAGGTCGAGCGCCCCGACATTGAGCGTCGAGCGCACAGCAACCTTCGCGCCGCCCTGGACCAGCTTCTCCGCGAACAGCGTGCCGGAATCGCCATGATAGAGGGCACCGTCGATATGCGTGGAGGCGATTGGGATGAGCCGCGGCGCGCCGAGCAGGCGGGCGCTTTCGGCGACGATGCGCATCGCCATGCCCGCGCCGTCCTGTTTGGCGGCGATCGCCTGTTCGTCCTGGCTGAGCGAAAGGCTCATAGAAGCACCTTGCGCATGGTGATGGAGGTCGGCCTGTCATAGCCCGCATGCGCCGTGCATCCGCTCTCGCGAAAGCCGAGCCGGGCGAAGGCCGCATGGTTCGTGGTCAGTTCGGTGCGGGTCTGCAGCTCGATCGCATCCTTGCCGCGTTCGCGGGCGAGATCCTCGACCGCCCGCATCAGCCGGGCCCCTATGCCTTGGCCCTGCAGCCCTGGCTCGACCGCGAGCTTGCCGACATAGAAATCCTGCGACCGTTCCAGCGCGAAGACGCAGCCGACGACGCGGCCATTCTCGATCGCCAAAAACCCGGCTTCCCGTTTCGCCTTCTCGGCAAGGGTATCGGCGGTCAAAAGATGCGCCGACGACGGCGGGTCGATGATGCCGTCCATATAGGCAAAGGCGCGCCGGATCAGCGCGAGCAGATCGTCCCATCGGTCGAAATGCGCCGGAAGGCCGGTTATGGAGATGCCGACGCTCTGGTCCATGCGCTCAGACGGCCTTGTAGCGGATGGTGTCGAAACGGGCCGTGAGGCCATCGTAGAGCAGCAGTCGGCCGATCAGCGGCTCGCCTATGCCGGTGATCAGCTTGATCGCCTCCATCGCCTCCAGCGTGCCGATGACGCCCGTCAGCGCGCCGACGATGCCGGCAACGGCGCAGGATGGCACCAGCCCTTCGGGCGGCGCTTCCGGGAAAAGGTCGCGATAGCTCGGATTGCGCTTGCCGTCGGCGCCTGTCTCGAACGGCTTCAGCACCGTCACTGAGCCGTCGAAGCGGCCGACGGCGGCCGTGACGAGGGGTTTCTTCTCACCGGCGCAGCCATCGGCGGCCGCGTAGCGCGTCTCGAAATTGTCGGAGCCGTCGACAACGACATCGTAGCGCGCGACGAGGGCAGGGGCGTTCTCCGCCGTCAGTCTCAGGCGATGCGATTCCACCGCGACGTTGGGGTTGATGCGCATGATCGCCGCGGCGGCACTGTCGGTCTTGGCCATGCCGATCGTGTCGCTGCCGTGGATCACCTGCCGCTGCAGGTTGGACAGCGAAACCGTGTCGTCGTCGACGATGCCGAGCGTGCCGACGCCGGCGGCGGCAAGATATTCCAGCACCGGCGCGCCGAGCCCGCCGGCGCCGATCACCAGCACCCGCGCCCGTTTCAGCTTCTGCTGGCCCGGCCCGCCGATCTCCGGCAGCACGATGTGGCGGGCATAGCGTTCGAGCTCTTCGTCGGTCAGGGCGGCGTCGATCATAGCCGAACCATATCGCTGGCGCAGAGCCTTGTCAGTAAGCGCAAGGCGAAGCCTTGTGGTCCACACGCAAGGCGAAGGTTTGGCATGACGCGAGGCAAAGCCTCGTGGCTCAGCGCGGAAAATGGCTTCAAGGGCTGGACGTCGGCCCAACGCTGCCGTGATCGACCGTCAGGAACTGTGCCCGGCCGGCAAGGCTCGAAAACAAGGCGGCATCGGTGCCGGTCATGAAGGCCTGGCAATTCAGCTCTTCCAGGATCGAGAACAACGCCGCGCGCCGGCCCGCGTCGAGATGCGCCGCGATCTCGTCCAGGAGAAGGATCGGCGTCAGTCCCGACATCTCGCCGGTCAGCCTGGCATGCGACAAAACGATGCCGACCAGCAGCGCCTTCTGCTCGCCGGTCGAGCACAGTTCCGCCGGCATCGACTTCGGCCGGTGCCGCACCAGGAGATCGGAACGATGCGGGCCGTCCAGCGTGCGGCCGGCGGCGCGGTCGCGCTCGCGGCCGTTGGCAAGCGCGCGGCGGAAGCGCTCCTCGACGTCCACGGCCGGCGCCACGGCGACCTCGCTCTCCAGGTCGCCGGCAAGACTGATGTCGGCCTGCGGAAACGGGCCGCTGCTAGGCAATCGGTCGATCATGGCGGCAAGCAGCCGCACCAGCTCGGCTCGTGCCGCGGCGATCGCCACCCCCGTCTCGGCCATCTGCGTCTCGATCGCCTCGAACCAGGCGCCGTCACGCGAGCCTTCGGTAAGCAAGCGGTTACGGCCTCGCATGGCCTTCTCATAGTCGAGCGCGCGCTGGCCATGGCCGGGGTCGATCGCCAGCACCAGCCGGTCGAGGAAGCGGCGGCGGTCTCCCGCAGGCCCGGGAAACAGGCCGTCCATCGCCGGCGTCAGCCAGACGACCCGCAGCCATTCCAGCATATCCTCGGCCGATCGCGTCGGCGCGCCGTTGATCCGCACCTTCCTGCCGCCTTCGCCGGCGGCGTCGCCGCCGGAAATGCCGGTGCCGATCTCGACCTGGCCTTCCGGCCCCTCGATGCGCGCATGCAGGGCGAAGCCGCCATCGCCGCCTTCGCGCGCCACATCCGCATAGGGCGCGCGGCGTAGGCCCCGGCCAGGTGTCAGGAACGAGATCGCTTCCAAGAGATTGGTCTTGCCCGCGCCGTTGTCGCCCGACAGCACCACCGCGCCGGGCGCAAGGTCGAGTGAAAGCGCCGCGTAGTTACGGAAATTCGTAAGTGTCAGCTTACTTATATAGCTTTGCTGCCGAAGCTGTTTCGCATCCGCGGTCACGGCGACATATATGCCTGTCCCGGACCTAGACCCGCATCGGCATCAGCACATAAAGCGCGGTTTCGTCGGCCATGTCATGGATCAGCGTCGGCGAACCGGCGTCGGCCAGCATGAACTTGGCCTCCGAGCCGGTGAGCTGGGCGGCGACGTCGAGCAGGTATTTGGCGTTGAAGCCGATCTCGATCGGGTCCGACGAATAGTCGGCCGCCAGTTCCTCGGTGGCGCTGCCCGAGTCGGGGTTGTTGACGGCTAAGGTCAGCTGGCCGTCATTGATCGACAGTTTCACCGCCCGGCCGCGTTCGGAGGAAATGGTCGAAACGCGGTCCACCGCCGCGGCGAAGCTCTGGCGGTCTATGATCAGCTTCTTGTCGTTGCCGGTCGGGATGACGCGCTGATAGTCGGGGAAGGTGCCGTCGATCAGCTTCGAGGTCAAAACGACGCTGCCGATGGTGAAGCGGATCTTGGTGTCCGACAGCTCCGTGGTCACCGCCACATCGGGATCGTCGACCAGCTTCTGCAGCTCGCTCACCGTCTTGCGCGGAATGATGATGCCGGGCATGCCCTCGGAGCCTGCCGGCGCGTCGATCTCGGCACGCGCCAGGCGGTGCCCGTCGGTCGCCACCGAGCGCAGCTTCAGCTTGCCGCCGACTTCAACGGTGTGCAGGTAGATGCCGTTGAGATAGTAGCGCGTTTCCTCGGTCGAGATGGCGAACTGGGTCTTGTCGATCAGCCCCTTGAACGCTGCCGATTCCAGCCGGAAGATATGCGAGAAGGAACCGGCCGAAAGCTCCGGGAAGTCGGATTGCGGCAGGCACTGCAGACGGAAGCTCGAACGGCCGGAGGTGACGGTCATCGCGTTGCCGTCCTCGTCCGTCTTCAGCATCACCTCGGCGCCGTCGGAAAGCTTGCGCACGATGTCGTAGAGCAGATGCGCCGGCACCGTCGTCGCGCCGCCGCGCTCGACCTTGGCAGGCGTCGCCTCCGTCACTTCGAGGTCGAGGTCGGTGGCCTTCATCTCGAGGCTGGCGCCCTCGGCGCTGAGCAGCACGTTGGACAGGATCGGAATGGTGTTGCGCCGCTCGACCACGCGATGGACGTGGTTGAGGGACTTCAGGAGATTTGACCGTTCCAGGATAACACGCATGACCAAACAGGCTCGCTTCAAGAATGAACGGGTCACCGGCAGGCGGCATCCCGCGAAAGCCCTGAAAGGCTTTCAGAATCTCTGTAAGCTGACAGTAAAAAGCCTGCGAACGCAAGCCCGCGGCACCGGTTACGGCCGGCAGCGCGGGCTTTCTGGGGATAAAGCCGGCGAAGCGCGCCGCCGGCTATTTCTGCGCCCCCTCAGGCCTGGTCGTTGATCAGCCTTCTGAGCAGTTCGAGTTCCTGCGCCAGCGTGTTGTCCGCGCCCGAAAGGTCCTCGATCTTACGCACGGCATGGAGCACCGTCGTGTGATCGCGGCCGCCGAAGCGCCGTCCGATCTCCGGCAATGAGCGCGGCGTCATCACCTTCGACAGATACATCGCCACCTGCCGCGGCTTGACGATCGTGCGCGTGCGCCGGTTGGACAGAAGCTCCGTCTTCGACACGTTGTAGTGACGCGCCACGATGCGCTGGATGTCCTCGATGCGCACCCGCTTCGGCTCGCCGGAGCGGTAGATGTGACCGAGGATCTCGTCGATACGGTCGATGGAGATCTGCGGCTCGAACGACTGGCGGAACAGAAGCTGGTTGAAGGCGCCTTCGAGCTCACGCCCGCTGCCGGTCACCGTGCGCGCGACGTGCTCCAGGATTTCGTCGGAGATGTCGAGCGAGGTGTCATCGGTCTTGGCGGTGGCGCGGCGCAGCTTCAGCATGCCGAGCCGCATGGCGAAATCAGGCGCCGACATTTCCAGCGCCACGCCTCCATTCAGTCGCGAACGCACGCGCGGCTCCAGCGATTCCAGTTCCGACGGCGGCCGGTCGGCCGCGACCACGACCTGTTTGGCGCTGTCGAGCAGCATGTTGATGAGGTGGCAGAATTCGTGCTGGATCGACTTGCCCTGCAGGAACTGCATGTCGTCGATGATCAGGAGATCGATGTCGCGCAGCTGCTCTTTCAGCGTCAGCGCATTGTTGTCGCGGATCGCGGTGGCGAAGCGCCACATGAAATATTCCGCGGTCAGGTAGACGACGCGCGACTTCGGGTTGTGCCGTAGCGATTCCGCCGCGATCGCCTGCAGCAGGTGCGTCTTGCCGAGCCCGACGGTCGCATGCAGGAAAAGCGGGTTGAAACGCACCGCGCTCGACTGAGATTCCGCCACCGCCCTGGCCGCGGCGAAGGCAACCCTGTTCGACGGTCCTTCGATGAAGGAGGCGAAAGTGTAGCGCGGGTCGAGAGGCGACCCCAGCACATTGTGGCGAAACTCCGGTTCCGCGGACGCGCCCGGGCGCGGCGCCGGCGCCCGTTGTTCCGCGCGCCCGGCGCTCGCGGTGCCGTTGGCGAGCGCGGTATGCGTCTGCTTGGTCATCTTGCGCGCTGGCGCCACCTCCGGCTCGACAGGGTTGCGCCCCTGGCGCGTGGCGGTGCGCACGACGATCTCGATCTTGAGGACGTCCGGATCCTCATGCCGCCACAGCTCCGCGATGAGCTCGAGGTAATGGCCGTTGATCCAGGACCGCAGGAAGGCCGTAGGCACGGAGATGCGCACAATGCCGCGGGAGGCCTCGGCGACCTTCATGCGACCGAACCAGCTCGAATAGACCTCGGCTCCAAGACGCGCCTTCAGCTGAGCCTTAACGCGTTCGAACTTCTGTTCCGCGTCGTTGGACACCGCCACGTCGCCCCCTTTGACAAAAGTTGCCGGAAATGGGAGCTCGCCCGCTATCTCCCTCTCGATGCCGCTTTGCATGATCAAAGTCCCTTGTCTTATCGTACCCTTTTTCCACCGGGGATGCGCCTCCTGCATCCTTGATCCGGCGACCTCATTCAGCCGCGATTCATTGCCGCCGCCGGCAACGTCGTCGCAACTCGCGCAAGGGACCAGCTGCCGGCTCCGCACGCCGGCTTCCGACAAAGACAAGGCAATGCATCGCCCTCCGGCGAAAACGCCGGTGAGACATCGACTGCCATGTACAATTACGCCAGTCCCCTACCCGCACCGAAGAGACAAACCAAGCCGCACGCGGAATTGCTCCACGTCATGAATTCCGCCATTTTTTGCTGGCCGATTCAGGCTGGGTCAGGGGGCTAGAGCCCGTCCCTTCGATGGATGGACATTACCGAAATCGCTGTGGATAGGGCAAGGCCACATCTAACGGTTTTTTAACGAATCTGGTTACCGAAAGGGGCTTGAAATCGGCTATCGGGACGGCCCGTTTTGACAAAGCCATTGTGATTCAAACCCTTTTCCGGCGAATATGAAAAAGGCCGCCTGAAACGAAATATTCTGAAATAATTCTCTTGACAGCTACTTCTGCCCTGCTGCTCGACTGTGCGTTGAACAAGCTGTGGATGACCGCTTGTAAGTCGCTGAAAACAAAGTGGATTTTCTGACAGGGGAATTTGGGCGGCCGCTGCGGCGAAGGCGCGCAGATATAAGCGACGCTGTATATGCCGGCAAAACATTACCGGCATTGGAATCGCCTCACAAGTGCAGCTCACGAGCAAACTTTTTAAGTACTTGCCGGCAAACGAAAAAACCCGGCCTGTACGGCCGGGTTCAGTATCGACGGAGTGAAAGAGGAGTCGGTCAGGCCGACAGCGTCTTGACCCGCTGGGCCAGCCGCGAGACCTTGCGCGAAGCCGTGTTCTTGTGGACGACGCCCTTGGTGGCGGCGCGCATCAATTCCGGCTCCGCCGCCTTGAAGGCTTCCACCGCCGCGGCCTTGTCGCCGGCGGCCAGCGCCTCTTCGACCTTGCGGACATAGGTGCGGACGCGCGAGCGGCGGTTCTTGTTGACCGCTGCGCGGCGGGCGATCTTGCGCGTTGCCTTTTTGGCCGAAGACGTGTTGGCCATGATGCCTCTCTTCTGATCTGGTGGGCGCCAGCGGGGTGCCGCAGGGCGCAAAAAAACAAACGGGCAGCCACAGGGCCGCCTCGGTTGGTGCGGCTTATAGTTCAGCTTTTCCGACGCGTCAACGCCACTGGGCAGTCTTTTTGGGCGGTCTTTTTGGCAGACTGAAGCGCGGCGCGTCGTAATCCGCTTCAATCATCGGGCGGCATGGCCTAGCGGTTGGTGAAATTCGGCTTCCGCTTCTCGACGAAGGCGGCCATGCCTTCTTTCTGGTCGTCGAGCGCAAACAGCGAATGGAAAAGGCGGCGTTCGAAACGCAGTCCCTCGGCGAGCGTCGTCTCGTAAGCGCGGTTGACGGCCTCCTTGGTCATCATCACCGACGGCAGCGAGAATTCGGCGATCTTCGCCGCCGCCTTCAGCGCCTCCTCGGTGAGCTCGGCGACCGGAACCACCCGCGATACCAGTCCGCTCCGCTCGGCTTCGGCCGCGTCCATCATCCGCCCGGTCAGGCACATGTCCATCGCCTTCGACTTGCCGACGAAGCGGGTCAGCCGCTGCGACCCGCCCATGCCCGGCATGACGCCGAGCGTGATTTCGGGCTGGCCGAACTTGGCATTGTCGCCGGCGATGATGAAGTCGCACATCATGGCCAGCTCGCAGCCGCCGCCGAGCGCATAGCCCGCGACCGCCGCGATGATGGGCTTGCGCGTCCGCGTGAGTTCCTCCCAGCCGACGAAGAAGTCCTGGCTGTAGGCGTCGGCGAAGGACAGCGCCTGCATCTCCTTGATGTCGGCGCCGGCGGCAAACGCCTTTTCCGAGCCCGTAAGCACCATCGCGCCGATGGCGGGATCGGCGTTGAACGCGCTCGCCGCCGCCACGACCTCCGCGAGCACTTGCGAATTCAGCGCATTGAGCGCCTTGGGCCGGTTCAGCGTGATCAGCCCGACCTTGCCGCGTGTTTCCACGAGGATGGTTTCATAGGTCATGCTTCGCTCCTTCCGCGGCAGTGGGATGATCGATGATCGATACTGTTCCTAGCTTACCGCTGACAGGTCCGGCAATAGAAGGTCGAGCGGCCGCTCTGCACGATGCGCTCGATGTGGCCGCGGCAGCCCGGCTTCTGGCACGGCTCCCCCTCGCGATCGTAGACCGCGAAGGAATGCTGGAAATAGCCGAGCGATCCGTCGGCCTGGACATAGTCGCGCAGCGAGGAGCCGCCGGCGGCGATCGCATCGGCGATGACCGAGCGGATCGCCTCGGCGAGGCGCTCGCTTTGTTCCTTCGCCTTCTTGGCCGACCCGGCGATGGTGCCGGCTTCGCGCAGCGGCGAGAGCCCGGCGCGCCACAAGGCTTCCGAGACATATATATTGCCGAGCCCGGCGATCAGCCGCTGGTCGAGCAACGCCGCCTTGAGCGGCGATCTGCGATCCTTCAGCAGCGAAGCGAGCAGGGGGCCATCGAGCGCATTGCCGGTTGGCTCGATGCCAAGCCCCGCCAGCATCGGATGCGTGTCCGGCGGCCCTTCGGTAAACAGCATGAAGCCGAAGCGGCGCGGGTCGTTGAAGATGACGCGCGATCGCTCGCCCGTTGTCGAGGCCACGTCGAACACGACATGGTCGTGCGCTGCGCTTTTCGAGCGCTCCTGGTGAAAGGTGCCAGGGATGTCGCTGCTTCCGGCAGCTTCGACCCGGAACGATCCCGACATGCCGAGATGACAGATGAGCACCAGGCCGTCCTCGATATGCATCGTCAGGTATTTGGCGCGCCGGCCAAGCGCCGTCACGGTCTTGCCGGCAAGCCGCTCCGAAAAGCGTTCGGGAAAAGGAAAGCGAAGATCGGGCCTGCGTGCCTCGACGTTGACGAGCCGCGCCCCTTCCAGGACCGGCTGCAGTCCGCGCCGAACCGTCTCGACTTCAGGCAGCTCAGGCATGGCCGCCTATCGTCGCGAGGAAGGATGTTCCATGGCGGCCGGTTGCCAGGCCGAGATGATCCGCAACGGTTTCGCCGATGTCGGCGAAGGTCGGCCTCAGTCCGATGTCGCCACCCTTCAGCCCCGGCCCGATGCCGATCACCGGAACGCGTTCGCGCGTATGGTCGGTGCCGCGCCAGGTCGGATCGTTGCCATGGTCGGCGGTAAGGATGAGAAGGTCGCCCGGCCTGATGCGCGAAAATGCCTCCGGCAGCCGGCGGTCGAAGGCCTCGAGCGCCGCGGCATAGCCGGCGACATCGCGCCGGTGGCCGAACTCGGTATCGAAATCGACGAAATTGGCAAAGACCAGATCGCCATCGTGGGCGTCGTCCATGGCGCCGAGGGCCTTGTCGAACATCGCCATGTTGCCGCCGGCCTTGCGCACTTCCGAAATGCCGCGATGAGCGAAGATGTCGCCGATCTTGCCGACGGCGATGACCTTGCTGCCGCGCCCGGTCAGCCGGTCGAGCAGGGTCGGCTCCGGCGGCGGCACCGCGTAGTCGCGGCGATTGTGGGTACGCTGGAACGTAGCGGGCGTCTCGCCCACGAATGGCCGCGCGATCACGCGCCCGATCTTCAAGGGGTCGACCAGCCGGCGCACCGTGAGGCAAAGCTCATAAAGCCGCTCCAGGCCGAAATGCGTTTCATGCGCAGCGATCTGCAATACGGAGTCCACCGAGGTGTAACAGATCGGCTTGCCGGTACGGATATGCTCCTCGCCGAAACGCTCGATGATCTCGGTCCCGGGCGCATGGCAGTTGCCCAGGATGCCCGGCAGCTTGCCCTCGCGGATGATCGCTTCGGTCAGTCCGGCCGGAAAGGCCGGCACCGTGTCGGGGAAATAGCCCCAGTCGAAACGCACCGGCAGGCCGGCGATCTCCCAGTGGCCGGAAGGCGTATCCTTGCCGCTCGACACTTCCTGGGCGGCGCCGTGAAAGGCCGAGGCGATCGGCGGCGCGTCGATGGCGGTTCTCGATCCCGTCGCGGTTTGCGCTGCCCGGCCAAGCCCGAGCGACATCATGTTGGGCACCGCGAGCGGCCCGTTGCGCAGACCGTCCCGGTCGGCGCGACCGTCGGCGCAGGCCTTGAATATATGTCCGAACGTGTCGGCGCCGGCATCGCCATAGCGCTCGGCGTCGGCCGCGCCACCGATGCCGAAAGAATCGAGAACGAACAGGAACGCGCGCGCCATGGGTATCTTTGTTGTCAGTGCTCACTGCCAGACATAAGGTTCCCCGGCGGTGTTGGCAAATCGGAAACCGAACCGCAACGGCTTGGCGCCATAGTTGCGGCGAGACGCGGATGCGGCGGGAGCGAAGCAGGTATGGCAAGGCGCGGCAGAACCGCGGCACGGCAGGCCGTGAAAATGTGCGCGGCCGCACTCGCGGCGTTCGGCGCCGCCGCATGGCCGGCACGCGCCGACTGGCGTGACGACATCGGTACGTTCCGCATCGGCATCGTCGCTGAACCGGGTGGCGGCAACACCATTCCGGGGCTCGCGCGCCTCACCGACGCCTATGCCAATGCGCTCGGCATGAAGGTCGAGTTTGTCGTTGCGCGCGACTATGCGGCGCTGATCGAGGCACAGGCGGGCGGGCGCGTGCAATACGCGGTCTATTCGGCTCTCGCCTACGCCACGGCTTCGGAGCGCTGCGGCTGCGTCGAACCTCTGGTGGCGCCGGTCGATGCCGACGGCGCCGTCGGCATCCGTTCCGTCCTGGTGACGCGCGACGGCAGGCTTCCGGATCTTGCCGCCATGGCTTCGCACCGCATCGCGATCGCGCCGGCCGACAACGTCGGCGGCGCGCTGCTGCCGCTGGCGGCACTGTCGGCCGAAGGCGTCAGGATCGGGCGGGATTCGCCCTTCCTGGCGCGCGCTGCTTCAGCCACCGCGGCCGAGACGATGCTGGCTGGCGGCGAGGCGGACGCCCTGTTCGGCTGGGAGCCGGCCGCTGCGGACGGCCAACCCAGCCATTCCGACGGCACGGTCGCGCGGCTGGAGGCGGCTGGCATCGCCGAGGCGTCGCTTCGGGTGTTGTGGACCTCGGGCCTCTTGCGCTACGGGCCGCACGCCGTCCGCAGCGATCTCGATCCCGAGGCGAAACGCCGGCTGACGGTCTTCCTGTCCAATCTCAAGTCACAGACGCCCGATGTGTACGACCTGCTGGAGCGGGCGCATTCCGGCGGTTTTACGCCCGCCCTGCCGAAGGACTACGCGATGGCTCTGGCCATCGTGCGACTGACAGGCGGCAAGGAATAGCGCGTCAGCAGTCGCTGCAAGGAATCGTCGGGCTCCGGCGAGGCCTCAGATAGTAAGTCTCGCTCATGTTGATGTCGCTGAAGGTGGACAACAATCCAAGCGCCTTCTGATCCTTGTTGTCCTTGTCCCACATGATGACGGGCGTATAACGAAGGTCGCTTTCCACCCGGATCAGGAAAGTGTTGCGGATATTAAGCGTTGCCGGAACGGTAACGGGATCGCCCTTTTTGGCGCCGGCGCTGTATGTCGCGCCCACCAGCTTGCGCGACCACGCCACCGTCGCTCTAGGCGACGCCTCGTCCGACATCTGTATCGCGGTGATGATGATCGAGGGAGCCGAGCGGTTATAGGGCAGAAGCGTCGTGCCGCCGATCTTCATTATAGCGTCGAGGTTGGCCTTCACGACCGCCTGCTGTTGAGTTACGAGATCGGCCACCATGCTGCCGATGCGGCTGACCTTCTTGCTGGTCTCGATGGCCTGTGAGGCTTCCATCGTGATGAAATACATGATGAGCAGCACGGGCACGATAAAAGCAAACTCGATCGCCGCGACCCCGCGCCGATCGCGGCCAAACCGCCTTGCTCGCGCCACGATGGCCGAAATCCCCCAATGTGCCCCCGCACGGTACATCCTGTCCTCCAAGCCGACGCAGTCTCAGTCGTCCACCGGCCTCAGTTGTCGTCGAATGGTTCGTTTTGCCAGGTCACGGACGCGAAATGCAGCGTGGTGCCGTCAGTGAAATTCTGCATCTGTTTGGCCAGCAGATCCGTCATCACCGGCCATTTGTAGAACACCCGTAGCATGTTGATCGATTCGGCCAGCCCTGGCGAAACTGTGAAGGTCTTGTCACCTCCGCCTTGCGTCAGCACGATGTTGTTGCCGTCTATTCTGAAGCCCGCCGTTGCGGCGTCCGCGAAGCTCGAATATTCGCGCAGATCAACGAACAATCCCGGGCAGTCCTGGGCCACAATGATTTCAAGCCTGCCGCAGATCAGCTGCTTGATCGAGGCTGCGGTGACATTCGTCTTCTGCAACTGTCCGGTGCGCAACTGACGGGCCACGTCATCGGTGACATTGGCCATCACCTCCTGGCCGGCGAACGAAATGCAGCTCTCGAGGATGGCGAAGACGAGAAGCGCGAACGGGATGGCCAGCAGCGCGAATTCCATCGCTGTGCTGCCGCGCCTGTCGCTGAAGAAGCCTGGGCGCGATCGGGCGTGCGCCTTGCTGTCCATGCCGTTGCCGGATGTGGCATCCTTGCTCATATCGCGTTCCTGCCGATCCCTTTGCGGTACCGCCGGCAAGGTTAGCGAAAACCCATTGAGGTCCGGTTTGGATGATCGTTAAATTCGCTGGGCGAGCTTTAAGCTGTCTTTAATGCCGGTGGGTTCGCCCCTCGCAGGGCTCAGTGTCCGGCGCTCATTTCGGCTTCGGAAGCCTTCTCGGCCTCGCTCTTGAATGCGCTCTCGCAATAGGGCGTGCACGACATGGTCTGGACTTCGGCGCGTCTGTAGATGCGCACCGAGGACGCGGCCTGTCGCACGACGGTCACCTGTTCATCGATGATCGGACTGCCGTCCGAATCGAGCACGACCATATTGGTGACGCCGAAGCCCTTGCCGGTGAGAACGATGGTCGAGGCGTCCTGCACGGAGGCGTCGGCGATCGCCGGATTGCCGATGACGACCGTGTCGGCCGCGCGTGACAATTTGACGATCTTTGCCTGGTTCATGGTGACTTCTATGCCGGCGCCGGCCCAGGCCGGCATGACCAAGGCGGCAGTTGCCAGCAGCGCGGCGACTGGAAACAGCGATCTCGACAACGTCATTGAAGCGCTCCCGGCGGGCAGATTCTTCAACGGAACATGAACGAGATTGGTGAAGCAACGGTTAAGCTGGCCACTGCATGATTAAGGATCGGCTTGCATGGTGGGTCATGCGTCGATGGCGGTTGCTGTTTTAGGAATATTGCACAAGCGCCGGTTTTCCGGGAGCCCGAGCTCCCTGGCGATGTTTAGGTCACGGTTAACCACGCAGCGCGTTCGCCACCGGAAAGGAATCGGTAAGGCTGTTTATTAAGCCGATTGAAACGGCTTCTCCCTAGATTTGCAGCATCCGATCAACCGCAAAGAGAAGTTGACGGAAGTGCTGTAACACGTGGAGTAGGAGCTCTCGAATGTCTAATCTCATTGCACGCTTCGTGAAGGACGAATCCGGCGCGACCGCCATCGAATATGGTCTGATCGCGGCCCTCATCGCGCTCGCCATCATGATGGGCGCTTCCCAGCTCGGCGGCGCGCTGAATGCCAAGTTCTCCGGCATCGCCAACACTCTTAATGGCGTCGCCGGCACCGCTGCGGCCCCGGCGGCCCCGTAACAGCCGCGGATAGCGCCTCTTCGGCAAATGAAGGGCCGCCCCAGGGCGGCCCTTCATCGTTGGATTAGCTCTCATGCGGACATGCGATTCGAACGGCGGCCCTCATCAATCGTTAATCCAATATGCCTAGGCTGACGCAGAGTTCATCGCAGGCGTCGCGTCATGATCGAAGCTGTAATCTTCGTCGTCTTCCCCTTCTGCATGCTCTTTGCGGCGATCTCGGACACGCTGTCGATGACGATCGCCAATCGCGTGCCCGTGCTTTTGGTGGCGACCTTTGCGCTGATCGCTCCGCTCACCGGCATGGATTGGGCGACCTATGGCTGGCACTTCGCGGCAGGCGCCCTGGTGCTGGCAGTGACATTCGGTCTTTTTGCGCTCGGCGGGATGGGTGGCGGCGACGCCAAGCTTCTGGCCGCGACGGCGGTCTGGATGGGCCTCAACATCAACCTGATCGGCTATCTGGTGACGTCGGCTTTCATCGGAGGCCTGCTGACCGTCGCAATCCTCGCTTACCGGAAATCGCCGCTCCCCATGTACACCGGCCACAACCGATTTCTGCGCCATTTCGCGAACGAGAGCGTCGGCGTCCCATATGGCATTGCGCTGGGCGCGGGTGGACTGATCACTTTCCCGGATTCGCCGCTGATGGTCTGGGCGCTGGGGAGGCTCACGACATAGGCATGGCGACATTGATGTCGGCGGTCACCAGGCGGCCAGGCCGCCTTTTTTGTTAACGGCGGGCCGTTCCATCCAATTTGAGTAAACCTTAAATTAATCACGATCGTAAGCATTGCATTAACCTTGTTTTGACGATTGCAGCTGCAAAGTCCGGCCTGGCGAGGTGGTTTGCCCACTAGGCGAAGGGGTTTCGGACGAATGCCAGCATCCCGATTGATTATTCTGGGCGTGGCTGCGGTCGCGGCGGGTGGCGCGGGCTATGTGGCGAAGAACATGGTCGTGGCGCCGCCGCCTCAGGTCGTCGTCGATGCGCCCAAGCAGCCGGCGATCGCATTGCAGGATGTGCTGGTGCTTTCAGGCGACGTGCCGATGGGCAGCCAGCTTGCCAACAACATCAGCTGGGAAGAATGGCCGGCCGATGGCGTCAACGCCAATTTCATCACCCGCGCCGCCGAGCCTGACGCGGTCGAAAAGCTCAAGGGCTCGGTCGCCCGCGTCGCCATGTATACCGGCGAACCTTTGCGGCGCTCCAAGCTGGTCGGCGAAGGGCAGAGCTTCATGTCGTCGATCCTGCCTTCCGGCATGCGCGCCGTCGCGACCGCTATATCGGCCGACACGTCCGCCGGCGGCTTCATCCTGCCCAACGACTTCGTCGACGTCATCATGACCCGCCGCGCCGACACCGGCAATGGCGGCAGCGGCTTCAACACCGAGACGATCCTCAAGAACATCCGCGTGCTGGCCATCGACCAGACCATCCAGGAAGACGAAGAGGGCAAGAAGACCAGGGTCGGCCAGACCGCGACGCTGGAGCTGACGCCGCAGCAGGCGGAGATCATCACGGTGGCGCAGCAGATGGCAGACCGCCTGACGCTCGCGCTGCGGCCGATCACCGACATCCACGAAAAGAGTACCGACGAGGCCGACTATCTGGTCAACGGCAATGGCCGGCGCGGAACGGTGCGGCTGATCAAGTCGGGCGAAGTTTCCGAGGTGGGAGCAAGGAAATGAGGCTCAACGGTAGACTGCTGCCTGTCCTGGCCGCCGTGGCGATCGGTTCCTTCCTGGTAGGCACCAGCGCCCCGGGACTGGTCGAAGCCAAGGCCGCGAGCGCCGGCGTGTCGGCTTCCGTCGCCACGCAGCGCGTCAAGCTCGGCCTCAACAAGTCCGTGGTCATCGACCTGCCGAGCGACGCCTACGACATCCTGGTCGCCAATCCGGCGGTCGCCGATGCCGTGACCCGCACGGCGCGGCGCATCTACCTGTTCGGCAAGGCGGTCGGCGAAACCAACATCTTTGTCTTCGGCCCCAATGGCGAGCAGATCGTCAGCTTGGATCTGGCCGTCGAGCGCGACGTCGCCGGGCTGGAGGATTATCTGAAGCGCTTCATCCCGTCCTCGCAGATCAAGGTCGAGCTTCTCAACGACAACGTGGTCCTGACCGGCATGGTCGACACGCCGCTCGATGCCAAGCGCGCCGTCGACCTGGCAACCATCTTCGTCTCCGGCGGTGAAGCGACGACGGGTCAATATTCGCAGACCGCCGCCGGCGGCTCGGTCAATGGCGGCGTCGACATCAACAACCCCGACCAGGAGCGCCGGACCTCCAAGATCGTCAACCTCTTGCAGATCATCGGCGACGATCAGGTGACGCTGAAGGTGACCGTCGCCGAAGTGAGCCGGTCCGTGATGAAGCAGCTTGGGGTCAACATGGTTGGCAATGGCGGCAGCAACGGCATCAGCTATAGCGCGGTCAGCGACAATTTCACGGGCTTGGGTAAGCAGCTATCGAACTCGGGCTTAAGCATCGGCAACTCGTCACTGATGGCCTACATCAATGCCATGGAGCAGTCGGGTGTCATGAAGACATTGGCCGAACCGACCCTGACCGCCGTCTCAGGCGAGAAGGCCACATTTAAGGTAGGCGGCGAATACAATATGGTGACCGGTGTCACGGCCAATGTGTCCACCGACAACCAGACCGGCCTAAAGAACTATACGACGGAAAAGATCGAGTACGGTATCGGTTTGGAGTTCCAGCCGGTGGTTCTATCGCCGGGTCGCATCAGCCTGAAAGTCAGGACAGCCGTCTCCGAGCCGACCACCGAAGGATCCGTGGCGCTTTCCTCCGGCGTGACGAGCCCCGGCACCAATATCCTGTCGTTGCGCAAGCGTCTTGCGGATACTACGGTCGAATTGCCCTCCGGCGGCTCCATGATGATTGCCGGTCTCGTCCGCGACGATGTCCGGCAGGCCGTCAACGGCTTGCCCGGACTGACAAAGATCCCCGTCCTCGGCACGCTGTTCCGCAGCCGCGATTTCGTGCGCAACGAAAGCGAGCTCGTCATCATCATCACGCCTTATCTGACGCGGCCGGTGGCACGCAACGACCTGGCCAAGCCGGACGACAACTTCAATCCGCCGAGCGACGGCGCCGGCATGTTCCTCGGCCGTGTCAACCGCGTCTACGGCACCATGCAGACCGACAGGCCGTCGGGCCGCTATCACGGCGTCGTCGGCTTCATCTACAAATGAGTGGGAATGCGGATATGTCCAAGTCAGCATCGAAGGTCGTGACGGTCCGGACAGCATCCGGCATCGCAAGGATCCGCCGGCAGGTGGTTCCGGCGCTGGCGATCGCCCTTGCGGCGTCGCTCGCCGGATGCGCCAATCGCGACAGCATCACGGTCGGATCGGTTCCGGACGATTACCGCACGACCCATCCGATCGTCATCGCCGAGAAGAACCAGAAGATCGATCTGCCGGTCGGCGCCGGCGATCGTGGCATGACGGGCGCACAACGTGACACGCTGCTCGGTTTTCTCGACGGTTACGACAAGAGCGCCGCGCCGACCCTGACGATCGCGATGCCCGCCGGCTCCGCCAACGAAGTTGCCGCCCGCTCGGCAGGCCGCGATTTTGCCCGGCTCGCCATGGCGGCGGGCGTCAAGCGCAACCGCATCGTCATGACGTCCTATCAGTCGGCGGTGCCGGAAGCGTCCGCGCCGGTGCGCGTCGCCTTTGTCGCGGTGCGGGCACAGACCGACAAATGCGGCCGTTGGCCAGATGACCTGACGGAGACGTCGGAGAACAAGCATTATGCCGACTTCGGCTGCTCCTATCAGAATAATCTCGCGGCCCAGGTGGCCAATCCCAACGATCTGATCGGACCGCGTAAGCAGTCCGACATCGACGCGGAAAATCGCGGCGCGGTGATCGACACGTATCGCGCGAGGGGCATCTCCGACGAATTCCTCAGCAATTCTGAAGTGACGTACTGATCCGCGCCAGACGACGGAAAGAGCATGACGATGAGCAATCTTGCCTACGACACGCCCGCGGAGACCGGCGACCTTTCGCAGCAGGACATCGCCGCCATGCAGGCGTTGCGCCCGGTGCCGCGCATTTCGATCCAGGCCTTTTGCGAGACCGAAGGCGTCGCCAACCCCGTCGAACGCGCCGGTGAGGATCGCCGCATGGCCAAGGCCCATCTCAAGGTCCATATGGGCGGTATTCCGACCGCGATCGAGTTCTACCAGTCAGCGCCGACACCGAACCTGATCCTGCTGGAATCGCGCAGCGAACCGCAGCAGTTGCTCGAACAACTCGGCCAACTCGCGGAATATTGCGATCCGTCCTCCAAGGTCGTGGTCATCGGCCACTACAATGATGTCGGGCTTTACCGCGAGCTCATCCGCTCCGGCATTTCCGAATATGTCATCGCGCCGGTCTCGATGACCGACATCGTCAGCGTCGTGTCGTCGATCTTCGTCGATCCGGAAGCGGAGCCGATCGGCCGTTCGATCGCCTTCATCGGCGCCAAGGGCGGCGTCGGCTCCTCGACCATCGCTCACAATGTCGCCTGGGCGATGTCTTCCCTGTTCAAGTCCGAAGTCGTCATCGCCGATCTCGATCTCGCCTTCGGTACCGCCAATATCAATTTCGATCAGGATCCGGCTCAAGGCATCGCCGAGGCGGTGTTTTCGCCCGAGCGGGTCGACGAGGTCTATCTCGACCGTCTGCTCGCGCAATGCGCCGAGCATCTGTCGCTGCTCGCGGCTCCTTCCACGCTCGAGCGCGTCTATGATTTCGACCCTGAGGCCTTCGCGCAGGTCATCGAGACCGCCCAGCGTAGCGCGCCTTTGCTGGTCCTCGATGTCCCTCACATCTGGAGCGGGTGGACGAAGAGCACGCTGATCAAGGCGGATGAGATCGTCATCACGGCCACGCCCGAGCTCGCGAACCTTCGCAACACCAAGAACATGGTGGATATGCTGAAGCGGCTGCGTCCGAACGATCCCTCGCCGAAGCTGATCATCAACCAGACGGGCGTTCCGAAGCGGCCCGAGATCGCGGCTTCCGATTTCGCCGAACCGCTCGGCATCACGCCGATGGCGGTGATCAACTTCGAACCGCTGCTGTTCGGCAATGCCGCCAACAATGGCCGCATGCTCTCCGAGATGGACGCCAAGAGCCCCGTCGTCGCGACCATCAATGAGATAGCGCATGTGCTGACCGGACGCAGCGAAATCAAGACAAGGAAAAAGGCAGGCCTGGGCTCGATCCTCGGCAAGCTCTCGCGCAACAAGAAGTGACGCTGATTGAGCGGCATCGGGTAGTCGATCATGTTTGGTAAAAGAGGCACAGACGACGGCAAGCGGGCAACGCCTGAATTCCGTCCGCCGGCATCCGCTCCCGCCGCTCCAACGGGAACGATGACGGCCGAACGACCAGTCGCGCCGCCGTCCAGCGCTCCGGCCGCGCCGCCTGCGCGCCGCCCCGTCGAAGCGCCGCCCATGGCGCCGGAGCCGCCAAGAAGGGTTCAGCGCGAGCGCTCGGAGACCTACTACGACACCAAGAGCCAGGTTTTCTCCGCGCTGATCGATACGATCGATCTGTCGCAGCTGGCCAAGCTCGATCCCGAGAGCGCGCGCGAGGAAATCCGCGACATCGTCAACGACATCATCGCGATCAAGAACTTCGCGATGTCGATCTCCGAGCAGGAAGAGCTGCTCGAGGACATCTGCAACGACGTTCTGGGTTATGGGCCGCTGGAGCCGTTGCTTGCCCGCGACGACATCGCCGACATCATGGTCAACGGCTCCAAGAACGTCTACATCGAAGTCAATGGCAGGGTCGAACAGACCGGCATCCGTTTTCGCGACAACCAGCAGCTGCTCAACATCTGCCAGCGCATCGTCAGCCAGGTCGGCCGCCGCGTCGACGAATCGAGCCCGATCTGCGACGCGCGCCTGCCCGACGGCTCGCGCGTCAACGTCATTGCGCCGCCGCTGTCGATCGACGGCACCGCGCTCACCATCCGCAAATTCAAGAAGGACAAGCTGACACTGGACCAGCTGGTCAAGTTCGGCGCCATCTCGCCGCAAGGCGCGGAAATCCTCAAGATCATAGGCCGCGTCCGCTGCAACGTCGTGATCTCGGGCGGCACGGGCTCCGGCAAGACGACGCTGCTGAACTGCCTGACCAACTATATCGACCGCGAGGAGCGCGTCATCACCTGCGAGGATTCGGCGGAACTGCAGCTGCAGCAGCCGCATGTGGTCCGTCTCGAAACCCGGCCACCCAATCTGGAGGGTGAGGGCGAGGTGACCATGCGCGACCTGGTCAAGAACTGCCTGCGCATGCGGCCGGAGCGGATCATCGTCGGCGAAGTGCGCGGACCGGAAGTATTCGACCTTTTGCAGGCGATGAACACCGGTCACGACGGCTCGATGGGGACGATCCACTCGAACAGCCCGCGCGAATGCCTCAACCGCATCGAATCGATGATCGCCATGGGTGGCTACTCGCTGCCGCAGCGCACGGTGCGCGAGATCGTCGTCGGCTCGATCGACGTGATCATCCAGGCGGCCCGCCTGCGCGACGGCTCACGCCGCATCACCCACATCACCGAAGTGGTCGGCATGGAAGGCGACGTCATCATCACCCAGGATCTTGTCCTCTACAACATCAAGGGCGAGGACTCGAGCGGCCGGCTGATCGGCGAACATGTGTCGACGGGCATCGGCCGCCCGCATTTCTGGGACCGCGCCCGCTATTATGGCGAGGAGCAGCGCCTCGCCACCGCGCTCGAGGCGATGGAGAAACGCGCTGACTAGAGCATTTTGCAGCCAAGTGGAACCAATTGGCGTCGCAGAAATGCGGCTAAAACAAACAGATAGCGCGGGGTGCCGACATCTCTTCAGCGCATCCCGCTCTGCCGCATCTGGAGGTGTAGGGGCCCCGGTCGATGTTTGGAATTGACACCACCGTACTGGCTTTCATCGTGCTCGCCGGCTTCAGCGCCGGCGCGGTGGCCTACGCTTTCCTGTTCACGCGCATCGATAACGAGAAGCAGGCTGGCAAGCGGCTTCAGACCATCAAGACGGCCGAAACCGACCGGTCTGTGGTGAAAGCCACGCGCGACCGCGCCGCGGAAGCGGTCAAGCGGCGCAAAAACCTCCAGGACTCCCTCAGGCAGCTCGACGAGAAGCAGAAGACCAACGACCAAAACGTCAGGAAGCCGCCGCTGAAGGTTCAGATTCGTCAAGCCGGCATGCAGGTTCCGATCGAGCGCTTCTACATGTATTCGGCCGTCTGCGGCATCGTGCTGACAGGCTTTCTCTTTTTCGCCGGCGCGCCTTTGTGGGCTCTGCCCGGCGCGCTGCTGGCGGGCGGCCTCGGCCTGCCGCGCTGGTTTGTCTCCTTTCGCCGTACACGCCGCGTCAAGGCCTTCCTGGAAGAGTTCCCGAACGCGCTCGACATCATCGTGCGCGCGGTCAAGTCCGGCCTGCCGCTCAACGATGCGATCCGCCTGATCGCCAACGAATCGCCCGAACCGGTCCGGTCCGAGTTCCGCCGCATCGTCGATTCCCAGCAGATGGGCATGTCGGTGCCCGACGCCGCCATGCGCATGTCCGAGACCATGCCATGCAGCGAGGCCGGCTTCTTCGGCATCGTCATCCAGATCCAGTCGCAGGCCGGCGGCAACCTGTCCGAGGCGCTGGGTAACCTTTCGCGCGTCCTGCGCGACCGCAAGAAGATGAAAGCCAAGGTCCAGGCGCTTTCGATGGAAGCCAAGGCATCCGCCGTCATCATCGGCGCCTTGCCCTTCGTCGTTGCCTTCCTCGTCTATCTGTCGAGCCCGAACTACATCATGCCGCTGTTCACCACCAATGTCGGCAACCTGATCCTCGGCTGCTCGGGTGTGTGGATGTCGATCGGCATCCTGGTGATGCGCAAGATGATGAACTTCGAAGTGTAGGGGCACGGATCCCGTGACAGAGCAGGTCGTAAAAACACTCACCGACCCTTCTTTCCTGATCGCGATGCTGGTCGGCATTGCCGTTTTTGCGACCGTCTTCACGCTCATGCCGGCGTTCGGCGGCACGTCGCTCAAGTCGCGCATGAAGACCGTGGCGATCGAGCGCGACAAATTGCGCGCCGAACAGCGTGCGCGGCTGGCCAATGAGGCCGACCGCCGTCGCAAGGGGCTGCGCGAGGAGCAGTCCATAGGCATGCGCAACATCGTCGACCGCCTGGATCTCAGGCGCGCCCTTGCCGACGAAAACACCGTCCAGAAGCTCAAGGTCGCCGGCTTTCGCGGCCAGAACCCGCTGACGCGCTTCCTGTTCTTCCGCCTCGTCCTGCCATTCGTCGGCTTTGCCTTGGCGGCCGTCTATCTGTTCGTGCTCGGCGGCCTGCCGCAGCAGCCGGCCTCCATCAAGCTGTTCGTCTGTGTCGTTGTCGCCTATGGCGGCTTCTACGCGCCGATCCTCTACGTCAACAACCGCGCGACCAAGCGTAAGCAGTCGATCCAGTTGGCATGGCCGGATGCGCTCGACCTGATGCTGATCTGCGTGGAATCCGGCATGTCGGTGGAAGCGGCCTTGCGCAGGGTTGCCGATGAAGTCGGCGCGCAGTCGGTGGCGCTTGCCGAGGAATTCGTGCTCACCAATGCCGAGCTGTCCTATCTGCAGGATCGCAAGATCGCCTATGAAAACCTGGCAAGCCGTACCGGCCTGGAATCGGTCAAGTCGGTGTCGCAGGCCCTGGTCCAGGCCGAACGCTACGGCACGCCGGTGGCGCACGCGCTGCGCGTGCTCGCCTCCGAAAGCCGCGACATGCGCATGAACGCTGCCGAAAAGAAGGCCGCGGCGCTTCCGCCGAAGCTCACCGTGCCCATGATCCTGTTCTTCCTGCCGGTTCTGTTCGCCATCATTCTGGGTCCGGCCGGCATCCAGGTCAGCCAGCGCGGCATCTTCGGCGACCAGCACAGCTCCTCGAGCCAGTAGCAATTCCAGGAAAAGTATGAGCGGCTTTCCGTCCGGAATTGCGTAAAAACAAAGTGACCGTTTCACATCAAGCAAGAAGCCGCGCTGGGTCCGCGCGGCTTTTTGATTTCAGCGGTGGTCGATGCTTGGCAGCGCCCGCCCGCGGTCAGTTCGTGGCGACTTTCGCCTTGTCCTTGTCCTGATCCTTCAACTGGCTCCAGGCGTTCTGCTGGGCAAGCATTTGCCGCAGATAGGCGATGTTGGCCTGCGCCTGCTCGGGCGACAGTTCCTGGGAGGCGATCTTCTCGGCCTCGTCGAAGCGGCCCTGCAACCCGACGACCAGCGCGAGGTTCTGCCGCACCCTGCTGTCGGCGCCGGGCTGCTGCGCGGCCGAGCGCATATAGGTTTCCGCCGTGCGCAGGTCGCCTTCGAGCACATAGGACATGCCGAGATTGGAGAGCACCGAAGGCTCGTTCGGCTTCAGTTCCAGCGCTTTGCGATAGTTCTGCCGTGCTTCGTCCTTCTGCCCCATCTGGTCGAGAATGGCGGCTTCCGCCGACACCAGCCTCCAGTCCGGATATTCGGGCGTTTGCGCGCGGCGCACGGCGTCGAGCGCCGGCTCGAACTGGCCGTTGGCGGCAAGCGCCTTGCCATAGGCGGCAAGCACGTCGCGATCCTTGGGATAGGCGATCGCCAGCTTGCGCATCACCGCCAGCGACTGGTCGGCGTCGCCGTCCATCTGCAGCGCCGCCGCGAAATTTATCGCCAGGCGCTTGTCGTTCGGATTGCGCGCATAGGATTGGCCGAGCCGGGACGTTGCGGTATGCAAGTCGTCAGCCGACATCGTTTCCAGCGGCTTGCTGTCGGAACGGGAGATGGAGCCGGTGGTGAACTTGCTGGTGCTGCCGCAACCGGCCACGCTGGCCGCCAGCGCCGCCATGAAGACCGTGGTGATCAGACGCTTGGCTGTGCGGTTCAACGCTTCGGTCGGCATCGGCGCCCGGTCTCCATTCCTGTGCGGCCATTGGTTGGCCGTCTTCCCTCCCGCAGAAATATTCTGTTAACCCTAACGGACCGTTAAGAAGCGCCGACTCAAGCTGTTCGGCCGGAGATCATCACATGCCTGTCGAACTCGTCGAGCAGAAGCCGGAAACCGCCTTGCCTGTCTATCTGGTGGCAAGGGATGCCCTTGATGCCGCGGCGCTGCCGCCGCCCGCCACCGCCTGGGCAAGGGCCAATGGTTTTTCCGGCGATGCGGGGCGCGTGCTGGTCCTGCCGGGCGAGGGCGGCAGCCTTGCCGGCGCGCTGTTCGGCATAGGCGACGGCGAAAGCACGCTTGCCCTAGGCGCGCTCGCAAGGGCGTTGCCGGAGGGCGACTGGCATTTCGCGTCGGCCCCCGCGCAGCCCGATCTCGCCGCGCTCGCGCTGGTCCTCGGGGGCTATGTCTTCACACGCTACGGCAAGAAGCCGGGCAAGGCCTTGCGCTTTGCGCTTCCGGAAGGCGCAGACGCCACGCATGTTCGCCGCGTCGCCGACAGCGTGTTCCTGACACGCGACCTCGTCAACACGCCGACCAGCGACCTGGGGCCGCTCGAACTGGAAGAAGCCGTCCGGAACCTCGCGGCCGCCCATGGCGCCGATATCTCCGTGATCCATGGCGACGATCTCCTGGCGCGGAATTTCCCGATGATCCACGCGGTCGGCCGGGCCTCGACCGGCGCGCCGCGACTGATCGACATGACCTGGGGACCGGGCGATGCGCCGAAGGTGACGCTGGTCGGCAAGGGCGTCTGCTTCGACACCGGCGGCCTCGACATCAAGCCGTCGTCGGGCATGCTTTTGATGAAGAAGGATATGGGAGGCGCCGCCAACGTGCTGGGTCTCGCCTCCATGATCATGGCGGCCAAATTGAATGTCCGGCTGCGCGTGCTGATCCCCGCCGTCGAGAATTCGATCGCCGGCAATGCCTTCCGGCCGGGCGATGTGCTGAGGAGCCGCAAGGGCATCACGGTCGAGATCGGCAACACGGATGCGGAAGGGCGGCTGGTTCTCGCCGACGCGCTGGCGCTGGCCGATGAGGAGCAGCCGGCCTTGCTGGTCGACATGGCGACGCTGACCGGCGCCGCGCGCGTCGCATTGGGGCCGGATCTGCCGCCTTTCTACACCGCCGACGAGACGCTTGCCGCCGATCTTGCCGCGGCATCCGTTTCGGTCGAGGATCCGCTCTGGCGCATGCCGCTGTGGCGTCCCTATGATGCAAAGCTTTCCTCGAAGATCGCCGACATCAACAATGTGACCGCGGACGGCTTTGCCGGATCGATCACCGCGGCGCTTTTCCTCAAGCGCTTCGTCGAGAAGACCCACAGCTGGGCGCATTTCGACATCTTCGCCTGGAACCCGGCCGACCGCCCCTACGGCCTGACCGGCGGCGAGGCGCAAGGCATTCGCGCGCTGGAGCAAGTCATCGCCGGGCGTTTTGAAGCGTAGCGGCGAAACGCCGCCACTGAAACGGAACCGAAACAATTTGCCGGCATGCTTCGCGCATGTCGATCTCGATGCGCCCGAGCCAGGCCTTGCGACTGTGGCAGCAGGTGATGCTCGCCCAGGTGCGCGACGGCGAGCCCGATCTCACGATGCGCCAGACGGCGATCCTGTTCACCATCTATCTTGACCCGCCGCCGCACACGGTGCGCGGGCTGGCCGCCAAGCTCAACGTCACCAAGCCGGTCATCACCCGGGCGCTGGACACGATGGGCGCGCTGAAGCTGGTCTCGCGCCATCGCGACGAGCTCGACAAGCGCAACGTGCTGATCCGGCGCACGGTGGAAGGCGCGCTCTTTGTCGAGCGCTTCGGCGATGGTATCGTCGCCAGGGCGCACGAGCTGCCCATCTGACCTCATTGCTGACGACTGGATTATCGATTTGACAGCCAGGGATGCCCGCCTTCATGCCTTCCGCTCCGACCTTGCCGATGCGAGGCTGAAGGGCGAGGTCGCCGCCGACCGCTTCGTCACCGGCCGGCCGGCCCGCATCACGGCGCCGGTCGCCGATCTGCGCAAGGCGCCGCGCCCCGATGCGGGCGTCAACACGCAGGCGCTGTTCGGCGACGACGTGCTCGTCTTCGAGGATGCCGAAGGCTGGGCCTGGGTGCAGGCCGAGCGCGACGGCTATGTCGGCTATGTGGCGGACTATCTTCTTGGCCAGCGCGACCATGCGCCCACGCATATCGTTTCGGTGCCGCGCACCTTCCTCTATCCGGGCCCCGATCTGCGCTTCCCGATCAGCGGACAGCTGTCGATGGGCTCGACGGTCACGGTGACGGGTTCCGCCGAAACGCGCGGCACGCACTACGCGCTGCTGCCCTCCGGCCAGGCGATCATTGCCCGCCATTTGCGGCCGACCGCCGAATTGGCCGACGACTATGTCACGGTGGCGGAGAGCTTCCTCGGCACGCCGTATCTGTGGGGCGGCGTCTCCGGCTTCGGGATCGATTGCTCCGGCCTCGTGCAACTGGCAATGCGCATGACCGGCAAGGATGTGCTGCGCGACTCCGATATGCAGGCAGCGTCGATCGGCATGCCGTTCGAGCCGGGCCCGGACTATTCAGGTCTCCGGCGCGGCGACCTCGTCTTCTGGAAAGGCCACGTGGCGATCATGACCAATGAAAGGGACATGATCCACGCCAACGGCCACACCATGCTGGTATCGCGCGAAGGGCTGAAGGAAGCGGTCGAGCGCATCGGCTATCTTTATGGCGGCCCGACGGGTTTTCGGAGGCCGTGATCTTTTCTTCTCCCCGTTTCACGGGGAGAAGGTGCCCGAAGGGCGGATGAGGGGCGGCGCGAACCTCCGATTGTTCGCGCCAATAGCCAACCTTCGACCGCTGGCGCTGCCCCTCATCTGCCTGCCGGCATCCTCTCCCCGTTTAGTGACGGGGAGAGGGGCGCTCTCTTCGATCCCCTTTTGTTCCGATTTTCCTTGGCGATTTCGCGCCGCCGCGCTACCTGTTGCGCGTGACCGAGCAGCCGCGCCTTGCCGAACAGAACGCCGCCGTCCTGTTGCCCGAACCATTCGTCAAATGGTTCGGCGAAAAGGGCTGGGCGCCGCGCGCCCATCAGCTCGAGCTGCTGGCGAAGGCTCAAAGCGGCCAATCGGTGCTGCTGATCGCGCCGACCGGCGCCGGTAAGACGCTGGCCGGCTTCCTGCCGTCGCTGACCGAGCTTGCCAACCGTCCCAGGCGAAAGCCGGGCCAGGCGCGTCGCGGCATCCACACGCTCTACATCTCGCCGCTGAAAGCGCTGGCCGTCGACATCGAACGCAATCTCGGCAAGCCGGTCGAGGAGATCGGCCTGCCCGTCACCATCGAGACCCGCACCGGCGACACGCCTTCGCACAAGCGCCAGCGGCAGAAACTGGCGCCACCCGACATCCTGCTCACCACGCCAGAGCAGCTCGCGCTGCTGATCGCCTCGAACGACGCCAGACGCTTTTTCGAGGATCTGCGCTACGTCGTGCTCGATGAGCTGCATTCGCTGGTCACCTCCAAGCGCGGGCATCTCCTGGCGCTTGGGCTCGCGCGACTGCGCGCCTTCGTTCCGGACCTGCAGACTATAGGCTTGTCGGCCACCGTGGCCGAGCCCGACGAATTGCGGCGCTGGCTGGTCAGTCAGGCTTCTCCGGGCGACATGTCCGAGCTCATCGTCGTCACGGGCGGCGCGAAGCCCGAGATATCGATCCTCGACTCGGAAGAGCGGGTGCCCTGGGCCGGTCACTCCGCCCGCTACGCCACGCCTGAAATCTATCGCGAGATCAAGCGGCACAAGACCACGCTGCTCTTCGTCAACACGCGCAGCCAGGCCGAGCTGCTGTTCCAGGAACTATGGCGAGTCAATGAAGACACGCTGCCGATCGCGCTTCATCACGGATCGCTGGACGTCGCCCAGCGCCGCCGCGTCGAGAAGGCGATGGGCGAAAACGCGCTGCGGGCCATCGTCGCCACCTCCACCCTCGATCTCGGCATCGACTGGGGCGATGTCGACCTTGTGGTGCATGTCGGCGCGCCGAAAGGCGCCAGCCGGCTGGCGCAGCGCATCGGCCGCGCCAACCATCGCATGGACGAGCCGTCCAAGGCGATCCTGATCCCGGCCAACCGCTTCGAGGTGTTGGAATGCCGCGCCGCGCTCGACGCCAACTATCTCGGCGCGCAGGATACGCCGCCATTGGTCAACGGCGGTCTGGACGTCTTGGCCCAGCACGTGCTGGGTTGCGCCTGTGGGGCGCCGTTCCATCCCGATGCGTTGTTCGATGAAGTAAGAACGGCCGCCCCCTACGCCAGCCTGGACAGGCCGACATTCGACCGGGTCATCGACTTCGTCGCCACCGGCGGTTACGCGCTGAGAAATTACGAACGCTACGCCCGCATCCGGCAGACCAAGGAAGGCTTGTGGCGGATTTCAAATCCAGCCGTCGCCCAGCAATACAGGCTCAATGTCGGCACCATCATCGAGGTGCCGGCGCTCAATGTGCGTTACGTCCAGGCGGGCAGCAGGGGGGCAGCCTCGCGCGGCGGCAGGGTGCTGGGGAAGATCGAGGAAGCATTCCTGGAGACTTTGACCCATGGCGACACTTTCATGTTCGCCGGCAAGATCCTGCGCTTCGAAGGCATCCGCGAGAATGAGTGCTTTGTCTCGAACGCGCCCGGCAGCGATGCGAAGGTGCCCTATTATGGCGGCGGCAAATTCCCGCTTTCCACTTATCTCGCCGAGCAGGTTCGGGCCATGCTCGACGATCCGCGACGCTGGAAGAAACTGCCCGAGCAAGTCGCTGACTGGTTGAGATTTCAGGCGGACAAGTCGATCCTGCCGAAACGCGACGACCTGTTGATCGAAACCTTTCCGCGCGGCAACCGGTATTACATGGTGGCATATCCGTTCGAGGGCAGGCTTGCGCATCAGACGCTCGGCATGCTGCTTACCCGGCGGCTGGATCGGGCGGGAGCCAAGCCGGTCGGATTCGTGGCCACAGACTATGCGCTGGCCATCTGGTCGCTGGCAGACATGGGCTGGATGTTCAAGAACAGGAAACCGTCGCTGGCCACACTGTTCGATCAAGACATGCTGGGCGACGATCTCGAAGCGTGGTTCGCCGACAGCTGGCTCTTGAAGCGCACCTTCCGCAACTGCGCGCTCATTTCCGGACTGATCGAAAAGCGCCACCCCGGCAAGGAGAAAAGCGGCCGCCAGGTGACCGTTTCGACGGACCTGATCTATGACGTGCTGCGCAGCCATGAACCGGACCATATTCTGCTGCAGGCCACCCGCACGGATGCCGCGACCGGGTTGCTCGATGTCGGCAGACTTGCCGAGATGCTCTCGCGCATCCGCGGCCGAATCATGCATAAGAATCTCGAACAGATTTCGCCGCTGGCCGTGCCGATCATGCTCGAAATCGGCAAGATGCCGGTCAATGGCGAGGCGGACGAGACGCTGCTGATGGATGCCGCCACCCTCGTCGAGGAGGCCATGGGGCCCGAGATGACGGACTGAAAGAGAGAGCCGAGAGGGGATGAATTTTTCGCTGCCGCGCGCAACGCTGATCGCCGAGGCCGACCTTGTCGGCATCGCCGGCGAGCGAGCCGTCTGCGACCGGCGTGGCGTCCTCTATTTCCCCGATCTGCGGCTGCTCGCGGTCTCCGACCTGCATCTCGAAAAAGGCTCGTCCTTCGCCCGGCGCGGCGCGCTGATCCCACCCTATGACACGGGGGCAACCTTGCTGCGGCTTCAGGCGGTCATTGCCGACTATCAGCCGCGTATCGTCGTTAGCCTGGGCGATTCTTTCCATGACGGTGGCGGTGCCGAACGCATGCATCAGAGTTTCCGCGAACAGCTTGAAGCGATGATGGCCGGCCGCGACTGGTTCTGGGTCGCCGGCAACCACGACCCCGAGGCGCCCGCCGATCTGCCCGGCGAGACGGTACGGGAACTCGCTATCGGCTCGCTGCTCTTCCGCCACGAGCCGTCGAAGCAGCGGGTCGAAGGCGAGATATCAGGCCATCTCCATCCTTGTGCCCGCATTGTCCAGCGCGGCCGCTCGGTCAGGCGCCGTTGCTTCGCCGGCGATGGCGGCCGCATGATCATGCCGGCGTTCGGCGCTTATACCGGTTCGCTCAACGTGCTCGACCGCGCCTATGCCGGCCTGTTCCAGCTGGAAACACTGGTTGCCTATATGCTCGGCGCCGAACGCATTTTTGCGATCTCCGGCTCGATGCTGCGGCCGGGCTGAGGTCCTTTATCGTCCATAGTAGAGCGTGACCGTATGCTTCGCCTCGGCGAAGAAAAGCCAGCGCTCGACCAGCATGCCGGCGAGTTGCGCGATCGCTGCAAGCACCGATGCGATTGCGCCTATCGGCCATGGCAGGAAGTACACGGTCGCCAGCAGGATGGCTGGCGCGGCGAAAGCCAGCGCCTGCGTGATCCGCCGCAGCTTCGCGCTGTGCTTGCGCGCGATGCGGAAGCCCATTTCCTTCAGCAGATAGTTTTCTTCCGTGTGCGGCCATTCGATCGACCGCACCGTGCCGCCGGCAAGGCCCGTCGCCGTGTTGGCGGTTGTCGGAATCTCCAGCCGGTCGTTGTGGCGCCATGTCGCCAGCTTCCAGGCCCAGCCGGCGAGCGTGGCAAGCAGAGCCCAGGCCAGCATCGCCGTTGAACCGAGCTTGAACAGCTGGAGCAGAGCGTTGGCGAGAACGCCTCCGGTCATCGTCGCAAAAATGAGATAAGCCGGCAAAGTGTAGCGGCTGTGCCATTGGGCGATCGGCTTTAGCGAAGCGTAGATCATGCCTGTCGTGCAGACGGTCGTCACCGCGCCTGCCGCCGCCAGCAGGCCCGCGGCCGCCACCCAGCCGCCGCTCTCGCCGAGAAACACCCAGCCGAAGCCGAACATGCAAGCCGGGATGAAGGTCGCGACCGACACCGCGCCTTCGCGCGACAGCCAGGAGCTGCGCCATTGCGAGAAGGCGCGCCATGCGCGCTCGGGCCGGCCCAGATGGCCCGTGGAGGACAACAGGCCAGCGACGATCAGGCCGAACGCCAGCGCCATGCCGACAAGGCCAAGCCAGAAATCGGCCGGGATCACGCCGAACCCGCCAAGCAGGCCGAGCAGCGCCAGCAGGCCGTAGCCGGCGCCCGTGGCGGTGGTGAAGAAGACGACCGAGAAAGCGGGATGCATGATCGGCTAATTCGAAAGCATGCGGTCGATCCAGCCGAGGAAGCCGCCCTCGGCCTTGATCGGCTCCAGCGCCGGCGCGTCGACCTTCGCCGTGCGTTGGCTGCGGGCGCGTGGCGGCAGGTACCGGTTGGTCGGCTTGTAGCCAAGCTCCGGCATCAGCGCGACGCCGCTACGCTCCTCGACAAGCTGCGAAATCGCCGAGGCCGGATCGCCGAGATCGCCGAAATGCCGGGCGCTGGTCGGGCAGGCGGCGACGCAGGCAGGCACGCGGTCTTCCTCGGCCAGATTGTCGTTATAGATGCGGTCGACGCAGAGCGTGCATTTCTTCATCACGCCGACTTCCGTGTCGAACTCGCGGGCGCCATAGGGACAGGCCCAGCTGCACAGCTTGCAGCCGATGCATTTATCCTCGTCGACCAGCACGATGCCGTCCGAGGCGCGCTTGTAGGAGGCGCCGGTCGGGCAGACAGTGACGCAGGCCGGCTGCTCGCAATGCAGGCAGGAGCGCGGGAAGTTCACCGTGCGGCCGCCCAATTCCGTCGTGTGCTCGTAGCTGTGCACCCGGTTGAACCAGACGCCGTCGACATGCCCGCCATAGGGATCGATGTCGGTCAGCGGCGCCATATGGCCGCCGGTGTTCCACTCCTTGCAGGCCGTGACGCAGGCCTGGCAGCCGACGCAGGTATCGAGGTCGATGACGAGGCCGAGCTTCTTCTCGGTCCGGGCGGGAAGGCAGGTCATTCGGCGGCTTCCCTCTTCATGCGGAACGCGGCGCCGAAGCGAAGCACGTCTGGCGCAGGTTCGAAATGTGGCGGCTGGCGGAAACGCTCGAATTGCGGCTCGGTGAAGCCGGCTTCTTCCGGCGCGCACTTTGCGAGGCGCACGCGCACGTCGAACCATGCCGCCTGTCCTGTGACCGGGTCCGAATTCGAATAGCGCTTGCCGCTGGCGTCGGCTGCAGTCTGGTCGCCGATGATGTGGTTGAGCAGGAAGCCGCGATTGCTCTCCGCCGCATCGTCCTTCAGGCCCCAACTGCCGCGCCGCTTGCCGATCGCGTTCCAGGTCCACACCGTGTCCGAGTTCACGCCGTCGATCAGCTTGATCTGACCCTTCACCCTTCCGTTGACGCTTTCGATCCACACCCAGTCGTCGTCGGCAAGGCCGAGCCTGGCGGCCGTCTGGCGATGCACGAACAGCCGGTTCTGGCTGGTGATCTGCCGCAGCCAGGCATTCTGCGATCCCCAGGAATGGTACATGTGCATCGGCCGCTGCGTCAGCGCATGCAACGGATACTTTTCGAGGTCGACGGCGTCGTCCTCGAAGGGCGCATACCAGAACGGCAGCGGGTCCATATAGGCTTCGATACGGCCGCGCTCGGCATCCGGCGGCTGCACTTTTCCATGGCCGCGCGCGGCCAATCTAAAACGTTGGATCGGCTCCGAATAGAGCTGGAAGACGATCGGCTCGGCGTTGGCGATGAAACCCATCTCGGCCGCGAAGTCGAGATAGGCGCGGTTGCCCATCTTGTAATAGCGCTGGTCGTCGGAAAAATCGTGATGCCAGAAGCCGCCATTGTCGATGTAGCGCTGCAACTGATCCGGATTGGCGTCGCCCTTGCCGATCGATGCGCCATCCTTGCCGCGCCAGCCGGCTAAAGGGCCGATGCCGGGCGTGCGCTCGTGATTGACGATATAGTCGGCATAGTCGCGGTATTTCGCCGAGCCGTCCTCGTCGATGAAGCCGGGCAGGCCGAGCCGCGCGCCGAGCTCGATCAGCACCGACTGGAACGGACGCACGTCGCGGTCCGGCTGCACCACCGGATGGCGGATGGCGTCCGCGGCCCCGTCGGCGTGGCTGATTGGCCGGTCGAGCAGGCTGATGCAGTCGTGCCGTTCGAGATAGGTGGTGTCGGGCAGCACCAGATCGGCGAACGGCACGGTCTCGGAATAATAGGCGTCGGAATAGATGATGAAGGGGATCCTGTAGGCGCCGGCCTCGTCCTTGTCGGTCAGCATGGCAATCGTCTCGACCGTGTTCATCGACGAGTTCCACGCCATGTTCGACATATACATCATCAGCGTGTCGATCGGATAAGGATCGCCGGCCCAGGCGTTGCGGATCACCGTGTGCATCAGCCCATGCGCGGCCAAAGGCGCTTCCCAGGAATAGGCCTTGTCGATGCGGGTGGGCCGGCCGGCCTCGTCGACGAGAAGGTCATCCGGTCCGCAGACGAAGCCGAGCGGCATGCCGTCCAGCGGCGTCATCGGCCGGACTTTTTTTCCGCATGGCTTCGGCCCCGGCGGCGCGCAACGCGGGTAGGGGGGCTTGAAGCGGAAGCCGCCCGGAACGTCCACCGTGCCGAGCAGCACCTGCAGCAAATGGATGGCGCGGCAGGTGTGGAAACCGTTGGAATGGGCCGAGATGCCGCGCATGGCGTGCATCGAGACAGGCCGGCCCTTGATCGTCTCGTGTCGCCGGCCGGCCCAGTCGGTCCAGGCGACCGGCAGCTCGATCGTCTGTTCGAAGGCGACATGCGCCAGTTCCGCCGCGATCCGCCGGATCGTGTCGGCGCTGACGCCGCAGCGCTCCGCCACGGCGTCCGGCGAGTACGTCTTGTCGAGATAGCGCTCGGCGATGAGCTGGAAGACAGGCACGCAGCGCCGCCCGGCGACCTCGTAGCTGCCGGTCGGCGCCGGCTTTGCTTCCGGGTCGGCTGCGTTGACCGGCTGCTTCGCCACCCTGTCCCAGGCAAGCGGATTGCCGTCGCTATCGCGCACGAACAGTCCGTCATCGGCGGCCCCGTGCTCTTGCACGACCAGCACCGGCGCATTGGTGTAGCGCAGCAGGTAATCCAGATCGACACGACCGGCCTTGAGCAATTCATGGACCAGCGCCAGCACAAACAGTCCGTCGGTGCCGGGCCTGATGCCGATCCAGTCGTCGGCGATGGCATTGTAGCCCGTGCGGCAGGGGTTGATCGAAACCACCTTGGCGCCGCGCGCCTTGAGCTTGCCGAGGCCGATCTTGATAGGGTTGGAATCGTGGTCCTCGGCGACGCCGAACAGCATGAAATATCGGGTGTTGTCCCAGTCGGGCTCGCCGAACTCCCAGAACGAGCCGCCGATCGTGTAGAGCCCGCCGGCCGCCATGTTGACGGAGCAGAAGCCACCATGCGCGGCGAAATTGGGCGTGCCGAATTTCGACGCCCACCAGCCGGTCAGCGATTGCGACTGGTCGCGTCCGGTGAAGAAGGCGAGCTTTTTCGGATCGGCGCGGCGGATCGCCGACAGCCGCTCGGTGGCGATGGTCAGCGCTTCTTCCCACTCGATCTCGCGGAATTCGCCCGAGCCGCGCGGCCCTGTCCTCAGCAGCGGCTTCTTCAGCCGCGCCGGGCTGTAATGCTGCATGATGCCGGCGCTGCCCTTGCCGCAGATCACGCCGCGGTTCACCGGATGGTCCTTGTTGCCGTTGATGTAGCGGACCTTGCCGTCCTTGATATGGACGTCGATGCCGCAGCGGCAGGCGCACATGTAGCAGGTGGTCTTGGCGGTGCGGTCGGAGACGCTTGGCGAGGTCTCGACCCCGTCGCCTTCGTCCGGCGCCCGGCTGTCGGCCAGCGGCCGCTGCGAAGGTGCGGAGTTGGCGCCGCGCGGCGCGGCTTTGCTCATGATCCGCGGCCGCTCTTGCCGCTCGCCAGCTTGGCTTTGGTCTTCGGCCCCGGGCCGCGCATATAGTGGAGCTCGGGATGATAGCGCTCACCGGCAAGCTGCCGCTTCAGCCGACGGCTCCAATGCGCGAATAGGGATTTGAAGCGCCCTGTCATTTCCCACTCTTGGCCTCTGACGACCAATTTTTTCCAACTTCAGGTGAAAACTTAGAACAAAGCAATTGATGCGTCTAACAAGCAGCTCTTGTAATTCCGATCGATTCTGCTTCTTAGTTGGCCATGACTCTCGATCAGTTGCGCATCTTCGTCGCCGTCGCCGAGCACGGCCATATGACCAAGGCCGCCGAGCGGCTCGGCATCTCGCAGTCGGCGGCGTCGGCCGCGATCCGCGCGCTCGAAAGCCAGCACGGCGTGCGCCTGTTCAACCGGGTCGGCCGCAACATCGAACTGGCCCAGACCGGTCACCGCTTCCTGCCTGAGGCGAAGGCGGTCCTGGACCGCGCCGCTGCTGCCCGCGGTGTGCTGGAGGATGTCTCGCAGACCGTCGCCGGTAGCCTGTCGATCGCGGCCAGCCAGACCATCGCCAGCTACTGGCTGCCGCGTCGCCTGGCCGCCTTCCACGAAGCCTATCCCGCCGTGAAGCTGAGCGTGACGATCGGCAACACCAGGCAGGTGGAGACCAATGTGCTCGACGGCCGCGCCGATTTCGGACTGGTCGAGGGCCGCACCGAGTCCGACATCCTGCGCCGCGCCACGGTCGACGAGGATCGCCCGATGATGGTGGTGGCGCGCGCGCATCCCGAAATTCCAATGACGCGGGCGGGCAATCTCGACATCAGGGCCTTGCGCTGGATCATCAGGGAAGGCGGGTCGGGCACGCGCGAGGCGCTGGAGGATTTCGCGCTCAGCCAAGGGGTGCCGCCGGTGGAGCTGCAGATCTTCCTCGTCCTGCCCAGCAACGAGGCCGTGCGCCAGGCGGTCGAGGCTGGAGCTGGAGCGACGATCATCTCGGAACTCGTCGTTGCCCGCTCCCTGGCGGAGGGCAGCCTCAGGGCCGTGCCGGTCGACTTGCCGAAACGCGACTTCGCCATGATCACGCATCGCGACCGCCAGGCGAGCCTCGCCCAGATGGCGCTGAAGGCACATCTCGGTGGAAAGGTCAGCTAACCTCAGGCGACATCTGGTCCGCGTCTCAGAATGAGGATCGTCGCAAACGCTCGCGATTGGCCGAGGCCTCCGAACTTCGTCATTCTAGGGTCTGCGCGCGTCGCTTCGCTCCTTGCTCCGCCCGTGGGTGACGAAGAGACGGGCGTCTTCGCCAATCTCCGTCTGTCAGGCGTATTTGCGCTGCGCGTCGAGCGCGAGGCCGAGCCCGACCGAGCCGAACATGTCGCCTTCGATGACAGCGGCCTGCGGCACCAGCGACAGGATTTCCCGCTTCGCCAGCGGGATCGCGGTCGAGCCGCCGGTAAGGAACACGGCAGTGATGGCGGAGGCATCGACGCCGGCGTCGGCGATGGTCTGCTTGACCGTCGCAGCCACGCGTTCGATGTCGCTCGCAATGGTTTCCTCGAGGCCCGCGCGCGTGATCTCGGCCGCGAAGCGCGCGCCGGGCAGCGATACCTTCACCTCGGCCGAGGACTGGTCTGTCAGCGCGATCTTGGCTCTCTCGACCAGGCCCGCCATCGCGTGGCCGTAGCGATGCTCGACGACATGGATGAAACGGTCGACGAGATCGGCCCGCTCCGCCTCGTAGCGGATCTGCCGCAGGTCGTTCATCGCCTTGGCGGTGTAGACCAGGTTGATGCGCTGCCAGGTCGCCAAGTCGATGAAATAGGCCGCGGGCAGGTTGCGTTTGTGGTCCTTGGTCCGTGTCAGATAGCCGAGCTCGGGCATGACATGGGCGATGCTGAGCAGCCGGTCGAAATCGGTGCCGCCGATATGGACGCCGCGATTGGCGAGGATGTCGGCCTTGCGGTCGCTTAAGCGCGCGCGCTCAGGCGAGACCCGCACGATCGAGAAGTCGGATGTGCCGCCGCCCATGTCTATGATCAGCGCCAGCTCCTCGCGGGTGACCTTCTGCTCGTAATCGAGCGCCGCAGCGATCGGCTCGAACTGGAAGGCGATGTGCTTGAAGCCTTGCGCGCGGGCGGCCTTTTCCAATTCGCCCTGCGCCTTCGCATCGGCGGCCGCATCGTCGTCGACGAACTGCACGGGCCGGCCGAGCACCACGTTCTCGACCGGACCGCCGGTGTCTTCCTCGAGCCGCTTCTTCAAATGGCCGACGAACATGCCGACGATGTCGATGAAGCCGATCTGGCGCGCCTTGATGCGGGTCTTTTCGTTGGCGAGCGTGCTGCCGAGCACGCTCTTCAGGGAGCGCATCAGCCGCCCTTCGATACTGTCTGTATAGTCGCTGATCGCGCGACGGCCGAAATAGGTGTAGCCGTCCTCGAAATTGAAGAACACGGCGCTCGGCAGGGTGGGTTGCTCGCCTTCGAGCGCCACCAGCCGCGCCCGTCCGTCGCGGATCACGCCCACGGTGGAATTGGACGTGCCGAAATCGATGCCGCCGAATGCCGATCGCATCGCAGCCTCCTGTCGTTGTTTCATAGCGGCAAGCCGACGCATCGCGCGCCGTCAACCGGAAGGCCGGGCCGCTCTATCGAAATTGAATGTGTTGCTTATCCCTAGGGCTGGGAGGCGGCGATGTATCGCAAAACCGGGAAAAGGGAAACCCTCTTTTCACGGGAAATGGGTTCTTCCCCGAAACATCAATCCTTGCGGAAGATGAGCCGTCCCAGCCAGCCGGTCAGCATGGCGAGCGATATGGCGAACACGCCGTAGAGGAAGGAATAGTCATGCGCGACGCGGAAGACCGACTGCTCGAAGCCGGACTTGCGGATTTCGAGCTGCGCCGAGCTTTCCTTGACGAACATGCCGCTCTTGAACAGGAACGCGCGCGCCTTATGGGTGCCGACCGGCACGTTGGGCGCGAGCCGCACGGTGGCGCGAAACAGGTTCTGCGACAGGAATTGCACGCCGCCGACATTCTCGCTGTAGAGGCCCGTCGCCGCCTTGCGGTCGCGCAGCGCCGCGGTGAATTCCTCGATGGTTGCCGGGCTGTCGGTCTCGTCGGCGGGCTTCATGTAGAGGTTCTGCGCGCCGAGCGAGAGCTGCTTGTATTTGGCGGGCTCGGCGATGTCCTGCAGCGGCCGCGTCGTCGCGACGGAATAGGAGACCGGCACGTTCTCGAACGTCTCCGAGTCCAGGTTGACCCAGACGCCGAGCACGCGGTCCTTGCGCCGGACCACGACCGGCCTTGGCGGCCCTTCGAGCACGACGACGACGTCGTAGCGCCCCTGGCGCGCGATCAGCGGATCGGGATTTTCCAGCGATCCGAAAATGGTGAGATCGGCGCCGGAGAAGCCCGCCGTGATGGAAATGGCGTCGGTCGACAGTCCGATCTGGATGCTTTCGACGGGCGGCGTCTGCGCAGTTGCCGGGGAAAGGGCAAGGAGCATCGACAACGGGATGGCGGCTGCAAATGCTCTGGGTCCCGCCATCAGTTGAGGCCCGCGGCGGACAGCGAATAGAGATTGGGCGGCGTCACGAAAAGATCGACGGCGAGGCGGATGGCGACGGCCAGCACCAGCATCGCCAGGAGCGCGCGCAATTGCTCGCCGC
Organism: Mesorhizobium plurifarium; assembly: GCA_000824785.1. Taxonomy (GTDB): domain Bacteria; phylum Pseudomonadota; class Alphaproteobacteria; order Rhizobiales; family Rhizobiaceae; genus Mesorhizobium; species Mesorhizobium plurifarium. The sequence continues at coordinate 642,331 of CCNB01000012.1, read as the reverse complement.
GCAGCCGCTGGCCGGCCTTGGCGCCATACTGCGCGCCGGCGACGCCGCCCGCCATCAGCAGGAAGGCCAGGATCACGTCGACCGTCTGGTTGGTCGTGGCATGCACCAGCGTGGTGTAGGCCGAGGTGAAGATGATCTGGAACAGCGAGGTGCCGATAACGACATTGGTCGGCACCTTGAGCAGATAGATCAGCGCCGGCACCATGATGAAGCCGCCGCCGACGCCCATGATCGATGACAGGAAGCCGATCGCCGCACCCAGCCCGAGCACCGGGATGACGCTGACGAACAGTTTCGAGGCGCGGAAGCGCATCTTGAACGGCAGCCGGTGGATCCAGTTGTGCTGTCCGGATTTCTTGAGTACGGGCGCTGCGCCGCTGCGGCTGGCGCGCAGCGCGTTGACGCTTTCCACCAGCATCAGCCCGCCGACGGTGCCAAGCAGAGCGACATAGAGCAGCGAGATGAAGAGATCGAGCTGGCCGAGCCGGCGCAACAGCGCGAAGACGTAGATGCCGGCCGTCGAGCCGACGATGCCGCCGGCAAGCAGCACCCCACCCAGCTTGAAGTCGAGCGTGCCGCGCTTGAAGTGCGACAGCGCGCCGGAGAAGGAGGAAGCGATGACCTGGTTGGCGCCGGTGGCCACCGCGATCGCCGGCGGGATGTTGTAGAAGATCAGGAGCGGCGTGATCAGGAAGCCGCCGCCGACCCCGAACATGCCCGACAGGAAGCCCACCGCCGCGCCCATCGCCAGCAGCACGAAGACGTTGACGGAAATTTCCGCGATCGGGAGATAGATGCCCACCCGTCTGTCTCGATCAGTTTGTCTGTCGGCGCATAGTGCCGTCCCCGGACACTAAAGCACCGAAAAGCCAATTTTTTCTTGCGCCGGCGCGGCGGCGGGTCAAAACCCCGCCGCCGCGCCGAAACAAAAACCATCTCAATCAGTTAACAGGCAAATGTGTGGCAGGGCGTCGCGTATGCGACGCGCCCGCCGTTATTTCTTCGCCAGCAGCGCCTTGACGAGCGGTGCGTCGACCTCGCCGGTCGGCTTCATCTTGTTGTCAGTCTGGAAGGCCATGATGGCGTTCTTGGTCTTGCCGCCCATCACGCCGTCGGCGCCGCCGGCGTCATAGCCGTTCTTGTTGAGGATCAGCTGGATGTTCTTCACCGCCTTCTTCATGTCGATACCGGCGGTGGTCTGCGGTGCGCTGTCCTGCCAGGATTCCGGAACGTCGGCCGAGTTGGCGGCCGCGTTGAGCGGCTTGGCCTTCCACAATTCCGTGGCGGCGCGCGCCCGCTCGAGCTGCTCGGGGCGCAATGCGTTGGCGATCTCGTCGCGCTTGGCGGCGGCGTCCTTGTCGCCGGTCTTGGCGACGAGCGCGAACCACTTGTAGGATTCCTCCAGGTTCTGCTTCATGCCGACGCCCTTGGCGGCCAGGATGCCGAGGTTGAACTGGCTGTCCTTGACACCGAGGTCGGCGGCCTCCTGGAACCAGTGCGTGGCCGATTCATTGTCGGTCACGCCGTCCGCCGCCATGGCGAACAGCACCGCCAGATTGTGCATGGCGCTGGCGTTTCCCTGCTCGGCGGCGAGCTGGTAGTAGGTCTTGGCCTTCTTGATGTCGCGCGCGACGCCGATGCCCTTTTCGTAGAAATTGCCGATGCGGTACTCCGCCGGCGCGAAGCCCAGCTCGGCCGACTGCTCGTACCATTTCGCGGCCGCCTTCATGTCTTCCTTGACGCCGCGCGATTCGGCGTAGCGCGAGCCGATCTCGAACAGCGCCTTGGCGTCGCCGCCGGCGGCCGCGTCGCGCAGCGCCACCGGACCGATCTCGGACGGAATGTCGAATTTGGCCGCCGCCGTCTGGCTTGCCGCGGGCGGCACGGCGCCTGTCGTGTCGGCGGAGGTGGCGGCCGGCGCGCTGACCGCGGCGCCCTCGGCTGCCGGACTGGCCGCCTCCTTGGCCACCGGCTGCGTATCGCCATCCGTATCGGTTGCTGTGGAGGCTGCCGCGGCAGGTTCGGATGGCGTCGCGGAAGCCATCGGCGTTGGCGCCGGCATGGCAGGCGCCGCAAGCGCCACCGGCGCGGGTGTCGGTTCGGCGGGCATGGCGGCGGCTTCGGGACTTGCAGTGATAGAGGCGGCCGGGGCAGCGTCCTTGACGGGCTCGGCCTGCCTGACGGGTCGGGCCGGGGCGTTTTCGGCCTGCGCGGTGTCCGTATCGGCTTTCTGCGTGTCGGCTTGCGGCGCGGCCGAGGCGTTGAGCGAAGCCGTATCGATCGCCTGCGTGGAGACGACCGGCGCGGGCTGGTTGTTGGCCGTTTCGACGGGATCGGCCAGGAAGGCCTTGCCCAGCTGCAGGCCGGCCAGCGCCATCATGATCGCGGCGGCCGCCATGAGGATCGGCTTGCGTCGCGCCTTGAGCAGGTCGCCGATCCTCAGCGCCTTGACCGGGCCGGTCATGGTCGATTGCCGCTTCAGCGTGTCGGCTTCCGCGGCGGCGGCCTGGGCCGCGCGGCGGGCCGCGGCGATGAAATCGGACTTGGCGGCATCGCTCTCGGTGCGCCGGGCAGGCTGGCCGCCGCGCTCGTCGCGCACGCGCTTCATGATGGCGTTGAGGTCCGGCGCGCCGGAACCGGGTTCCAAGGGCCGGTTGGCGGCCCTGGGGTCGAGCGGTTCGTCTATGTCGACGCTCGGCACGTCGGCGACCGGCGCAGAGCCGGCAAGCGGCTGCGTGTCCGCCTCCTTCTTGCCCTTGAAGGCGCGCGCCAGGCCGCTGAACATGGATTTCCTGCGGCCGGCCGCCTCGCTCTTGTCGCCGATCGCATCCGGTCCGAGCGCCGCCATGGCCGCCGCTGCGGCGGCCTCGGCCGGCGTGCGTGGCGCGCTTGGTTCGTCGCGCATAATGGCCGCGGCGCGGCCTTCAAGGCTGGCCATGTCTCCCGTGAGCGGCTGCGGCTGGTCGATATCCATCGAGGGCGCGTCCTGCACCGCGATCTTGCCGCCGCGGCCGCGCTTGCTGGTCGGTTGCGGATCGACCAGCTCGCTCATCGCTTCGCTGGTCTCGCCCGATTCCAGCGAGCCGAGCCGGTCGACGATCTTGAGCAGCGTGTCGTGGATCGCCTCGAATGTCCGCGAATTGCGCTCGTCGGAGCGACGGGTGAGCGCTTCCAGCGTCTTCAGGTCCTGGGCGAGGCCGGCCACCGCCGTCGCATTGGTCTGCGCCGTGCTGGACGTCGACTCGGCAAGCGATCTGACGGCGCTCTCGGCAGCCTCGCGCGCCACGCTCAGTATGGAATCGCGCGTACCGGCCAGTGACCTCTCGATCTCGCTGAGGCGCGGGCTGATGTCTTCGAATTCGGGCAGCGGCGTGCCGGGCCTGGAAAGATGCGCCGACAGGCCGGCGACCTGCGCTTCGAGGCTCCGGATCAGCGCCGGATCGATGCCCGCGACCTGCTGCGCGGACGATTCCAGCCGGCTGGAAATGTCCTCGAGCCGGCTTTCCAGCCCACGGATCGCCATCTCGTTGGCGGGATCGGGCGTGCGCGTCTCGATGCGCTTGGCCAAAGCGGTGAAGCGGGCGTCGATCGCTTCCATGATGCCGGCGCTCTCGTCCTGGCGCATGCGCTGGTCGAGCCGATCCGCGACTTCGTCCAGCCGCCGCTCGAGATCGCGAAACAGCATATTGCCCTGTTCGATCGCATCGCCCTGGCGGCGCTCGAGCAGCATCGACAGCGCGTCGAAGCGCTGCTCCAGGCCCTGGAAGATCTGGTCGGCGTCGGGCATCGCCGGCGCGCGGTCCATCTTCTCCGTGATGGAAGCGATCTGCTTGCCCAGCCGCTCCATGGCCTGTTCGGGCAGATCGGCACGGCCGGCCAGCTGGTCCACCCGGCTGGTGAGAAGGTTGAGGTGGTCGAGGACTTCCGCTCCCGGCCGCGACTGCGCGACCTCTTCGATCTGCACCGCCAGCGAGGCCATGCGCTTCTCGATCCTGCCGAAGGTTTCGGGATCGAACGCATTGGCCTGCGCGGCGACCGTCGAGGCGACGATGGCGCGGGAAATCTCGTCCAGCCGCTCGTCGATCATGGCGAGCGTTTCGCCGCCGCGCGCGGTCTGCTGGCCGGCGAAACGGTCGACCGCGCCGGCAAGCGTGCGCACCTTTTCCTCCAGCGAACGCAGCGAAAGCGATTCCGGCAGGTTGTTGACGGCGTTGCTGATCTGTTCGAGCCGGTCGGTCAGCACCGAAAGACTGGGACCTTCCGCGCGCTTGCGTTGGTCGGCGTCGACGCGGTCCTCGAAAGCGCTCCAGCGGCGGTCGAAATCGTCCCAGCGGCGGTCGACCTTCTGCACGCTTTCCTCGCGCGCCAGCGTGTCCAGCGCGCCCTTCACCTGTTCCAGCTCCAGGCGCAGCAGGTTGACGCTGCGGTCGTCGCTCTTTTCGGCAAGCGACTGGATAGCTCCCGAGAGCCGCTCGAATTCGAGGCCGAGCTCGGCGCTGCTCTTGTCGAGCGTGCCGTTCGCGCCGCGCTGGCTGTTGGCCTGCATGGCGCGGTCGATGTCCTGGCGGAACGCCTCGAATTCGCGCTGCAGGCCGGCGGTCATCTGATGGCGCAGTTCCTCGCGCAGCCCGCGCAGCTCGACGGCGATCTTGCCGACCATGGCGACGCTGTCTTCCTGACCACGCACCCGGTCGATGTCACGCGCGATCGCCTGATAGGTCTGCCCGAAGGCGGGCGCGGCGGCAGGCGTCGGATTCTGAGGCGCGCGCGTTTGCGGCCGCTGGTTCTGCGCGCCGGGATACTGCGCTGCCGGGTTTTGCGGCGGCCGGTCCAGAGGTCTTTGCGCGGAATAGGGATCTTCGTACCAGCGCGGCTGGCCGTAAGGCTGCGTGCTTGGATAACGCGGCTCGGCGGGCGGCCGCCGCAGGTCGGGGCGATCGGGCATGTCGGCGCGCGTCCGGTCCAGCCGCTGCTCCAGCGTTTCGAGCGAGCGGTTCAGTTCCTCGAGCGATGCGTGCGGCCGGCGCTGCCTGCCGGCATTGAGTGTATCGAGATAGGACCGCTTGCTGTTCATCGATGCGCCCGTGTTCAGAATGGCCGGCCAGGGGCCGGTTTCCAGTAGCCAGCCGGGAACGAAGCGAGCCGAGCGGTTTTGCCGCGGAGGAAGACAAACCTTCCCGGGTTTTCACCCGCGCTTCGAAAACCGTGAAAAATTCGCTACAGGATAAACACGGATGACCGACATGCGCACATTTCGCCCAACGTGGTAAACAAGGCGTTAACCAAGCTTAAGAAGCTGGAACTTTGACGATGGACGGGCGGGCGCCGCAAGGTCAACCGGCGGAGAAATCGGCAATGCCTAACCCGCTTGCCGCCAAGCCCCGCGTCGCGGACCAATTGTTTAGAGCAGCTTAAGGGTCATTTCATGTCGGTGTGGACGAATCCCGCCACCGTGCCGTAACTTCAACTGGGGTGATTCTATCGGCTGGGGAACAGGCAAATGTCCGACATTGCCATGCCTTTGAGGCAGTCCAACTGGGCTTGGCTTCGCGGAGCCCGGTTCGACCTTTCGTTTATCCTGGGCATACCCGCCGTCGCTCTCGTGACAGGCGCCGTTATTCTTTGGCAGCCGCAACTCTTCACGCCGATCCTGATTTTCGATCTGTGGTTCCTGGGCTACCACCACGTCATCGCGACCTACACGCGCCTGTGCTTCGACCGAAAGAGCTTCGCGGAATACTGGCCACTCCTTGTCCTGCTGCTCCCGGCGGTCGCTGCAGGCACCTTGGCGATTGTTTACTTCGTGGGTCTTTGGACTGTCGTATCCGTCTACTTCTACTGGCAGTGGTTTCACTACACCCGGCAGAGCTGGGGAATATCACGGGCCTATCGCGGTAAGGAAAGAAGCGCTCTCTACGAAGACGGCTGGCTTGACCAGGCGATCTTCTATGCCCTGCCGGTCCTCGGAATCCTGTTCAGGTCCTATCAGGACCCGGGGCGGTTTATCGGAATGGAGCTGCGTGTCGTGCCTGTGTCGGTGGCCGTGCTTGGTGTGGCCGCCGTGGCAACCGGGATATTGCTGGCGATCTGGGTTTGGCGTCGCTACCAGGCTGCGCGTCAAGATCGATTGGCGCTTGTCCATACGATGTACATGCTCAGCCACTTTTTGATCTTTGCCGTGGCTTATCTGGCCATTCGGGACATCACGATCGGCTGGTTGGTGATCAACATGTGGCACAATGCGCAGTACGTGCTCTTCGTCTGGATGTTCAATTCGCGACGATTCAAGGATGGCATCGATCCCGACGCTCGCTTCCTCTCCTATATCAGCCAACCGCAGCGCCTTTGGCTCTATTTGGTGACATGCATCCTGATTACGGGCGTTATATACTGGGCAATTCTTGGAATGCTTGAGGCGTTCTTCTTCGCCGGGCTGTCCACGACGATCGTGCTCTACCAGATCGTCAACTTCCACCACTACCTCGTCGATTCTCGAATCTGGAAGGTGCGCAAGGAGCCGATCCGCAAGACGCTTGGACTGCAGGCCTAGCACCTATGGCGGATGTCGCCTCCGGCAGAAACAATCCGTGGCTTGACCTAGTTCGATCCGCCGCGATTTTGCTGGTCCTGCTGCGCCATGGCGAGCGGGCGCTCCATCCCGGCTCCGGCGAGGCCAATCTTGGCGCACTGCAGACCGTATTCATGAATGGCTGGGTCGGTGTCGACCTGTTCTTTGTGCTTTCGGGTTATTTGATCGCTCGCCATTTGCTGCGCACTGGGGTGGGATCCTCTAATTTCCGGATTGGACGGTACCTGGCAATGCGCGCTCTGCGTATCGTGCCCGCGTATCTTGCCGTGCTCGCGCTCGTCGTGGCCGGAGCCTTTCCGCTCTTTGGCGTGGCGCCTGAGCGCCTGGTCTTTCGTGTTGCCTACCATTTGGTATTCCTGCAGGACTATCTGCCGTCCGATATCAATGTCGTCTTCTGGTCGTTGGGCGTCGAAGAAAAATTCTATCTCCTGGCTCCGTGGCTGATTTTTCTCCTGCTGCGCTGCAGGGCAGGCTCGCTTCAGGCGCTTCTGCTGCTGTCTTGTTTTGCATTTCCCGTCGCGTTCCGAACAATCACCTATTTCGGTCTCCACGAGACCTTGGACTATCCCCGGTTCTGGTCGCTCTTCCGAAGTCCGTTTCACATGACCCTGGAGGGGCTCGTGATCGGGGTCGGTATCGCGCTGGCGCAGCAACGCGGTCTCGTCGTTCCGTCGCGCCGGAGCGGGATTTGCGTGTTGGCCGTCGGCGCTTTCGTGTTTTGCGTCTGGCTCGCAAGCCAGGATTTCATGTCATCGATAGGTATTTTCGATGCTACCCTCCAGCCTGCGCTGATTGCGGGTCTTGCCGGCATCGTGACGGCAGGCGCGGTGCAACTCATCGGCACGCCGCTGCCGTTCACGCCATTTTTCCAGCTTTTATCCCGGCTCAGCTACAGCCTCTATCTGATCCATTACCCATTGATCCCCCTGCTGCAGGCCGTCGCTCTTCCGCATGGAACGTTGATCTTCTGGATGGCCTACTTCTCCGCGAGTCTCGTTGCTGCCGGTGTGCTTCATCTGGCAATCGAGAAGCCGTTCCTGCGATGGAAGGATTGGCTCGCTAGCAAAGACGGCCATACCGCCGAGCCCAATATTGCTGTCGCACAAGGCGGTGCTCGGTAGGCAACACGCACTGCTTCGACGCCAGACATCCGGGTGCGGCATAAAGTTCCGGTTCGACAACGCCCTTGCGTCACCTCGCGGCTGTCGATATAGAATTGACGTAAACGTAAAAGGTGCGAAGCCGTGCCTCTTGCGATTGATTTGTTGCAACCACGATTGGAAGCACGCCCCCGCTTCCATTCCGGCGACGCTTGGTCCGTGACCGCGACGCCATCAGGGGAAAGCCAGTGACCATGAAACTTGTTTCGCCCGGCGAAGCCGCGGCCAATACCAATGACATTCCGGCCGAGGCCGGTGAGGAATTCGTCCGCATCGGCGAGATGGCCAAGAAATACGGCGTGACGCTGCGCACGCTGCGTTTCTACGAAGACAAGGGCCTTCTCAATCCGCATCGCGACGGCTCGACCCGGCTCTACACGCGCCGCGACAAGGCCCGGCTGAAGCTGATCCTGCTCGGTCGCAAGGTCGGGTTCTCGCTGCGCGACGTCAAGCAGATGATGGATCTCTACGATCCGACCGGAACCAACACCAAGCAGTTGCGTCTGGCGCTCGACAAGTCCGAGAAGCAGCTCGCCCGCCTGCAGAAGCAGCGCGCGCTGATCGACGACGCCATCGGTGAATTGAGCAATTCGATGTCCATCGTGCGCAAGATGCTCGTCGAGCGCACCGCGGCGCCGCAGGCAAGCGCCGCCGGCTGATTGCCCGCACTCATACCCCGGACGCAGAAAGCCGCGTGGCTATAGCCGCGCGGCTTTTTTGTCGCCACAATGCCTGACGCTCACAAAAATTTTTGGCTGCGACGAAGTTGACGTTTACGCAAACGTCAATATTTGCTATCGCAGCATCGACGTTGGCCCGGCCTCCTGTCCAGGACGTGGACAGGCGACTTGCTGGTCGGGCCGGGACCGTAAGGGCGGAGGAAGGCATGACGATCTACAGGGCGCCGATCCAGGACACGCTGTTCGTGCTCAACGATGTGCTGGGTTATCAGCGCTATTCCAATCTTCCAGGCTTCTCGGACGCCACGCCCGATGTGGTCGAGGCGATCCTCGCCGAAGGCGCGAAGCTTGCCGAGAACGTCATGCATCCGTTGAACCGCATCGGCGACATGGAAGGCTGCGTGCGCCATGACGACGGCTCGGTGACCACGCCCAAGGGCTTCAAGGACGCCTTCGACCAGTACCGCGAGGGCGGCTGGATGGGGTTGGCGGCACCCGCCGAGTTCGGCGGCCAGGGTCTGCCTTACACGGTCCACACCGCGGTCTCCGAATATATGGTCTCCGCCAACATGGCGCTGATGATGTATCCGGGCCTGACGCAAGGCGCGATCGCGGCGATCGTCACCCACGGCACGGACGAGCAGAAGGCGACCTGGCTGCCAAAGCTGATCGAGGGCGCCTGGACCGGCACCATGAACCTCACCGAGCCGCACTGCGGCACCGATCTCGGCCTGCTGCGCACCAAGGCCGTTCCCAACGGCGACGGCACCTACAGGATTTCCGGCCAGAAGATATTCATCTCCGCCGGCGAGCACGACATGTCGGACAACATCGTCCACCTGGTGCTTGCCCGCGCCGAGGGCGCGCCGGAAGGCGTGAAGGGCATCTCGCTGTTCATCGTGCCGAAGTTCAAGCTCGACGCCTCGGGCAATCCCGGTGAGCGCAACACGCTCTCCTGCGGCTCGATCGAGGAGAAGATGGGCATCCACGGCAACTCGACCTGCGTCATGAACTATGACGAGGCCGAGGGCACGTTGCTCGGCGAATTGAACGGCGGCCTGAAGGCCATGTTCACAATGATGAACGAGGCCCGCCTCGGCGTCGGCCTGCAGGGGCTTTCGGTCTCCGAGATCGCCTATCAGAACGCGGTTTCCTACGCCAAGGACCGGCTGCAGGGCCGTTCGCTGTCGGGCGCCAAGGCGCCGGACAAGAAGGCCGACCCGATCATCGTCCATCCCGACATCCGCCGCTCGCTGATGACTATGAAGGCGTTCAACGAGGGCGGGCGGGCGCTGGCGCTGTGGACGGCGATCAAGTCCGATGTCGCGCATCGCTCCGGTGACGACAAGGACCGCCAGGCGGCCGACGACTACACCGGCCTTATGACGCCGGTGGTCAAGGGCGTGCTCACCGACAAGGGCTTCGACCACGCGGTGATGGCCCAGCAGGTGTTCGGCGGCCACGGCTATATCGAAGAGCACGGCATGAGCCAGTTCGTGCGCGATGCCCGCATCGCCATGATCTATGAAGGCGCCAACGGCATCCAGGCGCTGGACCTCGTCGGCCGCAAGCTGGCGCAGAATGGCGGCCGCGCCGTGCAGGCCTTCTTCAAGGAGGTCGGCGAGTTCTGCGAGGAAAACCGCGCCGACGAGAAGATGGCGACCTTCACCAAGGCGCTGAAGAAGGGCCTCAACGACCTGCAGGCGGCCACCATGTGGCTGGTGCAGAACGCCATGGCCAAGCCCGACAACGCCGGGGCCGCCTCGACCGACTATATGCATCTCTTCGGTCTTGTGGCGCTGGGCTATATGTGGGCGCAGATGGCGAAATCCGCCCAGGCGAAGCTCGCGGAAGGCGCCAATGGTTCGGCGTCGTTCTACGACACCAAGCTGGTGACGGCGCGTTTCTTCATGGAGCGCATCATGCCCGAAACGGCGACGCGGCTTGCCCGCATTTCCAGTGGCGCGGACACGCTAATGGCGCTGCCGGCGGAAGCGTTCTAGAAATGCTCGGCGTCCCCCTCCCCCTTGAGGGGAGGGTGGCCAGACGAAGTCTGGTCGGGTGGGGTCGCCCGCGACGATCTCGACACCAATTTTGACGGATGTGCGCTAGGAGGAGGACCACCGCAATGCCCCGCACGCGAGTCAGTTTCGAGATGCGGCAGAAGGCTCGCTCGCTTCGTCTCCATGCGACGAAGGCGGAGTCCTTGCTGTGGTACGAATTGCGGGAACTGAAGGCGGATGGCCTGAAATTCAGGCGGCAGTCGCCGATCGGGCCGTACGTTGTCGATTTCGTTTGTCCGTCGGTCAAACTCATTGTGGAGGTCGACGGCGACCTGCACGAAACCGAGGCTGGCAAGCGTCATGATTTGAATCGCGACTCTTATTTGCAGTCGCTTGGCTACGTCGTGCTCAGGATCGACGAGCCGGATGTTATCAATAGCGCCTGGCACGTTGCACAGTTTGTCAAAGGTGAGGCCGAGCGCGTCGCGGGCGACCCCTCCCGACCGCTTCGCGGCCACCCTCCCCTCAAGGGGGAGGGGGACGCCGGCGCCACGGAGGAAATAGCATGACAAATCCAGCCGAAATTCTTGGCCTGCCGAAGCCCGCATGGGCGGCGGACGAGGTTGGCATGCTCTACGACATGGCATCCCGCTTCATGGCGGAAGAGATCGCGCCGCGTTACGACGAGTTCGAGAAGAACGAGATCTTCGACCGCGAGAGCTGGCTGAAGGCCGGAGCGGCGGGCCTGCTCTGCGCTTCGATGCCGGAGGAATATGGCGGCTCAGGCGGCACCTTCGCGCATGAGAGCGCCATCATCGAGGCGATCGGCCATGTCGGCGTCGACGGTTTCGGCATCGGCCTGCACAATTCGATCGTAGCACCTTACATCCTCCACTACGGCTCCGAGGAGCAGAAGCAGAAATGGCTGCCCAAGCTCGCGACCGGTGAGCTGATCGGCGCCATCGCCATGACGGAGCCCGGCGCCGGCTCCGACCTGCAGGGCGTGAAGACCCGCGCCGAGAAGGATGGCAACCACTATAAGATCAGCGGCTCGAAGACTTTCATCACCAACGGCCAGCTCGCCAACCTGATCATCGTCGTCACCAAGACCGATCCGGACAAGGGCGCCAAGGGCACCTCGCTGATCGTCGTCGAGACCGACGAGGTCGAAGGTTTTCAGCGCGGCCGCAACCTCGACAAGATAGGGCTGAAGTCGAACGACACCTCCGAGCTGTTCTTCAACGACGTGCGCGTGCCGACCTCCAACCTGCTCGGTCACGAGGAGGGCAAGGGCTTCGTCCAGCTGATGCAGCAACTGCCGCAGGAGCGCCTGCAGATCGGCACCGGGGCGATCGCCATGATCGAGCGGGCGCTGGCGCTCACCGTCGACTACGTCAAGGAACGCAAGGCCTTCGGCAAGGCGGTCATCGATTTCCAGAACACCCAGTTCAAGCTGGCCGAGCTGAAGACCGAGGCCACCATCGGCCGCGTCTTCTACAATGATTGCGTCGCCCGCCACATCGATGGCGGCCTCGATCCGGTGACCGCCTCGATGGCCAAATACTGGCTCAGCGACCTGCAGGGCAAAGTCGTCGACGAATGCCTTCAACTGCATGGCGGCTATGGCTACATGAATGAATATCCGATCGCCCGCATGTACCGCGACGCCCGCGTCCAGCGCATCTACGGCGGCACCAACGAGATCATGAAATTGCTGATCGGGCGCTCTCTCTGAGCGCCGCGGCCGGCAAAGCCAAGGAGCACGAAAATGACTGAGGCTTACGTCTACGACACCGTGCGCACGCCGCGCGGCAGGGGCAAGAAGGATGGCGCGCTGCATGAGGTGCCGGCGGTGCGGCTCGCCGCGAAGACGCTCGAGGCGCTGCGCGACCGCAACGGGCTCGACACCGGCACTGTCGACGACATCATCTTCGGTTGCGTCGATCCCGTCGGCGAGGCGGGCGCGGTCATTCCGCGCGCCGCCGCCTTCGAGGCCGGCTACGACACCAAAGCGCCCGGCATGCAGATCTCGCGCTTCTGCGCCTCGGGTCTCGACGCCATCAATTTCGGCGCCGCCAAGATCGCGCAAGGCGCGGATGAGATCGTCATCGCCGGCGGCGTCGAATCGATGTCGCGCGTCGGCATGGGCATGTCCGGCGGCGCCTGGTTCATGGATCCCTCGGTCGGCCTGCCCGGCTGGTTCGTGCCGCAGGGCATCTCGGCCGACCTGATCGCCACCAAATACGGGTTTTCCCGTGACGACGTCGACGCCTATGCCGTCGAGAGCCAGAAGCGCGCCGCCAAGGCTTGGGATGAGGGGCGATTCAAGAAGTCGGTGATCCCGATCAAGGACCAGAACGGTCTCACCATTCTCGACCATGACGAGCACATGCGGCCTTCGACTGACATGCAGTCGCTCGCCTCGCTCAATCCATCCTTCGTCATGCCAGGCGAGATGGGCGGCTTCGACGCGGTCGCCGTGCAGAAGCATCCGGAGGTCGAGGAGGTCAACCACGTCCATCACGCCGGCAATTCGTCGGGCATCGTCGATGGCGCCGCCGCCGTGCTGCTGGGCTCCAAGAAGGCCGGCAAGGCGATGGGGCTGAGGCCCCGCGCGCGCATCCGCGCCTTTGCCAATATCGGTTCCGAACCGGTGCTGATGCTGACCGGCCCGGTCGACGTCACCGAGAAGCTTCTGAAGCGCGCCAAGATGAAGCTGTCGGACATCGACCTGTTCGAGCTCAACGAGGCCTTCGCCTCCGTCGTGCTGCGCTACATGCAGGCCTTCGACATCCCGCATGACAGGATCAACGTCAATGGCGGCGCCATCGCCATGGGCCATCCGCTGGGCGCCACCGGCGCGATGATCCTGGGCACGGTGCTGGACGAGCTGGAGCGCCGCGACTTGAACACCGCGCTGGTCACGCTCTGCATCGGCGCCGGCATGGGCACCGCCACCATCATCGAACGCGTCTGAGGGAGAGAAGAAGATGAGCTACACCAATTTCACCCTCGACGTGGACGCCGACGGCATTGCTCTGGTCACCTGGAACATGCCGGACCGCTCGATGAATGTCTTCACCGAGGAGGTGATGCGCGAGTTGAACGCCATCGTCGAGAAGGTGATCGCCGATGCCGCCATCAAGGGTGTGGTCATTACCTCCGGCAAGGACTCCTTCTCCGGCGGCGCCGACATCACCATGCTGCAGAAGATGCTGGCGACCTTCGCCGCCGACAAGGAGAAGGACCTCGACAAGGCGACCAGGGCGTTGTTCGAGAATGCCGGTTACATGACCGGCCTGTTCCGCAAGATCGAAACTTCCGGCAAGCCTTGGGTGTCGGCGATCAACGGCACCTGCATGGGCGGCGCCTTCGAGATGTCGCTCGCCTGCCATGGCCGTGTCGCCGCCGACAGCGACAAGGTGAAGATGGCGCTGCCCGAGGTGAAGATCGGCATCTTCCCCGGCGCCGGCGGCACCCAGCGCGTGCCGCGGCTGACCGATCAGCAGCAGGCGCTGCAGATGCTGACCTCCGGCCAGAACCTGACGCCGCAAAAGGCGAAGGCGATGGGCCTGATCCATGAGATCGCGGAGCCGAAAAAGCTTGTCGAGACCGCCAAGGCGATGATCAAAAACGGCCTGAAGCCGGTGGCGCCTTGGGACGAGAAGGGCTTCAAGCTGCCGGGCGGCCCGATCTATTCGGCCGCCGGCGCCAATCTCTGGCCACCGGCCATCGCCATCCTGCGCCGCGAAACCTACGGCAATTACCCAGCCGCCGCCGCGATCCTGAAGTGCGTCTATGAAGGCCTGCTGGTGCCGTTCGATACCGCGCTCCGGATCGAGCAGCGCTATTTCACCGAGATCATGCAATCGAAGGAAGCGGCGGCGATGATCCGCTCGCTGTTTCTGTCACTGCAGGAGCTGAACAAGGGCGCGCGCCGCCCGGCCGACGTGCCGGAGACCAAGTTCAAGAAGATCGGCATTCTCGGCGCCGGCTTCATGGGCGCCGGCATCGCCTATGTCACGGCAAAAGCCGGCATTCCGGTGGTGCTGCTCGACCGCGACCTGCCATCGGCCGAGAAGGGCAAGGCGCATTCCGACAGCCTGATGGCCGATCAGGTCAAGAAGGGCCGCGCCAAGCCGGAAGACAAGGACAAGCTCCTGTCGCTGATCACCCCGACGGCGGACTATGCCGACCTTGCCGGCTGCGACCTCGTCGTCGAGGCGGTCTTCGAGGATTCGGGCGTGAAGAAGGACGCCACCGAGAAGTCAGAAGCGGTGCTGAAGTCGTCGGCGATCTTCGCTTCCAACACCTCGACGATTCCCATCACGGCGCTGGCGAAGAATTCGGCGCGGCCGAGGAACTTCATCGGCATCCACTTCTTCTCACCGGTCGACAAGATGATGCTGGTCGAGATCATCCTCGGCAAGAAGACCGGCGACAAGGCCTTGGCCGTCGCGTTCGACTTCGTGCGCGCCATCAAGAAGACGCCGATCGTCGTCAACGACACGCGCGGCTTCTACGTCAACCGCTGCGTGCTGCGCTACATGTCGGAAGCCTACAAGATGCTGATCGAGGGCGTTCCGGCGCCGATGATCGAGAACGCCGCCAAGGCCGCCGGCATGCCGGTCGGTCCGCTCGCGCTGACCGACGAGACGGCCGTCGACCTTGCCCAGAAGATCATGAAGCAGACCATCAGGGATCTTGGCGACAAGGCGGTCGATCCGAAGCAGATGGCGCTGATCAACACCATGGTCGACACGCATGGCCGCTTCGGCCGCAAGAACGGCAAGGGTTTCTACGACTATCCGGCCAAGCCCGCGAAGAAGAAGCTGTGGCCGGGCCTGAAAGATCTCTACCCGCAGTTGAGGCCCGAAAAGGTCGACTATGAGGAACTGAAGCAGCGCCTGCTGGTCACCATCGCGCTGGAAGCGGCGCGCGTGATGGAAGAAGGCATCGTCACCGATCCGCGCGAGGCCGATGTCGGCTCGATCCTCGCCTTTGGCTTCGCGCCCTTCACCGGCGGCGCCCTGTCCTACATCGACGGCATCGGCGCCAAGCGCTTCGTTAAGATCGCCAAGGGCCTGCAGAAGAAATATGGCGCCGAATTCAAGGCGCCGAAGCTTCTGCTCGATATGGCCGAGAAGGGCGAGACCTTCTACCAGCGCTTCGATCCTTACCAGAAGGGCGAGGTAAGAGAGGCGGCCTGACGAACCAGCATGTATGTCTGGGGGCGAATGGCCCGCACCATGGCCACGGCGTCGAGCCGTGGCCCTTATCGGGTCGGCGAGGAAAGCCGGCTCGCTTTTCGCTGCCTGCCGATCGACATCGATTTCAACCTGCATCTCAACAATGCGCGCTACATGATGCTGGCCGACCTTGGCCGCATCGACATCTTCCTGCGTATCGGGTTGATCGCGCTGGCACGCAAGAACGGCTGGGCGCCGATGATCGGCGGGCTGCAGGTCGCCTATGTGCGTGAGATCAGGCTGTGGCGCCGCTTCGAGGTCGTGTCGTCGATCGAGACCTGGGATGGCACGTCCGTCATCGGCAGGCACCGCTTTGTCCTCGACAATGGCGAGACGGCGGCGCTGATCCTGACCACGGGCGGCGTCTATGACCGCAGGGGCCGCCGCTTCCTCCACATCGACGAGGTCGTCTCGGCGCTCGGCCATGCCACCAGTCCACGCCCGCCGACCGAAGCCGAGCGGGCCTTCATGGTGTCGCACCGGAATTTGCGCGAACAGGCCAAAGCGGCCTGATCGCGCCTCGGCTCAGACCGACTTGCCGGAAATCGGCCACTTTATCCGAAAAGATCATCATTCATCGTCGAAGGCGACGGCCTCCCGCCTGGGATGCTGAGGAACCCAGGAAGAGCCTGCCGAAGGCCTTGGCCGGGATCGGATAGGGGCGCGTCCAAACGAGGCTCGTGGAGCATTCTTAACGATCCGCCGGCAGCGCCGGTGGACAAGGACGTGACTGCGCGCTAGACAGGCTTGAGGCATTTTTTCCTGTTTGAAGGAGTGCGCGCGTGCTCTCACACGACCGCGTATGGGCCGCAATCGATGCTCTCGCTGAGCGCTATTCGCTATCGGCTTCCGGACTTGCCCGGCGCGCGGGCCTTGATTCGACAGCCTTCAACAAGTCGAAGCGGCTGTCGTCCGACGGCCGGCCGCGCTGGCCCTCGACGGAATCGCTGGCCAAGATCATCGAGGCCACCGGCGCTTCGCTGGAGGAATTCACAGGACTGGTCGAAGGACGCGGCGGCGTCTCCGCCGCCCACCAGCGTCGCGCCGTACCGTTGCTTGGCTTCGCCCAGGCAGGCGCGGGGGGGTTCTTCGACGATGCCGGCTATCCGGCGGGGCAGGGCTGGGATCTGGTCGAGCTTCCGGCACGGGCGACCGAGACGTCCTACGCGCTGCAGGTGCAGGGCGATTCCATGTTGCCGCTCTACCGCAATGGCGACGTGCTGATCGTCGAACCGGGCGCGCCGACGCGCAAGGGCGACCGTGTTGTCGTCAAAACGACCGCCGGCGAGGTGATGGCCAAGGTGCTCGACCGGCAAACGGTGAAATCGATCGTGCTGGTCTCGCTCAACCCCGCCCACCCGGACCGTGACATCCCGACGCGCGATATCGAATGGATGGCGCGCATCGTCTGGGCAAGCCAGTAGGCCGGGACCGGTGCGGCTTCTTCAAACAGTTCTGGCAGTCCTGGCGGTTCCGGTCATGGCGGCGCTTGTCGTTGCCGGCGGACACACGGTCAAGGGCCACGAAAGCGTCGTCACGGTCGATCAGATCGATCCCATCGCCGATGCGCTTCCCACAGGCAACGATACCCTTTCCGCTTCCGATTCCGATGCAGCGCAAGAGCCGGCGACCTCGGCTATTCCCGCGCCCGACGCTCCGCCGCCGCCGAAGCCCGCCGTTCATTCGAGAGCCATCGATCCCGACGTCGTGGCGCCGCCGGAGCCGTCGGACCAGGAACTCGAACGGGTGGAGCCGCGCGCGCCGCTCAGCGATCTGGCGCTGGCCGGGCCGCCCAAGCCGCCCAAGTTGAAAATGCCGGACGACTGGAACGGCACTAAGCTGTTCCAGCCGGTCGCCGCCGCCGCCGGGCTGATCGAGGCGAAGGGCTATGCGGTCGCGGTGTCCGGCGTGGATGTCGTCAAGGCCGACGAAACCTGCAGCGACGCGGGTAAGAGCTGGGCCTGCGGGGCGCGCGCCAGGACAGCCTTCCGCGCCTTCCTGCGTGGCCGGGCGGTCGCCTGCACCGTGCCGCCCGAGGGCGGTCGCGACACCATTTCCGCCGAATGCCATATCGGCAATCAGGACATCGGCCAGTGGCTGGTCGAGAACGGCTGGGCGCGCGCCGCGCAGGGTGGTCCCTATGTCGAGGCCGAGAACAAGGCCCGCACCGCCAGGAAGGGCATTTTCGGCCCGGCGCCGAAGCTTGACGGCTTGCCTGCGCTGCCGGCGGCGTCAGGGACGGCGCCGGTGGCGCCGGATTCGATCCTGCCGGCCGATGGCGGCGCCGTTACGCCGCCAACTGACCAGCCAGAGCCCGCTCAATGAGCGCGCGCGTCTCGGCGATGCCGTAGAGCGCCGCGAAGGAGCCGAAGCGCGGTCCGCGCTCCTGGCCGATCAGCACCTGGTAGATCATCTGGAAGAAGGCGACCGACACGCCGGGCCCGCCTTCGGGGCTCTGCTTGGAATGGTCCTGGTAGCGCTCGATCTTGCGCGCCACGTTGAGCGCGGCGTTCTGGATCGCCTCGCCGTCGGCGCCTTGCGGCAGAGCGCCCAGCGCCTCGGAAAGCTTCCCCAGCGCCTCGCGCTCCACATCGTCGGCGGCGCGAAAAACCTTGGTCGGCTTCACGAAGTCGTCGAAATAACGGATCGCATAGCCGGTCAGCCGATCGAGTTCCGGATGCGTCTTCGGCGTCACGCCCGGCGCATGCCGCGAGATGAAGCCCCACAGCACCGACTTGTCATGCGCGTTGGACGCGCTGACCAGGTTGAGCAACAGCGCGAACGGCACCGGCAGGTCGATCGCCGGCGGGTTGCCGTCATGCATGTGCCAGACCGGATTGCCGAGGCGCTCCTTCCAGTCCTGGCGCGGATAGGCGCCGAGGAAAGCGTAATACTCGTCCACCGCCTTCGGAATGACGTCGAAATAGAGCTTCTTCGCCTGCCGCGGCCGCTGATACATATAGAGGCCGAGGCTCTCGGTCGGCGCGTAGGTCAGCCATTCGTCGATGGTGAGCCCATTGCCCTTCGACTTCGAGATCTTCTGGCCTTCCTCGTCGAGGAACAGCTCGTAGACGAAATGCTCCGGCGCGCGTCCGCCGAGGATGTTGCAGATACGGTCGTAGATCGCCGCGTTGGTCTGGTGGTCCTTGCCGAACATCTCGAAATCGACGCCGAGCGCCGCCCAGCGCATGCCGAAATCCGGCTTCCACTGCAGCTTCACATGGCCGCCGGTGACCGGCAGCGTCGTCTCGGTGCCTTCGTCGTCGAAGGTGATGGTGCCGGCCTTGGCGTCGACATTTATCATCGGCACGTAGAGCACGCGGCCGGTCCGGGGCGAGATCGGCAGGAACGGGCTGTAGGTCGCCTGGCGCTCCGGCCCGAGCGTCGGCAGCATCACGCCCATGATCTCGTCATAGCGTTCGGCGGCGCGCAGCAGCACCTCGTCGAAACGGCCGGCCTTGTAGTACTGCGTCGCGCTTGCGAACTCGTAGTCGAAGCCGAACGTGTCGAGGAAGCGGCACAGCATCGCGTTGTTGTGGTCGGCGAAGCTCGCATAGTCGCCGCCGAACGGGTTGGGCACCGCCGTCAGCGGCATATGCAAATAGGGCTCGAGCGCGGCGCGGTCCGGCACGTTGTCCGGTATCTTGCGCATGCCGTCCATGTCGTCGGAGAAGCACAGAAGCTTGGTCTTGACCTTGTCTTGCGTCAGCACCCGGAAGGCATGCCGCACCATGGTCGTGCGCGCCACTTCGCCGAAGGTGCCGATATGCGGCAGGCCGGACGGGCCGTAGCCGGTCTCGAACAGCACGGTTTCGGGAAAGTCCTTGCCCTTGTAGCGGGCGATGATCTTCTTGGCTTCCTCGAACGGCCAGGCCTTGCTCTCGGCCGCCGCGGCAAGCATCTCGGGATTGAGATCGATGATGTTTGATCCCGTCATGTCGAAGTTCCAGTCATGGCCGTCTGCGCGGCGGATAAAATCTGTCGACCGGTCTCTAGGCGCGCGAGGCCGGAGCGTCAACGATTTGCGGTGGTTTTCCTTGCGGCGCCATAATGGCGCTCCTACGTTGGAGCGCTATTATCCCGTTTGGGGGAAAGACATGAACGCTTCCAGGAGTTTTGAATGCCTTCATTGACGCCGCACGAAGCACTGATCCACCTGATGGTCATCACATCGGCTTCAGATCGCGACATGACCGATGTCGAGTTGGCGCGGATCGGTGACGTCGTCCGCTCCTGGCCGGTATTCGTCGATTTCAACCAAGACAGGCTGGTTCAGGTGGCGCAGGCCTGCCAGAAGGCGTTGCATGAGAAGGACGGGCTGGAAGGTGTGCTGGCGCGCGTCGCCGAAGCGCTGCCCGAGCGGCTGCGCGACACAGCTTATGCCGCCGCTTTCGAGGTCGCCGCAATCGATCTCGAGATGCGCATGGAAGAGGTCAGGGTGCTGCAGCTCATCCGCCTCAAGCTCGATCTCGACACGCTGACCGTCGCCGCGATCGCGCGTGCTGCGAAAGCGCGCCTGCGCACGCTGACCTAGGCTTTGTCGATATTCAGGTGATGCCGGCCTGCAAATGGCGGGTTCCTGCGCTTCCGGTGCTCACGTACGAAAAGTACGCTCCGCTCCGGTTCTCGGAACCCACCATTTTCGACTCGGCCTGACCTGAATCTCGACAAAGCCTCAGCGTGTCACTTTCGTGTTCAGAAGAAGCTGACCGGGAAATAGCGCAGGTAAAACTCGGCGAAGGTGCCCTTGATCGAGATTTCCTGCAGCGCGTAGTCGAAGGCGGCGGCAAGCGCGGTGTCGCTCTTGCGGGTGGCGATCGCCATGCCCGAGCCCAGATATTCCGGCGCCAGATACGGACCGCCGGCGAAGCGGCAGCAGCCGCCGGCATCCGAGCCGCCCAGCCAGAAAGCGAAGCGCATGCCGTCGCCGAAGGCGGCGTCGATCTTGCCGGCCTTGAGATCGGCATAGAGCTCTTCCGGTGTGTCGAAGGTCACCACCTGCACGGTGTTGAAGTAGTCGCGCAGCATTTTCTCATGCGCCGAGCCGCCGATGACGCCGACCCGCTTGCTGCGCAACTTGTCGAGGATCGGCTCGGCGAAGGCCTTCGCCTTCGGCATGATGAAGCGCGCGGGGAATTGCATGTAGGAGCGCGAGAAGGCGTATTTCTCGCGGCTTTCCGGCGTCGCGGCGATGCCGGCGATGATCGCCTCGCCTTCGCCTTTCTGAAGGGCATCCTCCAGCTCGCTCCACGGCAACGCCTGGACCTGGCATTTCTCGACGATGCCCAGCTCCGCGCAAATCGCCCGCGCCAGATCGATGTGGAATCCCGACAGCCGGCCCGACCCATCGAGGAAGTTGAAGGGCGGAAAATCGGTGGTGGTGAGGAATCTAAGCCGCGGCAGCGCGGCGAGGTCGGGCTTCGGCAGCCGCTCCTTCGCGTCCCACAATACCGGCACCTGCGGCTCCGCGCCTTGAGTCGCGCCGGCAAAGGCCGCCGCGCCGGTCAGGAGCAACATCAGGGCCGGAAATATCCACCGCAAGATCACGATTTGGCTCCGCACCTGTCCCCGTTCCTTGGCTTTTCGTATGAAAACGGGGCAGGCACAACGGTTTTTGATTTCAAGCGGTCAAATTAGGCGTATGGTTTAGCGCGTTTGCAAATGACCTGCGTGCCGGAAGGGGGAAGCTGCCGGCATAGCTGAGGAGATTGCAAAGTGGGGGTTGATGGCGACGGGGTGTTCGTCCATCTATCGTCGGTAACGAGAAAAGCAGAAGCAACATGGGGTAGATGTTGCGATGGGCCTGTTCGACAGAACTCTGGAATACATAGACCAGTTGCAGCATGCCGGCACCGCGGCCGCGGTTTGCGAGAGGCTGCTCGGCGTCACCTCGAATTTCGGCCTGACCGCGCTGATGGCGGGAACGGTGCCGCAGCCGGGCACGCCGCGTGGCCAGCAGAAACAACACGTGTTGCTTTGCGATTGGCCAGGCAATTGGCTGGAGCGCTATGTGGCGCGCAACTATGTCGACCACGATCCGGTGGTCAGCCATATGAAGCAGCTTCAGGCGCCGTTCCAATGGCGGGATGCTTCCAAAAGCAGCGTGATCGACAAAAGCAGCGACGAAGTCATGGGCGACGCTCGCGAGTTCAAGTTGCGCGACGGCCTGGCGCTTCCGCTGGTCACGCTCGACGGCCAGATCGTCATGGTCTCGCTGGGCGGCGAATCCGTCGAGCTGTCGGATCAGGAATTTGGGATGGTCTCGCTGGCATCGACCTACGCGATCGGTCGCGCGATGCAGTTGCACACCAAGGCCGACGGCGTCATCGATCACATAGAATTGACGGCGCGCGAGCGGGAATGCCTGCAATGGGCAGCCGTCGGCAAGTCCGAATGGGAGATATCTCAAATTTTAGGCATCTCGGAACACACTTCCGAGAAACATCTTCTTAACGCCAAGAGCAAACTGGGCGCGGCCAACCGCGTGCAGGCAGTCGCGGAGGCGATTAGGCGTGGCTATATTAGCTAGGTCGGCCGTGCCGACCTAGAAATTCTTGCCTGCGCAGTCGCGCAATATTTTAAGGGACATCACGGCCGTATCTTCCTCTTAAGCCTAGGAGACGGCTAATGCTTTTCGCCCTTACCACTCAGGAATTGATGGAACGTCCCGACCTTTGGGAGGCGGTTCATCGCCTGCGCTACAAGATCTTCGTCGAGGAGATGGGATGGACCGATCTCGATCGTCCGGACCAGCTCGAGATCGATCAGTTCGATCATGACGAGGCCGAGCATCACCTCGTCATCCGCAACGGCGAACTGGCAGGTTACCAACGCATGCTGCCGACCACACGGCCGCATCTTCTGACCGACGTGCTGTCGGATCTCTGCGAGGGTCCGTCCCCCTCGGGGCCGAATGTCTGGGAACTCACCCGCTACGCTGTGGCTCCGGGTTTTCGCGACGGCAAACGCGGCGTCTCGACGGTCGGCACCGAGCTGATCGCCGGCTTCGTCGAATGGGGCCTGAAGCGCAACGTCAACCAGGTCATTATCGAGTTCGAGCCGATGTGGGTGCTGAGAGCCCTGCAACTGCATTTCCTGGCAACGCCGCTCGGCTACCAGCGCACCTATGGCAACCAGCAGGTCGTGGCGACGCTGCTCACCTTCACCGAGCATACGCTCGAGGTCGTGCGAGCCCGCCGCAATCACTTCCTGCCGGTGCTGAACCGGGGCTATCCCGGTCAGCTCGGCCTGAAGCAGGCGTCGTGATGGAGGTGGTCATGAGTTTCCATCCCGAACCGGAACTGCGTGGCCACACGCTGGTCGTCACGGTGTCCTCGCATGACGGAAGGCCGGTGCTCGACAGGCATGCCTATGCGAGCCTTGCCAGGACCTTCCACGAGGCGGCGGTCAATGACGAGGTCCGCGTCGTCATGCTGCGCGGCCTTGCCGGATGCTTCTGCCTTGGCGGCGACTTCTCGGAGTTCCTCGACGCCACCAAGCACCGAGAGCTGATCGCCGCCGTCACCGACATGTTCCGCATGTTGGCGACCTTCCCCAAGCCGGTCCTTGCCTGTGTCGACGGCGACGCTGTCGGCGTCGGCTGCACCATCCTGTTCCATTGCGACATGGTGATCGCCTCCAGGGGCAGCACCTTCAGGGTGCCGTTCGTCGATTTCGGCCTGGTGCCGGACGCGGCGACCAGCATTCTGGCGCCCCAGAAGCTCGGCTATGCCGGCGCCTTCCGCTTCTTCTGCCTGGGCGACACGCTGGGCGCCGAGGACGCCAAGGCGCTCGGCCTGGTCGGCGAGATCGTGACGCAAGGCAGCGCCGAGGAAGCAACGCTGGCGAGGGCGAAACAGCTGGCCAAGAAACCCGTGACGGCATTGCTGCAGACGCGCAGCCTGCTCAAGGGCGACACGGACGTGTTGTGCGACCGCATCGACCACGAGATCACGCTGTTCCAGCAGGCGCTTCAGGATGACACCACGCTGAAGCGGCTGCAGCGGATCGCTCGCCTGGCCGCCTGAGCGGCCGGCATGAACATCAGCGCCGCGCGGCTGAAAGGCGCGCGGCGCTGTAATCCGTCCGGAATTGCGAGCGGTTCGCCGTTTCCGTGAAACGGTGAAGCACTCTAGTCTTTCAGAAACTCCGGCCCCTCGCCGATGATCTTCTTGTCGGGCTTGCCGACGGCGTCGAGGTCTCTTCCGTCATAGGGCAGGGAAAGCAGGATGCGCTGGATCACCGCGAGCCGGGCGCGGCGCTTGTCGTTGGCCCGCACGACGATCCATGGAGAGAACTCCTTATGCGTGCGCTCGACCATCTGGTCGCGCGCCTTGGTGTAGTCGTCCCATTTGCTTACGCCGGCGATGTCGATCGGCGAGAACTTCCAGTTCTTCAGCGGCGACCAACGGCGGTCATGGAACCGTTCGAGTTGCGTTTCGCGGCCGATATTCAGCCAGAATTTGAAGAAATGGATGCCTTCGTTGCAGATCATCCGCTCGAAATGCGGTGTCTCATCGAGGAATTTCTCGTGCTGCTCCGGCGTGCAGAACCCCATGACCGGCTCGACGCCGGCGCGATTGTACCAGGAGCGATCGAAGGTGACGAACTCGCCCGAAGTCGGGAAATGGTCCACATAGCGCTGGTAATACCATTGCCCGGCCTCGGTCGGCGTCGGTTTGGGCAGCGCGACGTTGCGTGCCGTGCGCGGGTTCATATATTGCCGCAGCACGAAGATCGTACCGCCCTTGCCGGCCGCGTCTCTGCCCTCGAACAGCGCCATCACCCGCTTGCCGGTCGTCTGCAGCCAGGCTTGCGCCTTGACCAGCTCGATCTGCAGCCCTTCGAGCTCCTTTTCGTAGTCCTCGCTCTTCATCTTCTTGTCATAAGGATAGCCGCCGGCGGTTAGCTTGTTGTCCTCGATCCAGTCAGGCAGCACCGGATTGTCGATGTCGAACTCGCGCTCCTTGCCGCCGATCTTGATCTTGATCGGTGCCGTGGCTGGCACCGCTTCAGCCGTTTCCTTGGCCTTTTTCATCCAGACGAACCTTTCCAGTTTGCGGACTCATGCTATGGAGCCTGTGCAGCGTAGCGCGCATTCGGGCGCAAAGACGCTGTAGCATTTTGATTTTGCGCATGAACCTTCGCGAAAATCGATCCTGATTTTCAGGGCCATGCGCCAGGCCGGTCCAGCGAACTGCTGTCCGGTCGACGGCATGCGGGGTGGCGCGGGCCTATGGCAGAGACGGGCGCTGAGCAGGACGGCAAGAGACAGGCCCTGGTGGCGCGGCTGTCGCGCAACCGTTGGCTGCTTGGCGCGGGTGTTCTCGCGGTCCTTGCCGTCTATTTTTTTGCCGGCGTCTCCTTTTATGTGCTGGTGCTGGCCCTGGTCGCGCTGGCGGCCGCGGCGATGTTGTCCAAGGATGCCGGACGCCAGCCAGCCGATTCAGGAGCGGCGATCGAGGCAAGCGGGCTGCAAAGGCTCTCCGGCGAGTATCTGGCGGCCGCGGTCGCCGATCCGCTGATCATCTTCGACCATTCCGCCGCCATCGTTCATGCCAACGCTGCCGCCTTCGCCGCCTTCGGCGGGCTGGCGCCGGGCATGTCGCTGTCATTGAAGTTCCGCGCGCCGGAAATGCAGGCGCTGCTCGACGGCATCCTGTCAGGGCAGGTCGCCGCCGACGCGGTCGACTACACCGAAAAGCTGCCGGTGGAGCGGACATACCGTGTCAGCGCGTCCACAGTCGGTCATGCCACCGGCCTGTATGTGCTGGTCTTCAAGGACCAGAGCGAGACGCGCCGCATCGATCGCATGCGGGCCGATTTCATCGCCAATGCCAGCCACGAGCTGCGCACGCCGCTCGCCTCGATCGCCGGCTTCATCGAGACGCTGCGCGGGCCGGCCCGCAACGATCCGGCGGCGCGCGACCAGTTCCTGCAGATCATGCAGAACCAGACCGGCCGCATGGCCCGCCTGATCGACGATCTGCTCTCCCTGTCGCGGTTGGAGATGAAGCCCTATCTGAGGCCGGGCACGGAGGTCGATCTTCGCCAGACGATCGACAGCGTCATCGATTCGCTCGGGCCGCTGGCCAGCGAGAACGGCGTCGTCATCGAGCGGGAGTTCGCAAGTGGGCCGCTCGTCGTTCCCGGCGATCGCGACGAACTGTTCCAGGTTTTCGAGAATCTCCTCGAGAACGCCTGCAAATACGGCCAGTCGGGCGGGCGCGTCACCGTATCGATTGCCGGCAGCGAGGATGGCCAACAGCCGGGCTTCGACGTCACGATCAGGGATTATGGTCCGGGCATCGCCGAAGAACACATCCCGCGCATCACCGAGCGCTTCTACCGCGTCGATGTCGAAAGCAGCCGCACCCAGAAAGGCACCGGGCTTGGCCTTTCGATCGTCAAGCATATATTGACCCGTCATAACGCAAGACTGTCCATCAAGTCGGAGGTCGGCAAGGGCGCGGCGTTCACGGTTCATTTGCCGGCTCGCTGATCGTATATTGGTTGCTAACCGGGATTTTCTTCATTCTGTCATGCGGTTCACGTATCAGCGACGGAATGAGGGAACGCACCAGCCGGCATAAACCGGGAAGGCATATCCATGCAGTCCGTCCATATCGTCAGCGCCTATGACGAAGAACTGAAGTATCTGTCGAAGCGCATCGCCGCGATGGGCGGGCATGCCGAGCGCATGGTCGAGCAGGCGGTGGCGGCCCTGGTGAACGTCGATCACGGCCTCGCCCAGAAGGTCATCCAGGACGATCTCGTCCTCGACGAGGGACAGCGCGAGATCGACGACAAGGCCATCATCATCATCGCCAGGCGCCAGCCGATGGCGACGGACCTTCGCGAGATCGTCGGCGCCATCCGCATCTCGGCCGATATCGAGCGTGTCGGCGACTTGGGCAAGAACGTCGCCAAGCGCGTTGCCGCGGTCGACGGCCGCCAGCCGAACAGTCTTTTCCGCGGTCTGGAGGCCCTTGCCGACCTCGCGCTGACGCAGCTCAAGGAAGTGCTCGACGTCTATGCCTCGCGTTCGGTCGAGAGGATCGGCTTCGTGCGCGACCGGGACGACCAGATCGACGCCATGTACACCTCGCTGTTTCGCGAGCTTTTGACCTACATGATGGAGGATCCGCGCAACATCACGCCCTGCACGCATCTTCTGTTCTGCGCCAAGAATATCGAGCGCATCGGCGACCATGCCACCAACATCGCCGAGACCATCTATTACATCGTCACCGGCGACCAGATGCCCGCCGACCGGCCGAAGGGCGACAAGACCGACAAGGTGGTGCTTCCGGGCACGGTATCGGCCAAGTGAACGGGCGCCTCTCGAACGGTTTCCTAATTTAGGCTAAGCTCCTCTGGAGCGTCTCACCGCTTCATGGAAACGGCGAAACGCCCTAACTATTTGTTTTTACGCAATTCCGGGCGGAAAACCGCTCACACTTTTCCTGGAATTGCTCCAGGCGCAGCAATTTGTCAGTCGCAGTCTCGGGAGGTTTGCGATGGAACAAGTTCGGAACCTGACTCCGGCCTCGCCGACATCAGGCATCATTGCATCCAGCGTCTATCTGGGGGGCAAGCGGGTTGCCGACATCGCCATCGAACAGGCCGGCGAATGGGCGGCAAAACCCGGCCATGTCGTCTGGATCGGGCTGCTCGAGCCCGATCGCAACCTTCTGCTCAGGGTGCAGGCGCAATTCCACCTGCATGATCTGGCGATCGAAGATGCCGAGCATCCGCATCAGCGCCCGAAGATCGAGCAATATGGCGACGCCCTGTTCATCGTCGCCCGCACCGCGCAATTAATCGACGGCCGCGTCACCTTCGGCGAGACGCATCTGTTCGTCGGCACCGGCTACATCGTCAGCGTCCGGCATGGCCCCTCGACCTCATACGCCGCCGTCCGCCAGCATTGGGAAAGCTGTCCGCATTCGCTGGCCAAGGGCGAGGATTTCGTCCTCTACGCCATACTCGATTTCATCGTCGACAATTACATGCCGGTGCTGGAGCAGATCGAGGACGAGGTCGAGGCGATCGAGGACAAGGTGCTTTTGAAGCCGATGACCGGCGCCGATATCGAGCGTCTATACATGCTGCGCCGCGATCTCTTGCGGCTGCGCAATGCGGCCCTGCCGCTGGTCGAGGTCTGCCGTAGGCTGACCAGCGCCGATCTGCCGCAGATCCATGCCGCCATGCATCCGCTGTTTCGCGACGTGACCGACCACATCCGCACCGTGCAGGAAAAGATCGACAGCCTGCGCGAGGTCCTGGCCTTCGCTTTCGAAGCCAGCCTTCTCGTCGGACAGAGTCAGGAAACCGCTATCTCCAAGAAGCTCGCCTCATGGGCCGCCATCCTGGCGGTGCCGACGGCTTTCGCCGGCATCTATGGCATGAACTTCTCCGACATGCCGGAGCTGAAGATGGAATATGGCTATCCGACCGTGCTCGCGGCCATCGCGCTGATCTGTGCGTTCTTGTACTGGCGGTTCAAGAAGAATGGGTGGCTGTGAAATTAGGCAGTAGGCAGTAGGCAGTAGGCAGTAGGCAGTAGGCAAAGAAGTGCACTCTAAGCCCTACTGCCTAATCCCTAGTCCCTACCTCGCCCTGCGCCGCTCCGCCGCCGGCTGGAACGCAACCCGGGAATGATACTTGCAGTACGGTCCGGTCTCGGCGGCGTCGTTGCCGCAAAAGCTGAAGTCTTCCGAGAGCGGGTCGCCGTTCGGCCATTTGCAGGTGCGTTCGGTCAGTTCGACAAGCTGCAGGTTGCGCGAGATCGGAACGACCACGTTCTCAACCGGACGGATATAGTGGCGCGCGACCGGCTCGGCGTCGAACTGCACCTGCAGCGCCGTGGCGCCGATGGTCGCCGTCACATGGCGCGTGGCGCTTGCGGCGCGCGTCACCGATTTCTGCATCGAGGCGCCTTGCGTCGCCTTCTTCTGGCGCGCCGGGGCGGCGGTCGCGCGGCCGCGGCCCGACAGCTTCAGGCGATGCACCTTGCCGATGACGGCATTGCGGCTCACTCCGCCAAGCTGTGCGGCAATCTGGCTGGCGCTCAGGCCCTCCGACCACAATTTCCTGAGAAGTTCTACCCGCTCGTCAGTCCAATTCATGGGGCCGCGCTCCTGCTGAGGCGTGCGGCAGCCAGAATCCCTTCCCGAGCCGGCTCTCGCCGGGCAAACGACACCACATGTACCGGGTGATTTAGATCCGCCGCACGAAATATAGTTATTTCTCGACTACAATTACCTTATGCGCTGACTCGGTGACAAGAGTCCCAAAGGCAACACCGATTCGGTTTTTACGGTTTTCCCCAACTTGCCTGACTACTGATGAGCCGGCGTGACGTCGGGGCTTGCCACGCGCTTCTGCGTGACGTTTTCGTTGACTTCATGGCCGAAAAACATGATAAGCCGCAAAGGCCGCCGCATTGGCGGCTTTTTTGATTTCCGGTTCCGGAGACGCATATAATGAGCGGTTCGGCGCTTTACGAGACCTTTGCTCGCGCACCCCTGGCTTTTGAGCGTGGGGAAGGGACTTGGCTGGTCACCGACAAGGGCGAGCGATATCTCGACTTCGCGGGCGGCATCGCGGTGAATTCGCTCGGCCACAGCCATCCGCATCTGGTCGCGGCGCTCACCGAACAGGCCGCCAAGCTCTGGCACGTCTCCAATCTCTACGAAATCCCGGAACAGCGCCGGCTGGGCGAGCGGCTGGTCGAGGCGACTTTCGCCGACAAGGTGTTCTTCACCAATTCGGGCGCCGAGGCGCTGGAATGCGCCATCAAGACGGCGCGGCGCTACCAGTTCGTCAAGGGTCACCCGGAGCGTTTCCGCATCATCACTTTCGAGGGCGCCTTCCACGGCCGCACGCTGGCGACGATCGCCGCCGGCGGCCAGTACAAATATCTGGAAGGCTTCGGCCCGAAGGTCGAGGGCTTCGACCAGGTCGCATTCGACGACATCGACGCGGCCGAAAAGGCGATCACGCCGGAGACCGCGGCAATCCTGATCGAGCCGGTGCAGGGCGAGGGCGGCATCCGCCCGGTGCCGACGCAGTCCTTGAAGCGGCTGCGCCAGCTGTGCGACCAGCACGGCCTGCTTTTGATCTTCGACGAGGTCCAGTGCGGCATCGGCCGCACCGGAAAATTGTTCGCGCATGAGTGGGCCGGCGTCACGCCCGACCTGATGGCGATCGCCAAGGGCATCGGCGGCGGCTTCCCGATGGGCGCCTGCCTCGCCACGGACGAGGCGGCGACCGGCATGACCGCCGGCGTGCACGGCACCACCTTCGGCGGCAATCCGCTGGCGATGGCGGTCGGCAACGCCGTGCTCGACGTGGTGCTGGCCGACGGTTTCCTCGAGGACGTGCAGCGCAAGGCGCTGCTTCTGAAACAGGGGCTGGCCGGGGTCGCGGACGAATTTCCCGACGTCATCGAGGGCATCAGGGGAACCGGCCTGATGCTCGGCCTGAAATGCGTCATGCCCAACACCAAGGTGAACATGGCGCTGCGCGACCAGCACCTGCTTGCCGTGCCGGCGGGCGACAATGTCATCCGCCTCCTGCCGCCGCTCACCGTTACCGACGCGGAGATCGGCGAGGCGCTGGAGCGCATTCGCGCCGGCGCCAAGCGCCTGACCGACGCTATTGCGGCCGAAGCCGCGAAATAATTTCTGGAACCTGCCGATGAGTGTTCGCCACTTCACCGATCTATCCGCCGTTTCCGCGGGCGACCTGCGCTCGATGCTGGACGACGCGGTGGCGCGAAAGACCAGGCTCAAGGCGGGTGAGCGCTCAAAACCGCTCGACGGCAAGGTGCTGGCCATGATCTTCGACAAGCCGTCGACGCGCACGCGCGTATCCTTCGATGTCGGCATGCGCCAGCTCGGCGGCGAGACGATCATGCTGACCGGCACCGAGATGCAGCTCGGCCGCTCGGAAACCATCGCCGACACGGCAAAAGTGCTGTCTCGTTACGTCGACGCCATCATGATCCGCACCACCTCGCATGACCGGCTGCTGGAGCTCACCGAGAACGCCACCGTTCCGGTCATCAACGGGCTGACCGACGACACGCATCCCTGCCAGCTCATGGCCGACATCATGACCTATGAGGAGCATCGCGGTCCGGTGGCCGGCAAGACTTTCGCCTGGACCGGTGACGGCAACAATGTGCTGCATTCGCTGCTCGAAGCCTCGGCGCGCTTCCGCTTCAACCTCAATGTCGCGGTGCCGGAGGGCAGCGAGCCTTTCGAGAAATATGTCGACTGGTCGAAAGCCAATGGCGGCAAGGTCCGGTTTGCCAAGTCCGCCGAGGAAGCCGTCGACCAGGCCGACTGCGTCGTCACCGACAGCTGGGTCTCGATGGGCCAGGAGCACCGCGCCCGCGGCCACAACGTCTTCTTGCCCTATCAGGTCAATGCCGCGCTGATGGCGAAGGCCAAAGCCGATGCGTTGTTCATGCACTGCCTGCCGGCGCATCGCGGCGAGGAGGTCACCGACGAGGTGATCGACGGGCCGCATTCGGTGGTCTTCGACGAGGCCGAGAACCGGCTGCACGCCCAGAAGGCGGTGCTGGCCTGGTGCCTGGGCGCTTGAGAAGGGCCGACCTGACCGCTTCCGGCCCGATCGGGGTCAACTTGATCTGGGGATATGTGATGCCTATTTGCGGGCCATCACGTAAATTGAACGCGCTTCGACGCATGCGGCTCATCGGGTTGCATGGCTGCGCCCCGGAGTTTTGTCATGTTGGAAACCCATACCTTGGCTGAGCATAGACCCCAACTCGGTGAATTCGGCTTCGCCGGCGACGATCACGTCGTGCCCTACGAGGTCGCGCCGCTCGATGTGCGCGGCCGCACCGTGCAGCTCGGGCCGATGCTAGACGCCATTTTGAGCCGTCACAATTATCCCGAGCCGGTCGCCCGCCTGCTGGCGGAAGCCTGCGTGCTGACCGTGCTGCTTGGCACCTCGCTGAAGTTCGAGGGCAAGTTCATCCTGCAGACTCGCACCGACGGTCCGGTCGACATGCTGGTGGCTGATTTCACCACGCCGCATGCGCTGCGCGCCTATGCGCGCTTCGATGCCGACCGGCTGGAGGCGCTGGTCGCCGCCGGCGAGGCCTCGCAGCAGACGCTGCTTGGCAACGGTGTCCTGGCTTTGACCATCGACCAGGGCGCGCATACGCAGCGCTACCAGGGCATCGTCCAGCTCGACGGCACCTCGCTGGAGGACGCCGCGCGCACCTATTTCCGCCAGTCGGAGCAGATCCCGACCGACATCAAGATGTCGGTCGCCAAGCTGGTGACGCCCGGCCCGGCCGGCGCGCGCGAGCAGTGGCGCGCCGGCGGCATCCTGGCGCAGTTCCTGCCCCAGGCGCCGGAGCGCATGCGCATTCCCGATATTTCGGGCGGCGACGGCGACGACCGCGAGGTGACGGACCATCCGGCCGACAATTCCTGGCAGGAATTGCTGGCGCTGCTCGGCACCATCGAGCCAACCGAGCTGATCGATCCGACGGTCGGCGCCGAGCGGCTGCTCTACCGGCTGTTCCACGAGCACGGCGTGCGGGTTTTCAGCAGTGTGCCGGTCGCCGACCAGTGCTCCTGCTCGCGCGACAAGATCCGCGGCATCCTCGAAGGCTTTTCGGCCGAGGAGATCAAGGACTCGACCGAGGACGGCGGCATTCATGTCGCCTGCGAGTTCTGCTCGACGCAATACGACTTTGATCCGGCCGAGTTCGCGGCGGAGTGAGAAAGCTCCGGTTCCTCTCCCCCGCTTTGCGGGGGCGAGGAACTCAAGTTCCCTAATTCACCGTCCGCTTCGTCCCCGGCATGTCGAGCGAGAAGGCGGGAATGGCGATATCGAACGTCTCGCCGCGGCCGTTGCGCATCGTGTAGTGGCCAACCATGATGCCCGACGGCGTCGAGAGCGGGCAGCCTGACGTGTATTGATAGCTGTCGCCGGGATTGAGTTCCGGCTGATCGCCGACGACGCCGGCGCCGCGCACCTCCTCGACCCGGCCCTGGCCGTCGGTGATGTGCCAGTAGCGCGACAAAAGCTGCACGAATTCGTCGGAGCGGTTGTCGATCGTCACCTGATAGCCCCAGACGTAGCGGTTCTCGGACGGATCGGAGCGGTCCTCCAGATAGAAAGGCCTGACCTGCACTTCGATGTTGCGCGTCACTGCGCGATACATGGGCCACTCCGGTTGCCGCGGCGGAACATTGGTCGCGCTTCGCTGTTACGGACGCAGCGCCGACCATCCTGCCAGCCTTGTAGCGCACGTGCCGAAAAACAATGTCATTTAAGTGACACATGACAATGTTGGTGTGCACAAACCGTGCGGGGCGACTCGGGCGCTCTGCAACGGATGAATGGCTGGCTGCGGCCAAGAGCAATTCCAGGAAAGTGTGAGCGGTTTTCCGTCCGGAATTGCGTAAAAGCAAAGAGATAGAGTGACCAGATCTCGATGGAACTGACTATCGCAGCCGGCCTGGCTTCGTCAGCCCTTCTTCTGTCCAATCTCGCCAGCATCCTGCTCGCCTCCTCGCGGCTGAAACGGCGCCATGTCATTGCGGCGCCTGACGGCCCGCAGCCGGTCTCGATCATCGTGCCGTCGCGCGGCGTCGAGCCGTTCACGCAGGAGACCCTGGAGCGCGCCTTCTCGCTCGACTGGCGGGGCTATGAGCTGATCTTCTGCGTCGCGCATGCCGAGGACCCGGTGGTGAGGCTCATCGATGCGGCGATCGCGCGCCACCCCAAGGTTCCGGCGCGGCTCCTGATCGGCGACGACCGCGTCAGCGCCAATCCCAAGCTCAACAATTGCGTCAAGGGCTGGCAGGCGGCGCGGCACGATTGGGTGATCCTCGCCGATTCCAACGTGTTGATGCCGAAGGACTATGTGCAGCACCTGATGGCGGCATGGCGGGCGGACACCGGCCTCGTCTGCTCGACGCCGATCGGCTCGCGGCCGGACGGTTTTTGGGCCGAAGTCGAGTGCGCCTTCCTCAACACGCTGCAGGCGCGCTGGCAATATGCCGGCGAGGCGCTCGGCCTCGGTTTCGCCCAGGGCAAGAGCATGCTGTGGAACAAGCCGATGTTGGACGCCAATGGCGGCATCCAGGCTTTGGCCACCGAGATCGCCGAGGACGCGGCCGCCACCAAGCTGGTCAACAGCCTGGGCTTGCGCGTCAATCTCGTCGCCTCGCCTTTCGAGCAGCCGCTCGGCCAGCGCAGCTTCGCCGAGATCTGGTCGCGGCAGACGCGCTGGGCGCGGCTACGCCGGGTGACGTTCCCGCTCTTTTTCGCGCCGGAGATCCTGACAGGCGCCGCGGTGCCGCTGCTGCTGGCGCTGTTTGCCGCGGCAAGCGCCGGCGTCAGCCTTCCCACCACGGCCTTGTGCGTGCTGGCGATCGCCTACCTGCCGGAATGCCTGCTGGCTTTAGCCAAGGGCTGGTACCTGTCGCCGCGCAGCGTCACCGCGATGATCGTGCGCGACGTCATGCTGCCCGCCATCTGGGCACGCGCCTGGTTCGGCGGCGCCGTCGAATGGCGCGGCAATGCCATGACCATCCGCACCAAGGCCATGACCGAGCTGGAAGAGCTTGCCTGAAATTTGGGTCGCGGCTTTCTATTTGGCCGCTTTCAGCGCCTCTTCGATGTCGGTCAGCAGATCGTCGGTGTCCTCCAGACCGACGGAGAGCCTGAGCGTGCCGGGCCCGATGCCGAGTTCGGCGCGGGCCTCGTCGCTCAGGTTCTTGTGCGTCGTGGTTGCGGGATGGGTGATCAGGCTCTTGGCGTCGCCGAGATTGTTGGAGATCAGCACGATGTCGAGCGCGTTCTGGAAGGCGAAGGCCGCCTGCTTGCCGCCCTTGACGTCGAGGCAGATCAGCGTCGAGCCGCCAGACATCTGCTTCTTGACGACATCCGCCTGCGGATGATCGGCGCGGCCCGGATAGATGAGGCGGGCGATCTCCGGCCGTCCGGCCAGGAAATCGGCGATCTTGCCGGCGCTCTCGGTCTGCTGGCGCACGCGCAGCGGCAGCGTCTCCAGGCCTTTCAGCAGCGTCCAGGCGTTGAAGGGCGACAGGCTCGGTCCGGTGTGGCGGAAATAGTCGTGCAGGTTCTCGTCGATCCACTTCTTGTCCGACAGGATGACGCCGCCGAGGCAGCGGCCCTGGCCGTCTATGTGCTTGGTCGCCGAATAGACCACGATATGCGCGCCGAGCTGCAACGGCTTCTGCTGCAGCGGCGTGGCGAAGACATTGTCGACGATGACGCGCGCGCCGATCGAATTGGCGAGCTTGGCGACCGCGGCAATGTCGACCACCTCCAGCGTCGGGTTGGTCGGGCTTTCCAGGAAGAACAGCTTGGTGTTCGGCCTTACCGCCTTTTCCCAATTGGCGATGTCGGTGCCGTCGATCAGCGTCGCCTGGATGCCGTAGCGCGGCGCCAGCGTCTCGACCACCCAGCGACAGGAGCCGAACAGCGCGCGTGCGGCGACGATATGGTCGCCCGCCTTGACGCTGCAGAGCAGGGCGGCGGAAACGGCGGCCATGCCGGAGGCGGTGGCGCGGGCATCCTCGGCGCCTTCCAGCGCGCACATGCGCTTTTCGAACATGTCGACGGTCGGGTTGGCGTAGCGCGAATAGATGAAGCCCGGCTCCTCGCCCTTGAAGCGGGCTTCGGCCGCTTGCGCCGTCTCGTAGACATAGCCCTGGGTGAGATACATCGCCTCGGCGGTCTCGCCATATTGCGAACGCAGCGTTCCGCCATGCACGAGTGCCGTCTGAGGTTTCCAATTGCGCTTCTTGGTGCTCATAGCCCTGCTTCCAGACACAAAAAAACCGGCCGCGAAAGTCGCAACCGGTCCATATAGCCTTGCGGCTCGACGGTCCTTTAGCGACTTGTTTAACGTGGCTGCAAGCCGACCGGCCAAATCACCACGGGATAACGACCCTTTAAATGAGCGCCGCGCTTGCGTCAATTGCCGGCTTCATTAAGAGGTTTGTACCAGCCGGGCGGCAAGAGCCTGCATAGGTTCTCGCCCGGCCTTGTGAACGGAGCCAGCCTTTGCGGCAGACAGGCATTCTTCCGGATCAGGATATCGCGGCGCTGTTTCAATCCGGCGCGCTGAAGTCGCCGCGCACGCTGGACGCCGACCAGATCCAGCCGGCGAGCCTCGATCTGAGGCTCGGCGACAAGGCCTATCGCGTGCGCGCCTCCTTCCTGCCGGGTCCCGACCATCTGGTCGCCGACAAGCTCGAACGGCTGAAGCTGCACGAGATCGACCTCACTCGGGGCGCGGTGCTGGAAACCGGCTGCGTCTACATCGTGCCGCTGCTCGAAAGCCTGGCGCTGCCCGCGAATGTGTCCGCTTCCGCCAATCCCAAGAGCTCGACCGGACGTCTCGACATCTTCACCCGGGTGATGACCGATCGCGGCCACGAGTTCGACAAGATCGCCGCCGGCTATCATGGGCCGCTGTATCTCGAAGTCAGCCCGCGCACCTTCCCGATCGTCGTGCGGGCCGGCTCGCGCCTGTCGCAGATACGCTTCCGCATCGGCAACGCGGTGCTCTCGGAGAACGAATTGCGCGACCTCCACCGCGCCGAGATGCTGGTCGCTACCGAGCCGCCCAACATTTCCGGCGGCGGCATCGCGCTCTCCATCGACCTCGACGGCGACAAGGATGGCCTCGTCGGCTATCGCGGCAAGCACCACACCGGCCTTGTCGACGTCGACAAGCGCGCCGCGCAGGACGTCGTCGATTTCTGGGAGCCGATCTACAAGAGCGGCGCCGGCGAGCTGGTGCTCGATCCGGACGAATTCTACATCCTGGTCAGCCGCGAGGCGGTGCATGTGCCGCCGCTCTACGCCGCCGAGATGACGCCCTTCGATCCGCTGGTCGGCGAGTTCCGCGTCCACTATGCCGGCTTCTTCGATCCTGGCTTCGGCCATTCCGCCGCCGGCGGCAGCGGCAGCCGCGCCGTGCTCGAAGTGCGCAGCCACGAGGTGCCTTTCATCCTCGACCACGGCCAGATCGTCGGCCGTCTCGTCTACGAGCATATGCTGAAGCGCCCACAGGCGCTCTACGGCACCGATCTCGGCTCGAACTACCAGGCGCAGGGCCTGAAGCTCTCAAAGCATTTCAAAGCAGCGCGCTGAGGCCGCCAATCTCCCCCGGAGGGGAGATCGCCGCGAAGCGGCCGGAGGGGCCGTCTCACATCAGGCGCGACGCCCTGCGGCTGCGAGGAGGAGGTCGGCGTCCTACGCGTAGCGACCCCTCTGTCGCCTTCGGCGACTTTTCCCCCAAAGGGGCCCCAAGGGGAGATCGGCGCTACAACGCCTTAACCGCCACCTTGACTGGCTTTTCGATCTCCAGCGGGTTGCGCAGCGGCAGGCCGAAATCCGGCGCTTCGATCTCGAACGTATCGCCGGCCTCGGTCCGGACGCCGTCGGCGAAGGACAGCGTCGCGGTGCCGAACATGTGCACATGCACGTCGCCGGGCTGGCGGAAGGCCGAGTATTTGAAGTGGTGGTGCTCGAGATTGGCGATGGTGTGCGACATGTTCGCTTCGCCCGACAGGAACGGTTTTTCCCACAGAAGCTTGCCGTCGCGCCAGATGCGCGATGCGCCGCGGATATCGGCCGGCAGGTCGCCGATCAGGATCTCGGGGCCGAACGAGGCATTGCGCAGCTTCGAATGGGCAAGGAACAGATAGTTCACCCGCTCGGTGACGTGGTCGGAGAACTCGTTCGACAGCGTGAAGCCGACGCGGAAGGGAGCGCCGTCGTCGCCGATAACATAGATGCCGGCGATCTCCGGCTCCTCGCCGCCGTCCTGCGCGAAGGCGGGCGACATCAGCGGCGCGCCGGGCGCCACCGCCATCGTGCCGTTGCCCTTGTAGAACCATTCCGGCTGCACGCCGACCTGGCCCTTGGCCGGCTTGCCGCCTTCGAGACCCATGCGGAACATCTTCATGGAATCGGTGAGCTCCTCCTCGCCGCCCTCGCTGAGCTTCTTGTGCATGGAATCGCGCGTCGCCGCGGACCCGAGATGCGTCAGCCCTGTGCCGGTGAGGTGCAGATGCGCCGGGTCCGGATGGTTGATCGGCGAGACCAGCCTGCCTCTCTTATAGGCGGCATCGAGATCGACCGTCTCGCCATAGCCCTTGCGCTCGATCAGCGCTTCGAGCCCTGTGCCGGTGCGCGCGGCCTCCATCGCCAGCGAGTAGACGCTGCGCGCGCCGTTGATGATCCTGGTCTTGCCGCCGCCGTTGCGGGCGACGACGCGGATCGTCTCGGCGTCGTCGAGGATCTGGGAGATCAGCATGTTTCGAATCCTCTCTCATTTTGTCGGCCGCCTGCCGGCAAGCCTTACCCGGCGCGGCGTGGAGCAATCCCCGCCACGGTTGAAATTCTTCGTCCGGATTGCGCTCGCGAGCCTGGTCCTTGTCGGGACTTCTTGACGCCGACGGGTTGCCGGCAGCTTCGCGATCTGAAACCCGTATGCCTCCTTAAATTCGCTTCCGGCCCTTAAGCCTTGTTCTTGTTGTAGACGTCGAAGATGACCGCGCCGAGCAGCACCAGGCCCTTGACCACCTGCTGCCAGTCGACATTGACGCCCATGATCGACATGCCGTTGTTCATCACGCCCATGATGAAGCCGCCGACCACGGCGCCGATCACCTGGCCGACGCCGCCCATGGCGGAGGCGCCGCCGATGAAGACGGCGGCGATGACGTCGAGCTCCGAGCCGAGGCCCGCTGCCGGCACGGCCTGGCCAAGACGCGCCGCGATGATCAGGCCGCCCAGCGCCGACAGCACGCCCATGTTGATGAA
This sequence comes from Mesorhizobium plurifarium, assembly GCA_000824785.1. Classification (GTDB taxonomy): domain Bacteria; phylum Pseudomonadota; class Alphaproteobacteria; order Rhizobiales; family Rhizobiaceae; genus Mesorhizobium; species Mesorhizobium plurifarium. The sequence continues at coordinate 603,787 of CCNB01000012.1, read as the reverse complement.
GACGAGCAGCGTCAGCCTTTCGGTGTTGATGCCCGAGAGCTGCGCCGCCTTGGCATTGCCGCCCATGGCGTAGATGCGGCGGCCGATGGTCATGCGCTTGGTGACGAAGACGAACAGCGAGATCAGCACGCCCATCACAAGCAGCACGACCGGCAGGCCACGGTAGCTGGCGAACTGGAAGACCAGAAACAGGGCCAGCGCGCTGCCGACCAGCGTCTTGATCACGAACAGCGGGAAGGGCTCCGCCTCATAGCCGTGACGCTCGCGCTTGCGCCGCGTCCGGAAGCCGAAATAGGCATAGGCAAGCACCGCGATCAGCCCGAGCACGATCGTCGTCATATGTAGCGTCAGTCCGCTGCCGACGATGGTCTTGCCGGCGGCATTGACCGTCGGCGGGATCAACGTCAGCGGGCCGATGACGTCCGGGATGAAGCCCGAACTCAGCGCCTTGAAGCTGTCCGGCAGCGGGCCGACCGAGGAGCCGCCGCCAAGCAACGCCTGGCAGATGCCGCGGAAGATCAGCATGCCGGCCAGCGTCACGATGAAGCTCGGTATCTTGTGATAGGCGATCCAGTAGCCTTGCGCTGCGCCGATCAGCGCGCCGACGATCAGGCAGACGATCGACACCACCAACGGATTCGAGAATATGCCGAGCGGCCAGATCACCATCATCATCGCCGCAAGCGCGCCGATGAAGCCTGCGACCGATCCGACGCTGAGGTCGATATAGCCGGCGACGATCACCAGTAGCATGCCGAGCGCCATCACGATGATGAACGAGTTCTGCTGCACCAGATTCGAGAGGTTGACCGGTTTGAACAGCGTTCCCGACGTCGTGTACTGGAAGAACAGCATGATGACGATGAGCGCGATGATCAGGCCGTATTCGCGCAGGTTCGTCGTCAGTGCCGAGACGGCGATGCGCGGACCCTGCTTGACGTCTTCGGCCGTGCCGCTTTGCGGTGCGGGAGCGCTTTCTGTGCTCATGATGCTTTTTTTCCTTCTCCCCGAACGATGGCGCGCATGATTTTTTCCTGGCTGGCGTCGCTTGCCGCCATTTCGCCGACGATGCGTCCTTCGTTCATCACATAGATGCGATCGGTGATGCCGAGCAGTTCAGGCATTTCCGACGAGATGACGATGATCGCTTTGCCCTCGGCGGCGAGGCGCGCGATGATCGTATAGATTTCGTACTTGGCGCCCACGTCAATGCCGCGGGTCGGCTCGTCGAGGATCAAAACTTCCGGATCGGCGAACAGCCATTTCGACAGCACGACCTTCTGCTGGTTGCCGCCCGACAGGTTGCCGGTCAGCTGATAGACGCTGGAGGCGCGGATGTTGGTCTTCTTGCGATAGTCGTTGGCGACGCTCATCTCGCGCATGTCGTCGATGACGCCGCGGCTGGAGACGCCGGAAAGGTTGGCCAATGTCACATTGTGCTTGATGTGGTCGATGAGGTTGAGGCCGTAGGTCTTGCGGTCCTCAGTGACATAGGCGATGCGGTTCTCCACCGCCTTGCTTACCGACGAGAGGTCGAGCGGCTTGCCGTGCAGCGACACCTCACCGGTGATATGCCGGCCATAGGAGCGGCCGAACAGGCTCATCGCGAATTCGGTGCGGCCGGCGCCCATCAGCCCGGCAATGCCCACCACCTCCCCCTTGCGGACATTGAGGTTGACGTTCTTGATCACCTGCCGCTCGGCGTGGATGGGGTGGTATACCGACCAGTCCTTCACCTCGAAGATGACCTCGCCGATCTGCGGCTCGCGCGGCGGGTAGCGGTCGTCGAGCGAGCGGCCGACCATCGAGGTGATGATGCGGTCTTCCGAGATGTCCTTCCTCGGCAAGGTCTCGATGGTACGCCCGTCGCGGATCACCGTCACCTTGTCGGCGACGCGGTTCACCTCGTTGAGCTTGTGCGAGATCAGGATCGAGGTCATGCCCTGGCGCTTGAACTCGAGCAGGAGGTCGAGCAGCGCCTGGCTGTCCTTTTCGCTGAGCGACGCCGTCGGCTCGTCCAGGATCAAGAGCTTCACTTCCTTGCTGAGCGCCTTGGCGATCTCGACCAGCTGCTGCTTGCCGACGCCGATATTTGTGATCAGCGTCTTGGGGTCCTCGTTGAGCCCGACTTTCTTGAGCAGGGCGGCCGTGCGCGCCTCGTTGGCGTCCCAGTCGATGACACCGTAGCTGGCGTGCTCGTTGCCGAGGAAGATGTTTTCCGTGATCGACAGCATCGGCACCAGGGCAAGCTCCTGGTGGATGATGACGATGCCGATATGCTCGCTGTCGTGGATGCCTTTGAAGTTGCATTCCTGGCCGCGGAAGATGATCTGGCCATCATAGGTGCCGGACGGATAGACGCCCGACAGCACCTTCATCAGGGTCGACTTGCCGGCGCCGTTTTCGCCGACGATGGCGTGGATCTCACCTTCCTCGACGCTGAGATTGACGTTGGACAACGCCTTCACGCCGGGGAACGTCTTGGTGATGTCGCGCATCTCCAAAATCGTCGAGGCCATCAGGATCTGCTCCCTGGCGCACGGCTCCCAAATCGGCATCGATTGTGGAAAAGGCCCATGCGCAAAATCAACATACTGCGGGCGGCTTCGCGTTCCGGATCGGCGCGTGACGCTGCAGAAGCCGGCAAAAACAATACCGGGGTCGGTTCTGAACGAAAAGGGGTCCTGCGGCCGCGCAGGACCCCTTCCTGTAAGACTGAATTACTTCAGCTCTTCGGCCTTGATGTAGCCGGAGTCGACGACCAGCTTCTGATAGTTCGACTTGTCGACCTCAACCGGCGTCAGGAGGATCGAGGGAACGACCTTGACGTCGTTGTTGTAGGTCTTGGTGTCGAGGCCCTCAGGCTTGCCGCCGGAGAGCACCTTGTCGACCAGCTCCACGGTCGACTTGGCCAGCTCGCGGGTGTCCTTGAACACCGTCGAATACTGCTCGCCCGAGATGATCAGCTTGACCGAGGCGGTCTCGGCGTCCTGGCCGGTCACGATCGGCCAGGGCTGGGCATCCGTGCCGTACCCGACGGCGCGCAGCGAGGCGGTGATGCCGCGCGACAGGCCATCATAAGGCGACAGAACGCCGTCGACGCGGCTGCCGTCCGAGTAGTTGGCCGAAAGCAGATTGTCCATGCGCGCCTGCGCGGTGGCGGCGAGCCAGCGCAGCGTGCCGACCTTGTCCATGCCCATCTGGCCGGACTTGATCTTGATCGAGCCGTCATCGATCAGCGGCTGCAGGACGGACATGGCGCCGTTGTAGAAGAAGAAGGCGTTGTTGTCGTCCGGCGAGCCGCCGAACAGCTCGACGTTCCACGGCTTGGTGTTCGGGAAGCGCTCCTTGAGGCCCTTGACCAGCGAGTTCGCCTGGATCACGCCGACGCCGAAATTGTCGAAGGTGGTGTAGTAGTCGACATTCGGGGTCTTCTTGATCAGGCGGTCATAGGCGACGACGACGACGCCCGCGTCGTTGGCCTTCTGCAGCGCGTCGGCCATGGTGGTGCCGTCGATCGAGGCGATGATCAGCGCCTTCGGGCCCTTGGTGATTTCGTTTTCCAACTGGCTGAGCTGGTTCGGGATGTCGTCCTGCGCGTATTGCAGATCGACGGTGTAGCCGAGCTTCTCGAGCTGGGACTTGACGGCGTCGCCGTCGTTGATCCAGCGCTGCGAGGTCTTGGTCGGCATCAGCACGCCGATGAGGCCCTTGTCGGCGGCGTGCGCCGAATAGCTCATGGCGGCAATGCCAAGGGCCGCCACGGCGGCCAGCGTCTTGATGATCTTCACGATTACTCTCCCTGGTTGATGGACGCGACACCTCGGGGCTTCGCGGGCCGCGCAGTCGAGCAGGTGCGCTGGCGCGCCACTGTCGGCTTTATCGATCTCCGGTATCCTCCCAATCGGCTCCGCGACGCAGTTTCAATCGATACGAATTTGCTCGTTGCCGACCCCTGCGCCTCGGAACGCACGAAGGGTGGGTCCCTTTGACATAACTGTCAAATGCGATCTTTGCTGGTTGCTATATCGAAACTGGTATAGCTTAGACGGCAGATAGAAACCCGGCTGAGAGGCTTCGCTCCATGGCGGCATTGCGCGATCCTAGTGCGATTTCAGTGAGTTACGAGAAACTGCCGGGAGACGGCGAGACGCTGCAGCGCAGCGGCCTGAGCCTCCGCCACATGCGCATGATCACCGTGCTGGACGATCACGGACGGGTGAGCGCCGCCGCCCAGGTCATGAACATCTCCCAGCCGGCCGCCTCGCGCATGATCGCCGAGATGGAGGCGGTGCTCGACGTTAAGTTGTGCGAGCGGCTGCCGCGCGGCGTGACGCTGACCCCTTACGGCCACGCGCTCGCCCGCCGCGCCCGCTCGATTCTGCTCGAGATGCGGGAGGCCGATCGCGAGATTTCCGAGCTCAAGGCCGGCAAGGGCGGCTCGGTGTTCCTCGGCGCGGTGACGGCGCCGGCAATCGAACTGGCCGTGCCGGCGATCCGCGAGATCCGCCGCATCTACCCGCGCATCGAGATCACCATGCAGGTCGAGACTTCGAACGTGCTCGCCCGCGAATTGATCGCTTCGCGCCACGACTTCATCATCGCCCGCATCCCCGACGACCTCAATCCGCGGCTCTTCGAATCGCGCGTCATCGGCGTCGAGAAGGCCTGTCTCATCGTGCGCCGCGGCCACCCGCTGGCGAGCGGCAGGACGGTGCGGCTGGAGGAGACGGCGGGCTATGACTGGGTGTTCCAGTCCGGCGGCTCGCCGCTGCGCCAGGCGATGGAAAGCAACTTCTTGAACCGCGACATTCCGCTGCCCGACCGGATCCTCAACACCTCCTCGCTGCTGCTTACCCTGGTGATGGTGGCGCAGTCCGACGCGATCGCGCCGGTCTCGATCCAGGTCGCCAAGTTCATCCAGGGCCCCGACGGGCTGGCCGGCGCCATCGACGTCGTCCAGACCGAGTTCGATATCGAGGTCCGGCCCTACAGCCTGATCACGGTCAAGAATCGCGTTCTCTCTCCCGCCGCGAAAATGTTGCACGACTTCATCTTGCGCGAAGTGGGGTAATGGAACGAGAATGCTACTTGTACGTTCAAACCGATCGGTCGCTCGCTGGAGCCCGTTGCGGGTGAGGGAAGAGCTGCCGATGCTCAACAGCTCGGAGGTTTTGATGGAACGTCGATTGTTTCTGACTGGAATGCTTGGCGTTGCGGGGGCGGCGGCACTGGCAAGCCTGGCCGGACCCAGCAGGGCTGTTGCCGGTATTCCGGCCGGCAACGGAATTCTGGACGAGCTCGACAAGCCGGATATGGCTGCGTTCGAGGGGGACGACGATCAGGCCGAGGTGGAACTGATCTCCCACCATCGTCACCATCACGGAGGCTACGGACATTGGCGCTGGCGCCACCGCCGGCGTCGCCGTCGGCGTGGCTGGAGGCATGTCTGCCGCCGCGTCTGGCGTCATGGCCGCTGGCGCCGTCGTTGCTGGCGCGAGCGCTACTGGATCAATATCTGGCTGTAGCGGCGTCAATCCCATGCTGCTCCGAACGGGTCTTGCGCTGCGGCGCAAGACCCCCCGCGCTAAGAGTTAGCAGGCCTCAGATACTGCCGGCTCCACTTGGCGCTAGGTCTCGGCCTTGCCAGATCAGCAGGGGATCAGACGCGCCTGTAAATCTTGCTCGGTCGTCTGATGGCCTTGCTGATCATTCGACTGAGCGTCATGGGGTATTTCCGCTGCATGAAGTGCTCATAGGCCTCGACCCATTTGCCGTGCCGCTCAGGCGCAATCTGCGACGGTGGCCTCTCGTCGACGAAAAGTGACACGATCTTCTGGAGGCGGGAATGAAACGCGTCCAGATCCACCCCTGAGAGCTTTGGTTTGCGCGCCACCACGGCACTGTCCCGCCAAAAGTTTTCAGGGTTTGCGGCTGCGATCTTGTCGGTCTCAAAGTAGCTTTCCACCAGTTCCATGCCGGTCAGGGAGCAAAGAGCGCCCCACGAATCCGGATAGAACCGCCAGCAGTCATACGGATAGCGGTGCACATGGCCTGCCCCCGGCGCGATGATGAGCGCCAGACCGCCCGGCTTAGTTACCCGCGCGATTTCTGCGAATGTGACCCAAAAGAACGGGTTGTGCTCAAAGGTGGATGCGGACAGACAAAGATCGAAAGAGCAATCCGCGATTTCGGGCCAGACGAAGGTGTTCATCGGAACGATATCCACGTTGTTGCCCGGCTCGATATCGAGGCCAGTGTAAGCAAATCTGGGGTGAGGAAATAACGGCTGATAAGTATTTTGAGCATCGTAGGATTTTGAGCCGATTTCCAGCACGCGCACGCCAGTTTGGGCGAAATCGTCTCCATAGGTTTGCAAAAATATTTCGGCTTTTACGAATGATGTCTCGTGCATCGAAAATCTGCCCCCCGTTGATTGGTCGATAACGTGAACTGATCGATCAGTACAGTTACCCTGACCGCCTGGAGCAGCCGAATTATGCTGGCAGTGCCATCAAGGTATGCAGGATGCTGCGCCGCTTGAGCTCAAGCAACTGCTGGCGGCGCGCCGGCGCCATGTCGATGTCGGTCGTGAAGCGGCTTTCATGAAGCCAACCGTCAATTCGCTCGAAAAGCGCCTCGTCCATCGCCACGTCGGCGGCGACCGCGGTCCGTTCATAGTCGGCCGCGCACAGATCCTCGTTGCCGAGTGCTCGGTACAGACAGTGCCAATTCAACCCCCCAGTATCGAACCCGTCGAGCCAATCCCTGCCGAAGTTGAGCCGATCTGTCGGCAATCGACTCAAGTTGAAAAAGGCGAAGCCCGGCCACAAGTACCAGCGCTCATCTGGCGCTTTTCGAACCAACCCCGCGACGGCGGCTCGATCCAGCATTCGGAAAGGGTTTGTCGTTGCCGTGGGGAAAATATCGTGATCCAGAAAACCGGCCGTGGAAGGCCGGTTCGCGAGAACGACGTTCCTCCAGGCCCAATTCAAGGCATAGCCGTGCGATTTGCCACCATCCTGCTCTCGCCTTGTCCAGGGATTGGCCGGCACCGCTGCGAAAGCAACACCGGCCGCCGAGCAGATGTCGCGAATGGCGTCCCTTGCCGCCAGGTTGGTGGAGTTGTCCGCAACAACCTGGATGGCCCCCGACACATTTCTTGCGATCATCTTGATCTGCCATTCGATCACCTGGGGATCGTTGAAGCTGATCGTAATCAGGACGTTCTGGCTACGGAGATGAGGAAAGCGCATCGGGCTGGCATGCTTTGCCAGCGCGATCTGTTCCCGGACCTGATAGCGAGCATGGTTCTTGCGGTCGACCAAGGGTCGTAGTCTGAACCATTCGCGGATAGTATATTTCGACAGAGCGCGCGGCATACTTCGCTTTCATACTTCCGCGCAACAACCGCAAGCTGCTCCAAGCGGCTCGAAATTTCGCTGCAAGCGTCCGTTGGCATTTTGGCCAATATGCCGGCTGCGAGTCGGCATGCTATACGCACATATGCATATTTCGTCCTTGGCGCACGATGTGCCGGACCAGTCCCGTGTCGGGGCCGCATCGGCTCTTCCGATCTCACGGCGCGCGGCGCTGATTGGCGGATTCTGCCTGTGCTGTTTACCGAGCAGCTTCGCTGCCGCGACCATGACGGAGGTAGGCCCCGGCATTTTCGTTCGCGCAGCCCCGCACGAGGAAGCCGCCGCCGCCAACCATGGAGGCATCGCCAATATCGGCTTCATCGTCGGGCGCGATAGCGTGCTGGTCACCGATTCTGGCGGCAGCCTCACGGATGGCGAGTGGCTGAGGGCCGAGATCAGGAAGCGGACGGATAGGCCAATCCGCCATGTGCTGATCACCCACGTTCACCCCGATCATTCCTTCGGCGCAGCCGCCTTCGCACAGGACCGGCCGGCCTTTGTCGGACACCACGCGCTGCGGTCGGCGTTGGAGGCGCGCGGCGAGTTCTACCGGAAGCGGCTTACGGAGGTCCTCGGCGCCGAGAGCGCAGGCAGTGTCGTCTATCCCACCCAGGAGGTGAAGGATGGCGCGGAAATCGACCTGGGGGGCCGTATCGTCCGGCTGAGCGCGCACGCGATGGCCCACACGGATTGCGATCTGTCGATGCTGGATGTCGAGACCGGGGTGCTCTTCCCGGCCGACCTGCTCTTCGTAAACCGGGTTCCTTCGCTTGACGGCAGCTTGCCGGGCTGGCTCTCCGAACTCGACAAGCTCAAGGCACTCGCCGCGTCTCGGGCCGTGCCCGGCCACGGCCCGCCGATCGTGGATGTGGCTCCCGCCATGTCCGACTTGGAGCGTTACTTGTCCGCCTTGAGCGACGGCACGCGCAAGGCGATAGCCTCGGGCGTTTCGATCGAGGATGCCGCCCGCTCGGTCGCTCAATCGGAGCGGAACCGCTGGGTGCTCTTCGACGATTACAATGAGCGCAATGTCATCCAGGCTTACAAGGAGCTTGAGTGGGAGTAGGCCGACGAGGAGGAGACCATGAAGATTCTGCCGCTTGCCATATGCCTTGCCGTCTTTGCCGGGGTGCCGCTCACAGGAGCGTCGGCCTCGGAGCCGGCCAACATGGAGCCTGAGCGGCAGGAACGCTGGAATCAGATCGCCCAGTATCTGTTCGGCGACCGCAAGGTCGAGCCCACCCAAACGCTGATCAAGCTCGACGCGCCCAAGCGCGCGCAGGATGCCGCGCTCGTGCCGATCACGCTGACGATGCCCGAAAAGAACGAGATCAAGTCGGTCTATCTGGTCATCGACGACAACCCGGCGCCTTTCGCGGCCAAATTCACCTTCGGTCCTGCGGCCGACGCCGGATCGGTGCAGTTACGCGTGCGGGTCGATACCTACACGAATGTTCATGCCGTGGCGGAGACCAAGGACGGCAAGCTGTTCGAGACGGCCGCCTTCGTGAAGGCCTCCGGTGGCTGCTCGGCGCCGGTTGCGGCGAGCGACGAGAAGGCCATGGCCGGCATGGGCGAGATGCGGATGAAGTTCGGTGAGGACGCCACGGCTGGCAAGCCGGTAGAGGCGACGCTGATGATCCGTCATCCCAATTTCAACGGAATGCAGAAGAACCCGATAACGCAATACTTCACGCCGCCACGCTACATCAACAAGATGTCCGTGTCCTCGGGCAATGCCAAGGTGTTCGACCTCGAAGCCGATATCTCGCTCTCCACCAATCCGGTCATCACTTTCTCCTTCGTCCCGAACGGGAAAGAGCCGCTGAAGGTCGTTGCTTCCGACACCAAGGATGGCCATTGGGAGCAGGGCTTCGACATCCCGGCTGCGATGAACTGATCGGGCCCGGCTATGCGTTCCATTGTTGAAATTGCCAGGATGACGGCCGTCGTTGCTGTGGTCGCGCTCTTCTCGAACATGGCCGTTGCCGACCCTGTGCCCGAGCCTAGCGGTTTGTGGAGTGGGCCGATGCATGGCGAGACGCCGGCGACGCTCTCGGGCGCAAGGGTGCTCGACCTTGCCGCCCTTGAGGTGCTCATGGCCAGGAGGCCGCTCCTGCTCGATGTGGGGCCGGCCGACAGGAAGCCGGACGATTTCCCCAAGGACGGGCTCTGGCTTCCGACCCATCGTTCAATGCCGGGGGCGGTGTGGATGCCCGGCGCCGGAGCGGCCTCTCTGGAGGATGCGCAAGAGAAGATGTTCTATCGCCGCATCGAGGCACTGACGCAGAAGGACAAGCGCAGGCCGATCGTGACCTTCTGCCGCCCGCAATGCTGGGGCAGTTGGAACGTCGGCAAGCGGCTGGTGATGAAAGGCTATACCAATGTCGGCTGGTTCCCCGCCGGTATAGACGGCTGGCAGGAAAAGCACGAGACCGCCGTGGTCAAGCCGGAGGCAGGCTGGAGCACGGAAGCGCCCAAATAAGAGGCGCAAATCCTGTCTGGCAGACTGGAGCGGGTAGCGGGAATCGAACCCGCGCGTTCAGCTTGGGAAGCTGACAGGCTACCATTACATCATACCCGCGCAGCAGCCTCGTTACCATGATGGCGCCGCCTCAGGCAATCGGCAAAGCGGAGCAGGCGGCTCCATTGCTTGATGCCTTTCGGCGGAATGCGTATCTCTGATATCGCGCCGCCGAATCGGGCGGCTCGAACCGGAGAATGGCCTTGTCCGCACTGACGCGCTTTCTTGGCGACACGCCGCTCAGGGTGTTCCTGAAGCTGCTCGTGGTCTCCTTCCTCGTCGGCCTCGTCATGCATGCCTTCGGCTGGTCGCCGATGGACGTCCTCTATGGCATCCGCCAGTTCTTCGTCGATTTGTGGAATCTCGGCTTCCACGCCATCGACCGCTTCCTGGGCTATATCCTGCTCGGCGCGGCGATCGTGGTGCCGGTGTTCATCCTGCTTCGGATCGCCAGCTACAGGAAGTAGTAGGCAGTAGGCAGTAGGCAGTAGGCAGTAGGCAGTAGGCAGTAGGCAGTAGGGGCTGTCTTCCTATTGCCCACTGCCCATTCCCTACTGCCTAGATTTCCGCGGCGTGTCGGGCGGCCACCTCGAACAGGATGGCATGGCGCGCGGCCAGCGCCGGTACGTCGGTCGAATAGCCGCCGCCGATGACGCCGCACAGCGGCACGCCCTGCTTGCGGAAATGGCCGATGACCATGTCTTCGCGGGCGCCGAGGCCGTCGTCGCTCAGCGCCAGCCGGCCGAGCCTGTCTTCGGCATGCACATCCACGCCGGCATTGTAGAAGACGATATCCCAGCGCCTTTGCCCGGATAGTTCCGGCAGGACGGCGGCGAGCCGCTCGAGATAGGCGTCGTCGCCGGTACCGTCCGGCAAGGCGATGTCAAGGTCCGAAGCGATCTTGCGCACCGGGTAGTTGCGCTCGCCATGCATGGAAAAGGTGAAGGCGCGCGGTTCGTCCTTCAGAATGTCCGCCGTGCCGTCGCCCTGATGCACGTCCAGGTCGACGACCAACACGTTTTCGATTGCGCCTTCGGCAAGCAGCGCCAGCGAGGCGACGGCGACATCGTTGAAGGTGCAGAAGCCGGCGCCTTGCGCGCGCCTGGCATGATGGCTGCCGCCGGCGGCGTTGCAGGCGATGCCGTGTTCAAGCGCCAGCCTGGCGGCAAGCACTGTGCCGGCGGTGGCGAGCTGCGCCCTGAGCGACACGCGCGGGCCGATCGGAAAGCCGATCTCGCGCTCTATCTTCTCCGGCACCTGGCAGGCGATTACCTGATCGACATAGTCGGCCGCATGCGCAAGCTTCAGCCGCGCAGCCGGCGCCGGTTCCGGCATCGAGAGCGCTTCCGGCACGGCCAGCCCGCGCATGCGCAAAGCCTCCATCAACAGCGGATATTTGCTCATCGGAAAGCGATGGTTGACGGCGAAGCCGGCGTCATAGTCGGGGTGATGGACGATCTGCAGCGGCATGGATCGGGAGGCCTGAGCCAAGTCTGAAATTCGGTTGGCAGTCTGGCGGATGTGGTTGCGCGAGGCCGGCAAACTGGGGCACATCGGGTCCTCGATCAAGCCGCAATCGAACAGGCAGCAATCCCTTGGATGCGACTGAAGCCAACCCCAGGTCCTTCGCCGTCACCAATCGCTCGGTGCTAGCGATCGCCGTGCCGATGACGCTCGCCTATCTGACGACGCCGCTGCTCGGCATCGTCGACACGGCGGTCGTCGGCCAGTTCGGCGACGCGGCGCTGCTTGGCGGCCTGGCGGCGGGATCGCTGGTCTTCGACGTCGTCTTCACCACCTTCAACTTCCTGCGTTCGGGCACAACCGGTCTTGTCGCCCAGGCCTTCGGACGCGGCGATGCGCTGGAAGAACAGGCGGTGCTCTGGCGCGCCGTGCTGATCGCGGTCGTCGCGGGCGTCATCCTTGCCGCCCTTTCGCCGCTCTTTGCCGTTGCCGGCCAATGGTTCATGGGCGCCGAGCCGCGCGTCAGCGCGGCGATGTCGGTCTATGTCCGCATCAGGCTGCTGGCAGCGCCCTTCTCGCTGATCAACTACGCCATACTGGGCTATGTGCTGGGGCGCGGCGAAGGCGGGCTCGGCCTGATGCTGCAGGCCGTGCTCAACGGCATCAACATCCTGCTCTGCTTCCTGCTCGGCCTCGAGCTCGGCTGGGGCGTTGCCGGCGTCGCCTGGGCGACCGTCACCGGCGAGTTCCTGGCCATGCTGCTTGGCTTGGCAATCGTGCTCAACCGTTTCCGCAAGCTGGAGCGGCCCTCGCGCCGGCGCATCCTGGATCTGCCGGCCTACCGGCGCATGCTGTCGCTCAACCGCGACATCATGATCCGCTCCTTCTCGCTGCTTGCCGCTTTCGCGCTGTTCACCAGGCAGGGTGCGCAGTTCGGCACGGTCACGCTTGCCGCCAACGCCGTGCTGATGAATTTCTTCCTGATCGCCGGCTATTTCCTCGACGGCTTCGCCACCGCCGCCGAGCAGCTGGCCGGCCGCGCCATCGGCGCGCATGCGCCTGCCCCGTTCCGGCAGGCGGTGCGGCTGACGCTGATCTGGGGTTTCGGCCTTGCCGGTATCGCTACGCTTATCCTGCTGACCGCCGGCGCCGGTCTGGTGGCGCTGGTGACGACGTCGCCGGAGGTCCGCGCGGTCGCCGACATTTATCTGCCCTGGGCCGCCTTCACGGCGCTGAGCGGCGTGCTCGCCTTCCAGATGGACGGCGTCTTCATCGGCGCCACCTGGTCGCGTGACATGCGCAACATGATGCTGTTGTCCTTCCTCGCCTTCAGCGCCGCGCTGCTCACCCTGGCGCCGGCCTTCGGCAACAACGGCCTGTGGGCGTCGCTGCATGTCTTCCTGCTGGTGCGGGGGGTGAGTTTGCTGACGGTGCTGAGGCTCAGGGTGCGGACAGCATTTTAGGCGCTCGGCCCGCAATCGCTCTCCGGTTGATTGACTGCTAATATAGCGGACGGGCCGGCCGGTTGAGGCCCAGGAGATATTGCGTGGGCTTGTCTCGGACGGTCGGCCCGTCGCGGGTCGACTTTGGGCAGGAGGCGGGAAATGGAGCAACTGAGGCATAGGCTGGCCGATCATGGCGATCTGGCCGTACTCAAATCGCTGATGGATGCCGCCATCTCGGAGAACCAGAAGCCATTTCTGAGCAGCGATCAGATCGCTTCAAGTCGAGCCATCATGGGGCTGGACAGCCAGTTGGTCGAAGATGGAACCTATTTTGTCATCGAGATCGGTGGCGCGTTGGCGGGCTGTGGCGGGTGGAGCCGGCGAGCGACGCTCTACGGCGGCGACAGCACTTCCGGTCGCAATGCAGCTTTCCTTGACCCCATGAAGGACGCGGCCAGGGTGAGGGCGATGTACACGCACCCGAATTTTACGCGCCGTGGCGTAGGGCGGCTGATCATGACGCTGTGCGAGGACGCTGCGCGCCAGGAAGGCTTCCGAGAAATCGAATTGATGGCCACGCTGTCGGGCGAGCCGCTTTATCTGGCCTGCGGGTACCGACCCGTGGAACGGGTGGAAGACACGCGAGGCGGCGCGGGTGTCCCACTTATCAGAATGCGGAAGCGGCTCGAGGCGTAGCCGGCTCGGCTCGGATCGGTTGGCCGGCCCAAAGCCGCTCACAAAGGCCTGGCGGCCCACTGGTTCAGGCGACTGTCGCGTAGCACTCGGATCGAGCCAAGCCGCTCCTTCTCCACGAACCGCGCCATGCCGGCAACGATGCGCCCGGGCAGCGCCGGCCCGGCATAGATCATGCCGGTGTAGAGCTGGACGAGGTCGGCGCCGGCGCGGATTTTCTCCAGCGCCGTCTCGGTGGAGTCGATGCCGCCGACACCGACAATGGCCATGCTCGGCCCAAGCAGCTTGCGCATCCGGGCCAGAACCGCGGTCGAACGCTCGAACAATGGTTTTCCTGAGAGACCGCCGGTTTCATTCGCGACGACGCCGCTCCGCAATCCGGTCCGCGCCAGCGTTGTGTTGGAGACGATGACGCCGTCGATCGTCTTCTCGGCGACCTCGGCGGCGATGTCTTCCAGCTCCGCTTCGACGAGGTCCGGCGCGATCTTGAGGAAGACAGGCGGCTGGGCAGAGGCTGCGGCACGCGCGGCCATCACTCGCGACAGCAATTCGCCGAGCTGCTCGCGCGCCTGCATGTTGCGCAGGCCCGGCGTGTTGGGCGAGGAAATGTTGACGGTCAGATAGCTCGCATAGGGCGCGAAGCGGGCGACGCCGCGCTCATAGTCGGCGATGCGGTCGGCGCTGTCCTTGTTGGCGCCGATGTTGACGCCGACGATGCCCGGCCGCCCCTTGCGCGCGGCAAGCCGCTTTTCGGCGGCCGCGTGGCCCTCATTGTTGAAGCCCAGCCGGTTGATCACCGCTTCGTCCGCCGTCAGCCGGAAGATGCGCGGCTTCGGATTGCCGGATTGCGGCAGCGGCGTGATGGTGCCGACCTCGGCGAAGCCGAAGCCAAGCCCAAGCAGGGCGTCCGGCACTTCGGCGTTCTTGTCGTAGCCGGCCGCCATGCCGAGCGGGTTGGGGAAGTCGAGGCCGCAGAGGCTTGTCTTGAGCCGCGCGTCGCGCGCCGCCGCGGCGCCGACCGGCAGGCCACAGCGCAGCGCCGCGATCGACATGCCGTGCGCGGTTTCCGGATCGAAGGAGAAAAGCAGCTTTTGGCCGATCCGGTCGAGCACGCTCATTCGCCCTCCAACGTCGGGAATTCGTGGCCATTGGCGCCGAGCGGCAGCGGCTTCACCCAGAGGACGGCATCGAGGCCGAGCTCGGCGTAGAGATGCGGGAACAGGGCGCCGCCGCGCGACACCTCGTATTTCAGCGCACCGCCCAGCTTGGCCGCGTCGATCGCGATCAGCAGCAGGTCCGTCTGCCCGGCGAAATGCCTGGCTGCCGTCTCGCGAACCTGGCCGGCGGTGGAGAAATGGATGAAGCCGTCGGCGATGTCGATCGGCGCGCCGGTGAAGCGCCCGTTCTTCTCGGCTTCGCGCCACAGCGCCTCGGGCGCGATCTTGTAGATAATCTGAGACATTGTCGCGCTATAGTCCGAACCGAAGGTGCGGGGAAGGCTTGAAGCTCGACTCTTCCCCATTTCCGGCGCAAACCTGTGATAGCCGGCCTTCACTGGCTCATGGAGGATAATATGCGTCTGCAGCACATCCTGATCCCCGCGGCGCTTTGCTCGCTGGTTGCCGCTTCCGCCTATTCCGAGGAGACCGACCGCTACCGTTTGGAGAAGTCGGCCAACGGTTATGTCCGCATGGACACAAGGACCGGCGCCATGTCGATCTGCGAGGAGCGCACCGGTCAGCTCGTCTGCAAGATGGCCGCCGACGAGCGCGCCGCTTATCAGGACGAGATCGACCGGCTGGACAATTCGGTCAAGGCGCTCGACGCGCGCGTCGCCAAGCTCGAGAATTCGCTCTCAGCCCGGCTGGAATCGCAACTGCCGAGCCAGGAGGATTTCAACAAGACGATGGGTTACATGGAGCAGTTCTTCCGGACCTTCAAGGACATCGTCAAGGACATGGACAAGGAAGACGGTGACGGCGGCAAGCTGAACCAGAAAACCTGAACCGGGGCGCGATTCCAGGAAAAGTGCACGGCGGTTTTCCGTCCGGAATTGCGCAAAACGGGAGCCGAACCGTTGGGGAAAACTCCGTGCGCGGCCTTTGCCGCTTGAAAACGAGCCGCGCCGCCGCATAATCATTCCGGTCCCCGCAAGAAGCACGAAAATGATGATGGGATCGGGGGAGGACTATTTGCCGTCGGGCCACACCTTCGTCATTGCCGACGACCATCCGCTTTTTCGCGGCGCGCTGAAGGAGGCGCTGGCCGGTATCGGCGACGTTGCCGCCATCCACGAAGCCGGCGATTTCGAAAGCGCCAAGGCGCTGGTGCTCGCCAACGAGGATGTCGACATGGTTCTGCTCGACCTGTCGATGCCGGGCGCCAGCGGGCTCTCCGGCCTGATCTCGCTGCGCGGCATCCATCCGGCGGTGCCGCTTGTGGTGGTCTCGGCACATGACGATCCCGTCACCATCCGCCGCGCGCTCGATCTCGGCGCTTCCGGCTTCATCTCCAAATCGGCCAGCATGGAAGAGATCCACGCCGCCGTGCAGGCGGTGCTTGCCGGCGATATCGCGGCGCCCGCCAGCATCGAGCTCGGCATCGAGCGCGACCCGGAAATCTCCGACCTGATCAAGCGCCTGCAGGCGCTGACGCCGCAGCAGACACGGGTGCTCGGCATGCTGGCGGAGGGCCTGCTCAACAAACAGATCGCCTATGAGCTCGGCGTGTCCGAGGCCACCATCAAAGCGCATGTCTCGGCCATCCTGCAGAAGCTCGGCGTCGACAGCCGCACCCAGGCGGTCATCCAGCTCTCCAAGATCGGCAATGACCCGCTGCAGCCGGTGGGCTGATCGCTCCGGTTCAGTCCAGGCGCTGAGCCGCCTCCTGCCGCGCCGGTCGCGCCTTGAAGACAGCAAAGCCGATCGCCGCCATGATCCATACGCCGATGCCGCCATAAAGCATCACCCAGCCAAAGCCGTTCGCCAGCGCGTCATGCGCTACCTTGTCCGGCAGCCCCGGCGCCGGATTGCCGGCCGCGATCGCCTCGGCGAGCTGGTAGAGCCTTGCACCATCGAGATCGGGCAGCGCGGCGATGAGATGCGCGAGCACACCGCTCGCCAGGATGAAGCCCATCACCGCAATGTTCACGGCAAGCGAGATCATGCGCGCGCTCATGTCGATGCCGGACGCCATCCCGGCGCGGTTGCGCGAAACCGAGCCGGTGCTCGTGTTGGTGACCGGCGTGTTGGTGATGCCGAGGCCGGCGCCTGCGATCAGACTGCCCGGCAGCATGGTCAGCCAGCTGGCATGGGTCGCGGCGCTTCCCCACCTCATCAGGAAGAAGCCGATGCCGATGATCGCCAGCCCCGCCGGGATGATGACGCCGGGCCGGTAGCGCAGCGACAACCGCTCGGCCAAAGGCGGCATGACCAGCGTCGGCAGCGTGTAGGCGAGCAACGCGAGGCCGGTGGCGAAGCTGTCCAGGCCAAGGCCGGCATGGAACCAGATCGGCAGATAGATCATGAACGGCCAATAGCTGATATTCATCGCCGCCGAGCCGACGATCGCGCCGGAAAACGAGCGGATGCGAAAGACCGAAAAGTCGAACATCGGCCTTTCGCTGACCCTTTCGGCGATGAGGAACGCCACGAAGCTCGCGATCGAAAGGCAAAGGAACGTCAGCGCGGCCGGGCTGGCGAAGCCTAGCTCCGGTCCCTGCGTGATGGTGAAGACGAGGCAGAAGACGGCAGGCGACAAGGTCAGGATGCCGGCGAGGTCCAGCCTGCCTGCTTGCGGGTCCCTCGATTCATGGACGCCGGTGAGCGCAAGCAGGAAAGCGACGGTCGCAACCGCCACGTGGATGAGGAACACCCATTGCCAGCTTGAGACGGCGACGATGCCGCCGCCGACGATCGGACCGAAGCCGAGGCCGATGCCGAAGATGACGCCCCACCAGCCCCAGGCGACCGCGCGCTCACGCCCTTCCTGGAATTCATGCGACAGCACGGCGAGCTGGCAGATCAGCATCGCGCCGCCGCTCAACCCTTGCAGAAACCGCGCCACGATCAGTGTCGAGACGTTGCCCGCCAGGCCGCAGATCAGCGAGGTGAGGCCGAAGGCGGCGATCGAGACCAGGAAGACGCGCTTGCGTCCATAACGATCCGCAATGGTGCCGACCGCCATCAGCACGCTCGTGACGGCGATCGTATAGGCGTTCATCACCCATTGCAGTTGCCTGAAGTCCGCATCGAGCACTTGTTCCAGCGTCGGCAGCACGGTCGGCACACTCGATATCTCCAGCCCGAACATCAGGCAGGCAAGACAGGCGGCGAACAGAACGACGATGCCCCGGCGGGTGAGGACAGGTGCCATGATCAAACCTCTCGAATTTCTTGGTCTCGGATTGCTTGAGGCAGGGCGAAATCGGATGGCTCTTTGCCGCTGCGCGCTAACTCAAGTTAGGGGAGGCTTGATCATTTTAGAATTGCATGGTTGGCTATTTCAGTAACAACAAAACAGGATGGCTGACATGACGCTGGACGTAGATGCGGTAAGAGCCTTCGTCACCGTCGCTGACCTGCGCAGCTTCACGCGCGCCGCCGAGGCTCTCGGCAGCACCCAGGGCGCGATCAGCGTCAAGCTGAAGCGGCTGGAGGATCGGATCGGCGAAAGACTGATCGAGCGGACGCCGCGGCTGGTGCGGCTTTCGGCGCGCGGCGCGGTGTTCCTGGAGCCGGCGCGCGAGCTGCTCGCCGCGCATGACCGCGCCGTCGCCAGCCTCACCGCTGTCCGCCGCCATTTCCGGCTCGGCATCGCCACCCATGTCGGCGGCGCCGAGGTGCCGACCTTGCTGGCGCGGCTCAGCGCCCATGATCCGGCGCTAACCATCGAGGTCAGGCTTGACGACACACGCGAGCTGCTAGCCGCCTTCGATCGCGGCGATCTCGATGCGGCGATCGTGCGGCGTGGGGACGACCGTCGCGACGGCGAGGTATTGGCGCCCGAGCATTTCGGCTGGTACGCGACGCCGGACTTCGTCTACCGCGCAGGCGAGCCGCTGCGGCTGGCCGCCTCCTCGCCGTCGTGCAGCATCCGCGACGTCGTCACCGGCGCGCTCGATGCGGTCGGCATACCGTGGACACAAGTCTTCCTGGGCTGTGGCTCCTTCGCGGTTGCGGAGGCCGTGTCGGCGGGCCTTGCCGCCGGCGCCTTCTCGTCTCGCCTGGTTCCGCCCGGCACGATCGAGATCAGCCGCAAATTCGGCCTGCCGCCGCTGCCGGCATCGGAGATCGTGCTGTTGTCCACGCTCTCCGACGCCCAGTCGCGCGATGCGTTGCGCACCCTCGCCATGGCGTTTCGCGAGCATCGTCCGACTGCCATCGGCACGAGGCCTCGGTTCCGCAATTCGCAAATGGCCGACAGCCCTATCTAAAACTTCGGCCATCGCGGCTGAGGGCAGTCCATTTAATCACTCCGCCGCCGGCGCCAGAGGCCTGACACGCGCCATCATCGAACGCAGCACGGCCGGCTTCAGCGGCTTGTTGATCACCGGAATGTCGAGCCGGCCGGCGGCCGCGCGCACCTCGCTGGAGCGGTCGGCGGTGACGAGCACGCAAGGCAGGTCCTGGCCGTAGGCGGCGCGCAGCGTGGCGATCGCGTCGAGTCCGGTGCCGCCGTCGAGATGATAGTCTGCCAGCACGAGGTCCGGCTTCGGCGCGCTGGATTTCAGGAGATCGCCTGATCCCGAAGCCGTCTCGACGCGGCAGCCCCAGCCTTCGAGCAGCAGCCGCATGCCGTCGAGGATGCGCGCGTCATTGTCGATGCAAAGCACATTCAAGCCCGCAAGCGTCGAGGCCGAGCGGGCCGGCGCCTTGCCGGCCTCGCGCGGCGGCGCGGCGACCGCCGCGACCGGCAGGATGACGGAAAAGCGCGTGCCCTTGCCGGGATTGGAGTAGATGCGGATCTCGAGCCGCAGAACGCGGGCGATCCGGTCGACGATCGAAAGGCCGAGGCCGAGCCCCTCGGCCTCGCGCGCGCCCTCGTCGAGGCGCGTGAACTCATGGAAGACGGTGTTGAGCTTGTCGCCGGCGATGCCGATGCCGGTGTCGATCACCTGGATCTCCGCCAGCTCGCCGCGGCGCCGCACGCCGACAAGGATACGGCCCTCGCGCGTATATTTGATGGCGTTCGACACCAGGTTCTGGATCAGCCGGCGCAAAAGATTACGGTCGGTCATGACGCCGAGCGACGACGGCACGATCTTGAGGTCGAGCTTCTTTTCGGCGGCCAGCGGCCGGAAATCATTGCCGATCTGGCCGAGCAGTCCGCCGAGGTCGAAAGCGGTGTTTTCGGGCTTCATGGCGCCGGCGTCGAGCCGCGAGATGTCGAGCACCGCGCCGAGGATGGTCTCGACCGATTCCAGCGAGGATTCGATGTTGATCGCGGCCTTGCCGGCCGGTCCCTTGCCGGCCTTCTCGATCAGCGACGAGCAATAGAGCCGGGCGGCGTTCAGCGGCTGCAGGATGTCGTGGCCGGCGGCGGCGAGGAAGCGCGTCTTGCCGAGGTTGGCTTCCTCGGCCAGCATCTGCGCCTGCGCCAGCTCCTCGTTGACGCGGGTGAGTTCGATGGTGCGGGTCTTGACTCGCTGCTCCAGCGATTCATTGGCCCGTTTCAGCGCCAGATCCTGTTCGACGCGGCCGGAAATGTCTGCATAGGTGGCGACGATGCCGCCGTCGGGCATCGGGTTGGAGCGCAACTCCAGGATGCGGCCACTGGTCTTCAGCTCCATCTGCCACGGGCCGGCGAAGCTGGTCAGCCGGTTGAGCATCGTCACGCGCTGGTCGGCGGGAATGTCGCCGCGCTCGGCGAGGTGATGAAGGATCCGGTCGAGCGAGACGCCGACCTGGCCCATCTCGTCCGGCAGGTCGAACAGCAGCCGGTATTGCCGGTTCCAGCAGATCAGCCGGAAATCGCGATCGAAGACGGTGATGCCTTGCTCCATCTGGTCGAGCGCGATCTGCAACAGGTCGCGATTGTGCTGCAGCGCCTCGGTGGCGTCGTCGAGCAGCTTGAAGGCATCCTTGGAATCGCGGTCGTTGCGGCGAAAGAGCAGCGACAGGATCAGCCGCGCCGAGGACGAGCCGACGGCGCTCGCCAACAGCTGCTCCGAGAAGCGGATGACATCCATGCTGGCCTGTTCGGTGCCGAGCAGGGAGACTTTCGCGTCCCGCTCGAAGGATTGGAACGACCGCTCCGTGCGCTCGACCCCGAGATAGCGCGAAATCGTATCCTTCAGGTCGTTGACGGTGACGGCGGTGCGGAAGCGGCGCAGGCTGGGCATCGGGCCGGCCTCGCGCGGCACGAAGATCGCCGCCTGGATGCGCTCCAGCGGCACCGATGCGCGGGAGAGGGACCCAAGGACGAAGAACAGCGCGTTGACCGAGAGGCTCCACAGCACGCCGTGGTTCAGCGGTTCGCCGACGGTGCCGAACAGCGCCTGCGGCCTCAGCGCCTCGAAGCCGAACAGGCCATGGACGACGATGTCGGTAGAGGGACCGACGAGTGAAGGCAAGAGCAGCGTGTAGCCCCAGACGGCGATGCCTGCGACCATGCCGAGGGCTGCGCCCCGGCCATTGGCGCGGCGCCAGATCAGCCCGCCGACCAACGCCGGCGCGAATTGCGCAATCGCGGCAAATGACATCAGGCCGATCGAGGACAGCCGCGCGCTGTTGGTGCTCTCGCGATAATAGAGGAAGGCGATGAACAGCAGGATGAAGATCGAAGCTCGGCGCACATTGAGGATCAGCGTCGACCAGTCCTCGTTCTCCGAGGAACTCGTCTTGAGCACGCGCCGGACGAACAGCGGGATGACGAGATCGTTGGAGATCATGATCGACAGCGCGACGCTCTCGACGATCACCATGGCGGTCGCCGCCGACAGGCCGCCGACGAAGGCGGCCATGGCCAAAAGGTCATGCCCGCTGAGCAGCGGCAGCGACAAAACATAAAGGTCGCTGCTGGTCTTGGTTCCGACCAGCGACAGGCCGGCAAAGGCGATCGGCAGCACGAAGAGGTTGATCGCCACGAGGTAGAGCGGAAACACCCAAGTCGCCGTGCGCAGCTCCGCCTCGCTGCGGTTCTCGACGATGGTGACGTAGAACTGCCGCGGCAGCATCAGGATCGCGAAGCCGCTCAAGGTCGTCAGCACCAGCCAGGTGGCCAGAGAGGTGTTGTAGCCCATGGCCTTGCGCACCTGACCGTTGCCCGAGAGCGTCGTCATCATGTCGCCCGGGCCGCCGAAGATGAGAAAAGTCACCATCAGGCCGATGGCGAGGAAGGCGGCGAGCTTGACCACCGTCTCGACCGCCACCGCCAGAACCAGCCCGTCCTGGTGTTCCGTGGCGTCGGCATGGCGTGTGCCGAACAGCACCGCGAAAAGCGCCAAAAGCATCGCCACCACCAGCGAGATATCGCTGACGAACGGATCGAAAGAGGGCGGCGAGCCGGTATAGTGCTCGACCATCAGGCTGACGGAACCCGAGATCGCCTTGAGCTGCAGCGCGATATAGGGCACCGCGCCGATGGTGGCGATCAGCGTCGCAATCGCCGCTACGGTGAAGCTCTTGCCGTAGCGGGCGCCGAGGAAGTCGGCGATCGAGGTGATCTTTTCGCTCTTTGCCAGCCGGATCATGCGGTTGAGCAGCGGGAAGCCGAACACGAACACCAGCACCGGACCGGTATAGATGCCGAGGAATTCGAGGCCGCGCTCGGAGGACAGGCCGACCGAGCCGAAGAAGGTCCAGGAGGTGCAGTAGATGGCGAGGCTGAGCGCATAGATGAAGGGCCGGGCCCGTCCGAGCCCGGCTGCCACCGAGCGCCGGTCGCCGACGCTGGCGATGGCGAAAAGCAGCGTCACATAGGCGATCGCGATGATGACGACGAACCAGCCTTGCACGGTCCGTACTTCCTCCTAGAGCATGATGCCGAAAAGCGTGAAGCGGTTTTCGGGCGACATCATGCTCTGTTTCTTGACTTAACCCCGGTTCCTCATCCGGTTTCTACCACGCAATCACAGCTCCAACCGTGAGTCCATCGCGGCTTTCGCCGCATATGTGCTTGATGACGCTGTGGAAACACAAACCGGTGCTTTTGCCTTTTTTCCGGTTTTGCAACCGGGGGTTTTTGTTATGGTGGGCCCGGGCCGGCGCCGAAGGACACTGGTGAGGCGGCAGCGCGGTCCGTCACGGAGGGTCGAATGCTGAAAGAATTCCAGGAATTCATTTCCAAGGGCAATGTGATGGACTTGGCCGTCGGCGTCATCATCGGCGCGGCGTTCGGCAAGATCGTCGATTCCTTGGTCAACGACATCATCATGCCGATCGTCGGCGCGATTTTCGGCGGATTGGACTTCAACAATTACTTCTTCGGGCTGTCCTCGAACGTCCATTCGGCCACGCTGGCCGATGCCAAGAAAGAGGGCGCGGTCTTCGCCTATGGTTCATTCATCACGGTCGTGCTGAATTTCCTAATCCTTGCCTTCATCATCTTCCTGATGGTCAAGGCGGTGAACAACCTGCGCAAGCGGCTGGAGCGCGAGAAGCCTGCCGCTGCCGCGGCTCCGCCGCCGGCCGACGTGCAGCTCCTGACCGAGATCCGCGACCTGCTCGCCAAGAAATAACACGGCGCCCTGGACCAAAACCCCGGCCGCTTGCGGCCGGGGTTTTCCGTTTGGCTATCTGGTAAGAGCGCTGACCAGACGAATCCGGATTTTGTCAATGACCCTTATCGAGACCTTGCGCACGGAAGCCCGCGCCGCGCCGGAAAGCGGCATCGTCGCCGTCATCAATCATGGCCGCCTGCGCGAAGGCCTGATCCCGCTCTGGGCCGGCGAGGGCGACCTGCCGACGCCTGCCTTCATCAGCGATGCCGCCGCCAAGGGCCTTGCCGACGGCGAGACGTTCTACACCTGGCAGAAGGGCATCCCCGCGCTCAGACAGGCGCTCGCCCGCTACTACGCCAGGCATTTCGGCAAGACCTTCGCCGAGGAGGAGTTCATCGTCACCGGATCCGGCATGCATGCCATCCAACTGGCCATCGACGCGATCGCCGGCAGCGGCGACGAGGTGATCTACCTCTCGCCTGCCTGGCCGAATTTCGCCGCGGCCGCCGGCGTGGCGGGCGCCGTGCCGGTGCCGGTCACCCTCGACCAGTCCGGCAATGGCTGGTCCTGCGACGTCGACAAGATCGCCTCCGCGATCACGCCGCGCACGAAGCTGTTGTTCATCAACACGCCGTCCAACCCGACCGGCTGGACCGCCGACAGGGAGACGCTGCAGGCGATCCTCGATCTCGCCCGCCAAAAGGGCTTGTGGATCATCGCCGACGAGATCTATTCGCTGTTCCACTACGGCCATGGCCGCGCGCCGTCCTTCCTCGACGTCGCCACGCCCGAGGACCGCATCCTGTTCGTCAACAGCTTTTCCAAGAACTGGGCGATGACCGGCTGGCGCGTCGGCTGGATCAAGACCCATCCTGCCTTGCAGCAGGTGTTCGAAAACCTGATCCAGTACTCGACCTCGGGCGTCGCCCAGTTCATGCAGCGCGGCGCGGTCGCCGCCCTCGACGAGGGTGATGGCTTCATCGCCGAACAGGTGGAGCGCGCGCATGCCGCCCGCGATCTCGTCTGCGGCATTCTCGGCGAAACCGGCAAGGCGCAGTTCACCGTCCCGCAGGGCGCCTTCTACCTGTTCTTCAGGGTCGACGGCCTCACCGATGCTCGAAAGGCCGCCTTCGACATCGTCGACAACGCCAATGTCGGCCTGGCGCCCGGCACGGCCTTCGGGCCCGGCGGCGAGGCCTTCCTCAGGCTATGCTTCCACCGCCGCCTCGATCAGCTCGAGGAAGCGGCGCATCGCCTGGCGAAATGGATGAAGACGGTGTGAGCCGAGCGTCGACGAAGCCCGGATTGAAACTCGCTCCGGTGAGTCAGCCGGTGTGACTTTCGAGAACCGGAGCGCAGCGGACATTCAGGTCCGTGAGCACCGGAAGCGCAGAAAGTTGCAACGGATGGCCGCCGGAGTAGAGTTTAAAACGGGCTTCAGCCGCCTGACTTCGGCACGAGCAGTGGAACGATGCGGTCGGTCTGGGCGACGGGGGGCCGGCCGGAGTTGGCATAGGGAATGCCCAGCGCATCCCAGGTTTCGACGAGCGCGTCCTGCAGTTCGGCGATCAGCGTGTCCGAATGGAAGGGTGATGGCGTGATGCGCAGCCGCTCGGTGCCGCGCGGCACCGTCGGATAGTTGATCGGCTGGATGTAGATGCCGTGCACGCCAAGCAGCCGGTCGCTCGCCATCTTGCAAAGCTCGGGGTCGCCGACCAGCACCGGCACGATATGGGTGGCCGATTCCATTACCGGCAGGCCGGCGGCGGCAAGAACTTCTTTGGTCCTGGCTGCCTGGCGCTGCTGCGCGTCGCGCTCGGCCTGCGAGCGCTTGAGGTGGCGGATGGAGGCGGTGGTGGCGGCGGCGATGGCCGGCGGCAGCGCCGTCGTGAAGATGAAGCCCGGCGCATAGGAGCGAACCGCATCGATGACGGCGCTGGTGCCGCTGATGTAGCCGCCCAGCGTGCCGAAGGCCTTGGCCAAGGTGCCCTGGATGATGTCGATGCGGTCGGCCAGGCCCTCGCGCTCGGTGATGCCACCGCCGCGCGGTCCATACATGCCCACCGCATGCACCTCGTCGATATAGGTCATGGCGTTGTAGCGTTCGGCGAGCTCGACGATCTGTCTGATCGGCGCGATGTCGCCGTCCATCGAATAGACGCTTTCGAAGACGATCAGCTTGGCGCGCTCTCGGCCCGCGGCCTGAAGCAGGCTTTCCAGATGCGCGACGTCGTTGTGGCGGAAGATCTTCTTTTCCGCCCCCGAGCGGCGCACGCCCTCGATCATCGAGGCATGGTTCAGTTCGTCCGAGATGATCAGGCAGTTGGGCAAAAGCCTGGCAATGGTCGAGATCGAGGCCTCGTTGGAGACGAAGCCGGAGGTGAAGACGAGCGCGGCCTCCTTGTCGTGCAGGTCGGCGAGCTCATGCTCGAGCTCGACCAGCGGGTTGGAGGTGCCGGAAATGTTGCGGGTGCCGCCGGCGCCCGAGCCCATCTTGCCGGCCGCGGTCTGGAAGGCGGCGATCACATCCTCGTTCTGGCCCATGCCGAGATAGTCGTTGGAGCACCAGACGGTGATCTCCTGGGCGCGGCCGTTGGAACGCCAGATGGCGCGCGGGAACTTGCCCACCATGCGCTCGAGATCGGCGAAGACGCGGTAGCGACGCTCGGCGTGGAGCTGGTCGATCGCGTCTTCGAAGAACCGCTGGTAATTCATGTCGACTTCCCAATTTTGCGGCGGATCATAGTCATTGACCTATGTTGCGTCCACCGCGCCCAACCGGTCAAAATGCCACGCCCTTGCCCTGTTCCTAACGACGCCGGATCGTGGCCTATTCCGGCTGTTTGAAGCAGTTTTGTTTCAGTACGATGCCTCGGACGGGAGGAACTGTTACGGACTTAACATTATAGGGAGGCATATGCATATCGCCCAAAAGTGCACCGCGACTTTGGGTGAACGACATGAGGTTTAGCGGGCTTGCGGCGGGGTTTCCAGTGCGGTGGCTGTTGAGACAGTTTCCGATAAATCTTGATCAGCGAGGTAGATGATGACGGTTTTGGTGACAGGCGGTGCCGGTTATATCGGCAGCCACATGGTCTGGGAGCTGCTGGACGCCGGCGAGAGCGTCGTGGTGCTCGACAGGCTCTCCACCGGCTTCGAATGGGCGGTGGCCCCGGAAGCAAAGCTCGTCGTCGGCGACGTCGCCGACCGCGACCTGGTCGGCCGGATCATCCGCGAGAACAAGGTCGACGCCATCATCCACTTCGCCGGCTCGATCGTGGTGCCGGAATCGGTCGCCGATCCGCTTGGCTATTACGAGAACAACACCTGCAAGACGCGCACGCTGATCGAAACCGCCGTGCGCGAAGGCGTGCCGCATTTCATCTTCTCCTCCACCGCCGCCGTCTATGGCGGCGCCGGGCTGGAGCCGGTGCGCGAGGATGCCCGCCTTGCGCCGGAATCGCCTTACGGCCTCTCCAAGCTGATGAGCGAATGGATGCTGCGCGACGCGGCGCTTGCGCACGACATCCGCTACACGGCGCTGCGCTATTTCAATGTCGCCGGCGCCGATCCGAAGGGCCGCACCGGACAGTCGACGCCCGGCGCCACGCATCTGATCAAGGTCGCCTGCGAGACCGCGCTCGGCAAGCGCCCCTTCATGCAGGTCTTCGGCACCGACTATCCGACGCCGGACGGCACCTGCATGCGCGACTACATCCATGTCAGCGATCTCGCCGCCGCGCACCGGCTGGCGCTGCAGCGGCTCCGCGCCGGGGGGAAGAGCCTCGTCGCCAATTGCGGCTACAGCCATGGCTATTCCGTGCTCGAGGTGATCGACAGCGTGCGCCGCGCCTTCGGCCATGATTTCGACGTGCGGATGGGCGATCGCCGGCCGGGCGACGCCGCCGCCGTGGTCGCCAATTCCGAGCTTGCCCGCAAGGAACTCGGCTGGACGCCGCAACGCGACGATCTCGACCTGATCGTCAACGATGCGCTGGCCTGGGAACGGATTCTCACGACCAAGAATTCTGTTCGAAACTGAGCAATTCCAGGAAAAGTGCGCAGCGGTTTTCCGTCCGGAATTGCGTCAAGACAAAAAGTCCAGCTGTTGGGCCAAGGGCTCGTGCGGCGCGTCTAGACGCGGTATTGAGGCCTCATGCAGCGGCGCGCCAAGACGTGCCGTGACGACGCTTGAGGGACGGCATGAAAATCCTGGTTCTCGGGGCCGGCGTGGTTGGCACGGCGGCCGCCTATTATCTGGCAAGGGACGGTCACGAGGTGACGGTGATCGAGCGCCATGAAGCGGCGGCGTGCGGCACCAGCCAGTCGAATGCCGGCCTGGTGTCGCCGGGCGACGCCACCGCCTGGGCTTCGCCCGCCGCGCTGAAGACCTTCCTGCGCGCGCTCTGGAACCATGATCTCGGCATCAAGGTGAGACTCCGCCTCGATCCCTATTTCTATGCCTGGAGCCTGCGTTTCCTGCGCGAATGCACGGTCAAGCGGCTGCGCGCCAACACCGACATCAAGTTGAGACTCGCACTCCATTCCCGCGACTGCATCAATCAACTGTCGGAGGAGACCGGCATCCATTACGACGAGCGCAAGAAGGGCATCCTCTACTTCTTCCGCACGCAGAAGAGCCTCGACACCGGCACCGACAATTACCGCTATCTCGGCGAGCACGGCCTGCCGATCGAGATCGTCGGCCGCGAGCGTCTGGTCGAGCTGGAGCCGGGACTTGCCGGCGTCAAGGAAAAGATCGCCGGCGGCATCTATTCGCCGATCGACCAGACCGGCGATTCCAAGCAGTTCGCCGACAGGCTCGCCGCCTATGCCGCCGAGAAGCTCGGCGTCAAATTCCTGTTCGGCACGACGGTCGAGGGCCTCGACATCGAAGGCGACCGGGTGCGCGCGGTGATGACTTCGGCCGGCCCGGTCACAGGCGACGCCGTCGTCATCTCGATGGGGCCGGAAAGCGGCCTGCTCGGCCGCCGCTACGGCATCGACCTGCCGGTCTATCCGGTCAAGGGCTATACGGCGACGATCCCCCTGGAGGACGAGAGCAAGGGGCCGACCATGGGCGGCGCCGACGAGGACCGGCTGATCGGCTATTCAAGGCTCGGCAATCGCCTGCGGATGTCCTCGACCGCCGAATTCACCGGCTTCGACCGCAGCTTCAAGCCGGGTGATTTCAGGACCATCCTGGAAACCGGCAAGGATCTTTTCCCGGGCGCCTTCGACGAGAAGAAGGCCGTGCTCTGGGCAGGTCTGCGGCCGATGATGCCGAGTTCGGTGCCCGTCTTCGGCCAGGCGAAATACCGCAATCTCTATCTCGATACCGGCCACGGCCATCTTGGCTGGACCATGGCCTGCGGCTCGGGGCAGTTCCTGGCCGACATCGTCGCCGGCCGCAAGCCGCAGATCGATCCCAAAGGATTGCTGTACGGGACGGCACGCTGAGCCGGTTGGCTTACGCGGTGGCGTTCTTCAGCCACGCTTGCCTGTAGGCTTGCCAGGCCGGATCGGCCGGCGGCTCGGTCCGCTCGCCCTTGCTCATCGCTGGCGCGCCGTCCGACGCCAGCAGTGCGGCGCCGATGCTGGTCCCTGTCGAGGTCTCCGACGCAACGACTGCTCGTCCCGTCGCCGCCGCCAGCATGCGGATGAAAAGCGGGTTGCGCGCGAAAGGTCCCTCGACCGTCGTCGGTCCGTCTCCGCCGATCAGTTCCAGGCAAGTCGCGGCCATCAGCGCCAGATAGAACGAGATGGCGGTGAAGCGCTGGCCTGGGCTCAAATCATCGGCATTGACCCATTGGGCGTCGCGATGCGGGAATGGCCCAGAGCCCTGTTGGGTGGAAGGCAGCAGCAAGGCCTGGCGCGCCAGAACTTCGGCAACATCGGCTTCGCTCCACTCCTGCGGCTGCTCCTCGGTCAGCAGCGAAAACTCGCGGCCGCCCATGAAGCGCGCCGACGGCACCGGGTGGCCGAGTGCATTGACATTGACCAGCGTGTCGCGCGCCGCATCGAGTTCCACCTTCCGGCCGCCCACTGCCATCGACACCACCCATGTGCCGGTCGAGACGACTGAGAAGGGCGGTGCGTCGGACAGCAGGTGCGGCAGCAGCGAAGCGTTGGAATCGTGCAGGCCGCAGAACACGGGCGTTTGCGGGTCGAGCCCGGTCTGCGCGGCGAGCGCGGGCAGGATCGGTCCGAGCTGGTCTTTTGCCGGCCGCACCGGGGCCATCAGCGGGCGCCAGCCCATCCTGCCGACCAACGAGGAGTAATCGGATGTCCAGGGGTTCCACAGATCGGTGTGGCAACCCAGAGACGTCACCTCATTGGCGGCGACGCCGGTCAGCCGCAGCGCCCAATATTGCGGGTACATCAGCATCGCGGCGGTCCTGGCGAAGTCCGCAGGGAACCGCTTCTGCAGCCAGAAGAACTGCGCACCGAGATTGAGCCCAATCGGCAACCGCGGTGTGCCGGTCTCAGCGAAGGGCGGACGGACCGCGTCATACTCCAAGGTCAGCCCGTCGGGGCCGTCGAATTCATAGTCGAGCACCGGCAGCACCAGTTCCCCGGAGGCGTCGATCAGCGCCCCGGTCGCGCCATGCGTGGTGATCGAGATCGCATCGATCCGCCGTTCGCGGTTGAGATCGGCGAGGCTATTCAGGATGAAGGTCCACAGCGCCTCGACATCGTGATGCGGGTAGGGCGCCTGCCGCACTGGCGCGTTGGCGATACGGCGCAGCGCGATCTCATTCAGTGTCGACAGGTCGACCAGCGCCACCTTGGCGTTGGTTTTGCCGATATCGATGACGGCGACGATCATGCCATATGGAACACTGTTTCCAGCGGCACGGCCACCGGCTCGTTGTCGGGCTTGGTCTCCATGAGGTCGGCCATATGCGCCCACCAGCGCTGCATCACGGGATGCTTCGGCAGGTCGGCCATGCCGTGATCGTCACGTCGCCACAGCACGCCGAACAGGATGTTGGTCTCTTCGTCGAGATGGATCGAATAATCGGAGACGCCGGCCTGCTTCAGAAGCGCGACCAGCTCAGGCCATATCTCGTCATGACGGCGCTTGTACTCAGCCCTCATGCCGGGATTGAGCTTCATCTTGAAGGCGTGTTTTTCCATCAGGCGAAGCGTCCCTCGCGCAGCCGCCGCCACACGATCGGCAGCGCGATGACGATGATCAGCAACAGGCCGATGAAGATCGACATGACGATGCCCGGCACGTTGAGAAGGCCGAGGCCGAACGTCACCAGCCCCATGATGAAGGCGGCAAGCACGACGCCGAGGATGCTGCCGGCGCCGCCGAGGATAGAGACGCCGCCGAGAACCACCATGGTGATCGCCTCGAGCTCATAGCCCTGCGCGATCGATGGCCTGGTCGAGCCGAGCCGCGAGGTGATCAGCACCGAGGCGATGCCCGACATCAGCCCGGTCAGGCAGAACAGGATGAATTTGATGCGGTCGACGCGCACCCCGGAGAACTGGCAGGCGACGGGATTGTTGCCGATGGCGAAGACCCGGCGGCCGAAGCTCGTACGGTGCAGCACGAACCAGTAGATCAAAGCCGCGACGAGGAATAGCGCCAGCTCGAACGAGAAGACCCACCAGACATAGCCCTGGCCGAAGAAGGCGAAGCTTTCCGGATAGCCCTTGTAGGCCTGGTCGCCCAGGATGATGAAGGCGATGCCGCGGAACAGGCTCATCGTGCCGATGGTGACGACGATGGACGGCAGGCCGAGCCGCGTGACGAGCAGCCCGTTGAAGGCGCCGCAGGCGAGGCCGACGGCAATGCCGATCAGAACCAGCACCGGCGTTCCGGCGCCGGCCTGCACGGCCATGCCCATCATGGTCGAGGCCAAAGCCACGATCGCGGCGACGGAGAGGTCGATCTCGCCGGAGATGATCAGCAGCGCCATGGCGAGTGCGATCAGCCCCTTTTCGGTGAAGTTGAAAGTCAGGTCCGACAGCGACCACGGGTCGAAGAAATAGGGCGAAGCAAAACTGTTCACTGCGAAGATGGCCACCGCGATGACGACCAGCAGCGCCTCCCAGGAGAAGATCGCCGAGGACAGCGGCTTGTCGAGCCGGTCGGGGATGTGGCGCGGGGCAGGGGTGTCGGTCATGCCGCTTCCGCCTTTCTCAGGATGATGCGGCCCTGCCGGCGCTCGCCGCGCGCGTTGAGCACCACGGCCAGGATGATGGCGCTGCCCGAGATCGCCATCTGCCAGAAGGGCGAGATGTTGATGACCGGCAGCGCGTTGGAGATGATGCCGAGGAACAGCGCGCCCAGCACCGCGCCGCCGACCGAGCCAATGCCGCCGGCGATGGAGATGCCGCCGATGACGCAGGCGGCGATGATGTTGAGCTCATAGCCGTTGGCGACCTCGACCGAGGCGATCACGTAGCGCGAGATCCACAAGTATCCGGCGAGCCCGCCGATCATGCCGGAGATGCAGAAGACGATGAATTTCGTGCGGCCGACATCGATGCCGGCATAGACCGAGGCGGTCGGGTTGACGCCAATGGCGTAGATCGAGCGGCCGATTTGCGTGCGCGTCATCACCAGGAAGAACAGCGCGATCACCAAGAGTGCGATCCAGGACAGCACCGGCAGGCCGAGGAAGGCGACGCGCTGGAAATTGATGAAGTCCGGGCTCATCTGGTCGGCATTGACCCAGGCGCCGCCCGAAACGACGAAGGTCGCGCCGCGATAGATGGTGAGCGTGCCCAGCGTCACCACGATCGACGGGATGTTCAGCCGCCACACCAGGAAGCCGTTGATGGCGCCGAGCACCAGCCCGACGAGCAATGCGATGACGATCAGCACAGGGATCGGGATCGCCGGATGCGCGGCGTTCAGCATCGCCACCACCATGCCGGTGAAGCAGAGGTTGGACGCCATCGAGAGATCGATCGAGCGCGTCAGGATCACCACCATCTGCCCAAGCGCCAGGATCATCAGGATCGAGGTGTCGTTGAACACCTGGCGCAGATTGGCCGGGTCGGCGAAGCCAGGGAAGCGCGTCGAGATCAGGCCGATCAGCACGACGATGCCGGCCAGCAGCCAGATCTCGCGATATTTGAGGAAGCTCTTCATGCCGCGATCCCCGCCGCCGTTCGAACCAGCGTCTCTGCATCCAGGCCCTTGTTGTCGTAGGTCGCCGCGACGCGGCCTTCGCGCATGACCACGACGCGGTCCGACATGCCGAGGATTTCCGGCAGCTCGGACGACACCATGATCACCGACAGGCCTTGCGCGACCAGCTCGGCCATGAAGCCGTGCACGGCGGCCTTGGAGCCGATGTCGATGCCCTTGGTCGGCTCGTCGAGGATGATCACCTTGGGCGCTGTGGCCAGCCATTTGGCGATGACCACCTTCTGCTGGTTGCCGCCGGAAAGCGTGCCGACATCCTGGCTGAGCGATGAGGCGCGCAGGTCGAGCCGTTCGGTGTAGGAGCGGGCGAGCGAGAACTCTTCCGCAAGCCTCAGCACGCCTGATTTCGAGGTGCGCGCCAGCGATGGCAGCGACACGTTCTGGAAGATCGGCAGGCCGATCACCACGCCCTGCTTGCCACGCTCTTCCGGCACATAGACGATGCCGGCCTCGATCGAGTCCGCGGCCGATTTCGGCGCGATCGTCTGGCCGTCCAGCGAAATCGCGCCCCGGCTCGTGCGGGTGATGCCGGCGATCGCCTGCATGACCTCGCTGCGACCGGCGCCGACCAGCCCGTAAAAGCCGAGGATCTCGCCCTTGCGCAATTCGAAGCCGATGTCGTCGAACTCGGTCGGATGCGACAGGCCGGAGACGGAGAGCACCGGCGCGCCGATCTTCGGCTCGCGCTGCGGAAAAATGTGGTCGACGTTGCGGCCGACCATCATGCGCACGATCTCGTTCTGGCCGGCATCCTTGAGCAGCCCTTCGCCCACCATCTCGCCGTCGCGGAAGACGGTGTAGCGGTCGGCGATGCGGTAGATCTCGTCGAACTTGTGGCTGATGAAGAGCACCGCCTTGCCTTCGCTCTTCAGGAATTCGATCAGCAGGAAAAGCTCCTCGATCTCCTTCATCGAAAGAGCAGCCGTCGGCTCGTCCATGATGACGATACGGGCATCGATCGACATGGCGCGGGCGACGGCGACCAGATGCTTGTTGGCGATGCCGAGGTCCTTCAGCCTTGCGTCGGCGTCGATATGGCCCGCGCGCATCGTCTCCAGCACCTCGCGGGCATTTTTGCGCATGGTGCGCCAGTCGATGGTGCCGAAGCGGGTGCGCGGCGCGTGGCCGAGGAAGATGTTTTCGGCGACCGACAGATCGTCGAACAGCACGGTTTCCTGATGGATGGCGGTGATGCCGTGGCCGAAGGCGGCGTGCGCGCTGGGCAGCGCCGTGGCCTGGCCGTCGATGCCGATCTCGCCTGAATCGGGCTGGTAGATGCCGGTCATGATCTTGACCAGCGTCGACTTGCCGGCGCCGTTCTCGCCGATCAGCGCCGTCACCTGCCCGGGATAGAGCGACAGGCTGACATTGTGCAGGGCGCGCACGCCCGGGAAACTTTTCGAGATGCCTGAGAGCGTCAGGCGCGGAGAGGCGCTTTGGGAGAGACCAGAGGGCTCGGGCCGCTGTGTCTCCGGTTTGCGCTGGGCTGTCGTGTCCATATCCGTATCAGGCCCTGAGAGAAGGTCCGTTTGAGGATGCGGCGGGACAATTGTCCCGCCGCATGAGCTTGGAGTCGAGAAGGATCAATAGATCTTGGAGAACTTCTCGATGTTGGTCTTGTCGAACTGGAAGGGCGGAGCCATCGCGGCGGAATTGGTGTCGTCGAGCGTCACCTTGCCGACGCGGCCGATCGACAGCGTCGCGCCGGGCTTGGCCTCTTCCTTCTTCACGGCCAGGTCATGGGCAAGGTAGATCGCCGAATAGCCGAGATCGATCGGGTTCCAGAGAGCAACGGCCTGCGAAGCGCCATTGTCGATGAACTTCTTGAACTCCGACGGCAGCGCGAGACCGGTGACGTTGACCTTGCCGATCAGGTTCTCGTCGGTGACGACCTGCGCGGCGGCGACGACGCCGACCGTGGTCGGCGCGATGATCGCCTTTAGGTTCGGATAGGACTTCAACAGGCCCTTGGCCTCGTCGGTGCTCTTGGCCGAGTCGTCATCGCCATAGACGGTGGCGACCAGCTTGATCTTCGGGAACTTCTCCGGCAGCACCTTCTTGGCCGCTTCGATCCAGGCGTTCTGGTTCGTCGCCGTCGAGGATGCCGAGAGGATCGCGACGTCGCCGCCTTCCGGCAGGTAGTCGGCGGCGAGCTTGATGATGGTCTCGCCGATCAGGCCGGTGTCGGACGGGTTGAGGTGGAGCTGGCGGCCGTCCTTGGCGACGCCGGAATCCCACGAGATCACGGTGATGCCGCGATCCATCGCCTTCTTCAGCACCGGCACCAGCGCGTCGGCGTCATTGGCCGAAACGGCAATGGCGTTGACCTTCTGCGCGATCAGCGAATTGATCACCTCGATCTGCGCTTCAGCGGTCGCCTTGGTCGGACCGGTGTAGATGACGTCGACATCGCCCAATTCCTTGGCCGCTTCCTCGGCGCCCTTGTTGGCGGCGTCGAAGAAGCCGTTGCCGAGCGACTTCACGACCAGCGCGATCTTGACGTTCTCGGCATAGGCGGCATTCACGAACATGGCGGCGGAAAAGGCCGCCGTAACCAGCAGTTTCTTCAAAAAGCTCATCGAATATCCTCCCTTGAGCGTTGCATTCCATCGCCGCTGCGGGCGCGAGTTTCCCTCAGGCCTGCAGTGAAGATTCTTCCTTGTCGCTTGACTGTCCGCGGGCGACGATCAGCGCCACGCCCGCCGTTTCCAGCATCTTGGCTTCGCGATCCTCGATGCCGTCGTCGGTGATCACGGTCGCGATGCGCGACAGCCCGCACAGGATCAGGCTGGAGCGCATGCGGAATTTCGAGGAATCGACCAGCACCACCAGTTCGTCGGCCTGGTCGATTAGTTTCTGCTCGGCCTGGATCAGCAGCGGATCGCCTTCCATCAGGCCGAGCGGCCCAAGCCCCTGCGCGCCCATGAACATGCGCCGCGCATAGAAGTTGCGCGTCACGTCATTGTCGAAGGGCGACAGGATGATGTTCTGCTCGCGGTAGATCGTGCCGCCCGACAGCATCACCGTGTTCTTCGAATGCTTGAGCAGATGCTCGGCGATCGGGAAGGAATTGGTGAAGATCGGCATGCGGCGTCCGGTCAGGAAATGCACCATCTGGAAGGTGGTGGTGCCGCCATTGATGATGATCGGCTCGCCGTCCGTGCAAAGGTTCACCGCTTCCCGCGCGATCGCGCGCTTCTGCGCGGCGTTCAACGTTTCGTTGACGGAGAAGGGCCGGCCGGCGAGGCCGATGAATTGCGGCGGTGAGATCGCCTCGGCGCCGCCGCGCACCCGGCGCAGGCGCTTTTGCACGTGGAGCGCCGCGATGTCGCGCCGGATCGTCGCCTCGGAGGAGTCCGTCAGCTCGACCATTTCCTGCACCGTCACGACAGGCTTTTCCTGGACGGCGGACAGAATGATCCTGTGGCGTTCTTTTTCGTGCATGGTTCCTCCCAGCCCGAGCATCAGGCATTAAAAAACGCGCAGTGTCAATCATTTCCGATCATATAATTTCATTGTGCAGTGCAATATGATCGATCTTGATCGTTTATGATTGACAAGCAGGGCGCTTGCGTAGACATTCGCCGCGAGAAAGAGGAGCACGGCGTTCGCGCTCCAAGGGAGGATACCTATGCTCGACAAGCGCTCCGGCTCGCGCCTCGCCAATCTTTGGGACGATGCAAAAGCCGAAGGGATGAGCGGTCCCGAGCTTCTGGTCTATCGCTCGAACACGCTGGGGTCCGACAAGCGGGTTACCAATTATGGCGGCGGCAACACCTCGTCCAAGGTCTGGCAGAAGGACCCGCTGACCGGCGAGGATGTCGAGGTACTATGGGTCAAGGGTTCGGGCGGCGACAGCGCCTCGATCAAGCTCGACGGTTTCGCCACCCTCTACATGGACAAGCTGCGCGCCATCAAAGCTCTTTATCGCGGCGTCGAGCATGAGGATGAGATGGTGGGTTATCTGCCCCACTGCACCTTCAACCTCAATCCGCGCGCGGCCTCGATCGACACGCCGCTGCACGCCTACGTGCCGAAGGCCTGCGTCGACCACATGCATCCCGACGCCATCATCGCGGTCGCCGCAGCCAAGGATTCCAAGGCGATCACCAAGGAGATCTTCGGCGACGCCATCGGCTGGCTGCCCTGGAAGCGGCCGGGCTTCGAGCTCGGCCTGTGGCTGGAGAAATTCTGCCTCGAAAATCCCGAGGCCAAGGGCGTCGTGCTCGAAAGCCACGGCCTGTTCACCTGGGGCGACACGCCAAAGGAATGCTACGAAACGACGATCTCGGTGATCAACCAGGCGATCGACTGGTTCGAGCGCAAATCGCAGGGCAAGGCGATATTCGGCGGCGAGGCGGTGAAGTCGCTGGACGCTTCCGCGCGCCGCGCCATCGCCGCCAAGCTGATGCCCAGGATCCGCGGCCTGATCTCCGAGAAAAGTCACAAGCTCGGCCATTTCGACGACCAGCCGGCGGTGCTGGAGTTCGTCAATTCGAAGGATTTGCGGCCGCTGGCGGCGCTGGGCACGTCTTGCCCCGACCATTTCCTGCGCACCAAGATCCGGCCGCTGGTGATCGAGTTCGATCCGGCAAAGCCCGATGTCGACGCCGTCATCGCCCGCCTGGCGGATGACATCGCCGAATACCGCGTCGGCTATCAGGCCTACTACGACGCATGCAAGCATCCGGATTCGCCCGCCATCCGAGATCCCAATCCGGTGGTCTATCTGATGCCCGGCGTCGGCATGTTCACCTTTGCTGGTGACAAGGCGACGGCGCGCATCTCCGGCGAGTTCTACGTCAACGCCATCAATGTCATGCGCGGCGCCTCGACGGTCTCGTCCTATGTCGGCCTGCCGGCGCAGGAAGCCTTCGACATCGAATACTGGCAGCTCGAGGAAGCCAAGCTCCAGCGCCTGCCGAAGCCGAAGGCGCTGGCCGGCCAGATCGCCTTGGTCACCGGCGGCGCCGGCGGCATCGGTCGCGCCACCGCCAACCGGCTGCTGCGCGAAGGCGCCTGCGTGGTGCTCGCCGATATCGACGAGGCAGCGCTCGCCAGCGCCAATGACGAGCTTTCGAAAGCTTTCGGAAAGGACTTCGTCCGCCCGGTGCGGATCGATGTCACCTCCGAGGATCAGGTGCTTTCCGGTTTCGCCGAGACGGCGGTCGAGTTCGGCGGCATCGACATCCTGGTCTCCAATGCCGGCCTCGCCTCCTCCGCGCCGATCGAGGAAACGACACTGGCCCTGTGGAACAAGAACATGGACATCCTGTCCACCGGCTATTTCCTCGTCTCCCGCGAGGCTTTCCGGCTGTTCCGCGCCCAGAAGATCGGCGGCAACGTCGTCTTCGTCGCCTCCAAGAACGGGCTCGCCGCCTCGCCGAACGCGTCTGCCTATTGCACCGCCAAGGCGGCCGAGATCCATCTCGCTCGCTGCCTGGCGCTGGAAGGCGCGGAAGCGCAGATCAGGGTCAACGTCGTCAATCCGGACGCCGTGCTGCGAGGCTCCAAGATCTGGACCGGCGAGTGGAAAGAACAGCGCGCCGCCGCCTACAAGATGTCGACCGACGATCTCGAGGAGCATTACCGCTCGCGCTCGATGCTGAAACGCTCGGTCTTCCCGGAAGACATTGCCGAAGCGATCTACTTCTTCGCCTCCGACATGTCGGCCAAATCGACCGGCAACATCGTCAACGTCGACGCCGGCAACGCACAAAGCTTTACGCGCTAGGCGCACTTCCCTTCTCCCCGTCACTATACGGGGAGAAGGTGCCAGAAGGGCGGATGAGGGGCGGCGCCAGCCGAACGAGTACTGGGAGGAATTGCATTGTCTGAAGTCATCATCTCCGCCGACCTCGTCGCCAGCCACAACGCCGCGCGCAAAGCCAACCTCGACCGCGACTACGCCTCGCTCGGCGAGCGTCTCGACCGCCGCGGCATCGCCATCGACGCCATCCGCGACAAGGTCGAGAAATTCGCCGTCGCGATCCCGTCCTGGGGCGTCGGCACCGGCGGCACGCGCTTTGCCCGTTTCCCAGGCCCCGGCGAGCCGCGCGACATCTTCGACAAGATCGAGGACTGTGCCGTCATTGCCCAGCTGACGCAGGCGACGCCGACCGTCTCGCTACACATCCCGTGGGACAAGGCCGATCCGAACCGGCTGAAGCAGGCGGCCTCGCGTTTCGGCCTCGGCTTCGACGCCATGAATTCCAACACCTTCTCCGATGCCAAGGACCAGAGGCTCTCCTACAAATTCGGCTCTTTGTCGCATGCCGATGCCGGCACGCGCCGCCAGGCGGTCGAGCACAATCTCGAATGCATCGAGATCGGCAGGACGCTGGGCTCCAAGGCGCTGACGGTCTGGATCGGCGACGGTTCGAACTTCCCCGGCCAGGTCAATTTTGCGAAAGCCTTCGAACGCTATCTCGACGCCATGCGCGAGATTTATGCCGGCCTGCCGGACGACTGGCGGCTGTTCACCGAGCACAAGATGTATGAGCCGGCCTTCTATTCGACGGTCGTGCAGGACTGGGGCACCAACTACATCATCGCGAAAGAGCTCGGCGATAAAGCCTTCTGCCTGGTCGACCTCGGCCACCACGCGCCCAACGTCAACATCGAGATGATCGTGTCGCGGCTGATCCAGTTCAAAAAGCTGGGGGGCTTCCACTTCAACGATTCCAAATATGGTGACGACGATCTCGATGCCGGTTCGATCGACCCCTACCGGCTGTTCCTTGTCTTCAACGAGCTGGTCGATGCCGAACTCGCCGGCGCTGAGGGCTTCCACCCCGCGCATATGCTTGACCAAAGCCACAACGTCACCGATCCGATCGAAAGCCTGATGCTGTCGGCGGTCGAGGTACAGCGCGCCTATGCACAGGCGCTGCTGGTCGACCGCAAGGCGCTTGAGGGCTTCCAGGAGGCCAATGACGCGCTGATGGCGACGCAGACGCTGAAGACGGCCTACCGCACCGATGTCGAGCCGATCCTCGCCATGGCGCGGCTCAGGACCGGCGGCGCCATCGATCCGGTTGCTGCCTATCGCGAGGCGGGTTACCGGGCCAAGGTGGCGGCGGAACGGCCGGCGGTCGCCGGCGGCGGTGGAGGGATTGTGTAGATCGATCGGCGGCGAGGGGCGGCGCTTGAGCACCTCCCTCTGTCCTGCCGGACATCTCCCCCGCAAGGGGGAGATCAGCAGTTTCGCCGACGGAGCGGTTCCTGCAACGTCGGCGATTGGCGAAAGCGACGGCGACATCCAATCTCCCCCCTTGCGGGGGAGATGGCCGGCAGGCCAGAGGGGGTGTGAAGGATCGCCAGCCGTCACTATTGGCTGGACTCACCCACCTCAACGGTCTTTCCTAAGCTCCCCACGCCCGGAGAGCCCGCCATGCATCTCACCCGCCGGTCGCTGATCGCCCTCGGCCTTTCGCTTACCTTCGCGTTCATATCATCCGCCGTCTTCGCCGCGTCGCCTGCTCCAGCCAAGGGCGAGCACGGCATGGTGGTCACGGAGCAGCATCTGGCGACCGAAGTCGGTGTCGACGTGCTGAAGAAAGGCGGCAACGCCGTCGATGCCGCTGTCGCGGTCGGCTACGCGCTGGCCGTGGTCTTTCCCGAAGCGGGCAATATCGGCGGCGGAGGGTTCATGACCATCCGGCTGAAGGACGGCCGCACCACCTTCATCGATTTCCGCGAGCGCGCGCCGCTCGCCGCCACCAGGACCATGTATCTCGACAAGGACGGCAAGCCGATCAAGGGAGCCAGCCTCGACGGCTATCTTGCCGTCGGCGTGCCGGGCTCGGTGGCCGGCTTCGAGATGGCGCGCGAGAAATACGGCACGCTTTCGAGGCAGGATCTGGTGGCGCCGGCGATCGCCTATGCCAAGGACGGTTTCATCCTCACCCAGGGCGACGCGGCTTCGTTCGCCGACAGCGCCGACCGGCTGGCGAAGGACACGGCGGCGGCCGCCATCTTCCTGAAGAACGACGGCAAGCCTTATGGCATCGGCGAGAAGCTCGTTCAGCCGGACCTCGCCGCCTCGCTGTCGGCGATCTCGCAAAAGGGGCCGGACGCCTTCTACAAGGGCGCCATTGCCGATGCCATCGTCAAGGCGAGCGGCGCCAAGGGCGGTATCCTCGCCAAGGCCGATTTCGAGCAATATGCGGTGCGTGAGCTAAAGCCGGTGACCTGCGACTACCGCGGCTACGAGATCATCTCCTCTCCGCCGCCGAGCTCGGGCGGCGTCATCATCTGCGAAATCCTCAATGTGCTGGAAGGCTATCCGCTGTCCTATCTCGGCGCCGGCTCGGCCGAGACAGTCCATGTCATGGTCGAGGCCATGCGCCATGCCTATGTCGACCGCAATTCGGCGCTCGGCGACCCGGACTTCGTCGACAATCCGGTCTCGAAGCTGCTCGACAAGAACTACGCCAAGGACATCCGCGACAAGATCGATCCCTTCCGCGCCGGCGTGTCGAAGGACCTGATGCCGAAAGGTTTCGGCGAGCCGAAGGAAACCACCCACTATTCGATCATCGACAACGACGGCAACGCGGTCGCCGTCACCTACACGCTGAACGGCTCCTACGGCGCCGGCGTCGTCGCCGACGGCACCGGCATCCTGCTCAACAACGAGATGGACGATTTCACCCAGAAGCCCGGCGTGCCCAACCTCTACGGGCTGGTCCAGGGCGAGGCCAACGCCATTCAGCCGAAGAAGACGCCTTTATCCTCGATGAGCCCGACGATCGTGACGAAGGACGGCAAGCCGTTCATGGTCATAGGCAGCCCGGGCGGCTCGCGCATCATCACCATCACGCTGGAGGCGATCGTCAACGTGATCGATCACGGCATGGATATCCAGGAAGCAATCGACGCGCCGCGCATCCATCATCAATGGCTGCCCGATACGGTCTATGTTGAGCCGTTCGGCCTGTCCCCGGACACGGAGAAGCTGCTTGCCGGCATGGGTTATCACCTCGACCTGAGCGACGAGACCTGGGGTCGGGCCGCCGGCATCCTTGTCGGCGGCAAAAGCCTGGCGGAAATCGAAAAGGGCGGTGGCGCACGCTACAACGGCGCCATGGACAGCCGCGCGGCTGCCGGCGAGGCGCTGGGATACTAGGCCCGGGGCCTATGATCGGTCGGCCATTTGACGTGGCAGCGGTGTCGCCTCGGCCGGCGCCACCCAACCGGCCACAGCGACGGTGTTGTCACCGCCCGGGCAGGGAATGCGACCCTGGACGACCCATCGGCGCCACGATGGCTCAGGCCATTGAAGATCAATGGAAAATCGTTAGAAGGCGAAGGAGCGGACGCCCGTTCCCATATCCCTTTAATATGCTTCGCAAGTAGACCTGTACGAAGCCGCGGGCAGCGGGCCAGCAAACTTGAATTCTATGAAAAGACGAGCGGGGAGCGTTCGAATTGTTGAAATGTCGGTATCTCTGGACGCGGCTTTTCCGCAGGATCGCCCGCCGATGAATCCCTTTCGCTTCGCAGCGTTTCAGCGGCCAAGGCTCGGCCCATCGACGGGTGGCCGGCCGGCAGGAATCTTCATAACGCATGTGCTGAACGATCGAATACAGGCTCATTTTGACCGTCTCCGCAGCGAAACGCGGGAGATCATCGACTGGCAGTTCGCCTATAATCCGTGGACGTTGGGCGACCTCGTCGCCGGACGAGGAGAATTCGAGATCGACCGGACCTCCGTGCGCGTGCGGCAAACCGTGAATAACGGGAATTTGTCGGGCCATATGGACATCGTCCTCTTCCCTTTGGCGAAGTCTGCAAATCGGGAGTTCGTCTGGGTTCTCGAATATGACGTCGACTTTGCCGGCCGGTGGCTCGATTTTTTTCGGCAGTTTTCAAATAACGGCGCGGACTTGCTGACGACGACGCTCAATACGCGTCGCCGCGACCCGCGCTGGGCATTCTGGAACTCTGCAAATGGGCCGTGTCCGAAATCACGGTTCACGAGGGCATTTATGCCCATCATGCGCGTTTCGAGGCGCTTTATTGCCACCTACGAGGAGGCGCTTTCGACAGGCGAATGGAGTGGGCACTACGAATTCCTCGTGCCGACTATTGCGCGCGTCCATGGGCTGAGAATCGAGGACATCGGCGGGACCGGGCCGTTCGTGCCTTGGCGCCGAAGGAGGCGAAACTATCTGAATGTGGCGAAGGACGTGCTTCTCAGTCCGGGGACATTCGTCTGGCGCCCATCGATGACGGCTTATTTTCACGAAGACGATACCGCATTCACGCAGCGAGCCATGCTCTACCATCCGATCAAGGCCGACGTTGCCGAATGGGAGACCGAAGCATCTGTAGCGCCATCCGAGGCCGTCTGATGCCTGGAGTAATTCCAGGAAAAGTGTGAGCGATTGGGCTCGGCGACCTCGCCGTGGCCTTCCGCCCGGGATTGCGTAAAACAAGGAGAACGGTTCGCCGTTTCCGCGAAGCGCTCTGGGTTGGTTCGATCTCGAAGCAGCTGGATTGTTTTCTCAGGTCACCAACGTGATGGTCGAGGCGATCAGCATGACGGCGGCAATGGCGACGAACAGCGCGTAGATGCGCGGCCGGTCGAGCAGCAGCGCATTGCCCGAAATCCAGGCCGCCGTGGCGCCGCCGAGCGCGAACAGGAAGCCGTTGCGATGGCCGAAGGACATGGAGGCGGCCATCAGACCGCCGATGATCAGCGCGCCGAAGACGATGATGACGGCGACGGCATATTTCTCGAAATCATTGCCGCTGCCCATCGCCGGCCCCATTGCATTAAGATTGGGCAGGTCGTCCGGGTCGAAAGGGCTGGTCGAGCCGTATTCGTCTTGACCGAGGGATTCGCGCATCATTCGTTCTCCGCTGGGCGGCAACAAACCATCAACGCCTGCCGAGCGCAACCCGGCAAAGCCGCCACGGCGATGCATTCGCCGTTCGGCTGATGCCCTCGTGCCACGGTTTCCCGGCCAATCTCAACGGCGTAGCGGCGTTGCGGTTCCAGGGCATGATGCCGAAAAAGGTGAAGCGGTTTTCGGACGACATCATGCTCCAGCTCTGGCCCTGATCTACCTGGAAAAATCACTGCGCACGATGCCGTGCCGCTGCAGTTTGTCGTAGAAGGTCTTGCGCGGAATGCCGAGCGCCTCGATGGTGCGGCGGACGTCGCCGTCGTTGCGACCAAGTGTCTCGCGGATGATCTCGGCCTCGTAGCGATCGAGCCGTTCAGGCAACGGCATCGCGGTGTCGCTCTCCATTGCCGCCGGGGAAGGCGTTTCGCCGACATGATCGAGCCCAAGCACGAAACGTTCGGCGAAATGGGCGAGTTCGCGCACATTGCCCGGCCAGTCATGGTCCTTCAGATGACGCTGGGTCGCGGTGGAGATCGCCGGCACGGTGCGCCGGAAGCGGTCGGCGGCGCGCTCGGCGAAGTAGCCGAACAACAGCGGCACGTCGTCCCGCCTTTCGCGAAGCGGCGGAATGGAAAGCGTCACCACATTGAGCCGGTAATAGAGGTCCTCGCGAAAAGCGCCGCGCTGGCTGGGATCGCCGAGATCGACCTTGGCGGCGGCGACGACGCGCAGGTCGACCGGGCGCACCTCGTTGGTGCCGAGCGGCGTTACCTCGCGCATTTCGAGCACGCGCAGCATCTGCACCTGCGTCGCGGCCGGCATGCTCTCGATCTCGTCGAGGAACAGCGTGCCGCCGCTCGAATGCTCGATACGGCCGACGCGCTTCTTCTGCGCGCCGGTGAAGGCGCCGGCCTCGTGTCCGAACAGCTCGCTTTCGATGACCGTCTCCGGCAGCGTGCCGCAATTGAGCGCGACGAAATTGCCCTTGGCGCGGCGGCTCCAGCGGTGCAGCAGGCCAGCCACCACCTCCTTGCCGGAGCCGGTCTCGCCGGTCACCAGCACGTCGACATCGGTGTCGGCGATCTGCCGCAGCGTCCGGCGCAGCCGCTCCATGGCCGGCGTCTGGCCGATCAGCGGCAATCCCTGCTCGGCAGCTTCGCGCAAGGCGCGGTTTTCCATCACCAGCCGGCGTTTCTCCGCGGCGCGGGCAACGCTCTGTGCCAGCCTGTCGGCCGCGAAAGGCTTGGTGATGAAGTCGTAGGCGCCGTCCTTGATCGCCTTGACCGCCATCGCGATGTCGCCATGGCCGGTGACCAGGATGACGGGAATGTCGGGATCGAGCCGCAAGACGCGATCGAAAAGCTGCAGGCCGTCGATCTCCGGCATGCGGATGTCCGAGACAACCGCGCCGGCGAAATTCCTGTCGAGCGCCGCCAGCGCTTCGCTCGCCACCGCGTAGGCCGACACCGCAAAGCCGGCCAGC
Source organism: Mesorhizobium plurifarium (assembly GCA_000824785.1). Taxonomy (GTDB): domain Bacteria; phylum Pseudomonadota; class Alphaproteobacteria; order Rhizobiales; family Rhizobiaceae; genus Mesorhizobium; species Mesorhizobium plurifarium. Next base: position 559,068 of record CCNB01000012.1, on the reverse strand, counting down.
TCCAGCGTCTGCCTTGTCGCCTTGAGCAGATCGCCGTCGTCATCGACCAGTATCACCGGTGCCGGATCGTGCTTCGTCATGCTGCGCCGGCTTTCGACAGATGGATGGTGAAGCGGGTTCCCTGGCCGCTGCTCGACACCTCGATGCGCCCGCCATAGTCGGCGACGATGTCCTTGGCGATAACGAGGCCGAGCCCGAGACCTTTTTCCTTGGAGGTGTTGAAGGGCGTGAACAGGGATTTCAGGATCGCGCGCGGGATGCCCGGCCCGTTGTCGGAGACGACCAACGCCACGTCCTCGGCGGTTTCGGCGGCGGAGACTTCGACCCTCGCATCATCGCGGCCATCGAGCGCCTCCAGCGCGTTCTGGAAAAGGTTGATCAGCACCTGCTCCAGCCGCAGCCGGTTGCCCATCACCTTCAGCGCCGGCGGCGGCAGCGTGATCGCCAGCGCGTCCAGCCGGCCGGCGAAGCGGCTCCTGAGCAGCACCACGGCGCCTTCGATCACGCCGCGCAATTCAATGGGCTCGGCCGCGGTGCGGCCCTTTCGGGCGAAGGCTTTCAGCTCCTCGGTGATCGTGCCGATGCGCTCGGTCAGCGCGGCGATGGCGTCAAGGTTCTCTTCGGCCGAGGCGCTCTGCTTGCGCTCGAGGAAGACGCGCGCGTTGTCGGCATAGGCGCGGATCGTCGCCACCGGTTGGTTGATTTCATGCGCTACGCCGGCGGCGACCTGGCCAAGGGTGGCAAGCCGGTTGGCCTGCACCAGCTCTTGCTGCATCACCTGCAGCTTCGCCTCGGTGCTGCGATGGTCGATGATCTCGGCCTGCAGCCTGTCGCGCGCCAGGCTCAGATCCTGCGTGCGCTCGACGACGCGGCGTTCCAGCTCGGCGCGTGCTGCCTGTTCGGCGGCGATCCGCATCTGCCCGGATTGCCGGCGCCACAACAGATAGGCGGCAAAGGCGATGAGCGGCACGAGGACACCGAGCGCCAAGAGCCGCATTTCGCGCTGCGCCGCCGCGACCGGCGCTTCGGCCGGAACGAGATAGTCGAGCCGCCAGGGCGTCGACGGCACCGCGGTCGACAGCCGCAGATACTCGGCGTCGCTGCCCCCTGGCGTGATCGCATGGACAAGCGCGACGCCGGAGCTCAGCGGTTGCGGTTTCGTGATCGGCAAGGGCACCAGCGGCGCATCGCCGAACTGCTGATTGGCGCGGATATCCGCAAGCACCGGCCGGCTGAGCGGCTCCGTCGTCAGGAACCGCCAGGAGGGCACGCTCGTGATCAGCACCACGCCATGCGCATCGCTGACATAGGCCGGCCGGTTCGCCTCGCGCCAGTCGGACTCGAGCTGGTCGAACTCCATCTTGACCACGACCACGCCGAGCGGCCCCGAAGCGCCGTCGACGCGGCGCGAGATGTAAAGGCCCGGGCGCTTGCTGACATTGCCGAGCGCGAAATACTCGGCCGTGCCGGTTTCCATCGCGCCCGAGAAATAGGCGCGGAAACCATAGTCGTTGCCGACGAAGCTCACCGGCTCGCGCCAGTTGCTGGAAGCGATCGCCAGGCCGTCCGTGCCGGTGACATAGAGCACCGAGGCCTTGGTTCCCGACACCAGCCCTTCGAGCTTGCGGTTCAAGACATCGATCGACGCAGGGCTGCGCTCGCTCAGCGCGTCATGCACCTGCTGGTCCTCCGACAGGAGGAGCGGCAGCGCGCGCGGGTTTTCCAGCACCGCGCGCAGCAGCGCGACCTTGAGGTTGGCGTCGGTGCGTCCTTGCGTGGCTAAAGCCTCGATCTCGGTCGAGCGGCCATAGAGACCTGCGCCGTAAAGCGCTGCCGCGATGATCGCCAGCACCGCTGCCGTAAACAGCAGCCAGGCGCGCCGCGCCCGCCCGGCAAGCAGTTCGGGCGTCGGGGCGAGGGCAGCGGCAGGGCGTTGCAGCATGCCGCATCTGTGCATGTTTTCGCACAAGGCGCAATTCGACCTATGCGGATAATCGCACGAACGCTCTCGAGGATGCCGTCATTGGTTCGAAAAAGCCAACAAGATCAATATTCAGAGGCTTTGGGCGTCATCTGGCATGCGCATTGCTGATGCATCTGCAGCAGCCGCGAGGCTGTGGAGGTCAACAGCCCCCAGGGAGGTCGAGCGTCTCGATCGGGGGCCGAACGGAGGACATCATGCAGACAGCAATCGCTGCCGCCGAACCACGCGGCAAAATCCCCTTTTACCGGCATCTTTATGTGCAGGTCCTGGCGGCGATCGCCGCCGGCATCCTGCTTGGCCATTTCTATCCCGATCTGGGCGCCTCGCTGAAGCCGCTTGGCGATGCCTTCATCAAGCTGGTCAAGATGGTCATCGCGCCGGTGATCTTCCTCACAGTGGCGACCGGCATCGCCGGCGTTTCCGATCTGCACAAGGTCGGCCGCGTCGCCGGCAAGGCGATGATCTATTTCCTCGTCTTCTCGACATTGGCGCTCGTCGTCGGCCTCGTCGTGTCCAACGTCATCCAACCCGGCGCCGGCATGCACATCAATCCCGCGACCCTCGACCCCTCGAAAGTGGCGACCTTCACCGAGAAGGCGCACGACACCTCGATCGTCGGCTTCCTGATGAACATCATCCCCGACACCATCACCGGCGCGTTTGCTGAAGGCGACATCCTGCAGGTGCTGTTCTTCTCGGTGCTGTTCGGCATAGCGCTGGCGTTGGTCGGCGAGCGTGGCCGCCCTGTGGTCGATTTCCTGCAGGCGCTGACCGCGCCGGTCTTCCGCCTCGTTGCCATCCTGATGAAGGCGGCTCCCATCGGCGCTTTCGGCGCCATGGCCTTCACTGTCGGCAAATACGGCATCGGCGCGATCGCCAACCTCGCCATGCTGATCGGCACCTTCTATCTGACGTCGCTGCTCTTCGTGCTCGTCGTTCTTGGCGCCGTCGCATGGTACAACGGCTTCTCCATCCTGGCGCTGATCCGCTACATCAAGGAAGAGCTGCTCCTGGTGCTCGGCACCTCGTCGTCGGAAGCGGCACTTCCCGGCCTGATGGCCAAGATGGAGCGCGCCGGCTGCAACCGCTCGGTGGTCGGCCTGGTCATCCCGACCGGCTATTCCTTCAACCTCGACGGCACCAACATCTACATGACGCTGGCAGCGCTCTTCATCGCTCAGGCGACCGACACGCCGCTCAGCTTCGGCGACCAGATCCTGCTTTTGCTCGTCGCCATGCTGAGCTCCAAAGGCGCTGCAGGCATCACCGGCGCCGGCTTCATCACCTTGGCTGCCACGCTCTCGGTCGTGCCCTCGGTGCCGGTCGCCGGCATGGCGCTGATCCTCGGCGTCGACCGCTTCATGTCGGAATGCCGCGCGCTCACCAACTTCGTCGGCAACGCGGTCGCGACCATCGTCGTGGCGCGCTGGGAAGGCGAGCTCGACCGGAAGCAATTCGCCGCCGCCATGGCCGGTCAATTGCCGGAGGAGGCCGACCTCGCGCTGTCGGGCGGGCTGCAACCCGCCTGATCACCGTCCTGAATTGCGAAAGACAACGGCATCCTCCCGATGCCGGACAGGCCGTGGCTCTGCCGCGGCCTGTTCTTTTTGTCGGCCGCCGCATAGGCTGCGCCAGCCGGATTCCCGGCGAAATAGTCAGCCAAGAGGGCGGTCGATGAGCAGCGCGTATCCCGAGATCTATCTTGTCCGTCATGGCGAGACGGAATGGAGCCTCTCGGGCAGGCACACCGGCCGCACCGACATCCCGCTGACGGCGAAAGGCGAGGAGGCCGCGCGCGGCGTCGCCGAGCGTCTCAAGGGCGTCACCTTCCAGGCGGTCTGGTCGAGCCCGTCGCAACGCGCCTTCGATACCTGCCGGCTCGCCGGCTTCGGCGAGCGCGCGGTCAAGAAACCGGACCTGCAGGAATGGGATTATGGCGCCTATGAAGGCGTGACGACCAAGGAGATCCTCGCCGGGCGTCCCGGCTGGCAGTTGTTTCGCGACGGGTGTCCGGACGGCGAGACGGCGGCCGATGTCGGCGCCCGCGCCGATGCCGTCATCGCCGGGGTTCGCGCGGTTGCCGGCAATGTGCTCATCTTCTCCAGCTCGCATTTCCTGCGTGTCTTCGCGGCGCGCTGGGTCGGCCTGCCGCCGGCAGGCGGCGCGCAATTCGTGCTCGATACCGCGAGCCTCAGCATCCTCGGCTATGAGCACGATCTGACCGAGCCGGTGATCCGGCGGTGGAACCAGAAGTAGGGACAGCGGACTCCCCCTCATCCGGCCGCTACGCGGCCACCTTCTCCCCGAGGGGAGAAGAGGTTGGCGCCGGCGCTGAAGAGCTCCTCTCCCCACCGGGGAGAGGTCGGATTGCCCCGAATTGCCCTTCGCAATTCGGTTGGCAATCCGGGTGAGGGGGGACGCTCGCGCCTTACGACGCAAGCATCGCCAGCTCCTCACTCGTCAGATGCCGCGCCTGACCCTTGGCAAGCTCGCCAAGCTCAAGACCGCCGATCGCCACCCTGATCAGCCTCAGCACTTCGATGTCGAAAACGCCGAGCAGCCGGCGAATCTGCCGGTTGCGCCCCTCGTCGAGCACGATCTCCAGCCAGGCCGTCCGCCCGCCGCTGCGCAACAGCGCGATCGAGCTTGCCGTGAGCAACTCGCCATCGACGACGGCGCCCTGACGAAAGCGCTCAAGCATTCCCTCGTCGGGCGCAGCGGCGATCTGCACATGATAGGTCTTGGCGACATGCGAAGCTGGATCGAGCAGGCCGTTCGCCCAGCGCGTGTCGTTGCTCAGCAAAAGCAGCCCTTCGCTCGCCTTGTCGAGCCGGCCGACTGGCGACACGAACGGCAGGTCGAGCCCTTCCAGGCAGTCATAGACCGTGCCGCGGCCTTCGGGATCGTCACGGGTCGTGACCAGCCCGCGCGGCTTGTTGAGCATCAGATAGACCTTGCGCTCCGCGACGACGCGCTCGCCGTCGACGGTGATGCGGTCGCGGTCGAGGTCGACCCGAAGCGAAGGGTCGCGCGCCACCTTGCCGCCCACCCGTACGCGCCCCTCGGCGATCAAAAGCTCGGCCTGCTTGCGCGAGCACAGCCCGAGTTTCGATAGTGCGCGGCTAAGGCTGACCTTAGAGGCGGATCGTCGAACACTTTCGGATGGGCGCGCCAAGGGTTCCGCTTTCGAACTCAACTGCGAAACGGGATGCCACGCCCGACGCCCCCGTCGCAACCGTTCAATTGCTGGCAGACATTTTATTTGATTTTGCCGAGAAACGTTCGCAAGCGTGCCTTCAAGCTCCGCAGCGAGATGCTTCGCCTGAAATAGAGCTTGCGGATGCGCCGCCGCACGCGACGGACTGCTTGTCTGTGCACGTCCTCCGCGTTTCGCGACCCAAGCCCGATCCGGATCGGCGGGCCAGAGGACGGCCCGGTCAATCCCAGCATGGCCTGGCTGTGAAGGTCCGCGTAGAAGACGTAGTTCGCTTTCGTGTCCCACCAGGGTGGCCGCGAGTTCACTGTCGGATTGCTGTTGATCTCGAATGTCTGGATCTGCCCATCGATCAGACCATAGTCGATGCGGCCGTATTCGATACGCGCGAGGTCGAAGATGGCTTTCAGTCGTTCCGCATGAGGGTTCTCGCGAACATAGTCGTGGTGCTCCGCCCGTTCGGCTTCACTGAGCTTGGCGTTCGAATATTTCACGTACCAGTCCGAATTGATGAAGCAGTGCTGGGCGTAAATCGTCTCTCCGACGCGAAATGCCGAATATTTCCGGTACTGTCCGTCAGCCGCAGGCGCGGCACCGAATTCGACGATCATGAGATCGGGATCGTCGCGGATTTCCGCCGGCAGCCGGGCAATGGCCTTCGTCAGTTCGTCCGCGTTGTGAAGCAGACCGGATAGGGGCGCCACATGCTGGCTTGCCCAGCGCAGGAACACCGGAAAGCGGCTTATCGTTTCGCGCTCTCCAATGCGGTAGACGTCGAAGCGGTTGAGGCCGGCGGCCTTCAGCCGCTTGAGAAGCTCGAAACGGCCAAGCGCGGCAGCTGGATTGTTGAGCAGCGGCAGAGCCGGATACTGGGCTGCAATCCTGTCATGGAGCGCCGTCGCAGCATGCATCTGGCTGGGCGACAGCCTTTCGAAATCAGTGAATATGAAAGTTCCGGGCGCCACCAGGCCGAGATTGCCGAGCTGTTCATAAGGGAGTATGCGCAGTAGCCCATTGAGCGGGGTAGCGTAGTATTCGAGGAACACGCCGATTGTGTATGCGTGCTCCTCCACGCAAAGATAATAGACGGGACTTGGAGGGAAGACATTCATGGCTGGGACGGTGCCCAGAGTCCGGTCGCGATACGGACGCGGACCTGTCCATGCAGGGTGAGGGCCGCTGGGTCGGCATTCGCTCCGGCTCCTTCAAAGCGTTCGGAAATGTCTATGCGCTCTATGACGCGATGCGCAGCGAGGCTCCAGTCTGGCGAGCGCCCTGGGATAATGTCTATGTCTCGCGCTTCGACCTTGTCGCCGCCTGCCTGACCGACCCGCGGATGTCGCATCTGCCCCCGGCCCACAGCGACGCGTCGAACTCCGCGTTGCGCAACTGGCTGATCTACCAGGAAGGTTCCACCCACGCCGCGATCCGGGCCGCGTTCCAGAAACCGTTTGCCGGCAGAGGCCCGGCCGCTTTCAAGCCTTTTGTCGACGAGGCCGTCGAACTGCACTGTACCGCAATCTCCGACGGTGATCTCGACATCGTCCAGGCTTTTGCCCGGGCAGTTCCCGAGCGCGTCATTGCACGCCTGCTGGGTGTGCCGGCTGCCGATATGCCGCGGCTGCGTGTTTGGTCGATGGCGGCGCGCGAACTGCTCGATGGCGGGTTCGACACCGCCTTCGATGAAACGGCCAACGCCGTCAGCGAAATGTCGGCCTACTTCACGGCGCATGCCGCAATGCTGCTCGAAGGCCGCGAATTGCCGATGCTGCTTGCGGGTTTGCCGGACCTCGTCAACAAGGTTGGCCTGGACGTCGCGGGCGCAAATCTTGCTCTGCTTGCCTTTGCCGGTCACGAGACGACGGTGCACCTCATCAGCCACCTGTTTTACCATCTGGCTCAGGCTCCGGATCAGCTGGCCATGCTGCGTGCCGAACCGAAGCTTGCGGCCAACGCCATTGCCGAAACGCTCAGGCTGGAAACCCCAATCCAGAAAATCTGCCGCTGGCCGACTGAGACGATCGAAATCGGCGGGCATAGACTGGCCAAGGACACGCTCGTCGTCCTGCTCCCTGGCGCGGCAAACCGCGATCCCCGGCGATTTGTCGAACCCGGCCGCTTCGATCTGCGCAGGCCGGTCGGCCAGAACCTCGCTTTCGGCAAAGGACCGCATGTCTGCATCGGTCGCGCGCTGGCCGAGATGGAGGCGCGGTCGATGCTGGCCGCGGCGCTCGGGCTCTGGTCCGTCATCGAGCCGGTGGAAGGAGGGGTAAGATGGATGGACAATTCGTCGTTCCGCGGGCTCGATCGATTGGTCTTGCGGCTGGCTGCCTAACACAGCCGATGAGCATCCCAGGACTTGGCGACACTTAACGGGCATGCGCCATGCCTTCGGCGAAACTCGTCGCGCCGTATCGCTGCAGATTGGACAAGGCGAGCTCGGCAAGGCACGCCAGTTCGACGCCACGGTGGTAGGAAGGGTTGGCGTCGAGGAAGAAGGCTGTGTGGCGATTGTGCCGGGCCATCCGTTCGGCATCGACCCATTCTTGACGCAAATGTCCCTGTGACTCGCCGAAGTCGATCAACCCGGTCTCAGGGTCGAAATATTTGCCATAGCGGGCGGTGGCGATCCCGTCGCGGATGCGCCGCAGGTTTGGCGCTGCAACTGCGTCCGCCGCAGGGAAGTGCCGTCGGAAGAAGTTGGGAAGGATACGATAGGTCCTGTGCCCCTTGACGATGGGAAACCAGAACAGCTGGCTATCGCCGACTTCAGCCTTGATCGTCCCGGCGGCTTTGAACCAGGCCCGCAGCAGCACGGAATCTCCCCAGCGCGAGGAATCGAGGACCGTATCGCCCGAGAACAGATAGTTGATCTCGGCCCCGTCCACCTCTTGCCTGCCGACGAGGATGGTCGAAAAGCCGACGATGTCTCCCGCTTCGGACCGCACCAGCACGACGGAGTCTTTCTCGGCCAGATCGTGTTCGAACCGCCCGCGGTCGGCTGCGTCGTAGTGACGTTCGTAGAGGCCGAACATCTCCTCCCGAAGGCGTGAATCGAGCGTACCGACCGCGACGGTTTCCGACGTGGTCGAATCCTGGCCTTGTTTCGCTCTTGACGCCGTCCCGCTAACGGACTTCGTAGTTGTCCCGTCGATCTCGCAAATCCCCCACCCAGTGCTCTGCGTACCCAAACGCCCGGCGCAGTATGCGGCATCGCCAGTTCACATTCCAGATGTCGGATGCCGTGAGCGCCGATCTGTAGCTGCCAATGCTTCGCGCCGAAACTGGCGCTTCCGACAGGTCCGTGCGATACGAACGCCAGTAGCGATGGGTCAGCAGTTCGCTGATGCTGGCGCGTTTGGCCGGATCGGCCGTCAGTACACCGTTGCCAGGCCGCAATCCGAAACTCTGCCAGACCTTGGCGAGCACGGCGGCGGGATCGGCGACCGCATCCTCGTAGCGCACGAAGACGGCTCTGTCGCGAAACCGCTCGTCCGTGCGATGCCTTCTCAGGGTCGCCAGATATGCCCGATTGTATGTCTTGCAGAGCCGACCGACACTGCCCGCAGAAGCAAGCGTCCTGCGTCCCAGGAGCCGTTGCTTGGCGCCTACGGCGAGGATTGATGTGATCGTGTCCTTCGGCTCGCGGACCGCGATTGCGAATTTTGCCTCCGGCAGCAACTGGGCAACCAATGGCAGCATTGGCGCGACCTCGACGGTTCGCAGCGCGAGGCATTGCGGCTTGCCGGAATGAAGCCAGGCGTCATGGAGGCGGGCCTGGAGGAACCGGCGCGTTTCGCCCAAAAGCGCATCGGGCGATTGAAGATAATCCGCTGCGAAGGCGCTGTCTTCTCCGCCGTAGCGCATGTAAAGCTGCAGAATGTCCGCGATCAACCGCGCTGGGGCGAGCCTTTCACCTGTGTCGGGTGATGTGGAAATCAGCCTGTGCAGCAGAGACGTGCCGCTTCTCATGCAGCCGGTGACAAAGATCAGCTTGAAGGAAGCGGGCGAATGGCTCATGTCCCGATAGTAAGCATGCGTCGGTATGCGGCAAGGCTAATTTAGCACAGATTACACTGGATTGGTCGTGCCGGGACAGGATATCCACGCATGGCGGCACCTGGATGCCATACCTGGCCCGCGCCAGCTTCGAACTGCACGCCGGCGAGAACCACTTGTCTATTTGCCGGTCACGGCCTACCGCGCGGTGCAGGCCGCGTTTCGGTCGAAGCAGGATGTCGACCGTCGAAGTGCAACCGCACGATCGAGCGAGCAGACGTCACGGCTCCGGCGGCGCGCTCAGCCGCCGGTAGGAGACGCCGTCGAATGTTGCCGTCACGAAGCTGTTGACCGACATCTTGCGCTTGCGCCCGTCGCTGCAGGCATAGAGCGGCCAGCCGGCTTCGCTGCACTCGCTGGCCATGCAGATGCGGCTCACGCAGTTGCCTGTGGTCAGCCGGAAACCGCCCTTGCCGGCAAAGCCCTGCAGCAGGCTGCCGTCCGCCGAGCGCCATGTCCGTTGCTGGAATTCAGGCCGCAGCAGCCGAGGCTCGAGCGGCGCGGCCAGACCGGTCTGGGCCCCTTGGCCCGAATATTGAAGCCGGTAGCGCGCCATGCCAGTCGTATATGCGGTGACGAGATCGGATTGGCCGGAATAGGCCGCCGCGAGGTCGGGTCGGTCGAAAAGATGGGACGCGCGCGGCTCCGCCGCCGACGGGCCCGTCAAGGAGGCGCCCGTCAAGGAGGCGATAGCGACAAAGGCCAGGCAAACGCGCAGCATCCCGATTTCCAGCAGCCATTCCGGTCCGGCATGCCGGCTTGTCCGGCTACCCGCGCATACAATCTTTCCAATCGGATTTCTGCGCAAGCGCCCGAATTTCAGGGCGGTGGCGTTGCGTCAGCCATCGGTGGCCGGTGGTAGCTCGAACAGGTGGGCGCCGTTCTCCCGCCCTCGGTCCACATATCCGATCACGCGGAACCATTTGGCGACCTCGGGCCGGTCCAGCCAGCTGCGCGAATGTATGGGAAGGTTGCCGGCAAGCGCCTGGACATGCCGGATGTGCCGCTTGCAGAAGCGGACAGTCGCAGCGTTGAAGAAATCCTCCTGCGCGGCAAATAGCGTGTCGGCGGCGTCCGCGTGCTCGTGCCAGGCGATGATCGCCACTGCCCTGTCGTCCTGCACGAGCGCATGCGCCCGGCCTTCCTTCAGGTTCATCATCAGATTGTCATAGGCGCTTTTGCTGTCCTTGCCGGCCGCCACATACTCGTCCGACATTCGCTTGGACAGGTCTCGAAAAACACTTTCCAGGTCTCCGACCGTCGCCGCGCGTGCTCTCATTTCTCCTCCTGACAGCCCGCTGGCAGTTTGCCCCAAGGAAGGGGGATCACCAAGAAAACCAAATCCCCGATCCCTGCGGTGCGCGCAATCTCATTTCGCACGGACGCGTCCGACCGCTGATCGCGCTCGCATATCAGCGTTGGCTTGAGATCGTATTTCCCTTGTTGGATACTGGGCATTCCGGGACTGTCCGGCCAGCACCGTTGTTCCAGCACCATTCTCGATGGCGGCCATGATCGACCTGATTGAAACCATATACGAGGCGGCCTTCGTCCCGGAGCGATGGAACGCGGTGCTCCGGAAAGCAAGCGGCCTGTCGAACGCGGCCAGCGCTCAGGTCTTCTTCTTCAGCGACGACGGCCCGCCGCGCGGAACCACGCTCGACAATCTGCGGCCGCTGTTCGACGAATTCATCAAGGGCGATTTCTGGAAGTTCTGCGACAGCGTGCAGAAGATGTGCGGCTTGCAGCCGGCCAGCTTCGTGCGCGTCGACGACTTTTTAAGCCCCGATGAGATCAAGCGCGATCCGGCTCGCATCATGCTGAGGGAATTCGGCATCGGCGCGCATCTGTGCACGGCGATCCCGATGCCGACAGGAGAGCTGGCGACTTTCGTCTTCCAGAAATGGATCAGGGATGGCGGCTTCGCGCAACCGGAGATCGACGGACTCGATGCGTTACGGCCGCATCTGGCCCGTGCCAGTCTTGTCGCCGGCCGGCTGCGGGTCGAGCGGGCGGTGGCCGCCACTTCGGCCCTCGATCTGCTTGGGTTGCCGGCCGCTGTGCTGTCGGCCAATGGGCGTGTCATGGCGACCAACCGGCATCTGGATCGTCTCGACACGGCCTTTCTGCCCGTGGCCTATGGCGGCCTGGCAATCGCCGACCGCGACGCCAACCGGCTGTTCCAGCTGGCCGTGACCGGCATGAGCCGCGCCGACAATGCGATCGGATCGATCCCCGTGCCGGGCATCGGCGGCGAGGCGCCTTTCGTCGTCCATCTGTTGCCGCTGCGACGCTCCGCGCACGACATATTCGGCAATGCCGACATCCTGGTGCTGGCGACGCCCATCAAGCCGAGCGCGCTTGTGCCTTCGGCGAGCCTGCTCAACGCCTTGTTCGATCTGACGCCGGCGGAGGCGCGGCTGGCGGCCGATCTTGCCGCCGGCTTCACCTTGGCGGAAACGGCCGCACGGGGCGGTGTCACCGTCAAATCCGCCCGCACCTATCTCGAGCGTGTCTTCCAGAAAACCGGTACCCACCGGCAGAGCCAGTTGGTCGCCATGTTGAAGACGCTGCAGCCGCTGGCCTCACTGCCGCCGCAATAACAGGGAGGGCTGCGTCGCGGCGGTCCGAGACAGGTGCGTTGAATTCGGCGGCCATCTGCCATAAAAAGCTGGGATATCCAGACGTTCCCGAACCTGCGGCCATGACAGGTTTGGGCTGCGTTGGCCGGCGGGCCGTCGGCAAGCAGTCGGTCCGTAGAGGGGCGGGCTACAGCATTTGGGGCATGTATTGACGTCGAGCAGGCCTATCCTGATCACCGGCGCGGCCGGCTTCATCGGTTTTCACCTCTGCCACCGGCTGCTCGCCGAAGGCCGGCAGGTTGTCGGCCTCGACTCCATGAACGAGTATTACGACATCGCCCTGAAACAGGCGCGGCTCGAACGGCTGAAAACGTTCGCGAACTTTCGTTTCGAGCATGTCGATCTCGCCGATCGCGATGGCATCTCGGCGGTCTTTGCCTCGGCCGCGCCGGAGATCGTCGTCAATCTCGCCGCGCAGGCGGGCGTGCGCTATTCGCTGATCAATCCGCACGTCTACGCGCAAAGCAATCTCAACGGCTTCCTCAACATCCTGGAAGGGTGCCGGCAGGCCTCGGTCGGCCATCTCGTCTATGCGTCGTCGAGTTCGATCTATGGCGGCAGCACGCGCATGCCGTTCTCCGTGCACGATTCCGCCGACCACCCCTTGAGCCTCTATGCCGCCAGCAAGAAGGCGAACGAACTGATGGCCCACACCTACAGCCATCTGTTCGGGCTGCCGACGACGGGCTTGCGCTTCTTCACCGTCTACGGTCCATGGGGACGGCCCGATATGGCCTTGTTCATCTTCACCAAGGCTATCCTCGCCGGCCAGCCGATCGACGTCTTCAACCATGGCAACATGCAGCGCGATTTCACCTATATCGGCGACGTCGTCGAAGGGGTGGTCCGCGTCATGCAGCATCCCGCGACGCCCAATCCCGATTGGACAAGCGCGGCACCCGATCCCGCGACAAGCAGTGCGCCGTTCAGGATCCATAACATCGGCGACAGCTCGCCCGTCGAGCTCAGCCGGCTGATCGACGTGCTGGAAGAAGCGCTTGGGAAGAAGGCAATCCGCAACCTGATGCCGCTGCAGCCGGGCGACGTGCCGGCGACCTATGCCGATGTGACCTCGCTCGAGGAGGTGACCGGCTTCAAGCCCAGGATCCCGATCGAGATCGGCGTCCCGCGCTTCGTGGAATGGTATCGGGATTTCTATCAGGTCTGATCGCAGGCGAACCGAGCTCGCTGCTCGTTCAGTCGGCCCGGCGTGCCTGCCTGTCGATCCAGAGTGCGATCAGCGTGCAGGCGGCGCCCGAAAGCAGATAGGCGCCGGCGGCGATGAGGCCGAAACTGCCGGCCAGCAGCAGCGCGGCAAGCGGCGCGAAGCCGGCGCCAAACATCCAGGCCAGGTCCGACGTCACCGCCGAGCCGGTATAACGGTGCCGGCGCGAGAAGCTCGACGCGACGACGCCCGAGGATTGTCCGAAGCTTAGGCCCAGCAGGATGAAACCCAGCACCATGAACACCGTCTCGCCGACGGTGCCGCCGTTGAGAAGCTGCGGGGCAAAGCCGCTGAAAGCGGCGATGGCCACGGCGCCGCCGCCGAGCAGGGCGCGGCGTCCGACGCGGTCGGCCAGCGGGCCCGATGCGACGATCGCCGCGATGCCGAACAGCGCGCTCACCGCCTCGATCACCAGGAAACGCTCCGGACCCTCATTGGTGAACAGGAACACCCAGGAGAGCGGGAACACCGTCACCATATGGAACAGGGCGAAGCTCGCCAGCGGCGCGAAGGCGCCGACGATGACGTTGCGGCCTTCCGTGCCGACCATGTCCCTGATGCGCGTCGGCTGCAGGTCGCCGCTCTCGTAGAGTTTCGAGAACTCGGGCGTCACCACGATGCGCAGCCTGGCAAACAGCGCCACGACATTGATGGCGAAGGCGACGAAGAAGGGGTAGCGCCAGCCCCAGGCGAAGAAGTCGTCGGCCGACAGGTTGGCGACGAAGAAGGCGAACAGCGAGCTTGCGACGATGAGGCCGATCGGCGCGCCGAGCTGCGGGATCATCGCGTAGATGCCGCGCCGGTTCTGCGGTGCGTTAAGCGCCAGGAGCGAGGGCAGTCCGTCCCATGTCCCGCCAAGCGCCAGGCCCTGGAGGAATCGGGTAAGCCCCAGCAGCCAGGCGGCGACCGCGCCGACATCTTCATAGGACGGCAGGAACGCCATGGCGACGGTCGAGGTGCCGAGCAGGAACAGCGCGATCGTCAGCTTGGCGCCGCGGCCATAGGCGCGGTCGATCGCCATGAACAGCACGGTGCCGAACGGGCGCGCGATGAAGGCCAGCGCGAAGATGGCGAAGGAATAGAGCGTTCCGACCAGCGGATCGTGCGTCGGAAACACAAGCTTTGGGAACACGATGACGGAAGCGATCGCGTAGACGAAGAAATCGAAGAATTCCGACGTCCTGCCGATGATCACGCCGACCGCGATATCACCGGCGCTGACCTGGCCGTGATGCGAGCCGATCAGCCTGCTGTCGGTTCCGGCAGTCGAAGTTTCAGCCATCTTGTCCGTTGCCATCGAACTCGGTCCGGGACGCGCCGGTCCGAGGTGCAATTGTCATCTCATAGTGCCTGGCCAGTTTCGTCAAAGCCGCCCCGGCTGGGCATTGGACAAATTGTCCAATGTCGTCGCGATGCCGGCGGCAGTAGCCGTTAGGCCCTATCGCATCGCAACCTGCAAATATCCGTGCAGGGCCATCGAGGGCAGCGTTTGATGAAACGATCCGGAGCCTTGCTTCTCCTTCCGCTCGCCGTGCTGCTGAGCGGCTGCGACTTCGTCGTGCTGTCACCCGCGGGCGACGTCGCGGCGCAGCAGCGCGACCTGCTCGTCGTCTCGACCCTCTTGATGCTGCTCATCATCGTGCCCGTCATGGCGCTGACCGTGTTCTTTGCCTGGCGTTACCGGCAGTCGAGCACGACGGCGACGTATACACCCGACTGGGACCATTCGACCAAGCTTGAACTGGTGATCTGGGCAGCGCCGCTGCTCATCATCATCTGCCTTGGCGCGCTCACCTGGCTCGGCACGCATCTGCTCGATCCCTACCGGCGCATCGATCGGATCGAGGCCGGACAGCCGGTCACGCAGAACCACAAGCCGCTCAGAGTCGAGGTCGTCGCGCTCGATTGGAAATGGCTCTTCATCTATCCGGATTACGGTATTGCCTCCGTCAACGAGCTGGCGGCTCCGGTCAACCAGCCGATCGACTTCCGCATCACCTCGTCCACGGTGATGAACTCCTTCTACATCCCAGCCCTTGCCGGCCAGATTTACGCCATGCCGGGCATGGAGACGAAGCTGCACGCCGTCATCAACCGCCCAGGCACCTATACAGGCTTCTCGGCCAATTACAGCGGCGCCGGCTTCTCCGGCATGCGGTTTGCGTTCCACGGCCTCTCCGACCAGGCCTTCGCTGACTGGGTGGCCCAGACCAAGAGCGCTGAGGCCACGCTCAACCGCGAGACCTATCTCGCGCTCGAACGTCCGAGCGAGAACGAGCCGGTCCGCCACTATGCCTCCGTCGATCTCGACCTCTATGGCGCGATCCTCAATCTGTGCGTCGAACCGGGCAAGATGTGCATGAACGAGATGATGTCGATCGACGCCAAGGGCGGCCTTGGCCTTGCCGGCGTGCGCAACACCTTGCCGCTGCAATACGACAAGCTTGCCCGGCGCGGAGCGGTGTTCGGCAACGACCCGTCCTATGTCGCAAGCATCTGCACGGCGGAGGAGGCGGCCGCCGCTTCCCGCGCGGCGCGGGATGCCGATGACAGGGGTTGGCCGCTCAGGGACCTGTCCTCGCTGCGCGGCGTTGGCCTGCTTGCGCCCGGCGCCGGCAGCCGCCGCGCCGATGCCGAGACGCGGTCACTCGGCCTGCTGCGCTTCGAATTGTGAGGGATGGCGAATGCCTGAGACGCTGACCAAATTCATCTTCGGCCGCCTCACCCTGGAGTCGCTGCCGCTGCACGAGCCGATCGTCGTCGGCACCTTCGTCGTGGTGGCGCTCGGCGGTTTGGCTCTTCTCGGCGCGGTCACCTATTTCAAGCTCTGGGGCTACCTGTGGCGCGAGTGGTTCACCAGCGTCGACCACAAGAAGATCGGCATCATGTACATGGTGCTGGGCCTCGTCATGCTTTTGCGCGGCTTCTCCGACGCCATCATGATGCGCCTGCAGCAGGCCATCGCCTTCAACGGTTCGGAAGGCTATCTCAACGCCCATCACTACGACCAGATCTTCACCGCGCATGGCGTGATCATGATCTTCTTCGTGGCGATGCCCTTCGTCACCGGACTGATGAACTTCGTCGTGCCGCTGCAGATCGGCGCGCGCGACGTCTCCTTCCCCTTCCTCAACAATTTCAGCTTCTGGATGACGGTCGGCGGCGCCATCCTGGTCATGGCCTCGCTGTTCGTCGGCGAGTTCGCCCGCACCGGCTGGCTGGCCTATCCGCCTCTCTCGGGCATCAACTACAGTCCCGATGTCGGCGTCGATTATTACATATGGGCGCTGCAGGTCGCGGGCGTCGGCACGACACTGTCCGGCATCAACCTGATCTGCACCATCATCAAGATGCGGGCGCCGGGCATGACCATGATGCGCATGCCCGTCTTCACCTGGACCTCGCTCTGCACCAACGTGCTGATCGTGGCGTCCTTCCCGGTGCTGACGGCTGTGCTGACGCTTCTCGCGCTCGACCGCTATGTCGGCACCAACTTCTTCACCAACGACTTCGGCGGCAACCCGATGATGTATGTGAACCTCATCTGGATATGGGGTCACCCGGAGGTCTACATCCTCATCCTGCCGCTGTTCGGGGTCTTCTCCGAGGTCACTTCGACCTTCTCCGGCAAGCGCCTGTTCGGCTACACCTCGATGGTCTATGCCACGGTGGTCATCACCATCCTGTCCTATCTGGTCTGGCTGCACCACTTCTTCACCATGGGCTCCGGCGCCAGCGTCAATTCCTTCTTCGGCATCACCACGATGATCATCTCGATCCCGACCGGGGCGAAGATCTTCAACTGGCTGTTCACGATGTATCGCGGCCGCATCCGCTTCGAGCTGCCGATGATGTGGACGGTGGCTTTCATGCTCACCTTCGTCGTCGGCGGCATGACCGGCGTGCTGCTTGCCGTGCCGCCGGCCGACTTCGTTCTGCACAACAGCCTGTTCCTGATCGCGCATTTCCATAACGTCATCATCGGCGGCGTGCTGTTCGGCCTGTTCGCCGCCATCGCCTACTGGTGGCCCAAGGCCTTCGGCTTCAAGCTCGATCCGTTCTGGGGCAAGGTCTCATTCTGGTGCTGGGTGCTGGGCTTCTGGTTCGCCTTCATGCCGCTCTACATCCTCGGCCTGATGGGCGTGACGCGCCGCATGCGCGTCTTCGACGATCCCTCGCTGCAGATATGGTTCGTCATCGCCGCCTTCGGCGCGGTGCTGATCGCCGGCGGCATCGCCGCCTTCCTGGTGCAGATCTTCGTCTCCATCCGCAAGCGGGCTGAGCTGGTGGATGTCACCGGCGATCCCTGGGACGGCCGCACGCTCGAATGGTCGACCTCCTCGCCGCCGCCGGCCTACAATTTCGCCTTCACGCCGGTCATCCGCGACAACGACGCCTGGTTCGACATGAAGAGAGCGGGCTACCGGCGCCCGCTCACCGGATTCAAGCCGATCCACATGCCGAAGAACACCGGCACCGGGGTGATCCTGGCCGCCTTCAGCGTCGCGCTCGGCTTCGGACTGATCTGGTACATGTGGTGGCTGGCGGCGTTGAGCTTCGTCTGCCTGATCGCAACCGCGATCGGCCACACCTTCAACTACCACCGCGACTTCGACATCCCGGCGGCCGAGGTCACGCAAACGGAAGAGGCGAGGACGACTCTCCTCGCCGCTCAGGAGGCTAGGGCTTGAGCATGGCATCGACGGCGATCGCGGCCGGCGCCGAACCGGTCTTCCACCTGGAAGAGGAGCATGCGCACGCCGAAGGCGGCAGCACCATGCTCGGCTTCTGGCTCTATCTGATGAGCGACTGCCTGATCTTCGCCATGCTGTTCGCGGCCTTTGGCGTGCTCGGCGGCAACTACGCGGCCGGTCCGGCGCCGAAGGACCTGTTCGACCTCGGCCTGGTGGCGGTCAACACCACCATGCTGCTGCTCTCCTCGATCACCTATGGCTTCGCCATGCTGACCATGGACAAGGGCCGCGTCGGCGCGACGCAAGCCTGGCTTGGCGTGACCATGCTGTTCGGCCTGGCGTTCCTGTCGATCGAGCTCTACGAGTTCGCGCACATGATCCATGAGGGCGCGACGCCGCAGCGCAGCGCCTTCCTGTCGTCCTTCTTCACGCTGGTCGGCACGCACGGCCTGCATGTCACTTTCGGCATCGTCTGGATGGTGACGCTGATGGTGCAGGTCGCGCGATACGGACTCATCGAGGCCAACCGCCGCCGGCTGATGTGCCTCTCGATGTTCTGGCACTTCCTCGACGTCGTCTGGATCGGCGTCTTCACCTTCGTCTACCTGATGGGGATGCTCAGATGAGCGCTCATGATCATGCCGATCACGACCACACGCATGGCGGCGCCGCGCACGGGTCGCTGAAGGGCTATCTGATCGGCTTTTTCCTGTCGGTGGTGCTCACCGCTATCCCGTTCTGGATGGTCATGACGGGCGCCATCGACAACAAGCAGGCCACGGCCATCATCATCATGGCCTTCGCGGTGGTGCAGATCGTGGTGCACATGGTCTTCTTCCTGCACATGACCCCCGCCTCGGAAGGCGGATGGTCGATGCTGGCGCTCATCTTCACGGTGATCCTCGTCGTCATCGTGCTGAGCGGCTCGCTCTGGGTGATGTACCACCTCAACGCCAACATGATGCCGGGACTCCACGAGATGCGGGAGATGCCATGAACCCTGTGTCGGGCGCGGGGAGGGCTAAATTCGAGGCGGAAGACATGATCGGCCGGCCAGGCACCGGCCCCCATGCTCCCTCGAAGGGCTCCGCGCCGCGATTCTTGGCTGTGCTGGCTGGGCTTCTCGGCGTCCTGGTGTTTCTCGGGCTCGGCATCTGGCAGCTGGAAAGACGGGTCTGGAAGCTCGACCTTATCGCCCGCGTCGACCAGCGCATCCATGCTCCGGTCGTCGATGCGCCTGGCCCCGCGACATGGGCCGATATCGACGCGGCCGGCTATGAATACCGCCATGTGCGGCTGGCCGGGTCGTTTCAAGGCGCCAACGCGCTGGTGCAGGCGGTGACCGAGCTCGGCGGCGGCTATTGGGTGCTGACGCCGATGCGCGACGACCGCGGTTTCACAGTCCTCGTCAACCGGGGCTTCGTTCCGCAGGAGCGCAAGGCTGAGTTCGAGCGGGAGAATGCCGCGCTCGCCTCGCCGGCGATGGTCGACGGGTTGCTGCGCGTCAGCGAGCCCGGCGGCGGTTTCCTGCGCAGCAACGATCCGGCCACAAACCGCTGGTACTCGCGCGACGTCGCGGCAATCGCCAAGGCCCGCGGCCTGACCGACGTCGCGCCCTATTTCATCGATGCCGGGGTCTCCGGCCCCGACAACTGGCCGCGCGGCGGGCTCACCGTCGTCAAGTTTCGCAACGCGCATCTTGTCTACGCTTTGACCTGGTTCGCCCTGGCCGCGATGCTGGCGGTGGCGCTTGTCAGGCCGATCTTCGCCGGCCGCGATCAGCGGGACGCGCCAAGATGAACATTTCGATCGCGCGGCTTCATCACGACAAGCCGTTCCTGACGGTTCCTCCGGCCGGCCAGGGAGGCTCGGCCCCGAACACCGACGCCACGAACAGGAAGAACCTGCTGCTCCTCATCCAGTTGCGCTGGCTGGCGGTGGCCGGGCAGGTGCTGACCATCCTGGTGACGCAATACTGGTTCGCCATCCCGCTGCCGCTCGCCGAGATGGCCGGCGTGGTGCTTTTCCTCATAGGGCTCAACATCTTCAGCCTGCTCGCCCTGCGCGGCAATCGCCGCATCTCCAACGCGCAGCTCTTCGTCGCGCTGATCTTCGACATGGCGGCGCTGACGACGCAGCTTTACCTGAGCGGCGGCGCCTCGAATCCTTTCGTGTCGCTCTACCTCCTGCAGATCACGCTCGGGGCCGCGCTGCTGGCGCCATGGTCCACCTGGGTCCTGGTGGTGGCGGCCTCCGCCTGCTTCGTCTTCCTCATCTTCGCCTTCCAGCCGATCGCGCTCCCGCATCACGGCGGCAGCGATCTCCTGGCGCTGCATCTGCGCGGTATGTTCATCTGCTTCGTGCTGGCGGCCGGCCTGATCGTGATCTTCATGACGCGCATCAACCGCAACCTGCGCGAGCGCGATGCCTATCTTGCCGACCTGCGCCAGCGTTCGGCCGAGGAAGACCACATCGTGCGCATGGGGCTGCTGGCCTCAGGTGCCGCGCACGAGTTGGGCACGCCGCTCTCGACCATTTCGGTCATCCTGTCCGACTGGCGCCAGATGCGCGGCGTCAAACGCAGCCGCGAGCTTTCCGAGGACGTGGCCGAGATGCAGGCGCAGATCGAGCGCTGCAAAAGCATCGTCACCGGTATCCTCATGTCTTCCGGCCATGCGCGGGGCGAGGGCACGATCCGCACCACGATCCGCCAGTTCCTCGACGATCTCGTGCAAGAGTGGCGCCTCAGCCGCCAGCCTATCAAGCTGGATTACAGCAACGGTTTCGAGCCGGACGAGCAGATCGTGTCCGACACGGCGCTGAAACAAGTGATCTTCAACGTGCTCGACAACGCGCAGGAAGCATCGCACCATTGGGTCGGCATCACTGCCGAGCGGCAGGATGAGAAGCTGGTGTTGTCCGTCAGGGATCGCGGACCGGGCTTCGACAAGGATATTCTGGCCGGGCTCGGCCAGCCCTATATGTCGAGCAAGGGCCGCCCGGGGGGCGGGTTGGGCCTCTTCCTGGTGTTCAATGTCGTGCGCAAGCTCGGAGGTGACGTTTCGGCGCGCAACATGGCGGAGGGCGCCTGCGTTACCCTTTCGCTGCCGCTGGCGGCGCTGACCGATGGAGGCGATCGTGAAATCTGATCGATCCTTGTTTGTCGTCGAGGACGACGTGACCTTCGCGCGGACGCTCAAACGCTCCTTTGAAAAGCGCGACTACGACGTTGTGGTCTCCCACGACCGGGAGGCGCTGCTGGTCGCGCTGGAAAAGACTGTTCCGGCCTATGCCGTCGTCGATCTCAAGCTCGGAGCGGGATCCGGGCTCGAATGCGTCAAGCTGCTCAGCGCCCGCAACCCGTCGATGCGGATCGTCGTATTGACGGGATTTGCCAGCATCGCCACGGCGGTCGAGGCGATCAAGCTCGGCGCCTGCCACTATCTGGCCAAGCCCGCCAACACCGACGACATCGAAGCCGCCTTCGGCCGCGCCGAGGGCGACGTCTCGGTGCCGCTCACCAGCCGCCCCACTTCGATCAAGAACCTTGAATGGGAGCGCATCCACGAAACGCTGGTCGAGACCGGCTTCAACATCTCGGAGACCGCGCGCCGGCTCGGCCTGCACCGGCGCACGCTCGCGCGCAAGCTCGAGAAGCGCGTGGTGCAGTAGGGCAATTCCAGGAAAAGTGCGAGCGGTTTTCCGTCCGGAATTGCGTAAAAGCAAGGAGACAGAGCATGTCACCGTTTCCGTGAAACGGTGACATGCTCTGGGGTAATCTCCTCGATTGCTCAGTAGGTGGTGCGCCCGCCCGACAGGTCGAATGTCGAGGCGGTGGTGAAGCTGTTTTCCTTCGAGACCAGCCACGCGACCATCGCCGCGGCTTCGTCGACTTCGAGCAGACGGCCGCGCGGAATGCGCGAGCGCATATATTCGATATGCTCGGGCGTCAGCTGGTCGAGGATGCGCGTCTGGGCGGTTGC
The DNA here is from genome assembly GCA_000824785.1 of Mesorhizobium plurifarium. GTDB lineage: Bacteria > Pseudomonadota > Alphaproteobacteria > Rhizobiales > Rhizobiaceae > Mesorhizobium > Mesorhizobium plurifarium. Next base: position 537,267 of record CCNB01000012.1, on the reverse strand, counting down.
CGGCGAGATGCAGTTCACGGCTATGTCGTATTGCGCCAGCTCCTTGCCGAGCGACTTCGTCAGGCCGATGACGGCCGCCTTCGATGCCGAATAGGCGGCGGCGTTGGGATTGCCCTCCTTGCCGGCCACGGAGGCGATGTTGACGATGCGGCCGTAATTGCGCTCCTTCATGCCGGGCACGACGGCGCGATTGACGTGGAAGGTGCCGTTGACGTTGATGTCGATGATCTTCTTCCACATGTCGACGTCGTAGACGTCGAGCGGCGCCGCCGGGCCGGCAATGCCTGCGGAGTTCACCACGATGGAGATCTTGTCGGCGATCTCCTCGGTCCTGGCGCGGGCTGCATCGACCGCGTCCCAGTCGGCGATATCGACCACCAGCGTCGTGGCGGCCTTGCCGAGCTCCTGCCGGGCGGCGTCGAGGCGCGCCTCGTCGAGGTCCCAAAGCGTGACCGTGGCGCCCGAGGCGACAAAGCGCTTGGCCATGGCGAAGCCGAGGCCCTGGGCGCCGCCGGTCACCACCGCGTGCTGGCCGTCCAGATCGATCCTGTTCATATCGGGCGTTTCCTCCAGTCCAATTTTCCTGCTGATATTCCGGCTATTGGCCGCAATGCGTGATCCGCACGGGCTTCCGGCCCGGTATCGCGACGCTACATGGTGGCGCCGAGGCTCCACGGCACGAATTCGTTGTCGCCATAGCCAAGCGCCTCCGACCTGGTGCGCCCGCCGGACGCCACCCGCAGGATCTCCGCGAAGATTTCCTCGCCCTTCTCAGCCAGCGTCACGCCGTCCAGTATGTCGCCGCAGTTGATGTCCATGTCGTCGCGCATCTGCTCGAAGATGAACGAGTTGGAGGCGAGCTTGATCGAAGGCGTCGGCTTGCAGCCGAAGGCCGAGCCGCGCCCCGTGGTGAAGCACAATATGTTGGCGCCGCCGGCGACCTGGCCGGTGGCCGAGACCGGATCGTAGCCGGGCGTGTCCATGAAGACGAGGCCGCGCTCGTTGATCGGCTCGGCATATTCCAGCACCGCGCGCAAATTGGTGGTGCCGCCCTTGGCCGATGCGCCGAGCGACTTCTCCAGGATGGTCGTCAATCCCCCCAGCTTGTTGCCGGGCGAGGGATTGTTGTTCATCTCCATGTCGTGCCTGGCGGTGTAGTCCTCCCACCAGCGGATGCGCTCGACCAGCTTTTCGCCGACCGCCCGGCTTTCGGCGCGGCGGGTCAGGAGATGTTCCGCGCCGTAGATCTCGGGTGTCTCCGAAAGAACGGCGGTGCCGCCCTGCGCGACGAGCAGGTCCACCGCCGCGCCGAGCGCCGGATTGGCGCTGATGCCGGAGTAGCCGTCCGAGCCGCCGCATTGCAGCGCCAGCACCAGCTCGGAGGCCGGTTGCGGCGTGCGCCGCGCGGCGTTGACGATCGGCAGCATCTCGACGATCGCCTTCACCCCGGCATCGACCGTCTTGCGCGTGCCGCCGGTCTCCTGGATCGTCATCGTGCGGAAGGTGGTGTTCTCCTCGATGCCGTAGGATTGCATCCAGCGCGGGATCTGGAAGGCCTCGCAGCCGAGCCCGACCATCAGCACGCCGCCGACATTGGGATTGGTGGCGAAGCCCCATTGCGTGCGCTTCAGAAGATCGTAGGCCGGGCCCTTGGTGTCGATGCCGCAGCCGGTGCCGTGGACGAGCGAGATGATGCCGTCGACATTGGGATAGTCGCGCAGGATGCCGGAGCGGTTGACTTCCTCTGCGATGAAACGCGCGACGCTGGCCGAGCAGTTCACCGAGGTCAGCGTGGCGATGTAGTTGCGCGTGCCGACTTTGCCGTTCGGCCTGCGATAACCCATGAAGGTCGCCCGTTCGCCGTCGGGAAGGACCGCCGTTTGCCTGGCGTCCGCGCCATAGCCGTAATCCCGCTCGAAATCGCGCAGGTAGACATTGTGCTCGTGCACCCAATCCCCGGCCGCGATCGCTCCTCGCGCGAAGCCGATGGTCTGGCCGTATTTCACGATCGCCTCGTCCGCCGCGATATCGCGCATGGCCATCTTGTGGCCGCGCGGGATGCGGACCCGCGCGGCCACGTCGCCCGCCTTCTCGCCGGCCGCCAATGGATCGACCGCGAGCAGGATGTTGTCCGCATGCGAAAGCTTGATGAAGCGTGCCATTGCCCAAGACTCTGAAGAAAATTCTCACCGGCGCGGCCGCGAGATTTGATGAGCCGGAATACTAATATAATAGAATGTCAGCGGTCAAGCGACGCCCCATCGCGTTTCGTTGGAACCGCCGTTGGGGGATATCCTCGCAGGGCTCGACAGAGCGGGATCGCCGCCTGCGCGCGCAAATCCATGCCCATCCCTGCCGCCGTCGTCAGCGGCTCAGTCCAGGTGGAAGACTTCCTCCATCGCCGCCCACAATTCGCCTTGCGCGCGGGTGGCTAACGGCTGCTGCATCGGGTCGCAGAATTCCCACCATTTGCGCATCGCGGCCGATTCGCCCATTCGCGCGGCGTCCGATGCGAAATCGTCTCCGTGATATTCCCAATAGGCGAACAACTGGTTCTCCGGCTCGCGCAGGAAGATGGAGTAGTTCCTTATGTTGGCGCGGCTGATGACCTCGAGCACCTCGGGCCAGACCGCGGCATGCGCGCGCTTGTATTCCTCGATCGCCTCAGCCTTCAGGCCGATGCAAAACCCCATTCTCTTCATCGTGATCTCGTCTGGTTCGACTGCGTCGGATTGTTAGTCGAGAAGCTCGGCGGCGACTTCGAGCGTGTTGCGGAAGGACGTTTCCAGATGGCTCTCCATCGCCTGCGCGGCGCCTTCCGCATCTTGGCGCTTCAGGGCGTCGAGGATGGCTTCGTGCTGTTCGATCGTCTGCTCGCCATAGCCAGGCTTGGGGATTGCCAGATAACGGCCGCGGTCCATCTGCGCCTTGGAGATGTCGACCGCACGCCAGATCATCGGCATACCGCAGATCTCGGCTATGCTACGGTGGAAGACGTCGTCGAGCTGGATCGCCACGGCATAGCGTCCACGCGAAATGGCGAGCTTGTGAGCGGCCATGTTGTCTTCCAGGAGCTCGGCCGCTTGCGGCGTCATCTTGGCCGCGGCGCGTCTTGCGCTTTCCATCTCCAGCGCCCGTCGGATGACATAGGCTTCCTCGAGATCGGCGCGGCTGATCGGCGCCACATAGGTGCCGCTCTGCGCCAGGATCTTGACCAGCCCTTCGTCGCTGATGCGCTTGACCGCCTCGCGCACCGGCGTGCGCGATACGCCGAGCGCCTCGGCAATCGCCACCTCGTTGATGATCTCGCCGGGCTTCAGTCGCCCGACGACGATCAGGTTGCGGACCTTGTTGTAGATCTGGTCGCGCAGCGGCAGGGCCCGATTGAGGGTCGAAGGGTCCAGATCCATGAAAAATCCCATCGCTCGTCCACGCCAACGGATGAATTATATTAGAATGCCAACCGGAATGCACGCATGCGCAAACCGATCGCCTCCCTTGTCGAAAGCCTCTGAAAACCAGCTTGCCAGAACTGTTATATTAGTGCAATAGTGCCGGCCGTCGCGATTATCGACGTCGCGGCGGAAGCGTTTCGGGGGCCTCAAGCGTGGTTTTCGCGAAGGCTTTCGTGGTCGGTTTGAGGGGCCGGCCATGCGCTTGATGTGACCGATGAACCCGCGCCGGGGAGCGCCGGGCCGCTTGCCAGGGAGGACCAAGCCAGAAATGACTGTCGTGGCGGATTGTGCCCTGGACATGCGGGGCATCAGCAAGACGTTTCCGGGCGTGAAGGCGCTCTCGAACGTCAATTTCGCCGTGAAATTCGGCACCGTCCACGCGGTCGTCGGCGAGAACGGCGCCGGCAAGTCGACCCTCATGAAAGTGCTCAATGGTTCCTACGCGCCGACCAGCGGCACGATCAAGGTCGGCGGCAATGAGGTGCGCATGCGCAAGCCGGCGGATGCGCAGGCGCTCGGCATCCGCATGGTCCATCAGGAGATCAATCTGGTCCCCGACCTGACCGTCGCCGAGAATGTCTATCTCGGCCGCATGCCCGGCAAATGGACCTGGCTGCGCAAGGGCGAGATGATCAGGAAGGCCGCGGCCGTCCTCAAGGAACTGGGCGCCGCGATCAATCCGCGCGAGCGGCTGGGGAACCTCTCGATCAGCCAGCAGCAGCTGGTCGAGATCGCCAAGGCCTATGCCGCCCAGCCCCGCATCATCGTCCTCGATGAGCCGACATCGTCGCTCAGCGAGCACGAGACGGCGGCGCTCTTCCGCATTCTGCGCAAGATGCGCGGCGAAGGCATCGCCATCATCTACATCAGCCACCGGCTGAAGGAAGTGCTCGAGATCGCCGACGAGGTCACCGTGCTGCGCGAAGGCTCGATGATCGAGACGCGGCCAATCGAGGGGATCACCGCGGCCGAGATGATCAGGCTGATGGTCGGCCGCGAGGTGAGCAATGTCTTCCCCAAGAGCCCGGCCGAGATCGGCGCGTCGGTGCTGCGCGTCGAGCGCATCGGCGACGGCGCGAGCTTCCGCGATGTCAGCTTCGATGTGCGGGCCGGCGAGATCCTTGGGCTAACTGGCCTCGTCGGCGCCGGCCGCACCGAAGTCGCGCGCGCCGTCTTCGGCCTGTCGCGGCTGGTCGAGGGCAGCGTCAGCGTCAATGGCCGCAAGGTCGTCATCAACTCGCCATCCGAGGCGGTGCGCGCCGGCATCGCCTACGTCCCGGAGGACCGCAAGGGCGACGGCATCGTGCCCGGCATGTCGGTGCGCGAGAACATAAGCCTGCCTATCCTGCGCCGCCTGACCAGCTTCGGGCGCATCAGGCGCAGTGCCGACCGCTCGCTGTCGGCCATTTACGTCAAGCAGTTCTCCATCTCGCCGCCGGATGGCGAGCGGCGCATCAACCTGCTTTCGGGCGGCAACCAGCAGAAGGCGGTCATCGCCAAGTGGCTGGCGGCGAAACCCGCCGTGCTGATCCTCGACGAGCCGACGCGCGGCGTCGATGTCGGCGCCAAGGCGGAGATACATCACATCATCGGCCAACTCGTCGCCGACGGCATGGCGGTGGTGATGATCTCGTCGGAACTGCCCGAGATCCTCGGCGTGTGCGATCGCGTGGTGGTGATGCGCGACGGCCGCGCATCGGCGCCGCTGACCCGCGCCGAGCTCAGCGAGGAACGCATCATGGCGCTTGCGACCGGCGAGGAAGCGGCGTGACGGACGCGGCCATGGAGATCAGCGGCGTGAACCGCAACGACCGTTTTACGCGCGGCAGCAGGCTCGTCGATATGCTGTCGAAGGCAGGTCTTGTGCTGGCCATCCTCGCCGTCGTCCTCTACGGCTCGTTCGCCAGCCCGGCCTTCTTCACAGCCGGCAATCTTCTCAACGTGCTGACCTCGATGTCGATCGTCGGCATCGTCGTGGTCGGCATGACCTTCGTGCTGGTGGTCGGCGGCCTCGCGGACCTTTCGGTGCCCGCAACCATCGCCTGCGGCGCGATCCTCTCGCTGGGGCTGCAGCCGCTGATCGGTCCCGTGCCCGCCTTCGCCCTGGCGGTTGCGCTTGCCGGGCTGATCGGCCTGCTCAACGGCGTTCTCGTCGGCTATGTCGGCATCAATCCGATCATCGCCACGCTTGGCGTCGGGACCATAGGCCTCGGCATTGTCCAGGCGGCCGTCGGCGGCGTCATCGTCTACGGCTCGAACACGGCCTCGGCCGAATTCGCCAAGGGCCGGTTGCTCGGCATCCCGGTCGTGGTGCTGATCTTCCTGGCCATCGCGCTCATCGGCCATTTCGTGCTGTCCAGGTCCTTCTGGGGACGCTGGACATTGGCGACCGGCGGTAATTACAGCGCGGCCGAAGCCAGCGCGGTCCCGGTCAAGGCCGTCAAGGCCGGAGCCTTCGTGATCACCGCGCTCGCGTCCGGCATCAGCGGCGGCCTGCTCGGGCTGACGCTGCAGAGCGCACGGCCGCTGATCGGCTCCGGCTACGAATTCAGCGCCATCACCGCGGTCGTCGTCGGCGGCGTCTCGATCATTGGCGGCTTCGGCTCGGTGCCGAGGGCCGTCGCCGGCCTCGTCTTCGTGCAACTCCTGACCAACGTCATGGTGCTGCAAGGGGTGCGCACGCCGGTCCAGGGCTTCGTGCTGGGCATCCTGATCGTCGGCGCCGTCGGCATGGACGCCGCGCTGCGCAAGCGGGGAGTGGCGTGATGCGCCTCCTGGTCCTTGCCTCGCAATATCGCGTCCTCATCATCCTCGGTCTGACGCTTGTCGTCTCGGCGCTGGTCGTGCCTGGCTATCTGGCGCCGTCGACGCTGGGCCTCGGCCTCGACAGGGCCGCGACCATCGGCCTGATCGCCATCGGCCTGACCGTGCTTTTGATCGCCGGTCAGATCGATCTCTCCGGCGGTGCGGTGTTCGCGCTGGCCGGCATCGTCTCGGTCATCCTGCAGCGCGAGATCGGCATCCTGCCCGCGGCGGTCGTCGGCATCCTCGTCGGCGCCGTCGCCGGCGCGATCAATGGCGCCCTGGTCGTCGGACTGAAGGTCAATTCGCTGGTGCTGACGCTGGCCACGATGCTGATCTTCCGCTCGCTCGCGCACTGGATCACCAACAGCCAGCCGGTGACCGGCACCGACATCATGCTGTCGCTGGCGCTGGCCAAGACCTATCTCGAGATATTCACCATCCGCAGCGCGCTGTTCATCGTGCTGATCGTGCTGCTGCATGTCTGGCTGACGCGCACCATCCCGGGCCGCAACCTCTTCGCCGTCGGCTCCAATCCGGCAGCCGCCAAGGAAAGCGGCATCGCCTCGGACCGCATCGTCTTTCTCGGCTTCGTCTTCGCCGGTACGCTGGCCGGCGTTGCCGGTGTCCTCCAGAGTCTCGTCACCAACACCGGCTCGCCCGTCTTCGGCTCGGAACTGACGGTTGCCGTCATTGCCGCCGTCGTCGTCGGCGGAACCCGCCTCGAAGGCGGCAGGGGATCCGCGCTCGGCACGCTGGGCGGCGTGCTGACGATCGGCTCGCTGACCATCGCGATGGAGTTCCAGTCCATACCCGCATACGTCCAGCAGGTCGTGTCCGGGCTGATCCTGATCCTGCTCGTCGTGCTCGATCGGGCCGTTACCACCAAGGGGAGGGCTCCGGGCACGCGCCCGGCGCTCGTTCGCGACAATCCAATCACTCAAGGAGAAAACGTATGATTGGGAGGAAACTTATGGTTGGCAAGAAAAGCATGCTCCAACTCGCCGCCGTGGCGCTGCTGGCCTCGACCGGATGGGCAAGCGCCAAGACCGTCTGCTACGTGACGGCGGCGGATTCGCATGCCTATGCGACACCCGCCAACAAGGCGCTCGAGGCCCGCGCCAAGGAGCTTGGCGTCGAGATACTCAGCCTCAGCCAGGACTTCGACGTGCAGAAGGGCACAGAGCAGCTCAACACCTGCGTGGCGCGCAAGGTCGACGGCATCATCCTGTGGCCGCTCGATCCGCAGGCCTATATTCCGGGTCTTGCCCGCGCGCAGCAGGCGAACATCCCGGCAATCCTCATCAACTCGCCGATGAGCGACGACGCCAAGCCGTTCATCAAATCCTTCACCGGGCCGGACGTCTATGAGGAAGGCAAGCTGGCCGCGGATTCGCTGAGCAAGGCGCTGGGCGGCAAGGGCTCGGTGGTCATCATCGCCGGCCAAGCCGGCAACGGCACCACCCTCGGCCGCGTCAACGGCTTCACCGACCGGCTCAAGGAAACCAACGCCGACATCAAGGTGCTCGACACCGTCAACGCCGATTTCGACCAGCAGAAGGCGCTGGTCGTCAGCCGCGACCTGATCACCCGCTTCGGCGACCAGATCACCGGCATCTACGCCAATGACGACACCATGGCGCGCGGCTTCATCGACGCCTGGAAGGAAGCCAATCCGTCCAAGCCGACGCCACCGATCGTCGGCATCAATGGCCAGAAGGACGCGTTCGAATCGATCAAGAGCGGCGAGATGTACTCGACCATCGTGCAGTCGCCGGTCGAGGACGGCCGCCTGGCGATCAACACCATGGCGGAGATCATCGACGGCAAGGAGGTCAAGGATAGGCTGCCGATCCCGCTGGCGGTCGTCACCAAGGACAATGTCGGCTCGGTCGAACCGGCGTTCTGATCACATGGCCGGCCTGGTTTATCCGGGCCGGCCCATCCCCTATCCCAGCCCGGCACCGGTTGGACGCCGCGCCGGGGCAATTACCGAACGGCCACGCCCAGCACCGAGACGCAGTCGCCCGCCTTGACCAGGCCGGGGAAGTGGCGTGCGGCGAGCAGCCCCGACATCCTGGCCCTGATCTCCTGCGGCGCCTGGCCGGTGCGGCCGACCGGATGGATGCGCGCGACCACCTGGCCCTCTTCCACGGGTTCGCCGAGATCGACCATGGTCTCGATCATGCCGTCCTCCTCGGCGAAGGCGAAGCAGTCGCCCGACGGCATGTCCAGCCATTGGGTTCTGCCCTTCTCGACCGCGCCCTCGACGATCCCGGCATGGCGCAGCACGTTGAGGATGCCGCGCCTGGCGATCCGCACGGTTTCGGCGCGAGACGTACCGCCGCCGCCGAGCTCGGTGGTGACGAAGACCTTGCCCATCTCCTCGGCGGCCGTGTCATACATGCCGACCGCGTCGATCTCGGTCATGCGCATCGAGAACGGCGCCGAGAAGGCTTCGACGGCGGCGAAAGCCTTTTTCTCCTGCGCCTTGTCCGGCAACGTATGCGCGGCGCAGAACGGCACGAAGTCCAGCGTCTTGCCGCCGGAATGGAAGTCGAACACGATGTCCGCGCGCGGCAGCAATTCACGCTGGAAATAGTCGGCGATCTTCTCCGTCACCGTGCCGTCCGGCCGTCCAGGGAAAGAGCGGTTCATGTTGCCCTTGTCGATCGGCGAGGTGCGGGTGCCGGCACGGAAGGCCGGATAGTTCATCGCCGGCACGATGATCACCGTGCCGGAGACATTTTTCGGATCGAGCGTGCGGGCGAGATCGTAGAGCGCCAGAGGCCCCTCATACTCGTCGCCGTGATTGCCGCCGGTGAGCAGCGCCGTCGAGCCCTTGCCGCTGCGGACGACGCAGACCGGGATCATCACCGAGCCCCAGGCGGAATCGTCACGGCTGTAGGGCAGGCGCAGGAAGCCGTGCTGGACGCCGTCGCGCTCGAAGTCGACGGTCGGCGCGATCGGCGATGGACGCAAAGCGGACATCGGCCTCAGTCCTTCACGAACAGCTTGCGCGGCACATTGGCCAGGCACTCGACGCCGGTGTCGGTGATGAGGATCGACTCGGTGATCTCCAGCCCCATCGTCTCCAGCCACAGGCCTGTCATGAAATGGAAGGTCATGCCAGGCTTGAGGACGGTGCGGTCGCCCGGACGCAGGCTCATGGTGCGCTCGCCCCAGTCCGGCGGATAGGAGATGCCGATCGGGTAGCCGGTGCGGTTGTCCTTGACGATGCCGTATTTCTTGAGCACCGCGAAGAAGGCATTGGCGATGTCCTCGCAGGTGTTGCCGGGCTTGGCGGCGGCAAGACCTGCTTCCATGCCTTCCAGCGTCGCCTTCTCGGCGTCGAGGAAGGCCTGTGTCGGCTTGCCGAGGAACACGGTACGCGACAGCGGACAATGATAGCGGTTGTAGCAGCCGGCGATCTCGAAGAACGTGCCTTCGTTGACCTTCATCGGCTTGTCGTCCCAGGTGAGATGTGGCGCCGAGGCATCCGCGCCCGACGGCAGCAGCGGCACGATCGCCGGATAGTCGCCGCCGATGCCCTCAACGCCGCGCGTGCCGGCATCGTAGATCTCGGCGACGAGATCGCATTTGCGCATGCCGACCTCTATCTTGTCGACGATGCGCTTATGCATCGCCTCGACGATGCGGGCGGCGTTGCGCATATACTCGATCTCGGTCGGGCTTTTCACCGCGCGCTGCCAGTTGACCAGCGCGGTGGCGTCGGCAAAACGTGCATTGGGCAAATGCTTCTGCAGCGAGGCGAAGGCAGCGGCGGAGAACCAGTAATTGTCCATCTCGACGCCGATGGAGAGCTTGTCCCAGCCCCGCTCGGCAAGCACGCTGGCGAGGTAATCCATCGGATGCCGCTCGGTCGACTGCACATAGTGGTCGGCGTAGCCGATGATGTTGTCATGCGCGAGATAGGCGGTGCGCTTGGCGCCGTTGGCGTCCTGGCCGCGGCCGTACCAGACCGGCTCGCCCGAAGGCGGCACGATGACCGCCTGATGCACATAGAAGGACCAGCCATCATAGCCGGTCAGCCAGGCCATGTTGGAGGGATCGCTGACGATCAGCAGATCGACGCCCTTGGCCTCCATGGCCTTCCGCGTCTTGGCGAGGCGCTCCGCATATTCGCCGCGCGAGAATTTCAAATTTGGTTGCATTGTTCTTGGTCCTCGTTTGTTGGGCCTATTTCTGTTTGAGCGTGATCTTTTCGGAAAACCGGTTCCCACTTTTCCGGGTCGCGCTCTGGCCAGGTATCAGCTTTCAAAAATGGTTCCCGCATTCGCCGCCCGCGCACGGTCGCGGGTGAGCGTGGCGATCGCGGTGTCCTGCACGCCGGTGCCGGTGAGGTCGGCGATGGTGATGTCGCTCGCCGAGCGCCGGCCGTGCTTTTTGCCGGCGATGATCTGGCCAAGCTCGGCAACCTCGGCGTCGGCGGCCATTACGCCTGCGTCGATGGCGTGATGGAGTTCGCCGAGGCGCCGCGTCTGTTTGGCGCTGTCGGCGACATAGAGGTCGGCCATGCGCAGGATGGCCGGCGCGATCTCGTTCTTGTGCTCGGCATCCGAGCCCATGGCGGTGATGTGCTGGCCGGCGGTGACGAAACCGGGCTTGATCAGCGGTTCGGTCGAAGGCGTCGTGGTGACGATGATGTCGGCGCCGGCTGCCGCGTTCGCCGCATCCGGCTCGGCCCGCACGAGGATACCGAGCTTCTCGCGCAAGCGGGCGGCTGTGGCCTCCGCCTTGGCGGCGTCGCGCGCCCAGATACGCGCTTCCTCAATCGGCCGCACGAGGCGCAGCGCCTCGAGCTGCAGCCCGGCCTGCACGCCGGCGCCGAAGATCGCCGCTACCTTGGAATCTTTGCGCGACAGATGTCTGGCCGCGACCGCGCCGGCGGCGGCCGTGCGGATATCGGTGAGATAGCCATTGTCAAGCAGCAGCGCTTCGATCAGGCCCGTCTTCGCCGACAGCAGCACCATCATGCCGTTGACGCTGGGCAGACCGAGCTTGGGATTGTCGAAGAAGCCGGGGCTGATCTTGATCGCGAAACCGTCGATACCCGGCACATAGGCTGTCTTCACGTCGACCTCGCCGCGATGCTCGGGTATGTCGAGCCGCAAGATTGGCGGCATCGCTACCGGCAGCGTGGCCAAGGCGCGAAAGGCGTTCTCGACGCAGGCGACCGCTTCCAGATCGAGCGTCACGATCTTGCGCAGTTCCGCCTCGGTGAGGATGGTCATCCGGCTCATGCTGCACGCTCCGCGATTGCCTCGCCGCAGACGATGCGGCGGTGCAGGCCCATGTCGATGTTGCGGCCGGAGAGGATGAGCACGGTCGGGCCGCTCACACCGACCTTCCCGGCAAGCAGCGCGCCCATGCCGACGGCGCCCGCGCCTTCGACGATCTCGCGCTCCTCCTCATAGGCATGGCGGATGCCGGCGGCGATCTCGTCCTCGGCAAGCAGGATCACGTCGTCGAGCAGGCCACGGCACATGGCGAAGGTCAGCCGGTTGTCGAGGCCGATGCCGCCGCCGAGCGAGTCCGCCAGCGTCGGCAGTTCCTCGACCTGCACTGGACGGCCGGCGTCGAGGCTGGCTTTCATCGCGGCACCCCGCGCCATCGAGATGCCGATGACTTTGGTGCGCGGGCTCACGCCTTTGACCGCCGACGCCACGCCAGCCGCCAGCCCGCCGCCGGACAGCGGCACCAGCACCGCCGCGGTATCCGGAACCTGCTCCATGATCTCCAGGCCAAGCGTGCCCTGACCGGCGACGATATCGGGATGGTCGAAGGGCGGCAGCATGACCAGCCCTTCCTCCGCCACCAGCCTGTCGACTTCCTGCTGTGCGTCATCCTGGCTGTTGCCGATGATGCGGATATCCGCGCCGAGGCGGCGGATGGCATCGAGCTTGTTTTCCGGCACCAGCCGCGACATGCAGATCACCGCGCGGATGCCTTCGAGCTTCGCCGCATGCGCCAGCGCGCGGCCGTGATTACCGGTCGAGGCGGCGACGACGCCGCGCGATTTTTCGTCCGCGCTCAATGCTGCGATCGCATTGGAAGCGCCGCGCAGCTTGAAGGCGCCGGTGGTCTGGTGATGCTCCAGCTTGAGATGAACAGTATGGCCAGCGCGGTCCGACAGGCTTTGCGACACCACACAGGGTGTCCGCTCGACCTTGCCGGCAATGCGTTCGCGCGCGGCGCGAATATGCTGAAGCTCGACAGTCATTTCGATCACGGACTTTCGTTCACTGCGCCAGCGGCTTCGTCCACAGCCGGCCGAACTCGGGTCGCGGCGTGTCGTCGCCGCAAAGCCGCAGGCAGTTCCAGGCGCTGGCCTGGTTGCTGGTGACCACCGGACGCCCGATCGCTTCCTCCATGCCAGGAACCGCGAGCGCGGCGCGCAGCGCAGTGCACGACACGAACAGCGCATCGGCCTGCGGATGCGTGACCTTGCGCGCCAGCTCGACAAGGGACGCCGGCGTGATCCGCGCCATCTCGCGGTCGTCCTCGAAACCGAGGCAGGAGAAGCTCTGGATGTCGAAGCCATGCGTGGCGAAATAGGCGGCCATCGGCCGGCTGGTCTCGACCGTATAGGGGGTCAGGATGCTGATGCGCTTCACGCCGAAGGCGTTCAGGCCGCGCATGCCGGCCATCGGCGGCGTGACCACGGACACACCGGGCTTGGCTGCCTGGATCGCCTGCTCGATCTCGGCGTCGCCGATCACCACCGAAGCGGACGTGCAGGAGTAGCAGACGGCGTCGAGCGTCTCGTCCGGCAGGATCAGCGCCGCGCCCGCCGAGAGCGAGGGCTGCATCTTGCGCAAATTCTCCGGCGTCGTCGGGTTGGCGTAGGGGATGCGCGCGACATAGACGCCGATCCGCTCGCTCGCCACCATGCGGCGGAAGTCCACCTCGCTGGTGTGGTCGGTCGCAAGCGCAACCAGTCCGACGCGCTTTTCCAGCGGACGCGCGTCGAGCGTTGGGCGCGCCGTTTCGAGGCGGATGTCGGGCAATGCTTTCATGCTTCTCATCTTTCGATCCTGCCGTAGCGATGCTCCAGCCAGCGCAAGAGCACGACGGAGCAGAGGCTGATGACGAGGAAGAAGGCGCCGACCAGCGTCATCGGCTCGATGTAGCGGTAATAGGTATTGGCGACGCTCTTGGCCTGGTTCATCAATTCCAGCACCGTGATCGCCGAAAGCAGCGGCGTCTCCTTGAACATGGCGATGAAATAATTGGCCAGGGCCGGGATCATCGGCGGGATCGCCTGCGGCAGGATAATATACGTCCAGGTGTGGCGGCCGTTGAGATTGCAGGCCTTGGCAGCCTCCCATTGGCCGCGCGGCACATTGTCGATGCCGGCGCGATAGACCTCGGCCGTGTAGGTGCCGTAGTGCAGGCCAAGCCCGATCACGCCCGCCACCAGCGGCGGCAGCAGGATGCCGATATCGGGCAGCACGTAGAAGATGAAATAGAGCTGCACCAAAAGCGGCGTGCCGCGGATGAACTCGGCGAACCAGCCGACGCTGCGCGCGACGATCCTGTTCTCCGAGCGCCGCGCCAGCGCGATCGCGAGCCCCACGATCGCCGCCAGGATGGAACCCAGAATAGTCGCCAGGATGGTGATCTTCACGCCCTGGATCAGGGTCGGCATGATCTCCCGGACGAAGTTCCAATCCCAATCCATTATTTGGCCCATTCCATCAGACACGCACTCCGTCGAGACCGCGCGCCATCCGGCGCTCCAGCGTGCGAACGCCCCAGGAGATGATCAGCGCCAGCGCGAAATAGATGATGAGGACCGACAGGAACGGCATCAGCGTGCTGCCGGTCTGCGAGCGCACCACTTGCGCCTGGAAGGTCAAGTCGGCGAGCGAGATCAGCGAGACGACCGACGTCGCTTTGAGCAACTCGATCGCGTTGTTGCCGAACGTCGGCAGCATGACCAGCAGCGCCTGCGGCAGGATCACATGGCGCATGCCTTGCCAGCGGCCGAGGTTAAGCGCCGTGCAGGCCTCGTATTGCTCGCGGCCGACCGACAGGATGGCGCCGCGCACGACTTCCGCCGCATAGGCGCCGACATTCAAGGCCAGCGCCAGCACGCCGGCCTGCAGTGGCGTCAGCGACAGCCCGGCGAAAGGCAGCACGAAATAGGCCCAGAACAGCTGCACGAAGATCGAGGTGCCTCGGAAGAATTCGATATAGGCGGTTGCGATCGCGCGCAGGATGAAAAAGCGCGACACGCGGCCCATGCCGGCAAGGAAGGCCATGATCAGCGCAAGCACCGACCCCATCAGCGTCAGCTCGATGGTGACAAGCGCACCTTGCAATATCAGGCCGAGATAGCCGGACCACTGGGTCATGGGGTTCCAACGTTTGCGGTTAGCTTTCTTCTCCCCGTTTACAGGGAGAAGATGCCGGCAGGCAGATGAGGAGCAGCGCGAACTTATCAAGCTATGGCGCCGCCCCTCATCCGGCCCGTCGGGCCACCTTCTCCCCGTGAACGGGGAGAAGGCAGAATTCGCGCCTTACTTCGCCGAGCAGAGCTTCTCGCGCGTCGTCGACATGGCGGCCGCGGCCGAGAAGCCGTAGGGCTCGATGATCTTGGCGAACTCGCCGGACTTCTTCATCTTGGCGAGTTCGACGTCATAGGCATCGCGCAGCGCCTCGTCGCCCTTCTTGAAGGCGGCGCCGTCGCAATAGACCGGCGCGCCCTGCACCGGCGCGATCACTTCGAGATTTGGGTCGTTGGCCTTCTTGATCAGGTCGTTGATCGACAGCACCGGCAGCGAATAGGCGTCGATGCGGCCGTCCTGCACCATCTTCAGCCCGCTCTGGCCGTCCGGCACGACGATGACGCGATCGCGCGGCACGCCCGCGTTGAGCGCCAGCTTCTCCTCGGTGCCGCCGCCCGGCGCGCCGATGGTCGCCGAGGTGTCCTTGGCGATATCCGCATAGCTCTTGAAGCCCTTCGGGTTGCCCTTCTTCACCAGCAGCGCCTCGGCATCGCAAAGCACCGGCTCGGAATAGGCGACCGCCGCGCAGCGTTCCGGCTTCATGAACAGGCCGGCGGTGACCACGTCGAAGCGTCCCGCCTGCAGGCCGGGGATCATGGCGCCATATTCGGAGATCGAGGCGACGATGTCGTTGACGCCGAGACGCTTGAAGATCTCGCGCGCCACGTCGGGCGCAGCACCCGACACCTTGCCGTCGGCCGCGACCGCCGTATAGGGCGGCTCGTTGGCGATGGCGACGCGCGCGAAACCCTGCTGCTTGAGCTGCTCCAGCTTGGCGTCGTCCGCCGATCGCGCGCCAGAGGCGAACAGTATCGTGGTGATCGCGAGGCCGGCGACGCCAGCCAGAATACCAAGTTTCTTCATCGTTCCCAACTCCTTGTTTCTGTTTCTTGGTTTGCTCGGTTCGGGACGGCCTTTGGCCGCCCGTGGACGACTTGCATCGCCCGTTCGCATTGCGGTCAGACGCGATGTCCGGCCGCGATGATCTTCTTCAGGAAGCTCTGCGTTCTTTCCTGTTTGGGATGGCGGAAAATCTCATCGGGCTTGCCTTCCTCGACGATGCGGCCGCGGTCGAAGAACAGCACGCGGTCGGCAAAGTCGTGGGCGAAGCCCATCTCGTGGGTGACGAGCAGCATCGTCATGTCGGTCTCGGCGGCGAGCTTGCGCATGACGTTGAGCACTTCCTCGACGAGTTCGGGGTCGAGCGCCGAGGTGACCTCGTCGAACAGCATGATCTTGGGCGACAGCGCCAAGGCGCGCGCGATCGCCACGCGCTGCTTCTGGCCGCCGGACAGCTGCGCCGGCATTGCCTTCGCCTTGTCGGCGAGGCCGACCATATCGAGCAGTTCCATCGCCCGCTTCTCGGCGGCGGCGCGCGCGACGCCCTTGGTCAGCATCGGCGCCAGGGTCACATTGTCCATGACGCATTTGTGCGGGAAGAGATTGAAGAGCTGGAAGACCATGCCGATCTTCTGGCGCATCCTGGCCAGGTGCCGCTCGTCGGCCGCCAGCAGCTGGCCGTTGCGCTCCACGTGGTAGAGCTGTTCGCCATCGACCTGGATATGGCCGCCGTCGATCTTTTCCAGCGTCATCAGGATGCGCAGGATTGTCGTCTTGCCGGAGCCGGACGGGCCGATCAGCGCCAGCTTCTCGCCCGGCATCACCTGCATCGACAAGCCGTCCAGCACCTTGAAGGCGCCGAAGCTCTTCGAAATCGCATCGACCTTGATGATGGGCGCGGGCAATCCATTTTCCCCGTTCTGGAGAAGTCTATGCCCTTAACGATGCGAAACGCGCCAAATCATGTCAATTGGAAAAATAATATCATGACAATATTTCCGGTACGGCATAATTTCAGGGCAATCTGAGCTCCATTTGTGCATCAGATGGCGAGCAGGAGATGCTCCGGATCGCCGAGCAGCAGCTTGGCGACAACGCTCAAGCCCGCGCGCAGTTCCCCCTCCGTGGTCGACCCGAGCGAGATGCGGACCGCAGGATGCCAGGACGTGTCGGCGATGCGGAACGAAGTGCCCGGCGCGATCGCCACTCCGCGCAGGCGCGCCTGCGCGACAAAGCTCTCCTCGGCCCGGTCGCCCGGCAGCTCGAGCCACAGATGCAGCCCGTCGCGATGACAGCGATAATCGACACCCGTGAGCACTTCCGCAGCGATCTCCTGCCGGCGTCTCAGCGCGCCGCGCTGCCAGTTGACCAGTTCCATCGCCGTGCCGTCATTCACCCAGCGTGTCGCGATCTCCGCCACCATCGGTGTCGCCATCCAGTTCGAGACGAGGTGACGGTTGGCGACGGCCGCGACATAGCGATCCGGGACCGCCAGATAGCCGATGCGCAGCCCTGGCACGACAATCTTGGTGAAGGAAGTGACGTAGAGCGTCCGCTCCGGCGCGAAGGCGGCGACGGCCGGCGGCCGGCCTTCGACCAGCGGCCCGAGCACGTCGTTCTCGATGATGGCGATATCGTGCTTGCGGGCAACGGCGGCGATCTGCCCGCGCCGGGTGGCGTCCATCAACGTCGCCGTCGGGTTGATCACCGACGGCTGGACGAAGACGGCGCGAATGTCCGAGAGGCGGCAGGCTTCGTCCAGCGCTTCGGGGATCAGCCCGTTGGCATCGATCGGCAAGCCTTCGAGGTTGAAGCCGAGATAGCGGGCAAGCGGCACCAGCGTGTGATGGCCGATCGCCTCGGTGGCGACCGTCGAGCCGGGCGGCGCCACACTCATCAGCGCCACTGTCATGCCGGCGGTGGCGCCGTTGGTGAGGCTGATGTTCTGCGGGGACGCCTCCAGCCCGCAGAGCTTCAGCCATTCGACCGCGACCGCGCGGTGGCGCGGGAAAACCATGTTCGGCCGGAACGACAGCGCCGAGCTCGACGGCAGGTTCTCGGCGAGCCAGCCCAGCGCCTGCTTCAGTTTTTCCAGATGCATCGGCTCGCAGACCGGCTTCAGGATGGAGAGGTCGATGACCTCGCCCAGCCGTTCCGGAAGGTAGGGCGGCTCCGGCTCGCGGCGCTGCGTCTGCACGAAGCTGCCGCGGCCGACCTCGCCGGAGATCAGGCCGCGGCGGATCAATTCCTCATAGGCGCGGCTGACGGTCTGCACCGAAAGCTTCAGGTCGTCCGCCAGCCGGCGGTGCGTAGGCAGCCGCGTGCCGTTGGCCAGCCGCCCGTCATGGATGGCGCGCGCGAACTGGTCGGCCAGCGAGAGATAGGCCGGGCGGCGGATGAGAGCAGGATCAGGCTGCCATAATGTCATGACTTATTAGAGATCGAAATCAGTGCAATTGACAATCGAAATAATGCATCGTCATGGTGTCTCCAACGAAAGGCGGATCCCGAATGGCGGCAGCGAAACTCGACACGATCGACCTCAGGATTCTCGACGCCATCCAGCGCGACGGGCGCATCACCAAGCTGGCGCTGGCCGAGAAGGTCGGCCTGTCGCCGACGCCGTGCTGGATGCGGCTGCGCAAGCTGGAAAAGGCCGGCATCGTCTCCGGCTATCACGCCGCGATCGCCATGCGCGCCATCGCGCCGGTGGCGACGGTGCTGATGGAAGTCACCCTGGCCAATCACCGCCAGGCTGACTTCGACCGTTTCGAGCGTGTGGTGCGCGATGTTCCCGAGATCGTCGCCTGCTGGTCGGTAGGCGGCGGCGTCGACTACGTGCTGAAGGTGATGGCGCGCGACATCGATGCCTATCAGCGGCTGGTCGACAGCCTGCTCGAACGTGAGATCGGCATCGACCGCTACTTCACCTACATCGTCACCAAGACGGTCAAGGACGAGATCGTGCTGCCGGTGGCCGATCTGCTGCCGGAGCAAGGGTGAGGGCTCAGCGAGGCCCCCTCATCCGGCCGCTTCGCGGCCACCTTCTCCCCGAGGGGAGAAGAGGTTGGCGTCGGCGCTGAGCAACTCCTCTCCCCTCGGGGAGAGGTCGGATTGCCCCGAATTGCCCTTTGCAATTCGGTTGGCAATCCGGGTGAGGGGGAACTCTGCCACGGCCCGCATCTAGATAGATCGTCTACGTTCGCCAGACCAATACAGACAATCTCTCTACATCGGACCGTCGAAACAGCCTCTTTGTCTCGATCGCGCGGCTAGTCTCTCCATATCGCCTCGGCACCGGGAGACTCGACTGATGTCCGCGCATTTTGCCCGCACCAACCACCATGAAGCGCTCGACCGCCTTGCCGATCGCCGGCTGCTGCGCGCGCTCGCCTATGTCGATGGCCATTGGACGGCGAGCGAAGCGGCGGCAAGTTTTGAGGTCACCGATCCGGCGACCGGCGCTACCGTCGCCTTCGTGGCGGCGCTCGATGCCGCCCAGACGACGAAAGCGATCAACGCTGCGTCCCGTGCGTTTTCCGCCTGGCGCTCGGCGCTGCCGCAGGAACGCTCGAAAATCTTGCGAAAATGGTTCGATCTGATCATCGCCGCCAGGGACGATCTGGCGCTGCTGATGACGCTGGAACAGGGCAAGCCGCTGAAGGAGTCGCTGGGCGAGATCGACTACGCCGCCTCCTTCGTCGAGTGGTATGCCGAGGAAGCAAAACGCCTCAACGCCGAAAGCGTCACTAGCCATCTGCCGAACGCCGAGATGTCGGTGCACCGCGAGCCGCTCGGCGTGGTCGGCGTGGTCACGCCCTGGAATTTTCCGTCGGCCATGCTCACCCGCAAGGCCGCCGCGGCCCTTGCCGCCGGCTGCACGGTGGTGGCGCATCCGTCCTCCGAAACACCGCTGTCGGCCCTGGCGCTGGCCGAGCTCGGCGAGCGCGCCGGCCTGCCGCCCGGGGTCTTCAACGTCGTCACCGGCGATGCGCGCACCATCGTCGGCGCGATGTGCGCCGACGCCAGGGTTCGCGCCATGAGCTTCACCGGCTCGACCGAGGTCGGTCGGCTGATCGCCGCGCAGAGTGCGCCGACAATGAAACGCTTGGTCATGGAGCTCGGCGGGCATGCGCCGCTGATCGTCTTCGACGACGCGGACATCGACAAGGCGGTGACGATCGCGCTCGACGCCAAATTCGCCACCTCCGGCCAGGACTGTCTCGCCGCCAACCGCATCTATGTGCAGCGGCCTATCTATGACCGCTTCTGCGCCGCTTTCGCGCGCCGCATCGAGCAGCTCCGCGTCGGCAACGGCCTGTCCGCGGACGCCGATATCGGGCCGCTGATGCATGAGCGCGCGGTCAAGAAGGTCGAGGAGCAAGTCGCCGATGCGCTTACCCACGGCGCGCGATGCCTGACCGGCGGCAAGCGCCACGCTGCCGGCCCGCTGTTCCACCAGCCGACCCTGCTTGTCGACGTGCCGGACGAAGCTCTGATCATGCATGAGGAAACCTTTGGCCCTGTCGCCGCCGTCACGCCGTTCGACGACGAGGCGGAAGTCGTCGCCCGGGCCAACGCCACCGAATATGGCCTGGTCGCCTATGTCGTCACCGAGAATGGCGCGCGGCAGGCGCGCATAGGCCGCGCCCTGGAGTACGGCATGGTCGCGATCAACCGCGTCAAGATCACCGGCGCGCCGATCCCGTTCGGCGGCGTCAAGCAGTCCGGCATCGGCCGCGAAGGCTCGCGCCATGGGCTCGAAGCTTTTACGGATCTCAAATACCTCTGCCTCGATGTAGCCTAAGCTACGCAGGCCTCATTTCGTCAGGAGTCAAAAAATGCTCGAACAGTCCAACGAACTCTCCGCCTGGGATCGCGACCACTTCTTCCATCCCTCGACGCATATGGGCACGCACGCGCGGGGTGAGTCAGCAGCCCGCATCATGGCCGGCGGCGAAGGCGTCACCGTCTGGGACAACACCGGCAAGAAGAGCATCGATGCCTTCGCCGGCCTCTATTGCGTCAATGTCGGCTACGGCCGCCAGAAGATCGCCGATGCCATCGCCGAGCAGGCGAAGAACCTCGCCTACTACCACGCCTATGTCGGCCACGGCACCGAGGCCTCGATCACACTGGCCAAGATGATCATCGACCGCGCGCCGAAAGGCATGTCGAGGGTCTATTTCGGCCTCTCCGGCTCCGATGCCAACGAGACCAACATCAAGCTGATCTGGTACTACAACAACGTCCTCGGACGGCCGGAGAAGAAGAAGATCATCTCGCGCTGGCGCGGCTATCACGGTTCCGGCGTCATGACCGGATCGCTGACCGGGCTCGAGCTCTTTCACAATGCTTTCGACCTGCCGCGCGCGCCGATCCTGCACACCGAGGCGCCGTATTATTTCCGCCGCGCCGATCGTTCGATGAGCGAGGAGCAGTTCTCGCAATATTGCGCCGATAAGCTGGAAGAGATGATCCTTGCCGAAGGCCCCGACACGGTCGCGGCCTTCATCGGCGAGCCGATCCTCGGCACTGGCGGCATCGTGCCGCCGCCGGCCGGTTACTGGCAGAAAATCCAGGCCGTGCTCAACAAATACGACGTGCTGCTCGTCGCCGATGAGGTGGTGACAGGCTTCGGTCGTCTCGGCACCATGTTCGGATCCGATCATTACGGCATCAAGCCGGACCTGATCACCATCGCCAAGGGGTTGACCTCGGCCTACGCGCCGCTTTCCGGCGTCATCGTTTCCGACAAGGTCTGGCAGGTGCTGGTCAAGGGCTCCGACAAGCTTGGCTCGCTCGGCCATGGCTGGACCTATTCGGCGCATCCGATCTGCGTTGCCGCGGGCGTCGCCAATCTTGAGCTGATCGACGAGATGGACCTGGTGCGGAACGCCGGCGAGACCGGCGCTTACTTCCGCACAGAGTTGGCCAAGGCCGTCGGCGGCCACCGGAATGTCGGCGAGGTGCGTGGCGACGGCATGCTGGCCGCGATCGAGTTCGTCAAGGACCGCGACGACCGAGTCTTCTTCGATCCGGCGCTGAAGGTCGGGCCGCAGATCGCCACGGCGCTGGCCGCCAGCGGCGTGATCGGCCGCGCCATGCCGCAGGGCGATATCCTCGGCTTCGCGCCGCCGCTTTGCCTGACGCGCGAGGAGGCCGACATCGTCGTCGCCAAGACCGCCGACGCGGTGAACAGCGTGTTGGCAAGCATCTGAGAAGTGACATGAATGCGATGACCGTAACCGTACCCGCCACCATGGCCGCCGTGCAGCTCACCGGCCATGGCGGCCTGGAGAAGCTCGTCTACCGCACCGATGTGAAGGTGCCCGCGCCGGCTGCCGGCGAGGTGCTGGTCAAGGTCAGCGCCTGTGGCATGAACAACACCGACGTCTGGGTGCGTCAGGGCGCCTATGGCACGGAGGAGGATGCCGGGGCGGTGTCGACCTGGCGCCGGCAAGGCAACACGCTCACCTTCCCGCGCATCCAGGGCACCGACACGGTGGGCACCATCGTCGCGGTCGGTAACGGCGTATCCAACGACCGCATCGGCGAGCGCGTCATGGTCGATTTTTCCATCTACAACCGCGACGACGATTCGCTGGCCGACATCGACTATATGGGCCATGGCCGCGATGGCGGTTACGCCGAATATCAGGCGCTGCCTGCCGAGAACGCGCATGTCGTCGACACCGAGCTCAGCGATGTCGAGCTGGCCACCTTCTGCTGCGCCTATCTCACCGGCGAGCAGATGCTTGAGCGCGCGGCGCTGAAGGCCGGCGAACGGGTGCTGGTCACCGGGGCGTCCGGCGGCGTCGGCTCCGGCATCGTGCAACTGGCGCGGGCCCGCGGCGCCGTTCCTTACGCCGTCGTCGGCAAGGGCAAGGAGCGGGCCGTGCTCGACATCGGCGCCGAGAAGGTGATCACGCGCGGCGTGCCCGACCTGCCCGCCGCCGTCAACGAAGCGACGGGCGGCCAGCCCATAGACGTGGTCGCCGACCTCGTCGGCGGCGCCATCTTCAACGACCTCCTGCGCATCCTGCGCCCCGAAGGCCGCTACACTACGGCAGGCGCCATTGCCGGTCCGGTCGTGCAGCTCGATCTGCGCACCATGTATCTGAAGCAGCTGCAGCTCAATGGCTCGAGCCAGGGCACGCGGGCGGATTTCCGCCGCATCGTGCGCTACATCGAGGAAGGAAAGATCAAGCCGCTGGTCGGCGGCGTCTACAAACTGTCGGATTTCCACCGCGCCCAGACCGATTTCATGGGCAAGGACTTCGTCGGCAAGCTGGTGGTGGTGCCGGACGCGATGTGGAGCGACGCTTGACCCCGGAAAGAGCGCCCGGCGCGGTCAGCCGTTGATTGCGCAGCCCTCGACCCGGTCGTCAGTTTCAGCCGCGGGCGCTTCCCTGAGGCTGATCAGCTCGGCCACGTCGACGACCTTCAACTGACCTGCCACGCCGAGCGCATCGGTGGCGGCGGTGTACATGACCTTGTCCTTGGGACAGGCGACGACGAACATGTCGACGCCGAGACTGAGCGCCTCGCGGATGCGGTTCTCGCTGGGGCGTTCCTTGACGCCGTCATCGCCCTGCCAGATGCGGCCGCCGCCGGCGCCGCAGCAGAAGGAATTCTCGCGGCAGCGCGGCATGTCGTGAAGAGTGTAGCCCGCCGCCTTGATGAGGTCGCGCGGCGCGTCGAAGCCGCCATTGTAGCGGCCGAGATAGCAAGGATCGTGATAGGTCACCAACGCGCCGCCGGCCGCGGTGATGTCAAGCTTGCCCGCCGCAATCAGCTCGGCGAGCAGCGCCGTGTAGTGAAGCACCTCGAACTCTGCGCCAAAATGGCGGTAGTCGTTCTTCAGCGCGTTCAGGCTGTGCGGATCCGTGGTGACGATGCGGTTGAAGCTGCATTCGCGGATCGCGTCGATGTTGGATTGGGCAAGCGTCTCGAACAGGCCTTCCTCGCCGGCGCGCCTCACGTCGTTGCCGCTGTTGCGCTCGGCATCGAACAAAATGCCGAAATCGACGCCGGCGGCCGTGAAAAGCTCGGCGACCTTGCGGGTCACGTCCTGGACGCGCGGATCGTAGGACGCGTAGTCCCCGACGAACCACAGCACGTCGACCGGTTCGCTGCGCGCGTCCTTGACCGGGAAGCCGAGCTCCTTCGTCCAGCGCGCCCGCATCTTGGACGGCTTGCCCATGGAGTTCCCGAGACGCGTGAGGTTCGTCAGCGCATCCTGAAGCATGGGGCTGACATGGCCTTCATCGACAAGATGGCGCCGCATGTCGATGATCTTGGGCAAATGCTCGATTTCGACCGGACAGGCCTCCATGCAGGCGCGGCAGGTCGTGCAGGCCCACAGCGTCTCTTCGGCGATGATGCCGCCGACCAGAGGGCCGGACGCATCGTTCGCCAGCGCGTCGCGCATATCGGTGATCAGCATCTTCGGGCTGAGCGGCAGGCCCGAGGCGTAGGCGGGGCAGACCGCCTGGCAACGTCCGCATTCGGTGCAGGACAAGAGGTCGAGCTGCTGCTTCCAATCGAACTGGCCGAGTGAGGTCACGCCCGGATTCTCGCGCTCCGAAGGCACGGCGGGCGCGGTGCCAGCCGGTTCGAGGTTGCGAAAATAGATGTTCGGCGCGGCCAGGAACATGTGCCGGTGTTTCGAGCCTGGAATATAGACCAGGAAGGCGAGGATGGCGCCGATATGGATCCAATAGGCGATCCGCTCCGTCGGATGGGCCGCAAGGTCCAGGGCGCGGAGCAGATCGGCCACCAGCGACCCCACCGGTCGCCATGAGCCATCGGCGCCGCCGACGATCCGTGCCCCGGCCTCGATCAGCAGGGATGAGACGATGAGCAGGATGAGCACATAGATGATCGCCGCATCCGATCCGCTCGATCCCCTGAACCGCGCCGGCTTGAGCGCATAGCGCTGATAGACGGCCAGGCCGAGGCCCAAAAGCATCAGCACCGCGAACAGATCCTGCAGCAGCGCGATCCAGCTGTCGCCGCCGATCGGCGTCAGCGAAAAGCCGGGGAACAGGCGTGAGCCGAACGCCTCGATCGTGACGGTGAACAGGACGAAGAACGAAACGAAGATCAGCGCGTGCAGGATGCCGGAGAGCGGCTTGCGCAGCATCTTGCGATGCAGGCCGACCGCGATGGCCACACCTTCCAGGCGGCGCCAGGGCTGGTCGAACCGGCTTGCGCCCGGCGCCTGCGCCAACGCGGCGATGTAGCGGCGGGAGCGCCAAAGCGTCAGCGCGGCGGCCGCCAGCGTGACGATCCATAGAATTGGCGTTTCGCTCATATCAGCGGCCGGGCTGCAGCCGCTCGCTCAGATTGGCGACGAGATCGAAAAGGTCGCAGGTCGCGCCGAAATGCGCGACATTGAAGATCGGCGCCTTGGGGTCGGTGTTCACGGCGATGATGAGATCCGACTTCGACATGCCTTCGAGATGCTCCGGAGCGCCGGAAACGCCGAGCGCCAGATAGAGCTTCGGCTTGACCTTCTGGCCGGATTTGCCGACCTGCCGCACCTTCGGCAACCAGCCGCTGTCCACCACCGGCCGGCTGCCGGCGATCTCTGCGCCAAGGATGTCCGCAAGCCCGCGCGCTATGTCGATGCTGGCCTCGTCGCCGATGCCGCGGCCGACGCAGACGATCCGCTCGGCGGTCGTGAGGTCGACGCTGTCATAGTTGGGAACATCGACGCCGACGAGCCGGACCTTGCCTTCGGCCACGGCGGCCGTGGCGTCGAAATGCTGCAGCTTCGACGGATCGACGGCGCGCCGTTCCGCCTCGGCGAAGGCGCCGGGGTTGACCATTAGGATAGCCGGCAAAGGCACGCTGCATTCGGCCAGGATCTTGCCGCCATAGACCTGCGCGACGACTGTCAACCGGTCGCCGTCGCGGCGAATTTCGTTGACATAGGAGACCAGCGGCCAACCGGTGCGCGCCGCGAGATTGCCGGCGACGTCGAGCCCGTTGGCGGAGTAGGGCACCAGCACCAGGCCAGGCTCTTCGGCCGCAACGGTGTCCGCCAGCAGCCGGGTGTAGGATTCTGCCGCGATAAGCTGGGAGCCGCCGGCGCTCGCGGCGACGAGTCTGTCCGCGGCGCCGAGATTTGCGACGGCAGGCTCCAACTCCTGGCCGGCAAAGAAGGCGACAACTTCGTCACCAGCCGCTCCCGCCGTCCGCGCGGCCGTGATCATTTCCAGCGAAAAGGGCTCGAGCTTGCCGAATGAGCCTTCCGTGCAGGCGATAATCCGCATCGCTTAAACTCCTGCAAAGCCTTTGGCCGCCAGGATGCTGGCCAGCCGGTCGGCGACATTTTCGGGATTGTCTCCGAGATTTTCGCCGCTGCCGCGTTGTCCAGGCAATCTCAGCGCGACGATCTCGGCCGACCGTTCGAACCCGGCAGGCTCGGACGGGGCCTTGCCTATGGCGGTCTTGGAAGCTTCTCGCAATTTGCTGCCCGAAACATAGCGTGGTGCCTTGGAGGCGGTCTGCACGCCGATCACCGCCGGCAGCGCAATCTCGTAGGTCGCGGCGATGCCGCCGCCACGTTCCTGCGTCACCCGAAGGGCCGAAGCCTCGATGCCGACGCGGCTGGAGCCGGAGACATGCGGCCAGCCGAGCAGGGCGCCGGCATAGGGCACGAGCTGGCCGAACAGGTCCTCGGTCGACTGGACGCCGCAAAGGAGGAGATCGGCGGCCTTCGAGCGGGCGAGCGCGACGATCGAACCGGCAATCGCTCGCGAGTCGATCATGCCGTCCCCTTCGGCTTCGAGCGCGATCGCCTCGTCCGCGCCGCGGGCAACCGCCATCTGCAGCACACGGTTGCTTCCCTCGCCGATGGCGACGGCAACGACAGTCGCTCCTGACGCTTCCTTCAAGAGGATCGCCTCTTCCAGCGCATGGTCGTCGAAATCGTTGAGCTGGAAATCCAGCCATTCGCGGTCGATGCCGCGTCCATCGCTCGTCAGTTCGAGCTCGCCCGCGGAATCCGGAATCATTCGCAGCACAACGAGAATTTTCAAGCGTCGATCCTCCCCGGGCGTACCTCAACCTCCCGGTACCTGTGGCCTATTAGATCGCAACCGTTGCTGTGCCCAATCGAGAAAATCGTAATAGCAGCTATTACAACTCAGGTGATTGACCTTCGCGGCGATGCGTCCGCTAATTCGAAGCGTTGGGAGGCTTGGGCAAGCGGCTGTCGCCGGGCGCTTTGTATTTTTCGATATAAGTTGCAAAATATACCATAACTTATTTAGTTTTTACTTGGGGTAGGAACAATCGGCATCCGAAAAGGTGCCCTGGAGGAGGAAAGCATGACTATAAAGAGCATCTTGGATCAAAAAATATCTAGAGCGAGCTTCATCCGCAAGGCGCCTGCCGCTCTGGCGGCTGCCGGCGCGGTCTCGACCTTGGGGCTCGGCGCGACAGCCCCTGCCGCGGCGGAGGAAACCAAGCCGGGTTATTATGGCGTGCCGCGGACCTGGATCTGGAATCCGAACGCCAACTCGATGGTCGACACCTCGAAGTGGAAGAAGGAAGGGCCCTATACGATCGGCTTCTCCAACGCCTCGATATCCAATGCCTGGCGCGTGGCCTTTCAGCACGGCGTGTTCTGGGCTGCCGGCCAGCATCGCGACGAGATCGCGCATCTTCTGGCAACCGACGCCAATGACGATCCCTCGAAGCAGATCGCCGACATCCAGGACCTGATCAGCCAGGGCGTCGACGTGCTGCTGATCGCCGCCGCCACCGAAGACGCGCTGGACTCCGTCGTCGGCCGCGCCATGGAGCAGGGCATTCCCGTCATCATGGTCGACCGCAAGGTGAAGACGGCAAGCAACTACATCACCTACATCACCGCCTCCGACTGGGCGCTCGGCCGCCTCGAAGCCCTGTGGTTGTGCGAGACACTCGGCGGAAAAGGCAACATCGTCATGCTGCCCGGCATCGCCGGCTCCAGCGTCGCCGAGATCCGCATCAAGGCGAATGAAGAGGTGTTCGGCAAGTTCCCCGGCATCAAGGTGCTGGAGAAGCAGTATTGCGACTGGAATCCCGCGACCGGCAAATCGGTGATGGCGGCGCTCATCCAGAAGCACGGCAAGGAAATCAACGGCGTGCTCGCCGACAGCGCGCTGCAGGGCTCTGGCGCCATCCAGGCCTTCCTCGCGGCAGGCTACAAGGACGGCGAAATTCCGCCGATGACCGGCGGCGACATCGCCTTGATGTATCAGCTGGCCTCCCAGCATAACATCAAGATGGTCGGCATCGACTATCCGACCTCGATGGGCATCACCGGCATCGAGACCGTGCTCGACGTCATGAAGGGCATTCCGGTTCCCGAAAAGGTCGAGGTCAGCTTCAACGTGGTGACCTCGCCCGGAGCCGACACGGTTTCGGTCAAGGGCGACCGGCACCTCCTCGACCATGTCAGCATGAGCGACCCGGGCGACCTGTCGCCAAGCAACGGCTTGCCGGCCGGATACAATCCGAGCACGTTCAAGCCTGATTATCCGAAGTAAGCCTCCCAGCCTGACAGAGTGTGCGTTCCTTCGGACGCACACCCTGGCGTAACCGGAATTTCGAGCATCGGATAAATGGTCACTCCCGTCATCGAGCTCAGTCGCATCGAGAAGGAGTATCCGGGCGTAAAACCCCTGGACAGGGTGGATTTTGCCGTTCGTCCCGGCGAAATCCATGCTCTTCTCGGCGAAAACGGTGCGGGAAAATCCACCCTCATCCGCGTCATGGGCGGCGCCATCAAGCCGAATGGCGGAAGCATGACCTATCTGGGCAAGCCGGTCTCCTGGCAGTCGCCCAAGCAGGCGCGCGCAGCGGGCATCCACGTCATCCATCAGGAACTCGCTCTGTTCCCGGAGCTTTCGGTCGCCGAGAACATCCTGGTCGACGCGCAGCCGCGCAACGGTCTCGGCCTGATCTCCAGCCGCGCCCGCCACGCGCGGGCAGCCGAAATACTGGCGCAGCTCGGCGTCAGGATCTCGACCCATGCCAAGATCGACGAATTGCCTCTGGCCGACCAGCAGATGGTCGAGATCGCCAAGGCGCTGGTCGGCGAGGTGAGGCTGCTCGTGCTCGACGAGCCGACGGCCGTGATCTCCGGCCATGAGGTCGATCTCCTGTTCGACAACATGCGACGGCTGAAGCGCGAAGGCGTCGGCATCGTCTATGTCTCGCACCGGCTGGAAGAGATCTTCGAGATCGCCGACCGCGTGACGATCCTGAAGGATGGACAGGTGGCAGGCACCGGTCCGGTCGGCGATTTGACGCGCGACGAGATGATCACCAAGATGGTCGGACGCCGCCTCGAGCAGATCTATCCGGCGCGCCGCAAGGCGCCGGCTGTCGGGCCGGACATCCTGAAGGTCAGCAACCTTCGCTCCGGCCACCGCGTGCGCGATGTCAGCTTCGCGGTCAGGCCGGGCGAAGTCGTCGGCATCGCCGGCATGGTCGGCTCAGGCCGCACCGAAGTGGCCGAGGTTATCTTCGGCACACGCGACCTCGATGGCGGCACGATCGAGTTCGACGGCAAGCGCCTCGATCGACGCATGCCGCGCGAGGCGATCCGCAACGGCGTCGGTTTCCTGACCGAGAACCGCAAGGACGAGGGGCTCTTCCTCGGTCTGCCGATCTCGGCGAATGTCATGGCGCCCGATCTGGCCGGCGTCACCAAACGTGGGCTGATCGACCGGCGCGGCGAGCGCGACATCGCGCTCGAGCAAATTCGTAATTTCGCCGTGGCAGCACCCTCGCCGGAGGTCAAGGTCGGCAATCTTTCCGGCGGCAACCAGCAGAAGGTGCTTTTCGGCCGCTGGTCGCGCATTGCCCGCAAGCTGCTTATCCTCGACGAGCCGACGCGCGGCGTCGACATCGGCGCCAAGGTCGAGATCTACCGCATCGTACGCAACCTGGCTGAGCAGGGTGTCGGCATCCTCATGATCAGCTCCGAGCTGCCGGAGATCATCGGTCTGTCGGACCGCATCTTCGTGATGTCGCAGGGCCACGTCGCCGGCGAGATCGACGGCGCGTCCGCCACCGAAGAGGCGATCATGGATCTCGCCGTGCGTTCGATCGACCGGCGCGAGGGCACGGCGGCCCGGCTGGAGCAGGTCGCATGAGCGCCGTCGTCGCCGAATTCCGCCGCAACCGGCTTTCGCTGTCCTATGTGATCGTGGTGGCGTTGCTCATCCTGCTCGTCGTCGCTGGCGGCTTCCTGTCCGACCGGTTCCTCACCTGGCGCAATTTCGGCAACCTGTTCCAGCAGCTCGTCGTGCTGGGCATGGTCAGCCTCGGCCAGACATTCGTGGTGCTCTTGGGCGGCATCGACCTGGCGGTCGGTTCGCTGGTCAGCGCATCGACGGTTTTCATCGCGCATTTCCTCGAATGGCGGCCGGATCTGCTGTGGCTGGCGCTGCCGCTCGCGCTGATCGCCGCGACGGCGATCGGCGCGCTCAACGGCCTGCTCACCATCGTGCTGCGCGTCCATCCGCTGATCGTGACGCTCGGCATGTCGTCGATCATCTTTGGCGGCACGCTGATGTACAACAAGGAGCCGGGTGGATCCGTCCCGCGGGGCCTTGCCGACTTCTCCTATGCGAAGCTGTGGGGCATCCCGGTGACGGCGATCGTCCTCGTCGCGATCTTCGCCCTTGCCGGCCTCTGGCTGCAGCGCTCGCGCTCGGGCCGCAGCATCTACTTCGTCGGCGGCGATCGCGAGGCAGCCCGGTTGAACGGCCTGCCGGTGAACCGCATCGTGGTGATGGCCTATGCGCTGTCCGGCCTGTGCGCCGGCCTCGCTGCGATCTTCCTGACCGCCCGCACCGGTGTCGGCGACCCGCGCATCGGCGCCGCCTTGACGTTGCAGTCGATCACGCCTGTGGTGGTCGGCGGCACGGTTTTGGCCGGCGGGCGCGGCGGCGTGCTGGGCACGCTGCTCGGCGTGCTGCTGGTGACGATGCTCAACAATTTGCTGAACTTCCTCAACGTGTCTTCCTACTACCAGTGGGTGATCCAGGGCTTGATCATCATCATTGCCGTCAGCATCCACACCACGAAGCGGAGGCAGTGATGGCGCCGCTGGAGACCCCGCTGCCCCGGTCCCAAGGCGTGTCCGTCGCCTCGGTGTTCGAGCGCTATGGGTTGATCGTCTTCCTCGTCGCACTGCTGCTGGTCGCGGCCGCGCTCTCGCCGACCTTCCTGCGGCCGGCCAATCTGGTCAACGTGCTCACCATCGCGGCCCCGCTCGGCATGGTGGTCGTTGGCCAGACCTTCGTCATCCTGGTGCGCGGGCTAGACCTGTCGGTCGCCTCGCTAATGGCGACGGTGGCCGTGCTTGCAACCGCCTTCAAGGCGACGACCAACGATGCGATCCCTATGATCTTCGTGGCGGCGATCGCCTTCTCCGCCGTCGTCGGCCTCGTCAACGGCTGGCTGGTCGCCAGGCGCAACGTCAGTCCGTTCCTTGCCACCCTGGCCATGATGATCATCCTGCAGGGCATCCGCTTCGCCTATACCGGCGGCGCGCCGATCAGCACGCTGCCGCCGGGCATGGGCTTTCTCGCGTCGGGCCGCATCCTCGGCATCCCGGTCAACCTCATCACCCTGGCGCTGCTGGCGATCGTCTTCGGCGTCGTGCTGCACCGCTCGCGCCTCGGGCGCGAGATATTCATGGTCGGCAGCAATCCCAAGGCCGCGTTCCTCAACGGTGTCGCGCCCGATCGCGTCATCATCTTATGCTACGTCATCTGCTCGATCTGCGCCGGCATCGGCGGCCTGTTCCTGCTTGGCTATGTCGGCACGGTCTCCAACTGGGTCGGCCAGGGCTACGAGCTCGACTCGATCGTCGCGGCGGTCATGGGCGGCGTCGCGCTGACGGGCGGACGCGGCAACATCTTTGCCGCGCTGCTTGGCGTCGCGGTTCTGGTCGTCATCAACAATCTGGTGCTTTTGCTGGGCTTTCCGATCGAGATGCAGCTCATCATCAAGGGCATTATCATCATAGGCGCGGCTGCGTTCTACCGCACAAGGCTCGCATGAGCCGGTCGCCAGCCACCGAGGGAGGTAGCAAATGAATGTCGAGAGCCTGAGCGAACGCGGCGCCCGCGCGCGACGCGACGAGGAAGTGGATGTCGCCATCGTTGGCGCCGGGCCGTCCGGCTCGGTCGCGGCACTCCATCTCGCGCGGGCCGGGCTTTCGGTGGTCGTGCTGGAGCAGGGTGAATGGCCCGAATACAACGACTACACCGGCGCGCGGCCGGAGCATGAGCTGGTCAGCACCAAGCTCTGGCACCCCAACCCCAATGTGCGCGACAATCCGAACGACTATCCGGTCGATAACTCGACCACCGACATCAATCCGCTGATGTTCGCCGGCGTTGGCGGCAGCGCCACGCTCTACGGCGCGCAGTGGATGCATTTCCTGCCTTCCGATTTCCGCGTCCGCTCGCTCGACGGCGTGGCCGAGGACTGGCCCTTCTCTTACGAGGACCTGCTACCCTACCAGCTCGAGATCGAGCGCGAAGTCGGCGTGTCCGGCCTTGCCGGCGACCCGGCGTTTCCGCCGCGCGGACCCTATCCTTTCCCCGCCCTGCCGATCGGCTCCGTGGGTCTGCGCGGCGCGCTCGGCATGGAACGCATGGGCTGGCACTGGTGGCCGGGCAGCAACGCGATACCATCCGAAAAATTCGGCGAGTTGAACGCCTGCGTGCGGCGCGGCACCTGCCTGACCGGCTGTCCCGAAGGCGCGAAGTCGACCACCGACCGTTCGCACTGGCCGCTTGCCTTGAAGGCCGGAGCCCGTCTCGTCACGCGCGCCCGTGTCAAGGAGGTCGAGACCAACGAGCAGGGGCTTGCCACCGGCGTCGTCTATGTCGACGCCAACGGCCGCGACCGGCGCCAGCGCGCCAAGGTCGTCATCCTCTGCGCCAATGGCGTCGGCACGCCGCGGCTGCTCCTGATGTCGGGCGGAGCGAAGA
Source organism: Mesorhizobium plurifarium (assembly GCA_000824785.1). Classification (GTDB taxonomy): domain Bacteria; phylum Pseudomonadota; class Alphaproteobacteria; order Rhizobiales; family Rhizobiaceae; genus Mesorhizobium; species Mesorhizobium plurifarium. Next base: position 504,618 of record CCNB01000012.1, on the reverse strand, counting down.
ACCCCGACGGACTGGCCAACTCATCCGGCATGGTCGGCAAGCGGCTGATGATGCATCCCTTCGCCAGCATCCTTGCCTCCTACGAGGATCCGCTGGACTCCTGGCGCGGTCCGTTCGGGCAGCAGGTCTATTCGCTGGAATTCTACGAGACCGACGAGCGGCGCGGCTTCGTGCGCGGATCGAAATGGAACTGCATGCCGTCAGGCGGTCCGGTCGGCGTCTCGGGCGCCATTGGCTCCAAGGTCTATGTCGCCGAGGAAGGCCGCTTCCAGGATTTCTGGGGCGCCAACCTGCATGAGAACGTCGCCCGACGCTTCGGCCATTCGCTGATCTGGGGCATCGTCGGCGAGGATCTGCCGGAGGAGAGCAACCAGGTGGTGCTGTCCAAGGACCTCGTCGATTCCGACGGCCTGCCGGCGCCGCAGATCGTCTACAAGGTCAACGAGAACTCGAACCGCCTGCTTCAGTTCAACATCGACCGTTGCCTGGAATCGGTCCATGCCGCGGGCGCCATCGAGACGCTCGTTTCCACCCCGGTGCGCGAGTCCGGCTGGCACCTGATCGGCACCACGGTCATGGGCGCCGATCCGAAGCGCTCGGTCGTCGACCAGTGGGGCGCCTGCCATGACGTGCCCAACCTCTACATCATGGACGCCTCGACCTTCCCGACCTCGGGGGCCACCAATCCGACGGCGACGATCATGGCGGTGGCGCTGCGCAACACGCGCCGCATGATCGCCGAACGGCGCAACCAGAAGGTCGCCTGAGATGAGCAAGGACAAGACTTTCCTCGCCTTGGCGGATTTCCTCATTCCGGCGCATGGCGACATGCCGGCGTTCGGTTCGGTCTGCAGCTTCGCCGATGCCGAAAAGGCGCTCGATTTTCGTGTCGACCTCAAGGAAGGGTTCGATCGAGGGCTCGATGGCGATCCGGCGTTGAGCGCGGAAGCGCATCTCGAAAGGCTCAACAAGGAAGATGGCGCCGCCTTCTCGGCCGTCACGACGATCGCCATCTGCACCTATTACATGAACCCGCGCGTGCGCGAGCTGCTCGGCTATCCCGGCCAGGAAAGCGTGCAGTACGATTCCAAGGCCACCCAGGTCTACCTAACCGACGGCTCGCTCGGCCATGTGCTGGCGCGTGGTCGCAAATACCGGCCGACACCCGGCCTCTGATCCCTCCCAAGCAGACCAGAAAGGAATAACCTCATGGGTAAGGACATGTTCGACAAGGGCTTCGAGATCCGCAAGGCGGTGCTCGGCGCCGAGTTCGTGGAGAAATCCTTCGCCAGCGCCGACGATTTCAATCGTCCGATGCAGGAGCTGGTGACCGAATATTGCTGGGGCGCCGTATGGGGCCGCGAGACGCTCGACCGCAAGACGCGCAGCATGCTGAACCTCGCCATGCTGGCCTCGCTCAACCGGCCGCACGAACTGAAGATGCACGTCAAGGGCGCGATCCGCAACGGCGTCACCAAGGACGAGATCCGCGAGGTGCTGCTGCAGGTCGCGATCTATGCCGGCGTGCCGGCCGGCGTCGACGCCTTCCGCAACGCCCGCGAGGCCCTGCAGGAAATCGGCGCATGATCCAGCGTCCGCCGCTCGCCGAGGACAAGCTTGCCATGCTGATCGGCGGCCGCTGGGCCGCCGCGGCGTCGGGCGAGTATTTCGAGTCCTTCGATCCCTTCACCGGCAAGGCCTGGGCGCTTGTTCCGCGCGCGGGCGTCGCCGATGTCGATGCGGCCGTCGAGGCCGCCTCACAGGCCTTCCGGGGGGAATGGCGGTCTATGACAGCGAGCGCGCGCGGCCAGATCATGGCGCGCTTTGCCGACCTCGTCGCCGAGGAGGCGGAAAACCTTGCCGTCCTCGAGACGCGGGACAACGGCAAGCTCATCAACGAAATGCGGATGCAGTGCAAATACATTCCGCAATGGTTCCGCTTCTTTGGCGGGCTGGCCGACAAGATCGAGGGGCGCGTCATCCCGATCGATAAGCCCGGCGTCTTCAACTACACCAAGCTCGAGCCTCTGGGTGTCGTGGCGGCGATCACGCCATGGAACTCGCCGCTGATGCTGGCGACCTGGAAGCTGGCGCCGGCGCTGGCGGCCGGCAACACCGTCGTGTGGAAGCCTTCGGAATTCTCATCGGTTTCGGCGCTCTTCTTCGGAAGGCTGTTCGAGAAAGCGGGCTTCCCGAAAGGCGTCGTCAACATCATAACCGGCTTTGGCCATGAGATCGGCGATCGTATGGTCACCCATCCGCGCGTGGCGAAAGTCGCCTTCACCGGCGGCGACGCCACCGGCCGGCGCGTCTACCAGGCCGCGGCCGGCGGCTTGAAGAAGGTGACGCTGGAGCTCGGCGGCAAGTCGGCGAACATCGTTTTCGCCGACGCCAAGCTGGAGGCCGCGATCCCCGGGCTGGTCTCGGGCATCTTCGCCGCGACCGGCCAGACCTGCATCGCCGGCTCGCGCGCGCTGGTGCAGCGCTCCGTCTACGATCAGGTGGTCGAAAAGCTGGTCGCGTTCGCGAAGACCGCCAGGATCGGCGATCCGCTCGACCCGGATACCCAGGTCGGCCCGATCACCACGCTGCCGCAACGCAAGAAGGTCCTCGACTATATCGGCATCGCCCGAGATGAGGGCGCTCTCCAACTGCTCGGCGGCAAGGTGCCCGAGGACAAGGCGATCGCCGATGGCTGGTTCGTCGAGCCGACTATCTTCGGCAATGTCAGCCAGTCGATGCGCATCGCCCAGGAAGAGGTGTTCGGTCCCGTCCTTTCGATCATCCCGTTCGAGGACGAGGACGAAGCCGTTGCCATCGCCAATGACAGCATCTACGGCCTCGCCGCCGGCTTGTGGACGCAGGACATCGGGCGGGGCATCCGGCTGCCGGACCGGCTGGAAGCGGGCATCGTCTGGGTCAACATGTACCGCGCGACGAGCTATCTCTCGCCCTTTGGCGGCTACAAGCAGTCAGGTTTCGGTCGGGAAAACGGCCGCACCGCCATCTACGAATATCTCCAGGAAAAGAGCGTCTGGATCGACGCCGGAAATTCCATTCCGGCTCCATTCGTCCAGCGCTGAGGATTGGCGGATCGGAAGGGGTCACCGCCCGGTTCGCCAATCCAGACCATTGCCATCCGCGCATAAGCGAGACCGCCGATGTCCTGCTACGAGATCATCGACCCGCGCTTCGGCGACCTTATCGATCCGGTCGCCTTCCTCGAAACGCTGCACACCGGCAACCGCTGGGCGGAAGGGCCGGTCTATTTCGCCGACCTGCGCACGCTGGTGTGGAGCGATATCCCCAATGACCGCATGCTGCGCTGGGACGAGGAGACCGGCGCGGTTTCGCTGTTCCGCGGCAATGTCGCCAACCCGAACGGCAGCACGCGCGATCGAGAGGGCAGGCTCGTCACCTGCATTCAGGGCGAACGTCGCGTGGTGCGCACCGAATGGGACGGCTCGATCACAGTGCTCGCCGACTCCTTCGAAGGCAAGCGGCTCAACTCACCGAACGACGTGGTGGTCAAGTCGGACGGCAGCGTCTGGTTCACCGATCCCAACTACGGCATCATCTCCGATTATGTTGGGCGCCGGGCCGATCAGGAGCAGCCCGGCTGCCGCGTCTACCGCATCGATCCGCAATCCAGCCGCATCAGCGTCGTCGCCGACGATTTCTCGATGCCCAACGGCCTTGCCTTCTCGCCCGACGAGAAGACGCTCTACATTGCCGATTCCGGTTATCTGACCGACCGCAGCGCGCCACATCATGTCAGGTCGTTTGACGTTGCCGGCGACAGGCTGGTAAATTCGCGCGTCTTCGCTGAAATATCGCCGGGCATTCCGGACGGGTTCCGTGTCGATATCGCCGGCAACCTCTGGATCAGCGCCTGGGACGGTGTCCAGTGCCACACGCCGGCCGGTGAATTGATCGGCAAGATCCTGGTGCCGGAAATGGTGGCGAACGTCGCATTTGGCGGTGCGCGGCACAATCGGCTGTTCATCACGGCGACGACTTCGGTCTATGCCGTGTTCCTGAATGTGCGCGGGCTGAAATATCCGTTCCGCATGTAGGGATCGAAAGCTTCGGGCAGGGAACCGCCCGGCGGCGGGTTGGGTGGTTTGAGTTGGACACGAAGCAGCTTCAGGTCTTCATCGCGGTCGGCGCGGCGGGCAGCTTTTCGAAAGCCGCCCTCGACCTCAACGTCACCCAGCCGATGATCACGCGCCATATCCGCGGGCTCGAGGAGGAGCTGGGCGTCGAATTGTTCCACCGCAACGGTCGCGGTGTGGTGATGACCGAAGCAGGAGTGCTCCTGAAATCGCATGCCGACGAGATCGTCGAGCGCATGCGGCTCGCGCAGAATGCCGTGTCCAATCTGAGGGCCTCGCCGCGCGGCAGGCTGGTGCTCGGCGTCCCGCCCTCCGTCGGGACGGTGCTGACGGTGCCGCTGGTCAAGAAGATCAAGAACGAGTTCCCGAACGTCGCTCTGCAGGTCATCGAGGGCTTCAGCGGTCACATCCTGGAGTGGCTGATCGCCGGCCGTATTGATGCGGCGGTGCTCTACAACTCGCCCAATCATCCTTCGGTGCTGACCGAGCCGCTCGCCGATGACGAGCTTTTCCTGATCGGTCCTGCGCTGGCCGAACCAGCGCTGCCGCGCGGCCCGGTCGGCCTCGGCGTGCTGGCGGAACTGCCGATGATCCTGCCAAGCCGCCCGCATGGCCTGCGCCGGCTGATCGACAACATCGTCGCCGAGCACGGCATCTATCCGCGCATCGAGATGGAATTGGAAGCGATGCCGTCGACCCTGCTGCTTGTTGAGGAGGGCGGCGGCTATACGGTCCTGCCCTATGCCTCGGTGCATCTGCTTGCCGAAGCCGGCCGCATCGAGGTCTGGCCATTCGAGCCGCAGATCACGCGCAAGCTCATCCTCGCGACCTCGTCGCAGAAGCCAATGTCCTCGACATTCCGTCCGCTGTTCCGCGCCGTGCGCACGGAGCTGAGGGATATCATCTCCACCCATGTCTGGAAGCCGCCGCAACGCTGAGGTGGTGCGGCGGCTTGTCGTCTACGCCTTCGGCCTGGCCAGCGCCATGATCGAACCGACGTCGCGGATGTCGCGCAGCGCCCACAGCCTGTCGGCAAGCGCGCCCGCGTCGATTGTTCGGCAACCGTACTCGGCGAGGGCGGCGAATTTGTCGCGCAGCGCGGCGTCCGTCATCGGCCGCGCCGGACTGCCGGTGGCGGCGAGCTCGCTCATTTCGAAATGCGACCCGTCGCTGCAGTGGACGGAGACATAGGCTGCCTCGACCGGCATGGCTTCGTCCGTCTCGATCGGGCGCACCTTGGCGCGCAACGCCTTCACGTCAGGATCGTCCACCGCCGCGTCGCTGAAATCGGCCGCGCCCGCCGTGCCGCGCAACAGGGCAACGGCGATGGCATGCTGCGCGCTGACCTGTGCTTCCCTGCCCGTGGTGACGTCGGGCCTATCGGCGCGCGCCTTGAGCAGCGGGCAGCCGCGCACGGTGATGTCGCTGACGAGATCGACGGAGAAATCCGGCTTTCGGCCGAGATTGAGGCAGGCGTCGATGACGGGGTTGAGCACCACGCCGCAGGGATATGGCTTGAACATGTTGCGCAGGTTTTCCCAGTCCCTGCCCAGCCCGCGCTCGATCAGCTCGGGCTGCGGCGCGTCGCACAACACTTTGAGGAAACCGCGCGGACCTTCGAGCGGCATTGGCGGTCCTTCGACCCCAGCCTTCGCCATCAGCGCCGCGAGCAGGCCTCCACGTGCGGCGGTGCCGACGCCGACGCTCTTGGCCATGAAACCCAGTGTCTCGACGAGGCCCGATGCCTGGGCCGATGCATTGCCGAAGGCCCAGAGGATTTCCTCCTGGGTAAGATCAAGCAGCTTCGCCGCGGCCGCGGCGGCGCCGAAGATCCCGCAGGTCGAGGTGATGTGCCAGCCGCGATTGTAGTGACCCGGCGAGATCGCGTTGCCGATCCGGCAGGTTACTTCCACGCCAAGAACGAAGGCATGCAGGAGCTCCGTCCCGCTGACCGGCCGGGTTTCGGCGAGGGCAAGGACGACGGGCGCCACGGGCGCGGTCGGGTGGATGATCGTGCCTTGATGGGTATCGTCGAAGTCGAACACGTTCATCGACGCCGCGTTGAGGAACGCCGCGGTCGGAGCATCGCGCCGCGTGGCATGACCGATCACGGTCGCGGCTTCGCCGGCGGAGAAGGGCGCGAGGCTTGCCGCGAGGCGCAGGATCGCCTGGTCGGACGAGCCGCCAAGCGCGGTGCCGACGCCGTTGAAGAGGGCGCGCAGCGCATGCTCGCGCACCGGTTCCGGCACGTCGCTCCATTGCGAATTGCGCACGAACGCCGCGAGCCGGCGCGACAGGCCCGGGGCAATCGCCTTAGGGGAAGGGGTGCTCATCGGATGCGTTCCGGCCGGCGTCAGGGCTGGGCCTTCTTGCCGGCAACCGTCACGCCGGCCCAACCTTCGATCGGCTTGATGATCTCGGTCAGGTCCGCATCCGCGCCGAGGTCACTCTTCGCCACGGTCAGCAATTGTCGCACCGCGCCGCCGACGATCATCGGCACGCCCAGCGCGTCGCTCTCTTCGAGGCAGAGGCGGATGTCCTTGGCCGACAGCCCGATGGCGAAGCCGAAATCGAAGCCGCGGGTAAGCACGAATTTCGGGATCTTCGTCAGCGTTGCGTTGGAGCTGCCGCTGCCCGAATTGATGACCTCGAGCATCACGTCCGGATCGAGCCCGGCCTTGGTGCCGAGCACAAGCGCTTCCGATGCGATCGACAAGGCCGTCACCGACATCAGGTTGTTGATCACCTTGATCATCTGGCCCATGCCGGGCTCCAGGCCGACATGGACCGGTTTGCCGAGCGTTTCGAGGATCGGGCGGATCGTTTCCATCGTCGCGTCGTCGCAGGCGGCCATCATCGCCAGCGTGCCCTTTTCAGCGCCGCCCACCCCACCGCTCACCGGGCAGTCGGCCAGCGCGATGCCGGCGGCCTTGAGGCCCTCCGCGACGAGGCGTTCCGTCCGCGGCCCCGTGGTGGAAAGGTCTATGACGATGCGCGCGCCCTTCACGGAAGCAAGCCCGTCGGGGCCGAGGCAAACGGCCTGCACGATCTCCGGCGTCGGCAGCGAAAGCAGCACCACGTCGCAGCTCTTCGCCAGTTGGGCGGGTGTCGCGGCTTTGCCTGCGCCCAGAGCCGCCAGCGCCTCGACGGCGGCGGTGTTGGTGTCATAGACGCTGACGCCGTATCCGGCCGCCAGCAGGCGCTTCGCCATCGGCGTTCCCATCCTGCCGGCGCCAGCCAGGCCGAGCTTGAGATTGTTCATTGTCGTCTCCATGCGATTGTGACGAACGCCCCGGAATTTTCGACCGTCAGGGCCGTCGATCAAAGGGCGCTCACGGCGCCCCGGGGATCGGGTCGAGGTCGAGGCGCACGATGTCGTCCACGCCCGCCAGCGCGGCGGGATAGCGGGCGAGCACCAGCGGATCGTGGCCCGGGATGATGTGGTTCGGCGTGCTGGCGAGCTTCTTCATGGTGGCGTAGCCGTCCAGCATGTCGGTTGCGCTCTCCAGCACCGGGAAAGGTCTGTTCTGCTCGAAGTTGGCGTAGAAATGCGATGCGTCGGAGCCGAGCACGACAAAGCCGCGCCGCGTCTTCACCCGGATCACCTGCAGGCCCTTCGAATGGCCGCCGACACGATGCACAGTGAGGTTGGGCGCAACCTCGGAAACGCCGTCATGGAAGGTCACACGCCCGGCGTAGAGCTTGCCGATCATGCTGGCCACGTCTTCATAGTCGAACGGATGCCTGAGATAATTGTGGCACATGCAGCGGCCCGTGCAGTAGGCCATTTCCACGTCCTGGACGTGGTAGCGGGCTTTCGGGAACAGCTCGTGATTGCCGGCATGGTCGAAATGCATGTGCGAGATGATGACGTCCTCGACCTTGTCCGGATCGATGCCGATCATCTTCAGTCCCTCGCCGACGGGACGCAGCAGGTTGCGCTGGCGCCGGTCCGCGACTTTCGCGTCGAAGCCCGTATCGAACACGAAAGTGCGCGATTTGCCGACGATCGCCCAGACGAAATAGTCGAGCGGCATCGGGCCGTCATGCGGATCACCGCCGATGAAATTCGCGGCCGCGTTGCGGTCGTGGTGGCCGTAACGGATGGCGTAGACTTCGTAGAGGTCGTCCATGGATAGCTCCCTTCAGATCCGTGCCCGCGCGAGCATGCCGGTCTGCTTCAGCGCCGGTTCAACTTGCCAGCCAGCCGGCCTCGACCGGCAGCACGGATCCGGTCATGTCGCGGGCGATGGGGCCGCACAGGAAGACGAGCAGGTCGGAGATGCTCCGCGCCGAGACGAAATTGCCGCCCGGCTGCTTGCCTTCGAGGAACAGCCGCTCGGCCGCCGTCCGATCGATGCCGCGCTCCGCCATCAGCCTCTCCACCCGTTCCTCCGTGCCCGGCGTCAGCACCGAGCCTGGGCAGAGACTGTGACAGGTCACGTCGCGGTCCAGGTTCTCCAGCGCCACGGCGCGGGTCAAGCCGAGGATAGCAGACTTCGTCGTCACATAGCCGACGCGGTCGGTCGTTCCGCGCATGCCGTAGACCGAGGTGATGTTGAAGATCCGGCCGAAATTCCGGCTGCGCATGTCGGGAAGCAGAAGCCGGATGGCGTGGAACGCGGCGGAGAGGTTGACCGCGAGCGCAAGGTCCCATTGCTCGGCCGGGAAATCCATGACCGGCGCGAAGTGCCGGACGACCGCATTGTTGACGAGGATGTCGATCGGACCGAGCACCGACATCGCGGTGCTGATCAACCCTTCGACCCCCGACCGCGTCGAGAGATCGGCCTTGTGGTAGGCCACGCGGGCGCCCGTCTTGCGGGCGAGGTCATCGCGTTGCGCTTCGATCTGCTCGGCGTCTTCCAGCCCGTGCAACATGACGCTGCATCCGGCCTCGGCAAGCCTAGCCGCCATCGCCTGCCCGAGACCGGCGGTGGAGCCCGTGATCAAGGCGGTGCATTCGTTGAGCGGCTTCGCCCGGGTGGAGGGCGCGGCCCCCTCGGCTTCCTTAGACAAGCTCAAATCCTGTTCCGCCACTCTGTGAGCATTGCCAAGACCCCTCGTTCCGACCGACAGCCCGCGCGGCGCGTGACTGCCATGCAGGTTTCGACTTTATATTGGTACCGGTAACAAAATGCAATCGCGGAAAAGCGGAAAGCAGTGTCGTGCTCCGGTCCAGAGGCGGGTCAGGTGCTCTCGCGCTGGATGACCTCGAACTTGAGGTCGACGACGCTGCCGCGCAGGTGATCGGCGCCGTCGATGATGCGGCTCAAGAGGATGCGCGCCGTCCGCTCGCCGATGTCGTAGCGCGGCAGCCGCAAGGTGGTGATGGAAGGGCTGACATGCCGCAACAGGTCGACGTCGTCGAAACTGGCGAGCGCGATGCGGCCGGGCACCGACCAGTTGCGCCGCTGGCATTCGAACAGCGCGCCGGCGGCCAGAACTTCGCCGGCGCAGAAAAGCGCGTCGACCTCCGGCACGCTCTGCATCACGCGCGCGACGACTTCGGCGCCGGCGGCAAGCCCGCGTCCCGTCTCAAGCACCATGCGCGGGTCGGGTTCGTGTCCCAATTGCTTGAGCGCCGCCAGATATCCTTTCAGGCGGTCCTGAGAGCGGTCATTGTGCACGGAATATAGACTGGCGAAGGCGATCTTGCGGTAGCCGAGCCTGCCGAGATGCATGGTCATCGCGTAAGAAGCATCGCGATTTGAATAGCTTACGACCATATCGAGCGGTTCTTTGGGGATGTTTCCGTTCTCGACGACCGGGATGCCCGACTTGCGGATCTTCTCGATGGCCTGGGGCGTATGCTCCGTGCTGTGCAGGACGAGCCCGCCGACCCGATGGCTGAGGAAGACGGTGATGAGCTCCTCTTCCTCATTGGGATCATAGCCCGATTCCGCGATCATCAGCTGGAAACCGGAACGCTTCAGCACCTCCGACAGGCCCTTGACCGTCTGCGTGTAGATCGAATTGTCGATGCTGGGCACGATGAGCCCGATGGTCGTCGAGCGGTTCGAGGATAGGCTTCCGGCAAGGTGGTTCGGCAGGTAGCCGATCTCGCGAACGGCCTTCAGGACACGCTCGCGCATCTCCTCGGATACTTTGCCGGGCTCGTTCAGGACCCGCGACACGGTCATGGTGGAGACGCCGGCGCGAACCGCGACGTCGCGCATCCTGGCGCTGCCATTGCGCTTGCTCGAGTCCTCGGATGATCGCCTGGGCATGTTTGTTATCGCTCGGTCCGGCCGGCGCGCATCAAACCATTACCTTGTCGAACAAACAAGCCGTTGGCGCCGGTTGGAGCAATTCTGTTGTTACCGATATCAAAATCAGGTAATGCCCAAGGGAGGAGGACGCCGCGATGCCGGCGTGGAGGATTTGCGATGGGCGTGTATTCCTGCGTCGGCGTGACGGAGCAGTCGCTGCTGCGCTATGCCGATTCCGCGCGTGACGCGCAGCAATTGATCAGCCAGACCCTGACCCAGCTCTCGGGCTATGCGCTGCTCCTGTTGACGTCGCCCCGCCAGGCGGCGCAGGCCGAGGGCGCTCTTGCGGGGGCGAGGCAGTCTGTCGTGCACGCGGCCGAAGCCGTTCGCGCCTTGCAGGCGCCGGAGCCTGCCGCGCACCATTATCATCATATGCGCTGCGCCGCCGAGACGCTCATGGAAGCCTGCGCCGCGGCGACGGCCTGCCGCGGGGCGCAGGAGAGGTCGGACAAGCGGTTCGACACGCTGACGCGCGCCTTGCGGGCGACAAGCGATCATCTGCGGGCGACGGCGCGGCTGCTGCCGGGCTTCGAGCTTATCGATTTCGGCCAGGCCTGCTGCGCCGCCCACACGCCGCGCCTGCCTGGGCAAGGCATCGAGAGCAATTCCAGGAAAAGTGTGAGCGGTTTTCCGTCCGGAATTGCGTCAACAAGGAGATGGAGCGGTTCGCCGTTTCCGTGAAACGGCGAACCGCTCTTGTCTATCAAGGGAGGATTGAATGGCACACTACTCGATCTGGGTGCTCGAATACGCAGCGGTGGAGAAATTCCCCTTCAGCGTCATGATGTACGGGCCGCAGCACCAGGGCACGCGCAAGCTTCCCTATGCCTATGCGCTTCTGAAGGGGGGCGGCGAAACAATCCTGATCGATACCGGCTACGACCATGTCGCCTATGGCGAGCAACTGGCGACCGCTTATGGCGTCTCGAACTACCACGGCCCGCGGGCGGTTCTCGCCGAATGCGGCGTGAAGCCGGAGGACGTGACCAGCGTCTTCATCACCCATGCCCATTTCGACCATATGGGCGCCATGCATCTGTTTCCCAACGCCAAATTCTACGTCCAGAAGAGCGAGCTGGACAAATGGGTCTGGGCCCTCACGCTCGGGCCGGAATACCGCTTCCTGGTGGGCGGCGGCGATCCGGCCGACATCGTGCGCGCGGTCGAGGCGGCGAAGGAAGGCCGTATGATCTGCATCGACGGCGACCAGGAAAACGTGCTGCCGGGAATAGACGTCCATCTCGCCGCCGACACCCACACCTATGGCAGCATGTATGTGACTATCCGCAACGACGGCACCAGCGGCGGCGAGGATCGCTGGATCTTCGCCGGCGACCTTATCTACACCTATGACAATCTGACCGGGCTCGATTCGGCCGCGCCGCAGATCGTGCCCATCGGCCTGGCCGTCGGCAGCCAGCACAATCTGATCTTCTCCAGCGCCGAAATGCTGAAATCGGTCGGCGGCGAGGTGCGCAGGGTGATCCCGGTGCATGAAGACCGGCTGCGCACCACATTCCCGTCGCGGCTGACGGACAGGGGGCTCCAGGTGGTGGAGATCGCCCTCACCAAGGGCGAGAAGAGCTGCGTCGCCTGAATCAGGGAAGGGCAAGGCTGGGGCTAGAGCAATTCCAGGAAAGTGTGAGCGGTTAAGTTCGGCGTCTTCGCCGTAACCTTCCGTGCGGAATTACGTAAAAACAAAGGGATAGTGAGTTTCACCGTTTCCGTGAAACGGTGAAGCTCACTATTCCCAGCCTTGAGGCGTCAGAGCTTGTCGGCGCCCGCGACGAAGCCGCCGCCGTCGATGACCACGGCCTGTCCGGTGATGAAGGACGCCGCGTCCGACGACAGGAAAAGCACCAGTTGCGCGATTTCGGACGGGTCGCTGATCCGGCCCATCGGGATCATCGGCAGCACCGTGTCCTTGGCGCTCTGCTCGCTGCCGAACATGCCGCGCAGCAGCGGCGTCATCACCGAGCCGGGCGCGATGGCGTTGACGCGGATGTTCTTGCGCGCGACTTCCAGCGCCACCGAGTTGGTGAGGCCGATCACGCCCCATTTGCTGGCGCAGTAGACCGCGGTCGTGGCAAAGCCCATGACGCCGAACAGCGACGAGGTGTTGACGATCGCGCCGCCGCCTTTGGCGGTCATATGCGGGACCTGATGCCTGAGGCCGTTGAAGATGCCGCGCAGATTGACATCCATCAGCAGGTCGTAATCCTCGTCCTCGAGTTCGTGCACGGGCGCGGTCTTGCCCGGGACGCCTGCATTGTTGAAGGCGATGTCGATGCGCCCGAAGCGCTCGAAGGCATGCTTGTGCAGAGCCGCCATCGCCTTGCTGTCGCGAACGTCGACTTCTTCGAACTCGATCTCGACGCCAAGCGGCTTGACCTCGCCCTTGAGGCTTTCTCCGGAGGCCGCGCCGATGCCGGAAACGTAGAGATTGGCTCCGGCCTTGGCGAAGGCCAGCGCCGTTGCCCGCCCGATGCCGGTCGTCCCTCCGATCAGGATAACGTTCTTGCCGGAAAAGTCATAGGTCACTTTCATGTCTGCTCCCATCTCGTTCGGGCTGTTACGCGCTTGCGGCGCTCTCAATTTCGATTGTCTCAGCCATAGCTCCAGCTTGATACCGATAACAAGAAAAATCAGCTTAGCAACGCGATCTTGCTCGTTTCAAATCACATGTGACCTCACAAAGGCGATTTTCGCGCGGCGGGTGATGCTGGCTATTGCCGGTCTGCTAAAACTGCCATATGGTACCGGTACCAAGATTAAGCGGCAGACGTCTCCGTCCCATGTTGGCTCTCTGGAGTCGCAACGGAGCTATGCACGCAAGCGGCCGACAGGGGCGCCTGGACACGGCAAGCCGTGTCCAGGCGCCCCTGATCGGAGTCCGAGGAGAGGGAACGGTCGGCCCGCCATGGGCCGGCACCAACGGGAGAGGAGGATTTCCCAGATGAAAAGGCTTTTGCTTGCCTTACTGACCGCCGGAACGATGATCGTTTCAACCGCCGTGCAGGCGCAGGACCACAAGACGCTCGGCATCGTCGCGCTGCTTGCCAACGATGCGCTCAACATCGCGGTCATCGGCGGGGCGACGGACGCCGCCAAGGCGGCCGGCTGGGACGTCAAGGTCACCGACACCCAGGCCAGCGCCGATCAGGCCAACGCGGCGATGAACAACTTCGCGGCCCAGCATGTCGACGCCATCTTCGTGCTGGCCTTCGCCAGCAGCTCGATCGGCTCCGGCCTTGCGGCCGCGCGCGACGCGCATATCCCCGTCGGCACCTGGGGCGGCGAGATCGTCCCCGGCATCGTGGCGACGACCAGCGGCCGCCAGGTCGGCGACGATTCGGTCAAGTACCTCCTGGAGAAGACCGGCGAAAAGGCCAACGTGCTTGCCATGACCTTCCACCCGGGCAAGCTCTGCATCGACCGCGGCGTGGCCTTCGATGAAGGCGTCAAGGGCAAGGCGGGCGTCAAGGTGGACTACAGCGAAGTGGTCGCGCCCGGCCAGGTCCAGTTCGGCAACGCCACGGCCGCGGCCTGGCTGACCGCGCATCCGGCCGGCGGCGATGCCCCGCTCGCCATCTGGTCATGCTGGGACGAGCCGATGCAGGGCGCCGTGGCGGCGCTGCGCCAGGCCGGCCGCACCGATGTGACCACCGTGTCGATCAACGGCAGCGCCCAGGCCCTGCAACTGGTCAAGGAAGGCGACATGACGGCCACCGTCTGGCAGCCCGCCTATCAGGAGGGCAAGGAAGTGTTCCAGGCCATTCTCGACTCCATGAAGGCCGGCGAGTCCTGGCAGCCGAAGACCATCGAGATCCCCGGCGTGGTGGTGACCAAGGACAATGTCGACAAGTTCATGGCCGAACATCCCAATGGCATGTGAGTCCTGCCGGTCGGGCCGCTCCGCGAAACGGAGCGGCTAGGTGTCGGCGACCGTTTCGGCCGCCGACGCATGGATGCGCATCCGCGGCCTGACCAAATCCTTTGCCGGTGAACGCGCGCTCGACCGCGCCGATCTCGACATCGAGCGCGGCCGGGTGCACGGTCTTGTCGGCGCCAACGGCGCCGGCAAGTCGACGCTGATCCGTTGTCTGGCCGGCGTCACCACTCCGGACCAGGGCAGCGTGACCATCGCCGGCAACGAGCTGCAGATGGGCTCGCCGCAGGCTTCAGAGCGCGCCGGGCTCGCCTTCATCCATCAGGAACTCAACCTGATCCCGCATTTCAGCGCGCTGCAGAACATGCTGCTCGGCGCGCCGAAAACGACGCGGTTCGGCATGATCGACTGGAAGCGCTCAGGCGTCGCCGCGCGCGCCGCGGCCGAGCGCGTCGGCATCCGGTTTCCGCTCGACACGAAGGTCTCCGAGCTGTCCGTCGCCCAGCGCTGGCTGGTCATGATCGGCAAGGCGCTCACCCGCGACGCCAGCATGATCGCCATGGATGAGCCGACGGCCTCGCTCTCCGAGCCGGAAAGCGAGCAGCTCTTCGCCATCATCCGCGACCTTGCCGCCCAGGGCGTCGCCATCCTCTACGTGTCGCACCGGCTGGAGGAGGTGCTGCAGCTTTGCGACAGGATCACCGTGCTCCGCGATGGCCGCATCGTCAGTCAGGCCGAGCGCGGCGCGCTGGACAAGAAGGGACTGGTCCGCGCCATCATCGGCCATGCCATCCGCACGCCGGACGCGCGCGACCGCCTCGCCGCCGACCGTAGCCGGCAACCCGTTTTTTCCGCGCGCTCCATTGCCTGGAAGCAGGCGGTGAAGGATGTCAGCCTCGATCTCTATAAGGGCGAGGTTCTGGCGCTGGGCGGACTGGTCGGCGCCGGCCGTACCGAATTCGCTCACCTCGTCGCCGGGCTCGCTCGCCCCGAAGCCGGCCATCTCGAACTGGACGGCAAGCGGCTCGACGTCGCCAACCCGTCCGAGGCAGTGAAGGCGGGCATCGCGCTGGTGCCGGAGGAGCGCCGCTCGCAAGGGGTGATGCTGCAGCAGTCGGTCGCCTTCAACATCAACATCTCGACGCTGAAGCTCTTGCGCAGCGTGCCCGGTCTTCCGTTCCTGTCCGACGCCAAGAGCCGGCGGCAGGCGGAGAGCCTCGTTGCCCATCTCGGCATCAAGACGCCGGGCGTCACGACGAAGATCGCCGGCCTGTCCGGCGGCAACCAGCAGAAGGCGTTGATCGCGCGCTGGCTGAATGCCGGCACCAAGCTGCTCATCCTCGACGAGCCGTCGCGCGGGGTCGACGTCGGCGCGCGCGAGGAGATCCACGACGCCATCCGTGCGCTTGCCCGCTCCGGCGTCGGCATCCTGGTGATCTCCTCCGACGTCGAGGAGCTCACATTGCTGGCGGACCGCGTCCTGGTGATGCGCGAGGGCCGCGTCACTGGCGAACTCACCGGCGCCGACATCACCGAAGCGCGCATCATCGAGCTCAGCTATCACGACGCGCATGACGATCAAGGAGAAGCCGCATGACGGCCGAGACTGTGCCCGCGGCAAAGGAAGCGCCGCAGCCCCGCAAATCCTCGTGGAAGCGCACCGCGCTGATCGGCCTGTCGCGCTACGGGACGATCATCGGCTTGCTGCTGATGGTGCTGTTCTTCTCCATCAATGCTCCCGGCGTCTTCCTGTCGCGCGCCAACTTCCTCAACATCCTGAGCCAGGCGTCGCTCACCGCGATCATCGCCAGCGGCTTGACCTATACGTTGGTCGTCGGCGAGTTCGATCTCAGCATCGGCTATGTCGCGAGTTTCGTCGGCCTCATCGTCACCGGCCTGATGGCGTATGAAGGCTTTCCGATCTGGCTGAGCATCGTTTGCGCGCTTGCTCTCGGCTCGGGCATCGGCGTCCTCAACGGCCTGCTCGTGACCAAAGTCAGGATCAATGCCGTGATCTCGACGCTCGGCATCGGCACAATGCTGACGGGCATCGGCTTCACCTACAGCGCCTTTCCGATCGCCACCGGCATCCCGCGCGCCTTCACCGACATCTCGCTCGGCCGGATCGTCTTCGGCCTGCCCAATCCGGTGATCATCATGGTCGTGATGCTTTTGGCGCTCTGGACGGTGCTCAACAAGACCGACATCGGCCAGAAGATGCAGGCCGTGGGCTCCAACATGGAGGCGGCGAGGCTGTCGGGGATCCGCGTCGACCGCATCAAGATATTCGCCTTCGCCACCGCCGGCTTCTGCGCCGCGCTCACCGGCACGCTGCTGTCGTCGCTGCTCGGCAGCGGCACACTGGCCGCCGCCGACGGCTATCTGCTCGACGCCTTCGCCGCGGTGTTTCTCGGTTCCGCCACCTTGCGCGAGGGCGAGTTCCACATCACCGGAACGCTGGTCGGCGTGCTGATCCTGGCGGTCGGCTTCAATGGGCTCAGCATCTTCGGCGCGCCCACCCATTTCCAGCCGATCTTCAAGGGCGGGATCCTGGTGCTGGCCGTCGGCATGTCGGCGCTCGCCCGGCGCTACGCCGCCTCGGCCTGAGAGGCGCAGAGGCGCTCGAGAGACTCGGGCGACTCGTGGCAATGCACAGGGATCTTAGCCGGTCGGCTCTGTTTGCGTTGATAGGTGCATGCCTTGGAGATTGGCCGAAACGCCCATCGAGATCGTCATTCCAGGGCGAAGCAGGAGCGAAGCTCCGTCGCGCAGACCCTGGATCCATTCCGTTGCCTTCGCCAAGGCGTGCAACGGAGCAGAATTCTGCACCGCAGCAACGCTTCGAAGTCACGGAATGGATTCTATGGTCTGCGCGCGTCGCTTCGCTCCTTGCTCCGCCATAGAATGACGAGGTTGGGGCGGCTTCAACCAATCCCCAGCGTTTGCGCTGATTTCACGGAAATGAACGGAAAGTCTTGCGTCAAGACAAACGGCAAGCTTTCAAAATCCCGGTGTCGGGAAACGGCTAGCGCCTCAACGGCGAGCCTAGCCGAGATATTTGTTGAGGATCGACATGCCGCCGGAGCGGATCGTCTCTGGCTTCATCTCGTCGACGATCTCGCCATGCGTCATGACGTAGAGCCTGTCGCAGACGCGCGTTGCGACATCGGTGCGCTGTTCGACCAGAAGCAGCGAGGCGCCGCGCTTGCGCAGCTCCAGCATCGCCCTGACCACGATGTCGACGGCGACCGGGGAAAGCGCCACCGAGGGCTCGTCGAGCAGCATGATCTCGGGGTCGCTCATCAGCATGCGGCCGATCGCGACCATCTGCTGCTCGCCGCCGCTGAGGAACGACGACAGCCGCTGGCGGTAAGCCTTGAGCACGGGGAAGAGGTCATAGACCGAGGCGAGCAGTGTCTGGGTGCGGGCCTTGTCGTGGCGCAGATGCAACGCGCCCAGGAGCAGATTGTCTTCCACGGATTGGTCGAGGAACAGGCGGCGTCCTTCCGGAGCGATCGCGGCCAGCCCGCGTGCGATGCGATGGGTGGGCAGCGCCGAGACATCGGTGCCGCCGATCCGGATCAGGCCGCGCCGCTGCTTCACCAGGCCCATGATCGCGCGCAGCACCGTGGTCTTGCCGGCGCCGTTCGGGCCGAGCAGGGCGACGGCCTCGCCCTTGCCGACGCTCAGCGCCACGTCGCGCACCACATCGAAGCGGCCGTAGCCGGCGCTCAGCGCGTTGATTTCGAGAGTGGGTTGCTCGCTCATTCGCCGAGATACACCTGTCTGACCACCGGGTCGGCGCGCACTTCGTCGGCCGAGCCGGTGAGGATCACTTCGCCGGCATTGAGCACGGTCACGCGGTCGCAAAGCGGGAACAGGAAGCGCGTCTGATGCTCGATGATGATCATCGTCACGCCCTGGGTCTTGAGATTGGCCAGGATCGCGGCCAGATGCCGGACCTCCTTGGCGGACAGCCCGGTCGCAGGCTCGTCGAGCACGATGATGTCCGGCCCGGCCACGCAGACCGAGGCGAGCTGCGTCAGCTGCTCGATGCCGTGCGGCACGTCCGCCACCTGTCTTGACGTCCAGTCGCCGGCGCCGACGAGCCCGAGAGCCTCGCTGGCGCGGCGTTGCATGGCCGCGAGGTCGCGCCGGCCGGAGGCAAGCATCGGCCACAGCGGCGCACGTCCGACAATGCGCGGCACGCGGTCGAAGAGCCCGACCATGACGTTCTGCGTCGGCGTCAGTTCCTTCACCAACTGCGCAGCCTGGAAGGTGCGCCGCAGCCCCAGCCGCGAGCGGCTGCTCGCCGGCATGCCGTCGACGCGCGTGCCCTTGAGCAGGACTTCTCCCGCATGAGGCGTCAGGCGCCCCGATATCACATTGGCTAAGGTGCTCTTTCCCGAGCCGTTCGGGCCGATCAAGCCATGGATGTGACCTCGGCGGACGGCGAGGTCGACATTGCGCAGCACCTTCGGACCGAGCCCATACCCGAATTCGATGCTCCGACATTCCACGATGATTTCGGAGTCTTTCGGGGAAGCCGCCGATGCGACAGTGGGCGCGGCGGGCAGGGCTTCGGCCGAGGCGGCGTCCGCCACCGGTGCTATCTCGCCGGCACGTCGTGCAAGCGCGCGCCGCGCGATGCCGACGACGCCGTCGGGCAACAGCGTGATCGCCAGGATGGAGAGCGCTCCGTAGACGATCTCCTGCAGCCAGGGATTGATGTTGACGACATTCGGGAACATCGAGACGAACATCGCGCCGACGACCGGACCGACGCTGGTGTTGATGCCGCCGATCAGCACCATCACCAGCACGTTCAGCGACACCGACCAGTCGAACTGGCTGGGGGAGACGACCCCGAGGAACGAAAAGAGCCAGCCGGCCCCTCCGGCCATCGCGGCCGAGACGCCGAAGACCCCCACCTTGATCGCCGCCGTGCGCGCGCCGGCGGCCTCGGCGAAAGGTTCGGCGTCGCGGATCGAAAGCAGGATCGGGTAGAGCGGCGAATGACGAATGTTCCAGACCAGGCAGAGGCAGGCAAGCAGCGCCAGCATGATGCACCACACCAGCGGCGTGCCGAGCCATTCCAGGCTTGTCGGGAAATCCGGAAAGGCTGGGCCGAGCAGGCCCTGCAGGCCGCCGGTGACGGTGACCATGTCGGTCGCCAGAACGGTCAGCACCAGCGTGAAGATGAAGGTGGTGATGGCGAAGTAGAGGCCGCTGACCCTGAGCGACATCGCGCCTACGGCCATGCCGATCAGGCCGGTCGCCGCCAGAACCAGCGCCAGCAGGCCGAAGACGTTCCAGCCATAGTCGTTGGCAAGGATCGTCGTCGCATAGGCGCCGATCCCGAAAAAGCCGCCTTGGCCCAGCGAGTAGAGGCCGAGCATCCCGGCCACGAGGTCGAGGCTGATGGCGAGGATGCCGAAGACGGCCGCCACCAGAACAAGGCTCTGCAGGCCGAGGTCGGTGTGGGCGACATAGGCGGTGGCCGCCAGATAGGCGATCAGGACAGCAAGCAGCCCGGCGGCTCGCCAGCGGCCGACGCGAAGCCTTGGAGCGGTGACCGGCTGAGTATCGAATGCAGGGGCCATGCTCGACCTCAGCCGCGCGTCACGGCCGCCCGGCGCGGGCGAAACAGGGGGTTGCTGGTGCTGAACAGGCCCTTGGGCGAGACGATCAGGATGAGCACGAGCACGATGAAGGGGAACCAGTCCGAGGCCTGCGAATTGATCAGCGCGTTGGCGCCTTCGGCGCAGACGCCGAGCAGCAGGCCGCCGAACATCGCCGCTATCGGCCGCTCGGTGCCGCCTCCGATCATCATGGCGATGAAGCCGTAGGTGCCGAACGTATCGCCGAGATAGGGATTGGCAAAGGTCGAAGGTCCGATGAGCAGGCCCGCGATCCCGGCGTAGACGGCGGAGACCGCGAAGGCGACGATGGCGACGATTGCTGTGTTGGCCCCGATGGCCGAGGCCATCTCGGGATCGGCCGCCGTCGCCATGCCGAGCTTGCCGAACAGCGTGTAGCGCCGCACGATCTCGAAGCCGGCGGCAAGCACGGCGGCAGTGACGATGGCGAGAAGCTGCTGGGCGGTCAGCACCGCGCCGCCGATCGGCAGGCTGATGCCGTTGAGGATCGGCGGGAAGGCCTGCGAGGTCGGGCCCCAGATATAGGCGGCGGCGTTTTCCACTATCACGGCGAAGCCCAGCGTCGAGACCAGCCAGCCGAAGCTGAAGCGGTTCGACAAAAGGATCGGCCGCACCGCGATGACATAGGACAGGATGCCGACGATGCACGAGCACGCCAGGCCGGCAAGCGCGGCCAGCCAGACCGGATAACCGGAAGAGGCGAGCTCTGCTGTGACCATGACGGTCACCATCATCAGCTGGCCCTGCGCGAAATTGATGATGCGGGTGACGTAGAACGAGATCGCGAGCGCCATGCCGATCAGACCGTAGATCGATCCTATCGCTACTCCGCTCAACACGAATTGCAGCACTGGTGGCTTTCCCCTCTCCCCTGGCCGGCGTCGCCTCCTCAGCCGGCTTTATCGCCTCGCGGGAGACGCTTCCGTCGGATAGCCGCCCGGATTCAAGATGAACCGTCAGGCGGGGGTTCCCTGCCGCCCCCGGGGTTCCCCGCCGCGCCCTGGTTCCATGCCGCAATGTCCAACTCTGGCATGCTGCGCCGGTGCCAAAAACCTAGTCGAAAATGACCGTCCGGAAATAGCTGATCAGAGTGACATAACAGCTATGAGCGCAGCGATTGGACGGCGTTTCGGAACGATGAAACGCGGGGCGCAGCGAGGCGGCCCAGGACGTCCTTCGGTGCGCGGTTGTGGCAAGTTGCTTTGGCATTAAAGCAAGTGAAAGCAATAAGTTATGCTAGATGCCGGGCTCCCTTTCGGCGATACCGATGATCGTGCCCGGTCGGCTTCTCCACTGGCATTTGCCAGGTCGCTGAACCGGCTCTGGGGCACTGGCGCTCGCGTTGACAAGGCCGGGCAACGGGATAGCAAAATTCACCACCGAGAGGGCGCTGGAAGCGCAGGGCAAATTGAGCGATCGGGTTTGTCGGATCATGCCCACCGATCGCAGGGAGGGAAATCAGACATGAGAAAACTCGCGACGACTTCCGCGATGTTGCTGACCACGACAGCGTTCTGGGGGCTCGGCGTTCAGGCCGGCGCCGCCGACGAATATCTTGTCGGCCTGATCGCGGGAACTACCGGCGCTTATGGTTCGACCGGCATCGCCACGGTGAACGGCTCGCAGATGGCGGTCGACGAGGTCAATGCCGCCGGCGGCGTCGACGGCCACACCTTCAAGCTCGACCCGCACAACGACAATGCGTCGGCAACGCTGTCCGGCCAGCTCTATGAGAAGCTGATGTCGCAGGGCGCGATCGCCATTGCCGGCTCGCCGGATACGGGTCCGGTCACGGCGCAGCTGGCGCAGCGCCATAAATTCCCGACGATCGGCGTCGTCGACGATGGCGGTCTCACCGTCAATCCGGACGGGCCGACCAGCCCGCCGAACCCGTGGGTCTTCGACTTCGGCCTCAACACCTTTGCCTGGGGCGAGAAGATCGGCCAGCATGCGTTGAAGCACTGCCCCGACGGCCTCGCGGTGCTGCATGATCCGTCCACTTACGGGCAGGGCGGTCTGTTCGGCATCCAGCTTGCCTATGACAAGGCCGGCAAGAAGATCGCCATGGATCACACCATCACCGAGAACTGGTCGACAGGCGCGACCGCCGGCTTGATGCCGGAGGTCAACGCCATCAAGGCCGCAGGCATCAAATGCGTCGATGTCTGGCTGACGCCGCAGGATCAGGCCGCCTTCGTGCAGGATCTGCATTCGATCGGCTATGACGCCATCGTCTACGGCAATGACGAGACCAATGCCGACGACACCTACTCGAAACTGGCCGGCGACCTTGCCGACGGGACGATCACCGCGATGCTGACGACGGAGTTGCATCCGAGTCCGGAGCTTCTGGCGTTCAAGGACGCCTACAAGAAGAAGTTCAACGTCGACGCCACGCCCTTCTCGGCCGGCGCCTATGACAGCATCAAGATGCTGGCGCAGGTCATCAAGGATGTGAAGTCGACGAAGCCGGAAGACCTGCAAAAAGGCTTCAACGCGGTCCAGGGCTTCAAGGGCATGACCGGCACGATCGGCTTCACCGAGCAGAGCCACATCACCATCACGGCAGAGCAGGTGACGCTGGTCAAATACGACGCCAAGAGCAAGACCTGGGTCGAAGTCACAGACTGACGTTTCACCGGACGAAAAAATGGGGCCGGTCCTATCGGGCCGGCCCCATTTTTCTGTGTCCGTTTCTAAAGCTGAACCAGCCAGGCCTCAGGCACCAGGCGGTAGCCCGCGCCAGCCTTCACCACATGCGCGAAACCGGGCAGGTGCAGGTGTCCGCCGGTGACGAGCAGCCGCTCGTTGGCGACATGCTCGAAGATCTTGCGGCGGTTCGCATGCGCCAACGCTTCGTCGACATCGTACTCGCTGGTGACCTGAGGCCGCGGAATCTGGATCTCCGGCACGTGCACCGTGTCTCCCCACATCACCAGCGTTTCGCCGGCCGAGTCGAGCTGATAGCCGCTGTGGCCGGGCGTGTGTCCGGGCAGCGGCAGCTGCCTGATGCCCGGCACCACTTCCTCGCCATTCGTTGGACGGAAGCGGCCCCGATATGTCGTCAGCAAGGCATCCGCTGAACCGGTATAGGGCACGGCCGCCGCCGACTTTCCGCGCTTTTCCGGATCGGACCAGAAGTCGAGATCGTCCTGGTGCACGATGATCTCGGCACGCGGGAAGAGCGGCTTGCCGGCTTTGTCGATGAGGCCGCTCGAATGGTCGGGATGAATGTGCGTGAGCAGGACGGTGTCGAAGTCCGTCGGCTTGAAGCCGGCGGCCTCGAGATTCTGCGGCAGCAGCCCCATGGAATAGACCGTGGTCGACCCGCCGCCGGCGTCGACCAGCACGGTCTTCTTGCCCGTCTCGATCACGAAGGCGTTGACCGTGAGGCGCGGCTCCGTGTGCCGGAACTGCTCGCGCATCAGGCCTTCCATGTCGTCGCGCTCCGTTCCGCGTAGGATGGCCACGCTGATATCGAGGAAGCCGTCATTGATGACGGTGACCATGGCATCGCCCACTCGGCGTCTATAGACCCCCGGCGTCTGTTTGCGTGGTTCTTCGGTCATCATTTCCTCCCGGTGCGGCAGGCGCTCCGCGCCTCCTCTTGTCGCTCGGCAGTTTTGCGTGATTGGCAAGGCGGAGTGAAGCGACGAGGCTGTACGGAATCCGGATAACAGCTATGGCGCTTATCGCATGACAGGCCTTGCTGGCACTGCCGAACGCGCCTCGGCCTTCAGCCCACCGCCCGGCTCCGCCCCTACGCCCGGCCCGGCCCGGCATGAAACATAACTGATATTCCCTGGGCGGATATGTCTTGAGCCAGCCAAAAAGGGGATGGTCGCCGGGAGGAAAAAGCAGGTCGCGAAGGGGGTTCGCGGCCGGGCCGGCAAGGCCTGGTTCGGGAGGTGGCGCAATGGCCAAGGCGCGGTTGTCGCAGGAGGGCGTGGTGTTCGCGCTCGCCGTCGCGCTGTTCGTGGTTTTTGCGGCCACGCTGAACAATTTCCTCACCGCGGGCAATCTGATCGCGCTGGTGCGCAGCGTCTCCATCCTCGGCATATTGGGCCTTGGCATGGGGCTGGTCGTCATCGGCCGCGGCATCGACCTCGCCATGGTGGCGACCATGGTGGTGTCGCTGTCCTGGGTGCTTTCGATGGCGCAGGCCGGTATGCCCTTCGACACGGCTCTGGTCTATGGCGCCTTGTTGGCGCTGGCCATCGGCCTGGCCAGCGGCATCCTGATCGCCTACGCCGACATTCCAGCCATATTCACGACGCTCGCGATGGGCCTGGTGATGTACGGCTCGGGACGGGCCTTCCTGTTCCAGATCGACGTCCAGAATTCGCCCGGCGGCGTCGACTGGTTCGACTTCCTCGGGCGAGGGGCCTTTCTTGGCCTTCCGATGCCCATCGTCGCCTTCGCGGTGCTGGCCGCTTTGGTCGCGCTTGTGCTGATGCGCACGCGCTTCGGCCGCTTCGTCTATGCGGCCGGCGACAATGCGCTCGCCGCGCGCATCACCGGCCTGCCGCTGCGCCCATTGATCGTGGCGCAATATGTGATCAGCGCCCTGATCGCCTTCCTCGCCGGCGTGGTGATGGCGGCCGCCGTCTCGGGAATGAGCACCCGCGTTTACAACTCGACGATGATCTACGACGTGCTGCTGGTCGTCGTGCTCGGCGGCATCAGCCTCAGCGGCGGCCGCGGCAGTGTGCGCAACGTGCTGGTGGGAACGCTGCTGGTCGGCGTGCTGCTCAACGGCATGACCATCCTCGACATCACCTACACGACGCAGAACCTCATCAAGAGCCTGATCCTGCTGCTCGCCATCACGGTCGATAGCTTCATCAACCCGAGGGACGAGCAGACGTCGCAACAGAGCCAGGGCGACATCTGAACAAGCTTGCAATCCAACGGGAGGAAACCATGAAATTCAGAACTATCCTGGCGGCCGGGCTCATGGCGCTCGGCCTGGCCGGGGCCGCTCACGCCGATGACGGTCTCGACAATCCGTCGCGCAATCCGTTCTACGACGGCCTCAAGGGCAAGCGCGTCGTCTTCATTCCGCTGGCCATGGGCTTCGACCTGACGGAAGGTTGGGCGGCGATCATGCGCAAGCAGGCGGCCGATCTCGGCTACACGCTCGAGATCCGCGACCCGAACTGGAGCACCGACGCCGGCACGCGCGCGCTGACGGCGCTGATCGCCGAGAAGCCCGACCTGATCATCGCGCACAATCCGGACGTCCAGTCCTATGCGCGCCTGCTGAAGCGCGCCATGGACGCCGGCATCAAGGTCATCCAGCTCAATCTGGAATCGGTCGTGCCGACCGACGCCTATGTCGGCGCCGACTGGTCGCGCGTCGGCTATATCGAGGCGGACGCGCTGGTGAAACAGTGCGGCACCGGATCGGGCAAGTCCGGCAAGATCGCCATTATCCGCGGCCAGCCGACCGCGGCGTCGGATCTCTATGAGCTCTATGCCTACAAGCAGACCTTCGCCAAGGACCCGGCGATCAAGATCGTGTCCGAGCAGGCCGCCCAGTATGACCCCGCCAAGGCGCGCGCCATCATGGAGACGGTGCTGCAGCAGCATCCGGACCTGTGCGGCGTGGTGGGCAACTGGGACAACCAAGATGTCGGCGCGGGCGCCGCCATCCAGGCGGCGGGCAAGGCCAACGACGTCTATGTCGTGACCTCGGGCGGCGGCAACCAGATCGGCTGCGACAACATCCAGAAGGGGCTTCTCGACCTGATCATCAGCTATGACGTTCCGCTGCAGGGCAACGCGATCAACCAGCAGATCGTCCAGACGCTGCTGTCGCCCGCCAAGGCCGGCGAATCGAAGACCTCCTACTACACGCCGCTGACGCTGCTGACCAAGGACAACATCGGTCCGCGCACCTGCTGGTCGCTCGACCAGTTGAAGTGAACCGGGGCAAGTCAATCAGCATCATGTCCAGCGACACCCTAGCGTCTCTGCGCTCGCGCTATCTCCCCGATCATCTGATCGGGGAGATCATGTCCAAGCGATGGATCGACAACGCCATCCCGTTCACCGCGCTGGTCCTGACGGTGCTGGTGATGGGATCGATCATTCCCGACTTCCTGTCGCTGTCCAGCCTGTCGGATCTGGCGCGCCAGTTCGCGGAGTTCGGGCTTGTCGTCCTGGCGCTCACCGTCGTCATGATCTCGGGCGGCATCGACCTTTCTGTGGCCTCGGTCTTCTCTCTTGCCGTGCTGTTCTCGCTCATCGGCGTGAATGTCTACGAGCTACCGGTGCCCGCGGTTCTCGCCGGCATTCTCGGCATGGGCATGATCTGCGGCGCCATCAACGGCGTGCTGATCGGCTATCTGCGGCTGCGCGCCTTCCTGACGACGCTGGTCAGCCTGATCATATTCCGCTCGCTTTACGAGATCGTCTTCGTGCGCATGTCCACCTCGATCATGTCGGGGTTCTCGATGTCGGATCTGTGGGTATTCATCGGCGAAGGCACGGTGCTCGGCATTCCCGTGTCGCTGGTGATCACGCTGATCATCGCGCTCGCCTGGCACCTGGTGCTGTCGCGCATGCGGCCGGGCTGGCGACTGACCGCCGTCGGCGGTGCGCGCCGCTCGGCCTTCAACGCCGGCATCAACGTGCGCTTCATGGTGTTCCTCACTTATGTCGCCTCGAGCACCATGTGCGCGCTCGCCGGCTTCCTGTTCGCAGCCCGCCTCGGCAGCACCGGATCCGACACCGGCGTCGGCCTGGAGGTCCAGGCGCTGACCGCCGCGGTGCTCGGCGGCACCGCCATTGGCGGCGGCCGCGGCTCCGTCGCCAAGGCCATCATCGGCAGCCTGCTCGTGCTCATGCTGACCAACGGCCTGATCAATCTCGGCATCAGCGGGCCGATCACCTCGACGATCCTCGGCGCGATCCTTTTGCTCGCCGTCTTCGTCGACATGCGCTGGCAGAAGCATCGCCACCGCATCCTTGCCAAGGTCTACGTCTCGCCTGCCTATCTGTCGCTGCCGCCTTCGCCACAAGTCGATGCGCCCGGCTCGCCTTACGTTCTCAACGACCGGCTGCGCTCTGTCGAGATCATCGGCCTCGGCGAGATCGAAGGGCCGGAGGATGTCATCCTCGATCGCGAGGACAATCTCTATTGCGGCACGCGCCATGGCGACATCGTGCGCTTCTTCGGTCCCGATCATAAGCGTTCGGAAGTGTTCGCGCATATCGGCGGCCATCCGCTCGGCATGGCCTTCGACAAGGTAGGCAATCTGCTCGTCTGCATCGGCGGCATGGGTCTTTTCCAGGTGGCGCCGGACAAGACCGTCACCAAGCTGACCGACGAGACCAACCGCAGCTGGTTCTCGGTGGTGGACGATTCGCGCCTTCGCCTAGCCGACGACGTGGATGTGGCGCCCGACGGCCGCATCTATTTCAGCGAAGCGACCATCCGCTACGAGCAGGAGGACTGGGCGACCGACGCGCTGGAGAGTCGCGCCAGCGGCCGCATCATCTGCTACGATCCGCGCACCGGCAAAACGCACACGGAAATCCCGAAGCTGGTGTTCGCCAATGGCGTCGCCATGTGCCCCGACGGCCAATCCTTCATGTTCGCCGAGAGCTGGACCTGCTCGATCAGCCGCTATTATTTCGACGGCCCGAAGAAAGGCAGAACCGAGAAGGTGATCTCCAACCTTCCGGGCTATCCGGACAACATCAACCGCTCTTCCGACGGCAATTACTGGCTGGCGCTGCTCGGCATGCGCGGGCCCGCGCTCGATCTGGCGCTGCGCATGCCCGGCTTTCGCAAGCGCATGGCCCGTCGCGTCGCGCCGGACCAGTGGCTCTATCCCAACATCAACACCGGCTGCGTGGTGAAGTTCAACGAGAAGGGCGAGATCCTCGACAATCTCTGGGACCTCGGTGGCCTCAACCATCCCATGATCACCTCGATGCGCGAGCATCGCGGATGGCTCTATCTCGGCGGCGTCTCCAACAACCGCATCGGGCGCTACCGCTTGCCCGATGCCGACCCGAACTGGTGCGCGCAGGACGCTTATTGGGGCGCCCGCTCATGATCGCCGCCATCTATAAGGCTTGGGCCAATTTTCGCGGCTTCGATCTCACCGGCAGCACCGTGCCGCCGATGGACGGGCCCTTGCGGCCGAACGCGAAGCTGGACGCGATGCCGGTGCTGATGCAGCTCGACGGCGTCGACAACCTCACGGCCGCGCATGACGGGATGCTTTGCACTTCCGGCAACGAGCTGCTGACGCTGTCGACCATCGGCGACGCCTCGCAATTCGAGCTGAGCGCGCGTCGTTCGATGGACGGACCGGTGACCGCTATCGCCGCCTTGGGCGAAAGCCTGGCGATCGCGGTCGAGGGGCGCGGAATTCTCCTGGGAAGCCCAGGCGCCGCTTCGCGGCCGCTGACCATCGAAGGTCTCAATCCGTCCTGCGTGACTGCCATGGTCTTCGCAGATCGGACGACATTGTTCGTCGCCGTAGGCTCCGATCGCCACGCGGCGAGCGAGTGGAAGCGCGACCTGATGACGAAGTCGGCGACCGGCTCGGTCTGGCGGATCGACACCGGCAGCGGCCGCGCCGAAAAGATTCTGGGCGGGCTGGAATTTGCGGCGGGCCTCGCGCTGTCCGGCAAGGACATCTTCGTCGCCGAAGCATGGCGGCATCGCGTGCTTGCGCTGGCGGGCGGCTCACAGCCCCGCGTCGCGCTCGCGGCTCTGCCTGCCTATCCCGGCCGCATGACTCCGTCGGCCTCGGGCGGCTTCTGGCTGGCGATGTTCGCGCCGCGCAATCCGCTGGTCGAGTTCGTGCTCAAGGAGGACGAATACCGGCGCCGCATGGTCGACACGATCGAGCCGGCCTACTGGATCGCGCCGGCGCTGGTGACCGGAAAGAGTTTTCTCGAACCGATCCAGGGTGGCGCCCGCAAGAAACTCAATATGCTCAAGCCGTGGTCGCCGACATGGTCGACCGGCCTGGTGGTGCGATGCGACGATCGCATGGCCATGCTGCGCAGCTACCAGAGCCGCGCCGACGGCGATGTCCATGGCGTGACGTCGCTCTGCGAGGCGGGTGGCAGGCTGATCGCCGGCGCCAGGGGCTCGGGCAAGATCGTGGCAATCGACGACGAGACGGCGGCATGAATCCACTGGTTCAGTTGCGCGGGGTGTCCAAGGATTTTCGTGGCGTGCTCGCGATTTCGGACGTCAATCTCGATGTCCGACCGGGCGAGATCCATGCCATCCTCGGCGAAAACGGCGCCGGCAAGTCGACGCTGATGAAAGTGCTGGCCGGCGTCTATCAGCCGTCCTCGGGCGAGATGGTCCTGGACGGCAAGCCGACAGTTTTCAACTCGCCCTCCGACGCGCTCGCGCATGGCGTCGCCATGGTCTTCCAGGAGACCAATCTGGTTCCGGCCATGTCGGTGGCGCAGAATATCTATCTCGGCGACGAAAAGCTCTTCAACCGCCTGCGCGGCCTCAACATCCAGGCGCAGCGCTATCTGTTGTCGCTGAATTTCTACGTCGATCCCACCTCGCAGGTTTCGACCCTCGGCGCCGGCAAGAAGCAGATGGTCGAGATCGCGCGCGCCGTGCACCACCACGCCCGGCTCATCATCTTCGACGAGCCGACCGCGACGCTGACCCCGGAAGAAAAATTCCACTTCTTCAACCTGGCGCGCCGGCTGAAGGAGCAGGGCATCGCCATCATCTTTATCAGCCACGCGCTGGAGGAAGCGCTTTATCTGTCGGATCGCATCACCGTGATGCGCGACGCCAAGGTCGTCGCCACCGACGACACGCGCAATTTCGACCGCGACCGCATCGTGCAGGCGATGGTCGGGCGAAGCCTGTCCGGCGAGCTCTACGCCGGCGACAAGCGCAAAGCGCGGCCGATGGGCAAGAAGATCCTGAGCGTCGAGAATCTCTCGATGGGCAACACGGTCCGCAACACCTCGTTCTCTGTGTTCGCGGGTCAGGTGACCGGCATGTTCGGCCTTGTCGGGGCAGGGCGAACGGAGACGATGAAAATCGTCGCCGGCGTCTTGAAACGCGATTATTTCCACGGCGGCACCGTGCGCTTCGAGGACCGGCCGGTCCGCTATCGTACGCCGCGCCCTGCGGTGCGCGACGGCATCGTCTACGTCACCGAGGACCGCAAGATCGAAGGCTTCTTCGAGACGATGACCATTGCCAGCAACGTCCAGCTCGGGGCGCTGGCGACCGGCGCCAACCCGCTGACCGTGGTCACGCCGCGCAACGCGCGCGAGCTTGCCACTGCCTGGACCAAGCGGCTGGGCGTCAAGGCGATCGATGCCGATGCGCGCGTCATCGAGCTGTCGGGCGGCAACCAGCAGAAGGTGGTTTTGTCCAAGGCGCTGATCCAGAAGCCGAAGCTGGTCGTCCTCGACGAGCCGACGCGCGGCGTGGATGTCGGCACCATCGTCGAGATACACAACTTCATCAACGAGCTTGCCGACAGCGGCATGGCGGTGGTGGTGATCTCGTCCTATTTGCCCGAGATTCTCGCTCTGTCGGACCGCATCCTGGTTGCGCGCCAAGGACGCGTCGTCGAGGAGATGGACATCGCCGAGGCCACCGAAAGCCGCATCATGTACGCGGCCGTGCACTGAGCCGGCCGGCGTCGGTCGCGACCTACCATCTGTTCGTCGGCAGCACGAACATCTGCGCGATCTGGACATGCGGCGGCTGGCTCAGCGCGAACATCACGCAGCGCGCAACGTCCTCGGGGTCGAGCGCCATGCCGAAGCGTTCGAAATACTGCCGTGCCGCTTCCTCGTCGCCGCGGTGGCGGGTCGTGACGATGTTGGTGCGCGTCAGGCCGGGCATGATCTCGATGACGCGCAGCGGGGTCTCCGCGAGCTCGCCGCGGATGATGTCGCTCAGCATGTGCACGCCCGCCTTGCTGGCCGAGTAGGGCGCCTGCTCGGGCACGATCCGAAGCGCGCTGATCGAGCTCATATTGACGATGTCGCCGCGGCCGCGCGCTATCATGCCCGGCAGGATCGCGCGCGTCACGCGCATCAGGCCGATCAGATTGGTCTCGATGATCGCCGACCAGTCGTCCGCCGATCCCTGGTCGAAGCGGATGCGGCCGCCAATGTCGTGGCCGGCATTGTTGACCAGTATGTCGATGTCGCGGAATTCCGCCGGCACGTTTTCCAGGCAGGCGTCGACGGCTGAAGCGTCGGTTAGGTCCAGCGGAAGCGCAAAGACCTCGCTGCCCAGCTGGCTCGCCAACGCCTGGAGCGCCTCGGCCTGCCGGTCGGCAAGCACGATGCGAACGTCCTCGGCCCGGAGGCTTGTCGCAATAGCGCGGCCGATGCCGCTCGCGGCGCCGGTAACGAAGGCCGTCTTGCGCCGAACCGTCATTCAGACCCCTCCACGGACCTTAGCGTTCAAGCCGCTTTTCGCTGCTTCGCTTTTTCTTTGGTCGCGCAGAGCGGCATCAGCCGGCCGGCATCCTTCTTGGAGTCCAGCCTGTCGACGAAGTCCTCGATCGACCTTGCCGCCTCGCCGCCCACGATCGGCACGGCTGCAGACCTGAAGCGCTCCCGGATTTCGGCTTCGGTGGCCGGTATGACGTCCTGAAGGCCCGTCGACAGCTGCCGCCCGTCGGCGAGGACGACATCGATGCTGGCGCCCTGCCTGGCCGGAAACTGCGCGGTCAGTTCCTCGCTCGCCGAGAGGTCGCAGGCCTCGATCAGCCGAAGCGTCTCCTCGTCCCGCAGGTCCCTATAATTGTCTTCCGACAGGCGGCCGCTGGCGAACACCGCCGCAACGCCGTAGGGAATGCTCATCTTGGCTTGCAGCGAACGCTCGAAAGGCCCGGTGTTGTCGCACCCCGGATAGGCCGCCGCGGCGGCGGGGACGCGAATGCTGATCCGTTCGACCGGTGCTGCGCTGGGGCCGATCATCTCGACGAGCTTCAGCGCCGTCTGGCAGGCCGTCTGGGCGAAATTACAGGCCGGTGCCGACTTGTGATAGACGGCCAGGATATCGGCCTCGCCGTCCGGAAAAAGCTGCACGGATCCCGGCATCGGCCGGCGCGCGAAGGCGGCGAAGTAACCGGATTTTCCCTCCAGCACGTCCGGGCTTCCATAGGCGCCGGCGGCCGCAAGCTGGACGGCCATCCATGCGTTGCGCGCGGCGAAGCCGGGATGGAAGAACATGTCCGATCCGCCGCTCTGCGGCCACTGGTTCAGGCCGGAGGACGTGTTGGCGGCAAAGGCGATCGCGGCCGCGGTCTGTTGCTTGTCGAGGCCGATGAGTCGCGCGGCGCCGCATCCCGCGCCGATCGGGGCCACCAGGCCCGTTGGCCTGAACAGCGTCGAAAGTTCCCGGTCGATCAGCATCCGGCCGAGCCGCCCGCCGACCTCGTAGGCGACGATTGCCGAGCGCAGCAGATCAGCCCCCGAGACCGCCTTCGTCTCGGCCAGCGCCAGCAGAAGTGGCCAGACGACGACGCCGTGATGGCATACCGATCCGGCATGCATGTCCTCGCGGACCAGTCCATGCCCCTTGACCGCGTTGACGAAGGCAGCGTCCGCCGGTGTGGCCTGCCGAGTTTCGCCGATAATGTGGCCGCCGCGCGCCGGCGTCACCGCGGCCAGCGCCTGCCGGCTCGGATCAAGCGCGGAAGCCTCGAAGGCGCAGCCGAGGAAATCGAGCAGGCAAAGCTTTGCCTTGGCGGTGGCGGCCGGACTGAACACTTCCAACGGCAGGTCGGCCAGCGTGTCGGCCAATTGCTTCGTGAAGCTTGCCATCCGGGTCCTCCGCGGTTCCTGCCCTTTTAAAGCAATTCTAGGAAAAGTGTGGAGCGGCTTTCCGTCCGGAATTGCGTAAAAACAAAGACTTGGAGCGGTTTCGGCGATTCCGTGAAGCGCTGAACCGCTCTAGGCGCGGATTTCTATTCCCGCCCATTCTTCGACGATGCGCACCATCGAGGTGAAGTCGGAGTCCGGCCCGAAACGGGCATTCGTGGCGGCGAGCATCTGTCTTACCAGCGAGCCCGCGACCATCGGCACGCCGAGATTCTCCGCCTCGTCGACGCACATGCGGACGTCCTTGTAGGAAAGGGCGGTGGCGAAGCCGAAATCGAAGGTTCCCGGCAGCACCGCGCGGGGGAACTTGTCCTGGGTAGCGCTGTTGCGGCCGCTCGATGCATTGATGATGTCGCACATGACGCGCGGGTCCAGGCCGGACTTCACGCCCATCGCAAGCGCCTCGGCGGAGAGCAGGATGACAGCCGCCGCGATCATGTTGTTGCCGAGCTTGGCGACCTGGGCGGTGCCGGCGTTTTCGCCACAGTAGAACCGCTTGCCGAAATTGGCCAGCACCGGCTCGATCTCGTCGAACACCGACTTCTTGCACGAAACCATCACCGCGAGCGAGCCGTTGCGGGCTCCGGCGATGCCGCCCGAAACCGGCGCGTCGACCCAGGCGATGCCGCGGCCGGCCAGCTCCGCCGCGATCGTCTTGGCCATGCTAGGCCCGGTCGTCGACAGGTCGATCACCACCTTGGCCTTTGCACCGGACGTCAGGCCGTCGGCGCCAAGCACCACTTCCTTGACGATGGGCGGCGTCGGCAGGCTGCAGAACACAACATCGGCCTCGTCCGCGACGGCGGCGGCCGTGGCGGCCACACTTATCGAATTGCCCGGCAGGTCCGCGGCGGCATCCGGCCTGCGGTCATGGACAATGACGTGGTGGCCCGCTTCCGCAAGCCGTCTTACCATGGGCGCGCCCATACGGCCGAGCCCAACGAACCCAAGCGTTCGAGTCTGCAAAGTTTTTACTCCGGGAAGGCCGTGCTCGTTCAGACGGCCATGGGCTAGCAAATAAGCCAATTCCGGAGCGCAGCATAAGCTTCGCTCGCCGCATAACAGCTTTGCAGGGCGCCGGTTGGGGCTCACTTGTCAACCATCGCTCCGTGCCCCAAACTCAAGCGTTTGCCGCGTGCTTCGACAATGCGGTTCCCCGCATTCGAGCCAGAGGCCGCCACTGATGTTCGATCTGAAGCAACTGCAGCTGTTCACCGCCGTGGCCGAGTTCGGCAGTTTCTCGCGCGCGGCGGTGGCGCTCTCCATCAGCCAGCCAGTGCTCAGCCGGCAGATCAAGTCGCTCGAGGACAAGGTCGGCGTCGCGCTGCTCTACCGCAATGGCCGGGGCATCGTCCTGACGGAAGCCGGCAAGATCCTGCAAAGCTACGCCGTGGCGCTGCTCGAGCAGGCCGCGCGCGCAGAGACGGAACTGGCGGCGCTGCGCTCGAACCCGCGCGGCACGATCGTGCTGGGAATGCCGCCGTCGGTCGGTGTCGTGCTGACGGCGCCGCTGGTGCAGAATTTCCGCGCCCAGTTCCCCCAGGTGAGCTTGAGGGTGATCGAGGGCTTCAGCGGCCATCTGCTCGAATGGCTGGTGATGGGCAAGATCGACGTCGCGGTCCTGTACAACGCGCCGAGGATGAACAATCTTCTGGCCGAGCCCATCCTGCGCGACGAGCTGTTCCTCCTCGGCGCCAGGAACGACCCGCACAATCTCGGGCCTGGCCCCGTCGATGCCGCCGTCATGTCCCGCTTGCCGATGATCCTGCCGGCAAGGCCGCATGGCCTGCGCGTGGTCCTGGATCATATCCTTGGATCCGCCGGCATCGAGCCCAACATCGAAGTCGAGGTCGATGCCATGCCTTCGACCTTGCGGCTTGTCGAAGCGGGGATAGGCTACACCATCCTGTCCTATTCGAGCTGCCACAACCTCGTCGCGGAAGGCAGGATCAACTACTGGCGCATCCGCAACCCACCGATCGAGCGGGAGCTGCTTCTGGCGACATCCAGCCAACGGCCGACCACCACGGTCATACGCGCGCTGACGACGCTGATCCGCGATGAGGTGCGCATCCTGCGCAAGTTGGGGGTCTGGGAGCCACGCCAGCCCGCTCCCGATCATGCCGCCGATGCCGAAAAAGCAGGATAAGGAGCGAGCCATGCCAGGCGCGCTGGAGGGAACGACCGTCGTCTCGCTGGAGCAAGCCGTGGCTGCGCCCCTGGCGACGTCGCGGCTCGCTGACGCCGGCGCGCGCGTCATCAAGCTCGAGCGCCCCGAGGGCGATTTCGCCCGCGGCTATGACGACTACGTCCACGGCCTGTCGAGCTATTTCATCTGGAACAACCGCGGCAAGCAGTCCTGCACGGTCGACCTGAAGCGGCCGGATGATCTGGCGCTGGTCGAGGCGATGCTCGCCTCAGCCGACGTGTTCGTCCAGAACCTTGTGCCCGGCGCCACCGACAGGCTGGGCATCGGCAGCGCAGACCTCAGGCGGCGGTTCCCGAGGCTGATCGTGTGCGACATCGGCGGCTACGCGCCAGGAACGCCGGATCACGAACGGAAAGCCTATGACCTGCTCATCCAGGCGGAAGCCGGTCTGGCGGGCGTCACGGGATCGGCGACGTCGGGTCCGACGCGCGTCGGCGTATCGATATCCGATATCGCCACGGGACAGGCCGCCTATGCCGCCATCCTCGAAGCCCTGATCATGCGCGAGCGGACCGGGGAAGGGGCCCACCTGCAGGTCTCCTTGTTCGACACCCTCGCCGAATACATGAATGTGCCGTATCTGGCGCGCCATTACGGCGGCAAGGAGCCCAGCCGGCTTGGCCTCGCCCACCCGTCGATAGCTCCTTACGGGCTGTTTCGCGTCAGCGACGGGGAAATCCTGATCGCCGTCCAGAACGAACGCGAATGGGCCGTCTTCTGCGAGAGCGTCCTGCGCCGGCCGTCGGTGGCGACGGATCCGAGATTCGAACGCAACGTGCTGCGCATCAAGAATCGCGAGCCGCTCGACGCTTGTGTGCAGGCGATCCTGGCGCCCTACACGATGGCCGCCTTGTGCGAACTGCTGGACCAGGTGCGCATCGGCTATGGCCGCGTGTCGACCATGGCGGACCTGGCTGTGCATCGCAGCGCGACCAGGGTCGCGGTCGAGACCGCGGTTGGTCCGATAGAGCTTTTCGCGCCGCCAGTCACGGTCGATGGCAAGCGCCCCGAATTGGGCAGGGTGCCCTCGCTCGGTGAACACGATGTGGCCTTGCGACGGGAATTCGGTCCGCCGGATACGGCGGGATCCCAACGGATAGGGAATAGAACGTCATGAGTCTCACCCGCGACCTGACCCGGTTGATCCGCGAAAAGCCGGTGACCGAACGCGATCTTGAATGGGCATCGCTGTTCGTCCTGGATATGCTCGGCTGTGCGCTCGGCGCGTTGCCGAGCGAACCTGCCCGCATGCTCAAGGCGGTTGCGCCGCCGGCGCAGGCGGATACGGCCCGCAAGGCGTTCTATCTCGGCGGTCTGTCCCATATCCTGGAGATGGACGACCTGCACCGGGATTCGGTGACCCATCCAGGCAGCGTCGTCATTCCCGCGGCCTGGGCCGTGGCCCATGATCACGACCTTGGCGGCGAAGCGTTCCTGCGCGCGGTTCTGGCGGGATATGAAGCCTGTTGCCGCGTCGGCATGTCCGTCGGCAAGAAGCATTACCGGATCTGGCACAACACCTCGACCTGCGGGCCGTTCGGCGCGGCCTTTGCCGTGGCCGAGCTCATCGGCCTCGACGACGACAGGACCGTCTGGGCGCTCGGCAACGCCGGGACCCAGTCGTCGGGGCTTTGGGAGTTCCTGGCCGAGGGCGCCATGAGCAAGCATCTTCACACGGCCCGGGCCGCGGAATCGGGCGTGCTTGCGTCGTTCCTGGCCAGGGAAGGGTTCACGGGCGCGCAAAACATCCTCGAGGGCGAAAAGGGATTCTATGCGGGCCTGTGCCCCGACCCGATCCCGGAGGCCGTGACGGCTGGGCCCGATCGGGTCTGGCAGCTGATCAACACCTCGATCAAGCCCTGGCCCTGCTGCCGCCATACCCATCCGGCGATCGATGGCGCCATTGCCTTGCACGCGGAGATAGCCGGCGAAGCCATCGCCAAGGTGAAGGTCGGAGCTTACCGGGCCGCGCTGGACGTGTGCGACCGGCCCATCCCGGAGGATCCCTACAGCGCCAAATTCTCGCTCCAGCACACGGTGGCGATCGCGCTCGCGGACGGCCGCGTCGACCAGGCAAGTTTCGATGCCGATGCGCGGCAGCGTATGGCTGGCGAACGCAAGAAAGTCGACGTCGAGCTGGCGCCTGGGATCGAGGCTGCATACCCCGAATCGTGGGGCGCCGAGATCGTGGTGGAGACGGCTTCCGGTCGGCGTCTTTCCGCCGCGCGACACGACGCCAAGGGAGATCCCGGCAATCCGGTGACGGCGACCGAGCTCTCCGAGAAAGCGCGCGCGCAGCTCATCGCCGGCGGCAGTTCGCCAGCCCGCGCCGACGAACTGATCGGCGCCATCCTTGCACTGCCCGGCAACCGCCCGGTGCGCTCGCTGGGTTTGTTTGAACTGGCTGGAGACGCGCGTCCCCAGGCATGTGCCGCGGGGAGCGCTTGATGTTCAAGGATGTCGACAACGAGGAGATCCGCGAGGCCGTGCGTCGGCTCTGCGAGCGGTTTCCGGGCGAATACTGGCGCAAGCTCGACGCCGCCCGCGCGTACCCGCTGGATTTCGTCAACGCGCTGACGGAGGCGGGCTACCTCGCGACGCTGATCCCCGAGGAGTATGGCGGGGCGGGCCTGACGCTTTCGGCGGCGGCGGCCGTGCTCGAGGAGATCCAGCGCGCCGGCTGCAACGGCGCCGCCTGCCACGCGCAGATGTACGTCATGGGCACGCTGCTGCGGCATGGCAATGAGCAGCAGAAGCAGCGTTATCTTCCGAAGATCGCTTCCGGCGAATTGAGGCTGCAGGCGTTCGGCGTCACCGAGCCCGGCAGCGGAACCGACACGACCTCCATCCGCACGTTCGCCCGCAGGGACGGCGATCATTACGTCGTCAGCGGCCAGAAGATCTGGACAAGCCGGGCCGAATATTCCGACCTGATGCTGCTGCTTGCCCGCACGACTCCGAAAGACCAGGTATCCAAGCGCACCGAAGGCCTCTCGGTGTTCATCCTCGACATGCGCGAGGCGCTCAAGCAGGGGCTTTCGATCCGGCCCATCCGGACCATGATGAACCACTCCACGACCGAGGTCTTCTTCGACAATGTCATGGTCCCTGTCGAAAATCTGGTTGGGGAGCAGGGCAAGGGGTTCCGCTATATCCTTTCCGGCATGAATGCCGAGCGGATCCTGATCGCCGCCGAATGTATCGGCGATGCCAAATGGTTGATCAGGAAGGCCTCCGCCTATGCCTGCGAGCGCAACGTCTTCGGCCGGCCGATCGGCGCCAACCAGGGCATCCAGTTCCCGATCGCCAGGGCCTACGCCAACACGCGCGCCGCCGAGCTGATGGTCCGTGAGGCGACGCGCCTCTACGAGACCGGCCTCGACTGCGGCGCCGAAGCCAACATGGCCAAGATGCTGGCCGCCGATGCCTCGAACGAGGCCGCCAATGCGTGCATCCAGACGCATGGCGGTTTCGGCTTCGCCGAGGAATACGATGTCGAGCGCAAGTTTCGCGAAACCCGGCTCTACCAGGTGGCGCCGATCTCGACCAACCTCATCCTGTCCTACCTCTCCGAGCATGTGCTCGGAATGCCACGTTCCTACTGACGGACAAGGCCAGTGGACACGACCGGGAAGAAACCGTTCGCCGACTGGATTGGCCGTCAAAGCGAAAGCTTCGATGTCGTTTCGCAGCGTCTCGTGCAGAGCTTCAGAGCGATATTCGAGCCCAATCTCGCACCGTTGGCCGCCGGCCACGCGCCATTGGGGATCCACTGGTGCCTGTCGCCGGCGATCGCCGCAATGGACCAGTTGGGAGCCGACGGCCATCCGGCCAGAAACCTGTCCTTGCCGCCGGTGCCGCAGCCGCGCCGCATGTGGGCGGGTGGTGAATTGCAGATGCACGATGCCTTGCGGATCGGCGATGAGGTCCGTCGGGTCTCCACGATCCGCGACGTCGTGCGCAAGCAAGGCAGGTCTGGTGAACTCTGGTTCGTCGCGGTCGACCACCGCTATCACACCGCACGCGGCATCGCGCTGAGCGAACGGCACGATATCGTTTATCGCGAGGCCGCGACGCCGAAGCACGCCGCATCGGGCCGCGAGAAGACCGCCCCGATGCCAGGCCGTCCGGTCGGCGCATCGTGGGCCCTGGTCCCGTCGTCCACGCTGCTGTTCCGCTATTCGGCCATCACCTTCAACGGCCACCGCATCCACTATGACCTGCCTTACGCCACCGAAACGGAAGGCTATGAGGGCCTTGTGGTCCACGGCCCGCTGCAGGCCACGCTGATGTTCAACCTCGCGGCGGCTCGCGGCACCGGAATCCCGGCGACCTTCCGCTACCGGGGCGTCGCGCCGGCGATCGCGAGCCGCAGCCTCACCATCGCCGCTTCCCCTGACGCTCAGCGGTTCTGGACCCAAGGCGACGGCGGTGTAGTCCATATGGAAGCCGATGTCGGTCGGGATCCGGCGCCATAAGCCCGCACGGCACTCAATGCCGGCCTGGATGACTTTCTCGAGCTGATACCTGTGCTTCGGCGGGCTCGCGAGCTAATGCATGTCGCCCAGAAGTGCGCAGCGGTTCTGGGACAACGACATGCATCAAAACAAGGACTTAAAGCGCGTCGCCTGAATCCGTTTCAGCGCGACGCGCTTTAAGCGAAGCTGCCTGTTGCGCATTGCCGTTTTCAAGTTATGATGGAAATCGTCATTCTTGGAAACGATATGAAAAAAAACTTCAAGCTTGAACCGGCAACCGCCGGCGACGCCTCCGGCATCATCAACCTGCTGAGCTGGGCTTTCGGCTTCAGCAAGGTCCGGTCTGAGGAATACATCGCCAATGCCGGGCTGGCTTCGCTGAGGCTCCTGCGCGACGAGGACGGGCTTCCGATGGCTTGCGCGGCCTTGCTCGAAACCGCGCATGTCTTCCACCGCAGGCCGGTGCGGGCCGTCAACATCGCCCATGTGGCGATCGCGCCGGAGCGGCGTGGGCAGGGCCTAGCGGTTCCCTTGGTCGACGCGCTTTGCGAGGAGGCAAAGGCAAATGGCGCGGCGGTCGCGACGCTGTTTGCCTCGACCCGGCCGGTCTATCGCAAGGCGGGCTTCGAGCTCGCCGGCCACGAGATCGTCTACGAGGCCGAGACCGCGGCGTTGCCCTCCGCCAGCCGGCTTGGCTTCGAGCGCGTCGAACTCGACGATCAGCGGCTGGCCGGCGCCTATGCCGAAAAGACGTTGCGCGAATCCGGGCTGCTCGTGCGCGGCACGGCGCACTGGAACGAGTTGCGCCGCGCGCCGACCGATGCGCTCGCCGCCTATTTGGCCGAGGGCGAGGCCGCCTATCTGATCCTCGACATGGGCAACGAGGCGCGTCTTGAGGTCCGGGACTGGTTTGCCGCTTCGCCCGAGGCGGCGCTTGGCCTGCTCTCCTTCCTCGCCCGCTTCCGCTCGGTCTATCCGGCGGTGCGCTGGCACGGCGCTCCGCATGACGATCTGGTGGCGGCCATGCCGGACAAGGGCTGGCGGCTTGCGCATCAGGAGGAGTGGCTGCTGCGCGTGCTCGACCCCGTAACCGCGCTGCGCCAGCGCGGCTACCATGTCGACGCAGCCCGGCTCGCGTTGCGCATCGGCGAGGCGCCGCCGCTGGAGATCGACATCCGCGCCGGCAAGGCGGAGGTAGGCGAGGCGGCCGGCGCGTTGGGCGGCGCGGTGTCACTGCAACCGACCGCCTTCGCCCAGCTCTTCACGGGCTTTCGCAGCGCCTCGAAACTGGCGCAGTATGGCCTCGTTTCCGGCGACTCGGCTGACATACGCCGCTGTGACCAGCTCTTTGCCGGATCGCCGCCCTGGGTGGCGGAACATTTCTGAGCATGATCCCGAAAAGGTGGGAACCGGTTTTGGACAGGATCATGCTCACACCAGGAAGCTTTTGAGGGATCTTGCATGACGCACGCGCTGATAGCCTCGCTGAGAGCGGCGGCAGGCGACATGACACCGGCGCTGGCGCGCGTCGCCGAGACGGTGCTGGCGCAACCCGACGCCACGCTTCGCCAGAGCATCACCGAGCTTGCTGAAACGTCGGGATCGTCTGAGGCGAGCGTCATGCGCTTTTGCCGCGACCAAGGCTTTTCCGGCTTCCAGGATTTCAAGCTGGCGCTGGCCAAGGAATTGGCGACCGACGAACGGGCGCGCGATAACGGCTCTCCTTCCGACGACATCCAGCGGCTGGTCGAAACCGCGATCACCTCGCTGCGTGAGACCGAGCAACTGATCGTTCGCGAAGACGTCGCCGCCGCGTCGCGAAAACTCCTCGACGCTTCCGTGGTCGAGTGTTTCGGCATCGCCGCCTCCGCCGTCACGGCGCAGTATCTCGCCTACAAGATGACCCGCATCGGCAAGTTCAGCCGCGCGCTGGGCGATGCGCATCTGGCGGTTATGGCGGCGGGAACCGCGCAGCCGGGGACGGTGCAGGTGGTGATCTCGAGCTCCGGCTCGACCATCGACGCCGTGCGTGTCGCCGAGCTAGCCCGCTCCAAGGGCGCTTTCGTCATCGGTATCTCCAACCGTTCGAAGAGCCCGCTGATCGCCGTTTGCGATCTGGCTTTGATTGCCTCCTGGCCGGAGACGCCGCTCACTGGCGGCGCCTTCCCGTCGAAGATCAGCCAACTGCTCATCGTCGATGCGCTGGTCGCCGAGATGACCAGGCAGGATCCGAAGCGGCTGGTCGAGCTCAGCCGCACGGCGGAGGTCGTGAGTGACCGCAGCTTCTGATTTACCGGTGCTCGCCATCGATATCGGCGGCACCAAGATCGCGACAGCCGAAGTGCGTGGCGCCAGGATCGCCAACCGCCGCCAGGCGCCGACGCCACGCACCGGCAGGGGTGACGACCTGATCGCGGCCATCGCTGGGCTTGCGCCGAAAAGCGGTTTTGGCGCAGTGGCCGTCGCCAGCACCGGCATCGTGCGCGACGGCGCGTTGACGGCGCTGAACCCCGAAACCCTGCCGATCGAGGACGGTTATCCGATTGCCTCGGCGATCGAGCGCGCTTTCGGCATGCCGCCGTTCGTCGTCAATGACGCCCAGGCCGCTGCCTGGGCCGAATTCACGATCGGCGCCGGCGAGGGTTTTCGCAACTTCGCCTTCTTCACCGTCTCCACCGGCATCGGCTGCGGGCTGGTAATAGATGGCCGGCTGGAAAGCGGCGCGACCGGGCTCGCCGGCCATGTCGGGCACACGCGCTCCGAGCCCGGCGGCATCCTGTGCGGCTGCGGCCGGCGCGGCTGCCTGGAGACGGTCGCCTCGGGTACGGCGCTGGCGCGGCTGGGCAGCGCGCGCCTTGGCCGCAAGGTTACGGCGCCGGAGCTGTTTGCGGCGGCGGAACAAGGCAACGGCAGTGCCGCGGAAATCATCGCCGGCGCGGTCGCAGCACTGGTCAACGCCTTTGCTGACCTGACGGCCTCGGTCGATGTCGACTGCTTTGCCGTCGGCGGCGGAGTCGGCCTCGCCGGCGGCTTCATCGAGGCGCTGCAGGCGCGCTCGCTCGACCTGCCGCGCGTCTACCGGCGTCCCATCCTCGCCGCGCGTGCGGGCGCCGATGCCGGCCTGCTTGGCGCGGCGATGCTGGCGAGTTCGAGAATGTCTGACGGAAATTTTCATCGAAAATAATTTGTTGACAAAAACTTTCATCCACGCTTGGTTAGCAGGGTAATGCTCTTCCAGGAGATGCCCCGGTGCAGGCCAAGCAGGGCGATTTGCTCGCCACACTCGATGGAACGCTGGTCGTGTCGTGCCAGGCCGAATCCGGCCTGCCGCTCGACGCTCCCGGCCACATCGCCGCGATGGCGCGCTCCGTCGTGTTGGGTGGCGCCACCGGCGTCCGCATCGAGGGCGCGGCCAACATCGCCGCCGTCCGCGCCGCGGTCGAGGTGCCGCTCATCGGCCTGATCAAGGCCAGGCGAGACGACACCGAGGTCTACATCACCCCGACGCTCGACGACATCGCCTCCGTCGTCGAGGCCGGCGCCGATATCGTCGCGATCGACGCCACCGCCCGGCCGCGCCCGGCCGAGCTGAAGGCGATGTTCGCCAGCATCGCGGCGAGGGGGCGGCTCTCCATGGGCGACGTCGCCACGCTCGATGAAGGCCGGCGCGCGCTCGATGCCGGCGCTGACCTCATCAGCACCACCATGGCCGGCTACACAAACTATTCCAGCGATCAGCGCGGCCCCGCCTTCGCCCTGATGGAGGAACTCGCCCGTGCCGGCCTGCCTTTCGTTGCCGAGGGGCGCATATGGTCGCCGCACGAGGCCGTCCGTTGCTTCGAGCTCGGCGCCCGCTTCATCGTCGTCGGCGGCGCCATCACCCGGCCCGACGCCATCACCCGCCGCTTCGCCGACGAGGTCGCCGCCTCGAGTGCCCGTCCGCAACTGAGAAGGAACCCGACATGATCAAGCGCCGTCGCGTCGCCGTCATTGGTGCGGGCTTCATGGGCTCCATGCATGCCGGCATCTTCGCCAGCATGGTGGGCTCCGAGCTCGCGGCCATCGTCGATCCCAACCGCGCGCTGGCCGAGGCCGTGGCGGCCAAGGCGCCGGGCTGCAAGGTCTATGACAGCCATCAGGCGCTGCTCGGCTCGGAACGCGATCTCGATCTCGTCTCGATCTGCACGCCGGACAATCTGCATCTGGCGCCGGCCGTTGCAGTGGCCGAAGCCGGCATCAACGTCTTCGTCGAGAAGCCGATCTCCTCCAAGGTCGACGACGCCCAGGCCATCATCGCGGCTTGCGAGGCGGCGGGCGTAAAGCTCGGCGTCGGCTACCTGCTGCGCTTCGATCCGCGCTACGCCGCCGCCAAGGAGCTGATGACATCGGGCAAGATCGGTGAGCCGATCCACATCTATGCCCGCCGCAACAGCGCCCGCACCGAGGGCCCGAAGCGCTACGGCGGCAAGCTGCCGCTGGCGCTGCATGTCACCGTCCACGACGTCGACATGGTGCTGTGGATGCTCGAGGGCCAGCAGCCGGTGTCGGTCTATGCGCAGCAGACCGACAAGCTGCTGGGTAGCTCCGGCACACAGGACAGCATCGCGGCCATCGTGCGCTTTTCCGGCGGCACGGTCGTCAATTTCGAGAGCGCCTGGTCGCTGCCGTCCGGCGCGCGCCACATGATCGACGCGCGCATGGAACTTATCGGCACCGACGGATCCTTCGAGATCCAGTGCGGCGACAGCGGGCTCTATTTCGCCAGCAACGAGACGTCGCGCGAGATCGACACCCAGCACTGGCCCCAGCTCAACGGCCGTATCGACGGCGACCTCGCGCGCCAGCTCGGCGGCCTCATCGACTGGCTGGACGGCGCGGCGATGCCGATCGCCACCGGCCGGGAAGCCCTTCGTTCGCTCGAACTCACCCTAGCCATGATGCAGTCGGCACAGAGCGGCGAAATCGTGCGCCTCGGTTGAGCTCAATCAAACGGACGGCGCTGTTGCAACGAGGCCAGATGGCCCAAGAATGGGAGACGAAAACATGCTGAACAGACGCAATCTACTGATGCTTGGCGCGGCCGCCGCCGCGCTGTCGCTGGCCGCGCCGGCCTCGGCCGAAGACAAGCCGTTCAACGGCGTGCAGATATCTGTGCTGCTCGAGGGCCATCCGACCACCGACGCCATCCAGAAGATGGTGCCCGAATTCAAGGAGAAGACCGGCATCGACGTGGCGATCGAGGTCGTGCCCGAGGCCGACATCACCGCGAAGGAGCTG
Organism: Mesorhizobium plurifarium; assembly: GCA_000824785.1. Taxonomy (GTDB): domain Bacteria; phylum Pseudomonadota; class Alphaproteobacteria; order Rhizobiales; family Rhizobiaceae; genus Mesorhizobium; species Mesorhizobium plurifarium. Next base: position 459,857 of record CCNB01000012.1, on the reverse strand, counting down.
CTCGAGTTCTCGTCCAAGTCCGGCCGCTACGATGTCGTCCAGAACAACATCATCTACCTGCCGGGCTTCGTGAAGTCGGGCTACATCGTGCCGCTCGACGATTTCCTGGCCAAGCACAAGGAGAATTTCGACAAGGCCGATTTCGTGCCTGGCTATTTCAACACCAACGTCCTCGACGGCAAGGTCTACGGCCTGCCGGTCTATGGCGAGAGCACTTTCGTCATGTACCGCAAGGACCTGTTCGAACAGTACGGGCTGGCGGCGCCGAAGTCCTTCGAGGACATCGAGAACGCGGCGAAAACCATCTCGGAAAAGACCAACAAGCAGATCGCCGGCATCACCATGCGCGGCCAGCAGGGCATCCAGGGCGTCTATGTCTGGGCGGCCTATCTGTGGGGCTTCGGCGGCTCCTTCTTCGACGCCAGCGGCAAGTCGGCGCTGGCGACACCTGAAGGCATCGCCGCGCTCGACGCCTTCACCAAGGTGCTGAAGGACTACGGTCCGGTCGGCGTCGCCAATTTCGGCTGGGAAGAGAACCGGCTGCTCTTCCAGCAGGGCAAGGCGGCAATCACGCTCGATGCGACCGTCAACGGCGCCTACAATGAAGATCCGGCCGTCTCGACGGTGGTCGGCAAGGTCGGCTATGTGCCGGTGCCGATGAAGTCGGCTTCGCCCAAGGGCGGTTCGTCCTCGCTCGCCGTGCATTCCATGTATGTCTCGGCCGAGTCGAAGAACCAGGAAGCGGCGGCCCTCTTCGCCGCCTGGGCAACCGCAAAGGAGCAGCAGCTGAAATCGATCGAGACCGATCCCAACTCCGGCGTGACCTCGCTCTCGGCGCTCAACAGCGACAGTTTCGGCAAACGCTACGGCGCCTTCAAGGAAGGCATGATCGCGGCCATCAACGCCGGCAACCCGCAATATCTGCCGACGGTCGAGCAGGCGAACGAGATCATCAACAACACTGGCATCGCCGTCTCCAAAGCGCTCGCCGGAACCGCAAGCGCGGCCGACGTCCTGAAGGAAGCCGACGAAGCCAACAACGCCGCGCTCGCCCGCTAGGTCGAGAGGCGTGCCCTGCCGCGTGCGCTCCCTGTGCGCGGCAGGGTGAATTTCCCTGCATTCATGGATTGATGATGAGACCCGTGGCCGCAGCGTCCGATCCTACAAGGCATTTCTTCCAGCCGATCATCGTCTGCCTGACGGTAGCGTCGGTGGCGCTGACGCTGTTTGTCATCTGGATTTCCCTGCACGACCTCTCGCTGATGCGGGCAGGACGCGAGAAGTTCGTCGGGCTCGACAACTATATCCGCTTCCTCGGCGATCCGCGCGCCATGGCCGCGCTCTGGCGCACGGTGCTCTTCACCGTGCTGGCCACCGTGATCGAGATCGCGCTCGGCCTTGCCGTCGTGCTCTTCCTCGACCGCGACTTCGCCATGAAGCGGCTGGTGCGGACGTTGCTTCTGGTGCCGATCATCATGACGCCTGTTGTCGTCGGCCTCACCTGGCGCTTCCTCTTCGACCCGGCCACCGGCATGGCGAACTATCTTCTGTCGCTGGTGGGCATCGCCCAGGTCGACTGGCTTGGCAGCCCGCGGATCGCGCTGTTTTCGGTACTGGTCGCCGACATCTGGCAGTGGACGCCCTTCGTCATCCTGCTTGTGATGGCCGCGCTTGAATCGGCGCCCACCGATCCGCTCAACGCCGCCCGCGTCGACGGCGCACGCGAATGGCAGGTCACCTGGTACGTGCTCCTTCCCATGCTGCGCCGGGCGCTTGCCATCGTCGCGCTGATCAGGGCGATCGACAGCATCAAGGCCTTCGACCTCTTCTACATCATGACGCGCGGCGGGCCGGCGTTGTCGACCGAGACGCTGAACTATTACGGCTATATCGTCGCCTTCACCAATTTCGACATCTCCTACGCCTTGGCTATCGCCATCATCCTGACCGTGTTCACCAATGTCGCGCTGCTCACCATGTACAGCGTGCTCTTCCCGAAGACGGGGGACCGCTGATGGCCAGGCGCGCGCTGTTCTATGTCGGTCTGGCCCTGCTTCTGCTTGCGGTGCTGTTCCCGCTCTATTGGGTCGTCGTCACCTCCTTCAAGACGACGCGCGACGCCTTCGCCATTCCGCCCGTCTGGCTGTTCAGCCCGACGCTCGACAACTATCGGACGGTGTTCGCCAATCGCGGCTTCCTTAGCGCCTTCGCCAATTCCTTCATCGTCTCGATCCTCTCCAGCGCGCTCGCCGTCGCCGTCGGCTCGGTCGCGGCTTATGGTCTGGCGCAGCAGCCGGCGGAGCTGCGCCGCGCCCGGGAGAAATTCATCCTCAGCCTGCGCATCGCGCCGGCGCTGCTCTTCGTCATCCCCATGTATTACCTGGCGACCCGCATCGGCGCGCTGAACAAGCACTGGCTGCTGATCGCCGCCTATGCCTTCGTCAACGTACCCTTCGCCATCTCGCTGCTCATCACCTTCTTCGACGACATCCCAAAGGAGTTGCGCGATGCGGCGCGTGTCGACGGGGCGCGCGAGTTTTCGATCTTCTGGCACGTCTATTTGCCGGCCGCCCGCGGCGGCATCATAGCCACGCTCATCCTGTGCGTGCTGTTCACTTGGAACGAGTTCTTCGTGGCGCTCGTGCTGACCGGCCGAGACACTCAGACGCTCCCGGTCTCGATCACCTCGTTCCTGACATTCCAGGGCATCCAGTGGGGCGCGCTGACCGCCGCCGCCACCCTCATCATGCTGCCGATGATCGTGCTCGGCGTCCTGGTGCAGGGACAGGTGGTGCGCGGCATGACGCTTGGCAGCGTGAAGGGCTGAACATCCGATGGCGCAACTCTCGATACGGTCGGTCTCGAAATCCTACGGAGCCGTCCAGGTGCTGGACGACGTTTCGGTCGAGGTCGAGGAGGGCTCCTTCGTCGTGCTGCTCGGCCCGTCCGGGTGCGGGAAGTCGACGCTGCTCCACGCCGTGGCCGGTCTCAACCCGATCGATTCCGGCAGCATCGTCATCGGCGACCGCAACGTCACCAACCTGCCCGCGCGGGAACGCGATGTCGCGATGGTCTTCCAGTCCTACGCGCTCTATCCGACGATGACGGTGGCGCAGAACATCGCCTTCCCGCTCAAGATGCGCGGGCTCGACCGCAGGACTTCGGACGAGAAGGTCGCCGGCGTCGCGCGCCTGCTGCAGATCGAGCCGCTGCTATCGCGTCTGCCGCGCGAGCTTTCCGGCGGCCAGCGTCAGCGCGTCGCCATCGGCCGGGCGCTGGTGCGCGACCCCCGCCTCTTCCTGTTCGACGAGCCGCTGTCCAATCTGGACGCCGCACTGCGCACCGAGCTCAGGGCCGAGATCAAGCGCCTGCACCAGTCGATCCGCCGCACCATGGTCTATGTCACGCATGACCAGACCGAGGCGCTGACGCTCGCCGACAAGATCGTCGTCCTGAAGGCCGGCAAGATCGAGCAGACCGGAACGCCGCTCTCGCTCTATGACGATCCCGACAATGTCTTCGTCGCTGGTTTCATCGGCACGCCGCGCATGAACTTCCTCAAGGCGACGGTGGTCGATGACGGCAAGGCGCTCACGGCCGGCGAAGCGAGAGTGGACATTACGCATCTCAAGGCTCGGCTGGATAACGGCCGCACCGTCACGCTCGGCATCCGCCCGGAACATCTCGACGAGAAGGAAGGCGTGACGCTTTCTCTGGCTGTCGACGTCACCGAGCGGCTGGGTTCGACCTCATACGTCCACGGCGCGCTGCCCTCCGGCGAAACGGTCGTCGCCGAACGCCGCGAGGATCAGCCGCGCTTCGGCGAGACGATAACGCTGCGTTTCCAGCCCACCCGCGCCCGCATCTTCGACGCCGAGGGCAACCGCATCCGCTAGCGAGGCGTCCACTGCTGACCGATCCCTGCCGGCAGCCTTCCCTGGTTCAAGCGCCGCCGGCATGGCTTGGCGCATCGGCTGCGGCCATCCAGGATTTCAGACGTTCGAGCATAGGCTCCGTCAGCGGGGTGGATTTCCGTTCCGCAAGATTGAAGAAAACCGTTTTGGCGGCGAGCTTCGCCGCGAGTTCGCCGCCATGCAGCCTGCGCATCTCGTAGTCCGTCTGGATGGAGGTGCGGCCGACACTGCGGACCGTGCCGTAGATTTCCACGATGACCCCCGATGGCATCTCGCCGGCGAAGTCGATCTCATGCCGGACGTCGGCCCACCCCCTATCGGCCCATTCGGGCGTCGTCGGCGCCCAGCCGGTCGCCTGTCCCAGCAGGATGTTGATGGCGTCGTCGAAGAAGGCGACGTAGAACCGCGTCGTCATGTGGCCCATCATGTCGCAATTCCAGGGTTGAACCACAGCTCTCGTCAGTAAGATCATCTTTGCTCCCGATAATTTATCCGATGCGACCCACATCTAGACCAGCGAGGATCGGTTGTCTCCGTGGAGAGCCTAAAGCGCGTCGCGATCTTTCAGATTCGCTCCATGCGCTTTAGGTTTTTGATTTTACGCATGTCTTTATCCCGAAACCGGTTCCCGCTTTCGGGAGACATGTTTTGATCGATTGCCGGACCTCTGACGGGTCGATTTTTACAGCGACGGCAGGATGCCCCGAATGTGGCTGGCAAACGCCTCGACGGCCGGCGATCTCGTGGTTTCGGCGAAGGCGATCAGGACGCCGAGCCGGGACAGTCTCGGAAGCGGCGCGTTTAGGATGAACAGGTCCGGCGGGACGGCCTTCTGCGTCATTACGCTTATCGCAAGGCCGGAGCGCGCCACGGCTATCAGGCCGGTGAGGCTGTTGCTGGCATAGGCTATCTTGTAGCGCAGCCCGGCACGGGACATGGCATCGCAGGCCGCCTTGTGGTCCATGGCGTTCGAGGCCGGCAGGGCCAGCGGCACGGTCTCGCCGAACTCGTGCAGCTCCAGTGTCGGCTTGCTGCCGACCCAGACCATCGCTTCCGTGCGCACGACCTCCCTGGACGCGCTCGCGTCCGGAATGGAGACGAGCGCCAGATCGACCTGGCGCGCATGCAGCAGGTTGTGAAGCTCGACGGTCGGCGCGGCCACGACCTTGATCTCGATGTCCGGATAGAGGGTCCCGAAACTTCTCAAGAGCGTGGGAAAGAAGGCGCTCAGATAGTCTTCCGGGCTGCCGAAGATGATCGAGCCCTGCAGGCCCTTGCCGGAAAAAGCCGAAACCGCTTCGTCGTGGATCTTGAGGATGCGCTCGGCATAGGCAAGGAAGCGCTCGCCGCTGCCGGTCAGGCGCACGCCGCTGCCGCTGCGATGGAACAGGCTCTGGCCGCCGAGCGCGTCCTCGAGCCGCTGTATCTGCATCGTCACCGCCGATTGCGTGCGCCCGACCTGCACGGCCGTGGCGCTGAGCGTTCCCGAATGCGCCGCGCGCACGAAGGTTGACAGCAATTTGAGATCGAGGGGTGCGGCCATATCAATTCCATTGATATCGGAGTCCGATATCTATCAATTTTACTGCTGTAGCGCCAGCCGCTAATCTTCGGGTCTGCATTTTTGGCGAGGCTGCGAGATGTCGAGAAATCTGGATAATGCCTTCTGGTCGGCGGCGCGAAAGCACCTCATCCGCTATGGCGGCGCCTTCGAGCCCGCCATCATCGAGCGCGCCGAAGGCTCGTTCGTCTACGACGCCGACGACCGGCCGATACTCGACTTCACCTCCGGCCAGATGAGCGCGCTGCTCGGGCATGCGCATCCGCGGATCGTCGCGACGGTGCGCCGCCAGGTCGAAACCGTGGCGCATCTCTTCAGCGGCATGCTGTCCCGCCCGGTCGTCGAGCTTGCCGAGCGCCTCGCCGCGCTGGCGCCCGGCCTCGACAGGGCGCTCCTGCTTTCGACGGGCGCGGAGTCGAACGAGGCGGCCATCCGCATGGCCAAGCTGGTGACGGGCAAGCACGAGATCGTCGCCTTCTCCAAGAGCTGGCACGGTATGACCGGGGTCGCCGCTTCCGCCACCTACAGCGCCGGGCGCAAGGGCTACGGGCCTGCGGCGGTCGGCTCGATCGCGATTCCCGCGCCGAACAGTTTTCGCCCGCGCTTCAAGAAGGCAGACGGCTCGCTCGACTGGGCGGCCGAGCTCGACGATGCCTTCGCCCTGGTCGACAGCCAGTCGACCGGCAGTCTGGCTGCGTTCATCGCCGAGCCGATCCTGTCGAGCGGAGGCATGCTGGAGCTGCCGCCGGGCTACCTCGCGGCGCTGAAGCAGAAATGCCGCGAACGCGGCATGCTGCTCATCCTCGACGAGGCGCAGACCGGCGTCGGCCGCACCGGCGACATGTTCGCCTTCCAGCGCGACGGCGTCACGCCCGACATCCTCACTTTGTCGAAGACCATCGGCGCCGGCCTTCCACTGGCGGCCGTCATGACGAGCGCCGAGATTGAGGAAACCGCGCATGAGCGCGGCTTCCTGTTCTACACCACCCATGTCTCCGATCCACTGCCGGCCGCCGTTGGCGTGGCCGTGCTCGATGTCGTCGAAGAGGAGCGCCTCGTCGAGCGCGCACGCCATCTCGGCAAAAGGCTTTTCGACGGACTGTCCGAACTGAAGCAACGCTATGAATGTGTCGGCGACGTGCGCGGCCGCGGCCTGATGCTGGGTGTCGAGATCGTCAAGAACGGAGAGAGCCGCGAGCCCGACCACGAGCTCGGCGCGAAGATTGCCGCGGAGGCATTCAGGCGCGGGCTCAGCATGAACATCGTCAAGCTGCCTGGCATGGGCGGCGTGTTCCGCATTGCGCCGCCGCTGACGATTTCCGAGGACGAGCTCGACCTCGGATTGCGCACGATCTCCGACGCCATCGAGGCGGTGCTGTCCGCCGGCGCCGGCCGCCCAGGCATCGCCGCCGAGTGACGGGTAGGGGCCTATGAACGAAGCGAGCATGACTGAAAAGGCCTCGGGCGACACGCCGGACCGGGACGCGGCAGCCGGTACCATCCGAGTGCTTGTCGCCAAGCTGGGGCTGGACGGGCACGACCGGGGCGCCAAGGTGGTGGCGCGGATCCTGCGCGATGCCGGCATGGAAGTCGTCTATACCGGCCTCTACAAGTCGCCGGGCGAAGTCGTGGCGGCAGCGGTCCAGGAGGACGTCGACGTCATCGGCGTCAGCCTCCTATCCGGCTCGCATGTTCCGCTGTTCCGGGAACTTGGGCGCTGCCTGCGCGAAGAGAAGTCCGAACACATCTTCGTCGTCGCCGGTGGCGTCATTCCAGAGCAGGACTACGCCGCCTTGTGGGACAGCGGCGTCGACGCGATCGTGCCGCAGGAGGCGCGGGCCGAACTGATCGTCACGACGATCAGGAGCCTGATCGCCGCTCGTGGCCGCGTATGACCGTTTTCACGCCTTCGAGGCCGGTGAGGCGCGCGGCATACCGGCCCTCGATCGAGCTCGTGCCGGAGATACTCGCCGGCAATGTTGCGGCCATCGCCCGCATGATCACGCGCGCCGAGGCCGGCTATCCGGAAGCCGCCCCGGCGTTGGCGGAGATCTACAGGCACACCGGCAAGGCGCATGTCGTCGGCATCACCGGCGTTCCGGGAGCGGGCAAGTCCACGCTCGTGTCTTCTCTCATCCGGGCGTTCGCGGCGGAGGGACACAAGGTCGGCGTCGTCGCCGTCGATCCGAGCAGCCCGTTCTCCGGCGGCGCGATCCTCGGTGACAGGGTGCGCATGAGCGAGGCGGCCTCGTCCTCCCAGGCCTTCGTCCGCAGCATGGCGACACGCGGTCATCTCGGCGGCCTTGCCCGCTCGACGTTGCAGGCGGTCGATGTCCTCGACGCCGCCGGCTATTCGCCCATCATCATCGAGACCGTCGGCGTCGGCCAGGACGAGGTGGAAGTGGTGACGGCGGCGCACAGCATCGTCGTTCTCTCGGCGCCGGGGCTCGGCGACGACATACAGGCGATCAAGGCCGGCATATTGGAGATCGCCGATATCCATGCCGTCAGCAAGGCCGACAAACCGGAAGCGGCCGCAACCGTCTCGGCCCTGCGTGGTATGATGACCCTCGGGTCGGAAAGGGTGCGGTCGAAATGGGCGCCGCCGGTCCTTCCCGTCAGCGCCGTCTCGGGCGAGCGGATCGGCGAGCTGAAGGATGCCATTTCCAGGCATTGGGGGCATCTGCGCGACAGCGGCGAGCTGGCCGAGCGGCAGCGCGGCATTTGCCGGACGCGGATTCTCGGCGCGGCCAAATATCTTTTCCAGCGCAAATTCGATGAGCGGGCCGGCGAGATCGGAGAGCACATCCAGGCGGTCGTGAACAGGGACATGGACCCTGCCGGCGCGGCTCGCCTTCTGCTCGGCTGGACGGACGAGGGGCAAGCGGCATGAATCTGTTCTCCGAGACCGCAATCGAGGATATCCGAGAGAAACAGGCCGCGTGGGAGGAGAAGGAACTCGCCGCCGCACTCGGCAACCGGCCGGAGGAAAAGCCGGCCTACGAGACGGAATGCGGCATTCCGCTGAAGCGCGTCTACACGGCCGCCGACATCGCCGACATTCCGGCCGACGAGCTCGGTTTCCCCGGCGCCTATCCGTTCACCCGCGGCGCCTATCCGACGATGTATCGCGGGCGGCCCTGGACGATCCGGCAGGTCGCCGGCTTCGGCAATCCCGAGGCCACGAACCAGCGCTACAAATACATGATCCAGACCGGCCAGACCGGGCTCTCCACCGATTTCGACCTGCCGACGCTGCTCGGCCTGGACTCGGACGATCCGCGGGCGTTCGGCGAGGTCGGGCGCGTCGGCGTCGCCATCGACACGGTCGACGACGTCGACCGGCTGTTCGACGGGATCGACCTGGAAAAGATCTCGGTCTCGCTCACCATCAATCCGTCGGCCTGGGTGGTCTATGCCATGTATGTCGCCGTCGCGGAGCGGCGCGGCTACGACCTCCACAAGCTGGCGGGTACGCTGCAGGCTGACCCGCTGAAGGAATATGTCGCGCAGAAGGAGTGGATCTATCCGGTGCGTCCCGCCGTGAGGCTGCTGCGCGACCTCATCATGTACAGCGCCAAGGCGACGCCGAAGATCAATCCGATCAGCCTCAGCGGCTACCATCTCTCTGATGTTGGCGGCAACGCGCTGCAGGAGATCGCCTTCATCATGGCCTTCACCATCGCCTATTGCGAGGAGGTCACCGGCGCCGGCATGGACATTGACGACTTCGCGCCCCGGCTGTCCTTCTTCTTCATCAGCCACCAGGATTTCTTCGAGCAGATCTGCAAGTTCAGGGCGGCGAGGCGGGTCTACGCCAAGATCATGGCGCGGCGCTTCAAGGCCAGGAAGCCGGAATCCATGCGGCTGCGGGTGCATGTGCAGACCGCGGCGATGAGCCTGACCAAGGTCGAGCATCACAACAACCTCATGCGCACGGCGATCCAGGCGCTCGGCGCCGTGTTGGGCGGCTGCCAGAGCATGCACACCAACGGCCTCGACGAGGCCTTTGCCATCCCGACCGAAGAAGCCATGAAGCTGGCCATCCGCACCCAGCAGATCATCCGCGACGAGATCAACGTGACCTCCGTGATCGACCCGCTCGGCGGCTCCTATTTCATCGAGCGCCTCACCCGCGACATGGAGACGGAGATCTGGAAGCTGCTGGACGAGGTGGATGAGCGCGGCGGCGCCGTGAAGCTGGTCGAGGAAGGCTGGTTCCAGCAGAAGCTCGCGGACTCGGCCTACGCGACATTCCAGAAGATCGATGCCGGCGAGAAGATCTCGGTTGGCGTCAACCGCTATGTCGACGAGGCCAGCCGCTCGGCCGAAGTGCACATCCATCCCTATGACGAAGCGTGCACGCAGCTGCAGATCGACCGCCTCCAGGCGGTGCGGGCGAGCCGCGACAATGCCCGCGTCCGGGAACTGCTGAAGGACCTCGCCGAACAGGCGAGGTCTGACGACATCAATCTTTTGCCGAAGACCATCGAGGCCGTGAAGGCGAAGGCGACGCTTGGCGAGATCTGCGCCGCGCTGCGCGAGGTCTGGGGCGCTTATGCCGAACCGATGATCGTTTGAGGAGGATGCCCAAGGTGGGAGACGACAAGATGGGGGACGTCAAGATGGGCGCAGTCATTTCCAGGCATGATGGTGCCATCGCCTGGGTCAAGCTCAACCGTCCCGAGCGGCTGAACGCCATGAACAGGCTGCTCGTCGACGGGCTTTCCGAGGCGCTGGCCCGAGCCGAAGCGGACTCGTCGGTCCGCGCCGTCATCCTGCATGGCGAGGGACGCGCTTTCTGCTCCGGCGACGACCTGAAGGACCTCGACGAGCAGACCACCTCCGAGGCGACGACACGAGGCTGGGTCGACGCCATCCAGAACATCACCCTGCAGATCATGCAGTCGCGCAAGATCGTCATCGCAGCAGTCCATGGCTGGTGCGTGGGCGGCGCGCTCGAATGGGCGGTGAATTGCGACTTCACGCTGTTCGCCGACAACGCGCGCTGGTTCTTCCCCGAAGTCACCTATGGGCTGTTCGTCACCGGTGGCGTCACTGCGCTGCTTACCAAGCAGACCGGGCCGCAGGTCGCCAAGGAGCTGATGATCCTGGGCGAGAAGCATGACGCCAGGAAGGCGCTCGAAGTCGGCATCGCGTGGAAGCTTTTTCCCGAGGCGCAATTGCTGGACGAGGCAAGGAAACTGGCCTTGGCGATAGCGGAGCGTCCGGAAAGCGCCGTGGCCGACATCAAGCATGCCATCAACAACGGCTTCCACTCTTCCCTGGCCGATGCAATGGCGCTGGAGACCAGGGCCACGGTGAGCGGTTTCCTCTCCCCGGAAGCGCAAGCGCGGGCAAAGAATTTTTGATCCATGACTATGCTCGACCTCGCCCCTTCCTTCCACATCCCGGGCCAGCACGACGACGATCTGGAGAACCGGGTGCTGCCGAAAATCCTGCGCATGCAGGCCGAGCGCCTCGGCGACAGTCCGTTCATCGACATCTGCGGACGCTCGGCCAGCTTCGAGGAGATGCAGGTCGCTTCAGCGCGGCTGGCGCGCGGCCTGCGCGGCCTCGGCATCGGCAAGTCCGACCGGGTGGCGATGCTCTTGCCCAATTGTTTCGAGCTGGTTGCGACGTGGTTCGCCGTGTCGAGCCTGGGCGCCATCGAGGTGCCCAGCAATCCGGGCCTGAAGGGCGACCTGCTCTGCCACAACCTGAACAATTGTGGCGCCGAGGTCCTCGTCGCCGACGCCAACGCGCTTGAGGAGCTCGCCAGGGTTCAGGACCGGCTGCCGGACCTGCGCACCCTCATCCTGGTCGGCGTCGATCCGGGCGAGGCCCGGGCGGCCGGCATCAGGATCGGTCGGATCGTCTCCTTCGAGGAATGCATGGCCGGGCAGCCGGATTTCGACCTCGCCGACATCCATTATTCCGACCCGATGGCGATCCTCTACACCTCGGGCACCACCGGTCCCTCCAAGGGCGCCTTGATGTCCCATCATCACTGCTATTCCTGGGCGGCGGGGATGGCGCTCAATCTCGGCTACACGACCGGCGACAGCTATTTCTCGGCATTGCCGCTGTTCCACACTGACGCGCAGATGTTCGGCGTCTACCTGCCGCTGATCTACGGCACCCGCGCGACGCTGGTCGACGGCTTCAGCGCCTCGCGCTTCTGGGAGCAGGTCCGCGCCAGCGGCGCCACGGCCACGAACCTGCTCGGCGCCATGGCGGTCATCCTGTCGCGCCAGTCGCCGTCCGACGGCGACGGCGCCAATCCGGTGCGCATATGCCAGTGCATTCCAATGGTGCCGGACAAGCAAGCGTTCGAGCGACGCTTCGACATGCGGCTCGTCACCGGCTACGGACAGACGGAGACGGGTTTCGTCACGCTCGATACCGTGGATGACACGAAGGAAGGTTCCTGCGGCCGTCCGCACCCTGACTGGGAAGTCGTGATCGTCGACGACAAGGACCGGCCTTTGCCGCACGGGTCCGTCGGCGAGATCGTATCGCGCCCGCGCAAGAGCTGGAGCATGTTTTCCGGCTATTACCGGGCGGACGCCAAGACGGTGCAGACGCTACGGAACCTCTGGTATCACTCCGGCGACGCCGGCTGCCTGGACGCGGATGGCTGGCTCTATTTCAAGCACCGCCTGAACGAGGCAATCCGGCGGCGCGGTGAGAATATATCCGCCTACGAAGTGGAAACCGTCGCCGAGAAGCATCCCGAGATCGTTGAAAGCGCGGCGTTCGGGATCCCGTCGGAGTTCACCGAGGAAGACATCATGGTCGTGGCCCAGCGGCGAGCGGGCTCGACCCTGGAGGCGCCCGAGCTGCTGGCGCATTTCAGGGCGCTGGCGCCGCGCCACATGGTGCCGCGCTACATCGAGATCACGGACACGCCGCTGCCGCGAACGCCGACGGAAAAAATCGCCAGGACAGCGCTGCGGCAGCAGGGTGTCGGCGCCGCCACATTCGATCGGGGCGAGCGCTAGCAAGGCGCAGGCAGAAGGAGGACGGAGCACCACGCGATGCAGCGCCGGATGATCGCTCCCTGTTTCATGGACGACACGCTCGAATGCCTTCGCCGCCACAATGTCGAGGTCGAGCCTTTGCTGGCGAGCGTCGGACTGCCGCCGGTGATTTCCGAGCCGATCTCGGCCGAACAATATGGCGCGCTCTGGCATGCCGTCGCGCAGGCGATGGACGACGAGTTCTTCGGCGAAGGCGCCCGGCCAATGCGGGCCGGCAGCTTCGCGCTGCTCTGCCAGGCGCTGCTTACCACCGAGACGCTGGAGCACGCCCTGCGCAGGGGCCTGCGCTTCCTGCGCGCCGTGCTCGACGATCCGCATGGCGAGCTGACCGTCGGCGACGGGCTCGCCGAGATCAGGCTGAGCGATTCCGGGCCGTTGCGGTCGGCCTTCGCCTACCGCACCTTCTGGATCATCGTCCACGGCGTGAACTGCTGGCTGGTGGGCCGGCGCCTTCCCATCCGCTGGGTGGATTTCAAATGCAGCATTCCACCCACGGGGAGCGACTACCGGCTGTTCTTCGGCGCGCCGGTGCGGTTCGACCAGCCCCGGAGCCGCCTTGTCTTCGATGCCGAATTCCTGAAGCTGCCGGTCATCCGCGACGCCTGCGCCCTGCGCGAATTCCTGCGCAAGGCGCCAGCCAACATCCTTGTGCGCTACCGCCATGACGAGGGGCTCTCGGCGGCCATACGCGGGCGCTTGCACGCCACCGCGCCCGCGTCATGGCCGAGCTTCGAGCGGCTTGCCGCCGGCATGCGCATGCAGGCGCCGACCTTGCGCCGCAGGCTTCAGTCGGAAGGCCAGAGCTATCGCTCGATCAAGGACGAGATACGCAGGGCGCTGGCGATGGAAGCCCTGCTCAACGGCAGCCGCAGCGTCGCCGACCTCGCCGCCGATATCGGCTTTTCCGAGCCGAGCGCCTTCCATCGCGCATTCCACAAATGGACCGGCAAGAGCCCGGCCTTGTTCCGCCGCGAGGCCTCGTCCGACGCCGATCTGCGCGACCGCGCGCCCGTGAACTAGCAGGCAGGCGAGGCATTCCCGAAACATTGCAAAATCGATCACCAAATCTGGGTCTTACGGTCATCGCATGCCACTTCGCTTGCATCCAATATGCCCCGAAGGCGGGGCATTTCGGATGCGGATCGAGAGCAAGACATCTTTGGTGACGGGAGCCTGCTCCGGCCTCATGACCTGACCCGCCCGCCTGGGCCTGATCTTGCCCAACGGCAAAACCCGGCCCGCCCAAGTCAGCTCGATGCGTCGGACGTGGGCATCGCATCGAAGCCTCAGCCAGTGCCCGCCACGAAAATGGGAGCCTAATATGAAGAAACATCTCTTGTCGGCGGTGGCAGCGGCCGCCCTTGTCGCCTTTGCGGGCAACGCCTGGGCCGACATCGTCATCGGCGTCGCCGGGCCGATCACCGGTCCGAACGCGGCCTTCGGCGCCCAGTTCCAGAAAGGCGCCGAACAGGCGGCCGCCGACATCAACGCGGCCGGTGGCGTGCTCGGCCAGAAGATCAAAATCGAGATCGGCGACGATGTCTCCGATCCGAAGCAGGGAATTTCGGTCGCCAACAAATTCGTCGCGGACGGCGTGAAATACGTGGTCGGCCACTTCAACTCGGGCGTGTCGATCCCGGCCTCGGAAGTCTATGCCGAGAACGGCGTGCTCGAGATATCGCCGGCATCGACCAATCCGCAATATACCGAGCGCGGCTTGTGGAACACCTTCCGCACCTGCGGCCGCGACGACCAGCAGGGCAAGGTTGCCGGCGACTATATCGCCGCGAACTTCAAGGATGCCAAGATCGCCATCATCCACGACAAGACGCCCTACGGCCAGGGCCTTGTCGATGTCGCCAGGAAGGATCTGAACGCCGACGGCATCACCGAGGTGATGTATGAAGGCATCAATGTCGGCGACAAGGACTTCTCCGCGCTCATCGCCAAGATGAAGGCGGCAGGGGTCACGCTGATCTATTTCGGCGGCCTCCACACCGAGGCGGGCCTGATCATGCGCCAGTCGGCGGATCAGGGTCTGAAGGCGACGCTGTTCTCGGGCGACGGGATGGTCTCGAACGAGCTCGCCTCGATCGCCGGCGATTCGGTCATCGGCACCTTGAACACCTTCTCGCCGGACCCGCGCAAGAACCCCGCCGCCAAGGACATCGTCGAAAAGTTCCGTGCCGCTGGTTTCGAGCCGGAAGCCTACACGCTCTACTCTTACGCGGCGGTCCAGATCGTCGCCGCCGCGATCGACAAGACCGGCTCGGCCGACGACGCGCAGAAGGTCGGCGCGACCATCAAGGCAGGCGGCCCGTGGAAGACGGCGATCGGCGACATCGGCTATGACGAGAAGGGCGACATCACGCGCCCCGACTATGTCATCTACGAATGGAAGAAGGGCGCGGACGGCAAGCCGACATACGCCGAGAAGTAAACGCCGCCCACGCTTGCATATCTCAGGATGCCCGGATGAGCCGGGCGTCCTCACCTCGATACGCCTGCCCGGGTCATTGCGGCGACCGGGCCTCTGAGTTATTTTAGCAGTTTATTGGATACGCGACCTGCCTTGCCATCGCGAGCGCGTTTCCTTGCCGTCTTGGCAGATTGTGAAGTCTTTAACAGACCACGATGTCGCAAGCTGCGTTCTTGTGGCCGACGAGCAGTTAGGGATTTTGCCATGCTGCGGTGCTGCGCGCTGATTGCAGCCTTGATCCTCGTGGGCCTCACGACGGTGCAGGCGTGCGCCGATCGAAGGGTTGCCCTTGTCATCGGCAATTCCGAATACCGCGAGATCCCGGCCCTGAAGAATCCCGACAAGGATGCCGAGGACGTGTCGAACACCTTCCGGCTGGCCGGTTTCGACGTGTTCGTCGCCAAGGACCTGACGAAGCTCCAGTTCGAGAAGGAGTTCCGCAACTATCTCGCGGCGGCCGACGGCGCCGATCTGGCGGTCGTCTATTATTCGGGCCACGGCTTTCAGATTGGCGGCGAGAATTTCCTGATCCCGGTCGACGCGTCGCTCAAGGCTGCGGCCGACATCGAGGTCCAGGCGGTCAAGCTGGACGATGTCCTGCAGCAATTGCGCGCCAAATCGAAGATCCAGGTGATCATCCTCGACGCCTGCCGCAACAACCCGTTTCCGCGCAAGGACTACTGGCTGCGCGACCAGTTGATCGCGGCCGGCGGCACCGGCCTGGCGCAGGTGAAAAGTTCGCTGAACACGCTGATAGCGTTTGCCACCGAGCCGGGTGCGGTGGCCTATGACGGCTCCGGCGATCTCAGCCCGTTCTCATCCGCCTTCTCCCGCCGCGCGCTGGCGCCGAACCAGGAGATACGCTCGGTCATGGCTGCCGTGCGCCGCGACGTGGTCGAGGCCACCAAGGGCGCCCAGGTTCCCTGGGAGAATTCCTCGCTGATCGACGAGGTGGTGCTGATGCGCCGCGCCAGCCGGCCGGCTTTGCCGCCGGTGCTGGAAAAGACCGTGCCGTCGGGCGTCGGACCGGTCGCGCTCGACTTGCCGGTGCCCGTCGATGTCGATGGCGGTGCGGTCACCATCAGCATCGAAAGGCCGCCGGCGCTGGGGCGTCTGGTCCTGGACGGCAAGCCTGTCGCAACGGGCGAGCCGATAGAGGGCAAGGATCTGCCGCGGCTCGCGATTGATGTGCCGAAGAGCGCCGACGCCGAGGACCAAGTCGACATGCTGGCCTATGCCACGCATGACGAATGGGGCGGCGGATCGCAGGGCATACTGGTGTTCCGGGTCAAGAATGGCGAGGGTGCCGCGGGCAAGCAGCTCGTGGCCTCGCTGGAGTCCGAGCAGAAGCAGGAGGTGGTGGAGCGCGGCATCCACATCGCCGGCGCCGCCGAGGCAATCGAGAACCGCGACGTCAAGATTCCTGTCGGCGTCGGCCCCGTCCCGCTGAAGCTGGATTTCCCGACCAAGGACCCGGCTGTAAGCGTGAAGCTTGCGAGCTATCCGGCAACCGGCACGCTGTCCCTTCCGGATCGGACTCTGTCGCCGCAATCGAGCTTGATGGCCGATGAAGTCGATAAACTGCGCTACGAACCTCAGATAGGCACGGTCCAGCCATTGATAGTCGGCGTCGAAATCAGGGCCGACAACACGCCGTCAAAGCCGGCGACGATGAAGCTGTCGCCCGCCGTCGATCTGTGCGACCAGAAGGCAGGCGAACCTTTGGACTTGCAGGGCGTCGTCCCCGGTTTGTTGCCGAATGAGATCGGCGCCCGCGCGGTGGAAGCCTGCCAGGCGGCGGTGAAGGCCTATCCCGACGTCGCGCGCTTCCACTACGAACTCGGGCGCGCGCTGCTCGCCGCCGGCAAGGTCGACGAGGCGAGGAAAGCTATCCAGGACGCTGCCGACAAGGGACATGTCCGCGCGGTGTTCGAGCTTGGCTACCTCAACGCAACCGGGACGGGCATGGCCGCCAACCGCAAGCAGGCCAACGCTTTCTACGCGGCGGCGTCGGACAAGGGCGACCCCTATGGAATGACCTCATGGGGCCGGGCCTTGTTCAACGGCTACGGCGTCGATCGCGATACCGGCAAGGGACTTGACCTGCTGCTCAAGGCGGCGGCGATGGGGCACACCTATGCCATGAACGATCTTGCCGCGATCTTCACGGAAGGCCGCAATGGCGTGCCTGCCGATCCGGCGCGCGCCGTGGCCTTCCTCAAGGCCGGCGTCGAGCGGCAGGACATGTATTCGATGAACCTGCTCGGCCGCAATTATCTCGCCGGCACGGGGGTCGAGAAGGACCCCAAGGCAGCGCTCACGCTGTTCCAGAAGTCTATGGATCTCGGCCAACCCTACGCCCCCGGCAGCCTTGCACGCATGTATAGGGACGGTGTCGGCGTGCCGCAGGATCTGGCTGAAGCGCAAAGGCTGTTCGAGTTGGCGACCGACCGCGGCGATCAGTCGGCTGCGTATGATCGCGCGGCGCTGGAGATGCAAAGGGGCGACAAGGCCGATCAGGCCGTGGCCGCGCGCTATCTTGCTTTCGCGGCTGCGCTCGATCTTCGCAACGAAATTCCCGACGCAAAGGCGACGCTGACGAAATTCGGGGCGAAGGCGAAGACAGCGGCGCTGAAACAGATGCGTGCGGAGCTCAAATCGAAGATTTCGGCGGACGGCTCGTTGGACGATCAACTGGTCAAGACGGCCAGGGCGGTCTGGGAACAAGCCAATCCGCGCCGGGACTTGTTCTGATCAACAGGAGGAACTGGTGGGCTGGGCATCGAAACAGATAATCGTCGCAACAATCCTATCCGGTGCTCTGGCTGTCACGGGGTGTACCACCATAATGCCCAAGCCCGAGCCGACATCCCACCCGACGGTGAAGCACAGGACGAAGGTCGTTCGCACGACGACCGCGCCAAAGGTGGTCAAGAAAAAGGTGACTGCCCAAAAGCTGATCAAGCCGGTTGGGGAAACACCTGAGTCTCCGCCCCCCATCATACCGGCAGGAAGTGGAGGGAACGGAGGGAGTGGAGGGAGCGGCGGCAGTAGCGGCGGGGGTGGTGGCTGGGGTGGCTAAGTTTCACTGAATCGGCAGATCACCGTTCGCGAACGCTCGGTTGGCGGTTACAGGCGTGCGCCCTCAATATCATCTCCGCTACTCAGAACCGCTCGCCAAGCAGAGGCAGGTGCTCTATGCTTTCACCACGTGCCGGTATCGAGATCGGGTTGTCCTGGCGGGGGCGTTCCATGTTCGAAGTCGCATTCTGGCGCAAAGCGCGAGCCGAGGTCGTAGCCTTTTGCCTGATCCTTGCCACGCTGCTGGCCCTCGGATCGCAGGCTGCGGGCGCCGCGCCGAACTGGACGCTCGATCCGTCCGCCTCGGTGCTCACCTACCAGTCGGTCAAGAAGAACACGATCGTCGAGACCAACAAGATCAGGAACATCACCGGCACGCTGAGTTCCGCCGGCGATGCGAAGATCAGCTTCGACCTCAATTCCGTCGACACCGGCGTCGACCTGCGCAACGTCCGCATGCGCTTCCTGTTCTTCGAGACATTCACCTATCCGACGGCCGAGGTGACGGCGAAGGTGGACCCCGCGGCGTTCGCCGACCTGCCGGCCAAGCGCCGGGTGAAGACGACGTTGCCGTTCCACCTCAACCTGCATGGCGTCAGCAAGGATATCGAGGCGAGCGTCGTCGTCACCATGATCAGCGACACCCAGGTCTCCGTCGCTTCGGAAGCGCCCGTCGCTGTCCATGTTGAGGATTTCGGGCTTCTGCCCAACATCGACAAACTGCAGCAGGCCGCCAATGTGACCAACATCGTGCCGACCGCTTCGGTGTCCTTCGATTTCGTCTTCAACGCCGACGGCGGCAAGCCGGCCGCCGTGCAGACCGTTGCGGCCTCGACCGCCGAGGTCGGTCCCGTCGCCACCGATGCGGCGAAGGCCAATTTCAGCGACGAGGAGTGCCTCAACCGGTTTGCCGTGCTCTCGCGCACCGGCGCCATCTATTTCCGCCAGGCAAGCGCAAGGCTCGACGCGAAGAGCCGACCGCTGCTGGCGGAGGTCGAGGGCGTCGTCGGCAAATGCCCAACGCTTAAGGTCGAGGTGTCGGGCTACACCGACTCCGACGGATCGCCCGAGGCGAACAAGGCGCTCTCCGAACGGCGGGCCAAGGCGGTCGCCGATGCGCTGGTGGCCGACGGCGTTCCGCGCAATCAGCTAAGCTCCGCCGGCTATGGCGAGGACAAGCCGGTCGCGGCCAACGACACGCCCAAGAACAAGGCGCTCAACCGGCGGATCGAATTCTCCGCCACGAAGCTCGCCAACTGAGGTGGCGGTGAGTTCCGCTCCGATCGCCTTTTGCGGTGGCATGTTTCGCGCCGCTGGACTTGTGGCGCTGGCCCTGCTGCTGACCTTGACGGCCGCGAGCGCCGAGCGGCGCGTCGCGCTGGTGCTCGGCAACTCGCAATATCAGCACGCGGCGGCCCTCGCCAATCCGGCGCGGGATGGGCAGGCCATGGCCGGGCGGCTCAAGGACCTCGGCTTCGAGGTGGTTTCCGGCTTCGACCTCACCAAGCAGCAGACGCAGGCTACCGTCGCGCAGTTCGCCAGGGAGGTGCGCGGCGCCGACATCGCGCTTTTCTTCTATGCCGGCCATGGCCTGCAGGTCTCCGGCAAGAACTATCTGCTGCCGGTCGATGCCGCGCTCGAGGACGAGACCTCGCTCGATTTCGAGGCCGTCTCGGTCGATTTCATCCTGCGCCAGATGTCGCGCGAGACCAGCATAAGGCTGGTGTTCCTGGATGCTTGCCGCGACAATCCGCTTGCCGATGTGCTGGCCAACAGCGCGGGCATCAAAGGCGCAAGCAGCGGCCTCGCCGAGATCCCGATCGAGAATGGCGGCGCCGGCACGCTGGTGGCCTTCGCCGCCAGCCCGAACCAGCTTGCCTATGACGGGTCGGGCGACCACTCGCCTTTCACCACGGCGCTGCTCCAGCATATCGGCGAATCCAACGTCTCCGTCACCGAAGCCATGAACAGGGTGACCAGCGACGTCTTCAAGGCGACCGCCGGCAAGCAGCGCCCCTGGATCAATGTCTCGCTGACCACCGAGGTCGTGCTGCACAAAGTCGACCTCAA
Source organism: Mesorhizobium plurifarium (assembly GCA_000824785.1). Lineage (GTDB taxonomy): Bacteria > Pseudomonadota > Alphaproteobacteria > Rhizobiales > Rhizobiaceae > Mesorhizobium > Mesorhizobium plurifarium. The sequence continues at coordinate 439,709 of CCNB01000012.1, read as the reverse complement.
CGCGCCGCTGATCGTCGGCGAGGCGAACCCGCCGCAGGCCGAAGCCGGTTCCGGGACGCGCAACACCGGTGCGGCGCCCGGCCAGGCCGATGACCAGCTTGCGCTCAACGCGCTGCGGGAGAAGATCCCGAAGCTGGCGACGGATGGGCCGATCTTTTTCGATCGCCCGGTCAAGTTCGGCGACCCGGCGATCGACGGCAAGAGCATAGCCCAGTTGATCAAGAGTGAGCCGATTTTCAGCCCGGTCGAAGGCCTCGACAAATCGGTCTGGCAGGGCAAGCACTGCGACGGCTGTCACGAGTGGAATGAGACCCGCCTCTGCGAGCAGGCGAAGAATTTCGCCGCCAACGACGTTTCCGTCCTGCGCCTGCAGCATCCGCTCGGCACCCGATTCAAGGTCGCGCTCGCCCGGTGGGCGCAAGGCGGCTGCAAATGATTGCTGAACAGCTCTAATACGCGTCGACCGATGGTCGTTGCGCCTCGATCTCCACCATCTGGATGCCCATTTCGACGAAGGCGGAAAGCACGTCAAAGCGATCCGCGGTCGAGACACGGGCCAGCCCCGCAAGGATCCCGGCGTTGACGGCGTGGGCGGCGGGAAATCCGGTCGATAGCATGTCGAAGGCCGGGTCGCGCCACGCTGCCGACAGCGCGATCCATGCGGCCGGCGTCGCCGGCGACGGATCGACGGCGCTGCTCAGCGCCGCGCGATGGCGAGGATTGCCGGGTTCGCCCACCCAGTCATTGACGAGCGCCAGCAATTCGAGATCCCCTTCGGCAAGGAGCTCGGCGAGATTGCTCAGGCATTCATGCCCCCACCAGACCGCGGCGCGCTCGGGCAGGAGATAGGCGCAGAACGTGACGGCTTCCTCCGGCACGCGCCCGGCGAGCAAAGCGCGGCAGAATTCCAGCGGGGGTTGGGCGGCGGCCGGCGATTTCATGTCCCGGGCGATCGCGGGACAGGCAAGAAACAGATCCCTCGCCGTTCTGTATCCGAGTTCATTGGCCATGGCCGCCACACCCCGAGCACCGGCAGAACAACACTCAAGCCCGCGGCTGAGTGCCGGTCAAGCCTCCACCTTTATCAGGCGGAAGCCACTGGCAACGTGCGCTTGTTCACAGACAATCGTTTCGGGATTTGATATAGTGCGCCCCAGCGAAAACCCGTTCAAACAGGCCAGTTCTAACAGGAGTGACGGTCATGCGGTGGGGCAGCTCAGCCTTGGCATTGGCGGCCGTGCTTTTTTCTACGCACGTTTACGCCGACCCGCTTCAGAAATCGGAAGACATCGTGAAATTCTTCGCCGGCCAAGGCAATCTTGGCGCCTCGCGCGGCATCTGCGTCGGCACCGAGGAAGAGTGCAAGAGCAAGGCCGAGAAGAACGAGGCGCCGCCCCAGAAGGCCGGCCTCGACATGATGATCAATTTCGCCCTGGATTCGGCCCAGCTCGACCAGACCGCGCGCACGGAGCTGGACGAGTTCGCCAAGGCGCTGAAGGACAACAGGCTGAGCACGTTCAGCTTCGTCGTCGAAGGCCACACCGATGCGACCGGCACGGATCGCTACAATCAGGACCTGTCGCGGCGACGGGCCCAATCGGTGGCCGCCTTCCTCGAAGCCAACGGCGTTGAATCGGCGCGGCTCGAGGCGATCGGCCTCGGCAAGTCGCACCCGCGCGTCGCCAACCCCTACGATCCGGTCAACCGCCGGGTGGAAATGCGGATCCGGACGGAATAGGCCGCCGGCCGGCTCATCGCGACGCAGCGGACGGCAGCGCTCCCTACGGGCCTAGCCAGGCTCCAGCGTGTCCTGGATGGAGCCTATCAGCGCGGTGATCGCCTGCTTGTATTTTTCGAATTCCGGCGAGGTCTGCCGGACTTCGGTCGTGGTCGTCGTCGGCTGGCCCTGATCGGTCACCACGCGCGGCGCTTTCTGCCCCATCTTCCGCTCGGCCCAATCGACGACGTAACTGGCAGTCTTGCCGGTGAGGAACGGGTTGGCCTGGATGACGGCCGACCCCAGCACGGCGCTCAGTTGCGTCGAGCCGGGGGCCGCCAGAACCTGGGCAGCGCCTTCCATGCCGAGGAAATGGCAAAGATAGAGGCGGCCGGCAGTAATCTGGTGGCCGCGCGCGCGCAGATAGGCCTCGCCCTCGCGCGCCAGGTTGCGCACCATTTCGCGCGACAGCGTCGCGTCGTAGCGAAGTGCCAAAAGGTCTGCCGTCGACAGCGAGCGGGCAAGGTCGGGCCGATAGGTGTTCATCATCCGGATCCAGGTCTTGGAGATGAACTGGCCGGCGCCGGTCGCCGAGGAAAGCGGGTTCTTGGCCCGCGCGCTGCCGCCGCTTTCGACATGCACGATCCGGTCCGTCAGCGTTTCGACGGCGGTATCGCCGGAACCGCCGGAACTGACGGCAACGGCGGTAGCCACCGTGGTGACCCTCCCCAGCGGGTCGATCGCCTCGCCGTTCTGGTAGAGTTCGAAATGCAGATGCGGGCCGGTCGAAAGCCCCGTGGTGCCGATATAGCCGATGACGTCGCCGGCCTTCACCTTGGTGCCGACGCCGCTGGCGATGGCGAATTTCTGCATATGCGCGTAACGCGTCTCGCGGCCGTTGGCATGCGTGATCTTCACCAGATTGCCGTAGCTGCCGCCATCGCCCTGGAAAGAGATCTCGCCGTCGAAGGCGGCCATGATCGGCGTGCCGACCGGCGCCGCCCAGTCGACGCCCTTGTGGATACGGACCGTGCCGAGGATCGGATGCTTGCGCGGGCCGAAGGTCGAGGTCATCACCCCGGCGACCGGCGTGACCATGCCGTTGGTGACGGTGAGCGAGCGGACCTGGTCGTCGCCGGTCACGCAGGCATACTGGCCGTCGCTCTGCTGGAAGACGAAACAGTCGAGGCTCCTGTCCGCGCCCTGGACGCCGACATAGAGCACCCGCCCGGAGATCTCGCCTTGGCCGCGCGGCGTCTGCGAATAGATCAGCACCAGGCGCTGGTCCTCGCTGGCGAAGGCGTCGAGATCCTGCCCCCGCGACAGATACATGATCGCCTCGCCGATGACGCTGGTCGGCACCTTGTTGCGCGCCGCCGTCGAATAGATCGCGTCGAGCAGGCGGTACTGACGCTTGGGCCCGCCCTGATCGGAAGCGCCGGAATAGTTGAACAGATCCTCGCGCACCCAGGGGTCGACGCCCGACACGAAGGCCCCGGCCGCATTGCGCGTCAGCGTGCCGACATAGACGTTCCTCGCATAGACGGAGACCTGCATCAGCGACATGGTCGTCGTCTCGCGGTTCGGCCGGAACCCGCGCATGGCCACGACAAAGCCGGCCTCCAGCCCGTCGCGGTTGAACAGCGTCTTCAGCGCCTCGCCCGCAAGCTTCGCGTCGTCGGCGGAGAAATGCGCGTCGAGCGCCACGCTGTCCAGGCTGCGGTCGTTGAGGATCTTCACGAACGTGTCCTCGGTTGCCTCGAAACGCTGATATTCGCTGGTGACGGTCGCGACGGTCGTGTTGTTCTCGATCGCGGTTTTCTTGAAGGCCGGCAGTGCCGCTTCCCCCTGGTCGATGGTCTCGCCCCAGCCGGCCTCGGGGTCGTCGGCGTCGGCCTTGGGCGCCGAGCCGGCGTCGCTCTCGTCCGGCGCCGCCTGGAGGTCGTTCGCCAGATCGCCTTGCGGATCGCCTTGTTGCTCGTCCGGCGCTGCGGCCGGAGAGGGCGGGGCCGGTTGCGCAGCGTCGGGCGCCGTTGCCGAGGGCTTTGGAGCCGCCTGCCGCTGCGCCTGGAAGAAGGCGAAATCCTCCTGCGTCGACGGGATCGTCGTCATGAACTTTTCGCTGGCGCTCAGCATCACGTCGGAGAGGATTTCGATCTGCGGCGAAGCCCCTGAACTGTCGAGCTCGGCCGGACGCGCGACGGTCTTGCCCTTCGTCGCGGTGTCGGCATCGGGCGCCAGCGTGATCCACATCGGATCGCCGGCGAGATCGATGATCGCCGGCACATAGACCGAGGCGTCGGGGGGCACGTCTTCCATACCCTCGACCGGATGCAGCTCTTCATCTTCGTCGCCGAACGACCAATAGTCCTTGGTCAGGTAGAAGCCGGTGGCTAAAGCGACGACGGCGAGCGTTGCGGCCCCTGCAAGGATTCCGCGCCAGAGCTTGCGCCGGCGCTCGGCCAGGCGCGCCAGCTTCTTCTGTTTGAAGCTCGTGTCGATCGCGTGCGTCACGGGCTGTTTCCGGTCAGGAAATAGGTCCAGCGCACCTGCTCGAGCGTATCGACCTCGACGAAGCGCGCCGCGATATGGCCGCGCTGCCAGCACTCCTCGATGCCGCGGATCGAGAAGCGCCGCCGGTCGATGCACATCTCGGTCGTCCCGTTGAGGATCGCGTGGCCGAAGACGTCCGTCGCGTAGAGATAGATGTAGCGGTTGGTCAGCTCCTCGCGGATGACATTGACGCACTGGTTGGCGCCGATCGTCCACCAGCCGTCCGTCTGGTCGGCATTGTCGACCTTCTGTCCCACCGCGAGATTGACGACGTCGAGCGTCTGGTTGCAGACGGTGAATTCGGCATGCGCCTTGCCCGGCGAAAGGATCGAGAGGAGCGCCGCGCCGAGCAGCGCCGCAAGCGTCATGCGGCCCGGCAAGAGTGAGCGAAGCCAGTTACGCTGCTTGCGTGGCGAGGGCTGATACAGGGAGCGCAGGGTGCGAAAGTCCATCGGCGTTCATGCTATCCGCCAAGCCGGAAATAGGTGGCCGTGGCCGAGAACTGCGATCCGTCGGCCTCGATCTCCTCGAGGATTCTTGGCAACAGCTCCGAGGCCGGCGTCGGCCTGGAGAACATCGCGGCCTGGATGTCCTTGGGCCCGGTGATCACCAGCATGATCTGCGGCACCGCCTTGCCGGCCGCCTTGTCCGCGGCGGCGAGGCCGATCGGGATGTTGAAGGTCACCTTGTCGGTCTGCGGCACCATGCGGTCGTCGAGGTTGAAGGCGACGCCCTTGTGGTCGATCAGCATGATGTTCGAGACGAGCCCACCGCCGGTATAGAGCGCGCCGCTGACCGGCGAGCCGTCCGGGACCGATGTCCGGTCCAGCACAAGCTGCGGCTTCGCGGCCGAGCTCCGGTCGAGGAAGCGCAGGAAAGTGGGCACGCCGCACTGGGAGAGCGTGATGAGGCGCACGCTGATGTCCGGCTCGACATGGAACCTGGATTGGAAATCGCTGAGCAATTGCTCGAAGGGCTGGACCACCGTTCCGTAGCCCTCGATCGTGGGGGCGGCGCCGGGTCCCGACGTCACGTTCGCGTAGAAACAGCTGCCGCCGCTGAAATCGCGCACCCAGGAGCGCTGGTCGTTCCACCTGGCCATATCATCTTCCGGCGTCGGAACCGCTGGCTTCGGCACATTGATGGCGACATCGGTGTCGGGCTGCTTGGCCGCCGGTGTTTGCGGTTGTTGCGGTTGTTGCGCCGGTTTTACCGATGTTTCCGGCTGGCTGGCTGTCGGGGTCTGCGCCTTCGGCTCGGCCGGCGGAGGGGTTGGCTGCGCCGCCGCCTGGCTTTGCGAGGTCGGGGGTGGGGACGCGTTCGGCTTGGGCAGCTTGGAAAGCATGTCCACGAGGTCTTTTACGCTCGGCTTGGCCGCCGGTGGATTTGCCTCCTGCGCTGGCTGGTCTTCGGCCGCCTGGCTCGGCTCCGGCGTCTTGACCGCCGGCTCGCTCGGCGGCTGCGCCGGCGGGCTTTCCGCGGCCGTTGGCGCGGGAGCCGGCGCAGGCGTCGACGACTGTTGCGCGGGTTTGGCCTCGACGGGGGAGACATGCGCCTGGCTGTCGGCTTGGCTCTCCGGCAGAGTGGCAGGCGGGGCCTCCTCGGCAGGTGCCTTGGTCTCGGGCTGAACAGGTGGCGTCGCTGTCTCGATGGAGGCCGCGCTGTCGGGTTTTGGCGCCTCCGGCTGAGGCGCGACCGGCGCTTGCGGTTGTGGTTTCTGAGCCTCCGGCTGCGCTTCGGCCACTGGTTTGGCGGCTTCGGCGACCGGCTTAGGCGTCAGCGGCTTGGATGTTTCCGCCACTGGTGTGGGCGCCAGGGCGCCGCTGAAATAGAGGCCGCCTGCCGCCACGACAACGAGCGCCGCGACGCCGCCGGCGATGGCCGGCATCCGCGAAGCCTTTTTGGGCGCAGCCGGTGCGGGCGCGCTGGGGGGAACGGCAGCTGGCGCGGGTCGTTGCTCCGACAGATATGCCGGGCGCACATGCTCGACGAAGCGCGGTTCGCCTTGAGGCGCTGGCGTCTGGAGTTTGGGGTCCGGCGCCGCCGTCCAGCCGGCGCGCGGCAGGCCCGAGCGTTCGCGTGCGCCGAACGGCACCGGCGGCGGCAATGTCGGCTCAAGATCCTCGCCACGCGTTGCTCGGGCGATCTCGGCCATGCTGGCCGGCCGGTCGCGCGGATCCGGTTGCAGCATGGCTTCGATGAGTTCGTGGAAATCGGGATCGATATCCGACAGGTCCGGCACGGTCCGGCGTTTCTCGATGACCTCGTATTGCGACCCGCCCATGTCGAGCGGCTTTCCGCGCAGCGCTGCGGCCAGCACCAGGCCGAGGCTGTAGATATCGGATTGCTCGCTCACCTCGCCGCCATAGAGGCCGAGCTGTTCCGGCGAGACGTAATTGTATTTGCCGGCGAATTTTCCGCCGATCAGCGTTTCGCCGCCGACCGTCGCCGAGCGCGCGATGCCGAAATCGATGATCTTGGCGCGCTCCACCCGCCCGCCCGGCAGGATGATGTTGTCCGGCGAAAGGTCGCGATGAACCGCGCCTGCCTGGTGCACCGCGGCGAGGCCCGATGCGAGCCGATGGCAAAGCCGGCGCACGTCCTCCCCCGGCATCGGCCCGCGCCGCATGACGTCGAACAACGATTGGCCGTCCACGAACTCCATCGCGAGATAGGGGCGGCCGATACCCATATCGATTGTGAACACGTGGTAGCGCACGACCGCGTCGTGCGACAAATGATTGAGGATCGACGCTTCCTTGCGGAACAGCGACAGGATCGTCTGGTCGCGGGCGAATTCGGGCAGCACGATCTTGATCGCCACATGGTCGCCGGTCTGGATGTTGTGGCCGCGATAGACTTCGCCCATGCCGCCCGAGGCGATCCTCTCGTCGAGCTCGTAGATGCCGCTGAGCTGCGTGCCGACGCCGGCATAGGTGACGTTCGTCGAAATCCGTGTCTTGTCGTCGTCGCTCATCTGGCCAGGCCCTCCACTGCGGACCGATCCGAATGGTGCGCGCCGCTATGCCCGCTGCCGATCTTCACGAGTACGATGGTCACATTGTCGGTGCCGCCGCGCGCCAGCACCATGTCCAAGAGGGTCTGGCAGGCCGCCCGCGGCGTGGCGGACCTCACCGCGGCCTCGATCTCGGCGTCGCTGACATGCGCGGTCAGTCCGTCGGTGCCCAGCACGAAGACGTCGCCCGCCATCAGCTCGCCCTGCTGGAAATCGATCTCGAGCTCGTCGCTGACGCCGACCGCATGGGTGATCACATTGCGGCGCGGCCAGGTCAGCGCTTCCTCCGCGCTGATCATGCCGCGGTCGAGCAGTTCCTGCACCTCGGTGTGGTCCTTCGAGACCTGGAAGATCGAGCCGTTGCGGACAAGGTAGATGCGGCTGTCGCCGGCCCACAGGCAGGCGAAGCGTCCATCCATGGCAAGCAGGGCCGCGAAAGTGGAGCCGATGGTGATGCCACGCGAGCGCGATATGTCGCGGATCTCGGCGTTGGCGCGGCTGAGCCGGTCCTCGAAGCGGGCGCGAAGGTCCGGCGCGGAGCTCGCAATGCCGATTGTCGCGAGGTGATCGACGATGCTGGCCGAGGCGACTTCGCCGGCCTCATGCCCGCCCATGCCGTCGGCCACCACCCAGAGCCCGGTCTGCGGTTCGATGAGGTAGTTGTCCTCGTTGTGGTCGCGCACGCAGCCCTGGTGGCTGACGCCGAAGCTGTCGATGGGGAGGGCGACAGTGTTCAATTTGCCACCAAGCGCTCAGCGAGCGTCCTCTGTGACCGGCCATGGGCCGCGTGCCCAAGCCACTCTGCCACAAGCGTGTACATTAGAGTATCGAAATGAAAGCGCGATCCAGCCATGTCAGAACGCCTTCGGACAGCTGAAGCCGGACAAGGCCGGCAGCAGCAGGGGATTGGCCCCCGAGCCGGCCTGGATGGTGTAGGCGACATCGCGTCCGCCGATCACGAAACGCGCCTCGGTGTTGGCGCCGTCGCCGGTGATGGTCGCCTTGTCGAACAGTCGCTTCAACGCCCACGGTCCTTCGAATTTAAGCGCGGACTCGCGTCCAGGCATTTCCGGCGCGAGGCTGAGGCTCGCCGATCCGGAAGCGGCGCCGCTCGGCCATGTCACGATGCTCGGCGCGTTGCCGGCCTGGGCGCTCTGGACCGTCTGCCCGTCGACGTCGAGCACGGCGCTGTCGACTTCACTGTTCATCGAGGTGGGGGTGATGGTGATCGAGACCGAGGGCACCGAACCGCCGGAAGGGAAGAAGGCGTTGCGGATTTCCGCGGCCGCCTGGAACGCCTTCAAGGTCGATTTTGCAAGGTCCTTGCTGGAACGCGCATCCTGTTTCCAGGTCCATTCCTGGCCGGTCATGTCGATCAGCGGCGCAAGGTTCTGTGCGAAGAAGCGGTCCATCAGGCCGCCCGGCGCGAACAGCTTGGTGAAATCCGCCATCGATATCTCGTCGGCGCCGTCGCGGGTGAAGGGATAGCGGCCGTTGACGGCCTCCTCGCAGGCGCGCGTCACCGTCTGGTCGAGGGTCTGGTTGAGGTTGGCGACGGAGGTTTCGGCGACATTGCCTTCGAATTCGTCGGCCGCCGCGTTGACCATGCGCGCCAGCGGCTTGGGCAGGCGCGAGACATTGGCGCGCAATGTCGAGATCTGGAGCTGCAGATTGGCGTTGACGCGCTCCGTCTGCGTGGGGACATCGGCCGCGAGCTTCAGGCTCTGGAAGATGTCGTGGAAGTTCTGCGTCAGCGCATCGAGCGGCCGGCGCCCGGCGGCTCCGCCGACCAGCGCCTGGAACGAACGGAACTGCGCCTCGACGCTCGCGCCGGCATTCTGCGCAACAGCCGGGCTTGCGCCGGCGCGGCTTTGCGACTTCCCCCCGGCGACCTGCAGGCCGATGCGGGCGAGGCCCTTGGCCATGCCGGCTGGATCCTGCTGCGCCATGCTGGTGTCGCCCTCGGCGGTGCTGTCCTTCGTCAATGCGGTCTCATCGGCGATCGCGGTGAAGAGCTGGTCGAGAGGTGAGTCCGGCGCGGCGACGGCGGAGAGCGCCAGATATTGCGGCTTGTCCTTCAGCATCGCCTTGAGTTTCAATTGGTCGAGCGCGCCGTTCCAGGCGGCGGCGAATTCCTTGCCGTAACGGTCGATGAGCTCGGGACCGAGCTTGGGCAGGTCCTGGTCGATGCCGCCCTGCTCGCCGCCGCCGCCGAGCACCCACTGGTCGTCGACGAGCATCTGCGCGATGCGCGAGAGCTGCGGCAGGAAGAAGCGGTTGAACCCGGCGCGCGTGTAAAGGCCGGGGACCTGAAGATCGGCAAGTTCGCTGCCGTCCGTGCGCTCGAACAGCAGCTGCGCTTCCGGGCCGGCTTTCACGGCGATGGAGAAATCCTGCAGCCTTGCCGCATAGACTGCCGACTTGATCTGTGCCGAGGCGCGGTCGGCGAGGCTCATGCGTCCGAGCGAGCGCTGCGCGGCCTCGACAAGCGGCTGGTTGAGCGCGAAGGTTGGATCGTAGGCGTCGTCGAGCGAAAGCATCGCGCGCAGGTGCTTTTCGAGCTGCGCGCGGCCCTCGCGGTTGTTCTCGCCGGGGTAGCGGTTCTCTTCCCAGTCCTGCTTCATCCACGAGACGATCAGCTCGTCATCGACCTTCGGCGCCTTGCCGCCCAGCATCAGGTAGATCTTCAGTGGCTCGTAGAGCGCGATCGGATCGGCCATCCTGGCCTGGATCGTCCGCTCCGCCTGCACCAGCAGCCGCGAGCGGAAGGTCCGCTCCAGTGCCTGCCGGTAGGCGGTCTTGGAGGCCGACAGCAGCCGCGCGCGCTGGCTGAGCCCGAACGTCTCCTCGATCGGCTTTGCCTGGTCGCCATTTTCGAAACCGGCCGGCAGGTTGCGCAACTGGTCGAGCGGACCGATGACGTTTTCGAGGTCGACGTCGGTCACCGTGGTGCTCTTGAGCAGCGTATCGGCGCTGTCGCGATAATGCGCCACGGCTTGCCTTGTGGAGGCGATCAGCTCTCTGTTGGCGAAGAAGCTGAGGCCCAGCGCGCCGAGCGCCGCCAAGGCTGCCAGCGCGATCGCGGCCAGGCCGCCGAACCTGGCCAGCCTGGCGCGCCGTTCGGCGGTCCGGTCGAACGACACCCAGCCCGATTCCGGGAAGATCACATCGGTCAGCAGGTCATGCAGGAAGAAGCTCTTGCCGGCGCCGGAAAGATGCGCTTGCGAAGCACTGCCGAAACTGCGGCCGATCGCGCCGAGCACCTGGTCGAAGGGCGTCCCTTCCTGGGTGCCCGACGAGAAATAGAGCCCGCGCAGGCTGACATTGACCTGGCTACGAGAGGTGTCGAACAGGCCGCCGACAAACTGCGTTATCCGGTTCTTCAGCGCGGCGAACTGGGCTGGGAAGCCGAATAGTGCGATCCGCGCCACCGGGTCGGCCTCCTCCTGCAGGCGGTCGGCGACTTCCTCGGCGAGCCGCCTGGCCAGCCCGTCGAATTCCGCCGGCGCTTCGCCGGCCATGTTCCTGGTGCGGTCGGCGGTCTGGAACGTCGCGCCCCACACCTTGCGCCGGCGCGCTTCGTCGAAATCGCCGAAATAATCCATGAAGCCGGCGACGAGATCGGCCTTGGTGAAGAGCAGATAGACCGGGAACTGGATCCTCAGCGTCTCGTGCAGCTCGCGCAGGCGGCTTCTGATCTCGCTGACATGCGCGTCGAGCTGCCGGTCGTCGAAGCCGATGAGATCCGAGAGGCTGATGGCGAGGATCACGCCGTTGATCGGCTGCCTGGTGCGGTGCTTCTTGAGCAAGCCCAAAAACGCCAGCCAGCTCGCCTTGTCGCGCTCGCGGTCCGACTCGTGCGTGGTGTAGCGGCCAGCCGTATCGATCAGCACCGCTTCGTCCGTGAACCACCAGTCGCAGGACCGCGTGCCGCCGACGCCGGCCACCGGCTGCGCGCTGCCGGAGCCGGCAAGCGGGAATTTCAGCCCGGAATTGACCAGCGCCGTCGTCTTGCCGGCGCCTGGCGGGCCGATGATGATGTACCAGGGGATGTCATAGAGGAAATTGCGCTTGCCGCTCATCCGCTTCAGCGTCGCGATCGCTTCGCCCATGCGCGCTTCGAGCACCTGTGAATCGTCGTCACGCTCGTCGCTGCGTGCGATGGCCGTTTCGAGCGCCTTTTGCGCCTTGCGGCGCTGCCAGAATCCGATCCCGTAGAACAGCGCGAGCACCGCGACGCTGACGCCGATGATCGTGGCCCTGAGCCACACGGGACCAAGCGGGTGCGTGTCTTCAAAGCGGATCAGCGGCCCGGCATGCCAGACCGCCGCCGAGAAACCGGCAAGCGCAGCCAGGCTGAAGATCCGCAGCAGCCAGCGCATCAGTCGCCGTTCTCCGCCACGCCGGTCTGCAAACTCTCCTTTTTCGGGATCATCACGTCGACGCGGCGGTTCCTGGCGCGGCCGTCGGCCGTGCCGTTGTCGGCGATCGGCTCGTCCTCGCCCTTGCCGTCGGCACTGAGCCGCGTCGGGTCCTTCAATTGCTTGGCCATCATCGCCTGGACGGCTTTGGCGCGGGCGACGGAAAGGTCGAAATTCGATTTGAACTGGCTCGACTTCTTCGGCTTCACGTTGTCGGTATGGCCGATGATGTTGATCGGTCCGGGTTCGGCGTCGAGCGCGGTGGCGATGTCGGCGGCGACTGGCTTGAACTGAGCCTTCAACTCTGCCTGGCCGGAGGCGAACAAGAGCTGGTTGTTGATCTCGACGACGATGAATTCGCCTTTCTCGCCGACGCTCAGTCCGCCGCCGGCGATCTCCTTGGCAAGTGCGGCGCGGATGCGATCGATCTGGGTGGTATCTGGAACCACGGGCGGTGGCGGACTGGCTTGCGCCGGCTCAGTGGGCGCCACGCTGGCGCGCTCGATGGTGACGGGCGTCGGGGGATTGAGCGCCAGCAACTCTCCGGCGGTAGCGTCGCCTTCGTCGGTGATGAGCACCCGCAGTCCGAAGAAGGCTGCCGTCACCAGCGTCGCCGCGGCGGCCGCGACCGCCCAGAGCGGCAGCCGCGCCCTCGGCTTCGGCAACGCCGCCGCCATGCCTTGCCAGCGCGGCGAGATGTCGTCGCCGACGCGCGGCTTGAAGTAGCGTAGCGTGTCGTAGACGTCGCGCCGGACGCGTTCGAGCGTGTTTCGTTGTTGGGCCAGACCCCGGTACTGGCCCTCGAAGCCCAGCGACAGGCAGGCATGCATCAGTTCGAGCAGGTCGTAATGCGCTTCCGGCTTGGCAAGCACGTTGTTCAGCGCTTCGTAGAAGCCGGCGCCCGTCGGTTGGGTGTGGAAGAACCGGGTCACCAGGCTGTGCGGTAGCCAGCTGTCCTTGCTTGGCCAGGGCAGGTTGCCGACGAGGTCGTCGGCGGTTTCGCAAAGGGCGAATTTGGCGATCCGCGCATCTTCCTCGGCCACGCCGGCTTTGGCGATCGCGCGGTCGAAACTCTCGATCGCGTCGGCGATATGCTCGGCCAAGGGCGCGGCTTGCCGTTCGACCGGCATCAGCCGCAACTGGCCGAAGAGCATCAGCAGCGGCGCCGCAGCGGCGAGGATCGGATTGGCCGCGGCGTATCGCACGCCATTGGCCGCGTCGATCAGGGCATCCTGCGGCAGCCCCGGCGCCGCATTTGCGGCCGCTCCGGGACTTGGCCCCTGAAAGAGCACGGTTCCGGACGACCAGCCGGTTGGCATCTGCCGGCCGCCGCCGGGGTCGAACACTGTCGCTTCGCGGGCAGGGGATGGAGCAGGCCGTGCGCTTTCGGGGCCGGAACTCGCGGCAGCCGCAAGCGGCTTCTGCTTCGGCCGTGGCGCGCGGATGACGGTCTTGTCCGCCGGCCTGGAAGGATCGTCCTTCGAGCTCATCGGCGACGCCCCGCCGTCGCGGCGCGATGAACATGCCTTCGCCGGAGGAAACATGCTTCAGGCTGAGCCTCGGCGGCGGGCCGCATGGAAAGGCTCATCTCGCCGAAACATGACATTGCTGCACACGCCCCAAGCCGCGCCGCTTTGCCCGCCGGGCAAGCGTCCATGCGCATTCTAGTCGCCCGGATACCCAATTGAAACGGGGCCGCCGATTGAAATCAGGAAGCAACATGCTCGAAGAGGCGGCTTCTTCTATGAGGCCGGTCACATACGGGCGGGCGCGGTTCGAGCAATTCCAGGAAAAGTG
>CCNB01000012.1:350992-426195 GCA_000824785.1 Mesorhizobium plurifarium | reverse complement strand
ATTGCGTGAAAACAAGAAGACTGGGCATTTCACCGTTTCCGTGAAACGGTGAAATGCCCTAGTGCCCCTGCGGCTATTTCTGCTTGTCGGCCCTGGCGTAGGCTTCGGCGAAATAGGCGAGGAAGACATCGAGCATGCCGTTCTCGTGCTTGTCTTCCATCGTCCGCCAGGTCGCGACGAGCGCATCCCAGGCCTGGCTCTTCCTGGACGAGAAGGACGCCGGCGGGATCTTCCTGGCGATCGCCTCCGGCGACAGATCGTCGAGCAGCCGCGACAGCGCGGCCTGCATGGCGGCATAGGTTGCGATCTCATGCGCCTTCAGGTCGCGGAACGCGTCCTCGACGCTGTGCCTGGCATCGAGATAGCCGGCCCTGCGCTTGGCGAACATGATCTCCAATATGTCGTCAGTGCCCGGCACGAATTTCAGTGGGTTGTTGTCCTCGGCGCCGATCATCGTGCGGTGCGCGCTCTTGGCGAGCACCTTTGCCGCCGCGCGCGCCTTGAGCAGCAGCGACAGTTGCTCGACCGTGATCCTCAGCACCGCGCCGATCTCGGCCGCGATCTCGTGCGGGTCGCGCGATTGCAGCAAGTCCGGCGCGATGCCGGCCGCCCTGGCGATCTCCCGCAATATCGCGTCCGCCTCCGCGGGTCGATTGGGTGGGGCTGCCGGCCCCGGCTGTTGCAACGCCGACGATGTCGACACCGCCGCCGCGCCGGTGGAGCGCTGTTCCGCCGGACTGAAGAACGGCTCATGGCCGGGATCCGCAGGCCGGCCGGTCGAGGGCGGCAGCTCGCGCTGCGTCGATCCGGTCCTGGTCTGCGGATGTCCGGTCGCGGCCCGTTCGTCTTCGATCGAAACGCCGACGACATAACGGCCGATCAGCAGCCGGTCGCCCTCAGCTAGCCGATGCGGTCCGCTCATGCGCTGGCTCGAACCGTTGATGAAAGTGCCGTTGCGCGAAAGGTCGTAGAGCCAGAACGAACCCGCCTGGTAGCGGACCTCGCAATGCCGGCCCGAGATGAACTTGTCCGGATCGGACAACGTCCAGTCGCAATTCTCGCGGCCGATCTCGAAGCTGCGGTCGCGGGCGGCATAGCTGGCGGCGGTGCCGGCCGGCAACCTGTCGACATTGCTGATCTGGAGAGAGATGAACATCCGGAAGCGTCGCCGAACTTGGTCAACAAATGCTTATCTTTGGCGCAATTCCAGAGGCAAATCGCTACGCGCCTTCCCGGAATTGCTTGGGTATTCTAGCAGCTTGCAAGCCGAACGGGAGAGGAGCGTTTCACACCGGCGCATGGGCGCGGTTTAGCTATCGCTGTTATTTGGCCTCCTCCAAACATGTGCTAGGCTGGCCTCGGTACGGTGCGGTGAACTCGAACGCTCCCGAACGTGATGCAGTTAATAGAGCGGGGGCTTCAAACCATCACACTGGCGGCCGCGTCGAGGAGGGGCACGACCCATGCCGAACGAACGTGCCACGGTTGTACAGACGCCGGCTGGCGCCGACCTGACCTTCACCCATCTCATCGGCCGCGATGAGATCAGCCGTTGTTTCGCCTATACGGTCGGCTTCGTCTCGAAGAACCGCGACGTCGATCCGCTGAAGATGCTGGGCGGCGCCGTTTCGGTCGAGGGCGAATCCGATCCGAAGCGCTGGTTCAGCGGCCTCGTGTCGGATTTCAAGCTGACCCGCATCGAAGACCGGTTGGCCTTCTACGAGGCGACGGTCAGGCCGTGGCTCTGGTTCCTCGGCAACACCACCGACTGCCGCATCTTCCAGAACATGACGGCGGTGGAGATCGTCGAGAAGATCTTCTCGAAATACGGCATCGCCAAGTTCGAGAAGCGGCTGCAGGGCTCCTATCCGCAGCGCGAATATTGCGTGCAATATGACGAGAGCGATCTCGATTTCGTGCAGCGGCTGCTCGAGCACGAAGGCATCTTCTATTTCTTCGAGCATGACGAGGGCAAGCACACGCTCATCCTCTGCGACGCGATGAGCAAGCTGAAGCCGGCGCCCGGCTACGACACGGTGCTCTACAACTTCGAGGGCCAGGCCTCGCGGCGCGATGTCGAATACATCACCGAATGGATCCCTGGCAGCGCGGTGCGGCCGGGCGCTTATGCGCATACGGACTATGATTTCGAGAAGCCCGGCGCCGATCTGATGGCGAAATCCGCCCAGCCCTTCGCCCATAAGGAAGCCTCTGGCGAGAACTATCGCCAGCCGGGCGCCCATCTCGATGTCGGGCGCGGCGACAAG
This sequence comes from Mesorhizobium plurifarium, assembly GCA_000824785.1. Taxonomy (GTDB): domain Bacteria; phylum Pseudomonadota; class Alphaproteobacteria; order Rhizobiales; family Rhizobiaceae; genus Mesorhizobium; species Mesorhizobium plurifarium. The sequence goes on along the minus strand of CCNB01000012.1, from coordinate 423,928 downwards.
ATCGCCGGGATCCGCCGCGAGGAGCTTCAGGCCGTGCACCAGCACAGCACGGCGGTGGGCACGGTGCGCGGCCTTTTTTCCGGCTGCAAGTTCACGCTCGAAAGTTTTCCGCGCGACGACCAGAACCAGGACTATCTGGTGGTCAGCGCCGAATACCGGCTGTTCGATCCCGGCTACCGGACCCAGAACGAGGCCCACAGCGAGAATTTCAAGGTGGTGCTTGGCGTTGCGCCCACCAAATTGCCCTACCGGCCGCCGCGCATCACGCCGCGGCCGATCATGCGCGGGCCGCAGACCGCGACCGTCGTCGGCCCTTCGGGCGAGGAGATATTCACCGACAAATATGGCCGCGTGAAAGTGCAGTTCCACTGGGACCGGCTCGGCAAGAAGGACCAGAACTCATCCTGCTTCGTGCGCGTCTCGCAGACCTGGGCCGGCAGCAACTGGGGCTTCATCCAGATCCCGCGCATCGGCCAGGAGGTCATCGTCGACTTCATCGAGGGCGATCCGGACCTTCCGATCATCACCGGCCGCGTCTACAACGCCTCGCAGATGCCGCCCTACGGGCTGCCGGGCAACGCCACGCAATCCGGATGGAAGTCGAATTCCTCGAAAGGTGGCGGCGGCTACAACGAACTGATGTTCGAGGACAAGGCCGGCTCCGAGCTGGTCAATTTCCAGGCCCAGAAGGACCACCACCTGCTGATCAAGCACGACCGCAACAAGACGGTCCAGCACGACCAGTCCGACCGCATCGACCACGACGCCAAACACTCCGTCGGCCACAACCTCGACGAGGACGTGGGCAACAACAAGACGGTCAAGATCGGCGTCGACCAGACCACCAACATCGGCTCGAACGACACCGAGACGGTGGGCGCGAACCGGTCGCTGACGGTTATGGCAAATGAGACGATCCACGTCGTCGCCAACTCGACCGAGAACATCGACGCCAACCATTTGCAGACCGTGGGGCTCAACCAGACGGTCACGGTGGGTGTCGCGCGCGTCGATACGGTGGGGGCAGCGGAAGCGCGAACGGTCGGCGCCTCGCAGACGAACACGATTGGTGCGACACGGTCGGTGAGCGTGGGGATCAACCAAAGCCACAGCATTGGCGCCGCGGACAGCTGGGACATCGGTGCCTCGCAAACCGTCAATGTCGGCGCCAATCAAAGTGTCACCGTCGGAAGCGCTCAGTCGTTCAGCGTTGGCGCGGCGCGCAGCGCCAGCATCGGTGCCGATGACTCCACGAGCGTTGGAGGCGCCCATACGCTGGGCATTGCAAAAGGCAGCGCAATCAGCGTCGGCGAGGACAGCTCGATCAAGGTCGGCAAGAAGCTGGTGATCGATGCCGGCGACGAAATACTGATCCAGACCGGATCGGCGAAGATCATGATGAAGAAGGACGGCACGATCGCGATCGAAGGCAAGGACATTTCGGTCAAGGGGTCGGGCAAGATCAGCATCAAGGCGTCGAGCGACGTGGTCATCAAAGGCTCGACCATCAGCGAGAATTGAGGGGTCTGCGATGAGCGACGTTCGCGAGCGCATCGATGGTGTGGTGATCGGCATCTTCCTCGGTTTCGACGATGCGGCTTCGCCGCTGGTGGTCTTCCCCGGCAATCCGGAAGAAGCCGCCTTGCCTGCGCGCAGCCTGACCGAACTGACCGCCGACATGATCGGCCAGGAGGTTGCCTTGCTGTTTCAGGAAGGCAACGCGATGAAGCCGCTGATCGTCGGCCGCATCGTCGAGCCTGCGCGCAAGAGCGCAACGCCGCAGGTCGTTCGTGACGGCGAGTGTGTTCGCATCATCGGCGAAGAACGCATCGAGCTGCGCTGCGGCAAGGCGACGATCCTCATGGAAAAGGATGGCCGCATAACCATTCGCGGCACCTACGTAACCAGCCACGCAAGCGCCGCCAACCGCATCCGCGGCGGATCCATCGATCTCAACTGACGATGGCTGCCGCTCGCAATCAAGCGGCCAAAGGCCCGTCGGAACGGCCGATCGTTGCCGGCATCGTCAGGCAGCACGCCGAACAGGCCGCGTTCCTCTGGGCGCAGCGCGATACGTTGATGCTGGCCGATCCGCCGGACCTTGCCGCCGTCTCGGGCGTCGACCGCCGTCTGGAAACCAACCTCGATGGTCTGCGCATCGCCGGTCCTGCGGCCTGGCCGTTTGTCGCCGCCGCTTATGAGGATTTCCCCGAGAAGGGCGAGCTCTTCCTCTACGCCTGGATGGCGATCGAGCAGAGCGACAGCCGCCGTTTGGCCGAAGCCATCGAACTCGGCCGCCAAAGTCAGGATGACGCGCGCGGACTGATCGGCGCGTTGGCTTGGCATAAGCCGCGGGCAATCGCCGCCGAGGTGCGTAACTGGATCGGCGCGCCGGACGCATTCAAGCGCTTTCTCGGGGTTTCGGCCTGCCTTGGGCACGGCGTCGACCCCAAGGAGATGCTGTCGCGGCTCGTGCGCGATCCCGATGCGCGCGTCCGCGCCGTCAGCCTGCGCCTGGCCGGCCAACTGCGGCGAACCGACCTCGCCAACGAATTGCGGACGGCTCTCGAGGATGGCCAGGAACAGCCGCGGTTCTGGGCCGCCTGGGCATTGACGGAGCTCGGCTCGGGTGACCTCGCCGGAGCCGAATTGCGCAGGGTGGCGGTCGGCGGCGGTCCGGACGCCATCACCGCTCTGCGCGCCGCCATCAAGGCAGCGCCCGAAAAGGATGCGCGAGCCTGGATGGGCGGGCTGCTGAAATCGCCCGAGACGGCGCCCCTTGCGGTGCGCGGCGCCGGCATGTTGGGAGACCGCACGGTTCTCCACTGGTTGATCCACCAAATGCGGACGCCGGCTTTTGCGCCAGCTGCCGGCGCGGCATTGCTCGAACTGTTTCCCGAAGCACGCGAGGCGGAAGGCTTGTTCACTCTCGACCCGAGGGAGCTCGGTCAGGCGTTCGAGGACCGGTTTGGAGATTTTGCGGTCAAAGTGCCGGTGGCGGCCAATGTCAAGGCATGGAGCGACAGCAGATTTCCAGGCCCGCGGTCAGGCGCGCCGTGATCGAGCGGCCTGCTTGTCGCCCGTCGCGGCGGTTCGTGGACCATGTTATGGCTCCCAGTCGATGCCCCTTGCGATCGATCGCGAAAGCTTTTCCAGGGACAGGATAAGCGGGCGGTCCAGCTTCAATATCTCGTGCGATTTCAGGATGTAGGCCACAGCTTCGCCGAGCGCTTCCTTGCAATTTTGCGACAGGTAAGGCCGGATGTCGGACCAGGTTCTCGGCAGGCTGAGCAGCGACAGGACGCTCCCGCGCACCATCGGCTCGGAGAAGAAGCCCATGTCTTCCTGGAATGCCAGATCCTCGAAGAAGGTCATCAGATACGGCCCAAGATATGCCGCCGTGGCACGCGGCGACATCTCTGCCAGCACGTCTGCCACGAGGAAGTCCGAATCGTCGCGGTCGACGTCAACAGGTCTAACGTCAAGGAAAATGTGCCGCTCGTCCTTCCCCCAACCCGTAATGAAGTATCCCATGTCCTCATGCGGTGGCGGTTCAACGGACGACCACGCCTGCTCAATCTTCTGGGCAATTTCGAGTGCTGTCGACATGCTCAAATTCCAGCTAGCCTGGAGTTGGCGAGATCATTCTTGTTATTTTGGATAGCGTCCCGAGCTTCCTTAAGTTGGCCCTTATGACCATCGAGACGTTCCTGTTTCGTAGGCTTGCCGCCATCCCACGGAATATCGTCGCAATCCATATTGATGTAGACCTCTCTCTCCGTCGCCAGCCGCTCGAAAATCTCATTCTGCTTCTCGAGATAATCCTTGTAGTTTTTCTTCTCTTGAAGGCTTGCCTTGCCTGACCAGATCTTGCCCTTGGTGACGCTCGGTTTCTCAAGATTATCTGTCTTGTATTTATCAGAAAGCGCCTTGTTCTCCTTCTTTATAGCATCGTATTTATCGTGCTGCTCGACACAGCCCTTCCAAAGTCCTGTCTGATACGCATTCAATCCAGGCTGCGGCACGTTGGGATCGAAGTTGCCGGCCAGGTCGACCGTATTCTTGTCATTGTGAAATTTCTTGTCGGTATGGCGACAGGCGTTCTTGCCGTCCATCTTGACGTCGAACGAATAGGTGATCCAGTCCGTCGCCTTCTTGAAGACGCCGGATTTGACGCCTCCGACGGTACCGGGCTCGTCGCCCGAGCTCATGCTGTATTGCGAGCCCTTGATGGCGATCATCTTGCCGCCCTTGGCAAAAACCGTCGTGGTGCCGTTTTGCAAAGTGCTTTGGTCTGCAATGTTCGGATAGGGCAGCGGAACGGGGCCGCCCGGACTGGGCGTTTTGCAGACATCCGGGATGGTCGCCATCGAAAGGCCTACCGTGCTCTTGTAGGTCAGGCCAAGGCCGTTGACGGTGATGTGCGTTGGCATCAGATTCTCTTTCCCGGCGCGCCCAGCAGCACCGTTGCGCGCGCGCCGTTCTCGGAACTCGTCCAGATCAGCGACAGCGGACCTTTCTGATAGTCGCGCGCCACGGCCTCGCTGACCAGGCTGACGAACAGCGGCCCCGAAGCGGCCCCGACATCGCCCCAGCAGTCCGCCGGCGTCTCGAAATCGGCGGCATCCCTGAAGCGCCCCGGATTTCGCAGAACCGCAAAGCCATATTCGTTGCCGCGATAGCGCTCGCCGTTCATGTCGCAGATGATACGGTCGACAGGATCGATCGGTCCGTCTCGAAACAGGAACTGAAAGGCGGCGCCGAGCCCTTCTCCCAGGACGACGGACTTGGTTTTGATCCGGTTCTCTTCGGCGGCAGTGGAGGTCCCAACGATTTCAAGCAACGGCGTCAATCCGAATTCCCGCGCTGTGGGGAGTGTCGTCAGCAGGCAGAAGCCCGCCGCCTCGCCGGGACAGAAGCCGAATACGTTCCCCTCGGAGTGAAGCTGCTCGTTGTCGTCCAGCCACTCCAGCGTTTCCAGATCGAAATAGCTGTCCGCCCCACCGGCGAGGCAGAACCTTGCCTTGCCTTCGCGAAGCGATTTGCAGGCGTGATGGATCGCAAGCAGTCCGCCGGCATGGCCGCCAGCGGTGGACCCGCCACCTTCCAGCATGACGTGCTTTGACAGCTGTTTGCGCAGCGTGGCGCTGACCTTCGAGGCGAAGCCTTCCGGTTGGCCGGGCCGGGGTTCGCCGGTTGAAAGGATCAGCGATACCGGCGCCGTGTAACCGGAGCCGAGCAACGGCCGCAACGCTTCGAGAGCCGACGAAAACGCGATCTCAACCACACGGTCCGCGCCTTGAAGCTCCGCCGGCACGCCGGCATCGCGGGTCACCTTCATCAGCTGGCCAAATCGATCGGTCAGATAGGGATGATCCTGGATGGCGGAAATTCCGGCCCGCACGGCCGCCGCGCTGGATGCCGCATCGAATCCCAGGGGCGTTCTCGCTCCCACACCCACCACGACGATGGCGTCGGCCTTGGCCATCACGCGTCTTCCCCAAGCCAGACACCGGTCGCCGCCACGGCTGGCGACACGCCGGAACGCTCACGGATCCTCACATAGCTGCCTTTCAGCCTTTCCTCGTCATAAGGGACGGACAATGTCGACATCCAGGTGATCGAGAATTGGCGCAGATCCGGCTTGATGCGCACCGTGTGGATCACCGGCTCGTTGTTCTTCCGGTCCGGACGGTTGTAGAACTGGGTGGTGATATTGAAGGTCACGCGGGGCAGCAGGAACTCCCAGAAGCCGTCTTGTGTGAAATTGCCGAGCCGCGCGACTTCGTAGCCCATGAGCGGGGTCCTGGTCTGCTGATCTTCCGGCGCGCACTGGTAATACAGTCGGTTGAAATCGCGCGGCAAAAGCGGATCGCGCGTCCTTTGCCATTCTTCGCCATAGGTGCCGCCATGTTTCATACGCGGCTGCCAGTGTCGCGCCACTGGGCCGAACCCGGCCGGCTTGCCACTGCGGTGGTCGCGGTAAGGCGCGTCGGGATATTCGAAGTTGGGTCCGGTTTTGCTGACCAGTCGCTGCGGCGAGACCGCAAATCCCGTTCCCACCGGATTGCGTTGGTCCCAATCCGGCTTTGAAGCCTCCATATCCGTGCCGCCATAGGTGCGGCGCCAGGTGATCGGCATTTTCGTGAACGGCTCGGCCCGGCTCAGCCTCGCCGAAACTGCGCCGGGAACAAATACGCGATCCCCTATGACATTAAGGGTCTTGTCCACGTCGCCGACCTTTATGCGCGCCGTGCTCTCGGTGCCCGGACGCCTGCCGGGTGCATAGACATGTCCTTCGACCAGAATGTCTGTATGCTTCTTCTCGAGATTGAAATCTGTGTCGTCGAGAAGTTCGTTTGCGTCCGCCGCATGGAGGGGCGCCAGATTTATCGGCGTCTGTTCTTTGAGGAGCCGCTGTTTCCCGTCGGGGTCGATCTCGAAGGAAGCCTTGATCGCAATCAGCCAGACCTCGTGTCCCTGCTCGTCGCGCGTCCAGCCCTGCTGGGCGGCAAATGGCGTCTGGTTCAACAGCATCCACATCTGAAGCCACATCCTCAGCCGATGATGATCAGCGAGGTTTGAGCCGCCCGGCTGAAGCCGAGCGTTGATAGCGGACTGAAGACCTTTTCGAACACGGCCATCAGCTGGTCTCCCAACTCGCGGCGAAGATCTGCTCCAGCGTCGGCTGTGGCGCCTGCGGATCGACGTCGAAGATGTCCGTATGCGCGGTCCATATGACCAGGTCGTCGACGACATCGCTTTCGCCACCGACATGCGGAACCGGCAGCGCGGCTAGCGCCGCGTCCAGTTCGTCGGGCGTGAGCTCCCCCCGCTGCGCGGCGAAGGCCGCGCCCTCGATGCCGTCGAACCAGCCATCGCAATAGGCCAGCTTCAGCGGCGCCTCCGGAAGCCGGGCGACGACGCTGAGCGGGAACCGCCGGCCGACCCTGTCGGCGCTTTGCAGCACGATGCCCGCCGAGGCGCCGAAGGCGCCAGGACCGCTGAGGAATCGCAAGGCAGTACCCATTGGCCAGGTTTCGAGTCCAAACAACGGCACGATGTGCTGAGCCAGCCAGCGGTCCCACACGCGCACGAAATCGCCCGGCAACCGGCGCGTCACGAAATCGCCGGCGGCGGGCATCTTGCCGTAGAAGCCGGGCAGGATCAGATCTGCGGCGGACATGTGAACTTCTTGAACATTTCGAGCGTGTAGGGGTTCTCGACGCTGGCCGCCTTGAGCTCGAAATCGGCCCACATCCCCTTGGTGCCGAGCCGCAGGCTGTAGACGTCGGTGAGCTTGGTCGCATTGAAGCGGCCACCGCGCAGCATTCTGAGCCACGCCCAGCTGCCGGTCTCGTTGAGCATCACCTCGGGCGAGCCGTCGACCGGCTGGAAGGCGAGCGATATCACGCCGGTGCCGTCCTTGCCGGGCCATGTCATCGGCTGCGGCCTCGTCGCGTTGTTGTAGTAGACGAGGTTCTGGCCATCGAGGTTGAGCGTCACCCGCGCCACGTTGGGCGACAGGTCCTTCGGCTCCAGGGTGAAATTCATCACCGGCCCGGTGCCGCCGGGGAACAGATCGTCGCGGATGTGGCGCGCCTGCTCGAAGGCCGCCAGCGCGGCCGGATCGAGACCGAAATCGGCGCGCCATTTCCACGGCTCGCTGGCGGTGTCGACATAGTTGATCAGATGGTCGTTGGTGAAGGCATCGATCAACCCGGTCGGTCCGAACAGGCGCTGGAAGTCGCGCACATTGACGTCGACCGCGCTGTCCGGGCTGAACGGATAGCGGTTGTTGAGCGCTGCCTGGCAGAAGGGCAGGATATCGGCGCGCCAGATGGCGTTGAGCTCGTTGGTGACGGCTTTCTGCGACAGGCCGCTGGTGTCGCCGGCAATGCCGCCCAGCCAGTCGTTGATCGGCGAAGGCAGGATCTGCGCTTGCCTGGCGACGGCGCCGGTCAATTCGGCCAGCCCGCCCTGCTTCTTGATGGCGTCCTGCGGATCGGGATTAGCCGTGACGGTCTGCAGCACGTTGGACAGCGCCGTCAGCGCCACCACGGCGGCGTCGAGCGCCGGCGGCTGGCCGTCGACCTGCGCGATCGTGCCTTTGAGCGGTTTGAAATGCTCGGCCACCAGGCTGCCGGTCATGTCGACCTGATCGGCCGAGCCCGCGCGGGGCAGCAATTTCGCGCCCGTCTTCACCACCTTGCCCAATTTGCCGAGCTTGCTGAGCAGCTTCGAACCGGTCTTGGCGGCGCCGCTCTTGTCGTCGGCCGCCGCGTCGTCCGAACGGATCAGGTCGGTCTCCTGCACCACCGCGGTCAGCAGGCGCTTCAGCGCCGAGTCGGCGCTGGAAAGATCCTTGAGATTCTCGCTGGCGACGTTGAGGTCGGTCAGCGGCGCGAGCCGCATGTCGCGCAGGAAACTATCCCACTGCGAAATGTAGTCGTCGTAATAGAGCTTCAGGATGTCTTCCGACAGCGCCGAGACCGACGTCTCCGCATTCTCCGAACAGCCGCCGGCAAACACGGCGCGGTCGAGCGCCGCCTGGCCGGCGACGTCCTCGACGCGGTCGAGGATCGCGTCATGGAAGCCGGCATAGGTGTAGGGGCCCGGCACGCCGACGCGCAGCGTCTTGTCGGAACGGCGCGCGAACACCTTGGCGCCGTTCGGTCCGGCGAAATTGGCCGGCACCCATTCCTTGACCGCCGCCACTTCCGGGTCAGCCAGAAGCTGCTTATAGGCGCGCTCCGGGAGCGAGATCGTGCATACCGTCTTCAGCGCCTCGGCGACCAGTTCCTTGTCCGGCGCGATATAGCTGTCGTCGACAGCCATGCGGCGGATCGCGGCGAGCTGGTGCTCTTCGGCGTCAGCGGTCGGGAAGGGCGCGGCCGGCGCGAATTGCGGCAGGCTGTTCACCCACCAGTTCTGCACGAAGTCGGTGTCCATCTGCGACAGGCCGGTCATCATGCGATAGGTCTTCAGCGCGCCGAGCATGAAATCCGGATCGCGGATCTGCCGCCACATCGTCGCCTCCAGCAACGCGACCATGTGCGGCTCCAGCACGTTGCGCAGCGCATGGTCGTAGGTGTCGGTCTGCGCGCGCACCAACTCGGCCGAAGCGGTCGGGCCGAGCAGGTTGTGGATCGCGTCCGGCGGCGCGGTGCGGGCCGCCGCCACCGCGTCCATCGCCGCCAGCGCGCCATCCATGGTCGGCTGCTCGACCGCGGCCGGCATCGCGGCGACATCCGTCAGCGGCTGTTGCAGGGCCTCGAACTGGCCGGCCTGTTCGGTGATTGCATTGCGGTTGTCGAGATAGGACCAGGTGAACAGGCCGCCGGCGAGCAGGGCGGCGAGAGCGCAGGCGGCGGCAGCACCGCGCCAGATCCAGGCGCGCCGGCGCTGCGCCAGCGGATCGAATGTGCCGAGGCCGGCTTCCTTGAAGATCACTTCGGTGAGCAGGTTCCTGAGGAAGAAGCTACGCTTCTCGACACGCGCCGCCGGCATGGCGCGGCGGGGCGGCAATCCGAAGGACGAGGAAAGGGCGGCGGTCAGCCGGTCGATGGGCGCGCCTTCCTGCGTCGCCGAGGTCAGATAAAGGCCGCGCAGCCAGGCGGTCTCCTCGTAGCGGCTTTCGCCGAACATTGCTTCGACCAGCACCTGGATCGGCTCGGAGAGGCTCGCCAACTGCGCCGGGAAACGGAAGATCTCGGCGCGCTGGCCAAGCTTGTCCTCGTCTTCCAGTCGCGGCACCAGCCGCCGCTCCAGCTCGGAGGCCAGCCTGGCAAGTTCCGTCTGGATCGTGCCGGCGTTGACGCGAGCGTCGAGCGGGAAAGTCGTTCCCCACACCTGTTCGCGCGCCGTCGTCGACAAGCCGCCGAAGAAGGCCTCGAAGCCTTTGATCAGGTCGGCCTTGGTCAGCATCAGGTAGACGGGCAGGCGGATCTCGAGCCGATCGTTCAGCTCCGCCAGCCGGCGGCGGATTTTTCTGCCATGCGCCTTGATCGCCTCGTCGCCTTCGGAGAGCGCATCGATCGACAGCGCGACGATGACGCCGTTGAGCGCGCGGCGGCCCCGGTGCTTCTTCAAGAGATCGAGGAAGCCGAGCCACTCCGCCGCGTCGACATCCGGCTGGCTTTCCTGCTGGACATAGCGGCCGGCGGTGTCGATCAGCACCGCGTTCTCGGAGAAGAACCAGTCGCAATTGCGTGTGCCGCCGACGCCCTGCAGATCGTCGGTGAGGTCGATCGGGAAATTGAGCCCGGATTGGCGCAAGGCCGTCGTCTTGCCGGTGGCCGGCGGCCCGACGATCACATACCAGGGCATTTCGTGCAGGAATTTGCGGCCGCCGAGCTTGCGGCGCTTGAGCTCGGCCATCACCTCGCCGAACTTGGCGCCGACGGCCGCGACGCTCTCCTCACCGGGCGTGAGCTGCTTTTCCTGAACAGGAGCCGCGATCTCGGCGACGAACATGCGGTTGGCGCGGATCGCGCGGCGCTGCGCGATGATCAGCCAGATCAGCCAAAGGATGATCAACCCGGCGATGATGGCGATGCGCACATTGTCGGATTCGAACGGCGCGTAAGGGCCGACCTGCACGATCGGGCCGAACACCCAGATCAGCAGCGAAAGCAGCGCGATGCCGATCAGCGTCCACAGGAATCGCGAGGTGATGACGGCCCAGAGGAAGCGCAGGATGAACATCTCAGAGCCTCTTCTCGACCAGGACCTCGACGCGCCGGTTGAGCGCGCGGCCCTCGCGTGTCGAGTTGTCCGCCACCGGATCGGTTTCGGCGCGGCCCTCGGAAGAGATGCTCTCCGCCGACACACCGGCCTGCACCAGAAGCCTGGCTATGGTTTCGGCGCGCGCTTCCGACAGGCGCTGGTTGCTGGCAAACGGATTGGATTTTTGCAGCCGTACATTGTCGGTATGGCCGACGACGGTGATTTTCCCGATCAGCTCCTTGTTGTCCAGGATCACCTTGGCGATCGACGCGATCAGCGGCTCGTAGCCTTCCGTCAGCGTCGGCCGCGCGGACTGGAAGAGCTCGGGATTAGACGACTGGATGATCAGTTTGGCCAGCGAGACGCTCTCGGTGCCGCTGAGCGCCCCTTTGAGATCGTCCGGCGCTTCGGCCTTGAATTCCGGCAGCAGCGCGAAATCGACCGGCTGCGGCGCCTCGGGCTCGGGCGCGTCCTGTTTGGGCGGTGCGCGGGTAACGTCGCCGCGCGAAGCGGGCGGCAGCGCGCGCACCAGCGCGGAGAGCTCGACCGCCTGGCTGCTCAAGCCCATCGACAGGCCGATATAGGCGGCGGCGGCGACGACGACCGCGGCAAGCGCCATCACCCAGATCGGCACGATGAAGCGCTGCGGCTCGTCGGAGGCGATAACGCCTTTCCAGTTCGGCGACAGCGGCGCGTCCTCGGCATCTGCGTTGCGCAGGAAGCGCGCCGCCGCCACGCGCACGGCGTTGAGCGACCGGTCACCGGCGCGGCCGGGCACCCGGTACTTGCCGCGGAAGCCGAGCGCCAGGCAGTAATATTGCAGCTCAAGCATTTCGCGGTCGCGGTTGGGATGCCGCTCCAGCTCGTCGAGGCGGGTGAAGAACTGGGTGCCGGCATCGACGTCGCCGCGCAGCATGACCACCAGCGGCTGGCGCGGCCAGGCACTGGCCCCGCCCCATGGCGTGTTGAGCGCGAGGTCGTCGAGCAGCGCCGCCACCGCCCATGCGGCCTGGTCCGCGCGCTCCAGCGACGAGGCCGCGGCAACAGCGGCGTCGCGCGCCCGCACCAGCTCGTCGAGCAGGCGCGTGCGCATCACTTCCGGGTTCTCCGGCGCCAGCGCGCTTTCGAGCTCCGGCGCGAATTCGAGCAGCGGCGCGAAGATGTTGATGAGCGTGTTGGGGTGCGCACGCGCGCGTTTGACCGGCGCGCCCGGCGCCAGCGGTGCCAGCGGCCGGGGCGCCGCACCGGTCAGCCGGATGCGGGTGCGCTCGCGATCCTCCGACAGTCCGAAAGGATCATCCCGGCTCATGGCCTCACCTGTTCACCGAATAGCAGTCGACCTGCGGCTCGCTCGGCAGCACACCGGAAACGCCGATGACGAAGCCCGGAGCGTCGAGCAGCGAGGCCCAGTGCTCGCTCTTCTGGTCGAGCTCCAGGCAGAGCCGATCGCCGTCATAGGGGATCTCGCGCGGCTGCGAATGCAGCGGCTTCAGCGGGATGCCCGGCAGGCGCGACTTCCACAGGCCTTCGAACTGGTCCGCCGAGCCGACCGTCGCCTGGTTGACGAAGATCTTGCGCAGCGCGTCTTCCGAAAGCTCGGAGCCGACGCGGATGACGATGCGGCTGGCGACCAGGAGCTTCGGGTTGTCGATGCGCACTTTCCAGACATTGGTCGCGTGCCGCATGACCGGCAGCGCGCGCGACTTCGGTTCGATGTAGCGCAGGCTGAGGATGAGCGAACGCAAGGCGTCCGCCAGCGCCATATAGGCAGGGCCGGGCGCCATGTGGTCGTAGGCCGGCAATTCGCCCAGCCGCCGCGAGCTCGAGCCGTAGGTGGCCATCTCGCCGGCGAGGCCGGCAAGCTCGAGATAGAGCTCGGCCGGATGGAAGACATCCTGCGCCAGCATATGCGCAACGCGCGGCCGCGCGGCGTTAGCGAGGTGCAGCATCAGCAAGTCTTCGACGCTGCGGCCTGCCCCGCCCATCACCATCTTGCCGTGCGCCTCGGCGATCTGGTCGAGGCCGGTGACGACCTCCTGCAGCAATTGCCGGTACCAGTGGACGGCGCCGGTGATCAGCGTCGGCGGCAGGAAGGCCGGGTCGAGCGAGACGCCGCCATCGGCGCGCACGCCCGTGATGTCGGCGACCGGCAGCGCGGTGTAGCCGCCGACCGATTTGCCGGGCGCCAGCAGCACCGCTTGCGGCCGGGCGATCTCGATTTCTTCCGGATCGGCGCCGCCCTGGACGGCATCGCGCACCGGGACGATCTTGCCGTGATAGCGCGCGCCCGTCGATGCCGCATGCGCCGGATCGAAGCCGACGCCGCCGGGCGGCTCCAGCGGCAGCGCGATCAGCACCGGCCCGGCGCCGGTATCGGCCGTGACGGGCAGCGGCTTGGGCGCATCCATCAGCTCCGGGATGGAGAACGGCGTGCCGTCCGGGAAGATGCCCCGGGCGGACACGATCGACACCTGGCCGGCGTCGAGCAGCGACTGGTCGAGCGTCAGCTGCTGGAAGCCGAACGTATGGAGCTGGCCGGCCTGCAAGGCGCCGCGCACCATCCCCTCGAAGAACCGGTCCTGCTGCTGGAAATGCTGGGTCCTGAGAAACAGGCCCTCCGACCACAGCACCCTGTTTGCGTCGCTCATGCTGCCACTCTCTGCACTGCCGTGGTTGTCTCGCCGTCAGGCGGAAATGCCGCCCTTGCCGAGGCTGACATTGATGGTGAACTTCGATCCTGGCGAAACCGACTTGGTCGTGCGCCAGTTGCGTCCGCCCGGTTCGCGGATCAGCGCGACGAAGCCGAGCGCGGTCGCGTTCGGCTCGACCGTGATGGTCTTGGCCGCCGTTTTGCCCGGCGCGACCGAGATCGCGTCCGAGCCGATCAGGTCGGCGCCTAGCGCCGAGCCGGCATCGCCCTGCAGCGCGAAGTAATCGGCCGAATTGAACTTGCCGGTGCTGGCAAGCCGCATCACCAGAACCGTCACCGGCCGGTCGCCGCCGCCCGGTCCCGGATTCATGCCGGCGCCGCCGGTCACGTTGACCGAGATCACCGATGGTTTCGGCGGACCGCTCTGGCAAGCCGCAAGCAGCCCCGTGGCGCCGAGGGCAACGATGAATTCGCGTCTGTCGATCATGCTTCACTCCTCTTCGTAAGCATCCCTGAAGTCTGCGCCGATCTCGCCAAGGAAGCTCGATTCCGCGCTCTGGGCGATGTCGCGATGGCGTTTCTGGTAGAGCTCCCACAGCTTGGCGTTGCGCCCGCCGGCGAGCAGATTGCCGATCGCGGAATTGGACTTGAGCTCTTCCTCGATGGCGGCCGGATCGAAACGGTCGATCATGCGCCGAAGCGCTGCCTGCACACCGCGCCAGGCGCGCACGTGATGTTGCGCGAGATCCTTGACCGCATCGCTGATCGCGGCCTCGCCGGAGAGAAAGCCGGGGCTGCGCTCCGCGATGATGGTGACGATGACATCCTCGACCGTCGGCAGGAATTTGAGCGGGTTGACTTCCGAAGATCCGACGACCGTCTGTGCGACGCGCGCGCTGCCCTTCTCCTCGGCACGCTTGCGCAGGAGCTGCATCAGGCCGTCGAGCATCTGCCTGTATTCGCGCCCGAACTTTTCCATTTCGGCGACCGGATCGCGCCCGGGAAAATCGGCCTCCTCGACGCCCATGCCGCGCAGGAATGCCGCGCGCAGCGCCATGTCGCTCCGCGCCGATTGCGTCGGGCGTGATGGCCTTGGCGCGGGAGCAGGGCGAGGTTGCGGAGCAGGCGGTTCGGGCGCCTGCGCCGGTATCTCCCAAGGACGGGCAACCTTCGGCTTCTCGGCGGGCCGCTCGTCGCGAGCAACCGGGGCGTGACTGTCGCCGGAGGCGGATGTCGCCGCCGGCCCAAAGCTGAAATCGTCGAATGCGGACGGTCTCGACGACACGGGCTCGGGCGTATCGTTGCGAGATGGCATGTCGCCGAAGCCGAACGGGTCCGGCCCACCGGCGGCGGGCTCGGCGTTCGAGGCCGGCGTCGCCACCGGATCGAGGCTGAACGGGTCGTCGAAGGCGGGCGAACTGTGTTGGCTCGAGGCGCGATCATAGGCTCCGGGCACAGGCTGCTCGAACGGATCGGGCAATCCTGCTGGGCGCGGCCGCTGCGGTTCCTCCTCGACCTTGGCCGAGAAGAAGTCGTCGCCGCCGATGCTGGCGGGCGTCCGCGGCTGTGGCGACGACCACGCCGGCGCCGCATGGTTGGCGACCGGCGCCTGGCCGATCGAAGTGCGGCCGCCGCTGGGTTGCACCTCGACATGCAGCACGTAGTCGCCCATGCGCAGCCGCATGCCGCTTTGCAGTCGCGTCGACCTACCGGTGCCGAGCGGGCTGTCGGAATCGTCGATGAACAATCCGCTGCTCGACGTGTCGGTGACGTAATAGCCGTCGCGGCCGCCGCTGATCTTGCAGTGCGCCCGCGAGACGAACATGTCTGGATCGTCGATCTGCCAGCCGGCATCGGCGCTGCGGCCGATCACCAGCTCGCCCTCGTCCAGCCGGGTCTGCCTGACCGCTTGCGAGCGCGGGCCTTGTT
The DNA here is from genome assembly GCA_000824785.1 of Mesorhizobium plurifarium. Classification (GTDB taxonomy): domain Bacteria; phylum Pseudomonadota; class Alphaproteobacteria; order Rhizobiales; family Rhizobiaceae; genus Mesorhizobium; species Mesorhizobium plurifarium. The sequence continues at coordinate 408,621 of CCNB01000012.1, read as the reverse complement.
CGAGCGTCAGCAGCAGGCTCATGCGGCCGCCTCCGCCATGTCCGGCCGCCAGCCGACGATGGTGCGCAGCCTGAGATCGTCGGCGTCTCCCTTTTCGGCGGGGCGTGAAAGCCAGGAGGTCCGGCCGAGCTGGATGGTTCCCATTTTCGGCTCAGGCACCGCGTCGCGCGCGAGCACGATCCTGAGATCGACGTCGAGCGCTTCGCCGATCATGTCGCGCACCGCCTTCTTGAACAGGGCAAGGCGCCGTTCGCCGGGCAGGAACGACTTGAAGTCGTCGAGGCCAAGCGGGCCGACGCGCAGCTCGATCCGGCTTTGCCGGCTGAAGACGCGCGGGCCGATCGTTGCGCCGCCGCCGAGCGCCGCATAGGCCTTGCCGATGCGGCTCTGCAGCGCCTTCGGAATGGTGATCCAGGCGGCGACGAATTCCTTGATCTCAACCGGCACCTTGAAAGCGGTGGCGAGGAACAGCGTCAGCCGCTCGGCGCCGTCGACCTGGTTGGCCAGCGATCCAGCCTGGCGCAGCCGAACCGTGTCGAGCTCCGGATCCTGGGTGCCGGGAAGGCCGATGCCCGCCATGGCTTCCAGCATGGCGCGGACGCGCCCGCCGACCGAACGTTCGACCTGCACCGCCGGATGCGCGTCCGCCCATGCTCGATAATAGAGCGCGATCATGCGGTGCTGCAGGATGTTGACGAAGTCGACGAAGGTCGTGTCGCTGGTCTGCTCGGCGTCGGCGCCGGTGAACCAGCGCTGCGACAGCCGGTCGAGCACCCAGCGCGTCAGATGCAGCGGCATCGGCCCTTCCGGCCCGAGCAGGCCGAGATTGGCGACGGTCACCCGCGCCGGAGTCCTGTCCCCGGCATCCTGGAACTTGACCACATCCCGCGCGGAGAAGCTCAGGCGCACATGCTGGCCGAGCCTTGCCGGTTCGCGCTCCGCCGTCCCGGAATGCCCGAACAGGCCGCGTCGCTGCTCCAGGCGGCGCAGCAATTCGAAGAAGTCGAAGCCCTCCGACAGTGGCTCGGCTTCGGTCGGGGCCGGTTGCGCTAGATCAGGTAGCGATTGCCGGGCGTCATCGGCCATGGCACATCCTCCTGCTTTTGCAGCAGCCGCGTACGCGTCCGCACGAAACCATTTATCCCGGCATGGCGGGCGAACAGCCGCGCCAGCAAGGCCGAAAGCAAAAGCGTGCTCTGGCCCGCCAGCACCGACTGGTCGACATGCAGCGTCACCTCCGTGCCGCGTCCGAAACACATCGGCCCGTCGATCTTCAATCGCTCGATCACCGGGCGCGAGTCGATGCGGGTGATCGAATGCACGTTGCGGGCAAGGCTCGGATCGCCGCGATCGGCGTAGAGGTCGAGCAAGGCATGCAGCGGATCGACGCCGCGGCCTTCCTTGGCGAGGCTGAGGAAATTGAGCGAGAGCTGCGCCACCAGCCGCCAGGCGAGATTGTCGGCGCGGGATTCGCCTTCGGCGCCCGCCGGCAGCGCTGCGGGGATCGCCGGCTGCGGCGGCCGCAGCGCGCCGAGCAGCCGCACCGCCTCCACCGGATCGGCGGTCTCCAGCGTCAGCGTCGGCGTGTCGTCCAGGATCGGCAGGTCGCGGTTGGTGCAGAGCGCCATGACGTCGAGCCGCTTGAGCGGCCGGTTAGCCGGGCTTCCCGCGGGCCGCGAGATCGCGATGAAGACATCGTCGCCGGTATAGGAGGTGCGGGTCAGGCCGTCGCGGCGCTCGTCCTCCGTCGCCCGGCGCGGACGCCGCTCCGTCGAGTAGACCCAGCCGCTGCCGCGGTTCTGCCCGAGGCTGAACAATTCGGGAATGACCGCTTCGCTGCCTTCGGCGTCGGCGTCCTCGACCCGGGTGACGCGGAAGATCTCGAAGTCGCGCGCCCGGGTGCGATCGGCATGCAGGACCTGCCGGGTCCGGCGCGGATCGATCTCGATGACGTTGCACTCGCGTTCGAACAGATTGATGATCGGCGTCGCGAACAGCTCGAAATCGGCCGCCGTCACATCGGCGAGCTCCGGCACCGGCCGCCGGAACAGAAAGATGATCTCCATTCCCGCATCGCACTTGCGCACCACCGGCTGCAGGCCGGCGACCCGCACATAGTGGAAGCGCTCCGGGATCATGAAATATTCGCGCAGCAGCCGGTATCCCTCGAAGGTCGGGCGGGTGCGCGGCATCAGCGCTTCGTCGTCATGGATCCCGATCATCTCGGGTTCGGGCAGCGCCGTGAGCGGATTGGTCTTGCCTTCCGCCCGCGCGCCGACGGCCGAGCAGGCGCCGAAGATCGCGTCGAAGAGGAGCGGCGCCTTGGCGCGCCCGGCAAAATAGAGGTCGAGACGGTCGAGTGACAATTCGCTGAGCTTGCCTTTTCCGGTTCGCGCGAACGCGATGCGGAACGCCGCTTCGCCGCGCACGCCGCCGACCGGCGCGATGCCGGCGGCGGCCAGCGCGCTGCGGTCCTGGAAATAGCTGACCGAAGTGATTGCGATCGGCCACAGCGTGACCTCTTGCGCGGTGGTGAAGGTCGAGCGTGTCGACAACCCCGGATGCAGGCCCGAGACCAGCCGCGTGCCGCGCGCGACGGCGTGGCCGGCAATCATCGACTGCACCTGCTGTCCAGGCTTCAGTACGGCCATCGCCGTCGCCGGCGCCGGCGCCACCAGGTCCGGATAGAGCACGTCGAGCACGGCGCGCGAGAAGCGCGAGCGCTCCGCGTCGACCTTCAGTCGTGTGCGCGCGGCAAGGAAGGCCACGCCATCGAGCAGCCTTTCGACATAAGGGTCGGGGCAGGGGACGGTGTCGAGGGAAAGGTTGCGGGCGACCGCCGGATGCATCTCGGCGAATTCCGAGGCCAGCGCCCGGATATGGGTCAGTTCCTCTTCGTAATACTCCACGAAGACCCGATCCATCTCAGGTCTCCCGGAATTCGGTTCGCGCCAGGCCGTTGTCGAGATTGATCGTGGTGCGTAGCCGCATGCGTTCCGGCGTCGGCGTCATGATCAGCACGGCGTCGATCTCTATCTTGAGGCCGACGCTCTTGTCGCCGAGCGTGACGTTGACTGTTGTGGCGCTCTCCTTGAGGCGCGGTTCGAAGGTGGCGAGCACCGCGCGGATCTCGCGCGCCAGGGTATCGCGGTCGAAATCCCGCGACGAACGGCCCGAAAAGGACGGCACACCATAGTTGACGACGCTGCGGCGCACTTCCGGAAAGTCGGCGAGCGGCGGCAATTCGTCCAGGGGCTGCTCATGTTCGGCATCGGAAAGCATCGGTACGGACTCGAAACGCTCGGTGTTGAAGAGGGCCTCGATGTCGCGCCGGACCGCTTCCCTGAGCACCCGCGCCGACACCACCACGCCGCGGTTTTCGATTTCGGCGCGATGCTCGGTCTGGAAGACCAGCCGGTGCAGTCGCCGTTTCTGTTCGGGCGTCAATTCCGCATCGGCATCGATGACACGCGCGCTGCCGGCAAGAAGAGCCTCGACGCGCTCGGCGCCGAGTTCTTCGTCCAGCAGACGGCGCAGCTCGTCGATCTCCGACGTCAGCCCGGGCAGATCGTTGACGAGGCGATCCCAGAGGGAGGGCTGGACCGCCTCGCGTTTTGCCCGGGAGCTGCCGGCCAGCTGCGCTTTCGCGCCAGGCCGTTTGGCCTCACTTGCCGACATAGACGTCCATTTCGATCTCGTCGTCCTTGTCGTAGACGAACTTGATCTTCTTGTAGGCGAAGCTGACCTCTTCCTCGATCAGGTCCGCCTCGTCACGGGCCTGCCGCATGTCGTATTCCATGATCGAGGCATCGGTGAGCGTGACGACCAGATAGTCGCTGGTCTCGCCGTCGATGGTGCGGCGTGCCGAAAACACCACCTCGTCCAGCGCTTTGTTCTCGAACAGGGCCTTCTTCAGGTAGGGCGACGACTTGTCGTAATGCTTGAAGAATTTGATCATTCCCATCGACACGCGGCCGCGCCGCGAGAGCGAATTCGGGTCGTAGGGCGCGATCATCTTGTAATCGACGCCATGGATCTCGATCTCGTCCTCATGGCCGTCGCGCTTGCTCGGGCCCTTGATGTCCGGGACTTTCAGGAAGCCGTCGATCTTCATCGAAGGCGCATCGGTTCTGTCTGGCATTGTCTTTCTCCACCGCTACGAAACAAGATGACTTTACGATTTCAGCCCTTCACCGACGGCAGTTCCGACACCAGCCGGAGCGAGGCGTTGATGCCTTCCAGCTGGTAGTGCGGACGCAGATAGAAACGGGCATTGTAGTAACCGGGCCGGCCTTCGACGCTGTCGACCTGGACCTCGGCGGCGGCAAGCGGACGCTTGGCGCGCGCCTTGTCGTCGGCAAAGGCTGGATTGGCCAGCACGTACCGGTTGATCCATTCGGTCAACCAGATCTCCATGTCGGTGCGTTCCTTGAACGAGCCGATCTTGTCGCGCGCGATCGCCTTGAGGTAGTGCGCGAAGCGCGAGACCGGGAAGAGGTAGGGCAGGTTGGCGCTGAGCCGCTCGTTCGACTGCGCGTCAGGGTCGACCAGGCGCCCGGCGCGCGTCTCGTCGTCCTGCAGCGAATGCGCGCCGATGAAGGCCGCAAGATCGGTGTTCTTGCGGTGCAGGATCGGCATCAGGCCGAGCTTGGCCAGTTCCGCCTCGCGCCGGTCGTCGATGGCGACCTCGGTCGGGCATTTCATCGCGATCGATCCGTCGTCGGTCGGGAAGGCGTGTACCGGCAGGTTGAGCACCGTGCCGCCGTTCTCGACGCCGCGGATCTGCGTGCCCCAGCCATAGAGCTTGTGGCTGCGGTTGATGTTGACGCCCATCGGGAAGGCGGCGTTCATCCAGACATATTTGTTGTGGTCGCCGCCCACCTCTTCCTCGAAGGTGAAGCCCTTCACCGGAACGGTTTCCGAGCCGTAGGGCAGGCGCGCCAGCACGCGCGGCATGGTCAGCCCGATATAGCGGGCATCCTCGCTTTCGCGCAGCGACTGCCATGAGGCATAGGCCGGGTTGTTGACGATCATCTGCAGGTCCTGCGGGTTCGGCAGTTCCTGCCAGCTGTCCATGCGGAACAGCCGCGGCGAGGCGGCGGCGATGAACGGCGTGTGCGCCGAGGCGCACACGCCGGAGATGTTGCGCAGCAGGCCGACGTCGCGCGGATGGTTCGAGAACTCGTAGGCGCCGATGATGCAGCCGATCGGCTCGCCGCCCAGCATCGAATACTCGTCCGTGTAGACCTTCTTGAAGATCGGGCTCTGGTCCCACATCTGGCCTTCATAGTCTTCCAGCGTGTCGGCCAGCTGCTCCTTGGAGATGTTCATCACCCGGATCTTCAGCTTGCTATCCGTCTCGGTGTTGTTGATCAGGTACCAGAGGCCGCGCCAGGTGCCTTCCATCTCGCGCACTTCCGGCGCATGCAGGATCTCGTTGACCTGGGTCGTCAGCATCTTGTCGATGCCGGCGATCAGCGACTTGATCGACTTGATCGCGTTGGACGAGATGGTCGTGGTCTCGGAGCGGGACTGGGCCGCCAGTGCCAGGTTGCGCACCAGTTGCTGCAGCTTCTCGCTGTCGTCCTTCTTGACCTTGAAATCCTTTTCAAGGAGCCCGCTGAATTCGCCGAGATCGATGGCTTCCGCCTCGGCGGTGGCGGCTGCGGTCTTTTGCTGTTCGGCCATGACTTACTCCTCGCCCTTGCCGTCATCCATCGCCTGGCTGGCGATCTTGCTCAGCAGCGGCTCGTTGTTCAGAAGCTGCGCGATGCGCTTTTCGGCGTCGACGCGGCCGTCCATGAAGCCCAGCAGCTCCTCGAGCTGCCGGCGCATCTTCAGGATCTCGGCCAGTTGCGGGACCTGCTCGGCGATCTTGTCCGGCGCGAAATCGCCCATCTTGGAGAAGGTGAGGTCGATGGCGAGCTCTTCGTCCCGTTCCTGGCCTTCGGCCTGCGGCAGGGTGTTCTTCACCCGGGCCTTCACGCGCGGCCCCATCGCTTCCATGAACTTCGGGAAGCGGTTGGCGTCGGTTTCGACGAAGTTGCGGTCGAGGACCGACTTCGACGCTTCCTTGGTCTGCGACGCGCCGGCAAGGTCGGCCATCACGGCCATGACGAACGGCAGTTCGATCGTCGTCGGGCTGCCGTAAGTTTCGACGTCGTAGGCGATCTGCACGCGCGGCGCGCGGTTTCTTTCGATGACCTTCGCTTTGCTCTCTGCTGGCATGCTGGTTACCTTTCATCCTTCTGGGCCGGCTTCTTGGGATCGGCGACACCGGCAAGCAGCCGGAATTCCTTCAGCCCCGACGGGGCGAGATCTTCCATCAGTTCCACGAAATCCATGTGCACCATCCGGCGCACGCGCCGGGCGAGATGCGGGATGGGGCTGGACGGCTCGGTACGGTCATAGAAGGCGACGACGAGATCGAGGCATTTGACGACTTCGTCGCGCGAGTTGATCCGGTCCGGTAGACCGGCGCTCGCTTCCACGGGGCTTGCCACACTTGCCATCGTCTCGGCTCCATGACCGTTGCGGGCGGGCGTTGCCGGCTCCGCCGCCTGCGGAGCGGTCTTCGCGGCGCCGCTGGCCGGGGCCCCGGCGCCGGAATTCCGCTCCAGCGTCGTCAGCAAACGCTGCAGGAACTTCTTCAATTCCGGGACGGTGGCGCCATGGCCCTCGATGCGGGCGTTGAGCGCGGCGTCCACGGCGTCGAGGGCGGCGATCGCGGCATGCGCGTCGGCCAGGAGCGACGTCATCGCCTCGCCGGCCTGATCGATTTGCGCCGCGCATCCGGCGCGCACCCGGTTCAGCAACTGGTTGTGCGCGCTCACCAATGCCGCCTTCTCGGCGGCGTTCAATCCCGAGGCCGCTTCCTGCAGCATGACGCGCTCGTCGAGCGCGCCCTGTTCCAGGTCGCGTCCGCTGATCGGCCCGACCTGGCGCGGCGAGAAGAAGACGGTTCCACGCAGGTTCGCCAGCAGGCCTTCCTGGGCATTCTGGAGATCGAGCAACGCGTTGATGCGGCGCAAGGCGGCGTCGCGCGGCGGCGCGTTCGCCCGCAATGCCGGATGCATCGTGTCCCAATGCTGGTCGAAGGTCCTGGCGATGAGCGTCAGGCCCTGGGCGAGGCCGGCCAGCCCTTCTTCGTTGGCTAAGGCCCGTGCGACGATGACCAGCAGGCGCAGGTCCCGGCCGCGGGAGCGCAGCTCTTCGGCCCTTTCGAGCACCGCCGTCCAGTCGACCGGACTGGACTGCGATGTGGGCTTGCCGTTGCCGTCATGGACAACTTTGAGCTGAGGTTCGGTCAGGCGCTCCAGCTCATGAAAGGCCGGGTCGTTGCGCAAGTCCTCTCCCGACGGATTCTCACCGTTCAGAGGATTCAGCCAGAGTGCGAGATCAATCACACTAACCCCCAGCCAGCGGCCCTGAGACCCCTATGTGACGTAACGTTATCACTGGCCTCATGCGACGACAATTGAGCATCTGCGCAAAAACTAACGGAAGCTAAACGCGACCGTTCTCTTCGGCGAAACCCATTGCGCGATTGCCGGGCCCGGTATGTGAAATGGCTCGCATAGCCCGGACAGCAATCGTGTTTGTTGGCCACGAGTTTGCAAGGCTTGTGTAACCGGGCGGTGCCGCCCGGATAGTTTCAAAAAGCCCTATCCGTCACGCGGCTTTGTCAAGCAGCCGCTTATATGGCAGGGTACGGTCGGCAGGTTGCGGGAGCAGGTTCGATGGAACAGCGCCGGTCATCGCAGAGCTTCAAGCGTAAGGAACTGGTTGCCAAGCTCAACGCCACGGGGGTGCGCGCCTTCAAGGCCGCGGCCGACACCGCCAAGCTGCGCGGCAATCCCTATGTCGAGCTTGCCCATTTCATCCAGCAGTTGGTTCTGTCCGAGCGCTCGGATGTGCAGATGATCGTCGCCGACGCCGGACTGGATGTCAGCCGGCTGACGGCCGACATGACGCGCGCCATCGACAAGCTGCCCTATGGTGCCACCTCGGTGGAGGAATTCTCCGACCATATTTTTCACGCCATCCAGGAGGGCTGGAATCTGGCGACGCTGGAATTCGGCGTCGAAGAGGTGCGCAGCGCTCATATCCTGCTTGCCTGCCTGAAGACGCCGGCGCTGGAAGGCCTTGTGTCCAAGATCAGCGCGGAGTTCGACAAGATCGACGCCGACGGTGTCATTTCCCGCTTCGCCGATGTCACCGAAGGCTCGCTCGAAGCCGGCTCACCTCCTGCTGCCGCTGCTGCCGAGACGCCGATGAAGCGCGGTCCGGGCGGGGATTCGGCGTTAGCCAAGTACGCCACAGATCTCACCCAGCGCGCCCGCGACGGCAAGATCGATCCGGTCGTCGGCCGCGATCCGGAGATCAGGCAGATCGTCGACATCCTGATGCGACGCCGGCAAAACAACCCGATCCTCACCGGCGAGGCCGGCGTCGGCAAGACGGCGGCGGTCGAGGGCTTTGCGCTGCGCATCGCCCAGGGCGACGTGCCGCCGACATTGCAGAATGTCAGCGTGCGCATGCTCGATGTCGGGCTGATGCAGGCTGGCGCCAGCGTCAAGGGCGAGTTCGAGAAGCGGCTGAAGGCGGTGATCGACGAGGTCCAGGCCTCAGAGGTGCCGATCATCCTGTTTATCGACGAGGCGCATACGCTGATCGGCGCCGGCGGCGCCGCCGGGACCGGCGACGCGGCCAATCTCTTGAAGCCGGCGCTGGCGCGCGGCGAGCTTCGCACCATCGCGGCCACGACCTGGGCTGAGTACAAGCAGCATATCGAGAAGGACCCGGCGCTCACCCGTCGCTTCCAGGTGGTCAAGATCGATGAGCCCTCGGAAGCGGTGGCCGTGCTGATGCTGCGCGGCGTCGCGGGCGTCCTGGAGCAGCACCACAAGGTGCAGATCCTGGACGAAGCGATCGAGGCGGCGGTTTCGCTGTCGCACCGCTATATCCCGGCCAGGCAATTGCCGGACAAGGCGGTCAGCCTGCTCGACACGGCTTGCGCGCGCGTCGCGGTCTCGCAGCATGCGACGCCGGCCGAAGTCGAGGATATCCTGCGCCGCCGCCAGGCGCTCGAAGTGGAGAGGGGCATCATTGGCCGCGAGGCGGCGATCGGCATCGACGTCGCCGACCGTCAGGCCCGTGTCGATGCCGGGCTGGCGGAAACCGAGACAAGTCTCGCCGCAGCCCAGGCGCGCTGGGACCGGGAAAAAGCGCTGGTGAGCGAGATACTCGACCTGCGCGCCAAACTACGCGGCGAAGGCGTGCCGCTCGACGAGGCAGCGGGCGAAGAGGCCGCTGCGGAGACGGCGAGTGCGGAGGGCGCGGCAAAGGCGCCCGAGCAAAAGCTCCCCGAAAGCAAGATCAGCGAGAGCAAGGCTGACGAGACCAAGAGGACCAAAGCCTCCAAAGCCAAGCCGGCCAAGACTGCGAAGGCCGAAACGGCTTCCGCCGAGCCGGCCGGTGACCTCGCGCGGCTGCGCGAGCTGATGGCCGAACTTGCCGCGGCGCAGGGCGAGACACCGCTCATCCTGCCGTCGGTCGATCGCAATGCGGTCGCCGCCGTGGTGCAGGATTGGACCGGCATCCCGACCGGACGCATGCTCTCCAGCCAGACCGAAAAGGCGCTCAAGCTCGCCGCCACCTTGTCAGAGCGCGTGGTCGGCCAGGACCACGCGATGGAGATGATCGCCCGGCGCGTGCAGACCAGCCGCGCCGGTCTCGGCGCGCCGGAAAAGCCGGTCGGCGTCTTCCTGCTTTGCGGCCCCTCCGGCGTCGGCAAGACCGAAACCGCGCTGGCGCTGGCCGAGACGCTTTATGGCGGCGAGCAGAACCTGATCTCGATCAACATGTCGGAGTTCCAGGAAGCGCACACCGTCTCGACGCTGAAGGGCGCGCCGCCCGGCTATGTCGGCTACGGCAAGGGCGGCATCCTGACCGAGGCCGTGCGCAGGAAACCTTATTCGGTGATCCTGCTCGACGAGGTCGAGAAGGCGCACCCTGACGTGCACGAGATCTTTTTCCAGGTCTTCGACAAGGGTATGATGGACGACAGCGAAGGCCGCCGGATCGACTTCAAGAACACGCTGATCCTGCTCACCTCGAATGTCGGCTCCGACGTCATCATGGATCGCACCAGGAACGGCACGGTGCGGACCGGCATCGACGATCTCGACACCGCGCTGCGCGCCCCGCTGCTGAAGGTCTTCCCGGCCGCCTTCCTCGGTCGCGTGGTGACCATTCCCTACTATCCGCTGTCGGACGCGATGATCGAGGCGATCGCCCGGCATCAGTTCGGCAAGATCGCGCGCCGCCTCAAGGCTACGAACGACGCCGAACTGGTGATCGGCGACGGCGTCATGGATCTGGTCAAGGCGCGCTGCACCGAAATCGAATCCGGCGGCCGCATGATCGACGCCATCCTCACCAACACGCTGCTGCCGGAACTCAGCCGCGGCGTGCTCAACCGCTCGCTCGAGGGCAAGAAGATGGCGAAAGTCACCGTGGACGCGTCGCCGGAAGGATTTACCTACTCGTTCGAGTAGCCTCCACGGTGAGGCAGGCCGCTGTCAGATCGACCAGAGCGCGCCGCCGTCGCAGGCGACGGCCTGGCCGGTGATGTAGGAAGCGCGGTCGGAAGCGAGGAAGGCTGCCAGCGCCGCGAACTCCTCGGGACGGCCGATGCGCCTGGCGGGTATGGCCTGGCTCACCTTTTCCAGGTCGAGCTTCGCATCCGCCAGCCTCTCGGTCAGCGTATAGCCCGGCATCAGCGCGTTGAAGGTGATGCCGTTGGCCGCTTCTTCCTTGCTCAGCGTGTTGATCAGTCCGTGGATGCCGGCGCGCAGCGAGTTGGACAGCGCGAAGCGGTTGATCGGCTCCTTCGCGGCGATGGAGGTCACGAACAGCACGCGGCCCCATTTCTTCTCGCGCATCGAAGGCAGCACCGCCCGCACGATCTCCACCGCGCTCATGAACAGATTGTCGAAGGCGGCGCGCCATTGCTCGATGGTGATCTCGTCGAAGGGCGCGGTGGGCGGGCCGCCGGTGTTGACCACCACGATGTCAGGCGCGCCGAGCGTCGCCTTGGCCCGCTCGACCAGCTCCGTCGCAGCGCCCGGCTTCGCGAGGTCGCAGACGAGCGCCGTCGCGCCGATCTCGCGGGCGGTCTGCTCCAGCGCCGCGGCGGTGCGGGCGCAGATCGCCACGCGCGCGCCCTCGTCCAGCAACTCCTTGGCCACGGCGCGGCCTAATCCTTTGGAAGCGCCCAGCACGAGCGCGTTCCTGCCCTTCAATCCAAGATCCATCCGTTCTCTCCGATGATGCGGCGGCTCAGGCGCCGCTGACCTCGACGCTGCCAAGACCGGCAATGTCGAACCGATAGGAAAAAGCCTTGTCGGGGAAGCGCGTGCGCACGATGCTGCCCGTCATGACGATGTCGCCCGCCTTCATGCCCCTGCCGGAAGCGCCGAGATGGTCGGCCAGCCAGGCCAGCGGCTCATAGGGGTGACCGAGCGCATCGGCGCCGACCCCTCTGCCGATCTCGACACCGTCCTGGTAGACGACCGCTTCGACTTTCTCCAGCGCTGCCGGCGGGGCGACGAAATCGCCCAGCACCACGCCGGCATTCCACGAATTATCGGCGACCAGCGAGCGGACATCCAGCACCGAATAATCGGCGTGGCGGTCGTCTACGACCTCGACCGCCGCGCAGACGCCGTCGACCGCCGCAGCGACCTCGTCGCGCGTATAGGGCGCGGCGCGCGGCGCGAGATCGCGGCCGAGCCGGGCGCAGATCTCGAATTCCACGCCGAGATGGCCGTAGCCTGTCAGCGAGAGCTTGGCTCCGCTGTGCATCACCCGCCGCCCGAAAACGGCGCCGGCGACGGGATGGTCGATCCCGCACATGCTCTGCATGCTGTGCGAGGTCAGGCCGATCTTGTAACCGGCTATGCGGTCGTCGCCTATGATCGATCCGACATAGGCGTCCTGTACTTTGTAGGCGGAGGCAAGGTCCGACAATCCCTCGATCGTCACGAACTGCGTGTTGTCCCGATGGCCGCGCACCAGCGCTTGAGCCGCACCAACGATATCGAATGCCATGTCAGATCCCTCCATTTCCGTTCGACAATTCGCTCGCCGATTGCCGGACCAATTTTGTCGTAAGCTGTAGACCACCAAAGGACGATGTTTTCTGCATCAGCATGTCCCTAGAGATTGGTCTCGTCGGGATTGAGCACCACCATCGTCGACGTCTCGGCCACCGACGGGATCGACTGCAGCACGTTGCTGATGAATTCGCGAAGCGCCGCGATGTCCTTCACCCATACCCGCAGCAGGTAGTCGATGTTTCCCGTCACCAGCAGGCATTCGGTGATCTCCGGGTGTTTCGCCACTTCGTCCAGAAACAGGCCGGCACCTTCGGGGCCTTGCTGTCCCAGGCGCACGGAAACCATCACGCAGACGCCGAGGCCCAGCGCCGCCGGATCGATACGGGCCGCATAGCCCTGGATCACGCCGGTTTCCTCGAGCCGCTTCAGCCGGCGCGCGCAGGGCGTGGGCGAAAGGCCGACGCGCTCGGCCAGATCCACCGTCGAGATACGGCCGTCCTGCCGCAGCTCGCGCAGGATGCGATGGTCGATGGCGTCCAGTGGGACCATGGCGCTTTCAGCTACAATTTCTCGATACCTTGGTGATTATGCGCGAAAGGCCGGCGATAACAACCGAAATTTATCGTGAATGCGCTTCGGCAAAGCTATAAGCTCGATCGAAAATCAAGGAGGAGGCCATGGCCGCTTATATGATCTGCACGATGAGGGTCCACGATCCCGAGACGTACAAGAAGTACACCGCGCTCACCCCTGCCACGTTGAAGAGATATGGCGGGAAGTTCCTGACGCGGGGCGATCCGGTGACCACTTGCGAGGGCGAGACCTTCACCGACCGCATGGTCATCCTCGAATTTCCGGACGAGGCCACGGCCCAAGCCTGGTACAACGATACCGATTATCAGGCGGCGTCGAAGTACCGCCGCGCCTCCTCCGACCGCGGACGGATGATCCTGCAGCAGGGTCGCGGCGAAAGCGCGGCTCCCGACCCGCTCGTCTGAGCGGCCAGGCTGTTGAGCCGGCAAAGTGCGTCCTTCATGCTTGTCGCCCAGAAGTGCGCAGCGGTTCTGGGACAACGACATGCAGAAGAGCAAAAATGCATGTCGCCCAGAAGTGTGCAGCGGTTCTGGGACAACCACATGCATGAAAACAAAAACTTGGAGCACGATCCGGGGAACGCATCTTGCGGTCCCCGGAAAAGTTCATGCTACAAACGCGAGCGGGGCAGTGCGGGTTTTCCTTGAAACGCCGACCCGCTTCAGGTCGAATTTGCGAAGCGAAATTTGGCTCCTTGGAGGCCGGTCATGAGGACCGAGAATGTGCAGGTCGGGCGGGAAGCGTATGAGAATTATGCGGAGTTCTACCGCAGGTCTTCCTATTCCGCCTTTCCCCAGCAGCATCGCACCATCGAGGGCACCGGGCGCTACAGCATGATACTGGTCGAGCAGGGGCGGCATGAGCTTGCCGACCCGGCCGTCGAGGAAGTCGTCATATCCACGCCGCTGTCGGCGCCAGCCTGTTCCTACGACTGGAACATGGGCGCCGGGTGGGCAGGGGGAAAGTCCCGCACCGGCGATCTCATCGTGGTGCCGCCCAATGTCGAGAGCCGCTGGCGCGTCGGCGGTCCCCGCAAGCTGGTCATCCTGGCCGTGCCGGTCGACCATGTCAGAAGCCTGCTCGGCCCGGAATGTCCCGACGACCTGTCATCGGCGCTCGAGCCGCTGTCCGGATCCACGGCGCCCAACACCGTGGTGAGCACGCTTCTCCAGCAGCTTTGGACGCTTGGCGATCCACAGGGTCAGATGGGCCGCATGCTGGTGGACAGCATGGTGCTTGCGCTGATCTGCCAGGTTCTCATCCTTGCGAAAGCCGGGACCCCGCATCCGGCGACCGGCGCCTTCTCCTCGCGTGATTGGCGGCGTGTCTGCGATTACATCGACGCCCATCTGCAGGAAGAAATCGCGCTCGCCGATCTCGCCCGTTTGGCCGGATGGAGCGTGCGGCATTTCACGCGCATGTTCCGCCAGTCCACAGGCCAGACGCCCCACAATTTCATCGTGCACAGGCGCGTCGATCGCGCCAAGGACTTGCTGAGGAAGCAGAAGCTGCAACTGGCCGACGTCGCGCTCACCTGCGGGTTCGCCGATCAGAGCCATTTTACCACCTGTTTCCGCAAGGCTACCGGCCTGACGCCGATGCGCTGGCGGCGTGAGCTCGTCTGAACGGGTGGGCTGTCCCGCACGGGGGCCGGCCATGGCCGATCTGCGAAAGATCGATGCATGTCTCCCGAAAGTGGAACCGGTCTCGGGACAAAGACATACATAGAATCAAGAACTAAGCGCATGGAGCGAATCTGAAGGATCGCGACGCGCTTTAGGCCCTATCGCGCAAGACTTGCCTTTCTCGCTCGCCCTACGCTTGCCAGTCGATGCGGCTGAAGCACGGAGGGATGCGATGAGCGACGACAGGTCCATGATCGGAACGAATATCGACTTCGATCGCGACGGCCTGCAGACGGGCACGCTCAGGCTGCCGCATTCCGTGCATCGCTCCGCCTATGGCCACATCGCCATCCCCATCGCGGTGGCGAAGAACGGTGAAGGCCCGACGGTCCTTTTGACCGGCGGCGTCCATGGCGACGAATATGAGGGACCGATCGCGCTGGCGCGGCTTGTCCGTGAGCTCGACCTTTCCCGGCTTTCGGGACGATTGATCGTCGTTCCGGCGGTCAACTACCCCGCCTTTGTCGCCGGCACCCGCACCTCGCCGATCGACGACATCAACCTCAATCGCACCTTTCCCGGCAAGCGCAACGGCACGGCGACGGAGATGATTGCGCATTACGTCACCACCGAGCTGTTGCCGCGTTCGGACTACCTGGTCGATTTCCATGCCGGCGGCAGTTCGCTGCAATACCTGCCGACGCTGCTCGCGCCGCGCTGGTCCGATCCCGAACAGAAGCAGCGCCTGGAAGAGTTCATCGACGCCTTCGACCCGCCGAACGTGGTGTATTTCGACAGCATCCGGGCGCTGAGCGGCGAAGACCGCGTCATCGGCAACTATGCGCACCAGAACAACGTCTTCTTCGTCACCGGGGAGTTCGGCGGCGGCTCGACTGTCAATATCGAAGGGCTGGCTGTCGTGGAGAACGGCCTGCGCGCGGTGCTGTCGCATCTGAAGGTGCTGGCGCCCGCGGCCCCTTTGCCGAAGCGCCGCGGAAAGGTGCGCCGGCTGGTGATGGACGATCCAGGCCTCTATGCCTTCGCTCCGCGCCGGGGCTTCTTCGAGCCGCGCTTCGCGCTCGGCGACGAGGTGCCGGCCGGCGCGCTTGCCGGTCTGATCTACGATCTGGACAATCCGTGGGCCGAACCGGTGTCCGTCCATTTCAGGCATGGCGGTTTCGCCGTCTGCATCCGCACCTTCTCGCTGGTGGAAGCCGGCGACTGCCTGGGGCATCTGGCGTCCCCGGCCTGAGCGGCACCTCGGTTGCGCGGGCACCGCCCGCCACCCTCATCGACAATCAGGATATCCATAGCATCATGCATGACATTCCCGTCACGCGCGCCGCGGCGCGCAAGTCCATCCCGCAAGACCTCAAGGCGAGCTTCGGCGACTACTTCTCCGACCACATGTTCCAGATGGAGTATACGGAAGGACGCGGCTGGCACGACCCGCGCATCGTGCCGTTCGGCCCGCTGCAGCTCCACCCCTCGTCCTCCGTCATCCAATATGCCCAGTCGATCTTCGACGGGTCCAAGGGCTATCGCCGCGAAGACGGCTCGATCCATCTCTTCCGGCCGCAGGCCCATATCGCGCGTCTCAACCGCAGCGCGGGCGAACTGTGCATGCCGGCGGTCGATCCCGACCTCGTGCTTGCCGCGATGCGCAAGCTGATCGGTCTCGACCGTGACTGGGTGCCGGCCAAGCGCGGCAACGCCATCTATGTGCGCCAGACCATGGTGGGAACCGAAGGCTACATGGTGGTGCGGCCTTCCAAGACCTACACCTATCTCATCTTCCTCTGCCCCGTCGGCTCCTATTATTCGGAAGGCGCGGGCCCGGTACGCATCCTCGTCTCGGAGACGCGTGTGCGCGCGGCCAAGGGCGCGATTGGCTCGGCCAAGGCCGGCGCCAACTATGCCGCCAGCCTCAAGGTGGGCCGCGAGGCCGCCGCCGCCGGCTTCAGCCAGGTTCTGTGGCTGGACAGCGTCCAGCGCCGCTACCTCGAGGAGGTCGGCACCATGAACATCATGGTCAAGATCGGCGGCCGCATCCTCACGCCGCCGTTGAGCGATTCGATCCTGCCGGGCATCACGCGCGACAGCGTGCTCACGCTCCTGCATGACTGGGGCATGGAGGTGGCCGAGGCGCCCATCGACATCGAGGACGTGGTGGCGGCGTCCAGGACGGGCAGGCTGGAGGAGATGTGGGGCGTCGGCACGGCTGCCGTGATCTCTCCAGTGGGCGAGCTCGCCTGGCGCGGCGAAAGGATCGTCGTCAACGGCGGCCAGACAGGGCCGGTGGCGGCGAAGTTGTTCGAACAGCTGACGGGACTCCACGCCGGCGCCGTGCCCGACAGGCATGGCTGGTCCGTCGCTGTCGACTGAGATGGATGCCGGTGGAGTCCTTTCCGTGAAATCGTGTCCCAGAAAGACAATACCGGCATTTTTGTTGCAATCACTATGACTGCTTGGGTTGCGGACCGGACAGGGACGGTTAGCATGCGGGTTCCGGTAGGAGTCGTGAGCGCTGACACTCCCGGTTTGGCCGCGTCTCCACACCGGGAGTGTTCATGTATTCGGGACCGATCATCGATCCGCACCATCACCTGTGGGATCTCTCCATGGGCAAGCATCCATGGCTGCTGCCCACGGACCCTTCCGTGCAGGCGGTAGCCGGTCTTTCCGAGATCGCTACGGACTATCTGGTGGACAATTATGTGCGCGATTCCAGCGGACATAATATCGTCGCCACGGTCCATATCGAGGCGTTGTGGGCCGGCGATCCGGTGGGGGAGACCCGCTGGCTGGAAACCCTGGACAAGTCGAAGGGCGTCGCATCGCGCTACGTCGGTGGCGCTTCGCTGGGCAAGCCGGAAGCGGCAGACGCCATCTCGAGACAGGCGGCGTTCGACCGGATGACCGGCATCCGCGGCATTTTGAGCTGGCACCCGGACCCGAAGAAATGCTTCGTGACCGACCCCGAGCTTGGGCGTAACCCGCAGTGGCGCCGCGATATCGCCCGGCTGCAGGAGCATGGGCTCAATCTCGAGCTGATGATGTATCCCTACCAGGCCGGCGTCGTGCGGGAAATCGCCGAGGCGCTTCCCGGCCTGCAGATCATCATCAATCATTGCGGCAGCCCGATCGACCGCGATCCGGAAGGCATGCAGCGCTGGCGCGACGGCCTGAAGCACATCTCCGCCTGTCCCAACATTGCCATCAAGATCTCGAACCCGGGCGCCTATGACCACAACTGGACGCTGGAAAGCGTGCGCGACGTCGCCATGCATTGCATCGACTGTTTCGGCACCGAGCGCAGCATGTTCGGCACGGATTATCCGGTCTCGAAGATCCAGATGAGCTTCGACCAGATCTACGACACCTTCAAGAAGATCGCTGCCGTCCTGTCGCCACAGGAGCAATCGCGATTGTTCCACGACAACGCCAAGCGCTTCTACCGGCTTTGATCGGCAATCACTGCGCCGAACCGGGCGAACCAGGAAAGACAATGACACATTCTTCCGCGATCGAACTCCTGAGCCGGCTGGTCGGGTTCAACACCGTCAGCAGCCGGTCGAATCTGGAGGCGATCGACTTCATCAAGGCCTATCTCGCCGGTTTCGGGGTGGAGAGCGTCATCATCCCCGACGCGACCGGCGCCAAGGCCAACCTGTTCGCGACGATCGGGCCGGCCGACCGTCCAGGCTATGTGCTGAGCGGCCATACCGATGTCGTCCCGGTCGATGGACAGGAGTGGTCGCGCGATCCGTTCAATATGTGGCGTGACGGCGACAGGCTCTACGGCCGCGGCACCTCGGACATGAAGGGTTTCATCGCCTGCGCGCTGGCCGGTGTACCCGCCATGCTGGAGAAACCGCTTGCAGCACCCATCCACTTTGCGTGGTCCTATGACGAAGAGGTCGGATGCCTGGGCGTGCACGGCATCATAGAGCACATGGCGAAGACCTTGCCGCCGCAACTTGCCGTCTTCGTCGGCGAGCCGACCGGCATGGGCGTCGTCGGCGGCCACAAGGGAAGCGCGGGCCTGCTCACCACCGTGACCGGCAAGGCCTGTCACTCCTCGCGCCCCGACCTCGGCGTGAACGCCATCTTCCACGCCATGGACCTGATGGGAGAATTGCGCTCCTACGCGAACGAGCTCCGTTCGGCGCCGGAGGCGGACTCGCCGTTCGAGGTGCCCTACACGACGGTGAGCGTCGGCGTCGTCCAGGGAGGCACGGCGCGCAACGCGATCCCCGGCGATTGCGCCTTCCAATGGGATATCCGCGCCACGCGCGGCGGCGTGCTGGAGACGCTCGTGGAAAGGTTCCGGGCGTTCAGCGACGGCAAGGTCGTTCCAGCCATGAAGGAAGGCTTCGCAGGCTCCGGCGTGGTGACCAATATCGCCTACGACGTTCCGCCCTTCATTCCCGATGCGGGCTCGCACGCCGAAACGCTTGCCAAGCGTTTTGCCGGCCGTAACGAGGTGACGGCCGTGAACTATGGATCCGAGGCCGGCATCTTCCAGTCCGCCGGCATGTCGACCATCATCTGCGGTCCGGGGCGCGACAGTGAGGCGCACATAACCGACGAATGGATCGCCGTCGAGCAGCTCGAACGTTGTGTCGGCTTCATCGACCGGCTGATTGACCATGCGCGTCATGCCTGAAAAGGGCCTGCCGCGAAGACTGAACATCGCAAAAATGGGGAATGATCTGATGCAGAGGGGACTACTGAGACAATTGCTTCTTGTCGGCGCGCTGAGCGCGTCGACCCTGGGCACGGCAATCGGCGCGGCGGCCGCCGACGTCGTCAAGATCGGCGTGCTCGCGCCGCTTTCGGGACCTTCGGCCTCCGACGGTGCGGACTTCATCAAGGGCGTGGAGCTCGCCGTCGACGAAAAGAACGCCAGCGGCGGCGTGGCCGGCCACACGTTCGAGATCATCTCGGCGGACGTCAAGGACGGGTCGCCCGACAATGTCAGCAGCGCGGCGCAGCGCCTCATCAACACCGAAGGCGTCCAGGTCGTGCTGACCGGCTATGCGAGCCTGTCGCTGTTCGAGGTCGATCTCTTCGCCGACGCCAACATGCCTTACATCTCGTCCGGCCCGTCCGGTTCGTTCGCCGGCATCGTGAGCAAGGATCCAGGCAATTACAATTGCTGCTGGTCGCTGTCGCCGTCCTACAAGGGCTACGAGACCGACGTGCTTCCCCTGGTGGAAGGACTGATCGCCGACGGCAAGTTCAAGCCGGCGGCCAAGAAGCTGGCGATGATCTCGTCGGACAACCCTTATTCCAAGGTCATCTCGGAAGGCATGAAGAAATCCTTCTCCGCCGCCGGCTGGACCGTGACCGTGGACGAGATGGTGCCGTTCGGCCCCGTCAACGACTGGCGCGCCATCCTTGCCAAGGTGCGGCAGGACCCGCCCGACCTCGTGGTCAACACCGACTATCAGCCCTCGAACTCCGCGCTGTTCCTGAAACAGTTCCTGGAGCAGCCGACCCAGAGCCTGGTCTTCCTGCAATACGCGCCGTCGGTGCCTGAATTCGTCGACCTGACCAAGGAGCAGTCGAACGGCGTCCTCTACAACCTGATCGGCGGCGCCATCGACTCGCCCGGCTGGCCGCGCGGGCAGGAGGTGCTGAAGAAGTACCAGGACAAGTTCAAGGTCGCTTCGGGCGTCTACGGCTCGGCTCTGTACGAAGAGGCCCAGATGTATTTCGCCGCGCTGGAGAAGGTCGGCGATCCCAAGGATCATGACGCAATCGGCAAGGCGCTCGGCGAAACCAAGGTCGACGCCGCGCCGGGGCCGGTGGAATTCGACCAGGCGACGCATCTCGCCGTGCAGGACGAGAACCACATTCCGGTGACCTTCTACCAGATCTGGGACGGCAAGCGCTTCCTGATCGGGCCGAAGAAATACGCGACTGGCGATTTCAAGCTTCCGCCCTGGATCAAGCAATAGCCGAGGTCTTCCGGTCGGCACCCGAAATGTCCGATGTGCCGGCGCGACCTATCGCGCCGGCGCTTCTTCCCGGCGCCGAAGCCCAACAGCGTTTCGCTTTCGTCAAAGCAGTCTTGCATGATCCTTACGGCTGAAAATCTCACCAAGTCCTTCGGCGGCTTGCGCGCTGTGGGCGGCGTCAGCTTTGCGCTGGCCGAGAACGAAATACTCGGCGTCGCCGGGCCGAACGGCAGCGGCAAGAGCACGCTGTTCAACATCCTGACCAACATCCCCTTTCCGGCCGACAGCGGCCGCGTCGTTTTCGATGGCAGGGAAATCCAGAACGTGGCGCCGGAGGAGGTGAGCCGTTCCGGCATCGCCCGCACCTTCCAGCGCGAAAGCATCTTCACCTCGCTGAGCGCCATCGACAATGTGCTGGTGGCCATCGAGCACAGCGGCAAGCGGCAGGGGCAGAGAGAGAATGAGATCGCCGCGGTCGCGGTGCTCGACATCGTGGGCTTTCCCCAGACGCTGCACAACGCGCCGACCGCGACGCTTCCCATCTTCTTCCGCAAGATACTGATGATCGCCAGCGCCTTGGCCATGTCGCCACGCGTGCTTTTGCTCGACGAGCCGGCGTCGAGCCTGACGCCCGGCGAGATCGAGCACATGAAGGCGCTTATTCTCGGGCTGCGCCAGCGCGGTATCGCCATTCTGCTCATAGAGCATGTCCTGCCGCTGCTGATGTCGGTCTGCGACCGGCTTATCGTCCTCGACCAGGGCCGGGTGATCGCCCAGGGGCTTCCCTCCGAAGTCGTTGCCGATCCGAAAGTGATCGAAGCCTATCTGGGGCAGGCACGATGACGGACACGCTTCTTCTCGATGTCAGGGGCCTCGACGGCGGCTACGAGCCGCTGCAGATTTTCCGCAAGATCGACCTTTCGCTGGTGCAGGGTGCCAGCGTGGGGCTGTTCGGCCCGAACGGTCACGGCAAGACGACCTTCCTGAGAACCCTGTCCGGCATCATCGACCCGTGGGATGGGGACATTTTCTTCGATGGTGTCCAGCTCAACCGGCCGGGCGCGCGCGGCAGCCGGCGCTGGCGCAATTTCAACTACGACGCCATTACCCGGCGCCGGATGGATCCGAAAGCGGTGGCGCGCGCCGGGCTGATCCATGTCCCGCAGGGGAACCTGCTGTTTCCGGACATGACTGTCGCCGAAACGCTGTCGATCGCGCCCTATGCTTCCCGCGGGCGCGCCAATGCGGCTGAGACACTGGATACGGTCTTCCGGCTCTTTCCCCGGGTGCACGAGCGTCTCGACCACAAGATACGCTTCCTTTCGGGCGGCGAGCGCCAGATGGTGGCCATAGGCGTCGGGCTGATGGCTGCGCCGAAGCTTCTCATTCTCGACGAGCCGACGCTGGGGCTGTCGCCCAAGCTGCGCGGGGAACTCGCTTCGGCGATCCAGACCATCCGGGAATCCGGCGTGCCGCTGATAGTGGTCGATCAGGACATCGCCTTCCTCGAGGAACTGATCGACACGCTCTACCTTTTTGATCACGGCCGCATCTCGCGCCGCATCGAGAAGGTGGACATGCCTACGCATGAAGAGATCATGAAACTGATGTTCGGCGAGGATCACCATTGACCCTTGAGACGCTTAACCTGATCCTGCTCGGCGGCATCGTGCTGGGCGCGCTCTACGCGCTGATGGCGACCGGGCTGGCGCTCGTGTGGACGACGCTCGGCATCTTCAATTTCGCCCACGGCACCTTCATCGCGCTCGGCGCCTATATCGCTTGGCAGATCGCCAGCACCGAGGCCTCGGGCGCCGGCCTGCTGGCCGGGGCAGGGATCTCCATCATCGGCATGTTCGTCATCGGCATGTTCGTCTACTACCTCCTTATCAAGCCTTTCGAACGAAACCCGGACATCGTGGTGAAATCCGTCATCACCACGCTTGCCGGCGCGACCATCCTGGAAAACGTCATCAACCTCGTCTGGGGGCCGCGCAATAAGCAGCTCTCTCCGCTGCTCGGCGGCGACATGTCGCTCCTCGGCATCACCATATCCCGCAACGAGATGGCGGTGGTGGCGCTGGCGCTCGTCATCCTGGCGGCGCTCGGCGTGTTCCTGCAGCGCGCGCCGCTTGGTCGCGCCATGCGCGCCGTGGCGCAGAACCGCGAGGCGGCGCAGCTCATGGGCATCGACGTCGAGCGGCTCTATGCGATCGCCTTCGGCCTGTCGGCTGCGCTGGCGGCGTTGGCCGGCATCCTGATCGGCTCCATCCGCTTCATGAACCCTTCGATGGGCTCCGATCCGCTGATGAAAGCGCTGATCGTGGTGATCTTCGGCGGCATCGCGCGCTTCACCGGCCCGATCTACGCGGCCTTCATCGTCGGCTTGCTCGAGGCTGTCATGACCTATCTCGTCGGCCTCTACTGGAGCCCGACGGTGCTCTTCGCCATCATGATCGTCGTGCTCGTCGCCAAGCCAGAAGGCCTGTTCGGCCGATACAGGAAATCCGTCTGATGCGGTATAGCCCGTCCTTCGCCCGCAGCTCCGGGCTGATCCCGGTTCTGGTCGTCCTGGCCGTGCTGGCGCTTGTGCCGCTGCTGTCGTCAAGCATGTATCTGCGGCATCTCCTGGTTCTGGCCTTCGTGTTCGGCATCGTGGCCTCGAGCTGGGACCTCAGCCTCGGCTATGGCGGCCTCTTCAATTTCGCCCATGTCGCGCTCTTCACCATCGGCACCTACGCGTTCGGACTGGTCGGCCAGACCCTCGGCCTGTCGCCATGGCTGGGCATAGCGTTCGCCGGTGTTGCCGCGGGGCTTGTCGCGGCCCTCATAACGCTGCCCATCCTCAGGCTTTCAGGCATCTACATCATCCTGGTGACCATCGCGGCCTCGCAGGTGCTCTACCAGATCATCATCAGCCAGTCCGACATCACCGGCGGCACGTCGGGCATGGTGAGCCTGCCGGCGCTCGAGCTCTTCGGCTACCGTTTCAACCGCGGCGGCAAGGTCGGCTACTATTATCTGGCCTTGCTGATGCTGGTGGCCTCCACCATCATCCTCTACAAGATCACTCGCTCGCGTTTCGGCCGCGCCATCGTGGCCATGCGCGACCACAAATACTACGCCATCTCGCGCGGTATGTCGGAAACGCGCACCCGGCTGTTCACGCTGACGGTGAGCGCGGCGCTGAGCGGCGTGGCCGGCGGCTTCTACGGCTCCTACATGCGCGTTGCCTCTCCCGACAATTTCGGCCTCGGGCTGCTCGGCCTGCTGCTCTCGATGCTTCTGCTCGGCGGCGCCGGAACGATCTGGGGTCCGATCCTCGCGGCCTTCTTCGTGACCATGGTGTCGGAGGTCTTCGCCGCCTACGGCGCCTGGCGCAACATCATCATGTCGCTGTTGCTGATCGTCATCTTGATCTTCTATCCGGGTGGGCTCTGGGCATTGCTGCAGACGCTTCGTGAAGCGCTCGACGTGGCGCGTTCGCAGGCGACGGCCAGATTGCGCCGCCGCTTTGGCCTCGGCCAGCGGGAAGCGATGACCGGGGCGCATGAGACGATGGTCGCCACCCGCCATGGCAGGATCGCCGTTGCCGACACCGGCGGCGACAAGCCGGCGCTTCTCCTCATCCACGGCAACTCCTCCGCCAAGGAGGTCTTCGCCAACCAGTTCAAGGCGCTCCGCGATCGTTATCGCGTCATCTCCTTCGACCTGCCTGGTCACGGCGTGTCCGACAACGCCGATCCGGAAAAGGACTATAGCGTCGAGGCCTTCGCCGACGTGGCCGAAGACGTGCTCAAGGCGCTCAGCGCGGCAAACCCCTTTGTGTTCGGATGGTCGCTGGGCGGCTATATCGCCATCGAGCTTGCGGCCCGCGACTATCCCGTGCGGGCGCTTGCCGTTTCCGGCACGCCGCCGCTCAGGGTCGTTCCGGAAGATGTCGGCCGCGCCTATGACGCGACCAGCCATTTCGTTTTGGCGAGCAAGACCTTCCTGTCGCCGGCCGAGAGCCGTGACTTCGCTGCGTCTACGACCGGCCCGAAGACAGCCGAGACGATCCACCTTCACCGGGCCGTGCGACGGACCGACGGGCGTGCCCGCGCCTATACGCTGGGCAAGCTCCAGATCGTCGACTGGCCGCGACAGATGCGCTTCCTGCGCTCGGCCGCGGTTCCGTTCGCCATCCTGAACGGCTCGAACGATCCGTTCCTGAACCATCAATATTTCCGGGACCTGAAGCTCGAGCAGTGGACCGGCGAGCCGGACGACATCCAGGACGGCAAGCACGCGCCCTTCCTGCTGAAGCCGGCGATCTTCAACGAAAAGCTCGTTGCGTTCCTGCGCGCGGCCGAAACAACAAGCCGGCATGGCGCCGACGTGGTC
Organism: Mesorhizobium plurifarium; assembly: GCA_000824785.1. GTDB lineage: Bacteria > Pseudomonadota > Alphaproteobacteria > Rhizobiales > Rhizobiaceae > Mesorhizobium > Mesorhizobium plurifarium. The sequence goes on along the minus strand of CCNB01000012.1, from coordinate 383,931 downwards.
GCCTGATATCCAGGACCGGATCTTGCAAAGAGCGCCGGGCGCAAACCAAAGCGGTCCGGCCTCCAGGGACCCTGCTTGCGGGGCGCATTCGCTTCACTTCGCCGAGCGCGTGCCGGAGTGGCTCCGATGAGTGTGCCGGCGCTTGTCGGACCGCACATCCCGAAATCTGTGAAACACGCCGAAGCGCGCTATACGCTTTGAATGGACACAGGTGTACATTCGCGCTAAATGTGCGCTTGGCGCTGCTTTGGGGTGTTCGGCGACCAAAGGCAAAGCAGGTGTTTTAAGGGGCGATCGGTTGGACGAGCTCGAGCTGAAGACATGGCGGCCAAGTCCTTGCGGCGAGGCGAGGTTTGCGACCTGTGATGAAGGTCTAGGCGCATGACGAGACAGTACTCGGCGCTTTCGCTCTTCAAGGAAGGCCTCGCCGGCCAGACGGGCTGGGAAAAGGCCTGGCGCTCTCCCGACCCGAAACCGCGCTACGACGCGATCATCATCGGCGGCGGCGGGCATGGGCTTGCCACTGCCTATTATCTCGCCAAAAATCACGGCGTCACCAACGTCGCGCTCCTGGAGAAAGGCTGGATCGGCGGCGGCAACACGGGCCGCAACACCACCGTGGTGCGTTCGAACTATTTCTATCCCGAAAGCGCGGCGATCTACGGGCTGGCCCACAGCCTCTACAAGACGCTGTCGACGGACCTGAACTACAATGTGATGTTTTCCGCGCGCGGCATCCTGACCCTCGCGCACAGCGAAGCTGGAATGGAAACCGCCGCCCGGTCGGTCAACGCCATCCAGGTCAACGGTATCGATTGCGAGCTGTTCTCGGTCGAGGACGTGCGCCGCGTCGTGCCGATCTACAATTTCAGCCCGGATACGCGCTACCCCGTCTATGGCGGCACCTGGCAGCCAAGCGGCGGCACCGCCCGTCACGACGCGGTGGCGTGGGGCTATGCGCGCGCGGCGAGCCGTCTCGGCGTCGACATCATCCAGAATTGCGAGATCACCGACTTCATCATCGAGAACGGGCGCTGCCGCGGCGTCGTCACCTCGCGCGGCGCGATCCGGGCCGAGCGCACGGGCATGGCTGTCGCCGGCCATTCGTCGGTGCTGGCGGCGAAAGCGGGCTTCCGGCTGCCGGTCAATTCCTACGCGCTGCAGGCCTGCGTATCCGAACCGGTCAAGCCGATCATCGACACGGTGGTGATCTCGCCGGACACGGGCGTGTATGTCAGCCAATCGGACAAGGGCGAGCTGGTGATCGGCGGCGCGCTCGATCGCATCCCGTCATACGGCCAGCGCGGCAACCTGCCGGTGCTGGAAGGCGTCATCGCCGGCATGCTCGAAATGTTCCCGATCTTCGGCCAGTTGAAGATGATGCGGCAGTGGGCCGGCATCGTCGACGTGGTCCCGGATTCCTCGCCCATCATCGGCGAGTCGCCGCTGCCCGGCCTGTTCCTCAATTGCGGCTGGGGCACGGGCGGCTTCAAGGCGATCCCCGCCGGCGGCACCCTGCTTGCCCACCTGCTTGCCACCGGCAGGCATCACGACATCAGCCGGCCCTTCGATCTCGACCGCTTCGCCCGCGGCCGGCTGATCGACGAGGCCGCCGGCTCCGGCATTGCCCATTGAAGGTTTAGAACAAGATGCAGCTCTTTCCCTGCCCGTTCTGCGGGCCGCGCGAAGAAAGCGAGTTTCACTATGGCGGCGAGGCGGGCAATCTGAGGCCCGACGGCAGCGAGGTGACCGCCGAGCGCTGGGCCGGCTACCTCCACATGCGCGACAATCCGAAGGGGCCAACCCGCGAGATCTGGGTGCATCTCACCTGCGGTGAGTTCTTCGCGATGAGCCGCGACAGCGTCAATCACAAGGTGTCGGGCTCTACGGCGCTCGGCGAAGCGGAGCGGGGCGCATGAGCGCTTCCCGTCTCACAACCGGTGGCAGCGACATCGACCGCGGCCGTCCGCTGAGCTTCACCTTCGACGGCAGCCGCGTGGAGGGTTTTGCGGGCGACACGATCGCGTCGGCCTTGCTCGCGAGCGGCCAGGCTGTGGTCGGCCGCAGCTTCAAATACCATCGGCCGCGCGGCATCTGGGGCTCCGGCGTCGAGGAACCCAATGCGCTGGTCGATGTCGAAAGCGCGGCCGGCCGGGTGCCGAATGCCCGCGCCACGACCGTGCAGGCCACGGACGGCATCCGGGTGACAAGCGTCAACGCTTCGCCGACGGCTGAGAACGACCGCAACGCCGTTCTGGACCGCTTCGCGCGCTTCCTGCCCGCCGCCTTCTACTACAAGACCTTCATGTGGCCGGACTGGCACCTGTTCGAGCCGCGCATCCGCGCCATGGCCGGACTTGGCATCGTCGACAGCGACTGGAAGCCGCGCCAGGTCTCCGATCAGGTCAACCATCACTGCGACGTCCTGGTGGTCGGCGCCGGGCCGGCCGGTCTTGCCGCGGCAGCCAGCGCGGCGGCGGCCGGGCATTCGGTTGTGCTGGCCGACGACGGGGCGCATCCCGGCGGGTCGCTGCGTCACCGCGTCGGCGAAGTCGATGGCGTCGAGGGCAGGGCGTGGGTCGAGGCGACGGTTGCCAGGCTGAAGGGCGCCGGTCAGCTCATGCTGAGCGAGACGGCCGCTTTCGGCCTTTACGACCACAATCTGGTCGCGCTCAACCAGCGCCACGCCGACGGCCGGCCGGACACGCTTTGGCGCGTGCGGCCCCGTCGCATCGTGCTGGCAACGGGCGCGATCGAACGGCCCGTGCCGTTCGCCAACAACGACCTGCCCGGAATCCTTTCCGCCGATGCCGCACTCAGCTATCTGCGCCGGCATGGCGTACTTGTCGGCCGCGAGATCGTGGTCGCGACCAACAACGACAGCGCCTATGAGCCGGCCTCGGCGCTGGCCGCGGCCGGCGCTTCGGTGACGGTGGTCGATTGCCGGCGCGCCGGGGATGCGCAAGCGAAGGGCGGTATTCGCGTCCTGGCGGGTCGTACGATCACGGCGGCGCGCGGGCGTAACGCCGTCCAGGGCGTTCTGCTGGACGACGGCACGACGCTTGGCGTCGACTGCGTTCTCGTCTCCGGCGGCTGGACACCCACCGTGCACCTGTTCTCGCAAGCGAAAGGCAAGCTTGCCTGGAGCGACCAACTGGCGGCCTTCATTCCCGGCGAATTGATTGACGGGATTGGCGTCGCCGGCGCCGTGGCCGGCACGGTCTCGCTCTCGGAGGCCTTGGCCAGCGGCGCCGCGGCCCCTGGCGACTTCGGCTCGTCGTCGGCCGCGCCGCGCGGCACGGGGGCGGAAGCGACACTCGGCGTCGTCAGTCTGTGGCCGAACCCCAAGGCCAAGGGGCGCGTCTGGATCGATTATCAGAGCGACGTCACCGCCAAGGACGTCGAGCTCGCGGCGCGGGAGAATTTCGTCTCGGTCGAGCACTTGAAGCGCTACACCACGCTCGGCATGGCGACCGACCAGGGCAAGACCTCGAACCTCAACGGTCTGGCGCTGCTGGCTGACATCACCGGGCGCGGAATCGCGGAAGTCGGCACCACGACCTACCGGCCGCCCTTCACGCCTGTCCCGTTCGCCAGCCTGGCTGGATCGCGCCGGGCCAGCATGCACGCGCCGGTCCGCCGCCTGCCGCTGGAGGCAAACCATCGCGCCGCGGGCGCCGTGTTCCAGGAATATGGCGGTTGGCTAAGACCTGCCTATTATGGCGGCGGTGAAGCCGGCGCCTCGATCGAGGACGAGGCGCGGCGCGCCCGGCAGTCGGTCGCGCTCTTCGACGGCTCGACGCTGGGCAAGATCGAGGTGGTCGGCCCGCGCGCGGCCGAGTTTGTCGACTTCATCTACTACAACACCATGTCGACCCTGAAGCCGGGTCATTGCCGCTATGGCTTCATGCTGTCGGAAAACGGCGTCGTCTTCGACGACGGCGTGCTTGTGCGCCTTGACGAGCATCGCTTCATCGTCTCCTGCTCGTCGTCGCATGTCGCCGCGGTCCACGCACGCCTCGAAGAATGGCGGCAGGACCGGTTCGGCCGCGAAGCGGTCTATATCCACAACGCCACCGCGCAATACGCCACCTTGACCGTTTCGGGTCCGAATGCACGCCAGGTCGTGGAAGCGCTCGATCTGGGCGCGGCGCTTGACGATGCCAGCCTGCCGCATATGGCGATCGCCGCCGGCCGTTTTGCCGGCGACGAGGTGCGCATCGCCAGGGTGTCCTTCACCGGCGACCGCAGCTACGAGATATCCATCCGCGCCGATCGGGCGGAGGCGCTGTGGGCCAGGATGCGGCAGGAGGGTCGCGCCTTCGACGCCGTGCTGCTCGGGCTCGAATCGCTGATGATCCTGCGCGCCGAGAAGGGCTACATCGTCATCGGCAAGGACACCGACGGCACCACCATGCCGCACGATCTGGGCGTCGCCGGACCGCGGACCAAACGCGCCGGCGAGTTCGTCGGCAAGCGCTCGCTTTTCACCGAAGCGGGCAACAGCGCGGACCGCAACCAGCTCGTCGGCTTGGCGGTACGCGAAGGCGAGGCGCCGCTGGCGACCGGTGCGCATGGCGTCGAGAAGCGCGACGGCCGGCTCAGAAGCATCGGCTTCGTCACCTCCAGCTATCAGAGCCCGACCCTGGGACGCCCGGTTGCGCTCGCGCTCATCGAACGGGGCGCGGCGCGGCACGGCGAAACGATTGACGTTCAACATCTGGGTGTCGTGCGGCAGGCGACGATCGTCGCGCCCTGCGCCTTCGATCCGGAAGGGAGGCGGCTCCATGCGTAACCTTGCCGAAAAGTGGCCGGCGGCGCCCGACTTTGCTACCGCGGCACTGAACAAGGATGGCGTGACCGTGCGCACGCTTGGCGGGCTTAACCAGCTTCTGGTCAGCGGCGACCTCGCGGCCTGGTCGAAGGCTTCGGGTCTTGCCGGCGAAGGCGTCGGCGCGGGCGCAATCGCCAGCGGCGACAAATACCTGGTGCGGATCGCGCGCGACCGCCTTCTTGCGGTCGGGGAACAGCCGTTCCCCATTGCGGCCGGCTGGCACGCGGCCGGTTTCGCGGTCACGGTCATGGATGCCGGACTGCATGTGTTCGAGATCGAGGGGCCGGACCTGGATCGCCTGATCGCCAGGGGCACGGCACTCGATCCGGAAGCGGCAAGCCCCTCGGCTTCGATCCTTTTTGCCGGCGTCGGCGTCCTCTTCTACCGGTTCGGCAATCCCGATCGGGCGCGTCTCCATGTCAACCGGGGCCTTGCCCCCTATCTCTGGGAGTGGCTCGAGCAAGCGCAAGTATTGTAGCGGGGTGGTTTCAGGTCTATCTAGCCGGCGTTCAAACTTGGCCGGCCCGACATGTTCTCCGATTCCAGTGATGATGAAGTCGTGCGGCGGCCCGGTCTGATCGGCAACACCAAGGTGACGCGCGAGGACTGGATGAACCTCGCGCTGGAGACGTTGATCTCCGAGGGCGTGGAAGCCGTGCGCGTGCTTGCGCTCGGGCAAAAGCTGAACGTCTCCCGGTCCAGTTTCTACTGGTACTTCAAGAGCCGCCAGGATCTGCTCGACCAGCTGCTGGATTACTGGCGCAACAACAACACGCGTTTCATCGTCGAGCAGGCCGGTCGGCCGGCCGCGTCGATCACACAGGCAGTGCTCAATGTCTTCGAGTGCTGGCTGGATGAGAAGCTGTTCAATCCGCGGCTGGATTTTGCCGTGCGCGCCTGGTCGCGCCAGTCCGCAAAAGTGCATCGGATCGTCAACGAGGAAGACGATACACGGGTCGATGCCGTCCGCGCCATGTTCTCGCGGCACGGTTATGCCGACACGGAAGCGTTCGTGCGGGCGCGCGTGCTCTACTTCACGCAGATCGGCTATTACTCGCTCGAGATCGTCGAGCCGGTCAGCAACCGTCTTTTCCTGACCCCTGCCTACCTGCTCACGCACACCGGCAAGGAACCTCGCGCAGGCGAGGTCGAGGCCTTCGCCGAAAAGATGCTCCTGAAAAACCCCGGCTGACCAGCCCGCCGTCCGCGATCACGTCAGTTCAGGTCGCGTGGAAACTCCTTGACCTCCTCGCGGTCGACCACGACCTCGTCACCGGCGCGCGCGACAAGATGCGTTTCCATGCGCCAGACATCACGCAATGCGCGCACCGTGGCGGAGACCGAAACGCGGGCGTTCCAGTCGCCGCGCGCATAGGTCTTGTCCCAGGTCACGGTCCCGCGCGCCGAGTTCGGATCGTCCGGATGGATGGTGAAGACTTCGGTCTGCCTGGCAGAGAGGGTGATGCCGGTATGCGGGTGACGCACCGTGCCGCCGTCGACGACGACCGTATAGCTCGTCTCGCCGGTGATCTGGTCTGTGGTCACCTCGCGCCGGAAAGGCTCGCCTGCCTTGATCACGTCCTGCGCCATCGGCGTGGCGCTTTCCGGTCCCTCGAATTCCGGGAGCGTCTTATCGAGCGGCTGCGGCTTTCGTACCGGCAGGATCAGCCTGCTGCCGGCGCAATGGATCGACAGCGTCGCGTTCTCCGGCCCCGGGAAGACGATCGGCCAATGCCCGGTGGCGATGGCGAGCCGGATGCGCTGGCCCTTCTCGAAGCGCTGGCCGCAGCAGCGCAATTTCAGGCGCACCGTCTCGGCTTTGCCCGGTGTCATCGGCTTCAGGTCGAGATCGTCATGCCGGTGAGTCAGGTTGAGGATGCCGTAGCTGACGCGCGAGGCCGCGCCGTCTTCCAGCACCAGCGACAGGGTCGCGGAGATCAGCGCGACCGGCTTGTCCGAGGCGAGCTTCACCTCGAATTCCGGGAAGCCGAGGATTTCCACGGCCTCCTCAAGCGGCTCGGTTTCAAAGACGAGCGCGTTGCCGGCTTCCATGCGCTGGTCGACCGGCAAGGTGGGCAGGACACCGTAGGCGCACCACGCGCCCGACGACAGCCCCGCCGTCGAGGGTGAGCGGATCTTCAGCACGTCGTCGCTGGCGCCGTCTTCGGCAAGCTTGCCGGGCGACAAGGCAAGCGTATGTTCGCCTACGCCGGGTCCCGGCCAGGACGGCTCGGCCACCCAACGCCCGGGTCGCTCGTCATAGATGGCGGCCGGCGCCGCCGGTTCCTGCATCCAGGCGCGCAGCATGGGTTCGTCGGCGATGCCGGTGTCGATGCCCTTGAGATACTGGTCCCACCAGCGCAGGCATTCCTGGAGGAAGCCCATGCGCGGCCCGGGCATGGCGAAGTGCGGATATTTGTGACCCCACGGGCCGATCAGTCCCTTGCGGATGCCCGGCAGGTGTTCAAGCATGCGGAAGATCGGGTTCGGGTAGCCGTCCGCCCAGCCGCCGACGGCGTAGACCGGGATCTCGACGTCTGAGTAGTCCTCGCAGATCGAGCCATGCTTGTAGAAGTCGTCGCGGCGCTGGTGCTCGAACCAGTCCTGCATCCAGATGCCGTTGCCCTTGAGGCGTCCCTCCCAGAACTCGCGCCAGCGTTCGCCGACGATCAGCGGATCGGGCGGCGTCATGGCGATCGCCCAGGCGGTCGTGCCCCACATCAGATTGTCGCACATCTGCGCGCCGCCGAGATAATGCACGTCGTCGTTGTAGCGGTCGTCGGTGGAGCAGAGCGAGATGACCGCCTTCAGCGCCGGCGGGCGTCGGGCCGCGACCTGGAGCCCGTTGAAGCCGCCCCAACTGATGCCGATCATGCCGACCGCGCCCGAGCACCAGGGCTGCTTCGCCAGCCATTCGATGACGGCGAGACAATCGTCCTGTTCCTGCTTCAGATATTCGCCCTTGCAGACGCCTTCGCTGTCGCCGGTGCCGCGCATGTCGACACGCACGCCGGCATAGCCGTGGCCGGCGAAATAGGGATGGGTGAGCGCATCGCGCTCCACCGTTCCGTCGCGCTTGCGGTAGGGCAGGTATTCGAGGATGGCCGGCACCGGATCGGCTTCCGCGTCTTCCGGGAGCCAGATGCGGGCGGCGAGCTTCACGCCGTCCGGCATCGGGATCCACAGGTTCTCGATCTCGCGGACCTTGCGCGGGAAATCGGTGACCACGTGGATATCTTTCATCGGACGGACCTTCTCTTAACTTGCGGCGATTGCCTCGACGGCGCTCGGGCCACCATTGAGCGGGAAGTGACAGGTAAGCCGGCTCGAGCCGACCGCGGACGGGGCGGGGGCTTGCGTCCGGCAGATAGCCTGCGCGAACGGGCAGCGTGTGTGGAACTCGCATCCCGAAGGCCTGTCGAGCAGCGACGGCACTTCGGCCGACAGCGCGATGCGGTTATGCACCTTGTCCGGATCGGGCTCGGGGTTCGCGGACAGCAGCGCCGCCGTGTAGGGATGATGCGGCGCCCGGAAAATCGCCTCGGTCTCGCCTTCCTCGACGAAGCGCCCGAGATACATCACCGCCATCCGGTCGGCGATCTGGCGCACGACGTGCAGATTGTGCGTGATGATGAGCATCGACAGGCCCATGCGGTCGCGCAGGTCGTTGAGCAGGTTGAGCACCTCGCCCTGGATCGACACGTCGAGCCCGGCGGTCGGTTCATCGGCGATGATCAGCTCCGGGTCGAGCGCGACGGCTCTTGCGACGCCGACCCGGCGCGCCTGGCCGCCGGAGAGCTGGTGCGGATAGCGGTCGGCGAAATCGCGCGGCAGTCCGACCAGGGCGAGCAGGCGCTCGACCTCGGCTTCGAGGCTGCGGCCGGACAGGCCGTGGATGGCGAACGGCTCCGCCAGCAGCGAGCGGACGCTGAGGCGCGGCGACAGCGAGCCGACCGGGTCCTGGAACATCATCGACATCTTGCGGCGGAGCGGCTTCCAGTCCTTCTTCGGCAGGTCGCGCAACTCGCGGCCCTCGAAGCGGATCGAGCCGCCCGCGGCCGGCTGCAGCCCGTCGACGGCGCGGGCCAGCGTGGTCTTGCCCGATCCGGATTCGCCGACCAGCGCCAGCGTCTGGCCGCGCTCCAGGGTGAAGCCGACGCCGGAGACGGCTTCGATTTCCGTCCGCCGGCCGGCCAGCGCGCTCATCATGCCGCCGATGCGAAAGCGCACGCGAAGTTCGGAAACGGAAAGCAGGGGTTCCGTCGTCATGCGGCCGCTCCGGCCGTCTCGTCGGTATGCCAGCACCGCGCGACGTGAGACGCGCTCACCGCCCTATCGGGCGGCATCGTGGAGCAGGCATCGTCCGCGAACTCGCAGCGTGCCTGGAAAACGCAGCCCTTGGGGCGGTTGCGCAGGTCCGGCAGCGTGCCGGGAATGGTGGGCAGCCGCGGCTCGCGGCGCGAGAGCCTTGCCGGATCGCAGTCGAGCAGCTTCTTCGTGTAGGGATGGCGTGGATTGTGGAAGATGTCGCGGGTCGAGCCGCGTTCGACCACTTCGCCGGCATACATGACGATCATCTCGTCGCACAGCTCGGCGATAACGCCGAGATGATGCGAGATGAACAGCACCGAGCAGCCGATCTGCTTCTGCAGCTCCTTGAGCAGCTCGATGATGGCGACTTCGAGCGTGGCGTCGAGAGCCGTCGTCGGCTCATCGGCAATCAGCAGCGAGGGCCGCATCAGCAGCGCCATGGCGATCGCGATGCGCTGCTTCATGCCGCCGGAGAATTCGTGCGGAAACTGCGCCAGCCGGCGCTCGGGATCGGGGATCCGGACCTTGCGCAGCATCTCGACCGAGAGCGCGTCCTTTGCCTTGCGCGACAGCCCGGAGCGGTACTGGATGTCGCGCATCTGCTTGCCCACGGAAAGCACCGGGTTCAGCGCCCCCATCGGGTCCTGGAAGACGGTTGCGATCTTCTGGCCGCGCAGCGCCCGCATGCCATTGCCGTCGAGATGGACGAGATCGCTTTTGCCCTCGAACAGGATCTGGCCCGCCGTGACCGCGCCATTGTCGGCGAGCAGGCCGAGAACGGCGTTGATCAGTGTCGATTTTCCGCAGCCCGACTCGCCGACGATGCCGACGATCCGGTTCGCCGGCACCTCCAGGCTCACCTTGCGCAGCGCCTGCAATGTGCCGGCTTCGGTGGCGAAGTCGACGCTGAGGTCCTTGACGTCGAGGACGGTCATTCGCGCCTCTTCAGCCGGGGGTCGAAAACGTCGCGCAAGGTCTCGCCGAGGAAGGTGAAGCCGAGCGTTGTGAGGATGATCGGCAGGCCGCCGGCGACCACGATCCAGTATGAATCGCGGATGTTGACGAAGCCGTCGTTCAGGATCGCGCCCCAGCTTGGCAGAGGCGGTCTGACGCCGAGGCCGAGAAAGCTCAGGCCCGCCTCGATCGCCACGACGACCGGGATGTCCATCGATGCGAGGATGAGGATCGGGCCGATCACGTTGGGCAATATATGGACGGTGAGGATGCGCGCTGTGCTCGCGCCCATCGAGCGTGCGGCCATGACATGCTCGGCGGATTTCAGGACGAGCGTCTGTGTCCTGATGATGCGGGCATAGCCGGGCACGTTGACCAGCACGACCACGATCAGCACCGCAAGCAGCGACGGTCCGGTCAGCGTGACCAGCGTGAGCGCCAGCATCACGGTCGGGAAGCTCTTGATGGCATCGAAGAGCAGGAGCATCAGATTGTCGAGCCAGCGCGGCCCGTAGCCGGCGATGAGCCCGAGCACGATGCCGCCGATGAGCGACAGTCCGGTCGCGCCGAGCGCAATGGCCAGCGCGATGCGGCCGCCATGGAGCACGCGCGAGAACAGGTCGCGTCCCAGATGGTCGGTGCCCAGCAGGTGCTGCAGGCTTGCGGGCGCGAAGCGCTCGGCTGGGGCAAGTTTAGTTGGCGGATAGCTGGTCAGCACGTCGGCGAAGAGAGCCGATAGAACGACGATCACGACCAGGGTGAGGCCGAATGCACCCAGCGGCTCGCGAAGGATGCGCCGAAGCACGCGGCCCGCCTTGCCGATGCGCTCGCGCGGCTGCCGCTCAATCAAAGCTTGTTCTGACACGGGGGTCCAACGCACCAATGAGGATGTCGGCGAGAGCGTTCACGACGACGAAGAAAGCGGTCGTCACCAGCACGGCGCCGGTGACGACCGGATAATTGCGCACCGAGATCGCCTCATAGACCAGCTTGCCGATGCCGGGGCGGGCAAAGACGATCTCGGCGAAGACAGCGGAAGACACCATATTGCCAATGCCGACGCCGAGCAGCGTGACGGTCGGCAGGATGGCGATACGCAAGGCATAGGAATAGGTGATGCGCCGATCGGTCAGACCGAAAGCGCGCGCGGTGCGGATGTGGCTGGCTTCCAGCGTCTCCAGCATGGAAGCGCGCACCATGCGCGCGATGTAGCCGACCCAGCCGACGCCGATCGCGAGCGAGGGCAGGGCAAGATGTTTCAGCTGGCTGGCGAGATTGCCGGGCTCGCCCGCGCCGATGGCCGGCAGCCACTGCAGGGCGACGGCGAAGATCAGCAGGGAATAGATCGCGATGACGAAGGATGGCACCGCGATCACCGCGACCGACAGGACGCCGATGACCCGGTCGACGAAGCCGCCGCGCCGCACCGCCGCGATGCAGCCCAGCGGAATGCCGAGCAGCACGGACCATGAGATCGCGCCCGCGATCAGCGCCAGCGTGTAGGGCAGCTGCTCGAAGACGACGTCCAGCACCGGCCGCCCGGACAGCACCTCGGTGCCCAGGTCGCCGCGCAGCGCGGAGAAATAAAATCTGAAGAACTGGATCCAGATCGGCTGGTCCAGCCCCATGCGGCTGCGCAGGGCCTGGACCATCTCGGGCGTGGCGCGCGGCCCGAGCGCCACCGATGCCGGATCGCCTGGGATCACATAGATCATGGCGAACAGCATCACCATCGCGACGCTCACGATGATGATGCCCAGGCCCAGTCGTTTCAGCGCATAGCGAAGCATCTCAGGAGCCGACCGATCCGCCCCGCGCCGTGCCGTCGTCTTGCATCACGTCAGGCAGGTTTGAAGTCTGCGAAGCACGGCTCACCATTCGGCTTGAGGCCGGCGGCAACGCTCTTGCGGTACATCACGCCGGTGACCTCATGGGTGAGGAAGACGTAGCAGCCACTCTCCTCCATCAGGTCCTGCATCTTCTTGTACATGACGTCGCGCTTGGCCGGATCGAGCTCGATCTTGCCTTCGGTGACCAGCTTGTCGAATTCGGCGCTGCTGAACTGCTCCCAGTTCCACTCACCGATCTGGCTGGTCGTGTACCACTCCGTCGCCCAGCTCGGATCCGGCTGCATCGAGAAACGCGACAGCACCATCTGGAGCTTCTTGTAATAGGGGTTTTGCTTCGATCCCAGCGTCCAGAACGTGCCGCTGTCGTTCTGCTTGATCTCGACGTTGATGCCGATGTCCTGCAGGTTCGCCTGCACGACCTGCGCCGCCGACAGGCGTTCCGCCTTGTTGAGGATGTCGAGCGTGACGGTGACGCCACTGGCGCCGGCCTTGTTGACCAGCTCGCGCGCCTTGTCGGGATCGTATTCGAAGAGGTTCTTCTCGCGGTGGCCGATCAGGCCAGGCGCGATGATGCCGGTGGAGGTGGCGGCGGCGCCGAAATAGGCCGCGTCCACCACGGCCTTGCGGTCGACGCCGTACTGGACGGCGCGGCGCAGGTCCGGATTGTCGAAGGGCGCCGCGATCTGGTTCATGCCGAGCCAGACGAAGGCGAGCGACGGCTTCTCGACCACGACGGTGTCGGCCGGCGGCGTTTCCTTCAGCCGCTTGATCGAGGATACCGACGTCCAAGTATAATCGAGGTCGCCGGCCTCATAGCCGAGCTCTGCGGTCTTCTCGTCCTCGATCGGATGGACGTGGATCTCGTCGTAACCGCCCTGCTCGTATTTCCAGTCCGGGTTGCGCACGAGCACCGTGCGCTGCTTGGGCGTCCATTCCTTGAGCAGATAGGGGCCCGACTGCGCCACGGGCTTCACGCCGAGCTTGCCACCGGCCTCGGTCACGGCGCGCTTGGACAGGATCGTGCTCGACGGCGTCGGCAAGGTCGAGGTCCACAACGGCGCGAACGCCTTGTTCAGATGGATGATGCCGGAGAGCTTGTCCTTGACCTCGACTTCCTTGAGCGTCGCCCAGTCGCCCGCATAAGGGGACTTGTTGGCGGGATCGGCGAGACGCTCGATCGAGAACTTCACGTCCTCCGCCGTCATCTGGCCGAAGCCGTCGGTGAAGCCGATATTGTCGCGCAGCTTGAAGGCGATGGTGAGGGGATCGAGCTGCTCGATCTTCTCCACGGCCATCGGCTTCCAGCCCCAGCTGTCGCCCGGCGTGGCGACGACAAGGCCGGCGAAAATGACATTGGTGATGTCGCCTTCGGGTGCGGCGAGACGAAAGGCCGGATCGAGCGTCTGGATATCGCCATATGAGCGCACCCTGAGGACGGATCCCGCCGCCTGGGAGCGTTTGGTGGAATAGATCAGCGAGGCGAGGCCCAGAGCCCCGGCACCGGCCAGCACCCCACGGCGCGTTATGTTGATGTTCGCGGCTTTGATCATTGCTCTACCCCTCTTGCTTATGGTGTCCGCCGGCGCCGGCTTATTTGCGGGAGACCCTTCCAGAGGTCCCCTTCCGATCAGCCTGCCCCGGCTATACACATATGTCTAGTGAAAAAAATGCATCATCTGTCGCCGAACCGGACGCCTTTTCCGGTTATCGGAGATCGACGCGACGGCTGTTCCGATCGACTATTTCCAGATCTCGCGCGCCAGCCGCATGAAGTTGCCGCCCATCACATCGCGAACCGTGCGCTCCGGCTGACCGCGGCGCAGCAGGACCTCGATGAGTTCTTTCGTCTGAGCCGGGCTCGAGTAGGTGGTCTTGCCTTCGGGATATTCGTTCTTCGGCCAGAAATGTGGATTGCTGGAGATGATGTCCTCGATGCCCTCGACCTCGACCGGGAAAGCATAGTCGAGCCCGATGCCGACATGGCGCGGGCCGGCGAGGTCGATCAGATATTCGACGTGGTCGGCCAGCCGTTCGGAATCCGTGCGGCCCTCGCCGAGGAAGCGGTTGAGGCCGACGACGCCGATGATGCCGCCGGTTCGGGCGCAGGCCTTGATCTGCTCGTCGGTGATGTTGCGCCCATGGGCGCAGAGCGCCTTCGGATTGGAGTGCGAGAAGATCACCGGCCGGTCGGTATATTCCATCACATCCATCGTGGTGCGATAGCCCGTGTGGGTCACGTCCACGAACATGCCGAGACGGTTCATCTCGTCGATCACCTGCCGGCCGAAAGCGGTGAGGCCGGTGTCCTCGTCGTGGCACCCGCCGCCGGCGAGGTTGTTGCGGTTGTAGGCGAACAGCATCTGCCGCACGCCGAGGCGATGGTAGAACTCGACCATTTCGATGCGGCCGTTCAGCGCGTTCATGCCTTCGATATCGAAGGTGACCGCCAGCTTGCCTTGTGCCTTCGCGGCGAGGATTTCGTCGGTCGATGAGACGAGCGTGTAGTCGGCCGGGCGCGCCAGGATCCAGTGCCGGAAATAGGCAAGCGTGGCGACCGTCTTTTCCCAGGGCAGGAGATCGAAGCCGACATCGATGGAAAGATAGTCGACGCCCGCGTCGCGCCAGATCCGCAGATTGTTCAGATCGGCGGCCGGGTCGGGCATGAAGCCGGAATGCGCATCCCAGATGACTTCGCTCTTCAGGATCGACTGGACTTTGTCGTCAAGGCTCATCGCGTCTCTTGTCCGGATTGTTTCGCCGTCTCCGAAATCTGCGCATTCCGATCGTGGCCGGTCAACCGCCCATCGGTCGCTGGTCCAATCTAATGTACACCGGTGTCTAGACAATGCGCCGACTGCCGTTATGGTTGGGTCTGTGATCTTGCCGCGGCGATGGCGCCCGGTTGAGTGCGATGCCGGGAAGTCGAGATGAGCAGGATGCGGAATTCCGGATCAGAGGGCGTGCCGGTTGCCGGCCGGATGTCCCGGGATTTTCGCTCCGCCGCGGAATTCGCTGAGGCACAGGGCCTCTATGCCGCCCTTTTCGGGCTGAACGGGCACGTCTTCGCGGCCCGCTCTCTTTGCGGCCATGCCTCCAACGAGGCGGTGTTTTTCATCGGCCAGAGCTTCGAGGGCGGCCTCGACAGCGCGCCGGTCAGCCGTCTCTACCAAATGCGGCGCGGCGATCACTCGCCAGAACGGCTCAACGATGCGGAGACCCGGCAAATCTGCCTTGCGCCGGACGGGCAGGTCCTTGCGGTCGCCTACGCCGGTGGACAGCCGGGCGTCGACCGCATCGAGATCCGGTCCGATGGTGAGGGCACCGCCGTGGCGGATGTGCCCGGCCGGATCGAGCTGATCGACTGGTCGCCCGACGGCCGGAAGCTGCTGCTGGTCGTCGCCGGCGCCGGCGCCGACCTCGCCGGCATTCACGGCGGTTACGCGCAGAAGCAGAAGACGGATGCGCCCGCATGGCTGCCCGAGATCGGTTGGGGCGAGGGTGAGGACCTTTGGCGCCGGATTTGGCTCTGGGATCTGAAGGCCGATCCTGCGCCGCTCACATCGGCGCCTGTCAATGTCTGGGAAGCGAGCTGGTGCGGCGCCGACAAGATCGCCGCGGTGACCAGCGATGACCATGGCGAAGGCAGCTGGTATGCGGCGAAGCTTTCGCTCATCGACGCGAAGTCGGGATCGGTGAGGCTTCTTCACACGCCGCGCGACCAGATCGGCGTTCCTCGCGGCTCGCCCGACGGTGCCCGCATCGCCTTCATCCAGGCCTTCTGCAGCGACCGTGGCCTCGTTGCCGGGCAGCTGTCGATCCTCGATCTGGCGGACGGCGAGCTTGCCATCGCCCCGACCAATTCGATCGACGTCACGTCGATCGAATGGCGCTCCGCCACCAGCTTGCACATCGCGGGCATTCGCGGCCACGAGACGGTGGTGGCCGATTGCGATGTCTTCGGCGCAGGCGTGACCGAACGCTGGTCATCCACTGAATTGACCTGCGGCGAGTGGGCGCCTTCAAGTGTGCCGGTCGGGGCCGCGGGCTCGCTCTTCATCGCCGAGGCCTATGACCGGGCTCCGTTCCTTGCCGAGCTCGCCGACGGCGAACTGCGAGCGATCGCTTCGCTCATGGCGCCCGACGCGCGATCCGCGATGGCCGGCCGCGGCAAGGCCGAGCCATTCTCCTGGAGGGCCGCGGACGGACTGGAAATCCAGGGCTGGCTTGTCCGCCCGCCGGTGGCCGGGCCGACGCCGCTGCTGGTCGATATCCATGGCGGGCCTATCTCGTCCCATCGCAACCGCTGGATGGCGCGGACGCGTTCCGCACCGCTGCTCGTCTCGCGCGGCTGGACGATTTTCTTCCCCAATCCGAGGGGCAGCACGGGACGCGGGGACGCCTTCGCCCGCGCCGTGCAGGGCGATATGGGCAGCGCCGATGCCGGCGACATCTTGAGCGGCATCGACGCCCTGGTGGAGAAAGGCCTGGTCGACCCGGACCGCGTCGCCGTCACCGGCACCAGCTATGGCGGCTTCATGTCCGCATGGTTGCCGACGCGCAGCGACCGGTTCGCCGCCGCCATTCCGATCTCGCCCGTCGGCGACTGGTACAGCCAGCATCGCACGACGCAGATACCGGAATTCGACGCGCTGATGCTGGAATCGTCGCCCTGGGAGGAAGGCGGCGCCTACTTTGCCCGCAGCCCCGCCTTCCATAGGCAAGTGAGGAGCGTGCCGACGCTGGTCATGGCTGGCGGCATCGACAAGAGCACGCCGCCAGGACAGGCGCTGGAGTGCCATTTCGCCGCCCTGCGCTCAGGCTCGCAAAGCGCGCTCGCGACCTATCCGAACGCCGGCCACAGCCTGCGCGGTTATCCGGAATATATCGACACAGCCGCCCGCATCGTCTGGTGGCTCGACACCTATGTTGGCGGTCCTTCGGCCGCGACGATCTAAGGAGGAAGACAAATGCCGGCAGCAACCAACAGCAAGCATATCGTGGTCGTGGGTGGCGGCATCATCGGCTGCTCCACCGCCTATCACCTCTTGAAATCGGGCGTGAAGACCGTGACGCTCGTGGAGGCGACCGAGCCCGGCGCGGCAACGACCAGCGCCGGCGCCGGCTTCGTCTCGCATTGGTCGGCCGGCATGATCCCGGCCGGCGAGGAAGGACTTCGCCTGCAGCAATACGGCCTCGACTTCTACCGTATGCTGAGCGAGCTCGGCACCGAGATCGGCTACCGGCCGAACGGCACGCTGATCATGGCGCTCACGCCGCAAGGGCGCGAGGACTTCGTCATGCCGGTGCTCGGCTCGCCCTATGCGCCGAAGGAGATGCAGGATCTGAACGCCGCGCAGATCGGCGAGAAGATGGGCGGGCTGGTCGATCCGGCCAAAGTTCACTCCGGCGCCTACAATCCGCATGGCATCCAGCTCGACACCAAGCTGGCGCTTGGCGTGCTGGTCAGCGAGATCAAGAGGCTCGGCGGCGTCGTGCGCGACAGGACCAGGGTGCGGAAGATCAGCGACGTCGGCGGCAAGGTCACGCTCGAGACCGACCGCGATGTCATCGAGGCCGATGGCGTGGTCGTGGCGGCGGGCGCCTGGAACAACGAGGTCCTCGCCAGCCTCGACTGGCACCTGCCGCTGCTGCGCGTCCTGGCCACGCGCGTGGTCACCGACGATCGAGGCTTGCCTTCGACATTGCCGACAATCCAGTGCCGCGAGCTCAGGCTTTGGCTGCGAGAGACCTTCGGCGCCATCATGTGGGGCACGGGCAGCCACTACACGCCGATGCATCGCCTGGAGGAGAGCGAGCTCGAACCCGGCCAGCCGCATAACCGCGAGCTGATGCAGTCCATGGTCGATCAGCAGATGGAGAGGCTGCAGGATGTCTTCCCGCCGCTGCGCGGCTCGAAGGTTGCGAACTGGTCGCAGGGCATTCCCTGCTACACGCCGGACGTCGGCTTGATGGTCGGGCATGTGCCGGGCCACGCGAACATCGTCGTCGCCGGCGGCGACAACGAGACCGGCGTCAGCCATGGGCCGGGCCTCGGCAGGCTGGCCACCGAGATCTTGCTGGACACGCCGCGCTTGGTCGATCCGGCTCGGTTCAGGATCGACCGCTACGCACGCGATGCCTTCCCGAGCGAGGAAGATGTCGAGGCCTCGATGCCGGCGTGGAGCGCGCGCCACGGCGCCAGGCGTTTCGCCACTGCGGCGGAGTAACTGACGAAGGTCAGCGGGCCGTCGCGCTGTCGAGCAAAGCCTGCGCCACCATCTGTTCGGTTGGCGTCGCCTTCCTCCGGGTGACGATGTAAAACGCGTCGGCATGGCGGCGCGGAGTCTTGGTCAATTGCACCAGCTGCCCGAGCCTCAGCTGCTCTTCGACGAAGCCGGCCCAGGCGAGCGCCGCGCCGCGGCCGGCTATCGCCTCATGCATCATCGACAGATAGCTGGAGAATGTCGGACCGGGCAGGCTCCGGGCGGTGCCGATCCAGGATCGCCAATTGTCGATCGCGTCTTCGGGAGCGGCGAGATGCAGCAGCGGCACGTCGAGGAAGGCTGCCGGATCCTCCGAGGCCAGAGCAGGGTGCCGTTCGAGGAAGCCCGGCGAGCAGACGGGAAACCACTCTCCGTCGAACAGCTTGCGGGCGGCGAAGCCGGGCCAAAGCTCGGGGCGTCCGAAGCGTATCGAGATCCCTACCTCCGGCCGGCCGAAATCGTCGGGGTTGCTGGAGGTCAGCAGCGTGACACGGCCATCCGTGACGAGCGAGGTCACGAGATCGAAACGCGGCATCAGCCACGCCTGGACGAGGTCGTAGCCGCTGGCGATGACGAGTGAGCCGTGATCGGCCTCCTGCAGGCGCGCGACAGTGTCGCGGATCGCGCCCAGCCCGTCCCGTATCGCCTCGGCCAGCGCCGCGCCGTTTTCGGTCAGCGAGACGCGGTTGCCCTTGCGCGCCAAAAGGTCGAGCGCGAGCCGCTTTTCCAGGTTGGCGATGTGGCGCGACACGGCCGATTGCGCAATGGCGAGCTCCTCGGCGGCGGCCGTCAGGTTGCCGCGTCGCGCGGTCGCTTCGAAAGCGACCATCGCGTTGAGCAAGGGGAGCGAGGCTTTGAGCGTCTTCATCGACGGCAAGACTAGTCCATGACTTTTTGAGATGGAAGCCTGCCAAATCCATGGTTGATGAATGCTGCAATTCGCTGCAACCCTGATCAAAAGGCATTAGCCAGCCTTGGAGCCCGCCACCCTGGAGTCCGCAATGTATGCAAACGACAAGATGTTGTCCGGTCTCGATCGCGCGCGCGTTGTCAGGTTGATCGACGAGCATCGCAAGGACTGGTCGCTGCAGCAGGCCTTCTACCTCGACCCGGATATCTTCGCGCTCGAGCGCGAATTGTGGTTCCCTCGCCAATGGGTGATCGTCGCCCATTTGAGCGAGGTGCCGGAGAAGGGCAGTTACGTCATCCGTCAATTGTTCGACGAGGAGATCATCGTCGCCCGTCACGGCGATGGCGAGGATGACGTTGCGGCTTACTATAACGTCTGCACCCATCGCGGCTCGCGGCTATGCGTCAAGGATGGCCGCGGCAAGCTGCTGGTCTGTCCTTATCATGCCTGGTCCTTCCGACTGACCGGTGAGTTGCAGACCCGGCGCGACTTGCCCGAAGGCGTCGACGGCGACAGTCTCGGACTGCACAAGGTGCCGACCAAGGTGATCGGCGGTCTGGTGATGTGCGGCCTTGATGCCGCCAGCCTGCCTGACATCGAGCCGGCGGCGGCCGGGCTGACCGATCTTCTGCGCGAGAATGGGGTCGCCGACGCGCGCATCGTCGCGCGCAAGAATTACCTGACCAAGGCGAACTGGAAGCTGGTCCTGGAGAATTTCCTCGAATGCTACCACTGCCGCCCGGCTCACCCTGAATATTTCCGCGTCAACGGCCATGTGAAGGTGACCGCCATGCGCGACGATTACAACGCCGCCGAATGGAAGCAGGAGATCGACGCCTGGCACAGCGTCATCGGCGACGCCGAATTCCACAAAGGCGTGTGGGAGCCTGGCGACCTGGACACGATGCCCTTCGCCATGCATCGCAAGCCGATCGGCTCGGGCCGTCTCACGCTTTCCGACGATGGCCAGCCGGTCTCATGCCTTATGGGTGGGCGCGGCAAGTTCGACGGCGGCGAAAACGGCTTCCGGATCGGCCGACTTTCGTTCCTCAGCGCGCCCAACGACTATCTGACCATGTTCCAGATGATCCCGCGCAACGCCAACGAGACCGACGTGATCCTGACATGGCTGGTCGACAAGGACGCCGAAGCGTCGGTCGACGTCGACAAGATTTCGTGGATGTGGGATGTGACGACCGTTCAGGACAAGAAGATCACGGAAGACAACGCCGATGGGATCGCTTCGCGCGCCTACCGCCCTGGGCCTTATACGCCGCTGGAATCGCAGACCGCCTTTTTCATAGAGACCTATCTTTCGCAGATGCGCGCCCTGATCACCGGCGAGCGCAGGGACGAAGACGAGGCTTGGACGGCGCCGTCACAGCTCTACGCCTCGCCGCAAGCAGCCCGCAAGACGCGTAAGTTTGGTCAAGCCGCATCGTAAGTGTTGTGGCGGCGATCCGATGATCGTCGTGCACCGTGGCCACAACCCTTGCAACGGTGCGGACGGTATCGGTGCCGTGCCGGGCCGTGCGTTGCCCAGCCAGACCGTCACTGCGCAACGCCGCTGAGGTCGGCGTAGCCTGCCGAGGCCAGTCCGTGTCAGCGGTTGCGCGCATTCCAAAGCCTACTCTGCAGCCAAGATCCTAAATGGCAGCTTTGCCATCGCAGACATCTGTTGCTCCACAGGCGCCTGAACGCGGAGTGCGGTCAGGGCAGCCGAATGCAGTTTCTCTGCACCCTGGATCGCAAACGGCTCAAACGGGATTGCATCCGGAATGCTCTTGTTGTACGAACGTTCAACAAGGCATTGACGAGCACCCGCCGTGGTACGGACCGAGTTTCCCTTTGCCGTCGAAACCGTCGATCCATATTGGATCGCGCTGGCTGACGGCACGCGAATCGCCGCCACCGTGTGGCGCCCGCGCACCGACGCCAAGGTGCCCGTGGTGGTCGAAATGGTGCCTTACCGGCGCCGCGACGGCACCGTTGCCCGCGACATAGACATCCACCCCTGGCTTGCCGGCCACGGCATCGCCTGTGCCCGCATAGACATCCGCGGTTCCGGCGATTCCGATGGCGATCTGGCCGACGAATATCTGCCGCGCGAGCAGGAGGACGCCTGCGAGATCATCGCGCATCTGGCGGCGCAATCCTGGTGCAACGGCAATGTCGGCATGACCGGCATTTCCTGGGGCGGCTTCAACGCGCTGCAGGTCGCGGCGCGCCGGCCGCCGGCGCTGAAGGCCATCATCGCCAACTGCGCCACCGACGACCGCTACGCCGACGACATCCACTATATGGGCGGCGCGCTGCTCACCGAGCAGGAAATGTGGTCGAACTTCATGCTGGTGAAGAAGGCGATGGCGCCCGACCCGCAGATCGTCGGCGGCGCCTGGCGGGCCATGTGGATGAGCCGGCTGGAAGCGACACGCTCGCTGTCGGAAATCTGGCTCGCGCACCAGCGTCGCGACGACTACTGGCGGCAGGGTTCGGTCTGCGAGGATCATGCCGCGATCGAATGCGCCGTCATGGCCGTCTGCGGCTGGGAAGACAGCTATTCGAACTTCGTGCCGCGCCTGCTTGAACATCTGCCGGGGCCGAAGCTCGGCATCGTCGGGCCGTGGTCGCATGCCTATCCCTGTCGCGGCGCGCCGGGTCCGCTGATCGGCTACCTGCAGGAGGCGCTGCGCTGGTGGCGTCATTGGCTTTGCGGCGAAGACACAGGCATCATGGACGAACCGCTCTACCGGGTCTGGATCACCGGCGAGGAGCGGCCGCAGCCTTTCTACCTCCCGGATCATGCCGGCAGTTGGGCGGCCGAGGACCAATGGCCGTCACCGCGCATCGAGCGCCGCGTCTTGCATCTGAACGCCGCCGGACTAAGCGGCGGAGCCGCGCCGGGCGCCACGCTGTCGGTACGTTCTCCGGCGACCGCCGGCCGCGACTGCGGCCGCTGGGGCGGCTATGGCGGCTCGTGTCCCGACATGCCCATCGACCAGCGCCGCGAGGACGGTCTGGCGCTGTGCTTCGACACCTTGCCGCTCGAGCATGACCTGACCCTGCTCGGGGCGCCCGAGCTCGATCTTCTCGTCAGCGTCGACCAGCCGCATGTCAACCTTGCCGCCCGTCTTTGCGATGTCTATCCCGACGGCACCTCGGCACTGATGACCTATGGCGTGCTCAACCTCAGCCATCGCGACAGTCACGAGCATCCGACGCCGTGTCCGGTCGGAACGCCGTTCCGCGTCAAGCTCAAGCTCAACGATTTCGCGCGCACCATACCCAAGGGGCACCGCGTCCGTCTGGCGCTGGCCAACCAGCATTGGCCCATCCTGTGGCCGCAACCGAAGCTTTCGCTGCTGTCGGTCGCGAGCGGCGACAGCAAGCTGGTTCTTCCGGTGCGGCCCCCGTCGCCGCGCGACCGCGACGTCCGCTTCGAGCCGGCCGAAACCGCGCCGCCGGTCCCGGCCACGACGCTGGACGAAGGCTTCGACCGTCGCATCGTCACCGACGATGTCGGCTCGGGCCTGCAGATCATCGCCCTGACCTCGGACCATGGAAGCAGGCGCTACGACGACCGCGCCATCACCGTGTCTTCGGCCAACAGCGACACGATGAGCATCAGCAGCGGCGATCCGCTCTCGGCAAAGCTCGTTACCGAATATCGATGGGCGATTGCCAGCGCCGATGCCGACACCGAAGCGAGGGCGGTGACGGAGCTGACGGCGGATGAAACGCATTTCGACCTGAGTTGGCGTCTTGAAGCCCGGGAACGGGGCAAGCTCGTCCACAGCGCCTCGGCGACACGGCGCATCAGGCGCGATTTCGCCTGAAGGGGAGGAGGCCATGCTTGCATATGCAGTGAAGCGCATCGGTCTCGGTCTCCTGATCCTCGTCCTTGTCATGGTCGCCATGTATGCGGCCGTCTTCCTGGTTCCGGGCGATCCCGCGACCGTGGCGCTCGGTCCGCGCGCCACGCCGGAGCTGAAGCGGCTGCTGATCGAGCGCATGGGGCTCGATCAGCCGGTCTGGTGGCAGATCGTCGAGTTCTTCCGCAACGCGCTGACCGGCAATCTCGGCTATGATGTCTGGTCGAACCGGCCCGTTTCCACACTGGTCATGGAGGCGTTGCCGAACACGCTTATCCTGGGGCTGACGGCGCTGGCCGTGGCGCTCCTGATCGGCGTCCCGCTCGGCTGCCTGTCGGTGATGCGGCGCGGCACGACCGCCGATGCCGCCATCGGCGTGCTCTCGGTCGGTGTCATCGCCGTGCCGTCCTTCGTCGTCGCCATCTACTCGCTGCTGCTGTTTGCCGTCACGCTGCGCTGGCTGCCGGCCATCGGGGCGGGCGAGGCCGGCGATCTCTTCAGCCAGGCCAGGGCGCTGGTCATGCCGGCCGCGGCGATCGCCCTCGGCTGGATCGGCTACATAGCCCGCATGGTGCGCGCCTCGATGATGGAGGTGATGGGCGAGCCCCATATCCGCACCGCGCGCTCCTTCGGCCTGCCGGAGTGGAAGATCGTCTCCAAATATGCGCTGCGCATCGCCATCATCCCGACCATCTCGCTGGTCGCGGTCGGCCTCGGCAGCATCCTGTCCAGCGCCGTCTTCGTCGAGGCGGTGTTCGCCAGGCCCGGCATCGGCAAGCTGATCACCGACGCCGTCAGCACGCGCAACTATCCGGTCGTCATGGGTACGGTGCTGATCATGACCGCCATCTACGTCTCCATCACCATCGCCGCCGATCTTCTCATCGCGCGGCTCGATCCGAGGGTCCGTGATGTCTTCCGTGGCTGAGGCCTCTCCAATCACGCCCGATCGACAACGGCTTGTCCTGCTTCGCGCATTGCTTGCCGACCCCTTCACCCGCGTGGCGCTGATCCTGGTCGCCGGGTTCCTTGTCACCGCGATCTTCGCGCCCTGGCTGGCGCCCTATTCACCGGTCAAGATCGACGTGCTGCACAAGCTGCAGGCGCCATCGGCGGAGCACTGCTTCGGCACCGATCATCTCGGCCGCGATCTGTTGTCGCGCGTCATCTACGGCGCGCGCACGGCGCTCACGATCGCCATGGTCTCGGTGGCCATAGCCGGCGCCATCGGGCTGCTGCTCGGCCTCATCGCCGGCTACGGTCCGCGCTGGCTCGACGCCATCTTGGTGCTCGCTTTCGACAGCATGAATTCGCTGCCGATGATCATGTTCGCGCTTGCCATCATCACCGTGCTTGGCGCCGGCACCGGCACGCTGATCATCGTCATCGCCGCTACGTCGTTCCCAAGTTACGCGCGGCTGATCCGGGCCCAGACGCTGGCGCTGAAGAACAGCGACTACATCCTCGCCGAGCGCCTGCTCGACGCGAGTGCGGCACGCATCATCTTCATCCACCTCCTGCCCAATGTCGTCGGTCCGCTGATCATCCTTCTGTCGATGGACATTCCGGTCGTCATCATGGTCGAGGCCGGCTTGAGCTTCCTCGGCCTCGGCGTGCGCCCGCCGACGCCGTCTTGGGGCTCGATCCTCTATGACGGCTACACCAGCATCCGCTCGGCCCCCTTCATGGTGATCTTCGGCGGCCTGCCGCTGGTGCTGGCGACGCTCGGTTTCACCTTCCTTGGCGAGGGCCTGCGCGACTTTCTCGACCCGCGCCTGCAACTGCGGAGGCCGGCATGAGCGGCCCGCTTGCCGCCAGCGGTCTCAGCGTCCGCTACGAGACGCCGCATGGCAGCGTGCACGCCCTTCGCCATGTCGACATCGAAGCGCATCCCGGCGAGGTTATCGGCATCGTCGGCGAGAGCGGCTGCGGCAAGTCCACGCTGGTCACCGCTCTGGCCAACCTCTTGCCGGCCAACGCCCGCATCGACGGGTCGATCCGTTACAACGGCGTCGATCTGGCAAAGCTCGACGCCCATCGCCAGCGCCTGCTGCGCGGCGACGAGATCGCGCTGGTCGGCCAGGACCCGATGACGGCGTTCAACCCGGTGCTGACCATCGGCGACCAGCTCGTTGACTTCCAGCACCATCGTAAGGATCTCAGCCGCGCGCAGAAACGGGCGCGCATCGCCGCCATGCTCGGTCGCGTCGGCATCGCCGATGCCGAACGGCGCATGCGGAGCTACCCGCACGAGCTTTCCGGCGGCATGCGCCAGCGCGTGGCGATCGCCGCCGCCTTGCTAACCGATCCCGGCCTGCTCATCGCCGACGAGCCGACAACCGCGCTCGACGTCACCATGGAGGCGCAGATCATCCATCTGCTGCGCGAGCTCAGGCGCGACTACAACGGCATCGTCATCGTCGTCTCGCATCATCTCGGCGTCATCGCCGAGCTCTGCGACCGTGTCTATGTGATGTATGCCGGCGAGGTGGTCGAGGGCGGCGAGGTCGACGCGATCTTCCACGATCCGCGTCATCCCTATACCCAGGCGCTGCTTGCCTGCGATCCCGCCCGCTTCCGTGAGCGGCTGGACAGGCTGCCGACCATTCCAGGTGCATTGCCGAGCCTGACCCAACCACCGGTGGGATGCGTTTACGCGCCGCGCTGCGGCCGGGGCTTCGCGCCATGCAAGACCGTCGCGCCGCCGCTGGTGAAGCTCACCGCTTGCCATGCCGCCCGCTGCCATGCGGTGACGTCATGAGCCCACTGCTTGCCGTCGAGGACCTGTCGGTCAGCTTCGTTCGCAGCGGCTTGCTCGACCGGCTGATCAATCCGTTTCCGCTGCCCGGCTTCAACGTCGTCGATGGCGTCACGCTGTCGCTGATGCCGGCAGAGACGCTTGGGCTGGTCGGCGAATCCGGCTCCGGCAAGACGACGCTGGCCCGCACCATTCTCGGCCTCATCCGGGCTGCGGCCGGTCGTATTGTCTTCGAGGGCAGGGACGTCCAGACGCCCGCCGACTTTCGCGCCATGCGCCGCCGCTCGGCGATGATGTTCCAGGATCCGGTCGCCTCGCTCAGCCCGCGCCTGCGTGTCGGCACGCTGCTCACCGAACCGCAAGTCATCCAGGGGCTGCCGATGCCGGACCGGCGCGCGGCGGCGAAGGCGCTGCTGGCGCTGGTCGGCTTGCCCGCCTCCTTCGTCGACCGCTTTCCGCATGAACTGTCGGGCGGGCAGGCGCGTCGCGTCGGCGTGGCGCGGGCGCTTGCGATGAAACCGCATCTGCTGCTTGCCGACGAGCCGACTGCCGGGCTCGATGTCTCGGTGCAGGGCGATGTGCTCAACCTGATCGGCGAGCTCAAGCGCGAGCTCGGCTTCGCGGCCATGATCGTCACCCACAATCTGGCGATGATCCGCCATGTCAGCGACCGGCTCGCCATCATGTATCTCGGCCGGCTGGTCGAGACGGGACCGACGCAAGAGGTGTTCTCAGCCCCGCTGCATCCCTACACCGCGACATTGATCCGGTCCGAGCCGATCCCAGATCCGCGCCGGCGCAGCCACAAGCCTGCCGTCACCGGTGAAATTCCAAGCGTCTTCCGGCGGCCTTCCGGCTGCGAGTTCCACACGCGCTGCCCGCTCGTGCAATCCCGCTGCAAGACCGAGGCGCCGGCCTATCGGCCGATGGGCGCCGGCCGCATGGTGCGCTGCCATTTCCCGCTGCAGACCGGCGGGCAAGAACGGGAAGCCGTCTCACGCGCTTCCGCAAACCAAAGGGGAAACTGAGATGACGAAATGGACAATAGACAGACGTGCATTCCTGAAAGCCGCCGGCGTGCTGGGCGCCGGCCTGGCGATGAAACCGGGCTTTGCCTGGTCGGCGGCAGGCGACACGCTGCGCATCCGCATGGAAGGTGACCTGCAGACGCTTGATCCCGCCTTCATGATCGGCGGCATCGAAGATGTCATGATGCGTGGCATCTATGTGTCGCTGAACCGCCTCGGCGACCTCAGACAAGGTTCGCCATGGTCGCTCTGGGGCGCGGAGAAACTCGAGCTGAAGGATCCGAAAACCATCGCCTTCACCCTGATCGATGGGCTGAAATGGTCGAACGGTCTTGGCCCGGTCACCGCCGAAGACGTGAAATTCTCCTACGAGCGCATAGCCGATCCGAAGCTGTCGTCGCCCTGGGCCTATCAGTTCGAAAAGCTGGATCGTGTCGAGGTCGTCGACGCCAGGTCCGGCATCATTCACCTCAAGGATCCGTACCAGCCGATCTTCGTCACCAGCCTGCCTTACTATGGCGGCCACATCATCAGCCGTGCCGGCACCGAGAAGGCGGGCGGCAAATTCACCACCGAGCCGCCTGCGACCTGCGGGCCCTATCTCTTCTCGGACTGGCAGCAGAAGCAGAAGGTGACGCTGACCGCCAACCCGGACTGGCCCGGGCCGAAGCCGGATTTCGGCAAGGTCGAGATCTACGTCGTCGCCGACGATCAGGCGGCGCAATTGGCCTACGAGGCCGATGCCTTCGACTACACCAAGATCGCCATTTCGGCGACCAAGGCCGTCAAGGCCAAACCGCCCGCCAACACCAGCCTGATCGAGGCGCAGTCGACCCGCTATGTCTGGCTGACGATCAACATGCTGAGCCCGCGCCTCAAGGATCTGAAGGTGCGGCAAGCCGTGCAGTACGGCGTCGATGTCGGACAGATCCTCACCGGCGTTTATGATGACCTCACCAAGCGCTCCACCGGCGTCGTCCAGCCCGGCACGAAATTCGCGCGCCCGAGCAATCTGATCGCGGCGCCCGATTATGAGAAGTCCGCCGCGCTGCTCGCCGAGGCAGGCGTCAGCGATTTGTCGTTGACGTTGACGGTGATGAACGACTCCATTCGCACCGCGACCGCGCAGATCATCCAGGCCAGCCTCGAGCAGGCCGGTATCAAGGTCGAGATCCAGCCCTACGACGAAGCCGCCTTCTGGGGCGTTGGCGACAAGACCCAGGGCGACGGCTACAAGAACATCGATCTGGCACTGATGGATTTCGCCGGCGGCGTCGATCCGTCCGAGAACCTGGTCTGGTTCCGCCCCGACCAGATCGGCGCCTACAACTGGTCCGGCTTCGACAGTCCCGAATTCGAGACCGGCTATCAGCAACTGGTTGCCGAAAGCGACGAGGCCAAGCGCGTCGCCTTGTCCAATCGCATGGAGGATTTGATGGAGCAGTCGGGCGGATTCGTCTTCGTCTGCCACCAGCCGCTGGTCGCCATTCATAAGACCGCGTTCGAACCCGTCATCTATCCGGACGGTCACCCCAATCCTGTGCTGTTCAAGAAGACGGCGTGATCATGGACAGGACGGGCGCAATCGATTAGCTGGGTTGCATGACGCAAGCCCAACCGGAAGGTGAAAAAAGGAAGCGCGGCGCGAAGAAAGCGCCGCGCTTCAGCCGCGAGCAGGCCGATGTGCGCCGCTCCATGCTGATCGAGGCGGCGACGCGGTGCCTGTCCGTTGGCGGCATCGGCGCCTTCACCATAGATCGCATCTGCAAGGAGGCCGGCGTCTCGCGCGGCCTCATCAACCATCACTTCGAAAGCCTCGATGGGCTGCTGGTCGAGGTCTACAAATCCTCGCTCTATGCCAGCGTCAACAACCAGATCGCCGAAGCCAAGCGCCGCCGCGCCGAGACGTCCGGTTGGCCGCCCGAGGCCGCGCTGGCCGCCCTGGTGCGGTCCAACTTCGCGCCGGAATATTTCAGCCGCGAGAACCTGCTGATCTGGTTGTCCTTGTGGGGTGAGATCGCCGTCAACCCGCGGCTCAAGGCGGCGCATCGCGAGCTCTACGACGCCTACCGCGCGGAGCTTGCCGAGGACATCGCGGCGGTTGCCGTTGAGCGCGGGAAGCAGGTCGACGCTCCCGCGCTGGCGCGCAATTTCATCGCGCTGGTCGACGGGCTCTGGCTCGAATGGTGTCTCGACGAAAGCGTGGTGACGCCGCAGGCGGCCGAGGCCGCCGGCTTCGAGATGCTCGAGGCGCAGGTCGGGCCTTTGCGGAACGCCTGACTCAGTTCAACGGCGAGCCGCCCTCGCGCTTGCGGCGCTCCATATAGTCGCGTAGCGCCTCGTCGATGCCGGGATCGATCGGCGGCTGCTCATATTCGGCGACCATGCGTTTCCAGATCGCGTTGGCCCGTTCACGCGCGGTGATCTGGCCGTGTTCCACCCAGGTGTCGTAGTTGTCCCAGTTGGACACCAGCGGCGAATAGAAGGCGCGCTCGTAGCGCTGCATGGTATGCGCGGCGCCGAAGAAATGCCCGGCCGGGCCGACCTCGCGCACCGCGTCCAGCGCCAGCGTGTCGATGTCGACGACGGGCGGATCGAAATAGGCCGACATCATCTGCAGCATCTCGGCATCGATAACCAGCTTCTCGAACGATGCGGTCAGCCCGCCGCCGAGCCAGCCGGCCGCGTGCAGCACCAGATTGGCGCCGCCCATCAGGCAGCCCCACAGGGACATCGCGCTCTCATAGGCGGCCTGCGCGTCGACCGCGTTGGCGGCGGTGACGTTGCTCGAGCGGAACGGCACGCCGATCAGCCGGCAAAGCTGTCCCGTGATCTGCGCGGCCTGGGTGTATTCCGGCGTGCCGAAGGCCGGGGCTCCCGTCTTCATGTCGACATTGGAGGTGAAGCCGCCATACATCACCGGCACCCCGGGTCGAACGATCTGCGTCAGCACGATGCCGGCCAGCGCCTCGGCATGTTGCTGCGACAGCGCGCCGGCAAGCGTCACCGGGCTCATCGCCCCGGCCAGCGTGAACGGCGTGATGACGTTGACCTGGCCGTGCTCGGCCAGCGCGATCAGCCCCTCGGCCATCGACTCGTCGAGCTGCAGCGGTGAATTGGTGTTGATGATGCCGGTGAACACCGGCATCTCCCGCGCCAGGTTTTCGCGCGTCGTGCCGAGCGAGATCGCCACCATTTCCAGCGCGTCGATGGCGCGGCCGTGACCAAGCGCCTGCGGCTGCCAGTTCTTGTCGAGCAAGGTGATCTCGGCATAGTAGAGGTCGAGATGGCGGGTGTTCTGATGCAGGTCGAGCGGTTCGAACGGTCCGCCGCCTTCCTGGTGCAGCACGTTGAACGACTGGATGAGCTTCAGGTAGTCGCACATCTCGGCATAGGTGCCGGGGCGGCGGCCGCGGTCATTGTCCATGACATAGGCCGGCCCGCCGACCGACGACAGGATGCAATGCCGTCCGCCGACCTTGACGTTCTTCTGAGGGTTACGGGCGCGCAGCTCGAATGACGACGGCGCCATGGCGACGCGCTCCATGACCATGGCGCGGTCGAAGCGCACCCGCATCTCTCCTTCGTCGACAGTGCAGCCGGCGGCACGATAGAGCTGGCGCGCCCGTGGCTGCAGCACGCGCATGCCGATCTCCTCCAGGATGGTGAGGCCCATTTCGTGGATCGCCTGCACCTGGTCGGCCGACAGGACCTCGATCGGCGCGTAGGGCCGCGTCAGCTGCTTCCAGGGCCGCTGCGCGATGCCGCCGACCTCGCGCTGCGGACGACCGGGCCTGCGACGTGCGGCGATACGCTCCATGGCTTTCTGGACCTCCTTGTTTGACGCAATTCCGAACGGAAAACCGCTTCACACCTTTGCTGGAATTGCTCTATTCGGCTGCCGTCCGCATCTCGAAATCCGCTGCCGCATCGACGACCGGCGTGTCGCGGCGGTAAGGCCGCCAGCGAAGCTCCGCGCCGATTTCGCGCGCCAGCTTGTGGCCGCTATGCACCGCATGGGCAATGGCGCCGGGCGCCAGCGTGTCGCCGATGCGATCGACGCCCCGGATGCCCGCGGCCGCGAGCATGTCCGCCTTTTCTGTCAGCGCTTCGAACAACTCGTTTCGCGGCAACCGCAATCCGACGACCAGCACCGAGCGGCAGGCCATGCGGGTCTCTTCGCCAGTGAACAGATGCGCCAGCGTCGCCGTCTCGCCATCGAAGGATTTCAGCAGATGCAGTGTCGTCACCGGCACCTTGCGCCGCGCCAGCGCCCGGTGCACCAGCGGCAATTCGTTGGTCATGATCGTCCAGGCCGAAGCCTGGCCCGCCGGCGTCACATGGCTGACCGGAATGCCTTGGGCGGCCAGATGCTCGGTGAGGACGCCGCCCATATAGTAATTGTCGAAATCGAAGACCAGCGTCGGCCCTTCAGGGAGCTTGCCGGCGGCGATGTCGTCGGGGGTGAGCACGTCCGCATGGTCGAGCCGGCCGACCGGGATCTCCAGCGAGGAATAGAGCATGTTCGTCCAGCGCGCGCCGGTCGCCAGCACCACGCGCTCCGGCGCCAGGTCGACGATCTCGTCGGCGCCGAGCGCGCTTTCAGGATAGAGCGAGACATTGCTCATCTCGCCGATGCGGCCGAGGCGGTACTCGACGACACGATTCCAGGCCGACAACCCTGGCAGTGTCTTCTCGAAGGTCAGCCGCCCGCCGAAGCCGCGGCTGGCGTCGGCAAGCATCACCTCGTGGCCGCGGCGGCCGAGGGTCATGGCGCATTCGAGCCCGGCCGGTCCGCCGCCGACAATGAGGATGCGTTCGGGCCTGTCGGCGCGCGCGGCGCGCTCGGGGTGCCAGCCGCGCCGCCATTCCTCGCCGGCGGTCGGGTTCTGGGTGCAACGCACCGGCACGCCGTCATGCCAGCTCGAAATGCAGATGTTGCAACCGATGCATTCGCGGATCTCGGCCTCGCGGCCCTCGCGGATTTTGGCCGGCAGGAAGGGGTCGGCGATCGACGGCCGCGCGCCGCCGACGAGGTCGAGCACGCCGCGCCGGATCTGCGACACCATCGTGTCCGGCGAGGTGAAGCGCCCGACGCCGACGACCGGCTTCTTCGTCAGCGACTTGACGAAATCGATCACCGGCTCGTGGCTGCCTTCGCCGGTGAAGCGCGACGCCGAACAATCCGTGGGGCTTGAGTCCATCTTGACGTCGAACAGGTCGGGCAGGTCGGCCAGCAGTTCGATCAGCTCATGCGCTTCCGAGGGCTGGTTGCGCCCGGGTCGGCCGCGCAGTTCCTCGAGGCTGACACGGAGCGCGACTCCGCAATCCTTGCCCACCGCATCCTTCGTCACCTCGATCATCTCGCGCACGAAGCGGACACGGTTCCCGATCGAGCCGCCATATTCGTCGGCGCGATGATTGTATTCCGGCAGCAGGAACTCGTAGCCGAGATAGCCCATCCCGGCATAGACATAGACGATATCGAAGCCGGCCGTGCGCGCCTTGCGCGCCGCTTCGGCCTGGCATCTCAGCACCTCGCGGATATCGGCCTTGTCCATCGTCTTCGGTTTCAGATTGCCCATGAAGCCGACATGCGTGGCCATCCACGGAATACCGGATGGCGACAGCGGCGGCAGGCGGCTTGTCCGGTTCATCACCGAAGCGCCGCCATGCCACAGCTCGACGCCGGCAAGAGATCCATGGCGGTGCACGGCTTCCGTCATCAGCGCGTGAGCGCGGATGTCGTTCTCGTCCCACAGCGTCGCGAAAGGCAGCGGCGCATCGTCCGAAGTCGGATCGATCGAGCAAGCCCCCGTGCAGATCACGCCCCATCCGCCTTCGGCCTTGGCTTCGCGGAACGCCGCGCGAACGCGCGGCAGCGCGTTGGTCATCCCGCTGGCATGCGGCACCTGATAGAAGCGGTTCGGCGCGGTGACGGGCCCTATTCCTACCGGCTCGAACAGGCTTTCGTAGCGAGGATTGCACGGCATCGCAGCGTCTCGAATGCACTGTTGAACGATCGTTCAACAACGTAGTCGAGATCGTTCTAGAACGCAATGGTCAAAGCGAGCCCGGTGCCGCGAGCGCGCGCAGCGGGCTTTCGACAACGAAAATCGGCCGGCCGTACTGGACCCGGCTAGAGCAATTCCAGGAAAA
>CCNB01000012.1:71318-350982 GCA_000824785.1 Mesorhizobium plurifarium | reverse complement strand
AACAAAGGGATAGAGCGGTTCGCCGTTTCCTTGAAACGGTGAAATTCTCTAGCTCGCCGGGCGGAACGGCTTTGCCAGCGAGGCAGGAAAGTGCAGGGCAAGCATCTGGCGGTTGCGCGAGATCAGCACCAGCACCACAATCGTCGCCAGATAGGGCAGGGCCGACAGCAGCTCCGAGGGAACCTGAAGGCCCAGCGCCTGTCCCTGCAATTGCAGGATCGTCATGCCGCCGAACAGCCAGGCGCCGAGCAGGACGCGCAACGGCTGCCATGTGGCGAACACCACCAGCGCCAAGGCGATCCAGCCTTTGCCGGCGGTCATGTTCTCGACCCAGAGCGGCGTGTAGGCGACCGACAGATAGGCGCCGGCGAGGCCGGCCATAAGGCCGCCGAAGAGCACCGCCATGTAGCGGATCCGGATCACAGGATAGCCGATGGCATGCGAGGTCTGCGGCGATTCCCCGATCGTGCGCAGGATGAGGCCCGCCTTGGTGCGGTAGAGGAACCAGCTGATCGCCACGAACATCAAGAGCGCCAGATAGACCAGCGGATCGAAGCGGAAGATGAGCGGGCCGAGCACCGGCAGGTCGGAGAGGACCGGAATGCGGACGCCGTGCAGCGCTTCGATCGGCTCGCTGCCGAAGCCGCGCCCCAGGAAGGCGGAGACGCCTGAACCGAAGATCGCCAGCGCCAGGCCGGCGGCATACTGGTTGGTGAGGAAGGTGAGCGCCAGCACCCCGAAGAGCAGAGAGGCGGCGGCGCCGGCCAGCGCTCCGGCGAGGATCGCGACCGGCATCGAATAGCCGGCGGTGACCGCCCAGAAGGCAAGGGCGGCACCCATCAGCATCATGCCTTCGATGCCGAGATTGAGCACGCCGGATTTCTCGACCACCAGCTCGCCGAGCGCCGCGAAGATCAGCGGCGTGGCGGCGATGATGGTGCCGGTGAAGATGGCGATGAACAGTTCCATCGATTGTCTCCTGCTACCGTGCCGTCTCGAGCGCAGGCGCGTCCTTGACCGGCCGCACCAGGCGAATGCGATAGAAGATGAAGAAGTCGGCGGCGAGCAGGAAGAACAGCAGGATGCCCTGGAAGATGCGCGTCAGCGCCGAGGGCAGCGCGAGCGTCATCTGCACGCCCTCGCCGCCGAGGAAAAGCAGCGACATCAGCAGCCCGCCAAGCACGATGCCGAAGGCGTTCAGCCGTCCGATGAAGGCGACGATGATGGCGGCAAATCCGTAGCCGGGAGAAATCTGCGGCGAGAGCTGGCCGAGCGGTCCGGCCGCTTCCGCCATGCCGGCGATCCCGGCGGCGGCCCCGCCGGCCAGCAGCCCGATCCAGACGGCGGCCGACTCGCGAAAACCGGCATAGCGGGCGGCGAGCGGTGCGGCGCCGCTCACCGACATCTTGTAGCCGAGGAAGCTGCGGTCCGTGAACAGCCACATCAATAGCACAGCGACCACGGTGATGAAGATCGAGGAATTCAGCCGGTAGGCGGGGTCGAAGGATTGGAACATCGCCGCCGCCGGCAGCAACGCCGTCTGCGGATAGTTGAAGCCGGCCGGATCGCGCCACGGTCCATGCACGAGATAGGACAGGAACAGCGTCGCGATATAGGTCATCATCAGCGTGACCAGGATCTCGTTGGTGTTCATGCGCGAGCGCAGGAAGGCGGGGATCGCCGCCCAGGCCATGCCGGCGGCCATCCCGGCCAGGAACATCAGCGGCAGGAGCAGCGCGCTTTCCGGGTTCGGCCAGAACAGGCCGACGCCGCTGGCGGCAATTGCGCCCATGGTGAACTGGCCCTCGGCGCCGATGTTCCAGACATTGGCGCGGAAGCCAATGGCCAGCCCGCAGGCGATGAGGATCAGCGGCGAGGCTTTCAGCAGCCATTCCGACAGGCCGTTCATCGAGCTCAGCGGCTCGATGAAGAAGGCGTAGAGCGTCGGCAACGGATCGTGGCCGAGCGAAGCGAAGAAGAGCGAGCCGACGATCAGCGTCAGCACGCAAGCCAGCACCGGCGCCGCGATACGCATCACGGCCGAAGGCTCCGGCCGTTGTTCAATCTTGAAGTGCAACGCTGCTGCCCCCCGTCTGGTCCTTGCCCATCGTCCGGCCGGTCATCAAGAGCCCGATCTCCTCGCGGTCCGTGCTTGTGCGGACCAGCGGCGGCGACACGCGACCCTTGCAGATCACCAGCAGCCGGTCGCAGATCTCGAACAGCTCGTCGAGTTCTTCCGAGACGACGAACACCGCCGTGCCGGCGCGGCTGAGATCGACGATGGTCTGGCGGATGAACGCGCTCGCCCCGACATCGACGCCCCAGGTCGGCTGCGAGACGAGAAGCAGCTTCGGCGCCAGCGCGATCTCGCGCCCGACGATGAATTTCTGCAGATTGCCGCCCGACAGGCTCTGCGCCGTGGCATCCGGGCCGTTGGCCTTGACCTTGAACCGGTCGATGATGCCGGTGGCGAAGGCGGCGGCTCTCCGGCGATCGACGAGGCCGTTGCGGACCGTGCCGAAGCGATGGGCCGTCAGCACCGCGTTTTCCCACAGCGTGTGCGACGGCACCGCGCCTCGCCCGAGCCGTTCCTCCGGAACGAAGGCGAGGCCGAGCCTGCGGCGCTCGTCGGGCCGCAAGGCGGCTGCCGCCGTTCCATTGATTTTGATCGCGTCGCCTTGTGCGTGCCGGCGCTCGCCGCTGAGCAGGGCGATGAGCTCGGCCTGGCCATTGCCGGAGACGCCTGCAAGGCCGACGATCTCGCCGCCATGGACGTTGAAGGAGACATCCTCCAGGTCGACGCCGAAATGGTCCCTTGCCTTGGCCGAAAGATTTCTGACTTCGAGCACAGGCTTCTCGCTCGGCGCTGCCGGGCTGACATGCATTTCCGGCAGCCTGGAGCCCACCATCATGCGGGCGAGCTCGAGCGAGGTGGTTTCCTTCGGCCGCGCCGTGCCGGTGACCTTGCCGTTGCGCAGCACGGTGGCGGTGTCGCAGAGCTCCTGCACCTCGTCGAGCTTGTGGCTGATATAGACGATCGAGCAGCCTTCGGCGGCCAACTGGCGAAGGGTGCCGAACAGTTTGACCACGGCCTGCGGCGTCAGCACCGAGGTCGGCTCGTCGAGGATCAGGAGCTTTGGCGCCTGCAAGAGGCAGCGCACGATCTCGACGCGCTGGCGCTCGCCGACCGAAAGGTCATGCACCTGGCGGTGCGGGTCGATCGGCATGCCGTAGCGCAGCGAAAGTTCGCGGATCTTTTCGGCCAGCGAAGGCAGATTGAAGGCGCTGCTTGCCGAAAGCGCGATGTTCTCGACCACCGAAACAGATTCGAACAGCGCGAAATGCTGGTAGACCATCTCGATGCCGAGCGAGCGCGACATCGCCGGATTGTGCGCGGCGATCAGATTGCCGTCGCAATAGATCTCGCCGGAATCGGCCTGCGCCGCGCCGTAGATGATCTTCATCAGGGTCGACTTGCCGGCGCCGTTCTCGCCAAGGACGGCATGGATCTCGCCGGGCTGGATCGTCAGCGAGACGTCGTCATTGGCGACGACGCCTGGATAGCGCTTGGAGATGTTGCGCAATTCTAGTCGCGGCTGCATGGCGGGTCCTGCCGGCGTGATGCGGGGTTGGACGGGAACCGGCGGGGGAACACCGAAGATGGCCTCGGCGTTTCCCCGCTTCTTCGCGGTTGATCAGCTCAGCTTGCCGATCATTCCCTTGACGAACCAGTTCATGCCGCGAATGCCGTCGTCGGGAAGCACCGATCCGGCCGCGACCTTGACATTGCCGTCCTGGTCCTTCAGCTCGCCGGCATAGGGGTGCACCTTGCCGCTGCCGATATCGGCCTCGAGCTGCTTCAGCTTGGCCTTGGCGTCGGCCGGGATGCCGTCATTGTAGGGCGCCATCTTGACCACGCCCGCGGCCAGTCCGTCCCAGCGCACTTCCGGCTTCCAGGTTCCGGCCGCGACGGCCTTGGCGGCGCCGACATAGTCGCTGGTCCAGTCGAGCACGAAGGAGGTCAACTGCTTGCCTGAGGCGAATTTCGACATGTCGCTGGCGTAGCCGATCGACCACGCGCCGCCTTCGCCGGCGACCTGCACGCCGGTCGCCGTATCCGTCATTGAGCAGATCACGTCGCAGCCTTGCGAAAGCAGCGTCTTGGCGGCTTCCTTCTCCTTGCCCGGATCGAACCAGGAATTGAGGAAGATGGCGTTGCAGGTGGCGTTCGGATTGACGCTCTGCGCGCCGAGCAGCAGCGCGTTGGCAGGGCCGACGATGTCGGGGATCGGGAAGCCGCCGATGAAGCCGATCTTGCCCGACTTCGACATATGGCCGCCGGCCGCGCCGGCGACGAAAGTGCCTTCATAGTACTTCGCTTCGAAGGTGCCGAGATTGGCGAGATGGACGATGCCCGAGCAATGCTCGAACGCGATCTTGGGGAAGCGCGGCGCCACCTTCTGCATCGGCGTGCCGTGCGAGAAGCTGGTGCCGAAGATCAACTGATTGCCGGCGCTGGCGAGCTCGCGGAAAACGCGCTCGGCATCCTGCGGCATGAAGATGTTGTCGATGACGGTGAGCTTTGCCTTGTCGCCGAACGCGGATTTGATCGCCTCGACGCCGAGGCTGTGCTGCTTGGTCCAGCCGATCTCGGCGATCGGCGAGACATAGACGACGCCGACCTTGAGCACGTCGTCGGCCCTGGCGATGGTGCTCAGTCCTCCGGTGCCCAGTGCCGCGCCGAGCGCGCCGCTGTATTTCAGGAATCCGCGTCTTGTCAGGTCGTTCATGCTGGTAGCCCTCTGTTGGTTTTTTTGGCCGATGTCCGGCTTTTCGGTGCCGGATCTTGCTTGGGGAGATGGACATGCACATGCGCCGTGCCATCGCCATTCCCGGATGATTTTGCCGGTTTTCGCGGCGCGATCGGCGCCGCGCCGTCGGCCTTGCCGTCGAGATAGGGCGCCAGCGCCTCGGCCGGCGTCATTTCCGCGTAGACTTCGCGATCCATGATGTAGCCGCGCACCACCGCGCGGTGATGCGTGTCGATGAGGTCCATGGCCTGCTTCAGCCGGCCCTTTTCGAGAAGGTCGACGACGCGCGAATGGTCGTCGAGCAGGTTGCAATAGTCGAAGTCGGCGGTGATCAGCGAGCGCAGCAGCGTGGTGCGGCGCACGAGCTGAGCATGGATTTCCTGCATCACCTTGTTGCGGCTCAAGCGCACGAAGACGGTGTGGAACTCCTGGCCGAGCACGTCGGCCAGGGCGTCGTTGCCTGAGGCGACGGCTTGGCGCTGGCGTTCGACATGTTGGCGCAGTTCCGCCCATCCGGCGGGGCCGAGGCGATCGCTGAGCTGCGCGGCGACGCCCTGTTCGACAAGCGTCAGCGCGTCATAGATCTCCATCGCCTCCTGCATGCTCGGCTTGGCGACGAAGGCGCCGCGATTGCGCTCGATCTGCGCCAGCCCGTCATCGGCGAGCCGTATCAGCGCCTGGCGCACGACGATGCGGCTGACGTCGAAAATCTCGGAAAGCTCGCGCTCGCCGAGCTTGCAGCCGGGCACCAGCCGATGGTCGATGATCGCGCGCGTCAGGATATCCGCTATCGTCTGGGAACGGCTGCTCAAGGCGCGGTTCTCCGCGGATTTGAGGGCATGATCAGCAGGCTTTCCGTAGCGAAGACATGCGCCGTCAGGACACGGCATATCCAGATTCAGAACTTCATACACGGGAAGTCAATCGTTGAAACCTGTCAACACAAAAATGAGTTTTGGCTGACAAAAAATCGTTGATTGATATCCAATCTTGTGTTTTCGTTTTGTCGAAACGCCGGGCTAGGTTCATGGTGAAGGGCTAGCCGAGTTGAGAGGGGTGCCGATGGCTACCCACTGCGTCGACCGCGAGCTTCTGAACGACTGGCACATCGTCGCCGACCGGGAATCGCTCTCCCAGGATAAGCCGTTTCCAACACGCCTGCTCGGCGTCGACCTGATCGTCCGCGAGCGTGCGGGGAGCTTCGAGGTCATTCGCGACGATACAGGCGTCGCGCTGAAATCGGCCGAGCGCTACGGGTTCATCTGGACCTGCCTCGGAACGCCGCGGCGGGACATCGTCTTCATTCCCGAGGCAAACGAAGCGGATCGTCATCTCGTCAGCGGCGGGTCCATCGCGGTCAAGGTTTCCGGCTTGCGAGCCGTCGAGAATTTCCTCGACATGGGGCACTTCCCCTTCGTCCACACCGGCTGGCTGGGCGAGGAGCCGCACACCGAGGTGGCGCCCTACA
Organism: Mesorhizobium plurifarium; assembly: GCA_000824785.1. Classification (GTDB taxonomy): domain Bacteria; phylum Pseudomonadota; class Alphaproteobacteria; order Rhizobiales; family Rhizobiaceae; genus Mesorhizobium; species Mesorhizobium plurifarium. The sequence continues at coordinate 344,703 of CCNB01000012.1, read as the reverse complement.
ATGTCGAGATCACCGCCGAGGACGAGGTGCTGGCGACGGAGTGCAAGTTCTACCAGCCGATCGCCTCGCCCACCGCCAGGGAAGGCTTCGTCGTCGATTACATCTACAAGGTGATCCGGCCCTACACGGTGGCGCTCTACAAGAGCAATCCGATCCAGAAGCACCGCCTCGACGTCATCACGCTCTTCGTGCAGCCCGTCGATGAAGAGAACTGCATCGCGCATCCCTATCTCTGCTACCTCAAGGATGGCATGGAGGCGGCGACGGTGCGCAGCTTCATGCAATTGATCTTCGCGCAGGACAAGCCGATCCTGGAGAACCAGGTCCCGAAGCGACTGCCGCTCGATCCGCGTGCCGAAACGCCGATCCGCGCCGATGCCGTCTCGGTCTCCTACCGGCGCTGGCTGCGCGACCGCGCCGTCACCTACGGCGCCATACCGGCGCAGGTCTGATCACGATGTCCGCGGCATGCAAAGGAATGACGTTATGACCAAATGCACGGATTCCGTGGTCCTCAATCTCTGGCATCCGGTGGGCGCAATCGCCGAGACTGTCCCCGGCGCCGTCCAGCAGACGGTGCTGCTCGAGGAGCGCCTCAGCTTTTCGGTCGGCGCGGATGGTGAACCGGTCGTCTGGCGCTCGCGGCCGGATTTGCGCCGCGCCGACCAGATCGCGGCAGCCGACCGGCTGCCGGCAAAAAGCGTCTATGGTTATGTCTGGACCTCGCTGGGCTCGCCGCCGGCCGACCTCTTCCCGATCCCGGAATATGCCGAGCCAGACCGGCGCCGGCTCAATGCCGCGACCTTTGGCGTGAATGTCTCTGCGCCACGCGCCATCGAGAATTTTCTCGACATGGGCCATTTCCCTTACGTGCATACCGACATCCTCGGCGCCGAACCGCACACCGAGGTCAAGGAATACGATGTCGAGATCTCGGTCGACCGCGACGAGATTCTCGCCACGCGCTGCCGCTTCTTCCAGCCGATGGCTTCGACCGCCTCGGAGGGCGGTGCCGATGTCGACTATGTCTACCGCGTGCCGCATCCCTATTGCTCGGTGTTGTATAAATCGAGCCCGGTCGATGCGGCGCGGCGCGACGTGATCGCCATTTTCCTGCAGCCGGTCGATCAGGAGCATGTGCGCGCGCATATGCTGCTTTGCGTGCTCGACGAGAACAGCGAAGACAAGGTGATCAAGCGCTTTCAGCAGACCATCTTCGGCCAGGACAAGCCGATCCTGGAGAACCAGGTGCCGAAGCGTCTGCCGCTCGATCCGCGCGCCGAGACGCCGATCCGCGCCGACAAATCGGCGATCGCCTACCGGCGCTGGCTCAGCCAGAAAGGCGTGACCTACGGGGTCATTCCGGCCGCGGCCTGACCAGAACATTTTTGGAGACGACGAATGCTGGAAGCAGCCAGAAGCCAGTGGCATCCGATCGCCGCTGCCCATGACCTACCGTTCCGCCACGTGTTCCATGGCCAGTTGCTCGGCCGCGAGTTCGCCGTCTGGCGGGCCGATGACGGCTACATCAACATCTGGGAGAACCGTTGCCTGCATCGCGGCGTGAGGCTGTCGATCGGCATCAATGACGGCCGCGAGCTGAAGTGCCAATATCATGGCTGGCGCTATTCGAACCGTACCGCCGGCTGCACCTACATCCCCGCGCATCCGGCCGACGCGCCTGCCCGCACCATCACCAACCGCACCTTTCCGGCGGTCGAGCGCTATGGCCTGGTCTGGTCGTCCGAGGAACCGCTGGGCGAGGTGCCGGATGTCGCCGGCCTGGCGGAAGGCAAGCTGCTTGCCCTGCGCGGCATCCCTGTCAACGCGCCGGCCGATAAGGTCGTTGAAAAGCTGAAGGCTTACCGCTTCCAGCCCACAGGCGCGATCGACGGCAACGGCGCCGAAATTGCGGTTGAAGCCGCCCAGGATTTTGCCGTGGCGCTGCGCTCGCGCGCCGGCGCCGCCGAGACGGTTGGCGTCTTCTTCGTCCAGCCGGTCGATTCCAACCGCTCGGTCATTCGCGGCGTGCTCGACCAGGATGCCGAAGGTGCGGCGCGGATAGCCATCCTGCGCCACCACAATGAACGGCTGTCCAAGCTGCGCGACGAAGTCGAACGCGATGTGGCCAACGCGCCGGCGCCCGCGCCGATCGAGCCTATCTATGAAAGGGTCTCGGCCGAGCTTGCCGAAATGCCGGAACTGACCGCGCATGGCCGCAAGGCGGCGCTGCGTGTCGCGGTGGCCAGGAAGTGGCGGACGGCCGACGGCATCGCTGGCTTCGAGCTGCGCCCGGTCAAGGGCATCCTGCCGACTTTCCAGCCCGGTGCGCATATCGACGTCCATATGCCGAACGGCGAGATCCGCCAGTATTCGATCACCAACGGACCCGGCGAAACCGGCAGCTTCACCATCGGCGTCAAGCTGGAGCCGGACTCGAAGGGCGGCTCGAAATGCATGCACGAGACGGTGCGCGAAGGCGATGTGCTGGCGATCTCGGAACCGCGCAACAATTTTCCGCTGCGCCGCGACGCCATCAAGACGATCTTCGTCGCCGGCGGCATCGGCATCACGCCGCTGCTTGCCATGGCACAGGCGCTGAAGAACCAGGAGCTGACGCACGAGCTGCATTATTTCGCGCAAGGTGAGCAGCATCTCGCCTTTGCCGATCGGCTGGCCGAGCTCGGCGACGCGCTGAAGCCGCATCTCGGCCTGTCGCCGGACGCGACCGGCGCCGAGCTGCGCCGTGTGCTGGCCGAATACCGGAACGGCATGCATCTCTACATCTGTGGTCCCGGTCCGATGCTCGAGGCGGCACGCAGGATCGCGGCCGAGCAGGGCTGGCCGGACAGCGCCGTGCATTTCGAATATTTCAAGAACACCAACAAGATCGACGACAGTTCGAGCTTCGAGGTGGCGTTGGCAAGATCCTGCGTCACGCTGCAGGTGCCGGCCGGCAAGACGATCCTGCAGGTCATGCGCGAGAGCGGCATCGACGTGCCGTCGTCCTGCGAGCAGGGCGCCTGCGGCACCTGTGTCGCGACCGTGATCGAAGGCGAGCCCGACCACCAGGATGTCTATCTCAACGACGCCGAGCGCAAAGCTGGAACGAAGATCATGACCTGTGTCTCGCGCGCCAAATCCGCGCGTCTCGTGCTCGACATTTAGGAGCCGCCCATGATCACGCTTTACGACTACGAGCTGTCCGGCAATTGCTACAAACTGCGGCTGCTGATGAGCATCCTCGGCATCGACCACAAGACCGTGCCGGTCGACTTCTATCCCGGACGCGAGCACAAGTCGGAATGGTTCCTGAAGCTCAATCCACTGGGACAGCTGCCTGTGATCGACGATGACGGGCTGGTCCTGCGCGACGCCCAGGCGATCCTGGTCTACCTAGCATCGAAATACGATCCGTCCGGCACATGGTACCCCCGGGAGAACCCGGCCCTGCTCGGCGAGATCAGCCAGTGGCTGGCCTTTGCCGACGGCATCACCGGGACCGCCTCGGCCGCCCGCCTTCACGATGCGCTGTTCTATGATTTCGACATCGATGCCGCCCGCGCCGGCGCGCATCGGCTGTTCCGCATCCTCGACGAGCATCTCTGGTTCGTCGAGCAGGAGGGCCGTCAATGGATCTGCTCGGCCCCGCAGCCGACGATCGCCGACATTGCCTGCTTCCCCTACATCATGCTGTCCGAGGAAGGCGGCATTTCGCGCCAGGACTATCCGGCGATCCGCCGCTGGTGCGATCGCGTGAAGCGCATCAAGGGCTTCATCGTCATGTCGGGCGTGTTTCCGGCCGGGCCTGCCAGAGCCGCGGCATAAGTTTCAGTCACGGGCCGGCATTCGCTCAAGCCGGTCAAATCGCGAGAGGGAAAATGAAAACGCGTGCCGCCGTTGCCGACGCCGCCTGAAGCGAAGACGGGGAAGAGCACGGCACGCCGTTCATCGAAAACGGCCGGGTGATAGGCGCCGTCATGGATGGCCTGCGGGCGATCGATGGTCCAATTGCAGGATTGATACCGGGCCTGACGCCCGGGGCGGATACCTCATATCGGCAGTTGGTTCGATCTCTTGATCTGCGAGAGCGCAAAGCTCGATTCGATCGATGCGACGCCGTCAAGGCGGGTCAACTTTTCCTTCAGGAAGCGATCATAGGCATGCAGGTCGCGCACCACGATGCGCAGCAGATAATCGCGCTGTCCGGTCATCAGATAGCAGTCGACGACTTCCGGCCAGCGGGAAATGGCGGCGTTGAAGCGTTCCAGCTCCTCCTCGCGCTGGCGTTCCAGCTTGATCGAGGCGAAGACCGAAATCGGCAAGTCGACCTGATCCTGGTCGATGACCGCGGTGTATCATCTTGCCGTCAAGGCATGGTCTTTCGCGGTTTGCGGGCTCTGAGCAAGGCGGCAGGGGCTGGTGCGCGCCAGACGACTTGATAGGCCTCCACCACATTGCTGGCAGTGACGCCAAGCCCAGGCAGGGCGATCCAGGGTGGCGGTTGCCGATCGAGAAGGCCGAGGATCGTCGCGATGCCGACCGCGACGCCCTGATCATAGGGCAGCTGCGCGGCGATGCCCTTGATCAGGCCACCGGCAGCCAGGTCCGCCGCCACGTCATTGCCAAGGTCGACGGTGGTGATCGGGATCGTCTTTCCCGCATCGCGGATCGCGGCGATGGCGCCGGCCGCCGGCACGTCCCACACAGCGAACAGGCCGGCCAGATCGGGATTTCCCTGCAGCAGGCCGGCGGTCGCGGCCTTGGCCTGCGTCACATCGGCGAACTTGCCGCGCACCAGGGACAGATCCGGCCGATGGGTGGCCATCCATTTGCGGAAGGCGATCTCGCGCTCATGCGTGGCAAAGAAGTCCACCCCATAGGCAAGAACGCCAACCGTGCCGCCCGGGGCCACGTGCCCTGCGAGCAGCTCCGCTCCAATCTGTCCGAGGCCGAAATTGTCGGTGGAAATGACGCTGACGTAATCCTTGCCCGGCAGCATGCCGGTCGGCGCATTGTCGAGCAGCAGAAGCTTCTTTCCCGCCGCCGCTATCGCGCGATGGGCATCGGCCGCCCTGGCGCTGCCGATCGGGATGGAAATGACGGCGTCCACCGGTTCGGTGGCGAGCCGTTGCAGTTCGGCGACCTGCCTGTCTACGTCGAAGGCGCAGTCGATGACCTCGACGACCGCCGCGCCGTAGCGGCCAAGAGTGGCGACAATGCCGGCGAGTTCCTCCTTGGCCCAGTCGCTCACCGTGGTGTGAAGAACGACGGCCACTGAAAAGTTGCGTTTGCGCGCAGCATCGGCGTCGGCGCCCGACAGCCCGACCTGATCGGCGGGAACCGCTCGTTCGCCATGCGGCCCTAGCCCGGTGATCGCCATTCCTCAATCCTCCCCAGGCGCCAGCGGCGCACCATCGCAGGTCCTACGCAAGCGAGCCGCCCGGCGGGCGCGGCTTGGCCGGCCGGGTAACGGTGTCGACCGCGGCGCGTGCGAGAAAATCCTTGAATTCCGGGTGCTCGCGCGGCGAGCCAAGCGTGATCCAGCCCTGCAGGAACCTCGGATCGAACAGCGCCTCGGCCACCACCTGCGCGGCTCCCACCAGCCCGGCCGAGCCGCCCATTTGCGAGCGCACGATCCTGAGGTCGCGTGTCACCACGGGATGCGACTGGCGATAGACCGCCTCGCGCACGGCCGCCAGCAGGATGTCTCCGGTCTCGGCAACCGCGCCGCCAAGCACGATCAGCGACGGGTTCAGCAGATTGGCCAGCGGCGCCAGCACTTCGCCGACGGCGCGGCCGCAGCGGCCGAGCAGGTCGATGCAGAAAGGGTCGCCCAGCTGCGCGCCGTGGCCGGTATCGGTTACCGTGACTTCGCCGGTGCGTGCCAGGACACCGGCCAAATAGGGGCTGCGGCCGCTGTCGGCCGCCTGACGGGCCTCGCGCGTCAGCGCCTCGCTGCCGGCGATCGTTTCGAGACTTCCACCCTCCACGAAAGTGTGGCCGATCATGCCGGCGGCGCCCTGCGCGCCACGGTGCAGCGTGCCTTCCGATATGACGCCCGCGCTGATGGAGCGTCCGAGCTTGACGAAGATCATGTCCGCCAGGCCGATGCCGCTTCCCGATTTCAACTCGCCCATCGTCATCGTCTGAACGCCGCTTCGCACCCAGACAGGCGCGCCGACGAGCGTGGCCAATTGTTCGACGAAAGGAAATCCATCCCAGTTCTGGAACGCGGTCAGCGCCGGCGCGAACAGGCGCTGGCCGTCGGGCTTCTCGACGGCTCCGGGCACTGCGAGGCCGATGCCCCAAATGCCTCCTTCGCTGCCATGTTCCTCCAGCATCCAGGCAAACAGCGTCGCCAGCCGCTGCACCACGGGCTCGGGTCCCGCCGCCAGCTCGACGGCCTCGTGATGTTCGGCCAGCAAGCGTCCGGTCAGATCCGAGACACCGACCGCGAGCGAGGAATGATCGAGCACGGCGGCAAGGATGATGCCCATGCGCGGGCGGAAGCGGACATGACGGGGCGCGCGTCCGCCGACGGCGAGGCCCAGTTCGCCCTCCTCGATCAGCCCCAGCTTGAGAAGGGTGGCGAGGCGGTCGGTGACGACGGCCCGCCCCATTTCCGATTGGATTTCCAGTTCCTGGCGGGTCGTCGCCACCCCGCTTCGCACGAGGTTGAGCAGCAGGGCCAGGCTGCCATGCGCGGATTCACTGGCGCGCGGCCGGCCGGCGGCCCGGCGTGGCGCGGCTGACTGTTCATCGTTTGAGATGCTGCGTTCGTCCATGTCCTTGCCGCGCCTCATCTGCCGCGGTGCCGCCCCGTCGGCCGTGGCCACTTCGCCATGGGTAACGTGACCCCATTTACGGATCAAGCAGGAACTTATGTCGTTTATCAACAAAAGTCAGCCAACTTTTGTATTTTAATAATTGACGAGCACAGAAAAGGGCGCATAAGTATTGGGGAAGGCTCGGAGGAGAGCCGAGGTGGACCGGCTTGGAGCAAAGAGCGCCATCCGCGGCGTCCGAATTTTCCTCCGGCCAACAACATCGCGCCGCCCTTTGCTGGTCGCGGTCGTATGGGAGGATACGAGATGCCGGTCAAACTGGCCTATCATGCCAATTGCTGGGGTCCGCTTGGCGGCAATGCCGTCGGCGTCACCTCGATCACCCAGCTCACCTACCGCACTTTCGGTGATATGGAGCAGGCGATCCGCGATATCGGCGCGGCCGGCTATGTCGGAACGGAGCTCTTCGACGGCAATCTCCTCGACTATGCGGGACGCATCGGTGACTTGCGTGCCGTCCTGGACCGGTCGGGCGTCGCGCTCGTTGCGGGCTATTCAGGCGCCAATTTCATCTTCGACGATATCCTCGGCGAGGAACTGGCCCGCATCGAGCGCGCCGCGGCGGTGGCAGCCGAACTTGGGGCCGAGCATCTGGTGGTCGGCGGCGGCGCCAAGCGCGCCAATGGCCGGCAGGCCGACGATTTCAAGCGCCTCGGCGCGTCGCTCGACAAGGTCATCGACATCGGGGCCAAGGCGGGCTTGCGGGCGCACTACCACCCGCATCTGTCGACCATTGTGGAAGGCCCCGAAGACGTGCGCGAGATCTTCAGGCACACGGCGATCGACTTCTGCCCGGACACCGCGCATCTGGCGGCCGCCGGCGGCGATCCGGCCGCGCAGATCCGCGAATTCAAGGACCGCATCAGCTACGTGCATCTGAAAGGCTGGCAGCGCGACCCCTTCGCCTTCACGCCGCTCGATCGCGGCGACCTCGACATGGCGCCGATCGTCGAGGCGCTCAAGGACATCGGCTTTTCCGGCTGGATCACCACCGAACTCGATGCCTGGGCGGATCCCAGGCAAGGAGCAGCACTGAGCATGAACTACCTCAACAAGGCCATGGGGCCACGTTAAGCAACCGGGCTTCGCGCCCGTCATCAGGGAGGAACCTAATGACACGTTTCAGGACAATGACCGCGGTCTTCACGACGGCGCTGCTGGCAACCAGTCTCTATGCCGCCGCGCCCGCCTCCGCCGACCCGGATTCGGCGCTGGCGGAACTGCAAAAGACGGTGCTTTCGAAGGGCCCGAACGGCGAGGCGCCGGCTTCGGCAGCCTCCGTCACGCTGACGGACGAGGAACTGGCAAAGATCAAGGACATGAAGGCCACCGCCGCGATCGTCATGCACTATGGCGGCAATGACTGGTCGAGGGCGCAGATCGCCGGCCTCAAGGACCAGTTCGGAAAGATGGGCATCGAGGTGATCGCCACCACCGATGCCGGCTTCAAGCCGGAAAAGCAGGTCGCCGACCTCGGGACGGTGATGGCGCAGAACCCGAAGATCATCGTGTCGATCCCGACCGATCCGTCGGCCACGGCATCGGCCTACAAGGCTGCCGCCGACAAGGGCGCCAAGCTGGTGTTCATGGACAACGTCCCGGCGGGCTTCGCCGCCGGCAAGGACTACGTCTCCGTGGTCTCTGCCGACAATTACGGCAACGGAGTCGCGGCCGCGCACCTGATGGCCAAGGCCCTGGGCGGCAAGGGCGAGATCGGCCTCGTCTTCCACGCCGCCGATTTCTTCGTCACCAGGCAGCGCTATGACGGCTTCAAGAAGACGATCGCCGACAACTATCCCGACATCAAGATCGTCGCCGAGCAGGGCATTGGCGGGCCGGACTTCACTGGCGACGCCGAGAAGGCGGCGTCCGCGATCCTCACCTCGCACCCGACCATCAACGGCATCTGGGCGGTGTGGGACGTGCCGGCCGAAGGCGTGATCTCGGCGGCGCGCACCGCCGGCCGCGACGACCTCGTCATCACCACCTGCGATCTCGGCGAGAACGTCGCCATCAACATGGCAAGCGGCGGCTTTGTGAAGGGGCTGGGCGCCCAGCGTCCGTTCGACCAGGGCGTCACCGAAGCCAAGCTTGCCGGCTATGGCCTGCTCGGCAAGGAGGCGCCGGCCTTCGTAGCCCTGCCGGCGCTGCCGGTCACCAAGGACACGCTGCTGGAAGGCTGGAAGGCCGTCTATCACGCCGAGGCCACCGACAAGATCAAGGGCAGCATGTAGCGGCCCGCGGCCGGCGTGCTCCCCGCCGGCCGCTCCTTCTCAGCTCAATCTGGAGGCTATCATGACCCGAACGCTCAACGTGGCGATGATCGGCGGCGGTTTCATGGGCAAGGCCCATGCCATGGCCTATGCGGCAATGCCGATGTTCTTCTGGCCGGCGCCCGCCATTCCCGTGCGCAAGGTCGTGGTCGACGTCACCGAGGCCCTGGCCGACGAAGGCCGCCGCCGCTACGGTTTCGAGGAAGCCTCCGCCGACTGGCGCGCGGTGGTGAAGCGGCCGGACATCGACGTTGTCGATATCGTCACGCCGAACGACAGCCATGCCGCGATCGCCATCGCCGCGGCGGAAGCCGGCAAGCACATCATCTGCGAAAAGCCGCTGGCGCGCGGCGGCGACGAGGCGAAGACCATGCTCGACGCGGTGAACGAGGCGGGCATCATCCACATGGTCGCCTTCAACTACCGCCGCACTCCGGCGGTGGCGCTGGCCCGCCAATACATAGAGGAGGGCCGCATCGGCAAGATTCTCAACTTCCGCGGCACCTATCTCCAGGATTGGTCGGCGGATCCGGATTCCCCGCTCTCCTGGCGCTTCCAGAAGAAGATCGCCGGCTCCGGCTCGATCGGCGACATCGGCACGCATGTCGTCGATCTTGCCCGCTACCTTGTCGGCGAGATCGCCGAGGTCAGCGCGCTGGTGCGCACCTACAACAAGACGCGCCCGGTCCAGAGCGGAAATCTCGATAGGCTCGGCGCCGCCGAACGGAACACCGGCGCGCAACGGGCCGAAGTCGATGTCGACGATGAGGTGGTGACGCTGCTCAAATTCGCCGACGGAGCCATCGGCTCGCTCGAGGCGACCCGCAATGCCTATGGCCGCAACAATTTCATCACTTTCGAGATCCACGGCACCAAGGGCTCCATTGCCTTCAACTACGAACGGCGCGACGAATTGCAGGTCATGTTCGCCGATGATCCTGCCGATGCGCGTGGGTTCAGGACCGTCTATTCCGGTCCGGCGCATCCCTATGGTTCGGGCCTGTGGCCGATCCCGGCGCTTGGCATCGGCTATTCCGAGACCAAGATCGTCGAGTGCTTCGACTTCTTCTCCGCCATCGTGTCCGGCAAGCAGCCGTCGCCGAACTTCGAAGACGGCTACAAGACGGAGCGGGTCGCCGACGCGTTGATCGAATCCGGTGAGAGCGGCCATTGGGTCAAGGTCCGGCCATGATCGACGGGACGCCTGTTCATGCGGTGGAGATGAAGGGCGTCAGCAAATCCTTCGGCGGCGTCAAGGCGCTGGTCGATGTCGACCTGCAGGTGGAGAAGGGCGAGATCCATGCCCTGCTTGGCGGCAACGGCGCCGGCAAGTCGACCATCCTCAAAGTGCTGAACGGCGTGCATGCGCCCGACAGCGGCACCATCCTTGTCGACGGCAAGCCGCTGAGCGAGATTTCGCCTGAGGCTTCGCGCCGGGCGGGCATCGCCATGATCTTCCAGGAGATGAGCCTGATCCCGACATTGACCGTGGCGCAGAACGTGTTCCTCACCCGGGAAGCCAAGGACGCGTTCGGCCTGATTGATGATCGCGCGGCCGAGAGGCGCGCCCGGGATCTATTCGCCATGCTCGAGGTCGAGGTCGATCCGAAGGCGATCGTCGGCGATCTCGGCGCCGGCCAGCGGCAATTGACCGAGATCGTCAAGGCGATCTCGCAGAACGCCAAGGTGCTGGTGCTCGACGAGCCGTCGACGGCACTGGCCGTGTCCGATGTCGAGCGGCTGTTCGTCTTCCTGCGCAAACTGAGGTCGGATGGCGTGGCCATCATCTATGTCTCGCACCGCATGGACGAGATCGCCCGCATCGCCGACCGCGCCACCATCCTGCGCGACGGCCGCCATGTCATCACCGCGCCGCTGTCGGACCTGCCGGTCGAAACGATGATCGAACACATTGTCGGCAAACGCTCACGCGGCCTGTCGGATGTGGCGCGCGGCGGATCGCGCATCGGAAAACCGTTGCTGGAGTTCGACAACGTGTCGGGCGTGACGAAGCCGAAGAATGCCAGTTTCGTCGTCCGCGGCGGCGAGGTGGTGGGCCTTGCCGGACTGCTCGGCTCCGGCCGCTCCGCGATCGCGCGCGTCATTGCCGGCATCGAGCCGATCGTCGAAGGCGAAATGCGCATCGCTGGCAAGCCGGTGGCGATCACGAGGCCAAGCGACGCCATCGAGGCCGGCATCGCGCTGGTGCCCGAGGACAGGTTGCGGCAAGGCGTCATTGCCGAGCATTCGGTCGCCTCCAACATCGCGCTTGCCTCGCTCGACCGGCTGAGCCGCAATGGTTTCATGTCGAACAGCAAGATGCGCGAGCAGTCCGACAGCCAGATCGGAAGGCTGCGGATCAAGACCGCTTCGCGCGACGCTGCGGTGCGCACGCTGTCGGGCGGCAATCAGCAGAAGGTCGTCATCGGCAAATGGCTTGCGACCGAGCCGGATATTCTTGTCCTCGATGAGCCGACCTCCGGCATCGACATCGGCTCGAAGTCGGAAATCATCATGCTGGTGCGCGAGCTCGCCAAGAGCGGCAAGGCCATCATCATGATCTCGTCAGAGCTGTCCGAGATGCTGACCGCCTGCGACCGCATACTCGTCATCGCGGACGGCCGCGTCATGGACGACATAGACCGCGGCGAACTCGACGATCTGTCGGCGCCGGAGGACGATCCGGTCGCGCGGCTGCAGGCAGCGGAGCGCAAGCTGCAGATCGTCATCCAGAAGGCGCTGAGCAAGAGTGAGGGAGGAACACATGTCCACTGACCGGGACACCGCCCCCTCGCTCCTCGCAAGGCTCGGTCTCGCCAACTGGCGGCAGAACATCATCTATATCGGCTTCGTCGTGATCTTCATCGTGTTCGCGATCACCCTGTTCGACAAGGGCTTCCTCAACCCCAACAACCTGCTCAACATCGTGCGCCAGACGGCGATGATCGCGGTCATGGCGATCGCCATGACCTACGTGCTGTCGGCGGGAGAGATCGACCTGTCCGTCGGGGCGGTGGCGGGGCTGGCTTCGGTGACCACGGCCATGGCGATCGATGCCGGTGGGCCGGTTACCGGCATCGTTGCAGGCCTCGCCACCGGCGCCGTCGTCGGTACCTTCAACGGGCTCCTGACGACGCGCATCGGCATTCCGTCCTTCCTCACCACGCTGGCCATGATGGGGATCGCCACCGGCACCGCGATGTGGATGAGCGATACGGCTGCGGTGCCGATCATCTCGAAGAGCTATTCGTGGATTTTTGGCGGTGGCAATATCGGGCCGGCGCCCGTCCTGCTGATCTGGATGCTGGTGCTGGGCGCCGTCGGTCATGTCGTGCTGAGGCGAACCAGCTTCGGCCGGCGCGTGCTGGCCACCGGCGGCGGCGAGGTCGCGGCGCGCTATTCCGGCATCGACACCAAGTCGATCAAGTTCCGCGTCCTCATCATCTCGGCCATGGCGGCGGCTCTTGCCGGCATGCTCTATGCCGGGCGGCTGCAATCCGGCCGCTTCCAGCTCGGCCAGGGCGACGAGCTGTCGGTCATCGCGGCGGCGGTGCTTGGCGGCACCAGCCTGTTCGGCGGGTCCGGCACGGTGATCGGAACCATTGTCGGCGCGTTGATGATCGGGCTTATCAACAACGGCTTGATCCTGATGGGCCTGGAGTTCAGCCAGCAGCTGATCGCGCGCGGCGCCATCATCATCCTCGCCGTCGCGCTCAGCCAGGGACGGAAATGACATGGCGGTTCCCTACACGGTGATCGGCACCATCGTCGCCAAGCCGGAGACCCGCGAGGAACTGCAGGCGATCCTGTCGGGCTTCGTCGAGCCGACGCGGGCCGAGGAGGGCTGCATCAACTACGATTTCCATGTCGATGCGGCCGACCCTTGCGTGTTCATGTTCTACGAGAACTGGCGTTCGAAGGACGATCTCGACCGGCATTTGGCAATGCCGCATCTGAAGCCGCTGTTCGGGCACCTCGATGATCTGGTCGCACGTCCGGTCGACGTCCGTCGTTTCGTGATGTTGAGCCGGATGGCGACCTGAAGCACGAGCATCATCTCGCGCCTGCATCCAGCCATTTTCACCGTCGCCATCGGGGCAGACACCACATCAAGATGAAGCCGTGGACTTGGACTCGCTTGCGTTCGCGAGGTTCACGCTGGCTTCGAAACCGGACTGCTTCCCTGGCCTAGGCGATTTGAGGGTGAGCGGGCTGCCTATCCGATCAGCAATCGTCGAAACGATCGACAGCCCGATTCCGCTGCCGCGGGCCGAAGTTCCGCCCCGCTCGAAACGCCAGTTTCGCCATTATCTCGGGCGGCACAACGGGTCCTTCGTTTGACACCGTCAGCAGCCCATCCGAGTCGAGGGTCACTGCCACAGGCGACGAGGCCTTGCCATAACGCAGCGCGTTGTCGATGAGGTTGCGGCACAGGATCCCGGCGGCATCGGGATCGACATCGGACATCACGGGAGTTGCCGGCAGGCTAAGGATGATGCTCTCATATCGAACTGGCGCGGGAGGGCGCGAAAGAGAGCATCTTCATCGCGCCGGGCAGCGTGTTTTGCGTCGACAAGACACACCCGCTCGCGAAAGGAATACGCATCAACGTCTCGAGGGCGGAAGACGCGCGCTTCTACGATTTCCTGTTGCGCAAACTGACCTAGCGGAGAGTTGGCTCGGCGGCTTCAAGCAATCCGGCTTCAGTCGCGACAAGTCCATTCACGCCATCGAGAAGTACACCGACCTCAAGACGGCCTGGATCAGTCTCGGCTAACCTTCAAGAGGCGCCCAGGATGAAATCGGCGCAGCGGTCGCCGATCATGATCGCCGGCGCGTTGGTGTTGCCGCTGGTGAGGCGCGGCATGATCGAGGCGTCGGCGATACGCAGGCGTGGCACGCCGCGCACGCGAAGCCGCGGATCGACCACTGCCTGTTGGTCCGTTCCCATCCGGCAGGTGCCGCAGGGATGGTAGACGGTCTTGGCGTGGCGGATGATGTGGTCGATTATCGCCTCGTCGCCGAGGTTGTCCGCCTTGCCCGGCGCAAGCTCCTCGGAGACCACTTCGCGCAGTGCCGGCTGGCGCACGATGGCGCGGGCAACTTTCATCCCTGCCAGCAACAGCGCAAGATCGTCGGCATGGGACAGGAACCCGGTGGTGAAGCGGATCGGGTCGCCTGGCTTTCGCGAGCGCAGCCGTACCGAGCCGCGCGACTTCGGCCGCAGCACGCATGGGTTCAGTTCCATGCCGTGGCGTTCGACCGAGCCGTGCTCGGCGTTTTCGATCATCACCGGCAACACGTGGAACTGGACGTCGGGTCGGCCATCGCCATCGGTGTCGAAGAAGCCGCCGCTCTCGACCACGTTGGAGGCGAGCAGGCCGCGCCGGAACATGAGATATTCGATGCCATGCCGCATCGCCTTGAAGCCGCGATCCTCGCCGAGCAGAGAGACCGGCTTGCGCGTCAGCGCGTAGAGCGGGGCGGCGACATGGTCCTGCAGGTCCTGGCCGACCGCCGGCATGTCGCGGATGACGGGAATGTCCATCTCCGCCAGATGCGCGGCCGGGCCGAGACCGGACAGCATCATCAGTTTCGGCGTCGCCAGCGTGCCGGCGGCAAGGATCACTTCGTCCTTCGCCGAGGCGGTATGGTTATAGCCGTCCGGCGTTCGATAGGAGAGGCCGGTCGCGGCGCCGTTCTCCAGCGTCAGCGCCGTCACCAGTGCATCGGTGACGACCGTGAGATTGGCATTGCCGGCGAGCGGCCGCAAGAACACCTTGGCGGCCGACTGCCTTTCGCCGTCTGCGGTCGTGGTCTGGTAGAAGCCGACGCCCTCCTGCCGCTCGCCGTTGAAGTCGTCATTGAAGCGGTAGCCGGCCTGTTGCGCGGCCCGCACATAGGCGAGCGACAGCGGATGCCGGTAGCGCGGATCGGAGACAGGCAGCGGTCCCTCGGTGCCGTGCCGTTTGCCGGCGAGGCGCTCGTTGCGCTCCAGCCGCTTGTAGACCGGCAGCACGTCGTCCCAGCTCCAGCCCGGGCAGCCGAGATCGCGCCAGCCGTCATAGTCCTCCGGCTGACCCCTTATGTAGAGCATGGCGTTGATCGAAGAGCCGCCGCCCAGCGTCCGCCCTTGCGGGATCGGCAGCGAGCGGCCGCCGACGCTTGGCTCCGGCTCCGACTGGTAGATCCAGCTGCGCGCCGTGCCGATCACCTTGGCGAAGGTAGCCGGCATATCGATGAAGCGCGTGTTGTCCGCGGGGCCAGCCTCGACGACGAGCACGCGCTTGCCGGCCTGGACCAGCCGGCTTGCCAGCGTGCAGCCCGCCGAGCCCGCGCCGGCGACGATGTAATCGTAGGTGTCCGTCATCGGATCAGGCGTAGCGCATGATGGCAGTCTTGGTCTCGAGGTAGCCCTCGACCGCCGCGCGGCCATGCTCGCGGCCGATGCCGGATTGCTTGAAGCCGCCGAAGGGCGCTGCCGGATCCAGCGTGTTATGCGAATTGACCCACACCGTGCCGGCCTTGAGGCCGTGGATCGCCATCATTGCCTTGCCCATGTCGCGGGTCCAGATCGAGGCCGACAGCCCGTAGCGCGTGTCGTTGGCGATGCGAATCGCCTCGTCGAGATCGGCGACCGGCATCGCCGCCACCACCGGCCCGAACACCTCCTCGCGCACGATCTCCATCTCCGGTTTCACATGGTGCAGGATGGTCGGCGCCACATAGTGACCTTTCGTAGGCACGGGTCGCGCGCCGCTCACGCGTTCGACACCCGCCGCCAGGCTGCGCTCGACGAAACCCTGCACGCTCAAACGATGCTTGGCCGAGACCAGCGGATTGATCTGGGCCTCCGCGTCGCGGCCGGCGCCCATCGTCATGCCGTCGGCGATTTCGGCCAGCCGCGCCAGCGTGCGGTCGTAGATCGGCTTCTCGATCAACAGCCGCGCCGCCGAGGTGCAGACCTGACCCTGGTTGAAGAACATGCCGAGCCCGGCAAGCAGCGGCTCGACGCCGTCCTCCATGTCGGCGAGCAGGATCATCGGCGACTTGGAGCCGAGCTCCAGGGTGAAGCGCGCGATGCGGTCGACCGCGGCGTGGCCAACGCGCTTTCCCACTTCCGTCGAGCCGGTGAAGGTCAGCTTGTCGATACCGGGATGGCGGATCAGCGCCTCACCGGTCACAGCGCCGCTGCCGGTGACGATGTTGACGACGCCAGGCGGGAAGCCCGCTGCCTCGATCAGTTCGGCAAGCCTGAGCAGGCCGAGCGGTGTTTCCTGCGGCGGCTTGAGCACGATGGTGCAGCCGCAGGCGAGCGCCGGCGCGATCTTCCACATGCCGATCAGCAGCGGGAAGTTCCACGGCACGATGGCGCCGACGACTCCCACTGGCTCCATCACCGTCATCGCTTGGTGCTTCGCCCCAGGCGGCACGGGAATGGAAACCTGGAAGGTCGAGCCTTCGATCTTCGTCGCCCAGCCGGCATAGTAGCGCAGCCAGTCGACGGCGCCGCCCGCGCTCAGCATGCGGGCGACGCCCAGCGACTTGCCGTTCTCGATGCTTTCGATCTCGGCCAGAAGGTCGGCATCGGCCTCGATCGCGTCGGCAAGCTTCAGCATCAGGTTCTGGCGGTCGACCGGCCGCATCGACGCCCATGGCCCTTCGAGCGCCGCGCGCGCCGCGCTCACAGCCTGGTCGACGAGTTCCGGGCCGCTCTCCGGCACATAAGCGACGATCTCGCCCGAGGCGGAATCGTCGACAGCCAACTCGTCTCCCGCGTGCTCGTCGACGAAACGTCCCTTGATGAAGGGCCGATGCGGTCGCGAAAGGAATGCGGCGGCAGCCGCGCTGATCGGCGGCACAGTTGTCTCGTTCACGCCATCCTCCCGCAATTGATGAACATTTTTCGAGAGGGTTATGGAGCGCGCCGACGCCCTTCAAGCCGGCGCGGCCGCGAGTGCGCTTTCAGTCAAAACAAAGTTCCCGCTCGGACAAGACGGCTCGCCCAAGGCCAATCAAGATTGCGGGATGAGATCGGCCACGCTGGCACGTCTCCGCGGGTCCTGGAAGGTGAAGACGATTTGAGCGCGGTTCTCGGCAATCCGATGGTCACTACGGCCGCGCTGCCGCTGCTGCTCGGCGTCGCGCTGGCGCTCGCCGCGCGCTTTACCCTGCCGGCCGCTTCGCCGGTGCTGACACTGCTCTGGGCGGCGCTGCTGCTGTTCTTCTACTGGGACACGCTCGGGCCACCGGTCATGCCGCCTGTCGCCGCCAGTCAGAAGTTGATCTATCTCGCCTTCGCCGGCATCGTCATCGGCCTGCTGCCCGAGCGGGTGTTGGGACGCGCAACGAGTCTTCCCGCCGTCGTCGCTTTCGCGGCGGCCTTCCTGTGGCTCGGTTGGCGGCGGCTGGCCGGAGGCGCTCTCGATCTGCAGCTGATTGCGGCACTTGCTGTCGGGCTTTTGACGATGATCGGCGCCGCGATGCTCGCCGCGCGACAAGCCTCGCAGCCGCCTTCCATCGAAGAGCCGTTTCTCGCACCGGCGGCGGTGCTCGCTTTGTCGCTCGCCGGCGCCATCGTCTCGGTGCTCGGCGCCTCGATCGTCACCGGGCAGCTGCTCGGCTCGATTGCCGCCCTGGTCGGTGGCTGGTGCCTCGCGCAATATCTCGCTGCGTTGCGCGGCGGCGCCGCCGCCGCATGGAGCAAGGGCGTCGAGTTCCTGTTGCTCTACGCCGCCGCGACGGTGCTGGTCCAGGTGGCGCTGCTCGCGCCCAAGGCCAATCCCGCCGCGCTCATCCTGTCGTCCCTGCCGCCGCTCGCCGTCGCGCTCGTGCGCGGCCCGTTGCAAAACCTGCTTCCCGGCGCACGGCCCTTGCGGCCGCTGGTCGCCGGCATCCTGATCGCCGTTCCGGCGATTCTGGCCATCGTGACGGCGATCGTCTGGGCGCCGCATGGGGCCGCCCTCGGCTTTTCCTGAGCCGGATCCAAACACAACAACCAACAACAGGGAGAAAACATGTGAGGACGACAAAACTGATTGCCGCGCTCGCTTTCGCCGGCGCATCGATCCTGACTGCCGCGGCGCATGCCGACAATTACGACATCGACGGCCAGCACGCCTGGGTCACCTTCACCGTCAAGCATGGCATCTATGGCATCGCCCACGGCCAGTTCGACGCGGTCAAAGGCTCGATCGTCATGGACAAGGCGGACGTCACCAAAAGCAGCGTCAAGGCCGAGCTGGATGTCGGCTCGGTCCACACCGCCTTCGACCAGCGCGACAGCGACCTGAAAGGCCCGGACTTCTTCAACGCCGCCGAGTTTCCAACCATCAGCTTCGAAAGCACCAAGGTCGAGAAGGTCGACGACAAGACCGGCAAGGTCACCGGCAACCTGACGATCAGCGGCGTCAGCAAGGAGGTTACGCTCGACGTCAAGCTGCTCAACGAAGCGCCCGCGCCATGGGACGCGACATTGACCAAGGCGGCTTTCAGCGCCACCGGCAAGGTCAGCACCGCCGACTTCCCAATGGCCAAGGCCGCCGATGGGTTCGGCCTCGGGCCAGAGGTCGACATCGTCATCGATCTCGAGGCGGTCAAGAAATAGGCCGCCGGAAGCCAGACGCATGATGCCGCGCGGCAAGGTCGCGCGGCACATAAGAGGAGCGCGGAAGTGCGCGCTCAGTCAAAACAAAGTTCCCGCTCGGACAAGACGGAAGGCATCTCCCGTCGCACACTCCAAACCAACGATCAGCAGCATTTGGGCGCGTGCCCATAAGGACCGCAGCATGAGATTTTCCGGCAAGACGGCCTTCATCACCGGTGGCGGCACCGGCATCGGCGCCGCTGTCGCCCGGCGCATGGCGGCAGAGGGCGCCAAAGTCGTGCTGATGGGGCGGCGGCGAGAGCCGCTCGAGGCCGTGACCAGGGATATTGGCGGGCTGGTCGTGCAGGGCGACGCCGCCGACGCCAAGGCGGTGCGCGCCGCCCTTGCCGAGGTTCACGACAAGATCGGCCCGGTCGATATCCTCGTCGCCAATGCCGGCGGCCACGGCGTCGGCCCGACGGTGACGATGAGCGACGAGACCTGGGCGCTGGCGACGCGCACCAATCTCGACACCGCTTTCGTCTGCGCCCGTGAATGCCTGCCCGATCTGATCGCGCGCAAGGGCAACATCGTCGTCGTCGCCTCGATCGCCGGCCTGTTCGCCGGACCGGCAGCGGCGGGCTACGTCACCATGAAGCATGCCTGCGTCGGCTTCGGCAAATCGCTGGCGCGCGACTACGGCCGCCAGGGCGTGCGCACCAACATCATCTGCCCCGGCTGGGTGGCGACGGCCATGGCCGACGAGCAGATGCAGGTGATTGTCGACAAGCACGGGCTGGGCTCGATCGAGGAAGCCTACAGGCTTGTCACCAAGGACGTGCCGCTCGGCCGGCCGGCGACGCCGGAAGAAGTGTCCAACGTCATCTGCTTCGTCGCTTCGAGCGAGGCGGCGATGATGAATGGCTCGATCCTGACCGTCGATGGCGGCGCCACCGTGGTCGACCTGCCGACGCTCGCTTTTGTCGATTGATTTGGAGATGGCGATGAACGACCAGAACAGACCCGCCGACTGGAAGCATTTCGACGATTTCGCCGCCGGCATTGCCACCAACCGGCTGCCGGTGACCGATGCGCTGCGCGGTCAGACGTTCAAGATCACGCTGAAGACCGGCCGCACGATCGACCTTGCCTTCACAGCAACCGACACCGTGGCCTGGAGCGAAGGCGCAGAGGCCGGCGCCGACTGGTACGAGGCGCTGGAAGTCGCGCCGCAAGTCTTCTTCATCAACATGACCTTCGCCGCGAGACCGGCCGAGGACGAAGCCTTCATCGTCGACACCAAAACGCGGCGCGTTCTGTCGGTGCGCGAGCGGGTGCGTGAACCCGGCGAAGCGCAGGGCGAGCCGCGCGTGGCGCAGACCTATTCCGTCGGCGTGCTGGGCGACCCGACCGTGCCGCCGACCGGCCGCGAACCGGCGCCGACGCGCGACCTGATCGGGCTGACGGCGCACTACACCTACAGCCCCAACCATGTATACGAGCACATTTATCTGAGCTCCCAGCGCTACGCCTGGCAGAACCTCGTCGGCGTCCAGCGCGGGCATGGCGATGTCGACCTCGCCACCACCTGGAAGTTCGCCGAGAATCTTTATGTCTTCGGCTTCCGCGAGTTCATCATCCCGGTCGCATCGCTGTTCTTCTACAATTGGGACACGATGCGCTCGACCGGCAAGTTTCTTGGCGTGACCAGCCAGGGCAAGGTCGAGAACAAGCCCGCCGGCGCCTTCATCGAGAAGAAATCCAGGGCCGTTTACGACCCGGGCCAGGAGCCCGTGTGAGTGTTGGGATCAGCATCATGAGCAACAAGAACTACGACGCCATCAAGGCCCACTACGCCGGCTCCGACGCCAAGGATCTGGCGATGATGATGGCGCCGATCACCGAAAGCACCGCCTGGACCGAAATGGCAGGCTTTCCCTATGCCGGCACCTATGTCGGCCCTGATGCCGTCATCGCCGGCGTCTTCAAGCGCATCGGCGAGGACTGGGACGGCTACACCTTCGCGCTGGAGAAACTGGTCGATGGCGGCTCCACCATCGTCGGCATCGGCACCTATTCGGGCACCTACAGGAAGACCGGCAAGCCGATGACGGCGCGCGTCGTCCATGTCTGGGAGATGCGCGACGGCAAGGCCGTGAGTTTCGAGCAGTTCACCGACACCAGGCTGGTCGCGGCCGCGATGGGCTGAGGCGTCGGCACGAATGGATGCGGGCCTCGCCTTGGGAGGATCGACCCGATGAAAAACCTGGGAGGATGACAATGGAAATCAGTCTGAAGGGAATGCTGGCCGGCCTGTTGCTGTCCTCGGCACTTGGGCTCGGCGGAACGCTCGTCGCCAATGCCGCCGGCGACGAGATCGTCATCGGTGCGCCGATCTCGCTGACCGGTCCGCTGGCCGGCGATGGCAAGGAGCAGAAATGGGCCTATGAGCAAGCCGTTGCCGACATCAACAAGGCTGGCGGCATCATGGTGAAAGCGGCCGGCAAGAAGCTGCCGGTCAGGCTGGTCGTCGCCGACGACGAGAGCTCGGAAGGCAAGGTCGCTTCGGCGCTCGAAAACCTGATCAAGGTGCAGAAGGTCGACGCGTTGCTCTCGACGCATTCCGGGCCGATGAACATCGCCGGCGCCATCGTCGCGGAAAAATACAAGAAGTTCTACATGATCACGACGGCTTTTCCCTTCGAGTGGCAGCCGCTGAAGCTCAAATACTCGGCGCTGTTCTTCTTCCATCCGGGACCTGGCGCCGAGGTGCCCTTCCAGATATGGGACAAGCTGCCGGCGAATGAGAAGCCGAAGCATCCGGCGCTGGTCTCGGAAGACTCGCCCGACGGCAAGGGCTTCGGCGGCGCCTTCGAGGCGGCGGCCAAGAAATACGGCTACAGCTTCGCCGTCGACGATCCCTGGGCGATCGGCGCCACCGACTATTCGGCGCTGATCACCAAGCTCAAGGCCGCCGATGTCGACGCCATGCTGGTCTTCGGCTCGCCGGCCGACACTGTCACGCTTTTGCGGCAGATGAAGGAGCTCGGCTTCTCCGTGCCTTATCTGCATGGCTGGAAGGGTACCTGGACTGGCGAATTCCACGAGGCGCTTGGGCCGGACTCCGACTACATCCTGACCGACGGCTTTTGGTCTGCGAGCTACCCTTACAAGGGCGCGAAAGAACTCGGTGATCGCTACGAGGCCGAGTTCAAGAAGGACTCCGTCACCGTCGGCGCCTTCTATGCCAATGCGCAGGTGCTGGCGCAGGCCATCGAGAAGGCCGGCAGCACCGATGCGGCAGCGATCCACGACGCGATTTTCGGCCAGGAGTTCAAGGACACAGTGGTCGGCGACCTCAAGTTCGACGACACCGGCTTCGCCCTGATCCCGAGCGTTGCCACGCAATGGTGGCAGGGCAAACACCAGCTCATCTACCCGGACGGCAACTGGACCTACAAGCCGGCCCCGGCCTGGGACAAGCGCTGAACGAAGGGATGCGGTGGAAGCGGCGGGCGCCTGATTGCGAAGCCAGGCGCCCGTTCGCTTCCCGCCCGCACATTTGGGTCGCCGGCAATTGAGCGGTTTGAGTGCCGAATCCTCGGCGCTTCCGCTGGAAGGAAACGAAAACACGATGCAGGCGGACGAAACCTTGCTGCGCCTCGAGGCGGTCAAGAAGCGCTTCGGTGGGCTTGTCGTCCTCAACAACATCGATATCGCCGTCGGCGCCAACGAACTGATTGGCCTGATCGGGCCGAACGGCGCCGGCAAGTCGACGCTCTTCAACGTCATTACCGCCATCTACGCGCCGACCGAAGGGCGCGTGTCCTTCCGCGGCAAGGACATCACCGGCATCGCGCCGCACCGCATCTCGAGGCTCGGCATCGCCCGCACCTTCCAGCTCGTGCGCACCTTCCTCACCATGACCGCCTTCGAGAATGTCATGGTCGGCGCCGTCTACGGGGCAGGAGGCCGCGTCAAGCACGCGACCGAGGCGGCGACCGCGGCGCTGGAGCTGGTCGGCCTCAGCGCCAGGCGCGACATGCGCACCGCGCATATGACGCTGTCGGACCGTCGCATGCTGGAGATTGCGCGTGCCGTCGCCTCCGATCCGGCGCTGCTGCTCCTCGACGAGCCGATGGCCGGCCTCAACCCGACCGAGATTCAGCGCATGGTCGACGTCATCCGCCGTGTGCGTGCCGACCGGGGGATCTCGATGCTGTGGGTCGAGCACAAGGTGGACGCCATCATGAAAGTATGCAGCCGCGTCATCGTGCTCGACCATGGCGAGAAGATCGCCGACGGCACGCCGCGCGACGTCACGCAAAACCGCAAAGTCATCGAGGCCTATCTTGGCGAACCGGCTGCTTGAAATAAGCGATCTCGAAGTCGCCTATGGCGATGTCGGCGCGCTGTGGGGCGTGTCGCTCCATGTCGATCCCGGCACGATCGTCGCGCTGGTCGGCGCCAACGGCGCCGGCAAGACGACACTGCTCCGCACCGTTTCCGGTCTGCTCAAGCCGAAGGCGGGCGACATCCGCCTGTCAGGCCAGTCGATCATAGGCAAGGCGCCGCAGGAGATCGCCAGCATGGGCATCGCCCATGTGCCGGAAGGGCGCGGTCTGTTCCGCCAGATGACGGTGCTGGAAAATCTCGAGCTCGGCGCCTTCCAGCCCAAGGCGCGCCCGCGCACCAAGGAGCTGCTGGAGAAAGCCTACACGCTCTTCCCGCGCCTGAAGGAACGCGCGCACCAGAAGGCCGGCTCGCTCTCCGGCGGCGAGCAGCAGATGCTGGCGATCGCGCGGGCCACCATGTCGGAACCGTCGCTGCTCATCCTCGATGAGCCGTCGCTGGGCCTTAGCCCGCTCGTCGTGCAGCAGATGTTTGCGCTCATCCAGACCTTGCACGGCCAGGGCGTCACCATCCTGCTCGTCGAGCAGAACATCCATCAGGCGCTGAAGGTCGCCGACTACGCCTTCGTGCTGCAGACCGGCTCGCTCGCGATGCAAGGCACCGGCGCCGATCTCATCGCCGATCCCGAAATCCAGAAGGCCTATATGGGCGTGTTGGAGTAGAACATGGTCAATCTCCCGCCACCCGAGATCCTGCTCCAGCTGTCGCTTAACGGCGCGCTCGGCGGCGCCATGTATGGCGTCGCCGCCGTGGGCTTGAGCCTCATCTTCGGCACCATGCGGCTGATCTTCCTTGCCCAGGGCGCGATGATTATCCTGGCCGCCTATTTCGTGCGCGCGCTCTTCTACGGCCTCGGCGTCGACCCGTTCCTGTCGCTGTTGATCGTCGTGCCGGTCGGGCTCGGCGTTGGCTGGCTGATCTATCAGGGCCTGTTCCGCCAGGCCGCCGCTGAAGCAGACCGCAACGTCTCGCTGCTCATCGCCGTCGGCCTGATGTTCCTGGTCCAGAACCTGATGACGGTGATCTGGGGCGGCAACACCGCCGGCGTGGTGACGAGCTATACGGCAAGCGGCATCGAGCTCTTCGGCGTGCGCACCTCCTTCACCCGCTCGATGGGGTTTTTGATCGCGCTCTCCGGAACCGGCCTGGTGATGCTTTTCCTGCGCAAGACGATTGTCGGCAAGGCGGTGCGCGCCGCCTCGGAAGACATGGACGCCGCGACTTTGATGGGCATCAGCCCGCACCGCGTCAATGCGATTGCCTTCGCCATCGGCATTTCGCTGGCGGGCGCCGCCGGCGTCGCGGTCGCAACCACCTTTCCGTTCAACCCCTTCGCCGGCTTCATCTTCAGCCTCAAGGCGCTGGTGGCGCTGGCGCTGGGCGGCATCGGCAACGTCACCGGCGCGCTGGCCGGCGGCATACTGCTCGGCCTGATCGAAGCCTATGTCCAGTTCTTCATCTCGGGCGGCTGGACGAACGCCATCGCCTACGGCGTGTTCCTCCTGGTGCTGATGTTCAAACCGGAAGGCCTGTTCAGCCGTCCCTACAAGAAGGCTTGAGAACGATGAGCCGACCCTCGCAATGGATCGCAATCGTCGTCGTCGCGGCGCTGGCGCTGCTACCGTTCCTGCCCGGCGCCGTCGACGCCTACTATTTCTCCTTCCTGTTCTTCGTCTTCCTCTACGCCGTCATGGCGCAAAGCTGGAACCTGGTCGCCGGCTATGGCGGCCAGATCAGCCTCGGCAGCCACGCCTTCTTCGGGCTCGGCGCCTATACCACCGCGATCCTGTGGAGCGGCAACTATCTCTGGGGCTCGCTCTATGACAGCCATCCGAACATCTATTATTTCGACCCGGTGACAATGCTGCTGGGTGGCTTCGTCGCGGCACTCGCGGCGGTCCTCATCGGCTTGCCGCTCCTGTCGAAACTCCATGGCGATTATTTCGCGCTCGGCACGCTCGGCTTCGGCGAGATCGTGAAGGTGATCTTCGTCAATGGCGGCGACTTCACCGGCGGCGCCTTCGGCATCGTTGCGCCGGCAAGCAGCTTCGACACGCTGCGGCCGCATTACTGGGTCGGGCTAGGCCTTATGGTCGCCACCGCCTTGGCCATCCGCGCGCTGATGCGCTCGCGCTACGGCCTTGCACTGATCGCCGTGCGCGACGACGAGATGGCGGCGTCCGCCAACGGCATCGACACGCTCAAGGTCAAGGTCGCAGCCTTCGCCGGCAGCGCCTTCATCGCCGGCGTCGCCGGCAGCCTCTATACCTTCTACATCTTCCATGTCGGGCCGGACTCGGTGTTCGACCTCGACTGGATGCTCTTGCCCTTGATGATGACGGTGGTCGGCGGCACCGGCACGCTGCTCGGCCCGATCCTCGGCGCGCTGGTGATGTACGCCGTGTTCGATCTCGCCCGCATCGTCGTCCCCGACTATCACCCGGTGATTTCGGGGCTGACAATCATTTTGGCGATGCTGTTCCTGCCTAAGGGGCTGATGCGGAGTTTTGTGGGCAAGGCGCGCACGGCTTGAAATTTGTGCACACCCCGAACCAGGCGCTGTAGACGGTCGCGGCGCAAGAGCTGCAAGCCGAGGATTCAGCCATCTGCGAGAACTGATAAAAACGGGGACACCAGGTGCCTGCCAAGGGCGGGAACGGCTTGCGGTATCTGCTAAACTCCAGCCGAAACTACTTAATGCACCAGGGTGCGCATCCGCTCCCTCAACTCCCGTGGCGACACATCATACTTGCTCTTGAACGCTCGCGAGAAATGCGCGCTCGAATTGAAGCCGCAGGCAAACGCGATTTCGGAGATCGATACCGAGGCGCGGGCGGGGGAGAGAAGCTCCTCCTTGCTGCGCTCCAGCCGTCTGTCCCAGACGAAGCGCTCCAGCGTCATGCCTTCGCCCTCGAAGGCGCGGTGCAGGTAGCGCCGGGAACAGCCCATATGGCGGGCGATGTCCTCGGCCGAGAGGCTGCTGCGGGCCAGATTGGCGTCGATATAGGCGACGATCCTTTCACGCAGTGCTTCCAGCGGCGAGCGGCGGAATTCCGGCGCCATGGGCTTTGCCTGGATCAGGCCGTTGACGAGCTGGATCAGGCTTTCGCCGACGCGACGGCAGCCGGCCTCGTCGAGCTTGTGCGCTTCGCCGATCGCCATCTGCATCAGCCCGGACAGGATATGGGTCAGGCTGTCGCCCTCGCCCGGCAGCGGCACCGGCACCGAAAGACGGGCCAGCGTCTCGTCGCCGAAGGTCGAGCGCGGCACCTGCAGGATGAGCTGGTCGACGTCGGAGAGGTTCTGCAGCGAATAAGCCCGCACCGGATCGTAGATGATCGCCGCGCGCGGCCCGAGATCGATCGCCGTCTGCTGCTGCTCGAAGCGGCTGCGGCCCTTGAGCTGCATCAGGATCTTGATCGCGTCGGGATCGAAGCTGCGCCAGAAGGCGCGGTCGTTGACCACGAGGTGCGATTTCGCCCTGATCTCGGAGAGTCGACAGGAGCCCAGATTGACGGAGACCAGCTTCGGCAGCGAGGGTGCCTCACCGCGCGAGAACCGCTGCGTGATAGGGCCGAACAGCATCCGCGAAGCGGACAGGAAAGCCTCGCCGTCGGCGACGCTCACATGGTGGCCGAGCATAGTCTCCTCCATCAGTTTCGCCCCGTCTTTTCGTGGCCCTTTTTCGTGGCCCTCTTTTCGCGGGATTGAGACGCAACGGCGGCGCCGATGCAATCGGCAAATAAGTTAACATGCTAAGCATCTTCATCGCAACGGCAGAAATTCATTCACGCTCGGTGACGAAGGAAGCGCTCAGCGCAGGCGAGAAGGTCCTGGCAAGCGGCCGGGACTCGGTACGTTTCTCTGGCCGCTCGATGCCGGTGTCGGTACCTGGTTGCGTCAAAGGCGTGCCCGATGCGAGTCTGCTGCGTCGCCCTTATCGAAGCTCACGTGAGGCCCGTTTGATGCTCCTGGCTGTCCATCATGTTGCAATCATCTGCAGTGACTATGAGGCGTCGAAGCAGTTCTATATCAACAAGCTCGGTTTCGCCGTCCTCGCCGAAAACTGGCGCCCGGAGAGGCAGTCCTGGAAATGCGATTTGCGTCATGGCCCCATCCAGATCGAGTTGTTCAGTTTCCCGAATCCGCCAGGCCGGCCCAGCAGGCCCGAGGCCTGCGGATTAAGACATCTTGCGTTCGCAGTTGCCTCGGTCGAGGCAACCGCCGGGCTGCTTCGCTCGCGAGGCGTTGAGGTGGAGCCCATCCGAACAGATCCCTACACGGGCCGATTGTTTACCTTCATCGCCGATCCCGATGGACTTCCGATCGAACTCTACCAGGACGGTGTTTGACGGCGAGGAACGAGAACGTCTGGCGTCGGCAGCACCGAACGATCCCGGCCGCAACGGCGGAGATGAACTTATGCCTCGCCGGTCAGCCGCGCCGAGATCAGCCGCGCCGCCCTGGTCGCCGCCTCGCCCTGACTGGCCGCCAGATGGTCGTCGATACGCGAGACGGGGGAGGCGATCGACAGCGTGCCGATCGGCTGGCCGTCGGCGCCGAGGATCGCGGCACCTATACTGTGCACGCCTTCCTCATAGCCCTGCGAACTGCGCGAATAGCCGCTTGCAGCCGCGAACGCGATGGCTTTGGCCAGCGTGTCCGGCTCTGTCATCGTATGCGCGGTGAAGGCCTGCAAAGGCTTCTCCAGATAGGCGCTGGCCACCTCCAGGCGCGAGGCGGCAAGGAAGGCGATGCCCGAGGCCGTGCCATGCAGCGGCAGCACCTGGCCGACATCGACATTGACGCGGTTAGCCTTGGCCGAAAGCGCGACATGGACGGTGAGCAGCGCGCCGGCGCTGAACTCCGACAGATGTACGGTCTCGCCGGTTTCTTGCGACAGCTCGCGGATGACCGGCGCTGCGAGGCGCACGAAGGGGAAATGCGCGTCGCGGATTCGGGCGAGTCGCGACAGGCCGGCGCCCAGCCGGTAGCGGCGGCTGCGCGGCTCCTGCTCGATCAGCCGGTGCGCGGCAAGCGCCGTCAGGAGCCGCCTGGCGGTGGCCTTGTCGAGCCCGGCGCGGCGGGCGAGATCGGAGAGGCCGATCTCCGGCTCGTGCAGCGTGAACAGCTCCAGCAGCGACACTGCCTTGCCCACCGTGCTCATCGCGCATCCTCCAAGATACTTCGCATGTGAATTAACTTGACAGGCGCCCTCCCTGCCTCCAGTGTGTTCATAACATACAAAACACTGGTTCAAATAATGAACCGACTGGGAACGGCTATGCGCCCCGGAATTTGGCGCGCCAGGGAGAGTTCAGCGCCGTGACGGCCGCCAGCAAGACAGCTTTGCAATCAGCAACGACCGAAGACCTGCTCGACCGTGAGCAGGCGCGGTTCCTCGACACGCATCCGCGCTCGGCGGCGGCATGGGAGGAAGGCAAAAAGCACTTTCTTTATGGCGGGCCGTCGCACTGGATGCGGCGCTGGGCCGGCGGCTTCCCGGTCTACGCTGCTTCGGCAAGCGGCGCGCATATCACTGACATTGACGGCCGCGACTATGTCGACTTCGCGCTTGGCGACACTGGCGGCATGTGCGGCCACGCGCCGGAGGCGGTGACGCGCGCCGCGCTCCGCCAATTGCAGAACGGCACCACCATGATGCTGCCCACCGAGGACAGCCTCTGGGTCGGCGCCGAGCTCGCGCGCCGCTTCGGCTTGCCCTACTGGACGCTGACGACGTCGGCCACCGACGCCAATCGCGGCGCCATCCGCATCGCGCGCATGATCACCGGCCGCCCCAAGGTGCTGGTCTTTTCCGGCTGCTATCACGGCGGCGTCGAGGAGGCGCATGTCGAGATCCGCGACGGCAGGATCGGCATGCGCAACATGATCCACCCGAACGGCGTCGATCATTCGGCCGTCTCCCGGGTGGTCGAGTTCAACGACGTCGCGGCGCTCGAGGAAGCGCTGTCGCATGGCGACGTGGCCTGCGTGCTTACCGAGCCGCTGATGACCAATTTCGGCATGATACCGGTCGCCGACGGCTTTCACGCGGCGCTGCGTGAGATCACCCGCCGCACCGGCACGGTGCTCATCATCGACGAGACGCATACCATCTCCAGCGGCCCCGGCGGCTACACCGCGCTGCACGGGCTGGAGCCGGATATTCTGGTCGCCGGCAAGGCGATCGCGGGCGGCATTCCGGCCGGCATCTTCGGCGTCTCGCGGGAGATCGCCGAGCGGCTTTGGAAGATCGTGCCGATGGTCAATCCGCGCGTGCGCCAGTCGGCGCATCTCGGCATCGGCGGCACGCTGGCCGGCAATGCGCTCACCGTCGCCACCATGCGCGCCGTGCTGGAAGAGGTGCTGACGCCGGCCAATTTCGAGCTGATGATCGCCAACGCCACGCGCCTTGCCGAAGCAGCCTCGGGCATCATCCGAACCAACCGGTTGCCCTGGCATGTGACGCAGGTCGGCGCCCGCGCCGAGATCATGTTCATGCCGAAGCCGCCGCTGAGCGGCGCCGACGTCATTGCCGGCCGGCGCGGCGATCTGGAGACGCTGCTGCATGCCTTCTACATGAACGAAGGCATATTGGTGACGCCGTTCCACACCATGTTCCTGATGTGCCCGGCGACGTCGCCGGCCGATGTCGATCGTCACACCGAAGTCTTCGGCCGTTTCGTCGATCTCGTCCGCGGCGCGGGCGTCGTCTGAGCCATGGCGAACCCGTTCGACCTCACGGGCAGGGTGGCGCTGGTGACCGGCGGCGGGCGCGGTATCGGTGCCGCCATCGTCACGCGCTTTGCCGAGGCCGGCGCCTCGGTGGTCATCGCCAACCGCACGCTCGACGTCGCCGAGGCGCTTGCCTCCGAGCTGTCCGCGCGTGGCCTATCCGCCCGCGCCGTCGCGCTTGCCGGGCTGGACCGCGCGGCGCTGCACGCCCTGGTCGGCGATGTCGCGCGCGAGGCAGGCCGGCTCGATATCGTCGTCCACAATGCGGGCGGCTGTCCCTGGGCCTCGGTCGAGGGACTCGACGAGGACAAGCTTGAAGAGGCGCTGGCGGTCAACCTCAAAGCCTGCTTCTGGCTGGCGCAGGCAGCGGCCCCGGCGATGCGCGCCAATGGTTTCGGCCGCATCCTCGTCACCTCATCGGTCTCGGCGCGCGTGGCGATGGCCGGCGGCGCGCACTATTCGGCGGCGAAGGCCGGCGTCAACGCCTTCATCCGCGGCGCCGCCTTCGAATTCGCCCGCGACGGCATCACCGTCAACGGCGTCGAGCCGGGTTTCATCGCCAAGCCCGGCCGCGGTACGATGAGCAAGCCGGAGGTGGCGGACAGGCTCGGCCAGTTCATCCCGATGGGCCGTATCGGCGAGGCCGATGACATCGCCTGCGCCATGCTCTACCTCGCCTCGAGCCAAGCGAAATACATCACTGGCCAGACCATCGTCGTCGACGGCGGCTCGACCCTGCCCGAGACCGGCTACGCCGTGGAACGGCATTGGGGGCTCGCATGAGCCGCCGCCTCGAAGGCCGCACCGCCCTGGTCACGGGTGCCGCCACCGGCATGGGCCGCGCCACCGCCGAATTGTTCGGCCGCCACGGCGCCAAGGTTATCGCCTTCGGGCATGGCGGGGACGTGCTGGATGAAGCGGCCAGGGCCAGCGGCGGCATCGCCGTGCGCGGCGACATCACCGATGCCCGCGACATCGCCCGCGCCATCGAAGCCTGCGGCGGCCGCCTCGACATCGTCGTCAATGCTGCCGGTGTCATGATCCTCGACGAGCCGGAGACGCTGAGCGACGAGACCTGGGCCAAGAGCTTTGCCGTCAACGTCACCGGCTCGATGATGGTGTGCCGCGCGGCGCTGCCGCTGCTCAAGCAGCGCGGCGGCGCGATCGTCAACATCGCCTCGGTCGGCGCCTTCAACGCCAGCGGCCAGAACGCCGCCTATTCGGCGAGCAAGGCAGCACTCGTCTCCTACACCCGCTCGGTGGCCTTCGCGCATGGTGCCGACGGTATCCGCGCCAACGCGGTGGCGCCCGGCTGGGTGCGCACGCCGATGAGCGTCTACGAGATGAAAGTCGCCGCAAGCGCCAACGGCTCGACGCCCGACGCGGAGTTCAAGGCGCTGACCAGCCGCATCGCGCTGCGCCGCGTCGCCGAGCCTGAAGAGATCGCCTCCTGCTGCCTGTTCCTCGCCTCCGACGAAGCGTCCTTCGTCACCGGCGCGGTGCTGGTCGCGGATGGCGGCGGCCGCGCCCCGACACAGAGCAGGGCGGTGTGACGTGAATTGAGGTTTGCCCGTCCGCCAGCATGAGGGTGCCGGTCGGCGGGAGCAGGAGGAGAAGAGAATGCCCGAGAGAAGTGCCGACCTGGTTTTTACCAATGGCCGCATCTACACGCTCGACCGCAAGCGGCCCTGGGCATCGGCCGTCGCCGTCAAGGGCGGCCGCATCGTCGCGGTCGGCGAAGGCGCTGATGTCGCCGCGCTGACAGGCGCTGGTACCCGCGTCGTCGACCTCAAGGGCGCGATGATGATGCCGGGCATCGTCGACGTGCATGCGCATCTGATGATGGGTGGCCAGGCCGAGCTTTTCGAATTGCGTTTTCCGCCGACCGCGAGCTTCGAGACGCTGATCGCGCGCGTCGGCGAGGCAGCGGCCAAGGCGCCGGAAGGCTCCTGGATCATCGGCGGCCAATGGGGCAGCGATCTCTTGCCGAAGCTCAACCGCCTGGAAGCGCTGGCGGCGCTCGACCGGGTCAGCCAAGGCCGGCCGGTGATGCTGCGCGACGACACCTATCACAATCGCTGGGTCAATTCGCAGGCGCTCGCGCTCGCCGGCCTGTCGGCTTCTTCGTCTGATCCGGAGAAAGGCTCCATCGGCCGCGACCCGACGACCGGCGCGCTGACCGGCATGATGATCGAATCCGCCGCCGGCATCGTCGAGCGCACCATCGCGCAATCCGGCCACTACACCGAAGAGATGGACCGTGCCGCGATGGCGCGCTCGATCGCGACGCTCAACTCCTACGGCGTCACCGCATTCCTCGACGCCGCCGCCATGCAGCCGATCCTTGCGGCGTTGAAGGGCCTCGACGATCGCGGCGAGCTGACTGCCTGGTCGGTCTCGGCCATGCCCGCGGTCGAGCCCTCCTTCATGTTCGGCATCGCCGGCGATGAGCTGATCGCGCTGCGCGAGCAATATCGCGGCGCCCATGCGAAACCGGATTTCGTAAAGATCTTCCTCGACGGCGTGCCGGGCGCCCGCACCGCCGCCTTCCACGAGCCTTACACCAAGGACCCGGTTCTGGGCTGCTGCTTCCGCGGCTCGACCATCGTCACCGTGCCGGAGCTGATCCGCTGGGTCGGCAAATGCGAGAAGCTCGGGCTCGGCGTGAAGATCCATTGCGCGGGCGACGCCGCCGTCAGCCAGGCGCTGGACGCGATCGACGTCGTGCGTTCCTTCAACGGCCCGACAAAGCTCAAGCATCATATCGCGCATGCGAGCTACATCGCGCCGGACGACATCGCCCGCTTCGCCGACCTCGGCGTCGTCGCCGACCTTTCGCCTTTCCTTTGGTATCCGACGAGCTTCCTCGAAGGCCACAAGCAGACGATGGGCGAGGCGCGCGCGCTGCGCTTCTGGCCGAACAAGGACCTGCTCGCCGCCGGCGCGCTGCTCGCCGGCGGCTCCGACTGGCCGGTGATGCCCAACCCCGATCCGTGGGACGGCATCGAAGGGCTGGTGACTCGCCGCAACCCGAGTGGCGAGTTTCCGGGCGCGTCGCTCTGGCCGGAGCAGGCGATCGACGTGGCCACGGCGCTCGAGATCTTCACCATCAATTCGGCTCGCGCCATCGGCCTTGCCGACACCGTCGGCTCGATCGAGATCGGCAAATCGGCCGACCTCATCGTGCTCGACCGCAACGTTCTGGAAACGCCGGCCGAGGACCTCGCCGACACAAAAGTGCTGACGACCTGGTTTGAAGGGAGGGTGGTCTATGAGCGCGCCTGATCGCGCAAGCGACCCGAGGGTCCCGGTGACGGTGCTCACCGGCTTCCTGGGCAGCGGCAAGACGACGGTGCTCAACCGCCTGCTGCGCAGGCCGTCGCTGGCAGGCGCCGCCGTCATCGTCAACGAATTCGGCGCCGTCGGGCTCGACCATCTGCTGATCGAGGCCAGCGAAGAACAGTTCACGCTCCTCGACAATGGCTGTGTCTGCTGCACGGTGCGCGGCGATCTGGTCGCCACGCTGAAGGAGCTCGACCGCAAGAGCCAGGCCGGCGAAACGCCGCCGCTTTCTCAGGTGATCATTGAAACGACCGGCCTCGCCGATCCGGCGCCGATCCTGCACACGCTGATGGCCGAAGCCGAGCTCATGACCCGCTTTCGCATCGGCGGTGTCGTCACCGCCGTCGATGCGGTGAATGGCGCGGCCACGATTCGCCGCCACCCGGAAGCCGCCAAGCAGGTCGCCGTCGCTGACCGGCTGCTGATCACCAAGACCGATCTGGTTTCCGACAATGCGTTCCGCGATCTTCGGCATCGGCTTGAGCATCTGGCGCCAGCCGTCGAGCAAACCGTCGCCCGCAATGGCGAAGTCGAACTCGAACTGCTGGCGAGCCTGCCCGCTGATGCTGCGGCGGACGCGACCCGCATCGCGATGCGGGTCGAAGCGGCTGGTCACCACGACCATGGATGCGGACCTGATTGCCGCCATGGTCACGATCATCATCACGATGCGCACCACGGCATCCAGTCCTTCAGCTTCATTATCGACAAGCCGGTCAAGTGGGACGCTTTCGCCCGCTGGCTGGACTACGTCGCGGCGCTGAAGGGCGAGGACCTGCTGCGCTTCAAGGGCATCGTGCGCACAATCGACGATCCCGAGCGGCCGCTTGTGCTGCATGGCGTGCAGCACGTCTTCCATCCGCCGGCGCGGCTCGATCGCTGGCCGTCCGCGGACCGGCGCACCCGGCTGGTGTTCATCGTCCGCGACATCGAGCGTGAGACCATCGCCCGCACGCTGGTGAAGTTCGCGGCGATCGATGCCGCCAGCATCGTTTCGCCCACGCTCGCCGCCGCCTGAAACCGAACAACGCACGACAAAAATGGGAGAATGAACATGCACTGGAAATCGAGAATAATCGCAGCGGCATTTGCCGGCATCGGCCTTGTCGCCATGGCCGGCACGGCGTCCGCCGCCGGCCCTACCTGCAAGGACGGCGCCATCAAGGTCGGCGCCGTCTCGACCGTCACCGGTCCGGCCGATTTCTCGGAAGTGCCCAAGGCGACGCAAGCCGCCTTCGACGCCGTCAATGCGGCCGGCGGCATCAATGGTTGCAAGATCGACTACACGATCGCCGACGACAAGGCCGATCCGGCGGTCGCGGCACAAGCCGCGCGCGACCTGATCGACAACAAGGAAGCGGTCGCCCTGGTCGGCTCCGCCTCCCTGCTCGACTGCGCCGTCAACTCCGCCACCTACAGCCGCAAGAAGATCCTTTCGGTGCAGGGTCTCGGCGTCGACGCCGCCTGCTTCTCCTCGCCCAATGTCGCGCCCGTCAATGTCGGCCCGTACACGCTGTCGACGGCCATGGCCTATTACGCCACCAATGAGCTGAAGACGAAGAAGCTCTGCGCCTTCTTCATCATCATCGGCGGCACCCAGGAGGCCTACAAGAAGGCGATCGAGAACTGGGAGAAGATCAGCGGCCAGAAGATCCATCTCCTCGATCTGACGCTGCCCTTCCAGGGCGATCTCACGCCCTATGTCATCAAGGCGCGCGACGCCGGCTGCGACGCGGTTCTGACCAACCAGGTCGAGCCGCAGGTGGTGCAGCTGATCAAGACCGTCGATGCGCAGAAGATCACCGGCATCAACTGGCTGTTCCTGGCGCCTGGCTACACCGAGCAAGTCGCCAAGGCGCTGGCCGACACCAAGCAGCCGATCTATGTCGGCACCGAATGGGAGCCCTATACCGAGAAGAATTCGGCGGCCAATGCGCAATGGATTGCCGACATGCAGAAGGCGAACCGGCCGCTCACCGCCTTCTCGCAGGGCGGCTATCTCGCCGCAGAGTTGTTCCTCAAGGTGGTCGCCTCGATCGACGGCGAGGTCACGCGCGAAAGCGTCGCCAAGGCATTGCACGACATGCAACCGCTCACCAACCCGCTCGCCGGCTCGCCTTACGTCTTCGGCAAGGCGAAGACGCATTCGCCGATGCAGGCCACCAAGGTGATGAAGCTCGAGGCCGGCGCCTGGAAGGTCGAGACGCCGGACTGGGTCGTGCTGCCGCAGGCCAAATGAGGTCCTCCCGGGTGTCGGCGCTGTCTCTCGTGACCGGCCTCTTCTCCCCGCTCACGGGAGAAATGTCGGGCATGAGGGGCGGCGCCGACCTCGACAGATATTCGGGCCGATGCCGGCCCTACTTCCAGATTGGGAAAAGATGAACGCATTGCTCACATCCGCCGTGGCGGGACTGACGGCCGGGGGCACGTATGCCCTGCTCGGCGTCTGCGCCGTCTTCACCTACCGGCTCGTCGCCGTGGTGAACTTTACCGGGGCGGCGATCGGCACCGCCGGCACCTTCGTGCTGATCGCGCTGTTCGAGGCCGGCTTTCCAATCTGGCCCTCGGTGCTGGCGGGGATAGCGGCCGGCACGGCGACCGGCGTCGCGGTCGGCTATGTCATGACCAGATGGTTCGGCGAGGCGAGCGCTTCGACCAAGGCGGCGGTGACGGTGGCGTTGCTCGTCGGCCTGATCGCCGTCGGGCTGCGCCTCACCGGCGGCCAGCATCCGCACAACATGCCGGAGCTGTTCCCGGGCTCGGCTTTCCGTCTCGCCGGTGTCGAGGTGACCATCGCCTCGGTGCTCACCATCGGGCTGGCCGTGCTGTTCACCATCCTCTCCGATCTCTTTCTCAACCGGACCAAGATCGGCCTCAATCTGCGCGCGCTGGCCGACCGGCCGATGGCAGCCGAATTGCTCGGCGTGCGCGTGCAGCTTTTGTCGCTGCTGGTGTGGGGCATGACAGGCGCCTTCACGACTTTCGCATTGATGATCATCGCGCCGCAGCGCTCACCGAACTTCATGACGCTCAGCCTGCTTGTCGTGCCAGCGCTGGCCGCGGCGCTCATCGGCGTCTTCCGCAGCTTCTGGTGGACGTTGGCCGGCGGTATCGCGCTCGGCATCGTCGAAGGACTGGCAAGCTCCATCGACAGCGTCAGCCAGTATCGCAGCGCCATCCCGTTCCTGGTGGTGCTTGCCGTTCTCCTCTGGTCGCAGCGGGAGGCCCGCTGGGATGAAGCGCGCTAGTCTCCGGGCCTCTTTGATTCTTATCGTCGTCGCGCTCGTCGCCGGCGGCGTCGCCTATGCCGGCCTGCTGCCCTCCTATTGGGTGTTCCTTGCAACCTCGGTGCTGATCACCGGCGTCGCGCTGCAGAGCCTCGGCCTTGTCGCCGGCCGCACCGGCATGATCGCGCTCTGCCAGATGTCCTTCGCCGGCGTCGGCGCCTGGACGGTCGGCTATCTCAACCTCGCCGAGGCGCCGGGCGGCCTCGTTGCATGGATCCTGATCGGCGGCCTTGCGGCCGTGCCGTTCGGCATCGCCATCGGCCTGCCGGCGCTCAGGCTGCGCGGCATCAATCTCGCCATCGTCACGCTCTCCTTTGCCACCGCGTTCGACACTATCCTCGCCACCATGACGTATCCCGGCCAGACCGACTTCCTGCAGGTGCCGCGGCCGGAACTGTTCGACAGCGACGAGGGTTATTTCGTCTTCGCGCTGCTGTTCTATGTGGCGATCGCGGTTTCACTCGAATTCGTCAGCCGCTCGCGGCTCGGCGCATCCTGGCTGGCCGTGCGTCACTCGGAGCGCGCCGCAGCCGCTCACGGCGTCAGCATCGCCACCGCCAAGCTGTCGGCTTTTGCGCTGAGCGCCTTCGTCGCCGGCATTTCCGGCGGCCTGCTCGCCGGCTATCTCGGCACGCTGGTCGCCGAGAATTTCAGCATGATGCAGTCGCTCTCGCTCTATGCGGTGTCGGTGATGACCGGCGCGCATTTCGCCGAGGGCGCGATCATTGGCGGCCTGCTCGTCGTGATGTTCCCGGAAATCCTGCGCCGTCTCGACTGGCCGCAGGACATCGGCAACGTGCTGTTCGCCATCGGCGCCGCGCAGGCGCTGTCGACCGGCGAGACGATGAGCGAGACCTTCCGGCGCCAGTTCCGCAAGCTGTTGCCGGCCGGCGCGCCAAAAGCCGCCGTCGCGTCCGCCTCGGAATTGCC
Source organism: Mesorhizobium plurifarium (assembly GCA_000824785.1). GTDB lineage: Bacteria > Pseudomonadota > Alphaproteobacteria > Rhizobiales > Rhizobiaceae > Mesorhizobium > Mesorhizobium plurifarium. The sequence continues at coordinate 307,286 of CCNB01000012.1, read as the reverse complement.
GGGACCAATCGAGCGCGCCGCCGGACCTGCGCTTAGCATCGAGGGGCTCACCGTTCGCTACGGCAGCGTCGTCGCGCTGAACAACGTCAGCCTGAGCGTTGCCGCCGGCACGGTGGCCGGGCTGATCGGCCCGAACGGCGCCGGCAAGTCGACTTTCATCGACGCGGTCGCCGGCTTCCTGTCGTCCTATCAGGGCAGTGTGCGGCTGGGCGGCAAGCCGCTCGAAGGCGTGCCGGCGCATCTGCGTGCCCGCGAGGGCGTGCGCCGCAGCTGGCAGACCAACCGTATCGCGCCGGAGCTCACCGTAGGCGGTTATCTGGCCTTGGCGGCCAGGGGCCTGTCGGCGAATGAGACCAAAGCGGTGCTCGACTGGCTCGACTGTCCGCATCCCGACACGCTTGTGGCTTCGGTCGATGCCGGCACCAGGCGTCTGCTCGATGTCGCCGGCGTTGTCGCGGCCCGCCCGGCCGTCGTGCTGCTCGACGAGCCCGCCGCCGGCCAGTCGCACGAGGAGACGCTGCGGCTCGGCCAGCGGATCGCCGAGATCCCAAAGCTGTTCGGCTCGGCGGTGCTTCTGGTCGAGCATGACATGGACCTTGTGCGTGCCGTCTGTTCGGAGGTCACCGTGCTCGACTTCGGCCAGGTCATCGCATCCGGCCCGCCGGCCAAGGTGCTCAGCGACCGGGCGGTGAAGAAAGCCTATCTCGGCATCGAGGAAGAGAGCGTGGCGGCATGAGCAGGCTCGTCGTTTCCAACCTGTCGATCAACCGCGCCGAATTGCCGGTCGTCACCTCGGTCGATCTTGTCGCGGAGAGCGGCGCGATCAGCGTGGTGCTCGGCGCCAATGGCGCCGGCAAGACGACCCTGCTCGAAGGCCTTTCGGGCATCATCCCGGTCGCCGGCGGCACCATCGCCATCGACGGCCGCGAATTGCAGAAGGCACGGCCCGGCGCCCGATCGCGCGAAGGCCTCGCCCATGTCGAGCAGGGCCGCACCGTCTTCCGTCAGCTGACGACGGAAGAGAATTTGCGCGTCAGCCTGCATCCGGGCGCCGACATCGCGGAAGCCTATGCGTTGTTCCCCGAGCTGGTGCAGCGTCGCGCGGTGAAGGCGAGCCTGCTGTCCGGCGGCGAGCAGCAGATGCTGGTCATCGCGCGGGCGCTTCTCACCCGCCCGAAAGTCTTGCTGATCGACGAGATGTCCGCCGGTCTCGCTCCGGTCATCGTCACGCGTCTGATGACGGCGGTGCGCAAGCTCGCCGATGACGGCCTGGCCGTCGTGCTGGTCGAGCAATTCGCGGCGCTCGCGCTCTCGATCGGCAACCGCGCCTATGTCATGCGCCGCGGCCGCGTCGTCCATGACGGTGACTGCGCGAGGCTGCGGCAATCGCCGGACGAACTGCATCGGCTTTATCTCGGTGGAGCCGAAAGCGCTGTACCTGCCTGACAGGTGCACTGTGGACGGGCGCTTTCGCATCGCGCGCAACGACAACAGCTTCCAGGGGGCCGGACGCTCAGCCAGCGCAGCCTGCCGCTGGGATCGGCGATCGGCTGGCAGTTCAATTTCGAGATGGAACCGCAGCTCGGATATTTCTCCGATTCTCCGTCATCGCCAACCGGCAACGGCACGTCGATCACGCCGGATGGATCCGGCTGTGACTTCGTCCTGGAGGCGATCGGGTCCCGGGAGCCGCGCGCGGCGCGCAACAGGTCGAAACCAGCAGCGCCTTGAACATGCTTGTTTGACTCGGTTCCACCTTGCATGTAGGTTTGTGTTGCCTGCTAAGCAGGTAGGTGGCAACGGGGCCACCATTCAGATCAAGGCAAAAGGGCCTCCCTTTGACTCCGCTCCAGGAGCCATCGGGGGGCCTTTGTCGTTTGTGCGATACCGACCGAGAAGCCAAGGGGAACAGGCGCCGGTCGGCCGGAAGGCGAGGATAGGCGCGGAAAAAGGCAAAAAAGCCGCCGCGACAGGCATCCAGACAAATTCATGGCCGACAGCACTTCCACCGAGGAAAACGCGGGCTCGGACAAGGGCGTCCAATCGCAAGACGGGCCGTCACGCAACGCGATTGACCCAGGAGGGTGCAATGACGAAGACCACGGACATCGATACGCTCGATGAAGTCGACCACGTCCTTGGCGAAGAATACGAGCACGAACCCGTTCCCATTTCCGCCAGGCGGAGCACGTTTTCGGTGACGACCGTCTGGATCGGGTTCCCGATGATCATTACAGGAGCGATGACCGGATCCATCCTTGTGCTCGGCATGGGGTTCCGCAACGCGCTCTGGGCGATGGGGATCGGCAACCTCATCATGTTCGCTTACGTCGGCGCGCTCGGCCTTCTGGGGACGCGGCGCGGCATGAACTTCGCCCTTCTGGCTTCAATCGTCTTCGGCAAGAAGGGCTATGTCTTCGCGTCCGGCCTGCTGTCGACGCTGCTGCTGGGGTGGTATGCGGTCCAAACCGGGATAACTGGCGCCCTTATAAGCTCTGCCTATGGCCTGAACTACGTCGCCATGACCATCGTGGCCGGCCTGCTCTATATCGGCATCACCTTTATCGGTGTGCGTGGCCTCCACCTCATCGGCCTGGTTTCTGTGCCGCTTTTCGTCATCCTCGGCGGATGGGTAGCGCTCGATGCCGCCTCGACGTCCGGATGGAACGCAATTTTCAACTATCCCGGGAACAACGGCGCCGCGACCATGACGATGGGCATCGGCCTGACCGTGGTCATTGCGCTCTTCATCGATGCCGGCACGGTCACCGCCGACTTCAACCGTTGGGCGAAGGATGCGCGCAGTTCAGTGGTCGCTACCTTCTCGGCGTTTCCATTCGCAAATCTTCTCGCGATGCTGGCCGGCGGGGTGATGACCGCGGCGCTGGCCGTGCCGAACGCAAACCCGTTCGGCACCGACAACATGTTCGGCTACATGAACGGCAAGCAGATCGGTTGGCTCGGGGCGCTCGCCTTCCTCTTCCTCTATTGCAATCTCGGCTCGGTCTGCGCGCACTGCCTCTACAACTCGGCCACCGGCTGGTCACGGATCCTGGGCACGCGCATGCGGATCATGGCGGTGGTCCTCGGCATCATCGGCATCGTGGTTGCCGCCGGCAATGTGTGGGCCTTCTTCATTCAGTGGCTGTCGCTGCTCGGTGTTGTGGTGCCGCCGATCGGCGCCATCGTGCTTGTCGACCAATATCTCTACCGCAGGAATGCGGAGATCGGCGAAGACTGGCGGCCAACCGCTTTCATCGCCTGGGCAATCGGATCGGCCGTGGCGCTGATTGTCGAATTCTACGCCCCGCATTTTTCCACGGCCATCAGCGCCATGCTGGCTGGCGGCATCGCTTACGCCGTAATCGGCCGGCAGCCGCAGACTGCACGGGCGGCCGCTTGAGATTGGATCGAGCGGGCCGCTTTCGCGGCCCGCCTCAAACTCGCAAGGAAAGTGAAGCATATGGCTGACTATGAAATCTTCGACCTCGGCGACTTCGCCCTGCAGCGCGGCGCCACGCTGCGCAATGCCAAGCTCGCCTATAAAACATTTGGCGAGCTGAACGCCAAACAGGACAACCTCATCGTCTATCCGACCTGGTATTCGGGCCAGCATGCCGACAATGAATGGCTGATCGGCAGTGGCATGGCGCTCGACCCAGCCAAATATTGCATCGTCATCCCGAACATGTTCGGCAACGGTCTCTCATCCTCGCCGAGCAACACGCCCGAGCCTTACAACGCATCCCGCTTTCCGCTGGTAACCGCATACGACAACGTCCGCGCCCAGCATCGCCTTGTGACGGAGAAGTTCAAGGTCCAGAAATTGCCGCTGGTCACCGGCTGGTCGATGGGCGCGCTGCAGACTTTTCAGTGGGGTGCTCAATATCCCGAGATGGTGGAGCGAATTGCTCCGTTCTGCGGGTCGGCCAAGTGCTCGCGGCACAACTTCGTCTTCCTCGAAGGTGTCAAGGCAGCGCTGACGGCCGACGCAGCCTGGAACAACGGTTGGTATGAGAAGAAGCCTGAAAAAGGTCTGCGCGCGATGGCCAGGGTCTATGCCGGCTGGGGCTTTTCGCAAGCATTCTACCGGCAGAAGTTGGATCTCGAAACGCTGGGCTTCTCCTCGCTCGAGGATTTCCTGATCGCATTCTGGGAAGGTTTCTTCCTGCCGAAAGACGCCAACAATCTTCTGACGATGCTGTGGACCTGGCAGAACGGCGATATCTCCGACAACGAGCTGTACAAGGGCGACTTCAAGAAGGCGCTGTCGTCCATTCGGGCAAAGACCTACGTTATGCCGAGCCGGACGGATCTCTATTTCCCACCCGAAGACAGCGAGTTCGAAGTGGCGAACATGCCCAATGCCAAATTCATTCCTTTCGAGTCCATCTGGGGTCACTTTGCCGGCGGCCCCGGCACGAGCCAGCAGGATGTGAAGTTCCTGGACGGCAAGCTCAAGGACTTGCTGGCCAGTTGACCGCGATCGCGGCCGACCGCAGGATTGCGGTCGGCCGCGTCCGACAACAAGAAACGCAGTTGGGGAACTTTGGGAGCGTATGTTGACCAGATCAAGCAATACCTCCGAACCGTGGCGCGTCGGCGTCCTCTTTTCCCGCTCCGGCTTCATGGCCGTTATCGAGGAAACGCAATTCAGGGGAACGCTGACGGCGATCGAGGAGATAAACGCCGCGGGCGGCGTCAACGGCAGGCCGATCGAGCCGATCTGTTACGATCCGGGCTCCGAGGCCAGCGCCTTCGGCCGCTACGCCAAGAAGCTGATGGTCGAGGACGGAGTCAGCACCATATTCGGCTGCTACACATCAAGCAGCCGCAAGGCGGTCCTGCCGGTCGTCGAGCGGCTGAACGGCCTGCTGTGGTATCCGACCCTCTACGAAGGTTTCGAATTCTCCCCCAATGTCATCTACACCGGCGCTACGCCCAACCAGAACAGCGTCGAACTGTGCCGGGTGCTGATGCAGACCTACGGCACCCGCTTCTACTTCATCGGCTCGGACTATATCTATCCGCGCGAGTCCAACCGCATCATGCGCGAGCTGATCCGCAACAGCGGCGGCAGCGTTGTCGGCGAGTCCTACGTCAACATGGGCGCCAAGCGTGCCGAATTCCTGCCGGTCATGCGTGAAGTGAAACGCGCGCAGCCCGACGTGATCTTCTCGACCGTCGTCGGCGACGGAACGGTCTACCTTTATCAAGCCTATGCCGAGCTCGGGCTCAACCCGAAGATGATGCCGATTGCCAGCCTCACCACCACGGAGGCCGAGATCCGCGCCATGGGCCATGACGTCGGCGAGGGCCACATCACCGCCGCTCCCTATTTCCAGGGCATCGGCAACGAGCGCAACTCCACCTTCGTGCGCCACTACCAGAAGCGCTATGGCGAGGACGAGCCGACCAACATGTGCCTGGAGGCTTCGTACTTCCAGGTCAACGTGTTTGCCAAGACCTTGGAGCAGACCGGGTCGATGGACACAGAGATCCTGCGGTCGTCCGTGATGGGGTCCGAATTCGAGGCGCCACAGGGCGATGTTGTCATCAATCCGATCTGGGGCCATGCGGATCTGTGGACGCGCATCGGTCGCGCGAACCGGCAGGGCCAGTTCGACCTCGTCTATGAGTCCCCGAGCTGCGTTCGATCCGATCCCTATTTGCTTGGCTACGGCCGCAGCCTGCGCCAGCGATCCCTGGAACTAACCTGACCAAGCGGCAGCAAGGGAGGACAATCGTGCAAGAGACCGTCGACATGAGGAATGGTCGCGACAAGATCGGGCAGGCAGGGGCACCACGGAGGGATGGTGGGGTTTTCACGCAATCCTCCTCTTCTTCCGCAACCAAGTCGCTCTGGGATCTCAAGGTTGCCGTTATCGTCGACCGAGACGACGATGGCGAGCGGCTCGTGCGCGAGTTGCAAAGGTTGCGCTGCCAGGTGCATCACGAATGGCCGATCCCGCCGCAGATACCGGTTCATTACGATGCCGTGTTCTGCACGCTGTCCGCGGACCTGCCGCAAAGACTGCCCTGGATCCCCGGAGAACCGGGGGCTGCCCTTGTCGTCATCGATCGCGGCGACAGTCCACTTGACCTCAAGCTTCTGCACAATTGCGCCGCCCACGGCGTGCTCCACTATCCGACGACGACGCGCTCGGTACAGGCGGTCCTTTCATTGGCGCGCAGCCATTTCCTCTATGAGCGCCGCCTGCGCGGGCGCATAGATAAATTGGACGAGAGCCTGCGCACGATGCGCAGCGTCGAGCGCGCGAAATCGCTTCTGATGCGGGTGAAGAACATCACCGAGGAAGAGGCCTACAACTACCTTCGCCGGCAGGCGATGGAACGGCGCGTCACGATCGGCGCGGTCGCCAGCGCCATTGTTGACTCCTACGATCTTCTCAGCTAGCGTTTTCAAATTGGCGGCAACGGTGCCGCTGGCGAAATACAGGTAACGGAACCTCACGGCATTCGCGAAAGCGGGACGTGGGGTTTTTTGTTGCGAACGACAGAGTTCGCGGGCGGCAGGGTGCCGCGCACATCAAAGGCACTGAGGCCTCGAAACGATCTGCTTCACGCAGCTCGCTTCGGGGCCTTTTTCGTTTTCAAGGGGAGAAAAAGGTGAACAAAAACCGTCGTAGTTTTCTCAAGGCCACAGCCGCGCTCGGCACAGTGTCCCTCGTCGGATTTCCGCATATCTGGAGCAAGAACGCCTCGCTGGCGCGCGCCGCGGACGGCCAAATCAAGGTAGGCGTCCTGTTCTCGCTGACCGGCACCACCGCCATCATCGAGGAATCGCTCAACAAGGCCACGATCCTGGCCATCGAGGAGATCAACGCCGCGGGTGGCATCAACGGCATGCAGATCGTGCCGGTGGTCGAGGATCCCGCCTCCGATCCGGCCACCTTCGCCGAAAAGGCGCGCAAGCTGGTGCTGTCCGACAAATGCGTTTCGGTCTTCGGCTCCTATACGTCGGCCAGCCGCAAGGCGGTGCTGCCGGTGTTCGAGAAGCAGAACAACCTCTATTGGTATCCGACCCTCTACGAGGGGCGCGAATGCTCCAAGAATGTCATCTACACCGGGGCCGTGCCCAACCAGCAACAGGATGATTTCGTCCCCTGGCTGGTCAAGAATTTCGGCAAGCGCTGGTACCTTATCGGGTCGAACTACATCTATCCGAAGGAGGAAAACAACTACTGCAAGAAGCTGCTGGCCGAACTCGGCGCCGAGGTGGTGGCCGAGGAATACGTCCCGCTCGGCCATTCCGAATTCTCATCCGTCATCAACAAGCTCAAGGCGGAAAAGCCGAACGTCATCTTCTCCACCGTGGTCGGCGACTCGGTGGTGGCCCTGCACCGGCAATACCATGCCGCCGGGCTCGACCCCGCGACCATGCCGATGGCCAGCCTGACGACGTCGGAGAACGAAGTGGCGGCCATGGGCGGCGAGGCGGCTGCCGGGCACTTCACCTCGGCGCCTTACTTCATGGTCTGGGATTCGCCCGAGAATCATAAATTCGTCGACGCCTACAAGAAACGATGGGGCGCCGACAAGGTCACCCATTTCGTGTCCGAGCCGTCCTACTTCCAGGTCCACCTGTTCAAGCAGGCGGTCGAGAAGCTCGCCGGCAGCGACATCACGCCCAACACCATCCGCGAGGCGGTCAAGGGCCAGGAGATGGTGGCTCCGCAGGGCAAGGTCCGCATCGAGCCGGAGAACCTGCACACCTGGCTGTGGCCGAAGATCGGCCAGTGCCAGGCAGACGGCCAGTTCAAAATCCTGAAGCAGTCCGCCGAGTGGCTCGAGCCGGTGCCCTACAAGGCCTACCCGAACCAGAAATGCACGGCGGAAGGGCTCAAGCAGGTCTGAGACCGGAAGACGGATCGGCGGCGCCCGGGACGGCGCCGCCCCTTCGAAAGGTGTGCCATGGATATCATCGTATCGCAGCTCATGACGGGCCTCAGCATCGCATCGATCCTGATGCTGGTGGCGCTTGGTCTCGCCGTCATCTATGGCGTCACCGGCGTCATCAATCTGGCGCATGGCGAATTCGTCATGCTAGGCGCCTATGCCGCCTGGGCGCTGCAGACCGAGTTCGGCATGGGTTTGCTCGCGAGCCTGGTGCCGATCTTCATCATCATGGCCGCGGTTGGATGGCTGGTCGAGGTGCTGGTCATCAGCCGTCTCTACGACCGGCTGCTCGACACCATCCTTGCCACCTGGGGCATCGGCGTCATGGCGCAGCAGGCCGTGCGCCTGGCTGCGGGCGGCGAGCTGCGCTACGTGCAGATGCCGGAGCCGCTGTCGAAGAGCGTCACCATCCTCGGCGCGACGGACTCGGCCTACCGCCTGTTCATCCTGTTCGTGGCGCTCGCTCTTTTCGCCGTCACCTGGGTAATCTACCGACACACCAATTTCGGCCTCAAGCTCAGGGCGATAACCCAGAACCGCGCCGTCGCCTCGAGCTACGGCATCAACGCCAGCCGCATCTATCGGCTGACCTTCGCATACGGAGCGGGCCTTGCCGGACTTGCGGGCGCCCTGGTCTCGCCGCTGAAGAGCGTCTCGCCGGAAATGGGCACCAACTATGTGGTCGATGCCTTCATGGTGGTCGTTCTCGGCGGCACGCAAAGCCTGATGGGAACGCTGGCAAGCTCCGGCATCCTGGGTGAGCTGTCCGGCTATCTGGCCTTCTATTCGAACGACACGATCGCCAAGGCGCTCGTGCTGCTCGCAATCGTCGTCCTCATCCGCTTCCGGCCACAAGGGCTCTTCACCGCCCGCGTGCGGACTTGAGTCGTTGCGGATTTGAATCAGGGAAACAGCTCAGTGTCCGGCAAGACAAAAACAGAAATCGTGATCTGCGCGGCGGTGTGCCTGGCGATCCTGCTTGTGCCCGTGTTCATGAACGACTCTTTCCTGCTCAACAAATACGCCCGCTATCTGGTGCTTGGCATGCTGGCCATCGCGCTTAGCCTGTCATGGGGCTACGCCGGCATCCTGAACCTCGGCCAGGCCACCACCTTCGGGCTCGGCTCCTATTGCATGGCGATGGCGCTGAAGCTGAAGACCATCCCGATCCATACGGGTCCGGACGGCCTGCCGGATTTCATGGTCTGGAACAACGTGCCGGAACTGCCGTGGTTCTGGAAGCCTTTTTATTCCACGACCTTCGGCGTGACCGCCGGCATCGTCATACCGCTCCTGTTCGCGGCGCTTCTCGGCTGGTTCATGTTCCGGGGCCGCGTGACGGGGGTCTATGCGGCGATCACCACGCTGGCGGCGATGGTCGTCGTTCAGCTCGTCATCATTGATCAGCAGGCCTATACGGGCGGCTTCAACGGCATCACCGACCTCGCTCAGTTCGACGTCGCCGGCTTCGCTTTCGATGCCTACGGCTCGGCGAGCTACTATCTGGTCGCCATCTGCCTGACAGCTTCACTGTTCCTTGCGCTGGCGGTCACCAAAAGCAAGGCCGGCCTGATCGTGCAGGCGATCCGCGACCAGGAAGATCGCGTCCGCTTCTTCGGCTACGACGTCGCGCTCTACAAGATCTTCATCTTCTCGGTCTCGGGCGCCATCGCCGGGCTCGCCGGCATGCTCTACACCATCGTGATGGAGTTCGCCTCGCCGACCTTCATGGGGGTGCCGCTCTCCCTCTCCGTCGTCATCTGGGTCGCCGTGGGTGGGCGCCAGAGCTTGGTCGGCGCCATGCTGGGCGCCCTGATCGTTGCCGGCATGCAGGGCGCGCTGTCGGAATCGGAGACATTTCTGGACTCCTGGACGCTAGTCATGGGCTTGCTCTTCGTCCTTGTCGTGCTGTTCCTGCCCAAGGGCATAGCCGGCGCCGTGGAAACGATCACGGCACGGTTTGAGCGTCGGGACCCCGCGCCTGCCCAGCAGCCGCAGCGAACGGACGCCGCGGGCGCCGGCACCCACCATCTGGAGAGCCTGCCATGACCAAGGCCAGCGCTCAGCTCGTTGTCGACAAGGCGAAAGTATCCTTCAGCGGCTTTGTAGCCGTTTCTGATCTCACATTGCGTGTGGCGCAGGGCGAGCTTCGCTGCCTCATCGGGCCGAACGGCGCCGGCAAGACCACGGCGCTCGACCTGATCTGCGGGAAGACGCGGCTCGCTGCCGGCGAGGTGTATTTCCAGGATAAGCCCATCCACCGCTTGAGCGAGCACGCCATCGCCCGCACCGGCATCGGCCGCAAATTCCAGGTGCCGAGTGTCTTTCGCGATCTCAGCGTGCGCGACAATCTCCAGATCGGGCGCTCCGCAAGCCCCGGCGTCTTGTCGAACCTGTTCAGATTCCGACAGAGCCGCGACAAGGCCGATATCGAAAGGCTGGCGGAGCTCGTCGGCCTGGAGGATGAGCTGGGCACGCCGGCGGCGCATCTTTCGCACGGACAGACCCAATGGCTCGAGATCGCGCTCATCCTGGCGCAGAACCCGCTTCTGATCCTGATGGACGAGCCGACCGCCGGCATGACCCAGCAGGAGACGAAGAAGACCGCCGACCTGTTCTGCCGGCTGCGCGGCAAGCACACGCTGATCGTCGTCGAGCACGACATGGGTTTCGTGCGCGACATCGCCCAGACCATCTCCGTCATGCACCAGGGCAAGCTGCTCGCCGAAGGAACGATCTCCGAGATCGAATCCAACCAGGCGGTGCGCGATGCCTATCTCGGCTCGGGAGGGATCGGCCATGCTTGAGCTTGCCAATGTCGACGGCTTCTACGGACGCAGCCGCGCGCTCCAGTCGGTGTCACTGAGCGTCGGCACGGGCGACTTCTTTTCCGTGTTGGGCCGCAACGGTGTGGGCAAGACGACGCTGCTGCGGACGGTGCTTGGCCTGATGAGCCGCACCACCGGTTCCATCAGGCTCGACGGCGAGGAACTGGTCGACCAGCCCACGCACAAGCGCGCGCTGGCTGGCGTCGGTTACGTCCCGCAGGGCCGCGGCATCCTGCCGGGCTTCACGGTGCGGGAAAACCTCATGGTTGGGACTTTCGCCGCGAAGGGCGGCGGCGGGCGGATCGCCGAGTGGGTGCTGGAACTTTTCCCCATTCTCAAGGAATTTCTCGGCCGCCGCGGTGGCAACCTTTCAGGCGGCCAGCAGCAGCAGCTCGCCATTGCGCGCGCCCTGCTGTCCGAGCCCAAGATCATGCTGCTCGACGAGCCGACCGAGGGTATCCAGCCCAACATCGTCGAGCAGATCGAGAATGTGCTGATCGACCTCAATCGCAAGCACGGGCTGACGATCGTCCTGGTCGAACAGAACATCGCATTCGCCCGCCGCGCTTCACAGCGTTTCGCCATCCTCAACAGAGGCAGCGTCGCGGTCAGCGGCCCGATCGGGCAGCTCAGCGATGAGATGATCCACCAGCATCTGGTTGTCTAGATGGACACCGGCAAACCCCAGGAGGAGTAAGACATGTATCACGGCGATATTTCGAGCAGCAACGACACCGTCGGCGTTGCCGTCGTCAATTACAAAATGCCACGCCTGCACACGCGCGACGAAGTGCTCGCCAATGCCCGCAACATTGCCAAGATGGTCGAGGGGATGAAGGCCGGTCTGCCCGGCATGGACCTCGTGATCTTCCCTGAATATTCCACCCACGGCATCATGTACGACCAGAAGGAGATGTACGAGACCGCCTCGTCGATCCCTGGCGAGGAAACCAAGATCTTTTCCGAGGCCTGCAAGAAATCCCGTGTCTGGGGCGTCTTCTCGCTGACCGGCGAGCGCCATGAGGAGCACCCCAACAAAGCTCCCTACAACACCCTCATCCTGATGAACGACAAGGGTGAGATCGTGCAGAAATACCGCAAGATCATGCCCTGGGTGCCGATCGAGGGCTGGTATCCGGGCGACTGCACCTATGTCTCCGAAGGTCCGAAGGGGATGAAGATCAGCCTCATTATCTGCGACGACGGCAATTACCCGGAAATCTGGCGCGACTGCGCCATGCGCGGCGCCGAGCTGATCATTCGCTGCCAGGGCTATATGTATCCGGCCAAGGAACAGCAGATCCTGATTTCGAAGTCGATGGCCTGGGCCAACAACGTCTATGTCGCGGTCTCCAATGCGTCCGGCTTCGACGGCGTCTACTCCTATTTCGGCCATTCCTCGATTATCGGCTTCGATGGCCGCACGCTTGGCGAATGCGGAACGGAAGAAAACGGCATCCAGTACGCGCAGCTTTCGACATCACTGCTGCGCGACGCGCGCCGCAACATGCAGTCGCAGAACCATCTCTTCAAGCTGCTGCACCGTGGCTATACCGGCCTCATCAACTCCGGCGACGACACGCGCGGGCACGCTGTGTGTCCATATAATTTCTACAAGCAGTGGATCACCGATCCGGAAGGCACGCGCGAGAAGGTCGAGGCGCTGACCCGGCAGACCGTCGGCACGCCGGAAAGCCCGATCGAAGGCATTCCCAACAAGGTGGCAGCCCATCGCTGAGCGGTGGTCGCCGCCAAGCGCCGCGGCCTGCGAGGGGCCGCGGCGCACCTTGAGAGCATGCCGCCCAAAAGCGCGCAGCGATCTTGGCGGCATACGCAAAGACATGGACTTGTGCCACGCGTTTGGAGATTGAAATGGATCGAGGGATCGGATCCGCCGCGGTAGAAGGCGATGCGTTGGGGGATTTCCGCATCGTTTCCGAGCCTTACTTCCGGCCCGTCGGCAATGAAGTCGCCCTATTCGAAGCCGCCTTCGCATCGCGCATGCCGGTTATGCTCAAAGGTCCGACGGGCTGCGGCAAGACGCGTTTCGTCGACCACATGGCATGGCGGCTCGGCCGGCCGCTGATCACCGTCTCGTGCCACGAGGACATGACCGCCTCCGATCTCGTCGGTCGCTACATGCTCGATGCCGACGGCACGGTCTGGCACGACGGACCGCTGACGCTCGCCGTCCGCTCCGGCGCCATCTGCTATCTCGACGAGATCGTCGAGGCCCGTCAGGACACCACGGTCGTCATCCACTCGCTGACGGACGACCGCCGCATCCTCCCGCTGGAGAAGAAGAACGAGGTGCTCAAGGCACACCCGGACTTCCACCTCGTCATCTCCTACAATCCCGGTTACCAGAGCGTGCTGAAAGACCTCAAGGAATCGACCAAACAGCGCTTTGTCGCCATAGCCTTCTCCTATCCCGAGGAAGCGGTCGAGACCGAGATCGTCGCGAACGAGGCCGGCGTCGATCGGCCGCTGGCGCAGACCTTGGTTCGGATCGGCCATCGCGCCCGCAACCTGAAGGGACACGGACTGGAGGAAGGCGCTTCGACCCGCATGCTGATCAACGCCGGTCTGCTCGCCCGCCGCGGCATTCCGATCGACGAGGCCTGCGAAGTCGCCCTGGTGCTGCCGATCACCGACGACCCCGACATGCGCGACGCGCTGAAGTCCGCCGTCTCCGCCTGCATTTGAGCGTCATGGCCGTGCAAACACCGGCGCGGCACCGCGCGACCGATGAGGAAATCTTGCAACGGCAATCGGCTGACGCGTTCCCCGGCGATCTTCATCAGGCCTGGATACGCGCCTGCCGGCGCCTGTCCGGGGCGGGCTATGGCGAGGGGGTCACTGACGCCTATGTCCGCTTGTCGCCCCAAATCGCGCGCCTGGTCTCGCCGCAGACGGCCGTCGATCTCGCCGGCGTCGTCTCGGGCGTTGCCATCCGCGCGGGGCGAGCCGCGGCGGCGCTGCTGCCCGAACAGGCGCTCGCCGCCGCCGAGACTGTCGGGCGGGACGGCTTTCCCCGCTGGCTGCTGCTCGTGGAATATGTCAGCAACAGCGCGCCGGAATCGTTGGCGATCTTGTTCGCCCATATGCCTCAGTTGCTGCTCCAGGTCGGGTTGGAGGGCCTGGAATCATGGACCCGCATCGGCATACGTATGGCCGAAGGAGATCGGGAAAGACGCCTGCGTTTCTTTCGGCTTGACGACCCCTCCGCCATCCGATGGCTGCAGCGGGCCAGCGGCCAGATCGGCTTTGCCGACATGGAAGCAAAGCTCAGGCCCTTTCTCACGGCGCTGTGGGGCGACAGCCCGCCACTCCGCGAGACGCCTTCCAACGCGCACGAGCAGACGCGACGGCGCGCCGGCTTCGACGGCAGCGTGGTCCGCCTGCCCTCATCCTTCCCCGGCTTCCAGTCCGCCGATGCCGAGCGCCTTTACCGCGCGGCGGTCGCCCATATCGGCGCTCATCTGCGCTTCACGCGCGAACGCTTTCCCGTCGGCGGCCTCAAACCGGCACAGATCGCGCTGGTATCGCTGATCGAGGACGCTCGCGTCGAGCAGCTCGCAATGCGTGAACTGCCCGGGCTTGCGCGACTGTTCCTGCCTTTTCACACCGTGCAGCCATCGAGCGCCGTCACGGCGCCGGCGCTTTTCGCGCGGCTGGCGCGCGCGCTCGCCGATCCATCCTACGAGGATCCGAACCCGTGGATCGCCAAGGCGCGCGAGGCCTTTTTACGGGAAGATCCGCATGACCAGCAGCTCAGCCGGCGGATCGGCAACCTGCTTGGCAACGATCTCGGCCAGATGCGGATCCAGTTCGACCCCAGGAACTATGTCGTGCAGCCGCCGTATCGCGACGACAATCTCGGTCTTTGGGATTTCGGCGATAACGACAGCCAGGCCGAGGATGCCGAACAGGTCCTATCGTCGGCGCGCATCCGGCAAGAGGAGAACCACGAGCGCCCCGACCGCATTGAGCAGGAGAGCAGGCCGGACGGCGAGGCGGGACGCGTGCAGATCGAACCTTTGAGCATGGAAGGCGTGCTGGTGGCGCGCTATGGCGAGTTCGACTACGTGACCGGCCGCGAACAGCCGGACTGGGTGTCAGTCAAGGAATATCCCGCAAATGCGGCAACGGCCGCGCAGGTGGCGCGGCTGCGCGAGAAGCGCGGCGACCTTGCCGATAGGGTCACCGCGTTGATTCGTTCGGCCAGGGTCAGCCGTGCTGAACGCCTGCGGCGGCAATCGGAGGGCGAATTCCTCGACATCGACGCCTGCATCGATGCAGTGATCGCGCGTCGGATCGGGGAGACGCCGAGCCCGCGCATCCATGGCCGCTACGAGCGGCGCAGCCGTGACCTGTCGGTGCTGCTTTTGCTGGACGTTTCGCAATCGACCAACGATCGCGTCGCCAACGGGCGCCGGACCGTGCTCGACATCGAGCGCCAGGCCGCGGCGCTGCTGTCGCAGGCCATGTCCGGTCTCGACGATCCCTTCGCGATCGCCGCATTCTGCTCCGATCGTCGCGAGGACGTGCGCTATACACGGATCAAGGATTTCAGCCAGCCCTATGACAGCTTGGTCGAGGCGCGGCTGGCGGGGCTGCAAGGCAGCTTCTCGACCAGGCTCGGCGCCGCCATCCGGCACGCTGGCGCCGACCTCGCGACACAACGCAGCTACAGGCGACTGCTTCTCGTCGTCAGCGATGGCGAGCCATCGGACATTGATGTCGAGGACCGTCGCTATTTGGTCGAAGATGCGCGCAAAGCGGTACAAGGTCTCAGCCGTCTTGGCGTCAACACATTCTGTGTCGGGCTGGATTCCAACGCCGAATCCTATCTGGGCCGCATCTTTGGCCAGAAGAACGCCTTCAGCATCGCCACGATCGACCGACTGACCGACCTGCTGCCCAAGCTGTACCTGGCGCTCGGAAGATGACCACGACCGTGCCGCGCGTCGAAAATCGAACGTTGTGAGGGGTCTTGAGGAGGCGTTTGCTTCATCGCGCGCTCGGCGGGCATCCGCGAGAATGACAGGATAGCCGCCTAGAGAAACGCGATAAAATTTGCCCAGCCGGACTTGCGCGCCGAAAAAGTAGGCAAATTCAGCCATTTGCGGAGACTGAAGCGTAGAGGCTTCGGCGGAAGGAACTGTGGGGATGGTGCCCAGAGGCGGAATCCAAGTAAACAAAATCCTATTTTGCTTTCAGATGCTTACGGAAGGTCAACCGGAGCTGCTACCAACAGAAATACCAACTAGGACCTGTCAGTCCCTTGCCATTGTATCTTAGATAGCGCGCGTGATCGAGCCAGAGGGCTCGCCACCCCCGATCCCTGTAGCGGCGTATCGGAGATCCGGACAACCCACCCATCCCACGGAACTCACCCACGCATTCCCCTCGGTTGCCATCGCGAATCCTGCAGGGACCTGAAGATCGCGATCGATCCGTTGACTGCCTTGGCGACTTTGCGAATCTCAGGCGCGGCGCTGCCGCCTTGCTTAGTCGGAAGTTTTGCGACAACAGCTTCGGCCCTTCGTAATTGTTGAGAAGACGAAGAGTGCAGACACGTTAGTGTGCTAAATTAATGAACCAACGGCATATGCGCCTCGGACACGGCAACTAGCAGTCAACGGCCCAAGGCGTAGAACTCGTCGTTGGGCCGCATGCTCGTGACGTTGGCAAGCCGGTTCGACATTCCGAAGAATGCCGATATGGCCGCAATGTCCCAGGCATCTTCTTCGGTAAAGCCGTGCGATCTCAGGGTTTCCAAATCGCGCTCGCCCACCTTGTAAGCCTCGGCCGAGACCATGACCGCGAAGTCGAGCATAGCCTTCTGGCGCTCAGTGATGTCGGCCTTCCGATAATTGACTGCCACTTGGTCGGCGATCAACGGGTTTTTTGACCGTACGCGTAGGATCGCTCCATGGGCGACGACGCAATATTGGCAGTGGTTCAGATTGCTGGTGGCCACGACGATCATCTCGCGCTCTGCCTTGCTGAGGTTGCCGGGCTTGTCCATGAGCGCATCATGATAGGCGAAGAAGGCCCGGAACTCGTCGGGACGATGCGCGAGGACGAGGAAAACGTTGGGAACGAAGCCGGACTTCTCCTGCACGGCGAGAATGCGCTCGCGGATGTCATCGGGCATCTCGGAGAGCGTCGGGACGGGAAAGCGGCTGATTGGCGACTGAGTCTCGGTCATGCGGAAGCTCCCGGAATGTGGTCGGTTGGCAGAGGTCTGAACGAGGACGCGGTCGTGTCGGGCTTTCCCCATGAGCAGTAAAAGCGTTCCGCAGAGCTGTCGAGTGCGTCAGCGTTCGGCCGCGCCGCTGCTCGGGCGCATTCACCTGGGCCTGATCGCAGCCTTTCGCCCGATAGATCGCCGTCGAAATGATCCAGCTTGCGACGAAAAGGAACACCATGGCGAGGCCGAAGCTCGCGAGATTTTCGTCAAAAATCGTCACGATGTCCCATAGACCGCCCTGCAGACGGTATCTGTCCAAGATCAAGCCGAGACCCTCCAGACCGCCGATGAATATCGCGACAACTCCGGAGGTGGTCGTGATCGTCAAGTTGTACCAAAGCTTGTGGATGGGGTTGACGAGAGCCCAGCCGTAGGCACGCGTCATCAGCACGCTATCCGTCGTGTCCATTAGTGACATGGCGGCTGTAAATAGGGCCGGGAAAACAAGGATTGAGACCGGCAAGCTTTGAGTGGCCTGTGTTGCAGAAATACCGAGCAGGGCAATTTCCGTGGCGGTGTCGTATCCGAGGCCGAACAGAAACCCAATCGGATACATGTGCCACGAACGTGAGACGACCTTGAATGTCCGGTGAAATACCCGCGCCAGCAAGCCGCGCCGTGCCAGCAACGCATCAACGTCCTCGTCGAAGATCATCTCGCCACGACGCGCTCGCGAGAATGCCGCCCAAACGCCTCTCAGGATAAACAAGTTGGCAAAGCCGATCACCAGCAGGAACAGCGCGGAAACCGACGTCCCTATGACGCTGCCGACGTGCTGCAAGACGTGAAGTTGGTTCTGCATCGCAATGGCGGTAGCCGCGATGGCCAATGATCCCAGAACGACGATGCTGGAGTGGCCGAGCGAAAAGAAGAAGCCGACCGAAAATGGGTGTTTGCCCTCCTGCGTGAGCTTGCGCACGACATTGTCGATTGCCCCAATGTGGTCGGCATCAAACGCATGCCGAAGACCGAGCATGTAGGCGACGGTGGCCATGCCGAGCAGGGTGGGCCGATCGTCGAAAAGACTCCAGGCCCAGATCCACGCCAAGACATTCGCGATGATCAGAAGCCCATAGACAACACCAATTTTTATCTTGGCGCGAATCGGTTTGTCGTCGAAGGGATTGCGCATGCGAAGGTCCCCTGCACTCCAAGGCGATTTCATTTTTGGCTTGGCGACAGCCAACCTTTCGTCAGCCGTTGGCTGCCGCCTGTCGGATCATGTTCAGGGTGCGGAATGCGGCACACGCAGCGCCGTACCCATTGTCGATGTTCACGACCGTCAGCCCCGGGGCGCAGGAAGCAAGGGCTGCGTGGAGGGCGGTTTCTCCTCCGTTCGAAACCCCATATCCGGTCGAGGTGGGCAGGCAGATGATCACGCCGGGCACGAGCCCACCAAGCACGCTTGGAAGGGCGCCATCCATTCCGGCGACCGCCACAATGACCGGAAAGGTCCGCAATTCGTCGACACTGTCCAACAAGCGCCACAGGCCGGCCACGCCGACGTCGATGAATTGCTTCGTCGCGGCGCCGAGATAGGTGAGCGTTCGCGTGACTTCGGCCGCCTGCGGCATGTCCGAGCTGCCAGCCGACACCACCGCGATCCGAGGCAGTTCCAGTTCGCCAGCAGGGGTCCAGTTCAGGTAAGCCGTCCTCGAGACGGGATCGTAATCCAGCCTTTCGCGATAAGTGGGCGCCATGCGGGCGAAGACATCGGGTTCGAGGCGGGTCATCAGGCACCGCGCGCCATGCGCCAACACCCGGTCCATGATTACGGTAAGCTGGGGATCGGACTTACGAGCGCAAAGAATGGCCTCATCGAAATCCAGCCGCTCAGGACGCTGAAAGTCCAATCTAATCTGTTCGTTCATGCGCTTTGTTCCCGCAAGAAGGCGCTGCCCCGGACGTAGGCCTCGAAATGGACGAGCCGCGGTCCGTCGAAAGCCTCAGAGATTTTGCGGGCCAGCTCTAACCGGCCGTCGTCGGAGAGACGCGACAAGGTAGGCTCATCCAGTTCGACAACGACGCCTGTGTGCCGAACGCGGCACCGAACAGTGTTAGGCGAAAGCTCGTCCCGGATCAGCGTCTCGACCCGATCTACAGCGCGCAGCATTTGCGGATCGATCTTGAGAGCCGTCTCGATGCGGCTCGAGAGGCAAGGGGCCGACGGCAATTTGGCGAGGTCGTTCAAGCCATGCGCTGCCGCCATCGCCCTCACGTCGGCCTTGGACATGCCGGCCTCGACAAAGGGGTGGCGTACGCTATTGGCCTCGGCTGCCTTGAGACCGGGCCGCCAGTCGCCCAGATCGTCTGTATTCGTGCCCGAAAAGAGCTGCGCTTTCGAGAGGGACGACAGCGTGCCGTAGAGATTCGATTTGCAAAAGAAGCAGCGATTGGAAGGATTGGCGAGATAGCGTTCGTCGGCAAATTCGCCAGCGTCGATGACCCGAAGGTTCCAACCATGGCGCGCCGCATAGTCCCTGACCCGTTCGGTCGCGCTGACCGGGACCGCGGCCGAGGCGGCGTGGAACATGGTCAGGTCTGCGCCCAACCTAAGGTGCGCCACGAAAGCCAGGGTCATGCTGTCGACGCCGCCGGAGATGGCCACAGCCGCGGGACGGGCGCTGTCGAACACCGCGTCGAGACGGCGCAAGAAGGCTTCAGTGGTGGTCATGTCTTTTCTCCAGCGCCTCTGCCTCCGCGCTGCGGCGCAACTCAGACCGGGCTTTGTGACTCTGGCGAAAGGCTTCCACGTCATCCATCTCTGCCTTGGCAGTCGGCCCGCCGGGGCGATCGGCTAGCTTCACCCTCATCCCATCGCTGGTCGTGACTGCCTGCCGCGGCAGGATGGTGCGCGCCTCCGTGCGGCTGCGTAGGCCAAGTGTCGTGGTCTGTCGGAAGCACAGCTCACCGATTGCCTCGATCGCATCCAGCCGTGTGAGAACCTGAACTGAGGCCATCATCCGACCTTTCTTGCCGAAGACCGGCGACTGGGTCACATCAATGACGCCTTCGGCTGCACGAATTTGATCAAGGCCCGCCGCCAATTCCTCGGCCGTCTGGTCGTCGATTTCGAACTGGATGACACCCACCCGTTCCTGCACGGCGGCTTCAGCCGTGAAGGCCAGAACGCGAAGCACATTGCTCATGCCGGGGAGGCGCCGCGTGCCAAAGCCGATGCCGGTGCGATCGAGCACATGGGGGGAGGAGCCGATACTGGTCGAGGGAGAGAGATAGCGCAGGATCGCCGCTCCCGTCGGCGTGATGCGTTCGCCCACGCGACCGTCGTCATGAAAGGCAAATCCGCGCAGCAATAGGGTCGTGGCAGGAGCTGGAACAGGCAGCCGGCCGTGGTCAGTCTCCACCCAGCCGCGCCCGAGCGGGAGCGATCCGACCGACCAGCTTGCTTCGCCCACTGCCTCGATCAGTGTCGCCGCGGCTACGATGTCAGCGATCGAATCCCAGTTGCCGACTTCGTGAAAGGTCACGTCATCGACGTCCCTGCCATGAACCGCGGCCTCCGCCAGGGCGAGCTCATGGAAGATCGCGATGGCTGCGCGCTTAACAGTCTCGTCCAAACGACTTCCCTCAAGCATCGCACGAAGGTCGCGCCAATGAGTGTGATGATGGTGGCCGTGGTGCTCGTCATGGACGTGCTCATGGTGATGTTGGCCATGCCGCTCGTCATGGTCATTATGCTCGTGGGCGTGCCCATGAGCATGGTGACTGCAATGAGGTCGGGCGGTGGCCTGTTCGGAGCCCATCTTCGTGACATCGAAGCGGCTGCCGGTCAGCACGCCGTCGTCATGCGGCCGCACCACAGCCTCTACGTCGTCTTCCAGACCGGCAAGACGAAGGTTTTGTTGCACGATTTCAGCCAGATCGGGCCAGGCGTCCAAAATCGCGGCGACAAACATATCGCCGGCAATGCCGCCCAGGACATCAAGATGAATATGCATCGGGCCTTCCATCCTTTATCGGCCCGCAAGCTGCAGACCAGACAGATCGACGCGCAAGGTCTTGCCCGGCTCAGTCGATCCAATGGTCGTCTCAATCGCCCCCTTCAACACTGCCACTGATACCGGCAGAAGGTCTCTCATCTGCGCGGATATGGCGACAAGATCGTCGTGTTCGGCCTTAGCCCGCATGAACATCCCCTCGTTAAGGATGCGTTTGAGGCGCAGTGGAAAACTGGTCTCGCCTCCCGCCCATTTCAGTTCGAGCTGCGTCCGATAGCGTCGGATGTCGAAGTGCTTGTGTTGGGATTCGAGAACCCGGTAGCCCCAAATCCCCAGATCGCCGACGAGAAGGGAGGCGAAATCCGGCTCGTCCTCCGCGTTGATGTCGACCAACAGTACGTAGGCTGGACGGCCTTTCTTGCCCAGGCTGGAAAGGAGCTGGACATTCTTGGCGCCCATCTCGGTCATCTTATCGATGACATGCCCGAGCAACTCGCCCGGCGCATCATCGATCTGGGCCATAAGGAGGATGACGCCGCCTGCCATCAGAGCGCCATGGATTCGACAGCGACTAGCGCCGCGGCCTCCGCCTTGGCCTTCGTACCGGGAATACCTGCGGAAATCAGGCCTGCTGACTGCGCCTCGCTGGCGGCGTCCGAAGCGTTCATCTTGCCCATCGCGGCAGCGACCACCGCGGGGATTGTGACGTTCATGATCACATTGCCAGCGAGCAGCAGTTCGCTTGCGATCGGCGCGAGCGCCGTCAGGAACGGCGCGCGTTCCTTACCGATCCCCTGCGCCACTTCCGGAATGACGGCGTTGATGATGCCTTCCATGTGAATCTTGTCGTCGCCGACGGTCACTTCGGCATCAAGCGCCGGATCGAAGGCAAGCCAACGTGCAGCCATCTTGCTCGAGCGCCGTGCTCCCTTGCCGATCTTGGTGAAATGAATCTTGATATTGGTGCCCTTTACCTTGCTCAGGAATTCCGAGCCGCGCGCCTCCACCAGAAGCTGACGTTCTTCGTCCATCGCGCGGACGATTTCGCCGACGCTCCTGCCGGCCATCAGATCGTCATAGCTGCGCGCCGCGCGGGCATGCAGCGCCTTGGTGACCATGGGAGTGGAGGACATGATCAGCGCTTCGGTCACCGGCCCGTTGCAAATCTGGGTTGCCTTTCGGGCAACGATGTTCATCGCCATCATTGCGGTCTCCGGGTCGAAGCTGAAGCCGAGCCGTCGATCGCGCAAAGCCCGCGCCACGCTCTGTTCCGTCGATCCGTCCTGCAACAGGCACATCAGCGCAATGACCGCATCGCCGCAGACGTGGCCGAGCGGCGGATTGACCGGACCCGCGCCGGCGCCGCAAATTCCCTCTTCGAACACCGAAATGATTTCATCCAGCGCCATGATGCCGATCACAGTGGGTCCGCCGATGTCCTTGAGGATCAGCCCGAGATCGCCGATGAGCCTTGCGGTCTCGACTTCCTTGCCGGTAATGCGGACATGCACCTTCTCCGGCAGGCCGGCGGTGCGAACGGCGGATTGTCCGGCAACAAAGGCACTGGTAACCTTGCCGTAGGGGCCGTACTCCTCAGCCACGTCGGCATCCGGGTGGATGATCTCCAGGATTGCTGCCGCGCCGAAAAGTGCTGACAGGAATTTCTGGCTGGGCATGCCAGCTCCTGACATGGCATCCATCATCGCCTTGGTTCCGATAGCCGCGCCTCGTTCGGCCATGCCGGGGAAGATGAAATCCTCGCCGAGGGCTCCGTGGCCAACCATCACACCGCCGCCTACGCCTTCGGGAATGTCCCGACCTTGAATCGGCGAGAGCTCTCCCTTCATCATGGCATCGTAAACCGCAGCGACGGCCGCGAATCCCGAGATCTTGTTGTTCATCTTGGCTGTGGGCACCGCCGCAAGGCCTGAGCGGCTCACCCCCGCGATCATCCGCGCAGAAGAACCGAGCTTGCGGTTGCCTGCCGGGATGCCAACCTGTGCGTTGGCGCCGCACAGGTAGAGAAGCGTGGCCGCGATCAGGGCCGCATTTGCTCCGTCGGCGCCGGCTGCCTTTGCAACAGCGATGCTCTTTGCAAGGAGGTCGTCGATGGGCTGGCGCACAGCATCGGCAAATTTGACTTCCGGGCTTACGCCACGACGAAGTTCGGCGGCGATGACATTGCATGCAGCAACGACGGGAATATTGAGCATCCCGTGCCCGCCGGTCAGTGCCTCGACGCGGTCGCTGGTCAGCCAGCCGGGATTGGCATTGGCAGCCATAACCGACGCCAGGATGACTTTTTCCCGTTGTGCAGACGCATTCGTCATTACTTGGTTTCTCCCTGTGGCGGCCAGACGAGCGGCTTTCTCGGTCTTCGAAAGCTTGTATTCGAATCGGTCGGGGCGCCGTTTCGTAGCGAAAGAGTCCGCCTGCCGGGCGTTCTTGCCGCATGGCGGCGGCGCTGGTGAAAGAAATAGCACGGCCGCATTATGATCGTTAAACGGCAATATTTCATGAGCTCATGAGCGGTCTTCATAACGGTTTCGGCCAGGCCAACACGCAAGGCGCCGATGCGAAGCGCCGATCGGATGACGCGTTCTCATGATTGCGTGAGAAGATGCCATTTCTGCTCATGAAGCTTCTTGGGTATGCCTGCGACGGATCCAGGTGATACCTCGCTGTTTGCTCACGTATTTGCCTGATCATCAGTCCCGATTTATGGAGAAGTTTCGAATGCTCGAATGGGCGAAATACCGGAAGCAACTGTCGTCGCGGGTGAGCGAGCTGGGGCAACTGTCCCCCGCCACCCTTGAGGGGGTTCGGGCGCTCGGTGGTGCAGGCAACAAGACCGCGCGCCTGGACGCCAAGACCCGCGAGTTGATCGCGCTTGCCGTCGCGGTCACGACACGCTGCGACGGCTGCATTGCGAGCCACACCGCCGAAGCCGCAAAGGTTGGCGCAACGCGCGAGGAAATCGCTGAAGCGCTTGGCGTGGCGATCGCTTTGAACGCGGGAGCGGCTCTGGTCTATTCCTCGCGCGTACTGGATGCCTTCGACACCGCTGACGGCTGATGGCCTCAGCACGCAAACAAGGCGGGGAAGGGCGCATACGATCCGTCTCCGCCAGCACCCAAGCGCGCATCACCCTCTATCCCGCAGTGCAGGGGCCATCTCCCTCTCTTGGGGAAGGCTGGCGATCTCTCTGCTGCGGATCTCAGGTCGCCCGCTCGCTCCTCGGTGCTCCACCTCACTGACGGCTTCGTCAGTGGCCCAGGATCTGCCCGAGGAAGGTGCGCGTGCGTTCCGATCGCGGCGCGCTGAAGAATGCCCTCGGTTCGTTCTGCTCTACGATCTGGCCCTGATCCATGAAGATCACACGGTCGGCCACTGCCTGCGCAAACCCCATCTCATGAGTGACGCACAGCATCGTCATGCCCTCGTCGGCGAGCGCAATCATGGTGTCGAGCACTTCCTTGATCATCTCCGGATCGAGAGCCGAAGTCGGTTCATCGAACAGCATGATGCGTGGCTTCATGCATAAAGAACGCGCGATCGCCACGCGCTGCTGCTGACCGCCCGAAAGCTGCCCCGGATATTTATGCGCCTGATCCGGTATCCTGACCTTTTCAAGGAAGTGCATGGCGATCTCTTTGGCTTGCCTTTCTGGCACCTTGCGGACCCAGATCGGGGCGAGGGTGCAGTTCTCGAGGATCGTCAGGTGAGGAAAGAGATTGAAGTGCTGGAACACCATCCCGACTTCGCGGCGGACTTCCTCGATCTTCTTCAGGTCGCTTGTCAATTCGATTCCATCGACAACAATTTTGCCTGACTGATGTTCCTCGAGCCTGTTGATGCAGCGGATCATGGTCGATTTGCCGGAGCCGGATGGCCCGCAAATGACGATCCGCTCGCCGCGGCGCACGGTCAGATTAATGTCTCGCAGCGCATGAAAATCACCGTACCACTTGTTCATGGATGTGATCTCGACGGCCGTTTCTGAAAGGCCGCGGCGGTTTTCGGGCGAAAGCCCACGTAACGTCTTGCTCATGCGCATTTCTCCTAACGATGATCCGTCTTCAGCCGGCGCTCAAGATACATGGAATAGCGCGACATGCCGAAGCAGAAGATGAAGAACACAGCTCCAATGAAGATGAAGAGTTCCCAGTAGATACCTTGCCACTCCGTGTTGGCGCGGATGGCCGCGGCAAGGGCGATGGGGTCGAGAAGACCGATGAACATGACGAGTGTCGTGTCCTTGAATAGACCGATGAAAGTATTCACGATCCCCGGAATGGAGATCTTGAGAGCCTGCGGCAGGATGATGAGG
Source organism: Mesorhizobium plurifarium (assembly GCA_000824785.1). GTDB lineage: Bacteria > Pseudomonadota > Alphaproteobacteria > Rhizobiales > Rhizobiaceae > Mesorhizobium > Mesorhizobium plurifarium. The sequence goes on along the minus strand of CCNB01000012.1, from coordinate 281,990 downwards.
CGCTGGGCCTTCCAGTAATCCAGACCCAGAGCCTCCGCGGCCTCATACTGGCCGCACGGCAGGCCGGCGAGGCCCCCGCGGATGACCTCGGCCATATAAGCGCTGGCAAAGAGCGTCACCATGATCACTACGCGCAGGATGAGGTCGAAGTTGGTGCCGGGCGGCAGGAAATAGTTCAACAGCAGCGATGCGGTGAACAGCAGCGTGATGAGCGGCACGCCACGAATGAATTCGATGAACACGACGCTCAGCATATAGATCAGCGGCAAACCCGAGCGACGGCCAAGCGCGAGCAAGATGCCGAGCGGCAACGACGTTGCGATGCCGGTCACGCCGATGATGATCGACAGCAGAAACCCTCCGATCTCGCGCGAGGGGACAGCCTCGAGCACAATCGGGATGACAGCGTTTGCAGCCGATGAAAAAGGCTGGGCGGCGTAGACCCACCAGAGCGCCGCTCCGAGACCGGCGACGCTCAGGCCAAGCCCTTGACTGGCGCGTGCTGTCGACGCAAACAGGCCGGCGGCGACAGCGAAGCCGAGGTAGACGGCGACCGGAAACCACAGGCTTCCGCCCCAGATCAGCCAGCCCGCAAGGCCCGGGTAGACGGCGCTGAACCAGAGCGTGCGAGACGGCAGGGCGCGGAACAGAACCGGCGCCAGCGCCGCCAACAGCAGCGCGAAGGCGAGAACCGGGCGCCAATAAAGATCCGCAGGGTAGAAGCCGAACAGAAGTTGCGGCCAACGGTCGCGAATTACACCCCAGCACGCGCCTGGCGCTCCGTCGAGGAGCTGCCGACATTCGGCGAGCGAGTTGGCTTTCCAGATGGAATTGCCTAGCCAAGGAGCGATGGCCACGATGAGCCACGCGATCGCGGTCACCGATGCCACGGTCAGCAACGTGCTAAGCCAGCCATCGAAGAGATTCTTCCTCATCCATTCCCGCGGACCACCTTGGCCGGCTGGCCTTGCCGAAGGGAGAACCATTTCCTGGCGCACCCAGGAGACGTTGTGCAGGTTCATGTTAGCGCTCCTGCAGTCTGACGCGACTGTTGTAGACGTTCATGATGCCCGAGATGATCAGGCTGATGCTAACGTAGATCAGCATCATCAAAAGCATCGCCTCCAGTTCTCGACCGGTCTGGTTGATGGTGATGCCGCCGAGCGTCGAGCGCAGATCCATATAGCCGACCGCCAGGCCCAACGATGTGTTCTTGGTGATGTCGAGGTATTGCGAAATGAGCGGAGGCACGATGATCCGCAAGGCCTGCGGCAGGATCACGAGACGCATGGTTCGTCTCGGCGAAAGCCCAAGTGCATGAGCAGCTTCCGTCTGCCCTCGGGAAATCGCAAGTATTCCAGAGCGAACGTTTTCGGCGATGAACGCGCCGCTATAGACACTGAGCCCGATCCAGAGCGCAATGAAGGAATTGCGCAGCAGCAGCCCGCCAGAAAAGTTCAAGCCCTTCAGGGCGGGATACTCAAGATGGAAACCCAGCGCGTAAAGCAGAGTGATCATCGGCAGCGCGAAAACGAGCAGGCTTTTCCACCAGGTTGCCGGACGCTCTCCGCTCGCGCTTTGGACCCGTTGAGCACGCTCGACCAGGCTTCGACGGGCCAATACCGAAATCGCGAGCACACAGAGGACCGCAGCATAGTTGAGGTCAAGGGCGCCAAATGCGCTATTGAGTTGACCTAGGCTGCGGGAGAAATCGGGAACCGGCAGATAGATGCCGCGGTTGGTGACAGCGACGCTGTCCCACAGGATCATGGAAGCCGTGGGATTGTCGCCGCGGAACGCGCTGGGCGTCGGCATCGCCTGCGACATGATCGCGGCGACCACAACGATCCAAAGGAGTGCCGGCACGTTGCGGAAGCTTTCGACATAGACGGTCATCAGACGAGCGACGATCCAGTTGTTGGAAAGCCGGAGCACCCCGGCCAACACGCCAAGGACCGTCGCGGTCACGCAGGCCATTGCCGCTACGATCAGCGTGTTGAGCAAACCGACGACGGCGGCACGGGCATGAGAGCTTGTGCTCGAATACTCGATGGCGTGCGGCGAGATGTCATAACCCGCCGTGCTCCACAGAAATCCAAACGAGAAGTTCTTTCCAAGGGCAGCCAGATTGTGGACCGTGTTGTCGACGAGCCAGGCAGCCGCAAGGACGAGCATGATGAACGCGATGACCTGGATCGATCGGGCCCTATAACGGGTGTCATTGAAGAGCATGCTCAGGTGAAAGGGCTCGCGGGGAGCCGCGCTTTTCATGGCCATGAGTGATCTCCCTGAAGGTTCGCTGCGCTACCTTCGGCGTTTGGTTGTGCGTTGTGGGCTTGCAGGGGCGGAAAACGAAAGGCGCGGGGCAAGCCCGCGCCTCGAGACGTTTTTTCAGCGGAACGGCAGCGGATACATCAGGCCGCCTTGCGTCCAGAGCGCGTTCTGGCCGCGGGCCAATCCAATCGGCGTCTTGTCGCCAACGTTCCTGGCGAAGATTTCCCCGTAGTTTCCCACGGATGCGATCGCCCGTTTCGCCCAAGCCGGATCCAGCCCCAGCATTTCTCCCAGCTTATCCTCTTTGCCCAGGAGGCGATTGACTTCCGGGTTATCCGTGCCCGCGGAAAGCTTCTCCACGTTCTCGGATGTTATGCCGAGCTCCTCAGCCGCCAGAAGCGCATTCAAGGTCCAGCGCGCCACGTCAGCCCATTGATCGTCACCCTGGCGGACAAGGGGACCCAACGGCTCCTTCGAAATGACATCCGGGAGGATGATGTGATCCTGTGGATCCTTGAAGCTCGACCGGGTCGATGCCAGGTCGGACCCGTCACTCGTGATCACGTCACAAGCACCGGCAAGATATTTCTGCTGGACGTCGCCGTTGTTCTCGACGGGAACCGGGTCATACTTCATGTTGTTCTTGCGGAAATATTCCGCGAGGTTCAGCTCGGTGGTGGTCCCGGTCTGAATGCAAACGGTGGCGCCGTTCAGATCCCTTGCGCTCTTGGCACCGAGGGATTTCGGCACCATGAAAGCCTGACCGTCGTAGTAGTTCACACCCGCGAATGTGAACTTCAGGTCCACATCGCGCGAAAATGTCCAGGTCGTGGTGCGGGACAGAATGTCGATCTCGCCGGAGGCAAGTGCGGTGAACCGCGTTTGCCCAGTCGTGGGAACGAAGGTCACCGCATTGGGGTCTTTAAGGACTGCAGCCGCGACAGCCCGGCAGTAGTCCACGTCCATGCCATGCCAGGCCCCGGACGCATCCGGAGCGGAGAAGCCGGCCTGACCGCCGGTCACACCACAATTCAGCTTACCACGCGCTTGAACGTCGGCCATCGTGCCGGCCGAAGCGATACCGGCCGTCAGCGTTGCCGCTGCAAGCGTGGCAAGGGCGATCGTCATTTTCATTTTCATTCTCCCGGTTTGTGATCCGGCAGCGGTGGCTTTTTTGCCCAATTCTCCGCCACTCGGATCGGTTGAGTTCCCACTGGTTCGGTCTTGTCGGATCGAAGACGCTTATTGTTCTGGAGCAATCTCGATGATGGCTTCGATTTCGACGGGCGCGTTCATCGGAAGCGCCGCCACACCGACGGCGGAGCGCGCGTGCTTGCCCTTCTCGCCAAAGACCGCGACGAGAAGATCCGACGCGCCGTTGGCGACGAGATGTTGTTCCGTGAAATCGGCGGCCGAGGCGACGAAGACTGTGATCTTGACGATCCTGGCGATCCTCTCGAGGCTGCCAAGACAGCCCTTTGCCTGAGCGAGGATGTTCAAGGCACACTGTTTGGCGGCTAGCGTACCGGCCGCCACGTCGAGCTCCCTTCCGAGCAGCCCCCTCGCAATCAATTTGCCATCGGCGAGTGGCAACTGGCCCGACGTGAGAACGATGCTTCCGGTCTCCGCCGCCGGGAGGTAGTTCGCTACGGACTTTGTCGCTGCCGGCAATTCGATCCCGAGTTCATCCAGGCGCCGTTCAATCGTCTGAGACATCGGCTCGTCCTCAAAACTCGGCGACGGCGGCGGTGATGCGCCCGATCGCCTCGTCGACGACCGCACGCGGGCAGCCGAGATTGACGCGCATGAACCCATGCCCCTCGACCCCGAACTTCTGGCCCTTGTCGAGCCAGACGCGCGCCTTGGTCAGCATGAATCTGTTCAGGGCTTCGGCATCCATTCCGAGACCGCGGCAATCCATCCACGCCAGGTAGAGGGAGTCGGTTGGAAGTACCTTCAGGCGTGAATCCGCATCGTTGATCGCGTCGGCGAAGTGCGCGTGATTGGCACGCAAATAGGCCAGCATTTCCTCCAGCCACGGCTCGCCATGGGCATAGGCGGCTTCGGCGGCAACCATCCCCAATACGTTGACCAGCTCGAAGACGTTGCGCTCGTACTGGCGGCGCAGCTCTTCCCGGAGCCGCCTGTTCGGGATGAAAACATTAGCGCTCTGCAGGCCGGGCAGGTTGAATGTCTTGCTCGGCGCCGTGCAGGTGATGCTGTTTTGGGCGAACTCTTCGCCGAGCGAGGCAAACGGGATGTGCTTTTTGGCCGGATCGAGGATGAGATCCTCGTGGATCTCGTCCGAAATGACCAGAACGCCTTTGCGGGCGCAGATTTCGCCCATGGTCCGCAGTTCATTTTCGGACCACACGTTTCCGGTAGGATTGTGTGGGTGGCTTAAGATAAAGATCTTCGTGTTGGCGCGGATGGCAGCCTCGAAAGTCTGCTCGTTGAAGCGGTAGCCATCGCCGGTGAATTCGAGCGGCGCATAGGCCAAGTGACGGCCGTTCAGCAGGACATCGTTATGGAAATGCGCGTAGACCGGCGGCTGGATCAAAATGGTGTCGCCCGGCGCTGAGAAAGCCTGCACCGCGGTCTTCAGCGTCGTGATGATGCCGGAGGTCTGGAGGATCCATTCCTTGGCGACGTCCCAACCGAACCGTCGCTGCTGCCAACCGACGACAGCGTCAACATAGGATGCGGTCGCGCCACCGGGATAACCGAAGACGCCATGGTCGACCGCCGCATGGAGCGCGTCGATGACGGCATGAGGCGCCTTGAAGTCGGTGTCGGCCACCCACATCGGCAAGGGGTCGGCCGCAGCTTCGTCCGGCGCCAAAAGCTTGCTTGCACAGGCCCATTTCATGGAGTTGCTGTTCTTGCGGTCGACAATTTCGTCGAAAACAGACGCCGCCCGCGCATGCTCCGGGTGGAGTTGGTGGGCAAGTGCGAGCTTCGTCACAGCGGTTCCTTCCTTCCTGGCCTTGGGACGGCCCTGCAGGGCCGATTGACGGAAGGTTAATGGCATCGCATTATGAGTGGAAATGGTATGATTTCATTTACTCATGAACAGGGTTCATAATGATCGATCGGCAGCACCTTGCGATCCTTAGGGAAGTAAGCCGTCGGGGCAGCGTCACCGCGGCTGCGGAGAAGCTGAATGTCACCCAGTCGGCTTTGAGCCATACGATCGCCAAGTTCGAAGAACGGCACGGCATCAAGATCTGGATGAAGACCGGACGAGGCCTGCGGTTGACGCAGGCGGGCGAGTACTTGCTGACCGTTGCCGAGCGCGTCTTGCCGCAGATGGAGCACGCGCAGCGTATCCTGACGGACTTCGCGCTGGGGAGGAGGGGAGTGCTTCGCGTCGGCATGGAGTGTCATCCCTGCCAGCGATGGCTGACGAGAATTGCAACTCCCTATCTGACACAATGGCCCGACGTGGACTTCGACGTGCGCACCGCCTTCCGCTTCGACGGGGTCGAAGCGCTGCTGGGTTATGAGATTGACCTGTTGATAACGCCGGATCCGGTGGAGACGCCGGAACTACTGTTCACTCCCGTGTTCGATTACGAGCTCGTTCTGATGGTGCATGAGGCTCACCCCCTTGCCAGCCGAGCCTGCGTTGAACCGCAAGATCTCCTGGACGAAGAGTTGATTACAGTACCCGTCACGTTGGAGCGCCTGGACATCTACACCCGCTTCCTTGTTCCGGCGCATTGCAGGCCGCGTCAACATCGCACTGCGGAGACCATCGACCTGATGCTGCAACTGGTATGCGCGGGCCGGGGCGTGACGGTTCTTCCCGATTGGCTCCTGCACGAGGATGCATCCGGCCTGCCGATACGCGCACTGCGCCTGGGAGATTCCGGCATCCGGAAGAGCATCAACCTTGGTGTGAGGCGCGGCGAGGAGAGGACCTTCTACATCGACGGATTCCTGAAGCTTGCCCAGGAAATGGGTGCTAATCCATACCGGTGATTGCTCAAATTCAGTTTCGAAACCCAGCCGTAGCCCCTCGCCTACTACGTTTGCTATAGGACCGACCGCCCCTTACGTCTAAGGCACAACCGTTTTGGCGCTGGCTTCACGAGGAAGTGTCCGGCGCATAGCAAAAGGCAAAGTTTTTCTTTGCGTCGTGAAAGATGTTCCTGTTTGCTCGAAAGCAATCATAGACCCAAAAGCAGAGGCATTGCCGAAACCCGGATGTCTCATGTCCGATACCGTTCTCAACGTCGGCGGCTGCTCGGCTGAGCTGACTGCGGCGCGCCCCCCATACCGCGCAGGATTGGTGGGCGACAGCCTCGATCGCGGAATCTCTAGCAACGGGCCGCAGCCTTATCGGCTGGCGAAGCGTCAGATGCTCTAGTCTATGCGACCTGAAAGCCGCACTGCGTTGATCGCTGAACTGGCCTCCAAGGTCTCGGCCGACGCAATTCAACCTAGCGCACGCCTCATGGCCCTAACTGCAGGCGCGGTGGACGCGGCAGAGCTTGCGGCGTTTTCCCCTCTCTGCACGAGAGCGGCACAATGACGCCGGGCCATCGCGTTCTGCAGATAACAGTCCCCGGCACGCTGGAGCTAGTCGAACATGCAACGCCCGTTCCGGGAGCCGGCCAATTGCTGATCAAGGTGGAGGCTTGCGAGGTCTGTGACGACACACGTAGCCCTGACACAGAAAGCGCTGATCCAGCATTGCAGCCGCGCCAGGGGGCGGGTCATGAGATGGAGGGGCGCATCATGGCGTTGGGCGAGCGTGTGCCTTCGGTTTGGAAACTCGGGCAGCGGGTCGGCATTGGAAGTCTTGAGGACTGTTGCTATGCATGCCCGGATTGCCGACGGGGACAATTTCAGCTCTGCGGCAAAACCAGCGCTTGCGGCACTTCGATCGTATCGGCGCTTTTAGCCGGCCTAGCGCCACCAGGTCGGCTCGTGCATCTTGGATATGCCAATGATCCAATGGCCATGCATGGCGGGCAGCGTGCGAGGCGCGGGCCAAGTTCGATCACCGGCAAACCATTCAGGAAAGAAAAAACAGTTGCTTTCAATTTGCTGAAGGATGCGCGCTCGCTGATGAACACATTATCGCAAGACGCGGCGGCCGAGGACGACCCTGAGATCCGTCAGGTGTGAAGTGGATGGTGTTCTTCGAAAAAGAGAGGGCCCATGTCTCATCAATGACGACTTCTCCCGCCCGTTCATCGTTCACGTTGGCCGGCAGCACGGAGTCCCAAGCCCGCCCCATCGTTCAATGCATGCCGTTCAGGATCGGCAACGAGGTGGCGGAAACTCACTGCCCCGGCTCGCCGGTGATCCACATTGATCGTCGCGATCGAAGGATCAGCGAACACCTGTTCATAGTAGCTCGTCTTCCGATCGCCGCTGCCGCCACAAGATCTGCCAACCTGACGTCACAATCTGTACCTTCAGAGCACTCGAAATTGCCGAACGTGAGATGTGATCAGCATTGCCGTTCAATTGGCGCACTGAACTTTTCGACCGCAAGGCGAAGCGGACATTCACGTCCTCCGAAAAGGTGGCCGTCATGCAGAGGCGGTGGCAGTGTGTCGGCCTTTGTCTGTCGCGGTCAACACCTTGGAAAGGATGAGCGGGATCATTCCGCCTGCAGCAAGTATATCGACTTCTAAACCAGTCTCTACTGCTGCCGTTCCGCCCAACCGCGCAGACACCCCTTCTGATCGACGCACGTCGATTTCGATTGCAGAGCGTGGTGTGATGCTCGCGGCATCGACAATGATTTGATCGTTTGTCCCAAGTCCGCCGATCGACTGCGCGTCAGCCGCCGAAATGGTGATCGGGAGGACCCCCATCCCGATCAGGTTAGACCGGTGGATGCGTTCGAAGCTCTTGGCAATGACCGCGCGGACGCCGAGCATTGCAACCCCCTTGGCAGCCCAGTCTCGCGAAGAGCCGGCACCGTACCGCTCGCCCGCGACGATAATCGTGCTGGTTCCGCTCGCCTGGTAGCGTTTGGCGATTTCCCACAAGCGGCCGATGTCGCCGGTGGGTCCGTGAATTGTGCTGCCAGGATCGGCATCTGGAATGAGCAGGTTCACCGAAGCCCTATTGTCGAACAGGCCACGGACCATCACTTTCCAATTGCCCCGTCTGGAGGCGAACACGTTCAGGCTGGAGGGATTTTCGCCTCGATCGATAAGATGTCGGCCGGCGTAGCTTGTGGACGCTATCTGTCCAGCCGGCGATATATGGTCTGTGGTGATGTCGTCGCCGAGGACCAGCAAAGGCACGGCGGCATATTTTCCAAGGCAGCTCGACACACCCGCAGTCGCGAACGGCGGCCGACGAATGTAGGTGGACGTATCCGACCACGGGAAACGCGCGCTTTGCGGAAAGTCCAGCTTTTGCCAAAGGGGATTTTCGGCCGCCTCGCTGAACGCCTCAGGACTATCGGCGCCGAAAACATGGGCTCTCACATGCTTCGCGACTTCGGCTTGGTCGGGCCAAAGGTCAGCGAGATGGACCTCGTTGCCATCGGCGTCCTTTGCGATGGGGTCGGTCGCGATGTCGCGCAACACGTCTCCGGCAAGTGCGAACGCAACAATCATCGGCGGTGAAGCCAGGAATCCATCCTTGAGGGACGGATGCACCCTCCCTGGAAAGTTGCGGTTTCCCGACAAGACGGCAACGGCCGTGATCCCGCCGTCGATGGCGGCTTGCATCTCGAGGGGGAGGGGACCTGAATTGCCGATGCAGGTCGTGCAACCTAAGCCGACAATGCTGAAGCCGATTGCCTCAAGGTCTTCGAGTAGACCTGATCGCTCCAGGTAGCGGACCGCCGCCGGCGAGCCCGGAGCAAGCGATGTCTTGACCCAATGGGGCGGTCTCAGTCCAAGCTGCCGCGCCTTGCGCGCCAGCAGCCCCGCAGCAATCAGGAGTGACGGATCCGACGTGTTGGTGCAACTAGTTATCGCAGCGATTGCGACGGCGCCTTCGGGAATGGACTTGAATGTGACCTGTCGGCTCAGCTTTTTTCCGCAGGCGCGTTCAAGGGCGGGCTGCACGTTCGCTGGCTCGAGGCGATCCTGCGGTCGGCGTGGCCCGGCCAAGCTCGGGCGAAGCGCGCTGAGATCGATCGTGAGCTCGTCGGTGTATCGCGGGTTTGTATCGGGCTCGAACCAAAGGCCCTGTGCCTTGGCGACATTCTCGACGCGAGCAGCGAGCTCATCGCTTCTTCCTGTCTGGCGGAGATAGGCAACGGTATTGGCATCGACTGGGAAAAAGCCGGTGGTAGCCCCGTACTCGGGGGCCATGTTCGCCACCACGGCTCGGTCGCCTGCCGAAAGTGTAGACACGCCTGGCCCGAAGAACTCTACGAATTTCCCGGCGACGCCGAACGACCTCAGCCGCTCGGTCACGGCCAGAGCTAGGTCGGTCGAGAGAGTTCCGCTCTGCAGCCGCCCCACGAGGCGCACACCTATGACCTCCGGCATCCTGAGCATGACCGGCATTCCGAAGATGACGCTTTCGGCCTCGAGTCCGCCCACGCCCCAGGCCAGTACGCCGATGCCGTTGATCATCGGCGTGTGGCTGTCCGTTCCGATCAGGGTATCAGGCACCGCCCACTCGACATTGTCGCGCTTCTCGATTGCGACCACGGTTGCCAGTTGCTCAAGGTTGATCGTGTGCATGATGCCAGTACCGGGCGGATGAACGCTAAGGCCGGGAAGGGCTTTGGTCGCCCACTTCATCAGCCGGTAGCGCTCCGCATTGCGCTCCAGTTCCTTGGCCAGGTTGAAGCGGAGAGCATCGGCGGTACCAAAGCGATCCACGCCGATGCTGTGGTCGACAGACACATCAACCCTGATTCTTGGGGCAAGGAGGGCGGGATCGCCTCCCGCTTCAGCAATCGCGTCGCGCATTGCGGCAATGTCGACCAGGGCGGGAACGCAGGTCGTGTCATGCATCAACAGCCGACCCGGATGGAATGGAATTTCTGCCTGGCTCTCTCCAAGGCGTAGCCACTGGCTGAAGACCTCCAGCAGCCGCTCAGCCTCGTGAGGCTGGTGTCTTAGGTTGTTCTCGAGAAGGACACGCAGCACGAAGGGCAGCCGCTCGAACTTGGAACCCAGCGCCTTCCCCATGTCGATCGCGGTCAGCTGCCGGCCATGGCTCTCGACCTGCATTCTGATCATGCCAGGTTCCTCACCTTGTAGTATTGGATTTTATAGCTTAAAAAACCAAACTAGAGTCGATGTCAAGCGAGGCTTTCATGCGCAGCGACTGGTCTGCCGCGAAATACTGCAATTCGGCGATCATCGGACGCGGCCCATCGACCTTCTTGGTGCGGTTTCCAATGAGGACATGGAGTTTGTCACAGATATTGGATGCGGGCCGGGAAATTCGACCGAACTGCTGGGCCGTTAGCCGAGCACGAGTCGCGGGCATCGACTCGTCGCCTTCGATGATCGAAGCCGCGTGCGCCCGACTGCCGAACGTTGAGTTTGCAGTGCAGGCTATACAGGACTGGCGCCTGAAGAGCCGCAGGACGTAATCTTCGCGAACGCCGTGCTGCAATGGCTTCCGGATCATCGTGCGCTGCTGCCGAGGCTTGTCAACCTGTTGAAAAGCGGCGGAATTCTGGCAACCCAGGTGCCTGACAATCTTAACGAATCCACTCACCGTGGCATGCGGGAGGTTGCACGGGATCCGCGGTGGGCGGGCCGGCTGGCAGAAGGGACACCGAGCGAACGTCGATCGAGAGGACTCAGAATTATTACGGCATTCTCCGCCCGCTCTGCCGGCGGGTGGAAGTCTGGACGATCTATCACCATCCTCTCAAAGGACTGGACGGTATCATCGACTGGTTCAGCAGCACTGGCCTGCGTCCATACCTCTCGCGCCTCGACGCATCCGAAAAGAAGGCCTACCTTGCTGTACCGAGACGCTCGCGCCACTATGCGATCCTGGAGGAGGCAACAACGCTTCTGCCATTTCCACGTCTCTTCGTTGTCGCGACACGACTTTAGATTGGATTTTTAACGACAGCTCGTGCAAACTTGCCACGATCGCTGTACCGCTTGAACGCCAGATCCGCGGCAATCATCTCGGAGCTCTCATGCCAGCAAGCCCCTTGGCACGGAACATCGCCAGTCAGATTTCGCTGCTCGTAACAACGGGCGAACTGTCTTCTGGCGATCACCTGCGCACGCAACATCTCGCCGACAAGTTTGGCGTCTCCCGCTCGCCCGTGCGCGAGGCGATGCAAATTCTCGCTGAAGAAGGACTGCTGGAGCAGAAGGAGAATCGGGGGTTTTTTGTCAAAGATGTTCCGGAGTCCCGGATTATCGAGCCGATCAACGACGAGCCAAAACCGTTCGAGGTGGAGAACGATTACCAGCGCCTCGCCGAGGATTGGCTGATGGACCGCATCCCTGCCGAGGTGACTGAGGGCATGCTGCGGGAGCGCTACGACCTCACCAAAGCGCAACTCAGTGACATGCTTATGCGGGCAGTGCGGGAGGGCTGGGCGGAGCGCAAGCAGGGCTACGGCTGGCGCTTCCTGCCAGTCGCCAAGACACCCGAGGCGTTCGAGCAGATTTACCGGTTCCGCATGCTGATTGAACCGGCCGCCATATTGGAACCGAGCTTCAAGCTCGACCGAAAAATAATTGAAGAGCAGCGACGGTTACAGCAGCGAATGCTGGAGACCGACATCATGCGACTTCCTGCCGAACGTTTGGTCCACAACGGCTCCATCTTCCACGAGGAGCTGATCAAGATGTCGAACAATCCCTTCTTCCACCTGTCGCTGGTGCGCGTCAATCAAATGCGCCGTTTGCTCGAGTATCGCTCGCGCGTTGATCGCAATCGTCTGTTCACGCAATGCGAGGAGCACCTTGCGATCCTTGATCTGCTCGAGCGCGGTGAAATCCTCGAAGCGTCCTACGCCATGCGCAAGCATCTCTCCGGTGCGCTCGCGCGGAAATCACCCATCGCGCGATCCTGGTCCCAGCACGCGCACGAAAAAATACCGGCCTCGTAATTTTTCGATTGCATTTTAATCTTCAAAAAGCCAAAAAGTCGCCATGAAGCATTTCGGCGGATGCTCCGCCGTGTTCAGGGAGACGTTCTATGAAGATCATGGTCACGCCGTGCGACGGCATCGGCCCGGAGATCACCGCCGCGACGATGGAGGTGGTCGAGGCGGCCAACAAGGCATTCGGTCTTGGTCTGCAGTACGACTACGAGGACACCGGCTTCGCCAGCCTAGAAAAGTACGGAACGACCCTGCGCGACGAGACGATAGAGCGCGCCCGTACGTATGACGGCATTATCCTGGGTCCGCAGTCCCATATGGACTATCCGGCGCGCGACAAGGGCGGCGTGAACGTTTCAGCTGGGTTCAGGGTCAAGTTGGACCTCTATGCAAACGTTCGTCCGGCGCGCGTTCGCCCGTTTCTGAACAGCACCGCGAAGCGGATGGACCTCGTCATCATGCGCGAGGCGACCGAAGGCTTCTACCCAGACCGCAACATGTATGCGGGCAGTGGTGAGTTCATGCCGACGCCCGACATTGCGCTCTCCATGCGCAAGATCACGGCGCACGCCTGTGAGCGGATCGCACGCGCTGCTTTCGAGCTGGCGATGAAGCGCGACAAGCGCGTCACGGCTGTCCACAAGGCGAACAACTTCATCCTCACCGACGGTCTTTTCCTGACGCAGGTCCGAAAGGTAGCAGCCGAATTCCCCGAGGTGAAGCTCAACGACTACATCATCGACGCCATGGCAGCTCACCTCGTGCGCGATGCGTCCCGGTTCGACGTGATCGTGACGACGAACTTTTATGCAGACATTCTTTCGGATCTCGCCAGCGAGCTTTCTGGCAGTCTCGGCCTTGCCGGATCGATCAACGCGAATGCCGAAACCGGCCTTGTCTGCGCGCAAGCTCAGCATGGTTCGGCGCCCGATATCCAGAACCAGAACATCGCCAACCCGACCTCGCTCATCCTTTCCGCTGCGATGATGCTCTCCTGGCTTGGAGAGAAGCGCGGGCTGCCAAATTTCGAGGCGGCGGGCGCGGAGATCGAGCGTGCGATTGACGAGGTGCTTGCCAACCCGGCGACCCGGACCCGCGATCTCGGAGGGCAGAGCAACACGGATGCGTTTGGCGCCGCCGTGGCCAAGGCGATCAAAGCGGAGCCGGTTCGTGCGGCAGCGCGCGCTTAAACTGCCAACTTTGCATTTTACGATTGATAAATCCAAACTGAGATGTAACTGTTTTGGCGACGAAGAACGTCATCAGCGCACGCCCGGAGGAGCAATGAACGGGCGCAACCATGGGAGAAGTGAAATGAAGCATACCGCAGTGAGCAGACTGTCCGGCTGTTCGGCGCTCGTCTGTGTGACCTTGGCGATGTCGCCGGCCAACGCGCAGGACGCGTCCCTGATCGATGCCGCCAAGAAGGAGGGGACCGTCACGATCTACACGTCGACCGACGCGGCGCAGGCACAGGCGCTTCTCGATGCGTTCACCGCCAAATACGGTATTAAGATCGCGTACAACGACGTCGGCACGAACGGCGCCTACAATCAGGTGATCTCGGAATCGGCGGCCGGTCAGGTGACCGCGGACGTGGTGTGGACCTCCGCCATGGACCTGCAGATGACCCTTGTCAAGGACGGATACGCCGTGCCGTTCAAGAGCGTCGAGGCCGGTAACATCCCCTCCTGGGCAAACTACCAGGATACGCTCTACGCCACGACGATCGAGCCGATCGGTATGATCTACAACACCACGGCGCTGAAGGAAGACCGCATTCCAAAAACGCGTGCCGACCTGATCAAGTTTCTCCAGGAAAACCAAGCCGAATTGAAAGGCAAAGTGGCGACCTTCGACCCGGAGAAGAGCGGTACGGGCTTCCTTCACCACACCAACGATGCACGCCAGACAAGCAATTTCTGGGATCTCGCCAAGGCGCTCGGCGCCGATGGCGTGAAGACTTACTCGAGTTCCGGATCAATGAAGGAGACTGTCGTCTCCGGCGAGAACGTGCTGGCCATCAACATCATCGGTTCTTATGCGCTGGACTGGGTCAAGGAGACCCCAAACCTCGGCGTGGCGTTCGGATCGGACTATACCGCCGCCTTTTCCCGTCTCGCCCTGATCAGCAAGGGCGCGCCTCACCCAAATGCGGCAAAGCTATTCGTCGACTTTACTTTGTCCAAGGAAGGGCAGGAAGCGCTGGCATCAGGCGGTCTGCCCTCGGTGCGGGAGGATGTAACGAGCGGTCTCAACATCAAGACGCTGAACGAAAAGGTCGGCGGCGGCCTGAAGCCGATCGCCGTGGACGAAGGTCTTCTCGAATATATGGACCCCGCCAAGCGCGTCCAATTCTTCAACGACTGGAAGGCGGCGATCGCCGGCTGATCCGTGTTCGTCGTGGCCGCGGCAATGTTGTCGCCGCGGCCACATCTTTTAGGGAGGATCGCTAATGGCTACGAGCCACCACAGCGCAGCCATGCTCGCAGATGCGGCGATTGTCGACCTGCCGGTTCCGCCGCATACGGCGCGGCCGGCTGGCGACGCACCGCTCTTCCGGAACATCGCGATTGGCATTCTCGCGCTGACGGTCCTCGCGCCAGTCGGGCTGATAGTCTTCCAGAGCTTCCTCAGCGCTCCGTTTTTCAGCCCGCGCGCTGTGCTCAGCCTCGACGCCTATGCCTATATCATCAACGATCCGACCTTCTACAAGGCGCTTGGGACCACCACGCTGTTCGCGTTCGGTATGGTCGCTGTCGCGGTGCCTCTCGGCGGTCTGCTCGCCTTTCTGATCACCCGTACCGACATCCGCTTCAAGCGCCTGCTCGAAGTGCTTGTGCTCGTGCCGATGTTCATCTCCTCGATCGTCCTTGCTTTCGGCTACACGGTCTCAGTCGGGCCGACCGGCTTTTTGTCGTTGGCAGTCAGGGACCTGATCGGCGTCGTGCCGTGGAATATTTACAGCTTGGCCGGCATGATCGCGATCGCCGGCCTCAGCCATGTACCGCACGTCTATCTCTATGTGTCGTCTGCGATGAGAAACCTCCCCTCCGATCTGGAGGAGGCAGCCAGGACAGTAGGGGCTAACATCTGGCGCGTATCGCTCGATGTGACGCTGCCGATGGTTCTGCCCTCACTTGTATTCGCGGCCTCGCTCAACGTCCTGCTCGGCTTCGAGACATTCGGCATTCCGCTGGTGCTGGGCGACCCGAACGGCATCATGGTGTTGACAACCTACATCTACAAGCTCACCACGCTTTTCGGCACGCCGACCTACCAGCTGATGGCGGTGGTCGCGATGGTCCTAGTGCTCATCACCTTGCCGCTGGTGTGGATGCAACGCCGCCTGCTCCGCAACGCCCGCCGGTATGCCGCGCTCGGCGGAAAGGGCTCTCGTGTCTCCAGCCTGAAGCTTGGCCGCAGCGGTCAGGTGATCGCGCTTTCAATCATCGGTCTCTGGCTGTTTGTGTCCGTTGTCCTTCCGATCGGCGGCATAACCGTGCGTGCCTTTGTCGATGCCTGGGGTGAGGGTGTGAACCTTGTCGAGCGGCTCACCTTCTCGAATTTTTACGGCATGCTGCAGGTCCCGAGCCTCGTGCGCGGCATGATCAACACCGTTCTCCTGTCGGTTGTCGGCGGCGCCCTGGCCGTTGGAATCTACCTCCTGATCGGACTGGCGGGTCACCGCAACCGAGGTTTCTCCAACACGGTGCTCGATTACATCGTGCTCCTGCCTCGAGCACTGCCGGGGCTGGTGGTCGGACTGGCTTTCTTCTGGGTTTTCCTGTTCGTGCCAATCCTCACCCCGCTGCGGCCAACCCTGGTCAGCCTCTTCGTCGCCTATGTCGTTGTCGGGTTGTCCTATGGCCTGAGGCTGCTGCAGGGCACGCTTATCCAGGTCTCCCCGGAGCTGGAGGAGTCGGCAAGAACGACTGGCGCAACGATCGGTCGCACATGGTGGGATGTCGTGATCCCGATCGTGCGGCCAGGCTTGGCCGGCGCGTGGGCCCTCATCATGATCATCTTCCTGCGCGAATATGCGACGGGCGTCTATCTCATGGGTGCGGGCACAGAGGTCATCGGCTCGCTGATGGTTTCGCTGCTCACGACCGGGGCCATGAACACGATCGCCGCGCTCGCGCTCATAAGCATCATCCTAACGGCCGCGGGCCTTGCGCTCGCCCTTCGACTGGGAGCACGCATCCATGACTGAGCTCATTGTCAACAACGTCCAGAAATGGCTTGGCGGCCTGCAGATCCTGAAGGGCGCCTCCTTCACGGCGGAGCGCGGCTCGATCGTTGCCCTGCTTGGTGCATCGGGAAGCGGCAAGACGACGCTGCTCCGCTGCATCGCCGGACTGGAGCAACCGGAGATCGGACGGATCGTCATCGGCGACAAGACCGTTCTGGATGGCGAGCGCAAAATCGGTTTGCCGCCGGAGCAGCGCAACATCGGCCTGGTCTTCCAGTCCTATGCGCTCTGGCCGCATCGCAATGTCCGAGACAATGTCGGATATGGCCTGAAACTCAGGGGCGTGCCGCAAGCGGAGATCGCATCGCGCGTCCAGGCGATCCTTGATCGTCTCGGTCTCGGCCATCTCGCCGAACGCTATCCCTCGCAGCTCTCCGGCGGTCAGCAGCAGCGCGTCGCGATCTGCCGGGCACTGGTTTACGAGCCACGGGTGCTGCTTCTCGATGAGCCCCTGTCCAATCTCGATGCCAAACTGCGCGAGGAAGCGCGCTATTGGATCCGCAAGCTGATCCTGGACCTGGAGATCTGCGCGATCCTGGTCACCCACGACCAGAGCGAGGCCCTCGCCGCCGCCGATAACATCCTGCTTTTGCAGGATGGGCGCATCGTGCAGCAAGGCACGCCGCAGGACATCTACTCCAATCCAAACAGCTTCTATTCGGCCGATTTCCTCGGCGCCAACAATATAGTGAAGGGAAGGATACAGAAGCGCTCCGGCCGATCCACTGTGATCGCGGGTAATGGGTGGTCGCTGAACGGCACCGTGCGTGAGGCAAATGGGCTTGGCGATTCTGACGAGGCGCGCGCCGTCATTCGTGTCGAACAGATCAGTGTGAGCGACAGCCCGGCGCCTGAAGGTATCGAGATGCATCTCGATGACAGCATCTATCTCGGCGACAAATGGGAGTATCGCCTGCGCCGCGGTGATTTTGCCGCGAAGGCTCATGGTCCTCGCCAGATGCCGTCCGGCAAGGTCTGGGCTCGTATTCCCGCAGAGAGCGTCTGGGTCTTTGCGGCAGCGGCCCCGAAGTGATCTCCGCTCGATGGCCGCCTCCCTCCCGGGCGGCCATCGGTCCCTCCGTTGGAGCCGACAATGACAGCAACGCCTCGAATAACACTGATCCATGCCACCACCATTGCGATGGAGCCGATCACTCACTCTTTCAAAGCCGCCTGGCCGGAAGCTGATGCAGTCAACATCTTGGAGGACAGCCTGTCACCGGATCGCGCGAAGGTTTCCGAGCTCACCGACGAGCTCGTCGCGCGCATCGCAGCGCTTACGGCCTATGCGCGCTCGATCGGCAGTGCGGCGGTTCTCTTCACATGCTCTGCCTTCGGCCGGGCCATCGCGCACGCTGCGAAGCAGGTCGACATCCCTGTACTGAAGCCAAATGAAGCGATGTTCGAGCAAGCCATTCGACGCGGCGGCCGCACCGCGATGCTCTATACGTTTGCCCCGGCCAAGGACAGCATGGAGCAGGAATTCCGCGAGGAAGCGGACCGCACCGATCCTTCCGCAATGATCACCAGCTTCTTCGTCCCTGGTGCGATCGATGCAGTGCGTGCCGGAGATGTCGAAACGCACAATCGACTGATCGCCGCCGAGGCCGCCAAACTGAAAGATTTCGATGCCATCACCTTGGCCCATTTCTCCATGGCGCGTGCGCGGAAAGCGGTCGAGGCGGCAACGAACATTCCTGTCCTGACCAGTCCCGACGCGGCGGTCGCAAAGCTGCGCATCCTTCTTGAAAAGAACAATCTCATTGGTGACACAGAAAGGGTATGCGCATGACACGCGTTCCGATGACACGCCGTCAGTTCGCGGTATCCGCCGCTGGGCTTGCCACGTCGGTGCTGGCTAATACGGGGCCATCGAGGGCCGAAGGGGAAGTCCCTTTCTCGGCCGGCACGGAGAAGCCGAGCTTCAAGGTTCCCAAGAACGCCTGCGACAGCCACTTCCATATCTACAACAGCAAGTTTCCGGCCGCGCCCAATGCCAGCCTGATCCCGCCGGATGCGTCCGTTGCCGATTATCTGCGTCTTCGGGAGCGCCTCGGATTTGAACGTAGTGTAATCGTTCAGCCCTCCACCTATGGAACCGACAATTCATGTCTGCTCGAAGCGCTGCAACAGCTCGGCAGCAATGTCCGCGGCATTGCGGTCGTGGATACGTCCGTGAGCGATGACGAGTTGAAGAGACTCGACGGCCTCGGGGTGCGAGGCATCCGCTTCAATCTCGGGCGCGCCGGCGCGACCACCGTCGACATGATCGCGCCGCTGTCGCAGCGGGTCGCCCCCCTCGGCTGGCACATCCAGGTGCACATGAAGGGTGATGACATCGCCAAGAACGCGGACCTCCTTGCAAATTTGCCGGTCACCGTCGTCTTCGACCATCTTGGCCGCCTGCCGCAGCCGAATGCCCTCGCTCATCCCGCCTTCAATGTGGTGCAGGATCTTCTTTCACGCGGAAAGGCTTACACCAAGATCTCAAGTCTCTATCAGGACACACTCGTCGGCCCGCCGTCTTATGAAGACGTCGGTGCAACGGCAAAGGCCTACCTTCAGGCTGCGCCGGACCGCGTGCTCTGGGGATCGGACTGGCCGCATCCGTCACCAGGGAAGCATGGAATGCCGAACGACGCACAGATGATGGACGTGGCTTCCGCCTGGGCAGCAGACGAGGCCACCATCCAGAGGGTCTTTGTCGACAATCCGGCCAAGCTCTACGGCTTCTGAGCGCGATCCTGATGCTAGTCGGCGTTATTGCAGACGACTTCACCGGTGCGAGCGACATCGCCAACACCCTGGCAAAAGGCTTGCCCGGGCAGGGCGGTCTGAACACTGCGCAGTTTCTCGGCGTTCCGCAGAGCGATGCTTCGTCCGACATCGAGGCCAGCGTCGTTGCCCTGAAAAGCCGATCAATTCCGGTCACTGAGGCGGTCGAGCAATCGCGCGCGGCGCTTCGCTGGCTGCTCGGCCAGGGCTGCCGCCAGATCGTCTTCAAATACTGCTCGACCTTCGACTCGACGCCTGACGGCAACATCGGACCTGTTGCCGAAGCATTGGCCGATGATCTCGGGGTCAAGGGCGTGGTCGCGTGTCCCGCATTTCCGGCGGCGGGTCGCACGGTCTACCAGGGGCACCTTTTCGTTCACGACCGGCTGCTCAACGAATCCGGCCTCGAGAACCACCCGCTGAACCCGATGACGGATCCCGACATCCGCCGCTGGCTCGGCCGGCAGACAAGGCATCCTGTCGGCCTCGTTGCCTGGCAGGCCGTGCGCGAGGGCGCAGCACGCATTGCCTCAGAATTGCGGCAGGTCGCCGACCGGGGTGAACGTCTTGCAATCGTGGACGCCATCACTGCCGACGATCTGGTGGCGATCGGCCGCGCCTGTGACAGCGCCAAGCTCATCACCGGCGGCTCCGGGATTGCATTGGGCCTTCCGGCCAACTTCATCGCGGCGGGCGAGGCCAAAGGCGCTCCGCCCAGCCGAATCGCTGTCGAGGGACCTGAAGCGGTTCTTGCTGGAAGCTGCTCCGGCGCGACACGCGGTCAGATAGACCATCACAAGAAGCGACATCCGACTCTGGCGATCGACGTCGATGCAGTCATGCGTGGCCAGACGAACGCGGATCAACTGGTATCGTTTGTGCTCGACAATCCGGGCCGCGCCCCGTTGGTCTATTCATCTGCCAGGCCCGAAGAGGTCGCGCGGTTACAGGGCATTCATGGACGTGAGCATGTTGCCCAGACTCTCGATGCGCTGTTTGCCGATACGGCGTGCAAGTTGATTGCCAGCGGTGTCCGGAGGCTCGTCGTTGCAGGCGGCGAGACCTCCGGAGCGGTCGTCTCCGCGCTTGATCTGGGTGCGTTGAAGATTGGATCGGAGATCGATCCGGGTGTGCCGGTGCTTGTTTCCGGCAGTCCGCGTCCAATCGCACTGGCGCTGAAATCCGGAAACTTCGGCTCACTCGATTTCTTCGAAAAGGCGCTTGAAAGGCTGGCCGGACGATGAGCAACGAGACACGCGTTCGCGATGACATTGCCAGACTGTCGAAGTCGCTTTACGACCGCGGTTTCTCCGTCGGGTCTGCCGGAAACATCAGCGCCGCACTAGAAGACGGCCTCCTCATCACGCCCACCAATTCATGCCTCGGATTTCTCGATCCAGGCCGCATCGCAAAGCTCGATCGCGACGGTCGGCATCTGTCGGGTGATAAGCCGTCCAAGGAGATTTTCCTGCACCGGGCTTTCTACGAAACGAGGCCCGAAACCGGCGCAGTCGTGCATTTGCATTCGACGTTCGCCACCGCGCTCTCATGTTTAACGGACGTTGACCCGGACGACTGCATTCCGCCGCTCACGCCTTACGTCGTCATGCGTGTTGGTGCGGTTAAATTGGTACCGTACGTCCGTCCCGGCGACGAAAAATCCGGCGATCTCATTCGCGAGCTTCGCGGCAAATACGCTGCGGTGCTGCTCGCCAACCACGGACCGGTTGTGACCGGCAAGGACATCGCGTCAGCGGTTTATGCAGCCGAGGAACTCGAGGAGACGGCGAAGCTGCTGGTGCTCCTGCGTGGCGCGCCGACGCGCATGCTGACCGCCGGGCAGGTCGATGAACTGAAGGCCGTCTTTGCCAGCTACTAACGAGCCAGCGCTCGAAATATCGAGGAATGACGTATGAAAACAGCCGATCTTGTAGACGCGCACGGTGATGCCGTCCGGTTCTGCGATCTGCCATTCATAAAGCTGGGACGGAAGAAACAGTTTTGTGGCCCGATCGCAACGGTGAAGTGCTTCGAGGACAACGCGCTCCTCAAGTCGGAGCTCCAGAAGCGGGGCGAGGGCAGAGTGATGATCGTCGATGGTGGGGGTTCCACCCGCTGCGCCCTCCTCGGTGACCAGATCGCCATGCTCCTGCGGGACCATGGGTGGGCAGGTATCGTCATCAACGGATCGGTTCGCGACAGCGCGGAGATCGAGCAGATGGATGTAGCTGTCTTCTGCCTCGGCGTCTCGCCGAAAAAGTCGTCCAAGGACGGGGCAGGGCGGGTTGGCGGCGCGGTGCATTTCGGCGGCGTGGATTTTCGGCCCGGTGCCTTCGCCTACGCCGACTACGACGGCCTGCTCGTCTCTGATGAAGATCTGACGTCCTAAGCCTTATCGGATGGTCATCGGCTCGGACGATCGTTCGTCTGGTCCTCCAAATAGGTGCCCGATGCACGGCGCCGATATAGCGCAAGAAGAACAGAGGATTATTCAGTGATTGTCTCAATCAACCCGACTTCAGGCGAAGAGATCGCTAGTTTCGAGGAGCATTCCGCCGCCGAGGTCGACTCGGCATTGACCGCCGCCGTTCGCGCCCAACGCGCATGGCGCGCACGATCGGTCGAGGATCGCGTTCCGCTGCTCAGACAGATGGCCGTTGTGCTCAGGAAGGAGAAGACACGCTATGCCCGGCTGATCACACAGGAGATGGGGAAACCTCTCGTCGAGTCCGAGGCCGAAATCGAGAAATGCGCGTGGAACTGCGACTTCTACGCCGAGAACGCTCCCCGCTTCCTTGCCGACGAGTTTATTGAGTCTTCGGCGACCGAAAGCGCCGCCGTCTTCGATCCGCTCGGCGTCGTGCTCGCCATCATGCCGTGGAACTATCCGTTCTGGCAGTTCTTCCGCTTCGCCGCGCCGGCGCTTGCAGCCGGCAATGGCGCGATCCTGAAGCACGCCAACAACGTGCCGCAGTGTGCCCTGGCGATTGAGGAGGTCATGACGGCTGCCGGTTGTCCGGACGGGCTGTTCCGAACGCTCATGATCCAGCCGGATAGGGTTGCGGGCCTGATCGCGGATGACAGGATCGCGGCTGTGACACTGACCGGTTCGACGCAGGTCGGCGCAATCGTTGCAGCGCAGGCGGGAAAGGCGCTGAAGAAGCAGGTGCTTGAGCTCGGCGGCTCCGACCCCTTCGTGGTGCTGGCAGACGCGAATGTTGAGGCTGCCGCCGCCGTGGCGGTGAAGGCGCGGTTCATCAATGTGGGGCAGAGCTGTGTCAATGCCAAGCGCTTTATCGTCGAGGAGGGTGTGGCCGATGCCTTCGTGCAGGCGTTCCGCCGAGGTGTCGAACGTCTGAAGATCGGTGATCCGCTGGACGCAGAGACCTCGATCGGGCCGCTGGCGCGCGCAAATCTACGCGCCGCCCTGCACGAGCAGGTTGAACGATCATTGGCTGCGGGTGCTCGACTGGAAATCGGTGGGCAGCCGATTGAGAGGCCGGGCTATTACTATGCACCGACGATCCTCGACCATGTCACCCCGGGGATGGCGGCCTTCGACGAGGAGACCTTTGGACCGGTCGCGGCCATTGTCCGGGTCGAGAACGCCGACGAGGCCATCATGCTCGCCAATCAGACCGAGTATGGCCTCGGTGCGGCCATCTGGACCTCCGACCTCGGCCGTGCTCGCCAACTGGCGCGCAGGATCGATGCCGGCGCCGTGTTCATCAACGGCATGGTTGCTTCCGATCCCCGCCTCCCGTTCGGCGGCATCAAGCGCTCCGGATACGGCCGCGAATTGGGTGTCTGCGGCATTCGCGAGTTCGTCAACATCAAGACGGTGTGGATCGGTCCGGCACGAAACTCCGCACCAGCATCCAAGTCAGAGTAGCGAAAGGCAACCCCCGATGACGACACAGAAGGCCGCTGTATTCAGACCCGATCAGATTCCCGCGCACGAACGCGGCGGCGGGGCCAAGACGATTCCGCTGGTGAACCGCGCCTCCGGGACGACCAGCTTCATCAACGGTATCACGATTTTCGAGCCGGGCGCGGCGATCCCGTTGCACACACACAACTGCGAGGAAAGTGTGATGCTGCTCGAGGGAAATGCTATCGCCGAGATCGATGGCGAGCGCCACGAGTTGAAGCCCGAGGACACGACATTCATTCCCGCCAACCTGCCGCATCGGTTCATCAATGCGTCGAAAACGAAGCGGATGAAGATCCTCTGGATTTACGCGAGCGTGGAAGCAACGCGCACGCTGATTGCGACGGGCGATACGCGGCGGATTGATGCCGAGCACGGCCAGAAGCCGGTCAGCTGAAGTGGGGAACTGTATGTTCCTGGAGGTTGCTGAGCTTGCGGTCAAGCCGGGTAGCGGGCGGCCTTAGAGCGGGCTGTGGCCGAGGCTGCCCCGCTCTTCCTCAAAGCCAAGGGTTGCCACGGCCTCTCGCTGCACCGGATCGTGGAAGACCCGACCAGCTATCGGCTGGTGGTCAAGTGGGAAACCGTCGAGGACTACATGGTCCATTTTCGTAACTCTGCCGATTTCCAAAAGTGGCGGCGCTTGGCGGCCGACTACTTCCGGGAGGCCCCACGCGTCACGCATTCGCGCGCCGTTCTGACCAGATCACCTGTTTAGCGCAGGGGCCGAGGAAGTGAACGCGCACGCTGCCATCGGGAAATACCATGGGGCCCAGCATTTTCTGCCGTTCGCAGCAAGCTGGTGAACACCCTTTTCCGCGCCTTCGCCTGCTTTGGAATCCAATGCCGATACCAAGGCCCTCAATCGCAGAGTGACAGGACAAGGACTGCGAGAGCCGTGGCGATGTCGACGCTGGCCGACCGTCGCAAAGTCGACCTGTCGACCAATTAGCACGCGAGTTCTGATCGTCAGGTCTAGACTAGTTTCCGTCCATAACGTGCTTTATGGACGGAAACTAGTCTAAGTCGTCGCGGCCGATTTCAGTTGATCGAGCAACCGGCGGCGGCAGAGTTGGCTGAAGCAGATGTCGTCGGTGACATGCGAACGCTCTGGGGGCCGTGGAACGACCCCTCGTTCGAACGGGCGCTGCGTCGGGGCAGCTGCGTGAACCGCGGAATTGATGAGGTTGGAAGCGAGCAGAGGCGAGGGGCGGGTATCGGCCACCGAGCTGAAGGGTCAAATCTTGTGCTTGAGACGAGCATCCGATGATCAACGATCCTTAGCGTCCATCCGTCAGCGCGCGGCAATGCGACGCCTAACTTCTCGCTCGCGTTGTTTCGGATGGCGAACCTGTTCCATCAACCACGTTTGGAATGCCGATGCCGTGGGATTGTCGCTTTTTCCCTCAGGCAGCACGACATAGTAGTTGTTATTCGTGGTGATGGGCCGCGGAACGGCGACGGCGAGCTTTTCGGTTCGCAGCTCTTCCTCGATCAGGTAACGAGGCAGGAGTGCAAAACCAATTCCCGCGACCGCAGCTTCGATGATCATGTTGAATTGATCGAAACGGCTTCCGTGGAAAGCGTTTGCCCCTTCAAGACCGTCCAATTCGAACCATTCGCTCCACTGCTTCGGCCGTGTCGCCAGATGAAGAAGTGGTGCGGCCACTAGATCGGAACTTTCCAGTATTGGCCACCGCGACATGAGATCAGGGCTTCCCACAGGCAGGACCACGTCGCTGCACAGATAGGTGCAGATTCCGTGTGCCCAGATGGGCTGCCCGTAGTGGATGGCTATGTCGAAAAGGTCGACCGAGAAATCGAATGGTTGGGACCGAGACGCCACGTTGACGACGGTTCCTGGGTGTCTCTCAAGGAAATTTGGCAGCCTGCGCGTCAGCCATCGTGCGCCGAAGGTCGGGAGCGTGGCGACAGAGAGTATCTTCTTGCCGTCGGCGGCAGCCATCGCGCGCAGAACCATTTCCTCGGTCTGTCCCAGCAGGCGGATGACTTCCGGGAGCAGGGATTGACCCACCTCGGACAAAACCACCCTTTGGCGTATCCTCTCAAAGAGGGGTACGCCAAGCTGGTCTTCCAATGCACGGATTTGCCTGCTCACTGCGCTTTGCGTGAGGTTCAGTTCGGCTGCCGCCAGAGTGAAGTTCCCGTGCCGGGCGGCGCATTCGAAAGCCTGCAGCACCGACAGGTCGGGGATCATTTTCCGATTAAGCTTCATTCCAGACTCGCATCAAGTTATCACGAAAGGTCGCGTTACAGCACCGAAGCCTCAAAGTTACGATGAAAGTGGCGAATGAACCATCCGCAATTTTAGACGGCGAGAGGCAAAAGGCGATGACGAAATCCGGCTTCGTTACTTCCGACTCCATCCGGTCGGAGTTCTCTGCGGCCATGTCGGCCATGTATCGTGATGAGGTCCCTGCATACGGCACGCTCATGCATCTGGTCGCTCGGGTGAACGAGGAGGCATTGGCCGCCGATCCGGAGATGAGGGAGCGGCTTGCCGTCACGGACTCGCTCGACCGCATTTCCGAAGAACGGCACGGCGCAATCCGGCTGGGTACTGTTCAGGAACTTTCGACGATGCGCCGCGTCTTCGCCGTGATGGGTATGCAGCCGGTGGGCTATTACGATCTCTCAACCGCCGGTGTCCCCGTGCATTCGACAGCGTTCCGGCCGGTTGGCGGCGCCAGCCTGAAGATCAACCCCTTCCGCGTGTTCACCTCGCTGCTCCGCCTCGACCTCATCAAAGACGAGGCCCTGCGGAACGAGGCCGCCGCCGTCCTGTCGAAGCGCCAGATATTTACGGATGGCGCGCTGGAACTTTTGGAGAAGGCGGAGCGACAGGGAGGGCTGGACGGGCAGGAAGCAGAGCGTTTTGTCAGGGAGGTGCTCGAGACCTTCAGGTGGCACGACAAGGCGACCGTCAGCGCCGGCATGTACGAGCGGCTCCACAGTGCCCATCGGCTGATCGCCGATATCGTCTCTTTCAAAGGCCCCCATATCAATCATCTGACTCCGCGCACGCTGGACATCGACCGGGTTCAGGAGCGCATGCCTGAGGAAGGGATCGTGCCGAAAGCCATCGTGGAAGGGCCGCCGACCCGCCGATGCCCGATCCTGCTGCGCCAGACCTCGTTCAAGGCCCTCGAGGAAGCGGTTTCGTTCCCTGAGGTGGACGGCAGTTCGCGGTCCGGTTCCCACACAGCCCGGTTCGGAGAGATCGAACAACGCGGCATCGCTCTGACGCCCAAGGGCCGCGCGCTCTACGACCGTCTGCTCAACGAAGCACGTGAGCGCTGCAGGCCCGCGGCAGACGGCTCGAACGCCTCTGAATATGAAGCGGCTTTGGCCGAGGCCTTCAGGGGATTCCCGGATGATTGGAACGCGATCCGCAGGCACGGCCTGGGTTATTTCAGCTATTCTTTGACGGCAGAGGGCCAGCGCCGCGCGGGGATCGACATGGACCTCGAAGCCGCCGTCGACGCGGGTCTCGTACGGTTCGACCCGATCGTCTACGAGGATTTCCTCCCGGTCAGCGCGGCGGGCATTTTTCAGTCGAATCTCGGAGACGACGCCACGCAGGAGTTCGTCGCGAGTCCCAACCAGAAGATGTTCGAAGGCGATCTCGGTGCAACCGTGCTGGACGAGTTCGCGCATTACGCCGGTATTATGCGTGCCTCGCTTGAGCGCTGTCTCCGCGGAGGCCTCGCTGCGGCGGCCGAGTAACGGGCGGCATGCCTCACACGAATCACATCGCTGCTCTGCGCGAGCTTATCGGTGACCTGCGGTTTTGGCCGAAGCTGCTGACATGGCCGGCTACGAAACCGGAGCACGCTACGACAAGGGACGCGCAGCGTTCGTTGCGCGCCCGGCGTGCGCTCGCATTGGCCGTCGAGATTGATCTTTACGAGGGCGCTCCTTCGATCGGCCCCTTAGGCGCGGAGGGCGCGGGCGAAGTTCCCATCATGAACCCGCCGGCGCTATCGCTTGCGCCGTAGCCATGCGACTGGACGCCGGATCCAGCAGATGCCGCGGACCCCACCGCGCGTGCTTGGGCTTCTCTTGGGCAAAGAACCCCCGGTTGAGTTGCCTCACATTTCGGACGACTGGTGGGACAATGTCTTGATGAGGCGTTCTTGACCGACTGTATCGCCTGAGTTCTACCGAGGAGCATCAAAAGTCGTTTTCAACCTATTTGACCGGTCTGGTCGAGTGTGCGCGTGCGTATTCCGCGGATCGAGACGAACGACAGTCCCTCACGAGCGGCGCACGTGCTGGTTCGCCAAATTGGCTTTTTGCGCACGGCGGCAACGAGGAGTGGCGGGCTCTGCTCGATTTTTCGTACCGCGCCCGTGGAAGAGACCTGCTCGGCGACTGTCTGGACGACATGGCGGCTGCGTCTGGGCGAGAGGGGGAAGCTCCAAACGAACGTTTCTGGTCCGCTTGGCAGCCGGCAGCAGACTGGCTACTTGAGCAGTGCATCCTGCGGGGGCGGGACCGCGCCGGCGATATTTCTCAAGCACTTCTCGCGGCCGGGCTCGTTGGTCCCAATACGACGCCAAAGCGAACGCGCCAACCCGACCGCCGGATTGGAGAAAGAGTGGAGGCGGAGGTGTGATGTGGTGCCGGACCAGCCATGGCACGGCACGTTGCTCAAAGAGCAGGGCGGCGAGGATCGCCGCGACCAACCGAATGTCGCAGCAACTTCAGAAAACGATTGCGCCGACCCGGCACGCAGCTTCGTTGCGATTTCGAGCAGGGCAGCGGGAACAGGGATGCGCCGCAAACATGGCGGCGATGGCCGGCCGCCCGTTTAGAAAGGAGCTTCTACACGAATGGCGCTCTATGCGGCGGATGATTGTAGTTATGGCCGTGGCGATGTGCCGAGCTTTGACAACCACACCACTTGGCCGCTGCCCATGTCTTCACACCGGCTTGTCGTCCGGGTGGCCAAGCTCGCAGAACCAGCCGCCGAGATATTTCACTGACGGCTTGTTCGGGTCGGGTACCGGCGTCTTTGCCTCGACGGCGGCGCGGAACGGCTCGGCGCTGTCCTGCGGGATGAACCCCAGGTGGTTCGCGCCGCTGTTGTCGACCATCTTCAGCTTGTTGTCGGAAATGCCGAAGGAGATCGTGTGGCCGACGCGCGGCGCGGTGAGCGAGGCCTCGACCAGGCGCACACAGTCGGCGAAGGAGAGATAGGACCACAGCATGCGGCGGTCGGCGGGTTCGGGGAAGGACGAGAAGATGCGCAGGCACACCGTCTCGATGCCGAACTTGTCCCAATAGAGCCGGCT
The DNA here is from genome assembly GCA_000824785.1 of Mesorhizobium plurifarium. Lineage (GTDB taxonomy): Bacteria > Pseudomonadota > Alphaproteobacteria > Rhizobiales > Rhizobiaceae > Mesorhizobium > Mesorhizobium plurifarium. The sequence goes on along the minus strand of CCNB01000012.1, from coordinate 253,419 downwards.
GAGGCTCTCGACGAAATTCTTCGACACCCCATAGAGGCTGTCGGGACGCACCGGCGCATCGACGCCGATATGCGCCTCGATCTCGTGATAGCCGATCGCATGCACCGAGGAGGCGTAGATGACGCGCTTCACCCCATGTTTTCGGGCGCCTTCATAGATGTGGTAGGAGCCGCGGATGCTGGAATCGAGGATGGTCTGCCACTCGCATTCGAGCGGCGCGCCGCCGAAATGCACGATCGCGTCGCAGTCCTTGGTCGCCGCGATCGTCGCCTCCATGTCGGCGAGATCGAAGACCGCTTCCTCCTCGTGCGGCGCGAGATCGCCGAAGGATTCGCGGCCCGCGAGGCGGATCGTCTTGGCCAGCGGCACCAGTCCTTTGCGCAGCTGTGAGCCGAGTCGGCCGGCGGCGCCGGTGATCAGGATACGTTCGTAATGCGGCATCATTTACTCCACTTGCGCGACGGCGGCGTTGATGCGCGCGATCGCTTCGGTCAGCACCTCTTCGCTGGTCGCGGTCGAGATGCGGAAATAGGGTGACAGTCCATAGGCGACGCCGGGCACCGACGCTACCCGGCCTTCGTTCAGAAGATAGTTGCCTACGGCCGCATCGTCCTCCAGCACGACGCCCTTGGGCGTCTTGCGGCCGATCAGGCTGGCGCAGCCGATATAGGCGTAGAAGGCGCCCTCCGGCGGCGACAGCGTCAGCCCGTTGATCTTCCTGATGCCGTCGACGACCAGGTCGCGGCGCCGCTCGAAGGCCTGGCGGAAGCGCGCGACCTCGTCCTGGGGGCCGTTCAGCGCGGCGACCGTCGCGGCCTGGGCGATCGAGCACACCGAAGTGCACGACTGGCTCTGGATCGTCGACATCGCCTTGAGGAGTGGCGCCGGCCCGGCCGCATAGCCGACGCGCCAGCCAGTCATGGCATAGGATTTCGAGACGCCGTTGACGATCAGGGTGCGATCCTTGAGCTCAGGGCAGGCCTTGCCGAACGAAACGAACTCGCGCCCGTCGAACAGGATGTGCTCGTAGATCTCGTCGGAGAGGACGAGCACATGCTGGTGCTTTGCCAGCACCGCGCCGAGCGCCTTCAGATCCGATTGCGAGTAGACCGCGCCGGAGGGGTTGCCCGGCATGTTGAGGAAGAGCCACTTCGTCCTTGGCGTGATTGCCTTTTCCAAGAGCGCCGCGGTCAGCCGGAAGCCGGTGGTCTCCGGACATTCGACGACGACAGGCGTGCCGCCGAGCAGCTTCACCATTTCGGGATAGGAGACGAAGTAGGGCGCCGGCAGGATCGCCTCGTCGCCGGGCTCCAGCGTCGCCATCAGGGCGTTGAAGATGATCTGCTTGGCGCCGTTCGCCACCACGATATCGTCGGCCGTGTAGTCCAGCCCGTTCTCGCGCCGGAATTTGCCGGCCACGGCCTCACGCACTTCGGCTGTACCGGCGGCAGCGGTGTAGAGCGTTTGCCCGGCCTTCGCCGCGAAATGGGCGGCATCGATGATGTGCAGCGGCGTCGGGAAATCGGGCTCGCCCAGACCGAGATCGATCACGTCGACGCCCTTGGCGCGCAGCGCCTTGGCGGCCTGCGAAGCGGCCATCGATGCCGAGGGCTTCACCACCGAGAGGCGCGAGGCAACATAGTTCATCAGTCGTTCTCCGTGATGTAACCCTTGGATCGGTCGTTGGCCCGCGCGGCCGCATTGCGCTTGGCCGGATCGCCATAGCCGCCGCCGCCCGGCAGCTCCAATATCAGCCGGCGCCCTGCCGGCACATGCTGCCAGCCCTTGGGACGCATCTTGGTGCCGTCGTCGAGCTTGACCACGCCGGCGACGCCCGGCTTGCCGCCGTCGCGGCCGTGGGCCGGATGATTGACGCGGTCGAACATGGCGGAGAAGTCGAATTCGTGGCCATCGGTCGCGGCGATCTCGATGATTTGTCCCAGGCCGCCGCGGAATTCGCCGTCGCCGCCGGAATTGGGCCGCAGCTCCTTGCGCCAGATGACGATCGGGCCGGTATGCTCCGTCGCCTCGATCGGCATCGTGTGCACGCCCGACGGGAAGGCCGTCGCCGATAATCCGTCGAGCTCGGGGCGCGCGCCCATGCCGCCCGAGTTGAACATCAGCACTTCCGCCCGACGGCCAGGCGCACCGCCGACGGGCCGCGCCGAGATATGGATGTTCCACAGCGCACCGGCGCCTTCGGCAAGGATCTTGCCGGGCAACGCCTTGGCGAACGCGCCGAGCACCAGATCGGGAACCATGTGGCCGAAGATATGCCTGAGCGCCACTGGCGCGGGCCGCACGGCGTTCAGGATGTTGACCGGCGACGACACGGTGAAGAAGGCGAGCGAGGCGGCGTTGTTCGGGATGTCGGGCGCCACCATGCATTTCAGCGCGTAGCAGGCATAGGCCTTGCTGTAGATGATCGGGCAGTTGATGCCCCAGCGGCTCATAGGGTCGGTGCCGGTGAAATCGACCTCGACATGGTCGTCGCGCACCGAAACCGTCGCCGCCAGCCTCACGGGCTCGTCGTAACCGTCGGTCACCAGCTCGTTCGACCAGCTTCCCTTGGGAAGCGCCTCGATGCGTTCGAGCATGGCGTCGCGGGTGCGCGAGAAGATGAAGTCGCCGAGCCCGTCCAGCGAGGCGAGGCCGATCTCCTTCATCATGTCCACAAGGCGGCGATGGCCGACTTCGTTGCAGGCGGCGAGCGAATAGAAATCGCCGACGACCTGGTTCGGCTCGCGGACATTGGCGCGCAGGATCCTGACGAGGTCGAGATTGACCTTGCCCTTCTCCGCGAACTTCATGATCGGGATCTGGATGCCTTCCTCATAGACCGACTTGCCGTCGGCGCCGAATCCGCGCCCGCCGACATCGACGACATGCGCCGTGCAGGCGAAGAAGGCGACGAGCTCGCCGTTGAGGAAGGACGGTGACACCATGGTGATGTCATGCAGATGGCCGGTGCCGAGCCAGGGATCGTTGGTGACATAGGTGTCGCCTTCGAACATCTGATCGCGCGGAATTGCGTTCATGAAATGCAGCACGGCCTCGGCCATGGTGTTGACATGGCCGGGGGTGCCAGTCACCGCCTGCGCCAGCATCTGGCCGCGCGGGTCGAACACGCCGGCCGACAGGTCGCCGGATTCGCGCACCGAGGTCGAGAAGGCGGTGCGCAGCAAGGTCAGCGCCTGCTCCTCGACCACCGAGATCAACCGGTTCCACATGACCTGCATGCGGATTTCGCCAATATCGCTCATGCCTGGCTGCCTTTGCGGATCAGAAGGATCGCGCCGTCGCTCTGGATGACGGCGTCGAAACTGGTGGTGACGACGGTGGAGGTCTCGCGCTCGACGACGACGGCCGGGCCCGCCACTCGATCGCCGGCGCAGAGCGTGTCGCGCTCGATGATGCCGTAGCTGCGCGGCGCGCCGCTGACCGGATCGAACACCTCGCGGGTCGTTGTCGGTTGGCTGGTCTTCTTGCCCATGGTGAGCTCGTGCCGCGCAACCGCAGGCCGAACATCCGTTGCCTTCACCGACCAGGTAACGATCTCGATCTCCAGCCCGTCGAGCCCGTCGATGGCGCGGCCGAAGAAGCGCTGGTAACTCTCCTCGAACAGCTCCTTGAGCTTGGCGACGGCATCGTCGCCGAATGGCGCATCGGCCACCGGCACGGGGATTTCCCAGCCCTGGCCGGCATAGCGCATGAAGGCGGTGATCTCGCAGACGATCTGGCCGCTGGCGCCGGTGCGCACAAAACCTTCGGCGGAGGCTTTGAGATCGGCGATCAGGGCGTTGACCTCGGCCGGCTTAAATTGCGACAGGCGGGTGAGTTTCGAGGCCAGCGCTTCGTAGCCGAACGGGGCCTTGAGGAAACCGATCGCCGACCCGACGCCGGCGCCGCGCGGCACGATGCACTGGTCGATGCCGAGCTTCTCGCAGAGCCTCGCCGCGTGCAGTGGTGCCGCGCCGCCAAAGGCGATCATCAGATTCTCAGAGATGTTCTTGCCGTTCTCCACGGCGTGGACGCGCGCGGCGTTGGCCATGTTCTCGTCCACCACCTCGCAGATGCCAAAGGCGGTCGCCATGGCGTTGAGCGACAGGCGCTCGCCGACCTCGCGCAGGATGGCCTGTTCGGATGCGGCCGTATCGAGCCTGATCGCGCCGCCGGCGAAATTGTGTGGATCGAGCTTTCCGAGCACGAGGTCCGCGTCAGTGATTGCCGGGCGGCTGCCGCCGCGGCCGTAGCAGGCCGGGCCTGGCTCCGATCCCGCGCTCTCGGGCCCGGTCTGGATGCGGCCCATGGCGTCGACCCAGGCGATGGAGCCGCCGCCGGCGCCGATCTCGATCATCTCGATGACGGGGATCGAGATCGGCATGCCCGAGCCTTTCGAGAAGCGGTAGGTGCGCGCCACTTCGAAGGTCCGCGCGGTGCGCGGCGCATAATCCTCGATCAGGCAGATCTTGGCGGTGGTGCCGCCCATATCGTAGGAGACGACCTTTTCGAGCCCGAAGCGCCGGGCGATGTCCGCTGCGAAAATGGCGCCGCCGGCCGGGCCGGATTCAACCAGCCGTACCGGGAATTCCGAAGCGGTTTCCACCGAGATCAACCCGCCGCCGGAGTGGATCATGAAGACGGGGCATTCGGCGCCCATGTCCTTCAGCCGCGTCTGCAGGCGGGCGAGATAGTCGGCCATCTGCGGCCGCACATAGGCATTGGCGCAGACCGTGTTGAAACGCTCGAACTCGCGCATCTGCGGCGAGACCTCGGCGCTGATCGAGATCGGGATTCTAAGCTTGCGAGCGAGGATCTCGCGCGCCCGGCGCTCATGGTCCGGGTTGGCGTAAGCATGGATGAAGCCGATCGCCACCGAGCCGAAATTTCCGGCCGCGATGCGATCGGCGATCTCCTCCAGAGCGGCCTCGTCGAGCGGCTGCAATTCCTGGCCCTCGGCGCCGATACGGCCCTTGACGGTAAAGCGGTCCTCGCGCGGGATCAGCGGCGTCGGCAGCTGCAGGTTGAGGTCATATTGCTCGAAGCGGTTTTCCGTCCGCATCTCGATCACGTCGCGAAAACCTTCGGTCGTGATCAGGGCCGTCCTGGCCCCGCGCCGCTCGATCAGCGCGTTGGTGGCGAGCGTCGTGCCGTGGATGATGATGCCGATCTCGGAAGCGGAGATGCCGGCATCGCGGATGACCACGTCGATGCCGTCTAGGATCGCCTGCTCCGGCGCCTTATAGTTGGTCAGCACCTTGGTGGAGAACATCGTGCCCCTGACGTCGAGAGCAATGTCGGTGAAGGTGCCACCAATGTCCGCGCCGAGGCGGATGTCGTCTGATCTGGAGGTCATGCCTTGGCCTTCTGGGAAGCGAGCGCGGCTTCGCGCATCTGGGAAAGGGTCTGTCGGGGCGTGAGCGCCTCGGGCGAGATGGCGATGTCGAGGACCGCGCCGGTCGCGGAGTTGAGCGCCCGCTCGAATGCCGCGGCGAAATCCTGTGTCGCCTCGACGCGCTCGGCGTGAAAGCCGTAGGCCTTCGCAAGCGCCACGAAGTCGGGGTTCTCGAGCGAGGTGCCGGAAACGCGGGCCGGATAGTTGCGCTCCTGATGCGCGCGGATCGTGCCGTAGATGCCGTTGTTGATGATCAGCACGATCGGCTGCGCGCCCGCCTGCATGGCGGTGCCCAGTTCCTGGCAGTTCATCTGGAAGTCGCCGTCGCCGGCGAAGCAGACGACGGTGCGCTTCGGATACGCGACCTTTGCGGCAATTGCGGCCGGCAGGCCATAGCCCATGGCGCCGGATTGCGGGGCAAGCAGACGCGCCTTCGGCCCGAACTTGAAGAACTTGTTCGGCCACACGGTAAAATTGCCGGCGCCATTGGTGAGGATGACGTCAGCAGGCAAAGTCTCGCGCAGCCAGGCGCTGACCGCGACCATGTCGACCGGGCCGGGCTGGACAGGTGCCGCGAATGCGCCCTCATAGGCCTTGCGTGCCGCAGCGCGCCAGTCGGCCCAGGTGCCCCTTATCGGGGTGAGTGCTTTGGCGAAAGCGTTCGGGCCGGCATGGATGCCGATCGTCGGCACATAGATCTTGCCGATCTCGCGGTCGGAGCCGTGCACATGAATCAGCTTCTGCCGCGGCACGGGCACGGAGAGCAGCGTGTAACCGTCCGTCGTCATCTCGCCGAAGCGGACATTGACGGCAAGGATCACGTCCGCGTCGCGGATCAGGTTCTTCACATGCGGCACCATGCCGACGCCGGCCTCACCGACGAAGACCGGCGAATGGTTGTCGAACTGGTCCTGATAACGGAAGGCGGCGACGACCGGGATGTCGGAGGCTTCGGCGAAGGCCTTGAGCGCGGCGCGTCCGTCCGCCGTCCAGTTGGCGCCGCCCATGAGCAGGACCGGCCTCTCGGCCGCGGCCAACATCTTGAGCGCAGCAGCAGTCGCCTCCTGCGCCGGCGCGGCTTCGAAAATCGCTGCGGGACCGCTCAGCGGCACGGCTTCCGTCGCCGCGGTCAACATGTCTTCCGGCAGCGCGACGACGACTGGGCCCGGCCGGCCGGTCAAGGCGGTGGTCCAGGCCCGCGCCACGATCTCGGGAAGCCGCTCAACGTCGTCGATCTCGACCGCCCATTTTGCGACGGTTCCGTAGACTGCCCGGTAGTCGATCTCCTGGAATGCCTCGCGCCCCTTCATGTCGGTCCCGACCTGGCCGACGAACAGGATCATCGGAGAGGAGTCCTGCATGGCGGTATGGACGCCGATGCTGGCATTGGTCACGCCCGGGCCGCGGGTGACGAAGCAGATGCCGGGCGTGCCCGTCAGCTTGCCGTAGGCGGAAGCCATGAACGCCGCGCCGCCTTCATTGCGGCAGAGCACATAATCCAGTCTGCCGTGGGTGTCGTGCAGCGCGTCGAGAACCGCCAGATAACTTTCGCCGGGTACGCCGAAGCTCTTGGTCGCGCCCAAGGCGATCAGGCACTCGACAAGAAGGCGACCGCCATTGCGGACCATACTTCGACATCCTCTTAAGCAAGGCAGAACTCTCGTCCCCGCCTTCGGACTTAACCTGCACCCAGGCGGCTCAGTGCAAAATCAAGAAATGCGGGTACATTCGAAAGTTCTCCTTTGCGGATCAATGCGTCTTGGATTCCCAATTGACTGAGTGCGACTGCCGATGGCAGGCCCTCACGAACCTGAGCAAGCGTTCGAGATTCATCCGGTTTGGCCTTTTTGCTCCCTCTTCAATTCATCGCGGATCGACCGAACGTGTCTCTCGCACCAGAACGCCGGGATTCATCGTGCCCAGCGGATCGAACGCGCACTTCAGTTGCGCCATAAGTTCTCGCTCTACCGTGCCGCGATTGCGGTCGGCCATGGCGATCTTGGCTCGGCCAAGCCCGTGCTCGGCCGCAAAGCTGCCGCCCATTTCGGTCGCTAGCGTTGCCAGCGCCTCGGCGAACGCCCCGGCCTTGCCATAAAAATCGGCGGTGCCTTCGGGCGGCGACAGATTGTAGTGAATGTTGCCGTCGCCGAGATGCCCGAACGGGTTGATTCGCACCCCGGGCAGGATGTCGTGGCATAGTTTCGCGCCGGCTTCGATGAAGCGCGCGATCGCGCCCGGGGGCACGGAGATGTCGTGCTTGAGCTGCTCGCCTTCGAGGCGCTGTCCCTCCGGCTGTTCCTCGCGCAGGCGCCAGAACTGCGCCCGCTGCGCGCCCGAATTGGCCAGCGTGCCGTCGACGACCAAGCCTTGCTCCATGCCCCATTCCAGCGCCGAAGCCAGGATCTCGTCCAGCGGGACGCGCGCCGAACCTGACGCCAGTTCGACGAGCAGGTAGACGTCGCCTCGTGTCTCCAGCTGGTAGGCGAGATCAGGTAGATGCTTGAGCGCCAGCGTCAGCCCGACATCGGAGAAGAATTCGAGCCCGGCAAGGAACTCCCCGGCCTCCGCGCGCAGATAGGTGCCGAACGACACGGCGGCGGCGAAGTCGGACATCACCAGCAGCGCGCTCGCCTGCTGCTTTGGCGTGGGATGGAGCCTGAGGATTGCCCGCGTCACGATGCCGAGCGTGCCTTCGGCACCGCAGAACAGCTTGCGCAGCTGATAGCCGGCATTGTCCTTCTGCACCGAGCGCATTCCGTCCCACACCGTGCCGTCCGCCATGACGACCTCGAGGCCGAGGACCAGATCCTGCATCATGCCGTACCGGAACGCATGGCTGCCGCCGGCGTTGGTGCCGATCAGGCCGCCGATCCTGGCGCTGCCTTCGGCCCCCAGATGCATCGGAAACATAAGCCCATGCGGCTCCAGCGCCTCGTGCAGCGCGGCGAGCACGACGCCTGCCTCAACGGCGATCGAGCCGCTCTCCGGATACGGCTCGCCGATCGCCGTCATGCGCGACAGCGAGACGATCACCGCGTCGGACTGCTCGGCGACGGCCCCGCCGCACAAGCCGGTGTTGCCGCCTTGCGGCACGACTGCCAATCCTGCCTGCCGGCATGCCTTGACGACCGCCGCCACCTCAGCCGTGTTCGCCGGTCGGGCAACGCCCAAAGGCGCGACGCCATAGCGGTTCAGCCAGTCGCGTTGGTAAGGCTCGGCATCGGTGCCCGAAAGCCAGCCTTTCGGTCCGAGAATTGCCGGCAATGCGCTAATGGGCTCAGCCATCGGGATACCTGCGGGGCTCGAAGCGCCGCGCATGGACAGGCGTGCCGTCCGGCTCAATGACCAAGGACCTGCGACAGGAACTGCCGCGTGCGCTCATTGCGGCAAGAGGTGAAGAACTCCTCCGGCGGCGCCTCCTCGACGATCTCGCCGGCATCCATGAAGATGACCCGGTCGGCGACGCGGCGGGCGAAGCCCATTTCGTGGGTCACGCAGATCATCGTCATGCCTTCGGAAGCGAGTCTCACCATGACGTCCAGCACCTCCGCTATCATCTCCGGATCGAGCGCCGAGGTCGGCTCGTCGAACAGCATGATCTGCGGCTGCATGCAAAGGGCGCGCGCAATCGCGACCCGCTGCTGCTGGCCGCCGGAGAGCTGGCCGGGAAACTTCATCGCCTGTTCGGGAATGCGGACCTTCTCCAGATAGCGCCGGGCGGTCGTTTCGGCTTCCGCGCGCGGCCGCTTGCGCACGATCATCGGTGCGATCATGCAGTTCTCCAGCACCGTCATGTGCGGAAACAGATTGAAGTGCTGGAACACCATGCCGACTTCGCGCCTGATCTCGTCGATGTTGCCGACGTCGTCGTTGAGTTCGGTGCCGAGCACGGTAATGCGGCCGCCATTGTGCTGCTCGAGCCGGTTGATGCAGCGGATCATGGTCGACTTGCCCGAACCGGAGGGACCGCAGACGACGATCCTTTCGCCCCGCTTCACGGAAAGGTTTATCTTCCGCAGCGCGTGGAACGAGCCGTAGTATTTGTCGAGGTTTTCGATGCGAACCGCTGGTCCGGATGATTGCGTCGAATTCACTTGCGACCTCACTTATCGCTCGCCGACCGACATGCGGCGCTCGAGGAAGGCGCCGTAGCGGGACAGGCTGAAGACGAAAACGAAATAGATCAGCGCGATGAAGGCATAGACCTCGACATAGGCGAAGCGCCATTCACCGGTGCCGTAGGCGGCGTTGCCGGAAGCCAGGATTTCGAAGAAGCCGACGATGACCACCAGCGAGGTTTCCTTGAACGAGATGACGAACTGGTTGATCGTCGCCGGCAGAGCGTTGCGCATGGCCTGCGGCAGGAGGATGCGGCCAATGCGCTGCCAGTAGCTCATGCCGAGAGCCATGGCGGCTTCTTCCTGTCCTGCCGGAACACCCTGCATGCCGCCGCGCACGATCTCGGCCTGATAGGCGGAGAAGAAGAGGGCGGAACCCAGGATCACCCGGTAGAGCTTGTCGCCCTGCAGCCATTGCGGCAGGGCGAAAGGCAGAACGACAGCAAATGTGAAGAGGATCGAGATCAGCGGAAGCGAGCGGACGCCATCGATGATGAGACCGGTGGTGCGCGATATCCAGGGCAGGTCCGAGCGGCGCAGCAGCGCCAGGCAGATCGCCAGCGGGAAGCCGATCAGGCAGGTGGTGACGAAGATGAAGAGGGTGAGCGCCAGCCCGCCCCAGGCTTCCTCACCGACAAAGGGAAGACCGAGCACGCCGCCCTTCATCAGCACGTAGTAGAGGGCGGCCCCGGTTCCCCAGACGAGCGCGATGCGACGGCCAGTCCAGAAGGCTGGAATGCAGCTCAGCACCGTCATGACCACAACGGCCACGCAGGCGAGCGCCGAGCGCCACTGCTCCTCGAAGGGATAGAGGCCGAACAGGATGATGCGCCACCTGGCCGCGATGACCGACCAGCAGGCGCCGGCCGCCGCCTGGCAGGCCTCAGGTCCGCCGGTCGTAGTGAAGACGGCCGAGAAGACGGCCCAGTTGAGCAGCTTCCAGACGACAAAAACCATGATCGCCAGGGAGATCAGCGACAGCAGCGCCTGAAGCGGCGTCGCGAAGAAGCGGCGCTTCAGGTCTTCGACCCTGCCCGGGGCAGGGGGAGCGACAACGACCATCTCCATGTCTTACCCCCTCAGTTGATTGCCCTTGAGGGCAATGGCTCTGTTGATGCGGTTGAACACCGCGGCGAGGCTGAGATTGATGGCGAGGAAGCCGGCCATCAGAATGCCGATCACCTCGAGCGTCTGGCCCGAGTGGTTGATCGTCAGCGCCACGATCATGAAGAAATCGGTGAAGCCCACTGCAATGCCCATGGTCGTCGCCTTCATCAGCCAGACATACTGGTTGGCGAGGATCGGCAGCATGGCGCGCAGTGCCAGCGGCAGCCGCACCAGCGTGAAGACGCGCCAGGGGCTCAGCCCCAGCGAAAGCGCCGCCTCCATTTGACCTTTGCCGACGGCCTTGAAGCCGCCGCGTACGATCTCGGCGATGTAGGAGCCGCCATAGATGGCTATGGCGACCGCCAGCGCGGAGAATTCGGGCGGGATACGCAGTCCTCCCTTGAGATTGAGACCCTGCAAGGAGGGGAAATCGAGTATCGGCACGCCCGGTGAGCGACCGAGCGCCAGGATGACGGCGCCGCTGGCCAGTGCGGTCGCCGCCGCGGTGAGCTGAATGCCGAGCCGCTCCCCGAGTGGTTGGCTTAGACGCGAGGTCCGGCCCAACCAGACCGGCAGGGCGACGGCCGCGATAACGGCAAGCATCGCTGCGGCCAGCGCCGCTCCGCCGACATTGGGGACCGGCACGTAGAGACCACGGCTGGTCAGCAGCATGCCGAAAGCCTCATGCGCGGCGCGCGGCGTCGGCAGATGCGTGATGACCGCATACCAGAAGAAGACCTGCAGGATCAGCGGGATGTTGCGGAAGATGTCGACATAGGTGCGGCCGAGCAACCGCGCCAGCTCGTTGGACGAGGTTCGCGCCAGGCCGACGATTGTGCCGACGATCGTTGCCAGGACAAGGCCGGTGGTTCCGAGGAACAGCGTGTTGATGATGCCGATCAGGAAGAACCACCAGTAGGGATCGTTGGCGTTGGCCGGCAGCAGCGAGAAGTTCACGTCCCAGCCCGTCGACTTGAACAGGAAGTCGAAGCCGGAGGTGATGCCTTGCTCGGCGAGGTTGCGCCTGGCGATCATCACGCAGGCAAGGATCATCGCGGCAAGTGAGCCGACGAAAAGGACCTGCAACAGCGTGTTGCGGACCTTCTGATTTCTCAGCAGGCTGACCATACGCCAGTCTCCCCAATTTCCGCCGGTTCCGCCCGGCGATACCCAGGCGGAACTTACAGCGGATATTTTAGAAGCGGATCAGTCGATCACCAGCGGGAACAGGACGCCGCCATTGTTCCAGAGGTTGGTGAGCTCGCGATCCATCTTGTAGGGCGAGTCCTTGCCGAGATCGCGCTCGAAGATCTCGCCGTAATTGCCGACCTTCTTGATCACGTTGTAGGCCCAGTCGTCAGGGAGCCCGAGACCCTTGCCCATGCCGGGCGTCACGCCGAGGAATTTCGCCACCTGCGGCGAGGTCGGCTTGGCCTTGATCTCATCGACGTTCTTGGAGGTGATGCCTTCCTGCTCGGCGAAGATCAGGGTGCTCAGCGTCCAGTTGGCGATGTCGACCCAATTGTCGTCGCCCTGGCGCATGATCATGACTTCGGGCTCGACCGCCAAAACGTCGGGCAGGATCACATGGTCCTCGACCTTGCCCTTTGCCGCGCGAGCGATGGCAAGCACCGGTCCCCATTGCGCATAGAGATCGCAGCGGCCGGAGAAGTAGGCCTGCTCGAGCTCTTCCGTCTTCTCGATCAGCACCGGCTCGAGCTTGATGCCGAGCTTCTGGGCGTAGGCGGCGACCTGCTGCTCCTGCGACGTGCCGGCGGGAATGCAGATAGTGCCGCCATTGGCGTCCTTGAGCGATTTCAGGTTGAGCTCCTTATGCGCCATCACCTTGGTCGTGCCGAGATAATAGGAATTGGAGAATTGCAGGCCGAGCTCGGTGTCGCGGCTGAGCGTGCCCCCGGACGCCTTGATGATGATGTCGACGTCGCCCGACTGGAGCGATGGCCAGCGCTGCGCCCAGCTGATCGGTACGATCTTCAGCTTCGCCGGGTCGCCGAACACGGCGGTCGCCACCGCCTTGCAGAGGTCGATGTCCATCCCCTTCCAGTTGCCTTTGTTGTCCACCTCGGCGAAGCCGAGATAGGAGCCGTCATGGCCGGTGCAGTTAAGCACGCCGCGCGCCTTCACGGTCTCCAGCGTCTTGCCGCCGGCGGCTTCAGCAGGTGCTGCCAGATGAACGAGGCCCAGGGCCATGGCAGCGGCCCCCCATTTGATCATTTTCATGTCGGTCGTCTCCACTGTTGAGGTTTAGCATTGTTCTTGTTTTTGGAGGTCCGAGACGCGCGTCTTGAACCCCGGTCGCGAAGCCGCTCCTAGTCGGTAAGCGGGATCGGTTTCGGCAAGAGCTTGAGGTCGCTTCCCCAATCCTGCTGGACGAGCCAGCGATGCAGGGCCGCCACCGCCTTCACGCGCAGATGCCCGCGCGGCATGACGAGGTAGAAGCCGGGGACTTCTTCCGGCTTCATGTCCGAAAGAGCGTCGCGGCCGAGCGGCGCGACCAGCGCGCCCGACCTGAAGTCCTCCTCGGCGTCGATGACGGAGACCAAGCCCACGCCGATGCCCTGGAGCGTCGCACGGCGCATGGTCGCCGCGTCGTCGAAGCCGATGCTGCGGTCGCCCTCGGCCTTCTCGACGGCAAGGTGGCGCAATATGTCCGGCCACAGCCGCTTGGACTTGACCGTGTCCAATAAGGTGAACCGCGTCAGGTCCTGCGCCGACTTGATCTTCTCGCCGATCGCCGGGGTGCAGCAGATGATCTTCGGATCCGGCACCAGCAGAGTGGTCTCGTAGTCCGGCCAGCTGCCGTAGCCCCACTGCACCGTCATATCGATGTCGTCGGGGCCGAAGTCGGGCAGGTCGACCATCGTCGTCAGACGCAGGTCGGCGCCCGGCAGGATCTCGCGGAACAGCGAAAGCCTCGGCAGCAGATAATGCGTGGCAAAGTATGGGCTCGCATTGAGATTGATGCGATCCCTGTAGTTCGACTTGGTGACGCGGCGAACGCCTTCGGAAAACTCGTCGAAGCCGGCCTTGACGTAATGCGAAAGCACGATTGCCGACTCGGTCAGCTCGATCGAGCGGCCCTTGCGTTCGAACAGCGTCACCTGGAGCGTGTCTTCCAGGAGCTTGATCTGCTGGCCGACCGCCTGCGGCGTCACTAAGAGCTCATCCGCCGCCTGTCGGAAGCTCTTGTGCAGCGCGACGGCGTGGAAGACGCGAAGCGCATTGAGCGAAGGAAGGCGAAGCTTGCCGGTCATCGTGAATTCCGCCTCCTTTGGTTCGAGACTCCGTCGGTCATGCACTGCTGGATGTCAGCTGCGTCCGGCTGACAAAATTGGTTCAGGCGTAGATGTAACCGCCTGAAACGATGACGTTTTCGCCGGTCATGTAGGTGTTCTTCGGCCCACCGGTCATGAGCACCCATTCGGCGATTTCCGTCGGCTCGGCGCCACGGCCGAGCGGGCTTGCCTTGGCCAGTTCCTCGAGGAAGCCGAGCGCCTTGGCCTTCTCGGTGGCCATGCCGGCGGGCGCCACCGAGTTCACCAGGATGCCGTCCTTGGCGACGTAATGGGCGAAGGAGCGCGTCAGGCTGACGACGGCGGCCTTGGTGGCCGCATAATGCGCGTTCTGCGGATGCGCCTTGAAGGCGTCGACGGATGTCAGGTTGACGATCCGCCCGCGCACCTGGGCTTTCGGCTCTTGGCGTTGCATGTGGCGAACGGCGGCCACCATCATGTGGTAGGTGCCCTTGATGTTGATGCCGTTGGAGGCATCCCACTCGGCGTCGGTGATTTCGAGGAGCGGCCGGCGCGGATAGATTGCGGCGCAATTGATCAGCGTGTCGACGCGCCCGAGCTTCGCGACGATTGCGTCGAAGGCGGCGTGGCATTGAGGGCCGATCTGGATGTCGCAAACGGCAGCCGCAGTCGGCAGGCCCTTGGCCTTTGCCGGTTCGAGCGCGCTCTCGGCGGCTTCCTTATTGATGTCGATGATGCCGATCTTTGCCGCCCCGGCCTCGACGGCCATGCGGGCGAGAAGAGCGCCGAGGCCGGCGCCGCCGCCAACGATCAGAACGGAAAGGTCTTTCATTCCAGGGTTCCTTACTTGGTGCCGCTCGGCGAGGTCGGCCAGGTCGGCATGATGTCGAAACGGGTAACGTCAGCCCATGCGGGGAGCGCCAGCACAGCGACGACCATCCTGGCCACGTCATCCGGCTGCACCACTTTGCTGGCGTACATGGCTTCGCGTGCCTTGGTGTCGAGGATGTCGTTGTAGAGCTGCGTCTCGACACGTCCGGCGACGATCTCGGTGACCCGGATACCGGATGGGGAGAGGTCCGCGCGCAGCGCGCCGGCAAAACCGGAGATGGCCGCCTTGGTGGCGGCATAGACGGCAATGTTGGAGAATGCGGCGTGGCCCGCGACCGAACCGGTGAACAATATGTGGCCGGACTGCCTCTCGCGCATCTGCGGCACGACGAGCCGGGTGAGCAGGATCGCCGCGCTGAGGTTCACCTCCAGCGTGGTGTCGATGTCGGCGATTTTCATGTCGGCGAAATTGCCGAGCGGCGGCATGATGCCGGCGTTGTTGATCAAGACGTCGATGGTGAGGCCCGCCAACACCGATTCCAGTGCTTCGCGATCGGTGACATCGACGGCGATCGGCACGATGCCCGGGCGCTCGGCCTGCAGTGCTTTAAGCGCCGCCTTGCTGCGTCCGACCGCATAGACCTCGTAGCCGGCATCGCTCAAGGCGACCGCCATGGCGCGCCCTATGCCGCTCGTCGCACCTGTGATGAAGGCTGTGGTCACGTGGGCTTCCCCAATTACCTAGCCTAGTGTGTGACTTTTGCCAATCCGGCAAAACCAAGAAAAACAGCAAACAGGAAAGATCAACTTTCACAAATTACGCGGAGGCTTAGAAATCGTTCATTGCACGCGCTGCTAGGAGGAGCAGCAATCGGTGAGAACCGGGCGAAGGTGCCCCCCTTTCCTCTCAGCTGTCGAGGCGGGGCAGTCAAAAATTGCTTTCGCAATTCAGGCGGTCCATCACCCGCAATCGTTGCCATTAGAGAGTCATGCTCCCGGAGAGGCAGGCGTCTTCATGTCTTTGAACAGAGAGCGGGCGGCCTTCTGCTTCGCGTCCGTCGCCTCGACGCCGGAGGCTCTCGCCAGCGCGCGCACGCGACCCAGGCTATTTTGCAGATGCTTGCGCATGGCCTGCCGGGCCTTGCCGCCGTCCTGCCTTTCGATGGCGTCGACGATGGCTTTGTGCTCGCTGTGGATGCGCGCGTAGTAGCTGTCCTTGAGCGCCGGCTGGACGACATAGCCGAGCTGGAAACGCGGCACGATCATCGGCCCGAGATAGGCGAGGAAGCCGTGGATGAACTCGTTGCGCGCCGCCTTGGCGATCGCGAGGTGGAAATCATAGTCGTAGTGAATCTGGACGGCGGCGGGATCCGCCTGCTGCGCGTCGATCTGCTCCATCATTGATCGGATATTGCTGGCCTCCTTGTCGGTCCGCCGTTCGGCACAGAGCCCTGCCGATTCCACTTCCACGCTCAGCCTGAGCTCGAGCAAAGCGATGGTCTCCGGCAGGGTGCGCAGCGCCTCGTCGGGGATCGAAAAATTGCGCGGGCTCGGCGTTTCGCTGACGAACATGCCGCGTCCCTGCTGCGGCACCACCATACCCTCCGAACGCAGGCGCGCCACCGCCTCGCGCACCACGGTGCGGCTGACATCATATTCGGCGCAAAGCTCCGCTTCGGTCGGCAATTGCGCCCCGGGCTGCAATTCACCGGAGCGGATCTTTTCGGCCAGGCTCTCCGCCACCACGGTGGAAAGCGGCTTGCGCTTCGTCATTGAGGTCCTTCCGTTCAGGTTCAGATTCGGGATGATGCCCGAACCGGCAAGACGGTTCAAACCGCCGCGGTGACGATCAGTTCGACCAGCATGCCGGGCTTGGCCATCCGTCCTTCGCCGGAAGAGCGCGCCGGCGCATGCTCCTTCGGCATCCAGGCGTCCCACGCCGTGTTCACTTCATCGAAATCCCGCACGTCGTCCAGCCACATCTGGACGTGCAGGATACGGGTCTTGTCGGTGCCGGCCTTGGCGAGCAGACCATCGATCTTGCCGAGCACCTCGCGCATCTGGTCGGCCGCGGACTGCCCCGGTCTCGCCACCTGGCCGGTGAGGTAGAGCGTGCCGTTGTGGATGACGCCGTGATGGATGCGGGTGTCGAAGTCGAAACGCTGGATATCGCTCACGATATGCCTTTCAGATTGCCGGCGTCTGCCGGATGGGATTGCCTTGCAAATATTGCGCGTAAGGCGCCTGGACGAGCCAGCCGGCATCGACCGGAAGCGTGACGCCGGTGATCGAGGCCGCGCGGTCCGAGCAGAGGAACAAGGCCGCCTCCGCGACATCGCGAGGTTCGACGAAGCGGCGCAGCGCAGTCGTGGCCTGGATCGCTTCCGGGTTGCGTTCACCCTTGGCGATCTTCGCCTTCAGTCCGTCCGACAGCGTGTAGCCGGGCGCCACGGCGTTGACGCGAACCCCATGCGGGCCGAGCTCCGCGGCCAGGATCTGGGTGAGGGCCAGCACCGCATGCTTGCCGGGCGTGTAAGCAGGAAGCGACAGCGGCGCGAAAGAGGCGAGCGACCCGACATTGAGGATCGCGCCGCGTCCGGCAGCCGACATCAGCCGCCCAAATACCTGACAGCCAAGCAGCGTGCCGCGATAGTTGATGCGCCACATCTGCTCGTCTTCGGAGAGGTCCTGGTCGAGCACATGCTTGCCGCTCTGCAGGATGCCGGCGCAATTGACCACGACATGCGGCGTGCCGAAGGCATCGCCGACGGCTTGCGCCAGCGCTTCTACCGAGGCGGGATCGCCGATATCCGTCTGGACGAAGAGCGCGCGTGGCGCGCCTATGCTCTCGCACGCGCTTGCCGCTTGCTTGCCGCGAACGGCGTCTCGGCCGGCGACGACCACGTGATATCCATCCTCGGCGAAGCGCTCGGCGATCGCGCGGCCGATGCCGGACGTGCCGCCGATGACGACGGCGGTCGATACGTCAGCCATTGCGGCGGTCCTTCCGTTCGATGTCGAAGAATGCGGCCATGGCCTCGACCTGGAAATCCATCATCGGCCGGCCCGGCTGGATGCGGCAGCCGATCGCCTTCGCCGCCTTGAGCAGCGGCGTCTCGGCCGGCTCCATGATGATGTCGACGATCGTCATCTGCGGCGTCAGCTTGCTCACATCCATCGGCAATGGATCGCCGGCCTTCAGCCCGGACGGCGTGGCGTTGATCGCCATGTCCATGCCGGATGGATCGGGCTCTCCCACCTCGATGCGGCAGTTGGGAAAAGCCTCATTGACCAGTGCAGCGAGTTTTTGCGCGCGTTCCCTGTCGATATCGGTCAAACGGATTTCCGCCGCGCCTTCTTCGGCGAGGCAGTAGGTCAGCGAGGCGCCCGCGCCGCCGGCGCCGACCTGGAGGATACGCTTGCCGGCGATCTGGTGCCCGCCCGCCTTCAATCCGTCGATGAAGCCGACGCCGTCGAAATTATCGGCATACCAGCTGCCGTCAGCCTGCCGGCGCACGGAATTCGCGCTCCGCACGCGCGCGGCGCGGTCATGGGCGGCCGCGCATTTGTGGTAGACCGGGACCTTGTAGGGCACCGAAATGATCACGCCGCGGATGTTTTCCGCCGCCGTGATGCCGGCCCAAAAAGTATCGAAGTCCTCCGGACGGCAGCTCAACGGCACCATCAGGCTGTCGAGCCCCTTCTGCTCGAAGATTTCGTTGAAGATACCGGGGCTCTTCGCATGGCCCACGGGATGGGCCAGCATGACGAAGACGTCGGCCTTGCCGGTTCCGCGCATCGGTTATTCCTTTCCGTTTGAGAGTTCGTAGTCGCTCAGGATCTCGAGAGCCCGCACGAGCGACGAATGGTCGGCTTCTGCGCCGCCCGCCCGGGCCGAACAGGCATTCATCAGCTGCTGCGCCGTTGCCGTGCCCGGCAGGGCGACGCCGAGCGCCCGCGCGCTTTCCAGCGCGAGATTGAGGTCCTTCTGGTGCAGCCGGATTCGAAAACCCGGCGCGAAGCTGCGGGCGATCATGCGCTCGCCATGCACCTCGAGCACGCGCGAGGAGGCAAAGCCGCCCATCAGCGCGCTGCGCACCCTGGCCGGGTCGCAACCGGCCTTGCCGGCAAAGACCAGCGCTTCGGCGACGGCCTCGATGTTGAGAGCGACGATGATCTGATTGGCGATCTTGCAGGTCTGGCCGGCGCCGTTCCGTTCGCCGATCAAGGTGATGTTCTTGCCGAGCTTCTCAAAGATCGGCAGCGCCCGCTCGAACTCTGCAGCCGGCCCGCCGACCATGATGGTGAGGCTCGCCGCCTTGGCTCCGACCTCGCCGCCGGAAACCGGCGCATCGAGATAGCCGGCGCCTGCTTCCCTGATCTTTGCGGCGAACTCGGCCGTGGCGATCGGGCTGATCGAGCTCATGTCGATCACCTGCTTGCCGGCCGAGATTCCTTCCAGCACACCGTTCCGCCCGAGCAGGACACGTTCCACGTCAGGTGTGTCGGGTAGCATGGTGATCACGATCTCGGACGTCCTTGCCACCTCGGCGGGAGAGGCGACGACAGATGCTTTCAGATCCGTTGGAAGAGGGGAGCGGTTCAGCACCGTGACGATCCCGTGCCCGGCATCGGCGAGATGCCGCGCCATCGGCGCGCCCATGACGCCTAGCCCGATGAAGCCGATTTGCATGTGCAACTCCTTTGAGCGACTTTGGCCGCAGATCGGTCTTGCGGCTCCATAAAATCATATGATATAGGACATCATACAAATTTCAATCCCGCCGTTTCTATGGAGGCCGATCGCAAAATGCAAGAGCGCATCAATTCGCTGAAGACGGCCGTTCAGGCCGGCCGGGCTCATATCGGCATCTGGTGCTCGCTGGCCTCCGCGCTCACCACCGAGGTCGTAGCAGGCTCCGGGGCGGGCTGGCTGCTGATCGACGGCGAGCACAGCCCGAACGATCTGCGCAGCATCATGGCGCAGCTTCAGGTCGCTGCGGCGTTTCCTTGCGAAGCCGTGGTGCGCTTGCCGTCGGACGATGCGAATCTGATGAAGCAGGCGCTCGATGTCGGGGCCCGCAGCCTGATGATCCCCAATGTGCGCACGGCCGAGCAGGCGCGCGCGATCATTGCCGCCATGACCTATGCTCCCGGCGGCTTCCGCGGCTTCTCGGTCGGTCACCGCGCCAACGCCTTCGGCCGCATTGCCGGCTATCATGCAAAAGCGCGCGAGCAGCAGCTGCTCGCCGTGCAGATCGAGGATGAGACTGGTGTCGCCAACGCCGCCGAGATCGCGGCGGTCGACGGGGTAGATGTTCTCTTCGTCGGGCCGGGCGACCTTTCCACCAATATGGGCGCGATGGGCAATCCCGGCGCCGCGCACGTGCAGCAGGCGATATCGTCCGTTCGCAAAGCCGCTGCGTCGGCAGGCAAGGCCAGCGGCATCCTGGCTCCGGTGAAGGCCGATGCCGACCGCTATCTCGCCGACGGCTTCACGATGGTTGCGGTGGGCTCCGACCTCGGCCTGCTGGCGCGGGGCTCGGACGCCCTGATCGCGTCGTTCAGTCAATAAGAGCGGCAACCAGCAGAGCGGAGAGACAGCCGTGGCGATCCCCCCTTACAAAGCACCGTCGCGCAGCGCCTATGACATCGTGATTGTCGGCGGCGCCGTCATCGGCTCGTCGACGGCCTATTGGCTGAGCCAGGCGCTGGGCAGCGGCGCCTCGATCCTGGTAGTCGAGCGCGACTCAAGCTACGAATTCTCCTCGACCGCGCTTTCGACCAGCGCCATCCGCCAGCAATATTCCAATCCGATCAATGTGAAGATCAGCCAGTTCGGCATCGAGATCATCCGAACCTTCCAGGAGCGGATGGCGCCATTCTACCCGAATGAGACGGCCCCCGATCTCGGCTTCAAGGAACATGGATATCTCTATTGCTGCTCACCGGAAGGCGTGGAAGCGGCCAAGGAACGGGTCGAGTTGCAGCGCAGCCTCGGCGCTCATACGGTCTTCCTCGATCCGGGCGCGCTGAAGGAGCGCTTCCCCTGGCTCAATGTCGACGACCTCGGCGGCGGCTCGTGGGGCGCTCGCGAAGAGGGCTGGTTCGATTCGATGGGCCTGCTCAACGGCTTCCGCCGCGCCGCGCGCGCCAGTGGCGTCGAATATATCGATAACGCCGTGACGGGATTGGATGTCGTCGACGGGCGGGTGATCTCGGCACGGCTCGCGACCGGCGAGACGGTCGCTTGCGGCACCTTGGTCAACGCGGCAGGCCCGCGCGCGCAGCAGGTCGCGGCAATGGCCGGGCTGTCCATTCCGGTCGCGCCCTACAAGCGCTACAGCTTCGTCTTTGCCAGCGCCAATCCGATCCCCGGCCGCATGCCCAATGTCATCGATCTTTCCGGCACATTCGTACGCCCCGAAGGCGAGCTCTTCCTCACCGGCAACACGCCGCAGGGCGATGGGCCGGCCGACTACGACGACTTCGATATGCATTTCGAGGAGTTCGACGACTATATCTGGCCGTCGCTCTGGCATCGCATCCCGGCCTTCGACGCGCTGAAGGTCCAGACCAGCTGGACCGGCCACTACGAGTACAACATGCTCGACCACAACGGCATCGTCGGCTTCCACCCCGAGGTGAAGAACTTCATGTTCGCCAACGGCTTCTCCGGCCACGGCCTGCAGCAGTCGCCGGCGGTCGGTCGGGCGGTATCCGAACTCATCATCCATGGAGCCTTCCAGACGCTCGACCTGTCGCCGTTCTGCTACGAGCGCATCCCACGAAACGAACCCTTCCTCGAAGAAGCCGTGATCTGAAGTCGCTAAGCGCTCACAACAGGATAATCAAATGAAGCTGCTCGTTCCCGTGAAGCGGGTTGTGGATGCGAACGTCAAGGTCCGGGTGAAGGCCGACGGACTGGGCGTCGAGCTCGCCAACGTCAAGATGGCGATGAACCCGTTCGACGAGATCGCGGTCGAGGAAGCGATCCGCATCAAGGAAGCCGGCAAGGCGGAGGAGATCATCGTCGTCTCGGTCGGCCCGCAGCAGGCGCAGGAGACGCTGCGCACCGCTCTCGCCATGGGCGCCGACCGCGCCATCCTGGTCAAGACCGACGAGCAGACCGAGCCGCTCGGCGTCGCCAAGGTGCTGAAGGGCGTGGTCGAGGCGGAGAAGCCCGGCCTCGTGATCCTCGGCAAGCAGGCGATCGACGACGATTCGAACCAGACCGGCCAGATGCTGGCCGCGCTGCTCGGCTGGGCGCAGGGCACTTTCGCCTCCAAGATCGAGCTCGCCGGCGATCATGCCAAGGTGACGCGCGAGGTCGACGGCGGGCTTCAGACGGTGGAGCTGAAGATGCCGGCGATCGTCACCGCCGACCTTCGCCTCAACCAGCCGCGTTATGCCTCGCTGCCCAACATCATGAAGGCCAAGAAGAAGCCGCTCGACGAGAAGACCCCGGCCGACTACGGCGCCGACGTCAAGCCGCGGCTGAAGGTGATCAAGACCGAAGAGCCGGGCGGCCGCAAGGCGGGCGTCAAGGTCGAGAGCGTGGCCGAATTGGTCGAAAAGCTCAAGAACGAAGCCGGCGTGCTCTGAGGCAGGGCAATGAGCGAAACAACATCCTCCCTGATTCGCCATTCGAGACTGTCAGCCGAGACGGAGAAGGCACTCCGAGCCGCGGTCACCAAAAGCCGGTTGGATGAAGCGGAGAGGACCACCAGCAGTGCAAAGAGATTGGCCATGTCGCTGGGGACTCGGCAATTGCATTCAAACGGGACCAATACGAAATGACCATCCTTGTGATAGCCGAGCATGACAACGCAACGCTTTCCGACCACACTGCAAAGGCGCTGTCGGCGGCGCTCCAGATCGGTTCCGATGTCGATGTGCTTGTGGCCGGCAAAGGCGCCAAGGGCGCGGCCGACGCCGCCGCCAAGCTGAAAGGTGTTCGTAAGGTGCTGCTCGCCGAAGCCGACGAGCTCGCCGAGCGCCTGGCGGAGCCGACCGCAGCGCTCGTGATCTCGCTCGCCGGCTTCTACGACACGATCGTCGCCCCTGCCACCTCGTCGGGCAAGAACGTCGCGCCGCGCGTCGCGGCCCTGCTCGACGTCGCGCAGATTTCCGAGATCATCGAGGTGGTCTCGCCAGACACCTTCAAGCGGCCGATCTATGCCGGCAACGCCATCCAGACCGTGCAGGCCACCGAGGCAAAGAAGGTGATCACGGTCCGCACCGCTTCCTTTGCCGCAGCCTCCCAGGGCGATTCGGCTGCCGTCGAACCTATCGCGGCGGCAGCCGATCCGGGCGTTTCGGCCTTTGTGGAAAACCAAGTATCGAAAAACGACCGTCCGGAGCTGACCTCGGCCAAGATCATCATCTCGGGCGGCCGCGCGCTGGGCTCCTCGGAGAAATTCCAGGAAGTCATCCTACCGGTTGCCGACAAGCTCGGCGCCGCTGTCGGCGCCAGCCGTGCCGCCGTCGACGCTGGCTACGCCCCCAACGACTGGCAGGTCGGCCAAACCGGCAAGGTGGTCGCTCCCGACCTTTACATCGCCGTCGGTGTTTCCGGCGCCATTCAGCATCTGGCCGGCATGAAGGAATCGAAGATCATCGTCGCCATCAACAAGGACGAGGAGGCACCCATCTTTCAGGTCGCCGACTACGGCCTCGTCGGCGATCTCTTCGTCATTCTGCCGGAACTGCTGAAGACGTTGTGATCTCGCTATGCAGCGGAGCCAGTATACGCCAACAAGCCATATCATCAGCCCGCCGGGGCGATCGGCTAGCTTCACCCTCTTCCATTGCTGGTCGTGAACGCCTGCCGGGGCAGGATGGTGCGTGCCTCGGTCCGGCTGCGCGGGCTAAGGGTCGTGGTCTGTCGGAAGCAGAGCGTGCCGATTGCCTCTATCGCGTCGGGGCGGGTGAGAACTTGCACGGAGGCCATCATCCGGCCCTTCTTGCCGAAGGCTGGGGACTGGGTCACATCGATGACGCCGTCGGCAGAACGAATTTGATCAAGGGCTGCGGCCAATTCCTCCCCGGTCTGATCGTCGATTTCGAACTGGATCACACCGACTCTTTCCTGCACTGCGACTTCATTGGTGAATGCGAGATTGGAGCACGCGCAGCGTGTCCTGACGGACTTCGCGCTGGGGAGGAGGGGAGTGCTTCGCGTCGGCATGGAGTGTCATCCCTGCCAGCGATGGCTGACGAGAATTGCAACTCCCTATCTGACACAATGGCCCGACGTGGACTTCGACGTGCGCACCGCCTTCCGCTTCGACGGGGTCGAAGCGCTGCTGGGTTATGAGATTGACCTGTTGATAACGCCGGATCCGGTGGAGACGCCGGAACTACTGTTCACTCCCGTATTCGATTACGAGCTCGTTCTGATGGTGCATGAGGCTCACCCCCTTGCCAGCCGAGCATACGTTGAACCGAAAGATCTCCTGGACGAAGAGTTGATTACGGTTCCCGTCACTTTGGAGCGCCTGGACATCTACACCCGATTCCTTGTTCCGGCACATTGCAGGCCGCGTCAACATCGCACTGCGGAAACCATTGACCTGATGCTGCAACTGGTATGCGCGGGCCGGGGCGTGACGGTTCTTCCCGATTGGCTCCTGCACGAGGATGCATCCGGCCTGCTGATACGCGCACTGCGCCTGGGAGATTCCGGCATCCGGAAGAGCATCAACCTTGGTGTGAGGCACGACGAGGAGAGGACCTCCTACATCGACGGGTTCCTGAAGCTTGCCCAGGAAATGGGACGATAGTCCATACCGGTGATTGCTCAAATTCAGTTTCGAAACGCAGCCATAGCGTTGACCTTGCGGCGCATGAAGAACCCTCCGTAGGCATCATCTTGGCATCGGCAACACGTCAGGGTGCTGAAGAGGGGCATCCTTGATCCAGATCTGGACGCCGTTTGGACCTGTCGTCGCCTCAAGTCGCTTGCCCGCGGGCAAGCGAGCCCAGCTTTGCTGTTCCAGGTTCTCGCCGCCGATGGTGAGGTCACCGGACAGCACAAGGAACTCGAGGCCGCTGTGATTATCGACCGCTATGGAGGAATGAGGCCGCCAGTGCTCGATCGAGACACGCTCCTTGGCGTCGTAGAACAGGACGCGTGCCTCTTCGGATCCGTTACGCAGCTGTGCTGCTTCACCCTCGCCGGGCCGGCGGACGATCTGCACGTCGTCGCCCTTCCGGAACTGCCAAAGACGGACGAAGATCGTGCAACCGCCTTCCGCCGCCGGCACATGCGAGGTTCCGGGCGGGTTACGGAAATAGCTTCCCGCTGGATAGTCACCATGCTCGTCCTGGAAGGTTCCCTCGAGGACGAGAATTTCTTCGCCGCCGGCATGCACATGGCGCGGAAAGGCACTCCCGGGAGCGTAGCGGACGATCGAAGTCGCCCGAGCGACTTCGCCGCCAACGCGATAGAGCATGCGGCGCTCGACGCCCGCGGCTGGACTTTGTATCCAGTCGAGCCTGGCAGCGTGAACGATGACCGGCTTCGTCAAGTCATCATTGATGCGCATTGGATCGGTCTCCCATCGTCAAGACTATCCGAAACTTCACGTCGCCGGACCTCATTTTTTGCACCGCTTCCGCGGCTCGCTCCAGCGGCATGGTTTCGATCATCGGTCGCACTCCCGTCATGACGCTGAAATCCAACGTCTTCTCGTTTTCGAATGGTGACCCCGTAATCGAGCCGATAATGCCACGTTCAGCCCCCACCAGATATCCCGTCGAGACCTGGAGCGGATCTTTGCCGACGCCGAGCACCACCAGGCGACCCTCCGGCGCAAGTGCAGGCATCAGCGCGGCGATGGCCGCTGAATTACCGGTCGTCGTAAGGATGGCCTTCGCGCCGCCCATGCCGTTCAGCGCATCGGCCGCGTTTTCCTTGTTGGCATCGATGTAACGATGAGCGCCGAGCCGTCCCGCATCCGCGGCGATATCTTCGCCGCGCCCGACCGCCACTACACGGAATCCCATTTTACGAGCATATTGCAGAGCCATGTGCCCGAGGCCGCCGATTCCTATGATGGCGACGGTATCGCCCGCCTCGGCGCCTGACTTTTTGAGCGCGTTGAACGTGGCAATGCCGGCGCACAGAATCGGTGCTGCTTCTTCCGACGACAACTCGACCGGAATGGAAATGAGGCCCGTCGCTCGCGCGATCATCATTTCTGCATAACCTCCGTCGCAAGTGAAGCCGACGGTGGGCTGGTCACGGCAAAGGTTGAAACGGCCCCGGCGGCATTCGCCGCACTCGTTGCAATGACCGCCGAGGCGGCCGACGCCGACGCGCTGACCGACCTTCCAGATCGAAGGCGTGTTCTCGCCCAGGGCGATGATGCGGCCGACGACCTCGTGACCGGGAACGCGGGGCGGCCTCAGCGTTCGATCAGCCCGGTCGATGTCGGTGGCGTCAGCTCCGCAGATACCGCAGGCTTCCACGGCAATGAGAACTTCACTAGCCCTCGGCGTCGGCGTTTGCCGCTCCACCAGTTCAAGACTGCCAGACATGCCGATCTGCATCGCCTTGTAAGTCCCTTTCATAATTTGCGCTCCTTCACTGGCCGAATGCGGTGGGCAAGACACTTTTGTCGATCTGTCTGTCGATCAGCCTAACGGCGGCCCGTTCTCCCGCCTCAATGGCCCCAGCCAGGTAGCCCGGGTCGTGGGCGGCGGTTTCGCTGCCTGCTAGCGTTATCCAGTCCCTCCAATTGCGATCAACCCACTCACGCTTACCGCCAGCCGGATGACCGGTACCTACCTGGTCCAAAGATGTCGCCGTCGATGAATCGGCAGCCCAATCCTTGTAAAGCGTTGTCACCGGCGTCAGCGCCTCAGGTCCGAACAATTGCCCAAGCTGCGCGACTGCAGCATTGATGATGGCCTTTCCGCCACCTTGTCTTCGGTATTGCGCTGGGACGCCGACAAAGCCGAATATGGCAGCCTTCCCCGATGCCGTGGTGGTATCATGGATTTCAACGAGCGGACCTGTCATGCTCTGCGCGGCGCCTGAAAGTCCCGCTGGGCGCCAGAATGGCGTGTCATAAAGGGCAAAGAATTTGGCATGGGGAGCCATCCAGGTCGGTGTGTCGCGCCACAGTCTCTGACACGATCCGTCCGGAGCGGGATCGAATTCCATCGTCTCCGCCAGTAGGCGCGGCGGCATCGCGAAGATCACATGGCCAGTCTCGAGGTCCTCAAACGAACCATCGGCAACCTGGAACCGGACCATCACGCCTTTGATGGTTCGTACAATTGAGATTGCTCTTGCACCGAGGCGTATGCGGCCCTGCGGAAAACGTGCCGCAAGCGCAGAAATGATTGAGCCGCTGCCGCCAACGAGGCGCATGGACGGCGGTTCCTGCCGGAGCACGCGATAGCGCTCCGGCTCGACTTCTTGTGACCGCTGGAACAGCATTGCGCCATCTGCATGCTGGGGGAAAAACGCAAGCCCCAGTTCATCTGCAAATCGGCGCACCGCGGGGTGCATGTCAGGCCACAACCAGGACGGACCAAGATCAAATCCATCGTTTGAAACTTCGCCCGCGGGACCAGCCGTGAAGATGCGTCCGCCCAGCCGTTCCCGCGCCTCGATCATAGTGAACTCGAGGCCAGCACGATGGAGGCGATAGGCAGCCGCCAACCCGGCGAGTCCACCGCCGACGACCAGAATGCTTTGAGAAATTGAGCAAGCCATTGGAACCAGAGTCCAGATCCGCGCTCGTCGTCGTCGTGGCTCAAGCCGTGGCGTAAATGCGAAATTCCGGCCGAGCCGACAGAAGTGGCATCAGTCCGGTGACGGCATCGTCGTTGAACATTGCGCTGTCGGCATAGGCTTTTGCGCCCTCAATGCTCTTGAAGCCGTGGAGGAGCTGAACGTCATCGTCGCCAATAAGAAGCTCCTTCGAAGTTGTGCCGGCAATCTGGGCAAGGAACGGCTGCTTGTACTTCTGATAGACGTCGGCGGCGGCACCTCGGTTCTCGGGAGCGATCTGCAGCGTGATCTCAAGGTAAGCCATGATTATCTTTTCCAGCGTCTTCTAATCTCCGGCATCTGATTGCCGCTGAAGGGCCGTCCTGACAAATGAGAGTTTCTTGCGGCCGACAAAGAAAAGCTTTGCCGGTGCCTGTGAAGCTGGCCCGAGGAAATGATGGGCTTAGCTGGGGCGACCTGCCGCCTCCTCGACTAGCCAACTGCGGAACGCCTGCAGCTTTGGCAATGAAGCATATTCCGCGCGATAGACCACATAATAGGCTAGAGTTGACGGCACTTTGATTGCGGGGAACAGCCGCTGTAGCCGTCCGGCCGCCAGATCGTCGCGCGCCAGGATGCTGCGCGCCAAGGCCACGCCCTGTCCTTCGATCGCCGCCTGGAGCACGGCAGCCGAATTGTCGATTCTCATGCCCCTCGTCGGTTGACTCTCAGGGACACCTGCTCCCCGCAGCCAGATGTCCCAGGTAATGAAACCAATTGCTGGATCGACGGAGAGGTCGTGGACGAGTGTCGTTCGAGCGAGATCAGCGGGTTCGGCTAAATTTCCCATGTCCGGGAAACTGGGCGAGCAGACCGGAAAGACCTCCTCCTCCATAAGCTTGTCTGCGACGAGGCCAGGCCAGTTTCCGTCTCCGTATCGGACCCCTATGTCGATGCCATGCGCCTTATAGTCGAGAAGCTTCAGGCTCGTTTCGAGCCGAATGTCCGTGTCAGGGAATTTGGCCTGGAAGCGATCGATGCGCGGAAGCAGCCATTTGGCGGCAAAAGCCGGACTAACCGTGACATTGAGGATGCCGCTCGTCGCTGACTCCTGAAGCCGTTCAAGCCCCACTCCCAGGCGATCCAGTCCAGCTCGGATGTCCGGAAGCGCGCGCTCGGCGCTTTCGGTCAAGGCGAGCCTCGCCTTCCCGGTGATGCTGCGATGAAACAGCGGAATACCCAGCCAATCCTCAAGCCCTCGCACCATCTGGCCGACTGCAGCCGCCGTAACATTGAGTTCCTTGCCAGCGCCCGAAAAACTGCCGTGACGTGCACTGGCTTCGAAAGCGCGCAGAGCATTGAGGTACACAGGTGATTTCTTCAAGTGACTCTCTGTTTCGGGAGCTTAAGAAGGATTGGCGGTCAGGATGTATTACGGCAGTAGCTCGAATCTTACGATGTGGGTCAAATGCCGAAAAGATACGTCGCACTTCGAAGGAGGGTGCGGCGGCTTTCCGTTTCCAAAAGAATCTATTGGAAATGCAATGTTGTCGTTCGATGTCATGGAACCAATGTCACAATCGGCTGGATAAAGGAGCATCAGCGTCGGGTGGCACCCGAGCGTCCGCCACTGAGCTCTAGGCCGAAACGACTCCGTCCGGAGCCGGTCGCCTGGCCACCGCCGACCTCAGGCGGTTGGAGAAACTCGCCGGCAACGCGGTCAAATTCGCGAAGCTCGATAGCCAGGCCGAGACCATTCGCAACGATCTTGAATTCCAGCAGGCGATCATCGACGCGACGGGATTGCAGCGGACCATGCAATACTTTTCCGAGCTGACGCCCGACGTTAGGCGATTCAACCACCACCTGGGTGTCGTCTACACAGATCGAAAAGGTGACGCAGAGAGGTGCGTGGTTAAGCTTTTCGAGAGTCTGCGGAACGGGGATTTGGCTACCGCGCATGAAATCTGGCACGCCAAGTTCGCGAAGGCGCTTGAGCGTTACCTTTCGCTGATTGCCGACCATGATTCAGATGGCGAGCCGCACCAACGCCGGAGTGCAGGCCGGTCGTCAAAGCCCCTCAGGCCGGAAATAGGCCGCCCATCCGAGAGGCGAGCGGGCGGCCGGGGCCGCCCACTATATGGCGTCTGAGAATGTCTCTGGCAGGTTTATAGGTCAGGCAGCGTATTTCGCCATAACAGGCTGCCTCGACCAATGGGCGTACCAGGCGTCGAACAGCTTAAGCTGCTGCTCGGCATAGCCGCGCTGGCTGTCGCTCAGCGCGTCCGTTTCGTTGAAGTGCAGCCGGTATTCGGGGTTACCCTTGAGCACCATCATGTGCTTGAAATAGAGCACCAGGTCCGGACCCTCGTCGAAGGAGGACAGCACGACGAGAGCGGTGTCCAGCTCCAGCGCCAGCCGGCGCGCTTCGGCATCGCCCTTCGCCGCCGCCTGGCTGAGAGCGACGAGATGCAGCACTTCCTTGGGCAGCACGTTGCCGATGCCGGTGATGGCGCCCGAGGCGCCGCAATTGACAAAGCCGTGGAAGACGGCGGTGTCGACGCCGATCATCAGCGCAACCTCGTCGTCGCGGCTGGTGATGTTTTCCGCCGCATAGCGCAGATCCGCCGGTCCGCCGAACTCCTTGAAGCCGACCAGGTTCGGATGTTCGGCGCGCAGCGCAAAGAACAGATCGGCGCGCGTGGCAAAGCCGTAGTAGGGGCTGTTGTAGATCACCGCCGGCAAGTCGGGGGCGGCGGCAAGGATCGCCTCGAAGTGGTGGCGCTGGGCCGTCACCGAAGGCCCGCGCGACAAGACGCGCGGGATGACCATCAAGCCCCGTGCGCCGACCTTCTGGGCATGGGCGGCGTGGGCCACGGCGCTGGCCGTGTTGACCGCGCCGGTGCCGACGATGACCGGCACGCCGGCCTTGACGAGGCGCTCGACGCCTTCCATGCGCTGCTGGTCGGTGAGCAGCGGCCAATCGCCCATGGAGCCGCAATAGACCACCGCCGACATGCCGGCGGCGATCAGCTCGTGGCCCTTGCGCACGAGCGCGTCGAAGTCGGGAAGGCGGTCGTTCGTGCAAGGCGTCATCAGCGCCGGCATGCAGCCGGAAAAGACATTGGCGTTCATTTCAGGTTCTCCCAGGTCGAAGTGGCCGCTTCATACCCCCAAATCGTGGAATTGACAACCATGTAGAAGGTGACATATTACCGGTTACCAATAACCAAAACCAAGCGGCGCCGGAACCGACATGAAAATCACCGCGATCGATGCTTTCGGATACGAACTCACCTACGCCCACGGCGAGTACGTGATGTCGAAGGGGCGCGCAGCGCAGAGCCAGGCATCAACACTGGTGCGCATACGCACCGATGCTGGCGTCGAAGGGTGGGGCGAAAACAGCACTCTCGGCGGAACTTATTTACCGACATTCGCCGAGGGTACGCGCGAAGCCATCAGGGTTCTGGCGTCCGTTATCATCGACCTCGATCCGACGAACCTGTCGAGAGTCCACCAGGCGATGGATGCCGTTCTTCTCGGGCAGAACAACGCCAAGAGCGCCATCGACATTGCCTGCTGGGACATCCTGGGAAAAGTCGCCAACCTTCCAATCTCGACGCTGATCGGCGGGACGACGCAGGAGGCTTTTCCGCTCTACGAGGCCGTTCCGCTCGCCTCGCCCGAGCAGATGGCCGAATTTGTCAGGATGCGCAGCAAGGCCGGGATCAATCGGTTCCAGGTCAAGGTCGGCAATGATCCATTCGATGACGCCAGGCGGACGCGCAGCGTCGTCGAAGCTTGCAGGGATGATGCGGTGATCATCGCCGATTCGAACGGCGGCTGGAATCTGCAGGCCGGCATCATCGCGGTTCGCGAGCTGGCCGGCCTCAACGTCTATGTCGAGCAACCCTGTCGTGATACTGCCGACTGCGCCATTGTCCAGAAGATGAGCTCACTGCCGCTGGTCATGGATGAGTCCGTCGTCAATTCGGCCGAGCTTTATCGCGCAAAATACGAAGCCGGCGCCGGCTCGGTGAACATCAAGCTCGGTCGACTCGGTGGCATCACCGGCGCGGTCCGGATGCGCGGCCAAGCCCAGGACCTTGGAATGACGATGTGCATCGAGGACGTGTGGGGCGGCGACGTTACGACGGCTGCGGTTGCCCACGTCGCCGCAAGCACCCAGGCCGAAGCCCTGCTGCATGCCTCCTTCTTCAACGATTGGACCAAGGAGCATGTCGCGGGTTATCTGCCGCGGTCCAAGGAGGGTCGGGGTAGGGCTCCATCCGGCCCAGGTCTCGGCATTTCCGTCGACCACAAGGCGCTTGGACCGGCACTCTTTGAGGTCAGATAGCGCGGGCAAGCACCTCTCGGAGGACAATTCGTCCGAGGAGTTTTCGCAAACGAATGCGATGGCCGCCAATGCAAGGCCTTTCGCGTCAGTATTTCGGCACAGGAGAAACCAATGGCCCTCAAGGGTGTACTCTCTGCAATCGTCACTCCGTTCACGTCCGATGGCGAGCAGATCGACGAGAAGACTCTTAGGAAACTTATCGACCAGAATATCGCCGATGGCGTCGACGGGTTCGTCCCGGCGGGTGGCACGGGCGAGTTCTCAGTCCTTTCGCATCAGGAAAGGCTGAGGCTGGTTGAGATCGTCGCTGAACAGACGGCAGGACGGGTTGCTGTGCTCGCCCATACGGGCGCCACATCTTCAAGAGAAGCAATCGCATTGTCCAAGCATGCCGAGAGGGCAGGGGCCACGGCAATCATGCTTGCCACCCCGTACTACGAGCCGATCGGCCTCGAGGAGGCGTTCGCCTACTACGCGGGGGTTGCCGATGCGACAAGCCTGCCCATCTGCGCCTACAATTTCCCACCGGCTACGGGCCTGCACCTTGACGTGGATTTTCTCGTCCGTCTGGCGAGCGAGATCCCTCAGGTCAAATTCGTCAAGGATTCATCCGCCAACCTCGCGCAGATGAACACGCTGCTCTATGACCATTCCGACAAGATCACCTTCTTCAACGGCGAGGATATCCTGATGCTGCCGGCGCTGATGCTGAAGGCGCCGGGGACGGTCATGGGGATTGCAAATTTCATGGCGCCGGCTTTGGCGAAGCTGCATCGCTGCGCTCAGGAGGAAGATGCCGCGACAACCGTGGCGATCTGGCGGCAGATAAATCCCATCATTCGCATCCTCGGAAGCGGGCCCTACAACAGCGGCGTGAAGGCGGCTTGCGAGATCCTGGGGCTGCCTGTTGGCCAAGTCCGCGCCCCAATCCGTCCGTACTCGGCCGCCCAGGTTGAAAAATTGAAGGAGGCGCTGTCGAAGATTGATCCGAGCCTGCTGACGGGGGTAGGGCGCTAGACTGGAGGGAGGGCGCCCTCGCGGCGCCCCTTTTTCCTGCACGCGAAATCAGGCCCAGTCGGTAACATGGTGGCTTAGATGGTCGGTCATCAATTTGGTGGTGAGCTTGCGGTCGCCGGCAATCAGCGCATCGAGGATCGGCTGATGTTCCTCGGCCGATTTCACCAAGGCGCCGCTCTCGGAAAGCGCCTTGAGGCCATACTGCCGCGACTGGTCGCGCAGGTTTTCCACGATGGCTGTCAGGTGGTCGTTCTCCAGGATATCGAGCAGCCCGATATGAAAACGACGATCGGCATCCAGATAGCCGACGATATCTCCCTTCTTGGCGCAGTCAACCATATCGGAAGCGATCTTGGAAAATTCTTGCCTGCGGGCCGCAACCTTCTCTTTCATGGAGGCAAGTCGTGCCATAGAGGGTATTTCGATAAGAAGGCGAAGGTCGTAGATGTTTCGCCGCTCTTTCTCGCTTAGCGGCACAATACGGAAGCCGCGATTCTTGACCGCCTCCATCAAACCTTGATTGACGAGCGTCAGCATTGCTTCGCGCACCGGGCTGTTCGAGACGCCTAGTTCTGCAGCCAAAGATGCCGCGGAATATATCTGTCCGGGTGCCAGATCGCCCGAAATCAACCGCAGTTTCAAAACCTCGAGGGCTTGATCCCTCAGGTTGGTATGTTGCAAGCGATTGTCCATTCATTCCTCAGCCGACAAGCGATCACCGATAACGTGCGATCTATCGTCGATTCTCGCATTGACAAAGAGAAAATTCAATATGCGCGGCTGGGACGCCATTCCATGCCGAAAACGCTATGCCCGGGCATCCCGCGAATGGTGAACCTCGGCAGGCCGTCCTTCCGCAGATGACCGGTAGATCGCGTCGATCACGCGCACGGCTATGAGGGCGTCCACGTCATCGATCGCTGGCGCATTCTGTGCGCGCAGCGAGCTCACGATCGCCTGCAATTGAGCACGCTGACCGTCGGTCGGATAGTCACGGGGATCGGTAGGATCCGCGAAACTGAAGGATTGCGGAATGCCCGACGCTGTCGCGTCGCCTCTGGTTTTCCGGAAGACGATCTCGTCGTGCTCACCATTGATGATGATGGAGCCCTCCGTCCCGGAAATGGTCACGAGGTGACGCTGTCCCGGAAAGGCGGCGGTCGACGAGGAGAAGGTGCCGATCGCGCCGCAGGCGAATTCGAAGACGGCGACCGCCACGTCTTCCGTCTCGATCTCGTGGTATGCCGTTCTGGTTCGCGCGAACACCGACCTTATCGGTCCAACCAGATATTGCGCGAGATCGATGAGATGCGTCGACTGGGTCATGACGCAGCCGCCACCTTCGATGTCCCACGTGCCGCGCCATGCGTCTTTCTGATAGTAGGCGGGCGCGCGATATTGGTTATCCACGATGTTGACCAGGACGATGCGGCCGAGCCTGCCCTCGCGGATGTCCGCCAGCGCCTGGCGCGCGGCGGCGGAGTAGCGCCGCTGGTAAATGACGAACAGATGCGCGCCGGCGCTACGGCAGGCATCGATGATCCTCGACGCGCGGTCTTCGGTTATTTCCAGCGGTTTTTCGACGACGACATGCTTGCCCGCCCTGGCAGTGGCAACGGCATAGTCGAGATGCCGGCCGTTCGGGGTCGTGATGATGACGACGTCGATGTCCTTGTCCGCAAGGAGCGCTGAAATGTCGGAATAGCATTTCGGGACGGAAAAGGCGGCGCCGAATGCCGCAGCCTTGGTTGCGTCCCTGGCGAAAACCGCCGCGAGCGAGGCGCCGGGCACGCGTCTCAATTCACGCGCATGGGTCTCGGAAGCAACGCCCGCGCCAATCAGTCCAAACCGAATTGTCGGGCTGTTCATCTGGAGGCGCCGACGACCTTCAGCTTGGCGGATTTCTTTTCCTTGTCCATCAACCGGACCCTGGCGCGCCGGGCCGCCTCATGGGCCGATCCGGTCGCGATTTCCATGTTGCCTATTTCGGCAAAGTAGTCGCCGGCGAAATGGATATCGACATCGTCCCTTTCGCAATAGGACAGCATGGCGTCAAAATTGAAGCCCGCCGGGCGATAGGTATTGCCGGGAACCCAGCGCTGCACCACCGCTTCCTTGATATGACCCTTGAGCTCGGGGAACATCCTGTAGACGTCGGCGAGATAGGTATCGCGGATTTCCTCGTCGGAACGCTTCAGCAACTCCCGCGCTGGCTCGCCGCCGGAATAGACCATCAGGCTGCCGCCGGGCTTTCTCGGGCCTGTGCGAAGCGGGTTGGCGTGATTGAAGAACATGTCGAACGAGGCATCCGGCGTGGTGATGGCATAGATGTCGTCATAGGGCATCGGCCCGGTTTCGTCGGTTATGATGCCCATCGTCGGGAACGGTCCGTACTGCACGTTCTTCAGTGTCGTGCGCACATTGTCCGGAATGTCGCGCACGATCTCGGCCGCCTGATAGGCGGGAACGGCAACGATCACCTGCGAAGCCGAAACCGTGTGGGTGCCGCCGTTCATCTCGTAGGTAACCGAGACCTTGTCACCTACTTTTTCGACCGACTTGACCGTGGCGTTGTATTGCACCCTGTCTCCGAGCAGCTCCATCATCACCTCGCCGAACCGGCCGGAGCCGCCGTTGAGATTGAGCGCCATGGAGTCGCCTTTGCCGGCCCAGACCGCGCCGAAGAGCGAGACCCCGACCCCGGCGTGCTGGTCCTCCATTTCGGCCGCGGCGCGCCTTGCCGCTGACTGGAACAGCGCCTCGACCCGCTTGGGGGGACGACCGATGAAGTCACGGAACGAGATGTCCGCCATGTAGTGCGCGACCCTGGCCCGCCGCCTCTGGTTGCTTTCCCCGTAGACCGGTTGCATGGCCTGCTGCCAGCCCTTGACGGCCTTTAGCATGCGAAGTCCGATCGAGGCCAGCGAGATGCGCTCGCGGATACTCATCTTTAGCGTCAGCGGAAGGGCGGCCACCGCCTTCGGCTTGTAGACTTTTCCGCCCCAGTAGATCGCGAATTTGTTGCCGGGGATGCGAATGACGTCGAGCCCAATGGAATGCAGGATGTTGCGCATATGCGAGCCGGCCGCGGGAAACAGATGGCCGCCAAGGTTCAGCCAGTAGTCGCCGCGACTCATTGAAAAGAGACGCCCGCCCAGGCGGTGAGTTCTCTCGAGCACCAGGATGCGTCTGTCCCGCAGCTCCCAGGCCGCTGCAATCCCCGCTGGGCCGCCGCCGATAACAACGGCATCGTAAGTCGTATTCGTCATTCCGGCTCTCACTCCCGACCATGTGGCTCACTCGATCGATAACGCTGACGGCGTGCTGGCTGGGGCGTTAGCCTGCCCCTGAAGAACGCGCTTGTCAAAGCAATCGGTAAGCGGTAACATATTACACGTAAGCCATTATTGTCAACGCGCGGCCCTGACCGTGACGTTCTAACTCACACAAGAAAACCGGAGGGAAACAGTATGATCTTCAACAGACGCAATGCCCTTTGCATGATTGCCGCCATGGCCAGCACTTCGTTGGTCGTGGCCGCGCATGCCGAAGGTGGCAAGGTTGATGCAGTCGCCGCTCTCCTGCCAAAAGCCATTCAGGATGCCGGCGTGCTTCGGATCGCCGTGCCGGATGTCGGCAAGCCTCTCGCTTACAAGGAGGGCGCCGACCTCAAGGGAATGGATCCTGACCTCGCGCATGCCGTGGCCGACGTGCTCGGCCTCAAGGCCGAAGTGACCCTCATTCCTTTCGCGGCCGCGCTCACCGGGCTGCAGGCGAACAAATATGACATCTCCTACGGCGAATTCTATGTCACCGCCGAGCGCCTGAAGGTGGCGGATTTCGTCACCAGCTGGCAGGACTACAGCTCCTTCCTCGTCACCAAGGCCAAGGGCTACAAGCCGACGGCCCTAACCGACATTTGCGGCCATATCGTTGGCGCCATGGCCGGATCCGCCGAGCTGGAGACGCTGAACGCGGCATCGAAGAAGTGCTCGGAGGCCGCGACTGTGAGCGCCTTCCCGTCGATCAGCAACGCCGTGCTCGCGCTCAACAGCGGCCGCGTCGAAGGCGTGCTGATCAATCGCGGCGGCGCCCAGGAATCAATCCACATGGATAGCGGCCTCGATGCCTCCGGCGAGATCGGGGGAGGGCCGACCGCTACCGCCGTCGCCCGCAACGAGAACTCGGAAAAGCTGCTCGCCGCCATCAAGGCCGCCTACGATCATCTCATCGCCAGCGGCGAATACGCGAAAATCCTCGAGAAGAACGACACCTCCTATGGGGCGGCAAAGGAAGCCGTCATCTACAAGGAGGGCTCGACGCCTCCCAAGTACGGGTTCTGAAACCCGCGCTGACCTGCGATCCCGCCTCCTTCGAGGCGGGATTTTTTTAAACGCGGGCGGGTTAAGCCGGCCGTCAATCTTCACATGAGTTCGTAGCAATGGTCGGTCTTGAGCCTTGCTTTGAACCTGCCGCATTCTTCCAGCGTCCGACTTCTGCCCCATGAGAGGAGCGGCGCCATCGCGTTTGCGGCGGCGAGAACGGCATCGGCCGTCAGGCGGCCTGTCCAGCCGAGGCCGGTCCGGCTGAACAGCACGCCGGTCAGGTCCCGTGCGTGTTCGCGCTCGACGCAGAACCTGACGTCGTCGTCCGTGGCTGGATAGTCGTCCTGCAATCGGCGCCCGGTCCCGTGAAGTGCGATGTATCCGCCTTGGCGCGGCTTAGCCGGCCTCGACGGCCGAATTCTTGAACTTACCGCCCTGGCTAGGGCACGAGCCGTCGAGCGATGGTTCGCAATAATCCCCCAGCTCAGGGCCAGCATGTTCGGCAGCCCTTCCGCGGCAAGGTCATGCACCACGTTGAACGGCAGTCGTTTGCCCTTGGGATAGCGACGGTCGGCGGTTATCGGGCGCACGCCGGCCCAGGCCATCAGAACATCGCTTCGGGTTAGCGAAAGGCCGGGAGCGAACTTGCCCATCTCGGCCAGCAGGAAAGCGATGTCCTGCTCTTCAGGCCTGACATCGTCGAAGGCGCCGGCAAACCGGGTTTCCGTGGGGCCGATATAGTGGAGCTCGTTCCAGGGCAGGCAGCAGATCGGCTCGCCGATGCTGTTGGCTCCGGCTAGGCCTAGGCCGCGATACGGTTCCGGGAGCTTCACCAGCAGATAGACGCCTTTGACGGCGACGACCTTTTTGGAGACTGCCGTTTGCGGCTTTGCGCTGGCGATCACGTCGTCCACCCACACGCCGGCAAGATTGAGAACGATCCGCGCCGACACTTGCGTGTTCCGGCAGCTGTCACCGACCTCCGTCAGTCCGGCGTGCCAGAGCCCGTCCGATGCGCGCCACAGATCATCGACCCTTGCGAAAGAGGCAAGTGCAGCGCCGCTTCGCTCGGCGGCGAGTGCAGCATCGATCGCGATCCGCTCCGGCCAGCAAAACCGGAAATCCTGGAACGAGACTACCGACTGGAGCCCCTCGCGACCTGAAAGGCCCGCTACGAAAGGATTGGACCGGCTCTCAGCCGGGCTCCAGCGACGGTACTGGATGTTTGCGTCGCTGCCGCCGAATGCCTCGATCATTCCGGCGCCCAGATCGACCTGCCATCCCTTGTAGGGGCTATCGCGTAAGATCGGCACGAAAGTCGTCATGGGCTCAAGCCGGCGCGGCGGCTCGCGGCAGAACTCTTCGAAATCCCGGACGGCGCGCCTGGCCGACCGCAGACGCGTGACCAGCTCAAGCGGGTCCGTCAAATAGTCGAAGGCGGATCGCTTCGGCGCCAGCAGCTGCAGGCCGCAATGCAGGACGCGGCCGGAGCGAGCCGTTGTCGCCCCTCCGAGATCGCCACGGTCGACAAGAGCAACGCTGTACCCCTGGTTTGCGAGTTCTTCGGCAGCCGCGCAGCCGTTGATGCCGGCGCCGACGATCAACACGTCGAACAGCGATTTTCCGAGGTCAGGAAAGTCGCTGTCCTTCATCGCTCAGCCAAAGAGATCGGAAAGGTGAGGGTTGAGGAACAGATCGTCGGGATCCATTTCCTTTCTCACCTTCTGGAACCGCTCGAAGTCCGGATAGATACTTTCGATACGGTTGCGGTCGAGAAAGTGAAGCTTGCCCCAGTGCGGGCGGGCCGAGAACGGCTGCAGCGCCTCGTCGACGGCGCGCAGGAACGGGAAATAGTCCCGGCCTATCTCGCCCGAAACCGAGATCGATGTCGTGTCCCTGCCGCTCTGGGCGGACAGGAATGCATCGTCGGCCTTCTGCCAGCGGACCTGAAGCGGCGATATCTCGTCGGGGAAACGCTTCCACATCAGATCACGCATCCGCTCGACCACGGCGCGCGCGTCCTCCGCGCCGACCATGTATTCGAGCTCGTGAAACTCGGCATCCGTCGTGCCGTCGGGGTAGATGCGATAGGCCCGGTCCGTTCGCCGGTTCATCTCGCCGACAGGCACTTCCGGGTCATCGGCGGGAATTTCCCTGAGCAGCTTGACGAAGCAATGATCCGCCGGGACCTCGCCAAGCTTGTACATGTGCGAGGACCGGTCGGTCGGCATCCACCAGAACGAGAAATGGCGATACTCGGAAAGCAGGAAGTCCCACTGCCGCAATACCTCGGCCATCGGCAGGATGATGTTTTCCTCGCGCAGCCGATAGGCTGGCACGAGCTGCAGGCCGACCCTCAGAACCAGCCCCAGCAGCCCAAGCGAGACCTGCGCCGCGCGAAGCTTCTCGGGATCGGACTGATCGATGTCCACGACCTCGCCCCGGCCGTTGACGATCCTCAGGCCGGTGACCATCGACGACATCGAGCCGAAGGCTCTTCCCGATCCCTTGGTGCCCGTGGCGATGGCGCCCGAGATGGACTGGACGTCGACGTCACCCTGATTGGCGATCGAAAGTCCCTCGTCCCACAGTGGGGATCCCAGCGCGGCAATCTTCGATCCTGCAAGGACTTCGGCACGGCGGCTCGCCTGATCGACCGAGACCACGCCGCTGAGTTTCGAGAAGTCGAAGAGCACGCCATCCGTTCGCACGATCGGAGTGAACGAGTGCCCGCTACCCGCAACTCTCACCGATCGTTTCTGCCCAATGGCGGCCCGGATCTGCGAGACTGCTTCCGCCTCGTCCGCCGGCGTGACGGTTCTCGTTGGCTGGAAAGTCTGGTTGCCGCCCCAGTTGGACCATTGGTTCATTGCTGCCAAACTCAATCTCCTGTCATTTTCGGCCGCACGGGCCTTGACTGCTTTCGATGCGAGCGTCACTATATAAGCGGCTACCGGTTATCGATTACTCTTGCTGCGGCCAAAATGCAAGGATGACCCCAAGGGAATGCCAGTGACAGACCTATCAATCCGGTCCGCGGGACAGGACATCGAGAAAATGCCCGTCGTCCCCCTCAGGCACTACGGGCGTTGGCTGGCCGCCGCGTGCATTCTTGTTGTCCTGGCTGGGCTGGTGGTCTCGATGATCACCAACCCGCGCTTCAAATGGGAGATCGTGCTTCAGTATCTGCTGGACGATGCCATCATATCCGGCCTGCTGATGACGATCTGGCTGACCGTTGCCGCGATGGCGATCGGCATCGTGCTGGGCACTGCGATCGCGCTTATGCGGATATCCGAGAACCGGGTTCTGGCCAGTGTGGCTTCCGGCTATCTGTGGGTGTTTCGCGGCACGCCGCTCTTGGTCCAGCTCATCTTCTGGTTCAATCTCTCGGCGCTTTATCCGCAGATCACCATCGGCTTCCCCTTCGGTCCGAGCCTCGGCAGCTTCGACGCCAACCAGTACATCACCGTCTATGTCGCGGCACTCCTCGGACTTGGGTTGAACGAGGGCGCCTCATGTCCGAGATCGTGCGCTCGGGCCTGAACTCTGTCCCCGTCGGCCAGAGGGAGGCGGCAGAGGCGCTCGGCATGTCGAGCTTTCGCGTCATGTGGCGCATCATCCTGCCGCAGGCGATGCGCGTGATCATTCCGCCGACCGGCAACCAACTCATCGGCATGCTCAAGACGACGTCGCTGGTCAGTGTCATCGCGATGCAGGAACTGCTCTATTCAGCGCAGCTTATCTACACGGCGAACTTCCAGACCATTCCGCTGCTGATCGTGGCCTCGATCTGGTATCTGGTGCTGACGACGGTGCTGTCGATCGGGCAATATTTCCTCGAGCGGCATTTCGGCAGGAGCGACCGCAGGACCGCCGTCGCGCCCTCGGAAGACGCTGCGGATATTCCGGTCGAACATGCGAGGGTTGCCTGAGATGCCGGCGTCCAGTTATCCCTCCCGGCCTGCCCAGGGTTTCGCCGTCGTCGCGCGCGGGGTCGAGAAATCGTTTGGCAGCCTGCGTGTGCTGAAAGGTGTCGACCTGATCGTCGAGTACGGCAAGGTCGCCTGCATCCTGGGGCCTTCGGGGTCAGGCAAGAGCACGTTCCTGCGTTGCATGAACCATCTCGAGCGCATCGACAAAGGCCTGCTGCAGGTCGGAGGCCAACTGGTCGGCTATCGGCAGCATGCCGGGAAGCTCTATGAGATGAAGCAGAGCGAAGTGGCGCGCCAGCGCGCCGACATCGGGATGGTGTTTCAAAGCTTCAATCTCTTTCCGCACATGACGGTGCTGCAAAACATCATTGAAGCCCCGGTCGGGGTGAAGAGACTGGACAAGCAGCAAGCCATCGACGAGGCGATGGAATTGCTGGCAAAGGTCGGCCTCACCGCGAAGGCGGCTTCCTATCCCAGGACACTGTCGGGCGGTCAGCAGCAGCGCGTCGCGATCGCCAGGGCTCTGGCGATGAAACCGAAGCTGATGCTGTTCGACGAACCGACGAGTGCTCTCGACCCTGAACTTGTGGGCGAGGTCCTCAACGTGATGCGCGAGCTAGCCTCCGACGGGATGACCATGATCGTGGTCACCCACGAACTGGGTTTTGCGCGCGAGGTCGGCGACATGGTCGTCTTCATGGACGGCGGCGTGGTCGTCGAGCAGGGGAGCCCGTCGGAACTCTTCACCAACACCAAGAGCAACCGCGCCAAGGCCTTCCTGAGCAAGGTTCTGTGAGCGCCAAGTCAGATCGCCAGTGGAACGACAAATGAAAATCCTCCCAGACAATGTCCGAAGCCAAGCCTTCATCGACGGCAAGTTCGTGGATGCTGAGGGCGGGGCCGAGTTCGAAGACCTGAACCCAGCGACCGGCAAGCTGCTCGTTGAAGTGGCGGCGTGCTCGGCCAGCGACGTCGACGCGGCAGTCAAGGCCGCGCGCGCTGCCTTCAATGCGGGCGCCTGGAGCCGCATCGAGCCGCGCGAACGCAAGCGGGTCCTCCTAAAATTCGCGGAGCTGGTCGAAGCCAACGGACAGGAGATAGCCCTTCTCGATTCCATCGACGCGGGCAAGCCGATCGTCGACTGCGAGAACCTCGACGTTCCCGACGTCGTCAGCAACATCCGCTGGTATGCCGAGGCCATCGACAAGGTCTTCGGCAAGATCTCACCTACAGGAGAGGGCAATCTGGGGCTGATCGTTCGCGAGCCGGTCGGCGTGGTCGGCATGGTGCTGCCGTGGAATTTTCCGGCGGGGACGCTTTCCTGGAAGATCGCGCCGGCGCTTGCGGCCGGTAACTCGATCGTCGTCAAACCGGCGGAGCTTGCGCCGCTCTCAACGTTGCGAATTGCCGAATTAGCTTTCGATGCGGGCATTCCTGCGGGTGTGTTCAACGTCGTGCCCGGACTTGGCCATGTCGCCGGCAAGGCGCTCGGGCTCCATCCCGATGTCGATGTCATCTCCTTCACCGGCTCCACGGAAATCGGCCGGCAATTCCTGCGCTACTCCGCCGACAGCAATCTAAAGAAGGTCGTGCTGGAATGCGGCGGCAAGAGCCCCCAGATCGTCATGGCGGATGCGGCTCAAAATCTCGATCGGATCGCTGAGAACCTCGCAAATGCGGCGTTCTGGAACATGGGCCAGAACTGCACATGCGGTTCGCGCATCCTCGTCCAGTCGAGCATCAAGCAGGATTTCGTGGACAGCCTTGTCAAGGCCTCGAAGAACTGGGTCGTCGGCGAACCCACCGACCATACGACCAAGCTTGGACCGCTGATCGAAGCGTCTGCCCTGACGCGCGTGCTGGGCGCCATCGAGCAGGCGCGCAAGGATGGTGCGACGATTGCGTCGGGCGGCAAGCAGTTGTTCCAGGAAACAGGCGGATGGTTCGTTGAGCCGACCGTCGTCGACAACGTCCATCCCGATACCGCGCTCGCACGCGACGAGATCTTTGGACCAGTGGTGGCCGTCCTCCCTTTCGACACTGAAGAGGACGCGATCCGGATCGCGAACGCTTCCGCCTACGGCCTCGCGGCCACGGTTTTTTCCACCGATATCAATGTCGCGATCCGCGTCGCCCGCGCTGTGCAAGCGGGAACGGTGGCGGTCAACGGATATGGGGAAGGCGATATCACCACGCCGTTCGGCGGCTACAAGACGTCTGGTTTCGGCGGTTACGACAAGGGACTGGAAGCCTTCGATCAGTACACGCAACTGAAGACTATATGGCTCACCCTGGGTTAGCGGGGGGCACCGGTGGGCATGGACATGATGACGGAAGAGGTGACGCTGACACTTGGCGAAGCCAGCGATCTCAGCCTACATATCCTGCGCGATGCCGGTCTCGCCGGAAAACACGCAGAGGCGGTAGCGGCGGTCATCGTTGCCGGACAGCGTGACGAATGCCACTCTCACGGTCTCTATCGATTGATCGGCTGCGCGCATTCGCTCGCCACCGGCCGCGTGAACAAGGCGGCAAGACCGAAGATAAACGATACCGCACCGTCGATCGTAAAAGTCGATGCCGACTACGGCTTTTCGCCCTATGCCTATAACGAAGGCATCGCCTTGGCGCTGGCCAAGGCGCGCTCCCAGGGTCTCGCTGCTCTAGCAATCAACAGATGTTACCACTTCTCGGCGCTATGGGCCGAGGTCGAGCCATTGGCCGAGCAGGGCTTCGCGGCTCTGGCGTTGACGCCAAGCCACAGCTGGGTGGCGCCGGCCGGTGGCACCAGACCGCTTTTCGGCACCAATCCGATCGCCTTTGCCTGGCCGCGCGCCGACAATCACCCGTTCGTCTTCGATTTTGCCACCAGCGCGACGGCCCGCGGTGAAATCGAACTACGCAGAAGGGCCGGCAAGAGCATTGCGCCGGGGCTGGCGCTGGATCAAAGCGGCCGCCCGACCGTCGATCCGGCGGAAGCGCTGAGGGGTGCGATGCTGACCTTCGGCGGGCACAAAGGATCGGCCCTGTCGACCATGGTGGAGCTTCTGGCAGGTCCGCTCATCGACGACATGATCAGCCTGGAATCGAAGGCTTTCGACAACGAGCTCGGCGCCATGCCGTGCCACGGAGAGTTGATCCTCGTCTTGGACCCAAGCGTCTTCCTGGGGGAAGCGCTCGGCAAGAACCTCGCTCGCGCCGAGATGCTATTCGACGCCATCATTGGCCAGGACGCGAGATTGCCCTCGCAGCGCAGATACGAGGCTCGCCTCAACAGCCTTCGGGCCGGCGTGACCATTCCAAGGCCGCTCTACGAAGAACTCGTCGCACTCGTCAAAGCGCCCTCCGAAAAAGCCGGGGCGCCCGACCGGCGAGGCTGAGGCAAAGGGCGATTTCATGCGCATCTGCGCGACCAGATCCAGATTTGCGATGGAGGATTTTTCGAACGATCACAGCCAGGCCTGCATATCATCATGTGGCGTAGTCTGTTTCGAAGCAGGTCAGCGTTGGCGAGATCAGCCGATAGGAAGATCCGCGTAGCCATCAGTGAACGGCAACTTGGGTGCCCCGCTCGCCCCCTTAGCTCCTGTGCCCGACTGCTGAATCCACGCAAGGCTCCTGACGAACGAGAAGCGCTGACTCCATTCGCCCAGCGGCACGTCCAGCGACTGCCTGCTCGTCAATGAATGTGCATCACGAATCACACGCTCCGGCCCTTTGCTTTC
Organism: Mesorhizobium plurifarium; assembly: GCA_000824785.1. Taxonomy (GTDB): domain Bacteria; phylum Pseudomonadota; class Alphaproteobacteria; order Rhizobiales; family Rhizobiaceae; genus Mesorhizobium; species Mesorhizobium plurifarium. Next base: position 208,604 of record CCNB01000012.1, on the reverse strand, counting down.
GAGATCCCGCAATCAACCAGATCTCGACGTAGCCATCATCGGTGCCGGCCCGGCAGGTCTTCGCACGGCCTATCACCTGCGCGAGAGCGGACTTCGGGTGAAAGTGTTCGAGGCGCTGCCGCATGTTGGCGGGCGAACACGCACCGATCATGTCGCTGGTGAGGACATCAACATTGGGGGCCATGTTCGTTTATGTTGGTACTGAGAGCGAGGCGGTCTGCCGCGAGCTTGGGATTGAAACAATCCCGGTTAGCCCCGCCTCTTTCGGCGTCAGCATAGGCGGAGAAACCGTCGTCGCCCGTGATGACGAAGAGTAGGTCGCCGGACTTGAGCTCCCACCCCGGGCCGACGCCGACCTTTGCAGGGTTCTTGCGGATGTGCGCCGAGAATACGAAACCTATGCCGCCGGCGGTGGGCTTTCGGCGAGTTCCCAAGCGCTCGCGCAGGAAACACTCAGCAAGCACCTGGGACCACTTGATCCTATGGTTCAAAGCATAGTTCGCAACGCCGTGCGGGGCGGCAGCACGGCGGATCCAGACGTTCTTTCGGCGCAGTACGCGTTGCGGTATTTCGCGAGCTATCTCGTGCGCCCCAAAGGGCAACGCCTCAACATCCCGCAAGGCATGCAGCAGATATCCAAGGCGCTCAGCGACAGACTTGCCTGTGATGTGCTAGAGCTGAATGCCCCCGTCTGGCGCGTGTCACCGCCCGAGGAGGGATGCTACGGGCTGGAGGTCGAAATGCCTAGCAATGGGATAACGACATTCAGGGCGTCTCACGTCGTCTTCGCCATACCTGTCCCCGGCATAGCGGAACTGGCTCCCTGGTTTCCGGCATGGAAGTTGGATGCGATCGAGAAGGTCCAGACGAACCCCACTGTGACGCTGGCCATCGTGCTCGACAGCGCCAGCAAGGCGAATTGGGACGACATATTCCTCATCACCGCTGCGGATGCGCACTTCAATACCGTGCTGCAGACAAGGGCGAGCGCCGACCAGGTTCCGAGTCAAAGGGAACGCACACACTTCAACTGCTATCTGAGCGCCGATCCGGAGACGGCAGCGCCGGGCGACGACGCTGCGACAACATCTGCCTGGCTGGAAGCATTCTTCCGCATCCTTCCCGACGCGCGTGGGCGCGTCCTGGGGACACGCTTGGCGCGATGGCCGCGCTGCTTTGCCTATCCAGCCCCTGGAAGAGAAAAGGTCCTAGACCAGGTGCAGGCACCAGTGGATAGCGCCCATCTTGCTGGTGACTTCACGTCCGTAACCGCCGGCTCGCATGGCGCGCTGCAAGAGGATGGACGCGCGGCAAGAGAAATGCTGCAAGCCTCAGCTCGCTCATAGCAAATTTCGGCTTTCATTCAACGGCCGGGCAGGCGCCTCTGCGCTGCTCCGGCCGTTTGCTTTTCGAATGCTCAGCGATAGGCGGGGCCGCGATCCAGTGATCCCGCCTGGCCCGCTTAGCTTATTGACAACTGGTAACCGGTGATATATTACCTATCGAGGTAAAGGCTCGAGTTAGGTCAGAGGTCTATGAGTTTGCATGCCGAATTCACCAACATGATCCGTTCCCGCGAGCTCGTGACCGGCACCTGGATGCAGATCCCGCATACGATCGTCGCTGAGCTCCTGGCGCAGACCGGTTTCGATTTCATCCTGCTCGACGGAGAGCATGCGCCCGTTCCTCCGGACCTGCTCTACACGCTTCTGCCAGCGACCGAACGTTTCAACAAACCGGTGCTGTATCGCGTCCGGTATAACAGCCCGGACCTCATCAAGGCTGCATTGGATGCAGGCGCAACCGCCCTGATCGTCCCAATGGTGAATTCCGCAAAAGAGGCGGCTGAGGCGGTCTCGGCCGCCAAGTATCCGCCGTTCGGCAAGCGAGGGATCGGTGCGTGGCGAGCTTCCAACTACTACCTGGACGAAGCCGCCTATGTCGCGACCGCCAACGAAACCGCGCTCATCGTGCAGATTGAGAGCCGCGAGGCGTTAGAGGCAGTTGACGAGGTCGCTGCGACGCCCGGCATAGATGCCATTTATATTGGGCCCGCCGACCTCTGCATGTCCCTTGGATTGCCGCTTGGCCAGCTCAGCGACGGTCTCAAGGAGGCCTGCCGCAAGGTCGCCGCCGCCGCCAACCGCAACGGCATCGCCGCTGGTATCGACGTCGCGTCCCTTGACTATGTTCGGACCTATCGCGCGCTGGGCTTCAGCCTTCTGACGCACGGCCTTGACACCGGCTACCTCATCGATGGCGGGAGGCAGCTCTCGGCACGTCTGCGCGAGGCTTCGCGGGCTTGAGCGATTTCGGGCAGCCGCTGGCCATGCCCGAAACATGACCTGTTTTCGGGTCCATGCAACTGCAACGACAAAAATGATTGGAGGAGAACTGGAATGAAAGAGAAGTCTATGGCGATTTCGCGCCGCGCTCTGCTTGTCTACGGTGGGAAGGTCGCAGCAGGCGCAGCGCTTCTATCGGGCACCGATTTCGGCGGCATCGCCCACGCCGCGTCGCGCTCGCTGACCATCGCGACGTCTGGAGGCTCGTTCGAGCAAGCGCTGAAGAAGGCGATGTTCGAACCTTACCAAAAGGCCAATCCGGATCTTGCATTGCAGCTCGATACCCCCGACGACGCCGCTCGCCTGAAGGCCATGGTGGAGGCCGGCAACGTCACGGTCGATCTGTCCAGCACTGGCGACTTCTTCGGGCTTGACGAGGACGGGCAATGGCTCGAGCCGATCGACTATTCCGTTGTCGATAAGACGATGCTGCTTCCGGGTTATGCGATGAAATATCGCGTTGGCAATGACATCGAGAACACTATTATTTGCTATCGCAAGGACAAATTCTCCAGCGCCGCGCCCGAAGGCTTCAAGGACTTCTTCGACACTACCAAGTTCCCAGGTAAGCGCGCTGTATGGAAATTCGTGGCCGGCGGCATCTTGGAGGCTGCACTGATCGCCGACGGCGTGGCTGTCAAAGATCTCTATCCAATCGATGTCGAACGTGCCCTCAAGAAGCTCGACAGCGTCAAGGCGGACCTGATCTGGTGGGATAGCGGCGCGCAGGCCCAGCAGCTCATCACCAGCGGCGAGGCCGCGATGGGTATCCTCTGGGGCTCGCGCGCTTTTCCGGCAATGGACAACGCGCCGGTCGGCGTGGTCTGGAAGGAATGGTTGAGCGGCGGCGGATGGTTCGTCGTTCCCAAGGGAGCCCCCAACAAGGCGGAAGCCTTCAAGGCGCTTGCCTTCTTCCTGTCCGAGAAGCCGCAGATAGCTCTGACAAAATACCTTCCCTACGGGCCGGTCAATGTCGCGGCGGCCAAGAACGTCGACGCCAAGTACAAGGGCAACCTGCCCACAGATCATCTCGATACCCGGGTCTCGATCGACTATAGCTGGTGGATCAAGAACCAGGCAGCCGTCGACACCCGATTCCAGGAATGGCTTCTGGGCTGAGTTCCTCCCAAGAATGCGCATCCAGCCGCAAATGGCTGGATGCGCATGAAGACAGTGGTCTGGCATGACCGTATTCGTATCAAACACCCCACTGCGCGATTGCGCACATTCGCCTGGCTGGTGCTTCTGCAGGACACCGGGCTCGTCAACCAGATGCTCATCGGGCTTGGCTTGATCGACGCTCCGATCTCGCTCATCCGAAACCAGTTTGGCGTCGTCGTCGGCATGTCGAACATCCTGTTGCCCTATATGGTGCTGCCGCTTGTGGCGGTCATGCGCGGCATCGACCCCAATCTGATGCGCGCAGCCACGATCTCGGGCGCATCGCCGCTGCGCAGTTTCTTCAGAGTCTACCTGCCACTCACCTTGCCCGGAATATTGTCCGGCACGGTGCTGACCATGACGCTGTCGCTCGGCTTCTACATCACGCCGGCGGTGCTCGGCGGCTCGGGCAATGTCATGATCGCTCAGCTGATTGCCGATCAGATCAACCAGCAGGTGAACTTCGCCTTCAGCAGCGCGCTGGCCGTCGCGCTGATCATCTTCTCGTCGGTCGCCTTCGGGGCCTTCGCGCTGCTGCTTTCGGTGTCGAAGAAGAAAATCGCGGGGGCCTGAGATGGTGGCGAGAATCTCCGCCAAGCTGCCGAAAGCCCTGTTCGTGCTGTTGATAGCAGCGATCGTCGCCTTCCTTCTGTTTCCCGTCTTCGTGGTCATTCCGATCTCATTCAACGACATCAACGACCTGCGCTTCCCGCCGGTCGGCTTTTCGCTGCGCTGGTACGAAGCCTTCATGGCAGACCCGTTCTGGAGGGCAGCCTTCCTCACCAGCCTCCAAGTTGCCCTGATGACCGTCGTCGCGTCGGTCAGCCTGGGGACGGCCGCGGCGCTGGCGCTCTTCATGAGCGATCTCCGGCTCAAGCCCGCGCTTCGCCTATTCCTGCTCAGCCCTCTGGTGACGCCCGTGATCGTGCTTGCGATCGGCATCTTCATGGTGTTCTCACGCTGGAAGCTGGCAGGAACGATCACCGGGCTTGTGGTGGCGCACAGCGTGCTGGCGATCCCCCTCGTGATCGTGGCGGTCACGGCTGCGCTTCACACCATCCCGCCGAACCTTGCCATGGCAAGTGCGGGCCTCGGAGCAGGGCCGGTGCGGACCTTCTTCCGGATCACGCTTCCCTTACTTAAGCCAGGCGTCGTGGCCGGAGCGGTCTTCGCCTTCATCACCTCGTGGGACGAGGCCGTCATCTCGATTTTCCTGTCGTCGCCGAGCCACCGCACGCTGCCCGTGCTGATCTGGTCGGGCGTGCGCACCGGCCTCAGCCCGGTGATCGCGGCGGTCGGCAGCATCCTCATCATCATCACGGCCGTCGGCCTCGCGCTGGTCTATGCGCTGCGTCCGGCCGACGCCGATAACCGGCAATCGCTCTAGAGGAGATCATGACTTCAGCGTTGCAGCTCGAAGGGTTGGGCAAGTCGTTCGGACATTTCCGCGCCCTCCATGACATCTCGCTCGACCTGCAGCAGGGCGAGTTCCTGACCATGCTCGGGCCGTCCGGATCCGGCAAGACGACGACGTTGCAGCTGATCGCCGGGTTCCTGCAGCCGGATCGGGGCCGCCTGCTGATGAAGGGGCGCGACATCGCCGGCATCCCGGCGCACCGCCGCAATATCGGCATGGTCTTCCAGGACTATGCGCTGTTCCCGCATATGACGGCCCTCGACAATGTCGCCTTTCCGCTGGAATCGCGCGGCATCGGCAAGCTCGAGCGACGCCGCCGGGCCGAAGAGATGCTCGGCGTCGTTAACCTGGGCCATCTGCTCGACCGTTATCCGCGACAGCTGTCAGGTGGCCAGAAGCAGCGCGTAGCCCTGGCGCGCGCGCTTGTCTATGACCCGGAGGTCGTGCTTCTCGACGAGCCGCTCGGTGCGCTCGACAAGAAGCTGCGCACGTCCATGCAGCTTGAGATCCTGCGCATCACACGCCGCTTCGGCGCGACTGTCATATCGGTCACACATGACCAGGAAGAGGCGCTGGTCATGAGCGACCGGATCGCGCTCTTTTCGCAAGGGGCGCTAGCGCAGGTGGGCACACCAAAGGAGCTCTATGCCAAGCCGGCCAACGCATTTGTGGCGGATTTCGTGGGCGAGTCCAACTTGTTGCCAGCGGAGCTGACAAGAGCTGGCGGCGAGGCGGTGGTCAAGGGGGACGGGTGGCTGGCGAAGCTGCCCGTCGATCGCCTAGCGGTGGGCCTGGCCGACGGCCAAGTCACGCTCATGGTCCGGCCCGAATCTTTGCGCTTGTCGGCCGGCGATGCCAGCCCTGTCGCGCAGCGGCCCAACAGTATCGAGGCAACGGTCAAGCAGGTCGTCTATCTCGGCTCGGCGCTGCGCGTGCACGCCCAGTTGCCGAACGGTTCGATCATTCAAATTGCCGTGCCGGACGTCCGTTCCCTGAGTTTCGTGCCCGAAACGACTGTCCGGGCAAGTTGGGATGCGGACGATGTTGTCATCCTGCAGGCATAGCCGCCGGCTCGGCTTTCGCACGCAAACAAATGGAGAACCCAGATGGATGAGCTCAAAAGCGAGATATCTGCACGGCGGATGAGCCATCATATCGACGGACTTTCCGTCGGGTCGAGCAGTGGCAAAAACATCAAGCGGCACGCGCCGAGCGACGGCCAACTCCTGGCGACCTGGCCGGAAGGCACGGTCGAGGACGTGGACCGCGCGGTCGCCGCCGCCAGGGGCGCATTCAAGGACAAACGCTGGTCGGGCCTTACCGGCGCCCAGCGCAGCGAGGTATTGCGAGCCGTATCGGTGCGCCTGAAGACGGGGTTCGAGGACCTTGCGCTGATCGAGGCGCTTGAATCGGGCAAGATCCTGACCCAGGCCCGCGAGGAAATCCAATGGGCCGGCGATATCTGGGACTTCGCAGCCGGACAGGCGCGTTCGCTGCACGGTGACAGCCACACCAATCTCGGCAGCGACAAGATGGCACTGGTGTTGCGCGAGCCGGCCGGCGTGGTCGGCATGATCACGCCCTGGAACTATCCGCTCGTGGTGCTCAGCCAGAAACTGCCGTTCGCTCTGGCGGCAGGCTGCAGCGTCGTGGCAAAGCCGAGCGAGCTGACATCGGGAACGACGCTCCTATTGGCGAAAATCCTTGAAGAGGCCGGGCTGCCGAAAGGCGTGTTCAATGTCGTCACCGGTTATGGCGATCCAGTGGGCAAGCGCATCGCGCAGCATCCGGACGTGGACGTCGTCTCGTTCACCGGATCGACCGCGACGGGGAGTGCCATCATTGCGGCCGCTTCCGGAACGCTCAAGAAGACGATCGTCGAGCTCGGCGGCAAGAACCCCAACATCGTGTTCGCCGACGCCAATCTGGAAGCCGCTGTCGATGGCGCGGTGAAGGGCATCATTCACAACGCCGGCGCCGAATGCTGCAGCGGCAGCAGACTGCTCGTCCAGTCCTCGATCGCAGACAGCTTCGTCGCGATGCTGAAGGAAAAGATGGCTAGAGTTAAGGTCGGCGATCCGCTCAAGGCCGGCAACGGGTATGGGGCCATCATCAGCAAGACGCACTACGACAAGATCCTGCGCTATATCGACGAGGGTAAGCGTACCGCCACACTCGTTCTTGGCGGCTCGGCGATTGAAGCCTTGCCGGGCTACTACATCGAGCCGACGATCTTCAGCGGCGTAACGCCTGACCTCGCCATCGCCAGGGAGGAGATTTTCGGCCCGGTCATTTCGGTGCTCACCTTCGACACTATCGAGGAGGCGGCCCAACTCGCCAATGATACGCTCTACGGGCTTTCTTCTGGGATCTGGACAGGCAGCATCGATACGGCACTGTTCATGGCCCGAGAAATCCGCTCAGGTATTGTGTGGGTGAACACCTTCCTCGACGTGCCGTCGGAGGTACCGATCGGCGGTATGCGCCAGAGCGGATTCGGGCGCGAGAACGGACGCTATGCGGCCGAGGAATTTTGTGTCCTCAAGACCGTCATCATCCAGGATTCGCGCAGCTATCCGCGTTATCTGCCAAGCACCTAGACCTGGGAAGCAACAATGCGCACCAAAACCAGCATCCGCGTCGTCGGCTGCCATGCCGAGGGGGAGATCGGCGACGTCATCGTGGGCGGCGTGCTGCCGCCCGCGGGCCGCACGATGATGGAAAAGATGATTACGATGGAGCGCGATCACGACCAGATCAGGCGCATGCTGATCTGTGAGCCGCGCGGCAGCGTTGCCCGTCATGTCAATCTCCTGGTGCCCTCGACGCGCGAGGATTGCGCCGCGGGCGCCATCATCATGGAGCCGACCGAATACCCGCCGATGTCCGGCTCCAACACGATCTGCATCGCCACGGTGCTGCTCGAGACCGGCATGGTGCCGATGCAGGAGCCCGAGACGCGCTTCAAGCTGGACATGCCCGGCGGCGTCATCGAGGTCAGCGCCGAATGCCGCGACGGCAAATGTCTGTCGATCACCTTCCGCAACGCGCCAGCCTTCGCCGAGCGCCTCGATGCCAATATCGAAGTCGAGGGGTTGGGAACGCTGAAGGTGGATATCGCTTATGGCGGCATGTTCTACGCCATCGTCGATGCCAAGGCGCTCGGCTTCTCAGTTGTTCCCGACGAGGCGCGCGAGCTGGCCGTTGCCGGCGAGAAGGTCCGCCGCGCAGCGCGCGAGCAGCTCGATGTCGTGCATCCGCAGTTCGACAATGTGCGCGGCGTGTCCATCGTCCAGTTCGCCATGCCGTTCCAGGGACCGGGCAAGGTCACGCGCAACACCTGCATCGTCTCGCCCGGGCGCTCGGACCGCAGCCCGACGGGAACCGGCACTTCGGCGCGCATGGCGGTGCTGCAGGCGCGGGGCCAGATGAAGGAAGGCGAGGTGCTGATCCATGAATCCATCATCGGCTCGCGCTTCACCGGCAAGATCCTCGAGCTCACCGAAGTCGCCGGGCGCAAGGCGATCGTGCCGCGGATAACGGGCAGGGCCTGGATCACGGGCGAGCACAATTATTATCTCGATCCGACGGACCCGTATCCGCAAGGCTACGTGCTGTCGGACACCTGGGGCACCTCGACGTCGGTGACGCAATAGCGAGATCGCGGAAGCTGGCCTGCTGATCAGTCGCATCGATTTGTCAAGGGGTTGCAACATGCCGCTCGTCAAGGTCGATCTCTACCCCGGCCGCTCGACAAGTCAGAAGCGCGAAGTCGCGGAAGGGATCACGCGGGTCTTCGTCGAGAAGCTCGGTTCCGCATCCAGGATGTGATCGTGATTTTCAACGGCACGCCGCACTTGATTGGTTCACTGCCGGCCAGCCGATGTTCCGCTGGCGAGCAGATAGCCGAGGGTGGCGTGAAGGCGACCGCGCCGTCGGCCGGCAATGCCAAATCAAGTGGCGGCGCTCGAGCTTCCTCCCAATCGGGCAAGTACTTCGGCCGTAGTGCTAATTGATCCGCTCCACGATGAAGGCTCGATGCGGCTCCAGCGCCCGTTTGCGGTGCCACCCATCTTGCCAGGCGCAATCGAGCCAGTCGCCCGGTGACGCTGCAACAACTTCACCGCCGCCGAAACCGAAATGCCGAACCGCTTGGCAGCCGACCGGCGGCTCTCACCACTCAAAACCGCCGCCACAACCCGTTCGCGAAGATCGTCCGAAAGAGGTCGCATCATCAGATGCTGGCCTCCATTGCAGGCGGTTCGATCCCGATGTCCTGGCGCCCTGGTCCCGTCGGACCGCTCGCATTGATCATATCGTCCATCATCTCGCGCTGGCTCTGGGCGGCCGGCCGGCGCGCAGGCTGATGCTACCCCTCAGCAACGACACCTTGCTGCGCTTGGTCAGGCGGCGCGGCACCCCCGGCTTCGTCCCGCCAGCCGTGGTGGGGATCGACGATTGGACGTGGCGGCGCAACCAGCGCTATGGCACGATCATCTGCGATCTGGAGCGGCGACGCCCACCGACCGGAGTTCATGACGGATCCGCCCGAAAGTCACTCGAGTTGTTGCCCCCACGAATCCCGCTTGACAGCAAAATATCTAACGAGTTAAACATTTATCGAGATGCGGCGGAGCTAGAGAAGCTTCGCGATGCTGCAAGAGCCGGCAGAGTGGCTCGCCATCCGCTTCAGGCTCGTTGGATAGATTGGAGGAACTGTGCCGGTACCCGCGCCGAATCTCTACCCGCACTTTAATATCGTGAGGGTCAGTCACGCCACGTTGGTCGTCGGCGATTTGCAGCGTTCGCGCGCCTTCTATGCCGACGTGCTGGGCTTGCAGGTTACCGATGAAGCAGGTGACGTGCTTTATCTGCGCGCTATGGAGGAGCGTGGCCATCACTCCTTGGTGTTGCGGCAGGGCGCTTCGCCTGCCGTAGGCGCGCTTGGTTTCAAGCTCTTCGACGACCAGGATCTCGAGAAGGCGGCGGCTTTCTTCCGCGGTCGCGGACGGCCCGTCGAGTGGATCGACCGAGCTCACCAATCTCCCACGCTTCGCACATCTTCACCCCAAGGAATACCGCTGGAATTCCATGCCCGCATGGACCGGCTGCCGCCCATCCACCAGCAGTACGGTCTCTACCGCGGTGTACGCCCGCTGAGGATCGATCACTTCAACTGCCTCTCACCCGACGTGGACGAGGCGGTCGCCTTCTTCGGCGAGATCGGCTTCCGGGTTACGGAATATACCGAGGATGATGCGACGAAACGGGTCGTAGCGGCTTGGATGCATCGCAAGGGGACCTCGCACGACATCGCATTCATGAATGGCGTCGGCCCGAAGCTCCATCACCTCGCGTTCTGGGTGCCGGGTCCCCTCAGCATTATCGACCTCCTGGACCAAATGGCGACCACAGGTTACGTGGCTAACATCGAGCGCGGCCCCGGACGCCACGGCATTTCCAACGCGTTCTTCCTTTATGTGCGTGATCCGGACGGTCACCGAATCGAGCTCTATTGCTCCGACTACCAGACCGTAGACCCGGATCTGGAGCCCATTCGCTGGTCGCTCGACGATCCTCAGCGCAAGACGCTCTGGGGTACCCCCTCGCCGCCCTCCTTTTACGAGGAGGCCACGGAATTCGAATGTGCAATGCAAAGTGCGCCGGAGCTCGAGACGCCATCCTAATCACGTCATGATCACGGTGCGCTGAACGGAAGGCCGTGGCGCGTTTTCGCCACGCCTCCGGACAAGTCCCGCCTGACCATTCTCGTTGAGATGGAGAGGGACGCAAGTATTCCTGCCGGCGAACGGCGGCGGGAACCATCGATGGCGTGCTGCAAGCGCGCCGACGACACATCTCGCACCGCATATCGAGCCAATGGATCGGAGTGAACACATGACACCAACGCAAAATCCGGCGATCGGACGGACGATTAGAGCTGGGAGCGTCACGACCAACTACCATGACATGGGTGAGGGCGTGCCTGTCCTGATGCTGCATGGATCCGGCGTGGGCGTATCTGCTTACGCCAATTGGAACGATACTTTGCCGTATTTTGCGCGCTCCTTTCGGGCTGTCGCCATGGATGTGGCTGGTTTCGGCTATAGCGATGCCGCCGAGGACGCGACATACGGCCTCGACCTTTGGGTGCGTCACGTCGTGGACTTCTTGGACGTGATGGGCTTTGACAAGGTACATCTGCTCGGGAATTCATTCGGCGGGGCGCTCGCACTTGCAGTGACGATAAGGCACCCCGATCGTGTCCGCCGCGCGGCGTTGATGGGGTCGGTTGGCCTGCGTTTCGAGATGCCGAAGAGTTTCAATGCCGGCGTCGGCTTTGGCGGTAAGCGCGACCAAATGCGAAGCCTGCTCGAGAATTTTACGGTGGAGCCTAGCTCGATCACCGAGGAGATGATCGACCTGCGGTACAATACTTCCATCCGCCCGGGATATGACGAAGTGTTCAAGAAGCTATTTCCGGGGCCGCGAGAGCAAAAGATGAACGCTCTCCTGAGCTCCGAAGACGACATAGCCCGCATTCGTAATGATGTGCTGGTTCTTCACGGTCGCGAGGACCGAGTTATCCCGGTAGAGACCAGCGTGCGCCTGTCATCGCTCATCCCGCGCTCGGAACTGCATGTCTTCAGCAACTGCGGACACTGGAGCCATCGCGACAAGGCCGAGCGTTTCAACGGCGTTGTGTCGGAATTTTTCAATGCTCCCGGAGCAAACGCATAGCAAAGCAGCGCCAGTGGACCGGCGCGCGGGACGCGACGAGGCCTTGGACCGACGCTCAGCCCGGGTGCCGGCGACCTCTGCTCGCAAGCGTCTCATCTCTGTCCGGAGACCGGCGCGGCAAAGCGCCGGAGCAGAACACAAAGCCGAGAGCGCTGCCCGGGAACGTTGGGGTTTACTTTCGAGAACCTTAGAAGTGAAGAGGTGCCACAATGGCTGATCAAGGCGGAGAACTAGCGGGTCAGATCTCCCTGGTAACAGGGGCAGGCAGTGGAATCGGTCTGGGGATTGCGGGCGTGCTCGCCCGCCACGGCTCGGTTGTGGTTTGTCTCGATATCAAAGCGGCTGCCGCTGAAGACGCGGCAAAGCAGATCGAAGCATCTGGTGCGCGGGCGTTTTCTCGTCAGCACGACGTTCGCGACTGGGAGGGGGCGAAGGTACTGGCCAACGAAGTTGAGGAAAGCATCGGGCCCATCGGCATCCTGGTGAACAACGCTGGCGTCTATCACGCCGCCAGCCTTGAGAACTTGTCACAGGAAGCTCACGAGCGATTGTATGCCGTCAATGTGGGTGGCGTCTTTGGCATGTGCCGCGCCGTCATTCCCGGCATGAAACGGCGGCGAGAGGGCAAGATCGTGAACATCTCGTCGGTCGCCGGCCGTGATCCGCTCGCTTTGAGCCCCAGCTACGGCTCCTCCAAATCCGCGGTGCTTGGGCTCACCAAGTCCCTCGCCAAAGATCTCGCTGGCTACAATATCAACGTGAATGCGGTTTTGCCGGGGTTTGTCTGGTCGGAATTGACGCAGCAGTCGTGCGTTGAGATGGCGGCTATCACCGGCAAGACGGCGGAAGAAGTTTGGCAAAGCCGCGTAGCCGCCGTGCCTTTAAAGAGGGCGCAGGATCCCGAGGATATCGGCGAAGCCGTCGCGTTTTTAGCCAGCGCTCGCGCGCGCAACATCACGGGACAGGGTCTTAGCGTGTGCGGCGGGGCACAAATGCACGGATGAAAATTTGTCGAAATGGGGAGGGCGTGGCGATCAGCCCATGCCACCCCGCCGCTAGCTGTTTTGCCTTGCGCACATTCCGTGCGCTCCAATGCGTCACGCTGCGGAACTCGGCGAAACGTCGTGCTTTGTCACTTGGCCCGCTCACAAAACCTGTCACCTCATCGTGTGGCCCCTATGTACACCGCTCTATTCTCGCACGGTAAGATTGGGTCCCTGACAACCCGGAACCGGATTATCGCGGCACCGCTCGAGAGAAATCTTTGTGACCGCCACGGTCGGCCAGGTCTGGCCTTCGTTGAATCGGTGAGGGAAAGAGCGAGCGGCGGAGCGGGACTTCTGCTGCCGGAAGCGGCCTTCATTCATCCTGCCGGGCGTGGGAGCGTGTTCCAGCTCGGGGTCCATGATGACACCTTCCTACCTGACCTTCGAGCGGTCGCAGCCGCGGCGCATGAGAGCGATGCGGCGATCGGCATGCAGATCAACTTCGCAGGGCGCCAGGCCCAATCTGCGATCAATTTCCGACAGCCGGTCAGCGTGTCAGGCCGGGCCTGCCCTGTCTTCGGGCTACTTGACGCTCCCCACACGCTGACCGAACCGGAGATCGAAGAGATAGTCGGGCACTTCGGGGCGGCCGCAGCCCGGGTCAAGGAAGCCGGATTTGACCTGGTCGAGCTCCACGGAGCGAGCGGATACTTGCTCGGTGAATTTCTTTCGCCTCTTCACAATCGTCGGACCGACGTCTTCGGTGGCCCGTTCGAAAACCGGGCAAGATTTCCGCTGCAGGTCTACGAAGCGGTTCGAAGGGCGGTAGGTCCGCACTTTCCGGTCGCCTACCGTCTGTGCGTCGATGAGTTCCACCCCGAGGGGATCACGTTCGATGATGTTCTTCGGTTCGCGCTCCTGCTTGAGGAGCGCGGCCTCGATTTGATCGATGTAGCGGTGGGGACCTACGAGTCCCGATGGAAGTCAGTTCCTATGGCCGACTCGCCGGCAGGCGTGAACGTTCCAATAGCCGCGCGCATCCGGAGTGCCGTCACCATCCCGGTCTCAGTTTCGGGCCGTCTCAATGATCCGGCGGATGCGGAAGCCGCGCTGTCGCAAGGCAGCGCCGACTTCGTGTCGATATCGAGGGCACTGCACGCAGATCCGGAATGGCCGAACAAGGCATTTTGTGGCAAAGACTCTGAAATCCGTCCTTGCATTGCATGTCAATATTGCGCGGACTCGCGCGATGTTGATCATCCCAGCGCTTGCAGTGTCAATCCCCGGGCGGCGCGCGAAACATTGATTCCGCGTGCTCGCCCTCGACCCGGCCGGCCGCCTGTCGTGGCGGTGGTGGGCGGCGGACTGGCTGGGCTGCAGGCCGCTATACGGGCATCCGAGCGGGGGTGTCGCGTCACTCTGTTCGAAACCAGCCATGTTCTCGGCGGGCAGCTTCTCCTGGCCGGACATTTGCCTCTTTTGCATGACTTCCCCGCCGTCATTCCGCCTCTCGAAAGGCGATTGCTTACACTGGGAGCCGAGATCGTGCTCAATCAGCGAGCCTCGCCGGACATAATCCGGGCCCTAGAGGCCGATGCGGTGATCGTGGCGGCTGGATCACAAAGTTTCATTCCCGATGTGCCGGGTTTGCGCGACACGCCGTTCGCGACGATCGAGGATTTCGATCCGCAGTCGGTCCCGGGCCCGGCCGTCATCCTTGGCGGCGATGAGCATGCCGTCGGTATGGCGCTTACGATTGCTCGAGCCGGAATCCCGGTGACGCTCATCGAGGTGGGCGAACAATGGGGTCATTCCGGGGGAAAACGCCTCGGGCGGCGTCTGGTCGACGAGCTCAGAGAGATGTCTCATGTCGTCATGATGTCAAGGACCACCGTCGAGTTGCTGGATGAAGAGGGCCTCGTCATTCAAACCAACGGGACGAGGTCAATGATTAAGTTGCCCGATTTCCTGGTGGTCGCTGCCGGGCGGGAAGCGCGAAGCTGGATTGCCGACGAACTTGCGCTTGCCCTGCCCGAAATTCCAATGCTTCGCGCCGGTGATGTCATAAAGCCGGGTCTGATGGCGGAAGCGTCATTATCCGGGCTGCTGGCCGCCGATCGCCTTGAGTCCTTTCTTGCGGGCTAACACTCTTGACGCTTTCCCAATGCAGTCAGGCCCGCAAGCTTGTCAAATTCCCGATCCGCCAAATGGGCCGTGGCTTGGCTCATCGGGTCGATCTGTTCTGAGTCCAAGCTAACGCAAAGGGGTTTGAAAATGCTTAGTGAGCATCACATCGAAAATGCCGCCGAACGGCTTGATCAAGCTGAGCGCACACTCAAACAGATCGGTCTGCTCTCGCTCGAACATCCCGGCATGGACATGAACGATGCATATGCGGTCCAGGCTGCGTGGGTAAAGAGGAAGGTCTCCAAGGGCCACAAGGTAATAGGCTGGAAGATAGGCCTGACGTCCAAGGCTATGCAAAATGCACTCAACATCAACATCCCCGATTCCGGCGTACTGCTCGAAGACATGGTTTTGGAAGAAGGGGCTACGGTGCCGGCAGGGCGCTTCATCCAGCCTCGCGTCGAGGCCGAGATCGCCTTTGCGATGAAGGCACCGTTGAAGGGGCCAGGCATTACGGTGTTAGATGTGTTGAACGCCACGGACTACGTCATACCAGCGCTTGAGGTCCTGGACACCCGGATCGTGCGCGTCGACCCTCAGACCAACAAAACCCGAACCGTCGTCGATACCATCTCAGACAACGCAGCCAACGCCGGCGTCGTCACGGGCGGCAAGGCCTCGCGCCCTGACGGCATTGACATGCGCTGGATGGGCGCCATCGTCTCGCGCAACGCCGAGGTGGTGGAAACGGGCCTGGGCGCCGGCGTCCTTAACCAACCAGCACGCGGCATCGCATGGCTCGCCAATCGTCTCGCCCAGTACGGCGACGGTATCGAGGCCGGGCATATCGTACTCGCAGGCTCCTTTATCCGCCCGATCGAAGCCAGACACGGCGACACGATCGTCGGCGATTTCGGTCCGTATGGCACTGTCAGCTTGTTTTTCGCCTGAGGACGTCGATGCCTGCGCCCAAGAACACCTTCAAGCAAGCGCTCAGGGACGGAAAGGTACAAGTCGGCCTGTGGCAGGCGCTCGCCAGCCCTTACACGGCCGAGCTGTGCGCCGGCGCCGGCTATGACTGGCTCCTTCTGGACGCCGAGCACGCGCCGAACGATGTGCCCCTGCTTGTCGCACAGTTACAGGCCATCAAAGGTAGTACCGCCCATGCGATTATTCGTCCCCCGATCGGCGAGACTCACATCATCAAGCAACTTCTGGATATTGGTGCGCAGACGCTGCTGGTTCCGATGGTCGAAAGTGGCGCCATGGCCCGCGATATGGTTCGGGCGATGCGCTATCCACCGCATGGTGTGCGCGGCGTTGGCGCTGCGCTTGCACGTGCATCGGCCTTCAATCGCATCCCGGACTACCTTCAGACAGCCGATGGAGAGCTCTGCCTGCTTCTCCAGGTAGAAAGCCGCGCCGGGCTCGCCGCACTCGACGAGATTGCCTCAACTGACGGCGTCGACGGCGTCTTTATCGGTCCAGCCGATCTCGCGGCTGACATGGGTTTTCTTGGTCGGCCCGGAGCGCCCGAGGTTCAGAGAGAGATCGAACAGGCCTTCGCGAAAATCCTCTCCCATTGCAAAGCGGCAGGCGCACTGATAGGCGACCTCAAGTTGGCGCGGCGATACGTGGAATTGGGTGCGACGTTCATCGGGATAGGCAATGATGTAACGCTACTGGCAAACGCAACGACACGTTTGCTTTCCGATTTTTACGATACAAAGCCTCCGGGCTCGCCGGCTGGACTAGAAGTGAAGGTCTACTGACTGACGGTGGGACGCGCTGTCCGCCCCCTAGGCACTTCGAAAAGCAAGAAGGCGTCGCTCCGAGAGGCTGCCGATGCCGAAGGCCGCTCTTAGCCGGACCTTGGACGAGGTGCGCCTGACAGACTTCCGGTAGCGGCCGTGTCGGTCCACCCTAACTTATGGTTCGCTCTCGATCGCGTCCTGTGTCGAACGGCCCATGTCGCGCAATTTGTCGGCAGCATTCGTCCGTTTGCCGGCCCGGATTGGAGCTCGTTTCGGAGCGGATCTTGCGGCTTCCGTGTTGGGTTTATGACGCTTCCACGACCCGTTCGCGATCGCGGTGGCCTGTAATTCCTCAAGCAGCCCTTGCAGGGCGGTCAGACGCTCCGATCCGAACGTCTCGCTGAGTTCGGCGTAAATTGCCTCGGAAGGCGGCGCAATCAACTCGACCTGCTTTCGGCCTTTCGGTGCGAGCCGAACCCACTTGCGACGTTTGTCGTGTTTGTCCGCCCGCGTCACGATCAGTTTCTGGTTCTCGAGGTCGCGCAGGATCCGAGCGACGCTCGGTCCCAGGAGATATGTCGATTCGACCAGCTGAGTGACGTCCATTTCATCGTTCTTGGCGAGCACGCGAAAGACCCGCCACTGCTGTTCGGTGAGCCCGTGCTCATCCAGCAACTCCCGAAATGGGGCCATGACGGCCTCTCGAGCCCGCAACAGCATCATCGGCAGCGACGCCGAAAAACTGCGCATGGCTTTGGATGGATCGGGCTTGGGTGATTTGATCATGAGATCGGCTATACCAGACATGCGCGACAGGAGCCAGACAGAGAGAGGGGGCGCACGGTTCAGGATCAGGAATCTTGAATGTTCGCTTGACAATTACCTAACATGTTAGATAAGATAATCCGACTTGCATGATACGCAACGTATACCGCGCGTTGGGCAATTTGGAGGAACGTACGTTGATGCAAGGCCGCTGGTCGCCAAGAGCCGAACCAAACGGCGCGATAGCAATGCCGCAACTACGCTAGGGAGTGATCGATACGTCCCACTGAGGGGCGGTTACAGGTAAACCACCGGACAACAAAATTGGCGTGCCCTGGAGGCACGGGACGGTGGAGGTGAGCGTTTTAAGGCCTGGGAGGAGAATTTATGGAAGGCGCCGGCAGGAACGCGCAAGAGCCGCAGAGCGGAAACACAGTCATTTCGGCTCGCAATCTGTGGAAGAGCTTTGGTAACAATGACGTCTTGCGCGATGTGAGCCTGGATATCCGGGCCGGTGAAATCCTCGTTCTGCTCGGACCAAACGGGGCGGGCAAATCGACCTTTCTCAACCTGGTCGATGGGACATTGGCCCCGAGCGCTGGCATGCTCTTGGTGAACGGCCAGCCGGTTGAATCCGGACAACGCGTGGGGAAGAACTCACGCACTCCGGGTATCCAGCGGGTTTTCCAGGAGCTTTCCACCTTTCCGAACCTGACGGTGGCCGAGAATCTGGCGCTTACGTCGGAACACAAGGGCGCCGGGTCACGGCGAGAACTTGTTCGCCGCGCACGTGAACGCATGAAAGTCTTCCCAGGAAACCGCATCGATGTTCGCGAGGAAGTCGCGTCACTATCCGTAGCCGAACGTCAGATGGTCGAGATCGCACGCGCTATGACGGAGCCTGACACAAGGGTGGTCATCCTGGACGAGCCGACTTCCGCGCTGTCGTCCCGCGAGGCTGACCAACTCGCGGACTTGGTTATGCGTCGGGCGGCGCACGGCGTGGCTGTCATCTATGTGACCCACAAGCTCGAGGAGGCTCTGCGCCTGGCCCATCGTGTCGTTGTTCTTCGCGACGGGAGGCTTCATTTCGACGGAGACGCACAAAACCTGACGCATGACGAACTCCTCTCACTACTGGGAGCGATGGTCGAACAACACAGCCCCGTTGCGCCTATGCCGGTCGGTGACATGTCCCGAGATATTCTCACCGTTGACAAACTGTCATCGGGGCGCCTTCACGAGGTCTGCATCCGAGTGAGCGCAGGCGAGGTAGTTGGAATTGCCGGACTGGAGGGTGCGGGCCAGCGCGATTTCTTGCAGGCCGTCTTCTCGGCGAGAACGCGGAATACCGGATCTATTCACTCATCGACGGATGTGGCCTATGTCAGCGGCGACCGGAAAAACGAGGGCCTCCTGCCGCTTTGGGACGTCGAGGAAAATGTCGCCATTTCCGCCGCTCCGCGGTTCTCCCGAGCTGGCCTGGTCGATTTCCGAGGGCTGAAGGCGACGGCCAATGATTGGCTTTCGGAACTGGGCCTGGTCAATCGTGCAGCTTCGCCGATTGTCAACCTCAGCGGAGGCAATCAACAACGAGCGCTGCTCGGACGCGCGCTTGCGAGCGAAGCGCCTCTGCTCCTGCTGGACGATCCCACGAGGGGGGTCGATGTCAGTGCCAAGGCATCGATCTACGCTATCCTCGACAAGCTGAAGGAGAAGGATCGGAGCGCGATCCTATACTCGACGGAACTTGCCGAGTTTCGTCGCTGTGATCGGGTCTATGTCATGGCCCGAGGCCACGTGGTGGCGGAGTTAAGCGGCGCGGACATCACCGAGGAGCGCATAACCCAAGCGTCATTCATGAATCCGGGACACGCGGCGACCGCGGCATCGCGAGAAGCCCCATGGGCGAGGGAAAGGCTGTCGGGAGATGCGTCTCTGGCGAAGCTGCTTTCCTGGCGATCTTTGCCCGCAGCTTTTCTGATGCTTGCTATGTTTGCATTGGTCTTCTGGCAGCAGCCCAATGCCTTTAGTACGTTCGGGCTGGAGCTTCTGTTCCAGGCCTCGTTACCCTTGGCTTTCGCCGTCATCGCCCAGATGCTCTTCATTCTCGGAGGGGACATCGATCTTGGACTGGGCTTCTCCATCGGTCTCGCCAACGTCCTGGCGGCTACCTATCTTGGAGATTCATTCGCCGTCGGCGTCCTGGCTTTCGCCGCGTTGATCGCGGGTTACGCCGTGCTCGCATTGATCGTTGAGCTTCTTGGCGTGTCGTCTGTCGTCGCGACGTTGGGTGCTTCGTTCATCTGGCTGGGGATCGGGCTGACGATTCGCGCTACGCCGGGGGGGAGTTCGCCTGAATGGCTTTCCACCCTCATTCACATCAAACTGTGGCCTCTGCCATTGAGCTGTTACGTGCTGGCTGCGGTAGCCTTGCTCGGTCTTTGGATCTGCCAGGGCTGGAGCTACAGCATCCGGCTCCGCGCTTTGGGGCAGAACCGAAGGACCTATATTTCCCTGGGCTTCTCGGCGCTTGCGGGACGCGTGACGCTCTACGCACTGGCGGGATTCTTCGCGGTCCTGTCGGGGCTGCTGCTGACGGCAGCGACAGGTGCCGGCAACGTGAATGTAGCGGCAAGCTTTACGCTGGCTACGATTGCCGCCGTTATCGTTGGCGGCGCGAGCTTTGCCGGCGGTTTGGTTTCACCCATCGGCGCCGTGATGGCGGTCATCGGGATTTCCCTCGTCACGACTAACCTGACCTTTCTTGGGATCAGTTCGGAGTATTCCACCGCTATCGGAGGCTTGATCCTGGTCCTGACCTTGAGTTTCCGTTCGCTGACGAGGTCTACGGCATCATGACCCGAAAAGCTCAATTCGCGGTTGGCTCCGTCACTTTGATGAGTACGAATGTTGGGGTGAAGATCTGGCGAAACCTCCTGAGGAAGTCCTGGGCAGGCGCGTTGGCCGGGGTGGTGTTGCTGTGGGTGATCGCCGGGCTGGTTACGGGCGAGCTCTCGTGGTCCTTCCTCATCGCCAACGCAACAATCGCCGGCTTATTCGCTCTCGCGGGAACAGCCCAAATGGCCGTACTGGCCAGCGGATCCGGAAATATCGACCTCAGCCTTCCCTATGTCGTCACTTTTAGCGCCTACGTCATGTCGGCAGGAGTTCTTGGGCAGGACAACGTCGCCGGCTCAGTATTGCTTAGCGTGCTCGTGGGAGCTCTCACCGGGGCGGTTAACGTAGCGTTGATCGTCCGGCTGCGTATTCCCGCGATCGTGGCAACGCTTGCATCCGGTTATATTCTCTACAGCCTGACTGTCTCCATCCAGAATTGGCCGTCCAAACCTGTTGGCGGAATGTTCGAGGCCATGCTGCGGGCGCGCTTTGCGGGGCTCACCGGCGTGCTGATCGTCGCGGCGCTCATCCTTGCCGTCGTAGGTGTGCTGCTTTCCAGGACCGTGTTCGGACTGCAATTTCACGCTATGGGCCAAAACGCCGAGGTAGCGCGGCTGGCAGGCGTGCGTCGTGGCTGGGTTTTGCTGGGAACATTCGTCCTGGCGGGGGTGCTCGAAGCGCTGCTGGGTGTGTTGCTGGCGACTTATCAGGGCGGCGTCTCGGCCGATCTCGGCCGTGCGTATCTGCTAGGCTCGGTTGCCGCAGTTGTTATCGGTGGCACGCGGCCGACCGGCGGCGTGACATCGGTATTCGGAACGGCGGTGGGCGCCCTTGTCCTGACACTCGCCCAATCCGACCTGATCCTGCTGAACTTCGGGATCGGCACGCAATACATCATTCAAGGTCTGATTGTTCTGTCGACGGTTTGCCTGGTCGCGGCCCGTTCGCCAGATCGAAGGTAATCCGTAAACGGATGCAATCCAAAAAGGGAGGAAAATAGAATGCGCAAAAATACCCTGAGCAGGCGTGCCGTCTTGGCCGCGGGACTGTTGATTGGGGGAGTGATGGCATGTGGTCAGGCTTCCGCCAACGACAAGACATTCGTCATTGGGGTGGCCATGCCATTCCAGACTAACAGTTGGCAGAAGGGGTTCTTCGCTTCCGCGAAGTACGCGGCCGAACAACTCAATGCCAGTGGCAAGAAGGTGGAACTCAAGATAGTGGACGCCGGAGGCGACGCGCAGACACAGATCCAGCAGATCAACAATCTGACGCTGCAGGGCGTGGACTTCATCATTATCGAGCCGCTATCGGATACAGCTCTGAACGGGGCCGTGGACAACGCCGTGGCTGCAGGCATCCCGGTTCTTGCCACAGGGACGGGCGGGATCACCAACCCCAAGGCGATCGAACTTCAAAACGATTTCAAAACCCTCGGCGACAAATACGTAAAGCTCATTACGGACAGGGTCGGGACGAAGGGCACTGCGATCATGATACGCGGCTTGGCCGGAAACGCCGCGGAACAGACTATCCAGGACTCTTATACGCGCGCGCTTGCCAAGTATCCGGACATCAAGGTTGTCTCAACAGTCTACGGCGACTGGAACCAATCGGTTGCTCAGCAGCACGTCACCACCATCTTGCCAACACTGCCGCCGAAGGTGGACATCATCTTCTCCCAAGGCGAAGCCGCCTTCGGCGCGGCACAGGCCTTCCTAGCGGCCGGCCGCGAGGTTCCCATGCAAGTTTATGGCTTCTCGGGCACTGATGTGAACCTGTTGATTAAGCTGAACGAGAAGTCCGGATATGATTCCGTCGCAATGAACACCGATCCGGGAGTCGGCGGCATGGCGGTGAACGTCGCGGTAGCGAAGCTCAGTGGGGAACCGGTGCCCATGACGATGGAGGCTCCCGTTCCGGTCCTCTCTGTGGCGCAATTGAAGGCCGATCATGGTAATCTGGCCGATAGCGATATCCTGTGGCTCAAATACTCATACGACTGGACCCTCAAAAACATCATCGGCAAGAAGTAAGCCTAATTCGCCGCGCCTCTCGCTAAGGCTTGGCGAGAGGCGCGATGATCAAGCGCTGCGGTCGTCTAATCCTGACATCCGCCTGGCGGGCTGCCCTCAAGCGGCGTTAGGATCAGGCAACCGTCGGTCGGTCGGTGCGAGCGCCTCGCAACTGCGACCCCGACAGCGAGCGGTCTGCCCCAGATTTGATCGAGACCGGTGCCGGGACGCTTGACGATTAGTTAACATGTTAGATATATTGATCGAGTAGAGGCGTTAGCGGTGGGGGAGTGCTGTCCAGGATGAGTACCCGCATAGAACGACCCGGAGCGGCCGAGTTCCCATTTGCGCCTGATCTCTCCACGTCTGCGGGAATTGCGGGAACAGC
This sequence comes from Mesorhizobium plurifarium, assembly GCA_000824785.1. GTDB lineage: Bacteria > Pseudomonadota > Alphaproteobacteria > Rhizobiales > Rhizobiaceae > Mesorhizobium > Mesorhizobium plurifarium. Next base: position 186,004 of record CCNB01000012.1, on the reverse strand, counting down.
CCATCAGCAATTCGGCGCGGGCGCGAGCGACGCGTGCTTGCGGACTACCTGCGCAGGCTGGCGGGGCGTGAAAAGCCTACACCAGCCGTCGGGCTCTGCCGGGACCACACATCCACGATCAGATGAGGTGAACCGCAAGGACGCCGTGGATGATCGCGGTTTTGCCGGCCGGACTGCGGCGGACAACGTGCAGGAAAGACTTCAGTCATGAGATTCCTGGACAACGTCAACATGGATTTCGTCGCCGAGGTGATCGGGGTCGGGCCGGCCGAGGCCGTGGCGGCGTCCCACACTCAGGACGAGGGCTACTACCAAGCCGCTTCCACGGCCTTTGAGGACATGAAGTATGTGGTTGCCCTCCTGACGGCCATCCTACTGACCGATTTTGCTTCATCGGACCGGGGGGCGTTGGGTGCTGGCTTCCATTGGCGGCTCGCCGAGCCACTAGAAGGGGCGAAGCAATCGCTTATGACAAGCCGAGCTACCACGCAGGGTGCGCGCCATCACAGGCATCATCTGGTTGTAGCGCTGGAGAAACTGGACGCAATCGCCGGAATGGTTCGCGACGGCGCCGACATGCGTGATGATCCGCGTTGCGCGTCCGTCATGGCGGGGTTGCGGCAAGTCGTCCGGGAACTTCGCACCGTCAGCAAGCTTGCCGCCGGCTTCGATGTCGTCAACTTCGCGACGAGTTGCTGCGCCACGCATGCCAAGCCGCATCAATTTCCAGGCAACCGGGTCCAGAGTTCATGACAACCTATTCGATCCATGTCGTCGAGTATGCCACCGCACCGGACAATCCCATCGGTGCCTTCCTGAATGGGAAATACAACGCCGGTGTGTGTCCGATCTTGTTCGGCTTCATAGTGATCCGGGGCGAGGGCATCGTGGCGCTGGTTGATGCCGGCTTCGATTGGGAGCTTCACGACAAGAAGCATACCTCCGGGCTCACCGTCGACAAATGGGAAAGCCCAGCAAAGGTGTTGCAGTCGCTTGGCATTGCACCCGCCGATGTGACGCATGTTCTACCCACACATGCGCATTTCGATCACCTGGGTGGTTTGCGCTATTTCCCGAACGCCCATTTCTACATGCAGGAACGTGAGCTTTCCGACTGGGTTTGGCGGATGTCGCTGGACAGCCGCTTCCGCTGGCTAACCAGTTTCGTGGACTCTGCCGATATCCTTGAATGCATCGATCTCGCGCGGAAGGGCCGTTTCACCCTGCTCAAGGGGCGCAGCGACAACGTTCTGCCCGGTATCGATCTCGTGCCGGCCTTCGACACGCATACGGCGGGTTCGCAGTATGTCGTAGTGAGGAACTCCGCCGGAACCCAGGCCGACAGCTGGATACTGGCCGGAGATCTCGTCTACCAGTTCGAAAACCTCGACGGAGGCGACGCCGAAAAGCCGTTCTATCTGCCTATCGGTGCTGCCTCGGGAAGCGCGTTCAACCTGGTGATGACAACGCACGAGATGATCGAGGCCGCCGGCGGCGATCGGACGCGGGTCATTCCGGTCCATGAGAGCAGGCTGGCAGAGCGTTTTCCGTCTGCAACGTCCGAGTACGGCCTGAAGGTGATCGAACTGTGCCTGGGCGACGGACACGAGAGCGTGCTGCCGTCGGTTGAGGCTCGCGCCGCGGCGGCGTCGAACCGGTGAGGACGCATAGCCCCATACCCGTCGACCTTTGAAATCGAATGATGGGCGTATTGGCATTGGGAGGCGAACAAGATGAGCCGCATCTTCGGTAACATCCAACAGGCCGGTTACATTGTTCGCGACATCGATGAGCGAGTGGGATTTTTGTCCGAACAAGCCGGCATCGGACCCTGGTTCGTGCGTAAGGATGTCCCCATGCAAAGCTGTATCTACCGCGGCAGGCCCATCGAACTGCGGCTTCACGTAGCCATGGCTAATAGCGGTGCGCTCCAGATCGAGCTCATCCAGCAAGCGAGCTCCGAGGCGAGCATCTACACCGAGTGGCTTGAGCGTTACCCCGATGGAGGTCTTCTTCAGCACGTGGCTGCCTGGCAGGAAGATTTCGATGGCGCGTTGGGCCGAGCCCTCGATGCAGGCTGGACAGTCGTTCAGGAGGTAGGCTCCACCTATGGCCCCTTGGTCTACATGGAACACCCCAGGGACCCCCAGACCATTTTCGAAATTGCAAAAATGGGTCCTGAGCGCCAGGCGATCTTCGCGCGAGTGGCAGCGGCTTCGGAGGCTTGGGACGGGTCTGATCCGATCCGTCACGGCCTGCCATCCTGATTGGCGGTGAAAATGAGTTTTCTACAGTCGCCTATTGGCCAGTCGGTTGACGAGGCGCCCATCGCCTCGGTGAACGTTCCTGTGCTTCCATCGATCCCACAATCGTTTTGCGCTCTATCTGGCGCAAGGCGGTTCGTCCCTCACTCCCGCGGGAGCTTCGCGCAACTGGGGTCCAATTCAAGTTTGCAAGGACAGGCAGAAAATGACGAGGAAGGCACTGATCACCTGGGGCGGCCGTGAATTTCACACGCCCAAGCAGAGCGCGTTGGTTATTCGCGATATGCTCGCGGCCCATGATTTTGAGGTTGTCGTCGAGAACGGCACGACAGCCTATGGTGACCCCGAGCTTGCCAGCTTCGATCTGATCATTCCGGTAATCACCCTGGGAACCATCGAAAAACCCGAGCTGCAAAACCTGCTGCAGGCCGTTCGGGGCGGAACTGGGCTGGCTGGTTTTCATGCCACTATGTGTGACACGTTCCGAATGGAGACCGACTACCAGTTCATGACGGGTGGGCAATGGGTGAAACATCCCGGGGATCTTATTGATTATCGCATTAACATCGCCAAGCCGTCGGATCCGATCATGCGTGGGATCTCGGACTTCGACTATCGCTCGGAGCAGTACTACATGCACGTTGACCCCTCCAACGAGGTCCTTGCCACCACGACGTTCACGGGCGAGTATTTCGGCTGGATCGATGGCGTCGTGATGCCCGTCGTATGGAAGCGCCGCTTTGGGACGGGGCGCGTCTTCTATTCGGCCCTTGGCCATACTTTCGAGGAATTCAAAGTTCCACAGATGCACACGATCATGGAACGCGGACTTCTCTGGGCAGCTCGGTCTCCAAATCCGTAGCCCTAGCTGCCGCGGTGCGGGTTGCCTGGCGCCTGCGTTCATCGCTGCTCAACCTTGCCTTTTCTATCAAATATCCAGCATCCTTGCCGAGCCTTGCAGTGAGAGCGTTGGACGTTTCGCGAAGCAGAGGTAAGTGTTCCAGCAGTTCGTTCGGATCAGCGCCATAACATGCTATTGAAATTGCCGCGAACGTGCCAGCTGTCGCGTCCCGCAAAGGAACAGCGAGGCAGCAAAGATTGTCTGCGGCCTCATGCATGTCGAGGGCGTAACCCTGGGCTAAAACCTGAGCCAGATGGCGCCGCAGCTTCCCAGGGTCGGTTATGGTCCGCGCGGTCAGGGGTACAAAACCGCCGCTGGAAAGATATTCCTCCCGGTCGGTTGCTGGCAGGGCAGCAATCAGGACCTTTCCGACCCCGGAGCAGTAGGCCTCAAGCTGCATCGCTTCGCGCGTGAAGATCGCAGTTCTGGTTGATCCTTCCTTGATCAGATAAGTGACCATGTCGGCTTCAAATATGCCGAGATGAGCCGTAGCTTTGGTTGTTCGCGCCAGACGCCTGAGGTGGGGCCGTGCGATCGCTGAGAGTGTATCCGTTGGCCTGACAAACATAGCCCATTTGGCCAAAGCAAACCCGCCGGCATAGCGACCTGCGCCAATCCCTATGACCAGCCCCCGTTTCTCCAGGGACGCGACGAGCCGATAAGCCGTCGATATTGGAATGTTGAGTTCTGAAGCAATGTCCGAGAGACGGTAGCGCGCCTCCGACAGAACGATCCGTTCGAGCAATTCCAATGCCAGATCCAGGCCCATCCTATTCTCCGAATCCGCCCCGCCGCAAAGATATCTCTGCCCGGCCCATTTCAGCACATGATCATGATTACCCTTGCGCATGGCATATTACGGGTATATACCCGTTCTCATGGAAGAGCAATGCTACTGTACGATGCTGAGGAATGCCGCGCGCAAAGTCAGTGCGCACTACGACGAGGCTCTTGCCCCGATCGGCGTTGGCGTTGCGCAGTTTGGCCTGCTTCGCAAGATCGCAAGGGTTGAACCTGTCACTTTGTCCGAGCTGGGTCGGTTGAGCGAACTCGATCGGTCCACCGTTGGACGAAACGTTCGAGTGCTCGAGCGTATGGACCTCGTCTTGCTCTCCCGCGGCGATGCTGACCAGCGTGAAACGCATGTCCTTCTCACGCTCGCTGGGCGAGACGCGTTGGCAAAAGGTGAAGAGCTTTGGTGCGGGGCTCAAAGATCGATTGAGGCGCGCCTGGGTGCAAATGGCGCCGCTGAACTGCTCGGGACACTAAACGAATTATAGTTTTTCACCACGATGTGGGTATATACCCCTAAATCCAACTGTAGGAGCTGAAATGCCTGTAGCTATTTTCAATCTGAAGAAGGGCCGTACGCCGCAGTCAAAGAGGAAGATGGCTGATGCCGTCCAAGCGGCCATTGTTGCGAATTTGGGTATTCCTGACGAAGATCGCTATCAGTTGTTCCGCGAGTATGATAGCGACGACTACATCCATACCGAGGGTTATTTGGGGCTTTCTTATTCCTCTAAGCTGCTTATCCTTGAGATCACCTTTATCCAAGGGCGCCCCGACGAAACAAAGAAGGCCTTGCTGCGAGATATCAACGAACGGCTGGTTGCAACAGGCGAGATCTCCGCGGACGATATCTTCATCACCATCCACGAAGTTGGGCGGGCCAACATTTCGTTTGGACGAGGACTCGCGCAACGCGCGCAGTAATTGAACGACGCGCCACTGCCGGAGCCGGAGACTTAAGAACAGACCACTGCGCTGGCCCGCCCAGAGTGGACCGAACAGCGAAAATGCGAGCACAATGCCGTTTTTTCGGCTTCGCCGTGCGTCCATTGATCTTGCGATCGAAACTCTCACCATGTGAGAGGATTTCGCGACGTGAGTTTTAACACCGCGCCGGAATAAACTATCGTGTCTGCGCGGTTTGGTTCCACGAACGGATTGAGCTGAATGGAAGACGTGCATCGACATTTGGCCGATCGCTTGGCGACCGCCTACCGGGGTAGCCCGGTGGCGCCGCTTCGTGACGGACTGGATCCTCTTGATGTTGACGGTGCCTACGCTGTTCAGGCCATCAATACCAGGCGGTGGTCCAAGGCCGGTCGGCGAATTGTTGGCCGCAAGATCGGTCTCACGTCAAAGGCGGTCCAGGCGCAGCTTGGGGTCGATCAGCCTGATTTCGGCGTGCTCTTTGATGACATGAGGGTGGCGAATGGCGGCGTGCTATCGGCCAGGAAGACCATCCAGCCGAAAGCAGAGGCGGAAGTTGCGCTCATCTTGGCTCATGAGCTGCATGACGCTAACGCGTCAGTGGAGACGGTGGCGGCTGCCGTGGGATACGTCGTGACGGCGATCGAAATCGTCGATAGCCGCATTGAGAACTGGAAGATCACCTTCGCGGACACGGTTGCCGATAACGGCTCTTCCGGATTTTTCGTTCTCGGCGCCGAGCGTAGGCCACTAACCGGGCTAGATCTCTATACTTGCGGAATGGCGCTGGAAGTGAATAGCGCCGTGGTCTCAATCGGTGCCGGCGCGGCCTGTCTCGGGCACCCCCTCAATGCTGCCGCGTGGCTGACCCGCACGCTCTCTGCTCGTGGCGAAGTTCTCCGCGCCGGCGACGTTGTGCTGACCGGTGCTCTGGGACCAATGGTCACTCTCCAGGCAGGCGACGAGGTAGTTGCTAAGGTCGGCGGCCTGGGTGAAGCCCGGTTCAGGTACGAGAAGGACGGCTAATGGCCAGGGTCAAGACGGCAATCATCGGCTCAGGCAATATTGGCACCGACCTGATGATCAAGATCATGCGTCACTCGGACAGACTGGAGATGTCGGCGCTTGTCGGGGTCGATCCCGCGTCCGATGGGCTTGCCCGGGCCAAACGCCTTGGTGTGGCGACGACCCACGAAGGCATTGAGGGCTTGCAAAGGCTCGATGTGTGGCCCGACATTGGGATCGTGTTCGACGCTACGTCTGCTGCTGCTCATCAAAGGCACAGCGCGGTCGTAACCGGCGCCGGTAAAGTTATGATCGACCTGACGCCGGCTGCAATCGGGCCCTACGTCATTCCGGTGGTCAATGGCGGAACCCATCTTGATGCGCCAAATGTGAACATGGTGACGTGCGGTGGTCAGGCGACGATTCCGATCGTGGCGGCGGTGTCCTCGGTCGCGAAGGTCCACTACGCGGAGATCGTCGCATCCATTTCCTCGAAGTCGGCTGGGCCCGGCACTCGGGCAAATATAGATGAGTTTACCGAGACTACGGCACGCGCTATCGAAATGGTTGGTGGCGCTTCCCAAGGAAAGGCCATCATCGTCCTCAATCCGGCCGAGCCGCCGCTCCTTATGCGCGACACCGTCTTTACGCTCTCGTCCGGGGCGAACGAGGCTGCCATCGCAGAGGCGATCAAGGCAATTGTAGCCAAGGTGAATGCGTATGTGCCTGGCTATCGGCTGAAGCAGCAGGTTCAGTTCGAACGTTTCGGCTCTAACAACCCTGCGCAGATTCCGGGTGTCGGTGACTTCGAAGGTATCAAAACCAGCGTCTTTCTCGAGGTGGAGGGCGCGGCGCATTACTTGCCTGCTTATGCCGGAAATCTCGACATCATGACGTCGGCCGGGCTGCAGACGGCCGAAAAGATTGCACTGCGTATTCAAGAAAGGGTGGCGGCATGAAACTGGCTCGGATTGGTCAAAAGGGGCACGAACAACCAGTCCTGATCGACGCCGAAGGCAAGGCGAGGAGCCTTGTGTCAAAGCTGTCAGATATCGATGCCAACGCGCTGAGCCCGGCCGCCTTGAAGTCTCTGGGTGCACTTGACGTGTCGGTGCTGCCGCTGGTGGAAGGGCCTTTTCGTTACGGCGTGCCCGTGGCGGGTGTGCGGAAATTCATCGCGATAGGTCTCAATTTTTCCGATCACGCTCAAGAGTCGAACCTGCCCATTCCAAGCGAGCCTATCGTCTTCATGAAGGCGATTTCATCTCTTGCTGGCCCCGATGATGACGTGCCGGTGCCGCGAGGCGCCAAGAAGGTTGATTGGGAAGTTGAACTCGGCGTCGTCATCGGAACGCGTGCCCGCTATGTTTCGCGTGGCGAGGCGATGGCGCATGTAGCCGGTTACGTTCTCGTCAATGACGTGTCGGAGCGCTCGCACCAGCTGGAACGCGGTGGCACCTGGGACAAAGGCAAGAGCCATGATGGCTTCGGGCCAGTGGGACCTTGGCTTGTCACAACGGACGAATTGGGCGAGGGGCGCGGCCTGTCGATGTTCATGAATGTCTCCGGGCAGCGCTGTCAGACCGGAAACACTGACACCATGATTTTCGATGTGCCGACCGTTGTCGCATATGTCAGCGAGTTTCTGACGCTCGAACCCGGAGACATCATCACGACGGGAACACCTCCCGGTGTCGGCATGGGTATGAAACCGCCGCGCTATTTGGCTGCCGGCGACGAAATGCATCTTGGCATCAAAGGACTTGGCGAGCAGCGTCAGCGCGTCGTCATCCATGACGACTAATGTGGAAAATCCATGAACCTCGATCCGACGCAAACGAAGCTCTACATTCAGGACGTGACTTTGCGCGACGGCATGCATGCCGTGCGTCACAGCTACGGCATCGATCAGGTCCGCGCCATTGCTAGCGCCCTCGATGTCGCCGGCGTCGATGCAATTGAGGTCGCGCATGGGGACGGTCTCAATGGTTCCTCCTTCAACTACGGCTTCGGCGCCCACACAGATTGGGAATGGATCGCGTCGGTTGCCGACGTAGTGCAAAATGCGCGGCTGACCACCCTTCTCATTCCTGGCATCGGGACCGTTCATGATCTGAAGCAAGCTCACGCCCTTGGTGTTCGTTCGGTTCGGATCGCGACCCACTGCACTGAGGCCGATGTAGCCAAGCAGCATATTGCGGCAGCACGAGACCTTGGCATGGACACGGTCGGATTCCTGATGATGAGCCACATGATCGAGCCAGAAACGTTGGCCCGGCAGGCGAAGCTCATGGAGAGTTATGGCGCGACCTGCGTCTATATCACCGACAGTGGTGGCGCGCTCGACATGGACGGATACCGCGCGCGTTGCGAAGCCTATGACCGGGTACTAAGGCCGGAGACGGAACGCGGCATCCATGCTCATCACAATCTTTCGCTTGGCGTCGCGAACTCGATTGTCGGTGTTCAGGCCGGCGCTATCCGCGTCGATGCCAGCCTTGCCGGGATGGGAGCGGGGGCGGGAAACACGCCTCTGGAGGTCTTCATCGCCGTAGCTGACCGCAAAGGCTGGAAACATGGCTGCGACCTTTTCAAGCTCATGGATGCGGCCGAAGAACTGGTTCGCCCCCTCCAGGATCGGCCCGTCCGGGTGGATCGCGAGACGCTGACGCTCGGCTATGCAGGCGTCTACTCAAGCTTCCTCCGTCACGCGGAAAAGGCCAGCACCGGATATGGCGTCGACACGCGAGCAATCCTTGCCGAAGCCGGCCGGCGCGGTATGGTCGGGGGGCAGGAGGATATGATTGTGGACATTGCCTTGGATCTTGCGCGAGCCAAGGCCTAAGCAACCGTCCGGCTCACTACTCCGGGCTAGCATCCGTCTTTACCGGGGGAAAAGAGCAACTACGATCCTTCACGGCGAAGACGGCATCTGTGCCCGTGGGAAGCCCGGCCGCCCGCCTCGCCATTTGATGCCGCCGTTATGGCAACGAGGCGTCGATATGCCCCGGACATCAACGGTGGCTCGAGCCGCAAAGCCACCTAGCCGCATCGCGGCTCTGAAATTTGCGTCTTTCCCCACGGGGAGCTATCGCTGTCCGGACTGACAGTTCCTGCCTGCGGCAAACGCGGCAACGGCTGGCGATGTCGACAAGGGGACGAACGATGCCTTCATACAGACCCGTCAACGCGGTACTTCGCGCCCTAAAAGTCTTGAACGTCGTTAACAGCCGACGCCAATCGACCGTGAGCGAAATCGCTCGCGCCTCGGGGTTGACGTCCTCCACGGCTGTGCGTTTCCTGGAAACCCTCGAGAGCGCCGGATACGTCCTCAAGGACACGAGCAACGCCGCCTATGTCGTTAGCGGCAAAGTGCTTGAGTTGAGTTCTGGCTTTGAGGCTTATCGCGAAATGGGTGTGATAGCTGGACCGTTTCTTTATGCGCTGCAACGCGAGATCTCCTGGCCATCCGACGTCGCGGTGTTCGACCGCGACGCGATGATAGTTGCCGAGACGAGCCGCTCCGAGAGCCGGCTCTTCTATCCCCGTCCGCCTGGCTTCCGTGCTCCCATAATGGGTACATCTCTTGGCCTTGCCTATCTTGCCTTTTGCACAGAAAGCGAGCTCCAAACCGCGGTTGAGGTCTCGGCGCAAGTCGCTGAACCATGGAACGACCTAGCCCGCGACCGCGGAAAGCTGCAAGGTGTGCTCGCCAGGGTGCGCGAATGTGGCTACGCAGTCATGAGCCAGGAATATTCAGCCCTCGTCTACAACCGTGCCATTTGGGCGATCGCCGTTCCCATACTCCTAGCTGGGCAGGCTATCGCGTCGATAAATGTCACGATGAACCGCGAAGTTTCGGAAAACGAGGCAACATCGAAGTACCTCGCTTCATTGCAGCGCACGGCTGCTCGGATCTCACAGGCGATCGACAAAGCTAGGCACCCAAGCGGATAGCCACTTGTACCCGCTCCCGCAGCAGCCGGGTCCGGCATGGCCGTCATCCGGTATCGACCTTCCGGCCTCAAACGGCGCGAAAGGTTGACGTCTAGCGCAGGTCCCCTTCGAAGATCAGGAGTTCGCGTTTGGATGCTTGCAGTGCATAGCGGCGAGCCTCGTCATAGGCCGGGTCGCGATAGCATGCCCTCGCCAGTTCTATCGATGGGAATTCGATGACGGTCATTCGACACGCATCCCGCTCCTCTTGAAGCACAGGCGGCTCTTTAGACGGGTTGACACGGGCTTGATACTTCTGGCCGATGGGTTTCCACAATCTGCGGTACTCGGCTTGCGCCGCCTCATCCGATATCTCGGTGCCGATTATGAGCCAATATCCCTTCATGCCAAGCCGCTCCTTGCGCTAGTCCAACACACCGGCATCATGGTCAGCCCGAAAGCCGAACACTCGTGCTCGCGCACCTGATCGCAGGCGCGGCCCCACTATCCAACCAAAGATGAAGCCTGCAGTCGAAGCCTGCATCGGCGCCGTGTCGATAGGGCAAGGACAATGCGTACTGGCGACCACGCAAGCCCGCCTGCACACTGGTGGTCGGGACAGCTCGAATCCTGCATGCCCGGCAAATGGCTTGTCGACATCCACGGGCAAAATCTTACAGCCTCAGCGCGATCTGCGACTGTTGCAAAATTCGCATATAAAGAGTATCTGGTCAATTCTCGAAGGATGGAGTTGTGGAACTCATGCGAAACGGTGGAAGAGTTTTGGCGGATCAGTTGATCCGACATGGTGCCGACACCGTGTTTTGCGTGCCGGGCGAGAGCTTCCTGGCGGCCCTGGACGCCTTCCACGATCTTGAAGACCGCGTAAGGGTCATCTCCACACGAATCGAAATTGGCGCCGGCCATATGGCCGAGGCGTATGGAAAACTCACGGGCCGCCCAGGAATATGCTTCGTCAGCAGAGGACCCGGTGCAAGTCACGCGATGGTTGCGGTTCATACCGCCTTCGAAGATTCCACGCCGATGATTCTGTTCGTGGGTCAGGTGACGCGTGAGACATCAGAGAGGGAGGCTTTCCAGGAGATCGATATCAAGGGGATGTTTGCCCATACGGCGAAATGGGTGGCCGAAATCCAGGATGCACGCAGGATCCCGGAATTTGTCAGTCGCGCCTTCCACACTGCGGTCTCTGGCAGGCCGGGTCCCGTCGTCCTGTCCCTGCCGGAGGACATGCTCCTCGACCAGGTGGAAGCCGACGACATGAAGCCTTACAGGGTTGTCTGTGCCTCGCCGAGCGAGCAAGACATTGAGGAATTCGCGCATCGCCTGAAAGGTGCCGAAAGGCCGCTCATTCTGGTCGGCGGCGGCGGCTGGAGCGATGCAGCCAAGCAGATGCTGCTGCACTTTTCCGAAAGACATTCCATCCCCGTCTGCGCTTCATTCAGGTGCCAGGATCGTTTTGACAACACGCACGGGAACTATATCGGCGATTGCAGCCTGGGCATCATGCCTGCCCTCGCCGATGCGATCCGGCGAACCGACCTGCTGATTACGATTGGCGCGCGGCTCGGCGAGTTGACGACCCAGTCCTACACGATCGTCCAGGCACCCACGCCGATCCAGCCGCTGGTGCACGTCCACCCCGACCCGAATGAATTGTGCCGGGTCTATCAGGCCGTGCTGCCCATCAATGCCGGTCCCGAACAGTTTCTCGCCGCCGTGCTGGCAGCTGTGCCGGTGGCGCTTCCGATGATGACGGCACGTAAGCGCTGGTGCGCCTCCGGCCGACACGCTTTCGAACAAAGCGCGGTCCCGGACACTACTCCGGGCGCGCTCGATATGGCTATTGTGATGAAGGCGATAGGCGACATGGTGCCCAGCGATACAATCGTGACCACCGATGCCGGAAACTTCGCCGGATGGGTCAATCGCTATCATCGTTTCCCCGGACCGGGGAGGCTGCTTGGTCCCGCCAACGGCGCGATGGGATATGGTGTTCCGGCTGCGGTCTCCGCTAAGCTCACACACCCTGAGCGCGTGGTGCTGTGCTTCGTTGGCGACGGCGGCTTCCTGATGACGGGACAGGAACTGGCCACGGCCATGCAATATGAGGCCGCTGTGATAATTCTTGTGGTCAACAACGGCCTATACGGCACAATTCGTATGTATCAAGAGCGGGAGTTTCCTGGACGTACGCCGGCGACTTTCCTGAAGAACCCTGATTTCGCGGCTTATGCGCGAAGCTTCGGGGCGTTTGCAGAGCAGGTGCGCGAAACATCCGAATTTGGGGCGGCATTTGAGCGCGCCCTGAGCGCAAAACGTCCCGCCGTTCTTGAGCTCCTGATCGATCCGGAAGCCATCACGACACGAACGACCCTGACTGGGATCAGGGAGGAAGCATTGTCGCGGCGGGCTAAACTCGCCAGGGTTTGAGGGACGGCTGTCATGCGCTCGATCGACCTGGAAAAAACAGGCGACGGCCGCAGACGCCAGAGATAGCGAAGAGAGTGGTAAATGGGCATGCTCGACGGAAAGACAGCGATTGTGACCGGTGCCGGGCGTGGCATCGGTCACGCGATCGCTACACGCTATGTCGCTGAAGGGGCGAACGTGGTCATTGCCGACGTTGACGAGGCTGCCGGCCAAGCAGTCGCCGACAAGCTCGGGAGCAATGCGCGTTTTGTGCGCACCGACGTCTCTAAAGCGGACGATGCGCGCAACGTGGTTGCTGCAGCCTGCGACTTCTGGGGCGGACTTGACATTCTCGTTAACAACGCAGGCATTTTCCATGCCGCGGACTTCCTCGAAATTGCAGAAGCCGATTTCGAACGCGTGATGCGCGTCAACGTCAACGGAACCTTTCTCGTGGGACAGGCCGCGGCAAGGCAGATGGTGGCGCAGGTGAAGGCGAGTAAGGCGCCCGGCGCAATCATCAATATGAGTTCCGTCACTGCGCGCATCGCGCTGCCGAATCACGTGCCATACTGTACGTCAAAAGGTGGGATAGAGACACTTACGAAGGTCATGGCGCTTTCCCTTGCACCTTACGGCATCCGAGCGAACGCGATCGGTCCGGGCTCGATCAGAACGGACCTGTCCATGCCCTTTGCCACAGACCCGATCATGAGGCATCGGCTGTTGTCGCGTACCCCTCTCGGGCGCATCGCCGAACCGGAGGAAATCGCCTCAATTGCAACCTTCCTCGCATCCAAGGAAGCGAGCTACATCACCGGTGAGACGATTTTTGCTGACGGCGGGCGTCTTGCGCTGAATTACACAGTACCGGTCGTGGAGTCCTGAACCAAGCCGCTCGCGGCGCCGCTGCGCGCCCAGGCGCGTGAGACGACGAGTAGCCTTTTGCCACAACAAACTGCGCCGGCTCACCGTGCCGGCAACCTGAGGGCAATTCTATCTGCACCCCGTTCGATCATCTGGCCATCCCTATGGGCACGAGCTGCGGCGCATACAGGCGACAACGAAGCAAACCCGGACGGTCCGCCCAGGACCAGACCAAGAACCAGGAGGAAAGCGTGACGAATCAAAACTACCAGACGACCAAAGTCGCCGTGATCGTGGGGGCGACGTCGAAATGGCAATCGGACGGCAGCAGAACCGTCTCTTTGGCTGGCGGCAAGATTTCCGATGCGGACGTGCCCCTCGGCATCCGCTGGGGCATCGGTGGCGCGATTGCGCAGAAGTTTGCAGCCGAGGGGTATACGGTAGCCCTTACCACCCGCCACCGGGACAATGCCGCGGCACTGGCGGCAGCAATCAGCGATCAGGGCGGCCGGGCGATTATCGCCGAGCTCGACCTCACGAGCCGCGAGTCAATCGCCGAGGCTTTCGAAATGATCCGCAAGCAGGCTGGCGAACCGGAAGTCGTCATCTATAACGCTGGCTATGCCAGCGGGCGGGAACTACCTCCCGAGAAAGAACTGATTGAGAATCTGCCCGACGAGGTGTTCGAGACGGCCATAGACATCGCTTGCAGGGGACCATACCTGGTCGCCAAGGAAATTCTTCCAGCAATGCGCAAGAGCGGAAACGGATCCTATTTCCTGACCAACAACCACAACAGCTTGCACGGAACAAAGCGGAAAACGGGGGAATCGCTCTACTACCCACGGGTCATGATGCGCACTCTGGCTCAGGTGTTGACCGAGGAATATTCGCCGTTGGGGGTCCATATCGCCAACATAGTCGTTGACGGTATGATCGACTCTCCCGGAACTCGGGCCCACGGTGAGGCCATGTATAAAGACACGGGTGAAATTATGCTGGACCCCACGCGAATTGCGGAAGCGTACTATTACTTGCACACCCAGCATCCAAGTTGCTGGACACACGAAGTTCAGCTGACTCCCTACAATCGCCCGGTCACCCGTTGACCGTCCGCCATGGCAACACGATAACGAGAGCTCAAGCGGGGCGGCCTGCGGCGAAGCCGTTGCCTTTGACGAAAACTCCAGTGTGTTTACATGCGCCAGCGGAGATCCGTCGAGAGTGGGCGGCGTTCGGCTTGATCCAAGGCACCTAGACTGGTTGTCGAAATCACTGCAATATTGCGAATTATGCGAAATTCACATCTTCGGAGATTCGAAGCTTGACTGACACGACGCATTTGAGCTCCGAAGCCGCTTCGGAGGCCTTGTCGGGCAACACGCTCGAGAAGGTCTTGGGTCTTCTCGGTCTTTTTACGCCGACACGCCCCGCCTTGACGGCTGAAAAGATGGCAGCGGTCGTTGGGTGCTCGATGGCGACGATCTACCGCTATGTGAAGGTACTGACCAACGCGGGATTGCTCGCCCCTGCTGCCGGAGGGACATATGTGCTCGGAGCGCGCATCATCGAACTCGATCGGCAGATTAGACTCGGTGATCCGTTGCTGGCCGCAAGCCGAGATCCGATGGTCGAATTGTCACGGCGCGTTGGAGAAAACCTGCTGTTGTGCAGTTTTTACGGCAACAACGTCGTGTGCATTCATGAAGAGTGGCCTGACCCTAGCTATAGGACAAGTTACGACCGCGGAAGGCCGATGCCACTTTTCCGGGGCGCAGCATCGAAAGTTATTCTTGCCAATTTGCCACCGCATAAGCTTCGCGATCTCATGCTGAAGCATGCTGAGCAAATCACATCGGCAGGGCTCGGGCCTAACTGGAACGCGTTTAAGTCCAAATTGCGCGAGTTGCGCAAGGCAGGTTATTGCACAGCAGCTGAGGAAGTCGATCCGGGGCTGGCGGCCATAGCAATCCCGTTATTTGACGGCAGCGATCAGATCTTGGGTTCTCTTTCCATTACCCAGACACTGGAGCGGTTCAAGAGTCAGCCGTTGGACAAGAAGCTCGCACTTTTGCGCGAGACAGCGGCCAAGATCACCGAGAGCCTGGAGGATCAGGCAAGCAGGTTTTCCGCCTAGTCTGCGAATACCTGATTTGTCTGCGATCACACATTGAGGGCGAAACCTGGTCCCTCTACGTCTGGGCGCCACCGGCGCCGTGTTTCCATCCGTTTTTTGCCGACGCTTTGCGGCGCGGCTCGCTCAGCTGAGACGAGTATCAAACCGGAATGACGGCAAGCGTTGATTGGCCCTCACCGTCGGCGGCACCCGAGTGCTTGCGCTTGCCGCAGGCCTTTTACAGTTCCGGCACCAGCACCAAAATATGAGAAAATACAATAAATTCTCTTATTAAGGGGATTGACATATAAATCTCATAGTGGGAATTTCGACTGAAACGCGAAGCAGGAGAATAGGGGAAGCCTAAGCGTTAGCCAATCGTGCAGGCAATCTCTGGGTCGATCAGTTCTGGGAGGAACGATGTCAGAACAAAAAGAGAAGAGCCCGAACGTCCACTGCGATATGTATGGCGGCGTATATTTCTTTGCCGAGCGCGAGCGCGATGACTTCATCCTGGCGCAGCTTGTCATTGCCGCCATATGTGTACTGGTGACGCTAGCTTACTTGTTAATACTTTAACCTAACGCATTCCGCTACCTGCTAAAGGTCGCGGCCATGAGAACAGGCGGCTGAACTTACCTTTGCCAGGCCTCGAGGTGGGGCTCACGGATCGAGAGCCGGCCGGGCGACACCGCAATAGTTCGCTTCAGCACCCACCTTGTTCCATTTGTTGAGAATTCGATCTCAAGGCTATGCGCGAGGGAGAAATGGCTTCGCCTGTTTATGACTGTGTTCCCTTTTCCTGCCTGGAATGGGTTCACTACGATCTGCGGCAGAATGAACGTGGAGGACCGCCACATGGGCGTCATCGTTGGCAGTGGCGATTATACATATCGGGTCGTGGAGGGGTGGGAGAAACTGCCGCCGGGATGGGAATTGGGCGACGTGGCGGCTGTCGGAGTGGACCAACGCGATCGCGTGTATGTATTCAATCGAGGCGAACATCCGATGTGCGTGTTCGACCGCAACGGCGAATTCATCACTTCCTGGGGTGAGGACATCTTCCGGCGTGCACATGGCATACATATGGGCCCGGACGACACCATCTATTGCACTGATGACGGGGATCACACCGTTCGCAAGTGCACGCTCGACGGCAAGGTTCTGCTGGAAATCGGTATTCCAGGGCGTCCATCGGCCTTCATGAGCGGGCTTCCGTTCAGCCGTTGCACTCATACAGCCCTCTCGCCCGACAACGACATTTATGTCTCCGACGGCTACTCCAATGCGCGCGTGCACAAATACTCTCCAGACGGCAAGCTTATGCGGTCCTGGGGCGAACCCGGCTGCATGCCGGGACAATTCAACTTGCCGCACAATATCTGTTGCGACGCAGACGGCTGGGTCTATGTAGCGGATCGGGAAAATCATCGGGTGCAAGTATTCGATGGCAACGGCAAGTTCGAAACGCAGTGGCACAACTTGCATCGGCCGAGCGGCCTCTTTATGCCGGCCGGCAAATGCCCGATCTGCTATATCGGTGAGATTGGTCCGCAACTCGCCTTTAATCGAGGCGCTCCCAATCTTGGTCCCCGCATCACCATCGTTGATAACAGCGGCAAGCTTCTGGCGCGGCTTGGCAATGAACCGACCACAGGGCTGAAGCCTGGTCAGTTTATCGCTCCGCATGGCCTAACGGTGGACTCAATTGGTGACATCTATGTCGCCGAGGTTTCGGTGACCGCTTGGCCGTTGCTTTTCCCAGGGGAGCCGGTCCCTAAACCGCTGCGCACGCTACAGAAATTCGTGAAAGTTTCTCCGGGAACGACCTCATAAACCATCTAGCGCCAGCAAAGCCCGCGCACATCGATGCGTGACCAACACTTCTTCCATTGGCCAACTCTCCGCGTCCTTGCGTTATTTGGGTCTAGCGCGCTTCGGTATGCGATAGCCTGGTATTTCGCCTTGGCTCGCCATCCCGCGCAACCACGTCGCTGATGTGATCTATTGCTAGAGGAGAGGCTCTGCTCCGAGGCCAAGTAAAAAAGAAACCGGCAAATCCGGCCATCAAATCTCATTGCTAACGTTTGGGGGACCCATGAACTTTGCACGTGTCGCGGCGGATCTATATGGCGCCGCAATGGTCAGCGCTGCCTTTGCGGTGTTACCCTTCAAAGATGAAGAAGGGAAAGCCGTTTGACCATTATTTTCCCGCTCAATCCCGTTCCGGCTTGGGGTACTATAAACAGTATAGTCCGCCTGCAAGCTCCGGTAGCTTGCCCTGGCATTGGATCGCTCTCTGATCGTCACTTCATCCTAGAGACGATACATCGCTACTGCTGGGGTTACGATGAACGCCGTGAGGATGTGATCGCCGCGTGCCTTACAGCCACTGCGGTCTTTAGTGGGTCGGTCGCCGGCAATTTCGTCGTGGGCCCTTATGAAGGTCGCACGCGCATCTTGCAATGGCTCAAAACCCTTTGGGAGACTCAGGCCGACCAGCGTCGCCACTGCATGATGAACATTTTGGTCGACGATCTCAGCGGATTGAGTGCTGTCGTCCTCGCCTCGCTATTTCTCACTGGCGCCGAAAATGGCCTTGCCCGAGTGATAGCAACTGGCTTCTACCGCTTCCAGATGGCTAACGAAGAAGGGGTCTGGCGGATCGCCGATATCTACGCGGGACTCGATACGGGAATCTGAACGTCGCGGTCCGCGTCGCGTGTGCCGATGCTGGGCGCCGCAAGCCTGCCAGGCATAGGTCAGGCCGTCCTCGATGCTGCCGGCGACGTACTTACCGCCTCGGTTTCTAGGTCAAACGCGGATCATCTTACGGGCAAATTTATCTGATAACAAGAATTGACTGAATAATCAGATAGTGCGAATTTGTGGAATGCGCAAAGTTCACGAACTGGCGCCGCTGCCACTACGAGTTTCAGGCCGCCTCTTGGCGCGCCGCACGGAGGTTGAATCATGCTGCAGAAAACCAGCCACTACATGCGCCAGGCTAACCTGATTGGAGGAGAGTGGGTGCAAGCCGATTCCGGCGCGACCATCAACGTGACCAATCCGGCCACCACGCTGTTGATCGGCACAGTGCCGAAGTCTGGCCAGTCAGAAACCAGACGCGCCATCGAGGCCGCCGAGGCTGCATTCCATGGCTGGAAGAAGACTTCGGCATTTGAGCGCTCCAAGCTCCTGCGCAAGCTGCATGATTCCATCATGGATAATCAGGACGCGCTTGCCGAACTGCTGACGATGGAGCAGGGCAAGTCGCTGGCCGAGGCCAAGGGCGAGGTCGGCCTTTCGGCTGCGTACGTGCTATGGTTCGCCGAAGAGGCGCGCCGCACTTACGGCGATGTCGTACCGTCGCCATGGGTCGACCGCCGCATACTGGTGACCAAGGAGCCGGTCGGCGTTGTCGCGGCCGTTACGCCGTGGAATTTCCCGTCGGCAATGCTTTCGCGCAAAATTGCGCCAGCGCTGGCTGCTGGCTGTACTGCAGTGATCAAGCCGGCTTCGCAAACGCCTTATTCGGGCCTCGCTTGGGGCGCGCTCTGCGAGGAAGCTGGTTTTCCGAAAGGGGTCGTCAACATCGTTACCGGTTCGGCCGCCGAGATCGGCGACGAACTCTGCTCCAATCCGCTTGTCAGGAAGCTCACATTCACCGGATCAACCGAAGTCGGAAAGATCCTGATGGCGAAGTGTGCCGGGACGGTTAAGAAGGTGTCGATGGAACTTGGCGGCAATGCTCCCTTCATCGTCTTTGACGATGCCGATCTCGACCGGGCGGTCGAAGGAGCCATGATTGCCAAGTATCGCAACTCCGGCCAGACCTGTGTGTGTGCAAACCGGTTCTTCGTGCAGGCCGGCATCTACGCCGCGTTCGTCGAAAAGCTGGCGGTGGCAAGTGAGAAGTTGAAGGTCGGGCCGGGACTGGAAGCGGGCACGCAGCAAGGCCCCCTCATTGACGAAAATGCGGTCAAGAAGGTCGAGCAGTTCGTTAGGGACGCCACGTCGAAAGGCGCAAAGGTGGTGTCTGGCGGCAAGCGGCATCCGTTGGGCGGCACCTTCTTTCAGCCGACCGTGATAGCGGCCGCCACCCCCGACATGATGTTCATGAAGGAGGAGATTTTTGGCCCTGTCGCTCCAGTTTTCAAATTTGACACCGAGGAAGAGGCGGTCCGTCTCGCGAATGAAACCGAGTTCGGCTTGGCAGCTTACTTCTACAGCAGCAATCTTGGCCGCGCCGTTCGCGTCATGGAGGGGCTCAAATACGGGATGGTCGCCGTCAATGAAGGGTTGATGACCACCGTCGAGGCTCCATTCGGCGGCGTCAAGGAATCCGGTCTCGGCCGCGAGGGGGGCCACCAAGGCATTGAGGACTATCTCGACACCAAATACGTCTGTCTTGGTGGCTTAGGCATCTGAGCCGGCCTCAACCTTTCGGCGGCAGCCGGTTTTCTCAGCGGTGAGGCTTCGGCGCTGGCTGCCCGGTGCTGCGAGCGTATTGGCGAAAGCAAGAAAAGAGCCGGCGGATCTGTCTAAACTAGGCTCGGCTCGGCGGGGTTTCGCGTCGGCCGAGCTGCCCTGGTCTGGCCGAGGTCGTTGGCGACAGGAAGGTGTACAGATGGGCGGCGGGGTCTTCTTTCTTTCGGGCGTGCGTACCGCGATAGGCGCATTTGGTGGCAGCCTGAAAGACATGTCGCCCACTCGACTGGGCGCCGCGGTGGGGGCCGCAGCAGTTGCACGTGCTGGGCTCGAGCCCGGTGGGCTCGACCACTCGGTATTCGGCACTGTAATACCGACCGAGGCAGCCGACCTTTTCCTCGGTCGGACGATCGCTCTCGAATCCGGCTTGCCGAACGGCTCGGGCGGTCTGACGCTGAACAGGCTCTGTGGTTCGGGTGCGCAGGCAATTATCACCGCGGCTCAGATGATCCGTAGCGGGGACTCTCGCATTGTGTTGGCGGGCGGCGTAGAGGTAATGAGTCGTGCGCCATTTTCAGTCGAGGGCATGCGCTACGGCCGGAAAATCGGCAACGGTGTCGTCTACGACTGGCTGAGCAATACACTTGCCGACCCCTTCGGGCATGGCGGTATGGGCGACACGGCGGAGAACGTCGCCGAGAAATACCAGATTTCCCGGGAGAGGCAGGACCATTTCGCGCTGGAGAGCCAGGAAAAGGCCGCCCGGGCAATCGCACAAGGGTATTTTAGGGGTCAGACGGTTCCGATCGAGATCAAGACCCGCAAAGGGATGGTCGTGTTTGACACTGACGAGCATCCGCGTCCCGACTCGTCGCTGGAGATGCTTGCAGGGCTCCAGCCCGCGTTTCGCAAGGACGGCACCGTTACCGCCGGAAATGCTTCCGGCATGAATGATGGGGCGGCAGCTGTCGTCCTCGCGCATGAGAACGAGGTTGCCACCCGTAACCTCAAGCCGATTGGCCGCCTGGTGTCTTGGAGCGTTGCGGGCGTTCCGCCTGAAATCATGGGCATCGGGCCGGTAAAAGCGGTGCCTGTGGCTCTCGATCTCGCCGGCCTGACAATTTCCGACTTGGATGTGATTGAATCCAACGAAGCGTTTGCGGCACAGGCGCTGGCGGTCATGGATGCGCTCTCGCTCCCAGCCGACAAGGTCAACCCCAATGGCGGCGCGATCGCTCTCGGACACCCGTTGGGAGCGACAGGCACGATATTGACTGTTAAGGCGCTCAACGAGTTGAAACGGATCAACGGCCGCTTCGGCCTGGTGACCATGTGCATTGGCGGAGGTCAAGGGATCGCGCTTATCGTCGAGAACCTCTGGTGATCGATTCCCTCGGCGATTCAAAGGGCAATCAACGACGATGGATGAAGCAGTTTCTCACGCCTCCGGCAGGGTCATGGTCCCTTTGAGGGCCGATGTCGGCTGATCCGAGCAGTCGTCATCGGCGCCGGGGCCCATGGGATCAGGTATATAGCTGCCCAACTTGCCAATGCGTCACCGGCTTACAGCGCGTGTCCAGCGAACAAGTTTTGACGGACAGTTTCAAGATGTCCGCGCATAGCCGTGGCCGCCGCTTCACCGTCCCGGCGCATGAGAGCTTCGACGATCTCGCCATGCTGGCGGCAGTAGATGTGACGCCGCTCCATGCTGAAAGTGCGCTGCTTGATTTTGCGCCATTGCTCTTGGGTTCTGGCCACC
Source organism: Mesorhizobium plurifarium (assembly GCA_000824785.1). GTDB lineage: Bacteria > Pseudomonadota > Alphaproteobacteria > Rhizobiales > Rhizobiaceae > Mesorhizobium > Mesorhizobium plurifarium. Next base: position 164,573 of record CCNB01000012.1, on the reverse strand, counting down.
ACACACAGAACCTCGTGAAGATGGGTGAGCAGTTCGTTGCGCGTGCCCCTGACTATCTTCAGATGTAACTCGGCGTCCCAGCGCTCGAAATCCTCCATTTCAAGTGCGGCGACGGAAGAGCCATAGGCAGCGGCTATTGCGCGCAATTCGTTGGCGTTTGCGTTGATCGCCGCAAGCGCCGTTGCGCGCGGCTCCAAGATCAGGCGGACCGCCATCACGTCGATGGGACTGGCACCCGACAATCTGTGCAACATTTTGAGGATACTGCCGCGATTGTCCTGACGTAGAAACGTTCCGCGCCCAACATGGCGCACCAGGGTGCCGTCACCGGCAAGTCTGTCGATCGCGCTGCGCATTGTGTTGCGCGCGACGCGATATTGCGTCGCAAGCTCCCTTTCGTTGGGGAGCCGTCCCGATTCGCTCCACTCCCCAGCGTCAATTCGGTTGCGCAGCGATCGCGCGATCTCTCTCGCGATGTATTTAGGCATCGTGTCGAACCAATGTGTCCGCTACTGAACCAACCGCGCCTTCATTTCGCCGCCGACGAACTTGCCAATGGGCGGCCCAGAGGGGCGAAAGCGCCTTCGTTCAGCGGGCCCGAATATGAAAATTCAACAATTCCCCATGAATTGACAATAGAAAAAATTCTTAGAATATGCAAATTATGCTTGATTTTTGAACTCCAATGACGTCTGATGGTTCAAGTTGGCGACTGGGAGGAAGCCAGTGAAAGTTGCAACTTATCGCGTCGGCGACGAGCGCTGCGTCGCTGTGGTTGATGAAGCCACGCGCACAATCTCGCCTTTCGATCTCCCGCTGGTGGAGGCCGCCAACGGCTTGCTGGCCGTCATTGATCGCCCAGTAACGCGCGTCCTCTCACCGGTGCCGTTCAGTGAAGTTTTAATCGAAGCGCCGATCATGCGCCCACGGCGCAACATCTTTTGTGTCGGCAAGAATTACCGGGAGCACGCTGCGGAGTTCGCATCCAGCGGGTTCGATTCCGGTGTCGCCAGCGGTATCGTCCCCAGGCATCCGATCATCTTTTCGAAGGTTCCGGAATGCGTGGTCGCCCACGATGACCTCGTGTGTATCAACCGCGAAGTGTCAGAATCGATCGCCTATGAGGCGGAACTAGCGATCATCATCGGCAAGGGTGGCCGGAGAATCAAGCCGGAGAATGCGCTGGAGCACGTATGGGGTTACACGATCGTCAATGATGTGACGGCTCGGGACCTACAGGGGCGTCATAGCCAATGGCTCATCGGCAAATCGCAAGACACGTTCTGTCCAATGGGGCCTTGGGCGGTGACGCGCGACGAAATCGATCTTTCTGACACCAAAATCAAATGTTGGGTCAGTGAAGAGTTGCGGCAGGATGCCAACACGCGTGATCTGATTTTTGATGTCCCCTCCATCATCGCCACCATTTCTGCCGGCATTACATTGGTGCCAGGAGACATCATCGCCAGGGGTACACCTGTGGGAGTAGGCATCGGCTTCAATCCCCCGAAATATTTGGCGCACGGAGACATTGTGCGCATCGAAATTGCCGGCATCGACGAGTTGCAAAACGAGTTTCGCGAGTTGCTCCAATAATTGTGAATCCAAATTCGCTAAGTGAAGTGTAATGAATTCAAAGATGTTCTGATAGGAGTAGGCCATTCTGATCTTTTAAGCGCAAGCGGGTCTTAAGGGAGGTTACACGAATGTCACGTATCAAATCTAATGTACAGGGAGGACTAAAAACGATGTCATATGCGAAGCGGTTGCAGGTGTTCATGTTTGGCGCTGCAATAATGGCCGCGGCAAGTCATGGCGCATTGGCTGGGGGTAATGGGAAGGTTGCTTTCCTTAGCGCCGGGCAAGGCTTCACCTTTCCTCCGGCCGTTGGTCGCGGTGCTGTCGAGGAGGGCAAGAGCGCGGGCGTACAAGTCGATATTTTCGACGCCAACAACTCTGTCGACAAGCAAGCCAACCAGGTGGATGACATCATTACCCAAGGATACTCGGGCGTTCTGTTTTTCCCGGTTGACGGTCGGGTAAGTGTGCCACTGGTGGCAAAGCTTGCCGCAGCCGGCATTCCGGTCATCGCCACCAGCAGCCAGATCGGGGATGCGTCCAAGGAGCCGATGGATGCGGTTCCGACCTCCCTCGTCGCCTATGTAGCCCATGACAACGTGAATTCGGGAAGGACCATCGGCACTTTTGCTACCACGCTTTTGCCGAAGGGCCGTAAGGCCAAGATTGCGATCGTCGAAGGCGCTGCCGGCTATTCCGATGTGGTCACGCGAAACAATGGCTTCAAAGAAGCACTTGATGCCGCCCATGCAAGCTACGAGATCGTAGCGTCTCAGCCGGCTGACTGGATGGCGGACAAGGCCGAGACCGTATGTGCGAACATGCTGACCTCGAAACCGGATATCGACCTGATTTTCGCGGATGCCGACAGCATGGGCGCAGGTTGCGCGCGCGCAGTGAAGGCGGCCGGCTCGAATATACCTATCGTTAGCATCGACGGCAACACCGACGGAATAACCGCGCTTAAGGCCGGAGGCATTGCAGCGACGGTCTGCAACCGGCCGGAGAGCATCGGTCACAAGTCGTTTCAGGTTCTCTACCAGCAAATATCGGGCAAGTTTGACCGAAAGGGAGCCCTCTTCGTCGTTCCGAACTTCCTTGTGACGAAAGACAATGTTGATGATTGTAAGCCGCAATTCTGATGGGACGTGACGGAACGCTGACCTTTCATTCATGTGCCGCCAGCATCCGCAGGCGGCACATGTCGCGCCGTTGCGGTTGGCAAAATGGGAGGCAACCCCAATTCCATTGAGGACTTATTCGTGTACGCGACAAATATTTGGCGTCCTTCTGTCTTAGCTGCGTCGCTCGGAGGATGTCCATGGATACGTTGAGCCTGGAGGGTATCCGCAAGATCTATCCGAACGGGACAGTAGCCCTCAAGGGTGTTGATCTGGTTGTTCGACCAGGTACCGTGCATGGACTGCTTGGCGCAAACGGGGCGGGCAAGTCGACGCTAATCAAGATATTGTCCGGCGCCATAACGGCATCCGGCGGTACAATGCGACTTGGCGAACGACAGCTGGCATGGAAGAGGCCTGCCGATGCAATGAAAGCCGGCGTCGCCACGATCTACCAACACATACCGGTGGTCTCGACGCTCTCCGTCATTGACAACGTCTTTCTTAGCAAAACTGCCGGTTGGCGCCGGAGCGACGAGGACGCGGCAAAACTTCGGCGAGTGATGGAAAAAATCGGCTACTATCTGGATCCCGACGCGACGGTCGGCGATCTGAGCATCGGACAGCGTCAGATGGTGTCGATCATCACCGCGCTTATCGAGGGTGCTCAGATCATGGTCATGGATGAACCTACCGCGTCACTCGGGGTGGAAGAGCGGGACGTAGTCTATAAGGTCGTGAGGCAACTGACGTCGATTGAGGGCAAGGCTGTCATCTTTGTCTCGCATTTCCTCGATGAGATTCTCGCATTGACGGACGACGTCACGGTAATTCGCGACGGCGTTGTCGTCCTGACTGCACGCACCAGCGAAGTCGACTCTGATGCCATCGCGAACGCAATCGTTGGCAGAGCTATCGAAGCTATTGCTCGCGAACATGCTGAAAAGAGCGCGGACACGGGCGGGATTGCCCTGTCGGTAAAGGATTTGGCCTCAGGTTCGCGTCTCGCGCCTGCGAACTTCAATGTCGCAACCGGCGAAGTCCTTGGGCTTGCAGGTTTCTTGGGCTCGGGCCGCAGTGAAATACTGCACGCTGTTTTTGGGGCCGATCCCAAGGCGGTCGGTGCCGTCACGCTCAATGATAAGCCGGTTGGCCGCTCGCCGCGCGCGGCAATGCGCGCAGGTATGGCGCTTGTTCCGGAAGATCGTTCCAGCCAGGGACTGTTCATGCAATCTAGCGTTTGCATGAATATCTCGTTCCCGTATCTTTCCAGTCTATCGAAGTGGACGGTGTTGCCCGAGGTGGCACGCGAACGGAACGTCGCGGAAGAAATGATCCGCCGATTGAAGATCAAGACGTCCTCGAGCGAAAGCTTGGTATCGGAACTGTCCGGCGGCAATGCCCAGAAGGTCGCCATCGCGAAATGGCTGGCGTCCCGCCCTGCCATGTTGCTGTTGGACGAGCCGACGGCGGGCATAGACATAGGTGCCAAGGCCGACATTCTCGCGCTCATCCGCGAATTTGCGGCGAACGGAGGCAGCGTGCTTCTTGTTTCATCGGAATTCGAAGAACTGCTTGCGGTCTGTGATCGCATACTGGTGCTTCGAAAGGGCCACATTGTCGCTGAGCGAATTGCGTCGCAAACCTCCGAGCACGAGCTGGTGCTGCTGGCTTCTGGCGCCTGAGGTCTGCCCCGTTCTCTGGAGTGGAATCATGCATATGACGAGATTGAAAGAAGAGATCGGGCTTATCGCCCCAAGTACTACGGTTGGGAGCGGGGTGTTGATCGACGAAAAAAAGGAAAATTTGGCTGTATCCAAATCAAGAGATCCATACGTCCTAGGAATACTGCGTGAATTCGGCGTCTATGTCGCCCTGGCGCTGGTGTTATTCATCGTGACGGCGATTGCCATGTACCTGGGCAAGTCGCAACCGCTGACGGCGGCAAACCTTTCGAACATTGTCTATCAGGCTTCACTGACAGGAATAATGGCAATTGCGATGACGGTGGTGCTGATCACGGGCAATTTCGACCTGTCGGTGGGCTCGGTGGCCGCACTTGTGGGGGTTGTCTTCCTTATGACCGTCGGAACGTTGGGCTTTGGAATCGCCGCAATACTGGCACTCTCGGTGGCAGCTTTTGTCGGGCTGGTCAACGGAGCGATCAATCAGTTCCTAGGCATCAATGCGTTCATCGTGACGCTCGGCATGTTGACTGGAGCGCGCGGTATAATTCTTGTGTTGACGGATGGCCGTTCACTGAACTCGACCGATGAATCGGCGGTTGCGGCGATGCAGTTATTTGAGACAACACGACAGCCGATGAACGTCGTGCTCTATTGTGTGGGGGGGCTTTTCGCCATTTGTGGTCTGGTCGGGCTCTATCGGGGGAGCACCAGTCGCGTTCGCGGCGTATTTGCCCTGATTGGCGCTACGATCGTTGGCGGGATGGGAATCCTCAGCGGTCCTCGCGACACTGTCGCGAATCCGGCAATCTATTTTCTTGTCTTCACCGTAGTGATTTGGCTGCTGCTCACATTCACCACCTTCGGTCGACGCCTCTATGCGGTGGGCGGTAATGCCGAGGCGGCCCGCCTGGCTGGCGTCAACGTTGTCGGTTACAAAATCTTCGGCTTCCTGCTTTCGAGCCTTGCAGCGGGTTTTGCCGGCCTGCTCTATGTTTCACGTCTTGGATCGACATATCCAGGTGCCATGCAGGGGGCGGAACTTGCGGTCATTGCATCGGCTATCCTTGGCGGCACCTCGCTGTTTGGAGGCAGTGGCTCGGTGCTCAAGTCTGCGGCAGGCGCACTGCTTCTGGTAACGCTGACGAATGGTTTCAATTTACTCAACCTCGGGGCCAACTATCAGGGGATTATCGAAGGCGTCGTAATCATAGTGGCCGCTGCAATCTATACAGTCGGTGCCGGGCGCAGACGGTGAGTAGATGAAGCTGACCTCCATTGCTAACCTGGCGCTGACTAACGCTTCTTGATCTCTGCTATTTACCGCCGGCTTCGACGCTAGTTCGGCCGCGATCGGTATCAGGTCTTCGGGGGATCGCAGGGCGCGCAGACGGAGAAGTGGATCGCTCAGCGCGCGCAGTCTTTTAGCGCCCCTGTGGTCGACATGGCAAATTATGATGGGCACTGGCATGGGCTTCCATCACATAGCCACCGCTCTCCCAGCTTCAGCAGCTTGGCTTCGTAATGACACACGCGATTGAGGCGTAAGCGTCTTCTCTGGTGAACTGGCGGAACAACAGTCTGCTGCAACTAATTGTCGATCATTACCAATTGCTTCGGTCGACCTAACGCATCAGCAGCAGAACGATGCGATACAGCGGTGCACCGGAGGTTGAGCTAAACAATCACTCCGCCACTCATCGTCGCGTGCGAAGCCTTGGTTCTCGGACAGTTCTGTGCCTCTGTCTCGTTCGGAATATCCACTTTTCGCTTCACCACAAGCGTTTGACTTGACTTCAAGCGCTAGACTCAAGATAATGAAGTTATACTTCACACAGTGAAATTACCATAACATGAAGAACGCACAGCCTGCGGCACTCGATGGCCTGACGGTTCTTGATCTTTCTCGCGTTATGGCTGGCCCGTGGTGCTGCCAGATGCTCGCGGATCTCGGCGCCAACGTCATTAAAGTGGAGCATCCACAGCAGCCGGACGACACGCGGCTTTGGGGCCCACCATTCTTCCGCGGAGACGCAGGTGAGGACGCGGCTTACTATTTGGCGGCAAATCGGAACAAGAGCGCCATGGCGGTGAACTTCGCCGACCCGGCGGGCGCTGAACTGGTCCGAGATATTGCCCGCAAGAGCGATATCGTCGTCGAAAATTATAAGACCGGAAGTCTCGCCAGATATGGCTTGGACTACGAAAACCTCAAGATGGAGAATCCGCGGATTGTCTATTGCTCGATCACTGGCTTCGGCCAGACGGGTCCACTCGCAGGCAGGGGAGGATACGACTTTCTCATTCAGGCGATGAGTGGACTGATGAGCGTCACGGGTCATCCCGAAGACAATCAGGGGCCGGTCAAAGTTGGTATACCGGTTGCGGATCTGATGACGGGTCAATTTGCGGCTACCGCCATCCTTGCGGCCGTCGTTCACCGCCTAAAGACGGGTGAGGGCCAGCATATCGACTGTGCGTTGTACGACAGCCAACTTGCCGCGCTCTCTAACCAAGCAATGAACTATCTTGTTGGGGGCGAGGTGCCGAGAAGGCTAGGCAATGCCCACCCAAACGTCATTCCCTATCAGGATTTTCAGGGTGCGAACGGCAGAATCGTGGTGGCGGCTGGAAGCGACAGGCAGTTCCGGTCGGTATGCAAAGTGCTGGGTCTCGCCGAACTTTGCGATGACCAGCGCTTCGCCACCAACAAGGCTCGTCTTGAGAATCGCGAATTGCTCGTATCCATCTTGACGGCGGCGACGGTGTCCCGGGACGTTGAGTCCCTCGTCGACGCGTTGAACGCGGCGGGAGTACCGGCTGGTTGCATCAACGATATTGGTGAGGCATTCAGCCATCAGCATGTCCGCGAGAGGCAGATCGTCCGCTCGATGGTCCGCGACGACGGCAGGGAGGTTCCGACCGTCGCATTTCCCGCGCGCCTTTCACGCACGCCTGCCTCGTACCGCAAGCCGCCGCCACGGTTCGGCGAGGACACCGACCACATATTGCGTGATTTCCTTGGCAAGGACCCCCGAGCAATTGCGGAGCTTCGCGCACGTGGGGTAATCGCGTGAACCACAGCGATAAACATGACGCTATCAGAAAAAATGTTCGGGCCTTCATTGCGGCCGAAAGGACGGCCGGCCGCATTAGAGCCGGCCAGTCTTGGACCACATTCGACCGCGATTTCTCGATTAGATGCGCAGACCAGGGCTATATCGGCATGACCTGGCCGAAAATGTTTGGTGGCCACGACCGCAGCCCGGAGGAACGATATGTGATCATCGAGGAGCTGCTCGCGGCCGGTGCGCCTCTTGGATCTCATTGGATTGCTGACAGGCAAAGTGGCCCGCAAATCCTACGCAACGGCACGGAACATCTGAAACATCTCGTCTTGCCACAAATCGCAGCAGGCCGCTGCACCATTGGCATCGGCATGAGCGAACCCGATTCAGGCTCGGACCTGTCGTCGATCCGCACAAGCGCCACGAAAGTGGACGGCGGGTGGGTTCTGGAGGGACGCAAGATCTGGACAACGAATGCACATCATGCCGATTACCTGATCGTCCTCTGCCGCACCTCTCCCAAATCGGAGGATCGGAATGCCGGACTTTCCCAGTTGGTCGTGCCCCTCGAAAACAAGGGCGTCACCGTCAGGCCCATCACCAACATGGCTGGAGTGGACGAATTCAACGAAGTCCTTTTCGAAAACTGTTTTGTGGATGAAGAGCATCTGCTCGGCGAACCGGGGCAAGGCTGGCGTCTTGTGATGGAGGAGCTTTCCTTCGAGCGAAGCGGCCCCGATCGCATCCTGTCCACGTTTCCCATGTTGTCGATGCTATCGTCCTATATCGCGCGCGACCCCGACCGCCACGCGACGATCGAACTCGGCCGTCTCGTCGGAAGGCTCCATTCCGTTCGATCGCTTTCGCTTGAAATCAACCAGGCCTTGGGCCGCCACGAAGATGTCGGCCAGAAGGCAACCATGATGAAGGATATCGGCACCACCCTCGAGCAAGATATCGCCGAGGTTTCGCGCAGATTGATCGATCTCAGCCCTAGACAAGACGGCGACGACCTAACAACGACCTTAGCCTCGGCAATTCTGAATGCGCCCAGCTTTAGCTTACGCGGAGGGACTCGCGAAATCCTCAAGGGAATCGTCGCACGCCATTTGGGGTTGAGATGAACGACGTTTCAAGAATGCTGGCGCAGACCGCTAGCCGTATTCTGGCGCAATTCGGAAAACGCTGCCGGGAGCAACTGCAGAGCGCAGAACTTTTCGCCGAGGTGCACAAATCCGGTCTGAACTTGGCGCTGCTGCCCGAAGATGCGGGCGGCGCGGGTCTGACGATCGAGGAAGCGGCAGAAATTCTCCGTATATGGGGCCGCCACGCTGCGACTTTGCCGATGGTTGAAATGCTTGTTGCGGCTCCTGTAGCAGTGATGTTCGGCCACAATCCCGCGACCTCCAGCATCACTGCCCGCAGCGACATTATCCTGTCGAAGCACAAAGGCCAGGCGTGCCTTTCGGGGCGGCCGATCGAGGCCCCGCTCTCTCCAGGCTGCAGGCAGGTCTATGCACGGGCGACTGATTTGTCCGGCAATTGCTTCATCCTGTCGGTCTCGACGGCGAATGCTCAGACATTCGCTGATCTGGCGGGGGAACCTTGGGTTCGTCTTGCACCGGAGGATGCCCTTGATGTGAGGGCTCTGTCCGTTGGCCGCGCGCAGTCTGAGAAAATCGCACGCAGCGGAGCCCTTTTAACGGCAGCGGCCATGACTGGCGCGATGGGTGAGATCCTGGAGTTGGCCATCGACCACGTGAATACGCGTTCACAGTTCGGGCGGCCGCTCGGCCGGTTCCAAGCTATACAACATCTTCTGTCCGATGTCGCGAGCGAGCTGGCCGTCACGGAAGCGGTGCTTGGCCAAGCCTTGCAAAATGTGCACGATCGACTGGGCTGGCTGTCGGCGAAGGCCCAAGCGGGTCGGGGAGCAACTATTGCCGCTTCTACCGGTCATCAGCTATTCGGCGCCATAGGCTTCACGGCGGAACACCTCCTTCACTGCTATACCAAGCGGCTGTGGGTCTGGCGCGACCATTGGGGTCGGCAGGACGATTGCGAGCGCACAATCGGCGAGATGGCAATGCGATCTGGCGAGGGTCGCTTGTGGAGTTTTTTGGTTGATGGTTCCCAAGGAGACGTCCCACATGTCTGACCCCGAAGTCCAAATAGAGCGAGATGGGCCCCTGGCCGTTGTGACGTTGAATGACCCAGCAACACGGAACGCGCTGTCGTCACCTGTAATCAAGGCTTTGGTGGGGTTTCTGGAGTGTGCCAACCGTGACCCAGCGCTCGGCTGCATTGTCATAACTGGCGCGGGCGATGCGTTCAGCTCGGGCGGCAATGTCCGCGACATGCAGGACGGTGACGACCCCATGTTCCATGGTCCGCCATTCGACATGATGGAGGGCTATCGCAATGCCATCCAGAAGATTCCATTGGCGTTCGCCAAGCTGGATGTTCCGACGATCGCAGCCGTCAACGGAGCAGCCGTCGGTGCAGGGTGCGATCTCGCCTGCATGTGTGACATCCGCTTAGCCGCCCCCCAAGCACAGTTCGCCGAAAGCTATCTAAGGGTTGGCTTGGTACCTGGAGACGGCGGCGCCTGGTACCTTCCGCGCGTTATTGGCATGCCGCGCGCGCTTGAAATGTCGTTGACCTGCGACCTTATTGGTGCGGAGCAGGCAGAGCGGTGGGGCCTCGTTTCCCGCATCGTGCCAGAGGACAATTTATTGTCGGAATCTTTGAAGGTCGCGCGTAAAATCGCCTCGTTCCCTCCATTAAGTGCTCGACTGAACCGCCGCCTTATCCGCAACGCAGCCGAGATGAGTTTGCAATCATCTCTTGAGCTTTCTGCGTCCTATCAGGCAATCGTGCAACACACCTCGGATCACAGGGAAGCAATAAACGCACTGCTTCAGAAACGTCCTCCGCTCTTTTTAGGTCGGTGATGGGTACTATAGTGAATTTCTTGGCAGTGCATCGGCCTGCCTTCTAAGCGCATCAGAGGCCGAAAACGTCGGCGCTTGGCTTCACCGAAGTGCTGCCTTCTCTCAAACTTAGACCTCGGCCGGCTGGCAAAGTCTGCGCAGTCACTCCGAAAGAACTGGGTGCTCGGTTTGGCCGCGCAAGGGCTTGTGCGGTATCAAAGACAGAGCAGCCAACGCAAACGCAAGAATAAAGCCGTCTGCGACGAAGATCATGGTGAATGGCATTGGCGAGGTCTCGACGTGGACGAGCGTGCCCGCGGCAACTGGCAAGCCAGCGCCCATAGCAACCGCGCCGAGCACAGCCACGCCAAGCGCGGCTCCAAGCGAGCGCAGGAAGGTCAGCACTCCGGTGGCGACACCAAGATGTGCGCGGTCCACGGCATTCTGGACCGAGACGGTGCTCACTGGAAAGGTGGTTCCGCTACCGAGGCCGATCAGAGTGGTCAGGATTTCAACCTCAAGTATTGAGGCGCCTTCGGCCACGATGCTGAGGGCACCGAGGCAGGCGATGGCTAAGACCATGCCAGCCATGGCGATGCGCTTGTAATGCGTGAGGCGCGGGATCATGCGACCGCTGAAGGTGGCACCCGCGACCGTGCCGAGTAGCAATCCAAGCATAACAGTGCCGGATTCACTAACCGAGAGCCCAAGTATCGCCTGCAGGTAAATCGGCAGGTAGACCGATATGCCAATGCTAGCCGCCTGTAGCAGAAACATCGAAAGTGTACCAGCAAGCACAATCGGGTTGCTAAGCACCTCGAGTGAGATAAGCGGTTCGGGGGCTTTCACTAGCCTGGCCGCGAACAACGACCAAAGCAGCGCCGAGCAGGCCACGAGCGACAGCGTCTCGCGAGAGAACCAGGGGTAGGTGCTTCCACCCCAGTTGAGCGCCAACAACAGAAGCGCCGTCGCGCTGATCAACAGGAGGGCGCCGAGGCAGTCGATTCGGTGAGTCTTGGCCAGGATCGGGAGCTTCTTCAGAGGGTTGTTGATGATCGCCATCGCCGCGAAGCCGAGCGGCAGGTTGATCCAGAAGATCAGCGACCAATGGAGATGTTCCGCGAATGTCCCTCCGAGCACCGGCCCGGCAATGCTCGCGACTGCCCAGGTCACCGCTATCCAGGCCACGTATCGGGCTCGTTCACGCGGAGGCACGAGGTCCCCGATGATAATTTGTGCAAGGGCCCATAGGCCCCCGCCTCCCGCGCCTTGGATCGACCGGCCAAGGACCAATACCAGCATGTTCGGTGCGAGCGCGCTGACCACAGACCCCAGCAAAAAGATCAATACCGCAGCATAAACCACGCGTCGGCGACCATAGACATCCGAAATCTTGCCGTAGAGCGGTGCCATCGCCGTGGCCGTGAGCAAGTAGCCGGTTACGATCCAGGGCAGGTATTCCGCATTGCCGAGCGCACGCGCGATAGTCGGCAAGGCAGGCGCGACGATCGTCTGGTCAAGCGCCGCCAGAAGCATCGACAAAAGCACGCCACCAACGATGGCATTCTTCTCGCTCTCGCTCACAACCGGCGTGGCTGTTGTCCCCATCGACGTAGGCTTGTCGGCAGTCTGGTACATTTCGACATCCTTCAAAACGGGTGCCAAGCGTAAAAGCACGCCTTGATGCCGGCAGCCCGGCGCCACGCTTCGTGCCTCGTGTTCTCAAGCTCGTGTCCCTCGCAACAAAACGTCGGGCTGCCGGCCGGTTCCTTGTTCTCAGCGCGCCTGAAAGGTGGGTACGGGGCCTCCTCCCGGTGCGCGTCGATCGAACCCCTTGTGGTCTGTCGTCACGAATTGGCTAGAGATTTCTCTTTTATAGGGAATTGACCAATTAATCGCAATATGCGACTTTTTCAAAATCGCAATCGACCAATGGAGAACAGTTATGGCCCCACGCACGCCTCATCTAGCCACCGAGTCAGCCCTCGATGCGCTGTCGTCGCGTTACGTCGATGTCGAAGCACTTCCTTGGCAGCCGACCGAGTACCCCGGCGTCACAATGAAGATCTTGATGGAAGATAAGGAAAGCGGCCTGCTGACCGGGCTGTTCAAGTTCGAGCCCGGTGCCACGCTGCCGTACCACGAACATGTGGAGATTGAGCAGAGTTTTCTCCTTGAGGGCAGCGTAGCCGATCATGAAGGCAACCTCACCGCCGGCAACTACGTCTGGCGTCCGGGCGGAAATCGTCACAGGGTCGTCTCGCCCAACGGTGCGCTTGCCTTGTCTTTCTTTCTAAAGCCTAACCGATTTTTCAAAAACGATGGCGCCGTTTGAACTTATGCCAGCCTGTCGCTTGCCAGTGCCGTCGCCCTAGTTTGAGGCTTTCTGTGATGTGTAAAAAAGAAATGCCGAGTTTGCGGCCGATCGGAGTTTCGCTTCGATCGGAGGGCCGGCGATTCTTTCTGCAAAGTTCTGGCTGCCAAGTGAAGGTAAAATTCACTCAATTCGACAGAAGCGCGATATTGTAGTGAAAAACACTTAAGAAGGCGATTTTGCTGCAAATTTCTCGACGGGAAGCGTCCTGCAAAGGAGTTGCGAAGATGTCTTATCCAGAAAACGTGCTTTTGCACATTGATGGAAAGTGGAGGCCATCGGCGTCAGGCAAAACGATTCCTGTCATCAATCCCGCCAATGAAGGCATCTTAGGCCATGTAGCTCATGCCGACGTTGCCGATCTGGACGAGGCACTGGCTGCCGTTGGCAAGGGATTTGCCATTTGGAGCAAGACCGCAGCGTTCGATCGCTACAAGCTGATGCGCAATGCAGCCGATCTAGTGCGGCAGCGCGCGAATGAGATCGCCCGCATCATGACTGCAGAGCAAGGCAAGGCCTTGGTCGAAGCTCAAATGGAGACCCTATCGGCGGCGGACTTGATAGACTGGTTCGCCGAGGAAGGTCGGCGAACCTATGGCCGATCCATTCCTGCCCGCGCAGCGAATATCGGCCAGGTATCCTATAAGGAGCCGATTGGTCCCGTTGCAGCGTTCACCCCTTGGAACTTTCCAATCGGTCAGGTCGTGCGGAAGCTTTCCGCTGCTCTTGCCTCTGGTTGCTCCATCATCGTTAAGGCTGCCGAAGATACCCCTGGTTCACCGGCGGAGCTCATTCGCGCGTTTGTAGATGCTGGTATCCCGGCCGGGGTGATCAATCTTGTCTATGGAAATCCAGCGCAGATATCGGGTCATCTGGTGCCTCATCAGACTGTCAGAACAATATCGTTTACCGGCTCGACTGCCGTAGGCAAGCAATTGGCCGCCCTTTGCGGACAGCACATGAAGCGCTCAACGATGGAACTCGGCGGCCATGCGCCGGTCATTGTGTTGAAGGACGCGCCGGTTCAACAAGCCGCGGAATTGATGGCCCGCTCCAAGTATCGCAACGCCGGTCAGGTGTGCGTGTCCCCAACTCGATTTCTCATTGAAGAGGATATCTATGATGAATTTGTCGATCGTTTTTCGTCAGTAGCAAAGACTATCAAGGTGGGGGACGGCCTTGTAGAAGGCACGGTCATGGGCCCCGTAGTCAACGAGCGGAGATTGCAATCCGTTAGCACGCTGGTGCAGGAAGCCGTTCAGAGCGGTGCTAAGCTTGTTACCGGCGGCAAGCGGATTGGCAATTCCGGATATTTTTACGAGCCGACAGTCCTCTCCAATGCGCCTGTATCGGCGCGGATCATGAACGACGAGCCGTTCGGGCCCGTTGCGCTGATGATGCCTGTCAGCGGGCTCGACGCGGCCTTGGACGAAGCAAACAGGCTGGACTACGGTTTGGGTGCTTTCGGCTTCACGCGGTCGGCCGAAAGTGCGGCTAAGATGTCTCGTAACATCCGTTCGGGCATGCTTTCCATCAATCATTTCGGGCTTGCACTGCCCGAAGTCCCGTTCGGCGGCATTAACGATTCGGGTTATGGCACAGAAGGGGGCGCCGACGCCCTTGAGGCCTACCTCAACACCAAGTTCGTTACGCACATGCAGATCGAATAAGCCTCGGACACATGTGGAGGAGAGAGAAAACAGCATGCCAAGAATGGAAGGAAAGGTCGCGTTCATAACCGGCGCCGGCAGTGGAATTGGCCGAGCGGCCGCCGTCCTGTTTGCCCAGGAGGGTGCCATGGTCGCCGTTGCCGACATCAACGCGCAGGGAGGTGCCGAGACCGTTCGCATGATTGAGAGGGCCGGGGGCGATGCACTGTTCTGCGAAACCGACGTCAGTAGCGAGCCCAGTGTGCAGCACGCAATCTCCACTGCGGTCGCGCATTTTGGTGGGCTCGACGTTCTTTACAACAATGCTGGCGGCTCAAGCCGAAACGACGGCTCTGTTGTTAGCGCAACAATCGATGAATTCTGGCGCGTCATGCGAGTTGACCTGTTCGGCACGTGGCTTTGTTGTCGGTTCGGTATCCCAGAAATTATCAAGCGTGGCGGTGGTTCCGTCGTGAACACAGTATCTCATGTAGCTCTTGTGGGTATGCGCAACATGAGCGCCTATTCAGCCGCGAAGGGTGGGATTGCAGCGCTGACTCGCGCCACCGCCGTTGAGTTCGGTGAACAGGGCGTGCGAGTGAATGCCATAGCGCCTTCGATAACAAGAACGGAGCGGGTTCTTAGGGCGCTAGAGGGCCAGCCGGCGGTTCAGTCCCTCGCTAGCCGGCATTTGGTCGGTCTCGGCGAGCCCCAGCATGTCGCCCACGCGGCGTTATATCTTGCGTCCGCCGAGTCAGGTGTGGTGACGGGTCACATCCTCTCGGTTGATAGCGGGGTTACGATCACCTGATCGCGCGTGACAGGGCCCTAAGCACTAAAGCCCGCTGCAGAGATGGTCGGCTCAGTGGACGAGAAGCAGATGCCCCTGCGATCGAAGAGAACAAGACCCCACCCTGAGGGCGGGAGGACGGAAGGCGGAAGGAGGGCAAAGGAAGCGCTTACGATGGCCCTGTCGGCTTCGGACTTCAGTTCACATGATCCCATCTTCATGTCGACGGGAAGCGTGCAAGCCAGAATTGCGCGGCCGTGCCATGCTTCTAAATTGACGAAGCGGACCCGGGGTGGCGTTGCGCATTATTGATAACCCCGGCAGCAGCTCGGCGCGCCCGTCCCATCTCCATCCCAGCGTCCAGCAATCGGAGCCCGACGCCCATGACAAGCCATATCCAGACCATCATCGATCCTCCCGAAGACGGCCATTTCAGAAATGGCGTTGCCACCGACGGCTTAATCCCCAGTCCCACCACGCTCTCCCTCAATCTCGCCATCAACGGCCGCGACCACGCACTCGACGTCGAGCCGCGCGTGACGCTGCTCGACGCATTGCGCGAGCGGCTTCACCTCACCGGCACCAAGAAAGGCTGCGACCAGGGCCAGTGCGGCGCCTGCACCGTGCATGTCGACGGCGAGCGGGTGCTGGCCTGCCTGACGCTGGCGGCCCTGGTCGACGGCCGCACGATCACCACCATCGAAGGGCTCGCCGACGAGGACGGCACGCTGCACGCCGTGCAGGCGGCTTTCCTCGAGCAGGACGCCTTCCAGTGCGGCTATTGCACGCCGGGCCAGATCATGTCGGCGGTGGCCTGCATCCGTGAGGGCCATGCCGGCTCCGACGACGAAATCCGCGAATACATGGCCGGCAATCTCTGCCGCTGCGGCGCCTATCCGAACATCGTCGCCGCCGTCCGCCAAGCCGCACAGGAGCTGCGCTGATGAGAGATTTTTCCTACCTCCGCGCCGACAATATCGAGGCTGCGCGCAACGCGGCCGCCCTTCCCGGTGCCATGCTGCTCGCCGGCGGCACGACGCTCATCGACCTCGCTAAATGTGGCGTCGTGGAACCCGCCACCGTCATCGACATCAGCCATATCGAGGGGCTCAACGCTATCGACGTCACCGCCGACCGCGCTTTGATCGGCGCGCTGGCGAAGATGAGCCACGTCGCCGACCATGCCGAAGTGAAGAGCTTGTTTCCGGCGGTCTCGGAAGCGCTTTGGCAGGCGGCGTCGGCGCAATTGCGCAACATGGCGACGATCGGCGGCAACCTGATGCAGCGCACGCGCTGTCCCTACTTCCGCGATCCCGCCAATTTCCCGGCCTGCAACAAGCGTGAGCCGGGCAGCGGCTGCTCGGCGATCGGCGGCGTGACGCGCGGCCATGCGGTGCTCGGCGTGAGCGAAGCGTGCATCGCCACCTATCCGGGGGATCTCGCCGTAGCGCTGGTCGCCTTCGACGCCGAGGTCGATCTCGGCGAGCGGCGGCTCAAGGTCGAGGACTTCTTCCTGGCCCCCGGCGCGACGGCCGAGCAGGAGCACGATATCCGTCCGGGCGAGGTGATCACGGCCATCGAGATTCCCGGCTCGGCCGCGGCCAGACGCTCGACCTACATCAAGGTACGCGACCGCCAGTCCTATGAGTTCGCGGCGGCAAGTGCAGCGGTCGGGCTGGAGCTCGAAGGCGACGGCCGCACCGTCCGCGACATCCGCGTCGCGCTCGGCGGCGTCGCTACCAAGCCGTGGCGGGCGCGCGCCGTCGAGGACGCGCTGAAAGGCAAAGCGCTCGACGAAGCGACGATCCGCGAGGCGAGCGAGCTCGCCATGCAGGGCGCAGTCGACCATGGCGCCAACCACTACAAGATCGCATTGGCGCCGCGTGTGATCGCGCGCGCCATCCTCAAATTGGGAGAGACGGCATGACCGTTCATGACGTGAAACACGCCGCGTCCGACAGCGCGCGCCTCGAAGCGGTCGGCGGACGCCTGTCGCGCGTCGACGGCCCGGCCAAGATCACCGGCGCCGCCCGCTACGCCGTCGAGCAGCAGCTTGAAGGGCTGGCTCATGCGGTGCTCGTCGACTCCACCATCGCTGCGGGCAAGGTCGTGTCGATCGAGACGCAGGCGGCAAAGGCTGCGCGTGGTGTTATTGCGGTGCTGACGCCGGATACGATCATGAAGCTGTCAGTCGCGTCGGATTGGTTCGGGAACCCGCTTGCTCCCCAACGAACTTTCTGCCCGCTTGCACGCGACGTGACATATTGCGGCCAGCACATCGCTGTTGTGATCGCTGAGACCTTCGAGCAGGCGGTCTCCGCCGCGGCTTTGGTCATGGCGGACTATGACCAGGCCCCGGCTCTAGTCGAGCTGGGGGACGGAACGGCTGGTGAAATTATATCGATCGAGGGCATGACTAAGGAATGGGGCAACGCGCAGGCTGCGCTTGCTGAAGCCCCAGTGCATCTCAGTGCCGTGTACAATACGCAACGATCAGCTCACGCAGCAATCGAACCGCATGGGTTGATTGCGCGCTGGGAAGGCGACCGGCTCACCATCTGGGAGCCCAGCCAATGGTTGGACGGCATGGCGCGCACCTATGCCGAGTGGTTTGGCATACCATTCGAGAATGTGCGGCTCGTCTCGCCGTATATCGGCGGTGGCTTTGGCTCCAAGGCGCTGGCGCTCGCCCACAGCGCGGTGGCGGCTGCAGCGGCCAAGATGCTTGGACGGCCGGTCAAGCTGATGCTTACCCGCTCGCAGAATTTTACTTCTTATGGTGGCCGCGCCACTACCCGTCAAACGATTGACCTCGGCGCCGACAAGGCTGGCAGGATTCAGTCCATCATTCACCGTGGCGTCAGCGAGGTTTCTCTCGAAGGCATGTGGGTGGAAGCAGTCGGCTCCATCACCTCGATCATGTATGACACGCCCAATTTCTCCTCGAGGCAGGATGTGGTGCGGCTCAACACCGTGTTGCCGAACCCGAAGCGCGCCCCAGGTGAGAACCCCAGCGCGTTCGGCATCGAATGCGCGATCGACGAGCTCGCCCATGAGCTTGGGCTGGATCCGCTGGAGATCAGGCTGATCAATTATGCCGAGCAGGACCCGCATGCGAAGAAGGCGTGGTCGACAAGGCAATTGCGCGAGGCGTTTGCAGTCGGCGCCGAAGCCTTCGGCTGGGCAAAACGTTCGCCCGCGCCACGCTCTATGCGCGCAGGCCACCAGCTGATCGGGTGGGGCGTGGCAGCGGGTGCCTATCCCGTACAGCGGGCTCACGGCGAGGCTGTGGTGAAGATCATGTTCGACGGCTCGGTCGAGGTCGAAAGCTCCTCCATCGACATGGGCCAGGGCACGTATACGATCCTGGCGCAGACCGCCGCCGAGACGCTCGGCGTTCCGGTGAGCCAAGTCTCGGTAAAGCTCGGCGACTCGCATTTCGCCCGCGCCGGCGTCACCGGTGGCTCGCGGCTTGCCGGGATCATGACCGGCGCCGTCCATAAGGCCGCAAGCCAAGCGCTGGATGAGTTGATCGGGCTCGCGCTCTCCGATCCGCGCTTACCCTTCCATGGACTACAGGCGAACACGCTTGCGGTGAAGGACGGCCGCATCGGCTCTCCGCGCGGCGACGGGCCGGAGCTATCGATCGCCGAGTTGATGAGCATGCTCGGCCGCGACCGTATCGAAGCCAAGGGCGACACGCTGCCGGCCGGCACGACGGCGGAGGAGCGCTACAAGAACTACACCACGATCGCCATGTCGATCCCGCACACCGAAGGCGACTATTCTCGCCATTCCTGGTGCGCGCATTTCGTCGAGGTCAAGGTCGACGAGGATTTCGGTACCGTGCGCGTGTCGCGCGTGGTCTCGGCGCTGGATTCCGGGCGGCTCTACAACCCGAAGCTGGCGGAGAGCCAGTGGAAGGGCGGCATCATCATGGGCATCGGCGAGGCGCTGCTCGAGGAAGGTATCGTCGACCGCCGCCACGGCCGCACCGTCAACTCCAATTTCGCCGACTACATGCTGCCGACCAATGCCGACATTCCCGACATCCAGACGATCTCGGTCGGCATCCCCGACCCGCACTCCTCGGCCCTCGGCGGCAAGGGCGTCGGCGAGCTCGGCATCGTCGGGGTGGCGCCCGCGATCGCCAACGCAGTGTTTCATGCGACGGGGAAGCGGGTACGGGATCTGCCGATCACGCTGGAGAAGTTGATCTAGAGAGACGGCGCGGAAGCTCGAGAGCGAGGATGCGAATGACCATCGGAGGCATGACAACACGGGAAAAGCCTGGATCGGCAAGGCGGGTATCGTCCTCGACCGTGCCCTGGATTGGGCGGATCAACGCATCTATTCCGGCGCTGGCGGACCAATTAAACGAAATCCGTGCCAATCAGGATGCCCGGCGCAAAGACCTGAAGGGGAGCTACGACTATATCATCTGTGGCACAGGTTGTGCCGGTTCGGCAGTTGCGGGGCGCCTCGCCGCAGTAAAGAAATCAGCGCGCATACTCGTTCTCGAAGCCGGAGGTTGGGATACGGCAGCTTCGGTGCTGGACCCCAACTTGTGGGTTCAAAATATCGGAAACCATTTGGATTGGAACGTATTCTCCGAGCCTTCGCCCTCCATGAATGGCCGAATTATTAGAGAGTCTATGGGCCGTGTTGTCGGCGGGGGCAGCAGCACGAACGCATTGACATGGTCACGTCCGTTCAAGGCAAACCTGAATGAATGGGCTGAAATCTCCGGTGAGCCTTTGTGGGGATATGAGCACGCGCTGGAAATTTTCAGAAATCTAGAAGACTGGCATGGACCAGCCGACGCGCGCTATCGCGGCACGGGGGGGCCGGTTTGGGTCCAGCCCGCCGCTGGCCATTCAGCAGTTGGAACGGCCCTGCTCGAGGCGGCAAAGGAATGCGGTCACCCCGTATTGTCCGATCAGAACGGTGCCCGTGAGGAGATGGATGGCGGGTTCGCTTACATGAATCACATTGTGCGCGACGGCCTACGCCATAGCATGGCTCGCGCATACCTCTACAATGTCTTGGGGCAGGAAAACATCACGCTGCTGCCCAACTCCCATGTGCACCGCGTCGTCTTGGATGGAGATCGGGCCGTTGCTGTCGAGGTCGACCTTGGAGACCGCATGGTCGTATTTTGGGCCGACCGCGAGATCGTCTTGTGCGCAGGTGGAATGAATAGTGCCAAGATCTTGATGTTGAGTGGCATCGGGAACGAAAAGGACCTCAAGCCGCACGGCATCAAAACGCTGGTGAATTCACCTGATGTGGGCGCCAACTACCACAATCACACCTTACATGCGGCGTGTCTGTGGGAATCGCCGCAACCAATCCCATTGCTGAATACCGGAGCGAACGTCGCTGGCTTCTGGAAGAGCAAAGCGTCACTTTCCGCCCCCGATTTCAATTTCGTTCAGCTTGAATTTCCCTATGCCACGGAAGAAATCATCGCACGATATGCACCGCCGACTACGGCCTGGGCCTTGTGCGCTGGGCTCGTTGCGCCGAAAAGCCGTGGCTTCTTGAAACTGAGATCCGCAAATCCCGCCGACAATCCAATCCTGGATGCAAGGCTACTTACTCATCCAGATGATATGGCCGCCTTGGCCGCCGCTATTGAAGCCTGCCGCGAGCTTGGAAATTCGCAAGCCATGAGGCCCTTTGCCATCCGCGAGGTAGCCCCAGGCAAGAAGCTCGACAAGGAAGAAATGGCCGATTTCATCCGCGACGGCGCGTCGAGCTTCTTCCACTCGGTTGGCACTTGTCGCATGGGCAAGGACGAGGATGCGGTCGTCGACGGACAACTGCGGGTGAAGGGCGTAAGAGGCTTGCGGATCGCCGATGGGTCGATCATGCCGCATATTGTCAGCTCCGCTACGATGGCCGCTTGCGTTCTGATCGGCGAGCGAATGGCAGAAATACTCCACAAAGAAAGCTGAAACCGCAAATCGCCGGAAAAGCCTCCCAAGGCAACTTGGCTGCCGTCAAATCCAGTTTGCCGGCAGCCACTCTTTTGTTAAAGACCTTTCGCTTCGAGCACGATGCGCGAGTGGCCCGGCCACACGCGGTAGCCCTGGATAGGTTGGATGAACTCGCTAAAAGGTTCAAGCTAACTCGCTTCCCTACCCTCGGCCGAATAGTGGATCACAGTGGCCAACAGGATGCGCGAGCCGGTAGGGGTGGTGCACGACGTCCCCGGGATTAAACCCGTTCTGGCTGGCCGACGTATTCGCCACGTTCACGTGCCTGGGAGTGGCCCTCGGGCGACATGACCGGTCCGTCTCAATGAAGTCGACCGATCCCGCTCGACGGGACGCCAGGATCACCGAGAGGGTCCTCGATGATAAACTTTTCGAAGCTTTCCAAGTGCTTTCCACCTCCTTGTTCCAGTGCTCGTATTCCGCCCGGCGGAAGAGGTAGAGTGGGTGGGGAAAGTGGGTTGCCATTTATCGTGTTCCGCCCACATGAGGAGCGCAAAGGACCACGTCGACCTCTCAGGGCCGGCAGCCGATCTTTTCGAAAAGCTCCAGGAATTGCCCGTGTTGCATGTGCATACCGGTTATTTCGCCCCTTTGCTTGTGGGTGCCGACGCATGTATCGGCAACGATTTTCAACTCACTGGTTTCAACGTGCAGGGCGTGGAAACTGAGGATCACCTCACCTTTCTCAGTCAAGGCCCGGAAGGAGCCATTGCATCGGAAGCACGGCCGCGGGTGTTGCGTCGGGTATCATCGGGACAGCACTTGGCCTCTCGCTCTCATAGATTCTGTGATTTTCACGTGACCGATCCGTTCTGCCAGGACTAGTCAGGCCGTCTCTCCACGGGTTCATTCTTGCTTCGATGCGGCTGAGAACCATATCCCTCGCAGCACGGCAGGCGTAACTCACCGGTTGCGACGCTTGCCCTCCAGCAGGTCTAGAACCGCGCGCGCGGCATCCAGGACAGCGGTTCCAGGTCCAAACACCGCAGAGACCCCATGCTCCATCAGGAATTGGTAATCCTGGCGTGGTACTACGCCGCCGACCACCACGATGGCGTCCGAGGCGCCCTTTGCCTTGAGCGCCTTGACCAGTTGCGGCGCCAGGGTCTTGTGGCCGGCCGCCAGCGAAGACATGCCCACAAGATGGACCTTCAGCTTCGCCGCAAGGTTCGCCGCTTCCTGCGGCGTCTGGAACAGCGGCCCGGCGATGACGTCGAAGCCGATGTCGCCAAAGGCCGAGGCGATGACCTTGGCGCCGCGGTCATGGCCGTCCTGGCCGAGCTTGGCCACCAGTATCCTGGGAGCCTCTCCCAGGGCGGCCCGCAGGGCTTCGAGGCGTTTCACCAGCATCTCGTATTCCGGCTCCCCACGATACGCGGCGTCATAGACCTTGCGCACCACCTTCGGAGCCGCGGCATGGTCGCCAAAGACCTTGCGCAGCACATCCGATATCTCGCCGACCGTTGCGCGGGCGCGGGCGGCCTCGACGGCGCTCGCCAGGATATTGCCCTCGCGGGAGCGGGCGACGTCGCCCAGCGCGGACAGGGCTTCAGCGACCTTTGCGGGATCTCGCTGGCGCCTCACCATTTCGATGCGGGCGATCTGCGCCGCCCGTACCGCCTTGTTGTCGATGTCGAGGATGTCGAGCTGCGCTTCCTCTTCGAGCCTGTACCGGTTGACGCCGACGATCACCTCGTCGCCGCGGTCGATCGCCGCCTGCCTGCGGGTCGCGGCTTCCTCGATCATGCGCTTCGGCAGCCCTTCATGGACGGCCTTGGTCATGCCGCCCATGGCCTCGACCTCCTCGATCAGTGTCCAGGCGGCGTCGGCCAGCTCCTTGGTCAGGCTCTCGACATAGTAGGAGCCGGCCAGCGGATCGACCACCTTCGTCACGCCCGTCTCGTGCTGGAGGATCAACTGCGTGTTGCGCGCGATGCGGGACGAAAACTCGGTCGGCAGCGCGATCGCCTCGTCGAAGGAATTGGTGTGCAGGCTCTGCGTGCCGCCAAGCACCGCGCTCATCGCCTCGAAGGCGGTGCGCACGATGTTGTTGTAGGGGTCCTGCTCCTGCAGCGACACGCCGGACGTCTGGCAGTGGGTGCGCAGCATGAGCGAGGAAGCCTTCTTCGGCTGGAACTCCTCCATGATTCGCGTCCACAGAAGCCGCGCCGCGCGCAGCTTGGCCGCCTCCATGAAGAAGTTCATGCCAATGGCGAAGAAGAAGGACAGCCGGCCGGCGAAATCGTCGACATCGAGCCCTTTCTTCAGCGCCGCGCGGACATATTCGCGCCCGTCGGCCAGCGTGAAGGCGAGCTCCTGCACCAGCGTCGCTCCCGCCTCCTGCATATGGTAGCCGGAGATCGAGATCGAGTTGAACTTCGGCATCTCCTTCGCCGTGAACTCGATGATGTCGGCGACGATCCGCATCGAGGGCTCCGGCGGGTAGATGTAGGTGTTGCGGACCATGAACTCCTTGAGGATGTCGTTCTGGATCGTGCCTGAGAGCTGCGCCCGCGGCACGCCCTGCTCCTCGCCCGCGACGATGAAGCTGGCGAGGATCGGGACCACCGCGCCGTTCATGGTCATCGACACCGAGACCTTCTTGAGCGGGATGCCGTCGAACAGGATCTTCATGTCCTCGACGGAATCGATCGCCACGCCCGCCTTGCCGACATCGCCCTCGACGCGCGGGTGATCGCTGTCATAGCCGCGATGGGTGGCAAGGTCGAAGGCGACCGACACGCCTTGCTGGCCGGCGGCGAGCGCCTTGCGGTAGAAAGCGCTGGAGGCTTCCGCCGTCGAGAAGCCGGCATATTGCCGGATGGTCCATGGCCGGCCAGCATACATGGTTGCGCGCGGGCCGCGCAGGAACGGCTTTTGCCCCGGCAAGCCGCCAAGATAGTCGATCCCCTCGAGATCCCGTGCCGTGTAGAGGGGCTTGACCGCGATGCCTTCAGGCGTGCGACAGGTGAGCGTGTCCGGGTCGGCCTTGAGCTCCCTCTCGGCAAGGGCGCGCCACTGCTCGAGCTCGTCGGCCATCACTCGAACTCCATGATCAATTCGTCGACCGCAAGGCTGGCGCCGGCTCTTGCCGCGATCGCCTTGACCACCGCCCGGCGCTCGGCGCGCAGCACGTTTTCCATCTTCATCGCCTCGACGGTCGCAAGCGCCTGTCCGGCCTCGACCGTGTCGCCCACCTGCACCGGGAGCGAGGTGATGACGCCGGGCATCGGGCAGAGCAGCATCTTCGACGTGTCGGGCGGCGTTCTCACCGGCATCAGTCGGGCAAGCTCGGCCACGCGGGGCGAGCGCACGAATGCGGTGACGTCGATGCCGCGCCAGCGTAGGCGCAGGCCGGAGCCGTCGAGCGACACCTTCACGCCCACCGCCTCGCCGTCCACCACGAAGGTCGCATGACTATCGCCCGGCAGCCAGTCGCTCGACACGGCGAGGCTCGGTCCATCGGCAAAGGCGACGACATCGCCGGCGCTGTCCTCAACGATGGCGAGCGCGAATTCGTGGTCGGCCACCGTCGCGACCCAGTCCTTGCCGATGCTGCGCGGATGGTTGGCGAGCGCGCCCGAAATCCGCGCCGACCGGCGAACGATCCTGGCATTGATGAAGGCGGCGACGGCCGCGAGCAGACGCGCCTGGGCATCATCCGGCTCGACACCTTGGAAACCGTCCGGGAACTCTTCCGCGATATAGGCGGTAGTCAAGCGGCCCTCGCGGTAGCGCGGCTGTGCCATGACCGCCGACAGGAACGGAAGGTTGTGACCGATGCCTTCCACCTCGAAATCGTCGAGCGCCCGCGCCATTGCATCGATCGCCGAAGGGCGATCCGGCGCCCAGGCGCAGAGCTTGGCGATCATCGGATCGTAATACATCGAGATCTCGCCGCCTTCGAACACGCCGGTGTCGTTGCGCAGGATCGTGCCGTCCTCGCGCGGTCCCTCGACCGGCGGCCGGTAACGCGTCAGGCGCCCGATGGAGGGCAGGAAATTGCGGTACGGATCCTCGGCGTAGAGCCGGCTTTCGATCGCCCAACCGTTGAGCTTCACGTCGTCCTGGCCAAAGCGCAGTTTTTCGCCGGCGGCGATCCGGATCATCTCCTCGACGAGATCGAGGCCGGTGACCAGTTCCGTCACCGGATGCTCGACCTGCAGGCGAGTGTTCATTTCCAGGAAGTAAAAATTTTTCTTGCCGTCGACGATGAACTCGACGGTGCCGGCGGAGAAATAGCCGACCTCGCGCGCCAGAGCGACGGCCTGCTCGCCCATGGCCTTGCGTGTGGCCGGATCGAGGAAGGGCGACGGCGCCTCCTCGATAACCTTCTGGTTGCGCCGCTGGATCGAGCATTCGCGCTCGCTGAGATAAACGATGTTGCCATGCCGGTCGCCCAGCACCTGGATCTCGATGTGGCGGGGCTCGGTGACGAATTTCTCGATGAAGATGCGGTCGTCGCCGAAGGAGGCCTTGGCTTCGTTCCGTGACGACTGGAACCCCTCGCGCGCCTCTGCGTGGTTCCAGGCGATGCGCATGCCCTTGCCGCCGCCGCCGGCAGAGGCCTTGATCATCACCGGATAGCCGATCGAGGCTGCGATACGCACGGCTTCGTCCGCATCCTCGATCAGGTCCATATGGCCGGGCACAGTGGAGACGCCTGCGGCGGCTGCAACGCGCTTGGAGGTGATCTTGTCGCCCATCGCCTCGATCGCCGCCACGGGCGGGCCGATGAAGGCGATGCCGGCGTCCTTGAGCGCATCGGCGAAATTGGCGTTCTCCGACAGGAAGCCGTAGCCCGGATGCACGGCATCGGCGCCAACTGCCTTCGCGGCGTCGACGATCCTGGCGATGACGATGTAGGACTGACTGGACGGCGACGGGCCGATGTGGATCGCCTCGTCCGCCATCTTCACATGCAGCGCGTCGCGATCGGCATCCGAATAGACCGCCGCGGTTGCAATGTCGAGCTTCTTCGCAGTCTTGATAACCCGGCACGCGATCTCGCCGCGATTGGCGATGAGGATTTTCCTGAACATTACGGATCGACCACAAACATTTCCGATTGGCCTTTGCGCGTCCATTTTAGCGCCGAGCGCCCCACGTCCTCGGCACGTCGATCACGCACAGGCACCACTCCATCTCGCCATGCCGATCCACCCATTCGAGGAGCCTTTCGGCGCCAAGTCCTTCTCGGCTAAGCCAGGCGGCCAGCTGCCGCGAGGTCGAACAGAGGATTCCGTCAATCCGGACCTGCGTGCACATGAACCCTCACAGCGGCATGGTGTCGTGCTTCTTCCAGCGCGGCTCGATGTTCTTGCCGCGCAGTGCGGCGAAGGCGCGGGCGATGCGCTTGCGCGAGGAATGCGGCATGATCACCTCGTCGATAAAGCCGCGTTCGGCCGCCACGAACGGGTTGGCGAAGCGTGCCTCGTACTCTCTGGTCCTGACCGCGATCTTGCCCGCGTCCGCGAGTTCCGAGCGGTAAAGGATCTCGGTCGCGCCCTTGGCTCCCATCACGGCGATCTCGGCCGTCGGCCAGGCATAGTTCACGTCCGCGCCGATATGCTTGGAGGCCATCACGTCATAGGCGCCGCCATAGGCCTTGCGCGTGATCAGCGTCACCATCGGCACGGTGGCCTGCGAATAGGCAAACAGAAGCTTGGCGCCGTGCTTGATCACCCCGCCATACTCCTGGGATGTGCCCGGCAGGAAACCCGGCACGTCGACCAGCGTCAGCAACGGAATGTTGAAGGCATCGCAGAAGCGCACGAAACGGGCGGCCTTGCGACTGGAATCGATATCGAGGCATCCCGCCAGCACCATCGGCTGGTTGGCGACGACGCCGACGGTCTGGCCTTCGAGCCGCAGGAGGCCGGTGATGATGTTTCTGGCATAGGCGGCCTGGATCTCGAAGAAATCGCCTTCGTCGGCGATGGCCAGGATCAGCTCCTTCATGTCATAGGGCTTGTTGGCGCTGTCGGGCACCAGCGTGTCCAACCGCATCTCGAGGCGCGCCGGATCGTCGTGGAACGGTCTGACCGGCGGCTTGTCGCGATTGTTGAGCGGCAGGAAGTCGAACAGCCTGCGGATCGCCTCCAGCGCCTCGACATCGTTCTTGAAAGCGCCGTCGGCCACGGACGATTTTTGGGTGTGCGTGCCGGCGCCGCCGAGTTCCTCCGCAGTGACGATCTCGTTGGTTACGGTCTTCACCACATCCGGGCCGGTGACAAACATGTAGGAGGTGTCTCGCACCATGAAGATGAAATCGGTCATCGCCGGTGAATAGACGGCGCCGCCGGCGCAGGGGCCCATGATCGCCGAAATCTGTGGGATGACGCCGGACGCCTCGACGTTGCGCCTGAAAACCTCGGCATAGCCGGCAAGCGAGGCGACGCCTTCCTGGATGCGAGCGCCGCCGGAATCATTGAGGCCGATCACGGGTGCGCCGTTGCGCATCGCCATGTCCATTATCTTGCAGATCTTTTCGGCATGGGTCTCGGACAAAGATCCCCCAAGCACGGTGAAGTCTTGGGAAAAGACATAGACGAGCGGTCCGTTGATGGTGCCCCATCCGGTCACCACGCCATCGCCTGCGACCTTATGCGCCGCCATGCCAAAGTCGCTGGCGCGGTGGGTGACATACATGTCGTATTCCTCGAACGAGCGCTCATCGAGGAGCACGTCCAGACGCTCCCTGGCGGTCAACTTACCTTTTGCGTGCTGGGCATCGATGCGCTTCTGACCGCCTCCCAGACGGGCCTGTTCGCGTCGAGCCTCGAGTTGTTCAAGAACGGCTCGCATCAGCGCACGGACCTTTCGTCAACAAAATCCTCGGCCGAAGTCGAGAGCCCAACCACTGCAAGCAGGCCATTGCTTGAGATGCACGCTGCTGGCGACACTGGCTCCTCCTCGAGACTTGAGCTTCGCATTAGTTTGTCGGCGTGCTGCGTCAAAGCGTTGACCGGGCGTGGCTGTGGAATGTATAAAAATGCGAATAGAGAAATGCGAATTTGCAAATGGCATATGCTAAGCTTTTCATTGGCCGTCGCGTGCGCGAGTTGCGGGACGCCAGTAAGGCCACCCAGTCCGCGTTCGCCGAGCGGTTGGGGATCTCGACCAGTTATCTCAATCAGATCGAAAACAACCAGCGGCCCGTGTCAGCGGCAGTGCTTCTTGCATTGGCCGAGAAGTTTCAGGTCGATGTTTCGACCATCGGCGGCAGTGACACCGACCGGCTGCTGTCTGCCCTGAAGGAAACGCTGGCAGATCCGGTCTATGGTGGCCTGACACCGGGCGTTCAGGAACTGAAGCTGATCGCTCAAAACGCGCCGGCGATCGCGCATGCGCTGATTGCCTGCCATCAGGCATATCGCAGGAACTGCGAGCAGCTTGCCAGCTTTGACGATCAGTTGGTTCGCAACAACGCCGTCTCTGAGCCTACGCCCTATGAGGAGGTTCGCGATTTCTTCCATTTCGTCGACAATTATATCGACGAGCTCGACCGGGCGGCCGAGCATCTAGCAAGAACCTTGAACTTGCCAGAACGGGATGCGGGCACCGTGTTATCGCAGCACCTGGAGGAGCACCATAAAGTCCGTGTCGCACGCGCCCGAAGCGGAGAACGGTTGGTCAGGCTTTTCGATGCTTCCTCGCGGGTGCTCTACCTGAATCCCTATTCACCGGCCTCCACGCGCAGCTTCCAATTGGCTTTCCAGATTGGCGCCTTGGAGCAACGGGCGCAGATCTCCGCGATCATTGATCGAGCGCGCTTTCGGACCGCAGAGGCATCAGAGATTTGTCGGATTGGCCTTCTGAACTACTTCGCTGGAGCGCTGATGTTGCCGTATCGAACCTTCCTGGTTGCGGCTAAGGAGTTGCGGCACGACCTCCACCTTGTGGCAGTCCGTTTTGGTGCAAGCCTCGAGCAGGTCGCCCATCGGCTCTCGACGCTGCAAAGGGCGCGTCTGAAGGGCGTCCCGGTCTTCTTTGCACGCATCGATCGTGCGGGAAACATCACCAAACGTCACAGCGCGGCGAAACTGCAGTTCGCGCGCTATGGCGCGGCGTGCCCGTTGTGGAACGCCCATCAGGCTTTCGAATCCCCTGGCCGCATGATTTGTCAGCTGGCGGAGACACCTGACGGCGTCCGCTATCTCAGCATCGCAACCGAAGTGGCCAAGGCCGAGGGCGGGTTTGCCTCTCCTCATCGGCGCTACGCCATCGCGCTTGGGTGCGAGATTTCCTATGCCGGCGATTTCGTCTACGCGGACCGGCTGGATTTCACCAACAGTTCGGCATTCGACCCCATCGGGGTGTCATGCCGAATTTGTGAGCGGCGGGATTGCACCCAGCGCGCCATCCCGCCTCTTAAGAGCAAAATCACAGTAGATCATAACCGGCGCAGCGAACTGCCTTATACGATTTGCTGAAGCGCCGGAGAGTCTGGTCCGTTTGACCGCTGCGGACAGTGGCTTAAATTACCTCCGCAACGCGGATCACTGTCTTTGGATTGATCGCGTGAGCGCTCTCTTCTGATGGCATCGCGGGATTCTATGAAAGCGGCGTCGAGATAACTGATCAGTTCAAGCCCCTGCGAAGCGGTCAACTGGCGCAGTTCGTCCAGCAGACCGACGATGAAACCGAGCGCTGGGCGCGGGCCGTTGGATGATCATTTTCGGTCATCTGTCCAATCTCTCCCAAATCGAACCGAATCCAGCATAGCGCGCGATCGGTGCTCGCAAGGATACCAAAGCAAGCTGCTGTAGTTCCCATCGAAGAGACACCAGGCAACAAAGATCCGCGCTCTCCTGAAAATTGGACCCCATCCCGCGATCGCGGCGCTCGCTCGCATCATTCGACGCATACCTCTTCGATCGTGTGCCAGCCCGCGAGAGCCACATCTTTAGCGATTCTCAACAACCGTACTGTTTCCCAATTCGGCATCGACCTCCGGGTGGTTCGCGTTTTCCATATTCGACCTAAGAGAATTTTCCCTGCTTGAAATTGACACAAGCGGGGTTGCGGTATATTGGAAAATATCAGCAATTTCCAAACTGGGGAATCTTTCCAAATGAATTGCAGGCATTTCGATCCGACTGGCTCCGCCGGCGAGCCTCCCTCGACAGCCCATTTTGGCGCCGCTCAAACGTTCGGTCCGGCGATGGATGCAACCCAATTGAACGAAATCTCGGTCCTTACTCGGAGTGCAGAACGGCCCATGCCGGCCGCAGGCAGGAGCTAGAACTATGGTTGCCTACAAGCTTGGAACCGGTCGCTTGGGTGGCAGCCTGTCGCCACTGGTATTGGTTGGTATGCGGGTTCACCCTCTCGCCGAGATTCTGGGGGAGGGAGCTCCAACGGATCTTGAGAGCATATTTGCCGACTGGGCCAAATATGACGAACTACTTGCGGAACGATGCGCAAGGGTGGTCGCGCCGGGTGCGGATCCAGCCGACGTTTCCTATTGCACTCCAATTGCCAATCCAAGAAAGCTGATTTGCATTGGTACAAATTACCGTGAGCACAATCAGGAAATGGCTGCGGGCGAAAGACCTGAGTTTCCATACGGCTTTATGCGGCCCCAGGTAGCGCTGGCGGCTCACGGTGAAGAGATTCGGCTGCCTGCGCGTGCAAGCATGGTTGATTGGGAGGCCGAGCTGGGGGTTGTCATTGGTCGCCGCTACGGTCCCGGCGATGGCGGTGACCCCTTGCAGGCCGTAGCCGGCTATACGGTCATAAATGACGTTTCTGCCCGCGACTGGATTGCTTCACGACCATCTGTGGGTATCGACTGGGTCATGCAGAAAGGCTGGAACCAATTCCAACCGACAGGCCCGTGGATCACCCCGGCGCGCTTTGTAGATGACCCGCAGTCGCTGGGCATCGAGCTTGCCGTTAATGGAGTGGTCAAGCAGAAATCCAATACCAGCCGAATGATTTTTGGCGTCGCCGATATCACGCTTCATTTGGCCGGCATGATGACGCTGGAGCCCGGCGACATTATCGCTACCGGAACCCCGGCGGGGGTCGGCTACGGGCGCAATCCCCGCGAGTTCCTCAAGGCGGGCGATCAAGTAAGCGTCACGGTCGAAGGACTGGGCACACTGTGCAACAGATTTGTTTGAAAGGAGCAGTGTGATGGTCAATGTCAATCGCATCGTCTATGCCGTCTTCCAGACGCCCAACCTGCAAGGTCAGATCGACCACTACACAAAGATCTTGGGCCTCACTCTCGTCGAACGTGACGGCAAAGTGGCCTACCTATCGACGAGCGGCGATCACCACTCGCTAGTCCTTCGCGAGGGCTCTGAAGCTAGGTGCGAGGCGCTCGGTTTCCAGTTGCCGCCGACAGCGGATATTGGCGAATACGAGAACCAGATCAGAGCTCATGGGCTGAAAACAGAGCGCCAGGCTGACCCTCAGCCCTCCATCAAGGATGCGATTGTGTTTTACGATCCTAAAGGCACAAGGATCGAAACATTTGTCCAGGCCGTTCCCGCTGGGGTGGATTTCCAGCGTTGCGGCATATCGCCCAACAAGCTCGGCCATGTTGCGTTCAATGTGACCGATGTTCAGGGCGTCGTCGGCTTCTATCGCGATGTCCTCGGGTTCAAAGTCAGTGACTGGATGGGCGATTTCTTTGCTTTCATGCGATGTGGGCCAGATCACCACACGGTCAACCTGGTCGCCGGTCGCAATAGCAAGATGCACCACATAGCATTCGAGTTGCGCGATTGGTCTCACATACGCGATGCCTGTGACTGGCTTGCCAGAGATCGCATTCCGCTGGTTTGGGGACCGGTGCGTCATGGGATCGGACACAATATTTCGATCTATTACCGCAATCCTGACGGGCAGATAATCGAACTGTTCTGTGAGCTTGACCAGGTGAATGAGGCACTTGGAAGCTTTGAGCCCCGTCCGAGTCACCAAGACTTTCCCCAAAAAGGGAAAGTCTGGGAGGACATTCAGTTTGCAGCAAACATGTGGGGGAGCGGACCGCCAGATGGGTTCCTCGAATAAGTCACACTAGAAAGTCGCGACGAACACAGTTTGCGCTCCTTGTGGGGCGCGGTGATGCATCTACACACGGGCCGGTCAGGAGGCTGAGCGGGGGTAGCCAGCACATCGCTTACGCCCTTCCTTCAACTCGTCCCGAATCGGCAGCACGCGAAAGGAATGATCAAATGGAAATGATGTGGCTCAAGGGAAAGGTTGCCATCGTCACAGGTGGTGCTATGGGCATCGGCGCCGCTATCAGCGAAATGCTTGCCGAACTGGGTTCAGCCGTCGCAATTGCCGATATCAATCTGGATGCGGCCAAATCGACCGCTTCGCGCCTGTCGAAAAAGGTGGGGGGCAGGGTAGAGCCGTTCAAGCTGGACGTGACCTCTTGGGACTCAGCTTTTGCTATGGAAAAGGCCGTTGCCGGATCCTTGGGCCCAATCGATATTCTGGTGAACAACGCCGGCGCGTCGAAGCGTGTGCCTTTCCTGGAGATGGACGAGGCTGAGTGGGATCGAATCCTCGATATTAATCTCAAGAGTCAGTTCATCGTGACCCGTGCCGTCCTTCCGGGCATGGTGGAACGTGGCAAGGGTCGGGTGATCAACCTCGGATCAGTGACCTCGAAGAAGGGATACGCTCCGTTTTCCCACTATTGTACGTCGAAGTTCGGCGTGATGGGTCTTACCCAGAGCCTCGCCGCGGAATTCGCAACGACGGGCATAACCTTCAACACTGTCTGCCCGGGAATTCTCGAGACGCCACTCCATGAGGGCATCGCGCAAGAGATTGCAGACGCTGCAGGCGTGTCCCTGGCCGAGGCCAAAAGAAACTTCTTTGCAAACGTCCCGATGGGCCATCCTCAGGAACCTAGGGACGTAGCAGGGATGGTCGCCTTCCTCGCATCCGACCTTGGCCGCAACATGACGGGCGGCACGTACCACGTCGACGGCGGGATGGTCATGGATTGAGGCCGCGCGTAGCGAGCCTGCATGAACTGGATCGGCTCGGAGGGACAAAAATAAGAGAAAGCTTACTGGCGGTTTTTTGAAACCTCGGCCTTTGGAGAGACGGCCGACTATGCATGGGAGGATAAAACAAGTGAACAAGATAGTAAGTGTATTCAACGGAACGCGCAGGGACTTCCTGAAAGGCACCGTAGCCATCGCGGCATCCGCGCTTGCAGCGCCGGCGATTGCTCAATCGCGACCGTTGCGGATCGGTTTCGTTTCCCCATCAACCGGGCCCTTGGCCGGGGCCGCGGCCGGCGATCCATTCGTCCTCGAGAACCTTCGTTCGGCCCTTGCTGGCGGCATAACCGTCGACGGGGGGAGCAAACGCGCGGTGGAAATCGTTGTCCGCGACTGCCAGTCGAACGCAAATCGTTCGTCCGAAGTCGCGGCCGATCTCATCCTGCGCGAGGGCGTCGACATAATGTGCGCCTCCATCCATTCGCTCACGGTTACGCCAGTTGCAGACCAGTGCGAACTCAACGGTGTGCCGTTGGTCTCTTCGATTACACCCTGGGAAACGCAGGTCTCCGGGCGTGGAGCGACTCCTGACAAGCCATTTCGCTATCAGTTGCACATGTTCTGGGGCTTTTCCGAAGTCTCGGCCACATACATGGACATTTGGCGCCAGCTTAAGACCAACAAAGTCGTGGGCGCCCTGTGGCCAAACAATACGGACGGTCAAGGCTTCGCCAAAGGTTTCCCACCGCTTCTGCAGGAGCAGGCCTACACCCTCGTCGACCCCGGCCGGTATCAGGATCTTACGGATGATTACAGTTCGATCATCCAATTGTTCAAGAAAAGCGGCGTCGAGATCATCTCCGGCAATGTGCTGGCTCCGGACTGGACGACGTTCTGGACCCAGGCGGCCCAGCAGGGGTTCAAAGCGAAGGCGGCAACGACGGCTGCGGCGCTCGCCTTTGCCAGCACTGCAGAGCAGCTCGGGCCGCTCGCACAGAACCACAGTTTCGATCTTTTCTGGCACCCGACGTTTCCCTACAAGAGCTCGATCACCGGTCAAACCGCGGCAGATTACGCGGCGGCATTCGAGAGCAGCACCGGTCGGCAATGGAACCAGATCATCGGCACTGTTCACGCGACGCTCGAAACGGCCATAGATACGCTGAAGAGATCCGGTGGAGGTGATCGGGAGGCGAACCGTGAAGCGTTGTTCAAGACCAATCTTCCAACCATACAGGGTCCAATCGTTGCCGGATCCGGCCCTGCACCGAATGTCGTCATAACGCCGTTGACGGGCGCCCAATGGCGTATGACGAAGGGCGGCAAACACCCCTTTGAGCCAATTATCGTCAGCAATGTTTCTGCGCGTGACGTGCCTGTTGCCGGGCCTGCGGAAGCCACGTCCTGATCGTGCCGGGTGGCCGGGATGCGCGAGTTCCGGCCACCGCAATCAAAATCATAGAGGAATTGAGGGGCATGGGCGCGCCGCCGATTCTCGAATTGTGCCAACTCGACAAGGCCTTCGGGAAGATCGTCATTGCAGAAGGCATCGATCTCTCCGTCAGCCAGGGGGAGGGGCTGGGCATTATCGGTCCGAACGGTGCCGGTAAATCGACGCTGTTCAACCTGATTGCCGGCGACGATCGACCGAACAGCGGAGATATCCTGTTCGACGGGCGGTCGATCAATGACATGAAGCCGTATCAGCGCAGCAGATTGGGCATCGGGCGCAGCTATCAGATACCGCAGCCGTTCGGCAAAATGACGGTGTTTGAAAACGTCCTTACTGCAGCTGTGTTCGGCTCTGGCACGACAGTCGCCGAAGCGGAAGATCGTTGCATTGAAATCCTGCACCGCACCGGGTTGATGGGCGAAGTCAACAAGCCTGCAGGTCGCTTGACCCTGTTGCAGCGCAAACGCCTCGAACTCGCCCGTTCGCTTGCCACCCGGCCTCGTCTTTTGTTGCTCGACGAAATTGCGGGCGGATTAACCGAAGTTGAAACGCAGGCCCTGATCAACACCATCCGCGATCTTCGTGAGACCGGCGTGACGCTGATTTGGATCGAGCATATCGTGCATGCGCTCATCGCGACCGTTGACAGGCTTATCGTCCTCAATGGCGGCCGTATCATCTGCGACGGCAAGCCCCGGGAAGTTATTCAATCGCCGGAGGTGCGACGGATCTATCTGGGAGTCGAGCCAGAATGAGTACGATCGAGACCAAAGGGCTGACGGCCTATTATGGGGACTTTCAGGCATTGTTTGGGGTCGATATTATCCTGCGCGACGGCGAGACGACCGCGATTATCGGCGCCAACGGGGCAGGCAAGTCCACGGTCATGAAGGCGATCACCGGGCTGATCAAAACCAGTCCGGAAATGGTGTTTATCGACGGCGCTCCTTGTGGAGGGCGAGAAGCCCATACGGCAATCGCCAGTGGCATTGCCATGGTGCCGGAGGGCCGGCGGCTCTTTCCGTCGCTCACCGTCGAGGAAAATCTCTTGCTGGGCGCGCATTGTGCGCGCAAGGGGCCGTGGACCCTTGAGCGCGTCTATGAGGTCTTTCCCGGACTGAAGGAGCGCCGCCGGCTTTCGGGTACAGCACTGTCAGGAGGTCAGCAGCAGATGGTGGCCATTGGGCGCGCATTGATGTCTAATCCTACCTCACTCCTGTGCGACGAGATCAGCCTCGGTCTCGCTCCGGTCATTATCGAGGACTTGTACCGCAACATCGCGAAGCTAAAGGAAGAAGGGCTCTCCATCGTCATCGTCGAGCAGGACCTCGTCCGTGCCGTCAGCGTCGCGGACCGCGTCTATTGCCTTATGGAAGGCCGCGTTTCGCTGGAAGGACGCGCGGACGAGATGTCTCTTGCAGCAATTCGCAACGCGTATTTCGGAGTCTAGCAGATGGAGTGGATCAGCACATTGCTTCAGGGCCTTCTGCTTGGCGGAGTCTATTCCCTTTTTGCGATCGGCCTCAGCTTGGTCTTCGGTGTCATGCGGCTCGTCAACATCGCACATGGTGATCTGATCGTACTGGCGAGCTTTACTTCTTATGTTGTCGTCCAGGCGTTGGGTGTCGGGCCCTTGATGTCGCTCGTCATCGTTCTGCCAACGTTTTTCCTCTTCGGCTACCTCGTCCAGCTGCTGGTCCTAAACCGGACGCTCGGCGATGACATGTTGCCCCCAATGATCGTGACTTTTGGCCTGTCCATCGTTATCCAGAACGCCCTCTTTGACGTCTTCACGGCCGACAATCGCAAGCTCAACCTCGGTCCGATCGAGACCGCAAGCTTCCGCCTGGGAAACGATATCGCCATCGGGATTTATCCGCTTGCCGTCTTCGCCATCGCTATCGCCACCATCGTTGCTTTGCAGGCGTTGTTCTACAATACCAAGCTTGGCCGGGAATTTCGCGCGACTTCCGACGATGCGGAAGCCGCCCGGATGATGGGCATCAATACCAAACGGGTCTTTGCGGTTGCCACGGGAATTGGCATGGTGGTCATCGCTATCGCCGGGGTGCTGATGGGCGTACGGACCACCTTCGATCCGTTTTCCGGACCGGTGCGACTACTCTTCGCCTTCGAGGCCGTGATCATCGGTGGTCTCGGCAGCATCTGGGGCACGCTGTTTGGGGGCATCGTGCTTGGTCTCGCCCAAGCAATTGGCGGCCAGATCGATCCGCAGTTCCAAATCATGACCGGCCATATCGTTTTTCTAGTCGTGCTTCTGCTCCGACCGACCGGCTTTTTCCCCAAGGTGCAGCACTGATGACCAATCAAACTTACATCGTCGCTCGGGCAACGACCGCGTCCAAGGCCGCACTTGTCATCATGGTATCGTGCGTTGTCGTGCTGCTGCTGGTGCCGTTGACGGGAGACCGGGGCTCCATGCGGCTGATCGTGGAGATCTGCTACTTTTTGGCGCTCGCCCAGATGTGGAACCTGCTCGCCGGCTACGCCGGGCTCCTGTCGGTGGGGCAGCAGGCATTTTCGGGATTTGGCGGTTACATGCTGTTTGCATTTGTCGTCTATGGCGGCCTTTCCCCACTGATTTCTCTGCCGCTGGCCGGCATCCTCGCCGGCATTGTGTCGCTGCCGGTGGCCATTTTGATGTTCCGCCTCTCCGGCCCCTATTTCGCCATAGGCACCTGGGTGACCGCCGAGGTCTTCAAGCTTGTGTTCTTTGAAATTCCGCTGGGCGGCGGGTCTGGCATGAGTCTGCCGATCCAGGCCATCCGCGACATCTCGCCGACGACAGAGGGCAGGGAGTTGATTATCTACCTCACCGCGCTGGCCATTGCCGTCGGTTCGGTGGCTCTTGTCTACTCAATGCTGCGCTCGAGATTCGGGCTCGCGCTCACCGCCGTACGCGACAATGAGCGCGCATCCGCGTCGGTCGGAATCGATTCATTCCGACTCAAGCTTGGCGTCTTTGTAACCGTCGCTGCGTTTACGGGTATGGTCGGGGCGTTAATCTTCCTGCAAAAGCTGCGCATCAGCCCCGGCTCGGCCTTCGATGTGATGGAATGGTCGGCCGGGATCATCTTCATCGTCGTCATTGGCGGCATAGGGCGCATCGAAGGGCCGTTCGTCGGCGTGGCGGTCTACTTTCTTCTGCGCGAGACGACGGCCAACTATGGCGCCTGGTACATGATCTTGCTGGGCCTGCTTGCCATCGTCATCATGCTATTCGCTCGGCAGGGACTCTGGGGTTTTCTCGCGGAGCGATACCGCCTCACTGTCTTTCCTATCGAACGTCGAGTCAGGACAGTCGAGCCTGTGGAAAAAGCAAAGCCATCCAACGGAATTTCCGATACGGCAATTTCCAATTTGAGCTTGCCCCCATTTTGATGCCCGGCAAAAGCCGAGGCTCAAGCGCCTCCTTAAGGAAGCATTTTCGGATGCAGCACGACGCGAGGACGCATCACACCGCCGGCGAAACGATCACGGATTGAAGCCGGCCTGTCAGCGAGTTCACCAACGAACGGGCGCATCTGGCGCGCCCTCAGGACCACGATCTATCGCGGCCTTCATCGTTTTCGCGGTCAGCAGCCTCGCCTTTCGCCAAGTTCGCGAGAACCGCGTCTGCAGTCGCAGTATAATGATCGACGAGCGCACGACAGGCTTCATCGGGGTCCCTTGCCAGACAGGCATCGACAATGCGCTTGTGTTCCTTGTCAACGTCCCGTCGCAGTGTTGGTTCGGCCACATTCAGCATTCGGACGATTCGAAATCGCTCGGATTGATCGAACAGTAGACCGGAAAGATGCCGCAGCCACGCGGAGTGCGACGCTGAAAGAAGGTCCATATGAAAGCGCTTGTGATCGCGAAACCACTCAAGGATATCGTCGTCCCCGGGCTGCGGAATTTTCTTACGCGACAGGATGTGATAAGCCGATAAGACTTTGCCTTCCCATTCCACGGAGCCTGCAGCGATGGACTGGCGCAAGGCACGCGTCTCTATCAAGAGCCGGGTCTCAAGCACGTCCTTGACTTCGATGGCAGAAAGAGGCGCTACCCGGAAGCCGCGCTGGCTCTCGGCAATAATTAGTCTTTCCGATGTCAGTCGAGTGAGAGCCTCGCGAAGCGGGCTGATGCCGACCTGATACTGCTCTCGCATCCAGTCAGACCGGAGTACGTTGCCCGGCTGGAGCCGGCCCAGGACGATATCCCAACGTATCCGGTCGTAAACGTCCTCGGCGAGCGTTGTCTTGCCGCCAATGGCTTCCAATTTCTGCATCCTTTTATCGAACCACACTTGCGGAGTGCGGTTTCCTCCATTGAACTTCGGCTCTGTCTGCGGCCATCAATTCCGCGAACGACATGATCATCCAAACCTTGAGCTGTCTAAACGGGTGGCTGATGCGCTTCGACACTGGGATACGCTCATGTAGCCGAAGGCAATCTGATAATCCACAATTTGCATTTGCTGCTCAACAAATTCGGCGAGGATTGGCGGACAAGCTGACACGAGCCTGGCGCCGAAACTGTAGGCGATCG
The DNA here is from genome assembly GCA_000824785.1 of Mesorhizobium plurifarium. GTDB lineage: Bacteria > Pseudomonadota > Alphaproteobacteria > Rhizobiales > Rhizobiaceae > Mesorhizobium > Mesorhizobium plurifarium. The sequence goes on along the minus strand of CCNB01000012.1, from coordinate 125,388 downwards.
GTGTGTTTCCTGCGTCGAGTCCAATAACAGCGGCATCAATCTGGATGAATTGTTTCGTAAAATCTTGGTGCATCCAAGAATTTCCTGCTGCCACCCGGCATCTATTCGGATCTTCCACGGGCAAGAATCGTCAGGCCCTTGACGACTGCCTCGCGCGTCAAGCGAGCTCGGGCCATGCAGCCAATGTCGGCGTTTCCCGTCAAGACTTTCATCGGTCGTCCTTCCTTCAAACGCACGCAGATACGCCCGAACTACCGTTCATGGAGGTCACGATCCTGTGTTCGGTAAGCTGGTTGCCGGAAAGCTCATCGGCGACTTTGCCGCCGTTGAACACGAGCACGCGGTCAGCTACAGCGATGTAGTCGGCCGGGTCGCTGGAATAGATGACAACGACCCGCTTCTCCGCGGCGAGCTGGCGGATAAGCGCGTACAGTTCACTTTTGGCGCCAATGTCGACACCGCGCATCGGATCGTCGAGTAGAAGCAGAGTTGGATCCGCCTCGATCCACTTCGCGAAGACAACCTTCTGCTGGTTGCCGCCGGACAGGCTCCCGACGGCCTGTCCTACTGAAGCCATCTTGACGCCGGTTGCGGCGCAGCGCTGCCTGGCCCTTTCGGCTTGGCGGCGACCGCTGATGACAAACCCATCGCGTCCCAGGCCCAGCCCTCGAACCGAAGATACGTTGTCGGCGATCGATTGATCGAGGGCCAGGCCCAGCCGCTTGCGATCGGCCGGAACATAGGCGATACCGTTTGCGACTGCCGAGGCGCTGTTCGCCTTGTGCCTGCCGCCGGAGGGCAGGGAGATCTCGCCGCGGACCACCGGCAGGCGGCCGAACAGCACGGCGAAAAGCTCCTCGACGCCGGCTCCGGCAAGGCCAGCGACGCCGACGACCTCGCCGCGGCGCGCCTCCATCCTATCGACTGAAAGGGCAATCGGTCCCCTGAGATTGGTTAGGCGGAGAGGATTTTCCGTTGAAATAGTCTCCCTGGCCCCGCCTTTGGTCGGCGACAGGTTCGTCGGCTTGTCCCCAAGCATCGCGGTTACAACGTCCGGCAGGGGCGGTGGGCCGGGGCGCTCGGGAAGGGTTACGCGCCTTCCGTCCCGAAGCACCGCTACGGTATCGGAAACGCCGAGCAATTCCTCGATGAAGTGCGAGATGTAGACAATTGCAGTACCCGACCACTTGAGCTCGCGAAGTATATTGTGGAGACGATCGACCTCGGAAGCATGAAGAGCCGAGGTCGGCTCGTCGAGAATGAACACCCTTGGATTCTGGAGCAGAGCGCGGGCGATCTCAACGAGCTGGCGGTCGGCGAGGCTGAGTGACCCGAGCGGCGCGGCAAGATTGGCGCGAAAGCCGAGGCGTTCAAGCACCGGGCCTGCCTCATCGGCCATACGTGCCGCTGAACGCCAGCCTCTGCGCCCTGGAACAAGGCAGAGGTTCTCTGCAATGCTGAGCGCCGGGAAAAGATTCAATTCCTGCGACACGAACGCGATGCCCGCCTGCCAGGCCTCGTGCATCGAGTTCATGTGGAGCTGACGACCGGCGAGAACGAGTTCACCCTGGTCGGGCTTCAGGGCTCCCGCAAGGCAGCGCATCAGCGTCGACTTGCCGGCGCCATTGGAGCCCACGAGGCCGAGGACAGATCCCTCTTGAATATCGATATTGACATTATCAAGAGCAACCTGCCGGCCGAACCGTTTTGTGACGCCTCTCACAGAGTAGACCGTCTGGGTCACCAAGCATCCCTCCCGCAAATATGCCGAGCAGGCGAGGACCGGCTCAGCGGCTCAAGCGTTACTGAATCGGCGGGTTGTCGTAGTCGGCAATCGGCGCCAACTCTCCCTTGTCGGCCAACGCTTTGGCACGATCGAACTCGGGGCCGTAGAACTGCCTGAGTCCGGTGACCGGGTCCTTCCATCCCTCGATGTAAGCGTCGATGTTCGAAGAATCGAGAACGAGCGGCGAAATCTTCAGCCAGTGTTTGGGCAAAGGCTTGCCTTCGTGTAACGCCTTGGCTGTGAGATAGACTGCCATGTAGGACTGGGCGTAGAAGCTCGACGGGATGGCGGCAGGGATAATGCCGTCTTTCACCGCTTGGCGAATGTCCTCCGGGACGTCGAAAGCGACGCTAGTCGCTTTCAGCTTGTTCTCGGCGATGATCCTGGCGATGTTCTGTTGCCCTGCCTCGCAGGCATCGAGATAAGCCAGAGCATCCGGGTGTTTGCGGATCGCCTGGTTCCAGGCCGCGAAGCTACCCTCGCGATCTGGCTTGGTGGCCACAGTATCCTGAACTTTGACTTTCGGCATGAGCTTGGCGAGGCCATTGCGCGTGCCGACGACGCGATTCTCGAGAACGGCAAGGCCGGGAACGCACGAACCGATCTCTACTTTACCTTCGATCTCATCCGCCGGCTTGCCGATGCTTTTCTCAAGCGTCTTGGCAATCACGGCCGCCGCGGCGAGACCCATCTCCGTAGGGTCGGCGCTCACAAAGAACCCGTCATGGAAGTCGGACGAGGGCGCCGAGTCTATCCAGGCAACTTTGATGCCCTTCTTCTGCGCCTCGAGCACCGGCTCGATGAAAAGAGGGGCTGCGATGTTGGTGATGATGATGGCGTCGGGCGATCTCAGCACTTCGTTCTGGAACATCGCCGCCTGTTTGGACGGATCGAAACTAGAAGGCCCCTCGAACCGAAGTTCGACAGGGAAGCCGAGGTCCTTTGCGGCAGCTTCGGCGCCCGCCTTGATCTCGACAGTCCACTCCTGGACGGTGGTCGGCAGCAGCGAGGTGATACGCAGAGGTTTGTCCCCCGCCCACGCCGTGCCGTCAGCTGCGATAAGAGCCATACAGGAGAGACTCGTCAAAATCACTTTGCGCAACGCGGTTGTGCAATTCATTTCTTCCTCCCAGGTTTTCAGTTGGTGGTGTCGCCGGCTCTGCTGGCCGATCGGTTTGGTCTTCACGACTTAGAGGTGAGATTGGAGTTCGTCGGACAGCTGGCGCCGGCGCTTCACAAAGCGATCGAGAGCGATCGCCGCCAGGATGACGCAGCCGGTAACGAAGCGCGCGTAATTGGGGTCCACCCCGAAGAAGACGATACCGCTGTCGATGACATTGATGATAAGCACGCCAAGGAAGGCGCCGAGGATCGTTCCGGAACCTCCCGCGAGCGACGTGCCTCCGATCACGACCGCCGCGATCACGAGAAGCTCCTTCTGCTCTCCCATGGAGGGATCGACCGCCTTGAAATAGGCGAGTGTCATCGCGGCCGACAGCGCACAGAGCATCCCGGTAAGCGCTGTCGCGTAGAGGCGGACGCGGTCAACCTTGACGCCGATAAAGTCGGCCGCTGCGCGGTTCGCCCCAATCGCTCGAACCGTTGCTCCGAAGCGCGTGTGGAAGAACAGGAAGTGGAGCGCCACGCCGACGGCGAACATCACCCAGGCGGACGCTGGCAATCCCAGGAATTCACCGCCGAAAATCCTGAAGAACAGGTGGTCGCGCGGCATGCCGAAGATGGGACTGGCGTCGGAAATGATGAGATTGAGCCCGAAAAAGACCGATAGCGTGCCGAGCGAGACGATGATGAGCGGCACGTCGAGGGCAGCAGTGACAATGCTGTTGAACGCTCCGAGGGCAGCGCCGATGAAGAGCGACAGGAGCACGGCGATCCAGGGATCGATTCCGCTTTTTATCATGAGGGCACTTGCAGTCACGGCGACCGCGTAGATGCCGCCGACCGATAAATCAATCTCGGTCATCGACACGAGATAAACCATGCCGAAAGCCATGATGCCGACGAGGGCGCATTGCCGGAGCAGAGTCTTGATCGAGCCAAACTCGAAGAATTCCGGATGCGGAATGCCGATGATCAGGACGAGGACGATCAATCCGATCAACAGCCCAGCTTCATCAAAACGGGCGAGGGACATGGCCCTCGCGACCGGTGACGAGGTATCAGAGACCCTAGCGAGCAATCTGTTCGATCCGATACCGATTAATTTAGCTCTCATGCTGCATTCTCCCGCGTACATTTCGGCGGCCGTCTTCGCGACTGCCTCCTCCCGTGCCCTCAGGCGGAATGGGGAGCCGCGATCATGCAATCGACAAGCGTCAAGGATTTTCCATTTATATGAAATTTTCCACAATCCTCGCAGAATTCGAATAATCCTTGATCGATGCGAAGTCAATATGCGATCCCAAGACGACAAGCGATGGGTGCTGGAAGATCGACGGGCCATGATACTGGCGGCGCGAACCATGTTGATGGCGTCGCATGACACGCTTGCCGTCCCGACCAGCGCGCGGCCAACTACTCAGCGACGCTCTGGTTGCTGCCACGTGCCGCCGCCAGTGAGAATGCCGACCGCACACCTTTGTCGATCAAATGAAACGCCAACCGCCATCTACGAGGATGGTCTGTCCCGTAACAAAAGCGGCATCGTCCGAAGCCAGGAAAGCCATCGGGCCGACCAGATCCTCCGGAATCCCGGTGCGCTTGATGGCCTGCTGCTGAGCGTGCGAGTCAAACCGGTCGGACTCCGGACCGCTTTCGGTAGTCGCGGTGCGGATGAAACCGGGGGCAATCGTGTTGACTGTAATGCCGAATTCGCCGACCTCGCTTGCCAACGAGCGTGCGAAACCGATCAGCCCGGCCTTGCTGGCGCTGTAGTGGGTTTTACAGGCGATGCCGGAATGGAATGTCGTCGATGAAATGGCGATGATCCGGCCCCACCCGCGCGCTCTCATGTTCGGCAACACGGCCTTGGTCAGGTGAAACATCGAGTCGAGATTGAGAGCGAGCACATGACGCCATTCGGCGAAGCTCATCTGCTCGAATAAGGTCGTCGGATAGATTCCGGCGTTGTGAACAAGGATGTCGCAACCGCCGAAAGTGTCGCCGGCCACTTTGGCCATTGCCGCGATTTCCGCTTCTGAGGTCATGTCGCAGCGAACCGCGACCGCATTCCCACCCACCTCCTTGATTGCAGCGACCGTGTGCACGCCGTCGGCGATATCGGCAATCGCGACATTCGCGCCTTCCGCTGCGAGCCGAATGGAGAAAGCGCGGCCGATCCCGTTCGCGCCGCCCGTCACGATTGCCGTCTTCCCAGTCAGTCGATTCATCTCTGGCTCCTGAGGAACTTTGGCTTGTCGGCAGCGCGGTTCCTCATCCGCGCATTGCGACCCAATGGACAACGCAGGCCCATATCCACAATTCCAATATTTTCCGACAAAGTGATAATTGCGGAAAATACGAAGAGTCAATTCCGTGCGTGATAAATCACTGGTGCCTCACGGCTCGAAATGGAAACTCTCAACGATTGTGGAAAAATCTGTTGACTTTCCAAAATTATAGGTAAAACTATGTGCGTACTCTGTTGACGGGCCTAGGGGTTGCCCCCTGCACTCGGCGCACCCCTATCGTTTCAAGGCGATTGGCTAACCCAATCCAACACTGTTTGGGAGGAAGACGTGACCAACAGCACCAACGGATGGAAATTCAACCACGATGTCGCGACCTCGGCCAAGTGGACGCCCGGCATGCGGGAGATATTCGAATACCGAGATCTTGGTATCAAAGGCAGCACCAATGGCGACTACATCGCGCATCTGGTCCGTCACAACGGCAAGAAGACGAAAGATGAAGTGCAGCAATGGCATGTCCACGACTGCACCTTCCAGATGGTCTACGTCCTGAACGGCTGGGCCACTTACGAATATGCCGGCCAAGGCCAGAAGACGATCCGCGCAGGCGACTGCGTCAATCAGTTTCCGGGCATTCCGCATCGCGAGATTGCCTGCTCCGAGGATTTCGAAGTCATCGAGATCGTGGCGCCGGCAAACTTCAAGACCAGGATCGTCGAAGCGCCACAGGCGTAACGCGACGGCTCGAGCGCTCTGGTCCAGCCGGGCGTTTCACGACACACCTTGCAGCCTCCGCGGCAGTGCCGTCGCAGTGCCGCGCTTTCCGAGCGGCATGCGACCTCATTCGGTTGCGAGGTGCCGCCGATCTAGAGGTCGTGCCCCGGCCGTGAACTCCGGGCAAGGTGACGTCGAACGGCCGTCGGCGCTCACTTTTGTCGTCAGTGGCCATTCGCCGCTCCATCACACCGAGCCGGGAGCGCTGGAGCAATCCCGGCGCAGGCGCAAAGGCGGCGTTGCAGCGGCAGCGCCGATCCATTTTACTTAGAGGACCTTCGATGTCGACTGCCCCCCTCGAAGCCTACGCTGTTGTGGCCTACAACAGCGCTTGGGATTCCGAAAACAAGATCCACGACGACGAAGTCGCGCGGCGGTTCGGCTTCTCTGGTGGGCTCGTGCCCGGAGTCGACGTCTACGCCTACATGGCCCACCCGCCCGTCGCCCGCTGGGGTCGCAGCTTTCTTGCGTCCGGCAGTCTTGAAACTCGCTTTCTCAAGCCCGTCTACGAGGGTGACACCGCGACGGTTACGGCTAGGGAGGCAAATGGCGGCCTCGACATCGAGCTTGCAAGCCGTGGCGAGATTTGCGCCACCGGCCACGCCGCGATGACCAACACCAAGCCGCCCGCGATCGATAATTTTATCGCGTCGGCCGCAGTGGCGCAGCGGGAGCCTGCCGACGAGACTTCGCTGCAGGTCGGTCGTCTGCTCGGCATCCGTCCCTTACGCATAACGAAGGAATGGGCCGACAAGTACGTCGCCGACACGCGCGAGCGCGACCCCATATATGCGCGCGAGGGGCTGTCGCATCCCGGTCAGTTGCCGCGTCTGTTCAACTGGGCGCTCTCGCACAACGTCGAATTGGGGCCTTGGATACATGTCGCCAGTAAGGTCGACCACTTTGCCGCCGCTCGGGTCGGCGACGAACTCACGGTGCGCGCCAGGGTCACCGGAAACTACGAGCGCAAGGGACACCGTTTCGTCGAGCTCGATGGCCTAATCGTAGCCAATGCAGCCACAGCCATCGCTCGCGTTGTCCACACAGCCATTTATCGGCCGCGCGCAAACTGATGCCCGCGGTGTTTGAGAGCGCCTGAGGGTATGGGCCCGATCGAGGCAACGGCGGGACAGCAAAACCCCTGCGACGTTCTGGGTCGAAAAGACCGTCCACTCGACGGCAGTCGGGCTTGCCCTCACTGCGACACAAGAAGATTTGCAAAGAGGAACTAAGCCTATGAACGGTGCGGAAAGTCTGGTGCGGACATTGGTGGCAGGCGGTGTCGACGTCTGCTTTGCCAATCCCGGCACCTCGGAGATGCATTTCGTCGCCGCGCTCGATAGGGTCGAGGGCATGCGTTGCGTGCTCGGCCTGTTCGAGGGTGTCGTGACGGGCGCCGCCGACGGATACTTCCGTATGAAGGGTTCGCCCGCCTCGACACTGCTGCATCTCGGCCCCGGTCTCGCCAATGGTCTCGCCAACCTCCACAACGCAAAGAAGGCCAATTCCGGCATTGTCAACATTGTTGGTGAGCATGCGGTCTACCATATCGGGTACGATGCTCCGCTGGCTTCTGACGTCGAGGGTCTGGCGAGGCCGATGTCAGGCTGGGTGCGGACCTCGCCTGACGCCAGATCGGTCGCCGCGGACGGAGCTGCGGCAATCGCGGCCGCAAGGGGCGCACCGCCTCAGATTGCGACCTTGATCCTGCCTGCTGATGCTGGCTGGAATGATGCCGATGGCATTGCACAGGTGCCGACCCCCGGCAAGCGCGACGGCTATTCCGCAGAGGCAGTCGATAATGCCGCCCGGGTTTTGCATGGCGGCGCCGCGCAGGCGCTGTTGCTGGTCACCGGCAGCGCCCTCACCGAACGGGGACTTGCGCTGCTAGCGCAGATCGCCGGCAAGACCGGCTGTGCGGTCCTGGGCCAGATTTACAATCCTCGTACTGCGCGTGGCGGAGGAAGATTCGCGATCGAGCGCATCCCCTACGCGATCGAGCAGGCATTGGCGACCTTGAAGGACTTCAAGCATATCGTCCTAGTTGAAGCCAACGATCCCGTCGCATTTTTTGCCTATCCGGGCAAGCCGAGCTTGCTGAAGGCGCAAGGCTGCAAAACGCACCGCATGACCACAGCTGCCGACGATACCATCGCAGCGCTCGAGGCGCTGGCGGCGGCGGTCGGTTCCAGACCACAGGATCGGAGGCAGCGGCAGCTGCTTGAAATCACCAAGCCGACTGGCGCGCTGACGCACGCCTCGATTGCCCAGGCACTGGCGGTGGCGATCCCAGAAAACGCTATCGTGGTCGACGAATCCATCACCACCGGCCGAGGCTTCTTTCCTCCAACGGCGGCTGCTCCCCCACACGACTGGTTGCAGAACATGGGCGGCTCGATCGGTTTCTCCATGCCGGTCGCGACCGGGGCAGCGATAGCGTGTCCGGACAGGAAGGTGATTTGCCTGGTCGGCGACGGAAGCGCCATGTACACGCTTCAATCGCTATGGACCCAGGCACGCGAAGGCCTGGACGTCGTCACAATCGTGTTCGCAAACCGGATGTACCAGATCCTACGGGGCGAGCTCGATCGCGTCGGTGTGGGCAAACCAGCGCACAGGGCGCTCGACATGCTCAGGCTGGACCGGCCGCATCTCGACTTCGTCGAAATGGCCAAGGGCATGGGAGTACCGGGCCGCGCGGTCTCCAATGTCGATGATCTCAATAAGGCACTGGCACAAGCCCTGGCTGAGCCGGGGCCGCGGCTGATTGAGGTGCAGATGTGAGCGGATGGCATCGCTTGATCTATAGAGGAGACCACTGAATGCCCGGACCGCTTTCTGGCGTTCGCGTTCTTGAACTGGCGCGCATCCTGGCCGGCCCCTGGGCTGGGCAGATCCTGGCCGATCTTGGCGCAGATGTTGTGAAGGTCGAGCGCACCGGCGCGGGCGATGACACGCGCGGATGGGGCCCGCCCTTCGTCGAGGGTGCCGACGGCGAGCCGCTCAGTGCCGCCTACTACCACGCTTGCAATCGCGGCAAGCGCTCGGTTGCCGTTGACTTCGAGACCGAAGCAGGGCGGCGTATCGTCAAAAAGCTCGCAGCCCGCTCCGACATCGTGATTGAGAATTTCAAGACCGGTGGGCTCGCGAAATTTGGTCTCGACTACGAGAGGCTGTCGAAGGACAACCCCGACATCATCTATTGTTCGATCACCGGGTTCGGCCAAGATGGCCCTTACTCGCACCGCGCCGGCTACGATCTGTTGATCCAGGGGATGGGCGGCCTCATGGATCTGACCGGTGAGCCGAACGGCGAGCCGATGAGAGGCGGCATCGCCTTCGCGGACATCATCACCGGTATCTATTCGGCGCTCGCGATCCTTGCGGCTCTCAACGACCGGATCACAAATGGCAAGGGCGCCTACATCGACATGGCGCTCCTCGACACGCAGGTCGCAATCCTCGCCAATCACGCGGCGAGCTATTTCGCCAGTGGTAAGGCGCCAAAGCGCATGGGCAACGCGCATCCGGCCATAGTGCCCTATCAGGTGTTTCCCGTCTCCGACGGACATGTCACCGTCGCCTGCGGCAACGACACGCAATTCGCTCGGCTGATCACACTGCTTGGCGCGCCCGAACTGGCTCGGGACGAGCGCTATATCACCAATGCAGGCCGTGTGCTCAACCGCGGCACCCTGATCCCACACATGCTCAAGTTGACGGCGCGGGTCTCACGCGCCGACCTTCTGGGACACCTCGAGAAGGCAGGTGTGCCGGGAGGGCCGATTAATACGCTGGAAGATGTTTTCGATGATCCGCAGGTGATTGCTCGCCAGATACGAATTGATCTGCCTAGCAAATTCGCAAGAGGAGGTTCGATTTCCAGCGTTCGGTCGCCGATCACCATCAACGGCATGCGCATGGCCGCCGACCGCCCGCCTCCTTTGCTCGGCGAGCACACACAAGAGGTGTTAGCCGAGATTGGAGAGAGTTGAGGTGGGCGACTTGTGCGGCGACCGGCAGGCTGCGTGGCGCGCGCGTGAAGGAAACTCGCAGACGCACAAATAGATCTGAAATTCACAGGGGCTTCCACCATGTTTAAAGCGCTTCTGATTGAAAGAGACGATAATGGGCAGCGCGTCGGCCTGTCCGAGTTGCGGGAGGAGCAGCTACCAGAGGGCGATGTCACTGTCCGTGTCGCGAGTTCGACGCTGAATTACAAGGATGCGCTCGCGATCACCGGCAAGGCGCCGGTCGTTCGGAGATTCCCGATGGTGCCTGGGATCGATTTCGCAGGCGTCGTCGAACACTCGGACAATCCGTCTTTTCGGTCCGGTGACAAGGTCGTTCTGAATGGCTGGGGGGTCGGCGAGGTCCACTGGGGCGGACTGTCTGAAGTCGTCCGGGTGAAGGGTGAATGGCTGATCCGGTTGGAGCCAAGCTTCAGCTTCTCTCAGGCCATGAGCATCGGCACGGCGGGCTATACCGCGATGCTTTGCGTCATGGCGCTGGAGCGGCACGGGCTCACGCCCGCAAGTGGACAGGTCTTGGTGACCGGCGCCTCTGGTGGCGTCGGCAGCGTTGCGATCGCCGTGCTCGCCAAGCTCGGCTACGAGGTGGCCGCTGTTACCGGTCGCACCGAGGAAGCGCAGTACCTCACAAAACTCGGCGCCAAGCGTATCCTGCCGCGATCGGACTTCAGCGAACCGGCTAAACCGCTCGCAAGGGAACAGTGGGCGGGCGCTGTCGACGTGGTGGGAGGATATGTGCTCGCCAATGTCTGCGCGTCACTGAAATACAGGGGCGTTGTGACGGCCTGTGGCCTTGCTGGGGACATGACTTTCCCCGCAACGGTCGCGCCGTTTATTCTGCGTGGCGTCACGCTTGCAGGGATCGACAGCGTGATGTGTCCCACTGACGAGCGACGTGAGGCTTGGCGGCGCCTTGGCGAGGACCTCGATCCGACCCTTCTGGATTCCATGGTGAAACGCATTGCGATCGAGGACGCCGTCAAGGTTTCCGAACAACTCATCGCGGGAGCCGTGCGCGGCCGTGTTGTCGTTCCGGTCAACGACCTTTGATGTAACCAAGAATAGTGGGCAGTACTCAACCCGCCATCGGCCGCTTCCCGCATGTGTCGGACACGCCGTACGTCATCTGCGAACGCAGTCCTCGCCGCGCAGGAAAAGTCAGCTTCATCCCGAGAAGGCTTTTGGTGCTGACGCATCGCACGAATTCCGGGCGTTCTTTGCCTATCACGACGCGCTGATGGAAAGCCCGGAAACCTAAGCAAATTGACCGTGAGATTGACAATGGTAGCGAGCAACCCCGTGCCCGTTTTGCGCGCCATACTGCGTATCCGGGCAAAGAATCCGCTGGTCGCCAACCGGGTTGCCCTGAACCAGCCTTCACATCAGCCTCCCTCCTGGCCGAGATGAACGAAACTGCAATTTTCCTCGAGTCGCAAGGCGCCAGTAGTCGTTGACAATGAATTGGCAGCCGTGGCGGTCACAGACTGCCTTCGAGGCTCGAATTTCCCGCCGCAGTGAAGGGACGAATCTTAGACCGTCACCGGCGGCCCGCCGACGCTCGGGCGGACCGAGATCTCACGCATCGGCACGCGCAGGTCCAGGTGAAGCTGGCCTGGTTTGTGGACCTTCTTGGAAGCGGGGAGTTCGCCGACGGTGACGGTCGGGGTGTGGCCATTCATGAGTGAGCCTCCTTGCTCGAGTGCAACGGAGACCCAGTTCACGCGGCGGAGGAAGTGACGCTTCGCCTGGAATACGGGCATTGCCCGAATACCGAAGCCGGACCGCCAACCCGCAGAGCCTCGCACCCTCCCTACGCCAGTATGAACTGGATCAGGTTCAATGGGTCACTGCGTGCTGTTAGCAGTATCTCACCCCCTCGCCGGGACTCCCCTGATGAGGCGCTTGGGTTGGACGATGCTGGGTGTGTGTGTCAACTGCGGCATGCCAAACGCGTATCGATAGGAATGATCGCGCCGAGGTGGCGACAAACGCTGCCCGTTTGAGGCATGGCAGACCCTCGCAGTTGGAGCTACCTGCCTCAGCGAGCTTCGCTCAACCACTGACGCCAAGGATGCGTGCCTTTAGGACGATGGTCTTTGCGTGTCGGCCACCTCGTCACGACCAAGGTGAGCTGACGATCGGGATCGGAAATGGCGACTATGGACGGCTGCTTACTTTCGCCTGCATCGCGCTCACGTTCGCAGCTGGGCTTCAAGCTGAACTTCTATTCCTCGCGGAACGCGCGACCCACCTGGTCGGCGAGCGGTTTCACAAGATAGGAAAGCACTGTGCGGCTTGCGGTCTGGATCATCGCTTCGGCCGGCATGCCGGGCACGAGCGTTAAGTCCTTTAGCTTGGTCAGCTCCGCATGAGGAACCGATACGCGCACCAAGTAATAGGAAACGCCTGTTTTTTCGTCGGTTGCCAAATCGGCCGCGATCAGGCTCACATATCCGGTCAATTCCGGCGTGGTCCGCAGGTTGAAGGCCGACATCCGCAGCATAGCCTTGTGACCAAGCTGGATCTGGTCGATATCCTTCGGTTGAATTCGCGCTTCCAGCGCGAGCTCGTCGCCTTCGGGCACAATTAGCATGATTGGATCTGCAGGTGCGACCACACCGCCAATCGTATGGACTGTGAGTTGATAAACGACCCCTGACTGTGGCGCGACAATATCGCTTCGTCTGAGTTCGTCCTCGGCTGCTACCTTGCGTGCAAGGTTTTCTCCCAGCTGCGCTTGAACTTCGGTTAACTCCCGGCCAACCTCTGCCTTGAGATCATGGTCGATTTGCACGATCTGCAGGCGCGTTTCGGCTATTTGGCCCGCCGTTTGTGCCTGATAAGCGATCTTCTCACCGCGTTCGCCGCCGAACGTGGCAAGCTGAGTTTTCAGGCTGTTCAAGCGTTGGTCCGACACGATGCGTTGTTCGCGCAGCCCACTCAAAGCAGCAATTTCCTTTTCCAGAATGTCGATGCCCCTGTTATAGGCAATTTCTTGCGCCTTAAGGCCTTCGATCTCGTACGCATACTGAGCAATACGCTCCGCCAGTTGAGCTTTTTTTGCTTCACGGGACTGTCTGCGGGACTCGAACAACCGCTTCTCACTGTGGATTGCCGAGGCCGCCTCCGCAACCTCTCTGCGGGCCAGCAGCCAGTCTGGGAAGACAATCTCCGTCAACTCATCGCGCTCAGCTTCGAGTCGAGCTAGTCTGGCCGCCAGCTCATCAAGGCGGTTCGTGACAATAGCGAGGTTGGTGCGCGCGCGAGTGGGGTCTAATTGCACGAGAACCTGTCCGGCATTTACCTTTTCGCCCTCGTGCACCAGGATTTTTTCCACCACCCCACCTGTTGGATGCTGTACCTTCTTCACATAAGAACCGACGACAAAGTGGCCGGACGCGATAACCGCACCGGAGAGATTTGTGACGGCCGCCCAGGCTCCGGCCCCTCCAACAAGACCTGCGCTCGCCAGAACGCCTGCCAATAGGTGGTGCCGAATGGATCGGGAAACCTCATTGGTTTTATCGATGTTGGACATCGGACCCTCCCTCTGGACCGCCGCTTCGCTTCGCCCCATGTAAGTCCTTGTTCTGCAAATCCTTGCAAAGCCACATTCCAAAAGCCCATCCCAGCCTATATCTGTCCTAGACTGGTGCCCTCGGCCGCCGCTTCAAAACCGCGGCAAGCACTTGGTCGCGTGGACCCAAGGCTCTCTGTTGGCCCCCTTCCATCATTAAAACCTGATCCACGGCCTCAATGGCGCTCGGGCGATGAGCGACGACGACGGCAATCCCCCTACGTGCGCGCACCGAGGCGATCGCCTTAATGACGGCGGCTTCGCCCTCCGCATCAAGATTTGCGTTGGGTTCATCAAGAACGACAAGGAAAGGATCGCGGTAGAGAGCACGGGCGAGCCCGATGCGTTGGCGTTGTCCAGCGGAAAGTGAGGCGCCGGCCACACCGATTGGTGTTTCATAGCCCCGTTCCAATCCCAGGATCAGTTCGTGGGTACCCGCGGCCTTTGCTGCGGTTATCACTGCGTCGGGATCAGGATCATGCTCAAAACGAGCGATGTTTTCAGCAACGGTCCCGTTGAACAGTTCGACTCCTTGAGGAAGATAGCCGATATGACGGCCCAACTCTTCCCGGTCCCATTGATCGTAGCTTGCGCCGTCAATGCGAACCTTTCCGGCAGCGGCACTCCATGCGCCGACAATGACGCGCGAGAGCATCGACTTGCCCGAACCGGACGGGCCAATAATGCCGAGTGCGCTTCCGGCCTGAAGTGTGAATTCAATGCCGGTCACGCTCGGCTTCATTTTACCTGGCGCAACTATTGTCACACCCTCAAGGCGCAATTCGCGCACCGGTGCGGGCAGCGGCATTACCGGAGCGGCTTGCAGGCCTTCTTTCAGAAGGTCTCTCAGCCGCGCCCAGCTCTGAAGGGCCATCACGAATGGCTTCCAGCTTGAGATTGCCAGATCGACGGGCGCGAGCGCGCGTCCCATCATGATCGAACTTGCAATGATAACCCCAGCATTAACTTCGTGCATGATGACGAGGCATGCGCCGACTGCAAGAATGGCCGATTGCAGCATCATCCGTAGTGACTTCGAAACGCCTCCGAGCCCACTGGCCACGTCACCGGCTTTCCGGTTAGCGACGAGGTACTCATCGTTAGCCTTGCGCCATCGGATCGCGATCCGATTTCGCAGACCGAGAGCTTGTACGACCTCGGCATTGCGGCGCGCTGCTTCTAACAGAGCGTTCCGGACTATGTTGTGCGTGATCGCTTCGCGGATCGGCCGATGCGACAAAGCATGGGTAAGAAGCGTCAGAGATATGAGCAGGACCGCCCCGACAAACGCGGTCATGCCGAGCCAGAAATGGAAAAAAAAGCAAATGCCAAAGTACAGTGGCATCCATGGCAGATCCAAGAATGCCATGGGACCATTTCCAGCGAGGAACCCGCGAATATTGTCGAGATCACGAAGCGGCTGCAATCCGTCGCCTGGCATGGGCATCAACAGCGGAAGACGAACGATGACATCGTGAACGCGTCCGGAGAACTGGCCATCGAACTGCTCGCCGATCCGCAGCAAAACGCGGGCACGCAGGATGTCGAGCAGCGCTTGGAACGCATAAAGCCCCGCAGCGAGGACCGCGAGACCAACCAGTGTGGGAACGCTTCCGCTTGCCAAAACACGGTCATAGACCTGCAACATGAACAACGGCGATGTTAGTGAAAGTATATTTACAATTCCACTGAGAAAAAAAATCCCAACAATTGTAGAGATCGAAAGGAAAGGCCTCACATAGGTTGCCTATATTTGGGAAAACTTTCAGCAATGAAGCGAAAGGTCTCGGATGTTGGCATCGGCATGAGTAAAGCAACGCTAAGACACGGACAGAGACGCTCCAGATTAGCCCACAACATCCGCAGACCTGCCAGTCTTAACTGCAGATGACTACCGTTGCTGTCGGACAGGGCGACGACCTCCCGCTCGATGTCATCAAGCGAGAAGAGGTTGATTTGTTAAGGACGCACAGGCTCCTGCACATTCACAACACCGCGGCTGCTCGTTGCGCCACGAGCAGAAGGCCGAATAGCAGAACGATCTTTCCACAGGGATGACGAGCATGTTTTTCCGTGCGGATTTGCCGGATCAGACAAAGGCGAAGTCCTCGGCACTCAGGTGCAGCCCGCCGAGATCGGCCGGACTGTGGGGACCGATCAACTGACCGAATTCGTCCACCTTGTTTTCAGCTGTAACAAAGCCCAGATGAACCGTGCGTGTGGTGTCGTTGAAGTACGCGATGATATCGCCGGCGTGCTCGCCGGAAATTGCATTCGCAGCTCCGCCGCCATCGGTAAAACTTCTGTCGGTAATCACCACGACGTGCTCGCCATTCGCGCCCGAGGCAGCGCCGGCATAAAACATGTCCACCGGATGACCAGGTCGCGAGCTGGTGTGACTGACGAAATTTGCTCCTAGGCCGTCCGCGTAATACCCTTTCGCATCGAACGCCAGGGTATCTTGACCCGGGTCGAAATCCACTATGGCTGCGTAGGTTTCGGACGCGCCCTCCACGACCGCCCCGGGGGTCGGGTTGTGGGACTGAAACACGAAAGTGTCGCTACCCTCGCCTCCAAACAGGAGATCTCCGCCATTGCCTGCGAAAAGGACGTCGTCGCCGGGACCGCCGTAGAGCTTGTCATTATCCTGACCGGCCGGACTTGGTCGGTTGGGGCCATCGTCGCCGTAAAGGTAATCGTTGCCCTCTTCGCCGAAGACGCTGTCATTGCCCAGGCCGCCGAAGGCTCGATCGTTGCCCTCTCCGGCCGAGATGAAGTCGTTGCCACCGCCGCCGTCGAGCCAGTCATTGCCGGTGGGATCTATTACAAGATCGTCGCCGCCACCGCCCATGGCATTGTTGTCGCTCGGACCACCGTTAATGACCATGCCGACACTCCTTGTGAATGAAGCCCATCGCCCTTACGTGGATTGACGAGCCACCACAAATGGATTGTCTTTATGGCTACCATCCATAAAATGGATGTCAGAGGGTCGCTGCAAGGTCGCCGCGTCGCCGGCCGTGCCGGTCCGATCTTTGACCTGCCACGTTCCTAGTATCCGCTTGGGTCACCAGAGCGCCTCATGGTGATCGGACATGGGGTCATTGCGCGACGAGATTGTTTGCGGCCTCCAATCTGCCGATTGCGCGACTGTGCCGGTAACCCGCTGTAGCCGTCGGTGATGTGCTGATGGGCCAAGCGGCTGCACCCGTTCGCCGTCGACAATGTTGATCGGGTGCACGGAACTTGCTCAAGCTTGGTGGCGCGTTGTAAAAATGATTGTTTGGATGCGAACCATTCAGGTTGTGGATTCGAATGCGGTTTAAGGGCCTGGATCTGAATCTTCTTGTCGCGTTCGATGCGCTAATGACCGAGCGCAACCTTACCGCTGCGGCGCGAAGCATCAATCTCAGTCAGCCAGCCATGAGCGCCGCAATGGCTCGTCTTCGCGGCTATTTTCAAGATGAACTTTTTACGATGAGCGGCCGCAAGCTTCTAGCTACGCCGCGAGCCGAAATGCTTGCCCCCGCGGTCCGCGGCATTCTTTTGCAGCTCCAGATTTCTGTTTTGTGCCAGAGCGCGTTCGATCCCACCCAGTCGGACCGCCGTTTCAGGGTCATGGTTTCCGACTTCATGACGCTCGTGTTCTTTCGAAAGGTCGTGGAGCGCGTTGCACGAGATGCTCCTTCTGTTGCCTTTGATTTGGTCAGTCCTGCCGATGCTGGCGAGGAGGCACTTCGGCGCGGCGATCTGGATTTTCTCATTCTTCCTGATGCTTTTCTTTCGAACGCACATCCTAAGGCGATTCTGTTCGAGGATACGCTTGTGTGCGTTGGCTGTAGCTCGAACGAGGAACTCTACGGCCCATTCAGCTTCGAGAAATACATGGCGATGGGACACGTGGTGACGCGTTTTGGGAATCCCCACAGGCCAGCCGTTGAAGACTCATCGTTGCTCGGGTTCGGAATGGAAAGGCGTGTTGAAGTGACCGTTCCTTCCTTCAGCTCAATCCCACCAATGCTCTCCGGCACGAGACGCATAGCCACCATCCCACTACGACTTGTGAAGCATTTCGCCGCTATGATGCCCCTCAAGGTGGTAGACCTTCCATTACCCTTTCCAGCATTCGTTGAGGCCGTCCAATGGCCAGCCCAACAGAACACCGATCCGGCAAGTATTTGGATGCGGCAAAGATTGCTGGAGGAGGCGGCTCGGACAGACATATGAGCCGTGGCGCAGGCTGGCCGACGACACAAACCTCGATGGTCGGGCGCCGCGACTGTGTCCCTGCTAGTGAGCCCAACTGCGATTCGGACAGCACACGGCATCACGATCCGCTCCAGTTGGGTATGTCTTTCCAGCTCCAACCCATCGGGTCTTCTGAGCATCTCCCTCCTACCAGCGGGGGGCAACTCAGGTACGTCTCTTTGCCTTCTCGACTCCAAACGGACCGCTGCGATCGCACTCTCGATGAGATCGTGGCCATAAGCGTTCGTTACATCGATCCAGCCTTCGGGAGCCGGTCTCTGGGGCAGGCTCGATTTTAGCGCACGACGTCGATCCCTCCAATGCTGCGAGCAGCTGGCACGCGCAGATTCTTCGTAAGCGAATTTCCCAGGCCACGGCGTTGAGGCTCCGGAGCGGCGATGTAGGCGCCGTGGCATCGGATAGGGAGCGTTGACCGCGCCAGCCTGTGAGGTGAGAAGGGGCCATCGCGAAACCGGACCTCTGCATATGCTGAGCACCATTGGTGTGGCCATCACCATGTTCGCGGCCTCCAATATCGATGACATCTTTGTCCTGCTTGGCTTTTTCGGCCATCGCAAGTTCCACGCTCACCAAGTCATCATTGGACATTACCTGGGGTTCTCAACGCTGGTGGCAGCTAGCCTCGTAGCGTCCCTCGTCTCCTTGGTGTTGGCGCCTGCATATGTCGGCTTGCTTGGGTTCCTTCCGATCCTGATAGGCCTGAAAAAGCTTTACGACGCGTGGGGCGGTGATGATGGCGACGAAGCGGAAGTACCCAAGGCTGGCCTAGACAGCCTGCTTACGGTGGGAGCGGTTACGATCGCCAACGGAAGCGACAATATCGGCATCTACACGCCAGTCTTTGCCACAAGCAACAGAGCCGAAATCGGCATCATAATCGCGGTCTTTGCCATCGGCGTAGCAGTCTGGCTGGCGTTCTCGCACTGGCTGGTGAATCACCGATCCCTGGGCGCGCCGATTCGGCGCTAAGGCCACTGGCTGGTGCCGTTTGCCCTTATCGGAATTGGCGTATTCATCCTTTACGATTCAGGCTCACTCGCACTGATGAGTTTGGGAACATACAAGGTAGCCCAGTTCTTCCGGCTTTGGAACACGCTCCCGAATTCTGCCGAAATAAGTGCCGTGCTATCCACTGAGGGGCAATTCCTCGTGGGCGCCGAGGGGCAATTTTCCATGACGCGCGACACCGGCAGCTAATTGCAGGCCGCAGAAGGATTTGTCGGTTCCGACAACGCAGCGTTCTTGGCCGGCTCCAGGAAAATTCAGAGATGGCCCCGGCGAATACCGGGCGCAAATTGGACTGGACGCTCAGTCACCAAGAACGGCGGCAGCTGCGGCCTAGCAGCGGTAAGTGAGGCGCGAGACAGCCAAGAGAAGGGAGGCCATAGCGGAGAACTATCTGACGGGCCGCACTTGGCGCGCGCAGTTGGCGAGGTCTCAATGTGGAAGGGCGAAATGTGATCCATCCGAAACCTGGATGAACATTATCCAAGCAATCGATTTTCAAGAATCCCAAGTAAAGTGTTAAAAGTGCCAAGGGGGACCATCATCAGGAGTATGTCCGATAGCAGACCCTCTTCGCGGCATGGCCGGACGCGATACCCTCTTCAGCAGTGAGGGCGACGATCTGATCGAGCAGGGCGTTGGCGGCCACGAATCCATCCCGTCCGGTGCGGTCATTTGCGGCGCAAAGAGCGACCAGATCTTCGGACGAGAGGGCGTTGACGGCCCTCTATCCGACAACGGCCGCGACAAACCGCGCACCATTAGGGGCCCTGGTTTTGACGTGCTTGATTGGTGATGAAATGCGAACGCTGCTCATCGACCATCATGCCCATCTTACACGCACGATACAGGGGGCGCTCGAGGATTGCGGTTTCGCCGTTGATGTGGCTCGTACCCTGGACGAGGCATCCACTGCATTTTGTTGCGCAAGCTATGACATTCTCCTGTTGGAGTTGGTCATGCCGGACGGTGATAGCTTGCCCTGGCTGGCACAGTTAAGGAGCAACGGGCATTCGGTTCCTGCCCTCATCATGAGCAGTATCGACGATCTCGAAAAGCGTATTGCGGTTTTCAACGGTGGTGCGGACGATTTCCTGCCAAAACCAGTCTGCACCGAAGAGCTCATCGCCAGAATGCGGGCCATTCTGCGGCGTTCAACACAGATTACCGACCCCACCCTTGCATTTGGCAACCTGCAATTCGATCCGATCGGCCGACAAGTTTTCGTTGAGGGCCGGCCAATAAAGATAGCACGCCGCGAACTGTGTATTCTTGAGCATCTACTCAACCGCGCAGGTCGCACTGTTCCACGCGCGCAGCTGGAAGATAGCCTCTATGCGTTCGACGATGAGGTTTCGGCCAACGCGCTCGAAGTCGGCATCTATCGCTTGCGCAAAAATCTGGGTCAGTCAGGGGCAACCCTCCGAATCAACACAGCGCGTGGCATTGGCTACATCCTTGAATTGACTGACGCACCATCTGCCTAGGCTGGTCGCATTTTGAAAGCGAATATTGCCTTGAAAGTCGTTCCTAATGACCATCCTGCCACCAATCGGCGGTCGACCGTCATTGGAGGTTTGAGAACTATGGTTTCTCCTTGCCCGGCCTATCTTCTTTGCGCGCTCATTCTATTTTTCCCATTTTGTGCCACGGCCCAAAACAAGCGGTATGAAGGCGCACCGCGTGCCACTGCCAATAGCATCAACGGCACGCTGAATCTTTCCTCTTCGCTTGGCAAGACAATTCATTTATCCGCGCCAGCGGCGAGCATATTTATTGCCGATCCGACGATCGCAGATTTTCAGGCACCCTCGAACAAGACTGTCTTCGTCTTTGGCAAGAAATCTGGGCGGACCAGCCTATTTGCCTTGGACGCCAACGGGGAGGCTCTCGCCCAGTTGCATATTGTTGTCACTGAACCGATCGAGGATCTGCGCGCCATGTTGCGGACTCGGGTCGGTGACTATCCAATCCACGTCAGCTATACGCCGCGCGGCGCGATCCTTAGCGGGACAGCGCCCAATGCCCAAGTCGTCGACACCGCAACGAAAGTCACTGAGCAATTTCTCGGTGACGGCGCGCAGGTCGTCAATGAGATTCAAGTCGCTGGGTCGTTGCAGGTCAATCTGAGTGTGCGCGTAGCGGAGGTCTCCCGTAGCGCCATGAAGGAACTCGGTATCAACCTGTCCGCTTTCGGCAAGATCGGCAATTTGACAGTGGGTTTGGCCAGCGGCCAAGGTGCCGGTTCTGGCGCGGCGAGCGGCGGCGACATGGCCGGCGTCGCGTACAATGATGGCAATGTCAATCTTGGCGCGGTTCTCGACGCGCTCGCAAAGGAGCATGTCGCTTCTGTCTTAGCTGAGCCGAATCTCACCGCGATGTCCGGTGAATCCGCCAACTTCCTGGCCGGCGGTGAATTTCCCATTCCGGTCGTGCAGGGGAATGGGCAAGTCTCGGTTGAATTCCGTCACTTCGGCGTCGGCTTGGAGTTCGTGCCAACCGTTCTCAATAACGAGCAGATCAATATTCGCGTAAAGTCGGAAGCCAGTGAACTGTCGACACAAGGCGCCGTCCAAATCAACGGTATTTCCGTGCCTGCCGTCTCCACGCGGCGTGCCGACACCGCCGTTGAGCTCGGCAGCGGTCAAAGCTTTGCAATCGGCGGGCTGATCAGGCGGAACGTCAATGCTGATATTCGCACCTTTCCTTGGCTGGGCGACGTGCCGATCCTCGGCGCGTTGTTCCGTTCTTCATCATTTCAAAAGGAGGAGACGGAACTGGTTATCATAGTCACACCTTACATCGTGAGGCCAGGATCAAATCCCAAGCAGATGAGCGCGCCTACCGATCGCCTCGGCGCGGCTTCCGACGTGGAGGCCACTCCGATGAACTCATCGGAAAATCCGCCGCAAGACCACGCTACCGGCGGCTCAGGCGCCCTGGACGGCTTCATCATTGAATAGTGACGCCCAATAACGATGCGGATCACAAGCCTCCTGGTCGCTTTGAGTGCAAGCTTGAGTGGCTGCACGAGCTCCTCGCCGGTTGAGTCATCGACTGAAATCCTCGTCCGGCAGGAGAACAAGGTCTTATTCTTGCAGAGCCTTCGCGCCGTCGAACGGCAGCGTTTGCGCAATTTCATTGCGAGTGCCAGCCGTGGCCGGCCCGATGCCGTCCATCTTTTTATCAGCGGCCCACCCTGGCTGGGCGCGGAGATCGCCAGTCAGGTGATGGAGATGGGAGTTGACGCTTACAACATCCGCCTCTTTGAACAGCACCACCGTTCTGCAGCGCGAATAGAGGCGATTGTCTACGACAGCCTCCCTCCTGACTGTCCGCCATTTTCCGGTCCTTTAGCCAATGACAGTTCCTTCGACCGGACGCTCGGCTGTTCGACTCGCCGCAATTTGGCGGTCATGGTCAATGATCCGCTCGACTTGATCGACAACAACGCTGTCAGGCCAAGTCTCGGTGATCGTGCGGCTATTCCGGTTGCTAAATACAGGACCTTCGAGACGGGCAAGACCAGCAGCGTAGAACACGGAAAGTAATAGCAATCATGGCCTAGCACATACGCAGCCAGGCATTACGCATGACGGCGTTTGCGCAAGGGCAGGAATGGTCGTTGGGCGGCAACGGGTATCGATGGAGGCATCACGCAACGGGCGATGCTGGGGGGCGATTAGGCGATCAGACTTGAGGAACCTCTTCCCAAAGGTCCTTCAGAGAGCCATCAGAATGTTGCCTGGTTTTGCCCGGGAATGAAGTTGCATTGGTTGGAATTGCCTGATCGGCATTTCGGGCGTGAAATACCTCCTGTTCTTGCGTCGCATTTTCGATCCGCCTTGTACCGTGTGCACAAGGTGATGGGATAGCTGGCGTGCTCCCGCTGTAGACGCAAGAAGCCCGCGACTTGTGCAACCAAAGCCTCCTCGTCTACCACGCCCGCAGATGGTGATGCTCGAGCGAAGATTAGTCGGACGACAGCCGTGCTTTGATTGAGGTTCGCTATCGCAGTCGGACAAACTTCCCCTTCCTGCCAGGCTATTCTAAGACCCCGCCAGGAACTGATCGATTGAAGGCTACGCTACGCGTCCATGATCGGCATGCGGAACTTGTTGTCAGCGACATCCACGACATCCTTTTGGATGGTGCGCCGACTATGCAATGGATGATCTATCGCACCATCGAGGGATCCACCCCGCCGCAACCCAGCCCACCAATCAGGGCGGCAAAGTTTGTGCAGCCGCTGATTGGCAGGATAGGCAATCCGCGCGGAAGGAGACGCGGAGTGATTTATCAGGCTATGTTTTGAGGCATGCCTGCATAGTCGGGAACGCCTGCGGCTTGCATTGGGCCAGCCTCAAGGCGTGCCTTCAGATTGTTTAGATAATCTTCTGCATAGGATTTCGCGGCCGCAACCGGTAGATTGACGCCGGCCGCGACGGCCTCTTCTACCGCCGCCTTCACGAGACCGTTGCGAATTGCGAGTTTGACCTCGGGGCCGGCGACAAGGCTTACAGCCTGAGCCGCGAAATCGAGGCCTGCTTCGGCCAAAGCCCTCTTAATGTTGCCTCCGCTAATGGCGGTATGGATAAGCTTCGCCGCTTGCGACGCCCCCTCAATCGCCATTGAAACAGCATCGGCCACTTGGCCCAGGCCCGGAACGAAGCTGAGCAGCCCCGCCGCTGTCGCGGCCCAATCAAAAACTTGCGAGCCCACTTTGAGAACGCCGTCGATGGCGTGCATCAAAGCCCCGCCATTCTTCTTGACAGACTTGATATCGGGCTGGTCCGCCATGCCCATCTTCATGTCCGCGACCGCGTCCTTATCTGCCTGGGTTTTGGGAACATGGGTCTTTGCCTGCTGAATCGTGCGGTTCGCAACCGTCATATCGTTGTAGAATTTCGTGAAGTCCCGGTTGCTGATGTTACCGGAATCGACCGTATGTCCCCCTCCGAAGTCGAAGAACCCATGATGGGTCTTGTAGCCCGTAATTGAATTGTTCAGCAAACCGAACAATAAAGGATCTGACAGTAGCTGCGACGCCGCTTGCCGTACCTTCGGACCGAGACTCTTGTCGTCGGCCATCTTCGCCAGTTTGTCACGCGTCAGGACACCGCTCCCGAAAAAGTCACGCTGATTGCGGCTAATTGTATCGAGCGTGTTCAGCTCGGGTTGCGTGAGGCTCATCGACGATGAGGCGACTTGCAGGAAGTCATATTTGTGCACCTTGTCGATCGAGCCACCATACAACTGCTTCCAGGCATCTGGATGAGTGAGGAAATATTGGGCGGCTGCAATGACTTGGGGCGGGCATTTGCCGGTTTTTGCTGTGCCGTCAACGATCTTGTCGAAATCAGCCAGGCTCAGGTTCTTGGGTAGGTTGTCGGAGTATCGGTAAAGCTCGCGCACTGCATCGTTCAAGGTCATGACCGTCGGCTGACCATTTCCAGATCCGTCGGATGGGATGTAGTTCTGCTCGTAGCTTCGTGCTTGCTGGTCCTGGAAGGCGGCGACTTGTGGGTGATGGCCTGAGAACCCGGACAAATCATTTGCCTTGATCTTGCCGCCGCAGCGGCCATCACCCTGCGAGCCGATGGCATAAAAGAGCTCCGGGTCCTGCTGCAAGCTTTCGATAGCAGCCTTAAGATCCGGCGGCGTGGACGGATCATTGGCTAGCTCGCTCAGCGAATCCCAACTGAGCGGGCATTTGTCCTTATGGCGGTTCAGCACCGCTACAATCTGCAACTCGGGCTCAGTCAGCTTGCCGCCACACCACGTGATCCGCGTACCCGCTATCGGCGCCGGCGCGATGGGAGGTGGTGCGATGGGAGGCGAAGCGCCCGCAGAGGCTTGACCCAATGATTTGAATGCTTCCCTCAGAGCGGGTGGCATGAGCTCGAGCGGGTGCTCTCGCAAGTCTCGCAGCGACGCCTTCACATCTGGCGACAGTTCGTCCAGCGGGTGCTGCTGGAATTCGTCCATGGCCGACTTCAAATCCGCTGGCACGCCCAGTTGCGCGAAGGAATCGGGCACTTTGTCCTGCGGCGAGCAGCTGGAAAGCATCGCCTGGAAGGGCAGAAGCGCGCCTTGCCCGGTCTGGGCGACAATTTGCGGAGAAGGTTCTAGGCCCGCGCAGGCCTGTGGGGAGAGGGCGGGGGTGGAGCTATTTGCTGCCGAAAGGTTAAGTGACATCGTGCATCCTCACAGTTGAGATCAAAAGCCGTCACATTTGCGTCACCTGGTGCCACCGTCGTTCCCGACGAATACCGAACGCCGGCCGCATGACTAACGTGCGGCTATCAATGCTGCTGATTTTTAGTTCCTCGTCAGCGACAACACCGGTTACAAGCTTCAGCTGTCGAACAGCTGACGAGTGCGGAAGGAAGCGCAATTGTTAGCGAATGGCGGCCTTGTTGTTTCCTAGGGGAAGCTGCGGTGAATCCTCAATTGTCATCTCTGGCTCTGTGCAGGCTCACGGACGACGCTGTCCTGATGCGGCATTTCGGAAGAGAACGGACCTTCAGGTCGCCCATCGCGAACGACCACGGTCGAGGAGCCACGAAACAACATCAATTCCGTCTCCTTTGGGGGCGTCCCGGTGTCGTGAGGTCGCGCCTGTGCCTCCGCTACGAGGCCGTTGTACGTCTGCTCCACAAGCACAATGAAGCGGGGTGGGCCGGAAACCATGACTAGGCCCTTTCCCGGTGCCGGTCTCACGACGTAGCGCTCGTCGGAAATTCCAAGCTCATCAAGGGCCGCCTTGAACACCTCGAAGCGGACTGAAGTCAAAACCAGCATACGAGTCTGCGCTTCTTTCGCAGCAGATACGTGGAGCACAAGCCCATCATAATACCATTGGAGATCGTAGAGGTCGGTCAAGCGATCCAGAAACGCGCGCGGCGACATACTCGGCATACGCCCGCGGATGCGCCCCTTTACCTCGGAGCTGACGTTGACGTGGACATTGAGGTTGTTGCCGAATTCTCGCAAAGCGGCGGACAGGTCCTGATCCAGAACTGTATACCTATAAGGCGTCGACGGCAGCGACAGAGGGGCCGCCAGCGTCGTATAAATGCCGGTGGAGAGAAGAACCCCGAGAAAGAGAACTCTCATCGCAATGTGCAGAATGGTAGATCGGATCGTATTTTCCGGCATCTTGTCCAAAATCGAAAGTTGAAGTTCGTGCTGACCTGGACGCCGAACGTGGCCTTTAAATGACGCTTGGTGGCCAGTTCGTCAGCTTGTCGTCAGTTCGCCTCCCTAGGACAGCAGCTCGACAGCGGGTGATGAACGATCAAATCATCACACCTCAAACAGAACAACTGAGTCTTTGCATGACAATTGGTGTTACGTCCATCTCTGCCAATTTTGCCGATAACCTGTCTAGGGTGGGGGAAAGGTCAGCATGCGGCTCGCAGGCTCAGTTTGAGTGCGCACTTGTAGAGGCGGTCGCTTCGATCAAAAACGATGGCCCGTCGGCGACGGCGGGGGCGGGGCCTGTTGCTCCAGTCCTGCAGGTTCCGCGCGCGACCAGCGAGACGAGCCCATTGGGCGACCGCGTGCTCCAGACCCTTTCATCGCTGTATAGGGACAATGCCGTGACACCTGCCACGCCCGACCAAGAGGTACCCGTTGTGAAGGACGTCCTACTCGGGCCGGCGGAGCAGTCCCCTTCCCAAGCAGGGTCGGGAATGCGCATGTCAGGCGCTCCGCCAGGAAGGGAGAATTACGAAGCGATGATTGCCAGTCTGCGGGAAGTATACAGCGCCGTCACTGAGGTTTCCCTTGTCACCAAGAGTATCAGCGGCGCTACGTCATCCGTGAACACGCTAATAAAACAAGGATGAACGAGGCGCATGATCGCGTCACCGCACGGCGAAGGCATTGATCGCCGCCCGGCTGGTCGGCGATCGTGTCATTACGTTTTGCCGCTACTCTTGCTTCTGAGTGGTTGCAAGGACGATCTCTACACAAAATTGCAGGAACGCGATGCCAATGAGATGCTCGCGCTTTTGCTTGACAACGGCGTGGATGCGGTCCGCGTCGAAGCCAAGGATGGGACCAGCACGATTCAGGTCGAAAATGAGCAGGTTGCCTTCTCAATCAACCTGTTGAATGCGAAAGGGCTGCCGCGTCAGGTTTTCAAGAATCTCGGCGAAATATTCGAAGGATCGGGCCTCGTTGCCTCGCCGACCGAGGAGCGCGCCCGTTACGTCTATGCGTTGAACGAAGAATTGTCGCATACCATTAGCGAAATCGACGGCGTTTTCTCAGCACGTGTCCATGTTGTTTTGCCTGACAACGACCTGTTGCGGGAGCGCGCCACACCATCCTCGGCCTCGGTATTCGTCCGCCACGATGCCAACATAAATGTCTCGGCTCTACTGCCGCAGATAAAGATGCTCGTTGCAAACAGCATCCAAGGGTTATCCTACGACAAGGTAGAGGTCGTATTCGTGCCGGCGGAACGGCCGGCAGTTGAGCAACGGCCTGCCTTGACCCACGCAGCTAAATCAATTCCGGTGCCAATTCTGGCGGTCATTGCGGGTCTCGCTGTGGCAGTATTCGCGGTGCTGTTCTACTTGGCTACTTCTCTTGTCTATGGGCGGAGGCAGCTATCGCAACGAGCCAGGCTCGAGGGGCGCTCGGGTGTTTCAGCAATCGCGGCCGCTCGTAAAAACACCATCGGCGATGCCGCATAGGAGGTATTCCCAATGCCGATACGGATGCAAACCCTCAAACGCAATGACTCGTTCAAATTGCCTTTTACGGTCCTGGGCGAGCTTGCCGCTTCAGCCCATCCGACCCGCCTTGCTGCACGCCTTGACCCGGCTTTGTCGGCTGCGACGTTGGTGCGGTTGCAGAACAACCAAAGACTGCAGCCAAGACTGGCAAAACTACTCCTCGACGATGGAATGGACCTCAATGGAAGCGGTTGGGGGCCGGACCTTCTGCATGGGCATGATCCGCGCCAAGCGGCTGTGTTTGCCGGTAGTATCTGGCATGCCCGTTCGCTGGTGAAGCTGGTTTCCAAGTCTGAACTTACCGTTCTGATCGAACGTATCGGCGCTGAAGCGCATACGTTTGGCATCCGACACCAGGCGCAAGCGATCTCAACCAGCTTGATCGCAGATCCGGAAAAACTCGCCCAACGGATTGAACACGATGGATTAGCCTGTCTGGGGGTTTGGCTCGATGAGCATTCTTTGCTCGACCGCCACCGGGTGTTCCTACGCTTGCCCGTCGGGACCGCGGCCGAGAATCCTGCGACCGAACACCGCGATGCCGCATACCAATTGTTTTCGCTTGTGCTGGCGTACCTGGGAACGGAGGTCCCGGCGATATGACGCTCGATGATATCGTAGAGCCGGTCGCTCCGCCGATGCGCCCCGTCGGGCCGCTGGTCCCGGCCAGCGAGCTCGAAATCTGGCAGGGTGCCTTTCAGGCGCGCGCAGCGGCGGAACGGTATCTGCTGCGCGTTCGCCGCTGGGCGCGCATAGCTTATCAGCGCGAACGGGAGCGCGGACGTAGTGAGGGAATGAATCAAGGCGCTGAGGAAATGGCGCGGCTGATTGCGCAGACCGTCTCTGAAGCGGCACGCCAAAGGGCAGCGCTGGAGCAGCAATTGCCACAACTCGTCATGGAGATCGTAAGCGACCTGCTGGGCGCTTTTGACCCCGGTGAGCTGTTGGTGAGCGCCGTTCGTCACGCGATCGAACGGAAAGGCGGCGCGGAAGTCCGCCTCAAGGTGTGTCCCACGCAAGCCGATGCCGTCGCAGGTGAGTTCGCTGCGTATGATGGACGGGAAGGCCGGCCGAAAGTTCGAGTTGATCCGGATCCGGCGCTGTCGCCGCAGCAATGCGTGCTGTGGAGCGACTATGGCAATGTCGATCTTGGACTTGATGCGCAATTCCGGGCGCTGCGCCTCGGCTTTGGATTGCATGCTGAACAAGGCAAGCTGTGACCGAACTGCTACCACAACACGGCGGTCCGGCTGTAGACGGGACAATGGATGCGGCGCTCTCGTCTCTGAGATCGACCGCAAAGCATATCGACACGCGTGTCGTGCGCGGACGCCTGACTAGAGCCGTCGGTACGGTGCTCCATGCCGTGTTGCCGGATGCTCGAATTGGGGAACTTTGTCTGTTGCAGGATCCGCGCACCGGACACTCTCTCGAAGCCGAGGTGATCGGTTTCCTCCAAAATGGCGTGCTGCTCACCCCGATCGGTGACATGGTGGGCCTGTCCAGTCGCGCAGAAGTGGTCGCTAGCGGTCGAATGCATGAAGTGCCAGTCGGCCCCGATTTGCTTGGCCGCGTGATCGACAGCTTTGGCCGTCCCCTCGACGGCAAAGGCGCTCTCAAAGCCGACCAAACGCGCCCGCTTCGGGGCAAGGCGCCCAACCCCATGACAAGGCGCATGATCGAGCGACCATTCCCACTTGGCATCCGCGCCTTGGATGGTCTCCTGACATGCGGCGAAGGCCAGCGGATCGGGATCTATGGAGAGCCTGGTTGCGGCAAGTCAACGTTACTATCACAGATCATAAAGGGCGCGGCCGCCGACGTTAACATAGTTGCCCTCATTGGCGAGCGCGGGCGAGAAGTGCGCGAATTCGTTGAGCGACACCTTGGGGAAGCGGCTCTTCGTCGTACGATCATTGTGGTCGAAACATCCGACCGCTCGGCAATGGAGCGGGCGCAATGTGCTCACATGGCAAGCGCACTTGCCGAACATTTTCGCGAACAAGGGCAACGCGTCGTTCTGATGATGGATTCCTTGACACGCTTTTGCCGGGCCATGCGCGAAATCGGACTTGCTGCGGGCGAACCGCCGACCCGGCGAGGCTTTCCGCCTTCCGTGTTTGCCATGCTGCCAGGCCTGCTGGAGCGCGCGGGCATGGGCGAGCGTGGCTCAATTACAGCCTTCTATACAGTGCTTGTCGAAGGTGACGGCATGGGGGATCCCATCGCAGAAGAATCGCGCGGCATTCTCGATGGCCATGTCGTCCTCTCACGCACGATCGCTGCGCGATCCCATTTCCCCGCGATCGATGTGCTGCAAAGTCGCAGCCGCGTAATGGATGCCGTCGTGCCTATGGCACATCGCAAGGCGGCATCTACGTTCCGTGATCTCCTCTCGCGCTATGCCGAGTCCGAGTTTTTGGTCAAGGTCGGCGAATACAAGCAAGGCAACGATCCGCTTACTGACAGGGCTATCGACTCGATCGGCGACCTGCAGGAATTTTTGCGCCAGGGAGAAGACGAGGCGAGCGACTTTGAGGAAACCGTCGCATGGATGTTGCAGCTGACCACATGAACTGTCTCCACGCTACGAGCTTGCGGCGTTTGAAGGATATACGAGAGCGTAGCGCCCTTCGTGAGCTGTCCAAAAAGGAAGCCAAGGCCCACCTAGCGGCCGAGGCCGCACAGCATGCTTCCCGCGAGCTTGCAATCGCACAGCAACACTGCGCGAGGGCGGAAATGGAGCTTTACCAACGGTTTGCATCGCTCGATGCCTTGTCCTTCCAGGCGCTCGATCAAGGCCATCTCCACATAGAGCGGCTTGAGGCTGAGGTCGCCTTGAGGCGCAAGACGCTTGATAACGCTTGCATCGCTCAAGAACAGGCCGAGACAGCGGCGTCTGAGGCAAGGTCGCACTGGATCAGCTGTTCGGCGGCAAGGCACAAGTGGGAACAAATTGAGGACGACGTCCGGCGCGGCGTCGATATCCACTCTCAGACCGCAGCCGAGACGGAGGCCAACGATGAGATCCTGCTTCGGTACGCGAGCGCCTCGCTGCACGAGGTGACGGGCAAGTCAATCTGATGACCGCTAGCATTCTTGTCGTGTCGCGATGGTGCCGTCTTGTAGAGCCGAAAACACTTTGAGCACACACGATTCACTGCAGCCAAAGCTAAGTCTGTCCCACGACGTCGTCTCATGGCTCAACGAGTGCGCACACCCCCGCACGCCTTTTCAGTGCCGACTTGGCGACGAGCCGCTATCGGTGCGAATGGGACGGCTTGTCTGGCAGCCGGAATCGCTTTCCATTCCGATGCTCGAATGCGTTTGGCAGCTCGGAGATGAGACGATCGTTTTGTCGATCTCCCGTGCACTGATAGAGAGGTTCATCTCGACCGTGCAGAGCGGCATCGGCTTACCTTCCGAGCCAACCGGTTCACTCGTTCTCGAACTCGCGCTCGAGCCACTTATCGCTCGACTCGAGGCCCAGTCACAGCAGGACGTGCAACTGGCTCAACTGCGCGAAGCCACCATGCCACCTCCCTATCTCGAATTTGACGTCGCCTGCGGCCCGATCAACGGCAAAGCTCGTCTGTGCCTATTCTCGCCTCTCGATGGCCCGGTGCCGTTCGCGTTCCACGCCCTGGCGGATCTGCTTCGACAATTGCCGCGACAACCGTGCGAATTATCCGCTGACCTCCCGGTCCTGGTTGCAGGAAAGATCGGCTCGCTTTGCGTTCCGGCGGCGCTTATTCGCACGACATCTCCCGGTGATGCTTTGATACCAGACGTATTACCGTTCCACCGCGATCAGGTCATCCTCTCTGCGGGCCGGCTCTGGGCCGTGGCAGACGTTGCGGACGACCGCCTGATCCTGCGCGGGCCTTTCCGCCTGCACCCATGCCCTTTGGAGTATGCGCACATCATGACAGAACCGGAATTGCAGCAAGGGCCATCGGATGCCGAGCTCGACGATATCGAAATCACTCTGGTCTTTGAATGCGGCCGCTGGCTGATGCCGCTGGGGGAACTGAGGAATGCCGGCGAAGGGCACATCTTCGAACTTAATCGGCCGGTCGACGGTCCGATCGATATAGTTGCCAACGGCCGGCGTATCGGCCGTGGCGACATCGTGCGCATCGGCGACGAGCTTGGCATCAGGCTACGTGGCAGGTTGGCTTGCAATGAGTGAGATCCAACCAGGGATCCTGGCGCTTCTTGCGGTTACGGCTGGACTGGGTCTGCTGCTGCTCACAGTCGTCACAACCACGGCCTTTATAAAGGTATCAGTGGTTCTATTTCTCGTCCGCAATGCGCTCGGGACGCAGACGATACCCCCGAATATAGTTCTTTACGCGACGGCATTAATTCTCACCGTTTTCGTCAGCGCGCCTGTTATCGAGCAGACCTATGCGCGCGTCACGGACCCGAAGCTCCACTATCAAACCTTCGATGACTGGGTTGCCGCTGCTGAGGAGGGACGAGAGCCTTTGCGTGCCTATCTCAAGAAGTTCACAAGCGAAGAGCAGCGTCGATTTTTCCTATCGTCGACCAAAAAAGTCTGGCCAGAGGAAATGCGCGCCAGAGCGACACCTGATGATTTCGCCATTCTCGTACCGTCCTTTCTAATTTCAGAACTCAAGCGTGCCTTCGAAATTGGCTTTCTTCTTTATCTTCCGTTTATCTGCATAGACCTCATCGTAACGACAATTTTGATGGCGATGGGTATGTCAATGGTCTCGCCCACAATGATAGCTGTCCCTTTCAAACTCTTTCTATTTGTTACTATTGATGGTTGGTCCCGGCTAATGCACGGGCTTGTGTTGAGTTATGCAACACCGGGAGGTTGAGATGGATGAGCCCAGCATTGTAGCCCAAATGAGCCAAACCTTGATCGTTTTCATGATTTGGGTTCTGCCGCCACTCATTGCCGCTGTGGTTGTCGGCCTGGGCATCGGTATTATCCAGGCGGCAACACAGATTCAGGACGAAACCTTGCACCTGACAGTGAAACTATTGGTCGTTGTTGCGATCATTGCTCTGTTTGCTCCTGTACTAAGCGCTCCGCTCATCGAGCAAGCCGATTACGTGTTCTCCCAGTTTCCCGCGATTATACCGAGTTACTAGGCTTCACCATGTCTGGTTCGTTGCCCACCGAGGCCCAAATGCTCATCCAGGGGGCCATCGAACTCATCATCGCCGCCGGTCTTGCTGCGGCTCGCGCTGTCGGCATTATGCTGGTCCTGCCTGTATTTACGCGGTCTCAAATTGGCGGGCTGATCAGAACATGCCTTGCTGTCGCGTTTGGGCTACCGTGCTTGGCACCCATCAGAGACGGGTTACAGCTGCTCGATCCCGATACACGTTTCATCCAAGTGACACTGCTCGGTTTGAAGGAGATTTTTGTCGGTCTGCTACTTGGGATTCCACTCGGAATCCCGATATGGAGCCTCCAGGCCGCCGGTGAGCTTGTCGACACCCAGCGCGGCATCACCAGCCAAGTCGGTCCGGTAGACCCTGCGACCAACACTCAGGCATCCGCGATGGGACTTTTTCTCGGAATCACGGCGATCACGATCTTCGTCGCATCGGAAGGTCTGGAGAACATGATCAGCGGCCTTTATGGCAGCTACTCAATCTGGCCCGTATATGAATTTCACCCCGCGCTGACCGCACAAGGGGCAATGGAACTAATCGGGCTCCTCGACCGGATTATGGTGACGAGTTTACTAGTCTCCGGGCCTGTCGTGGCCTTTCTGTTACTGATTGACATTTCGGTAATGATTCTTGCCCGCTTTGCCCCGCAACTCAAATCGAACCGCCTTTCCCCGACGATCAAAAATATCGGCTTTCCGATCATCATGGTCACCTACACTGCGTATCTCATCGACGCCATGGCGTCAGATATCGCACAGGCCAATGGCGGGCTCGAGGCGTTCGAAAAGATGCTTAAATGAGCACGAGCGAAGAGAAGAAGCACCCGGGCACTCACAAGAAGCTAAGGGAAGCACGCAAGAAGGGGCAGATTGCGCGCAACACCGATTTCGTCCGCGCCGTCGGCACCTGCGCCGGTCTCGGCTATCTGTGCTTGAGAGCCAGCGCGATCGAAGACAAATGCATCGAAGCGGTATTATTGACCGACAAGCTGCAGAATCTGCCTTTCAATATCGCTGTCGGGCAAGCGCTAATTCTCTTGACCGAGCTCACCGTGACGACCGTCGGCCCGCTGCTTGGAACTGTAGCCGCCGCGGCGGTCTCGGCCGCATTCATCTCTAACGGTGGACTACTCTTCTCGTTCGAGCCGATGGCGCCCAGGTTTGAAAAAATCAATCCTTTTCAGGGACTGAAGCGCATCGTGTCGATGCGCTCCTTAACCGACCTTGGCAAGGCGCTGGTGAAGCTATTACTCCTCGGCGCAATCTTTCTTTTTTCTATTCTGGGCATGTGGAGAACGATGGTCTATCTGCCGTTCTGCGGCATTTCGTGCCTCGGCTTCGTCTTTACGGAGGTGAAACTGCTGGTCGGGATTGGTGCCGGTGCACTTCTGGTCGGCGGCTTGGTCGATCTCCTGCTCCAGCGCTGGTTGTTTTTGCGCGACATGCGCATGACTGAGACCGAGGTCAAGCGCGAAAGGAAGGAACAAGAAGGTACGCCAGAGTTGAAGCGTGAGCGACGTCGCCTACGTCAAGAGATGGCTGGCGAACCTCCGCTTGGCGTGCATCACGCCACATTGATTTTGAGAGGGCGGGCGATATTGGTCGGTCTGCGTTACGTGCGGGGCGAGACTGGGGTGCCCGTCTTGGTTTGCCGCGGCGAGGGCGAGGCCGTTTCACCTATCTTCGCAGCGGCGCAGGCGCTACGTCTAAGTATTGTCGACAATGATGGGCTGGCGCGTCAGCTCATCCGAACGACCAAGTTAGGAAAACCTGTTCCCAGGCAGTATTTCGAGCCTGTCGCAAGAGCGCTCCATGCCGCTGGCTTAGTCTAGACAAGTGGACAAAATCGGTTCTCCGTGATTGCGCAGGTTACTGTGCCACTATGGCCCATGGGCAAGCGAGAATCGTCGAAGTGTCCGGGCGACCTCACATGTTTTGGAGAATTATCGCAATGTTCGCGGGCACTGTCAGGAATTCTGTACGCGAGGTCATGATGATGGAAAGGAGGAAAATCACATGGCTATCGAGAGGCAACTTCTTGACCAACTGCTTTCGGGTGGCGAGGTATTTGCCAAGGACGGGTTGCCGGACCACGTGAAGAAGGCGCTACAAATTTCCAGGCCCTCTCTCAGGCTGCAGCTCGCGCCCGCTGCCGCAGGAGTTCCAGTGGTCTTCTTTTGGCAACTTCAGCATTTTAGCTGAGCGCAGGTCAGGTTTATGTCAGGTAAGGACGGCTATGTTTGATGGCCAAAGCTTTGTCATTGTCTCAGGAAAGAAACATTTGCGAAAGATTGATGTCTGTCGGGTGGTACGGGCGGGATTGGGATGAGCGCCAAAGAATGCGAAGCACCCACGCGCGCAAGGTCATCACGGCGAGAAGGCGAAGCCAGAACCTGCTTGCGCCCAGGAAGACAGCGTCGCCTTTGGCGCATGGCTCGATGTCTGCGGTTCCCGTTATTTCCATGCCGCCAACGTGCGTGCGACATCGCCTGCCGCGACTACTGCGCGTGCTCCGGATTAAACAAGCTTTTGGGGATCGCCGCCGATGCCGTGCAAGCGATCGCGTTAGGGCGATCCAGGAGACCTCGAACGAAACCGCTGGGATCTCGCGCAGCTTGAGCTGACCAATCTGCGAGTACTTGGGTCGCATGCGCTTCGAGCGCGCTGATGAGGGCATGGCCAACGTCAGACTTTTCAGCCCCCCATTTCGTGAAGACCATCTTCGCGTGGGCACCCGGTCCATCGCACTTCTCGCTCTCCAGATGAGCGAATCAGGCCTCGACACTATAGGCGGCGCATTGCCCGCATTGGAGATTGGATATGACGGGCATTGGACGATCGGGAAGGTCGCACCTTGGAGGTGCTGAGTCCGGCAGCGCGCTGGGATCGAGCGCTTCGCGCCCGCAATCAGGCCGCGCCCCTGAAGAAGGCAGTCAATCGTTCAATTCCGTCGTGCAGCGGATGCACTCTGGGCCTCAAAACCAAGGGACGTCCTCCGCTCCCATTGCGCCCCAAGCCGACGATGCTGTCGGCGCCCGCCCTGCCGGCCCCTCGCTTGGCTCACACCGACTTTTGGCTGCTGCTCTAGGTCAAATCAGTGGGCGTCGTCGTCGTTTCCCCTCGGTGTCGGAGGGCGAGGGTCCATCCCGAGAAGAAGGCTTGTTGCATCCTGATGACGAACCCTGGCGCGACGATCGATCGGCTGGACCCTCATATACAGCCGCGCGCCCACCGCGTCAGCAAAGCGTGAGCGAACCGGCTGCGAGACGGGGTGAATGGCCTGTCGACGATAAAGCCGGGCGGGACGGTCACGGCGGAATCTCGCAACGGTACGGACCAAGGCGGCAGCCCGGTGGCGAATCCTGGCGCAGCCATCAAGCGGCCGGAAGCTCGCGCATCGACGCGTTGCCGCCGCATAGACAAAGCGTACCCGATCTGGCTGCCAGATCAGGCGAACGACCTATCGACCATGTAGCTAGGCGGGATGGCCGCACTGCAAACTCGCAAGAACTGCTTAATGGCGCCCTACACGACATTGGTTTCGCTGGTGACATCCGCAAATTCTCAATGGCTGTGGTGCGCTATCGCAAACAACTGAAGATGCCGGAACTTGCAACATTCCTGCAACAGGCCGCTGCCCAGTTCACATCTCGATTTGTCACCAACTGGCAGCACGATATCCGCGCCCGGCAAACATGGGGATATGCCACAGTTTGTAATGCTGTGAGCCGCGAGGAAGGTCCGGCAGGCATGGAAGCTTGCCGGGCCATGGCAGCTCAGGTGTCTAGATTTGCCCACGAGCTCATCGATGTCGAGCCCAAAGCGCTTCCGCTCTTGGCGCTATCGTTTAGCCGATATCCACGGGTGCCGGCCTGCCAAAATGGAATGGGCAGTATTGCTGAATTTTGCTGCCGGCAAAGCGAAGTGCTTCGGGAACTCGACAGTCAAAGCCTGGCCCTGTTGGTGAACGGCTTCAGCAAATGGCCCGAACAGGAAAACTCACGCCTTGCCTCGGTCGCCGTCTCCGGTGAGGTCCGTCGCCGCGCCGAAAGGACAAACGGCCTCGCCGGTTTTGAGCCACAGCATTTGGCGAATCTGGTGAACGGCTTCAGCAAATGGCCGCAAGAGACGGGGTGTGGCGCGGCCACCGTCGCCATCGCCAGCGAAGTCGGCCGTCGCGCTGGCCAAGCCAACTCGCTCTGTGATTTTCATCCGCAGGAATTGGCCAATTTGGTGAACGGGTTCAGCAAATGGCCGGAAGCCGCAGGCTGCGGTGACGGGACAGGCGCGATCGCTGGTGAGGTGCTACGCCGCGGCGCCAGCCGGCTCTCTGCTCTTGATTCGCAGAACTTGGCGAACTTGGTGAACGGTTTCAGCAAATGGCCGGAGAGAACAGGCTGTGGCGCGGCCACGGCGGCGATTGCCAAAGAGGTTCTTCGCCGCGGCGCCGACGCGTTATCTGATTTTACTCCGCAGGGCCTGGCAAATCTGGTGAACGGCTTCAGCAAGTGGTCTGACACAACGGGGTGTGGTGCGGCCACCCTCGCGATCGCGAGTGAGATTCGTCGCCGCGCCAGTGAAGCTGATCGGCTCGACAATTTCACTCACCAGCACCTGGCAAACTTGGTGAACGCCTTTAGCAAGTGGCCTGGAAAAGAGAGTTCACGCCTCGCCACTGTCGCGATCGCCGGTGAAGTCCGTCGTCTTGCCAACCGGCTCTCGAGGTTTGATTCGCAGGACTTGGCGAACCTGGTGAACGGCTTCAGCAAGTGGCCCGCCGAGTTGGCATGTGCCGAAGCCACGGTCGCGATCGCCTGTGAGATTCGTCGCCGCGCCGATAGGCTGTCCGATTTTACTCCGCAGGCACTAGCGAATCTGGTGAACGGCTTCTGCAAACGGCCGGACCAAGTGAGCTGTAGTGGCGCCACGGTCGCGATCGCTGGTGAGCTGGTTCGCCGCGGCCCCGGCCGACTTTCCAGTTTTGCCCACCAGCATCTGGCAAGCCTGGTGAACGGGTTCAGCAAGTGGCCTGATCAGGCGAGCTGCCGCGAGGCCGCGCTCGCGATCGCTGGTGAGGTTCTTTGCCGCCGTGCCCGCCGGCTCCCTGGTTTTGATTCGCGCGAGCTGGCGAACCTTGCGCTCGGTTTCAGCAAATGGCCCGATGAAGCAGCCTGTGGTGACGTCACGGTCGCGATCGCTGGTGAGATGCTTCATCGCGGGGACCGTGCCGATGAGCTATCTGCTTTCAGCCAGCAGGATCTGGCACACTTGGCGATCGGTTTCAGCAAATGGCCAAACCAGGCGGATTGTGCTGCGGCCACCGTCGCTCTCGCCCGCGAGGTTCGCCGCCGCGCCGACGCGCTGTCCGTCTTTGATCCGCAGGATCTGGCCAACTTGGTAGGTTGCTTCAGCAGATGGCCGGAACAAGTGGAGTGTCGCCGCGCTACCGGTGCGATCGGTTGCGAGATCCGGCGCCGCGCTGACCTAGCTGGCCAGTTATCTTATTGTACCCCGCAGTCTCTGGCGAACCTGGTGAACGGCTTTAGCAAGTGGCCGGTAGAGGCGGGCTGTTGCCAAGCCACCGTTGCGATTGCCGGTGAGGTTCGCCGCCGCGGCGCCCAGCTGACCGATTTTACTGCGCAGGAGCAGGCGACCCTGGTGAATGGCTTCAGCAAGTGGCCGGTAGAGGCGGGCTGTCGCGAGGCTACCGTCGCGATCGCCGGCGATGTGGTTCGCCGTGCCGATCGCGCCGAGCAGCTATCTGCTTTCAATCCGCAGGATCTGGCAAATCTGGTTAACGGTTTCAGCAAGTGGACTGACGAGACGGCGTGCGGGGACGCCTCGGTCGCAATTGCTGCTGAAGTTCGTTGTCGCGCCGACCGCACCGGGGGGCTGCCCGATTTCTCCTCGCAGCAACTTGCTATTGTCCTGCATGGCTTCGGCAAATGGCCCGAACAACCGGAATGCCACGGGGCGATCATGGATATAGCGCGCTGGTTCGGCGTGGCGGGTCCAAGATTTAGCACCTTCACTACCGTCGCGCTCGGCACCATCGCCAATATCTTTGGGCGCGGCGTCGTACGGGGACAGGACGCCGGAGAAATCGCAGACACCGCTCTGCTGAGGGATCGGCTGCATCAGCTGGCCCATCATCTTCATTACGCCAGCGATCGCCTGGAGCAGGCCGATGCGCTAAGCATCGCGCATATCTTCAAGGCGCTGGCGAAGGCGCAGTTGCATGACGATTTGGGTCTACTGGCACGGGCAGGCTTGGATCGGCTCGAGGCATTGCGTCGGACCTCTGGCTTTGCCCCGGAGAATCTCGAGACCATGGGCAATCTCTGCGCCGCTCTGGTGCCGTTAGCGCGCAGCTCCCAAAGGGCATTGCGCTGGCACCGCAGGCAGACTTTGAGCCTGCTGAATGACATTCAGCCAGTCGTGGAGCACAAGATCAAGGCGCAACTCAAGGCAAGCGAGGCCGAGCGGATCGCTGGACCGAATTCGAGCCGCTGTCCCGCCTTGTCGATTTATCAAGTGCTCAAGGCCCGTGCTGTCCTTGAGGGGCTTTACAAGAAGCCCTACGTCGATGCCGAAAGTTCCACTTTGAAGCGACGTCGGGATGAGTTGCATCGCGGAACCAGGGAGATCCTGGCCAGCGCGCGCGGCCTCATCGAAGGCGACCTTTCCAACATGAGCTGGAACCTGATCGCGCAGATCGAGGCAGAGGGCCCGGTCGAGGCGCTGGACGAGTTCATGGCGCAGAACGCGGCGCTGATCCAGGCCCGCCATCCAGCCGCCGTCTTCGATGTCCATAAGGTATTGCGTGCTATGGACCACGAGCCGAGACCGCCGGAGGGTGATGCGGGGCTAATGCAGTTGCCGGTGGTGGACATGCAGGGGCGGCGATTGCCGACGGAGCCGGAGACGCGCTATTCCATTTTCCATCGCCTTACCTCAGGGGCGGTGAAGGTGGTCGCGGTACAACTGCCGGGAAAGCCGAGCGCCTTCATGCTGGGGCGGACATTGAGTGTCGAGGGTGTGCCGTACCGGATGGATCTATTCGGCGGCAGCAAGTCAAAACCGCCGAAAAAGACCCTTGCCCAGATCGCCGCCCGCGCTCCAGGCGAAACGGGGGCTCAGGCGCTCGGGGGGAAGCTGCTGGCAATTCCATATGCCGAAACTGCACCGGGTACGGCTTTCGAGCAGCTGTCGCGATCCTGGGCGCCATTCAAAGAAGCCTATTATTACACGCAGCGCCGGGGCTTTGCCGCGCCCCCGGCGATCAAAGGTCTAGGGCCCCACGACTACGCACTCGAAGGAGCCTTCAAACTGTCGCTGCTGCCGGACCGTCCGACGGGCGAGGCGCATCCCTTCAGGCTGACCGGGCCGGAAGGCCCGATCGCCTTGCGACCGCATGACGGTTGCGGCTTCATAAAGGCATCGTTGGCCGAGCGTATGCCGGCTGTTCGTCGGGCCGCTCAAGGCCAAGGTCTCGATCGGGTGGCTGCCTTTGCTGAGGGAAGGAGATCGTCCGTTCCTGCCTCGGCGCTGCAACATTATCCGCGCAGCGAGCTGGTGGCGGATGAGACGCGCGAGAAGGCCAAGACCTGGCTCGACAGCAGAGAAGGACAAGAGCTGAGTGCCGAAGATCTTTTTCGCACCGTGACGGCCGGACACATCGACGCTCCCGGCGCGGTTGCCGTACCGTCCAGTGATGATTGCGTCCATGTGCCCACGCTCAAGAGCGAGACCTTGACGGGAAGGGGTGGCGTGCTGATCGGGCGAGCCCCCTATGACAAGGCCAACCTGCGGCCATTTGGCGCCACGCAAGTGAGGTCGGCAGGTAGTGGGGATGCGACTGCCGCCTTCCTGGATCGCTGCGTAGCCATTCAATACAGTTTCAATGTCGCCGAGAAGAAGGGGAAAGAACTGGCGGGCGACGATCCGATGTTTTTTGCCAAAGGCATCCTGATCGTCGTACCAGATAAGATGTGGCCGGCCGACTACGCCGAGCGTGGGCTGGTACTGTCCGCCGAAGACGTCAAATCGCATTCGAGCTGGACACACGGCAAGGATCGCGCCAAGGTGGACACGCCGGTCGACAGCATAGGCATCCTCCAGGCGACGGAGGTGTTTGCTCCGGGCTCTTTGGTTGCTATCCCGACCAGTGAACAGAAGAAGCTTGATGGCGACTTCGACGGGGACGCCGTCATCATCATCGGCGACCGGCCGCAGCTTTATGAGCATGTGCGGCAGTTCGATGAGAAGGAACAAGCGCGCGGCGTTCGCTCACTCAAGCCGGCGAAGTCGCATACCCCGGCGCTTAAGGACGATAGCTACCAATTCAGTCGTGCCCGCCAGATCCTTGCCACCACGCAGGACGTCCTGGAAACCTATAGCTGCCTGCAGAGAAACTTTCTGGCGCAGTCCGACGAGGCACGACGCTGGTTTGCCGAGCGTGCTGTCTTCGGCACCTACGAAGGCATTCACCACGAGCTCAGGCGGGACATCATTAACCTTTTGAATGCGGAAGAGGTGCGGGGCCAGGATATTCAGGACACGCTCGCCAGGGCGAGGCAGGAGATCGAGGTGGCCCAGCATCCGGTCGCGCGCGAGATGGCCGCGTTGCTTGTGACCGATCTTGCGGCATGGGCGGCGAAGGCGGATCAGCAAAGCTTGTCCGCAACCGTCGAGACCGTGGACGATTTAAGCCTGTCGGTGAGCCCAGCGCTTGCAAACCTCTTCCAGGAATTGGCGGAGAGCTATCCGGCAACGTCCCAGCCTCGCGACCGCATCCAGCTTTTGCTCGACCACACTCAAGCCCGGATCGATCCTTCCCCGGATGGCTACAATCCGGACGACCTCGTCGAAAGCACAAGCAACCTGCTGAGCCTCGGCATTAAGGTCGGGACGGACGCCTATAAATCCGACACCGGCACCCGCCGGTTTCTGAAAAAAAGCCATGAGCTGCAGCGGCTCCTATGCCAGACGCCGGGCTTGCAGCCCGTGCCCTACGTAAAGAGCATGGCGGCGACACTCAGCCAGGGCAGGTTCGATGTCGATGCGACCTTGGAGGAGTTGAAGGACAATCCCACGCTGGCGGCTTCCGTCATGGAGGCCTCGATCAAATTCGCCGCACAGAACGGCCTGTTGCCTGAACGCTCCGGCCGCCGCCCTGCCGCCGTGGATCCCGATGTGACGGCAACGCTGAGCCGCCAAGAAGCATCGGAGCGGGCCAGAATCGAGGCGACGCGCGCCAGAGTTGAAGAGGAGGCAATCACCGCAGCGGCAATCTCGGTTGCCGAGAGCCTCGGGCAGGCCGGCATCCCGGTGAACATGCCGCATTTCGATCGCCGGGTGCGATCGGAAGCCTCGATGGCTGAACAGCTCACCGGATTGAACGCCCCCTCTGGCAGCGTGCCGCAGCTGATTAGCAACGCTGTCCGCCACATTTTCGAACTGCCCGACCAGGAGTTTACCCGTGGCTTTAAGAAAGCCATGTTGGCCTTCGACGAGCGCGGCTACGCCGAACGCCACACGACCAACTGGTTCAGGATGCGCAATCCCACTTTCAGTGGCATCCAGAGCGTGCTCGCCACACCGCATGGTTATCGCTTCCAGCTTGAGTTCCATACGCCGGCCAGCTACCAAGCCAAGCTCGCCAATCATCACACATACAAGCAGCTGGACCAGCTGCGGCGGGTGGGTGGGGACGTTCCTGCGGAGCAACTCATGCAGCGCGTCATGGAAAACTGCCAGGGCGTCGCAGTCCCCGATGGCGCTCTGGCCTTGCTTCATTGGGAAGCCGAAGGCGAACGCAGGGCAAGCGCCACTGGGAAATTGCGACCTGTCGGGCAATCGAACATGCTGCAGACAGTCGGGTCATCACAGGCGAAGGAACTCCTCGCGGCCCTCGGCAGTCGGCCGGTCGTGCTCGTTGGCATGCCAGGCGCCGGCAAATCCAGCATCGGCCCAGCTCTCGCGAAGCGACTGCAGCTCAACTTCCGCGACACAGACAAAATGATCGAAAAGCAGGCCCGTAAATCGATCTCGCGAATCATCGAAGAGCACGGCGAGGCCTACTTCAGGGAGATGGAGGCGAAACTGATCCCCCGTCTGCTGGAGGCCGCGCCCGCGGTGATCGCCATCGGCGGTGGCGCCTTCATGCATGAGCAGACCCGCCGTCTCATCGGCGACAAGGCGGTCTCGATCTGGCTCGATACCAAGCTGGAGGTGATCATAAAGCGCCTCAAAAGGGATAAAAACCGCCCGCTGCTGCAAGGCCCTGACCGGGAGCAAAAGATCGCCCAACTGAGCGATGAGCGCAGACCATTCTACCAACAAGCCGATCTCACCTTCGTCCCGCCTCACCAACAAGGCAAAAAGAACGCGGATCCATGCCTCAGCGCGCTACACGCCCATCTGTGCCCAACGCGGCCGCCACTCAGCAATTAGCCAATATGGTCGCGTCACCAGGATAAACCTAGACAAGCACAGGAACCGAAGGGAGCGTGTGAATGAACCTTCTGTATCGTTTCAAGTCGCTGGGCAGTGCAAACACCGATCGAGAGCGTAATAACCACCGAAACGGAGCCAGGGGGCCATCGTCGATGGCCTCATCGCGCTCCGGATTTGCTGCCGACCCAAAACGCCGCCGCAGCCGCCAAGCGCTCGCTGGCAAAAGCACTCGCTGACTTGCGTCTGAAAAGATACAGCATCGTTCCGCACCTGCGCCATATACCTATGGACCGCCGGTTTAGCGGCGATGGTGAAAAGGTCTATAAGGATGACCGTCGAGCGCCCTACCATATGAATTCATCCATCGACAGGGTTCGCTAGTCCGAACGCCTCACATCAAATGTGCTTCAATGCGGCACCGAGCATTACTGCTCCTTCCGATCCCGCCCTGCCGGGAAAATGGCGCCTTTCAAAGCCGCCGTCGCATCGATATGAGCAGGCCAGCCCGTACACGACTATCAGTTTTGTAACAGCGCCCTTTTGTTTTTTTGTGAGCCGTCAGCTTCTCGAAAGCTCGCGCTCTTACTTTGAGCAAGTCGATTTTCAACACGGCATCGCTGCCTCTTGAGGGCAATAAAGGAACCGAGGTACCTGATGGTCGGATCAATTAGAGGTGGAGGTGGCGGCGCCGGTGTTTCCTTGGCTCGTGCGGGCCATGGGGATAGGCGGGATGAGCCCGGCGGGCCTTCTGGTGGTGGCCGACCGATTGCGGCGGGCGGTCGGGACAGCGGTTCGGTCAGTTCCGGAAATGACGCGCAAGCCGTAGATCAGAGTGCGGCATTCGAAAGTGTTCTGAGTTCCATTGCGTTCCAAATGACGAGCGATTCCATGGCTGATTTCGATGACGCTATGGGTGACATGGAAGAGGATGCCTGACGCCGGATCCTTCGGCGTCAGGAGTGTGAGCCGTCAAGCACGGCACAATTCGAACGGAAAGGTAAAACGATATGTCTA
The DNA here is from genome assembly GCA_000824785.1 of Mesorhizobium plurifarium. Taxonomy (GTDB): domain Bacteria; phylum Pseudomonadota; class Alphaproteobacteria; order Rhizobiales; family Rhizobiaceae; genus Mesorhizobium; species Mesorhizobium plurifarium. The sequence continues at coordinate 81,197 of CCNB01000012.1, read as the reverse complement.
AAGTTGCTCCCGCTGCTGGTGGTGCTGCTCCGGCCATTGGCAATATGGCTGCTGACGGGGCTGGCGCTGCCGCCTTCCAGGCTCAAATTGTGGCGCTCACGAAGATGAGCGCGGAGGCGACGGAAAGGAGTGTGATGCTGCGCACTGTTACGACCAACCTTCAGACGGTCAAGAAGGTGGCCGACGAACGCGTTCAGTAACATCGCAAGCGAGATGTAGCGTCGTCCGGATCGCTGTCTTGGCGGTGCAATGTGGAGTTAAAATGAGCCGTACGGCCATGGCTGTATGGCTCATCTCCTTGTGCGGGAGATTTCCGTGGTTGACGCCATTTCCATCGATTTCGAGGTGCTGTCGGGTCTTTATTCTGGGCTAACTGGCAATGCGCCTCCGGGGCCGAATGTAATCGGTGGTGGTCTTGAGTCCGATATAATTTTCATCGAGCAAGGGCTAGAGCCACGTCATCTTCGTATCAGTCTTCTCGGCAATTCGATCGAGGTCGAGGCCCTTGCGGAGGGGGTCCGCATAGAGGGCAACCAAAATATTGCCGTAGGCGAGCGCGTTGTTGTTTCTCTTCCTGTCGTCATTCATGCGGGCGCGATGTCCATTCTCTGGTCCGTTCAAGATGCCGGGGAGAAGCGCCCCATTGGCATGCGCCGCCTTTCAATGCCAGTCATAGCCGTTGTCTTGCTGAGCTGCATTGGAATCGGCGCGCTTTCAACCCTTTTTTCCCTCTACGGCAGCGCCAGTGGATTGAGCGCCAATCCTACTGACCCCGCACCTAAATCGAAGGTAACCATCAACCGCCCTGGTGATCAGAGCGTCCAGTTAGCGGCGAAAGCGCTGCAAGACGAAATTGATCGGGCGCAGCTATTCGATATCAAGATCCAATCCGCGGACAGTGTTGTTACCGCCGAGGGCACCGTCACGCCTGCCTTGGTCGCCAAGTGGCAGAAGATCCAACAGCAGTTCGATCAACGCACGAACGCAGCGCTTACACTCGTGAACGGTGTGGTGGTCAAAGAGGACAAGGCGCCATCCGCAATCCCCGTTGAAGCTGTTTGGCGCGGGAATCTGCCACATCTTCTGATCGGTGGGCAGAAGTATTTCGTCGGAGCTCTATTGGATAATGGATGGATGGTCGATCGGATTGAGGACGCTCAGGTGCTGCTGAGCCGAAATGGCCGCGTTGCTGCGCTCCCTTATTAAACTTCCAGGTTCGGTAGGAGAACTCCATGGTCAAGATGTCCAGCTTCCCTGTCGGCCCCGGCGCCTCGGCGCGCGATCTTAACATTGAGCCTGCAGGAGCAGCCGAGCCGGCCAATGAAGAAGCCAAGAATATGGAGATCGATCGCGCTCATGCAAATAGCAGCAAGAAGCACGCATCTACTTTGCGTCGTGCGCACACGCACGATATGCCGCCCGCACGCACGGCCAACGGATTGTTGGGAATTAGTGAAATCGAGGCGGTCACGTGCATCAGCCCAAGCGAGAGCACCCACATCAGTGAGGTCGACCCCCGCGCTGCAATGGCCGCTCTTTATGGCAATACTCTCGCAGGTAGCCAGCTCTCTTTCATCACGCCACGCCTGCGTCATCCGGAAATCCTGCGCGAAGGGAAGCGTAGTGTTCTTCTGGAGCGCTTGGTCAACGCATTGGCGGCGGTACCTGAGGATTCGGTGGCGCGTGAAGGTATTGCCGCCCTCCAAGAAGAGTTCCGGCGCCTGGTGCTGTTGCGACTGAACCGGAACAGCTTAATCAAGGCGAGCGAAGGTCGACCTGGATGAAGAATAACACTTCAATGTTGGGCTATCCTGTCGGGACACACCTTGCCAAAGACCGGTGAAGTCGTGCTGATTTCCGAGCAGGAGCGAGATTTGCTCTGCGCCCTTTCCTATACCCACCTTGCGTGCGGGCAGAGCGCCCAAAGCCTAGCCTTGTTGCGGCTCGCCATCAGCGACAATTCTCAAGATGTCAATCTGCTACGGATTTTCGCCTATGCCTTGATTGCTGAGGGGCTCGGCGACGAAGCACTGACGATCCTGGACAGGTTGGACGTACTTGATGACCAGCAATCTTCTCGCGTCCCTTTGACTCTCATGCGTAGCCATGCGCTGCTGCGAGCCCGTCGCATGGACGAGGCGCGAGCGGTTTTCCAAAGCTACGTTTCACTTCGCAGCAGCACAGTTCTTCTCAAACAAACATAAAAAGGTCGCGATGGCGAACCTAATGCGCAACTTCATCGCGCGAGCGCCGGCCAACCCGGACCTAATGGTCGCGTTAATGCTGCTTCTGGCGATCGGCATGATGATCATGCCAATCCCAATCGCGGTCGTTGACGTCCTGATCGGATTCAACCTCGGATTCGCCATACTTCTTCTCATGGTTGCCCTATATGTCGGCACGCCACTTGAACTTTCTTCGCTGCCCGGCGTCATTTTGATCTCTACGGTGTTCCGCCTCGCGCTTACCATTGCAACGTCGCGACTAATCCTTGCGGAGGGGGAGGCCGGTAGCATCATCCATACGTTCGGCGATTTCGTAATCTCAGGCAACATCGTCGTCGGTTTTGTCATCTTTCTAGTGGTGACCATGGTCCAATTCATGGTTCTGGCAAAGGGTGCCGAACGCGTTGCAGAAGTGGCGGCGCGATTCACGCTCGACGCTCTGCCAGGCAAGCAAATGGCGATCGATGCCGAGCTAAGAAATGGCCACATCGACGAGAATGAATCTCGTAGGCGGCGCGCCATGTTGGAGAAAGAAAGCCAGCTTTATGGCGCTATGGACGGGGCCATGAAGTTCGTTAAGGGCGATGCCATCGCGGGGCTGGTGGTTATCTGTATCAATTTGCTGGGCGGAGTTTCCATCGGGCTGTCTAAGGGGTTGCCCTTCGGCCAGGTGCTGCACCAATATACTCTGCTGACCATAGGTGATGCACTAATCTCACAGATTCCGGCACTGCTGCTGTCGATTTCATCGGCGACCATAGTCACGCGTGTGGGTGGGGCCGGGAGACTCAACCTTGGTGCCGACATAGCCGGCCAGCTCACCGCCAATACGCGGGCATTGAGGCTGGCTGCTGGTGTCTTAGTTGCGATGGGGTTTGTTCCTGGCTTCCCTCTGCCCGTCTTTCTGGTGTTGGCCGCGGTCTTCGCGACGGCAAGTTTTACCAAAGGCGATAAGCAAACCGGCGACGATGCCACTGCTACCACTGCAGCTCCAGGGACGCCAAAAAAGCAAACCCCACCTGCGGAAGGAGGTCCGGTCACCCTGCTCCTTGCACCGAGCCTTGGAGATGCGATCAACCAAATCGAATTGCAACAGCACATTAAGCGCGTTTCGGAACTGGTCTCATCTGACCTCGGCATTATTGTTCCCCGCATCCCTGTTGCAGTCGAACAGCAGTTGCCGGAGTCGCAATTCAGGATAGATGTCGAGGGCGTCCCGGTCGAACAGGATGCGATTGATCCGACGCAGCTAAGGCTTACCGACGATCTGGCCAATATTGAATTGAGCGGCATCCCCTTCCAGCATGACCCACAAGCGGGCAAGATCTGGGCCGAACAAAGCCATGCATCGGCTCTCAATGACGCCGGCATTGGCTATCACAGTCCCATCGAACTTATTGCATCGCGAGTCCAGGCAACGCTCGCGCGGCGTGCGCGGCGCTTGGTGGGCATCCAAGAGACCCGTGAATTGCTGGGCCGGATGGAGCAGGAATATGCCGAGTTGGTGAAGGAGGTGCTACGCACGACGCCAATCCCCCGGATCGCCGATGTCCTGCGCCGTCTACTGGACGAAGATATCCCGATCCGCAACACCCGCCTCGTCTTGGAGGCATTGGCCGCATGGGGGGAGCAGGAGCAAAACGTCGCATTGTTGACGGAACATGTCCGTTCCGGTCTGACGCGGCAGATCTGTCATCGTTTTGCCAACGCTCAGGGTGTCGTGCCCGCCGTTGTTATCGAACGTGAAACCGAGAATTTGGTGCGCAGCGCGATACGTGATTCGGCTGTTGGTCCCTACCTCGTGTTAGGAGATGCTCAAAGTGAGATGCTGCTGTCACAAATGCGGCAGATCCATTCGAACCCTGCGCCGGGTCAGCGCCGTCCTGTCATATTGGCTTCAATGGACGTCCGACGCTTCGTCCGCGGTTTCCTTACGCGCAACGGGATCGATCTCGTCGTTTTGTCTTATCAGGATCTGGATTCGGAGTTTACGATTCAGCCGGTCGGATCCGTCAAGCTCACCGCTGCAACGAATCATGAACCGTCAGGAGAACGTAACGATTTGCGCGTTGAGCCAAGCTGAAGTGCGTAGCATCAGTCGTAAGGATAGCTGCATTCACATGTTAACAACAGTCGTTCCGCCGTTGCGTTCAGTTCGTCTGGCGTCAGTTCCCTTCGCAATACTTGCAATTCTTCCTCTCGGCGGTTGCAATAGCTGGGGCACGCAAGCTCTTTCAGTGAAGGAGACGCCGTCACCCGAGTTGCTCGGTGCCAAGGATATCAATCCGGCCATGCGCGAACGCATCTTGACCTCCGTTGGTGAGGATGCTCACGAGCGGGCTTTGCGGGATCAGCTGCAGCAGGAACCAGGCAATGTCGACGCCGCGATCCATCTTACGAAAGCCCTAGTAGCAAAGAAACGCCCGAAGGAGGCGCTTCAGGTGCTCGACGGGGTTTTGATTGCGGCTCCAGACAACTTGCGCACATTGAACGCGAAGGCAGTTGTGCTCGACATTTGCGGTCGGCATGGCGCGGCACAAGCGCTATATCGCCAAGCTCTCAGAAAAGAACCCGGGAACCAGATGTTGGTCAACAACCTCAACCGGTCGCTCGCGCTTGATGAGAAGTCAGGACGGAGTGCGCCGGCACGATCGGGGTAGACTGGCATTCGCGCGGAAGCTCATCGCAGGCGATCAACATAGTCGCAGCAGCTTTTCATCAGTTGTTCCCCCCATTGTTCGCGCAAAACCTGACGAGCCCGAAATCAGCGCGAAAAATCGTGGTCCATAGGTACGCGAATTGATCTCTCAAATGCTTGAATCCAGAAAGTGGACGCCTTCCACGGTAATCAAACAGAGTATGTCTCCGAACGTACGTGCCTCTGCGTTCTTGAAACTTGAAGGCGCAGAAGAGGGTGCTTATCGCTACGACATGAGATGTCGTTCAGAAAGGGCGCAGCATTTTGTTGTCAATGAAGACCTGGCGCGTGGTCTCTTGGGTGATGTAGCTCAGTACCGGGGCAGCGCGGTTCAGCAAGAGCGACCAATTGGAATTTTTTCGAGTGTCTATTCTTGTGAAATCAGGCGTAGCTTTCAGCTGGCCGACTGGCGCGAGGGTCTATGAAAAAGGGGCCTCTAACCGACCTTTTAGTCGAACGGTTTGAGTCGATGCCGCCTCAGCTCCAGCGAGCTGCCCGGTTCGTGTTGGACTATCCGCAGGATGTCGCGTTGATGTCCATGCGCGAGCAAGCGCAATTAGCGGGTGTGTCCCACACGACCATGATGAGGCTAGTCCGATGGCTCGATCTCGACCGCTACGAAGACATGCGCAGCATTTATGCGAAGGCCCTGCGCACGTCTGTCGAATCGCCGCTACCTGAGCGTAGGCAGGAGGGCGATGGCGCTTACTCAACGGTCGGAGTCCTCGCGGGCACGCTGGCAGCGGAAATCGCGAGGCTTGGGGAATGCGCGAACACGATGCAGCTAACGGCTGCTGCCAGTATCCTTGCCGAAAGCCGAAATCTCTTCAGCCTTGGCCTGCGCGCAGAGCATCCGGTGGCGCAGCATTTTGCCTACACGCTGTCACGGCTCGGCCGGCAGGCGATCGTTCTTGATGCAGCCGGGGGACTCGGCATCGATGCCTTGCGGGGCGTCGGCAAAGGCGACGTATTGCTGGCGGTAGGTATCGAGCCTTACTGCCGTGCAACCATCGAAACGGCTAGGCAAGCAGCGCGCCAAGAAGTGGCTGTGGTTGCCATCACCGACAGCAGCGTATCGCCGCTCGCCCGTATGGCCAAGGCAAGCGTCATTGTAATCAGCAACCCTCAATCCTTCTTCAAAAGTATCGCGCCGGCTCTGGCAGCAAGCGAGATCTTGGCCAAGTTGATCGCCGCCAAGTCCGGAATGAATGTCGATGAGGTCGTGAAGGAAATCGAGCGTCAGCTCGCGGAGCTCGATGTCTTCTGGAAACCGCCTGATAGTGGGAAGCGCAGCAGGTGGGCGAAATGTAATCAAAACCGCTGGAATCGGGATTAGCGGAGTGATTATCCGCGCAAGGCGACATGGAAGGGTGCGCCTGTCACAAGCGCCTGGACGGCTCGGCCTGGTACCAGACCCTGCACGTGCGGAGAAACCAGCAACTGCTCGGGATCGGCAGCGCGCAGGAGAGATGATTTGAGCGTGAAAATGGCAGCGAGCTCCAGCCTGACAAGTCCGCACTCAAACGACTGATAGCTCAATGCTCTCCTTGCAAAACGGCTGGCATCCACACGGGTTCAATCGCGCCAACAAGGTGCTTTACCGGCTCAACCTACATTCGCGACATTGCTCGCCAGATCGCCGGCCAAGAAGAGCCCGAGGTGAAGATGACCACTCTACCAGGCTTCAGCGGTTCCGGAGCATCGTCAGCGCGAGGCTACAAACACCCGCGCATGAGGCAACGCTTGAATTTCGCGGATCATCGTTACGCGAGGCAATACGCACGCTCACCTAGGCTGCCACGCCGCAGGGCGGCATAGGCGAGGCGCGGCATAACCAGATCCGGCAGCTTCGCAACGAGGCCGGAGGGGGGCTCGTCGAACGGGAAGATCGGCGGGCCGTGCAGCGATGGAGTGATGATCTCGACTGCGACCTGCCGCGCTCTCGGTCCGTCAGCCTGTCGACAGCTAAGCCCCATAGAACAGTTTTCCAGCCGCCAGGGCGGCTTGAGCTGCTCGGAACAGGCAAGGGAGATATCATGGATCCCTTTAGCAATATCAATCGATCCCACGTCTCAGATTTCCCTCGCAAAGACGATGCAGGCTCGAAACAGCAGCAGACCGACCAGGCGAGTTTTCAGGAGCATCTGAACGCGCTGCAGCCGGGCCAGCTTCGGCAAGCTGTTCCAAACAGCCGTCTCGCCAGGCGGCGGACCGGCTTACATGCAGATGCGGTTGGACCGAGGAAGCTGCAAGGGGAGGGCGCCGGGGAAGGCGGTTCGCACTTGCCCTTTGCTCCACCAGCTCACTCACCTGCGCATAGTTTTGACCAGGACGAGCTCTTTGCCGCCGCCGACCGCGCCGGGCCGTTGCCGGCTGCAAGTTTCGCTTCGGCGCAGTTCTGGCAGGATGTGGAGCGGGTGGTCCACTCAACCGCGGAAAGTGTAGATCAGCCGCGGAGCCGCGCAGCGATTGGGGGTTATGAAGCTTTGAATTCCGTCCCGCCGTCGCGGGTCAACGTGCCCGCCACGGGATTTGGAAGCGCACCCGGTGGTGTGAGCCTTCCTGTCGCGAACGCATATCGGCCTGCGGCCAATCAACAGGGCGATGTGACCGGCGCGCGCCATAAAACGCTGGCCGAGGCACCGCACCAGGCTTCCGTCGTTCAGCGAACGCGCAGCCGCAAGCGCGACCGCGAGCACCCGGACGAGGCGCTTTTTGCCGCCTACCGTGCCGAGGCGGCTAAAACAGCCAAGGTGGGTAAAAGCTCGATTTCTGGCGATATAACGGCGCTGCGCAAGTTCAGCATATGGCTTGACGAGAATCATCAGAGCCAAATCTGCGGTCGGATTGAGGACGGGCAGCTGGTCGGTCTGGTGGAGGACTTTGCGAGCAACGATGCCGTACTACTGGGCGACACCAAGGTGGCGTTGGGAAGGCTCCGGCAGCATTCTGCCGGACAGCCTGTGACGGCTGGTTCGGCTATTCGACCCGGCACGAAGGACGATGAGGAACTCTTCGCCCAATACCGGGCAAAAGCCGTGGTCAAAGAACCGGCCGTGAGGCGCGATTTAGCGGCCCTGCGCCAGTTCAGCAAATGGCTCGACGAGAACCACCGGACGCAAATCGCCGGCCGGATTGAGGATCCCGGATTGGACACGCTGGCGAAGGACTTCGCGGAGCGCGTGAACGAGCGTATCAATCCGGCGTTGAAGAGGCTCCGGCAAGCTTCTGTCAGACAGCCTGGGACGGCTGCTTCGAATGTTCGACTTGGCACCAACGACTACGACCAACTCCTTGCCCAGGCCGCCGGCCTCGAAGAAGGAACCATGGGAGGCGATTTGACCGGCGCGCGCCAAACGATGCCGGCCGAGGCGCCGCACCAGGCTTCCCTCGTTCAGCAAACGCGCAGCCGCAAGCGCGTACGAGAGCACCCGGACGAGGCGCTTTTTGCCGCCTACCGTGCCGAGGCGGCGAACACAGCCAAGGTGAGTGGACCCTCGATTGATCGCGATACAACAGCGCTGCGCAAGTTCAGCAAATGGCTGGCCGAGAACCACCAGAGCCAAATCGATGGTCGGATTGATGACGAACAGCTCGACAGCATGGCGAAGAACTTCGCGCGCAACGATGGCAAACTACTGGGGCAACTTAGCGTGGCATTGGAAAGGCTCCGGCAGCATTCTGCCGGACAGCCTATAACAATTGCTTCAAATATCCGGGAATTTGGCACGAAGGACGATGAGGAACTCCTAGCCAGATATCAGACAAGAGCCGTAGCTGCCCGCCTCAAAAAAGGAACCATGTGGCACGATCTAGCGGCGCTGCGCAAGTTCAGCAAATGGCTTCACGAGAACCACCGGACGCAGATCGCCGGCCGGCTTGAGGACCCGGGGCTGGACAATCTGGCGAAGGACTTCGCGAGCAACGATGCAAAATTACTGAGTGAACTTAATGTGGCGTTGGGAAGGCTCCGACAAGCCTATGCCGGAGAGACTGTCACAACAGCTAGATCGCGCCCTGTCAGCGAAGAGAACCAGGTGATCGAAGATGCATGTCGGGCAGCTGCAAGCAGGTACAGTCAAGTCACGCTTACGATCTATCGGAGCCATTTGGGTCGTTTCAATAGCTGGCTTAGCCAGCACTTCGGCAAGGGCATTGCCCAGATTGAACCCGCGATGCTGAGCCGGGCAGTTGACGAGTACAAGATGACCGCAGCCCCCGTTTTCGGCACAGCCTGGGGCTTTCTGCAGAAATACCTGCAAATGGTCGCAGCCAACAACGCGCTGGGCTTGGCAGCCCATGGACAAGCGGCCCCGCGCGAGCAGCCACGCAACCCGCCCACTGGAACTATGCAGAGCACCTCACCCGCCTTCTCGCCCATCCCCATCGCCCCGGGCGACCCGGCCTGGGACGTCTTGCGAGCCTTCCATGAAGAAGAGGTTGTAAAGCGTGGCGCGCCAATGGCTACCGATGTGCCGCAGTTCCATCCGACGACATCGCTCCCGCCACAGTTGGCCCCCGCGCTGGCCCCTTCCTCGCCTGCTCAAAGTGCCGGCTCGTCCTCGATCTTCGCCGGCTTCGCGCCGCTATCGCCCACACCTTATCGGCGTCCGGATTTTGCTCTGAACGCGCTCACGCCCGGGCAGCTGACTGAGGAGGGTAGCGCCTCGGGCCATTGGACCGCAGTTGGCGGCTCGGCAATTGCCCAGCCCGGCTCGTCACGTAAATCATCGCAGATCCATGCCGATCTTGATGACATTGTCGACTTGCAGGACGATGCCGGCTCGGCGCCTCGGTCGGATGCTGCTACGTCGAGATTGATTGCCGGGCCATCGCCGTCATCGAGCGTGCCTGGCGAAGGTTCTGCGGCGTCGAGCGCTGCACATGGCAGGCTCCCGGATCTCGGGCCACAGCTTGGCTCGCGGGAGCAGGTCGGTCGGGGGGCAGGGCCCGCCG
>CCNB01000012.1:285-71308 GCA_000824785.1 Mesorhizobium plurifarium | reverse complement strand
ATGCCCATTATGCCCCGCCTCCACCCACAGCCTCCGACGCTCGGGCTGGGGCGCCCGATCCGCGAGCCTCCTCGTCCGACCGCAGCGAACTGGCGCTCGGCGCCACGCAATGGCTGGGGGATCAGCACATCCAAAGAGACTACGAACTGCTGGAGCAGGAGCTGCAGAGGGACAATCCGGATCTCGCCGCCCGAACGCGGCTGGTCGATCCCCTGGTCGCGCATTACCATCTGCGCCTGGGCTCCGATAATGCCGCCCTCAGGGCTTTCCAGCGCATCGTCTATGATCGCGATGGCAGTGATACGGCCGACTTCCTGTTCCTGCCTGTCAACAATGCCAGCACTACCGATCCTGAACGCCGCGGCAGCCACTGGTCGCTGCTGCTGGTTGATCGACGCGAGCGGGAAAGGCCGGTTGCCTATCATTACGACTCCTACGGCCGGCTCAACGCCCAGCCCGCGGCACAGCTCGCACGACGGCTGGGAGCCCGCCTGGAGCCCGCCCGTATCACCCAGCAGCAGAACGGTTATGATTGTGGGGTCTTTGTGCTTGACGGCACGAGGGCGCTGGTCAGCCGACTGGGGCAAAGGCGGCAGCCAGCCGGGCTCAACCTCGACAACCTCATCATCGATCGGCAGGCACTGCAAGACCGACTGCGGGGCTGATGTCGGCCTCTGCTGGTCAAAAAGCGATATACCGACCGAGGTGTTCTGGAATCCAGCTGATCACGGAGCCGCTGTGCGCCATCGCTAAAGCTCGCACGAAGAGGTCGAGCTTCAAATGTAATGAATTTCAGTTCCAAATTTGATTTAGGGCTGCCCACCTAGGAGATCGGTCATCAGCCGATAGCTTTCCGCCCATGTTTGATTCTTCTTGCCACGATCGCAGGGCTGAGAGCCTGCGTGCAAGCTACCGGACTTGCACGGGTCCGCTTTATTTCGGAGGGCCTTGGGGAGGAAGAAGCCTGTCGCCTGCCCACTTAGTGGATGCGTTGCTCTGGAATCACCCACTCTCGATTGTTGTGCTCTTATGAACCTCAGACATAGACGCGTGGAACGTGGTCCCGGAGCTGAGCATAAAGCCCGACGATGTCGGTGCCCCACCAGGTGGCGACCTCGTACTGTGTGATGGTCTGCTCTCCCTGCTGCCCGAGCAAGAGCACCTGATCGCCGAAACAAGCATCGGGGACATCCGTGAGGTCGATACGGAGATGTTCTAAATGAACCGGCGGCAGCAGAGGCGCACGCCGGCCTCTCACCAGTGCCTCAGCGCCGGGCGGGAGCTGGCGTGGTAGCCCGTCTCCCCAACCGATACCGAGCACTCCGACGACCATTCCTTGCTGGTAGCCAGGCAGGTCCGGCGCTGTCCCGAGCGAGGAGTCGGTCCGCTTGATTGAAACCAGAGAGCTCGAAATGGCCTTAAGAGCCGGCCGCAGGGCGACAGGCCGGGCGGAAGGATCCGTCTCGGAGACACCAATGAACAAGGCGCCGGGATCGACGGCGTCGAAATCCATCTCAGGGTATCGAAGCACGCCCGCCGTGCTCGCCACCATCGCAATGGGAGGTCGTGTCCCCGAAGCATTGGCCGATTGAAGAATCTGCTGCAAACGTGAGCGCTGTTCGCTTAGGTGGAAGGGCGTCTTCGAAGGCAGTTCGCTGAGATGCGCATAAAGCCCTTCGACGTCGACATCGTCATAAGCATGGGCGGCCGCGAGCAATGCCCCGACAGCCGACGGCGCTGCCCCCGACCTGTAAAAGCCAAGATCAACCTTGACAAAGACCCGCGTGCTGTCCATCGCGGCCCGCCAGCGTTCCAGTTCCTCGAGGCTGGAGATCGTGACCGTAAGCCCGAGCCGTTCGATGATTTCGGCCGATGACGGTAGAGGTCCTGGATAGAGCAGGATTGGAAGCTCGACTCCCATATGCCTTATCGCGACCGCATCCGGCAGCGCAGCGACGCCGAAGCCGTCTACCCCCTCTGCAGCCAGAGCTGAAGCCACTGGTCCGGCGCCGCAGCCATAACCGTTGCGCTTCAGGCATGCGAAAATCCGTACTGCCGCGGGCAGGTGTGCGCGAAGCTGGCGATAATTGTGCCTGATCGCGTCTAGGTCGATCTCGTACCAGCTGCCGCGCAGCGGCGTGCGGTGGGGGTCAGAGGCGGCGGGTGGACCGCAATGTATCAGTGTCTGATAGTCAAGCTGCATAGCAAAAACATGAAAACAATCCCGAGAACGTCGATTTACCAAGTCTTTCCGAGGCTGTCCAAGTGTTGATGATAGGTTGGTTCCTAACCGCGCTCGGGAGCATTCCACCCCTCAAGGAGGCATTTAACCATAGAGGGCAAGGCCATCAGTGTTGGCAGGCCCGCATGCCCTCAGGAAGCTTGCGGGTCTCTCTCGGCGAGCGCCGCTTTGGCTTGTCAGGTAGTCTTGCGGCCAAGTCCCATTGACTTGGCAAGCGAAGAACGTGCGGCGGCGTAATTCGGGGCCACCATCGGATAGTCAGCCGGCAGGCCCCATTTGGCGCGGTATTCATCCGGCGTGAGGCCATAGTGAAGGAAAGATGCCGCTTCAGCGACTTGAACTTCTTCCCGTCCTCCAAGCTGATGATGTAGTCCGGCGTGACGGACTTCCTGATGGGCACAGCTGGCGTGAGAGCTTCCGGCTTTTCCGCCGCGCCGCTGCCGGCGCTCTTCAACGCTCCATGCACTCGATCGATCAGGGCCGGGAGATCTCCGACCGGGACTGGATTGTTCGAGACATAGGCTGAGACCACCTCGGCGGTCAGCTCGATGACGGCGCTGGTGTTGTCGTCGGTTTCTTCCATCGCGGTGCACTCCTGGCCTAAAGCAATGTCGCCGAAGCTCTCCGTTTTTTAACGGTGGCGCGGCATGGACGCAACGAAGTCCGCGGGTAACGGGGTCGGGTTGAGGGGCCACGGAGGCTTCTGCCACCAACGGCCCGGGAATCGCGGGATTATCGCCGCCCTCGCGGGCTCGACAAGGTCATGAAGTTTATCGGACCTGGGTCCGCTTTATCATGGTGTCGGGTTGCGCGATTGTCGGCGCTATGGACAAAGGTGAGCGATGCGCCAGACGAAGAAGGCGTTGCCTTTCGTGCCGAGCGAATTTCGCACTTCGACACTCGAGGATTCCAAAGGAATGATTGACATTCTCTCGATTCACACCACCGAAGGCCTGTTGGATATCGCGCTTGACGCGCACGCTGCCTGCGCGAACCTGAATGCCATCGGTTCGATCCGATCGAAACTGGGCCTGCATAAAGAAAGCCCGGTCGTAAGCCGGGCCCAGGAGTTAAACGGGAACGCAAGGGCCAACCGGAGGGATCAGCCGTCCCTTAGCTTGCATCCGCATCATGACGGCTGAATGAAGTCTCGCTAGGCAATACTTTGCGGTCGCCGCCTCGGCCAAGCGCAAACGCCTCGAACCCTGCGGCGTGGGTGAACTGGACAGCAGCCGATCAGGTGAGGCGAAATCGGGAACCGCGGTTCCCGGCGAGTGAGCGCTTAACGAATCTCCCGATTCTTGGGGCGAATGGGTCCCTCCTGTCACGGGCCGAGGTTCCCGGCACGGTGGGCTGTGCAACATGTGTGGACGCATCGCCCGCAAGGGCGCGGTCTCATAGGTCTGCGAATATGCACTGAAAACGAGATGGCGGGCCGACCTAACTTGGTGGTCTCCGGCAATCGCGCAGCCGCAACAGCTGCCGCCGGGCTGAGTAGCTTCCTTCGGAAAGTCTTCCGCCAACTTCAGTGACGTGTGCACGGAGGGCAGGGGCGGCTCGAGCCATCCATCCGGCGGGAGGAGAAGAGTTATAAGAATCGGATGGCGACGCGAGCCGCAGCCGAGCCCTATCGCGAACTGTCCGGCGATGACAAATTACGAAATGTAAAGGCCTTCATTTGAACTTGATCTGAACGAATGCTGCCCGGTGAAATTGGCCCGGCCCCCCACGGCCTGGAAGCCTCCCACTTTGCCGCCTATTGCTGGACCAATCCGAGATCAGTGGCAATAGCAGCCGTCCATCCGATCTAACGTGGGAGCTGTTGGACGGTTTTGCCACCCCTATCTCTGAGCCGAAGGGAATTCGGTTGGCTTTTAAGACAGCCACGCAGCAATCGTTATTGCCCATTGCGTTATGCGATTACAAGGACGGCTACGATCGCCTCCGAGCTCGTGGACTTCTGAGGGTGACCGCTTAGTCGTGGCCATACCAGACAGAGTGACCCAACCAGATGTAGGAGGAAGCGATGGGCAGGATCCCAAGCTTGCACCGAGCGCGGCGCTCAGCCAACCTCACCTCCTCAAAAGCTGAATTCTATTCTTCGCCGAATGAGCGATTGCGAGGTTCAAGCGCTCTCCGCCGAAGACTTTGTCTTTGTCCGCGCCGCCGAAGGCTCGGTCGGCGCTCCCGCCGGCCGAGATGGGGTCCTTGCCAGCACGGCCGTCGAACCGAGCATTACTTTGGAGAAATCTAGGATTAAGTCGTCACCGCTACTGCCGGACGCGGTATTAGCTGCGGGCCTAGCTTCGATGGGCTTTGCCACCGCATTGCTCCTCATGATTGATTTCATCGCACACTTGTGTCGCTGGTCGAATTTGTAAAATCGATTGATTGGATAGAATGCATTCACTCGCTGGATGCCCTGGGGTAGCGCGCCATATCACACGCTGGAAGCTGGGTGGCTCCTCGCGGGCTTGCCCATCGTGTAGGCCGGAAACGAGCACAGCGCTTCAAGGCCCCAGTCGACCCGAATGCAATGGCGGCCACCCAGCTCGGTCTCGATTCATGCCATGCCGTGCCGGCAGGCGTTCCCCAATCTGCTCCGACGCTGGCCTCACAGGCAGCAACCGCGGCACGGCTGGCACCTCTCAGCGGGAAAGCTCTACCGTCGATTGAGCCTATGCGCTGCTCGATCGTGCGAATGAGCGCGGGAATGCCGTCAATGTCGGTGAGATCGTCTGGGAACGCGGCAGCCTCGATGCCAGTGCGAGCGAGTTCGATAGCCTTCTCGTCCAAACCGTTGGGCAATAGCCCGTGCCGGCGCTTACAGGAAGAAATTTGGCATTGAACCCACAGTGACGCCACCCACGATCAACCCGGCGTTCTACAGGACCCCGACGAGCGGCGAATTCATGACGCGAGTGGAGAGATCACCTCCGGTTGCTGTGCTGATGGTTACAGGGGCCGCTAACCGCGATTGTGGGATGCGCCGACGAAGAGCCGCGGCAAAATGGCTACGCTCGTTATCGATACCGCGCAAGAAATCGGCCGGGCATCCATGCGGACACCCGACCGAGTTGCCTGAGCTGATAAGCCCATTCGCATCCAGGAAGCGCCAAGCACTTTTACCGGATCTGCTCTCCAGGGCTATTTCTTGACCGCTGCCGCGAGTTCGTAGTTTGCTCCGAGATCAGGGCAGCGACGACGAACCACTTCACAATTGGCCGCAACAAATATCATCATGGATCCAAACAATCACGCCGCCTTGATGGCCAACACCGCATTGGTGCCCGCGAACGCAAAACTATTGGAAAGCGTCACCTTGACTTTCCGCTCCCGCGCCAGGTTGGGGGTAACGTCTAGATCGCAATCTGGATCTGGTTCCTCATAGTTGGCGGTAGGCGGTACGATGCCATGCCGAATTGCCATCACGCAGGCGATCAGCTCCAGAGCACCCGAGGCCCCGAGGCAGTGGGCATGCATCGATTTTGTCGAGGATACCGACATTCGGTAGGCGTGGTCGCCGAACGCTCGTTTAATTGCTGCGGTCTCGATCTGATCGTTTGGCTTAGTGCCGGTGCCGTGAGCATTCAGGTAATCGACCTCCTCCGGGACCAGACCCGCGTCGGCTAGACAAGCGCGGATCGCCGCCTCGGGCCCCTCAATGGTCTGTGCCGCGATGTCGAAAGCATCGGCCGAAAGGCCCACACCGGCCAATTCCGCCAATATTTCAGCGCTTCTGGCGCGGGCATGGTCGTAACTTTCTAAGACTATCATGCCTGCGCCTTCGCCGAGAACAGCGCCCTGCCTGTTCGCGGAAAAAGGCCGGCAAGTGTCAGGCGATAGCACTCGCATAGCCTCCCACGATTTCACTACTCCCCAAACCAATGGCGCATCGGCGCCACCTGCCACCATCACATCAGCGCGGCCCGACCTGATTTGGTCGACGGCGGAGGCAATGGCATGGTTAGAGGAGGAACAAGCCGAGGTGACGCCGTAGACGGGACCGCGCAGTCCAAGGTCCATGCTGACATGTCCAGCAGCGGCGCCCGGCATGACCTTGGGCGCGGTGAAGGCCCCGGTCCTCTTTCTGCCATCGAGCAGCATTGCTCGGTAATCTTGCTCAATCGCCTCCCATCCGCAGACGCCCACACCGACCGTCGCACCCAGGCGATAGCGGTTTTTGTCAGACGCGGTCAGCCCTGCTTGCTGCACTGCTTCGCGAGCGGCAAGCACTGCAAGCACGCTGACCCGATCCATCGAAAGAATTTGCTTACGCTCGATCTCATGCTGAGCAAGATTGCGGATCGCGCATCCCGTGCGCGCGGTGATGTCGCGCAGGGAGGGACTGCTCAACACGCCGATTGCTGAATGGCCTTCGCACATGGCGGCCCAGATATCGGCAGCACAGCTGCCGAGCCCACAAATCCCGCCTATGCCGGTGATAACAACGCGCTTGTTCATCGTCATTGCTCATTAAGCGCACGGACGGCTTCGACCACGCTGCCCACATTCTGCAGATTGCTCCAGGTGTCAGCAGTGTCCGTTTCGATCTCGATCCCGTATTTCGTCTCAAGATCAAACAGGATGTCCGCCATTGCCAACGAATGGATGCCCAAATCAGTCAGCTTCGCCTCAAGAGTGATGGGATTCGCATCCGGTTCAGCGTGTTTGCAGATCTCCGCTAGGATTTCGGTCGGAAGCTGGTCAGTCATTCAATCCTTTCACCTCCCGTCTGGCGGCCGACCATGAATCTCTCGATGACGTGAAAGATTCATCGTCCAGCATTGTTGATGCAAAATTTCGCGCTAGTAGGGAAATCGATAATTTGGATAAAATCCATTCAAGAAGTGGATGGCGTGCCTATAGACCAGAGGCGGACTCCGAGCTATTTGTTTGCGACCGGAGCCAGGTTGGAATAGCCGTCCAGCATCATCGGAATACGCATTTTGAAGAGCGTCGTTCACAAATCGCATTTTCTTGTACATGTGATGTGCTGGAATTTCAGGACGCCGGAAATAGTGTCGCTAGTCGAAGGTCAGCGATGCTTGCTCGAAGGGCGGTATTCGTAAAGTCTCCGGCAATGCTGGCGTCGATCCTCCGAGCCTGTGAGTATCGCGCGCGACGCAGCTTAAGGCCCTGCAATATTGAACCGATACACCAGTCGCGCAGCGTCTGCCGATCCATCCCGGCGATCCGCGCCGCATCGGCTTAGCTCATCGCGTCCAGGACCGCCGCGATCGACAAGAGCCGACTGCCGTGCCGCGCATCTTCGAAACGCGGGCAAGTCGGCGAAGCTCGCTCGCCGGATGGTCCGTCCGCAATTCCACCGCTGATTCCTATCGCCGAATCGGCAACAAATTGCCGTCGATCGCGCTTGAGCAATTCTTGAACCTGCAGCACCAAGTGGGGAAGCCGCATTTCCGAGTGGCCGCTCGCAAAACCACACCCGTACGCCGTGTCATGACCAGGAACGGCACCGGCGCCCCAGGGCGTCCAGCACCCGGCTCAACGTGGCCTTATCGACATCGCGGTCGACCCGAATGCGCAGCGACCAACCAGCTCGATCTTGATTCCGGCCATGCCGCGCCGGCAGGCGTGCCGACGGCAGTTCCCCGATCTGCCCGTCGCTGGCCTCACAGGCACCAACGGCAGCAGGGCTGCCTCCATTCGGCGGGAAAGCTCTTGCGCCAGCGAACCGGCTGGCTCGTATTGATCTGCGGCCCGCGCCAGGCAGGGAACCGGCAAGTGTCCAGTTGCGCTCGTGGCGAACCTGACAGGCGGCCACTCGCCGCAAAGCACACCGCCGAAACGCTGAGCAGCCAAGTTGTGCAAATCATACCGCAGCCTTCGACTATGGCACTAGGCGGGATGCCTCCTCCAACAAAATCTTCCGCATCCAGATGCTTGCCGGATCGCCATTGTGAAGCGCAGGCCACTGCATCGACAGAGTGAATGCCGGCAATGGGAGCGGAAGTTCGACGACGCGTAGCGGTAGCGTTTTTGCGAAATGCTCAACCAGCCTCAAGGGCATGGTCCCAATGCGACTGGTGCCCGGTAGCATCAGAGGGATCATGCTGAACCCCTGCACGACCACCTCGGCCCGCCTCTTGAAGCCATGCTCAATCAAAAACCACTCGTCAATGGATGGCTTCAGCGAACGTCCAAATCTGGCCACTACGTGGCCCATTGACATATATTTCTCGAACGTGAGCTTTTTCGACAGTTCCTTGTTTGTCCGACAGCCCAGGCAGGCGAGTGTATCGTCGAAAAGCTTCGCCTTCGGATGCCCGTTTAACAGGAACAATTCAGGGAGTAACAGAAAATCGGCTTTACCGCACCGGAAAAGTTCTTCCAGATCGTCAACGGGAGGCATAAGTTCGAAGCTGACGAAAGGGGCTTCTCGCGCAACACGGTCAATGACCCTCCGAAAGAAAATGATCGTCATGTAATCGGAAAGCATGACCCTAAAACAGCGATCGGATTTCCGCGGATCAAAATCCTCCCAGGAAATAACCGAGAGCTGTATATGCAGCAGCGCCTCGCGAACCGGCGAGGCGAGTGCCTCGGCTCGCGGTGTCGGAACGAGTTCACGGCCTTTCATTATAAAAAGCTCATCGCCAAAATAGCCGCGCAGCCGGGCGACAGCAGCGCTCATGGCTGGTTGGCTAAGGTGGATACTGCGAGCCGCCGCTGTGAGGTTGCGCTCATTCATCAAAGCATCGAGCGCGACAAGGAGGTTCAGATCAAGACCCTTAAACCGCATTCCAATTCCAATCTAGCGCATGGATCTGGCGACCGTTCTCGCGGGCACTCGCCTGCGCCCCCCTTTCCTTATGCGCGTCCCGGCAAGCCTCCCGCGCGCACAGAAGGCGCCCTGGTTTCGACAAGGCCAGCGACCATTGGGGCGCATGGTCGACGCAATGGGCGCACCGTCAGTAGGCGGCGCGAACCCCCGACCAAGACGAAAGTCATCGCTGCGCGGACACTCGCCGCAAATCGCCTGGCGTAGATAACAGCGGTCAAAGCGCGGGGTCCGCCAGCGGTACGTTCCAATCAAAGTGAGGAAGCGAGTGGATTTGGAATCCGCGCTCAAGTAAAGCAGGGATTAGACGGGATACCGCGGTGACCGTCTGATCGCGCAGACCTGCACCAGATACGTCGATCAATTCGTCGGGAGGAAACCCGTCGTGTAAGCGTACGATTGCGCCGGGCTTCGCCGATTCCAGGACCGCATCGACGATCGTGTCCACCCCGGGGCGAGACCAGTCGCGCGGATCAACCGACCATTTGATAGCTGCCAGTTCAGCGATGGCGGAGGCGGCAAAGACCTCTTCGGTCCAGTTCCCGTATGGCGCGCGCACGTGCCGAACTGACGCTTGAGGGCAAGTCATCATAATAGCCGCATTTGCGTCAAATATTTCACGCTGCACTTCATCGAACCCGCATCTAGACAGGTCCGGATGAGTCATCGTGTGGTTGCCTACCTCGTGCCCTTCCGCGACAATTCTTTGAATTAGCTCCGGATGGCGCAAGGCATAGGTGCCAATCACGAAGAACGTGGCCGGGACCCGATGTTCGGCGAGCAGATTCAGGATCTGCGGTGTGTAATGCGGGTGAGGACCGTCGTCAAAAGTCAAATAAATACTGCGGTGGCCGATGCAGTCGTCGCACTCACTGAGCACGTCCCATAACCAGTCGGAATGTATCATTGGCTCTGGTCCGTTCCGGTCGATTGTCGCTCCGGCCGGCCAATCGGACGTTGAACATTTAACCGGTGTAACAGCGACAGCTGCATTTTGGGGCAAATCGGGTCGCGCATTTTGAAGGTTGCCCCGACGTCGAGTTGAGCGCCAGCTTGGTCCAAGCCTGCCTCCGTTACTTCGGTCGCGAGGGGGTCGACAGCGCCGAACTTAGTGAAACGGCAAAGCCATATGGTGCATGCCAGCTTTTGATCTGGATTGGATAGGAACTTTTTCAGATCCGTTTTTTCCCGGCCCCGGTTTGTATGTCGCTCCCAATTTGAGTTGATGTCGGATCACGTGAATGCAGGATTCGAAGAAATCAGTAAAATTGATTGATTGGATAAATGCCATCCGCGCTGTGGATTGATGCCGCACGCTACGATCAGTAAACCGCCTCGCACGGCGGTCGGCAGTTCCCCGAGACGTATTCCGGCGCTAACCTAAGCATCGGCGGCTCACCATTCTCGCGCGCTCCTGGGCTTGCGCGATAGCGGGTAGACGCGGTGCCTTTCACAGCAGAGTCGCGCACCGGTTGAGAAGTCTTAGTCTAGCTTCCGCGCATTAACCGCTCGGTGCTCGGCCACCCTGGCAAAACCCAGGTGACGGCGTGTCACGGGAGAGCCGGAACTCGTGTTCCGCCTTCCTCATGGGACCACAATGGGCGCTCCTGCGGCCCCGGCACTCGAAGCCGCCTGTCGCATTTTCTGCGGGCGAGGCATGGATTCGCGAGCACAAAGCACGTTGCCCCTCAGCATCGTGGCCATGCCCTCGGTGGCGGGAATGAGCGTGTCATTTTCCACCGCCGGTTCAACGCGGTCTCGATCAAATCTGCTCTTCGCGCGCAGTCCTGTTGGCTGCGGGGAACCTCACGGCGCCGGCGCACAGCACCAACTTTGGCCAGCCGATCATAAGCGCAGCCATCGTCAGGACCCGTGAACGCATAGACCATAATATCCACGGAATGAATAATTGCCATTCAAACAATCGATTTTACCAATCGACGGCGGTGCTGCATTAGGAGCCCGAAATGAAGGGTATCGCTCATGAAGGACGTCAAGTTTTGAGAGAGTCCATCAGCGCTGCAACTTCGTCGTACGAGGTTCTGCCGGTTCAATTGCTTCGTATCGCGATCGCCGACGGCAGCGTCTGAACTCGCACCAGATCACGCGACGCCGAACGCGTGATGCGTGCCCTCGGGAAGTATCGGAAAAGGAGTCTTTGTATGCGCTCTCAGGTGCGGTGGAGGCTGTGCTGGGAAAACGAGTTGCAACTTTCCGACCATATCGAACTCGCCGAATTCTTTCGAAGGACCTACGGACCGACCGGCGCCTTTAATGCTAAGCCGTTCGAAGGCAGCCGAAGTTGGGCCGGAGCTAGACCTGAGTTCCGTGCGATTGCGTATGACTCGAGCGGTATTGCAGCACACATGGGCTTGTTGCGCCGATTCATCAAAATCGATGGCGCTGATCTGCTCGTAGCGGAACTCGGATTGTACGGGATTCGTCGGGATCTCGAGGGGCTCGGTATCAGCAGTTCATTGCGTGTCGTGCGTCCCGTGTTGCAGGAACTCGGGGTTCCATTCGGCTTCGGCACGGTTCGGCCAGCGTTGCATAAACACGTTGCAAGATTGGGGCGAGGCGGTCTGCTGGTCGTCAAGTCGGGCATTCGCGTGCGCTCTACCCTTCGGGACGCGCTTCTCGACAAACCGCCAACGCGCATAGACGACGCGCTCGTCGTTGTCTTGCCAGTTGGACGTCCGATCTCCGATTGGCCCGCCGGCGAGATGATTGATCGGAACGGAGCAGAGCTTTGAGCCACCTCAACTGCTTGTCCGAAGTGTACAGCGAGTGCGCTAACGGTGCCGGCCAACCTAGCGTCTATTTGACGTTTGACGACGGCCCTCATCCGTTTTGCACACCGAAGGTGCTCGACGTGCTGGCGCAACACAGTGTGTCGGCGACTTTCTTCGTCATTGGCGCCTACGCGGCAGACCAGCCGGCACTGATCCAACGAATGATCACGGAAGGGCACCAGGTAGCTAACCATACGATGACCCACCCTGTTCTGTCCGAGTGCGAACCCGGCTTAGTGCAGCGCGAGATCTTCGAGGCGAACAGGGCCATCAAAGCGGCCTGCCCTCGAGCCGCGGTGCGGTACATGCGCGCTCCTTATGGCATCTGGACCGAACAAGTGATCGCCTCTGCGGCCAGCATTGGGCTGTCGGCTGTCCACTGGTCGGCAGATCCGCGAGACTGGTTGAGTCCCGGTGTCGATGCAATCGTCGATGCAGTGCTGGCCTCCGTCCGGCCTGGCGCAATCGTGCTCTTGCACGACGGGTGCCCTCCTAGCGAGATGAAGCCGGGCAGTGACGCCGGCTTGCGAAGC
This sequence comes from Mesorhizobium plurifarium, assembly GCA_000824785.1. Taxonomy (GTDB): domain Bacteria; phylum Pseudomonadota; class Alphaproteobacteria; order Rhizobiales; family Rhizobiaceae; genus Mesorhizobium; species Mesorhizobium plurifarium. The sequence goes on along the minus strand of CCNB01000012.1, from coordinate 58,936 downwards.
CAAACCATCCTCGCCCTCTCGCGAATAATTCCAGCGTTGCACGACCGCGGCTTTGTAATGCGCTCGCTTCCTCAACAACACTAAACGAACCAAAGATCTCATGGACCTTCTTGGCACAGTCAGCACTGGCACCATCTCGTGTTATGCGCTGCTCTCGACCACATATAAGAGCATGCAAGCCGCTTATGCACGGCCGGCAAGCGTTTCATCGGTCTCGGACAACCTTACCAGTCCCCATCTTTGGCCGAGTGTGGACGTCATCATTCCTTGCTACAACGAGGACCCGCGCACACTCTTCGAGTGTCTCACGTCGATTGCAAACCAGGACTACGCCGGAAGACTGCGAGCCTATGTTGTCGATGACGGTTCTCGGAACCGGGACGACGTTATGCCCGTTCACGAGAGCTTCGCGCGCCACCCGAACTTCAACTTCATCCTGCTCCCCAAAAATGCCGGAAAGCGCAAGGCACAAATCGCCGCGATACGCCGATCATCTGGAGACTTGGTGCTCAACGTCGACTCGGACACGACGCTAGCGTCCGATGTTGTCACAAAGCTTGCGCTAAAGATGCAAGATCCGGGGATCGGCGCAGCCATGGGTCAGTTGACGGCCAGCAACCGGGGCGAGTCCTGGCTGACCCGATTGATCGATATGGAGTACTGGCTGGCTTGCAACGAGGAACGCGCAGCGCAGGCTCGCTTCGGCGCCGTAATGTGCTGCTGCGGCCCGTGTGCCATGTACCGTCGATCCGCACTCCTTTTGCTACTGGATCAGTATGAGACCCAGACATTTCGGGGAAAGCCAAGTGACTTCGGTGAAGATCGCCATCTTACGATCCTAATGCTGAAAGCAGGCCTACGCACTGAGTACGTCCCGGACGCCATCGCGGCAACAGTCGTTCCAGAAAGCCTAGGGCCTTATCTGCGCCAACAACTCCGGTGGGCGCGCAGCACTTTCCGGGACACCTGGCTTGCACTGAATCTGCTACCGGGGCTCAACCGCTTTCTAACATTGGACGTGGTCGGACAGAATCTCGGACCGCTACTACTCGCCGTATCGGTGCTAACAGGCCTCGCGAAGTTCGTACTGATGGGCACCGTGCCATGGTCGACAATCCTAATGATTGTATTCATGACCATCGTTCGCTGCAGCGCGGTGGCGCTTCGTGCTCGCCAACTTCGATTTATAGGCTTCTCTGTCCACACATTCATCAACGTCTTTCTCTTGCTCCCCCTGAAAGCCTACGCGTTGTGTACGTTGAGCAACAGCGATTGGCTTTCGCGCAGCTTCGCTGCCACGGCGGCAGTTAAGGATGGGAAACAGGCTCCCGTCCAGAACCTGACTACTGAATCAAGCACTACAAATTTGTCGGCAGATGCGGTGCAGAATCGTATGCGCCATCTTGCACGGGACTGTTCGGTGCTGGTGACTTCCGACGAGTGATGGTTGCGTTATCGAGGTAGACGAATTTTGAAGTTGGACAATAACTATCGATTGTTGGATCGGGAATTGGCCGCAGACGATCCGTGGCTGCTCGATGCCAATCCGTTCGAACGGGAGCGTCACACGCAAATGCTGCGGCTGTCGCTTTTGCATGGATCCATCACAAATGCACTTGAAGTCGGGTGTGCGGCAGGCGCGTTCACGGCAAGGCTAGCGCCCCATTGCCAACGCCTTACAGTAATCGATGTCGTGCCGCGCGCGATTAATCGAACGCGCAGACGGATGAAGGAGCTACCGCACATCACCTGGGTCGTCTCTGATGTTCAACAGTTCTCGACTGAGGAACCGTTCGATCTGATCGTCGTGGCGGAGGTTCTGTACTACCTCAATGGCATAGCCGAGATGCGCGCTGCCATCCGCAACCTTGCGCGGATGCTTGCGCCAGGGGGGCACCTGGTATTCGGATCGGCGCGTGATGCCACTTGCCGGCGCTGGGGTCACGCCGCTGGTGCCGAAACTGTCATGGCAATGCTGAACGAGACTTTGATCGCTGTCGATCTTCTGCAGTGCCAGGGCGACACCCCCAACCAAGACTGCTTGCTCGCCCGTTTTCGGAGTCCGGTTCGGCCTCCGGATTTGTCGAATTGCCTGCGTTAGGCGAGGAAGCATTATGCGCATTTGTGGTATCAAGCTGACCCATGACGGGGCGGTCGCCCTTGTCGAGGACGGACAACTCGTGTTTTGCATTGAACAGGAGAAGCGGGACAATAACCGACGATATCAAGCCATCGACCATCTGGAGTCAGTTGTCTCCGCCCTGGCGGAGCACGGTCTGGATCCGCGGGACGTAGATCAGTTCGTTATCGACGGCTGGGACGGCGATTTGGAGTCGCAGTTCCAGGTCCTTAGCGAGGCGGGTCCGATCACTCTCAAAGGCGCGCCCTACGTCGAACGCCATGCCGAGGGCCTCCTCACTTCGCTCGACGGCTCCGGCCTGATGCTCGATGGCCGGCTTTTCTCTTATAGAAGCTACCCCCATGTTACCGGCCATGTGACCTCGGCGTACTGCACCAGCCCTTTCGCCAAAACCGGACAGCCCGCATTCTGTTTGGTCTGGGACGGGTGCATCTTTCCACGCCTCTATTATGTTGAACGCCGCGGCGCCCGGTTCCTCGAATGCCTATTCCCAGTGATAGGCCATATTTACGCGGCTGCGGGCCATCACTTCGGGCCCTATAAGCGGGCGGGTCGCGGCGACTGGGATCTCGGTGTTGCCGGCAAGCTGATGGCCTACATCGCACTCGGGTCGGTCGATGAAGACATCGTGGCAGCGTTTCAGGAACTCTACCAGGAGCGCTTTGCGGGCGACACAGAGCTAGCCAGCCATTACCGTGCGGATATCAACAGCGCGGAGGCTTTGCTTGCGCGCGTGCATGACTTCTTCGAAGCCAGTGCGCTCCGACTGAGGGACCAGGCACCCGAAGATGTGCTTGCATCCTTTCATCTTTTTCTCGAGCGTCTCCTTGTCAGCGAAATGGCAACCGCTGTGGAGCGGCACGCACACCTTTCGGGAGCGCGAAATTTATGCATCGCCGGCGGCTGCGGTCTCAACATTAAATGGAATAGTGCCTTACGTGAGGCGGGGCTCTTCGATGCTGTGTGGGTGCCGCCATTTCCGAATGACAGCGGCTCGGCAATAGGTGCCGCTTGCAGCGCAATGGTTGTGCAAGATGGCTTCGTTCCTCTGGATTGGTCGGTTTACAGCGGCCCGGCCTTGCTAGAGGGCCAACTGCCTTCCGGATGGGACTCCGAACCGTGCAGTATGCGAGAACTCGCTTCCATTCTCGCCGGCAATAAGCCCGTCATTTTCCTTACTGGGCGCGCCGAGCTCGGACCACGGGCACTGGGTGGCAGAAGCATTCTCGCGGCCGCGACTTCGCCCGAAATGAAGGATTATCTCAACGACGTCAAACTTCGCGAACACTTCCGCCCCGTGGCGCCGATCTGCCTTGAGGACCGCGCGCCGGAAATATTCAGCCCCGGAACGCCGGATCCTTACATGTTGTTCGACCATCAGACGCGGGCGGAATGGCGGGACAAAGTCCCCGCTGTCGTGCATCTCGACGGTTCCGCGCGACTGCAGACCATTTCCAGAACCTCTGAGCACAAGGTGGCCGAGCTACTCATCGAATATGAAAAGCTCACGGGCATTCCGCTGCTTTGCAATACGAGTGCCAACCACCATGGACGCGGGTTCTTTCCGGGTGCCGCCGCAGCCTGCGACTGGGGACGAATTGAACACATATGGTCCGATGGTGTGCTGTTGACCAAAATTCCCGAAACTGAACTATCGCCGGGCGACGGCACCCTTAAGCTGGTTTGAGTGCGGGACCCATGGTGGCAATCGACTTTGTCGGCGTGACGAAATCATATGGCAAAAGGGTCGTTGTCGACGGCATGTCATTCACCGTTGCTCCCGGAGAGTGCTTAGGGCTGCTGGGGCCGAACGGCGCGGGCAAAAGCACGATTACACGGTTGCTCCTCGGTATGGCAACGCCTGACGCAGGCAAGATCACGGTGTTCGGAGTGCCAGTGCCGGCACGTGCCCGTTTGGCACGTGCACGCATCGGCGTGGTCCCGCAGTTCGACAACCTTGATCATAGGTTCACGGTACGTGAAAACTTACTGGTGTTCGGGCGATACTTTGGCATGAGCAAACGCGAGGTCGAAGCGGTCAGCCCATCGCTGCTCGAGTTCGCCCGCCTCGAGAACAAGGCGGATGCGCGCGTCGCCGAACTGTCCGGCGGCATGAAGCGACGCCTGACGCTAGCCCGTGCGCTGATTAATGACCCGCAACTCTTGGTCATGGACGAGCCGACTACTGGCCTCGATCCACAGGCGCGCCACCTGATCTGGGAACGCCTGCGTTCCTTGTTGACGCGGGGAAAAACGATACTTTTGACCACTCACTTCATGGAGGAGGCCGAGCGGTTGTGCGATCGGCTGTGTGTGGTCGAGCAGGGGCGCAAGATCGCCGAAGGGCGACCGCACGCGTTGATTGACGAGCAGATCGGCTGCCAGGTGGTCGAAGTCTATGGCGGCAATCCACATGAACTGAGATCGCTGGTCAAGCCGTACGCGCAACGCATCGAGCGGAGCGGCGAAACTCTCTTTTGCTATGCGCCCGATCCCGAGCAGCTGCTCACGCAGCTGCGTGGGGTTGCTGGTCTGCGCCTTTTGCAGCGTCCGCCGAACCTCGAGGATGTCTTCTTGCGGCTGACCGGGCGCGAGATGAAGGACTGAACAATGACCGAAGGTTATATGGCCGTTATGCCCGCCAATGGCTGGAATTGGGTTGCAGTGTGGCGCCGCAATTATTTGGCTTGGAAGAAAATTGCCCTTGCGGCGGTTCTCGGGAACCTCGCTGAGCCGATGATCTCGTTGTTCGCGCTCGGCTTCGGCCTCGGGATAATGATAGGTCGTGTTGAAGGCACTTCGTACGTAGCTTTTCTGGCGGCTGGCATGGCCGCGGTAAGCGCGATGACCTCGGCGACCTACGAAACGATCTACTCGACATTTGCTCGCATGGGAGGCGAACGCACCTGGGAAGCGATGCTATGCACTCAGCTCACGCTCGGCGACATCGTACTTGGTGAACTAGCCTGGGCCGGCACCAAGTCTCTTCTGGCCGGTACGGCGATTACGCTAGTTGCTGCCATGCTCGGCTATGCCGCGTGGCCATCCCTTCTCTACGCGCTTCCAATCATCGCCCTAACTGGGCTTGCTTTCGCAAGTCTAGCCATGATCGTCACGGCGCTTGCGCCCAACTACGACTGTCTCGTATTTTACCAAACGCTTGTTCTCACGCCTATGCTATTCCTGTCCGGGGCCGTCTTTCCGGTCAGCCAAATGCCAAGCGCATTTCAGCAGGTATCGTCCCTCTTGCCTCTGGCTCACTCGGTCGACCTGATCCGCTCAGTCATGCTTGGCCGCCCGGCTGAAAGCCTCGGCCTGCACATTACGACACTTTGCGTCTACGCGGTTTTGCCGTTTTTCTTGTCGGCGGCGCTGTTGCGTCGGCGCCTGATGCGCTGACGCTGCGGCGTCGGTGCCGAGGCTTGGCACTCGCCCCTGTCAGCGCAGACCGTTGTGTTGTCCCTTCGATTGTACGGTTTGCTAGAGTGCGAGTTTAATCCGACCGGTAGCGAACATCCTTGGCGAGACAGTGTCGAAGATAGCAATCAGGCATCTCGTCCGAAGCGCCACCCGAACTGCCGCGACTAATGCTGGTTAGGAACACACGCAATGACTAATAGCCACATACCGCCGCCTGCGCCATTCGTAATCCTGGCCATGCCAAGAACTGGCACGCACTACCTGGAAGAATTGCTGAACGCGCATCCGAATGTGTTGAGCAACGGTGAGCTGCTCAATCCATATGCCACCACTTGGCCTGACAAGCACCGTCTGCTTCGCAGCGATCGAGAGCTGCTTGAACTTGCCTACTCGCGCCATCCCTCGCGGACCGACAAGAAGGTGACGCATGTCGGCTGCAAGATCAATGAACCTCAGTTTCATGATCGTCCGGGCTTTTTTGCCGAGCTGACCCGTTGGCCAGACCTCAAAGTCATCCTCGTGGTTCGGGAAAATACGTTGGAATCGCTACGGTCGCTTGTACAAGCGAGACAAACGCACCAATGGCTGAAGTTCAGGGCGGACAATGACGCTCCGCCGCCGCGAGTTAGATTATCGACCGCCGACTGCGAGGCATACTTCAAGGCTGCCGACGATTTCCACGCTCGGGTCGCACGATCCTTCACGAAAAGCAATATGCTTGAGATCGAGTACGAGTGCCTTCTGCGCGAACCTGGCACATGCTTGGCAGCGATTTGGGATTTCCTAGGCGTCCCGGCACTGCGATTTTCCAGTACGGGGACGCTTCAGCGCCAGGAAACGCGACCACTAGAGCAAACGATTGAGAATTTTCAGGAGTTGCGCCGCCACTTCGCGCACGGACCTTACACGAGATTCTTTGAGGTCTGCGAGGGAGAAAGGGCAGTGGGCAATCAGCTGGCAACCGAGGTTATCGAAAACGACTAACATTCTGTCAGCATGGCCCCTTTGCGCATCGTTATTACCACGGACGGCATCTTCATTGATGATCCGCCGACGAGAGCCTACGCCGCGAGGCCTTCTCCTCAGTACTGCGCCTATCTCTTAGTCGTTCCTTTTTCAGTGCAGCGAGCGACCTCAACCAATGTGTGGGGATCATTGGGCAAGCCCCAGTTGCGCCACTTACCGCCTATGCCTTCCGCAACGATCGAATCTGCTGGTGCGAGCTTCGGCAGCCGGTCGTCAACCATGGTCGAGGGGAAATGTTCCTCGGCTCGGACGCGATCGCGCTGGCGCCATGCGCCGGTTCGATATCTCAAGGATGGCGACTGGGCCATCGTGCGCCGCAATCAGGCGCAGATCTTCGATCGACGGCAACCCAGTCGAACGGCAACGACAGCAGTCGATAGACACGAGTCTTCTCGTCAAAAAGGGGGGTAACCATCGGCACTTCATGGAGAAGGAGATCCATGAACAGCCGGAGGTGATCTCCCATGCACTCGCGCACCACCTTGACTTGGGCCTCAGGGGCTTGACGCAAGTTCGACGACTGGGTCCACTGCACAGACCGCTCTGCAAGGTCATGTGCGTACAAAGCTGTGGCTCAGGCGGTCTGCATCTCGTGGAGACCAGAATGATAGGTGTTCTTGGCGGTATGGGTCCTTTGGCGACCATCGATCTAATGCAGAAAATCATCATGTTGACGCGTGCGGCAACCGATCAAGAGCATATCCCCGTCGTGGCCTATTCTGACCCCACGATACCGGATCGACGGGCGGCCCTGTTTGACCCTTCGCAACAGTCACCTCTGCCCAAAATGATCGCTGGTCTTAAAGGTCTAGAACGCTCGGGGGCGGAATGCATAGTCATTGCCTGCAACACCGCGCATCACTGGATTCCCATATTAACTGATGCAACTAAGCTGCCTATCCTGCACATCGCTGATGCGGTTTGTGCAGCCTTATCCATCAGGGCACGGCCGGGGACGAAGGTCGGAATACTTGCCACGAACGCTACGCTGTTTTCCGGATTTTACGACGCCAGGCTAAGGCAGCACGGCTTTATACCGGTTCGTCTCACCCACGAGGAAATATCCACGTTGGAGCAGTCCGCCATCGCATTGGTCAAACGGGGTGAAATCGAAGCGGCGCGCCCGTTTGTGCGTGACGCTGTGAACGCACTGCACTCCAAAGGTATCGAGGTAGTCATATTAGCGTGCACTGAATTGCCGCTGGCAATTCCGCGGGATGTCTCCCGGTCAATGACTTATATCGACGCGACCGAATGTCTGGCCCAGTCCGCAATTAACTGGTATCGCGATCGCCGGTCGCTACTGTCCTCCCAAACCAACGTTGCCGACGCATCGCGTGGGCGTCGTTGAGATGTTCAGATATTGCGTCCGATGTTCATGAACTTTTCCCGGGGGCGCTTCACGGATCATCTCAGGAGCCATCCCCTCTGATCTCGGCGACCACATCGCCGTTCCAATGTCATAGCGCGAAAGCCATGCGGAGAACGGCAACGTGGCGCACGGCCAAGCGCTCGCGCAGCGCGGGTACGACCTGCGGACAAACAACGCGAACGCGGTGCACGCGCTGTCCCACGCCATGTACGAAGGGGCGCGTCGGAGGACGCCGAGAAGCTGATCGCAGATTGGCTGCCTCGCTACGACCGCACTGGCATCCTCCACGGCCACATTGCCTGGCACGCGGCGTTGGGCGCGCTGGAGCGCGGCGATTCTGAGCGAGCACTTGCCATCTACACGGATAGTATCCAACCGTCGGTGACGGCCGGAATTCCGATCAACGTGATTAGCGATACTGCCTCATTTCTCTGGCGACTCCAAGCCTACGGCCACACAACACCGGCGGGACTGTGGGAGGCCGTCGCAACCTACTCAGAGGGATATTTCCAGAAGCCCGGCTTCACCTTCGCGGATGTCCACATGGCCCTTATAGCGGCAGCGGTCCGCGACTGGGCCGCGGTCGAGCAGCGCGTTGATGTGGTTGACGGGCTTGATCAAAGCAGGAACCCTGACGGCAGGGCCAGTCGTGCCAGCGATCTGCCGGGCTGGCTTGTCTTTCGCTGAAGAGGATTATGCCGGCTGCGTCCGGGCCAGGATGCCCATATTGTCGAGGAATTCAAAAAAACTGGCCACGCACGCTGAAGGCGCATCTTTGCGACCTGTCGCCGCGCACGAAGGTGGAAGGTGGAGCTTTGGTTCCAGGATGAAGCCCGCATCGGCCAGAAGAACGGCATCGTGCGGCAATGGGCAAGGCGCGGCACCCGACCCCGCCAGCCGGCCGATCAGCGCTACAAGAGTGCGTATCTGTTTGGCGCGATTTGCCCGGCGCGCTGCGCCGGGGCCGCTCTGGCTCTGCCTTTTGCCGACACCGAGGCCATGCAACGCCATATTGACGAGATCAGCCGCCATGTTGAAAAGGGCGCACACGCTGTGCTCGTCATGGATCGTGCCGGATGGCACACCACCGCCAATCTCAGGATGCCGAAAAACATGACCACCCGGTCGAAAACGTCTGGCAATATCTGCGGCAGAATTGGCTCTCAAACCGCGTCTTCGACGACTACGACGCCACCATCGACGCCGCTTGCGAGGCTTGGCAGAAGCTCCTCGCTGCGCCCGAAACCATCACATCAATCGGAATGCGGCAGTGGGCGCACGTCGGTCACACTCCATGACTCTTGGTATGAGCTGGTCCGAGATGCCGATATTCTACGATTCGCGGTCTTGCCTCAGCCAGACGCCGCGGAACGTAGAGGCACCGCGCGCCGTACTGGCTCGGCCATCCAGTCGCGGTCTAACCAACTGAGCTTGGGGATTCCCAGCCCAAGACTCCCTGCGATGCGGACGGCGAAATCAGGTATGAGCGGGTAGGCCGCGACACAGAGTCCGACAAGCGCGAAGGTCACTGCGCGTGCCGCAGTCCGGTCAAGCGCCTCATTTTCCTTCGCTGCAGCTGGAACGTGCAGCACTGAACATGAATAGCGGTCGATTGCGTCGACGAACGCCTCGATTGCATGTGTCAGCTGACGTACGTCCGGGTAATCCGCTTCGAAGCGCGCTCGCACTTCTGCGGTGAAGCGTCTGCACTCCGCCAGGAACGCAATATCGGTGGCTGACCACTGGCCGGGAAAAGGGAGCTCGTCAGTTGCGACCCGCTCGATGACCTGCTTAGCCTTCCCGGTCGACCTTAACAGCCGTCCGTCCCAGAAATTCCGTTTCCAGCTTTCGTAAGAACTCAGCGAGAAGTCCTCAACAGAACCGTCCGGGCGCCGGCGACACAAGTAGAAGCGAAGCGGCTCGCCGGTTTCTTTTGCAGTGATATCGTTCACCCAGATTGCGTGATTTCGTGATGTTGAGAACTTCTTCCCATCGAGAGTGAGCATCTGATTTACGAAGATCCGTCGAGGGAGCATCTCATGCAGATCAAGCGCCGAAAGTACGCCGGGAATGACCAACAAGCGTCCGAAGGCGTTGTCCGCCCCGAAAAGAATGTTCAGCTCCGGCATCTCCTCCCGCGGAATTTGGTACCACAAGGCAGGGTATCCGCTCTTTTCCCTTATCATTTCCAAGGCAAGCAAGTGCCGAGGCACGTGTTCGATGGTGATGTTGAACCGCTGACTCTCAAATCCTGGGATTGGAATGCGGATTCCCTCTCGGTTTGGGTTAGAGATGCAGACTTCCGGAAGCCCCCGGCTCAGCCAAGATTCGATGTAGTGCTTGGCGTAAATGGGTAGGAAGGACCGCGAGGCGAAGGATTCGAGCGCGTCATGCATTGGAGCGAGGTTCAGGAAAAGGCGCTTCAGGGGGCGACGTTCCAGGGAACGCCCCTCGAGATCAACCGGATCCTGAAGTTCGGCATCGAGGACCAGCGCGCCGCAATCCTCGCATTCATGGCCGGAAGCATAGCCGCCGCAATAGGGACATTTGCCGTGGACGAAGGCGTCGACCCTGAAGCGCCCGCTTTCGACGTCATATGGGACCAAATGCTCTTTTTCAGCGATCAGCCCCTTGCTACAAAGTCGCTTGAAGACTTCGAGAACGACCGCCTTGCCGCGGCGGTCTGGCTCTGTCCCAAGGAAAATATCCGGGACAGCGTTGAGCCGGTCCAGAGCCTCCTGGAAAGAAACCGTATTTTTCTCCGCGAGTTGGTAGTATTCCAGTCCTGCAGCGTCGGCCGCAATTGCAATGTGCTCAAGATGTCCGTGCGTGCCCTGCAGCACGAAGGCCTCTCGGTCGCCTGTCTCAGCAATTCGGCGCAACACATCCGCGTGGAGGAACGGCCCTGAGGCATGACCTATGTGCATGGGGCCATTCGGGGTAAGCATGGCGGGGACCAGCAACAACGGTCTGTCTTTTGCTGTCGGTTCCTTCGTGGAAATCGCCTCTTCGAACGCTGCGCGGCTGTGCCACCACACCGTCTGCATAACTGCACCGCTGTCCAAAGCCTCAATTCTGTGCCTGCGCAGCGGGTCGATCCTAATGCTCTCTCCGCCAAGCAGCAGGAAGGTCTTTTCATCCAGGTGAATTCGAACGCCGCCAGAGATCACTGTCCAGAATTCGACTTCCCCGTGGTTGTGACGGCAAGTGGTCGCGCCTGAACTGAACTTCAACAGACGTACCGAAACGTTACCCCCTTCTGGGAAGGGATCATGCCTGACGATACCGCTATCAATCGAGATAGGGACCGCACGTGCTTCATTTTTGAGATCTATTATTTGCGGATAGATCATTCGTTCCACTCTCGAATTTTGGGGGGCATTCAGCTGGCGACATATCTGGGCGGTCCGCAGGGGTTGAAAGCACGCGCGTGTCTTGCAGCGCCTTCGCCACGACCGCCGCCCGCTCGGCCAGACCGCCGAGCGTGTGCTCCGTTGGGCCCCGGAGGCCAAAAGAGTGGTTCATGAGGAAAACGCGAGGTCGCGGACCGGAGCGGCGCAATGCCGTCTGGCCGAGATCCACTTCAAACGACTCGTCGATAACGAGGGCGGCGTCTTCGATGACCGGTTGCAGCGGTTGGAGGAAGGATAGATGGCGACGGTTTGAAAAGCCCGTCGCGCAAACCAGAAGGTCAATTTCAAGCGTTGTCAGTTCTTGCCTGCTTCCGATTCCGCGAAGGTGAAGACGAAAGCTATCCTCAACACGCTCCGCCGCTGTGATTTCCGTATACGGGAACAGTCTGAGCCTATCGCGCCCACACACTTGGTCCTCGAAGCGAAGATCGTAGATGCTTTTGAGGACGTCCTTGGTGACGGTGGAGAAGTTCGTATTCCTCGTGTCGGTAAGAAACCTATTGCGATCTTCGGGTGGCAGCTTCGCGAACTTTAGCGAGTGTGGATAGGTGTAGAAGTCATTCACAAACGGGTTGTCATCCGTCTGTTCAAAGAGGTGGCGCCGACCAACGACGATAACTTCCGATACTTCCCGATGCTGAAGCAGGAACCGGACTATCTCGCCGGCGCTTTGCCCGGATCCGACGACTGCAACGCGCGCGTTCGCGTTGATCATCCCCTCGTTCGCATGAGACAGGAAGAAGTTTGAATGCACCACGCGGCCGGGATCGACGGCCAGTTCTTCGGGAAGGTATGGTTCATGCCCAAGGCTCACGACCACGTCGTCAGCTTCGGTTTCCGAAACGTCCCCGCTCGACATATCCCGTACCGTGACGACAAGGGTTGGGGTTCCTGATGGCCTCTCGCGGAACCTGACTTCCACCGCCTCCTTGCCGAAACAAATCTTATTCGCGAAAAACCCGCTTACCCAGACCAGATAGTCGGAGAATAGCTTCCTTGAAGGATATAGTTCGTTCGTATGGATAAAATGGTATAGAAGCTCCCTGTCGTGCAAGAACGAGAAGAAAGTGAATGGGCTTGCCGGATTCCTCAGGAATGCCAGGTCCTTGAACAAGGAGACTTGGAGTCTTGAATCCTCGAAAGCAATGCCTGGGTGCCATTCTGCACTGTCGCGGCGCTCAAGGACTTCCAGCGAATCCAGAACTGAGGAACCCCATTCTTTCAGGCACGTCAGCAGTGCAAGGTTTGCTGGTCCGCTGCCCACGAGCAGCGTTTTCCGTCTTTGCATGACCGGCTCCAAAAATCGTGCTTGTTTCCAACAGCCCAGTTGCGCGCTCGGCTAAGACAGCCATCCGGCTTCCCCTCATTTTCTCGAGGGCCATCGAGGCGACTTCGGCGAGAGTGGGTTCGCCGGGGTGTATGGCGCCCCGCAACTGTTTGTGCGTGACACATTCCACGGCTGCGGCCACTGGAACCGCAGTCGCGATAGCCATGCTTGAGAAGCCTCGTTCCTGAAGTGCGGAGCGAAAGACGCACGTCCAGCGGCCAGGTTTGCGATGGCGATCCTCAATGGCCACATCAAGGATGACCTGGTCGCCATGTTCCTTTAGGCTCCGGCGAGTTAAAAGCGCTTCCGTGACGTGCTTGACCCGTAGGCGGGCGCTCCCGATCTCAATCTCCTCCTCGGACAGTAGCCCGAGGCGATGCAACATCCGAACGCCATCCGCAAAGCCCGGCCATCGTACAGTCAATTGTCGGATGGTCGGAATGCTGAGATGAGTGCTTGCGGCAGTCGAAGGAACCATTGCGTCATCGTATGCCTCAAGAAGTCCGACCCCCTCCACGAACAACGAAGACACGCTTTCGAATCGATTTCGTGTTACGGCTCGGCCATTGAGTCGAGCCAACGCGGGCCTCTGCTCTATGGGCAGCCGACGTCCAAAGGCGAGAGCATAGTTCAGTGGAGGTTCCGGAATTTTTGGAATCCCTCCACAATGAGTTACGATACTCTCTAAGCCGTCTAGTTCAGCTGCTGTCAGTGAGATTAACGATTCAACCAATCCTGGTTCGAGACCCGCTCCCAAGACTACCGGCGGACCGTTAGGCGGCATCCGGGCGATGTCAGGATCCTCGGGGTCTGGCCTGCCGACGCAAATAATAGGAGTGTGTAGACCTGACTCGTGCATTTGGTGCGCGAGTTTGACGACCAAATTTCGGCAGTCATTCCAAGACGTCGCCATGATCAGCGATCGTGCTTGAATTGAGAGAGCGCATGGACCTAATGACACGTCAAAGCGGATGTTTTTGACGTCGCTCAGAAGCCCTTGCGCCTTAGCAAGCACAGAACGGCTCCTGTCAATCAGCACAACCAACGCGTCCTGCTGGCTCGCAAGTTGCAGGGCAACCGCCCGGCCGACTGGGCCGGCTCCGATGACGACATGGGACCTCCCGCACATCGTGCTTTAGCCTTTGTCGCCGGCCGCGGTCGAAGCCGGGTTGCGCCGAGTCGTGCGATAGCCAAGAAGAGCAATAGCCGTTTGCAGCAGAGCCAAGCCGGGAATTAACGCCGTCAGTGTATCGTACCCCAGGTGAACTGACACGATGCCCGCAGCGAAGGGGAAGAAATACAAGCCAAGGAAATAGGAAAGGCTGAAGATGATCTGCACCAAGGTTCGGGACTGCGGCGCAGTCACGCGGACAGCTTCTGCCTGCATCAAGGGATACGATAGCCCGTAGGTTATGCCGGTCGCCAGTGATCCCATCGCGTAAATAACAGGATGACCCGGAGAGTAGTGGAAACCGAGAAGCGAAATAACCATCCCGCCCAGGAGTAACGGCAAGATCCGATCGGGCGCACCGCGGCTCACGCGCGGACCAATTGAAAACCTAGAGCCGACTGCTCCTATCGCCCAAGAGCCAAAAAATATTTCATACCGAAGACCGGAATTGTTCGCAAATGGAGCCTGGAAGTTTATCAAAGTGGTGTAAATGCTTGCCGACAGCAGTACGAGTACAAAAAACATTGCAGAATTGCTGAAAAGGAGAGTGAAAAGGTCGCGTGCAAGCGAGGCGTTGTTGGGAATATCGGCGTCGCGGATGTTCGCCGCATGCTGCGCTGCCCACGATGACAATGCGGAACCTGCCGTCGCCGCAAGCATTGCCAGAATGAACATGTCCAGCGTGCCCAAGCCGGTGAACCGGGTAACGAGGCTGCTTAGCAGAGGTCCGCAGGCTAGCCCTAAGGTTGAGAATGCAGAGTAGGCCATGAAGCTCGATGACCGGTCTGCATCGCTTGAAAGGGCGGCAATGCAGATTGAGCCCACGGTGAAGTGCAGCGCCCATCCACCTGATTGCAGCATGTAGCTCAGGAAGTAGGGGAGTGTCGCGCGCACCCCCGAAAACTCGTTTATGAGGATGGTCGCGCAGCCTGCTGCATAGAGAAGCCCGCCGATAGGTGCAAGCCTTCGCACGCTAAACTGCCGGGTGAGCGAAGGACTGATCAAGACTATCAAGATGGCGGTCGCCATGCCCGCTGCTGACATCGAGCCAAAAAAGATCTCGTCTCGCCCAATCGACAACAGGTAAACTGGAAGCAGCGCAAAAATGCCCATCGCGAACGAAATCAGGCATCGTTCAGCGATGAACATACGCCTATACCACAGAACACGAGCACTGACGAGTGAAATAGTGGGGGCGTTCATTTCTCATTCCATGAAGTTATACGCTGCTTCCGCGCGGAGCGATGTTGTATTTCACGGCTATTCGGCCGTTCTGTGAACACATGTCTACTGTGCTTTGAGCAACGCGTGCACAACCGTAGAGTATCGCTTTACTCCAGCCCTCCATTGTGGCTAGCCGTGATATGAACCGCGACAGTCAGCTGCTGCCCGCCTGGCAACGGAGATGCTCAAGATTCATGCCAGTTTGATCGATTGAGCCGAAGAAGGAATTTTGTGATTTCTTTTCAGTCGATTAGCCTGAAGAAAAGCTAGAGCTCGGCTAAAGAACGCCCCTATCGTGAACTCGACAAACCCGACAAAAGATGTCGGGCGGCGCCGTTGGGACGGGTAGGCCTGGCTTCGGTGAGTCACAACTATCCTACGAGGAGTTGAGAGGCGGGCAGGGCCTCAGGCTGGCCGCCGCGAGGTGCGCCACGATACGATGCCTATGCTGCGGCGCGGAATGCGCCTGCGACCATGCCTTATGCCGGTGGGACGCAACAGCGATTGAGCTTCAAAGGCTAAAAGCGGTCGGACAATACGCACGCCTCGACTACCGATCCAGAAGCGGGCCTCCACCAAAAAGCCAACGGCGCCGGGACTGGGCCCTGCTGCATCTGGGGAGGGGTGGTGGAGATCTGTAGCGGTTGCTCGATGCCGACCGGTGCTCCCATCGAGGAGTGGCGGTGCCTTAACCAATAGAGCGTCCTGTCTATCGGCAGGCGATCATGCCCGGAGCCGCAAGTCTGCGGTCCGAGAACTTTTATGGACGAGATGTGCTCGGTGCCGATGACACATCGCTGGCGCATTAACGAAGCCGGCCTGCGTTGCGGTTATCTCGGCGCCAATGATCCGGCCGCTTTCATCTTCATCGGATAGGCAGCAAAGCGGTCGCCTTTCGCGTTCTGCGACCGCCTCCTCTGCCGGCCAACGTTCTTTACTGCCGCATTCCAACGCCTCAGTTGATGTCTAGGATGAAGCGCCGATTAGGTGAACGGATAGGCCGTGCGTTCTGGGGATATAGCGAGGTAAATCGAGCAATATCCGCGGCGTCGACCTCAATCGGTTCTTTTGCCAACATCCATTCAACGTTCTCGGTGCATGGCGGCGTCGTCAACGATCCCTCATAGGTCCAGTAGCTGAGCGAGGCCGGGAGAAGCCCGCTGGGATCGATGTCGGCGGCCGTTGAGGCGCCTGGCCACGCAGGGAAGACTGCTGCCAGGCTTGCAAAGCTATCGTTTGTCGCGCCTGGTATCAGAAAGACTCCCAGGACGCCAAAGCTGTCGCTCTTTGTGTCCTTGTGGACGAAATGCGCTTCCATCGGGAAACTCTTGCCAGCTATGCGATGCTCGCTTGGCGCATGAAAATGGAATTGGATCAATTCGAAAGTGCGATCCCCGCGGGTCAGCGTGCTGCCTTCCGGCATATTGATTTGAATGGTATGGCCGTTATTCACCATCTTGCGGCGGCCCTTGTGCCAATCTACTGCGATGCGCGGCATGTCGGCCTCAACAGCGCCGGTAATATCAACGGGTGATTGCTGCGTACCCGCCGAACAGACGAAGTTCTTCCTGTCCAGATCGGCCCAGTGCTCAGGCCCCACCTGACCGGTGTATCCCCAATGGACCCCCTCCGCACGCGCGGACGCCGCACAGATGAGGCAAGCGCCCTGTGCAATGAACCCTTTGATCAGGCGACGACGATGCATATTGCTTTCCTTTCCGACCTTATGCTCTTCGAATTGAAAAAAGGGGGTCGTTGCGAGGACAGACGCATTCGATCCAGCGAGTTGCCTCATTTCAAAAAAATCGCAAAATCAATTGTTTTGATTAAACTCATCCACACCGTGGATCGTGGGGTGGCTGCATAACGATTGAACGGCGACTTTTCTCTCATCCATTGCAGAAGCGATTGCCTGGGCATCGGCGGCTGTTGCAATCCAATCGACTATTGTTGCATGCATTCCACCGCCCAGCTCGCCGAACCGCGGATTGGGATCGTCTTTCTGATTTCCAGACAATCATATGGTCGTCGTGCGCCGTTGTGAGCAAGCTCCTCACATCAGCCTGGCGATGGGTCTGGTAGCTCAGTTATGCGGCTCTTCAGTTTCATGTCGCAGGCCATCGTCGAGACCGGACGAGAAGAACACGGGAGCAGAGTCGAAGAACGTTTCCGTTGATGAGATACGGTGGAATTTGTTATGCTCTGTCGTGGCGAACCGATCAACGAGAGCGAATCTCGCCTCAAATGTTTTCCGGCAGATAAATCTCAAACGGCAAAAACGTCTGCCATGGCGCCTCCGCGGTGCCTGTCTCGATTGCCCTGACCATCAGCGTCACCAACTCCTGGCAAAGCTGGCGCAGGGGCGTGGCAACCGCCATCGTAATGATGTCGTCCGCGAGTGCTGCCCGCGACTCTGGCGTGATCTCGTTTACGATCGCGAGGAGATCCCGACCATCGCCCTCTTCCCGGAGCGCAGCGATGGCGCCCTCCGTACCTCCGCCGGCGACATACAAACCGACAAGTTCGGATTCGCGTTGTATGACGTCGCGAGTGGCCTCGTAGGTGGTTTGCCGCGTATCGAGGTTCACGCGCGTGTCCAGCACCTCGAACGTCGGCGCTTTCTCACGAAAGTATGAGCGAAAGCCGGTTTCTCGCAATTCGGGACCCTGAAAACGATGGCTGACGACCAAGACCGCCACCTTGCCTGGCCTTTTTGCAACCTTGGAAAACATCCAAGCGGCCGTCCGTCCAACCTTGCGGTTGTTGAGGCCCAGATAGCCCTCGCGCACGCCGGCGGCAAAATCGGAAAGCAGGGAAAAAACCGGGGTTCCGTTCGATTTGAGTGCTTCGACAGCTGCCGTGACGGTTGGATGATCCGGTGCCATCATCGCGATCGCGTGGCAGCGTGCACCCATGTCCTCAAGCAGCTCGACCAGGTCGCTAGGCCTATGCGAGGGCGCAAATTCAACGACTGGAATGCCCCGGAAGGAATGTGCCGCGCTGACAGCAGCTTTGATCTCTCGCGCGAAATCCTGATAGAAATGATCGGCCGGCATTCTGAGAATAAAGCCTAATCGGTACTCCGGCAAAATCCGCTGAGCGCGCTGATGCATCAGACCAGTTGCGTTGTAGCCGATGGCGCGGGCCGCCTCGCAGACCCGTCGAGCGGTCTGTTCCCTCACCAGTCGACGACCGTTCAAAACCCGATCGACGGTCGCTACGCTAACGCCGGCTTCGCGGGCGAGATCTGCAATTGTGGGGCGCTTGGTCATGATTCGAGTCTAACAGGAAGTCACGGGGAACATAGAGGACGGGTCACGGAATTTTCAGGTATCGGAGCCAAAAAGGACTGATCCCAAACTGCCCGATCGTCAGGGCCCGCCTCACGAGACGATCCGCACACTGCCAGAGCGCGCCCCCGACGTATCCGCACCGGTGAAGTATTGTTGGGCGCAAGCAGCTCATTTTTCCGGTGCCCACAAGCCATAGCAGCCTTTCGGCGGGACTGGCGAGTTCAAGAACAATCGCGGCTGCTTCGATACAGGCCCGGAATTATTCCATAGCGTTTCAGCTTGTCGTAAAAGGTTTTGCGAGGCACCTGCAGAAACTCGGTCGTCCTCCTCACGTCGCCATCGCATTCCCGCAAAGCGTTGCGGATAACGGTCGCCTCATAAAGACTAACCTTTTCGGAAAGAGAGAGGCTTAATTCAGCGCCTCCTTTTCCAGGGAGCGAATTCGGCGCCCCCTCAAGTCCCAATGCAACCCGATCCGCGAAATGCGCAAGTTCGCGGACATTGCCGGGCCAATCATGGCCCATGAAATGATTACGCACGGCCGCGGTTATCTCCCACACTGGCTTGCCGAAGCGTTTGCACGCGCGTTCCAGGAAATGCGCAAAGAGGATCGGGATGTCCTCGCGCCGCTCGCGAAGAGGCGGGATATTGACCGTCACGACGTTCAAACGGAAATATAGATCTTCCCTGAAGTCACCGCGGGCGGCCGGATCGCTCAGATCGACCTTTGTCGCAGCCACGACACGAACATTGATGCTGCGGGTTTCATTGGTTCCAAGTGGCGTGATCTGGCGGGTCTCGAGTACTCTTAGGAGTTTGATCTGGAGTGCAGGCGGCATGGACTCAATTTCGTCGAGGAATAGGGTGCCGCCATTCGCGTATTCGAGCCGACCGATCCTGCGCCTGTGCGCACCGGTAAACGCGCCTGCTTCGTGGCCGAAAAGTTCGCTTTCGATGACACTTTCGGGCAGCGCCCCGCAGTTCAAGGCCACGAACGGCTTGGTAATTCGACTGCTCCAGCGGTGAAGCAGGTCCGCGACCACCTCCTTGCCCGTGCCGGTTTCACCCTCCACAAGGACGTCCACACCCGTATCGGCGATCTGTCGAATCGTGTCTCGCAGCCGTGTCATACTCGGCGCGTTCCCTAGGAGAGGCATATCGCCCGCGGATCGGACGACCGCATCCCTGAGGCGCCTGTTTTCCAGGACCAGGTGCCGGTTTTCGGAAGCGCGATTCAGCGTCACCAAAAGCCGGTCGGTCTCATATGGCTTGGAGATGAAATCGTAAGCGCCGTCCTTGATGGCGGCAACGGCGAGTTCGACGTCGCCGTGCCCAGTGATAAGGACAAAAGGGATGTCCGTATCGATTGCTTTCACTCGTTCAAAGAGCTGAAGCCCGTTCATTTTGGGCATGCGGATGTCGCTGACGACGGGACCATTGAAGTTCTCGTCGATTCTGGCGAGTGCCGCCTCGGCGGAATTGACGACGATAGGGCTAAAGCCGGCAAGTTCCAGCATCTGCCCTGCAGCGGGCAGCAGGTCATCGTCGTCGTCAACGAAGATGACAGGTCCTTTTTCGCAACTCATTCGGCACGCCTCAATTCGATGGTGAAGGAAGTCCCCCTCTCGTGGCTGGCATCGAGCCGCAACGAGCCGCCGAGTTCGCGGGCGATTTCCTCTGAGATAAGCAGGCCAAGGCCGAGCCCCTTTTCCTTGCTTGTGGTAAATGGCATGAAGAGGCTCTTGCGAATTTCAGGGGCGAGGCCGGCACCGTTGTCTCGAACCGAAATGGTGACTGTTTCCTTGTTCTGGCCAAGTGCTATCTCGATCCGCGGCTGCGGCAGGCCTTTCAGGGCATCGAGTGAATTCTGCAAGAGATTGACTAGGATTTGCTCCAGCCGAACGCAACTTGCCATCACCATCGGAGACGGATCTGTCAGTTGCCGTTCGATCGTCACGCCAGATTCGCGGATTCGGCTCGAAAGGAGCGAAAGCGCCCCGTCGATCGCCTCCTCCGCCGATATTGGCCCCACGGAACCGGTTGCGCGGCGAGAGAACGACCGCAGCGTCTCGGTGATCGCCCCGATACGTCCCGTTATAGCGATGATCGATTTCAAATTCCCTGCGGTCTCTTGCGGCCTATCGCCTTGGAGAAGACGTGAAGCATTTTCGGCATAGGTGCGAATTGCTGTGACCGGCTGGTTAATCTCGTGAGCAACTCCGGCTGCGATCTGACCAAGAATTGAGAGGCGATTCGCCTGAGAGAGTTCATCACGTAACCGGCGCACTCTTGCCTCGGCATTCTCGCGCTCGGCTATCTGAGCTGCGAGCGCTTCGTTCGAACGTAGGAGCTCTGCCGTACGCAAGTTGACGCGATGTTCCAGTTCCGCGTTCATGCGCGCAAGCGCGTCCTGCCGTTGTCGGATCATCCGGCGCCGTCGAACAATAATGAAAACGGCAAATGCCACGAGCACGAGGGCAAGTAGTGCTGTGGCGCGGGCTGTCATCATCGCCGCGGAAATCTCTGCGTCGGCAGGAATGAGCAGTGACAGCCGCCAACCTGGGACCACTTTGCCGAGATCCTGCGAAACTGTGACAAAGCCGGCTGCCTTGTCGGCGGTACTTGCGGTGACCAGGTTGCCGCTGCGGTGCGAAAGCGGAACGGGTTCGAACGCCGCGCCAGGCAGTTGCAAATGATCGCGGGCGATTTTTGCCTCTTTTTTGGAAAGCGGGGAGAGAGCGCCAAAACGCCATTGAGGCACGCTGGTCGAAAGGACGACGCCGCGCTCGTCGCTCGTGAAGACCACGAAACCGCTCTCGCGCCAGCTCGCCTCCACACGATCGAGCTCGACCTTCACCACGACGACACCGAGTGGCCCCTCCGGTCCATCGATCCGGCTCGACAAGAAGAGGCCGGGGCGCTTGCTAACGGTACCAAGTGCGTATTGCGTGGCCATGCCGCTCGCCATCGCTTCAACGAAGTAGCGACGGAAACGGTAATCGCGGCCGACAAAACTGGTGGGTTCGCCAGCATTGCTCGCAGCAACCGTCGTTCCCTCACTGTTGATGACGTAGATGACTGAAGAGGCGGCGTCGCGCGCGATGGCTCGAAGCTTTTCATTCAGCGCAGCTTCCCCACCGGTGGCCGGACGGCGAAGCATCTCCTGGACCGCACCATCACGAGCCAAGACGCGCGGAATCAATCGCTGCTTCTCGACATCTCCTTTCAAAGTGTCGGCTGCAAGCGGGCGCGCGGCAAAAGCTCGATCGCGTAGGTCTGACTCAGCTTTGGTGCCGGCAATACGGCCGGCTGTAAAAACAAAAAAACCGAGCCCGGGACCAAGAAGTGCAGCCAAAACCGCAAGCCAGAGAAATCTGCCGGTGCCCAATCTGCCAGGGAAGTTGAACGGGGCCTTATGCAAGCCACCCTCGCTGATGCCGTCGTTCGCTACCGCGTTCTCCAGACTCACCTTTAGTGCCGGATTTCGCCAATTGGAACCATGGAGTGCGGAAATTCACACACGTGCGTGGCGCAACCTCCCTGAAAACATCCGAAATTGCGCGATCCGCTTGGCCTCTCCGTTTGGCATATGTCTTGCGACGAACAGCGCAGCAGCGTTCGACCGGAGCGCAGCGATCGGGAATAACCCGGGGAGAAGAGGCAGTGCCAAGATCCGGTCTGGGAGAGAGATTATGTTAACCGCAAAGGGCCCCAACGCAAATGTCCCGCCTCGCAAGCCTTTCTATGCACGGCTTTACGTGCAGGTGATTGCCGCCATCGCACTGGGCGTCGCGCTCGGCCATTTCAACCCCGAAATCGGCGAAAACATGAAGCCGCTTGGCGACGCCTTCATCAAGCTCGTCAAGATGATCATCGCACCGGTAATCTTTTTGACCGTCGCGACCGGCATCGCCGGCATGCACAGCCTTCAAAAGGTCGGACGGGTAGCCAGCAAGGCGATGGTCTATTTCCTCACCTTCTCGACTCTGGCACTGATCGTCGGCCTCATCATGTCCAATGTCGTTCAACCCGGCGCCGGCCTCAACATTGATCCGGCCTCGATCGATATCCAAGCCGTCAATCCCTATGCCGCAAAGGCCCACGAGCAGTCCGTGACGGGCTTTCTGATGAACATCATTCCGACCACGATTGTGGCCGCCTTTGCAGACGGCGATATCCTTCAGGTCCTTTTCTTCTCGGTCCTGTTTGGCATTGCGCTTGCGATGGTTGGAGAGATGGGCAAGCCGATCAGTTCCTTCCTCCAGGCGCTCACTGTGCCGGTCTTTGCGCTCGTTGGCATCCTGATGAAGGCTGCCCCGATCGGCGCGTTCGGCGCCATGGCCTTCACAATCGGCAAGTACGGCATCGGCTCCGTCGTCAATCTCGCAATGTTGGTCGGGACGTTCTACGTCACGGCCTTTCTATTCGTGTTTATCGTTCTCGGCGCGGTCTGCCGTTACAATGGCTTCTCGATCGTCTCTCTCATCCGATACATCAAGGAAGAGCTGCTATTGGTTCTTGGAACGTCCTCCTCGGAGGCCGCGCTGCCCACTCTCATGGAGAAGATGGAGAAGGCTGGCGCCAAGCGTTCAGTCGTAGCGCTGGTCATTCCGACGGGATATTCCTTCAATCTGGACGGCACCAATATCTATATGACGCTTGCGGCCCTCTTTATCGCCCAGGCGACGAATACGGATCTCTCGATCGGCGATCAGATCCTATTGCTGCTCGTTGCGATGCTTTCCTCTAAGGGGGCGGCGGGGGTCACCGGCGCCGGCTTCGTCACACTGGCCGCTACTCTTTCTGTGGTGCCGTCCGTTCCGGTGGCTGGCATGGCATTGATCCTCGGTATCGACCGTTTCATGTCCGAGTGCCGGGCCCTTACGAACATCATCGGCAATGCCGTGGCAACGCTCGTGGTCGCCCGTTGGGAAGGCGAATTGGATCAGGTGCAGTTGGAAGCGGCGTTTGCAGGGCGTCATCTTGCCGAGACATTGGCCGGCCAGCCACGCGTCCCGCAGCCGCCAAGTGAGGCCGCCTCGTTGCGAGTCGTCCCTTCGCCGGATCGGTCACCACCACAGCACGGGCGAGCCGCAGACACCAAGCGAGGACTCGCGGATTGATGAAAACAAACGCGCCGAAAGCCGGTTAAATACCAGCGAGAACTCACCTACAACACGTAAGAGTAAGCATAGGCACAAGAGCAAGTGGATATACTGCTGCCTGAGATGTCGTAGATATTATAAATACCAAAGAAGTATGTAGAATCCAGTCTGCCTGTAGAAACCATATTTATATCCCCGCAGAAAGCGGTTGCTCGCAAAAATATGCCGTTGTTTTGATCGCTTCTAGCTTCGTCTGAAGTAAGGACCTTCCGCGTCAAATCGGGAGACAACAGAGTGAAAAACGTCTTACCTTCGAAGCCGAATTTCGGAATCTTCGATCACTTGGATGAGGACGGTCGCGACATCGGCCTACAATACGCCGATCGCCTCAAGCTGGCGGAGGCCTGCGATCACCTTGGCTTTTATGCATATCATCTCGCAGAGCACCACTGCACTCTCCATAGGAGGGGTGCGTCGCCAAATCTCTTCCTATCGAGCGTCGCACAGTGCACCCGCCAACTGCGTGTGGGTCCCCTGGTGATGCTCTTAACCCTCTACCATCCACTTCGGGCGTTCGAAGAGATCTGTATACTTGACCAGTTGAGCGGTGGTAGGGTGGAGCTCGGTATAGGGCGAGGCTTTCTCCCAGCCGAATTAAATTATTTTGGGATTGGCGCGGACGCAGTGCCAGGCCGTTATTCGGAGGCTAGCGAAATCGTAATCGCCGCCATGAAAGGCGGGAAGTTATCCTATAGGGGCCGCCACTTTAAGCTGAATAGAGTTCCCTTGACGCTTAGACCCCATCAGCGCCCGCGTCTTCCGATATGGGTCGCCACCAATCGACCCGAATCGGCAAGTTGGGCAGCCGCGAATGGCGCAAATCTCGCGTGCGTAGGACATAGCTCCTGCGTCCGCAAAGTTACCGACGCCTTCCGTTCCAAGCGGGAGGAAATCACTGACAAAAGTAATCCGTCGCCGTTGCTGGGATTGCTGCGCATGATCGTGATTGGGCGTTCTGACACGCATGCCTATTCGATCGCGGCACCTGCTTATGAAACATGGATCAAGAGCTTCAAGTTTCTTTACGAGCTCAATGGCATTCCGACTCCACCAAACCTGCCGCTGACCTTCGAAGCGGCGATTGAAAGCGAACTGTGCATAGCGGGAACGGCAGCTTTTGTGCGGGACGCTATTCTCGGTCAGTTGGAAGTGGCCGGGGCCAACTATCTTCTTTGCCAGCTCGCGTTTGGGGATTTGCCATTGGAAGCGTCTCTGTACACTGCAGTGATGATTCATTCTGAAATCATGACCCGATTTGCCTGACCAGGAATCCGTGCGTAGGGCGGCTCGAAGGAGTTGCCCGCAGCGTTTACCAGCAACTAGCCCGCTGCCAGACGATAGCCTTGCAGCGCGCGGTCTACGGGGGATTGGCATCGCTATGCCTGCCTAGGTCGGATGCCGTTTCCGGACGATGATTTGAACTGGTTTTCTGGGACGCAATCCTTCACGGGACCACATTGCCCCGCGTTCCAGCCCCCTCGCTCAACGTCGCTGTTCACACAGACCGTTTGCCACCGCCCGTCTTGCAGGCGGCAATCCACTGCATCGCCGAGGTTGGATCTTCCAATATGGCGGCCCGTTTCGCAAAGCCGTAAAAGGCAGCGCGGGCTGCGCTTAAGGGCTTGTTCCCATCATAAGCGTCACAGCATGCTTTAAGGGCAGTCTCGTGGATCAGGTCCCTGCGATCTTCGGGCCACTCATCGAGAAAATCGATGGCGTCCTCGAGGTTCGTAATCTCTTGCACGACATAAGCGGCACACTTCACGAAAATAGGACTACCGAAGGCCTGCGCCTTCATTTCCTTCCTCCCGACCTGCTGAACAGCCAACTTGCGAGGCGAGCCTCCCGCCGACCATTGCAGAATGTGTTGTCAGCCCGATGACGCTTCAAGAGGAAAAGGCGGCAATTCATCCTCGGGAGGAACTGGATCGTCACCGGTCTACTGCCGCAAAATTGGCCGCTTCGACAATGTCGTTCGTTCTGGCCGCCGCCGATGAACGGTGAACCTAGTCGCCCAATCCGGTCGTTCACCGCAACGCAGCAAAAGGCAGCACGACATCGCCTGGCAGCGCGCGCCGATATGGGAAGCCGCAAGCTCAGGCTGGATTAATCCAGCCCAAGCCTTTTCTTCAGTTCCGCATTTTCCTTGCGCAGACGATCCGCAAGCAGGCTCCGCAGCCGCTTGTTTTCTTCCTCGAGCGCGACGAGATCCTTCAGCTCGTCGCTGTCCGCTGCAGGCGTCGCCGCTTTCTTCCAAAGATAATATGTCTGTTCCGAGATGCCGGCCTGCTTCACCGCGCCCTTGAGAGTGGCGCCGCCGCCTATCAACGTCTCGATCTGAGCGAGCTTCTGGCCGCGCTCCTTTGCGGAGTAGACCTTGCGGCCTGTCCGTGCCGATGGCGGTGCTTCAGTGGTCGCGGATGTCGACTTGGCGCCGTTCTTGCGGCCAGGCGCAATCGGCTCGGCCTTTGGCTTCCTCGACCTCGGTGTTCTCGCCCTCAATTTTGACGTTTCCGCTTCGGCCGCAGGTTCGGTAGGAATTACTGCTGTTTCGGTTTCCAGGCGATTTGCCATGAAATTCTCCATTTGCGGTTTGTGCAAAGGTTCAGCATCAATGGCCACGACAGTAGAGTCAATAAGCTGACGATTTGACGGTTGAATCTTCTGGAGTTCCTCTGAAGTTTCGCCCATCGCCGCGGCGATGTCGAAATCGCCCCAGATGGAACGGGCGGTTTTTTGATAACGGCGCTTCTGTTTGACTTCCACTATGAATGGTCGCGTTTGCCGCCTCATAGTTCCTTCCTGATGAGAAACGAATAAAAGAATGAAGTCGCCGCTCGGAAATCCTGGCGCTTCCGGTTCACGCGGAGCTTTATCGTAAAAGTCCCTCGACGAGCAAGTGACACCGGGTCGCGCCAGTGTTCGCAAGCGGGCCAAACTCAGGCCTGCGCGCGAGGAACGCTTGAGCGTCCGAAGCTGCAAGGCGATGCAGTATCGGATCAAATGTCGCATCTTGCCGTCGGGGAACTCGGGAACTCTTCTTGAAATTGAAAAACTGCTGCATCTCGATTGAGTTCAGTGCGCCTGAAGAACTCGCCAGCGGATGATAACGCCGGACCTCGCTATCCCTTTAGCGTCTGCCCACAACTATCTACCTGGGTTAGCAGGCAGATAGTTGTGGCGGCTTGGCTTGAGCCGCGAGGCCATGGTTGAGTGAGCTGAAGAGAGCCAGCCCCGCGGTCGATTCCGAAGTTTCCCACAATGGCGAAGAGAACATCTCCACTCGTACCCTTTCAGCACAAGACATTCCGTTCTCTGTGGTCGGCGGCCCTTGTTTCGAATCTGGGGACGCTAGTCGAAGGTGTGGCGGCTGCGTGGCTGATGACGAGTATAGCCAGCTCCCATGGAATGGTGGCGCTCGTACAGGCATCGACCACCTTGCCCTACATGATCTTCTCGCTCGCAGCCGGAGCGCTTGCGGATAACTTTGACCGTCGCCGGATCATGCTAATGGCGCAACTGCTGATGGTTTGCGTATCAGCGTCCCTGGCGCTCTTGACCTACACAGGGGAAATCACACCCGGGACCCTTCTGGGTCTCACGTTCCTGATCGGCTGTGGTTGGGCATTGCACGATCCGTCGTGGCAAGCCTCGATGGGAGACATCCTGCCTCGCGAAGACCTCCCAAGCGCAGTTGCGCTCAACGGCATGAGCTACAATCTCATGCGCAGCATCGGACCGGCGATTGGCGGCATAATCGTGGCGACCGCCGGGGCGGCCTTCGCGTTTCTCTTCAATGTATTTTGCTATGTCGCCCTGATCGCCGCGCTGTTACGTTGGAAAACTGTACCGGCGCGACGAGCGCTGCCGCGGGAGGCTTTCGGAAGCGCGATGGCGGCAGGATTTCGCTATGTGCTTATGTCGCCAAACCTTCTCAAACTGATGTGCCGGAGTTTCATTTTCGGCCTCGCCGCAGTCGTCATTTTGGCTCTCCTGCCGTTGGTTGTTCGCGAACAGGTTAAGGGCACTGCGGTCACCTACGGAGTGATGCTTGGCTTTTTCGGTCTGGGAGCGATTTGTGGCGCGCTCCTCATCGGACGCGCCCGCGAAATTCTCTCCAACGAAGGGGTCGTCCGCGGTGCGTTCTTTACACTGGCGATCAGCTGCTTGCTTGTGTCGTGGAGCGAGCACGTTTGGCTGAGCTGCCTCCTCGTCATGCCAGCCGGTGCGGCATGGGTCCAGTCATTCACGCTGTTTAACGTCACAGTTCAGCTTTCGGCGCCTCGGTGGGTGGTGGGACGAGCCCTCTCTCTCTATCAGACGGCCGCATATGGCGGCATGGCAGCGGGAAGCTGGCTCTGGGGCCAGTTAGCGGATCTGCAAGGCGTTTCGGGAACCTTGCTCATCGCAAGCTCGGTTCTTGTACTTGGCGGACTGCTCGGCGTTATTTTTCGTCTTCCGGATCTTGAAACGCTCAAACTCGATCCGACCAACACGTTTTGCGAACCAACCCTGCAGCTTGACCTGCGACCACGAAGCGGTCCGATCATGATAATGGTCGATTATCGTATTCACCAGAAAGACGTTCCAGAATTTCTCAATGTGATGACATCATGGCGAAAAGCGCGACTGCGAGATGGCGCCAGGCAATGGGCGCTGCTGCGTGACCTGGAAAAGCCCGAACTGTGGACCGAGTGTTATCATGTGCCAACTTGGGTCGAGTATGTTCGCCACAACAAGAGGCAGACCCAAGATGACGCCGAAATCATTGCGCGCCTTGAAGCCCTGCACTGTGGCGACTGCCCGCCCAAAATTCACCACAAGATCGAACGGCAAACCGTGAGCGTACATGACGATATGCCGCTCCGGCCTCATTTCGACAGGACTTGAGCGAAACCGGAAACCAATAACTTGGCTCAAGATAAGGCGGCGCCGGAAGCCCCCGTTTGCTCAAGACGATGGAGCAGATCTTGGGCCAGCTATGCGCCAAGCGCGTAGCGTTTCTCGGCTTCGTCCATGAGGCTAACGCCCGGTCAGATTTCGACGATCTATGCTACACCAATGAATAAGCGATCCTCGTCGGGCTTCAGCAAGTCTATGAGGCGTGCTTTTCTGAGACGCCGCGAGGCTTGGACAAGAAGCACGGGACCCGTCGCGAGCCTTTTTCGGGAAAATCAAATGCCCGTCATGGGTGATGGCGATCTCGACATCGCACAGGCGCTCGATCTGCTTGGGCAAAGCCGGCGACGCGTCGACTATCACCGTTCGGCAAAGCGCTTGCACCAATGCGCCGGCTCCTCAGAACTTCGCGCCTCAGATCTGTAGCCCGCTGCTTGGGAGGTGTCGAGTTGCTCATCGGGCGTGTCGTCGAACGAGGCGTGGTTGAGCCTGTAGAGTTTGGAATAGAGACCGCCCATTTCGATCAACTGGTCGTGCTTGCCGGATTCGGCGACTTTGCCATTCTGAAGAACGATAAGACGGTCGGCACCTCGGACTGTGGCAAGGCGATGGGCGATGACGAGGCCAGTGCGGCCTTCGAGGAGCCTGACCATAGCCTTCTGAATCAGCATTTCCGTATAGCTATCGATATTGGCGGTTGCTTCGTCGAGTACCAGAATCTTGGTGTTTGCGACAAGCGCACGGGCAAAGCTGATAAGCTGGCGCTGGCCCAGCGAGAGATTGCCGCCACCTTCACATAGATCGGCATCGTATCCACCAGGAAGGCGCACAATGAAGCTGTGCGCGCCGACCGCCATAGCGGCCTCGATAACCTCTTCCCGCGTGGCTTCAGCCTTGTGGTAGCGGATGTTCTCGAAAATCGTGCCGGTAAAAAGGAACGGCTCCTGAAGCACCATGGCGATCTGACGGCCAAGTGATTTCTGGGTGAGATCGCGCACATCATACCCGCCGACCAGCACCTGGCCCTCCTGGACATCATAAAAGCGGTGGACGAGGGCCATTGCACTCGATTTACCTGAACCCGTCGGCCCCACCAGGGCGACGGTTTCGCCGGGATTGACCCGAAACGACACGTTCTTCAATACCGGATGCTTGGGATCGTATCCGAAAGTAACGTTCCTGAACTCGATCGAGCCGTCCATCTCGGGCGAAAGCACCGTGGCATTCGGTTTGTCCTGGACCTCAATCTTGACGTCAAGAACGTCGGTCAGTCGCTTTCCCGACGCCATCGCCCTTTGCATGATCGAATATTGCAAGGTGAGGGAGCGGATCGGATCGAAGAAGCGCTGGATGTAGAAGAGGAACGCGACCATCACACCCACATCGATGCGATCACTCATGACCATTGAGCCGCCGACGACGATGACGACAGCCATGGCAACGCCCGTCAGGCTATCGACGATCGGCACCATGATCTGGGCGTATTTGGCGGCGGTCAGATGTGTCTTGAGATTGGCACGGGCTTTGTCGTCATAAAGCATCAAATTGACCTGCTGCCGGTCCATGGACTGCACTGCCCTAACGCCATGAATGGCTTCGGCCAGCGCGCCGTTGGAAACCGAATTGGCCTCATTGGCAGCCATGAAGGCACCGCGGCCGCGCGGCAGCCAGAAGATGCGCACGATGAAGAGAACAGGCACCAGTGAAAACGTAAGGATCCCCAAGCGAACATCGATCCACAGCATGACGAAGACGATGCCAAAGACAAGAATGATGTCGCCCAGGCAAAACACCGAGGTTTCGAGGAATTCCTGCATGGAATTGACGTCGCCCTGCAGACGCGACATCAGCCGTCCCACCTCTGTCTTGTCCATAAAGGAAAGCGCCACTTCCTGCAGATGGCCGAACGTGGCGCGCCGAATATCGAACAGAACTGTCTCCGCCATTTTGTAGATCACGATCTCTTGCGTGTAGCTGGCGCCGAAATTGACCGAGATGGTGAAAAGGAAGGCGCAGGCGGCTGCGAGCAGGGCCGAACGATCGCCACTTCCAGGCTGCATGCCGTGGTTGATGGCAAAGCGGATGATCAGCGGGACGAGAAGCTGCGTGCCGGTGAGTATCAACATCGCGGCAACCGAGACTATCAAATTGGTGCGGTAGGGCCGCACGAACCCCCAAATGCGTCGGACAATATTCTTGTCAAACGCCTGCCCGAACATCTCCTCTTCGATGCGATGCGAACCGACGACCGCATGGGGCGGACGCCGGTCGTCGCGGGCGTCGTCGCGCTCCGCCTCGACTTCGCTACCGTGGAGCATCAGCACCCCCTCTTGGTTGGCATGTCATCAAAAGCGCGCGCTTGGAGATCGTAGAGGGCCTTGTAGCGTCCGCCCTTCGCCAGAAGGTCCTCATGAGTGCCACGCTCGATAATCTCGCCGTTCTCGATAAACAGGATTGCATCGGCATCCATGAGCGAACTCAGCCGGTGGCCGATGATGATGGTCACGCGGTGCTTGGCAAAGTGCCGCATCGCGGAGCGAATGCGCTGTTCTGTGGCGGCATCAATCGCGGCAGTCGAGTCGTCGAATATGATGACCGACGGGCGCAGCATCATCGTGCGAGCGATCGCCAGGCGCTGACGCTGGCCGCCCGACAGGGATACGCCGCGCTCACGCACCACTGTCTTGTAAGCGGCTGGCAGCCGGAGAATGTAGTCGTGAAGCTGAGCTGACTCGCTCGCGCGCTCGATCCGCTGTGCGTTGGCCCAGGGATCGCCATAGGCGATGTTGTTTTCGATCGTCGTGGTGAAAATGAATGCATCCTGCTGCACGACCGCGACGGCTCTGCGAAGCGTCGCCAGGGTGACCTCGCGGATATCCTGGCCGTCAAGCGTGATGACGCCGCTGGCGACGTCGTAAAAACGAGGGATCAGATGAGCTATCGTCGACTTGCCCGAGCCGGGCGGGCCGACAATTGCAATGGTTTCGCCCTTGCGGGCTTCAAAACTGATATTCTTCAGAATTGGGCGGTTCTCATCGTCCGGATAGGCGAATGAAACATCCTCGAACCGCAAGGTGCCCTCGCTGATTTCGAGCGGTTTGGCGTCTGCTGCGTCCTTGAGCGCGATATCCAGGTCGAGTAACCCGAACAGGCGCGAACCGCATGTCGAGGCTCGGGCAAAGCCATCGACTATCAAGCCTATCTGGCGAACCGGCATCTGGAGAATGGTCATAAAGGAAAGGAACGTGGCAAGTTTTCCGACGCTGATTTCGCCTGCGATGACTTTGTTGCCGCCGATCCACAGAACCAACCCCATGGCGAAAAAGAACGAGAAATTCATCGCGGAAATATTGCGCACGTAAATCTCGGCCCGTTCGTGCATCAGGCCAAGCGCACTCTTCGATGCGCGGTCGAACTTCAGCATCTCGTGGGCCTGCGCTGCAAACGCGCGGACAACCCGCATGCCGGTGAGATTTTCTTCCATTACACGGCTGAGGACGCAAAGCCGCTCCTGCAGGTCAAGCCAGGTGGCGCGCAGCTTGATCTGTGTGATTGATGAGCACCATCCGACGACCGGCACAAAGCTCAGCGCGAGGAGACCAAGAACCAGGTTGATTGAGATCAGCATGTGGGCGCCGACCCCGATCAAAATGACGAGCAGCACGGTGCGAACCAGAGCGGCAGAGAAGTATATACGCACGCCTTCCAGATCGAGCATGCCGATCGTGATCAGATCGGCTGAATGCGCCTGGTCGTGAAAAGAAAAGCTGAGCCGCTGGATCTTCTCATAAAAAGCGACCCGCAGTTCATATGCGACCTGATGTCCGACCGCTTCGGCAAGATAGTTCTGAGCCAGCGTGAAGAGGCCGCGCAGCACGCTAGTGGCAAGCAGCAGGAGCGCTGAGGTCCGCAGTCCCTCTTGCGCTGCCGCTCCGCTGACACCCCCGCCGATGGCTGTCTGGGTCTGGTCGATGGCCTGGCCGAGGAGCTCGGGGATGAGCAATTGGAGCGATGCCGCAACGAGTGTCGAGCCGATAGCCACGGTGACCAGCCACGGGTGCCGTAAATTCATCCGGGTAATGCGGGCGATCGTGCTCAAGCCCTGGACCGAACCGGCTGCTTCTCCATTCGCGGGCGAATTCCCGGGCTTCGTCACGCCGCGGATAGCCTTGCTGTTCGGAGGTGCATTCCAGTGATATTGGGCCGTTTGGAGGGCCTTGAGGCGCACGCCTCCCCCGTCAAATGCCCATCACATGCAAGGCTGGCTATCATCTGCTAGACGCCTGTCCCAACCAGTTGAGCCGCGGCTTCGCCTGCCGGCATGTCTATGACCGTGATTGCGTTTGCTGCAAGGAAGCGGCGTTCGTTTTTGGTCAGCGTTGCCGAATCAATCGCCGCGAAGTGCGGGCCGCTTGAGCGCTTGATGACCTGTCTGGCGTAGGTGCGCAGCATCTGGTCATCGAACCGGCAGCCGAAGAAAAAGAAGCCGCGCTTGGTGCGCCGTTCCTTTACGGCTCGAGGGATAGGAGTCTGGATATCGATTTCGGTTAGGGCTTCGACGTAATCCGAATCTGCGATAAGGAAGTTTGCGGCCGGCTTGATGCTGCCGTGCGGCGTATAGAGGACCGTCGTTGCCGCCGAGTCTGGTTGGAGTTCCGTTCCAGACAAATCGTAGGTTTTCGTCCAAACGTCGCCAATTGGGTGCGCCCGCGTGACGCCTTGAATTTCGACGACATCAGTGCGGCCGGTGTCTATGAGGGCCGCGCGCATGGCGCCATCGTACCAGCTATCGACGATCAGCGAGAGCGGAAGTGTCGCGAGCCAGGCATGGAAAACGGTCGGCGCCACCGGCCCCGCGAATATCTCAGCCATCCAGGCTTGGAGCGTCCGCCGATGCCGGCGCTGCTCGATGAATTGAGCGACCGACCACATATTGGTGCGAATCTTGGAAGGAGCGGGCGCTCGCGCGTTGAATGCTGCGGCAACCGCTTGCGGCGTGTGCGGTACCGGTGGTTCCCCGTACCTAAGTCGAAGCAGGTCGGGACCCAGATACGGGATGATCTCATCGGCGCAGAGAGCCTTCTTCAGCAGTTTAAGCTGCTTTGCGGCATGACTGTCCCGGTTGATCATGAGATGGCCCAAGGACAGGATCCTATTCATGCTCGTTTCCCTTTGACGCTCTCAGCTTGCCGACCTGCGGCATCAATCCTCATCGGAAATCTTTCTTGCCTCGACGGTGATCGGCAAAGGTGTATCTCGCGGAAGGTCGGGCAGAACGAGCCGCCAGCCGTTCCTGAGCGTTATAGACCCTCCCCACAGCTCTTCATTCTCGACGCCGATGATCGGCTCTTCGAGATCCTTCTTGGGCACATACGCCGATAGGCCGGCGTCGGTCTTGCGGATCATAACCTTCATCGGCCTATTCCCTTGTTAGTGACCACACGTGATTTCGGCACAAAAATCCCTGGGTTTGTCGAGGCTGATCATTTCGTGGGAGCGCATGCCAACGACGGTGCCGCGATCGAACCATTCGACCGCATAGATGTAGAACTGCTGGAGGAAGGTGCCGATGTCGCGCACATAGCCTTCATCGCCCTTCCGCACGAGGTTTGCGCCTATCTCGCGACCTGGATAGGTGCCGTCATTCTTTATGTGGCGTGTGGCACGGACCCGCTCGCCCGGCATAAATCGTGGAGGCTCGCGGATCTCGACCTCCTGTTCGCGTCCGAGGCCCATCCCCTTCTCCTTTCTACGGCTGCAGTTCGTTACGGAGGTCATGGCGTGCTCCAGAAGCGACCCCGACCGCGTCGCTAACCCGATTGGAGGGTTAGGCGGGAATGCAGGTTCCCGACACCGGGCATACCGAGGCGCATTGCTGGGTATCGAAGGCCTCCTTGCATTCGGTGCACTGCTCCGGATCGATCACGTAGGTCTCGCCCTTGAATTTGATCGCACTCGATGGACATTCGAACTCGCATGCACCGCATTGCGTGCATTGCGAGGCGATGATCTTGAAGGCCATTTCTCAACTCCTGATTCGGTTGGGACGAGACGCTCAAGCCGTCGCCGCCAGTGGTTCGCTCCCAAACTCGGCGGCGTAAAGCGCGCTGATAGCGGTCTCGATGTAGTCGTAGCCATAAACATCCATTGCCCGGATTCCAGCTTCCGCGAGCTGATCCTTGGGGCAATCTCCGATCTTGGCGCACAGCACGATATCGATGCCTTTGAGCATAGCTATGACGCCGTCGAGGGTGGCGTCCGCGCCTCGGCCGCCGAGGCAATACTGCTCGACCTTGCGATGCCCGATGAAGCTGATCCCCCTGTGAGAGACCTCATAAACCTGGAATTCCTCCGAATGGCCGAAATGTTCGTTGATCCGGCCGCCGCCTTTGGTCGCCACAGCGATGTGGAGCGATTTGCCGGAATCCGTTGCCTTGACGGTCGCGACCGCTTGGCTTTTGGCTGCCACGTGATCGCCGCGCTCGCGCGCGACCACCTCCCGATAGGCCTCGCGTTTGCTGGCGTCGTAGGTGATGTCGTCGGAAATCTGGTCGATCGTGAACTCCTGGCCACGATCCTCGCCAAGCAGGCCGACAGCGTCGGCCCGGCACTGCCGGCAATGGCGCATCAGCTTGACGCCACCTTCAAGCCGATCCTGAAGCGTCTTCAGCTCAAACGCCGTTGGGCCGCGCTGCCCGGTTAGGCCGAAATGCGTACCGTGCGCCGGGTCGGAAATCAGTGGCATGACATTGTGCAGGAACGCGCCGCGCTCCTTTACCCATTTATTGACCTCAATCAGATGTTCGTCGTTGACGCTGGGGATCATCACCGAATTGATCTTGGTGAGAATGCCGCGCGCGGTCAGCATCTCCAGGCCCAACATCTGCCGCTTGTGCAGGATCCTGGCAGCGTCGATGCCGGTGTGGCGGCGATGGTTGTAAAAGATCCAAGGATAGATCTTTGCGCCGATTTCGGGGTCAACCATGTTGATGGTGATTGTCACATGATCGACATTCATGTCAGCAAGTTCGGCAACATGATCCGGCAACGCGAGACCGTTGGTGGAGATGCACAGCTTGATGTCGCGGATTTCTCTGGCGACGCGTTCGAAAGTTGCCTTTGTCTTCTTCCAGTCGTAACAGGCGTCGCCCGGCCCGGCGATCCCGAGGACGGAAAGCTGGGGCACTTCGTTGGCGACCGCGATCACCTTGCGTCGCGCCTGTTCTGGGGTCAGCTTTTCCGACACGACCCCGGGCCGGCTTTCATTGGCGCAGTCATATTTGCGATTGCAGTAGTTGCACTGGATGTTGCAGGCTGGCGCGACCGCCACATGCATGCGCGCGAAATAGTGGTGCGCCTCTTCGGAAAAGCATGGATGGTCCTTGATCTTCTCCCAGACAGCGGAGTCCATCTCGTCCGGCTTTGCGGACGAGCCGCAGGATGAAGATGCGCAACCGGCGGATTTCGCGATCGTCAGCAACTGGTCGAATGATTTAGTGCTGACCAAACTCTCAAGCGAGATCGTCGGTAAAGACATGAACGGCTCCGTTCCGGGGTGGACGTTGCAGTTCAAGGCGCAAAAGTTGTGCCAGCTCAAACAAGCGGTTTCAGTTCAATATGTCGGCTTTCATGCGCGATTCCGCCTGTTCGTTACGTCACACTTTTGTCGGACTTGCGACTTGAAAGCTCGCTCGGCATTGGAGGGTTCAGCGACGCTGGCCGAGCGCCAGCTCATGGTCGCCGAGATTGGGCGCGGTCTTCCCAAGCGCATAGTGCCTTGAAGCGGCCGGTGTGCCGAAAGCTAGGCCGGATGCGGCAGAGCCAGGAACGCTGGTTGGTGCCACGCGGCGCGGCGAAGGGCGCGCCAGAAAAGCTGCTCGGCATAGAGGCCGTAGGCCGGCCGCTGCGGCGAGTTGCACCTCTGGGGCAGCGAACCGGGCAGATGGGTATTCGACTTGCGCAGGAGCGGATTTGCGAGCCCGTCGAAGGCATGCCCGATCTCGAAGAGATCATGGAGGCTGCTGCCCGCCCGACAGAAGCTGCGCCTGCACAAAAAAGTGCTCATGATCACCAGAAATGACGCGCGACCTCCCCGCGGTGTCGGCCCCGTGGTGGCACTCGCCTATGCCGCGACGATCAGCATTCCGCAGCGATTCAGAAGCTCCAAGGCGGTGGGCCTATCCCGGGACTGGTGCCGAAGCTCGACGAGTCCGGTGCGGGGGGCATGATGCGGACCTTCATCTATAGGCTGCCCAAGCGCTGATGACTCGCGTAGGCAAAAGGCCGTGACACAAGGCCTGGGCGATGAACGTCGCCAAGCGGAACGGGATGCACAAAGCAATTGTCGCGCTCGCACGCCATAGTAGAACGTCCTGCCGATCACCCCGAGGACATCTTCCAATATCGCCTTACCAACTCGAAATTTTGAGCGGGCTGCTCATTCGGATTGATGACGGAGGCGGACTCATTGGAAGGGCGTCAATTTATGCATCTTTCATGCAAAATTGCTTTGGCCGAAAAATATCACGTTATATCAAATGGTTGCCGTTACGATTTATGCAGGCGGCCTACGGTCCAACGTGTGTGGGGCCTCCCCCGGGTCTCACCCTGCGATATTTTTCGACAAGGCTCAGGCGTGACACCGTATGCAGACGCAGTTCAACTCATTGATAGACGCGATGACGTCCGCGAAGGACTGAACTGTGACATCCAGGTCTTCTCCCTCGAGATCCCTGAATGCGTCTCTCGCGAAATCGCTTGGCATCAAATCGGGACTGTCGACTGCCCCGCTGAGATACTCCGCGACGGCGTCGTCAAGGCGCCGTCGCATCCTGATCTCCACTGAGCGCGGCACTCTCTTGGTGGTCGTTGCCACAAGGTAGGACGGCGCTGTGATTGCATAGCCTTCCGCGATCGCTTCACCGAGGTAGCTTGTATCAGCCAGTTCGTACCATGTCGTCATGCCGAGCCCGTAAGCGGCTCTACCCACTCCGATGAAGGAGACAGGAGGCAGTCCTGCTTTCAGTAGCGGGATGTTGCTGAGCAATCGCCCGGTCCTCTTGTTGCCATCGATGAAGGGCTGCAGGTAAGCGATGCCTGCAAGCAAAGCGAAGGAGGCCTCGAACGGGTCTTTCGCTGTGGACGCCTTCCAGCGGCGATTATCTGGTTGACAAACCCAAATGGAACTGCGATAACGATTCCAATCGTTATCGCTATGTCCGTTCTGTCCCGCCCCGAATTCCATGACGAAGCCAAGGCTTTCGAGCATGTCGAATCCATACTGTGGCCGAACGGTCCGGTTTGCCCGAAGTGCGGTAGCGTTGATCGCACCTATGCCTTGAAGGGCGTTCGCACCAAGCCTTCCAAGAAGAACCCGAACGGCGTCGAGCGTCACGGCCTGTACAAGTGCAGCGCCTGCCGTTCGCAGTTCACCGTCCGCATGGGCACGATCTTCGAGGAAAGCCATCTGCCGCTCACCAAGTGGCTACAGGCCATCCACCTTATGTGCGCCTCGAAGAAAGGCATTAGCGCTCACCAGATGCACCGCATACTCGAATGCACCTATGAGGCAGCTTGGTTCCTGTGCCATCGCATTCGCCTTGCTATGGCCTCCGGCGAGCTTTCCCCGATCTCAAGTTGACACCGCTCGGACGTATGTCCGCCGACCCAACTCAAGAGCGCAAGGCCAAGGTAGAGGCCTTCCTGACGGTTCCTCTCTACAAGCTCGTATATGAGAATTATAAAGGCGGAGTTGTGCCGCCTGCGGCTGCTTTCGAGCGCGATATCAAAACCTGGGGCGTAGCGGCCAAACAGACGTCACGGGGCCCGTCAAGCCTTGGAACGATCCGCTGAGGAAGCGGGATTTTACGAGAGCGGCCGCAATCGCTTGGTCGTACCCGCATCTGCATCGTTCAAGGCAAACGATGACGGAGTAGGCAAGGGTGGTAGTGGTGGAGGATCAGGTGGCGGGGGCGATACGCCGACTTTGGATCCCATCATTAAGGGATTGATAGATCGCCTGCCCCCTCCGGGTTCAAATTGGACAAAAGCTAAGCGGAAACTCTGGCTTTAAATCCTCGAAAATAGCTTTGATTTGGTTTATGAGGACGACAGCGACAAAGGAGACGCTTTCCAGTGACCAAGAAGCCCGCCCCAAGGGCGGAGGAATCACAAGTCGAGAAGTTTCGCAAAGCCGCGCGGGAACTTGGAACTGACCAATCGGACGAAGCCTTTGAGTCCGCTCTAGGCAAGGTCGCTCACGCGCCGAAGCTCACCAATGCGCAGATAAAGGAACTGGCGCGGCGGAAGCGCGAAGGGAAATAATTATCCGTCAATTGCCCTGAAACATTCCAGAGTAGCCCTTATCGGGCGTTCCGGCTGTATGCTCGAATACAAGTTGGCAAATCCACATCCCGGCGTCTAGAACGACTTCGTTCTGCCCAAAATTAAACATTTCTAATTGAATGCGATTGTTGAACCCGGCGTGTACGATCGGAGCCGTAACGTGGACGCTTACTCCGAGCCTTGCCAGTGAACTTTTCCCCTCAACCCTAGCTGCGAGACGGGATGTGTAGGGAATGTTAACCCTCTGCTTTGTCCACGCTAGCACGAAACGACCAGGTTGCAGGGCGAAGGTGGGCGACTGTTGTTTTACCTGAAGACCGGCAACTGCTGCGTAGCTGTAACCTGGGGCGCCGGGTCGAATTGAAAGGCCGTTAATTTGAGGCCAAGTCGCAAAATTATCGTCTAGAGTTAGGTCAATACTAGTTGAGGAAATTGCGATTGTGAGATCGGGCTCGGGGTCAATGACGATCTGCTTTTGCTGCAAAGCTATTCGGATCTCTCTATCCGTCAGTATCATTGACCCCTCCCAAACGGGCTTAGGCAGCCTTGCTGCTAAATTGAGAATCCGCCACCCAAATTCTCCATCTTCCGGAGGCCGATTCTGTAGGCAACTCAATCAAAACCTTATCCGATGTGCTGACAATAGGGGGGCCAACCTCCAGAAAACCATTATTGACGAGACCCTTATATACAGCAACTTCCTCCTGAGTCCCTTCCGCGGTTTGAATTTTAACAATCGTCTCTAGGGGGCCGGGACCATCCATTATGGGCGTGCATTTTAAAAACATTCTTGACCTCCTGTAGCGGGCTTCATTTTTCAAGGTTTTCGCCAAACTGGGCCAACGGACCTGATTTGCCTATCCGCCCAGCTTGTTTTCAACACCTTTCCTTGCTCCAGCCTGACTGCGGAACAAAGCAGGAACATTTTGCCTAATTCTCCTCAAAGAATCGAATCACGTTTTGTTCTCATAATCGAACGCAAGGGTTAATGATCCGTTCCTTGGTTTGTCAACCAGATAATCGGCCTTCCAGCAGAGCTCCGAAAGTCCCATTGATAACTCGGTGTGGTCGGACCATGGTACGTATGAACTGGTCGTGACGCTAACCGGGTCGCGTCGAACCGCGCCGAGATTGTTCTGCCTGACCAGAGTGCGCATGAGCATCGCATGCAGTCTCATCACTTCTCCGGAGCGATCTCCACCGTCGCAATGTTGTCGATGACCCAGCCAATCGCCTGCTTGTGGTTCAAGATCATCTGGACTTCGGATGCGCGCCTAGCCTTCGGCACCACCGGGAAGGAGACGCCGGTGACGTAGATGCCGCGATTCAACATGCGCTGCGTCGAGTGGCGCCTCAAAGACTCCACTCGCATACGGTGTGAGGAGGCCTGACGTTTGACGTCGCAGGGCGTTTAGAACTTCTTCACCTCGATACCATGCCGACGCAGGGCATAGCCGATTTGCCGCGGCGTGAGGCCGAGGATACGACCAGCCTTGGCCTGAACCCAGCCGGCTTTCTGCATCGCATCGATCAGCCGGGCGCGATCGGTCACACGCAGGCCTGTTGCACCCCAGGCGGGATTGCTCGGATCGCGGCCGTTGACGGGCACCGCCTCGCCCTCGGAGGTGCCGATGCGCCTGGCTCCCAGCGGCGATTCAACCGGCATTCTGTTGCGGCCGAACTCATCGCTGGCATTGTTGTCATTTGAACGCTCGGCTCCTTTCCAGAGGAGGGAAGACAGGCACTGGCTATTCTGGCAGGCGAAATCCGAAGGTGCGACCGTGCTTGAACGCGCAAGCGTGGCCGTCCTTCGCACGCAGTTTTCCAACTCACGGACATTACCGGGGAAGTAGCATTGCGAGATCAGCTCAAGCGCCGACGGAGCGAAGGCGAGCTCGCGGTGGTTCTCGCTATTGAATCGATCGAGGAAGGCCTTCGCAAGGCGTGGAATATCACCGGGTCGCTCTCTGAGCGGTGGCAGCATGATTGGCACGACATTGATGCGATAGTAAAGGTCGGCTCTAAACTCTCCGTTCACCACAGCCGTCTCGAGGTCCTTGTTGGTGGCGCATATCAGCCGGACGTCGACCGTTAGCGTCCTGGTGCCGCCGACGCGCTCCAACTCGCCTTCCTGCAAGACGCGCAACAGCTTAGCCTGAAAGGCAGGCGAAATCTCGCCGATTTCGTCAAGCAGCAGGGTTCCGCCATTGGCTAGTTCGAAACGGCCGGCGCGCTGCGAGACAGCCCCGGTGAAGGCGCCCTTTTCATGCCCAAACAATTCCGATTCCAGAACGCTTTCAGGCAGTGCGGCGCAGTTCAGTTTGACAAACGCTTTCTTGCTGCGAGGCGAAAGCTTATGGATGGCCTGCGCAAAAAATTCCTTGCCGGTACCGCTTTCACCCCGCAAAAGCACGGTGGAGTTGGTTCTTGCTACGACCGCGACGGTTTCAAGCACCTGCTTGAGTGCGGGACTTTCCCCGATGATCCCGTCGATTTTGACATGCGAATGCCGGGCAGGGCGGGTCTCCTTCTCGTGGACCCATTTCTCCGGTCTCCGTTGCTCCTCGACAAGCCGCTGACGATCTGTGCTCAGCATGCGATGGAGGCGGATGGTCCGGCCGACAAGATTGGCGACCATCGTCAGGAAGGATACGTCTTCGTCGCAACGCACGCTGGCGGCGCGGTCCCCGACACGGTCGATCGACAGTGTACCGAGGATTTCATCCCCAGCCTCTATTGGCACTCCGATAAAGGTAACCGGTATGGTGGCGCTGCTCGAAGTCGTTTGAAGACCAGCCTGAAATAGTTCGGACTTGCTGACATCGTGTAGGACGAGCGGCGTCCCCGTAGCGACGATCCGGTCTACCACGGACTGCGGTATGACGTGGCGCCAGTCTGATTGAGGTGCCTGGTTGTTGCCGGCGGTTGCGGCAATCTCCAGCTCTCCTTCCGCGTCCAGGACGACCATTGCTCCATGACGCATTTGCACAAACGAGGAGAGTACGTTGACGACATTGCCAAGCGTGATCTCCAGCCGCGTGGGCGCGGTCAGGATCTCGGATATCTCGTAGATTCCCCTGAGCGGGATGTTCGGCTCGTGCATGGCTTTGATAGGTGGCCCGGCGTCGAGAAGCCCTACCTCGTGCACCCGATCCCTCATTATTTGAGCCATGGAAAACACCTCAGGGGTTGCAGGGTGCTCCTCCCAAAGCGCCTTTATGTATTTCGACTCGCGAGACCTCAGTATTACCGAGCCCCTGTGCAATTGCAAATTGTCAGGTTGCAATTGCGGCAATTTCACGTGTCGGCACGCCTTTGCGACGGCGCATGCGGTGCGCAGGTCATCCGAACTTGAACAGGACACCGAAGCCGCCGCGCGGATAATTCCACTCGATCTCACCGCTGGCCTCGCACAGTATCCGACAGGTGCCGCACTCCATGCAGCCGTCGGCGGTGATCTCCACTTGGCCCTCGTCGGTCAATTCATAACATTGGGCAGGGCAGACGCGCGTCAACGCAAGCAGGTTGGCGCTTGGCTTCTGGTGCGGTCGCACTTTTATATGTGGGCGCCCCGAATCGACCAGGTAGCGGTTCTGGTAGAGCTTCTCCTCGATGCGTGATCCTGCAATTGTCATCTCGTCCTCCTAGCGCCAGGCGAATGCCAGGCGGACCACGTCGCCCAGCAGCCCCCAGCGCGAACGCGCCTTGATGAAGGCAGTAGTGGTCGCCTTTTCCTTGTCGATTTTCGGGGTGCCGTCGACCCGCATGAAGGTCTGGGCCGCCTGCGACATCAGCTGCGGGTAGGTCGTGAAGAAATTCCGGGAATTGGTGTGGAGCAGGGCCGGCATGTCTTTGTATTTCTTCAGATCTTTGATTACGAAAGACTTGTCCAACATGGTCTTGTATAGGGCAAGGTTCTGTTTGGTCATGGGACGCTTGCGGCTCTTGACCTGCACGATTGCCTCAGCCGCGATGCGGCCAGAGGTCATGGCGAGGTTCGAACCCTCGCGGTGGACGGCGTTGTTCAATTGCGCGGCATCGCCGACCACCACCCAACCGTCGCCAAACAGCTGCGGAATCGCCTTGTAGCCACCTTCGGGAATGAGATGCGCGGCATATTCTTTCACCTCCGAGCCGGCGATTAAAGGCCGGATCGAAGGATGATTTTTTAACGTATCGAGTACGACGTATGGGCTCTCCATCATCGAAGCGAAATCCGAAACAAGGCAGCCGATGCCCAGTGAGATCGATTCCTTGTTGGTGTAAAGGAAGCCGAGCCCGGCCATGCTGCGGGAGATTGTACCCACGGCCTCGATCACGCAGCCTTCACCGGCCTTGAGGGAGAACCGCTGCTCTATGACCTCTTCAGGCAGGAAATGCATTTCCTTGACGGCGAGCGCCACGGATTTCGGCCTCGGCATCTGGCGAAGCCTGGCGCGCGTGCCAAGCAGTCCGCAGACCCCTTCTGCGAGAACGACAACGTCCGCGAAAATCTCTCCGCCGGCCCGGTCGGTGCGGACGCCGACCACCTTGTCCTTGCCATCGCGCACCAGTTCCGTCACGGTCGTCTCGCACAGAACCGTCGCACCGGCCTCGCGCACCTTACGCGAAAACCATTTGTCGAATTGGGCGCGGATGATCGTATAGCGGTTGGGCTTGGCCTCGTTGAAGTCGTCCGACCGATAGTGAATCCCGGTGTGGGATGTGTCGTCCATAACCCAAAGGCGCTGTTCGACCAAATGCCGCTCGAGAGGCGCATCATCCCGGAAATCCGGGATGATCTTCTCCAGCATGTTCGCGTACATGATTGCACCCTGAACATTCTTGGAGCCCGGATATTCACCTCGCTCCAACTGCAACACGTTCAGGCCATGGCTGGCCATGGTGTAAGCAGCAGCGTTTCCCGACATGCCGGCCCCAACAACAATGGCGTCGAATTTTTCCTTGATCATGTCCAACTCCCTAGCTCGCAAGCTTATCGCGACTGTGGGGCGACAGCCGCCGCGTGAAGGCTTCCGTCAGTGCGGGAAGGAAGCGGATCGCATCGGTGATGATCCCTAGGTGGGCGAAATCGAAAATCGGCGCGTTCGGGTCGGTGTTGATAGCCACGATGAGATCCGCCCCTTCGACGCCAACCCGGTGCTGGATAGCGCCGGAAATTCCAGCCGCTATGTAAAGCTTCGGCCGGATGGTCTTGCCTGTTTGGCCGATCTGCCGATCAGCCGACAGCCAGCCCTTTTGGACCAAAGGGCGCGAGCAGCCATGCTCGGCGCCGATTGCTCGCGCAAGATCCTTCACAAGCTGCAGGTTCTCCGCCGCCCCTAGACCGAGGCCTCCTGCAACCACCACGTCGGCATAGGCAAGATTGGCCTTTCCAG
Source organism: Mesorhizobium plurifarium (assembly GCA_000824785.1). GTDB lineage: Bacteria > Pseudomonadota > Alphaproteobacteria > Rhizobiales > Rhizobiaceae > Mesorhizobium > Mesorhizobium plurifarium. Next base: position 14,764 of record CCNB01000012.1, on the reverse strand, counting down.
ACTGGCTATCCGGCAGGAAACCGAGGATTTTGGTGACGATGTCATCCTCGGCTACCGATAGCTGGTGCCGGATGACACGGCCGACCGGCTTATCCATCCGCCGCGGCATGGCCATGACCCTCGGTCGTACTGTCGCCATCTGCGGCCGGTAGTTGAGCGTGTAGATCGTGCACAGTAAGGAACCGCCGAAAGTTGGACGGGTCGCAGCGAGCGAACCGTCCGTATCGACGTCGAGTTCGGTGCAGTCGGCCGTGAGCCCTGTCTTCAAGGTTGTTGCGACCGAACCAGCAAGATCCCTGCCGAGTGTGGTCGCCCCGAGAAGCAGGATCTCGGGTTTATGGGCATTGACAAGATCCGTCATCGCCTTGGTGAAAGGCTCGTTGCGATAGTCGGCAAGCAACGGCGCCTCGACGTTGTAGACAAGATCGGCGCCATAAGCGAAGGCCTCGGCTACCGCAGACTGGGTGGTCTCTCCTGGCGGTCCGAGCACGATTCCCGCGAGCTCGACGCCAAGCTTGTCGGCGAGCTTGCGGCCTTCACCGAGCAGTTCGAACGATACCGGGTGGACCTGGCCGCGCTCGAGCTCGATAAAGACCCAGACGTGGCGATATTCTTTGAAATGGTCGGGCAGCTCCTTCTTTGTGCCGGCACGGCCGGAGGCAGGGCGAGGGGCTTCTCGATTCGCGCTCGACATCGTCTCTCCTTGCCGTCATTCGCCGCTGTTGAAGGCGAGTTCCTGTTCCAGCGCTGGACCGCGGGTTAAGATTGCGGCGATAAGTTCGTCAGCGAGATCACGCAAATTCCTCTCGGCGGCGTCGATAAGTGCCGCCTTTTCCGCCCGCGCTGTAGGGGCGAAAACGCGCTTGACGACCGTCGGCGAGCCGCGCAGGCCGCATCTGGTCAGGTCATCGATGCCGGCGTCGGCCGCACTCCATCTCAGGACTTGGCTGCGCGCGGCGTAAAGGGCGTCCTCGAGCGAGCCCCGACGCACCTCGTTTGTGCCTTCCAGCATCGTGATGAGACAAGGCAGCCTGCTCTGCAGCATCTGAGTGCCCCCTTCACAGCGGCGCTCGACCTTGATTTCGCCGGCAGCGAGGTCAATGGAGGGGATCTTCGCGACGTAGGTCAGTTGCATGAGATCGAGGCGCTTGGCGATGCCGGGTCCGACTTGGGCGGTGTCTCCATCAATCGTCTGCTTGCCGGTGAAGACGATGTCTGGAGTGCCGAACGTCTCGCCAACCTTCGCGATTGCCTGGGAAAGTGCGTACGAGGTCGCCAGCGTGTCGGAGCCGGCAAAGTAGCGGTCGGTCAACAGCACCGCGCGGTCGGCGCCGTAACCGAGGGCCTTGCGCAAGGCGTCCTCTGCCATGGGCGGACCCATAGTGAGCACGGTGACCTCGCCGCCGTAGGTGTCGCGCAGTCTGAGCGCTTCTTCGAGGGCGAACAGGTCGTAAGGATTGATGATGGTAGGCACACCCTGGCGCATGATCGTGTTCGTGACGGGATGGACCCGTATTTGCGCCGAGTCCGGCACTTGCTTGATGCAGACTACGATGTGCATTGGCGGTCTCTTTGGGCTTTCAACCGGGTGCGGTCTGATCTGGTTGGCAGCACTACTCGTGCCAAGTCGTTTTGCGTCGTCCTATTGCTGGAGGCTCGGTTGGTCCCTTTCAGGGCCGAGTTCACGACGACCGGATTTGTCGGCTTCTCGACATTATCGCGTCGCAACCATGTCACTCTCATTCCTTTGGGAAACGCTTCAGTACGGACTCGAACGGGACGAAGGTGCGTCCCGGCCTGGCAGGCTTGTTCGGATCGCGGTCTTTGAGCACCTTGAAGACCCGATGCGTGAGTGGGGAGGATGTCGCGAAGTCCTCATAGGCGCGTTGCAGTGTGGCGCGCACCCGCGCCGCGACCACCTGGTCGGGCAGATCGGATAGATCTTCTTCGGCAAGATACTGGCCCACGCGCTTCATGATATGAAGCCGTGAGACATTCAGCACCTTTGGATCATAGGAGACCCCAAGGAGGGCGAAGAACTCCTCCGCGGCCGACAGGCCCTTCAGTCGCGCGAGGATGTCGGTAACATCGATGGGGCGGCCGTCAGGGGAACAATTCATGGCCATCTCGCTGGTCGAATAACAGTGGCATCGCTGTGTTCGTCGCCCAGCCGACCTGGACCGGTGAGATCCGCGAGGCGTGCCTCGCTGCACATTCCATCGTAGAGCTCGACCAGTTGAGTTGCTGTCACGACCGATTTGGTCGCGGCCGCCTCGCGGCGGACGCGAGCCACGATGGCGGCTGCCAAATCCGGGTCGAGATCGCGACCGCTTTCGCTCAGCACGCGGGCAATCGCGGTGGCGCCGGAATGCTTACCGATGACGATACGCCGGCAGCGGCCCACGAGTGCCGGGTCGAGCCCCTGATAGGCGCGCGGGTCCTTCAGCAGCCCTGCGACGTGAGTGCCGGATTCGTGGGTGAAAACATCGGCGCCGACGACCGGTTTAATAGTCGCCGTCTGCCGGCGGGCGGCGCAAGCCACCTGGGCGGCGAGGTCGGGCAATGCGGTCAGCTCGATACCAGTATCCGCGCCGTCGATGACGGCCATCGCGGCCGCCACTTCTTCCAGCGCGGCATTACCCGCACGCTCGCCGAGCCCGAGGACGGTGACGGAAGCATGGCGCGCGCCTGCGCGGATCGCGGCCAGTGTGTTGGCGGCCGCAAGGCCGAGATCGTTGTGCGCATGAAATTCGAGGTCGATTTCAGACTTTGCCATGAGCTGGGCGACGAGTTCGAAAGTCGAGAACGGGTCGAGAATGCCGACCGTGTCGGCAAGCCTGACGCGGCTTGCGCCGGCGCGCGCAGCCGTTTCGATGACGCGGGCAAGATAATCCCCATCAGCCCGCGAGGCATCCTCGCAGCCCACAGCGACGAAGAAGCCAGTAGCGGCTGCGCGCCTCACCATATCCTCGATGAGCTGGAGCGCTCCCGCCTGATCGAGGCCGAGCTTGGCGGCAAGTTGGATGTCGGATGCAGGCAGCGACAGATTGACGGCGCTGACGCCGCTCTCGATCGCTGCATCGAGATCGCGCGCCTTCATCCGGCACCAGGCCATCAGCCGAACCGGGAGACGCCGCGCGACCGCGGCGCGAATTGTTTCGATCTCGTCGCCGCCCATGATCGGCGTGCCGATCTCGATCTCTGGGACGCCGGCGGCCACAAGAGACTCGGCGAGCTCCAGCTTTTCCGCCGTCGTAAAGGCGACACCGGGCGCCTGCTCGCCGTCGCGTAAGGTCGTGTCGTTGAGGAAGACATCACGGCTCATGAACGGCAGCCTGTTCTGCTGCCGGTCAGGTACAGACAGGATCGAACATCTTCGGGACTTCGCCCACGCGACCCAGAACCGGGAGAGTCACGCAGCTTCTCCACGATTGCCGGCATGACCTCAAGCACCCGCTCGACGTCTTCTTCGCCGTTGTCGCGCGCGAACGAGAAGCGGACTGCCCCGTGTGGCATCTGCATCGCGCTCAGGACATGGCTCGGTTCCATTGAGCCGGAGGTGCAGGCGGAGCCGGAGGAACAGGCGATGCCTACGCGGCTCAGCAGATGTGGGATGCCGTCGCTTTCGGTATGTTCAAAGGAGATGTTTGCGGTGTTTGGCAACCGCTCCACCGGATCGCCAGTGACACAGGTGTTTGGGATGCGCTGGAGAATTCCATCCTCCAGGCGGTCGCGCAGCGACTTTACACGTGTGGTCGCATCCTCCATGAATTTCAAAGCGAGTTCGGCTGCCGTGCCGAGCCCGACTATGCCGGGCGTGTTCTCGGTGCCGGCACGCCGGCCGTGCTGTTGGCCTCCACCCTTGATGAGCGAGCGGAAGTGCACGCCACGCTTTATCCAAAGCGCGCCGATCCCTTTGGGGCCATGAAGCTTGTGGCCGGAGAGCGACAGCATGTCGATAGCGGTCGATTTCAGGTCCATCGGAAGCTTGCCAACCGCCTGCACCGCATCGGTATGGAAAAGGGCGCCAATTTCCTTGGCCAACTCGGCGAGCCTGGACACGGGAAAGATCGTACCGGTCTCGTTGTTCGCCCACATGACCGAGACGATTGCCACACGGGGCGAGAGGGCTGCCTTGTAGGCGTCGAGATCAAGCCGGCCATGGCGATCCACAGGAATCCTGTGGACCTTGACGCGGCGAGTCTGCTCAAGATGCGCGCACAGCGTCAATACAGCGGCATGCTCGACCGCGGACGTCACGATCTCGGTTCGGTCGGGCGTGACCTCGAGCGCCGAAAGGATCGCTGCATTGTCGCTTTCTGTTCCACCCGAGGTGAAGGTGATCTCATCGTCGAACTGCGCGCCGATCAGCGCCTGCAACTGCCGCCGCGCCTTTTTTATCGCCGCACCGACTGAGGCGCCAAAAGCGTGCGTCGACGAAGGGTTGCCGAATTGATCCGTGAAGTACGGCAACATCGCTTGCACAACGTCAGGATCGACCCGTGTCGTTGCGTTGTTGTCGAGGTAGACAGGCCTCATACGAACAGTCCTCAGTTAACTGTAGGACTTGCCGCAGCCGCACTTGTCCCGCGCGTTGGGGTTTTCGAAGACAAAGCCGGAAGAGTCGAGCCCGGTGACGAAGTCGACGGTCATGCCGGCAACATGGGGTTGGGAGTCTGCATCCACAAACAGCTTGATCCCATCTGTCTCCGTGATCACATCGCCCTGGCGCGAGACGCTCTCCAGGCCCAATATGTATTTGAACCCGGCGCAGCCGCCGGTCTGGACCATAATGCGAAAGCCCTCCGCTTGCTCGCTGGCGCGGGAAAGAGCGGTCTTGACGGCGGCAACGGCATTGTCGGTGAGCGTGATCATGGCAAGATTTCTCCTCAATCCGCGACGTCTTTGCGGATCACGCAGCAGGGACCGTGCCAAAGAGGAAAAACCGTTCCAACACGGCGCGATCCCTCTAGCGGCGCTATCAATCCTGTTGGCCAATTGCTGAAAAGACGTCGGGAAACCGACACGACTGTCGGGTTTGTCGAGTACGTGACACGAAGTGTCCGGCCTCGGTTCCCACTGAACTCTCACATAAATCATTGATCAGTGTGCGGAACGTTTTTTACGCTTGTTCAGGCGAATTGGCACGAGTTTTGAAACGCCTATTGGCGATGCGGCAAACACCGCCGAGACGACAATCATGCTGCGAGTGCCCTCGCGATCGATCAATGGAGCAAGCCACATGTCAAGGCTGGGGCAACATGTCAGGGCTGGGTCAGAACCTCTCTGCGCGGGTGGAATCGGCTCCTCGCCGCTCAGACGACATGCCCGGTTTCGATGGCGATCACGCACTCTCGCCAGCAGCACCCTGCTCCTGGACGAGCAGGAGGTCGGCATCGAGCACCACGCTGAGCTCAGTCGACGACCACCCGGCAACTGAGCTGATCCTCAACAAGCAGATGAAGGTCGTTAAACACATGGACCAGCGCGAGAGACCATCGCCGCACGAAATCCGACGGGCGCAGCAAGACAATCCAAAGATACGTGAGCACGATCTCGCCGCCCGACTGGGCATTTCGGAAGCGGAACTGGTCGCCGCGCATTGCGGTCTGGGCGCGATTCGTGTCGAGCCGCGGGTCAATGATCTGCTGACCGGCCTCGAAGCGGTCGGCGAGGTGGTGGCGCATACCCGCAATGAAAGTGCTGTGCATGAAAAGTTCGGCGTCTACGACAAGGTGGTCACCGGCAACAAGCATGCTCTGGTGCTTGGCGACGAGATCGACTTGCGTATCTTCCCGAAAGTTTGGGCGCATGGCTTTGCTGTCGAGAAGCGCAGTGGCAAGGACATTGTCCGTAGCCTGCAATTCTTTGATGCCGCCGGCAAGGCGATGCACAAGGTGCAACTCGGGCCCGCCTCAAATCTCAATGCTTATCAGAAGCTGGTGGCCGAGCTGGAATCCTCGAACCAGGAGCCGATCGTAGTATTCAAGGCGAGCCGAGCCAACGATGACGCAGAGGTTCCTGACCAAGCCGCCACGGTGGAGGATCTACGCGAGTGCTGGAGCCAGCTGACGGACGTGCATCAATTCTTCGACATGTTGAAGAGACTGAGGCTCAGCCGCCGCGAGGCGGTGCGTATGGTCGGCGAGGTTTACGCTTGGGCGCTCGAAAAGGACGCCATCGGCGCCATGTTTCAACAGGCGGCCGAAGACGAAATGCCGATCATGTGCTTTGTAGGCAATCGTGGCTGCATCCAGATCCATTCCGGTCCGATCAAGTGGGTCAAAACAATCGGGCCGTGGATCAATGTGCTCGACGAGACCTTCCACCTGCATCTGGGGACTCACCACATCAAAGAGGTCTGGGCCGTTCGTAAGCCGACCAAGGACGGTCACGTCACCTCGCTCGAAGCCTACGGCGCCGATGGCAAGATGATTATCCAGTTCTTTGGCAAGCGCCGCGAAGGCGAGGGCGAGCGCGAGGACTGGCGGTTTCTGGCCGAGACCCTGCCACGCATTCCCGGTCCGACCGCTGCATGAGGCAAGACCCATTGCATGTTGTTTTCCGTTTTCGCTCGGCGCTCGCGCCGGGGCTCGGCATTCTGCTGGCAAACGCTTTGCCTGCGGAGCGAGTGAGCGCGTAGCTATTGCTTCCCGTGCTGTCACGGATCGTTTCGGTCGTCGCAATCACGCATCCATCGCGTAAATGGATTGACGAGGTAACGATTCCATTTCGGCAGGCCCCGGCAATGACCGAGTCTTCGGTGGCGCAGGCAATGATCGGGTCTTTGGAGAGGAGGGCAATGATTACCCGTATGGCGACAACGGCCGAGACGAACCGCGCATCACTGCTGAGGATAATGACAAGCTCTATGGGGTCCCGGTAATGACGGCCTCTTTGTTGGTGATGGCAGGGATTTTCTGACCTGGGGCACAGGCAACGACACGTTCGTATTCCAATTTCACAACCCGATCCCTGGATGTGACCCGCGTTTCGGACCCGACCGGGATAATACCTCGATCTTGGATTCAATCCGGCGGATAACACTTTGGCCTTCGATGCGGTCGGCCTCGGTAGCGAAGGTTTTGGCGCGAACTTCGTCAACCACGCCACCTCACGGTCGCCGTTGAGCGTACTTGCCCGGCAGCGCTACCGAGTAGCTGGAGCACCTTCGAGACCGTCGCCTTGATGCCGTCATGGGCGTTGGAGACGACAAGCTTGACGTCTCTGAAGCCGCGGCGCGTCAGTTTGCGCAGGAGCTCCGTCCAGGTCGGCCTGGCCACGGAGGTGCCGACGCTCAGCCAAGCACCTCGCGGCAATGGGCCGTTGTCGACGCCGACGGCGATAATCACCGCGACCGAGACAGCTTAGATCCACGCCAATGGCCAATCGTCCTCGATCGGCCACTCAATCAAGGCCTCGAGCCTTCCTGTCGGTTTGGGAGGGAGAAAGCCGAATGGCTGCGGTACTCGGCGACGACCGCAATGCTTGGCGTATCGGAGACCAAACGATCTCAACATTACGCCAACTTGGCAGAAGAGCCCAGAAGGTTCTGCATACTTTGGTCTGAACCAAGGTTTAACAGGAGCCAAGCCGAACAGTCCCCCGTGTCGCGGACGCGACAAAGCTGACCGCAGGTGTCGGTTGTCGGACGTTTTGCCGGGAGGACATGTGGTCGTCCAATGAGCGCCGGTCCCGGTGGTGGCTGAGATCGGAACAGCACCATCGATACGGCCGATCCGGCACGCAACTTGCTTAGACAATTTCGGGGCGCCAGCAGCGGTGCGTCACGGAATTCAGCGATGACTGACCAGCCTCTCAACTTCAATGGGATACCCAGTGGGTTACGCTTTAGAAACGCAACACGAAACAGGAGCCTCTGCTGCTTGAATGCGCAAACGATCTCTTGCGCTGGTGCGCAGTTTGGCTGCATCGCGCAACACAATGACGACACGCTAGAGCTGGGACTTACCGGGCGAGATCGGGCTGCAATCTCAATCTAGCGCATGAACGCCCGGCGTTCAGGAGAAGAGGCCAAATGGCGACAAATCCCGTTCCAGATCATGTCCCGCCCGAAATGGTGAGGGACTTCAGCCTGTTCACTTCGCCAGGCATGTCACCGACTCCCAACGGGGATCCCCACGCAGCAGTGGCTTGCGTCCATTCCGGCCCGCCTATCTTTTATTCACCCCTCAACACGCGCGACGGCAGGGGCACCTGGGTGATCACCCGCGCCAGCGACCAGCGCCGGGTGCTGCAGGACAGCGAAACTTTTTCCAGCCATCGCAACATCTTTGCCTCCGCCCTGGGCGAAAGCTGGCCGATGATCCCACTTGAACTCGATCCTCCTGCCCATGGCGCCTTTCGCTCACTGCTCAATCCGCTGTTTTCGCCAAAGCGGGTGGCAGCATTGGAGCCGGCTGTCCGCGAGCGGGCAATCAGGCTCATCGACGGGATCGCCGCATCGGGCACAAGCTGCGACGTCATGAAGGATTTCGCATTTCCGTTCACGGTAAGCATCTTCCTTCATCTCCTAGGGCTACCGGATGACCGAATCGACACATTTGTCGGATGGGGGAGGGATCTGCTCCACGGCGACGATGTGAAACGGCCGGCCGCGGCCCGGACGATCGTATCGTTCATTGATGAACTTGCAGCCGCCCGCCGCAATGACCTGGTTGATGATTTCATGACTTTCATCGTGCAGGCACAGGTCGAGGGCCGCCGCCTGACCAAACAGGAAGTGCGCGGGGTCGGCGTGCTTGTCTTTGTTGCGGGGCTCGACACTGTTGCTGCAGCCATAGGCTTTGACCTGGCCTATCTCGCACGCAACCTCAAGGATCAGGAATTGCTGCGCGGCGAACCAGGCCGCATCGTGGCCGCGGCCGAAGAGTTGCTGCGCGCTTATCCGACCGTTCAGTTGATCCGCGTGGCAACGAAAGATATCGACTTCGAAGGCGCGCCGATCCGCAAGGGAGATTATGTTTCCTGCGCCACAACGATCGCCAATCGCGACCCGGCGGAATTCGAATGCCCCAACACGGTCGATCTGGCGCGAGAGGACAACCGCCATGCCACCTTTGGCTATGGTCCCCACCGTTGCCTTGGCTCACACCTTGCCCGGCGCGAGATCGTCATTGGCCTGGAGGAGTGGCTGGCGCGCATCCCCGCCTTCCGGATCAAGAAGTGCACGGCACCCATCACCTCTGGCGGTCATGTGTTCGGGATCGAAAATCTGATTCTAGACTGGTCCTGACCAAGCCCCGCCGCGAGCCGAGGTGCAAAGACAATGGAGGCAGCGCCATGCGCATCATCGTCCAAAATGCCAAATGCCAGGGTCACGCGCGATGCGCGGCGCACGCGCCACACATCTTCAAGCTCGATGACGCCGGTTACATCCTGCCCGGTAACATCGAAGTTGCGGAAGAGGAGAAACTGACTGCATCGCGAGGCGCGCGATCCTGTCCCGAACGTGCACTTAAACTCGACCTGAACCCTGCAGCACGAGTTGAACCGGACGTCATTCCACCGAGAGTCCGCCGGGCATGAAAGGGATCGACCCAGGTGGCCCGTACGGGAACGGAGCCACGCACCTTCGGTTCCACCGTCCTCGTACAACTACGCAGGGGCACCTGCAGCATCGAGATGACCCCAGGATGCGCGAACGCCAAGGTGCGGTTCGCAAAACACCTCTTCCGATCACAGAATTTTTGGCAGAGCCGATGGAACAGACGAAAATTACCGAACTAATCGACCGTGAGGCGATCCGCGACTGCCTCTATCGATACTGCCGCGGGATCGACCGCGCCGATGAAGCGGCGCTACGCAGCGCATACTGGCCCGATGCGCATGACCACCACGGGGCCTATTGCGGTCCTGCAGAAGGGTTCATCGAGTTTGCACTCGGTGTCTTCAAGACTGGACCCCGTAACATCCACCAGATCACCAATATCCTAATCGAATTCATCGGCTCGGCAGAGGCTGCGGTCGAGAGCTATTTCACCGCGCTGCAACGCGCGCCGGACAAAGACAAAGACGTGCGCCAGACGCTCCTGTGCGGCCGTTACTGCGATCTGTTTCACAAGAGGGAAGGGGAGTGGCGGATTGCCGAACGGACAGTGGTCTACGATTGGATAGAGGAGCAGATCCCACCAGCGATCGTTGAGGCAGAACGGTTCGGCCCGCGACGGCCGATCGGAGCACCGCATCCGGACGATCCGGTCTACAGGCTCGGAAAGCGTCGCATTCCTTCTCGCCATGACTCTTCGGAGGCTTCGAACGACACAGCCGCATCGGCCGAGGAGACGCAAGGCCATGACAACTTTGCGATGCTAGAGCGATCCCGGCGAAAGACCGCCCGGTGAAGGTGCGCCAAATTGGATTGCCTTTCTGCCCGCGACGGCGTGAGCGATCGGCTCTGTTCCACGAGCCTGCCGACGACACTGGTTGTGCCCCCAATGTACGGGTCCTTGGAAGCGCCAAATCATCGAGGCAAGCTCCTGTCCTTTTGGCCGGTTCCGCAGCAGCCTCGCCTACCAAATCGGAAGTTGGACCGCTGCCGGATCGCCGGGCCGTCTTTCAGGGTCCGCAACTGGCCATCGCCAGGACGCGCTGCTTTAGCGCGACGCATCTTTTGCCGCTCAAATTGATTGGCCGAAATCGCTGAAGGGAGCGCGGGAAGTCCTCAACATGCAGACAGGACGCATCGTCATCATTACGGGCGCCGCAGGTGGGATCGGCCGTGCCCTGGTCGAAGTTCTTGCCAGGGATGGAGAGACTGTCGTTGCGGTAGACCTTCCCGGCAGTGGCGTCGTTGAACTGGCCCGTGGTCTTGGCCACCCGCATCTCGGCCTCGAGTGCGACGTCTCGCGGGAGGAGGATGTGCTCGCGCTTTACGGTCGGGTCGATGCACAGTTCGCCCAGATCAGCGTCCTCATCAACAACGCCGCGATGGGACCTACCATGGCTGCGAGCGTCGATACTGATGTCGACGCCTTCCGCCTGGCCCTGGCAGTAAACTTGACTGGACCGTTCGTCATGGCCCGCGAAGCCGCGAGGCGCATGAGGCCGGGCGGCGCCATCGTCAACGTCGCTTCGATGGCGGGCGTCGTCAGCAATCCCAAGCGCAACGCCTACGCGGCCTCGAAAGCGGGCCTGATCTCGTTGACGAGGTCGCTTGCATGTGAGTGGGCTTCTCGCGGCATTCGCGTGACGGCGGTAGCGCCCGGCTACACGCGCACGCCGATGGTGTTAGAACTGGAACGCGCGGGCAAAGTGGACCTAGCGGCGGTACGCCGCCGCGTGCCGCTGGGGCGTTTGGCGCGCCCGGACGAGATCGCCCTCGCCGTGCGTTTTCTGACCAGCTCGCAGGCGCGCTACATCACCGGTTCAGTGCTGGCGGTCGACGGAGGCTGGATGTCATTCAACCAGCCGGGGGATGCGCACCCGCAGGTGGATGGGATACCCCAAGCCGAACTGTCCTGTCCGGCCGAACGCACCGACGCGCGAATCGTGCTCGTCACCGGCGGCGCGAACGGCATAGGCGCGGCCATCGTTCGCCGCTTTGCAGCAAACGGCGATACCGTTGTGATTGCTGATAGAGATGGCGCTACAGCGGCAGAAATCGCTGCGTGGCTCCGCGGCAAGAACCCGGCCAAATGCGTGGATGTGGCCGTCGAGAACGAGGTCATAGCGCTATTCGAGGAGTTGCGGGCGAGCTTCGGGCGCATCGATGTGCTCGTCAACGGTGCTGCTGCCGCCGACACTTTGTTGTTGGGAATCGAACAAATACCGGAACACATCCAACACGTCTTGGATGTCAATCTTACCGGGGCCTTCACCTGCGCTCGCGAAGCGATCAAGACGATGCGCGCTGGCGGCGTGATCCTCAACATCGGATCGATCAACAGCTTTCTGCCGTTCGCACCGCGCCATGCCTATGGTGCCTCCCAGGCGGGGCTGGACATTCTGACCCGATGCCTGGCGGCCGAACTCGGGCCGGTCGGCATTCGGACGGCCACCGTCGCTCCTGGCTGCATTTGCACGCCTGGCGTTGCTCAGTTAGCGAAGGTCGGCCGTATCGACATGAAAACGATCGCACGACGCATCCCGATGGGCAGGCTGGGACAGCCGGAAGACGTCGCTGACGCAGCGTTCTTCCTGGCTTCGTCTGCCGCCTCATACGTCAATGGCTCCATCCTGTACGTGGACGGCGGCTGGAACTCGTTCGGTGATGCGGGAAACGCCTGCGAACTCGATAACGAGTATTTTGCAGAGGCCGCTTGTTGAGTGTCGACTATTCGCCAGCCGACAGGCCGCGGCTCGTCGAAGCCGAGTTCGTCCTAGGGTTCATGGTCCGGTTGGGCGCCGCGCTCGCACTGCCGTGACCGACAATGTCATCCTCGGCGAGACGAAACGTCCGTCCTCATCGCTGTCGAAGCAGTTCCAATCGCTCGGTGCGCCTGCAACCGCCGAAAGGCTTGCCGCATGACCCCGCCGCCGCCAACGGCAAGATCGAGGCCTCGTGCGCACCCAGAGCATCTCCCGATGGCTAGCTCCGTTCTGTAAACAGGGAAACCCCATGGAATTCGCAACCTTCATCCTGGCCGCCCAGCGCGGATATCACCAATCGTGCGACAGCGTTGTCCGCAACTCCATCGAACAGGCCGTTCTTTCGGAGCAGGCTGGCTTCGATACTGCGTGGTTCGCGGAGCACCACTTCAACAATTATTGCCTCATTCCCTCGCCCTTGATGATGGTGGCGCACTGCGCCGGCGTGACGAATAGCATTCGCCTTGGCACTGCCGTGTGCGTGCTGCCCCTCTATCAACCGCAGCGCCTGCTTTCCGAGATCGGCTTCGCCGACATTGTTGCGAACGGGCGCCTCGAGCTTGGCGTCGGCTCGGGATACCAGCAATTCGAGTTCGAGCGCTTCGGCGTCAATATCGATGAGGCGCCGGCGGTCTTTTCGGAATACTTGGACATCCTTCTGAAGGGCCTCAACCAGAACATCTTCGAGCACGACGGCCAGTATGAGAACATTCCCCCGACGGCGATTTCGGTGCGCACCGTCCAGAAGCCGACCCCGCCGATCTGGATCGCCGCGGGGACGGCCCGCCTGGGCCGGGCCTATCGTGAGGGACACAATCTTTTTGTCACAGCATTCCACAACGGCTTGGAGGCTCTGAGCACGCTGCGCGAAGCAATCGAGAAGGCGGCGGCTGCCGAAGGCAAGAATGTCACGGACGCCAAGATATCTCTGCTGCGTTGCTGCTATGCGAGCGACGACGAGGCAGAGATCAACAGTTATCTCGACAATGCCCGCTTCCAGCGCAGGCTGTCTGAAGCACTGCATCAGCGTCGCCAGCAGAGCCTGGACGGCTATCTGCTAAAAGAAACGCCAACTCAGCAAGATATGTCATTCGCGACGATGCGCCGGAACCTGCCGATCGGCAGCGTGAATCGCGTGATCGATCGCCTGTTGGAAGAGATCGATATCTTAAAACCCAACCAGATCGCAATTCAGACCCAGTTGGGGGATTTCGACCAAAAGACGATGCTGCGCCAGATCGAGCTCTGGGGAGACAAGATCATCCCTGCGGTCAACAAGTCGCTCGCTCATCAGGGCGGTTGATGGGACAAAACCAGGAGAATGGCACCCATGCTCGCCCACCACTGTGGCCACCTCTGCGCTGGCCAATCGCCGCGGATCAAACTGGAGTTCGATCAGCATGTGCTTACCTGCGTGCTTTCGTGTGCGCTCGAGGAAGTCGAGGCCGGTGAGGCGACGGCGACAGAGGCAACCGGTCTTTCGCGCGCCGAGCTGCGCGATGTCCTGGCCCGCAGCTTCCTCACTTTCCCCGTCAAGGCGTTCGCCCTGGAACAGATAGGCGAGCCCGAGCCGGACCTGGAGGAAGAACTTTTGCGCGAGCTGCTCCTGGCCCATGCCCTGCCGGGCGACCCGGCGAGCGCCCGGTTTGCCAAGATCATCGCCCGGCGTGCCATGCGCAATGACCATCTCTGGCAGGACCTTGGCCTTTTCAATCGCACCGAGCTCAGCCGCCTGCTTGCCACGCATTTTCCGACGCTGGCGGCCGGCAACACCCAAAACATGAAATGGAAGAAGTACCTTTACCGCAAGCTCTGTGAGGCCGAAGGATTTTCGCTATGCAGCGCGCCCAGTTGCCGGGAATGCAATGATTTCGCAAGCTGCTTCGGTCCCGAGGAAGGCGAAAATCGCCTCGCACGAATCAAAAATGAAATCGCATTGGATTAAGAGCCGCTTTCGTCAGTGGTATGAGGCGGCAACCTTGATCGCCATCGAACCGTACGGTCGCCGCCGGTCTAACGTACTCGCGTCGGCCATACCGTTCGCACGTCAGTTCAGCCGGCCTTTGTCCCTTGGTCCAAAAGCAACGTTTGCTGCGGCGGCTCTCAGATTCTGCTCAGCTCTCATAGCGCGTCAGTTTGTTGTCAGGTC
>CCNB01000012.1:0-275 GCA_000824785.1 Mesorhizobium plurifarium | reverse complement strand
TTGGCGTTGTGACGGTGAGCCGGAACGCGGTGATCATGCAAGCGAAAGTTCTTACGCTCCGGTCCTGTCGCATCGACAAACCACGTCCGATAGGAACGCAGGGCCAGGAGAGCGACGTGCCGACGATGGCGTGGAAACCAACGTCCGTCTCGGAAGCGAGCAGCGGTCTTATGGCCAAGGACGGCAAACGGGTCCTTCGCGTTCCGATGCCGGATCGCGGCGCAGAGACGGCGTCACCGATAGCTCACACATCTCCGCCCCGTCGCATGGTCGAA
>CCNB01000011.1:146056-150805 GCA_000824785.1 Mesorhizobium plurifarium | reverse complement strand
AGATGTGTGAATCGCCTAGCCACACGGGGGGGGGAGATCAGATGCCGCGTCGGGTTTCGCCAATCGCCAGCGTTGCAGGAAAAGCGAGGCGATGGCGCTCAATCTCCCCCCTTGTGGGGGAGATGGCCGGCAGGCCAGAGGGGGGCGCTGTCCCGCCAGCGTTCGCTCTTATGCCCTCGCCGTTGGCTCAGTGATCTTTCGGCCGCTTCGCCTCGAACTCGGCCTTCTTGGCTGCGGAAGCCTCGGTCTGGTTGAGCGCCTGCCATTCGGCGTAGGGCATGCCGTAGATGATCTCGCGCGATGCATCCTTCGACAGCGCCACGCCCTCGGCCTCGGCGGCCTCGCGATACCAGTTGGACAGGCAGTTGCGGCAGAAGCCGGCGAGGTTCATCAGATCGATGTTCTGGACGTCGCCGCGCTCGCGCAGATGCGCCACCAGCCGACGGAAGGCGGCTGCCTCGAAGTCGCGTTTCTGGTCGTCGCTGAGTTCGGTCATTAGGAACCTCCGGGCCTGTCGGGCTCGTCACACGGGTCCGGTGCGCGAGCCGAACATCTTCACCCGATGTATATCGGCACGCCGGTCGATGGCGTCAACGATCGGCGCAAGGCGCTCGGCCCAGGCGAGAGCGCCGGCGCGGTCGGCGATCAGATCCTGGCGGATCTCGATCAGCGCATGGGCGTAGCCATTGACGATGGCGTGGCGGAACATAGTGTCGCCGCGCAGCGCGCCGTCATAGGGTTCGTTGTCGCCGACGACGAGGGACTGGTCCTGCGCCAACATATCGATCAGCGGCCGCGCCACGCGGTCGTCGCGGTCCCACAGGACGCCGACATGCCAGGGGCGGACAAAACCCTGCATCACCGGCGTGAAGGAATGCACGGAGAAGATGAATGGCGCCTGGCCCGAGGCGTGCGCCACGGAGGCGATCATCGCGCCGACGGCGTCGTGATAGGGGCGGTAGAAACGGTCGAGCCGCCGCTCGCGCTCCTCCTCGGCGATCGGATAGTTTCCAGGCACCACCGTACCGTCATAGAGCTGACGGATCATGGTCGGGTCGTCCTCGCCCCGGTTAGGGTCGATCAACAGCCGCGAGAAACCGGCAAGCACGGCCGGCACGCCGAGCAGTGCCGCGAGCTCGCGCGTCACCGTCTCGACGCCGATGTCATAGGCGATATGACGCTCGAATTCGGACGCCGGCAAACCGAGGCTGCCATACTCCTCCGGCAGGTCGCGGCGGGCGTGGTCGGCCAGAAGCACGACGCCTTTCTTGCGGTCGCCCTCGACAATGTCGAATGGCGTGAAAACTGTGGATCGGGTCATCGGCTGAAAAGGGGATGGCGGCTGCGATGTGGTATCGTCATTCCACGAAGAGGACGCCGGCGCAATGCCGTTGTTTGGCCAAGGTTTCCGCAAAAATCGCCTACGCGGGGAGAATTTGCGCGACGGGCCCTTCTAAATCGATTGGAATTGAACAAAACGGCGCGTTGACATGCGACCGGAGTTTGCTGAAAAGGGGCTTCGAGAGATGCAAATGTGGTTCGCAAGGGAATCTGCGATGGGTTTTGCCGGCCGGTTGCGCAAGCGCCTGGCCGTGCCGTTGCTGATCATCGGCGCGGGATCGTGCGCGGTTTTCGCGACCTCGCCGGCCCGGGCTGACTTCCGCGTTTGCAACGCAACGCAAAATCTGGTGGGCGTCGGCATCGGCTATCGCGCCAAGGCCGGCTGGATCACCGAGGGCTGGTGGCACATCGAAGGATCGACCTGTAAGACGCTGATCGAGGGTCCGCTGTCATCAAGGTTTTACTATCTTTATGCAGAAGACGCCGAACGCGGCGGGCGCTGGGATGGCCCGATCAACATGTGCGTCGCCGAAAAAGAGTTCAAGATCGCCGGCGTGAATGATTGCGTCGCCCGGGGCTTCCAGCGCGCCGGATTCCAAGAATATGACACGGGCGAGCAGGCCAGCTGGATGGTCCAGCTGACCGACGAGCCCGCAACGGGAGGCGCGCCAGCGGCGGCCCCCGCTCCGGGAACAAACAGTCAATGAGACGTAACCGCAAGGTCAAGATCCTCGCCACCATCGGTCCGGCTTCCTCCTCCGAAGAGATGCTGAGAAAGCTCTTCGAAGCCGGTGCCGATGTCTTCCGCATCAATATGAGCCACACCGATCACGAGCTGATGCGCACGCTCGTCGGTCGCATCCGCGCCGTCGAGGCCGCCGTCGGTCGGCCGATCGGCATCCTCGCCGACCTGCAGGGGCCGAAGCTCAGGGTCGGCAAGTTCGCCAACGTCAAGGAAGCGTTGACCGTCGGCCAGACCTTCACCCTCGACGACAATCCGGAACCGGGCACGTCGAAGCGTGTCTACCTGCCGCATCCCGAAATCCTGAGCTCGGTCGAGGCCGGTCACCGACTTTTGATCGACGACGGCAAGCTGGAGCTGAAGGCGGTGAAGGCCGACGGCAAGTCGATCACCTGCACGGTCGTCGCCGGCTCGGGCATTTCCGACAAGAAGGGCGTCAGCCTGCCCGACACCGATCTGCCGGTCGGCGCGCTGACCGAGAAAGATCGCGCCGATCTCGACGCGGTGCTTGCCACCGGCGTCGACTGGGTGGCGCTGTCCTTCGTGCAGCGGCCGGAGGACCTGGCGGAGGCCCGCAAGATCGCGCGCGGCCGCGCGCTGATCATGGCCAAGATCGAGAAGCCCCAGGCGGTTGCCCGGCTCCCCGAGATCATCGAGCTCTCCGACGCGCTGATGGTCGCCCGCGGCGATCTCGGCGTCGAGATGCCGGTCGAGGCGGTGCCCGGCATCCAGAAGCAGATCACCCGCGCGGCGCGCCGTGCCGGCAAGCCGGTGGTGATCGCCACGCAGATGCTGGAATCGATGATCACCGCGCCGGTGCCGACCCGCGCCGAGGTCTCCGACGTGTCGATCGCCGTCTTCGAAGGCGCGGACGCGATCATGCTTTCGGCCGAATCCGCGGCCGGCGCCTATCCGGTCGAGGCGGTCGCCATGATGAACCGCATCGCCACCAAGGTCGAAACCGATCCGACCTATGCCGGCATCATCAACGCACAGCGCTCGGAGCCCGAGGCGACCGGGGCCGACGCCATTTCGCTCGCCGCGCGCGAGATCGCCGAGACGCTGAAACTGTCAGCGATCATCTCCTACACCGCGTCAGGCACCACCGGCCTGCGCGCCGCGCGCGAGCGCCCGCAGGTGCCGATCGTGGCGCTGTCGCCGATCCTCAACACCGCGCGCCGCCTGTCGCTTTTGTGGGGCACGCATTGCGTGGTTTCGGAGGACGCCACCGATCTCGACGACATGGTCGACCGGGCCTGCCGGATCGCGCTGGAGGAAGGTTTTGGCAAGCCTGGCGACCGGGTGATCATCACCGCCGGCGTGCCACTGAGGACACCGGGCTCCACCAATATGCTGCGCATTGCGTATGTGGGGTCGGAGACGCATTAGGGTGCGTTGATATTCGGGTGAGGCCGGCCTGCAAATGCCGGCTTCCTGCGCTTCCGGTGCTCACGTGCTTTAAGTACGCTCCGCTCCGGTTCTCGGAAACCAGCATTTTCGACTCGGCCTGACCCGAATCTCAACGCACCCCAGGCGCTTGGTTTTCGAGGTCAGCCTGGCGCGAGCTCGGCGTCGGGCACTTTGATGTCGGGGCATTTGCCGTCGTTGTAGGCATCACTGGCGATCCTGCCTTCGACTGTTCTCGCCAGCGCCTGCAGATCGATATCCTTGCCGGAAGCTTTCTGGATCGCGCCGAGGACGAGGTCGGGCGCGGTCCAGTCCGGCTTATGGCCGAGATTGCGGACCCAGACCAACTCGGCGCCGGGAATGTCGCGCTCGAGGCCAACGGAATGGATCGTGGCGTAGACCACCTTGTCGCGGTCGCCCGATATGACGACGGTCGGCGCCTTGATCTCGCGGTATGAGGGTGAGGCGGCGTGGACATAGTCGTAGAGCTGAGCGACATCGCGGGCGTTGGCGCGGAAAGCGGATGGCCTGAGCACCAGCGGGATCGAGGCGTCGTCGATATAGAACTCCGGCACTTTGTTGGGCGAGAAGACGCAAGCGGTGGCATCGCCGATCCGCAGCATGCCGGCCGGATAAGCGAGCGTTTCGGAAAACAGCCAGCCGATCACCGGCGTGGCGGCGAGCTTGTAATACCAGGCGGTCGCGCCGCCCGGCCATGGATGCGTGGCGGGCGAGACGAAGACCAACCCCAACGTCTTTTCGGGATGTCGGCGGGCGAAGGCCGTGGTGATCGCGCCGCCGAAGGAATGGGCGGCGATGACCGCCTTTTCGATGCCCAAGCGGTCCATCAGCGCGGCGATCGTGTCCGCCTGCGCGGCAAGCGTCTCATTGTCGCCGCGCGC
This sequence comes from Mesorhizobium plurifarium, assembly GCA_000824785.1. Classification (GTDB taxonomy): domain Bacteria; phylum Pseudomonadota; class Alphaproteobacteria; order Rhizobiales; family Rhizobiaceae; genus Mesorhizobium; species Mesorhizobium plurifarium. Next base: position 146,413 of record CCNB01000011.1, on the reverse strand, counting down.
CGACCAGCCGAAACCCGGCCGGTCGAGGAACAGCATCTCGGCGCGCCCCTCGAGCAGCGGCTTCAGCGGCAGCATCTGGTCCTTGAGATTGGCGCTGGCGCCATGGATGAAGACGACCGGCGGCAGATCGGCACCGGCTGGCGCCGGGATATGGACATGGTGGATGCGCGCGCCTCTGATCTCGGCGAACGCGCCGACGGGCGGATTGCGACGTTCGATCGACCACACGCCGGCGCGGGTGACGCCGGCGAGGGCAAAGAAAAGCGCGACGAGGAAGAGGAGAGCGGCGCAGATGAGGTTCATGCGGGGGAGATACGGGCGAGGGGCGGAATTAGTTTAGGCAGTAGGCAGTAGGCA
>CCNB01000011.1:138981-146046 GCA_000824785.1 Mesorhizobium plurifarium | reverse complement strand
AGTAGGCAGTAGGCAGTAGGGCTCTCTTCCCCCTGCTGCCTAAATTCCCTCGCCGGCCAGTTCTTCCGAGAGCGTCGAAACCTGGTCCTGGGCGCTGCGCATCATCGGGTAGATCGCCAGCACCTTCTGCCAGGCTTCCAGCGCCGACTGCTTGTGGCCGGTCTCGGTCATGATCTGGGCGAGGCCGGAGAGCGCGCCGAAATGGCGCGGCTCGAGCTGCAAGGTGCGGTCGATATCGGCCATCGACTTCCCGTAGTTCTTCATCAGGAAATGGACGGTGGCACGGCGGTTCCAGCCTTCGGCATAGTCGGGCTGCAAGGTCACGACCTGGTCGAGGAAATCGAGGGCGACGTCGAATTTCTGGTCTTCCGTCGCCTTTTGCGCCCACTGCATCATCAGGTCGATCGAGGCGCTGCCCGACTGGCTCCATTCGTTCCAGATGCGGCCGGCGATGCGCTCGGCCGCCTTCTCGTTGCGCTCGCGCTTCAGCTCGGCAAAGAGCTGGTCGAGGCGGCCCTGCTTGGTCGGAGCGGCCGGCGGCGGCGTGGCGGCGGGCGGCGCGGCATCCGGAGGCAGCGCGCCCGGCACCTCTTCGGCTCCCGCAGGCAAGCCGGAAAGCAAAAGGGCGGTGAAAAATGCAAAAAGAATCCGCATCGCCGGAATCTAGTCCCGGACGGCGGATCGTCAAAGTGATTTTAGCATGAGAGCGCCGGCGAACCGGCAATCGACATCAGCGCGGCCTGGTCTCTTCGCATGCCGCTTCCTTTCGGGCGACATGCATCAAGCCGCGCGCAAGGCTCAGCCTTGGCGCGCCTTGTAGCGCGGAGCGGTCTTGTTGATGATGTAGATGCGTCCCTTGCGGCGAACCAGCCGGTTGTCGCGGTGACGCGCCTTGAGCGCCTTGAGCGAATTCTTGATCTTCATGGTCTTGCCTGTTCGGTCAGGGCCCGTCCCGGGCCGAATTTTAAAGGCGCGCCCGAAAAAAGCGCGCCTTTGAACTTGGCGTGGCTCATAAACGAGGAGTGTCGTCCGTGTCAACCACGTGACGATGTCCGAATGCCACAAGTGGGCCGGCATATCAAATATTCGCCATCCGCCCGGCGCGGCATTGCGCGACTCAAAGGCGGCTGGAATGGTGCGATCTGCGCGAAACGACCGGAGATTGTACATGCGCCGCATGTTTCTGCCTGCCTGTCTGGTCCTGCTTGCGACAGCCCCGGCCGCTTGGGCGGAAGACTGCGACCGCAACGACGACAGCCAGTCGATGCTGAACATCTGCGCCGACGCCGACTACCAGGCCGCCGACGCCAAGCTCAACGCCGCCTATAAGAACATCGTCGGCAGCAACGATCAGGCCTCGAATAAGCTGTTGCAGACGGCGCAGCGCGCCTGGATCGCTTTCCGCGACGCAGAATGCGCCTATTCGACCGCCGACAGCGAGGGCGGCTCCATCCATCCGATGGAGGTATCGCAGTGCCTGACCAAGCTCACCAACGAGCGCATCAAGCAGCTCACCTCCGACGCCAACTGCAAGCTCAGCGATCCGAGCTGCGCCGGCTCGGACGCGGGCAGCGAAGACCAGGATCTGCAGTAAGCGACGTTTATCGCGGCCTGATGAGGCGCGTGAAATGGCCCATCTTGCGGCCGGGGCGCGACTCGGCCTTGCCGTAAAGATGCAGCATCAGATCGGGTTCGTTAAGCAGCGCCGGCACCCTCAGCATGTCGTCGCCGATCAGGTTTTCCATCACGCAATCAAAATGGCGGGCAGGCGAGCCCAGCGGCAGGCCGGTGACGGCGCGGATATGCTGCTCGAACTGCGAGACGACGCAGGCGGCTTCCGTCCAGTGGCCGGAATTGTGGACGCGCGGCGCCAACTCGTTGGCCAGAAGCGAACCGTCGGCAAGCACGAAGAATTCGACGCCGATGACGCCGACATAGTCGAGCGCGGAGAGGATTTTGGCGGCCGCGTCCTTGGCGGCCGCCGCTGTCGCCGGATCAATCGCGGCTGGAAGCGTCGAGGTGCGCAGGATGCCTTCGCGGTGGACGTTTTCCGCCGGATCGTAAGCCGCGACGGATCCGTCCAGCCCACGCGCGGCGATCACCGAAATCTCGCGCTCGAAGGCGACGAGCGATTCGAGGATCAGCGGCACATTGCCCATGGCCTCGCAGACACCGGCAAAACCGGCCGTTTCCATGTTGCGGAAGACGCGTTGGCCCTTGCCGTCATAGCCCATGCGGCGGGTCTTCAGCACGCCGCTGCCGTCGAACGTCTTGAGCGCCTCGGTCAGCTGGTCGTCATTGTCGACCGGACGGAACTCCGCCGTCGGGATGCCGATACCGTTGAGGAAACTTTTCTCGGTCAGGCGATCCTGCGCCACTTCGAGCGCACGGGCCGGCGGGTAGACCGGAACCCTCGCCGCCAACGCTTCGGCAGCGGCGACCGGAACATTCTCGAATTCGTAGGTGACGACGGCGCTGGCAGCAGCCAGATCGGCAAGCGCTGCCGGATCGTCATAGGCGGCGACGATCTGCCGGTTCGCGACCTGCGCGGCCGGGCAGTCGGGCTGGGGCTCCAACACGACGACGCGATAGCCGAGGCGCGCTGCGGCCATCGCCAGCATGCGGCCGAGCTGGCCGCCGCCGATGATGCCGATGGTCGATCCCGGAGCGAGATTCACGGCGTGTCCGTCGGTTCGGCGGCGACCTTGGCGGTCTGCGCCGAGCGCCAGGCGTCGAGCCGGGCTGCAAGCTTGTCGTCGTTCAGTGCCAGCACGGCGGCGGCGAGAAGGGCGGCGTTCGCCGCGCCCGCCTTGCCGATGGCCAGCGTGCCGACCGGGATGCCGGCCGGCATCTGTACGATGGAAAGCAGCGAGTCCTGGCCCGACAGCGCCTTGGATTCGACGGGGACGCCGAAGACGGGCAGCGGCGTCATCGCCGCCGTCATGCCTGGCAGGTGCGCCGCGCCGCCGGCGCCGGCGATGATCACCTTGTAGCCGGCTGCCTTGGCGCCCTTGGCGAATTCATAGAGACGGTCGGGGGTCCGGTGCGCCGAGACGATCAGCCGCTTGTGCGGGATGCCCAGCGCCTCCAGCGTCTCCGCGGCCTGGCGCATCGTCGCCCAGTCGGACTGGCTGCCCATGATGATGGCGACGTCGGCACGCTGATCGGTCAAGGCTTCGCTCCCCGGCGGCAAAGGCGCGCCTTAGCGGAATTCGCCTGCTGCCGCAAGGATTGTCGATGCCTGCAGTCCTTTCGGCCGGCGCGGTCCACGGCCTTGGCCGTCGCCCTCCGCCTAAAGCGCGTCGCGATCTTTCAGATTCGCTCCATGCGCTTTAGGTTTTGATTTTAAGCATGTCTTTATCCCGAAACCGGTTCCCACTTTCGGGAGACATGCTTTAAGCGATGATGTCGGGAATGATGCGGTCTTCCAGCGCCGACAGCCGGTCTTTCAGCATCAGCTTCTTTTTCTTCATGCGCTGGATCTGAAGCGGGTCGCAGCCTGTGGCGATCATCGCGTTGATGGCGGCGTCGAAATCGGCGTGTTCCTGTTTGAGCCGGGAATATTCGAGGCGTATTTCAGCCTGTTCCTGTTCGGACATTATCTACCGTTTTGCGTATGCATCGCCCAATCGGGCTGGTTGGGCGGGACCGGTTGGTGACCGGCGCGCAGCCCTTATCACATTTCACTTTGTCGTGGAATGCTACCACGTGGCATTCGACATCGAGATTGGTTGGTGGCAAACTATCATCGTGCCGTCACAGTCGCAACCTGCGGTGGAGGCGCCCGCGACGGCTGCAATCGAGGAAACCATGAAAGGGAGAACCAATCATGTCTCTTGCATCCCATCTTGATGAGCTGCAGCGAAAGCACGGCGATATCGAGCGCGAACTTATCGACGCGATGAACCATCCTTCGGTAGACGACCTCGAGATCGCCACTCTCAAGCGGCGCAAGTTGGCAATCAAGGACGAGATTGAAAAGCTGAAGGTGAAACCGACCGCACACTGAAACTCCTCTAGGCACCATAACCGCTCCCGCCGCGGTGCAGCCTCCCCGGTGGCAAGAAATGCCACCGGCTTGGTGTTTTACGCTGAATTTCCCGACCGCTTTGGGCGCCATTCGGCAGGCCGATGTTTCCTTTTGAGCCGCGCGGCGGCAAATTGGGAGCAGCGGATTTGACGGCCTTGCCTGCCGCTTGCCATTGACAAGCCATCTTTGCTCCGCCACCTCATGCCCGGAACTTTCAGATGAAGGCGGCCGGCATGACCGGATATTTTTCCTCACCCTTCCCGCGGCGAACGTCGGTCGGCGTATCGGTCGGCGGCGTGATCGTCGGCGGCGGCGCCCCGGTTGTCGTGCAGTCGATGACCAACACCGACACGGCCGATGTCGACCAGACCGTCGCCCAGGTCGCGGCGCTGCACCGCGCCGGCTCGGAAATCGTGCGCATCACGGTCGACCGCGACGAGAGCGCGGCCGCGGTTCCGCGCATTCATGAGCGGCTGCTGAGGCTCGGCATCGACGTGCCGCTGGTCGGCGATTTCCACTATATCGGCCACAAGCTGCTCGCCGATCATCCGGCCTGTGCCGAGGTGCTGGCGAAATATCGCATCAACCCCGGCAATGTCGGCTTCAAGGACAAGAAGGACCGCCAGTTCGCGGCCATCGTCGAGATGGCGATCAAACACGACAAGCCGGTGCGCATCGGCGTCAACTGGGGCTCGCTCGACCAGGAGCTCTTGACCCGGCTGATGGACGACAACCAGGCGAAGGGCTCGCCGCTCACCGCGCAGGAAGTGACGCGCGAGGCGATCGTGCAGTCGGCGATCCTGTCGGCGGAGATGGCCGAAGAGATCGGGCTTGGCCGCGACAAGATCATCCTGTCGGCCAAGGTCAGCGGCGTGCAGGATCTGATCGCCGTTTATACCGAGCTCGCCACCCGCTCCGACCATGCGCTGCATCTGGGTCTCACCGAGGCGGGCATGGGCACCAAGGGCATCGTCGCCTCTTCCGCCGCGATGGGCATCCTCCTGCAGCAGGGCATCGGCGACACGATCCGGATCTCGCTGACGCCGGAGCCGAATGGCGATCGCACCCGCGAGGTGCAGGTGTCGCAGGAACTCTTGCAGACCATGGGTTTCCGGCAGTTCGTGCCGATCGTCGCGGCTTGCCCCGGCTGCGGGCGCACGACGTCCACCGTGTTCCAGGAACTCGCCCAGAGCATCCAGGCCGACATCCGCAAGAACATGCCGGTGTGGCGTGAGAAATATCCCGGCGTCGAGAACCTCAAGGTCGCGGTGATGGGCTGCATCGTCAATGGCCCGGGCGAATCCAAGCACGCCGATATCGGCATATCGCTGCCCGGCACCGGCGAGACGCCGACGGCGCCGGTCTTCATCGACGGCAAGAAGGCGGCGACGCTGCGCGGCCCCTCGATTGCGCAGGATTTCGAGAAGATGGTCGCCGACTATATCGAGCAGCGCTACGGACACGGCAAAGCCGCCGCGGAATGAGCCAATGCAGCGTTTCCCGAAGGCAACGCTGCTCTTGCTTTTCGCGCTGATCACGGCCGGCCATGCATTCGCCGATCCGCCGCAGTCGCAGTCGGCAGCCAAACGGTTGATCAACCGCGTCTGCGATCTGATCGAAACCCAGGCCCAACAGAATGGCCTGCCCAAGGATTTCTTTGCCAGGCTGATCTGGAAGGAAAGCCGCTTCGATCCGAACGCGGTGAGCCCGGTGGGAGCGGAAGGCATCGCGCAATTCATGCCCGGCACCGCCAAGATGCGTGGCCTGGCCAATTCCTTCGACATCGAGCAGGCGATCCCGGCTTCGGCGAAATATCTCGCCGAGATGAAGGCGGGCTATGGCAATCTCGGCCTCGCGGCGGCGGCCTATAATGCCGGCGAGAACCGCGTGTCGCGCTGGCTCGCCTCCGGCGGCTTCCTGCCGATGGAGACGGAAAGCTATGTCTTCGACATCATGGGCGAGCCCGTCGACAAGTTCTCCGACAAATCCTATGCCGGCGCCGTCCAGCCGCTCGATCCCAAGATGAGCTTCGCGGTCGCCTGCCGCCGGCTGCCGGTGATCATGTCACGGACCGTCGCCATGGCCTCGATCAACGTCAAGCCGTGGGGCGTGCAGGTGGCCGGCAATTTCCGCCGCTCGGCGGCGATCGGCCAATGGCTGAGGGTCAAGAGCCGGTTCCCGGCGCTGCTCGCCAGCCATGATCCGGTGGTGAGTCGGGTGCGCACGCCGATCGGCCGCCGCGGCATCTACGCGGTCCGGATCGGCGCGGACTCGCGCGGCGAAGCCAACGGCATCTGCAACAAGCTGCAAAGCGTCGGCGGGGCGTGCGTGGTGATGCGCAACCGGTGACGTCAAGGCAAGCGGGCACTAAGATTGGGGGCGGCAAGAGATGACAGCCAAAATCGTCCTGCTCAACGGCGTCGGCAGCGCCGGCAAAAGCTCGATCGCCAAGGCTTTGCAGGAAATGACCACCGAGCCGTATCTGCATGTTCAGATGGACGCCTTCCTGGAAATGCTGCCCGAGACGTTGCAGGAGAACTTGCCGGGCTTTGCCTATAGAACCACTTGGGAGGACGGCAAGCCATCCGTCGCCATAGAGGCCGGTCCGGTCGGCAGGCGGGCCATGCAAGGCATGCGCCACGCCATCGCGGCGATGGCGCGGCAGGGCAACAACCTCATCGTCGACGATGTGATGCTTGACGGCGAAATGGCGCAGTGTCTGGAGTTGCTGTCCGACTTCGCGGTGTTCAGCGTCGGCGTGTTCGCGCCGCTCGACGTGCTCGAAGCCCGCGAAGGTGCGCGTGCCGACCGATTGCCCGGCCTCGCGCGCTGGCAGTTCGAGCGCGTGCACAAGGGTGTCGTTTACGATCTCGAAGTCGATACCAGCGCGCTGTCACCGCTCGAATGCGCCGAGCGGATACAGGCCAAGTTCCACCTATAGAGCGACGACTTGGCCCGGCGTGCGTGATGCTGCGCAAACCGGTAGCGGCAGCTGAAGCAGGATATTTGGAAACGTCGGCGGGACAGCACCCCCC
>CCNB01000011.1:118736-138971 GCA_000824785.1 Mesorhizobium plurifarium | reverse complement strand
GGGGGAGATCAGATGTCGCGCCGGCCTTCGCCAATCGCCAACGTTGCATGACCGAGCGAGGCGCTGAAACTGCCAATCTCCCCCCTTGCGGGGGAGATGGCCGGCAGGCCAGAGGGGGGTTGGCGGGAACTCGGCAGTCGATCTTTATCGAGAGTTTGCCCTCGTTCGGCAAAGCGCTCACGCCGTCTTCGCCGCCACCGTCTCGCTGAGCCAGGTGCCGATCTTGGCGCCGAGGCGGTCGGGCGAGACCGGCTTGGGCAGATAGTCGTCCATGCCGGCCTCGATGCATTTTTCGCGATCGCCCTTCAGCGCATGCGCGGTGACGCCGATGATCGGCGTGTGGTCGCCGTTCCGCGCTTCGATGGCGCGGATGGCGCGGCTCGCCTCATAGCCGTTCATTTCCGGCATGGAGACGTCCATCAGCACCAGCCGGGGGCGCAGCGAGCGGTACATCTCGACAGCGGTGCGGCCATTGCCGGCGATGCGGTAGCTGAGACCGAAACCGTTGAGGATCTGGCCGAAGACCAGCTGGTTCACGTCATTGTCCTCGGCGATCAGGATATCGATCGGACCGCTCGGCGTGGCGATCGATTCCGGCGCCGCCGGCACGGGCACGGCCGGGCCGCGGATGACGGTGAAGGCCGGCGCCGCCGCCTGGACTGCGACCGGCTCGCGCACGAAATGCGCCTTGGCGCCCTGCGTCCGCGCCTTCTGGATGGCGGAAATCACCGTGCCCAGCAGCACCGCCGAACGCGCCGGCTTGGTGAGATGCGCGACGATGCCGAAATCGATGACCATCCTGCCGAAATCGACCTGGTCGACCGAGGTGAGCAGCACGACCGGAATGGAGGAAAGCCGGCTGTCGGCGGCAATCGCCCTCGCGACGTCGGCGCCGTTCATGCCGGGCATCTGGTAATCGAGGATGATGCAGTCGACCGAGGCGCCGAGCTGGCAGGCACGGTCGAGGAAGGCGAGGCCGACGGCGCCGCTTTCGGCGGCCGCGCAGTCGAAGCTCCAGCTTCTGAGCTGCTCCAGCAGGATATCGCGGTTGACCGGATTGTCGTCGATGACCAGCACCCGGGCGCCGGTGACATCCATCGGCACGAGCTCGTCGCGCGACTGCTGGTCATGCGTCGGCAGCGACACGGCGAACCAGAACACGGAGCCGCGGCCGATCTCGCTTTCGACGCCGATCTTGCCGCCCATCAGGTCGATGAGACGCGCGGATATGGCAAGGCCGAGACCGGTGCCTTCATGGCGGCGGGTCGAGGAGCCGTCGACCTGGGCGAATTTCTCGAACACGTTCTGCAGTTTTTCGGCCGGGATGCCGATGCCGGTATCTTCCACGCGGACCTTGAGCTGGACCACGCCGTCGACAACATCGCCGCCGACATCGACCAGCACATGGCCCTTCTCGGTGAACTTCACGGCGTTGCCGAGCAGGTTGGTGACGATCTGGCGGAAGCGCCCGGCATCGCCGACGACGAAGGCCGGCAAGCGCGGATCGACGCGCACGATGAGCTCGAGGTTCTTTTCGGCAACGCGCGCCGACACCAGCGTCGCCACATCCTCGACCGCTTCGGCCAGGCGGAAAGGGGCGGGGTCGAGCGTCAGCTGGCCGGCATTGATCTTCGAAAAATCGAGGATGTCGTTGATGATGGTGAGCAGCGCGTTGCCGGATTTGACGATGACGTCGGTGAAGGTCTTCTGGCGCGGCGTCAGCTCGGTCTTGGCAAGCAGCTCGGCCATGCCGAGCACGCCGTTCATCGGCGTGCGGATCTCATGGCTCATATTGGCGAGGAATTCGGATTTGGCACGGTCGGCGGCCTCGGCCTTGAACAAGGATGCGGCGCTCTCGGCGAAGGCGCGGCGGATCGCATTCTCCATCGGCCGGAAGATCAGAACCGCGGCAATGGCGATCACGGCGATCAGCAGGCCGCTCGCCCACAGGAGCAGCCGGTCGTTGGAGGCGTCGGCGAGGCGCCGCTCGTCATCGAGCGCTGTGCGCACCTTGACCAGCATAGGCTGGGCGAACAGGTCGTTCTGGTTGCGGATCTCGCGGTAGCTCCATTCGTCGACCTTCTGGGCGGCCGACATCAGGTTGAAGTTGCGCACCATGTCACGCGCCGACCAGAACAGGTCGCCATTGACCGAAGCGGTGTCCAGCGTGTTGAGGGCGCCCTTCGACAGCCGCGGCCTGATCGCGGCGAGCTCGGCGTTCAGGATGCCGATCTCGGCCATCAGGCGTTCGGAATGGCCGCGGGCGGCGGCGGTCAACGCGTCGCGTGTCTCGCTGCGCCAGGCGGTGCCGGTCGTCTCGGCGAAATTGGTGGCGTTGCGCAGGTCGCGGGCGAAGATGACGAAATTGCCGCTGAGAGCATCGACCTCGTGGCGGTACGAATTCACACGGTTGAGGGCGAACATGACGGCGGCGGAGGCCAGCGCGAAGACAAGCAGTCCCGAAATGTAGCGAACCCGGATCGACCGGAGGAAGGAAGAGTATTCCGGCATGCGCAACCCCAACACATACGCATAATTTTAATGGCCGGGATTACGCTTGATTTACATTAAGATTTCGTTGGAGGTGGAGGGCGGACTTTGTCGCAGCTTCTTAATACGGAGGCGACCTACCCCTTCGCGACAAGCTAGACCGAGCGCATTGCCGGGCAGTGCTTTGAAATCGGACGGCTGATCATCAATCCGACGTGTCGGAGAGGATATGGTTTCCCTTGCGTAGCGTGATCCGCCGTTGAGGATGCTCTTCTCTCGCGGCCTGAAAAATGGCGCGGGCAAGCTGGGCTGTAACGGCGCGTGCGAGGACCCGTTCGATGACTTCGTGGCTTTCGGCGTGCCAGAGTTCGATTCGATAGGGTAGCGCTTCAGCCGGACGGGAAGGGTTGGCGCTCCGTGTCATAGACAGGCCTCTGCCTAATTCGTCGGACCGTTCCATCTCGAAACGAAATTGTTCTTGTGTCGCAAAGTGATGTAGCGGTCCGGATGCTCACGCGTCGCTGCGTAGTAAGCGGCGTAGCCGATGCTGGCATTGGCCGTGACAGCAAGAACTTGTTCGACGCCGTTCTTGGCGGCGTTCCACAACTCGACCCTATACGGGAGTTCGTCATGCTCGGCAGATCCGAGTTCATGGGGGACGGGATTCTCGTCGTCGTCTCCAGGCTCGTTCTCCGGAGCAAAGCTGTACAAATAGCCCGGATTTCTCAGATTGGATGCGAATGCAGATGAATATGTCGCCATTGGCCCAAGCTTGTTGCTATGCCGGATAGGGGCGCCTATGCTGCTGGACGCCCCTGCTTAATGCGAGCGTAGAACGCGGGTTGGACAATGCCACTGATCACAACCGACGCGCAATATCTTTCCGACAGCCATCGCCTCGAATTCTTCATCGACGCTGTTGCCGATTATGTGATCTATACCCTCGATGCAGATGGCTTCATCACCAGCTGGAATGCCGGGGCCGAGAAAATAAAGGGCTATTCGGCCACGGAAATCCTGGGGCAGCATTTTTCCCGCTTCTTCACGGCCGAAGATCAGGCGAACGCCGTTCCTGACAAGATGCTTGCCGCGGCAAAGGAGGAGGGAAGGTACGAGGCCGAGGGCTGGCGGGTGCGCAAGGACGGGACCAGATTCTGGTCGAATAGCGTTGTTCAACGGGTCGTGGACCAAAACGGCCGTCTTCTGGGCTACGCGAAGATCACGCGAGACATCACCGAGCGGGTGGCCGCGCATCAGTCGCTGCTGCAGAGTGAGCGGCGCTTCCGCATCCTTGTCGACGGCGTGACCGACTATGCCATCTACATGCTCGATCCAAGCGGCATGATCACCAATTGGAACGTTGGCGCCGAGCGGCTGAAAGGCTACACCGCCGAGGAAATCGTGGGGCAGCATTTCTCCAAATTCTATACCCGTGAAGAACGCGCAAAAGGCACGCCGCTCCGCGTCCTCGAAGCGGCCATGCAGAACGGGCGGTACGAAGGCGAGGGCTGGCGCGTACGCAAGGACGGCAGCCGTTTCTGGGCATCGGTCGTCGTTACGCCGATCCATAACGAAGCAGGCCAGCTTGAAGGATTCGCCAAAGTTACGCGCGACATCACCGAACGCCGTGCGGCGCACGAAGCTTTGCGTCAAAGCGAGCGCCAGTTCCGCCTTCTTGTGAGCGGCGTGACCGATTATGCACTTTTCATGCTTGATCCGAACGGGCTGGTGACCAGCTGGAATGCCGGTGCGGAGCGCATCAAGGGTTATACGGCCGAAGAAATCATCGGTCAGCACTTCTCCCGTTTTTACACGGAGCATGACCGCGCCGCCGGGTTACCTGGCCGCGCGCTCTATACGGCGACGCGCGACGGACATTTCGAAACCGAGGGCCATCGCGTCCGCAAGGACGGGACGCTGTTCTGGGCGAATGTCGTGATCGATCCGATCCGCGACGAGCGAGGAGAACTGATCGGTTTCGCCAAGATCACGCGCGACATCACCGGTCGACGCGATGCGGAAGTCGCACTCCGGCAGGCGCAAGCGCAACGCGCTCATGCCCAGAAAATGGATGCGCTCGGTCAATTGACCGGCAGCATCGTGCATGATTTCAACAACCTGCTCACGGTGGTCGACAGCTACGTCCGTAAGGTGAAGAACGCCGGTGTCGATCCCGAAATGAAGCAGGCGACCGAATCCGTGGAGCTTGCGCTCGAGCGCGGCGCCGGATTGACGCGCCAGTTGCTGGCCTTCTCGCGCAAGCATGCCGCCCGCGCCGAGGTCGTATCGCTGGCAGAGCGGGTGGAAGCCGTTCGCGGAATGATAGCGGGTTCCATGCGCAAAACGGTGAAGCTGGTCGCCGCAGTCGGACCCGAAACCTGGCCAGTGAAGGTCGACCCCGGCGAACTGGAGCTTGGTCTCGTCAACATTGCCTTCAACGCGCGGGACGCCATGCCTGACGGTGGCCTGGTAACGATCACGGCGGAGAACATGCTGCTATCGAGCGGCGATAACGCGGCCGGCCTGCAAGGCGAATTCGTCGCATTACGGGTGACCGACACAGGCATCGGAATTGCGCCAGACCTGCTTCCGCAGGTTTTCGAACCGTTCTTCACGACCAAAGGGCCGGAGAAGGGCACAGGCCTCGGCCTCGCGCAGGTCTACGGTTTCGCGCAGCAGTCCGGCGGCGCGGTCACGATCGACAGCGAAGTTGGCAAGGGCACGACCGTGACGATCTACCTGCCGCGGGCCGATATCGAAGCGGCCGCGCAGAGCCCGGAGCCCGAACAGCCGGCCAGCGTGAATGTAGTGCCGTTGAGGACAAAGGGCCGTTTTGCCGGGGATCAAGGCTGATCGGCCGGACGGCTGCGACGACGTTGCTGAAGATGCTACGCGTTGGCGGCGAGAGAGCGGTATCGGACAGTCACCACCGCAATGATCGCCAGGTGAAGCAGGATCGCGAGAGCTGCGCCGATCATTTGCGGGACAAGGCCTGCCGTTCTCCCAATCGCCCAGATCGTGGCGACGCTTAGCGGCAAGAACAAAACGATGCTGGTGACGAGGCCGGGATTGTATTTGCGCAGCCGCGCCGATGTGACGAGGTGGGCGAGCGCGTTCACGATCATGATGTAAGGCGCAACCAGGCCCCAAGCGGGTCCCCATAGGAACGCCACGTAAAGAGCCAGCAGGTTGATGCCCCAGACAAACGGCAGATTGATGATGAGAACCGAGGCGACGGTAAGGGCGTCTCGGCCGCCGAAAACATTCTCGTTCGCGAACTCGCGGAAGCGGTCGCCGGTGTGCTCTTCGACCTGATGGACCATGTAAAACGGGCTGTGCAGGAAGATCAGGAACACCGGCAGCGAAAGCGATACAATGGGTGCAACGGCTATAAGCGATGCGGCCATGAACCCTGCACCGATGACCCAGTAATCGGCCAGCCAGGCTTGCAGTCTAAGCATCGGTTCCGGGCATCTCCTCGTTGTCCGTCGGCGATCTTGCACGAACGGTTGCACATCACCAGAACTATTCAAGTGCGTGGACGCCTTGGCGCTCCGTGACCATGTCGGACATTGACTGCCGCGACCGCCCCTGAGACAGTCAATGGAAGATGCGCGCCTCCGAAACTTGGCATTCCGTCGGCTCGGCCACCCGTTGCGGCGTCCGGCCTTCCGCCATCGGTCAGAGGTGGAAACGCGAGCATGAGAAGCGGCCGTGAGCGAACCTAAACAGCGAATAGTTGCGACCAACGGCATCCGCCTCAACATCGCCGAGCACGGAGACGGCCCCCCGGTTCTGTTGTGCCACGGCTTTCCCGAATCCTGGTATTCCTGGCGCCATCAGTTGAGTGCGCTGGCGGCGGCAGGCTTTCGCGCCATCGCCCCCGACATGCGGGGCTATGGCAAGAGCGATCGGCCGGGAGCGATCGATCAATACACGCTCTTTCATCTGGTCGGCGACATGGTGGGCCTTCTCGACGCCCTTGAAGTTCCCAGCGCCGTCATCGTCGGCCACGACTGGGGCGCGGTCGTCGCCTGGCATGCGGCGCTGCTGCGACCGGACCGCTTCCACGCCGTCATCGGCCTCAGCGTGCCGTTCCGGCCGCGCGCCAATGCGCGCCCGACCAGCCTCATGCCGCGAACGGCGGATTCCCAGTTCTACCAGCTTTATTTCCAACAGCCCGGCGTTGCCGAGGCAGAGCTGGAACGCGACCCCCGGGCCACGGTGCGCGCCATGCTTTACGCGGTATCGGGAGATGCTTCGGGCGGTGGCATCAGCATGGTCCCGCATGGCAAAGGTCTCCTGCAAACCGTCGAGGCGCCTTCGAACCTGCCGCACTGGCTCAGCGAGAGCGACGTCGATTTCTACGCGGGCGAGTTTCAGCGCGCCGGCTTCGCCGGAGGTCTCAACTGGTACCGCAACATCGACCGGAACTGGGAACTGATGGCGCCTTTTGCGGGCGCGCGGATCAAGGTTCCCGCGCTCTACATGGCAGGCGACCGCGACCTGGTGGTCGCCTTCCCCGGCATGGATCAACTGTTGGCCAGTCTCAGGAACTTCGTCCCTCAAATCCGCGATACACTGATAATGCCCGGCTGCGGGCACTGGACCCAGCAGGAGCGCCCGGACGAGGTCAACGCCGCGATGATCGAATTCCTGCGGAGCTTGCCGAACCGCGACTGATCCAGGGGAAAGCGAGTATCGGCTCCGACACGGAAGGTTGGGCGTGCCGCTCGGCAAGCGACTCGCCCGGTCCAAGATCGTGATGGCGTTTCGTTGAATCGCCCTCACGATCCAACTCTTTGTTGGAGCATGATCTTTCTCCGAAAACCGGTTCCCACTTTTCGGGATCATGCTCTGGTCAGGCACTATCCTTGGCACGGTAGGCGTCGGGAAGAATGAAGACCTCGTCGGCGCGGCCATAGCCGCCGTCGGGGACTTCCTCGATCAGCACCATGGTATAGGGACGCACGCCCTCGCCGAAATAGTCGACGAACATCTGCGTGGTCTTGTGGACGAGGTCCTCCTTCTGCGCTTTGGTGAGGGCGGCCTCGGGCATCTTGAAGTTGGCGAAGGGCATTTCCAGGTTCCTTTCTGGTGGACCTCACGGCACTCGGCTGGCGAAGTCGGCGAGCTATCATCGAACGGACCCATCTCCGTTCGTTGTCCTGGAGCGGATATAGACAGCCGCGGATGCCGGATAATCACCAGGCTATCGACAGCAGTATTCGGATAGAGCGAACAATCGGCGCCGTTGTCGGCGTTGGCCGCCAGCCGCGCTAGGGTTCAGCTGCTGCGCGTCGCCACGAAGGTCGCGGCTTGCTTGAGCAATCCGGCCGCGTCGCCATAGGGCTCGAGCAGGGCATGCGCCTGGTCGATCAGGCCGTGGAGCTGGCCGCGCGCCCAGTCGGGCCCATGCAGCGCGGCAAGCGTCGCCTTGCCGGCGGCGGCGTCCTTGTTGGTCGCCTTGCCCATCTGCTTGGCGTCGGCGGTGAGGTCGAGCAGGTCGTCGGCCAACTGGAAGGCAAGACCGATCGCCGAGCCGAATTCCGCCAGCCGCTCGCGGTCTGCGGGCGGCGCGCCGGCGACGATCGCGCCGGCCTCGCAGGCGAAGCGGATCAGCGCGCCGGTCTTCATCGCCTGCAAGGTGATGATGCCGGCCTCGTCCGGCCGTTTGCGCTCTGCCTCGAGGTCCAGCATCTGGCCGCCAACCATGCCGCCGGCGCCGGCCGCGCGGGCAAGGGCGAGAACGAGGGTGGCGCGGCGCTCGGCCGGCAGCGCGGTCGCCTCGTCGGCGATGATGTCGAAGGCCAAGGTCAGCAGCGCGTCGCCGGCCAGGATCGCGGTGGCCTCGTCGAAGGCCTTGTGCACCGTCGGCTGGCCGCGCCGCAGGTCGTCGTCGTCCATGGAAGGCAGGTCGTCATGGATCAGTGAATAGCAATGCACGCATTCGAGCGCCGCCGCGACGCGCAGCGCGGCGTCATTGTCGGCCAAAAACAGCGCGGCGCTCTCCATGACCAGAAAAGGCCGCAGCCGCTTGCCGCCATTGAGCACGCCATGGCGCATCGCCGCCATCAGGCGCTCGGGCCGCGCGATCTCGCCGGTGAGCGGACGCGCGTCGAGGATCCGGCGCAGCTCCGTCTCGACGGCGGCGGCGCGCATGAAAAGCGCTGTTTCGAAGGCGATCCGGTCGTCTTTGCTCATGGCCGGGACCGGTAGCCGACACTCAGACATTGCGCAAGCAGGCGCGCGCCTTTATGCCGATGGGGGCGAGGCACGGGTGGGACGGCTTGACGGAACCGATCGTCGAACATGGAAGCGAAGGGCTGGACATGGCGCGGCCGCGGCGCCTGAACCGCGCCGGTCTGAGGCGTCTCGCCCGGCGTTGCCTGGTCGTCGCCATCGTTTTGGCGGCCATACCGGCCGTGCTCACCTTCCTCTACCTGCCGTCCTTCGTGCATCCGGTCTCGACGCTGATGCTGAAGGACCTCGTGACTTTTTCCGGCTATGACCGGCGCTGGGTATCGATCGACGACGTGGCGCCGGTGCTGGCGCATTCGGTGATCATGTCGGAGGACGGGCAGTTCTGCTTCCACCGCGGCGTCGACCTCGGCGAATTGCGCGGCGTGGTCGACGACGCGCTGGCCGGCGAGGCGACGCGCGGCGCCTCCACAATCACCATGCAGACGGTGAAGAACCTTTTTCTGTGGTCGCGGCCATTGGGCAGCGTGCGCAAGGTGGTCGAGCTGCCCCTGGCCGTCTATTTCGACGCGGTGATGTCGAAGCGGCGGATCATGGAGATCTATCTCAACATCGCCGAGTGGGGGCCGGGCATCTACGGTATCGAAGCCGCCGCGCGGCACCATTTCGGCGTTTCGGCCAAGCAATTGTCGCGACGGCAGGCGGCGCTGCTGGCCGTCAGCCTGCCCAATCCGATCGCGCGCAATCCGGCAAAGCCCGGGCCGGGATTGCGGCGGCTCGCGAGCTTGATCGAGCGGCGCGCCAGCCGGTCCGGCGCTTATGTGGGATGCTTGGATTAGGCCGAAGCGTCGCCGGCTCAAAAAAATTCGCGGGCGACGCTGGCCAAAAGGGCGCAAGGCGTGTATAGGCACCCGACTTTCTCAGATTATGGCCTCGATGCGGCCCTTTCGCGAGGGTTGCCGGGGCATTTTGACCATGTAGTGGAGCATATCCATGGCCGTTCCAAAAAGAAAAACCTCTCCGTCGAAGCGCGGCATGCGCCGCTCGGCCGACGCCCTCAAGGCCCCGACCTATGTCGAGGACAAGAATTCCGGCGAAATGCGCCGCCCGCACCACATCGACCTGAAGACCGGCATGTATCGCGGCCGCCAGGTTCTGGAGCCGAAGGAAAGCTGAGAAGCTTCCACGGTTTGAGACTTTCAAAAGACCGGCCTTTGGCCGGTCTTTTTGCGTGGGGCCCTGGTTGGTGGAGATCTGGGGCGCACAGGCTGCAGAAAAGCCAGGGCAACCGGCTGACATCGTTATTTCATTAGGTCTTAGAGCGTGTTCGCCGTCGCCGGCGAAAACCCTTGACGACGCGCCGGCGGGGGATTTTACAAAAGGGTGCCCCATTGGAGTCGCCCAGATGTTCGGTGCTGTTCCGCTGCTGATCGTGCCCTTCGTCCTCTACAATCTCGGCCTGCTGGGATTGTTCGGCGGCGGCGACGACCCGTGGATGACCGAGATGTTTTCCTTCCGCATGATGTCGGGCGGCGTGTTCTCGATGACGCTCGGCGACCTGATGGTGCTGATCGGGCTGATCTTCCTGTTCATCGAGATCTCGAAATCGGTGCGCACGACCAATGCCTCGATCCTGGATCACCTGTTGTCGACGCTCGTCTTCATCGCCTTCCTGGTCGAATTCCTGCTGGTGAAGGGCGCGGCGCACTCCGTCTTCTTCACGCTGATGATCATCGCTCTGTTCGACGTGCTGGCCGGCTTCTCGGTGTCGATGCGGTCGGCCAGCCGGGATATCAATTTGAATTAGGTCGTCATTCCAGGGCGAAGCAGGAGCGAAGCTCCGTCGCGGAGACCCTGGAATCCATTCCGTGACCTTGGCCGAAGAACGCAGCGGAGCAGAATTCTGCACCGCTGCAACGCTTGGAAGTCACGGAATGGATCCTATGGTCTGCGCCGCGTCGCTTCGCTCCTTGCTCCGCCATAGGATGACGATGCAAGGGATGCTTCGGCCAATCTCCAAGACCATCGAGACGAAAGCGGTCAATCCACAGTAGCCTCAGCCTTTCGCGCGACCACTTCCTCGTAGGCGGCGCGCAGTTGCTGGCGCACGGTCGGCGTGCCGGGCGGCGTCTTCGACGGCGCGCCGAGGTGCTCGTGGCGCAGTTCGTCCATAAACTGCTCCCATAGCGGCGGGCCGCCCTTTTCCAAGAGCTCGGCGCGGATCGACAATTCTTCCGTGACCGGCAGCCATACGCGCCCCCAGGCGCCGAGCTGCGCCATGATCGGCACCAGCGTGATCGCCATCTCGGTCAGGCTGTAGATCGCCTTCTGCTTGTGGCTGGGGTCGTCGGCCTTGGTCAGCAGGCCGAGCTCCATCAGCCGCTTCAGCCGGTCGGCCAGGATGTTGGAGGCGATGCCTTCCAGCGAGCCGTTGAGCAGCTCGCGGAAGTGACGGCGGCCGCCAAAGATCATGTCGCGCAGGATGATCAGGCTCCAGCGGTCGCCGAACACTTCGAGCGACAAATTGATGGGGCAACCGGACCGGCGGTCGATGCTCATAGCAGTCTCCAGAAAAACCAGTTGCATTATGATATCGGTTTTATTATCGTGCAACTGATTGCAAAACGCAATCAGATTGGAGGATCGGATGACTGCCGCAACGCAGCGCCCCGACATCGTTTCGCAAAGCTTCGGCAGTCCGCAAGATCCGCCGATCCTTTTGATCATGGGCGCCATGGCCTCGATGCTGTGGTGGCCGGAAGCCTTCTGCCGGCAGCTTGCCGGGCGCGGTCGCTTCGTCATCCGCTACGACAATCGCGACACCGGCCTATCGACCAAATATCCGCTCGGAGCGCCGACCTACACGTTCGAGGACATGGTGGATGACGCCATGCGCGTGCTGGACGACCATGGCGTCGCCACGGCGCATGTCGTCGGTATGTCGATGGGCGGCATGCTCGCGCAGAGCGTGGCGCTGAAATATCCCGAACGCGTCAGCGCCCTCACCGTGATCTCCTCTTCGCCGCTCGGCGTCGACACGTCCGGCCTACCCGGAACGACCGAAACCTATAAGGAGCATTCGGCGCAAGGCGGCGACGTCGACTGGTCGAACAGGCAGCAGGTGCTCGACTTCATGGTCAAGGACGCCCGCGCGATCTCGAGCACTTCGCATCCGTTCGACGAGGGACGGACGCGCGCGATGATCGAGGCGGATTACGACCGTTCCGGCGGTCTCGCCAGCGCGACCAACCATTTCCTGCTCAAGGGCGGCGGTCCGCAGCGCACGGTGCGAGACCTGGTCGTGCTATTGCTCGTCATCCATGGCACCGCCGATCCGCTCTTTCCGATCGAACATGGCGAAGCGCTGGCAAAGGCCGTTCCCGGCGCAAGGCTGGTCAAGGTCGAAGGCGGCGGCCACGAACTGCACCGCAACGACTGGCCGCAGATCGTCGACGCTATCGTCGCCCATCACTAGGCGTGGAGGCTCCGGCTTGACTCAACGGGTTTACGGCAATAGTTAAGTGATCACTTCAGTATTGCCCGAGCGCGAAAGAGAGCGAGAATGTCCCTGACGCTGCATTTCCACCCGCTGGCCTCCTTCTGCTGGAAGCCGCTGATCGCGTTCTACGAGAATGGCACGCCGTTCGAGCCGGTCATCGTCGACCTCGGCGACGAGGCTTCCCGCGCCGCCTTCCTGAAGGTGTCGCCGACCGGCAAGATGCCGGCGCTGCGTGACGACGCCCGGGACCGGACGGTGCTGGAATCGACCATCGTCGTCGAGTATCTCGCCGCGCATTATCCGGGGCCGGTCGAGCTCGTTCCCGCCGATGTCGACCTCGCCCTGCAGGTCCGCCAGGCCGATCGCTTCTATGATTTCTACGTGCAGCATCCGATGCAGAAGATCGTCGGCGACCGTCTGCGGCCAAAGGATGAGACCGATCCGTTCGGCGTCGAGGAGGCCCGCGTGCAACTGCGCAATTCCTACGCCATCATCGAAGAGGAGATACAGGACAAGACCTGGGCGGTGGGCGAGACCTTCACCATGGCCGACTGCGCCGCCTCGCCGGCGCTGTTCTACGCCAACAAGGTCGAGCCGTTCGGCGACAAGTTCCCGGCGGTGAAACGCTACCACGACCGGCTGCTCGCGCGTCCGTCCTTCGCCCGCGTCATCGAGGAAGCGGGGCCCTATTTCAAATTCTTCCCCTACAACAACGGCTAGGGCGCGATGCTGCACGATCCCGCCCAGCTCGACCTGATGTTCCAGGCGCTTGCCGATCCGGCGCGGCGCCAGATGGTGGACCGTCTGTCGCGCGGGCCGGCATCGGTCAGCCAACTGGCCGAACCGCTGGCGATGTCATTGTCGGCCGTCGTGCAGCATCTCAATGTGCTCGAGGCAAGCGGCCTGGTCAGGACCGAAAAGCTTGGCCGGGTGCGGACCTGCCGGATAGAGCCGCAGGCGCTCCGGGCCGCCGAGCACTGGATCAACGAGCGGCGGCTCGCCTGGGAGCGCCGGCTCGACCGCCTCGGCGATTTCCTCGCCGAAACCAAGGATGAAAGCTGAAGGGTCCCGTCATGACCGAACGATCCGTCGTCCATTCCACCTTCGTCCTCGAGCGTGTCTATCCGGCGGCGCCCGAGAAGGTCTATTTCGCGTTGAGCGATCCGGCGGCGAAGAAGCGCTGGTTCGTCGATCCCGACAACCCGATGCCCAGCCGGCATGAGATGGATTTTCGTGTCGGCGGCAAGGAGGTGAATGCCGGCTGTCCCAGCGATGGGCAGATGCATTTCTACAACGCGGTCTATCAGGACATCGTGCCCAACCGGCGCATTGTCTACAGTTACGAGTTGTTGTTCGGTGAAACCCGGGTCTCGGTGTCGCTCGCGACGATCGAGCTCGTCGCCGAAAGCAAGGGAACGCGGCTTATCCTGACGGAACAGGGGGCTTTCTTCGACGGCATCGACTCATCGGCCACCCGTGAGCACGGCACCGGCGAACTGCTCGATGCGCTTGGGGCGGCACTGGAGCTTGCGACCTGACGCCCCCAGTCAAAGCGTATCGCGCTTTTGTTCGATGCGTGTCTCAGAAGCACTTCGGTTCCGAGCGACATGCATCGATGGCCAAAAATTATTCCCCCGGCGCTGTTTCCCAGAACTGGTCGAGCCAGATGTTGAGCCTGAGGAAGCCGGCGCTGCTGACGGCGTAGACGCGCCTTGTGCCTTCGGCCTTGGCATTGACCAGGCCGGCGTCGAGCAGGACCTTCAGATGCTGGGAAACCGCCGGGCGCGAGACGGGCAACCCGGCCGCCAATTCGTTCACCGTCTTCGGGCCGCGCCGGAGTTCTTCCAAAAGATAGCGCCGATTGGGATCGGCTATCGCCACGAAGGCGTCAGAAAACATCATGCCTTTATTTGTGAGGCAAAGTCTTGCGAATCTCAACTATTGGTTTCAACCTTTCTGCGCGGATCGAGCCGCGTTGCTTCTGGCGTGACCGCGCGGTCCGCGGGTTGCGTCTTGAAGGCATCGCGGTTTTCGATCGGCACCGGCGCGCGGGCGCGGATACGTAAGAGCGTGTAGCCGGCGAGGCTGAGATGGGCGAGCGCGGTTGCGAGGAAAAGCCCCTCCGGGCGCACCGAACCCATCAGCGCGGCGGCCAAAAGCGGGCCGATCATCGTGCCGAAGCCGTAGAGCAGCAGCAGGCCGCCGGAAACCTTGACGAAGTCCTCGGCGCGGGCGTGGTCGTTGGCATGCGCGACGGCGATCGAATAGAGCGTGTAGGCGAAGGCGCCATACGCGGCGGTCATGACGATGACGAAGACGCCCGAACGCGGCGCGAACAGGAAGATCAGCACCGCGACCAGGGCAGCGCCAAACGCCGCGCCAGCCAGCACGAAGCGGCGGTCGGTCGTGTCCGACAGGCGCCCCGCCGGAAGCTGCATGGCGGCGCCGGCGATGACCACGAGGCTCATCATCAGCGCGATCTCGGCGGTGGAGATGCCGATGCGGGCGCCATAGACGGCGCCGAGCGTGCCCCAGGCGCCGTTGGCGATGCCGATCAGGAGGCAAGCCACCGCCGACACCGGCGAATTGGCGTAGAGACCTTTGACGTCGAGCTTCACGTCCTGCAGGGGCTTCGGATGCGACTGGGTCGAGACCGCCGTCGGAATGAGCGACAGGCAAAACAGGATGCCGGTGATCATGAACAGCGAGGCCGACCGCACGTCGCCGCCGGCCACGATCATCTGGCCGCCCATGATCGAGGCATAGGTGACCATCATGTAGAGGCCGAAGACGGTGCCGCGATTCTCGTTGGTGGCCTTTTCGTTCAGCCAGCTCTCGATCACCATGAAGGCACCGGCCATGGTGAAGCCGGTGAAGGCGCGCAAAAGGATCCAGACATATTCGTCGATGATGAGGCCGGTGAGCAGCGCGATGATCGCGCCGGACGCGGCGAAGGCGCCGAAAGCCCTGACATGGCCGGCACGGCGAACAAGCCGCGGCGCGAAGAAACAGCCGGTGACGAAGCCGCCGGCCCAGGCCGTGCCCATCAGGCCGAGCGATGCGGTCGAAAAGCCTTCCACCTGGCCGCGCAGCGGCAGCAGCAGCCCGTGCAGGCCGGATGCGGCAAGCAGGAACGCCGTGCCGCGAAGCAGCGAGAGGATCGGTCTGTAGGTTGCAAACATGGGCTGATCCGGCTGGAATTTCGGGCGCAGGTCTGTTTCAGCGTCTGGCAGTCGCAATCAGGCTTTTCCGGGGCGGACTGGCACGCCGGCGGAACTATCCTCTACGAAACAGCGCCTCGGCCGCGGATTTGGTTGCCCCCTTGGCGGCCCGTGCCTCTTCCAGCCGGGCGATCTCGTCGCGCAGTATCGCGATGCGCTCGGACAATTCGTCCACCGAAAGCAGCGACAGGTCCTGGCCGATCTCGTGCGGGCGCGGCTTCTTCCTGGGTTCGTCGTCGAAGATCGCCATCGTCGCTTCTCCCTTACTTGGCCATTTGCCTGATTTGGCAATCAGCATACATAGGGCAGGGGCGCCGATGCAAACCACTCAAGACAGGATTCGAGGAGACGGGACAGCCATGGCGAACAATCACAAGATTCCGGCGAAGATGACAGCCATCGCGATCTCGCAGCCCGGCGGTCCCAGGGTGCTTAAGCCGGAAACGCGCGACGTGCCTGTCCCCGGCCCGGGCGAGGTGCTGATCCGCGTGCATGCGGCCGGCGTCAACCGGCCGGACGTCCAACAGCGCAAGGGCGCCTATCCGCCGCCGCCCGGCGCCTCGGACCTGCCTGGACTCGAGGTGGCCGGTGAAATCGCAGCGCTTGGCGACGAGATATCGCGCTGGCGCATCGGCGATCGGGTCTGCGCGCTGACGCCGGGCGGCGGCTATGCCGAATATGTCAAGGTCCATGCCGGCAGCGTGCTGCCGATCCCGGCCGGCTTCACCTATTCGGAGGCCGCCGCCGTGCCGGAGAACTATTTCACCGTCTGGCACAATGTATTCGAGCGCGGCGGCCTGAAGAAGGGCGAGACGCTGCTCGTCCATGGCGGCTCGTCGGGCATCGGCACCACCGCCATCCAGCTCGCCTCGGCCTTCGGCGCCACTGTGATCACCACTGCCGGCAGCAAGGAGAAATGCGACGCCTGCCTGAGGCTCGGCGCGCACCGGGCGATCAACTATCGCGAGGAGGACTTCGTCGCCGCGGTCAAGGACGCGACCGACAAGAAAGGCGTCGACGTCATCCTCGACATGGTCGGCGGCGACTATGTCGCGCGCAATTACGAAGCCGCGGCCGTCGAGGGGCGCATCGTCCAGATCGCCGTGCAGGCCGGCGCCGTCGCAAGCACCAATTTCGCGACGCTGATGGTGAAGCGCCTGACCCATACCGGCTCGACCCTCAGGCCGCGCACCGTGGAGTTCAAGGCGGCGATTGCGGCCGCGCTGGAGGCCCAGGTGTGGCCGATGCTCGGCACGCGCAAGGTGGCACCCGTCATGGACATGATCTTTCCGCTCTCCGAAGCCTGGCGGGCGCATGAGCGGATGGAAGAGGGCGAGCATATTGGCAAGATCGTCCTCGACGTCGGCTAGGATGGGTCGATATTCAGGTGAGGCCGGTCTGCAAATGCCGGCCTTCTGCGCTTCCGGTGCTCACGTACTAAAGTACGCTCCGCTCCGGTTCTCGAAGTCCACCATTTTCGACTCGGCCTGACCTGAATCTCGACCCATCCTGGGGTGGCGCCTGTCCCCATTCCAAGCTGAACGAATCCTTAATGGTGCAATGCACAAAACGCATTGCGGCCATGCAAAAGCGTCCGTTCATTTCTTGGGCAGTCATGCCTATTTACACGGCATCAAACGATTTCATCAAACGACTGGAGAAATTCAAATGAACCCGATCCGTGCTTTCCGTAAGTGGCGCATGTACAACGAGACCGTGCGCGAATTGAACAAGCTCAATGCCCGTCAGTTGAGCGACCTCGGCATCAACCGCGCCGACATCGAGCGCATCGCCCGCCAGGCGGTGTAATCGGACGCAGCCCGACCGTCAGGCCGGGCTGGGACTTGAAAGCCAGAGCCGTCGAGACGCTTGCTTCGTTTCCGGTTCCGAACCCGCTGGACCCCGTCCAGCGGGTTTTGTCTTTTCAGGGCTGTGAATCGGGTCCTTCCCAAAAACATTGCGAAAATCGGAGGGAGCGTTTATACAGGCCGCGAATTTCCCATTTTGGTGGCTCTAAAACCACCGCCCGCGCGGGAACGCGGGCGAACGAGAAGGATTTTTGATATGGCCAATACGCTGCTGATGCCCAAGGCGACCGCCGTCTGGCTGGTCGACAACACCGCGCTCTCCTTCGAGCAGATCGCGCAGTTCTGCGGGCTGCATCCGCTTGAGGTCAAGGCGATCGCCGACGGCGAGTCGGCGCAGGGCATCAAGGGCATGGACCCGATCATCACCGGCCAGCTGACGCGCGACGAGATCGCGCGCGGCGAGAAAGACGTCAATTACCGGCTAAAGCTGTCCGAGCCGAAGGTGCGGGTGCCGGAATCGAAGCGCAAGGGTCCGCGCTACACGCCGCTGTCGAAGCGCCAGGACCGGCCGAACGCCATCCTGTGGCTGGTGCGCAACCATCCCGAGCTCAAGGACGCGCAGATTGCCCGTTTGGTGGGCACCACCAAGTCGACGATCGAGCAGATCAGGGAACGCAAGCACTGGAACTCGGCCAACCTGCAGCCGATGGATCCGGTGACGCTCGGCCTCACCTCGCAGATCGATCTCGACCTCGAGGTCAACCGTGCCTCGCGCGGCCGCGAGCCGGCGCAGCCTGTCGGCGACACGCTGCTGCCCGCCGCGCTCACCGAACGGCTGGTGCCGGCGCCCGAGAAGCCGAAGGACGAGGATCAGGAACTCGACGCCAACGCCGTCTTCGCCAAGCTCTCGGCGCTTAAGTCGAAGGACAAGGACGAAGACGACGACCAGGAGTAAGCGTTCCGGCGCGCTCAACAAAAAAGCCCGCTTTCGAGCGGGCTTTTTTGTTGGACAATGGCTTGGGAAGTCACGTCCGCGCGGCGCGGTCGGGCGCCATGCCGTAATCCTCCGAGCGCTCGACGGCGCGGTAGAAATCGGCGAGCTGCTTGCCGCGCTCCGGCTTGAAGATGCGGCCGGCAATGACGACCGAGGCGATGCGGTCGATGCGGAAGGCGCGGAAGTCGTCGCGCATCTCGCACCAGGCAACCAACGTCCAGACCTTGCCCCAGAACCACAGACCGAGCGGCCTGATGTCGCGCGCGGTGCCGCGGCCGGCTTCGTCGGAATAGTCGATGGTCAGGACCTGGCGTTTCTCCACGGCGCGTTCGATCAGGTCGATCGCCTCGCGCGCGGCGTCGCTCACCACCCACATCGGTGTGTGGATCTCGGTACGGGCGATGCGGTCCTTCTCGGTATCGGGCAGCACCGCGCCGATCTTGACCAGCGCCTCGTCGGCGGCCCTTGCCATCGCCGCGCCGCCAAAGGCGCGCACCATGCGCGCGCCGGCCACCAGCGCCACGATCTCGTCACGCGTGAACATCAGCGGCGGAAGGTCGAAACCCTCTCTCATCATGTAGCCGACGCCTGCTTCGCCGTCGATCGGCACGCCGGTCGACTGCAGGTCGGCTATGTCGCGGTAAATGGTTCGCTCGGAAACCTCGAGCCACGTGCCGAGCTTCTGCGCGGTGACCAGCCTGCCACCCCGCAAATGCTGCACGATCTGGAAAAGCCTGTCGGCGCGGCGCATCGATTTCTCCCCCGGGGTTTATGGCTTCAGCCCTTCGCGCTTACGCTGCGCGGCAACGAATTTCGCTCCGAAGGACAGTCTGCCCGTGGTCGGCGTCCCGGCACCCAGCACACGCCAGAACGGCGCGACGTCGCTCAGCGCCATGCCGCGCTCGAGATCCTCATGGGCGGCCTCGGCAACGGTGCGAAGATGATAGCCGATCGTGACCGGGCATGTCACTTCGGCGCCGTGCTCGATGGCCAGAGCGGTGCGCAGCGCACGAACGTCCATCTCCACCCCTTCGGGGATCGAGCGGATGAAGTCGTCGACCTGGCGCGCGGTCGGCACCAGCATCGACTGCCCTTCAACGACATCGCCGACCGTGCGCGGCGACGGCTTGATGCCGTTGATGCCCGGCGTGTTCAGCCTGTCGTTCCAGCTTTTCACCATACGCGGATCACTCCGGATCGCCGGTTCACGTTCGTCACTGTCAGGATCGAAGCCGTTCCAACTACCGCATGCCTCCTGACAACATACTGTCAGGAGGCTGCGGCGAAACCATCGACAGACAACGCTTCTTTCCCTGAACTCAACATCACTGGCCGCATTACATCTGGGCGCGATGCCGCCACAATCCAAGTCGCGGCGGCGAAATTTCAGTTTTCGCGCACGCGGCCGGTGTAAAGGTCCGGCCAGCCGATGTCCTTGCGGACGTCCGCCGGCAAAGTGTTCAGGAAACGCTGGGTGCGGATCTCGTTGCGCACGGTGCGAATCCTGCCAACATAATGCTGCACGCTGCGCAGAATGGTAAAACCGTTCATGACCTCACTCCTCTCTTTTCGATGAGAAGAGTATCGCACACCCCTCCTGACAGCAGTCTGTCAGGAGGTTGGCAGGGTGCCGAAGAAGTCGGTGCGGCGGCCTTCGTGCGGTTCAGACGAACCCATTTCTATCAGGAATGCCTTGCCCGGAGGGTGCCTTGAGAACGGCTTTGACAGCCGCCATCGTTGCTGGTCAAAGGCGGCATGACGAAACTGCTCGCCCTTGTCATCATCGGCATCATGCTGATCCAGGTCATCAAGCCGCTGGGATGGCCGGGGCTGAAGCGGCGCGGCGATTTCTGGAAGCTGGCGTTGCTGGCGATGGCGGCGATCTCGCTGGCCGCTGTATTAGGCCATTGGGCTTAGTTCCTTAACACAGAAGTTTTGACCGGTTGGTTCGTGTGCGTTGGCAGATCCCATGCCTTGGCGATTGGCCGAGACGCCCATCGCGGTCGTCATCCACGGGCGGAG
>CCNB01000011.1:13277-118726 GCA_000824785.1 Mesorhizobium plurifarium | reverse complement strand
AGGATCCATGCCGTGACTTGGAAGCGCCGCGGCGGTCCAGAATTCTGCACCGTTGCACACTTCGGTCCAGGTAACGGCATGGATTCCAGGGTCTGCGCGCGTCGCTTCGCTCCTTGCTCCGCCCTGGAATGACGAGGTTCAGGAGCCTTCAGCTCATCGCCAGCGTTTGCGCCGGCTACCCCGGCAAGCCTTCGGAATCCGCAATTCTCGGCTCGTCCCGACCTGAACCTCAACGTACCTCGGCGCAGTCGCCCAGCACGAAATCCAGCAGATGCTCCGCCCAGGCGCGATAGCCCGCTTCCGAGGCGTGGAAGCCGTCAGACGCGAAACCGGCTTCGGGATTGGTGATCGGCAGCCGCGCGGCGGCAATGGCGCCGCGCTCGTTGCAGAGGCGCACGCCCATCCGGTTCATTTCCGTGGCGCGGATCTCGAGGATCTGGCCCAGCAATGGCGGCATTGCTGGCGCGCGGGTGAATTCCAGCACCGGCGACCAGACCACGCGCGCTTCCGGCCATTTGGCGCGCAGCGCGTAGAGCAGGCCGCCGAACTCCTTCTTGAATCGCGGCACGGAATGGAAGTTCTTGGTGTCGTTGGTGCCGATGGCGAGCACGATATGCGTCCAGGGATCGGCCGACAGGTTGGGCAGGACATAATCGCGGATCTGGCCAGAGGTCGCCGAATTGAAGCCGGCCGCGCGCCAGCGCACGGCGCTGCCGGTGCGTTCGGCGATCAGGCCGGCAAGCTGCGCGGCAAGGCCGTATTCGGATTGCTCGATGCCGACCGACGCTGCCGAGGAATCGCCCAGGACCAGCAAGGCGACCGGCGGCGCCTTGCCCGGTATTTCGTGCAGGACCGGGCCTCGCGCCGGCAGCATGCGGGTGGTGCGCCGCCGCACGCCGAGGCCTTGCCAGACATAGACCGGGAAGGCGAGCCAGGTGAGAAGGGCAAGCAG
This sequence comes from Mesorhizobium plurifarium, assembly GCA_000824785.1. GTDB lineage: Bacteria > Pseudomonadota > Alphaproteobacteria > Rhizobiales > Rhizobiaceae > Mesorhizobium > Mesorhizobium plurifarium. The sequence continues at coordinate 117,774 of CCNB01000011.1, read as the reverse complement.
GCGCTGCATGGCGGTTCCGTTACCGTAGAGGCAAAGCCATTAGCGCATGTTTCGTCCGAGGTGAACGAGGCCGATTACGCGCAGCAGTCCGGCCGCTCCTCACTTTTGTCCTGGTATTCGTCGTGGAGGCGGACCCAGTCCATCAGGTTGTGATACGGGCCCGTCTCGTCGCGGCCCTTCGGCGTCATGTCGAGATAATGATAGGCGCCGATCAGCGCGTCGCCGCCGCGGGCGCGCGACAGGAAGGTGAGGAAAATGTCGCCGCACTCGTTGCGATAGAAGATGCTGGTGCCGGGCAGGTCCTTCGACCGCAGCGGACGCTTCTCGAAATTGTACGTGGTTTCACCGGTAGCGATCTGCTTGTCGGTGAAGGAGACTTGCAGGTCGAAGTTGAAGTCCGACGCATAGGACGACACCCAGTCGAACTTCCAGCCCATGCGCTGCTTGTAAGGCAGGATCTCGGCCAGCGGTGCGCGCGAGACCGCGACCAGCGAGACGTCATGATGTTTCAGATGCCGGTCGGCGCCGTCGATATGGTCGGCGAGGAACGAGCAGCCCTGGCAACGGTGATCGCAACCCGGCGCCATCATGAAATGATAGACGATGAGCTGGCTCTTGCCGGCGAACAGCTCGCCAAGACGCCTTGGCCCCGCTTCGGTTTCGAAAACGTAATCCTTGCGCAGCTTGAGCCAGGGCAGCTGCCGCCGTTCGGCGGCGATAAGGTCGCGGAACCGTGTCAGTTCCTTCTCGCGCTCGAGGTGCTTGCGATGCGCTTCGAACCAGTCTTCGCGCGAAACCACGGCATTGCGTTGCATGACCATCTCCTGTCCTCTCCTGCCAAGGACGTTCGACATCGGCTCAACCCGACACAGCCGCCGCTGTTTCGCTGCATCAGGTAGGGATGCGGCTGGCAAAAAACAAAAACCCGGGCCGATGGCCCGGGTTCTCAAGGCATGAAGGGGAGTTGCGTCAGGCCGCTTTCTCCAGCGCCGGCTGCCATTTCCCGAGTGCTGCCAGATGGTTCATGTGGGCGCGGTGGGTGAAGGCGGCCTGGCCGGCGGCGACATTCGAGGCCTTGCCGCTCCATGCCTTCTGGGGTGCTGCCTGCAGCGCGCGGCCATAGGAGAAGGTGAGCTTCCAGGGGTGCGGGCCGATGGCGTTGATGGCGTTGAGGTTGGCAGTCGCCTCCTCGTCCTCCTGGCCGCCGGAGAGGAACGCGATTCCCGGCACCGCTGCCGGCACCACCTCGCGGAACAGCTTGATCGTCTTCTCGGCGACTTCCTCGGGGCTGTCGGTCTTGCCGGATTTCTTGCCGGAGATGACCATGTTGGGCTTCAGGATCGAGCCTTCCAGGACGACGCGCGCCGCGTAAAGCTCGTTATAGAGCTTAAGCAAAGTCATCTTGGTGATCTCGTAGCAGGTGTCGATCGAATGGGCGCCGTCCATCAGCACCTCCGGTTCGACGATCGGCACGATGCCGGCCTCCTGGCAGAGCGCGGCATAGCGGGCCAGCGCATGGGTGTTGGAGCCGATCGAGGTGGCGGAGGGCACGCCCTTGCTGGTGTCGATATCGATCACCGCGCGCCATTTGGCGAAGCGGGCGCCGAGCTTGTAATAATCGGCAAGCCGCTCGCGCAACCCGTCGAGGCCCTCGGTGATGGTGTCGCCGGGAAAGCCGGCCAGCGGCTTGGCGCCGAGGTCGACCTTGATGCCGGGAATGGCGCCGGACGCCTTGATGATGTCGACCAGCGGCGTGCCGTCGGCGGCCTTCTGACGGATGGTCTCGTCATAGAGGATGACGCCGGAAATGTATTTGGACATCGCTTCCTTGGCGCGGAACATCATCTCGCGATAGTCGCGCCGGTTGTCGGCGGTCGACTCGACGCCGATGACGTCAAAACGCTTCTTGATGGTGCCGGAGCTCTCATCGGCAGCCAAAAGGCCCTTGCCGCCGCTCACCATCGCGGCGGCGATATCTTCGAGACGTTCGCTCATGGGTGATCTCCTACGCTGCGTTTGTTCCGCGCTAGCAGAACACTACCGCCAAAGGAATGACGCCGGAAAGCTAGAATCGATTGAAAGTCCCGGGCGTTTCCGCCGTTCGCGGACTGTTTACCGCTTCAGCACCTCGACGCCGGGCAGCGGCTTGCCTTCCATCCATTCGAGGAAGGCGCCGCCGGCGGTCGAGACATAGGTGAAATCGTCGGCGACGCCGGCATGGTTGAGCGCGGCCACCGTGTCGCCGCCGCCGGCGACCGAGACAAGCTTGCCCGCCTTGGTGCGGGCCGCGGCATGCTTTGCCGCCGCCACCGTGGCATGGTCGAAGGGCTCAATCTCGAAAGCGCCGAGCGGGCCGTTCCAGACCAGCGTCGCGGCGCGGTCGATCCAGTCGTTGACGCTCTGCACGGTCTTTGCGCCGACATCGAGGATCATGCCGTCGGCCGGCACGTCCGAGATGGCGACGGTCTCGCTGGGCGCGCCCGCCTTGAATTCCCTGGCGACCACGCCGTCAGCGGGCAGGATGATGGCGCAGCCGGCCTCGGCCGCCTCGATCATGATCTGTTTCGCAGTTCCGGCGAGGTCATGCTCGCAGAGCGACTTGCCGACATCGGTGCCGCGCGCGGCCAGGAAGGTGTTGGCCATGCCGCCGCCGATGACCAGCGCATCGACCTTCTTCACGAGGTTCATCAAAAGGTCGATCTTGGTCGAGACCTTGGCGCCGCCGACGATGGCCACCACCGGGCGCACCGGATTGCCGAGGCCCTTTTCCAGCGCGTCGAGCTCGGCCTGCATGGTGCGGCCGGCATAGGCCGGCAAGTGACGCGCCAGGCCTTCGGTCGAGGCATGCGCGCGATGCGCGGCCGAAAAGGCGTCGTTGACATAGATGTCGCCATTGGCGGCGAGCTTTTCGGTGAAGGCCGGCTCGTTCTTCTCCTCGGCCTTATGGAAGCGGGTGTTCTCGAGCAACAGCACGTCGCCGTCCTTCATCGCCGCGACGGCCTCGGCAGCCTTGTCGCCGATGCAATCGGCGGCGAAGCCGACCGGACGGCCGAGCACTTGTGCCGTCGCGCGGGCGATCGGCTCCAGCGAGAACTCGGCGGAAGGCCCGTCCTTCGGGCGACCGAAATGCGCCAGCAGGATAACCTTGGCGCCCTTTTTCGAGAGCTCGGCGATGGTCGGCGCGATGCGCTCGATGCGGGTGGCGTCGGTCACCTTGCCGTCGGCGACGGGAACGTTGAGGTCGACGCGCACCAGCACGCGCTTGCCGCCGACCGCGCCGATATCATCGAGTGTCTTGAAGCCGGCCATTCTCGTTCCTTCCTGGTGCCCTGACGCAATTCCGGACGGAAACCGCCCACACCTTGCCCGGAATTGCATTAGCGAAAACGCGGCGACCTTACCCCGCACCGGGGACGATGCAAGGGTCGCGTTACGGCGCGCGCGCAAAAATAATGTCGTTGTGTGACGTCAGCTCTCTCCTGCTGCCTTTTGCACCGCGGACTCGGGCGCTGGAGCGGTTTCGGCCGGGACCTCCACGGCAGGCGTCCCGGCCGGCTTACGCCGGTTGCGGATGAAGCCGGCGATGCGGTCGACGATCTCGCCGGCGCTCAGGAAGACCGGCACGCGCGCAACCGGCGCCGTCGGCTCGAAGGACAGGCCGAGCCCGGTGATCCGACCCTTTTCGTCGACATCTCGCACGATCAGCTCGATCGGGCCGATCACTACGCGGTCGGCATATTCGGGGCGGCCGCCGAGCCGCTCGGTAACGAGCGCCGCGACCGTGAGCTTCTGTTCGGCCTCGGTCAGGCCCGGCGCATAGGCGGCTTCCAGCTCCGCGGCCGAGCGGGCAGGATCGAGCGCGAAGGCGCCGAAGAAGTCGGCATCCTCGGGATCGACGACGGCGCGGCTGGCGAAAAGCTTGTCGAGCAGGCGCGGGTAGCGGTCCGGCACGAAGATGTAGACCTGATCGCCGGCTGCCAGCCGGCCCATGTCCTGGAAGCGCATGGAGCGGCCGTCGCGCAGCACCAGCGAAGGCCTTGCCCAGCGCGGGATGCGCTCGCCACGCGCCACCGGGCTGCCGGGCGCGACGCGATAGGCGAGCAGCTCGTGATGCGCCGAGCCCGGCAGTTCGAGCTCGACCTTATCCAGCGGCCCGAGGCGCGCGGGGACGATAAGGCCCAGGCGCCGCGCCAGCGGACCGACCGTCCAGCCTTGGACCACCAGCGACACGAGCACGATGATGAAGGCGGCGTTGAAGATCAGGCGGCCATGCTCGAGGCCGCCCAGCAGCGGCGTGATAGCCAGCAGGATCGAGACTGCGCCGCGCAAGCCGACCCAGGAGACGAAGGCGACCTCGGGACGCGGCAGGCGGAACGGGATCAGGCAGAGCCAGACGGCCAAAGGCCGCGCCACGAAGATCAGGAACAGGCCGAGCAGGACCGCCGGCACCAGGATCGCCGGGAACTGCGAGGGCGTGGCGAACAGGCCGAGGATCAGGAACATGATGATCTGCGCCAGCCACGACATGCCGTCCTGGAAGCGCTTCAGGATGGTAACGGCGCGGATGTCCGAATTGCCGGCGATCAGCCCGGCAAGGTAGACGGCGAGGAAGCCCGAGCCGCCGATGGCGCCGGCCGCCGCGAACACCATCAGCGAGAGCGTCAGCACGAAGATCGGCAACAGGCCATGGTCGAGATTGAGCCGCTCGACAAGACGCACGATGCCAAAGCCGCCGAGCACGCCGATAATGGCACCGACCCCCATATTGGCGAGGAAGCCGAGCAAGAGGTTGGTGGCCAGCACATTGGCTTCAGGGTTCGCATGCGCGGCGATGATCTCGACCAGTGTGATGGTGAGGAAGATGGCGATCGGGTCGTTGGTGCCGGATTCCACTTCGAGCGTCGAACGCACGCGCTCGCGCAGATGGATTTCGCCGGCACGCAGCAGGAAGAACACGGCGGCCGCATCGGTCGAGGCGACGGCGGCGCCGAGCAGCGAGGATTCGAGCCAGTTGAGGTTAAGCAGATAATAGGCGGCCACGCCGAAGATGCCGGTGGTGAGGATGACGCCGACCGTGGCCAGCGACAGCGCCGGCCCGGCCGCCTGACGCAGCGCGTTGAGCGGCGTGCCGAAACCCGAATCGAACAGGATGACGGCCAAGGCAAGTGAGCCGGCAAAATAAGCCAGCCGCGCATTGTCGAATTCGATGCCGAGGCCGTCGACGCCGGTGGCAAGGCCGATGCAGAGGAAGAGGAGCAGCAAAGGAGCGCCGAAGCGGAAGGCGATCAGGCTCGAAAACGCGGCGGCGACGATGAGCGCCGTGCCGACCAGCGTCACGAGATAGATCGCATGCTCCATCCGCCAGTGCCCCTCAAGTCCCTCTCATTTGTCGATTTACGGGAGAGTGGGGCGAAGACATGACCAGTGCAAGGCAACAGCATGTTTTTTGGCTCAGCCGGCCAATAAAAAACGCCCGGCCAAGCCGGGCGTTTCAAAACTCTGAAGCGCGCCTGGATCAGGCGATGGTCTTGCCGAAGGCGACGGCGGTGTCGCCCATGCGGTTCGAGAAGCCCCATTCATTATCGTACCAGGACAGGACCGAAACGAAGTTGCCGTCCATGACCTTGGTCTGGTCGAGCGCCACGATCGAGGAATGCGGATCGTGGTTGAAGTCGATCGACACATTCGGGTGATGGGTGACCGAGAGCACACCCTTGAGCTTGCCCTTCGAAGCGGCGATGAGCGCCTCGTTGATCTCCTGCGGCGTGGTCGAGCGCTTGGCGATGAACTTGAAGTCGACGACCGAGACATTCGGGGTCGGCACGCGGATCGAGATGCCGTCGAGCTTGCCCTTGAGGTCGGGCAGCACGAGGCCGATCGCCTTGGCGGCGCCCGTAGACGTCGGGATCTGCGACAACGCCGCGGCGCGGGCGCGGTAGAGGTCCTTGTGCATGGTGTCGAGCGTCGGCTGGTCGCCGGTATAGGAGTGGATCGTCGTCATCATGCCCTTCTCGATGCCGACGGTCTCGTGCAGCACGGCCGCCAGCGGCGCCAGGCAGTTGGTGGTGCAGGACGCGTTCGAGATGACGATGTGGTCCTTGGTCAGCTTGTCGTGGTTGATGCCGTAGACGACGGTGAGGTCGGCGCCTTCGGCCGGGGCCGAGACGATGACGCGCTTGGCGCCGGCGGTCAGATGCGCGGCGGCCTTGTCGCGGGCGGTGAAGATGCCCGTGCATTCGAGCGCGATGTCGATGCCGAGCTCCTTCCACGGCAACTGGGTCGGATCCTTGATCGCGGTGACCTTGAACTTCTCCTTGCCGACCGAGATCTGGTCGCCGTCGACGGTCACCTCATGCGGGAAGCGGCCATGCACGCTGTCGTAGCGCAGGAGGTGCGCGTTGGTCTCGACCGGGCCGAGGTCGTTGACGGCGACCACGTCGATGTCCTTGCGGCCGGATTCATGGATGGCGCGCAGGATGTTGCGGCCGATGCGGCCAAATCCGTTGATGGCAACTCTGACGGTCATTGTTCTCTCCCTTGGGGGCTGGAAGGCGGATGGTCCACAGTTTCATAACGGCGGAAGGCGCAAGAATCCAGCCGCAGAACGTCGCATTTAAATCGATTAGGTTGGTCCAGCCCGGCAGAGCCGTCAATCGGCTTTGCCGGGCCCGAGCCAATCCCTACTTGCCGTGCAGGCGGGTTTCGACCGCCTTGGCCGCGGCCTCGGCGGTGATGCCGAAATGCGGATAGAGCTGCTCGATCGAGCCGGAGGCGCCAAAACCGTGCATGCCGATGAAAATGCCGTCGGTGCCGATCAGGTGATCCCAGCCCTGGCGGATACCGGCCTCGATCGCGACCTTCACCTTGGCGTTGCCGATGGTCTTGGCGCGATAGTCGTCGCTCTGCTGGTCGAACAGCTCGAAGCAGGGCACCGAGACGACGCGGGTCGGATGGCCGTGCTTTTCCAAGAGGTCGCGCGCGCCGAGCGCGATCTCGACCTCGGAGCCGGTGGCGAAGATCGTCACCACGGCCTCGCCGTTTGCGGCGGCAAGCTCGTAGGCGCCTTGGCTTGAGAGGTTCTTCTGCGAATGCTCGGTCCGCACGGTCGGCAGGTTCTGGCGGGTCAGCGCCAGGGTCGAGGGCGTCTTTTCCGATTCCAGCGCGATCTGCCAGCATTCGGCGGTCTCGACCGCGTCGGCCGGGCGGAAGACATTGTGGTTCGGGATGGCGCGCAACGCTGCCAGGTGCTCGACCGGCTGGTGGGTCGGGCCGTCCTCGCCGAGGCCGATCGAATCATGCGTCATGACGAAGATCGAACGGATGCCCATCAGCGAGGCCAGGCGCATCGAGGGGCGGGCATAGTCGGAGAAGCACAGGAAGGTGCCGCCATAAGCGATCAGGCCGCCATGCAGCGTGAGACCGTTGATCGCCGCCGCCATGCCGTGCTCGCGAATGCCGTAATGGACATAGCGCTGGCCGTAGTCGTCCGGCGTGATGTTCTTGGTCTGGCTGGTCTTGGTGTTGTTGGAGCCGGTCAAGTCGGCCGAGCCGCCGATGGTCTCCGGCACCGCGCCGTTGATGACTTCCAGCGCCATTTCCGACGACTTGCGGGTGGCGACCTTCGGCTTGTCGGCCGAGAGCTTCTTCTTGTAGTCGGCGATGACGGCGTCGAAATTCGACGGCAGCTTGCCGGCGAGGCGACGCTCGAACTCGGCCTTCAGCTTCGGCTCGGCCTTGGCCAGGCGGCCTTCCCAGTCGGCGCGCGCCTTGGCGCCGCCCTTGCCGACCGCGCGCCAGCTGTCGAGGATGTCGGCCGGGATCTCGAAGGGCGGCGACTCCCAGTTGAAGAATTTGCGCGCGCCGGCGATTTCCTCGGCGCCGAGCGGCGAGCCATGCGCCTTGTTGGTGCCGGCCTTGGTCGGTGCGCCGAAGCCGATGGTGGTCTTGCAGGCGATCATCGTCGGCTTGTCGGAATGGCGCGCCGCCTCGATGGCGTAGGCGATCGCTTCCGGATCGGTGCCGTCGATGTGGCTGGCGTTCCAGCCGCTAGCCTGGAAGCGGGCGACCTGGTCGGTGTTGTCGGCCAGCGAGACCGGGCCGTCGATCGAGATGTTGTTGTTGTCCCAGAAGACGATCAGCTTGTTGAGCTTCAGATGCCCGGCCAGCGCGATGGCTTCCTGGGAGACGCCTTCCATCAGGCAACCGTCCCCGGCCAGCACATAGGTGTAGTGGTTGACGAGGTCGTTGCCGAAGGCGGCGTTCATGATGCGCTCGCCGAGCGCGAAGCCGACCGAATTGGCGAGGCCCTGGCCGAGCGGACCGGTGGTGGTCTCGATGCCGGCGGCATGGCCGTATTCCGGGTGGCCGGCGGTCTTGGAGCCGAGCTGGCGGAAATTCTTGATCTGGTCGATCGTCATGTCCTCATAGCCGGTGAGGTAGAGGAGCGAGTAGAGCAGCATCGAGCCGTGGCCGGCCGACAGGATGAAGCGGTCGCGGTCGGCCCAGTGCGGCGCCTTGGCGTCGAATTTCAGGAAACGGCTGAACAGAACCGTGGCGATGTCGGCGCAGCCCATCGGCAGGCCGGGGTGACCGGAATTCGCCTTCTCGACGGCGTCCATGGAAAGGAAACGGATCGCGTTGGCCATCCGATCATGTTGTTCACGCGAGGTCATGCTTCCTCCGGAAGTGGGTTGGAGCCTGGGGAGAACCCTTGGAAAAGGATGCCGCGACACATAGCAGGCGCGGCCTTTTAGTCAACAAATCGGGACGGATTTTGCCGGGCTCGCGATGGCATCGAGCGCCTTACATTAGCGATAGCGGGGGACAGTCGCGAGAGCTTTGTTGACGCGCCCTTCACCCGGCGCCTAATCTTTCCGAGGTAACGCGTTCTGAATGCGCGCGATTCGGTGATGGGCAGGGCATAGGACGAGGCCATGACCGGGGAAACGACCCTCAAGGAAGTCATCGCCAGGCTGGGCAAGGCCATGGAAGGGCTGGAAAACGCCGTGGCGGCGAAGCTCGAGCATGAGCGCGATTACTCGGAAGCCGAGGCCGAGGTGCAGCGCATGAACGCCGACCGCTCGCGCCTGGCGCAGGAGCTCGACAATTCCGAAGCGCGCGCCGAACGGCTGGAGGATGCCAACAAGGAAGTGTCGCGGCGGCTGGTGACCGCCATGGAAACCATCCGCGCGGTTCTGGACAGGTAAGGCAATGGCACAGGTCACGGTTTCCATCGACGGCAAGCAGTACCGGATGGCCTGCGACGAGGGCCAGGAAGAGCATCTGATCGACCTTGCCGAGCGCTTCGATCGTTATGTCTCGCATCTGAAGGATTCCTTCGGCGAGATCGGTGACCAGAGGCTCACCGTCATGGCCGGCATCATGGTGATGGACGAACTCTCGGAGCTCACCAAGCGCGTCAAGGGCATGGAAAGCGAGGTGCTCACCTTGCGCAAGACGCGCGACGAGGCGCTGACCAAGGCCGACAAGAGCGACAGCGTGCTCACGACCGCGCTCGGCGCGCTGGCGCAGCGCATGGAAGATCTCGCGGCGACGCTCGCGATAAAGAAAGCCTGAGCGGCTTACCCTCTATCAGAAGTAGAAAATCCTGCTGCGGATCGCCGGTGGCGCCGAAAATTTTTATTCCGCGAGGGCCGCGGCCATCGTGCGCGGCGTTTTACCGACGCCACGATGGTGCTAGGGTTTGGAGCCGGCGACGGCCAGCCGCAAAGCCGGCTACAATTTTTCAAAAAGGGTAGGGATAGGCCATGAGTCTTCGTATCAACGATATCGCGCCGGATTTCACGGCCGAGACCACGCAGGGCACCATCAAGTTCCACGACTGGATCGGCGACGGCTGGGCGGTGCTGTTCAGCCATCCGAAGAATTTCACCCCGGTCTGCACCACCGAACTCGGCACCATGGCCGGTCTCGAAGGCGACTTCAAAAAGCGCAACGTCAAGATCATCGGCATCTCGGTCGATCCGGTGTCGAGCCACGAAAAGTGGCAGGCCGACATCAAGACCGCCACCGGCCATACGGTTAACTATCCGCTGATCGGCGACAAGGACCTCCATGTCGCAAAGCTCTATGAAATGCTGCCGGCAGGCGCCGGCGAAAGCTCGGAGGGCCGCACGCCGGCCGACAACGCCACCGTGCGGTCGGTCTACGTCATCGGCCCGGACAAGAAGATCAAGCTGGTGCTGACCTATCCGATGACCACGGGCCGCAACTTCGACGAGATCCTGCGCGTCATCGATTCCATCCAGCTGACCGCCAAGCACCAGGTGGCGACGCCGGCGAACTGGAAGCAGGGCGACGACGTCATCATCACCGCCGCGGTTTCCAACGAGGACGCGATCAAGCGCTTCGGTGCCTATGAGACGGTGCTGCCTTACCTGCGCAAGACCAAGCAGCCCTCGGCAGGCTGATATTCAGGTGATCCCGGCCTGCAAATGGCGGCTTCCTGCGCTTCCGGTGCTCACGTACTTTAAGTACGTTCCGCTCCGGTTCTCGGAAGCCACCATTTTCGGCTCGGGCTGACCTGAATCTCAACCAGCCGAGCCGTCCAAACAAAAAGGCGGCGCCGAAGCGCCGCCTTTTCTTTTCGATATCGAGCTTTGGTTAAGCCGCCGGCTGCGCTTCGATGGTGCGCAGCGCCTGGGTTTGGCGCTTGGCGGCGGCCTTGACCGCGTCCTGCACCTTCTCGAAGGCGCGCACCTCGATCTGGCGCACGCGCTCGCGGCTGATGTCGAACTCGGCCGACAGCTCTTCGAGCGTCAGCGGCTCCTCGGCGAGGCGGCGCGCCTCGAAGATGCGCCGCTCACGCTCGTTGAGCACCGAGAGAGCGCCCGACAGCATGGAGCGCCGGTTTTCCAGCTCGTCCTGCTCGATCAGCATCTCTTCCTGGCTTTCATGGTCGTCGACCAGCCAGTCCTGCCATTCGCCGGACTCGCCTTCGCTCGCCCGGATCGGAGCGTTGAGCGAGGCGTCGCCCGACAGGCGGCGGTTCATCGACACCACTTCGGCCTCGGAAACGTTGAGGCGGGTGGCGATCTCGGCGATCTGGTCGGGCTTCAAGTCGCCTTCGTCGAGCGCCTGGATCTTGCCCTTCACCTTGCGCAGGTTGAAGAACAGACGCTTCTGGTTGGCGGTGGTGCCCATCTTGACCAGGCTCCACGAGCGCAGGATGTATTCCTGGATCGAGGCCTTGATCCACCACATGGCATAGGTGGCGAGCCGGAAACCACGCTCCGGTTCGAATTTCTTCACGGCCTGCATGAGGCCGACATTGCCTTCCGAGATCACCTCGCCGATCGGCAGGCCGTAGCCGCGATAGCCCATGGCGATCTTGGCGACGAGCCGCAAATGGCTGGTGACGAGCTTGTGGGCGGCCGAAGTGTCTTGATGCTCGGCGTAGCGTTTCGCGAGCATGTACTCTTCCTGCGGCTGAAGCATCGGGAAGCGGCGGATTTCTTCCAGGTAGCGGGCGAGACCGCCTTCACCGGAAACGATACTGGGTAATGATTGGGCCATGATAGCGCCCCTCTCTCTTTGGAGTGGATGCCCCCGAAGCGGCGGGCATTCGTCACGGATGCCAAAGGCTCATCCGCGACAACCTGTATATATAGGAACAAAACCAGAAAAGACAGGCATTTGTTCAACGCTAAACAGTCTGTCACGCTGAAGTGAACAACGCCGGTCAGGTTTTTTGATGGCTGGTTTGCAGCTTGTTCGTGGCGGGTCGTCTCAAAGTTTCCGGAAGTCGCCGACGAGTTCCTCCATGTCTCCCGGTATCGGCGCTTCGAACCTCATCGTTAGATGGGTGGTCGGGTGCTCGAATTCAAGGAGCCAGGCGTGCAGGGCCTGCCGGGGAAAGGCCTTGACCTTGGTTTTCAGGGGTTCCCGCAGCCGGTTGGCCTTGGTGCGGAAGGCTTGGCCATAGTCCGGGTCGCCGATCACGGGGTGGCCGATATGGGCCATGTGGACGCGAATCTGGTGGGTGCGGCCGGTCTCCAGCCGGCATTCGACGAGGCTCGCGGTGGCGAAAGCCTGCTGTGCCTCGCCGAAGCGCTCGACGACGCTGAAATGCGTGACGGCATGACGGGCATCGTCACGGCTTTCCGGCACCACCGCGCGGCGGACGCGGTCGGCGGCGCGGCCGAGCGCAGCGTCGATCGTGCCGGTCGGCCGCTGCGGGATGCCCCAGACCAGCGCCAGATAGGCGCGCTCGAGGTCGCCGGTGCGGCCATGGTCGGCAAAGGCCTCCGACAGGGCCTTATGCGCCCGGTCGGTCTTGGCCACCACCATGACGCCGCTGGTCTCCTTGTCCAGCCGGTGCACGATGCCCGGCCGCCTCACGCCGCCGATGCCGGAGAGACTATCGCCGCAATGGTGGATCAGCGCGTTGACCAGCGTGCCGGTCCAGTTGCCGGCGCCGGGATGGACGACCAGCCCCGCCGGCTTGTTGATGACGATCAGCTCGTCGTCCTCATAGAGGATATCGAGGGGGATGTCCTCGCCCTGCGGCTCGGCCGGCTCGGGTGCCGGCACCAGAATCTCGACCCGCTCACCGACGATCAGCTTGCGCTTGGTTTCCAGCACCTGCTTGCCGGCGACAGAGACGGCGCCTTGGCGGATCAGCGCCTGCACGCGGCTGCGCGACAGCTCCGGTCCGAGCTTGGCGGCGAGCCATTGGTCGAGGCGCTGGCCGGCGGCGTCCGCATCGGCTTCCAGCACGACGGCTTCGCCGGATTCCTCGTCCGCCAATTCGTCCTCTATCAATATCGGGGTCTCTTCGTTATGAGCGCTCATCGAAACCCATTGCGGATTGTTTAGCCATGGCCCGGCCGATCGCCGAAGAAGATGAGGAAAAGCCGCTCGACCCCGCGGCCGAGAACGTGCGCCGCAAGCTCGTCCGCTTCATGATCGTCAATCTCGGCCTTCTGTTCCTCGCCCTTATGGTGGTGATCGGGGCGCTTGTCTACAAAGCCCGCAACGCGCCGGTGGCCGGACCGGCGCCCGCCGGCGATGTCCAGGCTCCGGCCGGCGCGCCGCTCTCGGGCGACATCGTGCTTCCGGTCGGCGCCAAGGTGATCAGCCAGTCGCTCTCCGGCAACCGCCTGTCGATCGACGCCGAGCTTGCCGACGGCAGCCATTCGGTCTTCGTCTACGACATTGCCGAGCGCCGCATCGTCGGCCAGTTCGCGATCCGCAACAAATGAGCCCGCAACAAATAAGCGGCTTTGCCGAACGCCGCAGCGTCGCGACCGTGGCGCTCGTCGTCGCCAATTACGACGAGGCGGTTCGCTGGTATGTCGAGCGGCTCGGCTTCGTGCTCATCGAGGATGTCGACCTTGGCGGCGGCAAGCGCTGGGTCACCGTCGCGCCGGCGAATGGCCAGGGAGCACGGCTGCTCCTGGCGCAGGCATCCGGCGAGGAGCAGGCAAGCCGCATCGGCAACCAGACCGGCGGCCGGGTCTTCCTCTTCCTCGAGACCGAGGATTTTTCCCGTGACCATCAGGCGATGCTCGCCAAGGGCGTCGAGTTCCGCGAGGCGCCGCGCCACGAGGCCTATGGCACGGTGGCGGTCTTTGCCGATCTCCACGGCAATCTCTGGGACCTGATCGAGCCGAAACGGCAGGGCTGACCCGGCCCGCTTAGGTCTTTTGTTCTGTCGCAGATTCTTACCGGAAAGCCGTACGACACTTTTCCGGAATCTGCTCAGTTGCTTTTTCCCGGCCGCCAGCCTATGTAGCCGGTTCTTGAGCGCGCCCATCGTCTAGCGGTCAGGACACCGCCCTCTCACGGCGGGAACAGGGGTTCGATTCCCCTTGGGCGTACCAAGCAATCCAAGGCTTCCGCATCTCTTCTTGCGATTTCGTTGCTGATTTCGTTGCAACGGGCCTGCTGAATCATCGACCGACCGGTCGAATCGCCATCGCTCGGTTTTGGCTCGCCGCAGGCATGCCGACGGCCTGCGGGCACACGTGAAGGCTTCGGAGTCATTCGTTAGCAAATATTTTTTCTCGCGCTTCGCCGCCGTTCAAACGCCCGATAAGCGTTTGAAATTTATCAATTCTTTTATGTCATACATAATCTGTATTACAGAAGTTCAATTCTGTATGACAGAATACTTCATTGTGCAGAGTATTGTGCCGGCCGTCACGGCGATGTAACTTTAAACATTGCCATCGTTTGCTGGAGGTTACAGTGCGAACCAAGCATGCTCCCGTGCCAATGTCGTCGGCTGGCGCCATGACGGTCGATGAAACTGCCGACTATTTGCGTGTGTGTCGATCGACTGTTTATGCCCTGTTCCGGTCAGGGGATCTCATTCCGGCAAAGGTCCGTGGACGCACCCTCGTGCGCCGCGTCGACGCCGAAGCCTTCCTCGATCGCTGTGTCGGTGCCGCTTGACGGCCGCGTCTCAGTCGCGCCGTGAGCGCCGCCGTCAGGCGCAAGGTACTGCCGGGATGAGTGCGCCACTGATGGCGCAGATGAGACCGCTCACCATCGCCGAGATGAGACCTGGCCAAGTTTATGAGCCGGGGTGGTTTGTTATCGCACTCGAGACATTGCCGGTCTTTGCGAACGGGCAGGCGTCGCACTCGTTTCAAACCGAGATTTGGCTTCCTCCGGAATACCGCGAGAATACGCCGGACAACCTCAAGATCGCGATCGGCGTGCTCAAAGAGCTATGCCCGCGATCTCGCAAGATGATCGAAGATATCTCCGCCCTAGCTCGGAGCCCACGCTCGCGGGAAGAGGCACAGCGCCTAGGGTTTGAAGAGCGATATTACTCGCCAGAAGAAGCTTCGAAAATTCTGAGACGACCAATCCTTCCAGAATAAAGGCCGAACCGCTGTGAACGGTTCGGCCTGACACAAATATTCTGGAGTTGCTAAAAGTGACTATACAACAGATCACCAAGCGGCCGCAACCGTCTAGGGAAGAAGTCCGGGCCAGCCAGCTGAAGGCGCTTGCGGCGGCTCCGCCTGATGATTCAAACCTTCCGATACTGGACGCTCTCGTGGCCGGCGGATATCTGCCTATGCTGCGGCCGTGCGCTCCTCCCTGCGTGCCCTGCACCTTCCGTGACAAGGCGACGGGCGTCTTAGTTGATAAGGTGTCCGACGGCAAAGTGCCCGCCACGTTCAGGGACGGGAAATGGTCGGGCATGAAAGGTTGGCGGGAAACGGTCCCATCGCCGGAGGATGTCGACCAGTGGCGCCGGTGGCCGGATCCGAACTGGTGTGTCGTGACTGGTGACGTCGCGGCGCTGGACATAGACGTGAAAATCGACACGTCAGAAATGGGACCGGAAGCTGACCGCGGTCGTAGCTTGGTCGCTGCGGTGAAGGATCTTTCGGCGAAGGCCCTGGGCATCTCTGTCGCTCGCCTTCCCATGCGCTGGCGCGACAATTCAACAAGCTGCATGGTCCTGATGAGGCTCGCCGAATCGCGCGGCAAGTGGCCACTGCAATTCGTCGATGCGGCAACCGACCGCAAGCATATCGTCGAATTCCTGGCGAAGGGCCAGCAAATCGTGGTGGCCGGGCAGCATGCATCAGGCGCCTGCGTTCATTCTTCGCTGCCCACTGTTCCTTTTGACCGTTTGCCTGTCCTGGATCGGGCCAAGCTCGACGAATTGATGTCCGCCATCGTTGAGGCAGCGCAAAAACTTGGCTTCCACCTGATCTCGTCGAAACGTTTTGCCGACGGCGAGGCAACGCCGCCGTATTCACCATCCATGGCCGTATTACGCGCTGTCATGGCGCGCCGATCTGATTGGGTGCCGTTGATCATTCCGTGCTCAGTCAGCCCGGATCGAGAGTGGAGAATCTCATCGGCCGATCTGGACCGCGACCTCGAGGAAGATCTCGCCATATTTCCCGACGGTATTCACGACTATGGGACGGAGCGGACCCACACGCCTGCTTCGTTCATTCAGGAGTTCGGCGCGCTCGGCGTTGAGGGCGACATTAGCATTGGAGGCTGCCCGCTCTACGGTCCTCTTGCCGGCCACGCCTTCGCGCCGATTGGTGAACCTGATCCGTCGGTGCGGCGCCCGACCGAAGCCCAGGCATTGACGTGGCTTTGCCGGCAATTGGCCGGCGAGCGGTTTCCGTCGCTCGACGAAGGCGCCACCTGGAAATCGGCGCTGCCGACGATTGCCCGCGCCTTGGGCCTGAACTGGGAACGGCTCCGGGAAGTGCAATGGTTCGCCTTTGCTGAAGGTGACGGGCCGGGCACGTGGGGATCGGAACATTCGATCGAAAAGGCTGATACGTTGGCCGCCTTGCTCGCTATTGATCCCGACGCCTTCGCACGAGCTGAATTCGCCCATGATCTAAGATCCAGTGGAGTCGACCTGCGCAAGATCGTCGACGACCGACGGGCAGCAGTTGCCGCCGGACTTCAAGAACAGGAAACGACTGCGGCGCCACAGACCGCTGGCGACGATTTGCCGGAGCCGTTTGACATTTTCGCGCAAGACGATCCGGTCGAGCTCTCCACGCTTCCAGTTGATTGCCTGCCTCCCATACTCCATCGTTGGGTTCAAAGCGAAGCCCGGCGGAAGGGCGCAGCCGAGAGCTTCGCTGCGCTGGCGGCGGTCACCGCAGCGTCGGTGGCGGTCGGGGCTTCGCTACGAATTCAGCCACGAGCTCGCGACACGGATTTCACCCAGCCAGCATCGCTATGGGCGGCAATCGTCGCCGAGCCCGGCCGAGGCAAGTCGCCGGTGATCAGCGCGGCAGAGAAGCCACTGCGCGAGCTCGACGCCGAATGGTACGCTGCCGGCAAGGGCAAGCACGATCGCTGGTCTGCCGCGATGCAGGCGCACCGGAAGAAACCCAAGGAAAATCCAGATCCGGGCCCGGAGCCAGTCATCCGCCGAATCGTAGTCGATGACATCACGCTTGAGCAGCAGGTTCGTGTGCATGCCCAAAATCCGCGCGGCCTAATGCGCTCGCCGGATGAGTTGCTAGGGTTCTTCGGCTCGCTCGGCCAATACAAGAAAGGCGCAGAAGGCGACCGAAGCCAAGCGCTGCGCTTGTTCGAAGGTCGGCCCATAACGGTCGACAGAGTCGGCAGCGGTTCAGTCCGAGCCGACCAGGCGTTGATGGGTGTGATCGCTGGCACCCAACCTCAGAAGCTGGGGGAGATAGCGCGCAACCTTGGCGCCGATGGGATGCTTCAGCGTTTTTTGTTCGTCATCGATGACGGGGTGGAACGAGTGGCGATCGATGAGGAGCCAGACGCCGAGGCTGTAGCCGCGTACCGCCGGGCGCTTCGCCGTCTGGCAGCGATAGAGCCTCCGCGCCCGATGCCGTTGAAGATGGTCCCCGGCGCGCAAAGGATATTTCAGGAAGCCTCGGCCTCAATCGGCCGGCTAAGGCATGTGCCCGGGAGCTCGGTCGCTTGGCGAGGCCACTTGGACAAATGGGGGCTGTTCCTGCCCCGCATTGTACTCACCCTCCACGCGCTTCAATACGGCTTCGCACTCGAGGATGTCGCCTTGCCTGCGGAAATTGACGCCGCAACGGTTCGGCGCGCCGTCAACTTCGCCAGGTTCCTGCTGCGCCACAGTCTCCGTCTCTATCAAACGTTCTTCGCCCCCGATCCCGCTGCTGCTGAGGCGAGGGCAATCGCCGGCTATCTCCTGACGAAGCCGGATAGAGAAACGGTCACCCCGCGGAACATCTCAGACGCTCGGAAGGATCTCCGATCAGACCGTCGAAAGCTTTTCGCGGCGATGGCTGAACTTGAGGAAGCCGGATGGTGTGCAGTTGAGGAGCGCTCGGGCGATGGTCCTACCCGATGGCGCGTGAACCCCAAGATTCATCTCCGATTTGAGGTTCATGCAGAGCGAGAGAGAGCCGAGCGATCCCGCAAACGTCAAGCGATTGCGGATGCTGGCGAGGCTCGGAAGTGGATCAATTTAGACAATATGTCCGACGGAGGCGACGGTGAACATTGAAAGCGCGGCAAACGCGGCATGCGTACGCGGAGAGATAGTTTGCATCTCACCCCATTTTTACCAGTCTTCCCCTCTGGTTTTGAATATCAGTCTTACGCGCGCACAAGCCGCGTTGTCCGCACTGGGGCTCAGGGGACAATTTGTCTTTCCGAGGGGGTTTCAGCGCGCCACCCGGTCGTCGGTTGCGATAACCCATGGGCGCGTTTCACAGGTGCGGCCGTGAAACGCGCCAGCACACACAAGCGCCCCGGCGGATGGCGCGGCAGCGCCGCGCAGATCGCGATCGGCCGCGCCGCAATTCGCGCATGGAACGCAAAGCGGCACCTGGCGCCGAAATGTGGGGCGAAGGCCAAAAGCCACGGCGGCCCGTGTCGGCAAATAGCTATGGCGAACGGGCGCTGTTGGGCCCATGGCGGTCGGGTGCCTTCTGGGAAAAAGTGGCACAAACCCGTATGGCCGAATCGAGATGCGCCAGACGCAGAGGCGAAGCTGAACCGCAAATTGAAAGACCTTCAGCGCGCCGCGGCGAAACGAGCGAAGCGCGTGGCCGCGATGACGCCGGATGAGCGCGCCGCCTACGAGGCGTGGCAACGGTCGCACAAGCCAGGCTCGGCTGCGGCTCGAGCCAGGACGCGGCGAGAGCGGCAGGAGGCGAAACAGGTGCGCGAGATCCTATCAGCGCCGTCGGCGCGGACATCAAACCCAGAAGTCGACGAACTGGATCGATTGATCGCCGAGCGTAAAGCGGAACTCGCCCGTGCCACTATCCACACTGACGATCAAGGAGCTTTTGGATGAGCACTGCAAAAAGGGACGAAACACCGGAGCAACTGTTTGAACGCGTCTCGCTCCGGCTTCGAACTGTAGGGCTGGAGAGTGCCGTTGAGGCGTTGATAGCGGTCTGTACAGAGAAGGGGTCGCCGATGCCTGCTCGCGCAACCGCCGGAGTGGCGCTGCTAAGGGCGAACGGCATGCTCGTGGACAAGTCCGACGGCGGAAAAAAGGCCAAAGCTCCGCACGAGATGACCGGCGACGAGCTCCAGGCAGAAATCGATCGGCTGAAACGCTCGGCGCAACACGTTCAGGCCGGAAACCCGGACGTTAGCGACGATGGCGCCGGCGGTGCGTTTGAGTAGCTATCACCGCCTACTTTTTGATCTTGGTCCGGTCCTGTTTATCGCGTTGGAAGTTCTGTCTCGCTAGCCAAACGCGGCGCGCGAGTGCAGCCGGACTTTCGGGCGGCCGAACTGGCTTGATGACAACCGGCTTCGCTGCAGCGGGTTCACTTTGCCGCTTAATTCGACTGAGATATTCCTCGAGGTCAGATTCATAGATCAGCACGGGCCGACCGGGGATGTAGGCGAGCGCGCCCAGTTTCCGGAGCCGTTTGACCTTCTGCTCTGAGCAGCGCAGACGCTCAGCAACCTCTTTCTGCGTCAAAAGCTTGGATATCTCTGCCACTGGTTGCCTCGCTTTGTCGCCTCACCGTGGGTGCGGCGAAGATGCCGTTAGATCAGTGACGAGTCAATAAGGTATCTTTCGAAAGATAAGGGGGATCCCCAAAAGTTGACTGTCAGTAGACTGTTCGTCGATCAATCTACATTTCCATCAACGGGTGCTGCAAATACATGAATTAACCTTGACTAAGACTTAGAATTGCATTCTAGTGCGCATGGGTTTAGCGACCCGAATGCACGCGGTACAAAGCTGCCCGATAGCAGCCTTCGCCCGCTACGAAGAATTGGTCCAGGGTCCGCACAGCATGTCCAAGGCTACGCCCTAAAACTGTGCGGAACCGTCGTGCACGGTTCGCTAAGCCCTGGATCAACCCTTTAGCGAGGCGCTGCACATGTCGAACATCATATCATTCACCACCGGGAAGCCCGTCAGCGAGCCGACCGAGACCCACCCCGAAGCCCTTTTCGAAATCCTCAATTGGAATGACCCGATCATGCGGAACTATTGCCGAGAGGCCGGGCGGATCCATGTCGACGGCTTGGTGCCAATCGAGATCGCCGAGAAGATGCAGGCCATGTGCGATGAATGGAATGCGAACCGGGTAGCGTCATGCTGCTGAAGCGCAGGAAACTGCGAATGAAAGGGCGCCGGCGGCGCCCTTTGTCGTTTGGGAAGTGCAGTTAGGTTTGTAGGGTCGTAGTGGCCAAGATTTTTTGGACTGTCGCCTTGCTGAACCCAACCTGAGCCGCGACCTTCCGAATGCTCAATCCGGCTGCGTTCAGCTTAGCGACCTCCTCCCTGATTCCGGGCGTCACCAGTGGCGGACGACCCCCGGTCCTCCCGGCGGCTTTCGCCCTGGCAATTCCTTCCATCTGACGCTCTCGCCGCAGTGCCGTCTCGAATTCCGCGATGCTTGCGAGAATCCCGAAGACCAGTTTGCCCGTCCGTGTGGTCGTATCGAGCGAGGCATCGTCCAGCACCTTGAACCCGACGCCCTTAGCGTTCAGACCTTCGACGATCTCATGAAGGTGTCCCGCCGATCTCGCCAGACGGTCCAGCTTGGTCACCACCAGCGTGTCCCCTTCGCGGACGTAGTCGAGACACTTGGCCAATTCGGGCCGCTCACGGTCGAGGCCGGACTGCTTCTCGTTGAAGACTTTGGCCGCACCCGCCGCCTTCAACCGCTCCACCTGCGTATCATAGTCCTGTCCTGTCGAGCTAACCCGAGCGTAACCGATCACCTTGCCATCCATTCCGCGTACCCTTTCCTCCAAGACTTTATGGACGCATGGTTATTGGACGCTAGGTGTACGGTCAATGGGGCGGTGTCCAGAATGTGTACTTTTGTGGACAGGGCACATTGCGGTCGCAACGAGCTAGGCAGTTGATGCGGTCAAGGCGGCTGGGTCGGCGGCGCCGACGGGTGGCTCGTCCTGGGTCCTAGGCCGGGCCGCCACCCCGGCGTACACCCCCATCGCATCGGCCGAATGCCCGGCCGACCGGCGCAACAATTTGCGGTTCTCCCGAAATTTCGGACATTCTGTCTGTCAAACGCCAGCAAATCCCCTTCGTCAGAAATGCATTGCCGGCCGCACTATTCGGCTCGAAAGTCTAACGCTCATAGGCTGCAAAAAACTGTTAGGCGAAACAAGCCAAATCGACTATCATAATTCCGCCGGAACCCCGCTGAACTCGGGCATCAGCATCGCCGCAGGCGCCAGTCTGCAAAAGTTCAACCGACACATCAGCCTACATTGTTTTGAGAAGCGCGCTTGCGCGGCTGGTGAGATGCTCGGAATGAAGCGATGCCGGAGCCAACCCTACCAACCGTCCCTTCGTCACTCGACGCTACCCGCTCTCGACTGGAACAGGCCGCGCAATATCTGGCCAGGGTTACCGAGCCGGGCAAAGCAGTCTTCCACACCCTAGCCGGCGTCCGGGAGATTCTGTTTGCCGCGTGTGAAAGCGCCGATCTGGCGAGCGAGTTTCCTGCACTGCTGCCGAAGCTCTCGCAACTGACGGCCGGCGCCTGCCCCATCCTGGCGAACGACGGAGCAATGTCGCCAGAGCGGGTATATTGGGGCCTGGGTCGGACGAACGATCTTCTGACCCCGCTGGCACCTTCGATTCGGACCGCCCGAATAAGCCACGTGGCCATTTTCGTGGCCGAACTGACGATCGCGTTCCATCGGAGGCAACTGATGCTAGCCGGTCATGAAATCTTCGAAGCATTTCTCGAACGGTCCGCGGCGCCTGATTTCGTAGCGCCGCCCACTGCGGTTCATTGAGCGTAGGAGGCAGAATTGGCGTTCAAGGCCAGCCCATATTTTAACTCGCCCCAGTTTTCCCAAGCGGCGGCGAACCTGATGTCGTTGTTCGAACCGCCGAGCGGCGCGGACGCCGCCGGTTGGGCAGCCGCGAACGCCAAGAAAGCTGAGGCGTCGCGATTGGCCGAGCAGTTCAGCTATCTGACGAACCCAACCAATCAGACAGCGCCCGATTTCCGCCAGCGAGCCGACGCGTATCTGCTCGGAACGGGCGGCATCACTCCGACACAGTCGTTCTACGCGCAGGACGCTAACAACGCGACGCAGCGTTACGGCTATGACACTCAGGCTGTCACGTCGCGCGCCAACAACGCAGCCGACAATGCGCGCGCAATCCAGACGAACGCCGCCGACAACGCCCGCGCGCTCGAGATAGGCCAGATCAACGGCCTCGCTGATCTCTATAAGCCGGTCGGCGAGGGTGAAATCCGCCCTGCAATTCCGCAGGACGTCGCCGGACGTTTCGGCGTCACGCGCGAACTGCCGGCCGAGCAGGGCCGAGAGAAGCCGCGCTCGGACGCCGAGATCAAGGGAGCGATCCTCCAAAGCCTGCCGCAGAACGTGCAGGAGGCCGCTGCATTCGGCAACACGCCAATCGAGGCCATCGTTACTCCCGATGGCCCGCGCAACGTTACGCGGCTTGACGCGCTCGGCAAACAGCCCGTCGAGACGAAGGGCCAGACGATCAATGTCGGCGGCAACAACGACATCGGCACGATCCCGCAGGGCATGATGGTCACGCGCGATGCGCAGGGGAACGTCACGGGAATGGTCGCCATTCCTGGCGGCCCGGTGGACCAGAAGGCGAAGGAAGACGCCGCGCAGGTCGCGACGAAGACCAACACGCGCAATGCGTCGGCCAACATCGTTGTCGATGATATCGAGCGTGCGTTGGCCAATATCGATGCGAGCCCGGCGCTGACCACGGGTTTGGGAGCTGCGATCTCGGGCAGGGTGCCGAGCACACCGGCATTCAACACCGATGCGCTGATTCAGACCGTCAAGGCGAACGCCGGCTTCGACAAGCTCCAGGCGATGCGCGAAGCGTCTCCGACGGGTGGGGCGCTTGGTGCTGTTTCCGATGCCGAGAACCAGATGCTGCAGGCTGCGATTGGCAACCTGAACACGTCGCAGAACCGCGAGCAGCTTCAGTACAATCTGAAGCGCGTGTCGAATATCTATCGCGACATCATCGACGGCCCCGGCAACGGTCCGCGTTACGATCTCAAAACGGGCCAACTAGTCGGCGGGAAGACCGCTCCGGCGGCTAGCGGCGGCCTCGCTGAAGGCACGGTCATTCAGAACTCGGCCGGCGCCAAGATGATCCGCCGCGGCGGCAAATGGGAGCCGATGTGATGGCAGACGATATCCCGCCCGGCTTCCGCGTCGTTTCTACGCCCGACGCACCGCCGGCCAGCCCGATCGGCCCGTTCCCCGGTATGTTGTCTCAGGGCAACATCGATCTGAACGCGCGTCCGATCGTCCAAAATCCCGACGGTTCCTACAGCACCGTGCGGTCGATGTCGTTTGGTGACGACAACGGAGAAATCCTGGTGCCGACCGTCTCGCCTGACGGCAAGATCATGAGCGATCAGGCCGCTATGGAATTGTACGGCCGCACCGGGCAGAATCTCGGCAAGTTCGACACGCCGGCCCACGCCGACATGTATGCGGAAGCGCTCCACAAAGCGCAGGATCAGCATTACGCCGCGCAAGCGCAGCCCGTCGCCGCCGACGATCTACCGCCAGGCTTCAGCGTCGTATCGCAACCCCAGGCCGAGCAAGGTCTCGGCCAGCCAGAAGGCGTTCCAACCTACGTTCCGCCTGGCGTCGAGGGTTATGACCCGAAGACCGGTGAGGTCCAGAAATACGGCGGCCCCGGTTCGGCCGCGATGGGCGCAGCGAACGCAACAACTTTCGGCTTTGGCGACGAACTGGCGTCATATCTCGCCAGCGCCTTCTCCGGCGTGCCCCGCGATCAAGTGCTGTCGGAGATGCGTGGCGATGCCAGTAAGGCACGGGCCGACAACCCGAAGTCATATATCGCCGGTGAAGTTGGCGGCGGCCTTGCGCAGGCCGCGGCGACGGGCGGCGCAGGCTTCGGCCTGAACGCGGCAAAGGCTGGTGCCGGTCTTGGCGGTGTCGCGCTCGGCGGCGCGGCTGACGGCGCTATTCTCGGCGCGCTGAACGGCACCGGCAACGCCGACGGCGATTTCATGGACCGGCTTCGTGGGCTGCTGACCGGCGGCACAATCGGCGCTGCTGTAGGCGGCGCGGCGCCCTATGTGACGTCGGCGGCCAGCGGTCTTATCCGCCGCATCATCAGCCCTTTCGCCTCCAGCCCGGAGCGCGAAGCGGCCGTCGAAGTCCTGGCGCGAGAAGGCGTGCCCGTCACGGCGGGCCAGCGAACCGGCAGCAACGCACTTCGCTATGCCGAAAGCGAACTCGGCGGGCAGAAAGCCGCCAATGCGGCCGAGCAAACGGCCGAAGCATTCACCGACGCGGCCATGCGCAAGGCCGGCGGCAGCGGCCGGGCGACGCCTGATAACATGCTGGCGCTGCGGGATTCGCTCGGCCAGGAATTCGAGGCGATTTCGAACCGCAACACGCTCACGGCGGATCCGCGGCTCGGCAACGAGATCGGCGCCACGCTGAACCGCTACGACAAGCTGCTCGAGGCGCAACAGAAGCCGATCATCGACGGCTTGGCGAATGACATCGTGACACGGCTGCAGGCGAACGGCGGGAAATTGCCGGGCGCGGAATACCAGGTCATCCGCTCCGATCTGTCGCGGGCCTCCACCTCGACGGGAAATCCGACCCTGGCGGCGGCTTTTCGCGGGCTTCGTGATGCGCTCGACGGCGCCATGGATCGATCGATCAGCCCGGCCGACGCTGCGCGGTGGGCCGAACTTCGCGGCCAGTACGGCAACATGAAGGTGCTGCAGCGCGCGGCCACTGGCGGCGGCGAAGAATCTGGGCTTGGTTTGATATCGCCGGCGCAATTGCGTGTTGCCGCGGCATCTGGAAGCCGAGAAGGCTTCGCCACCGGGGCGAGCGACTTCACCGATCTGGCGAAGGCCGGACAAGCCGTCTTAAGCAAACTTCCGAACTCTGGCACCGCGGCGCGATCCGCAATTCGCAACCTTGGGCTTCCACTGTCCGCCGGGATCGGCGGCGCGGTTGCCGGCATCCCGGGTGCCATTGCAGGTATGGCGATGCCGCGCGTCGCGGGGAGCGTACTGATGTCACGACCAGGACAGGCTTATCTCGGAAACCAGATGGCCGCCGGCGCCACCGATCCGGTGACCAACGCCGTGCTGGCTGTTCTGGCGCGTCAGGGATCGGTACCGGCGCTCACGGGGAAGTAGTGCTGGGTTGCCTTCACTGAAACGGGTTGTCTTCGCCTGGGCGGCCGGGGTTTGCCAGATACCACAGGCGCTTGTTGGCCTCGTTTAGCTGAAGCGCTATCTGGAGCATGCTGCGGTAGAGCGCGTAAAAGCAGACGGCTACAAAAACTGCCGACAGAGGGTAGCGGCTCCCGAACTCGCAGACGTTCACGACCTGAGCTCCGCCGAAGAACACGGCGAGCGGCACGACGGAACCGATAAAATCACCCACACCAACCCCCAATGATCGAACACGTCCAGATTATCGGCAGCGCTGCGGAGTTCAAGCGGGCTGTCGCAGTCGGCCGAGTTAGGTTGACACTACCGCCGCGTTGGCTGCGGCCTGATCTGCGGCTAAGCGCAGCCTCTCCATCTCGGCAAGGGTCTGCTCCCGGACCGCGATAACCTGAGCCTTGATCTGCTTCAGTTGCTCTAGCGCAGTGATCAAGGCTCCTTGGAGCCGCTTTTGTTCTGCCATTATGGCTTGGTCGATTTGAGCGATATCGCGTGGGTCGATCGCCTTTTTGGGGTCGAAGACAAATCGGCGCTCCAACCCTGTGCGCCAGCTAACGATCTTGTGTGAAGTCTTGGGACCAAATCCCGGAACGTTCATCAGTTTGTTCCACTCGACGTCGAGGGCCGTCTCGATCCCGTAGGACTCCAAGATTTGCTTTTTGCCTTGGCCGACACCTTCGATCTTCGCGTGCGCGATTTCGAAATTGTCTAGGTAGCGGTCCATTTGAGCCTTCCGCCGGTTGCGCTCCAGTTCGGAAAGTTTTGCGGTCCGCTTCGACGGAAGAGCGTCCCACTCCTGCCGCAGCGACGCGATCCGCGCTTTCTGCTTTTCGAATGCTCCCGCCCCTGCTCGCTCGAGCCAAGTTGCGTGAGCCTTATCCCATTGGGCTGCGGCCTCTGTTGCCGAGCGCCGGATCTCTCCTGCTTCTTTATCCTTGCCCAACGCGCCTTTCAGGATCAGGAATACTCCAACGGCGCCCCCAAAGAACCAAATCTGCCCTCCCAAAGCTATTCCACTGACGACCAGGACTGCTGCGGCAACCCCCGCGATCACCTTGGCTCTGGTAGCGTGGCCCTTCAGTTTTTGTGCATCGGGCGTAGCTGAAACGGCCTTCTGAGGAATGTCCGGCGCCGGGCCAGGATGCGCCACAGCATCTACCTGCCGCTGAAAGCCGACAATGTCGAAAAGAGTGGCCCCGCCAGCCGGTACCGAGGTCGAGAACAAAGGTACGCCAGTCGATCCCTCCATCTTGCACCAAGGGCAAGGTGAGCCGCCAAGGGACCAGTGGCTGGAGTTTGCTGAACATTGCTTGAGGTTGGCTTCAAACTCTGCCAAAGCGGCAATCCAATCGCGTGCGACGGGCCGCCCCGCGTTTGTCCCCTGTCTCGAAAACGCACGTTCGAACATTCCCGCAAGCTTGGGGCCAACGACCGACAGCTCTGGAGTACTTGGTGGACGAGACATCCCAGCCGAAGCAGCGTTCATTCCGTATGGAAACCGATATTGCTCGATGGCCTTGGGGATCGGCATGTCTTCCGGGCCGTTATAGCGACCCGCGAATGGGTGTCTGCCCATGAAGAGGAGCAGGAAGGTCAGAACAGCCAACCCGAAATTATCGTGGTTCGGGGTTCTTACAATCCCGGCGAACGGTCTGTTTTGAAGTTCGGGCGGGGTGAATGTTTCGATCCCGACCTCGCAAAGGTATTGCT
This sequence comes from Mesorhizobium plurifarium, assembly GCA_000824785.1. Classification (GTDB taxonomy): domain Bacteria; phylum Pseudomonadota; class Alphaproteobacteria; order Rhizobiales; family Rhizobiaceae; genus Mesorhizobium; species Mesorhizobium plurifarium. The sequence goes on along the minus strand of CCNB01000011.1, from coordinate 90,892 downwards.
GCCCCAGGTAGGAGACCTGGAAGCTGTCGCAATCGATAAGACGCACAGTCGCGTCCTGAGCAACGAGGATGCCGCCGTGGTTCACGTCACCGATAACGCATGCGTTGTCATGCACAGCGGCAAAGGCTCGCGCCGTGTTGGCGGCGGCCCGCGCCAGGAAACGCCAGTCAACCCGCTGAAAGTCAGTGCGTCGGCTCTTCGGACTGTAAAGCTGGTGAATGCTCTTGCGCCCGCTGATCTTGGGCATGATCAGCCCGATCGGTTTTTGGTCCTTCGCGCAGATGAGCCCCGATGGCCAAGCCGTCAGCTTCTCCAACGAGTCCGTTTTGATTTTGGCCATTGCGCGGATCTTATCGATCCGTTGCTGGTCAAGCGGCTTGTGATAAACCTTCGCTACGTGGTTCTGATGAGCGGCCAGTTCATAGACCGCGCCTTCACCGCCTTGCCCTACCAATGGCCCGAGCTTGATCACCTCGCCTCGCAAAGTGAACACCTCGAGGGGCTTCGGTGAGGTCATTGGGGCGCCCCCACACCTTCAGACGTCGACCGCGTAGCTAGTATCAAAGACTTGTCGTCGTCCGTACGTTCGCAAATCGTCGGCGACGATAAATAGGCTTTCAGCCCGCTGGATAGTTGCAGGTCTTCGCCACAGGACCGGGACTGCCTGACTGCCGGGAACATAGCGTCGAAGAACGGCTGATGGACGCTACGTGAGGCCTGGTGCAGCACCAAGTTCTCAATGCCGTCGGAGAACAGGGCAACCTCGTCGATACGCCGCGGCGCGAACTCGAACTCCAGCAGGTCAGACAGGTCTGGCGACGTCACGAAGTTGGTGGTGTTAGCGTATGCGCCGTGCTGCGGCCAGAAAACATAGGACCATCCGTCATCCTGGCCGTGGGAGACGACAATTGCACCGTCTCCGATCTGCAGGAACACGGCGCTATCCGGTCCGAGGATGGCGGCAAGCAGCGTACAGGCATAGTCCCTCGCCGAATGATCAAGACCATCGGCATGCGCCGTGATCCGTTCCGCTATTTCGGTGACCCAGCCGAGGACCTTTTCCCGGTCGATCTCTCTTAGGGTTCCCTGTTCAGCAAAATGGACGAACACGAGTTCGAGCAGCGTCTGACTTGCAAGCCAAGACCCAACTTCTGAATAGGCAGCGCTGCCAGCACCATCGCACACGACCGCCGTCAGAACCTGGCCTTCAGAGCCGTCCAGCAACGAATGGGCGGCATTGTCCTGGCAGGGCTTACCGACCGAGATATGCGAGGTGCCGATTGCGCTCGCCAACGCAATCCGCCACGACATCAAACCTCCGCCCAGCCCGCCGGCGACTGTAGCGCGACTGTCTGCCCAACTTGCGACTGAGATACGCCCGACAGCGAGGCCGAGAGCCAGGAAAACAACTCGCGAAACTTGAGCCCATCCAGCTTCAACGGTTGCCGTGTCGATAGCTTCGCGAGGATTTCCATGTTGGCGCCTTCAACGCCGACGGCGAAGAACGAAAAGGCTTTTGCCGCCTCGCCCGCTTTGATTGCCTGTTCGGCCGCCACCACGCTATCGGTCGGCGCTCCGTCCGTGATCAGGAACACCCAAGGACGGTAATAGGAGATGCCGTTGGCCTTGTATTCGTCCTTGCGGCGCCGGAGCATTTCCAAGCCATGCTCGATTGCCGCGCCCATCGGAGTGTCGCCCGTTGTTGACAGCCTTGTCGGCGTGAACAAGTCAGCGGTCTGGAATTCGGCCACTGTGTTCACCGGTCCGAAAGTCACGATCGCCACTTCGACGCGCTTCATGGCCAAACTGTCGGTCGCAAGCTCGTCCTTGAACGCAATGAGTCCCTGATTAAGCGCGTCGATCGGCCGACCCTGCATGGACCCCGAAGTATCGAGCAACAGCAGGCAAGGACACCGGGGCTCGGGATTATCCGCGAACTCCGCAGCCCCGAACGGGACCTGATCAAAAGGATTTGACACGGCTTACCCCCCTAAACTCAGACGCAGGCCCCACGGCAGTCCCGCCCTGGTCGCGTCTCATTGCTTCACAATGGGAATGATCGGCGCGGCTCCCCACGCCTATCTCCCCGTTTTGGTCGCCCGGCTACGTTCTATAGAGTCGCCGTTTCTGCTGTCAAATCACTTGCCAATACGAATCTTCAAACTGATTCGACTTTCCTCCATTGATCTGCTTTGTATCGCCCTGGAGAGGGTTATGGAGCGCCAAGAAAAGATTGGCTGGGCGATTGCTGTGGTTTGCGCAGTTGGCTGGTGGCTCTCCCCAGCCAAACTTGCGACAAAGCCGCCGTCCTCATCCGTCTCGGCACCTTCATCTACTCCGGCGACGAATTCGGTTTCAATCCAGCCGTCGAATACGTCCATCGCCTACAAGTCGCCGGACATCAATCGAGCAACGGTCAAGTGGCTCTATACAACCACGAAGGTTCGCGTTCGCGCGGCACCTGACCCATCCGCTTCGACGCTGCAGACGCTTGACGCGGGCGAGCTCATTCAGACCAACAACTGGCAGAACGGCTGGTACAACGTTACGGTCTCCGCCCACGTTGGCTGGATCCAGGGAGACTACCTGACCGCCGTCAAGCCGCTGCCTTCTGACCTATCAGTCAGAAAGCCTTTGCAGGCCCCCAAGGAGTCAAAGCTCAAAAGCGTGAAAGGTGACCCGGTGCGCACTCCTTATGTCGGCAAATGTGACTGCCCTTATGATCTGATGGCCGACGGCAGCGTGTGCGGTGACCTTAGCACCTACAGTATCTCCGGCGACGGCTCTGGTTGCTACTGGGAGTAGGGCGTCGCCGGGTCCGGTGCTCCTTCCAGCAGCGCCCGGTTGATCCAGCCCAAAACATCACTGCCCCGGCGCACTCTTGCCCAATGTCCGCTGGTCTCGACGACACTGAGTTCTGTGCCGGCAGGCAGCTGAACTAGAACGGCACCGGAGCGGGATGGCGCCGATCGCACGTTAGACGTCTTCGAGACTATCACAATGGGCTCTGATGAAATCGAAGCGCTCGAGACAGCGGGCCCGACGCCAGCCGGCGACGCGGGTTCCTCAATCGGCTCAATCTGGATGGCTGTCGGCGCATCAGATGTCGTGGGCAAGCTTGAGCTAGCCGGAGGTTTCGGCAAATTCCGCACTGGTTCGTTTGCGGGACTGGCAGGAGGGGGCAAGGTTGATGATGGCGGTGCATCGGCTGCTGCCGGTGCTATCTGAATCGCCGTGGTTTTGGTTTCCGCCGGTCCACTCTCAGGGTGTCCGCCGGACACAAACAACACGACGACTCCAAGCCCAACCAGCAGCAAAGCCAGTTGGGCAGGTCGGCTTCCCCGCGCGGCATACACGAGAAGGGTGATAAGGCCCGCGACGATAAGGCCGGGCAACAGAGCGGACTTACCCACGCCCGAGGAATAAGAAAGTCCAGAACCTGGGAATCCGACGGTGCTGCGCGTCCCCCGTCGGCCCATATCAAGCGTGGCTCCGGGTTTTCCGAACGACGCGCTGCTCAAGCCTTTGCCCGTGACGTTCAAACGAACTCCAGGCACAAGCCTTACCGATTTTCGGTAACGAAACCCCACGGGCGTCCCCACGCCAAATTTGACGAGCAGCATAGCCCGCGGTCAAATGTAGTTCAATAAGATCCGATTAACCTTTACAGCAATCAAACCACATATACGGACTGCTGCTGAGAACCGGCGACGCGCTACTACAAAGGCTGTCACGAAGCGCGTCCGCAGGCAGAGTCGTATGAAATTTGCGGGGAGTGCCCAGCGCGTTAGGTCGCATATTCAAGTTGTCTAATATCATTCTGATATTTCCTTCATACAGCCGCCTCAAAATATTTCTGCAATCCCTGCTTGCGCAGCAAATGGAAGCGGCGCATGAATGAGTAAGCGCTATTCCGCGCTTCTTCCGGGGGGAAGGTGAATTTCGTCACGCCCATTGTGGCTGGACTGGACAGTGGTGTCATTTGCTTGACGCTGCTGACCCAGTATTTGCGCCAGCCTGCAGATCCTGATGCCATCCGCCACGACCTCGGTCTTGGCGAGCGCGTGGCCGATCGCGTTCATATCGTCAGGGCGGCGAAGCGCTTGAAGCTCAAGGCACGGATTATCCAGCCGTCGCCAAAGCGACTGGACCGATTGCCGCTGCCCGTCATAGTCGAAAAGGGGGACGGGAGTTTTGCCGTGCTGGCGGCTGCCTCCGCCGGCAAGGTGCTGTTACAGGATCCGCAGGTCGGGTCGCCGCGGGAGATGACCCGCGAAGAATTCGCCGCGCTCTGGAGCGGACATGTCATCCTGGTGACCAGCCGCGCCTTTGCGCAAGGATTTTCGCGACGTTTCGATTTCTCCTGGTTCATCCCAGAGATCATCCGTTACCGCTGGATCTTCGCCGAGGTACTACTGGCTTCCTTCTTCGTGCAGCTGCTCGGGCTGATTTCGCCGATCTTCTTCCAGTTGGTCATCGACAAGGTGCTCGTCCACAACGGCCTGACGACGCTGGAAGTGCTGGTCATCGGGCTGTCCGCGGTGTCGATGTTCGAGGTGCTGCTGACCGGCTTGCGCACCTACACCACCATCCACACGACCAGCCGCATCGATGTGGCACTCGGCGCCAAGCTATTCCATCACCTACTCGGGCTGCCGATCGCCTATTTCGAGGCGCGGCAGACGGGCCAGACCGTGGCGCGCGTACATGAGCTCGAAAACATTCGCGCCTTCCTCACCGGCTCGGCCCTCACCGTGCTGCTCGATGTGCTGTTCCTTTTCGTCTTCCTGGCGGTGATGTATCTCTACAGCGGCTGGCTGACGCTAATCGTCGTCTGCTCCATCCCCGCTTATGTCGTCCTGTCGATGGCCGTGACGCCGGAATTCCGCCGCCGGATCGAGGAGAAGTTCAACCGCGGCGCCGAGAACCAGACTTTTCTCGTGGAATCGATTGTCGGCGTCGAGACGCTAAAGGCCATGGCCGTGGAACCGCAGATGCAGCGGCGCTGGGAGGATCAGCTTGCGGGCTATGTCGCGGCCGGCTTCCGCACGGCCAGACTTTCCAACTTGGCCAGCAACACCGCCCAGTTCATCTCCAAGGCGGTGATCGTCGCCACCATGTGGTTCGGCGCCAAGGCGGTGCTCGCAGGCGACATGACAGTCGGTCAATTGGTCGCCTTCAACATCATGGCTGGCCGCGTCGCCGGGCCAGTGCTGAGGTTAGCGCAGTTGTGGCAGGACCTACAACAGGTGCGCATCTCCGTCGATCGCCTGGGCGACATCCTCAACGCCCCGGTTGAGCTCTCGGGCGGAGCGGGGCAAGGCTCATTGCGCAAGGTTGCCGGCCATGCTGCCTTCGATCACGTCACCTTCCGCTATAGGCCAGGCGAGCGCGAGATCCTCAGCGACGTCTCCTTCGAGGTGCAGCCGGGCGAGATCATTGGCATCGTCGGCCCGTCGGGTTCAGGCAAGAGCACGATCGCCAAGCTTTTGCAGCGGCTGCATGTGCCGGAGCGCGGCCGCGTGCTGATCGACGGCGTCGACCTTGCCCTGATCGACCCGCGCAGCCTGCGCCGCCAGATCGGTGTCGTGCTGCAGGAGAACATTCTTTTCCGCCGCACCGTGCGCGAGAACATCGCGCTCGCCGATCCGGCACTTCCGCTCGATCGCATCATCGAGGCGGCAAAGCTCTCCGGCGCTCACGACTTCATCGTTCAGCTCAAATCCGGCTATGACACCGTGCTGGAGGAGCGGGGCGCCAACCTGTCCGGCGGCCAGCGCCAGCGGATCGCCATTGCCCGCGCCCTGGTCACCAACCCGCGCATCCTGATCTTCGACGAGGCGACCAGCGCGCTGGATTACGAGTCCGAATACGTCATTCAGCAGAACATGCGGCAGATGGCCATGGGCCGCACCGTGTTCATCATCGCCCACCGGCTCGCCGCCCTGCGCGACGCCACTCGCATTCTCACCATTGAGGCCGGCCGCATCACCGAGCAGGGCACGCATGAGGAGCTGTTGCGCAAGGGCGGCCGCTATGCCCAGCTTCACCGCCTGCAGGCCGAGCAGCGCCCGGCGGCGCCTCAACAGGAGGCGGCGGAATAGCATGGGCCGTTACTGGAACGCCGTGAAGGAAGGGATCGCGCGGGAGGCGCAAGCGAAGCGCCCGAAGCTTAAGCGCCATGAGCGTGAGTTTCAGGCCGCCGCGATCGAGATCCTGGAGACGCCTGCCTCGCCCGCTGCCCGTATCTTCGCGGCCTTGATCATGGTCTTCGCCACCGGCGCCCTCGCCTGGTCCTGGTTCGGGCACATCGACACTTATGCCACGGTGCAGGGCAAGCTGATCCCGATCGGCAAGGTGCAGGTCATCGAGCCGCTCATTACGGGCACGGTCAAGGCGCTGCATGCCAGGCTTGGCGCTCATGTCGAAGCCGGCGAGGTGCTGGTCGAGCTCGATCCATCTCAATACGCCGCTGAGCGGCAGAAGCTTACCGGCAATCTCGAAGCCGCCCAGGTGTCGGAAGCGCGGCTAAAGGCCTTGGTCGGTGCGGTCACTCGAGGCACCGCCTCGGCGGACGCTGATTTCCTAGCCCCCGCAGGGGCGTCTACACCGCTCATTGACCTGCAGCGCCAGCAGATGCGCCAATCGCTTGCCGCCTATGAGGCCGAGCAGGCGAGCCTTGACGCGGCGATCGCGCAGAAACGCGTCGAGATCGAGCGCGGCAACCGCACGCTGGAGGAACGTCGCAAGCTGGTGAGCCTCGCTGGCGATAAGCTCGACGTATACGAGCAACTGGAGAAGCGCCAGGTCGGCATCAAGACCAGTACGATCGAGGCTCGCCAAGGCGAGCAGGACCAGTTTATGGCGGCGGTCGACGGTGAAGGCCAAGTGGCCGAGTTGGAGGCCACCGTCCAGACGTTGATCGCGCAGAGGCGCGAAAGGCGCGAGGCCTATCTCGATAAGGTCAACACCGAGTTGATCGAGGTCGATCGCTCGATCGGCGAATTGAAGCAGGATCTCGCTAAGGCCGAACTGTTCGAGCGCTCGAGCGTGCTGAAATCCCCCGTCGCCGGGCGCGTGCAGCAACTTGAGGTCAACACGCTGGGTGAGGTGGTGCAGACCGGTCAGAGGCTTATGGTGATCGTGCCCGACGGCACAAAGCTCGAGATCGAGGCCATGCTGCTTAACCGCGACAAGGGGTTTGTCCATGAGGGGCAGGAAGCGCGGGTGAAACTCGAGGCTTTCCCGTTCACGCGCTACGGCACGCTCGATGGCAAAGTGCTGACTGTATCGAATGACGCGATTCCGGCCGGCGCCCCGCAACAGGCGTCAGGCGCCAAGCAGGAGACAGCGCATGATGCCGCCGGGCCGTTGGTGTTCCCGGTAAGGATTGCGCTGAATGAGACAGCAATATGGGCTGACGGCCGGGATGTAGCACTGACGCCGGGCATGTCAGTGATGGCCGAGGTGAAGACCGGTGATCGGCGCGTGCTGGAGTTCCTGCTCGATCCGCTGATGGAGATGACTGACGAGGCGTTTCATGAGCGTTGATTTACAGCATAAATTCGGCGCTTTGGAAAAACATAGAATGGACAGTTAATGAAAATAAAGGAAATAATCCATAGAAATATCGACGAGATCAAGCTCGATGAATATGTGCGCAATTTTGCGTTTCTTCGTAGAAGTTTGCCTTCTACCGAAGAAATGCCAGAATATCGTATCCAGAACGAGAAGAGCAAATACCTTATAGCGTACGAGGCGCGTCGCCTTGTATTATCGATCTTTGCTGTAGTGGCGATAGTGGCATTGAATTACGCTATTTCATCCCGCGTCGCAGTCGAATTCGAAATAGGAATGAAAGGGTCAGGACTATTCCGAGCTTGGCCTTGGAATGGTGAACTAATGCAGCAGTTTATCGACTTGGGTAGAATGCAGACGCCGGAGCAGAGACAGGATTTTTATTGGTTAGCGTATCTTTGCAGCACGACAAACATTATCCTTTTGATCTGGGTAACCTGGAGGTTAACCGTAGAATTTCGCCGGATGGATCGACTGAACGTGTCAAAATCGGAATTTATTGCTGCTTTCAGAGCTGTCATCATTCTGTCTGTGGGCTGCGTTATCGCTTTTATGGCAATGAAAGCGAATCTTTCGGTGTCTATGAGATTCTATACGCCATCCATAGACGAGCATGTCGCTGTTTATTCTGCCAAGAAGGTAGCTGAAATCTGCTTTTTCTACATTGCTTTTGGCGTTGATCTGTTCGTCATCTCAATGATGACGCGATACAGAAAAATTTGAAAGCCTCCTAATGCCGCAACCTTTGCAACGAGGACAAGATGGGACAGAACGGCAAACGTAACAACTCGGGCAGCCTTTTTAGCCGAGAGAGAGCGGAATTAGGCAGTGCGTGGTTTGGCGGAGCGCTCGCTGCTCAAGATGCAGGCATTGCTTTCGCTTCAGGTTTTGCGCGATCTGCGGAACAGGCAAGAGGCGTAATTGAGGCTGCGGGGAAGGGACTTGCACCTGTCGGCCTCGCAGCTGGGGCCGTCTATGGCGGAGCGGTCGGATACCAGCAGAACGGCGTCACCGGCGCGGTTGGTGGTGTGATTACGGAGTCTGCCACCGGTGCGGTGGGTTGGGCGGCTGCTGAGCTCACCTTTGCTGGAGTGGAGGCCGTCCCCGGATTGGGTGAGACCCCCTGGGGAGTTGCTGCCGCAGGAATTTCAGCGGCAGTGGTTGGATGGGCCACCGCAGCTTACGGACCAGATGTGTTTCACGATCTGGCCATATCTCTCGGACTGGTTGGGACTGCTACACCGCAGCAGATGGCGTTGGCTAACTGGGCTTCTGATCCCGGACCGTTTCCTGGAAAAAGTCTGGACGATATCGATCAGGCACCGCCCGCGGCGGCCCAGTGGGGTTATGATCCTCGCACCAGTCGCGACGCTAACCCGTATGCCAACGGGGTAGGTCAACGGTCAGGGTATATTGGTCCTGATACCGGAGTGACGTCCCCGAGAGAGCAGATGACGGTTGCTGATTGGGCCGGGCTAAACGGCGGAGTTCTTCCCGGCTTTTCTCCTGCGACTGGTGTGGGGGGCTATAGAACGGACGCGGCAACTGCCGAAGCCGCCCGTAGGGTGGGAATCCAAGCCACCACGGACGTTTCCGGCTACGGGGGCTATAAAACCGATGCAACGACACAAGAGGCAGCGCGACGCGACGCTGACGCTCGCGCTCTGGATAAATCTGCAAGCCCGGGGATGGGCGGCGATCATACGAACGCAAATACCCCCAACAACGTAAACGCCCCGGGTTACTTCAGTACTAGCCCGGCTTCGAGCCCTGCGCCCAGCGCCTTAAGAGACAATCAAGATACGGCACGATACGATTCATGGAGCGCTCCTGCCGCTTCACCACAGTATGCTCCCGACCAAGATTTTCTGGGAGGACTGCCGGTTTCTGATATTTCCCCGGCGCCTCCCGCCTTTAACGTTATGCCGTCCTGGGATCCCTACAACCCACAAGTATACAGCCCAATCGGATACAATCCGGCTCCTAAACCAGCTGCTAAGCCGCGCCCTCGGCCTGCTCCTATCCCCCAAGTCCGCGTGGCACTCCCACCCGCGATCGTTCCTGCGCTGGTTTACGTACCCGGATCGGGCTACGTCTCAAACCCTTCCCCAATCGACGCTGCCCGTGCGGTTGCTCAACAGGCACTGGACAACGGTCTATCGCCAGAGGTCGCACGGGCACTAGGCATGTCGGTGGCCCAACAGCGCCGTGTCAACCCGTACGATCCTAATCTGCAGAGGATGCTCGATCGGGTTTCGGGCAAGTCCGACCATACGACCGAAGCGGGCGCAACGAAATCTGGGTATGCAAATCCGGGCGGTGAATACGGAACCACCGGCTACGACCATCATGGCAACTACAGTAGCAGCACCTATAGCCATTCCAGCCCAAGCAGTGGCAGTAGCAGTGGTGGCGGCAGCAGTAGTGGATCTACGTCGAGCAGCGGCAGCCAAAGTGGGTCCAGCAGCAATGGAGGTCGGGCCGGTTGGGCCGGCCGGCCAGTCATCCTCGACCTGGACGGGAACGGCCTATCGATCAATCCGCTGAGCTCGTCGTCACAGTTTATCGATCTCGATGGCGACGGGTATCAACACCGCACGGCCTGGGCCGGTGCGGGCAACGGCGTTCTGGTGCTCGACGCCGATGGCGACGGCAAGATCAGCCGCTCCAGCGAATTCGTTTTCACAGAGTGGGACCAGACTGCGGATAGCGACCTCGATGCGCTGAAAAGCGTGTTCGACACCAACCACAACGGCATGCTCGATTCTGGCGACGACCGCTGGGCCGACTTCAAGGTGATGGTCAACGGCCAGTTGGTGACGCTGGCCTCACTTGGCATTGCATCTATCAACCTGACGGCAACGGGCAGCGGCCAGAATTTTGCCGATGGCTCGGCGATCACCGGAACAGCGACCTACACCAAGACGGATGGAACCACCGGCGCCGTTGGCGATGCCGTGCTCGCCTCCGACTCCAATGGCTACATCATCAAGACCACGACCGTGACCAATGGCGACGGTTCGAAGACCACGACGCTTGGCGGCTACGACAAGGACGGAACGCTGGGCTTCCAGAACCGCATCACCGTTAGCGCCGGAGGCCTGTCGACCACCACCCAGTTCGACGATGATGGCAACGGCACTTATGAGCGTTCGCAGACCGATGTGACGACAGTGACCGCAGGCGTGCGCCAGCGCGTCGTCAGCGACTTCAATACCGACGGCTCGCTGGCTGAACGCACCACCACGACAACGAGCGCTGACAAAACGACGGTGACCACGGCGCTCGACCAGGATGGCGACGGCATCACCGACCAGACGCAGGTGTTCGTCAAGAACGCCGACGGCTCAACGACGACGACAGTGTCCGAGAATAGCGTCAACGGCACGTTGCTGCGCAAGGTGGCCACAACGGCCTCCGCCGACGGTCTCACGAAGATCATTCAAAGCGATAACACCGGCTACGGCGTCTTCGATCGGACTAGCACCGAAGCGACGATCGTCGCCGGCGATGGCACCCGCACCAAGACGGTGTCCGACACCAGCCGCAGCGGCGCATTAATCGATCGCGAACAAACCGTCACCAGCACTGACGGACGCACCCGCACCGTCTCGCACGATCTCGATGGCGACGGTATTTACGAAACCCGCGACGTGACCGCCATCACCGCCGGGACCGGCGGCTCGACCGTAACGACTATCTCAACCTACAGTTCGACAAATGTGCTGATCGGCAAGACCGTCGCCACCACCAGTAGCGACGGCCTGTCGAAGACGGTCTCCACGGATTCGACTGGCGATGGGCTGGGCGATCTCATCTCGTCTGACGTGACCGTGGTCGGAACCGGCGGCAGCCTGGCGCAGACGCAGCAGGTCAAGAGCAGGGACGGCACCTTGCTGTCCAGCACCATCACCAGCACCAGCGCAGACCGAAAGACGATCTCAATCTCGACCGACGCCAACGGCGATGGCCATGGGGATATTGCCAAGACGATCGTCATCGACGGCGCCGGTGTGACAAGCTCCACCGTCAGCCAATACAACGCTGACGGCTCACTCGTAGGCAGGACGCTCGCCCAGACTTCGGCCGATGGATTGTCGCTCACCAGCAAGGTCGACATCGATGGCGACGGCACTTACGACACTGTCGTCACCGATGTGACCACCACGGATGCCTCGAGCAATCGCACACGCACGGTCACGACGAAAAGCGCCAACGGCGCGCTGATCGGCAGCTCCGCAGTCACTACCAGCGCCGACAGCCTTACGCAGACCGAAAAGGACGACATCGACGGCAACGGGACCATCGACCGCACGATCGTGACGGCTACCGTGCTTGGGGGCGATGGCAGCCGCACCGTGACCTCCACAACCACGAGTGCCACTGGGGCGATGCTCGGCAAAACCGAAGTGAAGACCAGCGCCGACCGTCAGACGATCACAACGAAGATCGATGCTGATGGTGATGGGAATACCGACCAATCCATAGTAGCGGTGCGCAATGCCGACGGTTCGACCACGCAGACGATCACCAACACCTCAGCCAGCGGCGTCCAAATCGACCAGACGGTCAAGACGACCAGCGGCAACGGATTCTGGAGTTCCGTCTCGCATAACATCGACGGGAAGGTCGACGACACGTTTTGGGATATCGCCGACCTCAACAATGATGGCTCCAAAACCGAGACGTTGGAAAGCTTCGCACATGACGGATCGCTCCTGACCAAGACTATCTTAAACACGAGCGGCAACGGCTTGTCGGTCAACTCGCAGACCGACGCCGACGGTAACGGCGTTATCGAGCGCAAATCCAGCGACGTCACGGTTCTCAACGCCGACGGCTCGACGACCAGGACCATTTCCTCTCTCGCTGGCTCGGGCGCCTTGATTGGCAAGACTGTCACGACCGCCAGTGCCAACGGGCAGGCTATGACGATATCGAGCGATCTCGATGGCGACGGACTTTTCGATCTCATCTCGTCAGACGTGAAGCTTCTCGGTTCAAATGGCAGCCAGAGCGAGACGCAGCAGGTGAAAGCCCGCGACGGCTCGTTACTGTCGAGCTCGACCACCAACACCAGCGCCGATCGCAAGACGGTTTCAGTCGCGACTGACGGTGACGGTGACGGCCATGTCGATACCGTCAAGACGATCTCCGTCGACAATGCCGGCGCCACCACTTCGACGACAAATGTCTACAATCCCGATGGCTCGCTGGCCGGCAAGACTTTCGACCAGGTGGCGGCGAACGGCCTGTCTCGAACCAGCAAGGTGGATATTGACGGCGATGGCACTTACGACACGGTAGTCACTGACGTGACCGCTATCGATTCTTCGGGCAATCGCACGCGCACCGTCACAACCAAGAGCGCCAATGGAACTTTCATCGGCAGTTCCTCTGTCGTTACCACTGCAAACGGGCTCACCGAGACCGAGAAGGACGACCTCAACGCTGACGGCACCGTCGATCGGACGATCGTGACGGCGACAGCTCTTGGCGGCGACGGCAGCCGCACGGTGAGCTCCACGACCACCAGTACCAGCGGAGGGGTGCTGGCCAACACCGTGGTGACCACCAGTGCTGATCAAAAGACCGTCACGACGACCATTGATGCCAATGGGGACGGTCATATCGACCAGACCCGGGTCATTGTACGGAACGCGGACGGGTCGACCACGCAGACGGTAACCGATACCTCGGCCAGCGGCGCCCAGATCGACCAGACCGTGACAAAGACTTCTGCCAACGGGCTTTGGACCTCGGTTTCTCACAACATCGACGGCAAGGTGGACGACACCTTCTGGGACATCACCGAAATCAATAATGACGGTTCGAGGACCGAAATCCTGGAGGATTTCAGCAAGGATGGAACCTTGCTCAACAAGCGCCTTGTCACGACCAGCGGCAACGGCCTGTCGGTGACCACGCAAACCGATGCGGACGGTGATGGTACGTTCGAGGTCAAATCCACCGACGTCACTGCGTTGAACGCCGATGGTTCCACGGTCAGGACCGTTTCGGCCCTTGCTGGAACGGGTGCCTTGATCGGCAAGACCATCACCACCGCTAGTGCGAACGGCCTGACATCGACAGTGCAGGCGGACCTCGACGGCAACGGGACGATCGACCGGACCAGCACGGCCACCACCACGCTCGGCGCAGACGGGTCGAAGATCGACACCTGGATCGTTAAGAACGCCAGCAACGTCCAGATCGCTCTCTATCAGACCGTTACCAGTGGCGACGGCAATACGGTGACCACGACCAGGGACGTTGACGGCAACGGCACGATAGACGACAGCAGCTCGACCACTCTCAACGCGAACGGCTCGACGACGACGGTCAATCGGACATACGCGGCCGGCGCTCTGACATCCTCCGCGACCAGGACGATCAGCGCCAACGGGCTCTCCAGCACCCTCGCCACCGATCTGGACGGTAACAGCACCATCGACCAGTCGACAACCGATGTGATCGTGCTCAATAGCGACGGCAGCAAGACCGAGACCATCACCGATCTTGATGCCGCCGGTGCGGTGAAGGACAAGACCACTGTTTTCACCAGCGCCAATGGTCTCGTCAAGACGACAACCTGGGCGGCAGTCGGCGCGACGACCAGCCGATCCAAGGTGGACACCACCGTGCTCAACGCCGACGGCAGCACGACGGAGACGGTCGACTACAAGAAAGCGGACGGATCCTTGGAGAGCCGGACCATCATGACGATCAGTGCAAACCGGCTGACCACCACCCTTACTCAGGACTACAACGGCGACGGCGCCGTCGATCTGACGACGACGACCGTGACGGCGGCCGATGGCAGCGTAACGGCGACCACGACGGGTCCCGACACAACAGCCAATGCGTTGGGAACCGGCGCATATACGACTTCGCCTTCTTCCACCAGCAAGACAACGACAGTCAGTGCGAACGGCCTCAGCAGCACGACGCTCTACGGCGCGACATCGGTCGACTACCTCCCGGACCTGCCCAGCAAGCGGACCACCGAAACGACCATCGCGAACGATGGCTCGACGGTTCAAACAATCAAAGCCTATGAGGGGACATCACTTAGCGAGCAGACCAAGACGACGACTGCGGGTGATGGGCTTTCCATAACCAAGGAATGGGACCTCAACGGAGACGGAACCTACGACCGCAAGGAGACGGACGTCACGGTCCTTAGCGCGGATGCTTCCAATGTTCACACCGTGAACAAATTTGAAGGCGCCACGCAAACCAGCAGCTTCGTGACGACGACGAGCGCCAACGGCCTGTCGGTGACGACAAGCCTGGACCTGTTTGGGGCCAATCCGTTTAGCCAGGATTCGACGGATATCACGACCGTCAATGCGGATGGTTCTACGACAAGAACCGTGACCAACACCAAGGCCGATGGCTCCCAGCTGTCGAAATTCATCACCGCGACATCCGCCGACGGTCGAACCATCACCACCCAGGAAGACATCGATGGCGTTGTCGGCATTGACCGCGTCACCCTCGACGCCACGAGGGTCCTGGCCGATGGCTCTGTGGTGGAAACAGTCCAAAGGTCAACGCCCACGGGAGTGCTGCTCGACAGCACGGTCACTACGACAAGCGGTGACAGACGCCTGATCTCGATCTCGCGGGATGCCGATGGTGACGGCACGGTCGACCAGACGGAAGTCACCACCAAGGCCGTCGACGGCTCGGTCACCACGTTGATCACCGACTATAGCGGAGCCGACCACAAACTAAGCACGACCAAGATTACGACCAGCGCCGATGGACTTCTGACCAATACCCAATGGGATTTCAATGCCGACGGAACGATCGACCAGACCCGCCGGATAAACATCGCCAAGCTGGGAGATGGCGTAACAGAAAGCAAGACCAGGGACGGAACAGGCGCGTCGGACACCTTTTACAATAAGACGACGACGTATACGAGTGATGACGGCCGCAGCAGTTGGACCGGCGTCGACTACGATGCCAGCGGTGGCGGCTTCGACAATACCGATAGCATCATCACAATGGCCGACGGGTCCACGGTCGAGGGTATCCACAACAGAAACGTCAATGTGTCACACCTGATCCCCGGGATGATCTACTGGCAGGCAACGGTTCCCGGCAATGTCATCATCCGGACAAGCGCCGATGGGCTGACCACAAACTATTGGTATGATTACGGCGGTACTGCCACTAGCCCGGTGGGGTTGGAAAACCCAGACGTGACCCACTACGAAATAACGGCAGTCGCCCATGTTCAGATCGATGGGTCCGTCGTCACGGAGATAACAGGACGCCGGTTATGGGATGGCCCTGTCACAGGAAAGGGTATCTTGACGGTGAGCGCCGACGGGATGACCACGACGCTGCTCAAGGACGCCGACAACAACGGCACTTACGAACATAAGGAAGTGGCGGTTACTCGGATCGATGGCTCCATCCAGAAGATCGTCACGGACTACAATTCCAGTGGCGCAGTCACGCAGACGGTCACTACCGACGTCAGCGCTGATGGTCAGTCAACATCGGTCATAACAGCCAATGCGACAACTGGCACCGGCACGACGTCGAGCGTCGGTGTCGAATTCATGTCCCCCGGCACGACCAACGACACGATCACCGGCAGCGCCGGCGATGATCAGATCAATAGCGGGGCGGGTAACGATACGATCAACGGTGGTGCTGGCGACGATTTTATTGATGGCGGGATTGGCGCCGACACGATGAGCGGCGGGGCCGGCAACGATACCTTCGTCGTCGACAACGCTTCGGACACAATCAGTGAAGCGGCTAGCCAGGGCACCGATACCGTGCTGAGTTCAGTAACCTACTCGATTTCGGATTCCGACGTCGAAAACCTCACATTGACGGGCTCGGCAGCGATTAACGGTACGGGGAATGGCTCGGCCAACATCCTGAGTGGCAATTCCGCTGACAACATGCTTGTGGGCGGCGGCGGCAATGACACTCTGTACGGCTACGCGGGCAACGACACATTGCTGGGTGGAGATGGTGACGACACTTTCGTCGGCGGTCTTGGTAATGACGCTGAGAATGCTGAAGCTGGCAATGACATCTATGTGTTCCAACGCGGCGATGGCAGTGACGGCATTGGCGACTTCATTTTGGACCCTTGGGTCGGATCTGCAGATGTCAGTGCGGCTCAAGCCTTAGGGGTATCCGCATCGGGCATCGTGAATACATGGGTGGGTGGCTACTACTGGCAGACCAGTAGCAACAGTCTGCTGAAGTTAGGAGCCGCTGGTTCCGACACATTGAAGCTAACCGGCGGCATCACCGCAGACGATCTATCTTTTGCTTGGACTGGCGTAGGTCACGATAATCTGGTCATAAGCATTGCTGGCGGACCGGCTGGTGACAGCATCACGATCGACCAGCAGGCTGTCGCGGCTGGCAAGATTGAGAAACTTCAACTCGACGGCATGGCCGCAATGAGTTTCTTCGTGGCCCCTGCATCCGGGGCAATTCTCTATGGTGGAACTGGCAACGACATCATGTTTGGCCTGGCTGGCAATGACTGGCTGAGCAGCGACGGAGGCGACGACATCCTTTATGGCGGCGCCGGTAACGACGTGCTGCAGGCGTTCGACGGAAATGACAAGCTGGTCGGCGGGAAGGGCAACGACAACATCCAAGGAATGGACGGAAGCAATGAATACGTATTCCGACCCGGTGATGGAAGCGATTACCTGACGGACTATACGTGGCCTGTCACCACGGCTGCCGCCGACATCGCCGCTGCGAACGCACTTGGGGTGAACGCCAGCGGCACCGTTAACACATGGATCGGCGGCTATTATTGGCAAACGGCAAGCAATAGCCTCTTGAAGGCTTCTGGTAGCGGCACCTCGACGTTGACCCTTCAGGGTGGAATAACGCTCGACAATCTGTCGTTCGCTTGGACCAGAAACGGTGAGGATTTGACGATCTACACCGGCGGAGCGGGCGACGGCGTAACGATTTCCGAGTATAAGACCGCGCCGGGCCGCATCGAGAAGCTAGCGGTTGATGGTATGGCCCCAACCAGTTTTGCGGTTGCAACCAGCGCTGGAGCGACCGTCTCCGGCACCGCGAATGCCGATATCTTGTTTGGCCTGGCAGGCAACGAGTGGTTCGATGCTGGTGCCGGCGACGACATCCTATATGGCGGCGACGGCAATGACGTCATGAATGCCGGAGTCGGAAATGACCGTTTGGTGGGCGGCAAAGGAAATGACATTTTGTGGGGGATGGGCGGCAACGATCAGTATGTGTTCCGCCGCGGCGATGGGAGCGACAGTATACAAGACTACAATTGGCCCGTCACAACATTGGCCTCGGACATCGCGGCGGCCAGTGCAATTGGCGTACAGGCAGGTGGTATCGTCAACACCTGGGTCGGGGGCTACTACTGGCAGGCAGCGAGCAACAGTTTGCTCAAAGCGACAGGCAGCGGAAGCTCGACACTAGTTCTGCAAGGCGGGATCAAAATCGACGACCTCTTGTTGTCTTGGACCGGAGTGCAGGGCGAGGATTTGTCGATCAACATTGCCGGCGGCCCGGGAGGGGACGGTGTGTCAATCTCTCAGCAGGCCTTGGCGGCTGGACGCGTCGAAAACCTTCAATTCGACGGTTTGGGTCCGCTCAACTTTTTTGTCGCACGCACGGCAGGTGGAACGATCGTCGGCAGTACGCAGGCCGACATTATCTTCGGCCTCACCGGCAACGAAACGTTGAATGGTGATGGCGGCAATGACATCTTGGTCGGTGGCGCGGGCAACGACACGCTGATCGGCGGCGCCGGCAATGACCAGTATCGTTTCAGGGCAGGGGACGGGTCGGATACGATCGTCGAATCCGGTTCCTTCACCGACAACGACGAACTGGACTTCGGCACCGGCATCGATGCGAACGAGCTCTGGTTCGCTCAGCAGGGCAATAATCTCGTTATCTCGGTGCTGGGCACCACTGACAAGGTGACGGTCAGCAACTGGTTCGCCGGGCCGGGGAATGTCGTCGAGACAATCAAGTCTGGCGATGGCAAGGTGCTGAACCAGTCGGATGTGGCGACCTTGGTCGCCGCGATGGCGGGTTTTGATCCGGCGACTTCGCCCACGGGATCAGGGATACAACCCAACGATCCGCGGCTTGGAGATCCAGCCCAGACTGGCACCATCGCAGCGGCCATGCAGCACACCTGGATGGCCGCTTAGAACAATTATGCCGTTGGCGGTAAGCCAACGGCATAATGCGGACGGGCGCCGACCTAGTCCAAACCCAGAGTGCATCGGTCACCAGGGCCGGCGATGCGGTCAAGCGCGCGGCCCTGCGCAGCAATCTGCGGGCGCTCGCCGACATGTTCATCGATCCGCAGTCGGTCGAACTCATCCGCAACGCGAACAACCGCGGGGCCGGGATTGGTGTGGGCGACGCTTTGGGGCGTTCGGTGGCGGAGGCCGGCGGCACGCTCTACGGGCATTGAGCTGGGAATTGGCCCGCCCGGCATACGCCACGCGGGCCAACGCTAGGCTGTTACGGTCACGCCGCCGCGAGGAGCCGGTACCCGTCGTCGTTACTGTGCTGAATCTCGATCGGCTGAGGCTTCACGGTCGGAACGCTCCGCCGAGAAAGTTCATCCATGCCAGCTTCCGACGCCAGGTTAAGCTTTTCGATTGCGAGACGCCTGATGATCGTCTCGGCCGAGCCATCGATAATGAATTCACCGCGCTCCCAACGCCCAACGGACTGCTTGTCGTGATGCACCAGTGCAGCAAGCTCGGCCTGGGTGTAACCCATTTCGGTTCGCAAGAACCGCAGCTCATCAGGGCTAATTCCATGCTCGTGCGACACGATACCCAACGCAATCACGCGATGGAGTTCGTTCACTGCCGGGATGGTGATGACCTCGTCACCCTCATCGTCGACGACGAAATCAAGACCGTTGATGAAAACGTTCTTGAGACCGCATTCGGTGTAGTGGTGGCTATTCATCGTCTTCTCCATTCAACGTACCCGCTCGGGTCGAGACTTCGTCGACCCACATAACACTTACTATCTTGAGGAAGACGGCCGCCTTCTCGGGGACTACAATCACCCGAAGCGTCCGATTGCCCCCGTTGGGACACAACCCTTCCATCGCGTATTTCTTGTATGCCGCCCTCGTGGTCTCCATTGGCTCCATATGAACAAAGCCCGTCTTGAGAACGTAGAGCACATCTCCCATGATGATGTTTCGTTCGGCAATTCGTTCAATCGCATGTCGCTTGTACGAAATCGTGAGGCTATCGGACCGCGCAATCGCGCGAATCTCCTCAGTTGCTTGCCCCTTCGGCCAGTCGCAACCGCGAACCACAACGCCCCTCTGCCCGTTTTGTTTCGCATTTGGTACATCACCATGATACATTTTGAAAAGTGCCTGTCTCGTTAAAATTTGGTCATTTGGTAAAAAATTCTGCTTCAATGAAAAGGGCGCTCGGGAGGATGAGCGCCCTTTTTTATTCACTTTTTGATGTGCGTCACGACGTGCGTGTTCGGCTTCCGAACAGCTGTCGTGACCGTCGTGAAGCGACCAGTTATGGCGCTGCGGCCAATCGTTACCGTCTTCTTCGTCACGCTTACCACCTCCTTTCCGGGAGCAGATAGCTCCTAGGCTGGATCGAAATGATAAGCGAGAATGAATGTATCACCATGATACCTGTCGGTCAACCGCCGAACGTTAGGAATTGTTCGCCAAATCGGTGTTCTTCGACTACAATCACATTGCCGGAAAAACCGCAGAACTCGGGCAGCTGCATCACCGCCCCGGCTATCGGGGCAAAGATCAACCACTTTCCCTCTGTCGATCTCATCTGTTGAGCAGGCGCCACGCCGGCGCGGTCGGGAAAGTGCCGTTGCAAGTGATGCAAGATGCCGAATCCCGAGAAACCCGTCATCCAATACAGCTACAAGGTTCGGCAGGATTGGGCCGAGAGTGGCGCCGCACTGGACAATGACCTGGCCAACATCGCTGACAGCATTGGCGACACGATCGACGCCCTGGAGGACGTCCGGCGCGCCGACGGCGCGCTACCGAACGGCAAGGTCACTCCTGACAGTCTTTCGGACGCAACGCGGGCGCTGATCACGGGGCAGGGCGCAACAGGCCCCACGGGTCCGACCGGACCTTCCGGCCCGACCGGACCTTCCGGCCCGACTGGCGTCGGCGTCACCGGAGCGACCGGGCCTACCGGTCCTGTCGGCGCGACCGGACCTACCGGCGTCGGCGCGACCGGTGCGACGGGTCCGACTGGCCCTGCGGGCTCCACCGGGCCGGGCGTGACGGTTTTAACGAGTCGCGGCGATCTCTTGTACCGCGACGCTGCTGGCGCGCAGCGGCTGGCCATCGGAGCGGCCAACACGGTCCTGAGAAGCAACGGGTCGGATCCCGCATGGGGCGCCGCTCGTGAAGTCCTGACCGGCAACCGCTCCTATTTTGTTCGCTCGGATGGGTCGGATAGCAACAATGGCCTAGCCAACACCGGCGGGGGCGCCTTCCTCACCGTTCAGAAGGCTGTCGATACCGCAGCCGCCTTGGACTGCTCGATCTACAATGTGACCATCAACATCGCGGATGCGACCTATACGGGCGCGGTGACACTCAGGCAGATGTTTGGGTCGGGTACATTTTCCATCGTCGGCAACACGACGACGCCGGCCAATGTCGTCATCAGCGTTACGTCCAGCAACTGCTTTACAGCGTCCGACGCTGGCCCATGGAGCATTGACGGCGTCAAGATGCAGACGACGACAAGCGGTATTTGCCTTAACGCGACCGGGCGCACGACTATAACGCTCAGGAGGATCGACTTCGGCGCAACAGCCGGCGCGCAACATATCTCGGCCGGTAGCGGCGCCCGCGTGATCATGAACGCGACGACCTTGACACTTAGCGGCGGCCCGACATTCGCAGCATGGTCGACGCAAGCCGGCGCCGTCATCGAGTGCTTCTCGACCACGGTTACTGTCACCGCCTCATTCACGGTCAGCCGGTTCGTGGATGGATCTCTTGGCGGCCTCGTCAACAGCGGCAGTCTGACCTTCAGCCTTGGCGTGTTTACCATCACGGGAGCCCGTTACATCGTCGCGACCAACGCAGTGATCAACACAGGTGGCGGCGGCGCGAGCTATTTCCCCGGCACCGTTGCTGGGTCTACATCCACTGGAGGGCAGTATATCTAATTGCGATCGTTTCAACGGATTCTGGATCGTAGCTGGAGATGCGAGCCGTTCTGGTCTGACCGGCAAAGACCCATATCGAAAAACTACCGGGTTGCTCTGCCCAGTAGACCTTTTCGCAAAACCGACTAAGAGGCTGTGTAGTCACAGCAACACGAAATGGATCTCCTAGATGCCCGACGAGAACAACCAGAGCCATTTGATCGCGCTCACCGCGGACATCGTGTCGGCCTACGTCAGCAACAACCCGGTGCCGGTTGCGTCTCTCCCCGATCTGATCGCCAGCGTGAACTTGTCCCTGGCGAAGGTCCGGCAGCCGGCCGTGCCTGAGAAGCCGGCCCAAGAACCCGCGGTCAATCCCAAGCGATCGGTGTTCCCCGACTACATCATCTGTCTCGAGAACGGGAAGAAGTTCAAATCGCTGAAGCGGCATCTTGGCGTGCACTACGGCCTGACGCCTGACGAGTACCGCGAGAAATGGGGTTTGGCGCGCGACTATCCGATGGTGGCGCCGAACTATGCCGAGCAGCGTTCAGCATTGGCAAAGGCGAGCGGGCTTGGTCGCAAGCCCGGGGCCAAGCCAGCGAGGATCGCCGGCAAAAAGCGCCCGACCCGGTGATCGCCGATCCTTGCCCGTTCTGCTCGGGATCCGACGTAATCCCGTTGGTGACAGCTGAGGGGCGAGTGGTGATGAAATGCGAAGATTGCGGCGCATCCGGCCCGGTCTGTATCGACGAATTGAACGCGGTCAGAAGCTGGAATCGCCGCCCCGCTACGCCCGACCAGGATTGGGATTAGGGCCAACTTCTTTGGCAGGCCTCGGCCACCCGCTGAAGCGTTTGCTGCTCGGCGCGTGTGTATCATTTTAATACAATCTTCAATTTGTAGACTCCCGCGATGCGTTGGCGGCTATTGGTTTCGGCCGGCTTTAGGAGGGAAAAGCGGCTCGGGAGGAAGACCAATGACCATCCAGAAGGAAGACTATCGAACGAACAGAGCCGACTATGCGATCGCATCGATGCAAAGCCATTCGGTCGCTTTTGATGCTCGCCGGGAGACGCGGGAAAGCAAGAAATCCCTGTGGCTGAGAGACCGGCGGATCGCCAGATTGGCCGAAAACCCGTGTGAAACCAGGCCAGAGCCAAGAGTCAGGCGTCGCGGGAATTAGCGCGCTGGTTTCCGTTAGCCGGTGCCGTGTCTCGCCCCCGAGACACGCCGGCTCGGCCCGGCGTTCGCTGGCATACTCCTGTCAGCCTGCCGGGCCGCTCCTTCATTCATCCCGCCAGATCACCCGTTTCTCCCATCGGATTTGCACCAGCCGCCGAAAGCGGATCGTGTGGGCCTGCTCGCCGGTCGGGTGGAATAGCTGCGCGCTCATCCATTCTCGGCTCTTGCACTGCTGGCAGCGCACCTTCTCCCGCACATCGTCAATCGTGACGTTGCCGATGACCTCCCGCAATTCGGCCGGCTTGTAGTAGCGCGTCACATTGCAGCGCGCGCAGCGGATGCCCGCCACCTGCCCGGCGTCGTGGGCATGCGTCAGGGTCCACGCGGCGCCTCTCGGCCACTTCTCGGGTTGCTCCGGCATATGCTGAAATGAGGAACATAGTCCTACGTCGTCAAGGGGTCTCTTGACTCCAATGTTCTTATTTTGTTCACTGTAGGCAAAACGGAGACGCCGCCATGAAACCCCTGCGTGCAACCGAAGCTGAGCAGCCTGAAATCTTTGCCACGATCAAGCGCGAGATGCCTGACATCATGCGTGCCTGCCACAAGATGACCAAGCAGTTGCGTGGCCTCTCTGACATCAGCCAAAAGATGGCGATTGCGGATCTGATGGCATCCTGGGTGATGGCCGTCTACCCGGAAGACTTGGAGCTGCAGCTGTCCCTCACCGAGGCCATCCGCGACCAGGCGGAAATCACTCTGAGGGAAGCGTTCCGAGTAAAGGCGCGACAGAAACAGCACTGATGGTCAGGCGCAGCCGCAGCATTCCGCCACCTTCGGTGCGACCGCGGAGTTAGGCATGTGTAACCTCTACAACATCACGACCAGCCAAGAGGCGATCCGCCAGTGGACGCGCGCGCTTCGCGACATCGCTGGCAACCTCGAACCGTCGATTGACATTTACCCCAACCAATTTGCCCCGGTGGTCCGCAATGCTGCCGACGGCAGCCGCGAGCTCGCCAAGTTGCGATGGGGCATGCCGACGCCGCCGGAGCGGAGTCGCGGCAACGCCGATTCCGGCACCACCAATGTGCGCAATCCACAATACGCTCACTGGCAGCCGTATCTCGGCGTCGAGAACCGCTGCGTGGTCCCGGTGACGAGCTTTGCCGAGCCATCGCCGACACCGGGCGACAAGGATCCCGAAACTGGCGTCCAGAAGAACTTTTGGTTCGCGCTCAGCGAGGAACGGCCTCTGTTCTTTTTCGCCGGTCTGTGGACGCCCTGGCATGGCGTGCGCAAGGTGAAGGAAGGCCCCGGCGACCACGAAATCTACGCATTCCTGACAACCAGGCCCAACGCGCTGATCGCGCCCATCCACGAGAAGGCAATGCCGGTGATCCTGACCACCCCGGAGGAAACCGAATTGTGGCTCACCGCGCCATGGTCGGAGGCGAAAAAGCTGCAGCGGTCGGCGCCGGACGACGCGCTTGTGATCGTCGAGAAGCCTGCGACGCAGATCAAGTTTCCGGCCGCGTCGCCGGCGCAGGGTTCCTTGTTCTGAAGGAGAACCGCCATGGATCAGATCATCACACTGGACAGCCGTCAGGAAGCAGCCCTGCAGAAGGTCGCGGACAGGTTCGTTTCCTTGCACAAGGGCGATACGATGAAAGCGCTGAAGGAAATGATCGTTCTCAACGGTGGCCTGCAGGATGAGATCGAAGCGCTTAGGCGGCGGCAAAACCAGTGAGCGACGAACCAATCCGCCCCGGAGAGTTTACGCAGCCGCGCAGTCACGGGCCTCTCGGACACGTCTGCGAGCACGCAGGCTGCAGCAAGGACGCCGGTTGGGGCTTCGCCAAGCCGAAGCAGGCGCCGCACTGGTTCTGCTATGAGCACCGCGGCGAAGGTGAGCAATACCTTTAGGAGCAGGAACGGATGTCCCGTCATCAATTCGTGCATGAATTGGAA
The DNA here is from genome assembly GCA_000824785.1 of Mesorhizobium plurifarium. Taxonomy (GTDB): domain Bacteria; phylum Pseudomonadota; class Alphaproteobacteria; order Rhizobiales; family Rhizobiaceae; genus Mesorhizobium; species Mesorhizobium plurifarium. Next base: position 65,971 of record CCNB01000011.1, on the reverse strand, counting down.
AGCACCGCCCACCATATCGCTGAAGCTTCACGGGCAGATTTGCAGGTGCTGCTGCGACGGGCCGCGCTGCTGCTTCGCAACGTCGGCGGGATAAACCTCGATCCGCGCACCGACGACGCGCTGACCAGCCTGGCGGCCGAGATGGGCACGGCTAAGCCCGATCTGGTGGAAACGATTGTCGGCGAATGGCTCGTCGCCAACTCGTATCTGCCCGTGCCTCATGCGGTTGACGAAGAGAGCACAGTGGACGGCAACGGATGATCAGCGGACCAAGGCGCGAAGGCGATTACACCGATCGGGAGATCGACTGCCAGGAGGCGATGGAGCCCGGTTTTCAGGCGATTGTCGACTGCATGCTCGAGGCGGGGTGGACACGCGTTGAGGTGGTGCGATCATTGCGCCGATTGATCGCCGCCGACAATATGACCCAAAAGGAAAATGCGAAGGTCGAAGCTGAACTGGTGATCGCCCGCGCGATGCTGCGGGCGGGAAAGGCGCTTTAGCCGCCGCCCTCCGCGACCGCGCCTTCGTCGAGCTCAGCCTCCAGCCTATCGCTCACCGGATTCGGCTCGCTTCCAAGCGGCACGCCGTCGAAGCCCTGCAGCCAAGCTTCGGCGTGCTCGGCCCAATAGGCCGGCACGTTGCGTTCCTTGCCGTCCTTGCGCGCCTGTTGGCCATACATCCATGCGTAGATAACGCGCTCCTGGTCTTTCTTCGCGACGGCCATTCATTGTCTCCATGCTCGTTTCAGGGAAGCGTGACGCAGCTTCTCCTCGCCCTTGAGCGTCTCAACTTCGCCCATCAGGCCGGGCTTCAGCCACTCGGCTTTTTCCTTCTTCAGTTCCTTGGGCGGCGGCGCGCCGGTCAATCCCTGCACCTGGTCCCAGAGCCGCTGCCGCTGATCGTGCTTGAAGTTAACCACGGCCGCGCCGACATAGCGACCCTTGTCCGCCATCAGCACGCGCACGGCTTGCCCAGGGTCACGCTGGACGCCGATGATCTCCAGCCTTTTCGTCTGGAAACACTTCACCTTGTGCCAGTCGATGGTTGGGCCGCTGCGGTAGCGGCTGCCCTTCCGCTTCGAAACCATCCCCTCCACACCGGCCATGTCGACCAGGTGGAAAACCGCGTCGCCGGTGCCCGGCATGGCCTCGCTGAACTGGATGCGGTTGGCGGGCGGGATAATTCCCTGAAGGATCTCGCGACGCCTCTCCACGGGCTCATCGCGAAGGTCCTTGCCGTTCAGATGAAGCAGATCGAATGCGACCAGATAAATGTCCCTGGCCCTGCCTGTGCCGATGGCTTTCTGAAGCGCGTTGAAATCGGCCAGCCCGGCGGCGTTGATCTTGATGGTCTCACCTTCAAGAATGAGGTTGTCGGCCCTGATCGCAGTTGCCTCCGCCGCGAGCTCCGCAAAAACGCCGGTCCAGTCATAGCCCCTTCTGGTGAAAAGCCGGATGCCGTCGCGGTCCTTGATGATCTGCGTTCGATAGCCGTCTTGCTTCACCTCATGAATCCAGTCGTCGCCCTTGGGAGGGCTTCTGAATAGCTTCGGGACCATGGGCGGGATGAAGGACAGCCGGCTCCCGCCGGCATGCTTACGCATTAGAACCCCAACGCATTACTCGAATTCGATTCAATAGCGCAGGGTCGTTTCAGTTCCGTTAGCATTCGCTAATGGGAACAATCCGGTGTTGCCGCTGTTCACAAGGGCATGGGCCAGGAGATGCAAAGATGGCAGACGACAAGACCAAGCGGGATTTTCGCGATCGCGACCGAGTTTCAGCCGACGAAGATTATGAGGTCACCTATTTCGCAAAGCAGCACCGGATCAGCCCCGAGCAGGTGCGCGATCTGATCAGAGAACATGGCAATGACCGGAAGACCTTGGAGCGCGAGGCAAGGAAGCTTCGAGGATGACCAAGTTATCCGACCTGGGACCACCTATCATCGGCAAGCGCCATGGCGGGGAGCCGCCCTCGATAAATGATCATTTTTACGCATGCCGTCGGTGCGGGCAGATTGTCGACCGCAGAGACCTCCGGCAGGTCATGTGGCATGAGAAGCCGGAGCACAAACCGCTTCAGCTTGATTCCTAATCGGGAACGCGGCGATACCGGAAATGGTTTCGGATGTGGTCGTTGAAATAGCGACCTTTGACGAATGCCGACCGGAACGCGGCGTAGGTCTCCGGCGGCACCTCCTCAAAGTCGTAGCGCTTGCCGCTCGCCACGAACCAGACGGAGAGAATCCTGCTGGCCGGATCGTATTCGGTCTTCTTTATCGAGGTGGATGGCATGGCGCACCTGCTTTGCAACGCAGGGAGGCGGCTTTCGTTTCAGGAACGCGAACCTATAACGCCCTCCATGAAGACCACAGCGACCTACGATTCGGCGGCAGGCACATTCACGCTCGAGAAAGGCGTCTGGCGGGGAACGTTCCCGATCGTCGATTTGCCGAGTTGGATCCGCTTCTATCGCCAGCAGATGGAGCGGTATCCTGCTCAGGCCGCATCCTATGCGGAGGACGTCGAAGCCCTTGAGGCGCTGGCAGCGGAGCTACGTGGGCGGCAATAGAAGGGCCCGCACCGCGGGGAAACGATGCGGGCTCCTGTCGGGAACGCCAAGACCCGACACGACGCTGGGGATGCTTGGGAGGGAAATGCGTCGCGGCGACCGAACCTGCTCCTCTCGGACTTGTTCCAACTAAAAAGCCCGCCGACCGACGCCGACGGGCTATAAAAACAGCACGGGGCCGGGGTCAGCCGGGCGCGACAACCGACGATGGCGGAACAGCAGTGACGGCGCTGAGCTTGTCACGCTTCTTCAAGGTCGGCTTCTCGTATGACTTCTTCATGGGAATCCCCCCGTTGATCACAGAAACTTGACAGAAATGACCTGCGCGACCGGTGGTTGTCAAGACGACAAAGAACCCGCCAGCCGGAGCTGACGGGCGCGCCTTACGAACCTGCAGATGATCTTCGCCTGCAGGCACATTCACGATCGAGAAAGGGGTCTGGCGGGGGACGTTTCGGATCGCCGATTTGCCGAGCTGGATCCGCTTCTATCGCCAGCAGATGGAGCGGTATCCTGCGCAACCGGCGCCCTGTGCGGAAGTCGTCACGCCCGCATTAGCGACCCCAGTCTCGTAAGGACGGTTTGCGCCTCGGCATCGATCTCTCGAACAATGTCTGTGGCCGGCTGGATCTTCCTCACAAGCCCGACACCTTGGCCAGCCCACATTGGCAGTGCGTCGATGTCGCCCTCGATGTCGGTGACAGGTGCAACGGGTGTGTAGCGCTTGATGTCGCCCCTTGATGCCGAAACGGCGACAATGTCATTCTCGCCGGGTCGTTGCCCCGGTCGCGGACGCCCGGCAGCTTCCCATTCAGCCACGGTCTTGTTGCGCAGGACGCGAGCAGGCGCATCGGTCCAGGGGCCGCCATCAAACAGGTTCTCGAGGTAGATCGTATCGGTCTCCGACGCGGCCAGCAGCCGCTCGCGGTAGCGCGCATGAAAGTTCGCCTCGGCGCTTGCCAGAAACCGGGTGCCGATCCAGACCCCTTCGGCACCGAGCGCTAGCGCTGCGGCCATCCCGCGGCCATCAGCTATCCCGCCTGCTGCTATCACGGGGACTGGTGCGACCGCGTCAACGACCGCCGGCACTAGGGCCATCGTCGCGACATTTCCCCAGACGTGGCCACCCGCCTCCCAGCCTTGCGCAACGACGACATCGACTCCGCAGTCAACCGCAACTCGTGCTTCCCTTGACGAGCGCACCGTCTGCATCACGATCGCGCCAGCGGCCTTGGCCCGAGGCGCCACATCCGATGGATCACCCCAGAACAGGGAAATTATCCGCGCTCCCTCCTCGAGGCAGGCTTCGAGACGAGCGACGACACCCAGATCTAATCGCAAGTTGATGGCGAACGGCTTTGCGGTCAGCGATCTGATATCCCGGATGCGTGTTTGTATCACTTCGATCTCAGCGAGCCAAAGTGCTATAATGCCAAGGCCACCAGCCTCGCTGACGGCGGCTGCCAGACGCGGCCCAGCGGGACCGCCCACTGGCGCAATAATCGGCGCGAGGACAATGGGAACTTTGATGCCGAGCAGGTCGCAGAGCGGTGTTCTCATTCTTGCTCCCCCTTCAGGATTATCGATCCGCATTCTTTTCGGCTCGCCTGGCTCGAGACGGCAATGCCAGAAGACACGCTGACTCTAGAGCCAAATGACGAGTAGCACTAGCAGTGGGGCCTCCCCGGCGGGCTCATGTGTCGGTGATCTGGACACAAAGGCGCGGTCGGCGCATTCTTGCGGCCGGGAGAGAGGGGCTTGGACAGGTCTCGTCACGACAATCGGTCTGACCAGTGGCGCAAGCGCACTGGCGCGCGGCGTTCGCGCGCTCGCCGTTGGGCGAGTGTGCCGCGGCGGCTGATCTTCGTGACCGTCGCCGCGGCCGGCGCGCTGGCCGCGCAAACGGCCATGCAGCATAGCGACAGCCTCCCCGGTCTCAATCCGTCGGACTGGATCGGCCCGAAGCAAAAGCCGATCACCGGCATTGCGTCCGTGATTGACGGCGACACGATCGAGATCCATGGGCAGCGGATCCGCTTCAACGGCATCGACGCGCCTGAGAGCAAGCAATATTGCGACGACGCCAAGGGCTTCGAATATCCCTGCGGCCGGCGATCGGCTGCAGCGCTAGACACCTTCCTGGCCGCCTCGAGGCCGGTGAAATGCACGTTTGTGACCTGGGACCGATATCACCGCTTCGTCGGTGATTGCCGGCGCGCCGACGGCGCCAGCGTGGCGGGATGGATGGTCGAGCACGGCCAAGCGCTCGATTGGCCGCGCTACAGCAACGGTGCTTATGCGGCGCAGCAGGCGAAGGCCCAAGCGGCGAAGGTCGGCATGTGGGTTGGGAAGTTCGAAGCGCCGTGGGACTGGCGCGCGTCGCATGCCGACGGCGCGGCGCCGGCGCGCCAGCCGCTCGGCATCATGAGCCGCAAGCTGGTCGCGCAGAGCGGCTATTCATGCGAGCCACGGCGGACCTGCAAGCAGATCAGCTCGTGCGACGAAGCCCAATGGTATCTGCAGAACTGCTCATGGGGCGGCAAGCTGGATCGGGACGGTGACGGCGTGGCGTGCGAGACGCTTTGCTAACGCGACGAACGAGGCATCAATGGACGAACTGAGCCCGGAGGACTTCACTAAACGGGTCCTCGATCAGGCATTCAAATTCTGGTTCACCCCTGAAGTGGTCTCCCGCCAGAAGGCCGGCACGTTGCCTTCCCCACCTGTGCTCGTCGCCGCTCAGGTGATTTTCGGCGCGGGGCCGAAGCCCGTGGTTCGCCTAAATGAAGAGGTTAAGGGCAACGCCCGATTAAGAATCGGAGCACCTGAGATGAAAGTCGGGGAGCCGGTTACCGTCGACATGTTAGAGCACATCCAACTCTTTGAGCTGCCCAAACAGGACGCTAATTTCGGTCACCTAACCGCATTCCGCTACGGCGGTAACCGTTGGGCGGTGACCTTCGATTTTCAACAGAACAAGGTGACTGCAGCCGATCTGGTAGCACGCGCATCGCAGTTCATAAGCGCTGCTCGGCATAGCTTCGAAACGGCTTCGAAGCTGCCTATGTCGACAATTTGTTCAGCGCATGCGAACTCTTGGCAAGAGCGAGATTGATCCCCAGTTCGCAATTGTCGATCGACAGTAGGACCCACGGTGTTGTCCACTCGTCGATTAACAACGAACGCAAGTTGGGGAACGTCGGTGGCGACTTCGTTGAGCTTTTCAACGATTTATCAGAAAGCCGCGGCGTGGCTCGCTATGCGCGGCCAGGGGACGTTAAGATACGAGCGGGCGACAATGCTCTTTCAATCGCGGAAGGCGAGATGGCGACTCTCCAACTTCGGTTCCGACGCGAGCTCGATGGCTAGCGGCCAATCTTGTGGGCGATCAAATATCTGGCGCCAGCCGCCTAATCGTGTCCGCCACGTACGACGGCGCCAGGTGCGCATAATGCTTCTCGGCCATTCTGGTGTCGCTGTGGCCGAGCGCCTCCGCCACGACGATCAGCGGCGCCCCGTTGCGCACCATCGTGCTCGCGTAGGTGTGCCGGATCTCGTGCAGGGTCACGTCTGACAGCTTGGCTTGGGCGAGCAGAGCCTTCCACGGTCGATTATAGGTGGACGGCGCCCACGCGGCACCGCTTTCCTGACGAAGCAACGGTTCTCCGCTCGGGCGATCGGCAGAGAGGCGTTCAAATAGCTCGGCGCCGCCAGTCGGCAGCGGGATGTGGCGCGGCTTGCCGCTTTTGCTTTCGGCCACGAAAACCGATTTGTTGGCGGCGTCGTAGTCCGAGACGCGTAGCCGGGCGAGCTCGCCGAACCGGGCGCCGGTCACCAGGGCGGCCGACACCAGATCGCGAATGGCGCCGTTGCTTGCTGCAACCAATGCCTTCTGCTCGGCCGGCGACAGAAACCGGACGCGAGCAGACGTGGTCCCTCGGTAAGGTTTCACCAAACGCCAAGCGGTGTCGTCGGCCACGAGCCGGTTGTTGAACGCCCAATTCAACGCGGCCTTCAGGGTGGTCAGTGTGCGGTTGGCCGTGTCACGCCGGCGGCGGATCACTTCGGGATCCGCAAGGTCTACCTGCGCGATGTTCGGCTTCTTGGCAAATTTGCCGGTGCGAAGTCGCTTTTGCGCAGTCACCATGCCATCGCGCCAAGTGCGAACCTTCTCGATCGTTAGATCCGCGACCTTGATTGATCCGAGTTTCGGTCGGATGTGGAAAGCTGCCCTGGTTTTGGCGTCGTCGATCGACTTCATGCCTTCGGCAGCGCGCGCTTCGAAATAGCGGTCCAACGCGTCGTTAACGGTCAAGGCCGCCGGAGCGTCGCTGCCGACCTTCAGCGCCTTCTGCCATGCTCGAGCGGCGTCCTTTGCCTGCTCATGCGAGAGTACGCCGTTCCCATCTGCGGAGGTCGCGTCGTCGGAGCGCCCGAGTTTCGTCTGTATCCGAGTCCCGTCAGGAAGTCGCGAGGCGGCCAACCACGAGCCGCCCCGACCGTAGCTGCCCCGCCCTCGTCGATAACCAAGGCGCAGACCTGGATTGATGATCTCCCATTCGGGTGCATCTGAATAGGGCAGGGCGGCCCGACTGGTTCGGCTGGACAGAACGCTGCGACGATGCGCCATATCGGCTCCGAGAGTTTTCGTTGACAGTTTCGTTGCAACGAACCCGCTCAATCGCAGATAGTCGCATTTACACAATAGCGCACATTGCATATTGAAATCAAACGTCTAAGGTTGAGTAAGGCCGTGCAGAGACGTCCAAGATGACGCCCTCTCACGGCGGGAACAGGGGTTCGATTCCCCTTGGGCGTACCAAGCTTCCAAAACCGACTTTCGAAGAGTCCGGGAGGCTGGTCATTCCGCACCAAGGGAGACGGCGGCTGCGGATTCGGCTGCGGTTCTTTCGCGTGATGCTCGCTCCAACAACATCGACAGGTGTTGGAGATGCATCGATTGTGCATCCTCGAGCAACTGCAGAAAGTTGGATGCCTTTCCCCTCGGTAGCCGATGGCGCTTCAGGGCAGCTATCCGCGCCCGTTGGCGCCTGATGTGCTGCTCGGCCAGCAGGACGTGCCGTTCCGCCATTTGGATGTCGTCGGCGAGAGCCATAGGCAGAAACGATTCGGGCGGCCAGGTGGTTCCGCTGGCAGGGCCGTCACTCACAACGCGTCTGGTGCTCCTCCGACGACCCGCGGCGGTTCCAACTTACAGCTGCCGACGCCGTATCGTTTCGGCGAGTTCGGCAAAGGCGTCCACTATACCCTCGCCGTCCTTGGCGCTCACGAACTTGACGCTCGATCGCGGCAGTTGGCCGATCTCTTCGGCGCTGCCGGGGGCTTCGGCGAGATCGATCTTGTTCACGAGCGCCCTGTACGGCCTGCCCGGAAATCGCGCCTCGAAGCTGCGAACCAGTTCGACCATGCGCGTCACCGTTTGCGGGCGCGTCACATCCGACACGACGATCGCCGCCGACGCGCCGGTCACGTAGACGGTGTCGAAGATACGCGTCCCGAAATCGCCGTCGGTGTCCCATAAAACAAGGCGAGCCGCGTCGCCGCCGCGGGCCGGATCGGCCGGGACATCGTAGCTCAGCACCTCGACGCCGAGCGTGGATTTGTATTCGCCGTCGAAACGATCATGCACGAGGCGGTACATGATCGAGGTCTTGCCCACGCCCATGTCACCCAGCAGCATGACCTTTGCGCTGACCATCACTGAAGGCGCTCGGCTTGGAACACGTTTTCGAAGGTGACCCGGCGGTTCCCTTCGCTCGGCACGTCGGAGATCGGTACTGACGACGAGCGCGAGACCACGAACAATCGCGATGGCTCGATCCCGAGCGAAACCAATTTGCGCACCACCTGATCGGCTCTCTTGCGGGCAACCACGCGGTTGGTCGATTCCGTCCCGGTATCGTCCGCGTGGCCGACAATCCGGATTCTCAGGTCGTTGCCGGCAAGAAGTCCGGCCAGATCTTGGATCTGTTGCTCAGCCTGTTTGTCATCGGCAAACGCGTCGTTCGTGCCGAAGAAGATCGCCGTCGAGGCCATGAAGCGATCGAGCCGCTCGGCGGGGCTGTCGGCTATCGACCGCACCGCCTCGTATTGCTGGTTTCTGGTTTTTGCTTCCTCGGCCATCGCCGCGCGTATCTCGTCGATGCCCGCCCGCAGGCCGGCAAGGGATTGCAGCTCCTCCTGGCTCGGCCCGCGCGTCTGGTCGATACGGGCCTGCAGGCCTGCGAGAGACTGCCGCTGGCCGGCGAGCGCTTCGCCGGTTTCGCCGGCGGACTTGCGCAGGCCGGCAAGGGATTGTTGCAGCTCGGCGATCGCCCGCCGATTTTCGTCGATGCCCGCCTGGAGACCGGTCACCGACTGGCGCAGGGCGTCGATATCGGCACGCAGCGCCGCCGACTGTTCCATGCCCGGCACGACGCCAATCCGGCCGACCACCCGATAGGGCGCGGCGGCCTTGGCCAGGGCGTCGATCAGCGGAGCCGTCTGCACCTGGCTTGGTTCTATGCCGGAGACCGAGATGCTGCGGCCGTGATGGTCAAAGTCCAGCCGCAGCGGAAAGCTTTCCAACAGCGGTTCCTTGCCGGCCAGCTCCTGAAGCGCGGCGTTCGTACGCCGCTCCAACATGGTGCGGGTCAAATAGACGCTCGCCAGCCATGCCAGCCCGGCGGCGACGAGAGCCGCGAGCACGAACAGGGCGACCTTTCCGCCGCGACGCGGTTTGGGCTCGGCGGCGGGATCGGCTTCGATGGAGGTGGCCAGCGAAGCCAGCGTGGCGGCGTCGCAGTCCTTGGCGCCGTCCATGCTCTCGATCGTGTCGAAGAAAAGCGAATTGATCCTGGCGTTGTCGACCGGGCGAAGGGGGCCGATGCATTCCGCCGCCAGGATGAACCGGGGCGAAGCGCGAAGCACGATCTCGCGTCCGCCGAAATCGAGCTGCTGCAGATTGCCTTCGCCGGCCAGGGCCTGGACGGAAAATTCCAGGATCGCCGCCACCATCGCGCTCAGCAGGTCGGCGCGCTCGTCGGAGGTCTCGTCGCGCTTCCAGTCCGCGACGAGGCGTCCGTTGCCGCGCTCGATCATCAGCAGCCGGTTGACGCGCGGCGGGCTGGCGTTTGCCAGAACGAACTCGCTGATCGGACGGCCCGTCGCCAGCGACTTGATGCGCCCGATCCACAGTTCCGTCGATGTGAGCGCATTGAGGCGCTGCTCCAGCCGCGCGACGAGTTCCTTGAAGGCATTCGCCACGGCCGCGCTGACCAACCGGCCCGTGATCGGGTAGAGCGCGTCGACCATGAGGTCGCGCGAGTTCCTGATCTCGCTGCGAATCGCGGAGACCACCGACGGCGCGATGACATTGGCCAGCTCGCGCGGCCGAACGACTTCGGCGCGTTCCAGCGCGGCGACGAGGATGTCGGCCGTTGCGGTTTCGAGCCGTTCGGGGCTGCCGATATATTGCTGAAGGAGAAGGACGTCCGCCCCCAGCGCCTCGAGACGCGCCGCCTCCGTTTGAAAGAGCAGTTTTCTAAGCTGCTCGATCTCGCGGTTCTGGCCGGCTGCGGACGTCATGCTACTTTCCCGCGCGGCCGGATCCTAGCCCGCTGATGGTTGCTCCAAGGTCCGAAATCGCGGCGCCGATGTCCCTTTGCGAGGCGAGCCGCTTCTGTTCGGTCTCCCGCTCGAGCTCCAGGACGTGTGCCTGCAGTGCCGCGAGCTCCTTCGCAAAGTCCGCCTGGAGCTGCTTGATGCTGGCCTGCATCTCCTCGCGCAGACCGGCCAGATTGCTTTCGAGCGATCGCTGCGCGCCTCCGAACAGGAGATTGCGAACCTGATCGATCGTGGCCTCGGCATGGATCGTGGCTTCCGACCCATTGGCGGAGGCAGCTCCATCCGCGGCTTTTGCGGCTTGCTCGGCGGCTTTCATTTTCTTTCCTCGGCTCTCACGCTCACTGACACTGTGACGACCGTTATATCAAATCCTAATTCGTGTGACAGGCAACCGACTTATTGCCGTCGTCGGCTGTCGGGCGTGGCATTTACGCAGCCCTGTCCATCGTCACCTACCGCAATGACGAGGCTCACGCCAGTCGTCCTACGAACTGGGTCGGATTGAGCTTATCGGCCCCTTACCGCAAACGAGCGTGGCAGGAACGGCGCCTGGTTCAAGTGCGATCAGGCTGTCGCCGAATGTGACTTTCGTCATCTTCGGTCCTGACCTTCGTCAAGTGTCGCAATCCCGCGAAACGGCATAGATCACGCCTGAACGCTGCGCGACGGCGGATGTGATTTTTCGACGGGAGGTTCCCAGATGGGATTTTTGGACAGTCTGCAAAGCGCATTGCAGGGCGGGCAGCAGGGCGGAGGCTCGAACCTCCTGGCCGATGCACTGACCAGCGTCGGCGGTTACCAGGGCGTGCTTGCCATGCTGCAGAAGTCAGGTCTCGGCGACCGCGTCGAATCCTGGCTGAGCACCAACGCCGCAAATCTTCCGATCGCGCCCGACGAGATCAAGGCAGCGCTCGGCGATCAGCGCCTGCAGCAACTGGCGAGCCAGTTCGGGATTCCTCTGGATCAGGTGGCCGGCGTCCTGGCTCAGCATCTTCCGGCGGCCGTCGACAAGGCTAGCCCCGACGGCGTGCTTGCGACACGCAACAGCTGACACCTACGGGCGGCAAGACAATCAAGAGATGACTTCGCGGCAACCAGGCCGCGCGGCTCGACGGCAGCATCGCTGTCCGGCTGGAAACGAGAGGGCAAACGTGTGAGCAAGCAAGACGAACTGATCGGCAAATATGCGGCGGACCTGAGGGTCAAGTGCGGCCTTACGGCGGACATGGATCTCCTGACGAAAGTGACGAAGGGCTGCGGCCCGGCGATCTACGACAAGGATGCATCCACCGTCTCGGCCTCGGACAAGGAGGAACTGGAACGGGTCAAGAAGAATTTCCTCGTCAAAAGACTGGGGCTGGCCGACGATGCCGGCCTGGATGCGGGGCTCGCCAGGGTTATCGACCAGTACGGCCGGACCAACCGCAACAAACATCGCGCGGTCTTCTACTATCTGCTCGTCAAGCATTTCAGGCGCGAGAGCGTCTTCGCCTGACGGCGCAAACAGGCAAATGGGGCAGAGCAATTCCAGGAAAAGTGCGCGGTTAAGTTCGGCGCTTGCGCCGTAAACTTCCGTCCGGAATTGCGTCCAAACAAGGAGATAGGGCGGTTCGCCGTTTCCGTGGAACGGTGAAACGCCCCTAAAAGGAGATGGGGATGCTGAAAGAATTCCAGGAATTCATTTCCAAGGGCAATGTGATGGACTTGGCCGTCGGCGTCATCATCGGCGCCGCCTTCTCCAAGATCGTCGATTCGCTGGTCAACGACATCATCATGCCGATCGTCGGCGCGATCTTTGGCGGGCTGGACTTCAACAATTACTTCTTCGGGCTGTCCTCGAACGTCCATTCGGCCACGCTGGCCGAAGCCAAGAAAGAGGGCGCGGTCTTCGCCTATGGTTCATTCATCACGGTCGTGCTGAATTTCCTGATCCTTGCCTTCATCATCTTCCTGATGGTCAAGGCGGTGAACAACCTGCGTAAGCGGCTGGAACGCGAGAAGCCTGCCGCTGCCGCGGCTCCGCCGCCGGCCGACGTGCAGCTCCTGACCGAGATCCGCGACCTGCTCGCGAGAAAATAACGGGATCGTTCGATGCGGCCGGGCGCAGGACCGGCCGCATCGCATCGCCTATCCTCATTTTGGTCCGCAAGCCTTCGCGACCGACCAGCGGAAATCCTCCGGCACAGCATTCCGCCTTCAACAAGGTCGCGAACCATGTGGCAAAGCTTCGGACAATGAAGATCGTTGCGGAATTGCTGACGGCGCTCGACGAGACCATGCTGACCGTGAAAGGCCATCTGGCCGAAATGGATACCGAGCAGCTCAACGCGCTCGTGGGCCTGCTTGCGCCTCGCCCGTCGATCGGCAGCGCCGAAATGGTTCTGACCATATTGGCGCTTCGTGAAATCGAAGCTCGCAATCCGGTAAAGAGCTAGCCGTCGAGAGGCATCGGCGGCCATATTCCCAGACCTGCCGCCAAGAGCAGGAGCTCAGGCAACCAGACTGCCCGTGGCTTCCCCCTAAAACCCCGAGCCGCGGGCCTTTCTGAGCGCTCGGTCGCCCTGCCGTCGCCATGCCGGACAGGCCCCCGGGAACGCGCGTTAGCCCGCAAGATCGTTCAGCCTATCGTTTTTATGGCCAGCTCGGTCCTGTTCTTGGCGCCGCACTTCTCCAGGATCGTGCTGACGTAATTCTTTATCGTACCCTCGGCCAGATGCAGCTGCGCGCCGATCTCGCCATTGCTCTTGCCTTCGACGATCAGTTTCAGGATTTCGTTCTCACGCGCGGTGAGGTCGTTGCGGACCGACACGCTCGCCGGGGCGTGCCGCGGGCGCAACCGCTTGAATTCTTCGAGAATTTTCGCGGCAACAGCGGGTGAAAGCGCGGATTGGCCGTTCGCCACGGTCCGGATCGTCGCCGCGATCTCGTCGATCCTGGAGTCCTTCAACAGATATGCCTTGGCTCCGGCGCTCACGGCCTCGAAAATCAGCTCGTTGGTCTCGAACGTGGTCAGGACCACGATGCCGGTGCCCGGAAATTCGCGCAGGATGCGCTGGGTCGCCGTGACGCCGTCGGCGCGCGGCATTTGCAGATCCATCAGGACGACGTCCGGACGGTAGCGGCGCGCGAACTCGATCGCCTGCTCGCCATCGGCGGCGGCGCCGACGATTTCGAAATCGTCGTTTTGCTGCGCAAGCAGCGTGGCAAGGCCTTCCCGGATCAATGTCTGATCCTCGGCGATCAACACGCGTATCCTTTCGGGTTTGGAGTGCGGATCGGTCATCTGGCGATACGCTCGCCGCCGCTGGGTCGTTCGTTCGTCGCCGATACTGTCAGGGGCAGGGAGGTCCGGACCAGCGTACCCGCTCCCGGTGCGCTTTCCACCGCGCATCGTCCCCCCGCGAGCTCGGCAAATTCGGCCATTCCAATCAACCCGAAATGCCCCTGTTTGGGGATGGTCCCGTCAAAGCCGCTTCCGTCGTCGCGGATATCGACAACAAGGCTTCGGCCAGCTTCCGTTTCCTCCACGGCCGCGTCGAACCGGACCTGCCGCGCCTTCGCGTGCGCCTCGACGTTGCGCAACGCCTCGCCGACAATACGCCTGATCGTCGTCGCGTGATCCTGCAAACCGGCACGGGCTCCATCGTCGATCCGCGTGGAGACCTCGATGCCGGTCTGCCGGGCGAAGTCCGACAGCATCTCTTCGACATCCGAACCCGGCTCGAGGTCATCGGGCATCCTGAGCCTGGCGATGGCGTCGCGCGCCCGCGCCAAGCCGTTTATCGCGGCCTCCTCGGCAATCGCGAGCCCGTCCGAGACGCGGGCAGGATCGGTCGCCAGAAAATGCCGCGTCAGCCGGATCTGGGTCAGCAATGCGATGATCGAATGCACGAGCGTGTCATGCAGGTCGCGCGCCAGGCGCAGCCGCGTGCGGGCGAGCGAGGCGAAGCGCACCTCGGAGTTGGCGGCTTCGAGCTGCTGTTCCATCAAGCGCCGGGCGCGCCGCTCGCTTTCGAACATGATCTCGGCCTGGCGCGCCGTGAAGTCGGGCATCGCGATCACGACGTAGTGCGATTGATCGCCGTTCCATAGGATGACCGCCGTGACGGGGCGGTCCAGCCCCGGCAATTCGGCCCGCACGCCCGACAAGGCGATCACATCGCGGCGTCCCTCGGACAAGGCCGCCATCTCCGCCTCCATTCCGACCAGCAGCGTGCACAGGCAGCAGTCCGCGCCAAGGGCAGGGAGCCACTCGACCAGGCGCCCCACCTTTTGCTGGACTGTCCTGTCAGCCCGCAAAACAGCAAGCCCGATGACTTCCGCTTGCGCGGCCGGCAGTAATTCTGTGCCGATATCGATCATTTGTTCTCGCAAAAACAGCCGAGGGCGCGGCAGTCCACTTTGACGTAAGCCCGAACCGGCCGCAAACGAATATGACTTTCGTCATATCATCCCTGACTTTCGGCAGATGTCACTTCCCAGTCTGAAGGCGCTAGATAGCAGTTCGTCGATATCGGCAACCTGTCGACGTGGTTGATCGTTGCCCGGTTCGCCGGCGCAACGGGCTCGGACCAAGGGAGCAGTGGTTGCCGCGATTTCAGCACTGGGAAAAGGAACCGTGGACGTGGAAACGGTTTCGGCAGTTGCCGATCAGCTTTCAGATATTGGCGGTTCTGTCCGTAACCACGGTCCTGTCGATCTCATTGCTGATCGTCATGCTCCTTACGTTCCGGTGATTCAGGCGACGCCTCGAACCGTGCCGCAAGCCAACCCAAAGGCCGGCTGACATGAAGCTAAATGTCCAGTTCATCAAGCATCCAGGCGCCAAAGAGCGCATGGTGGTGCTGCCGGAATCGCAGTTCCGCATGCTCAAGCGGACCGCGATGGCCGGTGTGGCTGACCTTGACGAACCTGCCCCCAACAGCCCTTTGCCCAAGCGCGTCCTCGACAAGATTGCCGCCGGCGAGAACCCGGTCCGCGCCGTCAGGATCCTGCGCGGCCTGAGCGGACGGCAGCTCGCCGCCCAAGCCGGGATAACCCCGAGCATGCTGTCGCAGATAGAGCGCTCCGGGAAGACTGCCTCCACCAAAACACTCAGGGCGATCGCGCATATTCTGGATGTGCCGATGGGTGCCATTTCGCCTCATCTGTCCGCCGGAATCGGCGGTGTCCCGACCGACACGGGCAGGAACGTGGCCTGGATCCTGACCTGAGGGGCGGGACGCCCGCGATGGTGCTTGAGTAAGATGAACGCGACAGACAGACGTTCCCCACAGCCGCCGAAGAGGTTCTCCGGGCGGCTGGCCGCGCTGGTCGGGTGCGGCTGCTGCCTGATAGCCATCGCCATCGCTTCGGTGGCAAGCGTTACTTCGTCAGCCGCGCGTGATCCGGGTTCGCTTGCCGTCAACACCGCCGGCAAGGAGCAGCGCATCGCGCCCGGACCGGGGATCGCCTCCGCCTGCAAGGGGCAGAGCTGGGGCCATGAGTCGAGAGAATGCCTGGCCGCGATCCTCAACCGGACCCAAAGCGGACGGCAGCGACCGATCCGCATCATCGCGGATGACGGCGATGACTCCCAGGCGCAGTGAAAGACCGGTGCTTCTGGCGCAACGTCCCGGATTGAATTAGCATCCCCTTATCGACGCTCCGGCCGCGATCCGACAGGATGCGGAATACGGAGCGCAACGAGAACCGGGCGGCGCTCGCGTGCCTAGGGCTGATCGTTGCGCGGCCAGGCACCGGGAACAAGCGCAGGCGGGAGGAGCCAATGCGGAAGCTGCAGTCGCAAGGCGTTCATCACATCACGCTGGTCGGCGCCGGACGCCAGACCTCGATCGACTTCTGGGAGGGCGTGCTCGGCATGCCTTTCATCTTCGAACAGCCCAATCTCGACAAGGCGAGCGAAAGCCATCTCTATTTCGATCCGGGCGACGGGCGGCTGATCACCGTCTTCACCGACGAGAGCCGCACCCCCGTCAAACGGCGGACGCCGACCGATATCGGCTGCGTCCACCACATCGCGTTCTCGGTGTCGCGGGTCACCTTCCTGCAGGCGGTCGCGCGGCTCGACGAGCGCGGCATCAAGCACAGCGGCGTCAAGGACCGCGGCTTCATGGACTCGATCTATTTCGAGGATCCGCTGGGATTGTTGATCGAGCTTGCTTCCTACCGCTTCGAACCGCCGGCCGGCTTCACCCATGCCGACGTGCTGATGGAGGCGCACAAGGTCCGTGTGGCGCGCGGCGACTACAACATCGCCGAGCTGCATCTGGCCGACGCCATCCAGGCGCTGGTCGAGCGTTCGCGTGAAACATTGTCCGAAAGCAGGGCGCCGAAAAATCCTTATTAACCAGGTCAGAGGGAGGACCGACATGGCAAAAGCTGCAACGAAGAGCGTAAGGAAACCCGCAGCCAAGGCGGCGCCGAAAGCGGCTGCGAAAACCGCCGCCAAGGTGACTGCAAAGGCAGCACCCAAAGCGACGGCAAAAGCCGCGCCTAAAGCGACGGCAAAAGCCGCGCCCAAGGCCAAAGCGAAGCCGGCCAGGAAGCCCGGCATAAAGCTCAGCATGCTGAGGCCGAGCGTCAACAACATGACGGTGCGGGTGTTCGCGCGGGCGGCCGGGCTCGATCCGGCGGAGACCGATGCCTGGGGCCATACGCGTTCGCCGGAGTTCCTGGCGCGCAATCCGGCGCATCTGACGCCGATGATCGAGGACAAGGGCCTGCCGCGCGGCGTGCTGTGGGAAAGCTGCGCCATCATGCAGTATCTCGCCAACAAGCATGGGCTGGATAAGTTCTATCCGAAGGCGCCGGCAAAGCGGGCGATGATCGACAGCGCCATGTTCTACCTGGTCGGCACACTTTATCCTTATGTGGCGCGCGCGACCTATCCGGCGCTCGGCTTTCCGCAGTATGCCGGCGAGGTCGGCCACAGCGACGCCCACCCGGACAAGAAATCGGAAGCGCAGAAGGCGGCGATGGCCGCGATCGCCGAGCCGCTCGAGGTGTTTCACTCCTTCTTTCGCGACGGCAAACCGTTCATCGGCGGCAACAACCCGTCGATCGCCGATATAAGGCTGGCGGCAACGCTCGAATTCCTGGCTGTCATCGACTACGCGCTGCCCAACTGGGCGAAGGAATACATGGCGGCGCTGGAGAAGAAGCTCGGCAAGGCCTATTCGGAGCCGGCCGGCGACGTGCGCGGCTACATCGCGCATGTGAGATCGCAGGCCAGGGCTTAGCCGGCCCTCGCGTTAAGGTTTCGTTTACCCAAGACCTGTCTACTGGGTCCAGTCCTCGCCGCGACCACGGATGTACTGGCGCCATGACGAGGCAAGGGAAAGGTCGGCTGCGTGCCGGCCTTTTGCTTTTCCCGGCCATCGCGCGGAAATCACGACAGTATGATTGCGCCGCCGACAGGCGGGCTGAAATCCTATTGTCATCCTCGTCATGGATCGTACGATGCTGTCAGGGGGCGGAGCGGCGGCGACGAGGACCTGCGATGAACACGGCAAGATTTCTGGTGATAGCGGGCGCGTTGTCGGTTGTGCCCTTTCCATCGGCCGCCGCGTCGCTCAACAGCATGAACGAGGTCGGCGCCGCCCTGCTCGCCTGCTGGACGCCGCCGGCCAATACCGACAACTCCTCGGTCACGCTCAGCTTCAGCTTCAAGCGCGACGGCTCGCTGATCGGGCCGCCGAAGACAACCGCCATCCATGTCGGCGGTGACGACAAGGCGCGCAAGGCCTATGTCGACGCGGCGACCAAGGCCATGCAGGACTGTCTGCCGCTCAGCTTCTCGCCCTCGCTGGCGCAAGGCATTGCCGGAAACGTCTTCACGCTGCAGTTCAACTCGCCGAAGAAGTAAGCGGCAGGCTGACTATTGTCTTGACGTAATTCCGGATGGCAGGCAACGGCGAAGGCGCCGAGCCTAAAGCGCGTCGCGATCTTTCAGATTCGCTCCCTGCGCTTTAGGTTCTTGATTCTACGCTTGTCTTTGTCCCGAAACCGGTTCCCACTTTCGGGAGACATGCTTTAACCGCTCGCACTTTTCCGGGGGGTGCTTTCAGGCCAAACCGCGTGCGCGCCTGACCTCGGCGTGCCTTTCCAGTTCCGGCATCTCGAAGACATAGTCGCTCCAGGCGGAGTCCGGGATCTGCCCGGCCAGATAGCAATCCAGCAGAAGGCTTTGTTCAGGGGTAAGGGGTCTCGGCGCCTGCTCATGATCCAGTCCGAGCGAATGGATCAGGTTCCTGGTCAGGCCAGAGACGGTGAAGTGAACGGACATCTTCAGTCTCCTCTGCGCTGCACGGGTCACATCAACGCCAACAACGTCCATCGCCGGTCAAAGGTTTCATCAGCGATCCGTGATCGTGCCGCCGTCGCGGCCGGGCCGAAGATGGTTTTTCGGCTACTGTCTCAATCTTGAGATTAAACCGTAATATTTGCTTCACAAAATTGAGAATAACAATTATGCCGTATAAAAGAGGCTCAAGCTAACCTTTATATACATAAGTATTTTCTCAATTAGCCGACATCGATCAAGTCGAACTCGTTTTTCGAACAAGGGTGGCGCCCGATGACGAGGTTGCAGTTCCTTAAGATACCATTCCTGATGGTCACGGCGATCTTGGCGATGACGCAGGTTTCTTATGCCGATTCTTGCTCGACGCTGAGAAGGCAGATACTGTCCAGCGGTCGTGACTCGGCAAGCCCCGAGCTTGCGCAACTGCGGCGCCAGCTTGCCGCGATCCAAGGGCTCGAGAGGCAGCGCCGATGCACCGCCAGCGGCGCCGTCGGGGGCTTCTTCAATGCCTGCGGGGATCTCGTGCGGAGCCGGACCGAGGTGCAGCGCCGGATCGCCAGCATCGGCAATTCCGGCCGCGACTCCTCCGCGTTGCAGGCGAGATACGTCGCCCTCGGTTGTCAAGCGGCTCCCAAGCGGCAGCAGGCGCCCCAGCAGCAGGCGTCCGACACGGAGGCTTCCGCCCTGGCGTCCGGCGGGAACGCGCTGCTGTTTTGCGTCCGCCTCTCCGACGGCTATTTCTTCCCGGCGCCGAACTCGCAGTTCGCACGGGCCAGGGACCTCAAGGATACGGTCGATCAATGCCGCTACATCTGCGACGATGCGGGCGTCGATCTCTATACGCTGAGCGATCCGAGCCTCGAGACCGACCAGATGGTGGCGGTCGACACGCGCAAGCCCTATGCCGAGCTGCCAACCGCCTTCCGCTATCGCGACGCCGTCGAATTCAAGGCCTGCGACCTCAAGCGCTACTCCGAGCGCGTGGCCGAGCTCAGGGCGCGCACGGTGACGCCGGGTAACATGGAAAACGCCGTCATTCCCTTGCCGACATCAAGGCCGGATCCGGGCACGGTCTCGGATATTCCGTCGAGCAGCGCTCGGGGCGCGGAAGCGAATACCACCAGCTCGATCGCACGGTCCGAGGCTCCGTCAGATGCAAAGCCGGTGCGCATAGTCGGGCCGGCTTTCTTCCCGGCGAATTGATCCCGCCGTTGTTTCCGGTGTTGAGGCATCCGTATCGAGGCAAGCCGCCGAGCGGGCATCGACCGGCGGATTGAGGCAAAGCTACTCGCAGACGACACGGTAGCGCTTCCCGTTTTCGCCGACATTCCTGCAGGTCAGGGGGTTCTGCCCGTCGGCAGACTGATCGGGCAGATCCCGGTTGTAGGAGGGCCTCGCCGGAGCGGACCTGGAATGGCGCCGCACAGCGGGGCTCTGCGGCAGGCTCGGCGGCAGGGGAAACACGTCCGACGCGATCTGCCGCGACGCGGTCGTTCCCGGCGGCGCCCTGTCCCAGACACGCCTGACGTCCATCCGGCTCGGAACGATCACCGTGCCGTCGTCGCTGCGCGCGCAGCCACCCGCTGCAAGCAGCGCCGGGCACAGGATGAAAGCCGTGATTCGACCGAACATTAGCAACACCTCAGGCACCTTATATGCGTCGTTGCCTTGTTCGCCAACGGGCGGATTACCGCAGCCGGCGCCATGACGGAAATTATTTCAACGGCATCGGGCAGCCGTGGTTGCAATCATTATGGTTAGCGGATCGTTAATGCTTGTCGGGCACATTCCGCCGACGGACCGGCACGGTCCGGCCTTGGGGGTGGCAATGGCGGATACGGACGGAACTGTCGGGGCGGACAGCGCGCGGGGTTTCGACAAGGCGGATATGCGCGGCAACGGGGCCCTTCCCGGTGATATCCACGACATGGCCGGGACTGCGGCGGCGCTTGCCGATCTGAACCTGATGGTCGATTCGATGCCGATCGGCGTCATCGTTCTCGATGCCGAATTGCGGGCGGAGGTGGTCAACCGGGCATTCTACGACTTCTGGAAGATCGATCCGCGGCGCGCTCCGGCCGGCAGTCGCTTTCGCGACCTCATGGAAGCCAGCCGTGAGGCCGATCTGTTCGGCGGCGAGGAACATGCCTGGCAAAGCCATGTGGCCGAACGGGAGGCCGAAATCCGGGCTGGCGCCGCGGGGTCGAGGCAGTTGCCGCGCAAGGACGGCCGCACGCTGATCGCCTCGCTAGCGCCCCTTCCCGGCGGCAAGCGGCTGATTTCCTATGTCGACATCACCGACATGAAACAGCGCGAGACCGAGGCCGAGGACGCGCGCAGGAACCTCGCCGCCGTGCTGGAGTCGCTGCCGGCTGGCGTCATCATCTACGATCGCGATGATCGCTTCGTCTTCGCCAACCGCAAGCTGCAGGACACGCTGCCGGCGCTGAAGCCGGCCTGGCAGCCGGGCCGCACTTTTCGAGAGGCATTGGCTCTCGGCCATTCGGTCGGCTATTTCCGCTCGAGCGGCGACGCCGAAATCGACGGTCTGTATGGCGTCGACACCGAGCGCTGGCTTGACGCCATGCTCGAGCGGTACCGTTTGCCGAACTCTTCCTATGAGCGCCTCAATCCGGACGGGCGCTGGTACCAGGTCTATGACATGCGCACCGACGACGGCACGTTCATCGGTGTGCGCGTCGATATCACCGACATCAAGGCGCGCGAGAAGGCGCTGCGGGACTCCATGCGCCAGATCGATCTCTACCGGCACGTCATGGACGAACTGCCGGTCGCCGCCTTCATCAAGGCCGACGATCTCAGCATAGAATTCGTCAACAAGGCCTGGTGCGCGCTGACCGGCCTCGCCAAGGACGAGGTGCTCGGCAAGACGGATCGTGAGCTTTTCGCGACGGAAGAGGCGGACGGCTTCAGCAGCGACGACACCGAAGTCGTGGCGACCGGCGCGGGGCGCGAGGTCGAGGAGGCCGTCACCCATCGCGACGGCACGGTGCGGCAGCTGATGACGCGCAAGAGCCGGCTGGTGGCGATCGACGGCTCGGTGCATCTGGTCGGCTCCAGCACCGACATCACCGACGTCAAGGCGCGCGAACAGGCGCTCAAGCAAAGCATGAGCGAGAACGAGGTGTTCCGCAGCCTCATCGACAATGTGCCGGTGTCGATCTACGCCAAACGCTCGGACCTCAGGCAATTCTACGTCAACAAGGGCTGGTGCGACCTCACCGGCTTCAGCCGGGAAGAAGCGATCGGTAAGACCGACGTCGAGATCTTCGGCGCGGACGGCGAAGCTTTCGTCGCCGGCGACCTTGCCGTGCTGCGCACCGGCGAAACGCAGGAGATCGAGGAAACGGTGACGATGCCGGACGGCAGCGTCAGGCACCAGTTCGCGCGCAAGGGCGCGATGATCGCCTCGGACGGCTCGCTCTATCTCATCGGCTCCACCACCGACATCACCGAGCTCAAGCAGCGCGAGGCCGAGCTCAGCGAAGCACAGCGGCGCGCCGTGCTCGCCGACCGGGCCAAGTCGGAATTTCTCGCCAATATGAGCCACGAGATCCGCACGCCGATGAACGGGGTCCTTGGAATGGCAGAGCTTTTGGCAAAGTCGGACCTCGATCCGAAGCAGAAGACATTCACCGACATCATCGTCAAATCCGGCAACGCGCTGCTCACCATCATCAACGACATCCTCGACTTCTCCAAGATCGACGCCGGCCAGATGGTGCTCGACCCGGCGCCCTTCAACCTCGCCGAGGCGATCGAGGATGTGGCGACGCTGGTATCGACGCGCGCCAAGGAGAAGGACCTCGAGCTCATCGTCCGCATCCAGCCGGGACTCGACGGCCAGTTCGTCGGCGATGTCGGCCGCGTCAGGCAGATCGTCACCAACCTGCTCGGCAACGCCGTGAAATTCACCGACGAAGGCCATGTCCTGGTCGATGTTACCGGCGAGCGGGTTCCGGCGGGAACAAAGCTCACCATCTCGGTCACCGATACCGGCATCGGCATTCCGGAGGAGAAGCTGAAGCTGGTGTTCGAAAAATTCAGCCAGGTCGACACCTCCTCGACCAGGCGGCACGAAGGCACCGGACTTGGCCTTGCCATCACCTCGCGGCTGGTCGAGATGATGGGCGGCGAGATCGGCGTCGACAGCGCCGAGGGCAAGGGCTCGACCTTCTGGTTCACGGTCACGCTGCCCCGGGCCGAGCAGGGCGGACAGCGCATCATGCCGGTCGACGTCACCGGCGCGCGCGTGCTCGTCGTCGACGACAACGCCGTCAACCGCTCGATCCTGAGCGAGCAGATGGCGTCGTGGACGTTCGATTCCTGCGCGGCCGAAAGCGGCGCCGAGGGGTTGAGGGTGCTGATTGCCGCCGCCGCCTATGGCGTGCCGGTCGACTGCGTGGTGCTCGACTACCAGATGCCCGGCATGACCGGCGCCGAGATGGCGCGCATCGTGCGCAACACGGCGGGCCTGGCGCAGACGCCCATCATCATGCTGACCTCTGTCGACCAGTCGCTGGCCAACACGGCCTATCGCGACCTCGGCATCGATGCGCAGCTTATCAAGCCGGCGCGCTCCTCCATCCTCCTGGAGACGCTGGTCGCGACCATCCAGCGCCATCGCCATAGCAGCGCCGCGGCGCAACCTGCCATCGGCAACAGCCTTCCGCAAGCCGCGCCGGCGCAGGCGGCGGCATCGGAACGCGCCATGCTGCAGCCGCCGCCGGTGCGGGCGCGTCCACGCCCAACCGACGCGGAGCGCGGGCTCGACATCCTCGTCGCCGAGGACAATGAGGTGAACCAGCTGGTGTTCACCCAGATCCTCGGCGAGACCGGTTACCGCTTCGAGATCGTCGGCAACGGCCGCAAGGCGCTCGACGCCTTCGGCAGGCTCAATCCGCGTATGATCCTGATGGATGTGTCGATGCCGGAAATGAACGGATTGGAGGCGACGGGCGCCATCCGCCGGCTCGAGGAGGATATAGGCACGCATGTGCCGATCGTCGGCGTCACCGCGCATGCGCTGAAGGGCGACCGTGAACGCTGCCTGGAGGCCGGGATGGACGATTATCTGCCAAAGCCGATCAGTCCGCGGGCGCTGCTCGAAAAGCTCGATCGCTGGCTGAGCTCGGACGTCGAAACCCGGCGCAACGCCGGTTAAAGCATGTCTCCCGAAAGTGGGGACCGCTTTCGGGATAAAGACATGCGCAAAATCAAAAACCTAAAGCGCATGGAGCGAATCTGAAAGATTGCGACGCGCTTTAGAACGAATTTGGCGGGCAGGACTGCGGCAAGAGACTGACGCATGCGTATGGTGCGATCGCACCATACCAAAGCAAAAACCAAGCTCGGACAATGCGGCTGTTGATTCCGCTCTTCGGTTACGGGCGGGAGCAGCGACCGCCAACAAGGAACAGCGTCGACTCTACCCCAACGGACCTGTTTTCGGCGATGGCCAGGCCATGATCCGCTCTGGCATTCAGGCAACGCGCTCTCGTCCGGATTTTATTTCCCGGCGGCCATGGTCATGGCCGCCGGGATAAATTTTGCTTCAAAAGCCAGACAAGTTGCTGATTTCCGCGGCAAACTCCGGCCGGTCCTTCGGGGCCGCCGCGGGCCTCTCCAGGCAGCCCCTTTTCAGGCGTTACCGGGCTGACACGAAACTGTCATGCGACTGTAATAATCGAGGGCTATTGCGCTGACCGGGCGCCGATAGAACGGGTGCCGAAAGACCATCTTCCGAACAGGAGCAGGCCACATGAGACATTTCATCCGCTCGGCGGCCGTTGCGATTGCAATGGCTGCGGCATCAACCCTTAGCATGGCCGCCGCGATGGCTGCCGACATCTCCGGCGCCGGCGCCACCTTCCCCTATCCGATCTATGCGAAGTGGGCCGACGCCTACAAGAAGGAGACTGGCATCGGTCTCAACTATCAGTCGATCGGCTCCGGCGGCGGCATCAAGCAGATCAAGGCCAAGACCGTGACCTTCGGCGCTTCCGACGCGCCGCTGAAGGGCGAGGATCTCGACTCCACCGGGCTCGCGCAGTTCCCGATGGTGATGGGCGGCATCGTTCCGGTCGTCAACCTCGAAGGCGTCAAGCCGGGCGAACTGGTGCTCGACGGTCCGACGCTGGCCGACATCTTCGCCGGCAAGATCACCAACTGGAACGACGAAGCGATCAAGAAGCTCAACCCCGACGTCAAGCTGCCCGACCAGGCGATCGCCGTCGTTCACCGTTCGGACGGCTCGGGCACCACGTTCAACTTCAGCTACTACCTGGCCGACGTCAGCGCCGACTGGAAATCGAAGGTCGGTGTCAACACCGCGCTCGAATGGCCGGTTGGCATCGGCGCCAAGGGCAATGAAGGCGTCGCCAACAACGTCTCGCAGACCGGCGGCGCGATCGGCTATGTTGAATACGCCTATGCCAAGCAGAACAAGCTCACCTATACCGACCTGATCAACAAGGACGGCAAAAAGGTCGAGCCGACGGCCGCCGCCTTCTCGGCCGCCGCGGCCAACGCCGACTGGAGCTCGCAGCCGGGTTACGGCGTCATCCTCGCCAACCAGGCCGGCGCCGAAACCTGGCCGATGACCTCGGCCACCTGGATCCTCGTCTACAAGAAGCCAGACGACGCGGCGGCCACGACCGAAGCGCTCAAGTTCTTCGCCTGGTCCTACGCCAAGGGCGACGAGCTGGCCGCCAGTCTGGACTATGTTCCGATGCCCGACGCCGTCGTGAAGAGCGTCGAGGAAATGTGGAGCAAGGACATCGTCGACGCGAACGGCAAGCCGCTCTATTCCGGCATGTAATTCTGACGAACAAGGGAGGGCGCTTCCGGCGCCCTCCTGTCTCTTTCGAATGCGAGGGGCTCAATGACAGCCGTTTCCGAAGCCGCGACATCATCCGCCATGCGGACCAGGGAAGCGACGGTGCGCCGCTTCGCCGTCACCGATATGGTCTTCCGGGCGGCCACGCGCGCCTCCGCCATCCTCGTGCTGGTTCTGCTCGGCGGCGTCGCGATCTCGCTGGTCGCCGGCTCGTGGCAGGCGCTGTCGAAATTCGGCTTCTCCTTCCTGACCACCGAATCCTGGAACCCGGTCACCGAGAATTTCGGCGCGCTCGCGCCCATCTACGGCACCATCGTCACCTCGGCCATCGCCATACTCATCGCCGTGCCGATCGGCATCGGCATCGCCGTCTTCCTGACCGAGCTTTGCCCGCGCCCGCTCAGGCGTCCGATCGGCATCGCGGTCGAGCTGCTCGCCGGCATTCCTTCGATCATCTACGGCATCTGGGGCCTGTTCGTCTTCGCGCCGTTCCTGCAGACGACGGTCCAGCCCTTCATCATCTGGCTGTTCAAGGGCGTCCCCGGCCTCTCCAGCCTGTTTGCCGGTCCGCCCTACGGCATCGGCCTGCTGACCTCGTCGCTGATCCTCGCCATCATGGTGCTGCCCTTCATCACCTCAATCACCAAGGACGTGTTCGACACGGTGCCGGCGGTGCTGAAGGAATCGGCCTACGGCATCGGCTGCACGACCTGGGAAGTGACCCGGCGCGTCGTCATCCCCTACACCCGCGTCGGCATCATGGGCGGCGTCATGCTCGGCCTCGGCCGCGCGCTCGGCGAGACGATGGCCGTCACCTTCGTCATCGGCAACGCGCACCGCATCAGCGCCTCACTGTTCGCGCCGGGCACGACGATCTCGGCGACCATCGCCAACGAATTCACCGAAGCCGACGGCGATCTCTATACATCCTCGCTGGTGTCGCTCGGCCTGATCCTGTTCATCATCACCTTCGTCATCCTCGCGCTGGCACGCTACATGCTGTTGCGCATCGATAGCCGCACGGGAGCCTGACCGATGTCGACTGCCCAATCGCTTCACCAAAGCCGCAAGCGCAAGAATGCCGTGATGATGGCGCTGTGCGTCATCGCGGCTGGCATCGGCCTGGCATGGCTGGCGCTGATCCTCGGCGCGCTGCTCTACAAGGGGCTCTCCGGGGTGAACCTGGCCGTGTTCACTGAAATGACGCCGCCGCCCGGCGATGCCGGCGGCCTGCTCAACGCCATCTACGGCAGCATCGTGATGACCGTCATCGGCATTATCGTCGGCACGCCGATCGGCGTGCTGGCCGGCACCTACATGGCCGAGTACGGACGCTTCTCGCGGCTCACCACCGTGGTGCGCTTCATCAACGACATCCTGTTGTCGGCGCCTTCGATCATCATCGGCCTGTTCGTCTATGAGCTGATGGTGCGGCCGATGGGGCACTTCTCCGCGATTGCCGGCGCCGTCGCGCTGTCGATCCTGGTGATCCCCGTCGTGGTGCGCACCACCGAGGACATGCTGAACCTTGTGCCCAACGCGTTGCGCGAAGCGGGCACGGCAATCGGCGCGCCGCGCTGGGTGGTGATCCGCTCCGTCGCCTACCGCGCGGCGCTCTCCGGCATCGTCACGGGCATCCTTTTGGCAATCGCGCGCATCTCCGGCGAGACGGCGCCGCTTCTCTTTACCGCGCTCAACAACCAGTTCTGGTCGAGCAATCTCAATGCCCCGATGGCCAGCCTGCCGGTGACCATCTTCCAGTTCGCTCTCAGCCCTTACGAGGAATGGCAGCAGCTGGCCTGGACGGGCGCACTCATAATCACCCTGACGGTTCTCGGGCTGAGCATCTTCGCCCGCAGCCTGACCGGACGCAGAGAGGACAGATGAAACCGATGTTGTCCACCGACCTGAACGTAGCCGAGACGACCGTCGAGAAGGCCAAGATCGAGGTCAAGAACCTCAACTTCTACTATGGCCAGTCGAAGGCGCTGAAGGACATCAACCTGTCCCTGCCCGAGCGCAGCGTGACGGCCTTCATCGGCCCGTCGGGCTGCGGAAAGTCGACGCTGCTGCGCGTGCTCAACCGCATCTACGAGCTCTATCCGAAGCAGAGCGCCGAGGGCCAGGTGCTGCTCGACGGCAAGAACATCCTCGACCGCTCGCAGGACCTCAACCTTCTCAGGACCAAGATCGGCATGGTGTTCCAGAAGCCGACGCCGTTCCCGATGTCGATCTATGAAAACATCGCCTTCGGCGTCAGGCTCTATGAGAAGATCAGCAAGGCCGAGATGGACAGCCGCGTCGAGCAGGCGCTGAAGCGCGCCGCGCTGTGGAGCGAAGTCAAGGACAAGCTCAACGCCAGCGGGCTCAGCCTTTCGGGCGGTCAGCAGCAGCGCCTGTGCATCGCCCGCACCGTGGCGGTCAAGCCCGAGGTCATCCTGCTCGACGAGCCGGCCTCGGCGCTCGATCCGCTGTCGACGGCCAAGATCGAGGAGCTGATCGACGAATTGCAGGCCGACTATACGATCGTCATCGTCACCCACAACATGCAGCAGGCGGCGCGCGTCTCGCGGCAGACGGCGTTCATGTATCTGGGCGAGCTGGTGGAGTTTGACCGGACCGAGAAGATCTTCACCTCGCCTCGCGAGAAGCGCACCCAGGACTACATCACCGGCCGCTTCGGCTGAAGACATACGAGGACATCATCATGGCCGAACATACCGTCGCCTCCTTCGATGAGGATCTGAGGCAGATCAGCCGGCTCATCAACGACATGGGCGACCTTGCCGCCTCGATGGTCGGCGCCTCGACCAGGGCGCTGCTCGAAAGCGACAATGCGCTGGCGCAGCGCGTCGTCTCCGACGACGCCATCATGGACGCAAGGCAGCGCGAGCTCGACGACCGCGCCATCACGCTGATCGCCAAGCGCCAGCCGATGGCCGACGACCTGCGCAGCGTGGTCGGAGCGATCCGCATGGCGGGCGACCTCGAGCGCATCGGCGATCTCGCCAAGAACATCGCCAAGCGCGTCGGCTCGGTCGGCGTCAGCGCCGCGCCGCGCGACCTCACGCATTCGATCGATTCCATGGCGCAGATGGTGCTGATCCAGGTCCAGGGCGTGATCCAGGAATATACGGTGGGCGATGCCACGGCGCTGGCCAAGCTTCGCAACGACGACGAACGCATCGACGTCAAATACACATCCGTCTTCCGCGAGCTGTTGACCTATATGATGGAGGATCCGCGCAACATCACCGCTTGCACGCATCTTCTGTTCTGCGCCAAGAACCTCGAGCGCATCGGCGACCATGTGACCAACATCGCCGAGAACGCCTACTATGTGTTGACCGGCACGCAATTGCCCGCCAACCGTCCGAAGCAGGACGAGACGGCAATGTCGGCGCCGGCGGCCTGACGGAAAAGGTTACCCCGATGATTGCGCCACGCATCATGGTGGTGGAGGACGAGGAGCCGCTGGGGGTGCTGCTCCGCTACAATCTCGAATCCGAGGGTTACCAGGTCGAAGTGGTGACCCGCGGCGACGAGGCCGAAATCCGCCTTCAGGAAAACGTTCCCGACCTGCTCGTGCTCGACTGGATGGTGCCGGCGGTGTCCGGCATCGAGCTTTGCCGGCGCCTCAGGATGCGGCCCGAAACCGAGCGGCTGCCGATCATCATGCTGACGGCGCGCGGCGAGGAAAGCGACCGCGTGCGCGGCCTTTCGACCGGCGCCGACGACTATCTGGTCAAGCCGTTCTCGACGCCGGAGTTCATGGCCCGCGTCAAGGCGCTGCTGCGCCGCGCCAAGCCTGAGGTGCTGTCCAGCGTGCTCAAGGTCGGCGACATCGTGCTCGACCGCGAATCGCATCGCGTCTACCGCAAGAAGAGCGAGATCAGGCTCGGCCCGACCGAGTTCCGGCTGCTCGAATTCATGATGCGCCACCCCGGCCGCGTGTTCTCGCGCAGCCAGCTGCTCGACAATGTCTGGGGCGAGACGATCTATATCGACGAGCGCACCGTGGACGTCCATGTCGGCCGCCTGCGCAAGGCCGTCAACAACGGCCGCATGCCCGACGTCATCCGCACCATCCGCGGGGCGGGGTATGCGATCCGGGAGGATTAGGTCCGTGTGGAAGCGCTGACGGTTTGGTGCCTCCGACAGCGGATCGCATGCGTTGGCGATTGGCCAGGACGCTCTTGCTTCGTCATCCACGGGCGGAGCAAGGAGCGAAGCGACGCAGCGCAGACCCGAGGATCCATTCCGTGACTTCGACGCGCCGCGGCGGTGCGGAATTCTGCTCGGCTGCGCCCGACGTCCGAGGTAACGGAATGGATTCCAGGGTCTCCGCGACGGAGCTTCGCTCCTGCTCCGCCCTGGAATGACGAAGCTTCGGGGCCTTCGCTAATCTCCGGTGTCCAGCGGGACACTCGAAACCAACGATCACTCAAAGCGGCTTATGCGACGTGCTTGCCCGCTCTTGCCTGAACCCCCGGCGCGAAAATCTCCTGGTCGACGAAGGTCAGCGCGCGCATGGCGCAGCCTTCGCGGATCAGCGGCAGCTCGTTCGGCTCGGTGTCGAAGGAGATCGATTCCGAATGCTGGCCGCCGGCGGTCTGGGCGATCGCCTTCCTCAGCGCTGGCTCGATCAGGTCGAAGGCGGCCGCGCTGACGCCGACCATGGCGACGGGCGCCGGATCGATGAGCGCGAACAGGCTGCCGAGGCCGAAGCCCAGCGCCTCGCCGGCCCGGCGATAGGCTTCCCGTTCGGGACCTTCCTCGAGCCGGGCCTTGGCGGCAAGCGCGCGCATGTCGGCGTCGCCGACGTCGGTCGGCTCGGCGTCCTCGCTTATCATCATGGCGCTGCGCCAGATGGCGTAATTGCCGGCATAGGCTTCGACGCAGCCGCGCCGGCCGCAGCGGCAAAGCGCGCCGCCCGGACGGTGGATCATGTGCCCGAACTCGCCGCCGGACGAATGCGTGCCGGTGAACAATTGGCCCTTCAGCACCAGGCCCATGCCGATGCCGTGCGACAACAGGATGGCGATGAAATTGTCGCGATAGCGGTTGGGGTCACGCCACTGCAGCGCCACCGCCATCATGTTGCAGTCGTTTTCCATGGTGGCTGGAATGCCGAATTCCCTCTCGAGGATGTCGGCAAAAGGAATGTCGGTCAGCGGCGTGATCGGCGACCACAGCATGGCGCGCGCGTGGGAATCGGTAATGCCCTGGATACCCATGGCGATGCGGGCGACGCTGCCGACGTCGAGGTCGGGATCCTGCAACCGACGCCGGACGATCGCCATGCATTCGCCGATCAGTTCTTCACGCGGCATGACAAGGGTGTCCAGGCGCTGCTGCTCCTCGGCAATCACCTGGCCGGCATAGTCGATGACGGCGACCGACAGGAAATTCAGCGACAACACCACGGTCAGCACCGCGGCGGCTTCGGGGTTGAGCGCCAGGCCGATCTGCGGCCGGCCGCGTTTCAACGCCGTCGGCTCGCTGGCCTTGCTTTCGGTGAGAATGCCTTCCTGGATCAGATCGGCGGAAATCGCCGAAATGGTCGAGTGGCTGAGCCCGGTGGTGGCTGCGATCTCCGTCCGCGATGGCTGACCGGCGCGGCGCACGGCCGAAATCACCATGGCGCGGTTGCGCCGGCGCAGATCGTCGTGGCGGATTCCGACCGACATTGGCTGAAGTATTCCTCCTGGTCATCACGGCTTGATGATGCCATGGGCCGCCGGTGACATGCTAGGGATACTGGCAGAAGCTCCCGACGCTGTCATTATTTATTGCGGAGCTCGAAAAAAAGTCCGCAGCACCTCAAAAACCATCAGAATCCGAGTTGACAGCGGCACAGCGTTGGATCAGTGTTTTTTCGAGGCTCGAAAAAAAGCCTCTGTGCCGGCCTTCGGGCCAGTCTGGGTCGCGCCATACGGGGCGCAGGGAGGATATCATGAAGAAATTCGCAGCCGCCATCCTGGCGGGCGTTGCCATGTCGCTGACGCTGGCGTCGGTCGCCGAGGCGAAGGACAAGGTGATCGGCGTCTCGTGGTCGAATTTCCAGGAAGAGCGCTGGAAGACCGACGAAGCGGCGATGAAGGCCGCCATCGAGGCCGCCGGCGACAAGTATATTTCGGCCGACGCGCAGTCCAATCCGGGCAAACAGCTCACGGACGTCGAGAGCCTGATCTCGCAGGGCGCCAACGCGCTGATCATCCTGGCGCAGGACGCTTCGGCGATCGGTCCGGCGGTGCAGAAGGCGCTCGACGAAGGCATCCCGGTTGTCGGCTACGACCGCCTGATCGAGAACAAGGACGTGTTCTACCTGACCTTCGACAACAAGGAAGTCGGGCGCATGCAGGCCCGCGAGGTGTTCAAGGCCAAGCCCGAAGGCAACTACGTCTTCATCAAGGGCTCGGGTTCCGATCCGAACGCCGACTTCCTGTTTTCGGGCTCCATGGAAGTGCTGAAGGACGCGATCGACAGCGGCAAGATCAAGAATGTCGGCGAGGCCTACACCGACGGCTGGCTGCCTGCCAACGCGCAGAAGAACATGGAGCAGTTCCTGACCGCCAACGACAACAAGGTCGACGCGGTCGTCGCTGCCAATGACGGCACCGCCGGCGGCGTCGTCGCGGCGCTGACGGCGCAAGGCTTGGCCGGCACCGTTCCGGTCTCCGGCCAGGACGGTGACCACGCGGCGCTCAACCGCATCGCACTCGGCACGCAGACCGTGTCGCTGTGGAAGGACGCGCGCGAGCTTGGCAAGAACGCCGCCGAGATCGCCTCGCAGCTCGCCGACGGCAAGAAGATGGGCGACATCGCCGGCGCCAAGGACTTCACGACGCCCGGCGGCAACACCGTCAAGTCGCTGTTCCTGACCCCGATCGCGATCACCAAGGACAATCTCAACGTCGTCATCGACGCCGGCTGGATCAAGAAGGACGAAGTCTGCGCGGGCGTGCCCGCCGGCGGCGTCAAGGTTTGCAACTAAGCTTTGCCGACGCTCGACCACAATCCTTGCGCCGCGGCCTGAAAGCCGCGGCGTTCTCTCAAAGATTTGCGGTTCCGCCTCAGGCGGATAGCTTCAAGGCTGAGTTCCGGCATCCGCGCCAGACGGCAGCCGTCGGAGGAAATCATGACCGACACGACGTCCACGCAACCGGCGGACACCGCGCGCGCGTCGGAACTCGGCACTGTCGCCCGGTTCCTGAAGGCGACCGAGCTCGACACCCGCATGCTCGGCATGATCGGCGCGCTGCTCCTGATCTGGGTCGGGCTGCATGTGATCTCCAGCCTGCGGCTTGGCGTCAACCCGCTCGACTTCGACAGCCGCACCTTCCTCACGCCGCGCAATCTCTGGAACCTGTCGGTGCAGACGTCGGCCGTGGCGATCATGGCTTCCGGCATGGTGCTGGTCATCGTCATGCGCAACATCGACCTGTCGGTCGGATCGGCCGAAGGGGTGATCGGCATGGTCATGGGCTTCGCCCAGGCGCATTTCCTGGTTCGCTTCGTCGGGCTTGAGCTCGGCAACCCGTGGATCTGGGTCCTGGCATTGCTGATCGGCCTGGCGCTCGGCCTCATCATCGGCGCCTTCCAGGGTTTCATCATCGCCTATCTCGAAGTGCCGGCCTTCATCGTCACGCTTGGCGGATTGCTGGTATGGCGGGGCGCTGCCTGGTGGGTCACCAGCGGCCAGACCGTTGCGCCGCTCGACGCCACCTTCCAGTTGATGGGCGGCGGTCCGGCGGGCTCGATCGGCGCCAAATGGAGCTGGGCCGTCGGCATCGTCGCCTGCCTGGCCGTGATTTTCATGCATTTCAACGGCCGCGTGCAGCGCAAGCGCTTCCGCTTCCCTCTGCGCCCCGTATGGGCCGAGACGCTGCTTGCCACGGTCACCTGCGCGATCATCCTGGGCGCGGTGTGGCTCGCCAACTCCTACCCGTGGCCAGTCGGCATCGTGAACCGCTACGCCGCAGCCAACAACATCACCGTGCCCGAGGGCGGGCTGTTCATCGCGCATGGCATCGCCATCCCGGTGCTGATGGCGGTCGCCGTCGGCCTGATCATGACCTTCGTCACCAAGCGCACGCGCTTCGGCCGCTATGTCTTCGCCATCGGCGGCAATCCGGAAGCGGCCAACCTCGCCGGCATCAACACGCGCTGGATCACCATGAAGGTGTTCATGATCATGGGCGTGCTGGCGACGATCGCGGCGGCGATCTCGTCGGCCAGGCAGAATTCGTCCACCAATGCGCTCGGCACGCTGGACGAGCTGCTGGTCATCGCCGCGGCCGTCATCGGCGGCACCTCGCTTGCCGGCGGGTCCGGAACCGTGCTCGGCGCCATGCTCGGCGCGCTGCTGATGCAGTCGCTGCAGTCCGGCATGGTGCTGCTCGGCGTCGACTCGCCGCTGCAGAGCATCGTCGTGGGCGCAGTGCTGGTGATCGCGGTGTGGCTCGACACCCTCTATCGCAAGCGCGTTTGATCAGGGAGAGATCCAACATGGCTGAGAAATCCGCTCCCGCCGGCGTCCCGCTGGTCGACATGCGCAACATCTCGATCGCCTTCGGCGGCATCCGCGCCGTTGACGATGCGTCGGTCGATCTTTTCCCCGGCGAAGTGATGGCGCTGCTCGGCCACAACGGCGCCGGCAAGTCGACGCTGATCAAGATCCTGTCCGGCGCCTACAAGCGCGATGCCGGGCAGATCTTCATCAATGGCGAGGAGGCTTCGATCGCCAACCCGCGCGACGCCAAGAAATACGGCGTCGAGACGATCTACCAGACGCTGGCGCTGGCCGACAATGTCGATGCCGCCGCCAATCTCTTCCTCGGCCGCGAGCTGATGACCGGCTGGGGCACGCTGGACGACGTCGCCATGGAAGCCGAGGCGCGCAAGGTGATGGGCCGGCTCAATCCGCGTTTCCAGCGCTTCAAGGAACCGGTCATCAAGCTGTCGGGCGGACAGCGGCAGTCGGTGGCGATCGCGCGCGCGATCCTGTTCAACGCCCGCATCCTGATCATGGACGAGCCGACAGCGGCGCTCGGCCCGCAGGAGACGGCCCAGGTCGGCGAGCTGGTCAAGCAGCTCAAGGCCGACGGCATCGGCATCTTCCTGATCAGTCACGACATCCACGACGTCTTCGAGCTCGCCGACCGGGTCTGCGTGATGAAGAACGGCCAGGTGGTCGGAACCGCCCGCACGACCGATGTCACCCAGGACGAGGTGCTCGGCATGATCATCCTCGGCAAATGCCCGCCTGGCGCCATCCCGGGTCCTGGGGCGCTGAAAATCGCGGCATAAATACGGGCATGTAGCCGGCTAATTAAAGGCTGCGTGATATGCCAGCTGCGTTGATGATTTGACCGCGCCATTGTGTTGACGCGGAGACTTGCCCATAAAGGCCGTCGACCGTCCACGGGCCGCATCCTTGATTTGAAGAAGCTCTTTCCGATCGTTGCCTTTGTCGCCGTCGCGCTGATCAGCCTGACCATGGCGGGGTTCGCCTATTTCGCCACGCAGGAGGCGGCGCGGATCAAGTTCGAAGGGATCGCCGATGACGCGCTGAACCGCATCGAAAGCCGCATCGACCTCAATCTGTCGCTGCTGCGTTCGACGCAGGCGCTGTTCGATGCCCGCAACGGCGACATCACACGCGGCGAATTCAAGGCCTTCTTCAGCGCGCTCGACATCGACGACAATTTCGCGGGGCTGCGCGGCATCGGCTTCCTGAAGCTCGCAAAAGCCGGCGACGAGGCCGCGGTCGAACGCGATATCCTGCACGACCTTGGGTCGGAGCACCCGATCTACCCCGCCACGACTGAGCAATGGCGCACGCCGATCGTGCTGTTCGAACCGCTCGATACGTCCAACCAGTCGATCATCGGCTTCGACATGTTCACAGAGCCGGTACGGCGCGCGGCGATCCAACAGGCGATGGCCGACGACCAGCAGCATGCGAGCGGCATCGTCCAACTCGGCCAGGGCGCCGGCGTGAAGCAGACCTTCACCGGGTTCTTGGTTTTCGTGCGGCTGAACGTCGAAACCGCGCCCGAGGTGATCAACGCAAGCCGCTCCTCCACGGCCGGTTTTCTCTACGCTGCCTTCCGCGCGCAGGACCTGTTCCAGGTCGCGCTCAGCCGTGCTCCGCTGCTGCCGGTCAATGTCGAGGTCTATGACGGTAAGCCCGAGGACGGCAATCTGTTGTTCCGTTCGGAGGCGCCGCCGACGGAACGTATCGGGGCGAAGCTTTTGGCGCGTCGCGATATCGTTGTCGCGGGCCGGCCCTGGACCGTGCTGTTCAGGCCGACAAGCGCCTTCGAGCCGCCGTCTTCGCGCGCCATTCCGGTGATGCTCGGGCTGTTTGGCCTGCTGCTCGCCGGCGCCATCGCCTTGGTGGCGCGTTATCAGGAACGCGCCTATGACGCCAAATCGGCGCTGCACGAGGCGACCGAAAAGAGCCTGCTGGAAAAGGACCTGATCCTGCAGGAGATGAAGCATCGCATCAAGAATTCGATCACACGCGTGCTGGCGATCGCGCGGCAGACGGCCTCGCAAGCCACCGACGTCAACGAGTTCTCGGCGTCATTCTCGGCGCGCCTCCAGGCAATGGCCGCCTCGCAGGACATGCTGACGCGCTCGCGCTGGCAGAAGGCCGATCTTGGCGATCTGTTGCGCATCGAGCTCGGACAGGTGTTCGGCAAGGATCTTCCCGAAGGGGTGTTGTCGGGGCCTGAGGTGCTGCTCGACGAGACGACGACGCAAGCGCTCGGGCTGACCTTCCACGAACTCGCCACCAATGCGCTGAAATATGGCGAAGCCGGCAATTCGGTGGGCGCCCTCAAGGTCGACTGGAGCATTGAGGGGCGCGGTCGAGAGCGGACGCTGCTCTTGAACTGGCGCGAAACGGGCCAGAAGAACCTGGAAGCGCCGGCCAAGACCGGCTTCGGCACCAAGTTGATAGACCTCAATGTCACGCGCGAATTGCACGGCACGATCGCGCGCGACTATCGTGACGATGGACTGAAGGTGGAAATCAGAATTCCGCTGGCCGCATGAGCGGGCCAGAAGGTCTTGGCGGGGAATCAGCGATCGGAAGCCAGGGAAAACCGAAGGCCGGCGGCCGACCTCCGGTTCCGGTGCTGGACTAGTTACAGCGGGCCCAGTAGATCGTACCGTCAGCGCGGCGATATTTGCAGCGGCCAGTTTGTACGTTACGGTATATCAAACCAGACCCAGCCCCCACAGCCGCGCCGATCAGCGCACCCTTGCCGCCGCCGACCAGGCCGCCCACGCCGGCGCCGATCAGACCGCCGCCGACGACGTCCTGTTCGGTGCTGGTGCAGCCGCTTACAGCGACCACCGCAACCATGGCAATGATCATCTTCCGCATGGAATTGCTCCTCACTTTTGTCCTCACTTTTGGCAGTGCCAACAGCCATTTAGCACGAAAAAACGGGCTTTGCCTGCACGATCTTACTGTTGTTTAAGATAGTCTTTTTCGGGGCGCGCGCTGTTTGATGCGACAAGCATGCCGGAAACTTCCAGGGATGCGACCAACGTGCCGTCAGGCCGCACGTTCCAGGCGATCCGGTCGTAATCGTCCTCCAGCGCCGGATCGACGGCGAGGCACTTGCCGATGGTGTGGGGGGCCAGACCCTGCAGGCCGCCGAGGGCGAAAGGCCGCTCGGCGATGCAAGCCTCAGCGCTCTCGAAGACGCTGACGGGCACCTCAAGCTCGCGGCAATCGGTCATCGTGTTCGAACAGCCGACGACGAAAAGCAACGCGGCGATGTGTTCCATGGGTCCAAACCTCTCGCCGCAAACAACGATTCTCGGCGAACGAAAGTTCCGGGCCTGGATTTCAAGGCGTCGCGTCGAATGGATACAGGCGGCGCTTCAAGGTTCTGTCTCGATCCCGCGCGGGGTCAGAACAATTGCCAGGCGGCGGCCAAGGCCACAGCCGCCAGAAGCGCGATCGCGCCGAGGCGGAGCGAAAGATGCGACGATCGCGCCGGCGGCGGCTCGGCATCCTGGAAGCCGCTCATCGAGACGCGGGCGGCCTGTTCCAGTCTGTTCATGTCGGCAACCATCATGTCAGTCTCCCAGGTCGCACGCCGGGGCGCGGATGGGTGTCCGGCGTATTGTTGGCCGGGAACACAGAATCGGACTTTATGGTGAACAGCCGGTTAAGACGCTTTGCCGGCAAGGCTCGATTTTACCGCAATTCCGGACGGAAAACAGCTACGCACTTTTCCTGGAATTGCTCTCGCGCCATCGGCGGCACGATCAATCCGTCTCGAAATTCCCGTGCGGGACGGTGAGACGGTATTCCATGCGGTCCTTGCCGATTTCCAGCGTCGCGGAGCCATTCAGCGACATCGGCACGACGCGTTCCAGCGCCACGCTGCCGAAGCGCTTCTCATTGCGCGGGGCGTCGCCGATCGCTTCGGTCCAGGTCAGCAAAAGATTGGGCGAGGTTCCGTTTTCGGGATGGAGCCGGGCGCGCACCTCGACATGCCCGTCCGGCCGGGACAAGGCGCCATAGCTCACGGAATTCACGGCCAGCTCATGCATCGCCAGGCCGATATGCAGGGCGGCGTTGGGATTGAGATAGGGATTTTCGCCCGTGAATCGCAGGCTTTTGGCCAGATCGCTGCTGTAGCGGCCGACCTGGCCCGATACGAGCTCCTGCAGCGCCGCTCCTCGCCAGTTGGAGGATGTGACCAGATCCTGCGAGGAAGCGAGCGATTGCAACCGGCCGCGGAACCGCGCCAGGAAGTCGCTGAGCGTCTCCGTATAGCGTCCGGTCTGCGTGGCGATGCTCTGGATGATGGCCAGGAGATTCTTCGATCGATGGCTGACTTCGCGCAGCAATGCCTTCAGCGTCTGCTCGCGGCGTTTCTGCTCCGTCGTCTCCACCATCGTCGTGACGACGCCAAGAACGTCGCCGGCTTCCCCGCGGTCGGCATCGATCCAAAGCTGGAACCAGCGGACGCCCTGGCTTCCCGGAATGCTGAGCTCGAGCTGATCCGCGTTGCCGGATTCGATCACACCCAGCTTGGCCGCTTCTATGCGCTTGGCCTGCACCGGCGAAAGCAGATCCTTGCCGTCGGCCGTCTCGGACGCCCAGGGCGCGCTCATGTTGCGCGCCCAGACCGTCTTCATCTGCCGGTCCTGGTAGAGAACCGAGATCCCGGCATTGTGCAGGGCATGAAGCAGGGCCCGCCCCAGCTGCATCCCGCTCTCCGAGGGATGCATCGCTATCACTTCGCCGTTCTGCTTCTCGTCTTTCGTGGGACCCTCGGAAGACATTGGAAATATATTCCCGCGCTCGGTCCTTGAACGGATCAATCCGCAACTGGTTCCGCGGGCCACCCGCCCCCGCGACCGCAGGGTCCCTCAAAAACGGTCCGCCGGACGGTGCTCTTTCGAGGCGCCGTCCGGCGGTGGCTGGAAACCGTTTGAGGGGTGCGGCTTCCAGTGTTGCGGTCAGGCTCTCCTGAAGAGGCCAGCGATGAGCGAAATCACCAGGAAGGCGAGGAAGATGAAGAACAGAATCTGCGCGATGCCCGCCGATGTGCCGGCGATGCCGCCGAACCCAAGCGCGCCGGCGATGATCGCAACTACGAGGAATACGAGCGCCCAGTACAGCATGATGCGTCTCCTTCTTCTGTCGGGAAAAGAACGTGGCTCGGTGTCGTTTGTTCCACCATTTGCCGAAAAAGACGATCCCCCTCGAAGGGCTTTTCAAATCGCAACCGGGCAAGCGTCACGCGCGGCGAAAAAGCCGCGCATGACGCTCCAAATATCTTGAAATATCTCGGCTTCGGCAGGCTCAGGCGGCGGCTTTGGCCTGGCGGTCGAAGAACAGGGCCTGGCTGATCAGAGCCTTGACCATGTCGGGATTGAAGGGTTTTGTGACCAGAAAGGCCGGCTCGGGGCGTTCGCCGGTCAGCAGGCGTTCCGGAAAGGCGGTGATGAAGATCACCGGCACCGGCGTCGAGGACAAGATTTCGTTGACGGCTTCGATGCCCGAGCTGCCGTCGGCGAGCTGGATGTCGGCCAGGACCATTTTCGGCCGCGTCTTGCCGAACAGGGCCACTGCCTCGGCATGCGTGCGCGCCGTGCCCACCACGCGGTGGCCGAGACTTTCGACCATCTCCTCGATATCCATGGCGATCAGAGGCTCGTCCTCGATGATCAGCACGTCCGTCGCCACTTGGCGGGAAATCTCGTTGCTTGCCTGGGCCAGCAGCTCCGAGAACTCTTCCTCCCCGACGTCGAGGATTTCCGCCGCCTCGTCCTCGCTGAAGCCCTCGACGGCAACCAGGAGGAAAGCCTGGCGCGGACGCGGCGCGAGCGCATTCAGATTGGCCGCGGCCCGCTGTTCCCAGGCGGTCTGAGCCTGTTCCTGCGGCACGCGGATGGCCACGGAGGTGAACAGCCTGGCGAAAACCTTGTAGAGCGCGATGCGGTCGCTCGAGGCTTCGGGGAAGATGTTGGTATCGGCGATGATGGCTTCCAGCATCGCGGCGACCAGCGCGTCACCGCTCTCCTGCGATCCCGATACCGCCCGCGAGAAGCGGCGCAGGAACGGAAGATGCGGGGCGATGGTAGCTGACAAACTCATTATTGACGTCTCCCTCAGATGACGTTGCACGTTGAAGGCCACGCTGATTGCACGCCCCGAAAAATCAAACGCCGGCTTCCGGAAAAAGTTCCGCCGGCCGTGGAACTAAATTACAAAGCGGGCGTTTCGGGGGTTCGGGATGGGCGACCAGACGAGGATTCCGCTTGCGTTGTGGTTTGCAGTCGAAGAGCGGTTCGGGTGCTGGAAATTAGGGCTACTATGAAAGAAATGTCAAAAAAGCAGATGGCTGATGCCGAAAAGAGGCATCGGAACGGGGATGGCAACCCGCTGGGGGCGAACTCCGAAATCGCGCGCAAGCTCAAGCAGTATTATGACGAGCTGGTCTCGGACCATGTGCCGGACCGCTTCGCTCAGCTGCTCAGCCAGCTGGAACAGGCCGAACCCGCCCAGAAAAAGGACTGAGGCATGGCGGCGGTATCCCAGAGCTTCAAGACCGAGCTGCTCGGTGCGATCCCGAGCCTGCGCGCTTTTGCCGTGTCGCTGACGCAGAATGCCGACCGGGCCGACGACCTCGTCCAGGAAACGCTGGTCAAGGCCTGGGACAAGCATGAGAGTTTCCAGCCGGGCACCAATTTGAAGGCATGGCTGTTCACTATACTGCGCAACGAATTCTATTCGCAGATGCGCAAGCGCGGCCGCGAGGTGCAGGACAGCGACGGCATCATGACGGCCAGGCTTGCCGTCCACCCGGCCCAGCACGGCCAGCTCGACCTCAAGGATTTCCGCGGCGCGCTGGAGCAACTGCCCGAGGACCAGCGCGAGGCCATCATCCTGATCGGCGCTTCAGGCTTCTCCTATGAAGAAGCCGCCGAGATATGCGGCTGCGCGGTCGGCACCATCAAGAGCCGCGTCAGCCGGGCGCGCGCAAGGCTGCAGGAGATCCTCAAGATTTCCGGAGAGGACGAGTTCGGGCCCGATGCGATCTCGGCGCAGGTAACAGGTTCGAACGCGGCTTGAGCCGATCATCGTTACGATTCCGATTGCAAGGATAGCCTCAGGCCGGGGCGATCCGGCCGCAGGCCATGGCCAGGGCTTCGATCAGATCGTCGCCCGAGTAAGGCTTGGTGACCAGCTGGACGTCCGGGAACGCGTCCTTGACCTCGTCCGGATCCGAATAGCCGGAGGCAAATACGAACGGTATGCCCTCGCGGCGGAGCCGGGCGGCGAAATCCAGGGTCGAAACCTCGCCGAGCATCAGGTCGACCACCGCCACGTCGAAACGCGCGGGCAGCGCCTGCCCGTCGATCTCGCCGAGCGTGCGCGCGATCGTGATATCGGCGGCGCCGTGGTCGCGGCAAAGCTGCTCGACGTCCATCGCGATCAGGAACTCGTCTTCCAGGACGAGGATACGCAGTCCGTCAAGCAGTGCTGGCACTTATCGGTGTCTCCTCGGCAGGGCCGCACTCATGCTCGGAATTCGTCGCCATGTCATTTAAAAAAGACGTGGCCAAAAGAGACAGGAGTCCAAGCCTCGCGGAACCCCCGGCGGTTTCAAGCGTTTCCTTGCGCCCACAGGGGCAGGGATTTCGAAGAGGGGTCGAAATGTCCAGCCAAAGCGCACATCCGGCTGCGAGCCGTCAATATTCTTGCGAAGAGTGCCCGTTGCGGCCATTGCCTGTTTTTCGCGCGTTCGAAAAACAGGAGCTGGAGTTCGTGAGCGCTTTCAAGCGCGGTGAACTCGCCGTCGACAAGGGGGCGACAATACTGGTCGAAGGCAGCCACAGCGCACATCTCTACACCGTGCTGTCGGGCTGGGCGTTCCGCTACAAGCTCTTGCCCGACGGGCGCCGGCAGATC
Source organism: Mesorhizobium plurifarium (assembly GCA_000824785.1). Classification (GTDB taxonomy): domain Bacteria; phylum Pseudomonadota; class Alphaproteobacteria; order Rhizobiales; family Rhizobiaceae; genus Mesorhizobium; species Mesorhizobium plurifarium. The sequence continues at coordinate 24,146 of CCNB01000011.1, read as the reverse complement.
CTCAATTATTCCATGCCTGGCGATCTCATCGGCCTGCAGGGAAGCGTGATGGGCGAGATGCAGCATTCCGTCGAAGCCTTGTCGCCGATGCTGCTGTGCGTCTTCGAGCGCGACCAACTGCAGGAACTCTATCGCAACCATCCCGGCCTTGCCTATGACATCACCTGGATCGCGTCGCGTGAGGAACGCATGCTGGACGAGAATCTGCTCAGTATCGGCCGCCGCACCGCGCTCGAGCGAGCGGCCTACCTCATCGCCTTCATCGCCAGCCGGGCGCGCAGCGCCGGACTGAACGGCAAGACGCCGCGAATCCCGATCACGCAACAGCATATCGCCGACACGCTCGGCCTTTCTCTGGTCCACACCAACAAGACGATCCGCAAGCTGATGGACCGCAAGCTCGTTCTGTGGCGAGATGGCGGCTGCGAAGTGATCGACCATGACGGACTGAAGAAGCTTGCGCGCTGGGAGGGGCTCGGCGAGGAACGGCGGCCGCTGATCTAGGTCGGTTCGAGCCGTCGAATCGGGAACTTTGATGCAGAACAGACGTTGAAATCCAAGCAAACGCAAGGAGTTAGAGATGGCAACCGCAGCCGGCAAATCCGCGACGGACGAAGCGACCACCGCCGACCTGGAGGCTGATATCGAGCAATTGAAAGCGGATATTCAGAAACTCACGGAGCAACTCGCCAAGACCGGTCAACACGGTTATGGCGCGGCCCGTCGCGCTGCCTCAGAGGGCGTCGAACAGTTGCGCGCGCAAGGCGAAGCTGCCTTCGAGAGCATGCGGGGCAGCGCCGAGGATATCGAAGCGCAGCTGATCGCCAAAGTGCGCGAGAAGCCGGTGACGTCGCTGGCGATCGCGGCGGGTGTCGGCTTCCTGTTCGCCCTGCTTTCCCGCCGCTAGTCTCAAATGGGGACGCTTGTCTCGTTGATCTCGGCCCTTGCCTCGGGCGAGGCAATGGCCGCTTTGCAAAGAGCTCGGATGACGGCAATCCTTTACGGACTTGCCGCCGTTTTTGCCCTGTGCGGTGTCGGCTTCCTCATCGGCGCCGCGTATATCTGGCTCGCGACGCGCTATGGACCGCTGGCAACCTGCCTCGGCTTCGGCATAGGTTTCCTGGTGATTGCCGGGCTCATCCTTGTCGTTCACAAGCTGACGACGAGCATGCGCAGCAGGCGGCGCGCGCGGCGGCGGCAGGCCGATATGACCGCGCTGGGCGTTACCGCGGCACTTACCTTGCTTCCGGCCCTTGCCAGGAGCAAGGCCGGGTTGGGCGCCGTCATCGCGCCCGCCCTGGCAGTTGTCGCCTACGCCATCTATCGCGAGAACGCCAAGCCCAAGCCGCGCGCGCCGGAAGACATGCATTAGGCTGTTCGACTTTCTCAGGCTGGCGTCCGCCTCACGCATTCTGCTGACCGCTGACCTGCTCTCAAGGCTTGAAGCGCGCGCTGGCCTCATTCCATCCCAATGATCGCGAAAGCGATGCCAGCCGGTCGGGAACCTTCACCTAAAGGACCCGTTACCCGACCGTGCCATGCCCGAAACACCCGCCACCACGCAACATGGAGGCCAATCATGACCAAGATCGTTCCTGAAGACAAAGCCCGTCAGGGACACTGGGGCTGGCATGCCTTGAGGATACTCATCGCCGGCCTCTTGCTGGCGTTCATTGCATGGGGTGCAGTCGAGATTTACGGCGAATTGATAAAGTCGCCGAATTCCGGCGCGCAGCATGTACCGCAGCCGCCCGGCACCGAGCAGGGTCCCGCTCCTGCCCAACCGACCTCGCAACCCTGAAGAGCGCTTTCCGTTCACGCCGCCTTTGCGCTGATGCCGCGCGAGGGAACGAGGACGTTCAGGGCGCCGGGGTGGATTTCGATCGTCGTTTCGCGCGCCAACCGGATCAACTCGCCGTCCATGACGGCGCGAACCTTTTTGACCGGAGAGTAGATCTTCAGCACAGCCTTGTCAGCCTGATGCACCTCGACATGCGCGCTCCGGCGCCATCTGCCGCGCAGCATGTCCAGCAAAAGCTTCGCCAGATGATGACGCCTGCGCGCGACGCTGACATAGATGCCGAGCACGCCGCCCGCCGGATTGTCGGCATAGGGCAGGTGGCCTTCGCCGAACAGGTTGTTGGAAATCCCAATGCCGGTGGTGCGGGTGACGATCTCGGCCTTGCCGACGCTCAAGCTCACCTTAAGCGCCGGCGGGTTCTTGATCGCCTCCCAGGCGGCGCGGATGGACGCCCGCATCTTTCCGAGACGCGAGCCGAAATCCATTTTTTCGCGCAACTGAACCATCCTGGCATGCATGCCGACCGAGAACTGGTGCACGAAAGGCTGGCCGTTGGCGCTTGCCATATCGACGGCGATCACCTCGCCATCGGCAAAGGCCTGCAGCGCCGCTCCCAATGTCTGCGGAATGCCCAAGCCGCGCGCGAAGAGGTTCATCGTGCCGGCGGGCAAGATGGCCAGGGCCTTTTTCTTGTTCATGAGCAGGGACGCCGCGGTGGAAATCGTGCCATCGCCGCCTCCGGCAAGAACGACATCGATATTGTGCTTTGCGATCGCCCTTTGCAGCGCCGCGGCGACATTGCGGCCGGCGACGATGTCGACCTCGACCGAATGACCCGATGCCTCGAGTGTCTGACGCAGCTGTTCGGAAAATGCCTCAATGTCGATGGTGCGGAGCGTACCGCCGTCCTGGTTCAGCACCGCAGCAAACCGCATGCACCTCTCCGTCGATCTGAGCCGGCAGACCTCTGCCGCGGCGGAAACGACGGTGCGGCCGCAAAAGTTCCGCCGGAGCCCCAGGGGCACCGGGTGAGCGCGTTGTGGTTTGGAACAACACCCCGGTCACAACGTTGTGATCCTGTCGACACTGCCGCTCCTGACTCGCCGTTCTGAGGCTGGGCGAGGGAGCGCAATGCATAGATCAGGCACGAGGAGAGACTATGATGATCCGCACCCTTTTTGCGACGACCGCGATCGCGACGCTGCTTGCGACCGGCGCTTTTGCACAGACGACGCCCGCTCCGTCCCCACAGTCCCCAGCAGCCGAAAACCCGGCTCCGGTCGTACGCTCGGACGGCGCGCTGATGACGAACATCATCGGCGAGTCCGTCTACAACGGCACCGGTGATGACGCCCAGAACATTGGTAAGGTCGATGATGTGGTCTTCGATTCCAACGGCAATGCCAAATCCGCCATTATCGGCGTCGGTGGATTCCTGGGGGTCGGCAAGAAGGACGTCGCCTTCGACTACAGCAAGCTCGAATGGGCTGAGAAGAATGGCGACCGCTGGCTGGTTGCCAAATCGACCAAGGATGAGCTGAACGCTCTGCCGGCCTTCGACCGCAAGCCTTACGATCCGGCCCCGGCGCAGTCGGCCGACGCCACGCAGCCCGCCAACAACACGACGACGACCCAGGCTCCGGCGGCCGCACCGGCCGAGCCGGTGAAGAAGGCGGAGGGCAACCTCGCCACCAACATCATGGGCGAGTCGGTCTATAACGGCACCGCGGACGACGCCCAGAAGATCGGCGACGTAAAGGACATCGTGCTCGCCAAGGACGGCAAGGCCGAATCGCTGGTGATCGGCGTCGGCGGCTTCCTCGGCATCGGCACCAAGAATGTCACCTATGACTTCGCCAAGGCAAAATGGGCGGAGAAGAACGGCGACCGCTGGCTGGTGGCCGAGACGACCAAGGAGCAGCTGCAGGCCCAGGCCGAGTTCGACCGCAAGGCCTATGATCCGGCGCCCGGCTCGACGACGACGGCCGCGAATAATGCGCCGGCCGCAACCACGCCCGCGGTAGTGTCTTCGGATACGACCTCGGATAAGGGAGCGAAGCCGGCAGAGCCCGCCAAGTCGACGGCCGAGAATAAACCTGCGACACCGCCAGCCCAGAGCACGGCCGAGAACAAGCCTGCCGATAACGGCACTGCGGCAACCGACCAGACCAAGACCGCCTCCATCGACAAATCGACATTGACCGAGATGCCGATGGGCAACATGCGCGTCGACGACCTTAAGGGCACGACGGTCTATGGCGCCAACGATGCCAAGATCGGTTCGATCGGCGACGTCGTGCTGACGCCGGACCAAAAGCCCGACGCGGTCATTGTCGACGTCGGCGGTTTCCTCGGCATCGGCGCCAAGGAAGTGGCGATCGGCATGGACAAGCTCAAATTCATGACCGACAAGAACGGCAAGAAGTACCTCTACACCAACTTCACCAAGGAACAGCTGCAGGCGCAGACGGCCTATGACAAGAGCAGCTATGCCGCCAACCGTGATCAGCAGCGGATGATGCTGAAATAGGGATAGGCAGTAGGCGAGAGAGGATTTGGCAAAGCACCGGCGACGGGGAATATTCTACTGCCTACTGCCTACTGCCTACTGCCTACTCACGTACCCGACCACGCCTTCTTCTGTCAGTTCCGCCAAGGCCAGCGACTGGTCGAGATGCGCGGCGCGCCAGGCGAGCATCTTTTCCGCGAACTCCAGCCGCACCGGCAGATAGGACGGATCTTCGGCGACATTGTTAAGCTCGCCTGGATCCTTCGACAGGTCGAACAGAAGTGGCGGCAGGCCGCCGCCGAAATGGACATATTCGAAGTCCGCCGTGCGGATGACGGCGAGGTTGCAGGCGCGCGATTCGATACCGAAATGGCGTTCGGCCTCGCCTTTGTCGACCGTGCGGAAATCAAATTCCCAATGCGCGGCGTCGCGCCAGGTCTCCGGCCCCTTGCCGTCGAGCCAGGGCGCCAGCGAGCGGCCGTCGAGATGGCGCTGCGGCGCGGCGCCGGTCAGGTCGAGCAAGGTCGGGAAGATATCGACGGCCTCGGTGAAACGATCGACGGATACGCCGGCTGTCGCGCTGCGCCGCGGATCGCGGATGATCAGCGGAATGTGATAGCTGGCGTCGAAGAAGCCGCCCTTGCCGAGCATGAAATGGTCGCCCATCATCTCGGCGTGGTCGGAGGTCAGCACGATGACGGTGTCGTCCCAGGCGCCCGCTGACTTGATCGCCTGCCAGACGCGGCCGAGCTGCGCGTCGACCTCGGAGATCATGCCGTAATAGATCGCGCGGATGCGGCGGAAATTCTCCTCGCTCCAGTCCGCCACCTTGCCTTCGCTGCCGGGGACGAATTTTGTCCGCTTCTGCCGGTCGAGATCGTAGGCGAGATAGGGGTGGTTCGCAGCTTCGGCCTGCCAGCTTGCAGCGCGCTTGAAGGCGGGACCTTCAGCCGGATCGTACATGCTGTTGTAGGGCTCCGGCACGATGAAAGGCGGGTGCGGGCTGATGAAGGAGATATGCGCGAACCATGGCGCGCCCTCCTCCTGCTCGCCCAGCCAGCGGATGAATTCGCCGGCCAGGAAAGCGGTCGGCGTCTGGTCTTTCGAATAGACCGGCGGCGCGTTGGTCACATCGCCTTGGTCCTGGCCGCTGGCCGGACGGTGGATGCCGGGGCTTCCGGCGCTTGTGTCGACGCCTTGCGCCCGCAGCCATGACAGCCACTGCTTCTGATGCTCCGGCAGCGCCTGGCGCACGGTGAAGCCCGGCAGCACGCCTTCATAGCTGCGCAGCCGCGGATCCTCGGGCGAGAGTTGCCGGGGGTCGAGCGAGACATCGGTGTAGCCGAACAAAGTGGGGTCGTAGCCCGCCGCGCGCGCCGAAATCGCTATGTTGCCATGACGCGCGTCGAGCGGCGTGCCGTTGCGGCAGACGCGATTGTTCATCTGATAGAGCCCGGTATAGAGGCACGCACGGGCCGGCGAGCAGGGTGCTGCGCCGCCGTAGTGGCGGCGGAAAAGCACGCCTTCCGCAGCAAGCGCATCCGCATTCGGCGTCTTCACCACCGGATGGCCGGCGGCCGACAAGCAATCGCCGCGCCACTGGTCGCAGGTGATGAGGAGGACGTTCGGGCGGCTCGTCGGATGGTCCAAGATCGTCTCCTTGTGGAAGCGCCCAGATGGAACGGAAATCACCGGCGTTGCAAGTCAATGCCGGTGATAGATTGGTGAACATATTTTGAACGGTCGTTCACTTTTATGACACAGTCCATTCTGTGTTTGCCCGCTTTGCCGCCGGCCCACCTATCCTCATATTGGCGTGGACAGCGGCGAGGGCCGCACAAGAACACGGGAAGGAGCACGATCATGCTCAATCAGATCCAGGGTCTGCATCACGTCACTTCGATGGCGAGCGACGCACGTCGCAACAATGAGTTCTTCACGAAGAAGCTCGGCCTGCGCCGGGTGAAGAAAACAGTCAATTTCGACGCACCGGACGTCTATCACCTCTACTATGCCGACGAGGTCGGCACGCCGGGTTCGGTGATGACCTACTTCCCGTTCCCCGATATCGGCAAGGGCCGGCACGGGGTGGGCGAGGTCGGCACAACGGTGTTCTCCGTACCGGAGGGCACGCTCGCCTATTGGGAAAAGCGCTTCGCTGACGAAGGCGTGGGCAATGTCGCCCGCACGGAAAGTTTTGGCGAGAAGCGGCTGACTTTCACCGGCCCGGACGGCGACAGCTTCGCGCTGGTCGAGGACAAGGCCGACAAGAGAGCGCCATGGGTCAAGGGCGGCGTTCCCGGCGATGAGGCGATCCGTGGCTTCCACTCGGTCTCGCTGCGGCTGAAGGATGGCGGCGCCACCGAGGAACTCTTGAAGTTCATGGGCTATGAGGAGGTCGACAAGTCCGGCAACATCCGCCGGCTGGCGATCAAGAACGGCAATGGCGCCGATGTCGTCGACATCGAATCGCTGCCGGGCGCCGGCTTTGCCAATCTCGGCGCCGGCTCGGTGCATCACGTTGCCTTCGCGGTCGAGGATCGCGCCAAGCAGCTCGAAGTGCGCAAGGCCCTTGTCGACACGGGCTATGGCGTGACGCCGGTCATCGATCGCGACTATTTCTGGGCGATCTATTTCCGCACGCCGGGCGGCGTGCTGTTCGAGGTGGCGACCAACGAACCGGGTTTCGACCGCGACGAGGACACCGCGCATCTCGGCGAGGCGCTGAAGCTGCCGACGCAGCATCAGCATCTGCGGCCCTATCTCGAAGAACATCTGCAGAAGCTGGAAGACTGAGCCATGAGCAAGGACGCTTACATCCACAAGGTGCTGCCCGGTTCGCCGGGCAGCCCGCTGCTCTTCGTCTTCCACGGCACGGGCGCGGATGAGAACCAGCTTCTCGGTTTCGGCCGCGATCTTGTGCCTTCGGCGACGATCGTCTCGCCGCGCGGCGATGTCTCGGAGCATGGCGCCGCGCGCTTCTTCCGCCGCACCGGCGAGGGCGTCTACGACATGGGCGACCTGGCGCGGGCGACGACGAAGATGGCGGGCTTCGTCAAGGCGCATGTCGATGCGGCAAAGCCCTTGGCCGTGTTCGGCCTCGGCTATTCCAACGGCGCCAACATCCTGGCTTCGGTGGTGTTCGCCGAGCCCGGCCTGTTCGACGCCACGGCGCTGATGCATCCGCTGATCCCGTTCGAACCGCAGGTGCAGGGCAGCCTTGCCGGCCGGCGCATCCTGATCACGGCCGGCAAACGCGATCCGATCTGCCCGCCCAATTTGACCTCGCGGCTCGAGGCCTATTTGCGTGCCGACGGTGCCGATGTCACAGTGGAATGGCACGACGGCGGGCATGAGGTTCGGCCGAATGAAATCGAAGCGGCGCGGCGCCTGTTCGCGCTCGATCCCGCCGAAGGAGGCAACTAAATGGCTGACCAACTGCCCGAGATCGAACTGGAAGACCACGGCTCCAAGGGGCGCTATGTGCTGCGCGGACCCGGCGACGCCGAGGCCGAGATGACCTTCACCAAGATCGGCGAGCACCAGCTCATCATCGATCATACGGAGGTGCCGGACGCCTTTCGCGGCCAGGGCGCCGGGCTTCGGCTCGTCACCCGCGCCGTCGAGGATGCGCGCGCCGCCGGCAAGAAGATCATCCCGCTCTGCCCCTTCGCCAACGCCCAGTTCCGCCGCCATCCGGAATGGGCGGATGTGCTGAAGCAGTAAGCACGGCGTTACCTTCTCCCCTCGTGGGAACTGAGGAATTGAAGAACTGAAGAATTGGGGAATTTTAGAAAAAAGCTCAGTGTCCGCCGTGGCGTCGCTTCCTCAGTTCCTCAGTTCTTCAACTTCTCAGTTCCGCAGGGGAGAAGGAAAAGACGCGCTCCGGCATTTGCACCGCCCGGTCATCTTGCCTAAGTTGGCGGTTCGCTCCGGACGAACCCCGTCGTCCCGCCCGTCACCGATTTGAATGGCTCCCCTGATGACCGATACCGACCTGATCCCCGTTTTCGACGGACATAACGACACGCTGCTTCGGCTCTACCAGTCGAAGGAAGCCGATGTCGAAAAGCTGTTCATCGAGGGGACACCGGGCGGCCATATCGACCTGCCGCGCGCCCGGAAGGGCGGCTTTGCCGGCGGCATGTTCGCGATCTTTCCGCCGCCGGTCGAGAAGTCGAAGCGCAGCGCCGTGCCGCCGGCGCCGAGCGACAACGAGCCCCTGCCGCCGGAACTGCCGCAGGCAGAGGCGATCACCTCGACCATCGGCATGGCTTCGATCCTGTTTCGGCTGGAGCGCGCTGGCGCGCTGACCGTCTGCCGTAGCGCCGGCGATGTACGTGACGCGATGGCCAAGGGCTCGATCGCGGCGGTGTTCCACATCGAAGGCGTCGAGGCGATCGATCCCGGGCTCGCCATGCTCGACGTGCTGCATGCCGCGGGCCTGCGCTCGCTGGGCATCGTCTGGAGCCGTCCCAATGCCTTCGGCAATGGCGTGCCGTTCCGCTTCCCATCCTCGCCCGATACCGGGCCCGGCCTCACCGATGCCGGCAAGGCGCTGGTCAAGGCCTGCAACCAGCTCAGGATCATGATCGACCTGTCGCATCTCAACGAGAAGGGTTTTCGCGACGTGGCGGCGCTCAGCGACGCGCCGCTGGTCGCCACCCACTCCAACGTGCATGCGATCTGCGGTCATTCGCGCAACCTGACCGACTGGCAGCTCGGCGCGATCCGCGAATCGGGCGGCATGGTGGGCCTCAACTTCGCTACCGGCTTCCTGCGCGAGGACGGCCGCATGAATGCCGACACCAGCATCGACATCATGGTGCGCCATATCGACTCGCTCTTGCAGGCGCTGGGCGAGGACGGCGTCGGTCTCGGCTCCGATTTCGATGGCGCCATGATCCCGGCCCCCATCGGCGACGTCGCCGGCCTGCCCAAGCTGATCGATGCGCTGGCAGCGCGCGGTTTCGGCCGCGCGTTGATCGAGAAGATCGCTTATCGGAATTGGTTGAGCGTGCTGGAGCGCACAATAGGTTGAGCGGGACTACTTGCCGTAGCCCATGCGTTTCAGCCATTCCTGGCCGACGCCGCGGGCGCGGATGATCGCCAAGGGGTTTTCCGCGTCGAGCCGGGCGCAGATGCGGTAGACCTCCAGCGTCTCGGCGTTCATCTCGCCGCGCTTGAAGAAAAACATCGCCGCGGCGTAGCGGGTGCGGCCGGACCACATCTCGCCGAGCGGCGTGTTGACCAGCTGCCACTGCTCGGCGGCTTCCGCCTCCAGGTCTTCCGCTTCGCTTGCCATCTCAGAAATCCGCGGGCGGGTTGGCGGTGCGGCGGTCGAGCTTGATGAAGGGACGCGGCACCACCTTCGCCTTCTTCATCAGCTTCTGGTACTGCAGCTCGCGCATGGCGTAGATCTCGACCCAGAGGTCGTCGACGATCGTTTCGCCATAGGGTCGCCGCAGCGAGGCGAGCGCGATGTTGCGCTTGGCCATGGGCGACCACATCGCCGCGCTCACCAATCCGATCTCCTGGCTTTTGCGGTAATAGACGATGGCATGCTCGGCCGGGATGTTGCCTTCAATCTCCAGTCCGACCAGCACGTGGCGCAGCTTCTTTTTCGCGCGCGCTTCGAGAATGGCGCGGCGGCCGTTGAAGTGTCCCTTGTCCGGATCGATCATGAAGCCGAGGCCGATCTCGTCGGGCATGCGCAGGCGGTCGGCGCGGATGGCGTGCTCGGCGGTGGTGAAGTCGGCATTGGCGACGATCAGGCCGGCTTCCAGCCGGGCCCGGTTCAGCGCGGTATAACCGATGGCGCGGATGCCACGCAGCTCGCCGGCCGCCATCAGCCGGTCCCACAGGCTGAGCGCCTTGTCCGCCGGCACGAACAGCTCGTAGCCGAGATCGCCGGTGAAGCCGGTGCGCGAGATGGTGACGGTGCCGCCTTCATGCGCGAATTCGGCAAGGTCGAACACTTTCAGCCGCTCGACGCCGGCGAAGCCCGCGTCGCGCAGGATGGCGAAGGAGGTCGGGCCTTGCAGCGCCAAGCCGGCGACAGCCTCCGTCTCTTCCTCGACACTGACCTTATAGCCGATCGCGCTGTCCAGCAGCCAGGGCAGATGCCGCTCCTGCGAGCACAGCCGGAAGCGCGTCGGCGAGAGCCGGAACAGCGTGCCGTCGTCAAGCACAAAACCTTCGTCGTCGCACCAGGCGGTGTAGTGGACCCGGCCGGGCTTCAGCCTTGTCACGTCGCGCAAGGTCACGCGATCGAGATAGGCTTCGGCGTCCGGGCCCTCGATCCGGTATTTGGTCATCGGCGAGATGTCGAAGAGTGCGGCCTGGCTGCGGATGGCGAAATATTCGAGCTCCTCGTCCCACAGCGAATGCGGCGCGCGGTAGCCGGCCCAGTTGTACCAATCCTGCTTCAGCCCCAGTGCATCGATGCGGGGCTGGAAGGGCGTGCCGAGCCGCAGCGTGCGGAAGTGGGATTGGTCGGCTGTACGCGCGGAGTTGATTTTCGCATGACGATTCATGACGGCATTCCTTCGCGCCCCCC
>CCNB01000011.1:0-13267 GCA_000824785.1 Mesorhizobium plurifarium | reverse complement strand
CCCCACAAGGGGGGAGATCGGCCGTCGCCGGCGATTTCGCCAATCTCCGGCGTTGCAGAAAGGGCGCCGACAAATCGAACTGCTGATCTCCCCCCAAGTGGGGGAGATGGCCGGCAGGCCAGAGGGGGGCGCCGTAGAGCGCAGCGTTTGTGAATAGCGAAATCATCTCATGCCCTCATCGCGATGATGCGGCGCGCGGCGTTGAGGCCGGGCGCGCCGGAGATGCCGCCGCCTGGATGCGAGCCGGCGCCGGCAAGGAACAGCCCTTCGAGCGGTGTGTCGTAGCCCGACCAGCCGGAGACCGGCCGCGACATCAGCATCTGGTCGGCCTGCAATTCGCCATGGTGCCAGTGGCCGCCCGGCATGCGGTAGCGCGCCTCGATGTCGGCTGGGGTCAGCACCTCGGCATGGCGCACGGTCGCGCCGATGCCAGGCGCGTAGGCTTCGAGCTGCGCCATGATAGCCTTGAGGAAGCGCGGCTTGCCGGCGACCCAGCCCTCCTTCAGCGCATAGGGCGCGTATTGCACCACGGCCGACAGCACGCAGGCGCCGGACGGGGCGAGCGATGGATCGGCCAGGCTGGGCAGCGTGATCTCCATCACCGGCTCGGGCGAGAACGCGCCATATTTCGACGGGTTGAAGGCGCGCTCGACATGGTCGGGCGAAGGCGCGATGACGAGGCGGCCCTTGTGGCCGGCGGCGTCGACGCCTGAGAATTGCGGCGGCCTGTCGAGCGCCAGATGGAGCTTCGCCGCATCGCCCTTCATGCGGATATTCCGGACCTTGCGCACGAAGCCGGTATCGACCTCGCGCGGGCCGACGAGATCGAGGATCGTCGTCGCCGGGTTCACCGCGGAAACGACGGTCCTTGCCCGCAGCGTCTCGCCGTTCTGCGTGACGACGCCGACGGCGCGGCCCTTTTCGACGATCACCCTGGCGACCGGCGAAGCCGGGCGGATCGAGACACCGGCCTTTTCCGCCGCCGCGCGGATGGCGGCGACGACGGCACCCATGCCGCCTTTCGGCTGCATCTGCGCGCCGGCAAGGCCGCCGATCTCGCCGGCAAGCCGATAATAGAGGCCGAGCAGCGATGTCGGCGAGCGCGGGCCGAGATGGCTGCCGAGCGTCGCATCGAAGGCAAGCAGGCCCTTCAGCCGGTCGTCGGAAAGCTGCTCGTCGAGCAGGTCGTAGACATTCATCAGGAGCACGCGCAGGAAGTCACGCATGTCTTCCTTGCCGAGCCGCTTCAGCGCCAGCGCGGTCTGGCCGAGCCCGGTCATCTCGGCGAGCGACATGCTGCCGAGGTCCGGCGGTCGGCGCGACAGGAACGGCTTCAGCACGCCGGCATAGCGCAGCAGCTGCGCGCGCAGCTCTTTCCAGGCTGATTGCTCCGACGTGCTGGCGCCCGTCAGCACCTCGCCATAGGCGCCGTGCAGCACCAGCGGGCCGTCCTTCGACAACGCGACCGAGGGCACGAAATCGCCGCGCCCGACCGTCAACCCGTGCCGCTCCAACTCCAGCGTCTTCACGACATCGGGATGCAGACGATTGAGCAGATGCGCGACCGCCGAAACGCGAAATCCCGGCGCGAATTCCTCGGTGCGCGCGGCGCCGCCGACCTCGTTGCCGGCTTCGAGGACCAGCACTTTGCGTCCCGACTTCGCCAGCGTGGCGGCGGCGACGAGGCCGTTATGGCCGCCGCCGATGACGACGGCGTCCCAGTTCAAATCAGATGACGTCATGGGCCGGGCTCATATGCAGGCTTGGCTTGGCGAGGTCGCGCAGGATCTCGGCGGCGGCGTTGCGTCCGGGCGCGCCCATGACGCCGCCGCCCGGATGGGTGGAGGAGCCGCACATATAGAGGCCGCCGACCGGCGAACGGTATTGCGCGTAGCCCGGCACCGGACGGTTGAAGAGCAGCTGGTCGAAAGTCAGCTCACCCTGGAAGATGTTGCCTTCGGTGAGGCCGACCTCGGCCTCGATCTCGCGCGGCGTGCGCACTTCCATGTGAACGATGCGGTCGCGGAAGCCGGGCGAATATTGCGCGATCTGGGAAACCACGCTCTCGGCGAAGCCGTCGCGGTCGGCATCGGTCCAGTCACGCCCGTCGATCTTCGGCGGCGCATATTGCACGAAGCAGCTCATGAAGTGCTTGCCCGGCGGCGCCATGGTCGGGTCGAGCGTGGTCGGGATCATCATGTCGAGGAAAGGATCGGCCGACCAGCGCCCGGCCTTCCAGTCGTCATAGGCGCGCTCCATGCGCTCGATGGAATCGGTGAAATGCATGTCGGCGCGATAGACCGGCGAGTCCTTCGGCAGAGCATGGAATTCGGGCAGCGAATCCAGCGCGATGTTGACCTTGCCGGACGAGCCGCGGATTTTGAAATTCCGGACGCGGCGCAGGAAGATATCGGGCAGTTCCTTCTCCTCGACCAGCTTCAGGAAGGTGCGCTTGACGTCGGCGTTGGAGATGACGAGCTTGCCGTGGATCTCCTCGCCGCCGGCCAGCACCACGCCCTTGGCCTTGCCGTTCCGGATCAGCACATGGTCGACCTCGGCGCCGGTGCGGATGGTGCCGCCGGAGGCCTTGAAGGAGGCGGCCAGCGCCCTGGTGACGGCGCCCATGCCGCCGCGCGCATAGCCCCAGGCGCCGACCGAACCGTCGACCTCGCCCATGTAATGGTGCAGCAGCACATAGGCCGTGCCGGGCGACATCGGCCCGAGCGCCGTGCCGATGATGCCGGAGAGCGCGAAGTTCGCCTTGATGACGTCGGTCTCGAAATACTCGTCGAGGAAGTCCGAGATCGACATCGTCCAGAAGCGCAGGGTCAGCGCCATCTCCTCGGCTGAAAGCCCGGCGAATTTCTTGCCGAGATAGATGAGCTCGCCGAGGTCGCGCAGCCGAAAACTGGTTGGGTCGGGGGCGGTGCGCATCAAGAGCGGCTGGATGAAGCGGCATTGCCTGGTGACGTCGCGCGAATAGCGGTCATAGGCCTCGGCGTCGCGCTTCGAGAAGCGGGCGAACTCGCGGCGATGCGCGTCATGGTCGCGATAGTTGGCGAGATAGTCGCCGTCGCGCGTGAACACCGCGCCGCCTTCATAGGAGATCACCTGCAGGCCGAAGCGCGGCAGCTCCAGGTCGCGCATGATCTCGGGCCGGAACAGCGAGCAGACATAGGAGCAGTTGGAATAGAGGAAGCCCGGCGTCAGCTCGCGGCTGGTGGCCGCGCCGCCGACCCAGTCGTTCTTCTCGACCACCAGCACGTCCAGCCCGGCGCGCTGCAGATAGCAGGCGTTGACCAGCCCGTTATGGCCGCCGCCGATGACGATCGCGTCCCATGCCTTCATGCGCGCTCAACCTCCATTCGGTCGCCCCTATCGTCTTGTTTTTGTGCAGTTCCGGGTGGAGAACCGCCTCACGCTCTTCCTGGAATTGCTCTGTGCTTTTGTTCCCCGATTGCCCGAATTTGGCACGGATCACGGATTTTTGTCTAGCCATTTTGAATGAATGTTCAACAAATGATGTTGCGTTTTCCTGTTGATGCGCTACGCTTTGCCGACATTCTGGACTGATCCGCATCGGCATTTGGGGTTGAGGGTCCGATGATCGAAACGGCTGACGCCGAGCCGGAATATGACGACACCGCCATTCGCTTCCTCGAAGCGCTGTGGGGCGAGGGCTACCTGTCGCCGGGTGGGCCGGACGAGGTCGACCGGGTGGTCGAAGGCCTCTCGCTCAAGGGCAAGACGATCCTCGATATCGGCTGCGGCGCCGGCGGCGTCACGCTGCATCTGGTGGCAACGCACCGCGCGGCTCGAGCCACCGGCTTCGACGTCGAAAGGCCGGTGATCGAGACGGCAAGGCGAAGAGCGGCAGCGCAAGGCCTCGAGGATCGTGTCAGTTTCGTCCAGGCGCCGCCGGGGCCGCTACCTTTCACTGGCTCCTCCTTCGACGTCGTCTTCTCCAAGGACGCGCTGCTGCATGTGCCGGACAAGGACGCGCTGTTCGCCGAGATCTTCCGCGTGCTGAAGCCGGGCGGGGTGTTTGCCGCGTCGAACTGGATGATCGGGCATGACGCGGAGCCGTCGCTTGAGATGAAGGCCTATGTAGCGGCCGAAGGGCTCTCCTTCGCCATGGCCTCACCGGCGCGCTATGCCGAAGCGATGCGGCGCGCCGGCTTCACCGGCATCGCCGTGCGCGACCGCAATCCGTGGTACCGCGAGGTGGCGCGGGAGGAGCTGGCGCGGCTCAAGGGGCCGCTCTACGCGAAGGCCGCGGCAGCGGTCGGCGCGGCCTATGTCGACAAGAACATCAAGACCTGGGAGGCGATGCAGAAGGTGCTTGACAGTGGCGAGCACCGCCCCACTCATCTGCGCGGTTGGAAGCCGGTTGGATAGCCGGCGATGCTGGAGACCGTCACCCTTATGAAGACAGCAGATGCCACCGACAACGTCGCTGAATCGGCACGAAAAGGCGACGCCGAAAAGCGCGGCCGCAAGGCCTCGAAGGAGGTCAGGCGGTTGCAGCTGATCGAGGCGACGATCGATTCACTGGCCAAGCGCGGTTATGCCGAAACGACGATGGCCGACGTGGCCGACGGCGCGGGCCTGTCGCGCGGCATCGTCAATTTCCATTTCGAGAGCAAGGAAAAGCTGCTCATCGCCACGCTGCAGCACATGTATGACGAGTATTCGGCGCACTGGCGCACCGCCCTGCAGAAAGCGGGCGACGATCCGGCGAGGCAGCTGCAGCAGCTGGTGTGGGCCGATTTCGACCGCTCGATCTGCAACAAGCGCAAGCTCGCCGCCTGGCTCGCTTTCTGGGGCGAGGCCAAGTCGCGGCCGACCTACCAGGCGCTGAGCAGCTCGCGCGACGCCTATTACCAGCAGGTCTTCATCGATCTCTGCACGACGCTCAAGGCAAGCGGCAACTACAGCTATGAGCCGCAGGTCATCGCGCTGGCGCTCAGCGCCATGCTCGAGGGCTTGTGGCTGCGGCTGATGATGGGGACGGAGGACACCACGCGAGAGACCGCATTGCAGGCGGCGAACGCGTTTTTGGCCGCCGCCTTTCCGAAACATTACGGTTAGCAACAGCCGGCCAAACAAGACCGGCAACCAAAAGAGGATGGAACAGCATGAAGAAACTCAGCCGACGCCTGACACTGACCCTGGCGCTTGGGAGCGTGATCACGGCTTCGGCGGTGGCGTTCGCCGTCGCCGCCGACAAGGACCTGATCGTGTTCGACTGGTCCGGCTATGAGGATCCGAGCTTCCACGGCAAATATGTCGAGAAGAACGGCGACTCGCCGACCTTCGCCTTCTTCGGCGACGAGGACGAGGCCTTCGAAAAGATCCGCTCCGGCTTCAAATCCGATCTCGGCCATCCGTGCTCGCAGAGCGTGGTGAAGTGGCGCGAAGCGGGGCTGCTGCAGCCGCTCGACACCTCGAAGATCGCCGGCTGGAAGGACCTCAATCCCGGCATCATGGCGATGAAGGACCTCGCCACCACGCCCGACGGCAAGGCCTGGTTCATGCCCTGGGACTGGGGCGACACCCAGCTCACCTACAATTCCGACAAGATCGCCGAGAAGGACGTGCAGTCGCTGAAGGCCTTCGCCGATCCGAAATACAAGGGCAGGGTCTCGATCGGCGACAATGTCGACGACGCCTACGCGCTGGCCAGCCTCGCCATCGGGCTCAAGGACTGGACCAAGATGACGGACGACCAGTTCAAGCAGGCATCCGATTTCCTGCGCCAGGTGCACAAGAATGTCCGCTCCTACTGGACCGACACCACCGACATCGTGCAGCTGCTCAGCGGTGGTGAAGTCGACCTCGCCTGGGCCTGGAACGATGCGACCGTGCAGTCTGTCAAGGCCGGCGTGCCGATCAAGTCCAAGAAGGACACCGACGAGGGCATGTCGACCTGGGTGTGCGGCTATGTACTCTTCAAGGACGCGCCGGGCAACATCGACAAGGCCTATGACTATCTCAATGCGGTCAACGACCCCGAAGTCGCCAAGACGCTGGTCAAGGACTGGGGCTACGGCCAGGCCAACGCCAAGGGCATGGCCGGCGTCGACCCGGCGGTGCTGAAGGAAAAGGGCTACGACAACGTCGAAAAATGGGTCGACAAGACGCTGTTCCAGCAGCCGCTGCCTTCCGAGCTCAAACTGAAGATGATCGCCGAATTCGAGAAGATCAAAGCCGGCTATTGAGCTTTGACCCAGGAGCCGCCTGCTTCGCTTCGAACCGAAGCAGGCGGGCTCGCCAAAGCTTTTGAATTCTCCTAACTTCCGCCAAACGCATCCGCGATGGGGGAGTTTCTCGCGCCATGAAAACCATGCTTCGCCGTCTTGCCTTGGCTGCCGTCGTCACCGTCGGCGCTGGCTCCGCCCATGCGCTTGCCGAAGGTGGCGGCGACCTCGTCGTCTTCGACTGGTCCGGCTACGAGGATCCGCTGCTGCATCCGGGCTACACCGCCAAATACAATGCCGAGCCGACCTTCTCTTTCTTCGGCGACGAGGACGAGGCCTTCGAGAAGATGCGCGCCGGCTTCAAGGCCGATGTCGCGCATCCCTGCTCGCAAAGCGTGGTGAAGTGGCGCGAGGCCGGCCTGCTGCAGCCGCTCGACACCTCGAAGATCGCCGGCTGGAAGGATCTCAACCCGGGCATCATGGCGATGAAGGACCTCGCCACCACCGCCGACGGCAAGGCGTGGTTCATGCCTTTCGATTGGGGTAACACCTCGCTGCTCTACCGCACCGACAAGGTGACGGCGGACGAGGCGCAGTCGCTGAAGATCTTCGCCGACCCGAAGTTCAAGGGCCGCGTCACCATCGGCGACAATGTCGACGACGCCTATGCGCTGGCGAGCCTGGTCATCGGCCTGAAGGACTGGACCAAGATGACGGACGAGCAGTTCAAACAGGCCTCCGCCTTCCTGCGCGACGTGCACAAGAATGTCCGCTTCTACTGGACCGACGATACCGACCTCAACCAGGCCTTCACGGGCAATGAAGTCGATCTGGTCTGGGGCTGGAACGAGACCTATGTGACGTTGAAGGGCCAGGGCATGCCGATCGCCATGAACCGCGACACCAAGGAAGGCATCTCGACCTGGGTGTGCGGTTATGTGCTGCTCAAGGATGCGCCGGGCAAGCTCGACCAGGCCTATGATTTCCTGAGCGCCGTCAACGCTCCAGGTGTTTCGGAGTATATGGTGAAGACCTTCGGCTACGGCCACGGCAACAGCGCCGGCATGGCGGCGATGGACCAGAAGCTGCTCACCGAGCGCGGCTTCGACAATCTCGACAAGTTCCTCGACAAAACGTTGTTCCAGCAGCCGGTTGCGCCGGACCTCAAGCAGCGCATGGTCGCCGAGTTCGAGAAGATCAAGGCCGGCTATTGAAGAGCGGCATCGAAAGAACCGACGTCGTCATCGTCGGCGCCGGCTTCACCGGCCTGTCGGCCGCGCTCGAGTTGAAGCGCGCCGGCATCGATTTCCTTGTCCTTGAAGCACGCGAGCGCGTCGGCGGCAGGGTGGAGGCCGTCCGCAACGGGCTCGGCGAGCTGATCGACAGCGGCGGCCAATTCCTGTGCCAGGACATGCCCGAGCTGATGGCGATGGCCAAGACACGCGGCAAGACCTTCGTCGAAACCTATATCGAAGGGGAGTTCATCACCCATCCGTCGATGTCGGTCGAGGAAGCCGAGCGGACCTACCAGGTCGCGATGGCGATCCGGGAGCGGATGAACAAGATCGAGCCGGACGATCCGTCGATCGCCGGCTTGACCGTCGCGACATGGCTCGAGCGCCAGAGCGACACGGCTGACGCCAAGGCAGCCTTCCGTTCGATGATCGAGGGCCTGTGGTGCCTGGCGCTGGACAAGGTGCCGCTCTGGTACCTGATCGACAATGACCGCCGCATCACCAACGAGGTGTTCGAGCTGCAGTATTTCCTGGGCGACACCATGCAATCGCTGGCCGACGATCTGGCGGCGGACCTTGGCGACCGGCTGCGGCTCGGCGAAGCCGCGAAGCGGATCGAGCATGGGCCGCAAGGCGTTCGCGTGGTCTCGGCCCGCGGTGTCATCGAAGCGCGCGAGGTCCTGATCGCGTTGCCGCCGGCGACGGCCGCGAAGCTCGATTTCGCGCCGGCTTTGCCGGCGGAGCTCGCAAGCGCGCTCGGCGTCTGGAAGAGCGGCGCGGTGATCAAGATCCTGGTGCGCTACGCCAAGCCGTTCTGGCGCGAGCAAGGCCTGTGCGGCATGGTGATGTGGCGCGATCAGCCCGGCCTGTTTGCCTGCGACGCCAGCACGGATGCCGACCACGCCGCGCTTGTCGTCTTTGTCGGCGGACCGCTGGCGTTGCGCTGGCATCCGCTCAGCGCGGCGGCGTTGCGGGCGGAAATCACAGCGAGGCTTATCCTGGCGCTCGGCCCAGAGGCCGCCGACATCGTCGATTTCAGCGCGCGCGACTGGACGCATGACCGCTGGAGCGGCGGCGCCTATAGCGACCTCATCATCGACGTGAGCGCGCGCGATGCCGAGCGCGTCATCCTGGCCGGCGCGCCGCCGGTCCATTTCGCCGCTTCGGAGCTCTCGCCGTCTTTCCCGGGTTACGTCGAAGGCGCGATCGTCGCCGGCCGCATCGCGGCCGGCAAGATTCAGTCGGCCATCGCCACCAGAGCTTCAGGATCATAGGCGAGGCGGATCGGCGCGCCGACCGGAATGTCGTCGGCGCCGAAATCGTTGGTCTCGGTGACCGAGAGCGGCTTTTCGAGCCCCGGTATCTCGACGATCAGATGCGTGATCTCGCCGAAATAGTGGCGCTCGACGACCTTGCCGGCGACCTCGAACTTCGCCGTCGCATTGTCCCACAAAACGCGCAGCCGCTCGGGGCGGATGCCAAGCGTCGCCGCGCCGCCATTGCGCACGAACGCCTTCGGCTTGTCGGTCCTGACGCGGCCGAAGCCCAGCGTGTCGAGCACCAGCGAAGCGCCGTTCTCCTCGACGATCTCGGCCTTGACGAAGTTCATGCCGCCGAGGAAATCGGCCACCTGGCGGTTGACCGGGCGCTGGTAGATCTCCTTGGGCGAGGCGACCTGCGCGATGCGGCCGCCGAACATCACCGCGATGCGGTCCGACATGGCGAGCGCCTCGTACTGGTCATGCGTGACCAGCACGAAGGTGATGCCGACCGCCTGCTGCAGCCGGCGCAGCTCGACCTGCATCTGCTCGCGCAGCTTCTTGTCGAGCGCCGAAAGCGGCTCATCGAGCAGCAGCACCTTGGGCCGCATGACCAGGGCGCGGGCCAAAGCCACGCGCTGGCGTTGGCCGCCGGAAAGCTCGGTGGCACGGCGCTTGCCGAGGCCCGTCAGCGACACCTGCGCCAGCGCCTCCTCGACACGGCGCTTCTCCTCGCCGGCCTCCAGCTTCAGCCGCTTCAAACCATAGGCGACATTCTGCTCGACATTGAGATGCGGGAAGATCGCATAGCTCTGGAAGACCATGTTGGTCGGGCGGCGGTTGGCGGGAATGCCGTCCATCGGCTGGCCATCGACGGCGATGGAGCCGCTGGTCGGCGTGTCGAAGCCGGCGATCATGCGCAACAGCGTGGTCTTGCCGCAGCCGGAAGGCCCGAGCAGCGAGAAGAACTCGCCTTCGCGGATCGAGAGCGAGGCGTTGTCCAGAGCCTTGAACGATCCGTAGCTGCGGGTCACGTCGCGGATCTCGATCATGGTCCGGTCGGCTTGGACACGCTCGGATTGGACCCGCTCAAGCATAGAGGCCTCCCTCGTTCTGGGTGCGTCTCGCCGCGCGGCGGCGCAGGATTTCGGCAATCGTCATCAGCACGAAGGATGCGAAGAGCAGCAAGGTGCCGAGCGCCAGCACGCCGGGAAGCTTGGCCGCGAAACGCAGCTGGCCCCAGATGTAGATCGGCAGCGTCGCCTCGGTGCCGGTGAGGAAGAAGGCGATGATGAATTCGTCCAGCGAGATGGTGAAGCAGACGAGCAGGCTGGAGATGATCGCCGGCGCAACCATCGGCAGCGTCACCCGCCGGAAAGTGCCGAAGGCGGTCTCGCCGAGATCGGCGGAAGCCTCCTCCAGGCTGCGATCGAAGCCTTCGAAGCCTGAGGTCAGCACGGTCATCGAATAGGGAATGCAGACCAGCACATGGCCGAGCACGACGGTGAACAGCGACAGGCTGAGGCCGAGCTGCAGCATGACCAAAAGCATGGAGATGGCGACGATCACCTCCGGCAGCACCAGCGGCGCCATGATCAGCCCGTTGATCGTACGGCGGCCGGGGTAGCGGTAGCGGGTGATCGAGCGGGCCGCGAGGATGCCCAGCACCGTCGACAGGATCGAGGCGGAGATGCCGACGATCAGGCTGTTCCAGGTGGCGTCGATCAGCGCCGGCGTGCGCGGCAGATCCTCGTACCAGTGAAGGGTGACGCCCGAGAGCGGGAATTTGGGCGTCGCCGCCGTGTTGATCGAGAAGATCGGCAGGAAGATCACCGGCAGATAGAGGAACAGCAGATAGAGGACGGCGTAAGTCGAAAGCCAGCCGGGCAGGAAACGTCTTATCGCCGTCATCGCGCCAGCCTCTGCAGGGCGCGGATGACCAGCACGGTGGCGCCGGCCATCAGCGAGACGATGATCATGGTGGTGACGGAGAGCGCCGCGCCCAGCGGCCAGTTCGACGCCTTGCCGAACTGCGCCTGGATGGCGTTGGCGATCATGACGCCGTCCTTGCCGCCGACGAGCTTCGGCGTGACATAGTCGCCGACCGTGGGGATCATGACGATCAACGCGGCCGAGATGACGCCGGGCGCCGACAGCGGCAGGGTCACGCGCAGGAAGGAGCGCAGCGGCCCGTCGCCGAGGTCGGTCGCCGCCTCGACCAGGGTCCGGTCGACCTTCTCCAGCGAAACGAAGATCGGCAGGATGGCGAAGGTCGCCCAGGCATGAGTGAGCGTGATGATGACGGCGCTGGAATTGTAGAGGAGCGCCGTCGAGGGCTCGTCGATGACGCCGAGGCCCATCAGGCCGGAGTTGAGCACGCCGTTGTAGCCGAGGATCACCTTCCACGACATCACGCGCAGCAGGTAGCTGGTCCAGAACGGAATGGTGATGAGGAAGAGCCAGAGGCTCTTGTGGCGGCCGCCATGGAAGGAAATGAAATAGGCGATCGGGTAGGCAAGCGCCACGGTCAGCAGGCTGACCGTCAGCGAGATGTAGAGCGAGCGCCAGAGCAGGTCGCGATAGATCGGCTCGGTCAGCGCGATCCGGTAGTTCTCGAGCGTGAAGGTGTGGTCGATGGTGAGATAATTCTGCGTCCAGAAGGAATGGGCGATGACGACCAAGATCGGCAGGACGAGGAGAATAAGGGCGTAGACGAAGGTGGGACTGATCAGGGCAAAGCCCTGGACGGCTTCCGATTGCAGAAGGGGACTTCGTCTGGATCCCGCCAAGCGAAACGGGGGCGACCCTTCCGCCGCAACCGTCATTGCAGTGCTCCAGGCGTGATTTCGGTAGCTGGCTCGGACTGTCCCGCCATGCGGCTTCCCATTCGTGAGCCGGTCGCTGTTCCCGAATTATGCTTGGAGCGCGATCGCTCCCTGGCTTGCCGGCTTTCTTTCATCATGAGCGCATCCGCCGATTGAAATCAAGCGCTATTTCTGCGATATTGATTGAACGGATATTCAAAATGAAGTAATGAAAAGCCGAATTCCCGTGGCTTTCCACGCCGTTTGATATCCGATGAAAATTCGGCAACCTGGCGATGCGAGGCGAAAATGGCGGCTCAAAGCAAGATCAAGGCAAGCGAACTCATCGGACCTGATGACGACGCGGTCGAGCTCGCCAAGCGCCATCTCGTCCAGCCCTGGCCCTATGCCGGCTCGGTCGGCAACGAGGCGCGGGCGCTGATCGGCGAGGGCGACGGCATCTATATCACCGACGCCACAGGCAAGCGCCTGATCGACGGCCCGGCCGGCATGTGGTGCATCAATGTCGGCCATCGCCGCGAGGAGTTGGCCAGGGTCATGTACGACCAGGCAATGGCGCTCTCCTACAACACGCCGTGGTACACGATGAACGCGCCCTCGGCCGAGCTCGCCCGGCGCATCGCCGATGCGGCACCTGGCGACCTCAGCCACACCTTCTTCACCACCGGCGGTTCGTCGGCGGTGGAGACGGCGCTGCGCTTCATGCAGTTCTACAACAATGTGCGGGGACGGCCGGAGAAGAAGCTGATCCTCAGCCGCGGTGGCGCTTATCACGGCTCGACCTATCTGTCGGCTTCGCTCAACGGCCGGCCGCGCGACCGCGACTGGATGGACGGCGCCGACGAGCTGGTGGTGAAGCTGTCCTCGCCCGATCCGTTCCGGCGGCCGAAGGAGATGAGCATCGCCGCCTTCACCGATTTCCTCGTCGATCAGTTCCGCGATACCGTCGCGCGTGTCGGCGCAGAGCGCATCGGCGCCTTTGTCGGCGAGCCGGTGCAGGCTTCCGGCGGCGTCGTCGTGCCGCCGGACGGGTATCTGAAGCGCATCCGCGAGATCTGCCGCGAGAACGACATCCTTTATGTCTCGGACGAGGTGGTGACCGGCTTCGGGCGGCTCGGCCATGTCTTTGCCTCCGGCGACGTGTTCGGCATCGATCCGGACATGATCACCTTCGCCAAGGGAGTCACATCGGGCTATTTCCCGCTCGGCGGCGTCATCATCTCGGATCGGCTGCTGGAAGAGCTGCGCAGGTCCAACCATCCCGACGCGCTGTTCGGCCATGGTTTGACCTATACCAGCCATCCGATCGGCTGCGCGGTGGCGCTCGCGAATCTCGACCTGCTGGAAGAGGGCGTGCTTCAGCACACCCGCGAGATCGCGCCCTATTTCCAGGCGCGGCTCAAGACGCTGGAAGAGCTGCCTCTGGTCGGCGAGGTGCGCGGCGTCGGCCTGATGGCTTGCGTGGAATGCGTCGCCGATCGCGAGAGCAAGGATGCGCTGCAGCTCGACAAGGATGTCGGAAAGCGCATCGACGCGCATTGCCACGAGCTCGGCCTTCTGGTGCGGCCGCTGATCAACATGTGCGTGATGTCGCCGCCGCTGATCATCACCAAAGAGCAGGTCGACGATATGGTGGCGATCCTGCGCGAAGGCATTTCGCGGACCATGGATGATCTCAGGAAGGAAGGGGTGTGGAGGGGGTGAGAGCTAATCTCCCCCCCTTGAGGCTAGGGGATGCACACATCGTT
>CCNB01000010.1:93913-97549 GCA_000824785.1 Mesorhizobium plurifarium | reverse complement strand
ACGATGTGTGCATCCCCTAGCCCTTGAGGGGGGGAGATGGCCGGCAGGCCAGAGAGGGGGGCCTCGCGCCTACCTTTCAACGAAAAGCCGAAACGCCCCCTTTCAACCCTCACCCGTTCACCAGCGCCAGCAATTCCTCCGTATAGCGCTTGCCGACCACCTTGTCCGGCGACAACGCATCGCCGATCGCCGCCACTTCCGCCGCGCTCAGCTCAATCCCGGCCGCCGCCGTGTTCTGCTCCAGGTGCCGGATCTTCCTTGCGCCGGGGATCGGCACGATGAAATCGCCCTGGTGCAGCACCCAGGCGAGCGCCAGCTGCGCCGTTGTCACGCCCTTCCCGGCAGCCATCTTCTCCAGCACCGCGATGACCGCGTTGTTGGCTTCCATCGCCTCGGCCTGGAAGCGCGGCAGGGTCAGCCGCCAGTCGCCGGCGCCGAGCGCGTCAGGCTTGCTGAGCGTGCCGGTGAGCAGGCCGCGGCCAAGCGGGCTGTAGGGGACAAAGCCGACGCCGAGCTCGCGGCAGACGGCGAGGATCTCGTCCTCCGGATCGCGGCTCCACAGCGAGTATTCGCTCTGCACGGCGGCGATCGGGTGCACGGCATGCGCCCGGCGCAGCGTGGCTGCGCTCACCTCCGACAGGCCAAGCGCCCGCACCTTGCCTTCACGCACCAGCTCGGCCATGGCGCCGACCGTTTCCTCGATCGGCACGTTCGGGTCAACGCGGTGCTGGTAATAAAGGTCGATCACATCGGTATCGAGCCGCTTCAGCGAAGCGTCCGCGACCGCCTTGACGTGCTCGGGACGGCTGTCGACGCCGATCATGCGGTCGGTGCCGGAGCCCTGCTCGGAAATCTTGAAACCGAATTTGGTGGCGATGGTGACCTTGTCACGCACCGGCTTCAGCGCCTTGCCGAGCAGGATCTCGTTCTCGAAGGGGCCGTAGACCTCGGCCGTGTCGAAGAAGGTCACTCCGATCTCGACGGCGCGGCGCAGCGTGGCGATGGCTTCCGCCTCGGGCTGGCCGCCATAGCCGAAGCTCATGCCCATGCAGCCGAGGCCGACGGGGAAGACTTCGAGTTCAGTTCCAAGTTTGCGGGTTTGCATGGCGCATCTCCTTGTTGCGATGGGCATGAGATAGCGCCTGCCGGCCCGTTCGATAATTCTGTCTCTTTTGTACGGCTTGCTCTATAAAATAGAACAATGAACCGAACGAACCTTTCGCAGCTCGCGGTGCTCGCCACCGTCGCCCAATGCGCCAGCTTTCGCGGCGCGGCGCGCGAGCTCGGCATCGCGCCCTCGGCGGTCAGCCACGCGGTGTCGAGCCTGGAGGCGCGGCTCGGCGTGCGGCTGCTCGCCCGCAGCACGCGCAGCGTATCGCCGACCGAGGAAGGCGCGCGGCTGCTCGAACGGCTGCGGCCGGCGCTGTCCGAGATCGACCTCGCGCTGGAAACGGCGGCCGAGGCGCGCGACCGGCCGGCCGGCAATCTCAGGCTGACCGTGCCGCGCACGGCTGCGCATCTGACGCTGACGCCACGGCTCGGCGCCTTTGCCGCCGCCTATCCCGACATCGTCCTGGAGATCGTCATCGAGGACCGCTTCACCGACGTGGTCGAAGGCGGTTTCGACGCCGGCGTGCGGCTCGGCGAAAGCCTGCAGCGCGACATGATCGCGGTGCGCATCGGGCCCGACATACGCGGCGCGGTGGTCGGCTCACCATCCTATTTCGCGACCATGCCGAAGCCGCGCCATCCGCGTGAGCTGGCGGACCACCGCTGCATCCGCTTCCGTTTCTCCAGCGGCATCCTCTATCGCTGGGAATTCGAGAAGGACGGCGAGGAAATCGAGATAGCGGTCGAAGGGCCGCTGATCCTCGACGAGGACCATCTGATCGCCCAGGCGGCGGTCGACGGCGCCGGACTTGCCTTCGTCTTCGAGCCCTATGTGCGGGCGCCGCTCGCCGACGGCCGGCTGATCCGCGTGCTGGAAGACTGGTGCCCGTTCTTCGAGGGTTTCTTCGTATATTATCCCAGTCGCCGCCAGATGCGGCCGGCGCTTAGAGCGTTCGTGGATTTCTTCAGGGTGAGCGGGTAGCTCCTCCCCGCGAGAAGTATAATCGCATCCGGCAGCGCAGCCGAGACGGAGAGGGGAACGCCTTATGGAATTGCCCGCCCTCAAGCAGAGCCGGAAGAAAACCGGCGCCTGCTTCGTTCGCCTCCCATGCAATCCCTCACCAACACCCCGACCCGCTATGGCTGGGCGATGATCCTCCTGCACTGGCTGATCGGCGCCCTCTTCATCGGCCAGTTCGCGCTCGGCTATCTCATGGTGCGCACGACGAGCCAGCGCACCTCCTTCGAGCTGATCCAGCTGCACAAATCCTTCGGCTTCCTGCTGCTCGGCCTGATTATCCTGCGCATCGCCTGGCGGCTCGGCAACGCGGCGCCGGCCCTGCCGGCCTCGGTCGGAACGCTGGAGCGAAGGACAGCGCCGCTGGCGCATTTCGCGCTCTATGCCTTCCAGATCGCGCTGCCGCTCTCCGGCTGGGCGCTGGTCTCGGTGTCGACGCTGGAAATCCCGACCATGCCGTTCAACCTCTTCGTGATGCCCAATTTGCCGCTTGTCGAATCCGATGCGGCGGAAAGCTTCTGGACTTCGGCGCATTGGTATCTCGCCTATGCCGGCATCGCGCTGGTGGCGCTGCACATCGCGGCGGCGCTGCGCCATCATTTCCTGCTGCGCGACACGGTGCTGACGCGCATGATCACACCTTCGTCAGGCAGGGAATAGAACCGCGCCATCATTCGTTGGTGGGACGAAAACGCAGAAAAAAGCGTATCTGCGGAGGGACGAAACCCATGAACACGCGCATCTTCGGATTGGCGGCCTTCGCCGCTTGCCTCACCGTGCCTGCCGTTGCCGCCGTGGCGCTCAGCGACGCCGCCGGCAGCTACACGATCAGCCCGTCGGGCTCCTCGATCCGCTTCACCATCGGCAAGGCCGGCGGCGGCGGCTTCGATGGCGCCTTCGGTCGCTTCAAAGGCACGATCCGCATCGACAATGGCGATGTCGGCCGCTCGAAGGTCGACCTCACCATCTATCCCGAAAGCGTCGGTACCGGGCAAGGCCGCATCGATGCCTTCCTGCGCTCCGACGCGGTATTCGACGCGGCCAACAATCCGCAAATCCAGTTCCGCTCGACCAGCGTCACCCGCACCGGCGACACGACAGCGCTGGTGACCGGCCGGCTGACGGCGCGCGGCAAGAC
The DNA here is from genome assembly GCA_000824785.1 of Mesorhizobium plurifarium. GTDB lineage: Bacteria > Pseudomonadota > Alphaproteobacteria > Rhizobiales > Rhizobiaceae > Mesorhizobium > Mesorhizobium plurifarium. Next base: position 94,283 of record CCNB01000010.1, on the reverse strand, counting down.
GTTTCCGGAAAAATTCACGGCCGAGCTCGGCGGCTTGCGGGGCGGGACCATCAAGTTCCACGTCACCGGCAAGGTGCTCAGGTCGCGCTACGGCATGGATGTCGGCACGCCGCTCTATTCCAACGTCGTCGATTTCGACATGACGCTGACGGGGAGAAGGGGGTAGCGCCATTTCCTCGCCCCCGCCAAAGGCGGGCTACGCTATCCCATCTTCTGTTACTGGCGTGACGGATCGGGCCGCGGCTTGATTGCCACGTGGTTCCCCCAATCCGTCGCTGCTTCGCAGCGCCACCTTTCCCCCTCCGGAGGGAAAGGAAGGGAGCGTTGCTGGACAAGCGTTGCCGGCAAAAAGGCTTGGCGCCTTTCCTCT
>CCNB01000010.1:46583-93903 GCA_000824785.1 Mesorhizobium plurifarium | reverse complement strand
CGACCAGCGCTACGCTGGACAATGCATGCGCCAAGCTGCACGGAGCGTCTGCGATTGGCTTTTCCGTCGATTTCGGGCACACCTCCATCGAGATAATCGACATGGAGAAGCGTGATGTTCCGATGGGGTGTTCTGTCGACGGCGAAGATCGGCCGCGAGCAGCTTTTGCCGGCAATCGTGGACTCGGAGAACGGCGTCCTGTCGGCGATCGCCAGCCGCGATCTGTCGAAGGCCAAGGCATTGGGCGAGCGTTTCGGCGCCCGCCATGCTTTCGGCTCCTATGAGGAGCTGCTTGCGTCCAAGGAGGTCGACGGCGTCTACATCCCGCTGCCGACCTCGCAGCATGTCGAATGGACGGCAAAGGCGATCGAGGCCGGCAAGCATGTGCTGGTCGAAAAGCCTCTGGCGCTCGACGCCAAGGATATCCCGCCGCTGATCAAGCTGCGCGACCAAAAGAAGGTGCTGGTCTGCGAGGCCTTCATGGTCGTCTACCACCCGCAATGGATCAAGGTGCGCGACCTCATCGCCGGCGGCGCCATCGGCCGGCTGCGCCATGTGCAGGGTGCGTTCTCCTATTACAATGTCGACCCCAAGAACATGCGCAACCAGCTCGACCTCGGCGGCGGCGCGCTGCCCGACATCGGCGTCTATCCGACGGTGTCGACGCGCTTCTCGACCGGCAAGGAGCCGCTGCGCGTGCAGGCGACGATCGAACGCGACAAGACCTTCGGCACCGACATCTACTCCTCGATCCGCGCCGATTTCGGCGACTTCGAGCTGTCCTTCTATCTGTCGACGCAGATGGCGGCGCGGCAGGTGATGGTGTTCCACGGCGAGAAGGGCTTCATCGAGATCTTCGGCCCGTTCAATGCCGGGCTCTACGAGCACCACCGCATCGAGCTGCACAACCAGAACCACACCGAGGCGCAGGTGTTCCGCTTCCCCGGCACGCAGCAGTACCGGCTGGAAGTCGAAGCCTTCGTGCGCGCCGCCCAGGGCGGCAAGAACCGTGTCTTCACGCTGGAGGAATCGGTGCTGAACCAGAAGGTCATCGACGCCATCTTCCGCGCCGGCGACAAGGACGGCTGGGAACCCGTCTAAATCCTCACAACAAGCTGCCGGCTAACTTCTGGGAGGAATAGATGGCTGACGCGGATGTGATCATTGTCGGCGCGGGGCTGGCCGGCCTCGTTGCCGCTGCCGAGCTGGCTGATGCCGGCAGGAAGGTCATCCTCGTCGACCAGGAGCCGGAACAGTCGCTGGGCGGGCAGGCCTTCTGGTCCTTCGGCGGGCTGTTCCTGGTCGATTCGCCCGAGCAGCGGCGCATGCGCATCCGCGACTCGCACGACCTCGCGCTCGAAGACTGGATGGGCACGGCCGCCTTCGACCGTCCGGAGGATTTCTGGCCGCGCAAATGGGCGGAGGCCTATGTCGGCTTCGCCGCCGGCGAGAAGCGCTCCTGGCTGATCGAGAGGGGCCTGAAATTCTTCCCCGTGGTCGGCTGGGCCGAGCGCGGCGGCGGCAATGCCGTCGGCCACGGCAACTCGGTTCCGCGCTTCCACATCACCTGGGGCACCGGGCCCGGCGTGATCGAACCTTTCGTGCTGCGCGCGCGCGAAGCGCAAAAGCGCGGGCTGGTCGCGTTCAGGTTCCGCCACCGGGTCAACGAGATCATCCGCACCGGCGACACGGTGACGGGCGTGCGCGGTGACATCCTCGAGCCGAGCAGCGTCGAGCGCGGCCGCAAGAGCTCACGCGCGGTGACTGGAGACTTCGAGCTCCATGCGCAAGCGGTGATCGTCGCTTCCGGCGGCATCGGCGGCAACCACGAGCTGGTGCGCAAGAATTGGCCTGAGCGCCTGGGCGCGCCGCCGAAGCGCATGATCACTGGTGTTCCCGACCATGTCGACGGCCGCATGCTGGCGATCACCGAGGCTGCGGGCGGAAGGATCATCAACCGCGACCGCATGTGGCACTATGTCGAAGGGATCAGGAACTGGGCGCCGATCTGGACCGAGCATGCGATCCGCATCCTGCCCGGCCCGTCCTCGCTCTGGCTCGACGCGCGCGGCAAAAGGCTGGCGGTGCCGCTCTATCCGGGCTTCGACACGCTGGGCACGCTCAGCCACATCATGAGCACCGGCTTCGATTATTCCTGGTTCATCCTGACGAGGAAGATCATCCAGAAGGAGTTCGCGCTGTCGGGATCGGAGCAGAACCCCGACCTCACCGGCAAGAGCTGGCGGCAGGTGCTGGGCCGCGCGACATCGGGCATTCCCGGCCCGGTGAAAGCCTTCATGGAGAAGGGCGAGGACTTCATCGTCGAGGCCGACCTTGCGAAGCTGGTGGCGCGCATGAACGCGCTCGCCGGCGGCGAGCCGCTGCTTGATGTCGCGCAGGTCGAGCGCGAGATCCGCGCTCGCGACATGCAGCTCGACAACCCCTTCTCCAAGGACGCGCAGGTCACGGCGCTGCGCGGCGCGCGTGCCTATCTCGGCGACAAGCTGATCCGCACGGCAAAGCCGCACAAGATGCTTGACCCGGCTAACGGCCCGCTGATCGCGGTGCGCCTCAACATCCTCACCCGCAAGACGCTGGGCGGGCTTGAGACCGATCTCGACAGCCGCGTGCTCGACGCCGAGGGCCAGCCGGTGCCGGGGCTCTATGCGGTGGGCGAGGTGGCCGGGTTCGGCGGCGGCGGCGTGCATGGCTACGCGGCGCTGGAAGGCACCTTCCTCGGCGGCTGCATTTTTTCGGGCCGCAGCGCGGGACGGGCGGCGGCGGCCACGATTGCGTGAACGGAGGGCGCGGGGCGCTTCGCCGTTTCACGGAAACGGTGAAGCGCTCTATGTCTTTGTTTGAGGCAGTGCCACACGGAACACCGCTCCCATTTTTCCTGGAATTGCTGTCGTGAACGAACTCCAATCGCAATGAGAATGACATGCGCATTATCGTCTATGGCATCGGCGCGGTCGGCGGCGCCATCGCGGCCCAGCTGAGTTTCTCTGGGCACTCGGTGCTCGGCATCGCTCGCGGCAGGCAGCTCGATGCCATCCGCGCTTCGGGGCTGTCGCTTTCCACCCCGCAAGGCACCAGGACCGCGCGCTTTCCCGTCCATGCCGATCCGGCGGAGATTTCGTTCAGGCCCGACGATGTCGTGCTGCTCACGATGAAAACGCCCGATACGCTGGGCGCGCTGCAACGGCTCAACGCCACAGGCGTTTCCACGCAGCCGATATTCTGTTTCCAGAACGGCGTCGCCAACGAGGCGCTGGCCTTGCGTTTCTTCGCCAATGTCTATGGCGCGACGGTGATGCTGCCGGCCGATTACGACACGCCCGGCGAGGTCGCGGCCTATTTCGCGCCCAAGATCGGCGCCTTCGATATCGGCCGCTATCCGTCCGGAACCGACGGCACCGTCGAGAAACTGTGCGGGGTTCTCCGCGCGTCCGGCTTCATCGTCGACTCCAGGGACAATGTGATGGGCAGCAAATATCGCAAGCTGCTGGCCAATCTTCGCAACATCATCGACGCTGCACTTGCGGACACCGAGCTGCAGCGGAAATGGTATGCGAAGGCCCGCGCCGAGGCGGAGGCGGTGCTGACTGCCGCCGGGATCGCGTGGGACAAGACCGACGCCATGGCCCGCGAGGAACTGACCATCAGCGCCGTGCCGGGCCGCGTGCGCGTCGGTTCCTCGACGCTGCAGAGCATCGTGCGCGGGACCGGCTCCCTCGAAACCGATTTCCTCAATGGCGAGATCGTGCTTCTCGGGCGGCTGCACGGCATGGCCACGCCCGTCAACTCAGCCTTGTGCAGACTGTCGATCGAGCTGGCCAGCGGCCGGATGCGACCGCAATCGGCCGGCGACGACACGATCGTCTCCATGATCGGCGGAACCAGCTGATCACACGAAAGATAGTAACTCGGCCGGGAATCCTTTCGGGCCCATGGAACGTCTTCTTCACGTAGACCCGCAACCAGGAGACGACCATGACCTACAATCTCATCCGCTACGGCGTGAAGGATGCCAGCATCGCCGAGAACCGGGCGCTGGCGGCAAAAGTGTTCGAGGCGCTGGATGAAACGCAGCCGCAATCGGTGCGCTATCTGGTGGTCGAACTGGAGAATGGCGAATTCGTCCACCTTGTCGGCTATGACAAGGACAGTTCGGCGCTGACCGAACTCGACGCCTTCAAGGCGTTCGGCGCCGATCACGCCGGCCGGCGTTCGACGCCGCTTGTGAGGTCGCCGGCGAAGATCGTCGGCAATTATCGTATGCTGGCCAGGGCCGGTGAAGCCGTGCCCGCCTGACCTTGGCATTGGCGTGAGAGAAAGAGAACGATGAGCTTGGCAGGGTTCGGCCGTGCGGAACTTGAGGCCATGCTCGTCGGCCTGCGGCCGAAACTGCACCGCTACGCCGCCCGCATGGCGGGTTCGTCGATCGACGGCGAGGACATCGTGCAGGAGGCGGTGGTGAAGGCGCTTGCCGCGTATGACGGCGGCGCTCTGGTCGAACGCCCGGAGCAGTGGCTGTTCCGCATTGCCCACAATGCGGCGCAGGATCATCTGCGCCGCCGCCAGCGGGACCGCTCCCGCATCACCGAGGCCGACATGACGACGATCGAGGATCACTCGGCCAACGCCGAGGCGAGGCTTGCGGCGGCGGCAAGCCTGCGCGCTTTCATGCAGCTGACGCCGGCACAGCGCAGCGCCGTGGTCCTGACCGACGTGCTCGGCCTCAGCCTTTCCGAAACCTGCGACGTGACGGGCGCGACCTTGGCTGCAACCAAGGCGGCGCTGCATCGCGGCCGGGCGGAGCTGAAGGCGCTTGCCGCGCAAACCGACGAAGTCGCCATGCCGAAGCTCGACCCGGAGGAGGAGCGCCGGCTGCGCCGCTATGTCGACCTGTTCAACGCGCGCGATTTCGACGGGGTGAGAAGGCTGATCGCCGAGGATGTCCAGGTCGACGTCGTCAGTCGGACCCGCCTCAACGGCAAGAAGGAGGCCTCGACCTATTTCGGCAATTACGACCGCCTCGGCGACTGGGCGCTGTCGCTCGGCTTCGTCGACGGCCGGCCGGCGATCCTGATTCGCAACCCGCGGGCGGACGACGCCGTGCGCGGCTTCGTGCTGATCGACTGGCGCGGCGAGGAGGTCGTACGCATCCGCGATTTCCGCCATGTTCCTTATTGCGTCGTCGAGGCCGACATCCTTTCGGTTCCCGACGAGCGGGCATGACGCCGAGGCCGCGCCGGCACCGCTTTTCTGCTCCCGCCGACCGAGCCGAGTTTCCTGCGGCCACCGACGCGGCTATAAATCCATATCGGGCGGGCGTTGAGCAGAACGGACACCACGTCGTGACGCAGGCTGACCTCGGAACCCACGGCATCCCGGCACGGCTCCTCGCCGCGCTTATCGCGCTGGCGGCATGGACCGGGATCGGCGTGCATTTCCACGCGCTCGCCGACGGGCCGGCTTCGTGGCCCGCCGTGCTTTGGCGACTGCTCGGCTACTTCACGATCACCACCAATCTTCTGGTCGCGGTCGTGTTCACCGGCGTCGCGGCGAAGGCGCGCTTCGCGACGCCATGGCTGCTCGGCGCGACCCTCGTCAACATCGCGCTCGTCGGCGTCGTCTATGCCCTGCTGCTGCAGGGCCTGCAGGAACTTACCGGCGGCTCGCAGCTCGCCAACGTCCTGCTTCACCGGGTGACGCCGGCACTGACGATCGTTTTCTGGCTAGCCTTCGTCCGCAAGGGCGCGCTGACCCGCCGGGCTCCGCTTCTATGGGCGCTCTATCCGCTCCTCTATCTCGTCTACGCCCTGGTTCGCGGGTCTTTCGAAGCGCGTTATCCCTATCCGTTCATCGACGTCGCCCGGATCGGCTGGGCGCAGACCCTCATAAACAGCGCTCTCATCGCGCTCGGCTTCGCCCTTGCCGGGGAAGTGCTGGTGTGGCTCGACCGGCGGCTCGGCGGAGCGGGAGAACCGTAAGCGGACCGCGCATGGCCGCCCCGGCAAGGTCGGCCCCATATGTCTACCCGCCGGTGTCCGCGATGAAGGTCCCGGCACAGCCGCCCGCAATTGATCTTCCGCCGGCAAATGCCCATAGCCGACCTACAGCCGCCTACCATCAACATAGATGTTTGAAACATCAATCCTTGACGATGGGACATTTTAATGTAGGGTACAGCACCGAGACCTCATATCTCAGAACTGAACAAGAGAGTCCTCGGTGATAACCGCACCGCAATTGCGCGCCGCCAGATCGCTGCTCGGCATCGATCAGCGCCGGCTTGCCGAATTGTCCGGCCTGTCGGTGCCGACGATCCAGCGCATGGAAGCCAGCGGCTCGATCATCCGGGGCAATGTCGATTCGCTGATGAAGCTGATCGCGGCGCTCGAGGTATCCGGCATCGAGCTGATCGGGGAAGGCGCGGTGAGCCAGGGCGGCGGACGCGGCGTGCGGCTGAAAGCCGGTTTCGATCCGGCCAAGGTATCCGAAGCCGATGGCGACGGGGCCGAATCCGGCGGGAGCCAGCCGTGAATTCGACCGTCGCGCTTCTGCTGTGCGGCCCTGCCGCGCTTCTGGCGACAGCCGTCCTCGCCGCGGCCGTCAGCCGGCACAGCTTTGCGACGCGTCTGGTCTATGGCGCCGCGTTTGTCATTTCAGCCGTCCTGGTGGTGATCGTTGCCGGCCATCTCGCCGGCAACTCCGGCGAGGCGTCCGCCACCTTGCCGCTCGGCCTGCCCTGGACCGGCGCCCGATTCCGCCTCGACGGCCTGTCGGCGTTCTTCCTCCTCGTCGTCAATCTGGGCGGCGCCATCGCCAGCCTCTACGGTCTCGGCTACGGCCGGCACGAATCGGCGCCGCATCGGGTGATGCCGTTCTACCCGGCGTTCCTCGCCGGCATGAACCTCGTCGTGCTGGCCAACGACGCCTTCAGCTTCCTCTTGTCCTGGGAATTCATGTCGCTCGCTTCCTGGGCGCTGGTCATGGCGCACCACCGCGACGAGGCCAACAGGCGGGCCGGCTATATCTACCTGGTGATGGCGAGCTTCGGCACGATGGCGCTGCTGCTTGCCTTCGGCCTGCTGGCCGGACCGGCGGGAACCTACGCGTTCGACGCGATGCGGACGGCGCATCCCGGCCCGCTCGCGGCGGGCGCGGTGCTCGTTCTCATGCTGCTCGGCGCCGGCTCCAAGGCCGGCCTCGTGCCGCTGCATGCCTGGCTGCCGCTTGCTCATCCGGCAGCGCCCAGCCACGTCTCGGCGCTGATGAGCGGCATCATGACCAAGGTCGCCATCTACGGCTTCATCCGCGTGGTGTTCGACCTGCTTGGCGAGCCGGCATGGTGGTCGGGCATAGCTGTGCTTCTCATCGGCGGCGTGACGGCGGTGCTGGGCATCCTTCACGCGCTGATGGAAAAGGACCTGAAGCGGCTGCTCGCCTACTCGACCATTGAGAATATCGGCGTCATCTTCACCAGCCTCGGCCTTGCGCTCGCCTTCAAGGCGAATGCCATGCCCTCGGCCGCGGCGCTGGCCTTCACCGCGGCGCTCTTTCATGTGCTCAACCATTCCTTCTTCAAGAGCCTGCTGTTCTTCGGCGCCGGCGCGGTGCTGACGTCGACCGGCGAGCGCGACATGGAAAAGCTCGGCAGCCTCATCCACCGCCTGCCGGTGACCAGTTTCGTCTTCCTCGTCGGCTGCGTCTCGATCTCGGCGCTGCCGCCCTTCAACGGCTTCGCGTCAGAATGGCTGGTCTTCCAGGCCATATTGCGCAGCCCCGAGCTGCCGCAATGGGGGCTGAAGGTCATCGTGCCCGCGGTCGGCGGCATGCTGGCCCTGGCGGCGGCGCTGGCCGCGGCCTGCTTCGTCAAGGCATTCGGCATCACCTTCCTCGGCCGGGCGCGGTCGGCGGCGGTGGAACGGGCGCATGAGGTCGACCGCTGGTCGCTGGCGGCGATGGCGGTGCTTGCCGCCTTCTGCCTGCTGGCCGGCATCCTGCCCGGCTTCGTCATCGACGCCCTGTCGCCGGTGACGATTTCGCTCATCGGCGACCGCATGCCGGTGCAGATGGCGCAGCCCTGGCTGTCGATCGTGCCGATCGCCGAGAGCCGCAGCTCCTATAACGGTCTGCTGGTGTTCGCCTTCATCGCCGTCTCGGCGTCGCTCGCGGCCTTCTTCATCCACCGCTTCGCCTCGCATGCGCTGCGACGGGGCATTGCCTGGGGGTGCGGCTTCGCGGACGCGGCGCCGGCCGCGCAATACACCGCCGTCAGCTTCGCGCAGCCTATTCGCCGCGTCTTCGGCGGCTTCGCGTTCAGGGCCCGCGAGACGGTGGACATGCCGGCGCCGGGCTCCCTCGAGCCGGCGCGTCTCAAGGTGGACATGCATGACGTGGCCTGGGAGATCTTCTACCAGCCGATCACCGGCGCGATCGATTTCGCCACCGAGCGGCTGAACCACCTGCAGTTCCTGACCATCCGTCGGTATCTGACGCTGGTGTTCCTCTACCTCGTCATCCTGCTTCTGGTGCTTGCGCTATGGCCATGATTTTCCAGCTGGCCGTGCAGGGCGCGCAGATGCTGGTCGTGCTTCTGCTGGCGCCGCTTCTGATCGGCTTCGTGCGCAAGGTGAAGGCAAGGCTGCTGCGGCGGCAAGGCCCCCCGCTGATCCAGCCCTATCGCGATCTCGTCAGGCTGATGCGCAAGGAGGTGGTGCTGGCCGACAATGCGTCCTGGCTGTTCCGCGTGACGCCCTATCTGATCTTCGCCGCAACCTGGGTGGCGGCGGCGCTCGTCCCGACATTCGCCACCGGCCTCGAGTTCAGCTGGGCGGCCGACCTCATCGTCATCGTGGCGCTGCTCGGCAGCGCGCGCTTCTTCCAGGCGCTGGCCGGAATGGATGTCGGCACCAGCTTCGGCGGCATCGGCGCCAGCCGCGAGGTGATGATCGCATCGCTCGCCGAACCCGCGATGCTGCTCATCGTCTTCAGCCTGGCGCTGGTGGCCGGCGCCACGCAGCTTTCGACCGTCGCCGCCTTCATGGGCTCTCCGCAAGTCGGACTGAGGGTGTCGCTCGGCATGTCGCTGATTGCGCTCGTGATGGTGGCGATCGCCGAGAATGCGCGCATTCCGGTCGACAATCCGGCCACGCATCTGGAGCTCACCATGGTGCATGAGGCGATGATCCTGGAATATTCCGGCCGCCATCTGGCGATGATCGAGCTCGCCACCTTTCTCAAGCTGCTGCTCTACATGTCGCTGATCTCCTGCGTCTTCCTGCCCTGGGGTCTGGACGACGCAAGCGCAGGGCCGAAGGCGCTGGCCATCGGCGCCGTCGCCTATCTCGGCAAGCTCACGGTGCTTGCCATCCTGCTTGCCGTGTTCGAGACGGCGGTCGCCAAGATGCGTGTCTTCCGCGTACCGGATTTCCTGGGCGCGGCGCTGATGCTGGCGCTGCTCGGCACGCTTTTGCTGTTCGTCTCGCGGAGCCTGTGATGAACGGTCTCACCTTCGACATCGCCCATCTGCTCGCCGGCAGCCTGGTGCTGATCTCCTTCATGATGCTCTACCAGGACCGGCTGTTCGCGCTGATCAACGTCTTTGCGCTGCATGCGGTCATGCTTGCCCTGTCGGTGGCCTGGCAGGCCTATATCCAGGATGCGCATCACCTCTACATCACCGCGGCGATAGCGCTGGTCTTCAAGGCGATCGTCATTCCCGTCGGACTGCACCGCATCATCCAGCGGCTCGGCATCCATCGCGACATCGAGACCGCGGTCGGCATCGGCCCGACCATGCTCGCCGGCATCGGACTGGTGACGCTCTCCGTGGTGCTGATGCTTCGGGTGACGCCCGAGGCCGACCCGCTCGCCCGCGAGGATCTCGCCTTCGCGCTGTCGATCATCCTGCTGGGGCTGCTGGTGATGGTCACGAGGCGCAACGCCGTCAGCCAGGTCGTCGGCTTCATGTCGCTGGAAAACGGCCTGGTTCTGGCCGCCACCGGCGCCAAGGGCATGCCGCTGGTCGTCGAGATCAGCGTCGCCTTCTCGATCCTGATCGCCTTCATCGTCATCGGCGTCTTCCTGTTCCGCATCCGCGAACGGTTCGATTCGGTCGATATCGGCGCGCTCGACGACTACCGGGGAGAACGCCGTTGAGCGGATTCTCCTTCGATGCCGTGGCCGCGATCCTTTTCATCCCGGCGGGCGCAGCGGCTATCCTGGCGGCATTGCCGAACTATCGGATGACGGCGGCCGTCAATGTCGTGGCCAGCCTGCTCACCCTGCTTGCGGCGCTCTCGCTGTTCGTCACCGACCGGCCGGCGCCTGGGCAATATCTGCTGGTCGACGACCTCAACATCGTCTTCATCGTGCTCAACACATTCGTCGGCTTCACCACCAGCGTGTTCAGCGCGTCCTATATCGCGCATGAGCTGGAGACCGGGCGCCTGACCGCGCCGAACCTCCGGTTCTACCATGCGATGTACCAGATCATGATGTTCGGCATGAACCTCGCCTTCGTGTCGAACAATATCGGCCTGATGTGGGTCGCGGTGGAGCTCGCCACGCTGACTACCGTGCTGATGGTCGGCATCTACCGCACGCATGAGGCGCTGGAAGCGGCGTGGAAATATTTCATCCTCGGCAGCGTCGGCATCGCGCTCGCGCTGTTCGGCACCATTCTCGTCTACATGGCCGCGCAGCCGGTGGTCGGCGAAGGCACCAACGCCATGGTCTGGTCGGTGCTGATCGAAAAGGCTGCGCATTTCGACCCGGCGCTGCTCAGCGTCGCCTTCATCTTCCTGCTGCTTGGCTACGGCACCAAGGTCGGCCTTGCCCCCTTGCATGCCTGGCTGCCCGACGCGCATGCGGAAGGCCCGACGCCGATCTCGGCGGTGCTCTCGGGCCTGCTGCTCAACGTCGCGCTCTATGCCGTGCTGCGCTTCAAGCTCCTGCTCGCGGCGAGCCCGCAGGCCATCGGTCCCGGCCCGCTGATGGTCACGATGGGACTGACCTCGCTGATCTTCGCGGCCTTCATGCTCTACCGCCGCCGCGACATCAAACGCCTGTTCGCCTATTCCTCGATCGAGCACATGGGCATCATCGTCTTCGCTTTCGGCATGGGCGGCCCGCTCGCCAACTTCGCCGGCCTGCTGCACATGGTCATGCACAGCCTGACCAAATCGGCGATCTTCTTCGCCGTCGGCCATATCGCGCAGGTCAAGGGCACGCAGAAGATCTCCGAGATCAGGGGGCTGACCGAAAGCCATCCCGGACTTGGCTGGGCGCTCGTCATCGGCGTCGTGGCCATCGCCGGCCTGCCGCCGCTCGGCATCTTCATGAGCGAATTCCTGGTCGTCAGCTCGACTTTCGCCAGGCATCCGTGGCTGGCGATCCCGCTGGTGTTCGGGCTGCTTATCGCCTTCGGGGCACTGTTGCTGCGGCTGACCGGGCTCGCCTTCGGCGAGCCGCGCGGCGGCACCGCGCCGGTCGAGGCATCCTACGTGCCGATGTATTCGCACCTCGCTTTGGTGTTTGCCGCCGGCATCTACCTGCCGGCGCCGCTGGTGGCGTGGTTCCAGCATGTCGCCGGGATCTTGGGGTGAGGCGGATGACCCGGAAGAATTTGCCCGCACTCGCCGATCTCATCGAGGCCGCCCGCCGGATCGAGTATCACCTTCCCTGGCCGCGCGCCGTGGTGGCCCCGCAGGTCTGGAACCTCGCCGTCGAGCAGCTCGCCAAGGGCCGCTGGAGCCTGCTCGGCTTGTGGGGGGAGCCGGACAAGGTACACATGGCGCTTCTGGACGAAGCGCTCGACATCGGCGTCATCAGCCTGGACTGCCGGGGCGGCCGCTACCCTTCGGTCGGCCAATATCATCCGCCCGCCTTGCGGCTGGAACGCGCCGCGGCGGACCTGTTCGGGCTGGCGCCGCAGGGCCTGCCCGACACCCGCCGCTGGCTCGACCATGGCCAATGGGGCATCAGCCATCCCCTGGCGGCGCAGCCCGGCGGGCCGGCGGCCGCCGCCTCCTACCGGTTCCTGGCAGCGGAGGGCGAGAGCCTCCACCAGATTGCGGTCGGGCCGGTGCATGCCGGCATCATCGAGCCGGGACATTTCCGCTTCACGGCTGGCGGCGAAACGGTGGTGCGGCTGGAAGAGCGGCTGGGCTATGCGCACAAGGGCATAGAGGGCCTGATGGCCGGCGCATCCCTGGATCGCGCGGCCAAGCTGGCGGGCCGGACCTCGGGCGACAGCACGGTCGCCTATTCGCTGGCCTTCGCCCGCGCTGTCGAAGCCGCGCTCGGCGTCGCGCCACCGCCGCGCGCGATCTGGCTGCGGGCGCTGATGGCCGAGCTGGAGCGCCTGGCCAATCACCTCGGCGACATCGGCGCCATCTGCAACGACGCCGCTTTCGCGATCATGCATGCGCATTGCGGGGTGCTGCGCGAACGCGTGCTGCGCGCCGCCGACGCGGCCTTCGGCCATCGCCTGATGCGCGACCGCATCGTGCCCGGCGGCGTGACAGGCGATCTCGACGAGGCGGGGGCGAACGCCATCCGATCGCTGGTCGCGGAGATCAGGCAGCGCTTCCCGCATCTGGTCGAGCTCTACGACAACACGGCCTCGCTGCAGGACCGCACGGTGGCGACCGGCCGGCTGAAGGTCGAGCTTGCCCGGCAATATGCCGCCGGCGGCTATGTCGGGCGCGCCTCGGGCCGCGATTTCGATGCGCGGCGCGCGCCGGGCTACGCGCCTTACGACGAGCTCGCCTTCGACGTGCCGGTGCTGCAGGAGGGCGACGTCAACGCGCGCGTCTGGATCCGCGTGCGGGAAGTCGAGCAGAGCCTGTCGCTGGTCGAGCAGATTCTCGGGCGACTGCCCGCCGGCCCGACCCTCGTCGAGGTCGCGGCGGATGGGGCCGCGGATGGGCCGCGCGAGGGCATGGCGCTGGTCGAGGGTTTCCGAGGCGACATATTGGTCTGGCTGCGCATCGGCGAGGGCGGCACGATCGAGCGTTGCCACCTGCGCGACCCTTCATGGTTCCAGTGGCCGCTCCTGGAAGCAGCGATCGAAGGCAACATCGTCGCCGACTTCCCGATCTGCAACAAATCGTTCAACTGCTCCTATTCCGGCCATGATCTCTAGAGCAATTCCAGGAAAAGTGCGCAGCGGTTTTCCGTCCGGAATTGCGCAAAAACAAAGAGTTGGAGCAGATCGGCGATTCTATCGGACGCTGAACTGCTCCAACCTGGGCCAAGGCACACCGCCATGCGCAAGCTGCTCTTCGAAAGCCTGATCCGTCCGCCCTTGACCGAGCGGCCGCCGCAAGTCAGCGACGCGGCTGTCGACGAACTGGCGCGCGCGCTCGACGGCGCTGCCCGCAAGCGGCTCGGCCGGAGCCTGTCGATCCGCGCGGTCGACGCCGGTTCCTGCAATGGCTGCGAGCTCGAGATGCACGCGCTCAACAACGCCTTCTACGACATCGAGCGCTTCGGCTTCCGCTTCGTCGCCTCGCCCCGCCATGCCGACGTGCTGATGGTCACCGGGCCGGTCACCAAGAACATGCGCGAGGCGTTGAAGCGGACCTTCGACGCGATGCCCAATCCGAAATGGGTGGTCGCGCTGGGCGGCTGCGCGAAGGACGGCGGCTGCTTCGCCGGCAGCTATGCGGTCGTCGGCGGCGTGTCGGACGTGGTGCCGGTCGACCTGCACATCCCAGGCTGCCCGCCGCCGCCCATCGATATCCTGAAGGGGTTGATCGCCCTGCTCGACGGGGCGAACGGGAGGGGTGGCGCTTCAGTTTCTTGATCCCGGCCAACTGCATTGGCGAGACCGGAGCACTTAGCTTGCGCTCACGCCGGCGTCGGCCACCCAAACGCCGCATCCGCGATTTCCGCCAGGCATCCTATTGCCTCAATGAGGCTGATCTCCGCGTCATCGGCGGTTGACCGCCGCACAGGACACGGCCTCATCAAATGATCGTGAAGCTGCATGATCGTCACGGATCGGCCATCAGAGCAGCAGCATAGGCCTGCGAAGTCGTCTCAGCTTCCGGTCCGATACGCTGCGCTGAGCAGCTCAGATCGGCCGTAAGAGGGGGCAACTGGCCCGACATCACCAGCCTATTGTTTTTTCCATAGTGCGAGCGAACGCGCTCGCGGGGTTTCCAATGTCTCTTCATGAAGCAATAAAGCCTGCCAAGAAAGGCTCTCGCCATGCCGAAGCAATGGCCGGATCGTCCCCGCGCGAGCAAATCCTGATCGGCCCCGATTTCATCCAGAAGGGCGCGCCGGACGAAAGGCTCGACCGGTTCTTCGGCGACCTGGCGAGCCGCTTCGACGCCGCGCCCGCGGTCATTTCCAGCGGCCGTGCCTGGTCGTATCGCGAGATGAACAACCGCGCCAACCAGTTCGCGCATCTTCTGATCGAGCGTGGCGTCAAGCCGGGCGACCGGATCGGCCTTTTGCTGGACCGCTCCGCCGAGACATACATCGCCGTGCTGGCCGTCATGAAGGCCGGGGCGGCCTTCGTGCCTTTGGCCACCGCGTTTCCCGAAGACCGCATGGTGATGATCATCGACGACGCCAATGTCACGCTGGTGATCAGCGTCTCGGGCTATGCGGCGCGCGTGGCGCGCCTGCCGGTGCCGCATATCTCGATTGACTCTGCGGAGTCCGAGATCGCGCTCCAGCCGGAAACGGCGCCCCTGCCGGAGGGCGTCCAGGATCAGACCTGCTACATCCTCTATACATCCGGCACCACCGGCAAGCCGAAAGGCGTTGTCATCACCCACCAGAGCTTCTGCAACTTCATCCGCGTCGCCGCGGCGTCCTACGGCTATCAACCCGGTGATCGGGTTTACCAGGGCATGACCATCGCCTTCGACTTTTCCTCGGAGGAGATCTGGGTGCCGTTCACCGCCGGCGCCACGGTCGTGCCGGCTCCGGGTCAGCAGCCCCTCGTCGGCGAGGAGCTCGCCGCTTTCCTGCGTGAACACCAGATCACATGCATGGCCTGCAGCCCGACCCTTTTGTCGTCGATCGAGAGCGACGCGCCGAGCCTGCGCGCGATCCTGGTCGGCGGCGAAGCCTGCTCGCATAAACTCGTGGTGCGTTGGGCGAAGCCTGGCCGCCAGATCCTGAACACCTACGGCCCGACCGAGGCCACGGTCACCGCCACGATGGCATTGCTGACGCCGGACGAGCCGGTGACGATCGGCAGGCCGCTGCCAACCTATTCGATAGCCATCCTCGACCCGGAGAAGCCGACGGTGCTGACCGGCGACCAGCTGGGGGAAATCTGCATCGGCGGCATGGGCGTGGCGGTCGGCTATCTCAATCGGCCGGAACTGACGGACCAGAAATTCATCCAAGATTTCATCGGGCTGCCGAACAATCCCAGCGGCCGCATCTACCGGACGGGCGACCTTGGCCGGATCAACGACAAGGGCGAGATCGAATATCACGGCCGCATCGACACGCAGGTGAAGATTCGCGGCTATCGTATCGAACTGGGCGAGATCGAGGCCGTGCTGCTCGACCAGCCAGGCATCGCGCAGGCGGCGGTCACGACCTGGGAGATCGAGCCCGAGCGCACGGAACTTGTCGGCTACTATGCGCCCAAGGTCGGAGGCGAAGGGGTGGATCGCACCGTGCTCGTGCAGGAGTTGAAGCGCCGCCTGCCGGATTACATGGTTCCGGCCTATCTGGAGCAGTTGCCCGCGATCCCGATGACGGTCTCCAACAAGGTCGACCTGAGGAAATTGCCGAAGCCGACCAGCGCGCGTGTCGCATCCGGCCATGCGATGGTCGACCCGCGCAACGAGGACGAGACGTTCCTGGTGGAGGCGCTGCAGGACGTGCTGAAGTTCGAGGATATCTCCATCGAGGATCACTTCTTCGACGATCTCGGCGCGAACTCTCTTTTGATGGCCAGATTCTGCGCCCGCATCCGCGCCCGCAAGGCGTGGTCGACGACGTCGATGCGCGACATCTACCTGCATCCGACGGTCGCCAAGCTCTCCGATTACCTGCGCGAGCCGCAAACGACCGCTATTGCCGCGAGCGAGCCGATGCTGACGCATCGGGCGTCCAATCTTGCCATCTGGGCAACGGGATTCGGCCAGTTGCTGTTCTACACGGTCTACAGCTATGTCGCGCTTTGGGCGATCAATGACGGCCTCAACTGGGTCTATGACGCCCTGGACGATCCGGGCGCCCTTTACATGCGCTGCGTTATTTTGTCCGCCTGCGTGTTCTTCGGATTGAGCGGCTTCGCCATTGCCGCCAAATGGCTGCTGGTCGGCCGCTGGAAAGCCGAAACCTTCCCGATCTGGGGCTGGCGGTATTACCGCTTCTGGATCGTGAAGACACTGGTCCGCAGCGCTCCGGTCGTGCTGTTCCGCGGCAGCCCGCTCTACAGCCTGTATTTGCGCCTGCTCGGCGCCAGGCTTGGCGAACGCACCGTCATCGAATGCCGCGCCGTTCCGGTCTGCACCGACCTGATCACGATCGGCGACAACTCGATCCTGCGCAAGGAATCGATGATCCTCGGTTTCCGAGCCCAGGCGGGCTATATCCACACCGGTCCGGTCAACATCGGCAACAACGCCTTCGTCGGCGTCGGCTCGACGCTGGACATCGACACCCGCATCGGCGACGGCGCCCAACTCGGCCATGCTTCATCGCTGCATCGCGGACAGACCATTCCGGCGGGAGAGCGCAGGCACGGCTCGCCGGCGATCCCGACCGAGGCCGACTACTGCACCGTCCCCAACGTACCGCTGTCGAGAGTGCGCCGGGTCATCTATGAGGCGATCCAGCTCTTCATCCTCTTCGCCATCGTCACGCCTTTTCCGCTGCTCTTCCATACCTATTGGGAAAATGTCGGCGACGACTATCAGGAGACGATCGGCCTGGTGGCGATCGGCACCACGGTCACGGTGGCAGGCTTCATCGTCGGCGGGGTGCTGCTGGCAACCGTCGTGCCAAGACTGTTCAACCTCATGCTGAAACCCGGCCGGAACTATTCGCTCTACGGCTTCCACTACTGGCTGCAATCGATGCTCGAGCTGGTGAGCAATGTACGCCTGCTGAACGTCCTGTTCGGCGACAGCTCGGCCATCGTCTACTATCTGCGCGCCCTCGGCTGGCAGCTGAACAAGGTTGATCAGACCGGCTCGAATTTCGGCACCAACCAGCGGCACGAAAATCCGCAGCTCAGCGAGATCGGCTCGCATACGATGGTGTCCGACGGTCTGTTCATGGTCAACATGCAGAAGTCGGCCAACTCCTTCCGCCTCGAGCACACGCGGGTCGGCGAGCGCAACTTCTTCGGCAACAACATCATCTATTCACCGGATTCCCGCGTCGGCGACAATTGCCTGCTCGGAACCAAGGTCCACGTGCCGGTGGACGGTCCCATGCGCGAGAATGTCGGACTGCTGGGCTCGCCGCCCTTCGAGATTCCGCGCATGGTCAATCGCGACAGGGAGCTTCTCGGATTGATCTCCGACAAGGAGCGCAGTCGCCGCCTGCCGCGGAAGAACCTGCACAATCTCGTCACCGCGCTGATGTTCGTGGCCGCGCAATGGGTGATTCTGTTCCTGACGCTCGCCATCTGGGACCGGGCGCTCAACTACTATACCGAATGGGGCGAGACGGCACTGTTCGTGGCGGTGGTGCTGACCACGGCGATCGGTATTCCGTTCTACATCTTCCTCGAGCGCGCCAGCCTCGCCTTCCGCCGGCTGAAGCCCAGGATGGCGACGATCTACGACCCGGTTTTCTGGCGGCACGAACGCCATTGGAAGCTGTCCGATTCACCGATCATGGGGCTGTTCACCGGCACCCCGTTCCGGCCGCTGATCCTGCGCCTGCTGGGCGTGAAGGTCGGGCTGCGACTCTATGACGGCGGCTGCATCATAACCGAGCGGTCGCTGGTGGAGATCGGCGACGACGTGACGCTCAACGAGGGCTGCGTGATCCAGCCGCACTCGCTGGAGGAAGGCGCGTTCAAGTCCGACTACATCCGCATCGGCAATGGCTGCACGCTGGCGCCTTCCGCCTTCGTTCACTACGCGGTGGTGATGGGCGAGGGGTCCGTGGCCGACGTCGACTGCTTCGTCATGAAGGGCGAGGTGCTGGAGCCGAACACGGTCTGGCGCGGCAACCCGGCAAAACTTTACGGCGTCGTGACGCCGATCGATGCCCGCGCGATGGAAATCGGGCACGCCCCGTGACGCGCGCCGGCATGAGCGACCCGACGGTCGCCCTGGAGCCGGTCGGCAAGGGCAACCGGGCGGCGATATTGGCGCTTGAGCTGTCGCCCGCACAACAAGGCTTCGTCGCTTCCAACGCGGACTCGCTGGCCGAGGCTCGCCAGGATGACGAAGCCATCGCTCGCGCCGTGGTCACCGAAGGGCGGGTCGTCGGATTCCTGATGTACAGCGCGCCGGACGACGATGACGAAGCGATCATCTATCGTTTCATGATCGACCGGCGCGAGCAGGGCAAGGGCCTTGGCCGCGCCGCCGTCGCCAAGGCGCTGGAGGAGATTACGCGCCTTGGCCATGTCCACCGAGTCTCGATCTGCTACGAGCCGGAAAACGAGGCCGCGCGCCAGCTTTACGCCGGCTTCGGTTTCGTGGAGCAGGGACTGGACGAAGACGGCGAGATGATCGCCGTGCTCGAATTGGGCGGATAGGGCGTTGAACACCCCACCGAACGAGGCGCGACCTGACATCGAGGCGGCGGTCGATCGCGCATTGACGGGCCTCATGCCGCCAGGCCTGACCGCCGGTTGCCGTCTTATTCGCACCGGAGACGAACGATTTCTTCTAGCGGCGGAAAGCGCGTCCATCGCCGCACGCGAGCCCCGGGCCCGTACGGCCAGCGGGGCGGGCCGCCAGGTGGCGCATGAACTGCTTCGGCGGCTTGGGTGCGCGGATCCCGCGGTGCCGCGCGGCCGACTGGGAAACCCGACCTGGCCGACGGGCATCATCGGTTCGATAGCGCATGACGACGACCTCGCCGTGGCGGTCGCCGCGCGATCCGGCGCCATGAGAAGCGTGGGGGTCGACATCGAACCCGCCCTGCCCCTGCCTCGCGAGCTGGAGGCGATCGTGGCCACGCCTCAAGACCGCCTTGGCGGTCTCGAGACCGGCACAGGCGGCCGGGTCCTGTTTGCCGTCAAGGAGGCCGTCTACAAGGCATCGTTTCCGCTCGACGACCGCGTGCTGGGTTTTGAAGACATCGCGGTCGATTTCGAAGCCGGTAAGGCGGTCACGTCATCCGGCCGCAGGTTGATGGTGTGCTTCACGACCACCCCAAGAATTCTGGCGCTGGCTTATACGGCATAGGCCGGGTTGCTCGACCCGGCTTCCACCAGCCTCACAAGACGCCTCTCATCCACGCCAGGAAAGTCTCCATCACCGCGGATCGCGGATTGTGCCGCATCCACACCACATAGAAGCTGTAGCCCGGCAAGGACAACGGATGGGCCTTGACGAGCAAGCCGTTTTCCAGCTCGCGGCCGACCACGACGTCGCTCAGGATCGCTATGCCTTGCCCGGCGACGACCGCGTCGATCGCATGCAATTCCTCGCGAAAACTCAAATCCCAGGCCTTGTCCGGGGCCAGGTCCGGATCGATCGATCGAGCCGTCGCCAGCCATCGGCGCCAGGTCGGCGCGTCCGGATCCCGGTTCATCCAGTCGAAATGGACCAACGGATAGCGCAGCAGATCGGCGGCCCTCTCGATCGCCCGCCCATCGCTTGCCAGCAATCGCGGACTGCATATGGGAAAGAAGGAATCGCGGCAGAGCTCTTGTGCTTGAAAGCCGACAGGCGGGCGCCGTGTGTAGCGGACCGCCACATCCGCGGTGCCGGCGCGCAGATCGAGGACCGCGTCCGTCCCGATGATCTCCAGCGGCACGGCCGGGTTGGCCTCCCGCCATTTCGGCAAGCGCGGCACAAGCCACCGGCTGGCGAAAGCGTTCGGGCTTGTCACCCGCAGCGGCGCCTGGACATCGGGCTCGGCGACCGCGGCAAGGGAGCCGGCGAGAAGATCGAAGCCATCACGCAGGATCGGGAACAGCCGCGCTCCGGCGCTCGTCAGCACCAGCGGGCGCGGCCGTCGCTGGAACAGTTTGCGATCGCATATCTCTTCCAGCAGGCGGATCTGGTGGCTGATCGCCGTCGGCGTCACGCCGAGCTCTTCAGCCGCTGCCTTGAAACTGCCGTGCCGGGCGGCTGCCTCGAAGGCGTGTAGCGCACGGAGCGGCGGCAAATTTCTCATGCCGGCAGTGTAGATGAATTCTGCTCATGCAGTAGCGAAGAATTTCGCTTTTGCAGAAGGTCGGACCCTGTGAGACCGTAGCCCGGTTGGAACCGAGGGCGGCACCGATGGACATTCCGCGACAGACCGATGAGCTGTTAGACCGATCCCCTTCCTCGAACACGGCGATCGCACGGCTGCGGCAGAGCTTGCAAGGCGAACTGATATTGCCGATGGACGCCGGCTACGACCAGGCGCGCAGAGTGTGGAACGGGGCGATCGACAAACGGCCCGCGGCAATCGTCTTTTGCGCCAATCCCGATGACGTCATCCTTGCCGTGACCTGCGCCCGGTCACAAGGCTGCGTCGTGGCCGTCCGCAGCGGTGGTCACAACGTCGCCGGCCTATCGGTCTGCGACGATGGCATGCTGATTGACCTGTCGCGCATGAAGATGGTCGTCGTCGATCCCGAGCGCCGGGTCGCCAGGGCCGAAGCCGGACTGACGCTTGCCGAGTTCGACGCAGCCACCCAGGCGCATGGGCTGGCGACGACCATGGGCGTCAACGGCGACACCGGCATCGCCGGCCTGACGCTCGGCGGCGGCTTCGGCAAGCTCGGCCGCAAGCATGGGCTGAGCTGCGACAATCTGATCGCCGCTGAAATCGTCACCGCCGACGGTCGGCTGTTGCGGACAAGCGCCGGCGAGCACCCCGACCTGTTCTGGGCCCTGCGCGGCGGCGGCGGCAATTTCGGCATCGTGACGGCGTTCGAATACCGGCTGCACCCGCTCGGCCCGGACCTTCTCGTGGGCTCGGTGCTGCACCCCTACAAGGATGCGCGCGAAGCCATGCGGTTCTACGACGAATACTCCCGCAATGCCCCAGACGAGGTGAGCGTCGATGCCGCGCTCGTCACGCTGCCCTCGGGCGAGCGCGCCTTCAGCATCTCGGCCTGCTACGCCGGGCCGCTCGAAGCGGGCGAAGCTGCCGTCGCGCCGCTGATGAAATTCGGATCCCCGATCGACAGCCGGCTCCAGGCCATCCCCTACCTCCAGATCCAATCGGCGGGCGACAGCCTCTTTCCACGCGGGCGACGCTACTACTGGAAGGCGCAGTTCCTG
Source organism: Mesorhizobium plurifarium (assembly GCA_000824785.1). Classification (GTDB taxonomy): domain Bacteria; phylum Pseudomonadota; class Alphaproteobacteria; order Rhizobiales; family Rhizobiaceae; genus Mesorhizobium; species Mesorhizobium plurifarium. The sequence continues at coordinate 72,493 of CCNB01000010.1, read as the reverse complement.
CGCGCCATCAGCGATGGCGCGATCGAGGCGCTGCTCGAGGCTTACGCCAAGGCTCCCAATCGCTCGTCCCTGCTGGTCTTCCAGCAGGTCGGCGGCGCGATCGCCCGCGTGCCGGCGTCGGATTCGCCCTATGCCAACCGCGATGCGGCGCTCGACTGCTTCCCGATCGCCATCTGGGACGATCCGGCCGATGACGCGGCCAATATCGGCTGGGCGCGCGAACTTTGGAATGCGGTCCGGCCATTCTCAACCGGCGGCGTTTATGCCAACAATCTTGGCGATGAGGGCGACGAGCGCGTGCGCGATGCCTATGGCGCCAATTATGCCCGCCTCGCCGCCATCAAGAAGCAGTACGACCCGACCAATTTCTTCCGGTTGAACCAGAATATCAGGCCTGGATAATTCGTGGGACCCCGTGCGCAGCCGCTGGACGATCCTTGCCGTGCTCTTCATCGCCCGCGCCGCGATGGCGGTGCAATTCCAGAGCATCGCGGCCGTCGCGCCGGAGCTTGGCAAGGCGCTGAGCGCCAATCTCGCCGATATAGGCGTGCTGATCGGCCTCTATTTCGCGCCGGGTATCGCGCTGGCGCTTCCGGGCGGCGCGATCGGACGGCGCTTTGGCGACAAGGCGACCGTGCTTGCCGGATTGGTCCTGATGCTGGCGGGCGAGGCGCTGCTTTGCAGCTCGACGTCATGGAGCGTGCAGATCGCAGGTAGGCTGATCGCGGGCACAGGCGGCGTGCTGCTGAACGTGCTCATGACCAAGATGATGGTCGACTGGTTCGCGGGCCGGCAAATCGCCACGGCGATGGCGATCTTCATCAACTCATGGCCGCTGGGCATTGCCCTGACGCTCGTCGCGCTGCCGCTGATCCAGGGTGAGTTCGGAATTGCCGGCGCTCACATCGCGGTCATGGCGCTTATCGGCACGGCCCTGGCGCTGGTCGGGCTTTCCTACCGACCGCCAGGCCAATCCGTCGCTCCGGTCCCGGCGCAAGCCGCGCGGCTTGGGTTGAGCGCCGTCTCGGCCGTGCTGTTGGCAGGGTTGATATGGGCCTTCTACAATGTCGGCTTCGCCATGGTCTTCAGTTTCGCGCCCTCGATGCTGGTCGAGCGCGGCTGGTCGACCGCCGCCGCCGGCTCGGCCGTCAGCATCGTGTTGTGGCTCGCGGCTCTTTCGGTTCCGCTCGGAGGCTACCTCGCGGACCAGACCAGGAGCCGCAACGCCATGCTGGCGACAAGCTGTCTCGCTTTCGCCGCGCTGATCGCGTTGTTGTGGTGGGGCTCGCCGGTGCTGCCCACATTGGTTGCGCTCGGCCTCGTCTGCGGGCTCCCGGCCGGATCGATCATGAGCTTGCCGGCGCGGGTGCTGGCGCCGGCGACACGGGCGCTGGGAATGGGACTTTTCTACACGGTCTACTACGCCACGATGCTGATCGCGCCCTGGCTCGGCGGCAGGCTTGCGCTTTGGACCGGCGGCGCAGGCGCGGCCCTCGGCCTCGGCTCGGCGGCTCTTTTGGCCTGCCCGATCCTGTTGTGGGGGTTCGAGCGCCGGCTGCCCGTGCAGGCCCTAACCGCCCCGCGGGCGAGCTGAGACGCTTACGAATTTTCCGGCGTGCCATCGCCGTTCTTCCGGCTCGACGGGCGGCGGCGTCGAGGACGTGGCGGGATCAGGCAGGGACGTAGGTCAACCTGATCACATCCTCGTCGATCCGCTCATGAGCCATGAGACGGAGCGGCGGCCGGGGCCCTGCGAAATAGGGCGTGCCGCGGCCAAGCACCACGGGATGCAGGTAGATACGATACTCATCGATCAGGCCGAGTTCGGTGAGGCTTCGCGCCAGATCCGGGCCGGCGACGGCGATCTCGCCGTCACGCTCGGCCTTCAGCTTGCGCATCGCGCTCTCGAGATCATCTTCGACGAGCGTGGCGTTGGGACCTACAGACTGCAACGAGCGCGAGACGACCCATTTCGGCTGGTTCCGCCACGCCGCAGCGAAGGCCTGTCGCTCGGCATCCCATTCGGGATGCTCGTCGTCCCAGTAGCGCATGATTTCATACATGCGGCGGCCGTAGACGCTCCCGGCCTTCCGCCGCACATCCTCGATGAAGTGGCGGAAGAGCGTTGGGCTTGGCCCGAACTCCGTGTGATCGACGTAGCCGTCGAGGGACTGATTCATTCCGAAGACGAGCTTGGCCATTGCCTGCCTCCTCGCATGCATTCGCGCGATCTGATTGCGCCATGCAATCGGTTCAGGTTAGGTCGACTGATTTTATTTTGCAATTGGTTTTGGCGCGCATGAATGCCGATTTTGAACCGGTGCCGGGCAGGCTTTGCTCAAGCCACCACCGCCAAGGCCGGGGAGGCACGCAAGCGGGCTATGTCGCGCAGCGGCGGTTCTCCAAAGTGGCGGCGATATTCGCGACTGAACTGCGACGGGCTTTCGTAACCGACGCTGAAGGCCGCGGTCGTGACATCGATGTCATCGACCAGCATCAGGCTGCGTGCGTCCTGCAGCCTCAGCTGCTTCTGGAATTGCAGCGGTGTCATCGCCGTCACGGCGCGAAAGTGCTCGTGCAGGCTCGACGGACTCATGCCCACTTCAGCGGCAAGCCGCTCGATGCTGAACCGTTCCCGGAAGTTCAGCCCGATCCAGGCGATGGCGCGGCCAATCTGGGCCACCCGACCCTGGCCGGAGGTGATGTGACGCATCCTGGCGCCGTCCGGGCCGGCAAGCAGGCGATAGAGAATTTCCTGCTCGGCCAGCGGCCCAAGCACGGGCAGCGCTGCCGGATCGTCGAGCAGGCGCAGCAGACGCAGCGTTGCGTCGAGCAAATCGGCACCGGCGTCGGACACCGTCTTGCCTATGGGCAAGGAGGGCGTTCCCGGCGGCGGCGGCACGCGCAACGCCAGGTCCCCCAGCATGACCGGATCGAAATCGAGGTACAGGCAGAGATAGGGCTTGTCGGGCGTTGCCTCGACCACATGGCCTGTAGCCGGCAGGTCGTAGGTCACGACCCCGTAGCGCCCCGGTGCGTATCTGAACACGCGGTCGCCCAGCGTGACCTCCTTTTTCCCCTGCACGACGAGAACCAGTTGCGGCCGGTAGACATTCGGCATCGGCATCGTCACCGTGGAGGATCGAACAAGCGTCACACGTTCGATGGGTGTGGCGTGGAAGCCATCCTTCGAGACGTGCCGGGCAATCACGGCCGCGATTTTGCTCAGTGTTTCCATAAATCGGACCATCGCACGCGCGCGCAAGGGCGGCAAAGCGAATCCGTGCGGCTTCTGGAGGATTGGGCAGAAATCCCGGCGCATCAGGCGAGCGGTTCGGCGTCGCTGCGCGTCATAGTGTCAGCGGCGCCCGGGTCACAGCACGCCCGGCTGCGGAACAGGAATGGAGCAAACATGACAACCGATAATCTGAAGACCCCCGCAGTCGCACTGGGCACCTGGGCCTGGGGCGACAGCGGCAAGACCGGCGACGGCTACTTCGGCAGCCACCTCACTCAGGCGGGCCTGGAAGAGGTCGCGGACAAGGCGCATGCGGCCGGCTTCGCCCTGTGGGATACCGCCGCTGTATACGGCACGGGCCGTTCCGAGACCGTTCTCGGGGAGGCGCTGAAGCGCTTCGCCCGCAGCGACTACCAGCTCTCCACGAAATTCACTCCGCAGGCCGCGGGAACCGGCAACGATCCAGTGGCGGACATGCTGGAGCAGAGCCTTACCCGCCTCGGCACCGACTACATCGACCTTTACTGGATTCACAATCCGGCGGATGTCGCGCGGTGGACTCCGCGGCTGATCCCGTTGCTGAAGAGCGGGAAGGTCAAACATGTGGGCGTCTCGAATCACAAGCTGAGCGAAATCGAGCTCGCCAACCGGATCCTCGGAGAAGCCGGGTTCCGGGTCGAAGCCGTCCAGAACCACTATAGCCTGCTCTACCGCAGCTCCGAGAACGCCGGCATCCTGGACTACTGCCGCGGCCACGGCATCCCGTTCTTCGCCTATATGGTGCTTGAACAAGGCGCCCTGAGCGGCAAGTACAGTCCGGAGAATCCGCTGCCGGAAGGCAGCAACCGGGCGGAGACCTACAACGGCATGCTGCCTCAGCTGAAGGCGCTGACGGACAAGCTCGCCTCGATCGGCCAAGGCCAAGGTGCGGCAGCTGCCGATGTAGCGATAGCGTGGGCCATCGCCAAGGGCACGACGCCGATCATCGGCGTTACCAGGCCTACCTACATCGATGGCCTGGTCCGAGCCACGAGCATGGTGCTCTCCGGCGACGACATTGCGCAGCTGGAAGCTCTCGCCGACGCCGCCAATGTGAACACCCGCGGCTGGTGGGAGCAAGAGATGGAAGGCTGAGCCTCGGACCAATGTGCGAAGCTATATGGCAGACGATCATCCCGTTCCGCGGGATGATCGCCTGCGACCGGGCAAATTGCCTCTTCCGCCGCAGTTCTCTCAGCCGCGCGAATCCATCCGACGATGCAAAGCCGTTTCAAATCGGCCATTGAAAGGGTGAGGTTCGGCTGAACATCTGAAATATTGGCGCGCCCGAAGAGATTCGAACTCCTGACCCCCAGATTCGTAGTCTGGTGCTCTATCCAGCTGAGCTACGGGCGCGCAACAGGCCGTGTTTGACACAAGCCCCGCGATCCGGTCGAGACGGCCGGCCGCGATGTGGAGTGTTCCCTAACGACTGAATTCGCGAAAAGCAAGCCGATCCGGCAAAAGTTTTGTCGCAGGTGTTTTCCCTATGTCGAGGTGTGCCGAGTTTCAGGTCAGGCCGAGACCAAAATGGTGGGTTTCGAGAACCGGAGCGGAGCGTGCTGAAGTACGTGAGCGCCGGAAGTGCAGGAAGCCGCCATTTGCAGGCCGGCCTCACCTGAATATCGGTACACCTCAAGCGGGGCGGCGCAGACCGTTGCGCGCCTGGTCGAGCCGGACCGGCTGGTCGGGAATGGTGACGGCGAAGACGGTGCGGCCGCCGATCGATTCGACGAGCTCGACCGTGCCGCCATGGGCGCGGATCAATTCATGCGCGATCGCCAGGCCGAGGCCGGTGCCGCCGCTGCGCGCCGAGCCGCGGAAGGCGGCGAACAGGTTCTCGCGCGCCTTGGGCGGCAGGCCTGGGCCGGTGTCGGTGACGGTGATGCGGCTGACGCTGCCGTGACGCTCGGCCGCGACCGCCAGCCGGCGCACCACCGCGCTTGCGGTGTCGGCGGCCATAGCCTGCACCGCGTTGCGGCACAGATTGCTGAGCACCCGGAAGAGCTGGTCGGAATCGGCGTCCACCTCGAAGGCATGCTCGACGCCATTGATGAACTCGATGCCTTCCTCGATGTCGAGCAGGCCGTGCACGTCGTCGACAAGCTGGCGAAGCCGCAGCCTGCGGCGCGACGGCGCCGGCTCCTGGGTGCGGCCATAGTGAAGCACGCCTTCGGAATAGGAAACGGCCCGGTCGAGCGCGCGCACGAGCTTCGGCGCGAACGACTGCACGGTCGGGTCCTTCACCTGGCGCAGGCGGTCGGACATCAGCTGCGCGGAAGCCAGGATGTTGCGCATGTCGTGGTTGATCTTCGACACGGCCAGGCCGAGGTCGGCGAGGTGCTTCTGTTCCGACAGCATCCTCTGCAGCCGGTCCTGCATCTGCGCCAGCTCGCGCTCGGCCACGCCGATCTCGTCGGAGCGGTCCGTCGGAGAGATGACGCGTCCGGGATCGTCGGGCGCCTCGGAAAAGGCCAGGATCGAGCGCGTCATGGTGCGGATCGGCCCGATCATGATCAGGTCGATCGCCGCATAGACCAGCATGGCGGTGAACAGCGAGATGAGCAGCGAGACGACGGCGACATTGCGCGAATATCTCAGCATGGCATCGCGCAAGCGATAATCCGGCATGATCAGCTCGAATTCTTTGTCGCTGTCGCCGACCGGGCCGAAGACGCGCAGCATGCGCTTGCCGCCGAAGAACAGCGTGTCGAGCGCACCGGTCATACCGTTGACGAGGCCGACATCGGCGATATCGATATGCTCGTCGACCTGGGGCGGCATGTCGGAAACGACGAGCAGCCGCGAGACCCCGCCGTCGCGCACGGCGATCGCCTTGGCGCCGATTGCCATCAACACGTCGTTCTGAGCGTTGTGCGACAGCGCGTTGGGCTCGCCCTGCAGGAGCACGATCGACACGGCGGCGGCGGTGCTCAAGCGCTCCTTCAGCCAGTTGACCCGATAGCTGGCGATCCAGGGCAGGAAGATCAGGACTTCGGCCAAGAGCACGAAGGCGATGGTGAGGAAGAGAAGCTTGGTCGACAGGCCGCGCGACAGCGGCACCCGCCGCGACGAATTCGCCGCGGCCGGCCGTGCCTTTTCATCGGTGGACAGAGCTTCACTCGTCATGACGCGGTCTTCACGAAGCCTTGATCGGCCAAGATTATGCGATTTGAGGCTTTTTTGCCAATTTCAACCTTGGTGCAGCGAAAAAATGTCTGGCGGCCACGCCGGATTGACTTCCAAAAACCTTCTTTCTATAAGCCCGCTCACGCTCGGGCCATTCGTCCCGGCGCGGTTTCGATCGCGCCTAAGCCGGCCCGGCAAAGCTCCTGTTACAGAGTGACAGAATCAAGAAGGGCCGCACCCCGCGGTATTAAAACAAATGAAGCGTACATACCAACCGTCCAAACTCGTCCGTAAGCGCCGGCATGGTTTCCGTGCCCGCATGGCCACCAAGGGTGGTCGTGGCGTCGTTGCTGCCCGCCGCAATCGCGGCCGCAAGCGGCTCAGCGCCTGAACGAAAGACGAGATCGTTGCCCGCACCCGGCAAGCCAAAGGGACAGGTTCCCGGGCGGCTTCTGAAACGCGCGGATTTCCTGGCTGTGCGCGGCGGCGAGAAACGCCGCGGGCGGCTTTTTCTCGTTGAAGTTCTCGACCGCGGCGACGATTCCGCGCCGCGCGTCGGCTACACCGTCACCAAGAAGGTCGGCAACGCCGTGGTGCGCAACCGCGTCCGGCGGCGGCTGAGGGAAGCCGTGCGCGTGCATGCCGCCGATGACATGGCGCCCGGCAATGACTATGTCATCGTCGGGCGCGAAGACGTGCTCGCCATTCCGTTCGGCCAGTTGAAGGCCGAGCTTTCCCGCCGGCTGCGCGGCACACGATAGGCCAAGGGCTTTCGATGGAAAACAACCGCAATTTCTTCATCACCATCGCGCTGTCGGTGCTGATCCTGACGCTCTGGCAGGTGTTCTACATGAACCCGAAGATGGAGCAGCAGCGCGAGCAGGCCCGCATCGAGCAGCAGCGCGTCGAGGCGCAGAAGAAGGAAGCGGGCGGCGGCGCCAACTCCGGCGCGGCCGGAACGCCGGCCCCGGCGGCCGGCAGCGTTCCCGGCGCACCCGGCGGCGACACCGTTACTGCAGCCAGCCGCGACCAGGCGATCGCCGCGACCAAGCGCGTCAAGATCGACACCCCCAGCCTCGAGGGCTCGATCAACCTGACGGGCGCGCGCCTCGACGACCTGAAGCTCAAGCACTATACCGAGACGGTCGACAAGAACTCGCCCAAGATCGAGTTGCTCAACCCATCGTCGCTGCCCAATGGCTATTTCGCCGAGATCGGCTTCGTCGGCAACGATGCAACCGGCGCGGTTCCGGGCGCCGATACGGTGTGGAGCGTCGAGGGCAATCCAACGCTGACGCCATCATCGCCGGTAACGCTGACCTTCACCAACGACAAGGGCCTGATCTTCAAGCGCACCATCTCGGTCGACGGCGACTACATGTTCACCTTGTCCGACACGGTGCAGAATTCTGGAACTGCAGCCGTCTCGCTCTACAATTACGGCCGCGTCACCCGCTTCGACAAACCAGTCGTCGCCAGCACCTATGTGTTGCATGAGGGCCTGATCGGCGTGACCGGTAGCGAGGGACTGCAGGAGCACAAATACGCGGCAGTCGAGAAGGACAAACAATACAAGCCTGGTAAGTCGACCGACGGCTGGCTCGGCATCACCGATAAATATTGGGCGGTGACTCTGGTGCCTTCCGAGAAGCAACCGTTTCAACCCACCTTCTCGTATTTCGATCTGAGCGGCGGCCTTCACCCCCATAGCTACCAGTCTGACTTCCTGACTGATGCGATCAATGTAGGCGCCGGCCAATCGGCAACCATCGAGACTGAGGTGTTTGCCGGTGCCAAGGAAGTCAACAAGATCAATGCCTATGAGAAGGACCGCAACATCCGGCTCTTCGACAAGCTGATCGATTGGGGCTGGTTCTGGTTCATCACCCAGCCGATGTTCTCGCTCATCGACACGCTCTACAAGTTCTTCGGCAATTTCGGCCTGGCGATCCTCGCCACCACCGTCATCGTCAAGGCCATCTTCTTCCCGCTCGCCAACAAGTCCTATGCCTCGATGGCGAACATGAAGAAGGTGCAGCCGAAGATGGTCGAGATCCGCGAGAAATACGCGGATGACAAGATGAAGCAGCAGCAGGCGATGATGGAGCTCTACAAGACCGAGAAGATCAATCCGCTCGCCGGCTGCTGGCCGGTGGCGCTGCAGATCCCGGTCTTCTTCTCGCTCTATAAGGTGCTCTACATCACCATCGAGATGCGGCACGCGCCGTTCTTCGGCTGGATCCACGACCTTGCGGCGCCGGATCCGACGTCGATCTTCAACCTGTTCGGCCTGCTGCCCTTCGCGGCGCCCGCCTTCCTGCCGCATATGGGCGCCTGGGCGGTGGTGATGGGCATCACCATGTTCCTGCAGATGCGCATGAACCCGGCGCCGCCGGATCCGACGCAGGCGGCGATCTTCACCTGGATGCCGGTGATCTTCACCTTCATGATGGGCTCGTTCCCGGCCGGCCTCGTCATCTACTGGGCCTGGAACAACACGCTGTCGATCCTGCAGCAAGGCGTGATCATGAAGCGCCAGGGCGCCAAGATCGAGTTGTGGGACAATCTGGCGGCGATGTTCCGCAAGAAACCATCGCCGGCGGAATAGCCGGAACTCGATCCTCCAGCAAAAACCCGGCCTCGGCCGGGTTTTTTGTTGGAGATGCCAACGGGACCGCGCCAACCTTCGGCGATCGGCCGTGTCCCTCTCCCGGTCGTCATTCCAGGGCGGAGCAAGGAGCGAAGCGACGCGCGCAGACCCTGGAATCCATGCCGTTACGCTAAGGCGTTGCAACGGCTACAGAATTCTGCACCGTTGCACTCCGCGGCAAGGGTCGCGGAATCGATCCTCGGGTCAAGCCCGAGGATGATGGCGTTGCGTTGGCTTTCGCCAATAAACCCATGCGTGATTGCCCTCGATGCAACCGAGGGCAAGCATGATTTTCGGCAAATTATCAGGAATTCCTGAAACTCCGCGCGCGACCGCTTCGTATGATTCTCGTCCTCCCCAAAAAGGCCGCGACGGCTTCCGGCGCAGCGACGCCGGTGTTTGGGAGGTCGTCCGGCAGGCCGGGGTCCCGCAGGCGGCGGGATCCCGGTCCTTTTATTCCATGACCGCGCTGTGATCGATCTTGGCAGGCGTGCCGGGCTTGCGCAGCAGAAGCACCAGCGGGATGGCGGCGAGGGACAGGATCATCATCAGCTTGAAGTCGTCGATATAGGAGATGATCGTCGCCTGCAGCGTGACCAGGCCATCGAGCGCGGCGCGGCCGGCGGCGGTGTAAGGGCTCAGCGCCTGCGAGATCGCCGGGTCACTGAAGGCCGGATTGTACGGCGTCACATAGGTGGCGATGTTTTCGTGGTTGATCTGCTGGTTCTGCGTCAAAAGCGCCGTGACCACCGAAATGCCGACGCTGGAGCCGATGTTGCGCGACAGATTGTAGAGGCCGGTGCCTTCGGCGCGCCGCTCCGGCGCCAGCGTGGCGAAGGTGATGGTGGTGAGCGGCACGAACAGGAAGCCCAGGCCGGCGCCCTGGATGAAGCCGGTGCTGATGATCGTCCATTGCGAGACGTCCGGCGTCCAACCGGTCATGTCGTACATCGCCCAGGCGGTGATGGCGAGGCCGATGAACAGCAGCCAGCGCGTGTCGACCTTGCCGACCAGCCGGCCGACGATGAACATGCAGGCCATGGTGCCGAGGCCGCGCGGCCCCATGACGATGCCGGCCGTCACCACCGGATAGCCCATCAGCGTCTGCAGGTAAGGCGTCATCAGCGCCAGCGAGGCGAGATAGGTGATGCCGATGATGAAGATGAAGATCATGCCGACGGAGAAGTTGCGGTCAAGAAACAGCCGCGGGTTCACGAATGTGTCACGCGCGGTGAAGGTGTGGACGATGAAGATGTAGAAGGCCGATGCGCAGACCAGCGCCTCGACGATGATCTCGGCCGAGGAGAACCAGTTGAGCTGCTCGCCGCGGTCGAGGAACATCTGCAGCGAGGCGATGGCGATCGACAGCATGCCGAAGCCCAGCCAGTCGAGCCTGGCCTTGAGGTCGAGCTTGGTTTCCTGGACGAACATCGAAACGCCGATGAAGGCCAGCGCGCCGATCGGCACGTTGATGTAGAAGACCCAGCGCCAGGAGACGTTCTCGGTCAGCCAGCCGCCGATGACCGGGCCGAGCACCGGGCCGACCATGACCGAGACGCCGAACAGCGCCATGGCCGAGCCGCGCTCCTCGACGCTGTAGATGTCGAGCAGGATCGACTGCGACAGCGGCACCAGCGCCGCGCCGAACAGGCCCTGTAGCAGGCGGAAGCCGACGATCTGCGGCAGCGACTGGGCGAAGCCGCACAGCACGGAGGCCACGACGAAGCCGGTGATGGCGACCAGCAGGATGCGCTTGCGGCCGAAGCGGTTGGCGAGATAGCCGGACGGCGGCGTCATCACCGCGGCGGCGACGATGTAGGAGGTGAGCACCCAGTTGATCTGGTCGGCGCTGGCCGAGACGCTGCCCTGGATATAAGGCAGCGCCACATTGGCGATGGTGGTGTCCAGCGCCTGCATGATGACCGCCAGGATCACGCAAGCGGTGATGGCGCCGCGATTGGCGACCACGGGCGCGCCTGTCGCGGAAGCCGCTGTCATGACTTTTGTCCGAAACGCTTGAGGAGGTCGGTGACGAAATCGGGCAGGCCGCGGGCATGGCCGGTGTCGATGCTGACGACCGCGCTCATGCCGCCGCGCAGCGGCGGCTTGCCGTCCGGATCGTCGATCGTCACGCGCATCGGGATGCGCTGCACGACCTTGACCCAGTTGCCGCTGGTGTTCTGCGCCGGCAGCAGGGAGAAGCTGGATGACGAAGCCGGGCTGATCGAGCCGACGGTGCCGTGCCAGACCTCGCCCGGATAGGCGTCGATGCTGATCGTCGCCTTCTGGCCGGGACGCACATAGGTGAGCTCGGTTTCCTTGGGCTCGGCCGCGATCCAGATGTCGGTCGACGACACCAGGCTGAAGGCCGGCTGCGAGGCCGGCAGGTACTTGCCGACCTGCAGCGCGTCGACATTGGTGACGATGCCGTCGAACGGCGCCTTGACGACGGAGTCGGCGAGGTTGCGCTGCGCGTCGTCCACCGCCGACTGGGCCTGCAGGTAGAAGGGATTCTGCTCGACCGGCTGGCTGGCGTCGCCGCCGAGCTGGGCAAGCATCGCTTGCGCCTGCGCCTTGGCGACCGTTACCTTCTGGCGGGCCGCGATCAGATCGTGCTGGGCGCTGTCGAAGGTCGCCTTGGAAGCGGTGGAGGTCTTGAGCAGGTCCTGCTGACGCTGGAAGGCGGACTCGTAATAGGGGATGTCCGCCTGCGCCTGGTCGATCGATGCCAGCGACTGCTGGTAGCTCGCCTGCAGCGTCAGGACCTGGTTGCGCACCGTGCCGAGTTGCGCCTTGGCGCCGGCGAGCGCGGTCTCGAAGGAGGCCGGCCGCAGGCGGAAGAGCACATCGCCCTTCTTCACCGCCTGGTTGTCGTGCACGTCGATCTCCTGCACGGTGCCCGAGACATCGGTGGAAACACCGAGCGACTGTGCCTGGATGTAGGCGTTGTCGGTCGTCATGATCTGACCGCCGACGACGTAGTAGTAGCCGCCAGCCACCAGCGCGACAGGCAGCAGCGCAAACAGGACCGGCCGCGTCAGGCTGCGGCGCGGCTTGACGGGAGCGGGCGGAGCCACCGTGACGGAAGCCGGTTTCGGCTGGGCCGATGGCGCCTCGAGCGTCGCCGGCTCCGGCGCCACGAGCGCTTCCAGCTCATCGTCCTCGACGACAGGCGGGTTGCCGCGCCTTTGCTCGCGCTGGCTGTCCAGGCGAATGACCTGGTCGCTTGCTCTTTCGCTTTCCTCGTCGGCGGGCTTTCTGGGTGAGGTTCCTTCAGACATGGACTTTCTCCCGGTCGACGGCCGGCTGGGCGCAGGCCTCGAGCAGATTGGATTTAATCAGGCAAAGGGTTTGCAGCAGCTGCTGCTGCGCGTCCGCGGACAGGCCGGCAAAGGCCTCGCCACGCGTCTTTTGGCCATTGCTGCGCATCACTTCGATGAGCGGATGCGCCTTCGGGGTCAGATAGATAAGCCACGCCCGGCGATCGGCCGGATCGGGCCGGCGCTCGATGAAGCCGCCCGCCTCCATCTTGTCGAGCAACCTTGCGAGCGTGATCGGCATGATCTCGATGAGGTCGGCCAGCTTGTTCTGATGGATGCCTTCCTGCCGCGAGAGATAGGACAGCACCTGCCATTGCGCGCGGGTCAGTCCAAAGGCGCGCGAGCGCTGCTCGAAACGTTTCCTGAGCAGGCGCGCGACATCGTGCAGCACAAAGCTGATATTGGGCGAGGTGGACATGGGAGGACTTCGGAACGGGCGGACAAACTTTCGTGAGCATGCTTATTATCATCATGCACATAATCCTGCTGGACGTGGAGCGCAAGACCGACTAAGGCGCTTGGTAAAAATATCGCATAGGCCAGAACCCGGCCCGACCGGCTTGGGGTCAGGGCAAGGACCAGACGATGAATCGGCTCAAGATCGCCATGCTGGCGCTGCTCGTGGGATACGCTTTTCCAGCCGCCGCGAAGGACGCGGTGAGCTGCGGCGGAGCGGCAATGCTTGGGGGCGCGCAGCTCAATTGCAGCCACATGCAACCCAAGGCGCCGCCGCAATTCTGCACCTTCAGCTGGGCCCTGCACACGACGGCGGGCGAGCAGAAAATCGTCGAAGGCAGCTTCTCGCTGCCGCCCGGGGCGGCGAATGTCCAGGTCTATCAGGGCAGCGGCTTCGACAGCGCCCTTTCCAACCCGATCGTGATCTGCCGCGGCAACCACTGAGCGGTTGGTGCCGCGGCCAGATCACGTTAGTTTGATCGCGCGCAGGCGCCGCCGGCTGCGCCCGAACATGCCTGTGAACCATGGAGGGGGGCGATGACCGGGCCCAATCCCAACATCAAGCATCCGATCGCGATGCATCCGCGCGTCGGCTTCCTGAAAGGGTTGGTGACGTCGCCCAACATCGAGATCGGCGACTTCACCTATTATGACGACCCTGAGGGTCCCGATAAATTCGCCGAAAAATGCGTGCTGCATCACTACGACTTCATCGGTGACCGGCTGGTGATCGGCAAGTTCTGCGCCATCGCCGAAGGCGCGCGCTTCATCATGAATGGCGCCAACCACGCGATGTCCGGCTTCTCGACCTATCCGTTCAACATCTTCGGCCATGGCTGGGAGGACGGTTTTGATCCTGAAACCTGGTCGAAGGAGATCCGCGGCGACACCGTCGTCGAAAATGACGTGTGGATCGGCATGGATGCGGTGATCATGCCGGGCGTCAGGATCGGCAATGGGGCCATCGTGGCGGCGAAATCGGTTGTCACGCACGACGTGCCGCCTTATGCGATCGTCGCCGGCAATGCGGCAAGGATAGTGAAGATGCGCTTCGACGAATTCACGGTGCGGCGGCTTTTGAAGGCCGCGTGGTGGGACTGGCCGGTCGACAAGATCAGCCGCAATCTCAACGCCATTCGCGGCGCCGACATTGCAAAACTGGAGGCAGCGGTTTGAACGCGCCCAACAACAGCACGAACGAGACGGCGATCAGCCCGGAGCTGTTCACCCGCGGCTGGGTCTTCATCCGCGGCGTGCCGTCGATGAAGTTCCTGCCGCCCGAAGGCCCGCCGGAGATCGCCTTCGCCGGCCGTTCCAATGTCGGCAAGTCGTCGCTGATCAACGCGCTGGTCGGGCATAAGGGCCTGGCGCGGACCTCGAACACGCCGGGCCGCACGCAGGAGCTCAACTATTTCGTGCCCGACGGGTTTTCCGGCGAAGGCGCCGACCTGCCGCCGATGGCGCTGGTCGACATGCCGGGCTACGGCTACGCCAGCGCGCCGAAGGACAAGGTCGATGAGTGGACGAAACTCATCTACGAATATCTGCAGGGCCGCGTGACGCTGAAGCGCGTCTATGTGCTGATCGACGCGCGCCACGGCATCAAGGCCAAGGACGAGGAGGTGCTGACCCTGCTCGACAAGGCGGCGGTGTCCTACCAGGTGGTGCTGACCAAGACCGACAAGATCAAGGCCGCCGGCGTGCCGAGGCTGATCGAGGAGACGCTGGCCAGGATCAAGAAGCGGCCGGCGGCGTTTCCGGTGGTGCTGGCCACATCTTCGGAGAAAGCGGCCGGCCTGGACGAGCTGCGCGCGGCCATCGCCCTGGTGGCGAACGGCGGCTGAGGCAGTTGTCGCCCTGGCGCGGCCCGCTCAGTCCATCTCGTCCCGCTCCGGCTCGCGGTCGCGCCGGCCGGTGAGGATCTCGCGCTTGCCGACATGGTTGGGCGCGCCGACCAGACCTTCCTTCTCCATGCGCTCGACCAATGAAGCGGCGCGGTTGTAGCCGACGCCGAGGCGGCGCTGGATATAGGAGGTCGAGCATTTCTTGTCGCGCTTGACCACCTTGACGGCTTCCTCGTAGAGGGCGTCGCCGTCCTCCTCGGCGATCGCGCTTTTGTCGAAGACCGGACCGGTGTCGGCCGCTTCCTCCGCCTCTTCCTCGTCGGCGGTGACGGTATCGAGATATTCGGGACGTCCCTGTGCTTTCAGATGCGCCACGACGTGCTCGACCTCCAGGTCGGAAACGAAGGGGCCGTGCACGCGCGAAATGCGCCCGCCGCCGGCCATGTGCAGCATGTCGCCCTGGCCGAGCAGCTGTTCCGCGCCCTGCTCGCCGAGAATGGTGCGGCTGTCGATCTTGGACGTCACCTGGAAGGAGATGCGGGTCGGGAAATTGGCCTTGATGGTGCCGGTGATGACGTCGACCGACGGGCGCTGGGTGGCCATGATCAGATGGATGCCGGCGGCGCGCGCCATCTGCGCCAGGCGCTGGATGGCGCCTTCGATCTCCTTGCCGGCCACCATCATCAGGTCGGCCATCTCGTCGACGATGATGACGATATAGGGCATGGGCGCGAGGTCGATCGAGCGTTCCTCGAACAGCGGCTCGCCGGTGCCCTTCTCGAAGCCGACCTGCACCTGCATGGTCACGACCTCGCCCTTGTCGCGGGCGCTGCCAGCGCGCTGGTTGTAGCCGTCGATGTTGCGCACGCCGAGGCGCGCCATCTTGCGGTAACGGTCCTCCATCTCGCGCACCGCCCATTTGAGCGCGGTGACCGCCTTCTTGGGATCGGTGACGACCGGCGTCAGAAGATGCGGGATGCCGTCATAGACGGAGAGCTCCAGCATCTTGGGGTCGACCATGATGAGGCGGCATTCCTCCGGCTTCATCCGGTAGAGCAGCGACAGGATCATGGTGTTGATGGCGACCGACTTGCCGGAACCGGTGGTGCCCGCCACCAGCAGATGCGGCATCTTGGCGAGCTCGGCGATGACCGGTTCGCCGCCGATCGTCTTGCCGAGGCCGAGCGCCAGCTTGCAGGACGTGTTGCGGAAGCCGGCCGATCCGATCAGCTCGCGGAAATAGACGGTCTCGCGCGTCTCGTTGGGCAGCTCGATGCCGATGACATTGCGGCCCGGCACCACGGCGACGCGCGCCGAGATGGCCGACATGGAGCGGGCGATGTCGTCGGCCAGGCCGATGACGCGGCTGGATTTGACGCCCGGCGCCGGCTCGAATTCGTAGAGCGTGACGACCGGGCCGGGGCGGACATGGATGATCTCGCCCTTGACGCCGAAATCCTCCAGCACGCTTTCGAGCAGGTCGGCATTCTGCTCCATCCGTTCCTGCGACATGTAGAAGCCCTGGCCTTCCGGCGGCGTCTGCAGGAGATCCTCGGAGGGAAGCTCGTAGCCGGCCATCGCGGACAGCGGCGCGACCTCGCCGGCCATGGGCAGCGAAGGCGCCTGCCTCGGCGATCTTGCGCTTGAGGGCGCGGAAACCGGCACGGACTCGACAGGCGTCAGTTGGACGGACGCGGGGGCCGGCGTCGGGGCAGGGCCGGCGTTCGTTGCGCTAGAGCGCCATTCGATGACCCGGTAAAACGACGTCGCCTCGCTCATGAAGGGGACATGGGACTGACTTGGCTGGGCCGCCGGACGCTGCGCCGGCATCGGCTTGACCGATGGTTGCGCCGGAACGGCGGCCGCCTGACCGGTTTCGCTCAAACGCGCCCGCGCCAGGCGCTCGGCGAGGAAAGGCATGCCGAATTCGAAGAAGGCATGATCGGAAAGATAGGACCAGCGCAGTCCGCTCGGGCGCGGTTTTGGCGTCGAAGCGGCGGCAGCCTGAGTCGGCGCGGCCGGAGGAACCGGGACGGTGGCTGGGGCCGCCGTGGAAGGTGCGTGGACCGGTTTGATCCGTGCCGGCGCCGCAGCGCGAGCCTCAGTCGCAGCGGGAATAGCCCGAACTGGATTGGCAGGCGCCGGAGCCGGAGGCGCGGGCCGGACGGGCTGAACCGCAGGCGCCTTGCCTGGCGCGGCGTCTTCCTGCGGGGCGGTTCGCCGGGCGAGGTCGGTGTCCGGCGTGCGGGTAAACCGCACGTTCGGCGCAAGGAAGAAATAATCCTGCCATGCCGGGCGGCCGAATTCGCCGCCATCGGCCGATTCGGACGATGCAGCGCGAGCGGCGTTCGATTCGCCCTGAATTGAGGACCGCAACGTCACGACCTGCCCCGTTTGCGGCTGCGGAACCCCGCCCCGGCGTCCGACATCCTCCGCGCGGTGATCGTCGCCGCCCTGATAGGCGGAAGCGCCGGAAAGGTTGGCACGGGGAAAACGCATGGATGTCATTCTCGAGACTCGCCGATTGAACGTCTCCCGAGACATAGGAAGCGATGGTTAACAGGTCCTTCCGACAGCGCCTGCCGGACGAGGCCAATCGACATTTTGAGAGGAGGTCTTGAGGAGGCCAGCGGCCGACCTCGGCGACGTCGCGTTCAGCCGTCATGCCCGCGCCTTCAAAGACGCGCCGCGGCCTTCAGCCGCGCTTCGCGCGCTTTGGGAGCCAGCGCGCTCGAACGGTCAGGCCGATTGCAACGCCTTTTCCTCGGCGAGGAATTTTTCCGTGGCATAGGCCTTGAGGAACACGTCGACGCCGGACGTCACGACACGCTCGATCTCCGCCTGGCTCGGCGCCTTGGTGCGGTAGGAAAAGATGCACTGGCGAAACAGGCCGGCGAGGCAGAGTTCGGTGAACTGATAGGCGGCAAGATCGACATCGTCGATCTTGAGCAGGCCGCGCTCTACGGCTTGGTTGAGGAAGGCCATGACCTTGTCGTGGCCGCGCTTCGGACCGCGCTCGTAGAAGCGCGCGCCAAGCTCGGGAATCCGGTCGGCGGCGCCGACCACGGTGCGCTGGGCCTGGATGACCTTGGCCGAGGTGATCTTGGCGGAGAGCCCCATGCCGAACTTGACCAGCGTCTTGCGCAGGTCATCGAAATGGTCGAGCACCTCATACAAATTCTTGAAGATGGTGCCGCGCTCTTCCTCGATGAGAGCTTCGAACAGCTCTTCCTTGTTTTCGAAGTAGACGTAGATCGTGCCCTTGGAGACGCCGGCCTCGCGCGTGATATCGTTCATCGAGGCGGCTTCAAAACCCTTGTCTATGAAGACGCGGCGCGCGCCTTCGATGATCTGGGCGCGCTTGACCGGGTCCTGTCCGGCGGCCGGACGGCCCTTGCGTAAGTCGAGCAGATCGCTATCGGCTGTCGTTTCGACCATGGAAGTCGTTCCTTAGAAATATTTCGAACCACTCGGTTCGATTTCCTCTTGATATGGTCCTCTTTCCGCGCTATGTCAATCACCAATTCGAACCGAACGGTTCAGTCTGACTGACATCCAGAGAGATACCCATGTCCTCCAACGCGCCCGCCACCGCCGAAGTCCGCACCTTTCCCAACGCCAAGGCCCAACCGTCGACCGAAGCGCCGGAAATCCCTGTCCAGCCCGCCGCCCCGGTTGCTGCGCCCGCGGCCGAAGCACCCGCCAAGAAGAAGCGTTCGGTGCGCTCTTTCCTTTTGCCGATCATCGGCTTGGCCCTGCTCGGCGCCGGTTCCTACTATGGATATAACTACTGGACCGACGGCCGGTTCATGATCTCCACCGACGACGCCTATGTCCAGGCCGATATGTCGTTCGTGTCGCCGAAAATATCCGGCTATATCGACAAGGTGCTGGTGAGCGAGAACCAAAGGGTCAAGGCCGGCGATCCGCTGTTCGTCATCGACAATGGCGACTACAAGATCGCGGTCGCCCAGGCCGAGGCGCAGATCGCCACGTTGGCGAAGACGCTCGACCGCATCGACGCGCAGACCAAGGCGGCCCAGGCCTCGCTTTCGCAGGCCGAGGCCCAGAAGGTCGCGGACCAGGCCGCCGCCGACAATGCCGGCCGCGCCCAGCTGCGCGCGGCGCAGTTGCTCAAGACCCATGTCGGCACGCAGGCGCAGCTCGACGACGCACAGACCGCGCTTGACCAGGCCAAGGCGGCGCTTGTCGGCGCCGACGCCCAGATCGCCGCGGCGCAGGCCAATATCGGCGTGCTGGAAGCCCAGCGCGCGGAATCGGCCTCGACGCTCGCCTCGCTGCAGCTCACCCGCGACAAGGCCCAGCGCGACCTGTCCTTCACCGTGCTGAAGGCGCCTTATGACGGCGTCGTCGGCAACCGCTCGGTCGAGCAGGGCGACCTCGTCAGCCCTGGACAGAAGCTCGCCGTCGTCGTGCCGATGGACAAGCTGTACATCGTCGGCAACTTCAAGGAGACGCAGCTCGGCCGCATGGTGCCCGGCGAGAAGGTCCGCATCACCGTCGATGCGATCGACGGCCAGAGCTTCGAAGGCACGGTCTCCTCGCTGGCGCCGGCTTCGGGCGCGGTGTTCTCGCTGCTGCCGCCGGAAAACGCCACCGGCAACTTCACCAAGGTGGTGCAGCGCGTGCCCGTGCGCATCGACGTGCCGGCCGACGTCTTGAAGACCGGCAAGCTGCGCGCGGGCCTCAGCGTCGTCGTCGCGGTCGACAGCCGCACCGCGCCGGCCTCGACGACCAACTGATCGGGGGGCGGTTCGGTGGCCAATCGAGCGCCGGGCCGCCCAGCCTGCCTTATCCGTTTCGACTCAATTCGGGATCGCCAAGCGCTCGTCCCCGAGAATTGCCCATGGAGGCCATGACATGGCAACCGCAACCATCACCGCAGGATCAGTGCCGGGACGTCCGGTCGCTGCCGCCGCGCCGGCCCTGCCCGCGGACCATATGCCTGTACGCCGCGTCGTCGCCTTCCTCGCGATGGTGTTCGGCATGTTCATGGCGATCCTCGACATCCAGATCGTCTCGGCTTCGCTCGCCGAAATCCAGGCGGGCCTCAGCGCCAGCTCCGACGAGATCCCGTGGGTGCAGACCGCGTATCTGATCGCCGAGGTGGTGATGATCCCGCTGTCGGGCTTCCTCAGCCGCATGCTGTCGACGCGCGTGCTGTTCACCACAGCGGCCGCCGGCTTCACCGCCGCCAGCGCGCTCGCCGCCACCGCCACCAATATCGACCAGATGATCGTCTACCGCGCCATCCAGGGTTTCATCGGCGGCGGCATGATCCCCAGCGTGTTCGCGGCCGCCTTCACCATCTTCCCGCCCTCCAAGCGCGCCGTCGTCTCGCCGATGATCGGCCTGGTGGCGACGCTGGCGCCGACGATCGGCCCGACGGTGGGCGGCTATATCAGCCACGCCATGTCCTGGCACTGGCTGTTCCTGATCAATGTCGTGCCCGGCATCCTGGTGGCGACGGCGGCTTGGTCGCTGATCGATTTCGACAAGCCCAACCTGAAACTGTTCTCCAAGTTCGACTGGTGGGGCCTGATCGGCATGGCCGCGTTCCTCGGCTGCATGGAATATGTGCTGGAGGAAGGTCCGAACCATGACTGGCTGCAGGAGCCGGCGGTGTTTGCCTGCGCCATCATCATGACCATCGGCGCCATCATCTTCTTCTGGCGCGTCTTCACCGCCGAGGAGCCGATCGTCGACCTCAGGGCCTTCAGCAACGTGAACTTCGCCTTCGGCTCGCTGTTCTCCTTCGTCGTCGGCATAGGCCTTTACGGGCTCACCTATCTCTATCCGGTGTTCCTCGGGCGCATCCGCGGCTACGATTCGATGATGATCGGCGAGGCGCTGTTCGTCAGCGGCCTGGCGATGTTCTTCACCGCGCCAGTCGCCGGCATCCTGTCGAACAAGATCGACCTCCGGCTGATGATGATGATCGGCTTCGTCGGCTTCGCCACCGGCACCTGGTGGATGACGCATCTCACCGCCGACTGGGATTTCTATGAGCTGTTGATCCCGCAGATCCTGCGCGGCTGCTCGATGATGCTGTGCATGGTGCCGATCAACAACATTGCGCTCGGCACCTTGCCGCCGGAACGGCTGAAGAACGCGTCGGGCCTGTTCAACCTGACCCGCAATCTCGGCGGCGCGGTCGGCCTCGCGCTGATCAACACGGTGCTGATCGACCGCAACGCCTTCCACTATGCGCGGCTTTCCGAGCATGTGCAGTGGGGCAGCCAGGCCGCGCAGACCAAGCTGCAGAACATGACGCTGACCTTCGAGCAGACCGCCGGCCTCGACGCCACGAGCGCCGCGATCTCGAAGCTGTCCGGCATGGCTCATCAACAGGCGGCGCTTTTGTCCTTCATGGACGTGTTCATGATGCTGACGGTGCTGTTCGCCTCGCTCGGATTCTTCGTGCTGTTCATCAACAAGCCGGCGCAGCAGGGCGGCGGTGGCGGCGGAGGCCATTGAGGAGCCGGAACCCCCGCCTGGCCTCCTCAACGCGTGACCCCGGAAATCGGCGACGATTTCCGGGGTCATTCTTTTTGGAGAGAAATCGGTTAAGCAGAGGCCGGCTTGAAGCTCAGCGCCACGCCGTTGATGCAATGGCGCAGGCCGGTGGGCGGCGGGCCGTCGTCGAAGACATGGCCGAGATGGCCGCCGCAGCGCCGGCAATGCACCTCGGTGCGGGTCATGCCGAGCGAATTGTCCACGGTCTTGCCGATGGAGTTGGCGATCTCCTGATAGAAGCTCGGCCAGCCGGTGCCGGAATCGAACTTGGTCTCCGACGAATAGACCGGCAGGTCGCAGCCGGCGCAGGCGAAGATGCCCTTGCGATGCTCGTTGAGCAGCGGGCTGGTGCCTGGATATTCCGTGCCCTGCTTGCGCAGCACGTCGAAGGCCTCGTCCGACAGGATGGCATGCCACTCGGCGTCGGTCTTGGTGACCTCGAAGGTCTCGGCGGCCAAGGCTGGCTTAGGCCCGCCGGCGCGCAGCATCGCTGCGGATCCGACGATGAGAGCGGTGGCGGCTGCCCCGCTCCAGAAAAAATCGCGACGGTTCATGGCCGTTCCTCCTGACGCATTTTGCCAAGATAGAGCGCCGCCCGGAAATCAAAAGCCGGTTACGCTCTGTCCGTTCTTGCTCGGATGCTGCTCCGCGCCGCCCTTACGGGACAGCGCGGAGCACACCCTTGTCGGCGGCGCGGATCTTGGATGTCGCGGCCGGCGCTCAGCCATGTCTTCGCCGGCCAGGTCCGCTTTGTTACATCTTCGGCCCGCTTTGTTACATCTTCGGCAAGAGAACCTTGTCGATGACGTGGATGACGCCGTTCGACTGGCGGACATCGGCGATGGTGACGTGGGCGACATTGCCGTTCTCGTCGGTGACGGTGACCTTGCCGCCCTTGGCCTTCAGCGTCAGCTCGCAGCCGCCGACGGTCTTGACCTGATGCGCGCCGCCATCGGCCTTGGCCATCTTGGCGACATCGGCGGCCAGCGCCTTGGCGGCGATGACATGGCAGGTCAGCACCTTGGTCAGCTTGTCCTTGTTCTCGGGCTTGAGCAGCGTGTCGACCGTGCCGGCGGGCAGCGCCGCGAAGGCCTCATTGGTCGGCGCGAAGACGGTGAAGGGGCCGGCACCCTGCAGCGTGTCGACCAGGCCGGCTGCCTTGACGGCGGCCACCAGCGTGGTGTGGTCCTTCGAATTGACGGCATTCTCGATGATGTTCTTCTTGGCATACATCGGCGCGCCGCCGACCATCGGATTGGCGGCGTAGGCAACGGCGCCAAGCGCGGAAAAGCCGAGCATGGAGGCAAGCAAAAGGGTAGCGATTTTACGCATTGTGTCAGTCTCCTCGGGTTGTTTCTTCCCGCCATTGGGAACGCGAGGAGATACGCGCTTATGAAAAAGTAAGTTTCACGACGGTCGCGAAATTTTTTTTCGCTCGATTTATTTCTGGCACGCTGACTGTAACCGAAGCGGATTTCTTACGCTTGCTGGAGGCGGGAGATAGACTTTCACTCGTCTTTGGAAATGTATCGCCTCGGATCAGATGCCCTTCAGGTCACCAGCGGCGACGACCGGACCGGTCGGCTGGCCGGTCGGCGAACCGCCCGAAGGCTCGAGACTGACGGCGAGCACGGCGCCTTGCGCGAGCTTCTGCTGGACGGCGGGCGCGACCGGTATGCGCGCGGTCTGGCCGGCGGGAATGACGCCCATCGAGACCGGCGCGTTCTTGCCCTCGATCATCCACAGCTCGAAATCCTTGCCGGCGCCGCGATCGCCGGAGACCAGCGACAGGCCGACCTCGTGGCGGGCGGCGTCATAGACGGCGAGGTATCTGACGTTGCTGTTGTCGGCGGCCAGCGACGCGACCAGCCTGGTCTCGGGCGGCCGGACCGGCGGATTGACGTAAGGCAGGGCGACATAGACGGCCAAAGCCGCAATCGCCGCGGCGGCGAGGCCGCGCCAGAAGGCAAGGTTCGTCCACAGGCTGCCACTCGGCGCGCCGGATGTGGAAGCGGACGATGCGAACAGGCGGCGGTCGATCGCCGCCTTGACCGAAGCCGGCGGCTCGACCGCGGCGTAGGCAGCGGCCATCGGCGCGAAGCGCACCTCCCAGGCATCTACCAGGCGGGCGAAGGCCGTCTCGGTGTCGATGCGACGGGACGCGATCTGCCGCTCGTCGGCTGGCAGGACGCCGAGAACGTATTCGGCGGCGAGCAGGTCGTCGCCTCCGCGTTCCGGTCCGTTGTCTTCCGCCAGCGTCATCTTTCCAGGCATTCCCTCAGTTTGAGCAGGCTTCGCCGCAGCCAGGTGCGCATCGTGTTCAGCGGAATCTTGAAGCGCTCCGCCAGCTCGGCATAGCTTTCGCCGCTCAGATAGGCGCCCCGGACGGCCGCCGCCCGGTCTTTCTCCAACTCGTCAAGGCAATGGTGGATGCGTTCGGTCTCGCCGCCCGCGACAGCCATGGCCTCAGGTCCCGGCGTCGGATCGGCGACGTCGAGAGCTGCGTCGATATTGGCGGAAGGACTGCGCCGCGCCCTGATGCGATCGATCGCATGGTTGCGCGCGATGGCCACCAGCCAGGAAATCGGGCTCAGATCGGAAACCGCGAAACGGTCCGCTTTCGTCCAGATCTTGACGAAGACTTCCTGCAGCGCTTCTTCCGCATCACCCCGGTCCCTCAAGACACGAAGGCAAACGCCGAAAAGTTTCCCGCTGGTCTGCTTGTAGAGCAGATCGAACGCAGCCCGGTCCTTCATCGAAGTCCGGACGATCAGCTTGCTGATGTCCTGAGGCCCCATGGCGGCAAATTAGAAGATTGCGATTTAATTGCAACGGGCCGACCAGTCTTACTGAGTCAGAAGGGGGCTTTGCCCGCCGAAGATTGCGGTGCTCCTGGTCTATCGAATCCCGATTTCGATTTGCAGCTTCATGCGATAGGTTTTGGCAAAAAGAGGGGAGCGGCGATGTCGATCGAGCGCGTGCTTTGGGAACAGGATGCGACCGGACTTGCCGAGCTCGTCCACAAAGGGGAAATCGCGCCGCAGGAGCTGGTCGACGCAGCGATCGCGCGCGCCGAGGCGACAAGGCCCGACATCAATGCGATCGCCACGCCGCTTTACGACGCCGCGCGGGCACGGGCGAAGACCGTCGACCGCACGCTGCCGCTGGCCGGCGTGCCCTTCGCGCTCAAGGATCTCGGCATCGGCCTCAAGGGCGTGCCGATCCATGGCGGCAGCCGCATCCCACCGTTCACAGCCGATTTCAACTCGGTGATGGTCGAGCGCTATCTCGCCGCCGGCCTGATCCCGATCGCCACCAGCACCTCGCCCGAGCATGGGCTGAGGCTGATGACGGAGTCGGCCCGCTTCGGCATCACCCGCAATCCCTGGAACACCGGCCACACCACGGGCGGCTCGTCCGGCGGCGCCGCCGCGCTGGTGGCGGCGGGCGTGGTGCCGGCGGCGCATGCGTCCGACGGCGGCGGCTCGATCCGCGTGCCCTCCGCCTGCAGTGGGCTGGTCGGCCTGAAGACCTCGCGCGGCCGCGTGCCGCTGACGCCGCTCGTCAGCGAAAGCTGGTACGGCATGGTCGTCGATCACGCCGTCAGCCGCTCGGTGCGCGATACCGCGCTGCTGCTCGACCTCACCCATGGCGCCGATCCGCTGTCGCCTTACGCAGCACGGGAGCCGAAGGGGTTCTTCGCGGTCGCCGCGGCGCGCGACCCGGGCAAGCTCAGGCTCGCCGTCTACCGCAAGTCGCCGCTCGGCCTGCCGATCTCGGCCGAGACGCTCGCGGCGCTCGACACCGCGGTGGCGCTGGCGCGCGAAGGCGGCCACACGGTGGAGGAGATCGAGCTGCCTTTCATCGGCCGCGACTTCATCGCCGATTTCTGCCGGAGTGTCGCCTCGGCCGTCGCCGGCACGATGCGGGGCGAGGCGCAGCGCGTCGGCCGGCCGGTGACCGGCGAGGTCGAGCGCGCGACCCGTGTGCTGACCCGCCTCGGTGAAATGCTGTCCGCCGGCGAAGTCTATGAGAGCGTGCAGCGGCTCAACGCCACGGCGCGGCAACTGATCGAGGAGACGGCGCGTTTCGACGCCGTGCTGATGCCGATCATCGCGCATCCGCCTTTGGCCTGCGGCTCGATGGACCCCAAGGGCGCCGACGAGTTCCTCGAGAACGTGCTCGACAAATTGCATCTGACGAGCCTGCTCAAGGTCAAGTCGTTCTTCGGCCAGCTGATGGACAAGAGCCTGTGGTTCACCCACTGGCCGGCGATCCAGAATGTCAGCGGCCAGCCGTCGATCGCGCTGCCGGTGCATGTCACCGAAGCCGGTCTGCCGCTCGGCATCCAGGCCGCCGGCCGGCCCGGCGACGAGGAGACGCTGTTGTCCTTCGCCGCGCAGATGGAAAAGCTTTCAGGCTGGCTGGAACGGCGGGCACCGCTCAAGGTGCCGGCTTAAATCGCATAGGGCGTTCCCCTCTCCGGCCGCTTCGCCGAGCCACCTCTCTCCCACGCACACATCTTCTGTGACTGGCGCGCCTGATCGGGCCTCGGCTTGATTGCCACGTGGTTCCCCCAATCCGTCGCTGCTTCGCAGCGCCACCTTCCCCCCTCCGGAGGGAAAGGAAGGGAGCCTTGCTGGAGGAGCGTTGGCGGCAAAAAGCTTGGCGCCCTTCCTCTACCCCGTCGATCGGGG
>CCNB01000010.1:6927-46573 GCA_000824785.1 Mesorhizobium plurifarium | reverse complement strand
GGGGGTCGACCAGCGCTACATGGGCAATGCATGCGCCAAGCAGCCATGCACGCTATCGCCAAAGACCAGCCGCTTGGAAATGTGTGCATGCCGTGGCCCACAAAGTGAGCCGCGAAGCGGCCGGAGAGGGGGCTTGCGCCGCCATATGTGGTTACATGGCTTGGTCAGCGCATGATTTCATCTTTGTGACCGCAAAGCCGTTTGCGGCCTGCGGCAATTCCCGCTAAGACCCGGCCGTCCTTTCTAGAAGCCGGGATCACATCGATGACGGACGTCGCCGCCAACGCCGAAATGCAGGCCGCGCTGCTCTCGCGCGCGCTGCCTTACATGCAGCGCTACGAGAACAAGACGGTGGTGGTGAAATATGGCGGCCATGCCATGGGCGACACCGAGCTCGGCAAGGCCTTCGCCCGCGACATCGCGCTGCTGAAACAGTCCGGCGTCAACCCCATCGTCGTGCATGGCGGCGGGCCGCAGATCGGCGCGATGCTCACCAAGATGGGCATCGAATCCAAGTTCGAGGGCGGCCTGCGCGTCACCGACCAGAAGACGGTCGAGATCGTCGAGATGGTGCTGGCCGGCTCGATCAACAAGGAGATCGTGGCGCTGATCAACGCCGAGGGCGAATGGGCGATCGGGCTCTGCGGCAAGGACGGCAACATGGTGTTCGCCGAGAAAGCGCGCAAGACCATGATCGACCCGGATTCCAACATCGAGCGGGTGCTCGATCTCGGTTTCGTCGGCGAGCCGGTCGAGGTCGACCGCACGCTGCTCGACCTTCTGGCCCGTTCCGAGATGATCCCGGTGCTTGCGCCGGTGGCGCCTGGTCGCGACGGCCACACCTATAACATCAACGCCGACACGTTTGCCGGGGCGATTGCCGGCGCCTGCCGCGCCTCGCGCCTGCTCTTCCTCACCGACGTGCCCGGCGTGCTCGACAAGAACAAGAAGCTGATCGACGAGCTGACCGTCGCCGAGGCCAAGGCGCTGATCAAGGACGGCACCGTGTCGGGCGGCATGATCCCGAAGGTCGAGACCTGTATCGAGGCGATCGAGCGCGGCGTCGAGGGCGTCGTCATCCTCAACGGCAAGACGCCGCATTCGGTGCTGCTGGAGCTCTTCACCGAGCACGGCGCCGGCACGCTGATCGTGCCGTAGAAAGGGCAGTTCACCGTTTCGGCGACCTGCCATATTCAGCCGGCTAATCTTCTCTGATCTTCAACGATCACGACCGGCTTTCGCGCCGGGCGCCTGGCGATCATCGATTCCTCCTCGGCGTCCTGCGGCGCGCCCCAGAACTCGGCGAGCGTCGGGCCATCCGTGACGCGGCGGTCGCGAGCCAGAAACCCCCAGACTTCGCGGAACCAGACGCGGCGGCCCATCTTCGTATACCAGCGCATTGAATGCCGCTGCTGCGGATCGGGGTGGAACAGGATGCGCGCCAGCGCCTTCGGCCGCGACTGCACCGCGACCTCGATCAGCTTGACGGCGAAGAACAGCATCCACGGCTTCAGCCGGGTCATCGCCAGAACCTGGTGCTTGTAGTCCCAGAGGCGCACGTCCTTCTGGATCACCTTGCGGTCGGCAGCGATGCGAAAGAACGGCGTCCAGCGATGCGGCGTGACGTAGAGCGCCTGGATCTGGTCGGGATCATAGGCGATGAGCTGGCGGAAGCCGCGCCAGAGATCGCGCAGGGTATCGTCCTCGAAGCCGGCCACCCAGGTCGCCATCGACAGGATGCCGTGCCGCCTGAGCAGCCGGATCGCTTCGCGGTCGGATTTGGTGCTGCCGCCCTTGCGGATCAGCGACAGCGTCGCCTCGTCGGTGTTCTCCATGCCGAGCAACCAGCGGATAGCGCCGGCCTTGCGGTAGAGATGCAGGATATCGGCGTCGCGAACGATGTCGTCGGCGCGGGTCGAGCCGACGATCAGAACCGGCACGTTCTCGGCGATCATGGCGTCGAGAAAGGCGCGCCAGGCCTTCTTCGAGGAGGTCGGGTTCTCGTCCGCCAGATTGACCAGCTCGACGCCGTGCTCGCGATGCAGCCAGGCGATCTCCTTGGCGAACTTCACCGGGTCGCGATGGCGCCAGCGGGTCCAGAAGCCGCGCTGGCCGCAGTAGTTGCACAGATGCGGGCAGCCGCGCGAGAACTGCATGACCACGGCCCGCTTGCCGCCCCAATAGGAGTAGCGGCGATGGTCGATCAGCTCCCAGCCGACGCGCCAGGCGTCGAGATCGGCGATGGTCATGGCCGGCTGCGTCGCGACCGGGCGGCCAAGGTCGTCGCGATAGGCGATGCCGGCGACGCTTGCCACCGGCTGGCGCATCTCGATCGCCTCGACCAGCGCCGTCGCGGTCGCCTCGCCTTCGCCGCGCACGATGAAATCGAAGACGTCGGTCGCGGCCAGGATGTCGCGCCAATGATAGGTCGGGAAGACGCCGCCATAGATGACGATGACGTGCCGTGCTCGGGCCTTGATCATCTCGGCAATCTTAAAGGCGGTCGGATGCGCCGAGGTCGAGCCGGAATGGCCGATCAGGACGAAGTCAGGATCATTGCCCAGGGCCTCATCGACCAGCGTGCCAAGCGGCATCGGCCCGAACTCGGCATCGACGAGGCGCACCCGATGGCCGGAATCGATCAGCGGACCGCCGATCGACAGCAGCCCAAGCGGCGGCAAATGATCGTCGGGCACACGGCTGCCGATGGCGGTATGCGGCGGATTGATCAGCACGATGTTCAAGGCGGACCTCCATGTTGGTCCGCTTGTGCTAGCCACCGATGTCGAAGCCGCCTTGGCGCGGTTCAGCAGTTTCCCCGCAGCTTTTCCGGAGAAATCGCCCGATAGGCTCAGTAGCTAACGCCGCAGATGGCTGAGCGGCACATGGCCGGGACCCTTGATGTTCTGGAGCACCAGTTGCGTGTGGACGTCGCGCACGCCGGGCAACCGCATCAGCCGGTGCATGACGAAGGCGTTGAGGTCGTCTACCGACGGCACCATGACATGCAGCAGGAAATCGTGGTCGCCGGTCATCGTCCAGCAGGACGAGACCTCGTCCATGCGCTGGACGGCGGCTATAAAACTTTCGGGCGAGCCGTCGCTGTGGCTGACCAGCCGCACCTGGATGAAGACCTCGACGGTGAGGCCGACGGCGCGGCGGCTGAGCACGGCGGCAAAGCCCTTGATGATGCCGGTTTCCTGCAAGGCCTCGAAGCGGCGCGCGCAAGGCGTGGTCGACAGGCCGATCTCCTGGGCCAGCTCCGAGACGGGCTTGCGACCGTCGCGCTGCAGGATGTCGAGCATCTTGATCTCGAAATCGTCGAACTGAGGCATATTTTCTCGGTCTCGCATGGGCCTGAGTGATTTTACCTCAAAATCAGCAGACGAGCTACAAAACAGGCTGATTTGCCTCAGCGATCACTCCTACACTCGCTTCCACAATCCGCGGATCATGATCTTGAGGAGGATATGATGACGATCAGCGTTGCCGATTACGCCGCCGAATGCGCGGCGCAGGGCCTTCGCGGCGACTATTCGGTGTGCCGCAGCGATTTCACCGTGGCGCAGGGCTACGATTATTCGGCCGAGGAACAGGCGGTGTGGCGCACACTGTGCGACCGCCAGACGAAACTGACCAAGAAGCTCGCGCACCATTCCTATCTGGATGGCGTCGCCGCGCTGGGCCTGCTCGACCGGATTCCCGATTTCGACGCGGTCAGCGAAAAACTCGCCAGGCTGACCGGCTGGGAGATCGTCGCGGTGCCGGGCCTCATCCCGGCCGGACCCTTCTTCGACCATCTCGCCAACCGGCGCTTCCCCGTGACCAACTGGCTGCGGACGAAAAAGGAGCTCGACTACATCGTCGAACCGGACATGTTCCACGACTTCTTCGGCCATGTGCCGATCCTGACCCAGCCGGTGTTCGCCGACTTCATGCAGATGTATGGCGAGAAGGCGGAGGACGTGATCGCGCTCGGCGGCGACGAGATGATCACGAGGCTCTACTGGTACAGCGCTGAATACGGCCTCATCCAGGAGCCCGGCCAGCCTGTGAAAGCCTTCGGCGCCGGGCTTATGTCGTCCTTCACCGAACTGCAATTCGCGGTCGAGAGCAAGGACGCCCACCATGTGCCGTTCGACCTCGAGACGGTGATGCGCACCGGCTATGAGATCGACAAGTTCCAGCGCGCCTATTTCGTGCTGTCGTCATTCGATGCGCTGCGCGATGCTTTCGCCAAGGGCGACCTTGCCGGCATCGTTTCGCGGTTCAAGGGCCAGCCGGCCCTTGATCCTGCAACGGTCTGAGGTCGGTTTTCGCCCAACCGACATTCAGGGCGGTTCAGTTGCCGGAAGGTAACTGGGCCGCTTTGACCTTTTCGCGGATCAATCCATCTTATCGGGCTCGGCCTTGATTCTGGCCAGCTGCTCGCTCTGCAGGTCGAGCGCGGCGTTGATGAAGCGCAGCACAGTCGCGAGCTCCGCATCGCTGAAGCTCGCCACCACCTTCTCGCCCTCCCGCGCGATCGCGCCGTAGTAGCGCTCCGACAATTCCCTGGTCAGGTCGGTCGCCTCGATCACCACCTTGCGCCTGTCCTCCAGGCTGCGGGTCCGGGTAACGTAGCCGCGCGCCTCCAGCCGGTCGATCAGGGCCGTCACCGCCGCCGGCGTCAGTCCCGTCGCCGCCGCCACGGCGCCCGCCGATTGCGGTCCGGCATAAAGCAGGCTGAGGCAATGCCGCTCGGCCGCGATCAGCCCGAGCCGCGCGCCCACCGCTTCGTCATAAGCCTGGGTGGCGTCCTGCCAGCGCATGACAGCGAGCCCGACGTCCCGGATCATTTCATCGCGCTTGGTGCTTGACGAATTTACTTCGATCATCTAACTATCAATTTGTCGAACATTCAGATTATCGTATCAATATGCGATGACGCCTTTTGCAAGACAAGGGCAAACTCGCCGACAAGGAGTGAACAATGAGCCTGATTCAACAGCGCACCCCTCTCTCGAACGAGGAGGAATACAAATACGCCAAGCTGGCGATGGAATGGTATGGCTGGGGCTCGCCCATCGGCCTCGGCATCCTGCTGGTGGCGCTTGCCGCCGCGGCCGTGCTGGTGCGCGTCGCCGTCTACGGACTGTAAACGAGCTCGCAATTTCCCCCAAAGGCGCGCCAGGGCGGCGCCGGTTGCCACTCCAGGCGCCGGCGCCGCCGGCGTTTTTGAGATCAGACGGCGATCACCTTGCTCAGATGCTCGCCCAGGCGGCAGGCGAGCGCGGTGATGGTGGTGGTTGGGTTGCACTGACCCGACGTGCAGAACACCGAGGAGCCGCCGACATAGAGATTGTCCATGCCATGCACCTTGCAATTGGCGTCGACGACGCTCTTCAAAACATCGGTGCCCATACGGATGCCGCCCATATGATGGTGGCCCGCCGTCTCCTCGTTGGTCGGATAATCGCCGCCATTGCTGATCCACTCGTCGATGCGGACACGGCCGAGATTTTTCTGAGCCAAGGTGGTGCCGAACAGCCTGAGGCCCTCCAGCAGGGTGCGGCGCTCGAGGGGCGACTTCTTCCAGTGCAGTTCGATGCGCGGCACGCCGGCGTGATCGACGTCGGTCTTCGACAGCTCGATCTGGTTCGAGGCGAGCGGCGCCTGCTCCCAGGCAACGTAGAGCTGGGCGGCGCAACGCAGCCTCTGGTCCAGCTGGGTCGACATCCACTCCGCCATGTTCGGCGCGGTGCAGGCAAGGTCGGCGATCAGCTTCTTGACATTGGGATAGGGGCTCTCGATCAGGCGGATGCCGAAATTCATGATCTGCAGCCGCTCCATCGCGACAAGCGTCGGCGAGAAGAAGGCTTCGTTCGAGGCGTCGACCTCGAACTCCGAATAGTTGGCAAGAATGGCGTTGCCGCCCTGGAAGGTCGGATGTTCCATCCAGTAGCGACCTAGCGCTGCCGCATTCGGAACCACGCCGCCATTCGAGCGCTCGTTGGACCACAACAGCAGCCGTGAGTTCTCCAGCCCGCCGGTGCAGGTGACGAAATAGTCCGCCGTAAAGGTGCCGGCGTCCTGTCCGTTCGACCACAGCTTTGCGCCGGTGACGCGCCTGCCGTCGCCGATAAGCTCGGTCGCATAAGTGTTGAGCACGACGGCAATGTTTTTGTTCTTGTCGAGCTCGTCGGCGAATTTCTCGCCGAAACGAACCGCGGGGCTCTTGATCAACTGCACCCAGCGTATGTCGTCCGAAACCGGCACATCGGGGCGGAAGTCGGGAAGCTCGAGGATGTCATGGACTTCGCCAAGATAGGGCTCGATGTCGGCGCGGCTGATCGGCCATCCAGTGTCCGGCGCCCAGGCCTTGGGCTCGAAATCTTGGCTGTCGAGCACGCGGCACCAGCCGGCCCAGTGGTTGGATGAGCCGCCCATGAAGCGCAGCCTGGTGATATCGAGGTCGAAGTAGAAATCGCCGACCGTCTTGCCGCGGTAGAAATCCTGCGACTCGTCGCTGAATTCGCGCGAGCCCGCCTCCAGCACGACGACCGGGATGCCGGCGGCGCCGAGTTTCCTGGCGATCGTCGTGCCGGCGGGACCGGAGCCGAGGATGCAGACCTTGGGTTTGAAGCCGGCCTGCCTATAGGCTTCGTAGCTGTCGAAGATCATGCGAGGTCGCTCCGCCGCAGGATCCAGCCATTGATCTCGACGATTTCATCGGGGTCGATCTCGCCAGGGTTGGCAGGGGCCGCCTGGTTGCGGAACAGCGACAGCGCGGGCAGCGCGATCAGCGCCTGAACGATCGCGCGGCGCGACATTTTGCTTATGAACCTGCTCATGACACGCCTCTCGATAGGGCCTCGATCCACGCATGCCGTTCCTGAACGGCACACATGCCGCCGAGGAGGCCAGTTTCGTGCCAAAGCCAGGTGAAAACCGCGTTACAAGAGGAAGTTTAGCGCGGTTGAATCTGGACATGGTTAGGGCTTTCCTAAAGCGCGTCGCGCTGGACCCGACTCAGGCGCCACGCTTTTGAGTCCTTGTTTTGACGCATGTCATTGTCCCAAAACCGCTGCGCACTTTTGGCGACATGCACGACGCCTGCGGCGAAGCTTCAAGCCGCTTCCGGAAGCTCGCGGTCGAGGATCGAAAGATTGCGGCCGCGGTTCTTGGCCTCGTAAAGCCTGCGATCGGCGGCGCGCATCAGATCGGAAACGGTCGCGCTCTCGCCGCAGCTTATGCCGCCGATCGAGACGGTGAGCGGCACGGTGCGTTCATCGACGGGGCGGAAACGGATCAGCTCGACCTCGCGGCGGATGCGCTCGGCGACATGCTTGGCTTCCGCTTCGCTGGCGCCGACCAGGAAAGCCGCGAACTCCTCGCCGCCGATGCGGCCGAGCACGTCGCCGCTGCGGATGCCGCGCTCGATGGCGCCGGCGATCAGAAGCAGCGCTTCGTCCCCCGTGAGATGACCGTAGCTGTCATTGATCCTCTTGAAGTGATCGGCGTCGATGATGAGCAGCGCGCCGCGATCGCTCTTGCGCCGCGACCCGTCGAGCGCGGCAAAGAAGGTTTCGCGGTTGAGCATGCCGGTCATGTCGTCGCGGCTTGCCTTTTCCGACAGGCGCCGGTGCGCCGCCGCGAGCTGCGCATGGGCCCGGGCAAGCTCGCGATGGGCGTTCTGCAACCGGTCGCTGTGCCAGAAGCTGCCGGCGCTGGCGGCCCAGGCGAGCACGAGCGGGCAGACCGTCGAAGCCAGCCAGACGGTGCGGCTCATCGGAAAGCCCATTGCCGGAACCACAATCATCGTCAACAACAGCGAGACAGCGACCGAGGCGAACGCCACGGCAGCGGCCTTCAGAAATATGCGACTCATCATTTGCTCCCAACGGAGAGCTTCTGTGCCAGCAAGCGTTAAAGGCGACCTTTCCGAGACTTTTAAAATTTGAAATGAGACGCCATTTTCACACTTCGTGACGCGCATAAGTTGTGGATAAAATCAGCGCCGGCATGCCATAAGAAACCCATGACAACGACACCCGATCCCGCCCGCTTCGCCCATGTCACGGACTGGGTGTTCGACCTCGACAACACGCTCTATCCGCATCACTCGAACCTGTTCGCGCAGATCGCCGTGAAGATGACCGCCTATGTCGGCGAGCTGCTGACGCTTTCGCGCGAGGAGGCGCGCAAGCTGCAGAAGGAGCTTTACCTGGAATACGGCACGACGCTGAACGGGCTGATGAAGCGGCACGGCATCGACCCCGACGATTTCCTCGAGAGGGTTCACGACATCGACTATTCGCGGCTGGTGCCGGATCCGGTGCTGGGCGCGGCGATCCGCCAGCTTCCCGGGCGCAAATTCATCTTCACCAATGGCGACCGCAGGCATGCCGAGCGCACCGCGCGCCAGCTCGGCATACTGGAACATTTCGACGACATCTTCGACATCGTCGCGGCCGGGCTGAACCCCAAGCCGGAGCGCCAGACCTATGAGCGTTTTGCCGAGTTGCACTCGGTGACCGGACACAATGCGGTGATGTTCGAGGATCTGGCGCGCAATCTGGCCGTGCCGAAAACGCTTGGCATGACGACCGTGCTGGTGGTGCCGCGCAATTTCGAGCCGACCTTCTCGGAGATCTGGGAACGCGACCCGGCAAACGAGGACGACGTCGATTTCGTCACCGACGACCTCGCCGCCTTCCTGACCGCGATCGTCGACGTGGTGGCCTGAGTTCTGTTGCGTTGGCTGGCGGCATGCCTTGGCGGAAGCCTGGGCGACACGCGCTAGACTAGTCGAAATCCGGAATCGTGCCTGGCGGCAGTCCCAGCCGGCCGTTCAGCTCCTTCAAAAACCGGCACAGGCCCGGATTGCCTGCGGCTGCCTGGCCGTTGCCATTGCCGTCGGACGAATAGCCGTTGCCGTGGCCATTGCCGCAATTGGCGTTGCCGTTGAAGCTGCCGCCATTGAAATTGCCGCTGAAGCTCCCGGCATTGCCATTGCCGTTGAAATTACCGCTGTTGCCGTTGCCGTTGAAGTTGCCGGTATTCCCGTTGCCGTTGAAATTTCCGGTATTGCCAAGGCCGTTGGTGACGCCGGCGCCGATCGGAAGGTCGGAAATCCTGACCAGGGTCGAGGCATCGGCGGCCAGGAACGCGGCAAGCAGCGTGGCGAGCGCAAGGCCGTTGCCATCAAGCAGCCCCGCCGCAACCCGGCGCTTGCAAGGCCGAACGGACGCAGGTGATCTCAAGCCGGTCATCAGTGGTTTCCCCGGCCGTTGTGGTTGCCGTTGAAGGCGCCGACATTGCCGTTGCCGTTGAACGAGCCGCCGTTGAAGTTGCCGTTGCCGGCGCCGATGTTGCTGTTGCCGTTGTATTGGCCGGTGTTGGAGTTGCCGTTGAAGGCGCCGATGTTGCCGTTGCCGCTTGTCGGCGAGGTGTTGTTGTTGCCGTTGAAGGCGCCGACATTGCCGGTTCCGCTGTTGAAGGCGCCGACGTTGCCGGTGCCGCTGTTCTTGTAGCCGACATTGCCGCCGAAATTGCCGAGCGGGTCCATGCTCCTGACGTTCGCGCCGATGGCCTGGCCGTATTTGCCGACCGCTCCCTGGACGGCCGACATGCCGAAGGCCTGGCTGCCCGTCGCGGTGTCAGCCTTCGCCGCGGTTGCGCTCAACAATCCCAGGCATAGCGCCGGCCCCAGGCTTAGCACCGGTATGACGTAGCGTTTCATCTGCGGACTCCTTCCATGGCTTGGTTTTTGAATTGGGCTTGAAATCGGGACCTGCTTCAAAAAAGATTGGGCTTCGAAAAGGACTGGGACCGCCGGCGATATTCGCGATAGCCTTGCGCGGGGGACGGGCGCTTGGCTCGGCGGTCCCAGAGCCATCAGCGTCTTTCCAAACCGAAGCTTGGCGACGCTGGCGGTTGGACGGCGCTAGTGGTTGCCGTTGCCGTTTCCGTTGCCGTTGCCGGCGCCCCAGTTGCCATTGCCGTTGGCATTGCCGTTGCTGATGCCGAAGTTGCCGTTGCCATTGATGTTGCCGTTGCCCAGGCCGAAATTGCCGTTGCCGTTGCCGTTGCCGTTGGCGGCGCCCGCATTGAGGTTGCCGTTATAGTTGCCGTTGAAGGCGCCCATATTGGCGTTGCCGTTGCCGTTGCCGTTACCGAGGCCGAAATTGCCGTTGCCGTTGAAGTTGCCGTTGAAGGCGCCGGTGTTGGCATTGCCGTTGCCATTGCCGTTGCCGACGCCGACATTGCCGTTGCCGTTACCGTTGCCGCTACCGACCGAAAATGCGGATGCCGAACCGGTCAGAGCCGACAGGACGGCCGCGGCCAGGATGATCTTTCTCATGACGTTCTCCTTGGTTTGCGTTGAGCTTCCCGGCCAATTCAAGATGACCGGGAGGACGCTTGAAGGATGCACGCTGAAACAGCGCCGATGAATTCGGGCTGATCGGCAGGTGCCGTCGGTTTTTCTTCTGATCCCGGTGTCAGGAAAAGTTGAAGGGATGGGGAAAAAACTGACAGGCATAAAGGCATATGCCGGGTGTATATTGCGCGCACATTCATGCCTTTTCTCGCCGACCGGCGGGTGGCTTGCGACCCCCGCGACGGCAATGGGAAGAGAAGGGTTGATGTGGGCGGGTATGACCATAGGCAAGGACGACAAGGCCTTGCGCCGTAAACTGGCGCGGCGTTTGATCGCCGTGCAAGAAGAACAGCGCCTGCGTCTGTCGCGCGAGCTGCATGACGATCTGGGCCAGATGCTGGCCAGCATCGCGCTGGAGTTGCACAACGTCCGTGCAGGCTCCCGGGAACTGGACGATCGCCTCGCGCGCGCCACCGTGCTCGTCGACCAGTTGAGCGCCAAGGTGCATGACGCAGCCTGGAGTCTGCGGCCCGCGGATCTTGACCGGCTTGGACTTCGCGCCTCGGTCGAGGATCTGGCCACCATGCTTTGCGCGCAGCTTGGCATTTCCTGCGACGTGGATCTCGAAGCCCTTTCGAGTCCGCTTCCTCGTGAAATCGCCCTGACTCTTTACCGCATTGCGCAAGAGGCCCTCACCAATGTCGGCAAGCATGCCCAGCCGAGCCGCGTCAGCGTGACGGCGCACATCCACGACGACCGGATGCGCCTGACGATCGAGGATGATGGCCGCGGCTTTGACGGCGGCGCCGAACCTGGCCCGGGCCATCTGGGGCTTGCCGGGATGCGGGAGCGCCTCGCGCTGGTGGGAGGCGAATTGACCATCGAAACCGCCATGACGAAGGGGACCACCGTTTACGCGGACGTGCCTTTGGCAGGTTGAAGGGGGGATGAACGGCAGCGCTTTTCAGCGACAATGCGATCAGGCGGGGAAATGGCGGCTGCGGCCATTGGCCTGTTCGAGCTTCCGGCAAGTGTTTGTTTTTGCGTGGTTCCGGATGGAAAACTGCCGTGCAGTTTTCGCAGAAATTCATCTAAGTGAAGCGCTGCACATCCCGGACATTACGCCACGGCTTACAATCCGGCATCATTGGGTTAGGCGGGGGATGGCTTACCCGTTGCGGCCGTTAAGGCTGTTAAGACAGACGGGCGTCCCGCGCCAGGCGGGGCAGTTGCCTAGACCATCAAGGACAAGAGGGACCCTTTCCGCGTGACAGGGCCTTTGACAGACTGATGGAGGTTAAGGTGCACTGCAGGCGGATATTCGTGGTCGACGACCACCCGATCATCCTGTCCGGGGTAGGGGCGATGATCAACAGCCAGGACGACCTGACGATCGTCGGGCTTGCCGGGAATGCCGAAGATGCCCTTGAGGGGATCGGCAAGACGCTGCCCGATGTCGCCGTGGTCGACATTTCGCTTCCGGGCGTCAACGGGGTCACGCTGATCGAGCAGCTCGGCGAGCGCTTTCCCGAGATCAGCTGCATAGCGCTGACGGCGCATGAGGACCCCGGCTGCCTGCGCCAGGTGCTGGCGGCCGGCGGACGCGGCTTCGTGGTCAAGCGGTCGACCGCGACGGACCTGCTGCAGGCCATTCGCTGCGTATTGGCCGGCGACAATTATGTCGATCCGGCGCTTGCGGCGCGCATATTGAGCCCGCGCAGCGCCCCGCAGGGAGATCCCGGCAATCTCAGCGAACGGGAGCGGTCGGTCATCCAGCTGGTGGCACTCGGCTACAGCAACAAGGAAATCTCGTCCCGGCTCAACCTCAGCATAAAGACGATCGAGACCTATCGCACCAGGGCAACCGAAAAGCTCGAGCTGCACTCGCGGGCGGCCATCGTGCGCTTCGCGCATCTGAACGGCTGGCTGGCCGAGCTGCCGATATAAGGATCGAGTCGGGACATCCGGGTAGAGGAATTGGAGAATTGAAGAATTGAAGAACTGGAGAAAAGACGAACGATCCGGACGTCCTTTCCCTCAATTCATTCTTCAATTCCTCAATTCTTCAATTCCTCAGTTCCTCAGTTCCTCAGTTCCTCAGTTCCTACTCCCCCAACTTGTAGAAGCGGCGGATGATGTCCCAGGCCTCGTCGGCCGTGTCGACGAAATCGATAATGTCCTGATCTCCGGGCGAGATCGTGCCCTGCTCGGCGAGGAAATCGAGATCGATCGCCCTTTGCCAGAACGCCTTGCCGAACAGGATGACCGGCACGCGCTCCATGCGCCCGGTCT
The DNA here is from genome assembly GCA_000824785.1 of Mesorhizobium plurifarium. GTDB lineage: Bacteria > Pseudomonadota > Alphaproteobacteria > Rhizobiales > Rhizobiaceae > Mesorhizobium > Mesorhizobium plurifarium. The sequence continues at coordinate 33,918 of CCNB01000010.1, read as the reverse complement.
GGATGAGCGTCAGCGTCTCGAAGAACTCGTCCATCGTGCCGAAGCCGCCCGGGAACACCGCGACCGCCTTGGCGCGCATGACGAAATGCATCTTGCGGATGGCGAAGTAGTGGAAGTTGAAGCAGAGCTCCGGCGTGACATAGGCGTTGGGCGCCTGCTCGTGCGGCAGCACGATGTTCAAGCCTATCGACGGGGCGCCGACGTCGTCGGCGCCGCGGTTGCCGGCCTCCATGACGCCAGGCCCACCGCCGGTGACGACGACATATTCGCGATAATAGGAGGTGGCCGACTGGCGCGAGCACAGGCGGGCGAATTTGCGCGCTTCCTCGTAATATTTGCTGTTGGCCTCGAGGTTCTTCTTCTGCGTCTCGTTCTTCGCCGCCCAGGCCTCGCCGCCCGGCTCCGGCAGGCGGGCGCCGCCGAACAGGATGACGGTCGAGCGGATGCCGCGTTCGGCCAGGATCATCTCCGGCTTCAGGAGCTCGAGCTGGAGCCGCACGGCGCGCAATTCGCGCCGCGTCATGAAGTCGGGATCGTTCCAGGCCAGCCGGTAGGTTTCGGCACGTGTCTGCGGGGTATCCGGCACGCTTTTCGAGCGCTCCAGGTCCTCGTCCGAATGCGGCAGCGGCGTCCACCCTGCCTTTTCCATGGGAGTCATCGAATCCACCCGTCCAATTCCCTTACTTGCGCCGTCCCGTGACGCTGGCGCGATTGACCCCCATTAAGCCTTAACATAGGGTCCGCGCGACTTTTAAACAGGTTAAGGCTGAGCGCCTTAACAGCTTGGTAATGGAGCGAAATCATGTCGAAGCCCGATCTGGCGAGCCTCGAGGAGACCATCGAAAAGGCCTTCGAGGGGCGCGACGCGATTTCGACCGCGACGCGCGGCGAGACGCGCGTCGCCATCCAGGAGGCGCTCGACCTTCTCGATCGCGGCGTCGCCCGCGTCGCCGAACGGCGGGACGACGGCAAGTGGCATGTCAACCAGTGGCTGAAGAAGGCGGTGCTGCTCTCGTTCCGGCTGAACCCGATGGAGATCATCAAGGGCGGCCCGGGCGAGGCCGTGTGGTGGGACAAGGTGCCGTCCAAGTTCGACGGCTGGAGCGCGGTCGATTTCGAGAAGGCCGGCTTCCGCGCCGTGCCGTCCTCGGTCGTGCGCCGCTCGGCCTATGTCGCGCCGGGCGCCGTGCTGATGCCGTCCTTCGTCAATGTCGGCGCCTATGTCGATTCGGGCACCATGGTCGACACCTGGGCCTCGGTCGGCTCCTGCGCCCAGATCGGCAAGAACGTGCATCTTTCCGGCGGCGTCGGCATCGGCGGCGTGCTGGAGCCGATGCAGGCCGGGCCGACCATCATCGAGGACAATTGCTTCATCGGCGCGCGCTCGGAAGTGGTCGAAGGCTGCATCGTGCGCGAAGGCTCGGTGCTCGGCATGGGCGTGTTCATCGGCCAGTCGACCAAGATCGTCGACCGCGCCACCGGCGAGGTTTTCTACGGCGAAGTGCCGGCGAACTCGGTGGTGGTCGCCGGCTCGATGCCGGGCAAGCCGCTGCCCAATGGCGAACCGGGTCCGAGCCTCTACTGCGCCGTGATCGTCAAGCGCGTCGACGCCAAGACCCGTTCCAAGACCTCGATTAACGAATTGCTGCGCGATTGATCCTGCCTAAAGCGCGTCGCGATCTTTCAGATTCGCTCGCCGCGCTTTAGGTTTTTGATCTTGCGCATGTCTTTGTCCCGAAACCGGTTCCCACTTTCGGGAGTCATGCTTTGACGGAGCGGGCGCGATTGTCTGACAGATCGCAATTCCTCTGGGTGTTCTTCAGCCTTTCGGGGCGGCTGAGCCCGGTCGCCTATGCGTTGGCCGGGGTCTTGCTGGTGCTTGTCCAGTTTTTCCCGTTCTACCAGTTCGCGCGGGTCGAGCTGAACACCGCGGCCAGCCAGAACTGGGCCATGATCTGCTGGGGGGTGCTGCTGATCTCGGCCTGGGCCACCTTCGCGGTAACGGCAAAGCGCTTCCATGATTTCGGCAAGCCGACCTATTTTGCGCTGATCTCGCTCATCATCGGGCCCATCCTGCTCGTCATCCTCGCCTGTTTCCGCGGCGATCCCGGGCCGAATCGCTACGGCAGGCGCACCAACGCGCCGGGCGATAGCTGAGACGGCCATGCGCTACCGCTCGCTCGATCCGCGACTGATCATCGAGACGGCCGAGAGGCTGGAGGAGCGGATCGGCGAGCGTTTCCCGGAAGCCGGCCTGCGGGCCGTGGCGGCTGAGCTGGTGGCGCTGTCGCGGGATCTCGCCAAAGCCGCCAGGGACCTGGAGGCGCCGATCTGGTGGCTGCGCGGCGTCATCATCGCCGCCTTCGTCGCCGGCGTGGCGGTGTTCCTGTTCGTCGGCACGATCCTGCCGCTCGACCGCATCTCCGGCGCCGACGACGCCGTGCAGTCGATGCAAGGCATCGAGGCGACGATCAACACCGTCATCCTTGCCGTGCTCGGGTTGCTGGCGCTGGTCCGCACCGAGGAGCGCATCAAGCGCAAGAAGGTGTTCCGCCAGTTGCACGGACTGCGCTCGCTGATCCATGTCATCGACATGCACCAGCTGACCAAGGACCCGGCGGCGCTGGCGGCCGACTTCAAGCCGACCGCGCACTCGCCGCAGCGCATCACCAATGCCGCCGACCTTGCGCGCTATCTCGACTATTGCTCGGAGATGCTGTCGATCGCCGGCAAGATCGCGGCGCTGTTCGCGCAATCGGTCAATGACGACGTCGTCATCGACGGTGTCAACGATATCGAGAATCTGAGCTCCAACCTGTCGCGCAAGATCTGGCAGAAGATCACGCTGATCGAGGACCGCCGCTAGAGCGTTTCACCGTTTCACGGAAACGGCGAACCGCTCCATCTTCTTGTTTTGGAGCAATTCCGGACGGAAAACCGCTCACACTTTTCCTGGAATTGCTCTCAGACCGCCCCTGGCGCGAGACCGGGCGGGCCACGCCTTTCGGCTTCCGCCTGACGCACCAGCGCCGCAACGCGTTCGTTGACCGGCGTCGGAGTGCCGGTTTGCCTGGCCAGTCGAATGATCGCGCCCTGCAATTCCTCGATCTCGGTCGGGCGGCCGCGCTTGAGATCGTCCCACATCGACGAGCGCGCCTGAGGGTCGATCGCCAGCATGCGGCGCGCCAGGAGGCCGAACAGCCGGTCGGGAAACCGCAGCACTTTCGGCAGCAGCGCCGGCGGCAGGCCGGTGACGCGCGCCGGCGCGATGCCCGCGGCCTTCATAGCGGCGAGCGCCTCGTCGATCTCAGCGGCGAGGATGACGCGCCAGCTTCGGTCGGCCAATTGCCTTGCCAGCGGCAGGTCGGAGAGCGCCACCAGGGCATTGTTGAGGTTCATCAGCAATTTGCCCCACTGCACCGCCTTCATGTCGGCGCGCGCTTCGACGGCGAGCCCATCGACGTCGAGCAGATCGACGAGCCCGTCGACGCCGGCATCAATCATCACCTCGCCCTGGCTGGCGCGATGCACGTGGAACGGCGGCTCGCCGTCCGCAGATTGGACGACGTTGAACATCACCATGCCCGTCAGCACCCGCCGTCCCGGGAGCGCGGCGCGCAACCTGTCGGCATTGTCGACACCATTCTGCAGGCTGACCACCACGGCATCCGGGCGCCCATGGGCGCCGATCAACCTGCCCATCTCCGCGGTCGCGCCGCTCTTCACCGTCACCAGGATGACGTCCGCGTCGTACAGGGCGGTTGCTGGATCGTCGGTCACCGAAATCGCCTGCGCCGCGAGGCGACGGTCGCGGCCATCGAGATCGCTGATGCGCAACCCGCTTTCGCGCAGCGCCTCGACGATGCGGCCGCGACCGAGGAAAACCACTTCGCGTCCGGCGAGAGCCAGGCAGCCGCCGACATAGCATCCAATACTGCCGGCGCCGGCTATCGCAATGACGCTTGTTTCACTGGCCATGCATTCGTCCTCGCTTGGCCCACGACTTGCTATGATGATGCATGTCGTTCTCCCAGAACCGCCGCACACTTCTGGGCGACATGCATTTATACGCCATGAAAACCATATTGTCGGCGGCATGACCGGCGATCATCTGCCACCGTGACACGACAGACGCTTTCGACTATCGCTTTGCCCATGACATTGCCGACCGATCCCGCCGCCAACCTTGCCGCCCTGATCCGCTGTCCTTCCGTGACGCCCGCCGAAGGCGGTGCGCTTGCCGCGCTGGAAGGCATGCTGACGCCCCTCGGCTTCTCGGTCGAACGCCCGGTCTTCTCGGAAGACGGCACGCCGGACATCGAAAACCTCTATGCGCGGCGCTCCGGCAACGGCCCGCATCTGATGTTTGCCGGCCATACCGATGTCGTGCCGGTGGGCGACGAGGCGGCCTGGACGCACCCGCCCTTCGCCGCCGAAATCGCCAATGGCGAGATGTATGGCCGGGGCGCCGTCGACATGAAGGGCGGCATCGCCTGCTTCGTCGCCGCGGTGGCGCGCCATGTCGAGAAAAATGGCGGCCCGAAAGGCTCCGTCTCGCTGCTCATCACCGGCGACGAGGAAGGACCGGCCATCAACGGCACCACCAAGCTGCTCGACTGGGCGGCGGCCAAGGGCGAGAAGTGGGACGCCTCGATCGTCGGCGAGCCGACCAATCCGGACGCGCTCGGCGATATGATCAAGATCGGCCGGCGCGGTTCGCTGTCGGGGAGCGTGACCGTGAACGGCCGCCAGGGCCATGCCGCCTACCCGCAGCTTGCCGACAACCCGGTGCGCGGGCTGATGAGCCTCGTCGACGCGCTGCTCCATCCGGTGTTCGACAAGGGAACCAGGGATTTCCAGCCGACCAATCTGGAAGTGACGTCGATCGATGTCGGCAATCCGGCGACCAACGTCATCCCGGCCAAGGCAACAGCGACGTTCAACATCCGCTTCAACGACACCTGGGACGCCGAATCGATCCAGGCCGAGATCCACAACCGGCTCGACCAGGCGGCGGGCCGCAAGAAATACCGTCCGGGCAAGAAGACGCCTGTCGACTACGAGCTTGTCTGGCGCGACCGGCCGAGCCATGTCTTCCTGACCCGCGACGACAGGCTGATCGATACGCTGAGCGGCTCGGTCGGGGCCGTGGTCGGCAAGACGCCGGCGCTCTCCACCTCCGGCGGCACGTCGGACGCGCGCTTCATCAAGGATTATTGTCCGGTGGTCGAGTTCGGCCTGGTCGGCAAGACCATGCATATGGTGGACGAGCGCGTCGCGCTTGCCGATCTCGAGACGCTGACGCAAATCTACGAACGCTTCATCGAAGACTGGTTCGGACAGGGCCTTTCGTGACCATGCTTTCGGCGGACGAAACCTATGCTTCGCTGGCCGGCGCCTGGCGGCTGATGTTCGGCAAGGCCGACGGGTTGCGCCTGCTCGACCTTTCGGCGGACGGTTTCTGGAATTCCTTCTTCGCCATCGTCGTGGCGGCGCCGGCGCTGATCGTCGGCTGGGTCGGGATCGCCAACGAGATCGGCGATCCGGACGCCTTCGCCGGACGCCTCGGCATGCTGATCCGGCTGGCGACGGTCGATCTCGGCTCCTGGGTGCTGCCGCTGGTCGCGCTGGCGCTGGTCGCGCCGCGTGCCGGCATCGGCGGCCGCTTCGTCCATTATGTCGTCGCCTCCAACTGGACGTCGGCAATCATCGCCTGGCTGATGCTGCCCTCCGCGCTGCTCAGGCTCTTCCTCCCCTCCAGCAGCGAGATTACCAGCCTGGTGTCGCTGGTTCTGTTCGCCCTGTCGATGGTGTTGACCTGGCGCATGACCAACGCAACCATCGGCAAGGGCGCCGCGGTGGGCACGGCCGTGTTCGTCGGCATGTTCATCGCCTCGCTGCTGGTCCTGTTCGGCCTGCAGGCCCTGCTCGGCATCGACATACCGGACAGCACGACGGGTTGATCCCGCCGACCGACAACGTCCTTTCAATTTTGTGAGCAGAACGGTATGATATTATCATACCGTTCTGCCCGTGGAGGGAAACCCATGTCCGCCACCGAAAAGCGCACTTTCAGCCTGCCGGCCGAGCAAGCTGCCTTTATCGACCAGCTCGTCCGCTCGGGCACCTATGCGACCAGCAGCGAAGTCATCCGCGCGGGGCTTCGCGCCCTGCAAGAGCGCGACGCTGCGGTGGAGCGCTGGCTCCGCGAGGGGGTCGCTCCGACCTACGATGCGTGGAAGGCAAATCCTGGCAAAGGTATCTCGCCCGAGGAAATGGCCGAGCGGGCGCGCAAGCGCCACGAGACCCATTCGCGGAAGAAACCGTGAAGCGCCGGGCGGTCGTCTACACGCTTGACGCTGGCGGCGATCTCGATCGCATTTACGCCATTGTTGCTGAGGCCAGTAGCCCCACTACGGCGGACCGCTATGATAGCCGTATACGGGCGTTCTGCGAGCGCCTGGAACATGGCTCCGAACGCGGCACGCTTCGGGAAAACGTGCGGGCCGGGCCTTCGTGTCGTCGGATTTCAGCGTCGGGTCACCGTCGCTTTCGTCGTGGAACCTGAGCGGGTCGTGATTCTGCGCCTGTTCTATGGCGGAGCTAATTGGGCAGACGAACTCGCCCGGGACGACGCCGGCTGATTGACGCCGACCTCAGACGTCTTCCGGATAGTCCACTCCGACGAGAAAAAGCCCGTCCGGCGGCGCCACCTGGCCGCAGGCGGCGCGGTCGCGCGCTTCGAGCGCCGCCCTGAGATCGACGGCGCCCCAGGAGCCGTCGCCGACGCGCCTCAGCGAGCCGACCATCGAGCGAACCTGGTTGTGCAGGAAGGAGCGTGCCGAGGTCCGCACCTCGATGAAATCGCCATCGCGGCCGACGTCGAGGCGGTCGAGCGTGCGGACCGGGCTTTCGGCCTGGCACTGGGTGGAGCGGAAGGTGGTGAAGTCATGCTTTCCAAGCAGCACCTTGGCCGCCTCATGCATGGCCTCGGCATCGAGCCGCTTCGGCACCCACCAGACCTTGCCCTTTTCCAGCGCCGGAGGCGCGCGACGGTTCAAGATGCGATAGAGATAGTGGCGGCCGGTGGCGGAAAAGCGCGCGTCGAAATCGTCGGCGACGACAGCCGCTTTCAAGACGGCGACGCGCGCGCCAGCCGCCTGCAAATGAGCATTGACCGCATCGCGCACCTTGTCGCCCGACCACGCTTTGGCGAGATCGACATGCGCCACCTGGGCGGTGGCGTGCACGCCGGCATCGGTGCGGCCGGCGGCACGTATTCTCAGGTCTTCACCGCAGAACTTCTCGATCGCCTGCTCGATCACCTGCTGCACCGAGGGCTGGTCGGCCTGATGCTGCCAGCCGGCGAACTGGCTGCCGTCATATTCGATATCGAGCCGAAAACGCGGCATGTTCTGCGGTCGATCCGCGCTCGCCTAAGCAGCGAGCGCGGTGAAGGCCGAAGCGTAGACAAGCCTGCCGGTCTCGGGCGCGTCGGCCCAGGCCAGGGCCTGCAGCGCTTCGCCCTGATACTCGCTCTCGAATCCTGCGGCGCGCGCATGGGTGTAACCGAAGCGGCCGTAATAGACCGGGTCGCCCAGAACCACGGCCAGCGTCTCGCCGGCTTCCTTGAGGCGGATATGCGCCTCGCGGATCAGCGCTCCGCCGATGCCGGTGCCGTGGAAGGAGGGCTCGACCGCCAGCGGCGCCAGCGCCACGGCCGCGAAACGCTTGCCGCCATTCTGCACGTAAAGCCTGGAAAACAGGATGTGGCCGACGACCTGGCCGTCCTCTTCCGCCACCAGCTCGACGACGGCATCGCCGCCGGTGACCAGGGCATCGACCAGGCCGGCTTCCGCCTGCTGGCCAAAGGCATGCTCTTCGACGAGGCGGATCGCCTCGCGATCCCGCGGCGTCGCCGCGCGTATCGACATCATGCTCATGTGAGTTTCATTCCTTTTGCGATCTTGGCTCCGCGCAGAAACTCCTGCGCGGCGGCAGGCTTTCCGCCCGCCCGTTGAACTTCGACCAGCCTGACCGCGCCCGATCCGCAGGCGACCGTCAGCCGGTCATCGAGAATTCCTCCCGACTCGCCGACGCCATCCGAGAGCGTCGAGCGAAGCAGTTTCAGCCGCTCCATGCGGCCGCCAATTTCGACCTCGCACCACGCGCCCGGGAAGGGCGAGAGGCCGCGAATGTGATTGTGGACTTCGCCAGAAGGCCGCGTCCAGTCTACGCGTGTCTCCGATTTATCGATCTTTCGGGCGTAGGTCACCCCTTCCGCCGCCTGTGGGGTAAATGTCAGACAATTTATCCCCAGCTGCGCGAGCGCCTCGACCATCAGCGATGCGCCCTGAACCATCAGGCGGTCATGCAATTCGCCGGCCGTCATATCGGGTGCGATGGCGACTTTTTCAACCATTGCCACCGGTCCGGTGTCCAGACCCTCTTCCATCTTCATGACCATCATGCCGGTTTCGGCATCGCCGGCCATGATGGCCCGCTGGATCGGAGCAGCACCACGCCAGCGTGGCAAAAGCGAGGCGTGGCCGTTGAGACAGCCGAGCCTGGTCGCATCGAGAACCACTTTCGGCAGAAGCAGACCATAGGCGACGACCACGGCAACGTCGGCCCGCAAGGCAGCGAAAGCCTGCTGCTCGGCCTCGCTTTTCAGCGATGCCGGCGTACGCACATCGAGCCCCAGCCGCTCGGCCTCGCGCTGCACCGGCGAGGGCGTCAGTTCCAGCCCGCGCCGCCCGGCGGCGCGCGGCGGCTGCGTGTAGACGGCCGCGATCTCGTGGCCCGCCTCGGCGATGGCGCGCAAGGTCGGCACGGAGAAATCCGGCGTGCCCATGAAGATGACGCGAAGCGGCATGAGGTCCTGCGATCCTGTCTAGCGGTAGGCTCAGGTGCTCGCACGGCCGAAACGGCCCCTAGCCCACCATCTTGCCCGGCGCCTTGTCCTTGGCGAGTTTCTTGAATTTCCGCACCACCATGTCGCGCTTCAGCTTCGAGATGTGGTCGATGAACAGCACGCCGTTGAGATGGTCGATCTCGTGCTGCAGGCAGGTGGCCATCAGGCCTTCCGCCTGCATTTCCTGCAGCTTGCCGTCGCGGTCGAGATATTTCACCCGCACCGAAGCCGGGCGCTCGACCTCGGCGTAGTAGTCGGGGATCGAAAGGCAGCCTTCCTCATAGACGGAACGCTGGTCGGAACTCTCCAGCACCTCCGGATTGATGAAGACATGCGGCTGAGGCTCCTCGCCTTCCTTGGCGAGGTCGATGACCAGCAGCCGCCGCGGCTCGCCGACCTGGATCGCCGCCAGCCCGATGCCCGGCGCGTCATACATGGTCTCCAGCATGTCGTCGGCGAGCTTGCGCAGATCGGCATCGACGCGCTCGACCGGCTTGGAAACCTGGCGCAGGACGGGATCGGGAAGGATGATGAGCGGCTTGATCGACATGGCGTCTCACCTAAGACCTCGCTTGACAAGCGTCAACCGGGGCATGCTCGACCTGTTCACGTTTTGATCTGTGCCAGGAGGCCGAATCGGTTATGCTGCGCATATGAACGACATGACCTCCATCCTTTCGCAACCTGTCGCGCGGCTCGGCGCCTCCACGATCACGCTCGGCCACGCGCTTGCCATCACCATCGCCCTGTTCGTCGTTCTCTTCGCGGCGCTGGTCATCGCCTTGTGGCGCGCGGCCACAGCGCGCGCGGCTGCCGCAGCGGAAGCCGCCGACCACGCCCGCGACACCGAGGCGCGCATCGCCGACGTCCTGCAGGCGCAGGCCGAGATGCAGGGGCGCATGGGCGCCATCGCCGAGGTGTTCGGGGCGCGGCAGGCCGAGCTCACACAGTCGCTCGGACAACGGCTCGACGCCATGACCGGGCGCCTCGGCCAGACCATGGCCGAACAGACCAAGTCGACGCATGAGAGCCTGGCCAAGCTGCAGGAGCGGCTGGCGGTGATCGATACCGCGCAGGGCAATATCCAGTCCCTGGCCGGGCAGGTCGTGCAGTTGCAGGCGATCCTCTCCAACAAGCAGACGCGCGGCGCCTTCGGCCAATCGCGCATGGAGGCGATCGTCGCCGATGGCCTGCCGCACGGCGCCTATGAATTCCAGGCAAGCCTTTCCAACGGCAGCCGGCCCGACTGCCTGGTGCGGATGCCGAACGGCGCGCCGATGCTGGCCATCGACGCCAAGTTCCCGCTGGAAGCCTGGAACGCCATCCGCGCCGCCGAAGGCGCCGACATGCAGAAGGTTGCGGCGCAGGCCTTCCGGCGCGACATCGAGGTGCACATCCGCGATATCGCCGAAAAATACCTCATCCAGGGCGAGACGCAGGACACTGCCTTCATGTTCGTGCCGTCGGAATCGGTGTTCGCCGAGATCCACGAGAATTTCGAGGCGGTGGTGCAGAAGGCGCACCGCGCCCGCGTCGTCATCGTCTCGCCCTCGCTGCTGATGCTGTCGATCCAGGTGATCCAGGCGATCCTCAAGGATGCCCGCATGCGCGAGCAGGCGCATCTGATCCAGGGCGAGGTCATCCGGCTGATGGAAGATGTGGCTCGGGTCGACGAACGGGTCCGGCGGCTGCAGACGCATTTCGGCCAAGCGGCGCGGGACATAGACGACATCCTGGTGTCGACATCGAAGGTGACCAAACGCGGCCAGAAGATCGAGGCGCTGGAATTCGCCGAGGGCGAAACCGAGGCCACGCGAAGTGCGGCGCCAAAGGCCGATGCCGGCGCGCGGGTGGCCGATTCGAAGACCGGCCAGCTCAGGCTGCGGGTCGTCGAAGGCGACGAGTAGCCGGCGCCCCTATCGCAACCTTGTCTCCATCACATTTTTTCGTTGGCGCGCCACGGTCTTTTGCGTGCACCATGGGCGATCGCGTTCTTCGCAAGGCCCGCACCATGACCATTCTGCCCGGCATCTCAGACATCCGCGCCGCCGCCGCGCGGCTTTCCGGCCTGATCGTCGAAACGCCGCTGATCGAATCGCCGGAGTTCAACAGGCGCCATGGCGGCCGCATCCTGTTCAAGCCCGAGACGCTGCAGCGCACCGGCTCCTTCAAGATCCGCGGCGCCTATAACAAACTGTCGTCGCTGAGCGAGGAGGAGCGCGGCCGTGGCGTCGTGGCCTTCTCTTCCGGCAACCATGCGCAAGGTGTGGCGGCCTCTGCCGCCATGTTCGGCGTCAAGGCGGTCATCGCCATGCCGGCCGACGCGCCGGCGCTGAAAGTCGGCAATGTCCGCAAGATGGGGGCGGAAGTGGTGCCGTTCGACCGCTTCAAGGACGACCGCATGGCGGTCGTGCGCCCCTATGTCGAGAAGGGCATGGTGCTGGTGCCGCCCTTCGACGATCCGGCCATCATCGCCGGCCAGGGCACGATCGGCCTGGAGCTGATGAAGCAGGCGAAGGCGCTCGGCGTGGCGCTCGACGCCGTCGTCATCCCTTGCGGCGGCGGCGGCCTGTCGAGCGGCATTTCCGTCGTCGTCAAGGACGCCTCGCCGAACACGCAAGTCTGGGCGGTCGAGCCGGAGCATTTCGACGACACGCGCCGCTCGCTGGCCAAGGGCGAGCGGGTCGCGAACGAGCCCGGCCACTCCTCGATCTGCGATGCGCTGCTCACCGCCGAGCCCGGCGCCATCACCTTCGAGATCAACCGCCGCAATCTCGCCGGCGCCATTGCTGTCTCCGACAAGGCCGCCGCCCAGGCGATGCGCGACGCCATGGCGTATCTGAAGCTGGTGGTCGAGCCGGGCGGCTGCGTCGCGCTTGCCGCGCTGTCATCCGGCGAGATCGACCTCGCCGGCAAGTGCGTCGCCGTGGTGCTGTCGGGCGGTAACGTCGATTTCGGGACCTATGCGGAGATCATGGCGGCGTAGGCGCTGCGGCGCAAGCAAGAAACGCCGCGATCCTTCACACCCCCCTCTGTCCTGCCGGACATCTCCCCCGCAAGGGGGGAGATCAGCTGTCGCCCCCGATTTCGCCAATCACCAACGTTGCAGAAAGAGCGGCGCGGCCGATGCTGCCAATCTCCCCCCCTTGCGGGGGAGATGCCCGGCAGGGCAGAGGGGGGTGCTGTCCCGCCAGCGTCAAAAACTTTCCGCCATGCTTTGCTCAATCCAGCGTGCGCCTGAACCGCACCAGCGCCACACCTGCAAACAGCGCCACGAACACCACCAGCCAACCGATTTCCGTCGCCACCGCGGGCAGCTCGGCGCCCTTCAGCATCACCGCCCGCGTGATGCGCAAAAAATGCGTCAGCGGGAAAATCTCGCCGAAAGTCTGCGCCCAGCCCGGCATGCCGCGATAGGGGAACATGAAGCCGGAGAGCAGCAGCGATGGCAGGAAAAAGAAGAAGGTGAGCTGCATCGCCTGCATCTGCGAGCGGGCCATGGTCGAGATCGTATAGCCGAGCAGCACCAGCGAAAGCACGAAGACCAGCACCGAGGAGAGCAGCAGCGTCAGGCTGCCGACGAAGGGGATGCCGAACAGGAGCTTCGCCGCCACCAGCACCACCACCACCTGCACGGCGCCGACCACGAGGTAAGGCAGCACCTTGCCCAGCATGATCTCCAGCGGGCTTGACGGCATGGCGAGCAGGTTTTCCATCGTGCCGCGCTCGGTTTCCCGGGTCAGCGCCATTGCCGTCATCATCACCATGGTCATCTGCAGGATGACGCCGAGCAGGCCGGGCACGATGTTGTATTGCGAGACGCCTTCCGGATTATAGCGCCGGTGCACGACGACATCGAGCTGGCCGCGCGCCGCTTCCCTGGCCGCGTCCTGGGTGCCCTGAGCCCTGAGCAGCGCCTGGCTGGCCACGGTGCCGAGCGTCGAGATGGCGCCGCTGGCAACGGACGGGTCGGTGGCGTCGGCCTCGATCAGTATCTGCGGATTGTCGCCGCGCTCGACGCGGCGCGCGAAATCGGCGGGAATGGTGACGACGAAGGAGACATCGCCGCGCGCCATCAGGAATTCGGCTTCCGCCGCACTTTGCGCCACATGGTCGAAGCGGTAGTAGCCGGTGGTCTGCAGCGCCGAGACCATCGCCCGCGTGTAGGGATCGCTGCTGGTCGCCACCAGCGCCGCCGGCAGGCTCTTCGGGTCGTTGTTGATCGCAAAGCCGAACAGCACGAGCTGCATGAGCGGCACACCCAGCATCATGGCGAAGGTGATGCGGTCGCGCCGCATCTGGATGAACTCCTTGATGAGCAGCGCGCCCAGCCTGGCGAAGGAGAAGACCGCGTTCATACCATGTTGTCCTTCGAGCCGGACATGAACTGGATGAACACATCCTCCAGGCTGGTCTCGCCCGGCGTCACCGTCACGTCCTTGTGCTCCTTCTCGACATCGGCGAGCGCCTTCTCGAGCGCCGCCTTGTCGGAGCCGACGACATGCAGCGTCGCGCCGAACGGCGCCACCTGGTCGACGCCCGGCCGTCCCTGCAGCGCCTCGGCCACCTGGTCGAGCTTCGGCCCCTGCAGCACGAAGGTGGTCAGCCCGGCATTCTTCACCACCTCGTCCACCGTGCCGGTGGCGAGCATCTTGCCGTAGGAGATGTAGCTGATGCGGTGGCAGCGCTCGGCCTCGTCCATGTAGTGGGTGGAGACGAGAACGGTCAGCCCGCCGCCGGCCAGCCGATGGATCTCGTCCCAGAACTCGCGCCGTGCCTTCGGATCGACGCCCGCCGTCGGCTCGTCGAGCAGAAGCAGCTTCGGCTTGTGCATGATGCAGGCGGCCAAGGCCAGCCGCTGTTTCCAGCCGCCGGAAAGCGTGCCGGCCAGCTGGTTGCGGCGGCTGGCCAGGCCGAGTTCTTCCAGCGTCCTCGCCACATGTTGCTCTACCGGCTTCAGCCGGTAGAGCCGCGCCACGAATTCGAGGTTCTCGCCGATCGTCAGATCCTCGTAGAACGAGAATTTCTGCGTCATGTAGCCGACCTCGCGCTTGATGCTGAGCGCGTCGGTAAGGATGTCGAAGCCCAGCACCGTGCCTTCGCCCTCGTCCGGCGTGAGCAGTCCGCACATGATGCGGATGGTCGTCGTCTTGCCCGAGCCGTTCGGCCCGAGGAAGCCGACGATCTCGCCTTCGGCGACCGTCATCGTCACATGGTCGACGACGGTCTTGTCGCCGAAGCGCTTGACCAGGCCGCGGACGTCGATGACGTTCATTGCCCGACATCCGCAAGATCGACATCGACGATCTGGCCGGGCTGCAAGGGTCCCGCATCGCCCTCCGGCCGGGCCTCGACGAGATAGACCAGCTTTTGCCGGTTTTCGAGCGAGTAGATCACCGGCGGCGTGAATTCCGGATCGGGCGAGACATAGCTGACGCGCGCCTTCAGCCCGGCCCCGCAGCCGTCGCAATGGACGTTGAGCTCGGTGCCGACCTTGACCGACGAAAACGCGCTTTCCGGCACATAGACGCTGAGCTTCACGGCGCCGTCCGGCAGCATCGAGATCACCGGCGAGGTCGGTCCGGCGGTGTCGCCGGGATTGCGAATGACGTCGTTGACGCGGCCGGGCGACGGCGCCGTCAGCACCCGCTTCGACAGCCGCCACTCGGCCTGTCGCAAGCTCGACTGCGCCTGCTTGACCTGGTTGTCGGCGGCCTTGATGGTCTCGGGCCGCGCCGGCAGATTGCCGACGGCGAGATTGGCCTCCGCCTGGCCGACCTGAGCATTGGCGGTTTCCAGGGAGGCCGAGGCGGTGTCGTAATCGGCCTGGGTGCCGGTGCCGCGCTTATAGAGGTCGCTGGCGCGGTCATATTTGCGCTTGGCGTCGGCGGCCTGGGCTTTGGCCATGTCGACCTCGGCCTTGAGCACGGCGATCTCCTCGGGACGCTTGCCGACCTGCAGGTCGGCAAGCTGCGCCTGGGCCTGCGCCAGCGCGGCCTCAGCCTGCGCCACCTCGATCCTGGCGTCGGCGTCTTCCAGCGTCGCCACCGCCGTGCCGGTCTCGACGCGGTCGCCGCGCCTGACCGTCACCGTCGCCACCTGGGCCACTTCGATCGGCGCCATCAGCACATATTCGCCCTCGACATAGCCAACAGCCAAGGGCGCTGCCGGCGCGCAGGCGCCGAACAGCTGGGCCGCGAGCGGCAGCGAACAGAGAAAACTCATGATTTGCCCTTCTTGCCGGCGCGTGCATCTCGTGACGCCAGCATTGCCCTGAGATTGCCGGTCGTGGCCGCCACTACCTTGGCGGCCTCCTCATTGCCGATCTCGCGCCAGCCCATGCGGCGCATCACCGCCTCGCGGCCGATGCGGAAATAGATGACCTGGCCGATCATGGTGAAGACGGTGAGCTTGGTCGCCTCGCTCTCGGCCGGCTCGCCGGTCGCCTGCTCCCAGATCTGGCACAGCCGCCGGTGTGTCGGCTCGAACACGCCGGCATAGATGCGGTCGAGCGCGGCAGTCGGATGCGAGAGCTCGCGGAGTACGAATTGTACGATCTCGCCGGCCTGCGGGCTGACCACGACGAAACCCACCATCCGCTCGAGGGCGGCGAAAAGCTGGGCCCGTGCGGCTTCGGGGGTTGCCGGGGCGGCCGCCTGGGTTGCGCCCAGCGCCTGGCCGGCGATGCCCTGGATGGTTTCGACGATAAAGTCAGCGGCGGCGGCGCGCAGGCCCTCCTTGCCGCCGAAATGATAGGCGATCGAGCCGATATTGGCCTTGGCTTCCGCCGCGATCTCACGCGTCGAGGTACCGTCGAAACCCTGCCGTCCGAACAGTTTGAGCGCCGCGTGCACCAACGCCATTCGCGTCTGCTCGGCGGTGGTCGCTTCGCGCTGTTGCCTTTTTGGATCCGGTTGCCTCTTCATATCAGAAACTTTAATCAATCGATTGATTAAAGTCAAATTTGACCTCTGAGTCGGCTTGCCTTCTCGACCCCCACAGGCTTTAGTGCGCGGCCATGGGCAAGGAAGTCGAGCGTAAGTTCCTGGTCTCCGGTCCGGCATGGCGCGACGAGGTCGAGGCGGAGATCCGCATTCGCCAGTTCTACGTCGCCGCCCAGCCCGGCCGCACGGTGCGTGTGCGCATCAGCGACGGGCGCTCCGCCAAGCTGACGCTGAAGTTCGGCGTCAGGGCGCGCGAGCGCGACGAATTCGAATATTCCATCCCGCTTGCCGAAGCCCAGGAACTGATGGCCTTTGCCATCGGACGTGTCATCGAGAAGACACGCCACCATGTTAGACACCGCGGCTATCTCTATGAAGTCGATGTTTTCGGCGGAAAGCTCGCGGGGTTGGTGATCGCGGAGCTGGAGACGCCGGAGGACGTATCTGACGAAATGCTGCCCGACTGGCTCGGTCGCGAGGTCACCGGCGAGTCGAGATTCTACAACGCGTCGCTGGCCCTCGGGGGGATTCCGGAGATCGCCGCATGAGCTTCCGCATCGATCCGCGCCTGCCGCTGACCGGCGAGGTCAGGCGCATATTGGCCGACGAGATCGGCAAGGCAATCGGCCATCTTGAGGCGGCTCGCGAGAAGCCGGAGCAGGGGCTGCACAAATGCCGCAAGCGTCTGAAGAGCGTGCGCGCCTTGCTGCGCCTGGTTCGTTCCGGGGACGAACCGTTCTGCCAGACCGAGAACGAATGCTACAAGCAGGTGTCGGCGCTGCTTGCCGGACCGCGCGAGGCGACTGCCTTGATCGAGACTGTCGACCGCCTGGCTGACGCCTTTCCGGAACAATCCGCGGGCGGCGGTCTGGACGCCGTACGCGAGCGGCTGGTGCTGCGCCAGCACGAGCTCCATGCCGGTCCCGGCCTCGACGCCGCCATCAATGCGGCCATCGCCGCGTGCCACGAAGGCCTGGAGCGCATCGACAGGCTGGCCCTGCCCGATCAGCCGGAACAGGCGGCCGATATCCTGGCCGAAGGCGCCCGCGCCACCTTGCGCCGCGCGAAGAAGGCGCTGGACAAGGCGGATGCGCGCGGCGAGGCCGACGATTTTCACGATCTGCGCAAGGCGGCCAAGACGCACTCGATGCACCTGTCCTTGCTTGGCCGCTTGTGGCCGACGCCGATCAAGGCGCGCCGCAAGGCGGTCGACAAGCTCGGCGAGCAGCTCGGCGAATTGCACGACGTCTTCGTTATGCGCGCCCTGCTCGACGCCGAAGGCGAGCCGCTCGGCCCCGTCGAGGAAACGAAGCTCCTGCGCAAACTGTTGAAGCGCTCAGAAAAGAGCCTCACCAGGGCCTGTCTTGCCGATGCTGCCGAACTGTTCGGCGACAGCCCCAAGCGCTCGGCCAAGAGGCTCGCCCGCAAGGCGCGCGGCGATCTCGCCGCGCCGCAGGAAGAAGCGAAAGCGGCGTGACGCCAGCCTTACCTTCTCCCCTTGCGGGAGAAGGTGGCCGCGAAGCGGCCGGATGAGGGGTGCTCCAGGGAATGAGGCGTTGGCGATTGCGGTTTTGGACGAGCGCTTCGGCCAAGCTGGAACACCCCTCATCCGTCTCGGCGCTGCGCGCCGATCCACCTTCTCCCACAAGGGGAGAAGGAGGCACTACGCCGGCAGCGCCCGTCTTTCCTTCGCCGCCCTTGCCCCCGCATCGCGCGGGTGCGGCCCGATCGGCATGATCGCCGGAAACGGCGTTGCGCCGAAGGCGAAAGTCCATTTGTAGCCGATGAGCTGGTCCTCGGGCGTGGTGTGCTGGTCGTGGTGGGCGAGCAGCCTGGCGCGCTCGGCGAGATCGTCGGCCTCGCGCCGCAGCATCTCCGCCGTTTGCGGCCGCATGCGCCTGGAAAAGCTGATGAAGGTCGCACCCTCTTCCATATGGCCGAGCGCCCAGCCGACAAAATTCTTGTTGGTCATCTCGAAATGCGGCTTCAGCGGCCCCTCGAAATCCCACTGGATCGGCGTGTCGACCAGCAGCCTTGCAGACAGGCCGCGGCCCAGCGCCACAAGGCCCAGCTCCTCGAGGTCGCGCAGATAGAGGAACATCGAGGCTTCGCTCAGGCCTTGCGAGCGCATGATGCCTTCGGCCGTGAATTTCTCCGACAGCATGATGAAGACGAAGAGCAGCGCCGGCCGCGCCGCCAGCCTGCGTTCGATCTCCGGCGCGACGCGGTTGGCCGGACCCGGCCCGCGGTTCATCGCGCCGAGCACGTTCTCCAGCTCGACATCGGCCGCGACGCAGATCTCCATCAGCCGGTCGAGCTTGCAGTTCTTCTCATGGAAGATGCGCTTCACCGTCGGCTCGGAAACACCCATGCGCTCGGCGAGCGTCCGGTAGGTCAGGCCCTTGGCCTTCAGCGTCCGTTTCAACGCCTCGAAGATAGGACCGTTCATGGAATGCGCCTCGTTCGCACGAATTCGTATCGATTGTCGATACTAGCCCTGTTCAGGCTTCCAGGAAAGTATCGGAAATCCTAGCTCTCCGCCGTCATCACAGGAGAGCACCCATGAAACATCTGATCGCTTCGACAGCCTTCGCCGCCATTGCATTCGTGTCCGCCGCGCAGGCCGGCGAGCTCTGGCGCGCCACCGGCTTCGAGCAGCCGGAGTCGGCGCTTGTCGATGCCGCCCACAACCGCATCGTCGTCTCGAACATCGTCGGCAATCCCGGCGCGGCGGACGGCAATGGCTACCTGTCGCTGCTGTCGATGGACGGCAAGGTCATCGCCCGCCACTGGGTGGACGGCATGGACGCGCCCAAGGGCATGGCGATTTCCGGAGATAGGCTCTACGCCGCCGACATCACCAAGGTGCGCGTCGTCGATCTTGCCAGCGGCAGACTGGTCGAGACCATCGATGTGCCCGGCGCCGTGTTCCTCAACGACATGACTGAGGACAGCGCCGGCAAGGTCTATGTCAGCGACATGCTGGCCGACACGATCTACCGCATCGACGGCGACAGGCCGGAGCTGTTCGTCAAGGATGCGCAGCTCGCTTCGCCGAACGGCGTGTTCGCCGATGGCGACAGGCTGATCGTCGCCTCCTGGGGCAAGGGCATCAACAAGACCGATTTCAGCACCGCCGAGCCCGGCGGGCTGCTGTCGGTCGACCTCGCCACGAAGAAGGTCGCGCCGCTGCCGGGCGCTCAAAACTTCGCCGACCTCGACGGCGTCATCGCCATGGGCGAAACCATCTACGCCACCGCCTACATGACCGGCACGCTCTACAGCTACAAGCCCGGCGGCGCGCCGACGGCCGTGGCGCAGTTCAAGCCGGGCAGCGCCGACATCGGCACGGATGGCCAGCACATCTTCGTGCCGCTGATGGGTGAGGGCGAGGTCGTGGCGCTGACGCTCGATTGAGCCAGGCGGAAATGAATAGCGTCGCGTTCCTTCACACCCCCCTCTGCCCTGCCGGGCATCTCCCCCGCAAGGGGGGAGATTGGCAGCTTCACCGACGGCACCCTTTTACGACGTTGGCGATTGGCGAAAGCCTACGCGACATCTGATCTCCCCCCTTGCGGGGGAGATGTCCGGCAGGACAGAGGGGGTGCTGTCCCGCCAGCGTCTCGGATCTCGGCACTGCAGCGGCGAGGCGAAATTTGTCGCCGCCCCCGATCGCGCTTGGACCGTCACATCGGCGGCGCTG
Organism: Mesorhizobium plurifarium; assembly: GCA_000824785.1. Taxonomy (GTDB): domain Bacteria; phylum Pseudomonadota; class Alphaproteobacteria; order Rhizobiales; family Rhizobiaceae; genus Mesorhizobium; species Mesorhizobium plurifarium. Next base: position 14,357 of record CCNB01000010.1, on the reverse strand, counting down.
CCATCTGGTTGCGCCGTCCGCACCGGGATATCCGGCCGCAATGAGCGAAGCCGTGAAGACATCCAGCCTGACCGGCGCCGTTTCGCCGACGATCCCCGTGCTCATATGCGCGCTGGCGATCTTCCTTTTGTCCGGCATGGACGCGGCCATGAAGTCGCTCGCCATCGCGGTCGGCGTCTACAACACGCTGTTGTGGCGCAGCGTGGTTGCCACCTTGGTCGCGGGCGCGGCATGGTCGGCTGGGTCACGTTCGAAGCCCGCCCTTCCGGTGCTGGGCCTGCATGCGCTGCGGGCCGCGATTGTCGGCGTCGTCCTGATCTTGTTCTTCTGGGGCCTGGCCAGGCTGCCGATCGCCGAGGCGATCGGGTTGAGCTTCGTCGCGCCGCTGTTTGCGCTTTTCCTCGCCGCATTGCTGCTGGGCGAACGCATAAGGCGGCAGGCGGTCTGGGCGTCGCTGGCCGGCATGGCGGGCGTCGCGATCATCCTGGCCGGCCAGTTCGGGGCGGCAAGCCATTCGCAGGATGCCCTGGTCGGCACGGCCGCAGTGCTCGTATCGACAGTGTTCTATGCCTACAATCTGATCCTCTCCCGGCAACAGGCGCTGCTGGCCAGGCCGGTCGAGATCATGCTGTTCCAGAACCTCTTCGTCGCGATCATGCTCGGCCTCGCAGCACCGTGGCTCGCGATCGCGCTGCCCAGCGATCTCTGGCTTCCCATGGCCGGGGTGGCGCTGCTTTCGCTCGCCGGACAATTCCTGATGAGCTGGTCCTATGCGCGTGCCGAAGCGCAATATCTGATCCCGACCGAATACTCGGCCTTCATCTGGGCGATCGCGCTTGGCTGGTTCTTCTTCGGCGAGAAGGTGGCCTGGACCACGCTGGCGGGGGCAGGCCTTATCGTCGCCGGCTGCCTGATCGCCGCGCGCGCCAATCCGAAGCTTGCCGAACCGATCGAAGCGGCGATGTGAGTGACGCCGCTCAGAGCAATTCCAGGAAAAGCGTGAGCGGTTTTCCGTCCGGAATTGCGTAAAAACAACCAGATAGGGCGTTTCACCGTTTCCGTGAAACAGCGAAAACGCTCTAGCCTTGCGGGTTCTGCGCCGGGGTTGCCTTGAGGCGCACGCCCCTGCCGCCGCGCTCGCTGGCCTGGTTCTCGCCGATCAACTCGACACCCGCCTCGTCGAGCGCCTGGATGACCTTCATCAGGGTGTCGACCACGCCCCGGACGACGCCGCCGCTCGCTTCCATGCGCTGGATCGTCGGCAGCGAGACCCCGGCGCGCTCGGCGAGCGTCTTCTGGTCGATGCCTGTCAACGCCCGCGCGGCGCGCATCTGTGCGGCAGTGATCATCGGCCAGAACCTGTCCCTGAATCTACGAAAGATGTGTATTGTAGATATTACAATGCCTCAAGCATCATTTTATACGCTTTTGCCATCACCTAGTCGCTGTCGGCCACCACTTTGCGCCGTTGCAGCAAGCGCGCCGCAAGCCAGCACAGCATGGCCCAGGCAAAGCCCGCGCACCAGCCGGCAAGTACGTCGGAGGGCCAGTGCACGCCGAGATAGACGCGGCTGGTGCCGACCAGCACGGTGGTGAGCACGGCGAGGCCGAGCACGAAAATCTTCGTCCTGCGGTCCGGCAGGAAGCGCGCGGCCAATGAGCCAAGCGTCAGATAGGTCACGGCCGAGAGCATCGCGTGGCCGCTTGGGAAGGACAGCGACGTCTCGTTGACGAGATGCGAAACGAGGTCGGGCCGCGGCCGGTCGACCTCGAACTTGAGCAGGCTGGAGAGTACTTGCCCGCCCGCCACCGCCGCGAACATGAACAGCGCCGTCGTAGGTCTGCGGATCAAGAGGAGATAGACGATGGTCGCGGTCGTGATGAGCACCAGCACGACGGTGCTGCCGAGCGCGGTGACGTCGCGCACCGCGCCTTCCAGCCAGGACGGGCCGATCGGACTATCCGGCTTCCCGGCATGCCGGAAGGCGAGCAGGATTTCCGTGTCGAAGGCGTGCGGGGTCGTGGCGCGCGCCAGCTCGATCAGTTCCACCAGGCCCCATAGCCCGCCCGCAATCACCAGCCCGGCCAGCAGCACCGGAAATTCCAACTTGTTGAGCAGCGCGTTGGCGATCGGTTTCATGCGAGCCTTTGATCCCGCTACAGCCGCTGCATATAGGGCCCGAGCGTGATCAGGGCGACGGCGGCGATCGCCAGCACCATGCCGGTCGCCTGCAAGGCATTGAGCCGTTCGCCGAAGAAAGCGAGCGCCACGACATTGACCGCGACAAGCTGGATCACCGCTGACAGGCTGAACGACACCGACATGCCGAATTCGCGCACCAGCCTCAGCATGACCAGATTGCCGGCCGTATAGAGCGCCAACGTCAACAGGAGCTTGGCGAGGCTCGGCGCCAGTCCCCACTGCTTGGCCGCCATCGCCGCCAGCACGAACATCACGGTCGAAATGCAGAGCTGCGCCAGTCCCCAGAAACTCACCCGCCGTCCCCTTTTTCAAGCGCCGTCGCCACGCCGGCCGCAGCCCTTGTTTCCGAAGCGGACGAGGCCGTCAAGCCGACCGCCGTCGATCGCTGGCGCGTTTCGGGGATCCAAACCGGCCAGCCGCTGTTGAGCCATTGCGATTCGATCACGGTGATGTCACGAAAATGTGATCGGCGCGCTTTAGGGGTCGAAAGGTCAATCCCAGCCACCTCAAGAAGCCAGAGGAACACCATGACCGCGACCCCTGAGACCCGTTTCCGCAGCAGCCAGCTCGAGGACAATGACGGCCCGCCCGTCAACCCGACCGACAACCGCACAATGGGTGAGATCATCGCCGCGCGCTTCTCGCGCCGTGGTTTTCTCATGGGTTCGCTGGCCGTCTCGGCCATCGCCGCCACCGTCAGCCCGCTGGCGCTGATCGCCGCCGACGAGGCGCGGGCCGCCGAGGCTTCGGCCTTCAAGTTCGACGAGCTCGAGGCCGGCATCGACGACAAGCACCATGTCGCGCCGGGCTACGATGCCGACGTGCTGCTGCGCTGGGGCGATCCGCTGTTTGCCGATTCACCCGAGTTCGATCCGCTGAAGCAGTCGGCTGAGGCCCAGGCCAGGCAGTTCGGCTACAACAACGACTATGTCGGCTATATCCCGATCGACGGCTCCGCCGAACATGGCCTTTTGGTCGTCAACCACGAATACACCAACCCGCATCTGATGTTCCCGGGCATCGTTTCGATCGTCGAGAAGGACGGCAAGAAGGCCGCCGAGGTGGCGCCGCTCTCGAAGGAGCAGGTCGATGTCGAGATGGCCGCGCATGGCGGCACCATCGTCGAGATCCGCAAGCAGGACGGCAAATGGCAGGTGGTGCGCGACGGCAAGCTCAACCGCCGCATCATGTCGACCACGGAGATGGCGCTCTCCGGCCCGGTTGCCGGTCACGACCGCGTCAAGACCAACGCCGATCCGTCCGGCGCCAAGGTCATCGGCACCGTCAACAATTGCGCCGGCGGCGTCACGCCCTGGGGCACCTATGTGATGGCCGAGGAAAACATCCACGGCTATTTCTCGGGCGAATTGCCCGAAGGCCACAAGGAAGCCGCCAATTACAAGCGCCTCGGCATCCCGGAAGGCGCCTATGAATGGGGCGCGCATTACGATCGCTTCAACCTTGCCAAGGAGCCGAACGAGCCCAACCGCTTCGGCTGGATCGTCGAGGTCGACGTCAACGATCCGGCTTCGGTGCCGAGGAAGCGCACCGCCATGGGCCGCTTCAAGCATGAGGGCGCGGAATCGATCGTCGCCAAGGACGGCCGCGTCGTCTTCTATCTCGGCGACGACGAACGCTTCGACTATGTCTACAAATTCGTCACCGCCGGCACGTTCAACCCCAATGACCGCGCGGCCAACATGAACCTGCTCGACGACGGCACGCTCTATGTGGCGAAGTTCGCCGAGGACGGTTCGGTCGAATGGATGCCGATCGTGTTCGGGAAAGCGCCGCTGACGGCGGAGAACGGCTTTGCGTCCCAGGCCGATGTGCTGATCGAGACGCGGCGCGCCGCCGACCTGCTCGGCGCGACCAAGATGGACCGGCCGGAGGACATCCAGCCCAATGCCGGCAACGGCAAGGTCTATGTCATGCTGACCAACAATTCCAAGCGCAAGGCCGATCAGGTCGACGCCGCCAACCCGCGCGCCGAGAATGCCTTCGGCCATATCATCGAGATCGTCGAGGACGGCGGCGACTTCGCTGGCACCAAGGGCAAGTGGGAAGTGCTGTTGAAATGCGGCGATCCTTCCGTGGCCGATGTCGGCGCCACCTTCTCGACCGCGACCACCACGCATGGCTGGTTCGGCATGCCGGACAATTGCGCCGTCGATTCCGCCGGGCGCCTGTGGGTCGCCACCGACGGCCAGGGGCCGAAGGCAACCGGCCGCACGGACGGCCTCTGGGCGGTCGACACCGAGGGTGCTGCGCGGGCGACCTCGAAACTGTTCTTCCGCGTGCCGATCGGCGCCGAAATGTGCGGCCCGCTCTTCGCGCCGGACGACCAGACGGCTTTCGTCGCCGTGCAGCATCCGGGCGACGGCGGCGAGGACTGGGAAGGGTTCGGCCGCCCGTCCCATTACGAGGACCCGTCGACCCGCTGGCCGGACTTCAAGCCGGACATGCCGGTGCGGCCTTCGGTGGTTGCGATTACGAAGCAGGGCGGCGGCAAGATCGCGGTTTAGCCTGCGGACAAGGACTTGGCGTCGGGGATTGGCGGAGCCTCCCCGACGTCGCGTCTCATCCCGCCCGCTGAACCATCGCGATGTTCATCCCGCTGCGCAGCCGGAAGCCGATCGACTCGTAGAGCTTTATCGCCGCGGCATTGTTGGCAAAGGCGTGCAGATAAGGCACCTCGCCGCGCGCGACGATGCGGTTGGCCACAAACAGCGACAATAACCGGGCGAGACCGCCGCCGCGAAAATCCGGATGCGAGCAGACGCCGCTGAGTTCCGAATAGCCGGGCTGCTTCATGCGCTCGCCGGCCATCGCGGCCAGTCTGCCGTCGATCTTCACGCCCCAGAATTCGCCGAGGCTCAAGGCCTCCAGCGTGAACGGGCCAGGCTTCGTCAGCGAGGCAAGCGCAAGCATCTCGGCGGCGTCCTGCCGCGTCAGTTGCTCGATCCGATGGTCGGCGACCGTCCGCAAGCCTTGCCCGGCAATCATCTGCACGGCATCAGCGGTCATCGTCGCCACAAGCGCCGGCGGCAGGACAATGTTCTCGGCCTGAGCCAGGATGACGGTCTCGCCGGCGGAAACCAGCCTTCCCAGCGCGTGCAGGCTTTCCGGATCGTCCGTTGCCGTGGCGGCGAACGGGATGATCGAAGGCCGGTATCGGCGCGCGAGATCGCCACCCTCCGCGAAAGTCCGTTGCCGCGTCGTAAGCGCGCTCCAGACAGGTCGGTCGAGAACATGTCTCACGGCGCGACCACCCTGGCGTTTTCGGCGCGGCGATGGAGCGGCGTCGCCGCCAGCCGGTCCTCTATTGCCGCAAGCTGGCCGAGCAGCGGCCCGGAAAGATCGGCGCACAAATCCGCCACGGCATTTTCGATGCCTGGCCAGATGTCGCGCTTCGCCTGGTCGACCAGCCGCCGGCCGTCGCGGCTCAGCGAAACGATCCTGCGCCGCTGGTCTTCTTCCGAGGGGTTGACCTCGACAAGCCCCAGCTCGGCAAGCAGCGCCACGCTGCGCGTCACGCCCGGTTGCGCGACACCCAAGGATTGCGCCAGCTCGCCGACCGGCAGCGGGCCCAGCCTGTCGAGCGCGGCGAGCAGCGGGTACTGGCTCGACTGGATACGCATGTCCAGGCGGTCGAGCACGCGCTGCGTGTCGGCCTGCAATTGCTCGCCTATGCGCTTCATCCGGCTGCCGAGGCAGAGAAAGCCGAGGGATCGAAGAACATCTTCCATGGTTGGCTCGCCATAAGTCTATAACTTGATATATAACATTGCATGGAAATATCAAGCCGATCTTTTCGTATCCGTCGCGGCAGCCGATGGGCGATAACGGCGCTTTGCGACGTTTGCCCTTCATTCGCCGCCAATTGCACCCTATATCGCGCAGACGCGACGTGGCCGGCAGCGGTCGCCAGCGATTCGCGACCTGAGGGCGGCAGGTCATCACTTCTTGGCACGCGGAGCTCATGGCGCCCCTGCGCATCTATTTCGACAGGCTTCTCGACGCCGTGGCACCCAAGGTGCCGCGGCGCGAGTTGACGGATGACGAGCGCCTGGCGCTGGTGCGCCATTACGGCGATTTCTCGCTCGCCTATTCAACGGCCGTGCAACAGAAGCTGTCCTATTTCAGCGACGGCGACGGCTACATCGCCTTCGGCACCAAGATGAGCCGCCATTTCGCGCTGGGCGATCCGGTGGTCGATCCGGCGGATCGCGCGTTCTACATCAAGCGCTTCGTCGAAGCCGCCGGCGGACCATGGTTCGTCCAGATCGGCGCCGAGACGGCCAAGGTGCTCGCCAGCCTTGGTTACATGGTCAATCGCCTCGGCATCGACACCAGGCTGCTTTTGCCGGCACATGATTTTTCCGGCAAGCGCAACGAGACCGTGCGCTATTCCGAACGCTGGCTGACGAAGAAGGGTTTTGTCATCGCCGAGGACAGAGGCGACGGACTGCAAGAGGAAATCATCCAGCTTTCCGCCGACTGGCGCAAGGAGCGCATCATCAAGCGCTGGGAGATGGGCTTCCTCAACCGCCGCTTCTCCGAGGAGCTCGGCGCCGACATGCGCCGCTTCCTCCTGCACAGTCCCGAAGGCCGGCTTCTCGCCATCCTCGATTTCGACCCGCTGTTCCGGGACGGCAAGGTCATCGGCTACACCACATCCTTCAAGCGCAAGCAGGTCGACGCGACGCCGCATGCCGAGATCGGCCTGACCAAATTCGCCGTCGACCGTTTTCGCGAAGAAGGCATCTCCGAGGTGACGCTCGGCCTCTCGCCGCTGTTCGGCATCGAGCCCAGCGGCTTTGCCGAATCGGGCTTCTGGCGCGGCGCCTTCCAGCGCGCCTACAACTCGCCCTGGGTCAATCGCTCGCGCTTCAACCTGCAGGGCCAGGCCGCCTTCAAGCGCCGCTTCCACGGCGTCGAGGAGCCGACCTATATCGCCTTCCGCAAAGGGACTTTCGCGGAGATGCTGGGGCTGCTGCGCCTGCTGAAGGCGATTTGAGGCAAGGCATTTTCCTCGCCCATTTCGTCTACGCTAGTCTAAGCACATCGTCTGTGAGTGGCGTGACTGATCGACGTGAGGCTTGATTGCCACGTGGTTCCCCCAATCCGTCGCTGCTTCGCAGCGCCACCTTTCCCCCCTCCGGAGGGAAAGGAAGGGAGCCTTGCCGGGCGAGCGTTGACGGCAAAAGCTTGGCGCCTTTCCTCT
>CCNB01000010.1:2523-6917 GCA_000824785.1 Mesorhizobium plurifarium | reverse complement strand
GGAGTGGGGGTCGACCAGCGCTATATTAGACAATGCAGGCGCCAAGCTGCCATGCACGCTATCGCCAAGGACCAGCCGCTTGTAGCCCACTGCGTGGGGCGAGGAACTGAAGGACGTTCAGTTCCTCAACCGATACCCCGTCCTGAATATCCACGCCACGATAGCGATGCAGATGGCCAGGAACACCAGCGTCATGCCGAGGCTGACGCCGACCGAGACGTCGGCCTTGCCGTAAAAACTCCAGCGGAAGCCGCTGATCAGGTAGACGACCGGGTTGAACAGGGTGACCGTCTTCCAGATGCCGGGCAGCATGTGGATCGAATAGAAGCTGCCGCCAAGGAAGGTGAGCGGCGTGACGATCAGGAGCGGCACCAGCTGCAGCTGCTCAAAGGTCTTGGCCCAGATGCCGATGATGAAGCCGAACAGGCTGAAGGTCACCGCCGTCAGCACCAGGAAGGCGATCATCCAGAATGGATGCTCGATCCTCAGCGGCACGAACAAAGCCGGGGTGGCGAGGATGATCAGGCCGAGCATGATCGACTTGGTCGCGGCACCGCCGACATAGGCGATGATGATCTCGAGATAGGAGACCGGCGCCGACAGGAGCTCATAGATCGAGCCGACGAATTTCGGGAAGTAGATGGCGAAGGAGGCGTTGGAGATCGACTGCGTCAACAGCGACAGCATCATCAGGCCCGGCACGATGAAGGCGCCATAGGCGATGCCGTCGATCTCGTTGATGCGCGAACCGATCGCCGAGCCGAAGACGACGAAATAGAGCGAGGTCGAGATGACCGGCGAGATGATGCTCTGCAGCACCGTGCGGAAGGCGCGCGCCATCTCCACCCGGTAGATCGCCCATACTGCGCGAAAATTAGGGGCAGCGCGCAGGTTCATGGCTCTTGCCTCAGGAGATTGACGAAGATCTCTTCGAGCGAGCTGTTCTTGGTGTCGAGATCGCGGAACTGGACGCCGGCGGCCTCGAGGTCGCGGATCAGCGAAGCGACGCCTGGACGATCGCTCTGGTTGTCATAGGTGTAGGTGAGCTGGCTGCCGTCAGCGGACAGCTCCAATGCATAGCGAGAAAGCCCGTCCGGAACGGCCGAGAGCGGCGCGCGCAGCTCCAGCGTCATCTGCTTGCGGCCGAGCTTGCGCATCAGCTCTGCCTTGCCTTCGACCAGGATGATCTCGCCCTTGTTGATGACGCCGACGCGGTCGGCCATCGCCTCGGCTTCCTCGATGTAATGCGTGGTGAGGATGATGGTGACGCCGTCCTCGCGCAGGCGCCTGACCATCGCCCACATGTCCTGGCGCAGCTCGACGTCGACGCCGGCCGTCGGCTCGTCGAGGAACAAAACGCGCGGCTCGTGCGACAGCGCCTTGGCGATCATCAGCCGGCGCTTCATGCCGCCGGACAGCGTGATCGCCTTGGAATCCTTCTTGTCCCACAGCGAGAGGTCGCGCAGCACCTTCTCGACGAAGTCCTTGTTGGGCGCCTTGCCGAACAGGCCGCGGCTGTAGTTCACCGTCGCCCAGACGGTCTCGAAGGCATCGATGGTCAGTTCCTGCGGCACCAGCCCGATCAGGCTGCGCGCCGCGCGGTAATCCCGGCCGATGTCGTGACCATCGACCGTGACCGTGCCCGACGAGCGGTTGACGATGCCGCAAACGATCGAGATCAGCGTCGTCTTGCCGGCGCCGTTCGGCCCGAGCAGCGCGAAGATCTCGCCGCGCTCGATGTCGAGATTGATTTCCTTCAGCGCCTTGAAGCCGGTGGCATAGGTTTTCGTGACACCGGAGATCGAGATGATGGATGACATGCTGAAATACGGCCGGCTGGAAATTGTGACCTGATATAGGTCGGTTGCCGTTTTATGCAAACCGGCAACCGCCGCGCTGCTGACAGTTCTGGACAGTGGAAGCCTGAGTGAAGGTCCCGGTTGCAGCAGTGCAATCGCTTACGTCAGCGCCAGCCCCCTCTCCGTCTCGGCTTCGCCGAGCCACCTCTCCCCACTTTCGTGGGGCGAGGAAATATCAATCGCGAAGGGCGCGGCCTCGGAAAGCTTGGGTTCCTCGCCCCCGCCAAAGGCGGGGGAGAGGTGGCTCGGCGAAGCCGAGACGGAGAGGGGGAGCGCCCTATGCGATTATCCATCCCCTAGGCGCGCCAACCGCAAACGCCGGCGCTGCCCCTCATCCGCCCTTCGGGCACCTTCTCCCCGTTGAACGGGGAGAAGGACTCAAGCCGTCCAGAACGCGATTTCCTGCGCCTTGGTCCTGAGCTCGGTCTTCAGCCATTGATCGTCGTCGTCGAGGTAGCTCCACGGCGTCTTGCCCTGGGCTCGCATCTCGCGGATGTAGGAGCGGTAGCGGTAGTGGCTGTAGACCGACATCGCATAGGTGGCATAGGCGGCGGCGAGCTTGCGGTGGCCGCGCACGATCACCAGGTTCTCGTCGTTCTGCTTGCTCGCCGGCGCAGAGAAATTGTGGCTGCCGGTCACCACCACGCAATCGGCTGAATGCGGGTCGGTCACCAGGATCTTCGAGTGCACGATGGCGTGACCGATCTGCGACAGGAAGGTGCGGCGGTTAACCTCGGCGATCCACGGCCCGAGCGGCGCGTCGAGGCCCTGCGGCTGCGCCACCGCATAGCGGTCCGGCGTGAATTTGCGGTCGCTGCTCACCAGGTCGATGTCGAGGAAGTTCTGCTCGGTGCCGCCCTCGTCCGCGCTCAGCGTCGAGACCACGCCGCGCACATACATGCCCTTTTCCCGGGCGCGCTGGCCGGCCAGCGTGTGCAGCCCCTGCTTGCCCGGCGTGAACATCAAAAACAGCACCGCCTGCTTGGCCGAGGTGATGACGTCGCGCAGCGCCGTCATGTCGGCGCCGTCCGAGGTGCGGGTAAACCACACGGTCGTCTTGGCGGTGCCGACCGTGAAGGTCTTCGGCGCATCGTTGTCCGCCATCAGCGCCGGCGTGAAATTGGCCGGGTCGGTCTTCGGCGGCGAGGCGTCCCTGAGCAGGTCCCAATGTTTGCGGAAATGCGCCGCCACCGCCGCGTCCTCGATCAGCAGGCCGTTGTTGACCTGCGTGCAGAGGCCCGTCGTGCTCCAGTTGGTGCTGCCGGTCCACACCTTCTTCGGCTCGCCGTCTTCCGACACGACGACGAATTTGTTGTGGCCGAGGCCTTTCGATTTCAGCATCCGGTCGATGGTCGCGACGCCATGGTCGTTGAGGTTCTTGCGCGCGTCCTTGTTGCCGTCGTCTTTCTTGTCGGAGCCGTTGGCGAGGATGAGATGGAGCCGCGGCCCGAGCCCGATCAGCGCCGTCTCCAGCGTCGCGTCGCCGAGCTCGTAGAGCGCGGCATGCAATTCGTCGCCGGCGCCTTGCGTCAGCCCGACCATGCGCAGCCCAAGATCGCCTTCCAGGAAAGCGCGGAACTTCGCGTCGCCATTGGTCTGCAGGCTCTTCTTGAAGGCCGCCGGCGAGAGCTTGTTCTTGGCCATGTAGCGGGCGACGAACTGCGACAGCACCAGCCCGCGGTTGAAGTAGCAGGAGAAGCCGCCGCCGGCGTCGGTCGCAAGCGTCTTCCAGTCCGTCCATTCGCTGGAAACGCCCTTGGTCAGCGGCTTGCCGGGACCTGCGCTCATCATCGCGGTGACCCGGTAGCGCACGACATTGCCGACATCGGCGGCATGGTCGGTCCAGTTGAAGCGCTGGAATGGCCAGACGTCCGACGGCCTGTGATCGCCGGATTTCGGCTTGTCCTTGGTGAAGCCGACGCGGTTCTCCACCGGCTCGATCTTCTCGCTCGCGCCGGCCTTGCGGCCGCGCTCGAGCAGGAAGCCGCGGCATCCGGCGATGAAGTCGCTGGGCGCCCAGGCGACGAAGGCGTCGTCGCCATTGGTGTAGACGGAAACCTTTATCGCGACGGCCATCTGTCGTTCCTCCCCATCTGTCTGGCCGGCATGTCCGGCCCACCAATGCAGCCAACAGCAATCCGCGCCGGAAACGGGCCCGGATCAATTGGAACAGAATTTTTCGAAAGGGTGCCGGCGATGATTATGTGGCGGCAGAAGATCGGATGTCAATGTTTTGCAGCACCAAGTATAATTCTATGAACTGCTTCACACTGTTTTCCGTTTGCCAGCAAAACAAAGGGCGGATGGTTTTACCGATACTCCGTCCCGACCTTGAGGCCGGGCAGGATTTTCACCGTTCCTTCGTGAAATCGGCGCAAACGCCGGGGATTGGCTGAAGCCGCCCGAACGTCGTCATTCCAGGGCGGAGCAAGGAGCGGAAGCCTGGAATCCATGCCAGGACGCTGACCAAAGCGTGCAGCGGAGCAGAATTCTGCACCGTTGCGGCGCTCATAAGTCACGGAATGGATCCTCGGG
>CCNB01000010.1:1438-2513 GCA_000824785.1 Mesorhizobium plurifarium | reverse complement strand
GGATGACGACTTCGCGTAGGCTTCGGCCAATCGCCAAGGCATCTGCCACGCAAATATCCCTGCGTCGGGAAACTGGCCGGCCCGGAGACCGTTTCGAAATTCGCTCCGGCGAGTCATATGGTGGTGGTTTCGAGAACCGGAGCGGAGCGGACATCAGTCCGTGAGCACCGGAAGCGCAGAAACCGCCAGCAGATGGCCGCTGGAGTAGAATTTCCAAACGGTCTCTCAGCTCTTGCTGGAGGCCAGCACCAGCACCGGCTTCTCGCTGTACAGCTTGGGGAACAGCGACTTCAGATTCTCGATCTTGGGCAGGTCGTTGTAGACGATATAGGGATAGGTCGGGTTCAGCGTCAGGAAGTCCTGATGGTAATCCTCGGCCGGATAGAAGGTCTTGCCGGTTTCGAGCGTGGTGACGATCGGCTTGGAAAACACCTTGGCCTTGTCGAGCTGGGCGATGTAGCTCTCGGCGACCTTCTTCTGCTCGTCATTCTCGGCGAAGATCGTCGAGCGGTACTGCGTGCCCTGGTCCGGCCCCTGGTAGTTGAGCTGCGTGGGGTTATGCGCGACCGAGAAATAGACCTGCAGCAGCTGGCCGTAGGTGACCTTCGACGGGTCGTAGGTGATCTCGACGGATTCGGCATGGCCGGTGCGGCCGGTGCCGACGACTTCGTAGACGGCGTTCTCGGCGCTGCCGCCGGTATAGCCGGACACCGCCTTGCTGACGCCCCTGACGTGCTGGAACACGCCCTGCACGCCCCAGAAGCAGCCGCCGGCGAAGATCGCCTTCTCGGTGCCGCCCGCCGCCTTCTCGTCCAGAGCCGGCGGCGGGATCACCACCGCGTCCTCGGCCGAGCGTGCCGGGCTCTGCCAGAAGACGGCCGCGGCTGCCGCCGCGAGACCAAGCGCTGCGAGCGCGCCGCGGGTGAAGAATGGCCGCGCGGCTTTTGTCTTGATGCCGTTCATGTCCTGATCTCCTGTTGTTGTTCCAATATATACGATCGAAGCCCTGGTGGGGTTCTCACTTTGCCGTGCGGCGGCGTGTAACCGCCGACGGCGCTCCCCCTCTCCGTCTCGG
>CCNB01000010.1:0-1428 GCA_000824785.1 Mesorhizobium plurifarium | reverse complement strand
GGCGGGGGCGAGGAACCCAGGCTTGCGAAGGCAGCGCCCATTGGCATTCCTCGCCCTCGGCGGTTGGCGTTTCCTCGCCCCCGCCAAAGGCGGGGGAGAGGTGGATCAGCGCGCAGCGCCGAGACGGAGAGGGGGCTGCGCCGCCCCATGCGATTGCCTCGCAGGCTGGCGACGCGACGGATCGCAAGCTCACCTCACTGAGCGGTGCCATCCGCCGGCTTCATGGCGTCGGTTGCAGGTTTCATCGCATCCGCCGGCTTCATGGCATCCGTTGCCGGCTTCATCGCCTCGGTGCTCATCGCGTCGGGCTTCATGGCATCGGCCGGCTTCATCGCGTCCGTCGCCGGCTTCATGGCATCGGTCGCCATCGCGTTGGCGGGCTTCATCGCGTTGGTCGTGTCGTCGGCGCGGGCGCCGGCAATGAAAACCGAGGCGGAAAGCGCGAAGGCGAGCGCCGGCAGCGTGAGGAACTTGGTCATGGGTCGTACTCCTTGGGTTATGGCGCGCGACTGCGAGCCAGGTGATGCGTTGCCGCCTTCTGCGGCGCCGCGCGAAAGGGGTGAAAAATCAGTTGGCGGCGGCGGCGAGGATCGGCCCGCCGTTCGGACCCTGCACCAGCACCGCGGTGCTCAAGCCGCCCGAGGCCGCCGGCAGCGGCAGCGTCGTCGCCGCGCCGTTCCAGTTGCCGAGCTTGGTCAGCGCATGCACGACATTGGCGTGCGGCAGCGTGCGGCCGGTGTTCTCGCCGCGCGCCACCGGCACCTCGACGACGCCTCTCGTGTAGCGCACCAGCCAGATGTCGGCGCCGCCGCCCGGCGCCTTGCCGGCGCCGATGCTGACCTTGCCCTGGCCGAGCGAAAGCTCCGGCCCCTGGGTGCGGCCGCTGCTGGCGATCAGCTTCTGGATCTCGCCGGGCGCCGCGCCCACGGCATCGCTTCTGCCGTTCACCACCACTTGCGGCGTGAACGGTCCGTCACGGCCGAGCGACGGCTCGTAGGTCACCTGGCGGTCGGTGAATTCCTTGCGGCCGAACGTGTCCTTCCAGCCGAGATAGTCCCAATAGGTGACGTTGAACGACAGCGCCAGGACGCCCGGCTGGTCCTTGACCTTGATCAGGTTGGCGTTGGCCGGCGGGCAGGACGAGCAGCCCTGGCTGGTGAACAGCTCGACCACGGTCAGCGGGTCAGCGGACGCGGCGCCGAGCGTGGCGGCAAGCATCGCGCCGGCGAGCAGGCTTGTCTTCAATCCGGTCATGGGAAGCAATCTCCGTAGCGGGTCATGCTCGGATTTCGCCGGGGTGGAGGGGTTCGTTACAGCTTCACCGGTTTGTGATGTCCCCCTTGTGGCGGAGATGTCCTCCGGCAGGACAGAGGGGGTCGTGAAGGATCGCGGCGTTGCAAGATCAAGGTTCCTCGCCCCACGAAGTGG
>CCNB01000009.1:146383-152409 GCA_000824785.1 Mesorhizobium plurifarium | reverse complement strand
CGCGATAGCGCCGAGACGGATGAGGGGTGCTCCAGCGGAATGAGACGCTGGCGTTCCCTGGAACACCCTCATCCTTCGCCTTCGGCGACACCTTCTCCCACAAGGGGAGAAGGGGGAACCACGCTACTCCGCGATCCCTTCCTCATATTCCGCCGACATGGTCAGCCACTTGTCCTCGTTCACCGCCAGCGTGTGCGCCAGCTGCGAGCGCTCCTTGGCGAGCCGCGTCGCGGTCGAGGGGTCCTTTTCGTAGACGGCCGGATTGGCGAGCTCGTCCTCGATAAGGTCGATGCGTTTGCGGATGCGGTCCATCAGCGCTTCGGTGGCGCGGATCTCCTTGGCCAAAGGCTCGAGCGCGGCGCGGCGCTGGGCGGCTTCGCGGCGGCGGTCGGCCTTGGACGCCTTGTCGGCTTCCTTCTGTTCGCGCCGGTTGGACGACACGCCGGTGATCAGGGTTTTGTAGTCCTCCAGGTCGCCGTCATAAGGATTGACCGCGCCGTCCTTGACGAGCCAGAGCCGGTCGGCGGTGGCTTCGAGCAGGTGCCGGTCGTGCGAGATCAGGATCACGGCGCCCGGAAAGTCGTTCAGCGCATGGATCAGCGATTCACGGCTGTCGATGTCGAGGTGGTTGGTTGGCTCGTCGAGGATGAAAAGGTTGGGTCCTTCGAAGGCCGACAAGCCCATCAGCAGGCGCGCCTTCTCGCCGCCGGACAGATCTTTCGCGGCGGTGTTCATCTTCTCGGTCGAGAGGCCGAATTGGGCGACGCGGGCGCGCACCTTGGCTTCCGGTGCGTCGGGCATCAGCCGGCGCACATGCTCGTAGGCGTTTTCCTCCGGACGCAAATCGTCGAGCTGGTGCTGGGCGAAGATCGCCACTTTCAGGCCCGGCGCGATCGTCATGGAGCCGGTCTCGGCCTTCAGCCGGCCGGCGAGCAATTTGGCGAAGGTCGACTTGCCGTTGCCGTTGGCGCCGAGCAACGCGATGCGATCGTCGGCATCGATGCGCAGCGTCATCTTCTTCAACACCGGATTGCCCTCGGCGTAGCCGACGTTGACGCCGTTCAGCGCCACGATCGGCGAAGCCACCGTCTTCACCGGTTCCGGGAAGGAAAAAGGCCGCACCGTGTCGTTCACCACCGCCGCGATCGGCTTCAGCTTTTCCAGCGCCTTCAGGCGCGACTGCGCCTGTCTCGCCTTGGAAGCCTTTGCGCGAAAACGCTCGACGAAGGATTCCATGTGCTTGCGTTGCGCTTCCTGCTTGATGCGGCTCTTTTCCTGCAACTCGCGCTGCTCGGTGAGCTGGCGCTCGAACTGATCGTAGCCGCCGCGCCAGAAGGTCAGCTTCTTCTGGTCGAGATGGACGATCGAATTGACCGCGCGGTTGAGCAGGTCGCGGTCGTGCGAGATCAGCAGCACCGTGTGCGGATATTTGGAGACGTAGTTCTCCAGCCAGAGCGTGCCTTCGAGGTCGAGATAGTTGGTCGGCTCGTCGAGCAGCAAAAGGTCCGGCTCGGAGAACAGCACGGCGGCCAAAGCCACGCGCATGCGCCAGCCGCCGGAGAAGGAAGAGGCCGGACGCTTCTGCGCGGCATCATCGAAGCCGAGGCCGGCCAAGATGGTGGCAGCGCGGGATTCGGCCGAATGGGCGTCGATATCGGCCAACCGCGTGTGGATCTCCGCGATGCGGTGCGGGTCGGTCGCGGTCTTTTCCTCTTCGAGGAGAGCCTGGCGCTCGACATCGGCTTTCAGCACGATCTCGATCAGTGGCTCCTCGGTTCCGGGCGCTTCCTGTGCCACCTGGCCGATGCGCGTGTTCTTCGGCAGGCTGATCGAGCCGGTCTCCGAAGGGAAATCGCCGGTGATCGCCTTGAACAGCGTGGTCTTGCCGGTGCCGTTGCGGCCGACCAGGCCGGCCTTGGTGCCGGCCGGCAAGGTCAATGAGGCATGATCGAGAAGCAGCCGCCCCGCCATGCGCAGCGTAAGGTCGTTGATGATAAGCATAGCCGCGCTTTTGCACGGGACATCGGCGCTTCGCAAGTGCCAGCGCCCGGATGCCGGCGAAACCCGATAAGGGAACCACTTGCCTGCCGAAGCGTTTGGAGGCCCGTGATCCGCTATCTCGCCCTCGCCTTCATTTTCTTCCAGGTCGCCACGACAACCGCTCTGGCGACGCAGGTGGTTCTATTCGAGGATGCCCAAATCGCCATCCCAGTCGAATCCATGGGCGGAGCGCCGCCGGCACAGCCAATCTCCGCCCTTGTGGGGGAGATGGCCGGCAGTCCGGAAGGGGACGCGACAGAGCACCTGCTGATCCAAATCGACAACGGAAATATCCCGGCCCGTCGCCCTTGAGTGACTGAGAGGCGGGACAGCGATGCCCGCCGGGCATCTCCCCGCAAGGAGACCACAGGAGAGATTGTTCGCTCCTTCGCCGTCGCCG
The DNA here is from genome assembly GCA_000824785.1 of Mesorhizobium plurifarium. Classification (GTDB taxonomy): domain Bacteria; phylum Pseudomonadota; class Alphaproteobacteria; order Rhizobiales; family Rhizobiaceae; genus Mesorhizobium; species Mesorhizobium plurifarium. The sequence continues at coordinate 149,969 of CCNB01000009.1, read as the reverse complement.
ATCCCGCCCGGTCACACTTTGCTTGCCACGTCACAAGTTTGGCGTTGATCGTCGCTGTTGTCTCAACCTATGCTGGCGCGAGCGGTGGGATCGATTCAAACAGAGGGCAGATCAGATGTCTGGCAAAACCACGCTCCTTTCGGCCTCGCTGGCGGTCGCGATTTTCGCAGTCGCCGCCGGGCTGGCTATGCTTCTCACCACGCCCGCTGCCCGCGCGGCAGCCATCGACTGCGCGGCAGCCAAGACCCAGGCCGACCTTGTTACCTGCACGGCCGCGAATGCCGCTTCGGCGGACGTCGGGCTCAACGCGGTCTACAAGGCGCTGGCGGGACGCCTCGCTCCCGCCGACCTGAAGCGCCTGCGCGACGCGCAGCGCGCCTGGATCCCGTTCCGCGACAAGGAATGCGCCTTCCGCACCAAGCCCTATGCCGATGGCTCGGTGTATTCGACCCTGGTCGAGACCTGCAGGGCGGAGTTGACCAAGGTACGGCTGGCGCAGTTGCAGCACCAATTGCAATGCCCCGAAGGCGACCTCTCCTGCGTACCGCAAAGCGGTGGCGATGCCGCCCCCACGAAGAACGCGCCTGCGACGGCCAAGACCGCGCCTGCGAAACCCGCCCCTGCCCAGGCAAGCCAGAACGACACGAGACCGTGCGTGCAATCCGCCGGCAAGGCGAAGTCGGACCAGTACGTCTCGCAGTGCATCCAGGTGTCGCCGGCCACCAATCCGCCCTGCAACGGGCAGAATGCCTGCAGCATGATGATCGACGAGATCAAGCGCGGCTGCGCCATGATCGGCAAGGACAATCCGCCGGGCTTCTGTTCTGCGTACAAAGGCTGAGCGGCGCGGCTCGCGCGCCACAGGTGCCGCGGTGATCAAACGTGCCCCAGCGGAAGATTAACGCGGCACGGCAAGACAACCGCAAGTCCGGTTTGTCGGAATATTGGCGGTACAAGCGACGATGCCACCAAAAAAGGACGGCAAAATCTTACGAGCCAAGCGTGATGCTTATCAAAAATTGATTTCAGTTTTATCGGAAACCTGCAAATCTGTAGACGCGCCGTGAGTCGGGAGTGGGCGCCAACGATAACTTGGTCCCCGTAACTTGGCCCAAATAACTTGGCCGTGTCAGGAGCTCACGATGGATGGAGCGCCCAGCGATTTACGAACGTTGAGATATGTCGCGGAGATCACGCGCAAGCTGGCGAAAATGCTTTCGCGCACGCGCTATCAGATGCTTGTCTATCTTCTTGAAATGACAGCGGTTGAGGCGGAGAGCCTTGCCGGCGAGCAGGATCCCAAACGCACCCGGCCGGTCAAGCCGTCTCAGGCCCGACGCTAAAGCGGGTCGGGATCTTTCGGATTCGCTCGATGCGCTTTAGGTTTTTGATTTTACGCATGTCTTCATCCCGAAACCGGTTCCCACTTTCGGGAGACATGCTTTAGCTCGCGCGCGGCAGACCTTTTGCTGCAAGGCGATCCAGAATGACCAGGCAATTCCGCCTGCGCATTTCGATGGTCGACGGGTCGTCGCATTCGACGATGGCGCGCTCGAACCGGTCAAGCGCGTCGAGCGCGGCAAGCATATCGCCGGACGGCTGGCCCAGCGAAAACAGGATGCGCCGCGCCCTGATGCCGTCGGCCGCATCCACCGAGGACTGGATGGCTACGCCACGGCGCAGCGCACCGAGGGCAGCCAGATGGTCGCGCCATAGTAATGGCGCGACGTCGGCCGTTGCAGCCACCATGCCTCAGGCCTTGGCCTTGCGCTTGCCCTTGCCCGCGTCGCCGGCCGGCTTGCGACCAAGGCCGGACGATTTGGCCAACGCCGAGCGGGTCGCCGAGTAGCTCGGCGCCACCATCGGATAGTCGGCGGGCAAGCTCCATTTTGCGCGGTATTCGTCCGGCGTCAGGCCGTGATCGGTCGCGAGGTGGCGCTTCAACGACTTGAACTTCTTTCCGTCCTCGAGGCACACGATGTGGTCGGGGAAAACCGAGCGCTTCGGGTTGACGGCTGGCGTCAGCGCCACCGCCTCCTTGACAACGCTATCGCTGGCGAGCTTGCGCACCGAGGCGCTGACGCTGGCGATCAGGTCAGGCAGGCCAGAGGCAGGGAGCGGGTTGTTGCCGACATAGGCCGAGACAATGTCGGCGGTCAGTTCGATTGCAGTCTTGTCGTCGATGTTGGACAATTTTTTCACCTTCTGCTGGCCCTCAAATCGCCAGGCGTTTTTAAGACTTTCGTCGGTGTATCGTATTGGACCTGTCCCCCAACGGACCGTCCATAGTCAGTAAAGCTACCAGACTCAATACAGGGGCGATGTTTCTACGCGGGCTGGAAACGCGCAAGTTAGGAATTCTAATAGCTATAGCCAACTTTTTATAGCACCGGCGGTCCGCCTGGATGCACAAAAGGCGCTATAGCACTTCGATTTGCGATGGAAGTTGCTGAAAAATCGAAGTTCAGGCCAAGTTCCAGCACGGCAAGCATGATCCCGCCGGCCGGATACTTGACCATGCGCGATTCGGCGGCCCCACGGCAAATCGCTATCTGGCGGCGGCACCGCGCCTGAGCTCCGAGGACGGCTTCTCCGCAAGGATTTCCAGCACGCGCTTCCAGCGCGCGCAGCGGCCGAAATCCTTCTGCTCGATGGCCTTTTCGGCCTTCATGGCCGCATAAAGCGGCGCCTCCGCGCCAAACTCCCTGACCAGCCAGTGCGCCTCCTGCCTGGCGCGGCGTTCGTCCTCGTCAACGGCCATTTTGGACATCATGCCTGGTCTCCATACCTTCGATCCCGACCACAAGGCAGCTGCCGATGACGAGGACGGCGCCGGCAACCGCCGTCATCGACAGGCTTTCGCCCGAGAGCGTCAGCAGAAACGTGGAAGCTATCGGCGTCAGATAGGCGACGACCGCTATCCTGCCGCCATGGTCGAGCTTTGCCGCGCGCGACCAAAAATAGTAGCCGAGCCCCATCGGGCCGGCGCCGAGATAAAGGCCGAGCAGAAGGTGCGCGCCGCTCGGGCGCACGACGCCATCATGCAGACACCAGGCGAAGGTGAGCGCGACGCCGATCAGCGCCGAGGGCAAAAGCAGGCGCTCCGGCGACACGGCAAGGCGGCCGACAGCGAGCGAGTAGAAGGCCATGCAGAGCGCCGAGCCGAAGGCGGCGAGATAGCCGACGAGGCTGCCACCTTCGAACCAGGCCCTGTTGAACCAAAAATGGGCGCGGCCGCCGGAAATCACCAGCGCCACGCCGACAAAGCCAAGCGCCGCCGCCAGCCCGAGCAGCAGCGGACGCCGCGGCCGGCCAAGCACGATGACCGCAGCGGCGGTCATCAACGGCCAAGTATAGGCGACGAGATTTGCTTCGATAACCGGCATCGAGGCGAAGCCGATATATTGCAGCACCATCGTGCCGACCAGGCCAAGGAAGCCGACGGTATAAGCGGCAAGCGCGGACGTTCCCTTCTCCCGTTGTGGGAGAAGGGGGTCTCGCGAAGCGAGGTCAGATGAGGGGTGCTCCAGGGAACGCCGACGTCTCACTCCGCTGGAACACCCCTCATCCGTCTCGGCGCTGCGCG
>CCNB01000009.1:68056-146373 GCA_000824785.1 Mesorhizobium plurifarium | reverse complement strand
CCCACAAGGGGAGAAGGAGAAGCGCTCATCAACCGGATCAGCGCGAAGACCAGAGCCGCGCCGCAAAACTGCAGGAGCTGGACCTGCGACACCGGATAGGCGGCAAGCAGCGTCTTGCCGACCAAGGCGTTGGTCGCCCACAGCGCCACGGCGCCGAGGGCGAAGGCCAGCGCCGCCCCGAGGGCGGCGCCGGAACGGCTTTGGCTTTCCGGCACGACCGGCCCGAGGCGCAGCGACACTGAAGGCGGCTGACGCTCGACCGGATCGTGGCTCATTACCACGACTCCCTCGCCCCGCCGGCAACGGGCTCCGCGGCGGGCTGCGGCACGGGATGCTCTTCGGCATGGCGGCGGTAGGCGGGCAACTGGTTGGTCCAGACATCCTCGGCCAGTTCGTTCACCCAGGCACGGTCATGGTCGTTGTCGGCGGCGAGGTAGAACATGCGGTTGTCGTCGACATAGGGTTTGGTCGCCGAACGCTGGTTGAGCACCAACGTGACGCGCTCGCCGAGCTGGATCGGCGCCGTGCGGTGGAGCACGCCGAGGAACTGGCCGAGCGTGGCATAGTTCATCTTGTGGTCGATGCGCATGATCTTGTTGCGCGGCAGGTCGCGGCCGGATTCCAAGATCGAGCGGCCGGTTTCGGAATCGTCGCAATAGATCTCGAGATGGCCGCCGATGAGCGGCTCGCTGATCGACAGCGGAATGAGCTCGGTCACCGGAACGCCATCGCAATGCCATTCGACCGCGCCGTCCTTGGGATTCATGAAGGTGACGGTCGAGCCGACGATCGACAGCGGATACGGCTCCAGCTTGGTTCCCATCATGTCGGACAGCTTTTCCAGGCGCAGCTTGTCGTGCAAAAGCTCCTTGATCTCCGGAATGTAGCGGTCGGCGCCGGTGATGAAGGTGAGGTCGAGATGCTTATGCACGGCATGGCTGGCTTTCAGCTTCAGGGCAGCTTCCTCGATCGCGGCAAGCAGAGCGGGGTCGTAACCATGACGATACTGGGCGACGCCGAAGGTCGACACTTTCCAGGCCGTCTCATGACCAATGATGGCCTCGCGGCTCATTGCACAGCGCAGTTCGGGAATTGTATGGGCGTTCATTCTACTTTCTCCAAGGTGGGGGCAACACTTGGTTAACAGTCATTTAAACGCCTACCCCTGTAAATTTAGGAATGCTGGTGGTAGCGTAAGCCCAGCTTAAGGTCGAAAACCCCGTGCGTCTGCTCAGTCAGGTCAACCTCAACTCGCTGAAAATCGTGGAGAGCGCCGCGAGGCACAGGAATTTCACGCGCGCCGGCGAGGAGCAGTTCATCACCGCTTCCGCCGTCAGCCAGCGCGTGAAAAGCCTGGAGGATCAGCTTCGCTTCAAGATCTTCGAGCGTGGCGGCAACGCCGTGTCGCTGACGCCGGAGGGCGAGACCTATGTGGCGCGCGTGCGCGAGGCGCTGGAGCGCATCGTGGCGGCCAGCATGGAGGCTACCGGCCAGTCGCAGGCGCATGTGCTGCGCATCTGCGTGCTGCCGACTTTCGCGGCGCGCTGGCTGTTTCCGCGGCTTTCGGCCTTCCAGCATCAATATCCCGACATCGAGATGCGGGTGTCGACCTCTTACGCCACGCATGAATTCTCGAATTCCGAATACGATCTCGAAATCCGTTACGGCGACGGCAACTTTCCCGGCCTCACGTCGGAGCTGCTGTTCAAGGAAGATCTGACGCCGGTGTGCAGCCGCAAGCTCTTCCATGAGGTGCTGGGCAACAAGCCGCTGTCGAAGGTGGTGCCGGAGGACCTGCGCTACTTCACGCTGCTGCATTCCGATACCTGCACGCAGAACTGGCAGTCATGGCTGGGCTTCGCCGGCGCGAGCTTCGTGCTTGGCGAAACCAGGAGCGTCTATTTCGATAGCTGCATGATGTCCTACGAGGCGGCGAATGCCGGAATGGGCTTTGCCGTCGCCAACCGGGCCTATATGGCAAGCGACATCCGCGCCGAAAGGCTGGTGGCGCCCTTCGCGGTCCACCATCCCAACACGGCGGGCTGGTATTTCGTCAGCCCCATCAAGGCGCTCGGCGCCCGCAAGGTCGAGCTGTTCAAGCAGTGGATCATGGCCGAAGCAGCGCTGACGCAGCGCCAACTCGACGTCGAGATCGCCGGCGGACAGCAGGGCCGCTCGGCGCTGGCGTGAGGGCCAGGATTGCCGCCTCCCAGCGTTGGCGCACTTCTTGCTCGACGCCAACCGTCGGCATCGGTCGCCGCTTCGTGCATCAAGACACGACATCCAAGGCACGCGAAGGCGGGCCCCGGCGGATTTCAGGATTTTTCAGTGATTTTTCCGCTTATAGCCGGCTACCGCGATCACGCCATGACGCAACGTCGAGACTCAGCTATGTTGGATCGTGCGGCGGGCCTGATTTCCCGCTTGGCCGGCGCTACCAGCTTCCTCCCAAGCAGCGCCGGCCTTCTTCGTTTCAGGCCGACAACAATTGAACCCCCCTGCCCTATTGCTTCGGCGCTGTACCCTGCTGGTCTCCGCCGGTGGTCGATTTCGGCACCGGGTTCTTGTCGACCTGAGGGTTCCGGTTGACTTCATCGCCCGGTGCCTTGGTGGGCTGCACGCTGTTGTCGCAGGCGGCGAGCACGAGCCCTGCCGCGAGAGCCAGCAGTACAGGAAGTTTCTTCATGACGACCTCCTCTCGTTCGCCCCTTTCATGAAGGGCAAACGAGGCGATAGCGGTTTGGTTGCGTGGACGGTGGTTGCGTAGGCGGGCGGGAACCAACAAGCCCGCGTCCGGTTGAAATCCCAAGCCAATCGAACGCAACGAGGAACTGATCATGGTCCGCCTTCTGCTTGCCGGCCTTTTTGCCTACACCGCCTATCGCGTTGCCGTGAGGATCATCGACGAGGTGCCGGGAAACGTCGCGCCGCTGGATATGCCGGGCGACGAAAGGCGCAGGCTACGGCGGCAGTCGGCCGCGATGGGGGTGGAACCGAAGCGGTAGTTGCCTCGGGGACAAGGTAGCCGCGTAATCCCCTCTCCGGCCGCTTCGCGGCCACCTCTCCCCGCTCGCGCGGGGCGAGGAAATTATTGCGAACAAAGCGGAAACGATGCTTGATGGGCGATGAACATCGCCGCCCATGATTCGTCCTTCGAGACGCCCGCCTATCTTGCCCGGCTGAATGACGAGCAGCGGCTGGCGGTCGTGCATGGCGACGGCAAGGTGACGACGCCGCTGCTGGTGATCGCCGGCGCCGGCTCGGGCAAGACCAACACGCTGGCGCATCGCGTCGCCCATCTCATCGTCAAGGGCGCCGATCCGCGCCGCATCCTTTTGATGACCTTCTCGCGTCGCGCCGCGGCCGAGATGGCCAAGCGCGTCGAGCGCATTGCCGGCGAGGTGCTCGGCCGTGACGCGGCGGTCATCGCCGACGCACTGGCCTGGGCAGGCACGTTCCACGGCATCGGCGCAAGGCTGTTGCGCGATTATGCCGAGCAGATCGGGCTCGATCCCGCCTTCACCATCCATGATCGCGAGGATTCGGCCGACCTGATGAACCTTGCCCGGCACGAGCTGGGATTCTCGAAAACCGAAAGCCGTTTCCCGACCAAAGGCACCTGCCTGCAGATCTATTCACGGGCCGTGAATGCGCAGGCGCCGCTCGGCGAAGTGCTGGGCTCCGCCTTCCCCTGGTGCGCGACATGGGCGGACCAACTGAAGGAACTGTTCGCGGCTTACGTCGAGGCCAAGCAGGCGCAGAACGTGCTCGATTACGACGACCTCCTGCTCTACTGGGCGCAGATGGCGGCCGAGCCCGAGATCGCCGCGCATCTCGCTTCCCGCTTCGACCATGTGCTGGTCGACGAATACCAGGACACCAACCGGCTGCAGGCCTCGATCCTTTTGGCGCTGAAACCGGATGGCGCCGGGCTCACCGTGGTGGGCGACGACGCGCAGTCGATCTATTCCTTCCGCGCCGCAGAAGTGCGCAACATCCTCGACTTTCCGAAACAATTCGCAAGGCCCGCCGAGATCGTCATGCTGGAGCGCAATTACCGCTCGACAGAGACGATCCTGGCCGCCGCCAACAGGGTGATCGGCGAGGCGAGCGAGCGCTTCACCAAGAATCTGTGGACCGAGCGCCGGTCCTCGCACAAGCCGCAGCTGGTCAGCGTGCGCGATGAGGCCGAGCAGGCCAACTATGTCTGCCAGGCGATCCTGGCCGACCGCGAGGCCGGCACGGCGCTGAAGGCGCAGGCGGTGCTGTTCCGCACCTCTAGCCACAGCGGACCGCTGGAGGTGGAGCTGACACGCCGCAACATCCCCTTCGTCAAGTTCGGCGGCCTGAAATTCCTCGACGCCGCGCATGTGAAGGACATGCTGGCGATGCTGCGCTTCGCCGAGAACCCGCGTGACCGCGTCGCCGGTTTCCGTGTGCTGCAGCTGATGCCGGGGATCGGCCCGTCCGCCGCCTCGCAGATCGTCGAGGCTATGGCGACGTCGCTCGACGAGACGCTCGGCCTTGCCCGCTTCCGGCCACCGCAGCGCGCCGCGCAGGACTGGCCGGTGTTCCTCGACATCTACAGCGGCTTACGCGCCGGCGCCAAATGGCCGGCGGATCTGGAACGGATCAGGCTCTGGTACGAGCCGCATATGGAGCGCATCCATGAGGACGCGGTCACGCGCCGCGCCGACCTTCTGCAGCTCGAGCAGATCGCATCGACCTATCCGTCGCGCGAGCGCTTCCTGACTGAGCTCACCCTCGATCCGCCCGACGCCACAAGCGACCAGGCCGGGCCGCCGCATCGCGACGAGGATTACCTCATCCTGTCGACCATCCACTCGGCCAAGGGCCAGGAATGGAAGAACGTTTTCGTGCTGAACACGGTAGACGGCTGCATTCCCGCCGATCTCGGCGTCGGCACCAAGGAGGACATCGAGGAAGAGCGGCGCCTGCTCTATGTCGCGATGACCAGGGCCAAGGACAGCCTGCATCTGGTGGTGCCGCAGCGCTTTTATCCGCACAACCAGGCGGCGCGCGGCGACCGCCATGTCTATGCCTCCCGCACCCGCTTCATCCCCGCCTCGATGCTTTCGGCGTTCGAGCAATCGTCCTGGGCAAGCGCCGCGCTCAAGGACGACCCGCGCCAGAGGCCGGGCGTCAAGGTCGATCTCGGCGCCCGCATGCGCGGCATGTGGAAATAGGCTGCCTGCCCTCTAGAGCGTTTCACCGTTTCACGGAAACGGGGAAACGGTCTATCCCTTTGTTTTTACGCAATTCCGGGGCGGAAAACCGCTCACACTTTCCTGGAATTGCTCTAGCCGATTCACACTACGGACCAAGTCCGATGCGGAAAAATCGGCATGCGCGGAACCTCCCGCCGCAAGCCGCGTTGTGTGGCGTCCCTCCCCCAGACCGGAGGCTCAGCGCCTCCGCGGCCAACAAACGAGGTCCGAATGCACGACAGGACGTTCTTCACCCCGGTCGCCCTCAGCGTCGGCGCCGGCCACAAGCGCATGATCGCCTCGCTGTTCGACATGCACGACTTCCTGACCGAGTTTCCGCCGTCGCGTCGCCGCCTCAGCTACGGCGCCGCGGTGAAGGCCTGCGAGGCCGCGCGGAGTGGAGGGATCTCGGCCGAGGCCGCGCGCGACGCGCTGATCACCTTCGCGGTGACGGCCGGCGTGCTTTGGCCTTCGGAGCAGCCGATTGCCTCCGTCAAGCCGGTGGCGCGCGGCCACGGCGGCTTCGCCGCCTGACAACAAGACATTACCTTTCACGGAACCGGCCCCGGATATCAGTTCACGGGATCGCAGGCATTTCCATACCGTCATTCCGGTTTGGCCGCCGCCGGCGAAGCTTCGGCGATCGGCGCGGCCGGCTCGGCCGCGGTCACGACGGGATAGACGAGCTGTTGGTGATAGAGCTGCGGCACCGGCTCGTCGACACCGTATTTCTCCGGCATATGTTGCCGCATGAACAAGGTGCCGCCGATCAGGTCGAGGAGGGGCAACTGGGCGGCGAAATTCTTGTCATAGGCATGGCGATCATTGGCATGATGCCAGTGATGAAACTGCGGCGAGGCAATCAGCCATCTCAGCGGCCAGCGCCTGCTTTCCTATCCTGGCTATATCAATCGCAGCCTGACGGGGCGCGGCGGCGCAACGCCCAAATGGGAAGCGCTGAAGTGGCTGAGCCTGCTCACTGAACACGGCATGCTGACGGCGGTGGTGCATCAGCCGGAACCGACCCCGACCGTGGCGGGCCTGATCAGGCCCTATCTCGATGTCGAGCGCCAGTTGATCCGCCAGCATAGGCCGCTGCTCAACAGCAGCCGCCGCTGAGAGCGGTTCAGCCAAATCCCGCCGGGAAGCCGTTCAGTGGACCGTACTGGCGACGTCGGCCGACGGCAAACCGCGCGGGCTTTCGAAGCTCACCTGGTCGCGTCCGTTCGATTTCGCCTTGTAGAGATGCTTGTCGGCGACCTGGAACATGTCGTGGTAGGTGGTTGGACCGCTGAAGGCGATGCCGCCGATGCTGACCGAGAGCGGCCATGGCTGACCGCCGGGCGCAAACTCGGCTTCGCGGATGCGCAGCCGGATCGATTCCGCGACCAGGAAGGAGCGCGTCGCGTCGGCGCCCGGCAGGAAGACCGCGAATTCCTCGCCGCCGATGCGGCCGACAATGTCGGCGCCGCGCAGTTGCCCCTGGATCGTGCTGGCGATCAGCTTCAGCGCCTGGTCGCCGCAGTCATGGCCGAGACGGTCGTTGATCGATTTGAAATGGTCGGCATCGACGATCAGCAGCGCGCCGGAATCGGCGACGTCATGGCTGCGTGCCTGGTCGAGATAGGCCTCCACCAGCATCGAGAAGGCGCCGCGATTGAAGACGGCCGTCAGGCTGTCGGTCGCCGCGACGATGCTGAGCTCCTTCTGGGCGATCGCGAGCTGGCGCATCTTCCACATCAGGAAGAACAGGAAGGAGCCACCAAGGATGAGCGGCAGGAACAGGTCCGTGAGCTTCGCCCACAGCAGCGCCTGCGGCGACAGCGAAGGGAAATTGAAGGAATCGACGAAGAACGCGGCGGCAATGAAAAAGGCAGTGCCGGCGGCGGTAACCACCACGACCCTGCCCCAACTCGTCGGGGACAAATCGATGCGCATGGCATTGCTCCCACTGCAGTTAGGCCCATTGTGCAGCGGGAGCGCAAACGAAGTCCTAATACATTAGCTTCAATGCAAGTCTGGTTAACAGGCCGCTCGATCCGCCCGCGGTGGGGACAAGCGGAAAGCCCGCCACCAAAGGCGGCGGGCTCTCCGACTGGCCGGAGGTTTCTCGTCAGCGCGCCGTCGGCCGCAGCCGGCGACGCGGTAGGCCGCAGAGCCGCACGGCCGGTTAGACACTCACGTTGGCTGTTGCCTTGCGACAGTAAGTCAACGGCGCGAAATCATCAGGCAGAGCATCCTGAGATCCTTGTCATACGTTCCTTCGCTGGAGAGCACGTCGGCGCAACGCTTCTTCATCCGGGTCAGTTTCGTGCCGGACATCTGAGCCACCGCACTCTTCATGGCAGCACGGTCCGGAGTCCCGAGAGTGTTCGGCGTGCCCAGGGTCGAGAACCTTCCGACGGTGACGCCTGCATCATCACCGATGCCGAGACCAAGGATCGCGTTGGCGGTATCGCCGACATTCGCGCCAAGATTCGCGTCAACGCCGCTGGAGCCGCCGATCGACGCTGTGGCGTCCGCGTCGACACCGCCCCCTCCGCCCGCCGATGCGGCCGCGCCGGCGTTCACGCCATTCGACCCGCCGACGGACGCGCCAAGACCGGCATTAACGCCATCGCCACCGCCGACTGAGGCGCCAAGGCCGGCGTTGATGCCGCCACCACCACCGACAGACGCGCCAACACCAGCATTGACGCCGCCGGATCCGCCGACAGATGCGCCTGCCCCAACACCAAGACCCGCCGCAGTCGCAGGCATGGCCAAAATGGCGACGATCGTGCCAAAGGCCAGAGTAGCGGCGGCTTTCTCAACGATACTGCGCATGACACTCTCCTTTTTCGAAGACAGCACGTTCAGCACTGCAGTATGCAAGCACCGCCTGCATACAAGCGCTGAATACACGGATCAGTTACGCGTAAGGTTTCGCCCGGTTTCGCCGACCCATTCGCAAGAATGGGTTTTGGTTTGCTATTGCTTTTTTCTGCCGCCCAAAATGTATTAGTATTTTCTTAAAACTGAAACAATTCTTCGTCACGTACTCGCCTAGCTATTGCCGCGTGATCCGAAGGCGTTTCCGGCCAGATCGCTCAGGCGTAGGCGCGGCCTTCCTCCGAGCGCTGGAACAGCATCAGGTCGAGCGGCACCGAGGGCCGGCCGAGCACGGTGAGACACATATGCGCCTGGCCGCGATGATGGGTCTGGTGGTTGAAAAGATGGCTGAGCGCTGGCGCCAGCCGCTGCGAAACGGTGCGCATGTCGGTCGTCATATAGGAAAAACGTCCGGCGAACGCCTTGTCGGTCATGCCGCCCACCCAGTCGACGATCCTCCTGTCCTCGGCCTCGCGCGCCAAACGCAAGCCCGGGAAGGCGCGATAGAGGATCGCCGCAAGGTTTGAGGGCGCATCACCCTCGCCCGTAAAGCGCTTCATCCAGATGCGGTCGGTGACGAGCAGATGGTTGAGCGTGCCGAGCATCGAGCCGAAGGAGGCGCCGACGTCGCGGCCGAGTTCCTCTTCGTCGAGATCGGCCGCGGCATCATAGATGCGCGTGTTGGCCCATTGATTGTAAGCCGCAAACATCATGAAATGCTGTTTCATTCTTCCATCCGGGTCACAACGAATCCCGGCTCTTCGTAACCCGCAGGAACGGCAATGACCATTCTGTTCTATGACCTCGTCGGCCACGACACCGAACGCCCGTTCAGCCCGCATTGCTGGAAGACGAAGATGGCGCTGGCCCACAAGGGGCTCGCCGCGATCAAGGTGCCGACGCGCTTCCTGGAGGTGCCCAAGGTGGAAGGCGGCGTTTCGAAGACGGTGCCGGTGATCCGCGACGGGAACCGCGTCGTGGTCGATTCTTTCGCCATAGCGCTCTATCTTGACGAAGCCTATCCGGATCGGCCGACGCTGTTTTCCGGTGAAGGCGGCAAGGCGACGGCACGCTTCATCGAGCGCTGGTCGCAACTCACCATCCACCCTTATGTCGCGACCGTGGCGCTGACCGACCTGCATGCGATGCAGGACGAGACGAATGGCCGCTACTTCCGCGAGGATCGTGAACGGCGCTACGGCAAGCGGCTGGAAGACGTCGTGGCCAATCGCGATGCCGGCCTCTCGGCCTTCCGCGCCGCGCTGGAGCCGCTGCGCTCGACGCTCACCTATCAGCCCTTCATCGGCGGCGCCTCGCCGCTGTTTGCCGACTACATCGTCTTCGGCGCGCTGCAATGGGCTCGCATTGCCTCGCCTTTCCAGTTGCTCGACGACAGCGACAGGATCGCGCGCTGGTTCGAGCGCTGCCTCGACCTGCATGGCGGGATCGGCCGGCAGGTCGCGGCCGCGGCGTGAACGCGGCGAGCACCTGACTGCCATGTTGCGCTATGAGATGCGGGCCGAGATCTGGGTCTACCCCGGCAAGGGCGGTTGGCATTTCGTGACGCTGCCGACGGACGTCGCGGCGCGGATCAAGGCGGCGATGACGGGACTGGCGCGCCCTTGGGGCTCGCTCGGCGTCACGGCAGCGATCGGCAAGACCAGGTGGCAGACATCGCTCTTTCCCGACAACGCATCCGGCAGCCTGCTGTTGCCGGTCAAGTCCCCGGTGCGTCAGCGCGAACATCTCAAGGCCGGCGACAAGCCGACCCTGACCATCGAGATCGAGCTTTAGCGTCTATTTCCGGCGCTCCTTGGTCGACGCGTCCTTCTCGACCAGCTTGACGCAGATCGGGTCGCCCTTTTCCATCCGGATACATTGCCATTCCGGGCCGAAGCCGAAATTCTGCTGTCCGAGCCGTGGAAAGAGCAGTCCGACCAAGACGATCGCGGCAAGAACCACCGCCATGACAATAATCCCGCAGATATCGCCGCGCCTGAGATAAGGCCAGTTCATCGCCTCGGGCTCCGCTGCCGCAACGCCCCGGATTTCCGTGCGAAGCATGTTCGCAGCCGCCTAAAGCGCGGCGCGATCTTTCAGATTCGCTCCTTGCGCTTCAGGCTTTTGATTTTGCGCATGTCTTTATCCCGAAACCGGTTCCCAATTTCGGGAGACATGCTTCAATTATCCCGCAAAGGGTTCTCCTTGACCAGAACCCGCCTCCCCTTGGCAAGCCGCCGGGCGGCTTGTATAGAGCCCGCCACCCCAATTTCCATTCCCAAGAACAAGGACGACCCTATGGCGATCGAACGCACCTTCTCCATGATCAAGCCGGACGCGACCCGGCGCAACCTGACGGGCGCCATCACCAAGATGCTGGAAGACGCCGGCCTGCGCGTCGTCGCATCGCGCCGTGTGTGGATGAGCCGCCGCGAGGCCGAAGGCTTCTACGCGGTCCACAAGGATCGCCCGTTCTTCGGCGAGCTGGTGGAATTCATGTCGTCGGCGCCCACCATCGTGCAGGTGCTGGAGGGCGAGAACGCCATCGCCAGGAACCGTGAAGTGATGGGCGCCACCAACCCGGCCAACGCCGCCGAGGGCACCATCCGCAAGGTGCACGCGCTGTCGATCGGCGAAAACTCGGTGCATGGCTCGGACGCGCCGGAGACCGCCGCGCAGGAGATCAAGTACTGGTTCTCGGATACCGAGATCGTCGGCTGAGACGCAAGGTTGAGCTTCACGGAACGGCCCGCTCGAGCGGGCCGTTTTTATTTTGAAACCGGTGGTCCCATCCGCCGCCTGCCCTAGGTCAACGGAATCGGCGACAAAATGGCATTGGGCGTCGCCGACTGTGAGCGACCACCGCGCTTCCGCCCGAACCAAGGGAGGGAAGCATGATCAAGCCTTATGTTTCTGAAAGTGGCGTTGCCTATCCGGACGACCTCGCGCTGTTGAAGCGTATCTATGACGAGGTCTGCGAGGAACGCGGCATCGTCATAGGCAGTCCCGAGGCGTCGGACTTGGCGATAGAGGCCATGAAGCTCTTTTCCGCCGGTATCTTCGACGAAGGGACGATCGGCCGCCGGCTTCGTGGCGGGGTGACGGAAGACGGCGGGTTCAGTCCCCGTCGCCGTAGCGGATGACCTCGACCTTCTCCCTGGTGATCAGGCAGCTCTTTGTCTTGGTCAGCGCCTTGATCTCCGGGATCAGCGCATCGATCTTCTCCGGCGCGTCGACGATCTCGACGACGATCGGCAGATCCTGCGACAAGCGCAGGATCTTGGCGGTGTGAAGCACGCTGGAACGGCCGAAGCCGAGCGGACCTCTCAGCACCGTGGCGCCGGCCATGCCCGCCTCGCGCGCCTTGATGACGATCGCCTCGTGCAGCGGCTTGCCGTCAGCGGCCCTGTCGTCCTCGCCGAAGAAGATCCTGAGCAGCGCGCATTGCGCGGGAAGTTCCATCTTCTCTTCTCCCTGATCTCTTTTAGGCCGATCACCTTTCGACCGGCAAACGATTGAGCCTGGACGCCATGAGATAGCCCAGCCATGCGGCGGCCAGCGACAGCCCGACGACACTGATGAGATAGGTCGCGGCCAGCGGCCAGTCGCCCTGAAACAGCAGGAGGAAGGTATCGAGGCTCATTGCCGAAAACGTGGTGAGCCCGCCGCAAAAGCCGGCCATGACGAAATTGCGGGCAGCCTGGCTGACCATCAGGCGGCCGTCCGGCCCGGTCAGCGTGGCGAAGGCCATGATGACCCACGAGCCGACGACATTGACGAAAGCGGTTGACCAAAGCGCGTTCAGGCCGAGCAGCGAGACGATGACGTAGCCCGACAGGAAGCGGGTCAGGGAACCCACAGCGGCGCCACAGCCGACCGCCAGATAAAGCCGCATCGCCGTCTGCCTGTCCACCATCGCTCAGCCCGCAGCCCCGGTGGCTGAACCAACCACCCAGGTGGTTGAACTAACCACCCAGACCACCGCCCAAAAGCCGAGGGCGACGAACAGCACGCACAGCGCCGCCGAAGCGACGACGTTGAAGGCGGCGAGCCGCCCTTCGCCGTCGAGCCCGAGGTTCAGCGTCTGCAGGCAGAAGGACGACACGGTCGTATAGCCGCCGAACAGGCCGACGACGACGAGGTCGCGGACGAGATCGCTGGCGAAGATGCCGCCGACGGACCGCGCCGCGCCGGCGAAGGCGCCGATGGCAAGGGCGCCGGAGACGTTGACCGCCAGCGTGCCCCAGGGAAAGGTCTCGCCGACGCCGCGGCCGACCACGCCGGACAGGAAAAAGCGGCAAACGCCGCCGAGGAAACCGCCGATCAGGACCAGGGCGCAAGCCGCAAGGGTCATCGCTTCAATGCCTTTCCAAACGCGATTCCGCACCGGAATCACTTCACGAAATCAGGCATGATACGAGCGGGAAAACAAATCCTGCCGCGCAAGAGCACGCCTGGCAGGAGTCATCAGCCACAAGGGCGGTTTCGGGGGAACCCCATCCCCATTTTCGAACGAGCCTAGGCAGTCGCGGCGGCGCGGTCAATTGCTACGTGGCTGAATGAAGGCGGAACCGTCGAGACGGGTCGGCCTGTGGGATGCTTCACCGTTTCGTGGAAACGGCGAACCCGTTCTGTCGCTTTATTTCCGGACGAAAAACCGGGTCTCGCTTTTCCTGGAACCACTCAAAAAGCCCGCCGCCCCTCCCGGCGGGCAAAAGATCATTTGGCTTGACGGTCTTTCACATTCGCGTGGGCGTTCGCCGCCTCGGTGTCGGTGGACGGCGTCTTCGTCTCCTCGCCGGTAAACGGACTGCCCTGTCCAGGCGCAAGGTCGCCGCTATGGCCGGCCTTGTTGGCCTGGAAGGGCTGGCTGTCGGGGCTGAGGCCATGCTGCGTGGCATTGAACAGATGGTCGTCCGCGCGGGCGAAACCGGCGAAGGCGATCAGCGATACGCCTGTGACTGCGAGAATGAGCGTGTGCTTCCTCATATCTGGTCTCCATTGAGTGCCAGATCGATCCCGCGCATTCGGTCTGGCGGTTTGAGTGAAGGGACGTTCGTCCCTTTGCCTGCCCGCCATCTGCATAAGTCAACGCTTGGCGCCGCTGGTTTATTCCAGCGACCACGGTTTCCAGACTGAAAAGTCGCGGCCGTCTACCCGGCGCGACGTCAGCGCGCCATTTTCAGCAACACCGTCTGCGGCTTGCCGGCCAGCGGATCGAGCTGGCGACTTGTATCGGTGATGAACATCAGTCTTTCGCCGACCGTGATGCGCGCCTGCAGCGCATAGGTCCGACCCTTCTGGATCGCCTGGGGATCGAAGCCGATGTCGAACTTGATCGGCACCTGGCCGGTGGGCGCTATCCTGCGCTTGGCGATCACGGTCGCCGGCGCATCGGCCGCCGAGACATCGGCGAGCTCGATCATGAGCACGGCATCCGGCGGCAAGGCGATGCGCTCGCGATAGGTGACCTCGCCCGCGATCGTCTTCTCGCCGGCCTTGGTCACTTCCGGCACGGCAAGCACGCCGACGACCAGCGGCACCAGCCCGAAGATGAAGAACTCCGCGATGCGGTCCAGCATGGCCCTGCTCCGCCAAGCAAATCAAACCAACCGGCAGGCTTGGGAAGGATTGCGGTCGTTCGATGGCCGAACTGGAGTTTTTTCTGATGCATGTCGTTGCCCCGGAACCGCTGCGCACTTCTGGGCGACATGCATCATTCGCCCTGTTTCTTCCAGCGGTCCGCCGCGCGATCGTCGGCTTCCTTGGCCTCTACCCAGCCGCCCTCGGTGCCGTCGGCGCGATGTTCCTTCTTCCAGAAGGGGGCGCGCGACTTCAGATAATCCATCAGGAAATTCGCAGCTTCGAAGGCCGCCTGCCGGTGCGACGAGGCCGCGACCACCAGCACGATGTTCTCGCCCGGCGCTATCTTGCCATGCCGATGGATGACGGTGAGCCCCTGCAGCGGCCAGCGCTCAGTCGCCTCGGCGGCGATGCGGCCGATCTCGGCCTCCGCCATGCCGGGATAGTGCTCCAGCTCGAGCGCCGACAGCGCGCCCTGCTCGTCACGGCAAAGGCCGGAAAAAGTGACCACGGCGCCTATATCGGTCCTGCCGACGGTCAGGCCGGCGATCTCGGCGGCGATGTCGAAGTCCTCGCGCTGGATGCGGATGGCGGGCACAACGCCGGCCATCTCAGCCCCCGGTCATCGGCGGAAACAGCGCGATCTCGCGCGCGCCGGCGATCTTCTCGCGGTGGCCGACATGTTCCTGGTTGATGGCGACGCGGATGACGTCCGGATACCGCAGCGCGTTCTCATACTCCTCGCCGCGCGACTTCAGCCAGCGCAGCAGGTCGGCGACCGTCTCGATGCCGGAAGGCAATTCGACATCCTCTTCCGGCTTGCCGATCCGCTCGCGTACCCAGGCGAAATAGATGAGCTTCGTGGACATCTCACTCGTCCATGATGTGCTTGAGGCCGGCGCGGAAATAATCATAGCCGGTGTAGAGCGTGACGAGGGCCGCGACCCACAGAAGCACCAGGCCGATCTGGGTAGTCAGCGGAAAGATCTTGTCGCCGGCCGGGCCGACCAGCAGGAAGGCGATGGCGACCATCTGGATGGTGGTCTTCCATTTGGCGAGTTGGGTCACCGGCACCGACACTTTCAAGGCGGCAAGATATTCGCGCAGGCCCGAGACCAGGATCTCGCGGCACAGGATGATGATGGCCGCCCACAACGACCAGCCGGCGATGCCGCCATGGCGGTCGGTGTCGGCGGCAAGCAGGAGCAGGCAGGTGGCGACCAGCAATTTATCGGCGATCGGATCGAGCATCTTGCCGATGTTGGAGGTCTGTTGCCAGGCGCGCGCGAAATAGCCGTCGAAGTAATCGGTGATCGAGGCGAGCAGGAAAATGACCAGCGCCGACCAGCGGGCGAAGTCGGACGACTTCAGATGTCCCTCAAGAAAAAAGCACAGCACGACCAACGGCACCGCGACGATGCGAGCATAGGTGAGGATGTTCGGCAGGTTGAACGCGCGTTGTGCCATGTCGTCTCGGGAAATCTCCTCCGCCAGACGTACTCAAATCAGAAGCGAATGTAGGGGGTCAACAGGCGAGATTCGATTGACCAGGGAAAAATAGCGTTTGTGTCTACCGGGGCCTCTGCGGCCCATCGTCCGATCTGTCAAACTTCCGTGCTCGAAACCGGCCTTCAGCTCTCGTGGAAGTGATTGTAGACCAGCTTCGCCACATGCTCCGAAATGCCGTCGACCTTGATCAGGTCCTCGACCGCGGCGCGGCTGACCGCCTTGGCGGTGCCGAAGGCGAGCAGCAGCGCGCGCTTGCGGCCGGGGCCGATGCCGGCGATCTCGTCGAGCGGGCTCTTGACCATCTCTTTCTTGCGGCGAGCACGATGCGAGCCGATGGCGAAACGGTGGACCTCGTCGCGCAGGCGCTGGACGAAATAAAGCACCGGGTCGCGCACCGGCAGCATGAAGCTTTCCCTGCCCTTGACGAAGAAGCGCTCGCGGCCGGCGTCGCGGTCCTGGCCTTTAGCGATACCGATGGCGACAACCCGGTCCTCGACGCCGAGGTCGGCCAGGATCTGGCGCACGGCCGTCATCTGGCCCTGGCCGCCGTCGATCAGGATGACGTCGGGCCAGGCCGGAAAGCCGCCATTGCCGGCGACCAGATCCTCCTCGCCGGCTTCGTCCTCGACGGTCGGGCCGGGCTGGCCGTCGCCATGCTCCTTGAGCAGCCGCGAAAAGCGCCGCTGCATCACTTCGCGCATCATGCCGAAATCGTCGCCCGGCGTGATCTCGGTCGAGCGGATGTTGAATTTCCGGTACTGGTTCTTCACGAAACCTTCCGGGCCAGCGACGACCATGGCGCCGACCGCGTTGGTGCCCATGATGTGCGAGTTGTCGTAGACCTCGATGCGCACCGGCGGCTTTTCCAAGCCGAAGGTGTCCGCAAAACCCTTGAGCAGCCGGGCCTGGGTCGAGGTCTCGGCCAGCCTGCGGCCGAGCGCCTCGCGCGCATTCTGCAGCGCGTGGTCGGTCAAATCCTTCTTCTCGCCGCGCTGCGGCACCGAGATCGCGATCTTGCGGCCGGCGCGGGTGGAGAGCGCCTCGGCGAGCAGTTCCTGTTCCTGGACGGCCTGCGACAGCAGGAGCGTCCGCGCGGGCAGCTTGTCGTCATAGAATTGCGCCAGGAACGAGCCCAGCACCTCGGCCGGCTCGAGCGCCGGATCGGCCTTGGGGAAATAGGCGCGGTTACCCCAGTTCTGGCCGGTGCGGAAGAAGAACACCTGGATGCAGGTCTGGCCGCCTTCCTGGTGGATGGCGAAGACGTCCGCCTCCTCCACCGTCTGCGGGTTGATGCCCTGATGTGCCTGCACATGCGAGAGCGCGGCAAGACGGTCGCGGTAGATGGCGGCGCGCTCGAAATCGAGTTCTTCCGAGGCCTGCTGCATGGCGGCCGAGATTTCGGTCTTCACCTTCTGGCTGCGGCCGGAGAGGAAATCCTTGGCTTCCGCGACCAGCTCGGCATAGCCCTCATGCGAAATCTCGCCGGTGCAGGGACCGGCGCAGCGCTTGATCTGGTAGAGCAGGCAGGGCCTTGTGCGGTTCTCGTAGAAGGAGTTGGTGCAGCTTCGAAGCAGGAAGGCGCGCTGCAGCGAATTGATGGTGCGGCCGACCGCGCCGGCGGAAGCGAAGGGGCCGAAATAGTCGCCTTTTCGCGACCGCGCGCCGCGGTGCTTGTAGATGCCGGGCGAGACATGGTCGCCGGTCAAAAGGATGTAGGGGAACGACTTGTCGTCCCGCATCAGCACGTTGAAGCGGGGCCTCAGCCGCTTGATGAGGTTGGCCTCGAGCAGCAGCGCCTCGATCTCGGTGCGGGTGACGACGAATTCCATTGTCGCCGTTTCCCGCACCATGCGGCCGATGCGGGCGGTGTGGAAGCGCCCCTGCGCATAGTTGGTGACGCGCTTCTTCAGGCTGCGCGCCTTGCCGACATAGAGCACGTCGCCGGCAGCGTTCATCATGCGATAGACGCCGGGCTGGTTGGGCAGCCGCTTGACGAAGGTCTGGATCACCTCCGCACCGACCATGCCGTCGGCGTCGCCGGCATGCGGCGTCCAGTCGATGGCCGTGAAGGCGACTTCGGGGCCGGTCGGGATCGACTCCGGTTCGACGATCTCCTCCGCCGCCTCGTCCTCGATGTCGAGATCGACATCGGGCGGCAGGTCGTCGGCGCCGTTGCGTTTCTGTCTTTGGGCTGTGGGACTCATTCCACCATGCCTGTCACATCGGGCGTCTGCCATGCAAGATGCTGGCCGCCGTCGAGCGCGATCATCTGGCCTGTCACCGAGCGCGCCTGCCAGAGATAGCGGATCGTGGCGCCGAATTCGGGCAATTGCGGGCCGCGCTTCAGGATCAGGCCCTCGACTTGTTTGCCGAAGTCATCATCGTCCTGGCGCTTGTTCTTCAGCGTCGGACCGGGGCCTATGGCGTTGACGCGAATGCGGGGCCCGAGCGCCTGCGCCAGCATCTCAGTTTGCGTCCAAAGCGCCGATTTCGACAGCGCATAGGAGAAATAGCGCGGCGTCGGCCGCCAGACGCGCTGGTCGATGATGTTGACGATCAGCCCCTCCTCGCCTTCGGGCAGAGCATGGGCGAAGTGCTGCGCCAGCAGCGCCGGCGTCTTGACATGGATAGCGAAATGGCGGTCCCAGGCCCGCCAGTCGAAATCCTCCACCCGGTCGTCGACGAACAGCGACGCATTGTTGACCAACAGTGTGACAGGGCCGAGGGCGGCCTGCGCCCTGCCGATGAGATCGCCGACAGCATCCATGTCTGTGAGGTCGGCGGCGACCACGGCGGCGCGACCGCCCTCGCCCCTAATCTTCCGCACCAGCGCCTCGGCCTCGTCGCTTGACCGGTTGGCGTGGATGGCGACGGCGAAGCCGTTGGCGGCCAGATCCTCGACGATCGCCTTGCCGATCCGCCTTGCTCCACCCGTCACCAGCGCGACGGCCGTGGCTTGTCTCATGGTGTCAATCCTCAATCGGCTTCACGATTCCGGGAAGCCGGCACAATATGACGGGCCAAGCGTTAAATGCCGTTTCCACCTGGGGCAGGAATGTGGCGAAGCGGCCCGGATGCGCTTGCGCCCCGCCGGATTCGGGGCGCCACTCACCGCAATATATGTCCCTGGACCCCTTGAACCAAGCGGTGTGCAGCGCAACATGTTTAACCTGCTGACATTCGCTGTTGCGAAGATGCAACGTCACTTTTCGGCCTCATTCGCGCCGGGGAATGACCCAAGTTCAGGTTCGCTTCAGCCGCATTTCAGCACGACATTTGGAACCGTTGAGCGCCAAGCCCGTTTATTCCCCCGGACGGGCCGGGGCGTTTCATGAACAAACAAGCCTAAGTGTCTTGTGGCTTAAGGAGTATATAATGAAGACCAATCTCAAATTCGCGCCGCTCGCCGCTGCGCTCGGGCTGTTCGCCCTTGGTGGTACCGCCTTTGCGGCCGACGTCGTTTCCGAAGAGCCGCCGGCTCCCGCCCCGGTTGCCGAGCTTCCGGTCGCTTCCTGGGCCGGTCCCTATGCCGGTATCAATCTCGGCTACGGCTTCGGCGGCCATGTGAAGGCCCCCGGCGTCGACGCCAAGACCAAGGGCTTCATCGGCGGCGTTTTCGGCGGCTACAACTGGCAGCAGGAGAACTTCGTGTACGGTGCTGAAGCCGACCTCGGCTACAACGGCACCAAAGGTTCGGACAACGGCCTTTCGGCCAAGACCGGCATCGAAGGCTCGCTGCGCGCTCGCCTCGGCTATGCCGTGACCCCCGAAATCCTGCTCTACGGCACGGGCGGTCTGGCTGTTAAGGATCAGAAGATCGACGACAGCTTCACCGGCGTGCACGACAACAAGGCCATGCTCGGCTGGACGGCCGGTGCAGGTACCGACATCAAGATCACGGACAACGTGTTCGGCCGCGTCGAGTATCGCTACACCGACTACGGCAGCAAGAACTTCGGCGACACCGGCAAGGTCAAGTCTTCGGACAACCGCGTCACCTTCGGCGTCGGTATGAAGTTCTAAGTCGTTAGAAGCCACGACACGGAAAAGCCGGGCCTTGCGCCCGGCTTTTTTTGTGCCCGTAAAGCCGGCAAAGGGTTGTGCGCCCCTCGGTCAGCCCTCATGTCGACCCTTCGGCGACTTGGCCTTTGCCTTCGCCGGCAGCGTCCCGACGAAAGCCAATGCGCGGTCGAGCCAGCCGGCGAGATCGGCATCGGTTGCCGTGCCTTCCGGCGCGACGCGGATATAGCCTTCCATCGAGCGCCCGCCCATCTCCATCGTGCCCGCATGAGGAAGTGCCGCGGCGGCCGCATGCGCGTCCTTGCCGACGCGCACCAGAAGCCCGCGCTTCGAAGTGCCGATCAGCATGTTGCCGTCGATCATGAAGCAGGTGCCGCCGAACATCTTCTGCTCGGTGAAGGCGCGCTTGCCGAGAGCGGCGCGCAGGCGTGCGACCATCGGGTCAGGCGCGGCACTGGTCGAGGGCTTTGCCATGCTCACCACTCCGACTTGGGTGATGTCATGCAAGCATGGAAGCGGATGGTGTTCAAGCTCGCCAATCTCCGAGGGGGGAGATCAGCTGTATCTACCCCGGCACGCTGCCCTTCAATTCCGGAAACTTCTCATCAAACCGCGCGGCCCAGCGGACCAGACGTCCGCGGCCCTTCTCCCATTGGCCGGAAAAGCGCAGCGCCAGGTAGCCAAGCGTTGCGCGCAGCGCCATGTGGCCGGCGGTGATCTTCTTCGGCAGCTTCGGCGGGTTGGCGTTGATGAGGTCGAGGGCGGTGGTGATCTTGCCCCACTGGCGATCGAGCCAGGGCTGATAGACCATCGCCTCCGGCCGCGTGCGCCGCTCATAGACCATCGACAGCGCGCAGTCGCAGATGCCGTCGGCAAGCGCCTCCAGAACCTCCGCGTCGAGCCGCTTGTCGGGATTGCGCGGGAACAGGGCACTCTTCGACAGGCGGTTGAGATGCTGGGTGATGGCGCGGCTGTCATAGATCGAGCGGCCGTCCTCCAGCACCAGCACCGGGATCTTGCCGAGCGGATTGGCCGAGATCAGTTCGGCGGGCTTGTCCTCCGTCTTGACTGGCACAAGGTCGATGGCGATGCCGGCATAGGCGGCCGCCATGCGGACCTTCGAGCTATAAGGGGATGTGGAGGCATAGAGCAGTTTCGGCATGATCGGGTTCCCGGTTGTTTGCGGCACTGTTGACCGACCGGGGTCCGAAGGGCAACGGCCAGCGGGCCGATCCGGATCAGCCAACGCTGTTTGCCTGCGCAGGCGCGCCAACAAAAAAGCTCCCGGAAGTTTTGCTGGCAGCAAAATTTCCGAGAGCTTTAGGAGGAGCGTCCGCTCCGACTCCGCCCGCTCTGACACCGAATTGGCGAGAGAGGTGCCTGGTGGCACCCGCCCTCACCTGTTTGCGCCAGCCAAGCGAAGCTACGCGATTACTTCTTGGCGGCCGGCTTCTTCGCCGGAGCTGCCTTCTTCACGGCTGCCGGCGCCTTGGCGGCGGCGGCCTTCAGCGGAGCCTTGGCTGCGGGCTTGGCCGCTGCCTTCGCTGCCGGCTTCTTGGCGGCGGGCTTGGCTGCTGCCTTGGCCGGAGCCTTGGCGGCTGCCTTGGCGGCGGGCTTTGCCGCGGCCTTGGCCGCCGGCTTCTTGGCGGCGGCGGGCTTGGCTGCTGCCTTGGCCGGAGCCTTGGCGGCTGCCTTCGGTGCCGCTGCCTTCTTCACTGCTGCAGGTTTCGCGGCAGCCTTAGCTGCCGGCTTCTTTGCCGGCGCTTTCGCTGCCGGCGCCTTGGTTGTCGTCTTTGCCATGCGATGCCCCTTGCGTTTTGCCAATGGTCGTGAGTGACCCGGCGTGTCTATGCATATCTGACTCGCGACTGTCTAGCCAGCGAAGCAACACAATGATTTTCAGTTATTGAATTTTGGTTACACCAAACGCATCACGTTGAAAAATTGTGAGCGAATCTGTCACTTTCGAAGTGACGGCCTGCCGCACAGATCTTCGCGCGGCTTCTATCACCCGATCATCCATCCATGCGCGGCATAAGCTTGTATCGCAAATGTGAGCAGGGCGCTCACAATAGAGTACATGCCGCCGAACGCCGGCTTCATCTTGTCCAGCGAAAACATCTACAGATGAACCTGCCAGGTGAGACGATCAAAGCTTGGACGCTTGAAAGTGAGCTTCAAGCTCATATTTCAGCCCCCGCCACCAATCTTTATTGCCGGCTTGCGTTAGCCCTGCAGACGGCGCACCGGCTCGGAGCGATGCAGATGGACGGCATAGGTGTCCCAGGGTGGCGAGACCGCGGTCGCGGCCAGCATGCGGCCGATCTCGCCGCGATGGTAACCGCCGTGCAGGACGACATGGGTCAGCATCTCCTGCCTCGTCATGCAACCCTTGTCGCCATCGGTGAAGGTGAAGGCGACCGGGTCGGCAAGCCCTTGCTCCGAAACGGTTTCCAGATAATCGAGATACCAGCGATCGACCTCGGCCAAGGCGACGCGCAGCTCGAGCGGTTGAGGCGTATCCGGCGTATTGTCGCCCGCATAGCCATGGGCGACACCCTTCAGATGCGCAGCGAAAATCCGCGACACGACATGGACGTGGTTCATCAGACGGAGCGCGGCGTGGCGTTGTCCGGCGTCGCGAGCCGGATCCATTCCGGCAAGCCTTTCCACGAGCTCATCATTCGCCCAGGCCTGGTAGGCGAGCAGGCTCTTCAGCAAAGTCTTGGCGCTCATCTTTGCGGCCCCATTTGCGTTGGCGAAATGAATGTGAGTATCCTGTTTATATTCTCGGGAGACGGGCCAGCATGTCTACTCGCATTGCAAAGCCGGCCGCACGCATGCGCAAGCAGCCGCGCCAGGCGCGTTCGATCGCCACCGTCGAGGCAATCATCGAAGCCGGTGCTCACGTTCTGAGCGAGCTCGGCTGGGCGGGCTTTTCCACCAACAAGGTGGCGGAGGCCGCCGGCGTCAGCATCGGCTCGCTCTATCAATATTTCCCCGACAAGCTGGCTCTGGTCGAAGCGATCCGGCGCCGTCACTTCGATCATGTGCTGTCGGTGATTCGCGAAGCGGCTGCGGACGAGAAGCCGCTCAAGCAATTCGCGCGCGAGCTGGTGCGCGGCATGATCGGCGCGCACTCGATCCATCCGACGCTGCATCAGGTGCTGCTCGACGAGGCGCCGGGCGACCGCGGCTCACGCGCCGCACATGCCTCGTTCCAGGCGCGCTATCTCGAACATTACGCGGCCGCCGTCGCGCAATATCGCAAGCGCCGCAAGGACACCGAGACGATGGCGCGCGTGCTCTCCTCGGCGGTCGAAGGAGTGATCCACAACGCGGCACGGCGCAACATGCTCGATGCGCCGGAGCTGCAGAAGCAGCTCATCGAGCTGATCTGCGCGTATGTGTCCGGCCAAGGCGTGCGCGTGTGACGACGGCGATGTCCCGCGGTCCACACGGTGCCCAGGATAGATCGGACTAATTTTTTGCACTGTGTCGATTCCGCCGATCCTCGTTCGTCGTAGGATCGAAGCAACCCGATCGAAAGGAAGATACTGATGCGCTTCATGATGCTGATGATCCCCGGCGGCTATGCGACCGCGGCTCCCGACGTGATGCCGAGTGCCGAGGCGGTGGAGGCGATGATGAAATACAATGAGGAGCTGAAGCGGGCCGGCGTTTTGCTTGCGCTCGATGGGCTGCATCCGCCGTCAGTTGGGGCGCGGGTGTCTTTCAAGGGCGGCAAGCCGGTTGTCACCGACGGGCCCTTCGCGGAGGTCAAGGAAGTGCTCGGCGGCTACTGGATGATCGACGTACGTTCGCGCGAGGAGGCCATCGAATGGGCCCGCCGCTGCCCCGCCGGGGACAATGACGTCATCGAGGTCCGCCGCGTTCAGGAGATGAGCGATTTTCCCGAGGATGTCCAGAAGGCGGCCGAAGGTTTCAGCGGGCTGAAGAGTTGACCGCAGCCGCGGCCATCGAAGCGGTCTGGCGGATCGAGCAGCCGAAGCTCGCCGCCAGGCTCACCCGCACCCTGCGCGATGTCGGGCTGGCCGAGGAGGTGGTGCAGGATGCCTTCGTGCTGGCGCTGGAGCGCTGGTCCCGCGACGGCATTCCGCATAACCCGGCCGCCTGGTTGACCCGGGTCGCCACCAACCGGGC
The DNA here is from genome assembly GCA_000824785.1 of Mesorhizobium plurifarium. Classification (GTDB taxonomy): domain Bacteria; phylum Pseudomonadota; class Alphaproteobacteria; order Rhizobiales; family Rhizobiaceae; genus Mesorhizobium; species Mesorhizobium plurifarium. The sequence continues at coordinate 122,998 of CCNB01000009.1, read as the reverse complement.
GCTCGACCGGCTGCGCCGTACCGTGCTGATCGATGGAAAGCATCGGCAGTTGGCCGTCGATCTAGCGGAGCTGGAGCGCGCGATGCCCGGCATCGAGGCGGCGCTCGATGAGGATATCGACGACGATCTGTTGCGCCTGATCTTCACCTCTTGCCATCCGGTGCTGCCGGCAGAGCAGCGCGCAGCCCTCGCCTTGCGGATGCTCGGCGGGCTGTCGACGCCGGAGATCGCACGCGCCTTCCTGGTGCCGGAGGCCACCGTCGCCCAGCGCATCGTGCGCGCCAAACGGACACTACGCGACGCCGGCATAGCCTTCGAGACGCCGCGCGGGCAGGAGCGGCGCGAGCGCCTGGGCGCCGTCCTGGAAGTGATCTATCTGATCTTCAACGAGGGCTATGTCGCGTCCTCCGGACCGGACTGGCTGCGAGCCGATCTCAGCGGCGAGGCCCTGCGCCTCGGCCGCCTGCTCGCGACGCTGATGCCGGAGCAACCGGAGGTGATCGGACTCCTGTCGCTCATGGAGCTCAGCGCCTCACGCTTTGGCGCCCGCACCGACGGGGCGGGCAATCCGATCCTGCTGCCGGATCAGGATCGCAGCCGCTGGGACTGGTCGCTGATCCGGCGCGGCCTCGACGGGCTGAAACGCGCGATGACGCTCACGCCGACGCCAGGTCCCTATCAGCTGCAAGCGATGATTGCCGCCTGCCATGCCCGCGCGGTGAGCGCGGCCGACACCGACTGGATCGCCATCGCCGCTTATTACCAGGCGCTCGCGCTGGCGGCCCCCTCGCCGATCGTCGAGGTCAACCGTGCGGTCGCGGCCGGCATGGCGTTCGGACCGGCGCAAGGACTGGCCATCGCCGATGCGTTGCGGGACGAGCCGCGGCTCAAGGACACGCATCTGTTGCCCACGGTGCGCGGCGACCTGTTGGCCAAGCTCGGACGGATGGAGGAAGCGCGCGCGGAGTTTCGCCGCGCCGCCGACCTGACCGGCAATGAGCGGGAGCGCGCGCTGCTAATGGCGCGGGCTGGCCCGAGCTTGACATAGGGTAGGAAGTTAAGTGCCCGGCTGTGTCGAGATTCAGGTCAGGCCGAGTCGAGAATGACGGCGTCCGAGAACCGGAGCGGAGCGTACTTAAAGTACGTGAGCACCGGAAGCGGAGGGCGCCGCCATTCGCAGGCCGGCATCACCTGAATATCGGCACAGCCTACCGCAGCACACGGCAACGGCCGTTATAAACCAGCCAGCGGTCGAAGCCCGAGACGCAGAACTCGACATTGTCGCCGATCGAGGCAAAGCCCTGGCCTTCCTCGATCAGATAGAAGATCGAGCGGTCGCGGCCGTCCGACAGGTTGACGGTGGCGCGGCAATAATGGCGGCCGATCGGCCACTCGTCGCTCGCCGGCTCATAGCGATGCTGGCGGATGTTGCGGAAATCGGTGATCGCGACGTCCGGCAGATGTGGCACGTGATGCACCTGATAGGAGAAGCGGTCGGTGATCTTGTTCAGCACCCAGCTTTCGCCGCAGACGCTGCCATCGTCACCGCTGTAAACGGAAAGGTCGGCGGACTGCGCCGCCTGGGTGAAGCCCAGCGGAGCGGCAAAGGGAGTGGACAGCGCAACCAGCGCGGCAAGGGCGGAATGGACGAAGCGAGTCATGACAGCCTCTCGAGGTCGGTTCTCCGCACTGTGCGGATTCGCTTGGCGGCGGTCAAGCGGTCGCGAAATAAAGGTTTTTCGGAAGAGACTTTTGGGGGTTTCCGCAAACTTCGTTCCAGGCTTCATCTGCCCATCAAAACGTGCCGGCAAGCAACAGCCCGCCGATGACGGCAATGTTGATCAGGAACGCGTTGCGCAGCACCTGGCGCTCCGGCTCCTCGCTCGCCCAGAAACGCAGCAGCATCGCGTTCGTCGCCAGTGTGAAGACGACCAGCGCGCCGGCGGCCAAGGACCGGGCCATGCCGATGGCAAGCAGGAGACCCGCGATGACCTCGATCGTAGAACCGACGGCCAGCATCAAGGCCGGGGCCGGGAATTTCTGCGCGGCCAGATAGTCGCGCATCGCCCCGAATTTCAGGAAATGCTCGGTGCCGGCGAAGACGAACACGCCGCCGATAAGGAGAGCGCCAAGCGCTTGAATGGATTGAACAGGCATGGCGACCTCCTCTCGATGATATACGTCGCTCCGCTCAGGCCTCGGGGACGAAGGCCGGGTTGTAGACGACTTCCCACAGGTGATCGTCGGGATCCTGGAAGTAGCCCGCATAGCCGCCCCAGAAGGTTTTTTGCGCCGGCTTGACCACGCGCGCGCCGGCCCTCACGGCCTCGGCCATCACGGCGTCGACCTCGGCCTCGCTGCCGACATTGTGGCCGATGGTCAATTCGGTCGGGCTGCGGCCGCTTTGCGGCACCGTGGCGTCGTGGGCGATGCTCGAACGCTCGAAGATGGCGAACTTCAGGCCGCCGGCGAGATCGAAGAAGGCGACGGCGCCATGCTCGAATTCGCGGCCGATGATGCCTTCGGTGGGCAGGCCGAGGCCGTCGCGATAGAATTTGAGGGAGGCTTCCAGATCGTCGACGCCGAGCGTCAATACGGTGATGCGAGCTTTCATTTCTCTCACTCCTTTCTATACTCGTGACCACAGCCGCAAACGGATGCGGTTCTGATGCGAGCGCGTGAAGCGCGTTGAAGTTCCGCCCGTTTTGTCATGGATGACGTGGCCGGCATTGAATATTTCGGCCAAAATAACCGTTGCACCGATCCGGCAACTCCCGCTGGAGCAGATCGGAGAGAGAATGGAACCGGTCCTGGCGCAGACCACCGGCTTGTTTAGCGAACGGCCCGTCGCTGGCGGCCTGGCCGCTGCCTTCTGTGCGGTCTGGGTCCACCGCATGGACGAGCGCGCCGTTCCACCCATCCTCATCACGCCGGACGCAACGATCGACCTGCAATGGATCGACGGCCGCTTCCGCGTGGCCGGGCCGGACAAGGAGCCGCAGATTGAGCGGCCTGCCGCCGGCGCGGTGATCGTGGGCTTCCGCTTCCGTCCGGGCGCCGCCGCCGGCTGGTTGGGCGTGCCGGCCGGCGAGATCGTCGGCGGGCGGCTCGACCTCAGCGATTTGTGGGGCACGCGTTGCCGGGAGCTTTCCGACCGCATCAGACCGACGCCCAACCTCGCCGACCTGGTTCGTCACCTGGAAGAGACGATCGGAGGACGCACGGAAGGACGCGACGCGCTCGACCCGCAGATGGATCGGGCCTTCGGCGTCATCCACGAAGGTTTGCCTCCGGAAACGCCACTGGTTCCGTTCCTGCAACGCCAGCTGCATATGAGCGAACGGACGCTGCGACGCCGCTTCGAGGACGCCTTCGGCTATGGCCCGAAGACGCTCGACCGCATCCTGCGCTTTCACCGGTACCGGCGCCTGCAACGACAGCAAAGCGATGCCTCTACCGCGCTGCTGGCGGTCGAGGCCGGCTATACCGACCAGGCGCATCTGATCCGTGAAAGCCGGCGGCTGACCGGCGTGACCCCCTCGGCGCTGGCTTAAAGCGACGCGGACGCCCTACTCGCCTGCCAACCACTCCAAGGTCCAGCGCGACGACTGCCGGACGGCGAGTACCTTGTGCAGGGCCGGCAGCAACAGCCGCAATTCGCTCTCCAGCGTATAGGGCGGATTGACCACCACCAGCCCGCTGCCGTCGAGACTGGGCTCGTCCGAGGCGGGCCGTATCTCGAAGGCGATGTCGAGCAGCTTCGGGATGGCGGTCTCCTTCAGCGCCGCGCGGAAAGCGGTTACCGCCTTGCGATCCTTGATCGGATACCAGAGCGCGTAGATACCGCCCGGCCAGCGCCGGTGCGCCTTGCGCAGCCCTTCGACGAGCCGGGAGAACTCGCCCTCCTCCTCGAAGGGCGGATCGATGAGGACGAGGCCGCGCTTTTCCTTCGGCGGCAATTGCGCGCCGAGCGCCAACCAGCCGTCGAGCTCGATCACCCTTACCTGGAAATCGCCGGCGAAAACCGATTTCAGCCGCGCGGCATCCTCGGGGTGCAGCTCGACCGCCGTCAACCGGTCCTGGTTGCGCAGGAGATGGCGCACGATCAGCGGCGAGCCGGGATAATGCTCGAGCCCGCCGTCGGGATTTTGCGCACGCACAGCTTCCAGATAAGGTTGAAGCAGCGCCGCCGCTTGCGGCTCGAGCGTCGCCTCGGCCAGCCGCCCGATGCCGCCCTGCCACTCGCCGGTCTTGCCGGCCTCCACCGAGGCAAGATCGTAGCGGCCGACACCGGCATGGGTATCAATGACGCGAAACGCCTTGTCCTTCTGCTTGAGGTATTCAACGAGGCGCGCGAGCACGGCATGCTTGACGACATCGGCGAAATTGCCGGCGTGGTAGGCGTGGCGATAGTTCATGCGCGCCGACCTCCAAGGAGCATGATGTCGACCGAAAACCGCTTCACACTTTTCGGCATCATGCTCGTGGCGAACCGTTGCGGCCCCAGCGCGGCGGTGGCGGCTGCGAATTGGGATTCTGTGGGCGGCCTCCGCCGCCGCGTCCGAAGACAAGCGACAGCACCAGCCCGGCAAGGCCTACGCCCATCAGCGTATAGCCGGCCGGCTCAGCGCGTTCGTCGATCGAGCCGGTGCCGGCGCGCAGGATGAGATCGACCGCACGCATGTCGATGCCGTCGGCATCTCCGGGGCCGACCGTGAAGACATAAGGACCGGGCGTGACCCTATCGATGACGCCTGCCTCGTCGCGAAAGATCTTGTCGGGCAGTTGCGGGCTGGCCTCGCGCGGATTGTCGGTGTGGTTGAAGGAGAGCGCCGAGGCCAGCGCCGTGCGGCCGCCGCTCGCCGCGGTCAGCGTTAGCACCGTGCGCTGCTGGCCGGCGACGCGCTCGGCCCGCGCGGTCAAGTCGACCAGCACCCTCACCGGGGCGTCGCCTGCGGCGAGCTGCACGGTGACCGGCCGGAAGCGGCCGCCCTCATAGACGCGGTAAGTGCCGATCGCATGGCCGGAAAAATTGCTCATCGCCCAGGGATAGAAGATGCCGATGGCGGCACCGGCGATGAGGAGAAGGACTGAGAGGAAGCGCATTCAAACCCTTGGTTGTTTTCTTCGGTGCGCGGCTGGCCGCCATTCTGACTAGCGGCTTTCGCTTCGGGCAGCTTCGCGGACGCGCTCCATCTCGTCCAGAAACATTTGCAGGCCAAGCTCGAAAGTTTTGTCGAAGCCGGCCGCGCCGAAATAGGCGCCGGCCTTCACGACGCTCGGATAGTCGCGCGCCAACTCCTCTTCGCCGACGGTGGTGACCGCCGACGGCCCCTTGGCGTAACCGGCCGTCTCGTCGAGGATCGCGCCCATCAGATAGTAGCCGGCGGCGCGGAACAGGCGGGCGCTGAGCTCGGGACCGAAGCCGCCATCCTCGAACAGGCCGATGATGGCGTTGAGCTTGGCCAGGCAGGGCGGCGAGTTCATGCGGTAGACGACGATGAACGGCGCGAAGGCCGGATGCTCGGTGGCGACACGACGGAATTCCTGCATGCCGATGCGGGCCCGCTCGCGCCAGGGCAGGCTGTCGTCGGGGATGACGAGACCGCTCATCTGCCGATCGACCAGCGCCTCGTAGAGGTGCGCCTGCGAGGGGAAGTGGTGGTAAATGCTCATCGCCTCGCAGCCGAGCCTGGCGGCGAGCTTGCGCATCGAAAAGCCGGACAGCCCTTCCCGCTCGATCACCTCGAAGGCGGCGTCCTCGATCATCTCGCGGGAAAGTTTTCCGCGGGTTCGCTTTTTCTTGCTTGGTGCATCCATGGCGCTTGACAACTTACACTGTAAGGTTCATCCTCCGCACACCTTACATCGTAAGGCTAACAAAAACCAGAGGAGAACATCATGTCGGTCATTCGCATCGTCTCAACCGTGCATTCCTGCCTTCGTTCCGCCTCGCTCATCGCCGCCGCGGGCGTGTTCGCCACCGTGCTGGCGTCCGGGCCTGCCCGGGCCGATGATTACGACGCCGCCCTCAAGGACATCCAGTCGGCGATGGGCGGCGTGCCGAGCTTCGTCAAACAGTTCCCGAAAGCCGGTCTGCCCGGCGCCTGGGCCGAGGTCAAGGCCATCGAGCTCAGCGACAAGACGGCACTGCCGCCGAAGGTGAAGTCGCTGATCTCGCTCGCGGTCGCGGCGCAGATTCCCTGCAGCTACTGCATCTGGTCGGACACCGAGAACGCCAAGCACGCCGGAGCGACCGACGAGGAGATCCAGGAAGCCGTCGCCATGGCGGCGCTGACACGCCACTGGAGCACCATCTTCAACGGCATGCAGGTCGATCTCGACCAGTTCAAGAAAGAGATGGGCGGGGAGTAAGGGGCAGGCATCAGACGCCGTAGACGACAAAATGGCCCGCTTGGACGCGGGCCATTTTGTTGGGCCGCGACTGCCCTCCGTTCGTCCATCGTCACGCGGATGGCGGCGCCTGCAGCCATCAAGCCGTTCTGCCCTCTTGCGGCGGCGGAAAAACCGTGGACGCATTCAAACAGCTATCGCTAAATTAATCAGGTTTGCCATAATGAGCCAGGTGGATGGCTATCGATGATTCGAACATAAGCGTCACGCCCTTGAGGGGACACCAGTTCATGCTCATGGCTTACCGCGGCTTAAGCCGGTCCTGCCCCAACAACAATTTCCGCATGCCAATCAAGGCCTTGTCCGGTCTTTTTCTTTTGGGCGCGTTGCTGGCAACTTCCGGTTGCCAATACTTCAATTTTGGTCAATCGACTTCATTCAGCGTCTCGCAAAGCGGCAACGCCGCCTTGATCGACTTGAAGCCGAGCCGGCCAGCCCAGACAGGGAATCCGCCTCGCCCGGCTCCTGTTGCAAGCGCCAACCCTTATCTTGGGAACGCTGCTTTCGTTTGCGGCCCAAGCGGCTTCGGACAGCAGTCGCATTGCTTCGCCAGAAATTCCGGGGCTTTCGCCGAGAACATCTAGACAGGGCGCGGCAATCTCGACCTGGCGTCAAGATGGCGTTGCTTCGAGACTTGAAGGGTGACGCCGAAGGCTGCTTTCGACATGCTTGCGCAGTCCGACGAATGCAACGCCGGTTACAGGGCGCTCCAAGGCAAGGCCTCACCGGCGACGGGCAGAGGAAGCACCCTTCACGGTTAACCGCTCGCAAAGGCGTGAGGTTAACAAAACGCTAATTTAGTTGACTACCCGCGATACGGGTATATCTTTATATGCGTTGGGTGTGCAATTTGGGCGAGCAGTCTGCGGTGGTGGCAACCGACTCGTGGATCGCGATTTAGGGGCGCAAGGGACGCTTAAGCGGCAGAGACATGCCGTAGAGCAACGGCCCCGCGAACTCAGAAAATTATGACGCACATCAGTGCTGGCGGTTCCGCCTATGCGGAGGAACCGCCTTTGTAACCTGGTCGGGCAAGGCCCGTCCCGGAACGGTAGTGTGTGTGCGTACGGGGTTGCCATGAATAGGGTCATCAAAGTTCTGAAGCCGGCGCTATCGGGTCGAAAGGGTATCGATCGTGGCCGAGCCCTGGTCACCGGCGGAGCGGGCTTCCTGGGTTCTCATTTGTGCGAGCGGCTGCTTGCGGACGGCTATGAAGTCATCGCTCTGGACAATTTCCACACCGGCAAAAGATACAATCTAGCCAGCATCGCGCGGGACGCCTCTTTCACCTGCATCAGCCACGACGTTGTCGATACCCTGCCGACGGATATCGTCGTCGACGAGATCTACAACCTCGCCTGCCCAGCTTCGCCACCCCACTATCAGGCCGATCCCATCCACACGTTCAAGACCAGCGTGCTCGGGGCGATCAACCTCCTGGAACTCGCCCGGCGCCACAACGCCAAGATATTCCAAGCTTCGACCTCCGAGGTCTATGGCGATCCGCTGGTGCATCCGCAGCCCGAAGGCTATTTCGGCAACGTCAACACACATGGCCCGCGCGCCTGTTACGACGAAGGCAAGCGCTCGGCCGAAACGTTGTTCTTCGACTATTCGAGAACTTACGGCCTCGACATCCGGGTCGCGCGCATCTTCAACACCTATGGGCCGCGCATGCAGCCCGATGACGGACGCGTGGTGTCCAACTTCATCGTCCAGGCGCTGCGCGGAGACGATATCACCGTCTATGGCAGCGGCACGCAGACGCGCTCCTTCTGCTATGTCGACGACCTCATCGAAGGGTTTGTTCAGCTGATGCGGTCGCCGACGGCGCCGAAACATCCGGTCAACCTCGGAAACCCCGGCGAGTTCACCGTCATGGAACTGGCCGAGCTCGTTCTCGATTGCACCAACTCCCGCTCGCGGATCGTACACAGGCCGTTGCCGGTCGACGATCCCCGACAGCGCAGGCCCGATATCAGCTTCGCCGAGCAGCAGCTCGGCTGGAAGCCAAAGGTCCCGCTGAGCGAGGGGCTGGCCTACACCGCGGGCTATTTCGAAGCCCTGCTGGGCCGCCGTCAGCCCGGAACCTCACGTGGCGGCCATTTGTCCTCCGGCGAGGCTTTGGCGCTATGAGTGCCCGACCCATCCTGGTGACGGGCGGCGCAGGCTTCATCGGCAGCCACACCTGCAAGCAGCTGGCGGCAGCCGGCTATCTGCCCGTGGTCTTCGACAATCTCAGCCGGGGCAACGAGCAGGCGGTGGCCTGGGGCCCGCTGGTGGTCGGCGATATCCGCGACCGCGGCGCGCTCGAGCGAGCCATCGCCATCCACCGGCCGCAGGCGGTGATCCATTTCGCCGCGCTTGCCTATGTCGGCGAGTCGGTTAGCGACCCCGCGGACTATTATTCGGTCAATGTCGGCGGGACGATCGCCGTGCTCGAGGCCGCACGGGCAAACGGCATCGGCAACATCATCTTCTCTTCCAGTTGCGCGACCTACGGCATGCCCGAGACGCTGCCCGTGCGCGAAACCTCGTCTCAGAACCCAATCAGCCCTTACGGCCGTACCAAGCTGATGGGCGAACAGATCATCAGGGACCATGGCTCGGCTTACGGTACGAAATACGCAATCCTGCGTTACTTCAACGCCTGTGGCGCCGACCCCGACGGCGAGCTCGGCGAATGGCACACTCCGGAAACCCATCTCATTCCCAGGGTGTTGATGGCGGCGTCCGGCATGATCGAGGCGATCGAGGTTTTCGGCACCGACTACGAGACGGCGGACGGCACCTGCGTGCGCGACTACGTCCATGTCAGCGACCTCGCCCGGGCGCACCTCAAGGCCCTGCTGCATCTGGAGGCCGGCGGCAAAAGCCTTGCGGTCAACCTTGGCACCGGCCGCGGGGTCTCGATCAGGCAGATCATGGACGCGGTCGAGCGGATCACTTCGCGGCCCGTCCCGGCCACGTACAAAGCGCGCCGCCCTGGCGATCCGGGGGGGCTTTTCGCCGACCCCAGCCTTGCCCGCGAACAGCTGGGCTTTGTGGCGCAGCTTTCCGACATCGACACCATCGTGAGGACGGCCGCTCCCTTCTTCGGGCTAGGCCCGGCCTCGCCCAATTCCGGCGTTTCGGCCGCCGCGGCGCGCGCATTGCGCGCGCCGCGTGGCGCGAGCGTCAATCAGAAACGCCGGCCCGCAAGGCCGACGGTCGGCCCTGTGAGTAATGTGTCGGGGCGTGGGCTCGCTGAGTTCGGCTAAGGCCGTCTCAGCGAGCCTCCTATTTTGCAGCCGGCTGCGCGAGCGCAATCTGGACGGAGGCCACGGCGAAACCGCCGAAGCCAACTCACGCTTTTCCTGGAATTGCTTCAGCTCTTGCTGTCGACCAGTTTGCGGGTCTCGTCGAACTGCGCGCCCTTGGTATTACCCGCCTCGAACTTCTGGTGCTCGTCGGCGGGATCGTCCTTGGCGTGCTTGAAATCATACCAGGTGCCGTCAGGGTCCTTGCGCTGCTCGATGTTGCCCTTGTTGACACGATGGCTGTAGCAGGTGCGTTGCGGCTTGGTGGAATAAGTCTTGGCGCGCCAGGCAAGTTCCATGCACATCTTGCCCTTTTCCGTCACCAGCCAGCGGCCCTCGCCGACGGCGGGGGAATCCTCCCCTTTCGTCCAGGCATGCAGGCGTCTGTCCATTCCGAAATAGGCGGCGCCGTTCTTCCAATTCCAGGTGCGATCGGCATAGAGAAGCTGCAGCTCGAAAGCCGTCGGAGCAATGTCGGGTTTGGCGGCCGCCTCGACTGTCGCGTTCTTCTGCGGGGCCGCGCCGGCGGGGCCGCTAAGAGCAAGCTGGCCGCAGGCGACCAGCAGCGCAACCAGCCAGCCGCCTCCCGCAAGCCGATGGGGCCGGCTGAACTCAAGTCGAGCCGGTTCACATGGCGATGTGGTTTCAACTGTCGTCCCGATGAACATGCGCATATCGATCCCCCCTTTCGACCCCGATACAGCGGGGCCGATGAACCATGATCTGGAAGATGTTTCTTCGGGCTTTCCGCGAGCCGTCACGATGCCCGGGCCTATCGGCCCGATGGCGGCGCAGCGCCGTTGAGACTATTAACAGCCGCGGGTGTTGCGATGTCAACTGAATCGAGGCTCAAGTGATCACTACAAGCCGTTAGTTAACCAGAGATATTACAATGTTGTGATAGTCTGACCTTGTTTGGCGATTGGATGTCGCCAGAATAGCTTCGGCGGGGGGCTGCTCCACATGTTAGACAGCGCAGGAACGACCGAGTTGCAAGGCGCGGCGTTTGCCGGCATGCGCCGGGCTGTCGGCGCAGCACGCATCCACACCGCAATCCTGCTGGCGATCTTGCTGGTTGCCGCCATCGCGCGTTTTCACAACATCACCCAGCCACTGGTCGACGCCTTCAGCTGGCGCGAGACAAGCACCGCGATGATGGCCGACAATTTCCAGCAGCATAGCTGGAACATCTTTTTTCCCGAGGTCAGCTGGACCGGCCCGGGACCCAGCTACCAGGGCCGGGAATTCCAGATCGTCAGCTATTCCGCCGCGCTGCTCTACCAACTCTTCGGCTGGCACGACTGGTTCGGCCGCATGGTCGCCGCGCTGTTCGGCATGGTGACGGTGTTTTCGCTGCACAGGTTGACCGCGCTCTGTTGGGACGAGGTGCATGCGCATGCGGCAGCCCTTGCCTATGCGCTGATGCCGGGGACGGCGATGATCGACAGTTCGTTCCTGCCCGATCCATCGATGCTGGCGCTGGTGACGCTCGGCGTGTGGCTGTTCGCGAAATACTGGGCAGGCGGCAAACCGTGGCTGCTGCCGCTGGCGACACTGAGCTTCACGCTTGGCGCGCTGGCCAAGCCGCCGGGGCTCGCCGCGGGCGCCGTCATCTTCTACCTGACGGTCTGCTGGATCCTCCAACGGCGCTACAGGCAGGCCGCGCGGGTTCTGCTCAGCGGACTGATCAGCCTGGTGGTCATCACCGCCTATTTCGGCTGGGCCATCTATCTCGGCCGCAGCTACCCGCCCTACCACGTGGCCGGCTCCGGCTATATCTGGGATTCCGGCTTCTGGACGTTCTTCAAGAACAGTTTCTACCTCAAATCGGTCTGGAACACGTCGGTCTGGTGGTTCTACGGCTATCCGTTAATGATCCTCATCGCCATTGGCTTCTGGATGCCGCCGAAGCCCGCCGCAAGCGGCGAGCGGACGCTGCCTGCCGTTCCCTATGCCTGGCTCGCGGCAGCGGCGGTGGTCTATGTCGCGGCGGCGCGCGAGATCACCAGCAATCCGTGGAACTACCATATCTTCCACGTGCCGCTGGCGATGTTCTGCGGCCGCGGCGCGCTCGTGCTGGCGACGCTCGGCACCGGACCAGTTCTCGCGCCGGCTGTGATGCTGCGCTCGGTGTTCATCGCGGCGCTGGCGCTCACGCTCTCCACCTTTCCGCTGCTCAAGACGATGAAGGCGCCAATCGCCATGAACGGCAAGCTGCTCGGCGAGCAGCTGGCGCGGGTCGCCCAGCCGGGCGAGCTTGTCGTCGCCATCGCGCCGGAGGCCGGCGATCCGGTCGCGGTCTACTACAGCCGGGCGCGCGGCTGGGTGTTTCCGCCCGGAGGCGGCGACGTCGAATGGTCGAAATTCGTCGAGGACGATGCCACCGCGATCGCGCAGCTCGAGGACTTACGGGCGCAGGGCGCGGATTATTTCGGCGCGGCCAAGAACGCCGCCGACAAACAGGACCGGCAGTTCATGAAACATCATGACGGGGTGATCGACCACCTCGACAAGACCGCGACCAAGCTTGTGGATTCGGATACGATGCTGGTCTATAGGATCACCCGCCCGTGACGGCCCGCCGTTCGAGGCGCGCCGGCGAAGCGATCCGCGGATGAAGGCGTGAATTGTCGAACCACCGGATAAGCCGCTCCGACGCGGCGGTGGCGCCATCGGAGAATTGGTTGAAGAGAGCGATATCGATAGTCGTCACTCTGGCGCTGCTGGCATGGCTTGCCAGCGACCAACGCTGGAAGATGGTCGGCGATGCCTTCGCCTCCATCACGCCCGGCGCTTTCGTGGCGGTCGCGGCGGCGCTGTTCGTCACCTATGTGCTCCGGGCGCTGCGCGTCTGCGACGAATTCCGCGACGATGTGAACGGCCGCTTCGGCGCCACGCTGCGCGTCATCCTGATCCACAATGCCATGATCAACATCGTGCCGTTCCGTGGCGGCGAGACGGCCTTCCCGATCCTGTTGCGCCAGGTGTTCGGCGTCTCGATCGTGCGCGCCAGCGCTTCGCTGCTGTGGTTCAGGCTGCAGGATGCTTTCGTCGTCGGCGTGCTGGCTTGCCTGGTGTGGCCGGGTTTGCATCCGGCGCTGAGGGCCGCCGGCATCGCGGCGCTGATCGCCGCCGCATGGTACCTGCCGCGCTGGGCGCGCGCGCCGCACAACTGGACGGCCGGCGGCAGGATCGTCTCGAAGCTCGGAAAATTGCGCGACATCTTCACGGAAGCGACGGGACGGTCGCGCTATGGCTGGTGGTGGACGATCGCCAACTGGGCGCTGAAGCTCGGCGTGCAGGGCTGGCTGCTCGCCATGCTGCTCAACACCTCGTTCCAGACCGCCTTTCCGGGCGCTGTCGGCGCGGAGGCCGCCGCCATCCTGCCGGTGCAGGGCGTCGCGGGCTTCGGCACGTATGAGGCGGGCGCGGCCGCCGCGCTGCTCTATTCCGGCATCGCCATGAAGGACGGCCTGCAGGCGGCGCTGGCGCTGCATCTCTTCATCTTGTGCTCGGCGGTCGCAACCGGCGCGATCGCCTGGCTGTTCCCCTCGAAATCGACGCTGCCCGAAACTCCGGCGGCGGGACCGGCAAGGAAATGACCGCCATGAACGTGCTTCCCATCCCCGCATCGGGACTGCCCGAGGGCGCCGTCATGCCCGAGCACAAGCTCTCCATCGTCATTCCAATGTACAACGAGGCCGACAATGTCGAGCCGCTGCTGGTGCGCATCCATCAGGCGATGGAGAACTACAGCCAGCCCTGGGAAGTGGTTCTGGTCGACGACGGCAGCACCGACGCCACGCCCGCCGAGATCCGCCGGCTGGCGGTTCAATACGGGCCGCATGTGCACGGCGTGGAGCTGGTGCGCAACTACAAACAGACCGCGGCCATGCAAGCCGGTCTCGACGCCGCGCGCGGCGACGTCATCGCGACGCTCGACGGCGACCTGCAGAATGACCCTTTCGATATCCCACGCATGGTCTATCGCCTGCTGACCGAGGATCTCGACCTCGTTGCCGGCTGGCGCAAGGACCGCAAGGAAGGGTTCTGGTTGCGCCGCCTGCCCTCGCGCATCGCCAACAGGCTGATCGCGCGCGTCACCGGCGTCAAGCTCAAGGATTATGGCTGCAGCCTGAAAGTGTTCCGCGGCAGCGTCATCCGCAGCGTCCGGCTCTATGGCGAGATGCACCGCTTCATCCCGGCGTGGCTCGCGACCGTGACGACGCCGCGCCGCATCGCCCAGGAGGTGGTGACGCATCACGCCCGTATCCACGGCCAATCGAAATACGGCATCTCGCGCACCTTCCGCGTGGTGCTGGACCTCGTCTTCATGTTCTTCTTCCTGCGCTATCGCACACGGCCCGGCCATTTCTTCGGCGGCATCGGCATCGTGCTCGGCGTGCTCGGCTCGCTGATCCTGGCCTATCTGTTCGCGATCAAGGTTTTCTGGGGGCAGGATATCGGCACGAGGCCGATGCTGATCACCGGCTTCTTCCTGGTGATCGCCGGACTGCAGGCTGTGACGTCGGGCGTGCTCGCCGAGATGCTGTCGCGCGTCTATCTGGAGGCCAACGGCGCGCTCGCCTATGTGGCGCGGCCACAGCCCGCGCATGGCGAAGGCGACGGCTGGCACTGGCCGAGCAAGCCGGCGAGCGAAAAGGCGAAGCCGCGCCGCAAGTAGTCCCGAGGCGGCCGGTCGACCAACACCGCGACACGCGGGCGACCGGAAGGCAAGAGGCGGTCCGCCGACGGCGTGCGTCCCTCCCCTTGCTCCCGTGGTCAAGCCCCCGGCGATAGCGCTTATCTTAAGCGCGTCGCGATCTTTCAGATTCGCTCCATGCGCTTTAGGCTTTTGATTTTGCGCATGTCTTTGTCCCGAAACCGGTTACCACCTTCGGGAGACATGCTCTAGCTAGCGCGCCCTACAAGCCGAGCGCTGACCGAAACCACTCGGGCCGCAAATCCACGGCGAGTGGCCAAGCAGCGGACCGACGCCGCCCACGCTGTAGGAAATCCTGACGGGCCGCGGCACGCGAACAGGCTGCGACCGTACGAAGGCGGCATAGGCCTCTCCCCTGACGCGCGTCACACTGGACATTTGCGTCAGCGGCTTTCGGTGAACGCGATGCAGCCGATGCTTCTTGACGTATTGCACCTTCTTTGTAGTGGTGTGGGCTGCCGGCATGGTGCCGATCGAGCTGGTCTTCGTCGTGTCCATGCTCTGGCAGCCAGACACGACCGAGGCCAGTGCAATCGCGGCAATGGCGCAAGCATATCTCTTACCGACAGCCGCTGCTTCATTCATGAAATCGTTCATTGTCGTCCCCTGCCACGAAATACGCCTTGTTTTTGCGCGGATATATTTTCTCTTTCCTTGGCTTCCGCGCCGCGTGAACGGCTCGTCGCCATTCATATCGTGGCTTAATATTAGAGGGGACTTATTAAAATTCGTGCAAACGAGATGATGAGCGCGATCTTTCGCGACTCGATCGATTACTATTAAAATTTGATCTTCTTTCGGGAGTGCCGTGATGAGGCAGCGGCCTCACCATGCGAGCAAACGGCCTCTCACACGCGCTCAGCTCAGCGCGGCACTTCCCAGCCGGGGTCGAAATAGAATTTGCGCGAGCCGATGTCGCCCATGCCGGCGCCGGAAATCACATAGGCGATCCGGACGATGCGAAAACCGCCGGCCCCCTGCTGCAGCCCGTAGATACCCTCGAGCCCGCGATCGTAGAAACCTGCGATCGGGACGCCTAGCGCGACCAGCGCGAGAGAAGCATGCAGGGCGAATTTCGCGGCGTTGGCGCGCAGTGAAATCCTGTTCTCGCGGACATGCCTGGCAATGATCACCACGACAAGAAGGCCATAAAGGAAAGCGTTGAAGGTGGCGAACCAGTAGAAGCCTGTGGCGTCGAACGGATGCTTGACCAGCAGTACCGGCAGAGCCGCGCCAATCGCCAGCACGACATAAGGCGCGAAGGCGCGCGCCGGCAGAAGATGCTTAGGGCCGCTACCCTTCGGCGTGACCCGAAAGTCGACGAAGGATTTCGTTACATAGTCGCGAAGCGCCGACAGCGTTCCCCACAGCACCCAGGGCCAACGCGCGAAGAAGAGGAACAGCGTGCCTTCCCAGCTCAGTGTCTTCGCCGTCATCGGCCGCGACAGGCCGAAGGCCTTGAGCATGATCACCAGCCCGACCAGCGCCACCGAATTCGGCAGATAGTAGAAGACAAACTCGGCATACATGACGTTGGCAAAGTTGCGTCCCGTGAACAGCGCATAGATCGGCATCGCATACATCATCAGCGCAAAGACCGCGAACAGCGGATACCAGAGCTGGCAGAACAGGAACTGGAACTTCAGCCGCGGCGTCAGCCTGGCGAAGTATTTCGGCGTGTATTCGAGCAGGATCGTCACCAGGCTGCGCGACCACTGGAATTCCTGGGTGACGAGATCGGCAAAGGTCTGCGGGCCATCTCCGTTGGCGATGGCGTCGATGGCGTGCACGCCGCGCCAGCCGGCAGCGTTGATCAGCATCGAGGTCGAATGATCCTCGGCCAGTTCCGGACCAAGGCCACCGGCCTCGCGCAGCGCCCGCGTCCTGACGGCGTAATGCGAACCGATGCAGAGCGGCGCGCCCCCACCTGTGTGCCCGGACTGCAAGGGGCCGTGGAACATGCCCTCCGGGAACAGGCGGCCACGGGCCGCCCAGCTCTGGTCGGCATTGTTGTCGCAGATGCTGGGCGCCGAGACATATCCGACGCCGGGGTCGGCGAAGGGATAGAGGATTTCCCTCAGATAGGTCGGCGACGGCACATGGTCGGCATCCATCTGAGCGACGAAGTCGTAGCGTTCATAGCCGTACTGATCATAGAAAAAAGCCAGGTTGCCTTCCTTGCAGCGGGTCCGGCGCGGCCAGGTCTTGCGGTGATAGTCTTCGCGGCCGCGCCTGGTTGAAATCAGCACGCCATGCGCGTCGCACCAGCGAACCGTCGCCTCGGTCGGATCCTCGTCGGCAAGCCAGGTGTCGTGCGGATAGTCCTGCGCCAGCATCGCTTCCAACGTGCGCTGCACCACGGCGAAAGGCTCCGACGGCGCCTTGGTGACCACCATGGCGACGCGCGACCGCTTCGGTATCGTATGCAGCTTGGACGACTTCCTCGAGGCATGGACGTTGAGCAGGAAGTACATCGGCATCAAGGTCAGCCAGGCCAGCACGATGGTGGCTAAGGCAAAGGGCCCGACATGGCCGATATGCTCGGGTCGCAGCCACCATGACCAGAAGAAAGCCAGCGTGACGAACCAGAAAGCGAGGCCCAGCCGCAAGGTCGATTGCTGGCGCGGCGTGAGCACGGGCACGAGATAAGGACCCTTGGGGCCGTGGCCGGTCGAAACCTCGCCAACCTGGCCCATTGACGTCGTTTTGCCGCCGACGACGCCGGCATCCCCAGATACACCCATACTACCCACGCCCTGCCCGCCCGGCTAAGCCGGTCGAACGCACTCATCCCGCTACAGAATCAGCTTTGGCTAATGCAGAGTCAACAAAATTAGGCTTTCGTTAACCAAGCTTGTTGGGAACTGGTTAACCAAGCCACGGCCTCCGAGCCCTTCATCTTCCGGGGCGCGGCCGCAACGCCGGCTTGTCTTTAGGCGCTTCCGTGTTCGGAGCCGGCGCGACTCATCCTTCCGGTTAACCATGCCGGTGGCGATAAGGTTAAGTAACGGTTAATTGCGCTTGACTCTCGTCGAGCATAGGCTCTTATATGAGAAAGGGTTAATATCGTAACGTTGACGCGAATTTGTGAGTATCGCGGCGACCTCGTCTCAAGGCCTATGTATAAGGCCGACAGAGACAACAATAGTGGACGGCAGAGCGTGAAGCGCGCCAGTCCCAGTCGCTCAGAAAACCCGCATCTTCACCTCAGCGGCCGATATTTGGGTTTGCGTGCCGGTCGGCACGTCGTGGCAAGCTTCAAGGTCCGGCGGGACACTGAAGCCCATGGGAGGCGGGTATGAAACTCTCCACAGCAACCGCGCTTGTGTCGGCGCTTATCATCGGCGTGGCCTTGCCAGCGTCGGCGGGTTCGCAGACGGGAACGGATCCGATCAAGACGAGCTCGGCCGCGTCGGCGTTCGGCTCCTACGATCCTTACGGCGATTTCAGCAACGACAAGTCGGCCACCATCGAGGAACTGTTCCTGCCTTGGGAAGACGTCGACCTGTCGACGCTGCCGCTCGCGGACGCCTATGCGCAGCAACGCGGCCGTTCGCTGCTGATCACCATCGAGCCTTGGACATGGTCGAAGGACTGGCGCATCACGCCGCCCGAACTGCGCGACGGCATATTGAGCGGCAAATACGACGCCAACATGCAGGCGATCTGCAGCCTTGTCGGGCAAATGAAGAGCCCTGTCACCATCCGCTGGGCGCAAGAGATGGAAGACAAGAACGGCCGCTTCACCTGGGCCAACTGGGCGCCGAAGGACTGGATCGCCGCCTACAAGCGCGAGGTGGACGTGTGCCGCAAGGCCGCGCCGGCGGCAAAATACATGTGGTCGCCCAAGGGCGTCGAAGGCCTGGAGAAATACTATCCCGGAGACAACTATGTCGATGTGATTGGCCTCTCGGTGTTCGGCTTGCAGAAGAAGGACAATGACGAGGTCGGCCGCGACCGGACCTTCGAAGAGACGCTGAAGCCAGGCTATGAGCGTGTCGCGAAATTCAACAAGCCGGTCATCGTTGCCGAGCTGGGCTATGTCGGAAAACAGGACTATGTGTCGAAATGGGCTGAGGACTCGCGCAAGTCCTATGCCGAGTTTCCGGCCCTGACCTCGGTCGTCTACTTCAACCAGAAGGAAGTCTGGCCGTGGCTGGGCGGCTATGGGCTGCCCGACTGGCGGGTAACCCAGCACGTCCTGCCGTAACGGCGCGACCACGTTCGTCCCGGCCAGACCGGGACGGGCTTCGGCTAAAAGTGTTAAAGTGTGATTGCCGCCGGGCTGGCTTGGCGGGTGGTAAAGCGTATGCGTAAATCAGTGGGCGGAGTAAAATCGTGAAAAGTGCAGTGGGGAAGTTTCTCGGAGCGGCGCTTGTCTGCTCCGTTTTTGTTGTCGGCCCGCAGGGTGCCGCAATGGCCAAGGCAGCGAACAGGATCGACGCCAAGGCGGCGAAGGCCGACGTCGTTTCCGATGAAGGCGTCTATCAGCTCTACAAGAACCGCTCATGGCGCTGGGGCAACCACGGCGCTGCGTATTTTGCGGTGCAGAAGCGGCAGTTTACAGCGTGGTCCACCAAGGGGGGCAAGAGCTATGGCGAGGGTCTCTGGTTCATGCCTGGCCACGGCAAACTGTGTTTCCGGGCAACCTGGCACGGCTCGTGGGGCGCCAAGACATCCTTGAGCTGCTTCGAGCATCGCCAGGCTGGCAAGGTGATCTACCAGCGCGAATCTCCGAGCGGTACCTGGTATGAGTTCCGGAATCGCCACGGCAAATCGGACCTGCGCAATGGCGACTACGCCAGCAGGAAGGTGAAACGCTTCAAGGCAAAGCTGTAGTCGCGGACGCATCTCGACGTGCAGTAGCGCGATTGCCAAGCACGGCGATTTCGCGCAACGGTCATCGCGGCTGAAACGACCGCGTGACCGAATGCCGGGGGCTGATGGAACGAACCATCCTGATCACGGGGGCGCGCGCTCCGGTGGCGCTGCATCTGGCGCGCCTTCTCCATGGTGCCGGACATAGGGTGATCCTGGCCGACACGCCGGCGCGGCCGATCGCGGCGGCAAGCAGGGCCTGCGCGCGCTATCATCGGCTGCCGCCGCCGCGCTTCGAGCCGCAGGCCTACCGCGAGGCGGTGGAGGCGCTGATCCGGGCCGAGGGCATCAGCCTCGTCATCCCGACCTGCGAGGAAGTCTTTCACCTTGCGCTTGCCTGGCGCAACAGGACCATGCCGGCGCTTTTGTTCGCACCCGATATCGGGTTGCTGGCGGAGGTCCACGACAAGCACAGCTTCATCCGGCTGGCTGAACGGCTTGGCCTGCCGGTGCCGGAGACCACGCTTCTGAATTCCCGCGACGATCTGGAGGCGGTGCGTGCCCGCTCGCGCGACCTGGTGTTCAAGCCGGTCTGGTCGCGCTTCGCGAGCCATGTTCTGCTGCGTCCGACGCCCGATTTCCTCGATGCGATCACGCCCTCTCTCGCCATGCCCTGGGTGGCGCAGCGTTTTGTCGAGGGCGAGGAGATCAGCGCCTATGCGGTGGCGCGCGAAGGCAGGCTCAAGGCGCTGGCGCTCTACCGCTCGCCCTATCGCGCAGGCAAGGGCGCCGGCATCTTCTTCGAGCGGGTCGAGGATGACACCGCGCGCGAACTGGTCGAGCGCATCGTCGCCGGCACAGCATGGACCGGGCAGATCTCCTTCGACCTGATACGCGAGCCGAACGGCCGCGTGCTGCCGCTCGAATGCAACCCGCGCGCGGTGAGCGGCCTGCATTTCTTCCGCGATCCGGCGCGCTTCGTGGATGCCGTGCTCGGCGACGGTCCGGAAGTCCCACCCGACGTTGCCGCGCCGCAAACGGTGCGACTCGCGATGTGGATCTATGGGCTGCCGGCGACGTTGCGTTCGGGCGGGTTCGCCCGCTTTCGCCAAGCGATGCGCGAGGGCGAGGAACTGCTCGATTGGCCGGGCGATTCAGCCCCGGTAAGGGCGCAATGGCCGGCGCTGGCGGAGATCGCCGGGATGGCGTGGCGTGAGCGGATCAGCCTGCAGGCAGCGTCGACGCGGGATATCGAGTGGAACGGGCCGGGCTGATATGCTCATGCCCCGAGCGAGCCAGGGCCGATAGGCTTCACGTCAAGTTGCAGACCAAGTGCCTTTGTGACACCCAGCAGTGTGCTGAGGCGCGGATCGCCCTTATCGCTCAGCGCTTTGTAAAGCGCCTCGCGGGTGACACCGGCGTTCTTAGCCACGGCGGTCATGCCGCGAGCTCGCGCGATGACGCCGAGTGCGTGTGCAATATAGGTTGCGTCACCGGTCTCGAACGCGTCGGCAAGGAGCTCGGCCTGAGACTCTGCATCGTCGAAATATTCAGCGGCGTCGAATGGTGTGATTTTAAGAGCCATGTCAAACCTCGCTTGCCATCTGCTTGGCCTTTCTGATGTCCCTGTCTTGAGAGGATTTGTCGCCTCCGCAAAGCAGGATGATGACCGTGTTACCGCGCCTGATGAAATAGACACGGTAGCCCTGTCCATAGTCGATCCGAAGCTCGCCTATGCCTTCGAAGAACCTCGCGTCTCCCAGCAAGCCCGCTTCAACACGAATGATCCGTTGAGCAATCTTCCTCGCGGCTCGGATATCTTTAAGGTCCCGCAGCCACTTCCTGAATTCGTCAGTCTGCCGGACCTCGATCATGCGTGAACTATAATTCACACAGACGCTCAGGTCAAGATGTGTGAACTTCAGTTCACAATTCGATTTCATGCACCCTGGCCTCGCTCGCCGCCGGCGGCACCCTTCCCTCCATGATCGCCGCGATGTCGCGGCGCAGGAAATCGAGCGGGCCGATGACCGGCACGGCCTGCGGCGCGAAACGGGCATTGTCGCTTGCCGATTTCAGCACCCGGCGGTCTTGCTCAAGAGCGACATTGAACAATGGCTTGAAGGCAAGCGCCTTCAGCTCGCCGAGCAGGCCCTGGCGCCGGCCGATCAGCCAGCCGACGCCTTCGACGGTGCGCTCGTCGGCCTGGCGCAGATGGAAGGTGGTGGCCAAAACCAGCCCGTCCTTGCCCCAATATTCCAGCTCGGCGATGCCCGGATGACGGAACCGGCCGATGGTCCTCGCGCGTTCGCCTTCGAGCAACCGGCTGATCAGGCCCTGTTGGCGGTCCTCGCCGGTATAGCTCGCCTCGACCCAGCCCTCGCCCCCCGTCACTTCGACCCGCACCAGATGGCGTTTCGAGGTCAAGCCGCGCAGCAGGCCCTTATGGGTGAAATGGGTGTGTGTGGCATCGAGGATGTTTTCGGCGGCATCGATCACCGTCGACTTGGTCGACGAGCGCACCCGCCGCACGATAATGTCCCTGCCCTGCATGCAGTGCAGGTAAGGCTCGCCCTGCGGCGTGCCGGACGAGACGAAGACGACGCCGTCGCGCTCGATCGCGGCATAGCGCCGGACCCGGTAATGCGGCATGGCGCCGACATGGCCGGGGATCGCGGTGCAGCGGCCTTCGCCGTCATAGCGCCAGCCGTGATAGGGGCATTCGATCTCGCCGCCGACGATCTTGCCGGTCGACAGCTCGACCAGTCGGTGCGGGCAGCGGTCGAAAAGAGCGGCGACGCCTTGCGCCGCGCGGAACAGCACCACAGGCGCACCATCAAACAGGATGCGCTTCGGCCGCCTGCCGATGTCGGCTGACAGGGCAACCGCCTGCCAATAGGCTTCACCGCGACGCTCGCTCACAACTCGAACCTCCTGAGCAGCGGAATGCCGACCAGCGCCAGCACCGTCTCCATGACGCGGATCGCCACGCGACGACGGCGCGGAAGATGCCCGGCAAAGACGGCGTTGAATTCGATCGCGGCGACCGCGCCGCGCCGGCGTTTGAAACCGGCGGCGCCCGCGCTCATGTTGAAGAACAAGCCGCGCGCCGTGGCGTGATCCTGCGCCATCGCCATCATCATGCGATAAAGCCCTTCGCCGACCGGCAGGCTTGTATCGTAGCCGACGATCGGCTGGGTCAGCGTGACGCCGTTTTCGAACAGGCCGGTGACGGCGACCAGCTCGCCGCCCGGCCGGCGCAGACCCGCAAGGCTGATGATGCCGCACCGGTGCATTTCGGCGATGTAGCGGGCCGTGTAGTGCGGATTGAGCGGCGTGTATTTATCGAGATAGAGCATGGTGTAGAGTTGCTCGGCACGGACATAGTCAGCCTCGGTGAAATCGCCATTGCCGACCCTTTCAAAAGGTGTCGCGCGCAGGCGGGCGCGGTCGCGCTTCATGTCGCGCGTCATCGCGGGCGCCGCGCTGCGGTCGGCGAAAATGTAGATCTGCCGCGCCGCCAGCATGCGGAATCCCTCGGCCTTCAAGGCGGCAATGGTCGCCGGATCGGCGATATCGTTCAACGAGCGGATGACGATGGTGCGATCCGGGAAACGCTCGATCAGGTTCGCGCGCAGCGCCGCGACCATCGGTCGGTCGAGCAGCGGCACCGGGTTGGTCGAATAGAGCCAGTTGTTGACCTGCGCCTGATGGTCGAGGCCGCTTGCCCTGACCAGCGGCGCACAGGCGCCAATCAGGGCGTTGAGCGCGCGCCGGAGCAGCGGGTGAGCGGCGAAGTTGCGCGTCTCGTCCATCGCGTAGTCGATATAGGCGCTGGTCGGGCAGCAGATATAGCAGTTGGGCGCATCATCGGCGTCGTTCAGCGTCAGCGGAAAAACCCGACCGGCGACATCGAGCGTCTCGATCGTCGTCTTGAGGTTGGCGATGAGATCGCGCACCGGCATCTCGTTGAAAAACCCTACAAAAGCCTCGACCTTTGCCGGCTTGTTCTCGACCCGGTCGACCTGCTGCGTGGGCCTGTTCATCGCCGCCGGGCCGCTCATCGCGCCCGCTCCAGGCGGCATTCGACTCGGCGCAGCTTGCGGCTTGTTTCCAGCGGCAGCGGCGCGCGGATAAGCGAGAGTGTGGCGACCGCCTTTCGCGTTTCCAGAAGCGCGCGGACTGCCTGGTGAGCGGCTGCTGCCGCATCATCCGCGAGCGTCGGCGGAAGCCGAAGCTCGACCGTGTCAGGCCCGGTCTGGACGAGGCGAAAATCGTCGATGCGGCGGTCGGCCTTGAGCACGGCATTGCGCAGCACATCCGGCGTGACGAGGATCGGGCCATCCGGCGAAGTGAGCCGGAAGACATCGTCCATGCGGCCGACAATTTCGTCGACGCAGCGCAGCGGCGAACCGCAGCGGCAAGGTTCTTTGGACAAGCGCAACAGGTCGTTCATCCTGTAGCGTGCCATGATCTGGGTTTGGCGGCGAAAGGCCGTCACCAGCGGCGTCACCAACCCCTCGCCCGCCAGCTCGAATTCGAAGAAAACGGAGTCTTCGGCAAGATGCAGCCCGCCCTGCCGGCAGGTCACCGCGAACAGGCCCTCGGTCGCCATATAGATCTGGTCGAGCGGCAGCCGGAAGAAATCCTCGATAACCGGACGGTCGACCGGATCCAGCGTTTCCGCCGCGGAAAAGACACGCCTCGGCCGGAGCCGGACGTTCTCGGCCGCGAAATGCCGAAGCATTTTTGGCGGCGCGATGATGACTGTCGGGTCGAAGGCTTCGAGCGCGCCGCGCCAGCTTTCCGGCCCCAAGGTCAGGTCGAAGAAGGCGAGCTTGATCAGCCGCGATTTGCGGGCGCTGTCGTAAAGCCCGGCGTTCTGCGGCAAGATGACGGCGACCCGCATGCCGCGCCATAGAAGATCGGGCGCCGCCTTGGCGAGGATCGCGCCCAACCAGCGATACTTTTCTGCCTCGGAAATCACGAACAGGCCGCGATTACCGGAGGTGCCGGTGCTGGCGCCGACAGTAAGCGCGCCGGCGCGGCCGCCACGCGCCAGAGCCGCCCAGGCTTCCGCGGCGGTGAGGCTATGGACGTTGAATTCGTCGAAGCGCGCCATCAGCAGCGCCTTATCCGTCACCGGCAGATCCGTGAGGCGCGTCGGCGCATTGCCGTAGAAGTGGGCGCGCGGCAGGTCGCGGTCGAGAAAGCGCCGCATGGCGGCCGCCTGCCAGCGTTCGAAATCCGCGCGGCTCTTACGCGAAACCCAGCGTGTCAGGGCGAAGGAGCCTGCCGCTTCCAACAGGCCACTCATCCCGCCTCCTCATGGTCTGAAGCGAGATCGTAAGGCGTCGGCGCGGGATCATGGCAGAGCATCACCTCGCCGCCCGAGCCGAGGAAGCGGCGCAGCATGGCGCTGGTCGGCTCGATCGCCGCCGCATCCTCGGCGATGAGGGTCGCGGGGAAACCCGGTGTGCGGGTTTCGGTCAAGGCAGTGAGCAGCCATTGCACATCGACGGCGTAGAGCAGCGGCCGGGCGAGGCCATTGAACAGCAGGCCGAACTGGCCATCGGCATGGCCGGGAAGATCGACCGCGATCACGCTGCCGTCGCCGAAGAGATCGGAGCCGCCCGGGATGTCGCCCTGCGGTGCAATGCGAGGCTTCGCGGAGATGCCTTCCAGCCGCGCCTCGAAATCCGGCGGGAAGAGCTCGGTGAAGATGCCATGGCGCAGATTCTGCCTGGAGCCGCGCGCCTTGAGCCGCGCCCAGGCGGCATCGCTGGCGATGAAGCGCGCGTTGCGGAACAGCGACAGGCCCGAAATGTGGTCGGCGTGGAAATGCGTGACGATGATTGCGCAGATGTCATCGGGCGATAGGCCGAAACGCTCGAGCACCGGCAGGACCTGCTCGTCGGGATTGAGTTGCGGCTTCAGCAGCGCGCCGTAGAGCCGCAGCATCCGGCCGCGCCGGTCGCCGCTCAGCGCGTCCGGCGTGTAACCGGTATCGACCAGCACCGGACCGGCGGCGGGGTGGAAGAACAGCCCGTAGCGGACACGCAGCCTGACGCTTTGCCAGGTGCCGCCGCGCAGGATCAGCCGCTCGGCGGCGCTCACCCAGGCGCTGTTG
Organism: Mesorhizobium plurifarium; assembly: GCA_000824785.1. Classification (GTDB taxonomy): domain Bacteria; phylum Pseudomonadota; class Alphaproteobacteria; order Rhizobiales; family Rhizobiaceae; genus Mesorhizobium; species Mesorhizobium plurifarium. Next base: position 97,614 of record CCNB01000009.1, on the reverse strand, counting down.
GCGAAGACAAGCTTCATGGCCCGGACCCGCCGGCAAAGGTGCGGTCGAGCCCTCGTTCGAACGGGACTTTCGGCGCCCAGCCGAGAACGCGTTTCGCCTTGGAAAGATCGAGGCTTTGCGCATAGGCGAAGAGGCCCAGCGCATAGCGGGTGACCGGCGGCTCGGGCCGACCGGGCAGACGCAGCGCCACCGCTTCCATCAGGCCCGCCGTCAGCATCGCCGGCATGAGCGGCGTCGGCCGCCAGCGCGCCTTGAGGCCGGCGCGGCTGCAGGCCGCGTCCGCGATGCGGCGGACCGGCAGCACCTCGCCACCGGAGACGTTGAAGACCTGATATTCCACCTCCTCCGGCGCCGCGAGCGCCGCCATGACCGCGTCGACGACATCGTCGACATAAGTGAGGTCGATGGCCGCCCGGCCGTCGCGAAACAGCGGCAGCGGCCGGCTTTTCGCCGCCTTGATCAGGCGCGGCAGCAGCGCCCGATCACCCTTGCCGTAGATGCCGCGCGGCCGCAGCACCACCGGATGGATAACGGGCTGGCCGAGCACGATCTTTTCGGCCAAGCGCTTGGTGCGGGCATAGTGATTGACCGGCTCCGGCAAGGCCGCGTCCTCGGTCAGGCCAAGCTGATCGCGGAAGGCGAAGCAGACGGATGGGCTGGAGATGTAGACGAAACGGCTGACACGCTGCCGGCTGGCGAAATCGACAAGGTTGCGCGTTGCCGTGACATTGGCCGCCTCGAAATCCGCGAGCCGGCCGAAGGGCGACGAGAGCGCCGCGCAATGGATGATCCGCTCGACCCGGCCAAGCCTGGGGTCGAGCGCTTGATCGATCGGCTCCGCAAGGTCGTGGCGGATGATGCGATGGCCCAAGGTTTCGAGCGCGGCGCAGCGTTCCTCATCGCGGCCGAGCCCGAGCGCCAGCGTGCCGGATTCCGCCAGCCGCTCGAGCACATGGGCGCCGAGGAAGCCGCTGGCGCCGGTGACGAGGACGGCCATCGCTCAGACCTCCAGTGCCATGCCGCCGAAGGAGACGCCGGCCGACGTGCCCAGGAAGAGCAGCTTCATGCCTGGCGCGACGCGGCCCTGGCGGCGCGCGACATCCAGCGCGAAGGGCATGGAGGCGGCGATCTGGTTGCCGAAGCGGGCGGAGATGTCGACCAGTCTTTCCGGCGCAAAGCCGGTCTGGCGCGCCATATGGGCGAGCGCGAGGGGGCTCGCCTGGTGCGGCACGACAAGATCGACATCGTCATGCCGCCAGCCGGCGCGCTCCAGCAGAGCGTCGACGAAGCCGTTGAAATGGCGCGAGGTGAGCCGGAACAATTCCTTGCCGTCCATGTGGAAGAGGCTGTGCGCGGCGAATGCCTCCTGTTCCTTGCGGAAATCGAAGCGCGTGCCGCCCGACCCAATGCCGCAGGCTTCCCAGCCGGAAGGATAGGTGCGCATCAGGCTCGCCGCCACCTTGCCCTCGCCCGGCTCGGCCTTGCGCAGGACGGCCGCCGCGGCGCCGTCGCCGAAGAGCGCGGCGATCTCCGGCGCGTCCTGCCAGGGCAGAGCGCGCGAGGCGACTTCGGACGAGAACACCAGCGCCGTCTCGCATTGCCCGGCTTCGATCATGCGGCCGGCGGTCTCGAAAGCGGTGAGGAAGCCGAGACAGGTGCTGTTGACGTCGAAGGCCGCGGCGGAACCGTCAGCTAGCCCAAGGCGCTGCATGACCAATGGCGCGGTCGCCGGCAGAGGCTGGTAAGGCACGCCGCAGCCGCCGACGATCAGGTCGACGGCGCCGGGCTCGAGGCCGGCGTCCTCAAGCGCAAGGGCGGCAGCGGCGCAGGCGAGATCGATTTGCGATTCGGCATTGCAGACATAGCGCTCGACGACGCCAGTGGCGTTTTCCAGCGTGCCCTGGCCAAGGCCGAGCCGCTCTTCCAGCGCGCGCGTGGTAATCCGCTCAGCCGGTACCGCCCTGCCGGTTCCGACGATCCTGACCCGCATTCTCCCCCTCGCCGCATGAGCTTGCGTCAACTTACCTATAGAGCGGATCGGCCACGGCGGCCAAGGCCGTGCGAGGAGCGGCGGGCGCCTGAGAAGAACTCGATCGCTGACGGCCTTAGGCCTTGCGCTCCCAGCGCCGGTCCGGCGTCTGCTGCCAATAGGTAACGGCGTGGCCGGCTTCCTTCATCGTCTTCCAATGACCGCGGGCGGCTTCGAGCTGCGCCGCGTCATGGCCGTCGAAGAGGAAGACGGCGCGCTCGTAGCCGGAAAGCTCGGGCGGGCTGGCGCCGTCGACCAGGAAACGTATCTGCGCGGCGTTCTGGTTGCCCTCGCCCGTGGTGAGCAGGACCGGCTGTTCGGCCAGATGGGCCTCGCGGTCGGTGGCATGCGCCAGGAACGAATCGTCGCGGAAGGTCCACAGATGCTGGTCGAGCGCGTCGCGCCGCTCTTCGGTGCCGGTCTGCACCACCGCGCGCCAGCCGCGCTCGACACTGCGCTCGAGCAGGCCAGGCAGCGCCTCCTCGAGCGTCGATTCGGTCAAATGGTAGAACAGGATGTCGGCCATCCCCTACCCTTCGTAGTGATCGCGCACCAGCCGATCCAGGAGGCGCACGCCAAAACCCGAGCCCCAGGACTGGTTGATCTCGCTCGACGGCGCGCCCATCGCGGTGCCGGCAATGTCGAGATGCGCCCAGGGGGTGTCCTTGACGAAGCGCTGCAGGAATTGCGCGGCGATGATGGCGCCGCCGTAGCGGCCGCCGATGTTCTTCATGTCGGCATTCTTGGAATCGATCAGCTTGTCGTATTCGGGGCCGAGCGGCATGCGCCAGACCCGTTCCTGGCTGGCTTGGCCGGCGCCGAAAATCCGGCCGGCGAGCTCGTCATTGTTGGAGAACAGGCCGGCATAATGCTGGCCGAGCGCCACCATGATGGCGCCGGTGAGCGTCGCCAGGTTGATCATGAATTTCGGCTTGAAACGGTCGTTGGCGTACCAGAGCGCGTCGGCGAGCACGAGGCGGCCTTCCGCGTCGGTGTTCAAGACTTCGATCGTCTGGCCCGACATCGAGGTGACGATGTCGCCGGGGCGCTGCGCATGGCCGTCGACAGCGTTCTCGACCAGGCCGATGACGCCGACCACATTGGCCTTCGCCTTGCGCGCGGCCAGCGCGCGCATCAGCCCGGTGACGGCGGCCGCGCCGCCCATGTCGCCCTTCATGTCTTCCATGCCCGAAGCCGGCTTCATCGAGTTGCCGCCGGTGTCGAAGGTGACGCCCTTGCCGATGAAGGCGAGCGGCGCGTCCTTGGCCTTGCCGCCGTTCCAGCGCATCACCGCGAGGCGCGCGCCGCGCGGCGAGCCTTGCGCGACACCGAGCAGCGAGCCCATGCCGAGCTTCTTCATCTCTTTCTCGGTCAGGATCTCGACCTCGACGCCGAGCGATTCCAGTTGCTTGACGCGATCGGCGAATTCGACGGGCCCCAGCGCATTGGCCGGTTCGTTGACAAGGTCGCGCGCAAGGAGAACGCCATCCACCACCGCTTCCTCGCCGACAAAAGCCTTCTTGGCGGCGGCAGGGTCGGCGCAATGGATGGTTATCTTGGCGGGCTTCGCAGCCTCGGCCTTTTTGGCATCGGCCCCCTTCGAATCGGATTGCCCGTCTTCCTTGTCCTTCCTGGTCTTGTATTTGTCGAAGGAATAGCTGCGCAGCAGGATGCCGGCGGCTAGGCTAGCCGCCTGTCGTCCGTCGGGCTGCAGTTCGGGCAGATCGAGGATGACGTCCACCTCGGTCGCCTTGCGCAATGAAGCGGCGACGGCGCCGCCGAGCTTCTGCCAGGCATTGTCGTCGAGGCTCGAGACCTTGCCGGCGCCGATCGCCACAAGCCGATCGACAGACGTTCCTTCCGGCGCCAGCACCTCGACCGAACTTGCGAACTTGCCGGAGAAATCGGCGATCGGAAAGGCACGCGTAAGCGCGCCGGCCGGATCGCAGGCCTTCGCCGCCTCGCCGAGCCCACCGCCATCGGCCGCGAAGACGAAGACACTGCCTTTTTTCGGTGCGGCAAACTTGGCGAAAGAAATGGAAGGTCTCGACGTCATCAGGTCCTGCTTTCGGGGATGGCCGGAAGGTGCCGGCAAAGGTTTTTTGAGCGAGCAAGGGGTTTGGCAAGCGTGCGCGACATTTGGTCGTTTTGAGCCATTTGGCAAGACTTGACCGAAATCGCTGTCTATATCAGCGCCACAATGGACAAAGGATTCGCCTCGGCACGGCGTTAGCTTGCTGCCGTAACCTGCTGTTAACCATCGATGTTTTGCATTTCTTATCCATTGGCGCGGAGACTCCGCCGCGCCGGGGCACGCGGCGTAGGGCGACAATCCGGAGCGAGCCGCTTATGACCCAGTTGTGCACGCGTCGCCGGATCACTACTTTGTCGGCGGGCATGATGCCGTTCGGCAAAATCGAGAAAAGCCTTCATGAAGGTCGTTGAACGCTACATCATGCGCCGGGCGCTGACGATGTTCCTCGCCGCGCTGGCCTGGACGCTGGCGATCGTGTGGACGACGCAGGTGCTGGCCAAGATCGACCTCGTCACCGACAACGGCCAATCGGCGCTGACCTTCTTCGAGGTCGCGGCGCTCATCATCCCCTCCATCATCCCGATCGTGGTGCCATTCGCCCTCGTGGTCGCGGTGGCGCAGACGCTAAGCGCGATGAATACCGATTCGGAGCTGGCAGTGCTCAGCGCCGCGGGCGCCTCGCGCTGGACGATCGCGCGGCCGATCCTGCTGCTCGCGGCTTTTGCTTGCGCCTTTTCCTTCATCGTCGACAACGCGATAGATCCCTATGCCAGGCAGAAGAACCGCCAGCTGGTAGCGGCTTCGCGCGCCGACCTCGTGTCGCTGATCATCCAGGAAGGCACATTCCGCAAGATCGACGACGGCCTCTACCTGCAGGTCGGCGAACGACTTCCCGGCAACCGGCTCGGCGGCATCTTCGTCGCCGATTCGCGCGAGGAAGGCGCCAGCCTCACCTACTATGCCAAGACAGGCAGCATCGTCGAAAAGGGCGACGAGAAGGTGCTGATGATGAATGACGGCGTCATCAACCGCAAATCGGTGACCGGCGACCTCTCCGTCATCCGCTTTACCTCTTACGCCTTCGACATGTCGGCCTTCATGTCGGCGGCGAACGACATCACGCTTCTGCCCAAGGACCGGACGACGGCGTATCTGCTCAACCCGGATCCCAATGACAAGATGTTCCAGCGCGACCCCGGCAACTACCGTGCGGAGCTTAACCAGCGCTTCGCCGAATGGTCCTATTCGCTGGTGTTCGCGCTGATCGCGCTTGCGGTGGCGGGCGATGCGCGCTCGCATCGCGAAGCACGCATCAATCCGCTGATCACGGCGATCGCGATCGCGCTTTTCGTGCGATGGCTGGGCTTCTTCGCCGCCGGCAAAGCCGACAAGGTCTGGTACTATGTCTACCTGCTCTACGGCATACCGCTCATCGCCTCCGCGGTGTCGATCTGGTTCATCGTCTCATCCCGCACCATGGAATTGCCGGTCAGTTGGGCCGACTGGCTGACGGGCCTTGCCAAGCGCGCCGGCGACAATTGGACGGCATTCAAGCTCTGGCTCGCCCGCCGCACTTCGGGCCAGGGAGCCTGACCATGGGCTGGACGCTGGGCCGCTATTTCTTCTTCCGCTACGTCTCGATCACTTTCTGGTTCTTCCTGGGCCTGCTGGCGCTGGTGTTCCTGATCGACTTTACCGAGCTTTCCGGCCGCACGACCGGGCTGCCCGGCTTCACCTACGGCATAGCCTTCGCCATTTCGGCGCTCAGGATGCCGATGATCATGCTGCAGACGGTGCCGTTCGTCGGGCTGTTCTCGGCGATGGCCACGCTGGTGTCGCTCAACCGCCGCTATGAGCTGGTCATCGCGCGTTCGGCAGGCGTCTCGGCCTGGCAATTCCTGTTCCCCTGCTGCGTCGGCGCACTGATGTTCGGCGTGCTGTCGGTCGCCATCATCAACCCGATCGCCGCGCATGGCTTTTCCTGGTCCGAGCAGATGGAGAACGACCTCAGGGCCGGCAAGTCGAATGCGGTCACCACCAACGTCACGCCGTGGCTCAGGCAAAAGACCGAATCGGGCGACACCATCATCGGCGCTCGCGCCATCCTCAACCAGGGGCTGGAGATGGCGGATGCGGTGTTTTTCATCCTCGACCCGCAGGGCAACATCGCCGAGCGCAAGGATGCCGCCAAGGCTTTCCTGCGCGACGGCTACTGGGAATTGCAAGACGTCAAGGTCTTCAAGGGCGGCAATATCCAGGCGCTGGCGTCCGACAAGGTGCCGACCAATCTCAAGCCGGAATTCGTGCAGGAGCGCCTGGCGCGCCCGGAAACCATCCCCTTCTACGAGCTGCCGCGCAAGATCGAGGTCGCCCGCTCCTTCGGGTTGAAGGCCAACGCCTTCGCCATGCAATTTGATTCGCTGGTGGCGTTGCCGTTCCTTCTCGTGGCCATGACGCTGATTGCCGCAACAGTTTCAATGCGATTTGCGCGAATGGGGCAGTCGGCAACGATGATTCTGGGTGGCGTCGTGGCCGGCTTTCTGCTTTATGTCGTTTCGGTACTGGTCAAGGCATTCGGTGTAGCCGGATTCGTGCCTACGGTGGTGGCTGCATGGGTTCCGGTTGTCGTGGCTATGTTCTTTGGGGTGACGTTTCTGCTATACAAGGAAGACGGCTAGTGAGGGAGGCTGGATTGCGCAGCCATAGGCAGGCCGGTTTGGCACGCCTCTATGGGGCGACCGCCTTGGCGTGTCTGTTCGCTTGTGCGGTGCCGACGGCACCCGCGCTGGCGCAGCAGATTACTGCCAAGCCCGTCCCCTCCGGCTCACAGATGCTGCTGGCCGCCGATACGCTTGTCTATGACAACGACAAGCACACGGTGACGGCCGTCGGTGGTGTGCAGATCGACTATGGCGGCAACAAGCTGGTCGCCCAGCGCGTGGTGTACAACCGCGACACCAAGCGGCTCGTCGCCAGCGGCGCCGTCGAGCTGATCAACAGCGACGGCACCAAGGTCAATTCCGACCATATCGACATCACCGACGATTTCGCCGACGGTTTTCTCAACGCGCTGCGTGTCGAGACGATCGACAAGGCTTATTTCGCGGCCGAGAGCGCCGAGCGCATGGGCGGCGTGCTCACCACTTTCCACAACGGCGTCTACACCGCCTGCGAACCTTGCGAGGACAAGCCGGACAAAGCGCCGACCTGGCGCGTCAAGGCGCGGAAGATCATCTGGAACGGCGAGAAGAAGACGGTCCGCTTCGAGAACTCGAATTTCGAGTTCTTCGGCTTCCCGCTCGCCTACCTGCCGGCCTTCGAGATCGCCGACCCGACGGTGAAGCGCAAGAGCGGCTTCCTGATCCCCGGCATCGTCTACAACAACCATCTCGGCGTCGGCGTCAAAGTCCCCTATTACTTCGCCCTGTCCCCGACCTATGATCTGACCGTCACCGGCAGCGGCTATACCAAGCAGGGTTTCCTCGGCGAGGCCGAGTGGCGCCAGCGCTTCAACAACGGCCAGTACACACTAAAGATCGCCGGCATCAATCAGCAGGATCCCGACGCATTCATCGATTCCGCCGGCCATAATGTGAATTCCGGCGAACCCGGCGATCCTAACAAGTTCCGCGGCATGATGGGCACCAAGGGCCAGTTCGCCATCAACGAGCGCTGGAATTTCGGCTGGGACGTGCTGCTCCAGACCGACAAGGAATTCTCGCGCACCTATAATATCGAAGGCTACAGCGACCTCGTCCACCAGTCGTCGATCTATCTGACCGGCTTGAGCGACCGCAATTATTTCGACGTCCGCGCCATGCGCTTCGAGGTGCAGGAAGACACGCTGTCCAGCGATCCGACATCGCGCTCCGCCAAGCAGCCCTGGGTGCTGCCGTCCTTCGACTATGCCTATATCCCCGACACCTCGGTGGCCGGAGGCCAGCTGTCGTTCAACGTCAACGCGCGCGTGATCAGCCGCAACCGGCTGGACGCCGTGCTGGCGGATATCAAGGATCCTGATTCCATCAACAATGTGCGTGGTATCGAAGGCGAGTCGAGCCGGCTGAGCGCGGAAGCCGAGTGGAAGCGCACCTTCACCACCGATGGCGGCCTGCAGCTGACGCCACTGCTCGCCTTCCGCGGCGACGCCGGCTACGTCAACGCCAATTCGGCTTCGATTGCGGCTGTCAACCAGATGGCGGATAATTTGCAGGAAAGCGGCGACATGCGCTCCTCGCTTGCCCGCTACATGGCCACCCTCGGCCTCGAGGCGCGTTGGCCGCTCCTGTTCTCGATGCCCAGCTCCAGCCACATCCTGGAGCCGACCGCGCAGGTCTTCGTGCGTCCGAACGAACAATATGTCGGCGGACTGGCCATCCCCAACGAAGACGCGCAGAGCTTCGTCTTCGACGCCACGACGCTGTTCGAGCGCGATAAATTCTCCGGCTATGACCGGATCGAAGGCGGCACGCGCGCCAATGTCGGCTTCCGGTACTCGGGCGCCTACGACAATGGCTGGGCCACGAACGCCATCTTCGGCCAGTCCTACCAGCTCGCCGGCGAAAACTCCTTTGCCGCACCGGATCTCGTCAATGTCGGGGCAGAGTCCGGCCTGGACAAGCGGACCTCGGACTATGTCGGCCTCGTAGGCTTCAACAGCCCGAGCGGTTTCTCCGGCTCGGTGAGCGGTCGTTTCGACGAGCAGACCTGGGAGGTCAGGCGCGCCGAAGTGAAGGCTGCCTATTCCAGCCTGCCGATATCGCTCAGCGCCAAATATGCCTTCATCGAGGCGCAGCCGCTCTACGGCTTCACCACCGACCGCCACGAGCTCACGCTGGGCGCCTCGACGCATCTGGCGCAGAATTGGCGGCTGTTCGGCACGGGCACCTACGACCTCCAGACAAATGTGCTGGTCAAGGACGGTGTCGGTTTCGCCTATAACGATTCCTGCTTCACCTACATCATGACGTATTCGCAGACGCGCGACACCGTTACCAAGGAAGTGTCGCAGAACATCGGTTTCAACCTGTCGTTCCGCACGCTCGGCGATTTCGGTTCGTCAACAAGCGCGGTCGATACCATCCAGTGACCAAGCGGCAGGCGCGCGCGCCGATGGGGCTTTGGTCTTGATTTGGAGCGTGATCCTTCGAGAATGGGCCTGATTCTCAGGGCCATGCGCCGGCGACATCGTTTCGCCGCATAGGACGGGCATGGGATCGACTGCATGGCGCAGGCGTTCGGAGGACGCCCGGCGCCGTCATGGTGGGGAAAGATCGGGAAGGTAAGATGAGGAAATACCTGTTTTCAGCGGGATTGGCGCTTCTGGTGGCGGCGGCCTCGGTTTCGGTCACGGCTGCCGTGCAGCCTGCTTTCGCCGCTGAGATCAAGTATGTCGTCAACGGCATACCGATCACCTCCGGCGACATCGCGCACCGCACCGCCTTCTTCAAGCTGCAGCACAAGAAGGGCGATGCCAAGGAGGAGATGATCGATCAGACGCTGCGGCTGGCCGAAGCCAAGCGACTCGGCATCCGCATCTCCGATCAGCAGGTCGACGCTGCCTACCAGCGCTTCGCCTCAGGCAACAAGATGCCGCTGGCGAGACTGGACGCGATCATGGCGCAATCGGGCGTCACCAAGGAGCATTTCAAGGAATTCATCCGCGCCCAGATGGCCTGGAACCAGGCGCTCAGCGCACGCTACCGCTCCGGCGAAGGCGGCTCGGTAACCGAGCAGGACGCCGTGCGGCGCATGCTTGACAAGGGCGGCGCCAAGCCGACGGCGACGGAATATATGCTGCAGCAGGTAATCTTCGTGGTGCCGGCATCGGAGCGCGCCGCCACGCTCGCCAAACGCAAGCGCGAGGCCGACGCCATGCGTGCCCGCTTCAACGGCTGCAACACCACGCGCGACTTCGCCAAGGGCCTGCTCGACGTCACCGTGCGCGATCTCGGCCGCTTTCTGGCGCCGCAATTGCCGTCCGACTGGGCCGAGCAGATCAAGGCGACCAAGACCGGCGGCGCGACGCCGACCCGCGAGACCGAGCGTGGCGTCGAGTTCATCGGCGTCTGCTCCTCGCGCGAGGTCTCCGACGACAAGGCCGCGCAGATGGTGTTCCAGGCCGAAGGCGGCAACGACAAGGACGCCGAAGAGCTCAGCAAGAAATACGTCGCCGAACTGCGCCAGAAGGCCAAGATCGTCGAGCGCTAGAGCGACAAGCGTGTCTCGACGCAGCAGCGAGTTCGCCCAAACCATGAGCGGCCTGGTCCGCGCGCTGGCATGAGCATGCAAAAGACCGGTGCCCCGCTTGCGCTCAGCGTCGGCGACCCCTCGGGCATCGGACCCGAGATCGCCATCGCCGCCTGGCAAGCGGGCGAAAGCGCCGGCGTGCCGCCCTTCTATCTCATTGCCGACCCAGCTTTGATCGAAGCCCGCGCGCGGCTCGTCGGCGCAAATGTCACCATTGCCGAGACGCTGCCGGGACAGGCCGCGCATCATTTTTCCCGGATGCTGCCCGTCGTACCGCTCGATGCGCGCCATTTCGACAGCCCAGGACAGCCGGACCCGGCCAATGCCGCCGGCACCGTCGAAGCCATCGACCGCGCCGTCGCGGACTGCCTCGCCGGCCGCGCGGCGGCGATGGTCACCTGCCCGATCGCCAAGAAGCCGCTTTACGATGCCGGTTTCGGCTTTCCCGGCCACACCGAATATTTGGCGCATCTGGCCTCGCGGCACACCGGCAGGGACGTGACGCCGGTGATGCTGCTGGCGGGACCTGATCTGCGCACCGTTCCGGTCACCATCCACATCGCTTTGGCCGAGGTGCCGAAGGTGCTCACGACGGAGCTGATCGTCGCGACCGCGCGCATCACCGCCGCCGATCTCAAGAGCCGTTTCGGCATCGCCCGGCCGAGACTTGCCATCGCCGGGCTCAACCCGCATGCCGGCGAAGGCGGCGCCATGGGTTCCGAGGATAACGCAATCGTCGCCCCGGCGGTCGAGACGTTGAAAGCGGAAGGCATCGACGCGATCGGGCCGCTGCCGGCCGACACGATGTTTCATCCGCGTGCGCGCACCTCCTATGACGCGGCGCTCTGCATGTATCACGACCAGGCGCTGATCCCGGCCAAGACGCTGGCTTTCGACGAGGCGGTGAACGTGACGCTGGGCCTGCCCTTCATCCGGACCTCACCCGATCACGGCACCGCTTTCGACATCGCCGGCAAGGGCATAGCGCGCCCCGACAGCCTGATCGCCGCGCTGAGGCTGGCGCGCCGGCTGGCCGACAGCGGACGGCCGGGGCGGACCGCCGCAGCATGAGGCTCAATTGAACGCGCGCACCACGATCGACGGGTTGCCGCCGCTGCGCGAAGTGATCGAGCGGCACGGCCTGCAGGCCAAGAAGGCGCTCGGGCAGAATTTCCTGCTCGACCTCAATCTGACAAGCAAGATCGCCCGCGCGGCCGGCGATCTCGGCAAGGCGACCGTGATCGAGGTCGGCCCTGGTCCCGGCGGGCTGACGCGGGCACTGCTCTTCAACGGCGCGCACCGCGTGGTCGCCATCGAGCGCGACGAGCGCTGCCTGGAGGCGCTGGCAGATATCTCCAGCCATTATCCCGGACGCCTCGATGTCATACCAGGCGATGCGCTGAAAACGGATTTTGCCGCACTTGCCGGCGAGGCGAATGGTGAGCCGGTCAAGATCGTCGCCAACCTGCCTTACAATATCGGCACCGAGCTTCTGATCCGCTGGCTGACGGTGGCCGACTGGCCGCCCTTCTACCAGTCGATGACGCTGATGTTCCAGCGCGAAGTGGCGGAGCGCATCACCGCGGGTCCCGGCAGTGACGCCTATGGCCGGCTCGGCGTCCTGGCCGGCTGGCGCACCGAGGCAAAAATCGCCTTCGACGTGCCGCCGCAGGCTTTCATTCCACCGCCCAAGGTCACCTCCTCCGTCGTGCATCTGGTGCCGCGCTCGTCGCCCCTGCCCGCCGAGGCAAAAAAGCTCGGCCGCATCACCGAAGCCGCCTTCGGCCAGCGCCGCAAGATGCTCAGGCAAAGCGTGAAGAGCCTCGGCGGCGAGGCCTTGCTGCTGCGCGCCGGCATCGACCCGACGCGGCGGGCCGAAACGCTGAGCGTCGAGGAGTTTGTGAGGCTGACCAACGCGGTGTAGCCAGTTAGGGACGCCTTAGCCACAGCGCCTCAGCTTCTCCATCAGTCCACTGATCCGATGCAGCAGGCTGGCATTTGTCATTCAGATGCATTACATTGAAGATCTAGGAGATTTCCAATGCCAGCGAACGCACTCGTTCAGACGCGCATCGATGCTGATATCCGTGATCGGGCTTCGGCAGTGCTCGAAAGTATGGGACTTACGGTTTCAGATGCGGTTCGGATCCTTCTCACCCGAACCGCCAACGAGGGTGTGCTGCCCATCGATCTGCTCGCAAATAGCGAGGCGTACGACGCGTGGTTTCGCACCAAAGTGCGCGAAGCACTGGACGACACCCGAGCCGACATCCCTGACGAACAAGTCGAGGCGCATTTCTCTAAAAGACGCGCTGCAGCGCGTCGCAAGATCAACGAGCCTAAATCTTGAAGATCGTCTGGTCGGCATTCGCACTTTCGGATCGCGACGGGATATTCACGTATATCGAGGCTGACACCCTGCCGCCGCAATTGCGATCGATGAGCGGATTGTTACCGCGACAGGCCATCTCCGCGACTTTCCCGAGAGCGGCCGTACCGGCAGACTCTCAGGAACACGAGAGCTTGTCATCGTGGGCACGCCATATGTCGCGTCTATCAGTTAGTCGAGAGCAGGATTCGAATCCTTCGCGTGCTTCACGGAGCACAGCGGTGGCCCGACGATCGTACAGATAGCTGACGCTATCCGGCTTGTCCGGCCTGCCTCACCCCGTCTTCTCGTCCAGCAATCCCGAAATGAAGTCGAACAGGCCAGGCCGCCTGTCGCGGCGCAGACGCTCTGCGGTGACGATGGCGCGGACCTCGGCGAAGGCGCGGTCGAGATCGTCGTTGACGATGACGAAGTCGTATTCCTTCCAATGCTCGATCTCGAGGCGGGCGTTCTTCAGCCTGGTCTCGATGACGGATTCCTGGTCCTCGGCGCGGCGCTTCAGGCGCGCCTTCAACTCCTTCATCGACGGCGGCAGGATGAAGATCGAGACGATGTCGGCGCGCATCTTCTCCTTGAGCTGCTGGGCGCCCTGCCAGTCGATGTCGAAGAGCATGTCGCGGCCCTCGGCCAGCGCCACTTCCGCGGGCTCGCGCGGCGTCGCGTAGCAGTTGCCGTGAACTTCGGCCCATTCGAGCAGCGCGTCGGAATCGCGCAGCCGCTCGAACTCGCGCATGGTGGTGAAATGGTAGTGGACGCCATCGATCTCCGAGCCACGGCGCGGCCGTGTGGTGACGGATACCGACAACTCCAGACTTGAATCTTTTTCCAGCAGGTTGCGCGCGATCGTCGACTTGCCGGCGCCCGAGGGCGACGACAGCACCAGCATCAATCCGCGGCGGCGGATGCGGGATCCCAGATCCCTGGCAGCCGTCGGCTCCTTGGCAACCATTCCCGTCACTCCAGATTCTGGACCTGCTCGCGAAACTGGTCGACCACCGCCTTGAGCTCAAGCCCGATCGCGGTCACCGCGGCGGCGTTCGACTTCGAGCACAACGTATTCGATTCGCGGTTGAATTCCTGCGCGAGAAAATCGAGCTTGCGACCGACGGCACCGCCGCTTTTGAGCAGCGCCCGCGCAGATGCGACATGCGTCTTCAGCCGGTCGATCTCCTCGCGGATGTCGGCCTTTGTGGCGAGGAAGGCAGCTTCCTGGTGCAGCCGGACAGCATCGAGGTTGGCCGAGGCGTCCATCAACAGACGCACCTGCTCGGCGATGCGCTCGCGGATTGCCGCAGGCTCGCGCGAGGGATCGGCCTCCGCCTTCAGCGTCAGCGCCTCGATGATGTCGATATGGCCTACGAGCAGCGCGCCAAGTGCCGCGCCCTCGCCTCGGCGCGCCTGCTCCAGCCCGGTAAGCGCCGCCTCGAGCGCCGACAGGATCGCGGCGTCAAGGGCGGCCCGCTCCTCCTCGGTCTCGACGGCCTCGGGAATATCCAGCACGCCGCGCAGGGAAAGCAGGCCGTCAGCGGTAGCCGGCTGGGTGCCGAACTGCTCCTGCAAGCGCTTGGCCAGCCCCGCCAGATCCTTGAGGAAGGCCTCGTTGACCACCGGCTGGGTTTGCCTGGCGGCGGCGCGACCGACGGTTAGCGTCGCCTGGAAATTGCCGCGCGCGAAGCGCTTCTGAACGGTCTGGCGGACGCCGGTTTCCAGCCGGTCGAAGCCCTGCGGCAACCTCAGCCTCACCTCGGCGCTCTTGCCGTTCACCGATTTCACCTCCCAGGCGATCGAGGTGCCATCGCTTTCGGCGGCGGACCGCGCAAAACCGGTCATGCTCTGCAGGCTCATTGCCCTGTCGTCCCCCTGTCGCAGCCCAGGCATGCGTGGCCCAGTGCGCTGCGCGCCCCAGAAATCGCCCGGCAATCTGCCGGCGCCCCCTCAAAACATGAATATGGCCCCGCGTCAAAGGACGCGTGCGGCAAGCCTACTGCGCGGCGTCGCCGCCGGCGTCGCCATTCTCGCCGCCGTCGCTGTTGTTACCGCCGTCGGCATTGCCATCGGGAGCGGCCGGCGCCGTCGTCTGGCCGGAAGCCTTGGCGGCGGCGTCCGCCTGCTTCTTCTGCAGCGCCCGGTAGCGGGCGACGTTCTGGTTATGCTCTTCGAGCGTCGCTGCGAAGACATGGCCGCCATTGCCGTCGGCGACGAAATAGAGGTCGTCGGTCTTCGACGGATTGGCGACCGCTTCGAGCGCCGCACGGCCCGGATTGGCGATCGGCGTCGGCGGCAGGCCCTTGATCATGTAGGTGTTGTAAGGCGTCTGCTTGTCGAGGTCCGACTGATAGATCGGGCGGTCGGCGGGCTTTCCCTTGCCGCCGAACAGGCCGTAGATGATGGTCGGGTCAGACTGCAGCCGCATGCCCTTGGCCAAGCGGTTGAGGAACACCGCGGCGACGCGCGAACGCTCGTCGCTCCTGCCCGTTTCCTTCTCTACGATCGAGGCGAGCGTGACGAAGTCATCGATGTTGGCGATCGGCAGGTCGGGCGCGCGATGCGACCAGACGTCTTCGACCAGCTTCTTTTGGTCGGCGATCAGCTTGTCGACCATCTGCTGCCTGGTAGCGCCGCGGGTGAAGCGCAGCGTGTCGGTGGCGATGCTGCCCTCCGGCGGCAAGGTCGCCGGCATGTCGCCGGTGAGCGCCTCCTGGTCGGCGACGCGCTGCAGCGCCTGCTCGACCGTCAGCCCTTCGGGAATGGTGAGCGAGTACATCACCGACTTGCCGCTCTTGAAGAGTTCCATGATGTCGCGCATCGAAGCGCGCGGCTTGATGGCATATTCGCCGGCCTTCAGCGCCGATTCGTTGCCGGTGGCGCGCACGCCGAGCCGGAAGATGCGGGCATCGCTGATCAGGCTGCGGCGCTCGAGCTGGTCGGCGATCTCCTGCACGCCGGTGTTCGGCTTGATCATGAAGGTGTCGCCATTGGCGGACGGGCCGGGTTCGACGAAAGCCTGCATGCCGAAATAGAGCGCCGCACCCGAGGCGAGCACCACCAGGATGACCAAGGAGAGGAAGAAATTCAGGAACACGACGACCTGGCTGCGCGAGGCGCGCGAACGCTTCGACGGCGGTGGTGTGCCGGCTTCCGGACGCAACGCCTCGGCCGCGGTCTTCGGCACGATCGGCCCCTTCGTGCCTTGCCGTCCGAATTCCCCGTCGCTCGGATTAGTGTTCATGACGCCCTGCCGTCTGATCTTGCAACGAATCCCCCGTCGAAAAGCTAGGGGCGAATTTGGCAAAAATGACGGCAGTTGGCGGACTGCCGATTAGTCTGTCTCTGAGCAATTCGGAGGGGAAACCGCGCGCGCTCCGTGGGACTGCTCCGGTTGCTACTCAGCCATTATAACGCTGGAACACGAGCGAGGCGTTGGTGCCGCCGAACCCGAAGGAGTTCGACAGCGCGACGTCGATCTGGCGCTGGCGCGGCTTGTTCGGCACGAGGTCGATCGCCGTCTCGCGTTCCGGATTGTCGAGATTGATGGTGGCGGGCGCAACATTGTCTCGGATGGCGAGGATCGAGAAGATCGCTTCCGCGGCGCCCGCGGCGCCCAGCAGATGGCCGATGGACGACTTTGTCGATGACATCGAAATCTTCGAGGCCGCATTGCCGACCAGCCGCTCGACCGCGCCAAGCTCGATCGTGTCGGCCATGGTCGAGGTGCCATGGGCGTTGATGTAATCGACATCGGCCGGCGAAAGCTTCGCCCGGTTCAGCGCCGCCGTCATGCAGCGGAAGGCGCCGTCGCCGTCCTCGGCGGGGGCGGTGATGTGGTAGGCGTCGCCGGTCAGTCCGTAGCCGGTGACTTCCGCATAGATCTTGGCGCCGCGCGCCTTGGCGTGCTCGAGCTCTTCCAGCACGACGACGCCGGCGCCCTCGCCCATGACGAAACCGTCGCGATCGCGGTCATAGGGACGCGAAGCGGTTTCCGGCGCGTCGTTGCGTTCGGTGGAGAGCGCGCGGCAGGCGGCGAAGCCGGCGATCGACAGCCTGGTGATCGGCGCTTCGGCGCCGCCCGCCACCATGACGTCGGCATCGCCCCACATGATCAGCCGGGCCGCGTCGCCGATGGCATGCGCGCCGGTCGAGCAGGCGGTGACCACCGCATGGTTCGGGCCTTTCAAGCCGTGACGGATGGAAACCTGGCCCGAAACCAGGTTGATGATCTGTCCGGGGATGAAGAAGGGACTGATGCGGCGCGGGCCGCGATCCTTCAGGATCATCGCGTTTTCGGCGATGCCGTCGATGCCGCCGATGCCGGAGCCGATCAGCACGCCGGTGGCGCACTGGTCCTCATGTGTTTCGGGCTTCCAGCCGGAATCGGCCAGCGCCTCGTCGGCGGCCGCGATGCCGTAAAGGATGAAGTCGCCGATCTTGCGCAATTCCTTCGGCTCGAGCACGGCCTCCGGATTGAAGGTTCCATTCGAGCCGTCGCCGCGCGGAATGATGTGGGCGATCTTGCAGGCAAGATCGTCCACCTCGAATTCGGTGACGCGGCGGCAGGCGCTGCGGCCGGAGAGCAATTCCCGCCAGCTGTGCTCAAAGCCCATGCCGAACGGCGAAAGCAGGCCAAGGCCCGTGACGACGACACGCCTCATCGCAGGTCCTCCCCGGTGATGCCCGCGAAAGAACTCAGGCCGAGGCCTTGTCGATATACTTCACGGCATCGCCGACGGTCAGGATGGTCTCGGCGGCATCGTCTGGAATTTCGACGCCGAATTCTTCTTCGAACGCCATGACGAGTTCGACCGTGTCGAGGCTGTCCGCGCCCAGATCGTCGATGAAGCTCGCCTGCTCCGTCACCTTGTCGGCATCGACGCCGAGATGCTCGATGACGATCTTCTTGACGCGCTCTGCGGTGTCACTCATTTGGGGCAATCCTCGTCTTATGTTGTCTATCTTCGTTAGCGGGCGGAATGCCGCTAATCAAGCTGAAAGATGGTCTTGCGGGCAACGCAACGCCACAGGACCGGTTTTTGCCCGAACCGCCGGGTTGCGGGCCGCATTACACGAAAAATGACGGGCGTCCAAGCCGAATTGGCTGTTTTCACAGGCGCCCGGCGCTCCAGATCGCCCTAGATCATCGCCATGCCGCCATTCACATGAATGGTCTGGCCGGTGACGTAAGCTGCTTCATTGGAAGCAAGATAGGCGACGGCGGACGCAATCTCGGCGCTGGTGCCCATGCGCCTTGTCGGGATCGCGGCCATGATCGTCTCTTTCTGCTTGTCGTTGAGCTTGTCGGTCATGGCCGATTCGATGAAGCCCGGAGCGACGCAGTTGACGGTGATGTTGCGGGTGGCGATCTCCTGCGCCAGCGATTTGGAGAAGCCGATCATGCCGGCCTTGGAGGCGCAGTAATTGGTCTGGCCGGGATTGCCGGTGACGCCGACCACCGAAGTGATGTTGATGATGCGGCCATGGCGACGGCGCATCATCGGATGGGTGAGCTCGCGGGTGAGCCGGAACACGGCGGTCAGGTTGACTTCGATCACGCTGTCCCAGTCGGCGTCCGACATGCGCACGAACAAGCCATCCTTGGTGATGCCGGCATTGTTGACAAGGATGTCGACGCCTTCGAGGTCGGCTTCCGCCTTCTGCCCGAGCGCCTTGACCGCGTCGCGGTTCGTCAGATCCGCCGGAAACAGCTTTACCCGGTCGCCCAACTCGCCGGCGAGGGCTTCCAGCTTCTCCACGCGGGTACCGTGCAGGCCGACGATGGCGCCCTGGCTGTGCAGCACCCTGGCGATCGCCTCCCCGATGCCACCCGTTGCGCCGGTGACGAGCGCCTTGCGGCCGGTCAGTTCGAACATTTTTGCAACCTCATTTTTCCGAATTCGCCGCGGGCGATCCTGGCTCCGTATACGTCAAATCATCCAAACCACGCCAGAAATCTTCGGCCTTTAGGACATCCTCGTCACCGCGCCGAATGCGCTCCACAACCTCAGCTGCAACGCGATAGTCCTCGTTCAGCCGTTCGGTTTTGCTTAAACCAATCTTCGAAGTGAACAATTCGACACCTATCGGTAACGTTCGAGCGCTCCTTAGCCAAGTGCCGTCAGCGCGGCTTCGACTTCCGCCGCCGTGCCGACGGCGCCGGTGGCGATCTCGCGGTTGATGCGGCGCGCCAGGCCCGACAGCACCTTGCCGGCGCCGACCTCGTAAAGCGTCGACACGCCATTGGCGCCGAACCACTCCACCGTCTCGCGCCAGCGCACCCGGGCAACCACCTGCTCGACCAGGCGGCGGGCGATCTCGTCGGGGTCGCGGGTCGGGGTCACGGTGACGTTGGAGACGATCGGAACCACGGGCGCCGATTTCGCGACACCAGCCAGCGCTTCGCGCATGATGTCGGCCGCCGGCGTCATCAGCGCCGAGTGGAAGGGAGCGGACACCTGCAGCATCAGCGCCCGCTTGGCGCCTTTTTCGGTGCACAGCTTCGCCGCCAGTTCGACCGCCGCCTTGGCACCCGAAATCACCAGCTGGCCGCCGCCATTGTCGTTGGCGACCTGGCAGACGGAGCTTTTGTCCACCCCAAGCGCGGCCTCGGCGCAAGCCGCTTCGACATCGGCCTGCTCCAGCCCGATGATGGCCGCCATCGCGCCCTCGCCTGCCGGCACCGCGGCCTGCATGGCATTGCCGCGGGTCCGAAGCAGCCGCGCCGCGTCACCAACCGAAACGAAGCCGGCCGCGGCAAGCGCGGAATATTCGCCCAGCGAATGGCCGGCGACATAGGCCACCTTGTCCTTCAGCGAGAAGCCGCGCGCTTCGAGCGCCCGCATCGCCGCCAGCGACACCGCCATCAGCGCCGGCTGGGCGTTGGCGGTCAGCGTCAGCGTCTCTTCCGGCCCTTCCCAGATAAGTTTCGACAGTTTTTCGCCGAGCGCGGCGTCCACTTCCTCGAAGACGCGGCGCGCTTCCGGGAATTGGTCGGCGAGGTCCTTGCCCATGCCGACGGCCTGGCTGCCCTGTCCCGGAAAGGTGAATGCGACGGCCATTGAAGTCTCTCCAGAGGCTGGTTTTTCCCTGCCTCTGGCGCAAGGCGGACGGCCAAGTCAAGCCCGCCGGCGCCCTTTGGATCCGCAATTCGGCCGGAAAAGGTTGCCGACTGCCTGTTCCGAAAGGCTTTTTGGCGATCACACCTGATGAAAACCGCTCACGTTTGGGTTGCTGGCTCTTCTTATTTCCGCCACAGGCGCTAGCTTTGCGTGACACTTCGATGACAGAAGCGTGACGGGCGTGGAAGGCGTGTTGCGTGGGCCGGGGGAAAACAGAGTGGCAAGGACCAGACAAGGCGTGGCCAAGCCCGTGCCGGGCTTTTTGGAAGACGATCCGTCCACCGGCTATCTGCCCGGACGAACCTGGCCGACCGTACGCTATGGCCTGACTACAGTTCTCGCGGCGGCCCTGCTTGTCTTCGCGATCGAATGGATCGTGCGCGGCGATTTCTTCGGCACGGTCGATTTCTTCCTGCAGCCGTTTAAGCCGGGCTGGACCACCATCATCCTCTTCGCGCTGGTGCTGGTCGGGCTTGACGCCATATTGGGCCGCAGCCATCAGAGCCTGATGATCGTGGCGCCGCTGACTCTGGCGCTAGCCTTTGTCGGCCACCAGAAATCGCATTATCTCGGCGATCCGCTCTATCCGACGGATTTCCTGTTTGCCCGCCAGATCGTGGCGCTGATGCCGCTTCTGGTGCGCGAACGGCCGTGGACGGCCATCATGCTGGCCGCGGCCATCATCGGCGGCCTGACGCTGCTCGTCTATTGCTGGCGGACCTGGCGCCGGCGTGTGCCGATCCTCAGCCGCAAGGGCCGCCTGGCGCGGCTGGCGCTTGCCGTGCCGCTGCTCGCCTTCTTCGTCTCGATCATGGACTACGCCACCTTCTCGTGGACGCGCGACCGGCTGCAGATCATCCCGATCATGTGGGACCAGAAGGAGAACTACGCCTCCAACGGCTTTGCGCTCGCCTTCGCGATGAACGTGCCGATGGCGCATGTCTCGGCGCCGCCCGGCTATTCGCAAAAGACGATGGATGCGATCCAGCGGCCCAACGTCGCCGCTTCGGTGCCGGACGAGAAGCCGGATATCGTCGTGGTGATGAGCGAATCCTTCTGGGATCCGACACAACTGCCGGGCGTCAGCATCAAGCCCGATCCGATCCCGACAGTGCGCGCCTTGCGGTCCGGCTCGATGTTCTCGCCCGAATTCGGCGGCATGACCGCCAACATCGAGTTCGAGGCGCTGACCGGCTTTTCCAACGCCTTCCTGCCGGCCGGCTCGATCCCCTACCAGCAATATGTGCGCACCCCGACGCCCTCGCTGGCGACCTTCCTGAAGAGCGAGGGCTACCGGGCGCGCGCCATCCATCCCGGCACCAACTGGTTCTGGAACCGCGGCGCCGTCTATGCCGATTTCGGCTTCAACGACTTCCGCTCGGAAGAGACGCTGCCGCCGATGGAAAAGCGCGGGCCGCTGGCTTCCGACGCGGCGATGACCGACGAGATCATCCGCGAGGCGGACGCCAGCGACGATCCCGTGTTCCTGTTCGCCGTCAGCCTGCAGAACCATGGGCCTTACGAGCCCTACCGCTACTACAATCCGACGCATTCGGTCGATGCGCCGATCAGTTCCTGGGCGCGGGAATCGCTGCTTTCCTATGCCGAGGGCTCGGCCGACGCCGACCGCGGCCTGCAGAGGCTGATCGACTGGGCGAAGAAGCGTGAGCGCCCGACCATCATCGCTTTCTTCGGCGACCACCTGCCGCCGCTCGGACCCGTCTATGTCGAGACCGGCTTCCTCAAGGACAATGTCGCGCCGCGCAAGGAGCCTAGCGACGCCGCGCTCGAGCACCACGACACGCCGCTGGTCATCTGGTCGAACCGCTCCGGCCCGGTGCAGAACCTGGGCTCGGTCAGCCCGGCCTTCCTGCCCTACCACATCCTGACCACGGCCGGCATCACCCACCCCTATTACACCGGTTTCCTCGGCGCGCTGCGGGAGCATTACCGGGTGGTCGACCGCAACCTGCTCCTGTCGCCCGCGGGCGAAGCGACGCCGGACTGGGCGAGGCAAAAGCAGATCGATCCGAAGATCAACGATTTCCGCCTCATCCAGTACGACATGATGTTCGGCAAGCGGCGATCGGCGCCCGACTTTTTCCCCGAGACGGTGGACAAGCTCGTCGCACATACGAGCTGAGATGAGTTGCGAAAGACGATTTCGTCGTGTGTCAGCTTGCCGTCGGTCTCGGATGCCCTTGATTTCAGCTTCTGACCGGCAGCCCGAGCTGCTTTCGCAGGCTCTTGTCGAATGCGGATGCGGGGACTAAGCGGCGCAGAAGGCTGACTTGGCGCGCCATCTTTCCCGCCGCGTAGCGCCGCTTCGTTGCAGGTGTCGCCCGTCGTCAGGGCCGCGGCGCCCCCCGTCAGTTGGTGAGCTGCAGCCTGGAGAACTTGTTGGCGATCGTCTGGAAGACGTTAGGGAGCTTGGCCGGGTCCTCGACGGCGTAATAGTCGCTCGGGTCCGAAGCGCAGGCGCTGTAGAGCGAGCGGTTGGCCGCCGTGTCGGCCTGCAGCACCATGGTGTAGATCTGGACACCCTGGCTCTTCAACTGGGCGCAGACAGCCTTGGTCCAGCCGTCGACGTTGCGCGCCGCCGTCGTCTGGTTGCTTGAACCGAAACGGCCGCTGGCAAGGTAGCCGTAGGAGGTGTAGTCCGATTTCTGCGGCGTGTTGGAGGCGCCGTAGACGACGTTCTCGCCGTCGGTCAAAAGCATCACCACCTTGGTGACGCCGGCCGTCTTGTAAGGGGCGGCGTCGGTGTAAGGCGGCTGCGGCGACAGCACCCGCTGGCCCCAGCTCAAGCCCTCCGACACGTTGGTGCCGGAGCCGTTCCACTCGCTCATCTGGCTTGCCGCCAAGCGCAGCTTGTCGAAGTTGTCGGTCAGGGGAATGATCGGCGTCGGGCAGGCGCGGTTCGGACCGATGGTGATCGTGCTGCCAGTCTCGGTGATTATCTTCGCGGTCGAGGCGACGTATTTCGCGATCGTCGTCAGATCGCCCGTCAGCAGCCCGCTCAGATCGATGCCCAGTATGTTCTGGTTCAGCTTGGTCTTGTCGATACTGTCGTCCAGATAGGAATTGTTGTAGCCGGTCGACGAATTGCCGTAGGAGGCCGACGGCTTCTTGGCGACGTCCGGATCGTCCGGCGCGAAATACGGCACGAACAGCGTATCGGGCTTCGAGGGGTCCGGCGGCGTATCGGAAATGTTCAAGGCACCTGGCCGCGCCTCGACGCAGCCCTTCCAGCCCGTGTTGTTCCATCCGCCCTTCTGGCCAAGCTGCCTGAACAGCGCCATATGGTTCGGCCGCTTGCCGTCGATCATCGGGAAATTGACGCCGTTGGTGGACGACTTGCCGTCCATGTCGATCCAGGACGGGTCGAATTCGGGGCCATTGACGTTGACAGCCGTGACGAATGGCACCAGAGAGGCGCGGACGGAACGGGTCCGCGATTTGACCGCTTCGAGATAATCGAGCAGCGACTTGGTCGCCGTCCGCAGCGCGGTAATGCGCGCGCCGGCCATCGAGCCGGTGTTGTCCAGCACCAGCACCACTTCGAGCTGGTTGTTGGATTCGACCGCGGAAGCGTCGACGCTGATGTGCTTTTCGGCGCCGAACAGGAATGCGAAGTTGAGATTGACGTCCGCCGAGGCGGTGGCCCTGGTCTTGACGAAGTTGACGCCCCTGTCGACCGTCAGCGTGGCCTTCGGGTTGGAAAGCTCGCCGTGGCTGGCGATATTGGCCTGGAAATAGCTGTTGAAGGCATCGGCGCGCGTCACCTCGGCGTCGCCCAGATGCGAGGAAGCGAGGTTCGCCGCGTCCAGCGCGTTCTGCAGATTGCTTTTGGCCCGCATCAGCGTCGAGACGTCGGTCGCAAACGCCACCGCGCCCAGCATGGCGGGCATGCCCACCGCCAGCATCAACGAGAAATTGCCGCGCCGAGAGCGCCAAAACTGCCTGAGAAGCATTCCCTACCCCTGGAATTGCTTGATGGGAATCGGCCGATTTCCGGCCGCCTTGCGGCCCGCGCGCCTCTCATGCTCCTTTCATGATAAACGCGCGGTTACAACCGGATGCAACCTTTTGGGGTGGTTAAAGCCCGATTACCGCAAGATCGGGTATCGGTCGCGCTGGCGCACCGCCTGCCCGAAATGCAATGGACCTCATGCACGGCTCGCCCGAGCGCTCAGCCACCAATCATCGGGCCTACCCATGCACCGACGTATCTCGCTAACCGTCCAGCCAGCGTCTGTCAGTCCGGACCGCAGGGCGGCCTCGCGCCAGTATGTCTCGACATAGCGTCGTGGCGCCGCAGCGCTGCCGCCTATCGAGACATCCTCGCCGTCGCCGTCTCTGACCGAGACATGCAGCCGGCCGCCGGTCCTGGTCGCCTCGGCAAGTCTTCCAAGCACTGTGCCGAAATCCTCGCGCGCGACGTGGATCATACAGGCACAGGCCCAGATACCGTCGTACGGCATGCCGGGACGGTGCGGGTCTGTCAGGTCGTCGGTCAGCGGGTCCAAGAGGTCGGCGTCAAAGCCGCTCTTGCGAAGAAGTTCGACGAAGCCCTGTGCAACGTCGGTACGTCGGACGCTGATCCCCCGCTTCTCAAGCTCGACTGCATCTCGCCCGCCGCCGCTTCCGATCTCCAGCACTCTTCCCGAGCCGCCAAGTTCGGCCACGAACGCATCGATCTCGGCCGCGACCCATTGGGGCATCGCCGCGGCCTCGGCGGCGTACTGCGCCGCGTCTGCATCATAGGATCGCACGGTGTCCCGATCGGTGCTCATCCTAACGTTCCTCCCCCAGCAAGAGGTGCCCCTCGTCCATCGGCCGTTCACGCTTTCGGCCATTGGTGACATAGCGGCGACTTGTTTCTCGGCCATAGCAGAAATTCAGTCTGACACACGACCCGGCCTTGCCTTCGCCGGAAATTGCTATATAGACGCCCGCAATCTGCCGGTCCTTGCTGGGGGCTGAACGGAGGGCCGTGGCTTTTCGAAGCCGCGACACGAAGCCAGAAGCGCTTTTTAGCCTCCCGTGTCTCCGCTCTCGACCGTCTCGTGATGCTCCTTTCTTCCCCGTTCCGTCGGGTCAGACAAGTTGCAGAGGCTTAGCCGCGAGGGCCGGACAGAGAAACGAAGAAAGGCAGAAAGACATAATGGCTCTTTACGAACATGTGTTTCTTGCCCGGCAGGACCTGTCGCAGCAGCAGGTTGACGCTCTTGTCGAACAGTACAAGGGCGTCATCACCGCGAATGGCGGATCGGTCGGCCGGATCGAGAACTGGGGACTGAAGTCCCTCACCTACCGGGTCAAGAAGAACCGGAAGGCTTACTACACGCTGATGGACATCACCTGCCCGCCGGCCGCGCTCAACGAAATGGAGCGTCAGATGGGCCTGTCGGAAGACGTCCTGCGCTTCCTCACCATCAAGGTCGAGGCGCATGAGGAAGGCGCTTCGGCAATGATGCAGAAGCGCGAAGAGCGCTCCGAGCGCGGCGGCTTCGGCGACCGTGACCGTGGCGATCGTGGCTCGCGTTCCTTCGGCGACCGCGACCGCGGCGACCGTGGTCCGCGTTCGTTCGGCGACCGTGAAGGCGGCGACCGTGGCCCGCGCCGTCCGCGCGAAGGCTTTGAAGGGGGTGCAGAATAATGGTCGACATCAACCAGATCCCGACCCGGCGCCCGTTCCATCGCCGCCGCAAGACCTGCCCGTTCTCCGGCGCCAATGCCCCGAAGATCGACTACAAGGACGTGCGTCTCCTGCAGCGCTACATTTCCGAGCGCGGCAAGATCGTGCCCTCGCGCATCACCGCCGTCAGCCAGAAGAAGCAGCGCGAGCTCGCCAAGGCGATCAAGCGCGCCCGCTTCCTCGGCCTGCTGCCCTACGTGGTCCGCTAAGGCCTGATGAAGTTCAAGGCGGGCGGCTTGCCGCCCGCTTCCACCCCGCGGCGACGGGCGCCATGGCGGTTTGAAGTCAAATCCCGAGTTGGGGCGAATAGCCTCTAACTGCCGAGACAGGCAGGACAGCGACACCGGCGGCGACGCCCTTTTTGCTTCCTGACCTGTTCCAACGAATCCGACGCCGTCCCAGATGGCGCCAACCGAAAGGAACGAAACCATGGAAGTCATTCTCCTCGAGCGCATTTCCCGCCTCGGCCAGATGGGCGAGACCGTCAAGGTCAAGGACGGGTTCGCCCGCAATTTCCTTTTGCCGCAGGGCAAGGCGCTGCGCGCCAACGAAGCCAACAAGAAGAAGTTCGAAGGCCAGCGCGCTCAGCTCGAAGCCCGCAACCTGGAGCGCAAGTCCGAGGCCTCCAAGATCGCCGAGACGCTCGACGGCAAGAGCTTCATCGTCGTGCGCTCGGCCGGCGAGACTGGCCAGCTCTACGGCTCGGTGTCGACCCGCGACATCGCCGAGTTGCTGACCGCCGAAGGCTTCACCGTCAGCCGCAACCAGATCGAGCTCAACCAGCCGATCAAGACCATCGGCCTCTCCAATGTCGCGATCGCGCTGCATCCGGAAGTCGAGGTCACCGTGACGCTCAACGTCGCCCGTTCGGCCGACGAGGCGGAGCGCCAGGCCAAGGGCGAGACGCTGACCACCGCCGAAGCCATCTATGGCGACGACATCAACGACAATGCGCGGCCGGAGAATTTCTTCGATCCGAACGCCGAGTTCGAAGGCGGCGAAGAGAACGCCTGATCGCCGGGCCTGACCGGCACAGTTTCCGAGGCATCGCCTCGGCTCACACATGTCCAGGATTTCTGGACCAACGCCCGGGTCTCCGACCCGGGCTTTTTTGTGCCAAATGGAACTTTTCGACACCCCATATCTTGTGCACATTACAGCGTAGCGCGTCGATTGGACGCGGGCCGCGCGCTGTGGCACTTTCGCTTTGGCATTCCAGTCCGATTACCGGGTGATCCGACTGAGGGGACATTTGGTCATGAACATCCTGTTGAAACACGTTCTCGAACGCCTGGTGCGCGTCGGAGACCTCAAGGTGACCGGCCCGAAGGGCACGACGCACAAGTTTGGCGACGGCAGCGGCGAACCGGTGCATATCCATATCAAGACCTCGCATGCCGAGCGCGCCATCACCTTCGACCCGATGCTGGCGGTGCCCGAATCATACATGGACGGCGAACTCGACGTGCTCGAGGGCGGCGTTCTCGGCCTGATGCGCATCGCGTTCCAGAATATGGGCTCGAGCGGCATCGACGTGACCTGGTCGAAGGCGATCGAGGGCCTGCGCCACGCCTTCCGCCGGCTGCAGCAGATCAACACCGCCTCGCGCTCGCGCCGTAACGTCGAGCGGCACTACGACCTCTCCGGCGAGCTCTACAAGCTCTTCCTCGACGAGGACATGCAGTATTCCTGCGCCTATTTCGAGCAGCCCGACATGACGCTGGACGAAGCGCAGCTTGCCAAGAAGCGCCACATCGCCGCCAAGCTCAGGCTCAAGGCGGGCCAGACGGTGCTCGACATCGGCTCCGGCTGGGGTGGGCTCGGCCTCTATCTCGCCAAGGCCTTCGACGTTGACGTGCAGGGCGTGACGCTGTCGACGGAGCAGCACGGCGTCTCGACCGACCGCGCGCATGCGCAGGGGCTGCAGGACCGCGTGCATTTCGATCTCAAGGATTACCGCCACATCAACGAGCGTTTCGACCGCATCGTCTCGGTCGGCATGTTCGAGCATGTCGGCGTCAACCACTACCGCACCTTCTTCGACAAGGCCGCGACGCTTCTGAAGCCGGACGGCGTCATGCTGCTCCACACCATCGGCCGCTCCGGCGTGCCGTGGGCGACCAGCGCCTTCATCCGCAAGTACATCTTCCCCGGCGGCTATATCCCGGCGATGTCGGAAGTGCTGCCGGCGATCGAGAAGTCGGGCCTCGTCGTCACCGACATCGAAATCCTGCGGCTGCATTACGCCGACACGCTCAAGCATTGGGGCGCGCGCTTTGCCGCCAACCGCGACAAGGCGAAGGCGATCTACGATGAGCGCTTCTGCAGGATGTGGGAGTTCTACCTCGCCGCCTCCGAGGCCGCCTTCCGCTGGCAGGACCTGGTGATCTTCCAGTTCCAGATCGCCAAGAAGAACGACACGCTGCCGATGACGCGCGACTACATGGCCAAATGTGAAAAGGCGCTGGAGCTGCGCGACATCGGCCACAAGGAGCCGGCGGCGCCTGCCCCCTCCAAGCCGACCCGCCGCAAGAAGGTTGAATAGGCGCGCAATGCCGCTTGCCATTGTGGCCTGACGCCATGAAAAAGGTCTCGTTCGCGAGACCTTTTTCATGACTTACCTCATCTACACCGCAGCCGCCCTTGCCGAGATCGCCGGCTGCTTCTCGTTCTGGGCGTGGTGGCGGCTGGAGAAGTCGCCGCTCTGGCTCGTTCCTGGCCTCGTCTCGCTGGCGCTGTTCGCCTTCCTGCTGTCGCTGGTCGGCACCGACGCGGCGGGACGCGCCTATGCCGCCTATGGCGGCATCTACATCGTGGCCTCGCTCGGCTGGCTGTGGCTGGTCGAAGGCGCGCGCCCCGACCGATGGGACCTGGCCGGCGCGGCGATCTGCATCGTCGGCGCCTCCGTGATCCTGCTTGCGCCGCGCGGGGCTTGAGAGATGGAACTCCCCCCTCAATTGCGGCAAGGCGTCGACGGCCTCCTGGAGAACGTGCCGCTGCCGGCGCTGAAACAGGCGGCGCGGACGCTCTCGGAGCGCTACCGCGCCGAGCTGCGCGACGGCCGCCTGCATATGGGCGAGGAGATGGCGGTCAAGGCCTATCTGGCGACGCGGCTGCCGGCCACCTATGCCGCGGTCCGCGCCAGCCTCGATGCGCTGGCCGATGCGCGGCCGGATTTCCAGCCGAAGACCTTGCTCGACATCGGCGCCGGGCCTGGCACCATGCTTTGGGCCACGCTCGATGCCTGGCCGGACCTGGAACAGGCGGTTCTGGTCGAAGCGAGCGGCGCGGTACGCAAGGTCGGGCAGTCGCTGGCGGCCGGCGCGATCGCCGCCGGCACCGAATGGATCGCCGGCGACGCCACCATCGATCTCGACGACCTCAGGCCCGCCGACCTCGTCAGCATCGCCTATGTGCTCGACGAGGTCGCGCCGGCTTCGCTGCCGAGGCTCGTCGGTCGCCTCTGGCAGTTGACCGCCGACACGCTGCTTGTGGTCGAGCCCGGCACGCCCGCCGGCTGGCAGCGCATCCTTGCCGCGCGGCGGCAACTGATCGAAGCCGGCGCCCACGTGCTGGCGCCCTGCCCGCACGCGGCGCCCTGCCCGCTCGCGCCGCCCGACTGGTGCCATTTTTCGCGCCGCGTCGCCCGCTCGCGCCTGCATCGCCTGGTCAAGGAAGCCGACGTGCCGTGGGAGGATGAGAAATTCATCTATCTCGCCGCCTCCCGGCAGCCGGCATCGGCGCGCCCGGCGCGGGTGCTTGCGCCGCCGAAAGGTGGTTCCGGCAAGGTGGTGCTGAAACTCTGCCAGCCGGACGGCAGCGCAGGGGAGCGCCTGTTCAGCAAGCGCGACGGGGATGTTTTCAAGGCGGCGCGGCGGGCGGACTGGGGCGATACGGTAGGCACTTCGTCATCCACGGGCGGAGCGCCGCGCAGCGGCGCGTAAACCCGAGGATCCATTCCGTGACCTCTCGCAACGAATGAAGACGGTGCAGAACCAGGATCGTTCTGCGCCGCCGCAACGCTCCGAGGTCACGGAATGGATCCT
>CCNB01000009.1:66078-68046 GCA_000824785.1 Mesorhizobium plurifarium | reverse complement strand
CTCCGCCCGTGGATGACGAAGCTCAGGCGTTTCGGCCAATCCCGAACGCCCTCGCCACTCCGCCCAAGCGCTTGAAAGGGCCTGCCGTGAGCGACCCGCAAGAGCAACTGGCCGTAAAATTGTTCTTGCTTCGTTCCATGCCCGCCGGTAAGAATCACGACTTGCCGAGTCAAACGGAATCGGGCCACCGGAATACTGTCCTGTGGATGGTTCGCCGATCCTGTGAACATTGGGCATCAAGCCGATTGGGCCGCGGAGTGTTGCAGAAAGGTCAGCACCGAATCTTGCCGTTCTGATATCGAGGAGACGGGATCGAAATCGGGGACATCATGGCAGAGGCGGCACTGAAATTCGGCGCGGCGGAGACGCCGCTTTATCGCGAGGCCCCGAACAACATCGAGGCCGAGCAGGCGCTGCTCGGCGCCATCCTCGTCAACAATGACGCTTTCTATCGCGTCTCCGATTTCCTCAAGCCGGCGCATTTCTACGAGCCGCTGCACCGCCGCATTTTCGAGGTCGCGTCCGAGCTCATCCGCATGGGCAAGATCGCGACGCCGATCACGCTCAAGACCTTCCTGCCGGCCGACGAGAAGGTCGGCGACATGACGGTGGCGCAATATGTCGTGCGGCTTGCCGTCGAAGCCGTCACCGTCGTCAATGCGACCGACTATGGCCGCGCCATCTACGACCTCGCAACGCGACGCGCGCTGATCACCGTCGGCGAGGACATGGTCAACATCGCCTATGACGCGCCGGTCGACATGTCGCCGTCCGAGCAGATCGAGGACGCCGAGCGGCGGCTGTTCGAGCTCGCCGAAACCGGCCGCTACGACGGCGGCTTCGAAAGCTTCAACGATGCGGTCAAGACCGCCGTCGACATGGCCAACGCAGCCTATATGCGCGACGGCCACTTGTCCGGCATCTCCACCGGCCTGCGCGACCTCGACCGCCGTATGGGCGGCCTGCAGCCCTCCGACTTGATCGTGCTCGCCGGGCGCCCAGGCATGGGCAAGACCTCCTTGGCGACCAACATCGCCTTCAACATCGCCGAGGCCTATGTGCCGGCGCAGCAGGCCGACGGCACGTTCAAGGCCGCCAATGGCGGCGTCGTCGGCTTCTTCTCGCTGGAAATGTCGTCGGAGCAGCTCGCCACCCGCATCATCTCCGAGCAGACCGAGATTTCATCGTCAAAAATCCGGCGCGGCGAAATCACCGAGATGGATTTCGAAAAACTCGTCGCCTGCTCGCAGACGATGCAGAAGATCCCGCTGTTCATCGACCAGACCGGCGGCATCTCGATCGCGCAGCTCTCCGCCCGGGCGCGGCGGCTGAAGCGCCAGCGCGGCCTCGACCTCATCGTCATCGACTATATCCAGCTGATGCAGGGATCGAGTGCGCGCGCCTCGCAGAACCGCGTGCAGGAAATCACCGAGATCACCACGGGCCTCAAGGCGCTTGCCAAGGAGCTCGGCGTGCCGATCATCGCGCTGTCGCAGCTGTCGCGTCAGGTCGAAAGCCGCGACGACAAGCGCCCGCAGCTCTCCGACCTTCGTGAATCCGGCTCGATCGAGCAGGACGCCGACGTGGTGCTGTTCGTCTATCGCGAGGAATATTACCTCAAGAACCGCGAGCCGAAGCTCGGCACCGAGGAATACGTCAAGTGGGAAAACGAGATGAACGAAGCGCGCGGCAAGGCCGAGGTGATCGTCGCCAAGCAGCGCCACGGACCGACCGGCACCGTCAGCCTCGCCTTCCACGGCGAGTTCACGCGCTTCTCCGATCTCGCGGAGGAGCATCATCTGCCGGAGAGGTTTGAGTGATCTCTTGAGAAAGGCCTCGTTCCTTCACACCCCCCTCTGTCCTGCCGGACATCTCCCCCGCAAGGGGGGAGATAGGCTGTCGCGTTGGCTTTCGCCAATCGTAGACGTTGCAAGATGGGTGCCGTCGCCAAAGCTGCTGATCTCCCCC
>CCNB01000009.1:59569-66068 GCA_000824785.1 Mesorhizobium plurifarium | reverse complement strand
GGGGGGTGCTGTCCCGCCGACCTCCGGCAATTGGCGACCGGCACAGCGCTAATGGCCAAACCCCGCGTTCAGTTCATCTGCCAGAATTGCGGCTCGGTGCATCAGCGCTGGGCCGGCAAATGCGACGCGTGCGGCGAGTGGAACACGCTGGTCGAGGAAGGCACGGCCGGCGGCATCGGCTCGGGGCCGGCCAATACGCGCAACGCCCGCAAGGGCCGCGCCGTGGTGCTGACCAGTCTCGCCGGCGATATCGAGGACGCGCCGCGCATCGTGTCGGGCATCGGCGAGCTCGACCGCGCCACCGGCGGCGGCTTCGTGCGCGGCTCGGCGCTGCTGGTCGGCGGCGATCCGGGCATCGGCAAGTCGACGCTTCTGACGCAAGCCGCGGCGGCGCTCGCCTCGAAAGGCCATCGCATCGTCTATGTCTCGGGCGAGGAAGCGGTGGCGCAAATCCGATTGAGGGCACAGCGCCTCGGCGTCGCCTCGACGCCGGTGGAGCTTGCCGCCGAAACCAATGTCGAGGACATCCTGGCGACCATCGCCGACGGCAAGCGGCCGGACCTCGTCATCCTCGATTCCATCCAGACGCTGTGGACCGACCTTGCCGATTCGGCGCCGGGCACCGTCACCCAGGTGCGCGCCGCCGCCCAGGCGATGATCCGCTACGCGAAATCCACGGGCGCTGCCATCGTGCTTGTCGGCCACGTCACCAAGGAAGGCCAGATCGCAGGCCCTCGCGTCGTCGAGCACATGGTCGACGGCGTGCTCTATTTCGAGGGCGAAGGCAATCACCACTTCCGCATCCTGCGCACGGTGAAGAACCGTTTCGGGCCGACCGACGAGATCGGCGTCTTCGAAATGTCGGACAAGGGCCTGCGCGAGGTCTCCAATCCATCCGAGCTTTTCCTCGGCGAACGGCATGCGAAATCGCCGGGTGCCGCTGTTTTTGCTGGCATGGAAGGCACCAGGCCGGTGCTGGTCGAGATCCAGGCGCTGGTTGCGCCGTCCTCGCTCGGCACGCCGCGCCGCGCCGTCGTCGGCTGGGACGGCGCGCGGCTGTCGATGGTGCTCGCCGTGCTCGAGGCGCATTGCGGCGTGCGCTTCGGCCAGCATGACGTCTATCTCAACGTCGCCGGCGGCTACCGGATCTCGGAGCCGGCGGCCGATCTCGCGGTCGCAGCCGCATTGGTTTCGTCGCTCACCGGTCTTGCCCTTCCCGCCGATTGCGTCTATTTCGGCGAAATCAGCCTATCGGGCGCCGTGAGGCCGGTCGCGCATGCGCAGCAGCGCCTCAAGGAAGCCGAAAAGCTGGGTTTTGGAAGCGCGGTGCTGCCGCTCGGCAGCGAGGAAGTTGCCGGGGGGATCGGGGCCGGCGCGTTCCAGCCCACCGAGCTTGCCGACCTTGTGGCGCGCATAGCCGGCTCACGGCGCGGCCGTGCCGACGACGAGGAGTGACGCGGCTCGTCGGGCCGCAAGACAGGAAGTGGGGCGAGAACCATGCCGATTACGCTGCTTGACGGAATCCTCGTCGGCTTCACCCTGGTCTCGGCGATGCTCGCCATGGTGCGCGGCTTCTCCCGCGAAGTGCTGTCGGTGGTTTCCTGGGCGGCGGCGGCGGCGGCCGCGTTCTTTTTCTACAAGCCGGTCCTTCCCTACGTTCAGCCCTATATCGACAACGACAAGATCGCGATGGCGGCCTCCGCCGGCATCGTCTTCCTCATCGCGCTGATCGTCGTCTCCGTCATCACCATGAAGCTCGCCGACTGGATCATCGATTCGCGTATCGGCGCGCTCGACCGGACGCTCGGCTTCCTCTATGGCGCGGCGCGCGGCGTCCTGGTTGTCGCGGTGGCGCTTTTGTTCTTCAACTGGCTCGCCGGCGCCAAGGCGCCCGCCTGGATCGCCAACGCCAAGTCGCGGCCGCTGCTGGAGACGATCGGCGCCAAGCTCGAAAGCGTGCTGCCGGAGAACACCGAGGAACTGGTCAACAAATACACGCATAAGGGCACGCCGCAGGCCGGCGCGCCGGCCACGACCGACCAGCCTGCGGCCGAGCCGCCGGCCACCGGCGACGACAACGCGACGGCGCCTGATGACAGCGAGGGCGAGGCCCCGGCCGACAACGAGCCGGCCCCAGCGCCTGCCCCGGCTCCGGCCCCCGCTCCAGCGCCGGCAAATTGAAATCCAGGCCAGCCATAGCGTTGGCCTGAGGCATTTTGTGAATGCCTGACGGCGTACGTTGCGTTCAGCCGGCGATAGCCCTATATGGCAGCTTTAGCGGAGC
Source organism: Mesorhizobium plurifarium (assembly GCA_000824785.1). Taxonomy (GTDB): domain Bacteria; phylum Pseudomonadota; class Alphaproteobacteria; order Rhizobiales; family Rhizobiaceae; genus Mesorhizobium; species Mesorhizobium plurifarium. The sequence goes on along the minus strand of CCNB01000009.1, from coordinate 63,784 downwards.
TTGAGCACCAGATGGCAGACTCAACGGCAGATAGAGGCAAAGTCCTTTCCGCCGAGGCCGACGACCATTTCCATGACGAATGCGGCGTGTTCGGCATTTTCGGCCGGCAGGACGCCGCGGCCATCGTCACACTCGGCCTTCACGCCTTGCAGCATCGCGGCCAGGAAGCGGCCGGCATCGTCTCCTACGACGGCACCCAGTTCCATGTCGAGCGCCATGTCGGGCTGATCGGCGACACATTCACCAAGCAGCAGGTGCTCGACCGCCTGCAAGGCAACCGCGCCATCGGCCATACGCGCTACGCCACCACCGGCGGCGCGGGCATTCGCAACATCCAGCCTTTCTTCGCCGAGCTCGCCGAAGGCGGGCTGGCGGTCGCCCATAACGGCAACCTCACCAATGCGCTCACCGTGCAGCGCACCCTGCAGAAGCAGGGCTCGATCTTCTCCTCGACCTCCGACACAGAGACGTTGCTGCACCTGGTCGCGACCAGCAAGGAGCGCGATCTGAACTCGCGTTTCATCGACGCGGTGCGCCAGGTCGAGGGCGCTTTCTCGCTGGTGGCGATGACGGCCAAGAAGATGATCGGCTGCCGCGATCCGCTCGGCATCCGCCCGCTGGTGCTAGGCGATCTCGACGGCGCCTGGATCCTCGCTTCCGAAACCTGCGCGCTCGACATCATCGGCGCCCGCTTCGTGCGCGACATCAAGCCCGGCGAGATGGTGGTGATCACCTCCAAGGGCATCGAAAGCATCTTCCCGTTCGAGCCGCAGAAGACGCGCTTCTGCATCTTCGAATATGTCTATTTCGCGCGGCCGGATTCCTCGGTCGAGGGCCGCAACGTCTACGATGTGAGGAAGCGCATCGGCGCCGAGCTCGCGCAGGAAAATCCGGTCGAGGCCGACATCGTCGTGCCGGTGCCGGATTCCGGCACGCCGGCCGCGATCGGCTTCTCACAGGCCGCCGGCATTCCCTTCGAGCTTGGCATCATCCGCAACCACTATGTCGGCCGCACCTTCATCCAGCCGGGCGATTCGATCCGCCACATGGGCGTCAAGCTGAAGCACAACGCCAACCGTCGCATGATCGAGGGCAAGCGCGTGGTGCTGGTCGACGATTCGATCGTGCGCGGCACCACCAGCCAGAAGATCGTGCAGATGGTGCGCGATGCCGGCGCGAAGGAAGTGCATATGCGCATCGCATCGCCGCCGACCAGCGCGTCCTGCTTCTACGGCGTCGACACACCGGAGAAGTCGAAGCTCCTGGCATCGCGCATGTCGGTCGAGGAGATGGCCGAATTCATCCGCGTCGATTCGCTCGGCTTTCTCTCGATCGACGGCCTCTACCGCGCCGTCGGCGAGGCGCGCCGCGACAACGACCAGCCGCAATTCTGCGACGCCTGCTTCACCGGACAGTACCCCACCCGCCTGCTCGACTTCGAAGGCCACGACAATGTGCGCACGCTGTCGCTGCTGGCGAGCGGCGGGTCGTAAGCCGCAATATTTGTTTTGACGCAATTCCGGACGGAAAACCGTTAGACACTTTTCCCGGAATTGCTTAGCTCACGGACAATCTCGCATGACCCTCGACCTTTCCGGCCGCGTGGCGGTCGTAACCGGCGCCTCGCGCGGCATCGGCTATTTCATCGCCAGGGAACTGGCCGCGGCTGGCGCGCATGTGATCGCGGTGGCGCGCACGGTGGGCGGCCTTGAGGAGCTCGACGACGAGATCAAGGCCGATGGCCGCGGACAGGCGACGCTGGTGCCGCTCGACCTGACCGACATGCCCGGCATCGACCGGCTGGGCGGCGCGATCCATGAGCGCTGGGGCAAGCTCGACATACTGGTGGCCAATGCCGGCATGCTCGGCGTCATCTCGCCGATCGGCCATGTCGAGGCCAAGACGTTCGAGAAAGTGATGACCCTCAATGTCACCTCGACGTGGCGGCTGATCCGTTCGGTCGATCCGTTGCTCAGGCTTTCCGACGCCGGCCGTGCCATCATCCTGTCGTCCAGCGCGGCGCATTCGGCGCGCGCCTTCTGGGCGCCCTATGCGGCTTCCAAGGCCGCGGTCGAAACGATGATGCGGTCCTGGGCGCATGAAACGGAGAGCTTGCCGCTGAGGGTGAACGCCGCCGATCCGGGTGCGACCCGCACGGCCATGCGCGCCCAGGCCATGCCCGGCGAGGATCCGGAGACGCTGCCGCATCCGTCCGAGATCGCCAGGCGCATCGTGCCACTGGCAAGCCCTGAGCTGAAGGAGACGGGCCTGATCTTCCAGGCCAAGCACAACCGCTTCGTCTCCTACCGGCAGCCGGAATAAACGAAGCTCGGACCGGATTAAACCGGGCTCCGGCAACGTTCTTCGAATGCAAGGCATTCGAAACCGGAGGACCGACATGCGTAAACTTCTTCTCGTTGCCGCCACCGCCATTGCCGCGGCACTTGCCGCATCTGCCGGCACAGCGCTCTCGCAAGACAAGACCATGAGCTTCTTCGTCACCAGCGTCGGCTCCGGCAAGGGCGCCGATCTGGGCGGCCTGAAAGGCGCCGATGCCCATTGCGCGTCGCTCGCGGAAGCGGCCGGCGTCACCGGCAAGACCTGGCACGCCTATCTTTCCTCCAGCACCGAGGATGCGCGCGATCGCATCGGTAAGGGCCCATGGTTCAACGCCAAGGGCGAGAAGATCGCCGACGATGTCGCCTCGCTGCACAGCGATGCCAACGGCATCACCAAGCAGACGGCGCTGACCGAAAAGGGCGAGACGGTCAACGGCCGCGGCGACACGCCGAACCGTCACGACATGCTGACCGGCTCAAAGCCCGACGGCACGAAGATCGCCGACCAGACCTGTGGCGACTGGACGATGAGCGGCGCCGAAGGTGCCGCCATGATGGGCCATCATGACCGCACGGGACTCGACGATTCGGCGGCGGCGAAGTCGTGGAATTCCTCGCATGCCTCGCGCGGCGGCTGCAGCCAGGACGCGCTGAAAGGCACCGGCGGCGACGGGCTGTTCTACTGCTTCGCGGTCGAGTGAGCGGCTAGATCGGGTCATCGTTTCGCGGAAACGACGAACCGATCTATTCATCTCTTTGTTGACGCAATTCCTGACGGAAAACCGCTTCACACTTTTCCTGGAATTGCTTTGGTTCACGGGTCTGTGAACGGGGCGGGGAAAGCGTGTGCCCCCGCCCTGCTTTCGCCGTGCCGAGGGAGTTGCTAGGATCGGTCCGACTCCGACATTCGAACAAAGTGAGGAATACCCATGGCTGCCACCCCCAGCGTAGCGTTGGTCTGGTATCTGGTGATCGCAGGCCCGCAAGGCGGCATGGTGGTGCTGCCCAGCACCTTCGACACCCGCGAACAGTGCACCAACGCCATCACGGAATATCAGAAGCAGCCGACACCGCAGGGCTGGGCCGTGCAATGCGTGCCGAGCGCCTCGCCGTTTACCGACGAAGGGGACGCCGAGGAGCCTTCGGCGCAGTAGGCAACACTCCCCCTCACCCAGCCTCCGCTTCGCTCGGCTGACCTCTCCCCGTTGGGGAGAGGAGGCTGTCAGCACCGGCGCCAATCTCTTCTCCCCACCGGGGAGAAGGTGGCCGCGTAGCGGCCGGATGAGGGGGCGTCGCGCCTCAACGCCCAGCGCTCACGCTCAGCGCCGGCTTGTTGTTGATCGTCTGGAACACCACGCAGTATCGCTCGGTGAGCTTCATGAGCAAATCGATCCGCTCCTGCGGCTCGTCGGTGTCGAGGTCGAATTTCAGCCTTATCTCGCGAAAGCCGACCGGCGCGTCGCGAGCAACGCCGAGCGTGCCGCGAAAATCGAGGTCGCCCTCGGCCTCGACGGCGGCATTGCCGAGCTTGAACTCCAGCGCCGTCGCCACCGCTTTCAGCGTCACGCCGGCGCAAGCGACCAGCGCCTCCAGCAGCATGTCCCCCGAGCAGAGCTCGAGGCCCGAGCCGCCGGTAGCGGGATGAAGCCCGGCAATGGCGAGCGCCCTGCCCGTCTCCACCTTGCAGGCGATCGACTGATCGTCGAGCGTGCCGCGGGCTCTCAGCGTGATCAGCGCCTTGGCGGCATCGTCGCGATAGGCGTCCTTGAGCGGAGCCTGCATGGCCTTGAGTGCGGTTGCATCCATGTTGTTGTCCTTTCGATCCGTCTTTGACGGTTGATAGCACTGATATGTCGGCGGGACAGCGCCCCCCTCT
>CCNB01000009.1:10007-59559 GCA_000824785.1 Mesorhizobium plurifarium | reverse complement strand
AGGGGGGAGATTGGCAGCGTCGCCGACGGCATCCCTTCCTTCAACGTCGAAGATTGGCGAAAACCGGCGCGACATCTGATCTCCCCCCTCGTGGGGGAGATGGCCGCAGGCCAGAGGGGGGCGCGAAGGAACTCGACGTTTGCTTGTGGTTTTTTGACTTCTTTCGTTCCGGCCATACCTTTGCGGATGCCATCCAAACGGAGCCACCATGCGATCCAAGCTCGTCCCCCTTATTCTCCTGGCGCTCGCCGCCTTCGCGCAGCCTGCCCTCGCCGAAGCACCCGAGCGCCCCGCGCCCCAAGGCGGCGTGCTGTCGCTGTTGCCGCCGCCGCAGGTGACCGAGCATTCGATCACGCTTGGCGGGCGCAAGCTGGATTACCAGGCCAAGGCCGGCACGCTGTCGCTCTTGTCCGGCAAGGGCGAGGTCACGGCGGAGATCTTCTATGTCGCCTACACGCAGCAGTCGCCCGCCCCGGCGAAAGAGCGGCCGATCACCTTCGTCTTCAACGGCGGTCCTGGTGCTGCTTCGGCCTACCTGCATCTCGGCGCGATCGGGCCCCGCATCGTCGAGACCGCCGCCGACGGCGAATTCCGGCGGCCGCCGCAAAAGCTCATCGACAATCCCGACAGTTGGCTCGACATGAGCGATCTCGTCTTCGTCGATCCCGTCGGCACCGGTTACAGCCGCGAAGCGCCGGGACACGAGCCGAAGGAATTCTGGAGCGTCGACGCCGACGCCAGCTCGGTCGGCGCCTTCATCCGGCTCTATCTGGCCCAGAACGGACGCACCGGATCGCCGCTGTTCCTCGCCGGCGAAAGCTATGGCGGCTTTCGCGCGGCACTTCTTGCCCGCACGTTGCAGGAGGATGTGGGCCTGAGCCCCAGCGGCATCATTTTAATCTCACCGGCGCTGGAGTTCATGCTGGTGCGGCCCGACCAGTTCGACCAGTTGCACTGGGCGCTCGAGCTGCCTTCGCTGGCGGCGACGCGGCTCAAGGCCGATGGCGTGAGCGGCGACGCATTGCGCGACAGGCTGGCCGAGGTCGAGCATTACGCGCTCGGCGATTACCTGACGGCGCTGAACAGCGGGCTGGAGCAAGGCGGAAAGCTGGCCAGCGGGCGCGTGTCGGAGATCACCGGCCTGCCGCTCGACCTCGTCCAGCGCAATTTCGCCCGCATCCCCACCGGGCTTTTCGCCAAGGAGTTCCAGCGCGCCGCCGGCAACGTGCTCAGCCCCTATGACGCCACCATCGGCACCGCCGACATCGCGCCGCAAAGCACGCATGACGCCGGACCCGATCCGGTGCTCGACCGCAGCGTTCCGGTGCTGACCTCCGCCTTCGTCGCCTACGCTCGCGACGAGCTGAACTACCGCACCGATGTCAGCTACCGGCTGCTCAATGGCGACATCAGCCGCAACTGGGATTACGGCACATCGGGCCAGGGCTATGCCGGCGTGATGAACGACCTGCAGCGGGCACGCTCGCTCAACCCTGCCCTCGGTGTCGTTATCGTCAACGGCTATACCGACCTCGTCACCCCCTATCTCGCCTCGCGCTATCTGGTGAACCAGGTTCCTTCGCTATCAGACGCCAAGCCGATCCGCCTCGACGTCGTCGAGGGCGGCCATATGATGTATCTGAGGCCGGACGGGCGGCGAGCGCTGAAGGATGCGGCATCGGAGCTCTTCCAGGCGACGCAGTAATCCGCGACTGCCCCGGGCAAACGACCTGCGCCAACGCAAGCGCCGCGCTGGAGCAGCGCCGTGCAAGCTTTCGCCCGTATAGCTGAAGCAACGGTCCCGACCGGAGCGGAACCGCCTCACGCAAGCACGCTGAAACCGCATGGCCGATGTCGTCGTCCTCGAAAGCCGCGAAAGGGTGCTGGCCGGCATCCTGTTCACGGCCGCCGCCTATTTCCTGTTTTCGGCGCAGGATGCCTCGATCAAGCTTCTGGTCGTCGGCATGACGGTCTGGCAGATCATGTTCGTCCGCTCGATCACCGTGCTCGTCGCCTGCGGCGCGATTGGCGGCAAGCGGCTGTTTGCCGACACGATCGATTCGCCGATCGTCAAGCCAATGCTGGTGCGCAGCGCCTTCACGCTCGCCGCCTGGCTTTGCTACTACAACGCCGCCCGCTCGCTGCAGCTTGCCGAACTCACCACCATCTATTACGCCGCGCCGATCATCGTCACCGTGCTGTCGGTGCTGATCCTGGGCGAGACGGTGCCGTTGCTGCGCTGGCTGGCGGTGTTCATCGGTTTCGTCGGCGTGTTCATCGCCTGCGATCCGACGCGGCTCGGCCTCTCTGCCCCGGTGCTTCTGGTGCTGGCGGCGGCCGTGCTTTGGGGGATCGCGGTGGTGCTGCTGCGCAAGACCGCCATGCAGGAGCGCACCATGATCCAGCTCGTGCTCAACAATTTCTATTTCCTGCTCTTCTCGGCCGTGCCGGCGCTGCTCTGGTGGCGCATGCCCGACTGGCGGCAGCTTCTTTTGCTTGTCAGCGTCGGGGCGCTTGGCGGAGTGGCGCAATATGTGCTGTTCGAAGGCATGAAGCGCGCGCCGGTGTCGATTATCGCGCCGTTCGAATACACCTCGCTGGTTTGGGCCTTCGCGCTGGGCTACGCCATCTGGGGCGATCTGCCGCGTACGGAAGTGTTCATGGGCGCGGCGCTGATCATCGGCGCCGGCCTGCTCATCGTCGGCAACGAGCATTTCCGCCGACGGGAGCACGCCTCATGACAGAGGGGTGTCAGGAGCAACTGGTTAGGCTGGCGCCATGACGGATACGCTCGACATGCCTGAAAAACGTGCGCCTACCGCCGCCGACGCGGCGGCCGAGCGCACGCTCGGCATTATCCTGGTGTCGGCATCGGCCATCGCCTTCGCGCTCACTGGCGTGCTGACCAAGTCGATCCATGCCGATCCGCTGACCATCACCTGCTGGCGCGGTTTTTTCGGCTCGATCCTGATCACGCTCTATGTGCTGTGGCGCCGGCGCCGCTCGGGCGGGCGCGAGAGCCTGAGATTGGGTTGGCGCGGCTGGCTGCTCGCGGTCGAGGGTGCTGCTGCCAGCATCGCCTTCATATCGGCCTTCAAGTTCACCTATGTGGCCAATGTCGCGGTGATCTACGCGACCTCGCCCTTCATCGCCGCGCTTCTTGCCTTCCTTCTGGTGCGGGAGAAATTCCGGCTGCAGACCATGGTCGCGGCGGCCGTATCGCTGTGCGGCGTCGCCATCATGGTGGGCGCGGGCCTTGGCAGCGGCCATCTGTTCGGCGACGGGCTGGCGCTTTTGATGACCACGGGCAGCGCGCTCTACATGATCATGGTGCGCGCCTTCCGCGACTCGCCGGTCGTCTGGGCCGGCGCTGTCTCCGCCTTCCTGCTCTTCGTGCTCGGCTGGTTCGTCACCGATCCGTTGGCCGTCTCGACGCGCGACGTGGTGCTGCTTGCCACCTTCGGCTGCTCCTTCGCCCTGGCCTCGATCCTGTGGACGGAAGGCTCGCGGCTTATCCCGTCGGCGGAAGCCGGGCTGCTCGGCTCGGCCGAAGTGCCCTTCGCCATCCTGTTTGCCCTGCTGTTCCTCGGCGAGGCCCCGCCGATGGCCAGCATCATCGGCGGCGCCATCGTGCTTTGCGCGGTCTTTGCCCATGCCGGCCGCGACTGGCTGAAGGCGAAATCGGCGGCCTCGTAAAAATATTTGCCAGTCACGGAACCATCATCCGACTCAGGCATTGTTAGATCGACGGGTCACCCCCCAAGTCCCCCCAAACCCCTCGACCCGTCCGACTAGAAGCCGACCCGCAAAAAGGTCGGCTTTTTCTTTGGGAATTGTTCGGTTCGGGGAATCCCGGAAAGTCGCCGCGGTTTATTCAGGACAGGGCCAACCCGTCGCAGAGAAGCTCCGCCAGATCCCGCGCCGGGCGGGCGGCTTCGCGGCCGAGCCGGATGGCGAAATCGGCCAACGGCAGCGGCGGGAGGTCGAAATCGGCGGATGCCTCGACGATGCCGGAATGGGCGAAACGCCGGGTGCGCGGCGTCAGCGCGATGCCGGCATTGACCGCGCTGCGCAGACCGGCAAGGCTGGCGCTGCCGGCGGCGATACGGTAGCGGCGGCCGGCAGCGTCCAGTGCATTGAGCGCGGCCTCGCGGAAGCCGCAATAGGGATCGAGCAGCGCCAGCGGCACAGCTTCGGGCCGGGTCGCCAGCCCCTTTTCCGAGCACAGCCACAGCATCGGCTCACTCATCACGGCCGTTTCATCCGGCGTTGCGGCATGGCGCATGGTGATCGCGAGGTCCAACTGGCCTGCCTGCAGCGCCGAGCCGAGTTCCAGCGAGCGGCCGACGCGCAGCTCGATCCGGACGCGCGGATGGCTGGCGGCGAAGGCGCGCAACAGGTCCGGCAGGCCGTGATCGGCGAAATCCTGCGTCGTGCCGATGGCGATGCGGCCGCCGGCGCGGGCGCCTTTCAGCGCCAGCCACGCCTCGGTGTGGACGGCGAGGATGCGCCGTGCATGGCCGACAAGGTCCTCGCCGGCCGGCGTCAGCCCGCGCCCCCTGCCCTGCGGGACGAGCAGCGGCTCGCCGACGATCTCCTCCAGCCGCTGCATCTGCGCGGTCACCGCAGACGGCGTGCGGCCGACGGTGGACGCGGCCCTGGCTAGCGAGCCGCCATCGACAAAGGCGAGGAAGGTTTTCAGGAGATCGGGATCGAGCGTTTCCATACTTCGACAATATCGAAGCAATCATCAAAAACAATTCGATTTTCTTGATGAATGGATGGGTTCATATCTCTCCCATCGAAAGCACGACGCGAGAAGCCACAGGAGAGAAAAATGCCGATCATCAACATCAGCGTCACCGGCAAGCCCGACGCCAAGCTGTCCGCTGCTATCGCCAAGGACATCACCGAGATCACCGCCAGGGAGCTGCGCAAGGATCCGACGATCACCGCGGTCGCCGTCAACTATATCGATCCGCAGCACTGGTTCGCCGGCGGCAAGTCGCTGGCCGAGCACGGCACCGACACGTTCTGGCTGGATATCAAGGTGGTCGACGGCACCAACACCAAGCTCGAGCTCGAAGCCTACCTGACGGCGATCTTCGAGGCCTTCGGCCGATTGCTGGGCGGCGTGCATGAGGAAAGCTACGCCTTCGTGCATGAGGTGCCGGCGGCCGCCTATGGCTACGGCGGCAAAACCCAGGAGTTCCGCTTCATCAGCGGGAGGCTGAAGGCGGCGTAGGCGCCTATCCCTTCTCCCCTTGTGGGACTGTTGCGCAATCAGCGAGAACAGGCCCACAAGGGGAGAAGGGGAGCCCGGCCTCACCCCCACATTGACCTTGCCCGCGCTTCCGCTACCCTCTGCCACCGAAGCGGCCGCTCAAGAGCCGCGCCCTGGAGGAGACTGGGAGAGAGCGGCATGATCCTGACCCTGGCGCTGCTGGCGGGCCTTGTCTTTGCCTGGCTGCTGATCGCGGTGATCGAAAGGTTCCGGCTCGACCTGCGTTACACGCAGGCGCTGCTCTATGTGCCGTTCAAGCTCGCCTATCGCATAGCCGACAACCGCATTCGCGTTGCCCGAAGCGCCAACACGCCGGTGATCTATGTGGTCTCGCATCAGTCGCGCATCGAGCCGGCGCTGATGCTGTCGCTGCTTCCCGACGACACGCTGCACATCCTGGACGAAGCCTCGGCGCGCTCGCCTTGGCTGGAGCCGTGGCGCGAGCTTGCGCGCACGATCGCCTTCAATGCCGAGCATGTCTTCGTCAGCCGGCGGCTGGTGCGCGTTCTGAAGGGCAAGGGGCGGCTTGCCGTCTACCTGCCGGACAATGTCGAGCCGGACGTCAAATCCTTCCGCCTGTTTCGTGCCATCACCCGGATCGCCATGCAGGCCGATGCCCGCATCGTGCCGATCTTCGTCGCCGGCACGCGCGACCTGCCTGTTTCATTGACGCCGAAGGAGAAAGCACCCAGGCACTGGTTCCCGCGGCTTTCGGTGAGCGCGCTGGAGCCGATGACCATCGCCGAACTGGTGGCGCGCAATCCCGATATGGCCTCCAACACCAACGCGCTGTTCGACCGTTTCGCCGAGGCGCGCCTCTACGGCACCAATCTCGACCGCGGCCTGTTCCTCGCCATGCGCGACGCCGCCGACCGCATCGGCCCTTCGCGCCCGATCATCGAGGATGTGATTTCCGGCTCGCTCAGCTACCGCAAGCTGTTCATCGGCGCGCGCGTGCTCGGACGCCGTTTCGAGGCGGTGACGGCGCCGGGCGAGGCGGTCGGCGTGCTGTTGCCCAATGCCAATGGCGTGGTGCTTACCTTCGTTGGCCTGATCTCTGCGGCCCGCGTTGCGGCGATGATCAACTACACCGCCGGTCCGGCGAGCGTGACCGCGGCGATCCGGACCGCCGTCATCAGGACGGTCGTTTCCTCTCGCGCCTTCATCGAGAAGGCAGGCATCGACGACATCATTGCCGCGGTCGAGGCGGGCGGCGCGAAGATGCTGTGGTTGGAAGACGTGCGCGCCGGCGTGACGGCGCTGGACAAGATCGCGGCCGCGCTTTTGTGGCGCTTCCCGCTGCAGCGGCAGCAGGCGGGCAAACCAGCGGTGATCCTGTTCACCTCCGGCTCGGAAGGCACGCCGAAGGCGGTTGTGCTGTCGAACCGCAGCCTGCTTGCCAATGTCATGCAGGCCGAGGCGCGCGTCTCCGTCTCGCCGGCCGACATCCTGCTCAACGTGTTGCCAGCCTTCCACTCCTTCGGCCTGACCGGCGGCACCATCCTGCCGCTGGTGCTGGGCGTAAAGCTGTTCCTCTACCCCTCGCCGCTTCACTACAAGATCATCCCCGAGATCGCCCGCAAGGTGAAGCCGACGGTGATGTTCGGCACCGACACGTTCCTCGCCAACTATGCCCGCACCGCCAAGGACGGCGACTTCTCCAGCCTGCGCTTCGTCGTGGCCGGCGCCGAAGCGGTGAAACCGGAGACGCGGCGAACTTATCGCGACCGTTTCCAGGCCTCGATCGTCGAAGGTTTCGGGCTGACCGAGGCCGCGCCCGTCGTGGCGGTCAACACCGCCATCCATGGCCGCGACGGCACGGTCGGGCGGCCGCTGCCGGCCATCCGCATGAAGCTGGAGCCGGTCGAAGGCATCGCCGAGGGCGGCCGGCTGTGGCTCGACGGGCCGAATATGATGATGGGCTACATGAGCGCCGACCGTCCGGGCGAACTGCAGCCGCTGGAAGGCTGGCACGACACCGGCGACATCGTCTCGATCGACCGCGAGGGCTTCATCACTATCCGCGGGCGGGCCAAACGCTTCGCCAAGATCGCCGGCGAGATGGTGTCGCTGGGCGCCGTCGAGATGCTGGTGCAGTCGCTGTGGCCGGAAGAGCGCCACGCCGCGGTCGCCGTGCCGGACAAGCGGCGCGGCGAGCGCATCGTGCTGGTGACCACGGCGGACGACGCCAATGCCGAGGAGTTGCGCCAGTTCGGCAGGAAGGCTGGCGCGGCCGAGCTGATGGTGCCCAACGACATCATCAAGGTGGAAGAAATCCCGGTGCTGGGCTCGGGCAAGACGGACTACATCTCGGCGCGCAAACTGGCGATCGATAGGTTGGGGTTAAGTGCGGCGGCGTAGGCGCAGCGTTATCTTCGCCCTTATGGGGGAGATCGAACGCTGGCTCTACCCGATATCCGACGGCGGCACCTTCTCGCCTTCGCGCATGGCGCGCTTGGAATAGGCGCGCACCGAGAACGGCAGGAACAGCAGGTACCCCGCGACCGAAGCGGTCAGCGTGTACCAGGGGTAGGTCATCAACAGGAGGATGTAGAGCACCACGCCGAGGATGACCGGCAGCACCCTGTCGCCCGGCACCTTGACGCTTTTGCCCGAGTAAACCGGCAGGCGGCTGACCAGAAGGAAAGCGATGAGCACGGTGAAGCCGGTGGCGACGAAGGCGGCCGGCCGGGAGGGCTCGAGCCCCAGCCGCAGGAAATAAAGATAGAGCGGAAGCATGACCAGCACCGCTCCGGCCGGAGCCGGCACGCCGACGAAATATTCGCTCTGCCATGCGGGCTGGTCTGTGTCGTCGGCCAGGACGTTGAAGCGGGCGAGCCGCATGCCGCAGGCGATGGTGAAGAGAAGTGCGGCGATCCAGCCCGGCGAGCCGGCGCGATCGAGCAGGAAGGCATAGAGCACCAAGGCCGGCGCCACGCCGAAATTGACGATATCGGCCAGCGAATCCATCTGCGCGCCGAATTTCGAGGTGGCCTTCAGCATGCGCGCCAGCCGCCCGTCGATGCCGTCGAGGAAGGCGGCGAGCAGCACCATGACCACCGCGATCTCGAAGCGGTTCTCGAAGGCGAAGCGGATGCCCGAAAGCCCGGCGCAGATGGCAAGCACCGTGACCAGATTGGGCAGCACCATGCGCATCGGGATCTCGCGGATGCGCGGACCGCCGCTGGCATGGGCCTCGAATTTCTTGAACGGCGCGCCCAACGCTCAGGAAATCCTGACCAAGGGGGTTACGGCGGTGCCGCCGAATTCCGCAAGCACGGTCTCGCCGCCCACCGCCGTCTGGCCGACCGCGACGCGCGGCACAGCATTCGACGGCAGGAAGACATCGACGCGCGAGCCGAAGCGGATGAGGCCGAAACGCTCACCGATGGCGATCGTACCGCCGGCCTCGGCCCAGCAGACGATGCGACGCGCCACCAGGCCGGCGATCTGGACGGCGGCGATGGTGCCGTTCGGACTGTCGATGACCAGGCCGTTGCGCTCGTTCTCGGCGCTTGCCTTGTCGAGCTCGGCATTGAGGAATTTGCCGGGCTTATGCTCGATGCGCGTGATGCGGCCGCGCACCGGAGCGCGGTTGATGTGGCAGGAAAACACGTTCATGAACACCGAGATGCGGGTCATCTCGCCCGAGCCCAGGCCAAGTTCGCTCGGCGGCACGGCCGGGCCAACCGCCGAGATCACGCCATCGGCCGGGCTCACCACCAGCCGGTCGTCGACCGGCGTGACGCGCTCGGGATCGCGGTAGAAATAGATGCACCATGCGGTGAGGATCAGCCCGATCCAGAACAGGATCGAGGAGAAATAGCCGAGAAACAGCGTCGCCGCGGCAAAGGCCGCGATGAAGGGATAGCCTTCGCGATGGATCGGGACGAACGTATTCTTGACCGAGTCGAGAAGCGTCATAGGGCTGGGGGCGGTCCCTGTTTCAGGTTGCGCCTCAATAGCGGAAAGCCCCCCTCCCCGCAACGCAACAATGGAGGATGAGGCGGGGCACGGATACCGCGAACGCGGGCAGGTAATTACCGAGCGGCAGCGGAGCGATCAAAGTGCGCGCGGAGTTCAGGCCTCGAAGCCTCGGCGAGCTTCTCGTAATTCTTGCCATCCAAGAGCACACTGCCGTTCGGCGAAGATAGGGAGAGGAAGGTTCGGTCAGACGCCAGCACTACCCAATTCACAACTGGCCCCTCCGCCGTTTGCGCCACCGAGTTAGCTGAAACGATGGCACTCAGCGGATCGAAACCGGCCTTGCGCAGCAGAAGGTCGACAGCGACGGGAGCATGATTTTGTTCAGACAGCTGGATGACCGTCTCAATCTCTGACTGTTCCGCGCGACCAAGCAGTGTCCCGACCCTCGGTGCGTTAGCTCCCAACGGGTTCTCACCCGGCCGGATTACTGGAGGATCGTCAGGGGGGATATATTCGTAAACCGCGACATGTGTCTTTGTCGGGGCGCATAACCGGAGCTCTTCGGCATCGGTACGCAGATGGAAGACCATTTGCTTTTCCCCTTCGACGTCCAGCATCCTCGCCATGCCGAACCCCAGCTTGATCTCCGATGGCGATATCGTTGCGCAGGCGAGGCCGGCGCCGACTTCGCGCTGGCTCAGCATCTGGCGCAGCAGCTTGCTGACAGACTCATGAAGAAGCCTGCCTTCGCGCTGGGGATTGGACCGCACCAGTCGATCGATCGCGTCATCGTATTTGTCATCATCGACAATTTGCAGCTCGGGCCAAGATGCGATCCAACGCGCGAGCAAGTCCTCCATCGGCATGGCGTCGTCGGCTTCGTAGAATGCATCATCAAGTGTATCCAGGAAATCGTCGCGCCCCCCCTCGAAGCCCGTTTGTTTAGCCGCCTCGTCGGGATGCGTGGCGACCCAAGCTGCCATCCTTTCCAAAGTTGCCATCTGTCCTTTTGCCCCACACGCGCTGAGACCGGCTCTGGCGTTGGCAATCATGGTATCGATTTCGTCGCCCGCATTATGGATGAACTGACTATGGCCGCCGTTCTTCACCTCCAAGGAGTACTGGTCCGCATGAAAAACCTGCAACGCCTTAGGATTGATCTCCGGATAGCGATAAAGCCCTTTGGACACCATCGCCACGACGAATTGCATGACTGCGAAGACAAGATGAAATGCCTCTCCGTCGCCCTGTTCGATGTTGGAACGAGGTACGACAATCAGAGGTACAAGGAGGCCGCCTCGCTTATCCTCGGCACCTTTCGATTTCTGCTCGGAGGCTTCTTTGGATTTGCGCGAGAAGAACCCGAACATCGAAATTTTTCCGTAGTTCAAAGTAAATGGGACGAATATATCTGTCGAGATAATATCAGTAGCCGCTGAAGATAAAAGCCCATGGCTGATCTATTGAATAGCGATGAGCGGCGCCCATCGGCTGAGCGCCGCTGCTAGGATATCCTTACACCTCCGGCACGCGCTGGTAGTTGGCGATATCGGCCTTGACGCCCAGACGCGCGATGGTTTCCTGCGCGCTGAAGGCGATGCGCTCATGCGCTGCCTTGATGATCGGCACCACCTTGTCGACCGCGGCCTGGCTTTCCCACTCGACCATGGTGACGATGTTGAACTCGCCCGGGCCGGAGAATTGCTCGAGCAGGAAATCCTGCACGAAGCCTTCCTGCTGACGCAGCAATTCATGCGTCATCCTGGCCTTGCTCAGGATTTCGTCGCGCGCTTCGATCGGCACGACGAATTTGTCGACCCGGAAGACACTGCCCGTGCGGTGGTTATTGGCGCTCATTTTTGTCCATCTCCGTTTGGAAGGTTTGCCTGGCAGGTGGCTCGGAGACGGTTTGCAAGCTCAAGATAGGTTGAGGTCAAGGGGGATTTTTCGGCGCAGGTAATCTCCCCCCTTGAGGGGGAGATGGCCGCAAAGCGGCCAGAGGGGGTCGTCTCACATAGAGAGCCGACGCCCTCGGCGAAGCGAGATGAAGTTGCGCTTCACGCGCGGCGACCCCCTCTGTCGCCTTCGGCGACATCTCCCCCTCAAGGGGGGAGATTTGGTGCCCTATGAAACCTCCGACGTCCGTCTGCGCACGATAACCCCCAGCTCGTCGCTTTCCCGTGCGATGCGCAGACGCTCTTCCGCTTCGGTCGCTTCGCGCTGGCGGTCCCACATCGAGGCGTAGAGGCCGTGTTTGGCGAGAAGTGCGGCATGCGTGCCGCGCTCGGCGATCTGGCCGTCCTTCAAGACGATGATCTCGTCGGCCGAGATCACCGTCGACAGGCGATGCGCGATCACGATGGTGGTGCGGCCCTTACTGACGAGATCGAGCGCCGCCTGGATCTCCTGCTCCGTCTGGGTGTCGAGCGCCGAGGTCGCCTCGTCCAGCATCAGGATCGGCGGCGCCTTGAGGATGGTGCGGGCGATCGCCACGCGCTGCTTTTCGCCGCCCGACAGTTTCAAGCCCCGCTCGCCGACCATCGAGCGGTAGCCTTCGGGAAGCTTGTCGATGAAGGGCCCGATCTGGGCGAGTTCGGCCGCCTTGCGCACCTCGTCCTCGCTGGCGCCGACGCGGCCGTAGCGGATGTTGTAGGCGATGGTGTCGTTGAAGAGCACGGTGTCCTGCGGCACCATGCCGAGCACGGCGCGCAGGCTTTCCTGCGTGACGTCGCGGATGTCCTGGCCGTCGATCAGCACCTGGCCGCGCTGCACGTCGTAGAAGCGAAACAGCAGCCTGGAAATGGTCGATTTGCCGGCGCCGGACGGGCCGACGATCGCCACCGTCTTGCCGGCGGGCACCTCGAAGGAGACGCCTTTCAGGATCTTGCGGTTCGGGTCGTAGGAGAAATGAACGTCGCGGAATTCGACCTTGCCGGGGCCGACCTTCAAAGGCTTGGCGTCGGGCTTGTCGACGATCTCTTGGCGAACGTCGAGCAGGTCGAACATGTGCTCGATGTCGGTCAACCCCTGCCTTATTTCGCGATAGATGAAGCCTATGAAGTTGAGCGGCACCGAGAGCTGGATCAGCATGGCGTTGATGAAGACGAAGTCGCCGACGCTCTGCGTGCCGGCCTGCACTTCCAGCGCCGACATGCACATGACGATGACGGTACCCAGGCCGAAGATGAGGCCCTGGCCGAAATTCAGCCAGCCGAGCGATGTCCACGTCTTGGTCGCGGCGATCTCGTAGCGCGCCATTGAGCGGTCGAAGCGCTCGGCCTCCATGCGCTCGTTGGTGAAGTATTTGACCGTCTCGAAGTTGAGCAGCGAGTCGATCGCCTTGGTGTTGGCGTCGGTGTCGCTGTCGTTCATGTCGCGGCGGATCGAAATGCGCCAGTCGCTCGCCTTGACCGTGAACCAGACATAGAGCCAGACGGTGACGGCGACGACCGCGACATATTTCCAGCCATAGGTGAAGGCGAAGATGCCGGCCGTCAGCGCGAATTCGAGGATGGTCGGCGCCGTGTTCAGCATGATGAAGCGCACGATCGTCTCGATGCCCTTGGTGCCCCGCTCGATGATGCGCGACAGGCCGCCGGTGCGGCGCTCCAGATGGAAGCGCAGCGACAGCTCGTGCATGTGGACAAAGGTGCGGTAGGCGAGCTGGCGCACCGCATATTGGCCGACGCGGGCAAACAGCGCGTCGCGCAGCTGGTTGAAGCCGAGCTGCACCAGGCGCAGCACGTTATAGGCGATGACCAGTGCCACCGGCGCCAGCAGGAAGGACGGCAGCGGCGGCGGCGTCTTCGCGGCATGGGCCAGCGCATCGGTCGCCCATTTGAAAAAATAGGGGCCGGCGACCAGGGTAAGCTTGGCGACGACCAGAAGCAGCGTCGCCCAGGTGACGCGGGCCCGGAGATCGGCACGCTCGGCCGGCCACATATAGGGCCAGAGATTGCGCAGGGTCGTGAGGGTGCCGGCTTCGGCGGATACGGTCTTTTCGGCCACTAGTCTTGCCTTTTGGGTAAACTGCCGGAACAGCAGGAATCAACGAGTTGGGTGAGTGAAGCGGAAACGCCGGCGAGCGCGGCGTGGTCCACGGCATATCGCGAGCGCTGCCGGTCGGCCTCGAAGCGGACCAGCCCGGCCTCGACCAGCACCTTCAGGTGCTGCGAAACGGTCGACTGGGCAAGGTCGAGATGATCGACCACCTCACGGCACGAGCAGCAGGCGCTGGCCGAGAGGCGTTTCAGGATCTCGATGCGCGCCGGGTGCGAGAGCGCGGCCAGGCGGAGCGCCATGGCGCTGCTTTCGGGGGATTCGGTCATCGTTCATCGCCGATAGACGATGGAGGATGAGAGGGCAAGCTAGGCGGATGGGTAGATTGAGATGCTGGCGCGCGCCAGTTACGTTCGTCATCCTAGGGCGGAGCGCCGCGCAGCGGCGCGCAGACCCTGGGATTCATGCCGTTACCTAGAAACATCCCGGCGGTGGAGAATTCTCACCTATAGACGCTGCCATTTCTGCACCGCTGCATTCTTAGGCAGCAATCACGGCATGGATCCTAGGGTCTGCGCGCGTCGCTTCGCTCCTTGCTCCGCCCTAGGATGACGAGCTTATCCTACTCCGTTTTCGCCGGCGCGGCTGTCATCTGCTCGCCCATGGCCTTCATGTCGGCGTCCTCGCCTTCCTTCGACTTGGACGGCACCTTGAACACCTGGCCCGGCCAGATGCGGTCGGGATCGCGGATTTGATCCTTGTTGGCAAGATAGATGGTCGAATAACGCACGCCATGGCCGTAGACGCGGCGCGAGATGCGCCAGAGCGTGTCGTTGCGGCGGATGATGACGGCGCCGTCGGCATGTTCGAGCTTCGGCGCCACGGTCTCGGGCACGTCGGCCGAAGGCGTCGCCTCGGCGACCTTGGCGGGGGCCTCGGCAGGCTTGGCCGCCGCGACCGTTGCGACTGGCTTGGTTTCAGCGGTCGCGGGCGCCTCGGCCGGCTTGGCTTCCGTAGCCAGGGAGGATCCGGCGCCCTGGACCTGTGCGAGCTCGGTCTCGGCCGGCTTGGCCTCGCCGGTCTTCGTCTCATTCGGAGCGACGGCGGCGATCGACTCGCCGGGCTCGCGCTCGAACGGCACGGCGGCGCGGGCGACGACCTTGACGCCGTCATCGTCGAGACCATCGACATGGATGGTGTAGTTGCCGACCGGAATGTCGCGGGTCGCCTCGATCAGGAAATGGCCGTCGGCGGAGGTCTGCGCATCGCCGAGCAGGATGGCGTCGGCATAGGCGCGCACCTTGCGGCCCGGATCGGCCGTGCCGGCGACGAAGATCTTGCTGCCGTCGATCTCGACCGCTTCGACGGCGATCTTGGGCTCCGCCGCAGCGGCCGCAGCCGGCGCTGTTGCCTGGTCCGTGGCGGCCGGCGCGGTCGCGGCCGACGCCGTGTCGGATGCAGCCGGCGCGGTCGTTGCGGGGGCGGTCGTTGCGGGGGCCTGGGCTGCCGGTGCCGCCTGGTCGCTCGCGGCCGGCGGCGCCGGCTTGGTCTCGGCCTGCGGCACGGTGATCAACTGCGAGGCCTTGCCCGGCTCCTCGACCATCGCCAGAACCTGCCCGGTCGGGCTCTGCGGCACCGAGACGACGGCGGTCTGGGCCGAGGCGACGGTCGTGCCACCGACCGTCTGTCGCAGCGTGATCGTGTAGTCGCCCGGCTTCAGCGGGTCGTCGAGCACGATGGCGAAGGCGCCGTCGGGGCCGGAATCGGTCGAGCCGAGCACGGTGCCGCCATTCAGGATCTCGACCTTGGCGTTGGGCGCGGCGCTGCCGGCGACGACGATCGAGCCATTGCTTTCGACGCGCACGACGTCGAAAGTCGGCACTATCGGACCCGCCGCGGCGGCAGGCGCCTGGGCAGGCGTTGTGGCGGCCGGAGCCGTCGCGTTGTTGGCCGGCGCCATGGCGTTGTTGGCCGGCGCCATCTTGTTGGCGGGCGCCATCGTGTTGGCTGGAGCCATTGTGTTTGCAGGAGCCTGGGGCACGCGTGCCTCCGTGCTCGTGCTCGAGGATTCAGCCGGTTTGGCATCGGTCTGCGGCAGCGCCGCGACCTGCGCCGGCTTCTGGTTGTTGATGTAAGGATCGAGCGCGCCCGATCCATAGGCGACCGCCGCGATGGCGACAACGCCGCCCGTCGCGAACAAAAACGCCTTAGAAGGATTGATAGCCATAATTCTTTATTGCCCCCTTAGCCACCTAACGCCCGGTCTAGCGTGTTTTCTCCATGCTCACAAGAAAAAGCCCGTCCGCGGGCTTGACCCAGCCAACCGTCCCCATCACCAATCATCGCCATGAACACGATTCGATCCGTTTGCGTCTATTGCGGCTCGTCTCCGGGCCGCGACGAGGCCTATATCAAGGCCGGCCACACGCTCGGCCGCTCGCTTGCCAAATCCGGGTTGCGCCTGATCTATGGCGGCGGCACCAAGGGCATCATGGGCGCCGTCGCCGATGGCGCGCTCAAGGCCGGTGGCAAGGTCACCGGCATCATCCCGCGCTTCCTGATCAACAAGGAAGCGACCGAGACCGCACTCGACAAGCTCGATGAACTTTTGATCACCGACAACATGCACGAGCGCAAGCACAGCATGTTCGAAAAATCCGACGCCTTTGTGGCGCTGCCCGGCGGCATCGGCACGGTGGAGGAAATCGTCGAGATCATGACCTGGGCGCAGCTCGGCCATCACCGGAAGCCGATCGTCTTCGCCAACGTCAAGGGTTTCTGGGACCCGATGCTGGCGCTGATCGAGCACATGTCGGAGGAAGGCTTCATCCACACCGCGCATCGCGTGAAGCCGCTGGTGGTCAACGACCCCGAAGCGATCGTCGCCGCCATCATGGTGGCAGGCTCGTCGGTCGACGCACCGACGGAAGGGGTGCAGTCGGTGATAGATAAGATGTAGGCAGTAGGGATTGGGCAGTAGGGGGATCGAGGGTCCTCCATTTCATGGGCCCAGCAACTCCGGGGAGATCATAGCCTACTGCCTACTGCCTACTGCCTACTGCCTACTGCCTACTGCCTACTGCCTTCCTCAAATCCCCAACCACCGCGCGCCGATCATTCTTGCGCCATGCCAGATGGATCGAAACGCTGCGCTTGAACCACGGCAGGTCGCGGAAGATCACGCCCGGGGGCGCGGCGCTTCGCAGGCTCTCCTGGACCGTAGCGAGGCCGAGGCCGGCGCTGACAAGGCCGAGCGAGGTCAACGGGTCGTTCGTCTCGTAGGCGATATCGGGCATGAAGCCGGATTCGGCGCAGGCCGCCAGGAACTGCGCGCGGTTGGTGTCGCCGGGCTGGCGCACGACGGTGATCCAGACGCGGCCGTCGAGGTGGCCGGGTTGGATGTCGGCGACACCGACCAGCGGATCGCCCTCCGGCATTGCCAGCACCAGCGGCTCGCGCCGCACCAGCATGCTTTCAACATCGGGGTCGCCCTCCGGCGCCGGGGAATAGACGAAACCGAGGTCGAGGACGCGCTGCCTCAGATCCTCGAACTGCGCCGCCGTTCGCCGGCTTCTGAGTTGCAGATGAAAATCCGGCCGCGCACGGCGGAAATCCTTCAGCATCGCGGCAACAAGCCCCGAATGCACCGCACCCTCGACATAGCCGATGGCGAGGCTGCCTGTCGCGCCACTGGCAAGGTTGTGGCCGAGCTCTTCCAGGCGCGCAGCGTTGGCAAGCAATGCGCGGGCTTCGGCGAGGAAGGCCCTGCCCTCGGCGTTGAGATGGACGCGCTGCTTGGCCCGCTCGAACAGGGCGACGCCCAGTTGCTCCTCGAGCTGCATGATCTGCCGGCTCAAGGGCGATTGCGAAATGTGCAATTGCTCGGCGGCGCGGCCGACATTGCCGGCCTCGGCGACGGCGACGAAATATCTTATCTGGCGCAGGTCGAGCATTTTTCCGCTCCCAGCCTCAAGTCCTCAAAGGTCTGAACTTTATCCTAATCAGTCTTGGACAGTCCGACCAGCCGGCGCGATATCTCCTGCATCAACCAGCCACGAAGGAGATCGCCATGCAGTTCTTTACCCTGCTCACCCGCAACACCGAAAAGTTCAGCGACGCAGACTTCGCGCCGCTGCTGCCGCCCGAATCCGAGCAGCGCAAGACGCTCTATGCGCAAGGCGCCGCGCGCCAGATCTGGAACCGCGGCGACGTTCCCGGCACCGGCATCATGTTCGAGGCGGCCGACGAAAAGGAAGTGCGCGGCCACCTCGCCACGCTGCCGCTGATCGAAGCCGGCATGATGGACATTGCGGCGATCGTGCCGCTCAACCCTTATCCGGGGTTCGGGCCGAAGCGCTGAGTGCGACTTCAAGCGAGGCTGTTGTCCCGCACGGCAGCCTCATCGCCTCGGAGCCGTAATCGCAGCCACTCGCTCCCTTTGCCGAAGAAGAAGCCGTCGCTATTGTCGGCGGCGATCCGAAACAAGGGGCGGAATATCCATGAAACTTGGCTTTGTCGGCACGGGCACATTGAGCTCGGCCATCGTCACCGGGCTGAAATCGCTGCCGGGCGAGACGACGCCGGTGGTGGTCTCGCCGCGCAACGAGGAGATCGCCGCGGAGCTTGCCAGGCGCTACCCGGATGTGCGCATCGCCGCCGACAACCAGGCCGTGCTTGACCAGTGCGACACCGTCATGCTGGCGGTGCGGCCGCAGATCGCGCGCGAGGTTCTCAAGGAACTGCGGTTCCGGCCGGATCATCATGTTGTCAGCCTCATCGCCACGATATCGCTTGACGAGATCGCCGGCCTGGTGGCGCCGGCGGCGCGTGTCGGCAAGGCGCTGCCGATGCCGATGATCGCCCGCCTGCAGGGCGCGACGATCATCTGCCCACCGGACCCGATCATGGCGGCGTTCTTCGGCAGGCTGGGCGGAGCGATTGAGGTCGGGAACCAGGCCGAGTTCGACGCGCTCAGCGTCGTCACCGCGAACTACGCCAGCTATTTCAAATATCTCGGTACGATCGACACCTTTGTGCGCAGCCAGGGTGTGGCTGGAGACAAGAGCCGCGCTTATATCACCAGCATCTACAAGGCGCTGGCCAACGCGTCCGACACCGTGCCGGACGAAGATTTCATGCATCTGTCGCAGGAATACACGACGCGCGGCGGCATCAACGAACAGGTGCTGCGCGAGCTGACCGAGCACGGTACGTTCGAAACTTTTGCGGAAGTCCTCGGCCGCGTGCACCAGCGCATTGTGGGGCAGTAGTCGTCACTCCGCCGGCGCCAGGCGCAGCGAAGACTTCCGGGCGCTGAGCCGGTCCAGGTAGAGATAGACGACCGGCGTGGTGTAGAGCGTCAGGAGCTGCGAGACGATGAGGCCGCCGACGATCGCCGCGCCGAGCGGCTGGCGCAGTTCCGCGCCCGTGCCGGTTTCGATCGCCAGCGGCAACGCGCCGAGCAATGCGGCGAAGGTCGTCATCATGATCGGCCGGAAGCGCTGGACGCTCGCCTTGTGGATGGCCGCGCGGGCCGACAGTCCTTCCTGGCGTTCGGCCTGCAACGCCATGTCGATCATCATGATGGCGTTCTTCTTGACGATGCCGATCAGCAGGATGATGCCGATCAGCGAGATCACGTCGAACTCCATGCCGGTGACGATGAGCGCGAGCAGCGCGCCGATGCCCGCCGACGGCAGCGTCGACAGGATGGTGATCGGGTGGACATAGCTTTCATAGAGCACGCCGAGCACGACATAGATCGTCGCGAGCGCGGCGGCGATCAGAAGCAATTCGTTGAGCAGGTTGGCGCGGTAGGCGAGCGCGGTGCCGGCCAGGGAGCCATGGATCGTGACCGGCATTTTCAGCTCGGCCATGGCGCGGTCGATCGCGGCCGAAGCGTCGCCAAGCGTCGCGCCCTCGGCGAGGTTGAACGAGATCGTCGTGGCGACGAAATGGCCCTGGTGGTTGACCGAGAGCGGCATGGTTGCCGGCCCATAGGTGCTGAAAGCGGCCAGAGGCACCATCTTCTCGGCCGAGGTGCTGACCGCCGCGCCGCTTGAGGCGCTGCCATGGCCGGTGACGGCAATGGCGTTGGTGGCCTGGTTCCGCAGCGAACCCGTCAGGCTGCCGGCCAAGGCGTTGGTTGCCTGCGTGCCGCTGGCCGTGGCGCCGGACGTGCTGACATAGATGCCGTTCAGCGCGCTTGGGTCCTGCAGGTAGCGCGGCGCCACCTCCATGACGACATGGTACTGGTTGCGGGCGTTGAAGATGGTCGACACCTGGCGCTGGCCGAAGGCATCGTAGAGCGTGGCGTCGATGCTGGCGGGCGTCAGGCCGAGGCGTGCCGCACTCTCGCGGTCGACCGTGATGTTGGTCTCGAGGCCGGCCTCGTCGCGGTCGGAGTTGACGTCGGTGAGCTCAGGCGCCCGCTTTAGGAGATCGACCAGCTTCGGCGTCCATTCGTCGAGATCGGCGGTCGTGTCGGCCTGCAGCGTGTATTGATAGGTCGCAAGGCTCTGGCGGCCGCCGACCCTGATCTCCTGGCGCGGATTGAGGAAGAGCTGCGCGCCCGGCAGTTGCCCGAGCTGCGCGCGCAGTCGCGTCAGCACCACCTGCAGCGGCGCCCGCTCGCCCTTCGGTTTCAGGGCGACCTGGACGAAGCCGGAATTGGTCTGCCGTCCGCCGATAAAGCCGACGACGTTCGCGACCGCCGGGTCGCTCTTCAGGATCGCCTCGAGCTGCTCGAATTTCTGCCGCATCAGTTGGAAGGAGATGGCCTGGTCGGCGCGCAGGCCGCCCATCAGCTCGCCGGTGTCCTGCTGCGGGAAGAAGCCCTTCGGCACCACCGTGTAGAGATAGACGTTGAAGACGATGGCCGCGAAAAGCACCACGAGCATGATTTCCGAATTGTCGAGCGACCAGCCAAGCGAACGTCCGTAAAAGGCGCGGACGCGCTCGAAGACGCCCTCGCCGAAGCGGGCGAGGAACGAGCGCCTCGTCGACGGGATTGCGCCCGGGCGCAGGGAATGCGCGCACATCATCGGCGTCACGGTCAGCGACAGGATTAGCGAAATCGCGATCGACAGCGACAAGGTCGGGGCGAATTCCTGGAACAGGCGGCCGAGTATGCCGCCCATCAACAGGATCGGCAGGAAGACGGCGACCAGCGAGGCGCTCATCGACAGCACCGTGAAGCCGACTTCCCTGGCGCCGACGAGTGCTGCCCTGCCGCGCGGCATGCCGTCCTCGATGTGGCGCGTGATGTTTTCCAGGACCACGATGGCATCGTCGACGACGAAGCCGGTGGCAATGGTGAGCGCCATCAGCGACAGATTGTCGAGGGTGAAGCCGAGCAGGTACATCGCGCCGAACGTGCCGAGGATTGAGACGACCAGCGCCACGCTGGGGATCAATGCCGCGCGCCAGTCGCGCAGGAAGCAGAACACGACAAGGATGACGAGCAGCACCGCCAGCACCAAAGTCAGCTCGGTGTCGTGCAGCGAGCCGCGTATCGTGGTCGAGCCGTCGGTCGCGACGCTGAGCCGCGCATCGGCCGGCACCGAGGCCTGCAGCGTCGGGATCAGCGCGCGCACGCGGTCGACGGTCTCGATGATGTTGGCGTTGGGCTCGCGGTAGAGCACCAGGAGCACCGCCGGCTCGCCATTGGCGAGGCCGAGATTGCGCACATCCTCGACGGAATCCTCGACATCGGCGATGTCGCGCAGCCTGACCGCCGCATTGTTGCGCCAGGCGATGACCAGATCGCGAAAATCGGCGGCGTGGCTCGCCTGGTCGTTGGTGTAGAGCTGGTAGCGCAGCGCGCCGTCTTCCTCGAAACCTTTCGGGCTGCGCGCATTGGCCGAGGCAAGGGCTGCGCGCACATCCTCCAGGCCGATGCCGTAATGGAACAGCGCGCCGGGATTGAGCTCAACGCGCACGGCCGGCAGCGACGACCCGCCGAGGTCGACATTGCCGATGCCCTCGACCTGCGACAGGCGCTGCTGCAGCACGGTCGCGGCGGCATCGTAGAGCTGGCCGGGGGTAAGCGTGCGCGAGGTCAGCGCCAGGATCATCACCGGCGAGTCGGCGGGGTTGTATTTTCGATAGGTCGGGTTGCTGCGCAGGTCCGACGGCAGGTCGGCGCGCGCGGCGTTGATCGCTGCCTGCACGTCACGCGCCGCCCCGTTGATGTCGCGGTCGAGGTCGAATTGCAGCACGACATTGGTCGAGCCGGTGCCCGAGCGCGAGGTCATTTCGGAGACGCCGGCGATCTGGCCGAGATGGCGCTCGAGAGGTGCTGCGACATCGGTCGCCATCGTGTCGGGGCTGGCACCCGCCATCGAGGCCTGGACCGAGATGGTGGGGAAGTCGACCTTGGGCAAAGGCGCCACGGGCAAATTGAAATAGGCGATCAGGCCGGCGGCGGCGAGGCCGATCGCGAGCAGCGTGGTGGCGACCGGCCGCGCGATGAACGGCGCCGAGAGGTTCACGGCGCGGTTCCGCCGGCGGAGGCTTCGGCGACGCCGCGCCGCGTCAGCCGGTCGAAGGCAAGGTAGATGACCGGCGTGGTGAACAGCGTCAGCACCTGGCTGACGATCAGCCCGCCGACGATGGTGATGCCGAGCGGCTGATGCAACTCGGAGCCGGCAAGGCCGCCGACGAGAAGCGGCAGCGCTCCGAACAGCGCGGCAAACGTCGTCATCAGGATCGGGCGGAGCCTCAGCAGGCACGCCTCGTAGATCGCCTCGCGCGGACCCAGCCCCTGCAGCCGCTCGGCCTGCAGCGCGAAGTCGATCATCATGATGGCGTTCTTCTTGACGATGCCGACGAGCAGGACGATGCCGATGATACCTATGACGTCGAGGTCATGGCCGGCGAGCATCAGCGCGACCAGCGCACCGACGGTGGCCGAGGGCAGCGTCGACAGGATGGTCAGCGGGTGGATGAAGCTCTCGTAGAGTATGCCCAGCACGACATAGACGGTGGCGACGGCCGCCAGCACCAGAAGCAATTCGTTGGACAGCGAGCTCTGCAGCGCCAGCGCGGCGCCCTGGAAGGCGGTCGTCAGGCCGGCGGGCGGCTGCATGTCCTTTTCGGCGGCCGCGATTGCCGCCGTGGCATCGCCGAGCGAGACGCCGGGGGCGAGGTTGAAGGAGATGGTCGCGGCCGGGAATTGCGCCAAATGGTTCACCAGGAGCGGCGCCTGCCGCACATTGATGCTGGCGATCGCCGACAGCGGCACCTGGCCCGAGCCCGAGGACGGCAAATAGATCGAGCCGAGCGAGGCCGGCGTCTGGCCGACCGACGGATCGGCTTCGAGGATGACGCGGTATTCGTTCGACTGGGTGAAGATGGTCGAGATGATGCGCTGGCCGAAGGCGTCGTAGAGCGCATTGTCGACGGTCGCCGGCGTGATGCCGAAACGCGCGGCGGTGGCGCGGTCGATGGTGACGTCGACGGCGAGCCCGCTCTGCTGGCTGTCGCTCGCGACATCGGCGAGCTCCGGCAGCGCCGAGAGCCGGTCGGTGAGCTTGGCCGTCCATGCCGCCAGCTCGACCGGATCGGAATCCTGCAGCACATACTGGTATTGCGAGGCGCTTGTCGTGGAATCGACCGTCAGGTCCTGCACCGGCTGCATGTGCAGCGAGATCCCGGTGACTTGGGCGGTCTCCCGCGTCAGCCGCCTGATGATGGCGCTGGCGTCGGCCTGGCGCTCGTCGCGCGGCTTCAGATTGATCAGCATGTGGCCGCTGTTGGCGGTCATGTTCTGGCCGTCGACGCCGATGAAGGACGACAGGCTGGCGACATCGGGGTCCCTGAGGATCGCATCGGCCAGCGCCTGCTGGTGCGCCGCCATATCGGCATAGGACGCCGAGCCCGCCGCTTCGGTGATGGCCGAGATGGCGCCGGTATCCTGCACCGGGAAGAAGCCTTTCGGGATGACGTCGTAGAGATAGATTGTGAGCGCAAGTGTCGCGACCGCCACAAGCAATGTCAGCGCCTGGCGGTCGAGCACCCAGCGCAGTGCGGCGGCATAACCGTTGGCGATCCCCTCGAAGGCGCCCTCGCTCCATCGCGCCAGCGCGCCCGGCCGGCGCTCGGCCGGCGGCTCCAAAAGCCTGGCGCAGAGCATCGGCACCAGCGTCAGCGAGACGATGGCCGAGATGACGATGGCGATGGCTAAGGTGATGGCGAATTCGTGGAACAGGCGGCCGACGACATCGCCCATGAACAGAAGCGGGATCAGCACCGCGATCAGCGAGACGGTGAGCGAGATGATGGTGAAGCCGATCTGGGCCGAGCCTTCGAGCGCGGCGGTCACCGGATCGTCGCCATGCTCGATGAAGCGCGAGATGTTCTCGATCATGACGATGGCGTCGTCGATGACGAATCCCGACGCAATCGTCAGCGCCATCAGCGACAGATTGTCGAGGCTGAAGCCCCACAGATACATGACCGCGAACGTGCCGACCAAGGACAGCGGCACAGACAGGCTGGGGATGATCGTCGCCGGAATATTGCGCAGGAACAGGAAGGTGACGAGCACGACGAGCAACGCCGCCATCGCCAACTCGAACTCGACGTCGTCGACCGAGGCGCGGATGGTGGTGGTGCGGTCGGTCAGCGGCTCCACGCTGAGCGCCGCCGGCAGGCCGGCGCGCAACTGCGGCAGCAGCGCCTTCACGCCGTCGACGACGCGGATGACGTTGGCGCCGGGCTGGCGCTGGATGTTGAGGATGATCGCCGGCGTGCGGTTTTCCCAGGCGCCCAGCCTGGAGTTCTCAGGCGCTTCGATGATGTCGGCCACCTCGCCCAGCCGCACCGGCGCGCCGTTGCGATAGGCGATGACCATGTCGGCATAGGTCTTGGGGTCGCTGACCTGATCGTTGGCGTTGATGGTGTAGGAGCGCGCCGGCCCGTCGAAGCTGCCCTTGGGCGTGTTGACGTTGAGCGTGCCGATCGTGGTGCGCAGATCGTCGATGTTGAGGCCCATGGCGGCCAGCGCCTTGAGCTTCACCTGCACGCGCACGGCCGGCCGCTCGCCGCCACTGATCGAGACCAGGCCGACGCCGGGAAGCTGCGATATCTTCTGCGCCAGCCGTGTCTCGGCATAGTTCTCGACCTGCGTCAGCGGCAGCGTCTTGGAGGTGATCGCCAAGGTCAGGATCGGCGCGTCGGCCGGATTGACCTTGGCGTAGATCGGCGGCGCCGGCAGGTCGGCGGGCAGAAGATTGCCCGACGCGTTGATCGCCGCCTGCACTTCCTGCTCGGCAATGTCGAGGCTGAGGTCGAGGCTGAAGCGCAGCGTGATGACCGAGGCGCCGGCGGAGGAGCCCGACGACATCTGCTCCAGCCCCGGCATCTGACCGAACTGGCGCTCGAGGGGCGCGGTCACCGACGTGGTCATCACCTCCGGGCTGGCGCCGGGATAGAAGGTCTGCACCTGGATCGTCGGGTAGTCGACCTCAGGCAGAGCCGAGAGCGGCAGGAACAGATAGGCGATCATGCCGACGATCAGGATTGTGGCCATGATCAGCGTGGTCGCCACCGGCCGCAGGATGAACGGCCGCGACGGATTCAGCCAGCCGGCAACGAGACCGCTCGGCGCGTTCATTGGCTGGCGCCGCTGTCGCCGCCATTGTCGGGGGCACCGGCATTACCGGCACCGCCATTGCGGCGGCCGTTGCCGTCGCGATGATGGCGATGGCCTTGCTTGCCGCCGGACGCGTCGCCTGCAGCACCTGCGCCCCCGCCTGCCGGACCGGTGCCCTGGCCGTTCGACATTGCCGGTGCGCCGGCGGGATTGACCGCAGGGGTGTTGTTGCCGGCGCTGGCGGCCGGAGCTCCGCCGGTCGCGCCGCCCTCACCTGTCGCTTGCGGCTGCGGCGCGGCGCCACTTCCGCCGGGGGCCGGCGCGGCGCCACTATCAGGCACCGTGACCTTGGCGCCGTCCTTGAGCCGGTCGACGCCGTCGACCACGACCTTGGCGCCTTGCGGCAGACCCGCCAGGAGCTGCGTGACGGTGGCGTTGCCCGGGCCGAGCGAAACGGTCTTCACCGAGACGGTGCTGTCGTCGTTGAGCTGGTAGACGAAGGTGCCCGGCGCGCCGTGCTGGATGGCGGCGTTGGGCAGCACGCTGACGCCGGTCAGCGTGCGCACCAGGAGATGCACGTTGACGAACTGGTTGGGATAAAGCACGCCGTCGGCATTGGGGAAGACGGCGCGCAGCTTAACCGTGCCGGTGGTCGGATCGATCTGGTTGTCGATCGTCTGCAGCGTGCCTTCGGCGATCTGTTTGGTGTCGTTGCGGTCGAACAAAGTGGCCTTGAGCCCTGCATTGCCATGCGTCTGTTCCAGCACTTGCGCCAGGCTGTCCTCGGGCAGCGAGAACAGCACCGAGATCGGCTGCATTTCGGCGATCACCGCAATGCCGGTACTGTCGCCCGGCGTCACATAGTTACCCTGGTCGATGAGGCGCAGGCCGATGCGGCCGTCGGCTGGCGCCGTGATGTGGCTGTTGGCGATGTTGACCTGCACGGCCTCGATCTGTGCCTGATCGGACATCACGGTCCCCTCGTCGGACTGGACGGTGGCGCGCTGCAGGTCGACCGCCTGCTGCGTGATGGCGTTCGATGTGAGTTTCAGGTCGCGGTCGAGGTCGAGCTTGGCATCGGCAAGCAGCGCCTGGTCGTGCTCCAACTGACCCTGCCACTGATGCAGCGAGGCCGTCAGCGTGCGGTCGTCGATCTGGGCGAGGAAGTCGCCCTTCTTCACATTCTGGCCCTCGGTGAAGCCGATCTGGGTGATCTGGCCGCTCACCTGCGCGCGCACCGTGACCGTCGACAGCGGCGTGACCGTGCCCAGCGCCTCGAGCACGATCGGGATATCGGCCTGCGTCACCGGAGCGACGGCGACCGGCTGCGCGAGATCGCCGCCGCCACGGAAACGGCCGCCGCCACGCCCGCTTTCCTGCCTGGACGGCACGGGATGAAGCCACAGCGCAACGCCGGCGCCCACCACGACGAGGAGCAGCGCAACGATCCAGCCGCGCCGCCTGCGACGCATGGCGGCCGGCTTGACGTCTATCACGGCCTCCTTGGGTGGCCGGAGCCGGTTGGCGACTTCGTCGTCCACTTCGTTAACTATCCATCGAACTGCACCCAGGAGGCACCTGCGCCTTTGCCGGCCCCGCGCCCAACGTGGGCGTCAAAGCGGCCGCTTGAGCCGGGATTTGGCCGGAGCATAGGCAGGTGGATTTTCCGGCGCAATTCCGGCTCCCATTAAATTCCTGTAATAATTTGAATGGGTTAGACTTGGGAAATTGCGTTGGATCGCGAGGTGGGCGGAGCGCGGTCTCGCCGGCAAATTCGTGCGGCAAAGAAGCGTAGACCGCCGGCTTTAGACGAATGGCGACAAGGCTTTAGTAGGACAACTCGGCCACATGCAAGAACCGCCAAGGGTGCACATTGCGCCGATCGAGGCGCGGCGCGCCGGCCTGTATGACCGGGGCCGGCGAGGCCTCACCTGCTCGCAAAGATGTGAACGCGGCCGCGCCAAGACTTGGTCGAACTTAACGGCGTTCAGGTAGCAACCGCAGGACAAAGCCGACGACAAGGCCGAGCACGAAACCGAGCGGACCTGTGATGAAGATGCCGAGCAGCGGGCCCTGGTTTGCCTCGGGCGTGAAGATCACCGGGCCGACAAAGCCGCCGAGCAAGCCGACGGTGCCCAGTATCGCGCCCCATTTAAGCATCATTCGCCCCCATAGCCTGCCGAGCCACAGCAGCAGATTCGCCCATGCGAGCCAAGTTGCAGCTTTAGCGATATCTGAAATAACAACAGCGGATTTGGGTCACCCGAACCTGTCGCGGCGGTTGCCGATGCGGCTGCTATCCCCGCTCCTTCTTCCGCCGGCTCGGCAGCGCCTCGATCTCGTCGGCGGAAAGATGCCTCACCTGCGCCCAGAAGCGCGATTTCGCCGAGTTCAGCAGGCCGTCGGGGTCGAGCCTTTTCTTCCAGGCCAGATGCTTGAAATCCGGCTTCATGCTGCCGCCTTCGACACAGGGTACGTGCGGGTCGGACAGTTTCGGCCCATGCGCGGCGTAGATGCTCCCGATTTCACGCAGGCGCGCGTCGTCTGTGTAGCGCACGATCGGCAGGTCGAAGGCGACAAGCCTGTCGTTGAGCAGCGCGAATTCGTGATGCATCAGCACCTCGTCGCCGAAGATTTTCTGCAGCGGCTCGATCGGACGGCTGTCGAGCGGCGCGGGGAACGTCACCTGCAGATTGGTCACCGTGCGGTCCTGCTTCAGCACCTGCAGCGTGGTATGGTTGTAGGAGAACTCGGAGAGCGCAGGCAGGCCGGAGGCCGCAATGCCTTCGGCGTCGAGGTCGATCTCGACCGTACCGCCATGGCCATGCAGCACATCGCGAACCGCTGCCGCATCCGGCTCGGCGACGATGACGATGGCGAGGTCGCGGCGGCGCTTTGCGAGCTCGCCGAGCTTGGCGATCGAAGCCGCGATGCGGCCGTCCACGGTGGTCAGCAGCTTGAGGTTCAGCGCGCGTGCGTCGCCGAGCGCCATGCCGGCCTCGAAAGCCTGCCGATAAGTATCGAAAGAGGCGACGACGTTGCGCCAGCGCGGCGACGCGACGGTGCCGAGCGTCACGTCGGTAATGACGCCGTTCAGCCCCCAGGCATGATGGATGGCGAGGATTTCAGGACCGGTGAAGACATGACGTTGCGGTTGCCTTTCCATTGACAGAACCGTGATTGCCTGGATGTTCCTGCCATCGCGCAGCATGCCGTGGCGGATCGAGCCGATGCCGCCGGAGCCGCCGGCGATGAAGCCGCCTATCGTGGCTATCGCCTCGGTCGAGGGCACGATCGGCAGTTCGCGGCCGTGTTGCGCAAGCGCCGCATTGATGTCGCCGATGCAGGCGCCGGCCTCGGCGCGGACGGTGTCGGGGCCGATCTCCAGCACGCGCGAGATGCGGGTCATGTCGACGATCAGCCCGCCATCCATCGGCACGGCCTGGCCGTAATTGCCGGTGCCGCCGCCGCGGATGACGACGGGCGCCCGCCATTCGGCCGCCACCGCCAGGCAGCGCGCCAGTTCGTCCACCGACGCAGGTGCCGCGACGAGGTCACCGAAACAGGACGACAGCTCGCGGCTGAGGATCGGGCTGTACCAGAAGAAATCGCGCGAGCGCTTCTTGACGATCGACGGCGTGTCGAAGGTTTCGATGCCGTCGAGCGCCGTGGCGAAGGCCTGCCAGTCGATGTCGTTTTTGCCTGAGATGGACATGAACGCCCTCGCCTAACGTTGCTTCGCAGCGAAACGAACACGTGCCAACGGGCGTCCGCGAAAATCACGTTTGGTCTGGAAAATCCGGCTTTCGTCGAGCATCTCGCTTCTCCGCTGGTCGCGCTGCGACCTGTCGAATTGCGGCTCGTTCCCTCGAAAGCCCTGTGCCATGGGGTGGCGCGACTGTCGTTCAGGCCGGGGCATCTGTCAACCGCCTGCCGGCGCTTGACAAAGCCGCCTCCCTGTTGGACGTTTCCTCCTACCATGGCACCGGGTTCGAGCCGCTTTCTCCGACCGGCA
Source organism: Mesorhizobium plurifarium (assembly GCA_000824785.1). Classification (GTDB taxonomy): domain Bacteria; phylum Pseudomonadota; class Alphaproteobacteria; order Rhizobiales; family Rhizobiaceae; genus Mesorhizobium; species Mesorhizobium plurifarium. Next base: position 30,738 of record CCNB01000009.1, on the reverse strand, counting down.
AGGCGTCGGAACGAAACGGACCCGCGATGCCAGCAAATCCAGAAATCCTTACCGACAGTAAGCGAGGCCCTCGCGTGACGGCGTGCGCCTCCGCGTCGGCGACTTCGATTGCGGCATGCCGGTTCCCAAGCATCGCAAGGATCGCAAGATGAGTGAGACCATCCCCGCCATCGACATCGCGCCGCTGTTCGGGCCGCCCTCGCCCGCCCGCGACGAGGCCGACCGCCAGATCTTCGCCGCCGCCTCCGGCATCGGCTTCATGACCGCTCGCGGTTTTCCCGGTGCCGAGCTTCTGACGCGCGAGCGACGCGGCGAGCTCCTGAAGATCTTTGAGCTGCCGGACGCGGAAAAGCAGAAGCTACTGCGCTGGAATTTCGATCCGTCGAAATCCAACTACTATCGCGGCTGGTTCCCGCTGCAGCCGAGCGCGGTGTCCTACAAGGAAGGCATCGACATGGGGCCGGACATCGCCCATGCCGACGCCGAATTCGCCGCTGACGACCCGCTGCTGGAGCGCACGCCGCTGCCGGCCGAAAGCGACGTTCCAGGCTGGAAGGCGGCGGCAGCGCACTACTACCGCTCGATGGAAAAGGTCGGCGCGGCGCTGATGGCCTCGATAGCGCGCAGCCTCGGGCTCGAGGACGACATTTTCGACAGCCATTTCCAGGGCGGCATCTCGACGCTCAGGCTGATCCGCTATCCGCTGCGTACCGAGGACGGCGCGGTCGACCTGTCGAAGCCTGAATATTCGGTCATGCACAAGGGTGAGCGGCGGCTGGTCATCGGCCGCGAGCACGCCGATTCCGGCTTCGTGACGCTTTTGGCGCAGGATGGCGTCGAAGGCCTGCAGGCCAGGAACCATGCCGGCGAGTGGATCGACGTGCCGCCCGCCGACGGCACGCTTGCGGTGAATTTCGGGCAGTTGCTGGAACGCTGGACAGGTGGCGTGGTGCAGGCGACACGCCACCGGGTGATCGCGCCGAAGACGGCGCGCTATTCCATCCCCTTCTTCTACGAGCCGCGCGTCGACGCCGAGATCGCGCCGCTGCCGATCAAGGGCGCCAGCGACTTCGCGCCCTTCCTCTACGGCGATTATCTGTGGGAGTCGGCGACCAATTTCGTCGAGATGGCCGGCGTCAAGACTCTTCGAAAGCCAAAACGACCGGCCGCCGCCTGATCGTAAGCAACCAACAGGGGAACGAACGATGAGCACCGACACGCGCAAGCTGCCTTCCATCCTCGGCGGATGGGAGATGGCGGTGAGACAAAGCAAGGTCGACCGCCGCGAGTTCCTCGCCGTGGCCAGCGCGCTCGGCGCCTCCACCGCCGCGGCCTACGCGATGGCGGGCCTTGCCGCGCCGAGCGAGGCGCGGGCCGACGAGCCGAAGCGCGGCGGCGTGCTGAAGGTGGCGATGCTGGTGCCGGGGCTGAAGGATCCGCGCACCTTCGATTCCTCCGACCTCGGCAATATCGGCCGGCAGTTCCTCGAGCCGCTGGTGCGATACACCGAGACCTTCACCTTCAAGCCGATGCTTGCCGAGCGTTGGGAAGTCAACGATGACGCCACACGCTACACCCTCTATCTGCGCAAGGACGCGACCTGGAACAATGGCGATGCCTTCAGCGCCGACGACGTGATCTTCAACTTCACCCGCTGGTGCGATACCGCGGCCGCCGGCAATTCGATGGCGCGGCGCTTTGCCGGCCTCACCGAGGGCGACAGCGGCAAGCTGCGCGCCGGCGCGATCGAGAAGGTCGACGACCATACCGTCGTGCTCAACCTTTCGGCGCCCGATGTCACGGTGATCCCCAACCTCGCCGATTATCCGGCGCTGCTCGTGCATCGCGATTTCGACGCCAGCGGCGGCGATCTCGCCAAGCATCCGATCGGCACCGGCGCCTTCGAGCTGGTGTCGCTCGATGTCGGCCAGCGCGCTGTGTTCAAGCGCCGCGCGAACGGCAAATGGTGGGGCGGCGAAGCGCTGCTCGACGGCATCGAGATGATCGACTACGGCGTCGATCCCAACGCGCTGGTCAGCGCCTTCGAGGCCGGCGAGGTCCACACCAATCTCGACAGCAATGGCGACTTCATTTCCGTGTTCGACGGCATGGGCCTGACCAAAAGCGAGATCCTTTCGGCCTCCACCGTGGTTGCCCGCGCCAATGCGGCGACCGCGCCCTATACGGACCAGCGTGTGCGGCGCGCGCTGCAGCTTGCCGTCGACAATTCGGTGGTGCTGAAGCTCGGCATCGCCGATGCCGGCGAGGTGGCGGAAAACCACCATGTCTGCCGCATCCATCCCGACTATGCCGAGCTGCCGCCGATCAAGCGCGACCTCGACGAGGCCAAGCGCCTGATGAGCGAGGCCGGCCAGATGGGCTACGAGCACGAGCTCTTCTCGATCGACGACGACTACCGCAAGAACACCGCCGACGCGATCGCCTCGCAATTGCGCGAAGCTGGCTTCAAGGTGAAGCGCACCGTGCTGCCGGCCTCGACCTATTGGAACGGCTGGGCCAAGTTCCCCTATTCGACCACCAATTGGGCGATGCGGCCACTGGGCGTCCAGGTGCTGGCGCTAGCCTACCGCTCGGGCGAGGCATGGAACGAGAGCGGCTTCGCCTCGAAGGAGTTCGACGCGAAGCTCGACGAAGCGCTGAAGACCGCTGATGTCGAGAAGCGCAAGGCGGTGATGAAGGATGTGGAAACGATCCTGCAGCAGTCCGGCGTGATCATCCAGCCCTACTGGATGAAGCTCTATTGCCACTCGGCCAAGCAGGTGATGAACCGCCATGCCCACCCGACGTATGAGTTGGACTTCACCGACGTCTGGCTCGCGGCTTAAGGCAGGTCGCAAAGGCGTGACCGTGCTGGCCGACGCCTTGCGCTTGCTTGAGCTGTTGGGCAGGGTGACAATGCCCGTCGACACATCGATGAAGGTGCAAATTGCATTCGAATGATTATCTCGGCCGTCTCTTCGGCCTCGAAGGCAGGCATGCCTTCGTCACCGGCGCCAGCCGCGGGCTGGGCCTCGCCTTCGCGGAAGCGCTGGCCGCCGCCGGCGCGCGCGTCACCATCGGCGGCCGCAAGGCCGATGAGTTGAAGGCCGCCGGCGACCGGCTGCGCGCCGAGGGCCACACGGTTGCGGAAGCGGTGATCGACGTCACCGACACGCAGTCGGTCGAGGCGGCAATCGCAGCGAGCGAAGCCGGCACCGCGCCGATCGACATCCTGGTCAACAATGCCGGCATCCAGCGCCGCGCGCCGCTCGAGACCTTTTCCGACGCCGACTGGGACGCACTGATGGCGACCAATCTGGACGGCGTCTTCAAGGTCAGCCGCGCCGCGGCGAAGGGCATGATCCAACGCCGCAAGGGCGTGATCATCAACGTCTCTTCGGTGCAGAGCGTGCTCGCCCGCCCCTCGATCGCGCCCTACGCGGCAACCAAGGGGGCGATCACCATGCTGACCAAGTCGATGGCCGGCGAATGGGGCCAGCACGGCGTGCGCGTCAACGCGATCGCGCCCGGTTACTTCAAGACGGAGATGAACGCCGCCTTGGTCGCCGACGAACAATTCTCAGGCTGGCTCACCGGCCGCACGCCGATGCGGCGCTGGGGCGATGTCGAGGAACTGGCGGGCGCCGCGGTATTCCTGGCCTCGGACGCCGCGAGCTTCGTGACTGGACAGACGCTGCTGGTGGATGGCGGGATCACGAGCGTGCTGTAGAGGCCGAGTTAAGCAGCTAATCGTTCGTATTCGTGCGATGTCGCTGCTAGGTCGATCAGCCGAGCTGTTCGTCCTAGAATAAGCAGTTGATCCGAGCCGAAGGCCGTTCGATTCCTGAGTGCTGCTACCGTCCGAGGGGCGCTCTCAAGCCTGCGAATGTCATCAAGCTTTACGTAGGCGGATGATACTGATGTTGGTGATGGAGTTACGGTTTCTACCGCTATCGTGGCACTTGAGGTGCGCACCAATGCGTCAACTACCCAACCATGAGCCGAAGCTCCAGAGATAGCAGCATCGATACTGACGTGACTCTTCCCAAAAACAGATATTAGCTTGTCGACGACGGATGTTCTCGCCTCAACCTCGAGGCGCTTGGCCAAGCGTTCTGCGGTTAACTCGACGGCCCGTCGAGCGGTATCAGCAATTATCGCAACCATCCCGGTTGCCGTTTCGGCGCCTACTTCAGCTTCAAAAATCTCAAAGCTATTGAACTTTACACCCACTTCGCTGGCGACGGACCGGGCGATACGCCTGAATATTTCCGAAGCCCCCATCATATCCGCCTCGGCGAAGGCCGAGCCATCGTCCGAAATAAGGCATCGCTCACCGTTAAAGCTAACCAAGATTGTGACGTGAGAGCCTGACGGGAACAACACAGGCACCGTAATGATTCCCCCTCTCGGCGAGTGGCGTAGCCTCACCAAGTCACCAGCTATCTTTTCAAGATAGCCGTATTTCGTCAGGGGACCGGGTCTAAGTTCAGTTGTGGCGCCCATGGTGGAACCGGTATCTCAAGAGCATTCTCAAGTTTGAAGGTATCACCGATATATGCCAAAAGTTCGGTAAAATTACCGGGCTCAGGATCAATTTTTTTGGCTATCGGAAGGTTGCCGGCTTGCATTTGCTCAAGACCGAGCTCTGCATTCTCTTGAAAATCGTGGATGCTCGTCATCGACGTCAGACCCTTCAAATCCGGTGGGCCGACCTTGTTTGTATGGGGTTGACGTGGTCGCCAGTCCACCCGAGCTATTCGATAATCTTGGCCTGCTATGTCGATAATCAGTTGAAACGAAACTCGTTCGTCCGGCTCATCCGTCCATGCCGTCCCGACAATTGAAACTCCGGTAATGTTGCCCGGCCAGCAATCACAGGCAACTGGTATCCGAAGGTATCTCTCTCGCTGTTTATCCGCTTTCCAATCCAAAGCACCTACGGCCGCCTTTTGGGCGCCATAAGCAGTTTGCATGATTGCGAGTATTTCCTCGCCCGTCACACCGTCGCTCTTTTTTCAAGCAGCTTGAGCCGCAGCCGCGCCCAACAACTTCATACTGATCGTCTTTTCCTACCGGGACAGAATAAATGCAAGGCACGCGGTCGCGCTCCAACAGAAACATGTATTATCTTGAATTTCAGTTCTTCACCCAGACTCCCACGTCACATCCGCCGGCATGCTGTGTTCCAGCACGAGGTCGACATTGGGCAGGTCGTTGCCGCGAACCTTGGCGACCGCGTATTCATCCGGATAGCTCAGGTCCGTCCAGCGCTGCAGCAGCCTTCGTTCGAGCTCGGCGCGCGGCGCGGTTAGGAAGACCGACAGGTCGAACAGGCGGGCGAGGCCGGACCATGGCGCACGGTCGAGCAAAAGGTAATTGCCCTCGACGATGACATAGCGGGTCGTTGGCGCGATCAGCCTTGCGCCGGCGCGCGACAGGTCGAGCGGGCGATCGAAAGTCGGCACGGCGACGCTTTGCGCGGTGTCTCGCACGCGTCGCAAGGTCAGCTCGAAATTGTCGAAGTCGAAGGTCTGCGGCGCGCCCTTGCGCTGGCGCAGACCGAGCTGGTCGAGCACCGCATTGTCATAGTGGAAGCCGTCCATCGGCAGGATTTCGGCGCCTTCGGCGACGAGCTCCGCCTGCAGCCGTTCCGAGATGGACGATTTGCCAGCGGCGGGCGGCCCGGCGATGGCGATCATGGTGCGTGCGCCGCCAGCTTCGGTCGCCAGGATGCGCGAGACGAGATCGTTCCAGTCGCTCATGGTCGGTCGGTCCTCGGGTTCTTGGCCGTTTGCAAAAACGGAAAGGGTTTGACCAGCGCTGCCTTGCCAAGGCGGTCAACTCGGCGATGCGCCCGCGTCGGGCGGCGGCGCTGGTCAAAGCGGTGAGGTCAGTCGCCCGCAATCCAGCGGATGATGTTGCCCATCAGCCGGCCGTAAAGCGGCCATGCCAGGAAATCCTGCGACAGCCAGTGCGGGCCGATGTCGGTCGTCCAGGCGGCGGTCCGGCCCTTGCCAAGCTCGCGCACGGAAAGCAGCGGCCAGTCCGCGCCGCGATAGTGGCAGGAGGCGAGCAGCCGGGAGGAGCCGTCGCGGCGGAAGTCGGTCTTGTTCATGCCGAGGACCGGCGGCAGCGGTCCCTCGATGCCGGCAAGGATCGGATGCGACGTCTGCAGAATGGTGGCCTGCAACCCCTGCGGCACTTCCAGCCCATCGCTGAAAGGCAGGCAGCGTACCGGCAGAACATCCTCCACCGGCGTGTCGTGGAAGCGCGCGGTGCCGAACATGCCCTGGAAGCCCATATAGCCGCCGGCAAGCATCAGCCCGCCGCCGCCCTCGACATAGGCTTTCAGCAGCTCGAGGCGATTGACGCCGACGCGGCCGGCGCGCGCCTCGGGCGTGACCAGCAGGCTCAGCGCGCCGACGTCGGAGATCACCACCGCACGATAGGGAGCAAGCGCTTCGAGGTCGTAAGGGAATTCGGCCGGGCAGCGCTCGCCGCCGATCTGGGTGACCGAAATGCCCTCGGCGGCCAGAGCGGCGTTGAAGGCGACCGCGCCGTTGACATAGGCGGCGCTCGTCAGCACCTCGGCGCCGGAAGCCACCGTTGTCGTGGCCGAAAAGGTTTCGCCCGCAAGCAGGATCTTCATTGCCTAACCGTCCGCGCGATCGAGAAAAGAACGGCGGGCGCTTGGCGCGCCCGCCGAGTTTAAAGGATCAGAACTTGAACTCGGCCAGGTTTTCCGGCGTCACGATCTTGGCTGGGCCGAGCACCAGCTCGCCGCCCGCGCCGATCGTGTATTCGCCGAGACGGCCGGCCTTGAACTTCTCGCCTTCCTTGCCGGTGATCTTGCACTGCGCCAGCGCCTGGGCGGTCTGGTAGGTCAGGTAGCCGAGATCGGAAACGTTCCACCAGATGTCCTGGGCGGAGCCGTCCTTGATGTATTTCGAGATGAGCGTCGCCGGCGCCAGGCCGGTCAGCTTGACCTTGCCCATCAGGCCGGCTTCCTCCAGCGCGCGCGCCGCGGCCGGCAGGCCGATGCCGGCCGGAACGATGATCGCCTTCAGATCGGGGAAGGCCTGGACCAGCGCCAGCGCCTGCTGCTGGTTGACCTGCTCGCTCTCCTCGCCATAGGCGACCTGCACCAGCTTCATCTTCGAAAATTTCGGCTCGGCCGCCATCTTCTTCTTCATGAAGTCGATCCAGGCGTTCTGGTTGGTGGCCGTCGGCGTCGACGACAGGATGGCAAAGTCACCCTCGCCGCCCATCAGATTGTACGCGCTTTCCAGCATCATCTCGGCCAGGCTGTCGCCCTTGGCCTGGTTGGCGAAGACCGCACGCGCGTCGCCGGCGACGTCGGAATCGTAGGACACCACCTTCACGCCCTGCTGTGCCGCGCGCTTCAGCGCGGGCGCGACGGCATTGGCGTCATTGGCCGAGATGGCGATCACGCCGACCTTCTGGGTGACGAGGCTGTTGATGAAATCGATCTGCGCTTCCGCGGTTGCCTGCGACGGCGCGACCTGGATCGCCTTGCCGCCGATCTCCTTGGCGGCCTCCTCCGCGCCCTGTTGGGCGACTTTGAAATAGGGATCGGTGTCGAGCTTGGGCAGGAAGCCGACGGTCACCGGCTCCTTGGCGCATTCGTCGGCAACAGCCAACGAGGCAGGGGCAAGCAGAATGGTCGATGCGAGCAGGGCTAGTCCAAACGCTTTCATTGTACACTCCTCCGTTTAATTCGGGCTTGCAGGAAGGGGCCCGAGATCACCCCTTGGTTTCGCGCAAGGCGCGCGATCTTGAGAGACGCTCCTCCAGGGAACGCCAGTAATTGCCGACCAGCAGCGAGCCGATCAGGAGCAGGCCGATGATCATCCCTTGCGCGTCGCCGCCGATCTGGTTGAGCGCGAGCACGTTGCGGATGATGGCGATCAGCACCAGCGCCAGCATGACGCCGGTGAGCTTGCCCTTGCCGCCGAAGACGCTGACGCCGCCGAGCAGCACGATGGTGATGACGTCGAGCTCCATGCCGAGCGCGTTGTTGGCACGCGCATTGGCGAGGCGAGCCGTGTAGACGATGCCGGCGATGGCCGCGACGACGCCCGATACGACGAAGAGCGAAAGCACCATGCGGCGCGTGTTGATGCCGGAATAGCGCGCGACCTCGGGGCTGCCGCCGAGTGCATAGAGCCGCTTGCCGGTCGCAGTCTTCTGCAAGACGATCGCGAAGACCGGCGCCAGCAGCACGAAGGGCACGATGGTCCAGGGGATCTGCGTTCCCGGCAGGTTGTTTATGCCGAAATCGACGATCGCGGGCGGCAGGATGTTGACCGAGCCGGTGCCGAGCAGGATGTAGCCGATGCCGCGATAGAGCGCCATTGTGCCCAGCGTTACCACCAGCGACTGCAGGCCTAAGCGCGACACCAGAAAGCCATTGAAGGCGCCAAGCAACGCGCCGAAGAGGAGCGTCAGCGGGATCGCGGCGAAGGTCGGCATGCCGGCTTGAACCATCAGGCCGAAGATCACCGAGGTCAGCGCCAGCACCGAGGCGATCGAAAGGTCGATCTCGCGGCAGATGATGAGCAGCGTCATCGGCAGGATCAGCAGCGCCTTTTCCGACGCGCTGGCGGCAAGCTGCGAGAGGTTGAAGCCGGACACGAAGTTCGGCACGAAGATCGCGGCGTAGAGGAAGACAGCGAGGCAGGCGGCGGCGAGCAGCAGGTCCCAGAAGTCGATCGAGCGGAGGAACTTGGTCATCTCATCCTCACTTGTCTGGCCTGCTCGGCGCGCCGCACGATGAAAGTGTCGATGCCGATGGCGACGAGGATCACCAGGCCATACACGCCCTGCAACCATAGCGGATCGACCCGCACCAGGGTCAGCCCGTTCTTGATGACCAGCAGCGTCAGCGAGCCGAGCACGATGCCGAGCAGCGTGCCGGAGCCGCCGCGGATGGCGACGCCGCCGACCACGGCGGACGCGATCACCGTCAGCTCGAAGCCGAGCGCGACGCGGGCGTCGATGGTGGCATAGCGCGAGGCCCAGAGCGCGCCGCACAGGCCGCCGAGCAGCCCAGCCAGGCCGAAGGCCGTCAGGATACGCCGATCGACCGGAATGCCGATGAGGCGCGCGCCATCGGGATTGGAGCCGGTGGCGAACAGCTCGCGGCCGACCGCCGTGCGGTAGAGCAGCACATAGCCGGCGCCGAGGATGAGGATCGCGATGGCGACAATCAGGGGGACACCAGCGATTTTCAGCCCGGTCATGTCGAGCCAGCGCTGCGTCACCTCGTCGGCGCTCACCTGGTCGCCGGCGGCCCAGATCGAGTTGAAGCCGCGGAAGATCGACATCGAGGCGAGCGTGACGACGATCGCCGGGATCTTTCCCCGGGTGACGACGAGGCCGTTGATGAGCCCGCAGACCGTGCCGACGGCGCAGGCGGTCGTAAGGCCAATGGCGATATCGAGGCCGGGATAGGCCTGGACCATGCTCGCCGCCATATAGGCGGAGAGGCCGATCACCGACGCGATGGAAAGGTCGATGTTGCGGGTGATCAGCACCAGCATCTGGGCAAGGGCGGCAACCACCAGCAACGCCGCATCCATCGATACCGCTGTCAAATTGGCGGCGCTGACCATGCGCGGATTGATGATGGTGACCGGAACGGCGACCGCCAGCATCGCGGCGAGCAGGCCGAACTCGCGGCGCTTGAGGATATTTGCCGGGCCTTTGCTTGCTTCCTCGAGAGCGGCCTGCTCCGTCTGCGTCGTCGCTCCGGCCTGCTCGACCGTGCGGGTCGCGGCCTCGAGCACTTTTTCCTGGGTTGCTTCGCCGCTCGCGAATTCAGCCGTGCGATGGCCCTCGCGCAGGACGACGATGCGGTCGCACATGCCGATAAGCTCCGGCATTTCGGAAGAGATCAGCAGGATCGCCATGCCTTGCGCGGCAAGATCGGCGATCATGGCATGCACCTCAGCCTTGGTGCCGACGTCGATGCCTTGCGTCGGCTCGTCGAGGATGAGCACACGCGGCTCGGTGCGCAGCCATTTGGCCAGCACCACCTTCTGTTGGTTGCCGCCGGACAGTTCCTTGACCGGCTGGCCGTAGCCGGCGAAGCGCAACTTCATGCGCTTCAGCCAATCGGCAACGAGGCCGACGGCGCGGTCGGCGCCGTAGAGGCCGAAGCGAGATGCCTTGTCCAGCACCGGCAGCACGGCGTTATCGAGAACGCCGAAATCCATCACCAGGCTCTGGCCCATGCGGTCTTCCGAGACATAGGCGATGCGCGCGTCCATAGCGTCGCGCGCCGAGGCGAAACGCACCGGCCTGCCGTCGATGAGGATCTGGCCAGCGTCAAGCTGGTCGATGCCGAACAGCACGCGCGCGATCTCGGTGCGGCCGCTGCCAACGAGACCGCCTAAGCCCACCACTTCGCCGGCATGGAGCTTGAGGTCGATATTGGCGAAGGCGCCGGCGCGCGACAGTCCGCTTGCCTCCAGCACCAGCGCGCCGGGCTTTTCGCGCCGGTCCGGGTAGAGATCGCTGACCTCGCGGCCGACCATCATGGAGATCGCAGCAGTGCGGCCGAGCTCCGCCTTCGGCTTGACGCCGACCAGGCGGCCGTCGCGCAGCACCGCGATGCGGTCGGCGATGCGGAAGATCTCGTCCATGCGATGGCCGACGAACATCATCGCCACGCCGTGCGCCTTGAGATCGGCGACGACGGCGAAAAGCCGCTCCACCTCGCGCTGCGAGAGCGCCGCGGTCGGTTCGTCCATGATCAGCACGCGCGCGTCGAGCGAGAGCGCGCGGGCGATCTCGACCAACTGCTGTTCGGAGGTGCGCAAGGCGCCAAGCCTGGTGTCGGCCGGCACCGCAAGGCCAACGGTCGCCAGCACCTTCCTGGCGCCGACAAGCATGGCGGCATTGTCGATGCCGCCGAAACGGTCGCGCGGCATGTGGCCGAGATAGATGTTTTCCGCCACCGACAGGTCGGGAAACAGGCCGGGATGCTGGTGCATGACCGCGATGCCGGCGGCTTGAGCGTCGTGTGGCGAGCGAAAGGCGGCCGGTTTGCCGTCGACCTCGACATGGCCGTCGGTCGGTGAATACACCCCGGCGAGCAGCTTCACGCAGGTGCTCTTGCCGGCGCCGTTCTCGCCAAGCAGCGCCAGCACCTCGCCCGAACGCAGGTCGAAGGAAACATCCTTCAGCGCGACGGTGCCGCCAAAGGCCTTGGTGGCGCCGATCAGCGCCACTGGTGCCCTTGCCGCCGTCGCGACGGCTTCGCCAAGCGCGCCTTGCTGCAGCACGTTTCCTCCCTGGTCGTAGTTATTTTTTCAGTTTGCTATATTAAATACACCAAACCCGCAACCGGAAAATTGACTTCCTCGGGCGCAACGCGCAGTGTCGCGCCGTGCTCAGCCGTGATCCGTCAGCCTTATGGCCGTGACCATGGATAGAGCCGGCCGCGCTCGCGGCAAGACCTGGGAGATGGCGTTTTGTCGGGAAAAGGCAGCAATTCGGTCAAGGTTCGGCACTATAACGAGCGTTTCGTGCTCGACGCCATCCGCCGCCTGAAGGAGGCGTCCAAGTCGGACCTGGCGCGCGCCGCCCACCTCACCCCCGCCGCCGTCGCCGGTATCGTCGATGGCCTGGAGCAGGCCGGTTTCGTAAAGCAAGTGGGAAAAAGGTTCGGGCAACGCGGATCGCCGTCGATCCTCTACCGGCTGGCGCCGGAGCGCATCTACAGCGTCGGCATCAAGATCGGCCGGCGCGCGCTGGAAGCCGTACTGGTCGATTTCGCCGGCGAGGTTCGGGCGCGCGCATCGCACGAATACCGCTATCCGGATCCCGATCTGGTGCGCAGGGCCGGCAACACCTCGCTTGCCAATTTCGAGGCGCTGGTCGACGGCCTCGACGACGCCTCGATCGTCGGCGTCGGCATCGCCTCGCCCTATTTCCTCGGCGGCTGGAGCGAGGAGCTGGGTTTTCCGGACGACCTCGGCGATCGCTGGGAAGCGATCGACCTCATGACCTTCTTCGCGACGCCGCCAAAGGTTCCGGTGTTCATCGAGAACGACGCCACCTCGGCGGCGTTGGCCGAGCTCGTGCAAGGCGCCGGCGCGCGCTTCCACGATTTCATGCATATCTCGATCGACACCTTCGTCGGCGGCGGCCTGGTGCAGAGCGGCAAGGTGCATACCGGCCCGCATGGCAACAGCGCCGCGCTCGGCCCGCTGCCGGTCTCGCCGTCGAGCCTGGATTCGGTGGCGGCGAAGCCGGCGCGCTACCAGAGCCTGCTGCACCGCGCCTCGATCTATGTGCTGGTCAATCACCTGAAATCGCGCGGCATCGAGATCGTCAGGGTGCGCGAGCTCGACCCCATGCCGCCCGGCGCGCGCGAACCGCTGTTCGAATGGATCGAGGACTGCGCCAACGCGCTGGTCGAGGCGATCATCGCCATCACCTCGGTCATCGACATCGAGGCGATCGTGCTGGACTCGATCCTGCCGCGCTCGATCCATCTCGAGCTACTGGCAAAGGTGCAGAACCAGTTCAACCGGGTCAGCGCCATCGGCATTGTCGCTCCGGAAATCGTGCCGGGGCAGTTCGGCCCCGAAGCCTCGCCGATCGGCGCTGCCATGCTGCCCTTCTCGGCGCTGCTCGCGCCCGACAGCAGCGTTCTGATGATCGGCAAGGACCGGACGAAGCTCTTAGGCAGCCTCTCGGCGCTTGCCGGCCAGGCTGAACGGGCGGGTTAGTTCACGCGGGATCGTTGGTAGACCCGATCGATGATCTCATGCACGGCCAGCGCGCCGTCGCCGCGCGGCAGCGGGCGCCCCGAACCAATGTCGTCGATGAAGGACGCCACACATTGCTTCCAAGCAGGCGTCAGATCGGCATGATCGCCGGCTACCGCCATGGATCGAGAATTCAGATCGGCGTCGAAATAGCGCAAGGGCTCCTGGTCGCCATTGGCTTCGGGCCAGTAGTCCAGCCCGCTCTTGTCGCCGATGACGCGGACGCGGTTCTCGTCGGGGCCGGGATAGGCCCAGGCCACATCGCATCTTATCTCGACGCCCTTGTCCGAGCGCAGAGAGACACTGGCCCGGTCCTCGACGTCGAACTGGGTTGCGGACGCCTCGACCGGCTGATGCGGGCTCCAATCGCCAAGCCCTTTGCCAAGGGGACCGAAGCTGCGCCAGATCCGTGACTCGGTCACGGCCGCGCTGGCGCTCCCGGACAGCCACAATGCCAGGTCGATGACATGCGGACCAAGGTCCGCCAGCACGCCACCGCCTGCGGTCTGCTTGCGGGTGAACCAGGTTCCGAAACCAGGGATGCCGGCTCGCCGCAACATGCGCACCTCGACCGTCTGAACATTGCCGATGCGGCCGGTCTCGATCGCATCTCTGATGAAACGCATGGACGGCCGGTGGCGCTGAGGCAGGTTGACCGCGAAGCCGATGCCGGCTGCCGAAGCCTCATTGACCATGGCCCGGGCGTCGTCGAGCGACGTCGCGATCGGCTTTTCCATCAAGATGTGCAGCCGCGCTTTGAGCGCGGCTTCGGCCGCCTGGCGGTGCAGGAAATTCGGCAAGGCGACCGCCACCGCGTTGAGGCCATCGACGCCCGTCGCCTCCTCGATGGTCCCGGCAACCGTCGAAATCCCGAATTCGGCGGCGAGCTCGCCGGCGGTCTCTTTGTTGCGGCCGTAGATCGCCGCCACGTCGACTCTGGCATCGCCAAGTAATGCGGGCAGATGGGCGCGCCGCACGATCATTCCGGTGCCGAGCACGGCGACCTTGAGCTTTTTCACTGCGCTATCCTGGAAAAGGGCTGGCGGGAATTCCCGCCGGCCCGTTTGAAGATCAGTTCTTGCCGCAGGTATCGGCCATGTCGGGCGTGCACTTGACGAAGCCGGTGTCGATATAGGGCGGCACCGTCTTGCCCTGCTTCAGGTCATGCAGGGCCTCGATCGACTTGTAACCCATATTGTACGGGCTCTGGCCGACGAGGTAGTGGGCAAGCCCATCCTTGAGCAGCGGCAGCTGCGGCGCGAAGGCGTCGCCGAAGGAAATGACGAGGTCCTTGGAATCGACGCGGTCCTTCACGCGCCCGACCGCCTGGCGGTAGGCCGACGGCGCGTATTGCGCCCAGCCGCCGACGGCGACGAAGGCGTCGAGCTTGGGATTGGCCACCAGCACGTCGTTCATCTGCTGGGCGGCGAGGCTGATGTTGTCATTGTTGTAGATCGGGCAGCCGTCGACCTCGGTCCAGCCGTTCTCGCCGGCAAGACGCTTCACCGGCTTGTCCTTGGAGACATTGGCCAGCGTATCGCGAATGCCCTGGACACGCAGGTCGAGATTGAGCGAGCCGGCCGTGCCAGTCTGGATGCAGACCGTACCGCCCTTCGGCTTGTATTCGACGACCTTCTTCGCCAGCTCGACCCCGAAATTGTAGTTGTCGGTGCCGATGAAGGTCGAGCGCAGGCCGGCGTCTTCCTGCAGCAGATCGCCGTCGAAGGTCACGATAGGGATTCCGGCGGCCTTGGCCTTTTCCAGCAGCCGGGCCACGGACTTCGGATTGGTCGCGGAGACCGCGATGCCGTCGACGCCCTTGGTCAGCACGTCGTTGATGACCTGGAGCTGCTGGGCCTCGTTCACCTCCGACGGGCCGATGTAGTAGCATTCGACGCCGAGGTCCTTGGCGGCCTTTTCGCAGCCCTCCTTGACCGGGGCGCTGAAGACGTCATTCACCGTCTTGACGATCACCGCATAGGTCTCGGCCGAAGCCGGCACGGCTGTCGTGCCGGCGGCGAGCGCCGCCGCGATCGCGGTCGCGGCCAGCCGCAACGTCAGTCTGTTGATGATGCCTGTCATGATGTTTTCTCCTCTCTTTTGATGTGTCGTCTGCACGAATTGCGCGATCCCTCCCGGACATGATCTGCGGACCGGGCGCATGGGCTCGGTCTGTCCGGGACGGTGCTAGGCGCGGGTGGAGCGGAACCGTTCAAGCAGTACCGCGAACAGGATGAAGAGGCCGACGAAGGTGCCCTGCCAGAACGGATTCACGCCGGCGAGCAGCAGGGCGTTGCGGATCACTTCGATCAGCACCGAGCCGATGACGGCGCCGAAGGACGTGCCGAAGCCGCCGAGCAGGTTGGCGCCGCCGATGACGGTCGCGGCGATGACCTGAAGCTCCTGGCCCTGGCCGAGCGCGTTGGTGGCGGCGCCCATCCAGCCGACGAGGAAGATGGCGGTCATGCCGGTCATGGCGCCGAGCAGCGCATAGGTCGAAACCTTGATGCGATCGACCGGAATGCCGGAGAGACGCGCGGCGTTTTCATTGCCCCCGATGGCGCGCACGTAGCGGCCCCATTTGGTCATCGACAGGAGCCACTGCATGACGACGGCCGAGACGATCACGGCCCACAGCACATTCGGCACGCCGAGGAAGGAGCCGCTGCCCAGCGCCAGCAGCGTGTCGCCCGCCTTGCCGAAATCGTAGACCACCTGGTTGTTGGTGACGACCAGCGTCTGCGAGCGCACCAGGCTCATCATGCCGAGCGTGACGATGAAGGGCGGCAGCTTCAGGTATGAGACCAGCGCGCCGTTGACGATGCCGACGAACGTGCCGACGAGAAGCACGAACAGCACGACGACGGCGAAGGGATAGCCGCTGGCGCAGAACAGGCCGAGCAGCACGCCGGTCAGGCCAAGCGTGGAACCGACCGAGATGTCGATGCCGCCTGTCATGATCACCGGCGTCATGCCGATCGCCATCAGCGCCGTGAAGCAGAAATTCTGCAGGATGTTGGCCATGTTGGCGCTGGTGAGGAAGCGCGGCGCGATCATGCCGACCACGGCGCCGATGATCAGCACCGCGACGACGATCCAGAATTCCTGGCTGCGCAGCATCTCGCCGAGCTTGCTGCGTTCCGACAGGCTGAAGACCGAATCAAGGTTGCTTGCGTCCGGAGACTTGTTCATCTCATCCTCCCCTGTTGCCTCAGGCCGCGGCCTTGGCGCCGACGATCAAGGCGGTGATTTCCTCGGGCGAGCTGGTCGAAGCGAGCTTGTTGGCGACCAGGTGGCCGCGCCGCAGCACCATGATGCGCTCGCACACGCCGAACACGTCGGGCATGCGGTGCGAGATCAGGATGACGGCGACGCCGCGCTCCTTGAGGCGCTTGATCAGCGCCAGCACCTCGGCAACCTGGCGCACCGAGATCGCGGCCGTCGGCTCGTCCATCAGCACCAGCTTGGCGTCGGCCAGGCGGGTGCGGGCGATGGCGACGGCCTGACGCTGGCCGCCCGACATGCGCTTGACCACGTCGCGCGGCCGCGTCTCCGACTGCAGCTCGCGGAACAGCTCGGCGGCGCGCTCGCGCATCTTGCGGTGGTCGAGGAATTTGAACGGGCCGACCGAGCGCATGATCTCGCGGCCTAGGAAGACATTGGCGGCGGCGCTCAGATTGTCGCAGAGCGCCAGGTCCTGATAGACGATCTCGATGCCGGCGCGGCGGGCATCGGACGGCTGGCTGAACTGGACCTCCCTGCCGTCGAAGACCATCTTACCCGACGAGGCCGGGAAGTTGCCCGCGATCATCTTGACCAGCGTCGACTTGCCGGCGCCGTTGTCGCCCATCAGGCCGACGATCTCGCCCGGCTCGATCTTGAAGGACACGTCCTCGACGGCGTGGATGGCGCCGAACTGGCGCGAGATGTTCTTCAGCTCCAACAGGCTCATGGCAGGGACTCCCGTTCTTGCTTGGCTTCGGATGCCGGCATCGATCGCGCCGCGGCATAGTCGTCGGCGGCCTTGAGACCGCCGTAGAGGACGGCGCGCCAGCCGAGCCCGGCCCAGCGCAGATCCATCGGGCGGCCCGTCTCGGCGAAGGGCGCGCGCAGCGCCACCAGTTCCTCCAACTGCCGGCGTGGGAATGCTTCGATCGCGCAGACCCCTCCCCCGAGCACGATGGTGGCCGGGGAAAACAGCGCCACCGCCGTGCCGACGGCGAGCGCTTGATCGCGCACGAACCGGTCGACATCCGCGCTGAGCTCAGGGATGCGCCGGGACTGGACAAAGACCTCGGTGACCGGAACGCCGTGCCGGGCGGCGATCACTTCCAGAGCGCGGCCGGAAACATAGGTTTCCAGGCAGTCGGTACGCAGTCCTTCCAGCGTCCTGCCCTCATTGCCGAACGGCATGTGGCCGATTTCCAGCGCCCAGCCGCCGCCGCGAAAGGCTTCGCCGCCCTGCAGGAAGGCGCCGCCGACGCCTGTGCCGAAAAACAGGCCGAGCACGCTGTCGGCGCCTTTCGCAGCACCCGCGATTGCCTCGCCCGCAAGCACCAGCACGGAGTCGCGTTCGATGATGACGGGGAAGCCAAGCAGCGCGCCGAGTTCGCTCGCCAGACGATGGCCGTTGAGCTCGGGCACATTGCCGGCGAAGAGCACGCAGTCGCCGTCGGTATCGATGAAGCCTGGAACGGTCGAGACCATCAGGTCGGGGGTAAGGCCCGCCTCGGCACAGAACTCCCTGACGAGCCCGGCGAAGCTGCCGACGGGATCGGCGTTGCGCAGCGAGGAGGACGGGAAGAGCCGCTCGCCGGCCTGCGGAACACGGTCGACGATCATGCCGCATTTGACCGAGGTGCCGCCGACATCGACGACCAGGATCGAGCGGATCGAGGCGCGCGTCATCGGTCGCCTCCCCTGCCCGGAAGGAAGCCCGCCAAGGCGTTCCGGAACTCGGCGACATAGGCCGCGCGGTCGATCGTCTTCGACGTGATCTCGACCAGCCGGGCGCCCGGGATGAGCCGGACCAGCTCGCGCGCATAGGCCAGCGGATGGACGTAGTCCTGGTCGTTGCCGATGACGAGCGCCGGCTGCCGGATCGCCTCGATCTGGGCGCGGCTCACGCCGGGCCAATTGAGCGGAATGCGCGACAGGAGCGCGATCGTGGTATCAGGCCGCGGGCGCCTGAAGAAACCGATGAGCGAGGCCGCATTGTCGGGCGAGGCCGCCTTGACCTCGAGGAACTCAGGCGCGGCGCGAAAACGCTCGGTGCCTTCATCGACGCCGTATTTTTCGAGGTATTGCGCCGCGACGTGATAGCCGCGCTGGCGCTCGATGGAAGGTCCATCCACCCAGGCCGGCCGCGCCAGCACCAGCTTTGCCACGCGCTGGGCATGAAAGCTTGCAAGCCTCAGCGAAATTGCCGCGCCAAGCGAGATGCCGCCGACCGCGGCCTGCTCGATGCCGAGATGGTCCAGCAACGCCAGCGCATCGTCGGCGAATTGCGCGATCGACAGGCGCGACGGATCGCCAAGCGCGGAGGCGCCGTGACCCCGGCACATCAGCGTGATGCGTTGCAGGCCGGTGGTTTCGGGGAACACTTCGACCGGCTGGTCGAGGGGCGCGCCGAGCCCGTGCTGCCACAGCACCGGCTGCCCTTTACCCTCGACATCGAAGGCAAGCGCGCAGCCGTCGGCGGTGGTGAAGCTGCCGGCTGTCACGACACGTCCTCAAGAAGCGCGCGCAAGGCCGCGCCCGACGCGGCCGTATCCTTGTGCTCGAAGCCATGCGCGACGACCGCCTGGCCGTAGCCGCAGGAGCGTAAGAGCCGCAGGAAACGGTGCAGGTCGACGGCGCCGGCGCCGGTGGCGACAACCTTGCCGGCGCGGTCGATGTCCTTGGCGTGAGCCAGGATGATGTTCTCGCCGAGCAGGTCGACCGCCTCTTCCATGACCCGGGCCTGGTCGCTCAGCCTGTCGCCGACGAGATTGGCGGCATCGAGGATGATGCCGAGGCGCGGATTTCTGACCTCGTCGAGGATGCGGCGCGCGAGAACCGCATCGGCGACCACGTTGCCGGGCTCGGGCTCAATGCCGAGCCTGACGTCGTGCCTCTCGGCAAGCTCGAGCGCCGCCTCGAGCTCGGCGCGCATGTCGGCCCAGGCGTCCGCCGAGGCGTTGCCGGGGTGGGCTGCCCACATGTCGTCGGCGTTGCGCGAGCCGGTGCACAGCGTCACGATCGGCGCGCCAAGCAGCGGCGCGGCGGCCACGACATTGGCGAAGCGGGCGCGGGCGGCTCGGCGCAAGGCCCCGTCCGGGTGAGCCATGTTGTAGGTGCCGGAAAGGCCGGCGATCGCCAGGCCCCGCTCGCGGGCGGCTTCGGCGAAGGCCGTCAGGTCACCGGTAGGGATAGTGTCGGGAAGGCTGGCCAGTCCGAGGCATGACAGGTTGAACTGCATGCCTTCGTAGCCATCCCGCGCGATCGCCGAGAGCAGCTGGCCGACGGAGCCGAGCGGATAGGTCCGGGCAAAGATCGCGGGATACATCAGACCGGCCCCGAAGCGTCCGCCAGATCGACCGGCTTGCCGCTGCGGACCGATTGGCCGATCGCCACCATGGCGCGGACGGAAGCGACGCCATCCTCGATCGAAGCGCCGTTCATCGGCAGGCCGGTGAGCACGACGTCGGCAAAGCCTTCGAGCTGGCGGCGGTAGAAATGGCCGTCGGCGCCGAGCACGCGCTCGGAGGAGGCGCTGCTCTCGCGAAAAATGTCGACCTCGCTCGACTTATAGTACCAGGGATTGAAAATCTTGCCGACGGCGCTGCCGTTCTCGCCATAGAGCTGGAAGCCTTCGTGCCAGTCCATCCGGATCGGCAGCGTCAGATCGAGATGGCCGAGCGCGCCGTTTTCGAATTCCGTGTCGACGAACCAGCAATGGGCGCCGAAGCGTTCGAGCAGACGCGCCTGGACCGACTTGATCGGTCCGGCCAGATAACGCGCGAGATCGACGAGATGACTGCCATGCGCCAGCATGAAATAGCGCTGGCGGTCGGCTTTCTGGTCCCCGGCCGGCTTCAATGCCTTGGCGCCGTTCCTCGGCACCGGCTGCACGGCATCGGTCATGGTGTAGCGATGAGTGGAATCGCAGTACCAGGCCTTCAGCGCCAGCAGCGAGCCCATCTCCTCGGTGACGAACTCATGCGCCGCCTGGATGCCCGGATCGAAACGCAGCATATGGCCGATCTGCAGCACAAGGCCGGTGCGCTCGACATGGACCTTCAGGTCCTCCGCCTCCTCGACCGACATGGCGATCGGCTTTTCGCAGAGAACATGCTTGCCGGCCGAAAGAGCCTTGATTGCCGCCGGAACGTGGAAGGCATCGGAAATGCCGATGACGACCGCCTCGACCTCGGGATCGGCGAGCATGCGGTCATAGTCGTCGTAGATGCTGATCGCGTCGTAGAAGGAGCCGAAGCGGCGTGCCAGATCGACATCGGCGTCGCATACGGCCTGGAGGACGACGTTCCTCCCCTTCTGCGCCGATTCCAGATGCGCGAACTGGGATATTGGTCCGCAACCGAGAATACCGATGCGCAGACAACGGGCGTCTTTCTTGACGGGCACAGACTCGCTCCCTGATATTTGTTTTTGTCTTATACAAAAACAAATATCACAAACGGCGGCGCGTCAAGGGCGGTTCGTGGGAATTTCGGCGATTGCTCACCTCATTTCAGTGAATCGGCGCAAACGCTGGGGATTGGCTAAGGCCTTCCAACCTCGTCATCCCTGGGCGGAGCAGCCGCGAAGCGGCGTCGCGGAGACCCTGGGATCCATTCCGCGACGTTGCGCGAGGGATAAAGGCGGAGCAGAACCGTACTCATTCTGAACCGCTGCAACACTCACAGGTAACGGAATGGATCCTCGGG
>CCNB01000009.1:0-9997 GCA_000824785.1 Mesorhizobium plurifarium | reverse complement strand
CTCCGCCCGTGGATGACGACTCGGGCGGGCGTTTCGGCCAATCTCCAAGGCATGCCACCCTACCAACGCGGACATCGCCAACCGGGTGCAGCGGAACTACAGCGTGTTGGCTTCGAGGTCCGGCAGAGCGAAAAGCGTGTCGCGGATGGTGGCCGCCGCGCCGATCGCGGCGCCGTCGGCGCCGAACTGCGCCACCCTGATCTCGGGCATGGCGAAACCCGCCAGAAGCCGTCGCTTGATGTCGGCCTGGATGCGCCGGCTGAGTTTTGGGTAGAGGCCGGCCAGCGGACCGCCAAGCACGATGCGACCGGGATCGAGCAGGTGGATGGCGTTGACGAGGCCGGCGGAAAGGCCACTGACCCAGGCGTCGAGCGTGGCATCCACATCCTTGTCGCCGACATTGGCGAGCAGCATCTGGACGCCGCCGGCCACCGGCTGGCCCTCTTCGAACAGCCGGGTGAAGAGCTTCGCGCCGGCCAGCATCTCGAACGTATCGACGCGGCCGCCGGCGGAAACGATGGTGTGGCCGATTTCGCCGGAATAGCCGTGGCCGCCCATCACGACGCGGCCGTCATCGATGATGGCGCCGCCGATGCCTTCGGCCAGGAGCACGACCAGCATGCTGCCGGCCTTCGCCGTGGCGGAGGCGGCGAGCTCGGCGTTGGCGAAGGCGAAGGCGTCGTTGCAGACCATGACCGACCAATCGGCCGGCGACTTCTGCGTCAGCTCCGCCTGCAGGGGATAGTTGCGCCATTCCAGGAACGGCGCATGCACCACGCTGCCGTCGCGGCCGACGAGGCCCGGCACCGAAATGCCGATGCCCTCCACCTTGTCCTGCAGAGCGGGGTTTTCGTTGAGCAGCCTCTCGATCAGGGACAGCAGCCTTGCCGCTATATGCCCGGCGTCACGGTAGCGCGGGCCGGTCGGCTCGACGATCCGGCTGACGACGTTCATCTGCAGGTCTAGCAGCACTCCGGTCAAGGAACGCGTGCCGACATCGGCGCCGACAAAATAAGCGCCCGAAGGGTTGAGCGAAACGCCCACGCCCGGACGGCCCTTGCGCGATTCGGGGGACATTTCGGCGCTCTCGACGACCAGGCCGGCATCGAGCAGGACGCGCATGGCGTTGCCGATGGTCGCCCGTGTCAGGCCGAGCTGGCGGGCCATTTCGGCGCGCGAGAGCTGCCGGCCGTTTTGCAGCAGTCGAAGGCAACGCCTTGCATTGATGTGGCGCAGTAGGCTTGTCGTATTCAAGGCGACGTCTTCAGGTTGGGCCCCGAGCAAATAGCATCGGGCGCGGGCAATCCAAAGAAGTTTCCTTGTCGGCTCGCGAACACCGTCGGGTTGCGACGTGACGCGGACCCTGCCTCAAACCGGCAGGCTGGTCTCCCCCACCGACAGGTGCTGCTCGATAGGCGGATCGATCTTGGTGTCCTTGACGAGGCCCGCCAGCACCCTGTCCAGCGACAGCCTGCCGGAACCGGCGAGCGCCAGGATGAACATGCCGCCGGCAATCGCCAGATCCTTCTCGAAATGCAGCAATTCGTTCTGGCTGGCGAAATTGGTGTGGAAGAGGCTGGCCGTCATCAGACAAAACAGGCCGAGGCCGATCGCGCCCAGCCGCGCCAGGATGCCGAGCGCCACCGACAGGCCGGCGCCGAGTTGCAGCAGGATAGTGGCGACAAACAGCGGCGTGCCAACGCCGAGTGCGGCCATCGCCTTCTGAGCGCCTTCGAAATGGGTCGCGAGTTCCAGTCCCTCATGCACGAAGATCAGGGACAGCAACAGTCGGCCGGCAAGCAGGACCACGTCCCTGACGTGAAGTTTTTCGACAAGTTCGATCGGTGTCATGGTCGGCTCCAATCTTTGGAAAGCAGGTTGGCGTCGCGCGTCCATGTGGACATGCCTGCGCGATCGAGTAGAAAGGTCGGAGCCGGCGCGAGGGAGAGGAACGCCGGCTCCGGTTTTCGGGCGCTACCGCCGTGGCGCCCAAAAGTCGGTACTTGTAGGGGCAAGGTCAGTGCCAGGCCCCTCTCCGGCCGCTTCGCGGCCACCTCTCCCCGCTTTGCTGGGCGAGGAAATAGACGCTTTACTTCGTCACCTTGGTGTCGATGGCCTGCTTCAGGTCGGAAAGCTCCTCGCAGCCCGACGGGCATAGCTTCTGCAGCGAGGCGAGTTGCTCGTTGGCCTTGGCCATGTCGCCGGTCTCGACATAGAGCTCGCCCAGATATTCATGCGCCGCCTTGTGATCGGGCTTAAGCTCCAGCGCCTTGGTGTAATAGGTCAGCGAGGTCTGGTAGTCGCCGGTCTTGCGCAGCGTGAAGCCGAGCAGGTTATAGACGTCGGCCTGCTGGTTGTCCTGCGCGAGATCGCGCAGGTCAGCCAGCGCGCCCTTGTAGTCCTTGGCGTCGATCTTGGCTTTCACGGCCGTCAGGTCGGGCGCGTCGGCGCCTTCAATGTCGTCGACCGCATAGGCCGGAACGGCGATGGCGATGGGGGCCGCGGTCAGCACCGCAATGGCGCCGAGCACCGCGAAAAGTGCGTGTTTCATGGGAGTTGTCGCTTTCTGTTCAGGATCCGATTTGAGATCAGATCTGGGTTGGGGTGAAGGCATAGGCGTTGCCGTCCTTGACGAAGCTGCCGGTGCCGGGGAACGGGAAGTGCGAGCCGCAGATGCGGACATTGTCGGCAATGACCTGGTCGATGATCTTGTGGCGCGTGGCGATCGCCATCGGCCCGTCCTGGTCGTAGCTGCCCTGCCATTCGGGATGCGGGGCGAGCAGCGCCGGCACGTACATGGTGTCGGCCGAGACGAGGAACTGCTCGGAGCCGGCATCGACATGGTAGACCGAGTGTCCAGGCGTGTGGCCGGGCGCCGCCATGAGGCGGATGCCGGGCACCACTTCCGTGCCGTCGTCGACCAGCTTCCAGTTCTTCCACTTCGGGAAGTTCTCGGCGATGCGCTTGCCCGCCGGCTTGCGGCCCTCGGGCAGCTTCGCCAGGCGGCTCGGATCCGTCCACCAATTGTATTCGGTGGCGTTGACGATGAGCTCCGCATTTGGGAACACCGGATTGTTGGTGCCCTTCTCCATCAGGCCCCAGACATGGTCCGGATGGAAATGCGAGATCATGATGGTGTCGATCGCCTTGTAGTCGATGCCGGCTGCCTTCATGTTGGCCGGAAGATGCGTGGCGTTGGCCTGCCACTGGCCGACGCCGGAGCCAGCATCCATCATGATGGTGCGGCCGTTCATCTGCAGAACGACGACGGTCAGCGGGATGGGCATGAAATCTGTGGTGAGACCGGCCTTGGCGAGCGCCGCCTTGGTGTCGTCGACCGACACGTCCTTGATGAAGGCCGGATCGTGGGGCTTGCGCCAGATGCCGTCATAGACGGCGGTGACCTCAAGCGAGCCCACCTTGTATTTGTAGAAGCCGACCAGCGGCTCGATTGGGGTTTCGGCTAGAGCCGCGGGCGCGAATTCCAGCTTGCCGGCAATGCCGAAGGCGGCCGCAGCGGCGGCGGATCCGAGCACCATGCGGCGTGTCATGTTCAACATCAGAAATCTCCTCTTGTGGCTGCAAATTTGCTTCAGGTTTCAGGCGGTATTCATTGGTCTGCCGCATGTCACCCAAAGCGCTGCGCAGTTTTGGGCGACATGCGGGGAATGGCGGAGGGCCCGGTGCTGCCCTCCGCCGGCTGCGGAAACCGGCGCCGGCCGTCGCGACTGAAGACCGGCCGGCGCCGGGGAGATCGGGAGGTCTGGTCGTTGAGCCGGGGCGAGGCGTGCCTTCCTCACACTGGCGTCCGGACCTTCGGTCCCGGCTCCAAGGCGAGGACCTTTCGGTCCCGCCGGCTCAACGACCCCAAATGCCCTGGCCGGGCTCTTCCGCAGCAATCCTGGCCGCCGGCTTCATGTCGTGGCGGTCCATGTCCGGCTTCGCGATGGAACCGGTGGCGATGGTGTCGATGGCGACGGCCTGCTGGCCGCCATTCGTCCAGGGGAAACGGTCGCTGCCAGCAAAGGCGCTGCCGGTGGCAACGAGAATGGCGAGAGCGGCGAAGACGGTTCTGTTCATATGCGTAGTCCTTCCGGGTTGGTTGATGCGTGCCTTGGGAGGATGGCCTCGCTACAGCCAAGACCCGGAAGGCCCGGGCTTT
Source organism: Mesorhizobium plurifarium (assembly GCA_000824785.1). GTDB lineage: Bacteria > Pseudomonadota > Alphaproteobacteria > Rhizobiales > Rhizobiaceae > Mesorhizobium > Mesorhizobium plurifarium. The sequence goes on along the minus strand of CCNB01000009.1, from coordinate 5,835 downwards.
ATTCCCGGGACGCGGAAGATTTTTTTGCAGGCGGCGGAAGACAGCGATTTTTGCTGGATGAACGGCCCAGTTAGCGGGTGTTAATCATGGCTCGAGTTCGTTGGCTCAAAGCAAGCATCCAAGCCGCGAATGGCGCAAGTTGAGGGGGCATGGAAGTTCTAATTTAAGCACTTTCCCTTAACTCCGATCGATGGAGCGTCGTCCAGAAAAGCTTTTCGGGTTGAATTGACCGCGACAAATTTCAACATCGGCCGTATCAGGCAGGCCGTTTTCTCTTCCGCCAATGTGCCAGCGGCGATTGCTTTCGTCGTGCTCTTGATCTGCGCGATCTTCGTCGACCAGCAGAACAAAAGGGTGTCCGATCAACTCACGCGCGCCGACGTCCTCTACAAGGTCAATATCATCCGCGCCAAGCTGGAAGGAAACATCAACGGCAATCTCCAGCTGGTTCAGGGCCTCGTCTCGGCCATCGTCACCGAGCCGTATATGGGGCAGCAGAGATTTGCGTCCCTCGCTGCCAATCTCTTCAAGCAGAAATCGCAGCTTCGCAACGTGGGCGGCGCGCCCGATCTCGTCATTTCGCTGATGTATCCGATGGAGGGCAACGAGAAAGCGATCGGGCTCGACTACCGCAAGAACGAGGCGCAACGCATGGCGGCGCTTAGGGCGCGCGACCAGCGCATATCGGTGCTTGCCGGTCCCGTCGACCTCAGGCAGGGCGGGCGCGCCTTCATCGGCCGGATCCCTGTCTTCGTGCCGACCGCGGGCGGCGGCGATCGCTTCTGGGGCCTTGTCTCGGCGGCTATCGATATCGATCGGCTCTACGCAGCAAGCGGCCTCACCGACCCCGATCTCGACATAGATGTCGCGCTTATCGGAAAGGATGCGCTCGGCGGTGGCGGCCAGCGCTTCTTCGGTAGCGACGGCATCGTCAAGAACAATCCGGTGACGGCGAAAGTGCAGCTGCCGTTCGGTTCCTGGCAGATATCGGCAATCCCCAAGAGCGGTTGGCCGACCCTGCCGAAGAACGAGCGGGTCTTGCAGGCGCTCATGGGTCTCGCCGCCGCGCTGGTGGTGCTGCCTATCCTGGTGGCAGGGCGGCTGTTCGGCGAAAGGCAGAAAAACTATGCCGAACTGAGGCGGTTGTCCGGGAGGTTGGAACTGGCTCTTGAAGCTTCGGGCATCGGTGTGTGGGAGCAAGACCTCATCACCGACGAACTGCTGTGGGACGATCGCGTCAATGAGATCTATAGCAAGCCCACCGACGGGAAGCCGCGCGGCTATGACGACTGGGCGCTGGCGATCCACCCCGAGGATGTCGCGCGGGCGCAGCGCGAGTTCGACCTTGCCGTGGCTGCAAAAGGTCCCTACTCCTCACAGTATCGGCTGGTTCGCCCAGACGGCACCGTCCGCCATGTGCGTGCGCGTGCAAGCTACTTCCGAGACAGCGACGGCACGCCGAAGATGATCGGGGCCGAATGGGACGTGACAAGCGACGTTCTGCTCAACGAGAATCTGGTGCGCGAACGGCAATTGTCGGAATCGAAGAATGCCGAACTCAAGACCGCCAAGGCCCGCATCGAGCATGTTGCCCTGCACGATTCGCTTACCGGCTTACCCAATCGCCGTTACCTCGACGAGATGCTGGCCAATTCGCCCGAGCACAGCACTGCGCTGCTGCATCTCGACCTCGACCGCTTCAAGCACATCAACGACACGCTCGGCCATGCCGCGGGCGACGCCATGCTCATGCATGCCTCGAAGGTCATCAAAGCCAACGCCGCGGCCGGCGACTTCGTGGCGCGCATCGGTGGGGACGAGTTCGTTGTGGTTTGCCAGGGGCGCGATGACAATGAACTCGCCGCGTTAGCGGACCGTATCATCGAGGAAATGCGCCAGCCCGTCGACTATAAAGGTCACCAATGCCGGTTTGGGGTCAGCATCGGGATTGCGGCCCTGAGCGGCGTCGATGCGAAGCAGTTGCTGGTCAACGCCGATCTCGCGCTCTATCGAGCCAAGAGCCGCGGTCGCAACCGTTATGAGTTCTTCAACGAAGAGTTGCAGAGCGAGATCGTCAGGACCAAGCAGACCGCAGACGAGATCTTGGGCGGACTGGAGCGCAACGAATTCATCGCCTACTATCAACCTCAATTCGATGCCAAGACGCTCGAGATTGTCGGCGTCGAGGCGCTGTCGCGCTGGCGCCATCCGCGGCGGGGCATCCTCTCTCCCGACATCTTCCTCAAAGTGGCTGAGGAATTGAATGTGGTCTCGCTGATCGACCGCACGATCCTTGAACAAACACTGGAGAATTTCCGGCGCTGGTCGCTCGACGGTCTCAACATTCCGCGCGTATCGGTCAACGTGTCAGCACGAAGGCTGGAGGACAAAGATCTGGTCCTCGGCCTGCGCAAGCTGGCGATCAAGGAGGGAACCGTCTCATTCGAGCTCGTGGAGTCGATTTTCCTCGACGATAACGATGACCTCGTCTCCTGGAACATCGAGCACATCAAGGAACTCGGCATCGACATCGAGATCGACGATTTCGGCACAGGCCATGCGTCGGTCGTCAGCCTGCTCAAGCTGCAACCGCGCCGTCTCAAGATCGACCGGCAGCTAGTCACGCCGATAACCGGCTCGACGGCGCAGCGGCGGCTGGTGTCGTCAATCATCGAGATCGGCAAATCGCTCGGCATCGGGGTCGTGGCAGAAGGCGTCGAGACGATGGAACATGCGCGCATCCTGAAAGAACTTGGCTGCGATATCCTGCAGGGCTACGCATTCGGGCGCCCGATGGACGCAGAATCCTTCAGGATCTTCGCGACGTCGCGCAAATGGCTGGCTACGGCATAGCGGACAATGCGACTGTCGCCTCGCTCAACGGCAAACGAGCAAGCGGCAGGACAGCCCTGTCGAGCGTGACAGCAGCTGTAATCACGGTCACCAAACTGTCACACCAGGCGGCAACCTCCATGGTAGGTTGCTGTGGCCACACCCGCGACCCCGACCGCATCAAGACCGGCGAAGCCGCCATGAACATCGCCCTCCCCGCCGAAGGCATCGACCTCTCGCCCTATCTGCCGGACGAGCACGGGCTGTTCTTCATCTATCATTTCAAGGCCGACGGTTCCCGCACCACGGATCCCGCCGAGGCGCATTGGAGTTGGCGCAGCTACCAGATCACCGACATGCGCGCCCGCCAGGAGATCGGCGCCGAAGAGGCCCTGCCGGCGCCGGTGCGCGATGCCTTCCTGTCGCCCAGCCATGGCTGCCAGATCGACTTCGAGGACGACTTCCTCTATGGCGACCTGCCCGACCTCAGGCACGATTTCGCCGAGGCGCGCGGGCTCACCCATTTCCGCTTCGCTTTCAACGACCGGATGCTGGTCGGCGCCCGCAAGCAGCCGCTGGAATCGGTCGACAAGATCCGCAAGCTGGTGGAGAACGGCACGCGCAAATTCCGCACGCCGGCCGAGCTGATCGAAGCGGTGATGGGTCAGTCGCTCGACGGCATGGCGGCCGAGCTCGACAAGATGGGCGACACGCTCGACGGCATCGAGGACCGCATCGTGTGCGATGCATGGCACAATGAGCGCCAGGCGCTGGTCGACGCGCGCCGGCAGCTGGTGCTCATCCATCGGCAGATGGCGACGCTCACCAACCTCTTCCGTCACCTAGATCACTCGCATCGCAATGAGCTGCCCGACCCGATCAACGACATGGCGACACGTCTCTCGCACCGGGCGCACACGCTGCACCATGACGGCGAGCAGTTGCAGGCCCGAACAAGGCTGCTGCAGGACGAGCTGATGGCGAAGCTGACCGAGCAGTCGAATCAGCTGCTCTATATCCTCTCCGTCATGACGGCGGTGCTGTTGCCGATGACCATCATCTCCGGCCTGTTCGGCATGAATGTCGGCGGAGTGCCGCTGGTCGACATGCCGTCCGGATTCTGGGTGGTGACGGCCATCTCGGTCGTCATCGCCGCCATCGTCTATATGGTCGTGCGGCGGCTGGGGCGGGTCTGAGGCCTACCCGGTTGCCCGCAGATCCTCGACAATCGTGCCGGCGGCCTGGACTTCGGCTTCGTGGCCCGGTTCGCGCCACGTCTCGGCAAGTCCGGCCGCGTACCACTCGCCCATGGCGGACAGGTCGAGCAGCCGCTGCGGATAGGCAGCCGCTTCGCCTTCGAACGTCAGGCCATAGGATTGCGCCCTGAATGCGATCGGGGCGAAGAAGGCATCGACGGCACCAAAACGGTCGCCGGCCAGGAACGGTCCGCCGAAACGCGCAAGGCCATCGTTCCACAAGTCCCCGATGCGGAAGATGTCGTGCTTCAGCGCACCGGACATCGGCAACGGCTCGACCCGCACGCCGCAGCTCATCGGGCAGAGATTGCGCATCGCGGTGAAGCTCGAATGCATCTCAGCGGCGGCCGACCGCGCCCATGCGCGCGCCTTGGCGTCCGACGGCCACACGCCCTCGTGACGCTCGGCCAGATATTCGACGATCGAGAGCGAATCCCACACCGCCCAGCCGTCATCCACAAGGCACGGGACGCGGCCATTCGGCGAGAACGACCGGTAGAGGTCGAAACTCGGTCCGCTCGGAAACGGCGTCAGCCGCTCCTCGAAAGGAATGTCGAGGACGCGCATCAGCAGCCATGGCCGCAACGACCAGGACGAATAGTTCTTGTTGCCGATATGCAGAACGTACATCGGGCACCTCTTTCCTGTTCAACGCAATTCCAGACGCAAAAGCGTTGCGCGCATCTCTATCTTGTCGCGGGAGCCGCCTGGCGGATCTCGCGCCCCCTGAACATCGACCAGCTGTAGACCGCAAGCGCGGCCCAGATCAGCGCGAAGGCGATCGCCTGCGTCGTGCCGAACGGTTCATCGAAGACGAGCACGGCGATCAGGAACACCATGGTCGGCGCGATATATTGCATGATGCCGATGGTGGAGAGGCGCAGCAGCCGGGCGCCGAAGGCAAACAGCAGCAGCGGGACCGCGGTGACCGGACCGCAACCGATCAGCAACGCAGTGTCGGCACCGGTGCTGGAGATGAAATGATCCTGGCCGGTGGCGATCAGGTAGACGATGTAGCAAAGCGCCGGCACCGAGAGCAAAAGCACTTCGAGCAGGAAACCCTGGCTCGGGCCGATCGGCAGCGTCTTGCGGAAGAAGCCGTAGGCAGCGAAGGAGAAGGCGAGCGCCAGCGACACCCAGGGCAGCTTGCCGGCCTCGACGGTAAGCACCGTCACCGCGATCGCGGCCAGCGCCACCGCGACGATCTGCAAGCGGTCGAGCCGCTCGCCGAGCAGCACCGCCCCAACGACGATCACCACCAGCGGATTGATGTAGTAGCCGAGCGCCGTCTCGACGGTGCGGCCGACGGAGATCGCCCAAACATAGATGCCCCAGTTGACCGAGATCAGCACGGCCGTCAGCGCGGCCATGGCAAGGCTTTTGGGTGAGCGGATCGCCGCCTTGAAGTCGGCGGTGCGGCCGGCCCAGATGAGCACCGCCGCGGCGATCGGCACCGACCAGACGACGCGGTTGGCGATCACCTCGGCAAGCGGCAGGTGCGCCACCGCCTTCATGTAGAAGGGCAAGAGCCCCCAAAGGAAATAAGCGCCAAGCGCCAGAAGGAAGCCGCGGCGGCCCTTGGCGTCCTGATCGAGATCGGCTGTAGCGGTGACCATGGCCCAACGCTATGGCCCAGCGGATCGCCCAAGACCATCACAAAATTATGATGGATCAACGGACTTTTGGTGATGGTTCAAGGCGCCACGCGAGTTCCTCGCCCCACGCAGTGGGGAGAGGTGGCCCGGCG
>CCNB01000008.1 GCA_000824785.1 Mesorhizobium plurifarium | reverse complement strand
GGGGATGCACACATCGTTTGAGGTGAATGACTCGCTTTTGATTGGCTGGATGGCGTTGGGATGTGATTCTGTTGGCGATACTCGGATTGAGGAGGTATCGCGATGTCAGCCCATGAGATCGGATTAGGAGCGTTCGGCGACGAGCGCTTGCAAAAAAGGGGGCCCAGCTGCTGGGGCTCATGGTGGATCGTCAGAGCGTTTGCGTTCGACGGCTTGCGGGAGGATCGCGGGGACGGATCATTGGTTTTGGCCGGTTCCTGGCGAACAAGCGGGTGACGACGCAGAGCCTGATCGAAGGCTGGGGGCTGACGAGTTCGCAGGCGTGTGCGGGCCGTCACGTGCTGGCGATCCAGGACACCAGCGAGATCAACTTTACGACCACGGCGCAGCACCGGCGGGGTCTGGGCGAGATCGGCAAGGGCGGCAACGTCCGAGGCGCGCTGTTGCATGCAATGTTGGCGCTGGATGCGGGAACGGGCGAGGTATTGGGGCTGGTGTCGGGCCAGATCTGGACGCGCGATGGCCGGGTGGAGACGCCACACAGTCAACGGATGTTGGCCGACAAGGAATCGCAGCGCTGGCTGGCCACGGCCGAAGCGGCCAAGGAGGTGCTGGCTCAAGCGGCGACGGTGACGGAGGTGAGCGATCGCGAGAGCGACATCTACGCCAAGTGGGAGCGCGTGCCGGGTGCGAACTTCCATATCCTGACCCGCGCCATGAGCGACCGCTTGATCGAGGGCGGCAAGCTCTCGACAGCAAAGCTGCAGCCGGCCGGTGAAGCCGATGTGGAGCTGCGCGCTCGTCCTGGCCGGCCGGCGCGCACGGCCCATCTGGTGGCCCGCTTCGGCCAAGTCGCCCTCAAGCGCCCACAAAACTGCATCGAAAAGGGTCTGGCCAAGACAGTCACGGTGAGCTTGGTGGAAGTGCTTGAGGTGGGTGCACCTGCGGATGCCGAGCCAATCGTGTGGCGCCTGCTGACCACCCATAGCGTTCAGGACGCAGCCATGGCTTGGCAGGTGGTTGCCTGGTACCGGATGCGCTGGACCATCGAGCAGTTCTTCCGCACCTTGAAGCAGCAAGGCCTGCAGCTGGAGGACAGTCAGTTGGAAACCGCCGAGCGGCTGATGAAGCTGACTGCCATCGCCGCGCGCGCCGCCTGCATCATCATGCAGCTTGTCCAAGCCCGCGACGGAGCATCCGCACAATCCGCCGAGATCGCCTTTACGCCTACCGAAATCGACACCTTGCAGGCTCTGGTGCCCGAGTTGGAGGGCAAGACCGAACTTCAGAAAAACCCTCACCCGCCCAAATCCCTGGCCTGGGCCGCATGGATCATCGCCAAGCTCGGAGGATGGGATGGCTATCCCAAGTCCAAGCCGCCAGGCCCAATCACTTTCCGCCACGGCCTTCAGTACTTCCAATCCATCGCACGTGGCTGGAGCCTACGAGATGTGTGAATCGCCTA
>CCNB01000007.1:562625-580438 GCA_000824785.1 Mesorhizobium plurifarium | reverse complement strand
CCCTCACAAGGGGAGAAGGCGAGGTCGCGCTAGGCCAGCGTCCGGTCCACGATATCGCGCAGATCCGCCGACAGGTTCTCGGCCTTGGCCATATCGAGCAGCGCTTGCCTGGCCTTGGCTTGCCGCCCTGGCTCCAGCGAGCGCCAGGATCTGAGCGCGGTGGCCAGACGCGCCGCCACTTGCGGGTTGCGCTTCTCGACCTCCAGCACCGTCTCGGCAAACAGGCGATAGCCTTCGCCGTCGGGGCGGTGGAAGCCGGTCTGGTTGGCGCTGGAGAAGGTGCCGATCAGCGAACGCACCCGGTTCGGGTTGGCGATCGAGAAGGCCGGATGCCACATCAGCTCGCGCACCTTGTCGACGGTCCTCGCGCCGGGCACGCCGGCCTGGATCTGGAACCATTTGTCGAGCACCAGCGCGTCGCCGCGATAGCGCGCTTCGAAAGCCGCCAGCGCCTCTTCGGCCTCGGCCGTGCCTGAATGGCGATGCGCCAGCACGGCCAGCGCCGCCGCGCGGTCGGTCATGTTGGTGGCGGCGGCAAAGTGCCGCGCGGTGAGGCCTGCGCCGCCTGGCAGGAGCGCGAGATAGTCGAGCAGGATGTTGCGGAGCGCCCTGCGCCCGGCGCTCGCCGCGTCGGGGCTGAACGGGCCTTTGTCGGCAAGCCTGTCATAGAGCACCTCGAAGGCCTCGCGGTTTGCCTCGGCGATCGTCCGCGCCAGCGCCTCGCGCGCGGCGAAGATGGCGTCTGGGTCGATGCCCCTGCCGATGTCGCGGGCGATGTCGGCTTCGCCGGGAAGCGACAGCGCCAAGGCCCGGTAGGCCGGCTCCAGCGTCTCGTCGCCGGCGATCCTGCCCGCAAGCTCGGCGAGCCGTGCCGCAAAGACCGGCTCCTTGCCGCCCAGGATCTGGCGGAAGGCGGCGATCAGCGCGTCGGTCAAAAGCGTGTTGAACGCCTGCCAGCGCGAGAAGGCGTCGCTGTCATGCGCCGCCAGGAAGAACTGGTCGTCGGCCTTCTGCTGCACCGAAAGCGTGATCGGCGCCGAGAAGCCGCGGTTGAGCGACACCGAGGGCCGCTCCGAGATGCCAGAGAAGCGCACCGTGTGCCGGCGCTTGCGGATATGGATGACGCCGTCATCCACCGTTGCGCCCTCGACCGAGTCCCAAGCGACAGGCTTGCCGTCGGCGCCGACAAGTCCGAACGCAAGAGGAATATGCATCAGCCGCTTACGGCTTTCAGACGGCGTCGGCGGCACCGACTGCTCGATCTCCAGCGTGAACTCCTTGGCAGCGGCATTGTGCGCGGAGCTCACCGTCAGGTTCGGCGTGCCCGCCTGATGATACCAGAGCGCGAATTGCGCGAGGTCTCGCCCCGAGACGTCCTCGAACACTTTCAAAAAGTCCTCGATCGTCGCCGCCTCGCCGTCGTGCCGCTCGAAATAGAGGTCCATGCCGGCGCGGAAGGTCTCCGGCCCAAGGATGGTGCGGATCATGCGCACCACTTCCGAGCCCTTCTCGTAGACCGTCGCGGTGTAGAAGTTGTTGATCTCGCGGTAGCGCCGCGGCCTGACCGGATGGGCCAGCGGCCCCTGGTCTTCCGGGAACTGATGCGCGCGCAGCGTGCGCACCTCGGCGATGCGCTTCACCGCCCGCGAGCGCTGGTCGGCGGAGAATTCGTGGTCGCGGTAAACCGTCAGCCCTTCCTTGAGGCAGAGCTGGAACCAGTCGCGGCAAGTGATTCTGTTGCCAGTCCAATTGTGGAAATACTCATGCGCGATGATCGCCTCGATATTGGCGAAGTCCGCATCCGTCGCGGTCTCCTCGTCGGCCAGCACATATTTGTCGTTGAAGACGTTGAGGCCCTTGTTCTCCATCGCGCCCATGTTGAAGTCGGACACGGCGACGATGTTGAAGACGTCGAGGTCGTATTCGCGGCCGAAGGCGTCCTCGTCCCATTTCATCGAGCGCTTCAGCGCGTCCATCGCATAGCCGGCAAGCCGCTCCTTGCCGGGCTCCACATAGATGCCGAGCTCGACCTCGCGGCCGGACATGGTGGTGAAGCTGCCCGCCACCTTGCCGAGCGCGCCTGCCACCAGCGCGAAAAGGTAGGAGGGTTTGGGGAAGGGGTCGTGCCAGATCGCGTAGTGCCGGCCGTTGGCGAGCGCGCCGCGCTCGACGGGATTGCCGTTGGAGAGCAAGAGCGGCGCCTCGTTGTGCGGGGCCTCGATGCGCACCGTATAGACCGATAGGATGTCGGGGCGGTCGAGGAAATAGGTAATGCGGCGAAAGCCCTCGGCCTCGCATTGCGTGCAATAGACGTTGTTGGAGCGATAGAGGCCCATCAGCGCCTCGTTGCGCGAAGGCGCGATCTCGGTCTCCAGGCGAAGCTCGAAGCGCCGTGTCTCTGGCGGCTTCAGGATTGTCAGCCGGTCCGGCGTCGCCTCGTAATCGCTGGCCGACAGCGCCTGCCCGTCTATCGCCACGCCAAGCAGCGTCAGTCCGTCGCCATCGAGCACCAGCGGCGCCGGCGCGGCGACGCCCTCGCGTCGTTCGATGGTAAGCAGCGCGGTGACATGGGTCGCGTCCGGCGACAGGCGGAAGTCCAGGCTGGTCGCGGGGATGAGATAGTCGCTGGCGCGATAGTCTTCGAGCTTGAAGACATGGCCGGTATCGGTGCGCATTCCTTGGGCTTTTCCTGTCGGTTTCGGGCGGAGAGCCAGCTTGGCTGGTCCAAGAATTTTGAGGTGAGCGCTCTTTACACGAAACGGCCACTCGACAAAACTGCGCAAAGGCTTCATTTGCGGCTTCGTTTTTCCGACCATCCTTACGAGGCAAGATGACCGTCGATCATGCCGTCGGCCACAACACGCTGCGCGGCATTACGTTGAAGATCGTCTCGGTGACGGTTTTCGTCGGCATGCAGACCTGCATCAAGGCGGCCGGCGACGTGCCCGCCGGACAGATCGTCTTCTTCCGCTCCTTCTTCGCCATCTTCCCGATCATCGCCTTCCTCGCCTTCAAGGGTGAGCTGGCCACCGCATTCACGACCAGGCGGCCGTTCAACCACGTCGCGCGCGGCGTCGTCGGCGTCGGCGCCATGGGGCTCGGCTTCTTCGCATTGACCAGGCTGCCGCTGCCGGAAGCGATCACGCTGAACTACGCCCAGCCGTTGCTGGTCGTGGTGTTCTCCTCGGTATTCCTCGGCGAGACGATCCGCGTCTACCGTTGGAGCGCGGTTGCCGTCGGTCTTGCCGGTGTGCTGGTCATCTCCTGGCCGGAACTGACGCTGCTCAATTCCGATGAGGGCCTCGACGACCAGGAGGTGTTGGGCGTCATGGCCGCGCTGATCGCCGCCGCGATCTCGGCGGTCGCCATGCTTCTGGTGCGCAATCTCGTCCAGACCGAGAAGACGGCGACCATCGTTTTATGGTTCTCCTCGACGGCTTCGGTGTTGTCGCTCTTTACGTTGCCCTTTGGCTGGCAGGCGCTGACGCCGATGCAGGCCGCGCTCCTTGTTTTTGCCGGCTTCTGCGGCGGGCTCGGCCAAATCCTGATGACGGCGGCCTACCGCCATGCCGAGGCTTCCGTCGTGGCGCCCTTCGAATACACCTCGATGATCCTCGGTGTCGTCGTCGGCTATCTCGTCTTCGGCGACGTGACCTCGCTCAACACGCTCGTCGGCGGCGTGATCGTGGTTGCCGCCGGCATCTTCATCATCTGGCGCGAGCGGCAGCTCGGCCTGGAGCGTACCCGCACCAGGACGGCCGCGCCGCCGCAGGGGTGAACGAGATCGTCGGGGTGTCAGAAGGTTCGCGGCCGTCTCTCGGTCAATGAGGGATTGAAAATGAATGACAAAGAGCGACTGTACGTCCTTCACACGAATCGCGAACTGGAGATGATGCTCGCGGGGAACAAGCCGCTGGCCGTATTTGCTCATGAGAAGGTGGATGGTTTCGAAAAATCCGACGCGCTGGCCAATCAGGACTTCGCGCCGTATGTCGCAGCCGGGGCGCTTTCAGAGCATGTAAGGACCAGAACGATCTCCCTGGCGAACGGCGGTGTGGTGGATATCGACTACTGGTTCTACTCGCTCAAGGGCGAGGAATGGCGGGTCGAAGCATATTGGCTGCTTATCGATTTCCTCCACCACAGGGGTTGGTGCCCGCAATTCGAATGGCTGCAGGGAAAGCTGCTTGGGTACACCGATCAGGAGAATACCCAACATCTTTTGCGGACCTATCCGGCAGACCTGTGGGTTGCCGAGATTTGCAAGTCGCAGGATGCCGGATCGGCCGAAGCTTAGCTGCTCGTCGCATTGGCCCGCTCTTTCGCCAGCCGCACCAGCACCGCGCGTGTCTGCTCATCGGCCGGGAAGAAAGACTCGATCGCCAGTTCCGATAGCGTGACGTCCAGCGGCGTGCCGAACACGGTGATGGTGCTGATGAAGGAAAGCACCTGATCGCCATGAGCGAGCCTGAGCGGATGCACGATGCCGCTCGGCTCGACCGGAGCCGGCCGGCTGCTTTTCAAGCCGGACGGATAGGCGCGCAGCTCGCGCTCCAGCTCGATCAGCACCGGATCGCCGGTCGCGTCGCTCAGGTGCTTCAGCCGTTCAAGCAGATGCGCGCGCCATTCCGCCAGATTGACGATGCGCGGCGCCACGCCGCCAGGGTGGAGGCTGAGCCGCAGCACATTGACCGGTGGCGTAAGCAGGGATCCCTCGGAAATGTCGGCAAGGAACGGGGCGATCGCGGTGTTTGCGGAAACGAGGTTCCAGTGCCGGTCCACCGCCAGCGCCGGGAAAGGCTCGTGGCCCTTGAGCACGGTTTCGACCGCGGTCAGCGCCGGCGCCAGCGTGGCGTCGGTGAGCGGCTTTTCGCTGAAGCTCGGCGCGAAACCCGCGGCAAGCAGAAGCTGGTTGCGCTGGCGCAGCGGGATCGACAGTTGCTCGGCCAGATGCAGCACCATCTCGCGCGACGGCTGCGCGCGGCCGCTTTCGACGAACGAAAGATGCCGCTGCGAGATGTCGGCTTCCATGGCGAGATCGAGCTGGCTCATGCGCCGCCGCGTGCGCCACTCGCGGATCAGGCTGCCGGCGGAGGGTTCGGATGCGCTCATGAGGAGCAGGACTAGGGCGGAGGGAGAGGGATTTCAATTACCTGGGAGGTTAAGCTCCCCCTTCCCCCCTTGTGACCCCTTGTGGGGGAAGGTAGCCGAGCGAAGCTCGGTCGGATGAGGGGTGCTCCAGGGAAAGCCAGCGCCTCACTCCGCTGGAACACCCCTCATCCGTCTCGGCGCCGCGCGCCGATCCACCTTCTCCCACAACAAGGGGAGAAGGAAAGGCCGCGCTTACCTCAACGCCTTCAACTTCGCCTTCACCTCGAGAAAATCCCGCCAGGCCAGCTTCTTGTGCGCCGGCGTCCTGAGCAGATAGGCTGGGTGCAGCGTCGGCATCGCCGGAATGGCTATGCCTGAGGCGGTCGTGTGCACCCGCCAGTTGCCGCGCAGGCGCAGGATGCCCTCGGTCGTGTTGAGCAGCGTCTTGGCCGACGGCCCGCCGAGATTGACCAGCACTTTTGGATTGACCAGCTCGATCTGCCTTTCGATGAAGGGACGGCAGATTTCGGTCTCGTGCGGCGTCGGCGTGCGGTTGCCCGGCGGGCGCCATGGGATGACGTTGGCGATATAGGCCGAGTTGCGGTCGAGGCCGATCGCCGCAAGCATGCGGTCGAGCAGCCGCCCGGAGCGGCCGACGAAGGGCAGTCCTTCGAGGTCCTCGTCGCGGCCCGGCGCTTCGCCGACCAGCATCAGGTCGGCGTTCGGGTTGCCGTCGGCGAAGACCAGGTTCTTGGCGGTGAATTTGAGATTGCAGCCGTCGAAACCGGCCATGTGCTGGCGCAGCTCGTCGAGCGTCGAAGCGCTCGCGGCAAGCTGCCGCGCCAACAGGGCCTGTGCCTCGTCGGGAACGGCCGCGGCCGCCGGCACCCGGGTGGGTGCGTCCGGAATATTGCTGGCGTCGAGGCCGGACAAGGGAGCTGGCGGGTTCTCGACGCGTTCCGGAGCCTGGTCGGGTGCCGTTCGGCTTTCGGGCCTGGTTTCGCGTTGTGGCGCGGCCGGCGCCCGCTCGGCGGGCCTGCGGTCTGCCGGCCCCCGTCCAACTGGTATTGCCGCCGCTTCGGCGAACCGGTTGATCGGCGCGTCCTGGAGCGCGTCGTCGACGCCGGCGCTGGCATAGAAGGCGAGCAGTTCGGCGATCTCGGCTGGTGTGCTGGGGGAAGCGGCAGTCATGGCGCCACCATCGTCCGCGCGGCGCCGATTTGCAAGTTCAGCTCCGCCTTGGACATCGGTGTAATTCACCCCGTCGGAATCCTTGGATCCTGAACGATGTAAAACGTCCAGCGCGGCGTGTAGTCGGTGATCAGGAAATCGAACGTCGCCGTCTTCAGCGGGTCGATCTTGCCGTTGCGGAACAGCAGCCGGTCATAGGGTTCGAACCGGCGGTCGAAATCGGCGAAGTTGCTCGACCAGATGTTGTCGGGCGTCTTGTTGCGCTGGTCGAAGGACAGGCCGTCGCCGAACACGCTGGGTTGGTCGAGGATCTCCTGCAGCTCGAACTGGAACTCCACCCAAGGGAGCGCGCTGTTGTTGAGCACGTCGATGCGCATATACATCACGCCGTTGGCGACCTCGCCGGCCTTGCCGAAGGGCTCGATCGGCTTGGTCGCGCGGATGGTCAGCGTCACTGGGGTCGCCGAGTTCAGCTCCTCCTTGATGACCAGGGGATCTTCCTTGGTGCCGATGCCGGAGGCTCCGGTGATGCGGAAGCCGCCCAGCTCGTCGGAGAAGGAATAGGCGCCGGTCGCCCACACCTTCACCTGATCCGCCCGGACTTGCGTGGTCGAAAGGGCCGGCATGGTCAAAAAGAGGAGCGGAAGAACCGCACGCCAGGCCGCGCCTGGCGTTAAGAGTAAGCGCTTCGATGGAAAGCCGGGCGGCTCTGGACTGCGCATGGCGCGAAGTATTGCCGATAACCAAGCCGTCGAACAATTAAAAACATTCCGGCGCCGCCTGGCCTGCCAACCAATTGGCGCTGGCCTATGCTTGGCCATAGCCGCTGCGTCTGCCTTTTCGTAGGGGAAAACCGCGACTTTTTGTCGAAATCGGCGTTGTCACGTCCGCGCCGGTTTCGCGTCGCGCATTGATGCGCTATGCAGCGCGGGAGCCAGCACAATGCGAGAATGCGGCAAGCGATAGAGGGGTCGATGAGCGAAATCGAACGCGAAAGCATGGAATTCGACGTGGTGATCGTCGGCGCCGGTCCCGCCGGCCTTGCCGCGGCGATCCGTCTGAAGCAAGTCAATCCGGACCTCTCGGTGGTCGTCCTGGAGAAGGGCGGCGAGGTCGGCGCTCACATCCTGTCCGGCGCCGTCGTCGATCCGATCGGCATCGACCGGCTGCTGCCGGGCTGGCGCGAGGAGAGCGATCATCCGTTCAAGACGCCAGTGACGGCGGACCATTTCCTGGTACTTGGGCCCGCCGGTTCGTTCCGCCTGCCCAACTTCCTGATGCCGCCGCTGATGAACAATCACGGCAACTACATCGTGTCGCTCGGCAATGTCTGCCGCTGGCTGGCGACCAAGGCCGAGGCGCTGGGCGTCGAGATCTATCCGGGCTTTGCCGCGGCAAGCCTCGTCTATAACGATGCCGGCGCCGTCACCGGCGTCATCACCGGCGACATGGGCGTCGAGAAGGACGGCACGCACGGCCCGGCCTACGCGCCGGGCATGGCGCTGATGGGCAAATATGTGCTGATCGGCGAAGGCGCGCGCGGCTCTCTGGCCAAGCAGCTCATCGCCAAATACCAACTTTCCGAAGGCCGCGAACCCGGCAAATATGGCATCGGCCTCAAGGAGCTTTGGCAGGTCAAGCCCGAGAACCACAAGCCGGGTCTCGTGCAGCATTCCTTCGGCTGGCCGCTCGACATGAAGACCGGCGGCGGCTCCTTCCTCTACCATCTCGAGGACAACCAGGTGGCGGTCGGTTTCGTCGTCCACCTGAACTACAAGAACCCTTATCTCTCGCCCTTCGAGGAGTTCCAGCGCTTCAAGACCCATCCGGCGATCGCCGGCACCTTCGAAGGCGCCAAGCGCATCGGCTATGGCGCGCGCGCCATCACCGAGGGCGGCTGGCAGTCCGTGCCGAAGCTGTCTTTCCCGGGCGGCGTGCTGATGGGCTGTGCTGCCGGCTTCGTCAACGTGCCGCGCATCAAGGGTTCGCACAACGCGGTGCTGTCCGGCATGCTGGCGGCCGAGCATGTGGCCGAGGCGATCGCCGGCGGCCGCGCCAATGACGAGCTTGCGTCCTACGAAGAAGCCTGGCGCGGCAGCGACATCGGCAAGGACTTGAAGAAGGTCCGCAACGTCAAGCCGCTCTGGTCGCGCTTCGGCACCATCGTCGGCGTCGGCATCGGCGGCCTCGACATGTGGCTGAACACGCTGTTCGGCTTCTCGCCCTTCGGCACGCTGAAGCACGGCAAGGCCGATTATGCGACGCTCGAGCCGGCCTCCAAGCATCAGAAGATCGCCTATCCGAAGCCGGATGGCGTGTTGACCTTCGATCGTCTCTCCTCGGTGTTCCTCTCCAACACCAACCATGAGGAAAACGAGCCGGTACATCTGATCGTCGGCGACATGGCGTTGCAGCAGCGTTCCGAGCACGATGTCTTTGCCGGTCCGTCGACCCGCTATTGCCCGGCCGGCGTCTATGAATGGGTGGACAAGGACGGTAACGCCGCCGCCGATCCGTCGGCCAAGGACGTGCGCTTCGTCATCAACGCGCAGAACTGCGTCCACTGCAAGACCTGCGACATCAAGGATCCGAACCAGAACATCAACTGGGTGCCGCCGCAAGGCGGCGAGGGGCCGGTCTACCAAGGCATGTGAGCCACTCCCCCGATCGGCGACCATCCGCGGTTCCGGTCGGCCGGGTCTCTTACGCTTGAAATTGCAGCCGGCTTATAGTTCCTTCTCTGCGGATAGGGAGCAAATGGGCCATGCGCCTGGCGGTTCTTACATGTCTCATCATGCTCGGCGGCCTGTGCGGCGGCACCCCGGAGGCGCTGGCCGGCACCAAAGTGCTGGTCACGACGCGCAGCTATGACATCGCTGGCGCGACGGGCGCCGCGCTGGTCGAAGCGATGAACCGCAAAGGTCCCAAGCACGGCTTCATGACCCGCGCCATCGCCGACACCAGCTACGTCGTGAACTGGAAGCTGGACGTGGACCGTGCCGACGGGGTCTGCAGGTTGCGGGGCGCCGACGGAACGATGGAGCTCACCTACACTTTTCCTCGCCTGGCTTCGCCGCCGAAGCCCGAGCTCGAGCGGCGCTGGCGGCGCTTCCTCGCCGGCGTCCACGCTCATGAGCACCACCACGGCCGCATCGCCAAGGCCATGATGCGTGCCACCGACAAGTCCATTGCCGGCCTTAAGCTGGCCGACAATTGGTTCTGCACCGCCACTCATCGCGAGGCCAGGCGCCGGATCGACTCCGTCTACGCGCAATATGAAGCGAAACAGAACGCCTTCGATGCGCGCGAGCATCGCGACGGCGGCCATGTCGACCGGCTGGTCAATGCGTTGATGGGGAAGAACTGAAGAACTGAAGCTTCAGTCGTTCGCTTAAGAAACGGAGCGTCAACCCTGCGGTCTGTCCGGCGCCTCGTTCGCCGCCAGCGCCGACTTGTGCTCGTCCCCGGGCGCATCGCTGGCGGGCGGCAGCGTGAATTCGATCAGCACCGGCAGATGATCGGAGCCGGTATCCTCCAGTCGGGCCGACGACAGGATCGTCACTCCGCCCTTGCTGAACACCTGGTCGATCGGCAGGCCCGCATAGCGGCGCAGGAAGTCGGGCAGCGTGCGGTGGATCCAGGTCGGGCCGGCCGACGGCATCAGGGTCATGCCGCTGAGCCGCGCCACCCGACGCACCGCCGCGCTCCACGGCACGGCGTTGCAATCGCCGGCCATGATGGCGGTCTCACCGAGCCCGGCCAGCGGTTCCGCCAGTTCACCGATCTGCCAATATTGCTCCTTCGGCCAAGGCCAGCTCAGATGGATCGCAGCGACGTCGACCGGAACGCCATTGAAATCGATCGTGGCGGTGGCCATCGCGCCGCGCGGTTCGCAACGCGGCGCTGTGCCGGCGGCGAAGGGGCGGCGCGAGAGCAGCGCGACGCCGAATATGCCGTTGGGATAGTCGCAAAGGATGCGATAGGGGTAAGCGCCGGCAATATAGCCGAGCTCCTTCGACCACATGCCGGACACTTCGTCGAGCGTGATGACGTCCGGATTGGTCCGGCCGATCAGCGACAGCACCTTCTTCGGCGTCGGATTGTTGAAGCGCAGGTTCATCTGCAGCAGGCTGTAGACGATCCGGTCGGCCGGTTTCGCGATTGCCTGCTGCGTCGGCAATTTGGGCAGCGCGCTCGTCGTCATGGCGAAGCAGACGATGGCGAAGACCAGCGCCGCGACGGCCTGCAGCCGGTAGGGACCGGCAAGCAGCGCCAGCGCAAGCAAGGCCGCAAGCGCGCTCAGATGCATGCGGAAATGCGAGAAGGAATCGAAGGCCGGATGCAGCGCGCCGAAGAACCCGGCCAACAACGCGGCCGAGCACGCCATCATCGCCAGGAATGTCAGCTGAGCCATCATGCTCAAGCGCGCACCGCCCGTAGTCATCTGCTCCGACCCGCCCGGGACATTTCACCGTTTCACGGAACGCCGAAAGGCCCTGTCTCCTTGTTCTGACCCGATTTCGAACGAAAAACCGCTCGCATTTTTCCTGAATTGCTCCAGTTCCGCTCTGACCGCTTATCGGCCAAATTGCGGCTCAAGCAAGACGACGGATTGCCTCGCCAGCAGCTGGCCGGGACGCGTCTACTGGAAGGCCGTCTCCGAAAAACTTCTGAGCTTGCGCGAATGCAGCCGCTCCATCGGCATTTCGGCCAGCTTCTCCATCGCCCTGATGCCGATGGTGAGATGCTGCGCCACCTGTCGTTTGTAGAACTCGGTCGCCATGCCGGGCAGCTTCAACTCGCCATGCAGCGGCTTGTCGGAGACGCACAGCAGCGTCCCATAGGGCACGCGGAAGCGGAAGCCGTTGGCGGCGATGGTGGCCGATTCCATGTCGAGCGCGATGGCGCGCGACTGCGACAGGCGTTGCACCGGTCCGCGCTGGTCGCGCAGTTCCCAGTTGCGGTTGTCGATGGTGGCGACGGTGCCCGTGCGCATGATGCGCTTGAGGTCGTAGCCGGAAAGGCCGGTGACCTCGGCGACTGCTTCCTGCAGCGCCACCTGGATCTCGGCCAGCGGCGGAATCGGCACCCAGACGGGCAGGTCGTCGTCCAGCACATGGTCCTCGCGCACATAGGCATGCGCCAGCACATAGTCGCCCAACGCCTGCGTGTTGCGCAGGCCGGCGCAATGGCCGAGCATGACCCAGGCATGCGGCCTCAGCACCGCGATATGGTCGGTGATCGTCTTGGCGTTGGACGGGCCGACGCCGATATTGACCATGGTGATGCCGCCGTGGCCGGGCTTCTTCAGGTGATAGGCCGGCATCTGCGGCAGGCGCTGCGGCGGCGTGCCTTCGCTCGGCGCGCCGGCACCCGCCTTGGTCACGACATTGCCCGGCTCGACGAATTCGCTATAGCCGCCTCCACCGCTCTCCATCAATTCGCGAGCCCGCGCGACGAATTCGTCGATATAGAACTGGTAGTTGGTGAACAGCACGAAATTCTGGAAATGCTGCGGGCTGGTCGCGGTGTAATGCGTCATGCGGTGCAGCGAATAGTCGATGCGCTGCGCGGTGAACGGCGCTAGCGGCCGCGGCTCGCCGAACGCCACCTCGAAGGTACCGTTGGCGATCTGGTCGTCGGTTCCGTCGAGATCAGGTACGTCGAACAGGTCGCGGATCGGCCGTTTGATGCGCTCGGCGGCGGCGCCGTCGACATAGGTGCCTTCCAGGAAGGCGAAATGCAGCGGGATCGGCGTGGTCGACTCCGACACGGTCACCTGCACACCGTGATTGCGCATGATCAGCCGTAGCTGCTCGATGAGATAGTTCTCGAACAGTTGCGGCTGGGTGACGGTGGTGGCGAAATGACCGGGCGTCGGCATATGGCCATAGGCCTGGCGCGAGTCGACCTGGCTGAACGAGGTCGTGGTGACGCCGATCTGCGGATAGAAGGCCCGGTAGCGCTTGCTCTCGTCGCCGCCCGCGGCAAGGGCCGCGAAGGAATCGCGCAGGAACTTGGTGTTGCGGTCGTAGAGCGTCTGGAGCGCCGCGACGGCCTTCTTGGCGTCGTGGAACTCCTGCTTGCCGAACGGCTCCGGCATGACGACCGATTCGATGGCTTGGGGATAGATTCGCTTTTCCATGGCTCAATATAGAGACTTGGAAGAGCGGTTGGGAGGGGGAGGCGGGCGTCAAGCCGCCGCACGCGTCGTTTTTCTTCGGGGCGTTACCCGCGCTGCAGGCTGATCAGGAGCACGAAGCCCACGCTGGTGTTCTTGTGCGCCGGCGCCTCGATCGTGTGGCCCGTATCGGCCCGTATCGTCGGCACCGCCAGCACCGGCGCGGCCAGCAGCATCAGGATGAGCGTCGCCCGCGGCAGCAGCCTGAGGATCTTCGTTGCAGTGGCGGCGATGCGGTTCATTTTGGTGGTGTTCCGATTTTCAACTTGGTCGATTTTCAGCTTTGTCGTTTCGGCGTGTCACGAGGTTCACGGAGCCGAGAACGAAGCCACGGGCCGTTCCCATAAGCGGGAGGAATGGCCGCCCTCGGCCACCAGGATGGCGAAGAGCATGCCGAACAGGCTCATCAGCAGGCAGACGATGGTGAAGCGACGCGCAAGCATTTCCCTCTCCTTCAATGCGGGAGAGAATGCCGGAATGCCTCTGAACCGGTTCTGAGACCGGTATTCATCTGCGGTTCAAATTGATTGACGAGGTCGGAGCAGGTGCCGGCGGCGCAGCGCCGGTCCGGCGGAGTGTCGCCACTCCAAAAGAAAACGGGGCCGTTCGGCCCCGTTTCGGATGGTCTGCAGTTCGGCGATCAGAGCTTGTGCCAGGTCTGGCTCTTGCAGATCAGACCGCCGAGCACGCAGCCGCTCATCTTGAGCGTGGTGCCCGAAAGCGTCGCCTTGCCGGAATAGGTCTTGTCGTTCGCCGGGTCGGTGATTGAGCCGGCATATTTGTTGTCGCCGGCCGCCTTCAGCGAGCCGATCGTCTTGCCGGCATATTTGCCGGTCTTGAGTGTGATGGAAAACGAGCCGCCGCCGCCGATCGTCGCCGTCTCGCCGGATTGCGTCTTCCAACTGCCTTCGATCGGGTCGGCCCACGCGGCACCCGCCATGATCAAGGTGGCCGCCAGGGCCAGGCTCATCTTTCGAAACATCTTGTCCACCTCCCTATAGGGTCGTGGCGGGCTCCGGTCCGCCTTCCTGCCCCTTACGCAAAGGTAAAGCTAATCCACCTCCCGCCAAAACGAAAGCGGTGCCGCCACGGAAGGTTGCAAGGATTTTCGCCGCGCCGATGGCTGAAAATAAACGCGACCGGAAAAACGCTTCGATTTCCGTGGTTAGCGAAGTCTTGATTCCGCGCGCGGCAATTTTCGTCGAATTTGATGCAAAATGGCTGAAACGCTGGATTCCCATGCTTAACGAATTTCCGCGTTTACCTCTTGTTTTAGCTTTGTTTTCCTCAAATTAAGCAAGCCATTTAACGGCGGATTCAAGGCCAGCCGTCATCCTCGAAAGCATCGAAAGAGCGGCCCGCCCCAAGGGACACCGAGGGAAAAGGAGGCAGCTCTCGGGAGCCAGACAGGGGATTGAAATGGCACGTTTTGAAATGCTTGAAGACGGCTTCGGCGCCATGGGGGCAACTGCCCAGGCCGACATTCTTTTCGAACTGGGCATGATGTATGCGACCGGCCGCGACTGCGACACCGATGTCGTCGCCGCCCACAAATGGTTCAACATCGCCGCCATCAAGGGCTCGGCCCGCGCCGCCGAGCTGCGCTCGGAACTGTCGGCCACCATGTCGAAGGTCGAGATCGCCACGGCGCTGCGCGAAGCCCGCGAATGGATGACGATGCACTGATCCTGCGGGCACAGCGCCCGAAAGCCTTCAGGGGGCAAGGCCGCGATAAGACGGCTGGTTGACAAGATCAAGAACGCGGCAGGCCAACGAACCTCAAGCCGTGCACCAAAACAGGGAAGCGAGCGGGTTTCAGGCGCGGGGCGTCTGGGGAGCTCGACTGCAAAAGCCGCGACCGACCGAAACAAGGCCGGCGCGGCTTTTTGCATTACGCTGGGTAATCACGCGGGCGCGTGGCCCAAGCAATCCCGGCAGAAATGAACCAAAACCTTCCGAATTGTCCTCTCGACAGTTCCAGCGAAGGGTGAAATTGTCCCGGCTCTGTGAAGGAAGCGCGGCCGGATGGCCATGCGCAAGTGGAGGAGTTCTTATAGTCATGAAAAAATTGGGTATTTTGAGCGCGGCCGCATTTGGTCTGATGATGAGCGCCCCGGTTGCCTTCGCCGACGACATCACCATTTCGGTGGTCGGCCCGATGACCGGCCAGCTCGCCACCATCGGTGACCAGTTCAAGCAGGGTGCGCAGGCTGCCGCCGACGCGATCAATGCCGCCGGCGGCGTCAACGGTTCCCAGATCAAGCTCGACATCGAGGACGACCAGTGCGATCCGAAGCAGGCCGTCTCGGTGGCCAACCGCATCGTCGCCAACGGCGTCAAGTTCGTCGACGGCCATGCCTGCTCGGGCTCGAGCATTCCGGCTTCGGCCGTCTATGCCGAAGCCGGCACGCTGATGATGAGCCCCGCCTCGTCCAACCCGGTGCTGACCGATGCCGCCGCCAAGGCGGGCTGGCCGACCATCATGCGCCTTTACACGCGTGACGACGCGCAGGGCGCCTTTATCGGCCCGTGGATTGCCAAAAAATACGCCGGCAAGAACGTCGTCATCCTGCACGACAAGAGCGCATACGGCCAGGGCGTCGCCGATGCCGTGAAGGCGACGATGAATGCCGGCGGCCTCAAGGAGGTCGACTATGAAGGCATCAATGCCGGCGAGAAGGACTATTCGGCCCTCGTCACCAAGCTGAAGGAGCTCAAGGCAGACGTCGTCTATTTCGGCGGCTACCACCCGGAAGCGGGCCTGATCCTGCGCCAGTCGGCCGAGCAGAACGTCAAGTTCCAGCTGATCATGCCGGACTCGATCGCCTCGCCGGAATTCTGGCAGGTCGCTGGCCCGGCTGGCGAAGGCACCATGTTCGTCTTCCCGTCGGACCCGCAGGCGAAGCCCGAAGCGAAGGACGCGGTCGCCAAGATCAAGGCCGGCGGCTTCACGCCTGAAGGCTTCACGCTGTTCTCCTATGCCGTGATCCAGGCCGTGGCCGAAGGCGTCAAGCGCGCCGGCACCGACGATCCGGCCAAGGTCGCCGAGGCGCTCAAGGACGGCAAGCCCATCAGCACCGTCGTCGGCGACGTCATCTTCGACGAGAAGGGCGACCTGAAGAACGCCAGCTACGACATCAACCAGTGGCACGACGGCAAATACGCGCCGATCAAGCCGTAAGTCGGTTCCGCAGCTATCGAGGAAATGGCCGGGCTCTCCCCGGCCATTTTCCTTCTTGGCTTTGCTCGTCAAGTGAGACTCGCGTTGTCCCGCCATACCCAGCTATTTTGTCTCGTTAGCGAGACAACTGACCAAGCGCGCTTCAGCCCTGGCCGTCTTCCACGAACCGCACCAGCACCGTGCCGTCGCTGACCTGCGCGCCCTCGGCCGCGATCTCGGCGATCACGCCGTCATGCGGAGCGGCGATCGTGTGCTCCATCTTCATGGCTTCGAGGATCAGAAGCGGCTGGCCTTTGATCACCACATCGCCGGTCGCGGCGCGCACAAGCTTGACCAGTCCCGGCATCGGCGCGCGCAGGCTACCCGAAGCGGCTCCGGCCTCGTCGGCCTTGGCAAGCGGATCGGGAACCGTGAAGGTGTAACTCACCGCGCCTTCGAAGACGGTGACGTGGCCGGGCCAGCGGACGGCGCGCGGCATGGTCCTCAGATCATGCGTGTTCACCGCGTCATGCGGCGCTTCCAGCGCCACCTGGAAGCGGCCGTCCGGCCGTGCCGAAACCCTGGCCAGGATGTTTTCCTCGCCGTGGCGCAGGCGGATGCGGCGCGCGAGCGTGTGGAAATGCGCATAGCCTGAAAGCGTGGACCATGGATCGGCGGCGGGACCCGGCGCGCCGGCGTCCGTGGCAGCCAGCGCCGCGGCGGCGATCGTCTCGTCGCTGGGCGCGGGAATGGCGGTGAGCGCCTCCTGATGCCGGCCGATCAGCCCGGTATCGACGTCGCCGGCTGCGAAATCGGCGTCGGCGGCGAGTGCCGCCAGGAAAGCGGTGTTGACGGTCGAGCCGGCCACTTCCGTCCGCGCCAGCATCTCGCGCAGGGCATTGAGCGCCGAGGCCCGGTCCTTGCCGTGCACAACCAGCTTGGCGATCATCGGATCATAGAAAGGCGAAATCGCATCGCCGGCGCGCACGCCGGTCTCGATGCGCATCGCCGCACCCTCCGGCGCCGCGTCGGGGAATTTCAGATGATGCAGCGTGCCGGTCGCCGGCAGGAAGCCTTTCGCGGCGTCCTCCGCATAGAGGCGTGCCTCGAAGGCGTGGCCGGCAAGCGCGATCTCGCCTTGCGTCTTCGGCAGTTTTTCACCGGCCGCGATGCGCAGCTGCCATTCGACCAGATCGACGCCGGTGACCATCTCGGTGACGGGGTGTTCGACCTGCAGCCGCGTGTTCATCTCCATGAACCAGAAGCGGTCGGCTTTCAGTCCTTCGGAAGCATCGATGATGAATTCGATCGTGCCGGCGCCCGAATAATGGATCGCCCTGGCGGCCTTCACGGCCGCCTCCGTCATTGCCTTGCGCAGCGCCGGCGTCATCCCGGGGGCGGGCGCCTCCTCGATCACCTTCTGGTGGCGGCGCTGCGCCGAGCAGTCGCGTTCGAAAAGATGCACCGCATTGCCGAAATTGTCGCCGAACACTTGGCACTCGATATGACGTGGCTTGTCGACATATTTTTCGACGAGCACGCGGTCGTCGCCGAACGCCGCTTTCGCTTCGCGCCGCGCTCCGGAAAGTGCTTCCGAGAAATCGTCGGGGTGGTCGACGCGCCGCATGCCCTTGCCGCCGCCGCCGGCGCGCGCCTTGATCAGGACGGGGTAGCCAATCTCGCGCGCCTTGGAAGCGAGCAGCACGATTTCCTGCGCTTCGCCGTGATAGCCGGGCACCACCGGCACGCCGGCCTTTTCCATCAGCCGTTTGGCGGCGTCCTTCAATCCCATGGCGCGGATCGAGGCGGCGGACGGACCGATGAAGACGAGCCCGGCAGCCGTCACCTGGTCGACGAAATCGGGGTTCTCCGACAGGAAGCCGTAGCCCGGATGGATCGCCTCGGCGCCGGTGGCAAGTGCCGCTGCAATGATCCTGTCGCCGCGCAGATAGCTTTCACCGACGGGCGAGGGGCCGATATGCACCGCCTCGTCGGCCATCTCGACATGCAGGGCCTTGGCGTCGGCGTCGGAATAGACGGCCACGGTCCGCACGCCGAGCTTGCGGGCGGTACGGATGACGCGGCAGGCGATCTCGCCGCGATTGGCGATCAGGATCTTGCCGAACATGGAGCCTCCGCGTGTGGTGAACGCCCTGGGGAGGTAGGGCGCTTGAACACCCCCCTCTGTCC
>CCNB01000007.1:346020-562615 GCA_000824785.1 Mesorhizobium plurifarium | reverse complement strand
AGGGGGGAGATTGGCTGTCGCGATGGCTTTCGCCAATCTCCAGTGCCGGAAGGATCGCGCAAGGGCGAAGCTGCTGATCTCCCCTCTTGCGGGGGAGATGGCCGGCAGGCCGGAGGGGGGTGCTGTCCCGCCAGCGTGTCCGGACAAGCATTCGTCCGAAATCATAAACCACTCCCTTACCAAGGGAGTGCTCTACCGAGGTCGTCGCCCTGACTGTCTTCTGATCCATGGGATCAGCCTCCGCCAAGTGCGGCAACGGCACACTGGTACAGCTCGGCCGTCGGCTCGTCGAAGCAGCAGAAAATAACCGCCGCAGGAATTGTGTTCCGTCCCAAGAAGTCGCTGACGGTATCGACAGCGATCCCGGTCGCTTCGTCTTTCGGAAAGCGGTAAATACCGGTCGAGATCGCCGGAAACGCCACCGTCCGGCATTCATGGCCGAGCGCGATTTCAAGTGAGCGCCGGTAGCAGGAGGCGAGCAACTCTGCTTCGCCCTTGCCGCCGCCTTGCCAGACCGGCCCGACCGTGTGGATGACATAGCGCGCCGGCAGGCGATAGCCCTTTGTCAGCTTGGCATCGCCGGTCTTGCAGCCATTGAGCATGCGGCATTCGGCGACCAACTCAGGCCCTGCCGCGCGGTGTATGGCGCCGTCAACGCCACCGCCACCGAGCAACGAGGAATTCGCGGCGTTGACGATGGCGTCGACCGCGAGCCTGGTGATGTCCCCGGTGTGGATGCGGATCCTGTCGCCGAAAGCGCTCATCGTTACATCCTGAACACGCCGAACTTCGTCTCCTCGATCCCGGCGTTGAGCGCCGCCGAAAGGCTCAGCGCCAGCACCTCGCGCGTCCTGGCGGGATCTATGATGCCGTCGTCCCAAAGCCTTGCCGAGGAATAGAGCGGGTGACCCTCATGCTCGTATTTCATCAGGATAGGCTTCCTGAACTTCGCTTCCTCCTCGGCGCTCCATTCGCCGCCCTTGCGCTCGATGCCTTCGCGCTTGACCATGGCAAGCACCGTCGCAGCCTGCTCGCCCCCCATCACCGAGATGCGAGCGTTCGGCCACATCCACAGGAAGCGGGGTGAGTAGGCGCGGCCGCACATGCCGTAATTGCCGGCGCCGAAGGAGCCGCCGATGATCACCGTGAGCTTCGGGACCTTTGCGGTGGCGACCGCCATCACCAGCTTGGCGCCGTCCTTGGCGATGCCGCCGGCCTCGTATTTGCGCCCGACCATGAAGCCGGTAATGTTCTGCAAAAAGATCAGCGGAATGCCGCGCTGGCAGCAGAGCTCGATGAAATGCGCGCCCTTCAGCGCGCTTTCCGAGAAGAGCACGCCATTGTTGCCGATGATGCCGACCGGCATGCCATGCAGATGCGCAAAGCCGGTGATCAGCGTAGTGCCGTAGTTCTGCTTGAACTCGTCGAACTCCGAACCGTCGACGAGACGGGCGATCACCTCGCGCACGTCATAAGGCTGGCGCAGATCCGTCGGCACGACGCCGTAGAGTTCGCTCGGATCGTAAAGCGGTTGAATCGGCTTCTGCAAATTCAGGCTTACGGCCTTGTTGCGATTGAGGTTCTTGATGATGCGCCGGCAAATGGCCAACGCATGCTCGTCGTCCATGGCGTAGTGGTCGGCGACGCCGGACAGCCTGGTGTGGACATCGGCGCCGCCGAGCTCCTCGGCGCTGACATCCTCGCCGGTGGCGGCCTTCACCAGCGGCGGGCCGCCGAGGAAGATGGTCGCCTGGTTGCGCACCATGATCGTCTCGTCCGACATCGCCGGCACATAGGCGCCGCCGGCCGTGCAGGAACCCATGACGCAAGCGATCTGCGGGATGCCGGCCGCCGACATGTTGGCCTGGTTGTAGAAGATGCGGCCGAAATGCTCGCGGTCGGGGAAGACCTCGTCCTGGTTGGGCAGATTGGCGCCGCCTGAGTCGACCAGATAGACGCAGGGCAGGTTGTTCTGCAGCGCGATCTCCTGCGCTCTCAGATGCTTCTTCACCGTCAGCGGATAGTAGGTGCCGCCCTTCACCGTGGCGTCGTTGACGACGACCATCACCTCCGTGCCCTCGACGCGGCCGACGCCGGTGATGATGCCGGCCGACGCGATGTCCTCGCCATACATCGACCATGCCGCGAACTGGCCGACCTCGAGGAAGGGTGAGCCGGCATCGAGCAGTTGCGCCAGCCGCTCGCGCGGCAAAAGCTTGCCGCGTGAGACGTGGCGTTCGCGGGCTTCATCGGAGCCGCCGCGCTCGACGATTGCCGCCTTCTCGGAAATTTCGGCGACCAGCCCCCGCATGCGCTCGGCATTGGCGCGGAAGGTGTCGGAGGAGGGGGATATCTGGGTTTGCAGCGTGGCCAAATTTGTCCTCACACCTCTTGATGCCGTTGCGGAACCAGTGTAACAGCCCGCCCCCGGATGCTGCGTGCCAAGCGTGGCATCTTTTGTATGTATGACACCCTCAGGAGACGACGATGGAAAGCATGAATATGCGTTTCACCAGATGTCTCCCTTCGGCCATGGCCTGACGCCGCCGAAGGGCGGCCTTCCACGTCCCGAATCTGAGCAAGAGGAACACGGCGCCTGCAGGCGCCGTGGGTGTCATCATGTATTTGCGGTTTGTAACGCCGCTGATCCATCCGAACAGCCGGGTGGAGACCGGCTTTTTTCACGCATCCTGGTATCTGTATCGGAACGGATGCCCGGACTGGATCCATGACGAGCTGGACGATCAGTTCGACTGGTTCAACCGGCATCTGCCCATTCCAGGCCGGGTTGGCCGGCATTTCAAGCGCCGGAATTCGATCTGGGGCATCTGCTGGTTCCATCCGGACGCCAGGGAAGCGATCAGCCGTGCGCGTTATTGCGCCTGGCTGATCGAAGAGGGCGGCTTGCCGGTGCGCCCGATCACGTCGGCACGTCAGCGCGAGGTCCTGTGGCGCGATGCGCATCAGATCGTCGCCAAGCCGACCGACGACCTGCCCAAGGCGTTCGGCTGAGATGGCGGAGAGGGACATCACACCCCCTCCGCCATGATCTCGCGGCCGATCAGCCAGCGGCGGATCTCGCTGGTGCCGGCGCCGATCTCGTAGAGCTTGGCGTCGCGCAGCAGCCGTCCCGTCGGGTAATCGTTGATATAGCCGTTGCCGCCGAGCAGTTGGATGGCATCGAGCGCCATCTGCGTCGCCTTCTCGGCCGCGAAGAGCACGCAGCCGGCGGCGTCCTTGCGCGTGGTCTCGCCGCGGTCGCAGGCGGCCGCCACGGCATAGACGTAAGCCCGCGCGGCGTTCATCGTCGTATACATGTCGGCGAGCTTGCCCTGCACCAGCTGGAACGTGCCGATCGGCTGGCCGAACTGCTTGCGCTCATGCACATAAGGGACAGCGACGTCGAGGCAAGCGGCCATCAGCCCGAGCGGGCCGCCGGAGAGCACTGCACGTTCATAGTCGAGCCCCGACATCAGCACCTCGACACCGCGCCCTTCCTCATGCAGCACATTCTCGAACGGCACCTCGACATTCTCGAACACCAGCTCGCCGGTGTTGGAGCCGCGCATGCCGAGCTTGTCCAGCTTCTGCGCGACTGAAAAGCCGGCCATCGTTTTCTCAACGATGAAGGCCGTGATGCCGCGCGAATGGCGTTCCGGATCGGTCTTGGCATAGACCACCATCGTTCCGGCGTCGGGGCCGTTGGTGATCCACATTTTCGAGCCGTTGAGGACATAGCGGTCGTTGCGTTTGTCGGCGCGCAGCCTGAGCGACACCACGTCCGAGCCGGCGCCGGGCTCCGACATCGCCAGCGCGCCGACCGTTTCGCCCGAGCAAAGGGCAGGCAGGTACTTCTCCTTCTGGGCCGGCGTCGCCCAGCGATTGATCTGGTTGACGCATAGGTTCGAATGCGCGCCGTAGGAGAGGCCGACCGAGGCCGAAGCGCGCGAAATCTCCTCCATCGCCACGACATGCGCCAGATAGTTCATGCCGGTTCCGCCGAAATCGGGGTCGGCGGTGATGCCGAGCAGGCCGAGCGCGCCGAGCTCACCCCACAGATGCGCGGGAAACTCGTTGGAGCGGTCGATCTCGGCCGCGAGCGGCGCGATCCTGTCCTGGGCAAAGCGCCGCACGGTATCGCGTAGCGCCTCAATGTCGGGATCAAGTCCGAAGCTGAGCGTATTCGTGTACATGCGCAACCTCCCTGCCGTCGATCTTCGCGCCGACGAGCCGCATTGTCATGAAAAGATATGTCGTGGTGACTTCAGCGACCGACAGCCGTTCGCCTGGCCGGAACCAGACGATGACGCCCGTCATCATCTGGATCAATGCCATGGCGGTGAGCCCGGTATCGTCGACCTGAAAGAGACCGGTTTCGGCGCCGTCGCGCAGGATCGTGCGCAATTCCTTCTCATAGGTCGTGCGCATCTTGAGGATCTGCGTCAGCCTTTCATGCGAGAGGCTGCGCAACTCCATATTGGAGACATGGGTGGCGTGACGCCGCTCGATGTGGAAAGCGATGTGGTTCTCGACATAGGCGGCAAGGCGGGTCACCGGATCGGCGGTGGCCGGCCGCGCCGCTTCCCAAGCCTTGAGCAGACCTTCCATATGCTCACGCATCAGCGTGAACAGAAGGTCCTCCTTGGTTGGAAAATAGCGGTAGAGCGCGGCCGCCTGCACACCGACCTCCGCCGCCAACTGCCGCATCGACATCGCCTCGTAGCCCAGCCGCGCGATCAGGCTGACCGCCGCTTCGCGGACGGCCGCTTCGGTCTTTTCCCCGTCGGACCCGGTTGTACGCGCCACATTCGCCTCCGGCAATACTAATAAAACGAACGTTCAATTAATTCAAGATGGGAAGAAAGCAATTCCTCTCCCCCGCAAAGCGGGGGAGAGGTGGCTCGGGCGAAGCCCGAGACGGAGCGGGGGTTGCGGCGCTGGCGGGTTTGTTCTGAAATTCATCAAGATTGCGCTGTCCCCCTCTCCGTCGCGGCTTCGCCGCGCCACCTCTCCCCACTGTCGTGGGGCGAGGAATGGCCCTAGACGATGATCCTGAAATCAGCCGGCGCGTCGCCGACCGCTTCCTCGATCTCGACCTTCGAGACGAACGCTCCTCGCGGCCCTTGCCACAGGCGTTCGATCATCGCCGTGACGGCGCCATCGGCGCCGGCAATCAGCGCGGTGACCGAGCCGTCACGCTCGTTGCGCACCCAACCCGTCAGCCCGAGTCGCATGGCTTCGCCGCGCGTCCAGACCCGGTAGCTCACGCCTTGCACTGTACCGGAAACGCGCACACGAACGGCTCTTTGCTCACCTTGCATCGTCCGCTCCAGAATCGTCCCTATCAATCTGGAGCACGAGGGGTGAAATGCAATCGGTTTGAGGGCAGCAATCCGCTGATAATTGACTCAGTCAACCAATGAGGGAATTATCGGACGCAACGCCCAAGGAGGCCAGCATGCCGCATGACGCCCTGGTCCATGAGATTCGCCGTTTCAACCGGTTCTATACCGGGCTGGTCGGGCTGCTTGATGAGACCTTGATGCAGAGCCCTTACACATTGGCCGAAGCCCGCGTGCTGTTCGAGCTCGGGCGCAAGCCCCGACCGGGCGGCGGACGGGCCGGTCTGCTGGCGCGCATGTTTCATCTCGACCTCGCGCCCGCGGCGTCGGAGTTGGCCGGCGAACTCAACCTCGCCCCTGCCTATCTCATGAGGGTGCTTCGGAAATTCACCGCCATGGGGCTGGCAGGAATGCGCGATGACTCGGAGAACGGGCAGCCCGTTCTTTCGCTGACTAGGCAGGGCAGGGCCGCGCTGGTTGATCTTGAGGCGGCGACCAACCGCGACCTCGCCCGGCTGATCGTCAAGCTCGAAGACAAGGAAGCCGCGGAGCTTTCCGATGCGCTGAACCGCGTGACGCGCCTGCTGGCAGCCGCCGAAACGTGAATTGCCGGTCTGCTCCGGGAAGCAGGCATATGGGCCAGGGTTCGGTCAGTTCCCCCGCGCCGCCGCCAGCGCGCCGGGCAATTCCTCGGCGAAGATGTCGAGCTCATGGTCAAGGCCGACGCTCACCCTTATGCAACGGTCGAGCCGTGGCGCCATCGGCTTGCGGATGAACACGTCGCGCGACAAAAGATTCTGCATCACTTTCAGCGCGAAGGCATCGTCGCGGCCGCAGTCGATCGTGACGAAATTGGTTGCCGACGGCAGCGGCTTGAGATCGTTCCGCCTGGCGATGGCTGAAATGCGCTCGCGGCCTGCCGCCACGCGCGCGACCACCGAGTGCAGGTAGTCCTGGTCGGCCAGCGCCTCGAGGCCGGCGATCTGCGCCATGCGGCTGACGCCGTAATGGTTGCGGATCTTCTCGAAGTCGCGGATCACCTCCGCTTCCGCGACCGCATAGCCGCAGCGTATGCCGGCCAGGCCATAAGCCTTGGAGAAAGTGCGCATGCGGATGACGTTCGGCCGCGCGACATCGATCGCCGGCAGCGCCGAGGCGGGTCCCAATTCGCCATAGGCCTCGTCGAGCACCAGCATGGTGGTTTCCGGCAACGCCTCGATGAAGCGGACGACATCCGGAGCCTCCCACCAGCTTCCCATCGGATTGTCGGGATTGGAGAGATAGACGAGCGGCGCCTTTTCGCTCGCGACCTTGGCGAGAAGCCCCTCAAGGTCCTCCTTGTCGTTGGCGTACGGTACCGTCACCAGGCGGCCGCCGACGCCGGCGATGTGGAAATTGAAGGTTGGATAGGCGCCGAGCGACGTCACCACCGCATCGCCAGGCCCGACATACATGCGCGCCACCAGGCCGAGCAGGCCGTCGATGCCTTCGCCCACGACCACGTTTTCGATGGCCACGCCATGATGCGCGGCAGCCGCCACCTTCAGCTCGTAATTGTCGGGATCGCAATACATCCACTGGTCGCGCGCGACGGCCTCCATACGGGCGATGACGCGTGGCGAGGGGCCGAAACTGCTTTCATTGGCGCCGATGCGGGCGCGGAACGGCCGGCCCCGCTCGCGCTCCTGCGCCTCCGGACCGACGAACGGCACCGTGGTGGGAAGCGCGCCGATGATGGGCGTGAGGGAAGGGCGACGAAGCATGGTACAGGCTCGCGTGAAATAGGGGCTTCTTGCTAGCGTGGGGGCTGTTTGGGCGCAAGCTAGATCGAAGCCGCCGGGCGCGAGGTTAGACTGGATTCCGTCGCTGCTTTTTGCTAGCAGACGCCATGAACAATCGTCTACCGCCCGCCTGGTCCAAACACCTCAAATCCGGCGCAGCGCCGAAACCACGGTGGTCCCAGCCAAGCCAGCCACAGCCGAGTCTCCAGAAGGTCAGCTCGCTGGCCCGTGCACAGGCCGACGACGCTTTGCTGAAGAGGGCCTATGAGCATCAGCAAGCCAAACGCCTTGATGAAGCACAGGACTTATGCTTCCAAGTGCTGGCTCGAACGCCAAATCATCCGCTGGCCCTGTACATCATGGGTACCGTTTGTC
Source organism: Mesorhizobium plurifarium (assembly GCA_000824785.1). Taxonomy (GTDB): domain Bacteria; phylum Pseudomonadota; class Alphaproteobacteria; order Rhizobiales; family Rhizobiaceae; genus Mesorhizobium; species Mesorhizobium plurifarium. The sequence goes on along the minus strand of CCNB01000007.1, from coordinate 555,117 downwards.
TGGGCTACGATGATGAGGCGGCTCTGCGCTATTTCGCCCGCGCGGTCGGTGAGGAGCCCAGAAACCCCTATTACCACCTCAGTCTCGGTGAGGCCTATGGGAAGCTGAGTGAGTTCTCCGCGGCCGTCAAGCACATGCAATACGCATTGGAATTGCAGCCCGATTTCGTGGAGGCCCTTTGTGCCTTGGGGCGCGTGTATACCGAGTTCGACAAACCCGATCTGGCTTTGCCGCTGTACGAGAAAGCGCTGAAGATCAACCGCGACCATCCCAAAGCGCGGCTGGGAATCGCGGCCGCACTCAGTGGCCTTGGGCGCATGGACGAAGCGGGCGTCTATCTCAAGGAGACGATCGAACGCCGCATCGACGTGGCGACTGCATATTACGACTTCGTCCAAACCCGCAAATTCACCGAAGAGCCTGCCGAACTGCAGTCGATACTGCGCGAGCTGGACAGTCCAGGACTGAAGCCGGAGGCCAGGGCGAGCCTGAACTACGCCGCCGGTAAGGTACAAAATGACCTCAAGCGCTATGCGGAAGCCTTTGGCCATTTTAAGAAGGCGAAGCAAGCGCAAGGATACGAATTTAACATCGATCAGTATCGTCGTTTCATAGACCTGACAATTGAAACCTTCACGCCGGGTCTGTTTGCTGCCGCGTCCGGCTTTGGCAATCCTACCGATGTTCCCGTGTTTGTGGTCGGCATGCCCCGTTCCGGGACGACACTGGCGGAACAGATCCTTGCGAGCCATCCAGAGGTTCATGGCGCGGGAGAACTCAGCAAACTAAGGCGGGTGGCAAACGCCATCGGCCTGCAATCTTCAGCTTCGGATTTCAACAAACCGATTACGACGGTCACCGAAGACCTGTCCAGGACGCTGGCCGAAGAGCACCTTTCCTATCTGCGGGAGCGCGCTCCGGCTGCTTTGCGCATTGTGGATAAAATGCCGCACAATTTCGAATTGATCGGCCTCCTCACCCTCCTCTTTCCCAATGCGCGCATCGTTCACTGTCGCCGCGACGCCATCGACAACTGCGTGTCATGCTATGTTCTGCCCTTCAGCCAATCGCACAGTTACAATAGGGACCTGCGGGCACTCGGCCTCTACTATCGGGAATATGACCGCCTGATGCGTCACTGGAACGAGGTTTTCCCAGGTCGTATCTTAGAAAATCGATATGAGACGCTCGTCGAGGACCAAGAGGCTCAGTCGCGCCGGCTCATCGATTATCTCGGCTTGCCCTGGGATGACGCGTGCCTGCGCTTCTTCGACAGGGAAGGGGCGGTCACCACGCCCAGCCGCTGGCAGGTGCGTCAGCCGATCTACAAATCGTCCGTAAAGCGCTGGAAGAATTACGAAAGCGAGATCAAGCCCCTGATTGAAGCGTTGGGCGACCTCGCCGACGTTTGATTCGATCGCGAGTGCGGCTCCTCCGGGGCGCCGTTCCCCGCGAAAATTTAAAGCTTTTCACCGCGCTGCGTCGCAGCCAGGCCGAACGTCAAACGCCGCGTCGGATGCTGATGCGACGCCCGAACCGCGCTGCGGCCTTGGGATGTCGACATCATCAAACAAAAAGAAAAACCCGGCGGTTGCCCGCCGGGTTCTCCTGTCTCCCCAGAAATATCTGGTCCTAGAAATCGCGCTGGAAGCGGACGATAGCGCCGACGGAGTTCTTCTTTTCGGAGCCACCCCAAACGTTGCCGCGGTCGAAAGCTTCCGAACCGACGTGCTGGTAGTCGACTTCGGGCGTGATCGTGAAGCCGGGAACGACGGTGTAGGCGATGTTGGCCGCGATGCCGTAGTCCTCCCAGTCGTCACCTGACACCTGGAGGTTGAACGAGGCTTTGTCGTTGAACTTGTAGGTGCCACCGGCAAAGAAGGCCCAGTTGCCGCCCCACGGCTTGTAGAAGCCGCGACCGTTGGCATAGGCGGTGTTGGGGTTGGGATTGAAGTCGTTAAGCTTGCCTTCGCTGGCGTAGGCGAAAATGCCGAACAGCGACAGTTCGTTGGTCACGTTCACATCCACGCGAACCTTGCCCGAGACGTATTCGTAGTTGCTGTCATAGGCGACGACGCCGACGATATCACCCCAGCCCTGGGTGTACTTCAGGCCGCCGACGATGTGCGGAACGTAGCTGTCGATCGTGCCGGTACCATAGCCATAAGTAGCGTCTGGCGCCGCCTGGTCGCCACCGCCGGAACCTTCTTCGAGAGAGACCATTGCCGAGAAACCGTTGCCGGCGTCGAAGTAGTACTGAACGACGCCGGTCTTGAACCCGCCATAGGGAACGATGGTGTCGTTGACGACGTTGCCGGCGTAGCCAACGAACGTATCGAAAGCCGATTCGTCCAGGCCGACCCGCAGGCCGCCAAGCTGAATCCAGGCGAAGTGCATGTCGAAGCTGTTGTCAGCTTTATTGTCCGAACCGTTGTCGAGCGGATGATTTTGGAAGTTCATGCGCGTTTCGGTATAGGTCTTCAACGTGCCGAGTTCCGTTTCCTGGCCGGTCCAGGTCTTCAGCGTGAAGCGAGCGTCCTTGTACCAGGTGCCCTGGTTCTTGCCGTTGACGACGTCGTCGGCGCGTGCGCCGGTGAACGTGCCGACATCGCCGAAGCCGGCGTCATAGCGGACATAGCCGCCGATGCGCAGGCAGGTCTCGGTGCCCGGGATGTAGAAGTAGCCGGAGCCGTACACGTCGCAAATCTTGACGTATTCGGCCGGTTCCGGTTCGGCGACGGTCACCGCGTCGGCGGCGCGAGCACCGGAAACTGCGATCAGGGCCGCAGCTGAGCCGAGAAGAAGGCTCTTGATGTTCATTTTCTGACCTCCAGTCAGAATCGAACGGAAGCGATAGGTGTCCTCGATCGAAATCGCTATCAATGCTTTATTATTGCTTTCTTTTTCGCCTTAGGCAGCGAAGCCAAAGGTATTTGCTCAGGCGACTGCGCGTCCGTTTGCCGATGTGCGACGGAGTTTGAATGAAGTCGCCCAGGCTTGGCTCGAAAAGGCTGCGCAAGTCCCGATTCGCCGCCCATGATCCGATGTCATGCCGGTACGGCCCCCGCTGTCGCAGCGGCCGGTCGAAGGATTTTTCGGCGATTATGGCGCCGGCTTGTTGATTGTGCCCACGCTTTTCTTTATCCAGCGGCGCGACGGAGAGGTGGCCGAGTGGTCGAAGGCGCTCCCCTGCTAAGGGAGTAGAGGTCAAAAGCTTCTCGTGGGTTCGAATCCCATCCTCTCCGCCATCTTCCCCCGCGTGGCGCGCGACAAACCTCCTCGCAAGGCGATTCTGCGGCAACCGGTGGGCGGCCGACTCGCCGGCGCGCCGTAATTCCGTCGACCTATTGCCGGATTCGCCCGGATTCAGGCCTCGAGGGGCTCGATGGTTAACGAGAGCTTTCTGAGTGAGGCCAAATCGTGTCATTTGTGCAACAACGCCCGGCGATAGCGTCCGGACAGCCCTCGCGGCGACACGATCGTGGTTGAACGGCGCCGGCTCATGGGTAATGTCAGCTTCGAAGGAGCGGCGCGGTGCGCATCTTTTTCGGTAGTGGGGATGGGGCAGGGAACGCTGTCCTTCAGCAAAAAATACCCAGACCCGTTTTTTAACTTTTGACTGGAGGTCAGAAAATGAACATCAAGAGCCTTCTTCTCGGCTCAGCTGCGGCCCTGATCGCAGTTTCCGGTGCTCGCGCCGCCGACGCGGTGACCGTCGCCGAACCGGAACCGGCCGAATACGTCAAGATTTGCGACGTCTACGGCGCCGGCTACTTCTACATCCCGGGCACCGAGACCTGCCTGCGCATCGGCGGCTATGTCCGCTATGATGCGGGCTTTGGTGATATCGGCTCGTTCGACGGCGCTCGTGCGACCGACGTCCAGAGCGGCAAGGACCAGGGCACCTGGAAGAAGAACGCCCGCTTCACGCTGAAGACCTGGACCGGTCAGGAAACCGAGCTCGGCACGTTGAAGACCTATACCGAAACGCGCTTCAACTTCGGCAACACGCGCAGCAGCGGTCGCGCCAGCTACAATCCGTTCACCGAATCGTACAACTCCGGCGCCTACAACTCGGGTGTCTCGCTGAACTTTGCTTGGATCCAGCTCGGTGGTCTCCGTGTTGGTAAGGACGAATCGGCCTTCGATACGTTCATCGGCTATGCCGGCAACGTGATCCAGGATACGCTGGTTCCTTACGGCGGTTTCGACACCAACGTCGTGCAGTACTATTTCGACGCTGGCAACGGCTTCTCGGCGGTGGTCTCGCTCGAAGAAGGCTACGGCAATGTCGGCACGATCGACAGCTACGTTCCGCATGTCGTCGGCGGCGTGAAGTGGACGCAGGGCTGGGGCTCGATCGCTGGCGTCGTTGCTTATGACAGCAACTACGAAGAAGTCGTTGGCAAGGTCCGCTTGGATGTAAATGTCAACGATGCTCTGTCGCTGTGGGTTATGGGCGGCTATGGCACTGACGACAATCTCAACGACCCTGCAAATGTTGTCGATGCTTTCGGTCGCGGCATGTACAAAATCTGGGGCGGCAACTGGGCTGTGTGGGGCGGTGGTACCTACAAGTTCAACGAGAAGACCTCGTTCAACGTCCAGCTGTCGTATGACGACTGGAAGAATGCCGGCGTGGCGGCAAACATTGCCTACACTGTGGTTCCTGGCTTCACCGTCACGGCTGAAGTTGACTATCAGCATGTCGGCGATATCCCTGCATATGGCTACGCCTGGGCACATGCCGAAAAGAAGAACAACTGGGGCGGTATCATCCGCTTCCAGCGCGACTTCTAAGGGCTGGAACCCTACAGGTAAAATCCGGCCCGGGCGCTTCCACGCCCGGGCCGTTTTTGTTTTCGCGACTGCGGCAATTCAAACGAAAGGATGGGGGTGAAACGCTAAGCTGATCGGGTCTGTTGAGCGATCTGTGGGTTCCGCGACCAGCGGATGAGGTCGTCGACAAGATTCGAAAACTCTTGAAAGGACACTCCCAAGCGGTTAGGGCTGGTCCCTTAACCACAGGGGGTGTGGCTAAAATGTCGAACGAAGCGGTTCAAGAGGGTGAGCCCTCTGGTCATTTTGCGGTATTTTCTTCTCAGAATTCGAACTTTCGGTACACCTACAACAAGATTAGAGAAGTAAAATCGTATCGGATCGGGGAGCTTTTTGCAGCTTATCGAGATATACTCTGGGATGATGGGCGGCATAAATACAATGTCAGCTCTTTCATCGGTGAAATAGACGAGATCCTGCTCGGAGAACGTTTCAGCACCTTTGACCAGAACACCCTGGACAATCTTATCGGTACATTGCGCCAGCGCGGCAACAGCAATGCAACCATCAATCGCAAGATGGCTGCCCTCAGCAAATTGCTGCGTAAGGCGCATAAGATGGGAGATATCCACAGCCTGCCCGAGTTCCGCCGCCAGAAGGAGCGGGCGGGACGGATTCGTTTCCTCGAAAGGGACGAAGAAGCCAGGCTGTTCGCGGCGATCAGGAGCCGCAGCGAGGATGCCTACCGGCTTTCCGTCTTCCTTGTCGACACCGGCTGCCGTCTCGGCGAGGCGCTCGGCCTGATCTGGAACGATATCCAGGAACACCGGGTCTCCTTCTGGATCACCAAATCCGGGCGCAGCCGCACCATTCCGATGACCGAACGCGTCAAGGACGTCATCAAGCTTCCGCCGAACACGGAAGGGCGCCGGCCGAAGGGCCCGTTCACCAAGCTGACGCAGGCGCAGTACCGCGGGATCTGGAACGAAGCGAAGGCGGAAGTCGGTCTCGGCGCCGATGAACAGGTAGTGCCGCACATCCTGCGCCACACTTGCGCTTCGCGTCTCGTCCAGGGCGGTATCGACATAAGGCGCGTCCAGATGTGGCTGGGCCACCAGACATTGTCGATGACCATGCGTTACGCGCATCTGGCCACCAACGATCTCGATGGCTGCGTCGTCGTTCTGGAAAAGCCGCGCGGCGATGAAGCCTCGCCGCGGTCGGCGGAGAACTCCGTGTTCGCGTCGCCCCTCACCACGCCGACCTCCGCCCCATCGTCTCGGAAAGCGAAAGGGGCGGAACCGGTCAAGACGTCCCGCAAACGCTCGAAAGGCGAATAGGCCGGTCGGATCGGCCTCGCCGACGGATAAAAATCTATATTTCGTGATAAAGCTCGAGGCCGATATAGTCTCGAGCTTTACTTTTGTTTGACTTGATTTTCTTCTCGATCGAGAAATGCGGCGATCCCCTCCGGCAAGTCGCCGGCTTCGAGGAAGGGTGCGTGGCCCTGGCCTTCGGCGGTGATCGATTCCATGCCGGGATGCCGCTTCTGCATGTCGTTAAGCGTCGCCGTGGAAAGCAGTCTCGAGTTTGCGCCGCGAATGGCAAGCAGCGGAATGGCGGCAAGCGCGTCGAACTGCGGCCACAGGTCCGGCAGCGGCTTGCTGAAATCGATGCCGGCCAGCGTGTCGACCAGGGCCGGGTCGAAATCCGGCACCCAGCCGGCCTCCGTCTCGCGGCAGATTGCCCGGACCATTCGCGCCCAGTCGGCGTCGGTGAGCGCCGGAAAGTCGGCGCCATGCACGCGGCGCTGGGCATCCACCGCCTCGGCGAATGTTTTCGGTTTTGGCGCACGGTCGAGATAAGCGCGGATATGGGCGAGGCCCTCCGCCTCGATCACCGGGCCGATGTCGTTCAGCACGATGGCTTTCAGTGCGGCGGGCTTCAACGCCCCGAGCACATGGATGATCAGCCCGCCGCGTGAGGTGCCGATGAAGGCGGCCTGCTCGATGCCGAGCGCAGATAGCCCGGCAAGCACATCGCCGGCTTCGACCCCGACATTATAATGGCCGATATCGGGATCGTGGTCCGATTGCCCGCGACCGCGATAGTCGAAGGCGATGACCTTGCGCGGGTTCCTGGCCTTGTTGGAAAGGTAAAGGGCCAACTCGTGGAAATCGCGAGCATTGCGGGTAAGGCCGGGCAGGCAGACGACCGGCCAACCCTCGGCATTCGCCTTGCCGTAGAGCCGGGCATGCAGCTTCAGGCCGTCGGGTGCCGCGTAGAAGAAATCGGAAAAGCCTTCGTCGCTCGCCATCGGAGTGCTGTCCTCGCTGGGGGTGGCCGACAGCTACAGGCGAGAGTGGGGATCGTCAAACACTCTTCCCTTCTCCCACAAGGGGAGAAGGAAAAGCGCTCAGCTCCGTCCGTTCACGAGGTCCCCCACGATGTCGTATTTTCCCGAAATACGCATCTTGTAGACCTCGTAATTCTCCATCACGCGTTGCACGTAACTTCTTGTTTCCGTGTAGGGAATCCGCTCGATCCAGTCGACGACGGCGTCCACGTCCTTGCCGCGCGGGTCGCCGTACTTCGCCACCCACTGGGCGGCGCGGTTCGGGCCGGCATTGTAGCCGGCGAAGGTCAGCACATAGGAGCCGCCGAAGCGGTCGAGCTGCTCGCCGAGGAAAGCCGAGCCCAGCGTCGCGTTGTAGCCGGCATCGCTCGTCAGCCGCGCCTGCGAGAAACTCATGCCGGCCTTCTTAGCCAACTGCTTGGCGGTGGCTGGCATCAATTGCAGCAGGCCGCGCGCTCCGGCGCTGGAGACGGCGCCGACGTTGAACTCGCTTTCCTGTCGGGCGATGGCATAGGCAAGCGCCTTGCCGGACCCCGAGATATTGGCCGAATCGGGAATGACGCCCAGCGGATGCGACAGCGCGCCGACGTCGATGCCGCGCTGGGCGGCGATCTTGCCGACCTTCAGCGCCATGAAATGGTTGCCCTGCTTTTCGGCCAGCACCGCAAGCAGCGCCAGTTCGCCCGGGCTGGTCAGCTGCCCGGCAAGGTCGCGGTAGAGCGTTTCGGCGTAGCGGTCATAGCCCGCCTCCTGCAGCCGCTTGATCGCGTTCACCGCCTCGCGGCCCTCGAAGCTCTGGCGGTCGGCCGCGCTCGGTTTCGGATAGACGATGTTGAGCGTCCTCAAGCCCACGCGCTCGCCGGCGAGCTGGCCGTAGAAGGTCGTGCCGTAGCTGGCCGCGCGCGTGAAATAATCCTTGGCGCTGCCCGGGCCGCCCACTTCCGCCGCGCGGCCGAGCCAGTAATAGGCGCGCGACAGCGACACTGGTCCCTGCGCGAGCTCGGCGATGCGCTTGAAGTGGATGGCCGCGGCCGCCGGATCGTTGAGGCCGCGCAGCGCGTACCAGCCGGCGTGGAATTCGGCTTCGGCGGCATTGGCCGGGCTTTCGGCCGCATGCATGGAGACGATCTTGTAGGCGGTCTTCATGTCGCCCTGGTCGACCAGCTCGCGCGACAGCACGCGGCGCTCGACCCACCAGGCATCGGGATCGACCAGCGAATCGCGGTCCGTCGGCGCCTTCATCACGACGGTCGCCGCATCGGCGAATTTCTGCTGCTTGCGCAGATACTCCGCCTCGGCGAAGAAATAGCCGGCCGAGCGCTGCGCCGCGGGCACCGCCTTCAACAGCCTGGCGGCGTTCTTGTCGCCCTTGTCGGCGGCCGCCCACGCATCCGCCAGCGGCTGCGCGCCGGCGAGCCCGGCGACCCGCAGCGCCGAAGACGGCCGGTTGGCGTAGAACATGCGCTCCATACGGTAGCGATGGTCGGCCGCCGGAATCAGCGTGCCGAATTCCTTGATGATGGCGTTCTCGTCCTTGGCTTCCAGCTTTTCGCTGCGCCAGAGCGGTACCAGCACCGCGCGGGCGGCCGCCTGGTTGCCAAGCGCCACCTGCGAGCGGGCAAGGATGATGACGCCCTCCGGCGTCAGCGGCTGGCTGCGGCCAAAGGCCTGCACCACCACTTGCGGCGGAGGGTTTTCGCGATAGAGCGCGCGCTCGCTGTTCTTGCGCAACGCGATCGTGCCCGGCCACCCGGGCAGCATCTTGGCGGCATCGGCAATCTCGCCGCTCGGCACCTGGTCGCCGCCATAGAGCGCGATCGCCCACGCCAGGATGTGCCGGTCGAGCGAAGTGGCGGGCAGCGTGTCGCGCGCATTGCGTGCCCCGACGATGTTGTTGGCGGCAAGCGCGTCGAGCCCGCTCTTCAGTTGCGCTATGTCGGGAGCGGTCGACGCCTGGCCCGGCGCTTGCGGCGCATCGGGCACCGGGATTGCGGCCGTGACGCGCGCATCGACGCTGCCGCCGATCGCCATAGTCGGCGTCAGCGCGACGATCGCGCCCAAAAGCGCGAAGAAATGAGGCCGCCTCGTCGGCATGTTCAATCCTAGCACATCGTCAGCGGGTACGGCCTTGAAAGCCTAAACAGACTCTAAACTTAGGTGGTGAAGGGCTCGTAAACAAAAGGTTATCGAGGCCGTTCGAATTGCACCCGCTGGCTCTATTGCGATCCTTGCCGCTGAACCATGTCGAGACTATGGTGCGCGGCTTCGCTTTCGGTTAGAAGGCGCGCAAATAAGATACCGATGCATGTCGCCCGATGGCGGGAAGGAACGACATGCATAGACAAACGAAGTTCCAAGGAGTTTGGACGATATGCTGAGAGGCTCGCTCACCGCGCTCGTGACACCGTTCGAAAAGAGCGGGCGCTTCGACGAGAAAGCCTTTCGCGCTTTCGTCGAATGGCAGATCGCCGAAGGCACCAAGGGCCTCGTCCCGGTCGGCACCACCGGCGAGTCGCCGACGCTCTCGCATGAGGAGCACCGCCATGTCGTGAAGGTCGCCATCGAGGTGGCCAGGGGCAGGGTGCCGGTCGTGGCCGGCGCGGGCTCCAACAACACCGAGGAAGCGGTCGGCCTGGTGAAGTATGCCGAACAGGCCGGCGCCGATGCCGCCCTTGTCGTCACGCCTTACTACAACAAGCCCACGCAGCGCGGCCTTTATGAGCATTTCGCCGCCGTTGCCCGCGCGACCAAGCTGCCGATCATCATCTACAACATCCCGCCGCGCTCGGTGATCGACATGATGCCCGAGACGATGGGCCGCCTGGCGCACGACTTCAAGAATATCGTCGGCGTCAAGGATGCCACCGGCAAGGTGGAGCGCGTCTCCGAGCAGCGCATGACCTGCGGCAAGGAGTTCATCCAGCTATCTGGTGAGGATGCTTCCGCGCTTGGCTTCAACGCCCATGGCGGCGTCGGCTGTATTTCGGTCACCTCGAATGTCGCGCCGCGCCTCTGCGCCGAATTCCAGGAAGCCACGCTTTCCGGCGACAGCGCCAAGGCGCTCGAACTGCAGGATCGTCTCCTGCCGCTGCACAAGGCGATCTTCATGGAGCCTGGTGTTTCGGGGTCGAAATACGCGCTGTCGAAGCTCGGCAAGATCGAGAACGTGGTGCGCTCGCCGCTGGTGACGGTCGAGCCCTCGACCGCCGAGAAGATCGACGCGGCGCTAAAGCACGCCGGCTTGATAAATTAGGGATGAGGCGCCACCTCTCCGCATTATGAATCAAGCCAAGAAAGCCGACCCCAACAACAGGACGGTCGCCGAAAACCGCAAGGCGCGCTTCTCCTATGAGGTGCTCGACACGATCGAGACCGGCCTGGTGCTGACCGGCACCGAGGTCAAGTCGCTGCGCCAGGGCCAGGCCAACATCCAAGAGAGCTACGCCTCGGCCGAGGGCGGCGAGATCTGGCTGATCAATTCCTATCTGCCGGAATATCTGCAGGCCAACCGCTTCAACCACGAGCCGCGTCGCCGCCGCAAATTGCTGGTCTCCAAGCGCGAGATGGCGAAACTCTCGCAAAGCGTCGAGCGCGAAGGCATGACGCTGGTGCCGCTGAAAATCTATTTCAACGACCGTGGCCGCGCCAAGCTGCTCTTGGCGATTGCGCGTGGCAAGAAATTGCATGACAAGCGCGAGACCGAAAAGCAGCGCGACTGGTCGCGCGAGAAGGGCCGGCTGCTGAAGGAGCGCGGCTAAGCCTTCGCCCGATGGCGGAAACAGGCCGCCTGAAAAAAGGCCATCGCCGGTTCCTTGGTCCGGCGCACCTTGCGACGGGGGACGGATCTTGGGGAAGCGGATTGTTTTCTGGGGCCTCGCCGGCGTGGTTGTCGCCTGTGCCGTCGTGGCAGGCGCCTATTTCTGGTTCCGCGGCTTTTCACCTGACCGCGCGGAATTCCCGGTCCGGGGCATCGACGTCTCCCACCATCAGGGAAAGATCGACTGGCCGCGCGTGGCGGCCGACGATGTCGCCTTCGCCATCATCAAGGCGACCGAAGGCGGCACCCATGTCGACACCCTGTTCGCGACCAATCTGCGCGAGGCTCGCGCGGCCGGCCTGGCGGTCGGCGCCTATCACTTCTTCACCTTCTGCCGCCCTGGCGCCGACCAGGCGAGGAATTTTATCGCCGTGGTGCCACGCGGCGAGCCGCTTTTGCCACCCGTGGTCGACATCGAATTCGGCGGCAACTGCCCGCAGCGTCCGTCGCCCGAGCAGTTGAATATCGAGCTTGCCGCTTTCCTCGGCCCGGTCGAGGCGGCGTTCGGCAAGCAGGCGATCTTCTATCTGACCGACGAAGCGGCCGACACCTATTCCGGCAGCATCATGACCCGTCAGCGCTGGCTGCGTTCGCTGGCGATGAAGCCGCGCGAGAACGACTGGATCTACTGGCAGTATCATAATATGGGCCGCGTCGACGGCATCGAAGGCGATGTCGATCTGAACGTTCTGAAGGGTAGCCGCGAGACGCTGGCCGCGTTGTTCGCGCCGACGCCCTGAATTGCCGGCTCTTGAAGTGTCTGCCGTACCGCTGAAGGCTCACGATCCTGCCTGCGCGGCTGCATCAAGACGTTTGCTGGCAATCCGCCCTCCGATCGCCGACAAGCCCATCCCGGCGGCCATGATCGCGATGGCTGCGAACTGGATCGCCATCGGCGTTTCGCCAAGCACGGCCATGCCGACAACCACGGTGGCGATCGGTATGCCGGGCAGGAACAGCGATGCCGTCTGCGGCCCCAGTTGCCGGACGACGTAAGTATAAAGGAACATGGCTGCCGCGCCGGCCAGAATCCCCTGGACCACGATCTGGCTGATGATCTCCGTGGCGGCCGCCGCATGGATATGGCTTGGCGCGAAGAGATAGAGAGCCGGCAGCGGCAGGCAGGACAGGAGCGCCACCGCGGCCGTCGCCGTGACCGGATCGGCACGCCAGCGCCTGACAAGAACGGCATAGGCCGAAAACATCAGGCCCGATCCGATGAAAAGCATATCGCCGAAGAGAACGCCGCCGGTGCCGTCGCGCGCCGGCGCGACGAACAGCGACAGGCCGGCGATGATCGCCAGCACACCGATGGTCCGTTGCCGCGAAGCGCCGTCATTGAAGACGACGCGTGACAGGAGGAACGAAAAGAACACGATCGACGCGGGACAAAGCGCTGCCGCATGGGCGGCGGGGGCATGGGTCAGTCCCCAATTGATGATCAGCGGATAAGGCAATCCGGCCAGCGCCGCCAAAGCCAAGGCCCGTCGCCAGCCAAGCGCTCTCATGCTTGCGAAGCCGCCGCGCCAGACGATCGGCAGAAAGACCGCTCCCGCGCCGCCAAAGCGCAAGGCGGCCAGATCCGTCGCCGTGAGGTGCTCCCGGAGGCTGAAGCGCGCCGCGACGAATTGGATTGCGTAGATGCCGATCATGGTCAGGCCCGCGATGATCGCCAGCCCGGAGTTTCCTGAGTCTCGCGTGTCCGCCATGTCCTGCCGCCGTCATGACATCGCCACTGAAGATCGTCTCCGCGGAATTCGATGTAGGCACAGGCTATTGCCGAAAAGCCTGCGGCAAAATACGCTCCTTTATCGAAATTCGAGTGAAACTCGCAGATCAGAGGCAGATTTGGCGTGAATGCTGAAGCAGACGACCTCGACGCGGTCGACCGCAATCTCCTGCGGCTGCTGCAGGAGGATGGACGTCGCACCACACTCGATCTCGCGGCGCGCGTCGGCCTGTCGCCGACCGGCACCAGCCTGCGGGTGAAGCGGCTGTTTCGGGAAGGCTATATCACCGCGGTCAGGGCCGTGCTCAATCCGGCAAAGATCGGACGCGGCACGCTCGTCTTCATCGAGGTACGTCTCGATCACACGGCGCCGCATATTTTCGAGCGCTTCGCCGAAGCGGTGACCAAGGCGCCCGAGGTTCTCGAGTGCCACATGGTCGTCGGCGGCTTCGACTATCTGGTAAAGGCGCGCATCTCGGAGATGGCCGCCTATCAGGATTTCCTGACGCGGGTCATTCTCGCGCTGCCGGGCGTGAAGGAGACGCACACTTACGCCTCGATCGGCGACGTGAAGCCGGATGCCCTGCTGCCGGTATGAATGGGAAGTCGGACCGACAGGAAGCCGCTTGACTCTAGCTCTTCAGGAACGCCGCGATCTCGCTGAACACATTGACGAACATCTCTTCCGTCAGCACGCCGGTATTGGTGTTGTAGCGCGAGCAGTGATAGCTGGAAAACAAGGTGACGCCGCCGGCTTCCTGGCGCCCGCCATGGCGGAACGGCAAGGCGGCGACACGCCCGCCCAGCGCCCGCACCGTCGACTGATGCGCGATCGAACCCAGCGTCAGGATGGCGCGAAGGTTGGGGAAGCGCGCAATGGTGGGTTTCAAAAAAGTTCGGCATGTCGAGATTTCGGCGCCCACCGGCTTGTTCTCCGGCGGCACGCATCGCACCGCATTGGTGATGGCAGCGCCGACAAGCTCGAGCCCGTCGTCCGGCCGCGCCTTGAACTCGCCGCGCGCCAGGCCATGCTTAATCATCGTGCCGTAGAGCAGGTCGCCGGCATAGTCGCCGGTGAAGGGGCGCCCCGTGCGGTTGGCGCCGCGCAGGCCGGGCGCCAGCCCGACAATCAGGAGCTTGACCGAATTCTCGCCTTCCGGCGGCAGGAAGGTCGGCACCGGCGCATTGAACCAGCTCGGTTCGCGCTCGCGCCAGGCGGCGATGAAATCGTGCAGCCGCGGGCAGAGCGGGCAGTCACGGCCGGGCTCGGGGGAGGGTGCGGCGCTCAAGGCCGCCGCCCGTCAATAATCGTCCTCGTCGACTTCGGCGGGTTCAGGCCGGCGCACAGGCCGTTCGGACGGGTCGCGGCCGACTTCGCTCTTTAGTGTCATCAGGTCGATGAAATGGTCGGCCTGGCGGCGCAGATCGTCGGAGATCATCGGCGGCTGGGAAGCCATGGTCGAAATGATCGACACCTTGCGGCCGCGCCGTTGCAGCGCCTCGACCAGCGTGCGGAAGTCGCCGTCGCCGGAGAAGATCACATAATGGTCGACGACATCGGCAAGCTCCAGCGCGTCGACCGTGAGCTCGATATCCATGTTGCCCTTGATCTTGCGCCGGCCGGTCGAGTCGGTGAACTCCTTGGCGGGCTTCGTCACCACCTTGAAGCCGTTGTAGTCCAGCCAGTCGATCAGCGGCCGGATCGAGGAATATTCCTGATCCTCGACCAGCGCGGTGTAATAGTAGGCGCGCAGCAGGTAGCCGCGCTTCTGGAAGCTCGACAGGAGCTTGCGGTAATCGATGTCGAAGCCCAGCGCGCGGGACGTGGCGTAGAGATTGGCGCCGTCGATGAAAAGAGCGATCTTTTCACGGGGATCGAACATTGAAAAACATCCCTTTTCAAAAATTTCTGTCGTCTAAAAGCGTTTGACGAATAGGTCCGGCAAATGGGCCTCGGTACCGTCACATCCGAGATAACGCGCAATTTGTGGATATCCAAGGGCACGGCCCGCATTGCAAGCAATTGTGATCGCGACTATGTGAGCGCCATCATGGCGCGCTCCGATGATGAGCCGGGCAAGGGGCCGCGAAAGTCGGCGCCGGCGCCATAAAGCTTGTGTTTCGGCCGCGCTCGCGTTATGGAGCGCGCCAGCTTTCCATCAAATCCATCGCATGAAAGGGGCAGTCCATGGCCCGCGTAACCGTTGAAGATTGCATCGACAAGGTCGATAACCGTTTTGAACTCGTGCTGCTCGCCGGCCATCGCGCCCGCCAGATCAGCCAGGGCGCGCAGATCACCGTCCCGCGCGACAATGACAAGAACCCGGTCATCGCGCTGCGCGAGATCGCCGACGAGACGCTCTCTCCCGACGACCTCAAGGAAGACCTGATCCACTCGCTGCAGAAGCATGTCGAGGTCGACGAGCCGGAGGCCGAAGGCGAGGCGATCACCGACCAGACCGGCGCGACCGCTGTCGCGGCCGACACCGACGACGCCGAGGAAAATATCGCTTTCGACCGTATGAGCGAGGAAGACCTGCTCGCCGGCATCGAAGGTCTGGTGCCGCCGGAAAAGAGCGACGACTACTAAGCGTCATGGGAACTTGCCTGGATCAAGCATCCGGCACTTCCGTCTCGTAAGTTTCGTGGCTATCTATGACATGCGCCGCAAGCAACAGCGGCGCATGATTCATTTCAGCACCGCGAGATTCCGCCCATGATGCGTCAGTATGAGCTTGTCGAGCGCGTCCAGCGCTACAAGCCTGACGTCAACGAGGCGCTGCTCAACAAGGCCTACGTCTATGCCATGCAGAAGCATGGCCACCAGAAGCGCGCCTCGGGCGATCCCTATTTCTCGCATCCCCTCGAAGTCGCCGCCATCCTCACCGACATGCATATGGACGAGGCGACCATCGCCGTTGCCCTGCTGCATGACACGATCGAGGACACGACGGCGACCAGGGCTGAGATCG
The DNA here is from genome assembly GCA_000824785.1 of Mesorhizobium plurifarium. Lineage (GTDB taxonomy): Bacteria > Pseudomonadota > Alphaproteobacteria > Rhizobiales > Rhizobiaceae > Mesorhizobium > Mesorhizobium plurifarium. The sequence continues at coordinate 539,464 of CCNB01000007.1, read as the reverse complement.
ACGAGCTCTTCGGCCCCGAAATGGGCAAGCTGGTGGAAGGCCTTACAAAGCTGAAGAAGCTCGATCTGGTCTCCAAGAAGGCCGAGCAGGCCGAAAACCTGCGCAAGCTTCTGCTCGCGATCTCCGAGGACATTCGCGTTCTCCTGGTCAAGCTCGCCGACCGCCTGCACAACATGCGCACGCTCGACCATATGCCGGAGTCCAAGCGCCTGCGCATCGCCGAGGAGACGATGGACATCTATGCGCCGCTGGCCGGGCGCATGGGCATGCAAGGCATGCGAGAGGAGCTGGAGGAAATCGCCTTCCGCTACATCAATCCGGAAGCCTATCGCGCCGTCACCGCAAGGCTTGCCGAGATTTTCGAGCGCAACAAGGGCGTCCTGCAGGAGATCGAGACGGCGCTATCGGGCCTGTTCGAGAAACATGCCATCAAGGCGAGCGTGAAGAGCCGGCAGAAGAAGCCATGGTCGGTGTTCCGCAAGATGGAGGCCAAGGCGCTCTCCTTCGAGCAGCTCTCCGACATTTTCGGCTTCCGCGTCGTCGTCGATACGGTCGACGACTGCTATCGCGCGCTTGGCGCCATCCACACCACCTGGTCGATGGTGCCCGGCCGCTTCAAGGACTACATCTCGACGCCGAAGCAGAACGACTATCGTTCCATCCACACCACCATCGTCGGGCCGTCGCGCCAGCGCGTCGAATTGCAGATCCGTACCAAGGAGATGAACAAGATAGCCGAATATGGCGTCGCCGCGCATTCGATCTACAAGGACAGCGGCGGCAAGATGAATGGCGCCGGCCATGCGATCTCCAGGGAAACCAACGCCTATGCCTGGCTGCGGCGCACCATCGAGCAACTGGCCGAGGGCGATAATCCGGAGGATTTCCTCGAGAACACCAAGCTGGAGCTGTTCCAGGACCAGGTGTTCTGCTTCACGCCCAAGGGCATGCTGATCGCGCTGCCGCGCGGCGCCACGCCGATCGACTTCGCCTATGCCGTCCACACCGATGTCGGCGACACCTGCGTCGGCGCCAAGGTCAACGGCCGCATCATGCCGCTGATGACGGAACTGAAGAATGGCGACGAGGTCGAGATCATCCGCTCCAAGGCGCAGGTGCCGCCCGCCGCCTGGGAATCGGTCGTGGTCACCGGCAAGGCGCGCGCCGCCATCCGACGCGCCACCAAGAATGCCATTCGCAAGCAATATTCCGGCCTCGGCGCCCGGATTTTGGAGCGCGCCTTCGAGCGCGCCGGCAAGACCTTCACCAAGGAGAGCTTGAAGCCGGTGCTGCACCGGCTGGCGCGCAAGGACATCGAGGACGTGCTGGCTTCCGTCGGCCGCGGCGAGTTGAGCTCCACCGACGTCATGAAAGCGGTCTTCCCCGACTATAAGGACGAGCGCGTCACCGTCGCCCCGCCCAAGCAGCGCGAGGAAGGCTGGTCGAAGATCCGCAACGCCGCCGGCATGCTATTCCAGATGCCCGGCACGCGCGCCGCGAAGAAGGGCAAGGATCAGCCGCGCGGCGGCGCGGTGCCGATCCGCGGCGTGCGCGGCGACCTGCCGGTGCGCTTCGCGCCGGAAGGTGCCGTGCCCGGCGACCGCATCGTCGGCATCATCCAGCCCGGAACCGGCATCACCATCTATCCGATCCAGTCGCCGGCGCTGCAGGCCTTCGATGACCAGCCCGAGCGCTGGATCGATGTGCGCTGGGACATCGACGAGCGCACCAAGGAGCGGTTCCCGGCGCGCATCTCGGTCACCGCCATCAATGCGCCCGGTTCGTTGGCCGACATCGCCCAGGTGGTGGCGTCCAACGACGCCAACATCCACACGCTGTCGATGATACGCACGGCGCCCGATTTCACCGAGATGCTGATCGACCTCGAGGTCTGGGACCTGAAGCATCTCAACCGGCTGCTGTCGCAGCTGAAGGACAATTCGAGCGTCAGTGATGCTCGGCGCGTCAATGGCTAGCGCAATTCCAGGAAGGTGCGTGGCGATTTCCGTCCGGAATGCTTAAAAAACGGAGACTTGAAGCGGTTCGACGATTCCGTGAACGCTGAACCGCTCTAAATGACTGGACCATGACCACGAAAAGTGGGAACGGGTCACGGCCGAAGAATTGAACGGGGGACGAAATGAACACCGACGAAGTGCTGGGCATTTTCCGCGAGGCCGGCGCCGTTCTCGAAGGTCATTTCATCCTGACGTCCGGCCTGCGCAGTCCGGTCTTCCTGCAGAAGGCCCGCGTCTTCATGCATGCCGACAAGACCGAGCGCCTCTGTAAAGCGCTGGCCGCGAAGATCCGCAAGGCGGTGCCTGGCAAGATAGACTACGTCGTCGGCCCGGCCATCGGCGGCCTGATCCCGGCCTATGAAACATCGCGTCATCTGGGTGTCCCGGCGATCTGGGTCGAGCGGGAAGGCGGCGAATTCAGGCTGCGCCGGTTCGAGATCGCCAAGGGCGCGCGCGTCGTCATCGTCGAGGACATCGTCACCACCGGCCTGTCGATCCGCGAGACCATTGATTGCCTGCGCGAGCTTGGCGCCGAGGTCGTGGCGGCGGCCTGCATCATCGACCGCTCGGCCGGCAAAACCGACGTCGGCGTGCCGCTGATCGCGCTTGCCGAATATGAAGTGCCGGCCTATCCCGCCGACCGCCTGCCGCCGGAACTTGCCGCTATTCCAGCCGTTAAGCCCGGAAGCCGCAACATCTGACTCCGCAATGTATGAAAACAAGCACTTGGACGCGTCGCTTGAATCTCTCCGGCAGCCGCCGGGGGCGCGATGATCGCCGGCATCGACCATTTCGTGCTGACCGTTCGCTCGGTCGAAGCGACCTGCGACTTCTACGAGCGCGTGCTTGGCATGCGGCGGCTGGATGAGCCCAACCGGCCGACCGCGCTTTTGTTTGGCTCGCAGAAGATCAACCTGCACGAAGCAGGCCGCACTTTCGAGCCGAAGGCGAAGGCGCCGACGCCCGGTTCCGGCGATTTCTGCCTCGTGGCGGCAGTGCCGCTCGCCGAAGTCCAGGCGAGCCTCGAAGCCAATGGCGTGGCGATCGAAGTCGGCCCGGTCCGGCGCACCGGCGCGCGCGGCCCGATGATGTCGGTCTATTTCCGCGATCCGGACGGCAACCTGGTCGAAGTCAGCGAGTATCCGCTCACCTGAGATCGAGCTGCATGGCGCAGCGCTGGTCCAAAGCCATGCCGTGCCCGGCCTCGTCGCTGAGCAGGCTGGCCAGCCGTCCGTCGATCTCGGCATCTTCCAGAACGCGAAATCCGAACTTGCGGTAGAAGGGCGCGTTCCAGGGCACAGTGCGAAACGTGGTCAGCGTCACCGCGGCCAGGCCGCGCTGCCCGGCGTCCGCAACCGCCCGCTCGAGCAACGCGCGGCCAATGCCTTGGCCCTGCCGGTCGAGGCGCACGTCCAACTCCCAGACATGCAGCGTATCACCCTCGATCCCGGCGCTCAGGAAGCCGGCCGGCCGGTCCTCTTCGTCCGCGGCAATCCAGCATGCGCCCGCGGCAATCAGCGCGCAGTGTCGCTCGACGCTGACGTTGTCGCCGTCGGCAAGCCACGCCAGTTCCGGAATGGCGCGGAATGCCAGTCCGGCCGATTGCTCGATCGCCGGCAATGCCTCCGCGTCGTCGGCCCGCGCCGGTCGAATGGTGATCATTTGGCTCGCATCCCGCTTGTCTTCCTCAGTTTCGCCAGAATGACGGCCTTGTTACAGCCTGCGGCAGACCATCGCGGCGGCGTTTCGTTGTTACGCGGCCTGGGCGTCGCTATATCAAAGACTTGTTGCCTTTCTGCGCCATCGAAGCGCAAGATATGTGTGGCGCGACCCGGTGGTGGCAGGGGCAGCGCGTGTTGGACCGGGAACTGGAACAGAGTGCTTTTTCGACGCCGAGAGCCTGATGGCCTCCTGGAGCGGGTGCGTACTTATCTATGGCCGCGCCGCTCGTTCTCACGTTCCGTGCAGTATTTCTCCAAGCGCATCCTGCGGCTGAAGGCGACGCCGCATTCGGTCGCCGCCGGCGTCGCCGCGGGCGTTTTTGCTTCCTTCTTCCCGCTCGGCTTCCACTTCATCGTCGCGGCCGTGCTGTGCTGGATCATCGCCGGCAATCTGGTTGCGGCTGCGCTCGGCGCCGTGTTCTTCGGCAATCCGCTGACCTTTCCGCTTTTGTGGGGCGCGTCCTGGGAAACCGGCAAGCTGCTGCTGCACGAACATCTGCCGAAGCACGGGCCGCCCGAGCATCTGGGCGAAATGATGCACAAGCTTTCCTTCGCCAAGCTCTGGCACCCCGTTCTTGAACCGATGCTGATCGGTGCGGTGCCGCTCGGCCTGGTCTTTGGGCTCGTTTTCTACGCCATCACCCGCTGGGGCATGACTGTGTTTCGCGAGCAGCGCAGGAAGCGCATGGCCGAGCGTGCCGAGAAGAAGGCAGGGCAGGGTGGACGGGAAGTGCCGGCGGAATGATCATCGGCATCGGCAGCGACCTGATCGACATCAGACGCATCGAGAAATCGCTGGAGCGGCACGGCGAGCGCTTCGTCCAGCGCATCTACACCGAGGTCGAGCAGGCCAAGTCGGAAAAGCGCGCCGCACGCGCGGCTTCCTATGCCAAGCGCTTCGCCGCCAAGGAGGCCTGCGCCAAGGCGCTGGGCACCGGCATGGCCGAGGGCGTGTTCTGGCGCGACATGGGCGTGGTCAACCTGCCGAGCGGCGCGCCGACCATGGCGCTGACCGGCGGCGCCGCGGCCAGGCTGGAGAAAATCCTGCCGAAAGGCCACCGGGCGCTGATCCATCTCACCATCACCGACGATTTCCCGCTTGCTCAAGCCTTTGTGATCATCGAGGCGGTGCCCGCCGAACAAGCGCCACATTGATTCCATCTGACCACGAGCGGCATGACGTTGCTCAGCGCGCGCCGAGACTCTATACCAACATCGCACAATCGAGGACGACATGAGCGTGGCTGAAAAATCGCAGAAGAAATCCGGCGGACTTGGTGAAACCGTCTCCGTCATCATCCAGGCTCTGCTGCTCGCGCTCGTCATCCGCACGCTGCTCTTCCAACCCTTCTCCATTCCGTCGGGCTCGATGCGGCCGACGCTGCTCGAAGGCGACTATCTCTTCGTCACCAAATGGGCCTATGGCTATTCGCGTTACTCGCTGCCGTTTGGCCCCGATCTCTTCTCGGGCCGCATCTGGGGCTCGGAGCCCAAGCGCGGCGACGTGGTGGTGTTCAAGTTCCCGCCGGATCCGTCGGTCGACTACATCAAGCGCGTCGTCGGCCTGCCCGGCGACAAGATCCAGATGAAGGACGGTCAGCTCTTCATCAATGACGTCGGCGTGCCGCGCGTGAAGACCGGTCAGATCGACAATCCCGACGTCACCGAGGAAAACCGGCCTATCGATGTCTATCGTGAAACGCTGCCGAACGGCGTCAGCTACGACACGCTCGACATCAATTCCGATTCGATCGGCGACAACACGCGCGAATTCGTCGTGCCGGCCGGGCACTATTTCATGATGGGCGATAATCGCGACAATTCCTCCGACAGCCGCTTCGCCGTCGGCTATGTGCCGGCCGAGAACCTTGTCGGCCGCGCCAACCTCATCTTCTTCTCGATCGCCGGCAAGGCGAGCCCGCTCGAGATCTGGAAGTGGCCGTCGCTGATGCGGGCCGGGCGCCTGTTCCATTTCGTCCACTAGAGCGATGGCGGCCAGCAAGCGTTTGACCGCCGATGCCTTGGCCGAGGCGCTTGTCGAGCGTACCGGCCATGCCTTCGCCGACCGCCAGCGCCTGCAGCGGGCGCTGACCCATGCCAGCGCGCGCTCGACCCATGCCGGCGTCGACTACGAACGTTTCGAGTTCCTGGGTGACCGCGTTCTCGGGCTTGTCGTCGCCGACATGCTGCTGGCTGCCTTTCCCGAAGCCGCCGAGGGCGAGCTTTCGCTGCGCCTCAATGCGCTGGTCAATGCCGAGGCGCTGTCACAGATCGCCGAGGAGATCGGCCTGCCGGAGTTGATCCGCGCCGGCTCCGACGTGCGCAATCTCGACGGGCGCAAGCGCACCAATCTGCGCGCCGATGCGCTGGAATCGCTGATTGCCGTGCTTTACCTGGACGGTGGCCTTGAGGCTGCCCGCGCCTTCATCCATCGCTATTGGCAGCCGCGCTCGCAAGCGATCGGCGCCGCGCGGCGCGACGCCAAGACCGAATTGCAGGAATGGGCGCATCAGGCCGCGGCCGGCGCCGTGCCGGCCTATCGCGTCGACGGTCGCGAGGGGCCGGATCACGACCCGATGTTCACCGTCAGCGTCAAGGTCGGCTCTTTCGCTCCGGCGACCGGCAGCGGGCGCTCCAAGCGCGAGGCCGAGCAGGCCGCCGCGGCTACTCTTTTGCTGCGCGAAGGCGTATGGAGCGCGGCATGAGCGATACGCAAACCCCTGAAGCCCCCGCGACGCGCTCCGGCTTCGTCGCGCTGATCGGCGCGCCCAATGCCGGCAAGTCGACGCTGGTGAACCAGCTGGTCGGCGCCAAGGTGTCGATCGTCACCCATAAGGTGCAGACCACCCGCGCCATCGTGCGCGGCATCGCCACGCACGACAACGCGCAGATCGTCTTCGTCGACACGCCCGGCATCTTCAAGCCGAAGCGGCGGCTGGACACCGCGATGGTGACGACCGCCTGGGGCGGCGCCAAGGATGCCGATGTCGTCGTGCTTCTGATCGACGCCGAGCGTGGCATCAAGGGCGATGCCGACGCCATCCTCGACCGGCTGAAGGACGTCAGGCAGCCGATGCTGCTCGTCCTCAACAAGGTCGACCGCGTCAAGCCGGAGACGCTTCTCGCGCTGGCCGCGACCGCGAACGAACGCGTGCCGTTCAAGCGCACCTTCATGGTTTCCGCGCTCACCGGTTCCGGCTGCAAGGACCTGCTCGACTATCTCGCCGAGACGCTTCCGGCCGGTCCCTGGTATTATCCCGAGGACCAGATCTCCGACCTGCCGATGCGCCAGCTAGCGGCGGAGATCACGCGCGAAAAGCTCTATCTCAGGCTGCATCAGGAACTTCCCTATTCCTCGCATATCGAAACCGAGAAATGGGAAGAGAAGAAGGACGGCTCGGTGCGCATCGAGCAGGTCATCTATGTCGAGCGCGACAGCCAGAAGAAAATCGTGCTCGGCCACAAGGGCGAGACGATCCGTTCCATCGGCCAGGCCGCGCGGACCGAGATCGCCGAGATCCTCGAGCAGAAGGTGCACCTTTTCCTGTTCGTGAAGGTGCGCGAGAACTGGGGCGATGACCCCGAGCGCTACCGCGAGATGGGGCTGGAGTTTCCGGGGTAAGCCGGGCAAGCCACGCTCATCCACATTGTGGCGAATTGGACGAGGCGCAACGGTGCGGGCCCAAAGACCGCCTAGCGCCATCGGCTTACAGCTGTGCGCAGCGGAGCGCATTCCCTTGCGATGTCGCCCCGCCTACGACAGGATTGCCGCAACTGGAGATTAGTCTATGACACCGGACAGCTTGCGACCCGACCACCCGACGCCCCACACTCCGCCCGTGCAATACCTGAACCTGGACCCGTCGCTTTATGTCCGCGATGATATCTGGCAGCAGGAACGGTCCAACATCTTCGCGCACACCTGGCAATTTATGGGGCCTGTCGCCTCGGTCGCGTCGTCAGGTCAATACCTTGCCATCGACATCGCTGGCACGCCGATATTCGCCATCCGGGGCCGGGACGGGAGCTTGCGCGGATTTAAGAACGTCTGCCGCCACCGGGGGGCGAAACTTCTGGCCGATGGCGCGGGCAAATGTGGGCTGATCGTTTGTCCCTATCACAAATGGTCCTTTGCCGACACCGGACGGCTGGTGCAGGCCCCATGGTATGGCAAGGATCCCGCGATCATCGCCGAAGACTGGCCGCTGGAGACGGTGCAGTTATCCGAATGGCGCGGGCTGCTCTTCGCGGCACTCGACCCGAAGGAAAGTCTTCTGGAGCAACTTGGCTCTCTGCCCGCCGAACTGGCGGACGAGCCGTTGGAGAGCTATGCCGCCACCGATCAGGCCACTGTCAGCTTTGCGGCGAACTGGAAGATCTACACCGACAATTTCGTCGAAGGCTACCACATCCCCGGCACGCATCCCTCGTTCTACGCTGCCATCGACTTCGAAGCTTTCCAGACCACCGCCCATCCCGGTTATGTCCGGATGACCGCACCGCCAAAAGACGGTTTGTTCTATCGCGGCAAATGGCTTTGGATGTGGCCGAACTGGACGCTGTCGCTTTTCGATGGCGGCATGAACGTTAGCCGGATCAACCCGACCTCACCGCATCACACAGACCAGCACTACCATTTCTTCTTTGCCGACACCTCTGCAGAAGCGTCCGAGAGCAGGGCGAAATCCGTGCAAGGCACCCTGGCCGTGGTACGCGAGGACTATACCATCTGCGCCGATACGCACCGCAACTATGCCGCGGGGGCCTATAGCTCCGGCCCGCTTTCGGGGCGGCATGAGCGGGGAGTGCAGTATTTCCAAGAACGGGTCCACGCGGCACTAGGGCTGTGACAACCCCGGCGCAGAGCGCATCCGAAAGAGTCGGCATTCGTGCTTGATCAAATTTTGCCTGAACGTCCGGTTGGAGGCGCATTGCTGCCATTCGGGACGCGACCCATGAAGGTCTCCAACGAGTGTCAAAGCCGACAATTGGCCGGCGGGCCGCTCGTGTCCTTGATTTCGCCGTCCAACAGGTGAAAAGCTCCCGTCCATGGAATGGCGCGACGAGGGAATCGTTCTCGGCACCCGCAAGCATGGCGAAACCAGCGCCATCCTCGAGGTGATGACGCGCGCGCATGGCCGCCATCTCGGCCTAGTGCGGGGAGGGCGCTCGCGCAAGCAGCAGCCGGTGCTGCAGCCCGGCAACCGCGTCGATCTTTTGTGGCGAGCGCGGCTCGACGAGCATCTCGGCGTCTTCCAGGCCGAGGCGATCGAGATGAATGCGGCGCGGCTGATGGACAGCGCGGTCGCGGTCTACGGGTTGCAGACCATGGCCGCGCATCTGAGGCTCCTGCCGGAGCGCGACGCCCATGGCGGGCTTTACGAGGCGCTTGCCGTAATGATCTCGCATCTGGGCGATGCCGATGCGGCCGGCGAGCTGGTGGCGCGCTTCGAACTGCTCATCCTCGACGAACTGGGCTTCGGCCTCGATCTCAGCCAATGCGCGGCGACCGGCGCCAGGCAGGATCTCGCCTATGTCTCGCCGAAATCCGGGCGCGCCGTGTCGCGCGCAGCGGGTGCTGCCTGGCACGACAAGATGCTGGCGCTGCCGGCTTTCCTCCAGCGCGGCTCCGGCCTGCGCGCCGATGCGGCAGCCCTGGAAGACGCGTTCCGGCTGAGCGGCTTCTTCTTCAACCGCCATGTCTATGAGCCGCGCGGCCTCGATCCACCCGACGCCCGCGCCGGCTTCCTCGCCGCGCTGCGTCGGCATCATGCCGCGGTGAAGGTGATTGAGACCGGATAGCAGATAAGCGCGCCTAATCCGCGCTGCGCCGTTCCAGGAAATCGTCGAGCATGGGGCGCAGGCCCTTGAGGATCTTGACGCCGGCTTCGGGCAGCGAAAACCAGCCGGCTCGATCCACCTCCGGGAATTCCTTCAGGCGTCCCGATTTCGGCGGCCACTCCATGGCGAACATGTTGCTCCTGACGGCATCCGCATCGACGTCCGCCTCGACGCTCCACGCGATGACGATCTTCCCGCCGGGCTGCTTGTAGCTGCCGAGCGGCCGGAAATCGCCTTCGATGGCGACGCCGAGTTCCTCCTCGGCTTCCCGTTTGGCGGCCTCGAGCTCGTCCTCGGTGTCGCCGATCAGTCCCTTTGGGATCGACCACGCGCCTTCATCTTTTCTGGCCCAGAACGGGCCTCCAGGGTGGACGAGCAGGAATTCGAACATACCGGCAATGCCCCTGTGGATCAGCAGGCCCGCGCTTTTCTGCGCCATCGGTCACCTCGTGACATTGTCTTCGTCCGGGCGAGAATAGCACGAAGTATTTCGCGGCAGACGTCGCGCGATCCCGCCTTCAATGCCGCAGCCGGGCATTGGATAAACCGGCAAGTTGCTGGCAATCAGTCATGAAACATGCTCGATCTTGTTAGTCGGCAAGATGCTGATTTGCGTCAGCCGTCTCGTTGCCGCATTTGTTGCCCACGACTGGTCTGGTTTTGAGGGAAACCGCCATGTTTTTCAGCCTGATCGCCATTGCCGCCGTCATAGCTCTTTTCGTCATCGTTTCACGACAGCAGAACCGCATAGCGCTGGTCGAGCGTGAATTGGGCGTCCTGCGCGGCCTGCTGCAGTCGGACGCTTCGCTGTCTGCGCCCAAGGCGGACGCTGCGCAGGAAGGCCTTCCCGAGGAGGCCAAGGCAGCCGCAGCGCCTGCCGCGCCGTTGGCTGACGGCACGACCGCGACCGAGGAGGTCGTCGCGACGCCCGAGCCCGAAGGCGAGGCCGTGGCCGGGCCCTGGACGAAGGGCAAGGCTGCCCCTGCCCAATCCGCCGGACCGGCCGAACTGGCGCCACCCGCCACCGTGGCCGAGACGCCCGCGGCAGGATCGCCGGCGCCTGCAAGGGCGGCGCGCCAAACCGACGTCGAGACGGCGCTGGGCACGCGCTGGGCGGTCTGGGTCGGCGGTATCGCCCTGGCGCTGGGCGGCCTGTTCCTGATCCGCTACACCATCGAGGCCGGCATTTTCGGCCCCGGCGTGCGCCTCACCATGGCCGGCATCCTCGGCCTGGCGCTGATTGCCGGCGCCGAATTCATCCGCCGTACCGGCTTCAAGGTGCCGGTGCAGGGCGCCGCCGGCGCCTATATCCCATCGATCCTGACGGCGGCCGGCGCCTTCATCCTGTTCGGCACGGTCTACGCGGCGCACGGCATTTATGGCTTTATTGGTCCGGCGACGGCCTTCGCGCTGCTGGGCGTCATCGGCGTCGCGACCATCGGCGCTGCGCTGGTGCATGGCCTGGCGCTGGCCGGCATCGGCCTCGTCGGCGCGATGGTCACGCCGGCGCTGGTCGCCTCGCAGGCGCCCAATCCCTGGGCCCTGTTCGTCTATCTGGCGATCGTGCTTGCCGCGACCGCGGCAACCGCCCGCATCCGCGACTGGAAGGCGCTGGTGGCGGCTGCCTTCGCCGGCACAGGCATCTGGACCATTCTCTACATGGTCGACGCGCCGGACGTGAACCTCGCCGCCGTGCTGTTCATCAGCCTGGCGACGCTCGCCGTGCTTGCCTTCGTCTGGCTCGGCCTTTTCTCGGCGACTGGCCGCGAAGCTGCGGCGCGCGGCTTCGACTGGCCATCGATCGTGCCCGGCTTCTTCATCGCCCTGAGCGCGCTTGGCCTGTCCGTCGATCCGGCTTTTGCCAGCGCCGGCGATGCCTTGCACGGCGCCGTCCTGCTGGTTGCACTGGTCGCAGTGGCGCTCTACCGGCCGCGTGCGCTTCCGCTGGTCTTCGCCGCCGGCATCGCCACCGTGCTGATCTATCTCGGCATAATCCCGCCCGCCACGATCGGCGCCAATGCGCTCGATGTCGGGCTGGACGCTCAGCCTTTGGCGTCGTCCGACGCCCTGACTTTCCGCATCGGCATCGCGCTTGGCCTTGTCTTCATCGGCGCCGGTTTCTGGGCCGCGCGCCGCTTCGCCGCAACTGCTCCGGCGCGCGCGGCATGCTGGGCCGCCTGGGGCGTCATTGTCCCGCTGGTGGTGCTCACCGCCCTCTGGCTCACCTTCGGCGATGTCGACCGCGACTTCGGCTACGCTCTGCCTGCGCTGTTGCTGACACTGGTCTTCGCCGCCGGCGGCGAGTGGATCGCGCGCTCCGAGCAGCCGCCGCTAGCCGGCGGTCCAGCCGTCTCCTTCGCGCTGGGCGGCGCCGGCATCGCCGGCCTGCTGATGTTGCATATGGCCTTCGGTTCGGGGTGGACGACCGTGCTGCTTGGAGCCGCTGCGGTCATCCCGGCGCTGGCCACGCGCTGGCGGTCGTATCCCGTGCTGGGCTGGATCGCGGTCGGCGCGGCGGTCGCCGTGCTCGGCCGTGTCGCCTTCGATCCGACCATCGTCGGCGCGGCGTTTCTCTCCAGGACGCCGGTCTTCAACTGGCTGCTGCCGGGCTATGGCATGCCGGCGCTCGCCTTTGGCTTTGCTGCCTGGCAGCTCGCCCGCACCACCGACGGCCGGCCACGCCTTGCCATGGAGGCGGCCTCGGCGCTGTTTGCGCTGCTCACCATCGCCATGCTGGTGCGCCACGCCATGCATGGCGGCGTCATCGACACCGGCACCGTGACCCTTGCCGAACAGGCGATCTACACGCTGATCGCGCTCGGCGCCGGCGCGATCCTCGTCGCCATCGATATGCGCTCGCCAAGCTCGGTTCTGCGCTATGGCTCGATGGCCGCCGGCGTTGTCTCGGCAGGCCTCATCGCCGTTCAGCATTTCGTGGTGCTGAACCCGCTGCTGACGGACGAGTCGACCGGCAGGATCCCGGTCTTCAACCTTCTGTTCCTCGCTTATCTGTTGCCGGCCATCGCCGCCGGCGCGCTGGCGCTCTATGTCCGCGACAAGCGCCCGCGATGGTATGCGGCGATGCTGGCGCTTATCGCCGCGTTGCTTGCCTTCGCCTATGCCACGCTATCGGTGCGCCGCCTGTTCAAGGGCGAGTTCATCGCCTTGTGGAGCGGGCTCGGCCAGGTCGAGACCTACACCTACTCGGCGCTCTGGCTGGTCATCGGCGTGGCGCTGCTCACCGCCGGCGTCTGGCTGAAATCGCAGGTGCTGCGCATCGCCTCCGCGGTGCTGATCGCGGTCGCGGTGGTGAAGGTCTTCCTCTTCGACATGTCGGAGCTGGAAGGCGTGCTGCGCGCACTCTCCTTCATCGGCCTCGGTGCCGTGCTGATCGGCATCGGCCTGTTCTATCAACGGCTGCTGACCAGGGCGGCGAGGGAAGTGAAGGAGACTTCTTGAAGGAATATCCAATCTGGGATATCTCGAATATTCATAAAGGGATATTCTAATGCCACTCTACATACGTGACGATGAAGTGGACGCGCTGGCCACCAAATTGCAGCGGGAGATGAATGCGCCGAGCAAGACCGAGGCGGTGCGGACGGCGCTTATGCACGAACTGGAACGCAATCGTGCCAAGGTGCCGCTGCGCGAGCGGATCGTCAGGCTTCAGGCGGAGGCGAAAAAGATCGGTCTACCCAATCCCGATTTCGATATGAAGAAATTCACCGATGAAATGTGGGAAGAGTGATGTTCGTCGACGCGTCGGTGATCGTCGCCATTCTCAATCAGGAATCGGGCTGGGAAGAACTGTCCAAACAGCTCTCCGGAAACGTCGACTTCTACGTCTCCGCGATGGTCCGTTTTGAAGCGACGCAGGCTTTGGCGCGAGCCGGCGCGGGTTCCCGCAAGCCGACCGCTGAGGCACTCCTCAAGGCTCGCGAGCTGGTGGATCAGTTGGTCGCGGAAATCGGCGCGGAAAGTCTGCCCATCGGCGACGCGATCGGTTCGCGTGCCATCGACGCCAGCGCTCGTTACGGCAAGGCCGTCGGTCACCAGGCTGATCTGAACCTCGGCGACTGCTTTGCCTATGCTTGCGCCAAGACGCTCGGTGTTCCGCTGCTTTACAAGGGTAATGATTTCTTGCTGACTGATTTGAAATAATTGGCTTTCTCGCGATTGCCTGGAATAAACCGCCCTCCACCATCGTTATTCACGTGCTTGGGTAAACGCAGCGGTTCGGCCGCCTCGCGCTGACTGCTTGCACCGCGCCGGGAAGGCGCGTTCTATCGGGATGGAAAGCGACCTCGAAACAAGCGGTCATGGACGACAAGAAGGCAGCGATCCTGAGCGAAATACCGCGGTTGCGGCGCTATGCGCGCTCGTTGCTGCGCGAGCGCGATTCCGCCGACGATCTCGTCCAGGATTGCCTGGAGCGGGCGCTTGTGCGGCTCGACAACTGGCAGACTGGAGAGAGCCCCCGGAGGTGGCTGTTCACGATCATGCATCACTTGTTCATCGACCAGATGCGCAAGGTCAACCGGCGCGGCGAGGCGGCGATGCTGCCTCTCGAAGCCGGTGAGGCCCAAGCCGCGCCCGCCGATCAGGTCGAGACCATCGCCTCGCGCGAGATCATGGATGCCTTGCAGGCGATCAGCCCCGATCGCCGCGCGGCGTTGGTGATGGTCGCCATCGAGGGCTTTTCCTATGCCGAGGCAGCCAACATCCTTGGCGTGCCGGCCGGCACGCTGATGTCGCGCATCGCACGCGGCCGCGAGGAATTGCGAGGATTGCTCGACGACACATCGCGCCGCCGCTCGATAAGGATCGTTGAGAAATGACCCGCCACGATTTCTCCGAACGCGATATCCATATGGCCCTCGACGGCGAGCTGCCGGGCGAGGAGCGCATGGCTTACGACGCCTGGCTCGAGGCCAATCCCGAGATGAAGGCGCGGTCCGCGCGCTACATCGCCGACCGCGCCGCCATGCGCGCCGCCTTCGCGGGCGTGATGGACGAGCCGGTGCCGGCGAGGCTGCGGCAGGTCGTGCTTGGCGAGGCGCCCGTGAAGGGACCGGCCTGGCGCTCACGCTGGTGGCTGTCGGCTGCCGCGGCCGTGATGCTCGCGCTCGGCGGGCTCGGCGGCTATGTCGCGGGCATCGACGGCATCGCCCGGGGCGAGGGCGACGACCAGCTCGCCGAGCAGGCGATCGCAGCCCACGTCATCTACGCCGCCGAGAAGCGCCACGCCGTCGAGGTTCCGGCAAGCGACAAGGATCATCTCCAGACCTGGCTCTCGAACCGTATCGGGTTGAAGCTGGTTGCGCCCGATCTTGCGGCCGAGGGCTTCGATCTCGTCGGTGGCCGGTTGCTGCCCGCCGGAGACCAGGGCAAGGCGGCGATGCTGCTTTATGAGGACGCCAAAGGCGAGCGCATTTCGCTCTACATCACCGCCGAATCGTCGGAGACATCCAAGGGCACCTATACTGCCGAGACCGGCGGGCCGGAGGCTGTCTACTGGCTGGACAAGGGCTATGCCTGCGCGGTCGTCGGCTCGTTGCCGCCGGAGCGCCTGTCGGATGTCGCAAAGAACGCCTACGGCCAGCTCGTGGCCGGCATATCGAGCTGAACCGGCTGCGTTTTTCGGCGACCGGCAGTCCTTTGAACGGCAATTCCGTTCAAGCGCCTGGCCGTTTCCTGCCGTGGCGGAAACTGTCACAATTCGGCCCTAATCAAGGAGCGATAGCGCTTGATGGATACTGGCGCTTCGGCCAGTATTCGCGACGCATCCACCGGGGCCGTTTCTTAAACCCAATCGAGGTTCTCCCAAGCCCGCATGCCTGCCGAGATCCGCAAGGCCCGCGCGTCAGACGTCGATGACCTCGCCGCCATCGAGAAGGCTGTTTTTCCGGGCGACAGGCTCTCGCGCCGCTCCTTCCGCCAGTTCATCGAACGCGAAACCGCCGAGATGCTGGTGGCCGAGAATGAGGGCCGCGTCGCCGGCTATGCGGTGGTGCTGTTTCGCAAGGGCAGCGGCGTCGCGCGGCTTTATTCCATCGCCGTCGGACCTTTCTTCGGCCGTCTCGGCATTGGCCGGCTTCTGCTGGCGGCTGCCGAGGAGGCCGCCTTCGAGCACGACCGGCTGCTGCTGCGCCTCGAAGTACGCGAGGACAATCATCGCGCCATCCGCATCTACGAACAGGCCGGCTATCGGAAATTGGGCCGCGAGCCCGACTATTACGAGGATGGCGCGACCGCGCTGCGCTATGAAAAGACGCTGCGCGGCGACACGCCGACCGCGACCAAGGTGCCGTTCTACCAGCAGACCTGCGAATTCACCTGCGGCCCGTGCTGCCTGATGATGGCGATGGCCAATTTCGATCGTGGCTTCGTGCCCGACCCGGTCATGGAAATCCGCCTGTGGCGCGAGGCGACCACGGTCTTCATGATGTCGGGTCCCGGCGGCTGCGAGCCCTTCGGCCTGGCCGTCGCCGGCTATGAGAGCGGGCTCGCCGCCGAGATATTCGTCTCCTTCTACGGCGCGCTGTTCCTGCAGTCGGTGCGAAGCGAGGACAAGCGCCGGGTGATGGAACTCGCCCAAGTCGATTTCCGCCGCCGCGCCGAGCTTTACGGCATCCCCGTCAACTACCGTCCGTTCGGCATCGGCGACATCCGTGACGCCCTGGCCGACGGGAAGCTGGTTATCGTGCTGGTCAGCGGCTTCCTGATGTTCGGCAAGAAGGTGCCGCATTGGGTGCTGGCCATCGGCGACGATGGCGACCATATCCTGATCCACGACCCCTGGGTCGAGGATGAGAGACAGGAAACGATCCTCGATGCCGCGAACATTCCGGTGCCCTACGACATTTTCATGAACATGGCGCAGTTCGGCCGCGACGGTTTGCGCGCCGCCATCACTCTGGGAAAACGCTGAGACAATGACCTGGGTTATCCTCACAGGCAGGCAGAACGACATCGATCAGGTGGCCACACCCCACAAGATCATCACCAATCGCGACTATCTCGCGCATCCGGCGCTGTTCCGCGGCCAGCGGCCGAAGGTGATCAACCTGTCGAACAATTACGGCTACCAGAGCCGCGGCTACTACGCCTCGCTGCTGGCGGGGTCGCGCGGCCACCGGGTGATCCCGACCGTCGAGACCATGATCGACCTGTCGGAGCGCAAGCTCTACGAGCACGCGCTGCCGGAGCTCGAGCTTGCCTTGAACAAATGCCGCAAGGACCTTGGCGGGGCGTTTCCGGCCAAGGTCGCGATCTTCTTCGGCATCGGTCCGTCGAAAGTGTGGGACCGTTTCGCCAAGCTGCTGTTCGACTGGTTCCGCGCGCCGGCGCTCGAGGTCCACATCAAGGACAGCGCCGAATGGGCCTCGATCCGCAAGATCGGCTTCCTGCCGCTCGCCCGCATGACCGAGGACGAGGAAGAGTTCTTCCTGCAATGCCTGGACACCTACACCAACCGCGAATGGCGCGACACCAAGGGCCGCACGCCGGCGCGCTACACATTCGCGACGCTGGTCGATCCGCATGAGGAACTGCCGCCGTCCGAGATTTCCTCGTTGCGCTATTGGGCGCGGATCGCCGAGAAGATGGGCGTCGAGGTCGAGCCGATCACCAAGAAGGACCTCGCCAAGCTCGCCAATTACGATGCGCTGTTCATTCGCGAGACCACCTCGATCTCCAACCATACCTATCGCTTCGCGCGCCGCGCCCAGCAGGAAGGCATGCCGGTGATCGACGATCCGCTGTCGATGATCCGCTGCACCAACAAGGTCTATCTCAACGAGCTGATGACCTACAACAAGGTGCCGGTGCCGCCGACGGTGATGATCGCCGGCACGTCCGACTTCGAGGTCGCGGCGCAGACGCTGGGTTTTCCGCTGGTGCTGAAGATCCCGGATTCGTCCTTCTCGCGCGGCGTCAAGAAATGCGAGAACATGGCGGAGCTCACCAAGCTCGCGACCGAGTGGCTGGAAGATTCAGATCTCCTGATCGCGCAGAAATTCATCCCGACCGAATATGACTGGCGCGTCGGCGTGCTCGGCGGCCAACCGCTGTTTGCAGTGCACTATCTGATGGCGAAGAAGCACTGGCAGATCGTCAACCACAAGGCCAGCGGCAAGCCCGACCAGGGCGGGATAAAGACGTTCACGCTGAAGCAGACGCCGCCGCATGTCGTCGAGACGGCGGTCAGGGCCGCGAAATGCATCGGCGACGGGCTCTACGGCGTCGACCTCAAGGAGACCAAGGACGGGGTCTTCGTCATCGAGGTCAACGACAATCCCAATCTCGACCATGGTTGGGAGGATTCCGGCGAGAAGGACGAGCTCTGGGTGCGCCTGACGCAGTGGTTCCTGGAGCGCCTGGAGCGGCCGGAGAAGTAGCGGGCGGGGGAGGGGAACTGAGGAACTGAAGAACTGAGGAACTGAAGAATTGAAGAATTGAAGAATTGAAGAATGGGGTGCCTCGCGGAAAATCCGTCCTTGCACTATCGAATAATCATTTTCCTATCTCTTCAGTTCTTCAGTTCTTCAGTTCTTCAGTTCTTCAGTTCTTCAGTTCTTCAGTTCTTCAGTTCCTCAGTTCCCCATAACTCAACCGAGGGAAAAGAATGCTGTTCCTGGTGATCGAAGACTTTCACGGCGCGGACCGCAAGGAAATCTATCGCCGCTTCCGCGATAAGGGCCGGCTGAAACCCGACGAGCTCGTTGTCCACCACTCCTGGATCGCGGCCGACATGAGCCGCTGCTTCTTGTTGGTGGAGGCCGACGACGTCACGATCCTGCAGCGCTGGGCCATCGAGTGGAACGACCTCGTCGAGTTCGAGATCATTCCGGTGGCGACGAGCAAAGACATGGTCGCGGCTCTGGCCGGGCATCTTTGAAGCCCTCAGCGCGCGTCGATTCCGGTCTCCTCGTCAAATGACCGCTATCGCATCTACCTCTATGAGGTAGCCTGGAGACATGATCGCCACGCCGACAATCACATTCGCTGGCTTGTGATCTCCAAACAGCGAGATCTGCGCGGCTTCGATCATCGGAACGTGTTCATCGCGGACGTAGTCGACGATGTAGATCGTGATCTTGCAGACCTGGTCGGGCCGGGCGCCAGCCGCCTTGAGCGCTCGGCCGAGATTGGCGAATGACAGGCGCGCTTGCGCCGCAAAATCACCATGTCCGACGAGCTTGCCGTGGATATCTTCCGGCTGCTGACCCGAGATGAACACCAGCTTGGATCCCGTCGCGACGACGACCTGCGTGTACATCTCCGGAACCGGCAGGTCAGCCGGATTGATGAGTTCGAGCGACATTGAAAAATCTCCGACTTCGTTCGACCGAAAAGCGAGGCGGGCACGAAGGATTGGTGCCCCGTCACCGTAGTTCCCTAAACGAGTTTCTCGGATGGCTGGATGCCGAACGCCGGTGATTTGACCGCGCGCACGCATTCCCCGACCAGCCATTGCCGGAACGCACCCACGATATCGCGCCTTGCGCTGCGTTCGGGGATCGTCAGGCAATAGGGCTGGCGCAGTTCCAAGGATTGTGCGGCGGCCCGCACCAGTCTGCCATCCTCCAGCGCCTGGGCGCAATAGATGCCCTGCGCCAGCGCCACGCCCAGTCCTGAAATGGCGAGATCGAGTGCTGCACGCGAGGAGTTGGCCGAAAGGCCGCGCTGCGCCGCGCGGCCCGGCTCGCTTCCCGCCGCCGCGAACCAGTTGCGCCAGGATGGAAAGGACGCTCCGGTCGGTCCCCAATCGGTGTGGATTAGCGGCAGGCCGGCAAGGCTCTCGGACCCGGTCGCGCCGGCCAGCGTCGGCGCGCAGACGGGATAGACGGCGTCCCTGACGACCTCCTCGGTCGGATGTTCCCGGTAGTGCGGACCGTAGGAGAGGCGGATGTCGATCAATTCAGGATCGAACGGCACCGGATCGTCATCCCCTCTCAGCGATATGTCGGCGGCTCCATGGGATGCAATAAAGCTGACGATGCGCTCCGAAAGCCAGCCCATCGCCATGGAGGGCGGCACCGAAACGACGAGCCTAGGGCGGAAGGCATCACCGCCGACGTCGCGGGCGACACTGCTGATCTCGCGGAAGGCCATGCTGAGCCGCGGCAGCATCTCCACTCCCGCCTCGGTCAGCACGGCCCGCCGGTTGATCCGATGGAACAATTTTCGCCCCATCTGCTCCTCGACGGTGCGGATAAGCTGGCTGACGGCCGCGGCCGAAATCGACAGTTCCTCCGCCGCGGCGGCGAAGCTGCCTGTGCGTGCCGCCGCTTCGAAAGCCTGAAGTCCGCGTAGGGAGGGAAGAGTGGCCATGATCATTTAAATAGATAAGCTGGCCTTATCTATTTTGCAGAAATCCTCGTTTTTCGAAAGGTTTCTTTCTGGGTATCGTGATCCTTATGAACGCAATCGACCACCACGAAACCATCGACCATCGCTCCGTGATAGCCTCGCTGACGAATGAGGAGCGCGGCCGGCTGACCGGAAAATCGGATGGGCCGGGCCTTGTCCAGTTCGCGCTCCATCTCGGCGCGATCATCGTCCTTGGCGCGCTGATCGGGGCACGTGTGCCGTACTGGCCGGTCCTGATGCTGCCGCAGGGCATCCTGATCGTGTTCCTGTTCACGTTGCTGCACGAGACCGTGCACAGGACGGCGTTCGAAACGCAGTGGCTGAACGATGTGGTCGCGCGCTTCTGCAGCCTGGCGATCGCGCTGCCCGCCAACTGGTTCCGCTACTTCCACTTCGCCCATCACCGTTTCACCCAGGATCCGGAAAACGATCCGGAGCTGGCGTTTCCGAAGCCCGAGACGATGCGGCAATACATCGTCCATGTCTCAGGCCTGCCGGTGTGGCGCGGGCATTTCAAGACGCTCTACACCAATGCGATGGGGCGCTGCCGCGACAGCTACGTGCCGCCGAAAGGTCTGCCGAAGGTGAAGGCCGAGGCGCGGGCGATGATCGCCTTCTATGTCGTCCTGCTGGCGCTTGCCGTCTGGTTCAAGGCATGGGTGGTGCTCACTGTCTGGATCGTGCCGGCGCTGCTCGGCCAGCCGTTCCTGAGGCTTTATCTGCTGGCCGAGCACGGCCGCTGTCCCTTCGTGGCCAACATGCTGGAAAACACCCGCACGACGCTGACCAACTGGTTCGTGCGCAAGCTCGCCTGGAACATGCCTTACCATGCCGAGCACCACGCCTATCCCGGCGTGCCGTTTCACCAACTGCCTGAATTCCATCGGCTGATCGAGCGGCATCTCAAAGTGGTCGAGCCTGGCTATGTGAGCTTCCACGAGAAATATGTCGGGGCGCTACGCTGACAGAGGGCGTCACTCAGCCCGATTGGCGCTGCAGTGCCTGCGAACGCAGCAGCCGGCTCATATCGGACGCCTTGCTCGGTACGCCGATCAGATAGCCTTGCGCCTCGCCGCAACCGGCCTTGCGCAGCATGTCGAGCTGCGCTTCGGTCTCGACACCCTCGGCGGTGACGATGATGCCGAGCTCGGCGCCGAGCCCGATTACCGTGCGCACGATCGCCGCCGTGTCGCGCCTGTCGAGATCGCGGATGAAGGATCGGTCGATCTTGATCTTGTCGACGGGGAAGCGCCGGAGGTAGCCGAGCGAGGAATAGCCGGTGCCGAAATCGTCGAGCGCGATGCGCACGCCGAGGCTGCGCAATTGGCTCAGCGTCCTCAGCACCGCGTCGCTTTCGTCCATCATCACCGTTTCGGTGATTTCGAGCTCCAGGCGATCGGCCGGCAGGCCGGAAAAGGCAAGTGCGGCGATCACGCTGCGGGCGAAGCCGCCGCTCTTGATCTGCGCGGCTGAGACATTGACGGCCATGCGCATGTCCCGCGGCCAATTGGCGGCGACGTTGCACGCTTTGCGCAGCGCCCAGTCGCCGAGTTGCACGATCAATCCGGTCTCCTCGGCGACGGTGATGAAGTTCTCCGGCGATACAAGGCCGCGCGACGGCGAGCGCCAGCGCATCAGGGCTTCCGCGCCGACGATTTTGCCGGAGCCGATGTCGAGGATCGGCTGGAAATCCAGCTCGAATTCGCGCTTGGAGAGTGCTGCCTCAAGATCGACCTCGAGCGCCCGGCGCTCCCGCATCAACGCATCCATGCCCGGCTCGAAGAAGCGATAGACGTTGCGCCCTTCGCTCTTGCCGCGGTAGAGCGCCATGTCGGCGTTGGTGAGCAGCGTGTCGGCATCGTGCCCGTCGCCGGGATAGAGCGCGATGCCGAGGCTCACGCCCACATGCATTTCACGCCCCTTGTCGCGGTAGGGCTTGCCGACGATCTCGACGATGCGCTTAGCGAGCTTTTCGGCGTCTGCGGCGCTCTTGATGCCCGACTGGATGATGGCGAACTCGTCGCCGCCGAAGCGTGCCACCACATCCTTGCTGCTGCGCACTGCGTGCTGCAGCCGCTTGGCCACGCATTTCAGCAGCCAGTCCCCGGCCGGGTGGCCGAATGTGTCGTTGACGGCCTTGAAGCGGTCGAGGTCGAGCGAGAGGATCGCCAGCGGCTTGGCCTTGGCCTCGCCGAGCGCCTGATCCAGCTTTTCGCGAAACATCGAGCGGTTGGGTAGATTGGTCAGCGTGTCGTGATGCGCAAGATGCGTCATGCGCGCTTCGACACGGCGCCGTTCGGTCACGTCCTCGAAGGTCGCAACCCAACCGCCGCCGGCGAGCGGCCGGCGGGAGACAAACAGCGTGCGGCCGTCGACGAGTTCGCGATAGCTCGAGCGCGACTGGCCCGCGTCCAGGGCCGCCTTCGTCTTTGCCACCTCGATATCGACTTCAACAGGCACGAAGATGCCGAGACCAACGAGTTTCGCCAGCATCTGACCATGCGTCATGCCGAGCGCGAAATCGGCGGCCTTCGCGTTGCACAGATCCAGGAAGCGCTGGTTGCGAACGATCAGGCGGCCCTCGGCGTTGTACATCAGCAGGCCTTGCGACATGTTGGCCAAAGCAGCGTCGAAGCGGCGATATTGTTCTTTCAGCTCGGCTTCGGCGCGCCGCTGCTCCGTCACATCCTCGTAGATCGACACCCAGCCGCCGACCGCGATCGGCCGGTGCGAAATGACGATGATGCGTCCGTCCGACAGAATTTCCTCATAGGTCGAAGGCTTGGCGCGGTCGATGTAAGGCTTGCGGATGGCATAAAGCTCGTCGGCGCTCTGCCCGGCGATGCCTATGTCGACGCTGTGCTGCAGGATGTCGAAGAAGGGAATGCCTGGCTTCACCACTTTGGCGTCCAGGCGGAAGATGTCGATGTAGTTGCGGTTGCAGATGATCATCCGCTCTTCGGCGTCGAACATGCACAGCCCATGCGACATGTTCTCGACAGCCGCCGCGAAGCGTTCGTTCTGGGCCCGTAGTTCCTCCGCGATCCGTCGTGCCGGACCAATAGCGGCCGTTCTTCGCTTGCCGGCGGTGGAAGCCGTCTTGACATGAACGCCGGGCATGAGCACGCCTTCGGACCGTGACCGAACGCGATACTGTCCTGCTCGCCGGTTAATTTAGCGTTCTTATGGAACCGAATTTACCACAAGCGAGGATTGGCGCTTGGCTTCCAGCGCCTTGAAACGCTTCAGAAAAGCCGTTTGTGCCCAGGTCACGGATTTTGGCGTGAAGTCGAAGCGGTCGGCCGAAAAACCGCGCGGCCGGCCGAAATATTCGGTCGCCTCCGCCATCGAGAAGCCGGCCAGCAGCGTCGCCTCGTAATAGGCGGCGATCTGGTCGGCACGCTTGATGTCCTTGCGCCAGGCCGCGTTAAGCTCCGCCGGCAGCGAGAAACGCAGGTGGATGGCGCGCTGTAGGCGCAACTCGCAGTCCTTGTAGGAGCCGCCCATCACCGATTTGAACGGCGAGATCATGTCGCCAATGACATATTCCGGCGCGTCGTGCAGCAGCGCGGCGAGCCGCGCCTCGACCGTGGCCCGCGGCGCCAATTCACCGTAAAGCGCTTCGACCAGCAGCGAATGCTGCGCAACGGAAAAGGCATGGTCGCCGCTGGTCTGGCCGTTCCAGCGCGCGACGCGGGCAAGCCCATGCGCGATGTCGGCAATCTCGATGTCGAGCGGCGAGGGGTCGAGCAGGTCGAGCCGCCGGCCCGAAAGCATGCGTTGCCAGGCGCGCGGCGGCGCGCCTGCCCGGTCGGCCGCCATCAGGCCTCCTCCGCGCTGGCCGCGTCCTGCGGGAAGGCGAATTTCGCCCAGGCGGGAATCGCGAGCTTCACCGGAGTCTCGCCCGCCATGATCGCTTCGCCGGCGTCGACCGCCGCCTTGACGCGGTCGATGCGGGCAACGGCAAGACCGGTCCGGCCGTCGACAGACCCGAGCGTCCCCACCGGCCGCCCGGCGACCGTGAGCTCGGCCCCGGCAGCGGGCAGGGGGCTATCGGCCGACGCTATCAGCACACGGCGTCTGGCGGTGCCGCGATGCTGCATGCGCGAGACGACCTCCTGGCCGATATAGCAGCCCTTCTTGAAGCCGACTCCGCCAGTTTGGTCGAGCAGCACATCATGCGGGAAGGCGTCGCCAAGCTGGTAGTCGCTGCCGCTTTCGGCAATGCCATAGCCTATGCGAATTTTTTGCCAGGTCTTTGGATCGTCACCGTCCTTTGTTTCGCCGCCATAAGTGCGGCTGATCGCAATGTCGCGAAAACGCGTGTCGGCAAGCGCCGTTGAATCAGAAACTGAGCGGCTTGAATCATCGCCCCATGCGATCGTGACAAGCGCCTGATCCTGCTTGGCAATATCGGCCTTCGCCCTTAGCCGGTAAAGCATCAGGCGGCGCACGAAGTCGTCGGCGATGTCGGCACGGCATTCCAGGTGGAAGGCGTTGTCACCGGCGCGCGAGATCAGGAAATCGAACAGGATCTTGCCCTGCGGCGAAAGCAGCGCACCGGGCTTTGCCTCGCCGTGCGGGAGCGCATCGAGATCGGTGGTGAGGATGTTTTGCAGGAAATGCTCGGCATCGGGGCCTGACACGGAAATGAGCGCGCGGTCTTTGAGCTGGGCAAAGGGCATGAGCGTGAAATCGGCCTGATCTTGCAAAACGGTCGGTCATTACGTAAGCCGGCCACACTCCCCCCGCAAGAGATTGGACCTGCCTATGGCAACCACCTTCGACCTCATCCTGACAGGCGGCTCCGTGGTCAACCATGACGGCGAGGGTCGTCGCGACATCGGCGTGAAGGACGGACGCATTGCGCGGATAGGCGATCTCGGCCAGGCCTCGGCCGGCGAGACCATCGATTGCACGGGCCTGCACATCCTGCCGGGCGTCGTCGACAGCCAGGTGCATTTCCGCGAGCCGGGGCTGGAGCATAAGGAAGATCTGGAAACCGGGTCGCGCGCGGCGGTGCTGGGCGGCGTCACCGCCGTCTTCGAGATGCCCAACACCAATCCGCTGACCACCAGCGAGGCCGCGCTCGCCGACAAGGTGCGGCGCGCCACGAACCGCATGCATTGCGACTTCGCCTTCTGGGTCGGCGGCACGCGCGACAATGCTCGCGATGTCGGCGAACTGGAACGGCTGCCGGGCGCGGCCGGCATAAAGGTGTTCATGGGCTCGTCCACCGGCGACCTGCTGGTCGAGGACGACGAAGGCGTCGCTTCGATCCTGCGCAACACCCGCCGCCGCTCCGCCTTCCATTCGGAGGACGAGTTCCGCCTGCGCGAACGGCTCGGCGAACGCGTCGAACGCGATCCGTCCTCGCACCCGGTTTGGCGCGACGAGCTTGCGGCGCTGCGCTGCACGGAGCGCCTGGTGCGCATCGCCCGGCAGACACGCGCGCGCATCCATGTGCTGCATATCTCGACGGCCGAGGAGATCGTCTTCCTCGAACAGCACAAGGACGTCGCGACCTGCGAGGCCACGCCGCATCATCTGACGCTGACGGCCGACGACTATGCGCGGCTTGGCACGCTGCTCCAGATGAACCCGCCGGTCCGCGCCGCCCGCCACCGCGACGGCGTCTGGCATGGCATTTCCCAGGGCATTGTCGACGTGCTGGGTTCCGACCACGCGCCGCACACGCTGGCCGAGAAGGCGAAGACCTATCCGGCCTCGCCGTCGGGGATGACAGGGGTGCAGACGCTGGTGCCGATCATGCTGGACCACGTCAATGCCGGCCGGCTCACACTGCAGCGCTTCGTCGACCTTTCCAGCCACGGCCCGCAACGCATTTTCGGCATGGCCAGGAAAGGCCGCATCGCTGCCGGCTACGACGCCGACTTCACGATCGTCGACCTGAAGCGGCGCGAGACCATCACCAACGCCCAGGCCGGCTCGAAGGCCGGCTGGACGCCCTATGACGGCAAGCAAGTGACAGGCTGGCCGGTCGGCACCATCGTGCGCGGCACCCGCGTCATGTGGGAAGGCGAGATCGTGACACCCGGCCAGGGCAGGGCGGTCGAGTTTTCCGAGGCGCTGCCGGCTTAAAGTGGCTCAATCCCCGGCCACAAAGAACAGCCACTGGCCCGTCGGCGTGATGCCCACACGATAGAAAATGTAGGCGCCGAACTGCTTCATGTCGTCATAGTCGCTGGCTGTGACCAGCTTGAACAATTCGACGCGCTGCCTGGGGTCGAGCTTGTCGAGCGGCAGCGCGAAGAAATACGGCCAGACATAGAGTTCCTGCGGCGTGCCGGCGTCGACATGCACATAGCCGGCCGACAGCACCTCTTCCAGGATGGCGAGGATCTCCTGGCCGTCGCCGTCGCCCGAGAGGCCCTTCAGGAAGGTGACCGGGTCGCCGTCAATGTCGCCCAGCGACAGTTGCGTCATGGCATCGCCCTTGCCGATCAGCGGCCTCAGCTTCTCGATGTCGCCGCTTTTACAGGCCTCGATGATCAGCCCATGCATGCGCTTGACGGGTTCGGGAAGCGTGTTGAGGTCGTAGACGACCGCAGGCGGCGGCGCGTCCGGATCGGCGCGCGGGCTGGTGATGCCGCCATTGGCGGGCGGCGTTTCCGGCTCCTGCTTATCGGTGTCGTCGGCCGGCTGTCCGCCGTCCGTGGGCTTGGTGCCGGGCGCCTCCGGCATCGGCACGGCGGTGCCGGGCGCGGCGCTGTCGCCGTTGGCGGGCGGGGCGACCGGGGAAGGCAGGTCCTCGCGCTGGATCTCGCTCAGCGCGTAGGAAGGCGTGCTGGCGAGGCACAGCGGCAACGCCAGGCAGGAAGCGGCGATCAGGATGCTGAGGGCCAGCCCGTGTGGCCGGCCTGACATCGAAAATCTCACCGCTTGCCTCTCCATTGTTACCCGGCCTGGCCCGGGCGGCGCTCTGAACAATCAAGCGCATGGGTATGATGCCCAAACGGTGCGCTCGCGTCAAAAGTCACTATCAAAAAGTCATTGGCAAAAAGTCGCTGTCAAAACAGGTGACTAGTGCTTGAGCCGTTCCGGTTCGAAGGCGCCGGCAATCACCTTTTCGCGCATGCGGTCGAGCAGCGCCAGCGCCGAGGTCTCGCCATTGGCGCGCAGCATTTCGCCGAAGGCCGTTTCCAGCGCTGCTTCGGCGATGATTTCCGGCTCGATGCCAGCCGACAGGCCTTCCGCCCAGGCTTCGCTGTGGCTCTCCACGGCGGTCAGGCGCTTTTCTTCCCTGACCAACGCGTCGATGTCGCTGACACCATGTTCCATTGCGATGTCCACCTTCTGCAAGCGGCGATCCGACCGATGGATCCGGCTTGGTCTGCCAGTTCGTCTGTAGCCTCACTTAAGTCCTTGTAAATACGACATTTTTACGGTCGAAATCTACATTGTCGGCGAGGCTGCCCTCAATCGATGCCGAGCTTAGCCGATTAGACCGGCTTGCGGCATCAAAACCTTCAGTTTGAGTTAATTCCGCAATTGCACGCTAACGTTTCATTAACGCTGTTGCGCAAGTGCAACACATGATTGCACCAGAGCGGGACAGGAGACAATAAGGCACCTCACATTGGCGCCGTTTGCCGCAAAAAATCTGCGCAAAACCTCGCCGCCGGCCGAGCCGGGCTCAATTCCCGTAGCGGGAGGCGATGTCGCGCGACAGCGTCTCGCCTTCCTTCATGTAGCGGGCAATGGCCGCGGTCGCCGAGGGCGTGCATTGGGTATAGGTGCCGCTGAAGGACCGGTAGCCGCGATTGAACGAAGCGATGAAGCGGGCACGCCGGTCGGGATCGGGATTCTCCGACTCGAGCAGCTTTTCCATCTGGATCCGCCACTGGTCGCCTTTCTCACCGCATAGATTGCGCAGGAAATGCAGCGATCCGAGCACCTCGGCCAGCCGCATCAGTCCCGGCTCGAAAGGCGCCTCGGCGGCACGCGCCGGGGGGGGCGCTGCAGCGACGCTGACGGCGAGGCACGCGGCGAGAAAAGCGGAAGCGCGGGTCATCAAAGCCTTGCGATGAAAGGGCAGGGCTTTGTGGCGAAACATTTTGTCGCCTGCAAGGCCATTCTGGATGCTCACCGCTTGGCGCCTTGCGCGGGGCCAAGCAACGCCTCGGCGACAGAGAACACATCGCCGGCAAGCGGCATCCCTGCCATTTCCGCCAGCGTGTAGAACGCCGCGGTCTCGGCGTCGTCGTTTGCCACGGGCTCGCCGCCGGCATAGGCGGCGCCGAACACCGTCAGCAGATAGTCGACCGCGTGGTTTTCAGCCCGGCCGTCGATATGGATGTCGCGAAGCGGGCGATAGCCCGTCGCCTCGAGCCCGGTTTCCTCCAGCAATTCGCGCGCCGCCGCCTCCGCCAGCGTTTCGCCCGGCTCGACCTTGCCGCCGGGATAGGCATAGAGCCCTTGCGACGGCGCTCGCGCACGCTTGACCAGAAGCACGGTGCCGCCACGCACGACCGCGACGGAAACGGCCGGTATGATCTTGCGCTGTTCCATGCGTGCCGATCTTCCTGCAGGCTTTTGTGGACCGATTGAGCGAAACCAGCTTTAGGCGTTGCGGCGCGGCGGTTCCATCGCCACTTTCATGGTCCGTCAATTGATGAGCCCAAATCCATGTGCGGACGCTTTGCCCTGACCGCCACGCCGGATCAGACTGCCGCCTTTCTCGGTCTGGCCGAGCTGGAGGAATTTCCGGCCCGCTACAACATAGCGCCGACACAGCCGGTGCTGATGGCGCTTGCCGGCCCGCCGCGGGAACCTGGCTCGAACCTGCCGGACCGCCAGGCGATGCTGGTGCGTTGGGGCCTGATCCCGGCTTGGGTCGAGGACACCAAGGCGTTTCCGCTGCTCATAAACGCCCGCTCCGAAAGCGTGCTGCAAAAAGCCTCGTTCAAGGCCGCCATGCGCCACCGGCGCGCTCTTGTGCCGGCATCGGGCTTCTACGAGTGGCAGCAGTCGGGTGGGGCCAAGGGGCAACCCTACTGGATCCGCCCGCGACGCGGCGGCGTGCTCGCCTTCGCCGGCCTGATCGAGACTTACGCCGAGCCTGGCGGTTCGGAGATGGATACCGGCGCGATCATCACGACCGAGGCCAATGCCGGCATCGCCCATATCCACGACCGCATGCCGGTGGTCATCGAGGAGCGCGACTTCGCCCGCTGGCTCGATTGCCGCACGCAGGAGCCGCGCGACGTGCTCGATCTGCTGAAACCAGCCGCTCCCGATTTCTTCGAGGCGATACCGGTTTCCGACCTTGTCAACAAGGTCGCCAACACCGGGCCGGAAATCCAGGAGCGCGGCATCGTTTCACCGCAGGCCGAAAAGCTCAGGCGCCAGAAGCCTGGCACGGACGAAACCCAGATGAGCTTGTTTTAGCGAAGACTATCAGCCATGCGAGGCTGATTCCGGAGGCCTTCATCTCCAGGGCGCTCCTTGGCGCCCTCATCGCCGGCGTCCCCGTCGTCGGGGATCATGCCGGTCGTGCCTTTTCAGGCAGCGCGCGGCGAGACGATCTTCTGCGCGGGCTTCTTCTTCTTCGCGGTGTGGAGAAGGGCGGCGACGATAGCCGCCGGGCCGATCGCGCGGTAGTGGCTGGTGAGAGCCGGCTGCGTTTGTCGGTTCTGTTCCTGCTTGCTGCGAGCCATTGTTCTCTTCCCTGGTAACGGTTTCGTGTTCAGCGTTTGGCGGCCGATTCCGACCAAATCGTGACATCCGGCGGTCTAGCCGGCGAATGTTTCATCACTGTGCCGACATGTTTAATAAAATGTTTCGGCCTGTTTTTACCTGTGATCCAACGACATCTTTCCTCAGTGGAGCGACTTGACGGCAACACCCGCCAGCGCGATAAAGCCGCCCATGAAAACGTCTTTCGCCATTTGTGGCATTTGCATTATTGGCTAGCCTCGCGCTGGTCCGGACGTTTTCGCCTCATCTTTCCCCAGATCGGAAAACGCCCCGGCCAGCAGGCTGGAGCCTGATTTGCGCTTTCGGCGCAGACAAGGCTCCGACCAGAGCATGATCCCGAAAAGTGGACACCGGTTTTCGGATCAGATCATGCTCAACTGAAGTAACGGATCGGAAGGGCACGCATGTCGGACGCATCGAAGGGCCTCAGCCTCTACAACACGCTGACGCGGACGAAGGAACGTTTCGTTCCGATCGATCCGCGCAATGTGCGCATGTATGTCTGCGGCCCGACCGTCTATGACTTTGCCCATATCGGCAATGCCAGGCCGGCGATCGTCTTCGACGTGCTTTTCCGCCTGTTGCGCCATCTCTACGGCGAAAGCCACGTCACGTATGTGCGCAACATCACGGATGTCGACGACAAGATAAATGCCAGGGCGCTGCGCGATTTCGGCGGCGAGATCGCGGCCGGAAAGCTGTCGCTCAACGACGCGATCCGCAAGGTCACCGAAAAGACCGCCGACCAATACCACAAGGATGTCGCGGCCCTCGGCTGCCTGCAGCCGACTTTTGAACCGCGCGCCACCGAGTTCGTCGCGCCCCGTGCCGACGGCAAGGCCGACATGCTGTCGCTGATCCGGCAACTGATCGAGCGCGGCCACGCCTATGTGGCCGGCGGCGAGGTGCTGTTCGATACCGCCTCGATGCCGGACTATGGTGAGCTCTCGAAGCGCAATCTCGACGAGCAGCAGGCGGGCGCGCGCATCGCGGTCGACGCGCACAAGAAGAACCCCGGCGACTTCGTGCTGTGGAAGCTGTCCACGCCCGAAGAGCCCGGCTGGGAAAGCCCGTGGGGCCGGGGCCGGCCCGGCTGGCACATCGAATGCTCGGCCATGTCGGCCGCCTATCTCGGCGAGATTTTCGACATCCACGGCGGCGGGCTGGACCTGATCTTCCCGCACCACGAGAACGAGATCGCCCAGTCGCGCTGCGCCCACGGCACCAAGGTCATGGCCAACGTGTGGATGCACAACGGCTTCCTGCAGGTCGAAGGCCAGAAGATGTCGAAGAGCCTCGGCAATTTCTTCTCCATCCATGAGCTGCTGGAGACCGAGACGTTCGGCGGTAGGAAATGGCCCGGCGAGGTGCTCAGGCTGGCGATGCTGATGACTCATTACCGCGAGCCGATCGACTTTTCCGTGCGCAAGCTTGAGGAGGCGGAAAACACGCTGCGCAAATGGAAGCGGGCGGCAGACCTGGCGCCTGCGGCCTCGACGGATCTGCCGACCGGGGTCGTGGAAGCGCTCTCCGACGATCTCGCCACCTACGCCGCCTTCCAGGGACTGACGCAGCTCGCCAGCGAAGCGGGCGACGCCGGCGGCGAGAAAGCCGCCGCTTCGTTGAAGGCAGCGCTGGCCTTCCTCGGCTTCGACGTCGGCGCGGCCAAGGTGGACGAGACGGCGGTCGCCAAGGCCATCGCCAAACGCCTGGAATTCATCGCCGCTAAGAACTGGGCCGAGGCCGATCGCATCCGCGACGAGCTCCTGGCGCAAGGCGTGCAGTTGAAGGACGGCAAGAACCCGGCGACGGGCGAGCGCGTGACGACTTGGGAGATCAAAAGGTGATGCGGCTTGGGCGATTGGCGAAGGCCATGGTGACAGCCAATCTCCCCCGCAAGGGGGGAGATTAGCTCTCGCCGGCGGTTTCGCTAATCTCCTGCGTGAGGTGGCCTGAGCATGGGGCACGACCGCGTTCCATCTCGTCAGCGCATGAACGCCAAATCGATGCGGCGCGCGATGACCGATGCCGAGTTGAAACTTTGGAACGAATTGCGTGCCCACAGGCTCATGGGAATGAGCTTCAGGAGGCAAGTGCCCATCGGACCTTACATCGTCGATTTCGCCTGTTCGGCCTATCGCCTCATAATCGAGGTTGATGGCAGCCAGCATGGTGATGCGGAACACTCTCGGCGGGACGAGGAAAGAACTGCCTATCTGGCTGCCAGCGGCTGGACCATCCTGCGCTTCTGGAACGACGACGTGATCCGCGATATCGACAATGTCTGCCAGCACATCGTTATCGCGGCCGGGCTGGCCGCTGCGCCCGCGCCGCCAAGAGAGGAGCTCGTCCCATGATCGACCATCTCGGCATCACCGTCTCCGATTTTGATGCGTCGAAGGCATTCTACGACAAGGCGATGGCGCCGCTGGGGGCGTCGCTGCTCTACATGGTGCCGCAGGAATATACTGGTGGCGCCAAGGTCGGCGGCTATGGCCGCGACCGGCCGGTGTTCTGGGTGAGCGCAGGCAAGGAGAAGCCGAAGGACCACCAGCATATCGCCTTCACCGCGCGCAGCCGCGCCGAGGTCGATGCCTTCCATGCCGCGGCTCTTGCCGCCGGCGGCAAGGACAATGGCGCGCCGGGCCTGCGTCCGCATTATCACCCCAACTATTACGGGGCCTTCGTCTTCGATCCCGACGGCAACAATGTCGAGGCGGTCTGCCATGACCCGCAGTGAGCTCACGACTGGGAGCGTGTCATGAGTCTCGACAACAGGCCGATCTACACCGGCGGCTGCCAGTGCGGCGCCGTGCGCTTCCGCGTCGAAGGGGCGCTGGGCGACGCCTCGGTCTGCCATTGCCGCATGTGCCAGAAGGCGAGCGGCAATTTCTATCTGCCGCTGGTCTCGGTGCGCGGCGCCACGCTCGACTGGACGCGCGGCGAGCCGAAACGTTTCCGCTCGTCCAATGCTGCCTGGCGCGGCTTCTGCGCCGAATGCGGCACGCCGCTGACTTTCGAGGCTCCGGACGGCGTAGCGCTGGCGATCGCCGCCTTCGACGACCCGGCCGGCATCGCGCCCACCATTCAATGGGGTGTCGAGGCGAAGCTTCCCTATGTCGACGGCATCCCGAAACTGCCGTCGGAGGAGACGATGGGCGATGTCTCGTCGGCGCCGTATCTCGCCGAGCTCGTCTCTTATCAGCATCCCGATCACGACACCGACCAATGGCCGCCGGAGGAAAAACCATGACCGATGAAGTTCGAACCGGCGGCTGCCAGTGCGGCGCCGTGCGTTTCCGCATCAGGGGCAAGCTTGGGCGCCCGTCCATCTGCCATTGCCGCATGTGCCAAAAGCAGTTCGGCAATTTCTTCGGCGCGCTGGTGACGGTGCCGAAGGACGGCGTCGAATGGACCCATGAGGAGCCGAGCTATTTCCAGTCCTCGGTCAATATCGATCGCGGCTTCTGCGCCCGCTGCGGCACGCCGCTGACCTATCGCCAGCCCGGCGCGCTGGAGATCGCCATCGGCGCCTTCGACGACCGCTCCGACTTGGCGCCCCAGATCCAGGTCAACTACGCCGTGCGGCTGCCCTGGGTGGAGAAGATCTTCGAGGCGCCGATCCTCGACGACCCCGATTTCTATCGACGGCAGGAGCAGATCATCTCCTTCCAGCATCCGGACCACGAGACGGCCAACTGGCCGCAGCAGGGCTTGAAACTATGACGATCCAAGGCAGTTCCTTGCGCACGCTCTATCCCGAGATCGAGCCGTTCGAGTCGGGCATGCTCGATGTCGGCGACGGCCACACCGTCTACTGGGAACGCTGCGGCACCAAAGGCGCCAAGCCCGCCGTGTTCCTGCATGGCGGCCCGGGCGGCACCATCTCGCCGAAACACCGGCGGCTGTTCGACCCGAAGCTCTACGACGTCATCCTGTTCGACCAGCGCGGTTGCGGCAAGTCGACGCCCAACGCTTCGCTTGAGGCCAACACCACCTGGCACCTCGTCGCCGACATCGAGCGGCTGCGCGAGATGGCGGGCTTCGACAAATGGCTTGTCTTCGGCGGTTCCTGGGGCTCGACGCTGGCGCTCGCCTATTCGCAGACGCATCCGCAGCGTGTCAGCGAGTTGGTCGTGCGCGGTATCTACACGCTCACCCGCGCCGAGCTCGAATGGTATTATCAGTTCGGCGTCTCGGAGATGTTCCCCGACAAATGGGAGCGCTTCCTGGCGCCGATCCCCGAGGCCGAGCGCGGCGACATGATGGCCGCGTATCGCAAGCGGCTGGTCGGTTCCGACCGCAAGGCACAGGTCGAGGCGGCTCGCGCGTGGAGCATCTGGGAAGGCGAGACGATCACGCTGTTGCCTGAGCCCGAGACCAGCGACCCGTTCGGCCAGGACGACTATGCGATCGCTTTTGCCCGCATCGAGAACCATTACTTCGTCCATGCCGGCTGGCTGGAGGAAGGGCAGCTTTTGCGCGACGCCTGGAAGCTGAAGGACATCCCCGGCACCATCGTCCACGGCCGCTACGACATGCCGTGCCCGGCGAAATATGCCTGGGCGCTGCACAAGGCCTGGCCGAAGGCGGATTTCCACCTCATCGAGGGCGCCGGCCACGCCTATTCGGAGCCCGGGATTCTGGACCGGCTGATCCGGGCGACGGATCGGTTCGCGGGGAAATAGTGATGCACGTTCGCGCTCCATGGTGAGGGAGCGCGGCACTTCGAGCTACTGCCATGACAAAGCAACGTCTCTACCTCTTCGACACGACCCTCCGCGACGGCCAGCAGACGCCGGGCATCGACTTTTCGGTCGAGGACAAGATAGCGATCGCCAAGCTGCTCGATGAGTTCGGCATCGACTATGTCGAGGGCGGCTATCCGGGCGCCAACCCGACCGACACCGCCTTCTTCCAGAAGAAGCGGACCGAGAGCGCGAAATTCGTCGCCTTCGGCATGACCAAGCGGGCAGGGGTGTCGGCCTCCAACGACCCGGGGCTGGCGGCGCTCGTGCAGTCGAAGTCCGACGCCATCTGCTTCGTCGCCAAGAGCTGGGACTATCATGTCCGCGTCGCGCTCGGCTGCACCAACGAGGAGAACCTGGACTCGATCAAGAGCTCGGTCGAGACGGCCGTCGCCGCCGGCAAGGAAGCGATGGTCGACTGCGAGCATTTCTTCGACGGTTTCAAGGCCAATCCCGATTACGCGCTGGCCTGCGCCAAAACCGCTTACGATGCCGGCGCGCGCTGGGTGGTGCTGTGCGACACCAATGGCGGCACACAGCCTTCGGAAGTGCGCGCCATCGTCGAAAAGGTGATCGCCGGCGGCATTCCCGGCGACCATCTCGGCATCCACGCCCATGACGACACCGGCCAGGCGGTGGCGAATTCCCTTGCCGCCGTCGAGGCCGGCGTGCGCCAGATCCAGGGCACGCTGAACGGCATCGGCGAGCGCTGCGGCAACGCCAACCTGATCACCATCATTCCGACGCTCGCGCTGAAGCCGGCCTTCGCCGACACCTTCGAAACCGGCATTTCGGCCGAAGATCTGACAGGAATATCCAGGCTTTCGCGGGCCTTCGACGAATTGCTCAACCGCGCGCCGGAAGCGCAGGCGCCCTATGTCGGGTCCTCCGCCTTCGCGACCAAGGCCGGCATCCATGCCTCGGCTCTAGCCAAGGAGCCGGCGACCTACGAACATGTGCCCCCGGAAGCCGTCGGCAACCGCCGCCGCGTCATGGTCTCCGACCAGGGCGGCAAGGCGAATTTCCTCGCCGAGCTGAAGCGGCGCGGCATTGAGGTGCCCAGGGACGATCATCGGCTCGACTCCCTGATCGCGGTGGTCAAGGAACGCGAGGCCGAAGGCTATGCCTACGAAGGCGCCGACGCCTCGTTCGAGCTCTTGGCGCGCAAGATGCTGCATGGGCTGCCTGAATTCTTCACCGTTACCTCCTTCCGTTGCATGGTCGAGCGTCGCTTCGACGCCAACGGCCAGTTGAAGACGGTCTCGGAAGCGATCGTGAAAGTGCTGGTCGACGGCGAGGAGAAGATGTCGGTGGCCGAGGGTCATGGCCCGGTCAACGCGCTCGACATCGCGCTGCGCAAGGACCTCGGCAAGTACCAGAGCGAGATCGTCGACCTCGAGCTCGCCGACTTCAAGGTGCGTATCCTCAACGGCGGCACCGAGGCTATCACCCGCGTGCTGGTCGAATCGCATGATTCCACCGGCGCACGCTGGTGGACGGTCGGCGTCTCGGAAAACATCATCGACGCCTCCTTCCAGGCGCTGATGGATTCGATCATCTACAAGCTGATGAAGAACCGCGAGATGGCGGGACTGGTGGCGGCGGAGTAGGGCCTCTTTCCTCGCCCCCGCGAAGCGGGGGAGAGGTGTCCCGGCGCAGCCGGGACGGAGAGGGGGACGCCCTCCGCGAAGCCAGAGTCGATGCAGGGGAGGGGTGCGAGGCTGGTCACAAAGACACTTATCCCGAAGCGGTAAATTGCCGGCCGCCGCGAAGACCCCTCTCCGTCCCGGCTTCGCCGGGCCACCTCTCCCCACTGTCGTGGGGCGAGGAACCCGAGCTTATTCCGCAGCCACCTTGGCCATCGGATTGTTCGGATGCGTCGTCCAGTTGGCGTAGATCGGCGACACCGGCTTGCCGGTGCGCTGGTCCACGACGCCGGCAGCCAGCGGCTCCATGGTGATGCAGCCTTCGACCGGGCAGACATTGACGCAGAGGTTGCAGCCGACGCATTCGGCCTCGATCACCTCGAAATACCTGGCCCCATTGACCATGCTGGTGATCGCCTGGTGCGAGGTGTCTTCGCAGGCGATGTGGCAGCGGCCGCATTTGATGCAGGCGTCCTGGTCGATATGCGCCTTGGCGACATAGTTGAGGTTGAGATACTGCCAGTCGGTGACGTTGGGCGTGGCGCGGCCGATGATGTCGGAGAGCGAGGCGTGGCCCTTCTCGTCCAGCCAGTTCTCCAGGCCGGCGATCATCTCCTGCACGATCTTGAAGCCGTAGGTCATCGCCGCCGTGCAGACCTGCACGTTGCCGGCGCCGAGCGCCATGAACTCGGCCGCGTCGCGCCAGGTGGTGATGCCGCCGATGCCCGAGATCGGCAGGCCGCGGGTTTCGGGATCGCGCGCGATCTCGGCCACCATGTTCATCGCGATCGGCTTCACCGCCGGGCCGCAATAGCCGCCATGCGAGCCCTTGCCGTCGATGGTCGGCTGGGGCGCGAAATTGTCGAGATCGACGCCGGTGATCGAGTTGATTGTGTTGATCAGCGACACCGCGTCGGTGCCCCCGGCATGCGCTGCTCTCGCGGGCTTGCGGATGTCAGTGATGTTGGGCGTCAGCTTGGTGATGACCGGCATGCGCGTGTACTGCTTGCACCAGCGCACCACCATCTCGATATATTCCGGCACCTGGCCGACCGCCGAGCCCATGCCGCGCTCGCTCATGCCGTGCGGGCAGCCGAAATTGAGCTCGATGCCGTCGGCGCCGGTCTCCTCGACCAGCGGCAGGATCGCCTTCCAGCTTTCCTCGACGCAAGGCACCATGATCGAGGCGACCAGCGCCCGGTCCGGCCAATTCATCTTGACCTGCTTCATCTCGCGCAGATTGGTCTGCAGGTCGCGATCGGTGATCAGCTCGATGTTGTTCAAGCCAAGTAGCCGGCGGTCGGCGCCCCAGATCGCGCCGTAGCGCGGACCGTTGACATTGACGACCGGCGGGCCTTGTTCGCCGAGCGTCTTCCACACGACGCCGCCCCAGCCCGCCTTGAAGGCGCGCTCGACATTATAGGCCTTGTCCGTCGGTGGCGCGGAAGCCAGCCAGAACGGATTGGGCGACTTGATGCCGATGAAATTGTTGCGGATGTCTGCCATGCTCATGCCCTCCCGTTAGAGGTCAGTGCCCGGTGGATGCTCTCGGCCGCGTCTCGGCCCTGCGCCACCGCCGAGACGGTCAAATCGTCGCCGCCGAAGATGCAGTCGCCGCCGGCCCAGACCTTGGCCAGCGAGGTGCGCCCTTCCGCATCGACCTTGATGCGGCCGCCCTCCAGCTCAATCTGCTCGCTGCTGCCGTTGAGATGCGCCGGCACAAAACTCTGGCCGATCGCCTTGAACACCTGGTCGGCGACGAGCGTGAGCCTTTCGCCGGTGCCGACAAGCTTATCGCCGCTCATCGCGGTGTATTCGAGCTCGATCCCGGAGACCTTGCCGTTCTCGGCAATGACGCGCTTGGGCTGCAGCCAGTGGCGGATGGTGACGCCGTTGGCGGCGGCCAGATCCTGCTCGAAGCCGGAAGCGTTCATATGCTCCTGGCCGCGGCGGTAGCAGATCGTCACTTCTTCCGCGCCGAGCAATTTCGATTGCACCGCGGCGTCGATCGCCGTCATGCCGCCGCCGATGACGACGACGCGCCGGCCGACCGGCAGGCTGGAGAGATCGCTTGCCTGGCGCAGTTCCGAGATGAACTCCACCGCATTGGCGACACCGTCTGCGTCCTCGCCCTCGGCGCGCAGCGCATTGACGCCTCCCAGCCCGAGCCCGAGAAACACCGCATCGTAATTCCGCATCAGGTCCGCCAGCTGGAAATCGCGGCCGAGCGCCTTGCCGTTCTGGATGTCGATGCCGCCGATCGCGGTGACATAGTCGACCTCCGCCTGGGCGAAATCGTCGACGCTCTTATAGGCGGCGATGCCATATTCGTTAAGGCCGCCGGCCTTGGGCCGCGCCTCGAGGATCGTCACCTCATGGCCGTGGCGGGCAAGGCGATGCGCCGCCGCCAGCCCGGCCGGTCCGGCGCCGACCACGGCAATGCTTTTCCCGGTCGGCTCGGCGCGCTTGTAGAACTGCTTGCCCTCGCTCATGGCGACATCGGTGGCGTAGCGCTGCAGCCGGCCGATCTGCACCGGCTTGCCTTCGGCCACCTCGCGCACGCAGACCTCTTCGCACAGCGTCTCGGTCGGGCAGACGCGGGCGCACATGCCGCCAAGGATGTTCTGGTCGAAGATCGTCTTGGCCGAGCCCAGCGGATTGCCGGTCGCGATCTGGCGGATGAACAGCGGGATGTCGATCGAGGTCGGGCATGCGTTCATGCACGGCGCGTCGTAGCAGAAATAGCAGCGATCGGATTCGACCAGCGCCTCATGGTGGTCGAGCGGGGGATGCAGGTCGGAAAAATTATCGGCATATTGATCGGAAGACAGCCGGCCGCCGGCAATGCCCTCGATGAAATGACCAGTCGCCATTCCAGTTCCCCTTGTTGTCGTTTTGGGGAAGGCTAGCACGTTTTATTTTTTTATCAATTGGTCAATTTTCGGCCAAGTCACTGTATTGACTGGATAAAAATATGATAATTATAGTCATGTTATAGCCATTACCGCCTCATCGGATGGCTCCGCATTTTCAAACCTCGCGGGATGTATCGACCGGATCTCGTGCGCCACCAGTTCCTGCAGCCGCCACAGGTTGCGGTCATGGATGCCGAAGGTCTCGAGATGGCTGACGGTGTTGTAGAGATATTCGGCGCCGGAGCCGACATGGCCGCAGGCGCGTGCCAGCACCCAAGCGACCTTCTCCAGCGGCTGCCCGAGAGACGTCCCTCTGCCGGTCACGCCAACCCAGAAGCCCAGCGCCCGCAGCCGGCCTTGCGCCGTACGCACCGGAACCCACCTAACGGAGGCAACGGCCTCGTGATCGTCGATCTCGCGCCGCAACAGCCTTTCGATCTGGGCGGCCTTGTCACCGTCCGGCAGGCGGTAGATCACGCCGTCGCAGCGTCCGCCGCGTTCGAGCGCCATCATCAGTCCGGGCTGCGCGGCGCTACCCCTCCAGCGCACGAGATCCAGGCAGAAGGAGCGATGCCAGCCCTGCGCCGAGGCGCGTTGCTGCTCGACCGACTCGAAGGCCGGCTTCCAGATAAGCGAGCCATAGGCGAACACCCAAAGCGGTCCGGCGTCGGCTTCGCCGGCGAGACGTGCGCCGAGCGCGCGGAAATCGTCGTCGCTGAGCTGCGTCCAGTCCCCGCTCGGACCGGGATCGATCTCCTCGCGATGGCAAAGAGCGACAAGCTCGGGCGTGAGCGACATCTGACGCATGGAAGAACCCGACCCCCTCTTTGACGGCAGCAAAGTCGAAAAGCACCGGCTATGCAAGATCAGGGAGCGCAGCGCCTTGCCGTCCAGGATTTTCGGCCCATGTCGGATTTCTGTCGCCAGGATCGTCCTAGAATGGATCGAACCGCGATCGCTGCCTGAACCGGTGAGGAGACCGACCATGCCGAAATCCCCGCAACCTTTCTTCTGGTACGAACTGATGACCACCGACCTCGACGCCGCCGAGGCCTTCTACACCGCCGTTGTCGGCTGGAAAGCCGAGCCCTTCGACAAGGCGCCCGGCATGCCCCGCTATATCGTCGTGAATTCCGTCGTGCGGGGCGTCGGCGGGCTGATGACCATGCCGGAAGAACCCGCGAAGATGGGCATGCCGCCGGCCTGGATGGGCTACATCTACACCAAGGATGCCGACGCCTCGACGCAAGCGCTCAACAACGCCGGCGGTGCGGTCCATCGCGCGCCCGACGACATTCCGGGCGTCGGCCGCTTCGCCGTCGTCGCCGACCCGCAAGGGGCAGCCTTCATGTTCCTGCAGCCCAATCAGCCTGAACAGCCGCCGGTGCCGGCGACCACGCTTGGCCATGTCGGCTGGCATGAGCTCTACACGACCGACTGGAAAGCCGCCTTCGATTTCTATTCCAGCCAATTCGGCTGGGAGAGTGCCGGCGAGTTCGACATGGGCGAGATGGGTATCTACAAAACCTTTGGCGCCGGTCCCGAATCCGGCGGCGGCATCATGAACAAGCCGCCGCAGATCCCGGTTCCCGTCTGGCAGTTCTATTTCAACGTCGACGCCATCGACGCCGCCGCCAAGCGCGTCACCGACAATGGCGGCAAGGTCATCATGGGTCCGATGGACGTGCCGAGCGGCCAGTGGATCATCCAGTGCCAGGACCCGCAGGGCGCGCATTTCGCCTTGCTGGCGCCGGTGAGGTAGACCGCCTACCGCTGGCTGGCGCCGGGTCACTCCGGCGTCAGCACCGCCAGCTTCAGATCGGCCTTTTTCGCGCCGCTGACCTGGATGATCGCCGCGCCACCGGCGAGCTTGAAGCGAACGCTCTTGCGGATTCCCGGGCAGGTCCTCACGCCGCTGAAAGCCGACGATTTTACGGTCTTGCCATCCTGCACGACGTCGATCCAGGCCTCGTCGGACAGGCTGAGCTGCAGCTCGCCATCAGGCGGCACGGTCACATTTGCAGTCGCGCCGAACGTGCCGGCTTTCGGTGCACGGTCTGGCGGCACTTCGAAGCTGACCGTGTCCACGGCTTCAAGCGAGAAATCCGCCGCTTGCCCGACCGTGAGGGTAGCGCCGGACTGAGCCCCAGGCGCTGTCGGAAACAGGGCTTGCTCGCGCGCGACCGGCCATTTGAAGGCATCGCAACCCGCGTCTGCGGCTGCGGCGAAGCTGGTGCCTGCGAGGATTGCGAACAGGCTGACAATGACGACTTTTTTCATGGCAAAGCGGGTCCGTACGGTTGATGCCTCCATCCACAAATACAACTTTAAGAATAGATATGCAACCATGGCGAGAATAATTTCGGGGAAAATGAAACCATTTCCACTCACCGATTGTTGATGGCGAGCCATGGGAAGTGAGTGGTCCACTGCCGGGCGATAATTTATGGCCGAACGGGGGGTAAAATGGAGTTTTAGATGAAGCTTTTCGAAGGCCTCACCCGGTACCGTCCGCAAGCGCTGGGCGTGTTGCGCATCATGACCGCCTTGCAGTTCATCGAACATGGCTCGCAGAAGCTGTTCAACTTCCCGGCCAGCGCCGAGCCACACGCCCTGACCGGGCTGACGACGGCTGCCGGCATCCTCGAATTCGCCGGCGGCATCCTGTTGGCGCTCGGCCTCTTCACCCGTCCGGTCGCGTTCCTTCTGGCCGGCGAAATGGCCATCGCCTATTTCATGGCGCACTTCCCGCGCGGCTTCTTCCCCGTCAACAACGGTGGCGACTTGGCGATCTCCTTCTGCTTCATCTTCCTCTATCTGATCTTCGCCGGGTCCGGCGCTTTCGCACTGGACAACCGCCGCGGCGCTTGAAGCATCCAGGTTGCGCGCCCGGGAGCTTTTTGTTTTTACGCAATTCCGGACGGGAAACCGCTTCGCACTTTTCCTGGAATTGCCCTAGCCGCGCATCCGCTCGAAATTGGCGTCGAACAGCGGCGCCGCCTGAATGCGCGCCGTGTGGCGCTTGCCGAGGATCTCGATTTCGAAACCGTCCGGTCTGTCGGCGATCTCCTTCGGCACATAACCCATGGCGACCGACGTCTTCGCATTATGCGAATAACCGCCGGACGTGACCCAGCCACGCACGACGCCGTCGTGCCAGATCGCCTCGTCACCGATCACATCGGCATCGGCGGCCTCGACGATGAAGGCGCGCAGCCTGAGCTTACCGCCCTCTCTGCGTTCAGCCAGCGCTGCTTCCTTGCCGATGAAATCCGCGTCCTTGCCATAGGCGACGAAACGGTCGAGCCCGGCCTCGACCGGGCCGTAGATCGGCCGGTACTCGCGCGCCCACGAGCCGTAATTCTTTTCGAGCCTCAGCGCGTTGAGCGCGCGCGAGCCGAACAGGCCGATGCCGAATTCCTCGCCGGCTTTGACCAGCGCCTGATAGGCGGCGCGCTGGTATTCCGGCGCCACCCAGATCTCGTAGCCGATATCGCCCGTGTAGCTGACGCGGCCGACGAGGCACGGCGCCATGCCGATATCCATCCGCGCAACCGCCATGAAGGGGAATGCCGCGTTGGTGACATCGGCGCGGGTGACCTTGGCGAGCACTTCCCTCGCTTTCGGCCCGGCGATCGCGAGGCCGGTGAGCTTCTGGCCCAGCGCCTCGATCCGCACCGAGCCACCATCCTTGGGCAGATGCGCCTCGAACCAGCGCATGTGGTACTGCTCGGCGATGCCGGAGCCGGCGATGAACCACTCTGCGTCGTCGATGTTGGCCAAAGTGAAATCGCCGATCAGCTTGCCGTCCTCCTTCAGCATCGGCGCCAGCGTCATGCGGCCACGCCTGGGCAGCTTGCAGGCGAATATGCGGTCGAGCCATCCAGCAGCGCCCTCGCCCGTCACCTTGTATTTGGCGAAGTTCGAAATCTCCGACAGGCCGGCGCCGTTGCGCACCGTCGCGACCTCCTTGCCGACATGGTCGAAATCGGTCGAACGCCGCCAGGAAAACTCGTCCTTGACGCCTTCCGGCGCGTACCATAGCGGCACTTCGAGCCCGTAGGAGACACCCCATTGCGCGCCCTTGGCGGCAAGCGTGTCGTAGAGAGGCGTCGTCTTGAGCGGACGGCCGGCAGGCAGCTCCTCGTTCGGGAAGCGGATCGAAAAACGCCGCGAATAATTCTCGCGCACCTTGGCGTTGGTGTAGGCCATCGTCGCCCAATCGCCATAGCGCGCCACGTCCATCGCCCAGATGTCCGCGCCCGGATCGCCCTCGATCATCCAGTTGGAGAGCGCAAGGCCGACGCCGCCGCCCTGGCTGAAGCCGGCCATGACGCCGCAGGCGACCCAGAAACCAGGCAGGCCGCGCACCGGACCGACCAGCGGATTGCCGTCGGGCGCGAAGGTGAAGGGGCCGTTGATGATCTGCTTGATGCCGGTCTTCTGGAAAGCGGGGAAGTGGCGGAAGCCGACTTCCAGCGACGGCGCGATGCGGTCGATATCCGGCTCCAGCAGTTCATGGCCGAAATTCCAAGGTGTGGTGAACTCCGACCAGACCTTGTTCGCCTTTTCATAGGTGCCCATCAGCATGCCGCCGCGCTCCTGGCGCAGATAGAGCTCGCCGTCGAAGTCGACCGCGTGGATGATCTCGGTGCCGGTCTTCTTGTTCCAGTCGGCGACTTCCGGCATGTCCTCGGTGATCAGGTACATATGCTCCATGGCGAGCACCGGCAGTTCCAGCCCAACCATGCGGCCGACCTCGCGCGCCCACAGCCCGCCGGCATTGACGACATGCTCGGCGATGATCTCACCCTTGTTGGTGATGACGCGCCATAGGCCGTCGGGCCGGCGCACGATGTCCTCCACCTTGGTGAAGCGCTCGACCTCCGCGCCCAGTTTCCGCGCGGCCTTGGCATAGGCATGCGTCACGCCGGACGGGTCGAGATGGCCGTCCTCCTTGTTGCGCACCGCGCCGACGAACTGGCTGGGATCGATGAGCGGCATCAATTCCGCCGCCTCCTCCGCCGAGATCACCTCAAGGTCGATGCCGAGATAGCGGCCCTTGGACACCACGCCGCGCAGCCAGTCCATTCGCGACTCGGTCGCTGCGAGAAGCACACCGCCCGTGAGA
This sequence comes from Mesorhizobium plurifarium, assembly GCA_000824785.1. Lineage (GTDB taxonomy): Bacteria > Pseudomonadota > Alphaproteobacteria > Rhizobiales > Rhizobiaceae > Mesorhizobium > Mesorhizobium plurifarium. The sequence goes on along the minus strand of CCNB01000007.1, from coordinate 495,347 downwards.
TGCACGCCGGTCGCCTGGCCTGACAGCTCCTCGATCTCCTTGTAGAGCGAGATCGTGTATTTCTGCAGCTTGGCGACGTTGGGATCGCCATTGATGGTGTGCATGCCGCCGGCCGCATGCCAGGTCGAGCCCGAGGTCAGCTCGTCGCGTTCCAGCAGCACGACATCGGTCCAGCCATGGCGGGCAAGATGGAACAGCACCGAGCATCCGACGACACCGCCGCCGATGACCACGACCTTTGCATGCGACTTCATGGGTTTTTCTCTGATATCAGCGAGTTGGGGAGATAAAGTGAATCAGAAAGGCAGCGCGAGGCACCCCCCTCTGGCCTGCCGGCCATCTCCCCCGCAAGGGGGGAGATCAGCAGCGGCAACGCCGCTGAATTCCTTTCAACGCCGGCGATTGGCGAAGGCAGATGCAACAGCCAATCTCCCTCCTTGCGGGGGAGATGCCCGGCAGGGCGGAGGGGGGTGCCTCGCACCAACGCTAAATACCTCACGGCTCGCCTTGCCCGATCGCTTCCTTGCGGCGCGCCATATAGGCTTCGAGCGCTTCGCGCACGGCGGGATCCATGACCGGCTGGACATATTCCTCCAGCGCCTTCTTCCAAAGCCTGGTCGCGCGCGCCGTCGTGTCGAGCGCGCCCGCTTCCTGCCAGGCCTCGTAATTCTGCCAGTTGGAAAGCATCGGCTGGTAGAAGGCGGTGGCATAGCGCTCCAGCGTGTGCGGCTCGCCGAAAAAATGGCCGCCCGTAGGCACCGCGCCCAGCGCCTCGACCGCGAGCTCCGGCTCGTCGACCGCGATCGGCCGCAGGAACTCCATCATGTGCTGGATCATCTCGACATCGATGATGAGCTTCTCGAACGAGGCCGTCAGCCCGCCCTCCTGCCAGCCGGCGGCATGATAGACGAGGTTGCCGTGACCGAGCACCGCACCCCACAGCGCCATCATCGTCTCATAGGCGCCCTGCGCGTCGGCGGCGTTGGAGGCCGAGCCCGGCGTCGTGCGGTAAGGCAATTTGTACCGCCGCGCCAATTGTCCGGAAGCGATGTTGGCCTTGGTGTTTTCCGGTGTGCCGAAGGCCGGCGCGCCGGACTTCATGTCGACATTGGAGGTGAAGGCGCCATACATCACCGGCGCGCCGGGGCGAACCAACTGTGTCAGCACGATGCCGAACAACGCTTCGGCGTTCTGCTGCGCCAGCGCGCCGGCAAGCGTCACCGGGCTCATCGCACCCATCAGCGTGAATGGCGTCACCGCCACCGATTGGCCGTATTCGGCCATGGTCATCAACCCTTCGGCCATCATCTCGTCGAAGCGGCGCGGCGAGTTGACCGAAATGATGGTGGTGACGCCGGGGTCCTGCGCCATCTGATCCAGCGTCAGCCCACGCGCGATCGCCATCATCTCGATGCCGTCGAGCGCCCTGCCCCGGCCGATCGCCGAGACATGGAAACATTTGTCGGTCAGCGTCAAATTGGCGAAATAGGTATCCATATGCCTTGTGTTCGCCGGCAGCTCGATCGGCGCGCAGACCTGGTTTCCCAGCATGTGGATGCAGTTGAAATGCTGCGCCAGCCGCACGAGGTCCGAGTAGTCGTCAAGGTTGCCGGCGCGGCGGCCGCGTTCCATGTCGTGCACATTGGGCGGGCCGGCGACGAGAGTGAAATTGATGGTGCTGCCGCCGAGATGGACGGCGTTATCCGGATTTCGGGGCGTCAGCGTATAGGCCGGGCGTGTCGACTTCAGCGCCTCCTCGACCATGCCGCGATCGACGCGCACATTCATCGACCCGTGATCGACCTTGGCGCCGGCGCGCTCGCACAGCGACAGCGCGCGCGGGCTCATCACCTCGATGCCGAAGTTTTCCAGGATATGCATCGATGCCTGGTGGATGGCCTCGATCTGGTCGGCCGACAGCAGCGCCATCGGCGGGTAGGGATTCTCCACCCGCCGCCGCGCAAGTTGCGGGATGGCGGCGGGTCCCCGGTTGCTGGTGCGCTCGGCGCCGCGCTTGCGTCTTGGTTCGCTCATGCGCGCATCAGAGCGCCGGCGTCACAGGCGAGCTGTCAGGAATTCGCCATTTGCCGGCGTGATTTTAGCCAAGGCGGCATTTCTCAAAATCGAAGAAAAGAATTACGACACAGGCGGTCGTAATACCGATACTCGATTTTTCATGTCCGCCACATCCGCGTTAAGGAAGCGAGCAAGACTCCTTTTATGATTTCGGCCTATTCGTCGTCCAATGCGTAGGTCGAGTTTTAGTAAAATTGTCGCTGTTTCCGTGCTGCTGGCGCTTTCGGCCTGCGCGACGGCGCCCAGCCACATCAACAATGTCTGCGCCGTCTTCGACCAGAATGACGGCTGGTTCGACAACTGGCAGTCCGCCGCCGAGCGGACCGAGCGGAAATACGGCATCCCCGTTCCCGTGCTGATGGCGACGGTGCGCAAGGAATCCGGCTTCAAGAGCAATGCCCGCCCGCCGCGCACCAAGCTGCTCGGCTTTATCCCGTGGACGCATGTCTCGAGCGCCACCGGCTATTCGCAGGCGCTCGACGGCACCTGGTCGCAATATCAAAGCGAGACCGGCAACTGGGCGGCGCGCCGGACACGCTTTGCCGACGCCATCGATTTCGTCGGCTGGTACCATTCCAAGACCGCCGACACGTTCGGTGTCGCCCGCAACGACACCTACAATCTCTATCTGGCGTACTATCTCGGCTGGACAGCCTATGGCCGCGGCAACCGCGGCGACGCCGGCGTTCAAAGCTACGCGCGCGCCACCGACCAGATGGCCCGCGACTACGCCGCGCAGCTACGGCAATGCGGCAGCTGACACCCTTCTGGGGTTAATGCCGCCTTGTCGTGTCCTTCGGCCTTGAGACACCGGTTTCCGAATCCTCGTCGCGCACTTCATGGCGACGGGCTTTAAGCACCGCGTCGTTCTCCTCGACGCCTTCTCCGGTCGCATCAGCTTCCGCACTGGCGTTTTTGCCGTCCGGGCGCTGCGGCGGCGTGCCGGCAAAGCCCGGCCCCTCGCCATGCGGCGCATCATCCGGAACGCCCTCACGCGCGGCGTGCTCCTTGTCGAACTTGATGACCGGCTCCATCTTGGCCAGCACGTCGTCCGAAAGCCAGCACAGGCTCGTGTGGCCGCCGCCGAGATTCTTCACCGGCGGCACCTTCGTCTCGCACAGATTGTCCGGCACCAGCTTCTTGTAGCCGCAACGCGTCTGGAACGGGCAGCCGGTCGGCGGGTTCATCGCCGAGGGAATGTCGCCTTCGAGCACGATGTGCTTCTTGACCACGCTTGTGTCGGCGATCGGGATCGCGGACAGCAGCGCCTCGGTGTAGGGGTGGTAAGGCGGCGAGAAGATCTGGTCGGTCGTGCCCTGCTCGACGATGTAGCCCAGATACATGACGACGACGCGATCGGCGATATAGCGCACCACCGACAGATCGTGGCTGATGAACAGCATCGTCGTCTTGTTCTTGCGCTGGATGTCCATCAAGAGTTCGGTCACCGCCGCCTGCACCGAGACGTCGAGCGCCGAGACCGGCTCGTCGGCCACCACAACCTTGGCGTCGCCGGCAAAGGCGCGCGCGACGCCGATGCGCTGCTTCTGGCCCCCCGAAAGCTGGCGCGGCTTGCGCGTCTCGAAGGCCCTGGGCAGCTTCACCAGGTCGAGCAGCTCCAGCATGCGCTGGCGCCGCTCGGCGACATTCTTGCCGACATTGAACTTCTCCAGCGTGCGGATGATCTGCGAGCCGACGCTGTGGCTGGGGTTCAGCGTGTCGAACGGGTTCTGGAACACCATCTGGATCGACGAGACGGTGTCGACGCCGCGGTTTTCGATACCCGTCGACTGGATCTCCTTGTTGGCCAAAGTCACCGTGCCGGAGCTGGCGGTCTCGAGGCCGAGCAGCACCTTGGCCAGCGTCGACTTCCCGCAGCCGGACTCGCCGACGATCGCCACCGTCTCGGATTCGCGCGCGGTGAACGAGATCGTCTCGTTGGCCTTGACGACGCGGCCTTCGCTGGAGCCGAACACCTCGCTGCCGCCGACCTTGTAGTATTTCTTGAGGTCCTGGATCTTCAGCACCGGCGCACCGGGCTCGACCTTTTCGTTGACCTTCTTGGCGCCGGGCGGCAGCGCCTCCCAGTCGATCTCGTTGAAGCGCACGCAGCGCGAGAAATGCCCCTCATGGCCCTCGACCGGGATCATCGGGATTTCCGCCGCGTTGCAGACGCCCTCGACGAAATGGTGGCAGCGCGGCCCGAAATTGCAGCCCTTCGGCCGCTCATGCGGCAGCGGCAACTGTCCGGGAATGGAGATCAGCGGCCGCGAATTCTTGTCGGCGCCGGGCAGCGGGATCGAGCGGAACAGCCCTTGCGTATAGGGGTGGCGCATCCGGTCGAACACGTCCTCGATCTTGCCGGTCTCGACCGCCTCGCCGGAATACATCACCGTGATCTTGTCGCAGGTCTCCAGGATGAGGCCGAGATTGTGCGAGACGAAGATCATCGAGGTGCCGAACTTCTCGCCGAGCCCTTTGACCAGCTCGACGATGCCGGCCTCGACGGTGACGTCGAGCGCGGTGGTCGGCTCGTCGAGCAGAAGCAGCGCCGGCTTCGACAACAGCGCCATGGCGATCACGATGCGCTGCTGCTGGCCGCCGGACAGCTGGTGCGGATAGGAGCGCATCATGCGCTCGGGATCGGGCAATTTCACCGCGCGCACCATCTCCAGCGCGCGATTATACGCCTCTTCCTTCGATACCTTGTCGTGGATCAGCGGCACTTCCATCAGTTGCTGCCCGATCTTCATCGCCGGATTGAGGCTTGCCATCGGCTCCTGGTAGATCATGGCGATCTTGTTGCCGCGGATGGCGCGCAGCTCTTCGTCCGACATCTCGCCCATGTCCCTGCCCTGGAACTTGATGCGCCCGCCGACGATCTTTCCGATGTTGGAGAGGTCGCGCATGATGCCGAGCGACACGGTCGACTTGCCGCAGCCGGACTCGCCGACGATGCCCATCGCCTCGCCGGGCATGACCGTGCAGGAAAAATCCATCACGGCCGGTATCTCGCCCTTGCGGGTGAAGAAGGAGATCGAGAGGTTCTCGATCTCGATGATGGGTTGAGCCGGATTTCGAACTGCCTCGTTCATGGGTCGCTCCAATCCTAAATTGTTCCAGCAGGTAGGGCCTGAACCGCCACCATCAATCCTTCATCGACTGTTCGCGCAGCGAGTCCGCCAAAAGGTTCAGCCCCAGCACGAACGACATCAGGGCGATCGTCGGCGGCAGCGCCGGGTGGATGAAGGAACGCAACAGCCGGCTGGCGTCCTTGATCGCGGTGCCCCAGTCGGGGCTTTCCGGCGCCAGGCCCAGGCCGAAATAGCCGAGCGTCCCGAGCAGGATCGTCGTGTAGCCGATGCGCAGGCACGCATCGACGATCAGCGGGCCCCGCGCATTGGGCAGGATCTCCCACAGCATGATGTACCAGGGCGATTCACCGCGCGTCTGCGCCGCCGCCACATAGTCGCGCGTCTTGATGTCCATGGTCAGGCCGCGCACGATGCGGAACACGCCGGGGCTGGAGGCAAACACCACCGCCACGAAGATGTTGAGCTGGTTGGGATCGATATGGACGATGTGCAGCGGATCCTTGTCGAAGACCAGGCCCGCATAGATCCAGCCGCCCAAGACCAGCGTGATGCCGAGCAGTATATAGAGCCGGTCCGGCCGGTTCTTGTATCGGGTCCAGAACAGGACGCAGAAGAAGATGATCGGGAACAGGAAGAACAATCCCGCCATCGCATAGGGGATCGGCGTGTCCATGATGCCCGGCGTCACCAGGAGGTAGAACAACAGGATCACCGGGAAGGCCAGCACGAGATTGGCGAGGAATGACAGCAGCGTGTCGATCTTGCCGCCATAGTAACCGGCCGGTAGGCCGAGCGTGATGCCCACCATCAGCGCGAAGCCGGTGGCGGCCGGCGCGATGATCAGAACGATCTGGCTGCCATAGACCATGCGCGAGAACACGTCGCGGGCGAGCTTGTCGCCGCCGAAATAGTAGACGAGTTTCGACGCCGGTTCGATAGCGCCGGGCAGCGTATCCTTCATCACCGAGACCTGAGCCAGCGGGTCGAAGGGCGAGATGGTGGAGGCAAAGATCGCCGTGAACAGCCAGAACAGGCAGATGAAGACGCCGGCGATGCCGACGCCGCTGTCGAAGAGCTGGCCGTAGAGCCCGAGCTTCCGCCTGTAGGTGAAGCTCGCGCCCATCACCAGGATGAGCGCCACCCAGACCGGCCAGAACCGCCAGAGCACGCCGAGAACGACATCGAAGGCGCTGATATATTCCGTTTGCATCGACCCTGCCCCTACTGAACCCTGATACGCGGATTGAGAAACGCGTAGCCGACATCCGAGATGAGCTGGGTGATCAGCACGATGAACACCGAGACCAGCGAGCAGCCGAGCAGCAGATCGATGTCGTTGTTGCCGGCGGCTTCGACCAGCGTGTAGCCAAAGCCCTGGTAGCGGAACATCACCTCGACGATGACGACGCCGGTGAGCAGCCACGGGAACTGCAGCATGATGACGGTGAAGGGCGCGATCAGCGCGTTGCGCAGCGCGTGCTTGATCACCACGCTGCTGAAGGACAGGCCCTTCAGCCGGGCTGTGCGGATATACTGCTGCGTCATCACCTCGACCATCGAGGCGCGTGTCATGCGCGCGATATAGCCTATGCCGTAGATCGCCAGCGTGATCACCGGCAGCGTGAAATTGTAGAACGTGATGCCCTGGCTGGCGGACGCCGCCGAGCCGTTCAGCCAGCCGAGCCAGGATGCGAAGATGACGGTGAAGATGACGCCCGACACATATTCGGGCGTCGCCGTCGAGGCGATCGAGGCGACCGACAGCACGCGGTCGGTGCGCGAGCCTTCGCGCATGCCGGCCAGAATCCCGATCAGCAGCGAGATCGGCACCATCACCGCCAGCACCCAGAACATCAGCAAACCGGTGGCGCCGAGCGCCGGGAAGAGCTTCGCCGCGACCGTCGTCTTGAACTTGGTCGAGCAGCCGAAATCGCCCTGCAGCACGCCGGAGAATTGCGGCTCGGTCGGGTCGTTGCAGAAGGAGAAGCGCTGCGTGGTCTTGCCGGTCGCCGGATCGGTGATCGGATGCTTCGGCAGGACGCCCAGCCACTGGCCGTAACGCAGGAAGAAATTCTGCCGGTAGCCATGGTTGACCAGCCAGCTTTCAAGCTGGTCGGCGGGCGTGTGCATCTCTGTCTGGCTGATCGCCAGCTTCTTCAGATTGGGCTCGAGATTGACGAGGAAGAAGACGACCAGCGTCAGGCACAGCATCGTGAGCAGTATCGTGCCGATGCGTCTGGCGATGAATGAGAACATGTGTGCCCCCCTGCCGGCCGGGTTGGGGTCAGATACGTTCAACCCTGTTTCGTAATGCGGATGGCGCCCCGCCGCCGCTGCAGGTCATGCAACGACAACGAAGCTGCAAATACGAGGGGCGGCTGCCCCTCGTATTCATCGCGCCATGGATCACGCCTGGTCGAGCCAGACCTTGCCGAAGTCGTGCTCGTAGGTGGGGTGCATCGAGTGGTTCTTCACCTCGGGCTTGATGTTGATGTAGAGCTTGCGCCAGTAAGGCTGGATGATGATGCCGGAATCCTGCAGGATCTGCTCGATGTCCTTCATCACGACCTTGCGCTTCTCCGCATCGGCGATGCCGAGCGCCTCATTGACCTTCTTGTCGAAGTCCGGATTGGCGTAGGCCGTCTCGTTCCACGCTTCGCCGGTGCGGTAAGCGATGGCGATCACCTGGATGCCCAGCGGGCGCATGTTCCAGTTGGTCTCCGAGAAGGGATACTTCGTCCAGTCGTTCCAGAAGGTCGAACTCGGCAGCACGGTGCGCTTCACCTTGATGCCGGCTTCGCGCAGCTGCGCCGCGATCGCGTCCGTGGTGTTCTTGTGGTAGTCCTCGTCGTTGCTGATCAGCTCGTGCTCGAAATCGATCGCGCCCGCTTCCGTCAGCATCTGCTTGGCCTTGGCAATATCGCGCTTGACCTCGGGCAGCTTGACATATTCCGGATGGATCGGCGCGACATGGTGGTTTTCGGCCGGCGTGCCTGCATTGCCGTAGCCGAGCTGCAGCACGGTGGCGTTGTCGACGGCAAGCAGCATCGCCTGACGAACCTTCTGGTCGTCATAGGGCTTGTGGGTGACGTTGAAGCGCGACACCACGGTGGCCGCCGTCACGACTTCCGAGACCGGCGCGCCGACATCGGCGATGATCTTGATATAGTCGGCGGTCGTTTCGTGGTTGGTGTGGACTTCGCCCGATTCGAAAGCCGAGACGGTCGCGGCCGGATCGGTGCCGTAGTCGATGAACTCGACGCCGTCGAGGAAGGCCTCGCCCTGCCACCACTTGCCGGTCGTGCGGCGCTTGTAGACCACCTTCTGGCCGACATCATAGGAAACCAGCTCGAACGGACCGGTGCCGATCGGGCAATTCTTGAAGTTGGCGCCCTTCTCGTCGAAGGTCTTGTGCACGACGAGCGCCGGATAGTCGGTCAGATTCGGGATGATGGCGATGTCGGGCTTGGTCAGCTTGAGCTTGACGGTCATGTCGTCGACCTTGACGACCGAGCCTTCACGCAGCTTCTTGGTCTTCTCATCGACGAGGCTGCCGAGGCGGCCGGGCATCGAGTTGCCTTCCGCGCCCTTGTCGGCCCAGCGGGTGAAATTGTAGACCACGTCATCGGCGGTGAACTTGTCGCCGTTGTTCCATTCGACGCCCGGCCGCACATGCAGCGTGTATTCGGTGGCGTCGTCATTGATGTCCCAGCTCTCCAGGAGGTAGGGCGCGAAGGTGTATTCCTTCGTGTACTTCACCAGCGGCTCGAGCGCTTGGCGCTCGGCGTTGGAGATTTCCGACCAGTCCGCGGTGCGCGGATCCTTCGGATCCTTGACCGACATCGCGACCTTGATCACGCCGCCCTTCTTGCCCTGCACGTCCTCGGCCCGGGCCGGGGTCGGCGCGGCAAGGCCGAGCATGCCGTAGGCCATTGCCGTCGATGCTCCGAAGACGCTGGCCAAAGCCAGAAATTCGCGACGGTCCACATTGCCCGACTTGGCGTCTTCGGCCATTTTCAGGATGTGATCCGGAACGCGATCACCATTGCTTTTATAGATTGCCATGACTTACTCCCATTGTTGGCTTTCCGCCTTGTAACATTCCGCATCCAGGCCGTGATGTCAAAACACGGTGTGGAGTAGGAACATGCCGGGAATGTGCATCTTTGGTTGCAACCCGGTTCGCGCGATAGCGACAGTCTTGACGCAAATTTGTTATCGCGACGCCGATTTCCCAAAAAATCGTCGCGAACGATTAAATCAGTACATTTTATGCGGATAAGGCTCCCGCGCCCGCGGCGGACAGCCCCCCGGGCGAGCGCAGAAACGCAGGCTGAGCCTCAATATTCGCGTTCGTAGAAGACGCCGCCCTTGGCTTCGCCTGCATCGTTGGCCTCGCCGCGCAGCTTCACGCCGCGACCGACATTGAGGTCGATCGTCGCCTTGCCGGAACCCGGCTTGTCGCCCTTCTGTATGGTCACATAAGTGCGGTCGTTGAGGTATTTGCCGGCCGAAACCGCGGTGCCGCCCTTCTCGTCCGTCGTCACGTCGAGATCGTCGACGCCGATGGCGCTTTGCAGGTTCTCGAGCAGCGAGGTCGAGCCGCCGACGCCCGCCAGTTGCGCGGCCGCGCTTGCAAGTTGCGCGATCTGCAGCGGTGACAGTTTGGACATGGATTGGCCGAAGATCAGCTGCGCCAGCACCTCGTCCTGGGGCAGCGCCGGCACGGAGGAGAAGGTGAACTTCGGATCGGTCGCCTCACCCGACACGACGATCGTGACCGTGGCGCTGCTCGTCGTCGTGGTCGCCGTCATGTTGAGATAGGGAACCAGCGAACCCTGGAACCCGATCGTGCCCTCGGTGAAGGTCAGCCGTTTGGAGAGAATGGTCAGCCGTCCGCGCTGCAGGGTGAAAGTGCCGACCGCCTGCGGCGACGAGGCCGGCCCCGTCAGCCTCAGCGACCCGCCGAGCTCGGCGTCGACGCCTCTGCCCTGGATGAAGATCTGGTTCGGCGCGTTCACCGTCACGTCGAGCGTCAGGCCGCTGCCGCTCTTGCTGCTGCCGCTGGACGTCGCCGGGCGCAGCGCCTTGTCCTGCGCCCGCACTGACGCAGGCGCGTTCTTGTGTTTGACATCCAGCGCCGAAAGCGACCCCGGCAGCTTTTCCGGAACGGTGATGACCGTCCTCGCCAGGTTGACCGTGCCGGCGATCACCGGCGCCGAGACGAGCGGCCCCTTGATCGTCAGGTCGCCGCCGAGATTGGCCGTCACCACCCGGCCGTCGGTGTAGCGGCCATCGGTGAGCTTGATCGACAGGTCGGCCGGGAAGCCTTGCGCCGGCGTGATGCCGACCGTGCCGCTCGCCGACAGGCTGCCGCGCGTCGAAAGCGTGCCGGTGAGCCGGTTGATCCTGGCGACCCCGTTCCCGATCGAGACGTCGGCGGCGACATCGTTGACCGCAAGGCCGGAGCGGGCATCGATAAGGCGCGAGCCGGATGTCGTGACTTTGCCGCTGATCACTGGCGCGGATGCAGGACCACGCACCTGCACATCGACATTGGCGGTGCCGTTGAGCGCCAGACCTTGCGCCGCGAGCTTGGCGGCAAGGAAGGAAAACGGCACCTTGCCGTTGAAGTCGAGCGCCAAGGTTGGCGTGCCTGCCGTCGCAACCGTGCCGCCGCCCTTGAGGCCGAGGCCGGCGCCATCGCTGATGTTGGCGTCGAAGGCGAGCTTGTTGCCGGCGAAAGTACCGGACGACGACACATTCATGCCGCCGAGACCGGCGCCGCGCGTCTGCGAGGTCTGCACACCTGAAGCATCGATGTTGAAGGCGACCGAGGGGCTCGCCGGCGCGCCGGTGACCTTGACCGTGCCCGAGATCGAACCGGCTGCATCGAGACCGGGCGAGAAACTGTTGGCGAGCGAGATCGGCACCCTCGCCAGATTGGCGTTGATGTCGAGCGCCTGCGCGACCTTACCCGTCACCGTCGCCGTACCGCCGCCGAGATTGAGAACCAGCCGGTCGAGCGTCGTCACGCCGTTGGCGATGGTGATCGTCGAGGCCTGCGCGATCGCGGCCTTGATGCCCTGTACGGTCGCCTGGCCGGACGCGAGCTCAATGGTCGTCGTGCCGTTGGCGACCTTCACGCGGCCGGCGGCCTTGGCCGGGATGTTCTTGACGGTGGCGGCGCCCGAGAAGCCGGTCCAGTCGCCGTCGCGCTTGAGATCGACATTGATGCCGGTGATGGCGGTGCCGCCGGACGTCACGCTCTCCGCGCGCACCGTGCCGGCGATGACGGGTGCTGCCATGTAGTTCGCAATCTGCGCGTCGATAGCCACATTCCTGGCCGAGAGATCGCCGCGCTTGACCTCCGACGTGTTCGCCTTGATTGCGACATTCGGCCCGTTGGCCGCCTTGGTGAAGGCGATCGTGCCGCGCACATTGCCCTCTGCCTTTTCCAGCGCCAGCGCGGCGAGCGGCCCGATGTCCGGCAAATCGAGCGAAACGGTGCCGACCGGCACGAAGGCGTCGTCGAGGGCGAGATCGCCCGAAATCTTGTTGGGGCCGAGCGACAGCAAAAGCCCGTTGATCGCGCGGCTGCCATTCGTCGTGGCAAGCACCGCGCTGCCCTGCAGGTTCTGGCCGGCGACATTTCCGGTGAGCTGCACATTCGCCGCCGGATTAGCGGCATCGGCCTTGCCGCTGGCCGTAAGCTTCAGCCCGGTGATCTCGCGCGCCGCGACCGTAAGCCGGTCGCTCTCCACCGTCATCGACAGGTCGGGCGCGATGACCGGGCCTTGCGCATTCAGAGCAAAGCCAATGGCGCCCTTGGCGTCTTTCGAGAGTCCCGAGACATCGCTCAGCGCCCCCCTGATTCCGGCGGCGAGCTTGCCGTCGGCAAGACTCGCCTGGCCATCGGCGCTGAGCGCGCCAGAATTCAGCTTCAGCCCGTCGACATTGACATTGCCTTTGGCATCGCGCTTCAGCACGGCGCTCAACGCAGCCGTCTCGCCAAGCATGCCGCGCACCGCGGCCGGCAGGGCGGAAGAAGCGACATCGGCCTTCATGTTGAGGTCGACCGCGCCGTCGCCCAGCGATATCCGGCCGGCGACCTGGCTGTTGAGCGCATCGCTGGTGAGCGAGCCGCTGTTGACGGCGACGGCATCGCTTGTCAGGCGGCCATTGACCTTGGCCGTGACCTTGCCGGCGATCAGCGGCGCGATCATGGGATTATCGAGGCCGATCCTGTCCACCGACACCGTGCCGGAAACCTGACCAGCCCGCCCCTTGAGGTCGAAGGCATCCGAATGCAGCGCGAGCGTCAGACCGTCCACCTTGGCCTGGCTGGCGGCAATGGACGGCAGGATTGCGGACACATCGAGCCGCGCTTGCGTGCTCTCCCCCGCCATTTTTGCCGACAAGGACTGGACCGCGATCTTGACCGGGCTTTCGGCGCTGCCGATCGTCAACGGCAGGCTGGCCCCGGATGATGTGAGGTCGAGGGAGAAGTCGCTGGCGCCATTGGGATTGAGCGTGCCGGCGGCCTTGCCGGAAATCCCTTCGCCCGACAGCGTGGCGTGGTCCAGGGCGACGCCGCCCGCCAGCGTGTAGCTGCCGGCAGCGTCCAGATCCAGCGGCCCCAGCCCCGCCTGCCGGGTCTGGCTGGTCTGGGCGCCCGCCACCTTGGCGTTGAACTGCACGTCGGGGTTGGACGACGGACCCGTGACATGCGCCGTGCCTTCCACCGTCCCAGCCCCATCGAGGCCGGACACGAAATCATTGGCGAGCGCCACCGGGAGGTTGGCGAGGTTGGCCGTCAGGTCGAGGGTCTGGCCAGCGCTGCCGGAAACGGTTGCCGAGCCGCCGCCGAGATTGAGCGCGAGCTTCTCGATTGTCGTCACGCCATTGGCGATGGAAAGGCTGGATGGCTCGGCGATGGCCGCCTTGATGCCGCGCACGGTCGCCTCGCCGGACGTGATCTCCACGCTTGTCGTGCCGTTGGCGATCTTCACACGGCCGGTGGCGGTGGCCGGAATTCCGGACGCCGTGGCGCCGCCGGTAAAGTTCGTCCAGTCGCCGTCGCGCTTCAAATCGATGCCGATGCCGCTGATGACCGTGCTGCCGGAGGTCACATTGTCTGCCTTGATCGTGCCCGAGATCGCCGGCCCCTTGAGATAGTTGGCGATCAGCGCGTTGACGGTGATGGCTTTCGCCGCCAGATCGCCGCGCGCGATCGACGTGCTGGCCGCGTTGATGGTGACGGTCGGCGCCTCGCCCTCCTTGGCAAAGGCGATCGTGCCGTTGATATCGCCGGTGGCGGTCTGGTTGCCGAGCGCCGCAAGCGGTCCGATGTCGGGCACGGCAAGCGTCAACGTGCCGAGCGGCAGGAACTTGTCGTCGAGCGCGAGGTCGCCCGACACCTTGTTGTCGCCGAGCGCCAGGCTGAGCCCTTTGATAGAGCGCTTGCCGTCGGCGGTCACCAGCGAAGCCTCGATTTCTAGCGCCTGCCCCTCGGCATTGCCGGTCAGCGAGAGGTCGGCGGTCGGATTGGCGACGTCGGCCTTTCCCTTGGCCGAAAGCTTGATGTCCTTCACCGTGCGGCCAGCCGCCGTCAGGCTGGCGCTGTCGGCCGACACCGTGAAATCCGGCGCAAGGCGCGGACCGCTTGCGCTCAGCGCGAAATTGACCCCGCCCGCAAGCGGCGTGCCGGCGAGCGAGGACAGCGGCGAGACGTCGCCCAACGTGCCCTTGACGCTGGCCTGGATGTCCGTTCCCTGCATGCTGCCGGTGCCGCTGGCGCTGAGCGAGCCGGAGCTGATCTCCAGCGAGTTGGCGGCGAACGCGCCTTGCGGATCGCGCGTGGCGGTGGCCGAGAACTTCACCCGCTCGCCAAGCAGCGAGCTGATCTGCGGCGGCAACGCCTTCGAGATGGCGTCGGCATTCATCTTCAGCGTCATCGACAGGTCGGCCAGAGCCACATTTGCCGTCAGCCCGGCATTGAGCGCGTCGCTGCGTAAGGTGCCTTTGTCGATGGTCACGGTCTCGCGGCTGATCGTGCCGGAAAGATCGGCGGCGAGCTTGCCGGTCACCAGCGGCGCCAGCGTGGCGACGTCGGTCTTCAGCCCCGCGGCGGCGAGCTTGATGCTAACCGGTCCGCTACGGTTTTCGATGTCGAAGCCGTCGGAATGGATCTCGCCCGTAATGTTGTTGAGCTGGGTGCCGCCGACGGCGATCGACGTAAGCGACGTGCCGATATCGACCATCGGCGCCTTGCCATCGCCGAAGGCGCGTACCGTCGCCTTTTCGACCGAGACCAGGATCGGAACCGCGCTGTTGCCGACATCGACGGTTACCGGCTTGCCCTTGGCGGAGAGCTCCACCGCCAGGTCGCTGGCGCCCTTCGGATCGACATTGCCGGTCGCGGCACCGTGCACGGAGTCGCTCTCTATGATGGCTTGCTCGATATCGATCCCACCCACCGCGGTCGCCGTGCCGGCGAGGTCGAAGCGCGTCTTGCCGGCAAACAGCGCCTTTATCTTCTCCGGCAGGAACCCTTCGAACTCGCCGTCGCCATTGGCCTCGATGCGGTGGCCCTTGTCGGTGAGCTGGTGCCGGCCGGTCAGCTGGCTGACGATCCGGCCATCGACCATGAAGGTGCCGACGCCGCTCCAGTTGGCCAACGGCCCGCTGCCGGAAACGACGATGTTGACCGGCGGCGCATCCGGCAGCTTGAGCAGATTGGCGATGATGCCGCCCGCCGGCTCCGACGCCTTGAGATCGAGGTCGAGCTTGTTGTCGGCCGGCGCGAAGTGGATCTTGGCGTCGACATTGCCTTGCTTGCCATCATGGCGGGAAACGTTCAGCACGCTTTGGATCGCCAGCGGCGACGGATCGGCCTTGAGCGAGCCCTTGGCGGCCAGCTCGGCGATGCCGGAGCCAGCCAGTTCCTGTCCCAGGGCGATCTCCGGCAGGTCGATCTGCTTCACATCGATCGACACCGGCAGGCTCGTCGAGCCGCCTTGCGACGGCTGCTGGCTCGGCTGCGGCAGCCGCGCCAGCTCGATGCGCTCGGCAGCGAAGCGGTCGGCATTGAAATTCCGGGACAGCAGCGCCGTCGGCGACCAGTCGAGCGCCACCTTGCGCGCCACCATCCACGGGCCGGCGCGGTCTTCCAGCACGACGTGGTCCACCCTGAGCGCGCCCGACCAGATGCCTTCGATGCCGGCGACCGTGACCTTGCGGTCCTCGTTCGAAGCCATCTTCGAAATCAGGCTGGCGAGGTTCTGGCGACCGCCTTCGGTGCCGGTCAAGACGACCAGCGCGCCGATCGCCACCACCAGCAGCAGAAGCAGCGTGTAGATTAAGATGCGAAGGACGCGCCAGAAAATCTTCATTGTCAGAACGCCTGACCGATGCCGGCATAGATGCCGAAATGCGGATCGCCCGGATCGCGGTTGAGCGGCACGGCGGCGTCGATGCGCAGCGGCCCGAAGGGCGTAATATAGCGCAGGCCGACGCCGGCGCCGACCTTCACATCCGAGAAATCGGGGAAGGATTTGGTCGAAACCGTGCCGGCATCGACGAAGGGCACGATGCCGATCGTGTCGGTGACGCCGATGCGCATCTCGACGGAGGTTTCGAAGAAGGAGAGACCGCCGATCGGCTGTCCGTCGATGTCCTTCGGGCCGATGCCCTGGTAGGAATAGCCGCGCACCGAACCGCCGCCGCCCGAATAGAACCGCCGATCCGCGGGCACGTTCTGCAGGCCGGTGCCGACGATCGAGCCGAGCGTTGCGCGTTCGGCGAGCACGAACCGGCTTGCCGTGTCGAGCGACTGGTAGGTGTAGCCCTCGCCCTTCAGCTTCAGGAAGGTCGCGCCGTTCAATATGTCGTAGCTCGGCTCGGCATAGGCGAGAAAGCGGAAACCCCTGGTCGGGTTCAGCTTGTCGTCGCGGTTGTCATAGACATATTGCAGCGGCACGCTGGCGATCAGATAGGTATGCTTGCCGAAAGCGTCCGTGATCCGCGAATAATCGAGGTCGAATTCGGCCGAGACCCGCTGCTGCTTGTCGAGGTCGTAGGAAACGCCGACGTCCCCCTTGACCGAGAAATGGTCATACGCATCGGGGTGTTCGAACACCGTCTTTATGCCGGTGAAGAATTTCGATGTCGGCCCGAGCACGCCCGGCTTTTCGAACATAATGCCGGCATTGTAGTTGAGCGCCGAAAGGCTGTTGCTGCCGATGCCGCTGATGGAGCCGTCGATGCGCAGCTTCTCGGCTTGTCCGAACAGGTTGCGATGGCCCCAATAGCCTTCGAGCCCCAGGCCTTCCGTGTTCGAGAAGGTGCCGCCGACGCCGAAGAAGCGCGGCTTGCGCTCGCTGACCTGGACGCCGATCGGGATGTTGCCGTTGGCGTCGAGGCTGTCGGCTTCCTTGATGGTCACGCTGTTGAAGACCTCGAGGCCGAGCAGCCGGTCGCGGGCATCGTCGATCTCCTGCGGCGAATATTGCTGGCCCCGTTTCAGCCCGGTCATGTATTCGGTGAAGTCGCGATCGACCTTCTCCGTGCCCTCGACCGTCGTGTCGCCATAACCGGCGACCGGGCCGGCCGCCACCGTCAGCGTCACGTCCAGCGTCGAGCTCGAGTGCTCGGCGACGATCTCGCGGTCGGTCACCTTGGCAAGCGGCCTGCCCTCTTCCTTCAACGCCCGCACGATCAGCGCTTCGGCCTTGAGCACCGCGCCGGAGCCGGCATCGCCGCCGGCGATCAGGCCGAAATCGGCTGCCGCCAACCCTGCCGCATCACCCTTCAGCCGGATGTTGCCCAACGTGAATTTCGGCCCGGGGGAAACCGTAATGACCACCGGAATGGGCTGCGGCCCTTTGAACTCGGCATCCGGCGGCAAGTCATCGATCGCCTTGCCATCGATCGTGATGGTGACCACGCCCTCGTAGCGGGCATCGGCGTAGAGGGCGGCGACCAATTGTTCGCGGTCCGCGCGCGCCTTGGCCATCAGGCCGAGCGATCCGGACACCGGATGGTCCTCGTCATTTTTCAGCGCCGAGGCGTTTTCAAGCGTCTTGACCAGATCCTTGTCGGCGTCAGGCGCATTGATCGTCACCGAATAGCGCAGCGGATCGACAATGTCGGCATCCTCGTCCTTGGACGAGCCCCAGAGCTTGATGCCGAAAATCTCGAAAGCCGCCGCCTGCCGTATTTCGCCGGCCAGCACGGTCGAGCAGACGAGCGCGAAAAGCAGGGCGCGCGGAAGCCCGCGCCCTGGCGCGAACCCTCCTGACATCTGCGTTTCATGCGCCGGCATTAAGACAACCTAGTCGACAAAACTAAAATTGGAATGAAGTTCCGCAACGTTCGTAAAGGGGCCACAATCCAATTGTCTGAAATAGACCGGGCTTGGAATTCACACCTTTTGCGATTCCGCAAGAAAGTGTGATCTGTCTCACAGAGGTTCTGTCGAAATACCGGCCTTTGGCCGGCATGGAAACCGTTCGCGGGTGATTAACCTGTGGCGCTCCGGCGTTGACAAGCCTGCACGAAGCTTGATCATGCCCGGACGCTGGCGATGTCTGGAGGGTGGTATGGCAATGCGCGCGGCTCGTGGTCTCTCTTTCCTTCTTCTCATCTTTTTCGCCCTGGGCGGGGCGGCTCTTGCGGCCGAAGCCCGGCGAATCGTGACGACCGACAATTCCGACTATTTCGGTTTCGACCTCAGGTCGGAGCAGAATGTCAGCCTCGACCAATGCAAGACAAGCTGTCTCGGCGATTCTGCCTGCCGCGCCTTCACCTACAACACCAAGGCCAAATGGTGTTTTCTCAAATCCGACTATAACCAGTTGAAATCCTTCACTGGCGCCGTCGCCGGCAAGGTCGCGAATGTCGACGGTGATCCCGATATCGGCGCCCCGCCGGCGCTGGCCTTCTTCCCGAACTGGATGGCCGACCAGGCCCAGCAGTTCCGCAACAAGCTGACCGATCCGGCCTATGACAAGCCGACCGAGGGCCTTGCTACCCTGCAGGCCGCCGCCGAGCAGGCCTCGCTTACCGGCGATCACCGGCTTGCCATGCAGAAATACGAGGCCGCGATCTCCGTTCTGCCGGACGATGGCGCGCTCTGGCTGGCGCTGGCGCGCGAGATACTCGCCATGGAGCCGGCGTCGAACACCACCGAACCCGCGACGTTCCCGATGAACGCCACCTCGGCGGCCTTCAACGCCTACAAGCTGGTGCGCACGGCAAAGACCCGCGCCGAGGCGCTGGCGCTGCTTGCCGCCGGTCTCGACAAGCGCGATCTCTATCGGCCCTCGCTGCAGGCCTATGAGGCAAGCCTTGCGCTGGTGAGCTCGCCGGCCGTCCAGGCCGATTACGCCGACCTCAAGGCGCGCAAGGGTTTCCGCGTCGTCGAGCACACCGTCGATGCCGATTCCTCCTCGCCGCGCATCTGCGCCCAGTTTTCCGAGGAACTGGTCAAGACCGGTGTCGATTATTCGCAATTCGTGACCGTCGACAATGCCGCGCCCAAGGCCGTCGAGGCCAAGGACAAGCAGATTTGCGTCGAGGGCCTGGAGCACGGCCAGCATTATGACGTGACCTTCCGCGCCGGCCTGCCGGCGGCGATCGGCGAAACGATCGCCGCGCCCGTCGTGCTGTCGATCTACGTCCAGGACCGCGCTCCGTCCGCCCGCTTCACCGGCGACAGCTTCGTGCTGCCGGCCGGTGCCCGCCGCGGCATTCCGGTCGTCACCGTCAACATGAACGCCGCCAAGATGACGCTCTACCGCATCGGCGACCGTTCGCTGGCGCAGCTTCTGTCCGGCTATCAGTTCCTGCATCAGCTCGATGGCTATGACATTTCCACCATTTCGGACCAGATGGGCGCGCCTGTCTGGTCCGGCACGCTCGATATCGCCAATGATCTCAATAAGGAGGTTACCACTTCGTTCCCGGTGGATGAGGCGATCCCGCAGCGCAAGCCAGGCGTCTATGTGTTGACCGCGCAGCCGGTCGACGACAAGAGCGACGACTATGGTTCGCGCGCCACGCAGTGGTTCGTGGTCTCCGATATCGGCCTTTCCACCTATACCGGCCAAGACGGCCTCAATGTCTTTGCCCGTTCGCTGGGCTCGGCCAAGCCGATTTCCGGCGCCGAACTGACGTTGCTTGCCAAGAACAACGAGATCCTCGGCACCGCGACGACCGATGCCGAGGGCCGCGCCGTCTTCAATCCGGGCCTCACCCGTGGCGAAAACGGCATGGTGCCGGCCGTGCTGATGGCCAAGCAGGGCGACAACGACTTCGTCTTCCTCGACATGGGCAAGGCCGGCTTCGACCTGTCGGATCGTGGCGTCGAGGGACGCGCCTCGCCGGGCGCGCTCGACGTCTATGCCTGGACGGAGCGCGGCATCTACCGCGCCGGCGAGGACGTTCACGTTGCGGCCCTTGCCCGCGACGGCGCCGCCAAGGCAGTCGAGAACCTGCCGCTCACCTTCATCTTCACGCGTCCCGACGGCGTCGAGAGCCGCCGCATCGTCAGCAATGGCGAGTCCGCCGGCGGGCATGCCGTCGACCTGCCGCTCGAGGCCAACGCCATGCGCGGCACCTGGACGGTGTCGATCTATACCGATCCCAAGCAGGCGGCCGTTGCCAGCCAGATGTTCCTGGTCGAGGATTTCGTGCCGGATCGCATTGAATTCGACCTGACCGCCGACAAGAAGGAGATCGCCCAGGGCGAAACCGCTAACGCCACAGTCGACGGCCGCTTCCTCTACGGCGCGCCGGCCGCGGGCCTTGCGCTCGAAGGCGAGATGACGCTGTCGACCACCAGTACCTGGGACAGCTTCAAGGATTTCACCTTCGGCCTGGCCGACGAGCAGTCGAGCGAGCCGACCGTGACGCCTCTCGCCAATCTTCCCGTCGTCGGCGACGACGGCAAGGCGACCTTCCCGATCACGATCGACCAATTGCCGTCGACCACCAAGCTGGTCAACGCCAAGGTCACCGTGCGCATGCGCGAGGCCGGCGGCCGCGCCGTCGAGCGGTCGCTCGACATCGGCGTTCGCCCGCAGCGCGACGTCATCGGCATTCGGCCGGATTTCGAGGGCGATGAGGTGCCGCAAGGCGGAACCGCCAAGTTCAGCATCATCGCCGTCGACCCGAACGGCAAGCGCGAGGACCTGAAAGGCGCCCAATGGTCGCTGGTCAAGGTCGAGCGCAACTATCAATGGTACCGTTCCAACAATTCCTGGAACTACGAGGCGGTGAACCTCACCAAGGCCGTCGCCAATGGCGCGGTCGACCTGAAGGCCGATGGCGAGGCGACCGTATCGCTCCCCGTCGACTGGGGCCGTTACCGGCTTGAGGTCGAGACCGCCCATCCGGATGGTCCCGCCACCAGCTATGAGTTCGATGCCGGCTGGTATGTCGCCTCGACCACCACCGAGACGCCCGACGGCCTTGAGATCGCGCTCGACAAGGACAGCTACGCCGCCGGCGAGGTCGCCAAGCTGAAGATCTCGCCGCATTTTGCCGGCGAACTTCTGGTCACCATCGGCGCCGAGAAGCTCTTGAAGACCGTTACCGCCTCGGTGCCGGCCGGCGGCAGCACCGTCGACATCCCCGTCGGCGACGACTGGGGCGCCGGCGCTTATGTCACGGCGACCTTGTTCCGGCCCGGCGACGCGCAGGAATCGCGCATGCCGGCCCGCGCCATCGGCATCCAATGGTTGTCGGTCGATCCGGGCTCGAAGAAGCTGGCGGTTTCCCTGACACCGCCCGAAAAGACGATGCCGCGCCAGCAGCTGTCGATCCCCGTTGCGGTCAACGGCGCGCAGGCCGGCAGCAACGCCTATGTGATGGTGGCTGCCGTCGATGTCGGCATCCTCAACCTCACCAACTACAAGGCGCCCGATCCGGAGGACTGGTTCTTCGGTCAGCGCATGCTGGGGCTGGAGATCCGCGACCTCTACGGCCGCCTGATCGACGGCTCGCTCGGCACCATGGGCAAGATACGCACCGGCGGCGACGGGGCGAACATGCAGGCGCAGGGCAGCCCGCCGACCGAAAAGCTGGTCGCCTTCTTCTCCGGCCCGGTCGAGCTCGATGCCAACGGCAAGGCGCGCGTCGATTTCGACATCCCGCAGTTCAACGGCACCGTTCGCGTCATGGCGGTCGCCTGGACCAAGGATGCGGTCGGCCATGCTGAGACTGACGTCATCGTGCGCGATCCGGTGGTGATCACCGCCGGCCTGCCGCGCTTCCTGGCGCCGGGCGATGCGGCGACCATGCGCCTCGACATCGCCGACACCGATGGCCCGGCCGGCGACTATGCGCTCTCGGTCACCACGACCGGAGATCTTACGACCGGCGACAAGCCCCTGCCCGAGAAGCTGACGCTCGCCCAGGGCAAGCGCCAGTCGCTCAGCTTCCCGCTGGTCGCCAAGACCGCGGGCGACGCCTCGGTCACGGTCAAGCTCGCGCACGCCGACGGCACGCAAGTCGAGCAAACGCTCTATCTGCCGGTGCGCCCGGCGCAGCTTCCGGTCACCAACCGCATGGTTGTCGATCTGAAGCCCAATGGCGGGTCGTTGCGGGTCGACAAGGAACTGCTCGCCGCGAGCGTGCTCGACGGCGCTTCGGTCAGCGTCGGCGTCTCGCAGTCGTCCGCGCTCGACGTGCCGTCGCTGCTGATGTCGCTCGACCGCTACCCCTATGGCTGCGCCGAGCAGACCACCAGCCGCGCCATGCCGCTGCTCTATGTCAACGACATGGCCAAGAGCATCGGCATGGAGAGCGACCCGGACCTGCATCAACGCATCCAGGACGCCATCTACAAAGTGCTCTCGTACCAGTCGTCGAGCGGCAGCTTCGGCCTCTGGGGACCTGGCTCCGGCGATCTGTGGCTCGACGCCTATGTCAGCGAATTCCTGACCCGGGCGCGCGAGCAGAAGTATGATGTTCCCGCGCTTGCCATGAACCAGGCGCTGAACAACCTGCAGAACTCGCTTGGCTACGACCAGGACGTCCAGGACAAGGGCAGCGAGATCGCCTATGCGCTCTATGTGCTCGCCCGCAACAAGAAGGCCTCGATCGGCGATCTGCGTTATTACGCCGATACCCAACTCGAAGCCTTCTCCAGCCCGATGGCCGTCGCCCAGTTGGCGGCGAGCCTCGCGCTCTACGGCGACACGCAGCGTTCGGAATCGACCTTCCAGACGGCGCTCAGGCTGGCGCAGGCTGAAACCGACTACGACTGGTACCGCTCGGACTACGGCTCGCGGCTGCGTGACGGCGCGGCGTTGCTGGCGTTGGCGGCGGAATCGAAGCCGGTGCCCAGCATCATGCCGCAACTGATCAAGCTGGTGGGCGTGGCGCGAGCGGACGCCCGCTGGACGAGCACGCAGGACGAATCCTGGATGTTGCTTGCCGCGCGGGCACTGAAGGAAGGCAATGATTCCATCACGCTTTCCGTCAACGGCGCGCCGCATTCGGGCGGCTACTCCGACCAGGTCGCCGGCAGCGACCTCGTCGACAGCCCGCTCACCATCGCCAACACCGGCGCGACGCCGCTGCAGGCGGTGGTGACCGCGGTCGCCGCGCCGGTCGATCCGCTGCCGGCCGGCGGCGACGGCTTCACCATCGATCGCACCTACTACAAGCTCGACGGCACCGCGGCCAATGTCACCGAGGCCAAGCAGAACGAGCGCTACGTGGTCGTGCTCAAGGTCTACGAGCAGAACAAATGGCCGTCGCGGCTGCTGATCACCGATCTGTTGCCGGCCGGCTTCGAGATCGACAATCCGAGCCTGGTTTCCAGCGCGCAATTGTCGAACTTCTCCTGGCTGGCGCAGACCGACGCCGCGCATCTGGAGTTCCGCGACGACCGCTTCGTCGCCGCCTTCAATCCGAACGAAGGCGACAGCGACCGCAACATCACGCTGGCCTATGTCGTGCGCGCCGTGACGCCGGGCACCTACGCCCATCCGGCGGCGACGGTGGAAGACATGTACCGGCCGCAATACTCGGCCCGTACCGCCACCGGCGTTATGGAGGTCAAGGCGGAATAGCAAGGTCGCCGGTTTAGCCTTCTCCCCGTCCCTATACGGGGAGAAGGCGCCGGCAGGCGGATGAGGGGCAGCACCATGCTCTCCAGAAAATTCCTCAAACGAACCGCAATCGCAGGCGCCTGCCTCGCCGGCTTCGCGGCCGCGTCGATCGCCTCGCTCCGGGAACTCGACCGCGCCTTCCCGCCGCCGCTGCCGGTAAGGCTGACGGTCTCGACGGAAGTCCAGGACCGCGACGGCCAGTTGCTGCGCGCCTTCGCCACGCCGGACGGCTACTGGCGGCTCGAAACCCGGCTCGACCAGGTCGACAAGCAATTCGTCGACATGCTGGTGGCCTATGAAGACAAGCGCTTCTGGGATCATCGCGGCGTCGATATCCTGGCGTTGTGCCGCGCCGCCGGCCAGCTCGTCACCAGCGGCCATATCGTGTCAGGCGGCTCGACCTTGTCGATGCAGCTTGCCCGGCTCATCGAGCCGCGCGACAGCCGCAGCCTCGGCTCCAAGCTCAAGCAGATGCTGCGCGCCATCCAGATCGAGCGGCGGCTCTCCAAGCAGGAAATCCTCGAACGCTACCTGACGCTGGCGCCCTATGGCGGCAACCTCGAAGGCGTGCGCGCCGCCTCGCTCGCCTATTTCGGCAAGGAGCCGAAGCGGCTGACCGTGTCGGAATCGGCCCTCCTCGTGGCACTGCCGCAACTGCCGGAAAGGCGCCGTCCCGATCGCAATCTCGGCATCGCGCACGCCGCGCGCGACCGCGTGCTGACCCGCATGGTCTCGGCCGGCCTGCTCGGCGAACGCGAAGCTGCCCGGGCCGCGCTGGACGATGTTTCCGGCCTGCGCAGAAAACTGCCGGCGCTGGCTGCGCATGCTTCCTATGCCATGCTGCCCAAGGCCGTGCCCGGCAAGCCGCTGCAGCTCACGATCCGCAAGAGCGTGCAGCAAGGGCTGGAGCAGGTGGCAAGGGATGCCGCCAGGAAGCTCGGTCCGAAACTTTCCGTCGCCATGGTGATGGCCGATGCGCGCACCGGCGACATCCTCGGCGAGGTCGGCTCGGCCGATTTCTTCGACGCCAGCCGCTCAGGCTGGATCGACATGACCAAGGTGGTGCGCTCGCCCGGCTCGACGCTGAAACCTTTCATCTACGGACTTGCCTTCGAGCAGGGGCTGGTGGCGCAGGAGATGATCATCGAGGACAGTCCGGCCGACTTCGGGGGCTACCGTCCGAAGAATTTCGACATGGGCTACCAGGGCGATGTCTCGATCCGCCAGGCCCTGCAATTGTCGCTCAACGTGCCGGCGATCCGCGTGCTCGACGCCGTCGGTCCGGCGCGGCTGACGGCGCGCTTCCGCCAGGCCGGCGTCAACCCGATCCTGCCGGTCAACGAGGCGCCGGGCTTGGCGATCGGGCTTGGCGGCGTCGGCGTGACCTTGCGCGACCTGGTGCAGCTTTATACCGGGCTCGCCAATGGCGGCAAAATGCACACGCTGCATGACGGCACCGAGCCGGCCGATGCCGAGCGCACCACCGCCACCATCCTCGACGACCAGGCGGCCTGGCAGATCAACGACATCCTGTCCGGCGTGAAGCCGCCGGAAGGCGCCATGCAGCGCGGTATCGCCTACAAGACCGGCACCTCCTACGGCTATCGCGATGCCTGGTCCGTCGGCTTCGACGGCCGTTACGTGCTGGGTGTGTGGGTCGGCCGCGCCGATGCCAGCCCCGTCCCCGGCCTGTCGGGCTATGTCTCGGCGGCACCCATCCTGTTCGAAGGCTTCGTCCGTTCCGGCCTTGCCAGCGTGCCGCTGTCCGGCCGGCCGCCTGGCGTCTTCAACCCCCGGCGCGAGGAACTGCCGGTGACGCTTGCCCGCTTCGGCGCCGGCGCCGACGGTCTGGTGCAGGCCACCGCCACCGAGCCCGCGCCGACCATCGTCTTCCCGCCCAACGGCGCGCGCGTCGACCTCGGCACCAACTCCGCCGACGCCACGCCGCTGATTCTGAAGCTCCAGGGCGGCCGCGCGCCGTTCCGCTGGCTCGCCAACGGCAAGCCGCTTGCCGGCATCGATCGCCGCCGCACCGCGACCTGGCAACCCGACGGCACCGGCTATTCGACGCTGACGGTGATCGACGCGGCAGGACGGGCGGCGAGCGTGAAGGTTTTCGTTGAGTAGAATACGGCAAGCGATTCAGAAGGTTGTGCTTATCCATCTTCTGCTGGGCGCGAGGCACCCCCCTCTGGCCTACCGGCCATCTCCCCCGCAAGGGGGGAGATTATTCGCTTCGCTGCCTCCGCCAATCTTCAACGTCAGAAAAATAGCGCCGGCGCCCGAGCTACCAATCTCCCCCCTTGCGGGGGAGATGCCCGGCAGGGCAGAGGGGGGTGCCTCGCGCCGACCTTCGTTAGGAGCGCTTTTCGTAGCACTCGCCCTGCTGATATCTCTCTCCGCTTACGCCAACCCCCTCCCCGCCGGCTTCGTCAGGCTCGCCGAAATCGACCCGACCATCCGCCAGGATATCCGCTACGCCGGCCGCGAAAACTTCCTGCATCGCAAGGTCTACGGTTATGACGCGCCGGTCTGCATCCTGACCGCGACGGCGGCGAAGGCACTGTCCGGCGTCCAGAAAGCCATCACCGCCAAGGGCCTGACGCTGGTCGTCTTCGACTGCTACCGCCCGGCGCGCCGTCGCCGACATGGGTAGATGGACCAGGGAGGACGGCCCGCCGGATCCGCAATGGTATCCGACCGTCGACCGCGGCGATCTGATCGCCAAGGGCTATGTCGGTGAGTTGTCCAGCCATTCGCGCGGCTCGACGGTCGACCTCGCCATCGCCAAGACCGGCAAGAAAAGCTCTATACACCCGGCCTGCGGCGCGCCGGATGGCGGCACGCTCGACTTCGGCACCGGTTTCGACTGCTTCGATCCGATGAGCGAGACGGCGCACCGCCCTCTTCCCGCCGAAGCGGCGGCAAACCGCAAGATACTGCTTACCGCCATGCGTGCCGCCGGCTTCCGCAACTATGCGCGCGAATGGTGGCACTTCACCCTTGCCAAAGAACCTTTTCCAAAACAGCGCTTCGATTTTCCGGTCACCGCCAATTAAGGCGAACCCGAGGCTTGCCCCGCCCCCGACCGTTTCTAATTAGCTCGGCTGATGAGGAGCCGTGCGGCCGGCGCAGAGGAAATCATTTCCTCAACCAGTCCAATCACGGCGAAAAATTGCTTCGAGGAGGCGAAAAAGGCAACATTCAATGCATCTAAATTCTATAAACTCGGTAGAGTTCGCAGCAGTTCAACGGAGGCGGGAATGACCAAACCTCATTTCAGGAAACTGCTCGGCGCGCTGGTCGCCACATCTGTCCAGTTCGGCACGCTCGGTTTCGCGTTTGCCGACACGACCATTCTGAATGTGTCCTACGACCCGACACGTGAACTCTATAAAGCCTATGACGAGGCGTTTGCCGCGCATTGGAAGGCGGAGACCGGCGAAACCGTAACCATCCAGCAGTCGCATGGCGGATCCGGCGCGCAGGCCCGGGCGGTGATCGACGGCCTCGACGCCGACGTCGTGACGCTGGCGCTCGAAGGCGACATCAACGCCATCGTCTCGAAGACAAAGAAGATCAGCCCGGACTGGCGTACGAAGTTCGAGAACAACTCGGCGCCTTACACCTCGACCATCATCTTCCTGGTGCGCAAGGGCAATCCCAAGGGCATCCACGACTGGAGCGATCTGGTGAAGGACGGCGTCCAGGTGATCACCCCGAACCCGAAGACGTCCGGAGGCGCGCGCTGGAACTACCTTGCCGCCTGGGCCTATGCGAACGCCAATGACGGCAACGACGAAGCCAAGACCAAGGCGTTCGTCGGCAAGCTTTATGCGAACGTCCCCGTCCTCGATACCGGCGCGCGCGGTTCGACGGTGACCTTCGCGCAGAAGGGCCTGGGCGACGTGCTGATCGCCTGGGAGAATGAAGCCTATCTCGCGCTCGACGAATTCGGCGCCGACAATTTCGACATCGTCTACCCGCCGACCTCGATCCTGGCAGAGCCGCCGGTCGCCGTCGTCGACGCCAATGTCGATGCCAAGGGCACGCGCAAGGTCGCGGAGGCCTATCTGAGCTGGCTCTATTCCAAGGAAGGCCAGACCATCATCGCCAAGAACCACTATCGCCCGGCCAAGCCCGACCTGGTGCCGGCCGAGGACCTTGCCAAGCTCCCGGCAATCAAGCTGGTCACCATCGACGACCCGCAATTCGGCGGCTGGAAGAAAGCGCAGCCTTACCATTTCGGCGATGGTGGTATATTCGACCAGATCTACAAGCCGGCGCAGTGAAGCCGGACGGCCGGTGAGCCTCGGGCATGCCGGCCGAATGCGACTGCGCAAAGCCATTCTGGTTTGAATAGAAGGGACGATCCAGAACAGCATGACCACAGCACCCGCCAAAGCGGGGTGGCGATTCAGGCAGCCGAGTGTCATTCCGGGCTTCGGATTGACGCTCGGCTTCTCGCTTGCCTACCTCACGCTCATCATCCTCATCCCGCTTTCGGGGCTGGTCTGGCGTTCGGCCGCGCTCGGCTGGGCCGATTTCTGGGCGATCGTCGTCGACCGGCGCACCCTCAACGCGCTGAAGATAAGCTTCGGCACGGCCTTTCTGGCGGCTGTGGTCAATGTCGTGTTCGGCACCGTCGTCGCCTGGGTGCTGGTCCGTTACCGTTTCCCCGGGCGCCGCATCGCCGACGCGATGGTCGACTTGCCCTTTGCCCTGCCCACGGCCGTCGCCGGCATCGCGCTCACCACGCTCTATGCGCCGAATGGCTGGATCGGCCATCTCCTGATGCCGCTCGGCATCAAGGTCGCCTACACGCCGCTCGGTATCGTCATCGCGCTTGTGTTCATCGGCCTGCCCTTCGTCGTGCGCACCGTCCAGCCGATCATGGAAGAGCTCGACAAGGAGGTCGAGGAAGCGGCCGCCACATTGGGCGCCAACCGCTTCCAGATCATCACCCGCGTGCTTTTCCCCGGCCTGGCGCCGGCGATCATCACCGGCTTCTCGCTCGCCTTCGCGCGCGGCGTCGGCGAATACGGATCGGTCATCTTCATCGCCGGCAACCTGCCCTTCAAGTCCGAGATCGCGCCGCTTCTGATCGTCATCCGGCTCGAGGAATACAATTACGAGGCGGCGACCGCGATCGCCGCGATCATGCTGGCGCTGTCCTTCGTGATGCTTTTGGTCGTCAATCTCGTCCAGACATGGAGCCGCAAGCGCTATGGCTGATCCCGAGATCAAATCCTACGAGCCGCATCACGAGAGCCAGTCGGCCGCGGTAACCGAAAGCCGGCCCGTCAAGGCCGTGCTGATGGCAATCGCCCTGGCCTTCCTCGCCGTCTTCCTGCTTTTGCCGCTGATCGTCGTCTTCCACGAGGCGCTTGCCAAAGGCATCGGCGCCTACACGGAAGCCCTTTCCGGCCCCGACACGCGGTCGGCCATCCGCCTGACCTTGCTGGTGGCGGCGATCTCGGTGCCGCTGAACGTCATCTTCGGCATCTCGGCCGCTTGGGCGATCGCCAAGTTCGAGTTCAAGGGCAAGGCGTTTCTGACAACGCTCATCGACTTGCCCTTCTCGGTCTCGCCGGTCATTTCCGGCCTGGTCTATGTGCTCCTCTTCGGCGCGCAGGGACTGCTCGGTGCCTGGCTGAAGGCGCATGGCATCGTCATCCTTTTCGCCGTGCCCGGCATCGTGCTGGCTACCATTTTCGTCACTTTCCCCTTCGTCGCGCGCGAGCTGATCCCGCTGATGCAGGAACAGGGCAATGGCGACGAAGAGGCGGCGCTTTCGCTGGGTGCCAGCGGCTGGCAGGCCTTCTGGTATGTGACGCTGCCCAACGTCAAATGGGGGCTGCTCTACGGCGTGCTTCTGTGCAATGCGCGCGCCATGGGCGAGTTCGGCGCGGTCTCGGTGGTGTCGGGCCATATACGCGGCCTCACCAACACCATGCCGCTGCATGTCGAGATCCTCTACAACGAATACAACGCCGTCGGCGCCTTTGCCGTCGCTTCGCTGCTCGCCGGCCTGGCGCTGGTGACGCTGGTCTTGAAAACGCTTCTCGAGATGCGCTACGGCGCCGAGATCGCCGCGACACGCGGACACTAGATGCATGTCACCCAAAAGTGCGTAGCGGTTTTGGGATAATGATATGCATCAACGAAACTGAGGGATTTGCATGGAAGTTCGTGTCGTCAACGTGCGCAAGGAGTTCGAGCGGTTTCCGGCGCTCCATGACGTATCGCTCGACATCAAGTCGGGCGAGCTCATCGCGCTGCTCGGCCCGTCGGGCTCCGGCAAGACGACGCTGCTTCGCCTGATCGCCGGCCTGGAGCGCCCGACCAAGGGCGCCATCTTCTTCGGCGACGAGGACGCCTCGCAGAAGTCGATCCAGGAGCGCAATGTCGGCTTCGTCTTCCAGCATTACGCGCTGTTCCGCCACATGACGGTTGCCGACAATATCGGCTTCGGCCTGAAGGTCCGGCACGGCGCCGCGAGGCCGTCGGGGCAGGAAATCCGCCGCCGGGCGCTCGAACTGCTCGACCTCGTCCAGCTGTCGGGCCTGGAAAAGCGTTATCCGGCGCAGCTTTCCGGCGGCCAGCGCCAGCGCGTGGCTTTGGCGCGCGCCATGGCGATCGAGCCCAAGGTGCTTCTGCTCGACGAACCTTTCGGCGCGCTCGACGCGCAGGTTCGCCGCGAGTTGCGCCGCTGGCTGCGCGAGATCCATGACCGCACCGGCCATACGACCGTCTTTGTCACGCACGACCAGGAAGAAGCGCTGGAGCTCGCCGACCGTGTCGTCGTCATGAGCCAGGGCCGCATCGAGCAGGTCGGCACCGCCGACGATATCTACGACACGCCGAACTCGCCTTTCGTCTATTCCTTCATCGGCGAGTCGAGCTCGCTGCCGGTCAAGGTCGAGAACGGCGAGGTCTGGATCGCCGACCGGCCGATCGGACTGCAGGCGCCGCATGCGCCGTCCGGCGAGGCTGTTCTCTACTTCCGCCCGCACGATGTCGACCTGCTGGACGGCTGCAGCGGCTGCATCGCCGGGACGGTTGCCGCCAGCCGCCGCGTTGCCGGCACCAGGCGCGTCGAGCTCGAGGTCGGCGGCGAACGCCAGCGCGTCGAGATCGAACTGCCGGTCGACCATCCCGCCGCGCAGAAGAGCCGCGTGGCCTTCAGGCCGCGGCGCTGGAAGCTTTTTCCGAAGTCCTGAATTACCTTCACGCCCTCCGGCGCCCCAGCCTGGGTCACTCATGAATCTGCTTGGAAGAAAATCCTAGCAAAGAGCTGTTTCGGCGAGATATTTTCCAGAGCTTTGCTCACCTCCCGGAGTGCGTGCCTCGTCGGGCCAGGCTTTCCTCACTATGGTCGCGCCATAGCTTCGATCCATTTCCAGGGAGCCTGTTTTCATGAAGCGTCTATTGCTCAGCATTGCGGCAGCTGCCGGTCTCGTCCTCGCGTCCTCCCAAGCCTGGTCGGCCGACAAGCTCTTGAACGCATCCTACGACGTCGGCCGCGAGCTGTTCGTCGACATCAACAAAGCCTTCAACGCCAAGCACCCCGGCGTCACGATCGATCAGTCGCATGCCGGCACCTCGGCGCAGGCGCGCGCGATCGCCGAAGGTCTTGGCGCCGATGTCGTCACCTTCAACCAGGTCACCGACGTCGACTTCCTGGTTAAGAAGGGCCTTGTCTCGGCCGACTGGCAGAAGGATTTTCCGGACAACGCCTCGCCCTTCTATTCCTTGCCTTCATTCCTTGTCCGCGCGGGCAATCCCAAGCATATCAAGGACTGGAACGATCTGGTGCGCGACGACGTGCAGGTGATCTTCCCGAACCCGAAGACGTCCGGCAATGCGCGCTACACCTACCTCGCCGCCACCGCCTACGCCAAGGAAGCCTTCAAGGGCGACGACGCCAAGGTGAAGGAATTCATCACCAAGCTCTTCAACAACGTGCCGATCTTCGACACCGGCGGCCGCGCAGCCACCACCACTTTCGTCCAGCGCGAGATCGGCGACGTGCTGATCACCTTCGAGTCGGAAACGCGCGGCATCCGCAAGGAGTATGGCGACGACAAATTCGAGCAGGTCACGCCTTCGGTCAGTCTGCTCGCCGAGTTCCCGGTGGCAATCGTCGATAAGGTCGCCGACGAGCATGGCAGCCGCGATCTCGCCAAAACCTATCTCGACTTCCTCTACACGCCGGACGGCCAGGAGATCGCCGCCGAGAACGGCTTGCGGGTTCGCGACGCGACGGTGGCCGCCAAGCACAAGGCCGACTTCCCGGACGTCCGGCTGCTGACCGTCGAGGACGTCTTCGGCGGCTGGGACAAGGTACAGAAGGAGCATTTCGCTGCAGGCGGACTGCTCGACCAGGCCTACGGCAGCCGCTGAGCCCCTGCACAATCAGGAAGCGCAGGGAAGCCGGCGTTAGCCGGCTTTCTCGTTTGAGCTGGCCGGCATTTCGCAGGGGAAATCCGGCGGCCAACGTGAAAAACGTTACGAAGAATCAACGCGTTTGTGCCTAAGCTGCCGGGCAAATCATTGGGCCAGGCGGTCAACTGTCATGATTTGCACACAAACAACCGCCAGATGCAGGGCCATTGGGGTTTGATGAACTGAATCGGGCATGCTGACCAAAAAAGGCAAATACGGCCTCAAGGCCCTCGTGCATCTTTCCGGCCTGCCGGCTGGCCAGCTTGCATTCGTCAACGACATCGCCGTCGCCAACAACATCCCGAAGAAATTCCTGGATGCGATCCTGGGCGAGTTGCGCAATGCCGGTTTCGTCCAGAGCCGCAAGGGCAAGGAAGGCGGCTACCGCCTCGCCCGGCCCGCTTCCGAGATCAAGATCGGCCATGTCGTGCGCGTGCTCGACGGGCCGCTGGCGCCGATCCCCTGCGCCAGCCGCACGCAATACCAGCGCTGCGAGGATTGCGACGAGGCCACCTGCCAGGTCCGCCACATGATGCTGGAAGTGCGCCAGGCGATCGCCGAGGTGCTCGACAACCGCAGCCTCGCCGCCATGCGCGACGCCGACAACGACGATTTCCCCGCAGAGCTCACCTCGCAGATCTGAAGCGCCCCTCCCTCGGCAGCGGCTCCTTGGTTGCTTGTCTGCTTTCGACGCAGTAAAGCGGCTGAGCATGATCCCGAACCGAAGGTCAGCGAACGCAAAAAGTGGGGCCGGTTTTCGGACAAGATCATGCTCTATCCAGAGGACGAAACGGGGCTCTGACGCATGAGGCTGCCTTGGCTTGGCAAATCCCGCAGGGCCATCCGGCAGCCAACGTCGAACGAGATCTATCATGCCGAGATCACCGCCGACGTGCCGGTGCCGGAGCGCAACGAGTCCGTCCGCTTCTTCAGCCGCAAGGTCATCCGCCCCGGAAAACTGCGCCGCTTCACCAACCGGGACCTGCGGGAGAGCCTGCTGTCCTGTTTCTATATCGGCGTTGCGGCGATGCTGCCGGTCTCCTGTTGGGAACCCATCTGCGGCTGGGTGTCCAGGCTCCGGCGCAAGCGCCACCTTCGCAAGGAGTTCGCCCGCTACGACGTGGCGGTGAGGGCAGTGCTCGGCAATGCCGTCGACACGCGAGCGATGTTCGACGCGCAACTCGCCGCCATTCACCGCCGGCGGCTGACTTTGCGGCGCATCTCGTCGCCGGCTGGCGCTGGTCGCCGGCGATCCGGCTGGAAGGCCTCGAGGCTCTGCAACAAGCCCTGCGCAACGGGCGCGGGGTGATCATATGGTGCGACCAGTTCACGGCGCAGACGATCATGGGCAAGCGCGCCCTGCATGAGGCAGGCGTCGATACCCATCAGGTGAGCGCGCGGTATCACGGCTTCTCGCCGAGCCAATTCGGCTTCCGCGTGCTCAATCCGCCATTGGTCAAGGTCGAGAACCGCTTCCTGAAAAGCCGGATCGTCTTTGAGCGCACCGACGCCTATCAGGTCACCACGCGCGTCCAGAAGGCGCTGAAGGCAAACGGCGTCGTGCTGATGACCAACACCATCTATGCCGGCTCCGCCTTCGCCGAGGCCGCCATGGGCGAGCGCGGCTGGACCCACCTCGCCTCGGCGCCGGCAAACTTCGCCGCGCGCGCGGGTGCGGCGCTGTTTCATATGGCGACGATCGAGACGGTCCCCTTTCGCCAATATCGGGCGATCGTCGGCGAGCTGAGCGCGCGTCCAGAGGCGCCCACATCGCCTGTCAAGGACACGGCAGGGAAGAACCTCGTCGTTCAGGCGGGATTTATCCTGTCGAAGCGCGACCATATGCTGGAAACGCTCAAACTCTGTCCGGAGCAGATGATGGCCTGGTCGAGCGCCGCGCGGCTGACCGAGCGGCCGACCGAGGCCGCGATCGGCAACGAGGGGGCATGAAGCTCCGGCAATTGATGCTAGCCGACGATCTCTTTTAGAATCCCGGTAACGCTTCGGGTTCCGTCGACCGTCACCGCCCGCTCGTCCGCGGCGGGCTCTTCCAGCGTGGCGAACTGGCTGTCGACGAGGCTAGCGGGCATGAAATGGCCCTTGCGGTTGGCGACCCGCCGCCAGGCGGTCTCGCGATCGATCTTCAGATAGAGGAAGATGATCTCCGGACAAAAGCGGCTCAGCCGCTCGCGATAGGTCCGCTTCAGCGCCGAGCATGCCGCCACCGCTTTGCGTTTGCCCGCAACCGAGGCCGCGATGTGCTCCCCTATGGCGTCGAGCCAGCCCTCGCGCAGCGCGTCCGTCAGCGGCTCGCCGCGTGCCATGCGCGCCACGTTCTCCGGCGGATGCAGCCGGTCTCCTTCAATGAAGTCGGCGCCAAGCGCCCCGGCGAGCGCCTCGCCGACGGCCGTCTTGCCGCAACCGGCAACACCCATCACGACGACGGCCGGCGCGGTCCGAAGATCGTTCATGCGACGCTCCGGGATCTGCGGTCCTGCGCTTGCCTCATCCACGGTCAGCGGCTTGCCGGCGCGCGCCCGTAGAGCAGAAGCATGGCGACGATGACGACGCCATAGATGATCTGCCGTCCGGCCTCGGGCATCTGCATGACCGAGAGAATCGACTGCAACAGCGTGATCAGGATCACGCCGGCCACCGTCCCGAGATAGGAGCCGCGCCCGCCGAGGATCGACGTGCCGCCGAGCACGACGGCGGCGATCGACGGCAGCAGATAGGCATCGCCCATGGATTGCGCCGCCTTCGACGCATAGCCCGCCAGAAGCACGCCGCCGAAAGCCGACAGCCCGCCGGAGACGGCGAAGGCGATCATCACGATGCGGCGCGTGTCGATGCCCGAGAGATAGGCGGCGCGCTCGCGGTTGCCGATGCCGTAGACGGCCCGGCCGAAGCTGGTGCGGGTCAAGACGAAGACCATCGCGGCGCCGATCAGCGCCCAGATGATGACGGCATTGGGAACGCCTGGAATGGTGAAGCCCGTCGCCAGATAGCGCATCGCCGCCGTCGCCGAATCCTGTGGCGAGAAACCGCCGGTGTAGACCACCATCAGGCCTTGCGCGACGGCGTTGGTGGCCAAGGTGATGATCATCGAGGGAATGCGCAGATAGGCGACACCGATGCCGTTGACGATGCCGATCGCCACACCGCACAGCACGCCGAAGGGAATGGCCAAGGCGATGCCGACCGGCCCATAGGCGGCCGCAGCGCAGGCCATCATGGCGCCTGCGGCGACGGACCATGGCACGGAGAGATCGATCTGGCCGAGCAGGATGACCAGCATCATGCCGGTGGCGATGACGCCGAGGAAGGACGCGACCTTCAATTGCTGCAGCAGATATTCCGGCGACAGAAAGCTGCGCGAATAGAGGCTGCCGAGCAAAAGCAGGATGACGATGCAGGCGAAGGCCGTGAGCACCGCCGGGTCGGCGCGGCGGATGAATTTCGGCATGCGGCCAGCGATGCCGCCAAGCGTTGTTTCGCTCACAGGAACCACTCCAACCGGTTGCGTACCCGAAACAGCGCGAAGGCGCCGAGGCTGACCGCGATCAGCAGGATAACGCCCTGGAACAGCGGCTGCCAGAGCGGATCGAAGTCGAAGACGAACAACAGGTCGCCGATGGTGCGGAAGGCGAGCGCGCCGAAGATCGCGCCGATGGCGCTGCCCTTGCCGCCGAAAAGCGAGACGCCGCCGAGCACGACTGCCGCGATCGAGAACAGCGTGTAGGAATTGCCGCTCGCATAGGCCGCCTCGCCCGTATAGGTGAAGAAGGTGAGGAACAGGCCGCCGACCGAGGCCAGCACGCCGGCCAGCGCATAGGCGATGAACTTGCCGCGCCGGATCGGCACGCCCGACATATAGGCAGCCGTTTCGGACGAGCCCGCGGCGTAAGCCGCGCGGCCGAATTCCGAACGGCTGAACGGCACCCAGACGACCAGCACGACGACGAGCAGCGCGACCAGCGAGGTCGGGATCACGTCGAAAAGCTTTCCCGTCAGCGCGTCGGCCAGGTCTTCATTGACCGATCCGCCCGGAAACGGCCGCAGCAGGAGCCCGATGCCGTAATAGACAGCGCCGGTGGCGATCGTGGCGACGATCGGCTGCAGGCGCCCGTAGATGACGATGGCGCCGTTGATCGCTCCGCAAACCAGTCCCGCGGCAAGAACTGCGATCACGCCGAGCGTGGTCTCCAGCGGCGTGCCGACCACCAGCCAGGACGCCAGGCAATTGGTGAGGAGCAGGATCATGCCGACCGACAGGTCGATGCCGGCGGTGATCACCACCAGCGTCTGCGCCATGGCGACGAAGGCCAGAAGCACGCCCTTGTTGGCGGCCGTCTGCACGACATTGGCGGTGAACCCCGCGGGATGGTTCGTCGTGTAGATGATGAACATGACGATGAAGATGCCGAGCGCCAGCAGCGTTCCGCGCTGCTCGGCCAGTAAGTAGCGCCAGTCCTTCACGCGCCCGCTCCCTGCTTCATGTCGGCGCCTTCGCCATGGATGTTGAGCGCGCTGGCGATCAGCGCGTGCTCGGTGATGTCGGCGCCGACAAGTTCGCGCTTGACGCTGCCGTCATAGAGCACGAGTACGCGGTCGCAGCAGCCGATCAGTTCGTCATAGTCGGTCGAATAGAACAGGATCGCGGCGCCCTGATCCGCCAGCTTGCGCATCAATTGGTAGATTTCCTGCTTGGTGCCGACATCGATGCCGCGCGTCGGGTCGTTGAGCAGGATGATGCGCGGTTGCCGCATCAGCCATTTGGCAATGACCACCTTCTGCTGGTTGCCGCCCGAGAGCGCGCCGACGGGAATATCGAGTCCCGCCGTCTTGATCGCCAGCAGCCCGACCATGTCGTCAATCAGGCGCTGTTCGGCGGCGCGATCGATGATGCCGCCCTTGGCCAGCCGGTCGAGCGCCGCGAAGGAGAGGTTTTCGCGCACCGTCATCGGCAGCATCAGCCCCTCGGTCTTGCGATCCTCGGGGATCAGCGCCATGCCGATGCCGTCGTCGCTGGCTGCCTTCGGGCTGGAGATGGAAGCCTGCTTGCCGTCGATCAGCACCTCGCCGCGCAGGCCGCGCAACACGCCGAAAAAGGCAAGCAGCAATTCGCGCTGGCCCTGCCCGTCGAGGCCGCCAAGGCCGACCACTTCGCCGGCCCTGACGCTCAGCGAAATATTGTCCAACCGGTCGGCCCAGGAGAGATTGCGCGCCTCGAGCACCGGCGTCGCAGCCGGTGCGGCAGCGGGTTTCGGCGGGAAGATGTGGCTGTATTCGCGGCCGATCATGAGCTCGACCACCTCATTGTCGCTTTTGGTTCCGGCCTTGTAGCTCGCGACATTGCGGCCGTTGCGGAAGACAGTGCAGTGATCGGCCAATTCGGCGATCTCGTTCATGCGGTGCGAGATGTAGAGCAGCGCCAGTCCTTCCGAGCGCAGCCGCTTCAGCACCTCGAAGACCTTGGCGACATCCGCCGCCGTCAGCGCAGAGGTCGCTTCGTCGAGGATCAGGATGCGCGGCTTGCGGGCCAGCGCCTTGGCGATCTCCACCATCTGCCGGCGCGACAGCGGCAGGTCCTTGACCAGGGCGCGGGGATGGATGTCGGAAGCGCCGGCGCGCGCCAGCGCTTCTTCCGCGATGCGCCGCTGCGCCCCGCGGTCGATCATGCCGAAGCGCTTCGGTGGATCGGAAATGACGATGTTGTCGGCGACGCTCAACTCCGGGATGAGCGACAGTTCCTGGAAGATGCAGACGATGCCGGCCTGGTTGGCGGCGGCCGGCGAGGCAAAACTCACCTCGCGCCCGTCCAGCGTCATGCGGCCTTCGTCGGGCGCCACGACGCCCGCCATGGTCTTGATCAGCGTAGACTTGCCGGCGCCGTTCTCACCGAGAATGGCGTGGATGCTGCCGGCGGTGACTTCAAGATCGGCCTTTTCCAAGGCTCTGACGCCGCCATAGCGCTTGGATATGCCTTCCATGCGGAAGAGCGGAACCGCACCGTCCATTGAGCCTCCAGGTAATATCTGCACGAAGCGGCGCCGCGGCTGATCCGCGGCGCCAAGCCATCGATTTGGAAGCTTACTGGTCCGCCTTGGTCTGGCCCATGATTTCCTGCGCGCTGAAATTGATGCCGCAGGTCGGGAAGGAATTGCCGACGAAGAAGTTGTCGGATTCCTTCGGGAAGTAGTCGGTCCCTTCCTTCATGTCCGGATCCGAGGCGATCGCCAGCGGCAGTTTCACTTCCTGCGGCACCACCTCGCCTTCCAGCGCCGCGATCGCGGTCTTGATGGCCACCGCGACCTGCGCCGGGCCGGAGCCGGCCGAAGTGCATTTCAGCCCATCGGCCGAATGCTGGGCGCAGAATTTGCGGAAGCCGTTCTCGGTCTCGCCGCCGAACGGCACGAAAGGATGCTTGGCGTCGATCATCGCCTGCACGATGCCGGTGTCGCCGCCCTGGCCGGTGATGCCGTCGAACGGGCCGTTGGTCGCAATGGCGTCGGCGGTCACTTTCTGCGCCACCCCGTCATCCCATTTGCCGGCCACTTCGGTGACGTCCCACTTCTTGCCGGAAGCATCCAGCACCTCATGGATGCCGTTGTGGCGGTCGGTGTCGACTGAGGTGCCGGCGACGCCGCGCACTTCGAGGATCTTGCCGCCGTTCGGCACCTTCTCGACCAGCCACTTGGCCCACAACTCGCCGAGACCCTTCTGGTCGACATTGACGTTGATGGCGTCCTTAGTGTCGAGGATGTTGTCGAAGGCGACCAGCACGATGCCGGCTTCCTTGGCGCGCTTGATGACCGGGCCGAAGGCGGTCGGGTTCTGCGCGTCGGTGACGATCGCGTCATAGCCGGAATCGATGAAGTTGTTGATCGCCGAGATCTGCGCCGGCACGTCCTCGCCGGTCGAGACCACCTTGAATTCCTTGATCTTGGCCTTCACGTCCGGCTGCGCCGCATAGGCCTTTGCCGTCTGCACCATCTGGATGCGCCAGGTGTTGGCGATATAGCCGTTCGAGAAGGCGATGCGGAACGGACCTTCCTTCTTGGGATATTTGAAGAATTTGGTGTCCGCCGACCACGGCGCGAAGCAATCCGGCTGCGCGGCGGGACCGGAGACGACTTCCGGTCCGGCGGCCATTGCGGCCGAATGGAGCATGACGAATGCAGTGGCGGCAACGACGCCGCCAACGAGTGACTTGATCATCGGTATTCCTCCCAAATGGTGATCAGCTGAACTGTGAAGTGCTGATGCTGTCGGCGGCACCCTCCTGCCCAACCGAAGCACTTGCCGGGCGACGTGAGTCGCCCTGCTTTCTCCTCTCCCCTCGCCCTCCGGGGCATTCAGAAAACTATCATATTATACATAATAAACAAGCATGAGCTGTTACTTATGTATAATAAACAGACCTGACCTTTGCTGGATGTTGATTTTACAGACAAATGGTAGCGCTACCATCCAAGGCTGTAAAGCGCCGCCTTCGTCATTTTTCCGTGTTCTTCAGAGCGCTTCAAGCAACCGTGCGCAGCGGTTGGCCCGGCGCTTCCGCCGCAGCCCTGAAGCGCGTCGCGATCTTTCGCTCCATGCGCTTTAGGTTTTGATCTTTACGCGTGTCTTTGTCCCGAAACCGGTTTCCACTTTCGGGAGACATGCTTCAACGCGCGGTGCTCTCGCGCCGAATGAGCTCGGTACCGAGGTCGATGATCCGCTGGTCCGGCCGGTTCCCGGCGATCGCCGCCAGCGCCATGGCGACGGCGCGCGTGCCGATTTCATACCGATGCGTACGCACGCTGGTGATCGAAGGAAACGACACCTGCATCATGTCGAGATCATTGAAGCCGACAATGCCGATCTGCTTCGGCACGTCGAGCGATGCGCGATGGCATTCGAACAGGACGCCGAGCGCGATATCGTCGTTGTTGCAGAACACGCCGTCGAGCGTCGGCATTTTGGCCAGCGCGTCGCGGAACAGCTCGCGTCCGAGGCTCACGCTTGACGGCACCGGCGTCGTGGTGATCAGGCGCGGATCGAACAAGCCGGCGGCTTCCATGGCAGCGCGGTAGCCGGCAAGGCGCCGCTGCGAGCGCGGATCCATCCTGGCGCCGATGAAGCCGATCTTGCGGTATCCGGCTTCAAGGAGGTGCTCGGCGGCCGTCCTGCCGCCATTGAGATGCGAGAAGCCGACCATCATGTCGACCGGGTCCGGCCCGGTCTCCATCACCTGCACCACCGGACAGCCGGCGTTCTCCAGCAGTCGCCGTGCGCTGGGCGTCTGGTCGATGCCGGCCACGATCAGCGCCGCCGGGCGTTGCGATCCGAAGACCTGCAACAGCCGCTCTTCCTCGAGGCCCGAATAATGGGTGTTGCCGATCTGGATGCGGAACGGACTGTCGGAAAGACTGTCATAGATGCCGCGCACCACCTCGGCGAAGACGTTGTTGGTGAGCGAGGGCACCAGCACGCCGAACACCTCGGCGCGCGCCGAGGCAAGCGCGCGGGCGTTCGGGTCGGGCACGTAGCCAAGCTCGTCCACCGCGGCCTGTATCTGCCGTCGAAGATCCTCCGACACCCGCCCGGGCTCGCGCAGCGCGCGCGACACGGTGATGGCGCCGACACCGGCCTTGCGCGCCACATCGGCGATGGTCGGACGGCCGCCGCCGCGACGGGAGCGCGGCTTGCTCAAGGGCGAGCCTCGCGCGGCAAACCCCGCCCGCTGCGCGCCTGCAATGCCATTGACCCTGGTGTCGCCATCCCGCAGGCCTGTACCGCGTTCATCAAAGCATGTCTCCCGAACCGGTTTCGGGACAAAGACATGCGCAGAATCAAGAGCCTAAAGCGCAGAGAGCGAATCTGAAAGATCGCGACGCGCTTTAGCCTTGGCGTCGCGCAGCCGCGATTTGTTGTCAAGCCGAAGCGTCTTCCTGGAAAAGCGCCGGCGCGAGCTCGTCAGGCCACGGCGACGCCGCTGCGCCTTGCCTTCCAGAACACCAGAACCATCACCAGGATGTTGAGCAGGTTCCAGGCAATCCCGTTCAGGAACGCGGCCGAATAGGAACCAGTGAGGTCGTAGATCCAACCCGACATCCAGCCACCGATAGCCATGCCGAAAATGGTCGCCATGATGACGATGCCCACGCGTTGGCCGGCCTCTTTGGCGGGCATGTATTCCCGCACGATGATCGCATAGCAAGGCACGATGCCGCCTTGCGACAGGCCAAACACCAGCGAGACGGCGTACAGCGAGGCGAGCCCGTCGAAGGGAATGTAAAAGAACAGCGACAGGCATTGCAGCACCGAACCGATCAGCAAGGTCTTCACCCCGCCGATCCGATCGGCGACGAAGCCGGAAGCGAGACGGCTGACGACGCCGGCGGCCATCATGATCGAAAGCATGTCGGCGCCGTGCGCAACGCCGTAGCCGAGGTCCATGCAATAGGCGACGATATGCACCTGCGGCATCGACATCGCTACGCAGCAGCCCAGGCCGGCTACCACCAGCAGCATCTGAAGTGCCGCCGGCGACAATGCAATCGGCTGGACCGGGCGCGTGCCTGGCGAGCCTGCCACAACCACTGGAGCGCGACGGCGCAGCATCAGGACCAGCGGCACCATCGTCACCAGGCACGCGATGCCGATCGCCAGATAGGTGAAGCGCCAGCCCTCCGCCCTCATCAGCGGCGGTATGATCGCCGGCCAGACCGTTCCGGCGAGATAGCTGCCGGACGCAGCCGCAGCCACCGCAACGCCGCGCCGACGATTGAACCAGTGCGAGATGTCGGCGATCAGCGGTCCGAAAATCGCCGATGTCCCCAACCCGATCAGCAAGCCTTGAGCGAGCGTGAATTGCAGGATCGAACCGGAGAGCGACGCCAGCAGGAAGCCGGCAGCCAGCGCCGTCGAGGAAACAAGCGCCGGAATCCAGTAGCCGACACGATCGATGGCGCGCCCGACCAGCACATTGCCGGCCGCGAAGCCGACCATCGTCGCGGTGTAAGGCATCGAGGCCGCGGCGCGATCGATGCCGAACTCGGCCTGGACCGCCGGCAGGACGACGACCACCGCCCACATGCCGACGCCCCCTATGGTCGCCAACAATACGGAAACGGCCAACCTCGTCCAGGCATAGCTACTGTCTATGCCTGGGAGCGCTGCATTGCTGGAGATCGTCGTCAAGGCGTTCCTGTCCGCTGTTCTCGAAGTCGGCGGTTCGGCCTCCACTATCGGCGCATTTGCCGAGCCGAGCAGCGCCAGGACGCACAATTCGGTGACTCCAGAGCCTGGAACCCGTCTCTCCTCCTGGAGTTTTGCCTTGAGGAAGGAGTTTTGCCATGACCGCCAAAAAGAAATGGTCGGCCGACGTGACCGAGCACAGCGATGCGCTGGATCTCGAGGAGCACGTCTTCGAATCCGACGACGCCAAGAAGATCGCCGCCTCGCTCAAGCGCTCGGCCGAGCACAGCGATCGTCGCAAGGCCGAGCCGTTCCAATCCGCTATGTCGATGTTGAATTTCTACATCAACCGCGCCGGCAGGAACTTGCCCGAAGAGCGCAGAAAAGTGCTGGAGAAGGCGAAGGACGAGCTGCGCGTCGCCTTCGGCCGCAAGAAGCAGGATTGAGGGTTGCTGAAACCGGCTGGCACCAGTTCCTCAACACAGGGATCTGGAAAGATCGCAGGCTTGTCGGGCAAGGCTATCAACGTCCGTTTGGGGTAGTCAGCGCAAACGCTGGCGATGACGTGAAGGCTCCTGAACCTCGTCATTCCAGGGCGAAGCAAGGAGCGAAGC
Organism: Mesorhizobium plurifarium; assembly: GCA_000824785.1. Classification (GTDB taxonomy): domain Bacteria; phylum Pseudomonadota; class Alphaproteobacteria; order Rhizobiales; family Rhizobiaceae; genus Mesorhizobium; species Mesorhizobium plurifarium. The sequence continues at coordinate 452,807 of CCNB01000007.1, read as the reverse complement.
GACGCGCGCAGACCCTGGAATCCATGCCATTACCTGGACCGAAGTATGCAAGCGGCGCAGAATTCTGCCCCCTTGCCGCGTGTCGAAGTCGCGGCATGGATCCTCGGGTCTGCGGCGGGCAAAGTTTCTGTGCTGGACAACTGGCCCGGTAGAAGGCCTTAACGCGACTGGATCACGTCGTCCGTATTGGCGAGCAGCTTGCGGACAGCGCTGCGCGCCGCATCCGGCCTTTGCAGGCGGATATTCCTCTCGATCGCCTCATGCAGCTTCTGGGCATGCTGCAGATTGTCGAGCTCGCGGGTCGTGTAGGTGAAGAGATGGTCGAAGGCGGATTCGATCAGCACGCCGAGCGGCACCAGCAAGTCGTTGCCCGAGGCCCTGAGGATGGCGAGATGGAAGCGCGTGTCGGCGCGGGTGCGCTCCTGCAGGTTGATCGCTTCCCCCATCTCGCGGCAGGCCTGGCTGATTTCGGCCATCTGCTCGTCGGTGCGCCGCATCGCCGCGAAGGCTGTCGCCTCCGGCTCGATGATGTGGCGGAACTCCTGCACAGTCCTGAGGAAAACCTCGCGGTCCGGCGACGTCGCGTACCAGGACAGCACGTCGCGGTCGAGCAGATTCCAGCGTTCCTTCGGTTCGACCCAGCTGCCGATTTTCGGCCGCGACGCCAGAAGGCTCTTGGCCATCAGCATCTTGATCGCCTCGCGCACCGCGGAGCGGCTGACGTCGAAGGTCTCCGACCATTTTGCTTCATTGGGCAGGATGGTGCCCGGCGGATAGTCGCCGCGCACGATGCGAAGCCCGATTTCGCTGGCCAGAGACGTGTGCACGCTGGCGCCCGGGATGCGTGGCGCGTCGGCCCGGCGGAAGCCGGCTGGACGCTCCGCGGCCGTCGTCTTCGTCGGCTTTTTTTCGTTGTTCGGCTTCGCGTCCCGCATAGGTCCAGAAAATCCGGTTTTCAGAGCCTGTCAAGCACGGCAGGCCCGCTTTGCCGCAACCTGCGCAGATGTGCACAGCTCAACCGGCATTTGGGCGTTGCCTCAGGCCGATTTGACGTATTTGCGCCAGCTATGCTCGGGCCGGAAGCCGAGCACCTCGCGCGCCTTGCGGTTCGACAGCAGCGTCTCATATTCGCCAAGCTCGGCCTTGACCGGCACGTCCGGATAAAAGCGCTGCAACAGCTCCGCCGTCGGCAGGTCGGACGAGGTATCGTCATTGGCCGCGTTGAACACCTGATAGCCCAGGCCATCCTTCTCGATGGCCCGCAAGGTGATCTGGCCGAGATCGCGCGCGTCGACGTAGCTCCACGCGATTCGCTTGCGGAAGCCGGGATCGGCGAACCATTTCGGGAACAGCGAATATTCGTGCGGCTCGATGACGTTGCCGATGCGCAGCGCGTAGATGTCGGCGCCGCTGCGCAGCGCGAAGGCCCGCGCCGTCTTCTCGTTGACGATCTTCGACAGCGCGTAAGAGTCCATCGGGTCGACATCATAGTCCTCGTCGAGCGGAAAATGCGTCGGATCACGCGGCTCGTTGGCGAAGACAAGGCCGTAGGTGGTCTCGCTGGAAGCGATGATCACCTTGCGTATGCCGAGCTTCACCGCCGCCTCGACGACGTTGTAGGTGCCCATCGCGTTGATGCGGAACACCTCGTTGTCCGGCGTGATCATGATGCGCGGGATCGCCGCGAAATGCACCACGGCGTCGACCGGCTGCGCCCGCAGCGACGGGTCGAACTCGTGCAGGCCCATATAGCTCGACAGCGCATTGAACACCTGCCCGCTGTCGGTGATGTCGGTGATCAGAGTGCGCACCTTCGGATTGTCGAGCGGCTTGGTGTCGATGTTGAGCACCTGACAGCCATGTTCGACCAGATACTGAACGACATGCCGGCCGGCCTTGCCGCTGCCGCCGGTGAACATGATCCGCTTCGTCATTTTACTCTCCACAAGGCTCGGGAATTATGTGTATTGTCAGACAATATGGCATTCCGCAATCGCCCGCCACCCGCGATCCGCGGAAACCTTCTCGACAATCGCCCGCCGCGCGGGCGCGCCCATCACCATGAAAGACAGGGAAGAGACGACATGAGCACCACCGCTGCCCGCGAAAAAATCGGTTTCATCGGCCTGGGCCTGATGGGGCACGGCATCGCCAAGAACATCGTCGACAAGGGCTATCCGCTCACCTTCCTCGGCCGCAAGAACCGCAAGCCCGCAGAAGACCTTCTGGGCCGCGGCGCCAGGGAAGCGGCCACGTCCAGGGAGGTGGCGGCGGCATCCGACATCGTCTTCATCTGTGTCACCGGCTCGCGTGAGGTGGAGGCGATCATCCGCGGCCCCGGCGGGCTGAAGGAGGGCCTGAAGCAAGGTTCGGTCGTCGTCGATTGCTCGACCTCCGATCCGGTCTCGACCGTGGCGCTGGCCGCCGAGCTCAAGACGCTCGGCGTCGACTATGTCGATGCCCCGCTCAGCCGCACGCCCAAGGAGGCTTGGGAAGGCACGCTCGACGCCATGGTCGGCGCGCCGGACGCGGTGTTCGCCAGGTTGAAGCCGGCGATCGAGACATGGGCCGGCCGCATCGTCCATATCGGCGACACCGGCGACGGCCATCGCATGAAGCTGCTCAACAACTTCGTCTCGCTGGGCTATGCGGCGATCTATTCGGAGGCTCTGGCGCTGGCGCAGAAGGTCGGCATCTCGCCGCAGCGCTTCGACAGCGTCATCCGCAACGGCCGCATGGATTGCGGCTTCTACCAGACCTTCATGCGCTGGACGCTGGAGGGCGACCGCGACGCGCACAAGTTCAGCATCGCAAATGCCTTCAAGGACCTTACCTATCTGGAATCGATGGCGGGCGCCGCCGGCATTGCCAACCCGCTCGGCAACGCGACCAAGAATTCCTTCGCGACGGCCTTTGCCACCGGCCCTGCCGAGCAGTATGTGCCGATGCTCGCCACCCATATCGGTAAGCTCAACGGCGTCGACCTGATGCCCTCGAAGGACGGCGTGAAGCAGAAGATCTGACAGCAATTCCATGAAAAGTGCAGGGGGCGCCTTGTGGGCGCCCCCTGCTTTTCGATGGCCCGGATGCAGCCTCCGCCTACTTCTGGATGCAGGTGTCGGCCGTTTCCTTGGTGCATTCGTCGAGGCCGGTGAAGACTGGATCGTCGACTTTCTTGCCCCCGATGAGGTCGAGCATCACCGACGGCGCCTTGTAGCCCATTTCGAACGGCCGCTGACCGACCAGCGCGGTGACCAGGCCTTCCTTGGCGATCGCCACCTCGTCGCCGATCGTATCGGCGGCGCCGATGACGAACTCGTTCTTGGCGATCTTGTCGGCCATCGGCTTGAACAGGTCGCGATAAGGTTGCGGGGCGCCGAACAGCGGCCAGCCGCCCATGATGCCGAAGGCGTCGAGCTTCGGATTGGCGGCGAGGATGTCGGTCATCGCCTGCACGCCCTTGGCGCCGTCGTCATTGGTGAACACCGGGCATCCGGGGGCTTCGGTCCAGCCGCCCTCGCCTGCCAGCGCCGCGAGGCCTTCCTTGCCCGACAGCGCATCGCGCATGCCTTGCGCGCGGCGCAGGATGTTGTCGGCCGCCGGATTGCCTTCGATGGTGCAGATCGTGCCGCCATTCGGCTTGGCCTTCTTGATGTATTCGCCGATCTTCTTGCCCATCAGGTAGTTGTCGGTGCCGAGATAGGTCTTGCGAAGGGCGGCATCTTCCTTGGCAAGGTCGGCGTCGACCGTCATGATCGGGATCGACGGATTGGCGCTCTTGATCGTCTGCGCGATCAGCGGCGCGTTCGACGGCGAGATCGCCATCGCCGCCGTATCGGGCTTGCTCAGCATGTCCTGCACGATCTGCGCTTCGCCGGCTTCGTCCGAGGTCGATGCCGGACCGGTGTAGAAGCATTCATATTCCGAGCTGGCGTTCTCCTTGTTCCACTTCTCGCAGCCCTGGTGGATGGCTTCGAAGAACGGATTGTCCAGACCCTTCACGACGATGACGAGCTGTTTCTTGGCCAAAGCCGGCCCGGCGCCCAACGCCATGGCGGCGACGGCGGCAAGCAAAAGTGTTTTCCTCATATCAGTCCTCCCTTGAAACAGACGGACACCGCGTGCCCGCCACACCGATCAGACCGGATGCGCAAGACCCATGACGAGCACTCGTGATGTTCGCGTCCTGCGCCGGGCTGATAAGCATTTGCCGATCCGTTTGCCCCAATACTGGCGCAGCCGGATCCTTGACCTTCAAACCATTTGCCCGCCTCCGCCTGATAGACGGACGATGGGCAAAGTCTTCCTCCGAGACTTAGCTAATATCGGCTTTTCGCCAGCGTCAATTCCTATTTGTCCTACAAAACCGATTTTTCGTCGAGTCTCGAAATTAATCGTCCGACAATTGATTGACGCCCCTGTCCGCTTTTGCCTAAATGCGTCAACGCGCCGTTCAGGAGGAGATGGACGGAGCAAAGACGCAAGAGGCGCCGGCCAGGCTGGCGACAAATGCGCAACAAATGGGGAGGCTTAAGGCCGGTGCCGGTTCTCGAACTCGCCAACATCTCGAAGCATTTCGGCGCCATCCAGGCGGTCAACGACGTCTCGTTCTCGCTGGAGGCCGGCGAGGTCGTCGGCCTGATGGGCGACAACGGCGCCGGCAAATCGACGCTGGTCAAGATGATCGCCGGCAATTTCCGCCCGAGCCACGGCACCATTCATCTGGACGGCAAGGAGCTTGTCATGCACAAGCCGGCCGATGCGCGCCAGCACGGCATTGAAATCGTCCATCAGGACCTCGCGCTCTGCAACAACCTGACGGCTGCGGCCAATGTCTATCTCGGCCGTGAGCTGCGCAAGGGTGTAGGACCATTCCGCATCCTCGACTATGGCGCCATGTATAAGCGCGCCGGGCAGCTCTTCGCCGAGCTGAAGTCCGAGACGCGGCCGCGCGACCTCGTCAAGCAGATGTCGGGCGGCCAGCGCCAGGCGGTGGCGATTGCCCGCACCATGCTGTCGCAGGCCAAGATCGTGCTGATGGATGAGCCGACAGCGGCGATCTCGGTCAGGCAGGTGGCCGAGGTGCTCAATCTCATCCGCCATCTGCGCGATCAGGGCATCGCCGTGGTGCTGATCAGCCACCGCATGCCCGACGTGTTCGACGTCGCCGACCGCGTCATCGTCATGCGGCGCGGCCGCAAAGTGGCCGACAAGAAGATCGCCTCGAGTTCGCCCGAGGAAGTCACCGGGCTGATCACCGGCGCCATCGAACAGGTTGCGTAGTCGCGTGGATCGAACCGTCCAGCGCCTTAGGAAAGGTCGATAATGGCAGTCACCCTTGACCAGACGATCGCGCAGAAGCAGCACACCTTCCTGTCGCGGCTCTTCGCCAACCAGACCTTCTGGGTGGTGATCGCAGTCATCCTCGCCTGCCTCTTCCTGTCCGTCGCCACCGATTCCTTCGCCACGTCGAAGAACCTCTTCAACATCACGCGCAACGTCACCTTCACCGCTATCGTGGCGCTCGGCATGACCTTCGTCATCATCACCGGCGGGATCGATCTGTCGGTCGGCTCGGTGCTCTGCCTTTCCTCGATGGTGCTGGCCGTCACCATGCATGCCGGCTATTCGATCGAAGTGGGCATCCTGGCCTCGATCGCCACCGCGCTGGTCGTCGGTGCCTTCAACGGCGTGCTCATCGCCTATCTCGGTTTTCCGCCTTTCGTGGTCACGCTCGGCATGCTGTCGGTGGCCCGTAGCCTGGCCATGGTCGCGTCGAACAACACAGTGGTATTCCAGTTCGGACCGGACCATCAGAAGCTTCTGGCGCTGGGCGGCGGCGCCTGGGTGTTCGGCATCGCCAATCCGGTGCTCTATATGATCATCCTGGCGCTGATCACCGGCTTCATCCTGCGCTGGACCAAGTTCGGCCGGCACATCTTCGCCATCGGCGGCAATGAGCACGCGGCAACGCTGACCGGCGTTCCCGTCAAGCAGATCAAGGTCGCGGTCTATATGATCTCGGCGCTGTCGGCCGGGCTCGCCGGCATCATCCAGACCGGCTGGCTGGGTGCGGTCACCACCAATCTCGGCAACGGCATGGAGCTGCAGGTCATCGCCGCCACCGTCATCGGCGGCGCCAATCTCGCCGGCGGCGTCGGCACCGCGCTCGGCGCCATTGTCGGCGCCGCCCTCATCGAGGTGATCCGCAACAGCCTCGGCCTGCTTGGCATCAACGCCTTCTGGCAGGGCACCTTCATCGGCGGCGCGATCATCCTGGCGGTACTGTTCGACCGCATCCGCAATTTCCGCAGGAGTGACTAGAGCCTCTTTCTTCCTTCTCCCCTGTGGGAGAAGGGGTCGCCGCCCCTATCGCTCAGTCTGAAAATCCGTCCCGCTGGCCGCTCCCCAAACGTCCCTCATCATTGTTCGCCTTGACGCCACCGCAAAGTCAGCCGCACTATTCCCCGGCAGGCGAAGGGAGGCCGGTCGCCTGCGGGAGGAACGATACCCATGACGGACGCGATCAGGCTCTACTGGGGCCGGTTCGGACATGTTTCCGTGCTGAATGTCGCCAACGACTTCGTCACCCATGCCCATGGCGAGGCGCATCTCATCATCTGGCTGGAAGGTACGGCAGGCGAAATGACGATCGGCCGCGAGACGGTGCGGCTCGGGCCCGGCACCGCGGCCGGCATCAATTCGTTCCAGCCGCACAGCCACGCCCTTTCCCGCGACGGCAAGCCCGGCCTGTTCCTGGCTTTCTACATTGATCCGAACTGGGCGCGCCGGCGCCGCGACCTGCCTTCCTCGGCGCCGCTGTTCACGCAAGCCGCGATCACACTGGAGCCCTGGCTGCATCAGGCGGCGGCGAACCTGCTCGACCATCTCACCGACAATGAGAGCATCGACGACGTCGCCAATTACGAGATCGAGCGCTTCATCGACAGCGTGCTCGATGCCGCGGACGCCTCGGCGCCGCAGGCGGCGCGAGCGCGCATCAACACGATGCTCGACTTCCGCGTCCGCAAGGCGATCCAGTTGATGAAGGCCAATGTCTGCGAGCGCATCTCCTTCGACGACGTGGCCCGTTCGGTCGGGCTCTCCCGACCGCATTTCTTCGCGCTGTTCAAGGAACAGACCAACCTGACGCCAAACGTCTACTGGAACACGCTGCGCATGGAGGAAGCCGTGCGGCAACTACAGTGGTCGCAGGAACCGCTGATTTCGGTCGCCTGCAATCTCGGCTTCACCACCCAGGGCAATTTCTCGCGCTTCTTCCGCGACCATGTCGGCGTGCCGCCGACGCTCTACCGCGAAGCCGCGCGGGCTACAGCCTGAGGCGCCTGTTTTTCCGACTGGTTGATACGCGCTCAAGACGCATTGATAAGCGCAAGTTGACCGACCGCCCTAGCCTGCTCCCGATCTTTGCAAGGGAACCAGTCTATGGCGAAAGTCACCATTTCCAGCGTCATCGACGCACCGGTCGAGCAGGTCTGGGCGCGCATCCGCGACTTCAACGGTTTGCCCAGTTGGCATCCGCGCATGGTGGAAAGCCACATCGAGGACGGCAAGGACGCGACCACGATCGGCTGCGTGCGCAACTTCAAACTGGTCAGCGGCGCGACGCTGCGTGAAAAGCTGCTCGATTTCTCCGACGAGAATTTCCTGGTCAGCTATTCCATCCTCGAGACGCCGCAGCCGCTCACCAATCACAAGGCGACACTGCAATTGCGCCGCGTCACCGACGGCAACCGCACATATGCCGAATGGACGGCGAGCTTCGACGCTGCGCCAGAGGAAGCCGACAAGCTGGCCGAGGGCATGGGCGCCAACGTCTTCCAGGGCGGCTTCAACGCCCTGAAAGCCCATTTCGCCGGCCAGAGCTGACGGGAGCCCGCCATGTCGCTTGCGCTGCAGACCTATTCAAGCGTGAAAGACGCCAACGCCGCCCTGCAGGCAGCGGGCGCACGCTACATTGGCGGCGGCACGCTTGTCGTCCGCGCCGCCAATGAAGGCGACATTTCCGTGTCCAGCCTTGTCCGCGTCACCGATCCCGGCCTGTCGCGGATCGCGGTTTCCGGCGGCAAAGTCCGGCTCGGCGCTTCGGTCACAATGGCTGCGATCGCCCGCCATCCCGAGCTCGCCGCGCTTGCGCCTGCCGCGCGCGCCGTCGGCGGGCCAGCGATTCGCAACATGGCGACCGTCGGCGGCAATCTGTTCGCCCCTTCCCCATACGGCGATTTCGCGGTGGCGCTGCTGGCGCTGGACGCGACCATCGTCACCGAAGAGGGCGAACTGCCGATCGAGACTTTCCTGGCCGGTCGCGACACCAGCCGCGCCATAGTGACGGCGGTGGAGGTTGCGCTGCCGGAAGCCGAGAGCTTCCGCTTCCTGAAAGTATCGCGCGTCAAGCCGAAGGGCGTGTCGGTGCTGAGCATCGCCGCACTCCTGCGACGCAGGGAAGACGGCACAGTGACAGCAGCGCGGATCGCACTGGGCTGCATGGCCGATCGGCCGATCCGCGCTTTGGCCGCCGAGAAGGCGCTGCTCGGCTGCAAGCTCACAGTGCAGGAAATCGCGCCGGCGCTGATGACCTCAAGCGAAGGCATCGCGCCGATCACCGACCCGATCGCCAGCGCCTGGTATCGCGCCGAGGTGCTGCCGGTCCATCTCGGCCGGCTGCTGCTCGTTTGAACATCCGTGGAGGACGCGCGTCTGCTCGGTTCATCCGGACAGGCGCGCAGGGAGGAAAGAATGGCGAAGGTACCTGTCCAATTCACGCTTAACGGTTCTGAAAAAGCTGAGTTCGTCGAAAGCGGGACGACGCTGCTCAACGCGCTGCGCGACAAGATCGGCGACACCTCGCCAAAGGGCGGCTGTCACCAGGGCACCTGCGGCGCGTGCTCGGTCATCATCGATGGCGAATTGCGGCTCTCCTGCCTGACGCTGGCCGAGACCTGCGGCGGCGCCGACATCAGAACCACCGCAGGCCTCGCCGAGGGCGGCGTGCTGCATCCGCTGCAGCGCGCTTTCCTCGATGCCTTCGCCACACAATGCGGCTTCTGCACGCCCGGCATGATCATGGCGGCAAAGGTGCTGCTCGACCGCACGCCGAATCCGAGCCGCGAGGACGTGGTCGAGGCGCTGTCCGGTAACATCTGCCGTTGCACCGGCTACGAGCCGATCATCCAGGCGGTGCTGCTTGCGGCGCGCGCCAACTCGCAGAACGCCGCCTGAAGGGACGAGCCATGGAACTGCGCAAGGATTATTTCGCCGACGTCCGCAAGGACGGCCTGCATGAGATCGGCCAGCCGCGCCCACGGCTCGATTCGCCGGGGCACGTTACCGGCAAGACCGCCTATTTCGCCGACAGGAACTTCCCGGGCATGCTGCATCTGAAGATGGTGCGCAGCCCGCACCACCATGCCCGCATCCGCTCGATCGATGCGTCCGAAGCGGAGAAACATCCGGGCGTTGTGCGCGTTCTGACCGCCAAGGACGTGCCGCACAACGTCTACACCATCCTAATCCTGATCCAGATCGGTCCCGAAGACGAAACCGTGCTCGCCGACGGCAAGGTGCGCTGGAAGGGCGAGGCCGTGGTGGCGGTGCTGGCCGAGACCGAGCGCGCGGCGCAGGAAGCCGCCGCCAAGGTCAAGGTCGACTATGAGGTGCTGCCGGCGGTCTTCGACATGGAGGAGGCGCTGAAGCCCGGAGCGCCCTTGGTCAACGAGTACCACGGCCAGAACTATTACCTCTACGACAGCGGCGAGTGCCGCAAGGTGCGCTTCGGCGACGTCGAGGCAGGTTTTGCCCAGGCCGACCACATTCTCGAACAATCCTACCAGTCCTCGCCGATCGAGCACGCGCCAACCGAGACGACCGGCTGCGTTGTGGCGCCCGAGGGTAATGACCGCTTCACCTGCTACACCAACACGCAGGCGATGTTCTTCACCCTCGACAACACCTCGATCATCCTGCAGATGCCGGGCTCGAAGCTGCATTTCGTCGGCGGCACGGTCGGCGGCGGTTTTGGCGGCAAGGTCGACGTCATCGTCGAGCCGATCGCCATTCTCGGGGCCAAGCTAACCGGACGCCCGGTCTGTTTTATCTACAGCCGCGAGGAGGAGATGCAGATCTCCTCGCCCCGCGCGGCCGAGAAGGTCGTCATCAAGGACGGCGTCATGAAGGACGGCCGCATCGTGGCGCGCAAGGTGACCGGCTATACCGATGCCGGAGCCTATTCGCGCCATTCGCCCTATGGTGCGCAGAAGGGTGCCGCGCATTATCCCGGGCCATACACGATCCCGAATGTCTGGATCGACACCTACTGCGTCTACACCAACCGCACGCCATCGTCGGCCATGCGCGGCTTCGGCGTCACCATCGGCGACTTCGCGCTGGAGGTGCAGATGGACAAGCTGGCGCGGCTGATCGGCATGGATCCGCTCGAGTTCCGCTTCATCAACGCCTATCGCGACGGCGATATGAAGGCGCATCGCCAGCCGACCGAGGGCGCGGCGCTGATCGAATGCATGCAGGAAGCCTCGCGCGCCGCCAACTGGCCGGTGGCGGAAAAATACATGGCGATGTCCTCCTACAGGAAAGGAGTCTGAGATGGCGATTCGGCGTGGACGCGGCATCGCCGCGATCAACTATCCGACCGGCATGAACCTCGGCGGCGACCCGACCCAGGCGCTGGTGCATTCGACGCCGACCGGCAATTTCATGGTCACGCTCTCCAGCGTCGATCTCGGCCAGGGCATGAAGCAGATCATGGCGCAGATCTGCGCCGAGACAATCGGCGTGCCGACCGACCGCGTCGTCATCGACACCGCCGACACCGACACCGGCCCGCACTGCATGGGCACCTTCGCCTCGCGCGGCACGCACCGCGCCGGCAATGCCGTCATCCAGGCGGCCAAGGAAGCCCGCCAGGTGATGCTGGAAGTCGCTGCCGAAGAGCTGGAGGTGAACGCCTCCGACCTCGAGACCGATGGCCAGGGCAACATCCAGGTGAAGGGCGCCCCGCAGAAATCGATCTCGATCTTCGATGTCGCCCTGTCGGCGCATTTCAAGCGCGGCCGCTCGATCTCGGGCCGCGGCATGTTCCTGATCCCGCGCTCGTACCCGGAGAAGGAGACCGGCGCGATGAAGCCCTCCACCTGCTACGCTCATGCCTGCACGGTGGCCGAGGTCGAGGTCGACGACGAGACTGGCGAAGTGACGGTGTTGACGGTGAAGAACGTGTTCGAAATCGGCCGTGCGCTCAACCCGAAGATGGTCGAGCAGCAATTGGTCGGCGGCTCCTGGATGGGCATCAGCCACGCGCTCTCCGAGACGACCGAGCCCTATTATCCGAACCGCGACCATGGCGGCACCGACTTCAACCAGTATCTGATGCCGGGTCCCGGCGATCTTGCCGAGACCGAGATCATCGTGCTCGAACGTCCCTCGGCCGACGGCCCGTTCGGCGCCAAGGGTCCGGGCGAGATGTGCGCCAATCCGCAGATTCCGGCGGTCGCCAATGCCGTCTTCGACGCCGTCGGCGTGCGCATCGACACGCTGCCGATCACGCCCGAGCGCATCCTTCGCGCGCTGAAGGCGCAGGCCGCGGGCTGAGGGGAAGATGGCAAACGCCGACGCCGTTGAAGTCGCGGCTTCGCCGGAAGCGATCGCTGCGCGCCTTGCCGCCTCGTGCTACCTGGCCGACGACAGCCTTGCTACCGCGATCTTCCTGGCGGTCCGATTGGGCAAACCGTTGCTGCTCGAAGGTGCGCCGGGCGTCGGCAAGACCGAGGCCGCCAAGGCGGTCGCCCAGCTGCTGGACCGCGAGCTGGTGCGCCTGCAATGCTATGAAGGCATTGACGCCGGGCATGCGCTCTACGAGTGGAACTACCAGCGCCAGCTGCTCGCCATCCGCCATGCCGGCGAGCACGAGGTCGACATCTATGACGACCGTTTTCTCATCGCCCGGCCACTGCTGCAGGTACTGCGGGCCCCGGGCGAGCGCGTGCTGCTGGTCGACGAGATCGACCGCTCCGACCACGAGTTCGAGGCCCTGCTTCTGGAATTCCTCTCCGATTTCCAGATCAGCATTCCGGAGCGCGGCACGATCCGCGCCGCAACACAGCCGATCGTCATTCTCACCTCGAACCGCACCCGCGAGCTGGCCGAGGCCCTGCGCCGGCGCTGCGTCTATCACTGGATCGGCTATCCCAACGCCCAGCGCGAGGCCGAGATCATCTTGCTGCGCGCGGGCGATGTCGCCGAGGCGACGGCACGCGCGGTGGCGAATGCCGTGCAGGAGATCCGCGCTCGCCCGCTGGCAAAACCGCCGGGCATCGCCGAGGCGGTCGAATGGGCGAATGCCGCCACGATTCTCGAAAAAGGCGGCAGCCCCTGGCCGGAAGCCTTCCGTCGCGCCATCGGCGTGCTGATCAAGGACGAGGAGGATCTTTCCGCCATTGCCCCGGAACTCGGGAGGATAGTCGAGGAGGCGCTGGCGTGATGGACAATCGCAATGCGCTGGCGCGATACCCCAAGGCTAATGCGCAACGCCGGCGGGGCAGCGCCCCCCGCTGTCCTGCCGGACATCTCCCCCACTTGGGGGGAGATCAGCTGTCGCATCGGCTTTCGCCAATCGCCGGCGCCGCTGGATTGAGGGGTGCGCCCAAGCTGCCAATCTTCCCCCTTGTGGGGGAGATGTCCGGCAGGACAGAGGGGGGCGCGAAGGAATGAGGCGTCCGCAAAACCTGCGCCCTGCCGCCGCCGCTTTCCTCGGCTTCGCCCGTTTGCTCCGTGATCACGCTTTCGCCATTGCTCCAGAACAAATCGCCAGCTTCATGCAAGCGGTCACCCTGCTTGGTCCGCGCTCGATGACCGACATCCGCGAGGCGGCGCTCGCAACGCTCGCGCCCTCGCCCGATCGCCGCGGCGAATTCGAGGCGCATTTCCGAGCCTATTTCCATGGCGACGCCAGGCCCGCGATCGAAGGTGACGAGGACGACGAAACCCGCGTCAAGGACGATCGCGGCGCGCGCGAGGAAGAAAAACAGCTCGCTCGCCAGGAAAAAGGCGGCGAGCTGTCTTCGGCGCTCGAGCAACTGAGCAATCGCGATTTCCAGCGCGACGCCGATGGCCTTGGCCAGTTCCGCCGCAAGCTCACGTCCGCCCTGCCCGCGCGCCGTTCCTTCCGCACCACGCGCACCCGCTCGCGCGGCACGCTCGACCTCCGCCGCTCGCTCAGCGAGATCGTCAGCGCCGACGGCGACATCCCCTCGCCGCTGCTGCGTCGCCGCCAAGCCGTGCCACGCAAGCTCTTGCTGCTCATCGATGTCTCCGGCTCGATGAAACTGCACACCGCCGATTATCTCAAGCTGGCCCATGCGGCCGTGCAAGGCGCGGATCGCGCCGAGGTCTTCACCTTCGGCACGCGGCTCACCCGCGTCACCTCGGCGCTGCGCATCCGCGACCGCGAGCAGGCGCTTGCGCGCGCCGCAACACTTGTCGACGATTGGGACGGCGGCACCCGCATGGGTCCGACCTTGCTCGCCTTCCTTTCGGTGCCACGTTTTTCCGCATTTGCGCGCGGCGCCTGCGTCGTCATCCTGTCCGACGGCCTGGAACGCGGCAGCCATGCCGAACTTGAGATCGCCATGCGCCGCTTCAGCGCCCGCGCCTTCCGGCTGTCGCTGGCGAGCCCTCTCGCCGGCGATCCGCGCTTTCGCCCGGCGACGGCCGCGCTCCACGCCGTCCTGCCGGTGCTCGACGACCTGGTCGACGGCTCATCGGTGGGAAGCCTGACCGATTTCATCCTATCGCTCGCCCGCCCCGCCCCGGCGGCCGCTTCCATCTGGAAAAGGGTATCGTGATGCATAAAGCCATCGACGCGCATTTCCACATCTGGCGCCAGAAGGACCAGCCCTGGTTGGTCGGGCCGATGGTGCCGCGCATCTTCGGCCCCTACGAGCCGATCCGCCGCGACTATCCGATCACGGAGTTCCTCGAGGACCAGAAGGGCTCGGGCGTCGAGAAGGCCGTCTACGTGCAGACCAACTGGGCCAAGGAGAATTTCGAAAAAGAGGTCGCCTTCCTGCAGAAGACCGCCGATGAGACCGGTTGGCCGCACGCCATCGTCGGCTATGCCGACATGACGGTCGACGACGTCCGACCGCAGATCGACCGGCTGATGAAATACAGGCTGCTGCGCGGCGTGCGTATGCAACTCCACTGGCACGAGACGCCCGCCTTCCGCTTCGCCGCCTCGGCCGATCAGGTGATCGACCCGAAGGTTCGCGCCAATGTGGCGCGGCTGAAGGACTACGGCCTCTCCTTCGACTTGCAGCTCTTTCCCGCGCAGATGAAGGATGGACTGACGCTGGTCGGCGAAAACCCTCAGACGAATTTCATCCTAACCCATGCCGGCATGCTGACCGGCATGGAGCCGGAGACCACTGAAGCATGGAAGGCGGGGCTGCGCACGCTTTCGGCGGCGCCCAATTTCTACGCCAAGCTTTCGGGGCTCGGCACTTTCGTTCACCGCAACGACCCGGATCTCATCGCCTATATCGTCGACAACGCGATAGAAATCCTCGGCAGCGACCGGCTGATGTTCGGCTCGAACTTCCCGATCGAAAAGCTGTGGACCAGCCACGCCGAACTGATCAAGGCACACCGCGCGGCGGTCGCCAGGCACGGCGCCAAAGCAGAGGCAAACATCTTCTGGAACACGGCGGAGAAAGTGTATCGGCCGGCGTAGCGCGGATTCCCCTTCTCCCCTTGTGGAGGAAAAGCCGGCGCCTCACTTCACCTCGAACTGCGGATCGAGCGGGATCTGCATGGCGGTGACGAGATGATTGGTCTGGCCGGCCAGCCCAATGATCGACACAAGCTCGCCATGCTGCGCGTCGGTCATGCCTTTGGCCCGCGCGGCGGCGGTGTGCGAATGGATGCAGTAGGAGCAGCCATTGGCGGTCGAGACGGCGATATAGATCATTTCCTTGGTCAGCGGATCGATGGCGCTGTCGGCGACCATCACCGCCTTGAGCTGCTCCCACACCCGCTTCAGCGACGCCGGGTCATTGGCCAGCCCACGCCAGAAATTGTTGACGAAGTCGGATTTCCGCGTAGCCCGGATATCGTCGAACACGGCCTTCACCGCCGGGATCTTTTCGACCTCGGCATCGCTGAGCAGTTTTGTGGTGGCCATGGTTTGGTCCTCTCGTTTCTATGCCAGTTCATTGAATCGGACGCTCAAAAGTCGCCGACAATCCATTCATTTGATTAGCGCATTTGCCTGCAGGCGGCACCACCAGGGTGTGTCGAGATTCAGGTCAGGCCGAGTCGAAAATGGTGGGCTCCGAGAACCGGAGCGGAGCGTACTTAAAGTACGTGAGCACCGGAAGCGGAGGAGCCCGCCATTTGCAGGCCGGCCTCACCTGAATATCGCCACACCCTAGTGCACCGCCGCATACATGATCTTCTCCTCCGTCGCCTCCGCCGGCGAGAATTCCTCCACGATGCGGCCCTGGCGGCAGACGAGGATCCGATCCGACAGATTCATGATCTCCGGCAGGTAGGACGAGATGACGACGACGGCGAGGCCCTCGTCGGCCAGCCGGTTGATGATCTGGTGTATCTCGGCGATGGCGCCGACGTCGACGCCGCGCGTCGGCTCGTCGAAGATGACGATGCGCGGCTGCTGCACCAGGCCCTTGCCGATCACCACCTTCTGCTGGTTGCCGCCGGAAAGCTCGACCACGCGGGCATTGTCGTTGATCGCCTTGATGTTGAGCGTCTTCGTCCATTCGGCGGAAAGCTGCCGCATCTCCTGCTGGTTGATGACCCAGGCCTTTTCCCGGCCGGCGGCCAACAACCCGCCGAACAGGTTCTCGGCGATACCCATCGTCTCGAAGATGCCTTCGCTCTTGCGGTCCTCGGTGACATAGACGATGCCGTCGGCCACCGCCTCGCTTGGCACCAGGTAGCGCACCGGCTTGTCGTCCAATTCAATCGCGCCACCGCGCAGGAAGTCGCGCTTGTAGATGCCCGAGACGATCTTGAAGGTCTCGGTGCGGCCCGACCCGATCAGGCCGAACACACCGGTAATCTGGCCCTCGAAGATCGAGAACGAATTGTTGCGCACGATGTTGCTCATCGAGATGTCCTGCACCGAGAGCACCTTCTTGCCGGCCTTGCGCAATTTCGTCTCGTCGCGCTGGCGGTAGATCTGCCCCGTCAGCGAGCGCCCGACCATGGCGGCGACGATCCTGTCGCGGTCGAAGGCCGATGTCTCGTCGGTGATCACCAGTTCGCCGTCGCGCAGGATGGTGATGCGGTCGGCGATCATCAGCGCCTCTTCCAGCGCATGGCTGATGAAGACGATCGACACGCCGCGCGCCTTAAGCCTCCGGATCAGCGCGAAGAAATGGCGCTTCTCTTCCGGCGTCAGCGTCGCCGTCGGTTCGTCGAAGATGATGATCTCGGCATTGTGGTGGACGGCGCGCGCGATCTCGACCATCTGCCGCTTGGCGGCGCCAAGCGTGGCCACCATCGCGTTCGGGTCGACCGGGAAGTTCAGCGACTGCAGGAATTGCTGCGCCGAGATGTAGGTGCCGCGCAGCCGGTTGAGGAATTTCTCCGTGCCGAGATAGAGGTTCTGCGCCACCGTCATCGACGGCACCAGGCTGGTCTCCTGAAACACCATGGCGATGCCCGCTTCCAGCGCGGCATGCGGCGAGGCGTAGGCCGTCTCGACGCCCTTGTGGAACATCCTGCCTGAAGTGGCGTCGACGACGCCGGCGATGATCTTGGTCAGCGTCGACTTGCCGGCGCCGTTTTCGCCGAGCAGGGCATGGATCTCGCCTTTCCTCAGATCGAACGTGACGTTCTTCACCGCCGGCACGCCGCGGTAGGTTTTCGTCACGTCCTCCAGACGAACGATCGGTTCCATCAGAAACCTCCCGTGATTGCGTCGAGCGCCAGCACGCAATCGCCGCCCTTCGAGCCGACGAACAGGCGGCCGTCCTTTTCCGCGACGCTGCAGATGCCGTGGCGCGTGCCGTTGGCGCGGCTGTGCAGGCTGAATTGCGGCTGCATGTCCCGGTCGAGCCTGACTACGAGCCCGTAGGAGCGGCTAGGCGACCACGGCTTGTGGATGCCCATGGTACGGATGCCGCCGCATTGCAGCGGCTCGAGGAAGCTGCGGTTGGAGGCCAGCGCCGGCGCGATCCAGTAGGCCGGCGGCACCTGGTCGATCATGTCCTGGCGATAATGCGTTTCCTGCAACACGAATTCGATCAGCCGGTTGCGCGGCGCAAACAGCGTCAGCCACGCCCCGCCGTCGCTGGCCGGCGCCAGTCGCGACGGATAGCCGGGAAGATGCGTCAGCACCGTGGCGCGATTGCCGGTCGCGCTGAAGCGGACCAGCTGATGGCGCCAGCTCTCGCTGACCACCACATCACCGTCGGCAGGATAGAGCCCGTATGGGAAAGCGATGCCGTCGGCCGCCTTGCGAAAATCTCCGCCGGCCGGCCGCGCCCAAAGCGAGCCGGACGCGCCCTTCTTCATCAAGTCGGCCGCCCATTGGGACGGCGCGTGCTCACTGGAGCCGTTGGCCAGCCACAGCGTGCCGTCTTCCGCATGGGCGAGCGCCGTGATGCAGCGGATCCCGGCCGGCAGCGAAACCTCCTTGCCGGCAATGAGCAGCTTGCCGCTTTCCAATCCGACCGTGAGTTCGCCCGCTGGCGACAGCGCCAGCGCGGTGACGGAAGATTGAAAGGTCTCGACCACGATGGGCTCGGAACCGGCCGCAACAGCCAGGATGGCGTTGCCGCTGGAGACAAGCAGACGCCCGTCGGCCGCCAGCAGGTTGTCCGGTTCCGCCAGTTCGGCGAAGGCAGGCAGATCGTCCAGCCGCGTGTTGGGACGGAAGGCGCCGTCGAGCGGCGGGATGGTGACCGCCTTGCCGCGGAAGACGTCCAGGATCGGATCGAGGATCATGGCTTGCCTCCCCAATAGGAGGCGGGGCTCGTCCAGTTCGGGTCCGCGCCCTCGATCTTGTAACGCCCGATGCGGTTGTTGAGGATGCCGCCGACGAACAGATAGCCCTTGTGCTCGCGCATCGAAGTGACCATCGGATGCGCGTTGCCGGAAAGATCGCCGAGCGTCTCGACGATCCCGCCCTTCTCATTGAATTTCACCACGCCGCCGGTGTTGATGTTGGGAAACAGCCATTCGTCCTGCGGCAGGCGCCGCGTCATGCGCTTGCGCATATCGGGATGGCGCAGCGACAGGTCGAAGCTCGGTGTCCGCATGCCGAGCCACGCCATCCAGTAATTGCCGTCCGACGCCCGGTTGATGTTATCGGGATAGCCCGGCATGTCGCGGATGACGCATTCGGCTGTGCCGGCCTTCGGCCCTTCCAGCCAGTAGCGGTGCACGCGGCAGGCCCAGCTTTCGGCGAAGAACAGCGACTTGCCGTCATGCGCCATGCAGACCCCGTTGGTGTAGCGGTAGCCGTCGAGCAGCGTCTTAGTCGAACCGTCCTTCGGGTCGTAGACCAAAAGGCGGCCCGTGGCGCGGTTCTCGATCGAGTCGAGCGCCCAATCGTGGGCGTCGTAACGCTTGGTGGAATCCGTGAAATAGATGCGGCCGTCGGGGGCTATGTCGCAATCGTTCGGGTCGCGCAGGCGCGCATCGTCGGCGATCGAGGTCCAGGAGCGCGCCGTCTCGGCCGACAGCCGCTTCACATCCCGGTCCGGCGAGACGGAATAGAGCCCCATGGCGCCGACACAGCTGATCAGGTTGCCGTCCCGGTCGAAGGCAAGGCCCAGCGGAAAGCCGCCGATATGGGCAAAGACCTCGGAGCGCTTGTAGTCCGGCGCGAAGAAGCGGACGATCTCGCCATGGCGGGTGCCGCAATAGAGATGGTCGTCGCGGTCGAGGATGACGTCCTCGGGTCCTTCCAGCTCGCCCAGCCCGATATGGTCCGCGGCCGAGAGCCGATTGTCGAGCTCGTAGGATGTGCCGGAACCAGGCGCGGCCGATTGCGTCTCGCCCATCTTGAGATAGACCGGCGCGACATAGACCTCGTTCAGCACCTTGTGACGGTTCTTCAGCCAGCGGATGTCGATGGTGACGGCGACGGCCAGAAGGATACCGAGCACCATCTGGTTGGTGCCGGTGCCGTAGCCGAGCCGGATCAGGCCGTTGGTCATGGTGAGCACGATGATCGCGCCCATCAGGCCCTTGACCACCGAGCCGCGTCCGCCGCCCAGGCTGACGCCGCCGACCACCGCCGCCGTCAGCGCCATGATTTCCAGATTGAGGCCGGTGCCCGGCCCTGCCCCGCTCAACCGGCAGGCGATGAGGAATCCGCCGATCGAGGCGCAGAAGCCGGAAAAGACATAGGTCATGAACACGGTGCGGCGCACCCGGATGCCGGCATTGTGCGCCGAGCGCCGGGAGCCGCCCACCGCCAGCACATGCCAGCCCGGCCGTGAGCGGGTCAGCGCGATATGCGTGACGATGGCAAGGATGATCGCCAGCCAGACCGAAACCGACAGGCCCCAGAACGTGCCGTCGCCGATGAAGTCGAGCACATCGGAGCTCGCTTGGGAAAGCTGCACGTCGGCGGCATAGGCAGTGACGAGGATGTCGAACAGCGCCCGCCCGAAGATGAAGGTGACCAGCGTGGTGAGGAAGGCGCGCAGCCTCAGATATCCGACCAGGTATCCGTTGATGGCGCCGAAGACGAGCCCGGCCGCAAGCGCCGCGGCCAGCGCCAGCCAGATGGATTGCTCGAGGATGAAGAAGACGTAGACGGCTGAGAAGCAAGACAGCGCGAAGATCGAACCGACCGAAAGGTCGATGCCGCCGCCCAGCATCACCACGGTCATGCCGATGACGACCAGCGAGAACTCGCCGAGCTGGCGGGTCGATTCCTGCAGCGAGGTGAGCTTGAAGAAGCCCGGAATGATCGAGCCGAACACGCCAAGCGTCGCCACCAGCGCCAGGAATGGAATGGCGTTGTCGGTCCAGCGTTTGGTCAGGATCTCGCCGACCAGATGGTCGGGCACGAGATTGTAGCGCCAGGCCTGGAGGCGTTCACGAAAAGTCATCGGCTACTGCTGTCACTCAATGGGAAAAGAGGTGGCCGGACCGATCCGGCCACCTCGTGGAATGCTCCCGGGCGGCGCGGCTTATTTCGCCGCCGCTTCGGCCTGCAGCGCCTTCAGGTCCCAGCAGCTGTCGGGCTTGAGGTCGGCCTTGGTCGTCGCCTTCTCCAGCGTGTAGATGTAGGTGTGCGAGGTGCCGGCCGGCTGGCCGCTCTGCAGCAGGAACTTGATGATGGCGTTCATATCGCCCGACTGGCGGGCAAGGTCGGTCATCACCACGGCGCCATAGGTGCCGTCCACGAGCTTGTCGCAATCGGCGGCCTTTTCGCCGCCGCCGGTGGTGACCAGGAACACCTTGCCGTCGAGCTTGGCGTCGCGGATCGCCGCCGAGGCGCCGGTGGCGTCGCCGTCCCAGAAGTCGATGATCGAGCAGATGTCGGGATGCTGCTGCAGCATCGTCGTCGTCACGTTGCGCGAGGTGGTCGCGTCCCAATTCGAATCCGGCTTTGCCACCACCTGGAAGTCGGGATGCTTCTCCAGCACTTTCATGATGCCGGCATATTGGTAGAGGCTGGACGAGTTCGCCTGGTCGCCCTGCACCAGCCCGATCTTCTTGGAGGAGTTCTCGCCGCAGCCCTTGATCGCCGCTTCGGCCTCGAGCTGGCCGAGCTTGTCCCAGTCGCTGCCGACGAAGGCGTCAGCCGGGAAATTGGCCGGGTTGTCCACCAGCAGCACATAGGTGCCGGCGGCCTGCGCCTTCTTCATCAGCTTCGAATAGGAGTTGAGGTCCGGCGCGTGGATGATCAGAACATCAGGCCGGGTGTCGGAAGCGATCGCATCGGTGATCGCCTGCGCGCCGGCATCGACGACCCAGTTCGGGTCGCGGGTCTCGAACGTGCCGCCCCAGGCCTCCAC
Source organism: Mesorhizobium plurifarium (assembly GCA_000824785.1). Taxonomy (GTDB): domain Bacteria; phylum Pseudomonadota; class Alphaproteobacteria; order Rhizobiales; family Rhizobiaceae; genus Mesorhizobium; species Mesorhizobium plurifarium. The sequence goes on along the minus strand of CCNB01000007.1, from coordinate 431,769 downwards.
CTCCTTCTTCAGGTAATGCGCCCAGCCCTGCGCCAGGTCGAAGCCCATCGCCAGCGGCACCAGCATGACGCGCTTGCCGTTGAGCGCCTTGGCATAGGCTGCGGGGCCCGGATCGTCGGCGGCAAAGCTCGGCGCCACGAAGGCGGTAACGGCGAGCGCCGTGGCGGCCGCCATCAATGTTCTGAGTAGTTTCATGTCACATCCTCTGGTTCGGTTTTCATTGCCGGCCGATCGTCGCGATCGCTCCGGGTACCCCCAGAGCAGATGGGCTGGCCCATCTGCTCTAAATGTCGCCTTGTTGCGCGGTCTGTTCGTCGCGCGGATTGATGATGCCGTCGACGATGATGGCCCCGAGCAGGATCGCCGCCTTGATCAGGTTCTGGTAGAGCAGCGGAATGTCTATGATGGTCATGGCGTTGAGCAGGATGCCGATCAGCGCCGCCCCCACCAGCACGTTGCGCACCCCGCCCCTGCCTCCCGAAAGACCGATGCCGCCGATCACCGCCACCAGCACGATGTCGTAGAGCAGCGTCGAGTTGACGATGCGGGTGTTGATCGAATGCAGGCTGGCCGCCGTCAAAAGCCCGGCGATCAGGGCCACAAAAGCCGAGAGCACGTAGCGCAGCACCAGCATGGGCCGCACCGGAACGCCGATGTTGCGGGCGGCGACCGGATTGTCGCCGGCAAAATAGATGAAGCGGCCCCATTTGGTGTAGCGCAGGAACAGGAAGACCAGGAAGGCCAACCCGGCGAAAACGAACACCTCGACTGGAATATCGAGGAAGCGGACGCCGCCGAGCAGCTCGACCCAATGCCCGCCGGGCACCGGCACGGCATCCTGCGTGATCAGTTGCGAGCGCACATAGCCGAACACGAAGGAGCCGGTGGCCAAGGTGACGAAGATCGCCGGCACGTCGGCATAGGCGACGAGAAAGCCGTTGAGCAGGCCGATGGCTAAAACGCCCGCCAGCACATAGAGGAAGGCCAGCCCATCCGAGGTTCCGGTGTTGAGCAGTTGCAGATACCAGGCGACCGACATCGCCATGATCGCCACGGCCGACAGGTCGATGCCGCGGCCGATGATGACGACCGCCATGCCGAGCGCCAGAATGCCGAGCACCGAGACCGAACGGACGATGGCGACCAGATTGTCGGCGGTCAGGAACCCGGGCAGGCCCAGCGCAGCGGCGGCGAACAAAAGGATGGCGATGGCAAAGACGATGCCCTCCTGATTAAGGCGCCTCCAGTTCGGCCAGCCGATCGCATTCATCGCTTATGTCTTTCGCCCCGATGGCAAGGCCTTGCCGGCCCCCATCCCGCACGAAAGCTAATCGGCTCAACAGCGGCTCGTCAAATGAATCCGCGTTCAAGACCCGCGCCTCTCCGACTATTTTCCGAGTGGACGCATCGATTGCCGTAACTGGCGCAATAGGCGGAAACTCTTGCGCTTTTTGGCAATACGTTGCCGCGATCGCGCGGCCGGCGGAAGAGCCTGTTCGACGTCGGCGGAGCCGACGCAATTTAACTCCGCGAAATACGCCCGGCGCGACGTCATTCGTTCGTGGACGGATATCGGCCGGCAGAACCCGGAGAGGCATCGCCGCCGCGCGGAATTTGCGGGTTGGGACATGGCTACGTTGTCGGGAATGTTGGTCATGACGCTTTGGTTGAACAGCGTAGGCTGAACCAGTTCAGAGCTTATCCAACAAACTTTCGTGTCGCCTCGCCGCCTGTTATGGAAGAGCGCGGGCCGGCCGAGGGAGATGCATGAAGCCCATCTATATCGACTACCTCAATGCTCTCGACATCGAGGCACTTGCCATGACCGACGCCGAGATCATCGGCGCCGTCGAAGCCGGTCTCATCGCCCAGGGCAACGGCCGGACCGTTATCGAGCCGCGCGTCCATCTCGAGCCGGATCCCTCCTTCCGCGGCCATTTCAACGTCCTGCGCGGCTATGTGGCGCCGCTCGACGCCGCCGGCGTGAAGATCGTCGGCGACTATGTCGACAACTACATGCATGGCCTGCCGTCGGAATTCGGCATCCTCAATCTTTTCGATCCGCGCACCGGCGCGCCGCGCGCCATCCTCGACGCCACGGTCATCACCGACATGCGCACAGGCGCCGTCACAGCCATCGGCGCCAAGCATCTGGCGAAGAAGTCGTCAAAAGTGCTCGGCCATATCGGCGCGCGCGGCACCGCCTACTGGAACGTGCGCCTGCTCGACCATCTCTTCGATTTCGACGAGATCCGCGTCCACTCACGCCGGCCCGAAAGCCGCGATAGCTTTGTCGCGAGGCTGGCCGCCGATCTCGGCAAGCCGGTCATGGCCGTGGCTGACTGGAAAAGCTGCGTCGAAGGCGCAGACATCGTCGTCGAAGCCTCGCGGCTGCCGGAACCGCAGCCGTTGCTCAAGACCGAATGGATCAAGCGCGGCGCGCTGGTCGTGCCCTACGGCACGATGAGCGCGGTCGAGCTGTCGCTCACCGACATCATGCAGAAGATCGTCGTCGACGACTGGGGCCAGTGCAAGAGCGGCAAATTCGGCTCGCTGCGCGCCCATGTCGAGACGGGGCGGCTTAGCGAGGCGACGCTGCACGCCGAACTCGGCCAGATCGCCGCCGGCCTCAAGCCAGGCCGGCAAAGCGATGGCGAGACGATCCTGTTCTGGCATCGCGGCCTCTCGCTCTCCGACATCGCGCTCGGCAAGGCTATGCTCGCCAAGGCAGGCGAAAACGGCATCGGCCAGAGGCTGCGCTTCGCATGAGCCCGCTCGTTCTCACCGGCGCCGGCGTCAGCATCGAGGATGTGGTTGCGGTCGCGCGCAACGCCTGCAAGGTCGAGGTCACGCCGGCTATCCTCGAAAAGCTCGACAAGGCTCGCCAGGTTCTCGATGCGGCCGCGGCCGGCGGGCAACAGATCTACGGGCTGAACAGGGGCCTCGGCGCCAATCTCGTCACCGCGGTAGAAGGCGACGCGAGCGCCTTCCAGCGGCAGCTGATCGAAGGCCGCAGCGCCGCGGTCGGCGAGGTCCTGCCCGTGCCGGTGGTGCGTGCGGCGATGTTCGCCCGCCTTGCGATGCTCGCCGCCGGCGGCTCGGGCCTGTCGCCGCGCGTGTTCACGGCACTGGTCGAAGCGCTCAATGCCGGCGTGCATCCCGTGATGCCGTCGCTGGGCTCGATCGGCGCCGGTGACCTTCTGCTGATGACGGCGATCGCCCGCGTGCTGATCGGCGACGGCGAAGCCGAGTATCAGGGCCGCCGCATGCCTGCCGCCAAGGCGCTGATGATGGCGCGGCTTGCGCCCGTCACACTCTCGCCGAAGGACGGCCTGTCGCTGATCAACGCCTCGGCGGTTTCCACCGGGACCGGAGCGCTGGCGCTCACCGATGCGCTATCGGCGCTCGACCAGCAGCAGCAGGCCGGCGCGCTGACGATGGAAGGCATCGGCGCCAACCGCACCATCCTCGATCCGCGCCAGCACCAGGCGCGCCCGGGGGCCTGCCAGCAGCTTGCGGCGAAGGCCCTGCGCGACCTGCTGGCGCGCGATGAAGCGCCGACGCCGACCACCATCCAGGACCCTCTGTCGATCCGCTGCATGCCCTCGATCCACGGCGCGCTGATCCAGGCGATCGACCATGCCAGGCTTGCCGTCGAGATCGAGCTCAACGCCGCCGCCGACAATCCGCTGGTGCTGGCCGAGGACGAGCTGGTCATGTCGACCGGCAACTTCCACACCGCGTCGCTGTCGCTCGCCTTCGAGACGCTCGGCCTGGCGATCGCGCAATGCGCGGCGGCATCGGCCGCGCGCTTCGTCCAGCTCACCGGCTCGACCCGCCACGGCCTGCCGAAGTACCTTTCGCCGGTCGGCGGCGCTTCTGCCGGCTTCGTGCCGCTGCAGAAGACGGTAACGGCGATCCTCGCCGCGATCCGCCACAAGGCCAATCCGGTGATGCTCGATTTCCTGCCCGTATCCGAGGGCGTCGAGGACCACGCCACGCAGACGCCGCTCGCCGTCGCCAAATGCGCCGAGATGATCGTGCTGTGGCGGCGGCTGATCGCCTTCGAGCTGATGGCTGCGGCGCAGGCCGTCGATTTGCGCGAGGGACTGACGCTCGCGTCGGCCACGGGCGCAATCCACGCGGCCGTGCGCTCGCATGTGGCGATGCTCAAGGAAGACAGGCCGCTCGGCATCGAAGCCGAAGCGCTTTATGCCGCCCTCGTCAGCGGAATTTGGCAAAGCCCCCCGGCAACCGGTTGAAAATATTCAGGACTTTGCGTCCACCTTCTTCATGAAGAGGGTGAGCTCGTCCGGATCCATGTGCACGATGTGCCTGTCTTCCGGATAGGCGCCGCTGTTGACGTCGGCGACATATTCGGAAAACGCCGCGATGCGCTCCTGCTGCAGCCGGTCATATTCGGCGGCGAAGTTGCGATAGACTTTCGAATGGCGCGGCATGTGACCGCGATTGGCGCCGAGGATATCCTCGGCGAACAAATATTGCGCGTCGCAGCCGGTGCCCGCGCCCATCGACAGCATGATCAGCGAAGTGCGCTCGGAGATCGCCTTCGCCACCTCCACCGGCACCACCTCGATCTCGGCGCCGATCGCGCCGGCAGCCTCCAGTTGCTTGACCGCGTCGAACACCTGCATGGCGGTGTCCGCGGTCTTGCCGACCGCCTTGAAGCCGCCGGTCCAGGTCGCGCGGGAAGGAATGAGGCCTACGTGACCAATCACCGGGATGGCGTCGTCGGCCATGCGCTTGATCGTCGCGTAGCCGGCGCTGCAATAGACGGCGTCGGCGCCGGCCTTGTAGAGCCGGAACGACCAGCGCACGAAATCGTCCGCCGTGCCGATCTCGAAGAAGTTCTCGCCCGGCATGGTGAAAAGGCTGGGCGCGGCATCGCGGTATTGCGGGTTGAGCACCAGTTCCGGCGGCACCGAGACGATGTCCACCCCTGCCCGCTCGGCGGCCTCGGCTTCCTCCAGAGTCAGCACGCGCAGCATTGTAAGCTGCCGCTTGCCCTTCATGGCGCGCAGATCGGCAACGGTCGGTCTCTTTCGGCTCATCGGTACATCCTGTTTTGTCTGGCGGCTTTCAGCCGATATCGATCATCACCTTACCGGCCTCGACCCTGACCGGATAGGTCTTGAGGTTGATGCAGACGGGCGCGCCCTTGGCCTCGCCGGTCTTGTAGTTGAACCGGCCATTGTGCTTGGGGCATTCGATGATGTCGTCCATTACCAGCCCGTCGGCGAGATGGGCCTTTTCATGCGTGCAGTACCCGTCGGTCGCGAAGAAGGCGTCGTCCGGCGAGCGGTAGATCGCGAAGGTGCGGCCGCCATGATCGAAGCGGATCACATCCTCCTCGTCCACGTCGTCCACCGCGCATGCTTGGATCCACTCCGCCATCGTTCTTCTCCGGCCTTTTCTCTGGATTGCCGCGCGACGCCTATTCGGCGGCCGCGGCCGTTATGTCGAGATCGTGGAATTCGCCGCGATAGGGCTTGGCCGTCGGCGGCAATTCACGCTTGAGATAATAGTCCTCATATTTCAGCTGCCTGAGCAGCACCGGCCAGACCTCGCGATAGGCATGCCACATCGACGGGTTCGCCACCGGCAGATCGTGCTTGATCAGTTCATGCAGCTTCGGCAGCGCGTGGTAGGGAACCATCGGGAACATGTGGTGCTCGACATGGTAGTTCATGTTCCAGTAGATGAACCGGCTGATCGGATTCATATAGACGGTGCGGGTGTTCAGCCGGTGATCGGTGACGTTGTCGGCGAGCCCGATATGCTGCAAAAGCCCCGTCAGCACCATGTGCCAGGTGCCGTAGAGGCGCGGCAGGCCGATCAGCACCAGCGGTATCCATGATTTAAGCGCGATCGCGACAGCGATCGTCGCGACGTATACCGCCATGTGCCAGCGCGCCGCGGTCACCGCCTTGTGCTGCTCCATCTCCGGGATGTAGCTCTTCTCGTCGTCCGACAATGTGCCGAAGGCCTGGCGCACCAGCGTCGGCAGCGAATAGCGGAAGTCGAGGATGCCGGTGAAAGCCAAAGCCGCCTTGATGAGGTCCGGCGGCCGCATCACCGCGATCTCGGCGTCGCGGCCGACGATGATGGTGTCGGTGTGGTGGCGCGCATGGCTCCAGCGCCATTGCACCGGATTGCGCATCAGCATGAACGAAGCGATGTGATAGACGACGTCGTTCATCCAGCGCGTGCGGAAGGCTGTGCCGTGCCCACATTCGTGCCAGCGCGAGTCGCTCGACGAGCCGTAGAGCACGCCGTAGACGAACAGGAACGGCACGATCCACCAGCTGCCCCAGAACCAGACGATGCCGGCCGCCGAGCCCAGGATCGCGACGATCCAGATGATGGTGTCGCGGATCGCCGGCCCGTCGGAGCGCTGCATCAGTTCCTTCATGGTCTTGCGCGCCACGTCGGTATGGTACCACTCGGCTGACGCAAGTCCGGTCTCGATCGCCCGGCGCGTGCTTTCGCCGACAAGGCTGTAGTCGCGCTTCTTCGCCATCGTCACATCGGCCTCCAATCTTCACTGAGCGCTGGCAATCCGGTCCGCCGGCCTGAGGGTTTGCTATGGATAAATGTCGCGCTCATGCCCTGCCCGCCAGTCTTGGGAAATTGCCGGAAGGCTGAGGATAATCCTGCTCCGGCTGGCGGGCGATGGTCGCTATCCTTCGTTCCGCATCGGCAATCGCATCCTTGCCGTCGAGGACGCGGAACACCGCGTCATAGGCGCGGGTCTCGCCATGCTCCAGCCAGATCATCTCGCCGCGCTCGCGCGCGGCAAGATTGCCGAGCACATGGTGCGTCGAGGGCTCGATGCCAAGCGCATATTGTCCCGCCTGGAAATTCTGCCACTCATAGCAGCAAGGCAACTGGTCCTTGCGGGTGACGACCTCGAAACCGAGGCCGAGACGCTCGTTGACGATGGCGACCGGCACCTCGCCCTTGCTGCCGGCGCCCATCTCATGCTGCCAGACCTGCTCGCTGAAGCCCAATTGCGGCGCCGGCACCGTGCGGTAGCCAACCTTCTGCGCCTCATAACGTTCGCCTTCGTGCGCGGCCCAGACCACGTCGCGGATCGGCGCAAGGTAGCGCGAGCCCTCATCGAGCAGCGGATGCCCGACATTGACATGGTAGAAATACATGTGCGGCGTGCGGTGGAAGCCGTGATTGACGACCCGGTCAGAGAGCCGGATCTCGCTGCCGCCGACATCGGCCTCGATGCGGCGGATCAGATGCAGATCCTCGCCGAACACGCTTGCCTGCTGGACGATGCCTTCGGCCCACAAGACGCAGCGGTCGCCGTCCCAGCTTTCGCCATAGCCGGTGAGCCGCGCCGGGATGGTGCCGACGCGGCCATGCAGCGAGTGCGTCACCGTCTTGCGTCCGGGATAATTGTAGTTTTCGGCCGGCACCTCGTTGCGGCCGAGAATGTGGTCAAGGCCGCAGGTGACCAGCAGGCCAGAGAAGGACCGCCCCCAGGCGAAGCCGTCCTCGCCTTCATAGTCATGCAGGCCGGGGTTGCGGAAACCGCTCGGCGAATGCCAGCCGATCGCCTGGCCCTTGTACTCGCAATCGGCGATGTCGAGCGCGCGATCGACCAGCACGGTGAAGCGCAGCCCAGAGCCCGTCCGAAATTCGAGCATGCGGATGCCGCGCTCGACGCCGTCGCCGAGCGTCATCAGCCGCACCCCGGCAAACTGCGACAGCATGCCGGAGCGTTCGGCGACCTGCCGGCGCGAAAGCGTCTGACCGTAGAGCTTCACCATGCCGTCACTGCGCCCTTTTCATAAGGGCCGACAGGTCGGCGCCGGTTATCAGGCTTTCCACGGTCAGCAGGTCGGTGTCGGCGACGGTCTGCTCGGCGACGATCTCGCCGCGGCGCATGACGATGATGCGGTCGGCGACCTCGAAGACATGGTGGATGTTGTGGGTGATCAACAGCACCGAATGGCCGGCCTCCCGCATCTCCTTGACGAAGCGCAGCACGCCGTGCGTCTCCTCGACGCCGAGATTGTTGGTCGGCTCGTCGAGGATGATCACCTTGGCGGCGAACTGCATGGCGCGCGAGATGGCGATCGACTGCCGCTCGCCGCCTGACAGCGTCGAGACCAGCGCATCGGCGTCGAGCTTCTTCGAGATGCCGACGCGCTTGAGCAACGCCGAGGCCGCGTCGCGCAATTTGGCGAGGTCGAGCGGTGCGAAGACGCCCAGCCATTTGAGATTGACCGGCTCGCGGCCGAGGAACAGGTTGCGCGCAATGCTGAGGTCGGGCGCCAGCGAGGTGTCCTGATGGATGGTCTCGATGCCGAGGTCCATCGCCTCGCGCGTCGAGCGGATCGAGACCTTTTCGCCGCGCACATAGATATCGCCGCGATCGATCGGGAAGACGCCGGAGATCGCCTTGATCAGCGTCGACTTGCCGGCGCCATTGTCGCCGAGCAGCGCCACCACTTCGCCTTCCTTGAGCGTCAGCGAGGCGTTCTTCAGCGCGCGCACGCTGCCGAAGGATTTTTGCAGGTTCTGCAGCCGGAGCACTTCCTGCATCGTCGTCAGTTCCTTGCGGCGTTTTTCTGCAGCAAAGCGTGCAGGATGAGCATGGCGAGGATGATGACCCCGACGAAGATGTTGTAGGCGAGCCCGGGCACGCCGACGAGCACGATGCCGTTGCGGATCGCGCGCAGCATCAGCGCACCGACGATGGTGCCGAGGATCGTGCCGCGCCCGCCCGTCAGCGCCGTGCCGCCGACCACGACCATGGCGATCACCTCCAGCTCATAGCCGGTGCCCGCCACCGGCGAGGCCGCCGAGATGCGGAAGGCGCTGATCATGCCGGCAAGCCCGGCGAGCACGGAGGTCGCGATGAACAGCCAGATCTTGACTGTATCGGCCGGCACGCCGCGCGCCACCGCTGCGTTGCGGTTGGAGCCGATGGCGCTGATCCAGTTGCCGAGCTTGGCGTAGCGGAGCACATAGACCGCGAGCAGCGACAAGCCGATGAACCACCAGAGCGAGGTGTAGAAGCGGAACGCGCCGATGTTGAAGCTGCCGGCAAGCAGCGTGACGAAGAAGCCCGGCTGATCCCAGGACTTCAGCGGAAAGCCCTGCGTGATGTAAAGCGCTGCACCGCGCACGATAAGCAGCATCGACAGCGTCACCAGGAAGGACGAGATGCCGATCTTGGTGACGATCACGCCGTTGATCGCGCCGATCGCGATGCACAGCAGAAGCCCGGCGAGCAGCGCCACGCCGATATCGACCCCGGCGTTCTGCACCAGCAGCATCACCACCACGGGGGCCAGCCCGAACACCGCGCCGACGGAAAGATCGAATTCACCCGCGGTAAGCAATAGCGTCATGCCGAGCGCGATGATGCCGAGCTCCGGCAGGAACGCCATCATGTTGGAGATATTGAGCGGCGACAGGAAATTGCCGTCGGCGACCGCGAACACCACCAGAAGCACGACGAGGATGACGAAGGAGGAGAATTGCGGCGAACGCATCAGGCTCGACCTGCCTTTCGCGCGCCCCGCGCCATCTTCCGCTGTAACTGTCATGACTTGCTGAACCATGCTTTTCTGCATGGCGCCCGACGCTCGCGCGACGGGCGCCAGTTCTCTCACTTCTTGTCGTAGAGCTTCAGGATCGGCTCGACGCTGGAGGCGTCATAGAGGCCGAAGGTGTGGATGTCGTAGCCGATCGGTTCGCCCGAAGCGGCGAGCCCGAGCAGCGCGACCGGCATGAAGCCTTGCGCCGACGGATATTGCCAGGCGGCGGCGTTGACGAACCCGTCCTTGACCGCCTGCGCCGTCTCCTTCGAATTGCCCCAGCCGACGACCGGGATCTTGCCGGCCGGAATGCCGGCGCCGTCGAACACCCGCTTGACGCTCGCCGCCACGGAATCGCCCAGCGCGATGATCGCCGGCGGATTGTTGGCGACCATGTAGTCGGTCATCTTGGCGATGATGCCGGCCGGATCGGTGCCGCAATCGACCACGTCATATTTGATGCCCAGCGGATCGAAGACGCCGGCGATGCCTTCGGTCTCGAGCTGCTGGTAGCTGGCGCCGGGAACCTCGACCGGCAGGAACACCTTGTCGCCCTGCTTCACCATCTTGTGGTCGACGAGATATTTCGCCCAGATCGCGCCGGCTTCCTTGAGGTCGGCGCCGACATAGGCCTGGCGTCCGGTGGCCGGGTCGTCCGTGTTGAAGAACACGATCGGAATGCCGGCGGCCTTCGCCGCCTTCACTTCCTCGGTCCACAGTCCAGGCTGCGCCGAGGTCGTGGCGATGCCGTCCGGCTTGGCGGCGAGCGCCGAATTGAAGGCCTCCTTCTGCGCCGCCATGTCGCCGCCGCTGAAGGAGATCTTGCAGGTCACCTTGAGCTGGTCGCAGGCCTTGGTCGCGCCGGCATTCCAGTCGATCCAGAACGCGTCGGACGGGCCGCCATGCGACAAGAGATAGAACGTCTTCTGGCCATCCGCGGCCTGCGCCGCCGAGCCGAACGCGATGCCCGCGAACACGGCCGCCGCGGCCGCTAGTTTCAATCCGAATTTCAACATCTCGTTTCCTCCACTCCCTATCTTGCGAATGCGGGCGCCGCACCGGAGCGGCGGCGCCCGGCGATCTTAGAGGCCGTTGGCGCGCAGCTTCCCGTCGAGGAACTGCTTGGCGCGCGGCACGTCGTCTTCCGACAGATGCTCGATGATCATCGGGATGTTCGGATGCTTTTCAGCGAGACGCTGGAGGTAGAGGTCGTAGTTCAGCGAACCGAGGCCCGGAGCCGGCAGCTCGATCTCGCCGACACCGCGGAAGGTGTGGCTTTCCATCGCGTCGGCGTCGCCGATATCGGCATGCTTCTCCGACTTGTCGTCGCCCGAACGCTTCACGTCCTTGGCGTGCGCTATCTTGATCTTGTCGGTCAGCGTGTCGAAGACCTGGTTCAGGATCTGGTCCATGCGGTCGATGTTGTGGGTCTCGAAATAGTTGGTCGGGTCCATCAGCAGCCCGAGGCCGGGGTGGTCGACCTGCGCGAACATCTTCACCGTCTCCTCGACCGAGCCGACGACGTTGTTGACATAGGTTTCGAGCAGGAACACCGCGCCGTGGTCGTAAGCCGTCTGGGCAAGGTCGGCGATCACCTTGCGGCACTCTTCAAAACCTTCTTCGGTCTTGTTCTTCGGGTGATGCACCCAGTCGGACTCGGTGTTGTAGGTGCCGGTCTCCGAGATCACGTAAGGCGAGCCGAAATGGCGCGCGTTGCGGATGATCTCCTTGAGATAGCCGACGCGCTTCTCGCGCTCCGCCTTGTCCGGGTGGATGATGTTCGTATAGCCCGACACGCAGCAGACCGGCAGGTTGTGGTCGCGGAAGGTGTCGCGCACCTTCTTCGCCTTGTCCTTGGTGATCTGGCCGGCCGACAGATCGATATCCTTGAAGTGCAGATCGAGCTGCACCGTGTTGAAACCAAGCCCGCGGATCTTCTTCGCCGTCTCCTCGAGGCCGTACGGGAAATAGCCCGTGAAAATACCTGCCTGCATCATGGTGTGAATTCCTCCTTGTAAGCGATTCAGTTGATTCAGTTTGTCGGGATTTCGGAGAGCTTGACCGTGCGGCCCGCCGCCATCGAGCGGTAGCCTGCCTCGACCAGCGCCATGGTCTTGACGTTGTCGGCGACGGACAGCGCCGGCGGCGTCCCGGTCTTCACCGCGTGCTGGAGCTGCTCCATCACGCCGATAAAGGCATGCGGGAACCACATCGTCTCCCAGCTCGGGCTCATCCACTCGCCGCCAGTCGTCTCGGCCGAAGCGTAGGTCAGCGTCGAGGCCGCACCGGTCGGCCAGCCGATCGTGCCCTTGGCGACGCCCTTGGTGCCGTCGACGCGCCAGTTGATGTGCTGGTCGTCCTTGTAGCCCTCCTGGCGGGGGCCGGACCAAACGTCTTCCAGCGACACCGCAAGCACGCCCGACGGGAAGCGCAGTGTCGACACGGTGATGCCGTCGGAATGGTCGAACCGAGTGCGTGGGTCCTTGCGCGTCAGCGTCGTGATCTCGTCGGGATCGCCAAACAGGAAGCGCAGCACGTCGAGGTGGTGCACACTCATATTGGCGAGCGTCAGCCGGTCGTAACCTTGAAGGAAGGTCTGCCAATGCGGGATCGCATGCATGTCGATCTGCGCGAAGACGATGTCGCCGAGCGCGCCGCTGTCGATGATCTGCTTCAACACGCGCATCGACTGGTCGTAGCGCATGTTCTGGTTGACCGAGAGGATCTTGCCAGACTTCGCCGCTTCGTCGCGGAGCTTGACGGCTTCCTCGACCGACAGCGCCAGCGGCTTCTGCGCCAGGATCGCCTTGATGTGCTTCTGCTTCAGCGCATGGCGGATCAGCGCCGGCTGCTGGTCCGGCGGAAAGGCCAGATCGATGATCTCGACGCTGGGATCCTCGATCAGCTGTTCCGGCGTGTCGTGAACGGTCGCAATGCCCCAGCGCGTCGCCACCTTCTCGGCATTCGCCTTGGTGCGCGAGGCAATCGCCACCACCGGAAAGCCCGCTTCCTTATAGGCCGCCAGATGGCACTCGGCCATGATCATGCCGGCGCCGACGCAACCGATCTTGTAGTCCCTGGTGCGAACCTCGACGTCCGGCTCGAAGCCTTTTTCTGCCATCACTTCCTCCCGAAATTCTGTCCTTGCGGCCGCCGTCACAGCGCGCCTCCGTCCTGACCGAAATAATGCACGCGACCCGGCTCGCAGGATATCGCCACCATCGCACCCGGCCTGATGTCGGGCTGGCCGCGCAGCAATGCTCTCAGCCGCGCCTGCCCGGCTTCTATGGTCACCACGGTGTAGCCGCCGAGTGGCTCGACCCCGAACACCCGCGCCGGGCGGCCGTCCTTCGTCTCGTTGTCCGTCCAGGGCCGGACCTTGATGTCCTCGGGCCTGAGTCCGATCTCGATCGCCTCGGCCGGCGCTTTGTCATCGGCGATGCGGATTGTCCCTTCCGCCGCCTCGATCGCACCCGCGCCGCGCACCGACGGCAGGATGTTCATCATCGGCGAGCCGAGCATGCGTGCTACATAGGCGCTTGCCGGACGGTCGTAGATCTCCGCCGGCGCGCCGATCTGCCTGATGCAGCCGTTCTCCAGGATGGCCATGCGGTCGGCGACCGACATCGCTTCTTCCTGGTCATGCGTGACGTAGATCAGCGTCTTGCCGAGCTCGCGCTGGATGCGCTTCAGCTCGACGCGCGTCTCCTCACGCAGCCTGGCGTCGAGTGCCGAGATCGGATCGTCCATGAGATAGGCCGCCGGGTCGCGCACCAGGGCGCGCGCGATCGCCACGCGTTGCCGCTCGCCGCCGGAAAGCTGCGCCGGCGGCTTGTGCAGGATATGGCCGATGTGAAGTTTTGTGGCGACGTCCGCCAGCCGCTTCTCGATCTCGGCTTCCGCCACTTTCCGCTCGACCAGCGGGAAGCGGACATTGTCGCGCGCGCTCATATGCGGGAACAGCGCCAGGTTCTGGAACACCATGGCGACGTTGCGTTCGGCCGGCGAGACGCTGTTGACCGGCTTGCCGCCGATCAGGATCTCGCCCTGATCCGGCGCTTCCAGGCCGAGCACAAGGCGCAGGATCGTCGACTTGCCCGACAGCGGCGGGCCGAAGAAGCAGAAGAACTCGTTGTCGTTGACGGTGAAGGAAGCATCGTCCACGGCAAGCGTGTTGCCGTAGCGTTTGGTGACATTGCGGAAAACGATATCGGCCATGGCTCAGCCCGCCTTCACTGCGAGGCCGGTGGAGGCATCGAAGACGCGCACCGACGAGGCCGGCGGCGCAAAGGTCGCCGTCTGCCCGACCGACAGCCCGACATCGTTCTCGAACACCGCCTTCACCGCGCTCTCGCCTTCGCCGAGATGGACGATGGTGCGCGCGCCGATCCGCTCGACGAAGCTCACCGGCATCGAGAGCCCGCGCTCGGCAAGCGCCACTTGCTCGGGCCGGAAGCCGTAGAGCACGTCGCCGCGCGCCGCGCGCACGGCCGAAGCCAGTTCACCCGGCAAGGGCGGCGTGACGCCAAGCGGTCCGAGATCGATCACCAGTCCGCGGTCACTTTCCGCCGGGCTGCCCTTGAGCAGGTTCATGCCCGGTGCGCCGATGAAGCGCGCGACGAAGACATTGGCCGGATTGTTGTAGACCTCGAGCGGCGTGCCGACCTGCTGCAGGACGCCGTGATCCATCACCGCGATGCGGTCGGCCATGGTCATGGCTTCGAGCTGGTCATGCGTGACATAGACCATGGTCTGCCTGAACTGGCGCTGCAGCTGCTTGAGCTCGGTGCGCATCACCGCGCGGAAGGCGGCATCGACATTGGACAAAGGCTCGTCGAGCAGGAAGATCGCCGGCTCCATGATCGCCGAGCGGCCGATCGCCACGCGCTGCAGGATGTTGACCGAGAGCCGGTCCGCCTTGCGGTCGAGCAATGGTGAGAGCTGCAGCATCTCGGCGATGGCGCCGACGCGGCGCTCGATCTCGGCCTTGGCGGCGCCACGCATCTTCGGCCCGTAAGCGAGATTCTGCCTCACCGTCATATGGGTGAAGATGGCGTAATTCTGGAAGACGAAGCCGACGCCGCGCCGCCCCATCGGGACGCCTGCCATGTCGCGCTCGCCGAACAGGATCTTGCCGCTGGTCGGCTCTTCCATGCCGGCGATCATGTTCATCGTCGTCGACTTGCCGCAGCCCGAGGGTCCGAGCAGCGCCATGAACTCGCCATCGGCGATCTCGAGGTCCATCGTCTTCAGCGCGGTGAAGTCGCCGAACTTTTTGACCAGGTTTTGCAAGTGGATCGCGCTCATGCCGGCACCTCCCGGCTCTTCGCCATGCGCTTCATGGCGTAGACCGCGACGATCGAGAGCACGATCAGGATAGCCAGCGCGATCGCCGCCACATAGCCCCAGATCAGGTCCTGCGTGGTGACCTTGTAGATGTAGACGGAGATCGTCTCGGTGGCGACGCCGGGACCGCCGCCGGTCATGATGTAGAGCGTGTCGAATATCTTGAAATTCTCGATCACCCGGATCGCCAGCGCGATGATGATGATCGTCTTCATCTTCGGCAGCACGATCGTGGTGAAGCGCTGCCAGGCATTGGCGCCGAGCAGCGTCGCCGCCTTCATCTGATCCTCCGGCACGCCGACCATGCCGGCGAGCAGAATGAGGAACATCAGCGGCGTCCACTGCCAGATGTCGGCGATCATGACGGCGATCAGCGCCAGGGTCGGATCCGACAGCCAGGCGATGGTGACCGGCGCGCCAACGATCCGTGACAGGATGTCGTTCACCGGACCGCCCGACTGGAACAGCATGAAGAACATGTAGCCGGCGACCGCGGGCACGACCATCATCGGCATCAAGAGGATCGAATAGAAGATGCGCTTGCCGGGAAAATCGTCGGCGAACAGCGTCGCCAGCGCGAGGCCCAGCAGGAACTCCGCCGGCACGCAGACCAGCATGACGATCGCGGTACGCTGCAGTGCGCTCCAGAAGCGCGTGTCGGCCGCGAGGTCTGTGTAGTTGGCGAAGCTGTTCCACATCTCCCAGGCGTTCCACCAGCCGACGCCCGACAGCGGCGACCAGTCGGTGACGCTGATGTAGAGCTGCATCAGAAGCGGAAAGGCCGAGATGAACAGCACCAGGATCTGCGCCGGTAGGGTCAGGCGAAAGCCCAGCCGCGCGCCCTCGTCCCGCTGGGCCGGCTTGGCATGCACGGCGCCCATCTTGTCCTCCGCAATCGTCGCCGTCACCGCGCTCATTGCTTGAGTGCTCCGAAGGTCAGCCCACGCACCAGGTGACGCTGGATGGCGATGCCCATGATCACCGGCGGCACCGCCGCGATCAGGCCGAGCGCGGCCTTGGCGCCGTAGAGCTGTCCGGTCATCGAGGACGATAGCGACGCCATGTAAACGGGGATCGTCACCCATTCGCGCGTGGTGAGCAGCAGCGCGATGAGATAATCCGACCAGTTGAGGATGAAGACGAAGAGCGCAGCACTCGCCAGCGGCGCGCGCATCATCGGCAGCGTGATGCGGGTGAAGACGCGCAGCCGCGAGCAGCCCTCGACGAGGGCCGCCTCCTCGATCTCGCGCGGCATGTCGTCGAAGAAGGTCTTCATCAGCCAGAAGGCGAAGGGCAGCGTGACGATGCCGTAGATCAGCGCCAGTCCCCACCACGTGTCGTTGAGATTGAGGAACGCCCACATGATCATCACCGGGATCATGACGGCCATCGGCGGAAACAGCCTGAGCTGGATCAGCGCCAGCGGCAGGTTCTGGCCGGAGCCGAAGCGCGACAAGCCATAGGCTGCGGCGGTGCCCGCCGACATGGCGATCACGGTTCCGAACACCGCCGATAAGAGCGACGACAGGATCGGCTTCACCGCCGTGTGGTCGAGCGCGACGATCAGGTCGTTGGTGGAGTGGCCGAACACGAACTGGAAATTGGCAAGCGTCGGTTGCTTCGGCCACCAGGTCAGGTCGGCGCCCGTCGCCGACCACTCGCCGATCGGCTTGAAGGCCATCGACACCATCCACAGGATCGGCACCAGCGTCACCGCCATCGCCGCGAGGATCGCGGCGTAGCGGAATATCTCGAAAGGAACGGAACGCTTCATCTGGCTGCTTTGCTGGTGGCGTTAGGAAGGAGGGGAAGAGCTGACGCCCCTCCCCTCCGGTTCTGATCCAGGGAGGCGGATCAGCTGATCGGATCGAGAACGGTCGGCCAGGCCTCCTTGTTGGTCTTGATGGCTTCGAGGAGCTTGTCCTCGCCGATGCGGCGCGCGATCTTCTTCCACTCCCGCTCTGTGTCGGCCATCGCCTGCTCCGGCGTCTTGGCCTTGGTCAGCGAGGCGACGAGGTTCTCGTCGAGCGCGTTGTGGAAGGCGGTGGCGCCGGGATAGTTGATGGTCGGCACCGTACGCGCCACCGTCTCGCGCACCACGTCCATGTGGTAGGCGTGATAGGTCTGGCGTACGAGCGGATCGGCGAAGTCCGAGAGCCGGAACGGATCGAGATAGCCGCCCGGATTGGCGCTCATCCAGGCATAGATGCGGGCCGAGCCCAGCCACTGCAGCAAGAGATAGGCGGCCTCCGGATTCTTCGACTGCGACGAGACCATGCCGGTCAGCGAGAACCAGAGCACCGAGCGGCTGATCAGCTTGCCGTCGATCTCGCGTCCCGGCGGCAGCATCGAGCCGATCTTGCCGGTGACGGCGGAATCCTTGTTGCCGGCATTGTCGAGGAATTTCGGCAGGTTGGAGAAGGCGCAGGTCATCGCCGCACCGCCCTTGGCGAAATTGCCATACTGCTCCGGCCAGCCCCACGAGATCGCGTCCGGCGAATGGTGCGCCAGCGAATCCACATATTCCTTCGTCGCCGCGATGCCTTGCTCGGAATTGATCAGCGGCTTGCCGTCATCGCCGAACAGGAACTGGTTGGGCGAGGCCATCGAGACATAGCGCTGGTACCAGTTGGTGTAGCCCCAGCCCTGGTTGCGCAGGTCGGTCGACCCGAACAGGCCCTTGTCCGGCCGCTGGAAGAAGGCCGCGACGTCGCTGTGCTGCTTCCAGGTCTTCGGCGGCGCCAGGTCGTAGCCGTATTTGTCCTTGAAAGCCTTCTGCTCGGCGGTGTCGCTGAACAGATCCGTGCGGTAGACCCAGGTCTGGAAGTCGCCGTCCAGCGACACGCCATACGTCGAGCCGCGATACTGGTTGAGCAGCGACACGCCCTTGGCGCCGTTGACGTAGCCCTGCTTCGGGTCGTCCCACTCCGGCTTGTGCTTGGCGACGAAGTCGTCGAGCTTGGCGATGCCGCCGGTTTCGGCGAGATCGCCGAGCCGGTTCCATTCGGTCGAGTAGATGTCGTAGGCCCCACCCTTGGTGGAGATGTCCTGCATCGTCTTGGTGAATTCCTGGCCGTTCGGCAGGCCGACGATTTCGATCTGGATGCCGGTTTCCTTTTCCCAGAGCTCCTTTATCGACGGCGCGCCGGCCGGGAACGGCTTGGTCAGCTGGCCGATCGAGCCGTCGGACAGGCCGAGAACGATCTTCGCCGGCGCCTTGCCGGCCGCCTTCAGGGCCTTGGCCGCCTCGACGGCGCGCCCTTCCGGCGTCTCGGCTCCGTATTGATAGCGCTCCGCGCCGTCGAAGCCGGTCGGCCCGCCGATCATGCCGGGCGCCAGCGCATCCGCCGCGAAGGCGCGGCCGGGACGAATGAACTGCGGTGCAATACCGGTCGCGGCGACGAACACCGCGGCCTTTCCTCCGGACGCCAAAAGGCTGCGCCGCGACATGCGGATCAATTGAGACATCGAATTCCTCCCTCGGGGCCTGTTCCTCCATGGCCCACGTGAGGGATATTGACGACAGCATGTGAAGGCTGTCAACATCATAAATACTCAAAACACGTCATAAGATCGCAAATGAGGGAGAAAATGCAGTCAGCCGAACCCTTCACATCGCACCCATTGCTTGAATTTGAGGGGCTTTCGCCGCGATCCGGCCGCCTTGGCCGGACCTTCGCCGCCTTATGTACCGCGCCGGCTTGCGCGCAAGCCAAGGGCGGTTACATCATTTCACATCAGAATCGCGGTTGCCGCTGAGGCGTTTTCCGGAACTGAGTGGACGCTGCGTGATTTTGATGCTTGCGATGAGGTGCTCGACGTGCGGTCAACCCTGACAGACATAGCCCGGGAAGCCGGCGTTTCTCCGGCCACGGTCGACCGTGTGCTCAACAACCGGCCGGGCGTACGCGCCCGCACGCGCGAGATCGTCATCGAGATGGCGCAGCGCCTGGGCTACATCGCCGAGACGTCGAACGGCGCGCCGCAGCGCGCCGTGCCGGGACAGACGGTCAGGCTCGACTTCGCGCTGCCCGCCGGCACCAACTCCTTCATCAAGCTCTTACACCGCCACATCGAGGCGCAGGCACTGACGCGGCCCGACCTCGACGTCCGCGTGACGACCATCGAAGGCTTCAATCCCGACCGCCTCGCCCGCCTGCTGCAGGACCTGCATGGCCAGACGCAAGGCGTCGGCGTCATCGCGCTCGACCACCCCACGGTGCGCGAGGCGATCCGCTCGCTGTCGGCGAGCGACATCAAGGTCGTGACGATCGCCTCCGACATCCTGCATGTGCCGCGGGTCGCCTATATCGGCATCGACAACCGCGCCGCCGGGCGGCTGGCCGGCTATCTTCTCAACCGCTTCATGGGCGCCGGACGTCCGGGCAAGGTGGCGCTGTTCGCCGGCTCGCTCGCCTATCGCGGCCATGAGGAACGCGAGATGGGTTTCCGCCATATCGTCGCAGAGGAATCTCCCAACCTCGAGATCGTCGAGATGCGTGAAATGCTCGACGACCGCGAAAAGGCCTATTCGGAGGCCTTCGCCTTGCTCGAACGCCATCCCGACCTCGCCGCCATCTACAATGTCGGCGCCGGCAACACCGGCATCGCCCGCGCGCTAAAGGAACGCGGACGCGCCAAGGAGATCATCTTCCTTGGCCATGAGGTGACCGACGGCACCAAGGAGCTGCTGCTCGACGGCACGCTCGATGCGGTGATCGACCAGAACCCGCGCGTCGAGGCCAGGGAGGCGCTCAACATCTTGTCCCACTCCGTCAGGGGCTTGCCCTACGAACTCCACCAGCCGCGGCTGCAGGTGATTTTCCGCGAGAGCATCCCGGAGATTTGAGCGCGGGGCTCGCCAATCTCAGGCCGCGATCAGCACCGTGCTGTCCGGCGACCAGCTGAGCACCACCGGCTCGCCTTCGGCCAGGCGCTCGGCACCTGTGTTCTGGACGATCACCTTCAGCGTCTGGCCGTCACGGTCGACGAAATAGGTGCTGTTGTTGCCGGCGAAGATGCGTTTCGAGACCCGCCCTGTGAGCGTGTTGGCATTGGCTGGGTCGGGCTTTGCCGCGCCGGTGGAAATCCGGATGCGCTCGGGCCGGACCGCGCAGCTCGCCTTGGCGCCGGCCGGCACCGATGCGCCTGTCGAAGCCGCGATCGTGGTCCCGTCGGGCAGCTTGATTCCGAAGCCGGTGGCATTGCCGCGAAAGATGTTGGCGTCGCCGAGGAAGGTCGCGGCGAACTCGCTCTGCGGCCGGTCGTAGATCTCCTCGGGCGGCCCCTCCTGCACCATGCGGCCGTCACGCAATATGCCGATCCGGTCGCTCATAGTCAGCGCCTCTTCCTGGTCATGCGTGACGAAGATGGTGGTGATGCCGATCTCGCGCTGGATGCGCTTCAGCTCGATCTGCATATCGACGCGCAGCGCCTTGTCGAGCGCGCCGAGCGGCTCGTCGAGCAGGAGCACGCGCGGCTTGGTGACGATGGCGCGCGCCAGCGCCACGCGCTGGCGCTGGCCGCCGGAAAGCTGGTGCGGCTTACGCCCGCCGAGCTTGCCGAGCTGCACCAGGTCGAGCGCGCGCTGCACTTCCTTAGCGATCGTCGCCTTCGGCTCGCCGCGCACCGAAAGGCCGAAGGCGATATTGTCGGCGACGCTCATATTGGGAAACAAAGCATAGTTCTGGAACACCATGCCGATGCGCCGCTTCTCGACCGGCACGCGCTCGACGCTTTCGCCGCCAATGGCGATGCGGCCGGCATCCGGAAAATCGAAGCCGGCGATCTGGCGCAGCAGCGTGGTCTTGCCGCTGCCCGACGGCCCGAGCAGCGCGTAGAAGCCGCCATCGGCGAAATCGATCGAGACATCGTCCAGCGCCTTGTGCGCGCCGAAACTGCGGGAGACGTTCGCGACCTGGACGCCTGCCATTATTTCTCTCCGCCGAATTTGAAGAAACGCGCCGTGAGCAGCATCAGCGCCATCGACACGACAATGATGATCGTCGAGACCGCGTTGATCTCGGGCGTGAAGCCTTTGCGGATCGCAGCATAGATTTCGACCGGCAGCGTCGTCTGGCCGGGCGTCGACAGGAAATAGGAGACCACGAACTGGTCGAACGACACGGCGAAGGCGAACAGCCCGCCGGCGATCACGCCGGGCATGATCCAGGGCAAGGTGACGCGCATGGTCACCTGCCACTGGTTGGCGCCGAGCGAGCGCGCCGCCTCCTCCAGCTCCGGCGCGAAGGTTTGCAGCCGCGCGGAGACGACGACGATGACGTAAGGCAGCGCCAGCGCGACATGGCCAAGCAGGATGGCGATAAACCCGCGGCCGATGCCGACGCCGAAGAAGAAGATCAGCATCGCCGTGCCGGTGATCAGCCATGGAATGGCGATCGGCGGGAAGAGCAGCGCCTGCAGCACTTTCTTGCCGCGGAACTCGTAGCGATAGAGCGCGAGCGAAGCCATCGAACCCAGCACGGTCGATATCAAAGTGGTGATGACGGCGATCTCGATGCTGTTCCATGTCGCCGCGATCAGCTGGTCGTTCTGCCAGAGCGATTGATACCAGTCCGTCGTCCATTCGAACGGCAATTGGTAGAATGGTGAGGCGTTGAAGGACATCGCCGCCATGATGATGATCGGCAGATAGAGGAAGCCGAGCAAAAGCACGATGTAGAAGCGCCCGAGCCCTTCGAGGATGCGCGTCGTCGCCATCACCCAGCCCTCCGCAGAACGGGTGCTGCCAGCGCCAGGATGATCAGCACGACGGCGAGCAGGATGAAGGAGAGCGCGGCGCCCAGCGGCCAGTTGAAGACGGCGACGAACTGATCCTCGATGACGGTGCCGTAGAATGTGCCGGTGCGGCCGCCCAGGATGCGCGGCTCCATGAAGGAGCCGACAACCGGCACGAAGATCAGCGCGGCACCCGCGATCAGCCCCGGCATCGACAGCGGGATGATCACCCGCCAAAGCACCTGCCGCCGCGAGGCGCCAAGCGAGCGGCCGGCTTCGATCAGCGAGTCGTCAATGGCCTGCAGTGTCAGATAACAGGTCAGCACCATGTAGGGCACATAGGAGTGCACCAGGCCGATGATGACGGCCGGATAGGAATACATGAGATCGATGTTGATCTTGAACGGCAGCACCGCGTTGAGCGCGGTGTCGAGGATGCCGCCTTCGCGCAGCACCATCGCCCAGGAGAAGATGCGCACCAGCCCATTCGACCAGAACGGCAGGATGACGAGCAGGAAGATCGCCTCGCGGCTGCGCCCTTTCAGCACCTTGGCGAGCACATAGGCCGCCGGATAGCCGATGACGATGCACCACAGCGTGACCTCGAGGCCGAGACGCAGGGAGGCGAAGAGCAGCGTCGAATAGAGGCTCTGCGAGAAGAACACCGCGTAATTGCCGAGCGTGAACGACCATTCCTTTCCGGCCAGCGGCAGGTCGGTCATGAACGAGAAGAAGACCATGGCCGACAGCGGCAGGAAGATCGCCACCGTCAGCCACAGATAGGCGGGAAGGAGAAGCGGCAGCGCCGGCTTCAGTCCGCGGCGCGAACCGATCGCAAGCTGGTCAGCCATTCTGCCTCTCCTCCCCGAAAGACATCGATTACTTCACGTTGACCTTCAGCTCCTGCCACAGCGCCAGATACTTCTCGCGCTGCTCGTCGGTGATCGGCGCCTGGAACTGGATGCGCTTGGCGACATCGGGGCTGCCCATGACCTTGCGGTTGAAGGAATCCTCAGGCAGGGCGTCGACCGCCTTGGTGTTGGCGGAGACCGGCGCGCCGACCTTGGTGACCCATTCGACATAGAATTTCGGGTCGATCATGTAGTTGATGAAGGCCTCGGCGCCGGCGACGTTCTTTGAGCCGACGGGGATTGAGAAGGCGTCGAGCCAGGCGACGGCACCTTCCTGCGGGATGACCAGCGAGACCGGCAGCTTGAAATGCGTCTTGGCGCGGTCGGCCGAGCCGCTCCAATAGGTGCCGATGTCGATCTGGTTGGAGGCGACCATCTGGTTCCAGTCGTTCTCCGAGCTCCAGAAGGTCTTGATCTGCGGCATCAGCGAGGTGAGCTTGGCCTTGACCGCGTCCATATCCTTGATGTCGTTGATGTTCTGACCCGATGCGATCGCGCCGAACTGCACCGCCTCGACGGCGTCGTCGCGGATGATGACGCGTCCCTTATGCGCCGGGTCCCACATCTCGGCGATGCTCGCCGGCGGTTTGTCGAAGGACTTTTCGTTGATGGCCAGAGCCGTCAGGCCCCACACCCACGGCACGCCATAGACCTTGCCGTCATGGTTGAGCATCGGCGAGCCGGCCTTGTCCTTGGCGATGTCGGCATAGTTGGAAAGCTTCGAGACGTCGATCGGCTGGATCAGCTTGCCGGCCATCGCCTGGTCGTTGAAGGCGGCGTTGATCATGACGACGTCGTAAAGGCCGGGATTGGTGCGGATCTTGGTCAGCATCTCCTGTTCGGAGTTGAAGAAGTCGTTGACCACCTTGAAGCCGGTCGCCTTCTCGAAATCGGCGACCGCCCATGGCTCGTCGGCGCCATAGCCCTTCCAGTTGAGCACATGCACTTCCTCGGCGGCTTGTGCGGCAAACGTGAATGCGGAGACGAAGACGGCGGTGGCCGTCAGAAAAGCGGTCAATCTGGGCATGCGCATGATATTTTCCTCTCATTGTTCGCCCGGTTGACGGGCTTGTTAAGTTGCAGTCGCTTCCGCCCGGCCAAGCGCGGTCGTCGCTTCGCCGCGCTCAGCCAGGAACTCCTGGATTTCCGTGTCGGTCGGCGCCGAAGACCCGCCATGGCGGGTAACCGAAAGCGCCGCCGCCGCATTGGCGTAGCGGGCCGCCTCGCAAGGGGACATGCCGCGCGAAAGGCCACTGACGAAGGCGCCGATATGCGTGTCGCCAGCCCCGTTGGTGTCGACGGCCTCCACCTCGAAGCCCGGCACCGCGCGGGTGCCGCCATCGGCCATGCGCACGAGGCAGCCATGCGCGCCGGCGCGGATGACGACGCCTTCAGCCCCAGGGCAATGATCGGCGAGCAATCGGATGGCGACGGTCTGGGCATCGCCGGCGCCGGCAATCTCGGCGGCCTCATTGGTGTTGCAGCTCAGCCATGTCGTGCGCGCCAGCACCCTGTCCAGGATCGGTCGCGGAATATCGGCGATCACCGGCGTCGGATCGAAAACGAAAGGAATGCCGGCCGGCAATGCCACGATCCAATCGGTCAGCGCATCGCGGCTGCCGGGATAGCTCAGCGTGTAGCCAGAGGTGAAAACCCGATCGCCTGAAACGACTTGGACCGGCTTCATCATGTCCGGCGTGAGCCGGCTCTCGGCGCCCGGCCAGGAGACGAAAGTGCGCTCCGCGTCGCCGCTGATCATGGCGACGCAATTGCCGCTGTCCATCAGGGGCGACGGCGGCGTCAGCGTCTCGATGCCTTCGGCGGCGAAAGCCGCGCGCAGGAAGTCTCCGTCCGGCCCGGTGCCGAGCTGGCCGCCGAACACAACTTTCATGCCGGTGCGGCTTGCCGCGACCATCATGTTGAAGCCGCCGCCGGCGACGCGGGCGTAAGCTGACGCGGTCTTTTCCGTGCCGGCCGCCGGCAAGGCGTCGATACGGTAGACATAGTCGACCACTGCGCTGCCGACATGGACGAGCCGCCCGCTCACGCCGCGTCCTCCTTGCCTGGACCGGTCTTGGCCGTCCGTGCAGCGACCAGATCCTCGGCCAGCGCGCGGACCTCCGCGACGTCGATGCCCTTCAGCTCCGCAATGCGATCCTGCGGCAGCTTCGACAGGCCGGCACAGGCGCCGGCCATACCGGCTGCGATAGCGCCGATCGTGTCGGTGTCGCCGCCGAGATTGGCGGCGATCACGGCGGCCCGCCATGCATCGCCTTGCGCGACCTCCAGCACCGCGAATGCCGCAGGCACCGATTCCTGGCTGGCGACGCCGGTGCCGACGAGGTCGACGATCAGCTTGATGGCCTCCTTCTCCGCCTTGCCGCGGACAAGCCCCTGCGCCCAGAGGATGCGCGCGGCGATGTCGCCGCCGGTGACCCAATGGCCAAGCGTGGCGCCAAGTCTTGCGGCCGCGACCCCGTGACCGGACGCGGCGCACCAGTCGCTGCCCGAAATGCCAAGGCTGACTGCGGCGGCAACGGCACTGGCGGAAGCGATTGCGATGGATGTGTTGTGCGTGGCCCGGCAGGTTTCCGCCACCTTGGCGACCAGTGCCGCGAGCGGCTCCGGCGGCATCATGATACCGACCGGCGCGATGCGCATCGCCGCGCCATTGGTGTCCCCGCCGCGCCCAGCCTCTTCGGCCGGCACGCCGCTGTTGATGGCGTCGATGGCGCGCTTGGTCGACGGTCCAAGCAGGTCGTAGCTGCCGCGCGCCTTGACGTCGCGCTCCCAGTCGAGCAGCGCGTTGACCCAGCGCGCGTGGTCGAAGCGGTCGCCGGACTCGACGAGGATGCGGCCAAGCAGCAGCGCCTGCTCGGTGTCGTCGGTGATCGCGCCGGCAGGCAGCCCCTTCGACACCGGGTGATCGGCGGTGGGCGCGACGAAACCCTCGACATGGCCGTAGAGCCCGGCGATGCGGGCCGGCGACAGAAGCTGCGTTGGCATGCCGAGCGCATCGCCCAGCGCCCCGCCGACCAACGCGCCCATTGCCCGATCCATCGAGGCAGCGTCCGCCATGCTCAGAACTCCAGATGCAGCGCGAAATGCGCGGGGTTGAGCAGGCTGGTAACGAATTCGATGGCGCGCCCATCGGCGGCGCGCGTCAGGCGGCGCGTGCGCAGGAACGGGGTGCCCGGCGCGCAGTCGAGGATCGCCGCGTCGGCGGCGCTCAGCATCTCGATATCGACCCACTCCTCGCCGTGATCGGGAACGAGCCCTGCCCCGCGCAGCGTCTGGTGCAGCGTGCCCTCGCGCAGGCCACGCAAAGGTATGTCTTCCAATTCGGGCGACAGAGGCAGTCGGCTGCGCTCGATCGAGATGGCATGGCCGTCATCGGCATTGGTGCGGGCGCGGTCGACGGCGATGAAGGACGGGCTCTCGACGCCGAGCCTGACCGCCAGCTCCGCGTCCTCGATGATCTCGAGCCGCAAGGTGCGGGTTTCCGCATTGGCGCCCGCATTGGCGAGCGCGCGCGACCAGCCGATCGCGTCGTCGACCGGCATGCCGTCGAAGGTCACGAAGGAGCCGATGCCGACCTTCGTGGTGATCAGCCCGCGGCTCGACAGTTCTTCCAGCCCTTTGCGCACCGTGTTGCGGCTGACGGAGAAGCGCTGGACGAGCTCGTTCTCGCTCTGCAGGCGGTCGCCGAAGCCGAGCAGACCGGAGCGTATCTCATGCTCCAGAACCGTGGCGATCTGCTCGGGCTTTCCCGTGCCGGGTGAGAGCTGCATCGCACGACGGGCCATATCGATACCTGTCCAATGAACCTGTATAATCCTGTTCAATACCGTATCCGAAATGAAGCGTCAACGGTTAGCTCCTTCTCCCCGTCTCTATACGGGGAGAAGGTGGCGGCAGCCGGATGAGGGGCGGCGCCGATCTAAGACAATTGGCCGGCTACCGACGACGATCGCGGATCAAACGAAGAAGAATTCCTCCACCCGCCGCTTGGCCTGCCGCAGCACCGGCAGGATGTCGCGCTCCATCGCCTCGACCGAGAAACGCGCTGACTGCGTCGAGACGTTGATGGCAGCGACGGTACGGCCGCCGCGATCGGCGATCGGCACCGCGATCGAACGCAGGCCGAGCTCCAACTCCTCGTCGACGATAGCGAAGCCGTCCGCCCTCGCCCTGTCGATGGCTTTGCCAAGCGCGGCGCGGCCGGTGAGCGTCTTCGGCGTCCGCCGCTCGATAGACGCTTCGGCAAGAAAGGTCTTCAACTCATCCGCCGGCAGGCCGGAAAGCAGCACCCGCCCCATCGACGTGCAATAGGCTGGCAGCCTAGTGCCGACATCGAGCGCCACATTCAAGATGCGCCGTCCGGGGATGCGCGCGACATAGACAACGTCCTCGCCCGACAGCACCGCAGCGTTGCAGGCTTCGTCGAATTTCCCCGCCACCTCGCGCATGATGGGTGCGGCAAAGGTCCAGAGCGATGCGCCGCCGAGCCATGTCCGCGCGACTGTCAAAAGACGCGGCGACAACGAAAACAGCCGGCCGGACTGCGTCGCATAGCCCGTGGCGACCAATGTCAGCAGGAAGCGGCGGGCGCCCGCTCGGGTGAGGTCAGCCTCTTCGGCCATCTCGGTCAGCGTCATGCCGCCCGGATGGCGCGCGAGGATTTCCATCACCGCCAAACCGCGTTCCAGCGAGCCGACATGGTCGCGTGAAATGGATTCCTCTTCCACGAACCTCTCCAGGCTGGCGTTGACTCTGCGCAAAGATTGGAGCTAAAAGTATCTCATATAAAACACATGTTCGCAATACGAACTTTTTTCACGGAGCCTCGAGATGATCAAATTCCTGCCGCTGAAAGAGGCGGTCGCGGAAAATCTGCATGACGGCGACACCGTCGCTTTCGAGGGCTTCACCCATCTGATCCCCACTGCCGCCGCGCATGAGGCGATCCGCCAGGGCTTTCGCGACCTGACGCTGATCCGCATGACGCCCGACCTGATCTACGACCAGATGATCGGCATGGGCATGGCGAAGAAGGTCGTCTTCTCCTATGTCGGCAATCCAGGCGTCGGCCTGCTCAGGCGCGCCCGCGACGCCATCGAGAACGGTTTTCCGCGCGCCATCGAGGTCGAGGAGCACAGCCACGCCGGCATGGCCAATGCCTATGAGGCGGGCGCCGCCGGCCTGCCCTGCGCGGTGTTCCGCGGCTATCGCGGCGCCGGTCTCGCCGCGGTCAATCCCAACATCAAATCGGTCACTTGCCCCTTCACCGGCGAGGTGCTGGCCGCCGTTCCGGCGATAAGGCCGGACGTCACCTTCATCCACGCGCAGAAGGCGGACCGGAAAGGCAACGTGCTGGTCGAAGGCATCATCGGCATCCAGAAAGAGGCTGTTCTTGCCGCAAAGCGCGCCGTGGTGACGGTCGAGGAAGTGGTCGACAATTTCGACGACCTGCACCCCAACCTCACCGTGCTGCCGAGCTGGACGATCGCGGCGATTTCGGTCGTGCCTGGCGGCTCGCACCCCTCTTACACGCATGGCTATTACGAGCGCGACAACGCCGCCTATCTCGAATGGGACGAGATCGCCGCCGACCGCGATCGCTTTCAGACGTGGATGCAGAAGAATGTCATCGAGAGCAGCGCGGACGACTTTGCCGGCCGCGTCGAGCGTCTGAGGAAAGCCGCATGAGCGACGCGAAGGATATGGGCTTCACCCCGAACGAGATGATGACGATCGCCGCCAGCCGCGCGCTGAAAAGCGACGATGTCTGCTTCGTCGGCATCGGCGCGCCGTCGGCCGCCTGCAATGTCGCGCGGCTGACGCACGCGCCCGACATCACCTTGATCTACGAGAGCGGCACCATCGGCACCGCGCCCGACGTGCTGCCGCTCTCGATCGGCGACGGCGAGTTGTGCGAGACAGCGGTCACCACCGTCGCGGTGCCGGAGATGTTCCGCTACTGGCTGCAGGGCGGCCGCATCTCGATCGGCTTCCTTGGCGCCGCCCAGCTCGACAAGTTCGGCAACATCAATACCACCGTCATCGGCGACTACGCGCATCCCAAGACCCGCCTGCCCGGCGGCGGCGGCGCGCCGGAGATCGCCACCTCGTCGAGGCAGGTCTACATCACCATGGCGCAGTCGAAGCGCGGCATGGTCGAGAAGATCGACTTCTTCACCTCCTTCGGCCATGGCGACGGCGGCGATCATCGCAAGCGGCTCGGCATCGATACCGCCGGGCCGACGCTTTTGATCACCGACCTCGCCATCTGGAAGCCCGACCCGGTGACCAAGGAATTCACCGTCGTCTCGTTGCATCCGGGCGTCAGCCGCGAGCAGGTGCAGGAAACCTGTGGCTGGACGGTCAAGTTCGCTGAGGCCCTTGACGAGACGCCGGCGCCGACGGAACTCGAGCTTAAGACATTGCGCGACCTGCAGGCCCGCACCAAGGCGGCGCATCAAGGGACCGCCAAAGGGAAAGCTGCATAAATGACTGAAGCCTTCATCTGCGACTACATCCGCACGCCGATCGGCCGCTTCGGCGGTTCGCTGTCCTCCGTCCGCGCCGATGATCTCGGCGCGATTCCGTTGAGGGCGCTGGTCGAGCGCAATTCCGGCGTCGATTGGGCCGCCATCGACGACGTCGTCTATGGCTGCGCCAACCAGGCCGGCGAGGACAACCGCAACGTCGCGCGCATGGCGCTGCTGCTTGCCGGCCTCCCGCAGGACATTCCCGGTTCGACGGTCAATCGCCTGTGCGGTTCCGGCATGGATGCCGTCACCATCGCCGCGCGCGCCATCAAATCAGGCGAGGCGGAGCTGATGGTCGCCGGCGGTGTGGAATCGATGAGCCGGGCGCCCTTCGTCATGCCGAAGGCCGACACCGCCTTCTCGCGCAATGCCGAGATCTACGACACCACCATCGGCTGGCGCTTCGTCAACCCGCTGATGAAGAAGCAGTATGGCGTCGATTCCATGCCGGAGACCGGCGAGAACGTCGCCGAGGATTTTTCCGTCTCCCGCGCCGACCAGGACGCCTTCGCCGTGCGCAGCCAGGACAAGGCGGTGGCCGCGCAGGCCAATGGCCGTCTGGCGAAGGAAATCACGCCGGTGACCATCCCGCAGAGGAAAGGCGACGCCATCGTCGTCTCGAAGGACGAGCATCCCCGCGCCGGCACGACGGTCGGGACGCTGGCCAAACTGCCGACGCCGTTTCGCCAGGGCGGCACGGTGACCGCCGGCAATGCGTCCGGCGTCAATGACGGCGCGGCGGCCCTCATCGTCGCTTCGGAAGCGGCTGCGAAGAAGCATGGGTTGACGCCGATCGCCCGTATCCTCGGCGGCGCCGTCGCCGGCGTTGCGCCGCGCATCATGGGCATCGGACCGGCGCCGGCCACCAAGAAGCTTTGCGCCCGCCTCAGCCTGACGCCGGAACAGTTCGACGTCATCGAATTGAACGAAGCCTTCGCCTCCCAGGGCATTGCCGTGCTCCGCCAACTCGGAATCTCCGAGAAGGCGGAGCATGTGAACCCCAATGGCGGCGCGATCGCGCTCGGTCATCCGCTCGGCATGTCCGGCGCGCGCATCACTGGCACGGCGGCGCTCGAACTGCGCGAGCGCGGCGGCAAGCTGGCTTTGGCCACCATGTGCATCGGCGTCGGCCAGGGCATCGCCATCGCGCTTGAGCGCGTCTGAGCACAGCGGCCGATCAGTAAGGCAGACCGACGTAGTTTTCAGCCAATGCCGTGGAAGCGGCCTTGGAATGTACCAGGTAATCGAGCTCGGCTTCCTGGATGCGCTGGCCGAATTCGCCTGTCTCCGGAAAACGGTGCAGCATCGTCGTCATCCACCAGGAAAAGCGCACCGCTTTCCAGACACGCGCCAAAGCCTTGGCTGAATAGGCGTCGAGCCCGGCTTGCGATCTCTCACGGTAGAATTCGCGAAGTCCGGCAAAGAGATAGCGCACGTCGCTGGCGGCGAGGTTGAGGCCTTTTGCGCCGGTCGGCGGCACGATATGAGCCGCGTCGCCGACCAGGAACAGCCGGCCGAAGCGCATCGGCTCGGCCACGAAGGAGCGCAGCGGCGCGATCGACTTCTCGAAGGACGGCCCGATGGTGACGGCGCCCGCTATATGCGGCGGCAGGCGGCTGCGCAGCTCGTCCCAGAAGCGGTCGTCCGACCAGTCCTCGACGCGTTCGTCGGCAGGAACCTGCACATAGTAGCGGCTGCGGTGCGGCGAGCGCATCGAGCAGAGCGCAAAGCCTCGCTCGTGATTGGCATAGACCAGCTCATGGTCGGCCGGCGGCACTTCGGCCAGCACGCCCAGCCAGCCGAACGGATAGTGCCGCTCGAACGTCTTCAGCGCGCCTTCCGGCACCGACCTGCGGCTGACGCCGTGATAGCCGTCGCAGCCGGCGATGAAGTCGCAATCGATGCGGTGCGTGACGCCGTCCTTGTCGTAGGTGACGAAGGGCGCAGCGCCGTCGAAACCATGCAACGCGACATTTGAGGTTTCGAAGAAAGTCACCAAGCCCGCCGCTTCGCGTTTCTGCATCAGATCGAGCGTCACCTCCGTCTGGCCATAGACGGTGACATGCTTGCCGCCGGTGAGCGCGGTCATGTCGATGCGATGCGCGCGGCCGTCGAAGGCGAGCGAGATGCCGGCATGCTGCAGCCCCTGCGCATGCAGCCTGTCCGCCGCGCCCGCTTCGCCGAGCAGGTCGACCGTGCCTTGTTCGAGCACGCCGGCGCGAACGCGGCCGAGCACATGCTCGCGGCTGGATCGCTCGAGGATGATCGTCTCGACCCCGATCGCGGCGAGCAACTGGCCGAGCAGCAGGCCGGACGGCCCCGAGCCAACGATGACGACCTGCGTGCGCATCAGTGTCCGAGGCTCTCGATCTGCGCGCTCAGCTCGGCCGCAAGCCGCAGCGCGGCCGCGGTCGCCACGACCATCTGCGGCAGGATGAGCCATTCCAGCGTCCAGGCCGCGCCCGAGCGCTCCTGCTCATGCACCAGCGCCTGGTGCATGCCGGAAAGCTGGACGGCATTGAAGCGCGCCAGCGCCACCAGCGCCTCCGCCTTCACCGGATTCTGCTTGTGCGGCATCGCCGACGAACCGCCACCGCCGGACAGTTTGATCTCGGACCCCATCTGCGCCATCAATGCGACGTCCTGCCCGAATTTGCCGAGGCTTCCGGTAACCAGCGACAGCCAGGAGGCGAACTCGGCGAGCGCGTCGCGCTGGCTGTGCCATTGCGGCGCATCGGCGAGACCGAGCTTCGCGCCAAGCGCGGCGCGGACGGCGGCGGCTTTGTCGCCGAGCTTTTCCAGCGTTCCGGCGGCACCCCCGAATTGCAGCACCAGCAGCCGGCCGGAGAGCTCTTTCAAGCGTTCTTGGTGACGTTCGAGCGGCGCCCGCCACGAAACGATCCGATCCCGCGCGGTAATTGGAATTGCCGGCTGCATGCGCGTCATCGCCATGAGTTCTCGGCTTTCGAACTCCAGCCCCAGCCCGGTGAGGCGCACGACGTTCTCGCCGAGCAGCAGGCCGATATGGTCGACGGCCTGTCGCAGGCGCAGCACAAGCGAGGTGTCGATGACATCCTGACTGGTGGCGCCGAAATGCACATATGCATCGTGCGGCGTACCGACCGCGGTTTTGATCTGCCGAACCAGTTCCGGCACCACGACGCCATCCGTGGTGACGCCGGCACGCAGCTTCGCCGTATCCGGTCGGAACGATCCCAAGGCTTTCGCAATTGCCGCCCCGGCATCGCGCGGGATGACACCCAACTCCGCTTCCGCCTCTGCCAGCGCCCGCTCGAAAGCGAGCATCGCGTCGATATCGGCTTCAGCGGAAAAATGCCTGGCCGCCTCCTCGTCGCCGAGCAGGCCGGAAAGCAGCGGATGATCGAAGGGCGAAACGGTCATGGCGGCCACGGTCAGCTGTCGAAGAAGACCGTCTCCTTTTCGCCCTGCAGGTGTATGTCGAAGACGTAGGCATCGCCCTGGCGCTCGGCGATCAGTGTCGGTACGCGCAGGCGATGTTCGATGCGGGCAAGGATCGGGTCCTCGGCATTGGCCTTTTCCTCGTCCGAGAAATAGAGGCGCGTATGCAGGCCGAGATTGATGCCGCGCGCCACGATCCACAGCGTGATGTGCGGCGCCATCAACCGGCCGTCGCGGAACGGCACGCGACCCGGCTTGATCGTCCGGAACAGGCAGACGCCCGTTTCCATGTCGGTCGGCTGCCGGCCCCAACCCAAGAAGTTCGGATCGGCCGTGCCGCGCAACTCGGCGGGCGAATTGTAGAACCCGGCAGCATCCGCCTGCCAGATCTCGATCAGCGCGTCCTTGAGCGGCGTGCCGGTGCCGTCGAGCACGCGGATACGCAATTCGATGCGCTCGCCCCTGGTCTCACCGTTGAGCATCGTCGAGCCGAGGTCGCTCGCATAGACACCGCCGATGCCGCAGAAATTGGGTGTCAGCCCGATATGCACATAGGGACCGGCGGTCTGCGAAGGGCTTTCCTTCAACCGGTCGAGCGACTGCGCCATCAATTGCCCTCCGGCCTGTTCTCGAACAGCGTCGAGCGGCGCCCGCGCAGCACGATGTCGAACTTGTAGGCGAGCGCGTCCATCGGGATGGTCGACTGCATATCGAGCGAGGCGATCAGCGCCTCGATGGCTTCCTTGTTGGAAATGCCGCCGACGATCGGGCAGCGCCAGATCAGCGGATCGCCCTCGAAATACATCTGCGTGATCAGTCGCTGCGCGAAGCCGTGGCCGAACACCGAAAAATGGATATGCGCGGGCCGCCAGTCGTTCGGACCGTTCGGCCAGGGATAAGGCCCGGGCCTGACCGTGCGAAAGGCGTAGCCGCCGTCCTCGCCGGTGATCGTGCGGCCGCAGCCGCCGAAATTCGGATCGAGCGGGGCGAGATAGCCGTCCTTCTTGTGGCGGTAGCGGCCGCCGGCATTGGCCTGCCAGAATTCGAGCAGCACGCCTGGCACGCCCTTGCCGCGCTCGTCGAACACGCGTCCATGGACGATGATGCGTTCGCCGATGGCGCTCTCGCCGGCTTTGGCGAAATTGTGGATCAGGTCGTTGTCGAGCTCGCCCAGCATCGCATGCCCGAACACCGGTCCGGTCAGTTCCGACAGCGTGTTGTCGAACGACAAAAGCGCTTTCTGCGGCGAGCGCAACACTGAGCTTTTGTAGTTCGGCGTGAAGGCCGGCGGGTGCCACTGGCGGTCGCGCTGGAAGAAGGCGCCGGTCTCCGGCGAACGGTTGGTGCCTCGCTCAGCCATGGGCGGCTTCGTCCATCTGCGCGAACACCTCCTTGGCGATCTTGAACGCGCGGTTGGCTGCCGGCACGCCGGCATAGACCGCGACATGCAGGAAGGCCTCGCAGATGTCGTCCCGCGTGGCGCCCGTGTTGGCGGTGGCGCGCACATGCATGGCCACCTCCTCGTCATGGCCGAGCGCGGCAAGCAGGGCCAGCGTCACGATCGAGCGCTCGCGCTTCGACCAGCCGGGCCGTGCCCATACCGTTCCCCAGGCGGCTTCGGTGATCAGCTGCTGGAACGGCCGGTCGAAATCGGTCGCGGTATCCTCGGCGCGGTCGACATGGGGATCGCCGAGCACGGAGCGGCGAACCTCGAGACCGGTCCGGTAGCGGTTCTTCGTGACATCATCCATGAGCAGACTTTCCCTCGGGCAACGAGGCGACGAAATCGCGGATCAAGCTGACGAGCGCTTCGGGCTGCTCGATGCACGGGATGTGCGCGGCATCGCGGATCACTTCGAAACGCGCGCCGGGGATCAGTCCGGCCAGCGAGCGGACAAGATCGGGCGGCGTCGAGCCGTCCCGGTCGCCGACGGCGCAGAGCGTCGGCACAGCGATGCGCCGCGCGCTGTCGGTGAAATCTGCATCGCGCACGGCCATGCATGTGCCGACGTAACCCGGCAGTGCCTGCCTGGTCAGCATGTTGCGGCAGCCGGCCAGATCCGCCGCTCGGCTCGCATGGAACTCCGGTGTGAACCACACCTTCATGATGCCGTCGGCGATCGCCTCGATGCCGTCGCGCTCGACGGTTGCGATACGCGTATTCCAGCTCTCGGCCGTGCCGATCTTATGCGCGGTGTCGCTGAGGATGAGCGCCTCGACGAGCTCGGGCCGGCGGGCGTAAAGCCGCTGCGCGACCATGCCGCCGACGGAGAGGCCGAAGGGCACGACCTTGTTGAAGCCGAAGTGGTCGATGAGGCCCGCCAGATCGTCGACATGGTCGTCGATGGAACGCGCGCCGCTGCCGATATCCGACAGACCATGGCCACGCTTGTCGTAGACCAGCATCGGCATTTCACCGGTGAGCTTTGCCACGACGTCGTCCCAGATGCGGAAGTCGGTGCCCAGCGAATTGATGAAGATGATCGGACGCGACGTGCCCGTCGCCTTGATGAAGCGGTGATGCAGCGTGACGCCGCCTATGCTGACGAATGGCACGATTTCGATCCTCCAAACCCACATTGCACGAGCAGTTTGGTTCGGTAAAATGATATTTTGCGGTGTTTCATTAACTCTGAGGTTATCGAACCATGGCCGAAAGCCGAATCCGCTTCCGCCATCTGCAGGCGTTTCTCGAGGTCGCGCGGCAAGGCAGTGTCGCGCGCGCCGCCGACTTCCTGCATGTCAGCGCACCGGCCGTGACCAAGACCTTGCGTGAGTTGGAAGAAGCGCTGGGCGTCGCGGTGGTCGAGCGCGACGGGCGCGGCATCCGCGTCACGCGTCTCGGCGAGATCTTCCTCGGACATGCCGGCTCGGCGATCTCGGCGCTGAAGCGTGGCGTCGATTCCGTGCGTCAGGACGGCGCCCTCAACCGCGACCCGATCCGCATCGGCGCCCTGCCGACCGTATCGGCGCGCGTGATGCCGCTCGCCATGAACCTGTTCCTCGAGGAAAACACCGGCGCCGCGCTCAAGATCGTCACCGGCGAGAACGCGGTGCTGCTCGAGCAGTTGCGCGTCGGCGCGCTCGACCTCGTCGTCGGCCGCCTCGCGGCCCCGGAGCATATGACCGGCTTCTTCTTCGAGCACCTCTATTCCGAGCAGGTGCTGTTCGTGGTGCGGGCAGGACATCCCCTGTCGGAACCAGGAACAGACATCTTCGCGCGGCTCGACGACTTCCCCGTCCTGATGCCGACGCGGGAATCCGTCATCCGGCCTTTCGTCGACCGGCTCTTCATCACCAACGGCATGACCGCGCCGGCCACGGAAATCGAAACCGTTTCCGATTCCTTCGGCCGTTCCTTCATGCGCCAGAGCAACGCCGTATGGATCATCTCGGCCGGCGTCGTCGCCAACGAGATCGCCAGCGGCGCCTTTGTCGCCTTGCCGGTAGACACGGACGAGACCAAGGGGCCGGTGGGCTTGACGATGCGCACCGACACAGCGCCCTCGCCTGCCTTCACCATCCTCTTGCAGACGATCCGCGAAGCGGCGCGGCACCACGCCTGACGATCGGGTCAGCAGTCCGAATTTCACTAACCCATAGGTTAATGAAACACCGTAAAATATCATTTTACCGAACCAAACCGCTAGTGCAATGTGACCTCCGGAGGATCGAAAGCCGTGCTGTCCGGCCGCAAGCGGAAGACCCGTTTGCCGTCGTGTCGAACGGCGACTGAGGGAGGAGCAGATGTCTCATAGTATCGGCAGCAAGCCCGCCATATCGGGCATTTCACGACGCCAGTTCATCGCCACGTCGATGGGCGGCGGCGCGGCACTTGCATTCGGCCGCGGCAAGGCCTTCGCGCAGGCCGCCGACACGCTCAAGGTCGGCTTCGTCAGCCCGCGCACCGGCCCGCTTGCCGGCTTCGGCGAGACCGACGGCTATGTGCTCGACCTCGCCCGCAAGGCCCTGGCCAGCGGCATCGAGCTCGGCGGCAAGAAATACAGCGTCGAGATCCTCGATCAGGACACGCAGTCGGATCCGTCGCGCGCGGGCCAGCTCGCCAAGGATCTGATCAACAACCAGGCGATCGACCTGATGCTCGCGGTCTCCACGCCGGAGGTCATCAATCCGGTCGCGGACGCCTGCGAGGCCGCCGGCGTGCCCTGCCTGTCGACGGTCATGCCCTGGGAGGCCTGGTATTTCGGCCGCGGCGCCAAGCCCGGCGCGCCCTCGCCGTTCAAATGGACCTATCATTTCGGCTTCGGCGTCGGCGAATTCTTCAAGACCTACATTTCGCAGTGGAACCTGATCGAGACCAACAAGAAGGTCGGCGTCATGTATCCCAACGACGCCGACGGCAACGCCATCCGCGCAAACCTGGCGCCGCTTCTGGCCAAGCAGGGTTTCACGATCGTCGATCCCGGCGCCTACGAAACCGGCACTACCGACTATTCCTCGCAGATCGCGCTGTTCAAGCAGGAAGGTGTCGAGATCTTCAACTCCTTCCCGATCCCGCCCGACTTCGCCGCCTTCTGGCGTCAGGCCGCGCAGCAAGGCCTGACAAGGCAGATCAAGATCGCCCAAGTCGCCAAGACCGGCCTGTTCCCCTCGGACATAGAGGCGCTCGGCGATCTCGGCATGAAGATTTCCAGCGCCGCCTATTGGCACAAGGCCTTCCCGTACAAATCGCCGCTGACCGGCGTTTCGGGAACGGAGCTTGCCGACGGCTATGAGGCGGCAAGCGGCAAGCAGTGGACGCAGCAGCTCGGCGCCTCGATGTCGCTGCTCGACGCCGGCTTCGAAGCCCTGAAGGCGAGCACCGACGCCAAGGACAAGGCAGCGGTCGCCAAGGCGCTGAGCACGCTGAAGACCGAGACGATGATCGGCAAGGTCGATTTCACCAGCGGCCCGGTCGCCAATGTCTCGCCCGGCCCGATCATCGGCACGCAATGGGTCGCCGCCAAGGAAGGCTCGAAGTTCCCGCTCGACTATGTCGTGACCGAGAACGCCACCGACCCGAACGTGCCGGTCGGGGCCAAGCTCCAGCCTTACAACGGCTGATCAAGTCGAGGACCGCATCGTGAACGCCACGCCCAACGGTGCGATCCTCAGCGCCGCCGGCATCCACAAGCGCTTCGGCGCGCTTGTGGTGCTCGAGGACATCGACTTCGCCATGGGCGCCGAAGAAGCGGTCGGCATCGTCGGCCCCAACGGCGCCGGCAAGACGACGCTGCTCAGCGTGCTCTCCGGCGCCTATCCGCCAAGCGCCGGAACGATTGCCTTCAAGGGCGATGACGTGACGGCGCTGCCG
Organism: Mesorhizobium plurifarium; assembly: GCA_000824785.1. GTDB lineage: Bacteria > Pseudomonadota > Alphaproteobacteria > Rhizobiales > Rhizobiaceae > Mesorhizobium > Mesorhizobium plurifarium. The sequence goes on along the minus strand of CCNB01000007.1, from coordinate 393,905 downwards.
GCAACGCAGCGCTGCCGGCTGGGCCTCGTCCGCACGCACCAGGTGCCGAAACCCTTCGGCGGCATGACCGCCTTCGAGAATGTCTTCGTCGCCGCCTCGCACGGCGCCGGACTCGGCCGCGACGAGGCTTACGAGGAAGCGCTCGGCTCGCTGAAGCTCTGCGGCATGCTCAGTGTCGCCAACCGCCGTGCCGAGACGCTCGGCCTGCTCGACCGCAAGCGGCTGGAGCTGGCCCGCGCGCTCGCCGCGAAACCGACCCTGCTTCTGCTCGACGAGATCGGCGGCGGCCTTACCGACGGCGAGGCCGGCGAGCTCGTCGAGACCATCCGCGAATTGCGCCGCCGCGGGATAGGCATCGTGTGGATCGAGCATATCGTCCACGTTCTTTTGCAGGTGGCCGAACGGCTGATCTGCATGGATGCCGGCAAGATCATCGCCGATGGCGAGCCGCAAGCCGTGATGGCCGACCCGCAGGTGATCAGCGCCTATCTCGGCGGAGGCCCGAAATGAGCCTGCTGTCGGTCGAGGATCTGGTCGTCCGCCATGGCCTGCTGCAGGCGGTGCGCGGCGTCAGCTTCGACGTCGCACGCGGCGAGACGCTGGCGCTGGTCGGCGCCAACGGCGCGGGCAAGACCACCTTGCTGCGCGCGATCGCCGGCGCGCATCAGGCAGCCTCGGGCCGCGTGACCTTCGACGGCGCCGACCTTTCCGGCGTGCCTTCGCATGAACGCGTCCGCAAGGGCATCGCCCTGGTGCCCGAGGGCCGGCGCCTCTTCGTGCAGATGACGGTCGAGGAAAACCTGCTGCTCGGCCGCAGCGCCGGCCGCGCCGGCGACTGGAGCGTCGAGCGCGTGCTCGAAACCTTCCCCAACCTCAAGCCCCGCCGCCATGCCAAGGCCGGACATCTCTCCGGCGGCGAGCAGCAGGCGACCGCGATCGGCCGCGCGCTGATGAGCAATCCCGACCTGCTCCTGCTCGACGAAGTCTCGCTCGGCCTCTCGCCGTTGATCGTCGACCGCGTCTATGCCTCGCTGCAGGGGCTGATCAGCTCCGGCGCGACGATCATCCTGGTCGAGCAGGATCTCAACCGCGCGCTCTCCGTCTCCAACAGGGTCATCTGCATGCTGGAGGGCCGGATCGCGCTCGCCGGCGACAGCAAGACCGTTTCGCGCGACGAGGTGACCAAAGCCTATTTCGGCCTGCATCGGAAAGGCGCCGGAGGCGTGCCGGCATGATGAACCAGATCGTCCAGGGCATCCTGCTCGGCGGCTATTACGCGCTGATCGCCTGCGGCCTCTCCTTCATGTTCTCGGTGATGCGCATCATCAACCTTGCGCATGGCAGTCTCGCCGTGCTGTCGGCCTTCGCGCTGTGGCTGCTCGCCTCACGCTTCCACATCCCGCCTTTCCTCGGCTTACTCATCGTGCTGCCGTTGATGGCGGTGATCGGCTGGGCCTTGCAGCGCTTCCTGCTCGAGCGCAGTGCGCGCGGCGGCGCGCTGCTGCCGATCCTCACCACCTTCGGCCTGGCCATCGTCATCGACAATGTTCTGTTCGAACAGTTCGGCGCCGACACGCGTTCGCTGGCGCCCTTCATCGGCAGCCTGTCCTACGATTCCTGGGAATGGCCGGGCAGCCTCTATGTCGGCAAGCTTGCGGTGATCATCTTCGTCACCGCCGTCGTCCTGCTCGGCGGACTGCAGCTGTTCCTCACCCGCACCGGCCTCGGCCGCTCGATCCGCGCCACGTCGGAAGACCCGGACACGGCAGGCCTGGTCGGCGTCGACGCGCGCCGCGCCAACGCCGTCGCCGCAGCCATCGCCATGGTCACGGTCGGCCTCGCCGGCGCCTTCCTCGGCATGCGCGCCACTTTCGATCCTTACGCCGGCGCGACGCAGCTTCTGTTCGCCTTCGAGGCGGCCGTCATCGGCGGCGCCGGCTCGCTCTGGGGCACGCTGATCGGCGGCATCGTGCTGGCGCTCGCCCAGACGCTCGGCGCCAAGATCCATCCGCAAGGCTTTCTCATCGGCGGTCATATCGCCTTCCTGATCGTACTGTTCATCCGGCTCTACACATCGGGCCTCGGCCTGCGCGGCCTGCTGCGTCTCTCCACGGGCAGGACGCCATGAGCGCCGCCTCCCCCGTCATCGAACGCGGCACCGCCGCCTCGCGCATCGCCGGCATCGGCGTCGTTGCCATCGTCCTGCTGCTCGCCCTCGCGCCGCAGTTCCTCTCGGCGGGCGCGGTCGACCGCATGACCGCGCTGTTCGTCTATGTCATCCTCGCCGCCATGTGGAATGCGCTGGCCGGCTTCGGCGGTCTGGTCTCGGTCGGCCAGCAGGTGTTCTTCGGCCTCGGCGCCTATTTCGCCATCCGGCTTGCCAATGCAGGCCTCGACCCGTTCGTCGCGCTCTTCGTCTCGGCGGTCATCGTCGGCGCGGTCTCCTGGCCGATCTCGCTGTTCATGCTGCGCCTGAAGAACGGCGAATTCGCCATCGGCATGTGGGTGATCGCGGCGCTCACCCATCTCCTCGTCAATCTCGACCGGCTGATCCAGGGCGAGACCGGCACGTCGCTGATCTCGCTCAACGTCTACGATGCATCGACGCGCAGGCTGACCATCTACTGGCTGGCGCTGGCGTCGATGATTGCGCTGCTCGCGATCCTGTTCGGCCTGCTGCGCGGCAGCACGGGCGCCGCCATCCGCGCCATCCGCGACAACGAGGACGCGGCAGCCTCCGTCGGCGTGCGCGTCATCGGCACCAAGCGGCTGCTTTTCGTGCTTGCCGCCTTCGGCATCGGCGTCGCCGGCGCGCTATGGCTGGCGACCGCGATCACCTTCCAGCCAAAAACCTATTTCAACGTGCAGTGGACCGCTTACATGATCTTCATGGTGCTGGTCGGCGGCATCGGCACCTTCGAGGGCGCCATCCTCGGCGCGCTGCTCTTCTTCCTCATCGAGACCTGGTTCGGCGGCACCGGCGTCTGGTACCTGATCGGGCTCGGCGCCACGGCGCTGGTCTTCTCGCTGCTCTTGCCGCGCGGTCTCTGGGGCACGCTCGAGGAACGCTTCGGCTGGCGCCTGCTGTCTGTCGGCTACCGCGTCAGGCTTCCCACCAGCGTGGCGGATCCGACCGGCGAGACCATTTCACCAGCACCCGCTACGGCACACAGGGAGAAGGCATGAGCATGCTGTTCGGCAAGACGATCCTCATCACCGGCGTCGCCTCGGGCATCGGCGCGCGCACGGCGGAACTGGCGGGCCAGCTCGGCGCCGATGTGATCGGTGTCGATCTGCGCGAGCCGGCCGGGCGTCAAGGCGTCTTCGTCCAGGCCGACATTTCGTCAAAGGCCGGCGTCGACGACCTCGTCGCGCGGCTGCCGCAGCGCATTGACGCGCTCTGCAACGTCGCCGGCCTCTCCGGCAACACAGGTGCGGCGCCGACGCTTGCCGTCAACTTCTACGGCCTGCGCGCGCTCTCCGAAGCGATGGCGCCGAGGCTTCGAGAAGGCGGCGCCATCGTCAACGTCGCCTCGATCGCCGGATATGGCTGGCGCGCCAATCTGAACCGCGCCGCGTCGATGATCGGCGTCGAAGGGTTTCCCGATGTGGCCAAGGTGATTGCCGACCACGCGGTGAAGAACGAGGAAGGCTATCCCGTCTCGAAGGAGCTCTTGCTCCTGTGGACCTTCCGCGCCGCGCACCAGGACCTGTTCAAGAGCCGTGGCATCCGCGTCAACGCAGTCAGTCCCGGCCCGGTCGAGACGCCGATCCTGAGACAGTTCCGCGCGGTCCTCGGCGATTCCAAGGTCGACAGCGATATCGCCCGGGTCGGCCGCGCCGGCACATCGGGCGACATCGCGCCAGTCGTGCTGTTCCTGTGCTCGGACGGGGCTCGCTGGATCAACGGCGCCAACGTGCCCGTCGACGGCGGCCTCGAAGCATCTATAAACGCCGAAGTGCTCGGCTTCTGAGACAATTCGCGACGCTCGATCGGGCGCAAAGGAGAAACCCATGGACATTGGACTTCTGATCGACGGCGACGAGCGGGCGGCGACGGGCAAAGCATCCTACGATCGTATGGATCCGTTCACCGGCAAGCTCGCGACACGCGCGGCCGCCGCGAGCATTGCCGACGCCAATGCCGCGGCAGATGCAGCGGCCGGTGCCTTCGACGCCTGGTCGAAGACCGGACCTGGCGAGCGCCGGGCGCTGCTCTTGAAAGCGGCCGACGTCATGGCCTCCAAGGTCGGCGAGTTCACCAAGCTGATGATGGAAGAAACCGGCGCCACCGGACCTTGGGCCGGCTTCAACGTCATGCTGGCCTCGAACATGCTGCGCGAGGCGGCCGCGATGACGACGCAGATCTCCGGCGAGGTCATCCCCTCGGACAAACCCGGCACGCTCGCCATGGCGATCCGCCAGCCGGCTGGTGTGTGCCTCGGCATCGCACCATGGAACGCACCGGTCATCCTCGGCACGCGCGCGCTCGCCATGCCGCTCGCCTGCGGCAACACGGTGGTGCTGAAGGCGTCCGAAATGTGCCCCGGCACGCATCGCCTGATCGGCCAGGTGCTGGTCGAGGCCGGCCTGCCCAAGGGCGTGGTCAACGTCGTCACCAACGACCCGAAGGACGCGGCGGCAATCGTCGAGGCTCTGATCGCGCATCCGGCGGTGAAGCGCGTCAATTTCACCGGCTCGACCAAGGTCGGCCGCATCATCGCCGAGCTCTCCGGACGGCACCTCAAGCCGGCCCTGCTAGAGCTCGGCGGGAAGGCGCCGCTGGTCGTGCTGGACGACGCCGACATCGACGCGGCCGTGAATGCCGCTGTTTTCGGCGCCTTCATGCACCAAGGCCAGATCTGCATGTCGACCGAGCGGCTGATCGTCGACGAAAAGATCGCCGACGAATTCGTCACCAAGCTCGCCGCGCGCGCCGCGCAACTGCCGGCCGGCGACCCGCGCGGCCATGTCGTGCTCGGCTCGCTGATCAGCAGCCAGGCCGCGGACAAGATGGAAGAGCTGATCGCCGATGCGACTGCCAAGGGTGCCAAGCTTGCCGCCGGCGGCAAGCGGACCGGCACGGTCGTGGAAGCCACGCTCCTCGATCGCGTGACGCCCGCCATGCGCGTCTATTCGGAAGAATCCTTCGGCCCGGTGAAGCCTGTCATTCGCGTCAAAGGCGAGGACGAGGCGGTGCGCGTCGCCAACGACACCGAATACGGCCTGTCGTCGGCCGTCTTCAGCCGCGACATCCGCCGCGCCATGGCGGTTGCCGCGCGCATCCAGGCCGGCATCTGCCACATCAACGGCCCGACCGTCCACGACGAGGCGCAGATGCCGTTCGGCGGCGTGAAAGGCTCCGGCTACGGCCGCTTCGGTGGGAAGGCCTCGATCGCCGAATTCACCGACCTGCGCTGGGTGACGATCGAGGATCCGGGTCAGCACTACCCGTTCTGATCGGCAGCTTCTTCCTTCTCCCCTTGTGGGAGAAGGTGGATCGGCGCGTAGCGCCGAGACGGATGAGGGGTGTTCCAGGGAACGCCAGCGTTCGTGAAATAAGCATGGCGACACAATTGCCAACGTCTCACTCCGCTGGAACACCCCTCATCCGACCTCGCTTCGCGAGGCCACCTTCCCCACAAGGGGGGAAGGAAGAAACCCGTTCACCCCAGCGTCAACCCTGCCTTCTTCGCTTCCTCGCGCAGGAACGGCAGGCCGACCTCGATCACGTCGCGGGGATCTTCCGCCACCGGGCGCCACACAGCCAGCCCGCCGGCGATGTCGACATCGACATGGTTCATGCTTTCGAGCGTGATCGCGCCCTGATAGCCGATGTCGGCGATCGCCTTCATGCAGGCCGCCCAGTTGAGCATGCCGCGCCCCGGCACGCCGCGATTGGCTTCCGACACATGCACATAGCCGAGATAGGGTGCTGCCGCCTCGAAGCCGGAAGCAAAGCTCTCCTCCTCGATATGCATGTGGTAGGTGTCGAGATGGATGAAGATGTTCTCCGCGCCGACGCGCTCGATGATGCGCGCCGCGTCGATACCGCGGTTGATCAGATGCGTCTCGTAGCGGTTGCAGGGCTCGATGCCGAGCTTCAGGCTGCGCGACTTCGCCGATTTCGCCGCGCGTTCGAGGAAGCGGCACATGCCGTCGATCTCACGCTGCGTCGGCGCCCGTCCGGTGGTCTTGCCGATCGTGCCGTAGGTGACGCCGCCCAGCGCCTCGGCGCCCACCTCGTTGCAGACCTTGAAGGCGGGCTGCAGGAAGTCGAGCGCTTCGTCCGGCCGCTCGACCACGTCAAGCGCGCGCGGCAGGCCGAGCGACGGGATAAGCTCGACGCCATAGTGGTTGGCAAAGCCGCGCGTGCGCTTGGTGTCGATCTCCTCGGGACGCAGCAGCGGGATCTCCATCAGGCCGATGCCGAGCTCCTTCAGCCTGTCCATCTGCGGCTCGATACGGGCGAGGTCCCAGACCGGAGCGATGGCGAAAGTGTGCAGTCCGAAGGTGTTCATGTCAGCCTCGTTGTTCATGCGCCGCCGCTGCGGCCGTATCGCCGCCGCCGACGATGCGGCTGACGACTTCGTTCATGTTGGTGTTGGCGGTGACGAGATCGGCATCCGCCCGCCCGTGGCGCAGCACTACGATGCGGTCGGTGACCGACAGCACGTCGTTCAGCCGGTGCGAGATCAGGATGACGGCGATGCCTTCCGACTTCAGCCGCCGGATGAGGTCGAGCACGCTCTGCACCTCGCGCACGGCAAGTGCTGCCGTCGGCTCGTCCATGATGACGAGCTTGGGATTGAAGGTGAGCGCACGCGCGATCGCCACGGTCTGCTGCTGGCCGCCGGAGAACGAACCGACCGACCGGTTTATCGACGGCAGATGCGCGCCCAATCGCTCGATCATCTTCGACGCCTGGCGATCCATCTCGCTTTTGTCGACGAAGCCCGGGAACAGGCCGAGCAACTTTTTCGTCGGTTCGCGTCCAAGAAAGATGTTCGAGGCCACATCCTGCTGCTTGGCGAGAGAGAGATCCTGGTAGATCATCTCGATGCCGAGGCGCCGCCGCTGGCCGGGATCGAGCGCCAGTATGTCCTTGCCGTCGAATTCGATCGAGCCGGTGTCGGCCCGGTAGATGCCGGTGATGGTCTTCATCAGCGTCGACTTGCCGGCGCCGTTGTCGCCGACCAGCCCGACCACCTCGCCGGCCGCGACCGAGAGGTCGACGCCATGCAGAACGTCGACGGCGCCGAAGCTTTTGCGGATGCCGCGTAGCGAAAGCAGGGTCATACGCGCGACTCCTTCCGCACCTGGTACTGGTCGATGAAGACAGCGAGGATCAGCACCGCGCCGATCGCCATCTGCTGATAGTAGGATTGCACCGCAAGCAGCGTCAGCCCGTTCTGCAGCACACCCATGATCAGCGCGCCGATCATGGTGCCGAGGATCGAGGCGCGGCCGCCGAACAGATTGGTGCCGCCGATGATCGCTGCCGTGATGGCGGTGAGCTCGTAATTGATGCCGGCGGTCGGATCTCCGGCATTGACGCGCGCGGTGAAGAGCAGGCCGGCGAGCCCGGCAAGCGCGCCGGACAGCGTGTAGATGATGCGGCGGTGGTGCTCGACGCGGATGCCGGCCGCGCGGGCAGCGCCTTCGCTATCGCCCAAGGCCAGCGTATGGCGGCCGAAGCGCGTATAGGCAAGCACCGCATGCGCCACGATCGCGGTGAGCACAAAGATGATGACCGGCATCGGGATTCCAAAGGGCCGGCCCTGGCCGATATAGACGATCTCGGGCGACAGGCCATAGATCGCCCTGCCCTGCGAGATGACCAGCGCCAGGCCGCGCGCCAGGCCCAGCATGCCGAGCGTGACGATGAAGGCCGGCACGAAAGCGCGGGTGACCAGTTGCCCGTTGATGTAGCCGGCGATCGCGCCCGCGAGGATGCAGGCGATCACCGCGAAGACCGACGGCCAGCCGAGATTGACCGCCACGAAAGCGCCGGCGACGCCGGCCAGACCCATCACCGAGCCGAGCGACAGGTCGAGCCCGCCCGAGCCGATGACGAAAGTAGCGGCAATCGCCAGCACGCCGATCGTCGAGGTCGCCAGCAGGATGTTGAGGAAATTGCTGAGCGACAGGAAATAGGGCGACAAAAGCGCCATCGCCGTGCTCAGCGCCAGAAGCACCACCAGTGACTCCAGCCTGATGTGGAGCCTTTCGACGGATGCGCGTTGCACCCGAGCCCAGAAGCCGGGCTGTTCAGAAGCCATGTCTTTGCACCTTCGAGAGAGGGCGGTAAGGCAGTAGGCAGTAGGGGTTAGGCAGTAGGGAAAATATGGGAGCGATCCGAGCGGTCGAACCCGCGTGCTTCCCCCTACTGCCTACTGCCTACTGCCTATTCCCTATTTCCTCACTTCACATATTGCAGCATCGGCTCCTTGCCGGCGTCGATCACGTCCTTGGTCAGCACCAAGGTCGGCACCGCGATGCTGTCCTCGACCTTCTCGCCGGCCAAAGCCTTCTTGACGTTCTCGACCGCCTGCTTGCCGACCAGATAGGGTAGTTGCGCCACCGAGGCGTTGAGGCGGCCTTCCTTGATCGACTTCACCGCGTCCGAATTGCCGTCGACGCCGATGATCGTCACCTGCGGCCCTTTGCCGGCGGCGTAAACCGACTCCACCGCGCCAAGCGCCATGCCGTCATTGGCGCAGAAGATGGCGACGAGATCGGGATGCGCGGTCAGCGTGTCGGTGGCGATCGAGGCGGCCTTGCCGCGATCCCAGTCGCCCGGCAGCGAGGCGACGATCTCGAGCCCCGGCGCCAGTTCCTTCAGCTTGTCGGCAAAGCCCTTGGCGCGCTTCTCGCCGGTGATGTTGCCGGAGAGGCCTTCGATGACCAGCACCGGACCCTTGGCGTCCTTGCCGAGCTTGTTCGCAAGATATTCGGCGCCCTGCGCGCCGGCGGCGATGTTGTCGGAGCCGATATGGAAGGTCACCTTGACGCCCTCCTTGTCGAGCACCGCCTGGTCGAGATTGTTGTCGAGGTCGACGATCTTGATGCCGGCGTCCTGCGCCGACTTCAGGCAAGGCAGAAGATTGGTCGAGTTGATGGCGGCGGTGATCATCGCCACCGGCTTGCGCTCGAGCATCGTGTTGCAGAGATTGAGCTGCGGCTCGGCCGCCTGGTCGCTCTCGGCCGCCTGCTGGAAGTACTTCACGCCAGCTTCCTTTGCGCCGTCCGCGACGCCCTGCGCCATCGCGCCCCAGAACGGATTGGCCAGCGTCTTCATCAGCACGCCGTATTCCCCGTCCTCGGCCTTGGCGGCGCCGACGGCGGAGAACGCAAGCGCGATGCCCACGGCAAGGGTAAATCGATTTATCTTCAAGAATTGCGATATCATTCGATCCTCCGTTGATCCTTGGCGCCGGATGCCTCGGCCAGGGCCGGCGCATGCTTCCGTTCACGACAATGGGGGCTGTTGTCGGTCTCCTCCCCCGGAATGCGGGCCGCTGCCTGGCGAGCCAACGGATTCCCGCATCAACACTTGGCAGGGTTCGAGCCGTGCCGTGGGTGGTCCCACGGCGCCCTCGACCCTGCGAAACAAAAGGTTCATCGCCTCGCTGGCGATCTGGCGCACCGGCTGCACCACGGCCGCGATCGCCGGCCATGTCACCTGCATCCATTCCGCATCGTCGAAGCCGACCAGCGAGATGTCGTTCGGGCAATGCCAGCCGCGCCGGCGGAACTCGGACAGCGCGACAAGCGTGCCCTTCAAAAGCAGCGAATAGACGGCGGTCGGTCGCTCTCCCCTGGCAAAGTAATCGCGCAGCGAAGCCCTGAGCGGCTCGACGCTGACTTCCGAGGTGATGACATCGATGCGCACCGACGGGTTGAGCGCCAGCGCCTGTGTGCGAAACCCTTCCAGGCGCGCCCGCACCGTCGCTGCCTGCTCGGCAAGGCCGATGACCAATATATGGCTGTGCCCATTGCCGACCAGCATCCGCGCCACTTCGGCGCTGGCGGCGGCGCTGTCGGCCGATACCGTATCGAAGGCGTCATCCGAGAGCACGCGGTCGATCAGCACGCCGGTCATGCCGTTGGCTTTCATGAAATCGGCGGCCGGTCCGTGCTCGTTGCGCACCGGCGCCAGCACCACGCCGGCGACGCGCCAGTCATGCATGCGGGCTAGGATCTCCTTCTCGCGCGCTTCCGATTCACGGCTCGACGCGGCGACCAGCGTGTAGCCGCGCTGCTCGGCAAGGCCCTCCAGCTCGGTGACCATCGAACCGAAGAATTCGCTTTCGAATTCCGGCATGATGGCGCCGATGATGCGGCGTTTGGCGCGGCGCATATCGGAGGCTAGAGGATCGACGCGGTAGCCCAGGCGTTCGACGGCATCGAAGACTCGCTGCGCGTTTTCAGGCTTCACGGTTGTGACGCCGGCCAGCACCTTGGAGACGGTGGCTGCCGACACGCCGGCATGGCTTGCCACGTCGTGGATCGACGGACGCCGCTGCCGAACTTCCTGTTGCGCCATTGACCTCCTCCCGAGGGCAGGCAGCCGATTTTGCCGCCTCGCTAATCTAATCGATAAATCGATTTTTCGTTCTTGTAAATCGTTTCACCGGGAGTAAGACTGGAAAGATGCGATTGACGCGATCCAATCGTGTCCCGGGAGGAAAACATGTCCGACAAGACCTTGCCGCTGGTGATCAGCGCGCCCGAACCACGCACGCTCGACCTGATCTTCACGCCGCCGCAACTGGCGCTGTTTCGCAAGAAATATCGCATTGTCGAGACAACGCCGGAAGGCCTCGCAAAGTTGCCGCCGGATGTGCTGGCCGAAGCGCGCTACATCGTTGGCCAGCCGCCCATCGCCTCGGAAACGCTACAGAAAATGACGGCGCTGCGCTGCATCTTCAATGTCGAGACCAACCTCCTCAACAACATGCCCTATGAGACACTGTTCGCGCGCGGCATCCATGTCGTCACCACGGGCCTGGTCTTTGCCGAACCGGTGGCCGAACTCGGCCTCGCCATGGCGCTGAACCTCGCGCGCAACATCGTTGATGCCGATCTCGCCTTCCGGCAGGGCGAGGAATTGTGGGGCGGCGACGGCAACCAGACCGCGCGCCTACTTTCGGGTGCCGATGTCGGCATCATCGGCTTCGGCGATCTCGGCCGCGCCCTCAACCGCCTGCTGACCGGCTTCCGCACCCGCACGAAGGTCTATGATCCGTGGCTGCCGCCGTCGATCCTGGTCGACAATGGTGTCGAGCCGGCCTCACTGGATGAGGTGCTGTCGCAAAGCGATTTCGTATTCGTCGTCGCTTCCGTCACCAGCGAGAACCAGGGTTTTCTCGGCGCCGATGCTTTCGCCAAGATGCGCAAGGGCGCGGCCTTCATCCTGCTCAGCCGCGCCGGCGTCGTCGATTTTCCGGCGCTGATGAAGGCTGTGAAAAGCGGCCACATCGTTGCGGCGAGCGACGTCTTCCCGGAGGAGCCGCTGGCAAAGGACCATCCCGTCCGCGCCCTCCCCGGCTTCCTGCGTTCGGCGCATCGCGCCGGCGCGCTCGACATCGCCTTCAAGCGCATGGGCGACATGGTGCTGGAGGACATGGACCTCGTCGACCGCGGCCTGCCGCCGCTGCGCTCCAAGCGCGCCGAGCGCGAGACGGTGTCGCGCATGCGCTCCAAGCCGGTCGACAGGAATTAAGGCTGGCTCGACCCACCGACCAGCACGCGCGTGTTCGGAACCGGCTTGATCGTTCGCTTCCGCGGCCCGAACCATGAGCAAACTCGGTTTCGCCGCGGTTGCAGGGTGGGTGCGGCAGCTGGCAGCCAAGTAAATCATCCCTTCCGATTGCGGTCTCCGACAATTCAATGTGATCGTTGACAAGGGTGCCATTTCAGCAATAAGTTCGGTTACAGAACGAATTAATCAGAGGCTCGATGTGAGCGACGTGCCGCGGATTTCCCGCCAGTTCTCGCAGCGCTCCGTCATGGAGGCGATCGTCCAGGGCGGGCCCATATCGCGGGCCTCGATCTCCAAGCTCACCGGCCTGTCGAAGCAGACGATCTCGGAAATCGTGCGCGGCCTCGAGCAGGAAGGTTGGGTGCAGGAGACCGGGCGCACCAGCGGCCATGTCGGGCGCACCGCCGTCACCTACGAGCTTGTCCACGACGCCGCCTACATCATCGCCGTCGACCTGGGCGGCACCAAGGTGCGCGTGGCGCTGACCGACCTCGCCTGCCAGATCTTCGCCGAAGCGGCGACGCCGACCGATCCGCGCGGCGGCCAGTTCATCATCGACCAGATCGCGGCGCTTGCCTTCCAGGCAGCGGCCAGGGAGCGCATCCCGCGCAAGAAGATCCGCCTTGCCGTCATCGGCGCGCCGGGCGCGCCGGACCCCGCGACCGGCCGCATCCTGCTCGCGCCCAACATCGCCGGCTTCGACGCCATGAATGTGCTCGACGCGTTCGAGAAGGCGCTCGGCGTCGCGGTGATGATCGAGAACGACGTCAATCTCGCCGTGCTCGGCGAGAATTGGCTGGGCCAGGGCCAGGGCATCGACAATCTCGCCTATATCGCGCTGGGCACCGGCGTCGGCAGCGGCCTGATGCTGGGCGGCCATCTGGTGCGCGGCGCCACCCATGCGGCGGGCGAAATCGGTTTCATGCCGATCGGCGCCGATCCGTTCGCGGCGGAATCGCTGCGCACCGGCGCTTTCGAGCGGGCGGTGGCGACGCACGCGATGACCGAGCGCTACAGATCTCTGACCGGCGCGCAGGTCACGGTTCCCGCGATCTTCGAGAACGCGGCAATGGGTGACAAGGCCGCGCTCGCCGTGCTCGACGAGACGGCGCGCTATCTGGCGCAAGGCATCGCCGCGATCGCCGCCGTCGCCAATCCGGAAAAAGTCATACTGGGCGGCTCGATCGGCCTCAGGCCCGAGATCCTCTCACGCGTCAAAGCATTGATATCGCTCTGCTTCCCCTACCCTGTCACGATCGAGGCCGGCGAACTGGGCGCGCGGGCAGCGCTGATCGGCGCTGCCGCGATCGGCCTTGGCCAGTTGCACAACACGCTGTTCGGCGTCGACGCGCCGGATGGCCGCATTTCACTTCCCACCGCCCAGGCGGCTGCCCTGAAGGAGGTCGTGCTGTGACCAGCGACATCACAACCCGGCTGCGCGCCGTTCTCGATACCGACCAGGCGCTGGCTCTGTTCAGGGAGGCGATCGGCCGCGAGAGCATCACCGGCAACGAGGCGAATTTCGTCGGCTTCCTCGAAGCTAAAATGCGCGAGCTGGGACTGAAGGGCCTGGGCCGCGCGGATTTCCTGCCCGGCCGGCCGAACATCTGGGGCGAGCGCAAGGGTGCCGGCAATGGCAAGCGCCTGCTCTTCATCGGCCATACCGACACCGTGCATGTCGACGGTTGGCGTGAGCACTGGGCCGGCACCGAGCGCGAGGACCCGTTCGGCGCGCCCATCATCGACAACGCGGTCTGGGGCCGCGGCTCGGGCGATCTCAAGGCCGGCGTCACCGCCTCGCTGGCGGCGCTCTCGCTGCTCGACAAGGCCGGCATCCGCCTCAAGGGCGACGTCGCCTTCGCTTTCGTCGGCGACGAGGAGAGCGGCCAGCCCGGCACCGGCGTCTCCGCCGGCATCAAGCATTTCGTCGGCCGCATAGAGGCGGGCGAGGTCGCGGCGCCCGATTTCACAGTTTATGTCGAGCCGACGCGGCTTGCCGTCTACGCCGCGCAGATCGGCTTCTTCATCACCGACATCACGATTACCGGCAAGTCGGCCTATTTCGGCGTGCCGGAGCTCGGCAAGGATGCATTGCGCGCCGCCCATGCCGCCATGACGGCGCTGTGGAAGCACTCGGACGAGGTGGCGGCCCGCGCCGAGCACAAGCTCACCGGACGCGGCTTCCTGCTGATCACCGGCCTTACCGGCGGCGGCTATATCGCCGTGCCTGAGCGATGCACGCTGTCGCTGATCCGCAAGCTCCTGCCGGGCGAGTCGCTCGACACGGCCGCAGCCGAGATCGAGGCCGCGGTGCGCGGCGCCATCACCGATCCGGAGATCACCGTGGAGTTTTCCTATCCCGCCGGCCGCGACCACGGGCTGGGCGGCACCGCCGCCGAGATCGATGAGACGCGCGCCGAAGTCGCCATGCTTTCGGACTCGATGGCCAAAGCCATGGTCGGACGCGGCGTGATCGAGGGCGCGCCCTTCTGGTCGGAATCCTCGTTCTTCGTCAATCGGCTGGGCATTCCCGCCGTCTATTGCGCACCGGGCGACATCCGCAACTGCCACACTTTCGAGGAGCACGTCGACGTCGAGGAATACCTCGCCGGCATCGTCGGCTTCGCAGCCTTCATGGCCCGCTATTGCGGCGTGGCCGACTGAACGTCCAACGAAGCAGAAAATGGGAGACTAAGAACATGCTGATGAAGAAATGGATTGCCGCCTTGGCAGGCGGATTGATGCTCGCCGCCGGCGCGGCTCACGCGCAGACGGTCGGACCGCAGGGCGAGACCGCCACCCCGAGCTCCGGCGTGACGCTGAGCGATGCCGACATCGCGGCGCTGAAGGACAAGGGCTACAAGGCAGCCCTGCTGTGGCACACCTCTTCCGACTTCACCAATGCGGTGACCGCGGGCGCCACCGACGAGTTCGCCAAGGCCGGCATCTCGATCGCGGTCAAGACCGACGCGCAGTTCGACGCCGCCCGCCAGCGCAGCGATATCGAGACCGCTTTGGCCGCCAAGCCGAACATCATCCTGGCCCTGCCGCTCGATCCGGTCACTTCGGCCGAAGCCTTCCGCCAGGCGGTCAAGGACGGCGTCAAGCTGGTGTTCCTGTCGAACCTGCCCAAGGATTACAAGCAAGGCGCCGACTATGCCTCGATCGTCACCGACGATCTCTACCAGATGGGCAAGCAGGCGGCCGACGCCATGGCCAAGGCCATCGGCGGCAAGGGCAAGGTCGGCTACATCTTCCACGACGCCAACTATTACGTCACCAACCAGCGCGACCAGTCCTTCAAGAAGACCATCGAGAAGGACTACCCCGACATCAAGATCGTCGCCGAACAGGGTATCTCCGACCCGGCCCGGGCCGAGGAACTGGCCAATGCCATGCTGCTGCAACATCCCGATCTCGACGGCATCTACGTGACCTGGGCCGAGCCGGCCGACGGCGTGCTTTCGGCGCTGCGCGGCGCCGGCAACAAGCATACCAAGATCGTCACGCTCGACCTTGCCGAGCCGGTCGCGCTCGACATGGTCAAGGGCGGCAATGTCGCCGCACTTGTCGCCGACAAGGCCTATGAGCTCGGCCGCGCCATGGCCGTCTCCGGCATGAAGTCGCTGCTTGCCCAGCAGACGCCGGCCTTTGTCGTCGCGCCGGCGCTGACCGTGACCAAGGAGAATGTCTCCCAGGGCTGGAAGGACTCGCTCAACCGTGACGCGCCGCAGTCGGTGCTCGACGCGGCGAAATGAAGCCGACGCCCCGGCCCGGCTTGCCGGGCCGGGGCTCTCTTCCTGAACAAAAAGGGGAACCGACATGCGCAAAGCATTGAGCATTATGACTGCATTGGCGAGCCTGTTCGCCGCTCACGCCTTCGCCGCCGAAGGCGTCACCACCGGCCCGAACGGCGAGAAGCCGGTTCCGGCAGCCTCACTGAAGCTGACGTCGGCGCAGGAGCAGCAGATCAAGGACGGCAAGTTCACCGCGGCCCTCGTCTGGCACGAGATGAGCGAGTACACCAACGCCGTCAACGCCGGCGCGCGCGACGAGTTCAAGCGGCTCGGCATCGAGGTGGTGGCGCAGACCGACGCCGGCTTCGACGCCGCGCGCCAGAAGGCCGATGTCGAGACGGTGATGGCCAAGAAGCCGTCGATCATCCTGTCGCTTCCCGTCGATCCGGCGACCGCGGCTTCCGTCTACGATCCGGCCCGCCAGGCCGGCGTCAAGCTCGGCTTCGTCGACAATTGCCCGGCCGGCTACAAGCAAGGCACGGACTACGTCACCATCGTCTCCGACGACCTCTTCCAAATGGGCAACAAGGCCGGCATCGCCATGGCGGAAGCGCTCGGCAAGAAGGGCAAGGTCGGCTACATCTTCCACGACGCCGATTTCTACGTCACCAACCAGCGCGACGGCGCCTTCAAGAAGACCATCGAGCAGGATTATCCCGACATGAACATCGCCGCCGAGGCCGGCATGGCCGACCCGGCGCGCTCAGAGGATATCGCGCAGGCGATGATCACCCAGCATCCGGACCTCGACGGGATCTATGTCACCTGGGCAGAGCCGGCGCTGAGCGTGCTTTCCGCGCTGCGCGCCGCCGGCAACACGCACACCAAGATCGTCACGCTCGACCTCAACGAACCGGCCGCGCTCGACATGGTCAAAGGTGGTAACATCGCGGCCCTAGTCGCCGACGAGGCCTACTCCATCGGCGTGACGCTGGCGCGCGCCTCGGCGGGTTCGCTGGTCGGCCTGAAAGCCGAGCCCTTCTACGCGGTCGATTCCATCGCCGTCACCAAGGGCACGGTAAAGGGCGGCTGGAAGAAGTCGCTCAACAAGGATGTGCCCGCGACCATCGCGGACGCCATGAAGTAAACGGCGTGGCAGGCTGCGAAGCACGCACCATCGGAGATCGAACATGACCAGCGCCAACACCGGCACCGAGGTGGGCAGCTTCGCCAGCCGCTTCAATCTACAGCAATATGTCGTCTATCTCGGCTTCCTGGCGATCTTCCTGTTCTTCGCCTTCATGCTGAAGGACAGCGGCTTCCTCACCGTCCGCAACCTCTCCAATATTGTGCTGCAGACGGCCCCGGTGACGATCATGGCGATCGGCCTCGTCTTCGTCATGTCAGCCGGCGAGATCGACCTTTCGATCGGCTCGATCGTGGCGGTATCGGCGCTTGCCGCCGCCGTCACCATCGCCTCCTACGGGATGGCGGCGGGCATCGTCGCCGGCCTGGGCGCCGGTATCCTGATCGGTCTCATCAATGGCGCGCTGGTCGCCTATGTGAAGCTGCCGTCCTTCCTGGTGACGCTGGCGACGATGGGCCTGTTCGCCGGTGTCTCGCGCTCGATGACCGATCTGCGTTCGATCTCGGTCACCAATGAGACCTTTACCGGTTTCTTCGGCTCGGGCTCGCTGCTCGGCGTGCCGTCGCTCATCTGGTGGACGGTGATCGCCATCGCCGTCGGCCACCTCGTCTACCGCGAGACGCGTTTCGGCGCGCATGTGCTGGCAACCGGCGACAATGCCCGCGCTGCAAGCGTTTCGGGCATCAGCGTGCCGAAGATCCGGCTCGCCGTGCTCACCATCAGCGGTGGGCTCGCGGGACTCGCCGGACTGCTTTACGCGGGCCGCCTGCAAGCGGCGAAATACACGCTTGGCGAAACGGACCTGATGACGGTGATCGCCGCCGTCATCGTCGGCGGCACGCTGCTCAACGGCGGCAAGGGCTCGATCGTCGGCGCCCTCGTCGGCTCGCTGATGATGGGCATGCTGAACAACGGGCTGATCCTGATGGGCCTTTCGGTCTCCGACCAGATGATCGTGCGCGGACTGATCATCCTCACCGCCGTCGCCGTGTCGCTGCGCGACAAATCCCGCTGAAGGAATCTTCCCATGTTTCTCGACGTTCTGCGCCGCCGCAACCCCGCCTTCATCGAAGCGGCGATCGGCCTTCATCAGCAGGGCAAGCTGCCGGCCAACGCCTATGTGCTCGATCTCGATATGGTCGAGCGCAACGCCAAGGTCCTCAAACAGGAAGCTGACCGGCTCGGTCTGAAGATCTTCGCCATGACCAAGCAGGTCGGCCGCTCGAGCTCATTCTGCAAGGCGGTGATGCGCGGCGGCATCGAGCGCGCGGTTGCGGTCGACATGGCCTGCGCGCGCGCCACGCATAAGGCCGGAATGAAGCTCGGCCATCTCGGCCATCTGCAGCAGATCGCGAAATTCGAGGCGGACGCGGCGGCAAGGACCTTCAAGCCAGACTACTGGACCGTCTTCAACGACATCAAGGCCGAGGAAGCAGGCAGGGGCGCCAAGGCCGCCGGCTATGTCCAGGACCTGCTCGCCCGCATCGCTGCCGAAGGCGACATTTTCTACCGCGGCCATGAAGGCGGCTTCGACGCAGGCGAGGTTGTCGCCGTCGCCGACCGGCTCGATGCGGTTCCAGGCGGCCGCTTCGCCGGCATCACCACCTTCCCTGCCCTGCTCTTCGACCACGCCGCGCGAAAGGTGCTGCCGACGCCGAACCTGGCGACGCTGAGCAAGGCCGCCGAGGCGCTGGCCAAAGCGGGCCGCAAGGAGATCGAAATCAACGCGCCGGGCACTACGTCGAGCGTCATGCTGGCCGCGCT
Source organism: Mesorhizobium plurifarium (assembly GCA_000824785.1). Lineage (GTDB taxonomy): Bacteria > Pseudomonadota > Alphaproteobacteria > Rhizobiales > Rhizobiaceae > Mesorhizobium > Mesorhizobium plurifarium. The sequence continues at coordinate 375,490 of CCNB01000007.1, read as the reverse complement.
GGCGGAAGCCGGCGCCACGCAGTGCGAGCCCGGCAACGGCCTGCACGGCACCACGGCGCTGCATGTCATAGAAGACCTGCCGGAATTGCCTGCCGTGCTCTACCTCACCGAAGTGTCGCATCTGTCGGGCGGCAAGGCCTACTGCTTCGGCGGCGGCTTCTACATCGACCCGATCTTCCCGGACTATGACGTCAAGGCGATCGTCTCGACCGAGCCAACCACCGCCGCGTCGGCGCTCAGAAGCGTCGAGGTGCCGCCGCCCTCGGCGATCGACTACTACGCCATGATCGACGCCTCCGGCGCAGGCGCGCCGAGGCCAGGCGACAGCGCCGTCTTCGGCTTCCGCGGCCAGGCCTTCGTCACCCGCGCCTATGTCGTCGGCGTCTCCGGCATCTCGAAGGGCAAGCCTGTGGTCGAAACCATCGAGAATGGCTTCGGAGAAGCCTATGCCTGGCCCGTTTAGGAGAGTGCGATGAACGCGAGCGCGCCAATCCTGCAGCTTCAGGACATCCGCAAGAATTTCGGCGGCCTCACCGCGATCGAGAATTTCTCGCTCGAGGTCTTTCCGGGCGAGATCGTCGCGCTGGTCGGCGACAACGGCGCCGGCAAGTCGACGCTGGTCAAGATCATCTCCGGCGTGCACCCGCCCTCCTCCGGCACGATCACGATCGAAGGCAAGCCGGTGACGATGTCGAACGCCACGATGGGGCGCGCGCACGGCATCGAGGTGGTCTATCAGGATCTCGCCTTGGCCGACCAGCAGACGGTCTACATGAACATGTTCCTCGGCCGCGAGCCGCTGAATCGCCTCGGCCTGCTCGACCGCCGCCGCATGATCGACGAGACGGAAAAACTGGTGAAGGAGCTCGACGTGCGCATCCCTTCCGCGCACGCCACCATCCGCGACCTTTCCGGAGGTCAGCGCCAGGGCGTCGCGATCGCCAGGGCGACCCACTGGGCAAGCAAGCTGATCCTGCTCGACGAGCCGACGGCCGCGCTCGGCGTCGCCGAGACCGCCAAGGTGGAGGCGATCGCCCAGTCGCTCAAACAGCGCAATGTCGGCATCCTGATCATCAGCCACAGCCTCGACCAGGTGTTCAAGCTGTCGGACCGCATCTGTGTCCTGAGGCGCGGCAAGCAGATCGGCGTGCGCGAGACGAAGAAGACCGACAAGAACGAGATCATCGCAATGATCACGGGCCTGCAGCAGCAGTAGCCGCCAGCGCCTTGTTTAGGCGACGAGATTGCGGCTGGCCGTTTGCGTGGCCGGCTCGCCGAAATTGGCCTCCAGCCACGCGAGCGCGCTGGCGACATCTTCGATGGCGAAGCGGGCAGCCGTCTCGCCCTGCGGCTTGACGCGGATCGAGATCCCGCCCGCGGCATTGACGGTGTCGAAGCCGTTCTCGTCGGACGTGTCGTCGCCGAGGAACACCGGGCGCCTGCCGGTGAAAGGATCGAGCTGCATGAAGCGCCGGATCGCGGCGCCCTTGGCGGCTTCGAGCGGCATCAGCTCGACGCCGGCATTGCCGGCGATCACGCGGTAGCCCTGCGGCAAGCGCGCGAGCGCCGCCTCGACCAGCTCCGTCGCCCGCGCCAGAAGCTGCGGCGCGGCTCTGGTGTGGATGGCGAGCACCGGTCCCTTGCGCTCGACATAGACGGCCTTGCTCGCCAGTTCCAGTTCGATCTCGTCGGCAAGCGCCGCCATATCCGCCGGCTCGTCGGCGGCTTCGATCTTTCCGTCCGGCAGAAGTCTGTGCTCCAGCCCGTAGAGGCCGGCGATCCGCAGTTTCAACGGGTCGAACAGATGGTCGACGGCCGCGATCGAGCGGCCGGTGATGAAGGCAAGCGCGCCGTCGAGCCGCCGCTCGATCCTCTCCAGGAGAACGCGCAACTCCTCGCTGACCGAGACGGCGTCGGGATGCGCCGCGTGCTCCAGCAAAGTGCCGTCGATGTCGAGGAAAAGCGCCCACCGTCCCTCGGGAAGCGGCGGGGTGAGGTCTGCCTGGATGTTCATCGGAATCCGACTGCCTGTTTGCGTTCGAACATGGAGACGACATTGTCGCCAGTGGGAGCATTCGGCCGCTCGTACAAGGCCGTGACCCGATCCAGGTCGCCGCGCTTCCTCAGGCGCGCCGCGTCGAGCAGCATGCTGCCTGCCCAGCGATAGACATTGTTGTCGCGCACGATCTCTCGCATGCGCCGCATGCGCTCGCGTTGCTCGTCCGGCCCCATCGTCAGCGCCTGCAGCATCGCCTCGCTCATCATCGCCGCGTCGTAAGGATTGACGATCAGCGCCTCCAGCAGCTCGCGCGAAGCGCCCGCGAAGGTGCTGAGCAAAAGAACGCCCTGCTCGTCGTCGCGCGACGCGACGAACTCCTTGGCGACGAGGTTCATGCCGTCATGGAGGCTGGTGACGAGGCAGATATCGGCCGCCCGATAGAGCTCGTAGACCGCCGCCTGCGAATGATGCTCGGCCACCATGACCACCGGCTGGTAGGAGTCGCTGCCGTAGCGCTGGTTGAGTTCCTCGGCACAGCGCAGACATTCCTCGTGGAGCTGTTTGTAGGCCGGCAGCGTACCCCGGCTCGGCGCCGCGACCTGCAGGAACACGACTTTGCCCACCATTTCGGGGTGGCGAATGAACAGCTCCTCCAGCGCGTGGAAGCGGTCGAGGATGCCCTTGGTGTAGTCGAGACGCTCGACGCCGACGCACAGCTTGGCGCCGGCCGGAATCCTGAACCGCTTGCGCACGCGCACCCGGCACTCCTCGATGTTGGGGAGGGCTTTCAGGAGCTCGACCGGCCATTCGATCGAGATCGGATAAGAATGCACCAGCGTCACCTGGCCGCCATAGGAAATGGCGGCATCGGCGCGCTCGATGCGGCTTTCCATGAAGCGATCGACACTCTCCGTGAAGTTGTTGGCGTGGTACTGGGTATGGAAGCCTACGATCGAACTGCCGAGCAGACCGTCCAGGATGCGCTCGCGCCACGGGCATATGCTGAACACTTCAGAGTTCGGCCAGGGGATATGCCAGAAGGTAATGACGATCGCCTCGGGCAGACGCTCGCGGATCATGCGCGGCAGAAGCGCAAAGTGATAGTCCTGGACGAGCACGATCGGTCGCTCGTTGCGAGCCTCGGCAACCACGGTGTCCGCGAACTTGCGGTTGACGGCTTCATAGGCCTCCCAGTCCGACTCGCGGAAGATCGGCCGCGTGAAGGCGATATGGCAGAGCGGCCACAAGCCTTCATTGGCGAAGCCGAGATAGTAGCCTTGATATTCCTCGTCACTGAGCCAGACCCGGCGCAACGTGTAGGAGGGATGGCCAGGCGGCACCTGCACACGGTCGTTCCTGTCGACCACCGTCTGATCGGCGCTGCCGCCGCCATAGGCGATCCAGGTGCCGGCGCAGGCGCGTGTGATCGGCTCGAGCGCCGAAACCAGCCCGCTCGCCGGCACGACAAGCTCGACGCCGCCATCCTTGGTTTCGTTGTGGATATAGGGCTCGCGATTGGAAACGACGATCACCTGCGCATCCGGCAGCTCGTCGGCCAGGATCTTGCGCAGCGTGTCGGGCGACCATGTCACCAGAGCCGCGTCGACCGATTGGCCGTTCTTCTCGAACTCGCGCAGCACCGTTCGCGCCGCCTCGGTGGCAACGTCCTCGCCGGAACCCGGCAAAGCCGATGCCCTTGGGTGATTGCGGCGGTACCGGGATATTGAAATAAAGATCGCGAATGCGGAAAGTCCAAGGCTTGCAAAGATAAGGACCAGTAACAGGACGCCATATTGTGTCATTGAAATGCCAGGTTGCCTCCGGCCATCCGTTCATTGTTGTCGTTCTTGCCGGCCGCAGACGGGCAAGCCGGATAAGGTTCTGAACGCGCAAACAAGCGATCAGTTCCGACATTTTCGACTGTTGAACGCAGGGTTGCGGCGCTTTGTTCACGTGCGCACGATGAGCGGCACCTGGCCTTCATGCCGGTCGGACAGGAAGGCGCCGACACGATCGCCGACCCGTTGGAAGGTAAGATCGATCGTTCTGTCGCCGACCGTCAGGTGCCTGATCGTGAGGGTGTCTATGCCGATCGGCAGCCTCGGGCGCGTGACATGCAATTCACCTTCCCAGCCATCGATCTCCAGCCCCAGGCATGCTTGCATCAGCATGAATGTGGAGCCGGCCGACCAGGCCTGCGGCAGGCAGGCCACGGGATAGGCGATCGGCGCCTCGCCGGGCGCCCGGGCGAAGCCGCAGAACAGCTCCGGCAGCCGCATGTTGAAATGCACGGCCGACTCGAACGTGCCGCTCATCAGCCGCACCACGCTGTCGCGCTCGCCGTAGCGCGCCATGCCCACGGCGCAAAGCGCGGTATCGTGCGGCCAGATCGAACCGTTGTGGTAGGACATCGGGTTGAAGAAGACTGCGTCGTCGGCGAGCGTCCGCAGGCCCCACCCGGAATGGAAGGAGGCCGACAGCAATTGGTCGACGACCAGCTTGGCGCGTTCGGGCTGCGGCAAGCCGACAAAAAGCAGGTGCCCGGCATTTGACGTTCGCACCTTGCATGGCTGGCCCTCGCCATCGATGGCCAGGGCGTAGAAGTTCATGTCGTCGAGCCAGAAGTCGCGTTCCACGGCGACCCGCATTTCCTCGGCGCGGCCCTCCCAGTGCTCGGCGTCCGCGAATTCGCCGCGGCGGCGCGCGAGCGCCGCCATGCCGCGGAAGGCGGCAAAGACATAGCCCTGCACCTCCACCAGCGCGATCGGTCCCTTGGGAATGCGCCCATCGGCATGGAAGACGGAGTCAAAACTGTCCTTCCAGCCCTGGTTGGCAAGGCCCGACTCGGCGGCGCGCTGGTAGGTGACGAAACCGGTGGCGCGGCTCGCCTCTTCCGTCCATTCGGCGGCGGCCTTGAGCGAGGGCCACAATTTGTCGATGAAGGCCATGTCGCCGGTGCGGTCGGCATAGGCCGATGCCAGATGGATATAGAGCGGCGTGGTGTCGACGCCGCCATAATAGCGGCCGAAGGGAAGCTCGCGCAGCGCCGCCATCTCACCCTTGCGCGTCTCATGCATGATCTTGCCGGGCTGGGAATCCCAAAAGGGCGACGTTTCGGTCGCCTGGTGCTCGGCCAGAAAAGCCAGCACGCCCCGCGCCAGGCCGGGGTTGAGCCAGAGCATCTGCAGGCTCGAGATTACGCCGTCGCGGCCGAATGCCGTCGAGAACCACGGGATGCCGGCATAGGGATAGGGCCCGGTCGGAAGCTCCGTGGTAAGCAGCGCCACATCGGCGCGGGCGCGCTCGACCCAATCGTTGAAGACGCGGCCTGAGCTGTGCACCGTGGCGCCATGCCTGCGCTTGGCGCGCATGCCGAAGCGGGCGCGCGCCGCGGCTGCGCGGAAACGGTCGCGATCGGGCGGATCGGCGACCTCGGGACCAACCTCGATATAGAGCACTTTTTGACTGCGCTTGGTCACCGCGATGAGGAAATCGGCGCGATTGTCGCTCAACTGGTCGGGCGCCTGCGAAAACGAGATCGCGGAAAGTCTCGGCAGACCGTCGAGTCCGTCATAGCCGAGCAGCACCGAGGTCTTGTCGGTCTTGGCGACATGCGTCGTGCCGCGCTTCACCCGCGTCGTGCCGCGCACCTCGAACATATCGCGAAAGTCGGCGGCAAAATGCAGCGAGGCGGTGATGGTCGAATGCTCGCGGCTGTAGTTGGAAAGCGTGATCCGCTCGAACAGCCTGTCCTGCCAAATGAGCCTGACGCGTTCGATGTGGATCGCACCCTGCGGGATATCGCGGCCGGCGGCACTCTGGATCGGTAGGTTGGTGAGGTTGGACGTGAACAGCACATTGTCCTGGCTGAGCGAGGCGCCGAGCAGCGACATCGGCCGACCGCCGATGGTCAGGCGGAATTCGGAAAGCACGCGCGTGTCGTCGCGGAAGAAGCCGTCGCCCGACCCTCTGATGTCGCCATAGGCGTCGGCCACCGCGAAGCAGTCGCCCTGCTTGAGGGCAAAAAGCCGGTGCGGCTCCCGCGGCGCCGTTTCGTCGAGTGAGGAAAGCGCCACGGCGGGATCGAGCTTGCGCTCGTCGAGCTCCATCATTGGTCACCTCTTTGTTTGCCCCGCCCCGGGCATGATGCCGAAAACTGTGAAGCGGCTTTCGGGCGACATCATGCTCTATCTTTTTAGAGCCGGATTCGAATTTCAGGTCGAACAGACCTGAAATCATCCGACTCCAGGCATCAAGGTCAGGAGGCTTTGGCCTCCGGCGTGCCGGTCAGACGCATATAGGCAGCAAGATAGTCGCGCGCCATTCTTGCGGCCGAGAACCTTGTCTCGAAGACGGCCCTCACCCGCCGCCGGTCGAGGTCGAGAAGCGCGGGCATCGCCGCAACCGCACCGTCCACACTGTCCACGACGAAACCGGTGACGCCGTTGTCGATTATCTCCGGCAAAGCGCCTTGATCCCAGGCAATCACCGGCGTGCCGCAGGCCATGGCCTCGATCGCGACGAGACCGAACGGCTCCGGCCAATCTATGGGGAATAAGAGGCCCGCCGCGTTGCCGAGAAACCCCGCCTTCTCGTCTTCCGTGATCTCGCCGACATAATCGATGCGGTCGCCATCGATGAGCGCCTCGATGTTGTCGCGGAAATAGGCGCGGTCGTCGTCGCCGATCTTGGCCGCCAGCTTCAGCTTCAACCCGGACCGGCGCGCGATCTCGATGGCGCGGTCCGGCCGCTTGTCGCGCGACAGGCGTCCGAGGAAGGCGAGATACGGCTCTTCCGCCCCAGGCCTATAAGTCGGTTGGTAGGCATCGAGCGGCAGTCCGTGATGGATGGTGGCCAGCCAGTTCGCGTCGGGCAAGCCGCGCTTCTGGCTGTGCGAGATCGAGATCATCGGGAAACGCGGGAAGCGTTTATAGGCCGGCGCCAGGTCGACATAGTCGAGCCGGCCATGCGGCGTCGTCACCGTCCGCCCCGCGATCTCTTCGAAGAACGGAAAATGCACGAAATGGCTAAGATGGAAATGGATGACATCGAACTCGCCGACGCGCGCTCGCACATCGGCAAGCATCGCCAGATGCGCCGCGATCTCCGATTTCTTCGGCCGCGGGTCGAGGCGTATCGCCTGGTCGCGCCCGGGCACCAGCCGCGCCGAGGTCTCGCTGTCGCCGCTCGCGAATAGCGTCACATCGTGGCCAAGCCCGACCAGCGCCTCGGTGATATAGAAGACGATCCTCTCCGTCCCGCCATAGAGTTTCGGCGGCACGGATTCGTAGAGCGGCGCGACATGAGCTATGCGCATTTGGTCCCTCGGCTGTTGACGCGAAGCAAAATGCGTCAACCGCGAGATCGTTCCTGTCCAATTGACCGCAGGTGCTGTTGAGATCCGTTCGACTGGCGCGTCAAGTCAGCCAAGGCCTTCAACCTTGCCGCGCTCTGAGCCCGATGCCGAGCGCTAAACAATTAAATCAACTTGATTTTCTAAAGTGGCGATCTACAGTTTCCGTGACTGGCAACGATCGCATGACCCTCAAGAAAGTCATCTCCGGCACAAATCTCGAGCAGGCGAAATCGCACAACCGGCGTGTGGTGATCGAGGCGATCCGCACCAACGGCGCGCTGTCGCGGGCGGCGATCGCCAGGTTGACGGCGCTGTCGTCGCAGACCATCTCCAATATCGTCGAGGAATTGGAAACGGCCAGGCTGTTACGCCCGGAAGCGACGCTGAAAGGCGCGCGCGGCCAGCCGGCGGTCCCCTATTCCATCAACCCCGATGGCGGCTATTCGATCGGCCTGCAGCTCGACCACCAACTGGCCGTCGGCGTCGTTACCGATCTCTCCGGCGCGATGCGCGCGCGCATCGAGAGAAATGTCGACCAGCCCACTCCCACAGAGGCCATGCCGCTGCTTGCCGCGATCTCGAGCGACCTCATCGCAACCTCTCGACTGGAGCGGCAAAGGCTGCTCGGCATCGGGATGGCGATGCCCGGGCCGTTCGGCGTCGAAGGCATGACCTCGGTCGGCCCGACCGCCCTTCCCGGCTGGCAGGATTTTCCGGTAGCCGAAGAGCTGGAACAACTGACCGGCATCGCCGTCACCGTGGAGAACGACGCCACCGCGGCAGCCATAGGCGAGCGGCTCTATGGCGTTGCCCGCAAGCTCGGCAGTTTCGTCTACCTCTTCATCGGCACGGGCCTCGGCGCCGGGCTTTTCCTCGACGGCCATCTCTACAAGGGCAGCCGCCACAATGCCGGCGAGATCGGCCACGTTATCGTGCGGCCGGGCGGCCTGCCATGCGATTGCGGCAAGCGCGGCTGCCTGGAGCGCTACGTCTCGCTGCGCGCAGCCTATGACAGGCTCGGTCTGGCCGATCCCGACCATGCCTCTCCCGAACTGCTGGAACAACTGCTGGCAAATGGCGACAGCCGCTTCGAGGCCTGGCTCGCCGAGGCGATCGAGCCGTTGCGGCAGGCGATTGACATCCTGGAAATGGCGCTCGATCCCGAAACCGTCGTGCTCGGCGGCTTCATGCCGTTGCCGGTGATCGAGGCTTTGGCCAGCCGGCTGGAACCGCTCCATCTCTCGGTGAGCTCGACCAGCGCCCGTACCACACCGCGCGTCATGGTCGGCGCCGCGGGAAAGGACACGTCCGTCCTCGGCGCCGCGGCTCTGCCGATATTCTCGGAAACCAACCCGCAATTCGACGTGCTGCAGAAGCCGGTGGGCTGACGCATGGCGGTCCGGCCGATCATAAAGTTCCCCGATCCCCTGCTGCGCACCGTCGCGGATCCCGTAGAACTGTTCGACAGCGATCTGCGCAACCTGGCCGGCGATCTCATCGACACCATGCACGCGGCGCCCGGGATCGGCATGACCGCCTCGCATATCGGCATCATGAAACGGCTTGTCGTGATCCAGGTGCCTCCCGCCGCAAAGCCTTCGATCTATGTAAATCCGTCGATTGTCGAGGCCTCGACCGAGATGATCCGTCACACCGAAGGCAGCGTCTCGATGCCTGGCGTGACGGAAGAAATCGAACGGCATGCCCGCGTTAGGATTCGCTACCAGGATCTGGAGGGCAAGGAGCGGTTCGAGGACGCCGAGGGCCTGCTGGCGGTGTGCCACCAGCACGAGATCGACCAGCTCGATGGGCTCTTCTGGACGCAGAGGCTGTCGCGCCTGAAGCGCGACCGCCTGATCAAACGCTACGGCAAACTAACGCGAGTGTCCTAGACCTGGGGAGGTTACGACCTCGTCTGCCGACCGGCGACGCGTTCGAGCCCAAGCAGCAGGATGAGCGTCACGGCGACGAGCACCATGGTCAGCGCAGCGCCGGCAAAGACATCGCCGCGATCGGTCAGGCTGAAGATCGACACCGGCAGCGTCACCCAGCCCGGCGGATAGACCATGACGGTGGCGCCGAGCTCGCCCATCGACAGCGCGAAGCTCAGGCCGAAGGCTGCCACTAGGTAAGGCGTGAGCAACGGCAGCGTGACATGCCAGAGCCGGTAGGCCGGGCGCGCTCCGAGGCTCGACGCCACCTGCTCGAAATCCGGCGAAAGCCTCGCCAGCCCGGCCGAGACATTGCCGAAGGTGAAGGCCGAGATCAGCACGAAATGCGCCACCATGACGATGGCGATGGTGCCGTTGAGCAAAAGCGGCGGATGGCTGAAGGCCACCAGCAGGCCTAGACCGACGGACACCGAAGGCACCGCGCTTGGAATGAAGAACAGCACCCCGAGCACCCTGGCCAAAGTTGCGTCCTGGATACGCAGCGCAAGTGCTGCCCAAGTGCCGCTGACCAGCGCCAGCGCGCTGGCCAGGAAGCCGGTGACGAGGCTCGCCTTGACCGCTTTCCAAGCCGCCCCTTGCACGACATCGCTGTAGTGCTCTGTTGTCAGGCCGCTGGGCAGCACGCCGTTCCACTGGTCGGCCAGGCTGGAAAGCAGGATCACCGCGAGAGGGGCCAGGAACAGCACGCCGAACAGCAGCGCGAAGACTGCCCAAATCAATATGCGACCGGGGCGCGACCAGACCAGCATCCCTATGCTCCCAGCCTGCCGGCGGCGAACCGGTAGAGCCCGAACAGCCCCAGCGACAGCGCGATGTTGATGACCGCGATGATGCAGGCGACCTGGTAGGCCGATTCCTGGATCGCCTTGCTGTAGATGAGCAACGGCAAAGTGATGACGCCCTTGGCGCCGATGAACAGCACGATGCCGAATTCGTTCACCGTCAACAAAAGGCAGAGGCTGCCGCCGGCAATCAGTGCCGGAACGGCGGCGGGCAGGATCACCTGGCGGACGATGCGGAAGGGCCGCGCGCCGAGCACGCTCGCCGCTTCGATCTGGCCGCGGTCGACCAGCGAAAAGGCGGCGAGCAGCGGTCGCAGCACAAAGGGCGAGTAGACGGTGACCTCGGCCAGCACCACGCCCCAGGTCGAGTAGAGGAAGTTGACGGGAGGCGCCTGCAACGAGAAAATTTCCATCAGCCCGGCATTCAGCATGCCGGCCGAGCCGTATAGGAAGGTGAAGGCAAGCGTCACCAGGAAGGTCGGCAAGGCGATGAAGGTGTCGATCAGCCGGGCGATGACGCCGCTGCCGGGAAACGGCACGAAGGCGAGGATCAGCCCCAGCACCAGCCCGACGATCAGGCATCCGGCCGTCGCCGCGACGGAAATGGTGATGGTGTTGATGAGCGCGTTGAGGAAGAAGCGCGCATGCAGGACACGAACGAATTCGGCGACGTTCGCCATGCCGCTGTCGTCGGTAAAAGCCTGCTGGACGATCAGCACCAGCGGATAGAAGAACAAGAGCGCCAGCAGCGCCGCCGGCGGCACGATCCAGAACCGGCCGGGCACCTTTCTGGTTATCGGGGCGTGAAGGACGGCCGCGTCAGCCACGGACGTCTTCCGGAACGAGCGACGTGTCGCCGGGCGCGAAGAAGAGCGGCATGGCCGAGCCCCGTTCCGGCAGGCTCACCGGCAACCTGGTCGCCGAGACGCGCACCGGCGTGCCGTCTACATCGAGCACCAGATGGGTGAGCTCGCCCTGCCAGTGCACTTCCTTCAGTGTGCCGACGATCCTGTTGGTATGCTCCTCGTCGCCGGTGAGGCTGAGATGCTGCGGCCTGATGCAGAGCAAGGTCTTGTCGCCGGGCTTCTCGCCGCGTGCGGCGCCTGCGAGCACGGCATCGCCGAGCCTGGCCTTGGCGAGGCCTTTCGGACCGGCGGCACCTTCGGCAACCGTGACCGGCAACAGGTTGGCCCGGCCGAGGAACTCGGCCGTGAAGCGGTTCGGCGGCCGTCGGTAAAGCTCGGCCGTCGGCCCGTGCGAGGACACCCTTCCGTCACGCATGATGGCGATCTTGTCGGCAAGCGTCAGAGCCTCGGTCTGGTCGTGCGTGACATAGAGGATCGTCAGTCCAGGCAGGTCGCGATGCAGCTTGGCGATCTCCTCGACCATGTTGCGCCTGATCTGCGCATCGAGCGCCGAAAGCGGCTCATCTAGCAGAAGCACGCGCGGCCTGACCGCCAGCGCCCGCGCGATGGCGACACGCTGCTGCTGGCCGCCGGAAAGCTCGCGCGGATAGCGCTTGGCAAAGCCCGACATCCCGACCGTCGCGAGCGAGTCCTTGACGCGCTCGCCGATCAGCGCCTTGTCGGCGCCTTGGGCCCTGAGGCCGAAGGCGACGTTGTCCTCGACCCGCATATGCGGGAACAGCGCATAGTTCTGCACCACCATGCCGAGCCCGCGCTCGTAAGGCGGAAGATCGGTGACGTCCGTGGCGCCGATGCGGATGCGGCCGCTTGCCGGCCTGACGAAACCGGCTACGGCCCGGAGCGCGGTCGTCTTGCCGGAGCCGGAGGGCCCGATCATCGCCAGGATCTCGCCGGGCGCGATATCGAGCGTCAACGGATGCAGAACGACATGCGCGCCATAGGCGACGCTGACCTTGTCGAAGTGGACGTTGGAGCCGGCGCCGCGAATTTTCGCGGCGTCGACGTCCATGACATTGCTTCCCGTAAATGCGGGCACCGACATGGCTGCTCCTCCGGATTTGCTCACCAGGAGATCAACTTCCCGTCGCTTCGTTCCACTTCTTGACATAGTCGGGCAGCTTGGTGAGCGCTTCGTCCCAGTTCGGCGCCCAGATGGTCACGCCCTTCATCGCCTCCTGCGCCTTGGCGAAATTGGCATCGTCCGGCTTCACATCCTTGCGAGCGGGCAGGCCGAGCGCGACGGAGCTTACCGTCGACTGCGCTTCCTTGGAGAGCAGGAACTCGATCAGCTTCTTGCCGTTGTCGGAATTGGGCGCGCCGGTGACCAGGCCGATCTCATAGGGCAGCGCGAAGGTCGAGCGTGTGCCGTCCGGGCCAGCGGGCCAGAACACCTTGATGTTCGGATTGTCGGCCATCTGCGACAGGTTCATCTGCAGGTCGCCATTGGCGACATGCAGCTCGCCCTTGTTGACCAGCGCGGTCAGCTTGCCGGTCGAGGCGGACGGGCCGACATTGTTGTCCTGCAGCTTCTTCATAAATTCGAAGCCGGCATCTTCGCCGCCGAAGGCGTGGATGATCTCGAGCATGACGGCCGTGCCGTCGCCGGCCTGACCGGGCGTCGAATACTGGATCTTGCCCTTGAACTTCGGATCGAGCAGGTCGTTGTAGCTCTTCGGCGCTTCCGAGAGCACCGAGGCGTTGTAGATGAAGTTCATGTAGTTGTTGACCAGCGGCCGGTACTTGTCGGTGCCGCCGTCGATCTGGTCGGAGCCTTCCGGCTTGAAATCCTGCAGCAGGCCGTCGGCGGCGGCGCGCTGGATGAAGGGCGGCAGCGTCACCAGGACGTCGGCCTGCGGGTTCGACTTCTCCTTGGCGACGCGCTCGACGACGCCGCCCGAGCCGCCCTCGATATACTGCACGGTGATGCCGGTGGCCTTGGTGAAGGCGGCAAACTCGGTCTCGTACCAGCTGCCGTTGCCGTCATGCAGGCCGTCGGCCGAATAGATGGTGACGACGCCGTCGGCGAAGGCCGGCGCGACCAGCGCCGAGGAGCCGAGCAGCGTCGCGGCGAAGGTTACAGCTATGGCAAGATTTCGCGATTTCATGGTCAGTTCCCCTGTGATGGAAGGCACATCCTGCGACGCACTCGTGGTCGCGCTGAACCGGTTCCGCCATGGGCGGTTAGCGCTGGTGCATGTCGTCGTTGTGTCAACTTTGAGGGTCGCCAATCGATAAGTAAAATCTATTTATTTTATGACTGACAAGCCTGAGCTGATATTTGTCATGAAACTGTCGCATGGTCTCTGCAGGCGTGTCCTCCTGCACGCCCGGTTGCGGTTCCTCACGCAAATGACGGATTTTTCAGCGGAATTCGACGCCTGTAGTCTGCGCGCGCAAGCGCGGGTCGCGCGAACGGACCGTCACAGGCCGGCCGTCGAGCACTTCGAAACAGCGGGCTAAAGTGTCGTCTTCGAGCCGGCGCATCGCCTCGTGCGTGAAGAAGGTGAGGTGCGGAAACAGGATCACATTGTCGCGATCGAAAAGCGCGCTCATCGGATGGCCGGACCTCGCCAGTGGCTCCGCCGAATAGACGTCGAGCGCCGCTCCGGCGATGCGCCCGGCAACGATTGCGTCGACAAGCGCTGCTTCGTCGATGATGGCTCCCCGCGAGACGTTGATGAGGATCGCCGAAGGCTTCATGCAAGCGAGCTCTTGCGCGCCGATAAGGCCTCGCGTGTCATCGTTCAGAACGCAATGGATCGAGACGAAATCACAGGCGCCGAGCATAACGTGCAGGTCGTCCACCTTCTCGACACCGGCATCCCCCATCGTCGCTGCATCGACGCCGGGATCGAAGCCGAGCACCTTTGCCCGGAACCCCTGCCCCGCCATGCGCGCCATGCTGCGGCCGATCTTGCCGCAGCCGACCAGCCCAAGCGTCGATCCTGAAATGTCACGCCCCAGCCAGCGCTGCTCGGGCCAGATCCAGCCGTCACGCGCAACCGCCGCGGTGATCGCCGGCAGCCGTTTCGCCAGCGCGATCATCAGCGCAAAGGCGCCCTCGGCAACCGTCTCTTCGGCATATTCGGGGACATTGACGACGGGAATGCCGCGCCGCATCGCCGCCTTTATGTCGATGGCATCGATGCCGACGCCGTATTTGACGATGCCCTTGAGTTGTCGCGCCGCTTCGATGACACGCGCGGTGATCGGCGTGTAGCACATCAGGATGAGATCGGCATCAGTGACCGCCGCCATAAGCTCGGTCTCCGGGATGCCGTCCGGCAGCGTGACGAGCTCGACGCCGCGCACCCTCAAGCCGGCGTCTATGCCCGGACATTCGAGCTCGCGGTCGGTGCGAACCGCCTTCACCGGGTTCAGGCCCCCAGCACGGCGGCCTCGACGATGTCGAGCGCCCGGTCGAGATCGGCGCGCGCAATCACCAGCGGCGGCGACAGCGTCAGCACGTTGCCTTGGCTGATCTTGAAGCTCAGCCCCTGGTCGAGGCAGCGATAATAGATCTTCTCCGCAAGCGCGCGCGCCGGCGTGCGGCTCGCCTTGTCCTCGACCATCTCGACGCCGAACATCAGCCCCCTGCCCCTGACGTCGCCGACGAAAGGCGAGCGCCGCATGAGGTCGTTCATGCGGGCAAGCGCATGGGCGCCAAGCTCGGCCGAGCGCTCGACCAGGCCTTCCTCGCGAATGATGGCGATGGTGGTCAGCGCCGCGCGGGCCGTCACAGGGTTCTTCTCGTGGGTATAGTGGCCGATCGCATAGTCGCCGGCCACGTCGAGGTCGCGCCGCGCGATCACCGAGGCGATCGGCAGAATGCCGCCGCCGAGCGATTTGCCGAGCACGATGATGTCGGGCGTGACGCCATCATGCTCGGAGGCAAAGAATTTCCCGGTCTTGCCGAGACCGGTCGGGATCTCGTCGAAGATGAGCAGCGTGCCGTGCCGGTCGCAGGCTTCGCGCACCGCCTTCCAGAAGCCCGGCGCCGGCACCAGCGGCGTCGCGCGCATCGGCTCGGCGATGAAGGCGGCGAAATCGCCTTCGCGCCCCAGCACGTAAGCGATCATGTTGGCGCAGGCCCGAGCCGACTCCTCCAGCGAATTGGTGCCGTAGGGACAATTATGCGGCGCCCAGGGCGCGACATGCTCGGTGCCGGGCAAGAGCGGCCCGGCGATGCCGGATCGGAACGTCGCCTCGCCGCCGACGCTGGAAGCGCCGAAACCGGCGCCGTGGAAGGCATCCCAGAAGGACAGCGTCTTGAACCGGCCGGTCGCCGCGCGCGCCAATTTCAGCGACACCTCGATCGCGTCGGACCCGCCGGTCGTGAACAGCACCTTGCCGAGATCTCCCGGCGCCAGCGCGCGAAGCGTCTCGGCAAGCTCGACCGCCGGCTCGCAGGTGAAACGCCGCGGCGCGAAGGGCAATTCGTCCATCTGCTTGGCGATCGCTTCCTTGAGCCGGGGATGGCCGTAGCCGATATGGTGGACGCTGTTGCCGTGGAAATCCATGTAGCGGCGTCCGGCCGTGTCCTCGATCCAGATGCCTTCGGCCTTGGCTATGGCAGAGACGCAGGGGCTGGACAGGCTCTGGTGCAGGAAGGCTTCGGCGTCGCGGCGCAAAAGCTCCTGCGAGGGCGCGTGGCTTTGCCTGGCGCTCCATTCCTGGCGCGCCGCGGCCTTGTTGGATTCGCCTTCGGTATGGACGAGCGTCATTGGCCGAACAACTCCACGATGGTCGCCTCGCCAAGCCCAAATCCGGTGCTGGCGCCGGTGCCGCTGGTGACGATCACCAGCCGCACGTCTTCATGCGGGGTATCGCGCAGCACGGCATTCTTCGCCGAAGCGTAATATCCCGTCCAGCGCGCAAGCACGTTCGGCGCCTTGCCGAACAATGTCTTGAACTCGCCGAGGATCAATTGGTCGACGGTTTCCGACCCGAACGGATCGAGCGTCAGCCCGTAATGATGGGAATCGCCGACGACCAGCGAACCATCAGCGCTCTGCACCACGATCAGGTGAACGCCGTTGGCCAAGGCGGCGCCGCGTTCCTCACTCAATTTCGCCCGCAACGCGCCGGCTTCTGGCAATGCGGCGAAACCGCCATAACGCAACAGGCTGAGATCGGACATCAACGCGGACGAAAGCCGGAAGCCGGGATCGGCGAGGCGCAGCATCTGCAGCTTGCAGCGCTGCACGCCGTGCTTGCCGATCAGCCCCGGATAGAGCGAGCTGAAATCGTCGCCGGGACAGACGACGACCTTTTCGGCGTCAATGCGTCCCGCGCTGGTTTCGACGAAGGGCGGCGCGATCTCGGTCACCGACACGCCGGTGCGGAACACGACGCCATGCTTCTCAGCCAGGAACGATGCCAGCCGCGGCAGCGCCTCGCGCGACTCCACGCGCAACTCGAACGGGCTGTGGAGCCCGCCGATGATCGCGCTCTGGTCGAGGCCGGCCTGCTGCGCGA
This sequence comes from Mesorhizobium plurifarium, assembly GCA_000824785.1. Taxonomy (GTDB): domain Bacteria; phylum Pseudomonadota; class Alphaproteobacteria; order Rhizobiales; family Rhizobiaceae; genus Mesorhizobium; species Mesorhizobium plurifarium. The sequence continues at coordinate 358,997 of CCNB01000007.1, read as the reverse complement.
GCACCTCACGCGCGGTCAGAAGCTTGCACGCGCCGCCATGCTCGCCGGACTTGAAGGTCTCGAGCAAGGCAAGCGCTTCCGGGCGCTGCGCCGCGATCAGCTTGCCGCGATGCAGGATCTCGATGCCCGCCTCATTCGCCAGCTCGAGCCAGATTTCCCGGCTGCGTTCCGCCAGACGGCGCGACAGGCCCGGCTCCTGTCCGGTGACGACGACGAGGCCGAAATTGCGGATCGAAGCGCCGTTGGCCTTCTGATCGCGATCGATGACGACGACGCGCAAGCCGCGCCGTGCCGCAGCCAAAGCATGGGCCAGCCCGATGATGCCGGAGCCGACAACGGCAAGGTCGAAACTGTCCTTCACGGCGCCTACCACGGCAAGGAGAAGGTCTTGACGTTGGTGTAGCTCTTCATCGCCTCGATGACGCCTTCCTTGTAGCCATTGCCGGAATCCTTGATGCCGCCGAAGGGGCTCATCTCGATGCGGTATCCCGGCACTTCCCAGATGTTGACGGTGCCGACCTTCAAGCCGGTGATGTATTTCTGCATGCGGCGGAAGTCGTTGGTGCACACACCGGACGACAGGCCGAAGGCCGTCGAGTTCGACAGCGTGATCAGCGCCTCGTCATCGTCGGGCGCGCGCACGATCGGCACGATCGGCCCGAAAGTTTCCTCCATCACAAGCTCGGACTGGTGCGGTACGCGGTCGACGACGATCGGAGGAAGCAGCGCTCCCTTGCGGCCCGGATCGTAGAGCACTTCCGCGCCCTGCTCGGCCGCCATGTGGACGCGCTTCTCGAACAAGGCCGCCGCCTTCTCGTGCACCACGGTGCCAAGCTGGGTGGCCGGATCGCGCGGGTCGCCGAAGCGGATCGCCTTGGCCCGCTCCAGCACCATCGGCACGAAACGATCCGCGACCTTTTCCTGCACCAGGATGCGCTTCACCGCCGTGCAGCGCTGGCCGGAATTCTTGGTCGCGCCGGCAACCGCAAGATCGGCCGCCTTGGCGAGGTCATCATCCGAAAGATCGTTGAGCACGATCAGCGGATCGTTGCCGCCGAGCTCCAGCACCTGGCGCTTGTAGCCGGCCTTGGACGCGATCATCTTGCCGACCGGCACGCCGCCGGTGAAGGTGATGAGATCGATATTGGGATTGGTGATCATCTCGTCGCCGATATCGGCCGGCCATCCGGTGACGACTGACAACATTTCCGGCGGCAGGCCGGCCTCATAGAGGATATCGGCCAGCATCAGCGCGGTGATCGGCGTCAGCTCCGTCGGCTTGACCACGACGCAATTGTTGGTGGCGATCGCCGGCGCCACCTTGTGCGACACCATGTTGAGCGGATGGTTGAACGGGGTGATCGCCGAGATCGCGTTGAGCGGCTCGCGGAGGGTGAAGATCTTGCGCTGCTTGCCATGCGGGGTGAGATCACAGGAGAAGATCTGTCCGTCGTCCTGGATGGCCAACTGACCGCTGAGGGTAAAAACGTCGAAGGCGCGCCCGACCTCATAGAGCGAATCCTGCTTGGAGATGCCGAGTTCCAGCGTGATGAGATCGGACAATTCGTCCTTGCGGGCGTTGAGCAGCTCGGCGGTCCTGAGCAGGATCTTCTGCCGCTCGTAGCGCGTCAGCTTCGGCTGGTAGGCAGCCGCGATCTCGAAGGCGCGCCGCGCATGCTCCGCCCCGCCCGCCGGCACGGTGCCAATGACGGTATCGTTCCAGGGAAAGCGCACCTCCAGCCGACGCTCGGCGTCGACCTCGCGGCCGGCGATGCGCATCGGCTCGTGGCGGACCTTGATGGCGGGATCGAGTTGGGTCATCGGTTGGTTCCAGTCTTGGATATGTCGCGGGGTCGACAGCGCCAACCCTATGCCTGCGCCGCCGCCATCGTCGCGTAGTAGAACGCATCGAAATTGCGCAGCACGGGCTCGTTCGGCAGATCCGGCAACACGCGGTTGACGATGAAGGGCACCTCCTGCTCGGTCAGCCCGCCATGCGAGCGCAGCGGCTCGTCGAGCGCCGCCAGATTGTGCCGATGTTCCGAAGTGCCGATCGTCTTGTTCTCGCCCGAGATCAGGATGATGTCGCCCATGCGGTCCTCGGGCAGCTCGAAGCGGGCGCAGCCTTCCTCGCGGCCGAGCACCAGGATGATGTCCTCAACATTGCGCAGCTTTTCCATCACCGCCTCGCGATCGGCGCTCTTCGGAAGGTAAGCGGTGGCGAAGGAACCCAGCGCCCCGTGATGCACGACATAAGGGTCGGTGATCGGCAGGATGACGCGTGCGGCGTCCTTGCCCAGCCATTCGTCGAGAAGATCCTGCACATAGACCACATTGGGCGAGCCGTCGGCATGGTGCTTCGGCTTCATGCCATGGTCGGCGGTGACGACGATCGCCGCGCCCAGTGCGTCAAGCTCGGTGAGATATTTGTCGAACATTTCGTAGAAGGCGTTGGCCTGGGGCACGCCCGGCGCGTATTTGTGCTGCACAAAGTCGGTGGTGGTGAGATACATCACGTCCGGCCGGAACTCCTTCAGGAGTTGCACGCCGGCGGCGAAGACGAATTCCGACAGCTCTGCCGAGTAGACTTCCGGCACCGGTAGGCCGAAATGCTTCGACGCATTGTCGATGCCGTGCTCGGCTTTCGTCGTGGTGTCCGACTTCTCGGCCGAGAAGCACATCGCCCGGCCATCCTCGAACTTCAGCCCCTTGCCGAGCAGTGCCCTGAGCTTGTCCTTGGCCGTCACCACCGCCACCTTGGCGCCGGCGTCATAGAAAGCCTGGAACACAGTCGGCGCGCGCAGGAACTTCGGGTCGTTCATCATCACCTCTTCGCCCGTCTCCGGGTTGTAGAGGTAGTTGCCGCAGATGCCGTGCACCGCCGGCGGTCGGCCGGTGGCGATCGACAGATTGTTGGGGTTGGTGAAGCTCGGGATCACCGAATGGGCAAAGCGCACCGTGCCCTTCTTCTTGATCATTTCCAGCGCCGGCATCAGCCCGGCTTTGATCGCTTCATCGAGATAGGCCGGCTCGCAGCCGTCGAGGCAGATGGCGATGGCCGGCACGCGCGGCCAGGCATAGGAACGGCCATTGGCCGTGACGTTGACGGGAGACATCTGGTTCATCTCAAGGACCTTTCAGGCGGCGAGCTTGGCGCGCTCGGCGATAGCGGCGGGGGACGGGGCGGCGGTGTCGACGCCCATCTCGTTCAGCGACTGTGCGGCTGCTTCGACCACGCGGCGCATGACATGCTCATCCATCTGGCCGATGCAGCCGATGCGGAAGGAGTCCACCACCGTGAGCTTGCCAGGATAGATGATGAAGCCCTTGTCCTTCATCAGCTCGTAGAAGCGGTCGAAGGCGAAATTCGGATGCGCCGGGTTGAAGAAGGTGACGATGATCGGCGACAGCCAGCGATCCTTGAGCAGCGTTTCGAAACCGAGATCGCGCATGCCGGCCACCATGACATCGCGGTTTCGCGTATAGCGCGCGCCGCGTCCGGCGACGCCCCCCTCGGCCTCGTGCAGGCGTAGCGCCTCAAGGAAGGCCGCGACCACATGCGTCGGCGGCGTGTAGCGCCACTGCCCGGTCTTGTTCATGTTCGCCCATTGCGCATGGACGTCGAGCGACAGCGAATGGCTGCGGCCCTTCGCGGCTTCGAGCTCGCTCTTGCGGGCGATGACGAAGCCGAAACCCGGCACGCCCTCGATGCATTTGTTGGCGGACGACACCATCGCCTCGTAGCGGATCTCGTTGACGTCGAGCGGGATGGCGCCGAAGGCGCTCATGGAATCGACCAGCAGCTTGCGGCCGTTGGCATAGACGGCCTCCGATATCTCCGCGACCGGATTGAGGATGCCGGAGCTGGTCTCGCAATGGATGGCGATCACATGGGTGATCGCGGGATCGGCCTGGAGCGCCGCCGCCACCTCCTCGCCGCGCGGCGGCAGGTAATCGCCCTTGTCGATCAGCGTGTAGGCGCGGCCGATATATTGCATCGTCTGCGCGGCGCGCAGCCCGTAGGCGCCGTTGGCCAGAACCAGCACCTTGCCGTCCTTCGGCACGAACGAGCCGAGCATGGCCTCGACGCAGAAGGAGCCGCTGCCCTGCATCGGTACGCAGTCGAATTCGTCTCTGGCGTCGCCGGTCAACGCCAGAAGGCGGAGCCGCAGGTCGGCTGTCATGGCGCGGAAATCGCCGTCCCAGGAGCCCCAGTCGCGCAGCATCGCCTGCTTGACCGCGTAAGCCGTGGTGAGCGGGCCGGGGGTAAGCAGATAGGGTTCGCCGAGCGCCGGCGCATCCAGCGGCTTGGTCGCCGCAAATTTCGTCTCAGCCAGCATGCTGCCCTCCCACGTCGATCCTGTCATTGGAATATGACAGCCATTCTGAGCGGGCATGACATATTTGTAAAATCGTTATTTTGTATTGATGTATCGATCCGGCCGATGATAAGAATTAAGCCAGAAGCGACGCTAGGGGAGCCAAGCGAATGCGCTATGTCCAGCTCAGGGCATTTCACCAGGTCGCCATTTCCGGCGGCTTTTCGCGCGCGGCCGAAGCGCTCTTCCTCACCCAGCCGGCGATTTCGGACCAGGTGCGCAAGCTCGAGGAAGAATATGACGTGCTCCTGTTCAACCGGAACAAGAAGCAGGTAACGCTGACCACGCAGGGCCAGAGGCTGCTCGAGATCACCCACCGCATGTTCGAGACCGAGCAGCAGGCGCTGGAACTGTTGACCGAGTCGCGCGCGCTGCGTTCCGGCACGTTGCGCATCGTCGCCGACGCGGCGCATCATCTGCTGCATATCCTCGGCGCCTTTCGCGCCCGTTACCCCGGCGTCCAGGTGTCCCTGCGCTCCGGCAATACGGAGACCGTGATCAGCAGCCTTTACAGCTACGAAGCCGATATCGGGGTTCTGGGCGAAATGCCCGCGGGGCGTGATTTCGAGATGCTCAAGCTCAACTCGACGCCGATCATCGCCTTCGTGTCCGCCGATCATCCGCTGTCGGGCAGGAAATCGCTGACGCTCGGACAGCTCGCGCAGGAACCGCTGGTGATGCGCGAACGAGGTTCGAAAACACGCAAGAAGCTGGAAGATCTCGCCATGGCTTCGAATGTCGAGCTGAAGCCCGCCATCGAAGCCGAAGGCCGTGAGGCCGTGCGCGAGATCGTCGCCTCCGGAGCTGGTGTCGGTTTCGTCTCGGCCGCCGAGTTCGGCCACGACTCGCGGCTGGTGCCGATCGTGATCGACGCGCCGGAAACGCTGATGGACGAAGCGCTGATCTGCCTGCGCGAACGCAGCGGCGGCAAGCTCGTGCGCGCCTTCCTCGACATGGCCCGCTCGATGTCGGGGGATTGAACTCGATTTACGTCGATCCCGGCGCCGCCGAGGTCACCCGCCACACCGTGTTGCCGACATCGTCGGCGATCAGCAGCGCGCCGGATTTATCGACGGCAACACCGACCGGGCGGCCCCGCGCCTCGCCCTTGTCGTTGAGGAAGCCGGTGACGACATCTTGCGCCATGCCGTTCGGATGCCCGCCGCTGAACGGCACGAAAACCACCTTGTAGCCGTTGAAGCGAGTGCGGTTCCAGCTGCCATGCTCGCCGATAAAGGCGCCGCCGCGATAGGATTGCGGCAGGTTGCTCGCGGTGTAGAAGGCGAGCCCGAGCGGCGCGACATGCGAGCTCAGCGCATAGTCCGGCGGGATGGCCTTGGCCACCATATCGGGCCGTTGCGGCATTACGCGCGGATCCACATGCTGGCCGTAATAGCTGTAGGGCCAGCCATAGAAGGCGCCGTCCTTCACCGAGGTCATGTAGTCCGGCACGAGGTTCGGGCCGAGCTCGTCACGCTCGTTGACCACCGTCCAAAGCGCCTTGCTTTCCGGTTCGAACGACAGGCCGTTGGGATTGCGCAGCCCGCTGGCGAAGATGCGCCAACGGCCGGTGGCGCGGTCGACTTCCCAGATCGCGGCGCGGTCCTTCTCAGCCTGGATGCCGTTCTCGGTGATGTTGGAGTTCGAGCCGACGCCGACATAGAGCAGCGAGCCGTCCGGGCTCGCGACCAGGCTCTTCGTCCAATGGTGGTCGATCGGCCCTCCGGGCAGTTCCGTCAGCACCTTGCCGGGCGCCGTGATCTTGGTGTCGCCCGGCTGATAGGGATAGCGCACGATCGCGTCCGTGTTGGCGACATAGAGATCGTTGCCGACCAGCGCCACGCCGAAGGGCGAGTTGAGATGGTCGAGGAACACGCCCTGGTAATCAGGCTTGCCGTCGCCATTGGTGTCGCGCAACAGCGTGATGCGATTGCTCGGCCCGGTGTCGCCGCCGGAGGTGACCCAGCTCTCGACCAATCCCATGATGATATCTTTCGGCCGCTTGACCGATGCTTCGTTTGGCGCCTTGGATTCCACCACCAGGATGTCGCCATTGGGCAGCACATAGAGCGAGCGCGGATGCTGAAGACCCTTCGCCAGCGCCTGGATCTGCAGGCCTTGCGCGACGGTCGGCTTCTCATCGTTTTTCCAGCCGACCACCGAGGCCAGGTGCATCGGCGGGAACAGATATTGATTTATCTCCGGCAGTTTTGGATTCGGACCGATCTGCGCGTTCGGATCGGTGTTGTCGTCGCTGCAGCCGGCAAGACCCAGGGCCACCGCGCAGCAAAGAGCTGCGATCGGCCATCTGATCGCGCTGTCAAACCGTCTCATCGGCCACTCCCACATGATGGCGATAGACCAGCCCCCAGCCGAGCCAGCCGGTGAAGAGCAGGATGATCACCACCAGCGCCGAGAGGATCAGCCCGGTTGGCACCACGGATGTCCAGGCATCGCGCGTGTGGATGAGCATGTTGAAGAAGGACAGAACAAGCGCGACGAGATTGCCGGCCATATGCAGCCATGCGGTCGGCTGAGCGCGTATCTCGCGATCGCCAAGAAAGTCGGTCAGCCCCGCGATGGCAGCCAGAATGCCGACGATGACGCCGACGGTCAGCAGCCAGGCCGAGAAATTGGCCCAAGTCATTTCGGCCGTCCGCCAGTAGGCGATATCGGTGAGCAAGGTCCCGACGAAACAGGCGATCGGGATGGTGACGAGCATGGGATGTATGGGGTGGCCGGCTATACTTGCCGTGGATCGCGGATTGTCCATGCGGAAGCTCCTTTCCGCGCTGCTACGCAGCTCTAACAGCGCGAAAAGAGGAATGTTCCGCCGGAAATTCGCGCGCTCACCGGAAGGTGAACGTCCGATCGTCAGCCATGGCCGACGTGGAATGGACCGTGAAGTGGCCGGGCGCACATTTTACGGACGATAGTCAAGCCAGCCGAGCGGCATGCCACTTCAGATGATCGTCCATGAAGGTCGAGATGAAATTGTAGGAATGGTCATAGCCGTCCTGCATGTGCAGGGTCAGATCGATGCCTGCCTTCCGGCATGCCTCTTCGAGCAGCCATGGGCGAAGACCGTCCTGCAGGAAACCGTCCGCCGTGCCTTGGTCGACCAGGAATTCCGCAAAACGCCTGCCATCCTCGATCAGCAGCGTCGTGTCATAAGCACGCCAGCTCTTTTCGTCCGATCCGAGATATTTCTCGAAGGCCGGCCGCGACCAGCCGGCCGTCGATGGCTGCACGATCGGCGCGAAGGCCGAGCAGCTCCGGTAGCGTTCCGGATTTTTCAGCGCGATCGTCAGCGCGCCATGCCCGCCCATCGAATGACCGAAGATGGCCTGGCGCGACAGGTCGGCCGGAAAATTGGCGGCGACGAGCGCCGGCAATTCCTCGGTGATGTAGGAATACATGCGATAGTTCTTCGCATAAGGCTCTTGCGTCGCGTCCAGGTAGAAGCCGGCGCCGCAGCCGAACTGCCAATTGTCCTTCTCATCGGGGACGTCAGAACCGCGAGGGCTGGTGTCGGGACAAACGACGATGAGCCCGAGCTCGGATGCCAGGCGCCGGTACTCGCCCTTGTCCATGACATTTGCGTGCGTGCAAGTAAGCCCCGACAGGTACCACAGGACCGGGAGCGGCCCGTCCTTGGCCTGGGGCGGCACGAACACCGCAAAGGTCATGTCGCAGGCGCAGACCTCGGAAGCGTGCGAATAGACGCCCTGGACGCCGCCATGCGATTTCGATGTGGAAACGACCTTCATCGTTCTGCCTTTCGTCAGGAAATCTTGATCCGGCATAACCGCCGGCCGGGGCTCGTGCAACCTTGCGCCTCGGCAAACTACACGGGCGGTGCGACGAAGCTACGTCCGGCTAGCCCGCCCGAGCAATCAGGCCCGGGTCAATTTGCTGAAAATCGGGCACTCCGCAAAGCTTCAGGCCGGTTGCGATTTCCTCAAGCAAAATATCCAGCACGCGCTCGATGCCGGCCTGTCCCGCCACCGCGCCGAATAGCGCGGCCCGGCCGATTGCCGCCGCCGCCGCTCCGCGTGCTTTTGCCTTGATGACGTCCATGCCCGTTCGGATGCCGGAATCGATCAGGATCGGAGCCCGGCCGCCGACGGCCGCATGCACGGCCGCGGTCGCATCGACGCTCGCGATCGCGCCGTCGAGCTGACGACCGCCATGATTGGACACCCAGATCCCGTCCGCGCCCTCCCCGATCAATCTCACGGCATCGTCCGGATGCAGGACGCCCTTCACGATCAGCAGCCCCTTCCACCAGTCGCGGATCGTGCGGAAGTCGGCCCAGTCGAAACCCGCATGGAGATTGCGGCCGACGCGCGCGGCGATCGTCAGCCCCGCGCTGGTGTCGCCGAGATAGCCGCGGACATTCTCGAACTGCGGCAAGCCGCCGCGAAGCAGGCGAAACGACCAGCCCGGATGCGCAATCCCTTCGATCATGTGCCGCAGCGAGGGCCGCAGCGGGATCGAAATCCCGTTCCTCAGATCCTTCTCGCGCTTGCCGCCCGCCTGGAGATCGACGGTCACGACCAACGCCGAATAGCCGAACTCTTCAGCCTGCCGCACCAGTCGGCGGTTGAAATCGAAATCCTTCAGCACATAGAGCTGGAACCAGAGCGGTCCCTCGACGTCCCTCGCCATTCGCTCGATGCCGGTCGTCGCCATGGTCGACAGCGTGTAGGGGATGCCGCGCGCCGCCGCCGCTTTGGCGATTGCGATGTCGGCGCCGGGGCGCACGAGCGCGCAGGATCCCATCGGGCTGATCACCAGCGGCGTCGGATAGGTCCTCGACCACATCGAGGTGGTCAAGTCCGGCTGCGACACATCGGTCAGCACGCGAGGCAGCAGCCGAATACGTTCGAAGCCGGCGCGGTTGTCGCGCAAGGTCAGTTCCTGACCTGCCCCGCCGTCGACGAACTCGAAGACCGATTTCGGCAACCGACGGCGCGCCAGCCGGCGAAAATCCTCCACCGATACGCAGCGATCGAGCCGCCCCATCGCCTCAGGCCGCGAGCCGGTCGCAAACGGTCCCGGTGATCTCGGCGGTCGATGACCTCCCTTTGAGATCCGCGCTGAGCAGCCCGTTTGCCAGGCACGCTTCCGTCACGCGGCGAATTTGTTCGGCGGCATCAATCAGCCTTTCGTCGTCATGTCCGCGGCCGAGCCAATCGAGCATGGCCGCCGCCGACAGGATCGTGCCGTAGGGGTTTGCGATCCCTTTGCCGGCAATGTCCGGCGCGGAGCCGTGCGCTGCCTGGAAGAAGCCGTTTGCGTCACCGACCTCCGCCGACGGCGCCATGCCCATGCCGCCGACCGTCGCCGCCGCAAGATCGGAGAGAATGTCGCCGAACATGTTCTCGCTGACGATGACGTTGAAATGGCCGGGCTTCAGCACGAGGTGCATGGCCATGGCGTCGACCAGCGCATGTTCCGTCGCGATGTCGGGATAGTCCTTCGCCACCTCATCGAACACCGAGCGGAAAAAGGCATAGCTGCGCAGCACATTGGCCTTGTCGCAGCAGGTCACCCGGCGTACGCCGTCGCGCGGCGCGCCGTTCGACTGTCGCGCCAGTTCGAAGGCCTTGCGCACGATGCGCTCGATGCCGGTGCGCGTCTGCACGAGCGTGTCGACCGCCACCTCGCCGCGCAGCAGCGCCCCTGCCCCGCGCGCCGCGTAAAGCCCTTCGCTGTTCTCGCGCAGGATGACGTAGTCGATGTCGCCGGCCTTCACACCGCTGAGCGGGCTCGTCACGCCCTCGAAGAGCCTGATGGGGCGGATGTTGGCGTAGAGGTCGAGCTCGAAACGGAGCCTCAGAGTGAAATCCAGACCCGCTTCCGTGCCGTCCGGATAGACCACGCCGGGCAGGCCGCCGGCTCCGTGCAGGATCGCATCCGCCGCGCGGCAGGCCTGGAAGGTCGGCTCGGGAAAGCTCTGCCCGGTCTTCAGGAAATGCTCCGCCCCGGCGGGATATTCGGTGAACTGCAAAGGGCAGCCCGACCCGAATGCCGCCTTCACCACCTCGACTGCCGCTGCGCAGACCTCGGGGCCGATGCCGTCGCCATGCACGACCGCGATCTGGTAGACATCCTTCATCGCCAATCCTTCAGGAACCGCAAACAGTCAGATGCATTTGCCGCCGTCGACATTGAGGTCGACGCCGGTGATCATGCTGGCTTCGTCGGAGCAGAGGAACGCGGCGGCGTTGCCCATGTCCTGCGGCGTCGACAGCCGGCCGATCGGAATGGTGGCGACGACGCGGGCGCGATTTTCCTCGCCGGAGCCGATGAAGGTGGACAGAAGCGGCGTGTCGCCGGCGACGGGGTTGATCGCGTTGACGCGGATGCCGAAGGGCGCGAGTTCCACCGCCATCGCCCGGGTGGCGGCGATCGCCCAACCCTTCGAGGCATTGTACCAGGTGAGGTTCGGGCGCGGCGATACGCCGCCCGTGGAAGCGACATTTAGGATGGCGCCCGATTTGATCGATTTGAAGTGCGGCACCACGGCGCGGGCGCCGTTGTAGATCGAGCGCATGTTGACGTTGGCGATGCGGTCGAACAGGCCTTCGTCCATCGTCTCCAGCGGCAGCGGCGGCTGCGCGACGCCGGCATTGTTGACCAGTATGTCGAGGCCACCGAAGGCAGATCGCGCAAGGTCGGCGGCCGCTGCAAAACTCTCCAGCGTCGAGACGTCGCCCGTGATCGGTCGCACCTTGTCGCCGGCTTCGCCGCTGACGCGCGCGGCCGCCGCCTCGTCCCGGTCCATCAGCACGACCGACGCGCCTTCCTCGACGAACTTCTTGACGATGCCTTCGCCAAATCCCGACCCACCACCCGTGACGATGGCAACCTTGCCAGCAAGTCTCATATCTGTTCCTCCGTTGCCGGAAACATCGGGGAAGACGCGCGCCTTGCACAGTCCGATTATCTGAACGCCCTTTTAGCTTTCCTTGTTTGAGGTCGCCGGCAGCGGGAGTAATAGTCGCGTCGGAATTCGTGAGGAGGAGACGATGACGCTGAACTTCGACCCGAGGGCGAAGGCCACCACGCTCTATCATGGCGAATTCCGGCCGATGTTCATCGGCGGCAAGTGGGTCGCGGCGCAGTCCGGCGAGGTCATGCAGGCACTGAACCCGGCCACGGGCGAAGTGCTGGCTACAGTGCCGCGCGGCGGAGCCGCCGATATCGACGCGGCGGTGGCGGCCGCGCGGGCCGCGTTCGAGGGGCCTTGGTCCAAATTCTCGCCCTACGAGCGGCAATGCGTGCTGCTCAGGATCGCCGACCTGTTCGAAAAGCATTGGGAAGAGCTCAGCGTCTCCGACACACTCGACATGGGCCTGCCGATCACCCGCACGCTGGCCAACCGGCGCCGGGTCATCGGCATGCTGCGTTTCTATGGCGGCATGGCGACCGCGCTGCATGGCGAGGCGATCGACAATTCCATCCCCGGCGAGATCGTCACGTTCACCCGGCGCGAGCCGGTCGGCGTCGTCGGCGCGATCATCCCCTGGAATGCGCCCACCGCCGCCTCGATCTGGAAGATCGCGCCGGCTCTCGCCACCGGCTGCACCATCGTGCTGAAGCCGTCGGAGGATGCATCTCTGACGCCGCTGCTGATCGCGAAGCTGATGCAAGAAGCCGGCGTGCCCGACGGCGTCGTCAACGTCGTCACCGGAACCGGCGCCGAGGCCGGCGCGCGGCTCGCCGAGCATCCGGACGTCAACAAGATCGTCTTCACCGGCTCGACGCTCACAGGCCAGGCGATCGCCCGAGCCGGCGTCACCAACCTCAAGCGTGTTTCACTCGAGCTCGGCGGGAAGTCGCCGATCATCGTCTGCCGCGACGCTGATATCGACAAGGCCGTGCCGGTCGCGGCGATGGCGGTGTTCGTGCATTCGGGCCAGATCTGCATCGCCGGCTCGCGGCTGTTCGTGGCGCGCGAAATCCATGACGAGTTCGTACGCCGGGTCGCCGAGTTCGCCGGCAAGCTGCGCATCGGCCACGGCATCGAGGCGGAGACCGAGATCGGCCCCCTGATCAACGCCAGACAGGCCGGCAAGGTGGAAGGCTACATCAAGGCCGGCAGCGACGAAGGCGCCAGGCTGGTCGCCGGCGGATCGCGGCTGACGGGCGAGCTCTATGATGGCGGCAACTTCATCGCGCCCACCGTCTTTGGCGCGGTGTCGGACAAGATGGCCATCGCGCGCGAAGAGATCTTCGGGCCGGTCATCTCGGCGATGCCTTTCGACACTTTGGACGAGGTTGTCGCGCGCGCCAACGCGACGCCCTACGGCCTTGCGGCCGGCATCTTCACCACCAATCTTGGCACCGCGCACAAGCTCGCCCGCCGCATCAAGGCCGGCTCGGTCTGGGTCAACATGTACCATGCCATCGATCCGGCCGTCCCGTTCGGCGGCATGAAGATGTCGGGCTATGGCCGCGAGGGCGGCGTCGAGCACCTGCATGAATATCTGGAGACGAAGGCGGTCTGGATCCAGACCGATTGATAAGGTGAGGCCTGCCTGCGAAGGGAGGGAGGCAAATGCCGCCGACGCCTTCGTCATCCTAGGG
>CCNB01000007.1:292192-346010 GCA_000824785.1 Mesorhizobium plurifarium | reverse complement strand
GCGCAGACCCTAGGATCCATGCCTGAACTTGCGAGCGCTGCTGGGGTGAAGAATAATCACCAGCCGATCCCGCGAAATAGCTCGGACCAAGTCGGATTGGTCTTCTCGATCAGTTCGACCTTCCATTGCCTTGGCCAGCGTTTCAGCGATTTCTCGCGCTGAATAGCGTCGGCGATATCGAAAAACTCCTCATACCAGACCAAACGCTGCACGTTGTAGCGGCTGGTGAAGCGTGAACCTTGGCCGGTTTTGTGCTCTGGAATTCGGCGAGCGAGGTCATTGGTGACACCGATGTAGATCGTGCCGCCTTTCTGGCTCGCGGTCATGTAGACGTATCCGGTCATGTGGAGCATCCTAATCGGTGCTGCTGTCAACGACCATTCTGCACCGTGGCACTCTACGGTCGAGATTCCGGCATGGATCCTAGGGTCTTCGCGCGTCGCTTCGCTCCTTGCTACGCCCTAGGATGACGAACGGAGTGGCTTTCTGCACTAATCTTTAAAGCGCCATGCTCAGTGCGCCAGCTCGCGCAGATTGGTGCGGATCAGGTTCATCAGCTGCTCTGAGAAGGAGTGGTGCACGTAGCCCCGCGCGGTGATGATGCCGACGGAGCGGTGGGCGTCGCGATGGTCGATCGGCACCACCCGCATGCGCTCGTCGTTGCGCGAGATGGCGATGCCGGGCACCACGCAGACACCCAGTCCCGACGACACCAACGCCACTGCCGTCTGTGCGCTTTCGACCTCATATTGCGGCTTGAACTCGATGCCCTCCGCCGCCGTCAGCCGATCGAGAAGGCCGCGCACCGCAGTCTTGCGGTTGAGCAGGATCAGCGGGAAACGCTTGAGATCGGACAGATTGAGCTTCTTTTCGCCGCTATAGTTTTCCACCGGGATGCAGGCCATCAGCGGATCGTCCAGGATCGACTCGAACTGGAAGTCGTTGAGGTTCGGCAGTTCGGGGCCGAGATAGAACTCGACCTCCTGCTGCTGCAACAGCGCAAGCGCTGCCTGCGGCGGGGTCTCGATGACCTCGACGATCGAGCGCGGATAGCGCAATTTGAACGTCGCCAGTATGTCGCCCAGCCGGCTCGCCGCCAATGTCGGCGCGCAGGCGATCTGCACCTTGCCCTTGCGCCGCGCGGCGATCTCGGTCAGCCGGTCGAGGCTGGTCTGCACCTGCGACATCGCATTGGCGATCTCCTCGAACAGCACCTGGCCTTCCGGCGTCAGGCTGGCGCGCTGCGCCGTGCGGATGAAGAGCGAAATGCCGATCTGCTCCTCCAGGTCGCGTATCTGCATGGAAACGGCGGACGGCGAGCGGTTGCTCTCTTCGGCAGCACGACGGAAGCTGCCGTTTTCTGCGGCAAGCAGGAACGTCTGCAAAAGTTTGAGGTTGATGCTGGACATGTCCGCTCGGGCAGGTGATCTGGCCTCCTGACCTATTCAGACGCGGAAGCGATTGCAAGGCAATAGGGCCGTCCAGGCGTTAGCCAGCAAATCTGTTCGTGGTCAATGGACCGCGGCGAACATCACGCGCTCCTCGGTTGCGTCCGACAGCATCATCTCCTCGACCACGCGGCCGCGCTTGACGACCAGGATGCGGTCGGAAACCGCAAGGATTTCCGGTAGATAAGAGGAAATGACGACGACGGCCATCCCCTGATCGGCAAGGTCGCTGATGAGCTGGTGGATCTCGACGATGGCGCCGACGTCGACGCCGCGCGTCGGCTCATCGAAGATCACCAGCTTGGGCTGCTGGATCAGCGATTTGGCGATCACGACCTTTTGCTGGTTGCCGCCGGAAAGCTCGATCATCCTGGCGCGGTCGCTGATCTGCTTCAGCCTGAGCCGCTCGCCCCATTGCTTGGCAAGCTCCCTGGCGCGTGACATCGACACCATCGATACCGGGTTGGATGCGTCGGTCAGTTCGCCGATCTGCAGGTTCTCGCCCGCCGTCATCGTCTCGAAGAACCCGTCGAACTTGCGGTCCTCCGTCACATAGACGATGCCGTCGCGCACCGCCGGCCGGGGCACGCGATAGCGCACCGACTTGCCGAGCAGGCGGATCTCGCCGCCATGGAAGATGTTGCGCTTCAACAGCCCGGCCACGACCTTGGCCATTTCGGTGCGGCCGGCGCCGACCAGTCCGAACATACCGGTGACCTGGCCCGAAAACACGGAGAAGGACGAGTTGCGCACCAGACCGGCGCAGGACAGGTTCTCGACCGAAAGCACCTTGTCGCCATAGGGGCGCGCCGTGCGTTTGACCTCGCCATGCAGCGTTTCGGTGAGCGTGCGTCCCACCATCGCCTGCACGATCGAGGCGCGAGTGAAACCCTTGGCCTCGCCCGAGGCCACGATCTCGCCATCGCGCATCACGGTGATGCGGTTCGCCACGGCCAGCGCCTCTTCCAGCGCGTGGGTGATGAAGATAATGGCGATGCCTTCCTTCACCAGCCGCTGCAACAAATTGAAAAAATGCCGTTTTTCTTCCGGCGTCAGCGTTGCGGTCGGCTCGTCGAAGATGATGACGCGCGCCTTGTGATGGACGGCGCGCGCGATCTCCACCATCTGCTTGTGAGCGGCGCCGAGCGTGCTCACCTGCGCGGTCGGATCGACCTGGAAGCCCATGCCGGCGAGAAACTGACGCGCCTGGATGTAGAGGCCGCGCAGCCGGTTGAACATCTTCTCTTCGCCGAGATAGAGGTTCTGCGCCACGGTCATGGCCGGCACGAGATTGGTTTCCTGGAACACCATGGCGATGCCGGCGCGCAGCGCTTCGGCGGGCGTGGCGAAAGACACCTCCTTGCCGTCGAAGAACAGCTTGCCCTCGGTCAGCTTGAACACGCCGGCCATGACCTTGGTCAGCGTCGATTTGCCGGCGCCGTTTTCGCCCAGAAGCGCGTGGATCTCGCCCTTGCGCAGGTCGAAATTGACGTTCTTGAAGGCCGGGATGCGCGAGAACGCCTTGGTCGCGTCCTTGAGTTCGATGATGTTGGCGTCCGCCATCGTTTAACCCCGCTTGCCGCTGGCGGCCTTGGTCAGGCGCACGATCCGCGATCCGCCGCGCGAGGCGACGAGCAGGTCGTCGTCGACCTCGCAGGCGCTGATTGTGCCATGCACCGTGCCGTCGGCGCGCGAATGGAAGCTCGACAGCGGCTTCATGTTGTGGTCGCAATGGACCACCAGCCCGTAGGACCTGGTGACCGCGTAAGGCTTCAGCACGTTCATCTGCTTGAGCTGACTGCCCTGCATCGGCTCGCGATAGTCACGCCAAGAGCCGAGCGACGGCGCCATCCAGTAGGCTTCCGGGATCTCGGCCAGCATGCGCTTGCGGTAGGTCTCCTCGCGCAGGATGAACTCCACCAGCTGGTTGCGCACCGAATAAAAGGTCAGCCAGTAGCCGGCGTTGAAGGCGGGCGCGATGCGGGCCGGATAGGCCGGCAGATGTTCCAGCACCGGCACTGTCGCCTTGCTGGCGAGATCGATCGCCAGCACGCGATGGCGCCAGGCTTCGGTGACGTAGACGCGGTTGGAACCGGTGGTGGCGATGCCGGCCGGCCAGGCAAGGCCGTCGCGGATCAGCTCCAGCCGACCGCTTTTCAGGTCGAGGCGCCAGACCGAGCCGGAGGCGTTCTTCTGCATAAGGTCGCGCCGCCAGGCGCTTGCCGGCAGCGAGGCCGAACCGTTGGCCACAAGCAGGGTGTTGCTGTCGAGGAAAGTAAGCGCGGTGACGCAGGAGAGCCTGCGGGCCTCGTCGCCCGTCGCCTCGCGCCCGTCATGCAGGCCGCCGCGGATAACGACGCCCTTGCCGTCGATGGCCAGGGCGGTCATGCCGCGGGCATGCGCGAGCGCGGTGATCTCGCCGGAAAACTCCTGCTGGACCTCGGCCTTGCCGTCGGCATCGAACCGTATCAGCCGGTTCGCGCTGCTCGCCAGCATGCCCTTTTCGGTCCGCACCAGATTGTCGGCCTCGGCGAGGTCGGCGAAGGGTTCCGCCTCCTCAAGGTCCTGGTTGGGCAACAGAGGCCCGTCGAGCGTGGGCACGGTCACCGCCCAGTCGCCCCGGCCGAGAAAGCGGTCGAAAAGCCGGCTCACGGCGCTCATGGCTTTTTACCCCAGTAGGAGTCCGAGCTGAACCAGTTGGGATCGACACCCTTCAGCGGCAGGGTCCCCATGCGGTTGTTGAAGATGCCGCAGAGATAGAGGATGCCCTTGTGCTCGCGCATCGAGGTGATCATCGGATGCTTCTCCCCGGCCTGGTCCCACAGGCTCTCGAGGATCCGGCCCTTCTCGTCGAAGCGCAGCACGCAGCCGGTGTTGAGATTGGGCATCAGCCAGGCGTCTTCCGACACGCGCCGCGCCATGCGGCGGCGGAAGCCCGGCATTTCCAGCGATAGATCCAGCGCCGGCGTGCGCATGCCCATCAGCGCCAGCCAGTAGGTTCCGTCGGAGGCGCGGTTGATATTGTCGGGATAGCCGGGCAGCCCCTCGATGACCCGCTCGATCTTGCCCTTCTTCGGCCCGTCGAAATAGTAGCGGCTGATGCGGCAGGCCCAGCTTTCCGCGAACAGCACCGACTGGCCGTCGAAAGCCGTGCAGATGCCATTGGGGAAGACCAGGTTCGACAGCAGCGTGCGGGTCGAACCGGACTTGGGATCGTGGACGATGATGCGCCCATTGCCACGGCTCTCCAGCGCGTCCGCATACCAGTCGTGCATCTCGAAACGCACGGTGGCTTCGGAAAAGACGATGCGGCCGTCTGGGAGGATGTCGCAGTCGTCGGCGAGCTTCATGGTCGAGTCATCGACGACCGATGTCAGCGAACGGTTGGTCTCGGCGGTGAGCAGCTTCACCTCGCCCGCCGGCGAAACCTGGTAGAGGCCCATGCCGGCGACGCAGATGACCAGATTGTCGTCGCGGTCGAAGGCCATGCCGAGCGGCGAGCCGCCGATATGGGCGAACACTTCGCTCTCTGTGTAATTCGGCGGCTGGAAGCGCAATATGTCGCCTTGCCGGCTGCCGGTATAGAGCCGGTCCTGCCGGTCGAAGATCACGTCCTCGGCGCCGTCGAGGAAGCCGAGGCCAATGACGCCGACATCCTTCAGCCGGTCGTTCACCGCCATCGGCGCGCCGGCCGCCGTAGAGATCGCCTGCGGCATCTTGGCGAAGGTCGGCGAGATATAGACGCTGCGCAGGATCTTGTGGCGGTTCTTCACCCAGCGCACGTCGAGAAGCACCGACAACAAAAGCACGAGGCCGAGGATCAGATAGTTGACCGGGCCAGGCACGGCGAGCGCAAGCAGGCTGTTCGACAGGACGAGCACGAAGAGCGTGCCCATCAACGCCTTGGCGACCGAGCCGCGGCCGCCGCCGAGCGAGATGCCGCCGAGCACGGTCGCGGTCAGCACCTGCAGTTCGAGCCCGGTGCCGATATCGGAAGCAGCACTTCCGATGCGCGCCGAGAAGAAGAAACCGGAGAGCGCGACCAGCACCGAACAGAGCACATAGGCGCTGAACAAAGTGAAACGCACATTGATGCCGGCATTGTAGGCCGAGCGGCGCGCGCCGCCGACGGCGAAGAGGCGCCAGCCATAGCGGGCACGCGACAGCACCAGGTGGATGACCAGCGCTATGACCACGAAGACCGCGAAGGACGTCGGAACGCCCCAGACCGTTCCGAAGCCGAGAAAATCATAGGTCGGCGAATCCGGACCGCTGGTCACGATCGCCGTCGAGACATGCGGGAAGACGATGTCGAAGGTGGACCGGTAGATGATGAGCGTGACCAGCGTGGTGAGAAACGCCCGCATGCGCAGGAAACCGACCAGGAAGCCATTGATGGCGCCGCAGACGACGCCGAGCCCCAGGCACGCCAGCAGGCCGGTTCCAAAACTCCACTGCTCGACATTCATGCCGTAGAGCGTGACCAGCACGGCGAGCGCGAAGGTCGAGCCGACCGAGAGATCGATGCCGCCGGACACCATCACGATGGTCATGCCGAGCACGACCAGGCCGAGCTCGGCGGTCTGGCCGCTGAGATTGGTCAGCGTCGTCACGTCGAAGAAGCCCGGCACGATCGCGCCGAAGATCGCGCACAGGATGACCAGCGCGGTGAAGGGGATGACGCTGTCGATCCATTTCTTGGTCAGGATCTCCCCGACCACATGGTCGGGGAGCAGACGATAGCGCCAGCGCACAAGGCTTTCGGCCATGCTCATCGGAAAGTCCGTTTACTTGATGTCTTCGGGCTTCCAGCAGTTCCGGCCGGTCGCGTTGGTCTTGTCGACGCGGGTGATCGGGCCGAAGAAGATGGTCTTCTCGCTGCCGGCCTTGCGGTCAGGGTGCTGCAGCAACTCGGAGATCTGCTGCGCGGCGATTTCGCCCTGGATCGGGGCATTGAAGTTGAAGATCACGTCGAGCAGCCCGTTCTTGATGCTCTCACAGCCCGTGGCGGCGCCCGCGCCGTTGGTGACGATGGTGACCTGGTCCTGCTTGCCGGCAGCCGCCACCGCCGCGCCCGCGCCGACTTCGGCATTATCCCAGATGCCCATGATGCCGCAGAGGTCGGGATGCTGCTGCAGCACCGTCTCGGTGATCTGGCGGGCCTTCTCGCTGATGTAGTCGGCCGGCTGGTCGGAGACGAGCTGCAGCTCGGGATTGGCCTTCAGCACCTCGTCGATGCCGGTGCGCATGTAGATGTTGGCAGCGCCCGTCTGGACGCCGGCGAGCCACACCACCTTGTGCGAGACGGCGTTCGGCCCAGTGCAATGCTTGGCCAGTTCGCCCATCTCCAGGCGGCCCATCTCGATCCAGTCATTGCCGACATAGGAGTCGGTCTGGGTCGCCGACTGCATGTTGACCTGCAGTACCTTGATGCCCGCGGCCTGCGCCTGCTTCAACAGGCGTGCGTAGGTCTGCACGTCCGGGTTCTGCACGATGATCAGGTCGGGCTTCTCGGCGATGGCGCCTTGCATGGCGCGGATGCCGGCATTGGTGTCGCCGTTGGGATCGCGCACCTCGAGCGTGAAGCCGTAGCGGGCGGCGTGACGCTGCCACACCATTACCCAGGCCTGGTTGAGGTCCATGCCCTGTGAGATCGGCACGAAGATGACTTTCTTGCCCTTGAGCGATTCCAGATAGGGCGCGCGGCCGACCTGGTCGGTTTCCTGCGCGCTGGCGACCTGCGCGGCGCCTAGAAGCGCGAGCGCGGTCATGCCCGCCAACAGGCATTTCTTGAATATCTTCATAGGTTTCCTCCCTGATTGATAGTTCGGGTTCTTGTTCAGATGTCGCCGCTCTGCGAGGTCTGCTCGTCACGCGGATTGATGATGGCGTCGATGGCGAGCGCGCCCAGCAGGATCACGCTCTTGATCAGGTTCTGGCTGGTGTAGGAGAAATTGAGGATCGTCATGCCGTTGGTCAGGATGCCGACCAGGATGGTTCCCGCGATCACATTGCGCACGCCGCCCTGCCCGCCCGACAGGCCGATGCCGCCCAGCACGACCACCAAAAGCACGTCGTAGATCAGGCTCGAATTGTAGAGGCGCGTGTCGATGCCGGTGACCAGGCCGGTCATGATGATGCCGGCGGTGAAGGCGATGAGAGCGCTGATGACATATTGCGTCACGATGATCGGGCGCGTCGGCAGGCCGGTGGTGCGGGCCGCGTTCGGATTGTCGCCCGTTGCATAGACCAGCCGGCCGAAGCGCGTCTTCCTCAGGAACAGACCCATCAGGGCCGCCACCGCTCCGAAGATGACGACGGACATCGGTATGCCGAGCACGCTGCCATTGCCGACGAATTTCAGCCAGGCGATGTCCGGCGGGGCATAGAGCACGTCCGAGGCGAAGACGATGCGCCCCGAGCCGTAGACCGACGAGGCTATGGCCAAGGTGGCGAAGATCGGCGGCACTTCCGCCACCGCCACCATGACGCCGGTGAACAGGCCGATGGCCGCGACCAGGATGGCGCCGCAGATCACCGCAAGCGTGAAATCGACGCCCCAGGTGGAGATCCAGATGCTGAAGGCGACGCCCACGACCATCACCGCCACCATGGTGAGGTCGATGCCGCGACCGACGACGACGAAGCCCATGCCGACGGCCAAAGTGCCGAGGATCGACACGTTCTTGAGGATGGCGATGATGTTGCCCTGGCTCAGGAAATTGTTGAGCGTCGCCGAGAAGACGACGAACAGCATGACCGAGATCGCGACGACGACGACTTCCTGCGACGCCTTGAAGCCAAGGCGCCTGTCGTCCGACTTGCCCGAACCAGGCATTTTCCTCCTCCCAGGCAGCCGATGGTCGGCGCCTTGCTCAGGCGACCAGCCGCTCCGGAATCCTCCCAAGGCACCGAGCCGTTCGCCTGGTTCGGACAATTACGGCTGGAGCGTCAGCGGACAATTTCGTTTTTCTGACACGCTGTGCAGTTTGCCTCCGGTGCCGTCGAAAGCTTTTCCCGGATGCACTAACCAGCTGAAGCTGCAGCGGTCTTGGGCGCCAGGACGAAATCCCACTCGACGGACCAGAACGGAGGCTCGAAGCCGAGCGCGCTCGCCTTTTCCCGGTCGGTTACTTTGGTGAAATCGGCGATCAGCGAATCCTTGACGCCGAACACGGCGTCCTCGGCAAGGTAGCGGCAGTCGGGCGCGAAGATGTGGGTGATGACGGGATCGTAACCCGGCGCGCTGACGATATAGTGCACATGCGCCGCGCGGTTCGGATGACGCCCGAGCGCCGCGAGCATCTTTCCGACCGGTCCGTCGTCGGGGATCGGATAGTAGCGGGGCTTGACGGAGCGATACCAGTATTCGCCCTTCTCGTCGGTGGTGAAGACCCCGCGCAGATTCCAGTCGGGCTGCACGTCCTTCTGCTGGACATCGTAGAAGCCGTCGTCATTGGTCTGCCAGACGTCGATCAACGCTCCGGCGATCGGCTTGCCTTGCGTGTCGAGCACGCGGCCGCGCACCACCATCGGCTCGCCCTTGCCGTCGAGGCAGATGTTCGCGCCATGCTCATAGCGCGGCGCTTCGGGCACATAGAACGGGCCGAGAATGGTATTTTCCGTGGCGCCGTTCGGACGCCGGTGATTGATCGCGTCGACCAGCATCGAGACGCCGAGCGTGTCGGAAAGCAGGATGAACTCCTGCCGCCAGTCGGAGCACATCTTGCCGACGTCGGTGAGGAACTTGATGCCTTGCAGCCATTCCTCATGCGTCGGCTCGATCTCCTTGACGGCGGCATGCAGATGTTTCACCAGCACGCTCATCACCTCGCGCAAGCGCGGGTCGACATCCGGCCCCATGCGCGCGTTGACCACGTCGACCGAAGTCTCTTCCTCGAAATAGGGATATTTCGGTCGAGCGGCGTCTGCGGTGCCTGTCATGGCGATAGTTCCTCCAGGGACGTTCGGGTTTCAGGCCTGCGGCGGCTCGCCGGCATAGGCACGCGCGATAAGGGCCCGGATCGGTTCCCGCTCCAGCGCCCGTGGGTTCCAGTAGGGATTGGCCAGCGCACGGTCTGTCGCGATGTCGATCCCGTCGGCTGGCATGCCGATCTCGGCGAGCCCGCGCCGTGCCCCGATCCGGCCGGCGAGATCGTAGAGAGCCATGGCAGGATCGTCCGTCTTCAGCACGGCCCGCAGGGTTTCCATGACGGCCGGAACGGCGGACGCATTGTAGGCCAGCGCATGCGGCAGCACGATCGTATGGGTCTCCGCATGCGGCAGATCGAAACTGCCGCCGAGCGTGTGGCAAAGCTTGTGATGCAGCGCCATGCCGACCGAGCCGAGGCAGATGCCGCAAAGCCAGGCACCGTACAGCGCCTCGGAGCGCGCCTCGCGGTCGTGCGGGCTCCCGGCGATCACCGGCAAGGCGCTCACCAACGCGCCTATGGCTTCGGTCGCCATTAAATCTATCACTGGGTTGCTTTCCCTGGCATAGAGCGCCTCGACCGCATGGGAGATGGCGTTCATGCCGCTCGTTCCCGACAAGGAAGCGGGAAGCGTCATCGTCAGATCGACGTCGTAGATCACCACTTCCGGCAGCACTTTCGGGCTCGATTGGGTGACCTTCACGCCATCCTTGGTCTCGCCGAGGATCGGCGTCATTTCCGAGCCGGCATAGGTCGTCGGCATCACGATCTGCGGCAGGTCGGTGCGCAACGCGATCGCCTTGGCGAGGCCTGTCGTGGAACCACCGCCGACCGCGACCAGCCCATCGGCCTGAAGCTCCGCCACGACCTTCAGCGCGTCCTCGGTCACGGGCACGGGCGTGTGCATCGTCGCCCCGGCATAGACCCCGGCCGCCGTGCCGCCGAGCGATCCGGCAAGACGCCGGGCGTCCGCCTCCTGCGGCGGCGTCGCCAGCACGAGCACGCGTTTCAATCCCAGCCGGTCGATCTCCTCCGGCAGCCTTGCGATCGTGCCCGATCCGAAGACGACGCGCGCCGGCTGGCCGTTATAAACGAAGCTTTTCATCGAGCCTCTCCCCGTCAGGCCCGGTTGTCGACGCGCAGCAGGAAGGGATTGATGCTGACGCTCTGCCAGACATTGGCGGCATTGAACGGGTCGCCGGCGTTGAACGCCTTCACCTCCTCGATGCTGTCGGCGGAAAAGACGAAGAGCGACCCGATCATGGTTGCGCCATCCGCCGCGACCAGCGGGCCGGAGATCACGGTCGCGACCGAGCCGCCGGCAAGATAGGCCTTGTGGGCATCGTAATTGGCAAGGCGGCGCGGAAGCGCATCGGCATGGTCGAGACAGTGCACGGCAAAGAGCAAGGTAATCCTCCCGGGTAGGCGCGACGCTTCATCGATGGTCGCTAAGTCTACTCCTCCCCGAAGGAACTTAAATCGACTCCTGTCGAACAGGCCGATCGATTAGTCCAATATGGACAGATGTTGGTCGGATACGCTCGCGAGGGCTTGCGACGAAGAAGCGTGCAAGGGCGCCGGCCAACAGCGCGCGGTCCAGGATTGTTCGCAAACGGAAGCAGATATCGACCGATTGCGCTGTGCCGTCAGGACGAGATCGCCGTGGTCTCAGGCGATCCGCTGCTCGAACTGCGCGATCTCCGCGCTCTTGCGCAGGCCGGTCGCGACGACGGATACGCGGAATTTTCCCGCCAGGGCCTGGTCGAAGATGGCGCCGACGATGATGTCGGCATCGGCGTCGACTTCCTCCCTGATCCGCGTCGCGGCTTCGTCGACCTCGAACAGCGTCATGTCCATGCCGCCGCAGATCGACACGAGCAGCCCCCTGGCGCCGGACATCGAGGCCTCGTCGAGGAGTGGATTGGCGATCGCCGCCTCGGCCGCGATCTTGGCGCGCCCCTCCCCGGAGGCCTCGCCGGTTCCCATCATCGCTCGACCCATGTCCCGCATTACCGACTTCACGTCGGCGAAATCGAGATTGATCAGCCCTTCCTTGACGATGAGATCGGTGATGCAGCCGACACCGGCATAGAGGACACGGTCCGCCATGGCGAAGGCATCGGCGAAGGTGGTTTTGGCGTCGGCGACCCTGAAGAGGTTCTGATTCGGGATGACGATCACGGTGTCGGCGCTCTCGCGCAGACGCTCTATGCCTTCCTCGGCCGCCTGGGTCCTGCGCTTGCCTTCGAAGACGAAAGGCTTGGTGACGACGGCCACCGTCAGGATGCCGGCATCGCGCGCGGCACGCGCGATCACGGGCGCGGCGCCGGTGCCGGTGCCGCCGCCCATGCCGGCGGTGATGAAGCACATATGCGTCCCCGCCAGGTGATCCATGATCTCGTCGATGGATTCCTCCGCGGCGGCGCTGCCGACCTGCGGCAAGGATCCGGCGCCCAGGCCCTCGGTCACGTGCGCGCCCAGTTGGATCAGCCGCGACGACTTCGACATGGTGAGCGCCTGCGCGTCGGTGTTGGCGACGACGAACTCGACGCCCTGCAGCCCCTCGGCGATCATGTTGTTGACGGCGTTGCCGCCGGCGCCGCCGACCCCGACAACGGTGATCTTGGGCCTCATCTCCAGGATTTCCGGCTTGGCGGTCATTTTTTCATCTTTCTACCAAAGCACCTGCTGCCCTGCCCCAAGATCATGCGGGACCGGAACGACAAGCACGCGAATCAGGCGACCCCACCAAGCGCAGGGAATCAGAGGAGGCGCCTCCCTGCAAGGTCCGCGGGAATCTGTCCAGGCGCAAATGCCCCTGCCAAGAGCTGGAAAGCGTCCGGGCGCCCGTGTGATCCGAGCCCACGCCGTTGCGGGAAATTCTACTGCGTCACCGAAGTCGAGGTGCCCCAGGTGTCCGACAGCACATAGCCTTGCGGATAGGGATCGGTCGGATCGAGATAGTAGTTGTGTTCGCCCGTGATCCAGGCGCGGCCGGTTATCTGCGGCACGATCGCCTTGCGCCCGGCCACTTCGGTGAGCTCGAGGATCTTGCCGGTGAAGCGCGAGCCGATGATCGATTCATGGATCAGCACCTCGCCTTCCTTCATCTGGCCCCGCGCCTGCAACACGGCCATGCGGGCCGAGGTGCCGGTACCCGTCGGGCTGCGGTCCGAGCGTCCGGGCGAGACGATGCAGGTGTTGCGCGTGACCTTGCCCGGCCCCTGGAACGGCATGGCGAACTGCACGATCGACACACCGCGCACATTGTCGAACTGCGGGTGCACGACATCGAGCTGCTCGCGTGCCGCGCGGCGGACCTTCTCGCCGGCCACCGCCAATTCGCGGGCCTCGTCGGCTGTAACCGAGAAGCCGAGCGCGGACGCATCGACAATCGCGTAGAACATGCCGCCATAGGCGATATCGACTTTCAGCGTGCCAAACCCTTCCACCTCGATATTGGCATCGAGGCTGTGGGCGAAGGCGGGGGCATTGCGGAAAGTTATCGACAGGCATTTGCCGTCCTTGCATTCGGCGCGCACCTCGATGACGCCGCCGGGCATGTCCAGCTTGAAGCGCGTCTCGGGCTCGTGCATCGGCACCATGCCGGTTTCGAGCAGCACCGTGGCGACGCAGATCGTGTTGGAGCCGGACATCGGCGGGTATTCGGTCGGTTCCATGATGATGGCGCCCGCGGCGCAATCCTCGCGCGTCGAAGGCACCAGGAGATTGACATGCCGGGCAACGCTGCCGCGCGGCTCACAGATCAGCATGCGCCTGATATGGTCGTGATCGCGTTCCATCGTGATCATCTTTTCCATCATCGTGCGGCCCGCTGGCGGCAGCACGCCGCCCACGATGACATCGCCGATCTCGCCCTCGGCATGGCAGCCGACGACGCGGATGCTGGTTTTGGTGCGCATTGCTTGTTCTCCCTGTCCGCCGCTGCCTGGCAAGTGGCCTCGCTTGGGACAAACTGACCAATCCGCGCGCCAGCCTCAAGGAGAATCGTGACCGCCGACGTTTTTCAGCTGCATGCCGGCGCTGATGACGAAATCGCGGCAATCCCCTGCCTCGGTGCCAATGTCGAGACACCGCCGGTGACATCTCGATTGCCGGCGCTATCCCTTGAACGCGGGCAGCGTCAGGCCCTTGACGCCGACATCGAGCGCAAACAGCCCGCCCGGATGCTTCTGGCCGACGAAATGGCTGGCGGGACGCCGGAGCACAGCGGAGGTGACATAGAGGATGTCGAGGTCTTTGCCGCCGAATTCGCAGCAGGTCGGCAGGTCGGTCGGCAGCACCACCGTCTGCATCAGCCTGCCCGTCGGATCGTAGCGACAGACCTTGCTGGTCACCGGGATGGTCACCCAGTAGCACCCTTCCGCATCGACGGTGGCGCCATCGGCGACGCCGCCGGTGACCGTCATGTCGATGAAGGTGCGGCGGTTCTCGATATCGCCGGTGGCGGGGTCGAAATCATAGGCCCAGACCGCGCCGGCATGGCTGTCGGAAAAATACATGGTCTTCGAATCCGGGCTCCAGGCAAGACCGTTGGAGCAGCCGATGCCGTCGATCATCTTGTGCACCGAAAGATCGGGATCGAGCCGGTAGAGCGCGCCGATGAATTCGAGCTGGCCCGGCGCTTCGAACATCGAGCCCGACCAGAACCGCCCCTGCCGGTCCGGCTTGCCGTCGTTGAAGCGGGTCTTGGGCATATGCGCTTCCGGGTCGACGATCGCCTCGAACTTGCCGGTCGCCGGGTCGAAGAAATGAAAACCGTCGGCCATGGTCAGCACCAGGCCGCCCTTCTGGCGTAGCCCGAGGCAGCCGAGATATTCCGGCGTCTCGAACACCTCGTCCTTGCCGGTCGACGGGTCGTAGCGATGGATCAGCTTCTTCCAGATGTCGATCCACCAGAGCACGCCGGCCTTGGGGTC
Organism: Mesorhizobium plurifarium; assembly: GCA_000824785.1. Classification (GTDB taxonomy): domain Bacteria; phylum Pseudomonadota; class Alphaproteobacteria; order Rhizobiales; family Rhizobiaceae; genus Mesorhizobium; species Mesorhizobium plurifarium. The sequence continues at coordinate 331,691 of CCNB01000007.1, read as the reverse complement.
CCACAACGGGCCCTCGCCCAGTTCGGCCCCAGCATCCACGACGCAAGTGATTTCGACCATGTTCAAGCCCTTCTGCCGCGAAGTCTGCCGCCGAGCCCGGCGAAGGTCTCGCTGCCGATCGAGACCGTGATCAGGATCACCGCGCCATAGACGACGAGCAGCGCGCCGCTCGACAGGTTGAGCGCCGGCAAGAGCCCGGTGAGAATGGTCAGCACCATGGCGCCCGCGACGGTGCCGAGATAATGCCCGCTGCCGCCGAGGATCGAGGCCCCGCCGATGGCGACTGCCGCGATCGACGTGAACAGATAGGCGTCGCCCATGCCGAGATAGGCCTGGCCGGAATAGCCGGTCAAAAGCATGCCGGCGAAGGCGGCGGTGAGGCCGGAGACGATATAGGTCAGGATGGTGGTGCGCGCCGTCGGCACGCCGGAGAATTCGGCGACCGTCGCGCTGGTGCCGAGCGCATAGAGATGACGCCCGAACGCCGCCTTGGAGAGCAGCAGCGTGGCGATCAGCGTCAGCGCGAGCCAGATCAGCGCGATGACCGGGAAGCCGCCTATACGTCCAACCGAAAGGAACTGGATCAGCGCCGGCGCCGAAGGCGTCGGCGAGCCGCCGGTCAAAACCAGGATCAGGCCCTGAAGGATGACGTTGGTGGCCAAGGTCATGATGATCGGCGGCACGCCGAACTGGGCGACGCCGACGCCGTTGACCAGCCCGATGAAGGCGCCACCGGCAAGCAGCAGCGGCATGACCCAGACAAGCGGCAGATCCTGCCCGCCGCAAAGCAGCGCCATGACAATCGCGGCCGAATTCAGCACCCAGGGCACAGACAGGTCGATGCCGCCACCGATGATGACGAAGGTCTGGCCGAGCGCGACGATGCCGACGAAGGCCGCTAGCACCACGGTGGAGCGCATGTTGGAGACCGACAGGAAGCCCGGCGAGAACATCGCCGTGACCAGGAGCAGCACGACCATGCCGGCATAGGCAAGCACGATGAGGCGATTGCGGGCGAGGAAAGCGCTCATTGGACCCGGCTCCTCGCGGCCTTTTCGGCAACCGAGCTGGCCAGCACCGAGAGCAGCAGGATGACGCCGGACGCGACCGGCTGCCAGTAGCTCGACACATGCAGGACGAAGACCAGATTGCCGATGAGGGTGAGCACCAAAGCGCCGATCAGCGTCCCGGCGAGATGGCCTCGGCCGCCGAACAGGCTGACGCCGCCGATCACCGCGGCTGCCACCGAGGGCAGGATATAGTCCTTGCCGATGGTCGGCGAACCGGCGCCGGTCTGCGTTATCAGGAACAGCGCGGCACCCGCCGCGAACAGGCCGGACAGGCCGTAGGTGACGATATTGACGCGGGTGATCGAAACGCCCGACAGGAAGGCCGATTTCTCGTTGGAGCCGGAGGCCTGGATGGTGATGCCGACGCGCGTCGCGCGGAACCACCACCAGAAGAGGAGCAGCGCCAGCAGCATCCAGACAGGGCTGGTCAGGCCGAGGAGCTGCGCGGAAGCGAAGCCAACCCACCAACCGGGAACGCTGCCGCCATCGGTCGGCAGGATGATCATGGCGACGCCGTTGAGGATCGACCAGGTGGCGAGCGTCACCAGGAAGGGCTGCAGCTTGAGCAGCGAGATCAACAGGCCGTTGAGCGCGCCGATGAGGAAACCGAGCGCCAATATCGTCAGCGCCCAGAACGCCGTGGTCGACGGATCGTCGGTGAAACGCGTCGCCGCGATCACCGTGCCGAGGCTGATCATGCCGCCGATCGACAGATCGATGCCGCCGCGCACAAGAACGATCGTCTGTCCGGTTGCCGCCAGCATCAGCGTCATCGCCGCCGCCGTATCGAGATTGAGCTCGTCCAGCGTGAAGACGCCGGACTGCAGGCTGCCATAGATGGCAACGATCAAGGCCAGCATCAGGCAGGCGACGAGGAACGGCGCGCGGTCGAGCGCTCGGCCACGCCAATCGATGCCCGGCCTGGTGTCTTTCCTATGCGCCGGCATCTGCGCCCCTTCCACAGTCTGCTCCACGGACATCACCATGCCTCAGGCCGCCCTGGTCTCAAGCATGGCGGCGCGCAGGATCTCCTCCTCCGAAATATGATCGCCCTCCAGCGTCGCGGCGATACGGCCGTTGCGCATGACCAGCACGCGGTCGGCGACATGGACGAGCTCCGGCATGTCGCTCGAATGGAACAGGATCGCATAGCCCTTGGCGGCGAGATCGCGCATCAGCTGGAAGATCTCGCCCTTGGTGCCGACATCGACGCCGCGCGTCGGATCGTAGAGCAGGAGCACGCGCGCCTGCGTCAAAAGCATCTTGCCGAAGATCACCTTCTGCTGGTTGCCGCCGGACAAAGTGCCGGCAAGCTGCTCCGGCGTGCCGGCCTTGATGCGCAGGAAATCGACCATCTCCTTGACCAGGGCCGCTTCCTTCTGGCGGCTGAGCAGGCCGTTTTCGGTGAAGCGCTTGATCACCGACAGCGTCAAATTCTCCCGCACGCTCTTGGTCAAGAGCAGGCCCTGGCCGCGCCGGTCTTCCGGCACCAGCGCGATGCCGTCCTTGCCGGTCAGTGCCTGGCGCGGATTGCCGATCGCCGCTGGCCTGCCCCAAAGCTCGATCGCGCCGCTCGCTTTCGTGGCGCCGAACAATGCCTGGAACAGCTCGCGCTGGCCGTGGCCCTGCAGGCCGCCGACGCCGAGCACCTCACCCTCGCGAAGCGAAAAGTCCACGCCCGACAGGCGGCTGCCGCTGGCGAGGTTCGCGACCTTGAGCGCGACGCGATCGGTCATGGTCGGCACGCGCTCGGGATAAAGCCGGTCGAGATGCCGGCCGATCATCTGGGTGACGATCTCGTCGTCGGAAACGGCAGCGGCCTCATGCGCGGCGACGGTGCTGCCATTGCGGAAGATCGTCAGACGATCGGCGATGGCGCGAACCTCGGCCATGCGGTGCGAGATGAAGATGACCAGCCTGCCTTCGGCGGCCAGTTGCCGGGTGAGCTTCAACAGCCATTCGGCTTCCCGCGCCGGCAGCGCCGACGTCGCCTCGTCGAGGATCAGGATGCGCGGGTCCTTGGCCAGGCCCTTGGCGATCTCGACGATCTGCCGTTCGGCCAGTGTCAGCCGCCGCAGCTCCTGTTCGGGACGTAGCGCCGGGAAATCGTATTTCTCGAGCAGCGCCAGAGTCTTGCGGCGCATCTCCGCGCGGTTGACGATGCCAAGCCATGTCCGGGGTTCGTGGCGGAACCAGATGTTCTGCTCGACGCTGAGATCGGGGATGAGTGACAATTCCTGGAACACGGCGGCGATGCCGCGCGCCTGCGCGGCATCCGGATTGGCCGGACGATAATCCTGCCCGTCGACCAGGATCGTGCCGCCATCATGCTGCACCGCTCCCGACAGGATCTGGATGAAGGTGCTTTTGCCCGCGCCGTTCTCGCCGAGCAACGCATGCACCTCGCCGGCGCGGGCGCCGAATGCCGCCTCGCTCAGCGCGACGATGCCGCCGTAACGTTTGGACAGACCGTTGACGGTGACGAGATCCATGGGCCGATTTCTAGAGCGTTTCACCGTTTCAGGGAAACGGCGAACCGCTATATCTCCTTGTTTTTACGCAATTCCGGACGAAAAAACCGCTCACACTTTTCCTGGAATTGCTCGAAAAGGTCTCCCGGCATCGCTCGATGCCGGGAGACAGGATCGTGGGACAGGATGTTACTTGCTGCCGGCCGCTTCCGCGGCGGTGATCTCGACCCAGTCGGGCGTGATCGGCAGCGTCAGGCCGGGCGCCTGGTCGGGGAAAGCGTTCTCGCCGACCGCGATCTTGATCATCTTGGTCCCCGGATAGAGCTTCGACTCGAAGGGATCGGTCGTCACGAAATCACCCTTGACCGACACCGAGCGTTCGGCCGGCTTCTTGCCGGTGTCCAGAATATCGACCGCAAGCTTGATCGCTTCCGAGGACAGATAGGCCGGGTTAGAGCCGAGGATGCACTTGGCGCCTTGCGTCTGCGCGCAGGTGACGGCCGCGACATTGTAGGAGAAGCCGACGACCGGGACGATCGGCCGGCCGGCATCCTTCAGCGCCTGGATGGCGCCCGAGCCGTAGCCTTGCGTCATGATGCCGTCGATCTTCGGGTTGGCGGCAAGCAGTGCCGCCACGCCGGACTGTTCCGGTCCGAGCGCATAATTGCCGTTGTAATAGCCGACCACCTTGATGTCGGGATATTTGGCCAACACCTTCTCATAGCCGCCCTGCAATTGTGCCGAGATCGGCGCGCCGGCGAGGCCGCGGTCGAGGATGATGTTGCCCTTGCCGCCGAGCTGCGTAGCCATCCACTCGGCCATGACGGCGGGGATGCGGTCCCAATCGGAGGCGACGGCATAGGCGCAAGGCTCGGTCACCACCTGGTCGAAGCTGATGACGACGATGCCGGCGTCGCAGGCCTTCTTGATGGTGGGGTTGAGCGCCGAATCCGAACCGGCATCGACGAGGATCGCGTCCGGCTTCTGGCGGATGATGTTGTTCAGCGAGTTGATCTGCGCCTGTACGGTGTTCTCGACATTCTCGATCTTGAGGTCGACGCGGCCTTTCAGCGGCCCCTTGTTGACCGACACGGTGGCGACGCGCTCCATCTGCTGGCGCCAGTCGTTGCCGACGAAATTGTTGGAGAGGTAGATGGTGTAGGGCTTCTTGTCCTCGGTATGCCCGGCCTGCATGCCGACCGCCATCATGGTCGCGGCAAGCACTGCGAGGCCGGTGTAACGGCTCAATAATTTCATGATTTTCTCCTCCCGTTTTTCGTTTCGAAATCGTGGCGCCGCGCTGCGGTGCCCTCTCCTCGTCAAATCAGCTTCCCGAGGCCTCCTTGGGCGTGATCTCCACCCAGCTTGGCGACACCGGCAGCGAAAGACCCGGCGCCAGATCGGGGAACACGGTCTTGCCGAGCTCGATCTTCACGGCCGAGGAATTCGGCGCGTATTTGGCCGCGACCATGTCCGTGGTCAGGCCCGGCGAATTGAACAGCACGGTCGTGTCGGCCGGCTTCTTGCCGGTATCGAGTATGTCGACGGCGAGCTTGATCGCCTCCGCAGACAGCGACGGCGGATTGGCGCCGAGCCAGCATTTCGCGCCCTTGGTCTCGGCGCAGGTGACACCGGTGCCGTTGAAGGCGGCGGCGACGACCGGCACCATCGGCCGGTCGGCATTCTGCAACGCCTTGATGGCGCCGGTGCCGTAGCCCTGCGAGAAGATGCCGTCGACCTCCGGATGGGCCGCGAGCAGGCTCGCCACGCCTTCCTGTTCGGGCCCGGCAGCATAGTTGCCGTTGAAATAGCCGACGATCTCGATGCCGGGATATTTCTTGAGCACGGCGCCGAAGTTCTTCTCGAACTGCTCGGATATCGGCGCGCCGGCGAGGCCCCGATCCATGAAGACCTTGCCCTTGCCGCCGAGCATGGAGGCCATCCATTCGGCCTGGTTGTTGGCCATGATGTCAAAGTCGGAATGCAGCTTGTAGGCACATTCGGCCGACACGGTCTGGTCGAAGCTGACGACGACGATGCCGGCGTCGCAGGCCTTCTTAATCGTGGGATTGAGAGCCTCCGCCGACGACGCGTCGATCAGGATGGCGTCCGGCTTCTGCCGGATGATGTTGTTCAGCGAGTTGATCTGCGCCTGGACCGTGTTCTCGGCATTTTCGATCTTGAGGTCGACGCGGCCTTTCAGCGGTCCCTTGTTGACCGCGACATTGGCGACGCGCTCCATTTGCTGGCGCCAGTCGTTGCCGACGAAATTGTTGGAAAGGTAGATGGCGTAGGTTTTCTTGGCTTCGGCATGGCCGGATGTCGCTCCAACGCAGACTGCGAATCCGGCAAGCGCCATCAGGCCGGCGCACAGGCTCCTCGATTGCATTGTCTCCTCCCTATGTTCCTCCCCGGCCGGCGATGGACTGCGCCATCTTGATCGGACACCGGGCCTCTCGACGGCCGTGAGCACGGGCGGAATTCGCGCGCGATCTCGCTTCCCGCCGGCATCTCAGCCTAGCTATCATGCTATTATAATTTTATAGGTCTGTCTATGTGCCCGTCGACAGAAATCGCACGTCGGGGCAGCCTCAGGACAGGTCGTTGGGCGCGTCGTAGGTGATGCTGAAAATATCGGCGGGATGGCGCGCGACGGAGAACTCGATGCTGCGCTGGTCGGCCGACTGATAGAGCATCTCCACCGTCAGCACCGCGCTGCCCAGCGCGATGCCGAGATCGGCGGCAACCGCCTCGTCGGCGATCTCGGCGCGCACGGTGACATGCGCCACGTCGAGACGCAGACCCAGATGCTTCTGCACCGAGCGGAAGATCAGCACGTCGGAGAAGTCTTCGCGCTTCAGCCTGGCGCCGACATCCGGGGGAAAGTAGGTGGTGATCTGCGCTTTCCTCTGCTCGCCGATCGAAAGCACGCTGCGCAGGCAATAGCCCGCCTCCTCCTTGCCCATGCCGAAATGGCGCTGGAGCACAGGAGAAACTTCCTTGCGATAGGATTTCACCGTCAGCTGCGCGTCCTTGGTGAAGGCCGCCATGTCGGCGAAGTTCTTGAACTTCCAGCTCAGGTTGACCGACGGGCTGCGCGCCGCGACCACCGCCGGTTTCGCCGAGCGCTTCTTGATCAGGCCGTCGGCCTCGAGATCGCGCAGCGCCTGGCGCACGGTGATCAGGCTGACCCCGAAATGCTCGGCGATCGCCGCCTCCTTCGGCAATTCGCCGCCGACGGGAAAAGTGCCGTCGCCGATCGGGACCCGCAAGATGTCGGCAAGCTGGCGATAGAGCGGCCCGTTGGAGCGCCCAAGCGTGCGCCTGGGAAGACTGTCGATGGTGGGAACGGTGTTGTCCATGAGCCTCGTCGCGTCTGTGTCGAAGCTTTTATAATAGCTTCCGTCGCCCGAGGCTAGGCAACGCCGGCGACGATCCGCAGTCCTAGACGAAGAGCCGGAGCGGATGCTCGACCGCCGATTTCAGGGCGGCGAGCCACGCGGTCGAGGTCGCCTCGTCGAAGGCTGCCGTGTCTGCCGTGAGCAGGCACTCGGCATGGTCGCCCGCGCTGTCGACCGAGACTGTCAGGCGCATGGCCCGGCCAGGCAACAGCGGCATCATCATCGGTCGGATATCGCTCGGCGGCAGCAGCCGCACGGACAGGATGGCGGGTTTTTGCGGATCGTCGCGTGTGTCCGTCTGGGCCGCAAGCCGCGTCGCGCGCAACGATGTCAGCGGCATTCCCGAGGTGGCCGCGAAGACGACTTGCCTCTTGCCCAGTTCGAGCGCCACCCTCACCTCGCCGGCCTTCGCCCCGTCCGAAATCTCGATGAATGCGCTACCCGCCGCGCGCAGCAGGATATCGTCGATGTCGAACACCTTCCCCGAGCTCTCCAGCGCGGCCAACAATTCATGCAAGGCGCCCAGCGCGATCGATGTCGCGAAGGCGGCGATGCTGGGAGCGGCAATCGAAGGCGCCGGGGCAGTGGCCGGAAGCTCTGCAGGCACGTCGGCCGGGACGAAGTCGAGCACATCGGCGGCCAGGATGCGGCCGCCCGGACCGCTGCCGCGGAGGGCTTCGAGCGGAAGGTTGCGCTCGCGGGCAAGCCGGCGCGCATAGGGCGAGACAGCCAGCCGCGATGCGACGGCAACGTTCATTTCAGATACTCGGCGTTGACGCAGTTGGTCAGTCGTCCCTCGGCCAGATAGGCATGCACGACTTCGATCGATTTCAGCCTGAGATCGCGCATCGCCGCCGGGCTGTAGAAGGCCGCATGCGGCGTCACGATCAGTCGGTTGGCGATCCATGGCTCGCGGCGCCGCCACGCCGCCAGAAGCGGATGGTCGAGATCGCCGGGTTCGTTCGGCAGGACGTCCAGCCCGGCGCCGGCGACCTTGCCGTTGCGCAGCGCCGCTTCCAACGCGTCGAGATCGACGATCGGACCCCGCGCCGTGTTGACGAAGACAAGGCCCGGCTTGGCGGCGGCGAAGGCATCAGCGCCGAGCAGCTTGCGCGTTTCCTCGCTCAACGGCGCATGCACGCTCACCACATCGGCCCGCCCCATCAGCTCGGCCAGCGAATGCACCCGCTCATAGCCGGTCGACAGGTCGACGCCGGACAGAAGATGCGGATCGTAAAACACCACCTTCATGTCGAAGGCGGCGGCACGGCGGGCCGCGGCAAGCCCGATGCGGCCGAGCCCCACGATGCCGAAGGTCGCCCCCTTGTGACGGCGCACCAGCGGCGCCTTGGAGAAATGCCAGCCCTCGGCGCCATTGGCCGCTAGCTCGGCGCCATAGGCAGAGGTGCCGCGCGTCAGCGCCAGCATCAGGCCGATGGCATGGTCCGCAACCTCTGTGGTGCCGTAGTCAGGCACGTTGCAGGCGGGAATCTTGCGCGCGCCCCAGCCGGCCGTGTCGATGTTGTCAAAGCCGACGCCGGAGCGCACCGCGATCCTGGCCTTGGGAAAGGCAGTCGGCGCGGCGGCGACATTGTGGGTCGGCGAATAGTTGATGACCGCATCGACCGTCTGGCAAACCGCCGGATCGAGCGCGGCGGCCTTGTCGTTGGTCGAGCGTGCCAGGATGAACTCGATGTCAGGATAGTGCTCGCGTTCGAGCTCGGCCTCGTCGGCGGCTTGCCAATTGGCGCACAGGATCTTCATGCTTGCCCTTCGGATTCTTGGGTACAGATGATTATTTCTTGATGCCGCCGATGCGCCCGCCCATCGGCACCACGGCGCCGACCGGCTGATCGATCGCGCTCAGCGTCCCGCTGACCGGCGCCTCGATCTCGACCACGGCCTTGTCGGTCTCGATCTCGGCGATCAGTTCGCCTTCCTTGACCGTGTCGCCGACCGCTTTCAGCCATTTGACGACCGTGCCCTCGCTGACGGTGAGATCGCCGAAAGGCATCGTCACCGGCTCGTCGTCGCTGGCGGGTACGGAAGCAGCTTGTGGAGCAGGCTGCGACTTGGCTGGAACAGCCGCTGGCTTTGCCGGCGCAGCGCTTTTCAGGCCGACCGTGTACCAGTGATCCGGCACCGGCGGCTTGCCGGCAATCACAGCGCGAGCGCCCTCGGCGATGCGTGCCGTGTCGACCAGCATGGCACGCTCCAGCACCGGCGCGAACGGATGGGACGTCGGTGCCGTATGCAGCCTCCCGGGCGGAGCATCGAGCTCGTCGAAGGCGAGCTCGTTGATCGCCTGGGCGATCTCGCCGCCAAGGCCGCACATGGCCCACGCCTCGTCGACGATGAGCAGGCGATGCGTCTTCCTGACGCTGGCGACGATCGTGTCGATATCGAGCGGCATGATGGTGCGCGGGTCGATCACCTCGGCCTTGATGCCTTCGGCCGCCAATGCCTCCGCCGCCTCCAAAGCGCGCTGCACCATCTGCCCGGCCGCGACGATGGTGATGTCTTTCCCTGCCCGCGCGATCCGCGCGACGCCGAACGGCACATAGTGCTCGCCCGCCGGCACCTCGCCCTTGGAAGCGAACAGCGCCTTCGGTTCGAGCATGATGACGGGATCGCCGGCTCTCAGCGCCGTCTTCATCAGTCCCTTGGCGTCAGCCGGATTCGACGGCACGCAGACGATCAAGCCGGGCATATGGGCGAAGACCGGATGATAGATGCCGCTGTGATGCGGGCCGGAACTGCGCAGCGCGCCGGCGCCGACGCGCACCACCATCGGCGCGCTCATGACGCCGCTGGTCATGTAGCGCAGCTTGGCCGCCTGCAGGAAGATCTGCCCGGCGGTCTCGAAGGCGAAATCGGCGAACATCAGGTCCGAGACGGTGCGCGCGCCCGTGGCCGAAGCGCCGACGGCGGCGGCGGTGAACCCCTGTTCGGAGATCGGCGTGTCGACCATGCGATCAGGGCCGAACTCCTGCCAAAGGTTCTTCGTGTGGGCGAAGCTGCCGCCGCGCTCGCCGGTGCCTTCGCCGAAATAGAGGATCGCCGGATTGGCGCGCATCTCCTCGGCGATGCCGTCGCGCACCGCTTCGAGCCAGCCTTGCGTCCGCGTCTCGCCGACGGCGCGCGGCTGCAGGGCGGCCGGCGGATTGATCGGATCGGCGAAGACATGCAGGCGCACCGTCGACGGATCGGGCTCGGGCGAAGCGCGGGCGAAGGCGAGCGCCTCCTCGACCACTCTCTCGATCCGCGCCTCTATTGCCGCGAGCGCCTCGGCGTCGGCAACGCCATAGTCCTCGATCAGCCGCTTGCGGAACATGTCGATCGGATCGCGTTTGATCCAGGCGTCGAGTTCTTCCTGCGTCCTGTACGTGCCGATGACCGGGTCGCCCTCATGGTGGCCGACGGTGCGATAGGTCTTGGCCTCTATCAGCGTCGGGCCCTTGCCGGCCCGCGCGCGTTCGGTCGCTTCCTTCATGACCAGCCAGACGGCGAAGACGTCGTTGCCGTCGACAGCGACGCCGGGCATGCCGTAGGACGCGGCCTTGGTGGCGATCTCGGGGTTGAGCGTGATCGATTTCAGCGGAGTCGCGGTGGCGTAGAGATTGTTCTCGCAGATGAAGACCGCCGGCGCGCGCTGCACGGCGGCAAAGTTGAGCGCCTCGTGGAAGCCGCCATGATTGGCGGCGCCGTCGCCGAAGAAGGCGACGCCGATATCGTCGCGGCCCTGCCGGCGGGCGCTCATGCCGATGCCGACGGCATGGCCGATGCCGGCGGCGACGATGCCGTTGGTGCCGAACAGGCCGACCGAGCGGTCGTAGAGATGCATGGTGCCGCCACGGCCGCCGCAAATGCCGTCGGCCTTGCCGAACAGCTCGGCCATGACGCGCCCGGGATTGGCGCCCTTGGCCAGCGCATGGCCGTGGCCGCGATGGGTCGATGTCACCCAATCGGTCGGCCGCAAATGCGCGCAGACCCCGACGCCGGTCGCTTCCTCGCCGATATAGAGATGCAGGAAGCCAGGTGTCTCGCCCTTGCGGCAAGCGATCTGGGCAACGCTTTCGAAGCGGCGCAGCAACACCATGCGTTCGAACAGGTCGAGCAGGATTTTTCGGTCGGGCAGATTTGGCGCACCCTTGAAATCCTCGCGTGCGCGCGCCGCAGAAATTGCCACCAAAGCCTCCCATGAATCCATCTGGTGCCGCGCGAGAACGCGCCGGCGGCGAGCTTGTGGCTGCTCGCTTCGGGCTGATAATAGATTATAATAGCATAATGTCTACAGGCTCTGAGCAAAGCGTGCGAGACGCAAGCGCGTCCGTCGTTTCGCCGAACCGGTGAAACGCTCCATCGCCTTGTTTGACAAAGGTCCTGACGAAAACCGTGCTCTAGATCTTGGTGATCCGCACCGTGGCGTCGGGCCGCTGGAACAGCTCCGGCCGAAGGCTGAGGCCGAGCCCCGGCCCATCGAGCGGCGCGACATGGCCGTCGCTGACCGGCGGAATGTCGGGGACGATCTCGGTGTACCAGCCGGTGAAGTAGGCGCGCACGGCTTCCTGGTAGTTGACGTTCGGCAGAGTGGCGGACAGCGCGCAGCTGGCGGCATAGACGATCGGCCCGGTGCAGTCGTGCAGCGTCACCGGCAATTCGCTGGCCTCGGCCATGTTGGCGATCTTGCGTGCTTCGGAAAGGCCGCCGCACCAGGCGAGGTCGATCATGATCACGCTGGCCGCGCGCTTGTCGATCAGTTGCTTGAACATCTGCCGCGTGGCCAGCCGCTCGCTGGCCGCGATCGGGATCGATGTGTGGCGCGCCAACTCGGCCATCGCGTCGAGTTCGTTGTAGCGGATCGGCTCCTCCAGCCAGGCGACGTCGTAGGCCTTCAGCGCCTCGGCGATACGCAGCGCCGGCGGCAGGCTCCACAGGCCATGCAGTTCGACCATGATCTCCATGTCGCGGCCGACGGCGTCGCGGATCTTCTGGAACGGCTCCAGCGCCTTGTCGAGATCGGCAAGCGAGATGCGGGCGCCGTTCGATGCCTCGGCGGCAATGTCGAACGGCCATATCTTCATGGCGCCGATGCCTTCGGATTTCAGGCTCCTGGCGAGATCACCGGCATTGTAGCGCCATGCCAGCAGATCCTCATACGGGCCTTCGTTGGAATCGCCCGATTTGAGCGACCAGTCCTCGCCGCGCTCGAACAGCGCGTTCTTCTTGCTGGCGCGCACATGCTTGTAGCCGGCGCAGGTATTGTAGATCGGCACGGTTCTGTGCGTGCGGCCGCCCAGCAGCCGCCAGACTGGCTCGCCAAGCGCCTGGCCATAGATATCCCACAGCGCGATGTTGACCGCGGAATTGCCGCGCACCTCCGCGCCGGAATCGCGCGCGCCGACATAGACGCTGCCCAGCGTGCGGTCATGCAGCTCGATATCGCGCGGGTCCTTGCCGATGAGGTAGGCCGCGACATTGTCGTGAATGTAGGAGGCGACCGGCCCCGGCGCCCAGAAGGTTTCGCCGGTGCCGATGAGGCCGGCATCGGTATGGACGCGAAGCCAGAACAGGAATGGGAATTCCGCCAGTTGCAGCGTTTCAAGCGCGACGATCTTCAATTTTCCCTCCCGGCTCCACCGGAGCGCATAGCCCGCGAACAGTAGCCCGTTGACACCTATCTATGGATACCGGTATCCATCGCGTCAAGATGACCTTGGGAGGAGGTTGGCTTGCCTGCTGAGATACCAGACACCACGCCGCGCAGGGCGCTTGTCACCGGGGCCGCCGGAGGGCTTGGCCGCGAGGTGGCGCTGCAACTGGCCAGGCGCGGCTGCGCCGTCGCAATTACCGACATCAATGGCGAAGGCCTGACCGAGACGGCCAGGCAGATCGGCCAAGCCGGCGCGGAAGCCGAGATCATCGTCAGTGACTTCACGCTCGAGGGCGCTCCGGAAGCGGCGGTCGAGAAAGTGGTCGCGCGTTGGCGCGGCATCGACATCCTCGTCAACAATGCCGGCTATGGCGTGATCGAGCCCTTCCTCGACGCAACCTTCAAGGCCTGGACGCGCACGCTGGCCCTCAACGTCACGGCTCTCGCCATGGCCTGCAAGGCCGCCGGCCGAGTGATGCGCGAGCAGCGCTCGGGGCGCATCGTCAACATCACCTCGCCCGGCTCGCGCATGGCGCTGCCCGACTACACCGCCTACACGGCAAGCAAGGCCGGCGTCGATTCCATCACCCGCGCCGCGGCGGTCGCGCTTGCGCCTTACGGCGTGCTGGTGAACAGCCTGGCGCCGGGCATGATGGACACCGAGATGCAGCGTTCGACCGAGCTCGATCTTGCCCGCGCCAATGGCCGCAGCGATCTGCAGGCTTTCCTCGACGAACGCACGCGCCGCATTCCGCTCGGCCGCCGCGCCGAGATTTCCGAGGTGGCGGAAGCCGTCGTCTGGCTCTGCCTCGACGCGCCGCAATACATGACCGCCGAGCGGCTCAACATGTCGGGCGGGCTGGACAAGGACTAGGCATCGATGCTGCGAAACTCCCCTCCCGGCAGCGCCGATGTCGCCGCGCTGGAACGCAAGGCGACGCTGCTGCGCCGCCATATGCTGACCATGGCGCGCGGCCAGGGCCAAGGCTATATCGGCCAGGGCCTCGGCATCGCCGACACGCTGGCGGCGCTCTATTTCCACGAGCTGCGTTACGATCCGCACAATCTGGCATGGCCGGATCGCGACCGTTTTCTGCTGTCGACCGGGCACTACTCGATCGCGCTCTGGGCGGCCCTGGCCGAGGCCGGCATCATCCCGGTCGAGGAACTTGTCACCTATGGCGCCGACAACAGCCGGCTGGAGATGTCGACGCTCGACACCACGCCGGGCGTCGAGGTCATCGGCGGCTCGCTCGGACATGGCCTCGGGCAAGGCATCGGCCAGGCGCTGGGACTTCGCCTCGACTGCTCGGACGCGCGTGTCTTCGTCGAGCTTTCCGATGGCGAGATGCAGGAGGGCTCAACCTGGGAAGCGGCGATGTCGGCCAGCCATTTCGAGCTGGACGGACTGGTGGCGCTGATCGACTGCAACGGCATCCAGGCCGACGGACCCGTGGTGCTCAACATGGAGCCGGTGGCCGACAAATGGCGCGCCTTCGGCTGGGAAACGGCGGAGATCGACGGCAACGACATGAAAGCCATCGTCGATGCGCTGGCCGGCGCGCGCCAGCGAAATGGCAAGCCGAAGGCGATCGTGCTGCGCACCCTGCCCGGCAAAGGCGTGCCGCGCATCGAGACCAGCGAGAAATCGCACTTCTTCCGCATCGACGTGGCGCAATGGGACGGCATCATCGCAGAATTCGATAAACGCATGGGAACGCACCAATGAGCAGCGGCGTGCAAGCCGGACGGACCCTGGCCATGGGCCAGGACGAGGCTGTCGGCGGCGGCCGGCAAAGCGTGGAGGCGCCCTTCGGGCGGGCCCTGGCCAGGCTTGGGCAGAGCCGCAACGACATCGTCGGGCTGACCGCCGACCTTGGCAAATACACCGACATATTGCCGTTCCGGGACGCCTTTCCCGACCGCTTCTTCAATGTCGGCATGGCCGAACAGAATCTGGTTGCGGTCGCCGCCGGGCTTGCCCGCGCCGGCAAGGTGCCGTTCGCCACCACCTATGGCGTGTTCGCGACGCGTCGCGCCTATGACTTCGTCGCCATCGCGCTTGCCCACTCCAACCTCAACGTGAAGATCGTCGCTGGCCTGCCGGGATTGACGACAGGCTATGGCGGCACGCATCAGGCGATCGAGGATCTGGCGCTGATGCGCATGATCCCCGGCCTGACCGTCATCGATCCCTGCGACGCGACCGAGATCGAGGCGGCGACTGCCGCGATCGCCGAGCATCAGGGGCCCGTCTATATGCGGCTGCTGCGCGGCAGCGTCCCCGTCGTGCTCGAGCCTGGCTACACATTCGAGATCGGCAAGGCGCGGCGGCTTCGCGAAGGCTCCGATGTCGGCATCATCTCGACCGGCTTCATGACCGAGCGGGCACTGGACGCGGCGGAGGCCTTGCAGAAACAGGGCATTTCCACCGGCGTCCTGCACGTGCCGGCGATCAAGCCGTTCGACGCCGGCGCCGTGGCCGAGTTCGCCTCCGGCGTCCGCCGGATCGTCACGGCGGAAAACCATGTCATGGTCGGCGGCCTGGCCAGCCTTGTCGTCGAAAGCCTGTTCGAGGCGGGCATCGCGAAGAAAGTGACGCGCATCGGCCTGCCCGACCGCTATATCGAATGCGGCGCGGTGCCGACCTTGCAGGCGAAATACGGTCTCACCACCGAAGCCGTCATCGCAACGATTAGCGGGTTGGAGTCCGCATGAAGATCACCGACATCGAGACCTTTGCCGTCGGCGCCGGCTGGAAGAACTGGCTTTTCGTCAAGGTCCATACCGACAAGGGCATCCATGGCGTCGGCGAAGGCACGCTGAACGGTTTCATCAAGACCACCGAAGCCGGCGTGCATGAGCTCAAGCATCTCGCGATCGGCCAGGACCCGCGCCGCATCAACGCCTTGGCCAAGCGCATGCTGGACAGTGTTTCGCTCGACGGCGGCCACATCCACCGCACGGTGATCGCGGCGATCGAGGTCGCCTGCTGGGACATTCTGGGCAAAAGCCTCGGCGTGCCGGTCCACCAGCTTCTCGGCGGTCAGGTGCGCGACACGGTACTCGGCTATGCCAATGGCTGGTATCGCACCGAACGCACGCCGGAAGCCTTTCTCGAAGCCGCAAAGGCGGTGCTGGCCAAGGGCTTCAAGGCGTTCAAGCTAGACCCGTTCGGCACAGCGCAAGGTTTCATCTCTCGCGAGGAACTGGAGCTTTCCTACGCAATCTGTCGCGAACTGCGCGATGGACTGCCCAGCGACACGCTGATCCTGATCGACGTGCATGCGCGCTTCACCGAGATCGCAGCGCTTCAGGCGGCGCAGAAATTCGCCGATCTCGACATCTACTGGTGGGAGGAGCCGACCTCGCGCGATCGCCAGGAGACGGTGCATGAGGTGGCGCACCGCTCGCCTATCCCGGTGGCGACCGGCGAAATGTACGACACGGTCGGCCAGTTCTACACGCTTGCCGCCGGCGGCGGCGTCAACATCTTCCAGCCCGAGCCGATGTCGCTTGGCGGCATCGGGCCGTCGCTGCAGGTGGCCAATCTGGCTTTGGCCCATGGCAGCCACATCGCGCCGCACCAGAGCGGCGGACCGGTCGCGACGGCGGTATGCCTGCAGCTGGCCGCGGCGGTGCCGAATTTCCTCATCCAGGAGCATTTCGACGCCTTCAACGATCCCTGGACCCGCGACCTGGTCACCTGGCATCCGACCGTCAATCCGGACAATGGCCACCTGTCGCTGCCGAAAGCGCCGGGGCTCGGCATTGATCTCAACCTCGATGCGATCAAGGATCATCCTTACGATCCCAACGCCTATCTCAACGTCCATGCAGAAGGCTGGGAGAAGCGTCTGGGCCGCCGCGAGCAGCCGGTGACAAAATCCTGATCAGGCGCTTTCGCGGTCGATGATCTCGAAGCCAAGGCTGGTGACGGCCGGCACCTCGCCATTACCGCCTAGCCTCGCCAGCAATTGCCGCACGGCGCGCCGGCCCATCGCGTAGCGATCGACCTTCACCGTGGTCAGCGGCGGATAGAGCTGCGCGGCGAGGTCGATGTCGCCATAACCGGCGATGGCGATGCGACCGGGCACCGCCCAGCCCCGGCGGTGGCACTCCTGCACGGCGCCGACGGCCAGCGTGTCGCTGGAAAAGAAGATGGCGTCGATGTCCTTGTGCCGCGACGTGAGCGTGATCAGCGCCTCGGCGCCGCCCTGCGCGGTGATCGGCACCTCGACCTCCATGCCGTCATGGTTCTTGATGCCGAGCTTGGTCAGTGCTGCATGGTAGCCGGTGCGGCGCTGCCGCAGGCGGTCATTGCCGTGGATCGGCGTCGAGACGAAGCCGATCCGCCTGTAGCCCTTGGCGGCCAGGTGCATGGTCATGGCGTAGGCGGTCTCGAAATTGGAAACGCCGACCACCATGTCGATCGGATCGCGTCCCTTGACCTCGGAGATCTCGACCACCGGTGCGCCACTGCCCTTCAGCAGGGCGCGCGCCGTCTCGCTTTGCACGAAGCTCTGAAGGATCATGCCGGCCGGGCGCCAGCCAAGCAGCGTGCGTATCGCTTTCTCCTCGGCCTCCCGCGTGAATTCGCCCTGCACCAGCAGCATCGAATAGCCGCCCCCATGGCACTCGTCGGACATGCCTTGCACCTGCTCGGCGATGCCCGAATTGATCAGCGGCGGCACCACCGTCCCGATCATGCGGCCGGTGCCGCGCATGCTGGAGGCAAGCTGGTTGGGCACGAAGCCGATCTGCTCTATCGCCTCCAGCACCCTCGCCCGCGTCTCCGCCGAGACCCTGCCAGGATTGGACAGGGAACGCGACACGGTTATGGGCGCGACACCGATGCGTCTCGCGATCTCGCGAACCCCAAGGCGCTGCGACGCTGCGTTTCCACCCGGATCATCCCCCGGCTCATCGGTCATTGCCAAGCTCCAACAAAACGCGGTGCGCGGAGGGAAAACCTGCCCCCGGATCGTGCGACCAGCGCCATTCATAGCGGCTGCGGCGGGCGCTTTCCAGCAATGTGCCAGCGTCGCCTGATCCCAGAAATTTCGCCGTTGACAAGTTATAATATTATAATCTTAATGCGCGAAGGAGCACGCCGGAATCGGCGTGGGCGCGACGGTGCCGGGTGCAGAAGCCGGAGGCACGCGCCGCCAGGGAGGTCGGTATGGAAAGCGCGGCTGACGTAAGCTCGCCGCCCCGGGATGGGCAATCTTTCCGGCGGCGGCTGATCGGCTTCATCGCCATCGGCGAAGTCGGCGTGCTGGCGGCGATGGCTCTGCTGATCGTCTTCTTCTGGCTGCTCGAACCGGCTTTCCTGTCGGAGCGCAACATCCGCGCCATTCTCAACGTCGTGTCGTTCGTCGGCATCATCGCCATCGGCCAGACCATCCTGCTGGTGGCCGGCGAATTCGACCTGTCCGTCGGCTCGGTGGCCGGGCTGTCCGCCGTCGTTGCCGCCAAGCTGATGACGGCGGCCGCGCTGCCGGTGACCGTGGCCATCCTAGGCGGGATCGGCGTCGGCGCGGCGATCGGGCTGCTCAACGGCGTGATCGTCGTCAGGCTCGGCATCCCCGCCTTCATCCAGACGCTCGGCATGCTCTTCATCGGCCAGGGCCTGATCCAAGTGGTGACGGGCGGTTATCCCGTCTATCCGCTGCCGGAGGCGGTCAGCACGATCGGCAGCGCCGACCTCGCCTTCGGCCTCGGCTGGAGTTTTGCCTTCTTCATCGTCGCGGCGATCCTCGCCGATTTCGTCCTGCGGCGCACAGTGCTCGGACGCAATATCTACGCCACCGGCGGCAATCAGGAAGTGGCGCGTCTCGTCGGCATCAACACCAGCGCCTACAAGATCGGCGCCTTCATCGTCGTCGGCGCGCTGTCAGCGATCGCCGGCATGTTCGTCATGGCCGATCTCGGCAGCGGCGGCACCTCGATCGGCAGCGGCTGGGAACTGACGGTGATCGCCGGAGTCGTGGTCGGCGGCGTCAGTCTGTTCGGCGGCGCCGGCACGGTCGCCGGCGGCGTCGTCGGCATCCTGATGCTGAAAGTGGTGCAGAGCGGCCTCGTCGTCATCGGCGTCAACTCCAACTGGCAGCAGATCGCGGTGGGCGTGATCATGGTCATGGCCGTCGGGCTCGACATCGTGCGCCGCCGCTACTTCATCGCCGGCGCTTAGCGGGGGCCACGAGGAACTCACTCAAACGGCACAATTTCCAAAACAACAGATCTTACGCCGGCAAGAACGCCGGTGAAGCAAGGGAGGTAGGACATGAAGATCGATCTGAGAAAGGGACTGATCCGTACGGCATTCGCGGCCGTGGCCGCCGCCGCGTCGCTGGCCTCGGCGAGCCTCGCCCAGGCCGCCGACATCCACCTGCTCTGGGTGCAGGCGATGAAGGACCACCCTGTCCATCGGCTCATGCAGGCGGGCTTCCTCAACAAGTGCAAGGAGCTCGGCTACACCTGCGAGGTGGTCGGCGATCCGAGCGCGACGAACTGGGACATTCCGGCGACTCTGCCGCTCGCCGAAGCCGCCCTGGCGCGCACCAAATACGACGCGATCGGCGTCTATGGTCCCGATCCGGCAATCTACTCCTACATCTCGAAGCTCGCCAAGGAGGGGTTCCCGATCGTCACCTGGCATGTGCTGCCGCCGGAAGGCACCGTCCAGGGGCTGAAGGCCGCGACCGGCGAGGACATTGCCGGCGCGGGCCAGAACGCCGCCGTCGCCATCGGCGAGAAGCTCGGCGGCAAGGGCACGGTGGCGCTGACGCAAGGCGCGTCCAACGACACCGAGAACGCCATGTCGGCGGCCTTCCGCAAGACCATCGCCGAGAAGTACCCCAACATCAAGGTGCTCGACACCCAGATGGAGGGCTTCGAGCCCTCGGCGGCCGAGGCCAAGGCAGTGGCGATCCTGCAAGGCAATCCGGACGTGACGGCGGCCTTCGGCACCACCGGCAACAGCATCCAGACCTGGTCGGGCGCGGCCCGCAAGGCTGGACGCGATGTCGTTATCGTCGGCATGGACTATATCAGGCAGAATCTCGACCTGGTGAAAGCGGGCGCCGCCTACGGCATCGTCGCGCAGCCGCTCTATGAAGAGAGCGCCAAGGTGGCCGAACTGCTCGGCGATCTCGCCCAGGGCAAGACCGTGCCCTACAGCAACCCGCTGCCGGCCAAGGTCATCACCGCCGCCGACCTCGACCCCTATTACAAGATGCTGGACAGCGCCGGCCAGTAACGCCCATCGCCGGGTCCGCGGCTTGCCCGGACCCGGCATCCGCCGAGAGGATCGCCGTGCCCGCCCAAGAACCGCTGTTGTCGGCCATCGCAATCGCCAAGAGTTTCGGCGGTGTGCAGGCGCTGCGCGGCGTCGATTTCGACGTCGTCCCGGGCGAGATCCACGCTTTGCTCGGCCAGAACGGCGCCGGCAAGTCGACGCTCGTCAAGATTCTCAACGGCGTGCATCCGGTCGGCTCCTACACCGGCGCCATCAAGCTCGGCGGCAAGCCGGTCAGCTTTGCCTCGCCCGCCGACGCGCGGTCGAGCGGTGTCGGCTATGTGCCGCAGGAGATTGAAGTGCTCGAGCAGCTTTCGGTCGCCGAGAATGTCTTTGCCGGACGCACCGGGCTGGGCGACGGGATGCTGGTCAACCAGCGGAGGCTGGAACAGCGGGCGGGCGAGATTTTTGCCGATCTTGGCATCGGCATCGATCCCGGGGCCTATGTCGCATCGCTGACCTCGGCGCAGCGCCATCTGGTGATGATCGCCCGCGCCATCGTCATGAAGCCGCGCGTGCTGATGCTGGACGAGCCGACCGCCTCGCTCTCCGGCACGGAGGTCGATGCGCTGTTCGCTGTGCTGCGACGCCTCAAGGCGCAGGGCGTCGCGATGATCTACATCACCCATCGCCTGCCGGAGGTGCTCGCCATCTGCGACCGCGCCACCGTGCTGCGCGACGGACAGGTGGCGGTGCGCATCGCGAGGGAGGATTTCGACGCCGAGACCTTCATCTTCTCGATGTCGGGCCAACGATTGCAGCGGCTGTTCCCCGAGCATGCCGCCCCGGTCGGCGCGCCGACCGCGCTGGAGGTTCGCAATCTGACCGTCGCCGGCCACAGCGGCGCCGTGCACGGCGCCAAGGACATCAACCTGTCGGTGGCCGCCGGCGAGATCGTTGGGCTTGCCGGCCTGCTCGGCTCCGGCCGCAGCGAGATCCTGCACGGCATCTACGGCCGCGTCCCGGCCGAGGGCGAAATCCGCGTCGCCGGCGGTCCCGTGGCGATCGGATCACCGAGCGACGCCCGTGCCGCCGGCATTGCGCTGCTGACCGAGGACCGCAAGCGCGACGGCCTGCTGTTCAATCTGCCGGTCGGCGCCAACATCACCATCGGCAATCTTGCGCCCTTGTCACGGCGCGGCGTGGTGCGCGGCGGGCTTGAACGCAGCTCCATCCTGGCCGCCATGCGCGCGCTCAACGTCAAGGCATCGTCGCCACTGGCCTCCGTCAGCCACCTGTCGGGCGGCAACCAGCAGAAACTTCTGTTCGCCCGCGTGCTGATGCGCGCGCCGAAAGTGCTGCTGCTCGACGAGCCGACCAAGGGCGTCGACGCAGCCACGCGGCACGAGATCTACCGGCTCGTGGTCGAATTGGCCGAGAAGGGCGTGGCCTTGCTCATCGTCGCCTCCGAGCTCGAAGAGCTGATCGGCCTTTGCGACCGTTGCCTCGTGGTTGCTGACGGCCGCATCGTCGACGAATTCGGCCGCGGCGAGGGCGGCGAGGATCGCGTGCTGCGTTCCGTTGCCGCGGCGCAAACCGAACGCCACGCAAAAGCTTCACAGGTTTCAGCATGATGTTTGCCGGCAAACGCGTTCTGGTTACCGGCGCGGCCACCGGCATCGGCCGGGCGACGGCCGAATATCTCGTGAACGTGGGGGCGCAGGTCTTCGGCGCCGGGCTGGACGGCGAAGATGGCAAGGCGCTCGCTGGCCGTTACGCCGAAAGCCAACTGATTTTCCGCGAGAGCGATCTCACGCGTGAAACGGAGGTCCAGGCAGCGGTAGCGATGGCATCGGAGCGGCTCGGCGGGCTCGACGCCGTCGTCAACTGCGCCGGCATCTATCCGACCGGCAAGCGGCTCGAAGAGCTTTCCGACGAAGACTGGGACAGGACCATTGCCGTCAACCTGACCGCTATCTTCCGCGTTTGCCGCGCGACGCTGCCGCTGCTGCGCGCGGCCGGCGGCGGCTCGATCGTCAACATCGCCTCTGTGCATGCCGATGCGACGGTTCCGGGCGTGCCTGCCTACGCGGCGACGAAAGCCGCGGTCGTCGGATTGTCGCGACAGATGGCGCTCGACTATGCGGTCGACCGCATCCGCGTCAACGCCGTGCTGGTCGGCTCCGTCGCCACGAGGATGACGCTGGACGGGCTGGAAGCGGCCGGCGGCGCGGAAGCGCTGGGCCTCTCATTCGAACCCAACAGGATCGCGCGCATCGCCAATCCTTCCGAGATCGCCAGCGCCATCGGTTTCCTGATCTCGGACGCCTCGTCCTTCGTCACCGGCAGTGCCATGCAAGTGGATGGCGGGCTCCTGGCCCGACTGCTCTAAGCATGATCCCGAAAAGTGGGAACCGGTTTTCGGAAAAGATCATGCTCCAAACAGGAGTTAGATCAGGATGACGATTCAACGAAACGTCATCCTGATCTAAGCTGCTTCGGGTGTAAGCGAGAACGGCATGAACGATACGGTCCCCGCCGCGCTTTCGCCGCGCGCAAGCACGATCACGCCTTCATCCGGATCGTTCCATTGGCCACGGTTGAAGGCGCCCGAGGCATTCGTCTGCGGTTCCAGGCAGAAATAAGGCTTGGTCGGATCGGCATAGAGCATCAGATGCTTGAAGACGGGATCGGCGACGATCCGCAATCCGGCGCCGCGTGACGGAAAGCGGATGATCGCTTCGCCGGTCCAGCCGCCATAGTCATTGTTGCGCCAACCTCCCGGCAGCGACCGGCCCTTTGCAAAATCCAGTTCGGGCGGCAGCGTGATCGGATCGCCCGAAACGCCCTCGGGCTCTTCGAGATGGAAGCGCCGGGCGCTGAATCGCAGCGTCACGTCCGGATCGCGATCGAACCAGGGATGCAGGCCAAAGCCGAACGGCATGGCAACCGGCCCTGTGTTGGTCAGCGTCACGGTCACGCTGAGCCCCTCTTCCGCAACGGCGAAGGCCTGCTCGGCGCGATAGGAATAGGGCTCGGCACCGGCGGCGACCTCGAGCGTCAGCGCGGCCGCCACGGAACTGGCCCGTGTGACGGTCCATGGCTTCTTCCAGCCACTGCCGTGGACGTTGAACCTCTCAGGCGGATTGTTCGGCAGAACCCGCCAGCGCCTCGTCTCAAAGTGGAATTCGTTCCCGGCGACGCGGTTGGCGTAGGGCACCATCGGAAACATGGCGACGCCCAGCACGTTGCCCGCATCGCGGTCGTCATCCGAAAGCCGGCGCATGAGGTCGATACCGCGCCAGCGCATCGCGCTGACGCTGCCGCCGATTGCCGGCGCCAGCCCGACTTCCAGCGCCCCTGCCTCGAGCGTCCGCGCGTCAGAAATTGCGCCCATAGCCCGCCGCCCAGCCGCCGTCGACGCCCAGCATCTGCCCGGTGGTGTAGCTGTTCAACGGATCGCAGAAGAACAGCACCGCGGCGACCGCCTCCTCGACGCTGCCGGCGCGGCCGACCGGCGTGTGGCTGAGCATCGCCTTGTCGCCCGAAACGATGGCATCGCCCTCGACGGCGCCGAAGCCGACTGCATTGACCAGGACTTTCGGCCCGAATTCCATGGCAAGCGAGCGCATCGCCGCAAGGATCGACGCGTTCTCCATGGAAAAGCGCGGATGGCGGCGCATCGGCATGCCGGCGACCGCCGAGATCAGGAAGACGATGCGGCCGCCGCGCTCGGCCATCTCCACGGCGGCCCTGCGCGCGTCGGCATACAGCGAGCGCGGATCGCCGGCTTTCGTTCCCGCACGCAGCGGACACGAGACCAGCAGGATATCGGCAGCACCTGTAGGGGCGCCTTCGACGATACGCCCGCCATTGGCGCGCAGTGCTGCGAGCACCGCATCGACAATCGCATTGGTTTCACCGTCCAGCGCGATCGCGGCGCCGGCGAGATCGATTTCCATGGCGGCGCTCACATCATGTACCCCGCGGTCCAGCCGCCATCGACAGCCAGCACCTGGCCGTTGATGTAGCTGGCGGCCGGAGAGGCCAGGAACAGCACGGCCTCGGCGATCTCCTCCGGCTCGGCCGGCCGGCCGAGCGGCACATGGGCGAGGAACTCCTGCGTGCGGCCGGCGAACTTGCCGTCATCGCCGTAGAACAGCTTGGCGGTCAACGCGGTCAGCACCGAGCCGGGCGCGACCGCGTTGGTCAGGATCCCCTTGGCGCCCAGTTCGATCGCCATCGACCGCGTCAGATGGACGATGGCGGCCTTGGCGGCAACGAACGGACTTTGCAGCCGCATCGCGGCAAGGCCGACGACCGAGGCTATGTTGACGATACGCCCGCCCTTGCCGGCGGCGAGCATCGGCGCCAGCGCGGCCCGGCTCATGACGTAGAGGCCGTCGAGGTCGATGCCGGTGATGCGGTCCCATTCCTCGGGAGGGAATTCGTCTATGGTGACGCGGTGCGCCAAAGTATTGACGCCGGCGTTGTTGACCAGGATGTCGAGCCGTCCGTGCCGCTCCAAAACCCTGGCGATCGCGGCGTCGACCGATTGTCCGTCGCGAATGTCCAGAGCGCAGGCCATCGCGTTGCGCAGGCCGGCCGCGACACGCTCGGCGCCTGCCATGTCGATATCGGCGACGACAACCGCGGCCCCGTTATCCGAAAGCCGTTTGGCGATGGCGCTTCCGATTGCGCCTGCCGCCCCTGTGACCAAGGCAACCCGATCCGATAAGTCACACCGCATTGCTCGCCGCCATCATCATCCCTCGACGCAAAAGCTATTATAATAATATCAAAGGTCAAGGAAGCCCCAAACGGGGCCGATGATAGCGGATATCGGATTAGGAACGATAGCGGTCGATCCGCTCCGCAGCTGAGCGGCACTATCCGTCCGCCAGCGCGGTCACCTCGCGCCGGAAAGGCAGCGCGTCACCGATATCGGCTTCGTCCAGCTCGCGGGCGAAGCGGTGGCCGGCATAGGTGGCCCAGGCGATCGGTCCCGGCGCTTCGGCATCGCCGATGACCTTGATCGAACGGATGCCGTTGTCGGCCCACTCGCTCTCCCGGGCCTTCAGCTCGCGCCAGACGGCATCGTCCTGATTGCGCGACGTGACCAGGACGACGGCATCAGCGGCCATGTCCGATCTCGCGCCGGTATAGACGCAGGCCGTCGCGACACCGCCTGAAGTAACGCTGGTGACGGTCCTGTTCAGCACAATATCGACCCCGAGCTCCGCCAAGCGGCGATGGATCGCCCCCTGCTCCAGCGTGTTGCGGGTCCAGTCCGAGACATAGGCCGACGGCGTCACCAGGGTCACCTTCGCGCCCTGGCGCGCCATCAGCTCGGCCAGCACGCCGCCCATGTAATAGTGATCGTCGTCGAACAGCACGACATTGCCGGAAGGGATATTGCCGTCCATCAGATCGTCGGGCGTGTAGACCGGCATGGCGGCGTCGATCGGCATGGGCACGACATGGGCGCGCGCGACGCCGTCGCGCCGCCAGGCCGATCCGGTGGCGATGGCGACGTTCTGGAAGCCGAAGGACAGGATATCGTCGGCCGACAGCCGGCTTTCGAAATAGATGTCGACATTCGGCATCTGGCTGAGCTGGTACTGCCGGTAGTCGCGCACCCTGCCCCAGGCCGACAGGCCCGGCAGCAGGCATTCGCGCGCCACACGCCCGCCCAGCTCCGTGCCGGCTTCCGCTATCGCCACCTGGTAACCGCGCAGGCCGAGCGCGCGCGCGGCCTCCAGTCCGGCCGGTCCGGCGCCGACGATCAGCACGCTGTCGCTGTCGCCCTTGGCCTGCATGCGCTCCGGATGCCAGCCCTTGCGCCATTCCTCCATGAAGGTCGGGTTCTGCGTGCAGCGCGAGATCGACATCGTCATGTCGCCGGTGATGCAGATGTTGCAGCCGATGCATTCGCGGATGTCCTCGATGCGGCCCTCCTCGACCTTCCTCGGCAGGAAAGGATCGGCGATCGACGGACGGGCGCAGCCGATGAAATCGAGCGTGCCCGACTTGATCATCCGCACCATTACGTCGGGCGAGGTGAAACGGCCGACGCCGACGACCGGCTTTGAGGTCAGCTTCTTTATGCCGGAGACGAGGCTTTCCTGCGCCGCTTCTTCCTTGAAGCGCGACGGGCCGGAGCAATCCTCCCAGGCGCCGTGCGCGAGGTCCCAGAGGTCGGGCAGATCGGCATGCATCTCGATCATGTCGCGGACTTCCGAATTGGCAAAGCCAAGCTCGCCGATCATCTCGTCCAGCGACAGCCTGAGTGTCAGACCGCAGGTGTCGCCGATCGCGTCGCGCCCTTCCTCGATCAGTTCGCGCATCAGCCGCGAGCGGTTCTCCAGAGAGCCGCCATATTCGTCGCTGCGCTGGTTGGTGGCTGTCGACAGGAAATGCTGGATGATGCCGAAACCATGCGCACCGTAGAGGCAGACCAGGTCGAAACCGGCCTGCTTGGCGCGCTTGAAGGCATTGCGGTGCCAGCGGCGCAGGTCGCGGATATCCTGCCTGTCCATGGCGCGCGCCTGCACCGGATCGTTGGTGAAGGTGCGGATCGGCAAGGCCGACGGCCCGCGCGGGACCTCCTTGGTGTAGAGGTTGGGACCGTTGATGCCGGAATAGGCGAGCTGGATGCCGGCGAGCGCGCCATGCTCGTGCATGGCCTTGGCCATCTTGGCGAGCGCCGGAATGTCGGCGTCGTCCCACAGCCTGAGCTCGATGAAGGGCGTGATCTCCGAGGTGTGGTGCATCTCCGTCTGCTCGGTGAAGATGACGCCCCATCCGCCTTCGGATTTCAGGCGCCGCATCTCTGCCGCGGCCGACGGATCGCGGTAGCCGCCGCCATTGCAATGCGGAACCTGGTAGAAACGGTTCTTGGCCGTCACCGGACCGATCTTCATCGGCTCGAATAGAATGTCGTAGCGTGGGTCGCGCATGGTAGTTCCCTTCCCGTCGGCTGGCGCTGCCGGTGCCTAAAGCATGATCCCGAAAAGTGGGAACCGGTTTTCGGAAAAGATCATGCTCCAATAAGGCGATTACTCATAAGTTGGCGCTGGCGCGGGAAAACTATGGATTTCTTCTGCGCCGATTAGGACGCGCCTAATCGCGCTCGGGGATTAGCCTGCGATGAACCGGGGCTGAGCCAAATGCGACTTCAGCGCCGCCGCGCTACGATGCTACAGAGCGATAGCGGCAATGGGACAGAGACATGGACAGCATCAGGATCCTCGAACGGCTGATCGCCTTCCCGACGGTGAGCCGCGACTCCAACCTCGACCTCATCGGCTGCGCCACCGACCTTCTCGGAGCGAACGGCATAGCCAGCCAGCTCATCCACAGCGTCGACGGCCACAAGGCGAACCTCTTCGCCACCATCGGACCGTCCGACAGGCCCGGCATCATGCTGTCCGGCCATACCGACGTCGTTCCCGTCGACGGCCAGAACTGGACGCTGCCGCCCTTCACGATGACCGAACGCAACGGCAAGCTCTACGGGCGTGGCGCGGCGGACATGAAAGGTTTCGTGGCCTCGGCGCTCGCGGCCTGCATCAAGGCCTCGAAAATGCCGCTGCGCACGCCCTTGCATCTCGCGCTCTCCTACGACGAGGAGGTCGGCTGTCTCGGCGTGCGCGACCTGATCGAGATGCTGAGCGCAGCACCGCAACGCCCGCTGCTCTGCATCGTCGGCGAGCCGACCAACATGCAGGTGGCGACCGGTCACAAGGGCAAGCTCGCGGCCCGCGCCCTCTGCAAGGGCCGTGAAGGCCACTCGGCGCTCGCACCGCTCGCACTCAACGCGATCCATCTCGGCTGCGATTTCGTGCGCGCCTTGCGCGACGAACAGGAGCGGCTCGCCCGCGATGGCGCGCGCGACGGCGACTACGACATTCCCTACACGACCGTGCATGTCGGCAAGATCAATGCCGGCGTGGCGCTCAACATCGTGCCCAGTCTCTGCGTGGTCGATTTCGAGATCCGCAACGTCGCCGCCGACGATGCCGCCGGCATTCTCGACAGGCTGCGCGACGCCGCCGCGCGCGTTGCCGCCGACGCCGCCTTGATCGCCCCCGAAGCGGCAATCGACATCGAGATCACCAACACCTATCCGGGGCTTGACACGCCGGCGGCTTCGGAAGCGGTGGCCTTCGTCAAATCGCTGACCGGCGCCAACGACACCATGAAAGTCGCTTTTGGCACCGAGGGCGGGTTGTTCAGCCGCGATCTCGGCACGCCCGCCGTCGTCTGCGGACCGGGCTCGATGGCGCAGGGGCACAAGCCGGACGAATTCGTCAGCGTCGAGCAATTGCGGCGTTGCGACGAGATGCTGGAGAGGCTGCTGTCGCGGCTCGCCGACGGCTGGCCGTAACGTCCCTCATTTGACGATGCGTTCGGTGCCGAAGACGCCTTGCTCGACGACGAAGCGGCGGCAATGGTCGATGAAGGCCTGCACCGTGAGTGTGCGGTGCTCGGCGTTCGGCAGTGCAATCCCCATGGTCAGTGGCCTGATGTCGCCCAGCAAGGGCACGAAGACCAGCAGCTTGCCATCCGGCGACATGGCGTTGAGCGGCCGCATATTGGCGATGCCGTAGCCGAAGCCGTTGGCGACCATGGAACGCATCACGGCGATGTCGCCGGTGCGCTCGGCGATCCTGGGCCGCAGGCCCTGGAACGCCGAAAGGAAGTATTCGCGGCTGTAGGGCAGATCGAGCAGCACCATCGGCTCATCGACCAGTTCCTCCGGCGTGATGCCCGCCCTCCCCGCCAGGGGATGCGCGGCCGGCAGCATCACATAGGCTGGCAGTTGCATCAGCGGCTCGAAGGTCATGTCCTGCGACAATTCGAGATCGTAGGTCAGCGCGGCATCGATTTCGCCACGCTGCAGCATCTCGAACAATTGTCCCTGGTTGCGCTCGAACTGCCGGACGCGCACATCCGGATAGGCGTCCTCGAATCTCCGGCGCAGCGCCGGCAGCACGATCTGCGCGAAAGTGAGCAGGCAGCCGACCGCCAGCGGTCCGCGCACCTTTTCCGCTATATCGCCGGCAATGTCGTGCAGCGCGTCGGCATCGTTGAGCAGCCGCGCGGCTTCCTTGAGAAACAGGCGCCCACCCGCTGTCAGCGCGAGCGCATGCGAATGCTTTCGCACGAAGAGCTGGACGCCGAACTCCGCTTCGAGCTGGGCGATCGAAGCCGAAATCGACGGCGGCGAGACGTTCACCTGCTCGGCCGCCTTGGCGATCGAGCCGGCTTCGCCAACGGCGACGAAATATTCGAGCTGTCTGAGCGTGAAGCGGAGCGGCATGGGCGTCTATGATGCCCGTTTGATCGCTGCAATCAAGTCAGGGCCGCTCCTCAGTACTTGATCCAGGTGGTCTTGAGCGCGGTGTATTTGTCGAGCGCATGCAGCGACAGGTCGCGCCCGAAACCGGACTGCTTGAAGCCGCCAAAGGGCGTCATCGGGCTCAACGCATCGACGGTGTTGACCGAAACCGTGCCTACCCGAAGCCGCTCGGCGATGCGATGGGCGCGAGACAGGCTGTCCGTCCAGAGTGACGCCGCCAGGCCGTAAATGCTGTCGTTGGCGATCCGAAGCGCCTCCTCTTCGCTGTCGAAGGCGATCACCGACAGCACCGGGCCAAAAATCTCTTCGCGGGCAAGCGGATCGTCCGGCGAAACATTGTCGAAGATCGTGGGCTGCACGAAGCTGCCGCGGCCGTCGACGGCCACCCGGTCGCCGCCGGTGACCAGCCGGGCCGACTTCCGGCCGCCGTCGATGAAGCGCATGACGGTCGCGGCGTGGCGCGCGTCGACCATCGCGCCCATCGTAGACGCCGGGTCGAGCGGGTCGCCGGGTTGCGTCGCCGCCGCGCGCTCGGCCAGTTTCTCCACCAGCGCGTCCTTGATGCCGCGCTCCACCAGAAGCCGGGAATTGGCCGAGCACACCTGTCCCTGGTTGAAGAAGATGCCGAAGGCGGCCATGTCGGCCGCCGCGTCGAGGTCGGCGCAATCCGCGAACACCAGATTGGGGCTTTTTCCCCCGGTCTCCAGCCAGACCTGCTTCATGTTCGACTGGCCGGAATATTGCAGGAACAGCTTGCCGACGGCGGTCGACCCGGTGAAGGCAAGGCAATCGACATCCATATGCCGGCCAAGCGCCTGGCCGGCGGTCTCGCCAAGGCCGGGCACCACATTGAGCACGCCGGCAGGGAGCCCCGCCTCCATGGCAAGCTCGGCCAGCCTGAGCGCCGAGAAAGGCGACTGCTCGGCCGGCTTCAGCACCACCGAATTGCCCGCCGCCAGCGCCGGCGCGCATTTCCAGGTCGCCATGTCGAGCGGGAAATTCCACGGCACCACGGCGCCCACGACCCCGAGCGGCTCGCGCCGCACCAGAGCGAGGTCGCCCTGCCCTGTCGGCGCCACCTCGTCATAGACCTTGTCGATCGCCTCGGCATACCACTGGAAGATCGCCGCCGAGCCCGGCACGTCGATGGTGGCCGCGTCCTTGACCAGCTTGCCCATGTCCAGCGATTCCAGCAGCGCCAGCTCCGGCAGGTTCTCGCGTAGCAACGCTGCCAGCCGCAGCAGCACCTCTTTACGATGCTGAGGGCCCGTCCGCGACCAGACACCGGCTTCAAAACTGCGCCGCGCCGCGGCAACGGCAAGGTCGATATCCTCCTCCCCACAGGAGGCGACCTCGGCGAGCGTCGCTCCCGTGGCCGGATTGATGCTGGCGAAGGTCCGACCGGAGCGCGCCGGCACCGCCTTGCCGTCGATGAACGCCTTGTCGCGGAAGCGGATCGCGGACGCCTTGCCGACCCACTCCTTGTGGCTGAGTTCGCTCATGCTGGCTCCAGAACGCCGTTACTACTCGTCACCGGGAACGCCGTAGCTCGGCGCATCGGACGGGTTGAGGGCGCGGGTGACATAGGCGTCGAGCTGGGGCTTGTAGATCTCCCACAGCGTTGCCAGCTGCTCGATCGGGCAGTCCTCGGTCCAGTCGCAACGCAGGTCAGCGACAGGCCAGGACACATCGCGCACCAGCTTCATGCCGGCCGAGCGGACAGGCCCTGCCTCGCCGCCGGCTTTGAGCGCGGCGCGCATCGTGGCGATCAACCGGTCGCCAAGGTGCCCTTCCGAAACGAGGAACGCGTCGACCATGGCCTGCGGGATGCCGTCATTTGCGAGCAGGTTGCCGCCGCAGGCGACGTCTTCACCGCGCGCCTCGGCCCAGATGCCGAGGGCTTTCGGTCCCGAATGGATTGCGCTGCCGCCGGCGGTGTCGACCGCCAGCACCTGACGGTATTCACTGAAGGTGGCCGTGCGCTTGATGATGGCGACCGCCTCGGCGGCCGAGGCACCGCGCGCCATCAGTTCCAGCGCCCGGGCCCCGAGCGTCGGGTCGGTGACGTTCTGGCTGGCGACGGCGCCAACGCCCGCTTGCGCATAGGCGCAACGCGCCGCGACCGCGGGAGACGACGAGGACACCGCCACGCCGAACATGCCAGTGCGCCTGCAGCGCGCGACGATGGAAAAGGTCATGGCGCGTTAGTCCGGAATGACGGCGGTGCCGTCGATCTCGACCAGCCAATCCGGCCGCGCCAGGGCCGACACGACCAGGCCGGTCGAAACCGGGTGAACGCCTTTGATATACTCGCCCATCGTCCGGTAGACGGCTTCGCGATGGCGCACGTCGGTGATGTAGACCACCACCTTCACCAGATGCTCCATCGTGCCGCCGCACTCTTCGACGAGCTGCCTGATGTTTTGCATGACCTTATGGGTCTGCTCTACCGGATCATGGCTGTCGATGTTCTTCGCCGTGTCGAGATCCTGCGGGCACTGTCCGCGCAGATAGACGGTCCGGCCGCCGCGCGTCACGACCGCGTGGCACAGATCGTTGTCGAGCTTCTGCTCGGGATAGGTGTCCTTGGTGTTGAATTTGCGAATTCTCGTATGCGCCATATTGGTCTCCATGGGTCGGGCTCGCCGCTCTAGTCAGGCGTCCACGGGCTCGCGCGTCGCGGCGGCGTGGTAGGCGAGATATTTGCGCTGCGTCGAAATGCGGTCGGCCACATGCTTGGCATCGTGCCAGACACCCCAGATGAAGCTCGACCCCCTGCGCGACTGCCAGGGCAGCCCAAGGAAATAGATCCCCGGCTCGACCGAGACGCCGCGCTGGTGCCTTGGCCGGCCCTTGTCGTCGAAAGCGTCGACCTTCAGCCAGCTGTAATCGACGGCGAAACCCGTCGCCCAGATGATCGCTGTTATCCCGGCCTCGGCGAGATCGAGCTCACTGATCGGATTGATCACGCAGTCCGGGTCCGGGCCAATTTTGCGCAGGGCGGGCTCTTCCGGGAGGTCGAGACCGTTGCGGACGACATAGGCGTCGGCTTCGTCCAACAGCGACATCAGATTGGCGTCGCCGCGGGCGATGTTCTTCGCAAGATCGGGCGCGAAACTCATCACGCCGTCCTGGTACGCCTTTGTCATGCCGACGAGCGTAAGTCCCTGCGCGGCCAGGCGGCGGAAGTCGATCGTCTCGCCGCCGCGTGCGCCGCTGACCGCGATCGTGACATGTTCCGTGCCGGGCCCCGGGGTCTCGAGGTCCCATTTGCCGAGCACGCCCAGCCACCAGCAAAAGTCGCGTCCGCGATAAGAGCGCGGCGGCCGGTCATGCGGGCCGACCGAGAGATAGACGCGCCTGCCTGAGCGCTGCAGCTCGTCGGCAATCTGCACGCCCGAGGATCCCGCGCCGACCACCAGCACGGCGCCCTTAGGCAGTTGCGCGGGATTGCGGTAGGCGCTGGAATGGATTTGCAGGATGCCGGCATCGGCGGGAACGAGAGGCGGGATGACGGGAACCTGGAAAGGTCCGGTCGCGGCCACCACGCTGTTGGCCTCGATCACGCCATCCGACGTCTCGACGCGGAATCCCGGACGGCCGACATTCCTCTGCACGAGCTTGACCTCGACGCCGCAGCGGATCGGCGCATTGATCTGCTTGGCGTAGGCGACGAAATAGTCGGCGACTTCCTCCTTGGGCGGAAAGCCGTCGGGACCCGTCACGGGAAACTCCATGCCTGGGAAACGGTCATGCCAGGCCGGGCCGTTGGCGACCAGGGAGTCCCACCGCTGCGAGCGCCAGCGCTCGGCGATCCGGCCGCGCTCGAGCACGAGATGAGGCACCCCGCATTTGCTCAGATGCTCGCTCATGGCCACCCCGGCCTGGCCGCCGCCGACGACGAGCGTGTCTATCTTCTCAACCGACATATCCACGTCTCTTCCGATGGGGCTTTCGCCGCTGCGATGGAGGTCCGGTTTGCTTTTAGTGACGGGCTGGCGGAGCGAAAATTATGATTTCATGTGTCAGTGCTTAGCTTATCCCTAAACGCTGAGACGGGATCGCGGCGCGGTTGCGGATTCCCACGACAAGGTCGACGGTACCGCCTCCGAACATCGATCAGGCTTAGGCAAACCCTAAGCACGGGTACCGGAAAAAGTTATTCTTCCGCCTCGGATTCGGTGGTTCCTTGCCTTCATCACCCGCATGAGAGCGATGGCCGCTGAAAGTCAAATGGCGCGAGAGACCCTTTACACGAACGGCGCGCTCTATACGGTCGATCCAGCGAATCCCGTTGCCGAGGCGATGCTGGTTCGCGGCGAGCGCATTGCTGCTGTCGGCTCTTGGTCCTCCGTCAGACTGCAAACATCCAAAGACGCCGAAATCGTCGATCTCCAAGGCCGGTTCGCTATGCCGGCCTTCATCGACTCCCACCTGCATTTCGCCTGGGGAAGCAAATACCTCGATGAGGTGCGGTTGCGGGAAGCAAAGACGTTCGGCGAAGTCCTCGACCGGTTGAAGGCCTATGCGCAGGCTCATCCCGACCGCGCATGGATCGTGGGCAGCGAGTTCAGCTACGGCTACCCTGACCTCCCCGAAGGCGGATTCCACAAATCGCTTCTCGACCAAGTCGTCGCCGATCGCCCCGTTTTCTTCCGCTCGGGCATGGCGCACGCCGCCTGGTTGAACAGCAAGGCGCTGGAACTTGCCGGCATCATCCGGGATACGCCCGACCCCGAAGGCGGCGAGATCGTCAGGGATGCGAGCGGCGAGCCGACCGGATGGCTGAAGGAGAAAGCGTGGTCCCGGCTCGAAGAACTGGTCCCTCAGCCCTCGACATCGGACATGCGATCAGCGCTGCTCCACGCCATCAAGGAAGCCAACCGCCTCGGATTGTCACGGGTTCAAAGCGCCGGAATGGATGACGAAGCGGTCCCCTTGCTGGCTGAAATATTCACGAATGGCGAGCTCAGCCTGCGCTTCACGCTTTCGAGCATTGTAAATCCGGATTCGAACCTCGACGAGGTGATCGCGCGCGTATCTGGGTGGAGGGATGACCTCGACCCGGACTTTCTCGACGGGCGCGTCATCAAATTCTTCCTGGACGGCGTGCTGGAATCCCATACGGGCTTCATGCCCCAGGGCTATGCCGACAAACCGGGCGAAACCGGAACATGCCTGTGGAAGGCAGCCGCCTACAACGCGGCCGTTAGCCGCGCGCAGCAGGAAGGCTTTCAGGTCTGGACGCACGCGATCGGAACGGGGGCCATCGAAATGGCGCTCGATGCCTACGCCGCGGATGGCGAACGCTCGCGGCAGCGTCGGCCGCGGGTGGAACACTGCGAAATACCCACCCCGCGAGACATCGAGCGCTTTGCCGAGACAGGAGCGATAGCGAGCTTCCAGCCCGCCATGATCTATCCGCGCGACCAGTGGCTCGGGATGGAAGGGCTTTGGGAGGCGCGCGTCGGCTCCGCATCCCTGCCGCGCGCCTTTCCCGTTCGCTCCATCCTGGAAGCCGGCGGCGCCGTCGCGTTTGGAACCGATTGGCCCATCGTCGATCTCAATCCGCTCATCGGTATTCGCAATGCGGTGCTGCGACAAAGCCGGGATCACCAGCCGGAAACCGGATGGGTCCCGCAGCAGCGGATCACCGTCGCGCAGGCGCTCCATGCCTATACGCTGGGGGCTGCCTTTGCCGGCCACCGGGAGAACGACGAGGGCAGTTTGGCGGCGGGGAAGCTCGCCGACTTCATCGTGCTTTCCGATGATCCGCTGCGGGTCGAGCCGGACAAGATCGCCGATATCAAGGTGCTGAAGACGATCGTCGGCGGCAAACCGGTCTGGGAAGAACCCGCGGCTTGAGCCGCGTCTTGGGGGTTGGATGGAAGCGGCTGAATTTGACTATATCGTTGTCGGTGCCGGCTCGGCCGGCTGCGTGGTCGCCAATCGGCTGAGCGCCGATCCGTCGGTCAGAGTGTGCCTGGTCGAGGCCGGCGGCAGCGACAACAGCCTGCGGGTCAAGGTGCCGGCGGGCATCCTCTCGCTCTACGGCAACCCGAACTACGACTATTGCTTCGTCGGCGTGCCGCAGCCTGAGCTCAACAATCGCCGCATTCCGGTCAATCGCGGCAAGGCGCTCGGCGGCGTGGAGCGGCTCAGGGTCGCGGATGCGTCGGTCATGCCGAAATTGATCGGGGGCAACACGAACGCGCCAAGCATGATGATCGGCCAGAAGGCTTCCGAGATGATCCTCGGCTCGGGGCGTAGTGGCGGCAAATAGGTCATCACCGTTTCGGTGATCATTGCAAACATCCGGAACTGGCGGAAGCCTCCCAAGGTCGTCATTCTAGGGCGGAGCAAGGAGCGAAGCGACGCGCGCAGACCCTAGAATCCATTCCGTGACTTCCGAGCGCTGCCGCGGTCCAGAATTCTGCTCCGCTGCGTTCCTTGGCCAAGGTCACGGAATGGATCCTCGGGTCTGCGCGCCGCTTCGCGTCGCTCCGCCCGTGGATGACGAAGGTGAGAGGCTTCGGCCAATCCCCAGCGTCTGCGCTGATTACTCGGAAATGAACGACGAAAATCTTGCCGACAAGCCTGCAACCTTTTCAGAAACCCTATGTCGAGAGATTAGTTTAGTGATCCTCGTCGATCTCGTCGTGCAGAAGGCCGAGGATACGGCGCTTGAGCGCGATGAAGTCGGGCTCAAGGATCACGTCCATCGAGCGCGGCCGGGGTATGTCGACCTTGATCTCGGCCTTGATCTTGCCGGGCCTCGCCGTCATCACCAGGACGCGGTCGCCCAGCACCAGCGCCTCGTCGATGTCGTGGGTGACGAAGAGCACCGTCTTCTGCTGCCGCTCCCAGACGCGCAACAGCAGCTTCTGCATGGTGCCGCGCGTCTGGCTGTCGAGCGCGCCGAAGGGTTCGTCCATCAACAGCACGGCCGGGTCGTTGGCAAGGGCGCGCGCGATCGCCACGCGCTGCTTCATGCCGCCGGAAAGCTGCGCTGGATAGTGGTCCGCAAAAGGCGCGAGGCCGACCTCGTTGAGATACTGGTCGACGATCTGCTTGCGCTGCTCCGCGGGCAGCCCCTTGCGCTTAGGCCCATATTCGATGTTGGCGCGCACCGTGAGCCAGGGAAACAAGGTGTAGCCCTGGAACACCATGCCCCTGTCCGGACCCGGTTCGATCACTTCCCTGCCATCGACCTTGATGCTGCCCGAGGTCGCGTCATTGAGGCCGGCCGCAAGGTACAGCAAGCTGGATTTGCCGCATCCCGAAGGACCGACGATGACGCAGAATTCATTCCTGGCCACCTTCAGCGACACATCGTCCAGCGCCAGCACGCCGTTGGCGTCGCCGTAGCGCAATGTCACGTCCTCGATGGCCATCGTGGTGCCGGCGGCGCGCGCATCGATATTGGCGGAGGCCATGCCGTCCAAATTGTTCGCCTTGACGGTTTCGGTCATCACTACCCTTGATCCGGCTGCGGTTTGCGAGGATGCGTTCAAGATCAAGGTGCCCATGGCGCGACCCTTGCCCGGAGAACGCGGAATGCCGTGTCGGTGATCAGGCCGAGAAGACCGATCGCGGCGATCGCCATGAAGATCACGTCGACCTGGAAGCCGCGCATCGCCTTCAGGCTGATGTAGCCGAGGCCGCTCGACGCCGCGACGAGCTCGGCCACGACCAGATAGGTCCAGGCCCAGCCCATGGTGACGCGAAGCGTGTCGAGGATCGCCGGAAGCGCTGCCGGGAAGATGACGTGCCACACCGCTTCGCTGCGCTTGGTGCCGAGCGTGTAGGAGGCATTGACCAGATCCCTGGAGACGCTGCGCGCGCAATCGGAGATCATCACGAGTTGCTGGAAGAAGGTGCCGAAGAAGATGACCGCGATGCGCTGCTCGATGCCG
Organism: Mesorhizobium plurifarium; assembly: GCA_000824785.1. Classification (GTDB taxonomy): domain Bacteria; phylum Pseudomonadota; class Alphaproteobacteria; order Rhizobiales; family Rhizobiaceae; genus Mesorhizobium; species Mesorhizobium plurifarium. Next base: position 294,576 of record CCNB01000007.1, on the reverse strand, counting down.
ATGCCGATCCAAAGGATGAACAGCGGCACGAAGGAGGTCACCGGCAGATAGCGGATGAAGTTGACCAACGGCTCCAGCGGCGCCTGCACCGCCCGGTAGGTCCCCATCCAAAGTCCCAGCGGCACCGCGATCAGCGAGGAAACGATGAAGCCCAGGATCACCACCTTGGCGCTGGTCAAAGTGTGGTAGAAAAGGCTGCCGTCGAGCGACATGCGATAGGTCGTCTCGAGCACGGTTCCGGGCGTCGGCAGGAACATGTTCGGCACGACGCGGCCATAGGACAGCAACGCCCAGCCGCCGATCACAACCACCCACATCGCCAGCGCGAGCGTTGTTGCCGTGCTGGCGGGAATGGTGGCGAATGGGGTCGTCAGGCGTGTCCACGCCGTCCGCCTCTGTGCCATAAGATGGCCTCCGTAGATCTAAACGCGAAAACCTGGCTTTGAGAAAACGGGAGCGGCCCGGACGGGCCGACCCTGGTGATCCCGAAAGCTCACTGTTCCTTGATGAAATCGGTGTCGAGGATGGTTTTCGAGTCGATCGTCATCTTGAGCTTGCCGGCCTTGCCCCAGATGTCCTGCGCGAAGTTCACCAGGTCGGCCGCCTCGCTCTTCTCCGGCGTGCCGAAGAATTCCAGGTTGCGGGCGCGGTCGTAGTAGCGCACGCCCTTGGCGCCGGCAGCGAAATCCTCGGGCTTCTCGAGATAGCCGCCAATGCCCTTGGCCATGATCTCATAGGCCTTGTCTGGGTTGGTCTTGATGTAGTCGACCGCCTTGTAATAGCCCTTGATGAGGGCCTTCACGTCCTCGGGATGCTTCTCGATCAGGTCGCATTCGAGCGCGATCACATCGACGATCAGGCCGGGCGTGGTCGTGGAATCGATCAGCACCTTGCCCTTGCCGCCCTTGCGGACTTCGGTGAGATGCGGCTCCCAGGTCACTGCGGCGGGAACCTGGCCGGCGATGAAGGCGGTCGCCGCATCATCGGCGGTCATGTTGGTGATGGTGACATCGTCCTCGGTCATGCCTTCCTTTTTCAGGAGCACGTTGAACCAGAATTCGGAAATGGAGCCCTCGTTCAAGGCCACTTGCTGGCCCTTCAGGTCCTTGAGCGACTTGACGTCGGGCTGCGTGACGACGCCGTCGCCGCCATGGCTGTCGTCGAGCGCCACCACATATTTGAAGCAGAGCTCGTCCGAGCGATACTTCATCAGCTCGTCGACGGTGGAGGCAGCGCCGTCGAGGTCGCCACCGGCGACAGCCGCCATGTAGAGTGCTGATTCTTCAATGATCTTCAGGTCGACATCGACGCCGGCTTCCTTGAAGTAGCCGAGGTCACGGGCCAGAAACAGCGGCCCGTAGCCTACCCAGGTGGTCATGCCGAGGCGGATAGCGCCGGCATTGGCGGGAGCGGCAAGCCCCAGACCCAACAGACCTGCGGCGACCGCGGTCATCAGGCAGTTTCGGAATGTCTTCATTATCGTGGTTCCCCATGGCTGTTGCCGGCATCGGCCCCATTCAACGGCCGATGCCAAGCGGCGTTTTGGCAGCCGCTCTCTTGTTATGCGTCGCCTCCGGGCGGGCCTAGCGTGTTCTAGGCCTGCAAGAGAGCATCCGGGCCGGATCGCAAAAAGAAGTCTTTTTCTGTCCTTTGCTTCGCTGAAACCGAAGCAGCGGCCGAGCTTGGCCAACGCGCTTGAACTACGGCGCCAGGCGACCCGCGGTTCCGATGACCGTGGACGGCATGCCGGCCAAAGGGATTCTTGTAGGACGATTCGCCCAATCGGAGGTGTTCTCGGGCCGCCGGAAAAATCGACGGCGGCGCCAGGACGAAGGGCAATTCAGATGCTTCGAGGACCCCGAGAGGGACGCGGCCTCATCGGCCGCATCCCCGGGATTTTCGGCGCAGCCGCGCCCCTCGGCGCGGCAAGCGGGCTTGAGCAATTCCAGGAAAAGTGTGGGCGGCTTTCCGTCTGGAATTGCGTAAAGTCAAAGGATAGAGCGTTTCGCCGTTTCCGTGAAACGGTGAAACGCTCAGGCCGCCAAGGCCCCGGACTTCTTCGCCGTCCAGGTGGCGATATAGTCCATCAGGCCGGGGCTGAGGCAGTCATAGGGCTCCAGCCCGATCGACTTCAGCTGGCCGCGGATACCGTCCATGCGGCTCGGGTCGACGCCGGATTCGATGATCGAGGAGACGAAGGCGGCAAAGCCCGGCGGCGACCAGCCGTCCTCCTCGAAGCGCTCGGGATGGATGAAGGACAGGCCCTTGAAGGGATGGTCGCGCTCGACCGGTCCGTACATGTGGACGCCGCAGCCGGTGCAGGCATGGCGCTGGATGAGCGCCGAGGGATCGACCACCTTGAGCTTGTCGCCGTTCTCGGTGAC
>CCNB01000007.1:164-292182 GCA_000824785.1 Mesorhizobium plurifarium | reverse complement strand
TTGTCGATCGAGTGATGCAGTTTCTCGGCCATTCCAACTTCCTCCCATGTTTGACCACAGAGGTCGCGGGCTTTCCGGCCTGCGGCCTGGTGGCTTTCCTCAGTAAACCACGACGCTGCGGATCGACTTGCCCTCATGCATGAGGTCGAAACCCTTGTTGATGTCCTCGAGCTTCAGCGTGTGGGTGATCATCGGATCGATCTCAATCTTCTTTTCCATGTACCAGTCGACGATCCTCGGCACGTCGGTGCGGCCGCGCGCGCCGCCGAAGGCGGTGCCCATCCAGGTGCGCCCGGTGACCAGCTGGAACGGCCTGGTCGAAATCTCCTGGCCGGCGCCGGCAACGCCGATGATGACCGACTTGCCCCAGCCGCGATGCGAGGCCTCCAGCGCCTGGCGCATCACCTTGGTGTTGCCGGTGCAGTCGAAGGTGTAGTCGGCGCCGCCGATCTGGTCGGCGCCGCGCTTGGTCATGTTGACCAGATAAGGCACGATGTCGCCGTCGATCTCCTTCGGATTGACGAAATGCGTCATGCCGAACTTCTCGCCCCAGGCCTTCTTGTCGTTGTTCAAATCGACGCCGATGATCATATCGGCGCCGGCAAGGCGAAGACCCTGGATGACGTTGAGGCCAATGCCGCCGAGGCCGAAGACCACAGCCGTGGCGCCCTGCTCCACCTTGGCTGTGTTGATCACGGCGCCGATGCCGGTGGTGACGCCGCAGCCGATGTAGCAAATCTTGTCGAAGGGGGCGTCCGGATTGACCTTGGCCACCGCGATCTCGGGCAGCACGGTGAAGTTGGAGAAGGTCGAGCAGCCCATGTAATGAAAGAGCTTCTCGCCATTGATCGAGAAGCGCGAGGTGCCGTCCGGCATCAGGCCTTGCCCCTGCGTGGCGCGGATGGCGGTGCACAGATTGGTCTTCCTCGACAGGCATGACGGGCACTGCCGACATTCGGGCGTGTAGAGCGGGATGACATGGTCGCCCTTCTTGACCGAGGTGACGCCCTTACCGACATCGACGACGATGCCGGCGCCCTCATGGCCGAGGATGGCCGGAAAAATGCCTTCCGGATCGGCGCCCGAGAGCGTGAACTCGTCGGTGTGGCAGATGCCGGTCGCCTTCACCTCGACCAGCACCTCGCCCTCGCGGGGACCTTCGAGGTCGACCTCCATGATCTCCAGCGGCTTTCCGGCGGCAACGGCTACGGCGGCACGCGTTTTCATGAGGCACTCCTCCCAAGGCAGTCGAAAAACTTCACGTTCCGGCGGAACCTGAGGTCCGCCTCGCAACAAAAATACCGTTTCCAAGCCGTAGTGAGGTCGCAATAATCGAACGGTCTCCCTCATAAGTCTATTCTACCAAGGTCCCCCCATCGGCCTGCTCGCCAGCCTCTTGCCGGTGGCGAATAGGACTAAAGCAGAAGTGGCAGGCCAGCTTACAAGGTTTGATAAATCCAACGCTTCCGCTAACGTCTCAGTGGGCACCTTGGCTTGGCGCCGGTCCGATAGGATTGGACCCGGCACGAGAGTGGGTAATGTTATCGATGGGCGCGGTGCCGAGCACTCTCACGACTTTTTTGTGCTTTCTTTTCCTGGCCGCCAATTTTTCCGGTGCGGCGGCCCAGGAATCTGCGAGCAAGCAACCGGCTGCAGCGGCCAAGCCTGAAAAGAAGATCACCGAAATCAAGATAGGCTATTTGCGGGCGTACGCGCCGCAGCTGACGCTTTCCCTGCTCGACCTACCGCCAAGGGACGAGGGCGTTGCCGGCGCCAAGGTCGCGATCGGCGACAACAACACGACAGGAACGTTCCTTGGCCAGAAATTCGGTCTCGACATCACCGAAATAAAACCTGACTCCGATGCGGTTCAGGCATTCGACGACCTGATCGCCAAAGGCGACCGCTATGTGGTCGCGGACCTCTCGGCCAGGCAATTGCTGTCCATCGCCGACATCGCGCGCGACAAGGGCGTGCTCATCTTCAACATCGGCGCCACCGACGACAGCCTGCGCGAGGAGAACTGCCGCATAAACGTCTTCCACATCGCACCGACACGCAGCATGCTGGCCGACGCGCTGGCGCAGTATCTCATGGTGAAGAAATGGCCGAACTGGGTGCTGCTCTACGGTTCGCATGAGCAGGACCATCTCTACGCCGATGCGCTGCGCCGCGCGGCTGCCCGTTTCGGCGGCCAGATCGTGGCGGAGAAGGAGTTCAAGGACAGCGGCACCGCCAGGCGCACCGACACCGGCGCCACGCAGATCCAGCAGCAGATCTCCGTGTTCACGCAGGACCTGCCGGAGCACGACGTGGTGCTGGTCGCCGACGAGAGCGAGGTCTTCGGAACCTATGTGCCCTACCGCACCTGGACGCCGCGGCCGGTCGCGGGCACGGCCGGGCTTGTCGCGTCGTCATGGCACCCCGCGAGCGAGCAGTGGGGCGGCATCCAGATGCAAAGCCGGTTCCTGAGGACGACCGGCCGGCGGATGCTCTCCAAGGACATGTCAGCCTGGACGGCCGTGCGGGCCGTCGGCGAAGCCACCACGCGCACCAATGGTGACGATCCGAAAAAGGTCAGCGACTACATCCGCTCCGACGATTTCTCGGTCGCCGCCTTCAAGGGCCAGAAGCTGACCTTCCGCAGATGGAACCTTCAGCTGCGCCAGCCGATCCTGCTCAGCGACACCAAGTCGGTCGTCTCGACCTCGCCGCAGGAGGGCTATCTCCACCAGGTTTCCGAGCTCGACACGCTCGGCGTCGATCAGCCGGAGACCAAATGCGTCCTTAAGTAGAAAGCAATCGGGAGGAAAATCGGTGCAGGGACGAGCTTGTGCACTCGCCTTTCTCGCGACCTGCCTCATGGCGGGTCCGGCATCGGCCTATACGGCCTATGTCTCCAACGAGAAGGACAACACCATGACCGTCGTCGACACGGCGACGATGAAGGTGATCAAGACCGTCGATGTCGGGCAGAGGCCGCGCGGCATCACGATTTCGCCCGACGGCAAGTTCGTCTATCTGTGCGCCAGCGACGACGACACGGTCCAGATCATCGATACGTCCAGCCTTGACGTCGTTGGCGATCTGCCCTCCGGGCCCGATCCTGAATTGTTCGTGCTCTCGCCTGACGGCAAGACGCTCTATATCGCCAACGAGGACGACAATCTGGTCACCGTCGTCGATGTCGCGAGCAAGGCGGTGCTCTCGGAGATCCCGGTCGGCGTCGAGCCGGAAGGCATGGGCGTCAGCCCCGACGGCAAGACCATGGTCAACACCTCCGAAACCACCAGCATGGCGCATTTCATCGACACGCGAAGCCATGATGTGACCGATAACGTATTGGTCGATACGCGTCCGCGCTTCGCCGAATTCAAGCCCGACGGCTCCCAGGTTTGGGTCAGCGCCGAGGTCGGTGGCACGGTCAGCGTCATCGACAACGCCAAGCGCCAGGTGGTGAAGAAGATCCAGTTCGCGATCAACGGATTGCGGGCCGAGACCATCCAACCCGTCGGCATCGCCATAACTGCTGACGGCAAGAAGGCCTATGTCGCGCTCGGCCCGGCAAACCATGTCGCGGTGATCAACACCGAAACCTACGAAGTGGAAAAATACATCCTCGTCGGGCAGCGCGTCTGGCATCTGGCCTTCACCCCCGACCAGAAGACGCTGATCACCACGAACGGCAACTCGAACGACATCACCTTCATCGATACGGCGACCGATGAACCGGTCCAGTCGCTCACCGTCGGCCAGCAGCCATGGGGCGTGGCCATATCGCCCAACTAGCGATGCCCCAAGCAAGCCGGGAGGTTCATTTCATGACGATCAACCGCACCATTGCCTTCGCCGTCCTGGTCGGACTGGCGGTTGCTCCGCTCGCGGCCAGCGCCGACGACGATACGCCGAAGGTGACGCGATCCAGCAAGACCCTCCCCGAGTTGGTCCTGGGCTCGGACAAATCCAGCTATGACGTCAACCGCACGGATTTCGAGCTGATCGCCGGCCAGGGCTATCGCTGGAAGATCACATCTCACGGCGGCTTCGAATACAAGTTCATGACCGACTTGTGGCGCAATGTCTGGATCGACCAGATCGTCATAAACGATCTCGAAGTGCATATGGCCGGCGCGCCGGCCTGGCTCGAATTCGACGATGCGGGAACCATATTGGTCCAGTTCCACACCGTGCGCCCGGGCGAGTACAGCTGGTCCGTCCCCGACCTTGCCGACAAGGGCCTCAAGGGAAAGATCACGATCAAATGAGACCTGGCAAATGAGACCTGGCACACGAGAACGGGCGAATGAGAACGGTGCGCATATGAGGACAGGGTGATCGGCGTGCAGCATGTGCGGACAGGCGGGCCGGGAAATGAGGTGGCGGCGCTCGACGTCGCCGGCGTCAGCCATTCCTACGGTTCCAAACGGGCGCTGAACAACGTGTCCTTCTCGATCGCCCCGGCGACTTTCACCGTTCTGCTCGGCCTCAACGGAGCGGGCAAGACAACCTTGTTCTCGCTGATCAGCCACCTTTACGACACCCGCCACGGATCGATCCGCATCTTCGGCCATGACATCCGCCGCGCTTCCGGCGAAGCGCTCAGATGTGTCGGCATCGTGTTTCAGGCACGCACGCTCGACCTCGATCTCAGCGTGTACCAGAACCTCTCCTACCACGCCTCGCTGCACGGTATCGGCGGGCGCGAGGCCCGGCAGCGCATCGCCACCCTGCTCGAAACAGTCGACATGCAAGGCCGTGAGCACGACAAGGCCCGCTCCCTCTCCGGCGGCCAGATGCGACGGATCGAGATCGCCAGGGCGCTGCTCCATCGCCCCTCCCTGCTGCTGCTCGACGAGGCGACCGTCGGTCTCGACATCCAGTCGCGCGCCGGCATCCTGGCCACCATCCGCAGGCTCGTCCACACCGAGGGCATCGGCGTTTTGTGGGCCACGCACCTGATCGACGAAGTCGAGGACGGCGACCATGCCGTCGTGCTGCGCCAGGGCAACCTCGTCGCCAGCGGCACGGTGTCCGATCTGATCCAGGCCAGCGGCACCGGTTCGATCCGCGACGCCTTCTCGAAGCTCAACCGCAGCGGGACGGCCGGCATTGCGGAGATTTCGCCATGAGCACGTCCGCAACGCCGCAAAAACTCGCCTCTGTCACGCCGGTGAGGTCGGGCGCGTTCGGCCTGCGTCACTATCTCATCTGCCTCAAGGGCGTCGTGCTCCGCGAGTGCCTGCGTTTCCTCCATCAACGCGAGCGCTTCATCTCCTCGCTGGTCAGGCCTCTCGTCTGGCTGTTCATCTTCGCCGCCGGCTTTCGCCAGGTGCTCGGCGTCTCGATCATCCCGCCCTACAAGACCTACGTCCTTTACGAGGTCTACATCACGCCCGGCCTGTGCGGCATGATCCTTCTGTTCTCAGGCATGCAGTCTTCGCTGTCGATGGTCTACGACCGCGAGATGGGCAATATGCGCACCCTGCTCGTCAGCCCGTTTCCGCGCTGGTTCCTGTTGGTGTCGAAGATGCTTGCCGGCGTCGCCGTGTCGATCGCGCAGGTCTACGCCTTCCTGATCGTGGCGTGGTTCTGGGGCGTCAAGGCGCCGCCCCTCGGCTACCTGTTCGTGCTGCCGGCGCTGTTTTTGTCGGGCATGATGCTTTGCGCCCTCGGGATGCTTTTGTCCTCCATGATCAAGCAGCTCGAAAACTTCGCCGGCATCATGAACTTCGTCATATTCCCTGGCTATTTCGCCTCACCGGCCCTCTATCCGTTGTGGCGCATCCAGGAGGCCAGCCCCCTCCTTTACAAGATCTGTCTCGTCAATCCGTTCACCTATGCGGTCGAACTGATCCGCTTCGCCTTTTACGGGCAGGTCGATTGGGTGTCGCTGGGCGTCGTCGCCGGATGCACGCTGCTGTTCCTGGCCGCAGCCATCATCGCCTACGATCCCTCACGCGGCCTGATGACCCGCAAGCAGGACACGGGAGGAAATGCCTGATGGCCAGAACAGCCTTTGCTCTCAGCCTGGTTATGGTCAGCCTGCTTGCGCCGGGCACGAACGCCGGCGCGGCGACCGCCGATCCGGACTGGCCCTGCGTCCAGCGCAAGGTGCCGCAATTGTCGCTCGGCCAGGTCTGGAACGGGCCGGATCTTCCGCCCTCGGCCAAGGACTGGTCAGACGACGCATCGGTCTCCGCCCTTGTCGAGGACGTCGCGGCACGGCGGCTGCCGCTCGGCGATGCGCAGAAGAAGATCAGGGATTTTGCGGAATCGCTTCCGGCCGAGCAGCTTGCAACGAAAATGGCGATGCTCATGCAGGGCCTGTTCGACCACATGGACGCCGAGCGCTCTCACGTGATTGCCGGCATTTCCCGTTACGCTCACAGGCAGCTCGAAATGGCCGCCGACTTGCGCAAGCAAGCGTCCGATGTCGACGCGTTGCGCGCAAAGCCCGACGCGGATCCGGACGAGGTCGAGCGGCGCACCGACCAGCTGAATTTCGCGACGCGGATCTTCACCGAGCGCGCGCAATCGCTGACTTACGTCTGCGACGTGCCGACGATCATCGAACAGCGGCTCTATCAGTTGGCCAAGACCGTCTCCGAGACGCTTGCCGCGAAGAAATAACCTGTCTCGGTCAACTGCTCCGGCCGGGCAGCACGCGCCAGCGCTGCACGAAATAGCCGGGATGCGTCTCCAGCCAATGCGCGACCAGCGGCTGCGCCTGCATGAAGGCCACGCCGGGATTCATCGCCAGGCCGTCCGCCATTTCCTCGCGTTGCTCGCAGGTATGCGGCATGGCCGACATGCAGACCATCATCACGATTGTATAAAGCATTGCCCCTTCCCCTTCGAAATCCCGAACCCCACGCCTGAGCGCATAACGATCCGCCGGCAGGGTTGGCTACCCTTCCGCCTTGCTGAGAGTGCGAATTGCCGCCCCACACTTCTATTAGCAATACGCAATATAACATGTGGGCCGGCCGATCGCCATGACGGAGACCATTGCTCACGCCCTTTCCGAACCCTTTCGCACGATCCCGACGGCCGATATGTCAGACGTTTCACTTGGGCCGCCTTGCAGGCGTTCTCGCTTGCCGTGCCGGCGCAGCTTCGTCTGCTTCGGCATGTGGATACAGCTTGCCGAACAGGGGCAGGTAAGTCGCGCCCTTGCGCATCAGGAAATCGTTGAAGGTCGCCATGGCCGGCGAGATCACGTGATCGGTGCGCATCACGGAGAACCATTGCCGGCGGATCGGCATGCCGGCCACGTCGAGAATGACGAGCCGGCCGGCTTCCGTTTCCGCGGCGATGGTGTGGGCGGAGATGAAGGCGATGCCGAGACCGGCCATCACCGCCTGCTTGATCGTCTCGTTCGAACCCATCTCGACGCCGAGATCGTCGATCCGGCCGGGCACGTCGCTCAAAAATATTTCCAGCGAGATGCGCGTGCCCGAGCCCGGTTCGCGGATAAGGAAATGCTCCTCGGCGATCCTTTCCTTGGAAATGTCGCGTGCCGAGACCAGTGGGTGCTCGGGCGGCGCGATGATGACCAGCGGATGGTCGCCGAAGACGGACGCGCGCACCGAAACTTCCTTGGGCGGACGGCCCATCAGCGCGATGTCGATGTCGTGGTTCTTCAGCCTGTCGATTGTTTCGGCGCGATTGCCGATGGCGAGCCGCATGTCGATATCGGGATGCTCCTTCATGAAGCCGGCCATCAGCCGCGGCGCGAAATATTTGGCGGTGGAAACGACGCCGAGCCTCAGGCTGCCGGTGCGCACGCCCTTGATGGCGTCCATCTCGTCCTCGAGCATGCGAAGCCGCTCCTCGATGGCCTGTGCCGCCTCGACGAAGGCCAGCCCTGCGGCGGTGGGACGCATGCCGTCCGACGTCCGGTCGAACAAGGCCAGCTGGAATTCCTCCTCCACCTGCCGCAGCTGGATCGTGACCGCTGGAGGAGAAAGGCCTAACACCTTGGCCGCGCTCACGATTTTCCCGTGGCTCACGATGGCCTGCACGGTCTTGAATTGCCTAAGCGTGAGATTCCTCATGCAGCATACTAAATTATTTTTAGTGCGTAGGTAAAGTTATTGAATTTTACTTAGCATGGATCGTTTGGTTTCATCTCTCGATCCGGCCTCGAGGGATACGGCCGGACCGGGAGGTTACGATGCCAGCGGCAACGCTCGACGCTTTTTTGAACTCCTACCTCGGCGATCAGCCGGACGAACGCCGATCCGCGGTCGTTGCCACCGTCCGTCAATTCACGCAGGCCGCCACCAAGGTCCGCAACGCCATCAACCAGGGGGCGCTCGGCGCCGCTTTTGCCGGGACCCGCGGCGCCAATGCCGACGGCGATGTCCAGAAGGATCTCGACGTCTTCGCCGACGACATCTTCCTCGACGCCATGCGTCGCGCTCCGGTCGCGCTCTATGCCTCCGAGGAGCTGGAGCAACCGGTCCTGCTCGACAGGCAGGCCCCGCTCGCCGTCGCCATCGACCCGCTCGACGGCTCTTCCAACATCGACACCAACGTGTCGGTCGGAACGATTTTCTCGCTCCTCCCTGCAACTGGCGCGCCGGACGCCGATCCGGCCGCCTCTTTTTTGCAGGCGGGCGTGAGCATACTGGGCGCCGGATTCTTCATTTACGGGCCGCAGCTCGCGCTCGTTTTGTCGCTCGGCAGCGGTACGCATGTCTTCGTGCATTCGACCAGGCTGGGCACCTTCGTCCAGGCATACGAAAGCCGGATCATCCCGCAGAAAACCCAGGAGTTCGCCATCAACGCCGCCAACTACCGGCACTGGGACGAGGCCGTTCGCCTCTATGTCGACGACTGCCTGGAAGGCGCCGAAGGCCCACGAGAGAAGGATTTCAACATGCGTTGGATCGCCTCGCTTGTCGCCGAATGCTACCGCATACTGATGCGCGGCGGCGTGTTTCTGTATCCTGGCGACCAGCGCCGTGGTTACAGCCAAGGTCGGCTTCGGCTGGTCTATGAGGCCAATCCGATCGCCTATCTGATCGAACAGGCGGCCGGCGCCGCGACCGATGCGATCACCCGCATCCTGGAAATCGAACCCGAGAGCCTGCACCAGCGTGTGCCCGTGGTCTTCGGATCCGCGCGGGAAGTCGCGCGCATCGCCCGCTACCACACCGAACCCAGCGCCATCGGCGAGCGCGCGCCGCTGTTCAGCCGCCGCGGACTCTTCAGGGCCTGAGCGGATACCATGTCGGCGAAGCACCCCATCATCACCATCACCGGATCGTCTGGCGCGGGCACGACCTCGGTCAAGCGCATCTTCGAGCAGATCTTCCGGCGCGAGAACATCGAGGCTGCCTTCATCGAAGGCGATGCCTTCCATCGCTACGATCGCGCCGCGATGAAGGCGGAGGTCGCCGCGCAGGAAAAGGCGGGCAATCCGAACTTCACGCACTTCCATGCCGAGGCCAACGAGCTCGGGATCCTCGAAGGCGTCTTCGAGGAATATGGCCGCCGGGGAACTGGAAGGACCCGCACCTATGTCCATGACGAGGAGGAGGAGAAGCAGTACGGCACGCCGCCCGGCAATTTCACCGAATGGCGCGAATTCGCGCCGAGCGACCTGCTCTTCTACGAAGGCCTGCATGGCTGCGTCGTCACCGACAAGATCAACCTGGCCAGGCATGCGGACCTCAAGATCGGCGTGGTGCCGGTCATAAATCTCGAATGGATCCAGAAGATCCATCGCGACCGCGCCACGCGCGGCTATTCCACCGAGGCGGTCATGGATGTGATCCTGCGCCGGATGCCGGACTATGTCCGCTACATCGTCCCGCAATTCTCGCAGACCGCGATCAACTTCCAGCGCGTGCCGATCGTCGACACGTCGAACCCGTTCATCGCGCGCTGGATCCCGACCCCCGACGAATCGATGCTGGTCATCCGTTTCGCCAACCCCCGCGGCATCGATTTTCCCTACCTGCTTTCGATGATCCACGACTCCTTCATGTCGCGGCCGAATTCCATAGTGGTGCCGGGCAACAAGCTGGATCTTGCCATGCAGCTGATCCTGACGCCGCTCATCCTGCAATTGATCGAACGCAAGAAACGTGTGTCGTGAGGAGGATGTCATGACAGGCCTGGCAGCATTGAAGTCCGCCGCCGCCGTCTCCGAGCGCGACATGGCCAACGCCATCCGCGCCCTTGCCATGGACAGCGTGCAGAAGGCCAATTCCGGACATCCGGGCATGCCGATGGGTATGGCGGATGTCGCGACGGTATTGTTCGGCCGCTTCATCAACATCGACCCGACGGCGCCGGATTGGCCCGATCGCGACCGCTTCGTGCTTTCGGCCGGGCATGGCTCGATGCTGCAATATGCGCTGCATCACCTGCTCGGCTACGAAGACATGCCGATCGGGGAATTGCAGCGGTTCCGCCAGCTGGGCAGCCGCACCGCCGGGCATCCCGAGCATGGCCACGCGCTCGGCATCGAGACGACGACCGGTCCGCTCGGACAAGGCATCTCGACCGCTGTCGGCATGGCGCTGGCGGAGCGCATGCTTGCCGCCCGCCACGGCGCCGATCTCGTCGACCACCACACCTATGTGATCGCCGGCGACGGCTGCCTGCAAGAAGGCATCAGCCACGAGGCGATCGACCTTGCGGGTCACCTGAAGCTTTCCCGCCTCATCGTGCTTTGGGACGACAACGCGATCTCCATCGACGGGCCGACCTCGCTGTCGACATCGATGGATCAGCCGGCCCGGTTCAAAGCCGCCGGATGGCATGTGCAGTCGGTGGATGGCCACGACATGCAGGCGGTCGCCGCGGCGATCGAGGCCGCGCGGCGGTCGGATCGACCGTCGCTGATCGCCTGCCGCACAGTGATAGGCAAAGGCGCGCCCAATCTCGGCGGTTCGGAAAAGACACATGGCGCGCCGCTGGGCGACGCGGAGATCGCCGCGACGCGGCAAAACATCGGCTGGGCCCACGCACCGTTCGAGGTTCCGGATGAAATCCTTTCGGCCTGGCGCGAGATCGCCGAACGCGGCCAGGCGGCGCGGCGCGCCTGGGAGCGGCGGCTTGCCGCCTCGCCGGCGCGCGAGGATTTCGAGCGCGCGCTTTCGGGCAAGCTGCCCGATGCGGTCTTCGAAGCACTGGACGCCTTCCGCAGGGAGCATGTCGAGAAGGCGACCAAGGTCGCAACGCGCAAGGCCTCCGAAATGGCGCTTGCCGCGATCAATGGCGCGACCGAGCTGACGGTCGGCGGCTCCGCCGATCTCACGCATTCGAACCTGACGATCACCAAGGGCATGGATCGCATAGCGCCTGACGACTACGCAGGCCGCTACATTCACTACGGCATCCGCGAGCATGGCATGGCCGCGGCCATGAACGGCATCGCGTTGCATGGCGGCTTCGTGCCCTATGGCGGCACCTTCCTCTGCTTCGCCGACTACGCTCGCGGCGCGATGCGGCTCTCGGCGCTGATGAACCAGCGCGTCGTCTATGTGATGACGCATGATTCCATCGGCCTCGGCGAGGACGGCCCGACACACCAGCCGATCGAGCACCTGGCGATGCTGCGGGCGACGCCGAACCTCAACGTCTTCCGCCCGGCCGACATCATCGAAACGGCGGAATGCTGGGAGCTGGCGCTGAGGAGCGAGACACGGCCCAGCGTGCTGGTGCTCTCGCGGCAGAACCTGCCGATGCTGCGCCAGGCACACGGCCACGAGAACCGGTCGGGCCGGGGCGCCTACGTCTTGCGCGAGCCGTCCACGCACCGCGCCGTGACGCTGATCGCCACCGGCTCGGAAGTCGAGATCGCCGTTGCCGCCGCCGAACGGCTGGAGGCCGAACACGGCATCGCCGCCGCAATCGTCTCGATGCCGTGCTGGGAATTGTTCGAGGAACAGGACGCAGACTACCGCAAGTCCGTTCTCGGCTCGGCACCGCGCGTCGCCGTCGAGGCGGCCGCCCGTCTCGGCTGGGACCGCTGGATCGGCGACACGGGCGCCTTCGTCGGCATGACCGGCTTCGGCGCCAGCGCCCCGGCTCCGGACCTCTACAAGCATTTCGGCATCACGCCCGAAGCCGTCGCTGCGGCGGCGCTGAAGCTCATCATCTAGGAGGACCGACAATGGCCCGCATCACCCTTCGCCAGCTTCTCGACCATGCCGCCGAGCACGGTTACGGCGTGCCGGCATTCAACATCAACAACATGGAACAGGGCCTCGCCATCATGGAGGCGGCGGGCGCCTGCGACGCGCCGGTCATCATCCAGGCCTCGCGCGGCGCCCGCTCCTATGCCAACGACATCATGCTGGCCAGGATGATGGAGGCGCTGACCGAGATCCATCCGGCCATTCCGCTGTGCATCCACCAGGACCACGGCAACAACGAAGCCACGTGCCTTTCGGCGATCCGCCACGGCTTCACCTCGGTGATGATGGACGGGTCGTTGATGGCGGACGCCAAGACCCCGGCGAGCTACGACTACAACGTCGCCATCACCGAGCGCGTCGCGCGCATGGCGCATTGGGTCGGCGCGTCCGTCGAAGGCGAGCTCGGCGTGCTCGGCTCGCTGGAGACCGGCCAGGGCGAAGCCGAGGACGGTCACGGCGCCGAAGGCGCGCTAGCCCATGACCAGCTTTTGACCGACCCCGATCAGGCTGTCGACTTCGTGACAGCCACCAGGGTCGATGCGCTGGCGATCGCCTGCGGCACCTCCCACGGCGCCTACAAGTTCACGCGCAAGCCGGACGGCGACATCCTGGCCATGCAGGTGATCGAGGCGATCCACGAGAAGCTGCCGAACACGCATCTGGTCATGCACGGTTCGTCGTCCGTGCCGCAGGAACTGCAGGACATCATCAACGCATATGGCGGCGAGATGCCCCAGACCTTCGGCGTTCCGGTCGAGGAGATCGAGCGCGGCATCCGCCACGGCGTGCGCAAGGTCAACATCGACACCGATTGCCGCATGGCCATGGCCGGACAGTTCCGCCGCGTCGCGACGCAGGATCCGCGCGAATTCGATCCGCGCAAATTCCTGAAGCCCGCCATGGACGCCTTGCGCGACCTCTGCCGCGATCGCTTCGAACGCTTCGGCACCGCGGGCAACGCCTCGAAGATCAAGGTCATCGCCATGGACGAGATGGCCAAACGCTACGCCGCGGGAAAGCTCGACCCGCAGATCGCAACCGCGAAAGCCGCCTGAGCGGCGGTCCGCCAGAGAAGGAAAGGACCAGCCTCATGCCCAACAGATCCGAGACCGTGACCGGCAAGGACCGCTACAGATCCGGCGTCATGGAATACAAGAAGATGGGCTATTGGGAGCCCGACTACGAGCCCAAGGACACCGACATAATCTCGGTGTTCAGGATCACGCCGCAGGACGGCGTCGACCCGATCGAGGCCGCCGCGGCGGTCGCCGGCGAATCCTCGACCGCAACCTGGACCGTTGTGTGGACCGACCGGCTGACGGCGTCGGAAAAATACCGCGCCAAGGCCTATCGGGTCGATCCCGTGCCGAACGCGCCCGGACAGTACTTCGCCTACATCGCCTATGACCTCGACCTGTTCGAGCCGGGCTCGATCGCCAATCTTTCGGCCTCGATCATCGGCAATGTCTTCGGCTTCAAGCCGTTGAAGGCACTGCGGCTGGAGGACATGCGTTTTCCCGTCGCCTATGTGAAGACCTTCCAGGGTCCGGCGACCGGCATCGTCGTCGAGCGCGAGCGCCTCGACAAGTTCGGCCGCCCGCTGCTCGGCGCCACCGTCAAGCCCAAGCTCGGGCTCTCGGGCCGCAACTACGGCCGTGTCGTCTACGAGGCGCTGAAGGGCGGGCTCGATTTCACCAAGGACGACGAGAACATCAACTCGCAGCCCTTCATGCATTGGCGCGAGCGTTTCCTCTACTGCATGGAGGCGGTCAACAAGGCGCAGGCCGAGACAGGCGAGATCAAGGGCACCTATCTCAACGTCACCGCGGCCACCATGGAGGACATGTACGAACGGGCCGACTTCGCCAGGGAACTCGGCTCCAACATCGTCATGATCGACCTCGTGATCGGCTACACGGCGATCCAGTCGATGGCCAAGTGGGCGCGCCGGAACGACATGATCCTGCACCTGCATCGCGCCGGACATTCGACCTACACGCGGCAGAAGAGCCACGGCGTATCCTTCCGCGTCATCGCCAAATGGATGCGGCTCGCCGGCGTCGATCACATCCATGCCGGCACCGTGGTCGGCAAGCTGGAAGGCGATCCGGCGACCACCAGGGGCTACTACGACATCTGCCGCGACGACCATAACCCGATGAGGCTGGAGAACGGCATCTTCTTCGACCAGCACTGGGCCTCGCTCAACAAGCTGATGCCGGTGGCGTCCGGCGGCATCCATGCCGGCCAGATGCATCAGCTCATCGACCTGCTCGGCGAAGACGTCGTGCTGCAGTTCGGCGGCGGCACCATCGGCCATCCTATGGGCATCGCCGCCGGCGCCACGGCAAATCGCGTTGCCCTTGAATGCATGATCCTCGCCCGCAACGAGGGCCGCGACTATGTGCGCGAAGGACCGCAGATCCTGGAGAACGCGGCAAGGAACTGTCTGCCGCTGAAACAGGCGCTCGAGACCTGGAAGGACGTGACCTTCGACTACGCCTCGACCGATACGCCGGACTTTGTCCCGGTGGCAACGGCGGCCGAATAAGGAGAACGACCATGCGCATCACCCAAGGGGCCTTTTCCTTCCTGCCCGACCTGACCGACGATCAGATCCGCGCCCAGGTGCAGTATTGCATCGACAACAAATGGGCCGTCAGCCTCGAAGTCACCGACGACCCGCATCCGCGCAACACCTATTGGGACATGTGGGGCCACCCGATGTTCGACAATCCCGACGCGGCGGCGCTGATGCTGGAGCTGAACGCATGCCGCAAGCTCTATGGCGATCGCTATATCCGCGTCGTCGCCTTCGATGCCTCGCATGGCTGGGAATCGGTGAAGCTCTCCTTCATCGTCAACCGCCCGGCCGACGAACCCGGCTACCGGCTCGAGCGGCAGGAGACCGCGGGCCGCATGATCCGTTATACCACAAGGCCCTACGCCGCCGACAAGCCGGCCGGTGCAAGGTATGGCTGATCGTTCAGGGACAGGAGGAAATGCCATGCCGGCGCCAGCCTTAGCCGAAACGGACGTGCCGCAAGCCGCTACCCCGACGGCGATCGATCTGCGCGAGGAATTCGAAACCTCCGGCGTCAAGGACGTCTTGGCCGAGCTCGACCGCGATCTGATCGGGCTCGCCCCGGTCAAGCGGCGCATCCGCGAGACGGCGGCGCTCCTGTTGGTCGAGAGAGCCCGCCGTCGCATGGGCCTCGCCCATGAGACGCCGACGCTGCATATGAGCTTCACCGGCAATCCGGGCACCGGCAAGACCACCGTTGCATTGCGGATGGCGGACCTTCTGCATCGGCTTGGCTATATCCGCAAGGGCCACCTGGTTTCAGTCACGCGCGACGATCTGGTCGGCCAGTATATCGGCCACACCGCGCCCAAGACCAAGGAGATCCTGAAGAAGGCCATGGGCGGCGTGCTGTTCATCGATGAGGCCTATTACCTCTACCGGCCCGAGAACGAGCGCGATTACGGCCAGGAGGCGATCGAGATCCTGCTGCAGGTGATGGAGAACCAGCGCGACGACCTCGTGGTGATCCTCGCCGGTTATGCGCAGCGCATGGACCGCTTCTTCGAAAGCAATCCGGGATTCCGCTCGCGCATCGCCCACCACATAGACTTTCCCGACTATTCCGACGACGAGCTTCTCAGGATCGCGGAACAAATGCTCGACCAGCAAAATTACCTGTTCGACACCAAGGCAACCGCCGCAATGGCCGACTACATCGCGCGCCGACGCGCGCAGCCGCATTTCGCCAATGCCCGCTCGATCCGCAACGCGCTCGACCGGGCAAGGCTGCGGCAGGCCAACCGCCTGTTCGAGAGCGCCAAGGGACCGCTTGACGCCGAGGCGCTGTCGACGATCTCCGCCGAGGACATCACCGCCAGCCGGGTCTTCGCGCTGAAGCCCGGGAAAGGAGCAAGCAAATGACCGCGAAGACCATCATCGCCCCTTCCGTCCTGTCGTCGGATTTCTCGCGGCTCGGCGACGAGGTCGAAGCGGTCGCACGCGCTGGCGCCGACTGGATCCATCTCGACGTGATGGACGGACATTTCGTGCCCAACATCACCTTCGGCCCGCCGGTGATCAAGGCGATCCGTAACCGGACCGACAAGACCTTCGACTGTCATCTGATGATCGCGCCGGCCGATCCCTATCTCGCCGCCTTCGCCGACGCCGGTTGCGACATCATCACCGTGCATGCCGAGGCCGGGCCGCATCTCGACCGTTCGCTGCAGGCCATCAGGAACCTCGGCAAAAAGGCCGGCGTGTCGCTCAATCCGTCGACGCCGGAAAGCGTCATCGAATATGTCCTCGACCGGCTCGATCTGGTGCTTCTGATGACGGTCAATCCGGGTTTCGGCGGCCAGGCCTTCATTCCGGCTGTCATCGACAAGGTCAGGCGCGTCAAGGCGCTCGTCGGCCAGCGTCCGATCGACATCGAGATCGACGGCGGCGTCACGCCCGAGACGGCTCCCCTTGTCACCGCGGCCGGCGCCAATGTGCTCGTCGCCGGTTCCGCCGTCTTCAAGGGTGGCGCCGAGGCCGCCTATCGCGCCAATATAGGCGCGATCAGACAGGCGGCCGACGGGGCGGTCCGGCAAGCTGCGTGAACCTGCTTGGTTGGAGGACGACATGGCGGCAATCCCACCCGTCTGCGATTTCGGCTGGCAAGGCGTCGATGCCGTCTTGCCAGGCATCGACGGCAGATCGCATTCGATCCTCGGTCAGGCCGGACCCAACGGGCTGGTCGTCGCCTTCATCTGCAATCATTGCCCCTATGTGAAGGCGGTGATTTCGCGCGTCGTACGTGATGCTAATGATCTCAAGGCCGAAGGGATTGGCTTCGTCGCGATCAACGCCAACGACGCCGCCGCCTATCCGGACGATTCCTTCGACAAGATGAAACTCTTTGCCAGGGCGAACGCCTTCACCTTCCCGTATCTCCACGACGAGTCGCAGGCGGTGGCGCGTGCCTATGGTGCCGTATGCACGCCGGATTTCTTCGGCCTCAACGGCGAGTTGACGCTGCAATATCGCGGCAGGCTGGACGCATCGCGACGGGACGCCGGAGCGCCTGGGCTGAGACGCGATCTGTTCGAGGCGATGAAGCGGGTTGCCCGAACCGGCAACGGTCCGCTCGACCAGATCGCTTCGATCGGCTGCTCGATCAAATGGAAGGAGGCCGCATGAACGTCGGCTCAGGCAAGCGGTTTAGGTCGCCGAGGGCGATCCTGTTCGATCTCGACGGCACGCTGATCGATTCGGCCCCCGACATCGCCGCGGCCGTGAACGAGTTGCTGGCCGGCCGCGGTCTGCCGCCGCTCGGCATCGACCAGGTCAAGACGATGATCGGCGGCGGCGTCATGAAACTGGTCGACCGGGCTTTCGCCGCCTCCGGGTCGCCGCTTTCCGGCGGCGCTCTCGAGGATGCCAACCGCGACATGGCGCCGATCTACCGCAGACACCTGACCGGCCTGACGCGGCTGATGCCCGGCGTCAGGGAGGCACTCACGCACTTCCACCTGAACGGAACGGCCATGGGGGTCGTCACCAACAAGCCGCAACTGGCGACCCGCGAAATCCTGCTGCACTTCCACCTGACGGAATATCTCGGCGCGATCGTCGGCGGAGACGCGGTGACGAAACTGAAACCGGCGCCTGACGCTCTGCTTCTGGCGCTCGACCAGCTTCGGGTCGAGCCGTACGAGGCACTGATGGTTGGAGACAGCGTCAGCGATGTCGGCGCAGCGCGCGCGGCCGGCATGCCGGTCGCTCTGCTGCGCGGCGGCTACACTCAGGTCCCCGTCGAGGAGCTTGGCGCGGACCTTGTCTGCGACAGCCTGCTCGATCTGCCTTCCGCGATGCAGAGGCTCCAGGCCGCTGCCTGACAGGCTGCGTCGAATAGGCAGGCAATCGCCGGCCGATCGAAAAGCGAACGACCGGCGAAGCTGCCCCTACTTTGAGAACTGCCCTACTTTGAGAACTGCTTGAGATAGGCGATGACGTTGGCCACGTCCTTGTCGTCCTTGAGGCCGACGAACGCCATCTTCGTGCCTTTCACCATGGCCTTCGGATCATGGAGATAGGTCGTCAGCGTCGCTTCGTCCCATTTGACGCCGGACTTTCCGGCCGCGACCATCGCCTGGGAATAGCTGAAACCGGGATGCGTGCCGGCCGTGCGGCCGATGACGCCATTCAACGACGGACCGACCTTGTTCTGGTCCTTGTCCGCGACGTGGCAGACCTTGCATTTGGTGAAGACCTTCTCACCTGCCGCTGCATCCTGCGCGTGGGATTGGTCCGTGATGAAAGTAACCAGGAATGTGACGGCGAAAAACGCGATAGCGCGCATGGCAATTCCTCATTGATCGTCAAATGCCCGGTGCCTGAAAAAAAGCTAACTGGAGGACTGCGGAAGTCAATCATACGAAGGTCCAGACTCCGGATCGACAGATGCCCATCCTGTACTTTCGCCTTTGTTGACGGTCTTGGGGCGAGCGCGTAGCTTCGGATCGTTCTGGATTTCCAAGGGCACCTCGGGACGTCGGCCAGGCTGGCTGAGATTTGCCCAGGCAACGGGGTCGGCGGCATTTCGCCGGAGCGGGCATCTTCGCGCGCGAGAGGTGCTGAATGAGTATGGTCGACCTCATCTTGACGGTTTGCCTGAGTGCCAATCCCGGCGATTGCCGAGACGAGCACCTCTATTTTGAAAGCCGCGGCTCCCTGTTCCAATGCATGATGCTGGCGCCCAGCGAGATCGCGAAATGGTCGCAGGAGCATCCGGCCCTGAAGGTCAGGCGCTGGAAATGCGCTTTCCCGACGAAGGACCAGGCGATCTGACCGGCGCCCCTGGTTTGTTGCAGTCCCGGGAGGACGCGTCATGATTTCGCGGCGGGAAACGCTCCGTTTGGCGGCCCTTGGAACGGCGGCGCTTCTCGGCTCGCATGCCATTGCCGCTTCCGCCGCATCCAAGGTCCGCATCGGCGTGCTGAAGTTCGGCACGGTGAGTTGGGAGCTTGATACGCTGAAAGAACACGAGTTCGACGCGGCCAACGGGGTCGATCTGGACGTCATCAATTTCGCCGGGGAGGATGCGACCAACGTGGCGATGCTGGCAGGCGCGATCGACATGATCGTGACCGATTGGCTGTGGGTTTCGCGCCAACGCTCGGAGGGCGGCGACGTAACATTGGCCCCCTATTCGACTTCCGTCGGAGCGATCATGGTGAAGGACGCTTCGCCGATCCGCACGATCGCCGATCTCAAGGGAAAGAAGATCGGCGTCGCCGGCGGGGCGCTCGACAAGAGCTGGCTGCTGATACAGGCGCTGGCCAGGCGCGATCACGGTCTCGACCTGCCGGCGGTGAGCGATGTCGTGTTTGGCGCGCCGCCGCTGATTTCGCAAAAAGCCATTCAGGGCGAGCTCGATGCGGCGCTCAACTTCTGGCATTTCTGCGCCCGGCTCGAGGCCGATGGCTTTCGCCGGCTGATCGGCGCCGGCGACGCGCAGATGGCGCTTGGAGCATCGGGCCCGGTATCCGCGCTTGGCTATGTCTTCCACGACAAATGGGCGAACGACAATCCGCAAGCCGCCCGCGGTTTCCTCAAGGCTTCCGCGCAAGCCAAGGATCTGTTGGCAAGGTCCGATGAAGAATGGCTGCGCCTCGCGCCGGTCATCCGCGCGGAAGGCAGGGAGTTGGCCAAGCTGCGCGACCGCTACCGCGAAGGCATCCCCAGGCGCCCGGTCGCCGAGGAGGCGGCCGATGCCGGCAGGCTCTATCGGGTACTGGCCAGGATCGGCGGCGAAAAGCTGGTCGGCAGCGCGTCCGAGATGGCGCCCGGCACATTCTGGCGGGAGCCGCCGCAATGACCACGAGAGACGGCGACGGACGCACACTTGGCGATATGGCCGGCATCTCCAGCCGTTCCGGCTCCACTGCGACGCTGATGCCCGCGCTGACGGTGACGATCTCCTTGCTCGGGCTCGGCCTGCTGTGGAGCCTGGCGGCGAATGCCTGGCCGAGCCGTGCCTTTCCGGGGCCGGGAGAGGTCTGGCAGGTGTTGCTGAGAGAGGCGGCGAGCGGCGATCTCTTCTACCATCTCGGTGCGACGCTGGGCCGGGTCGCCGCCGCATACGTCGTCGCGATGATCATCGGCTCGGTGATCGGCATCCTTCTCGGCAGCTACCGCCGCGCGGACCGGTTCTTCAACCCCTGGGTCATCCTGTTCCTCAACATCCCGGCGCTGGTGATCATCGTGCTGGCCTATATCTGGTTCGGCCTCACCGAGGCGGCGGCGATCGGCGCGGTCGCCGTGAACAAGATCCCGAATGTGGTGGTGACCATGCGCGAGGGCGCCAGGGCGCTGGACCCGCGTTACGCCGAAATGGCGGCTGTCTACCGCTTCGCTCCCCTCGACCGGCTTCGCCACATCCTGCTGCCGCAACTGCAGCCCTATCTGGCCGCGGCCTCGCGCTCCGGCATCGCCCTCATCTGGAAGATCGTCCTGGTGGTCGAGCTGCTCGGCCGCTCCAATGGCGTGGGCTTCCAGATCCATCTCTATTTCCAGCTTTTCGACGTCGCCGCCATTCTTGCCTATACGCTGGCATTCGTGGCGGTGATGCTCGTGATCGAACTTCTTCTGGTGCAGCCCGTTGAACGACATGCAACCCGTTGGCGCCGCCGCCCCGCTTAGGGTCGACATCGCCGAGAAGACCTTCCGGTCCGCGCAGGGCGTTTCGGTCACGGCGCTCAGGAACCTTTCCTTCGAGGTCCGGCAAGGCGAATTCGTCTGCCTGCTCGGGCCGTCGGGCTGCGGCAAAACCACGACGCTGCGCATTCTGCTTGGGCTCGACAGGCAGTTCTCCGGTTCTTTCCAGCTTCCCGAAGGCAGCTCGAACCGCATAGCCGCTGTGTTCCAGGAACCCACACTGCTGCCCTGGCGGACGGTGGAGGAGAATGTCAGGCTAGCGCTGCCGAAAGACCTGCGCGCCAAAAATATCGACGCGCTGTTCGACACGCTCGGTCTTGCCGGCATGCGCTCGCTCTATCCGGCCGAGCTCTCGCTCGGCCTTGCAAGAAGGGCTGCCCTCGCGCGGGCCTTCGCGATCGAGCCGGCGGTGCTGTTCCTCGACGAGCCCTTCGTCTCGCTCGACGGACGGACCGCCGGGCAGCTCCGGCACCTGCTACTCGACGTCTGGTCGGCCAAGCCTACGACTGCCCTGATGGTGACACACAACCTGACCGAGGCGCTGACGCTGGCGGATCGCATCATCGTGCTTGCGCCGCGCCCCTCGCACGTGCTCGGCGTTTTCGACATAGGGCTGCCCCGGCAACACCGCAGCCCCGAGGCGACGAACGACCTTTTGCGATCGTTCCATCAGAAATTTCCGGGCGTGACCTGACCGCCCTGATCTGTTCAATCAGGACGGAAAGCCGCTGCAGACTTTCCTGGCTCAGAAGCAACGCACGTCGGCTTCGGCCTGCGCCTGCTTCAGCTCCATGCGCGCGGCTTTCGCCGGCGCGCTTTCGCGGAACAGACCTGCATTCTCGCCTGTCGTCAGGGACATACTCTTGAAGGTCTCGGCCCTCTCATAATGGTCATAAGGCAGGATCGAGGCGATGACATCGATCGAGCATGAACAACTCTCCAGCGCCTGGCGCGTCTGGCCGTTCGTCCGCATGCAGCCGAGCACATAGTCGACGATCGTCGTCGTTGGATAGTCTCCTGCGGCGCCGGCCGGGTTTGCAAGGACCGTTGCCGAGGAGAAGAGGAGCGTCAGGATCGAAAATCCAGCATATCTGACCATGAGAAATTCCTCCTATTGCCCGGGCGCGCCGCAGCGAGGCGGCATCATCGTGCCCACTTGGCGACATGCCGCAAGCGCGGTCAAGTTCTCACCGCCTCGGTATAGGACCAAAGGAGGAATGCCGTACCCACCGACAACGGCGCTCCAAGGCAGCTTCAGGACCATTCCCAGCGCCGACCTTCGTGAGTACTTTTTTATGACCATATAAATATGGAAACCAAAGATATCATACGAAAGAACAAGAAAGAATATATATAAGTATAAATCGAAGTTAATTATACGCAACAATACGGGAATTGTAGTTATACATATATATGGCGCCTCAACTTTACACTAAAAAACGGCGCGAATTTTCGAGTGTTTTTTATCCTTGAATTTTGTATTGCGTCGCATCAAAGTTATGCTGCATCGCACAATCCAGGCAGGGGTTTTTCCTTGCCTGACTTTTTGCAATGACATAGCCTTACCCTGTTTCCGGCTTCAAGGACATCGCTGTAACAAGGGAGCGGCGACAGTCTTTCGTAGGCCACATCGGGCGGGTGCAGGCTAGACTGGTTTGGTAGAGGACGGAAAAGTTCCTCTGCTATTTGCAGTTTAGGTCGTGACAGCTGCCGGAAATACTTCCCAATACGGATCGCCTGGACAGGCTCTTGCGAGCTTGAGTACCGATTTCTTGTTGTCAACCTGGGAGGAATTTGATGCGCGCACTTAAGCAAGCTACCTACATCGCGACAACCACTGCGTTACTATCGTTGGGCGCGCTCTATACAGCGTCAGCCAACGAAGAACTCGCGAAGATGGCCAAAAATCCGAAAGACTGGGTGATGCAGACTGGCGACTACGCCAACACCCGTTATTCCACGCTCAAGCAGATCACCAAGGAAAATGTGAAGAACCTGCAGGTCAAGTGGACCTTCTCGACCGGCGTGCTGCGCGGTCATGAGGGCGGCCCGCTGATCATCGGCGATGTGATGTATGTTCACGCGCCGTTCCCGAACACGGTCTATGCTCTCGATCTCAACAAGGACGGAAAAATCCTTTGGAAGTACGAGCCCAAGCAGGACACGAACGTCATTCCGATCATGTGCTGCGACACGGTCAATCGTGGCGTTGCCTATGCGCCTGCCGATGGCGATCGCCCTGCGCTGGTCATTCTCAACCAGGCCGACACCACGGTCGTCGCGCTCGACGCCAAGACCGGAAAGGTCGTATGGTCGGTCAAGAACGGCGAAAACACCGACGGCGGAAAGGGCGAATCCGGCACGTCGGCGCCCGTGGTCGTCAAGGACAAGGTCCTCGTCGGCGTCTCGGGCGCGGAGTTCGGCGTCCGCGGCTGGCTGGCCGCCTACGATCTGAAGGACGGCAAGCTCGCCTGGAAGGCCTATTCGGAAGGCCCGGACGCAGACACCCTGCTCGATCCCGAGAAGACCACGCAGCTCGGCAAGCCGGTGGGGAAGGACTCCGGCACGAACACCTGGGAAGGCGAGCAGTGGAAGACGGGCGGCGGCACGACATGGGGATGGTATTCCTATGATCCCAAGCTGAACCTAGTCTACTACGGCACCGGCAATCCCTCGACCTGGAACCCCGTTCAGCGCCCCGGCGACAATCGCTGGTCGATGACCATCTTCGCCCGCGATGCCGACACCGGCGTCGCCAAATGGGTCTACCAGATGACTCCGCATGACGAGTGGGACTATGACGGCATCAACGAGATGATCCTCGTCGACGGCATGGAGGTCAAAGGCAAGAAGCACGACGTGCTGGTGCATTTTGACCGCAACGGCTTCGCCTACACCATGGACCGGGCCACCGGCGAGCTTCTCGTCGCCAAGAAGTACGACCCGGCGGTGAACTGGGCCACCGAAGTCAATATGGACCCCAACAGCAAGGAATATGGCCGTCCGCAGGTCGTGGCGAAATATTCGACGCAGCAGAACGGCGAAGACACAAACTCGACGGGTATCTGCCCGGCAGCGCTCGGAACCAAGGACCAGCAGCCGGCCACCTACTCGCCGAAGACCGGGCTGTTCTATGTGCCGACCAACCACGTCTGCATGGACTATGAGCCGTACAAGGTGAGCTATACCGCCGGCCAGCCTTATGTGGGCGCCACCGTATCGATGTATCCGGCGCCAGGCGGCGACGGCAACATGGGCAACTTCATTGCCTGGGACGCCGCCAAGGGTGAGATCGTCTGGTCGAAGCCCGAGCAGTTCTCGGTGTGGTCGGGCGCGCTGGCGACCGCCGGCGACGTCATCTTCTATGGGACGCTCGAAGGCTACATCAAGGCAGTCGATGAGCACGGCAAGGAACTCTACAAGTTCAAGACCCCGTCCGGCATCATCGGCAACGTCACGCCCTTCGAGCACAACGGCAAGCAATATATCGCCGTTCTGTCCGGTGTCGGCGGATGGGCAGGTATCGGCCTCGCCGGCGGACTGCTGTCACCCGACAACGCCGCTGCCTGGCACGGCGCCGTCGATCAGGGCCGCGCACAAGGCGATCAGGCCGCGGTCGTTGGAACCGCCGGTCTCGGAGCGGTCGGTGGCTACGCGGCACTTGCCGACTACACGACGCTGGGCGGCCAGCTCACCGTCTTCGGTCTTCCGGATTGATCTCCCGGAAAACCCTTAAGACCGAAGACTGAAAGATCGAGAGCCCGGATCATCCGCAGGCAACAGCCGGGCTCTCGATCTGCAGCACACCCGAACACCGGTCAACAACGCCGCGTCGCGACGGCAACCCTTCGTCCTTGGCAAAATAAGGAAGTGTCTGAATGTCCATCCGCATCGCAATTTCCGTTCTCGCCCTGGCCCTTCTGCCTTTGGCCGGCCCGACGTCGGCGCAGGCCGAGGACAGCGCCGACAAAGCCAAGGCGGTGAAGGACGAGGGCGGCAAATATTTGGATGCGGATGGAAACCCAACCTTCAAGATCGAGAACGGAACCGTGGATTGGTATACGTTCAGCGGCTATCGCCGCTATCACTCGGACTGCCATGTCTGCCACGGACAGGACGGGATGGGTTCGACCTATGCCCCGGCCCTGGCGAACAGCCTTAAAACGATCGACTACCCTACCTTCCTCTCGATCGTCGCCCAGGGCCGCAAGAACACCGCCAACGGCAAGGAGAATGTCATGCCGGCCTTTGGCGACAACAAGAACGTCTATTGCTACCTGGATGACCTCTACGTCTATCTGCGCGCCCGCGCCGACGGCGCCGCGCCGCGCGGCAGGCCGCCCAAGCACGAGGACAAACCCCAAGCGGCCAAGGATGCCGAAAAATCCTGCATGGGGGGATGACGTGACAGGCCGGGTTGCATCGAAGCCACGTTTCGTTCTGCCCTTGCTCGGCGCGCTCGCCTTGCTGCCATCGGCTGCCTGGGCGCAAGGCGCCGGCCTCGGCGCCGCGGGAGAGCTGGTCGATCCCGACATTCTGCGCGTCTGCGCAGATCCTTCCAACATGCCCTTCACCGACCAGAACGGCCAGGGATTCGAAAACAAGCTGGCCGAGCTGGTCGCCAGGAAGACGGGGCGCAAGTCAGTCGCCTACACCTGGTTTCCGACCGTGATCGGCTTCGTGCGCAACACGCTTGCCGCCAACCGATGCGACGTCATCATGGGCTACGCTCAGGGCGATGAGCTGGTGCAGAACACCAATGCCTATTATCGCTCTTCCTATGTGCTTGTGCATCCCAAGGGCGACGGCCTCGAAGGTGTCGAGACGATCGAGGATCCGAAACTCACCGGCAAGCGGATCGGCGTCGTCGAACGCACGCCGCCGACCGCCAACATGGCCGCCAACAAGCTTTTGCGGACGGCAAAGATCTACCCGCTGGCCGTCGACACGCGCGTCACGCCGTCGATGGGAGAGGTCATGATCAAGGACATGCTCGCCGGCAAGATCGACGCGGCGATCCTGTGGGGGCCGATGGCGGGCTACTATGTCAGGCAGCTCGGCGCGAATGTCGCGATCGTTCCGCTGGTCAAGGAAAAGACCGGTTCGCGCATGTCCTACCGCATCACCATGGGAGTGCGTCCATCCGACCAGGAATGGAAGCGTACCCTCAACAAGGTGATCCGTGAGAACCAGGCGGAGATCAACAAGCTGCTGCTCGACTACAACGTGCCGCTGATCGACGAGCATGACAACCCGATCACGGCGACGCCGGGGTAACCTCGATGGGAGCGAGAACGGCAGAGGCGATGGAGGGAAGGAACCGATCTTCGATGCGGATAGTTTCTTTTAGTTGTTTGAGAACCCGGTGTTTCATTTGTCCATTTGTGAAGTGATGGACGAGCCATTGCACCCGCCCGCAATGGCGCCAACGACATGACCGGCCCATTCGGGCTGGCAGAAGAGGAGAATGCGATGAAGAAGAGCTGGAAGAAACCGACCATGTGCCAGGTCGCTGCGGGCTTCGAAATTTCGCGGTATCTGCCTGCTGAAATTCCTCCCAGGAAGTAGGCCGCAAGGGTGCATGTCCCTGGCAGCAGGGGCATGCACCCCGCCTCACGTGAGGGCTTTGCAGCGGGAAACACGGATACGAAGCTGCCTGCCGCCGACAAGCCGGTCGGATGGGCCGCGGAGCGGGCATTTGGCATGCGCGTGAAGATCATCGGATCGGCGGCGGGAGGCGGCTTTCCGCAATGGAACTGCAATTACCGCCTGAGCCGCGCGGCCCGCGCCGGCATGCCCGGCGTGCATTCGCGTACCCAATCGTCCATCGCCGCCTCGGCGGACGGGAAAGGCTGGGTTCTCTTCAACGCATCGCCCGACATCCGTCAGCAGATTGGGCAAGCGCCCGAGCTGCAGCCCGCGGCGGACGCACCGCTGCGCTCGACGCCTATCCGCGCGGTGGTGCTGACCAATGCCGACGTGGACCATGTCGCGGGCCTGCTCAGCCTTCGTGAGCGACAGCCTTTCGCGATCTATGCGAGCGCGCAGGTGCTGGCGACGCTTGAGGCCAATTCGATCTTCAATGTTCTCGATCCGTCGATCGTGCCTCGGCGCCTCTTGGCGCCGATGGAGGAAGTGGCGATCCGCGGCGCGGACGGCCACCCGACCGGCGTGGTCGTCGGCAGCTTTCCGGTGCCAGGCAAGGTCGCGCTCTATCTCGAGCAAGGAGGCGATCCCGGCGCCGACTTCAGCTCCGACACGGGCGACACGATCGGCGTCCGCATCAGCGGGGCCGACGGTCGCGGCGCCGTGTTCTATGTTCCGGGCTGCGCGCGCATCGACGCCGCGCTGCGCATGCGCCTGGCGGACGCCGCCTGCCTTCTTTTCGACGGCACCGTCTACACGGACGACGAGATGATCACGGCCGGCGTCGGCCAGAAAACCGGCGCGCGCATGGGCCACATCGCAATGTCGGGAGAAGCGGGTTCGATCGCCGGCCTGGCCGATGTGAAGATCGGTCGCCGCATCTTCATCCATATCAACAACACCAATCCTGTTCTGGACGAGAATTCCGCCGAACACGCGGCGATCAAGGCGGCTGGTTGGGAAGTCGCCGCCGATGGCATGGAGATGGAATTTTGAGCGATTTCCACGACATGGCCCGAGGTGGCCTCTCCAAGAGCGGGCTCGAAGCCGTGTTGCGGCAGGTGGGCGACGAGCGCTACCACAACCGTCATCCTTTCCATCACAGAATGACCGGCGGCGCCCTGTCGAAGGCCGAAATGCAGGCCTGGGCGCTGAACCGTTATTGTTACCAGGCCGTCATTCCGCGCAAGGACGCCATGATCCTGGCACATGCCGAGGATCCAGCGTTCCGAGCCGCCTGGCGCAAGCGCATCGAGGACCATGACGGAGAGGACGGCTGGAGCGGCGGCATCGCGCGCTGGCTGCATCTGGCGACCTCGCTCGGGCTCGATGCCGAAGCGGTGAAGAGCGAAAGGCTGGCGCTGCCGGCGACCCGCTTCGCCGTCGGCGCCTACCTGTCCTTCTGCACGGACCGGACGCTGCTCGAGGCGGTCGCATCGTCGCTGACCGAGATGTTCTCGCCAACCATCATCGGCGAGCGGGTGCCGGCGATGCTGGCGAAATACGATTACATCACCGAGGACACGCTGGCTTATTTCAGCCGGCGACCCGAACAGGCATCACGCGACGCCGACTTCGCCCTCGCCTATGTTCTCGCTCATGCCGACACGGCTGAACGCCAGCAGCAGGCGATCGATGCGCTGGTGTTCAAATGCGATATACTCTGGGCCATGCTCGATGCGCTCCAGCATGCCTATGGCGCGCCGGGAAACATACCGCCCGGCGCCTTCCGCCCGGAGGCGGCCTTATGACAGCACAGCGCGAAAGAGCCATCGTATCGCCGCGGTCGGTGCCATCGCTGCCCAGGCATGTGCGCATACAGCACGACCCCGTGCGGCAGGCCTTCGCCGTGCTTTCGCCGGAGAAGGTGTTCTGGCCGAACGAGATCAGCCTCGACATTCTGCGCCGCTGCGACGGCCGGTCCAGCGTCGAGCGCATCATCGCCGATCTTGCGGCCGACTATGACGCGGATCCGCAGGACGTGGCGGCCGACGTCGTCGCCTTCCTGCAGGAATGGTCGGACAAGCTCTTGGTGAAGCTATGAGCGAGCCCACTCTGCCTCCGATCGGCATGCTGGCGGAACTGACGCATCGCTGCCCGCTGCAGTGTCCCTATTGCTCCAACCCGCTCGAACTGCTGAAGGCCAACCGCGAACTGGACACGCAGACCTGGCTCGATCTCTTCTTACAGGCCGCCGATCTCGGCGTGCTGCAGGTGCATCTTTCCGGTGGCGAACCGACGCTCCGCCGCGACCTCGAGCAATTGATCGCCGGGCTTTCGGCGCGCGGCGTCTACACCAACCTCATCACCGCCGGCGTCGGCATTGCCGAAGGCCGCATCGAGGCCTTTGCCGAAGCCGGTCTCGACCATTTGCAACTGAGCTTCCAGGGCGCCCGCCGAGTGACCACCGACCGTATCGGCAACCATCAGGGCAGCCACGAGAAGAAACTGGAGACGGCGCACCGCGCCCGCGCGGCCGGGCTCCCCCTCACCATCAATGCGCCGGTCCATCGGCACAATATCGAGGAAGTGCCGGAATTCATCGACCTCGCCCTTTCGCTGGATGCGGAGCGGCTCGAGATCGCCAACGTCCAATATGCCGGTTGGGCGCTCGCCAACCGCGACAGGCTGATGCCCGACCTGGCGGCGGTCAACCGGCAGGCGGACATCGTCGCGGCGGCGCGCGAAAGGCTCGCCGGCATCATGACCATCGATTTCGTCACGCCGGATTATTTCGCCATCTACCCCAAGCCATGCATGGGCGGCTGGGCGCGCGACGCCTTCATGGTGGCCCCCGACGGCACCGTGTTGCCGTGCCATGCCGCCCAGACGATTCCCTCGCTCCGCTTCGAGCGCTTCGGGGACCGCAAGCTCGCCGAAATCTGGACCGACTCACCGGCCTTCAACGCCTTCCGCGGCACTGACTGGATGCGCGAGCCGTGCCGAAGCTGCGAGCGCCGCGAGATCGATTGGGGCGGCTGCAGGTGTCAGGCGATGGCGATTGCCGGCGATGCCGCCGCAACGGATCCGGCCTGCGTCAAGTCGCCGATCCACAATCGAATGGCGATGCTGACCGACGCTGCGCAGGCGGAGGCAGCGCCGGAGGGAAATGAAAGCTTCATTTTCCGGCGGATCGGCTCGCCACAACGCGACCCGACACGCGCTCTTGAGCCTGCCCGCCGATGACGGCCGTTGCGGGTCTAAGCGCCGCTCAGGCCCGCAACCGCCGCCAGATCGATCTCGGTGATGTGCCAGCGTCCGAGGTTCGCAGTATAGAGCTTGTCGCCCTTGAACGCGATGTTGGTGGGATGCGCCAGCGTCGTCGCCGCCGGATCCTCGATCAGCACTTCGAGACCGCTGTCCTTTCGCCAGCGATAGATGCGGCTCGGCTCGTAGCATGAGATGAGCAGCGAGCCGTCGGAAGCGAAGGCGAGCCCGTCCGGAACATTGCGCACGTCTTCGACGACCACCTGCCGGGCCCCTGCCGCACCATCGGCGAGGATTGGCACATAGCTGATGCAGGGCGCGTCGCTCTCGACCACATAGAGCCCGTTGCCGTCCGGTGCCATGGCCATGCCGTTGGCGAAGGACATCGCTTCCCGGCACCATAGACCGCCCTCGCCCGTTTTGAGATCGTAGCGGAAGATGCCCGAGCGCTTGTTCTCTCCGACGCTGTCCGACACGTAGAGCCAGCCTCGCGCCTCGTCGATGACCGGATAGTTCGGCACGCGGATACCGGATGAAGCGAAGCGCTCCATGTCACCCGTCGCGGCATCCCGGCGGAAGATCGCGGCATGCTTGAGATCACAGGCAAAACAATTGCCGGCGCTGTCGAAGGCGATGCCGAGAAGGAAGCCGTCGGTGCCGCCCATGCGCTCGACCGAACCGCCATCTGCCGCCAGCCGCAGGAGATCGCCGGTTTCGGTGCCGCACCAGATCGATCCGTCGCGATGGACTGCCACGCCCTCCGGATGCGCCACCCGCGGATTGGTGAAGATGCCGTCGAAGAAGACGCGGGCAGCGGACATGTCGAGCAACGGTTTTGCCATGAAACGCTCCTCAGCTTGCGGCAGGTGACCTCTGAGCGGCGATGCAGCGCTCGACCATGGCGCGGTCGGCCGCGAGGATTTCGGCAATCAGCGCGCCGCGCTCCTTGGCGCTGACGAATTCCAGACGACGCAGGCCAAGCGGGTCGATGCGGTTCCGCAGCACCCACAGCGTCTCCTCGGAAGGCGTCGGCACCTCGCGGCATTCGGCATCGAATGTCACTTCGAACCCTGTGGCTTCACGGATCTGCTGCCGGGTGGCGCCCGGCATGGTTTCGATGACGATCAACTCCCTGGATGTCTGGTCGAGCCGGAAGATGCAGAGATCGGTAAAGACCAGCGCCTTGCCGGTGCGGTAGCCCATCGGCTCGCGTTCGGCCGGCGTCAGCAGGCCGCGG
Source organism: Mesorhizobium plurifarium (assembly GCA_000824785.1). Classification (GTDB taxonomy): domain Bacteria; phylum Pseudomonadota; class Alphaproteobacteria; order Rhizobiales; family Rhizobiaceae; genus Mesorhizobium; species Mesorhizobium plurifarium. Next base: position 261,206 of record CCNB01000007.1, on the reverse strand, counting down.
GCGGAACTTGCGATCTCGACCTCTTGCACAAGAGACTGGACCGAATGGCGCGGGACATAGAGCAGGTAGTCGCGATGCATGTTGGCTACGTCGGCCATGCCGCCCTGCCCCGGCAGCCGGATGAGGCCGCCGCTCGGCTTGCGCAACGCGATGGTGTTGACGCGGCCGTGCCGGTCGACCTGCGCGGCGCCGACGATCTCGTGCGTCACCGCGCCGGCCTGGTAGTAGGCCGAATAGGTGTCGTCGCCGCCGGCATGCGCCACCGCCGTCTCGCAATCGAGGCTCTCGATCAGCGACAGCACCATCGGGCTCGGCGCGATGTCGAGGTGGCCGCAGCTCATCGTCGCGATGATCATGTCCGGCGCGTGCGTCGCCTTGGCCAGCCGGTAGGCGACATTGGCGAGCGGCGACACCGCCCCGGCGCTGGCGAAGCTCTCATTGTCGAGCTCGGCGGCGATCCGCGCGGCGATGATCTCGTCGACGGATGCTTCCCTTTCGCCCTGCACCGATGCGGGCATCGCGAGGACTGTTTCGGCGCTGACTTTGGCCGCCTTTTCAACCGGCTCCGGCAGGCCATCCGCTGGCACGCGGAGCTTCTCCGACAAAGCCGCGTCCTTGGTCGCGAACGCCTCCGACAACGCCTGATAATCGGTGACGTAGAACGGCAGGCACGATGCCGGGTAGGCGCCGCCTGGCGCCAGCGCTATGGCCGAAACCTGGTTGCGGGTGAGGATACTCTGCCGGCCATCCCGCCGCAGCGACCCGACCGGCACGACCTCTTCGACCGTGACCAGCACCCGGCGCGCCGCGCCGGCCATGGCGAAGTCCAGCGCCCGCGGCCCGATGATCTCGACATTGCCGCTTTCGTCGGCGCGCTGGGCGTGGACGATGAAGGTGTCGAGCCTGAGCGGCGGGACGAACCCGGTATCGGTCCCGGCAAGCGGATCGGGCCTGGCGACCGCGCCTGGCATCCGCGCCATCATGTCGGACCCTTGAGGGAGCTGGAACGGCATCGAGGGCAGGTTCTGCTGGGTCGCCCGCAGCGCCTGGATCATGGCCAGTGCCGTCCAATCACGGACCGGGATCGCGCCGCTCTCGGCGGCCGTCCGGAACTTCGGCGGCAGCCCGAAGATATCCAGGCTGGAAAAGCAGAGGTCGATTTCCGCCACCGCGCCCGCCTCGAGCAGCAGTTCGAGCGGCAGGCCGCCAGCCCAGGAGACGTAGCGCAAATCTTTCACGCCGGACCCGGCGATCGCGCGCAGCAAGGCGATCGGCAGCCGGGCGAAGTGATGGCCGCCGACGCCGAAAGCATCGCCGTCGCAGACCATCCCCGCCAGCCCCTCGATATCGGTGAAGCGGGGCCGGTTCGGCTTGACCAGGGAAACTGAACTGCGATCTGTCACAGCGCCGATGCCTCGATACGGTAGCGGGTCACGAACGGTTTCTCGGGCGAGAAGTCCAGCGCCGTCGCTATGCCGGATTGCGCGATCGGATTGTCGGCGAGCGCGGTCGCCGGACCGAGCCCGAAGGGCGAGCAGATCGGTTCGATGCCGATCGCCACATGACGCCCGTTCCAGGGCGCCGCCTTGCGGCCGCGGTTGGAGTACCAGAGCAGAAGGCTCGGGAAATGCTCCTTCTCCCAGGAAAGCTGCACCCGGTAGCCGTCCTCATGGTTGACGAGCGCCGCCATGCCGTCGACGTCCTCGATCTGCAGCAACTCCTCCGTGGCGGCCGCCAGAGGCAAGCGGGAGGCGTCGATCGTATTCCCAGCGCGCGCCGGCACGGCTGTCAGTTCGAAGAACGATTTGTTCCTGGCAAAAAGCTCCGCGCCGGGCTCCACATCATGCGGATAGGTGCGGCCTTCGTCGAAGCCGCCAAGCTCCAGTGTGGCGGCGCCTGTCTCGAACGGCAGCCGGAACACCGGATGCAGGCCGATCGGCAGGCGGCAGGCGCGGCGGACGAATATCCTGAATTCGATGTCGACGGCCGGCGCCGACGGATCGGGCGTTATCGTCCGCTCCACGCGCTCGACCGGGCTTGTCTCAGGATAGGCAAGCGCCAGCGAAAGCGACCCACGGGGGCTGTCGCGCCAGGTCCAGTCATGGTTGGAGCTGTGGCCATGAACTTCTTCGTCAGGACCCGGCAGTCCCATGACGCGCGCCCAGGTCGCGGGCCACCCGTCGGCAGACACCGAATAGCCGAAGGGCACGCAGGGCCATTCGCCGCGCAGCTTGCGCAGTATACCTGGCAGCGTTTCCGACTCCGGCTCGTTTGCCCAGGGTGCGATATGCATCGGCGAGACTTGCCGGCCATCGGCCAGCACGAATGTGACCGGCGCCAGCATCGCGCCGAGCCGCTGCACGGTCAGCGCGCCATGCGCCCAGCCGAGGCCGCGATAATCGTCGCCGCTCATGAGCCGGCCTTCTTCACGGCGCTCCTTTCGGCGAACTCCTTGACGCGCCGCTGGCCGGTCTCGCTGCGGTAGAGGCCGCCCAATATGTTGCGCTCCATCGCGAGGCCCTCACCCAGATCGCCCGACGCGGCATGCGCCGTCAGGGCTTTCAGGCCTTCGATCGCGGCGGCGGGTTCGGCGGCGATCATCCCTGCCAGTTCCAGCGCGCGCGGCATCAGCCTTTCGACATCGACGATCTCGTTGACCAGCCCGGCGCCGACGAATTCGGAGGCCGGCACGATGGCGCCGGTCATCAGCAGCAGATTGGCGCGATTGCGGCCAAGCTTGGCGACGCTGCGTTGCGTACCGCCGCCGCCGGGGATCAGCCCGAGCTTGATCTCCGGCAGGCCAAGCTTGGCATACTGGTTGGCGATCACGATGTCGCAGCACAGCACCAGCTCCATGCCGCCGCCCAGCGCGAAGCCGTTGACCGCCGCGATCACCGGCTTTCGGTTGTCCTCGATCGCCGCATACATGCGCGTGCCGGCGGCCTGGAACGTGTCGAACTCGGCCGCGGTCTGCGCGGCATATTCCTTGATGTCGGCGCCGGCCATGAAGCCGCGCCCCTCGCCGGTCACCACGATCGCGCCGACGCCCGCATCGGCGGACAGCGCCTCGAAGACCTCGGTGATCTCACCCTGCATCAGCCGGTTCATGGCGTTGAGCTGGTCGGCGCGGCGGAAAGTCACGACCGCGACGCGATCGTGGGTTTCGACCGTAAGCGTCTGGTAGGTGCCCATCGTCAGGCCGCGTCCACGGTCATGTCGCCCGACGCCTCGAGCGCCGCGATCTCCTCCTTGGAGAGGCCGAACTCGGCCAGAATCTCGCGCCCATGCTGGCCGACCAGCGGCGCCGGCCGCTCGATGGTCGCGGGCGTCTCGCTCATCTTGACGGCTGGCGCCACCACCCGCACCTTGCCGCCGCGCGGATGCTCATAGCTGGTGATCATGCCCATATGCGTGACCTGCGGGTCTTCCGCCGCGCGACGGATGTCCTTCACCTCGGCGCACCAGATGTCGGCCTTGAGAAGCCGCGCCAGCAAATCCTGCGTAGCGAATTTCTTCGTCTCGGCGTTGACCTTCTCGAACACCTCGTCGCGCTTGTCGAACAAGGTCTTCAAATCGTCATAGACGGCGAGCTGCGGCGCTTCCAGAACCTCATAGAGCGTCTTGAACGGGCTCATGGCGATCGACACGTAGCCGCCATCCTTCGTCTCGTAGATGCCGAACGGCGCCTGCATGCCGGGGTGGCCGATGCCGGAATTCGGCCGCACGAAATCCTCGCCGAGATTGAGCACGGCGACATATTCCTGGTTGAGATGCGCCAAGAGGCCGGCCAGCAGGTTGACCTCGATCTTCTGTCCCTTGCCGGTCTTTTCGCGATAGTACAGCGCCGAGAGGATGCCGTAGACCATGTTCATGGCGCCGATCTGGTCGGCGAGCCCCGCGCCGGCGGGAACCGGAGCCTGGTCGCCCCGGCCGGTGTTGGCGATGAGCCCCGCCAATCCCTGGATCAGCATGTCCTGTCCTGGGCGCTCGACATAAGGGCCTTCCTCGCCGTAGCCCGAACCCGAGCAGTAGATGATGCGCGGATTGACGGCCTTGAAGTCCTCGTAGCCGTAACCGAGCTTGGCGAGCACGCCGGGACGGAAATTCTGCACCACGACGTCGGCGCTTTTCGCCATCTCCATGATGATGGCATGCACCTTGCGGCTCTTCAGGTTGAGCGCGATCGAGCGCTTGTTGCGGTTCCAGGCGAGGAAGTTCGGGCTCTCGGAGCCGCCCACCCATTTGGCGAAGAAGGTCATGCCGCGGAACATGTCGCCGGCGCCGGCGCGCTCGATCTTGATGACGTCGGCGCCCATGTCGCCGAGCAGCTGCGTGGCGAACGGCCCCTGCAGCAGATGGCTGAAGTCGAGGATGCGGACGCCTTCGAGGGCCTTGTTCATGTCATGTCTCGTTTCGTGTTCAAAGCAGTTCGGGAACGTAGCGCGGCGCCGCCGTCAGCCCGCCATCGACGCGCAGGTCCGTGCCGGTGGTGAAGCCGGCCGCATCGGAAGCCAGATAGACGGCGGCCTCGGCCACTTCGGAGGGCTCGCCGATGCGGCCGAGCGGATGCATCTTGACCCAGGCCTTGGCAAGGCTGCCGCCGATCTCCTTGATCAGCCTGTCGTTCATCGGCGTGTTGATGGTGCCCGGCGAGATCGAGTTGACGCGGATGTTCATCGGGCCGAACTCGACCGCCATCTGGCGCGTCATCGCCATCACCGCGCCCTTGGCGCCGGCATAGGCGGTCCAGCCGTCGAGGCCGATATGGCCCTGCGCCGAGGCCATGTTGATGATCGAGCCTGACTTCTGCGCGATCATGTGCGGCAGCGCGTATTTGCAGCCGCGAAACACGCTGGTGAGATTGACGGCGATCAGCCGGTGCCATTGCTCGTCGGTCATCTCGTGCACCGGCATGCCGCCGATGGCGATGGCGGCGTTGTTGACCAGGATATCGAGATGTCCGGTCTTCTTCACCGCGCTGTCGATCAGGCCGGCGATATCGGCCTCCTGCGAAACGTCGCAATGGACATAGTCGGCGCGGCGGCCGGCCGCGCGAAGTGCTGCGGCGAACGTCTCGCCGGCCTCATCGGCGATATCGCCGAGGAAGACATGCGCCCCTTCCCGCGCCATCGCCTCGGCGATCGCGTGGCCGATGCCGTCGGCGGCGCCGGTGATGACTGCGGTTTTTCCTTCAAGACGAGCCATGTCAGCCTCCATTCGCGCGCCGGCGCTTCGCCTCGTCGAAGGCGACCGCGGCGATGATGATCATGCCGGTGATGACCAGTTGCCATTCGGTCGGCAGGCCGAGCCCGCGCAGGCCGTTGGACAGGAACTGCAGGATCAGCACGCCGAGCGCCATGCCGGTCAGGCTGCCGATGCCGCCGGCAAGGCTGACGCCGCCGAGCACGGTCGCGGCAACGACCTGGAATTCAAAATTGAGCCCCGCCGTATGCTGCGCCGAGCCGACGCGCGCCGCCAGTATGATGCCGGCGACCGTCGCCAGCAGCGCGCTGATGATGAAGCAGACGAACTTGACGCGCCGCACGTCGTAGCCGGCCAGCCGCGCCACTTCCTGGTTGCCGCCGACGGCATAGATCTGCCGCCCGAACGGCCGGTGCTGCATCATGTAGCCGAAGGCGGCAAGCAGCACGATGGCTATCACCGCCGAATAGGGGATGATGTTGAACAGGCGCCCGTCGGAGAGCGCGATGAAGCTATCGAGGCTGGCGTCGTCGGGGATCGCGCGCTGGCCGGTGTAGAGATAGACGCCGCCGCGCATGATGAACATGGTGCCGAGCGTCACGATCAGCGAGTTGATGCCGGCATAGGCGACGAGATAGCCGTTCACCACCCCAATGATCAGGCCGAACAGCAGCGCGCCGCTGACGCCGAGCAGCAGCGAATTGGTGTCGTTCATGATGATGATCAGCGGCAGCGCGATGGTCGCCAGCAGCGAGCCGATCGAGATGTCGACCTCGCCGGAAATGAAGACGATGGCGCAGCCGATGCCGGCGGTGAGCGCCAGCGAGGCCTGCCCGAGCACGTTGGTCATGTTGCGCACGGAGAAGAAATTCTCGACGGTGACGGAAAAGAACGCCAGCACCAGGATCAAGCAGACGAGCAGCGCGAGCTCCTGCCGGGCAAAGAGCCGCGCCAGCAGGGATGGCGGGGCTTTTGCGGACGCCGTGCTTGCAAGGCTCATCGCTTGCCTCCTTCGAGGGGATGGCGCGCATCGAAAGGAATGCCGAGACGATGTGTCATGGTTCTATCCGATCGCCGCATTGAGGATCTTCTCCTGCGTGGCTTCCTCGCGCGGCATTATCGCGGTCAGACGGCCTTCGCACATCACCGCGATCCGGTCGGCGAGGCCGAGCAGTTCCGGCATCTCCGACGTCATCATGACGACCGCCAGGCCCTCGCCGGCCAGCCGGTCGATCAGCGCGAAGATCTCCGACTTGGCGCCGACATCGATGCCGCGCGTCGGCTCGTCGACGACGATGACCTTCAGGCCGCGCATCAGCCAGCGCGAGATCAGCACCTTCTGCTGGTTGCCGCCCGACAGGTTCTTGATCTGCTGGAACAGGCTGGGCGTCTTGATGCGGAAGCGGTCGACATAGTCCTGCACCGCCTGATGCTCTTTCGCCTTGTCGACGAAGCCCAACCGGGCGAACGCGCCGAGCGAGGCGAGGCTGGCGTTCTGGTAGACGGGCAGCTCGCCCATCAGGCCTTCGCTCTTGCGGTCCTCGGTGAGCAGGCCTATGCCGAGCCGCACACCGGTGCGCGTGTCGTGCGGCGCCAGCCGCTGACCGTCGACCGTGACGGTGCCCGAAATGATCGGATCGTAGCCGACGATCGCCTTGGCGAGCTCGGTCCGGCCGGCGCCCATCAAACCGAAGAAACCGAGCACCTCGCCGGCGCGCGCCTCGAAGGACACGTCGACGAGCTTCTTCGCCGTGCTGAGGTTCTCAACCGACAGCGCCACCTTGCTGCCCGCCGCGCCACGCTGGCGGGGAAAGAGGTTGTCGATCCGACGGCCGATCATGTCCTGGATCAGAGTGTCGTTGGTGTGCTCGCCGATCGGCTTGGTCGAGATGTGGCGTCCATCGCGCAGCACAGTCACCGTGTCGGCGATCTCGAACACCTCGTCGAGCTTGTGGCTGACATAGACCACGGCGATGCCGAGCGCCGCCAAGCGGCGGATGACGGTGAACAGCAGCGAGACTTCATTCGGCGTCAGCGAGGATGTCGGTTCGTCCATCACCACCACGCGCGCCTCGTGGGCGAGCGCGCGGGCGATCTCAACCATCTGCTGCTGGCTGACCGGCAGCGATCCCGTCCGCGCCGCCGGATCGACGTTGAAGCCGATGCGGTTGAACAGCGCCGCCGAGTCGGCGCGGATCTTCTTCCAGTCGATCGAGCCGGTCCTGCCGGTCGGATAGCCTTCGAGGAAGATGTTTTCCGCAACGGTGAATTCGGAGATCAACGCGATCTCCTGGAACACGACCTTGATGCCTTCCTTCAGGCTGTCGCGCGGCGACTTGATGTCGACCTCGCGTCCGCGCATGCGGACGGTGCCGGCGTCCTTGCCGTAGACGCCGGCCATGATCTTGATCAGCGTCGACTTGCCGGCGCCGTTCTCACCCATGAGGGCGTGGATCTTGCCGGGCTCCAGGGTAAAGTCGACATTGTCCAACGCCACCACGCCCGGAAAGCGCTTGCCGATGCCGCGCATTTCCAGCGCCGACGCATTCGTGTCGATGGCCGCGCCTTCGCCGGGATGAAGGAAATCAACGGACATTGGCTTTGTTCCGGATGATGTCGAGATAGGTCGCCAGGATGATGACGATGCCCGGCACCACCATCTGCAGGTCCTGGTTCCAGCCGAGGATGATGATGCCGTTGTCGATCACCTTCAGCACCAGCACGCCGAGCAGCGTGCCGAACAGCGAGCCGCGGCCGCCGAGCAGGCTGGTGCCGCCGAGGATGACGGCGGCGATCACCGTCAGCTCGAAGCCTCGCCCGGCGGTCGGCTGGCCGGCATTCATCAATGACGACAGGATCATGCCGGCGACGCCCACGCACAGGCCGGTGACGATGAAGGCAAGCAGCTTGAGCCGTTCCGAACGCAGGCCGGACAGGCGCACCGCCTTTTCGTTGGCGCCGACCGCGTAGAGATAGCGGCCGAGCGTGGTGAAGCGCAGCGTCACATAGGCGACGACGAAGATCAGCGCCGCGATAATGACGGGGACGGGCACCGCGCCGACATAGCCGGCGCCGAGATCGGTGAAGCTTACCAGCTGATTGTGGTTCTGCACCGCCTCGCGCGTGAACAGATAGACGCCGCCCTGCAGCATCATCATGGTGCCGATGGTGGCGATCAGCGAGTTCACCCTGAGCCTGGTGACGACGAGCCCGTTGAACAGGCCGACGCCGCCGGCAAAGGCAAGCGCGGCCAGCATGCCGAGCGCGAGGCTGTGGGTGGAATTGAGCACCGCCATGCCGATGCAGCCGACAAAGGCGAGCGAGGCGCCGACCGACAGGTCGACCTCCGCCGTGATGATGAGCATGGTCATGCCCGAGGCGACGATCAGCACCAGCGCGCATTGGCGCAGGATGGCGATGATGTTGGCCTCCGAATAGAACTGCGGCGCCGCGATCGAGATGGCGATGCAAAGCACCGCCAGGATGGCGCCCAGCACCAGCTGGCTGCTGCCAAGAAGCTGGCCGCCGATGAAACGCTTCTGCGCGGAAGTGTGTGTAAGCTCGCTCATGTCAGTCCGTTCCCGTCGCTAGAACATGATGCCGAAAAGTGTGAAGCGGTTTTCGGACGACATCATGCTCTATCTCTTGGACTTAGGGACGGATTCAGATTTCAGGTCGAACAGACCTGAAATCATCCGGCTCCAAAGTCAGGCGCCGGCTCCGTGTCCTTGCCGGCCACCGGCGCCTGGCAGGTAGCCCTTCCCGCATCGCGGGAAGGGCCGTGTCGATCGACCTATTTCTTCAGGTCGGCCGACGTCTTCATGCACTTTGCCGGCGGCTGCAGCGCATTGACGGCGTCCCATTTGATGGTGCGGGTCTTGCCGTCATAATCGTAGTATTTCTTCCAGTCGTCGCCAGTCATCGGAGCGGTCGGGCTGACGATGTGCTCCGGCACCTGCTCGTTGTTGAACAGCTTGACCGCCGCGTCGATGGTGGTGAAGCCTTCCTTTTCCGGAAACATGGCGGCCTCGATGCGGTAGGACGGCTCGTTCTGCATGGCGTTGATGAAGGCAAGCCCTTCGCCGCCGGTGCCGACTGTCAGCAGGCCATCCTGTGACTTGCCGGCGGCCTTCCAGGCCTGCAGACCGCCGAGCGAGGAAGAGTCGTTGATGCCGTAGATGATGTTGATGTCGGAATTCTTGGCGAGCGCCGCCGAGGAGACTTCCAGCGCGCGATCCGGATTGCCGCCGCCGTCGAGGTCATGCACCATGACTGCGTCGGGAATGATGGTCTTCAGCCCATCCATGAAGCCGTGCGAGCGCAGCACCGTCGCCGACAGCAGCGGCAGGCCGACATTCATCACCTTGGCGACGCCGCCGAGCTTTTCCTTGGCATATTTTCCGGCCTCGACGCCGGAGAAGTAGCCGGTGTCGTAGTCGCAGATGGCGACCATCGTGGTCATGCCCTTGACCGGGTTGCCCTCGAGCACCACCGGGATGTTGGCGGCTTTGGCCTGACGCAGCAGCGGCACCACGCCTTCCTCATTGACCGGGGTGATGATCAGCACGTCGACGCCCTTGGCGATGAAGTCCTCGGCCGCGGCGACCTGCTTGGCTATGTCGAGATTGGCGTCCTGAACCTCGACGTCGATCCCGAGTTCCTTGCCGTGCGCCTTCATGCCCTTGATGACGTTCTGGTACCACTCATGCGTGGCGTAATTGGTGACGTAGCCGATGTGCTTGGGCATGTTCTCGGCGCGCGCCGCCGCCGCGCCTATGGCCAGCATGGCCGCGGATGCGAGCAGGATTGATTTGGACCAGTGCATTTTTCTCTCCCAGGTTTTTCGTTTGTCTCAGTCGCTGAACGGGTAATCCCGCCGTTCCGGGTCGGCACGTGAAGAGCTGTTGGCTTCGCCCCAGCCGAGCGCGGCCGATATCTTCTCGGCGGCGGTCCGGGTTCGTTCGAAGACGGTTTGACGGTCGAAGCGCGCCGCCTTCTGCGGCAGCAGCGGGACCGTGAGCGCGGCGATGACGGCGCCGACATGGTCGCGCACGGGCATGGAGATGTTGGTGCAGCCCTCGACGGCCAGCGACGCGCGCATCTCGTAGCCGAGCCTGGCCACCTCGTTCAGCCGCGCCTCGATTTCCTCGCGCGTCCCCTGCCCTTCGCCGGCGGCGACGATGCGCTCGACGATGCGGTCGCGCTCCGCCCGGTTGGAATGGGCGAGCAGCACCGCGCCGGAACTGGTTTCGAGGATCGGGAAATGCGATCCGAGCGCAACCGAGTAGCGCATCGGCAGCGGCGAATCGATCTGCAGCACCACCAGGGCGTTCTGTCCCTCGCGCACCACCAGGTGACAGCTCTGGTCGGCATTGGCGGTCAATTCGCGCATCACCGGCAGCGCGCATTCGACCAGCCTGTTCACCGGCGGATGCATATGCGCCAGCTCGAACAGTTTCAGCGACAGCCGGAAGCGGTCCGATTGCGTGCGGAACAGGTAGCCGCGCTTCTCCAGCAAGAGCAGGATGCGGTAGATCTCATGGATGGACCTGCCAAGACCGGTCGCGATCTCGGTCTGGGTCATCGCATCGGCGCTTGCAGCCATGAACTCCAAGACGTCGAGCGCCTTCTCCACCGCCGGCACGCGATATCCGTTGCGGCCGCTTTCGCTTTCCTCGAGCGTTTCGGCAATACCGGCAGCCATCACGCGACGCTCCGTTCCGGTTGCCTGGTTTCGCGATAGAGGCGGTTGACGTGATCGGCGAGTTCAGCGGCCGAGATGTCGCCGGCAATCGCAGCGGCCGCGCGCGGCGCGCAGTCGCGGAAGAAGGCGATGAAACCCGGATGGGTCGGACGCAGATAGGAAGAGCCGATCGTGCGCAACGTCGAGGAGAAGAAATCGCCGGAGAGATGATTGACCTCGGCATCCTTCCACGCTGCCAGCGATCCCGGCTGCCCGCCCGACTTCACATAGTCGCCACGCTGATAGTCGGGAGAGCACAGGAACAGCGCGTAGTCGATTGCCGCCTGCTTGTGCTTCGACTGGGCGCTGACCCCGATGCCGGCGCCGCCGAGCAGCGCGCCGGCCGATCGCGCGGTCGGCACGTCGGCGAAGCGCAGATACGGCCTGTCGGTCTTCGCGGCGTAATTCACATAGCCGAAGGCGAACGGCACATAGACCACGTCGTCATGCGCGATCATATGATCGTAGCAGCGGATCGGATTCCATCCGGATGAGTTCGGGTGCGACAGCGCTGCCAATTCGCGCAATTGCCCGACGGCCTTCTCGACCATGTCCGTCGCGATGAACTGGTCGCCATCTTCCTGCGGATGTCCAAGCGTCAGAAGCAGGCACATCGCGTCCGTCGGCACAAAAGGCAGACCGAGCCACTTGCCGTCCTTGCGCGCGCGCCGGCCGAGCTCGACGACTTCTTCATGCGTACGCGGCACCGGCCCGTAGCGCTCCAGAAGGTCCGGGCGATACGAGGCGACGTGGCAGGCGGCGTCGATCGGCAACGCCCATTGGCGTCCGTTCTTCGCGTAGGACCGCCAGGACGGACCCACCGAATCCTGCTCGAAGAAACGGACCTGCTCCGCCGACAGATAGGCGTCGAACGGCACCATCAGTCCATCCTGCGCGATGTCGCCGATGAAGGGATGGTCGAACACCACCAGGTCGTATTCGCCGAGCACCGGGCCGAGCGCGCCCTCGCCGAATTCATAGAGGCTGCGACGATCCCATTCGATTTCCAGGCCGGGATTGGCGGCGCAATAAGGCGCGACGCTGGCGTCCAGCGGACCCCAGCAACGTCGATGATCCCACGCAAGACCGCGCAGTCTTGTCATATCCGGCAATTCCTCCCTGGAACCGGGCCACGTGCCCGGTCCGCAAACCACTAGCAAGTATTTTTACCTGAGCAAATAGTTTTTACATACGCAAACCGCCTCAGGCCAGCCCGAACCGCTCGACGGCCCGCATGATGCCGCGCAGTTCGGCGAGGCCCTTGAGCCGGCCGATCAGCGAGTAGCCGGGATTGATCCTGGTCTTGCTGATGTCGTCGGCGAGCAGATGCCCGTGGTCGGGCCGCATCGGAATGCGCCAGTCGGCGCGGCCTTCCTTGCGGCGACGCGCCTCTTCCTGCATCAGCGCGAGGATGACATGCGCCATGTCGGTACCGCCCTCGAGATGCTCGGCTTCGTGGAAGGAGCCGTCATCCTCGATGGTGACGTTGCGCAGGTGCACGAAATGGATGCGGCTGGCGAACTCCTTGACCATGGCGACGATGTCGTTGTCGGCGCGCGTGCCGTAGGAGCCGGTGCAGAACGTCAGCCCATTGGCTGGGCTGTCGACGGCATCGAGGATGAAGCGCGCATCCTCGGCGGTCGAGACGATGCGCGGCAGGCCGTAGAGCGAGAATGGCGGATCGTCGGGATGGATGCACATGCGCACCCCTTCCTGCTCGGCCACCGGAATGATCTCGCGCAGGAACCAGGCGAGGTTGTCGCGCAACTCCTTCGGACCGATTGCGTCATAGTCGGCAAGGGCCTCGCGAAAGCTGTCGCGGTTGTAGGCGCGCTCGGTGGCGGGCAGGCCGGCGATGAGATTGCGCTCGATCCTGTCGATCTTCTCGTCGTCGAGCTCCTTCAGCCGCGCTTCCGCTTCTGCGATGCGGGCGGGCGTGTAGCTGTCCTCGGCATTCCGGCGCTTCAGCACGAACAGATCGTAAGCTGCGAAATCGATGGCGTCGAAGCGAAGCGCATAGCCCGTCGTCGGCAGGCGGTAAGCCAGGTCCGTGCGGGTCCAATCGACCACCGGCATGAAATTGTAGCAGATCGTCGCGATGCCGGCCTTGGCCAGCGCGCGGATCGTGTCCTTGTAGAAGCCGACATAGCGGAGCCGCTCCGGCGAACCGATCTTGATCGAGTTGTGGACCGGAATGCTCTCGACGACCGACCAGGTCAGCCCCGCCGCCTCGATGATGCGCTTGCGCTCCAGGATGTTCTCCAGCGGCCAGACGCGCCCGTCATAGATGTCGTGCAGGGCCGAGACCACGCCGGTCGCGCCCGCCTGCTTGACATGATCGAGGGTGACCGGATCGTCCGGACCGTACCAGCGCCAGGTTTGTTCCATTTGCCGCTTTCCTCCGTGAGAGGTCGGCAACTTATTGTTGGACCACAATGGGAGTCAAATTAAAATTTGACGCTCGTGAGTGGCTACTCGCTTGGGCCAGGCCCGGAAAATTCCCCGAGATCAAGCCCAAAACCGGTTGTTTTCCTCAAATCATACGATATGTTGGTCCAACAATTAGGAGGATCGATGCCGGAAAATCCCCAGGCTGCACGCGACAATGTCGCCGCCCGCCGCGCCGGCGGCTCCTCCGCGGTCGACGCCGCGGCCGGGCGCATCCTCGACCTCATCCGCGCGCGGCAGCTGAATGTCGGCGACGTGCTGCCGACGGAGCGCGAGCTCAGCGAGATCACCGGCGCCAGCCGCAACACGGTGCGCGAGGCGCTGCGTACCATCCGCACCTACGGGCTGATCGAGCCCAAGCCGCGCGTCGGCGCCGTGCTCGCCGACGGGCAGAGCATCGCGATCCAGAATTTCTTCGCCGCGCACATGGATGTCTCGCGCTCCTCTTTCGCCGACATCCAGGGTTTCAGGCGCATCATCGAGGTCGGCATCGGCGACCACATCATGCTCAACGCCACGAACGAACAGATCGCGGCACTCGACGAGGTCAACGCCAGGATCGTCGACAGCCGCTCGATCGAGGAAGCCGCTCAGAACGATTTCAATTTCCACAGGGCGCTGATCGGCCTGGCGGGCAACCGCACGCTCATCGACATGTATTCCTTCCTGTCGCCCGTGATCCTGCGGATCATGACCATCGGCAAGGAAATGCGGCCGGTGCTTGCCGACACCCGCGCCGCGCATGGCGAGATCATCGCCGCGCTGCGTGCACGTGACCGACTGGCCTATGCCTATCTCGTGAGCCGCCATCTCGATTTCGCCCTGCGCTTCCTGCCGGAAGAGCCGGTGTCCGACAGTGACTGAAGGAGTTCCCGCAATGAAGGATTTTGAAGGCAAGGTCGCGCTGGTGACCGGGACGACCGGGATCGGTCTGGCAACCGCCAAGCGCCTCGCCGCCGGCGGCGCCGCGATCGTCGCCTGCGGCATCGACCGCTCGGCCAATGAAGCGATGGGAGCGGAGCTGGGAAGCTTAGGGGCCGGCGCTCTGGTCGTGGACACAGACGTCTCCGTGCCGGACCAGGTTCGCGACGCCGTCGCGGCTGGCGTGGCGCGCTTCGGCGGCCTCGACGTGATCGTCAATTCGGCCGCGGTCCATCCGTATGGAACCGCGACGACGACCGACTGGGAAATCTGGAACAAGGCGATGACGGTCAATGTCGGTTCGATCTATCTGACCGCCCATTTCGGCATTCCGGAAATGATCAAGCGCGGCGGCGGCGCGATCGTCAACGTCGCCTCGGTGCAGGGCTTCGCCTGCCAGCAGAACGTCGCCGCCTATGCCACCACCAAGGGCGCGATCCACACGCTGACGCGTTCGCTGGCGCTCGACTACGCGGCGGCCGGCATCCGGGTCAATTCGGTTAGCCCCGGCTCGATCCGCACGCCGATCCTGGAGAAGGCCGCGCGCGGCGACAACGGCAGCGATGCCGATGTCGAGGAAGCCTATCGGCGCTTCGGCGCGGCCCATCCGCTCGGCCGCATCGGCGAGCCGGAGGAAGTGGCCGAGCTCATCGCCTTTCTATGCTCCTCGAGGGCCGGCTTCTGCACCGGCGCGGACTATAAGATTGATGGCGGCCTGACCGCCGGCATCGGCGTGAAGTGAAGCCATGAAGATCGGTCTTGGCCTCTACCGGGAGTCGCTGACGCCCGAGAATTTCCGCTTCGCCCGTCAGGCGGGCGCAACGCATATCGTCGCCCACCTCACCAACTACTTTCGCGGCCGCGATCCTTCGCTGTCGGCCGGCAGCGAGACGGAAGGCTGGGGCGACTGCTCCACCGACGAGCTATGGAACTATGAGGACTTCGCCGGCCTGGTGAAGACCGTGCGCGACAACGGGCTGGAAATCGCCGCGATCGAGAATTTCTCGCCCCGCTTCTGGTCCGATATTCTGCTCGATGGTCCCGATCGGGCGAAGCAGATCGATGGATTGAAGCGGCTTGTCCGCGATGCCGGGCTCGCCGGCATCCCGTGCATCGGCTACAACTTCTCCATCGCCGGCGTCTGGGGCTGGTCGCGCGGACCGTTCGCGCGCGGTGACGCAATGTCGGTGGGGCTCGACCTTGCGGCCATCGATCCCGATCTGCCCCTCCCCGACGGCGTGGTCTGGAACATGCGCTACCGCGCGGGCCGACCGGGCGCCGCGCCGGTGACGGTGAGCAGCGATGAGCTTTGGCAGCGGCTCGGAGCCTTCCTCCGCGACATCGTTCCGGTGGCTGAGGAAGCCGGCGTGATACTTGCTGCGCACCCCGACGATCCGCCGGCCAAAGCGCTGCGCGGCGCGGCACGGCTCGTCAACCGTCCGGAGAAATACGACCGCCTTATGGACATCGTCGATTCACCGTCCAACGGGCTGGAGCTCTGCCTAGGCTCGCTGCAGGAGATGCCGGGCACCGACGAGATCTACGGGCATGTCCGGCGCTTCGCCCGGCGCAGGCGCATCGGCTACATCCATTTCCGCAACGTGCGCGGCAAGGTGCCGAACTACCACGAAACCTTCGTCGACGACGGCGACATCGACATGGCTGAAATCGTCCGCATCCTGCGCGACGAAAACTATGACGGCGTCATCATCCCCGACCACACGCCGGAAATGTCCTGCGACGCGCCCTGGCATGCGGGCAAGGCCTTCGCGCTCGGCTATATGCGCGCGCTGGTGCAGAACGCCGCGGCGCTGGGACCTTCGCAGTCGATTCAATCCACCAGTATCCGGATGCAAGCCTGATGACCAGATCGACACGCCTCTACGCCGACGATGCCGAAATGTACCGCCTGTTCGAGGAGGAACTGTTCGTCGCTGTCGTCGGCGACGTGATGGACACACTTGGGCTGCAGCATCAGTTCCTGCCGCCGGTGTTCAAGCCTGTCGATGAGAAGACGCGCCTGCTCGGCCGGGCCATGCCCGTACTTGAGACCGATATCTTTCCGTTCAACAAACCAACCCACAATCCGCTGATGAGCAAGCCGTTCGGGCTGATGTTCGAGGCGCTCGACGATTTGAAGCCCGGCGAGATCTACGTCGCCAGCGGCGCCTCGCCCCGCTACGCGCTGTGGGGCGAGCTGATGTCGACGCGTGCGAAGATCCTCGGCGCGCATGGCGCGCTGGTCGACGGCTTCGCCCGCGATACGGACGGCATCAAAGCGCTGGGATTTCCCTGCTTCTGCACCGGCTATTACGCGCAAGACCAGGGCGTGCGCGGCAAGGTCATCGACTATCGCTGCGCGCTCGAGATCGGTGGCGTCCGCATCGAACCCGGAACACTCCTCTTCGGCGACAAGGAAGGCGTCCTCGTTATCCCGCGGGAAGCGGAGGAAGAGGTGGTGCGCCTGGCCCTCGAAAAAGTACGCGGCGAAAAGCTCGTCGCCAAGGCGATCCGCGACGGGATGAGCGCGGTCGAAGCCTACAAGACCTTCGGCATCATGTGACAGGGCGTGGCCAGTCAGCGGTAACCGGATGGTCAGTCGGGCTTGCGCGACAGCACGAGATACATGGCTGCAAGCATCAGGATCAGGGCCAACCAGAACGAGGCGGCCGGCCGTTCGTCGAAGACGGCCAGGCTCCAGAGAATGCCGGCGGCCACGGCCAGATAGTTGAAGATCGAAAAGCGCGCCGGTCCCATCCGAGCGACCAGCTCGAAGAAGAGGACGAAGAAGACGGCATTGATCGTCGTGGCGAGAGCGAGCGGCATCAGGGTCCTGCCCGTCCACTCGGAAGGCATCGCCGCACCGCCGAGCGCAAGCATGACGACGCCGGCAACCACGGCCCCTCCCAGCAGCGTTCCGGCCGCCATCATCAAGGAGGGCGCACCTTCGGGGCGCAGCCATTTGGCGCAATTGTTGGCGGCTGCAAACATCACCGGGGCAATGAGCGCCACCAAAAACTAGACGAAGCCGTCCGAGCCGACAGCGCCCGCATCGGGCAGCACGAGGACAGCCACGCCGGCCACGCCGAGAAGCATACCGGCGAAAGTACGCCTATCGAAGCGATCGATGCCCGCCAGCGCACCAATGGCGAGGGTGAATAGCGGAGAAAGGCAAAGCACCAGGGTCAGCACCGAGGCGTCGACATGCGGAGCGGCAGAGACCAGGATACCGATCGGCAGGCCGACCACCAGGCCGCCTATGATCAGGTATGTGCGCACCTGCCCGGCGGTGACGGCGAACCGCCCGCCGGCAACTACCGCCGCCAGGGCCAATATCGCGCCTGCCGCAAGCGACTGGGCAGGCGGCCATTGCGTTTCGGCGGCCAGCCGGTTGACCGGAAAGATACCGCCATAGATCGCTGCCGCCAGGAGCAGAAGGGCAGCGTCCGTCGATGGCAGGCGGCGGCTCGATACCGGTCGATCATCATGCATGGCAAACCGCCGGCAAGGCGCTCCCTCCGCCAATCAATGGTCTGGAATTCCCGGTTTCTGCCGATTTCGCGCCTGTTGGAATCAAACCGCCCTGAGGGTGGCTGTACGGGCTTCGTCGACTTTGAGCAGGCCAGGCTCGTCGGCATCGGTCAGAACCACCTTGTAGACCGTTTCGGCGTCTTCGCGGCTCAGCCAGCCGCGATTGACGGTCGCCGCGACACGCTTCGGATCGCGCTTCAGCGGATCGCCGTAACCGCCGCCACCGCAGGCGGTGAACTCGATGCGGGCGCCATCCTCGATCGTCTCTTCGCTGAAGGCGGGCAGCACGATCTTCTCGCCGGCCCTGAGCTTGATCGTCTCGCTCTCCTTGCCGTCGCCGCCGCCCAGCACGCCGCGCGGCGGGAAGCTGGTGCCGTCGGCCGCGTAGACGATCGTCATGTCGTGGTCGAGCGGATAGAAGACGCCGCCGGTCGCCGGTGCGCCCTCGAACTCTCCGAAACCTTGCGATCCAGGCAGCACGCCGCGCCGCTCGATGACGATCGGATACATCGACTCGTCGACCTCGACCGAGTCGAGCTGGATCAGGCCGGCATTGGCCGGGCCGCAATAGGTCAGCCAGCCGTCATAGCCATGACGGGCGCCGCCGCCGGCGTAGCCGACGAAGACCTGGTTGACATAGGACTTGCCGTGCTTGAACGGATCCTCGCCCGAGATGACGCCGACGCCGGCCGGCAGGTGCGAGCCGCTCTCCGCCTGGCCGTAAGGCGCGCCCATGCGCGAGAAGACGCAATTGCCGGCAATCATCAGCCGGTCGTTGACATTGGTGGTGGCGACCGAAGTGCCCACCGGATATTTCGGCTTGCCGATGGCGCTGCCCTCGCGCAGCAGCACCTTGATCTGCGACTTCGCGCCCTCATTGTGCGGGATGCTCTCGTCGAGATTGTTGAAGACGCCGATCCGGCAGGAGCCGGTGGCGGTGTTCTCGGACAGATTGAGGCCGCCCGGCACATTGTCGATGTTGTCGCGCACGTCGACGACGATCTCGCCCCTTTCCGGATCGACATTGATCGTCACCTTCACCGGTATGCCTTCGTCGGCGACGCCCGGCACCGGATCATGGCGCGTTTCGTAGCTGTAGCTGCCGGCCGGCAGCTTGGCGATCGCCGCCTTGGCGCAACGCGCGCCGTAATCGAACCAGTCCTCGACGAAGCCGAGGATGGTGTTGCGGCCGTAGCGCGCGAACAGCTCGCCGATACGCCTTTCGCCGGTGCGGCAGGCGCCGATCTGCGCGCGCACGTCGCCCAGCCACATGTCCGGCACACGGTTGCGCATCGTGCCGATGCGCAGGATGTCCTTCTTCTCTTCGTAATTCTGCGCGACGCGCACGCAGGGGAAGTGCATCCCCTCCTCGAAGATGTTCTTGGCGAAAGGCAGATAGGTCGACGGCACCGGCGCGCCGGTATCGGCGTGGTGCGACAGCGCCACGACCCAGAACAGCGGCTCGCCCTCGAAGAACACCGGCATCGCCATGATCAGGTCGGCGTGATGGGTGCCGCCGGTATAGGGGCAGTTGTTGAGGAAGATGTCGCCCTGCGTGATGTCGTCGAACAGATCGGTCAGCGGCCGCGTCGCCATGTCCATCGACATGACGTGGATCGGCAGCGCGTCCTCGACCGAGACCAGCCGATGATCATAGGTCAGGATGGCGCAGGAGAAGTCGCGCGCGTTCTTGATCACCGCCGAGCGGCTGGCGCGCATGACGACCAGCGTCATCTCGCGCACGATCGCCTCGAAGCGGCTTTTCAGCACCGACATCAGGAAGGGGTCGACACGGCGTTCAGCGATGTCGAGCTCGAGCCTGTTGATGGAGTCCATGGGTCGTTCTCTCACGTGATTGTTGAACTAGGCGATGTTGACGACGAGATTGCCGTAGCGGTCGATCTGCCCTTGATGCTGATCCTTGAGATAGGCCGTGAAGGTCTCCGCCTCGACCAGGCAGGGGCCGGCAAGCTGCGCGCCGGCGCGCAGCTGCGCAAGTTCGTAGACCGGGACCGTTTCGACACGACCGCTCTCCTGCTGGTAGATGCCGCGCCTGGCCTTCAGGTCGATGGGGCCATTCTGATCGGGCAGCGTGTTCTTCTGCCAGATGTCCTGGCCCGAGCGCTTGCCGATGGCGCGCAGCTTCCAGGCCGTGAACTCGACGACGTCATTGTCGGCGCGGATCGAATAGATGCGCTCATGCATCTTGTGGAAGGCTTCGACCAGACCCGGCAGATCGCCCTCCGATACCATTCCGTCCCTGGCCTCGAACGGCACCTCGATCTCGAAGGACTGGTATTCGTAACGGCCGAGGAAGGAGAACTCGAACTGACGGTTCTCCGCCGCGACGCCGGCCTCGGCGAGGAAGGTGTTGCCGGCCTGCTTCAGCCGCTTCAGCGCGTCGTTGACGCCGGCGACGTTGAAGTCCGCGTCGGAGGTGAGCAGCACCGCGCTCTCTTCCGAGCGGATGTCGGAGATCAGGCCGCCGAAGGCGCTGAGCCCGGCCATGAAGCGCGGCACCATGTAGCGCTTCAAGCCGAGGATGTCGGCCATCTCGGCGATGTGGATGGCGGTGGCGCCGCCGCCGCAGACAAAGAAAGAATCGCGCGGGTTGATGCCCTCGCGCACGGTGATCTCCTCGATCGCCGCCACCATGTTGTGGTTGGAAGTGGTGTAGATCGCGTAGGCGGCTTCCTCGCGCGTCACACCGAGCCGCGCGGCGATCTTGTCGACCGCGGCTTCCGCCAGCTCCCGCTTCAGCTGCATCTTGCCGCCGAGGAAGTAATCGGGGTCGACGATGCCGAGCACCACATTGGCATCGGTCACCGTCGGCTCGGTGCCGCCCTGCCCGTAGCATGCCGGGCCCGGCCGGGCGCCGGCGCTGCGCGGGCCGACCTGCAGCAGGCCGCCTTCGTCGACGAAGGCGATCGAGCCGCCGCCGGCGCCGACAGAGCGCACGTCGACCTTGGGGATGCCGAGCGAATCGTCGTGGATCATGCTGTCCGGCGTGACGATGATCTGATGGTCGCGCAGCGCCGACACGTCGAAGGTGGTGCCGCCCATGTCGCCGACGATAATGTCGGGCTCATCGGACAGCGCCAACGCCGCCATCGGCGCCAGCGTCGGACCGGACATGACGCTGTAGATCGGCTTCCGGATCATGTCGGCCAAAGGCATCATCCCGCCGACGCAATTGGCAAGCAGCAGCTCGCCCTCGAAACCTTCCTCGTCGAGCGCGGTCTTCAGCTTCTCGATATAGGTGCGCACGATCGGATTGATCGAGGCGTCGATCGCGGCCGCGATGATGCGCTTGTATTCGCGCGGCATCGGGTTGATCTCATGGCTGAGCGTCACCGGGATGCCTGGCAGCTCTTTCTCCAGGATCTCGCGCACGGCAAGCTCATGCGCCGGGTTCACCACCGACCACAGCAGACCGACTGCGATCGCCTCGACGCCGAGGCCTCGGAATTCGGCCGCCGCCTTGCGCA
This sequence comes from Mesorhizobium plurifarium, assembly GCA_000824785.1. Taxonomy (GTDB): domain Bacteria; phylum Pseudomonadota; class Alphaproteobacteria; order Rhizobiales; family Rhizobiaceae; genus Mesorhizobium; species Mesorhizobium plurifarium. The sequence goes on along the minus strand of CCNB01000007.1, from coordinate 239,873 downwards.
CGTCGTCCAGCGACAGCGGCGCGAGCTCGCGGCCGCGCGCGTCGATGCGGCCCGCGACCGTCTTGGTCAGATGGCGCGGCACATAGGGATCGGGATAGTTCAGCCGCCACTGGAAGGCGCCTTTGCGCGGGCCTTCGCGCAGCACGAGGATGTCCTGGTGGCCGGCGGTCAGGATAAGGCCGACCTTGACCGTCTTGCGTTCGACCAGCGCGTTGGTCGACACGGTCGAGCCGTGCACGACGAGGTCGATCTCTTTCATGAAGTCGGCGCCGCTCAGGCCATAGCCCTCGGCCGCGACATGCAGCACGTTGATGAAGCCCTTCTCGAATTCGCCGGGCGTCGTCGGCGACTTGAAGATCGCGATCTCGCCCTTGCTGTTCGAGACGAGGCAGTCGGTGAACGTGCCGCCGATGTCGATGCAAACTTGATAGGCCATACGAGCTTCCCGAAGAGGTTGGAGTATCAGCGCCTGGCTTCGTCGCGATTGACGATCAGGCTGACGATGATGATGACGCCCAGGCAGATCTGCTGCAGATAGCCGTCGATCTGGACGAGGTTCATGCCGTTGGAGAGCACGGTGACGAACAGCGCGCCGAGCACGGCAGCGCCCACGCCGCCCTCGCCGCCGGAAAGGCGCACACCGCCGACCACGGCGGCCGCGATTGCTTCCAGCGTGAGATTGCCGCCAAGATTGGGTTCGCCCGAACCGGTGCGCGCGGTGAGCAGAAGCGCGCCGAGCGCGGCGAGCAGCGCACACAGAACATAGGCCAGCACCAGCACCGGCACGGTGCGGATGCCCGCCGCGACCGCCGCCCTTGGATTGGCGCCGATGATATAGAGGCTGCGGCCGAAGCGCGTCGCCTTGAGCGTCAGGAACAGAAGCACGAAGACCAGCGCGGCGATCCAGATCGGCGTCGGGATGGCGAGCAGCGAGCCCTCCGCGAATTCGGCGGTGAGGCTCTTCGGCAGGCCGGTGACGGGGAAGCCGCCGCTGATCGTCGAGGCGAGGGCCAGCACCATATTGGCCATGCCGAGCGTCGTCACCAACGGATTGATGCCGATGCCGGCGATAAGCAAGCCGTTGGCGAGGCCGATCGCGCCGGCGATCAGAACCGCCGCGCCGACGCCATAGAGGATCGAAACGTCGCCGCCGCCCATCGCCACCATCGCCATCGAGGCGGCGACGCTGACCAGCGAGACGGTGTAGCCGAGCGAGAGATCGAAGCCACGCGTCAAAAGCACCATGGTTTGCGCCATGGCGAAGATGGCGAGATAGCTCGCCTGCAGCGCGATGTTGCGAAAATTGCCGAAGGAAAGCACGCGCGGCTCGACCAGGCCAAACAGGATCAGCACGACGACGATGGCGATCGGCAGCCGCGCGGCGCGCAGGATCTCTTTCGGCGAGAGGCCGGAAGGCTGAGCTATCGGTTGTGTCTTGGCCTCGGTGCTCATGCCTGCCGCTTTCTCAACAGAAGCCGTTCGATGGCCAAAGCCACGATCAGCACAGCGCCGAGCACCAGCGTTTGATATTTGCTGTCGACCTGCACCAGGTTCATGGCGTTGGCGATCACCGACAGGAACAGCGCCGCCAATGCCACCAGTTCAGCGCGGCCGACGCCGCCGCGCAGCGACACGCCGCCGATGACCGCGGCGGCGATGGTCTCGAGCGCCAGCGTCCCGCCGATGGTGGATTGGCCCGAGCCGAGCCGCGACGTCATCAGGAAGCCGGTGAGCGCGGCGAGCAGGCCGGCGAGCATGTAGGCCGCGATCAGCGTGCGGCTTGTGGCAACGCCCGACAGGCGCGCCGAGCGCTGGTCGCTGCCCACCGCATAGATATGGCGGCCGAGCGCCGTGAAGCGCTGCATGATTATACATGCGGCAAGGACGCCGAGCGCCACCCAAAGCACGATCGGCAGGCTGAGGAACTGGCCGCGCCCGACATTGGCGACGAAGGAATCCACCACGCCGTAGATCGGGATGCCTTGCGTGAAATAGAGCGCGATGCCCATCAGCACCGACATCATCGCCAGCGTCACCATGAAGGGCGAGAGCGAGAAGATCGAAACCAGACCGGCGTTGACGAGCCCGACAAGCGCCCCAACGCCCAGGGCGATCACCAGCGAGGCGATGATGAGGGCCAATTCCATGCCGGGGAAATAGATGCTGCCGACCAGCATCACCGCGGCCGTCACCACCGAGGTCGCCGCCACCACCGCGCCGACGGAGAGATCGAAACCACCGGCCGTCATCACCAGCATCTGCGCCAGCGACGGGATGAGCAGCAGCGCGAAATTGCGCATGACGTTGAGCAGGTTGAGCCGGTTGAGGAAGCGCGGCTCGATCAGTGCGGTCGCGACCACCGCCACGACCAGGAAGGTGATGACGATGCCGCCTTGCATGAGAAAGCGGTCGAGTCGGCTCGCGCGGTGCGATGGCGCGTTGGCAACGGTCATGGTCGCCGTTTCAGAGCTCATGCGTGCCCTCCGAAATAATGCGACAGCACCTGGGCTTCGCTGAGCTCATGCTGGGCAAGCTCGGCGACGATTTTGCCTTCATGCATGACATAGACACGCGAGGCGAGATTGATCAGCTCCGGCAATTCGGACGTCGAGACGACGACCGAGGCGCCTGCCTCGACCAGCGATTTGATGAGATTGTAGACATCGGCCTTGGCGCCGACATCGATGCCGACGGTGGGTTCGTCGAACAGATAGACATCGAAAGATTTCATAAGGCCACGCGCCAGCATCAATTTCTGCTGATTGCCGCCGGAGAAGGCGGAGGCCCTGCGCTCGGGCGCCATCGGTCGCAATGCGAGATTGCCGAGCGGCTCCTTGATCGCCTCGGTCTCGCGCCAGAACTTCAGCACCGGTCCGGACGACAGCGCCGGCAGGTCGAGCGAGCTCATCGTCGCATTCTCGCGCGCCGATCGCGCCAGTGCCAGGCCTTCCGATCCGCGATCGGCCGGAAAATAGCAGACATTGGCGGCAAGCATCGACGTCGGCGTCGGCCGCTCGACCGGCTTGTCGCCCAGGCTGATGGTGCCTGCCTCGATGGTCTCCAGGCCGAACACGGCGCGGCAGAGCTCGCTGCGCCCGCAACCGACGAGGCCGGCAAGACCGACCACCTCACCCGCGCGGGCGGTGAAGGAAGCGCCGATGACGGAGTGCTTCTCCGTCGTGAGATCCCGCACCTCGAGCCTGACCGCGCCGGGCTTGTGCTCGATCTTCGGAAAGAGCTGCTCGACGGGACGGCCGACCATCATTTCGATCAGCCCCTCGTCCGAAATCTCGGCCGTGACCACCGTGCCGATCTTCTTGCCGCCGCGCAGCACGGTGACGCGGTCGGAGAGGTTGCGGATCTCGCTCATGCGATGCGAGACATAGATGATGCCGACGCCGCGCGCCTTGAGCAGCGCCACGGCATTGAACAGTTTCTCCGCCTCGCCGTCGGTGAGCGACGCGGTCGGCTCGTCAAGGATGAGCACCTTCGGCCGCATGCGCAGCGCCTTGGCGATCTCCACCATCTGCTTTTGCGCGCGCGACAGGAAGGCGACCTTCTCGTCGAGCGGCAAATGGAAACCGAGACTGTCGAGCAGCTCGGCCGCGGCCTGGCGCATCTGCTTGCGTTTCAGGAACAGTCCGGACGACTGTTCGCGGCCGAGGAAGATGTTTTCGACCACGGTGAGGTCGGGCACCAGGCTGAATTCCTGGAAGACCGCGGCAATGCCGATCTCCTGCGCCACCTGCGGCGTCAGGCTGGTGATTGTGCGGCCGTTTATGCGGTAGACGCCTTCGGCCCAGGGAAACGTGCCGGCAATGAGATTGATGAGCGTCGACTTGCCGGCGCCATTTTCGCCAAGCAACGCGTGGACCTCGCCCTCATTGAGGGAGAAGTCGACATTGTCGAGCGCGGCGATGCCGCGGAATCTCTTGGTGAACCCTGTAACTTCCAGCATCTCGTCCAAAGGCCCAAAGCCGGCAAGAGCAATTCAAGCAAACTGCGCGGCGGTTCGCCCGGAATTGCGTCAAGTCGCCTGACCGCCTTCTGCAAGGCGGTCAGGCCGGGAGGATCGCGATATAATCGCGAAGCTGAAGGCCGCGCCGGCGGCCTCGTTACTATTCGACCGAGAACACGGGGCGCCAGTTGTCCGGCGCGAAGATCTGGGTCGTGTCGATCTTGTCGACATTGTCCTTGGTAACGATGCCGGGGGCAACCAGCAGGACCTTTTCGTGATCCTTCTTCTCCAGCGCGCGCACCGCGAGGTCGACGCCGATGCGTCCCATGATGACCGGATACTCGGTGGCGAAGCCGAGCACCGAGCCGTCCTTGACGGCCTTCAGCATGGTCTGGTTCTCATAGGACGACATGATCGTCACGTTGCTCAAGCCGGCATCGGCCACAGCACCGATCGCGGCCTCCGCCGTCGGCGCGCCGCCCCAGATGACGTTGACGTCCGGATGGGTCTGCAGCGCGTCTTCGACCAATTTGAGCTGCGCCGGCACGCTGGCCTCGCCGAACATCTCGCCGACCAGCTTGATGTTGCCGCTCTTGGTGCTGTCGCGGAAGCCGTTCATGTAGGTCTCGGCCCAGCCGCTGCCCTGCGGCCCGGGGAAGGCCACTGCGGTGCCCTGCTTGTCGCCGAGATACTTCTTCACATACTCGCCGGTCTGAAAACCCTTCTGGTAGAAGTCGGGCGTGATGCGGGCGGTGATCGGCGTCTCCAGGATCGGATTGGCGACGGCGATGTTGACGATGCCCTTGCCCATGCCCTCGTTGATCTTGGCCGCCACGCCAGCTTCCGAGATGGCCGAGATCAGGATAGCGTCGGCGCCCGAGGCGACGCAGTCGTCATATTGCGAGATCTGCTTCGGCAGGGCGGTGTAGCCGCCGGCCTGCAGCACCGTCACCTTGACGCCGAGGCGTTTCGCTTCCTCGACGATGCCATAGTCCACCGAGACCCAGTAGCTGTCCTGCAGGTGCGGGAAGAGCACGCAGAGCTTCCAGGGCTTCTCCGCCTTGTCGAGCGGCTTGTACTCGATCTCTCCGACATTCTTCAGATCGCCGTCCTTGGCCGAAGCGATCTTGAACGGCCACCAGTCGGCGGCCTGCGCCATTCCGGCCGACAGCACCGTCGCCGACAGCGCCAAGGCCAGTGATTTCTTCAATCCTCTCATATCAGTCTCCCATTTTTCAGCGCCCTGCTGGGCTGATGTTTTCTCGATTTCGGCTTCGTTTGCCTTTGTATCCAATTGCCACTTCTGCGTTGGCATTTCATAATGTTTAACGGCGTATTGCAATACGAATGTATCCAATAAGCATCGCAACGTACATCTTATATCTTATATGTCAACGCGAGAAAGAGCAACCGCCACCGCGCCGAATACCTGACGAAGCCCTTCAGCCCTGCGGGTAGACCTGCGGCAACGCAGCGTCGAGCGACCGCTGGAAGGCATCGACCAGGGCGTCGATTTGCGCCTCGGTGATGATCATCGGCGGACAGAAGGCGATCGCGTCGCCCATGTTGCGCGAGATGACGCCGTTCTGCTGCAGGAAGCCATTGACCAGCGCGCCGAGCGCCGCCGGCTTGCCCCACGGCGCTTTGGTCGCCTTGTCGGCGACAAGCTCGACCGCGGCGATGAGACCGACGCCGCGCACCTCGCCCACCAGCGGATGCGAGGCGAGCTTGCGCAGCCTTGCCTGCAGGTGCGCGCCGACCTTGCGCGCATTGCCGACAAGGTCACGCTCCTCGATCAGCTTGATGTTCTCCAGCGCGACGGCCGCGGCGACCGGATGACCGCCGCCGGTGAAGCCGTGGCCGAAAGTGCCGATGCGGTCGCTCTCGTCGGCGATCGGCTCGAACACCTTGTCGTTGATCAGCAGTGCCGAGATCGGCAGGTAGGAGGACGAGATCTGCTTGGACAGCACCATGATGTCGGGGTTGATGCCGAAGGTCTGCGAGCCGAACATCTCGCCAGTCCTGCCGAAGCCGCAAATCACTTCGTCGGCCACCAGCAGGATGCCGTATTTCGACAGCACCGCCTGGATCTTTTCCCAATAGCCGGCGGGCGGAACGACGACGCCGCCGGCGCCCATGATCGGCTCGCCGATGAAGGCGGCGATCGTTTCAGGCCCCTCGGCAAGGATGAGCTTTTCCAGCTCGTCGGCAAGCCGTGCGGAGAACTGTTCCTCGCTCTCGCCGGGCTCCGCGTCGCGCCAGTGATGCGGCGTCGACGTATGCAGGATATTGGCGATCGGCAGGTCGAAGGAGAGATGGTTGTTGGGCAGGCCGGTCAGGCTCGCCGAGGCGATGGTGACGCCGTGATAGCCGCGCTTGCGGCTGATGATCTTCTTGCGCGCCGGCTGGCCGAGCGCGTTCGAGCGATACCAGATCATCTTGATCGCCGTATCGTTGGCCTCGGAACCGGAATTGGTGAAATAGGCCTTGCTCATCGGCACCGGCGCCATCTGCACCAGCTTCTCGGCCAGGTCGATCAGCGGTGAATGCGCCTTGGAGCCGAAGTCGTGATAGAAGGGCAGCTTCGACATCTGCCGCGTCGCGGCGTCCACCAGCCGCTTTTCCGAGAAGCCGACGGCGACGCTCCACAAGCCCGCCATCGCCTCGATGTAGCGGTTGCCGGCGATGTCCTCGACATAGACGCCATCGCCCTTTTCGATCACCAGCGGCCCCGTCTCCTGATGCTTGCGGGCGTTGGTGTAGCCATGCAGGTGGTAGCGAATGTCGCGGGCTTCGGGGGAATTCGGTCTGGCGTCCATGACGGCTCCTGTCTGCAGGCGTCCAAGCGGGAATTGCCCTGCCTGCCCCTCGTCCAAGGGGTCGCAGTTCCCTCTTGCATTATGCTGTTTGATGCATCATGTTTCTTATAAGATATACTGTCAAGCCCTTTTGGGCCGGTAGCCAAAAAACGGGACGGGAACGGCATGGCGAGCTTCAGCTTCGAAACGCTCGAGCGCGAAAACCTCGGCGAAACCGTCTATGCGCGCGTCGCCGAGGCGCTGATCAAGGGACGTTTCGCGCCGGATGCCAGGCTGACCATCCGCGATCTCGCCCAGTCCCTGGGAACCAGCGTCACGCCGGTCCGCGACGCCATCCTGCGCCTCATCCAGGACGAGGCTCTGGTGCAAAAATCGGCGCGCGAGGTGCGCGTTCCCATCATCACGCTGGAACGCTATCGCGAGATCCGCCAGATCAGGCTGAAGCTCGAAGGGCTTGCCGCGCGCGAGGCCGCGCTCAAGGCGACGGCCAGGGATATCGAGCGGCTGCGCGATCTGATCGCCCGCAACGAGCGCGCGATCGCCGACAGGAACTGGACCGAAGGGCTGGAACTCAACCAGACGTTCCACTTCGCGCTTGCCGACATAGGTGACATGGTGGTGCTGCGCGGCATCCTGAACCGGCTCTGGCTGCAGATGGGGCCGCTGATCGCGGAATCCTACCACGAAGGCGGCCGCGCCATGATCGACAACCATCATGCGGTTCTCGCCGCGGTCGAAAAGAAGGATGCCGATGCCGCCGAACGTGCGATCATCGCCGACATCACCGAAGGCGGAAATGTGATTCTCGAGCGGCTCTTCAGCAGGCATGCCGCCGGCGTCAGCCAGGCGAACTGAGTATGGAACAGGTCGACTGCATCGTCGCCGGGGCCGGCGTCATCGGCCTCGCGGTTGCTCGCAGGCTCGCCGCGAGGGGCCTTGAAACGCTGATCCTCGAAGCGGCGGACGCCATCGGCACCGAAACCAGCTCGCGCAATTCGGAAGTGATCCATGCCGGCATCTACTATCCGCACGGATCGCTGAAGGCCCGCCTCTGCGTCGCCGGCCGCGACATGCTCTACCGCTACTGCGCGGAACGCGCGATCCCGCATCGCCGCTCGGGCAAGCTGATCGTCGCGACCGACGAGGCCCAGGAGCCCGTACTCGCCACGATCCGGACTGGCGCAGCGGCCTGCGGCGTGGACGATCTGCGCTTCGTTTCCGCCGCCGAGGCGCAGAACCTGGAACCGGCGCTTCGTTGCACCAAAGCGCTGCTCTCGCCTTCCACCGGCATCATCAACAGCCATGCGCTCATGCTCGCCTTGCTCGGCGATGCCGAGGAAAGCGGCGCGATGCTGTCGCTCAACACACGCATCGTTTCGGGCCGCATCGATACCGGTCGTATCGTGCTCCAGACGAGGGACGCGGCAAGCGGCGAAGGTTTCGAGATCGCCACACCGCGCCTCATCAACGCGGCCGGCCTTGGCGCCGTCGCGCTGGCAGGCTCGCTCGAAGGCTTCGACCAGCAATTCTTGCCGACGCTTCGCTATGCCAAGGGCAATTATTTCTCCGTGGTGGGCCGGGCGCCCTTCTCGCGGCTGATCTACCCCGTGCCCGAACCGGGCGGCCTCGGCGTCCACCTGACACTTGATCTCGGCGGCACGGCTCGGTTCGGGCCCGACGTCGAATGGACGGATACGCTCGACTACCGCGTCGATCCCGCGCGCGGCAAACGCTTCTACGATGCGATCCGCCAATACTGGCCGGACCTGGCCGACGGCAGCCTGCAGCCGGCCTACAGTGGCATCCGGCCGAAGCTCTCCGGTCCGGGCGAAGCCAACAGCGACTTTGTGATCCAGGATGCCGCAACGCACGGCATCGATGGCCTGGTCAACCTGTTCGGCATCGAAAGCCCCGGCCTGACCTCCAGCCTGGCGATTGCCGAGCAAGTGGCGCGCATCCTGGCGCCTGAGACGGACTGACGGCGCCGGCGCGCGGTATCGAGTGCCGATCGCGTCGCGCGCCACCTCGGCGGGAGGCCGGCATATCCACTCAATGTATCCAATGATAATGATGGGCGGCAAATTTTGCCTTCCAAAAGGCAAGACACGTCGTTATCGTATCCAATGAGCTTCTCAAACCAGCCACCAGCCCGGCAGGAAGTCCTGATGCCCGACTATGCGACATTGGCCCCATCGGCTCCCTGGCGCGAACTGCGCACGACGCGCGCAGACTGGGACGACGCCGATCCGGCTGCGCTGGAATCGATGCTGGTTTCGGCTCATCTGATCCGCGCCTTCGAGGAGAAAGTGCTGGACCTCGCCGGCCAGGGCCTGGTGCATGGACCCGCCCATTCCGCCGTCGGTCAGGAAGGGGGCGCCGTCGGCTCGGCCGCGTTGATGCGCGCCGGCGATCAGATCAATGGATCCCATCGCGCGCATCACCAGTTCCTCGCCAAGTCGATCCGCTATGTCGCGCCAGACGGGCTCTTGCCAGCGGCGGAGTTTTCACCGGCCATCCGCGATCTCGCCCAGAGGTCGCTCGCCGAGATCCTTGGCCTCGCACAGGGCTTCTGTCGCGGCCGTGGCGGCTCGATGCATTTGCGCTGGGCCGAAGCCGGCAATCTCGGCACCAACGCGATCGTCGGCGGCGGCGTGCCCTTGGCTGCCGGCGCCGCCTGGGCGCACAAGCGGGCCGGCAAGGGCGATGTCGCCTTTGCCTATTTCGGCGATGGCGCCGTCAACATCGGCTCGGTGCTGGAGACGATGAACATTGCCGCCGCCTGGAAGCTGCCGCTTTGCTTCTTCATCGAGAACAACCGCTATGCCGTCTCGACCCATGTCGAGGAAGCGACCGCCGAGCCGCGCCTGTCGGCGCGCGGATCGGCCTTCGCCATTCCCGCCTGGAAGGTCGACGGCATGGACCCCCTCGCCGTCTATCTTGCGACGAAAGAAGCCATGGAGCTGATGCGCAATGGCGGCGGGCCGGCCATCATCGAGGCCGATGTCTATCGCTACTTCCATCAGAACGGCCCGCTGCCCGGCAGCGTCTTCGGCTACCGTGACAAGGCCGAGGAAGCGGCGTGGCGGACGCGCGACCCGCTCGACCGGCTTGCGAGCGAAATGGAACAACGTCAGATCATCGGCAGCTCGGGCGTTGCCGCTCTGCGCGAACGCGCGCTCGCGCTGATGGCCGATGTCGCCGCCGAGCTCGTCGAGCAGGCGGACGGCAAGAACCGCATCAAGCCGGCGCTATGGCCGGACGAAGGGTTTCGCGACCACGGCATCCGCGGCGATCTCTCCGAACTTTCCGGCCAGCGCACGGAGGAGCTCGAAACCTTCGGCGGCGCGATCGACGGCAACGCCAAATTCATCGACACCGTGGCCAACGTCATGCAGCGGCGCATGGCGACGGACGACCGCATCGTCGTCATGGGCGAGGATGTGCACCGGCTGAAGGGCGGCACCAACGGCGCGACGCGTGGCCTTGCCGCCGCCTTCCCGGACCGGGTGCTCGGCACGCCGATCAGTGAGGCCGCCTTCACCGGCCTCGGCGGCGGCATCGCCATGGACGGCCGTTACCTTCCAGTCGTCGAGTTCATGTACCCCGACTTCATGTGGGTGGCGGCCGATCAGGTCTTCAATCAGATCGGCAAGGCGCGCCACATGTTCGGCGGCGATATCGACGTGCCGCTGGTGCTGCGCACCAAGGTCGCGATGGGCACCGGCTACGGCTCGCAGCACTCCATGGACCCGGCCGGCATCTTCGCCACCTCGCCCGGCTGGCGCATCGTTGCCCCTTCGACACCCTTCGACTATGTCGGCCTGATGAACAGCGCGCTGCGCTGCAAGGATCCCGTGCTCGTCATCGAGCATGTGGAGCTTTACAATTCCACCGGTCCGGCTCCGGTCGACGACCTCGACTATTTCATCCCGCTCGGCAAGGCGAAGGTCGTGCGCCAGGGCACGACGATGACGATCCTCACCTACCTCGCCATGGTGCGCCCGGTGCTCGAGGCGGTCGAAGGTCTTGGCGTCGACGCCGAGGTCATCGACCTGCGCTCGCTCGATCGCGCCGGGCTCGATTGGCAGACCATCGAAGCCTCTATCCGCAAGACCGGCAATGTGCTGGTGGTCGAGCAAGGCGCCCGCGGCACGTCTTATGGCGGCCTGCTCGCCGCCGAGATCCAGGACCGCTGCTTCGACTGGCTCGACCAGCCTGTCCAGCGCGTCCATGGCGGCGAGGCTTCGCCCAGCATTTCCAAGGTGCTCGAGGCCGCCGCTTGCGCACGCCCCGCCGATATCGAGCGCGGCGTGCGCCAGGTCATGGCCGATCAGGGGCGACCGCTGGGCTGAAAGTCAGGCCTGCGGATCGTCGCGCGGCGTCATGAAGCCGGCGGTCTCGCCGCCGTCGACGCTGAGCACCGCGCCGTTGACGAAGCCCGCGGCGGGAGAGAGCAGCCAGCCGACCGCCTCGGCGACATCTTCCGGTGTGCCGAGGCGCGCCGCGGGAATGCGCTTTTCCAGCTTCTCGCGCCGGCCAGGAATGGCCAGCGTCTTTGCCATCATCTGCGTGGCGATCTGACCCGGGCAGACGGCGTTGAAGCGCACCTCCGAGCCGTATTCGAGTGCCAGCGCTTGTGTGAGGCCGATCAGCGCCGCCTTTGAGGCGGTGTAGATCGCAAGCCCCTCCTCGCCGACCAGACCGGCCACCGACGAGATCGTCACCACGGCGCCGCGCGCGGCCCGCAGACCTGCCAAGGCATGACGCGTGAACAGATAGGCCGAGGTGGCGTTGGCCGTCATCGTCCTGTTCCAGTCGTCGAGCGTCGTCTGGTCGAAGGCGGCGCGCCCGCCGGCGCCGGCATTGTTGACCAGGCCGGCGATACGCCCCTTGCCAAGCTCCAGCGCGACCTCGACCGCGCGCTTGCAGTCGGCCTCGCTGGTCGCGTCGCCGGCGGCGAAGACGGCGCCTGGAACCGCGGCGATCACATCATCGGCGGCGGCCCGGTCGCGCCCGGTAAAGACGACGCGCGCGCCATCCGCCGCCAGCCGTTCGACGCAGGCCGCGCCGATGCCGCGCGTGCCGCCGGTCACCAGGAAGACGCGCTCGGCCTCTTTGGCGCTCATGCCGCCGCTCCGTAGTCGACGAGGGTGCAAAGCGGCCCTTCCCTGTGCGCGGCCCAGTAGAGATCGTGGATGCGGTTGGTGATCGGGCCGGGCTTGCCGTTGCCGTAGATGCGGCCATCGAGCATCGTCACCGGCATGATGCCGCCGGCGGAGCTCGAGATGAAGATCTCGTCGACCTCGCGCAATTCCTCGATCGGCAGCGGCCGCACCTCGCAGGTAACGCCCGCTTCGCCGGCCAGCTCGATCACGGTGCGGCGAGTCATGCCCTCGAAGACGCCGCGGTCCGGTGTCGTGATGACGTTGCCCTTCACCGCGAAGATGTTGAAGCCGGCGCCTTCGGTGACGTTGCCCTTGCCGTCGTTGAGCACGGCGACGATGGCATCCTGGTCATAGGCCTCGAAGATGCCCATCGTCAGGTCGAGCCAGTGGAAGTTCTTCAGGCGCGGATCGAGCGATTCGGGCGGGATGCGCTGCACCGAACTCACCACCATCTTCAGCCCGTCGCGGCGCTGCTCGTCATTGGCGATCCAGACGAAGGGTTGCGCGAAAGCATAGAACCGGTTCTGGCAGAGCCTGGGGTCGCGGGTGCCGGCTGGCGGTACGCCACGCGTGCAGGTCATCTGCACATAGGCATCGCGAAGCCCGGTCCGGCGAACGCATTCGACCAGGATGTCTGCTATCTCGGCCTTGGACAGCGGCAGGCTCATGCGCAGGCCGCGCATCGAGGCCAGGAAGCGCTCGATATGGTCGTCGAGCCTGAAGAAACGGCCTTTCCAGACATGGGTGACGTCATAGGTCGCATCGGACCGCACGAAGCCGCGGTCGGTGATCGGAACGGCAGCCTCCGCGAGCGGCATATAGCTGCCGTTGACATAGGCTATGCCCAACGCCGGATCGTAAGCGGTCCTGTCTGTCATGAAATCCTCCACAGATGTCGAGCCTATCATTGGATACAATCTGGCGGATTTATTCGGCCAGATCCGCTAATTTTCTTGCCAATTGCCGCATGTTGGATACGGTCATATCGGATCATAGATGCCGGACCAGCAATGCTTCATGAAACCACCCATGCCGGCAACGGCCTTCCGGGCCTGCGCGGCACCGATCATATCGGCTTCACCGTTCCCGATCTCGACGAAGCCGTCCGTTTCTTCGTCGGGGTCATCGGCTGCGAGCCCTTCTATGAGCTCGGACCTTTCCGGTCCGACGGAGACTGGATGGAAACCCATCTCAACGTCCATCCCCGTACAGTGATGAAGCGGCTCAAATTCCTGCGCTGCCGACACGGCTCCAATTTCGAGATCTTCGAATATTCCGCGCCGGACCAGGACGGCGTCCAGCCCAGGAACAGCGATGTCGGCGGGCATCATCTCGCCTTCTACGTCGACGATATCGATGATGCAGTCGCCTATCTCCGATCGCATGGCGTGCGCGTGCTCGGCGAGCCGACGGTGCGCACCGAGGGGCCGAGCGCCGGTCAGAGCTGGGTTTATTTCCTGAGTCCCTGGGGCATGCAGCTGGAGCTGGTCTCCTTCCCCGAGGGCAAGGCCTATGAGCGCGGGACGGATCGCCGGCTCTGGCATCCGGCCAGCCCTCACCTGTGAGCGGCCGGTTCGTGCCGATTCCCACCTGCTCGCCGATGCACTAACATCCTGGGGATCAACACCATGCGGGGAATTGAGATCATGGCCGGCAGACGCGCAAGCGGCGGAACCGAAGGCAACGGCGCCGCCCTGGCCAGCGGCCGCGTCACCGATGCGCTGCGCGACGCCATCCTGTCGGGGCGGCTGCGGCCGGGCAGCCGCGTCCGCCAGGAAGAGCTCGCCGAAGAATACGGCATCAGCCGCATCCCCGTGCGCGAGGCGCTCCGGCAACTGGAAAGCGAAGGGCTGGTCATCCTCGTGCCCAACAGCGGCGCCTGGATTTCCAAGCTCGACCGCGCCGAGTGCATCGAGATCTACAAGATCCGCGAGCGGCTGGAGCCGCTGGCGCTTTCCGAAAGCAGCGCCAACCTTTCGCCCGAAACGCTTGCGCGCCTGGAAGACCTCGTCTCGCGCATCGAGGCCGCCGGCAGCATCGACGAGTTCCTGCAGCTCGACCGCGAGTTTCATCTCCTGAGCTATGAAGGCGCGCGCATGCCGCAGCTCGCCCAGATGATCCACAAATTCTGGAACACCACCCAGCAATACCGGCGCGCTTTCGCCGCATCGGTCGGCAAGGCCGGCATGGCGGCGGTGCATCACGAGCATCGGCTGATCCTCGAGGCGCTGAAGCGGCGCGACGGCGAACAGGCCGGCCTCATCCTCTACGGCCATATCCGCCGCACCCGGCTGCAGCTCGAGCAACACACCGAGATTTTCGCCTAACCCAAGCGGAAGACACTAGAATCCGGCCTGGCTGATGAACTTGGTGACGAGATAGGCCTCCAGCGCTTCCGAGCCGCCTTCGGAACCGTAGCCGCTATCCTTCACGCCGCCGAACGGCACCTCCGGCAGCGCCAGGCCGAGATGGTTCGTCGTCAGCATGCCGGTCTCGATCTCGGCGCCAAGCTCGGTCGCCGTCTTCAGCGAACGGGTGAAGGCGTAAGCCGCGAGCCCGTAAGGCAGCCGGTTTGCCTCGGCCACCGCCTCGTCGAACGTCGCGAACGGCATCACCAGCGCCACCGGGCCGAACGGCTCCTCGTTCATGATGCGCATGCCGGGGCTGAGATCGCTGAGCACGGTCGGCTCGAAGAAGGCGCCCTTGTTGCCGATGCGCTTGCCTCCGGTCTCGATCTTTGCGCCCTCAGCCACCGCTTCGGAAATCATCGCCTCGACGGCTTGCAGCCGCCGTTCATTGACCAATGGCCCCATGCGGGTGCCCTCAGTCAGCCCGTCGCCGACCTTCATCGCGCGCGCATGGCCGACGAGCTTGTCGAGGAACGGCGCATAGGATTTCTCCTGGACAAGGAAACGCGTCGGCGAGACGCAGACCTGGCCGCCATTGCGGAACTTGGCCGCCGCCAGCAGGCTCGCCGCGCTGTCGAGATCGGCGTCGTCGAAGACGATCGCCGGCGCATGTCCGCCGAGCTCCATGGTCACGCGCTTCATATGCTGTCCCGCGAGCGCCGCAAGTTGCTTGCCGACGGGAACGGAGCCGGTGAAGGACACTTTCCGGATCACCGGATGCGGGATCAGGTAGCTCGAAATCTCCGGCGGGTTGCCGTAGACGAGGTTGAGCACGCCGTCGGGAAGCCCGGCATCCTTGAAGGCGTCGGCGAGGCAGGCGGGCGAAGCGGGAGTCTCTTCCGGCGGCTTGACGATGATCGAGCATCCGGTGGCGAGCGCCGCGCCGATCTTGCGGATCGTCTGCGAGACCGGGAAGTTCCACGGCGTGAACGCCGCGACCGGCCCGACCGGCTCGCGCACGACCAGCTGATGGACGTTGCTGGCTCTCGCCGGCACGATACGGCCGTAGGTGCGGCGCCCTTCCTCCGCGAACCAGTCGAGGATATCGGCCGAGGCCAAGACCTCGATCGTCGCCTCGCCCAGCGGCTTGCCCTGTTCGAGGCTGAGCAGGCTGGCGATCCTGCCCGCACGCTCGCGCATCAGCCGCGCGGCTTCGCGGATCACCTTGCCGCGCTCGAAGGCCGAGACCTTGCGCCACACCTTGAAGCCGCGTTCGGCCGCTGCGAGCGCTCGGTCGAGATCGGCAGTGCCTGCCATCGCAACCGAGCCGATGACTTCGTTGGTGGCCGGGTTGCGCACCTCGAGCGTCTTGCCGCCGGCGGCCGGACCCCAATTGCCGTCGATGAAAAGCCCGATCTCCGGATACATGCTTTTGTCCTGTCTGATGGTGATTGTCATGGCAGCCAAGCCTCAGAGCGAGAGGCTCTCCCTTGTGTCTTCGATGGCGAGGAAAAGCGCGCGGACGAGTTCGTCGATCTGGCCCGGCTCGATGATGTAAGGCGGGCAGAGCGCCAGCACGTCTCCCATGTTGCGCAGGATGATGCCGCGGGCCCGGCAGGCGCGTTCGACCTGCGCGCCAACCCTGGCCTCGGCCGGAAAGCCCTGTTTCTTGCGTCGGTCGGCGACCAGCTCGACGCCGGCAAGCAGGCCAACGCCGCGGATCTCACCGACCATCGGATGATCGGCAAGCGCATCGCGCAGCTTTTCCAGCATCCGGGCGCCGAGAGTTCGGGCATGGCCGACGACGTCGATCTCGTGATAGATGCGCAACGCTTCCGCCGCGACGGCCGAGGCGACGGGATGGCCCGAATAGGTGAAGCCGTGCCCGAAGACGCCGTTGCGGTGCCCCTCGTCGGCGATCGCCTGATAGAGCGCGTCAGACACGACCACCGCCGCGATCGGCAGATAGCCGGAGGACAGGCCCTTGGCGACCGAGAACATATCGGGCTTGAAGCCGAAAGTCTGGCTGCCGAACCAGTTGCCGGTGCGGCCGAAGCCGCAGACCACCTCGTCGGCCAGAAGCAGGATGTCGTGCTTGTCGAGCAGTTGGCGCAGTTTAGGAAAATAACCCGTCGGCGGCACGATGACACCGCCCGCCCCCATAACCGGCTCGGCGATCATCGCGGCGATCGTGTCGGGGCCGGCGGCAAGGATCATCGCCTCCAGCTCGGCGATCAGCCGGTCGGCGAACGCCTGCTCGCTCTCGCCCTCCTGCCCTTCGCGGTAGAAATGCGGCTTGCCGGCATAAAGGATGTCGTCGGTGTTCATGCCGAACGAGCGGTGCATATGCGGCAGGCCGCTCAGCACCGCGCCCATCACCGTGCTGCCATGGAAGGCGCCGTTGCGGCTGATGATGCGGCGCTTCTCTGGCTTGCCGCGCGCCGCCTGATAGTACCAGGCGAGCTTGATCATGGAATCGTTGGCTTCCGACCCGGAATTGGCGAGGAATATCTTGCACGATGAAATGGGAGAGACCGCCGCGAGCTGTTCGATCAGATCGATGCAAGGCTCGTTCGAACGATGATTGAAGGTGTGGTAGTTGGCGAGCTTGGCGAATTGGGCGGCCGCGGCTGCGGCCAGCCTCTGATCGTTGAACCCGAGCGATGCCGTCCATAGCCCGGCCATGCCTTCGATATAGCGGTTTCCGGCATCGTCGCGCACATAGACGCCGTCGCCGCCGGAGACGATCAACGGCCCGTCCTGCTCGTGCCGTCGCGGGTCCGTCTGCGAATGCAGATGGAGGCTCATGTCGATGGCCCGAGCCGAATTGTGCAGCATTTCCTGTTCCCTAGGGCGAATGATTGTTCTTGCGGCTCAACCAAATATCTTATAACTTATAAGTTGTCGAGGGTTCAGATAAACGGAAATGGAGGAGATCGACCATGGCGTCCTCAGGCGCGAGCCGGTGGCCGAGCAACAGCGGCAATGACGGGATATCGGACGAACAGGCTGCCCGCCTGCGCGAGCGCGCGCGCTTCGTGCGGCTGGAAACGATCAGGCTGATTTCGATCGCCAAGGTCGGCCACTACTCGTCGGTCTTCTCCTGCGCCGAGATCTTCTCGACGCTCTACTACGACACGATGCGGCTGCGCCGTGGCGAGCCGGGCTGGCCTGATCGCGACCGCTTCCTGATGGGCAAGGGCCATGCGGCGGTCGGCCAGTTCCCGATCCTCGCCGACCTCGACTTCTTCGACCGCTCCTGGCTCGACGACTACACCCGCCTCGGCAGCCCGCTTGGCGATCACCCCGATATGCGCAAGGTGCCCGGCGTCGATTTCAGCTCCGGCTCGATCGGCCATGCCCTCTCCAACGGCGTCGGCATGGCGCTCGGCGGCCGCTTCCACGGAAAGGACTTCAACGTCTTCGTCCTGCTCGGCGATGGCGAGATGCAGGAAGGACAGGTATGGGAGGCCGCCATCAGCGCCGCCACCCATCGGCTGGGCAAGCTCGTCGCGATCGTCGATCGCAACGGCTATCAGCTCGACGGCAAGGTCGACGACGTCGCCGCGGTCGAGCCGCTGGATGAGAAGTGGCGCGCCTTCGGCTGGGAAGTGCATGAGGTCGACGGCCACGACGTCGTCGCGCTCGCCAACCTGCTGCGCAAGGTCAAGGCCGATACCGGCCGCGAAAAACCCTGCTGCATCATCGCCAGAACGGTCAAGGGCAAGGGCATCGACTATATGGAAACCGAACCCGGCTGGCACCTCGGCTATCTCGCGCCGGAAGACGAAGCACGCGCCCGCGACATGATCCTTGAAGGTGCGCAATGAGCGCGGCCCTGCATCCCGACAGCTGGCAGTACCGCGAACTCAACAAGCGCGCGCCCTCGCTCGCGACTTTGGCCGACACGCTGATCGAGCTTGCCGAAGCCGGTCATCCGGTCGTTGCCGGCACCGCCGACCTGCAGCACTCCAACGGCCTTGTCGGCTTTGCCCGGCGCTTTCCCGAACGCTTCACGCAGTTCGGCATCTCCGAGCAGAACATGGTCTCGGCCGCGGCCGGCATGGCGACGACCGGGGTCATGCCCTATGTCGCGACCTTCGCTTCCTTCCTGGCGCTGCTCTGCTGCGAGCAGATTCGCATGGACGTCGCCTATTGCGCGCAGCCGGTCCGCCTGATCGGCCATCACACCGGCATCTCGCTCGGCTTCTACGGCACCTCGCATCACGCGACGGAAGACATCGCCATCATGCGCTCGATCGCCGACCTCACTGTCGTCTCGACCGCGGACGGCCCGCAATTCGCCGCGGCGCTGCGCGCTTCCGTCAATCATCCACAGCCGATCTATTTCCGCATCTCGCGCGGCCACGATCCGGCCGTCTATGGCAAGGACGCCCCGTTCGAATTCGGCAAGGCGGTGGTTCACGGCATCGGCAACGACATCACCATCATTGCCTGCGGCATGGCGGTACACTCGGCCAAGCAGGCGATGGAGGCCTTGAACGGCAAGGGCCACTCCGTCGGCCTCATAGACATGCACACGATCAAGCCGCTCGACCGCGCGGCGGTGATGGCGGCGGCGCGCAAGTCGCGCATCATCCTCACCGTCGAGGAGCACAATATCCTTGGTGGTCTGGGTGGCGCGGTCGCCGAAGTGCTGGCCGAGGAAGGCGGCGGCGCACGGCTCGTCCGGCACGGCATCAAGGACGAGTACAGCCTCATCGCGCCGCCGACCCATCTCTACCGTCACTACAAGCTCGATGCGGCGGGCGTCGAAAGCGTCGCGCAATCCCTGCTCGCTTAGAGCACGATCCCGAACCGCAGGTCAGCGTAGCAAAAGTGGGAACCGGTTCGGGAAAGATCATGCTCCAACAAAGAGCTGGGCAGGATGACGATTCAACGAAACGTCATCCTGCTCTAGCAGGCTCTACAATACAGTGAAGAAAAAAGCGTCTATTGGTTATATCTTGTAGAATCACCGCCGGCAGAAGACGCCACACAACAATGCCGAGGAGACCTTTGCCGTGAACATTCAGCCGCTCGAGCAAGGCAACCTTTCCGCGCGCGCTTATGTCGCCCTTCGCGAAGGGTTGATCGCGGGGCAGTTCCGACCGGGGCAGCGCCTGGTGATGCAGGATCTCGCCGACCAGCTCGGCACCAGCGTCACCCCTGCCCGCGAAGCCTGCCTGCGGCTGGTCAGCGAGCGCGGCCTGGAGCTGCGCTCGGGCCGTTTCGTCACCGTGCCGGCGCTGACGCTGGCGCGCTACATGGAGGTGCGCACCATAAGGCTGTCGCTGGAAGGCCTTGCCGCCGGGCTCGCCGCGCAGAACGCGACCAAGGATGACATCGATAAGCTGACCGCCATCCAGAAAGTCTTCGAGAAGGCGGACCGGGCCGGCGATCCGGAGCTCTCATTCCGCTACAACCGCGACTTCCATTTCACCGTCTACCGGCTCTCCGGCATGGAGATGCTGGTCGCCCATATCGAGAGCCTGTGGGTTTCGATGGGGCCGATGCTGACTGTCTTCTTCAAGGAAGGCGAGCACAAATATGTCGGCGCCGCCGAGCATCTGACGGTGATCGAGGGCTTGCGCGAGAAGAATTCGGAAAAGGCGCGCGCCGCCATGGAGCGGGACCTCATCCTGGGCGGCGAGGATTTCCTGCGCTTCCTGCAGGGACACGAAGGCTTCGTCGCGCCCTAACCTTTCTCAGGTCTATAGCCGCGCGACCGCTGCCAGAGCCTCGTCCGTCACCGCCAGCGCCTTGTCGATATCGGCCTCCTGGTGGGCAGCCGACAGGAACAGCGTGTGCGCCGGATGTAGGTAGACGCCGCGGGCGAGCGCTTCCAGGCAGAACGTGTCGCCGAGCTTGCGATCGACATCGTTCTCGAACAAAAGCACCGGCATCTGCACAGGCCCGCTTTGCCGCAGGGGCACGCCGTGCTTCCGCGCCTGCGCGTCGAGACCGTCGCGGAGGCGCTGGCCCATGGCCCGCATATGCGCCACGGCATCGACCGCGCTGAGCTTCCGGATCGTTGCGATCGCGGCCGCCATCGATACGCCGGCGGTCCAGAAGGAGCCGGTGGTGAAGATGCGTGTCGCGCCTTCGCGAAAGCGGTCGTTGCCGGTGACGGCGGCCAGCGCATGGCCGTTGGCGATCGCCTTGCTCCACGCGGCCATGTCGGGCCGCACGCCGACCGTTTCCCAGCTGCCGCCCATGTCGAGGCGGAAGCCTGCGCGCACGTCGTCGACGATCAGCGCGGCATCGGCGCCGTCGGCGAGCGCGCGGGCCTTTCGCGCGAACGCCACGGTCGGCAATTCATGCGGCTTGCCAAGGTCGTGCTTGAAAGCCGAGACCAGTATCGCGGCGAGATCGCCTTTGCACAGCTCGGCCGCGGCCTCGAGGCTCTCGACATCGTTGTAGTTGTAATAGACCAGATGCGCGCGGTCTTCCTCGGTAACGCCCGCAACCGATGGCGAGCACCACGGAATGGCGCCGTGATAGGCGCCGCGCGCGACCAGGATCTTGCGGCGCCCGGTGCCCGCGCGAGCGATCGTCAGGCAGGCGGTCGTGGCGTCGGTGCCGTTCTTGGAGAACATCGCCCAATCGGCATGCGGAACGGTCTCGACCATCAGTTCCGCCAATTCGACGAGCCGTTCGCTCGGCCCGTTCATCGCATCGCCAAGCGCGCGCTGCCTGTCAGCCGCCGCCTCGACGTCGGCATCGCCATAGCCCAGGATCATCGGCCCCCAGCCGCAGAGGAAATCGATATATTCGCGGCCGTCCGCGTCCCAGGTCCGGCACCCTTGCGCCCGGGAGAAATATTGCGGATAGCCGGCCGGCAGACGCGGTGCATTCTGATGCCCCCACATGCCGCCGGGGATGACGCGCTGTGCCCGGGCACGCAAGGCGCCGTCGATGCTCTTTGAATGCTGGTCCATGGAAAGATGCCCCGTCTGGCGTCGTTCCGCCCGACTCGCCAAGACTTGTTTGCAGCATTCGATATATCATGTATCATCCGCGCACAATAGTTCGGGGACGTGGAGAAAATGCAGCCTATCATCGGCATCGTCGCCGACGATCTCACGGGCGGCATGGAAACCGCCGCGATGCTGGTGGCGCTCGGCGTCGACTGCGGTTTCGTGACCAGGCCTGCCCTGGTCCGGCATTTCGCCAACTCGCCCGCCGTGGTCGTCGCGCAAAAGACCCGCGTCGTTCCCGCCGCCGAGGCCGTTCGGAAATCGGAAGATGCGGCACAGCGGCTGCTCGACATCGGCGTGAGGCGGCTGTTCTTCAAATATTGCGCAACCTTCGATTCCACCGACGACGGCAATATCGGCCCGGTGGCCGATAGGCTGCTTGCCCTGACGCGTGCTTCCCAAACCGGCTTCTGCCCGAGCTCCGGAGATCTCGCGCGCAGCGTCTTCCAGGGCCATCTCTTCGTCGGCGCCCAACTCGTGTCGGAATCACCGAAACGGTTCGATCCACTGACCCCGATGATCGATCCCAACCTGGTGCGCGTGCTGCAGCGGCAGTCGAAGCTCCCTGTTGGCCTGTTGCCGCACAATGTCGTGCGGGCCGAGCCTTCCATCCGGCAAGCCTATGTCGACCAGCTGGTCGCGCAAGGTATCCGGCACGTCATCATGGACGCGATCTATGCCGACGATCTTGCCGCGGTCGCGGCGCTCACCGTCGATTGGCCGCTGATGACCGGCAACGCGCCGGTCATCCGCCACTACCCCGCGCTTTGGCGCAAGCGCGGCTGGCTGGACGACGCGCCGCCGAAGCGCCCCCTGCCGGCGGTCGAAAGCCCCGGTGTCGTGCTGGCCGGCAGTTGTGCGGAACGGACGCTGGAGCAGCTCGCGGCATTCGAACAGGCAAGGCCGGTGCACCGCATCGACATCGCTTCGGCCGGAAGCGTCGATGCGGCGGTTGAGACGGCGCTCGCCTGGGCGGGCACACATCTTGAAGGCGGTCCGATCGCGATCGCCACCTCAGCCGGTCCGGAGCAGGTCAATACTGCGCAGGCAAGACATGGGCGCGAAGGCGCGGCAAGCTTCGCCGAGGCTATTCTCGGCCGGCTCTCCGTGGAATTGCGCAAGCGCGGCGTCCGGCGCTTCCTCGTCGCGGGCGGCGAGACGTCCGGGACGGTCGTCGAGCAACTCGGAATAGATCGCTTGAGGATCGGCGCCTACCAGGGGCCAGGCATCGCCCGCGCGACGACGGAAGATGGCGAGATCGTCGCCCTCAGCCTCAAATCCGGAAAGCTGGGGCCTGTGGACATGTTCTTGCCGACGCTGGAATCCATGCGGCATCCGGAGCCCTGATGATCAACGAAGACAATCTGCCCAACGCCATTATCGAGACAGTCCACCGCCTGCAGGAGAAAGGCTTCAACCACGGCAACAGCGGCAATGTGAGCCGCCGCGTATCCGGCGGCATGCTGATCACCCCGACCGGAGCAAACAGCGCCAATCTCACGCCGGACCGGCTCGTCCATGTCGATGCCGCTGGTGTCGTCATGGGTGAAGGCATCCCGTCCAGCGAATGGCACATGCATGCCGCGATCCTCAATGCCTACCCGGCCGCCAACGCGGTGATCCATACCCATGCCGATGCTTGCGTTGCGCTGGCATGTCTGTGCAAGCCGCTGCCGTCGTTTCACTACATGGTCGCGGCCTTCGGCGGCACCGATGTGCGCTGCGCTCGCTACGCCACCTTCGGCACGGCCGACCTCGGAACGTCGGCGGTCGAGGCGCTCAAGGATCGCACCGCCTGTTTGCTCGCCAACCACGGCATGATCGCCATCGGCAAGACGCTGGAAGCCGCGTTCCAGACCACGGTGAAACTCGAAACCCTGGCGCGCCAGTATCTGATGGCATTGCAAGCTGGCGCGCCGGTGCTGCTCCCTGAAGAGGAAATGGCGCGTGTCGGCAAGCGCTACGGCAACTACGGAACGGGTTTGCTGCCCGGCTGACGGGTGTGGGCGCAAGGAACTGGATATGAACCGGATTTTCGAACGCGCCCTGGGCCGCGATATGGACATGCCTGGTGCTGTGTGGTCATGAAGACAGTCGGCCAGATGCAAAAGCGAGTCCGCTGAAATGCAGAACCTGCCTGAGATTCAGGCCACAAGCCTGTCCTCGCAGATCTACCTGCGCCTGCGCCAGGAGCTTATGTCGGCGAGGCTGCATCCGGGCGACCGGCTGAAGATCCGCGACCTCGCCCAGCAGCTCGGCACCAGCGAGACGCCGGTGCGCGAAGCCATCTTCCAGCTCGTCAAGGACGGCGCGCTGGAGATGAAGCCGGGCTACTACATCCGTGTGCGGCGGATCAGCCTCAAGGAATATCTGGAGCTGCGCGACATCCGGCTGGTGCTCGAGCCCTATGCCGCTTCAAAGGCGATGCCGCATATCGACGAGCCGTTCCTGAAAACCCTCGAAGACATCCATAAGAAGCTGATCGAGGCCGAGCGCACCAAGGACTACGCGGCCGCGCTTCAGCACAATTACGACTTCCACTTCGCCGTCCATCGCAAATCGGAAATGCCGCATTTGATCGAGATGATCGAGAGATTGTGGATCCAGGCCGGTCCGTTGCTCAGCCTGCTCTACCCTCACGGCCACCCGACCTATGAAGGCCGGCACCAGCACGTCAATGTGATCGCAGCCCTGCGCGCCAAGGACGAAGCGGCGCTGCGGCGCGCCTTCGAGCAGGACCTGATCGAAGGCGGCCGCAAATTCGTCGAGCACCTCGCGGCGATCGAGAGCAAGGAAGACGCCGAAGACGAGCCGCCGCGGCGGTCGCGGCGCTAGTCCAGCCCCCTCCCGTACCTCAAAATCCAGAACCCGCTCCATCCGGGACAATCTCCCGGATTGGCTCTGGGGCTCAGCCCTTTCGCCGCGCCTCCACGTTGCGTCTGTCCTCGATTTCGCAGTCGGCCGCGCAGCGCGGAAACGTCGTGATGCGCGCTTGCGACCTTCATCATATATGATATATTCTATTTCCAGAGGTCAAAAATAAGGGGAGAACAATGAAGCTTCGCAATGGGATTTTGGGACTGGCGCTCGGCCTCTTGATGGGCGGCGTCTCCTACTCTGCCTTCGCCGACGACGCGTCCACCTTCGTCTATGCCGATGCCGGCGAGCCGAGCACAATCGACCCGGCCAAGGCCAATGTGAACTGGGAGTTCACGGTCACCCGCAACATCTACGATCGACTGGTCGATTTCGACCTTGATGACCCATCCAAATTGCTGCCGGCGCTGGCGACGGAATGGAAACAGGATGGCAAGGTCTGGACCTTCAAGCTGCGCGACGGCGTCACCTTCCACGACGGCACCGCCTTTGACGCCAACGACGTCAAGGCGACGCTCGACCGGCTGCTGAAGATCGGCCAGGGGCAGTCCTATCTGGTCGACGACATCGCCAGCGTCACGGTGGTCGATCCCAAGACCGTCAAGATCGAGACCAAGGCGCCGACAGTCTTCCTCGCCTCCAACCTCAGCCGCATCGAGATGCTGTCCGACGAGGACATCGCCAAGCACAAGGACGACCTCGGCCAGGCATGGTTCAACGAGAACGCCAACGGCACCGGTCCTTACGAATTCGTGTCTTGGACACGCGGCACCCAGATCGAGTTGAAGCGCAACGACAAATGGTGGGGCAAGTTCCCGGAAAAGCCGTTCGACCGCGTGCTCGACCGTTTCGTCACCGACGGCGCCAACCGCGCCCGCGGCCTTGAGGGCGGCGAGTTCGACCTCGCCAATTTCGTGCCGCTCGACGAGGCGCTGCGCATCGGCACCAGCAGCGGCTTCCATCTGGTCGAAGGCAACAATCTGTGGGCCTGGCCGGCGATCTATCTCAACATGGATCTGGCGCCGACCAACAACAAGGATTTCCGCGAGGCGCTGGTCAAGGCGTTCGACTATAACGCCATGGTGCAATCCTTCCAGGGCAAGGCCGAAGTCGGCCGCGGCCCGGTCCCCTCCTGGTTCCCCGGCAGTCCGGAAAAGGAAGAGGTCGAAATCAAGACCGATCTCGACGGCGCCAAGGCGGCGCTTGCCAAATCCGGTCTCGCCAACGCCAAGATGAAGTGCTCGGTGCCCGCCGGCTTCCCGGAATTCCGTTTCGCCGCGACCGTGCTTCAATCCTCGGCCCAGCAGCTCGGCGTCACTGTCGAGATCGAGGAGCAGCCCTTCGTCGAGGCGATCACCGCCATCAAATCCGACAGGAGCAACTGCTTCGTGCTCGGCAACGCGAACCTCAGCCCTTCGGATGCGACCAAGTTCTTCTCCGCGCATTACCTCAAGGGCGGGTTCTACAATTCGGGCAAATTCTTCGACCAGACGCTGCAGGACCTCGTGGCGAAGCTGCCGACGATTTCGGACGCCGCCGAGCGCGGCAAGCTGCTCAAGCAGGCGGCCGATATCGTGGTGAACTCGCACTACATCATCTGGACCGCGCGGCCGAAGACCGTGGTGCCCGAGCCTGACCGTATCGGCGGCTACCGCATCGATCCGGCCGAGTACATCAACGCCCGGTTCTGGGAAATGTACAGCAAGTAACAGCGGGGTGAGCATGCGGACGGCACGGTGGTGATCGCCTTCCTGTTGAAGCGTCTGGTCTGGGGTCTTGTCGTCCTCATCGCCGTCGCGGTCATAACCTTCTTCCTCAGCCGTGTCGTTCCGGCCGACCCTGCCGCCTTCCTGGCCGGCCAGAACGCCTCCGAGGAGACCGTGCAGCGCATCCGCGTCGAGCACGGTCTCGACCGGCCGCTGCCGGAGCAATTCGCTTCCTACATGATCGGCCTCGCCAAGGGGGACCTCGGCGAGTCCATCCGCACGCGCCGCAGCGTCAGCACCGACCTCAAGCAGTATCTGCCGGCGACGCTGGAACTCCTGATCGTCAGCTTCGTCCTTTATCTGGCGGTCAGCTTCTCGCTGGCGGTGCTCGCCGCCCGCCGCCCCGGCGGCGCGGTGGACGGCGCAATCCGCCTCGTCACCATGGTCGGCACCGGCATCCCGGTATTCTGGCTCGGCATGACGCTGCAGTTCTTCTTTTTCTACAAATTACACTGGCTGCCGCTCGGCGCGCGCTTCCCGATCCGCGAGACGGCGCCACCCGTGGTCAGTGGCTTCCTGCTGGTCGACTCCCTGCTGGCCGGCAGCCTCTCGGCCTTTCTCGCCAGCCTGAAGCATCTGACGCTTCCCGCCGCGACCATTGTCGTCAACCTGCTCGCGGTCGGCACGCGGCTGTCACGCGCCGCCCTCATCCAGGAGCAAAGCCGGCTTTATGTGCGCACGGCGCGCGGCAAGGGCCTGTCGCCCAACCGCATCCTGTTCAAGCACATCTTGCGCAATGCGCTGTCGCCGATCCTGACGGCGACCACCATGCAGTTCGGCTACATGATCAGCTGGGTGATCCTGGTCGAGGTCATCTTCGACTGGCCCGGCATCGGCCTCTACGCCTACCAGTCGTTCCAGGTCTTCGACTATTCGCCGGTGATCGCGCTGGCGATCGTCTCGACGGCCGGCTTCGTCATCATCAACCTGGTGATGGATCTTCTCTATCCGGTGATCGATCCGCGCGTGCAGAGTGTCGGCTCATGAGCATTTCCACCCAGCCCACGCGCCGGACCATCGCGAGGCCGAAGGGCGTGCTCTTGCCCCTCGCGCTGCTGGTGCTGGTGATCCTGGCCGCCTTCACGCTTCTGCCCGGCCTGATCGCGCCGCACGACCCGATCGCGCTTGCCATGGCCGACCGGCTGAAGCCGCCGAGCCTCACCCATATCTTCGGCACGGACGAAGGCGGCCGCGATGTCTTCTCGCGCATCGTCTACGGCACCCGCTATTCGCTTGGCGTGGCGATCGCCATCGTCTTCGCTTCCGCCCTGTTCGGCGTGATATATGGCGCGGTCTCCGGCATGGCGCGCCAGGGCATCGACAATCTGATGATGCGCATTGTCGACCTGTTCTTCGGTTTCCCGGCGCTGGTGCTGGCGCTCGCCGTCGCCGCCTCGATCGGGCGTGGGCTCGACAGCGTGGCGCTGTCGCTCGCCATCATCTGGTGGCCGGGCTATGCGCGGCTGGTGCGCGGCGAGGTGCTGCGCCTGCGCGAGCGGCCGCATGTCGAGGCCGCCCGCGCGCTCGGCGTGTCGGAGATGACCATCCTGCGCCGCCACATCATCCCCTTCGTCGTCCAGGAGGTGAATGTGCGCGTCACCACCGACATCGGCTACGCGCTGGTCGCCGTCACCGCCCTTTCCTTCCTCGGCCTCGGCGCCAATTCGCCGACGCCGGAATGGGGTCTGCTGATCCGCGACTCGCGCCCCTATTTCGGCTCGGCCTGGTGGTATCTGGTTTTTCCCGGCACCATGATCATGCTGACCGCCACCGCCTTCTCGCTGATCGGCGATGCGCTCGCGTCGAGGCGGGCCGCATGATCCTCTCGGTCCGCGACTTCGCAATCGGCTTCCAGCGCGAGGGCCAGAACCTCGTCGCTGTAGACGGCATTTCCTTCGACGTCGCCGAGGGCGAGACCTTCGTCATCATCGGCGAGTCCGGCTCGGGCAAGTCGCTGACCGGCATGTCGATCGCCGGCCTGCAGCCGCCCACCGCCTTCGTCTCCGGCTCGATCCGCTTCAAGGATCGCGAAATGCTGAAGCGGCCCGACGCCGAATTGCGCAAGCTGCGCGGCCCGGAGATCGGCTTGATCTATCAGGACCCGCTGAGCTCGCTGAACCCGGTCTGGCCGGTCGGTGACCAGATCGCGGAGACACTGACCGCGCACGGCCTTGCCAGCCGCGCCGAGGCAAGAAAGCGCGCCGTGGAGATGCTGGAGCGCGTGCGCATTCCCGATCCGCGCCGCGTCGCCTCTGCCTATCCGCACGAGATCAGCGGCGGCATGCGCCAGCGCGCCATGATCGCGATGGCGCTGGCCGCCGGCCCGAGCCTGCTGATTGCCGACGAGCCGACGACGGCGCTCGATGTCACCATCAAAGCGCAGATGCTCGAGCTGCTTGCCGAACTGAAGCGCGAGCTTTCGCTGACGATCATCCTGATCACCCACGACATGGGCGTCGTCGCCGAAGTGGCCGACCGGATCCTCGTGCTCTATGCCGGCCGCATCGCCGAGGTCGGGCCGGCCGACGCCATCATGCTGCAGCCCTCGCATCCTTACACCGCCGCGCTGATGACCAGCGCCATGATCTCGCAGACGCCTGCCAAGCAGGACCTTAACGCCATCGTCGGCGGTGCGCCCGGACTGGGCGCCTTCCCGGCCGGCTGCCGCTTCCATCCGCGCTGCCCGCGCGCGCAGGACGACTGCAAGGTGATCGAACCGCCGCGGCGGAAATTCGGCAGCGTCGAGCTTGCCTGCCATCATCCCATCGAGGCCGCCATGCCTCTTGAAACCGCGAGGAGCTGACCATGGCGCTTCTCGAACTCGATGCCGTCTCGAAGACCTTCTCGCAGCGCCGCGGCGGCCGTGCCGTGCAGGCGGTGGCCGGCGTTTCGCTTACCGTGGGCAAGGGGGAGACGTTGGGGCTGGTGGGCGAGAGTGGATGCGGCAAGTCCACTCTCGCCCGGCTGGCCCTCAAGCTGGTCGACGTGACGGACGGGCGCGTGCGCTTCGACGGCGTCGACGTGACCGGGTTCGCCAGCCGACGCATGCTGCCGATCCGCCGTCGCCTGCAGGCCGTGTTCCAGGATCCGCTCGCCTCGCTCAACGCGCGCATGACGATCGCCGAAGTGATGCGCGAGCCGTTCGACACGCATGGCGTCAAGCTTGGCGCCGAGCTTGAGACGCGCATTCGCGAGCTTCTCTCCTTCGTCGGCTTGGAGAACATCGATATCCGGAAACTGCCTGGCCAGTTTTCCGGCGGCCAGCTGCAGCGCATCGCCATCGCAAGGGCGCTGGCGCTCGAACCAGAAATCATCGTCGCCGACGAGCCGACCTCGGCGCTCGATCCGTCGATCCAGGCGCAGATTGTCAACCTGATGCTGCAGATCCAGCGCAAGCGCGGCATCTCCTACCTGATCATCTCGCATGACCTCGACGTCATCGGCCATGTCGCCGACCGCATCGCGGTGATGTATCTCGGCATCATCATCGAACAGGGAACGGCCGACGCAATCATGCAGCGGCCGCTGCACCCTTACACGCAGGCGCTATTGTCGGCCGCGCCGACGCTTGCCGCGCGCCGCCAGGTCGGGTGGAAGCGCATCATGCTCACCGGCGATCCGCCCAATCCGGCCGACGTGCCATCCGGGTGCCGGTTCCATCCGCGCTGCCATCTGGCGCGCGACATCTGCCGGGAGAAAGTGCCGCCGCTGCGCGCCACGCCCGGCACCAGCCAGATGGTGGCCTGCCACCTCGCGCCCGACGAGACAGCGCAAGCCGGCGCCGAGGTAGGACGCGCCCGGCGTGGGCTGGCCGTCGCCAGCTAGAAGCTCAGCGAAGGGAGGAGCAATGAAACGGTCGAAGGAAATCCATGTGACGGGCCTGGGCTTTCCGGAGGGACCGGTGGCGCTCCCGGACGGTTCGATCGCATTCGTCGACCTGCTGCACGCCAAGGTCCGCGCCTTCAAGGACGGCGCCGTGCGCGAGCTGGCTGCCCTTTCCGGCGCGCCGAACGGCATGCGGCTCGGTCCCGACGGCGCGCTCTATATCTGCAACAATGGCGGCCTTGCGCCGGAATCGTTGGAGACGCTGCATTTCGCGGCGCCGATGATTCCGGGCTGCATCCAGCGCCTGGAGCTCGACGGCCGCTGGGAGAATTTTGCCGATCAATTACCGGGGGCAAAGCCTTCGCGGCCAAACGATTTGATCTTCACGCAGGAAGGCGGGATCGTCTTCACCGATCCGCAGAACTGGGAGGTGCTGGGCGCGGATGCCAGTGCCTACCATGGCGGACAGTTGCTTGCGGTGGGACAGGACCGGAAGGTCCGCGCGCTGGCCAAGATGACCGGCTTCCCGAACGGGCTTGTGTTCCATCCCGACGGCTCGCTGATCGTCGGCATCACCATGGAGCATCGCCTGCTGCGCTTCGACTGGAATGACGGCAGCGTCGGCGCGATGACCGAATGGGTTCGTTTCGACGACCGCTTCAACCCCGACGGCATGGTCTTCCATGACGGCCTGCTCTACGTCACCGGCAGCACCGGCGACCGGGTCGCCATCCTCGACAACACCGGCCGGCTGGTCGAGATGATCGATTGCGGCGAGGGCAGCGACCCGACCAATTGCTGCGTCCATGACGGCCGGCTCTGGGTGACGCTCGGCCTGCC
Source organism: Mesorhizobium plurifarium (assembly GCA_000824785.1). Classification (GTDB taxonomy): domain Bacteria; phylum Pseudomonadota; class Alphaproteobacteria; order Rhizobiales; family Rhizobiaceae; genus Mesorhizobium; species Mesorhizobium plurifarium. Next base: position 209,295 of record CCNB01000007.1, on the reverse strand, counting down.
CGGCCAGCTCATCTCCTACGCCCTTTGACCGACGCCTCTCAGATCATCCTTGAAACGAGTAAGCCCATGTCCCGTGAAGACGATTTCGTCCCTCCAGAACTTGGCCCGGTCAACATCCGCCCGCGCAAAGCCTGGGCCATGTCCGCCGACGAGCACTGGCACTCCAACCCCTGGTATGAGGCGCCGCGCGGCGACCCTGCTTTGCCCGAGGTCTACACCTACACGGACACGATGTCCTATGACCCGGGCGACGAGGTGGTCTTCCACTCCTCTACCACCGCGCCGCAGTGGACGCTGGAGATCTACCGCGACGGCTATCGGCCGGAGACAGTCCACAAGGTCGAGGACATCGCCGGCGTCTTCGCGCCGACCCCGGCGGATGCATATAGCTCCGGCTGCGGCTGGCCCGTCAGCCACCGCTGGCGCCTGCCGGCGGATCTGCGCTCGGGCTTCTACCGCGTCGTCTCGACCTGCGCGCGCGCCAATGGCGGCAAGTTCGTCCAGCATCATTTCTTCGTCGTTCGTCCGACGGCGGCAACGCGCCGCGCCAAGATCCTGATGATCCTGCCGACCGGCACATGGACCGCCTACAATGATTTCGGCGGCGCCAACCACTATTTCGGCGTTGTCGGTCCGGGCAAGGACCAGCCCTCGCCCGTGCTTTCGCTCGAGCGCCCGTGGACCCGCGGCGTCGTCTGGCTGCCGCCCGGAGCACCGCGCATCTGCGCCGACCCGCTGCCGGAGTTCGGCGACGCGCCGCGCTATCCGATGAAGGAATGGGCCTATGCCAACGGCTTCGGCCAGTATTACGCCGCCGCCGGCTGGGCGCAGTTCGACCGCCATTTCGTGCTGTGGGCGGAGAAGGAAGGCTACGAGCTCGACATGATCACGCAAACCGACCTGCACTACAGGCCGGAGCTGCTCGACGCCTATCCGTGCGTGACCATTGTCGGCCATGACGAATACTGGACCCGCGAGATGCGGCTGGCGATCGAAGCCTATGTCGAACGCGGCGGCAGACTTGCGCGCTTCGGCGCCAACTTCCTCTGGCAGATCCGCCTGGAGGACGACGGCAAGCGCCAGATCTGCCACAAGTTCAACGCCATCAATAACGATCCGGTGGCCGGCACCGACAAGGCGCATCTGCTGTCGACCGCCTGGGAGGACAAGGACGTCGCCTGGCCGGGCGCCTCGACGGTCGGCGTCAACGGATTGCATGGGCTCTACGCGTCCTGGGGCGGCTTCGCGCCGCACGGCCAGAAAGGCTTCACCGTCTACCGGCCCGAGCACTGGGTGTTTGCCCGCACGGGGCTGCACTATGCCGACATCTTCGGCGACAAGGAGCGCATCTTCGCCTACGAGGTCGATGGTCTCGATTACACATTCAGGCATGGCCTGCCCTACCCTGTCCCGGTCGACGGTCAGCCGGAAACGATCGAGATTCTCGCCATGGCGCCGGCGGTGCTCGCCGAGGACGAGCCGGACGGCGAAGGCTTCCGCTACTATGTCCGCGGCAGCGACCATGAGGGCCTGGTCAAATGCGTGACCGGCGAGGTGACGCCGGAAGGCCTCGCCCGCTACAAATACGGCGCCGGCATGATGGTGCACATGACCCGCGGCAAGGGCGAAGTGGTGACCGCGGCGACATGCGAGTGGGTCATGGGCCTCAAGCGCGGCGACCGCTTCACCGAGCAGATCACCCGCAACGTGCTTGATCGGTTCACAGACTCATAAGGTCGGTTGCCGGGAAATCGAGCCTCAGTGGCGGCTGGTCATTTCACTTCAAATATCTCGGGAGCGGCTATGTCCGTCACCCAACTGACCAGACTTTGCGCAAAGCTATGCGGCGCAAGAATATCGCAAGCATCGGCTGCCGTGCGCAAGAGAAGCACCAGTACGTGATGGAAGCCGGTCTGCAACACGCTTCCTGGCTTCGCTTGCGGTGAATCCCAGTCGATCGCGACGCAGGCTTTCAGGATGTCGAAGCTGCGCGGACCGCTAAGCCTCAGCCGCATCCTGCCTTCGCCGAGCGACAGCGAGCAGCCAAAGGCCGGATCGATCCTCAAGCGTTCGAGCCTCGTTTCCACATCCGAACAACCGCACATTGACGGTCAGCCTGTCAGGCAGCGACACCGCCCAGATAGGCGCTGACGACGGCATCGTCGTTGGCGAGATCGGTCCCCCGACCCTCGAGCACTATGCGTCCGCCCTTTAGAACGTAGCCGTAGTCCGCGAACTTCAACGCGACTTTGCTGTTCTGCTCGACCAGAAGGATCGTCACGCCCTCGCGATTGAGGCGCTGCACGATGTTCATGACTTCCTTGATCAGTTGCGGCGCCAGCCCCATCGAAGGCTCGTCGAGCAACAGCACCTTCGGCGCCGCCATGAGCGCTCTGCCGATCGCCAGCATCTGCTGCTCTCCGCCGGACAGGTTCCTTGCATCGCCATTGTGCCTCTTCGCCAGGATCGGGAAGAGTTCGAACACATGGTCCAGCCGCCGTCGCCGCTCCGCATCGTCGGTCAGCGTGAACGAACCCAGGTCGAGATTCTCGCGGATCGTCATGTCGCCGAAGATGCGCCGTCCCTCGGGAACGTGAACAAGACCGCGCTGGGGCAAGCGGTGGGCCGGGACCCTGGTTATGTCCTCACCCAGGAACCGGACACTTCCCGAGGACGCAGCGATGAGACCGGACAGCGTTCGCAATGTCGTGCTTTTGCCGGCGCCGTTCGCGCCGAGCAGCGCTACGATCTGGCCGCGCCTTATCGCGAGGCTGACGCCATGAAGCGCCTCGATGCTGCCGTAGCGCGCGACGATCCGGTCGGCCGCAAGGACAATATCGGTGTCCATCAATCCTCCGTGCCGAGATAGGCTTCGATGACTTTGGGATCGGCGCGCACGGCCTCCGGCGTGCCGTCGGCGATCTTCTGGCCATAGTCGAAGACGACGATCTTTTCCGACACCTGCATGACAAGGCCCATATCGTGCTCGATCAAAAGCACGGTGACGCCAGTCTCGTCGCGAATGCGGCGGATCAGATGCACGAGGTCGAGCTTCTCGCGCTCGTTCAGCCCGGCGGCAGGTTCATCGAGCAGGATGATCTCTGGCGTCGACGCCAGAGCCCTTGCGAGTTCGAGCCGTCGCTGGTCGCCGTAGGAAAGGCCGCCGGCGAGACGATGCGCATGCTCGGCGATGCCGACGAAGTCGAGCCAGCGCATGCCCGCCGCTCGGATCCTGTCCTCCTCCCGCCGTTGCGACGGCAGATGCAGGATTGCAGAAACGATGCCGTGGCGGCTGCGGCAATGCTGCCCGGACATGGCGTTTTCCAGTACCGACATTTCCTTGAACAGCCGAATGTTCTGGAAGGTTCGGGCAAGGCCAAGCGCCGTGATGCGGTGCGGCGGCAAGCCGGTGATCGGCCGCCCGCCCAACCGGATCGAGCCGCCCTTCGGCTTGTAGAAGCCGGTCAGGCAGTTGAAGAGCGACGTCTTGCCCGCGCCATTCGGCCCGATGAGGCTGTTGATGGCGCCCTTCTCCACCGAGAACGAAATATCCTGCAGGACCTTCAACCCTCCGAAGCTGAGGCGCAGATCGCGGACTTCCAGCAAGGCCATGGTGGTCAACCCCGCTTGTCCGGCCACAGGCCGTTCGGTCTGAAGAGCATGATCGCCAGCAGCGCCACGGCCGTGACCAGCGGACGATAGGTGCCCGCTCCGCGCAGCACTTCCGGCAGCAGGGCCACGAGGATGGCACCCAGGACGACACCGGGAATGCGGCCCATGCCGCCAAGCACCACACCCAGAAGGATCAGAAGCGACTGGTTGAAGGTGAAGCTTTCCGGCGAGATCGCGGTCATCTTCGCGGCGTAGAGGCACCCGGCCACCGACGCGATCACCGCCCCCATCATATAGGCCTGCAGCTTGGCCGACACGCGGTTGATGCCGATACCGGCGGCGGCGTCCTCGTCATAGCGGACATAGAACCACGCACGCCCCATGCGCGACCGCTCGACGCTCAGGCACACGAAGACGGCAAGCAGCGCGAGCGCCAGGAACGCGTAGTAGAAATGCTGCACCTGCATCAGCTTGAAGCCCAGGATCTCCGGCCGCTCGATGCCGACAAGGCCGCTGGCGCCGCCGGTGATATCGAGGTTGCGGGCAATGATGCGCACGATCTCGCCGAAGCCCAGCGTGACGATCGCCAGATAGTCGCTGCGCAGCCGCAAGGTCGGCGCGCCGATGATGATGCCGGCCAGGCATGCAGCCGCCATGGCGACGGGAATGGTAAGCCAGAAATTGAAGCCGAATTCCGAGGTCAGGATTCCGGTCGTGTAGGCGCCCACGGCGAAGAAGGCCGCATAGCCGAGGTCGAGCAGGCCTGCGTAACCGACGACGATGTTGAGGCCGAGGCACAGCACGACATAAAGCAGCGCCGTGGTTGCCACCTCCGTCACATAGGCATTGGCGAAGTGGGGCAGCGCCAGCGCGCAGGCGAGCGCGGCGAGAGCCCACAGCAAGAACGAGCGCCGCACCAATGGCGGTTGCGGGGCGGCGGACAGGGTGCTCGCTCCGTCGCTCATCACACCCGCTCCACGACCGAGCGTCCGAGCAGGCCGGTAGGCTTGAAGACCAGGAACAGGATCAGCGCGCCGAACACGAAGACGTCTCGCCATTCCGATCCGACGAAGGGCAAGGATGACCCGTAAGCCTCGAGAAGGCCGAGCAGCAGGCCGCCGAGCATGGCGCCAGGGACGCTGCCGATGCCGCCGATGACGGCCGCGGTGAAGGCCTTGAGCCCCATGATGAAGCCCATGAAGAAATGGACGCTGCCATAATAGGCGCCCGCCATGACGCCTCCGCCGGCGGCGAGCGCCGATCCCATGAAGAAGGTCAGCGCGATCACCCGGTCGACATCGATGCCCATCAGGCGGCTCGCCCCCATGTCGATCGACACGGCGCGCATCGCTTTGCCGTACATGGTGCGCGAGACGAAGGCCTGCATGCCGGCCATCAGCAGGATCGAGGCGGCGACGAGCACGATCTGCGTGTAGGTGATATGCACAGCCGAAACGTCCAGGCCGGCAAAGCCGAGGTCGGTGTTGAAGGCGAAATGCCGCCCGCCGGTCAGCGCAAGCGCACTGCCGTTCAGCACCATCGAGGCGCCGAGCGCGGTGATCAGGATCGACAGGCGCGGCGCGTTGCGCATCGGCCGGTAGGCGAAGCGCTCGATGACGACGCCGAGCAGGCCTACGGCGAGCATCGAAACCAGCAACGCGCAGACGACGCCAAGCCAGCCATTGCCAACCCACACGCCGACGAAGGAAAACACGATGAGACCGACGAAGGCGCCGCTCATATAGATATCGCCATGAGCGAAATTCAGGAGCTTGATGACGCCGAAGACCATGCTGTAGCCGAGCGCGATCAGGGCGTAGAACGAGCCGACGATGAGGCCGTTCACCAGTTGCTGAATGACAAGGTCGAGCGTCATTGATGCTCCGGTGCAGGTATTGGAAAAGTCGTGCCTTGGCGCAGCATCGATAGCCCACCAGTCACATAGCCGCAAAACAGGAATGATGCCGGGGCCGGCAAAGGCCGCCCCGGTATCAGTGTGTTCTGTCGGTTACTCGTCGGCGACCCACTTGCCGCCCTTGGCGATCACCGGGCGGAAGTTCGACGTCTGCAGCGTGTTCTTGTCGGTGAACTTGATTTCGCCGGCCAGACCCTTGAAGTCGCTTGCTTTCAGCGCCTCGATGATCGCCTTCTGATCGGCAGACTTTGCCCGTGCGATCGCATCGACGATCAGGTCGCCGACATCATGGGAAAGTGCCGCGTAGGCGCCGGCGTCGCGGCCGTAGGCCTCCTTGTACTTGGCCTTGAAATCGGCAGCGCCGGAGAGGAGATCGACGGTTGGCGGGGACAGCAGGAACACGCCCTCCCCGGCCGAGCCTGCGATCTCCAGATATTCGGGCGAATTGTTGCCGTCGCCGAGAACGATGCCACCCTGGAAGCCTGCCTGCCGAAGCTGCTTGGTGAGAAGCGCGCCGCCGGCATGATAGGCGGTCCAGAAGACGGCATCCGCGCCGCTTGATTTCACCTTGGTGACGACCGCTGAATAGTCCTGCTCGCCGGCGGTGGTTGTTTCCTTGGCGGCGATCTCGCCGCCCGCGTTCTTGAAGGCTTCGGCGGTGAGCTTCGCCAGGTCGGACGAATAGGCATCGCCCTCGTCTATGACGGCGATCTTCTTGTAGCCATTCTTCTTGAAGAGATCGACGGCTGTCGTCGCCTGCATGTCGCCGGTCGAGTTGGCGAGGAAGGCGTTCCCCTGATTGGCGGCGACCAGCTTGGTCGAATTCGCGCCGATGATGACGAATGGAACGCCGGCGTCACCATAGATCTTCAACGTGGGCAACACGGCGCCGGAGCAGTAGCCGCCGACGATTGCCGTCACGCCTTCCGATACCAGCTTGCTGCCGGCGGTGACCGCCTGCTGCGGATCGCAGGCGTCGTCGGCAGTGGTCGTGCTGATCTTGTCGCCATTGACGCCGCCCTTGGCATTGGCGGCATCGATCGCCATCTTCACCGCGTTTTCCATGTCCTGCCCTTCGCTGGCCAACTGGCCGGTCATCGGCGCGACGATGCCGATCTTGATCTCGGCAGCGGCGGTGGCTGTGGTCATGGCCAGCCCGGCAAGGGCGGTGGCGCAGGCAAGCCTCTTGAAGGAAACAACCATCATTCTCTCCATTTTCCCCTGTTGGCGCATCCGGGTCGTGGCCGGAATGCATTCTCTTGATTGTCGCCGAGTCGCCCTGGGCGGATCGGCGAGGTTGCGCTCCTCCTTCAGAGGTGGAGCGGCAATGTCTGCAATCGCTGGCCGGCCCTGCGATCGAGGCCCCGGCGTCAAGCTCCGCGATTCAATGGCTGCTGGCCGAAGCCTGGGCATAGGCGCCCTGGTAACGGTTCTCCTTGATGCTCTGCATGATGTCGGCTTCGCGCGCTTCCTGCGCCTTGACGGCTGCCAGCAGGGCCACCGCCCCTTCGAGCGGAAACGCAACGACGCCATCCTCGTCGCCCATGACGATATCGCCGGGACCGACCACCATTCCGCCCACCGAGACCGCAACATTGATGGCCCCGGGACCGTCCTTGTAGGGACCGAGATGGATGGCCGATCGCGCGAAGCAGGGAAATGGATTGCGGCCGATGGCGCCAGCATCGCGGATGGCTCCGTCGATGACGATGCCGGCCGCGCCGCGTGAGGCAGCGAGGCTTGTCATGATCTCGCCGACGAGCGCCCGCCCTTCGTAACCGCCGCCATCGACGACAATGACATCGCCCGGCTTTACCAGGTCGAGCGCGCGGTGGATGAACTGGTTATCGCCCGGGCGCGTCCTCACTGTCAGCGCCCGTCCGACCATGATGCCGTCGATCTTGTGGAACGGTCGCAGCCCGACAGCGCCGGGCACGCGGGCGAGATTGTCGCTGATCAACGGCGTGGCAAAGACGCGGAACGCGTCGACCAGTTCACCTTCCCGTTGCCCGCCTGCCATTTCATCCTCCAGCAGTTCAATTTTCTGAATATATTATCCAATCACCATTTGAACGCCAAAGTCAACCGACTTGCTGGGGATCGTTCGAAAAAGCCAATTCTCCGGCAATTTCACGCACGGAAGCCATTTTTCGACCGGCCACACCGGGCTTGCCATAAGTTCGCGCTTGGCGATAGATTGGATAACATATCCTCATTGGACTCACGAAAAGGAATCGACCGTGAAGCATGCAGGCAAAGTCGTGATCATCACCGGGGCAGCGCAGGGCCTGGGCCTCGCCTGCGCCGAGCGCTTTCATGCCGACGGCGCCAATGTCGTGCTCGTGGACGTGAAGGCCGACCGCGGCCGCGAGCATGCGCAACGTCTCGGCGAGCGCGCCGTCTGGCTCGAAGCGGACCTTTCCGCATGCACGGCGGACATGGCCGCCAGCATCATCGCCGCGGCCGCCGATGCCTTCGGCGGCGTCGATGTCTTGATCAACAATGCCGGCGTGATCCACCTCGATGATTTCGTCGACTTCCCCGAAGAGGCTTTCGATTGGGTTCAGCGCATCAATCTGAAGGCGCCGTTCCTTCTCGGCCAGGCCGCGGCGCGAGCCATGATCGCTCAGGGGCGCGGCGGCTCGATCATCAACATGTCGTCGATCAATGCGATCCTCGCCATTCCCAATTCCGTCGCCTACGCGGTGTCCAAAGGCGGCATCAAGCAATTGACGGCGGTGATGGCGGTCGGACTCATCCCGCACAACATCCGCGTCAACGCCATCGGACCGGGCACAATCCTGACCGACATGGTCAAGAGCTCGGTGATGGCCAGCGAGGCGCAGCGGCACACCATCCTGTCGCGAACGCCGAGCGGGCGCTGCGGCGAGCCATCGGAGATCGCCAGCGTCGCTTCCTTCCTCGCCAGCGACGATGCCTCCTACATCGTCGGTCAGACCATTTATCCAGATGGCGGCCGCCTGATCCTGAACTACACGGTGCCAGTTAAGGACTGACCGCTCATGACCATTGGGCCGGCGCCGCGCATCAGCCTTGCGGGATCAGGCGCGCTGCTTCTCGACGGCGCGCAGGCAAGCTTCGACGACGCCGTTCAAGAGTTGGTCTGGGCTGTTGCCGAAGCCGCACGAGGCCTCGACGGCGTGCGTGAGACGGTCCCCGGCATGAACAACCTGCTGGTGCTCTTCGACCCGCTCGTTACGGACGCATCGCGTGTCGGCGAGCAACTGCAATCGCTTTGGGCCGGCACCGATCCGCAAACAGCCACCGGCACCTTGCACCGGATTCCCGTGCATTACGGCGGCTCGCGCGGCGAAGACCTCGCTGGCTGGGCCGCGCATTGCGGGCTGTCGCTGGAAGAGACAGTCGATCGTCACGCGGCCGCGACCTATTCGGTCGCCGCTATCGGGGCCATGCCGGGCTTTCCTTACCTGTCCGGTCTCGACCCGCGGCTCACCTGGCCACGGCGCAAGAACCCCCGCCTGAAAGTGGCCGAAGGCGCCGTCATCATCGGCGGTGCGCAGGCGGGCATCATGCCGATGACCGCCCCGTCGGGATGGCACATCATTGGCCACACCGACGTGAGGCTCTTCGATATCGAGGCGCAATCGCCTGTGCTGCTGAGGCCGGGAGACAAGATCCAATTCGAGATTGCGGGCGTAGAGCAATGATCGAGATCCTGACCACCGGTCTTCCGAACACTGTCCAGGACCTCGGCCGTCCGGGCCATCTGTCGCTCGGGATCAGCCATGGCGGCGCGATGGACAGCCAGGCGCTGGCGATCGCCAATCTCATGCTGGGCAATGACCGATCGGCCGCGGGGCTCGAGATCGCGCTCCATCCCTTCCGGCTCAAGGCACATGTCGACACCGCGCTGGCCATTACGGGAGCCGACTGCCCGATCCGTATCGATGATCGGCGGTGTCCGCCCTGGTGGGCAACCGCCATCCGCGCGGGCGAGACGCTTCTTGTGGAAGCGCCGCGCGCAGGCGCGCGTTCCTACGTCGCCTTCGCCGGCGGGCTCGACCTGCCATCCGTCATGGGATCGCGCGCGACGGATGCGAAAGCTGGTTTCGGCGGGTTGGCCGGGCGCGGCCTCGCGCGCGGCGACCGGCTTCGGCTCAACACCGCGATGTGCCCGCTTCCTCCAGCAGGGCTTGGCGTGGCGCTGGAAGAGCGGCAAATCACCGGCAACGCTATCGCCTCTGCGATCGAACTGAGGGTGCTTCCCGCCGCCGAGTTCCACAGCTTCACGGCGCAGGCGCATGCGGCCTTCACCGGAAGCGAATGGAAGATCACCAGCGAAGCCAATCGCATGGGCTATCGTTTGTCCGGAGAAACGCTCTCGCTTGCCTCGCCAAGGGAGCTGCTCTCGCATGGCATCGTCCCCGGTACCGTCCAGGTGCCGCCATCCGGCCAACCGATCATCCAGCTTGCCGACGCCAACACCTGCGGCGGCTACCCGAAAATCGCAACCGTGATCGAGGCCGATCTCTGGCGGCTCGCGCAAGCGCCGGTCGGCGCGCGCTTGCGTTTTTTGCCGGTCTCGATCGAAGCGGCGACCCAAGCACTGCGTACTGCCAGGCAGCAGCTTGACGCGTTCGTCGCCGCGCGGAACATCAGCGCCGGTCGCCTCCGACCAGCATGACGGCCGGAACGACGACAAGAACCGCAACGATATCGATTGGCTCAACCCATATCGGCGAGCGAACATGTCAACGGATATCCGACCCTTCACGATCCAGATCGCACAGTCTGAAATCGACGACCTCAAGCAGCGCATTTCAGGCTGGCGAGAGCCGGACCAATTGCAGGAAATCGGCTGGGCCCAAGGGACGGAGCGGGAGGAATTGCGGCGATTCGTTGAGCGCTGGCGCACAGGCTTCGACTGGCGCGAACACGAAGCCGCCTGGAACGCCCTTCCGCACTACCAGACCGATATCGGTGGCCAGACCATTCATTTCATCCATGTCCGCGCCGCGGTCCCAACCGCCAGAACGGTCATTCTCACCCATGGCTGGCCGGGCAGCTTTTGCGAATTCATCAGGCTTTTGCCGCTCCTGTCCGATCCGCTTGCCAATGGCGGAAGACAGGAGGATGCATTCAACGTCGTGATCCCTTCGATCCCCGGATACGGCTTTTCGAGACGGCCGACCAAGGCCGGCCTTAACCTGTTTGCCGTCGCCGACCTATGGGCGGAACTGATGGACCGGCTGGGCTATGAGCGCTACCTGGCGCAGGGCGGAGACCTCGGCGCCAGCGTGTCGACCATCCTGGCGCATGCCTATCCCGGCAATCTCGCCGGCGTGCATCTGAATTTCATTCCCGGCTCCTATTCGCCATCGCATGATCCAGACCCCGGCAGCGATCTCACCACGGAAGAACGGGCCTTCCTGGGAGAGAAAGCCCGGTGGGCGGACCTCCACGGCGCCTACAGCCACATTCAGGGAACACGCCCTCAGACCCTTGCCTACGGGCTCACCGATTCGCCCGTCGGGCTGGCGGCATGGATGATCGAAAAGTTCCGAGACTGGAGCGACTGCGACGGCGATCTAGACAACGCCGCATTCTCCCGCGACGAAGTCCTCGCCAACATCTCGCTCTACTGGTTCACGCGAACCGTCGCCTCGTCCATGCGCCTCTATTGGGAGACCCGCGTGCGGCCGTTGACATTTCCGCCTGGCGCGCGGATCGAGGTTCCGCTCGCGGTAGCGCTGTTTCCGAAGGAATTGCCGATGCCGCCAAGAAGCTGGGTCGAACGGGTTTTTCGCACCGTGCGCCGGTGGACAACCATGCCATGCGGCGGGCATTTTGCAGCCTTCGAGCAACCCGGCCTGCTCGCGCAGGATCTGAGAACCTTCGCGAGCGAGCTGCAATTTTCCTGACCCGCAGGCGCATGCTCTGCGGGCAAATCGCGAAGGCCAGAATGAGCAGCACAACCGCCCTCACCATCGAAGCCCTGCATGAGCGCGTCGGGGCGATCTTCAGCAAGGCCGGGCTCAACCCCGCCCAGGCCGGCGCGATCACGCGCGCCATCGTCGCCGGGGAACGCGACGCCTGCAAATCGCACGGCATCTATCGCATCGAAGGCGCGCTGCGCACCGTCAAGGCCGGAAAGGCCGAGCCGAAGGCGGTGCCCGAATTGCTGCCGCAGGACGCGCCGGCAATCGTGAAGGTGGACGCCAAAGGCGGCTTCGCCAATCCAGCCTTCGAGCTCGGCCTGCCCGTGCTGGTCGAGCGGGCGCGCGCGACCGGCATCGCGGCATTGGCGATCAACAACGCGGTTCATTTTTCAGCCCTCTGGGTCGAGGTCGAGGCGCTGGCGGACGCCGGTCTGGCTGGCCTAGCCATGTGTCCAAGCTACGCGACCGTCGCACCGACGGGTGGTTCAAGACCCTTGCTTGGCACCAATCCCTTCGCCTTCGGCTGGCCGCGCCAGGAGCATCCGCCCTATGTCTTCGACTTTGCCACTTCAGTCGCGGCGCGCGGCGAAATCGAGCTGCATCGTCGTGCCGGCAAACAATTGCCGGAAGGCTGGGCGATCGATTCGGACGGCAGGCCAACGACCGACCCCGCAGCAGCGCTCGGCGGCGCCATGCTCTCCTTCGGCGGGCACAAGGGCTCGGCCATGGGCACCATGATCGAGCTGCTCGCCGGCGCCATGCTCGGCGACCTGACGAGCCGCGAGGCCCTCGATCTGCTCGGCACCACGACGCTCTATCCGAAGCATGGCGAGCTGGTCATCGCCCTGTCGCCGGAAGCTTTCGCCGCCGGTCGCCCTGGAAGTCCTTTCTCCCGGGCAGAAGCGTTGTTCGAGGCGATCCTCGGCCAGGGCGCGCGCCTGCCTTCGCAGAGGCGGTTCCTCGCCCGTGAGAAGTCGAGACGGGACGGCATCGGCCTCACGCTCCAGGAGATGGAACAGCTCGACCGCTTCCTCGAACAGGGACTCGACGCCGTCTGAACGCCCGGCGCGGGCGCTGTGAGCCGTGAGCGGCCGGCCCTCAGGCGAACGCCTTGACCCTTACGCCGCTCTGTTCCAGCCCGGCGCGCACGCGGGCGGCGATGGCGACCGCCGCCGGCGTGTCGCTGTGGACGCAAATCGAATCGATGGGCGTCTTCAGCAATTGTCCGGAAATCGTCTCGATCGCGCCCTGCCTGACCATGCGCACGACCCGCTCCGCCGCCGCTGCGGCGTCGTGGATGACAGCGCCCTCCAGCTTGCGCGAGACCAGGAACCCCTCTTGCGTATAGGCGCGATCGGCGAATATCTCCGACTTGACGGTCAAGCCTGCCTCGCGCGCGATCCTGTCCTGGAAGCCGAGCGCAATCGCCAGGCAGATCAGGCTGGGGTCGACGGCCTTGACGGCGCGTGTGACGGCTTCGGCGACGCCGCGATCGGTCTGGGTGAGGTTGCCCAGCGCGCCATGCGCCTTCACGTAGCGGATCGGGTGTCCGGCATAGGCGGAAAGCGCCTGCGCTGCGCCGATCTGGTATGCGACCAGCCTTTCGATCTCGTCCGCCGAATGCGGAATGGTGCGGCGTCCGAACCCCCACAGATCGGCGAAGCTTGGATGCGCGCCGACGGCGACCCCCTTGGCTCGCGCCATGGAAAAGGTCGCCGCCATGATCTCCGGGTCGCCGGCGTGGAAACCGCAGGCGACATTGGCCGAGCTCACGATATCGAGGATCGCCGCGTCGTCGCCCAGCCTGTAGGCGCCGAAGCCTTCGCCCATGTCCGAATTGATATCGACTTCAAGCCCGCTGCCCGTCATGGCGACTTCCCCAGAATTCATGTCACAGCAACTCGTAGAGCGGTGTGCCGTAGCCGACGACCGCGCCATCCTCGGCCAAGGCAACCCCCAGCTTGCCATCTGCCGGCGCAACCACGCCCTTGAGGCATGAGCCGATCTGCAGGACGCCGACAGTCTCGCCCTTCCGGACCCGCTGCCCGCGTTCGACGACCGGATGGCCGGTCGTCGGATGAACGAGACGGAACACGCCGACGCCCGGCGCGCGAACCGTCTTCAGAACCTCGGCCTGCGGCGCTTCGCCCGCCGCCGCGCGCGGCGCAGGACCGACCGGCTGGATACGCAGGCAAAGCGAAAAGCCGGCCTCCGCCAGCTCGATCTCACCGACACCCGCGGCCGCGCACCATGCGGCAAGCCTCTCGATCTCCTCGGCCGTCATCGCTGTGCTCGTCCGTCGAGCAGGCCGCCTTCGATCAGGCGTTCCAGGTGGTGGATGTCGAAACCTCCGGCCGCGAAACCTGGCTCCTCCATCAACATGCCGTGCAGCGGCGCGTTGGTGGCGATGCCGACCGTCTCCATCTCGGCCAGCGCGCCCTTCATCCTGCGGATCGCATCGGCCCGGGTGGCGCCATGCGCGAGCAGCTTGGCGACCAGGGAATCGTAGTGCGGCGGCACGGTGTAGCCGGAGTAGAGATGCGACTCGACGCGGATCCCCGGGCCGCCTGGCGGCGTCCAGCGCTCGACCCGTCCCGGATGCGGCCGAAAGCTGTAAGGGTCCTCGGCGTTGATGCGGCATTCGACGGCGTGGCCCTCGATGCGTATGTCTTCCTGCTTGAAGGACAGAGGCTTGCCCTGAGCGATCCGGATCTGCTCGCGCACGATGTCGATGCCGGTGATGAGCTCGGTGACCGGATGCTCCACCTGCACGCGGGTATTCATCTCGATGAAATAAAAACGCCCGTCCTCATAGAGGAACTCGAACGTACCCGCCCCCGTGTAGCCGATCTCGACACAGGCGCGGGCGCAAAGATCGCCGATCCCGGCGATCGCCGCGCGAGCGATGCCGGGCGCCGGCGCTTCCTCGATGATCTTCTGGTGGCGACGCTGCATGGAGCAGTCCCGCTCGCCGAGCCAGACAGCCGCGGCATGCCGGTCGGCCAGGATCTGGATCTCGACATGGCGCGGATGCTCGAGGAATTTTTCCAGATAGACTTGCGGGTTGCCGAAGGCTCGTCCGGCCTCCTCTCGTGCCAATGCCACGGCTTCCATCAACGCGCCTTCCTCGCGCACGATGCGCATGCCGCGCCCGCCGCCGCCGCCGGCTGCCTTGACGATGACCGGATAACCGACGGCTTGGGCGATGGCCCGCACCGCTTGCTCGTCCTGCGGCAGCGCGTCTTCCGAACCCGGAACGCAGGGCACGCCGGCAGCCATCATTGCCCGCTTGGCCGCAACCTTGTCGCCCATGGTGCGGATCGCCGCCGCGGACGGCCCGATGAAGACAAGGCCGGCATCCTCCACCGCCTCGGCGAAGGCGGCGTTCTCCGACAGGAAGCCGTAGCCGGGATGGATCGCGCCTGCGCCTGTGAGCTGCGCCGCGGTGATGATCTCGGCGACGTTGAGATAGCTGTCGGCCGAGGCCGCCGGCCCGATGCAGATCGCCTTGTCCGCCAGCCCGACATGACGAAGGCTCGCATCGGCTTCCGAATAGGCCGCCACCGTCTGAAGGCCGAGATCGCGGCAGGCGCGCAGAATGCGCAGCGCGATCTCACCGCGATTGGCGATAAGGACGGTATCGAACATGGCGCTCAACCCGCCTCCTCCAGGACGAACAGCACGTCGCCGGACTGCACGGCGGCATGGTCCTCGAACGCGACCTCGACAATCCTGCCGGCGCGATCGGCCTCCACGACGTTGAATGTCTTCATGGCTTCGAGGACGCCGATCTTCTGCCCCTCCTCGACCAGATCGCCTACCGAGACGAGCGGTGGCTCGCCCTCGCCGGCGGAGCGATAGAACACGCCCGTCAGCGGCGCGCGGATCGAATGCCGCGGAATGGTCGCGACGGTGGGGCTTGGACCCGAAGCGGCGGACGCGTCGGAAGCCGAAACGGGCTGCGTAGGCGATTGGGTCTGGAATGCGGGCGACAACACCTGCCTGGCAATGCGGATGCGAATCCCGTCGCGCTCTATCTGCAGTTCGCCAATCGGTGAGCGCGAGACAAGATCGATAAGTTCGCGGACGAGGTTCAGGTCCATCGCGGCTCTACCGCAGCGCTTGGACCGCCTCGGCGATGCGGCCGATCGCCTTCTCGATCAGGTCCATCGACGTGGCTATGGAGATACGGAAATGCGGCGACAGGCCGTAGGCCGAGCCCTGCACCACCGCCACCCGCGCGTGATCGAGCAGGTAGAGCGAAAGATCGTCGTCGCTGCCGACAACGGAACCGTCCGGACGCCGGCGGCCGATCAGGGCCGAGCAGTCGGGATAGAGGTAAAAGGCCCCTTCTGGCGTCCGGCAGGAAAGGCCGGGGATTGCCCGCAGCAGCTCCAATGCGCGATCGCGCCGGGCCTGGAATTCGAGCGCGCGCGGCGCCAAGAAATCCTGCGGGCCGTCCAGCGCGGCTATGGTCGCGGCCTGCGAGATCGACGACGGGTTCGACGTGCTCTGGCTCTGCACCGTCGCCATGGCGCGGATCAGCGGTTCCGGCCCACCGGCATAGCCGATCCGCCAGCCTGTCATGGCATAGGCTTTCGAGACGCCGTTGACCGTCAGCGTACGCTCCTTCAACCGCGGCTCGACACTGGCGATCGTGTGGAAGGCGCGCCCATCGAACAGGATGTGCTCATAGATGTCATCGGTCAGCACATGGACATGCGGATGGTCGAGCAGCACTGCCGCCAAGGCGGCAAGTTCGTCACGGCCATAGACTGCGCCCGTCGGGTTGGACGGGGTGTTCATGAGCAGCCATTTCGTGCGCCCGGTGATGGCGGCCCGTAAGGCAGACGGCGTGAGCTTGAAGCCAAGCTCCTCGCCGCAGGGAACAACCACGGGCTTGCCTTCCCCCAGAAGCACGATGTCGATGTAGGAAACCCAATAGGGCGCGGGAACGATCACCTCGTCGCCCGGCGCCAGCGTTGCCAGCAGGGCGTTGTAGATGATCTGCTTTGCACCGCCGGCGACAGTGATTTCCGGCAGCCTGTAGTCGAGGCCGTTCTCGCGCCTGAACTTGTCGGCCACCGCTTTCTTCAGCGCCACCGTGCCGTCCACCGCCGTATAGCGAGTCTCTCCCCGGCGCATCGCCGCATAGGCCGCCTCGACGACATGCGCCGGCGTCGGGAAATCCGGCTCGCCGGCGCTCAGGCTGATGACGTCGATGCCGGCCGCGCGCATCTCGATCGCGCGGGCCGTGACCGCCATGCTCGGACTTGGCTTGATGACGTCGAGACGGGGCGCGATGAAACCCACTGAACACTCCTGGGACGGCTGCGCGGCCCGGCCGGCAGCGGATGCGTAAAAATTGGATAATGTATTCTGATTTTCGCGTCAAACCCCTTTTTCTCGTCATTAGCCCAGGTTATGAGTGTCCTTGAAGGGCTTGGCAGCGGACAAAAGTATCCAATCTTTGCCGCAACCACGACATTTGAGACAAGGGGAACGCGACCGGAATGAGCGCAAACTACGATGTGGTGATCGTCGGCGGAGGCGTCGTCGGCAGCTCGATTGCCTATTTCCTCTCCGCCAATCCGGATTTCGATGGTAGCATCGCCGTTATCGAGCGGGACCCCTACTACACCGCCTCTTCCTCTTCGCTGTCGACCAGCGCCATACGCCAGCAGTTCGGCACCCCGCCGAACATCGCCATGTCGAAATTCAGCCTCGACTTTCTGCGCGAGGTAGGCACCCGGCTTGCGGTCGGGGCCGAGCCCGCGGACATCGGGCTGCACGAACCTGGCTATCTTGTGCTGGCGACGCCGGAGCGGGCCGAGGCGCAGCGCGCCAAGAACCGCGTTCAGCGCGATATGGGTGTCGATATCGAGCTGATCGAGCAGGCCGATCTGGCGCGACGCTTCCCTTGGCTCAACACGCAGGACCTGGCGCTCGGCTCATTCGGCCGCGGCTGCGAAGGCTGGTTCGACGGACCTGGCCTGATGCAGGCTTTTCGCCGCAAGGCGCGCGCCCAGAAGGTCGACTATCGTGCCGCGACCGTGACCGGACTGACCATGGCTAACCGAAAGAGGGTCGGCGAAGTGGTGCTGGACAATGGCGAACGTATTTCCGCCGGCATGGTGATCAACGCGGCCGGTCCGTGGAGCGCGGGCATTGCGCGGATGGCCGGCACGCATCTCCCAGTCGTGCCCAGCAAGCGATGCGTCTTCGTCTTCGAAAGCCCGGCGCGGATCGACAATTGTCCTTTCGTCTTCGATACAAGCGGCTTCTGGCTGCGGCCGGAGGGGCAACTCTTCCTCTGCGGCATTCCACCGGTGCGCGAGAACGATCCGGACGATTTTGGCCTCGATGTGGACTACGACCTGTTCGACGAGCTGATCTGGCCTGCCCTGGCGCACCGCGTGCCCGGCTTCGAACAATTGCGCATGCTGCGTGCCTGGGCAGGCCTCTACGAGTACAACACCTTCGACCACAGCGGCATCATCGGGCCCCATCCGGAAATTCCGAACTTCGTGCTGGCCACCGGCTTCAGCGGTCACGGCATGATGCACGCCGCGGCGACCGGTTCCGGCGTGAGCGACCTCATTGCCTATGGCGAATACCGTTCCATCGATCTCTCGGCCTTCCGCTACGAGCGTATCGCCAACAACCAGCCGATCGAGGAACATGTCTACTGAAGCGGAAGCAAGGCATTGGCATCGGAGTGACAACAACCTGTGAGCGGTGCTATGCGTCCGTTTCTTCAATCAAAATGGCGCCGTACGCTAAATAAAGGCGCCGTCGCCCTAGGCTGATCCATGCTCGTACAGAAGAAAACCATATCGGCCCAGGTCGCCGACGCCATCAGGCAGAAGATCCTGATCGGTGAATACGAGGCGAATGCCCAGCTGCGGCAGGAGCATCTGGCGACCGAGTTCGGCGTCAGCCGGATACCCGTGCGCGAGGCGCTGCACCAGCTTCATTCGGAAGGCTTCGTCACGCTCGTCTCCCACAAGGGCGCCGTGGTTTCCTCGATCTCGCTCGACGAAATCCTCGAGCTTTATGAATTGCGCGCCCGGATCGAGACCTGGCTGCTTGCCCTTGCCATCCCGAGGATGACCGACGATGACCTCGCACTTGCCAAGGAACGAGCCAGGCAGCATCAGGAGCAAGGCGCGACCGGCGAATACTCCAACCAGCTGAACTGGAACTTCCATGCCGCCCTCTACGCCCCATCCGGCCGCAAGGCGACGATCGAGCTGGTGGGACGCATCTACCAGCAATTGGAGCGCTACACCCGCATGATGGTCTCGCTCACCGAAATTCAGGTGAAGTCCGATCGAGACCACTGGCAGCTTATCGAGCTGTGCGAGGCGAAGGATACGCTGCGCGCCGTCAGCCTGCTGGAAATGCACATCATCACCAGCGGCAAATTCCTGGTCGACAGGCTTCAGGAATTGCGCGGCGACTGACGCAATCCCAGGAAAAGTGCGCAGCGGTTTTCCGTTCGGAATTGCGCCGAAGCAAAAGATTGAGCGGCCGCATCAGCGTGTCGCGCCATTTCACGTCCTCAGTGAGATCATTTGCCCGGTAAATTCGTCGCCCGGGTCAAAAGGATCACGCCCGCCTTGTCGGCCGTGTCGTAATAGGTGAAGCCGGTGCGATTTTCCCGGCGCCCGCGCATCAGCACGGGGAGGCCGTCGCGCTTGGCCTCCGCTTCGGCTGCATCCGCGTCGCGGACTTCAAAGCCGATGTGGAAGACACCCTCGCCTTTCGTATCCAGGTGGATGCGCTGCGGCGTAGGATCGTGGCTCGGTTGGCAGAGCTGCAACTGAACGTTCGGCAAATTGCAGATCCGATATTGCATCGCCATGAAGCCTTTAGGGCTCGGGACCTGCAGCTCCTCATATTCGGTCAGAGGCGGGTAGGCTTCCCAGGGGCCGATACCGATGGAATCGTAATAGGCCTGCGCCTTGTCGATATCATGCACGACGATGCAGATGTGATGCAGCTTGTCGAAATTACCTATTACCTTGTTTCCCAATTTCCTACTCCTTGACCGGGACGGTGTAGTTGAGTACGCGGCGCCCGCCATCCGGGTAGATGGTCTCGCCGGTGATGTAAGACGCATCGTCGCTGGCGAGAAACGCCACGACCGAGGCGATCTCCGCCGCGGTGCCCAGCCGCCCGAGCGGAGTACGCGAAAGGATCGCGCGGCGCATTTCCTCGGAATCGATGAAGGTACCATCCATCACCATCTCCGTGGCGATCGTGCCCGGACCGACACCGACCACGCGGATGCCATAGGGCGCGAAGGCGACGGCGGCGGTGCCGGTCACCTGATTCATCCCGCCCTTCGAGATCGCATAGGTCGCGACCCGGGGATTGGCGAGCCCGGAATTGATCGAGGACATGTTTATGATCACGCCGCCCTGCCCTTGCGCGATCATCTGGCGAGCGGCCGCCTGCGTGCCCATGAACGCACCCTTCAAATTGACGGCGAGGACCCGGTCGTAGTCGGCCTCGCTGATGTCGAGAAAGTCCTGGACCGGAGCGATGCCGGCATTGTTGACCATGATGTCGACACGGCCGAACCTGGTGACCGCCGCCGCGACCAGCGCGTCGACCTGCTCCTTCCTGCTGACATCCGTGACCACCGCTGCGACGCTCGCCGGGGAGCCGATTTCGGCAGCGCATTTCTCGAGCTCTTGAGCGTCGATATCGCCGAGCACGACCTTCGCGCCTTCAGCCAGGAAGCGCTCGGCGCATGCGCGCCCGATGCCGCGTGCCGCTCCGGTGACGATCGCTACCTTGCCTGCTTGTCTCATATGCGGTTCCCTCGTCATTCTGAGCGGGCCATTGCCTTCGGACCCTTGTCTATCTTAGCGGATCACGAAGGGATTGGCGGTCTTGCCCGCCATATCTATCCACACCGTCTTGGTCTGCAGATAGGCGCCGATCGCCTCCTGCCCGCTCTCGCGGCCGATACCGCTTCTCTTGTAGCCGCCGAAGGGCGCCATATAGGAGACCGCGCGGTATGAATTGATCCAGACCATGCCCGCCTCCATCGCCGCCGCGCCGCGCAGCGCCCTGCCCATGTCGCTCGTCCACAGTCCCGCCGCCAACCCGTAGGGGCTGTCATTGGCAATGGCGAAGGCTTCTTCCTCGTCGTCGAAAGGAATGACCGACAGGATTGGCCCGAACACTTCTTCACGCGCGATGCGCATCGTGTTGTTCACGCCGGTAAAGATGGTGGGCTCGACGAACCACCCCTCCGCCAGCTTGTCCGACGCAGGCTTTCCGCCGCCCAGCACGCACAAGGCGCCCTCGCGCTTGGCGATTCCGAGATAGGAGAGCACCTTCTCACGCTGGGACTGCGTGGTGATGGGTCCGACCTGAGTTTCCGACAGCGCCGGGTTGCCCATTTGGGCGCTGGCGGCAAGCTTGATCACTTCGGCCACGAACCGGTCATGTATCTTGCGCTGGACGAGCAGCCGCGAGCCGGCGATGCATGTCTGGCCGCTGGCCGCGAAAATGCCGGAGATCGCGCCGTTGACGGCGCTTTCCAGATTGGCGTCGTCGAAGACGATGTTGGCCGACTTGCCGCCGAGCTCGAGCGTGACCGTCTTCAACCCCTCGGCGGCCGCGCGGTAGACGGCAAGCCCGCCCGGCTCGCCGCCCGTGAAGGCGATCTTGGCGACGTCGGGATGGGAGACGAGCGGCACGCCGACATCCTGCGGCATGCCGGTGACGGTATTGACGACGCCCGGCGGAAAGCCCGCTTGCGCGAACAGATTCACGAATTCCAGCGTCGAGGCCGAGGCGTGTTCCGACGGCTTGATGACGACGGTGTTGCCGGCCGCCAGCAGCGGCGCAAGCTTCCAGGTGAGCAGCAGCAGCGGCGAGTTCCAGGGCACGATCGCGGCGATGACGCCGAGCGGCTCGTGGCGGGTGAAGGCGAACATGCCGGCCTTGTCGATCGGCAGCACCGCTCCTTCGATCTTGTCGGCGAGGCCGCCGAAATAGCGGTACCATTCGGGGATGTAGCGCAGCTGGGCCGTCATCTCGGTGATCAGCTTGCCGTTGTCGCGCGTCTCGATCGCGGCGATGCGCTCGGCATTCTCGGCAATCAGTTCGGCGAGCCGCACCAGGAGCTTGCCGCGCGCGGTGGGCGTGATGCCGGCCCAGTCCTTCGAGCGGAAAGCCGCCTTGGCGGACGCCACGGCCGCGTCCACTTCGGCCTTGCCGCCGCGCGGAATCAACGCCCACGGCTTGCCGGTGAAGGGGTCATAGCTCTCGAACGTGTCGGCGCTCGGTTGCAGCCGACCGCCGACCGTGTTCTGGAAGCTGACCAGCGGCATGTCGGCCCTCAACAGGTGGCAAAGCCCAGATGGGCGCGAAAGCGGTTCTTGACCGCTACGGCGTCGCGCGGCGGCAGCGAGCGCGGCAGGTTCTCTGCCGTGATCTTCAGCACGAACAACCGAGGCCCTTCCGCAGGAAGGCGCAGCTTTTCGCACAGCGCGTCGACCTCCTCCAACGAGCGCAGTTCGGCGACCTCCGCGAAACCGCAGGCGGCGGCGACCTTGTCGAAGCCGATGCCGCGGCCGGTATGGCTGGACTGCATGCCGGTCTCGCCGAAATGCTGGTTGTCCAGAATGATCAGGTCGAGATTTTTCGGCCGCGCCACAGAGATCGTCGCCAGCGATCCAAAGGCCATGAGTTGCTCGCCGTCGCCGGTGATGACCATCACCCGCCTCTGCGGCTGCGCCTGGGCAAGCCCGAGGCCGACCAATGCCGCGCCGCCCATTGCGCCCCAAAGATAGTAATTGTCGTCCCTGTCGCCGGCGGCATGCACGTCATAGCTCGGCGATCCGAGCCCGGTCACCACCAGGGCACCGTCGCGCGTGTCGAGCAGCTTCTTCACCGCCGCGCGGCGATCCATCGTCGGCAATGCCATGTCGTTCACCACTTCTTCTTGCCAAGCAGGCGCTGCCCGATGAGCACGGCGATCTGCTGGTCGGCGTCGAAGGCCACCGCGGCCGCCTGCGCCACGGTGTCCACCAGGTCGGGGCCGGTCTCTGCCCGCAGCACGCTGAGGCCGATCGCTTTCAGTGAAGCTTCGGTCGCCTGTCCCATCGGCACCTGCCATGGATTGAACTCGGCCCACTCGCCGCGCATCGTCACCAGGACGAGCAAGGGAAAGCGCGCCTGCACCGGTAGCGACAGCATGTTGATGCAATTGCCGACGCCGGAGGATTGCATCAGCACGACGCTGCGCTTGCCGCCGAGCCAGGAGCCGGCGGCAATGGCTATGCCCTCCTCCTCGGTTGTCAGCACATTGGTGACGACCTCAGGATCGGCGCCGAAGCGGCGGATCAGCGTGGTATGGCCGGCGTCCGGCACATAGGACATCTGGCTGATGCCGGCGGCCTTCAGCACGTCATAGACCTGATCCGACCACTGCGTTTCAGATGTCGCCGGAAGAGCCGCAGAGGCAGCCGCTTCCGGGTGTTTCGCATGTAGGCTGCTCGCCGTCACCTTGGACCCCCGAGGATTGGATTTGGCATAAGACTACGTCAACCATCCGATACAATCTTCGTCCCTTTCTTGTGATCAGATATAATGATATTCGATAGCTTATGGAGCTATCACAGCTGCGCACCCTGATCCACGTCGCCGAGCTCGGCAGCCTCAGCAAGGCCGCAGACCGGCTGCATATCGCGCAGCCGGCGCTGAGCCGCCAGGTGCGCATGCTGGAGGAGGAACTGGGCTTTGCCCTGTTCCTGCGTCATGGGCGCGGCATGGTGCTGTCCGAACAGGGCAAGCAAGTGCTGGCTCACGCCGTGCGGGTGCTGGCCGAGGTCGACGAGATCCGCGCGACCGCCACGCCCGCCGATGCGCCGCTGACGGGCGAGATCGCCATCGGCTTGCCGCCCACGGTGGCCGACATCATCTCGCTGCCGCTGGCGGCGGCTTTCGGCAAGGCCCATCCCAAGGCGAAGCTCAGGCTTGTCAGCGCCTATACCGGCTATTTGCTCGACTGGCTGCATCGGGGCGAAATAGACGTCGCCGTGCTCTACGATCCGCGCATGGCGAGATCGCTTCGCACCCGCCCGCTGCTCCTGGAGAACCTGTTCCTGATCGGCCCCCCCGATGCCGGCTTCTCGACCGTGCGCGCCGTGCCGTTCGCCTCGCTCGCCGGCAAAAGGCTGTTGCTGCCCAGCGTCAAGCACGGGCTGCGCATCATCGTCGAACGCTGCGCCGCGGAGACCGGCATCACGCTCGATGTCGGCATCGAGGCGGATACCTATTCGGTGCTGAAGGACCTCGTGCGCAATGGGCATGGCTGGACGATCCTGCCGCTCGCGCCCATCCATGCCGATGTCGCCGCCGGCCTGCTCACCGCCGCGCCGCTGATCGATCCCGTGCCCGTGCGTCGCCTCATCCTTGCCTATCCGGCCGACCGGCCGGCCTCGCGGCTGGCGCGCTTTGCCGGCCAGGCGATCGAGGATACCGCCCGCGATCTTGTCGAGCGGGCCGTATGGGTCGGCCAGCTTCTCGGTTCGGCGCCGTAAGGGTTTCAATTTCGGCATAGCTGATCACACCTGCCTTGCGTTGCTGCCGAGATGTGCCGGCGTGATACTGGCCGCCGGAGCGAGACGAAAGGCCCGGCAATCCATGGAACACTATCAGGATATTCGCGAAGCCGTCGCCAAACTCTGCGCCCGTTTTCCCGGCGAGTATTGGCGCGCCCTCGACAGGGATATGGCCTACCCTCGCGAATTCGTCGAAGCCCTGACGGAAGCCGGCTGGCTCTCGATCCTTATCCCCGAGGAGTATGGCGGCTCCGGCCTGCCGCTTTCGGCCGCCGCCGCGGTGCTGGAGGAGATCCAGCGCGCCGGCTGCAACGGCGGCGCCTGCCATGCGCAGATGTACACGATGGGTACGTTGCTTCGCCACGGCTCGCCAGCGCAGAAGCAGCGCTATCTGCCGAAGATCGCCACCGGCGAGTTGCGCCTGCAGGCTTTCGGCGTCACCGAGCCGACCAGCGGCACCGACACCGGCGCGCTGAAGACCACCGCCCGGCTCGTCGGCGACCATTTCGTGGTCAAAGGCCAGAAGATCTGGACCAGCCGCGCCGAGCATTCGGACCTGATGCTGCTTCTGGCGCGCACCACGCCGCTGGCGGACGGCATGAAAAAGACCGACGGTCTTTCCGTCATCATCGTCGAGATGGGCGAGGCCATCGGCAACGGCCTCACCATCCGGCCTATTCGCACCATGATGAACCATGCCACCACGGAAATCTTCTTCGATGATTTGCGCGTGCCCGCCGAAAACCTGATCGGCGAGGAAGGAAAAGGCTTCCGCTACATCCTCTCCGGCATGAATGCCGAGCGGATCCTGATCGCTTCCGAATGCGTCGGCGATGCCAAATGGTTCATCGACAAGGCAAGCGCTTACTCCAGGGAGCGCCATGTGTTCGGTCGGGCGATCGGCCAGAACCAGGGCATCCAGTTTCCGATCGCCAGGGCCTACGCCAACATGCGCGCGGCCGAGCTGATGGTGCGCGAGGCGCTCGCCCTTTACGAAGCCGGCAAGAACCCCGGCGCCGAGGCGAACATGGCCAAGATGCTGGCGGCTGATGCCTCGAACGAGGCCGCCAACGCCTGCATCCAGACGCATGGCGGCTTCGGCTTCGCCGAGGAATATGACGTCGAGCGCAAGTTCCGCGAGACGCGCCTCTATCAGGTCGCGCCGATTTCCACCAACCTCATCCTGTCGTTCCTGGCCGAGCACGTGCTCGGCCTGCCGCGTTCTTACTAGGAGTGGTCGTTGTGAACGTCCTCATCGTCTACGCGCATCCGGAACCGAAGTCCTTCAACGGCGCCATGAAGGACCTTGCCTTCGAGACCCTGACGCGGGTTGGCCACAGCGTGGTGGTCAGCGACCTTTATGCGATCGGCTTCAATCCGGTCGCCGGGCCAGGCGACATGACTGGCGAGCGCAACGATCCGGATTTCTTCAGCCTGCAGCGCGAGCAGACCGCCGCCTATGAGACGGGTCGGCTGGCGACCGACATCAATGCAGAGATCGAGAAGCTGAAACGGGCGGACTTCGTGATCTTGCAGTTTCCCGTCTGGTGGTTCGGAATGCCGGCGATGCTCAAGGGTTGGGCCGACCGGGTCTTCGCGCGCGGCTTTGCCTATCTGCCGGGCCGCAAATACGACACCGGCATGTTCAAGGGAAAGCTCGCCATGGTGGCCGCCACCACGGGCACCTCGGCCGACACCTATGCGCCCGACGGCATCGACGGCGACATCCTCACGGTGTTGTGGCCGATCCATAACGGCCTGCTGCGCTATGCCGGCTTCGATGTTTTGCCGCCCTTCGTCGCCTACATGCCCGGCCGCGTCGGCGACGACGGCCGCAAGGCCTATCTGGAGGCCTATCGCAAAAGGCTCGAGGACATCGACGACACGCCGCGCCTGTTCTTCCACCCGGCTGAAGATTACGGCAAGAACGAACGGCTGAAGCCAGGCGTGCTCGCCCGTTCTGGGGTGCAGCGCAATGTCTGACGCCGCCCGCCCGCTGGAGGGCCTGTTCGTCGTTTCGATCGAGCAGGCGGTCGCTGCTCCCTTGTGCACGGTCCGCCTCGCCGATGCAGGTGCTCGCGTCGTGAAGATCGAACGCCCCGAAGGTGAGACCGCGCGCCACTACGATTCCACCGTCGAAGGCATGTCGGCCTATTTTGTCTGGCTGAACCGCGGCAAGCAGAGCGTGGCGCTCGACCTCAAGGCCGAGAAAGACCTCGCTCTGCTGCATCGGATGGTCGCCCGGGCGGATGTCCTCGTGCAGAACCTTGCACCGGGCGCGATCGACAGGTTAGGCCTTTCCGCCACCGTGATTGGCGAGAAATTTCCCCGGCTGATTGCCGTCAATATCGTCGGCTATGGGCAGGACACACCCTACGCATCAATGCGGGCCTACGACATGCTGGTGCAGGCGGAAAGCGGTATCTGCGCGGTGACCGGCACCGCCGAGACGCCTTGCAAGATCGGCGTGTCGGCTGCCGACATCGCAACAGGAATGAACGCGCATGCGGCGATCCTCGAGGCGTTGCTGGCGCGCGGCAGGACCGGCCGAGGCCGGGCGATCGAAATAGCCATGTTTGACGGCATGGCCGACTGGATGGCGGTGCCGCTGCTGCACTACGAGCATACCGGCCGCGAGACGGGCCGTTACGGCTTGGCGCACGCCTCGATTTATCCCTACCGGCCCTATGCCTGCTGCGATGGCGCGGCCGTGGTCGTCTCCGTCCAGCAAAACAGCGAATGGAAGCGCTTTTGCTCGGCGGTCCTGCGGCGGCCGGATCTCGCCAATGACGAACGCTTCGCGACCAACGCCCAGCGCGTCGCCAACCGCGAAGCGCTCGATGCCGAAGTCGAGCCGATTTTCGCTGCGATCGATTCCAATGAAGCGATCGGGCGGCTCGATCAGGCCCAGAACGCCTGGGGACGGGTGAGCGAGGTGCGCGATCTTCCGCTGCACAACGCGCTGCGCCGGATCGAGGTCGCGCTGCCCGGCGGCAAGAGGGTCACGGTCCCGAAACCCTCGGTGCGGTCCGCCGCGTTCGAGACGCCGCCGACCGTTCCGGGGCTCGGAGCCGATACCGATCGCATCCGCGCAGAATTCGAGACTTGAAGCGGAGTCGGAGCCTTGGCATCGAACAACATCGTATTGCAGGAATGGATCGGACGGTCGTGGGAGGCCGAGGACATCGTCACCCCGCGCGTCATCGCCAGCTTCGAAGCCACACTTGGAGCGCATGCGGCGCGGCTCGACGAGGCTCCCCCCGGCCTGCACTGGTGCCTGACCCCCGACATCGCGGACGCGCGCGAACTGGGTCCAGACGGGCACCCGGCCAAAGGTGGATTCCTGCCGCCCGTGCCGCTTCCGCGCCGCATGTGGGCAGGCAGCGACGTGCGGTTCCTGGCGCCGGTCCGCCCCGGTGACGCGATCCGCCGCCGCTCGATGGTGCGCGCGATCGAGGAAAAACAGGGCCGTTCCGGCAGGCTCGCTTTTGTCACGGTGCGCCACGAGATCGCCAACGCCGCCGGTCCGGTGGTCGAAGAGGACCAGATCATCGTCTATCGCGAGCCGGAGACTGGCGCGCCACGGCCCCCGGCTCAGCCGGCCGGGCCCAGGTCGGCCACGTCGCACGAGCGGACAGTCGACGTCGATCCGGTGCTGCTTTTCCGTTATTCCGCGCTGACGTTCAACGGGCATCGCATCCACTACGATGCGCCTTACGCCACGGGCGTCGAGCACTATCCCGGGCTCGTCATCCACGCCCCGCTGCAAGCGACGCTGCTCATGAACTTCGCTGCTGTCGTCGCCGGACTCGCGCCGCGCCAATTCTCGTTTCGCGGAGTCCGCCCGGCGATCGGCCCGCAGACCCTGCTGCTCAGCGGAACGGCCCGCGGAAAAGGCGAGATGGAAATGGAAGTTCGCTCGTCGGACGGACAGGTGACGGTGAAGGCCACGGTGCGATGGTGAGCTTCGTCACGCCTGTCGTGCCGCTGTCTGCGCCGGATCACGGCCGGAGAAATTTGCTAGGCCGACAGCAGCGGCGCCGACACGGTGATCCTCGACCTCGAGGACGTTCGAGTGACGATGCGCATTCACCCCGGAGAACTCACCGGTTCTGGTGAAGGATGGTTTCGGCGGCGATGAAACCCCAGGTCAGATTGGGGCCAAGCGTCGTGCCGGCTCCAACCGCGCGGGTGCCGATCGGGTTGGCCATGGCAAGGCCGGCCGCGTACAGGCCGGGGATGATCGAACCGTCCGGCCTCAGCACCTGCGCCCGCTCGTTGGTGCGGGCGCCGCCCTTGGTGCCCAGGATCGAACGATTGAGCGTCATGCCGACATAGGGCGGCTTGTCGATCGGCTTCAGCCGATTTTCAGGGCCATGCGCCTTGTAATCCTCCCAGCCGTTCTCACCGCGGCGGAAATCCTCGTCGCGCCCCTTGGAGCAAAAGCCGTTCCATCGGGCGATCGTCTCTTCGAGAGCCGATGCCGGTAATCCCAGCTTTGCGGCGAGGCCGCCGATCGTGTCCGACTTCTTGATCCACTGGCGTTCGTAGGACGCATACCAGCGGAAGGGCAGAGACGTCCTCAGGAAGCGATGATCGCCGACGAGATAGCAGGGCAGGTTCACCGGGGCGCCGTCCGCTCCGCGCGCGTCGATCGCCTCGCCGATGTTGAAATCGTTCTCGCTGACAAAGCGTCGGCCGTCGCGGTTGACGACGATCGAATGCGGCTCGGCCTGAAAGGTCATGGGCAGGCCATGGGGCTTGCCCTGGTAGAG
Source organism: Mesorhizobium plurifarium (assembly GCA_000824785.1). Classification (GTDB taxonomy): domain Bacteria; phylum Pseudomonadota; class Alphaproteobacteria; order Rhizobiales; family Rhizobiaceae; genus Mesorhizobium; species Mesorhizobium plurifarium. The sequence continues at coordinate 180,482 of CCNB01000007.1, read as the reverse complement.
CGTCGGCAGGCAGGGATAGACGTTCGCCTGGTCCATGCGGTCCAGCTCCGCGCCGACGGAAGCGGCAAGCTTCTGGCCGTCGCCCTCATTGGTGGGAGGGCTGCCGATACGATCGAGCGCGCCGGGAAAATGCCGCGCCCGCATCTCGGCATCCCATTCGAATCCTCCCGTCGCGATGATCACGCCGCGCCGGGCAAGAAGTTTCGTTCGCCGGCCCTCGCGCTCCACCTCGGCGCCGATCACGCGCGAGTCCGAATCCTGAAGCAGGCCTACGGCGCGCGTTTCCAACTGGAAGGCGACACCCGCATCCAGGCAGCCCTTGATGAGTCCGGTCATGAGGGCCGTGCCCTGCCCGCCGGCATTCGTCAGCCGCCGCCAAAGCAGCTTCGGCCAGAGCCTGAGGCCGGCGCGGATAGGGTGGTGATAGAGGTCGAGATCGACGATTTCCTGGTAGCTGAAGCTGTGCGGCAGGGTCGAGCGGCGCAGGCGCGGCGCAAACTTGCCCAGGATGCGGCGGCTGAGCGGCCTCGGCGAGAGCATGCGGCCGAAAAGCTTGCCGCCGGGCGCCTCGGCGAAGGGATCCGGCTCGTTGACCAGGCGGAAGTCGAGAGGCGTGTTGCCAGAAAGGAAACGCAGCATATCGGGAGCCGCCCTGACGAAGGCGCTCCAGAGCGCATCTTCCTTCCGCGCCCAATCCCGCGGAGACACCGCGCGCAGATAGGTCAGCGCATCGTCCCGGCTGTCGGCGACGCCGGCAGCCGCTGCCAGGTGATTGGCGGGTATCCAGACCCCCGCGCCGGACATGGCCGAGGTGCCACCAAGCCATTCGCTCTTTTCGATAACCAGCACATTGAGGCCGCCCTTGGCCGCCCTCAATGCCGCCGAGCAGGCCGCCGAACCGGAACCGATAACCAGAACATCGAATTCGCCCATTGGCGGTCCCCCAGACTGTCATCGCGGCGTCACTATAGGTGCGGGAAATTAAATCTGTCTACTATTGTGTCGACACTTTTTGCATTATACGCTCCGTTGGTGAGCGGCATGCGCCCGCACGATAATCTCAAGCGCTTTTCGAGAGGCAGAGCCATGGATGATACTCACCTTCCGCCAGCTCCATCCGGCATTCATATCTCCGGGCCCGAGATGCGTGAGAGCTACTGGCAGCCGGTGCCGGCGAACGGCCATATCGACGTGGCGCTGGCGCCTCATATCGTCGGCATGGAGCACCCGTTCGCGCTCGGCACACAATCGGTGGCGCCTGGCGGCTATGTGCGCGAGCACACGCATGAGCGTAATGAGGAGGCCGTCTATATCATCGAAGGCCACGGCCGCGCCGTCGTCGACGGCAAGGAGTATCCCCTCGGCCCCGACAGCGTGGTGTTCCTGCCGAAGAATGTCAGGCACATGTTCATCAACGATGGCGAAACGCAGCTTCGCTGGCTCTGGCTGATCGTGCCCAACGGGCTCGAAGACTTTTTTCGCCTCATCGGCAAGCCACGCAAGCCGGGCGACCGCGTGCCCTCCAACTTCCCACGCCCGGAAAACGTGCTGGAGATCGAGCGCAGGACCGTCTTCGGCGTCGATCTCACCGACAAGTTTGATCCCGTGAGCCGCGGCTCCTGAAGACACCGGATGACGACGCTCGGCCTCATCGGCTACGGCGCGATCGCGCGTGACATCGTCTCGGCCTTTCCGCCGGACGCGGTCGATTGGCTGGTGTTGCTGCGCGAAGGCGCCAGTCCCGAACTGCCGGCGAATGTCAGCGCGGTCACCAGGGTAGAGCGACTGATCGAGGCAAAGCCGCGGGCTGTGGTCGAAGCAGCGGGCCAGGGGGCAGTGGCGACCTACATACCTGCCTTGCTCGAAGCCGGAATACCAACCGTCGTGGCATCGGTCGGCGCGCTTGCCGATGCCACGCTTCACGCCCGGATCACCGCCGCCGGCCGCAGCGGCGGCGCGCGCTTTATCCTGCCGGCGGGAGCGCTGGGCGGCCTCGATTATCTGCGCGCCATAGCGGCCCTTCCCGACGCGCGGGTGCGCTATACCTCGCGCAAGCCGCCGGCGGCCTGGGAAGCCGAGATCGCCGCGCTTGGTCTATCGGCCGAACGCAATGCCGTGACGCTCTTCGAGGGCACCCCCGCGGACGCGGCATCCGCCTATCCGAAGAACCTCAACGCGGCCTTCGCCGTGGCGCTGGCCGTAGGGGACGAAAAGGTCACCGTGCGGGTGATCGCCGACCCGAAGGCGATCGGCAACAGCCATGAGATCGAGGCCGAGAGCGCTGTCGGCACCGCCTTCTTCAACATGGTCAACGCCCCCTCGCCCGTCAATCCGAAGACTTCGGCACTGACCGCGCTGAGTCTCGTCGCCGCGCTGTGCGATCTGCTCGACATCGACCCGCCCGAGAAGGGAGGCCGCCGCTGATGGCCTTCTTCGTCGCCGCCGATGGCTGCCGCATCCACTACGAAACGTTCGGGGCGAAGGGGCCGCGCCTCGTCCTCATCCCGGGGCTCGGCGGCGACGGACGATTCTGGTCCGGCGTCGTGCGCCTGCTTGAGGCCGACTATCGCCTCATAGTCATCGATCATCGCGGCGCGGGCCGCAGCGACCGCCCCGACGGCCCCTACTCCGTTCCACTCATCGCCGGCGATGTCGCGGGCCTGCTGGCGCAGACGGGCGGGCCGGCCCATATCGTCGGGCATTCCACAGGCGGCGCCATCGCCCAGAGACTTGCCCTCGACCATGCGGATCTCGGGCTGAGCTACACGATCAGCAGTTCCTGGGCGCGGGCCGACACACGCTTCCGCACCGTCTTCACCGCGCGTGCCGAACTGCTCGAGGCAGGCATGGCTGAGACCTACCAGCGCCTTACCCATGTGCTCTGCCACGAGGCTTCCTATCTAGCCATGCATGCCGCCGAACTCGAGGCGGCGGTCGCCACCGCCTCGCGGACCCTTGCCCCATTGAACGTCGCCGCGTCGCGCCTGCGCATGCTGCTCGATCACGATTGCCTCGATGACCTCGCGGGGATTGCCGTTCCGGTGCAGGTGATCGCCGCCACGGGCGACGTGCTGACTCCGCCTGAACTGACGCGAGCCATTGCCGCCGCGATACCGGGCGCCCGATACGCATCCGTCGAGGGCGCGCATTTCCATCCCCTCGCCAGGCCGGAAGGCATTGCCGCCGTCATCCACCGTTTCATCACCGAAGCCGAACAGCAGACATCATGACCGCCGACATCGTCCCCGTCCTCAACGATCCGCGTCTCAAGCCTGGCCGGGATCTGCTCGCCGAGGGGCGAACCATGGCGCGCGACTGGCGGCTCGGAAGCTGCCGTTTCCTCATCGAAACGGGAATGCCTTCCGAAGCCGCGTGGAAACGCAAGGCGGTGGCGGAAAGTCGCGTCATGCAGCATGCCCACATCGGCTTCCGCAGCGTCGACCGCACCATCGCGGCGATCGGCGAAGTGCATGAGCAATGCCGCAAGGCAGGGGTTACGGTCGATCGTTTCGGCATCACGCTGGACTGGTCGATGGGTTATCCGCTGGCCATGCGCGCCAAGGCCGCGCGCGGCACAGGCATCGTGCTGACCGGTCCGGAGGATTTCGCGCGCATCACCAATGCTGCCTCCGCGGCCGCGCATTTCGGAGACTTCATGCTCGGCCTGCCGGGCGCCGTCGAAAACACGCGTGCCGCGATCGCGGCCGGAGCAACGGCCATCGGCAATCTTGGACAATATTTCACCTTCCGCCTGCCCTACTGGGACGACGACGTGGCGACAACCGAGGCGACCGTGACCGCGCTCGGGCTGATCGCGGCGCAGGACGCGGAGATCCTAGTCCATTCGAATCTCGACGACGGATTCGCCGGGCTTTTCATCGACATGGCCTGCGCGCTCGGCATGGTGCTGGTGGAGAAGCATATCGTCGAGACGCTGATCGGCGCGCACCTTGCCCATTGCTACGGCCATCACTTCAGCGACCCGCTTTCGCGCACCGCCTTCCACGCGGCGCTCGTGCGGGTCACCGACACGCCGGGCACCATGATCTTCGGCAACACCGTCTCCTACCAGTCGACCCCCGCAGGCAATTACGCCAGCCTGGCGAGCTACCTGATGGCCGACATACTCGCCATGGGGCGCTGGCCTTCGGGCCATGCGATCAATCCCGTGCCGGTGACGGAGAACCAGCGTATTCCCGACGTCGACGAGATCATCGACGCGCAGACATTCGCCCACAGGCTGTCGCTGCACGCGCCTTTCTACGATCCGGTCTTCGATTGGGCCAAGACCGAGGCGATGGCCGACATGCTCGTCGAAGGCGGTCGACGCTTTGCCGATGCCGCTCTCGCCGGTCTCGCCGAGCGAGGGGTCGATGTGGACGACCCTGCTGCGCTGATGCTGGCCATCCGCCGCATCGGTCCGAAACGCCTGGAAGCCCTTTTCGGCCCAGGTGCGACAGGTCCGCGCGGGCGTGTGCCGCTGATCCACGCCGAATGGGCGCGAGAGCTCAACCACAAGGCGGCAAGCTGGGCGGCGGCCCAGAAGCGGATGGAGGCGGCGAGAAATCTCACTATCTGCATCGGCACCACGGATGTTCACGAGCACGGCAAATATCTCGTCGAACAGGCGCTCGAAGGTCTCGGCATCGCCATCGTCGACGCCGGCGTCGCCGTCGACCCGGAAGCGCTCGTCGCCCGTGCCGCCGAAACCGGCGCGGACGCCATCGCGGTCAGCACCTACAATGGCGTCGCGCTGCGCTACGCGCAGGCTGTGAAGGCCGCGATGGCGGTGCGCGGACTTTCCTTGCCCGTGCTGATCGGCGGACGACTGAACGAGGTGCCGAAGGATTCGAATTCAGGCCTGCCGGTCGACGTGACCAAGGATATCGCCGACCTCGGCTGCCTCCCTTGCGCCGACCTCGACGAGATGCTCTTCGCCCTTCGTTCCATCCCGCCAGCCGCCTGAATCCTCCCCTTTTTCGAACTTGTTTCGCACCGCCCTGCAGAAGCGCTTGCAAAGTGTCGACACTTTTGTATTTAATTCGGCGCACAACTGGGGATAGCCCGTGAAGAACACTCCGTCCGTCGAACAGCATTTGGAGATTTATCGTCGGATGCTGCTGGTGCGGCACCTCGAGGAGAGGCTGGGGGCGCTTCATAAGGAAGGGCGCACGCGTGGCCCTATCCATCGATGCGACGGCCAGGAGGCTGTGGGCGTTGCGGCCACGGCCGCCCTGGAAGCCGGCGACAAGGTTGCCACCACCCATCGCGGCCATGCCGTCTACATCGGTAAGGGCATGGCCATGCGCCCAGTCGTGGCCGAGATATTCGGCAGGGCAACGGGCGCCTGCGGCGGACGTGCCGGCCATATGCTGGTGGCCGATGCCGAAAAGGGCGTGATTGGCGGCAACGCGATCGTCGGAGCCGGTATCCCCGCGGCTGCCGGCATGGCGCTGTCGATGCAGATCCTCGGCACGGGCAATGTCGCCATGTGCGTCTTCGGCGACGGCGCCGCGCAGACGGGCATCTGCCATGAGGCGATGAACATGGCCGGGCTCTGGAAGTTGCCGGTCGTGTTCGTGCTCGAGCACAACCAGTTCGGCCTGACCGTTCCTTCCGATGTCCAGTCGCCGGTCGCGGATCTATCGATCCGCGCCGCCGGCTACGCGATGCCGGCCAAGATCGTCGACGGCAACGACGCGGTCGCCGTTTATCGCGCCGTGTCGGCGATGGCAGAAAGAGCGAGACGTGGCGAAGGTCCCGGCATGGTCGAATGCAAGACCTACCGCATCGAGGGTTTCTCGACATCCGATATGGGCGGCTACCAAAGGCCCGAGGATATCGCTGCCTGGAAAGCGCGCGACCCGCTGATCATCTCCCGCAAGGCTTTGCTGGGCGATGTCGGCGAGGCACGGCTCGCCGATATCGAGGCCGCGGCCAAGGCCGAGACGGACGAAGCGTTCGAGGTCGCCCTTTCTGACCCGATGCCGGAGTTCCTGGTGGACGAAGCCTGCAATCCCTACAGCGAGACGCACTGACATGGCGATGATGCGATACGCCGAGGCGCTCAACGCCGCGCTGCGCGAGGAAATGCAGACCGATCCTTCCGTCTTCCTCTTCGGCGAGGACATCGGCCGCTACGGCGGCGTGTTCAAGGTGACGAAGGGGCTGATGGAGGAATTCGGCGAAAGGCGGGTGCGCGACACGCCGATCTCGGAACAGGCCCTGACCGCGATGGCAGTGACCGCAGCCATGACCGGCACCCGGCCGGTGCTGGAAATCATGTATGCCGACTTCATACCGCTGTCGCTCGATGCTTTGGTCAACCAGGCATCGATCTACAACTATATCTGGAACGGTCAGGTGAAGATGCCATTCGTCGTGCGCACCCAGGGCGGCGGCGGAGCGGGCGCGGGCGCGCAACATTCCAAGGCGCTGGATTCCATGCTTGCCCACGTACCCGGCATCAAGGTCGTAGCGCCTTCGACGCCGGCCGACGCCAAGGGCATGCTGAAGGCCGCCATCCGCGACAGCCAGCCGGTCGTCTTCCTCGAGCACAAGCTGCTCTACAACATTCGCGGCGAGGTTCCGGAAGGCGACGTGATCGTGCCGCTTGGCAAGGCGGCAACCGTGCGCGAGGGCAGCGACATCTCGATCTTCGCCACCTCCAAGATGGTGGTTGAAGCGACAAAGGCGGCCGATCTGCTGGCCGCGGACGGTGTTTCGGCGGAAATCATCGATCTCCGGTCGCTGCGCCCCCTTGACCTCGACGCCATCGTCGCCTCGATCGCGAAGACGCACCACGCGGTGGTGGTCAACGAGGGCTGGCGCTTCTGCGGCTACGCCGCCGAACTTTCGGCAACGATCATGGACCATGCCTTCGACGAACTCGACGCTCCGGTCGCGCGCGTGACGCTGCCGGACATGCCGATCCCCTATTCCGAGCCTCTCGAAACGGCGATGCTGCCGAGCGCCGAGAAGATCCACGCTGCCGCGTTGAAGACTTTGAAGTGACGAGGCGGCAGATGGCAACCCATCCGATCAGCATCGACAGCGCCGGCGGCGAGTATATGGAAACCGTGCTGGTGATTGCCTGGGCGGCCAAATCCGGTGACCCGGTCAAGGCCGGCGATCTCATCGTCACCGTCGAGACGGCCAAGGCGGCGACCGAAATCGAGGCGGATCGAGATGGCTGGCTGGCCGATATCTACTTCACCGAGGGGCAGGAAGCGCCGGTGGGCGCCGTGCTCGGCACCATCGCCGACGAAAAACCGGTGGCAGGCCACGCGACTCCAGCCGCAACAACAGCGACGGCCGATCCCCTCTCCGCAACCGACGCCCCTGCACCCTCCCGCCAGTCCGGCACCCGTGCAATCGCAAGCCCGCTTGCCCGCCGGCTTGCGGCGGCCGCGGGGCTGGACCTGTCGACCGTCTCAGGGACCGGTCCAAGGGGACGCATCAAGAAGCGTGACATTGACGCCGCACTCGCCGGGCGTCCGGATCGGTCCGGCGGCATCCAGACGGAGCCGACCGAGTCCCCGGCATCGCACGTCGCCACGCCCGCGACAGCGCGTCGAACGGCGCCGGCGGTCCTCATCCACGGCTTCGGAGCGGACCGTTCCGTTTGGCGGCAAGTCGTGCCTTTGCTCGAACCAGATGTTACGACGGTCAGCCTCGACCTGCCCGGCCACGGCGCGGAGGCCGCGCGGTCGGCCAAGAGCATCGAGGAGATCGCCTTCGCCCTTTCCGACCAACTGGAGGCCATGGGCGTCAGGGACGCTCATCTCGTCGGCCATTCCCTGGGCGGGGCGGCCGCTCTTGCGCTTACGCGGATCGGCCGTCTCACCGTGCGCTCCGTGACCCTTCTTGCCCCGGGCGGTCTCGGCCCAGAGATCAATGCCGGCTTCATCGCCGGGCTTGCGCGCTCGACCACCGTCCAGGCGCTCGAGCGCTGGCTGGCGGTCATGGTGGGCGATCCTCGAACCCTGCCGGCCGGCTACGCGCAAGCGGCGCTGAGGCAGATGGAAAAGAACGGCAATAGGGATGTGCTGGCCTCAATGGCGGAAGCGCTGTTCCCGGATGGAACGCAAGGCTTTGACCTGACGCCCGCTCTCGCCGGGCTCGGCGTGCCGACACGGCTCGTGTGGGGCAAGCTCGACCGCGTAGCACCTGCCGCTCATGCCGCCCGCGCGCCCGGCTTCGCAGCCGTTCACCTGCTCGACGGCGTTGGCCATGTGCCGCAGATCGAAGCGCCGGCGCTGACGGCCAGGCTTATCGCGGAGACGGTGCGAAGTTGCGGTTGAGACGACCCGCGCTTGCGGCGCCGGCAAAGCCGAGCCGGACAAGACTTTTCTGGCCTCACGGGGCCGGAACAGGAACCAGAAGGAGTGACCGAGATGATCTTCGACCACCGCACCTACACCGCCCGCCCGAACAAGCTGTCCCATTTCCTCAAGCTCTATGAGGATGTCGGCCTGCCCATGCAGCGGCATTATCTGGGAGAGCCTTTCGGCTTCTTCCAGACTCATATTGGCGATCTCTCCCGGACCGTGCACTTGTGGAAATACGAGACCCTTGCCGACCGTGAGGAGCGTCGCGACCGCATGGAAGCCGACCCGGAATGGCAAGCCTATCGGCGCAAGGTGATCGAGACGGACTATCTCCTCGACATGCGCAACCAGATCCTGAGGCCGGTTTCGTTCTTCAACCCCGGCAAGTGACATGCAGCTCGTTTTCTCGGCCGAAGGCAAGGCCTGGCCCATTCAACTGAACGGCGACACCCTGCGCACTCGCCGCTCGCTGCTGGCCGCCCTACCCCTGCGTTTGCAACTGCACACGCCCAAGATCGCCGGCAGCCATATCTACTGGCACGCCCCCTTCGTCGAGGACGTGGAGGGCGCGACCCACGTGCTCGACGCCAAGGCGGGAGCCTTCATCTACTGGCCGGTACGGCAGTTCCTGGAAATCACCTTCGCGCCGCTCCAGGCCGAGACGGCGGAGATCACCGTGCTCGGCCATCTCGATGCGCCGGTCGAGGGCATCGCGGAGCTCGCCGCGGTGCTCAAGCGGGAACAGGGACGCCGCATCATCGACGGGACCTTGGCACTGGCCGACGGAGGGACTGAGGAGTCCCCGCCGGCATCGACGCTTCCGCACGACATCGTGGCCCGACGCAAGGTGATCTGGGACCGCATGCCCGACGACATAGCCCGTATCACCGCTTCGCGGGCCATCATGCATCCCGCCGGACCGGTCTTCACGGCGGAGGCGGAGGCGCGCGTCCTGCACGAGCTGCTCTGGTGGATCCGATCCGAGCGGGCAAGCGTCGACGAGGCGGTGCTGCGCCAGACGGCGGCACTTGCGCTGAACAAGGCGGCGACGCGGCTGCGAGATTTCTGCCATCTCGCGGAAACGCCGGCGCTGCTGTTTCGTCTAGAGAGGGCGATGGAGGAGGCAGTGCCTTTCGACCCCCTTGTCAATGAGGCGATCCTCGTCGCCGGCCGCATCGGCGCCTGGCTCGACCTGCTTATCCCATGGAACGACCTCAACGAAGCGTTTCGTGCCGCGCTCGATGGGAGAAGGGCCTGAAAAATGGACAGACTGACCATCGGCATTGTCGGGTTCGGCATCATCGGGCAGCGCTGGGCAGCTTGCTTTGCCCATGCCGGTCATGATGTGCGCGTATATGATCCGGCGGAGGGTCAGGAGGCAGTCCTTCACGAAGTCCTGCCGGCGCTCGCGGCAGACCTGGACAGCTTGAAGGGCCCCGCGCCCGCGCCTGGGGCGATCAGGCTTTTCCCGACGATGGCGGAGACACTCGAAGGAGTCGACTTCGTGCAGGAGAACGGTCCGGAAGACCTGTCGCTCAAACGGCGGCTGCTTGCCGAGATTGAAAACCATGTCGGCGACGAGGTCATCGTCGCTTCCTCTTCCTCCGCGCTGCTCGTCTCCGACATCCAGGCCGAGTGCCGCGTGCCGGGTCGCATCGTGCTTGGTCATCCGTTCAACCCGGTGCATCTGATGCCGCTCGTCGAGATCGTCGGCGGCAAGGCGACCGATCCGCAGGCAATCGTGCGGGCGCGCGCCGTCTACGAAGACATCGGCAAGAAGCCGGTCACGCTCAACAGGGAAGTGACAGGCCATCTCGCCTTGCGCCTGATGGGCGCGATGTGGCGCGAAGCCATAGCCTTGGTGCGCGACGGCGTCGCGTCGGTCGAGGATATCGATCGGGCATTCATGTACGGACCGGGGCCGAAATGGACGTTGCAGGGCTCATTCATTTCCAACAGCCTCAATGCCGACGGCATCGAGGACTTCCTGCGCAAATACGGTCCCACCTATCAGGCCATCTGGGACACGCTGTTCGAGGCCAGGCTCGACGCTGACACGATCCGGGCGGTTTCGGCGTCGACGGGCGCGGCGACGCATGGCCGCGGCCCCGAGGAACTCAGGGCAGCGCGGGACGCCGGGCTGGTCGGCATCCTGAGGGCGGTCGCCGAACACGGCGCGCTTTGATCGTAGCAGCTTGGGAGAACGAGCATGGACTATCGCACCGCCCTCGTCACCGGAGCCTCCAAAGGCATTGGCGCGGCGATCGTTGAGAGCCTCGTGGCGCAAGGGCTGACGGTCCATGCGCTGGCGCGTAGCAAGGACGCGCTGCTTGCCTTGCGGGAGCGGCTTGGGCCGCAGGTCAAGCCCATCGCAACCGACGTTCGCGATGGCGAAGCGATCATGTCCGCGCTGGGCACCGCCGAAATCGACGTGCTGGTCAACAATGCTGGCGGCCTGGCGACCGTGCGCCCCTTGCATGAACAAAGCGCCGAAGAGACGGCGGAGGTGGTGGAACTGAATCTCACCGCGCCGCTGCAACTCATCCGCCTTCTCCTGCCCGGTATGATCGCGCGCAAGCGCGGCCACATCTTCACCCTGACCAGCACGGCAGCCAGCGGCGTCTTTGCCGGTACGACAGCCTATGGCGCGGCAAAGGCCGGCCTGTCGCAAGCCGGTCGCATCCTGCGCTTCGATCTTGCAGGCACCGGCGTGAGGCTGACCGAAATCGCGCCTGGACGCGTCGAGACGGATTTCTACCTCAAGGCCTTTGACGGAGACCGCGAAGGCTTGCGCAAGCGCATGTATTGCGAGCAACGGCCATTGCGCCCGGCCGACATTGCCGCCGCGCTTGTTTCGGCGCTGCGGATGCCTGACCATGTCGACATCGCGGAATTGACCATCGCGCCGAGCGAACAGGCGGCCGGGGGCCAGAAATACCCGCCGCCGCCGCTACGATGATCCTCCTCGCACCGCCGCTTCTAGGTATCGGCAGGGCCGCCGGTCAGCTTCGCGAGAACCGCCATGCAGGCCTCCTCCCAGGCCGCCGGCACTTCGCGCGCCGAGAGAACCTGCAGTCCCCGCTCGGTGATCCCACCCGGCGTCACCAATTCCAGCAGCATCCGCTCCATCGGGTCTCCCTTTTCGGCGATCAGTCGCCCGGCCGCCACGAAGGTCCTTGCCGCCAGCCCGCGAGCCGCCGTGGGATCGAGGCCCTGGGCGCTCGACCATTCCGCCGTCCTGCGGATGAGGTCCTGTGCCCAGCCGTAGACCGCGGCACTGACCGTCGCGACATCGAAATCCCTCTCGCTGGAGAGTGCTATCGGGGGGCCTAACCGGTCCAGCACCGCCCTCGCCTGCTCCACGTCGGGATAGTAGACCGTCGGACTGGCCGCGATCTCGGAAGCGGTGAGCGGCATGGCGCGAACGATACGCGCCGGCGCGACATCCAGACCGGCCAGCGGCACGCCGGCGCAAACCGATATCACGGTCTGTCCCTTTCGCCACGGCAAGCCGCTAACTGCTTCGGGCGCATGGATGGGCCGCACGGCGACGAGGACGACATCGGCAACCTCAACGAGTTCGCGATTGTCGGCGGCGAGCCGAAAGCCGTGCTGGATCGCAAGGGCCGCGGCCTTGCCGCGTGGAGACAGGATGATTGCCGCTGGATCCAATCCGGACCGCACAAACCCGGTCAGCATGGAAGCGGCCAGATGCCCGACGCCAAGAATGCCAATGATCATTTCCTTCCCCCCGAAGCGCCGCTTGCCATTCGTATGAACTTGCGAAAGAAGTGTGAGCCGCAAAGTGTCGACACAACCTGCAGACAAATCCGATTGGAACTTTCATGACCGAACGAGTTGAGGGCGACGCCGGCAGCGGCCAGCCCGCCATGAACGAGGCCGAAACGCGACGCAGCGCCGACAGCAGCGAACGTGCCTATCTCACGATCCGCAAGCATCTCGTGGAGTTCACGCTCAAGCCCGGCGAGCGCATCAACGAGGTCCAGCTTTCGCGCAGCCTGGGTGTCTCGCGCACGCCAATCCGCGAGGCGTTGAACCGGCTCGCTTCCGAGGGCTTCGTTTCGCTCACCCCCAATCGCGGCTTCTTCGTAAGGAGCCTCAGCACCGAGGGCCTGCTCGATCTCTATGAGCTGCGCTCCATCATTGAATGCGCCGCTTTCAAGCTGATGTGCGAGCGCGCCGAAGACCGCGAAATCGATCGGCTGCGTGAATATTGGGAGGCGATCGTCGACGGCTATCGAGACCAGCCGGCCGACATCATTCTGGCTGAGGACGAAGGCTTCCATCTGCTCATCGCCGAGCTCTCGGGAAATCCCGAACTTGTCGCGCAGCTCGCTTCCATCAATGCGCGCATCCGCTTCATCCGCCGTATCCAGATCGAGCACCCTTCGCACGACAAGGCGCAAGTCACATTCCACTCCGGGATCGTCGCCGCCGCCGTCAAACGAGATGCCGAGGAAGGCATGAAACTGTTGCGCGAACATATCGAAATGACCGTCTCCGTCACGCAGCAGGCGCTCAAGGACGCGCTGCTCAAGGTTTTTGCGCCCGACAATGCCGCCGATTTGAAGCGTCGCCGAAAGGTCCGTGATGCTTAATCGGTATCTGACCACAAGATTGAACGCAATAGTGTCGACACTTTCTTGACTGCCACTCCTTTGTCTGCTTCGATGCGCTGGCAAAGAGGGGAGAAGACCGGAACGGCCGCCCTCACGTGACAGCAGCTAAGGGGAACCTTCATGAGAAAACTTACCGCCGCACTCCTTCTCGGCGCCTCACTCTTCGCGGCACCCGCCATGGCGGAGCAGATAACCGTCGGCATGGCCGCGCCGCTTTCCGGCCCGCAGGCGTATTTCGGCAATACCTGGCACAATGGCTTCAAGCTCTACGTCGACAAACTGAACGCGAGCGGCGGCGTCAACGGCGTCACCATCGCCTACGATCAGCAGGACGACAAAGCCGACCCGCGCGAGGGAACGCTCGTCGCCCAGAAGTTCTGCGACAACGACAAGGTCGTGCTCGGTCTTGTGAATTTCAATTCCGGCGTTGCCCAGTCGACGCTGCCGATCTACGAGGACTGCTCGCTGCCGACCATGACCTTCGGCTCGAACCCGTCGCTGACCAAACAGGGCTACAAGTTCATGGTGCGCCCCGTCGCCAACGACCTGGCCGGCGCCCTATTGCCGGCTGAATACGCCTTAGGGAAGCTCGGCGCGAAGACCGCCGTCATCGTCAACGACAAGCAGGTCTTCGGACAGGGAATTTCCGAGATATTCGCCAAGAACTTCGAAGCGGGCGGCGGCAAGGTCCTCGATACCCTGGCGGTTGCGCCGACCGACGTCGACTTCACCGCCGTTCTGGCCCAGATCAAGACCAAAAAACCGGACGCGATCTATCTTGGCGCGGTGATGCCGCAGCTTGCGCTATTCGCCAAGCAGATGCACGAACAGGGTATAGCCGCGGCGCTGATGGTGCCGGACGGCGGCTATACCCCGGACCTTATCAAGCAGGCCGGCGAGGCCAACGTCCAGGGCACGCTTGTCGCCATCCAGGTCCCGCCGATGGATGCTTCCCCCGAGATCGCGGATTTCGCTAAGCTCTATAAGGCCAAGTATGGTGAGGATGCCGGGCCATATTCGATCTACGGCTATGTGCAGGGCCAAATCCTCGAGCAGGTGCTCAAGACGACCAAGGGCCTTACGCGCGAGGACATGAACGCCGCGCTGCATGCGGCCAAGGTCAAGACCGCGGTAGGCGAACTGGAGTTCGACGACACAGGCGAACTCAAGGTGGCCCCGTCCTACCTTTACAAGGTCGAGGGCTCGGACTTCAAACTGGCCGGCCAGAAATAGTCATGCGCCGGAGTCGCCTCGGCGGCGGTCTCCCGGCTTGTCTATGGCCGCGCTCCGTCGAAGCGCGGCCGTAGAGATTGTTCTTTCTCCGGCTGCGCCAGCCGCGCGAAACCTACTGCACAGGATGCCGGTCCATGCTGGGAAGCCTCATCCAACAAACAGTCAATGCCCTGACGATAGGCTCCATCTACGCGCTGATCGCTCTCGGTTACACGATGGTCTACGGCGTGCTGCGCATGATCAATTTCGCCCATGGCGAAATGTTCATGCTCGGCGCCTACGTGGCTTTCCTGGTGCTCAGCATGCTGATCGGCACCGTGGGCGGCGCCGGCGCGATTGCGCTTACCGCGGCCTTCGTCATCGCCATCTTCCTGGTGGGTGTCATCGGTGTCGGCATCGAACGGATTGCCTACAAGCCCTTGAGGAATTCCACGCGTCTCGCGCCGATGCTCTCCTCGCTCGGCGTATCGCTCTCGCTGGTCACCGGCATCCAGATTCTTGCCGGCCCACAGCCTGTCGCCTTTCCGAGCTTCTTTCCCGCCGTCCGCTACGAGGTGATGGGCGGCACGGTCAGTTCGGTGCAGATCGGCATCCTGATCGCCGCCTTCGCGCTGATGTTCGGCCTGCATTTCCTCGTCAACCGCAGCCGCATCGGCATCATCGTGCGCGCCGTCTCGGAAAGCAGGCCCACGGCCCAGCTTCTGGGCATTAACGTCAACGGCGCGATATCCATGGTGTTCTTCGTCGGGCCGCTGCTCGGAGCGGCCGGCGGCATCCTCTACGCCAGCTACTACGGCATCATGACGCCGACCATGGGCGCCGTCATCGGCTTGAAGGCCTTTACCGCGGCGATCCTCGGCGGCATCGGCTCCATTCCAGGCGCCATGCTCGGCGCCTTCATCCTCGCCTTCGTCGAGGTTGGCGGAACGGCGCTGCTGCCCATCGTCACCCACGGCGTGCTCGGCACCGAATACCGCGACGTGCTGTCCTTCGCGATCCTCATACTCGTGCTCCTGATCCGTCCCGCCGGCATTCTGGGCGAGGCCGTTTCCGAGGAAAGCATCGTGTACAAGAGGGAATTCTGATGTCCGTCGCCGAGACCCTCGCCGCCGCCAAGCCGCGTTCAGGACGGGCCATTTCGTTCCTCTTCTTCGCCATCGCGATCGCGTTGATCGTAGCGACCCCTTTCCTGCCCAACTACTACGTCCGCGTCATCAACAGCCTGCTGATCTACATTCTGCTCGGCATCGGGCTGAACATCGTGATCGGCTATGCGGGACTGCTCGATCTCGGCTTCGTCGCCTTCTATGCGGTCGGAGCATACAGCTACGCGCTGCTTGCCAGCCCGCAACTCGACCTGCACTGGCCGTTCCTGCTCATCCTGCTGGTCGCCGCATGCCTCGGCGCGGTCACCGGCATATTACTCGGCATACCGGTGCTGAGGTTGCGCGGCGACTACCTCGCCATCGTCACGCTCGGCTTCGGCGAGATCATCCGCATCATCATCAACAATCTCGACTGGCTTACCGGCGGACCGAAGGGCATAGCGCGCCTCGACAAGGCGTCGATCCTCGGCATCCAGGTCGCCCGTCCGATCGATTTCTTCTGGCTGTTGCTCATCACCGTGCTTGTGGTCGGCACACTGGTCTGGCGGCTGGAGCGCTCCATCCTCGGCAAGGCCTGGGCGGCGATCCGCGAAGATCAGGACGCCGCGCGCGGCATCGGCATAAACACGACCAACGCCAAGCTTGCCGCCTTCGCCACGTCCGCGACGATCGGGTCGATCGCGGGAGCGATCTTCGCCGCCTCCCAGCGCTTCGTCAGCCCGGAGAGCTTCACGCTGCAGGAATCGGTGCTGATCGTGCTGATGATCGTGGTCGGCGGCATCGGCAACATTCTGGGCATCGTCGCAGGCGCAACGATCCTGATGCTCTTGCCGGAAGTGCTGCGCGAGTTCGCGGAATGGCGCATCCTCTTCCTGGGGTTGTTGATGATCTTCCTGATCATCGTGCGACCGGCGGGAATCGTGCCGCGCAGCTTCGGCCCGGACAAGCTCATCCGGAGGCTCTTCGGCAAATGACGCTCACCTTCGACAGACTGCGAAAGCAATATGGCCAGGTCGTCGCCATCGACGACGTGACGGCCTCCTTCGCTCCCGGGCTCATCCACGGCGTGATCGGACCGAACGGCGCCGGCAAGTCGACGCTCATCAACATGACCGCCGGCTCCTACAGCGTCTCGGCGGGATCGATCGCGCTCGACGGCAAGCGCCTCGACACGCTGAAGAAGTATCAGATCGCCAATTCCGGCGTGGCCCGCACTTACCAGAACATCCGGCTTTTCGACCAGATGACGGTGCTCGAAAACCTCGAAGTGTGCTTCTACCCGGCCGATGTCGGCGGCACCTTGAAGGAAGTGACGTGGCCACCCTATGCCGCAGCCAGACGCGAAAGACGCCGTGAGAAATGCATGGAGACCCTGCGCCTCTTCGATCTGCAGGGCTACGCGCAGGCCGAAGCCGGAAGCCTTCCCTACGGCCGCCAGCGCATGCTGGAAATCGCCCGCGCCCTCGTGTGTGATCCACGCGTGCTGCTGCTCGACGAGCCGGCCGCCGGCCTCAACCATCACGAGACGGCGGAGCTGACCGCGAGGCTCGCGGCCCAGCGCCTGCCCGACCGGATCACCATTATCGTCGAGCACGACATGGATCTGGTCATGTCTCTCTGCGACAACATCATCGTCATGCATCACGGCAAGCTTCTGTTCCAGGGCACGCCCGCCGAGGTGCAGGCGAGCCCCGACGTCCAACTCGCCTATCTGGGAACCGCCAATGACATCGACGACATCCGGGCCGCTGCTCAGGATCGCCGGGCTCAGCTCGGGATACGGGCGCGTCGGCGTTCTTGAAAACATCGATATCGAGGTCGATCCAAACGAGATCGTCGTCGTGCTTGGTCCGAACGGCGCGGGCAAGACGACATTGCTCAACTCCATCTCCGGCGTCGCACGACCGACCGCGGGTTCGATTACCTTCGAAGGGCGCGACATCACCGGTATGCGTCCGGAGCAGGTCGTGCGCCTCGGCATCACCCATTGCCCGGAAGGCCGCCAGATCTTCCAGCGGCTGACGGTCGAGGAGAACCTTGTCGCCGCTCACATCCGCCGAGCGGGCAGGAGCTTTGAGGCGCTGCGCGCCGAGGCGTTCGATCTTTTCCCGGTGCTGAAGGAGCGCCGCAACAGCGTGGCGAGCCGGATGTCGGGCGGACAGCAGCAGATGCTGGCAATCGGCCGCGCACTGATGGCCGAACCGAAGCTGCTGATGCTCGACGAGCCGTCCCTTGGCCTCGCGCCTAAGATCGTCCATCAGATATTCCGCATCATCCTGGACCTGTCGCGCAACGGCATCTCTATCCTGCTCGTCGAGCAAAACGTCCAGCTCGCGCTGGAATGCGGCGACTACGCCTATCTTCTCAACACAGGCAAGGTGAAGCTTCACGGGCCGGCACAGGAAATGGCCGAGCACTCCGCGCTGAGCGAGCATTACCTTGGCGGCGTCAACGAGACTGTCCTTCATGTTTGAGGTCGACTGGAAGACGCCGCATCTGTGGCGCAAGACCGCGAAGTCGCGCGAGACGGCGCCGGCGCTCCAGGGCGATCTGCAAACAGACGTGCTGGTCGTCGGCGGCGGCTTCACCGGTATGGCCGCGGCGCTCGGCGCGCGCGACAGCGGCGTCGACGTCATACTGCTGGAAGGCAATGAGATCGGATCGGCTGCTTCCGGCCGCAACAACGGCCTTGTTATCTCGCATCACTCGAAGGCATCGCCCTCGGAATTCGAGGCCGTCTACGGCAAGGCCATTGGCTCCCGCTACAACCGCATGGTGGCGGACGCCGCCGGCGTCGCCTTCGGCCTGATGCAGCGCTTCAACATCGATGCCCATCAGGTACAGGAAGGCTGGATCCAGCCCGCCCACACCGAGGCTACCCTTGCCCGCGCTCGTCAGTTCCACGACGAGTGGAAAGCCTTCGGCGCAGACGTGTCCTGGCTTGACCGCGCAGAAGTCAGCGCTCGCATCGGCAGCCCTTATCTCGGCGGTTGGATGGTCAACAATTCGGGTCACATCAATCCGTTCGCCATGACGATCGGTCTCGCGGCCGCCCTGGAGCGCGAAGGCGTGACCATCCATGAGAACTCCCGCGCGACTAGGATGGAACGCCTGCAAGGCGGCTGGCGCGTCTTCACCGGATCGGGCAGCGTCAGCGCGCCGCAGGTGATCCTCGCGACCAACGCGCTGACCGGCGACATCTGGCCGGGCCTGAAGAAGACGCTGGTGCCTTTCAAGGTGTTCCAGGCTGCGACCAGTCCGCTGTCGGATGAATTGCGCGCCAGAATTCTTGTCGGCAACCCGGCCGTGTCCGACATGCGCCAGGATCTCCGATACTTCCATTACGACCGCGATAACCGGCTGGTCAGCGGCGGCACGCATACATTCTGGTTCGATGAGGCCGACCGCGGCCGCGCCAAGGTCTCGCGTATGCTCGGCAAGGCATTCCAGGCCTTCGGCGGTGAGCCCGAGATGGTGGAATACTGGCACGGCACCTTCGCGGTGGTGCCCGATCGCAGGCCTCGTCTCTACCGGTTGGCTCCTGGCCTTGTGTTCGGCGGCGTATATTCGGGCCGCGGCGTGGCGCTTTCGATGTCGCTCGGCCAGGAGATCGGTCGCTGGGCGGCAGGCCGCCGCACCGACGAGCAGATGTCGCTGCCGGTCACCAGCATGAATCCGATTCCGTTTCATCCGATCGCGGTGCAAATCGCCAATCGCATGCATGCCTGGAACCGTTTTCGGGATCGCCGCTCGTAAGACGCGGAGTGGCTACGAACATTCCAGGAGGCTGTCCGCTCGGTCCTGGAGCGGTTCAGCGTTTCACAGAATCGCCAGGCGCGGGGCCTTGATCTGGCCCGAACTGCCGTAAATCAATGGCTTACGGATGGTTAGCCAACCCCAGGTGAACCGCGTGGCGAACCATCCTATAAGCTATTGATAAATAACGATAATGGTGGTCCCGGGAGGACATATTAAAGCGATTGATTTCACAGGCCTTTTTTGTGGATCAAAAACTCGAGCCTCCCCGTATCGTTCCGTATGATCTTGCCACGTTGGATGGTTGCGAAGGCGTATCTTCGGTCGGTGTCGCCAACTGCGACTGCGGCGGGATACCGGGGCAGTCCGGATCAGGCTCGATAAAAATCCCGATACCATTCCACGAAACGCCGGACCCCGATCTCGATCGGAATTCTCGGCCTGAAGCCAGTCGCTTGCTCAAGTGAGCTGACATCGGCGCAGGTCGCGGGCACGTCACCCGGCTGAAGCGGCATGGAGTTGCGTTTCGCTTTTTTGCCCAGCGCGTCTTCCAGCAGTTCGATCAAGTGATTCAGCTCAACTGGCGAACTGCCGCCGATGTTGTGGATCCTGAACGGCGCGCTGCTCGTCGCGGGATCAGGCGCGGCACTGCTCCATTCCTTGTTGGGCGTGGCGGGCAGTTGCATGATGCGGATCAAGCCCTCGATGACGTCATCGATATAGGTGAAGTCTCGCTGCATGTTGCCGTGGTTGAAGACGTCGATAGGCTCACCCGCAAGTATGGCCTTGGTGAAGATGAACAGGGCCATATCCGGGCGGCCCCACGGCCCGTAGACCGTGAAGAACCGCAAACCAGTCGTCGGCAGTCGGAGAAGATGACTGTAGGTATGGGCCATCAACTCGTTGGCCCTCTTGGTGGCAGCGTAGAGACTGAGCGGGTGATCGACAGAATCGTGAACAGAGAACGGCATTCGCGTGCTGCCGCCATAGATCGAGCTCGAGGACGCATAGACAAGGTGGCCGACCGAGGCTTGGCGGCATCCTTCCAGGACATTGAGGAAACCGCTCAGATTACTTTCGCCGTAAGCGTAGGGATTGGTGAGCGAATGACGAACGCCGGCCTGGGCTGCGAGATTGACGACGATTTCCGGACCAACCGAGGCAAAGAGCGCCGAAACGCGGTCGCGATCGGCGAGATCGACATGCTCGAACCGGAAATGTGGAAATTCTTCCAACTGATCGAGCCGGGCCCGCTTCAGGTTGATGTCGTAGTATTCATTCATGGAATCGAGGCCGACAACTTGCCAACCGTCGGAAAGCAGTCTCCGGCATAGATGAAAGCCTATGAAACCCGCTGCGCCGGTGACAAGAGCAGGCCTATTTGATGTCACGGCATATTCCTAACGTTAAGCTGTGACCCGATTCACACCCGTTTCCACCCTCGCCTCTCTTTGTCCCCGGAAGCATCATCAGAATGATCGATGAAACATCTCTTGAGCAGAGCCATAACCAAACTTCATCTCTAGCTCAGGCAAGCCATGCTCCCGGCATATGTGAAGGCACAAGCGGCGGATCAGGATCTTGATGAGGCTGCTCCTCCACCGGAGCCGCCCAGGTGGGCAGAGGTGCGCGACTATGCCCTGGACCGGGGCGGGCCTGCCCTGCGGCCATATCTGCCTTTGCCAACCGGGTTCGCGGATATCGGCATTGGTCCTCGGCTGGAAACCCTCGCCAGACAACATCCGCAGAAGATCGCCATCAATGACGGCGCGGACGAACTCTCCTATTCGGCGCTCGGCGCCGCCGTCGAAATCCTATCCCGGCGCGTTGCGAATGCCGTTCCCGAAGGCGGGCCGGTCGGAATCTGCCAGCCAAGTTCCGTCTGGAGCGTCGTCGCCATGCTCGCGACCATGGCAGCCGGACGGATCTCGATTCCGTTAAATGCGAGAGATCCCGGTCCCCGGATCAGGGAGATCGTGTCGGCGGCCAGGCTCTCGGCGATGCTGGGCATCGGTGACAGGCCAAGCGATCTGCCTATGGACGTCCAATGGATCGACATCGGCGTAGGTTCAGTCTCCGAGCGCGAGCTGTTGGCAACTCCCCTTCCGCAGCCTTCGGTCGATGCGCCGGCCATCGTTCTCTATACCTCAGGCAGCACAGGGCGGCCAAAGGGCATCGTCAACAGCCAGCGCAGCTTGCTGTGGCGCGTGCAACAATATGTCGAGGCGTGTCACATCAATTCAGACGATGTTTTTCTCCCCTTGTCGGGCCTGGCCACGATAGCTGGCTGCCGTGAGATCCTGGCGGCCATCCTCACCGGGGCCACTTTGCAGCTCGTTGAACTGGAGGCGGTCGGGCTGCGCGGCGTCCGCGCGCGGATGCAGGACCAGCGCACGACCATCACATACATCGTACCCGCCTTGCTGCGAGCGTTGATGGCGGATGCCAGCGCCGCTACGTTCAGCTCGCTTCGGGTCGTCCGCGTCGGCGGCGAGAAAGTGCTGTGGTCCGACATCGCCATTCTGCGCAAAGCCATCCCACCGCATTGCCTCATCCAGATCGGCTACTCGTCCACGGAGACCACGGGATCGCAGTGGTTCGTGCCATCGGAGCCGCCGGACGCCGAGCCGGACCTGCCCGTTGGACGGCTTTTGCCGGGGATCGCATTCTCGATTGTCAATGAGGAGGGACGCGTCGTCCCGCCCGGTGAAACGGGAGAACTCGTGATCAAGAGCCCCTATGTCCTGCTTGGGCATTGGGAAAATGGCGCCGTCATCCCTGTCGATGCGGACAGCGCCAATCCGCGCGAGCGGATTTTTCCGACCGGTGATCTCGTACGGTTGGACGACGATGGTTTGCTGAGGATCATTGGCCGGAAGGGGCGGCAGATAAAGATCAACGGGCGGCGCATCGAGCCGGCCGAGCTCGAAAGAGTGCTGCGATCCGCTCCGTCGGTTCAGGACGCTGTGGCAATCGTGACGGAGGCAGCCGAACTTGTCGCATTCGCCATTCCAGGCGATGCCGCGGGTCCGCATTTTGTGGAGGACCTGCGCCGGCTGATTGCCGACACGCTGCCTCCGGCGCTGCGGCCCCTGCGGCTCCACCGCGTGAGCGAGATCCCCTGCCTCGATGGCGGAAAGATCGACCTCGTCAAACTTGGCAAAATGGATCTCCTCGCCAGGAGGCCGGTTGCCGTCGCCGATCAGCCAGGTTCGGACGCCGATTCGGCGGCGGGTAAGGTGGTGCAGAAGGCATGGGGCAAGGTTCTCAACACCAGGGCGGCCGTAGGCAGGTGGGACGAGGCCGGAGGAGATTCGTTGAAGCTCCTGCACTGCGTGATGGAGATCGAGAATCTCATCGGCCAGGAACTCGGGCTTGAGAGTTTCACTGTCGGGATGAGCGCGGGCGAGATGGTGAAGGCTGTCGTCGCGGCGCAGGCAGCCGCATCCGGCAAAGCCGCTCCCGAGCATAACCCGCCGCTGCTTTTCCTGTTTCCCGGATCCGTCGGCTACGGTCCAAGCCTTGCCGCCTTCGCGTCCGCCATGGGAAAAACCGCGAAGGTAGTTCCAATCAGGTACCCCGGCCTCGCTCCCATCCTGCGCGGACAGAGCGATCTCGCCAGCATGGCAGACGCCGCGATCCAACAAATCAACCGCGCTCAGCCGTCGGGCCATGTCAGGCTTCTGGGCCACTCGCTGGGCGGAGCCGTCGCGCTGGAAGTAGCGGTGCGCCTGCTCAAGACCGGGCGGTCGGTCAAGTTCATCGGCATCCTCGATACAAGCCTCGAGGGCGAGCGAAGCCGCTTGTGGGACACTGTCACCCGCACAATGCGCCGGCTCCGGTCCAACCGCATATCGTTCCAGCGCGTCGCCTGCCGCGCCCTGGCGAAGATCGCGGTCAGAATGGGTCACGAAGTTCGTCTCGCCGGTGCGATCGACCGCTACACCGAAGGCCAGTTCAACGGAGCCTGCTTTCGCATCAAGCTGGAACTGCAGGAGGTTTTGCGGGCTCGCGCATTTTTCCGCTGGCTGGAGAAACCCAAGCCAGCGCTTCCGATCCAAGGGACACTGTTTCGCTGTGCCCGCCCGGGCATGTCCCACGCCATCGGATGGGATCAGGTGTTTCGCGACCTGCAGGTGATTCCGATTGTCGGCACACATATCGACCTCGTCGTGGAGCCTCACGTCGCGACCAACCGTCCGCTGATCGAGAAGGCCGTTTTGCGAACCTATTCGACGGCCGAGACCCTGCAATTGGAGGGCCAGTCGGCGTGATCTCGGGATTCACTAAGGAAGCACTGGCGTTGGACGCAGCCGCGGAGGCGGACCGCATCGTGTCTTCGACGCGCGAGCAGGTTCTGGTCACGCTTCGGCGGCGCGGGGTGGTGGTCGGCCTGTCGGGCGGCATCGACAGTTCCGTCGTAGCCTCCTTGTGCGTGCGCGCCTTCGGCAAGGATAAGGTGCTGGGTCTCTTCATGCCGGAGCGCGACTCCTCGGGAGACTCGCTGAGACTCGGACGCGTCATCGCGGCTCAGCTCGGCATCGATACTCTGGTCGAAGACATCGCCCCGGCGCTCGATGCGATCGGCGCCTATCGCCGGCAGGTCGAGGCGATCCGCTCCGTCGTTCCGGAGTATGACGAAGGATGGAAATGCAAGCTGGTGCTGACCTCGGTTCTGGAGAGCCAAGGCCTCAACATCACCCGACTCACGGTCCAGGATCCGGAAGGCAAGGTCAGCACGGTTCGGCTGCCCTTGGCAGCCTATCTGCAGATCGTCGCCGCGACCAATTACAAGCAGCGCATCCGCAAGATGACCGAATATTATCATGCGGATCGCCTGGGCTACGCTGTTGCCGGAACGCCGAACCGGCTCGAATACGACCAGGGTTTCTTCGTCAAGCAAGGCGATGGCATCGCGGACGTCATGCCAATCGTGCACCTGTACAAAACGCAGGTCTACCAATTGGCCGAGTATCTCGGTGTGGATGAAGAAATCCGCCGCAGGCCGCCGACCACCGATACATTCTCCATGGCGCAAAGCCAGGAGGAATTCTACTTCGCGCTGCCTTACCATCTGACGGATCTATGCCTCTATGGCGTCAACCATGGGTTATGCGCCGACGAGGTCGCAGCCATTGCGGGCCTGACCGGCGGCCAGGTCGAGAAGGTCTTCAAGGACATCGAAGCGAAGCGCCGGGCTGCGCGCTATCTGCATGCTAGGCCCTTGCCGTCCGTGCCGATGGATGTGGACTGACGCCGATGTGCGGGATCGCCGGAATACTGGCGCTGAACGCCACCGCCAAACCGCCTTCGCGCGAGGCATTGTTGCGCATGGCCGGCGCGCTTGCGCATCGCGGTCCCGACGAACGGGGGCTCTACCGCGACAGACGCGCCGGGCTGGCGCATGCCCGCTTGTCGGTCGTCGATCTTCAGCACGGGCAGCAACCCCTCGCCGACTCCGATGGTCCGGCGTGGATCGTCTTCAATGGTGAGATTTTCAACTATCTCGAGCTGCGCGACAGGCTGTTCGCCCTCGGCCATCGGTTCCGCACCCGCAGCGATACCGAAGTCGTCCTGCACGCCTATCGGGAGTGGGGCGAGGCAGCCTTTGAGCGTATGAACGGCCAATGGGCGCTGGCGATCTGGGACCCGGCTGCGGGCCGGCTGGTGCTGTCGCGCGATCGCTACGGCATTTGCCCGCTGCATTTTTGCGAGCATGGCGGCTGCTTGTTCTTTGCGAGCGAAGTCAAAGCGATTTTCGCCGCCGAGATGTCGATCCCGCGCGCGTTCGATCCGGCGGGCATCGATCAAACCTTCACCATGTGGACGGCTGTTGCTCCGCAGAACGTGTTCCAGGGCATCCGGGAACTCCCGCCCGGACACGTGCGCCTCTATGAGAACGACGCGGCGCGAGAATACCCGTTCTGGCAACCGCGCTTTCCGGAAATCGAAGGCGAGGCCCGGGATCGGTTTGGCGGCTCCCTGGGCGAGGCGGTGGAGGAAGTGCGGCTGATGCTGGAAGGCGCCACGGCCTTGCGAATCGTGCAAGCCGATGTGCCGGTGGGCTGCTATCTTTCAGGCGGACTCGACAGCTCCCTTGTCGCCACGCTCGGAAGGCGCTTCGCCGGCGAGCGCTTCCAGACCTTCTCGCTGCGTTTTGCCGATGCCGAATATGACGAGACCGAATTCCAGCGCCTCGTCGCGGACGCCACTGGGAGCGAACACCACGAGATAGTCGTTTCCCGCGACGATATAGCCGCAGTCTTTCCCGAGGTGATCCGTCACACCGAGCGGCCAATCCTCAGGACTGCGCCGGCACCACTCTTCCTGCTGTCGAGGCTCGTGCGGGAACGCGGCATCAAAGTCGTGCTGACCGGTGAAGGCGCCGACGAGATGTTTGCCGGTTATGACCTGTTCCGCGAGGGCAAGGTACGCCGCTTCTGGGGACGCCAGCCGGCGTCGATCAAGCGCGCCCGCTTGCTTGAGCGGCTCTATCCATATCTATCACGCTCGCCGGTCCACCAGCAGGCACTGGCCCGGCAGTTCTTCGGCCGCAATATCGAGGCCCATGCCGCGGCCGGATTTGCGCATGACACGCGCTGGCGCACGACCAGCGCCATCAAGCGGCTGTTCTGCCCCGATATGCGGGCTGCCTCCGAGCGCCGCGATGCGGTGAGCGAACTGCTCTCGACGCTGCCGGCCGAATTTCCGCGCTGGAGTCCCCTCGCCCAGGATCAGCATATCGAGATCCGGACTCTGATGTCGGGCTACCTGCTCTCCTCGCAAGGCGACAGGATGCTGATGGCTCACTCCATCGAGGGCCGCTTTCCCTTCCTCGACGACAACGTCGTCACCTTGGCGAATGCGCTTCCGGATTCCTACAAGCTGCGCGGCCTCGACGAGAAGCACGTGCTGAAGCGCGTCGCGGCGCCGGTCCTGCCGCCGCAGGTCGTCGCCCGGAAGAAGCAGCCCTACCGTGCGCCGAACGCGCTGAGTTTCTTTACCGACGGCGCGCCGGCCTACATTGGTGATGCCCTGTCCGAAACGGCGGTGCGGACGGCCGGCGTCTTCGACCCCCAGTCGGTGAACCGGCTGGTCGGGAAGTGCCGGGCTCGGACGGGCGGGGGCGACATGTCGAATTCCGACAACATGGCCCTGGTTGGCGTGCTGTCGACGCAGCTTCTCCATCAGCAGTTCGTCGCGACCCGCCCCGCCGGCGTGACGAACCCAGATCTCAGCATCGACGTCGACTACGAGCATCGCGAAAGGGAGTTGGCATGATCCACGGCGCCGTACCGCTCCTGCATGATTATCTGATCCACTCGGCCGGCCGGCTCGGCGACAAGGTGGCGCTGGTCTGCAACGGGCGGCGTGTCACCTACGCCGAACTTGACGAATGTTCCAATGGGATCGGGCAGTGCCTGGTGCGCGCCGGCGTGCAACGCGGCGATCGGGTGATGATCTTCGCCGACAACACGGTCGAGACGGTTGTCAGCTTCTGGGCGGTGCTGAAGGCAAACGCCGTCGTGTGCATCGTCAACCCCCTCACCAAAAGCGACAAGCTCGAGTACCTGCTGAATGATTGCCGGCCGGCGGCGCTGATCACCGACCGGCATCTGCACTCCGTGTTCAGCGAGCCAGCGCATATGTGTCGCTCTCTGCGCCAGGTGATCGTGTCAGGGCCGATCGAGGACGACGAGCTCAGCCGGCTGCCGCACGCGATGCGCTGGGAAGCGGCGGCCGAGAGAAATCCCGTCGCGCCGGCACGCAAATCGATCGACATCGATCTCGCCGCCATCATCTACACGTCCGGATCCACGGGCGAGCCCAAGGGCGTGATGCTGACGCACCGCAATATGACGACGGCATGCACCTCGATAGCCTCATATCTGGAGCTTCGCGAAGACGAGGTGATCCTCGATGTCCTGCCCCTCGCCTTCGACTATGGCCTCTACCAGATGCTGATGGCGTTCCGCACCGGCGCGCGGCTGGTTCTCGAGCGCTCCTTCGCGTTTCCGGCGCAGATCCTTCAGGTCATCAAAGACGAGAGGATCACGGGCTTCCCCGGCGTGCCCACCATCTTCGCCTCGCTGGCGGAGCTCAAGTCGCTGAAGGATCACGACTTCTCGAGCATCCGCTATGTCACCAACACGGCGGCCGCCCTGCCGCTCAAGCACATCACCATGCTCAGGGAGCTGTTTAAAGACGCCCGCATCTATTCGATGTACGGCCTCACCGAGTGCAAGCGCTGCACCTATCTGCCGCCGGAAGATCTCGAACGAAAACCGCTGAGCGTGGGGATCGCGATCCCGAACACCGAGATGTGGATCGTCGACGACAATGACCGACGCGTCGAACCCGGAACTGTCGGCCAGCTTGTCATCCGTGGCGCGACGGTGATGAAGGGCTACTGGGGCAAACCGGAAGCGACTGCCAGGAAGCTCAAGCCCGGCCCCTTGCCAGGCGAGCAGGTGCTCTACACCGGCGACTACTGCCGGATTGATGAGGAGGGCTATCTCTATTTCATCGGCCGCGGCGACGAGATCATAAAATCGCGGGGCGAGAAGGTTGCGCCCAAGGAAGTGGAAAACGTGCTGATGAACATTCCGGGCGTCAAGGAGGCTGCGGTGGTTGGCGTGCCTGACGAGCTTCTCGGCCAAGCCGTGAAGGCCTTCGTCGTGATCGAGCAAGGCCGCATTGTCGGTGAGCGGCAGCTTCGGATGGAATGCCAGAAGCGGCTGGAGAACTTCATGGTTCCGAAGTCCATCGTCATCGTGCCCAGCCTGCCGAGGACGGATACAGGGAAACTCAAGAAGGTGGCTCTCTCGTAGCGCCTGTTGGACGGCGCGGATCGTATTCAGTTTTATCGGAAGGGTGGTTATGGATAATTTTTTGGCAACGAAGCCCTCGGGCGACATCTACACCAAACAAATCCGCGATTTCCTGGCTTCGAACTTCTACATCGCCGACGTGAAATCGCTCAGCGCCACGGAATCACTGCTCGATCAGGGCATCGTCGATTCCACAGGCGTGCTCGAGATCATCGGCTTCATCGAGGAGACTTTCGGCATCGCCGTGGAAGACAGTGAGTTGCTCCCCGAGAACCTCGATTCCATCCAGGGCATAGCGCAGTTCATCGCGCGCAAGAGGGGATGAGCCCGACCCGCGAGGCGCTCAGGGCTGCATCTTGGCGTATCCGAGCACGACACGCGCCTCGCCGGCGCGGTTGGTGACGACGCCGATGTCCTCATAGCCTTTGCTGCGCTCCAGCAGGCTTGCCACCTGGCGGTCCTGGCCAAGGCCAACCTCGAACAGGAGGGCTCCGCCCGGCCGCAGATACCGCAAGGCATCCCTCACCACGCGCATGTGGATGGCGATGCCGTAAGGCCCGGCCGCGAAGGCCTCACGCGGCTCGAGCGCGACCAGATGCGAGCGGTCGCCCTCCAGCCGCTTCTCCGAGATGTAGGGCGGATTGCACACGACAACATCAATGGTGCCCTGAGGCACCAAGGTGGAGAGAGCGTCGAACAGATCGCCCTGTAGGACCGACACCCGACCGGCCAGTCCATGGTGGGCGACATTCCGGCACGCCACCGCGACACATCCATCGGTGAGATCGCTTGCCCAGACCTGCGCCGTCGGAACCTGGCGGGCGATCGCACAGGCAAGATTGCCGGCCCCGCAGCACATGTCGATCACCCGCGGCGCCGGCAGGTTCATTTGCTGCAACACGTCGACGGCGGTCGAGCCCAGCAACTCCGTCTCCGGTCTCGGCACAAGCGCGCCGGATGCGACAAGCATCTCCATTCCCATGAAGATCGCGCTGCCTCTGCTATAGGCATCCGCGACATCGACGTCCTGGCTCAAGACTTGCCTCCACAACCGGATCCAGCACTCTCGCCGAATGGTGCAGAAGCGCCGGCGCTATTGCGCCGCCGCGCTCTCCAGCTCGTTGCTGAACCTGACCTCTATCGTATCGCCCGGCGCTACCTCGGCGTCCTCGTCGGCGGCCTGCTTGCGCCATTGCCCATCGACATTGCGAACGATCGTCATCTGGGCTCGAACGGTCTCGCCGGCGATGGAAAGAGGCGCGGCGGTCGCACCTACGGGCTGCAACTTCTGGCTCGCGGCGCGAAGCCTGGTGCCGATGTCGGCAAGGCGAACCTCGGTGTCCCGCAGTTCGTTCAGCAGACCGATGCGCCTTTGGTTCTCGTTGCGCTCGAGCTGCCGTGCAAAGTCTTCCCGCTGACGCTGCGTTCGCATCAGCTCGACCGATGTTTCCAGCGCCCGGCTGGACGACAGCAGGACGGCGCGCCGGACGTCGGCGAGCCTGTTGTTCGTCAGGTTGCCGGCCTTGAACGCTTTGGTGACCTGCTCCAGGTCCTCTTCATCGGCCTTGACGCCATCCGCTTCATCCTGCGCGCGCTTCATCAGCGTCTCGATCTGCGCGGCGGCATCCTTGGCGCCCTTTTCGACAAAGCTCTGCTCTTGCTGGAAGTTGTCCAGGGAGAGCTTGAGCGCTTCCGCTTCAGCCTTCGCAATCCCCGCCGCGAGCGCAGGGGAAAGCGGCGATCCTTGCGGAGGCTGCGTGTCGAAGCTTTCCTGCTTGTCGAGCTCCGCGCGCAGGCGCGCGCTGTGGAAATAGTCCCTGGTGTATTCTCCCCAGATCATCTCGTAATCGCGTCGCAGATCCGTCGGATCCGGGCCAGGCTGGTTGGTTCGCGCCCGCAAAAGGCTGAAACCGCCCGCGACGGCGATCGCCTGGCGCACGGTCATTAGCGGACGGTAGGCCTGCTGTCCGGGGGTGAGCACATCGCCGGTCACATAGATCGGGCGGTACTCGGCGATGATCGCCGTCACGTCGCTCGGCCTTACGACCGCCATCTGTTCGCGGCCATCGGGCATGCGGATGTGGAAGATCTTGGTCGGCAGGATCGTTTGCATGCGGCTCTGCAATTCGGGTGGCGTCAGACCGCCGACCGAGACCGTGCCCGCTTCGGGCAGGACGATCGTGCCATCCATCTGGACAACGGCACGCTGCGTCCGGTCGGGAATGGAGGTTATTCCGATCTCGACCGTGTCGCCCGGCGAAATCCGGTAGGCCGATGTCTCGGCCGCCACGGCCATGGAGCCTGTGGCACAGACTGCAAGAAGCGCAAAGGAGAACCGGCTAAGGCTGGTCATTGGCGACAACCTCCTTGGGGTTTTGGCGTTCGCTCCAATCGAGGCGCGCGACGAACTCGTAGACCGGGCCGCCCGGCACGCCCCAGTTGCTCGACCAGATCACCTGGGAGCCATCCGGAGAGGGCGAGGCGTGCGTTTCGCTCCAGTAGTCGGAAGGAGGGTTCCGCGTCTGCACGATGCGACGGATAACGCCGCTGCCGTCGATGCGAAGGGCAATGACCTCGCGCGCATAGGGGGCCCAGCCGGGATTGGCCGATACCTCGCGCGGGTCACCGCCATAGCTCAGGAAAACCCAGTCGCCCCTGGCAATAGCCCGGGTCGACGCATGCTCCGCCTCGCCGTATGCGGTCAGGACGGTCACCTTGCCGTCCGACAGCCTGCGCTTGATGACCTGGAATTTGTCCGGGCTGGATTTGCTTATACCGACATAGACTTCGCTGCCGTCGGCGTCCACCGTCAGATCGCCATGGCCTGGACGATGATGGTCGGTCCATCTCTGATGCAAGGCGCCATCGACCGTGAAGATGGCCCTCTGCTCCGTGCCATCCACGAGATCCTGGAAGCACAGAATATATTTGCCGAGCGGCGAGATCGTACAGGAACTCGCCTTTCCGGGTACATGAGAAAGCTCGATGTCCGGAAATTTCTGCCGCTGGCTCAGATCATAGGCAAAAACGACGTCAGCGCCGTCCTTGCGGACCGCGCGGACCGCGATGCGGCTGCCGTCCCGGCTGGGATTGCCCTTCGATGGACCGAATTGCAGATCGTGGTAGTCCGGGGATGTGAACAGAACGGCTTCGTGGTTGGTCCGTGGCGCCCAGGTCGAGACCGCCCGGTCGTGAACACAGATCATCAATTCGGCATTTCGGGGATGCCACTCGCATTCGCCCGCTCTTTTGCGCCAAAACAGCGCCGCATAGGTGTGCCCGTCGAGAAAGCACATTCCGTTGCAGCCGTTGTCGAGCAGGAGCAATGTCTGGTCCGCATTCCAGGCTTGAGCGCTCGAATAGCGATGGCTGCAATATTTAGGCCCGCAAACGACCCCATTTCCAAGGGGGCCAGGCTTGGAGATGCGGACAATGCTTGTGCCGAATGCGGGGTCGGTGGCAGGACGAAGATACCCGGGCAGGTCCATCGGCACCGGAGCCTCGAAGCCGTGGGAAGTGTTGCTTGCATGCCCCCCGGCCGTCCGCAGGCCGAGGAATGCCGCGACACAAACCAGCAGCAATACAGCGGAAAGCGTGGGAAACCTCATGTCATGTAGCTCATCTCGTGACGCACTCGCCCTGCGCTCAGGCGCGCCCGCCACCACGCGATGGTCCGTCTCAGGCCCTCGCGCAAGTCCGTTTGAGCCCTCCATCCTGTTGCGCTCTCAAGCCGGGATGAGTCCGCCAGCAGTGCCCGGACCTCGGAATTTTGCGGGCGCAACCGGCTCTCGTCACGATGGACCTGCTTGTTGGAACCGCTCAACTCCAGCACCAGGTCCAGAACGTCGGATATGGTCACGGCACGCTGGCTTCCGGCATTGTAGGCATGGCCGAATTCGAGCTCGGCCGAACCTGCGCTGAGAAACGCCGCGGCCGTGTCTTCGACGAAGGTAAGGTCGCGAACCGGACTCGTGTCCCCTACCATGATGGCTTGGCATTTTGGGTCGATGGCCTGCCTGATGAGCGTCGGAACAATCGCCCGTTCGCTTTGCCGCGGTCCGAATGTGTTGAATGGACGAAGCACCACGACTGGAACGTCGAACGAGCGGGCATAAGATTCCACCATCATGTCGGCCCCGATCTTGGAGGCTGAGTAGGGCGACTGGCCCTGCAGCGGATGGGTTTCGCTGATCGGCATGGTCAAAGCGGTGCCATACACCTCGCTGGTCGAGGTGTGCACGATGCGCTCGGTGTCCCACTGACGAGCGGCTTCGAGCACGTTCACAGTGCCCAGGACGTTGGTCTCCACATAAGACTGGGCGGCTGCGTAGGAGTACGGGATGGCGATTAATGCCGCGAGATGAAACACGACGGCTTGGCCGCGTACGATCCGATTCAGGAAGGCACTGTCGCGGACGTCGCCGCGGACGAGCTTGAGTTGGCTTCGGATATCGTCCGGCAGGTCATCCAGCCACCCGTGGCTGTCGAACGAATTGTAGAGAGCCAATGCCGTCACATCGGCCCCGCCGCGCACCAGCGCTTCAGTCAGATGCGAGCCTATGAAGCCATCCGCCCCGGTGACCAATACTCTCTTTCCCTTGTAGGTCATGTCCTGACAGTCCTCGCACTCCTTGGCTTTGGCCCGGCGAATGCTGCGAACGACCATTTGAACGGCTCACGCGCCGGTCGAACGGTCCACAGCCACGCCGAGAACGATGAAAACACCTCGAATAATGAGCGCCGTGTCCGAGAGGATTGTCCGGCGGGCGTAATATGAAAGATCGATCCTCGCCTTTGCCGGAAACAGGACCTCCTTGTAGAAGACTGTTGGCTCGACGTCCCGAGGATAGAAATGAGCCTCATGGCGGAATATGATCTGAGCGGGACCGAACAGGCCGGGCTTGTATTGCAGGACAGCTTCGTAACCGTCCCTGAAGCAGTCGGCGAAAGACAGACTTTCCGGGCGGGGGCCGACCAAGGCCATGTCGCCTTTCAGGACGTTCCACAGCTGCGGCAGCTCATCCATTTTGCTGAAAGCGAGAAACCTGCCGACCGTCGTCATGCGGGCGTCGTTGGCAAGCGTCAGCGCTAGTCCCGCCGCATCACATTGCGGGTAGAATTTTCGGAACTTGTACATACGGAAAAGCTGACCGCCGGCGCCGATGCGCGGCTGAATAAAGAGCACCGGGCGCCCGCCTTCGATCAGCAGCGCCGCTACAATAAGCAGCATCAACGGTGACAGGACGATGAGACCAAGAGACGCGGCAATCATATCGAGAGCGCGCCGGCCACGTCCATGGCTCACACAGCGCATCGCAAGCCGGCCAATGGGCATGTCGAACGCGTTCATGCTGCTGTCCCTGCCCGGGCGCCGCTGTGGAGCGCGGATGCCAGGGCGTCCACGACTGCTTCCGCCACGGGAGACGTTATCTGCGGATGCAGTGGAATGGTCAGTTCACGGTCGGCGAAGGCCTCGGTGCGCGGCAGGTGAACTCCGGGGAAAAGCTCCCGGTAGAACGTCATTTGATGCACAGGCGGATAGTGAATTGTCGTCTGTATGCCCTGCGCCCGCAACTCATCGATGACCTCTTGTCTGTTGACGTAGCGGGGCAACAGGATCGGCATGATGTGATAGGCAGAGCGGCGCGGTTCGGAAAACGGCATGGAAACGGCCGGACAGCGCATGGCGATGAGGCGCCGATACAATGTGACAAGGACGCGCCTGACCTCATTCCATTCCTGCAAGTTCCGAAGCTGAACCAAGCCGATGGCTGCCCGCAGTTCATCCATGCGATAATTGAAGCCCAGCATGGTCACGTCATATTGCGGCGTGCGGCTGTTCAGTCTCTGTCGAGTACCGGTGGTCATGCCGTGGCCACGCGCCTGGCGAATCTTCTCTCGCAGGTCTGGGTCACGCGTGATGACCGCGCCGCCTTCGGCGGTGGTCATGTTCTTATTGCCGTAGAAGCTGAACGCCGCCCCCGCACCAAAGGTCCCAACCTCCTTCAAGCCAGGAGCATGCGCGGCGTCCTCGATTATGTAGAGCCCTCGCGCGCTTGCGAATGTCTGCCACTCCAGCTTGTTTGCGAGATAGCCTGCGAAATGGACGAGGATTACAGCCCTGGTGCGGGAGGTGCAGCTTGCCTCCGCATCTTCGAGCGACATCAGAGGCACGTCGTCGGATTCTATATCGATGAAGACCGGCTTGGCGCCGACGTACAAGACTGCGTTCACGGTCGCCACGAATGTCAACGAGGGCACCAGAACCTCGTCGCCGGGTCCGATCCCAAGTCCATGGAGAATAAGGTGGAGGGCCGCGGTGCAGGAACTGACGGCGACACAATCGTCGGCGCCGTGCATCGCGGCGAACGCTTCTTCGAATGCCCTGACGCGTTCGCCCATCGTCAGCCAGCCGCTGTCGATTACTTTCGACAAAGCGGCCTTCTCCGGCACACCCAACAAGGGAGCACTAACCAAGAGCATCCCAACCTCCCGGTGATACTCGCGACTGGAAAATCGGCTCAGGCTGCAGCCGCGGCGACCTCTATCGAAGCTGACTGCTCCTCCCAGGAAATCGTCTGCGCCTTCTGGAAGTCTTCGACGCGGCCAATGTCCAGCCAAAGACCCTCGTGCTTGTAGACGTGCACGACCTGCCCATCCTGGAGCATTTGCAACATGAGATCGTCGAAGCCGAAGGGGATGCCCGATGGAATGAACTGCAGAACCGCCGGATTCATGCAGTAGATTCCCATGCTCACCAGATGCGTGAGCGCGGGCTTTTCGCGAAAGACCTGAACGGTGTCATTGACCTCGTCAATGACGCCAAAGTCCATTTTGGTGACACGCGCCGCCGTCGCGATCGTAACCAGATCGTTGTGCGCCCGATGCGCCGTCACGAAACGGCTGAGGCTCAGATCGGTAAGCACATCGCCGTTCAGGACCAGAAAAGGTTCGTCCAGCTCGTCCCTGATCAGGGAGAGAGGGCCGATGGTCCCGAGCGGTTCCATTTCCTGCGTATAGCGTATCTTGAGGTTCCATTGCGAACCGTCGCCACACACGCTGCGGATCAGATGGCCTAGATAGCCGGTCGTGACGTAGACGTTCTCGATGCCGTTGCGCCGCAACCATTTGAGCAGCAATTCAAGCACCGGCCGAGAGCCGATAGGCATCAGAGGCTTTGGCAGAACCGATGTGAATGGGCGCAGACGCATCCCCATTCCACCGCATTGGATAACCGCTTTCATAGGACACTCACTCCCTGCGCACACGGCCGACACAGGCCAACAATCAAGCTCAGCGTCCGGACACCTCCATCGTGCGGCTCCTGCCGCGCGATCTGCCGGACTTGCTACGAATTGAGCGAGAGATACGCTCAGCCTGTAGGCCTGTCGTCGTGCGTTCGAATGGCGCGCTCAGCTCCGCGACAATGAGCTGCCAGGCGGTGTTACAGCGTGTGCCAGGCGCAGCCCCGCCATGGGTAGGGACCAAGGTCCGACTTTGCATCATGGTAAACGCAGAGTAACCTTTTCAACCGGAAGAGGCGCATTTCTGTTGGGTTCCGGTTTGGCGGACAGGTCCCGCATCGTCACAGAATTAATCCTATAGGCAAAACGTTCTGGACGCGTGCCCTGGTCCCCGGGCCGAAAGTGTGTGCGTTGGGGTACAATGTACAAAATTGTCATCGCCGATGATCACGGTCTCTATAGGCGTGGCTTACGGTCGGCGCTGACTGCCGGCATTGAGGACGTTGAGATATTCGAGGCCGCGTGCTTCGATGCCGCGGTTGGCCTTCTTGCCGAACAGGAAGGCGTCAGCCTTGCAATGCTCGACCTGAACATGCCGGGGCTTTTCACTCAGGAAGTGCTGGGCGATGTCCTAACGGCCTACCCGGATACGCGGTTTGCGATTGTCTCGGGAAATGATTCCCGTTCCGAAATCCTGACCGCTCTCAATGTGGGGCTGCACGGCTATATTGTGAAATCCCAAAGTGATGACGAGGTCGTGCTGGCGGTCAAGGAAATCCTGGCAGGCCGCATCTACGTACCGGCGCTCCTGTCCCGACATTTGGGAGCACATGATCAGGTGCTCGAGATCCGCCACGGCAGCAGCGCCGGTGCCGGCGCTCTCGAAAGGCTCACATCCCGGCAAAAGGATGTACTAAGGCTGATGGCCGAAGGATATTCCAACAAAGAGATAGCGCGGGATCTCGACATCGCCGAGGCTACGACGAAGATCCATGCTGCGGCAATCATGCGGGAATTGGGGGTTCGAAACCGAACGGAAGCGGCAGTTCTGATAAAGACCTGGCTGGGGACGGTGTAAGCTACGCTTGAATCTGCTTTGGCGACAGTCGAAGCGAATATCGAAACCCGTCCTCCCTAACTTCGAACTGCGAGGAATGACCGACAAGGGGCGTTCCGTCCACTCCAAGAACCATCGATCCGAAACCTTGGCGCTTGATCGGAGCCGCACGTCGGCGACCCGTTTCTATCCAGTCAAAAACAATCTCATCGCCTGTCCCGCCTGAGGTGAAAGCCCAACGTGCCTCAATCTTGCCCTGAGCATCGCCGAGCACCCCATGCTTGATCGAATTGGTGGTGAGTTCATGGATGATCATTGCAAAACTCTCCGCCGCTCCGCCTGAAATCTTGATGTCAGGGCCTGTGATTGCTGTCTTGCCGTCTTGCGAAAAGGGCTGGAGTTCCTGAACGACCAGATCGCGAATGGTGGATGACAGATCCGCGCTACGCGTGAGCAGCATGTGCGTCGCCTCGAGTGCGCGAATTCGCTCGACGAGGGTCTCTTTGAATTCCACGATGTTGCCTTCTGGCGCATCCTGCATCTTCACAATCGCGGTGATCACAGGGAACAGATTGCTGAACCTGTGGCGGAGTTCAAGCATCAGGGTTTCTTGCTTTCTTACCGCCGCGCGCAGCAGCGTCGTTTGACGTCGCTCGGTCAAATCCGCGGCGATGCCGATGCGCCGGTCTCGGCCATCATGGTTTTCCTCGCGTCCCCGTAAGGCGATCCAACGGACTTGACCGTCAGGTCGCTTGAGACGAATCTCCACATCATAATTGACCCCCCGCCGGTTCGTTCCCAGCGGCGGTGCGAGCTTACCCCAGTCCGATGGGTGGACGATCGAAGACAGATCGGAAAGTGGGCGGAATGCCATTGGGGATAATCCAAGAATCTCCCAAAACTGAGGTGAGCCCGAGATGACGTCCTGACCATAATCTATGCGCCAGGTGCCCAACCGGCCGGCAGACAATGCGAGGTCGAGCCATTCGTTTTGAGCTATGAGCGCTTCACGGTCAGCTCTTCGCTCGGTTATGTCATCTACGATCACAAACAGGCTGTCCGACGGCGCGGTGTCCGACGCAGAAAGAGAAAGCGTCAACCAGGCCCAAAGTGCGCTGCCGTCCTTTTTAATCAGGCGCACTTCGGAGCCGAACCACGGGGCTTCAGATGTCAATGCGGCGAGCGAATTCTTGAGCGGCGCTCGATCATCTTCATGGACAAGCTCGTCTAGGGGCCGCCCAACAAGATCGTCTTCGAGGTAGCCGAGCAAGGCACCGAGGCGTTTGTTCAGCCGTAGCAATTCTCCTCTGCCGTTCGCAGTCGCAAAGCCCAGCGCAGCTCGTTCAAAAGCCCGGCGGTAACGCGACTCTGCAGCCTCGACCGCCGCGAGCTTGACGTCCAGCGCGGCCTGTAAGCTTTGCCTAGACCGATCGAAAAGAAAGGCGATCATGCTCCCGGCAAGCACAAGCAGGATTGCGCGCACCCAGTCATCGGCGAGAGGCAGGCCCTTCACAACCGTCCGGGCAGCCAGGCCGGTAGCCGCCATCAAAAGCGTTGATCCGACCGCAATCAGGCGGCTTTCCAGGAAGGCGATGACAACAATCCCCGGAATGAATTCGAGGAATGCTGGGTCTGTGGCACCCGCGAGGGAAACACTTATCTCGAAGAGCAGCGTGGCGACCAGAACAGCCGTCGACGCCAGATGAGTTCGCGACAGGATTGTACCTCCTCGGCAACCCCATCCAACCTAACTACAACTTTTGGCTTAGCTCGTCGAGTTTAGACCGTCGAGCGCACGACTAGTACGTCTGCCTGCTTCCAGAGCGCCAAAAATCAGGTCCTTATGAAAGAAAGACCAGCACCTTGGCTGTCGGTCGTCATGCACGGATGGCAGAGGCACAGAACGAGGACGGATGACCCATGAACCTGATCAGCGGGCGGAATGACACGAGGTCGATCGCAATGCCTGGCATGGTAGCGGCCGATGCCGGCAGCAGAACAACAACCACCTTCGCGCGAAGCGCCTCTCGCAAAACCATCAGGCCGACCATGGCTGGCACATGTGTGCGGCCGTGCCTTAACTCCATAACCGGTATGCTCGAGCGCATCGGCTGCGGGTGGCTTGTGCTGGGTGAGGCAAAGAGAGTGCTCGAATGGAATGCGGCCGCCGAAACCATCCTCGAGGCCTGTGCGGATTCCCTGGATTCGCCTGGCGATCTATCTGCGGCGCTGAGGAGCCTGATTGCTGGCGTGCCGGCTCATTTTGCTGCTGGATCGTTGTCCTGGATCGTCATCCGCAACGCTGGCGACCGGCCGGTTATCATGACTGAAGAGGGTGTTACCACCCCCGATGGGTCGATTATTGTCGCGCTTCTCGATCGCCAGCCGAGAACGGGGCCTAATCCGGAGACCTTGCGGAAAATGTTTGGATTGACCGGCGCCGAAACGCAGTTGGCGTTGCGTTTGGCGAGTGGCGATGCCCCTTTGGAAATTGCCGAGCGCAGCCGGCTCAGCCGAACCACGATCCGCACCCAGCTCGCCTCGCTATTTGCCAAGACAGAGACAAGGCGCCAGGCGGAATTGGTCGCTCTTCTGGGACGCATCTCGGTGCTGCCGTAAAACCGGAAACTTCCGATCATCCGGCGCGCCTGATTTTCCGAAAGCGCGCCGCTTGCTTCTTGGGCTTGAGCGTTTCACGGAAACGGCGAACCGTCCTATCTCTTTGTTTTTACGCAATTCCGGACGGAAGGCCACGGCGAAGTCGCCGAGCCTAACCGCTCACACTTTTCCTTGAATTTGCTCTAACGCGGATGACCGTGCGGCCCGGGCTTGCCCAGCCGAACGAGGCGCGTCGATGCAGATGCCGGCTGACGACTCGCGCAGCCTGCCATCGATCTGTCCCGCGAATGTCCGCTATTCCTCGAACAGGCCGGGCATCTCAGAAGCATAGCGTCAGCGTTTACGGGTCTGCAGCGCGCCGAGTTTCGGTCGGATCCTGAACAGGTATTCCAGGGCGTACTGGTTCGCGATCTTCATCACGGACGGCCGAAGGATCTGCACGGCGTCTCGCATCGTCGTTCGCCAGGACTGATGGCGGAACCTGGCCGGGATGCGGGCCACCCGCAGCGCACGCAAAAGCGGCTCCGGTTCCGGGAGGCCCCTTCTATCCTCGATCAGATGCCAATTGAGCTGTTTGACGGCAAGGGTGACCTCATCCACGTCCTCATAGCTCTTCGAGGTCGTTATGCTCGGATGGTGTGTCGCATCATAGAAGATCAGCCCTTCGTTGATTGCCACCATATCGCCGTAACGGGCCAGATCGACAAAGAACAATTGGTCGACGCCGGCCGGGATGGATTTGTGTGCGCGCATCTGGCATCCGGCGTGGATCACGGCAGCGTTGATCAGCAGCGTCGAAGGGATGATGCCAAGGCTCCTGGTCACCCGTACCAGGTAGAGGTCCGTCAGGCACTGCTGGCTCGAATAGAGCGAGACCCGGTTTTGCTCCGGCGGATCCGACCGCATCACGACCCGGCTTTCCTCGACAACATGCGCTGCGCAGGTCATGAACGCTGCCGACGGATATCTTATCGAGATCTCGGCAAATCGCTTCAGAGCTCCCGGGGCCAGCCAATCGTCGTCATGCAGCAATTTGATCCACTTGCCTGAGCAGGCAAGCATGGCGTTGTTGGTGTTCTCCACCTGCCCCCGGCCCCTGTGGTTTTCGACGATCCGGATGCGCGGATCGCATCGCGCATAATCTTCCAAGATGGGCCAACTCGATCCCTTGGGTCCTTCGTCGTCGCTGATGACAAGTTCCCAGTTGGAAAAGTCTTGCCCTACAATGCTGTCGATGGTGCGCCTGATGGTATCCGGCCGGCGAAACGTCGGAACGGCAACGGAAATGAATGGGCGCGCGGATGATACGTCGGCAGCATGAGCGAGATTGGCCACGGGGCCAAGCGCCGACAGATTTGTCTCGCTTTTGCTGGCGACTGCCGGCTTTGGCGACGGCACGGCTCCTTCAGGATGCGCGTCACTACTCAACAGGAGCTTCATCGTGCTGTTTCCTCGCGATTGAATACGGACTCGACAATGTTGCCTGTGCCGGTTCGGTGTCCCGCTTCAGAAGGTACAGTGAGGCTGCGGTTTTGATGGCAAACCCAACCATCCCGCCAATAGCCATGAGATAGATGACGTCGATGGCTTCCCACCCCATCTTGGCGCCGACGAGCAGCGGACCAAAGACAAGCACCATCCGCGCCGCGTCTACGACCAGCCGCACCTCCTGCCGTCGCAACAGGGTGGGAACTTCGCTGAGCGGTGTCGACAGGGCCTGCACGGCGCCCATGAAAGCCAAGGCGGTCATGATTTGTGCCGTCGGGATCCAGGCCTGGCCCAGGAGCGGGACGACAAGGTACGGAGCAGCCAGCCCAAGCGCCAATATCGGCAACGCAGTGAGGCCCGTGACAAGGATAAGGAGGCCACGCGCGACGCCGAGCATGTGCCCACGATCGCTGCTCTTGTTCGCCTCCGCGACGAATACGTTGCTCAGCGGAGTGGCTATCAGCACGATTGGCCCTGTCACCAACCGCGTCGCGACGCCGAGATAACCGGCGAAAGCTGGGCCAAACAACGAACCCACGAGAATTGCCGGAAGATTGTTGATGGCATAGCTGCCGAGCGTCGCGGGGATATCGAACAACGGGAACTTGTATTCCCTGGCCGCCTTGTCGAAGGCACTTCTCCACGGCGCTCGATAGATGCCGCGCACATCATCCCAACTCAGAATCCGAAAGCCCAGAAAGGCGAGGAAAATAAACTGGCTGAGGACATGCGCATGCACCATCGATTCGCCCCCGAGACGGGCAAAGCCAAAAACCAATTGCAGCAGCGCCATGGTCGCCGGCAGGATCAGCCGACCGAGAGCGAAATCGCGCAGCAGGCCGGCGCGCAAAGCCCAGCAATTCATCGTCTCGACGAGCGCGGCACCGCTCATGCCAATCGGAACGAGCCAGAACAGATGTCTGAATTGGGTAGGCGCAAAGCTCAAAAGCATCTGCCCGACAGCAAAGGCGAGGATACCAGTCGTCAATACCGCCAGCACGATGAGCTTTACGGTGACGTAGGTCTGCTCGGTTTCCTTGACCCCGTAGAGCGAGGGTTCGAAGCGCAGCGCCGCGACCGCGCCGAGGATGTTCACAGTCGAGAGATAGATCGTGAAGACGCCGAAATCGGCAGGTGAATAAAGGCGGGCCAATATCGGAATGGTGGCGACCAGGGTGAGTTGCCCTGCAATCGCCATTGCCGAAACGCCGCCTGCGGCGCGGACGATCCTGCCGATCGGGCTTGCTGTTATCCGCCCCTCCCTGGATCTCAGAAAGTCGCTGTAGGACATTGGTTCGCGATTCCGAGAACGGCTGACGACTGGAATGGGAGCGTACGGAGGCTGTCGCATCGCGCCATCATTCACCTGAATGATGGCACGCATCCAAATGCCGGTTCGATCCATGGTGGGGAAACGAAACGTCGATGGCGGATGCGGCAAGCCCGGTTGGCGGCCAACGGCCCTGCCAGCTTATCGGCTGCATTTTCCCGAGTTGGATCAGCAGGTTGGAAGGCACTACTATGGCGGCTTACGGCCCCTAGAGTCCCAGTGTTTCGGATGGCTGCTCGACCTGCCGGTGCTCACCATCCGTTGTGCCCAGAATGTATCTGGCGATGATCGCCCGCTCGACGACTTGCGTGCTTTTCATTGTGGAACGTTGGCTTGAAGTCTTGGCGCAAACGACGTCTCGCCCTGACACGGCAAGTATATCGCTTATAGTCTCAAAAACGCCGAGGGAACGCATATTAACTTCGAAATCGGCTTCGAAGAGCCGCTCCGCCGGAGGCTCACGCTCCATGCGCTGGCGAAGACGGGTCGCGACCGTCGCTCGTGGCGCCAGAACCCTGATCGTGAGATCCGCGACCGGTACATCGCCCAGCATCGTTTCGAGAACGGCTTTGTCCGCATTCCCGTTGAGCGCCGCCAAGGATCCGACTGCCTGAACATAACCCTCGTCGAAGATAAGAATATCGTGGGCCAGCTTAGCTCGATCCCAGGCGTGCGACAGCTTCAGTATCTGCTGCCAAG
The DNA here is from genome assembly GCA_000824785.1 of Mesorhizobium plurifarium. Classification (GTDB taxonomy): domain Bacteria; phylum Pseudomonadota; class Alphaproteobacteria; order Rhizobiales; family Rhizobiaceae; genus Mesorhizobium; species Mesorhizobium plurifarium. The sequence continues at coordinate 138,149 of CCNB01000007.1, read as the reverse complement.
CCCGGGCGCGCCAGATCGGCTTTTTCGGTGGCATCGCTCTGAGCATGAGCAGGGATTTCGATAAATTTGATCTGCCATTGCGCGGGAAAAAAATGACCTTAGCCGTGGAGACGGTCGCCGAGACGATCCGCGAGACGAACAGAAGGGCGCCCAGATCAAGTGCTCCCGACCTGATCGCCGGCCGGTAGCTGCGAATGACCTCGGCACTGTATCCATCCTCACGCAACCGGCTGGCAAGAGCGTGTGCTAAGGTTGTCTTGCCCGAACCGGGCGGACCGAAGAGCTCGACGATCACGGTTCAACACTCGACATGGCGCCTCGCGGCTGGCCTCACGGGATCCGCGTAAGCAACAAGTCCCCGCTGTCACCGAACCGATATTTGGCGTGTCGTTTCAGATTGACCCGGGTAAGGACGCTACCGATCGGAATCGAGCTCGCGCCATCCCTTTGAAGCAACTCCAAAACGCCGCGGGCGATATCGCGCGGCGTCCTGTTCCAGCGGATGGCAAGAAGGATGGCGTCCGCCCAACTCGTGAGGAATCTTGCTTCCGGACCGGCGAGCCCGGATGGCCCGTTGATAATGACCAGACTGTACTCGGCCTGCAGTTCATCCCTGCATTCAAGGCTGTCTGCGCGCGCGAGAAGCTCGAGCAAATCTTCGGCCGGCGCAACGGTCATCAGGTCGACGCCCGCACCAGGCACACTCACAATTGCATCCTCCAGAGCACAGCGATTGCGGATGAAGTCGCCGAATGATCGGTGAGCCTTCGCCCCGCCACCTTGCCGGACGAATTCTTGCGTGAGTTGATGGTGCGTAGGTTCCAGATCGATCAGAAGAACCGGGCCGCCCAACCGCGTAGCGGCCAATGCCAGGCTCCAGGCAAGCTCATTCGCGCCGTCATGGCGCAGGCTGGACGTGATCAGGACGGTGTGTGGGGAACGCAACCTGGCCTGGTTTGGTGCCGCGCTGACCAGAAGCGACGTGACGGCACGACTGTAGGCGGATCTGGGTTGATCCAGAATTAAGTGTCGCAGCTCCCTCATGAGGATCTTGCCAGATTCAGGAACGAGGCCAATGCAGGGAACTCTGAGTGCTGCTTCGGTCTCGGCCTCGCCGCGCAGCGCGCGATTGAACCTGTTGCGGAACAGCACGAAGGCTGCGCCGAGTAGGGCGAAAGCGATCATCCCCGGAGGCACCAGGAAGATCGGCGGCAAGGTCTGCGGTTTGGCCGGCGGCCATGCCGGGGAAAGGATCGACACGCCTGCTGAAGGAGCGGCGATGCGCCGCGTCAGATCCTGCTGCCGGCTCAGGAGGTCGTTGTATCGTTGGGTTAGCAGGTTGACCTGGGGTTCGAGCGCACGCAAACCGGAAAGCCGGCTGGCGGTGTCGGCCACCACGACGTCGAGAACATTCTTGCGATCTTCCAGCGCCTTGACCTGAGCCCGGTAGGTGCTCACCTGCGTCTCGACGCTCGCCAGGCCCTGCTGGATCTCGTTGTCGATCCTCGCGCTCAGGTCGGTGTCCGCCGGCGTCTTGGCCTGGCGAGCCGCAAGGTCGGCAAGGTCCGGAGTACCCATGGCTTCGGCCAGCGAGGCGATCGGAGCACCCTGTTTGCGAAGATCCTGGATATGCTGAAGGCGTGCCTCCATCGCCTCTAGATCGGCCTTGGACATCGATATCTGCTGGCTGAGGTCAGCCCTTTCCCTGGCTGCGTTGTCAGCCGCACCCTGATCGACGGCCCCATGGCTCAGCTTGTATTTCTCCAGCCGATCGGTCGCCGAAACGAGGTCGCTTTGCACCGTGGGCAGACTGGCGACCACTCTATCGAGCTCCAGCCTGTCTTCTGCCTGCCGCCTTTTCGCGAGCTCGTCGATATAGACTTGGGAAAATGTGTTGGCGACCTTGGCTGCTCGTACCGGGTCTTCGTCCGCGAAGGCAACGGAGATCACCCTCGATCGCAGTTCCTGCCCAATTCTCATTCTATTTCTCAACAGCTTGAGGTCGGGATCGATCGCGTCTTGCCCACTGTCGGGCCAAAGTCGCTCGACGATCTGAGCGGCGCGCGACCCTATCGACGCCGGAGTTGGACCAGGTGCGGGCGTTCCGGTTGCAGGCGAACCCTGCGCCGCCTTGGCGCCTTCCATGTCGTGCAGCGCCGCCGCGACGCGGCGCAGGTGGCCCTGAGACGAAAGCATGGTGATGTGATCATCGATGCTGGAATCGATAAGGTCCTGCGCGGACGACCCGCCCGGAGCAACGGAGCTGCGCGCCGGCGGGTCGATTATCAACTGGCTGGTCGCCTCGAACATCACGGGGCGGGCCAGGCCGGCTAGCGCCGCGACGAACGCACCGACAACCGCAAAGGCAAGGATCAGCCATTTTTTTCTGGCCAGGGCCGCCGCCAGTTCGTGCGTGGGCGTAGGTGGTTGGTATTCGCGCCGTGGCCGTACGCGATCCCTGTGTTCGACAACCGTTGGAGCAGATTGGGGAACGGTTCGCGGAAGTTTCATTCGGCTGACGGCGGTACCTGCCATTTCATACTCCTGCCATGTCGAGTTCGCGCGAGGAGGTCGCGGCTGGCGCTCGCCGCGTCTCATGGCGCCAGGCCTGAAACATCAAGGCCGACCACAATTCGCGCGAGCGATCCTGCCCTCGCATGTGATCACGCCAGCAACCGTCCACTTTGGCGCTGTCCAGCACCCCGTCGCCATCATGCCGGATATCGGCGAGAAGATCGGTCGCCCAGCTATGCAGCGGACCTCTCAGCCATGCGGCAACCGGAACGTCGAACCCTTGTTTCGGCCTGTTGATCAGCCGGTCCGGAAGATAACGCCGCAGCAGATTGCGAAGAATCCACTTGCCTCTGCCGTCGCGCACCTTTGCATCCGACGGCAGGCGCCAGGCGAACTCGACGACGCGGTGGTCAAGCAAGGGACTCCGGCCCTCAAGACCGTTGGCCATGGTGGCGCGATCCAGCTTCACCAGTATGTCGCCGGGCAAGTAGCCAGCCATGTCGTCGTAGAGAACGCGCGACAGCAATCCGTCGAGTTTCGGGGCGCCGGCGATCGATGAAGACTGATCTCGTCGCGTGAGGCTCGCGGTGGGTGACGTTACCAGCCGCTGATACAATTCATCTTCATGCCTGGCGCTGAGCAAGCCGGCGAAACGATTGAGCCGGTCGCTCCGCAGCATATGGCGCACATTTGCGGCAAGCGGGAGCCTGTCCAGGACATCCTCGCGCGCCGCACGGGCCAGCAAGTCCAAGCCGGTTGCCAGCGTGCGACGCACTGCGAGCGGAAGACTTTGCTGACGCTTCAGCCGATCCGCCATGAAGTGGCGGCCATAGCCGGCAAAGCACTCATCGCCACCGTCGCCCGACAGAGCGACCGTCACGTGCTGACGGGCGAGCCGCGCCACCAGCAGCGTCGGTATCTGGGATTCGTCGGCGAATGGCTCGTCCCATATCCGGGGCAGCTCCGGAATGACCTGGCGTGCCGCCCCAGGCGAAAGGTGAAGCTCCGTATGATCCGTGCCCAGATGTTTTGCCACCTCCGCGGCATAGCCGCTCTCGTCAAATCCCCCCTCGGCGAAGGCGATGGTGAAAGTGCGCACCGGACTTCTGGATTGAGCCTGCATCAGAGCCGCGACGGTGGAGCTGTCGATCCCGCCGGACAGAAAGCTGCCCAAAGGCACGTCGGCAATCATACGTTCGCGAACTGCGAGCCGAAGCAGCTCGTCGAGCTCATTGGTGAGATCGTCGTCACCGCCGGCGATCGGGTCCTCGCGGCCCTTCGTGGCAATTTCGGCCAGCGACCACCAGTGCTCGGCACGCTGGGAAAGCGATGCGGCGCTGCCCGCCTGTGCGAGATCCGCAGACCTGATAGAGAGCACGGAACCGGGCGGCAACTTGAACGCATTCCGCCAGATGCATGCCTGATCCGGCACCCACCCTTTCGAAAGCATAGCTTCGGCGGCCCCGAGATCGAGCTCGGGAGAGAAGTGCGGAAAGCACCTGATTGCCTTGAGCTCCGACGCAAAAACCAGGGCATGCCCGGCCAGGGCGACGTAGAGCGGTTTTTTGCCGATCCTGTCCCGGGCAAGGTGCAGGGTCTTGGTCTTCAGATCCCATAGCGCAAAGGCAAACATGCCTGCGCTGCGCCTCAGGGCAGGCTCAAGGCCCCACGTCTCAATGGCGCACAACAAGACTTCGGTATCGCCGGTCCCACGGAACTGTCGACCGGCGCTTTCAAGTTCGCGCCGCAGGTCGCGAAAATTGTAAATCTCGCCGTTGAAGGTGATCACGTACCGGCCGCTGGCGGAGAGCATCGGCTGTTGCCCTGCGCTCGACAGATCAACGATGGCAAGCCGCCGGTGGCCGAAGGCAATCCCGGCGTCGCGATCCACCCACAGCCCCTGGCCATCCGGTCCGCGATGCCGAAGCGAGGCCGTCATAGGCTCAATCGCTTCAAGCGACTTCGGGTCCATTTGCGCCGGCGAGATCAGAATTCCGGCAATCCCACACATCACGCCACCCTCACATGCTGGGGCCGAAGGCGAACCTCGGGACGCATTCCTGCGGCAAGGCAGAACGTCAGCGCGAACCATACGATCGGGTGGCGGATGATCAGATGAGGCATGCTGAAGACGACCACCGAGGCAAGAAGAACCGAAAGCGCGTCGAACCGGCTGCGCCAGGCAGACATGGCGGCCGATGCGACGATCCAAATCAGAGCGAGGACCGCCACCAGACCGCCCTGAAGATAGAGATCGAGTATTGTGTTGTGAGCTTCGAACGGTCGCTCCAGGAACTGCCTGTCCGCGACCGGTGGCCGCTCCAGGTGCGGACCGGGACCAAGGCCGAGCGACCAGGACTCCAGTCCCTTCTCGACCGCCTCGCCCCATAGAAAGACCCGCAGGTCAAATGTCTCCTCAGTCGCCTCGCCGCCTCCGTCCTTGGTGAGGCTCTTGGCGAACTGCGCCACGCTGCTCTCCTCGGCGGCGGCAAACGGCGCAACCGCGATCGCCAAGGGAACGGCGCCAACGATCAGCAAGAGCGCAATCTGCCGGGAAAGACTGGCTCGGTCAGAGGCGGATGCGAACCATACCCTGAGCCGCAGTCCGAGAAACACGAGGCAGCTCAGAATAGTGGTGTAGAGATAGGTGTCGCTTTTGGTCAGTCGTCCGACATAGAAGATCGGGATAAGGCTCGATAGCGCGAAGAACTGGGCCCGTCGGTTGTTGGTGGTCACCGCAAGGTGCAGAGCCAGTGGGCCGAAGACCGCGCAATAAAGCGCGAGTTGGTTGGGATTTTCCGACCAGCCGCGCAAGCGATCCCAATACCACGGATCTATCCCCGACTGATGTATCCAACCCCAGGCAAGCCCGAGTTGGACCATGAAAGCGCCGAAAGCGATTGCGATCACCCACCAGGCGCTGCGCCGAAGATGGGACTCGGCGTCGGGTTCCAGGGCGGCAAGACAGGTGACGCTCGCCAACAGCGCATAGGCCATCGCGTCGTGCGACAACCCTGTGAGGTAGAGCACGGTTGTGGAGTAGCCGACGGCGGTCCCGATCGCCAACGTCAGCGACAAAAGCAACCAGAACTTCGCCAATTTTAAAAAGGCCGGCGTCGCCTCGATCGGGCCGCCTGCCAGTATCCGGCCGACGGACAGCACGATCCAGAGCACGAGGAACAGCTCACCGTAACCGAATGGCAAACCCGGTACCGATACCTGCGACGCGAAGGACAAGGCAACGCCCGCAGCGAGCAATGCATCCCTTATCATCGGCGCGCCTCGCCCAATCGGCGCTTGGCGACACGGTCTGCCGACGCGGAGTGTGCAAGACCGCCTCTGGCCTGAGTCGCCAGGACGCTCCTGTAGAGGTCGCAGTACTGCTCGACCACTCCCGAAAGGGCAAAACGCTCTCTGACGAGCGCGGCGCTCCGGGCACCCATGGCTTTGGCGTGCGCGCAATCCGAGAGCAGGTCGACTATGCGATCCGCCAACGCATCCGGATCGCGCGGTGCAACCAGATAGCCGTTCCATCCATCCTGGACGACATCGGTGCAGCCCGGCATCCTTGAGGCTACGATGGGCAGGCCCGCAAGCCCTGCCTCCAGCAACACGCGAGGAATTCCCTCGCGGTATTCGGTTGGAAAGGCGAAGACGTCGGCCATGCCCAGGAGCGAAGGAACGTCCTGGCGTTTCCCCAACACGACGACTTCTGACCCAAGCCGCCGGATTTCCGATTCGTCGACCGCAAAGGGGCCTTCGGATTGCCACGGCCCAATTAACACGAAGCGCGCGTCTGGCCGTTTGGCGAGAACTTTCGGCACGGCCTTGAGAAGGGTCGGAATCCCCTTCTGCCGGGTCAGCCGGCCGACAAACATCACGACTTCAGCCGATTGAAGTCCTAGTTCCTGGCGCATAGTCGCGGCGGACGGCCCAAGGTGTCTCGCAGCCGCGAATGCGCCGATGTCGATGCCGGACCCGGCGATGACGCGCTTTTCACCATGCCCGAGCAGCCGATACCTTTCGAAGAACGTCCGATCGTCGTGGTTTTGGAACACTGTCGCTGCCGTCCAGAACGACGACAGCCACTGCAGGCCGCAGAAGATCGGGCGAAGCGCCAAAGCGCGCGGCGCACGTGACGAGAAGGTCCAGCCCAACCCGTTGATCGTGCGGACAACCGGCACCTGCCCTCGCACCGCGAGCGGGGTCAAGAGATTAGGCTTGGTGTCGAAACTCTGCACGATGTCGGGCCGCAACTCGGCTATCAATCCGCGCAGCGCCCTGACCGTGCCCGCTTTCCCACTGCCGCTGCTGAAGCGGTCGAAGCCATAGCGTCTGTGCGCTATCCCATGTCTTAGGAATGAGGCGCCGTCGCAGGTCGAAACGGCAGTGATCTGGAAGCCCCTCTCACGCACCTCCATGAGGAATGGAATTCGCAGAGCGTGATCCTCGCCGCCGACGCAGACCAGGTGCGGCTTCATTTCGCCACTCCCCAAAAGCTGCGGTTCGCCAGCTGCCCGAAATGGCTGGAACTTGGATAGTCTTTCATGGTCCGCTGTCTTTGCGAGGAATGCGTCAGTCGACCATCAAAGCTAGGGGCGCCCCCTGGACTTGTCCTCGTCTGTTCGAATGACGGGACCAGCCGGTTCCGCGTGGTGATCAGGGAAATGGGTGTCGGAAACCGATGCGGGTTCGACGGGAATCTCCCAGCGGCTTACTGCTGCTGGACGCGAGATCTCTCGCTATCGGATGGGGAAAATAGAGAAAGCTGGCCGGGCGCCGAGGCTCTATGACGGCCCAGCGCGCGATACAAACTGCGGTCGCTCAATGACGGTGTATTCATACGCCCGGTGCCGTCGGTCTTCCTCAAAGACCCGTATCCATCGAACCTCGGAATTTCGCAGGGTAACGTCCCGATTGGTTGCAATCTTTGCGGCCCGGAAGGGCGTTGGCGCGACGATCTTGTGCGAGACAATCACCTTTCCGGCGAAAATCTCCTCGACCTCGTAGCTCGGCATGTCATCCTCCCGCACCCTTTGTCCCAGGTCAGTGAAACCTCGATCGCCGGAAAATGTTCCCGCAGATTCGAGAAAAAGGCGGGAGCCAGGCAAGCGGCACACGCGAGAGTTGACTGAGTTGGGATTCGGTCCGGCAAGCGGCAACTGAAGACCGCAGAGGAGAGGCCAACGGGCCAAGCCCTGTTGGTTTTGCAAGTTCCAGGAATGGCGTGGAGGCCGGTTTCCGAGCCAGGCCGATAGGAGCGCCGGGCGCTCCTATCGGTAGGCCTCCTGTCAGGTCACAAGAAAGGAGTTCTCGCCCAGGTGCAGATGTGGCGAGAGACTGGCAAACTGGACCTGCGCATGGCCGCCGATCCCGTCGCTGTCGAAGGACAGCGCTCCTGTCGCGCTGTTGTAGATGATGTGATCGCTCGCATCATGTGCGCTGCGACCGATATGGAAATCGCCGGCTGCGAGCGCGCCTTTCTGAAGCCCGGCGAATATGCCGTGGTCGAGATAGATCTTGTCCCGAGAAACATCGAAATCTGCGATCTTGTCGATATTGTACTTTCCAAGCGCCGTGTTGAACACGAAGGCATCGTGTCCGCCATAGCCCTTCAACAGGTCAGACCCGCCACCGCCATTTATCTTGTTATCGCCGTTGTTGCCGAGGATCGTCTGGCCGAACTCGTTGCCCGTCAGATCGATAGCGGCCTTGCCGCGCGTGCTGGAGGTGGAAAGCTGCTCGACATGCGAGCCGGCGGACAGAGCATAGCTTACCGATGCCATCACCTTGTCGAAGCCGCCACCGTTGGTTTCCATGACTTTATCATGCGCGTTGTTGATATGATAAGTGTCGTTGCCCTTACCGCCATGGATTACATGATCGTTGTGGGAAGGATCTGTGCTCGTCGTCGGCGGCGTCGCGTCTGATGTTGTCGGAGCAGGCTCGGAGGTTGGCGGTGTCGGCTCTGTGGTCGCCGGCGGCGCCGACGAGGTCGAGCTGGCATTGTGCTGCCGGAACAACGCCTGCAGCTCCGGTGAATTCTCAAGCGCGGTGTCGCCGTTCTGGGAGCCCCACGCATAAGCGTAGTCGAACGCCGGCGACGGCACGAGCTTGGCCCAGTGGTCCATCATCGTCTGCATTTGCGACGTGGTGGGCATGACGTGCTTTCCGCCCGTGTCGGTTTCCCAGCCGCCGCCGCCGAAGGTCTGGTAGACGGGAATGATCTTGTCGATCGGGATACCGGACTTCACGGCCGCGGCCACGGCCCTGTCGATCATGTCATAGTCGACGCTGGTTGTGCCGGTGCGCACCGGATACGGGTCAAGACCGTAATAATCGATACCGGTGTTTGCGGGATTGTAGGTGTTGGTGAAATCCGGATTGGTGGAAGACCCCATATTCATCATCGTGATGAAGGTCTTCGCGCCCGGAAAATGCGAGTGGATCCAGTCCGATTCCGCCTTCAGGTTTTCAGCGCTCGCATAAGTTCCCCATCTTCCGGTCGGATCCGGCTCGTCCATCAGGAAGAATCCGAAAACCTTCGAATTGTTGAGGAATGGAGTGACCTTGTCGATGAACGACTGGGTGACGCCATCATGGGCGCTGAGATAGACCAATCCCTTCATTCCGTCGGGAAGCGCGTTCACCTGGGAAAGGTACTGAACGTCGACCAGATTGAATCCGGCTGTTGCAACCTCGGCGGCCGAACCGCCCGATGCATAGTGCAAAGTTGCCATACTTGTTCCTTCTTGTAATTCGGCAACGCCCCCTGCACGGCTTGCCTAGACGAAAGGTATATTAGACAGAAATCACATACCGGTTTCACCGGTCAAAATAAGTGATCGGGTTCCGCTCCTTCCTCGGCACCCTTCAAGAAAAGCTCAATGTTTTCAGTCAAGTCTCGCTTCGTCGGTCGTGATATTATGAAAATTTTCTCCTGACATTATCCCCACTTTCCACCGATTTACTGCCCCGTTTTGGCACAGGGGTCACGATTTCGCTTCATTTGGATTAAAGTAGGCTACATTAGCGACGCTTCACGTCCGGCAATCGCTCGGACCAGGCATATCCATGCAGTCAAAGTTTCCCATCTCGGGCAGCGCCAACAAAGCCGCGCGGCTATCCGCGTGAAAAATCAGAAGGCAAATGAAGAGCAAGCAAGAATCCTCCTCCCTTTTACGGATCGCAATGTCGGACTGCGCTCAGGGCTTGTTCGGGGTTGGGCTTTTTTCAGCGGTGACAAACCTCCTGGCGCTGACCGGGTCTCTCTATATGCTTCAGGTCTATGATAGGGTGCTGCCGTCCCAGAGCGTTCCGACCCTCGTCGGGTTAACGATTGGAATGCTGGGCCTTTACGCGGCCTACGGGCTGCTCGACTTCGTGCGGCTTCGCCTGTTGGTCCGCATTGCCAGCCGGCTCTACAGAAATCTTCATCAAAGGGCGTTCGCGATATCGGTGCTTTTGCCGCTCAAGGCGGGGCGGGAGGCGGACAGGCTCAATCCGTTGCGGGACCTTGATCACCTGCGTGGCTTCCTTTCGGGATCCGGGCCGACCGTCATATTCGACGCGCCCTGGATTCCTTTCTATTTGCTGGTCATTTATCTGCTGCACCCGTCGCTTGGCGTATTGGCGACGATCGGCGCTCTTGTTGTGGTAGCGCTGACCGCGGTGGCGGAGATCTTCGGTCGCCGGCCCGCCAGGCTGACATCCGAAGCGATGATCTCGCAGCGCGCTCTTGCCGAGTCCGGCCGCCGCAATGCGGAGGTCGTCCACGCGATGGGCCTCTCCTCCAGACTAGCCGGGCGCTGGAGCGATATCGTTCATAGCTACCTGGCGCATCAGGAGCGGCTCTCCGACATCATCGGAGGGACCGGTTCATTGTCGAAGGCGCTGAGAATGGCACTGCAGTCTTCAGTGCTGGGCCTAGGCGCCTATCTGGTCATTGGCGGCGAAGCATCCCCCGGCGTGATCATCGCATCATCGATCTTGCTGGGCCGCGCGCTTGCTCCGGTCGATGCGGCGATCGCAAACTGGAAAGGCTTCCTGGCGACACGGCACAGCTATTTCCAGCTCAAGGCTATGTTGGATTCGTTCGAAGACCCGGTCGAGCCCTTGGAATTGCCCCGGCCGCAAACGCGGCTGACTGTCGAGAGGTTAACGGTGGCGCCGCCCGGCACGCCCAAGCCGACCGTGCTAGATGTAAGTTTCCAGCTGTCCAGCGGCGCGGGCATGGCCATCGTGGGCCCGAGCGGTTCCGGGAAGACGACGCTGGTGCGGGCCTTGGTCGGCGCCTGGAAGCCGCTCAACGGCAAAGTAAGGCTGGACGGGGCCCCTCTCGATCAGTGGGCGCCGCATTCGCTCGGCGCTCATATCGGCTATCTGCCGCAGGACGTTGAGCTTTTCGATGGAACCGTGGCGGACAACATCTCGAGGTTCGGCGGCAAGAGCGACCCCAAGGGCGTGCTCGCAGCCGCGAGAGCAGCAGGCGTCTATTCGATGATCATGCATCTGCCGGAGGGTTTCCAAACCCGCATCGGCGAGGGAGGCCGGGCCTTGTCGGCAGGCCAGAGACAATTGATCGGCCTCGCCAGGGCGCTCTATGGCGAGCCGTTTCTGGTCGTTCTGGATGAGCCTAACTCGAACCTTGATGTCGAAGGTGACGCCGCGCTCGCCGGAGCGATTCTGGCTGTGCGTCAACGCGGAGGCATTGTGATTGTTGTCGCGCACCGCCCGTCCGCTCTCACCAACATCGACCAGGTCTTGGTGCTGGCCAACGGCATGGTCCGCTCCTTTGGCTCCCGCGAGGAGGTCTTGTCGAGCATGACGCGACCACCCGTTCCCGCCACCCATCGTCCGATCATTCCGACCCAGAGAGGTGTAAGCGGACATGCGTGACGTCCTGCCTCGCTTCGTTCCGGACATTCGTGACGTCCTGCCTCGCCTGTTTGCGGACCTGCGCTCCTATGCTGGCTTCGGTGCTGTTTCGCTCTCCCCGGGCGCGAACGCGCTCAAGCCGCCCGGCAGCCTCGGCCCGAGCCTGGCTCTCGGCCTGGCGGTGACTTGCCTGCTGGTGGTTGGCGGAGGGCTGTGGCTCGGCTTGACCGAGATCGCCGGCGCCGTGATCGCCCCCGCGACCGTGGTGGTCGAAAGCAACACCAAGAAGGTGCAGCACCAGGCCGGCGGCACGATCAGCGGCATCTTTGCGCAGGATGGCGATCATGTCCGGGCGGGCGACGTGTTGGTCAGGCTGGATGACACGCTGGCACGCGCAAACCTCCAGATCATCAGCGAGGATTTCGATCGCGCCACAGCGCGGCTTGCCCGTCTCGAGGCGGAGCGACAGGGGCTGACGACAATGCAGCTTCCAGCCGCTCTTCAAGCGGAGATGAACAAGCCAAGCGTGGTGGCGCTGGTCGACGGCGAGCGCGCCTTGCTGCAGACGCGGGCTTCGGAATTGGCCGGCCAAAAAACGCTTCTTCGCAGCCAGACCGAGCAGATCCAGCGACAGCTCGAAGGCCTGAAGGCACAGCAGGCCGCGATGGACGAATCCGCGGCCTTGCTGGGCCGCGACCTCACCGATGTGGATGCTCTCTACTCCAAGAAACTGGTTTCGAAGGAGAGGCTCAGCAACGTCAGACTGGACGCGACACGGGCCAAAGGCGAGTCCGGGCGGCTGGCGGCGGCCGTCGCGGAAGCGCAGGTCAAGATCACCGAAACCGAGTTGCAGGTTCTGCAGCTTGACGAGCAAAGGCGCAGCGAAGTGACAAAGGAGCTGCGCGAAACCGAAGCCAAACGGACCGAGCTTGACGAACGCAGGATCGTGGCTCAGGACGAGCTCACCAAAACTGAAATCCGCGCCCCCCAATCGGGAACGATACAGCAATCCACCGTCCACACGATCGGCGGTGTAATCGCTCCCGGGGAACTGCTGATGACGATTGTCCCCGATGCGGACAATCTTGTCGTGGACGCGCTCATTCCGCCTGCGCGGGTGGATGACATTCAGCCGGGTCAACCTGTCTCGATCCGCTTCCCGGCATTCGATGCCGGCACGACGCCCGCATGCCAGGGCGCGGTGAAGTGGATTTCCGCGGACCTGATCAAGGACCCGCAGCGCCAGCTCTCCTATTTCTCGGCACGCATCAGCGTCGAGAACAAGACCGGTTGCCTGAGGGATACGAAGGTGCTCAAGCCCGGCATGCCGGCCGAGGTTCATATAAGCACAGGCCAACGCAGTGTCTGGTCTTATCTGCTGAAGCCGCTCACCGACCAGATGTCACGCGCTTTCCGATAGGCAAGTCCAGGATGCAGTCCGGCGTTTCCGAAGGGACGGCCGAGCGGTAGCCGGTTGTGGGCGCATGAATCCGCCGTCGTGAACCCCGAGCCCGCTTGCGTGAATGGTTCGGCCCAGACGCGAAACCGCCCGATCAAACAACGGCCGGACGCCATGTTGCCTGCATTGGCGCTGACCGTCAGGAACATTAGCTTGCTCTAAGGGTTCTCTCACCAAGTATCGCGCGCTCAGGTGGACCCATGGCCGAGTTGGCATTTGCGTTCGTGTATTATTCGGGGCTGACCGGCCACGACATGGTGGGCGCCGTCGTGTCTTTGATGGCTGGACTGCTTCTCTACAACGTTGTGCGCGAAGACCGGCAAAACCGATAGCCAACCCCAAACGGGGACCAACCGATCGGTGAGCGGCCCGGCTCGAAAGCGGGGGGTGCCCACGAGCCGGGCCTGACCGGCGGGGGCACGGACTAGATACAGGACGCCGGCTGATATTGTTATATCGGCCTATGCTAAGGTAATCGCCATCCGAACGAAGGACGTTTGAATCAGCCGGCAGCAGGGCGCCAGGGCGTGCTAACTGTGGAACGTTCATCAGTAGGAGCTGACACAATACCGGCTTATGGGCTCCATCACGGACCGGGACCGTCAGGTATCTTGGAGCTTGCCGTAAGCCATTTCGGCAATTGCGGTCTCGTGCAAAGTCTGGAGCGCTTCTTGGCCAGTTTAGGACTAATCAGTTCAAGCCATGGGTCGGTGCGCGGCTTTCCCCTGTTCGCATGACGAAATATTAGATTCACCTTATATGATGCGGTCAGCCGGCTGGACTCACAACTGCCCGGTTAGGCCCGGCGATCGCACGCCGCACACCCGACGGCGGCTGCCGGGCCGTCGGTCCATATGGCACAGAAGTTCATGCCGCGCCGCGTCCCCAGAAGGCCGAGCGCGCCGACGTAAGCGAACATGATGAGGTTGCCGATCCCCATCGCCCAGAGCGCGTTGCGGAACCCCATGCCGAGCACAAGGATGGATCCGGTCATCGCTCCTGTAATGATCATCGGGAACCCGATCCAGACGGTCGTCACCGAAAACGTGCTCCGCCTGGCGGAAATGGGAACGGGTTCGTGCTCGTATTCTTCGCCAAGGACGTGGTCGACTTCATCGAGCGTATCGATGTCCGTGGTCCTCGTCATTGCACCCTCCTGGGTCAATCGCGTTGCGTGACGGCCCGAGCGCTCGCAACTGACATCCGGCTCGACATGGCACGCCGCCGGCAATCTGTTCTCGACGCAGATGGTCGATGACCTCCAGCCTTCGCCTGTCAGCTAGCATGTGCCTCCTGATGCTAGGTAGTGACGCCGCTTTGACCCGTCGGCAAATGTCCCGATTTGGGGCCGGAAGCGGTACGCCAACTTGCGGGGTGTTGGGCTGAAAGCAGACTCTGGCGCCTCTGCCGATGAGGACGGTTTCCAGAATTTCCGGGCAGCCAATCAAAACATTGCCAAACGGACGAAACAATAACTCCGGTAGCGTGTTCTGTCTTCGATGGGCGTGTGGGCATTTTTCTCATCTGGAGGCGATGATGAGCTCTAATGGCCTCGACGTTTTCGACAAGACGATACAGACCACCAATATCTGGCTGAAGGAGATCATGGATGATCTCGGGCCCGATCGGCAGTTGGCGTGGCATACCCTCGGCGTCGTCCTGCGGACCTTGCGTGACAGGCTGCCGCCGGATCTGGGAGCCAATCTCGCCGCCGAGTTGCCGCTCCTGATCCGCGGAGCCTACTACGATCAGTACAACCCGTCCGATCAGCCAAACCGCGACCGATCTATCGACGAGTTTCTGGACCCGGTTGCGGACGCATTGAAGGCCACGCGCCCGGTCGATCCCGGCGATGCGGCGCGCGCGGTGTTCAAGACACTTGTCCATCATGTCGATCTCGGCCAATCGGCCAAGGTGCGCGCCGCCCTGCCCAGCGACATTCAGACGCTTTGGCCGGGCAGCGTCGGCGCATAGGCGGGACGGAGGGAATTCCGGTGCTTGATCTTTCGCGAGAGCGCCGCCGCATGGTCGACGTTCATCTCGGTCGTCGCGGCATCCGTGACAGGGAGATACTGGCGGCGATGCGCGAGGTTCCGCGCGAAGCCTTCGTCGATCCTGGCTACGAAGAATTCGCCTATGAGGACGGACCGTTGCCGATCGCGGAAGGGCAGACCATATCGCAGCCCTACATCGTCGCCTTCATGCTGGAAATGGCACAGATCCGCCCGGGCGACCAGGTGCTCGAAGTCGGCACGGGATCTGGCTACGCAGCCGCGGTCATGAGCCGCGTCGTCGACCATGTCTACACGATCGAACGCCATGCGGCGCTGGCCGAAGTCGCGCGGCGGCGTTTCCAGAACCTTGGCTATGGCAACATCGAAGTGCGGACCGGCGACGGCACAAGGGGCTGGCCCGAAGCGGCGCCCTTCGATGCCATCGTGGTGGCTGCGAGCGGACCGGGTGCGCCGCTGGCCTTGCAGCAACAGCTCGATGTCGGCGGCAGGCTGGTCATCCCGGTCGGCGACGATCCCGACGAGCAGCGGCTGCTCAAGGTAACCCGCACCGGCGCATCGACTTACAGCGAGGAGGATTTCGGCGGGGTGCGCTTCGTCCCGTTGATCGGTGAACAGGGCTGGCGGGAGGAAAGCCGCCCACGGATTGCCCGCACGATACCGCTTGCCCGCCCGCACAGCCTGCCGGAGATGATCGCGGCGGCGGCCGAGCCGCTTTTGGACTTCGACGACCCCGGCTTCGCCGAAGCGTTCGACCGGTTCGCGGACCGGCGGGTCGTGCTGCTCGGCGAGGCCAGCCACGGCACGTCCGAATTCTACCGGGCGCGCGCGACAATCACCAGAAGGCTGATCGAGAGACATGGCTTCACGATCGTCGCGGTCGAGGCCGATTGGCCCGATGCCGCCGCGATCGACCGCTATGTCCGCGGCCGCGGCGCCTCGCCTGGCGCCGCTCGGCCGTTCAAGCGCTTTCCAATCTGGATGTGGCGCAACACCGACGTCGCGGCATTCGTGGAATGGCTGCGCGAGCACAATGACAGGGTCAAGGCATTCCAGCCGCAAGCAGGCTTCTATGGCCTCGATATCTACAACATGCGCGGCTCGATCGCCGCCGTCCTGGACTATCTCGACCGCGTTGACCCGGAAGCGGCAAGAGTTGCGCGGGAGCGCTATGGCTGCCTGACGCCGTGGCAGACCGAACCGTCGACCTATGCCCGGGCCGCGCTGACCAAGGGCTATCGCGAATGCGAGGAAGCGGTCCTCGAACAATGCCGCGACATGCTTGCAAGGCAGCTCGACCATGCCGGCCAGGACGGCGAGGACCTTTTCGACGCCGCGCAGAACGCCCGGCTCATCGCCTCCGCCGAGCGTTACTACCGCACCATGTATTACGGCGGATCGCAATCCTGGAATTTGCGCGACACGCATATGTTCGAAACGCTGGAACACATTCTCGACGCGCGGGGACCGAACGCCAAAGCCGTGGTGTGGGCGCACAATTCCCACATCGGCGACGCGCGTTACACCGAAATGGGAACCTCGCGCGAGGAAGTGAATATCGGCCAGCTCTGCCGGCAGCGCTTCGGCGATGCCGCCGCACTCATCGGTTTCGGCACGCATGCGGGCACAGTCGCCGCGGCAACCGATTGGGACGGTGAGATGGAAATCAAGTCGGTGCGGCCTTCGCGCGAGGACAGCTACGAGCGGCTCTGCCACGACGCCGGCATCGACCGGTTCCTGCTCGACCTCGGGCGCGACCCGAACCTGCGCGACCGTCTGACCGAGCACCGCCTGGAGCGCTTCATCGGCGTGATCTACCGGCCGGAAACCGAATTGCACAGCCACTATGCCGACGCTTCGCTGGCCCGGCAGTTCGACGCCTTCGTCTGGTTCGATGAAACCAGCGCCGTCACGCCGCTCGGACCCGGGCACGCCGCCGAAGGCGTGCCCGAAACCTATCCGTTCGGCGTTTGACGCCGGAACATTCGGCGCCGCCTCCGGTTCGGCAAGATACAGCGAGGAACAGCCATGAGCGGAAACCAGCACCCGAAATCGAAAAAACCGAGCGACGCGGATATGGCGAACGATCCCGGCATCGGCACCTCCAAGGGCACCATCAAGGAAGGCGACGAATTGGAGCATGGTGAGAATACGGTCGAGGGAGATGTCGAAAACGACACCACCTCGGCAGGCGGAATCAACCCGCGCCAGAAAGTCCACACGAACAAATAACGTCAATTGTTCCTCATGCCCACAGACAGGTAAACTGGAACAACGGCTGGAATCTCGTGTTTGACTCACATCGCAATCGGGCGATCAAACAGGAGACTCCCCCATGATTAAACTTCTCTCGGCTTCGGCCGTCGCAATCATCCTCGCCACATCCGCAATGGCACAATCCGGCGGCTCGGGCACCGGAACCGGCGGTAACGGGACCGGTGCCACGACGGGCACCAATGGCACAGGCACCATGACGGGCACCGGCAACAATAACGGCAATGGCGGCAATGGCGGCACGGTCGATCCAAACACCACAAACAGCACAACGACCAAGCCCAACGGGTCCAGCGATCGATGCAAGGACGCCGCCGGCAACGACATCGACAACAACACCGCTAGTGGCAACACCACATCCAACATGCAGAATTGCAACAAGTAGGCCCTCGCCTTCGCGCAGGCGAAAGGCCCGCCTGGACGGCGGGCCTTTCTTCGCTCACGATCTCGCGGTCAAGCCGTTCCGGCTTACATTCCTCGGTCCGGAACATAGAGGCAGAAGGAGTGCTGCGATCCGGCGTCGCCGCCCGGCTTGCATTCATGAAAATATTCGTCTCGGGATCGCTTGATGCGGTGATCGGTGTAAGGGATCAGTTCCCCGGTCGAGAGTTGGTAGCCGTATTTCGTCTCCTTCACATCCGAGGGCGGGGCCTGGTAGCAATCCACCCCGGCGCAGCAGGAAGGATCGTACTGCCAGCCTGCCGGGGCTTGGTGCGCCGATGCAGGGACGCAGAGAAAACCTGCCAGGACACTTACAGGCAAAACCAGCCATGCCTTCGATCGGCGCCAATTGGATGAACGGCACGCCACCGCGCCCGTCCATTTGTGGAAATGTCCGCTTGAAGCTGTTCCGTTCATCGTCGGTCCGCCGTGCTTGCCGCAACCCCGGCTAATTCCAGGGTCTCACAATCCACCGCCGGGATGCAGGGATCGCCGGCGGACGGCGCTACCGAACTTGGAAGTCAAAGCTATGTTCCATGCGCCCGGCTCCGCTCATTCCGCCACATGGGCGCCGGGCTGACGGCCGCGCCTGTGCGCCTTGGCATCCTCGGAATGCTCGACGGCCACCGAGCCGGCTCCTGAACTCTTTCCGGTAGCTGGGTTGGGCCGGCGCGGTGGGTTGCGGCCCTCGGATTGACGGGTCTTGTCCTCTACCTCACCTTGTCGCCGGGTAAGACCCATGCCCTCGCGAGGCTTTTCGTTCTCGGCGGCATCCTGCGAAAATTGGTCGGCGGGATCCGGACCGGTATTGACAGGATATTTCGTGGCGCCGGTCTCGCGGCGGTTCCGATCGTCGTCCATCACTCATCTCCGGTTTACGTCAATGGATAACACCTGGGATAACACCGGCGCGACGGCGACGTTCCCGAAAGCGCCTCCAAACCCAACCCTGACGGAACAAACCCACTGCCACCCGATTAGGCGCAACAGCGCCGGTTCAGGCACCAAGCGAAGGAGGTTCATCATGGATAGGGAAGAACGGATTCGCCAACGCGCCCACGAGATCTGGGAACGCGAAGGCCGCCCCGAGGGACGCGAACATGAACACTGGGACCAAGCCGTGCAGGAGATCGAGTCGGAAAGCTCGGAAGCCGAGCGTGGTCCAGTGGCGCCAGATCCCGCGGTTGGCGTCGGCTCTGACCCGGCCGCCAACAGGCCAGGCGGCGGAAGCGTGTCGGCCCGCTGATGCGTCGTATCATAATTGCACTCGGCATTCTGGTGATCGCTCTGGTCGCCATCTGGGTCTGGGCGGACCAGAACAGCAGACGTCCAGGCGGCAGCCAGCAACCCTCGCCGCACGCCATAGACCAGAATGGCTGAGAAGACGAGCTATCCACCGCTTGGCGGTGTCGGCCGTACCGCCTTGCCAGCGAGACACCGGATGATCAATTCCCGGTGTTCTCCGCTTCCCGCTTCAGCTTGGCGGCCTCGCGGTCGAGTGCGCTCGGGTCATTGCCGTATTTCAGGATGAGAGCCAAGGCCAATCCGCTTGGAATGCCGGCTCTTGCGCGAGATCGCGAACACGTTTGGCATTTTCCCGCTCGTTATCGTCTCTGGAGGCTTGGCCATACGATGGCATGGTCATGGTTTCCGGCCTACCCCGCCCGGGCGCCGAACTGCGGGCCTGCGGAATCATTCCATGCGGCCTGATCCGATCGATGCGCATGGACGAAACGTCCATGTGTCAGACGCACTGATATCGGCGCGGCGTCGTGGGCACTGTGCCGCCGGCGACCTGCGTTCGCCGGTGACGAGCTTCAGTGCAAGAGGCGGCTTCTGAGCCAAGCGAAGAACCGGTTGCCGTTTATCAGCCTGCGGACCCGCGCCGCAGCCCAGTTGGCCTGCATCGTCGCTCCGGCATGGCAGCTGCAGACGACGTCATGCAACTGCCAATCGGAGAGTTCGAAAAAGCGCTTCGCCTCTCCATAGGTATCCGATTGCAATCCGGCCGCGCGCAGCAGCGGATCATCGAACGCAACCGCGAGCGGGGACCCGTCCGCCCGCACCCGTTCGCGAACTTCAGGATCGACATATTCGGTTCCCGTGAGGGCCGAGAGGCACCGCAGAGGATTTCGCTCGAGCAATTCCGCCCACCGCTCGATCCGCTGCGCTCTTGTTGCCAGAGGAACCAATCCAAGCCGGTCGACGACGGCCACTGATTGTAGTTCATATGAGGTTTGATGCTTCATTGCTGTCTCCTGTGGTTGTGGCGGCGACATCTGCACAGCGCACGGCAGATCCTGCCGGGGCATGAAGCCCACGCCTGCGAGACAGACGCGGCCCGATCAGGTGTTGCCACCGATCTCACCAGACGCCCATAGGCATCTGCAGCGAAACCCAAACTGCGAGCGATCTTCTATGTTCCAGAGCAGCCTTCGCGAGGATGAGATAGAGCGTGAAGATCGAACGGATTTGCAGGGTTCAGCTAGATCGTAGGGCACCGCCTTACCGCTCATCGTCCGATCAGCGTCAGCCCGAACAGGATGATGAGCCAAAGCCCGGCTGCCGCGACGGCCAGCCGCGGCAACGTGCCGGTCAGATGCATGAACAGCATGGCGATCAGGATCGCCTTCGCGGCGGCGATCGCCAGGTTGAGCGCGACGTTGAATCCGCCGAGATCGACGAAGGATGAGCCGACCGTCAGCGCCAGCAGCGCGAGCAGCCCGAGATAGCCGAAGGTGAGTTTGCGCAGTTCGCTCATCGGTTGATCAGATAAAGAACGGGGAACATGAACACCCAGATGATGTCGACGAAATGCCAGTAGAGGCCGACGGCCACCACCCGGCGCAGCCGGTTGGCAGGGCTGGCGGTCCGCCAGAGCGCGATCATTCCGGCGATGACGACGATGCCGCCGATCAGGTGCAGCGCATGCAGCGAGGTCATCGTGAAATAGAGGCCGAAGAAGAATTCGGCGTGCACGGGATCCGGCCCGGCATAGCGGAACGGCAGGCCGAGAAGCGGCGCCAGTCCCTCGCTGATCTCCTTGCCGTATTCGATCCCCTTCACGACCAGGAAGCACGCGCCCAGCGCCGTGGTCGCGGCCAGCGCCCAGATCGTCGCACGCCAACGTCTATGGAGTGCAAGCCTATGCGCTGATGCCATGGTGAAGCTGCTGGTGATCAAGACCGCCGTGTTGAAGGTGCCCAGCGGCAGAGAAAGATGTTTCGAGGCGGCGGCGAAAGCGGGGCCGAAATCGATATGCGCGACGAGGAAAACCAGGAAGATCGCGCCGAACAGCATCGCCTCCGAGCCGATGAACACCCACATAGCAAAATTATCGGCGCGCCGTTCGCGCCGGGGCGTGTCGAAAGCGACGCTCTCGGTGCCGCTCATTGCGCCGCCTCCTCCCGGTGCGGGCTGAAGCGCTCATGCTCGAGCCCCTTCATGTCGTACGCATAGGCCGGCCTGGTCACGACCGGCATGGTCTCGAAATTATGCGGCGGTGGCGGCGAGCTTGTCTGCCATTCGAGCCCGGTGGCGTTCCACGGATTATCGGGCGCGCGGGCGCCGCGAAACAGCGACCAAATAAGATAAAACAACGGCATCAAATAGCCGATCGCCAGAACCACCGCGCCGGCCGAGGACAACACGTTCCAGAACTGGAACTCAGGCGGATAGGTATGATAGCGCCGCGGCATGCCGTTGAAGCCCAGCACATATTGCGGGAAGAAGGTGAGATTGAAGCCGACGAAGGTGACGGTCGCTGCAATTCGCGCCGACGTTTCCGAATACAGGCGGCCGGTCATCTTCGGCCACCAGAAATGCAGGCCGGCCATATACGCCGTCACCATGCCGCCGACCATGATGTAATGGAAATGCGCGATGACGAAATAGGTATCGTGGACATGGACATCGACGGCCAACGCCGCAAGGAAGAGCCCGGCCAATCCGCCGAAGGTGAACAGTCCAAGGAAAAACAACGCATAGAGCATCGGCGCCTCGAAGCTGATCTCGCCCTTGCGCAGCGTCAGGCTCCAGTTGAAGACCTTGATCGCCGACGGAATGGCGACGCAGAAGGACAGGAACGAGAACACCACACCGGCATAGGCCGACTGCCCGCTGACGAACATGTGGTGGCCCCAGACCAGGAAGCCGAAGACGGCGATCGCCATCGACGACATCGCCACCGCCTTGTAGCCGAATAGCGGCCGGCGGCTGAAACAGGGCAAGACCTCCGACACCACGCCCATGCCGGGCAGGATCATGATGTAGACGGCCGGGTGCGAGTAGAACCAGAAGAGGTGCTGGAAGAGCAGCGGGTCGCCGCCGAGATCGGGATTGAAGATGCCGATGCCGAACACGCGCTCCAGCACGATCAGGATCAGCGAGGCGGCGAGCACCGGGGTTGCCAGCACCATCACCAGGCTGGTGGCGTAGAGCGTCCAGACGAAGATCGGCAAGCGGAACCAGGTGAGCCCCGGCGCGCGCAGCGTGTGCACCGTGACGATGAAATTAATGCCGGTCATGATCGTCGAGAAGCCGACGATGAACACGCCGAACGCCGCGGTCGAGACGAAGCCGTTGGCATAGAGCGTCGACAGCGGCGTGTAGAAGGTCCAGCCGGTATCGACGCCGCCGGCCACCACCGCAAACAGCGCGAACAGGCTGCCAAAGATGAAGACGTACCAGCTGGCGAGGTTCAGCCGCGGGAAAGCGAGGTCGCGCGCGCCGATCATCAGCGGCAAAAGGAAATTGCCGAGCGTCGCGGGGATCGACGGCACCAGGAAGAACCAGACCATGATGATGCCGTGCAGCGAGAACAGCCGGTTGTAGGTGTCATCGGAGACAAGATCGCCGGCCGGTGTCGCCAGCTCGATGCGCATCAGCACCGCCATGGCGCCGCCGAGGAAGAAGAAGGCCGTCAGCGAGGCCAGATAGAGCCATGCGACGCGCTTGTGGTCGGTGGTCAGCAGCCAGGCGCGAGGCCCGCTGCCTTCCGCCAGATAGGTGCCAGGCATCGCCGCGTGGCTCATGGCTTGGCTCCAGCTATCGGTTGTGGCGAAAGCGACTTCAGATAGGCAAGCAGCATCTGCAGTTCGCCTTCGTCGATCAGGCCCTCGAAGCTCGGCATGACCGGCTCGTAGCCGGCGGCGATCTCCTTCTTCGGGTTGAGGATGGAGTCGCGCAAATAGCGCTCGTCGGCGATGACCGTCTGCTGGTTGTCGAGCGCCACCGGCCGGCCGAAAATGCCTTCCAGCGACGGCGCCCTCACCTTGCTGCTTGCGCCGTGGCAGCCGGAGCAGCCCAGCGCGCGAAAGAGTTTCTCGCCGCTCGCGGCAAGCGTCTCGCCTTCGCCCTGGCTGTTCAGCCACGCGGCATATTGCTCGGGCGCCATCGCCGTCACCCAGCCGCCCATTTCGGAATGCTGCGTGCCGCAATATTGGGCGCAGAACAAGTGATAGCGGCCCGGCTCGGTGGCGATGAACCAGATATGTGTCGTGCGGCCGGGAACTGCGTCCTGCTTGATGCGGAAAGCCGGCACGTAGAAGGAATGGATGACGTCCTGCGAGGCGAGCGACACCACGACCGGCTTGCCGACCGGAACGTGCAATTCGTTGATCTCACGCTGGCCGCCGGGTTGCCTGAACTCCCACATCCACTGTTTGCCCAGCCCCGTGATCTCCAGCGCGTCCGCCGGCGGATGATCGCGGCGAACAAAAAGCACTGCGCCCCAGCCGAAGAAGATGAAGGCGATGATCAGGCTGGCGGCGGTCCAGCTCATCTCCAGCCACATGGTGCGGGAACGCTGTCCGGTGCGATCCGCTTTCGAGCCGACCCGATATTTCACGGCGTAGCCGACAACCAGGCCGGTGAGCGTCAGTCCGAGAACGGCTGAGAAAACGAGCAGCGTGTAGAACAACGCATCGACATGGCCAGCTTCGGACGATGCTTCCTGAGGGAAGAAGGGGACGCCGAAATTCACCGTGCCCTCCTGCGCGTTTGCCAGAGCACGATAGCGGCGAGGCCGAGCAATGTGGCCAGGCTGGCCGCTTTCAGCGCCACCCAGATGGCCGGCGTGTACTGGCCCTTGGAACTGTCGAACCCCGCGCAGAACAGGAAGACGTGATCGGCAATCGACCCGAGCTTGTTGGCCGACGCTTCGACCAGCGCGAGCTGAAGATCGCGCGGCGTGAAGGTCAGCGCCGGCAGCACCTGCGAAATTCGGCCGGACGGTGTCAGCGCAATGACCGCGATCGGATGGACGAACTGGTCGATGCCCTTGCGCCGGTCGAAAGTGATGCCGGCCTCATTGGCCAGCGCCGCGCCGGCGCCGTCGCGGCTGGTCAGGAAACGCCAGGCCGATAGGCCGGCCGGACCCGCGGCGGAAGCGACTTCGTCTCGCGCCTCGGCGGCATCGGCGGAGGTATCATCCGGGTCGATCGAGATGAACAGCGCGCGGTAATCCGCCGGGCGAAGCGATGTCTTCTTCAGGTCGGACGCAACCGCCTGTTGGGTGACGCCACAAAGGTTCGGACATTTGTCGTAGCCGAAGATGACGAGCGCCGGATGCCCGCCGAGCGCCTCGCCCAGCGTCAGCTTTCGGCCGCTTGCATCGGCCAATTCGCGCTCGAGGCTAAGCTGCGCGCCGGGCTTCGGATCGAATGCCGGCCGTTCGGCGCCAAGGGCCGTGCCGACAATGGACAAACAAAGCCCGGCCAGCAAGCTTCTCATCGCCCTGCCCCATCCTGCTGTTGGCAATTCTGGGCCTGAGGCGCACGGGGAACCGCCGCCGTGAGGAAGGCGCAATCGTCAGGTCGCGCGGCTGCGCCGCCCCCCGGCCGTGACCAATCCGGCAGGCCGCTGCTGACCACGGCCCACATCGCATCGTCGATCGGGATGCGCGCGATGCCGGCATTGCGGTCGACCCAGCCGAGCATGTTGAGTTGGCGATCCTCCTCGGCGCGGAAGGCCGCGAGATCCTGTTGCGGCGCGGTTTGCAGATCCGGGTTGTCGGGATTGGTGTTGGCCGGAAGCGGCAACCAGGTCGGCGTGGTGTTGAAGATGAGCTTCACGCCGATCGCCGCTAAAGCGATGAACAGCAACAGCCCGCCGCCGAAAGCGAGCAGCACACGCGGCTGGACATCGCGGCTCTCGGGATGGCGGTGCGCCTTAGCCATGGGCGACCTCCCGCTTCCACCAGACGATCTTGTCCGGCCGGCGGAGCAGGAAAAGGAACGGGGCGAGCCATAGCCCACCCACTCCAATCCAGGCGACCGCATCATGCCACAGCTCAAGCGGCCCGCCGGCAAAGAGCGGCGGCCGGATGCGCCAGACCACGTCGGCGAAATGGCCGGCCAAGGTAATTCCGGCGAGCCAGACGAGGCCTGCATGGCTGCGTTTCAGGTCCTGGCTGAGCAGGCCGGCAAAAGCAGCCGCCTGCAAGGCAATCAACACGTAGAGGAGATATTGCCACCCGTTGTCGCTGCGGACCACGTACCAATGAATCTCATCGGGCAGATCGCCACCCCAGACCACCAGCCATTGCATGAATGTAAGGTAGATCCAGGTCAGCACGAAGCCGAACTGCATATTGGCGAGGTCTTCACTCAATGAGGTTTCGTCGTCCCCACCCGGCAACACCTCGACCGCGCGATTTGCCGCCAGCACCAGGATCGCCAGGGCGAATGCCCCGACCATCTCGGCCGACGCTTCGCAAAGTGCATAGATTGTCGAGGTGAATTCCGGCTCGAGCGACAGCATCCAGTCGATGGAGAAAACGCTGACGGCACACGCATGAAGGATGAGGCCAAGAGCGAATTTTTTACCGCTACGATCATTCGGGCTGGCCTCATCGCGTGTCGCGTTCAGCACCACCCACGTGAGAGCGAGCCAGATCGCGGCACAGCAGGCAAAGCGCAGCAGGAAGAACGGCGCGTTGAGATAGGCAAGCTCTCGCGAACCTTCTCGGGCAGCATCGCGGTATCGGCGCCGGCCCATGGGAAGACCAGATCGAGCCTCACCAGCACGGGCACGAGCAAGACCAGCGCAAACGGCAGCGTCGCCGCGATGACGCGCAACGGCTGACGGACCGCCTCCCCCCAGCGTCCGCCGGTCAATCCGTGCACCATCAATATCGTCAGCGCGCCGAGCGGCAAGCTGAGCGCAAAGATGGCCGCGGGAAGCCAGGCACCCAGCATCGCTTTGGCATCGAGCGATACCCCGAGCACGCACAGGACAAGTCCCGCGATGCCGGCGGCCAGAAAACCTTGCTCGACGCGGCTCATGGCGCGGCCTCCGCCTCGAGCCGTGCGCGCAGGGTCTGCGGAAGCTCGGCGACCGGCGCGTCGCGCGAATACTGCAGCGCACGGATGTAGGCGACGATCGCCCAGCGGTCGCGCGGAGGCACGCGCGCCGCGTAGGAATACATGGCGCCATAGCCGTTGGTGATGACGTCGTAGAAATGCCGGTCCGAAGCCCTGCGTAACGCATCCTGATGGTAACTCGGCGGCGCCGGGAAACCGCGCTCAACGATCATGCCGCGACCGTCGCCGGTGCGGCCGTGGCAGGGCGAGCAGAAGATGTCGAAACGCTGCTGCCCCTGCTGCAGCAGCTCGATGGTGATCGGATAAGGGATCTTGTCCGAGACCGGCGAAAGATCGGCGTCACGCGTAATGGTACCCGCCACCGGCGTGCGCGCCGACATGCCGTCGGCGAACTGGTTGCTGGCCTCCAGCGGGTCGTAGCGCGGCTGGTCCTCCATGTCCTGGCGGCAGCCGGCGACCAACAGCGCGCCGAGCACGAATGTGACGCGCAGGGCGCTCACGCCTCGACCTCCTCGACGATCTCGGCGCCGAGCCGCGTCAGCTGGCCCTTGGTCACGCCCTTGCGGTATTTTGGATCATCCGCTTCGACCAGGAGATAGAACCTGCCGCCGCGCGCATAGGTGAAACGCTCGGCATTGAAGATCGGATGGTAGTAACGGGGCAATCCGTTGGCCGCGAGCATGCCCAGGAAACCGGCCAAGGCAGCGCCCAGAATGCCGGCCTCGAAGGCGATGACGACGAAAGGCGGCCAGGAATGAAGCGGCCGTCCGCCGACATTGATGGGGTAGTCGATTTCGACCGAATACCAGATCAGCGTGTAAACAAGCGCCGCCCCGGCGATGCCGCCGGCGAGCACGGCCCAAGGCAAGCGCGTGGGCGGGATTTCCAGTATCTCGTCCAGTTCCTTCATCGGGAACGGCGAGAAAGCGTCCATGTGCCTGTAGCCGCGCTCACGCATGCCGCGCGCGGCTTCGACAAGCGCTTCGGGATCGGCAAACACCGCCATGAGGCCGTAGAGGCTCATCGGACCTTGCCCTCCTCCTCGGCAAGTTCCTCGACCTCGAAGATGGTGATCGCGGGCAGGATGCGAATGAACAGGAAGACGAGCGCGAAGAAGGTGCCGATTGAGCCGAACAGGATGCCGAAATCGAGCCAGGTCAGCGACTGTTCGCCCCAGGAGGTCGGGAGATAGTCGCGGCTCGGCCCGGTGACGACGATGATGTAGCGCTCGATCCACATGCCGATGTTGATGGCAATGGCGATCGCAAACAGCAGCGGCATGTTGCGGCGGACGCGCCTGAACCAAAGCAGCTGCAGCACGCCGCAGTTCAGGCTGAGCATCGTCCAAAACAGTGGCGAATAGGGACCCAGCGCGCGCTGCGCCATCATGGCGCGCTCATAGGGCTCGCCCGAATACCAGGCGAAGAATGCCTCCGAGACATAGCCATAGGCGACGACCATGCCGGCGGCGATCATCAGCTTGGCGGCATTGTCCATGTGGCGGAGCGTGATCAGGTCCTCGATCGAGAAAGCCCAGCGCAGCGGAATGGCGATGGTGAGCACCATGGCGAAGCCCGAGAGCAGCGCGCCGGCGACGAAATAGGGCGGGAAGATCGTCGAGTGGTAGCCGGGCGTGATCGCGAAGGTGAAGTCGAGCGAGACGATCGAATGTACCGAGACGACCAGCGGCGTGGCCAGGGCCGCAATCAGGAAATAGACTATCGTGTAGCGCGACCAATGATAGGCCGAGCCGCGCCAGCCGAGCGCCAATATGCCGTAGAAGAGCTGCGCCGGCCTGGATCTTGCTCGGTCGCGCAGCACCGCCAAATCGGGCAGAAGTCCCATATACCAGAACAGCAGCGAGACGGTCGCGTAGGTGGCGATCGCCGCGAAATCCCAGACGAGAGGGCTGCGCCATTGCGGCCAATGCATATGCACATTGGGCAGCGGCAGCAGCCAGTAGAAGAACCACGGCCGCCCAAGATGCAGGATGGGGAACAGGCCCGCCATAGCGACTGCAAACAGCGTCATGGCTTCGGCAAAGCGGTTGATCGAGGCGCGCCATGGTTGGCGCAGCAGCAAAAGCACCGCCGAGATCAACGTGCCGGCATGTCCGATGCCGATCCACCAGACGAAGTTGGAGATCATCGTGCCCCAGGCCACCGGGATGTCGATACCGTAAGCGCCGACGCCGACCGCGATCAGATAGGTGATTGAATAGAGCAGCAGGAGGACAAGCAGGAAGCAGAGGAAGAACGCGGTCCAGAAATGGCGCGGCAGGCGGCCGTTGAGCACGATCGAGCCAATGCGCCCGCTGATCTCCGGAAAATCGTGGCGGCCGCGCAGGACGGCAGGGCTATCGGCGCTCGCTTTAGCCATCGGTCGCCTCGCCCGGTCCGGCAAGCTTGCCGTTCGGATTGGAGATCTTGCCGAGATAGGTGGTGCGCGGCCTTGTGTTCAGCTCCTCCAGCAGCGCATAATTCTGCGGCGCGCTTTTCTCGCGAACGACCTTTGCATCCTTCCTGTTGCGATCGCCGAAGGTGATCGCCTGGGTCGGACAGGCCTGCTGGCAGGCCGTGACAACTTCACCATCGGCGATGTCGCGATTCTCGATCTGCGCCTGGATGCGCTTGGCGCTGATACGCTGGACGCAATAGGTGCATTTTTCCATGACGCCGCGCGAGCGCACGCTGACATTGGGATTGTGAACGCCCTGTTCCGGCCCGGCTTCGTCCTTGTCGAAGGATTGGTGGTCGAGGAAGTTGAAGCGACGCACCTTATAGGGGCAGTTCTGCGAACAATAGCGCGTGCCGATGCAGCGGTTGTAGACCTGCGCATTCAGCCCATCATGCGTGTGCACCGTTGCGTTGACCGGGCAGACAACCTCGCAGGGCGCCTTCTCGCAATGCATGCAAGGCACCGGCTGGAAGAAGATCTCGGGCGCATCAAGCGGTCCGGCATAGTAGCGATCCACCCGCAGCCAGTGCATCTCCTGCCCACGCTCGCATTCGTCCGGTCCGACCGGCGCGATGTTATTCTCGGCCTGGCAGGCCGAGACGCAGGCCATGCAGCCGATGCAGGCCGAGAGGTCGATCGCCATCGCCCAGGCTTCCTGGTCGTAGGGCCATTCGGGATAAAGCGATTCCGTTGGTGACGGCGGCGCATCCTTGCGGACGAAATGCGGATCCTGCCGGAAGAGATCGAGCGACGCATGGCGAATGATGGCGCGCCCCTCCATCGCCTGATGATGCTGCGTGGTGATGACCCGAACGCTGTTCTCCCGGGGCGCAAGAGCTGCCCCAGTGGCAAACCATTCAGCGCCGCTGCGCAAGCGAAATGCGTCGTAGCCTTCCGCCAGCGCGGCAACGGAACCGGCCTTGCGCCCGAAGCCGAAGGAAAGCGTCACCGTCTCGTCGGGGTGGCCGGGCACGATCCAGGCCGGCACATCGATGTCTGCCCCGTTGGATACGACGTTGATGACCCTGCCGTTCTCGATCTTCAGCCGCTCGGCGGTGGCGGGCGAGATGAGCGCCGCATTGCTCCAGACGATCTTGGTCAGCGGTCGCGGCAATTCCTGCAGCCACGACGCATTGGCAAAACGGCCGTCGCGCAGCCAGGGATCCGCGACAAACCGTATCTCGATACCGGCGGCAGCGTTCGCCGCCGGCCTTAGGCTGCCCAGATCCGGCGGCACGGTGACGGTTACAGGCTTGGCGGCGCTGTCGAAGACGATGCCGTCGCGCAACGCCTTCTTCCAGGCGTCGTCATCGTGTGCCGCCCAATGTTGCCGGACGAGCGACATCGGATCGGTCTCGAACTGGCCGTCAAGGACGGCGAGCAGCTCATGCGCGGTCTTGCCGTCATAAAGCGGCTTGATCAGCGGCTGCACCAGTGAAGCGGTACCGTCATAGGCGCGGATGTCGCCCCAACTCTCGAGCTCATGTGCCGCCGGCACATGCCAATGCGCAAGGAAGGCCGTCTCCTCGCGGTAGAGGCCATGATGGACCAGCAGCTTCAGTCCCGAAAAAGCCTTACGCATATCAAGGTTTGCCGGGGAGGTGTGCAGCGGGTTTGCACCTAGCGCCACGACTGTGTCGACAGCTTGCCGGCTGATTGCCTCGCGCAGCGCCGCGAGATCGCCATCGACCGGCAGCGCGTCCGGCGGCTCGATCAGTTCCACCGTGTTGCCGAGCGCACCAAGCGTCGCATTGGCGGCCAAGGCGGCAGCGTGAACGAAGGCGCTCTGATGCGCCCCCGCGATAACGAGCGCGTCGCGGCCCGATACTTTCAGGTCGTCGACCAGCGCCGTCATCCAGGCCTGGTCGATCGGCGAGCCGGAACCTCCGGTTTGGCCGGTCAACGCCGCGTTCAATCCGGCAGCCACGGCTTCGACTTCACTTGGCTTGATCGCAAGCCGATGGTCGGCGGCAGCACCAGTGATTGTCGGCGTCGACTCCACTGCATACAGCCGGCTCATTCGATCAGACGGATCGCGCACCCGCCGTCGCGCCGCAAAGTCGTGCGCATAGGCGAGCCGCCCGGGACCCTCACCGAGGAAATCGGCATCGAGGCTGACGATCGTTTCGGCACGGTCGAAGCGATAGATCGGCGCCAGCGGCGATCCGAATAGCGCGCGTGACGCTGCTTCCGCGGCCGGCGTCGCCAACGCGTCGTGGCGGTAGATTTTCAGTTTCGGATACCGGACCCGAAGCGCATCGATCTGAGCCACAAACGTAGGCGACGTAGAGGCTTCGAGAAGCAACGCCGCGCCCTGCCCTTGCGATGCCGTCCATCGCGAGACGAGCGCCGCCATATCCTTGAGGAAATCGCCATAGGATGCCGGTTGGCCACCTTTGAGCGGCGTGCGCGCGCGGTCGGGATCGAACAGCGTCAGCACGGCTGCCTGCATCACCGCGTCGGTCGCGCCGCGCGATGCCGGATGGTCCGGATTGCCTTCAATCTTTGTCGGCCGCCCTTCATGGCTTTCGAGGATGGCGCCGATGCCGAAGCCGTCGCTCGACAGCGTGGTCGCGTAATAGACAGGCTTGCCGGGAATGAGGATTTCCGGCTGGCGCACATAGGGCACGATGCTTTCCGCCCTGCTGCAGGCGGCCAACCCGGCAAGCGACAGCGAGGCGCCCATCAGCTTCAGCAGCGTCCGCCGGTTCGGCTTTCCCGGCAGGCGTTCCGCAATTGCCGGGAACTCGGCCTCGACAAAGCGGCGGAATTCGGCCGTTCCGGCGATCTCATCCAGGCTGCGCCATATTTCGCCGCTACGCGCCAGCCGCTTGCGCAGAGCCGCGATGTCGATGGCGGAGCGAGGCCTGTCGTCAGCGATGGCAGACATAGCAATCCGTCATCGTCTCGGGGTGGATGTCGAGCATGCCGATCAGCTGTCGCCTGATCTCGGCGATGTCCTCAGGCGGCTGCCAGTGCATCAGGAACACGTCCCGCGGCGGACGCAGATTGGGTTCGGGATTGCGATGGCAGCCGAGGCACCATTCCATGCTCAGCGTATGCGCCCGCCTTGTCAGCGGCATCTCGTCGACCTCGCCATGGCAGGTCTCGCAGGCGACGCCCTTGTTGATGTGGATCGCGTGGTTGAAGAACACGAAGTCGGGAACGCTGTTGACGCGCTGCCATTTGATGGGCGTGCCCGAGGCCAGGCTCGCGCGCACCGGCGCCAGCATATTGGCGTTGGTGAAAAGCTGCGAATGGCAGGTCATGCAGACTTCGGTGGCCGGCAGACCCGCCGAAGACGAGGTCTCGACGCCGTTGTGGCAATAACGGCAGTCGATGCCGAGCTGGCCGACATGGTGCTTGTGGCTGAACGGCACCGGCTGCGCCAATGGCTCACCTACTCCCGTTACCAGGTCCGAGCGGGGCAGAATTATCCCGATCGCGGCGGCGATCAGCAGAGCGGCACAACTTCCCCAGATGACAAAGCGCGCAACGCCATTGGCGTTTTTCGAGAAGATCTGCGGCATCCCCTCGCCGATTCTGCTGAAGGCAAACTCAGAGTTGACGACACCTAACGGTGCTTTCGCCGCCAAGGTTCCGAGCCCGTGCCGGAATCACAGAATGGTGACCGCAACCGGGAACAGGTCGCGGATTTAATCCGCAACCACAGCCGCTCACATGCGTTCGCCAGATATCACGATCTATTTCACGCTGGAAAATGCCATGACCGACGCCGGTGCAAACAACGCTCATTACCCTGTACGCCATCGCGGCATCGCTTTCTGGTGGAGAGCGTTGATCGGCATTCTTCTGATCGTCCTCGGCCTGCTGATCGGCGGCGGTGGTGCCTGGCTGATCGCGCTTGGCGGCTCGTGGTATTATCTGCCGGCCGGCATCGCGTTGCTGCTCGCGGGCATCCTGCTGCTGGCGGGGAACATGGCCGGCGTCTGGCTTTACGCGCTGACCTGGCTCGCTACGCTCGCCTGGGCCTATTGGGAGGTGGGTTTCGACGGCTGGGCCCTGATGCCGCGCACGCTTGCTCCTACGGTCATCCTGATTTTCGTGCTGCTTGCCATCCCCGCCTTCCGCGACCGGACAACGCGCCGGAGCCGAAACGCTGCCTATGTGACCGGCTTGCTGCTGCCGGTTATTGCGCTGGGCGCATTCGGCTTCTTGCACATCAATGCCTTGGCGCAGTCACAACCGACGCAACCGCCAGCGCCTGCCGCGCAGCCAGCGCCGAATGGCGCGCCGGCGTCGCAGGACGCCGCGGTCCACCAGGCCGGCAATGATTGGCCCGTCTATGGCGGATCGGAACTGGCGACGCGCTATTCGCCACTGAACCAGATCACGGCGGCCAACGTCTCCAAGCTCACTCGTGCCTGGTCGTTCCACACCGGCGACATGCCGAACGGGGCAACCAAGGACCTCTATTCGCCCGAGAACACGCCGCTGGAAATCGGCGGCCATCTCTATGCCTGTTCGGCCAAGGACATCATCATTTCCGCCGATGCCCGCAGCGGCAAGGAGGAGTGGCGCTACGATCCGAAAGTGCCCGACAACGCGATACCCTATGGCGCGAGCTGCCGCGGCGTCGCCTATTTCACCGTTCCGGGGGCCAAGACCGATCAGGCCTGCGCCACGAGAATCATCTTCGGAACGCTGGACGCACGGTTAATCGCCATTGACGCCAAGACGGGGAAACCTTGCCAGGATTTCGGCCAGCAAGGCAGTGTGGACTTGAATCAGGGCATCGGCGAGACCGTGCCTGGCTGGTATTCCATCACGGCGCCGCCGACCATCGTGCGCGGCATTGCCGTCGTCGGCGCGCAGGTTAAGGACGGCCAAGCCGAGAATGCGCCCTCGGGCGTTGTCCGCGGCTACGATGCAACCACCGGCAAGCTTGCCTGGGCGTGGGATATGGGTCATCCCGATCGCACCGGCGCGCCGCCTCAGGGCGACACCTACTCGCGCGGCACGCCGAACATGTGGACCGTCGCCGCCGCCGATCCGCAGCTCGGTTACGTCTACCTGCCGCTCGGCAACGCCGCCGTCGATTACTACGGCGTCGACCGCAAGGATTTCGAGAACCAGTTCAACTCGTCTCTCGTCGCGGTCGATGTCACGACCGGCAAGCCGGTCTGGCATTTCCAGACGGTGCATCACGATCTCTGGGACTACGACCTTGGCTCGCAGCCGACGCTGGTCGATTTCCCGACCGTGACCGGCAAGATCCCGGCCATCATCGTGCCAAGCAAGCAGGGCCAGATCTACGTGCTCGACCGCAAGTCCGGCAAGCCGCTGTTCCCGGTCGAGGAGCGCAAGGCTCCATCGGGCGGCGTCGAACCGGACAAGCTTTCCAAGACACAGCCTTATTCCAGCTACGCGCATCTCGACCAGCCGGTGCTGACCGAAAAGGATATGTGGGGCATGAGTCCGCTGGATCAGCTCTATTGCCGGATCCAGTTTCATCGCGCCTCCTATCAGGGCGAGTACACGCCGCCGACGGTCGACCGGCCCTTCATCGAATATCCGGGCTACAATGGCGGTTCAGACTGGGGCAGCATCGCCGTCGACACCGACAGCGGCGTGCTGATCGCCAACTACAACGACATGCCGAACTACAACCAGCTCATTCCGCGCAAAAAGGCCGACGAGATGGGCTTCAAACCGATCGACAAGGGCGGCAGTCCGAAAAAGGTGCGGGATATCGGCGACCCGCAGGCCGGATCGCCCTACGCCATCGCGGTCAATGCCGGCTGGCGCCTGCCCACGGGCTTGCTCTGTTCGAAGCCGCCCTACGGTCACATCCGCGCCATCGATCTCAAGACCGGCAGGACGCTGTGGGACGAGCCGCTCGGCAGCGCCGACAACAACGGGCCGTTCGGCATTCCTTCGATGCTGCCGCTGACGATCGGAACGCCGAACAATGGCGGCCCGCTGGTGACGGCCGGCGGCCTGATCTTCATCGCCGCGACCACCGACAACAAGCTGCGCGCGATCGACATCAAGACCGGTAAGGAGGTGTGGCATGCCGACCTTCCCGCCGGCGGCCAGACGACGCCGATGACCTATGAGGTCGACGGCAGGCAATATGTCGTAATCGCGCCCGGCGGCCACCACTTCATGGAAACCAAGGTCGGCGACGAAGTCATCGCCTATGCCTTGCCAGCCGGGTGACAGGTGGGTGAGTTGGACCCGAGGCTTCAGCGTTTCAGGTCGTCGTTGCGACGCTGTGAAGGGCCGCCCCTCCGCTCCGCCGACCGCCGGCTTCGGCGCCTGGCGAGGAAATACATCCAGATCAGAATGAGGATCAGAGGGACGCCTGCGATGGGCAGCATCCAAATGCCAAGATGAAACATGAACGGCTCTCTGTCCTATTGCGATCGGGTTTGCCCACGCTCAAACCGGCGTGGGCAAAAACAGTTCCAACCGCGACCGGGCGGAAAGCGCCCTTTCGCTAAAGACAGATGGGCAGAGAGACCGATTGGTGGGCAACCTCCGTACGCGCAATGCGTTCCGGTCTGATCATATCGTCGACAAATGCCGCACCCGTGTAGACAGTTTGGGAAAGGCGACGGTCGTGCCCCAAGAAAAAGCTTCTATCCTCATCGTCGGCGCCGGCCCGACGGGACTTACAGCCGCGCTGGAGCTTGCGCGACGCGGCGTCCACCCCAGGGTCATAGACAGGAAGGACGGACCGACGCCGCTCAGCAAGGCCGTGGGCATCAGCGCGCACAGCCTCGATATCCTCGAAGCGTCCGGGGTGAGCGGGAAACTGCTGGCCGAGGGGCTCAGGATCCGCCACGCGCATTTCCATGTGGAAGCGCGGGAGCTTCTCATAATCGACTTCTCGCTGCTGCCGCACCGCTACAATTTCCTCTTGTCGCTGCCGCAGCGCGACACCGAAAGGATCATGGCCGACACGCTGGCGACATTCGGCATCGACGTCGAATGGCGCGCGGAACTGGTCGGCCTCACCCAGCATGCCGACAAGGTGGAGGCCAGGATCAGCCGAAGCAGCGACGAGGAAAGGCACAGCTTCGACATCGTCTTCGGCGCCGACGGGGCGGGCAGTTCGGTGCGCAAGTCATCAGGCATCCAATTCGAGGGCTATACGCACAGGCGGGAATGGAGCATCACCGATGCGGAGATTACGTCCTGGCCTTACGAGACAGGCTCTGCGCAGGCATTCGTCAATCGCAGCGGCGACGTCGGCTTCATCATACCGATCGGCGACAGCCGCTTTCGCTCTGTCTCCAACACGCCCGATGCGTTGGCGCATGTTCCAGGCAATTACCGCGTGTCGCAGGTGCTGCGGACCGATCGTTTCTATATTCCGGCAAAGCAGGCGAAACGCTACCAGACTGCCCGCATTTTCCTCGGCGGTGATGCCGCGCATGTCCATTCGCCGCTTGGCGCGCGAGGCATGAATCTCGGCATCGAGGATGCCGCGTGCTTCGCCCGGCGTTTCGGCGATGGCACGCTGGCTGGATACACGGATGAGCGCCGGCCGGTGGGGCATCGCTGGATCGAACTCAGCGAACGCATTTTGTCGACGGTGCAGTCGACCAACAGATTCGTACAGACGTTCCGAAACCTTGCAATGATGACCATCGGCTGCATACCGGCCCTGCAAAAGCCTCTTCTCGAGCGCGTTGCCGGCCTGAGGGAGTAGCAGGGCCGTCAGACGAGCAACTGCTCTATCCTTATCGGAAGGTCACGGATGCGCTTGCCGGTCGCGTGGTAGACGGCGCTGGCGACGGCGGCGGCCGTGCCGACATTGCCCAGTTCGCCCAAGCCTTTCACGCCGGCCGGGTTGACCGCGTGGTCGACCTCCGGAACCAGGATCACCTGCAGATCCTTGATGTCGGCATTGACCGGCACGAGGTAATCCTGCAGATCGCGGTTCACGTAGCGGGCATAGCGCCTGTCGACCTCGGTCGCTTCATGCAGCGCCTGGCCGATGCCCCAGATCATCCCGCCCATCAGCTGGCTGCGCGCGGTGCGCGTGTTCATGATGCGGCCGGCCGCGAACGCGCCGACGATGCGCGGCACACGGATTTCCCTGGTGTAGCGATTGACACGCACTTCGACGAATTCGGCGCCGAAGGCGTATTTCACCGAATCTTCGTCCTGATCGCCGCCGTGGAATTCCGGCGTGCCGGCATAGAGCTTCTTCAGTGCCTCTGGAGTCGCGCCCTTGGGCGCGAACTCGGCATATTCCTCGATCGCGCCGACCTGCATGGTTTTCAGGACGTCCTCGACCTTGGCCGACGCACCGCTCTTCGCGACGATCTTTCCGTCGGCAAGATCGAAATCCTCATTGTGGGAGCCGGCCAGCGGACCGCCCTCGGCAGTTGCGGCGGCATACAGCTTGGTTCGGATAGCATCGCAGGCCTTGAGCACCGCCGAACACACGCTGGCCGTGGAGATCGAGCCACCTGAGACGGGCGCAGGAGGTAGGCTGCTGTCGCCCATTTCGACACTGATCCTGTCGATAGCGACGCCGAGCCGTTCCGACGCCATCTGGCCGGCCACGGTGCGAACGCCTGTGCCGATCTCATGCGAACCGCATTGCAGGCGCACATCGCCATCGATCGTCAGGCGCACGCGCGCCGCGCATGGCGCGACGGCGGTTGGATAGATCGCCGTAGCGCAGCCCATGCCGACCAGCCAGTCGCCGTCGCGCATCGCGCCGACCTTCGGATCGCGCTTGGCCCATCCGAAGGCTTCCGCCGCCTGATCGTAGCACTGGATCAGCGAGCGGCTGGAGAACGGCTTCTTGCCGATGGGCTCTGTCTTCGGTTCGTTGATCCGGCGGAACTCGACCGGATCCATGCCAAGCGTCGCCGCCATCTCGTCCATGGCGTTTTCGAGCGCATAGACATAAGGCGTCTCGGGCGGCGAACGCATATAGCCCGGCGTGTTGCGGTCCGCCTGCACCAGCGAGACATGGGTCAGCACTGAGCCGTAGCCGTACATGCGGCCAGTCGCCGACGTGCCGCCGACGACGTAGAGGTCGGGCCGCGAGGTCACCTCCCAGCCTTCATGCGCGAAAGCGGTGATGCGGCCGTCCTTGCCGGCACCGATCCTGATGCGGTGCCGCGTTTCGGCCCGGTAGGTCTGGGTGCCGAAGGCCTGCATGCGGCTTGTCACGCAACGCACCGGACGTCCGAGCCGCTTGGCGGCGACCGCGACGATCGCGGTGCGCGGCGTCATCGGCCCTTTCGAGCCGAA
This sequence comes from Mesorhizobium plurifarium, assembly GCA_000824785.1. Classification (GTDB taxonomy): domain Bacteria; phylum Pseudomonadota; class Alphaproteobacteria; order Rhizobiales; family Rhizobiaceae; genus Mesorhizobium; species Mesorhizobium plurifarium. Next base: position 100,548 of record CCNB01000007.1, on the reverse strand, counting down.
TGCGCCGCCGATGAAGGGGCTTACGATGCGCACTTTCGCCGGGTCCATCTTCAACTGCCTGGCAAGCTCGACCTTCCAGCCTGTGACGTTCTGCGAGGGCTCATGCACGACGAGTTGGTCGCCCTGCCAGTACGCGGTCGTAGAGAACAGCTCGATCGGATTGTGGTGCTGGGTCGGTGTCGAATAGCGCTGATCGATCTTGACCGCCGCGGCGGCAAAAGCGGCATCGAAGTCGCCGGCCTTCACGTCCTCCTTGAACATCGGGCTTTTGCCGGCCGCCGCAACGGTCTTCGTGCCCGGACTGTCGAAGCTCGCGGTTGGCTTTTCCTCGTCATATTCCGCGCGGATCAGCTGCGCCGCCTCTTCGGCCGCCTCGAATGTCTCGGCAACGGCGAGCGCGATGATCTGGCCATCATGGAAGATCGTCCGGTCATGCAGTGGTCCGACCGATGTGGCGCTGGAATTGCCGAATTTCGGTTTGTCGACCTTGTCCATGTCGCCGTAGGTGACGATGTCGAGCAGCCCCGGCACTGCGCGGGCATCGTCGAGACGAAGCTTCGTCACCTTGCCTCTGGCGATGCTGCTGGTGGCCAGCGCGCCATAAGCAATGTTGGCGGTCGGCAGGTCGGCGGGGTAATGCGCCTGCCCGGTGACTTTCAGCCGAGCATCGACGCGCGGCAGCGGTTCGCCCTGGTTTTCCTTGGGTTTTGGAGCGGCAGCGTCCATGGTTACACCTTCATGTCACGGGTTTCGAGCAGCGCGCGCACCAGCGTCCGCTTGCCGAGCTCGATCTTGAATGCGTTGTGCTGGTGCGGCTGGGCCTCGGCGAAGGCGGCGTCCGCCGCCGCTCCCGCCGATGCCTCGTCGAGCTTCTTTCCTTGCAGGGCGTCCTCGGCCACGCTGGCGCGCCAAGGCACCGTCGCTACCCCGCCGAGGGCGATCCGCGCCTCGCGCACCGTCTCGCCGTCGAGGTCGAGCGCAACGGCCGCCGAAGCCAGCGCAAAGGCATAGGATTCGCGGTCACGGATCTTCAGGTAGAGCGAGCGCCGTGCCCAGGGCAGAGCCGGGACCTCGATCGCGGTGACGATCTCGTCGGCGGCGAGATCGGTCTCGATATGCGGCGTGTCGCCGGGCTGCCGATGCAGCTTGGCGAACGGGATTTTGCGCGCGCCACGCGAGCCCTCGGCATGAACGACGGCATCGAGCGCGATCAGCGCCTGGGCGAAGTCGCCATGATAGGTGGCGATACAGGCGTCGCTGCCTCCAAGCACCGCATGCTGCCGGTTGAAGCCATCCATAGCGGCGCAGCCCGATCCGGGCACACGCTTGTTGCAAGCCCAGGACGTCTCGCGAAAATATTCGCAGCGCGTCCGTTGCAGGACATTGCCGGCGAGGCTTGCCATGTTGCGGATCTGGCCGCTTGCCGCCAAACGCAAACTGTCGGCAATGACCGGATAGCGCGCCTTGACTTCGCGGTGATCCGCTGCCTCGCCCATCCGCACCAGGGCACCGAACCGGATGCCGTCTTCCGTCACCCGGATCTGCCTGAGCTTTTGCTCCTCGAGCCGGTTGAGGTCGAGCAGGCGGTTCGGCTCAGCGACCCCTAATTTCATATAGTCGGCGAGATTGGTGCCGCCCGCGATGAACTGCGCATTGGCCCGCGTCGGCTGATCGTCACGGGTCGTGAAGTTGGACGCCAGCGCGACCGCTGCGGAGATGTCCGTCGGCTGTTCATAAATGAAAGGTCGCATCTCATGCCCCTCTCGTCTCGCCGCGTGCCTGCAGAATGGCGGCGACAATGTTGGGATAGGCGGCGCAGCGGCAGATATTGCCGCTCATATAGTCGCGGATGTCATTCTCGGAATCGGCGTGACCTTCATTGACGCAGCCGATCGCCGACATGATCTGGCCCGGCGTGCAATAGCCACACTGAAAGGCATCCTGATCGATGAAGGCCTGCTGCATGGGATGCAGCTTGCCGTCAGTCGAGGCGAGGCCTTCGATCGTCGTCACATCCTTGCCGTCGTTCATCACGGCGAAGCTCAGACAAGAGAGCACGCGCTTGCCGTCGACCAGCACCGTGCACGCGCCGCACTGGCCGTGATCACAACCCTTCTTGGTGCCGGTGAGTCCAATATGGTCGCGCAAAGCGTCGAGCAGGCTGGTTCTGGTATCAAGCGAAAGCTCATAGGCCTGCTTGTTGATCCTGAGCGACGTCACGACAGGCTGCCTCAGTGTCGGCTGGGTTGCGGTCGGCGCTTCGGCCCGTGCGGTCGAAGTCAGCAATGGCGCGGCCGCGGCCGCCGAGACCGTGCCCGCCATGAACTTTCTTCGGCTGAGACCATTGGTGGACAGGGCTGAAGGCTGGGACATGGCTCGCTCCTGGCTGGCTGGTGTTGTGCGCTAACCTTTCAATGGTGCCATTGTTCCGACGGTGAGCGCAAAACCGCGACGCTTCACCGAAGTGTGAGGCTCCCTGCTCGAACCGGAGCTTCGCCCCCGACTGGAACATGCGACGTGACCAGGCGTTCTGTCCCAGTCCATCTCTCCGTCAGCAGGGCATCATGAAATCGAAACTCGTCGCCGAGACCTCCGGACAAAGAATATTCGTGGTCGTGCTCGATCCGGGCGAGGAAGCCTTCGCGTCCCTTACCGCTTTCGCCGGTCAGAAGGGACTTACCGGCGCCTCGTTGACGGCGATCGGCGCGTTCGAGAGAGCGACGGTCGGTTGGTTTGACTTCGGCTCGAAATCGTACCGGAAAATTCCCGTGGACGCGCAGTGTGAGGTGCTGAGCGCCATCGGCGACGTCGCCGTCGACGACAGCGGCAAACCAAGCCTGCATCTCCATGCCGTGCTCGGACTGAGCGATGGGTCGACCCGAGGTGGACATCTGCTCGAAGGCATCGTCCAGCCGACGCTCGAAATCACCGTGACGGAGGCGCCCGTCCATTTGCGGCGCACGAAACGACCCGAACTCGGCATCGCCCTGATCGATCTCGACGCCTGAGCCGAGCCTCAATTCCAGGCCGAAAGAACGGTCTCCATCTCGACCGTCTCCACCTGCTGGGCAAAGCGCTGATGATAGACGGTCATCAGCGCATCGTGCGTCGCATCGGAAGAGCTGCAAAGCGCGTCGGTGACCAGCACGACGCGGTAGCCGATGTCGATCGCTCCCAGGACGGTGGCAAGCACGCACACATCGGTCTCTCCGCCGGTGACGATCAGCGTATCGACCTGGCGAGCGGCAAGCACGGCTTGCAGCCTGCCTTCCGGCCAGGGCGAATAGACATGCTTGTCGATCACCTCCGCCGGCGGACAAAATGGCGACAGCTGCGGCAGCAATTCGATCATACCCGGACCGACATTCTCGATCGTCATCGATGCCCAGCGCTCGTAGTAGCGCTTCCAGGTGCCGGCGCCCTGCCCCGGCCTGGACGCCGGTATGAAGCGCGTGAAGATCGTCTGCCCGGCCCTTCTCTCCACGAGATTCACAATTTTCGGAAGGACCCTCGTAATCCAGGGCGTCGCCCATTCCGATGGCTCGGCAAACAGCCTCTGCATGTCGACACAAAGGTGGGCGCAGCGGTCGCCGAGAGGACCGTAGATCAAGCCAGGGGCTGACATTGCAATGCCGTAAAGACTGCTTTCCCGACCTGCGGGGCCGGGGAAGATCGGGACGGTTTGGAACGGGCGACGTGGTATTTCAGGTACAAGCCTAGATCCTCGCACAGCTGGACCAACGCGTTGCTTCGACAGCTGTTCCGTCGAAACACAACTGCCGCCGATGCGTTCAAGATGGATGGAAACATCCGCGACCGCCGCCCAAGCCGCTGCCGTCGAACGAACGGGAGGATGCCTCTGCGGCAGGATCCGTTACCGCGTCACCGGCGACCCACGCGTTCACTATTGCCATTGCGACATGTGCCGCCGAGCCACCGGCAGCGCCTTTGCGGTTCTCGCCTGGGTGCCTTGCGCAAGCCTCTCCTGGCTTGATGAAGAGCCAGCCAGCCGCCGGTCCTCGCCCATCGCCAGGCGAGGCTTCTGTCGGGACTGCGGTTCTCCGTTGACTCTTTCCTACGATGCCGCCCGGGACGAGATCGCGCTGCATATCGGAAGCTTCGACGATCCGGCGGAGCTTCCGCCCCAATACAATTATGGATCATCGCAGCGCCTTGGCTGGGTCTGCTGCGGCCTCGACCTGCCCCATCACGATACGGAAGAGCGATGGTAGCGGCTTCGACCAAAGGATTTCCGCTGCCTCCCGGCACACCGCCGATGGAAGCGCATACCGCCGATGCGCTGCCTGAAGAGAAAGACGCCTGGCAGTACGAGCCAAAATGGGATGGATTTCGATGCCTTGCCTTCAAAGGCAGCGAAGCGGTCGAACTGCGGGCGAAATCCGGCAAGCCTCTCGGCCGCTATTTTCCGGAACTGGTCGCAATGTTGCGCGGCCTGGGTGCAAAGGATTTCGTCGTCGACGGCGAGATCGTCATCGAGATCGGCGGCCGCGCCTCCTTCGACGCGCTGCAGATGCGGCTGCACCCGGCGGAGAGCCGTATCCGCAAGTTGAGCGTGGAGACGCCGGCACGATTGATCCTGTTCGACCTGCTCGTCGCGCCGGGCGGCAAGACCATGCTTGGGGCGCCCTTGGCCGACCGGCGCGCGGCGCTGGAGAAGTTCGTGTCCAAGGCCGACGACATCGCCCTGCGGCTTTCGCCATCCACCGGAAATCTCACTGTCGCCAAGCGATGGCTGCGAGATGCCACCCACGGTTCGACCGACGGTGTCGTCGCCAAGGCACTGGACGAACCCTATCGTCCAGGACAGCGCGCCATGATCAAAGTCAAACGGCTGCGCACTGCGGACTGCGTTGTGGGCGGCTTCCGCTATCTGAATGCCAGGCGGCAGGTCGGCTCGCTGCTGCTCGGCCTCTACAACGACAATGGGAAGCTCGATCATGTCGGCTTCACCTCGACCATCGCCAATGACGAGCGCGCGGCGCTCACGGAGCGGCTCGAAGACTTGCGCGGCGGCCCGGGTTTCACCGGCAAGGCGCCGGGCGGGCCGAGCCGCTGGAGCACGGAGCGCAGCGGAGACTGGGAACCGGTGAAGCCGGAACTGGTCGTCGAGGTTCGTTTCGACCATGTCACGGGCGAGCGTTTCAGGCACGGCACAAGACTCTTGCGCTGGCGGCCTGATAAAGCGCCGCGCCAATGCACGTTCGAGCAGATCGCGTAGCTGCGCCCTTGCCGGAACAATCGGCCGCCAGGGCGGTTCCTGAGGAAACAGTCAGCCAAGTATTGGAGGACGACATGGACCCTCGTAACAAGCAACGATCCGAACAGCAGGACGAAGTCGAAGCGCCGACCATCGAACAGCAGGACTGGGATTCCTTCGAGGGCAACAAAGTGCTCCCTGACAGCGTGGTCACCGAGAATGGCCCCGATCAGCGCGAGACCGAGGGAGCCTTGCCTGAAGAGGATGATGACAATCCCGATCAGGAGAGCGATGAGGCTCTGCCGGACGACGAGGAGGAACGCGTGCTGTCGCGAGATCCTTCCAAGGAAGGCAGCCGCTTCGACGAGGTCTAAAGTTCAGATTTCGATCAATGCGTAAGGCCGGCCCGTCGGCTTCGTGATGTGCATGGCGACGTTGTAAACTTTGGCGCCGCCGGGGGTTTGCCCCTCGTAGCTGCCGCGATGCGCATGGCCATGCACGACGGCGCTCACCTTGAAGCGGTCGATCGTTTCCGCAAGCCGGGATGATCCGAGGAACGGAAAGATTTCCGGCGGCTCGCCGGCGACGGTGTCCACGATTGGCGCATAGTGAAGGACCACCAGCGTGCGCTTGGCGCGGACTTGCCGCATGGCGTTCTCCAGCCGCATCGCTTCATTGACGCTCTCGGCCACCATGGTCTTGATTGCCGGCTCGCCGAAGGAGCCAAGCATCCTTGGCCCGAAGCCGCCGATAAAACCCTTGACGCCGACAAAGCCGACATCCATCAGTTCCGTCGCCTGACCGTCTAGGAGGTAGACGCCGGCCTGACGGAGCGTGGCCGCGATCTGGTCCACGCAGCCGGATTCGTAATCGTGATTGCCGAGCACGGCGACGACGGGGATCGAGCAGGCGCGCAGGTCCTCGGAGAGAAGCTCGGCCTCTTTGGGCTTGCCGAGATTGGTGAGATCGCCGGTAAGCACGAGGATGTCGGCTTCGCGCGAAACCTCGCCGAACAGATCGCGGTAGGACGTCTGCGAATCTTCCTGAACATGCAGATCGCCTACGGCGGCGATTTTGACCTTGCCGTTGCCATTCGCTTTGCGGTCTGCCTTGCGTGGTTCAGCCATCGCGGAGTTCTCCAACACCGCCGACGCCCGCAAAGCCCCATTCCTTGACGTCAATCTCATAATCGATCTGCGACAGCAGCCGGCCACGGCAGATCTTCATTCTGGGCGACGGCAGCCGCCGCTGCGTGGCCAGCCGCTTGAGCAGATCGTCGAGCAGCCAGTCGGGAACGAGGTCGCGCTCGCTCGGATAGATCCAGCGGAAGTTGAGCAACTGCATCAAAAGCACCTCCCAGTGGACATCGAGATAGGAAAGCAGCCTGTGCCAGTCGATCTGGTCATGCGCCTTGAGGATGGTGTGGGCGATGTCGGCGCCGTCGTGACGGCCCCTGTCCTGGATGAAGCATTTCGACCAGATGAGCTCCGTCGGTCCGATGATCCGGACACGGCTGCCGAGCAGCTCAACCTGCCGGGCATGCTCCAGCCACTGGTCCTCGACCTGCATGGTGCCGTTGGCTGATGCAAAGATCACATCGAAGAAATGCGGGCCTTCGAAGACCTTTCCCAACCAGCGATCGTCTTCGATCTCGACGGCATAACCGATATCCCTGAAATGGGCGAGGATGCGCGGGCAATCGCCGGCCTTGCAGAAGATATCGAGATCCTTGGTCTGGCGTACGACGCCGGTATAGGCGCTTACCGCATAGGTGCCGGCAACCAGGAAGGGAATGTCGGTGGCGGCGAGTTCGCGAATCGCGTTCGTGTAGAAGGCCTCCGCCTCGGCGCTCTTCAGCGTCGGCTCCGCCTTTGCGTCGATCACCGGCAGCGTCGCAAGCACTCCCGGCAACTCGTCATTGGTCATCAACCGTTGCTCCGGTTTTTGATCTTCATCCATACGTTCCGGTAAACAGCGGTGATCCCGCGTTGTTCCGCGCTCGACGTCACGCTTCATGACGAGCGTCGCCGGGACAGAGGCGCTAGTCCCCTTCCTCTTGATAGAGGCGTTCGACTGCCCGGTCGCTCTCGCGCCGCTCCGCCGGTCCTCGGCGGCGGCGTGTAACGAGGACGTAGATGATCGCAAGCAGGAGGATGAGGGGACCGCCCGCGACGACGATGAGCCACAAATCGGTGCCGGACATTGCTCCTCCCTTCCCGGGTCGAAGGTGCCGCTCCAGCAACGAGGATGTTGCCGGTTCTCACGCTAACCGGTGAAGGGCTCGAATGTTCCGTCCGGCGCGGCAAACAATCCGCGGGCCGCTGCCCGCCGCTACCGCCTATTGCCGGCACCCATCGGCATCGTCCGCCAGCGCCGACTTGGCGTTTGGCCAAGAGGCAACGGGACATTGGCCCAAGAGTCCACGGCTGTGGCTGAAGACATCCGTGCCCGGTTCAACCGGCTTTTGATGGTGCCGATAGCGCAGCCGCAGATGCTCGCTGTCTCCTCATAACTTAGGCCGAGGACGGCTATCAGCACCAAGACCTCCCGCTGCTGGGGAGGCAGTTTGCCGATAGCGGCATGAACCTCCTGGCTGCGAAGATGCCATTCCTGGTCACCATAGGTGATTGAACGGGCCGATGCGCAATCATTCACTCCCGGCGCCTCGCGCGTATAGACCTTGTGCTTCGTATAGAAGGTATTGCGCATGATCGTGAACAGCCATGACTTGATCCGGGTGCCAGGTTCGAATTGATCGATATGCGCTATCCCCTTGAGCAGGGTTTCTTGCACAAGATCGTCGGCGTCAGTCTTAAGCGCAACGTATTGATATACAATAATTTGGTGGGCCCGGAGGGACATTGCTTTCGACGCAAAATCAATACTTTAGCGGGTGGTTCGCCAGCCCATTTCCTTCGTATTCTCTCGTATGGTCTGGCGAACCTAAGGACGATGAACGAGGTTAACTATGGTTCTCGATACAGCGACCTTGTGGTCACAAGCCAGCAACTTCTCCTAGTGAACGTTAGTAATGGCCTGAAGCCGAATTTCCGCTATGAGGAAGTTTGGGATAGAAAGCTTCTGCTTTTTGCCACGGATATTTCCCATGAGGCACGGGCGAGCTGCCTTACAAATTCTACTGCAGCAGCGCCGTCGTCCTGTCGAGCGCGCTTGGAAACCCCTTCAGCGACAGCGCGAGACTCGTCTCCTTGCCGCCGTCGGCGACGACCTTGACCTTAAGGCTGGTCCCCTTGCGCAGAGCCGCCACGGTCTCGCCGTCGAAGCTGAGATCGACGATGCAGCCGCCTGGGAGGCAGGTACGGAAACGGAGTGGTGGAAGCACGACGCCGTCGTCGATCTGCAGCGTCACCCCCTGATCGAGCGCGAGGCCGAACGGCAGCACAAGCGTTCCCTGGAGAACGTCGCCGTTCGGGCGGAATTCAACCGCCAGAATGCGTTGACGAGACTGGCCGTCGGCCTGCTCCTGGGAGAGCGAGCATGCTTTGCCCGCCGCGCCGTTCTGCGTGGTGACGTTGCAGGACACCGTCCAGTCGCCATGTCCCTCCCGTAGCGACGTCGCGCCGCCCGGCAGGCCGGTCTCTTCGGCAAACGCCGAGATGGCAAAGCCCATGACCAGCAACGCGGTTGCCACCAGCAGGAGGCTTCTACCCAAATTCTTCCGCTTCATCTTCTTCCTATCTTCATCAGGCATTCGTCCGGGGCAAATCGGCCCGGATGTTGATCCCAGCCGGCCTCGCTCACCACTTCACGCTGAAGCCGAGCTTGGCGCCGATCGACCGGCTGTCGCCGAATTCTTTGAGGCTCGACTTGGCGAAGGCCTCGCCGAAGACCGTGTAGCGGTCATCGGCCCAGGAGAGCGTTCCGCCGAGACCCAGCCCGCCCCAGAGCGGCTGGTCGTGCTCGTGGAAGGCCGTACCCGACACGTCGACGTCATTGCCGTCGAGGAAGTCGTAGTAGAGGTTGGCGATGCCATAGATGTGCGAGCGGCTGACCTTGCCTTGCGCGCCCGTCCAGGCATCCTCGTAGTCCAGCGACAAGCCGGCGCGGCCGGTGAGCATATCGCTGCCGCTCAGCGACACCGCCGCGTCGAATGGATCGGTGAAGCCGTTGAAACGAACCGAGGAGTAAGAGAGCTGGGCCTGCGGCGTCAGCGTCCACTTGCCCTGCAGCGCAAGCTTCTGGCCGGCCTCTATGCTCAGCGCATAGCCAAAGCCGTTGTTGCCCTTGGCGAGATCCGCCCCCAGCGTGGCGGATTTGAGGTTGCTGTCATACCAGGTCACCTCGGCCTGGCCGTCGGTGTAGAAACCATTGTCGCCATACCAGGTCAGCGTGCCGCCGAAGCCATAACCAGTGGCCCGGATGGAGCCGACGCCGTAGATCGACGAGATATCCGACGAGGCGGTCCCGTAGTGGAAGGTGAGGCCGCCAACCAGGATGCCGGTGGCGTCCTCGTAGAGGAGGCCGTCGAAGCCCGACTGCAGCTTCCAGGTGGTCACGTCGTAATCCGAGACGGTGGTGGCGCTTTCGGGGCTCTGCCTCGTATGCGCGGTCTCGATGCGGGCCCAGATCGCGCTTTGCGTGGGCACGCTGCCGATTTCGTCGGCGCCCTGGCTCGCACCGGTCCAGGAGCGGTTGCCGACGCGCTGCTGCAGCGTGCCAAGCTCGTTCAGGCTCTGCAGCACGCCGGGATAGGCCTCGTAGATCGGCACGGCCGGCGAATAGAGCGGATCGGGCTGACCGTTGATCAGCGCCGAGCGCAGGTACCAATCGCCGTCGCTCGGGGTGCTGATGCCGTTCTTGTAGAGCCGGTAGGCATAGGCGCCGGCGACGACCGCCTGGTCGCCCTGGAAGACATAGTCGCCCGCGAGCGAGAAGGTGCCGGCCGAGGTCCCGCCGACATCGATGATCTTGATGCCTTCCACCGTCTGGGCGCCGCCGCCCCCGAGATTGGCCACTTTGAGCGTGGTGCTGCCGGAGGTGTTGCCGGTGATGACCAGCCGGTCGGTGGCCGAGCTGTCGTCTCCCAACACGGTCTCGACCTCCAGCGTGCCGCCATTGCCGGTGTAATTGCCGGCGATGGTGAGCGTGCCCGGAACCCCCGGATTGCCGGCGGCGATCGTGCCGCCCGCGGCATTGGTGGTGTCGCAGACCGTGCCGGTGCCTTCGAGGCGTCCGCCGGAAAGCACGTTGACCGTGCCGCAGAGGCTTCCCGAGACATTGACCGTACCGTCACCGATCGCGGTGGTGCCGGTGAAGCCGGACGAATCGGCCGTCAGCGCCAGCGTGCCGGCCCCGCTCTTGGTCAAGGCGCCGGCGCCCGAAAGCGCGCCGTTCAACGTCAGCGTCGTGCCGGGATCGGTGGAGATTGTGCCCTGCCCCAGCACGTCGACGGCGCGGTCGCTGGCGAAGCTGGCGGTGATGTTGAGCGCGCCGCCGTTGAAGGAGAGGCCACCGGCTGCATCGCCGAGATTGGCGTCGGCCGAGACCCTGAGCGTGCCGCCATTGACGGCGGTGCCGCCGCTGTAGCTGTTGGTGCCGGTCAGCACCAGCGTGCCGGCATCGGTCTTGACGAGTTCGGCATTGCCGGTGAGCGCCGAAGCGATCGTTGCCGTGTAGCCTGCGCCGGCGCTGGTGCCGTCGCCGACCCGGATCGTCGACTGCGGCCCGACAAGGCCGATGTCGTCGCCCTCAATGACATAGCCGTCGGTCGAGAACTGCATGCCGGCGGCCGTCACCTGGCCGAGCCCATTGTCCACCGTCACAGTGCCGGCCTGGCCGGCAAAGATGGCGAAGGCGCCGTCCGAATAGGCGGCGTTGATCGACCCGGTGTCCTCGGTCCAGTTGTTGTTGCCCGAAGAGCTCTGCCAGGTGCCGTTGCCGCCATTCACGGTGCCGTCGAACTTCGGACCGGCGTCACCATCCCAGTAGTTCAGGTTGAGCCCTTGCGTGTTGACGAGGTTGACCTGATGGTCGACCGAGGTCTGGACAAAATAGTTCGAGGACGGGATGGAGCCGATCGAAAGCCCGTTGTTGGTCAGTGTGCCGGCATAATCGAACACCCGGTAGATGCCGGGGCCGAAGGTGCCGCCCGGCGAGACGCTCACATTGAGCGTGCCGGCGAGCGTCAGATTGCCGCCGACGGTGGTGAGGTCGTTGAGCGCCCCGCCGGCGACATTGGCCTGGCCGAAGCTGTAGTTGAGGATCGAGCCGCCGGAGAGCGACAGATCGCCCGCTATCACCAGCGTGCCCGGCGTGCCATCGGCCGATCCCGGCGATAGCGTGGCGCCGTCGGCTACCACGACATTGCCGCCGATAGTGCCCTTGCCGCCAAGCGTGGCGCCGATTTCAACCGAGGTAAGTCCGGTCGCAGCGCTCTGGTCGCCGTCGATATAGAGCCCGCCTGCCGTCACCTTGGTCGGTCCGGCATAAGAGTTGGCGCCGGTCAGCGTCAGAGCTGCGCCGCCCGTCTTGGTGAAACCGCCCGCGCCGCCGACCAGGCCGGAGAGCGTCAGATCGGCATCGGCTTGGAAGGTGCCGCCGCCGGGGTTGAGCGTGACGTTACGCGCCGAGTTGAACGCGCCCGTATTTTGCAACGTCGCGCCATTGTCGAACGACAGCGCTCCCGCCGCGTCGCCGAGATTGGCGTCGGCCGCGACCTGAACCGTACCGCCGTTGATAGCCGTGCCGCCGCTGTAGCTGTTGGTGCCGCCAAGCACCAGGGTGCCGAGATCGGTCTTCACCAACTGGCTGTCGCCAGTGAGGTTCGAGGCGATGGTGGCCGTATAGCCCGCGCCCGGCAAAGTGCCGTCGCCGACGCGCATCGTCGCCTGCAACCCGACAAGTTCTATGTCCTGTCCCTGGACGAGATAGGCGTCCGTGGCGAACTGCATGCCAGCGGCCTGCACCTGGCCGTTGGTGTTGTCGACCGTCACCGTCCCGGCGGTGCCTGCGAAGATTGCGAAGCTGCCGTTCGAGAAGGCGGCATTTAAGTCACCGTCGGACCCGGTCCAGTTGTTGTCGCCGGCTGCCCGCCAGGTGCCGTTGCCGCCGTCAACGCCATCATTGGCCTTTGGCCCGGCATCTCCGTCCCAGAAGTTGAGCGTCATCGCGCTGATATCGACAAGATTCACCTGGCCTGCGACCGAGGTCTGCACCACGTGATCGCTCGACGTGGTATCGAGCCCGTTATCGGTCAGTGCGCCGTCATAGCTGATGACGCGATAGATGCCCGGCCCGAAATTGCCGCCGGGCGTTTCTGTGACATTGATGGTCCCGTCGAGCGCCAGATCGCCGTGGACGACGGTGAGGTCGTTGTAGGCGCCACCGACCACGCCGGCCTGGCCGAACGAATAGTCGAGGTTGGAGCCGTCGGCCAGTTCGAGGTTGCCATTGATGGTGAGCGTGCCGGGCGTCGAGCTAAGCCCACCAGGAGCCAATGTCCCCGCAACGTCGACGAACACGTCGCCGCCGATGGTGCCGGTGCCGCCCAGCGTGCCGTTGTTGACGTTGGTCGGTCCGGTCGCGGCGCTCTGGTTGCCATAAATGTAGAGCCCGCCGCCACCGGCGATCAGCGTGGTGCCGCCATAGCTGTTGTCGGCCGTCAGCACGGTGTCGCCGCTTCCGTCCTGGGTCACGCCGCCGCTGCCCGAGATCGTGCCGCCGAACGTGTAGAGGTCGGAGCGGTTGAAGCTGAGCGTGCCGTTGTCGATCACGTCGCCCAGGATGGAGCCGGTCGTGCCGCCGGTTCCCAACATCAGGAGACCGCTCGCGATCGTCGTGCCGCCGGCATAGCTGTTGTCGGCGCCGAGGATCAGCGCCCCGGCGCCGGTCTTGGTCAGCGCGCCCGCGCCGTCGATAGCGCCTTGCCACTGCACGGTGCTGTCGACCTGGAACGTTCCGCCGCCGGCCTGAAGCGTCGCAGCGCGGCTGGTCACGATGCTGGTCGCGCCTTGCTGGTAGAGCGTGCCGCCATCGAAGGTTACCTTGCCGGTCGCGTTGCCGAGATTGGCATCGGCCGTGATCTGGACCGTGCCGTCATCGATGAAAGTGCCGCCCTGATAGCTGTTGGTGCCGGTGAGCACCAGCGTGCCGGCGCCTTCCTTGGTCAGCGCGCCGGCGCCGCTCACGGTGCCGTCCAGCGCCAGGCTGGTGGCGGCGTCGGTGTCGAACGTCCCGCCGCCCGCGTTGAGCGTCACAGCGCGCGCGGAATTGATGTCTGCTGTGGTATGCAGCGTGCCGCCATCGAGCGAAAGACCGCCCGCAGCGCCGCCGAGATTGCCGTCCGCCGAAACCTGCAGCGTGCCGCCATTGATGGCGGTGCCGCCCGTGTAGCTGTTGGTGCCCGACAGCACCAGCGTGCCGAGGTCGGTCTTCAGCAGTTGCGTGGCGCCCGTCAGGTTGGAGGCGATCGTCGCAACATAGGCCGCACCTGCCGCCGTGCCATCGCCGACGCGGATGATCGACTGCGGGCCGACGAGCCCGACATTCGCGCCCTGAACCACATAGCCATTCGCGGCGAACTGCATGCCGGCCGCCAGAACAGGTCCATTTGTGCTTTCCACAGTGACCGTGCCGGGGGCCCCTTGGAAGATAGCGAAGCTGCTATTGGCGAACGACGCGGCGAACACGCCGGCTGCGTCCGTCCAGTTCTGGTCGCCGGCGGCTCGCCAGGTGCCGCTGCCGCCATTGACCGCGCCGTTGGAGTGAGGACCCGCATTGCCGTCCCAATAGCTGAGCGTCAGCCCCGCGGAATTGACGAGGTTGATCTGGCGGGCCACGGACGTCTGCACGAAATAGTTGGGATCCGTGACGTCAAGGCCGTTGTCCGCCAGAGAGCCATTGTAGTTGATGATGCGGTACACACCGGGGCCCAGGTTTCCTCCCGGGCTCTGGGTTACGTTCAGCGTGCCGTCCAGTGTCAGGTTGCCACCGACATTGATAAGATCGTTAAGCGGGCCGCCAGGCACGTTTGCCTGGCCGAAATTGACGTTGAGGTTGGAGTTGCCCAGCGCCAGATCGCCATTAATCGTCAGAGTGCCTGGAGCATTGCCGGCGCCGCCGGGGGCGAGGGAGCCCCCATCGGCCACCGTGACGCTGCCGCCGATGGTGCCGGTACCGCCGAGGGTGGCGCCGCTCGCGACATTGGTCTGGCCGGCGGCGGCCGACTGGTTGCCGTTGATCAGCAGCGTGCCGGCATTGACGTTGGTGGCGCCGCTATAGCTGTTGGTGCCGGTCAGCGTCGCGATGCCGGTGCCAAGCTTGTTGACGGAGCCCGTGCCGGAGATGACGCCGTCGAAGGCATAATTGTTGTTCAGGTTGAAAGCTAGCGTGCCGTTGTTGACGACGCTAGGCGTCGCCAACGTACCGGCCGTCGCGCCATTGCCGACCTGAAGTGTCCCTGCGGAAATCGTCGTGCCGCCGCCGAAGCTGTGGTTGCCGGTCAGCGTCAGTGTGGCCGAGCCCTGTTTGTTGAGGCTCTCGAAGCCGCTGACATTCACGCCGTCAAGCGTGCGGGCCGCGTTGTTGTTGACCTGCAGCTTGTCGCCCGTGCCCGTCTCGCCGCCGGTGCCGGCATTGACGGTTCCGGTGATCGTTCCGCCGTCATTGAGCGTCAGCGTATCGTTGCCGGCGCCGAGGTTCAGCGCTCCGGCGCCAGTGTTCAACGTGCCGGTCAAGTTGACGGTGTCGCTGCCGCCGCCAAGGTCGCCATTGCCGCGCAGCGTCCCACCGCCGGCGATGTTGATCGTGCTTGCTCCCGCATCGCCGGTGATCGCCACGGGCGTCGCGCCGGCAGCCTGCACGGTGCCGTTCACATTCAGCGTTGAACCTGCATTCATAGTGAGCGTCGGCGTGGTCAGCGTCTCGCCCGCGTCGACCTGAAGCGTGCCGGCATTCACCGTGGTTCCGCCACTGCTGGTCAGATTGGTCGACAACTCCAGCATTCCGGCATCGACCCGGGTCGTGCCGCCGATGCTGCTGTCGATCGCCGAAGTCAGTCTGGTTGTGCCGGTGCCGATCTGGGCGATGTTGCCGGCGCCGCTCAGATTGCCGGCGAAGTTGAACGTATCGCTGCGGTTGAACGAGAGCGTTGAGGTCGAGTTGACGACGACGACATTGCCGGTTCCGGCATTGCCGGTTGTGCCGCCATTGCCGATCATCAAATTGCCGTCGTTGATGACGGTGTTGCCGCTGTAGCTGTTGTTGCCGGTCAGCACCCAGGTGCCGGCATCGTTCTTGGCCAGCGTTGTTTTCGCCGTCGTGGCATTCTGGTCAACGATCGTCCCGCCCATTGTGTTGAGGCCGGTGTTCGTACCCCCCAGTGCCAAGGTACGCGGCCCGGCGCCGCTGTATAGCGCGGAGCCCGTATTGGTGAACTGGACCGCCCCGGTACCCGAAGATTCGATGTAGCTGACGCCTGTCTGCAAAGTAAACAGTCGGTCGGTGGTATCGCCGGTGCCCGTATAGCGAAGCGTCGAACCGCTGCCGATCACGAGATTGGTTGCGGCATTGGTCGAGGCGCCGATGCTGCTTGCTTGGCCGCCATTGGCAATTTTATTGACGGCCAGCACGCCGCCGCCGGTGATCGTCGTGATGCCCGTATAAGTGCTTGTCGCGTTCTTCAGCACCCAGGTGCCTGTACCGCTCTTGGTGAGAGCGGTTGTGCCGCCCGTCGGGTTATCGATGCGCGCCGAAAGTGAGTTGTCGGCGGTGCTCAAACCCGCGAGTTGCAGCGTTCGGTTCCCGCTGCCCGACATGGTGATAGGCGCCGTGCTGGTAAAATTGATCGGGCCCGGGCCAGAAGCGTAAGCATCGAGACCGCCGCCATTGGGACCGAGCGTGAACTGCCGGTCGGTGCTGCCACCCGTGCCGTTGTAGCGCAATACGCCGCCATTGAGGACCAGATTGCCAGGTGCGGAAGTCGATGCGCCGATCGAGCTGTTGCTGCCGCCGTTGGCTAGGCTGGCCACGGCAAGGATGCCGCCATTGATGACAGTCGGGCCGGTATAGCTGCTGGCGCTGCCCGACAGCGACTGCGCGCCACTGCCATTCTTCACCAGCCCGCCGCTGCCGCTGATGGCGCCGTTGTAATTGCCACTGGCGCCGTCGCTGATCGTCAGCGTGGCGCTGCCGAGGGCAATGTTGCCGCCGGTGATACCCAGGTTAAGTTGACTGATATAAGAAACGGTATTGTTGAAATTGTTGAGGTCCAGCGTCGCGCCGGTCGTGTCCATTCGCAGCCCGCTGGTGCCGAACGCACTGGTCGATCCGGCGCGAAGGATGCCGCCATTGGCATACGTCGCCCCGTTATAGTTATTGGCTCCGGAGAGCACCAGAGTGCCAGGCCCTGTCTTGTTGAGGCTCGTCCCCGTCGCCACACCGCTGAACTCCAGCGTCGTAGCGGCGTTTGCCACATTGATGGCGCCTATGTTTATGAGCGAAAAGCCGCGATCGGTCGTGACGCTGCCGCCGGTGTAGATCAGTGTGCCGTCAATCTGCAGGTTGGCCGAGGCGTTGCTCGACGCGCCGATATCGCTCGGCTGACCGCCATTGCGCAGGCAGCCGACGCTCAGCGTGCCGGTGATGGTCGTGGCCCCATTGTAGCTGTTCGTGCAGCCGCTGAACGTCTGGGAGCCGGCTGCAATGGTGACTCCGCCCGTGCCGCTGATCGTGCCCGAAAAACTGCCGTTGTTGTTCGTCGTCAGCGTCGTCCCGCCGAGCAGCACGCTGCCTCCGCCGCCGAGCCCGCCTACCGTATTGGCACGGCCGGCGAGATCCAGCGTCGCCCCGGTGTTCACCGTCATAGCGCCTGTGCCGAACGCGCTGTTAGACCCTGCGCGCAGGATGCCGGCGCTCACCGTGGTGCCGCCTGCATAATCGTTCGTGCCCGACAGCACCAGGGTCCCGGTGCCGCTCTTGGTAAGGCCACCCGCCCCTGTGGCTACACCACTCATCGTCAGCGTGGTGCCGCCGATTACGTCGATGGCTCCGCCGCCGGCGCCCAGCGTGAAACCGCGATCGCTGCTGGTGGTTCCGCCGATATAGCTAAGCGTCCCGCCGTTCTGCAGCACAAGATTGGATGAAGCGTTGCTTGCCGCGCCGATGCCGCTTGCCTGCCCGCCATTGGCAAGTGTGCTTACGGCCAGCGTGCCACCGGCAATGGTGGTGGCACCGATATAGTCGTTGTTCGCGTTGGCTAACGTCAGCGTGCCGGCGCCTAGCTTGGTAAAGCCGGCATCATCCGGACTGGTGACCTGACCAGTAAAGGTCAGGTTGGTCGCACCATTGGTGACGTCGATCGTCCGCGATGCACCGCCATTGATCAGCGTGAAGCCACGATCGGTCGAGGCGGTGGCGCCCGTGTAGCGCAACGTGCCGTTCTCGAGCACCAGGTTCGACGAAGCATTGGACGATGCGCCGATGGCGCTCGCCACCCCGCCATTGGCAACGCTGTTGAAGGAGAGCGTGGCACCGCTCACCGTCGTCGCGCCGGTATAGGTATTGCTGCCCGTCAGCGCGACGACGCCCGTGCCGTTCGTCCCTCCCGTGCCGCCCACGGTGACGGAGGTCGCGCCGCTATTGTCGACGATGATCGAGGCGACGGTGAAGGTGCCACCGCTGTTCTGCTGCACGCCAAGCGCGCTGCCGCCGGCTCCGCCGGTCAAAAAACCGCCCTGAATGGTCTGGCTGGCGGTGCCGACCGATGGCGAGACGATGATGGTGCCGTCCACGCCCAGTGTATTGCCGGCACCGACAGTTACCGTGGAGTTGGCCGCCGCCGTGTATTTGAGACCGCCGAGCGCGACGCTGCCGTTCACCGTGCCGAAATAGGGCGTGTTGGCGGCACCGCCTTCATCGCTGAGGATGTCGCCGGTCGCCCAAAGGGCAGCGTTGTCCTGATTCACATAAGCGGTGAATGCAGTGATGAACCCGCCCGATACCTGAGCATAGTCGGTACCGTTGACGGTCGCCCAGCCGCCGAGCGCGCCATCGGCATTGCTCGTGGCCATCGACGTTCCAGTGCCGATCCCGAAATCGACCAGACCGCCAGTGCGGTTGATGGCACCGAGATTGACCGCGAGCGAGCCGCCCGCGCCGGCGGTGGCGTTGATGCGGTTGTTACCCGCTGCCACGTTCAGGCCATTGAAGCTTTGGCTGTTGGCGCCAGAACCACCTTTGACGGCGAGCGTGCCGCCGCTCATGTTGAGCGTCGATGATGCGGAGATGATATTGCTTGCTGGCGCGCCAGCCGCCGTGAAGTCCAGCGCAAGCGTGCCGCCGCCAATCGTCGTGGCGCCAGAATAGGCGTTGGCGCCAGTCAGCGAAAGCGTGCTGGCGCCGATTTTGGTGATGCCGCCGCTGCCGGTAATCGTACCTGCGAAGGAAGTCGTCCCTGACGCTCCATTGACCGCAAGTGTATTGCCGCCTAGCGCCACCGTTCCGCCGGTGCCTGCCAGCGAACGCGCCGTGATGTCCAAACCGTTGAGATCGAGCGTGCCGCCGTTGACGACAAGCGGGCTGGACGTGCCGAAGGCAGTGATGCTGCCGGCAGCAAGCGTGCCGCTCTGGACAGTGGTCGTTCCCGTGAAGGTGCTATTGCCGCTCACCACCCACGTGCCGGAACCGTTCATGGTAAGGCCGCCGGCGCCGGAGATCACCCCGGAGAATGTATTCGCTCCCGCGTAGCTGCCGCCTAGCGTCAGCGTATCGGCCGCGCCGCCCGCGACGAAGCTCGTCGGTCCACTGAAGGAGAGCGCGCCGGTGCCGTCATTGCTGATTGTGCTGGAGCCCGAAATGGTGAGCGTGCGATCCGTGACCGAGCCCGCGCCTGTATAGCTCAGGGTGCCGCTGCCGAAATTAATAGCGCTGCCAGTGCCGAACGAGCTGTTGGTTCCGGTGTTCGCCAGGGTCCCGGCCTTGACGGTGATGGTGTTGATGCTGGTCGGCCCGGTGTAGGTGTTGGCGTCGCCAAGGGTGATGATGCGGCCAGCATTTCCGTTAAAAGCGATAGCGCGGGCGGCCGACGAACTGATGACGCCCAGCAGGTCCATGTCGCCGGAGGCGGCAGAGAAATTCATGGTGAGCCCAAACGCGCCAGCGGCGGCGATGTCACCCGTCAGGTGCAGGGTGCCAGTGCCTGCGTTCTGGAACGTGTTTCCGCCGCTCGAAGTGTTGGTGAACCGCCAATTGCGGTTGGAGCTGTCGCCATCGCCGTAATACACCAGATTGCCGCTCAACCCACCGCCGGCGCTCACGGTGATTGTGCCTAGGGCCGCATCCGTGGGCGCCCCAAGCGAGCTTGCGACGCCGAGGTCCGCGACGGACGTGAAGCCGTTGGTGCTCTGGCCGAAAACCGTCTGGCCTGTATAGTCGTTGGCGTCGTTGCTTACCGTGCCGATGACCTGCAGCCCGCCTGCGCCAGTGATGCGCGCTGTAAGGGCTCCGTTGGCGACGGCCGCCCGCCCGCTCGCCACCGTGACAACGCGGCTGCTTGAAAGCGCGCCGACCGAACTGAATACGGTGCCGTTCGCAAGCGCGATCCCGTTGCCGGCATCCCCGAGCGCCGCTTCACCACTCACATTGAGCTGGCCGCCGTTGACATTAATGCCGCCGCTGAATGTGTTGGCGCCGTTGAGGATCAATATGCCGCCGCCGGTCTTTGTGAGCCCAGCCGATCCGGCGATGATCGAGTTGATGGTGGCGGCGCCGGAGATGGTCGGTGCCGTGCCGGTGAGCGTCAGGGTGCTGCCCGCCAACGTGTAGCCCGCGACACCGAAGGTCAGATTGTGGACCGTCATCGGTCCGGCGAGCGTCACCGTCCCCGCCGTCCCGTTGAAAAAGGCGTCGTCACCCCCGAGCGCGGCATTGTTCCAACTGGCCATCGGGCCGGTGACGCCGTCGCTGCTCGGATTCCAGAACAGGGAGGAGGTGTCCCATGTGCCCGTACCCCCCAGCCCAACCGCGGTGCCGTTGACGTCCCAGTACCGATCGGCCGCGCCCGCTGGGGTGGCCCCGAGGCCGAGGAGCAGCGCGATCGGCAGGAGCGCGCCGCGCAAGAACGGAGCTGCCGCCGAAACCAGATGGGCGAGGTTCGGCGCATAGCTCGCCGCCTCGCCCTTCCACTTGGTCATACCGCCGCCGCGCAGGAGCTGCGAGAAAACAGGCCTGTCAGCTTGGCTTGTCGGCCACCCCTGGAGACCCGAACGCGCCCGGGAGGATGCGCGTCCGGGATACCGGTCGTCGGCTTTCGATCTCGGATTGTGGCCGCCGTTCTCGTCAGCCCTCTGGTCGTGGATCGTCCCGCCGCAGGCCAACCCAGCCATGTATTCCCCCTAAATTAGCAAGCAATAATGCATCATGCTCGGATGAATCAGAACACAATGTTGAAGGAAGGCATGGAACCGGAGCTACGTATTTCAAAAAACGGCGAAGTTTTGCAAAAAGCTGCGGCCCACTTACGGCCGAGCGCACCCTTGAGTGAAGCTGTTACATGAAAGGCACAAGTTGTTGTTGCACAATACTAATATAGGCTTAACGGCAGGCCGGCTCGCCTTCAGGATGATGAGCGTAAGAGAGTCGGCGTGATGCCCCGATGCTTTTTCATCGCCGCCGTCAGATGGCTCTGGCTGGAGAAACCGCTGAGATAGGCGACGTCGGCAATCGTCAATTGCCCTTCCGCGAGAAGTCCCGCCGCGTGGTCGAGCCGCAAATCGAGAAGATAGCGATGCGGCGATTTTCCGAAGGTTTTGGTAAATGCGTGCGTAAATTGACGGGGCGACAGATTCGCCAGCGCGGCAAGCTCGTTGACGGAGATCTTCTGTGCAAGATTGGCCCTTAGGAAGTTCTGAAGGCTGCGCGTCGCTTTCCGCGTGAGGCCACCCTTGAAAGGTTGGGGCTCAGTGTCGTCGGGCGCGGCATAAGCATGAAGGAGATGCACGCCCAGGATCGCAATGAGGCGCTCGACGAAGTACTCGCTGGGGCCGTGCTCCCTTGTCAGTTCTGCTTTGAGCAATTGCGCGATGCGCAAGGCGGTGTGATCCACAGCACCAAAAGGTGGGGGCCTCAGTTCGGCTTGCTCGGAGCCGAATTGCTGCCGGGCAAGCTCTTTTAGGCTGTCATCCGGATAGATGATGATCGCGCTTTCCCGGGCCTTCGACAGGTGGAGGCGAGCTTCGAGATGCGCCGGCTTGACGATGATGTCGCCCGCAGGAGCGTCATAGCGCTCGGCTTTGCTGTCGCCCAGTCTGGCGCAGGTGCCTGGCGCGGATTCAAGGCCGACATAAACGACATGATGACTGGCCGGGAAGGTGTGCGATCCGGATGGCGTCAGCGAGTATGCCACCACCGCTCCTCGCAGCGTGGATATCGTTGAAGCGTCGGCCATTGAAAGGATCGAGTCCAAATCATCATCGGCTGAGCGAGGACCGGCATCTTGATCATGCTCGGAAGGAGTCATGCTAATTTGGCCTGCAATACGGGTTGTGCGTTAGCATCGCCTAAAATGTATCCGTCTTATGGGCTTGACGACCAAACGTTAGTTACACGATCACGTTCCAGCCGAGTAGCATTTGTGAAGTTGGCTGCTTTGAGCCACCTGTCGGCACGCAATCAACAACGCAATAACATTTGATACTACCGACCAGCGAGGGGCCGAGCGGCTGAACGGCGTGGTCTACATGCGAAACAGCGTGGCCGAACGATGGCGGCTGCGCAGCGACAGGACTCTGACCGAGGCGAAGCCGATCGGCAAGTTCAAGGTCAATGACTACTGGATGACCAAGTACTTCACGGCCATTGGGTCAGCGATAAGCTACCTGCCAGATTTCTTCCTGGAGTACGAAGTGGCGGCCGGCGCGCTGGTGCCGGTTCTGCCTGAATGGCGTTCCGAAAAGCGCTCCATCTTCGCGCTCTATCCGGCGCAAAGACACCGCAGCCCCCGCGTCATGAAGTTCGTGGAAACCGTATCTCGCGAGTTCGATCAAGTCATCCGCTATCCCGGTTATCTGTTGGTCAAATTGCAGGAGAGCTCCGAGGATGCGTCTCGCAGTGGCGGGATGGCTCCATCGATCGAACGCGATGCGCAGCCTATTTGACCATCGAGGAGATGGCGACAGATGACGGACCGGTCCCAATGAGAAAATGGTGCTGTTAAGGCCTTGCCCCTTTCTTAGAGGGCGGCATATTTCGGCGCGGGCTTAGGCGCCTATCGATAAGAGGGCTTAGGCGCCTATTGATAAAAGAGAGACGCCACATTGGTACATGCCGACCCGCCTTTCTATTGTCGCAACTGGCGCCCATGGTCGTGGACTGAGCATACGCGGGTTAGGTGACAATGCGCGGTCGCAGCTGGATTCGGCAACAGCGGCTCGCTGAGGCCCAAGAGCTCACAGAACAGATCATCCGGCTCGAACAGGAACTGCTTGTTCCAAAAGGTGCTAAGCTAAGAGAGCTGATCGAGGTCGGCTATCAAATACGGACTTACAAACGGCGCTTGTGCAAGTTGGAGCGCTGCATCTCTGCACTGCAGTCATGCCAATCAGCGACTTGAAGATCACGGCGTCGCCGAGCACCGTTTGCTTTGGGATAGTAGAGCTGACCTGAGCGGCCGAAGGCGACGCAAAGCAGCCGTTTGCTTCGTGTAAAACTTACATCGGCAACCGGCCAACAATACCGTCTCCCGGTCTTTTGTAGATCCGAGACAGGTCCACCAGGCCCAGTCCGGTGGTCGCAGCGTTTCCGAGTGTACGGAAATACGGTCGCGCTCACACGATTTGCCCTCGGAACAATCTACCGTTGCCTCAGGCGATTCTGAGATCGCAAGAAACATCGCTGGGGGTAATTTTTTGGTCAGGGGTTCGAGTCAACGTTGCGGGCAGACTCGTAAATATGCAGAAAAAACTACTTGCATGGCTCTTTTGGTGGGCCCGGAGGGTGTGGGACCGCTAAGGAAAATCAATGGCTTGGCGGATGGTTAGCCAACCCATGTCCTTCGTATGATCTCGTATGGTCTGGCGAACCAAACGAGCCAGACGAAACCTAGTGTCCACTTGAGCGGTGTGTCTGCTTTATCCCATAACAAGGGTACATCTCGACCACAAGTGTATGAGCGTGGCTGGCTTGAGGCCGGGATCAGACAGTCCGTTTTCTGTGACGTTGAACAAGAAGCAGATGGCCTGTTAGCGCCTCCTAACTCCACGCGAAAATCCATCAATCTTACGACAACATCACTCGTTGGCGATTGCATTGAGCATGCCGGTTTGCTGATGGCAGTTGAAATAAGCGAAGGATTGATCCGCCGCTCTGAGCACAGCCATTTCATGGTAGAGTCGCAGCTTTGCCCCCTCGCCACACCTTTTGTAGTGCTGAATCCCTGCCCCCCAAATCGCAAGATGGGTGTCCGACCGCACCCAAGTTTCGAGTTTCTCAAGCGAATGCCAGGCGCTTAAACTGTATGTCTGCTCTGCCAGCCCTGGAGCGCCCGCCAGACGCAGATATCGGTTAAAGTAGCAGCCGAGCCGCAAACCATCCGTGGTCAGTTCCTCCATGCCTGCTTCAAGGCGAGGGATGACTTTCTCGACATAGAACTTTCGCTCCGAGCCCTCAGTCTCCGACCAATCTTGTCCGGATCGAAGGAGACAGAGATTATCGTGAGGAACGACGACAACCAAGCGTCGGGAGCTATCGCCACCTGATGCACGGGCGTGCCTAAGCGGAGCGCCACGGGGCGCAAGCGCGTCTGTCTGCGCCCGCGGAATCCTATCCCTGGCAGAGCCCCAGTATTCGTGAGTATCAGTCTTGCCGCTCATGGCGCCGGCGAGGTTGGCGAACCCTTCTGGGTGCGGGTGGGAGAATGTCGTTTCGGTGTCGCCCATCGATGGCCTGTATATCTCACGAAACGCGCCAACTTGCGCTCCAGTATCGAGAGTGCGATACCACCAATCGTCGCCGAGTCTGACCTCCCATCGATCATGAGCAGGCCGGTCAGTCCAGTAGGCGGCGACTACGCTGTTTAGGAAGCCGTGTGGATCTCGATAAGAGCCGACGTCGTAGTAAGACGGTCCGTCTTCTTCGACCAAAGCCGACTTGATCCGCGCCAGCGCCCGCTCCGCGTCCAATGCGCCGGCCTGCGCGTGTTGGACACCGTAGTAGGCAATCACAAGCCCCGTCACGAACGGCTTAAATCGCGCTGAGTAGGACGCATGTTGCGGAACAAATCCGGGCGGAGCGCTGAGTGGCCTCGTGCGCGGAACACGCAAGTGCGATGGAATGGCAGGCTCCAGTTGGTCGGTGACCTCTGAACCGACATCGTCAATCATGTCTGCTTCGCTCGTCACCGTGCAATCTCCGTCTTGGTAGCGTCAAAGCGACGCTCCGCAATCTCCGGCCGCTCTGCGCTACGTTGCGCGCGGAACATCCGCAGCGTCCTGCCAGCCGCTCCCGCAATGCCCTTCGGAAACAGAAGCACGAATAGCACTAGGACAACGCCCACCGCGGTGTTGCGGACATCGCCCATCCCTTTTGCTATTTCGACAAGCACCATCATCGCCGCCGCACCCAAGATCGGTCCCCAAGTCGAGCGCAGGCCGCCAACGATGACCATCGCGAGGATGAGGACCAAGGTCGGCATCTCAAACAGGCTCGGTCCCGCGAACCGAAAATGCGCGGCATAGACCGAACCGGAGAGGCCCGTGAAAAACGCGGTGATCACAAACACCGTGACGCGGAACCGAGTGCGATTGAGGCCACGGCTGGCAGCGTATAGCTGGCTGTCATTCAAAGCCCTGAATGCGAGGCCAAGACGCCCATGGATGACAATAATCGAAGCGAATAGGGAAAGCGTCAGTGACGCCAAGATGACGAAGTAGTTGCCGACGATCCAATCGCCCTTGAGAAGTTTTCGAAAACCAAAGTCGGCAAAGCCCGAGAAGCCGTTGCCACCGCCAAACAGAGGTAGACAAACGCCGCCATTATTCGTGAAGCAATTGGGATCGGTGACAATCAGGGCTTGGACCATGAACACGATAGCGAACGTAAGCAGTGCCACGTAGGCGGACGCGAGGCGGAGGCAGGCAATACCGATCAAAAGCGCCGCAACAGCCGATAGGACTGCCCCAACCGGCATTGATATCCACGGCGACGTTCCGAGATAAGTGCCTGCCATTCCCACCGTGTACGAACCGACGGAAAAGAAGAGCATCTGCCCCAGCGAAAAAACGCCTGCGTGGCCGGTTAGAACGTTCCATTGGGTGGCGACCGACGCCCACAGCATGAACACAATGATCTGTCCAAGCAGATAGCGTTCGCTCACGAAGTACGGCAGTGTCGCCATCGCCGCGATGAAGAGTACAGCAGCCACGAGATGCCTCTGGATTTCGCTGAGCTGACTCATGAGCGAACGACCTCCATGCGACCAAACAATCCCGCAGGTCGAAAGATCAGGATGAGGACCACCAGGCCGAGCATGACCGGCAGCCCGAAACGCGCGCCGATGTAGTAGCTGATGGCTGCTTCGAAAAGGCCCATCATGATCGCCGCCAGACCTGCCCCGGTTACGCTTCCCAGTCCCGCGACGACGCAAATGATGAAAGCGCGGATCAAAGGGTCAGTGCCCATCGCCGGCGACAGGCCGGCGAGTGATGAAATCAGTATGCCCGCAGCTGAGGCCAGGACGCCCGCGATCACTATCACCTGCAGGTATGTTCTCTCGGTGCGCACGCCCATCAATTTGGCAGCGTCCTGGTTCATCGCGGTTGCACGAATGGCCAACCCGAACTTGGTATAGGTCAGCAGCCAGGCCAGCGCGCCGATGAGCAGAGCGGCCATCGCAACTATGACAATCGACTGATAGCTAATTGCGGTTCCGGCGAGGCGGAATGATCCCTCGATCTGCGCGGGCTGCTTGAAGGGGTACGCACCATAGCGTTTGAGGATTAAGTCCTGCAGGGCGATGGCGACCCCGGCCGTCGCCACCATGATCGTTGTCTGGAAGTCCTCGGTATGCAGCATGAACCGCACGATCAGGAGATGCAGTAGGGAGCCGCTGATCGCACCAGCGCAGATACCGGCAACAAGCGCCAGCGGCAGAGGCGCCCCGAAGGCGGAAGACAACGAATAGGACGCGTAGGCGCCGATGGTCATGAACATACCGTGGGCCATGTTGAACATACCCATCGTGCCGTAGGTCAGCGCCAACCCGACTGATGCCAGCGCATACATGGCGCCAAGCGTGAGGCCTGTGATGATGATTTGTATCGCGGCGTCCATCACGCCTAGCCTCCAAGGTACGTCTTCAGGACATCGCTCGACCTGGCCAGCGCGGCGGCCGAGCCGCTCCATGCGAAGCTGCCTCCGTCCATCAGATGGAAGGCAGATGCTACCCCCGCAACGCGGCTGGGATTCTCTTCTACGACAAGGATGGATTGACCCTCGTTCGCAAGTAGATTGAGAGCACCATAGATCTGTTCGATGATGAGCGGCGCGAGGCCAAGAGACGGCTCGTCGATCATGACGAGCTTGCCAGCTGCCATCATGCCGCGACCGATGCCCACCATGCGTCGCTCACCTCCCGACAAAGAATTGGCGCGCTGGCCACGTCGCTCGTGTAGGCGCGGGAAGAGTGTGAAGACGTCGTCGAGCGTTCTCTTGACGGCGGCCGCATCGGTCCGGACGTAGGCGCCCATCAAAAGGTTCTCCTCGACCGTCATGTTCATGAAGAGTTGATCGCCCTGAGGTACGAGCGTCAGTCCAGCGCGAGCCCGCTCGGAAGCGGCTGCTGGAAGTGCCGTCCCATCCAACATCACTACGCCTGTCCAGGTAGGAAGCAGCCCGGCGATTGCCTTGAGCAATGTGGACTTGCCATGACCGTTTGGACCAATGATCGCCGTCACAGAGCCCCGGGTAATCTCCAGCGACACACTATGGAGCACTTTGAGGTGCCTATAGCCGGATGAGAGCCCTTGAACAGAAAGCAGCGTGTCCATGATCAGTGTCCGCCCGCCAGCGCTGCTGAGCCGAGATAGACTGAGCGAACGGTCTCATCATCGACTATCCCATGAGGATCACCGTCATAAATCAGCCTGCCCTGATGAATAATGAGCGCGCGACCGGCCACGGCCGTCAGGAAGCGCATGACGTGCTCGATGAAGACGATACAGATGCCTCGTTCGCGAAGCTGCGCCATCAGGGCGATGAACTCGTCGATTTCACGTGGCATCAGGCCACCGACCGGTTCATCCAACAATAAAGCCTTGGGTTTATGGAACACGGCCGAGGCAACCATAAGCTTTTTGCGGGCGATTACAGGAATGTCTGACACGAGCGCCTTGGCGATGTCGGCGATCCCGAACTCGGCCAGACATTCCATGGCGCGCTCGCTGTGCTGCCTGGTCAACAGGAGGCCGGGACGCTCACGTCCGGATCCGTTAACCACCGACACCAGCATGTTTTGAAGAACCGTTAGGGTGCCGAAACCACTGGTCACCTGGAACGTGCGAGCAAGGCCGTCGTGGAAGAGCTTGTGCGGCGGAAGGCCCGTAATTGGCCTCCCATTGAAAATAACCTCGCCACCGGTGACTGATGTCAGACCCGAGATAAGATCGAAAAACGTGGTCTTTCCGGCGCCGTTAGGTCCGCCAATGCCGACTGTTTCGTTGGCGGCGATCTTCAGGTCAATGCCATCGACCGCCACCAACGCACCGTAATGCTTCATGACGCCCCGGCATTCGAGCATGGGAACTGCGGGGTTGGCCACGATCACCTCACGCTTGCATCCACTTGGGCAGCTCAAACTGCGCCGTCTCATAGGGGGTCGGCGAGATAATATAGCCGTTTTCTTCCTTCCGTTTGATCTGGCTGAAGATATGCGCCATCCCGAGTGACGGGTCTTTCGTCTGCACGGGATAGGAAAACGCCTGCTGGGCCTTCTGGTCGAATCGGATGACCCCGGTTGGGCCGCGGAAAATGCTTTCCTTCAGCCGGGCCGCCACCTTCTTGCTCTGCTCTTCCTCATAAGCCTTGCCGACCCCGCCAGCCAGCGCGGCCGCTTGGGCAAAGAGATGGAGCGCCTCGTAGGTCTGTGCACCACCATTGGGCGACGCCTTGGCTCCGTATCGTCCGAGATATTTCTTGGCGAACTCCTCGCTGACTTCGCCCGAGAGCACGCCGATATTCGTCGCGTAGAGAACGCCAACCGACGCATCGCCCGCAAGGTCACGGAATGCCGCCAGCGAGGCGCCGTACTGCAGATAGACGAGGCTGTTGGTTGGATTTGCGAGGAACTGGATCATGAACTGAGCCTGATCCTGTGGGAAGAAGTGGGTAACGACGATGAAGCCGGGCTTGTCCTCGCGCAGCTTTGCCAGCGTCGGGCCCCAGTCCGTCGTAGGCGCCTGCACGGTTTCAAAGAGCGATATCTCGTAGCCGTACTTGGCAGCATCGCTCTTGATCGAGTTTGCGATGTTGATCGAATAAACCAACGGGCCAGTGACAATCGCGATCTTTTTGTTGGGCGCTTTGAGCTGCCCGGTGTCCTCGAGGTGCTTGATGAAGTTGAGGAATGCAAAGCCGTAGTAGAGCTCCGAGGGGCAATACATGAACGAACCCCAGTAGCGCCCGGGGTTCTTGCTTACGAGATCGGTGTGGGCACGCGCGGTGTCCGCGTGGAGGTAAACCACCGAAGCATCGGCGGCTACGTTCTGGAGCGCGGTTTGCGAGCCGAAATTGTAGCCCGCGATCAGGGCGGATGCGCCGTCGCGGTCGATCAAGCGCTGGCCGGCGCTCGTAATCAAATCATCACCGCCGGATTCAGTGTCCGCGGTCACGATCTTGACCTGTCGGCCGAGAATTCCTCCGGACGCATTGATCTCTTCGGCGGCCAACTCGAGGCCTTGCTTGAATTCGATGCCATCGGCCGCCCCAGCCCCCGTCAGCTGCAGCGGAGCACCGACGATCACCGGGTCGGCTGACTGCGCCACAGCGCTTTCGTTCAGCGTTGCAAGCACCGCTGCCGATCCCAACCCCAGCAAGCCGCCTTTCAGGAAACCGCGGCGTGACGAGCCCATTTCGCAATCACGTTTTTCGTCCATCTGACTTCCCCTTCTGTTCTTGGATGGAAGATGGTCCGGGGCATCGTCCAGGCGATGCGGTCCGTCTCGAACTGTCCTGCGGTCAGCTTCCGAGTGAACAATGACAGAGGTCCAAAACTTGAAAAATCAGAAAGTAACAATTTTCAGATTGAGAATTGTCTATGATTGACTAGCCACCCTGCCCCGCCAGAAGCTCGAAGAATTTCCTCTCGGCCGGAGTTCGCGCTGCCGATTTCCGGCGGATGATCTCGTACTGAGACGTGTAGGCGTATTCGGACGAAAGAAGTGGGCGCATCTGATGTGTCTGCAGCCAGTTCTGAGCATAGTGAACCGGCAGGAAGGCGAGGTACCGGCCTGACAGGATAAGGTGCGCCAACCCCTCAACGTTTTGAGCACGGGCCGAATAGACAAACTGACGTTCATTGTCGGGCAATTGGTCGAAAGACACGTAACCGCGCTGGGCATGTGGATATTGCGCTATGATTTCAGACGAGAGATCGTCGTCACTCACTGAAAACAGCGGATGCTCCACGCCGCAGTATAGCTCCATGCTGGCGAGGAAAGCTGGGTGATATTCCAGTTGGGACAGTCGGCGCGGGAAGAAACCGATGCCCATGTGGGCTTGGCTGCTAAGGACCATTTGCTCGAGTTGGTTGGGCGGTGCGACGTGGACCGTGATGTCGACGCTGTGCCTCAACGCCCCGAAAGCCCGGATGACTTGGCCAAGTTGGAAACCCGGGTGGAAAACCGTGTTGTCGATGACAGCAATCTGTAATTCGCCGACCAGCAATTCGTAACCTAGGACGAGGCTCTTGAAGTCTTCGATATGGCTGAATAAGGCATTGGACGCGTCGTAAACCCGTTGCCCGTCCTCAGTCAGGGCGAATCCGCTCCGTCCCCTTTGGCAGAGTGTCAGTCCCAACCGAGTTTCCAGGTTCTTGATGTGAATGCTGATTGTGGCTTGGCTGACGTTGAGCTCGGCCTGCGCAAGTGAGAACCCGCCACATCGAGCGACAGTCCGGAAGACGCTGAGCAACTTGAGGTCGACATTGCTGAGTGAGCGCAGCGCCATTTGACCACTCGCTTTGATGTTTCTCTATTCGAATATTGTTACATCGAGATTTTTCTACGCGCCAAGCCTTTGTATGCCGACCACGGTGCGGCGGCCTGAAAGTGGAGAGGCATGGTGGCAAGCGCGACGTTGAGGAATTTCCTCGAAGTCAACGGCGAACGGCTCTGGGACACCCTGGCGGTCTCCGGACGGATCGGTCCGGGCAAGTCTACTGGCCTCTCCCGCCTCGCATTGACAGACGGCGACAAGGAGATGCGAGACGTTTTCGTCCGTTGGTGCCGGGAGGCCGGCTGTACCGTTACGGTTGATCCAGTCGGCAATATTTTCGCCCGTCGCGCCGGCGCCGATCCACGGCAAAAGGCAGTGCTGGTCGGAAGCCACCTCGATACGCAGATTGCCGGCGGTAAGTACGATGGCATTCTCGGCGTTCTGTCCGGTCTGGAGATCATTCGCACACTGAATGACCTGGACATGACGACACGGCATCCCATCGAGGTCGTATGCTGGACCAACGAAGAGGGCGTGCGCTTCCAACCACCGATGTTGGGCGCGGGCGCGTTTGCCGGCGTTCACGATCTCGACTGGGCTCTTGGCCAGACCGACCAAGACGGCGTCGCGTTCGGATCCGAGCTTGCGCGTATTGGCTACGCAGGGCCCGAGCGCCGGGACCCGACGGACATCGACTCCTACTTTGAACTCCACATCGAACAGGGTCCAGTCCTGGAGGAAGAAGGATTGCAAGTGGGCATCGTGACTGGCAGCTTCACTTCGTTCGGCGCCGAGGTCGAGTTTAGAGGTGAAAACGCCCACGCTGGCCCTACTTTGATGCGGGATCGCAAGGACGCCTTGGTCGCAGCGGCGCTGCTGGTCGCAAAGGTCAGCGAGATCGGGTGGAATTTCGCGCCAAAGGGACGCGCGACGTGCGCACGCCTTTCCATTTCGCCAAACCGCTACGGCATCATCGCCGACCGCACCGAGGTGACTGTCGACGTTCGTCATCCGGATGTCGCGGAGGCGGAAAACATGTATCGCCGCGCAATCGATGCGATCCCCGGCGCTGCGCAGCTGGCCAACGTGCAGGCGTCGGTAAAGAAGCAGTGGAAGTTCGGCGGGCTGAACTTCGACACTGAACTTGTCAATCTGATCCGAACCGTGGCCGCCGAAATGGACGTGCCTCACCGCCACATGCTGAGCGCAGCCGGCCATGACGCCTATCATGTGGCAACGGTCGCGCCAACGGTGATGATCTTCACACCCTGCCGCGGTGGCGTCACACATAACGAGAATGAGCACATCGAGCCCAGCTACACGGTCCCCGGCGTCAATGTGCTCCTCAACGCCGTGGTCAGGCGGGCGAACAGCTAAATGGAAGCGAGCGCCCCGCCTGCAAATCATCAATCCGAATTTCCGGATCAAACCTATCCCGAATCCTTGCGCTTCGAACCGATCGGGACAGTTGCCAGCCACCTGGCCGATGGGTCGATTTCGGCGACTGAATTGTGCGAACACATGCTTGCAAAGATCGATGTGTTGGACAAGAGCCTCGGTGGCTTCAGCCAAGTCCTTCATGAGACCGCGCGCGTCGAGGCGAAAGCCTCCGACACCCGTCGCAAGGCAGGCCAAGTTCTTAGTCCGCTGGATGGAATACCCATCGCGGTTAAGGATCTCATAGACACCCGTCCGGCGGTCTGCCGGGCGGGTCTCGACCACCTTTCGGACTATGTCCCCGCCAAGGACGCGGCGGTCGTGACTGCATTGCGTCGCGCCGGCGCAGTAATCATCGGCGTTACCGAGACCGATCCTGGCGCGTTTTCCACTGACACGCCGCGCTCCATCAACCCGATAGATCCGAGCCGGACAGTTGGTGGGTCGAGCGGTGGATCCGCGGCGGTGGTTGCCGCGGGGCTCGCCTTTGCCGCGATCGGCACCGACTCGGGCGGCAGCATTCGAATCCCCGCCGCGTGCTGCTCCATCTTCGGGTTCAAACCAACCTGGGGCCGCGTCGACACGACCGGGGTTCGACCACTTGCACCGTCGCTGGACCATGTCGGGCCATTGGCCCGGTCGGTCGAGGACCTGTTGCTGGTACAGTCGGTACTTGACCCCGCACTGGGTGTCTTTGCCAGCCAGGATCGACCATGGACCCTGGGAACCAGCTTCAGCTATTTCGCAGACGCCACGCATGACGTCCAGTCATCCATCCTGGCAACGATCGAGAGGCTCCGCTCGCGAGGCTCTGCCTGGCAAGAGGTTGAGCTTCCCGCGCCCGGCAACGTGCTCGCATTCCATATGATCAACCTGCCGAAGGAGGCTGCCGACTATCATACGCGCAGCTTCCCAGAGGCGTGGCCGGGCTATCCCGAGATCGCACGAGCAACAGTGGAGGCGGGCCAACGAACCGGCGTTGCGGAATACGCCCTGTCCGAGAGACGCCGCGCGGCCGCTATTGCCTCGGTCGAGCGGGCCTTGGACCAAGTCGATGCGATCATCCTTCCGACCATGCCGGTCGACGCACCACCGCGGGGCATGCGCCAAATCCCGCTCGGCCGGGACTTGGTGACCAAGCTCGAAGCGACAATCCGATACACGGCGCTGTTCAACCAGACCGGACACCCGGTCGTTGCTTTGCCTGCTACAATGTTGCCGGATGGACGCGCCCT
This sequence comes from Mesorhizobium plurifarium, assembly GCA_000824785.1. Classification (GTDB taxonomy): domain Bacteria; phylum Pseudomonadota; class Alphaproteobacteria; order Rhizobiales; family Rhizobiaceae; genus Mesorhizobium; species Mesorhizobium plurifarium. Next base: position 67,497 of record CCNB01000007.1, on the reverse strand, counting down.
TGGCATCCAGCTCGTCGCCCAGAGGAACGAAGACGCGAAGCTGCTTGCACTTGCCAGAGACGTCGAGAGAATCCTCTCCGTGCATGTGGATTACGGCCTACTCTTGGGGCAACAGTACCAGCACGCCCAACGTATTCGAGCCGAGATTGCTTGAGGAGTGATCATGCCGACAGAAAAAACTCCTCCCGACGCTGGCAGCCTCCACCACGAACGAGGACATGATGCTTATAGCCACCGCCACGACCATGATCCGGTCGAGGAAGGCGCCGCACTACGCGTACGCGCACTTGAGGAACTGATGGTTGCGAAGGGACTTGTCGACCCTGAGGCCCTGGACAGCGTCGTTGAGTATTATGAACGCCAGACTGGTCCTCGAAATGGTGCCGCCGTAGTCGCTCGTGCCTGGACAGATCCGACCTTCAAGGAGTGGCTCCTCGAAGATGGGACGGCGGCCATACATTCGATGGGCTTTAAGGGGTATCAGGGCGAGCATATGCGCGTGGTGGAGAACACCGCTGGCGTACACAATGTAATCGTGTGCACCCTCTGCTCCTGCTATCCTTGGACTGTGCTCGGATTGCCTCCCGCCTGGTACAAGGGGAGCGCCTATCGATCCCGCGTTGTCCGCGAGCCCAGGTCGGTTTTGCGCGAGTTCGGCTTGGAATTGGCACCCGACATCCGGGTGCAGGTTTGGGACAGCACGGCTGAGCTTCGCTACATGGTGCTACCTCAGCGCCCAGCGGGAACGGGGAAGCTATCCGCCGCCGAACTTGCCTTGCTCGTCACCCGCGACGGCATGATCGGCACTGCGCTTCTCTAGGGGTTGGCGAGATGGACGGAATCCACGACCTGGGCGGCATGCACGGCTTCGGCGCGGTCGCGATTGGCGAGGACGATTACGTCTTCAGGCATGAGTGGCAGCGCCGCTCTTTTGGACTCGCCCAAGCCTTGGCGGGAACGACGCCCTTCTGCGCGGACATGCATCGCCACAAGATCGAACTCATCCGGCCCGTCGACTACCTGACGATGGACTACTTCGAGAAGTGGATGATCGCGACCAGCGAGTTGCTGAAGGACGCCGGCCTTGTGAACGAGAGCGAATTGCGGACGGGCAGGAAGGAATTTGATGTCGACTTGGCACGCCATCCACCCGCTCGTCCCGATGCTCTTGTCGAGGCGATGAAGCGTGGCGCCGAGCTGAAATTCGGGGATGAAGTGGCCGCGCCCGGCTTCGTCGTTGGGGAGGCCGTGCGGGTCCGCTGTGACGCGCCGGCAGGCCACACGCGCGTGCCGCGTTACGTCCGCGGCCGGCTCGGCCAGGTCGTCGCCGATCACGGCGTCTTCCAGTTCGCCGACACGGTTGCGCGTGGAGAGGGGGCTTCGCCGCAGCACTGCTATGCCGTGGCATTCACCGCCGACGCTCTCTGGGGAGGAGATGCGGAAAGCGCCTCCGACCTACTCTACCTCGATCTCGCGGAGGCCTATCTTGATCGTGTATGATCCGACGAACAGCTTGGCGGCGGCGGCCCTTCACGCCTTGCCAGCCCGATCGGCGGAGGACCCTATCTTTCGCCTTGCCTGGCATGCTCGGGTCTTTTCGCTGATCGTTTCGCTCGTCAAGGAGGGTCGCATCCATTGGCCCGCGTTTCAGGAGCGCCTCGTTCGCTACATTGGCGACAGAGAACTAAGCGCGGGCAGTCAAACTGCCGAAGAGATTGATCTGCACTACTTCGATTGCTGGCTCGAGGCGGCACATGAGACGCTCGTGGCCGAGGGCTTCATCACCGACCTGGACGTCACCGCACAAGTCGAGCGGATTCACGCGGCTGTCGAAACCATTCGCATCGAGCAGCTTACACACGAAGACAGTCACAAGCCTGTAGCGGTTGACCATCGCGACTGATCCAAGGATCCAACCTATCCAGCGGTTCCACGCAATACCCGCCCGGCTTCGCTCTATCACTGCCAACGAACGTTGCAGTTACCGCGCACGATAACCAGTCAAATTCCCAACCCGCCGATGCAGGCATATTTGAGCTCGGTGAATTCCAGGATGCCGTGGTGCGATCCCTCGCGTGAGTTGCCGCTCTCCTTGACGCCGCCGAAGGGCGCGAGCTCGGTCGAGATCAGCCCGGTGTTCACACCCACCATCCCGTATTCGAGGCGCTCGAGGACACGGAACATTCGTCCGACGTCACGCGTGTAAAAATAGGCTGCAAGACCGCTTTCGGTACCGTTTGCCGCCGCGACCACTTCGTCCTCGGTCTCGAATGCGAAGACTGCCGCGACGGGGCCGAAGGTCTCATCGCGGGCGAGCGTCATGGCATGGGTAGCGCCCGTCAAAAGCGTCGGCTCGAAGAAGGTGCGGCCAAGCGCATGCCGGGCACCGCCGACGACAAGCGATGCCCCTTTCCCGATCGCGTCCGAGATATGGCTCTCCACCTTGGCAACGGCCTTTTCGGTAATCAGCGGTCCCTGCAGGACGCCCTCGGAGAAACCGTCGCCGACCGGAAGCGCGCGCACTCTCAGCGCCAGCTCGCGAACGAACGCATCGTGGATACCCTTCTGTACGTAGAAGCGGTTGGTGCATACGCAGGTCTGCCCCGCGTTGCGGTACTTGGACGCGATCGCGCCCTCGACAGCCGCGTCGATATCGGCATCGTCGAACACGATGAACGGCGCGTTGCCGCCGAGTTCAAGCGCGACCTTCTTCACCGTCGTCGAGGCCTGCGCCATGAGCAGCTTGCCCACCGGTGTCGACCCCGTGAATCCAACAAGACGCACCTTAGGGTGGCTGGTCAGAACACGGCCGATGGCGACCGCGTCGCCTGTCACCACGTTGACGGTTCCTGCCGGAAAGCCGGCGCGCCGCGCAAGCTCGGCGAGGGCCAGCGCGGTAAGCGGTGTTTCCGGCGCGGGTTTCACCACCACCGTGCAGCCGGCAGCCAGCGCCGGCGCGATCTTGCGCGTGATCATCGCGGCCGGGAAGTTCCATGGCGTGATCGCCGCCACGACGCCGATCGGCTGGCGCAGCACCGCGATGCGGGCATCGCCCCTGTGCGACGGCAGGATTTCGCCCGCGACGCGCTTTGCCTCCTCGGCATAGAACTCGACATAGGCGGCGGCATAATCGATCTCGCCGAGCGCCTCCGCGAAGGGCTTGCCCTGCTCGCTTGTAAGGATCGTGGCGAGGTCATTGCGATTGGCCACGATCAGATCGAACCAGCGCCTCAGCATGGCGCTTCGCTGCTTGGCCGCAAGCGCCGCCCACGGATGGAAGGCCGCGGCCGCGGCATCGACCGCCACCTCGGCCTCCGCCGCGCCGAGATCCGGAACCGATGCAATATGCTCACCCGTCGAAGGATTGACCACCGCGAGAGCCGGATCGCCGGTGAAGGCGCCATTGATGAAGGCCTGCTGCCTTAGTAGGGTGGGATCGTCCAGCTGACGCATCGTTTAGGCTCCGCGCGGAAAGACATTGGCGCGCCGCTGCTGCAGGTCGGTGTTGTTCATGGTGGAGCTCGCTCGGACGGATGGATGATGTCCACACCTTAGCGTCAGCTTGCCTGCTTCAGGTATCAGATGGAGTATGACACAGTGGTGCATCAGGCGAACCACAGCCGCGAGTCCCGCGTGATCGATTGCAACCTCCGCAAGAAGAAGCTAGGCGTCCGATATGACCCCGCCCGGCCCCTTTCGGGCAGGCTTCCGCCACTGATCATGCTGCGCGCTTTCGAGGCTGCGGCGCGCACCGGCAGCATGCGCAAGGCCGCGACCGACATCGGCATCAGCCACACCGTGGTCAGCCGGCATTTGCAGGGTCTCGAAACCTGGATCGGCTGGAAGCTCCTGGATGCCGGGCCACGCGGCGTGACACTCACGCCAGAAGGCAAGTCGCTTCACGACGTGACCTCGGTCGCCTTCCAGTCGATTGCTAACATATCGGCGCAACTGCGCGCCAAGGCGGGCACTGACGAGTTGCACATCTGGTGCTTCCCGGGCCTGGCCACGCGCTGGCTGATTCCGCGTCTGGACGAAATTCGAGAAGTCGTGTCATCGGGGGAGGTGTTGATCCGCGCCACGGACCGGATACCGGACTTCGCGCGCGGCGAGGCCGACATCATGATCGGCTTCGGCGACGGCAATCGAGCTCTAGGCCGAGTGTTTCCCCTGCTCCGGCCTAGAATGTTCCCGGTGGCGAGCCCGAGCTGGGTGGCCAAATACGGCATGCCAGGCTCGGTCGAGGAACTCACGTGCCTGCCCCTCATTCACGAGGAATCCTACGCGCAATGGACAAGCTGGCTGACGCAGGCTGGGTTGAGATTGGACCGGCCGCTAAAGGGACCTCGCCTTTGGGACGCAAATCTCGGCTTCGATGCCGCGATGGCCGGACAGGGCGTGGCGTTGACCACCAATCTGATGGCTGCTGGAGAACTCAACCGGGGCGATCTCGTCGAGCTTTTCGACACCGACATCTCGGTCGGTGGGTACTATCTCGCGACAGCTCAGAATGCACAGGACCGGCGAATAGACCTTTTCAGGGTGTGGATCACCGAGGCCCTTGCCGCGTGCGAGACTGTGAGACTTGCAGCAATCAGCGTCCGATAGCCCCCCTCCCTGAGTGTCTAAAACGTCCGCTTTTGGGCTGTCGGACAGCGAACTCGGGCGATCGCAACGTGGCGCTTCGCAGGCAGTTCGGGGGGCTGGAGATCGAACCCGCTGCGCGGGGTGTACGCATGGGGTGGGTAGATCGCGAGCCGGACGTCGGACTCGCATTGGTTCGGCAGCGGCAGAGCATCACGGCTTTCTTCAACAGGCCATTCGCCACGACGACCCACATCCTCGAGGTCCTGCTTGGGCAGTCAAGGACTCTATACCTGGAGCAACCTCAAACCGTCTGCGCAGCAACACGTCACACCGGCCGGCGCAAGATCTGAAGGTAATAGCGGATTGGCATCCGATATTTGACTTGAACGCTTCGATAATTCCTTATGAGAGCTCCTCCATGATGCAAAAGGCAGACCACCATATTTGGCTCGCCAAATGTATCGCTTAGCTGACATCGATCAGCAGGGCGAACGCCAGCTGCCAGATTCAATTGGGACGTCTGAAAACGTTCTCCCACCAATTCGCAGAAATATGCGGCAGCTCCAACTCCGGCTCTCGCCCCAGCATCAGTCCAAGCACCCGGGGCGGTGTGAGCGGCGTCTGCTGCACCCGGCAGCCGGTCGCGTTGGCGACGGCACAGGCAATTGCCGCCGGTGGGTTCATGATGGGGACTTCACCCGCGCCCTTGACGCCCAGTGGTCCGATGGATGGCGCGCCTTCATAAAGCTCGATCTCGACCGGCAGGGTGTCCTGCGCGAGCGGCACGCGATAGGTTTCGAGGCTGTTCTGGCGGATGCAGCCGTCCTCGCCGATCGTATGCTCCTCGTGCAGCGCATACCCGATGCCTTGCGTGACGCCGCCCTGGATCTGCCCGAGGATGGCACGCGGGTTGAGTGCACGGCCGACATCCTGCACCACCTTGTAGCTCAGTATGTCGACATGGCCGGTATCGGGATCCACGGCGACCTCGCAGTCATGGACATTGAAGACCGGAATGTCGATGGCATCGATGAAATGACCGGCGGCGCAGCCTGGGATCGAAGGCACCCCGGGATTGGTGAAGGAGCCCGAGCCGACGACAGGCCCCGTTGTCCTGTGAAGGTGCTGGACGACCTGGGCGATGGTCATTCCCGACCCCTCTTTGCCTTCGATTTCGACCCGGCCGGAGCGCAGGACGAGCTTGTCCGGCACAGTCTGCAGCAACGCGCCGGCGGCCTTCAGTATCTGATCGCGGACGTCCGCTGCCGCGGCGCGGCTGGCCGCGCCGAGCGAGACGGTCGTGCGGCCGCCGCCGACGCCGAGGTCGAAGCCGGCCGCGTCCGTATCGGCGGGGCGAACGATGACATTGTCCGGATGAATGCCGAGCTCGTAGGCGACGATCTGCGGCAGGGCCTGCACCATCGTGCCCTGACCAAGCTCGACGCCGGCGGTGATGAGTGTGGCGCTGCCGTCGGCATTCAAATTGATCGTCGCCGTCGATGGGCCGACGAAGATGAACCAGGTGCCCACGACCGTCGCGCGGCCATAAAGGCGGCCGCCGGCCAGGTGCTTCTTCGAGGGCGAGGCATCGCGCATCTGCGCCATTCGGTCGAGCATCGGTCCGAGCACGTCGCCTTCGAAGACCTGGCCCGTCGCCCCGAGGTCCCCGTTCCTCAATACGTTCAGGCGCCTGAATTCAAGCGGATCCATGCCGATCGCCTGGCAGACCTCGTCCGTGTGCCGCTCCAGCGCGAAGGTGTTGTAGACGCCGTTGCAGGCGCGGAAGGCACCGTTCGGCGCGGTGTTGGTGTAGACGGCGCGGCTCGCGAGCTTGATGGAACCAACCTTATAGTTGCCGCCGAGCGTGTGCGCAGTCATCGCAACCGCCTCGCGGCCGGCGATCTCGCCGTCGCGCGTCACCGCCGAACGGATCTTGATCTCGGCGTTCTCGCGGCAGAGACAAGTCAGCATCTCCTCCTGCCGCGAATAGACCAGGCGCACCGGCTGGCCGGACTTGCGCGCCAGGATCGCGGCATATGGTTCCAGCGTGCAGTCGAACTTCTGGCCGAAGCCGCCGCCTACCGGAGGCACGGTGACATGCACCCGCGACGGCGGAACGCCGAGCAGCTTGGAGGTCTGGTTACGCACTGTCCATGGAACCTGCGTGGACGTCTCTATGTGATAGCGCCCGTCCTCGTAGCTGGCGATCACTGCCCGGGGTTCGAGGGAGACGTGGTTTTGCCGGCCGACCCGGAAGCAGCTTTCCACCACCACGATGTCCTCGCGGGCAAACGCGGCGTCGGTGTCGCCGCGCACCACCGAGGCTTCCCAGGCGACGTTGCCGCCGCGCGCCCCACCTTCGAACAGCACTTCATAGCACTTCCAGTCAGGGTGGATCAGCGGCGCGCCGGGCGTCAGCGCCTCAGCCATGGTGAGCACCGGTGGCAGAGGCTCCAGTTCGACTTCGATGGCGCGGGCGGCAGCCTGGGCCTGCTCGTAGGTGTCAGCGGCGACCGCCGCGATCTGTTCGCCGTGGAAGCGGATGACGCCGGAGGCGAATAAGGGGTGGTCGGCTATACCGATGCCGTGCATGCCCGGCGCATCCTCGGCCGACGCAATGGCGCGCACGCCCGGCATCCGCCTGGCCTGCGTGGTGTCGATGCGCAGGATACGCGCCGAGGCCACCTCGGCGCGCAAGATCGCGGCATGCAGCATGCGCGGCAGCGCGCGGTCGACCGTGTAGCGGGTGCGGCCGAGCAGCTTGTCGCGCGCATCGCGGCGCGGCAGGCCCATGGTGACGGTCGAGGGGTCCGGTAGCGCCATCGGTTCAGTTCCGCCGGGCGAGCGCCGCCGCCGCATCGACCAGCCGCTCGTAGCCGGTGCAGCGGCAGATGTTGCCGACCAATGCCGCCTTGATCTCGTCCCTGCCGGCATGCGGGCATTCGCGCAGGAAGCCTGTGAGAACCATTAGGATCCCGGGAAAGCACATGCCGCACTGGACCACGTCGTGCTCTTCCATGATCTGCTGCAGGGCGGATGGCTCACTGGCTTCGGCAAGCGATTCCACGGTACGTATCTCGCGCCCCTCAAGCGTGCCAATGGGAGCCAGGCAGGACACGACCGGCTGGCCGTCGACATGGACTGTGCAGGCCCCGCAAGCGCCCTCCCGGCACACCGACTTGGCGCCGGTCAGGAAGAACTCGTCGCGCAGCACGTCGATGAGGGCCGTCATCGGACCACGCGCCGAAACGCGCCGCTCGCCATTGACCGTCAGTGTCGTCGCCATGCCTGCCCTCCGCTCGTCCTCAGGATTGACTGCGCAAGGCGGCATCGACCGCGCGCCGCATCAGCGCCGGCAGGACCTGCAGGCGATACCACCCCGGCGCCTCGACGCCGTCGCGCCCGGTAAAGGCGCCAAGCTCGGCCTCGGCCAGCACTCTCGCCGTTTCCGGGTCGAGCGGATGCCCCACCAGCTTTCTCTCAAGTTCCGGCCAGCGCCGCGCTGTGGATTCCACGGAACCCACCGCCACACTTGCGTCCTCCACAGCGCCATTGCGGTCCAGCAGGATCGCAAGGCTCACGATCGCCACGGGATAGTCACCGGCTTTGCGCAGCGGCAATCTTGCGTGCGCGGTGCGGACCGGCCGGCGAGGTATGGTCACGCCGGTCAGGAGCGTTCCGGGCCTCAGCTCGCGGCGCGTGGCAAGAAACCGTTCGAACGGCAGGCGCTGCCGCCCATCGGTGGTGGCAAGTTCGACTTCCGCGTCGAGGCACAGCAGCGCGGGCGGCAGATCGGCGGCCGGAAAATCCCAGGTGGAAAGATTTCCCCCGACGGTCGCCATCCCCCTTATCGCCGGATTGGCGGCGCTGCCGGCGGCGGTGACGAGGCCGTGACAAGGCTCGACCTCGGCCAGTTGCGCCGCGAGCCTGCTGTGGGTGACACAGGCGCCGATCCGAATGCGGTCGATCGCGATATCGACCGCGCTCAATTCGGGAATGCGGTCGAGGCTCACATAAAACGCGGCCTGCGGCTCACGCCTTATCGGCGCGCGCATGATCCATGTCCCCCCTGCAAACGGCATGGCCCCGACGCCATGGCTGGCAAGAGCGGCAAGAGCATCGGGGACCGTGCCAGCTATGAAAAGGTTTTCGTCATCGGGGGCCCGCACGGTTCGTCCTTTTCTTGGTGCTGAAACAGAGATCAAATCCCCGCCCCTACCGGGGCGAAGGATCTTTGGCGACCAGCTTCCATGTCAGCGGCAGGATGGCGGCGGCAAGCGCAAGCTTGAGCACGTCGCCGAGCAGGAACGGTATCAGCCCCCAAGCCAGGACCGGCTTGTCCCAACCCACGACCGTGCCGAGCCAGGCAAGACCGGAGGCATAGATGACCGCAGTGCCGGCCAGCATGGACAGGATGGTGGTCGATGCCCGGCGGTCCCAGCCTATGCCCGCCAGCGCGCCTGTCACCGCGGCCGCGACAAGATAGCCAACGAGGTAGCCGCCGGTCGGGCCGACAATGTAGGCGAGGCCGATGCCCTTTTCCGGCGTGCCGGCGAAAACCGGCAGGCCGAGCGCGCCTTCCAGCAGATAGAGACCGACCGTGGCAACGCCCAAGCGCCAGCCATAGACCGTGCCGATCATCAGGACGACGAAAGTCTGCATGGTCATCGGGACCGGGTAAAACGGCACCTGGAGCTTGGCCGACGCCCACAAGAGTAACGATCCGCCGATCGCCAGCATGATGTTGCGCGTCAGGCTCGCATGGCCGGGAATGATCTGCTGCGCCAGAGTTGAATGGTTCGAATGCATGATTGATCCTCCGGTAGGAATCGGGTTGGCAGGTTCAGCGAATGCCCATGAGCATGCGGTAGCGCACCTGATCGAAGATGACGGCGAGGATCAGCAGCGAACCGAGCAGGATCATCTGCAGGTAGGAGCCGATCTGCGCCATGTTCATGCCGTTCTGCAGCAGCGTGATGAAGAAGGCGCCGAGCACCACATTCTCGACGCGGCCGATGCCGCCCCGCAGGGAAACACCGGCGATCACACAGGCAGCGATCGATTCCAGCGCGATCGTGCCGCCGAGATTGGTCTCTCCGGACTCCACGCGGGCCGTCATCAAGACGCCGGCGATCGAGGAGAGCAGCGCGCAGGCGACATAGGCGAGAAACAGCGTGCGCTTGGTGTGGACGCCGGACAAGTTGGCAGCCTTGAGATTGCCGCCGACGGCATAAAGATGGGCACCGAAGCGGGTCCGGTTCATCAGCAGCCAGATGACGACGATCCCCACCAACGCAAACAGGACCGGCACTGGCACGCCGAAGATCCTGCCAAAGCCGAAGAAGTTGCCGAACTCGAAGGGAAGGCCGGAAACCGGGACGCCGCCGGTCAGGAACAAGGCGATGCCAGCGCCGACGGACTGGACGCCGAGCGTCATGATGAAGGGCGAGACCCCGAACTGGGCGACGCCGAGCCCGTTCAGGGCGCCGATGAGCAAGGCGGACCCGAAGCCGGCAAGGCCGCCGAGCAGGATCGCGACCCACACCATATCCGGCATCCACGCCGCAAGCGCCACCATGGCCATGGCCGAGACAACGGAGGTCACGGCGATCGCGGTTCCGACTGCCAGGTCGAAGCCGCCCGATATCAGGACCAGCATCTGCCCAAGCGACACCAGAACGAGATAGACGGACTGCCTGGCGACATTGGTGAGGTTCTGCATCGACAGAAACTGGGTCGACACCAGCGAGAATATGATCAGCGCGGCGGCAAGGAAGAAGGGCAGCACGCCCAGCCTGATGAACAAGGCCTTCAGCAGACCGGCGGGGCCGGCAAGCTTGCTCGCGGACTGGTCTGTCATGGCCCGGTCGCTCCCTGGAACGGTCATGCCGGTTCCCTTGCATCAGTGAAGAAGTGCTTCAGCACGTTTTCCTCGGTTATCGATGGCCCTTCGAGCTCCGCCGAGATGCGTCCCTGCGAGAACACCAGCAGGCGATGGGCGAGGTTCATGACTTCGGGCAGGTCCGAAGATATCAGCACGACGGCTTTGCCCGCCTCGGCGATTTCCTTGATGAGCCGATAGAGCGCCGCGCGTGTCCCCATGTCGACGCCGACGGTCGGCTCGTCGAAAATATAGACCTCGCGTTCCTGGCCGAAGCCTTTGCCGAACAGGACCTTCTGCTGATTGCCGCCGGACAGGTTGACTACGGCGCGCTTCATGTAAGCCGGAGAAATATCGACGCGCCGGCCGATCTCGGAGGATAGCTGCCGGATCCGCCCCGGCGAGACGAATCCTAGGGATCGAGATACGTCGGGACGGTCGAGCAGCGACAGGGCAATGTTGTCGCGCGCCGTCGCCATCAGCTGGAGACCCTCGTTCTTGCGGTCCGGCGAAAGATAGAAGATGCCGTCACGCAGCAGCTTGCGTGTCGGCAACCCGGTGACGTCGCGGCCCTTGAGGCTGATCTGACCAGAAATAAGCGGCTGCAGCCCCAACGCGCCGCGCCACACACGCGACTTGCCGCTGCCGACAAGGCCGGCGACGCCCAGCACCTCTCCCGCCCGAACCTGGATCGATGCGCCGCGCACGCCCCAGGTCTGCACGTTGCGCAGCGACATCACGGTCGCGCCGTCGCGCGTGCGGGAAATGTCGGGGTAGATCTGATCGATCGAGCGGCCGGTCATCAACTCCACCAATTCGCGCTCGCTGGTGCCCCGTGCCGAGACCGTTCCGATCAGCCGGCCGTCGCGCAGAACGCTGATGCGATCGGCGATCTGGGCGAATTCCTGGATGCGATGGGAAATGTAGACGATGCCGACCCCGTCGGCCTTGGCCTTGACGATGAAATCGAAGAGCTTGCGTGTTTCCTTTTCCGTCAGCGATGCGGTCGGCTCGTCGAGGATGAGGACCCGCGCCCTAGCCAGGAGCGCCTTGCCGATCTCGACCATCTGCTGCTGGGCGCGCGACAGGTCGGATACGCGCCGGTTGATGTCGATGTCGAAGCCGAGCTCGGTGAAAACCCGCCGCGCGCCGTCGCGCATCGCGCCGCGGTCGATGAACGGACCCGAGCGCGGCTCGCGGCCGAGATACATGTTCTCGAAGACGCGCAATGTCGGAACGAGCGAGAACTCCTGGAACACCGTGCCTATGCCGCGCGCGGCGGCGTCGTGGACCGAGTTCAGCTCGGCTTCGACGCCGTCAATGCGCAAGGTTCCAACTGTCTGCCTGAAGACGCCTGACAGGATGGAGATCAGCGTAGATTTGCCGGCGCCGTTCTCGCCGAACAGTACATGCACTTCACCGGGCTCGAGGCGGAAATCGACGCCCGAAAGCGCCTTCACGCCCGTGAATTCCTTGGTGATGCCGGTCATTTCGACCAGTGGCGCCATTGCCGGGTCCCGTCCCTGAGAGGCGCGCCGGCTCCGTCGCGGGGCCGGCGCGCAGCGATGCTAATTGACCTTGAAGACCGGCTTGTAGTTATCCGGCGGCAGGATCGTGTCGCGCTCGACCGTGTTCACGTTGGTCGGGTCGACGACGAATATCTTCGGCCCGACGTGCTTGATGTAATCCTTGTCTTCCAGGATGCGCACGGCCTGGTCGATGGCGATGCGACCCTGAATAACCATGGAGTCAGCCGGCGCGGCGAGGATGAAGCCGCGCTTGATGCCTTCAAAGACGCCGGGCGTCATGTAGAAGGCCAGAAGATCGACCTTGCCCTGCAGGTCGCGCTCGCGGATCAGTCCCTGCGCTGCTTCCGCGGTCACGGCGGTGCCGACGACATAGCGCATGTCCGGATTGGCCTGCAGCTCGTCCTCGACAAGCTTCAGCTGCACCTCCTTGCCGGTGTCGCCGTATTTCGGGTCCAGCACCTTCACAGCGGTACCTTTCACCGCATCGAGGAACCCCTTGTTGGCGGCTTCGACCCAGCCGGCGCCGGCGGGTCCGGGGAACCAGCCGACCTTCACTTCCTCGCTGCCCGAGGGATGCTTCTTGGCCAGATACTCACCCGCCGAATGGCCCATCGTATAGAAGGAGACCAGCGACTTGGCGGAAACCTCCGGTGAAGAAATCCCGTTGATGACATCGATCACGGGGATGTTCTTCTTGCGGATCTCGGCCACGAGGTTGTTGAGGCCATCGAAGGAGATGGCGCCGATGATCACGGCCTGGGCGCCATTGGCCACGCAATCTTCGATCTGGGAAATCTGCGTGTTGAGCTCGGTGTAGCCGCCGGCGTCGAGCAGGTTCATCGACACACCGAGGCGCTTGGCCTCTTCCGCTACGCCGTAGTCGACGCCGAGCCAGTAGGCGTCCTTCATATGCGGGAACGAAACGCAGATCTTCCAAGGTTTGCTGGCCTTGTCGAGCGGCACGTAAGACACGTCAACCGACTTTCCGTCAGCCGTGAAAGGCGGCTCGATCTTGGCCGCGTCATAAGGAAACCAGTCTTTGGCGTATGCAACGCCGGCCAGCGCAACGACCGAACCGGCAAGCAGGAATTTCACTAGAGTTTTCATTTCATTCCCCTTTTTTGATGCTGGATCTCTTTCCCGCGGGACACCTCGGCGCGCCTGCACGCGCCTAGTGAAGCGCCTCGCGGACTCTGTTGAGCAATGCCGCCCGATCGGCGCGCGCCTGCAAGGCCGCCGCCATGTCGATCCTGACGAATCGTGTCGGCGTGTTCGGCTGCAACTGACCGATCAGGTCCATGTCGGCGGACACGACCGTGCCGACCATGAAGTAACCGCCACCGGAGACCGCGTCGCGGTGCAGGATGATCGGCTCGGTCCCTCCCGGAACTTGGATCGAGCCATATGGATAGCAGCTGTCGACGATGTTGGATGGGTCCGAGCCGGCGCCGAAAGGCTGCTGGCGCTCGACGAACTCAAGCCGCGCGCCGCCGCGGAAACGGTAGCCCATGCGATCGGCCTCGGGCGCCACCTTCCATGTGTCCTCGAAAAAGCTGCGGTGCGAGCCTTCAACGATCCGATGCCAGTAGAGGCCGGGAAGCACGCGCAGTTCCGCCGGCATGGCTGGACAGCGCCGCAGCGGCTCGGGCAGGCTGCGGCCATCGCGGGCCAAGGTGGCTTTGCCGATCGGCAGTTCGTCGCCTTTCGCTATCGGGCGGCCCTTGAAGCCGCCGAGGGCCCCGATCGGATAGGTCGAGCGACTGCCCAAGGCCTCCGGGACATCAATGCCGCCTGCGACGGCGACGTAGATACGCGCGCCGGCCTTGAGGAAGCCGAAGCTCAACACCTGGCCGGCCTTGACACGCAGGGCGGTCCAGGACGGCTGCTCTTGGCCGTCGATCTTGATGGGCATGTCGGCGCCGGTGACGGCGACGAGCGCGTCGGCGGTGAACTCCAGTTCCGGGCCGGTGAAAACCGCTTCGAGGCCGGCCGCGCCCTCGTCGTTGCCGACCAGCAGGTTGGCGGCGCGCAGGGCAAGATTGTCCATCGCGCCGCCGATCGGGATGCCGAGATGGAAATAGCCCGGCCGGCCAAGGTCCTGCACGGTCGTGGACAACCCCGGATTGAGAACCCTAGCGGTCATTGAGCTTGTCCTCCAGGCTGCGGTTATAGGCGTCCATGTCCTTGGTGAATTCGCGCAGATCGAAGGTCACGTCGCGCATTCTCGGAGCGAAGCGGCCGGCGTCGACATCGGCGACGGTAACGTCATATTCGTCGCGGCGGACAGGCTTGAACTTCACGATGTCTCCGGGGCGGAAGAACACCATGAAATCGCGCAGATAGCTGGTCGTCTGGGTCGGATCGTAGATCGGCATTGGGGTGATGCCGAACATCTGGTAGCCGCCGGCGCCGCGCACCGAATAGATGCAGCCGAAGCAGCCGCCATGTCCCACTGTGAGACGGGGCGTGTCGGTGCGGGGGCGCAGGTATTTCGGCACCTCGATCTGCCGCTGCCGTTCCACCATTTGGTACATGAACGGCAGGCCGGCGACGAAACCGACCATCGATACGAACCAGGGTGAACCGCTATGCGCGGCGACGAAGGCATCGACGCCGTCGAGGCCGTTGATGCGCGCTGCGTATTCGATGTCCGTGGAGGACGGGTCCTGATGCCGCTCGCGAAAGCGCATCAGCGTCTCGTGCGTCCATGGATCCTGGTAGAACACCGGAATTTCCACGATGCGCGTGCCGATCACCGGATCGGCCTTCTCCGCATCCTGCTCGATCGCCTTGACCGCGCGCAGCATGTCGTCGGGAGAGATGACGTCCGGATCGAACTTCACCTGGAAGGAGGCGTTGGCTGGGCATATCTCGGTCACGCCGGCGATCTTGCTTGCGCGGATCGCGGTAGTCATGGAGAGGCTTTTGAAGAAAGCCTCGAGCGACATGCTCTCGTCGCACTCGACGAACAGATGCTCGTCGCCGCCGAATGTGTAGCGGTTCATCGTGCCACCTCCTTGCCGCCTTGCGCGGGTGCAAAGACGGTCTGAAGCCAAGGTTCCAGAAAACGTGTGTGATAGCGGCTGGCCGCCACGTCGGGATCGGCCGCGAGGGCCTGATGCAACGGCGCGGTGGTCGGGATGCCGACGATCTTCAATGCCGCCAAGGCGGCGCGCAGCCGGCTCAGGCAATCGGCCCTGTCCTTTCCGTGCACGATGAGCTTGCCGAGCAGGGAATCGTAGAAGGGCGAGACCTCGTAGCCTGCATAGAGCAGCGTGTCGAAGCGAACCTGATCGCCATCGGGCACCTCCAGTTCATGGATGGGACCCGGTGCCGGCATGAAATCGCGGAAGGGGTCTTCCGCATTGATCCGGCATTCAATGGCGTGGCCGCAGACGCGCACATCCTCCTGCCGCAGTGAAAGCGGTTCGCCGCCGGCGATGCGCAGCATCTCCTGGACGAGGTCGATGCCGGTGATCATCTCGGTGACGGGATGCTCAACCTGGATGCGGGTGTTGACCTCGATGAAGTAGAACGCCTCGGTGGCATCGTCGTAAAGATATTCCACCGTGCCGGCGCCGCGATAGGAAACAGCCTTCGCCAGGGCGACCGCGCTGGCGCAGAGCTTCTCGCGCACGTGCGACTTGAGGGTCATCGAGGGCGCCTCTTCCCAGACCTTCTGCCGGCGGCGCTGAAGCGAGCATTCGCGCTCGAAGCAGTGGATGAAGTTCTCGCCGTCGCCGAGGATCTGAACCTCGATGTGGCGGGCCTTCTCAATCACCTTCTCGATATACAACCCACCGTCACCGAAGGCCGCCGCCGCCTCAGCGGATGCCTGGGGGAACTGGCGCTCGAATTCCTCCATCGAGGATACGATGCGGATGCCGCGGCCGCCGCCTCCGGCCGCGGCCTTGATCATCAGCGGAAAGCCGATCCGGTCGGCGATACCGCGCGCCGCTTCGACGTTGGCGACGCGTCCGTCGCTGCCCGGTACGGTCGGAACGCCAGCCTCCGCGGCCACCTTGCGCGCGGCGACCTTGTCTCCCAGAAGCCGGATGGCCTCGCCCGAAGGGCCGACAAACGCGATCCCCGCTCCGGTCACCGCATCGGCGAAGTCGGCATTTTCCGAGAGGAAGCCGTAGCCGGGATGCACGGCGTCGACTTTTGCCGCCGTGGCTGCCGCCATGACCGCGTCGATGTTCAGATAGGATTTGCGCGCTGCCGGCGGCCCTATCTCGATAGCTTCGTCGGCCAGCGTGACCGCGAGCGAGTTCGCATCCGCCTGGCTGTAGACCTGCACGGTGCGGATACCCAGAGCCTTCGCGGCGCGATTGATGCGCACGGCGATCTCGCCGCGATTGGCTATGAGCAGCGAGCGGATGGTCACTGTTCGACCTCCGCCAGCACCTGCCCGGCCATCACCGCGTCGCCGTCATCGACGAGGAAACTGACATTTTGCCCGTCGATGCCGGCGTGTATCTCGTAGAAGGATTTCATGACCTCGATCAGTCCGATTACATCGGAAGCGGTCACGACATCTCCGTCTTGCTTGAAAGGCTGACTGTCAGGCGACGGCTTGCGATAGAATGTACCTGGAAGCGGTGATCTGATTTCTGATTTGCTCATGTTGTTCGCCTCTCACCTGACTTCGCCCACTAGAGCTGAATTTCCGACAGCGGCGCGATGCGTATCCCATGCGAGATCAAATCGGACCGCATCCGGTTTGCCAGGTCCTCGGCGCCCGGCGTGTCGGAATGAAAACAGATCGACTCGAATTCGATGTCGATATCGTCGCCCTCGACCGTGCTGACCTTGTTTTCGAGGCAGGCCCTGAGCACCTTGTCGGTGACGGCTTGTGGATCAAGCTTTTGCGCGCGGCGGGTAAAGACGATCGAGCCGCTCCTGTCGTAGTCGCGGTCGGCATAGAATTCCCGCGCCACCGGCTGTCCCGCCTCCTTGGCGATGCGATAGGTCTGGGACGAGCCCATGCACAGCAATGCCGCATCGGGCGCGATTATCCGCATCGCCTGTACCAGCGAGCGCGACAGCGGCTCGCTCGCCGCGATGTCCATATACATCGCCCCGTGCGGCTTCACATGCTGGATGCGCGCCGCATAGCGCCTGGCGAATTCACGCAGCGCTCCGACTTGGTAGACGATGTCGTTGACGACTTCCTCGCTACTGGAGGCGATCCGGCGTCTTCCGAACCCCTGAAGGTCGCGGTAGCCTGGATGGGCGCCGATGCCGACGCCGCGTTCGGCGGCGAGGCGCACCGTGAGATCCATGAGGTTGGGATCGCCGGCATGGAAGCCGGTGGCGATGTTGGCCGAGCTGATGAACTCGAGTAGTTGGCGGTCGTCGGCATCGGCAAGGCGCCACTGGCCGAAACCTTCTCCCATATCGCAATTGATATCGACGATAGAGATCGCCACGCTGCTCCCCCTGCTCTTTCCCGTAGACTGTTGACCAGCCCTTTTGGAGAAACAGTAACGCAGCCTTTTGGCATTGGATAATTCAATTAGCGAAAAAGCAAATTCTGTTTTTCAGATACAGTGTGAGAGACCTTGAAGCGGCGGCCTACCGGGAAAAGCAGCAAAACGGCGGTATGTGGTACGGCGGCGAGCGCGGCATTATGGTCGTGCGTCTTCGTCGTATTGCCTTTTCGGATTTTGGGTGCGACCTTCGTCTGAAAAATGGATACCCGGAAATGACCCCGACAATTCGCCAGATCCGCTACTTCGTATCGACGGCGGAGCATGGTCAGATTTCCCAGGCGGCGATCGATCTTTCGATCTCCCAGTCAGCAGTCACCACGGCAATCAAGGAACTGGAGAATGCGACCGGGGTGGACCTGTTCACCCGCACGGCGCATGGCATGGAATTGACATCGGCGGGGCGGGAATTCCTCTTCCACGCCTACGAGATACTGAACAAGCTTTCCGAGGCGATGATGGTCAAGGTGCCGTCGTTCGACATGGAAGGGCAGTTGAACGTCGCAGCCACATACACGGTCCTGGGCTATTTCCTGCCGCATCACATCGATCGGCTGTCGCGCAGCCACCCCAAGCTGCAAATACAGCTTTTCGAATTGACGCGTGACGCGATCGAGGAGGGCCTTTTGTCCAACCGCTACGATATGGCTGTCATCCTGACCTCCAACAACGTCAATCCCGACCTGTCGACGGAGACGCTGTTGAGCTCGAGGCGCAGGCTCTGGCTTCCTTCCAGGCATCCGCTGCTGTCGCGCGACAGCGTCGGACTGAAGGAGGTTTCCGAAGAGCCTTACATCATGCTCACGATAGACGAGGCCGCGCACACGGCTCTTCGATACTGGAGCCAGACGCCCTACCGTCCGCAGGTGAGGCTAAGGTCGTCCTCGACCGAAGCAGTCCGTTCCATGGTGGCCAACGGTCATGGGGTGGCAATCCTGTCCGACATGGTGCACCGGCCTTGGTCGCTGGAAGGCAAGCGTATCGAGACCATCATCTTGCGTGACCCGGTTCCCTCGATGGATATAGGTCTGGCGTGGCGTCGCAATGTCGAATTCAGCCCGGCAATGGATGCCTTCAGGGATTACTTCCGGCGCGTCTTCTCGATCGGACAGCATGTGCCGGCATAGGTAAAAGCCGATCCGGGAAGGCGGCGCGGTCTGCTGACGCGCCGCCATTGGCGGCTGGCCTTCAGGCGCTCGCCGCTTCCGAGACCGGCGCGATGCGGATGCCGTTCTCCTCGAGCGCATGCCTGACCGCCTGAAGCAGTTCAGGTGCGCCGGGCGTGTCGGAATGAATGCAGATGGACTCGAAGCCGATCTCGATGTCGTCACCCTCGACCGTCAGCACTTTGCCTTCCTTGCATGCCCGCACGACCTTCTGCGCGACGGCCTTGTTGTCGAACCGATCGACCTTTCTGGCGAACACGATCTTGCCATCCCGATGATAGGCGCGATCGGCGTAGAACTCCCGCACCACCGGGTGTCCCATCTCTTTCGCGATCCGATAGGTCACCGATGCCCCCATGCAATAGATGAAGGCGTCCGGGGCGATCATGCGCATCAGGTCGACGAACGCCCGCGACAGCGGTTCGTTGTCCGCCAGTTCCATGTAGAGGGCGCCATGCGGCTTGACATGCTGGAGACCGCCGCCGTGCCGTCGCGCGAATTCGCGTACCGCGCCTACTTGGTAGACGATGTCGTTGATGAGTTCCTCATTGCTGCCGGCGATCCGCCGGCGCCCGAAACCCTGCAGGTCGCGATAACCGGGATGGACCCCGATACCGACTTTGTTGGCGACGGCAAGCTGTATGGTCTGGTCTATGAGATTGGGATCGCCGGCATGAAAGCCCGCCGCGACGTTGGCCGAACTGATGAGCGTCATCAGCCGGGCGTCATCGGTCTCGCCCAGCTTCCATTGCCCGAATCCTTCCCCCATGTCGCAACTGATATCGATGCGTGAGATGGTCATGGTGCCGTCCTCCTAAAATCTATTTGGAAGGGGACGTTAGTCATCGCTTTGGGGCTTGGAAAATTCTATTATCACCGGAGTTATTTCTGAAAAACAGAACGTTCCGGTATGCGATCAGGCGGGGACGTAGGTCTTCGACACGATCCGCCAGCCTTCAGGGCCGCATCGCCAGATGATCCTTGAACCGCTTGTCGTGGACGCGCACGCTGACGGCAACCAGCGCAGCATCGGCGGAAAGTGTCAGAATGTTTTCCAGCCGCTCCTTGCGCGGTTGCGCGATGCTCGCAGGCGACTGGCGCGCGGCGATGATCTCGCGATAGCGATCGAGCGACAGCACCGTCTCCTTTCCGTCCTGCACTGTGAACAGACTGCAGGACGGATGAAAAAGCGCCTCAAACTTGTCGAGGCTGCATTCATAGAGGACGTCGAAATACGATTGCGCTGCCTTTTCCAGTTCCAGGATCGTGCTCATGGATGCGTGCCTTTTGCTATTTGGGAATGAAGGATCGAACGATCGCCACCGGTTGCCGGCGGGAGGTCGTACGGTCTGCTCGACACGAGCGATGGTCGCATCGTTTCGCTTTCAAGCCAGCGCGCCAAGCGGGGCGCTGTTGGGCGCCAATCGCTGACCACGCGAAAGTCGATGTATTCAAGCACGACGGCCGTAGCGAGGCGGTCGATCCTGACTTGTGTGCCGCATATCTCGTCCGCCTGAGCTTCCAAGGCGGCAACGGCTCTCGCTATCCTTTGATCATGCCTGGCGACCGACGCCATGCTGCGGTGCGACGCTTGCCGCCGCATCTCCATGGTGCGGGCGACGCTTGCCTCCATCAGCCCTATCGCGAGGCTCCATCGCGTCTCGACGGCCCAGTCCGACGGCGGGATCAATCCCGTTTCAGGGCGCAACGAATGGAAATAAGAGCAAATCACGCGACTGTCGAAAAGGGCACGGTCGCCGTCCAGCACCAACGTCGGTATCTGGCGCAGCGGATTGAGCACATCCAGGAAATCGGCGGAATAGACATCGATGACCCGGTTTTCGACCTCCGTCGCGAGTTGCAGCGCCGTTGCCCAGGCCAGGCGCCCAAAAGGTGTGTTCGGACCATTGAGGAGGATCATCTGGAAAGCCGGACTTCGAGTTGGTTTCAAAAACGCTACGAAGTCGGCCCTGCCCTGTCCAATGGATTCAAACTCGGCTGGATTATTGAAAATTTCTATAGCCCAACGCATGCCGAAGTGGCGGAGTCGAGGCGCAAAGCTGCAGTTCCGGAGAGATAAATGCGATGCTCAGTGGCAAGATCAGCTTCTTGAATCAACTTTGGCGCACTGCTTCGTAACCCATTGGCGAATAACGATTATGTTAGTCGCTGAGGGACGACCTTTACCAAAGAAAAGTCAATAATTTGGGGGTGGTTCGCCAATCTCGTCCTTCGTAGATTTGGTATGGTCTAGTGAACCCACTGTGGGCTATTGGATTGATGCTTCGGCCGCAGCACGGCGAGGAACGTTAGCGTTGCAAAAGGTTGGTTGCGGGGACACGTAGCCACCGATCCCGACATTCGTTAATCGTGGTGGTTTGAGTAACGTTCGTTGACACTTGAGCTCGTAAGAGGGGTCACCTCTTTCGAAAGCATTTTAGCCGTCAGTCCATCTAGCAGGGCACAATTCTGCCGACTGCTTGACCGTGGATAACTCAGTTTGACAAATCTCCGCCGCCCATGCGCAGCTTCCTCCCGCAAGGTTCAGGCACAGATCACGCCATTTTCTTCTGCTCTGTACCTGTTCGGGCACGTCCTGGAGAGAGTTTGTTAGTGCGCAATATGTGCGGGCAAACAGCAATCGACCGATGAGCCAGCCGCAGAACGTTACAATCGTCGAGGTGGGGCCTCGCGATGGCCTGCAGAACGAGAAGACGATCATTGCCAGTGACCGGAAGGTCGCCCTGATCGGGCTTCTGGCGGATGCCGGGCTTGCGCGGATAGAGGCGACGGCATTCGTTTCGCCAAAATGGGTGCCGCAGATGGCCGACCATGACGAGGTCATGCGGAGCGTGCCGCGCCGGCCCGGCCTGGTGCTCTCCGCGCTGGTGCCGAACGAAGAAGGCGCTGCGGCGGCGATCGCGGCCGGCGCCCAGGAACTCGCCGTGTTCGCCAGCGCGTCGGAGACCTTTGCGCGGAAGAACACCAACTGCACGATCGCGCAGAGCATCGAGCGGTTCAGGCCGGTGATGTCGCTTGCTGCCGCCCACGGGCTCCCCGTGAGAGGCTATGTCTCCTGCGCCATCGACTGCCCGTATGAGGGGGCCACCGAGCCGAAAGCGGTGAGAGATGTCTCCGAGCGCCTGATTGGCATCGGCTGCCACGAGGTAGCCGTCGCGGATACGATCGGACGCGCGAGCCCCGAAAGAGTCGATCGGATGCTGACCGAGGTTACCCGTTGCATTGCTGCCTCGTGCCTTGCCTGTCACTTCCACGACACGTCGGGCCAGGCCCTGGCGAACATCGACGTTGCCTTGGCCTTCGGCATCCGGATCTTCGACAGCGCTGTCGGCGGGCTGGGTGGCTGCCCCTATGCGCCGGGTGCGGCCGGCAATGTCGCCACGGAGGCCGTCGTCGCGCATGTGACGCGGCTCGGCTACGGCACCGGAATTGATATTGGAAAGCTCGCGCATGCCCGCGCCCTGGCGCTGCGCCTGAAGGCCGGAGCGGGTTCGCGCGACTGATCCATCGTTTAGCGCTTGATCCTAATGGACCGCGGCATACATGATTGCCTCTTCCGTCGCGTTGCGGCGGTCCATTTCCTCGACGATCTTGCCCTGGCGCGCAATGAGGATTCGGTCCGACAGCGTGAGAATTTCCGGCAGGTAGGAGGAGATCACCGCGATCGCGATTCCCTGGTCGGCGAGCTGGTTGATGAAGGCGTGGATCTCGGCGATGGCGCCGACATCGACACCGCGCGTCGGCTCGTCGAAGATCACCAGCTTCGGCTTCTGCACCAGCGCCTTGGCGATGACGACCTTCTGCTGGTTGCCGCCTGACAGCTCGATGACCTTCGCATTGGGGTCGATGGCGCGGATGTTCAGACGCTTGCGCCAGTCTTCGGCGAGCGAGCGCGCCTGCTTCATCGATATGATGTTCAGGCCGCCATAGGGCTGGCCGCCGAGATGGCCCATATAGATATTCTCGGCGATGCTCATCGTCTCGAAAAAGCCCTCGGCCTTGCGCTCCTCGGTGACATAGACGATGCCGTCGCGGACGGCGGGCGCCGGCACCAGATAGCGCTTGGGCCGGCCGCCGATCTTGACTTCGCCGCCGTGGAAGAAGTCGCGCTTGAGCACGCCGCTGACGACTTTCAGCGTCTCGGTGCGGCCGGATCCGACCAGGCCGAAGATGCCCGTCACCTGGCCGGCATAAAGCGAGAAGGACGTGTTGCGGACCATGTTGCCCATCGACAGGTTCTCGACCGAAAGCACTTTCGGCCCGCGCGGACGCGGCGCGCGGCTCCGCGAAGCGCCGCTGTAGATCTCGTCGGTGAGCGTACGGCCGACCATTGCCTGGATGATCTTCTGGCGATCGAAGGCCGACGCCTTGTCGGAAGCGACCAGCCTGCCGTCGCGCAGGATGGTGATGCGGTCAGCCACCAGCAGCGCTTCCTCAAGCGCATGCGAGATGAAGATGATGGAGACCCCTTCCTCCTTCAGCTTCCTGATCAGCTTGAAGAAATAGCTCTTCTCCTCGGGCGTCAGCGTTGCCGTCGGTTCGTCGAAGATGATCACCTTGGCCTTGTGGTGAACCGCCCGCGCGATCTCCACCATCTGCTTCTGGGCCGCGCCGAGCGAGCCGACGATCGCCGAAGGATCGACATGGAAATTGAGCGACTGCAGAAATTGCTGCGCCGAGATGTAGACGCCGCGCAGGCGAT
Organism: Mesorhizobium plurifarium; assembly: GCA_000824785.1. Classification (GTDB taxonomy): domain Bacteria; phylum Pseudomonadota; class Alphaproteobacteria; order Rhizobiales; family Rhizobiaceae; genus Mesorhizobium; species Mesorhizobium plurifarium. The sequence continues at coordinate 44,119 of CCNB01000007.1, read as the reverse complement.
TGAGCGGCCTCTCCTTGCCGAGATAAATGTTCTGGGCCACCGTCATCGATGGCACCAGGCTGTTTTCCTGGTAGACCATGGCGATGCCCTTCGCGAGGCCCTCGGCCGGTGTGCTGAGGCGCTCCTCCCGGCCGTCGATGAACAGCTTGCCGCTGCTCAGCGGATAGACGCCCGCTATGACCTTGGTGAGCGTGGATTTGCCGGCGCCATTTTCGCCGAGCAGAGCGTGGATCTCGCCAGGCAGCAGTTGGAAATCGACATCCAGGAACGCCGGATTGCCGCGGAAATCCTTGGTTGCCGCCTTGAGTTCGACGATTGGGTTCATGCTGCGGCATCCACGGTGGAAACGATGTCCGGCTCGCTGGGATCGAGGTGATCGAGTGCGAGGATTTCGCCGCAGCCTTTCGAGGTCAAAAGCAGTCGCCCGGTCTCTTCCACGCAGGAGGTTATGCCGTGGCGCTTGCCGTCGGCCCGGCTGTGCGCGCTCCAGATCGGCTGGAACTCATCGTCCAGCCTGATCACGAGCCCGTAGGAGCGCGTGGGCGCCCATGGCTTGTGGATACCAAGCCGGATGATCCCGCCCGCCTGCAGCGGCTCCTTGAAGCTGTGGCCGCTCGATAGCGTGGGCGCGATCCAGTATTCGGGAGCGACCGTCTCCATCATCGCGCGCTTGTAGCGTTTTTCACGCAGCACGAACTCCTGCAGCTGAGAGCGCACAGAAAACAGAGTCAGCCAGTACCCTCCCCGGCTCGACGGACGGATGCGGCCCGGATAGGCAGGGAGGTCCACCAGCGGCGTTTCGCGGCCTTCACCGCAGATGCCGACCGTCAGCAGACGGTGCCGCCATGCCTCGCTGATGGCCACACGATCGCGACCGGCGATGCACACGCCGGAGGGATAGCCGAGGCCGCCCTGTATCACCGAAGCGTCGCGGGCACCGATATCGATCTTCAGCGCACTGCCGCTGCGGCCGAGCTCCAGCAGGTCCCGCGCCCATTCGCCAACCGGATTGGCGCTCGAACCGTTGCAGACCACGAGCGTGTCTTCGTCAGCGAACACGCCGGCGGTCGGGCAATTGAGCCGTTGATTGCGAAGGCTGGCCGGCAGCCGCAGACCGTCATGCGGTCCGCCCGCGATCGCGATGCCCTGCCCGTCCAAGCCGACGGCGATCGCGCCGCCGGCGGAGGCCGCCAGGAACGTGATGTCCGCCTCATAGGTCGCGCGCGTCGCGACGGAACCGTCGCTCGCGATTTCGACCAGGCTTCTGCCTGACGAGGCCAGGACGAGGTTGCCGGCCACCACCAGATTGTCGGCGTCCTTCAGCGTCGCGATGCCGGAGACCTGTTCGAGAAGATTGTTTGGCTTCAGCGCGCCGTCCATGACCGGCACCGTGATGGAATGCTCGCCGCGACCGCCCATGAACCGATCGACGACGCCGCCTACGAAACGCGAGAGGCTCATGCGCGTGGTCCCCAATAGGCGGCCTGCGACGTCCATTCGGGATCGGCGCCGGGCAATTTCAGTCGGCCGATCCTGTCGTTGTAGAGGCCGCCGAGATAGAGATGGCCCTTGTGCTCGCGCATCGACGTCACCATGGGATGGTTCTTGCCGCCAAGGTCCCAGTAGGATTCGACGATCTCGCCGTCGGGCCTGAACTTCAGCACGCAGCCGGTGTTGATGTTGGGGAACAGCCACTCGTCACGGGCAACCCGCTTGGCCATGCGCTTGCGCAGCGAGGGCATGCGCATGGCGAGGTCCAGCGCCGGCGACCGCATGCCGACAAGGGCCAGCCAGAAATTGCCGTCGGAGGCGCGATTGATGTTGTCGGGGTATCCGGGAAGGTTCGGGATCGTGATCTCGCGCTTGCCCTTGTTCGGCCCCGCGAACCAGTACCGGTTTATGCGGCATCCCCAGGTCTCGGCGAAGAAGAAGGACTCTCCGTCGCCCGCCATGCACACTCCGTTGGGGAACTGCAGGTCGCGCATGATCGTCGTCGTCGACCGATCCCTCGGGTCGTAGCAGATCAGTCGTCCGTTGCCGCGGCTCTCCAGCGCATCGGTCGGCCAGTCATGCATGTCGTAGCGGATGGTCGCTTCGGAGAAGAAGATGCGGCCGTCCGGCGCGATGTCGAGATCGTCGGCGAGCTTGAGCCGGGAATCGTCGATGACCGACAGGACGGTGCGCTTGGTCTCGTCGGTGAGCTTGGTCACCTTGCGGTCGGGCGAGACCTGATAAAGGCCCATGCCGCCGATGCAGACGTTGAGGTTGTCATCGGCGTCGAATGCCATCCCTAGCGGGTGGCCGCCGATATGCACGAAAATCTCCCACCGCGCATAGTCGGGCGCCAGGAAGCGCACGATGTCGCCATGGCGATTGGGGCAGTAGAGATTGTCCTGGCGGTCGAAGATGACGTCCTCCGGCCCCTCGATCTCGCCCTTGCCGATCAGCGTGACGTCTTTCAGCCGGTCGTTGAGCGCATAGGGGCTCGCCGATCCGGCGTCGGTGTCGGGGAGTTCCGGCAGGCGGAAATAGCTCGGCGACACATAGACCTTGTTGAGCAGCTTGTGCCTGTTCTTCAGCCAGCGCACGTCGATGGCCACGACGCAGAGCAGCACGATGCCGAGGATCATCGAGCTGATGCCGCCGGTGATGCCGATGCGCACCATGCTGTCGGTGAGGATGAGCACGACCACCGCCCCCAGCACCGACTTCACGACCGAGCCGCGGCCGCCGCCCAGGCTGTTGCCGCCGAGGACGGCCGCCGTCAGCGCGGCGATCTCGAGGCCGACCCCGGTATCCGACCCGGCGCTGCCAAGACGCGCGGCGAAAAACACCCCGGCCAGTGACACCAGCACGCTCGACCAGACATAGGTCGAGAAGATGACGAACTTGACCTTCAGGCCGGCATTGTAGGCCGAGCGGCGGCTGCCGCCGACGGCGGTGATGTGCCAGCCCGTCCTGGCGCGGGTCAGCACCACGTGCCACAGCACGATGACGACCAGGGCCACGAGGAAGGAGAACGGGATCCCGAAGACGCTGCCCTCGCCGATGAAGGCCCAGAGGTCGGAATCCGGGAACACCGCCGAGACGTCCACCGCATAGTGGAGCAGGATGATGTCGACGATCGAGCGGATGATGATCAGCGTGACAAGCGTCGTGAGGAACGCCCGGATGCGCAGATAGCCGATCAGGAAGCCGTTGACCGCGCCGCAGACGGCTCCGACCGCCAGGGTGGCAAGCACGGTCGCCCAAACCGGCCAGCCGAGCAGCGAGATGCAGATCAGGGCCGTGATGTTGGCAAGCGCAAAGACGCTGCCGACCGAAAGGTCGAGCCCGCCCGCGAGCAGCACGATGCCCATCGCGACGACGACCAGCGCGAACTCCGAAAGCTGGCGCGACGTCTCGGTCACGCTGTCGAGCGTGAAGAAATGCGGATTTTCCAGAAGGAAGAAGCCGACCGTGAGGATCGTGGCAAAAACTGGAACGGCATTGTCGCTCCAGCGCTTCGACAGCACTTCGCCAAGCACCTTTTCAGGAAAATAACGAAAATAGAGGCGCTCGATCGCTTCCATCACAACGTCCCAATCAAATCCGGCCTGGCCGGAGCCGCCGCCTCATCGCGCAGCGGCCCGGCCTGTTCCCTACTTCTTCAACTGATCGAGGTCCCAGCAGCTGTTCGCTGACATGGTGTCCTTGGTGATGAACTTGTTGGGTGTATAGAGCGCGAATTTGAGCGAGCCTGCCGGCTCCTTCGACTGCAGCAAGACCTTGATGGTGTTGTTCAGGTCTCGGCCCTGCCCCTCGACGTCATAGGAGATGACCTCGTTGAACGTGCCGTTCTGCACGCCCTGACACGCGGTCTTGTTTCCGCCGCCCGAGGTGATCAGGTAGATGTCCTTGCCCGACTCCTGAATGGCCGCGCCGGTGCCCGCATCCATGACGTCCCAGAAGCCAATGATGCCGCAAAGATCCGGGTTCTGCTGGATCACCGTCTGGGCAATGCCATGCGCCTTGGACTGGTCCCAGTCGCCCGTTTGGCTGGAGACGATCTTGATATCGTCATGGCCCTTGAGCGTTTCGGTGATGGCGTTTAGCTGATAGACGCTGGCCGCCGCCGTTGCCGGACCTTGGATGATGGCGATCTTGCCGCTCTTGCCGCTGGCCTTGCCGCATTTCTCGATCATGCGGTTGGCGGCGTACTGGCCGATCCCGTACCAGTCGGCGCCGACGAAGGCGTCGGTCTGATAGCTCGACTTCATGTTGACCTGGACGACCTTGATGCCCGAGTCCTCGGCCTTCTTCAGGGTGCGGGCGTAGGACGCCACATCGAAATTCTGCACGACGATGATGTCCGGCTTCTCGGTGATCGCCTGGGTCAGCGCTCGCGTGCCGGTGTCGGTGCTCCAGTTGGCGTCGCGGATGTCGATCGTGTAGCCGAGCCGCTTGGCTTCCTTTTCCATGATCGCGGCCCAGCCTTCCGGCAGGTCGAAGCTCATCGACATCGGCACGAAGACCACTTTCTTGCCGGCAAGCGAATCGAGCGTCGGCTGTCTGAGCGCATCGGCCATGCCCTCCTGCGCCGTCGCGCAGCCCGTGGAAATGATGGCCGCCGTGAGCGCGGCCGCCGCGTATTTCAGGATCATCATCTCGGTTCCTCCCATTCGATGACTGTCGGTTTCAGATGTCCCCTTGCTGCGATGTTTGTTCGTCTCGGGGGTTGAGAAAGGCGTCGATCACCAGGGCGAAGAGCAGCACCGTGCTCTTGAGCAGGTTCTGGACCGTGTAGGAGATGTTGAGGATGGTCATGCCGTTCAGCAGCAGGCCGATCAGCACCGTGCCGACCAGGATGTTGCGGACGCCGCCGCGCCCGCCGGTGAGGCCGATGCCGCCCAATATGACGACCAGAAGCACGTCGTATATCAGGGTGGAGTTGACCATGCGCATGTTCATGCTGGCCACGGAAGCCGCCGTCGCGCAGCCGGCCAGGAAGGCCATGGTGCTCGAGATCACATATTGCAGGATGATGATCGGCCGGACCGGTATGCCGGTGATCCGCGCCGTGGAGATGTTGTCTCCGATGCCGTAGGTGAAGCGCCCCAGACCGGTCTTCCTGAGGAAGAGATAGAGCGCGGCCGAGCAGATCGCGAAGAGCCAGATCGGCATCGGGATGCCAAGCAGGGCGCCGCGCCCAAGAAACAGGAACCAGTGCAGATTGTCGGGGATGTTGTTCACGTCGAGCGACGCGATCACCCCTCGCCCAAGGCCATAGACGATCGCCGACACCGCGAGCGTCGCAAAGATGGCGGGGATTTCGACATAGGCGATCAGGAAACCCATCACCACCGCGACGGCGATGGCGAAGGTCAGCCCCAGAGCCAAGGCGGTTGAGAACGCGTAGCCCTGGTTGGCAAGCACGATCGACAGAGTGAGCGAGACCGCCATCACCGCGACCAGGGAAAGGTCGACGCCGCGGCCGATGACCACCACCGCCATGCCGAGGCTGAGCATGCCCAGCATGGCGACGTTGCGGATCAGGTTGAGGATGTTCTCCGGGCTGAGGAATCCATTGAGGGCAACGGAGAAACAGACAAAGAGCAGCACGGCGACGACGAAGACGATCAGTTCCTGGGTGAGACCGATCCGGTGCCTGGTCTTCGTTGTCGCGCTCGGCGTCATTTTTTCTGATGCTGTTGCCACGGTCACTTGCCCTTGTTAGCGAAAGCGTCGAGTCCGCGCCTGGCGTCGTCGCTCGTAAAGGTACGCTGTCCGAGCCGCGCTTCCTGCTGGAAGGCGTCGCCAAACGGCAGGTGCTGCAATGTCAGCACCGCTTCCTTGATCGTCTGGATGGCTGTCGGGCTGAAGGAAGCGATGCGCTCGGCAATATCGCGCGTCACGCGCTCAACCTCGCCGCTCGCCACGGCCTGGTTCGCGACGCCCCAGGCGAGCATTTCGGCCGCCGTGAAGCGCCTTCCCGTCAACAGGATTTCCATCGCATGCGCGTAGCCGATCTGGCGCACGAGGCGAACAAGGGTGCCGCCGGCGGGGACGAAGCCGTGCGCGGGTTCCGGCAGCTGGAAGACGGCGTCCTCGGCCACGATCCTGATATCGGTGGCCAGCATCAGCTCGAAACCGCCGCCGATGCACAGGCCGCGGACGGCGCTTACCACCGGCTTGTAGAAACCGGCGGTCTTGATATGCGCCGGGTCCCAGGCAGAAATGTCGAAGCTGTCGGAAGCCAGCGCCGGAATAGACTCTTTCAGGTCGGCACCGACGCAGAAGGCCCGGTCTCCGGCTCCGGCGAGCACCGCCACCCGGATCCGGTCGTCGTCCCGCACCTCGTCGAAGGCGCGACCGAGATCCTCATACATAGCCAGGCTCAAGGCATTAAGCTTTTCCGGACGGTTGATCCGGATCGTGGCGATGTGCCCCTCGACGCCGAAATCGATCGCCATCCTAGATCGTCCCTTGCGATTTCATGGCGTCCAGCTCTTGCGGCGAAAGCCCAATCAGCCGCGCGAGAACGAGATCGTTGTGCTCACCTGGCGCAGGCGCCTTTTGCGGGGCCGCCTCGGCCATTTCGGAGAGCTTGATGGGCAGGCCGAACATGCCGAGAAGCTGCCGCCCGATCGGCACCTGAACGATCATGTTGCGGGCGGCAATATGAGGATCCTCGACAACCTCCGCGATGGTCTTGATGGCGCTCAGCGGCACCTTGTCGCCGGCGAGCTCCTCGAGTTCGGCCTTGGTGTAGCGGCTGAACCAGTGATCGAGCAGCGGCTTGACCTTTGTTTCGGCGACGACCGGATCAAAGCGCTTTTCCATCGTGTCGATTTCGGGGTCCGTCGCTCTGTCCGGCTCGCCGAAGAGGCCGCAGGTGATCGCCCAGAACTTGTCGGTGTAGCCGCCGAAGAACACATAGCCGTCCTTGCACGGAAACTGTCCGTAGGGACGTACGAAAGGATGATCGTTGCCCAGCGGCGAGGCGATCTCTTTCCTCGCCGTATAACGGACGACGGCGTTCTCGGTCAGCGTCAGGACGGAGTCCTGCTGCGAGACATCGACCACCTGGCCGATACCGGTCTTGTCGACCTGACGCAGAGCGGCCAACGTGCCGATCGCGGCATAGAGCGCCGCCGCGAGGTCGCCGATGATCGTGCCGACCCTGACCGGCGGCCGGTCCGGATAGCCGTTCATCGACCACAAGCCGCCAGCCGCCTGGCCGGTGTTGTCGTAAGCGGGTTTGGAGGAGTTGGGACCGGTGCGGCCGAAGCCGCTGATGGCGGTATAGATCAGGCGCGGGTTCTCGGCCTTGAGCGCCTCATAGCCGAGCCCGAGCTTGTCCATGGTACCCGGCCGGAAGTTTTCGACCAGGACATCGGCCTTTCTCACCAGCCGTTTGAGCAGGGCCTTGCCTTCGGGCGACTTGAGATTGACGGTCAGGCCGAGCTTGTTCCGGTTGAACTGGGCGAAGAAGGCGCTGAGATCGGAACCTTCTTCGCCAACGAAGGGCGGAAAGGTGCGCGCATAGTCCGGGTCTTCCGGATTCTCGATCTTGATCACCGACGCGCCGAGGTCCGCAAGCAGCATCGAGCAGAACGGTCCGGCGACCACGCGCGTAATGTCAAGGACGACGACGCCGGCGAGCGGGCCGCTCCGCACCGGAAAATCGCTGTTGGGATCCACTTCACTCACGTCTTGGTTTCCAATGGCTTGATGCCGGACAGCTAAGCGGCGCTGATCATCGCACGCTAGTCGAGGCGACGGGTTCACCGCCATCGAGACGAAGGTTCATACCTTCTCCGCCCGTATTTCCTCGAGCAGTTCCCTTGCGCGATCGACGCGCACGTCATGGCTGGCGGAGAGCGAGGACGCGACCTTGTCGATCTCGTCGCCGGTCGCCCCGGCCACGATGGCGATGTTGCGCGCATGCAGCGCCATGTGCCCGCGCTGGATGCCTTCGGTCGCCAGCGCGCGAAGCGCTCCCATGTTCTGGGCAAGGCCGACCGCCACGGTCACCTCGGCCAGGGTCTGCGCGCTTTCCACGCCAAGGATCTTCAGGCAGGTGCGCGCGGCCGGGTGCGTCTTGGTCGCGCCGCCGACGAGTCCCAGCGCCATCGGCATCTCCAGCGTGCCGACGAGATGCCCTTCGGCGTCGAGCTCCCAAGTCGACAGGGACGTGTAGCGCCCGGAACGGGACGCCCACACATGCGCGCCAGCCTCGATGGCCCTCCAGTCGTTGCCCGTGGCCACGACAAGCGGATCGATGCCGTTCATGATCCCCTTGTTGTGCGTGGCGGCGCGATAGGGATCGACGATCGCAAGCGCGCACGCCTCGACGATGCCGCGCGCGATCCGGTCGCCCTTGTATTCCGCGGTCTCAAGCGTCTCGGGGGCGATCCTCACCATGGCGCGCGCAATGCGCAGGTCGGCGAAGTTGGACAGGATGCGCAGCCGCACGACCCCGCCGCTGATGGTTTCGATCATCGGCGCCACCGCTTCGGCCATCGTATTGACGGTGTTGGCGCCCATGGCGTCGCGCACGTCGACGATGAGATGGACCACGACCATCGGTCCGGCCGCCGTCTGATCGAACACATGGACCTCGACGTCGCGGCAGCCGCCGCCCAGCGAGACGAGCACCTTGTCCTTGACATTGGCCGCCGCGATGATCGCGTCCCGCTCCTTCAGGATGCGCGCCCTGGCGCCATGCGGGTCGCGCAGCTCCAGGACCTGCACCTGAGCCCGCATGATGGGACCGGAGCTGGAGGTGAAGAAGCCGCCGCTCTTTCTTGCCAGCCGCGCCATGAAGGAAGCCGCCGCCACCACGGAAGGCTCCTCTACGGCCATGGGGACGAGATAGTCCCGCCCGTTCACGGTGAAGTTCGTGGCAACACCAATCGGCAGCTCGAAGGTGCCGATCACGTTCTCGATCATCCCGTCGGCGAGCGTCAGCGGCAGGCCACCCGGCCCGAAGGTTGCGCGCTCCACCTCGGTCAGGGCCACGGCATCGGCGACCCGGGCCAGACGCTGCGTCGGCGCAAGGTTGCGCAGATTTTCAAGCCGCGAATTGACGGAGGGGCGCACCGCGCCCTTCTGGGGATCTGTCACAAGCGCCTCCCACGCAATGTGTCATTTTCTTCTTGCGGCAAGATGGATCATTGGTACCATTCACATAAGGTACAGATTTGAGAAATTGTCTTAATCTGTACCCACAAGAGGGACTCTGCAGATGGCTGCTTCAGGCGGCAGACAAGGCGCCGTCACCCTGGCGGAAAATGTGGCGGCGCGGCTGATCGAGCAGATCCAGTCGGGGGATCGCGTTCCCGGCAGCAAATTGCCCTCGATTCGCAACGCGGCACGTGAATACGCCGTTTCGAAAAATACCGTTGTCGAGGCATATGAACGCCTCGCGGCCGGTGGATACATCCTCTCCAAGCCGCGGTCGGGCTTCGTGGTCGCCAAATCCGCGCAGCCGCGGGCCGGCCGGCCTAAGCATCTGTCGGAAGCGGTCGACATCGTGTCGCTGCTCAACGCTCAGCTGGAAGAGAGCTTCGAAATCAGGGTTGGCGACGGGCGCCCACCCGCCTCGTGGACCGAGGAGTCCGAAATCCGGCGTCATCTCGGCCTCGTGGGCAGGGGGCCGTCCTCAAGCACGGACGGCTACGGCTCGGCATGGGGCTTCCCGCCGCTGCGGCAGCAGATCGCCAAGCGGCTCGAAAAGCAGCATATCCAGGCTTCCGAAAGGAACATCATCCTCACCTTTGGCGCCAACCACGCGCTCGACTTGGTGATCCGGGCCTTCCTGACGCCGGGCGACGTGGTCCTGGTCGACGAGCCCGGCTATTACCCGCTTTTTGCAAAACTGAAGCTAGCCCAGGTCCGCGTCGTCGGCGTCAGGCGGCTCCCGGACGGACCGGATGCCGAAGACTTTGCGAGCAAGGTCGCTACGGAGCGGCCGAAACTCTTCATCACGCAGTCGATCGGACACAATCCGACCGGCGGCAGCATCAGCCTGTCGGTCGCGCACTCCATCCTCACCATGGCAGCCAAGCACAATATTACGATCGTCGAGGACGATCCGTTCGCCGATCTGTCGCCGACACCGCCCAACAGGCTCGCCACGCTGGACCAGCTCAACCAGGTGATCTCGATCGGCACGTTTTCGAAAACTCTGTCGGCCAGCCTGCGTTCGGGCCACATTGCCGGTCATGCCGACAAGATCGCGGCCCTTGCCGAGCTCAAGATGCTGACGACCGTCAACAGTTCGGGTCATGTCGAGCGGCTGCTGCATCGGGTGGCATCGGAGGGGCATTACGATCGCCATCTGAAGCGCCTCGGCCAGCGGATCGAGGCCGCCGCCAATCGGGTCCATGGCACCCTCGCCCGGTCCGGCCATTCGATCTTCGCCGGGAATGGCGGAGGCTATTATCTCTATCTGATGCTGCCTCCGGGCATCAGCGATATCGAGCTGGCAAGGCTGGGAGCTCAGGAAGGGATCTTCATCGCCCCCGGCAGCGTCTTTTGCCTGGACAAGCAGAACCCGATGGCAGCCGGCATCAGGATCAATGTCGCTCGTGCCGACGAGGATCGGTTTTTCCATTTCCTTCTCAGGAAGCTTTGCTAAGCGGCCTCAACCACGCGGAAAAAAGAGGCCGTCTGCGGTGCGATTCAGCCACCGGGTGTAGACTAACCTCCAAGGTTTCGGGGGTTGTGGAGAGCCCTCCCCTCCCAAGCCGCTCTGCGGGCCCGGCGGTCTTGGGTTCAGCAGCTCTCTAGCCGTTATGATTGGCGGGCCGGGCGGATGTCGCCTTTTAGGGCCGGTTCTAAACCCAACGCAACGACCGACATGAGGCGCGTGCCCTCCAACGCAAAAACCGCCGCGGCTAGACCGGGACGGTAATTGATTTATGATAGAAATTGGTTGCGGGGACAAGGATTTGGCTTTTTGTCCCGCGGCGTCGGCTTCGCCTTCTTGCGGGGCCTGATGCGGGTTTAGATCGCCGGCCTTCGCGGCAAGATACAAAAGAGCCCGCGCGAGGCGGGCTCTTTTGTATCTGGTTCCCGGGACACGCAACCACCCATAACGACATTCGCTGATCGTGGCCGTCACGCCTGTAAATCAACGCATTCTCTGGACCAATCTTTGGTAACCCCGAGTATCATTGCTTTCCACAGTAAATCAATTCGTTAGCGGCTAGTCGCCAACCCTTCGTTTTCTCTCGTATGGTCTGGCGACTCTAAAAATACTGGGCGATTCGACCAATCACAGACAGTGGCAATGCCTTACTAGGAAAAATACACTCACACCATAAGGGATGACGAGAAGTCCAAGGGCGATCCAGTAGCCCCGGCTGCGCCATTGCCTCCAGATCTGAACGAAGCTGTTCCATTGCAATCAAACGCTGCGCAAACATCGTTGTTCCAAGCGGCAATGGTCCAAGCGGCATATGGCCTTTCCAACTTTTTGCCAGCAATGGATGTTCTTGACCTCCCAGTTCGAGGCAACATCAAACAGCAGTGGAGATGTCTGGTGGCTCCTCTAACGCCAGAGCAGGTAAAGGCGGCTCGAGCCTCGTTGAACTGGCCTCAGGTCGGGCTGGCGTCAAGTGCGATTTGAGCGAGGCGAGTATTCGCGAATCGAGCGTGGTGGGCCGCTGCCCTGGCCTGAAATGCTGCTTGACATGCGCCGGGCATTCCAGGCCGCCGGCATCGTGTTTTCCGGCCAAGACAGCTCCTGCAAAACCTATCCTTCGATTGCAAAACGCCGGCTCATGCCTCGGTCGCCAATCTTGGTAATGGCGAGACCGACATAATCGCCAAGAGCGACGTAGCCGCTTCAACGAGGTGCGGAGCGAGCGCGTGACTCGTCTCTCGAACGGGTTCGAGATAGGTTTGCAAGCCCGGCGCGGCCGCAAAACGGCGAGCCTGCCAACGCCATGATCGGACGCTCTCCGACGCATTTTGATCCGGCCGGTGATCCAAACTGAGTCCGCTGCCCGGCGTCCCTCCACACCATCGAGCCGATCGGCTACTACCCTTTTCATGAAAGAGGAACAAAGAAGCCGATTGCCAGTTTGGTAACATCAACAAACGTTTCCGGATCATGGCTCATCGTCGGTCTTCGTTGCTAGCTTTGGGCCTTCTGGTCTTGGCGGTTGGCTTGACGCATCAGAACGCGGCTGGCGCCCAAGCCCCCTGTCCAGCCGATCACGACAAGCTGCTCTCGGCCGTAAAGGCAAATGTGAAGGCGAGCGGCGGTCCGGCGAATGGCGGCTTCGAAACCAATGAATGGGCGGCACTGGTCGCTCGCGACGGCACCGTCTGTGCCGTTGCCTTCAGTGGCCCCACGGTTGATGCGCAGTGGCCCGGTAGCCGGCTGATCGCGGCCGAGAAAGCCAACACCGCCAATGGGCTCAGTCTTGCGACCATGGCGCTTTCGACTGCGAATCTCTATGCCGGCGTCCAGCCGGGCGGTCCGCTATTTGGCCTGCAGGCCACCAACCCCGTTAACCAGGCAGCGGCTTACGCGGGCGATCCCAAGACGTTTGGAAGCGCCAACGACCCGCTGATCGGCAAGCCGATCGGAGGCGTCGTCGTGTTCGGCGGAGGCTTGGCCCTGTACGACGGCAAAACAATCGTCGGGGCGCTCGGCGTGAGTGGAGATTCCTCCTGCGCCGATCATAACGTCGCCTGGCGAGTTCGGGCAGCCCTCGGCCTCGACAAGGTTCCAGCTGGCGTCAATCCCAACCGCAAAGATGCCATCATCTATGATCTCGATCCCGGCGGAAAGAGCGCCTCCGGCTGGGGTCACCCGCTTTGTGCCGGGCACGAGGCAGACATTGCGGCGGAACTCGGCGCGGGAGTCGGAGGCGCGGCGCCAAAATGAAGCGAGCAATGCAAGCTGCAGCATCCTGCAGTGACTTGGCACGCGTCGATAGCCCAGCGGCGTGCCGAAAACATTTCGTGGGTGTTCTTGCAGCCATGCTGTTGGTGTGCGCCCCCTTGCCGACAGCCGCTTCGGAAGCTCCGCTTGCGCCCGCGATCTCTCCGCCCGCCGCGGCCGCGCCACCCGATGACGGGCAATGGACAATGCCGGCCAAGAACTACGCCTCGACCCGTTACAGTGAGCTCGCGGAAATCAACGAAGGCAACGTCAAGAACCTGCAGGTCGCCTTCACCTTTTCGACCGGAGTGAACAAGGGGCAGGAAGCCGCACCGCTGGTCGTCGGCACCACCATGTACATCGTGACGCCGTTCCCCAACATCGTCTACGCGCTCGACCTTTCCAAACCCGGCGCGCCGATGAAATGGAAATACGAGCCCAATCCTGAGCCCGCCGCGCAAGGCGTTGCCTGTTGTGACGTCGTCAACCGCGGCGCAGCCTTTGCGGACGGGCGCCTCTTCTTCAACACGCTCGACGGCCACACCATCGCGCTCGATGCGAACAGCGGGCAGCCGATCTGGAACGCCCATATCGGCAACATCAATATCGGCGAGACCATCACCATGGCGCCGCTTGTGGTGAAGGGTAAAGTGCTGGTCGGCAACTCCGGCGGCGAGATGGGCGTTCGCGGTTGGGTCAAGGCGCTCGACGCCGGCGATGGTCATGTCGTGTGGACGGCTTACAATACCGGGCCCGACAAAGACGTGCTGATCGGGCCCGACTTCAAGCCGCATTACGACATGGACAAGGGCAAGGACCTCGGCGTCACGACATGGCCGCCCGAAGCCTGGAAGATCGGCGGCGGCAATATGTGGGGTTGGATTTCATATGACCCGGACCTCAACCTGATCTTCCACGGCACCGGCAATCCCGGGCCCTGGAATCCCGATCTGCGGCCCGGCGACAACAAATGGACATCAGGAATCTTCGCGCGCGACCCGGACACCGGAGCGGCGAAGTGGTTCTATCAATGGAGCCCGCACGACCTGCACGATTATGACGGTATCAACGAGCAGGTCCTGCTCGACCTGAACTGGCAGGGCAAGCCGCGCAAGGTGCTCGTCCGCCCCGAGCGCAACGGTTACCTCTACCTCCTCGACCGGACGACGGGCGAAGTTCTGTCCGCAAAACCTTATGGCCCCGTCAATTCCAGCAAGGGCGTCGATCTCAAGACCGGCCGCCTGATCGAAAACCCGGACAAGCTGACGGGCACCGGCAAGGTCGTCCGCGACATCTGCCCGACCGCGTCGGGCCTCAAGGACTGGCAGCCTTCGGCCTTTTCGCCAAAGACCGGCCTGCTCTACATCCCGCACAATAATCTTTGCATGGACGAGGAAGGCGTCGAGGTGAACTACATCGCCGGCACGCCCTATGTCGGGATGAACGTGCGCATGATCCCCGGGCCGGGCGGCAATCGCGGCGCCTTCACGGCTTGGGATATCGCCGGGGAGAAACCAGCCTGGAGCCTCAAGGAGAACTTCCCGGTGTGGAGCGGCGCCGTCGCGACAGCCGGCGACGTGGTCTTCTATGGAACCATGGAAGGCTGGTTCAAGGCGGTGAGCGCCAAGACCGGCGAGTTGCTTTGGCAGTTCAAGACTTCGTCCGGCATCATAGGCCAACCCATCACCTATCGCGGCCCTGACGGCCACCAATATGTCGCCGTTTTGTCCGGCGTCGGCGGCTGGGCCGGCGCCATCGTTTCGGGCGACCTCGATCCGCGCGATGCCACCGCCGCGCTCGGTTTCGTCAATGCGATGAAGGACCTGAAAAACGCGACGACGGCGGGAGGCACGCTCTATGTGTTCCGTCTGCCCTGATGTGTTCGGCTTGATTCACAGCGCGGCACGGAAGCTGTTCCCGCGGGTCGCGCTCGGCATCGCCGCGCTCGCCTTGCTGCTCTTGCCGGCGACCGCCGGCGCTCGTGAGCTCAGGGTCTGCGCCGATCCGAACAACCTGCCCTTTTCCAACGCGGCCGGCCAGGGCTTCGAGAACAGGATCGCGCAAATCATTGCTGACGATCTCGGCGCCAAGCTGACCTACACCTGGTGGGCGCAGCGCCGCGGCTTCGTGCGCAATACGCTGAAGGCGGGACTTTGCGATCTCGTGCCGGGCACGCCCGCCAATCTCGAAATGCTGCGTACCACCCGGCCCTACTACCGTTCGTCCTACGTCTTCGTGGCGCGCCAGGACAGCCCGGACGTGACCTCCTTCAACGACCCGCGGTTGCGAGAGCTGCGTATCGGCGTTCAGCTCATCGGGGACGACGGCGCCAACTCGCCTCCTGTCCAGGCGCTTGGGCGCCGCGGCATCGTCGGGCATCTTATCGGCTACCCGGTCTATGGCGACTACTCCGTTCCCAATCCGCCGGCACGCATCATCGAAGCGGTGGCGAGCGGCGAGATCGACCTCGCGGTGGTCTGGGGCCCGCTCGCCGGCTATTTCGCCCAGAAGCAGAAGGTGCCGCTCAGGATCACGCCGGTCACACCTCGCATCGACGGGCCACAATTGCCACTGATGTACGACATCTCGATGGGCGTTCGGCGCGAGGACGATGCGCTCCGCAGCGATGTGAACAGCGCTCTCGCCAGGCACAAGTCCGAGATCGACGCGGTTCTGGCGCAATATGGCGTGCCGCGTCTCGACATGGCCGGGAGCCTGGTGCGATGAAACCCGCGGTCGCCATGCTTCTCCTGGCGGGTTTAGCGCTGGCGGCATGCCAGCGCGAAGAGCGGGACACGCGCCCGCAATCGGCGCTCGGCTCCGGCGAACAGCCGACGCCGGTGACCGCTTTAGAGCCCGGCGGACAGCGCCCCTCCCCGACGGACAATAAGGCGGCGAGCTTCGAGGCCAATGCCTTTCATCTGAGCGAAGGCAAGCGCCTGTTCGGCTGGTTCAACTGTTCGGGGTGCCATGCCAATGGCGGCGGCGGCATGGGTCCTGCGCTGATGGACGAGAAGTGGATCTACGGCAGCTCGATGGAAAGCATCCATGCCACGATCCGCGACGGCCGTCCGAACGGCATGCCGAGCTTCCGCGACAAGATCCCCGACGACCAGATCTGGGAGCTTGCGGCCTTCGTTCGCTCCTTGAGCGGCAATGCGCCCTCCTCCGCTGCGCCGTCGCGCAATGACGACATGATGGCGCATCCGTCGGAAAACCGCATGCCGGATGCCGCCACCTTGGGGAAGTCGCCGTGAAACGCTTGGCCTCGATTGCGTTCGCCACGGCAATTGCCCTGTCTCTTCAGGGATGCTCGGGCTGGCAGTCGGCGCTCGACCCGAAAGGCCCTGCGGCGAGCGAGTTGGCATGGCTGATCTGGTTCTTCACCGGCCTGTGCGCGGTGGTGTGGGTGCTGGTGATGGTCGCCCTTGCCATGCCGTTGATGATGCGCTCGCGGCAACGTGCCGAGCCGCTTGTCCTCGACGCCGGCGCGGACAATCGCAAGCTGCGCGTGGTGATGACCGCCGTCGGTCTGACCGCCGTGATCCTGGTCGGGCTCACCTTGGTCAGCTTCTTCGCCAACAGGACGCTTGCCGCGATCGGCTCGGACGTCGCGCTGACCATTCGCGTCACAGGTCACCAATGGTGGTGGGAGGTGCGCTATGAGGACGCCACGCCGAGCCGCATCCTGACCACGGCCAACGAGATCCATATTCCCGCCGGCGAGCCCGTGCGGCTTCTTCTCACCTCCACGGATGTGATCCACTCCTTCTGGGTCCCGAGCCTCTCCGGCAAGCTCGACCTGATCCCCGGTCATATGAATGTGCTCGACATCAAGGCCGACAAGCCCGGCGTCTACCGGGGCCAATGCGCCGAGTTCTGCGGGGCGCAGCATGCCAATATGGGCACCTTCGTCATCGCCGAGCCGCGCGCAAAATTCGACGCCTGGTGGAACGACCAGTTGCAGCCGGCCGCCGCTCCAATGAGCGACGAGGCCAAAGCCGGCGAGAACCTCTTCCTGAAGCGCCCATGTGTGATGTGCCACAAGATCGGCGGCACGCCCGCGGGGGGAACGGTCGCGCCCGATCTCACCCATGTTGCCAGCCGGCAGACGCTCGCAGCCGGAACATTGACGATGAGCCGCGGCAATCTCGCCGCCTGGATAGCCGATCCGCAGGGCGTGAAGCCCGGCTCTCATATGCCGGTGGTAGATCTCAGCGGCGACGAACTCAACGCCATCGTCGCCTATCTCGAGGGGCTGAAATGAGCAGCGCGGATCTCACAAGCGAACGCGATCTGCCACCGGAGCGCGAGGCGTCCGCCAAAGGCGATGTCGCGCCAGAGCGCGACGGACCGCGCGACACCGGCATGGATGACGCCAGCCTGCATCGCTGGCTGACGCGGACGTGGCGTACGCCTCCCGGCATCATCGGGGCGCTGTCGAGCGTCGATCACAAGGTCATCGCACGCCGCTACCTGATCACCGCCTTCCTCTTTCTGTGTCTGGGTGGCCTCAATGCCGTGGTCATGCGCATCCAGCTCTCGGGCCCGCGCCGCGGCCTGATCGGCCCGGATCTCTACAACCAGCTCTTCACGATGCATGGCGTCACCATGATGTTCCTGTTCGCCGTGCCCATCGTCCAGGCGACCGGCATCTACCTGGTGCCGTTGATGGTCGGCACCCGCAACATCGCCTTCCCCCGCCTCAACGCCTTCAGCTATTGGGTCTATGTCTCGGGAGGCCTCTTCGCCTGGGTGTCCTTCGCCCTCTCGATGGCGCCGGATGTCGGCTGGTTCGCTTATGTGCCGCTGTCCGGGCCGGAATACGGGCCCGGCAAGCGCGCCGATGTCTGGGCGCAGATGATCACCTATACCGAGGTGTCCTCGCTCGCGGTCGCCGTCGCGACCATCGTCACCATATTCAAGCAGCGTGCGCCCGGCATGTCGCTCGACAAGATCCCGCTCTACGTCTGGTCGCTGCTGGTCACGTCCTTCGTCGTCGTCTTCGCCATGCCGGCCGTGATGATCACCTCGACCTTCCTGATCCTCGACCGGCTCGTCGGCACGCACATCTTCAACCCGGCCGAAGGCGGCGACGCACTGCTGTTCCAGCACCTGTTCTGGTTCTTCGGCCATCCCGAAGTCTACATCATCTTCCTGCCGGCAACGGGCATGGTCTCCGCCATCATCCCGGCCTTCGCCCGGCGCCCGGTGTTCGGCCATCTCGGTCTGGTCCTTTCGTTGATCGCCGTCGGTTTCCTGTCGTTCGGCCTCTGGGTTCACCACATGTTCGCGACCGGGCTGCCGAAGCTCGGCGCCAGCTTCTTCACAGCGTCCAGCATGATGATCGCCATCCCCAACGGCGTTCAGATCTTCTGCTGGCTGGCGACTCTCTGGGACGGCAGGCCGGTGATCCGCACGCCGCTGCTGTTCGTCTTCGGCTTCTTCTTCATCTTCGTGATCGGCGGCCTCACCGGGGTCATGCTGGCCTCGGTGCCGCTCGACCTGCAGGTGCACGACACTTATTTCGTCGTCGCTCACTTCCACTACGTGCTGATCGGCGGCGCGGTCTTTCCGCTGCTTGGCGCGGCTTATTTCTGGTTCCCCAAAATCACCGGTCGCATGATGAGCGAGCGCCTCGGGCGCTGGCATTTCTGGCTCGCCCTGATCGGCTTCAACGCGGCTTTCTTCCCCATGCACATCGTCGGCCTGTGGGGCATGCCGCGCCGGGTCTATACCTATCCGGCCGAGCTCGGCTGGGGGAACATCAATCTTTTCATCACCGCCGGCGCGGTGCTCTTTTTCCTGAGCTTCGTGCTGTTTGCCTTCAATCTGATCCACGGCGCGCTAAAGGGCGCGCCCGCGGGCGACAATCCCTGGGATGCCGGCACGCTTGAATGGGCGACCTCCTCGCCGCCGCCCAGCTATAATTTCGCGCGCATTCCGGTCGTGACGAATGTCGAGCCGCTTTGGGCCGAACCCCAGGCGCTTCCCGTGGCGACCGGGCTTCGCGCCGACGTACGCGAGCTGCTGATCTCGACGGTGGCGGAAGCCCATCCCGACATCCGCGAGAAATCGGCGACGCCGTCGATCTGGCCGCTGCTGGCGGCGATCGCCGTCGGCGGCACCTTCCTCTACTCGATCTTCACGCCCTGGGCGATCGTCTGGGGCGCCGCGCCGATCGCCGTCACGCTGATCGGCTGGTTCTGGCCCAAGGGAGATCCGGAGGACGAGGAATGAACCAGCGTCCTGCCTTGGATCTTTCCGCGCTCCCGACCTTTGGACATGGCCCGCGCAGCCCGACCTGGTGGGGCACGCTCGGCTTCATGGCGCTGGAAGGCACGGGCTTTGCGCTCGCCGCCGGCGCTTACCTCTATCTCGCGACCTTGTGGCCCAACTGGCGGCTAAGCGCTCCGCAGCCAAACCATTGGCCGGGAACGATCGTGACGCTGCTTCTCATCGTCAGTCTGGTGCCCAACCACATCCTCAACGGCTACGCCAAGCAATGCGCCATGCGGCCCGTGCGGATCGGCATGGTGGTGATGTCGCTGCTCGGCTTAGCGCCGCTGATCGTGCGCTGGTTCGAGTTTCCGGCGCTGAACATCTACTGGGATACGAACGCCTACGGCTCGATGCTCTGGGTGCTGCTCGGTCTCCACACCACGCATCTGATCACCGATGTCGGCGACACAATCGTTCTGATGGTGCTGATGTTTACACACCATGGCTATAGCGGCCGGCGGTTCGGCGATGTCGGCGACAATGTTTTCTACTGGGATTTCGTGGTCCTCACCTGGATTCCGATCTACCTGCTCATCTACTGGCTACCGAGGTTAGGCTGAGATGCGCGCGCTGCGGCTGGGCACATCCTGGGGAGGTTTGTTGTCGGGGCCTTTGACCTGGGCAATCTCGACACAGCTGAACTATGCACTCGTGCCTTGGCAGTGCAATCGCCAGGTTCAGGTCGTGCTCCCGGTGGCGCTGTTGCTCGCGGTGCTTTCCTTGCTCGGCGGCGCGCTCTCATGGCGTGCGAAGCGGCAAGGCGGCGCCGCCTTCAAGCCGGAGCGTACGCGCAGCACCGAGCGTTTCGTCGCCGATCTCGGCATTCTCGCCGCATTGCTGTTCGCCCTCGTCATCATCATGCAGGGCAGCGCCGCGCTCATCCTCGACGAGTGCCTGCGATGAGCTTCGACGCCTTCTTCTCGACCTCGATCTGCTACGGCGCCGGTGCGCCGGAGGCCGGATGGACGTTGGCGCTACCCATCACCCTTCCCTTGCTGACGATCGCTATGATCTATGGGATCGGCGCGGGCCGTCTATGGCGTCGCAGCGGCCGAGGCCGCCCGGAGCGGATACGCCAGGCTTTCTTGTTCGTCGCCGGTTGGAGTGTGCTCACGGCAGCGCTGATCAGCCCTATCCATGCGCTCGGCGAGCGGGTGTTTTCTGCCCATATGATCGAGCATGAATTGCTGATGGCCGTGGCGGCGCCGCTTCTTGTCGCCGCCTCCCCCGGCGCGGCCTTGATGTGGGCATTGCCCGCCGCACTCCGCCGAGGAACGGGAAAGCTCACCCATGGCAAGGCGCTGCAGGCGCTCTGGGCCTTCGCCGCTCGCCCGCTCAACGCGACGATCCTTCATGGGATAGCGATCTGGATTTGGCATATTCCGGTGCTCTTCGAGGCAGCGCTGCAGCAGGGCGTTCTGCATTATGCGCAGCATGCGAGCTTCCTCGGCACTGCTTTGCTGTTCTGGTGGGCGCTTCTGCCGCGCTCTGGTCGACAGCAAGCCTATGGCAGCTCCATCATGCACCTTTTCTTCACCTCGCTGCATACCGGCCTGCTCGGCGTCCTGCTGCTGGTATCGCCGAAACTCTGGTATCCGGAGAATGCCTCCGGGGCGGCGCTTTGGGGCCTGAGCCCGATTGAGGACCAGCAACTGGCCGGACTCGTGATGTGGGTGCCGGCCGGGCTGATTTACGGCGGAGCCGCCTTGCTGCTCGCCGGCTTCTGGATAAGCAACAGCGGAACAAGGGAGGCGGCCCATGCACTCCGACCTGGCTAGGCTGCTCGGCGGTATCATTGTCGGGGTCGTGCTGCTAGCCATCGCAATCGCGGCGGCGGGCTTGTGGATTGACCGGCGTGAGCGCGTTCGGCACGAGTCGGATGTGGCGACCGGCGGCGTGGGCGCTCGCGCCGTTCCGATCATGACCGCCAATGGCTGTTCCGGCTGCCACACGATTCCTGGCGTGCCCGGGGCGCAGGGCCAGGTCGGGCCGCGCCTCGACGGCAGCCTCGCCGGTCGCGTCTATATCGGCGGCGTGCTGGCGAACAATCCGGAGAACCTGATCCGCTGGATCCGTTCGGCAAGGGAAATCAATCCGCACACCGCCATGCCGTCGACGAGGATCACGGAGCAGCAGGCGCGCGATATCGCGGCCTATCTCTACGCATTGAGATAGTAAGCAAAGCGAGATCGCAAGCCGCGTCCAAGGGCGCTTCGGTGCCATGATGAAAAAGCAGACGCGACCATCGGGCCGCTCGTTTGAGGAACCAAGAAACACAGGCGTCCCCTCAGAATGCCCCGAAGATAAGGCGGTTCGCCGCGTGAACGGCGACCCGCTCTAATCGATATCTACGTCAGCGCTTGGCGCTGTCGCTGTCCGCCTCCGCGCGCGTCAGGAAGGTCTGGGTGACCTGCCAGGTTGCTCTCCAGCCACTCGGCCATCGCTTCCTCTTCGCGCAGGTTCTCTTCGCACACGCGGGCAATCTCGGACTCGCCGGCCGCATTGGCCGCGGCGATGAGGATCGTATAGGACGCGATTTCCATATGTTCGAACGTGTAGCTCGCGAGCGAGCCTTTCATGACCTCGTCGCCAGCGAACACACCGCTGATCGACTGCGCCGTGGCGGTCAGCTTGCCGCCTCCGTCCTTCAACATGGACGACCCCTCATCCAGGCCATCCAGGCAGGTCTTCAGCCGCCTCGCCTGCTCCTTCGTTCCTTCCAGATGGCTGCGAATTCGCTCGCTGAGTTCCGGATAGCTGTCTATCCGGCTCAGTTGGCCCGACAGCATGGTCTCGGCCTGTTCCTCCATTGCGTGAGCGTCCCTCAACCATTGGATAAGCCATTCGCGCGATTCAGCCATTTCAGCGTCTCCATCGGTTTGACACCGCCCGAACCGCTTGTGACGTGAGTTGTTCCTTGAATGTGAGATCCGGTTGCGATTTCCGCGACGAGGCCGGATCCGAAACGGAGAGCTTCTGGCGCCTCGGTCCTGTCGGTCGCGGCTTTGACAACACCGCTCACTTTGTCGGCGAGCGTTCCCTCGCTCGATGACTGCGGCTCGGCAAAGCAACGCGAGTGCCTCCGCGTTGGTTGGGCGACGGTCTTCTTCCCGGAAAGCAGGAACGTCTACGCTCGCATGCTGAACCTAGGCTGGGTGGAGGCGATGCGACGGATCCTCCTCGGCAAAGGCATATACACCTACTGGAACTTTTCCTATCGCGGCGGCTACGACCGAAGCTCAGGCCTGCGCATGGATCACTTGCTTATAAGGCCATTACTTGCGCAGACGATTAAGGCCATTACTTGCGCAGACGATCCAAGCTGCAGGCGTCGATGTCGAGACCCGTGGGCGGGAAAAGCCCAGCGATCACGCACCCGCCTGGATCGGCGTAGGCGGATAAGCCGCTCGCGCATGGAATCCATTATTGCCTCGGCCTTTGCCTTTTTTCAGCTCGCGGCCCCCGACGGGTAGATCACTGACCCGTCGTCTCGAAATACCGCACCAAGTGTCGGTTCGGCCTTCTCGATCCGGCCGTTGCCCATGAGGTGAAAAACCTGTTCGCCATGGGCGAGAAGATAATCCCCGATGATCCGGCGGTGGCATCGCCACCAGACCGCCTCCGAGCACATTATCGCGCAGCGACGCGGCCGCAGCGCGAGCAGGCGATGGAGTCCGCCTCGAAATTGTGCCGACAGCGCGTAGTCCGCGTAATTGTGGAAGCTTCGGTTTCTCCAAGCGCCATTCGTTTCGGGCGGAACCCCGTCCACCTTGCCGCGCCGCCCGCCGAGGGGCGCCACAATTTCATAGCCGATCTGCGCCTCGGCGAGTGAAGCTGCCAGGCGTTCGCTGCCGAACTGCGGGTAGGCGCGGGATCCGGGCAGACGCCTCACGTCGACGACGATGCCGATCTGCCCTTGCCGAAGAATATCGATGAATTCCTCGAGGGTGCGGTTCGAATGCCCGACGGTGAAGAAAGGTGTGGGCGAGTGGCTGGTCGACCGATGAGAATGCATTCTACACGACGTGACAGCCGCTTCATTGTTCCAAGTAATCCAGGGGTGTCTCTGCAGCAGCGCTGAGCTGGCCGAATGCGGGGCATCTCCAGATTATCGCGCGCCGGCGGAAGTTATGCCGGCTGAGAAAGTCGCCTCGAGTCACTTCACCGTGACGCACAACGCGGGCCGGAACAATCCAAGAGGCCTCCAGTTTGGGCAACTTGAGGCAGACCAAGTCCAATCAAATGGAGCATGCCATGAAATTCCCCCACTGCGCGGCGACTGCGGCCGCCGTTTTCATGTTCGCGACTCTCCCTTCTCTCGCCCAGACGAGCGGAAGCCCTGCGCCGACGCCTGCGACCGAGCAGCCCGGCGCCGGGCAGTTGCCGGATGTGAACGGGCAAGCAGGCGGTCCAACACGTGAAATGATCCGCCAGATGATTGACCAGGCGATCCAAGAGAGGATGCAGCAGGATCGAGGCTCCGGCTTGGCCAACAATCGTCGAGAAGAGTACGACAACGCCCAGGACGATGCGGATCATCATGGCGCTCCCTGGAATAAAGACCGTTATGGCAGCCCGTCCGGCGAGCACAGGATGGCTGGGCACCATGGCCCGCGCATGATGATGCGCGGCGCCGGAATGCGACTGATGTTCGCGTTTTTGGACACGAATGGCGACGGATCATTGTCCGAGAACGAGGTTCAGGACGCCGTCGGGCGCATCTTCTCTGCAATTGACCAGAATGGCGACGGGAAGATCGACATGGATGAGATCCAGTCCTTCTTGCACGGCTCTGGCGGCGAAGACATGCATTGACGCATCACGAGAAGTTGGGGCAAGGCCATGCGCCGATATCGCTGTGCCCGGCTGAGCGCTATCCTCTGGACTAGACCTTCTCCTCAAAAGGAAGCAGCTTACGCCAGTCAAAACTGACACCAATGCCAGGTTCGTCCGGGGCGACTGCCAGCCCATCCTGCAACCTGAGCGGACGATTGGTATACTGGTCGATGTCGAAACTGTGCGCCTCTACCCAACCAGCGTTTGGTTGACCCGCGACCAAACTGACATGCAACTCCTGCATGCCGTGGCTGCACACCGGAATTCCGGCCTTGCGGGAAAGCTCGGCCACCCGCAACCAGCCTGTGATGCCGCCGCAGTTCGACGCGTCGGGCTGGATGTAGGACAGCTTCGACCAGGCGAAGGCATGCTCGAACTCCTCGATCACATGCAAGTTCTCGCCCATGGCCAGCGGCATGCCCGTCGCTTCGGCAATGGCAGCGTAGCCCTGGTAATCGTCCGGTATGATAGGCTCCTCGAACCACAGAAGATCATAAGGCGCGAATGCTTTCGCCGCCTCGATCGCCCGATGAATGTCGAGCGCATAATTGGCGTCTACCATGAATGGGGTGTGCGGCCCGATGCGCTCGCGGATGGCCTTTACGCGGGCGACATCCTCGGCGAGATCATCTTTGCCGACCTTGATCTTCACGGCATTGAACCCGGCGGCGAGATAGGAGTCGATGCTCGCCTGCAACTGATCGAGGGGGAAGTTCAGGTCAATGCCGCCGCGATATGCCTTGGTTGTCTTGCCGGCGCCCCCGGCCATTTCCCAGAGTGACCGGCCGATGCGCCGGCCCTGGAGATCCCACAGCGCTATGTCGAGGGCGGAAATCGCAAACGACGCGATGCCGCCGCGCCCCACGTAGTGGATGTGCCATAACATCCCATCGTAGAGCGCATCGATCTCGGTCGCGTCACGTCCCTTCAGGAACGGCGCCAAGTCGTGCACGATCATGGCGCCGATCGCATATCCCCCTTTGCCGCCAGTGTAGGTGTAGCCAGTTCCTTCGCTGCCGTCGGCCAGCGTGAGGGTCACGGTCACCAGTTCGAAATGCGTGTGGGCACCATGCCTGGCATCCGTCATCACTTCACGCAATGGCACCCGGAAAAGCCGAACCTTTACGTCGGTGATTGCTGTATCGCCCATTGCGAGGCTCTCGTCGCCCAACCTACTTTTCGTCATACCATAATTGCATTTCCACGAGCCTATCGCAACCTGTTTAGGAGTTGTCACGCTTTTGGTCCGATGATAACTCGCCGGGCCTTGTGCTTTGGTCCGATCTGCGCATTAATGAATCCGTCAAGTGGAGGACGGCTTGTTAAGTACATCACAGCATCTTGGAACGCGGGCCACGAGCGGAGCTGCTCGCGCCGCGGACGCCATGGTGGCCGGAATCGAAGCGGATATCGCCTCCGGCAAGCTTGGCGATGGCAGCTTCCTGCCGGCCGAGCGCGAATTGATGGCCGAGTATGGCGTTGGCCGCGGCGTGGTGCGTGAAGCGGTCGCTCGCCTGGCAAGCCGAGGTCTAGTCGAAGCGCGTCCACGCTTTCGCCCGGTGGTGCGTCGACCCGGACTAGACGCGGCGCTCGGCGCTTTGGAAGGTGTGGTCGGCCACCTGCTAAGTGCTCAGGCGGGAGTTAAGAACCTCTACGACACCCGGGTCTTTCTTGAAGCCGCCCTTGCGCGTAACGCTGCCATCAATGCGCGCAAGGAAGACGTGGCCACGCTCAGATCGGCGCTCGAGATGAACGAGGCGGCGATACCGGATTCGCAAGAATTCTATGCCACCGACGTAGGGTTCCACGCCGTGCTCTATCAGATCACGCGCAACCCGGTGATGCCCGCCGTGCACAAGGCCTTCACTGCGTGGTTGTCACCGCATTGGATGCGCATGCCCCGGTCACCCGAGCGCAACCGGATCAATTTCCTGAGCCACCGCGAAATCTGCATGGCCATCATTGATCGAGACCCAGACGGCGCAGAGCGGGCACTGCTCAATCATCTTTCGGCGGCCTGGGAGTATGTCCGTGGTACATTTGACATGCCGTGAGGGCCGGCGGGAGGACCGGCGAGAATGACGCAGACCTACGATCATATCGTGGTGGGCGGCGGAGCAGCGGGTTGCGTGGTCGCGGCACGCCTGGTGAGAGCAGGACGGCGGGTCCTGCTTCTCGAAGCTGGGCATTCGCATCACCACCCGCTGCTCGATATGCCGCCAGGCATTTTCAAAATGATCAACGGTTCGAGGTTCATGCGCTATTACCGCACTGAACCGCAACAGCATCTGGATGGCCGTCAACACGAGATCTCGCAGGGCAACGTCTTGGGCGGCGGCACCTCGGTCAACGCTCAGGTCTATATGCGCGGCCGCGCTTCGGACTATGACGAATGGGATGAGTTGCTGCGCGGCAACAATGCCGGCGTCCGCTGGAATTGGCAGGCTGTGCTGCCCCACTTCACGGGCATGGAGGGCAACAATCGCCTAAACGGCGACTTGCATGGCAGCCAGGGACCGCTGCTCGTCTCCGACCCCGGTCACATCGATGACGTTTCGCGGTGGTTCGTGCAGGCGGTGCAGCGCGTCGGACTACCTTACAATCATGACTTCAACGGACCGTCGCAACGCGGAGTGGGCTTCTATCAGTTCATGAACCGGCGCGGGAAGCGCAGCAGCGCGGCTTACGCCTTCATCGAGCCATTGGCGAATGATCCCAGGCTGACGCTTAGGCTGAATTCCGCCGCGAGGCGCCTGCTGGTCCAGAACGAGCGCGCAAAGGGTGTGATTTACACTGACCAATCCGGAACAGAACACCAGGCCTATGCCGACGCCGATGTGATCGTCTCGTCCGGCGCACTTGTCACCCCGAAACTCCTGATGCTGTCAGGTATTGGCCCGGCCGATGACCTTGCCAGACATGACATCGCCTGTGTGGCCGACCTTGCGGGCGTAGGCCAGAATCTGATCGACCATCCAGAAGTGCCCATCATCGCCACGATGAACGGGCCCTATGGCTACTTTAAGCAGGGCCAGGGTTGGCGGATGATCAAGAACGGCTTGCATTTCAAGCTGTTCGGTGCCGGCACGATCCTGTCCGCGGGGGTCGAGGCTGGAGCTTTTGTCAATCCGGCCGATCCGGACGGCGAACCGACGATCCAGGCATTTTGCGTGCCACATGTTTACCTGGACCGCGATATCCTCACCCTGGTGGAGAATACCTACGGCCTCACGGTGACAACCGTGGTTGTCAAACCGAAGTCCCGTGGCTTTGTGAAGCTGCGTTCGGCAGATCCAGATGACTTGCCGGTCGTCTCCCCTCACCTGCTCAAACACCAAGACGACATGAAGGAGATGATTGCCGGCCAGCGCTATTTCCTGAAGGCATTCCACGCGAAGCCTCTGGCGGACCGCATCAAGGCTGTAGCCGTTCCCAGCGAAGACGACCTCAGTGACGAGGCGCTGGAAAAGCACTGCAAGCGTTTTGTCAAAACGAATTACCATCCGGCCGGCACGTGCCGCATGGGTTCCGACGCGGATCGCATGGCCGTCCTGGACGCGGCCATGCGAGTGCGCGGGATAGAGAACCTGCGCGTTGCCGACATGTCAGTCTGTCCTAACATCAATGCCGGCAACACCGCTGCACCCGCCATGATGCTGGGCGATCGCTGCGCCGACTTCATTTTGGAAGCGGGCGCAGTGACCCAATCGAGGGGGCGCCTGCAAGCGAGCTGACCTGGCCCGCATAGGCGAGGAATATTCAACGTCGTCAAAACGCGACAACTAAGGAGGAAAGCATGATCATTACCCGTCGGAAATTGTTGGTAGGCTCCGCCGTCGGCGTGGCCGCTCTTACCCTCGCATCACGCGCCTTCGCCGCGCTGCCGCCGCTCGCCAAGAAAGACAAATACAAGGTTGGCTTCGCCCAGACCGAGAGCAACAATCCATGGCGGTTGGCTGAAACCAAAAGCATGCAGGACGAGGCTGCAAAGCTCGGCCATCAGCTCGTCTATACTGATGCCGCCGGATCCTCGGCCAAGCAGGCTTCCGACGTAAACTCCATGATCGCTCAGGGGGTCGATGCGATTTTCCTGCCTCCGCGCGAGGACAAGCCGCTGGTGCCAGTCATCCTGGCCGCGCGTGATGCCGGCATCCCGGTCTTCCTCATCGACCGCGATGTCGACCACACCATGGCCAAGCCTGGACAGGATTACGTCACCTTCATCGGTTCCGACTTCATCAATGAGGGTAACCGCATTGCCGAATGGGTGGTGAAGAATGCCAATGGAAAATCGAAGATCATCGAGCTGGAAGGCACCACCGGTTCCTCGCCAGCCAACGATCGCAAGAAGGGTTTTGACGACATCATCGCCAAGCACTCGGAGTTCAAGATTGTCGCCTCACAGTCGGGCGACTTCGCCCGCGACAAGGGCCGCCAGGTAGCCGAGACATTGCTGCAGGCGCATCCCGAAGCCGATATCATCTATGCCCATAATGATGAGATGGCACTCGGCGCGATCGCAGCTCTCGAGGCGGCCGGCAAGACGCCGGGAAAAGACGTGCTGATTGTCTCGATCGATGGCGAAAAGGACGGTGTGCAAGCAATCGTCGACGGCAAGATCGGCGCCATCTGCGGCTGCAGCCCGCTTTTCGGGCCCAAGGCTTTCGCCACGATGGCCGACTATGCCGCCGGGAAGCAAATCCCGCCTTTCATCAAGAACGACGACGACTTTTACGACGGTACCAACGCAAAGGATAAGATTGGTACCGCGTTCTGAAGTCTTCTGGTTAAAACTGCCTTCCCGCCTCGGCGGGGAGGCTTTTCGGAGCTTTGCCAATGACGCGGCCGCCGGACGGGCCCTCCCCGCTTCTCGACATGCGCGACATCCAAAAGCGCTTCGCCGGCATACCCGCGCTGGTGGACGCGTCGCTTTGCGTGCGCTCAGGCGAGGTCCATGCACTGATCGGCCAGAACGGCGCGGGCAAATCGACGCTGATCAAGGTCTTGACCGGGTACCACCGCAAGGATGCCGGGCAAGTGCTGTTCGAAGGCAAGCCTTTTGAGGTCCACTCGCCCCACCATGCACAAGTCAACGGCATCAGTACGATCTATCAGGAGATCAACCTGGTCCCGCTGCGGTCGGTGACGGAGAACATTTGCCTGGGCCGGGAAAAGCGCCACTACGGCCTGCTCGACTGGAATGCCATGCACGCGGAAGCCGAGGGCCTGCTGAGCCGCTTCTCCATTGGCATCGATGTTCGCCGGCCGCTGGGTGAACTCAACACCGCAACACAGCAGATGGTGGCAATCGCCCGGGCCATAGGGTTCTCCGCTCGCCTTGTCGTTATGGACGAGCCGACCTCGTCCCTCGACGAACGAGAAGTGGGAGTGCTGTTCAGCGTCATTCGTCAGTTGAAGGCCGAAGGGATCTCCGTCATTTTTGTAAGCCATAAGCTCGATGAGCTGTATGAGGTCTGCGACCAGGTCACGATCATGCGCGACGGCCGCACTGTGCGTAGCGCCGCGATGGAAGAGATCGGCAAGCTGGAACTTGTCGCTGCTATGCTTGGCCGCGATGTGGCGGCTGTAGAGGGACACGCCACAGCCTTCGGCGAGCGCGACCGCTCTGGGATCGGGAATGTGATGTTTTCGGCCCGCGGGCTCAGGGCCGGGCAGGCCGTTCGCGATGTTAGCTTCGATCTCCGGCGCGGCGAGATCGCGGGCTTTGCAGGCCTGCTCGGCTCGGGTCGTACAGAAACCGCAAGGCTCGTGTTCGGCGCCGATCGCGCGAACGCCGGCGAGATGACGATGGAAGGCGCCGCCTACAATCCTGAGCGTCCCGCCGACGCGATCGTCGCCGGCATGGGCTTTTGCACCGAGGACCGGAAGAGCGAAGGCATCGTGCCGGAGATGACGGTCGCTGAAAATCTCACCCTTGCGTTGCTTCCGAAAATCAGTCGCAACGGCGTACTGGACGAGCAGCGACAGCGCGAAATCGTCGAGCGGTTCATCCGCGAGCTCGGCATAAAATGTTCCGGCCCCAATCAGAAGGTGCGAGAGCTTTCGGGTGGGAACCAGCAGAAAGTGCTGCTTGCCCGTTGGCTGGCGATGAACCCGAAGCTGCTCATACTCGACGAGCCGACAAGGGGAATCGATGTGGGTGCCAAGGGCGAGATCCAGCGTCTGATCCGTGGACTTGCAGACCAGGGCCTCGGCGTGCTCATGATTTCGTCGGAACTGGAGGAAATCATCGAAGGTGCGGATCGGATATTCGTTCTGCGCGATGGGATCAGCGTGACCGAGTTGGAAGCTGAAGCCGCTAACGAAGAAAAAGTGTTGACCGCAATGGCGCATGGGACGAGCGCTTCGTCGGAGGCCGCGACGTGACCGAGCTGCCGAGGTCATACGCGGATCGGGATGTCGTCGCGCGCAGCTTCGATCTCTTGGGTTTTTTGTCGCGCTACGGGACCGTGATCGCGCTGGTTCTGCTGGTTGCGTTCAACCTCGCCTTCACGCGTAATTTCGCGACAATGCAGACGCTGAACGTCAACCTCACTCAGGTTTGCACGATCGTCATCGTAGCCGTCGGAATGACACTCGTGATAGCCACCGGCGGCATCGATCTCTCCGTCGGTTCTCTGATGGCTATTTCGGGTGCGCTGGCACCGATGATCTTCATGGGCAAGATCCT
This sequence comes from Mesorhizobium plurifarium, assembly GCA_000824785.1. Taxonomy (GTDB): domain Bacteria; phylum Pseudomonadota; class Alphaproteobacteria; order Rhizobiales; family Rhizobiaceae; genus Mesorhizobium; species Mesorhizobium plurifarium. Next base: position 13,427 of record CCNB01000007.1, on the reverse strand, counting down.
ACCGATCGGGAACATCTACCTGGGCGTGGCTGCCGCGATGCTCGTCTCGGTACTGGTGGCCGGGCTGCTTGGACTGTTCAATGGCTGGTTGGTCGCCCGCTTCCGCATCCAGCCCATTGTCGCGACACTGGTTCTGTTCATCGCGGGCCGCGGCATCGCTCAGGTAATGACCAACGGGAACCTGCAGACCTTCCGCGTACCGGAATTTCAATGGATCGGCCTTGCTCGCCCCTTGGACATCCCGGCGCAAGTTATCATAATGGCTGTCATTGTCGCGGCGGCTGCATGGGCGTTGAAAAAAACGCTGTTCGGGCGATGCATATTGGCGGTCGGCGGTAATGAAAAGGCCTCTGAACTCGCAGGTATAGCAGTCTCCAAGATAAAGATTGCGGTCTATGGCATTAGCGGCCTTTGCGCCGGGCTGGCCGGGCTTATCGTGATTGCCATCAACTCCTCCAGCGACGCCAATCTGGTCGGGCTTGGCATGGAGCTCGATGCCATCGCGGCGGTTGCCGTGGGCGGGACCCTGCTCAGTGGCGGCAAGGCCACCATCATCGGTAGCCTGCTAGGGGCGCTTACCATTCAACTGGTGCGCTACACACTTCTCGCAAACGGGGTGCCCGACGCCGCTGCCCTGATCGTCAAGGCGGGGATCATCGCGCTCGCCGTGTGGCTGCAGCAGCAGCATCGCGGGTAGCCTCATGAATCGCGTCCGCCTGGTCCGCATCATTGGCACCTACGGCGTATTGATCGCCCTGGCTGCGCTCGTTCTGTTCGGGTTCCTGCGTTATGATCGGTTTCTGAGCTTCTACAATGTGATGACTCTCCTGCGCTACAATTCCATGTTCGCGCTGGTGGCACTTGGCATGTGCTTCGTCATCATGACAGGGGGGATCGATCTGTCCGTCGGCTCCGTCGCCGCCTTGGGCAGCGTAGCCTCGGCATTGGCCAGCCCTTATGGAATCGTGCCGGGTCTCGCCGCAGGAATAGGCGCAGGGCTGGTCGCCGGGCTCATCAATGCGATCCTTGTCACACGCGCCAATCTGATGCCGTTCATAGCCACTCTCGCCACGATGCAGGCCGCCAGTGGCTCGGCCCTTCTGCTTGCGGGCAACCAGACCGTATCGGTCTCCTACGAATCGGGCTTCACCGCCATCGGCCAGGGTAACTTGTGGACGTTTCCGATCCCTGCGGCCATCGCGGTCGTGGCATATCTCCTCGGTTCCCTGGTCTTGAACTACACCGGCACCGGACGCGCAGTGTTGGCAGTCGGCGGCGGCGAGGATGCTTCGCGCCTCATGGGACTGCGTACCGATCGTGTGAAGTTTTTGGTGTATGTCGCGAGCGGAGGACTGGCGGGGCTCGCCGGCGTCATCCTTGCCTCGCAGTTCGGGGCCGGACAGCCCATTGAAGGAGTCGGCTGGGAATTGTTCGCTATCGCAGCCGTCGTGGTCGGCGGGACGTTGCTCACCGGTGGCTCGGGCTCGGTTGTTACCACGCTAGCCGGCGTGCTCCTGCTCGGCATCCTTTTCAATGTTCTGAACTTTGAGAACGGAATGGGATGGATTTCGCTTTCAGCCTACTGGCAATCAGTGATCCGAGGGCTGTTCCTCCTGGTCGTTGTCTTGCTTCAGGCCCGACTGACGCAACGACGCCTCGGCGCGCTCTGACCGTCCCGGCCCACCGCACTCAAGTATTACATAAGATCATCTTGCAGCAATTGGCGTGCAAGACTGATCAGAATGAGCACGCGACGCCCACGTGGCGCGGCGGATAAAAAACGGCCCATTTAAGCAATTCTATTTTTCCGGAGGAACATTCCAGGAGGCGGCCGGTTAGAGAACGTCAACCCTTGGAGGAAGCCTCATGTTCATGCACAACAAGCGCCTGCAATACACCGTCCGTGTTTCGGAGCCCAATCCGCGGCTGGCGTGCATGATCATGGAGCAGTTCGGCGGCGCCGATGGCGAGCTTGCCGCCGCGATGCGCTATTTCACCCAAGGGCTGGGTGAGGACGATGTCGGCCGCAAGGACATGTTGCTCGACATAGCGACCGAAGAACTCAGCCATCTCGAAGTCGTCGGCTCAATTGTCACCATGCTCAACAAAGGCCTGAAGGCGCAGCTGGCCGAGGGACAGATGAAAGAAGCCGAGCTCTACTTGATGGTCGGCGCCAGCGGCACGACGGCCAAAGAGTCCATCCTGTTCGGCGGCGCACCTGCGTTGTGTGACTCGGCCGGGGTGCCGTGGACTGCGGCCTACATTGATTCCCGCGGTGAACCTACAGTCGACCTGCGGTCCAACATTGCTGCGGAGGCACGCGCCAAGATCGTCTATGAGCGACTGATCAACATCACCGATGATCCCGGCGTCAAGGACGCGCTGGGCTTCCTCATGACGCGCGAGATCGCGCACCAAAAATCGTTTGAGAAAGCGCTCTACGCGATCGAGAACAACTTCCCCACCGGCAAGCTCCCCGGCATTGCGAAATTTGCAAGCATGTACGTCAACACGTCCCAAGGTGAAGGGGACACGAATGGGCCTTGGAATTCGGGAGACGAATGGGACCGCGTGGACGATCTTGAAGAAGTCATGCCGGCGGACGACGGCGATGGGACAGCAACTGTCAAGCTGGCGGCCAAGGACATGAAGGTCGTAACCAAAATGGGCGAGCGGACGCTCTCAGACCCCTCCTCCGACCCGACCACAGGCGCGGATCTAGGTGCCGGGCCGGGAGCAGGACGGACCAAGAATGGCGACATGGGCGGCGCAGCGAGTATCAAGGAGGCGCCTGCGCAAGCCGAGGCGGCCGCGCGCAAGAAAAAATAGGGTTAGGGCCGATTGGCCTCTGCCGACCTGTTTCGGCTACCCGTCAGCGTCTGACGGCGGAACCGCCTTCTTTGCCACCTTCGCCGAAGTTTCGAGTAGCTGGCGTCCGCGGCGCTGGATGTTGGTCAGCGTTGGGCGCTGGACGGGGCAGTTGCCTGTCTACCGCGCGCAGTAAACTCAGAACAACTCGATTGCGGGCCGTGTGATCATCAGCCAATAGATCGCGGCTACGCACGCAAATGCCGGAAACCCGAAAGCGAACCAAAGCCGAAAGAGCTGATTGTATCGCTTGGGCGGCGGAATGCCCGCGGTGGCGGCCTCCGCCGCGAGATCCCGCATGCGCATCTGCATCCACACCACAGGCAACCAGAATAGCCCGGTGACGACGTAGAGCAGGATCGACAGCACGATCCAGCCCTCCCCGAGCGAATAGCCTGATTGCCAGGCCAGTGCGGCCCCGGTTATCGGTTGGGCGATGACCGCGGTGGCGGTGAACAGGAAATCGGCAACGACGACGATGCGGGCCACGGCGGCAATCGTGGCGGCGCTGCCAGTCCGGTGGGCAAGGAGCATGAAGAATGCAATGCCGGCGCCCGTGCCGAGCAGCACGGCAGCGCCGATGACGTGCAAGTATTTCAGCACAAAGTAGAGCATCAGCGTTCCTCCAGGATCGCCAGCGCGCAGAAGTGCAAGACGAGTATGGGCAGGATTTTCATCAATGGGCCAAGGGGCGCGTTCCACAGGTCCGGGCGCAGAATACTTCCCGCAATTGCATAGAAGCACGAGACTGCGATGGCCCCCCACAACCCTGCCCGGCTTGTCGCGCGCCATGCGATCATGGCGCCGACAACCATATCGGCCAACGCCCCTGCGACAACAACAGGACCGGCCAACGCCTCGAAGGCGGTGCCGAGGAGAAGCTCGACCCCGCTGCCCCAACCCGTGGTGAGCGAAATGATGCCGGTCGCGATCCAGAAGAACGGCAAAACCACGAAGGCCGCCGGCTTCACCAAGTAGAGCGCGGCGAACCAGCGTTCTTGCACGGTGGGAGGGCTGGCGGCCAGGGCGGACGCGACAGTGGACGGCTGAATTCCCGTTGCAAGCTGCCACGGTCCCAAGGCGCCGGTAGCGCCGCGCGCGATTTCCCTGGCGGAGTTGGTCCGCATTGGAGGCCGCCAGCCGAGGAGGCCCGCCAGGTCACCGGACCGATAAAGCATCGCAGCGACCCAACCGGGCAGTACAAACTCCGTCGCCCTCCCCCACCCTAGCCACTCGCGGTAGCGGGCGACAATTTCGCTCATGGTCAATGCTTCCGGCCCTGCGAGTTCGAGCGTCAGGCGGGACGGGCTCTCCCTGCCAAGCAGGATCAAAACAGTGGAAACGACGTCATCGAGCTGCACCACCTGGAGGAGGCCCGTGCCAGGCATTGTCGGCAGCAGAGGCAGGGCGGCGAGCCCGCGAAAAAGCGCGCTTGCGCCGAAGGCTGGCCGCCCGAGCACCACCGAAGGCCGGAGGATTATCCAATCGAGATCACGCTCCATCAAAGCATGATCTCCAGCCAGCTTGCTGGCCGAGAAAGCTGAAGGCTGTTCCCGGTCGACACCGATGGCGGAGAAATGGATGACCCTTCGAATGCCGGCGCGCTCGCAGGCAGCAAAGAGGGCTGAGGCGCCGATGGCATGGACGTTGCCCGTATTCTCCTGAGCACTGTCCTGCAACACGCCCGCGCAGTTGACGACAGCGTCGATCCCATGAAGGTGGGGAAGCCAGACTTCCGCCTCCAGCGCCTTCGCCATATCGATAACGACGGTTCGCCCCTGAAATAGGCCATTCGATGTGCGGCTACGCACAGCCCGGACAACCTCGTGCCCCTCCGCCGCAAGGCGTGCGCACAATGTCGCGCCGATCAGACCTGAAGCGCCAATGACCAGAACGATCATATCTTTGAGTGGTCCATCGCGATCTCTCCCTGTCTCCATCAACTCGCGTTCTCCCTGATTGAACCGAAGACTTCTCGACGCTTCAACCTCGCCTATCGAACCTACCGCCCGTGCGAGTGTTCCAAGCTCCGGAATGGGGATGGCGCCGGCAGCACGGTTCTCTTCAACCCTGGTGCCGCAGGACGCAACGCCGATGAGGTCGATCCGGCCCGACGGGCAGTCGCTGGTCGCGAGGAACCCGCCGGAACAAGCCGTCCCCCGGCCAAGTTAGGATCATGGTCCCGGAGCGATGCAGACAGTGAAGATCTACAGGGTTGAACAAATAGCCGGCCAAGTGGTTGTGTCGCGCCAAGTCGCTGAGGCGGAGACGCCCTGGGAGGCCGCGACGAAAATCACGGGCAAGGTTGTACGTGGCCGGCGTGATGAGCGTTTCTGGGTACGGGTCACGGATCAGGCGACGCTTACGACGTTTAAATACGCGTATAACTGAGAGTGGTCCTCCCATGGACATCGGTACGTCGTCCGGCTAAGGCACCCTAGCGCCAAGTGCAAAACTGATGCTCAACGGGGCGAGATAAAGCGGTTTTTCTGCCATTGCATCAAATCTTATTCCGCCATTGGCGGTCGTGGGCGTAACTATGTTTGATGAAGAAATACGTGGTCGAAGTGATGTCTGGGGAAGCGGTCACATCCAGGCAGTCGGTCGAGGCGCACACCGCCGCTGCGGGGCATCTCGTGCAACCGGTCGGGCATTGCGAATCCGAGCAAATGAAGAACTTTGGGTCAGAGTGACGGACGAGCAGACTGGGTCGTCTACAAATACGCCTTTCAGTGAACGAGATAGACCGGCATTCCATAGACCCGGGCAGTTCGCCATCCTACCGAGGAAGCCGCGCCCCTCGGCACGGGCGCGGCCGGTGTCGCACACTGATCTGTGAGGCTTGAGGGGAACTCATCGCAGACACGCTCAACTGCGCCCGGACGCTCTGGTTCCGATCGTCGCAGAAAACCTGCCGACCGGCAAGCGTGACTTAAAACTGCGGCCCGCCATGGGCTGCAACCACTATCGCAGGCAGAGCAAGAGAACGCGCTAGCATCTGTTATTCAGGGCAGACCTAAGTCAAAGGACGCGCCTACCGTCAGTCTGCGCCCTTTTTGACCGCCTTTGCCTGGGGTTCTTCTATGCTGAACAATTCCCAACGCCCGCGAACCAGCCGTGTAATGCGACTTGTCGCGATGCGCGGGCCTCGCTCTGGCGCATGACCGCGCCCTTCATATTTTTTGGTTGGCACCGTCTTCTCCATGAACGCACCTACCAAGGTCTTCCGTCGATGGCGCTAGACGAACGGCACTGACGTGCGGCCGTAAGTCTCTGGTCCAAGCAGGCCCGCCCTTTGGGCGTCGGGCGGGCCTGTGCCGGAGAATGGGGGATGAGCTCCGACTCGGCACCGGGATAGCTAGGAGCGGGGTGCCATGATATCGAACCAGTATTCGTTAAAAATGTTCCTAGGTCCGCTCTGCATTGTCCTTGCTTGACCTAGCTGACGTCACTCGAGCTCGCGCAGCCTTCGAGCTTCCTTGACGAGCACGGCGAGATTGTCTCCATGTTTTCGGATCAACTCCCGGGCCTGTTGCTCTGTGATCCCGTTCACCGCGGAGAAATAGGCGAGCTGCTCTGGATCACTTGTCGAAATGCGATTTGGATCGCGGACGTCGCTACCAGCGCTTTCACTCCCGAAATTCAGAACGTTCACATGAGCGCGCACGACATCATCGCATCAGCTTGTGGGTCGGGCCTGCCGGACGATACGGCTGCACAGAATAGCCGAAAATGAGCCGGCTCGCCCACTGGAGTCTCTTGGTTCTTCGCAGCAAGTACATAGCTGGCCGCTCCCTGCTGGACGCGACCGAACCATGTCCGAGAGACATTGTTCCCGACGGCGATCTCATTCGACGGACCGGTCGCAACTCGAAGCGGCACTAAACTTGCAGGAAGCCCCGCGATCTGGCGACGAGCGGGTCAAGCCGCTTTCGACAGCACGGACACGTCGAAACTCGCCAACCCGTAGCGCCAGCGATGGTTCGTCGCCGCAACGCGACTCTGGTAAAAAAGGGTCAGCCTGTCGCCCTCGATCATCACAGTCGAATGGCCGTTTTCTCCAGGCCCGCCCGGATCGAGCACCGGCCCGATCGAGGAGTAAGGTCCGGCAATGGTGTCAGCGACGGCGAAAAACACCCGCTGCCGACTGCCTCGCGGTCCATGCGGAAGGAAGCAGGTGGCGTTGAGGAGCACGCGGCCGTCTGGAAGTTCCACCAACTGGGCACCTTCAATCCCCCATTCGTAGTCGGGATCGTCCCGCGTGTTGTGGTGGGGAATGTCATTGTGGTCGAGGATTTTGCCCAAGCGCTTCCAAGGCCCGAACCATGAATCGGACTGGCTCCGGGACAGATAGATGTCCGGCTGCGGTACGCGGGTGAATTTCGGCATGCCGGAATAAACGAGGTAACGCTTTCCGCCGATGAGAGCGGGGTGCGGGTCGTAGATGCCGTCTTCATCCGTGTCCGGCACGGACAGAATTGCCGGATTGAGCACAACCCAGTTGAACCCGTCATTTGACACCGCGTGTTCACAGCGACCGCCGGATTTCATGAACTCGGTTTGGATGAACATATGGAAGACGCCGTCTTCGTGCACGACACCCGGCGCCGCGACGCCCGAGCCCGTGACCGGAAGCTCGATCGGCTCGTGCTCCGTCCACGGTCCATGCAATTCAGGCGCGGTCGCGTGAAGGATCTTCCAGGTCTCGCTGGTTACCGTGCCGCTCGACCCGAATACATGCCATTGCCGGCCGTCATAGACCGGGCATGGATCCTTGAGATCGTCCACCGCTTGTGGGTGAAACAACGGAAACATATTCGTCTCAAAGTCGATCTTCATTTTTCTGCCCCAGCGATTGCCGGTCGTTAAGCGGCCCTGCGGTTCGGCCCGGCGAATCAATTCAAGCCATTGACTATTTTAGCTGCTGATCCAACAAAAATGCGGCACCCGAGCGGCCGTCCCCAGAAAGCTGCAGCCAGAGATGCCGGACGCTCTGGCCGGCGCTCCGCCTGCATATCGCTCAAGGGCTGGAACAAGTTACTCAGCGGACAGTTAGACATGCGACAGGAATAGCTTCCTGCATCTCGCGATTAACAAATGTTATTCGCAGTCTAAACGGTCATGTCACCAAGGAAAAACTTATATGGATGCGGCAATAAGAATACCTGCCACCATCAAAACCAGAAAAGAACAAGATTTATTGATATGCTTCTCACATTTGCGATGGAATTTTGTCTATCAACGCCCCCAGCACCTTCTCACGCATGCTTCGAGAGAGCATCAGATCGTCTACTTCGAGGAACCCGTCTTCGAAGAATGCTCCCACTCGTCCATTCGGTTTTGCGACGCTGCCCCGGGCATTCGCGTCGCGACGCCTGTGCTGCCAACCGGAACCAGCCCCGCCAGGGCCGACGCTATCCAGCGCAGATATCTTGACCGGATCGTCGCGTCGACCCCGCACGCTCAGCTGACTGCCTGGTATTATACCCCGATGGCGCTGCGCTTCAGCGCGCATCTCAACTTCGACGTATGCGTCTATGACTGCATGGACGAGCTTTCAGCGTTCAAGAATGCGCCGGCCCAGCTTGCGCTCCTGGAACGGGCGCTCTTCGAACGCGCCGATGTGGTCTTCACGGGCGGCTTAAGCCTGTTCGAAGCGAAGCGTTGCCAACATCGGGCGATCTATCCTTTCCCCAGCAGCATTGACGTCAACCACTTTCACAAGGCCAGGGCGCCCGGCGACGAGCCGGCGGATCAGCTCGCCATCCCGCATCCTCGCGTTGGCTTCTTTGGAGTCATCGACGAGCGCCTCGATATCGACCTCGTGGCGCAGGCTTCCAAGAGGATGCCTGACGTGCACTTCGTGATGCTTGGTCCGGTCGTCAAGATCGACCCGGACAGCTTGCCCAGGGCCAATAACCTGCACTGGCTCGGCAGCAAAGCCTACAAGGATCTGCCCGACTACCTCCGGCATTGGGATGTCGGGTGGATGCCGTTCGCCCTCAACGAAGCAACACGCTTCATCAGCCCTACGAAAACTCCCGAATTCCTTGCCGCCGGCCTGCCCGTGGTCTCGACTGCGATTGTCGATGTGGTGCGAAGCTACGCTGCCGCCGGCCTTGTCGACATCGCGGACGCCGAAGACATCGAGGCCAAACTGCGCTCCGCACTCGCGCAACCGCGCGAAATGCACCTGCCAGCGGTCGATGCCTACCTAGCCAAAATGTCCTGGCAGCGGACGTGGGATGCCATGGCCGCCCACATCAAGAAAGCCGGTGCAAGCAAGAAGGTCGTGCCCTTCCGCAGGAGCGCATGAGATGTTCGATTGGCTGATCGTCGGAGCCGGCTTCGCCGGCAGTGTGCTCGCGGAACGGATCGCCTCGCAAAGAGGCGAAAGCGTTCTCCTCATCGACCGTCGGAGCCATATCGGCGGCAACGCGTATGACTGCTACAACGAAGCCGGCATTCTCATCCATCGTTATGGACCGCATATATTCCACACGAACGCCCAGTCGATTGTCGATTACCTCTCGCAATTCACCGCCTGGCACCCGTACGAGCACCGTGTGCTCGCTTTCGTGGACGGCAAGCTTCTGCCGATCCCGATCAACCTCGATACCATCAACCGTCTTTACGGTCTGGAGCTGAGCTCGGCAGAGCTGGAAGAGTTCTTCGCGTCGCGGCGGGAAACCGTCGAGGAAATCCACACTGCCGAAAATGTGGTCGTCAGCACCGTTGGAAGGGAGCTCTATGAGAAATTCTTCCGCGGCTACACTAGAAAACAGTGGGGGGTCGATCCCAGCCAGTTGAGCAAGTCCGTGACGGCCCGCGTTCCAACAAGAACGAACCGCGACGATCGCTATTTCGGCGACAGCTTTCAGCAGATGCCGGCCAGCGGCTACACGCGCATGTTCGAACGGATGTTGGACCATCCCAACGTCAAGATCATGCTGCAGACCGATTATCGCGAGGTCCGAGAGCGAATTCCCTTCCGGCGGCTGATCTACACCGGGCCGGTTGATGAATTCTTTGATTGGAAGCTGGGCCGCTTGCCCTACCGCTCACTGCGCTTCGAGCATGTCACCCTCGACTGCGAGCAATTTCAGCCGGTAGCTGTGGTGAACTACCCGCAGACGGAAGCCTATACCCGCATCACGGAGTACAAGCATTTGACTGGCCAGAGGAATGTCCGGACCAGCCTCACCTACGAATACCCGACAGATATCGGCGACCCATATTACCCCGTGCCGCGTCCGGAAAACGAGGCGCTCTACAAACAATATGAAGCGCTCTCTGCCAATTGCCCTGACGTGTGGTTCGTTGGCCGTCTGGCGACGTATCGCTACTACAACATGGACCAGGTCGTGGGGCAGGCCCTGGCCACTTTCGCCCGTATTCAGAAGACTATCCCAGCCGAAGATCGCGCATCGCAACCGGCACTCGCAATCCCCGTCTAGATGCCGTCTGCGAAGCGATGCTTAATGTTGCGCACACAACGAACCGTCATGATGCCGGACCCGGAGCTGCAAGTTGAGCGATAGTCTCGAAATCTGGGGCGGCGTTGAATGTAGCATTGTGCGCCTGCGCGAGCGGACCCGCGATCAACTCCGCGAGACCGGCCATTTCGACCGTGCCGGCGATCTCAGCCTCATAGCCGAGATGGGAATTAAGACCGTGCGATACCCCGTGCTCTGGGAAATGGTCGAGGGCGATGGTTCGCGCGACTGGCGGTGGTCGGACTCGCGTCTCAACGAATTGCGACGGCTTGGCGTGAGGCCGATCGCGGGGCTGGTCCATCATGGCAGCGGACCGAAATCGACCCATGTGCTTGATCCGGACTTCCCCGAATTGCTGGCCAGGTATGCCGGGCAAGTGGCGCGACGTTATCCCTGGCTGGAGATGTTCACGCCGATCAACGAGCCACTGACGACGGCGCGCATAAGCGGCCTCTATGGGCTTTGGCATCCGCATGGCACCTGCGAGGCAACCTGCTTCCGATTGACCGTCGCGCAGTGCCGCGCAATCGCCATGGCTATGAAGGCAATCCGCGAACACATACCGGGTGCGCAACTTGTCCAGACCGAAGATTTTGGGCGAGTATTCTCAACGGCCCGGCTCCGTTACCAGGCCGACTATGAAAACAAGCGGCGATGGCTGGCGCTTGATCTGTTGAGCGGCCTGGTTGACGATGACCATCCATTCCACCGGCGGCTGCTTGACGCTGGCGTAGACCGCCGCCATCTCGTTGAGCTGACCGCGGACCCTTGCCCGCCCGACGTCATCGGGATCGATTACTACCTGACAAGCGACCGCATGCTCGACGACGATCTGCGGCGGTATCCGGACGAGCAGGCTGGGGGGAATGGCGTCGACGCCTATGTCGACATCGCTGCAGTGCGTTCGGACATGCGCGAACACGCACGTTTACGGTTCCGGCTAAAGGAAATATGGGATCGCTACGGGAGGCCAATCGCCGTCACCGAGTTGCACAACGGATGCACGCGTGAGGAACAGTTGCGGTGGCTGATCGAGGGGTGGCAGGAAGCCAAGGCGGCGAGGCACGACGGAGCCGATATACGCGCCGTCACTGCCTGGTCACTGTTCGGGGCCACCGACTGGGACTCGATGCTGGCGCATCAAAAGGGCTATTACGAGAGCGGAGCCTTCGACGTGAGGGACGCGAGCCCCAGAAAGACCATCATCGCGAGCGCTCTCAGCCAAATCGCGAAGGAAGGTGCATTCGATCATCCCGCGCTCGATCGGCCCGGTTGGTGGCGAACGGAGTGCCCACCGATAAAGCCTGCACGGACAATGCTTCTGGCAGGGTTTGGCCGAATGGCGTCCGTCATCGAGGAGTGTTGCCACATGCGTCGCTTGGCGGTTCGCCCAACGCCGCCGGACAAGCTCACGCAAGAGCTGGCGCAGACGAGTTCCTGGGCCGCGATAAGTATTGACGACGCAGGTCGGCCCTCGCAAGGATCGCTGTCAGCTCTAACCAATCTTCGCTGTCGGTTTCCCGGCATCGCCACGTTGGATCTGCAAGCCGCCCGTACGATCGGCTTGGTCGAGACCGCCAACGCCTTCCTTGACCTCGTAGTGGACGGACAAACGGGGACGTTCAGGCTTCTGCGGGCGGAGCCCAACAATCAATATTGGATAGAGGCTGTCGCAGGAGACGAGAGCGGCGCCAGCTACGCGGTTTAAGCCGTTACGTAGAGTTGCGATCTCGCTGTAGGCGCGCATGGTGACCGAAGCTGTTGACGGAGTAGCCGACGACCCCTTCAGACGTTTCTAAGGAACATCACCCGATATACCAAGTTCGGAGTTGGAGGTGACGTGATCACCGCCGAGAACCGGGGATTATCGATGGCCGAAGACATGTCCCGCAGGCAGGAGCAGAAAGGTACGGCGCGCATCGTCGGCTGGGGAGCAGCGCTAATTTTGGTGCTGTTCTTGTGTTTGCTTGCTTTCTTCATGCTCGCGCCCTCGATGGGATCGAGGCAGACGTCGAGCTTCAAGCGCACGCCGGAACAGAACGTGGGGCAAGGCAATGCCCCAGCGGATAGCCGACCATCTCCCGGCGTCCAGAAAGATCCTCTCGGGAACTACAAGCTCCCCAACCAACAGGGTGGGTGACGGCATACAGTTTCCTAAGGTCGCCCGTGAGCACAGACCTTTCTCGGTAGTGGGTCAGTTTGGCAGGCCCAACTTTTTTCGGATGAAGGCCAAATGCATTTCGTGCTGGCGCTAAAGATCGAGCAGCGTTGCGAGGATTTCTTCTGCCTCTCCCGTAGGGAAGCCTTTTTCCTTGGATGATCTGGTGTTGGCGCGCGATGTGCTGGCGTCCTAAGCGGACGTGACCCTCTACCGTTTCCAGCTCGCTTGGATCTTTCGCATGCCTTCAGGCTAAGCAGCTGCGTCTGGACGGGCGCCGGCTGACTTCGAAACTCGCGCCGATCTGCCGCGCTAACCCTTCGACAAGGCGCAGACCCGACGCAGACGATCCCACTGAACTGAGTTCGAAGTCCGACCCCTCACTAGGCTAATGCCTTCGTTTGGCAGTGGGATCGGATCTGCCTCATAGTCCAAGTGAACGCCTGAAGGGAATATTTGTTTTGCTGTCTCGCGAACAGCTACCAGGAAAGGCGCGGCTCCGAAGTTGACTGGCCCGGCCAAGCCGACCCCAGATCTTAGCCTAGCGGCTTTCGCGATAGCTTCGTCCCTTTTGCCCGGCGCCACCTCGTAGCACGCGAGCGCTTGCTGAGCACCTCCTCGATTCAGCTGCCGTCAAATGCTCGAGACCCACAAAACCGTTCTTGGCTTTGCCGGAGCGGATCAACTCGTCGAGCTTAGCCTGAACGATAAGAGACACAGCGCAAAGGCCCATGGGCGTCC
>CCNB01000007.1:0-154 GCA_000824785.1 Mesorhizobium plurifarium | reverse complement strand
CGCATGTTGGGCTATGAACCTGCAGAGTATATCGGGCAGGAGATCGCCGCCTTCTACGACGACAGAACCGTCATCCGCGACATCATGGATCGCCTCGCACGGGGCGAGAAGGTCCACCGTTATCCTGCGCTGCTGAAGGCTCGGGATGGCTCAT
>CCNB01000006.1:366779-411601 GCA_000824785.1 Mesorhizobium plurifarium | reverse complement strand
TTCGCTTCCCGTGCAAAGCCCTCGCAAGGGGAGAAGGGGAAGTGCGACATCCGTCCAATTGCCCCAAACCTCATGCCGGTCTATTTAGATCGGCATGAGCGACACCGCCTCACGCTTTTCCGCATGGACTGACCTCGCCAACCCGACGCGCTTCGTCGGGCTGGCGGACAAGGTCATTCCATGGCTGGCGGCGGCCGCGACGATCCTGCTCGCCGTCGGCCTCTATATGAGCTTCACGGCTCCGGAAGATTTCCAGCAGGGCATCACGGTGCGCATCATGTACATCCACGTGCCTTTCGCCTGGCTCGCCATGATGTGCTACACGATCATGGCGATCTCGGCGCTTGGCACGCTGGTCTGGCGCCACCCGCTGGCCGATGTCGCGCTGAAATCGGCCGCCCCGATCGGCGCCACCTTTACGGCGCTTGCGCTGATCACCGGCTCCATCTGGGGCAAGCCGATGTGGGGCACCTGGTGGGTGTGGGATGCGCGGCTGACCTCGGTCTTCGTGCTTTTCCTGATGTATCTTGGCATCATCGCGCTGACCCGCGCGCTCGACGATGCTGGCCGGGCCGCCTGGGCCGCGGCAATCATCACGCTGGTCGGCTTCATCAACATCCCGATCATCAAATTCTCGGTCGACTGGTGGAACACGCTGCACCAGCCGGCGTCGGTCTTCCGCCTCGGCGGCCCGACCATCGACCCTTCGATGCTGTGGCCGCTCGCCGTCATGGCGCTCGGCTTCACCGTGCTGTTCTTCGTGCTGCACCTGATGGCGATGCGCACGGAGATTTTCCGCAGGCGCGTGACCGCGATGCGCAGGGTTGCGGCAAGGCAGGCGGAACGGACCTGACCTTCTCCCACAGGGAGAACGGAAAGGCGCACTTCACCCCATCCGCCCCCTTGCTGCCACCGGCAGCGTTTCCAGCACCGTGTCGCCGTCGATCAGATGCACCTGATCGAACAAATTCGTGACCACGCAGCAATGGTCGGGCACGACGCGCACACGCTCGCCTATGCGCAAGCCGGCGCCGTCGGAGAGCGTGACGGTGCCGTGCTCTTCGCTCAAACCGGTCACTCGGGCGCCCGGCACGCCGAGCAGTTCGCCGAACTCCGGCAGGCCCAGCGTATCGGACGACAGCGCCTTGCTGCCTGAGTCGAGGATGGCGCGCGTCTTCGTCGGGTGGCTGACGACGGTGGCGAGCACCGTCAGCGCACAATCGTCGAGTGTGCCGACGCCTTTGGCGACCTGGTAGCGGTCGAGGTAGATGTAGGTGCCGGGCCGGTATTCGGTGACGACGCTGTCCTCGCCGGAGCGCCACATGTCCGGCGTGCCGCCGCTGGAGATGCGTTCGCATGCGAGCCCTGCCGCCGCAAGCGCATCACGCGCGGCCTTCAGCCAGGCGTCCGCCTCGGCGGCGCGACCCGCCGCCGGATAGGTCATCAGCCCGCCGAAGGAGAGGCCTTTCGCCTGATCGATGACCTTTGCCAGCGTCACCGCGTCTTCGGCGCTCTGGACGCCGCAGCGGCCCATGCCGGTGTCACACTCGACCAGCACCGGCAATGGATGGCCGGCATCGGTGAAGGTGGCGGCAAGGCCTTCCAGCGTCTCATGGCTGTCCGCCGTCACCGACAGCGTGACACGCCCATGCAACGCCTTAAGCCGCTCCAGCTTGGCGCGGCCGAGGATGTTGTAGGGCAGGAAAATATCCTTGAGCCCAGCGTCGGCCATCACCTCTGCCTCGCCGATCTTCTGGCAGGTGATGCCGATGGCGCCCGCCGCCACCTGCTTCTTCGCCCAGTAAGGCAATTTGTGCGTCTTGATGTGCGGGCGCAGCTTCAGCCCATGTGAGTCGGCATGCGCCTGCGCCCTTCTTATGTTGGCTTCCGCGCGGGCTGCATCGATCAGGATCGCCGGCGTGTCGAGGTCGTCTATGGTTGGCATAAAGGTCACCGCTGAAGAAATCTGGCTTGGTTTATGGTCCCGATCCGGCCGGATGTCACGGGGCCAGAGCAGCGGGTTTGCGTCGACAGCGGACCAGCATTGGGCTATTCGGATGGGCAGATTCAGCAAGGCATCGGCCGGAGGAGAACCACCATGAAGCGCTCCAAGATCAACGACATCATCCGCGAAGCCGACGCCTTCATCCGCTCCTTCGGCTATATCATGCCGCCCTTCGCCTATTGGTCGCCGGAAGAGATGAAGGCGCATAAGGCCGACTCCTCAGCCATCTTCACCTCCCGCCTTGGCTGGGACATCACCGATTACGGCCAGGAGAAGTTCGACGAGCTCGGCCTGTTCCTGTTCACCGTGCGAAACGGTCGCTACGCGGACATGAAGCTCGGCATGGGCATGCTTTATGCGGAGAAGATCATGATCTCGCGCAAGGACCAGCTGTCGCCGATGCACCGCCACAACATCAAGGCCGAGGACATCATCAACCGTGGCGGCGGCAAGCTGGTGCTGGAGCTTTTCATGCACGACCGCGACGGCGGCATCGACCCGAAGGCCGAAGTCTCGGTGCCGGTCGACGGCACCATCACCAGGTTGCCGGCGGGAGGACTGCTGAAGCTCGATCCCGGCCAGAGCGTCACGCTGCTGCCCGGCGTCTGGCACGCCTTCTGGGCCGAGGGCAAGGACGTGCTGATCGGCGAAGTCTCGACCGTCAATGACGACCTCACCGACAACGTCTTCCGCGAGCCGATCGGCCGCTTCTCCAACATCGACGAGGACGTCGCGCCGCTGCATCTCCTGGTGTCGGACTATGAAAAGTGGGTGGGGTAGGCGAGGGACGCTTCGCTATCGCGCGTACTTATCCGCCTTCCTATTCCCGAGCAGCAGCTTGCGTTCCAGATGCGCGCGCAGCTCGCCGTAATAGGCGGTGAGGAAGGCCTTTGAATCGATCGGCTCGACCCTGGCGCCGATCTTGCGGGCGATGGTCTCCGCCACAGCCCTCAGCGCCGAATGATCGTCGCGGCGCAGCACTTCCTCGAGCTTCTGCAACTCGGCGATGCCATAGGCGTCGAGCTGCGCCGGGCTGAACTGGAAGCGTGCCGCGATCGGGTCCTTGCGCCGCGAAAGATCCTCGAGCAGCGCCACTTTCGGCGCCTCGACCACCCAGGTGCCGGCGAGCAGGTCGCCGATCCTCAGACGGTCGCGGTTGAACAACGGGAACAGCGAGAAGAGCAGCGCCCAGACCAGGCCGAAGATGGTCGTCAGCGTGTCGGCGACATCGGCGCTGGCGCGCGCGGCGAGGATCGACAGCGGCAGGAAGACTTCGATCTCGCGCATCAGGTTGCGCGCGATGACCTGGTCGAGCGTCAGGCCGGCGCCGCTGCGCGAGGCGACCCTCACGCCGACCACGCGCTTGCCCGGCGTGGCCGCCCGCCGTCCCGCCTCGAAGGCGATGAAGTAGACGTTGCGCAGGAAGAAGATGAAGATGATCCAGACGATGAACAGCGGTTCGGCATCCTGCACGCCAAGCCCGCCAAGTCCGAACAGGGCGACGAGGCTGACCACGACCGCAGCCACGATGATGATCACCACGTCGAGCAGGAATCCGGAAGCCCGGGTGCCGGCGTCGGCGAGCTTCACCCTGAGGTCGACGCCCTCCGGCGTCACCAACGGGCGGATCAATGCCGCCGGGTCCTTGACCTTCGCTGCCCTAGCGGTCGCCATGCCGCACCATCCGGAACAGGTAGAAATAGCAAATCCAGAAGGCCAGCATGCCGCCGCCGATCGAGTAGCGGGCGAGATCGCTGGTGATCGTCTGCCGGCCGATGCCTTCCAGCAGTCCGGCGAAAAGCAGCATCACGGTGACGCCGATCATGGCGGTCGCGGCCACGCGCCCGGCCCGGGCGGCGGCGGCCATGCGGGTCAGCTCGCCGGGAAAGGCGATGCTGGTGCCAATGCGCATGCCGGCGGCACCCGCAATGGCGATGGCGAACAATTCCGTCGTGCCGTGGATCGAAAGCCAGCCGCCGAGCTCGAAGCCCAGGCCCTTGGCGGCATAGATCTGGAAAATGGCGCCGAGCATGCAGCCATTCATCAGGATGATCAGCACGCTCGGCATCGCAAAGGCGAAGCCCAGCGCGAAGGCCAGGATCGAGACCTGCGTGTTGTGGGTGAAGAGATAGGCGGCGAACCCCGACAGAAAATGGTCGCCGCCGCCGTAAAGCACCGCCCGTAGCGTCTCAGCCGACGAATCCGGGTTGCGCCCGCCGGCCAGGCTCGGCGCGATGATGGCGTCGTACCAGCGCTTGTCGGAGGCGACTAGCCAATAGCCGGCAATCGCGCCGATCACCGTGAGGGCGACCGATGTCCACACCTCGCGCCACAGGTCGCGGATCGCTGCCGGCCAATCGTGCAGGAAGAAATCGCCGATGCGCGTCCTCAAGGATCGCCGCGCGCCGTAGAGATAGAAATAGCCGCGCAGGCAGAGCGCCTCGAGATAGGCGATCAGCGCGCTGTCGAGCGAGGTCGCGCGCGCCACCGAAAGCGAAGACAGCGCCGAGCGGTAGAGCAACGGCAGCGACAGCAGCTCGTCTTCCGACAGCGCGCGCGGCGCGCGCTTCTCGACGCGCGCCAGCAGCGCCTCGAAGGCTTTCCAGTCGGCCTCGCGCTCCTGACGGAAGCTCGCCAGCGACTGGCGGACAGCATCGGTGCCGGCGGACAGCGTCATAGAAGGTTCTCCTCCTTGAGCTGGATATAGCGCTCGACCAGCGCCGGGCCGAGGCGCTGATGGTCGGCCTCGATGACATGCGCGCCAAGCAGCCTGAGCCTGCCGATCACCACCTGCCGCTGCTTCAGGAGGTCGCCGGCGGTGACGGAGCGGGCGACATCCTCGGGCGCCACCGGCGCCATGTCGGCCAGCGTTTCGAGCTCCACATCCCGCATCAGCATGAACAGCACCAGATGCCGCTCGGTCAGCCGGCCGACGGTGCGCAGCATCAGCTCGGCGCTGATCGGGTCGACGAAATCGGTGAAGACGATGACCAGCGAGCGACGGTCGAGCCTGGCCGAAAGCGTGGTCAGCGCCAGGGTGAAGTTGGTCTCCTCGGTCGAATAGTCGATCTCGGCGGCGCGCTTCTGGATCATGGTGAAGCTCGGCGAGCCGCGCACCGCGCCGCTGGAGACGCGCGGCCGGGCGTCGAAGGAAAACAGGCTGACGAGATCACCGCCCTTGAGCGCGATGAAGGCCGACAGAAGCGCTGCCGTCACCGCGCGGTCGACCTTCGGCACGCCGTCGACCGGTTCGCACATCAGGCGGCCGCTATCGATGGCAAGCACGATGTTGTTGTTTTCCTCGATCCGGAACTCGCGCGCCAAAAGCTTGCCGTGACGGGCGCTGCGCTTCCAGTCGATCATGCGCCGGCCCATGCCGGGCTGGTAATCCTTCAGCGCCTCGAACTCGCGGCCCTGGCCGGCGCGCTTCTGCGCATGGCCGTCGGCAAGGGCCGAGCGCTGCAGGAGCGTGATCGCCTCGTCGCGCGCGCTGTTGACATTGGGCAGCACCGCAACCTTGCGGTCGATCGGCAATATGACCTGGTTCCACACCAGCCCGAACGGGCCCTGCCAGCGCAGCCAGAGCCGGTCGAAGCTGGCGATGCCGCGGCGGATGGCCTCGAATTCGAGGTCAAGCGTGCCGCCATCGGCCGGCAGCGCGCCGCCGGTGCCCGCGACCGGCTGCAGGCGCTGGTCATGCCCGACACGCGCCTGCAGGCGCCTAAGCCTTGCCCCGACACCTGCCGCGATGTGCAGCGTGAAGCGCCCGCCGATGCCCACCTGCGGCGGCGCCGCCAGCGTGGCGTCGAGCGCGGCGCGGCCTCTGCCCGCGGCCGCGTCCACCGCCAGGAAGGCAAGGAGCACGCAGATCCACAACAGGCCGAGATACCAGACATGCGGAAGCGCGAGCGCGATCAGGAAGGCGGGGATCGCCCCCGCCGCCGCTGCCCAGACCGCTCTGCCGCTCGGATAGATCAACGCGGCGCTTCCGTGTGGTCGACGAGGTCGGAGACGATCTGCTCGACCAGGCGCCCGTCGATCTGCGCGGCCGGTGAGAGCACGACGCGGTGGCGCAGCGCCGGCACGGCCAAGGCCTTGACATCGTCCGGGATGACGTAGTTGCGGCCGTCGAGCGCCGCCCTGGCGCGCGCGGCGCGCGCAAGCATGGCGCCCGCGCGCGGGCTGGCGCCGACCTCGAGGTCGGGGCTTTCGCGCGTGCCGCGCACGAGGGCGGCGATATAGCCGACGACGTCGTCGACCAGCGTGACGTCGCCGACCGTGGCGAGCGCGGCTTCAAGCGTCTTGCGGTCGGTCCGCGCCTTGATGCCGTATTGCTCGATGTCGTGCGAGGCCGAGCCGCCGTGATGGACGATGATCGCGCGCTCCTCCGTGAGGTCCGGATAACTTACCCGATGCTTGAACAGGAAGCGGTCGAGCTGCGCCTCGGGCAGGGGGTAGACGCCCTGATGCTCGATCGGATTCTGCGTCGCTACCACCATGAAATTCCGGCCGAGCGAATGCGTGGTGCCGTCGAAGGTGACGGCGTGCTCTTGCATGGCCTCGAGCAGGGCGGCTTGCGTCTTCGGCGGCGTGCGGTTGATTTCGTCGGCAAGCAGAAGATCGCAGAAGATCGGCCCGCGCGTCAGCGTGAACTGCCCGGTCTGGAAATTGTAGATGTTGGAGCCGACGATATCGCCGGGCATCAAATCGGGCGTGAACTGGATGCGGCCATAGGCGACGCCGAGCGCCTGCGCGAAGCAGCGCGCCGTCATCGTCTTGGCGGTGCCTGGAGGGCCTTCGAGCAGAATATGTCCGCCGGCGAACAGCGCCGTCAGCATCAGGTCGACCGTGTCGCGCTGCCCGGTGATCGCTTTCGCCACTTCTTCCCTGATCGCGCCGGCCAGGGCCTTCACTTCATCGACGTTCACCGAGCCTCCTTGCCGTCCAGTCATGCAGCTTTTCCGCTGCTTCATGCATTGCGGCCAAACTGTTGGAATCGTTCACTGCCTTGAATCGTGTGGTGAAGCCATGCGCTTCACTTTTGTCGCGGGAATCGAGCCAGCGGTCGAGCGCCTCGCCTTGCAGCCCGTGCGGCGCGCCGAGCAGCGCGGCGGCGCGCTGACGCATCAGCGCGGCATAGCGGTCGCCAAGCCCTTGCAATCGCCCGGCGCGCCTGAGCAGCATCGCCGTGGTGTCGACCAGCGCCCGCTTGCCGAAGGCGATAGCGCGCCCTTCCTCGCGCGGCGGGCCGAAGCGGCCGAGCCCGTGCAGGAAGGCGAGCGCGGCCGCCACCAGCACCGACAGCGTCAGCGCCAGGAAGGGCGGTTCGACCAGAAGCTTGGCGAGATCGTATTTCTGGCCGATGCCGTGCAGCGTCAGGTCGAACATGACCGCGCCCTTGGCAGGCTCGATCATGGCGATCATGTCGAGGGCGGCGGCCGCCGTCTGCTCGTCCTTCAGCCCGGCATTGTTGATAAAATCGGGATCGGTGAGGATGTAGAAGGGTTCGTTGTCGAGCTCGGTCAGGATCGCCCTGCCGTCGCCCGCCGCGATCAGCGGATGGTCGTCCGCCACCCATTGCAACTCGTCCGGCGCGGCGACCATGCGGCCGGCGATATTGATCTGCGAGAGCGTGTTCCTTGCCTCGCCGAGCTTTGCCTTGGCGATGCGGCCGAGCCAATCGTTGACGACGCTGTTGGGCAGCCGCTCGATCTTCGTCTCCCAGCCATCGTGCCCCAGCAGGGGAAAGGTCTGCCATTTCGGCAGGACGAACAGCGTGTCCTTGCCCGAGCGTGCCTTGATGAGCCGATCGAGCGCGGCCGGGTCGCTGCCCGGCGCGATGGTGACGACGAGCAGGAAGGTCGAGGCGAGCGGGGATGCCAGGTCCTTCTCGCCGCGTTCCATCGGCGGCGCCTGTCCGTTGGTGAGCTTCAGCCATTCGACAAGCCCGGCATAGCCGGTGCCGCCCTTGGAAAATGGCGTACCGCCGCCTGCGGGCTCGCGGAAATCGGGCGCATAGGTGGAGAGCAGAAAGAAACCGGCGGCTGCTAGCAGACTGGCGAAAATGCCCCAGAACAGCGTTTTGCGGCTGAACGGTTCTTGTGCTGCCCCTGTCACCTGCGCGCTCATGCCCACGCATCCCGGAAGGCGAAACGCTCATAGGCGCCGCGCGCCTGCCGCCAGCCCTCGGCGCCGACGGGACGGCGGGCGAACAAGGCCGCCTCGACGATCCGGGCGATCTCGCTGAAGGCGGCGCGAGGCCGGGTGGGGATCGAGCCGGCCGCGGCGATGTCGCGCGCGGTGAGCGACGGGCGCAGGAAATCGGGCAACCGGGTGGCGATATCGGCGACGCTGCGGCGCAACAGAAGATGCACCGCCTCGTCATATTCGCCGCGCGCGGCGAGCGCATCGGCCTCCGAGAGCAGGATCTGGGCAGCCCCTGCGTCAGGGCGCCACTCTTCCTTCGCTTCGGCCTCCAGACGCTTGCGTCGCCAGGGCAGGCGCCAGGCGATGCCTTTGGCTTCAAGGAGAAGCAGGAAAGCGATGATCGCGACGCCGATGATCACCGCGCCCCAGAACAGATAGATCATATAGGGACCAAGCTTGGCCAGGCCGTCCAGAAACGGCTTCAGCCACTCCGGCGGCTGTGGCTGCACATAGGTCGGCAGCCCGAACTGGATCGAATCGTCAGCGAGCAGCTGCTTGTGCAACTGTGCCAGCCGTCCGGCATCTTCCGTCCCTGCGGCCGTCACCCGCTCGTTCCCCCTGCAACCTGCGGTTCGGGGCCGACACTGGCAATACGCCATGACAATTGCAAGCGCACTGGACGGAACCCCGCAATCTTGGCAAATTTACTTTGAAGTCACCGATTGGATGCGGGCGGCGACTCGGGGGAAATTATCATGACCACTGCGACATTGGGACGACCCGGCAGGTTCGAGATCGGCAGGGTATTCAGCAACACCTTCGGCGTGATTGGCCGAAACATCGGACTTTGCGTCGGGTTGGCGGCGCTGTTCGCGGGCCTGCCGACATTGCTGATCCGGATGGCGACCCAGCCGCAGATCAATGCAATTCTTCAAACGGAATCCGGTGCCATGTCGGATCCGAGCGCGGCGTTTCGCAATTCCTTCATCACCGTCATCGCCGGTCTGATTTCGTTTGTGTGCACGCTGCTGCTGCAATCGGCGCTGGTGCGGGCGACCATCGAGGACCTAAATGGCAAGCGGCCGTCCTTCGGCGATTGCATCCAGATTGCCATCCGCTTTCTGCTGCCGACGCTGGCGATCGGCATTCTCGTCGGCCTCGGCGCGGGCATCGGCCTTGTGCTGCTGATCGTGCCGGGCATCGTCCTGTGGCTCGGCTGGTCGATGTCGGTGCCCGTGCTGATCCAGGAACGGCGTGGCGTGTTCGGCTCGATGTCGCGCAGCCGGACCCTGACCAAGGGCAGCCGCTGGGCGCTTTTCGGCCTGTTCCTGGTCCTCATCATCATCGCGATGATCATCCAGTGGGGGATATTGCTCGTTCTCGTGCTGTTCGGCGGCATCATTGCCGAGATCGGAGCCGCGCTGGTGCAGACCGTGGTGTCGATGGTGCTCTCGATCGCCACGGCGGTGAGCTATGTCGAGCTGCGCCAGGCGAAGGAAGGCGCAAGCATCGACGAACTGGCGGAGATATTCTCGTAGCGGTCGGCCATTCGTCCAGGGGCGACAGCACGCCTAGTGGCAGCAGCAATGCTCCGCCCGCACGCTCGTGCGGCACAGGCATGACGAGGTGATCGCCACATCAGCCCTGGCGAGCGCTGTCGCCAACCTGGCCTGGAGGTCCGGCAACTCCTCCTTCTCGCCGCGGCGCTTCAGGCATTCGACCAGCCCGTGCAGCGCCCAGACATTGTCCGGGTGCTGGGCGCAGCGCTGCACGGCACCGCTCAAGCCAGATCGTCGCGATAGACCTGCTCGGCTTCCGCCGCATGGCCCTGGTCGAGCAAAAGCGCCGCCAGCGCGTGGCGCGGCGGATGCATCCAGGCCCACGGCTCGGTGTAGGAGAGATTGTCGTCCAGCTCGACCGCGCGGCGCAGGTGCCCGTAGGCCTCGTCATGCCGGCCCTGGTGGTAGGCGAGCTCGCCGTCGAGAAGTGCTGCGCCCACCGCGAGCGAGGCTTTTGTCGGGTTGCTGAGGAAGCGGCGCTCCGGAGCAATGCTGTCGATTTGCCGGCTGAACAGATCGCGTTCGCGCTCGGCGGAAGCGAACTCGCCCAGCGTCGCATGCGCCACGCCCTTGGCATAGTGCTGCATGGCCGTGGTCAGGACATAGAGTTCCGGCTCGCCATTCATCGGCTCGTCGATGATCTCGCGCCAGCGCCCGAACCGCACTTGCACATGCGATTTCATGGCGTGGTAGCCCTCGACCGTCTGCGTCAGCTTCGGCCGCCCGGGGATGCTGACGACGTCGCGCGTCACCAGGCTGCGCACCTTTTCGGCGGCCCACAGCGCCGGGCGGTATTGGCCAAGGAACATGCAGGTGAACATCATCAGGTGCAGGTCGTGGCAGCATCCGAGCAGGTAGTAGGTCGGCTCGCCGGCATAGGCGAGGTAGAGGTCGTTGGCGCGCACCGCCTTCTCGCTGGCGATCTTGGCCTTATCGTATTCGCCGCAGAGCACGTAAATGTGCCCCGGCATGTGGTTCATATGGCCGGCATCGGGACACATCGTGCCCAGTCGCTCCGCCGAGCGCATGCCGCGCTCGGGCTGCGTCGACATTTCGAGCAGGTGGATATGGAGATGGAGCGCTGCCGGGTGGGGCGCGGCCCCTGCTTCGTCCGAGAGGCGGATCGAGCGCTCACAGATCTCCAGCGCTTCGAGCACATCGGAATTCGGCGCCGGCGCGCCGTTCCGGAGGTTCCACAGGCGCCGCACCGTCCGCATCATCAGCGCCTCGACGGTCAGCGCCATCACGTCATGGTCGTCGGGAAATTCGCGAAAAACCTGGCGCATCGCGGCGGCATAGGCGTCGTCCCATTTTTCGAACTCGGCGGCGCTCACGCCATGCGGCTGCTGGAACCGGGCGCTGAGCGCCTCGATCAGCCGCCGTTCGACAGGGTCCGCGCTCGCCGCATTGGCTCGTGCCAACTGCACATGTTCGAAGCAGCGCTTGGCGACATGGTCGGCCTCGGCCTTGCCATGCTCCTTCCAGGTCAAATTGTAGAATGGCCCGGCGGCATAGGCGATTCCCCAATGCACGAAGGCGCAGCCAGGATCGGTCTCCAGCGCCTTCTCGAAGCACTTTATGCCTTCCTCGTGGTTGAAGCCGTAGCACCAGTTCAGCCCGATATCGAACCAACGCTGCGTCTCGGCCGAGGAGGTCGAGATGGGACGGCGATAGGTGCCGAGGTCGAAGTGGTCCATCGTTGTTCGCCCGCGAAACTAAATCGACCTAGGTAAAGTGCGACGCAAGCTGCTCTATCGGATCTTTGTCCGGGCGCACCAAGAGCCAGAAAATCAGGCCTGTAGCGGCGCCGAAGATTCCTGCCAAGGAACACAAATACAAAACCATGCCGTACGGCGCATGCCACCGGACAAGGCCGAAGACAAATAGTGGAACGAAAACCGCCAGAAAGCCAACGACGGTGTATACCCAAAAACGCCGCCAGCGCCGCCGGGTAAGAATGTAGAATGCAGGTATTCCGATCCATGCCTCCAGAAAATAGAAAGCAAGGCATATAAATAGGAAGCCCGATAGAGGCGCTGCTTCAGGGTGGTGGGTATGCCAATTGTAGCCGGGCAGGATCGCCGGAATAATGGGTGCAACGAAGAAAGCCCAGCGGGCGCGCATCGGAATATTCCCTGTCGGCATGAATCCTTCGGCAACCCGTTGCGGGCGCATTCAGATTACAGGCAGATCAGCAATTGCCGTGTCAAGGCAAACAAACCGATGTGAGTTGTCTAGAAATGCAATGTGCTAAGTTTGTCTGACCCGAACGACTTTTGTCGCGCGGGTCAGAAGGCGGCAAGTTTCCGGAAAATCAGGACTCCAGCCACACTTTCTCGAAATGCTGCTCGAGCGCCTGGTGCTGTTCGCAGCCCTGCACGCCCTTGCGATAGGTGCGGTAGACCGAGCGCCAATAAGGCTGGATGATGATGCCGCTATCACGCAAATTGGTCTCGATCTTGGCCATGATCTCCTTGCGCTGTGCGGCGTCGGGCGTCGCAAGCGCCTTGTCGAGAAGCTCGTCGAACTCCTTGTTCGAATAGGCGCTTTCGTTCCAGGCGCCGCCCGATTTGTAGGCTAGCGCCAGCACCTGCACGCCGAGCGGGCGGCCGAGCCATTCGGTGCAGGAATAGGGGAACTTGGCCCAGTCGTTCCAGAAGGTCGCGGCCGGCAGCACGGTCCGCTTGATCTTGAAGCCCGCCTCGCGGATTTGTGCGGCGATCGCGTCGGCGGTGCTCTTTTGCCATTCGATGTCGACCGAGATCAGCTCATATTCGTGGTCGGCCTTGCCGGATTCCGACATCAGTTTCTTGGCCTGATCGACGTCTTGCTTGGCCGGCCCGATATCGGCGAATTCCGGGTGCATGGGGCCGACATGGTGGTTGTCGGCGGGCTTGCCGCGGCCATCGAGCCCGAGCTTCAGCACGGCCGCATTGTCGACGGCAAGCTGGGCGGCGCGGCGCACCTTGACGTCGTCATAGGGCGCGTTGGAGACATTGAAGCGCGCCACGATGGTCGAGCCGGTGGCGATCTCGGAGTTCTGCAGGCCCATCTGCTCGGTCTGCGAGACGGCGTCCGACGCGGTCTCGTGGTCGGTGTCGATCTCGCCGGATTCGAAGGCCGACAGCGTGGCGTTGGGGTCGGAGCCGTAGTCGACCCATTTGATGCCATCGAGATGGAACTCGCCCTTCCACCAGGGCTTCTCCTTGCGCTTCACCTCAGCGCCCGTCTCGGCATCCCAACTCACCAGCTCGCAGGGGCCAGTGGTGATCGCCAGGGCCTTCTTCGGATCGGCGTCGCCCTCATAGGAGCGGTGCATGATCAGCGCCGGATAGTCGGCCATGCCAGCAATCAGCGAGATGTCAGGCTTGGGCAGGTTGAGCTTGACGGTGTAGTCGTCGACCTTCTGGATGCCGCCGTCGACCGGCTTCTTGGTGTCGGCGTTGACCAGCGCGCCCATGCGGGCCGCAACCGAATTGCCGGCGACCGAGGCATCGCACCAGCGGTTGAGATTGTGGATCACGTCGTCGGCGTTGAACGTGTCGCCATTCGACCAGGTGAT
Organism: Mesorhizobium plurifarium; assembly: GCA_000824785.1. Taxonomy (GTDB): domain Bacteria; phylum Pseudomonadota; class Alphaproteobacteria; order Rhizobiales; family Rhizobiaceae; genus Mesorhizobium; species Mesorhizobium plurifarium. The sequence goes on along the minus strand of CCNB01000006.1, from coordinate 398,328 downwards.
CCCCTTGCGCACATGCAGCGTGATGGTCGTGGCGTCGTCACTGGTTTCCCAGCTTTCCAAGAGCCAGGGCTCGAAGGAAAAATCGGTGTTCCAGCGCACCAGATATTCGTTGCAGTGACGCGCGACATTCGACATCTCGACGCCGTCGAAGGTGCGCGGGTCCTTGAAACCCTTGACGTTCATGGCGACGCGCAGCACACCGCCCTTTTTCGGTTCGGCGGCGCGGGCAGGCGAGGGGGCAATCCCGCCCAGCGCCATCGCGCCCGCTGCGCTGACGCCGAGGCCCGCCATCAGCGCCAGATATTCGCGCCGGGTGATCGCGCCTGTCTTGAAATCGTCGGCGGTCGGCTTCGCCCGCGGGTGCAGTTTTCTGTCGGTCAGCATAAGCTTCATCGTCGTTCCCTCTGTTGTTGGCGCTCGTTGCCCGCGCGGCGGTCTGTTGGGGCAAGGACTTGCATCAAGCAACGGCCGCCCCGGGATCGCCAGGCGCGGGGGCGGATGCGACCGCCAGGGCGCTGTTGCCTGCGGAGAATGATAGGTCCGCTTTCCGCGGCGAAATGTTTGGTTTTCCGCAGTTCTTGTGCGCTGTTCCGCAGGCTAAAGTCGCCTCAGACGGCGCCGCCCCCTCATCCGGCCGCTTCGCGGCCACCTTCTCCCCGAGGGGAGAAGAGGTTCGCGCCGGCGCTGACAGTCTCCTCTCCCCTTGGGGAGAGGTCAGCCGAGCGAAGCGGAGGCTGGGTGAGGGGGAGCGCCATTCAATACGGCCACTCGCCCCGCCCAAGCGCGCCGATATCCGCAACAATCCTCGCAAACGCCTCCGCCGCGCGCGGCACCGTCGACCTTGCCCGCAGAAAACTGTGCACCAGCCGCTTCTCCTCGCGCCACCACGCTTGTCCGTCAGCGGCGCGGATGCGGTCGCGGTAGGCCTCGCCGTCCGACGATAGCGGATCGCATTCGGCGGTGACGATGACGGTTGGCGGCAGGCCGGAAAAATCGCGATCCCTGAGCGGCGAGAAGGTCGGGTCGTCCGCCGACTGCCCGGGCGCGGACCGGACGCGCCGGTAGAATTCAATGTCGGCGACCGTCAGCAGCGGCGCCTCGGCGTGCTCGATGTAGGAGCGGCTGCTCTCGTCGCCGCCCAGGCCGGGATAGATCAGCATCTGGCCGATCGCATGCGGGGAATGGCGGCGCGTCGCCTGCGCCACGGCGGCGCCGAGGTTGCCGCCGGCGCTTTCGCCGCACAACACGATCGGCAGCGTGCTGGTCGAGGCGACCCATTCGAACACCGCAGAAGCATCGTCGAAGGAGGCGGGATGGAGATGCTCCGGCGACAGGCGGTAATCGGCCGAGACCACCTCGAAACCGGTACCGGCGCATATTTCGGCGCAGATGTCGTCATGGCTGTCGAGATTGCCGAGCACGAAGCCGCCGCCATGGTAGTAGATGACGATCGCTGCCGCCGCCTTGCCAGCCATGCGGTAGCGCCGCACCGGGATCGCATGCGCCGCCGTGGCGACAAGACCGTCGCTGATCGTCACGCCTTCCGGATGGCCCTGGTGAAACGCGACACACATGCGGTCATAGACCGCGCGCTGCTCGGCAATGGGCGCGGCGATGATCTCCGGCGGGTACCAGCTGTTGACCTCGTCGATATAGTTCCAGAGTTCCGGATCGAGCCGGTCGGCGTATCTGCCGCGGCTCGCCGAATTGCCTGGGTTGCTGGCCACCGCCGTCAGAGCTCGGCGTAAAGCTGCGCCGCGTTCTCGAAGGTGAAGCGCAGCGGCACCGAGCCCTCGACCTGCCACACCTTCACCGTATCGCCGGCCATCAGCCGGCAGGCGTCCAGCGTGTTGGTGACGGCGCCGCCATACAGACGGTTGGCGAGGTTGAGGACGCCGGTCTGGTGCATGGCCACGCTCGCGCTGCCGCAGGCGTCCTTCACCAGAAGCACGCGAAACCCGCGCGCCACCGCGTCCTTCACCGTGGCGTCGATGCAGGCCTCGGTCCAGACGCCGGCGATCACCAGCCATTCGATGCCGGCGGCCTTGAGCTTGTCGCCAAAATCGTTCCTGCCGAAGGCGCTGGCTTGCTGCTTGACCAGCATGGCTTCGCCGTCTTGCGGCGCCACTTCGTGGCAGATCGCGGTCAGCGGATCGTCCTTGTCGGAAAAGGCCGACTTGCCACTCTCGTCCACCGGGTGGAACGGCCGCGCCTCGGCGAGGTCGACGATATAGGCCCAGTGATGGAGCGGCACGAAATTGCGCCGCGCCGCTTCCTGCAGGCGCTGCACATTGGCGAGGATGTCGGCAAATCCCTCGACCAGATAGCGCTTGTCCTTGCGATGCTCCTCCTGGAGATCGATGAACACCGCGGCCACTGTGCCGCGCCGGATGGAAATGGGATTTTTCATGCGGATCTTGCTGTCGATGCGTCGGCGCTACTTGTCAAGAAACTCATCCTCATACGGGAAACGCGAAAGCAGCTCTGTCCCCGTCTCGGTGATCAGAATCTCGTCCTCCAGCTTGACGCCCTCGCGGCCGCCTTTCTCGCCGATATAGCTTTCGACGCTCACCACCATGCCCGGCACGATGATGCCGTCGCGGCCATAGGTCTCGTAGTCCATGGAGTGGGCGATGAAGGGCGTTTCGCCATGCATGCCGACGCCGTGCATGACCGAGGTGTAGCGCTGGTCGACGAAGCGGTCCGGGATCTTCCACGCCTTCTCGGCGATCTCGCGGAAGGCCATGCCGGGCTTCACGATGCCGATATTGTGCTGCACTTGGTCATGCGCCATGCGGTAGAGCGATTTCTGGTAGGGCGTCGGCTTGCCGGGACCGCAGCGGAAGGTGCGCGAGAAGTCGGAATAATAGCCATAGCAGCCGATCGTGTCGGTATCGAGCGCGACCAGCTCGCCCGGCCGGATCTTGCGGCCGCTCGCCTCGTTGAACCACGGATTGGTACGCTGTCCCGAGGTGAGCAGCCGCGTCTCGATGAACTCGCCGCCCTGGCGGATCACCTCATGATACATGATGGCGAACAGCTCGTTTTCGGAAACGCCGGGCTTAATCGCCTCACGCACCGCCGCCACCGCGGCTTCGGCGCCCGCCATCGAGGCCTGCAGGCATTTCACTTCCTCCGGCGTCTTGACCGCGCGTACGGCCAGGATTTCGCCCTGGCAGTCCTTCACCTCGCAGCCGCGCCTTTCCAGTGCTAGCGCCTGCAGATGGCTGCAGCGGTCGAGCCCGAGCTTCATCGAGCCGCCGCCATGCTTCTTCAGAAGCTCGGTGATCTCGTCCGCGAACGGCCCGGCGGTCTCGTCGTCGCGGCCGGAGACGGACGACCAGACGAGCTTGGAGGGGCGCGCCTCGTCGATCGTATCGAGCACCATCGAGACATGGTAGCTCTGCGGGTATTCGAACAACACGACCGGCCCTTCGGTCGGGATGAAGAAATACCGCGTCGAGTTGCGCAGGAAATAGCCGAACATGTTGCGCGAGCCGGTCGCGTAGCGCTGGTTGTAGGGGTCGAATAAAACGACGCCGCCATAGCCCGCCTCGCGCATCCAGGCGCGCAGCTTGGCGAGCCGGCCCTTGCGCAGCGCATCGGCATCGATGAAGGACGGTTCGGTGTCGGACAGCCACATGCCGCCGGCGGGATCGGCCGCCGCCGGATGGCGCATGCGGTCCTTGAAGTCCACATCCTCGGTGCTGTCGGGATCGAAAACGACGATGCTCATGGGGCGCCTCCTGATGGGGAGAAGATGTGCTATGCGCCAAAGGAAGTGTGTGCGGATTCCCGCAAGTGTTGTGCTGGATGCCGCATTTTAAACTTCGTCATTCTAGGGCGGAGCAAGGAGCGAAGCGACGCGCGCAGACCCTAGAATCCATGCCGTTACCTCGACCGGAGAACGCTACGGTGCAGAAAATCCTCGCTGGGCATTGCACTGCCGGTTCTGCGCCGCCGAGACGCTCGCAGGTCACGGCATGGATCCTAGGGTCTCCGCTCCGCTGCGCGTCGCTTTGCCCTAGGATGACGAAGGTAACGTGGAGTCGCGCTACCTACCTACTGCCTCCTCATCGCCTTCGGCGCGTGCCCATGCTCCTCGCGAAACGCCCTCGCAAAGCTCGACATTGAAGCAAACCCACACGCCAGCGCCACATCACGCACCATCAGCTTCGAATGCGCCAACAGGTCGGCTGCCCGCTTCAGCCTCAGCCGCCGGTAATATCCATTGGGCGAGATATCCAGCTCGGCGCGGAAACTGCGCTCGAGCTTGTCGACCGACACGCCGAGCCGTTCCGCCAGTTCCGCCATGCCGAGCCTTTCCTCGGCTGCGTCCTCCATGATGGCGATGGCCGACAGCACCAGCTCGTTCTGGATGCCGGTGCGCAATCTGAGTGGCATCAGCTTGCGATCGACGCTCGACCGCAAAGGCGAGTGCACGAACCATTCCGCGACGCCCGCCGCGATCTCGGCGCCGCAGTCGCGCGTGATGATTTCCAGCATCATGTCGAGGCTGCCGACACCGCCGGCCGAGGTGAAACGCTTGCGGTCGATGACGAAGAGGTCGCGCCTGAGCTCGATATCCGGAAAGGCTTCGGTGAAGGCGGCCTGGCTGGTCCAGTGCAAGGTGCAGGCATGGCCGTCGAGCAGGCCGGCGCGGGCGAGGAAGAAGGCCGCGTCGGCGACAGCGCCGATATGCGCGCCGCCGCGCAGGCTTTTGCGGATCCAACTCATCGCCTCATCGGCCACGACATGATCGGCATCGCCGCCCGAGCAGACGACGATGCGGTCGGCCTTCGGTGCGTCCGCCGCGGAAAAGCCGGGCTGGATGACGACGCCGTTCGACGCTTCAACCGTCCCGGGATCGGCGCCGACGATCACCCAACGGTAGCAGTCGCGCTTCGCAAGGATGTTGACGGCGCGCAGCGGCTCGATGACGGAGGAAAACGCCATCATCGGAAAGCCGGGGAAAACCAGCACCGCGAAGGTGAGGGGCGCTGCGTTCGCTGCCGGTTTTTCCTGGCTATGTGAATTCATGGCTGGCGGCCGTAGCGCGGCAGCACCACATCGGCGGTGAGCGGCGCCAGTTCCATGCCGCTTGCCAGTTCCGGGCTGAGCCACATCATCTCCTCGATCTCAGCCGCCGGGAGCGGCTCGCCGGTGATAGAGAGTTCGAACAGCTCGGCCTCGACGCGGGCATCCGGCTCATTGGCGGCGGGGGCAGAAAACGAGCCGAGATGGAAGGCAGCGGCCGGATCGACGGCAACGCCCAACTCCTCGCGCAATTCGCGCGCCAGGGCGACGGCCGGCAACTCGCCCGGCTCGATCTTGCCGCCAGCCTGCATGAAGGCGCTCGTGCCGCGCTTGCGGACCAGAAGCAGCCTGCCGCCATCGTCGCGGATCACGGCGGCGGCGATGCGGATCGTCCTGGTCCTTTGTGTTTCGGAATGGCTGGAGGTCACGATAGGCGGTTTCCCGGCGGCAGTTTTGGTGGCAGAGAGAGGTGAACTGTAGCTGGCCGCGCGGCCGGCTTGCAACGGAGAGACAACACGATGTTCGCGGCAACGGCAATCGACACAAGCAATAAGCCGGCCTTCTACAAGGAGTTGGCCACGCAATTGAAAGCGCTGCTGGAAGGCGAGGGCGATTCCGTCGCCAATGCCGCCAACACGGCGGCGCTGATCTATCAGATGGTGCCCGACCTCAACTGGGCCGGCTTCTATTTCCTCGCCTCCGAGGACGAACTGGTGCTCGGGCCCTTCCAGGGCAAGCCTGCCTGCGTGCGCATCGCCGTCGGCAAGGGTGTCTGCGGCAAGGCCATCGAGCTCGACATGTCGATGCTGGTCAAGGACGTCAACGAATTTCCCGGCCACATCGCCTGCGACGCCGATTCGCGCTCCGAGCTGGTCGTGCTTTTGCGCGACGCCGAGGGCGCGTTCGGCGTGCTCGACCTCGACAGCCCGCTGCCCGGACGCTTCGACAAGGAGGACCAGGCGGGTATCGAGAAGCTCGCCGCGATCTATGTCGCGGCGTGTGAATTCGAGGACGATGGCGAAGACTGAGGGATGAGGCCGGGCCCGGCCTGCCTCAGGCGAGCTTCACCAGCGTCAGGCTGAAGCCCGAGATGAAGAGGAAGGCCGAGAAAGCCAGCATCAGCGGCCGCAGGCCGCGCGAGCGCAGTTCGGAAATGTCGGCCTGCAGGCCCATGGCGGCGAGCCCCATGGTCAGCATCACCTGCGCGGCCAGGGCGATAGCGGCATGGATCTGGGCAGGGATCGCGACCAGGCTGTTCAGCGCCACCACCGCCACAAAAGCCGCAACGAACCAGGGCATCGGCGGTTTGGCGCCGGAAGCATCGGTGTTGCCGCGGCGCGCCATCAGGCCGAGCGCGATGACCATCGGCGCCAGCATGGCGACGCGCGTCAGCTTGGCGACCGTCGCCGTCTCGCCGGAGAGCGTGCCGTTCTGGAAGCCGGCGCCGATCACCTGCGCCACCTCATGGATCGAGGCGCCCGCCCACAGGCCGAAGGCGTGCTGGTCGAGGCCGAAGACCGGCGCCAGCAGCGGGAAGCCCAGCATGGCGATAGTGCCGAACAGCGTGATGGCGGCAACGGCGTAGGTTACGTCCTCGTCGCGCGCATCGGTGACGATGTTGGTGGCGACGATGGCCGAAGCGCCGCAGATCGAGGTGCCGGCGGCGATGATCTGCGCGAGCTTGCGGTCGACGCCTATCAGCCGGCCGAGCGTGACGGTGAAGAGGAAGGTGGCGCCGAGCGTGGCGGCGACGATGCCGACACCGCCGAACCCGATGCCCGCCACCTGGCCGAGCGTGAGCTGGAAGCCCAGCAGCACGATGGCGAAGCGCAGCAGGCGCTTTTGCGAGAAGGCGATGCCGGCCTTGGCGTGAGCGGGCATGCCGAGCACGTTGGAATAGATCATGCCGGCGACGACGGCGAGGATCATCGGGCTGAACAAGGTGAGGCCGGAAAAGCCGCGCGCCGAGTAAGCGACGCTGGTGATCATCGCCACCAGCACCAGTCCCGGCACAACGCCGGCCGAGATCGCGGTCAGAGCAGGGCGCTTGCGTCCGGCATTGGCTGGGTTCAGGCCGTTTGGAAGACCGTTCGCGGTGGCGGGCAGGAAAGACAATTGAATTCTCCAGGCACTTTCGCCGCCGAAATGGCATTCCAAAATCGATCTTTCCAACGAATTATTTGAGTTATAATGATCGATTTTGTCGAACGATGGCGAGCCGCCAACGGGTTGGCCTAATGACCAGCACCGGCCGAGCCTTGACGCTTGCCGGTTCCTGCCCCAGCTAGCCGCGATGTCAACTCTCGCGCCCGCCAATGCCAAGCGACGCCGCCTTCGCCGAGTGCGGAGCGGCAGGCTGATTGCGCGACGATAAGACCCGACACGACAGATCCGGTTCGTTCGTTTCCTGCCCCGCCCGCGACTTCAGCCGGCGGGGTTTTTCATATCGGGAGTCCAGCAATGACGATCAATTCTTCCATCCGGTTCCGGGCGGCCGAGGCGGCGGACGCCGTTGCCATCCGCGATATCGTGCGCGCCGCCTATGCCAAATGGGTGCCGGTGATCGGCCGCGAGCCGCTGCCGATGCGCGCCGACTACGAAAAGGCCGTCGCCGAGCATCCGTTCGACCTCGCCGTCGCGCAGGATCGCATTGTCGGCATGCTCGAGACCATGCTCGCCGACGATCACCTCTGGATCGAGAATGTCTGCGTCGCTCCGGACGCGCAGGGCAGGGGAATCGGCCGGCTGTTGCTCGAACGGGCGGAGCACAAGGCGCGCGAAGCCGGGCGTGATGAACTTCGCCTGCTGACCAACGGCGCGTTCGAAGCGAATGTGTCGCTCTATCGGCGACAGGGTTATACGGTCGACCGGGAAGAGCCGTTCATGAATGGCACGACCGTCTATATGAGCAAGAGGATCGCCGGATGACCGCCAACCGGAGCGCGACGAAGCCTGCCGGGATCAGGTTGAAGAAACTGCCCGGCTTGTATGCGATTTCGCGGTTGGGAGCCGGGCACGGCATTCCTGATTGGGCAGACGGACCGGGTTTCGTCAGCATCGCCAGAACCGAGGATGAGCTTTCCATCACCTGTCTGCAGGATCGCGTACCGGATAGCGTCAGGCAGGATAGCGACTGGGTCGCCTTCAAATTCGAAGGCCCCTTTGCCTTCGGCGAAACCGGCATCGTGCTGTCGGTCGTCCGGCCGCTGTCGGAAAATGGCCTGGGCGTCTTCGTCGTCTCCACCTTCGACGGCGACCAACTGTTGGTGAAGGCTGCAGACGGCGCCGCGGCGATACGCTTGCTGGGCGAGGCAGGGCATACGCTGCTCTAGTCGAGAATGCGGCGGCGCCAACTCTGGCGCAACACCCGACGCGCTGGCTCAAGCACTTCTCGCTTGCGTTTGACAGAGCACATGCCGCATCGTTATTTCTGGCGATATACGACGACCATTTCACCACAATCGAGCAAAGCGGCCCGCAGGGAGCAAAACCATGTCACACAATCTGCAGTTCTATATCGACGGCGCCTGGGTCGATCCTGTCGTGCCGAACACGCTCGACGTCATCGATCCCTCGAACGAAGACGCTTTCGCGCAGATTTCGCTGGGCTCCAAGGCCGATGTCGACAAGGCGGTGGCCGCCGCCAAGCGCGCCTTCGCCACCTTCGGCTTCACCTCGGTCGAGGAGCGGCTCGACATTCTTAACCGCGTCACCGATGTCTACAAGAAGCGCAGCAAGGACCTTGCGCTCGCCGTCTCGCGCGAGATGGGCGCGCCGCGCCAGATGGCGCTGGACAGCCAGGTCGGCGTCGGCCTTGCGCATCTGGAAAAGATGGCGGAGGTGCTGAAGACTTTCCAGTTCCGCCATGTCAAGGGCTCGTCGCTTATCGTCAAGGAGCCGATCGGCGTCGTCGGCCTGATCACGCCGTGGAACTGGCCGCTCAACCAGATCACCTGCAAAGTCGGTCCGGCGCTCGCCGCCGGCTGCACCATGGTGCTCAAGCCGTCCGAGATCGCGCCGCTCGATGCCATCATCTTCGCCGAGATCATCGATGAGGCCGGCGTGCCGAAGGGCGTCTTCAATCTCGTCAACGGCGACGGCCCGACCGTCGGCCAGGCGTTGGCCAGCCATCCGGATGTCGACATGATGTCCTTTACCGGATCGACCCGCGCCGGCATCCTGGTCGCCAAGGCGGCGGCCGACACGGTCAAGCGCGTGCATCAGGAACTCGGCGGCAAGTCGGCCAACATCTTGTTCCCGGATGTCGATCTGGAGCGGGCCGTCATCAAGGGCGTCGCCGGCTGCTTCGGCAACAGCGGCCAGTCCTGCAACGCGCCGACCCGCATGTTCGTGCCGCGCGACCGTCACGACGAGGCGGCAGGCTATGCGAAGAAGGCGGCGGAGAAATTCACCGTCGGCCCGGCCGACGCGCCTACCTCCAAGCTCGGCCCCGTGGTGAGCCAGATCCAGTTCGACAAGATCCAGGATCTGATCCAGAGCGGCATCGATGAAGGCGCCACCCTGGTCGCCGGCGGTCCCGGCCGTCCGGCCGAACTCAACCGCGGTTACTATGTCCGCCCGACCGTCTTCGCCAACGTCACGCACCACATGCGCATCGCGAGGGAAGAGATCTTCGGGCCAGTACTGTCGATCATGCCTTACGACACGGTGGAGCAGGCGGTCGAGCAGGCCAACGATACCGTCTACGGCCTGGCCTCCTACATCCAGGCCAAGGACATCGAGAAGGCGCGCCAGGCAGCGGCCCGCATGCGCTCCGGCAATGTCTACATCAACTACCCAACCTGGGACGCCGGCCTGCCGTTCGGCGGCTACAAGCAGTCCGGCAACGGCCGCGAATATGCCGAATACGGCCTGGAGGATTTCCTCGAGATCAAGGGCATCGCCGGCTACGAGGCGGCGGAGTAGGGCCCGCGCGCGGAGGAACAGGCCTCCGAAGAAGCTCAGGAAGGGCGCGGTCTCGGCCGCGCCTTTTCCATTTGGGCTGGTCGCGCGGGTCAGACATGGCCGTAGAAATCCCGGTGCACGGTGACGGAATAGGCGTAGTCCAGCAGGGTCGACCAGCTAAACACGGGCATGTCGATCTCCCGCTGTATCGCCCGGCCGAAGGGCTGGAACCCGGTGCATTCCAGCACCATGGCTCCCATGCGAGGGTGGGCGGCGGCGAAATCCTTCGCCACCTTGACGATATCGCGCTCCGCCTGGCCGTAGTTGGCGGTCGGGATTTCTGGCCGGATGTCCTTTGTCCAGAGACTGTCGAACTGGGGCGTCTTCCCGTCGTCCTTGGCGCCGTGAACGACATAGTTCGTCCCGAGCGTCACACCCACTGACGTGAGATGCCGGTCACTGAGCCGGTCGCCCTCGGCGACGAGAACGCCGACGACCTTTTCGGGGCCGATCGTCATCTGGGCGAGAGGTACCTGCAGCAGGCTCGACGCGAAGACCGGCACGTCGACACTTGCCGCGATCTCCTTCTGGAACCAGGCGAAGTAGCCGCATTCGGCGGCGATCGCCCGGCATCCCATGCGTTCCAGTTTCCGCGCGGCCCTGACGATCGGCTCCAGCAAGGCTTTCTTGTCGTCGCCGCGTACGAGGTTCTGGATGTCGACGCCTTCGGCGATTTCGTACTGGATCGGAAAGGGATAGGCGCTCGCGTTTCGCACATCGCCGGGAAATCCCGGGTACACCTCGTCGAGGATGATGATGCCCAGGCCCATTCCGTAGCAGGAATGATTCCTGCGGGCATGAATTCTGTGGATCCCTGAATCGCGAGCCGTCATCCCAAGCCTCCGCACATCGTTGCAGCGGATGCTAGTTGCTTATGAATACGGTAGGAAATAACGTTTCTTTATGATGGTTCGAAGGTTCTTATGGAGGCATTGCCATGCTTTCCCGCCGCGACGAAATATCCGTGCGCCGTGTGCGCAGCCTGTTGACGGTCCTGGAATTGAACTCGTTCACCCAGGCGGCGGACGTGCTGGGCCTTACCCAGCCGGCCATCTCGCAGCACGTGACGCAGTTGGAGAGACAACTGGGCTTCGCGCTGCTGGTTCGTGACCGTGAAGGGCTTCGGCTCAGCCCTGCTGGCAGCTCGCTGCTGCCGGGCCTCCGTCGGCTTGTTGCGGGCAACGAGGCGATTGTCGATCAACTTGCCTCGCTAAGCCTCGGTACCGAACAGATCCTGCGGGTTGCCAGCGTGGCGTCCTTCGCCGCGATGTTCATCGGTCCCGCTTTCCATTCGCTGCGCTCCCGGTTTCCGAACCATGTGCTCGATATCGTGGAGATCGACAGCGAGGAGACGTTCCAGCTTGTGAGGTCGAACGAGATCGATTTCGGCATCAGCAGCGTCTTCGTCCCGTCGCCCGGCCTGTTGTTCGAGCCGCTTTGCCAGGATGGCGCCTGCGTCGTCCTGTCGACGTCGCATCCCCTTGCCGCGCGGTCGGAGCTTGCCGACGAAGACGTGCTCGCCGAGCCCTTCATCCGTTTTCCCTCGGGAACGACTTCGGGCAACTGGCTCGCCATGATGTCCGAACGATCCGGCCTGCAGCCAAAAACCGTCGTCGAAGTGCGCCAGCTTATGACCGGTTGCCAGCTCGCGCAGCAGAATATCGGCCTGACCATCGTCCCCGAGATCGCCGCCAGATCATGCCCGCTGCCCGGCCTCGCCCTGATTCCCTTGCGGGACGGCCTGCCGCCGCGCAAGCTGGGCGTGGTCACCAGCGAGCTTCACCAGCCGTCGGACTTCGAGAACGCCGTTCTCTCAAAGCTGCGTGAAATGGCCTGGTCGCCTCGGAACGTTTAGGCCGGACATATCATTCGGTAGCGCGGGGGAAGTCGTGCGCCTCATGAGGCGCACTCTGCTGGTTGCTGATTTAGATGCCTGCTTTGGCCAATGCGGCGTCACCTGGCAATCCGGGCCAACCCACTTGCCGATTGAAATATCCAGCTCGGCGTCCACGCTGAGGTTCCGATGCTGACTGAGGGGTTGGCCTGGGCGAGCGGCACCGCTTCGAACAAAAAAGCCCCGCCGGCGAAATGCCTGCGGGGCTTTTTTGCGGACCTGCCGATTAACGACGATCGCCGCGCCCATCATGATGGCCGCCGTTATTAGCGCCCAGGCAAACACTATAATAATCGTCGTGGTTGCTGCACGAATAGATGGTCGTTTGCTGGGCATAAGCCGAACCGGCCAGGCCGGAGACAGCAACAATTGCAAGAACTGCATTGCGAAGGAACTTGGACATTTCGTTTTCCTTTGTTTAAACTCCGGTCACGCCGGTCGCTGACGGTTTTGATGCGCATTCGTTTCGGTCTGATGGCGCTTAGCCGCGTCTTTGTTTCGAAATGGAAACGGCGCGCTGGCGCCGCGTCAAATTCGAGCGGGGGCCCCTGAATAAATTTGCCCGTAAATGTTTCGGAGCCAAATGTTCCGGTTACGGCCCGCATGTTTCCGTGCAATCCGACGGAAACAATGATCGATCATTTAGACTACCATCGTGAGGGCGGCGGGGCTTGTCTCCATCAAGGCTTGGCGAACCAGGGATGAAGTCTATGTCGATAATGAAGGCGTTGAACCGAATGGGCGCGGCCTTGAAATATGCGCAGGATGCCGGCAATCCAAAGCGGATGCGAAACGGGCTGTCGTTCGACAATCAATTGGATATTTGCTGGCCGGTAATGCCGATAGCGAAACATTTGTCGTCGAACACTCGGGGCGCGATCTGAGATAGCGATGACTCGGAAGCCTGACGCCGATGCGCCCGTGGCAATCATCGCCTTGCGAGCTTCGGCTAACGCGCCGTAGCCGCCGCGCGTCTCGGCACCTCCCGAGTTCGTCGCAAACGTGCCGACGTTTGCGGCTTACCCGCGCCCCGCCTCGATGATGCCGACCATTGCCCGGGTAAACTCGACCATGCTGTTTGCCGTGATGGCCGCATTGTCGGGAGACTGCCCGATATGCTCGGCTGCTCCGCAACATGACCGGCGGATGCTGTCGTAGTATGGATCTCTTTCATCGTCCGGCATTGTCGCCAAATTCAGGGCGCGACGATGGATCATGCGCAATATCTGCGCCAATGCTGTTTCGACACTCATGCGTTTGCTCCGCATCGGTCGAGCGTCTCGGCACTGCGTGCCGGATCGTCGATCGGGAATCTCCCGATTTGAACAGGCTGCATGGTAACTGTTAATATATCGTTGATTGCTAATATATTCGGGCCAACAATAAGGAATTGGCCAGGCAGGAACGTTGGTGATGGGTGCAACCTCTGCATGTGACTTCTGTCACGGTTCTGTGCTGCAGCGTTTGATATAGCCTTGCGGGCGAGGGGCATGTCGGCACAACCCTCTCGGCCCAGGAGGGATGATGCCCCTGTCAAATGACCTGCATGACAAGAACTTGATGTTCCAATGTCAACGCTGCTCCAGGACGATCGTCAGGAAGGGCTCCTGGGTCAAGAGCATCAAAACCTTCAGATGCGAAGGGTGCCGATCCGAGGTGCGGATGACATATGGGCACAAGCTGGCGATCTTCGAACGGCATCGGCACTTGACCGTGAAAGGCTCAAAGTAAGCGGTTGAAGGCCCCATGCGCCGGGGCGGCATGTCTTGGACAAAGGTTTCAAAAAAGGCCGCGATTGAACTCAGTTGCGGGCTTGACTATTTTTCGATGGCGGCTACAAGGCAGCGCTCGCGGCACATGAGCCGCTTGGCTAGCGCGATGCCAGACGCGCCTGCTGGGGAATAGGTTAACGGTAGACCCACGGACTCTGACTCCGTTAGTCCTGGTTCGAATCCAGGTTCCCCAGCCAGTTTTCTTCAGGTCCGTTCCGGGCACATCGGTTACTCATTATGGGAATGCGTGCCGACGCTGTCCTACCCTCACCACGTTCTCCCAAACGGCTCGGCACTTTTTGGGCGATATGCGTTGGCCGTTCGGCCGGGCGCGCGGAAGGCTTCAGCTTTCGCCTTTGCTGTACTGCGAATGCTCGAAATAGAGCACCACGCTAAGGCCGATCAGCAGCGGAATGATGAGATAGAACAGGCGGAACACCAGAAGTGCTGCAAGCACGCCGACCGGATCCATGTCGGAAAGGCCGGTGAGGAAGACGACCTCGAACACGCCGAGCGCGCCCGGCGCATGCGACAGCAGCCCGATCGAGAACGATACCATGAACACGCCGAGCACGACGAAATAGCCGGGATTGCCGGCATCCGGCAGGGCAAAGTAGATGATCGCGGCGGCGCCCAACAGCTCGACCGGTCCGATCAGCAACTGTCGCGCCACGATCGGCAGCGCCGGGTAGTGGAGCTCGAAGCTGCCTATTTTCAAAGGTCTCAGCCCAAGCCAACTGCCGAAGGCATACGCGCCGACGAGGATGAGCATGGCGAGCCCCGCGGCAAAGGCGGCGCCATGATGCGGCGCGCCGGTGAAGCGATCGATGATCTGCGGTTCGAACAATAGAACGAGGCCACCGAGGAAAACGCTGGACAGGATGAAGGTGAACCAGCAGATCGCCACCAGCACCCCGATCTCCTGGCCGGTCAATCCTCGCGTGGCATAGGCGCGATAGCGGATCACCGCGCCGGAAAACACCGAACCGCCGATATTGTGCGACACCGCGTAAGTGGTGAAGGAGCACAGCGTGACGAACAGCCACGATACTTTTTTGCCGATATGCAGCAGCGCTATGTGGTCGTAGCCGGCGAGCGAGGCATAGGCGACGACCGAGCTCAGCGCCGCGAGCACCCAATCGCGCGCCGGGATGGCGGCGATGCCGGCCCAGACATCGTCGAGCGAAATGCCGCGCAGTTCGTGGATGAGCAGCCACAGTGAGAACGCCACGGCCGCGATGCCTATGACCGGCCAGAAATAGCGCCTCCAATTCATGGCGTCGTCATCATGCGCTGCAGCTCACTGATTTGATGTTGCCCAACCCCTTCGAACCCGCATTTGAGACATGCCTGATTGAAACCGGCTATTCAACCGGCAAGACATTGCCCCAACGTGATCTCGGCAAATGTGAGGTTGGCGAAATTCGGCCTCGCGCTCTTGGTGATTGCGAATGGCGCTGCTACTCTGGCGCCAACTTGAAACAAATCGAGGTGCCTGCTGCGTCCGTTCCCGGTTCGCGCGGCGCCGGAAGGAACTGAAGTGGAAGACCACGATACCGGCGCGGGCGCGTCGGCAGTGGGTATGTCCGGGGCATCGCCGACGCAGTCGGCGGGCCCGCAGCCGGCGCGATTCAGCCGCCACGCGGGCGCGCACCAAAGACATGCCGATCCCAGACATGCCGGCCCCAAGCATCCGGGCCAGCGACAGACCGGCGCAAGTCAGGCCGACCAGCATGGCGATCAGCCGAAAGGCAAGACGCGCAAGCGCCGCAAGCGCAAGCGCGGCCGCAAGGTGTTCGCGCGCGACGAGAACGGCGTCGTGCCGCAGTTGGCGGCTGCCGCCACGGCGGCAAGCCAGCCTCGGAGCGCGCCGTCCCCGGTCGAGCCAAGGCTGGCGGCCCCGCAGCGTCCGCCGCGACCGGAATTGCCTGTCTTTGCCGCGCTCGACCTCGGCACCAACAATTGCCGGTTGCTGGTCGCGGTGCCTGGCCGTCACGGCCAGTTTCGCGTCATCGACGCTTTCTCGCGCATCGTCAGGCTGGGCGAGGGGCTGACCGCCAGCGGCCGGCTCAGCCAGGCCGCGATGGACCGCGCGGTCGAGGCGCTGAAGATCTGCGGCGAGAAGCTGCGCAACCGCAAGATCAGGAAAGCCAGGCTGATCGCCACCGAGGCCTGCCGCTCGGCCGCCAACGGTGTCGAGTTTTTGGATCGCGTCGAGCGCGAGGCCGGGCTGAAGCTCGAGATCATCGACCGCCAGACCGAGGCTCGCCTTGCCGTTTCCGGCTGCGGCTCGCTGGTCGAGCGCGACACGCAGGGCGTAGTGCTGTTCGACATCGGCGGCGGCTCGTCGGAAATCGCGCTGATCGACCTGACCGGACGGCGTTCGCCGCGGCTCGCCAACCATATCGTCTCCTGGACGTCGCTGCCCGTCGGCGTCGTCTCGCTCGCCGAGCGCTTCGGCGGCCGCACTGTCACGCGCGAGACCTTTGCCGCCATGGTCGACGATGTGGCCATGCGGCTGAAGGCCTTCGACGGCCGCGACCGGCTCGCGCATGTGCTGGCCAGCCCCAACTTCCATCTGCTCGGCACGTCCGGCACGGTGACGACGCTCGCCGGCGTGCATCTCGATCTCGATCGCTATGACCGCCGCCGCGTCGACGGCCTGTGGATGGACCGCGACAGCGTCGACCGCATGATAGAGCGGCTGATCGGCTGGGATTTCCAGCAGCGTTGCGCCAACCCCTGCATCGGCGCCGACCGCGCAGACCTCGTGCTCGCCGGCTGCGCGATCCTGGAAGCGATCCGCGGTGTCTGGCCGTCGGAGCGGCTGCGCGTCGCCGACCGCGGCCTGCGCGAGGGGATTTTGAGCGAGCTGATGGCCGATGACGGCGTCTGGCGCAGTGAGGGGCGTGGCCGGTGATGAGCAAGAAACCCGAAAAGCCGGGCCCGGGAAGCATTCG
The DNA here is from genome assembly GCA_000824785.1 of Mesorhizobium plurifarium. Taxonomy (GTDB): domain Bacteria; phylum Pseudomonadota; class Alphaproteobacteria; order Rhizobiales; family Rhizobiaceae; genus Mesorhizobium; species Mesorhizobium plurifarium. The sequence continues at coordinate 381,700 of CCNB01000006.1, read as the reverse complement.
CGTCCTCAAGACCAGGATCAAGAAGAAGAGCGGCCTGAAGGAATCCTCGCGCCGTTGGCTCGAGCGCCACATGAACGATCCTTATGTGCAGCGCTCCAAGGCCGACGGCTACCGCTCCCGCGCCGCCTACAAGCTGATCGAGATCGACGACAAGCATCATCTCCTGAAGCCCGGCATGAAGGTCATCGACCTGGGCGCGGCGCCCGGCGGCTGGTGCCAGGTGGCGGCCGCGCGGACCAAGTCGAGCGCTGAGAATCCGCACGTTGTCGGCATCGACTATCTCGAGATGGATGCGGTGCCGGGTGCCGTCATCCTGCAGATGGATTTCCTCGACCCCGACGCGCCGCAGAAACTGACCGAAGCGCTTGGCGGACAGCCGGACGTTGTGCTGTCCGACATGGCGGCGCCCACGACAGGGCACCGCCGCACCGACCACTTGCGCACCATGCATCTGTGCGAAGTGGCGGCCGAATTCGCGCTGCATGTCCTGAAGCCCGGCGGGCATTTTCTTGCCAAGACATTCCAGGGCGGCGCTGAGAACGAGCTCTTGTCACTGCTGAAGCAGAACTTCCGCTCGGTCCATCATGTGAAGCCGCCGGCCTCGCGCGACGAATCGGTGGAGCTTTACCTGCTGGCGAAGGAGTTCAAAGGCTAACGCCTTCTCTACAAGGGGAGAAGGAAGGCGTGCTCACTTCCCCGCCGTCCCAACCGTTTCCAGCGTCTTCGGCGCGGTCAACCGGCCATGGCCCGAGACGGCATTGCCGGCCTCCGGCCCAAGCCGCATGAAGGTGATCGAGGCTGCCGCCGAGACGGCTGCCACGATGAAGAAGGCGATGTGGAAATCCCGCAAGGTCAGCGGCCCGCCATGGATAGAGGTCGACACTTCGAGGATGCCGCCGGCCAGCGCCACGCCCATTGCGATCGACAATTGCTGGAAAACCGCGGTGATCGGCGTCGCCTTGCTGGTGTCGGCGGGCGTGATCTCGGCATAGGAGAGGGCATTGACGCCGGTGAAGAACATCGAGCGGATGAAGCCGCCGACCAGAAGGATCGCCAGCATCAGCGCGTAGGGCGTCTGCGGCGTGAACAGGCCGTAGATGGCGATCGATGCGGCCGCCACCAGCGAGCCCCAGATCAGCACGCGCCGGAAGCCGGCAAGCCGGAACAGCAGTGCCGTGACGAACTTCATGCCGATGGCGCCGATCGCCGAGACGAAGGTGATCATGCCCGACTGGAACGGCGTCAGTCCGAAGCCGATCTGGAACATCAGCGGCAGAAGGAAGGGCACCGCGCCGATGCCGACGCGAAACAGCGAGCCGCCGAGCACCGAGGACCGGAAGACCTGGTTGCGGAACAGCTCCAGCGCCAGCAACGGGTTCTTGGCGCGGCGGGCATGGAGCAAATAAAGCACGCCGGAGATCACCCCGACCGCCACCGTGATGAAGCCGGCCATCGGCGGCAGCGCCGGCAGGCTGACGACGGAAAGGCCGAAAACGACGCCGGAGGCAGCAAGCCCCGAAAGCACGAAGCCGGGGAAATCGAGCGGTGGGGTCTGGGCGGGCTCCGTCTCCGGCAGATAGCGGGTGGCAAGCCACATGCCGATCAGGCCGATCGGCACATTGATGAGAAAGATCCAATGCCAGGTGAAATAGGTGGTGATGAAGCCGCCGATCGGCGGGCCCACCAGCGGTCCGACCAGCGCCGGCACGGTCAGCCAGGACATCGCCGCGACCAGTTCGTTCTTCGGCGTGGCGCGCACCAGCACCAGGCGTCCGACCGGTGTCATCATCGCGCCGCCTATGCCTTGCAGGAAGCGCGATACCACGAAAGCCGGCAGCGAATTGGAAAAGGCGCAGGCGACGGAGCCGGCGATGAAGACGCCGATCGCGGCGCGGAACACGGTCTTGGCGCCGAACCTGTCCGCCATCCAGCCGCTGATCGGAATGAAGATCGCCAGCGACACCAGATAAGCGGTCAGCGCCAGTTTCAGCGCGATCGGGCTGGTGTGGATGTAGACCGCGATCGCCGGCAGCGACGTCGCGATCACGGTCGAATCCATGTTCTCCATGAAAAGTGCGACCGCCAGGATAAGCGGGATGATGCGGTTCAAGGGGAAACGCCCTGATTTGTCTTCGCGATTCTGGCACCGGCTTGGGGGCGAACCGGTGCGACCGGGCGGTTATCACGCCTCGGCCGGATGTCGCATTAAATTGCTGTCACGTTTGTGCGACCGCAGAAGTTGTGCAACTCTCGATAACATATCATCGTGCCACATTTTGGGCTATGAGGTGCTGAGCCCTGGCGATATCGAAGCGCATCTGGACGCAAAGAAGGTTTCGATATGAATGAGGCTGTTTCGGCGGGTGACGTCAAACGAAAGTTCTCCACAATACTGCGTGAAGTCCTTAACGGGCGCAGCTATGTTGTGATGAGCCAAGGGCGCGCGATAGCGCGGATCGTTCCTCCCGCTACCCCTGAGAGCCGCTCGCGTACCGCGCTGCTTTCCCGGCTCGAAAGGCAGCCCATTGTCAACGCAGGCCACTTGGCCCGCGACAACGCCTACCAAGGCGAAGGATGAAGGTCTAGTGGGCGTAGAATAGCAACTTGAACCCCCGCGCAAACGACCCGCTTTCCTTCCGTCTCGGGACGTGTTACCAGCCAGCGCCAATCCTGAAAGGGAAGATGAGAGTCGGCGCTGGCCAATCGGCCCAGCGCCTTTTCCGCATTCAAAAGGACTGGCCATGTCAAAAATCATCGAAACGTCCACCGGCGCGCTGGCGCTGACCTTCGACGACGTGCTCCTGCAGCCCGGCCATTCCGAGGTGATGCCTGGCGAAACCGACATCCGCACCCGCATTGCCGGCGATATCGATCTCAACGTGCCGATCCTGTCGGCGGCCATGGACACCGTCACCGAGGCGCGGCTGGCGATCGCCATGGCGCAGGCCGGCGGCATCGGCGTCATTCACCGCAACCTGACCCCGGCAGAGCAGGCCGAGCAGGTCCGGCAGGTCAAGAAATTCGAATCCGGCATGGTGGTGAACCCTGTCACCATCGGTCCTGACGCCACGCTCGCCGACGCGCTGGCGCTGATGCGCACAAACGGCATTTCCGGCATTCCGGTGGTCGAGAACGGCGGCACCGGCGGCCACACCGTCGGCCGCCTGGTCGGCATCCTCACCAACCGCGACGTCCGCTTCGCTTCCGATCCGTCGCAGAAGGTCTACGAGCTGATGACTCGTGAGAACCTGATCACGGTCAAGGAGAATGTCGACCAGGACGAGGCCAAGCGCCTGCTGCACAAGCACCGCATCGAAAAGCTGGTGGTGGTCGACAGGAACGGCAATTGCGTCGGCCTGATCACCGTCAAGGACATCGAGAAGTCGCAGCTCAACCCGCACGCCACCAAGGACGCGCAGGGGCGGCTGCGCGCCGCCGCCGCCACCAGCGTCGGCGATGACGGCTTCGAGCGCGCCGAGCGCCTGATCGATGCCGGCGTCGACCTTTTGGTCATCGATACCGCGCATGGCCATTCGCAGCGTGTGCTGGAGGCCGTGGCGCGGGCAAAGAAGCTCTCCAATTCAGTGCGCATCCTGGCCGGCAATGTCGCCACCGCCGCAGGCACGCAGGCGCTGATCGATGCCGGCGCCGACGCCGTCAAGGTCGGCATCGGTCCGGGCTCGATCTGCACGACCCGAATCGTCGCCGGCGTCGGGGTGCCGCAGCTTTCGGCGATCATGTCGGCGGTCGAGACGGCCAGCAAGGCCGGCGTGAGCGTCATTGCCGATGGCGGCATCAAATATTCGGGCGACCTCGCCAAGGCGCTCGCCGCCGGCGCAAGCGCCGCCATGATCGGCTCGCTGCTGGCCGGCACTGACGAGAGCCCGGGCGAGGTCTATCTGCACCAGGGGCGCTCCTTCAAGGCTTACCGCGGCATGGGCTCGGTCGGCGCCATGGCGCGCGGCTCGGCCGATCGCTACTTCCAGGCCGAGGTCCGCGACACCCTGAAACTGGTTCCGGAAGGCATTGAAGGACAGGTCCCCTACAAAGGACCTGTGGCTGGCGTGCTGCACCAGCTTGCAGGCGGCCTGAAAGCAGCTATGGGTTATGTGGGTGGACGTGACCTTGCGGATTTCCGCGAGCGCGCCACCTTTGTGCGCATATCCAACGCCGGACTTCGTGAAAGCCACGCCCATGACGTCACGATCACCCGCGAAAGCCCAAATTACCCGGGCGGACTTTGATCGAGAGGCCGATCAGTCCGACCGCCAGCGGGGACTGTGGCGTGATTTGAGCGCGGCGGTGCTGCGGCTGTCGCGTCACGCGGCGGCGCTCTCTATCGCTTCGATTGCGCTTTTCCTCGCCATGACGGCGCTGGAGTTTCTCTATTTCCAGCGCTTGAGCGGCGGCCTGTTCTCGCTCGACATGCGCGTCGCTGGCTTCACGCCTGACGAAGGCATGGCCTGGCTCACCGCGCTCGGCCGCCGCGGCGGCGAGATCATCATCGTCTGGCATTATCTTACCTTCGATCTCTTGTTCCCGGCGCTGCTGTCGCTGACGCTGGTCAGCCTCATCCTTGCCTTCGGGCGGCGGCTCAGCACGTTCCGCGCCATGCCGGCGCAGGTGCAGGCCCTGTTCGCGCTCGTGCTGGTGCTGCCCTATACGGCCGCCGACTATGCCCAGAATCTTGCCTTGGCCCGGCTGCTCTCCGATTTCCAACTGGCCAATCCCGATTCGCTGGCCTTCGCCTCTTCGCTGACCGTCACCAAATTCGCGCTGCTGGCGATCCCGGTCTTCGTCATCGCGGTCTTCGCGCTGGCCGGGCAGCGGCGGCGCTGAGGGAGAAATGCGCCAGACCGCCATCTTCTGGCCGATGCTGGCGCATGTGTTCCTGGTCTATATCGTCTATCTGGTGATGCTGAAGCGGCGCTATCTCGCCGTGAAGTCGGGCGAGGCCAGGGTTAGCCAGTACAAGGTTCGCTCGACCGAGCCGGCCTCGAGCGTCACTGTCGCCAACAACCTGATCAACCAGTTCGAACTGCCGGTTCTGTTCCACGTTCTGTGCCTGGCGCTGTTCGTTACCAATGGCGTGAACTATCTGACGCTGGCGCTGATGTGGCTCTTCATAGTCTCACGCTATGTTCACGCCTGGGTGCATCTCGACAGAAACTATGTGCTGCACCGCAGCCGCGCCTTTTTCCTCGGCGCCGGCATACTTTTCGTCGCCTGGATCTGGTTCGCGCTGCACTTGCTGGGGGCGGTGTGAGGGAGGCTCTGCCTTCTCCCGCAAGGGGAGAAGGAGAGGCTACAGGTCGAACACCGCGATCCTGCGCTTGTCGAACTTGATGCCGATCTCGCCGCGCACCAGCCTCAGCGCCTGCTCGCCGAAAACGGCGCGCCGCCAGCCCTGCAGCGCCGCCACGTCGGCTTCGTCGCCTTCGGCTGCTATGCGGTCGATATCGTCGCTGGAGGCCAGCACCTTGGCGGCGACGCCTTCCTTTTCGGCGACGATCCTGAGCAGCACTTTGAGCAGTTCCGCCGCCGCGCTCGATCCCTCCGGCGGCTGCACGCTTTTCGGCAGTTTAGGCATCGCGTCCTTGGGCAAGGCAAGGGCGGCGTTGACCGCGCCGAGCAGGGCGGTTGCCGTAGCGGAGCGTTCCCAGCCTTTCGGCGTGGTGCGCAGCTTGCCGAGCGCTGTCGCGTCGCGCGGAGCCTGCTGCGCGATCTCGTAGATGGCATCGTCCTTGAGCACGCGGCCGCGCGGCACGTCGCGCTCGCGCGCCTCACGCTCGCGCCAGGCGGCCACCGCCTGCACGATCGCCAGCTCCTGCGGCTTGCGCAGCCGCATCTTCAGCCGCTTCCAGGCGTCCTCGGGGTGCGGATCGTAGGTCTCGCGCGAGGTGAGGATATCCATCTCCTCCTTCAGCCAGTGCGCGCGATCCTCGCGTTTCAGCTCGGCGCTGAGATGCTGGAAGACCTTGATCAGATGGGTGACGTCGGCAAGCGCGTATTCGAGCTGCTTGTCGGAGAGCGGCCGGTGCCGCCAGTCGGTGAAACGCGAGGACTTGTCCAGCCGGGCTCCGGTGACCTTCTGCACGAGCTGGTCGTAGGAAACGCTGTCGCCGAAGCCGCAGACCATGGCCGCCACCTGCGTGTCGAACACCGGATGCGGCACCAGATCGCCGAGATGGACGATGATTTCGATGTCCTGGCGCGCCGCGTGGAAGACCTTCAGCACCGCTTCATTGGCCATGAGCCGGAAAAACGGCTTCAGGTCGATGCCGGGCGCCAACGGATCGATAAGCGCCTCGATCCCAGGCGCGGCGATCTGGATCAGGCAGAGGATCGGCCAGAAGGTCGTCTCGCGGATGAATTCGGTATCGACGGTAACGAATTCCGACTTTTCGAACGCCGCGACAACGCTCTCGAGTTCTTCTTGTGTCGTGATGACGCGCATCAAATCGCTTTTGGCACAGTATTAGGCCTCTTTCAATTTCAGCCGCGCGCGCTTTCGTCAAGCCGCCGCAACGTAAGCGGTGGCCGATCGCCGGGTTCTCCCACGCGAAATCGCGTCGCGTGCCTGTGCGCCAAGCTGCGATGTCGCGCAAGTCGCAGCGGCCCGCTCCGCTAGGCGGCGTTGCCGGGCGAGCCGCTCATGCCTCGTAGGCGCGCGCCGGTGCTCGCTCTCCTGTCGCGCCGGATCCGATTCCGTCCGTTACAGCGTTCGAGGATGGCCGACGGCCAAGCGCGCTCGCGGCCGCCAGGCTGAGCGCGATTAACGGTATGCCGATGCCATAGGCCGAGCGTATGCCCCAATGGTCCGACACGAAGCCGAGCAGCGGCGGCCCAAGCAGGAAGGCGACGAAGGAGATCTGCGACAGCGCCGCCACATTGATCGCCGCGGGACGGTCGGTGCGCTGAGCCGCCGCCGAGATCGCCAGCGGGAAGATGGCGCTGCTGCCGATGCCCAGAAGCGCGAAGCCCAGCATCGAGACGAAGGGCAGGGGCGAGAAGAAGACGATGAAGACGCCGACCATCATCATCGCCAACAGCACGCGCGCCACGCCGCTCGGCGAGTGGCGGTCGACGAAGCTGTCGGCGAAGAACCGCGTCGTCGCCTGCGAGAAGGCGAACAGCGCCACGGTGATGCCGGCAACGAACGGACCGGAGTCGAATACGGTGCGCATATAGATCGCCGACCAGTCCATGCTTGCGCCTTCCATCAGCATTGCCGACAGCGTCACCGCGACGAGGATGAGGATCGGCAGCGTCGGCCGGGCGAACACCGGCGCCTTGTCGCCGGTCGCGGCGAAACGCGCAGGCGCCGGTTGGAAGCCGCCGAGAAACAGCGCCATGGCAACGGCTACCATCGGCGCCACCAGCGCCAGATGCAGTTGCGGCGACAGCCCGAGATGCGCCAGCGCGCCGCCGAACAGCCCGGCGCCGAAAAAGCCGATGCTCCAGAACGAATGCGCCCGGTTCATGATGCGTCGCTTCAGCAGGAACTCGGTCCTGTCGGCCTCGACATTCAAGATGATCTCGATGCTGCCGATCATCAGTCCGACCGGAAGCAGCATCAGGAACAGAGACGCCGGGCCCGGTGCATGCACCGCAATGGAATAGGCAAGCGCAAGCAGCGGTACCAGCCAAAGCAGCGCGCGGCGAAAGCCGACGCGCTCCAGGATCGGCGTCGCCAGCGTCAGCGCGACCAGTGTGCCGATCGGCGTGCCGATCAGGGCGAGCCCGAGCGTGCCGTCCTCGATCCCCATGGCTCGCTTGATGTCGGGCAGGCGCGGGAAGATGTTGCCCATGGCAAAGGAATAGATCGCAAAGCCGGCATAGACGCGATGCTGAGGGGCGAGTTTCAGGCCAAGGGTCATCACGGACAATCCAACAAGGAGATATGGTGGGCGAACGCTTAGGCTCGCTCACGACTCCGTTTCTTGCATGAACAGGCAAAACATGCAAGAATATGCACAAATAAATAGGATCATGCATGCTCACCGAAGAACGGCATCAACTTATTCGGGACCAGTTGGCGGCGGATGGAAAGGTGCTGGCTGGTGAGCTGGCCAGCCGTTTCGGCGTGTCGGAAGACACGGTGCGCCGCGATCTGCGCGAGCTGGCGAAAGCCGGGCAATTGCGCCGCGTCTATGGCGGCGCGATCGCTTCGGCGCCCTTTGCCGCGGCGAGCGTCGGCCAGCGCAGCGGTCATGCGGTCGAGGAGAAGGCACGCCTTGCGAAAGCGGCGGTTGGGCTTCTTGTGGCGGGGCAGTCGCTGTTCATCGATGGCGGCACGACAAATGAGGCGATCGCCAGGGCGATCCCGCGCGACATGGATTTGACCATTGCCACCAATTCGCTGGGCGTCGCCTCGGCGCTGGCCGATCGTCGTTTGGTCGAACTGATTGTGCTCGGGGGCCGCTATGTGCCCGATCTCGGCACCTGCGTGGGCGCCGACACGCTTGCCGCCGTGGCGCAGCTCGACGCGGATCTGTTCTTTCTGGGCTCCTGCGGGCTGGATGTCGCGCGCGGCGTTACCGCCTTCGATTCGGCCGAAGCCGAGGTCAAGCGCGCCATGGTCAAAAACAGCGCCGGCATAGTCATTGCCGTCACCAACGACAAGCTCGCGACAGCGGCGCCCTATCGCGTGGCGGGGACGGACGCGATCCGCCATCTCGTGGTGGAAAAGACCGCGCCTGCCGCCACGCTCGCCGATTTCCAAAGCCGGGGCGCGCAAATCCACTTTGCCTGACGACCGAAGCGCGCCTGTGTGACCGCTTGCCTTGACAAAGCCGGCCTCTCATGCGCTTTTCGCGCCAATTTTCGAGCCGGGCAGATGCCCGCAATTTTCCGGACTTTACCCATGACCACGCATCGTTACCGCAGCCACACCTGTGCCCAGTTGAGAAAGACCGACGTCGGCAATTCCGTCCGCCTGTCGGGCTGGGTGCATCGCGTGCGCGACCATGGCGGGCTGCTTTTCATCGACCTGCGCGACCATTACGGCCTGACCCAGATCGTCGCCGATCCGGATTCGCCGGCCTTCAAGGTCGCCGAGACCGTGCGCGGCGAATGGGTGATCCGCGTCGACGGCGAGGTCAAGGCGCGCCTGCCCGAGACCGTCAACACTAACTTGCCGACCGGCGAGATCGAGATTTTCGCGCGCGAGATCGAAGTGCTGTCGGCCGCCAAGGAGCTGCCGCTGCCGGTGTTCGGCGAGCCGGAGTACCCGGAAGACATCCGCCTGAAATACCGCTTCCTCGACCTGCGCCGCGAGACGCTGCACAAGAACATCGTCGCGCGCACCAAGATCATCGCCGAGATGCGCAAGCGCATGGGGGAGGTCGGCTTCACCGAGTTCTCGACGCCGATCCTGACAGCTTCGTCGCCGGAAGGCGCGCGCGACTTCCTGGTGCCGTCGCGAATCCATCCTGGCACCTTCTACGCGTTGCCGCAGGCGCCCCAGCAGTACAAGCAGCTGATCATGGTGTCCGGCTTCGACCGCTATTTCCAGATCGCGCCCTGCTTCCGCGACGAGGACCCGCGCGCCGACCGCCTGCCGGGCGAGTTCTACCAGCTCGACCTCGAGATGAGCTTCGTCGAGCAGGACGATGTGCTCTCCACCATGGAGCCGGTGCTTCGCGGCGTCTTCGAGACCTTTGCCGCCGGCAAGCCGGTGACCCAGGAATTCCGTCGCATTCCCTATGATGAGGCGATGCGCACCTACGGCACCGACAAGCCCGACCTGCGCAATCCGATCGAGATGCAGGCGATCTCGGATCATTTCCGCGATTCCGGCTTCAAGGTGTTCGCCAATATCCTGGCCAACGACGCGAAGGCCGAGGTGTGGGCGATTCCCGCCAAGACCGGCGGCAGCCGCGCCTTCTGTGACCGCATGAATTCCTGGGCGCAAGGCGAGGGCCAGCCGGGGCTGGGCTACATCTTCTGGCGCAAGGAGGGCGAGAAACTCGAAGGCGCCGGTCCGATCGCCAAGAACATCGGCGAGGAGCGCACCGAGGCGATCCGCCAGCAGCTCGGCCTTGCCGATGGTGATGCCGCTTTCTTCGTCGCCGGCGACCCGAAGAAGTTCGTCAGCTTCGCGGGCGCCGCGCGCACCCGCGCCGGCGAGGAGCTGAACCTCGTCGACCGCGAGCGGTTCGAGCTTTGCTGGATCGTCGACTTCCCGTTCTTCGAATGGAACGAGGACGAGAAGAAGATCGACTTCGCCCACAACCCGTTCTCCATGCCCCAGGGCGGCATCGACGCGCTGAACGGCCAGGAGCCGCTCGGCATCAAGGCGTTCCAGTACGACATGGTCTGCAACGGCTTCGAGATCGCGTCAGGCGGCATCCGCAACCATCTGCCGGAAACCATGGTCAAGGCCTTCGAGATGGTCGGGCTGGACCGCGCGACGGTGGAAGAGCGCTTCGGCGGCCTCTATCGCGCCTTCCAGTATGGCGCGCCGCCGCATGGCGGCATGGCGGCCGGCGTCGACCGTATCGTCATGCTGCTCGTCGGAGCCAAGAACCTGCGCGAGATCACCATGTTCCCGATGAACCAGCAGGCCTACGACCTCTTGATGAACGCGCCGTCCGAAGCGACCCCGCAGCAGCTGCGAGAGCTGTCGCTGCGTGTCGCGGTGGCGAAGAAGGACTGACAGCGGGGCAACTGCCCCTTTCTCCCCGTCACTAAACGGGGAGAAATGTCCGGCAGGACAATGAGGGGCAGCGCGGACCTTGGCTATTTGCGAGCGGCCGTAGGAGCTGAGGCCCTCTGAAAGGCAATCGGTTCAGCATCGAATTTGATATTCGCAAGCGTCGGCGCTGCCCCTCATCCGCCTGCCGGCACCTTCTCCCCGTATAGTGACGGGGAGAAGGCAGCTAAGCCGATCAGTCCTGGTTTGCCTTGACCTTGACGCCCAGTGTCTTCGGCAGGTCGAGCGGGTTGGACATCGCGCCGGCCATGATCAGCGCGAACGGCACCGACGACGGTGGCTCGGCCGAGATTTCCAGGCTCTTCGGATTGTCGAGGAAGGTGTTGACTGCTGTGGAAACCTCCGCCGTCAGCTCCGGATTGTTGAGCTGCGCCATGCCGAACGGCACGATCGCCTTGGCCTGGTTGGCGACGTCCTTGCCCGACATGCCCTGCTGTTTGCCGACATAGTCGAGCACCTTGCCGGTCAGCGAAGCGTCCTGGTAGCGGATCGAGGCGCCGTTGAAGGAAAGCTGCTGCATCAGCCCGAGCATGGCCATGCCCTGCGCCGATTTGTCGGCGCCTTCAGGCTGCGAGGCGAGCTGCTTCTGCATGGCCTGCATCGACTTGATGAAGTCGACCGTGTAGCCGCCGAGATTGAAGGTCATGCCGAGCGTGCCGGCATTCTCGACCGAGATGTCATATTTCGACAATTCCATCTTGCCATCGCTCGGCTGCCAGGTGCCGGCCATCGCGATGTTGCCGGAGATGTTCTGGTAGCCCAGCGCCTCGATGGCTTCCTTCGACTTGGGGTCATCGACCAGCGACAGGTCGGCGGTGAATTTTTCGGTGTTGGCGGTAAAGTCCATCGCCTTGCCGTCGGCCGGCGGGGTGATCTGGACGGCAAGCCCGTCCATCGCGAACGCCGTCTTGTCGCCGACCTTGACCGTCATGTTGGAGAGTTCCGCCGACTTGTACATCATCAGCGAGCCCAGCGGATCGGTGCCGCCCTCGGCCGGGACCTTCATGCCGTGGATGACCACCGGGCTGAGGTTGAGCGTCACGCCGTCCTTGCTGTGTTCGAAAGGCGAGGTCGACACGGTGGCGATCTCATAGCCGCCATTGGCTTCGCTGACCCCTTCCAGCTTGACGTCGCCGATGGGCAACGCGTCCTTCTCGGCCGCCGGCTTGATGGAAACGCCCTGCAGCGTGGCGTTCGAATCGTCGCCGGAGACGCCGGTCCAGGAAATGTCGACGCCCTGGGCGGCAAGGGCTGCCTTGATCCGTTCGGCCACCGCCGGATCGGCGGCGAAGGCCGCATTGAGCGGCAGCGTCAGCAGAAAGGTCGAAAAGGCCAGTTTCTTGAGCGTCGAGCGTTGGATTGTCATGGCGAGTTCCCTGTCCTGATTTGGCTATGAAGAAATTTGTTTGAAAACCTGCTTCATCACCATTCCGTGACGAACGGGACGGGAAAAAGGCATTTCCCGGCACATTTGTCGAAAATGGCGATGAAAAGCAAACGCCGGTCGGCAGCCATTGTCCGATGCGGTGAATTTGTCATGAAGGCCGCGGCCCCTTGCGCCAGCGCGTTGCATGCCAGATAGCGGCCGCATGTAACGGATTGATGTTGGCCGGCGCGATGAAGCCGCCACAGCCTGTTGCAGATCGGCGGCAAATTGCAGCTGCCGCGGCGCCGCTTCCGTGAAATCCTTCACATCGCCAGTTGCGCTTATGGGCAGCGGCGAAATGCGCCGATGTTCACGTGGCGCTTGCCGCGAATCACCCGCTCGGCTAGTCCAAATCCATGGGAAAGAGGCATTTGCCGCCCGATGACAATGGCGGCGGCGACAAAATCGAACCGGTCGATCTGAAGGAAGCGCTCGAGCGGCGCTACCTCGCTTATGCGCTGTCGACCATCATGCACCGGGCACTGCCGGATGTGCGCGACGGACTGAAGCCGGTCCATCGCCGCATCATGCATGCCATGCGGCTCTTGCGGCTCAACCCCGATCAGGGTTTTGCCAAATGCGCCCGCATCGTCGGCGACGTGATGGGCAAGTTCCATCCGCATGGCGACCAGTCGATCTACGACGCCCTGGTGCGCCTCGCGCAGGACTTCTCGATGCGCTACCCGCTGGTCGACGGGCAGGGCAATTTCGGCAACATCGACGGCGATAACGCCGCCGCCATGCGCTACACCGAAGCGCGCATGACCGAGGTGGCGACCGAACTGCTTGACGGCATCACCGAGGATGCGGTCGATTTCCGGCCGACCTACAATGAAGAGGACGAGGAGCCGTCCGTTCTGCCGGGCGCCTTCCCGAACCTGCTTGCCAACGGCTCCTCCGGCATCGCCGTCGGCATGGCGACCTCGATCCCGCCGCACAACGCCGCCGAGCTTTGCGACGCGGCGCTGCATCTGATCGAGCATCCGGAAGCGCCGGTGGCGAAGCTGATGGATTTCGTCCAGGGACCGGATTTCCCGACCGGCGGCATCATCGTCGACAGCCGCGCCTCGATCCTCGAGGCCTATGAGACAGGCCGCGGCGGTTTCCGCGTGCGCTCCAAATGGGGCCAGGAGGACCAGGGCAGGGGCACCTGGAGCATCGTCGTCACCGAGATCCCTTACGGCGTGCAGAAGGCCAGGCTGATCGAGAAGATCGCCGAGCTGCTGATGGCGCGCAAGCTGCCGCTGCTCGAGGACATCCGCGACGAGAGCGCCGAGGACATCCGCATCGTGCTGGTGCCGAAGAGCCGCACCGTCGATCCCGGCATCCTGATGGAATCGCTGTTCAAGCTCACCGAGCTCGAAAGCCGTTTCCCGCTCAACATGAATGTGCTGTCGCGCGGCAAGGTGCCGAACGTCCTGTCGCTCAAAGGCGTGCTGAAGGAGTGGCTCGACCACCGCCGCGAGGTTCTGGTCCGCCGCTCGAAATACCGGCTCGGCGAGATCGAGAAGCGGCTGGAAATCCTTGCCGGCTACCTGATCGCCTATCTGAACATCGACGAGGTCATCAGGATCATCCGCGAGGAGGATGAGCCCAAGCAGGTGATGATGGCCCGCTGGTCGCTCACCGACAACCAGGCCGAAGCCATCCTCAACATGCGCCTGCGCGCTCTGCGCAAGCTCGAGGAGATCGAGATCCGCAAGGAGTTCGACGGCCTCACCGCCGAGAAGAAGCAGATCGAGGCCTTGCTGGCGTCGGACGCCAAGCAATGGGCGACGATCAAGTGGGAAGTCGCTCAGCTTCGCGACAAGTTCGGCCCGGAGACCGAGCTCGGCAGACGCCGTACCCAGTTCGCCGACGCGCCCGAGCATGACCTGACCGACATCGCGCATGCGATGATCGAACGCGAGCCGGTGACGGTGGTGGTGTCGGAAAAGGGCTGGCTGCGCGCCATGAAGGGCCACCTGACCGAATACTCTCAGCTTGCCTTCAAGGAAGGCGACAGCCTCAAGCTTGCCTTCCATGCCCAGACTACGGACAAGATCCTGGTCTTCACCACCGGCGGCAAATTCTACACCATCGGCGCCGACCGGCTGCCGGGCGGGCGCGGCCATGGCGAGCCGATCCGCATCATCGTCGACATGGAGAACGATCAGGACATCGTCACCGCCTTTGTCCATGATCCGAAGCGCAAGCTGCTGCTCGTCTCCTACGACGCCAACGGTTTCGTGGTTTCTGAGGAAGAGGTCGTCGCCAATACCCGCAAGGGCAAGCAGGTGATGAACGTCAAGGCGCCGGACGAGGCCAAGCGCTGCATTCCGGTTTCGGGCGACCATCTCGCCATCGTCGGCGAGAACCGCAAAATGCTGGTCTTCCCGCTCGCCGAAATCCCGGAGATGGCGCGCGGCAAGGGCGTGCGGCTGCAGAAATACAAGGACGGCGGCGTGCTGGACCTGAAGACCTTCACTTTGGAAACGGGGTTGAGCTGGCAGGATTCGGCCGACCGCACCTTCACCAAGTCGCGCGAGGAACTGGTCGAGTGGATCGGCTCGCGGGCCGCCGCCGGCCGCATGGTGCCGAAGGGTTTCCCGAGGACGGGTAAGTTCGGGTAGCGCCGCCTTCCCTTCTCCCCTTGTGGGAGAAGGTGGACGAGCAAAGCTCGGCCGGATGAGGGGGGTGGAAGGATCGCGACCTCTAGGACATAAGTGCTTAAATTCCTTGGATGTTTTTGGCGTCTCACTCCGCTGGAGCACCCCTCATCCGTCTCGGCGCTGCGCG
>CCNB01000006.1:275651-366769 GCA_000824785.1 Mesorhizobium plurifarium | reverse complement strand
ACAAGGGGAGAAGGAAAGGCTTATTTGGACTATCGTCACGATTGCTGCACTATGATGGTGCATAAGCATCCATTGAAGCATCGGGCAGGGGAGAAACGCCGGGTTGAAGCGAGCCGAGATCCAGAAGCCGGGACAGCGCCTGTTCGGCCTGTCGACGCCGCTCAGGGCCGCCGTCATCCCGCCACTGTCGGCGGCGCGCTGGCTCCTGGTGCTGATCGTCGCCGCCGGCGTTTACTTCTTCCACGGTTTCCTGTTTCCGGTGCTGGCCGCCCTCGTCATCGCCTTCGCCAGCTGGCCGCTCTATCGAAGGATGCTCGCCGCTGTCGGCGGCAACCGCACCATCGGCGCGACTTTGGCGATCCTTTTCATCCTCACCTTCCTGGTGGTGCCGATCGCGCTTGCCGGTACCTATGCCATCAACGAGCTGCGCGAATGGGTCGTCTGGGCGATCGAGACCAATCGCCACGGCGCGGTGACGCCGCAATGGATCGCCACCATGCCGGTGATCGGCGAGTGGCTGAACGAGCAGTGGACGGCCTATCTCGGCCATCCCGGCGGCATCGGCGAATTGATCCAACTGATCAGCGGTTCCAACATCGGCACCATCTATCGCGGCGCCCTGGCCGCCGGCGGCAGCGCCTTCGGTCTGTTGCTGACGCTTCTGTTCATGATGATCGCGCTGTTCTTCGCCTATCGCGACGGCGAGTCTTTCGCGGCCCAGGTCGATCGTCTCGGCGAGCGAATCCTGCCGACGCGCTGGGAGCGGATTTCGCGTGTCGTGCCGGCAACCATCTCGTCGACCGTGACGGGCATGACCATCATCGCCATCGGCGAGGGCCTTGTGCTGGGCACCGCCTACTGGCTCGCCGGCGTGCCGTCGCCGGTCACGCTCGGCGCTCTCACCGGCATCATGGCGCTGATCCCGGGCGGCGCGCCGCTCTCTTTCACCCTGGTGTCGATCTACCTCGCCGCCAGCGGCAAGCTGGTCGCCGGCGCGGCGCTCTTCATCTGGGGCGCGGTCGAGCTCTTCATCGTCGACAAGACCTTGCGGCCCAAGCTTGTCGGCGGGCCGATCAAGCTGCCCTTCCTGCCGACCTTTTTCGGCCTGATCGGCGGCGTCAAGACGATGGGTTTCCTCGGCCTGTTCATTGGCCCTGTCTTGATGGCGCTGCTCGTCGCCATCTGGCGTGAATGGCTGCGCGAGGTTGAATTGATGGACGAGATCCCGCCAGTGGCCGACGAGACCGGTGGACCGCCCCGGATCGAGGCAGCCGCCGAGCCGAGGAAGATTCAGGCCGGGTGATGCACCGCGAGGTCCGCGCGGCGCTTGCGGCCTTCATGCAATTGCCAGAGCGAATGCGCGATCAGCGTTACGATCATGATGCCGCCGCCGATCAGGCTGTTGCGTGACGGCGCCTCGGCGAAGATCATCCACACCCAGACCGGCGCCAGGATCGTTTCCAGGAGATAGAACATCGCGACTTCCGCGCCCGAGATGTATTTCGGTCCGTTGGCGAGGCAGAAGAATGCGATCGGCATGACGACGCCGCCATTCAGGATGATCCACCACGGCGCCTCCACCTGAAAGCCGGCCCTGGAGACCATGAACGCCGCCACCCCGAAAGGCAGGATCACGCCGATCAGCGCGGTGAAGCCCATGTCCTTGTCGCTGGCGCGCGAGATGGTGATGGCGCAGGCAATCAGGAAGGCGGAGCACAAAGCCATCAGGTCGCCGAACAGATATCCGGTGCCCACGGAATCGCCGACGATGATGGCGACGCCGACGATCATCAGCGCCATCGCGGCGAGCGTCAGCGGCCGCGGCCGCTCCTTCAGGAACAGCCAGGACAACAGCGCCGCGAAGACGGTGTTGAAGGCCAGGATGAAGACCAGGTCGGCTGTCGATGTATGGTAGACGGCTGTCATGAAGGCGACCGCGCCGAGCCCGTAGATCACGGCCACGACCAGCCCCGGCCAGCCAGGTATGAGCTGCGGGGCATTCTTGCTGTACGAGCGCCAGACGGCCCACATGATCAGCGCCGCCGCCAAGGTGCAGCTGGTGCGCAGCAAAAGGATGGTCCAGGCCTCGCCATTGGCAAGCCGGATCAGCGGAATATCGATGCTCAGCACCAGCCCGCCGATGGCGGTGACGAGGAGGCCTTTCTGGTGATCGGTGTGGGAAGACATGTGATCGTTCTCGAAACAAATCGGGAGCAAGGGCCGGCGCGATTGCGCATATCTCGCGCGAGCGCGCGCAAGACCGGCTTCTCCCTTGAAAGGGCGGGTTCGGGAAAACTGTTTTAGCGACTGACCGCTTCGTGGTCGTAGCGCTCCCAGCCTTTCGGGCCGAGATGCTCCTGCGGCATGAAGCGCATCTTATAATTCATCTTGCGCGAGCCGTTGACCCAGTAGCCGAGATAGACGTGGGGCAGGCCCATCGCCTTGGCGCGGGCGATGTGGTCGAGGATCATGAAAGTGCCGAGAGAGCGGTCCTCTAAGTCGGGATTGAAATAGGAATAGACCATCGAGAGCCCATCGGCCATCTTGTCGGTGAGCGCGACAGCGATCAGTTCGCCATGGCCCTTGCCGGTGATGAAAGTGTCAGGGCCGCGACGCCGGTATTCGATGATCTTGGTGTCGACATGCGTGTCTTCCACCATCATCGCATAGTCGAGCACGGTCATGTCCGACATGCCGCCGCGGCGATGGCGGGCATCCAGATAGGCGCGGAAGAGTGAGTATTGCTCGGTCGAGGGCTGCGCGTCATGCATGGCCCCGACGAGGTCGGTATTGCGCTGGACAACGCGGCGCATGCTGCGGCTGGGGTCGAATTCCTGCGCCAGGATGCGCACCGAGACGCAGGCGCGGCACGATTCGCAGGCCGGGCGGTAAGCGATGTTCTGCGAGCGCCGGAAGCCGCCTTGCGTGAGCAGGTCGTTCATCTCCGGCGCCTTGTCGCCGACAAGGTGCGTGAACACCTTGCGCTCGAACTGTCCCTCCAGATAGGGGCACGGCGACGGCGCGGTCAGGAAGAACTGCGGCGACTGGGTCGGATGCTGCGTCATCTAATCTTGGAAACGCTCCTGCGAATCGCCCTACCTTTGGCCCGGCCGGCGAAAATTTCAACAGGATTGTGCTGACGCGACGGCGTGGACCTGTTCATATTTTAGCGCGGGCGGCGCGGCGGTTTGATCTGCGCGGCCCTGGACACCGTCAGATATCGGTGCGGGTGACCACGGTGCCGAGCAAAAGGTCATGCAGCGTGCGCTTGCGGTCGGAGAACAGCGTGACCAGGAGCACCAGCGGCGTCAGGATGACGTTGCCGGCCCAGAACAGAACCGAATGAACCACGGCCGTCATGCCGTCGATGCGGCTGCCGTCGAGCTTCTCCAGGCGGATGCCCATGATCTTCATGCCGGTCGTCGCCTGGTTGCGACTGCCCAAGGTGTTCCAGATGTAGAGGATGGCGACCATCGGCACCAGCACCGAAAACAGCGCCCAGCCAAGGCCGAAGGTCAACAGCCCGAGAATGGCGACCAGGATGGCGAAAGGAATGGTCAGCAGCGCGACGAAGAAATAGTCGAGCAGGAAGGCAAAGATACGCCTCGTCCGCACCCCGCGATAGGCACGGGTATCCTCGAACCTGGTCGTGATGATCTCGCCGTCCAAAACGCGTGCGTTCATGTCTGTTCCTCGATTGCGGCATCCACAACGAGATGCTTGCCGTCCTCTCAAATGGTGAGAGCGACCCGGAATTCAAGGAACATGCCCGTCGGCCGGTGGGCGCGATATCAAAAGATACCGGGGCAGAGCCTGTAACGGACCCGCCCGAGATAGTCGCGATATTCCGGGGTCAGCGCCAGGATGCGTTCCTCGCGCAGGATGCGATGGATCTGGAGCAGGGTGATGGTCACGTAGACGGTGAAATTGTAGAGCGAGAAGCTCGACAGCAGGAAAAGGATGTGCCCCGCGAGATAGCCGGCATAGATGGGATGGCGAACGAACCGATAGGCGCCGCTTGTGACGACGCCGCGATTGGCCGGCAGGATTGCGAAGGAACGGCCGAGCGACATCTTTCCCCAGATGACCAGCCACAGCGCCAGGAACTGCAGCGTCGCCGCAATATCGAGCGACATCTTTCCCCAGATGACCAGCCACAGCGCCAGGAACTGCAGCGTCGCCGCAATATAAAGCGGGATGATGGCGGTGCCGTCCTGGAGCGAGACGAGGCCCGAGCCGAAACCGGCGGTCAGCGAGATGAATACCGTGAAAGGACTCCAGTCGCGCACCAATGGCCGCCGCGCCAAAAGCAGCCAGATGAAGGTCAGCGCATCGGAGATCATGAGCAGCAGGATATTGAGACGGCCCGGATCGATGACCACATGGCGCGCGCCGCGATAGACGAAGACCGCGGCTACGGCCAGCGCGATAAAACGAAACAGGCCCTCGCGCAGATCGATGATGGTTTCGCTGCTCCGCAGTCCGGACCAAAAACCCGTTTCCGCGCCAGGCAGCGCATCACTTTTGAGAATGCTCAACTCTGCCACCCGTGGTTCCCCTTTATAAGGACCATTGCATATTAAGCCTTGCTGTCCAGTTAAGTTTTCGCATGCATTGGCGGGTCGGTCTGCCGAGGGAATGGTGTTGCCTGTTGAACATGACATTCTTCCCGGTCTAGCTTGCTGCGGCGCACAAAGGGGACGGGGACATGGACTACGACATGCTGGTCATCGGCAGCGGCCCTTCGGGACGCCGCGCCGCGGTGCAATCGGCCAAGCTCGGCAAGTCGGTGCTTGTGGTCGACAGGGGCAGGCGCCTGGGCGGCGTCTCGGTGCATACCGGCACCATCCCGTCGAAGACGCTGCGCGAGACGGTGCTCAACCTCTCGGGCTGGCGCGAACGCGGCTTCTACGGGCGCGGCTACCGGGTCAAGCAGGACATTTCGATCGGCGACCTGGTTGAACGGCTGCACAAGACCCTCGACCATGAGGTTGAGGTGCTGCAGCACCAGTTCATGCGCAACACGGTGAAGAGCGCGCGCGCCGCGGTAAAGTTCCTCACGCCGAACAAGGCGAGCCTGACCGCCGACAATGGCGACTACAGCGAGGTCGGCTTCGCCAATGCGCTGATCGCCGTCGGCACCAGGCCGCACCGTCCGGCCGACGTACCCTTCGACAAGAAGCGCGTTTTCGACAGCGACGAAATGCTGGAGCTCCATCATCTGCCACGCACGCTGACGGTGATCGGCGCCGGCGTCATCGGCGTCGAATACGCCACCATCTTTTCCGCGCTCGACGTGCCGGTGACACTGGTCGAGCCGCGCAACACCATTCTCGACTTCATCGATCGCGAGATTGTCGACGACTTCATCCACCAGATGCGCGACCGCGGCATGACCATCCGGCTGGGCAGCACGGTGAAGGAGATCGCCTCGAAGCCCGACCATGCCGAGGTGACGCTGGCGGATGGCCGTACCATCCGCTCCGAGATGGTGCTCTACGCCGCCGGCCGCACCGGCAATGTCGCCAGCCTCGGTCTAGACCTGGTCGGCATCGAGGCGGATGCCCGGGGCCGCATCAAGGTCGACCCGAATACCTTCCAGACCAGCGTGCCCAACATCTACGCGTCCGGCGACGTCATCGGCTTCCCGAGCCTCGCGTCGACGTCGATGGAGCAGGGCCGGGTGGCGGCCTGCCACGCCTTCGGCGTCAACCTGCCGCCGCCGCCGGAAAGCTTTCCCTACGGCATCTACGCCGTGCCGGAGATCTCGACGGTCGGTCTGTCGGAAGAGCAGGTGCGCGACAGCGGCGCCGCCTATGAGGTCGGCCTGGCACGTTTTCGCGAGACCTCGCGCGGCCACATCATGGGCGTCTCGAGCGGTTTCCTGAAGCTTCTGTTCTCGGTCGAAACGCGCCGCCTGCTCGGCGCCCACATCGTCGGCGAGGGCGCCACCGAGCTCATCCATATCGGCCAGGCGGTGATCAACCTCGGCGGCACGGTCGACTTCTTCGTCAACAACACCTTCAACTACCCGACGCTGGCGGAAGCCTACAAGATTGCGGGCTTGGACGCCTGGAACCGAATGGGGCATGGGTGAGGGCTCTGGCTGGAAGGCCGCTCGAATAGCTCGCCAAGGCGTGCCTGGACCATTCCCGTGCCCGTATTGCGGCAGTCGATCGGGCGGCGGCAAACAGTGGCAAGCAAAGCAGATGCCGTTGCCCAGCGAAGCGCTGGCCCGTTACCGAACGGGCGGCCACGGGTCGCTTTCGAGAACTGTTGATTGCCGGCACCGAAGCCCGCCTGGGCGGCCCGATCAAATCTGTGCAGGCGCTGCCAGCCACTGCCGCACGATCGCGGCGTCCGCGTCGCCGAATTCATGGCCGGAGGCAACGATGCGTGCGTCGACCTCGGCGTGGCGTTCGCTGAACAACGTCACCAGCGCGGGCGCGAACGGACCGTAGGTCTGGTCGGCGGCACCGGCGACGATCAGCACGCGTGTTCCGCCGAGGTCGGTCATCGGGGACGTGTCGAGCACCGGCATTGCCCGCAAGAGCGCCGCCTGCCTGACCACGCCGGGATGGAGCAGCATCAGGCTGGAGACGACGTTGGCGCCGTTCGAATAGCCAAGGAAAGTCGCACGCTTCAGGTCGAGCCCATGGACCCTCGCAGCTTCCGTCGCGAATTGGGCATAGGCGGCCGTCTCGGCATGGATGCTGGCCTGCTCGAAACTGGTCGGCGTGATTCGCTCGAACCAGCGAAATCCATCCTCTTGTGGGATGCGGCCGCGCGCCGCGACAATCACCGAACGGGGCGCAATCTGCCTCGCCAGCGGCAGCATCGTCGTCTCGTCGACACCTGACCCGTGCAGCACGAACAGGCACTCGCCGCCTGCGTTTGCCGGCCTCAGCAGACGGTAGGGGAAGGCGAGATCGCGGCGCATAATACTGTTTTCGTCGCTATATTCGGACACGCTCACATCCATTTGATTCCATGAGAGATTCGTTGATTTGCCGGCTTCAAAACGGAATATTTTCGCGCTCCGCGAAAGTTGATTGAACCAGGCGCATTTCAGTCCGTTTCTGCGGCGATACACTCCCTTGGGAGGAATCGAAGCGGTGCGCCCCGGGGGTCGCATTGCTGGCTATGAACAACCAGCTTTGAGGCCTTTTGTCGATGACCACCCCTGTTTCCAACGAACGCGACAGGCGCACCGGAGAACGTGACACACGTATCGACGTGTTGCGCGCGCTCGCGCTGCTCACCATTTTCGTCGACCACGTGCCGGGCACGGTCTTCGAGAACTGGACCTACAAGAATTTCGGCTTTTCCGATGCGGCCGAAGCCTTCGTGCTGATTTCCGGCATCTCGGTGGCGCTGGCTTACGGCACGAAGTTCAAGCCGGGCGGCCGGTTGCTCGCGACCCTGAAGATGTGGCGGCGCGCCGGCGTGCTCTACATCTCGCACATCGTCATCACGATGGTGGTGATTGCGCTGTTTTGCGCCGCCGCGCTGTTCGCGCACCGTCCGGAAATGCTGACGATGATCAACATCGAGCCCTTGATGAAGAACACGCCGCAGGTGCTGCTCGGCGTCGTCACGCTCGGCCACCAGCTCGGCTACAACAACATCCTGCCGGTCTATGCGGCGCTGCTTCTGGCGGCGCCCGCCTTCGTGCTGTTCGTCAGCTATCGGCCGGTGCCGGCGCTGATCGTCTCCGGCCTGCTCTGGCTCGTCGCAGGCATCTGGCAGATCGCGCCGCCGAACTATCCAGAGCCCGGCCTCTGGTTCCTCAACCCGCTGTCGTGGCAATTCCTGTTCAACATCGGCCTTGCCGCCATGCTGCATGTGAAGCGCGGCGGGCGGATCCCGGTCAATCCATGGCTGCTTGGCGCCGCCGGCATCTATGTGATCGGCGCGGCGATCTGGGTGCATAGTCCGCTCTGGGGGCAGATCACCTGGTTCAACCTGCCGGTGGTGATCGGCGGTTTCGACAAGACCTTCCTGTCGCTGCCGCGGCTCCTGCACATCCTGTCGGTCAGCTATCTGATCGTGGCGCTGCCGGCGGTCTCCAACTTCTTCCGCGTCCGGCCCGACAATCCTCTGGCGATCCTGGGCAAGCGCTCACTGCCGGTGTTCATCGCGGGCACGCTGCTTGCCATGGCGGCGCAGGTGCTGAAACTGATCAACCCGGGCGGCCTGGCCTACGACACGCTGCTGATCGCGGCGGGCATCGCCATGCAGCTCGCGCTTGCGCTCTACCTCGAATGGCTTGCCGGCCTCGGCCCGTCCCGCGCCAAGCCGGTGCGCGAGGAGCCTGCGCGCGCGCCGTTCGGCGCGCACCCGCTGCCGGCGAGGGCAGGCGGCTACTGATTGCTGTGCAAGGAAAGATGCCTGGCGGGCTTTCGTCTAATGCATGTCTCCCGAAAGTGGGAACCGGTTTCGGGACAAAGACATGCATAAAATCAAGAACTAAAGCGCATGGAGCGAATCCGGAGGATCGCGACGCGCTTTTAGATCGCCTGAGCTTGCTCAGGCTTTCGGAGCTGGACCGGTCGAGCCTCTGACGACGAAATCGACCCCCATCGTCTCGCGCCGGACGGCGCCGTCATGGTCGAGGATCATGCGCGCGGCGCGGCGGCCGATCTCGGTGATCGGCTGGGCGATCGTGGTCAGCGGGGGCGTGGACAACGCGCCGTCCGGCACGCCGTCGAAGCCGACGATGGAGACATCGCCGGGGACGCCCAGCCCCCTTGCTCTCAGCCAGTCGATGGCGATCAGGGCCATGCGGTCCGACATGGCCAGGATGGCGGTTGGCCTTTCACCCCTGGCGAAGATCGCCTCGAGGCCGGCCCTGGTGCTTTTTTCCTCGTTCTCGGTCTCATAGACCGGGATAGTCGCCGTATCGATGCCGAAGCGGGAAAGCTCCTCGAAATAGCCGGCAAGGCGATCGCGCGTGCCGGTGTAGACCGCGCTGCGCACCACTTCCGGCGTCGCGAAGCCGGTACGATTGTCGGCAAAGCCGAGCGACAGGACGGCGAAGCGGCGATGGCCAAGCTCGGCGAGATGGCGCGCGGCGAGCCTCGCGCCGGCGACATTGTCGACGCCGATCGCCGATACGGTCTCGTCCTGGAAGCCGAGCTCCAGCGCGACGAAGGGCAGCTTGCGCTCGCGCGTCAGGTCGACAAGGCGCGAGCCGCCTTCGATGCAGAACAGCACAAAACCGTCGACGAGCGCGCTCTGGATGTTCCAGGCGAGCTTTTCCTGATTGGCGGCGGACACCAGCGCGATGCCCGCGCCGGTGGCGTCGCAGGCTTCGGAAATGCCGGCCATCATGACGCGGGCGAAAGGATCGTCGAAGAAGTAGGAGAGGGGTTCAGTGGTGGCGACGCCGATGGCGTTGACTTTGCCGGCGCGCAGCAGCCGGCCTTTCGGGTCCGGGCCGGCATAGCCCATCTGCTCCGCGACCGCCTTAACCCGCTCGCGCACTTCGGCGCGCACGATCTCGGGACGGCTGAAAACATTCGAGGCCGTGCCGTGCGAGACGCCGGCGGCCTTGGCGATGTCGGCCAGCCTGATCGGTCTCGCCTGGCCTTCGAGGAGTGATGCCATGTCGTTCCTCCGAATCCGGTCACGCCACGAACATGACCGCTGAATTGTCGCCGGTCATCTAACATTTTTGTTGGATCGATTCAAATTCCGCTTGACGTGGCGTGACTGAGGGGTATGATTTGAATCGATCCAAGGCGCTTCGTGATGGAGCGAGTTTCAATAGGAGGGTGCCATGCATCCGGTGAGCTATTTGTTCGAGGACGTCTACCGCAACGACTGGGGCATCGCCTCGGTCGTCGTCAGCGAGAAGCGGCGGGGCAGAATGGGTCCCTGGCGCCGCGAACCGCGCTTCCTCGTGGAGCGCAAGCGCGGCTGAACCGCAGCCACTTTTCGTGCCTATAATTTGGATCGGTTCAATTCGAAGGAGAAGCAGCCATGCACCCGATTGGTCATCTGTTTCAGGATATCTACCGCAACTATTGGGGCATCACGCCCGGAACCGAGCAGCCCGAACGGCGCCGCCGCGACGAACGGCCTGCGCGCACGCACAAGCGGCGGACCAGCCGAAAATAGCCGCCAAAAGTAGCCTATGGCCGCGGGCGCCACAGCGCCGAGACGGCGATCGCCACCCAGCCGGCGATCAGCAGGGTGCCGCCGATCGGCGCCGACATCGGGAACAGCCGCGAGCCGAGAAAGTCGCGAGCGAGCAGATCGCCGCAGAACAGCAGCAGGCCCGCGAACAGGACGAGGCTGGCGATCTTGAGACAGCGATTGCCGCCGGCCAGGCCGATGGCAAGAAGCACCGGCGCATGCATCAGCAGGAAATTGGCCGCCGTTCCGGTGAAGGCGCCGCCGCGATGCGCGGCCGCCGCCGACAGCGCCACGCCGGCCGCGCCGACGAGCCCGGCCGCCAGCACGAGGACGCGGCTCCTGCCGTCTGATGCTTGGCCGGTAAGGCTCATCTTGGATGCTCCATGCTGGGGTTGGGCGAGGACGCCTGTCAGGATTCGCCGGCCTCGAGCAGCCTATGCCTTGCCCGGCGCGACTGGACAATCCAGTTGTAGGCAGCACCCAGCACCATCAGCACCGACGTGCCCAGAAACACCGAGCGCATGCCGAGATGCCCGCCGACGAAGCCGCCGGACAGCGGTCCCGCGACCTGGCCGACATATTGCGCCGAGATCGCCAGGCCGAGCACGTTGCCGCCGATCCCGTCGGGGATGTTGTGGCGGATGACGCTGGTGATGCAGGGCAACAGTCCGCCCAGCGCCAGGCCCATCAGGAAGCGCAGGCCGATCAACTGCCAGCCATTGGTGACGAAGGCTTGCGGAATGAGCAGCAATGCCGAGACGGCAAGGGCGCCGACCACGACGTTCCAGTGGCCGACCCGGTCGGCGAGTTTCCCCAACCAGGATGAGGACAGGATGGTGCCGAGCGCCGCCGCGGACATGACGACGCCCGCGACCATGGTCACCTTGCTCTGGTCCTCGACGAGCTGCTGCACATAGACGGTGATGATCGGCTCGATCGACATGGTGGCGAAGGCGAGCAGCATGCCGGTGGTCAGCATGGCGACGATCGGCCGCTTGTCGGGGATCTGCGACCAGCCGCTCTTCGGCTTTGCCGCCGAGGTGGGCTTGGGCGCCGGCGGATTCTCCTTGATCAGGAAAGTCGTCGCCAGGAAGGCCAGGAAGATGACGCCGCCGGAAAGCAGGAAGGTTGCGCGGATACCGATCAGCGGCGGCAGCAGGCCGCCGAGCAGCGGTCCGACCAGCGAGCCTGCGGTGATGCCGGCCGCCAGCACGCCCAGCGCCCAGCCCGAGCGTTCCTTCGGCGTCTGCATCGCGACCAGGATGGTCGAGCCCGACGAATAGCCGCCGGCGAAACCGATCAGCAACCGGAGCAGCACCAGTTGCCATACGCTCTGGACCATACCGGTCAGCGACATGCAGATCGCCATGCCGAACGAAGCGCGCACCAGCATCAGCTTGCGGCCATAGCGGTCGCCCAGTCGTCCCCACAACGGCGCGACTAGCGCTGCCGCGAAGAAGGTCGCGCCATAGGCGATGCCCGACCACTGCACGATCGCCGCGTGGCCTTCGGCGCCGAGCTGCTCGACGTAAAGAGGCAGGAACGGCAGCAGCAGCGTCATGGCGATAAGCGTGCTGAACGAGCCGGCGAAGCAGACGGCGAGGTTGCGCCGCCAATGGATGTTGAAGCCGCTTTGTCCGGATTCGTTCGGCGTCATGTCACGCGTGCCAATGCTGGGGTTGTTACGGATACCAGTTTGGGATACCAAGCTGGTATCCGTCATGGACCTGACACCTGCCGCTGTCAATGCGGCTTCGGAGAACGGAACGACAATGTCGCAGATGCAGACTGTCGAAAGGCAGCTTCGCGAGATGATCCTCGTGCTGGAGATCGGCCCGGGCGAACGTTTGACCGAACGTTGGATCGAGAGCCGGTTCGGCGCTTCGCGCACGCCGGTGCGGGCGGCGCTGCTGCGCCTGGAAACGGAAGGGCTGATCGGCCGCGATGGCCGCGGCTGGACGGTAGCGCCGATCAACCTCGCCGAGCTGGGGCAGATCGCCGTCTACCGCGAGGCGGTCGAGGTGGCGGCGGTTCGCCTGACGGCGGCGCTCGACGACCGCAGCGGCATCGACGTGATCGCGGCGATGCTCGATTCTTGCGACGCCGAGACACCGCGCGAGGAATGGCATCGCGTCGGCCTGGATTTTCACATCGAATTGGCAAGGCTTTCCGGCAACGAGTTTCTGCTCAGGGCCGTTCGCGACGCGATGACCAGGCTGTCGCGGGCGCGCTGGCTGGAGGTGCGGGATGAAAAGGCGCTCGGCCGGGCCTGGGCCGAGCACCACGCCATCCTCGCCGCCGTCAGGGGCGGCGATGCCGAGCAAGCGGCGCGGCTGCTTTCTTCCCACATCGCCGGCAGTCGCGATCGGCTTGTCGCCTCGCTGCATGACGACCGGCGCGGCTTGCGCGCCAGAGGGTTCGCCGTTGTCGCAGCGTAAAGTCTCTTGGGGCCATTCGCATTAGCAGGCTTGCAACATGGCCGGGAGAATGCTGTAGGAGACGAGGGGGATGAAGGTAGACTACCATTGACCATCTTGCTGAACTCGCGGACGCATGGCCTCAATCTCACGAACCGCCGCAAAGCTGTTCTACTACGCGCGCAATTTCGCGCGTGACCGCGCACCGCAATCCCTGTTTCGCGACCGCCTGGCCAATCGGCTCGAGCAAGCCAGGCTTTCAGGCAAGACGGTTCGCGAGCGACTGAACTACTACAACAAGCTGGAACAGCCGTTCGTGCCCAGTCTGGACGCCATGGCCGTCGGCAAGCTGCCGACCGCTTCCAGCATGTATTATTACGACCTCAAGGAATTCGCCCGTTATTTCGATCCCGGCCTGCTGATCGATTTCGAATTCGGCGACGTCGTCGGCGTTCCGGAACTCCCGAGGATCGTCAAAGACCGGCCCATCGGCGACGACAATGCGAACGGCGTGCTGATGAAGCTGAACAAGTTCCGTCACTTCTATATGCCGCCCGACAAGCTGTCTTTCGCCGACAAACGCCCGATGGTGGTCTGGCGCGGCCATCTCAACAATCCTCTCCGCACCCGCTTCGTGGAAAAGGCCGCCGAACTGCCGATTTGCGATGCAGGTTCCCACAGAGCCGACGCGCCGGATGGATACCGCAAGCCGTTCCTGAACATCGAGCAGCAGCGACAGTATCGCTACATCGTCTCGCTCGAAGGCAACGACGTCGCGACAAACCTGAAATGGATCATGAGCTCCAATTCGCTCTGCCTGATGCCGGAGCCAACCTACGAAACCTGGTTTGCGGAAGCCCAGGTCGAGCCCAACGTCCACTATGTGCCGCTGCGACAGGATTTCTCCGACCTGGTCGACAAGGTGGCCTATTTCGAAAAACATCCCGCCGAGGCGGGGCGCATAACCGCCGCCGCGAACGCCTATTGCCGTAAGTTCGGCAATGAGCAGGACGAGCAGGCGATCTCGCTGCTCGTCCTCTACAAATATTTTGTTCTCAGCGGGCAGATAAAGCCAGACGCGGAAGTCTGGCGCTACATCGCCGGCTGACCGCGGGTCAGATAGCGCTGCGGTCGAGCACCTTGTCGGCCGGTCCGAAACGGTCCCTGGCGGTGAACTGCTGGTGCCAGTAGGGATAAAGCACCGGCGGCCGGCTGACGGCGTCGAGGCGCTGCCGTTCTTCTTCGCTGAGTGACAGGCTTGCCGCGGCCAGATTGTCCTTGAGCTGCGCCTCGTTGCGGGCGCCGATCACCAGCGAGCTTACGGCGGGCCGGCCGAGCAACCAGGCAAGCGCCACCTGAGCGCTTGAGACACCGCGCGCCTTGCCGATCTCGTTGAGCACGTCGACGATGCGCCACAGACGGTCCTCGTCGCGGATCGGCGGCTCCTTCCAGCCGCCAAGCTGGCGTGCGGTCGGGCTGTCGCGATGATATTTGCCGGAGAGCAGGCCGCCTGCCAGCGGGCTCCAGGCCAGCACGCCGAGTCCCTGGTCGACCGAGATCGGCAGCAATTCGTATTCGGCTTCGCGCGCTTCCAGCGTGTAGTGGATCTGCTGGGTGACGAAACGGGCCTGATGGCGGCTGTCGCTGACGGCGAGCGCCTTCATCACCTGCCAGCCCGACCAGTTGGAGCAGCCGATGTAGCGGATCTTGCCCTGGTTGACCAAGGTATCGAGCGCCGCGATCGTCTCTTCAACCGGTGTGAGGCCATCCCATTGATGGACGAAATAGACGTCGATGACATCGGTCCTAAGTCGCTTCAGGCTCTTTTCGCATTCGCGGATCAGATGGTGCCGCGACAGGCCTTCGTCGTTGGGGCCGCTGCCGATGCGCATGCGCGCCTTGGACGCGATCAGCACGTCGTTCTTGCGCTTGCCGCCAAGCGCCTCGCCGATGATCTCTTCCGACAATCCGTTGGAATAGACGTTTGCCGTGTCGATGAGGTTGATGCCGGCATCGATGCAGGTGTCGATGATGCGCTTGGCTTCCGCGAGGTCGGAATTGCCGACGGCGGCGAACGGACCGGCGCCGCCGAAGGTCATGGTGCCAAGCGTCAATGTCGAGACTTTCAAGCCGGATCGGCCGAGCGTGCGGTATTCCATGTCGGTCCTCGCGATTTTGTTTGAAGAGGCGCCATGGCCGGCGCCGGAAAGAGGCAACGGGATTTGTAGGACAATTCCGGCGGCTTGTCGCCCCGCTATCGATACGGGTCGATCACATATCTTCGAGGTCCGCGGCAGGCGATTGCAATAAAACCGTCATTGCGCCTCTGTATCCCAGTCGGCTCAAGGAATGTCCGTCCGGAGCCGGCGCGGATTCCGAAGCGATGATGGCTGACAGGCAGACGGAGCTGCGCGATGAACGAATTGAAACCGAATTCCGGGGCGAAGGACTGGCTCGAAGCCGAACTCGAGGACACGCTCGACGAAGACTATGAGCTGGAGCTTTCCGAACCGGCGCTCTCGCTCGAGATCGCCAAGATCTACAAGAAGTCGCATCCGCCTTCCATCGAGCGAATGACCTATTTTCGCGAGCTGCTCAGGCTGCAATCCGAACTGATCAAGCTGCAGTCATGGGTCGCCTACCACAAGAAGAAGCTGGTGGTGGTCTTCGAGGGCCGCGACTCCGCCGGCAAGGGCGGCGTCATCAAGCGCATCACGCAGCGGCTCAACCCGCGCATCGCCCGGGTCGTCGCGCTGCCGGCGCCGACCGAGCGCGAGAAATCGCAATGGTATTTCCAGCGCTACGTGCCGCATCTGCCGGCGGGCGGCGAGATCGTGCTGTTCGACCGCTCCTGGTACAACCGCTCCGGCGTCGAGCGCGTGATGGGCTTTGCCACGCCGGATCAGGTCGAAGAGTTCTTCCACGACGTGCCGGAATTCGAGCGCATGCTGGTCCGTTCCGGCATCACGCTGGTGAAATACTGGTTCTCGATCACCGACGAGGAACAGCAGATGCGCTTCCTGATGCGCATCCACGATCCGATGAAGCAGTGGAAGCTGTCGCCCATGGACCTGCAGTCGCGCGTGCGCTGGGAGCAGTACACCAAGGCCAAGGAGGAGACCTTCGCCCGCACCAACATTCCGGAGGCGCCCTGGTTCATCGTCGAGGGCAACGACAAGAAGCGGGCGCGGCTGAACTGCATCGACCATCTGTTGCAGCAAATGCCTTATGAGGAGGTTCCGCATGAGGAGATCACGCTGCCGGAGCGTGTCTTCAATCCGGACTACGAGCGCCGGGTGCTGCCGCGCGAGCTTTACGTGCCGGAGAAGTATTAGGGGCGCCTCTGTTCCCTTCTCCCCGTTTCACGGGGAGAAGGTGCCCGAAGGGCGGATGAGGGGCGGCGCCAGCGCCTACGGTTGGCCTCCAATTCGCCGCACGGGTCGTTAATCTCTGCCGGCAGTGCTGCCCCTCATTGCCCTGCCGGGCATTTCTCCCCGTATAGTGACGGGGAGAAAAAGCTGTAACTACGCCCGCCCGATCATCACATGCGTCGCATCGGCCGTCGCCACTTGCCCGGTACAGCGATAGCCGAGCTTCACCATGTCGAGCCCAGCGAACAGATGCTCGCCCGAGCCAAGCAGGACGGGTGAGATCGCCAGATGCATCTCGTCGATCAGCCTTTCCTCGAGATACTGCCGTACAGTCGAGACGCCGCCGACGACGCGCACATCCTTGCCGCCGGCCGCCGCCTTCGCCTGCTCGAGCGCCGAATGGATGCCGTCGGTGACGAAGTAGAAGGTCGTGCCGCCTTCCATCTCGATCGGCGCGCGCTTGTGATGCGTCAGAATAAAGGTCGGCACGTGATAGGGCGGGTTGGCACCCCACCAGCCTTTCCAATCGTCGTCCGGCCATTCGCCGCGACTCGGCGCGAACATGTTGCGGCCGAGGATCCAGGCGCCGACATTCTCGAAGCTGCGGATGGCGAAGTCGTCGTCGACACCGGTCGCGCCGCCGCCCTTGCCGATCACCATCCGGTGGAATGTCCGGGTGGTGACCAACCATTTGTGCAGTGCCTCGCCGCCGACGCCGAGCGGGTGTTCAAGCGTCTGGTCGGGACCCGCGCCATAGCCGTCGAGCGACAAGGTAAAACCGTTGACACGCAGCTTGGACATGATCCTCTCCACAACCAATTGTTTTTTGCAAGCGGTCATGGACTAGCTTAACCGATTGCGGATTGCAAACGGTTGTTCTCGGATCGAGTGACTTCCGCCATAGGCTGGTGACGTCAACTGACTACGATCGCAAAGAGCTAGGCGCTAGCCCTTCAGCATCTGCGCCACTACCGGCGCGAAATAAGTCAACACGCCGTCGCAGCCGGCGCGCTTAAGCGAAAGCAGCGATTCAAGCATCGCCTTTTCGCCGTCGATCCAGCCATTGGCGGCCGCTGCCTTGATCATCGAATATTCGCCCGACACCTGGTAGGCGAAGGTCGGCATCTGCAGCTCGTCCTTCAGCCTGCGGATGATGTCGAGATAGGGCAGGCCGGGCTTGACCATCAGCATGTCGGCGCCTTCGGCGAGGTCCTGTTCGGCCTCGCGCACCGCCTCGTCGGAATTGGCGTGGTCGATGTAATAGGTCTTCTTGTCACCCTTGAGCAGGCCGGCGGTGCCGACCGCCTCGCGGTAGGGGCCGTAGAAGGCCGAAGCGAACTTCGTCGCATAGGACATGATCGCAACGTCCTGGAAACCGTTGGCGTCGAGCGCGTCGCGGATGGCGCCGATGCGGCCGTCCATCATGTCGGACGGCGCGATGATATCGGCGCCGGCGGCGGCCTGGATGACGGCCGCGGCAGCGACTTGGCTCACAGTCTCGTCATTGACGATGATGCCGTCGCGCAGGATGCCGTCATGGCCGTGGCTGGTGAACGGGTCGAGCGCGGCATCGGTGATGATGCCGATCTCCGGCACCGCGTCCTTGATAGCGCGCGTCGCGCGGTTGATGACGTTGTCCGGGTCGAGGATGTGCGAGCCGGTCTGGTCGCGTAGCGCAAGCTCGACATTGGGGAAGGTGGCGATGGCCGGAATGCCGAGCTTGGCGGCGCGCTCGGCCTCCTTCACCGCGAGGTCGACGGATAGGCGGTAGACGTCCGGCATGGCGGCGATCGGCTCGCGCGCGTTCTTGCCGTCGACGACGAAGATCGGCCAGATCAGGTCGTTCACCGAAAGCTGGTTCTCCTGCACCAGCCGGCGCGACCAGTCGGCCTTGCGCATGCGCCTAAGCCGCCGGCTGCCGGTGATCTCGTCGACGCTGCGCGCGCCGGCAGGCTTTGCGGGGGTGAATTTGTTCATGGCCGAAACTCTCTTTTGCGCCGGCTTTTACCACGCGTCTCCGCCGCTGACCAATGCGACACGATTGTGCCAGCCGGAGCCTAATTCCTCGCCCCCCGCTAAAAGCGGGGGAGAGGTGTCCGCGAAGCGGACGGAGAGGGGGCCTTCGTAGGGTGGAAGTCTTCCAGTATGAGGCGCTTTAGCCGACGGAAACGGCGCTCCCCTCTCCGTCTCGGCTTCGCCCGAGCCACCTCTCCCCACTGCGTGCGGCGAGGAATCTCAGGGCTGTCCGTTCCCCGAAAGGATTTGCGCCGTGCCCCTGACGGCCACCCGGAACGCCTCGTCGAAGCTGACGCCGCGCACCTGCCAGCGATAGGTCTTGCCGTGATCGGCCAGCCGCCAGTCGGCGATCCAGCCCAGGTCCTTGTCGCTCCATACGATGCTGCCGGCGAGTGCCCGGGCCGCTCCAGCTCTTTTCGCGAGCTTGTCGAGCCTTGCCGTATCGGCTCCGGAAAGCGCCTTGCCACTCAGGCCACCAAGCTGCCCGGCCTTTGGAAAGGTGACGCGCATCAGCAATGGAAAGGTGGCATTGGAAAAGGATTCGCGCATCGTTTTGCCCTGATCCTCATCTGCCGTCAGCACGAAATGCCGCGAGCCTTGATCGACGGTCATGAAGACGGCGATCGGCGGCCGCTCGCCGAGCCAGGGCCTGCTGCCGAGCTGCGCCAGGAGCTTGTCGACGACGGTCGGCTTGTAGATGCAGGTCAGGTCGTGCGGCCTGTCATGCGTGCCTTGCTCGTCATGGATCGGGATGCCTTCGAGCCGGTCGTGATAGCGGAAGGACTGGACGAAGTCGGCCGCCTTGTCGCGCAGCGCCAGCATCTCCGGTTTCTGCGTCAGGCGCTGGTCGCCCGAGACCTTCACCAGGACCTTGTCGAGGCAATCCTTGAAGCCGATCTGCCGGTTCACGTCTCCGGTGCCGGTGACGATCGTTTGCGCCTGGTAGAGATCGGCGATCGCCGCGGCGCGGACGGGCAGTCCCAGACACAGGAGACCGGCCAATCCAACCACGAAGCGGGAAATTCCAGGCATGTCGATCTGCTCGAACCGGTCGGACGCGGGCACAGTGCTTTGCCGGTTACCTAACATCTGGCGCGGCCTCCCGCCAGCGCAAGAACCGCCACCTCGGACCCGCTACCATTGACGCGTCCCCATGCCGCCTTTAGCACTTCTCTCCCCCGGCGGGCGGAGAGAGGGATTTTCTGGTGATGGATTTTGGCGGAGGCGACGAGATCCGCTTCGAGCGGCTGGGTAGAGCGGGCGTGGTCACGTTGACCCGGCCGAAGGCGCTCAACGCCGTCACGCACAACATGGTCAAGGCGCTCGGCAAGGCGCTGGACGCCTGGGAGCAGGATCCGGGCGTAGGCGTCGTCGTCATCAAGGCCGAGGGCAGGGCGTTTTCCGCCGGCGGCGATATCCTGCACATCTATGAGGCCGGACGCGCCGGCAAGCCGCCCGTCGACTTCTTCGCCGACGAATACCGGCTCAACGCCCGCATCGCCCGCTTCAAGAAACCCTATGTCGCGCTGATCGACGGCATCGTCATGGGCGGCGGCGTCGGCGTCTCCTTCCATGGCTCGCATCGTGTGCTGACCGAAAACGCGCAGTTCGCCATGCCAGAGGTCGGCATCGGCTTCTTCCCCGATGTCGGCGCCAGCCACTTGCTGCCGGATCTGGGCGGCGCTTTCGGCATGTATCTCGGGCTGACGGGAAATCGCATCCGCTATGGCGACGCGCTTTGGTCGGGGTTGGCCACCCACACCATCAAGGCCGAGGACCAGGCGGGCCTGCTCGACGAATTGGCGACGAGCGGCGACGCCAACGCCGAGCTGCGCGATTTCTTCGTGCCCGCCAGGCGCGAGACCGAGCGGCAGGATCTGGAAGCGATCGCGCGCCATTTTTCGCAGGGCTCGCTCGCCGGCATCATCGACAGCCTGGAACAGGCAGGGGCCGAGGATGCTTTTGCCGCGAAGACGCTGGCGACGCTGAAGACCCGCTCGCCGACCAGCCTCAACGTCGCCTGGCGCCAGATCAGCGCAGGATCGACGCTGTCGATGGACGAATGCATGAAGATGGAGTTCCGCATCCTCAACCGCATGCTGGCCGGCCATGATTTCTACGAAGGC
This sequence comes from Mesorhizobium plurifarium, assembly GCA_000824785.1. Lineage (GTDB taxonomy): Bacteria > Pseudomonadota > Alphaproteobacteria > Rhizobiales > Rhizobiaceae > Mesorhizobium > Mesorhizobium plurifarium. The sequence continues at coordinate 346,699 of CCNB01000006.1, read as the reverse complement.
ATCCGCGCCGCCATCATCGAGAAGGGGTCGAAGCCGGAATGGCGGCCGGCGGGCCTTGATGACGTCAGCGTCGCCGACATCGACGCCTATTTCGCGCCGCTCGGGGATAAGGAGCTCGCCCTGTGAGCGAGGTCACCTCCAGGCGCGTGGTGCTGCAACCCTCGACCACCGAGGTCATCTTCGCCTGGTTCCAGCGCGCCATCGCCGGCTACTGCCTCTTGTTCGGCATTCTCTACTGGATCCGCCTGATCGGCATCTATCCGGGCCAGTTGTGGCGCTTCGACCTGATGCCGGTGCACTGGCAGGTGGCGGCGGCGACGCTTGCCGTCTTCTTTCCCTTCGCCGCGGCGGGCCTTTGGATGCTGGCGTCCTGGGGACCGGTGATCTGGTTCATCTGCGCGGTGACGGAGACGGTGATGTATGCCGGCTTCCCCGATCTCTTCGGCCACCGGATGCTGATCGTGATCTCGCACGCATGCGTGGCCTTGCTCTACATCGTCTTTCGCGTCACCATCTGGCTGCAGAAGCGCCAGCTCCGCCAATAGGCCGGAGGTTGGTTTTCCGGTTCGATTTCGCGGCCCGTTTTCTCTCAAAATCCATTGGCTAAATCTTTAGGTTAATTGTTCTTGCTCGGGTGACCGATCGTTAAGCGTCTTCCGAAACCTCTTACCGGTAAGCTCTTGTTAGCCCTGGCGTTTAAGTCGAATTTTATGAGTATTCGATAGTGTCGCGATCAAGGTGAAAAACAAAAAATCACCAAGGCGACAAACGAGAGGCAAAGACAATGATCAATTCGCGTCCGGCGGCGAAGACCGCAAACGTATCCGACGATCGCCGCGAGGCTATCCGTTCGCTGTACATGGAATCGCTGCAGCTGGTGGAGCGTCTGCACCGCCGTCTGCTTGACGTGATCAAGGACGAGTTCGACCGCAACGGCCGCTCCGACATCAACGCCATCCAGGCGCTGCTGCTCTTCAACATCGGCAATTCCGAGCTGACCGCCGGCGAGCTGCGCTCGCGTGGCTACTATCTCGGCTCGAACGTGTCCTACAATCTGAAGAAGCTGGTCGACCTCGGCTTCATCAACCACCAGCGCTCGCGCATCGACCGCCGTTCGGTCCGCGTCTCGCTGACGCCGAAGGGCAACGAGGTGGCCGACGTCGTCGCCGGCCTCTACGAGCGCCATGTCGGCTCGATCGAGGCGGTTGGCGGCATCAACACCGACGAGTTCAAGCAGATGAACCGCGCGCTGCAGCGCCTCGACCGCTTCTGGAACGACACGATCGCGTATCGGATGTAAGCGCTTCGGAATGGGGACGGGAGAGCCGCGCCGAAGAAGCGCGGCCCGTGGGGAAAGAATGTGGGGCCGGTGCGAACGCGCCGGCCTTTCCTTCTGCGAAGGCGGCATCTGCGGGAGTTGGCCGTCGCTTCGCGTGCGTCGAAGCCTCCGCGCCTGGCGAGGAGGGCGTAGACTTCACTAGGGCACCCGGTCATCCTGCCGATGCAAAAAAGCATCGCCGCCATTTCTTTCATCTTCCCGCCGCAAGCAAATCGCGGGCCAAGGCCACGTTGCCGCCATAATCGCGGTGGATGCGGATTGCGGGTGATGCTGCGGGCCTGTGCCCTGCGCTCCTTGGAACCTGCGTGGCGGCAGCGCGTTTTTGGCAGCCGAACGATGCGGGTCATGGTTGGCGAATTGTTAAGTTTGCGACCCCTAGAGTGCGGACAAGCCGCCCGGCAAGCGAATTGAGCGAGAGCGAACAGCTAAGAATGTCTGCCATGAGAACCAGCCGCCGTTTCTTCCTTACCGGAGCCTCCGCGCTCGCTGCTGCAGTGGTCGCCGGCCACGCCAGCGCCCAGGACGTGATCGGGGATATCCTCAAATCCTCGACGCGCGGCAACTGGGACGACCAGTTCGATGCCCGTGGCAACAACACCAACAAGGTCGCCTCGACGCTGCCGATCTTCAGCCAGCAGACCGTCGCCTTCACCGAACAGGCGGTGGCGCAGTACCAGAACATCGTCTCCCAGGGCGGCTGGGAACAGGTTCCGGCGACCAAGAAATTGCAGCTCGGCGTCGACGATCCCGATGTCGTTCCGCTGCGCAAGCGCCTGATGATCTCGGGCGACCTGCCGCAGAGCGCCGGCATCTCGACCGCCTTCGATTCCTATGTCGACTCGGCGGTCAAGCGCTTCCAGCTCCGCCATGGCCTGCCGGCCGACGGCGCCATGGGCAAATACACTTATGCCGCGATGAACGTGTCGGCGCAGGTCCGGCTCGGCCAGCTGCAGACCAATCTGCAGCGCCTGAAGGAAAAGGCCGGCACGCTGGGCAGCCGTTACGTGCTGGTCGACATTCCGGGCGCCCAGGTTGAAGCGGTCGAGAACGACCGCGTGGTGCTGCGACACACGGCGATCGTTGGCAAGATCGACCGCCAGACGCCGATCGTGAATTCGAAGATCAACGAGATCATCGTCAATCCGTACTGGAACGCGCCGGTCTCGATCGTGCGCAAGGACATCATTCCGCTGATGCGGAAGGACCCCAACTACCTCAAGGATAGCCACATCCGCCTGTTCGCGCCGGACGGCAGCGAGGTCGATCCGATGACGGTCGACTGGTCGACCGACGACGCGGCGAAGTATCGCTTCCGCCAGGATCCGGGCAGCAATAACGCCATGGCCTCGGTCAAGATCAACTTCCCGAGCCCGGACGGCGTCTACATGCACGACACGCCGCAGCAGAGCCTGTTCGGCAAGTTGATGCGCTTCGATTCCTCCGGCTGCGTGCGCGTCCAGAACGTGCGCGACCTCGTCACCTGGATCCTGCGCGACACCCCCGGCTGGGACCGCCAGCATTTCGAAGCGGCGATCAAGACCGGCGAGAACACGCCGATCAATGTGGTCAACCCGGTGCCGGTTCACTTCTTGTACCTGTCGGCCTGGTCGACTGCCCCGGGCGTCGTGCAGTTCCGCGACGACATCTACGGCCTCGACGGCGCCCAAGAGCTGCAGATCAGCTCCGCGCAGTAAGCATTTGACATTATTTGAAAAAGGCCGCCGCTCGGCGGCCTTTTTTGTGTCTGCGAAATAGGCTTGGATCGATCGCTGGTCGCGTCACCGCCCCCGCTCGAGGGCGAAAACGGTTTCCGGCGGATGAGCGGCCTGCTGCTGAAGCTTCGTCCTGTCGATGATCCCTGGCACAAAAAGCAAGTCCGCCGCCGCGGTCGGCGCCGATCGGCCCGCATAAGCTCAACAAAGTTAGTAAACCACTTTACGCAACCGCTTTACTAGCCAGATTTTATGAGATAGCGTTTTGGTCTGTTGCTGGCCGGGACGGACATGAGCACCATCAATGAAGTCGCGATAATGGCGAGGGTGTCGACCACCACCGTGTCGCGCTACCTCAACAATCGCATCGAGCTGCCGGCGGAGACAGCCGCCCGCATCGATGCGGCCATCGCTGCGCTCGACTATCGCCCCAACATCCTCGCCAAGCGCTTGAGCCTCGGCCGCTCCGAGGCGATCGGCATGATGACGCCTGAAATCGCCAACCCGTTTTTCGCCGAGCTGGCCGCCGCCGTCGAGGACGAGGCGGAAAAGCACGGCTATTCCGTCCTGATGAGCAGCACCGGCGGCAATCGCGAGCGCGAGCTCGCAAGTCTAAGGCGGCTGAAGGACGGCCATGTCGACGGGTTGATCATGATGACCAACCGGCCGGACGACGGCTCGCTTGCCGCCACGCTCCACCACTACGGCCATATCGTTCTGATCGACGAGGATATCCCGGGCGTCAACGTTCCGAAGATCTTCGTCGAGAACCGGGAAGGCGCCCGCGCCGCGACGCGTCATCTCATCGAAGCCGGGCACCGGCGCATCGCCCATATCGGCGGCCCGGCGAAGCTGTTCAGCGCCATCGAACGACTGGCCGGGTACCGCGACGCCATGGCCGAGGCGGGGATAACAGTTGACGACGGCGATATCCGCCAGGGCGAGTATTCGCGCGAGTTCGGGCGCGCCGCCATGCTGGATATGCTGGCCGGCGCCGAGCCGCCGACGGCCGTTTTCGCCGGCAGCGATTTCATTGCCATCGGCATCATGGAAGCTGTGCGTTCCAAAGGCCTCGGCGTGCCGCGGGACATCTCGCTGGTCGGCTTCGACGACATGCCGTTCGCCGACCTCCTCGCGCCAGGCCTCACCACCATCCGCCAGCCGACGGCCGAACTCGGCCGCATCGGATTCGGCACGCTCAAGGCGCTGATCGACAAGACGTCGCCGCCGGAACTCACCCGGCTCCCGGTCGCGCTGGTCAAGCGCAACTCGGTGGCGCCGCCACGCTCCTGAGAAAGACAGTTCCAGACCAAGAAAGGGGAATAAAACAAATGACAAGATCGATCATGAAATCAATGGCATACGCAGCCGCCCTCGGGCTCGGCCTGATGGCCGGGCCGACATTCGCCGCCGACTTCAGCGCCGTCTATGTGATGTCGGACAATCTCGGCGACATGGGCTTCAACGACAATGCCGCCACCGGCTTCGCCCGCGCCGAGAAGGAAGGCGTCAAGACGCGCCTGCTGCAGGCCTCGCCGACCGATCCGCAGCTCTGGCGCCAGAACCTCGAGGCGGTGTCCAATTCGGGGGACTGGAGCGTCGTCTTCACCGGCCCGAACATGCACGACAATCTGGCCGACGTCGCGCCGCAGCACCCCGACCAGAAATACGTCTTCTTCGATGACGAGTTGAAGCAGCCGAACGTTCTTTCGGTGAAATACGCGCAGAACGAGGGCTCCTACCTCGCCGGCGCGCTGGCCGCGATCGCGGCGACCGACAAGAAGGATTTTCCGCTCACCTCCGGCGATCCGAAGATCGCGGTGGTCGCCGGCATGGACCTGCCGGTCATCCAGGACTTCATCCTCGGCTTCAAGCAGGGCGCCAAGACCGTCGTGCCGGACATCGACGTGCAAGTGATCTTCATCGGCAACTTCAACGACGCGCAAAAGGCCTATGATCTCACCAAGACCGCCATCCAGAACGGCGCCAACGTGGTCTTCAACGTCGCCGGCCCGGCCGGCCTCGGCATCCTCAAGGGCGCGGCGGACTCCAAGAAATACGCCATCGGCGTCGATTCCGACCAGAGCGGCCTGCACCCGGACAATGTGATCGCCTCGGTGATCAAGCAGATCGGCAACTCGATCTACGACTCGATCAAGCAGATCCAGGACGGCAAGGCCGAGTTCGGCAAGCTCAAGGTCTACGGTCTCGCCAACGAGGGCGTCGGCCTCGTCTACAACGACAAGCTGGTGCCCGCCGACATCAAGGCCAAGGTCGACGCCGCCAAGGCCAAGGTGGTCAGCGGCGAGATCAAGGTCGACACTGCTTTCAAGTAAGCCTCCCAGGACCTTGAACGGGACGCTGCCAAGAGCAATTCCAGGAAAAGTGCGTGACGGTTTTCCGTCCGGGATTGCGTAAAAACAAAGAGATAGAGCGTTTCGCCGGTTCCGCGGAACAGCGAAACGCTCTAGGCAGCGTCCCGCCATGCCGACCAGCAAGCGTGCCCCAGAAAGCGTACTGATGAGCGATCCGGACATCATTTTGAGCCTTGCAGGCATTGCCAAGTCGTTTGGCGAGAAGGCCGCGCTCGGCCATGTCGACCTCGATGTCCGGCGCGGCGAGGTGCATGTCATCTGCGGCGAGAACGGCGCCGGCAAATCGACGCTGATGAACATCCTTGCCGGCATTCACCAGCCGAACGCCGGCTCCATCGTGCTCAACGGCAAGACAGTGACGATCGCCGACCCGATCGCCGCGAGCCGCCTCGGCATCGGCATGGTGCACCAGCACTTCACGCTCGTGCCGTCCATGACCGTGGCGGAGAACCTGTTTCTCGGCCGCCAGCCACGCAGGCTGGGTATCTTCTCCGACCGCCGCCAGATGGCCGATCGCGCCCGTGAGCTGATCGCGCGCTACAACTTCCATCTCGATCCGGAAGCGCCGGTGCGCACGCTTTCGGTCGGCCAACGCCAGCGCGTCGAGATCCTGAAGGCGCTGGCCTTTGACGCCGATCTCCTGATCCTCGACGAACCGACCGCCGTGCTGACGCCGCCCGAAGTCGATGAACTGATCGGCGTGGTCGACGGCTTGCGCGCCAGGGGCCGCACCATTCTTTTCATCACCCACAAGCTGCGCGAGGTGAAAGCGGTCTCCGACCGCGTGACCGTCATTCGCCGCGGCCGCAGTATCTCCACGCGCAATACGGCCGATGTCACCGAAGCCGACATCGGCCGCGACATGGTCGGCCGCGAGGTATTCCTTGTCGGCCGCAAGGGCAGCGCCCAGCGCAGCTTCGGCGCCCCGGTTCTGACGCTGGACAATGTCAGCATGACCAATCATTCAGGCCGCCGTCTGCTCGAGCGCATCTCTCTTGAGGTGCGCGCCGGCGAGGTGCTGGGCATCGCCGGCGTCGACGGCAACGGCCAGACGGAGCTTGCCGAGGCGATCGCGGGGCTGATGCCGGTGCAGGCGGGCAAGATCCGTTTCGGCGACCGGGATCTGACCGACGCCGACCTGCGCGAACGTCAGCAGGCCGGTCTCGGCTTCGTGCCGGAAGATCGCCTCGACCGCGGCCTCAGCGTCACGATGAGCGTCGCCGAGAATGTCGCCGCCACCAACTACAAACGCGCCGGATTGCTCTCCGGCGGCCTGATCGACCGGCACAAGCTCGACAGCTTCGCCGGCGACAAGATCAGGGAGTTCGACGTGCGCGGCGCGCAGCCTTCGACGCAGGCAGGCTGGCTGTCCGGCGGCAACATGCAGAAACTGGTGATCGCCCGCGAGCTGGAGCGCGATCCATCGCTGCTCCTGATCTGCCAGCCGACGCGCGGACTGGATATCGGCGCATCCGAATTCGTTCACGCGCGCATCCTGCAGGCCGCCGATCGCGGGCGCGCCGTGCTTTTGATCTCGTCCGAGCTGTCGGAGATATTCGCGCTCTCCGACAGGATCGGCGTCATGTATTCGGGGCGCATGATGCGCATCCTCGACCGTGCCGAGGCCGACGAGGAGACCGTCGGATATCTGATGAACGGCGGATCGAAGGAGGCAGCGTAAATGGCGCCTGCGCTGTCCAATTTCCTGCGCGTCATTCGCGCGCCGCTGGCCGCGATCCTGCTCACGCTGGCGCTCGGCTTCCTGCTGGTCGCCTCGATCACGGATGAGCCGGTCCGCGCCTATCGCGACCTTTTGCTCGCCAATTTCGATTCGCTCGGCAACTTCGCCCTGTTCCTCAATCGCGCCACGCCGCTCACCCTGATCGCGCTGGGTGTCGTCTTTTCCTTTCGCGCCGGCGTCTTCAATGTCGGCGGGGAGGGCCAGCTCTATGCCGGCGCGGTCACCACCACGGTCGTCGCCATCGCCGGCGCTTCGCTGCCGGCCCTTGTGCTGATGCCGCTCGCCATCATCGCCGGCTTTCTTGCCGGTGCGGTGGTCGGCTGGATTCCTGGCGTGCTCAAGGTGCGTCTCGCCGTCGACGAGGTGGTGACGACATTGATGCTCAACATCATCATTCTGCTGATCACCTCATGGCTTGCCAACCAGGTGATCCGCGACACCACGGCCTATGGCGCGGTGAGCTGGATGGTGCCGAACTCGATCTGGCTGCCGCCCTTGCCCTTCGTCCCGCGCGCCACCAGCGGCTTCCTCGTCGCGGCTGTGCTCGCCGTCGTCTCCTGGATCGTTCTGTTCCGCACGCAATGGGGTGCCGAGGTTCGCGCGGCCGGCACCAATCTGCGCTTCGCCGAGGCCACCGGCGTGCCGGCGGCGCGGCGGGTGATATCGGCAATGGTCATTGCCGGCGGATTGGCCGGCCTGGCCGGAGCGCTCTACGTGCTCGGCGTCGGCCATCGCTTCGAGCAGAATTTCTCGCCGAGCTACGGACTGGTCGGCCTGACCTGCGCGCTGCTTGCCCGCGTCCATCCGATCGGCTCGCTGGCGACCGCGCTGTTCTACGCCGCGATGCTGAACGGCGCCGCCTATATGCAGATTTCCACCGACGTGCCGCGCTCCCTGGTCAACCTTTTGACGGGCCTGCTCGTGCTGCTGATGACGGCGCGGCTGCGTCGCGCCGCCCAGGCAGCGTGAGGAGGCGCGGATGAACCTCACATCGCTGCTCGCCGCGGTCCTCGAACAGTCGACCCCGATCCTGCTCGCCGCGCTGGCGGCGATGATCACCTTGCGCGCCAACATCCTCAACGTCGCGGTCGAGGGCATGATGCTGGCGGCAGCCTTCGCCGCCGTCGCCGTCGGCGACTGGAGCGGCAGCGCCTGGCCGGCCTTCCTGTCGGCGCTGGTGGTCGCGGTGGTGCTGTCGCAGCTCCTGGCGCTGCTGACGCTGCGCTTCTTCGCCGACTTCATCGTGGCGGGCCTTGGCATCAACCTGCTCGCCGCCGGCGGCACCTTGTTCATTCTCGAGCGCTACTACAACAGTCCGGGCGGCCTGCGGCCGATCGCGTTCCCCGACATCTGGCACATACCGGCCGGATCGCTGTCCTGGCTGCCGGTGCTCGGCCCGGCCTTCGAAGGCCAGAGCGTCATCGTGCTGATCGCGCTTGTCGCCGTGCCGCTCACCTATGTCTTCCTCTACAAGACGCCGCTCGGCGCCAGCCTGCGGGCCGCGGGAGAGGACGAGCACGCAGCGCGCTCCGCCGGTATCCGCATCGCCGCCATGAAGGCCCTGTCCTTGGCGATCAGCGGCCTGCTGGCCGGGCTCGCCGGCGCGCAGCTTGCCATGGACAAGCTGCATTTCTTCCTGCCGGACATGACCAGCGGCCGCGGCTTCATCGGGCTTGCCGCAACGCTGTTCGGCGGCGGCCAGCCCTGGATGACGGCGGCGGCATCTTTCCTGTTCGGCTTCTTCGGCGCTCTGGGCGACCGCCTGCAGGTGTTCGCCATCCCCTCGCAGTTCGTGCTGATGCTGCCTTATGTCGCTGCCATCATCGGCCTGACTTTCGCCCGCTGGCGCATCCTCGTGCGCAATCGGCCGGCCCGAATTCGGGATAATCCCCAATGACGAAGCCGATCATCCTCGATTGCGATCCGGGCAATGACGATGCCCTGGGCATCCTGGTCGCGGCCGGCCATGAGGCGCTCGACCTGAAGGCGGTGACGACGGGCGCCGGCCACCTCGCCGGCGACCGCACGGCACGCAACGGCGCCATTGCCGTGGCTTTCACAGGGCGCGGCGACGTTCCGGTCGCGGCTGGCGCCATGGGGCCATTGGTGCGCGAAAGGCTGATCGCCGGTATTCTCGACCAGACCAGCGCGCTCGACCCGGAGCGGCCGGATCTCGAAGCGGTCGCTCTCGATCCGCGCCACTCCAGCGACCTCATCGCCGAGCTTGTCGTTTCGGGCGTCGCAAGCACCGTCGTCACCACGGGTCCGTTGACCAATCTGGCCTTGGCGTTGCGGCGCAACCCCGGTCTGCCACAGAAGATCGAGCGCGTCGTGTCGCTCGGCGGCGCATGGGGGCTCGGCAACAAGACCGCGGCGGCGGAGTGGAACGTGCTGTGCGATCCGGAGGCGGCAGCCATCGTGTTCGGAGCCGGCATTCCCTTGACGCTCGTTCCGATCGACGTCGGACCGCAGGCGGTTATCACCGATCGATTGATCGCGGACGCCGAGGCAATCGGCGGTAGGGTCGGGCGTTTCGCCGCCGAGCTCTTGCGCTCGCTGAACAAAACATTCCGCCCGGGCGTGTTCGGCCCTGCCGCCATGCCGCTCAACGATCCCGTGGCGTCCCTTGTCGCGGCCGAGCCTTCCCTGGCCAGGACAGTCCCGGCGCGCCTCGAGGTCGAGCTCGCCGGCAGGTTGACCTATGGCCGCACGGTCATCGACTTTGCCGGACGCTCCGGAGCGCCGAACGCCGAAATCGCCGTCGAGCTTGACGGGGAGGGCATCCACGCCGCCTTCATCGCCGCGCTGAAGCGGTTGGCCAGCCGGCCTGACAGAACAGGAGAGGAAATATGACAAAGAGTCGTCGCGTCCTGATCGCGGGCGAGTCCTGGACCGTTCATTCGATCCATCAGAAGGGCTTCGATTCCTTCACCACGACCGAGTACGCCGAAGGCGTGCGCTGGCTGCGCGAGGCCCTTGAGGGCGGAGGTTGGGACGTTGTCTACCAGCCGGCCCATATCGCCGCGCGTGACTTTCCCTTCAGCGCGGGCGAACTGGCAAAATTCGACTGCGTCATGCTGAGCGACATCGGCGCCAACACCTTGTTGCTCCACCCCGACACGTTCGTGCGCTCGAAGACGCTGCCCAATCGCCTCGAAGCCATACGCGACTATGTGCTCGGCGGCGGCGGACTGGTGATGATCGGCGGCTACATGACCTTCCAGGGCATCGACGCCAAGGCGCGCTATCGCGACACCGAGGTCGCCGAGGTGCTGGGCGTGGAGATGGAGGCGGGCGATGACCGCGCCGAGCGGCCGCAAGGCGTGAAGCCGCGTGTTGCCGCGGCAAATCATCCGATCGTCGGCGGACTGGAAGCGGAATGGCCGGCGCTGCTCGGCTACAACCGCTTTGCCGCCAGGCAGAAGGCGACGGTGGTCGCGACCGTCGGCAACGATCCCCTGATCGTCGCGGCGGAATTCGGCAAGGGACGGTCGGTCGCCTTCGCCTCCGATTGCGGGCCGCATTGGGCGCCGCCGGCTTTTGTCGACTGGCCGGGCTACACGACGCTCTGGCGGCAGATCGTCGGCTGGGCCGCGGGAGCCTGACATGGTGACGCTCAATATCATGCGCTGGGGCGACCGCGGCGCGCCGAAGACGATGGTGGCGCTGCACGGCATCACCGCCAATGCGGGCGCCATGACCGAGCCGGCCAGGCTGCTTGCCGCCCGCGGCTGGCAGGTGATTGCTCCCGACATGCGCGGCCATGGCGAAAGCGCGCGCGGTAACGGCGATTTCTCCTTCGACAGTCTGCTCGCCGATTTTGCCGAGAACCTGCCCGACGCGCCGGATGTGCTGCTTGGCCATTCCTTCGGCGGCACGCTGGCGCAGCTTGGCGTGCTGCGCGGCCTGTTCCGGCCGAAGGCTATGCTTCTGGAAGACCCGGTCTCGCATTTCGCCGACAAGGCGACGCCGAAGGGCATGTTGGACTGGGACGAGGCAAACCTGCCTCACGACATCGAGGGGTTGCTGAAACTCAATCCCGGCTGGTCGCGGCGGGACGCCGCCTGGAAGGTCGTGTCGCTCGAGCAGATATCCTTCGACGACGCGCGTTCGGCCTTCGCCGGCAACGCGCCCTGGGACCTGCGGGACGAGGCGGCGCGCCTGGCCAAGATGCTGCCGACGGTCTGGGTCCTGCCGGATGTGAGCCGGTTCGTCCCGCCCGACGACACCCAGCGCCTGCGGGCGGAGGTCGGCGAGCGGTCCGTCGTCGTGATGCCCAATGTCGGCCACAGCATCCATCGCGACGCCACGCAGGCATTTGTCGACATTGTCGAGAAACTGGGAGCCGGCACTTGGTTCGACCGCTGAACGACGGGCACGATTTCGTCTTCCAATTGGGAGGGCATGCGCCGCGGCTTTCCGTCGGGCCCGGCGAGCAATTCACGGTCTTCACCGAGGATTGCTTCTCCGGCCGGCTGACCAGCGTCGACGGCAGGCCGCGGGAGGTCGCTCCTTATCCAAAGGTGAACCCACTGGTCGGTCCGATCGCTGTCGAAGGCATCAAGGCCGGCGATATCATGGCAATCCGCCTTCACCGCCTGGAGCCGGCACGCGACTGGGGCGTGGCGACGATATCGCCGAATTTCGGTTTCCTGTCGGGAACTCGCGCCTCGCCCAATTTGCAGGCGGAGCAGGAAGAGCGGGTGTGGATCTGGCGCCTTTCGTCCGATCGAACCGAACTGACCACGCAGACCTCCTCCGGCCGCACGCTGCGCGCCGGCTATCGGCCGTTCCACGGGACGCTGGGCGTCGCGCCCGCGCATGGCGAGGTCCGCCTCGGCGTGGTCCCCGGCGACTTCGGCGGCAATTTCGACATCCCGGACCTGACCGAGGGCGCAACGCTTTACCTGCGGGCCAATATCGATGGCGGGCACATCTATATCGGTGACGGCCATTACGCGCAGGGCGACGGCGAGATCGCCGGCACCGCGGTCGAGGGCGCCTTCTTCACGACCCTTTCCGTGGAGAAGGCCACCGCGGACGAGAGCTTCGACTGGCCGCGCCTGGAGACCGAAAACCATATCGGTGTCATCGGCTGCGCGCGGCCGCTGGACGACGCTGCCCGCATCGCGGCCGCCGGCCTGGTGCGCTGGGTAGCGCATCGTACAGGCCTCGATACGATGGACGCGCATCAACTGGTCAGCCAGACCTGCAGCCTGCGCATCGGCAATGTCGTGAACCCCGCTTTCACGGTGCTTTGTTCCGTGCCGAAGGCGGTTCTGTCACTTTAGCGGTACGGCGGCCCGTCCGCGGTTAGTGCGGCCGCGCCATGCCCGGCCGGCTGGACGCGAGGCCGGCAATTGCCCATGGTCGGTCGAAACAGCCGGAATCGCGCCATGGACGTCGCCGTCTTCATCCTCGTCGTGCTCGCCTTCGTGACCGTTTCGGGCGCGCTGGTGCGGCTGGTGCGCGTGCCGCTGCCGGTGCTGCAGATCGCTATTGGCGTCGCGCTTGCCTGGCCTGCGCGAGGCGTTCACATCGAAGTGGATCCGGAACTGTTCCTGCTGGTGTTCATTCCGCCGCTTCTGTTCGGCGACGCCTTTTCGGCGCCGAAGCGTGAGCTGATGGCGCTGCGCGGTCCGATCCTCGACCTCGCCATCGGGCTCGTCTTCTTCACCATCGTCGGCTTCGGCTACGCCTTGCACTGGCTGGTGCCGAGCATCCCGCTGGTGGTCGCCTTCGCTTTGGCCGCAGTGCTGTCGCCGACCGACGCGGTCGCCGTGTCTTCGATCGTCGACCGCAATCTCGTCCCGGCGCGGCTGATGCACATATTGGAAGGCGAGTCGCTGCTCAACGACGCTTCCGGCCTGGTGATGTTCCGCTTCACCGTCGCGGCGGTGCTGACCGGCAGCTTTTCGTTTGCCGGGGCATCCCTGAGCTTCCTCCTGGCCGTGGCGGTCGGCATCCTCGCCGGTGTCGCGGCGCTGTTCATCGCGGCGAAGTCGTTGCAGATTCTCAGCCGTATCACCAGCACACCGGCAGAAGCGCAGGTGCTGGTTATGGTGCTATTGCCCTTCGTCGCCTATCTGATCGCCGAGCATTTGAATGCTTCGGGTATCCTGGCGGCGGTCACGGCAGGCCTTCTGACCGGATATTCCGGCATCGTCCGCCACATGGCGGTCTCGGCGCGCATCCAGACGATCTCGCTGTGGTCGATGTTGATCTTCATGTTCAACGGCTCGCTTTTCATCCTGCTTGGCCTCCAACTGCCCGACATCATCCGCAAGGTGCCACCGGAGCTGACCACCCGGCACTGGCTGTTCGAGCCGGCATTGACCGTGCTGTTGCTCACGCTTTGCCTCATCGGGCTGCGCTTCATCTGGATCTGGATCGGCGATATCGGTGCCGTGCTTGCCGCCCGGCTTGGCAAGCGCAAGGCCGAGCCCTTCGGCTTTCGCGTCAGGCTCGCCGGCTCGATCGCCGGCGTGCGCGGCGCGGTGACGCTGGCCGGCATCCTGTCCCTGCCGCTTACCTTGCAGGACGGCTCGCCGTTCCCGGCCCGCGACCTCGTGATCTTCCTCGCCGCCGGCGTCATCATCTGCTCGCTGGCGATCGCCAGCTTGACCCTGCCGGCGGTCGCGCGCGGTCTCGTCGAACCAGGCGAGCATCCGGGTGCCGCCGAAGAGCGTCGGGCCCGCGTCGGCGCCGCCAACGCGGCCATCGCCAGGATCGAAAGCCTCGCCAGCGACGGCAGTGAAGGAGAGGCAGCTGAGATGAAGCTCGCCATCGCCGAGAGCGTCGCCTCGATCTACCGGCGCCGCATCTCGCTCTCCGACGGCGCCGACGAAGCGCGGGCCGAGGCCCGCGAAGCCGGCCGGATCGAGATGGAGCTCAGGCTGGCGGGCATCGAGGCCGAGCGCGCCGAGCTGCAGGCCATGTTCCGCCGCGGCGACATCAACGACCATACGGCGCGCAAGCTGTTCACCGAGATCACCTTCTCCGAAGCGATCCTAAAGGGCCGCGCGCCGCGGGATTAGGGCAGTTCCAGGAAAAGTGTGATCGGTTTTCCGTCCGGAACTGCGTAAAACAAAGAGGTAAAGCGGTTCGCCGTTTCCGAGAAACGGCGAACCGCTCTACAACCGGCTGCGCTGTCTTGGCGCAAACCGGCCAGCAAATTTCGCGCCGCAAACGTGGCGGCCCGAAAACAACTGTGTTAATGCGCGGCGACCTCGCAGACCTCCGGCCCCAAGGGAAAGCAAGCCATGTCAAATGCAGCGGCAGCCTCCAGCAAATTCGAATCCTTCTTCGAGACCACGCTTGCCGACGCCGATCCGGAAATCTTCGGCGCCATCCGCAACGAACTCGGTCGCCAGCGCCATGAGATCGAGCTGATCGCGTCTGAAAACATCGTGTCGCGCGCGGTGCTCGAGGCGCAGGGCTCGATCATGACCAACAAATATGCCGAAGGCTATCCGGGCAAGCGCTACTATGGCGGCTGCCAGTTCGTCGACGTGGCCGAGGAGCTGGCCATCGAGCGCGCGAAAAAGCTGTTTGGCTGCAACTTCGCCAACGTCCAGCCGAATTCCGGCAGCCAGATGAACCAGGCGGTGTTCCTGGCGCTGCTGCAGCCCGGCGACACCTTCATGGGCCTCGACCTGAACTCGGGCGGCCACCTCACGCACGGGTCGCCGGTCAACATGAGCGGCAAGTGGTTCAAGGTCGTCTCCTACGGCGTGCGCAAGGACGATCATCTGCTCGACATGGACGCCATCGAGAAGACCGCGCACGAGACCAAGCCGAAGCTGATCCTGGCCGGCGGCACCGCCTATTCGCGCATCTGGGACTGGAAGCGTTTTCGCGAGATCGCCGATTCGATCGGTGCTTATCTGATGGTCGACATGGCCCATATTGCTGGCTTGGTCGCCGGCGGCATGCACCCGTCGCCGCTGCCCTATGCCCATGTCGTGACCACGACGACGCACAAGTCGCTGCGCGGCCCGCGCGGCGGCATGATCCTGTGCAACGACGAGGAAATCGCCAAGAAGATGAACTCGGCGGTGTTCCCGGGCCTGCAGGGCGGCCCGCTGATGCATGTCATCGCCGCCAAGGCGGTCGCGCTTGGCGAGGCGCTGAAGCCGAGCTTCAAGGCCTATGCCGAAAGCATCGTCGCCAATGCCAAGGCGCTGGCGTCCAGCCTGCAGGAGACCGGCCTCGATATCGTCTCCGGCGGCACCGACAACCATCTGATGCTGGTCGATCTGCGTCCGAAGAACGCCACCGGCAAGCGTGCGGAAGCAGCGCTGGGCCGCGCCAACATCACCTGCAACAAGAACGGCATCCCGTTCGATCCGGAAAAGCCGTTCGTCACCTCGGGCGTGCGCCTCGGCACGCCGGCCGGCACCACACGCGGCTTCGGCCAGGCCGAATTCCGCGAGATCGGCAAGCTGATCGCCGAGGTGCTGGACGGTCTGAAAGTGGCGAATTCCGACGAGGGCAATGCGGCGGTCGAGGCCGCGGTGAAGGCCAAGGTCACGGCGCTGACCGATCGCTTCCCGCTTTACCCCTATCTCGGTTGACCAGGCGCCGCGCGTCATCTTTTATCCCTGCGCTGCGCGCCGCTCCTTGATCGGGCGGCGCGGCTTACCGGAGACTTGATGATGCGCACTTCCCGCTTTGCCGCCTTGGTCCTGTTTGGCTCGCTGACCGCTTCCGGCGCGGTTGCTGAGGAGCAGACGAACGCCGACTTGCCGGCCACCAACACGTTCGGCAAGTGGACCACCATCATCGATACGCTCGATACCGGGCAGGACGCGCACAAGACCTGCGCCGCCTCGACGGCTTTCGTCGACGGCACCGGCAATGCCGGGTCCCTGACGCTGTCGATCTCGACCGGCGACGCGCTGCCGCCGGACGCGTATCCGGCCATCATGTTCATTATCGACAACAAGACCCTGCCGACCGGCGACAAGATCGCCGCGACCTTCGGTGATCCGGGCGTGAAGGTTGCCGCGACCGTAAGCTCCAACGCCGCCGCCGGCGGTCGTCCCAGCTGGATGGTCGACAACCAGGCCAAGACCAGCCTTGCCCTGCTGCGTGCCATGCGCAAGGTTACCTCGCTCGATGTGACTTTCGGCAAACAGAAGGTCACCAGCATCCCGATGGACGGCTTCACCAAGGCCTATCGCAATCTCGGCACGTCCTGCGGGTTTTCGACCAAGGACGTCGCGCCTTGACGCTTGCGGGGCAGGGCGCTGGCAATCTTGCTTCCGCCTCGCTATCTCTGAGACACAAAAGGCTCTAAGCCTTTCGCCCACCAGAGTGAGATGACGCTTCCTTGAATCGCCCTCTCACTCTAAAATTTTGTTTTTGAAGCATGATCTTCTCCGAAAAGCCTGCAACTTTTCGGGATCATGCCTGAATCGCGAACCCAAGGCTTTCCATGCGCTGCCCCTATTGCCAGTCCGAAGATACGCAGGTGAAGGATTCGCGTCCCGCCGAGGATGGCGCGGCGATCCGCAGGCGGCGGGTGTGCCCCGATTGCGGCGGCCGTTTCACCACCTTCGAGCGCGTGCAGCTGCGCGACCTCGTCGTCATCAAGAAGTCCGGCCGCAAAGTGCCCTTCGACCGCGACAAGCTGCTGCGCTCCGTCGAGATCGCCGTGCGCAAGCGCAATGTCGACCCCGAGCGCATCGACCGCGCCGTTACCGGCATCGTACGCCAGCTCGAAAGCTCGGGCGAAACCGAGATCGCCTCGGGTGAGGTCGGCCGGCTGGTCATGGAGGCATTGAAGTCGCTGGATGACGTCGCCTATGTCCGCTTCGCCTCGGTCTATCGCAATTTCCGCGAGGCCAGGGATTTCCATGAACTGCTAGGCGAATTGAAGGGCGACGAGGAAAAGACCGAAGAGGACGCCGGCTGAACATGGCGGGACCGCGACTGGACGAGGCCGCGCAGGCGGCCCTTGACCGCCGTTTCATGGCCGCGGCCATCAGGCTGTCGCGCCGCAATGCCGGCCGCACCTCGACCAACCCTTCCGTCGGCACCATCATCGTGCGCGACGACGGCGCCGGGCCGATGATCGTCGGCACCGGCGTGACGGCAGTCGGCGGCCGCCCGCACGCCGAGACCGAGGCGCTGGCCGAGGCTGGCGAACTGGCCCGTGGCGCCACTGCCTATGTCACGCTGGAGCCTTGCGCCCATCACGGCCGCACGCCGCCTTGCGCCAATGCGCTGGTCAATGCCGGCATAGCGCGGGTGGTGGGTGCGGCGAGCGATCCCGATCCACGCGTCTCCGGCCAAGGCTACGCCATCCTGCGCGCTGCCGGCATCGAGGTGGTGGAGAAGGTGCTGGCGGCCGAGGCTGCCGAGCAGATGGCCGGCTATCTGACTCGCTCTCTGAAAAAACGCCCCGAAGTAACTCTGAAGCTTGCGCTTTCCAGCGACGGCAAGATCGGCCGCAAGGGCGCCGGCCAGGTCGCCATCACCGGCGAGATCGCGCGACGCGACGTCTATCTGATGCGCGCCGAGTCTGACGCCATCCTGGTCGGCATCGGCACGGCGCTCGAGGACGATCCGGCGCTGACCGTGCGCCTGCCGGGACTGGAGAACCGCTCGCCGGCGCGTATCATCCTCGATCGGCAGATCCGGTTGCCGGAGACGTCCAAGCTGGTTTCCGGCGTCGACCGCGTGCCGCTCTATGTCGCCGCTTGCCTGGAAGCCGACCCGCATCGGCGGGCGGCGCTCGAACGTGCCGGCGTGCGCTTCATCGGCACCGAAACCCATGACGGCGTCGTCGCTTTGCCGGAATTGCTGGAAGACCTTGCCGCGCTAGGCATGGCAAGCGTTTTGGTCGAAGGCGGCGCCCAGGTGGCCAAGGCCTTCCTCGATGAAAATCTTGTCGACCGCATTGTCCTCTTCCAAGGCCCGGACGCCATCGGTGAGGACGGTATTGCATCGCCCATCGACGCCGACCATATCCCGGCTGGATTTCGCAAATTGCGTGACATGCGCTTCGGCGAGGACGCTTACGCCGAGTGGGTAAGGGGTCTGTAATGTTTACTGGCATCGTCACCGACGTTGGCACGGTAGCCGCTGTGAAGCCGCTCGCTGAAGGCATCGGCCTGCGCATCGACACCGCCTATGATCCTGACACCATCGCGATTGGCGCTTCGATTTCCTGTGGTGGCGTCTGCCTCACCGTGACCGCGCTTCCCGAGCAAGGCTCGAACGCGCGCTGGTTCGAGGTCGAGGCCTGGGAGGAAGCGCTGAGGCTGACCACGGCTTCGAGCTGGAAATCCGGTACCCGTATCAACCTCGAACGGGCGCTGAAGATCGGCGACGAGCTCGGCGGCCACATCGTCTCCGGCCATGTCGACGGCACCGCCGAGATCGTCGAGCGCAAGGAGGAGGGGGATGCCGTGCGCTTCACCCTCGAAGCGCCGCGCCACCTGGCGAAGTTCATCGCGCCCAAGGGGTCGGTCGCGCTCGACGGCACCTCACTCACCGTCAACAAGGTCGAAGGCACCCGCTTCGACGTGCTGCTCATCCATCACTCGCTGACCGTTACCACCTGGGGCGAGCGCCGGGCGGGCGACCGCGTCAACATCGAGATCGACACCATGGCGCGCTACGCCGCGCGCCTGGCGGAGGCGGCGAAAGAGGGGCTGTGATGACCAAGGACGAAATTGGCTCCGCTCGGCGAGAAAAGCTCCACGTCGAGGACGCGCCCGGCCTCAATCTGTCGGTCGACGATCGCAAGGTGTTCGTTGAAGCGCTGACCAATCCGCGGCCGGTGAACGACCGTCTGAGGGACACGGTGCGTCGCTATCGCCAGGCTACTGGCGTCTGACTGCAGCAATCTTCCGCTTGCGATCAACCCGGCTTCGGCCTAAGTCACCGGCAACCCCCCGGAGACTTTTATGGCTGGCACATCCCAACACGGCAAAGCGTTCATTCGCCCGAAGGCGAAGGCGCATCTGCTCATTGTCGAAGCGCGCTTTCACGACGATCTCGCCGACGCCCTGCTCGAAGGCGCGACCGGCGCGCTCGATGAGGCCGGCGCCACCTATGACGTGGTGACGGTTCCCGGTTCGCTTGAAATACCGGCCGTCATCACCTTCGCGCTCGATGGCGCGGCCGAAGGCGGCACGCATTATGACGGCTTCGTCGCGTTGGGCACCATCGTCCGCGGCGACACCTATCATTTTGACATCGTCGCCAATGAATCGAGCCGTGCGCTGATGGACTTGTCGGTGCAGGAGGCGATCGCGGTCGGCAACGGCATCCTGACCACGGAGAACGACGCGCAGGCCTGGACGCGTGCGCGAAAGACAGAAGGCGACAAGGGTGGCTTCGCCGCGCGCGCGGCGCTGACCATGATCGCGCTCAAAGAGAAATTCGGAGCCCAATCGTGACCGAGCCCGCCTCGACCGGATCGGTGCGCCACGCCAACAAGCGCGGCGCCGCCCGTCTTGCCGCCGTCCAGGCGCTCTATCAGATGGATGTGGCCGGTAGCGGCGTCTTCGAGATCACGGCCGAATACGAGACCTTCCGCCTCGGCAAGGAAGTCGATGGCGCGCTCTATCGCGAGGCCGACGCGCAATGGTTCCGCGCCATCCTGACCGGCGTCGTCGAGAACCAGAAGACCATCGATCCCGTCATCCGCCAGGCCCTGACCGAGGACTGGCCGCTGTCGCGGCTGGATTCGACGCTGCGCGCCATCCTGCGTGCCGGCGTCTATGAACTGATGAAGCGCGAAGACGTGCCGGTCGCCGTCATCGTCTCTGAATATGTCGACATCGCCAAGGCGTTCTACGAGGAAGACGAGCCGAAGCTGGTGAACGCCGTGCTGGATCGTGTCTCGCGCCGGGTACGCGGCGAGGGACGTGGCAAGGACGCCTCGTGACAACCGCGACGGCGGCGATCGTCGAGGCCGGCAGGGAAGGGCGCCGCACCGCCGTCCTGCTTGCCGCCGCCCAGGCGATCGTCGGCTCGGCCGCGCCGATCGCCATTTCGCTCGGCGCGCTTGCCGGTCAATACTTGCTCGGTCCCGACAAGTCGTTGGCGACGGCGCCGATCACCGGATTCAATCTCGGCGTGGCGCTAGGCGCTTTGCCGGCTGCCGCCATCATCCGCAGCCTCGGCCATCGCGGCGGCTTCACGACCGGCACCGTGGTCACCGCATTCGGCGGCCTGATCGCCACCCTCGCGCTCTTCCACGGGAGCTTCTGGCTGTTCGCCTTCGGCCTCTGCGTCATCGGCGTCGGCGGCGCCTTCGTCCAGCAGTTCCGTTTCGCCGCCGCCGACAACGCGCCGCCCGAATTCAAGGCACGCGCCATCTCCTTCGTGCTGGCGGGCGGCATCATCACCGCCATTCTCGGGCCGCAGATCGTCATCTACACCCGCGAATTGCTGGCCCCCGTCATGTTCGCGGGATCGTTCGCCTCGATTCTGCCCCTGGCGGCGGTCGGCGCGCTCGTCCTGTCGTTCCTGCGCGTTTCCCCACATGCAAACGCCGTGACCGAAACTGACACAAGCGATGCCCGACCGTTGGCTGAAATCGTCACCCAACCGCGTTTTGTCGCAGCACTTTTCTGCACCGTCGGCAGCTATGCGCTGATGAGCTTTGTCATGACCGGCGCGCCGCTCGCAATGGTCGGCTGCGGCTTGTCGGAAGACGATGCCACGCTGGGTATCTCCTGGCACGTCATGGCCATGTTCGGGCCGAGCTTCTTCACCGGAACGCTGATCCACCGCTACGGCGCCGAGCGCATCGTCGCCACTGGCCTTACCCTGTTGATCGGCTGCGCCGTCGTCGCGCTTTCCGGACTGGCGCTGTGGCAGTTCTGGACCGCCTTGATCCTGCTCGGGCTCGGCTGGAATTTCGGTTTCATCGGCGCAACCGCAATGGTCGCCGCCAGCTACCGGCCCTCCGAGAAGAGCAAGGTCCAGGGCTTCCACGACTTCGTCCTGTTCGGCTCCGTCGCATTCTCCTCGCTGATGTCGGGCGCGATCTACAATGCCTGGGGCTGGACCATGCTGAACTGGATTGTCTTTCCGGTCGTCGCGCTCTGCTTTGTGGCGCTCGGCACGTTGAAGCTTGTGGGCGCTCCCAAACCTTGAAGGGGCGCCCGACCCGCTCTTCCGGCCACTTGAACAACCTGCCTGACCTGCCTGAAAACGAGGCCAGCGTCATGCATCCGGCGGGAGCACCTGCAGGACCCGCGCGATGAACATGTGGAACTCCTGCATGTAGTTGCGCAGGAATGTCTCTGTTGACGCCACGGTCACCTCGCCATCGTCGGTGATCAGCCCCGGAGTGAACTGAATGTAGGCTTCGGGCGAATTCATCTGGGGCGCGTTGCAGAAGCTAAGCACGCTGCGCAGGCTCTGCTGGGCGACGGCGGTAGCGATCGCGCCCGGCGACGTTCCGATGACGGCGGTCGGCTTGCGGGCAAAGGAGTTCTTGCCGTAGGGGCGACTGGCCCAGTCGATCGCATTCTTCAGGCCGCCGGGGATCGATCGGTTGTACTCCGGCGTGACGAAAAGCACCGCCTGGACCGACGCGATGGCTTTCTTGAACTCCAGGGCGACGGGTGGGAAGGCTGCGTCATAGTCGTAGCTGTAGAGCGGCAGGTCCTTGAAAGAGATTTCCGTCATTTCAAGTTCGGGCGGCGCCAGTCTGACGAGGGCCTTCGCAAGCTTGCGGTTGATGGAGCCCTTGGCGAGGCTGCCGATAAGGTAGCCGACTTTGTGCTTGGCCATGACACACTCCTGTTTTGGCCGCCGACCCGCCTTTCTAGTATTCCCCAGAACAGGGCAGGCCGCCACCCGGCCTTAGGTCGGCATTGCGCTATGTCGGGTTGAACAGCGCTTTTGTCGGATCGAACAAAATTATTGCGCCTGTCCCCCGAGTTATGAAACCGTGTACCCCGACTGCCCGTTATAGCCGTGCTCATATGCAGCCACCGATCAATCGGTTCACAGCAAGGGATTTCACAATGTTTTCAATCGGAAAGCTCGCCGTAGCAGCCATCGCGCTCGGCCTTGCCACTGCCTCGGCCAGCGCCCAGGTGGTTGTCTCCTCGAAGATCGATACCGAAGGCGGTGTGTTGGGCAACATCATTCAGCTCGTGCTCAACGCCAACAACATCAAGACCACCGACCGCATCCAGCTCGGCGCGACACCCGTGGTGCGCAAGGCGATCACCGCTGGCGAGATCGACATCTACCCCGAATATACCGGCAACGCGGCCTTCTTCTTCCAGAAGGCCGACGATCCGGTCTGGAAGGATGCCGCCAAGGCTTACGAGACCGCCAAGAAGCTCGACTACGACGCCAACAAGATCGTCTGGCTGTCGCCGTCGCCGGCCAACAACACCTGGGCGATCGCGCTGCGCAAGGAGGTGGCCGACGAGAACAAGCTCGTCACGCTGACGGACTTCGGCAAATATGTCGCCGGCGGCGGCAAAGTGGTGCTGGCGGCTTCCGCCGAGTTCGTCAATTCGGCGGCGGCGCTTCCGGCCTTCCAGACAACCTACGGCTTCACACTGAAGCCCGACCAGCTGATCACGCTCTCCGGTGGCGACACCGCGGCGACCATCGCTGCCGCGGCCAATCAGACCAACGGCGCCAACGCCGCCATGGTTTACGGCACCGATGGCGGCATCCAGCCCTCCGGCCTTGTCGTTCTCCAGGACGACAAGAACGTGCAGCCGGTCTACCAGCCGGCACCGATCATCCGCGAGAAGGTGCTGAAGGAACATCCCGAGATCGAGACGCTGCTGAAGCCGGTGTTCGCCAAGCTCGACCTTACTACGCTGCAGGAGCTCAATGGGCGCGTGCAATTGGGTGGTGAGCCTGCGAAGGGGGTGGCCGAGGACTTTTTGAAGAAGAACGGGTTCCTGAAGTAGATCGCGGCATAATAAACGCGAGTCGGAGAGGTGCGGTTGGCGGAACTGCTGATCTCCCCCGCAAGGGGAGATTGGCTGTCCCGTAGGCTTTCGCCAATCGCCAAAGCCGCAGGGGGTAAGCAATGACCCTTCGTTTCGACAAGCTCGGCATCGTCATCGCCGCGATCGTCGCCTACGCGGCGCTCTTCGCCCCGTTCGCCACGTTCCGCGCCAACCGTATCGTGCCGGGGCAAGCGCGTTCGATCCTCGAAGCGTTGCCGCCGACGCTTGGTATGCTGCTGCTGGCGATCGTGATCGTGGGCGGCATCATTGCTCTGCTGAAGACACCGCTCATCATCAGGCTGGCCGCCAGCATCGTCGCGCTGGTCGCTCTTGCGATCCTGATCGGCGTCGCCGGTGCTTTCCTGACGCCCGACGGCAACACGTTCGCCCGCATCGCCCCGGCCTCCGGTTTCTGGCTGCTGATCTTTGCCTTCACGCTGCTGCTGGCCGATGTGCTGACTCGGCTGAACCTGTCGCCCTGGTCTCGCGTGGGGGTCTTGATGATTGCCGCTCTGGCCATCGCCGCGCTGCTTGTGTCGGGCCTTTGGGACAGTCTCTCCATCCTCAAGGAATATGCCAGCCGCGCCGACAGCTTCTGGGCCGAAGCCTCCAAGCACGTCACGCTGGCGCTCGGCTCGCTGGTCGGCGCGGTGATCGTCGGCATACCGCTCGGTATCCTTTGCCATCGCGTCGAGACGCTGCGGGCAGGGGTGCTCAATGTGCTCAACATCATCCAGACTATTCCTTCGATCGCGCTCTTCGGCCTGCTGATCGCTCCGCTCGGCTGGGTCGCCCTGCATGTGCCAGGCGCCGCCGCGATCGGCATCAGGGGCATCGGAACCGCGCCCGCCTTTGTGGCGCTCTTCCTCTATTCGCTGCTGCCGGTGGTGGCCAACACCGTGGTCGGGCTGGCTGGTGTACCCCGCGCGGCCAACGACGCCGCGCGTGGCATGGGCATGACCGACCGCCAGCGCCTGCTCGACGTCGAGTTTCCGCTCGCCTTTCCGGTGATCCTGACCGGCATCCGCATCGTGCTGGTGCAGAATATCGGGCTCGCCACCATCGCGGCGCTGATCGGCGGCGGCGGCTTCGGCGTGTTCGTCTTCCAGGGTGTCGGCCAGACGGCGATGGATCTGGTGCTGCTCGGCGCGCTGCCCACCGTGGCGCTGGCCTTTGCCGCGGCGATCATCCTTGATGCGGTGATCGAGATGACAGCCACCAAGCGCAGGGTTGAGACGGCATGATCGAGATAGAGGGCATCACCAAGCGCTACGACGCAACGACGGTGGTCGATAACGTTTCGATGGTCATCGAGCCCCGGACCATCGCCACCATCGTCGGCACGTCGGGATCCGGCAAGACGACGCTGCTCAGGATGATCAACCGGCTGGTCGAGCCGACCTCGGGCGTCGTCAGGCTCGACGGCGCCGACAACCGCTCCGTGCCTGGCTATCAGCTGCGCCGCAGCATCGGCTACGCCATTCAAGGCCATGGCCTGTTTCCACACCGCACGGTGGCGCAGAACATCGCCACCGTGCCGCTGCTGCTCGGCTGGGACAGGGATCGCATCAAGGCGCGTGTCGACGAGCTGATGACACTCTACCAGCTCGATCCACAGGCCTACGGCCCGCGTTACCCGCACGAGCTTTCCGGCGGCCAGCAGCAGCGTGTCGGCGTCGCCCGCGCTTTGGCCGCCGAGCCGAACGTGCTTTTGATGGACGAGCCCTTCGGCGCGCTCGACCCGATCATCCGCACCAAGGCGCAGGAGGATCTGCTGGCGATCCAGAAGCGTTTCGGCACCACCATCATCCTCGTCACCCACGACATGGAAGAGGCCGTGCATCTGGGCGACAAGATCGCCGTCATGGATGCCGGTAAGCTTGTGCAATACGCAAAACCGGCGGAGATCCTTGCGAGGCCGGCAAGCGATTTCGTCGAGACGCTGGTCGGCGCCAGCGAAAAGCCGTTCCGGCTGCTGTCGCTCGGGCCTGTGCGCGATGCCGTGGAGCCGGGCGGCGCCGAAGGCGAGGCGATCCCAGGTGACGCCACGCAGCGTGACGCGCTGGCCGAGTTGTTATGGTCCGGGCGCCCCGCGCTGCCGGTGAAGGACGCCGACGGCAAGCTGCTAGGCCGTGTCACCGTCGAAGGCTTGGTGAAACGCGCGGCGAGGCCGCAATGAAAGCCTGGCTGCCCGCGCTGCTGAGGCTGGCCGTCCTGGCGTTGCTGGTGGTTTTCATCACCAGCCCCGGTTGGTTCGAGCCGCTGCTGAAGCCGCTGACCGAGAATGGCGCGCCGGCAATCTACAACCAGGGCAGCCTGCTGACGCTGACCCTGCAGCATCTGCGCACCGTGCTGGTCGCGACCGTGGCGGCGACGATCGTCGCGGTGGCTTTAGCCATCCTGGTCACCAGGCCGGCCGGCGCCGAGTTCCTGCCCTTGTCGCGCAGCCTGGTCAATATCGGTCAGACGTTCCCGCCGGTTGCCGTGCTGGCGCTTGCCGTGCCCGCCGTCGGCTTCGGCGAGAAGCCGACGCTGATCGCGCTTTTCCTTTACGGCCTGCTGCCGATCTTCGAGAACGCGCTGACGGCGCTCACCACGCTGCCCGGCAACGTCATGGAAGCGGCGCGCGGCGCCGGCATGACCGGCTGGCAAAGGCTGATGAAGGTCGAGCTGCCGCTGAGCGCCCCGGTGATCCTCGGCGGCATCCGGCTTTCCGTGGTCATCAGCCTAGCCACCGCCACCATCGGCTCAACGGTTGCCGCCAAGACGCTGGGCGAGGTGATCATCGCGGGCCTTATCTCGAATAATCTTGCCTTCGTTCTGCAGGGCGGCCTGATCGTCGCCGCGCTCGCGGTGCTGATCTATGACGGCCTCTCGGCGATCGAGCGCTACGCCGCGCGGCGCATGGGGCAGGGCGCCGAATAGCGCTAGGTCGGCGGATTGGGCGAAGGTGCCCTCGCGTCATTTCAATCGATCTAATTCCAGGCCCGTGCTGGCACAACGTTTACTGCCTTCTTCTTTTGGGCGAAAGCCGGGCAAAAACCGAACAATATCTTGACGTTCCAAGCCTTGTTTCGCATACACCCCAGCCAAGGGGTGGATTCCGTGCGCGGCATGCATCTCCGTTCCAACGGCCCAGGGAGGGGTTCTTTTGGGCCAACAATCGAGGAAAATCCGGCAATGACCATCATTACCGCCGTCATCGCCTGCGGCTTGCTTTCAGTCCTTTACGCCATCTGGGCGACACGTTCGGTCCTTGCGTCCGATCAGGGCAATCAGCGCATGCAGGAAATCTCCGCGGCCATCCGCGAAGGCGCCCAGGCCTATCTGGCGCGCCAGTACACCACCATCGCCGTCGTCGGCATCGTCGTGCTCCTGCTCGCCTGGTGGCTGCTCTCCATAACCTCCGCGATCGGTTTCCTGATCGGCGCCGTGCTTTCGGGCGCCGCCGGCTTCATCGGCATGCATGTCTCGGTGCGCGCCAATGTTCGCACCGCGCAGGCCGCATCGAACAGCCTTGCCGCCGGCCTCGACATCGCCTTCAAGTCCGGCGCCATCACCGGCCTGCTGGTCGCGGGCCTGGCGCTGCTCGGCGTCTCGATCTACTACGCCATCCTCACCGGCCCGATGGGCCTGCAGCCGAATGATCGCGTCGTCATCGACTCGCTGGTCTCGCTCGGCTTCGGCGCGTCGCTGATCTCGATCTTCGCCCGTCTCGGCGGCGGCATCTTCACCAAGGGTGCGGATGTCGGCGGCGACCTCGTCGGCAAGGTAGAGGCCGGTATTCCCGAGGACGATCCACGCAACCCGGCCACCATCGCCGACAATGTCGGCGACAATGTCGGCGATTGCGCCGGCATGGCCGCCGACCTGTTCGAGACCTATGCGGTGACGGTCGTCGCCACCATGGTTCTGGCCGCCATCTTCTTCGGTGGCACTGCGGCTCTCGGCGCGGCCATGCTCTATCCGCTCGCCATCTGCGGCGCCTGCATCCTGACCTCGATCGTCGGCACCTTCTTCGTCAAGCTGGGCTCCAACGGCTCGATCATGGGCGCTCTCTACAAGGGCCTGATCGTCACCGGCCTGCTGTCGATCGTCGGTCTTGCCGCCGCCACCTCCGCCACGGTCGGCTGGGGCGAGGTCGGCACCGTTGCCGGCGTCGCCATCACCGGCAAGAACCTGTTCATCTGCGGCCTGATCGGTCTGCTGGTGACCGGTTTGATCGTGGTGATCACCGAATACTACACCGGCACCAACAAGCGCCCGGTGAACTCGATCGCCCAGGCGTCGGTCACCGGCCACGGCACCAACGTGATCCAGGGCCTTGCGGTCTCGCTCGAATCGACGGCGCTGCCCGCCATCGTCATCGTCGGCGGCATCATCGCCACCTACCAGCTCGGCGGCCTGTTCGGCACCGCGATCGCCGTCACCACCATGCTCGGCCTTGCCGGCATGATCGTCGCGCTCGATGCCTTCGGCCCGGTCACGGACAATGCCGGCGGCATTGCCGAAATGGCCGGCCTGCCCAAGGAAGTGCGCCACTCCACCGACGCGCTCGACGCGGTCGGCAACACCACCAAGGCGGTGACCAAGGGCTATGCCATCGGCTCGGCCGGCCTTGGCGCGCTGGTGCTGTTCGCGGCCTACTCGAACGATCTCCGGTTCTTCGCCGCCAATGGCGACAAGTACCCCTACTTCCAGGGCATGGGCGAGATCTCCTTCGACCTGTCCAATCCATATGTCGTCGCCGGCCTCATCTTCGGCGGCCTGATCCCTTATCTTTTCGGCGGCATCGCGATGACCGCCGTCGGCCGCGCCGCGGGTTCCATCGTCGAGGAAGTGCGCAAGCAGTTCCGCGAGGATAAGGGCATCATGGCCGGTACCTCGAAGCCGAATTATGCGCGCGCGGTCGACATCCTGACCAGGGCCGCGATCCGGGAAATGATCATCCCGTCGCTGCTGCCGGTGCTGGCGCCGCTCGTCGTCTATTTCGGCGTGTTCCTGATCTCGGGCTCGAAGGCTTCGGCCTTCGCGGCGCTCGGCGCCTCGCTGCTCGGCGTCATCGTCAATGGCCTCTTCGTTGCCATCTCGATGACCTCCGGCGGCGGCGCCTGGGACAACGCCAAGAAGTCGTTCGAGGACGGCTTCACCGACAAGGCCGGCGTCAAGCACCTGAAGGGTTCCGAGGCGCACAAGGCCTCGGTCACCGGCGACACCGTCGGCGATCCCTACAAGGACACCGCCGGCCCGGCCGTCAATCCGGCGATCAAGATCACCAACATTGTCGCGCTGCTTCTGCTCGCCGTGCTCGCGCACGGCTGATCGCGGCGGAGATTGCAGGACAAAGCCCGCGGGAGCGATCCCGCGGGCTTTGCTTTTCGGCATGACATCATGCATTCCGCGTCCCGGCGGGCACTCAGTCGGCTTCCCGCCTTTCGCTGCCATGGCGATAGCGGGCCAGCAATTCGTCGGCGTCTGGTTCTCGCTCGGGCATTGGCGGCAAGCCGCGTGTCTGGCGCAGCATGGCAACGAGCGTGCCGCGGCGATAATGGCGACGGAAGGAACGCGCTCGCGGATGCATGCCGAGGGCAGCCAGCAGCCTGCGCCTGAGGTAACGGGAGCGGCTTGGCAGGGCAGGTTCCTCGGCGTTGCCGAGAATCCTGACGCGCAGTGCGTCCGGCGCGCTCATTGCTTCCAGCAATTCTTCCTGCTCCCAGGCTGCGTCGTGGACATAGCTGCCTTCGCGCGCGCCCGAATGCAGCATAAGCACCGTCAGATGCGGCATCGTCGCGATCCGCGCCCCCTTGCGCCAGGCGCGAAATAGCCAGTCCTGGGAACTCTCGCAGACGCACTGGCTTGCCGGACGCCATGGCCCGAGCCTTGGCAGCGAGCTCCGCCGGATCATTTGCGTCGAACCGTATCCCACCGTGATGACGGGATCATAGAAGCCGCCGCGCCCCTTTCCGAGAAGGGTGTGCTTGGAGCCTTTGCTCTCGGTCGATACGACGGCCGCGCCCCGTGCGAGGACCACATCGGCGCTGGTGGCGTCGATCCAGCCGCACATGGACGCCAGATGGTCGGGAAACCAGAGATCGTCATGGTTCAAGATGGCAATGAAGCGTCCGCTGGCGCGGGCAAAGCCGATATTGTTAGGCCCCGACTGCTCGCCGAAATTCACCGGAAGATCGACATAGGAGATGCGGGCGTCTTCGAATGCGGCGACTACTGCGGCGGTGTCCGCCCGACACGCGTCGCCGATGACGATCGCCTCCCAGTTCGGCATCGTCTGGGCCAGGAGGCTCTTCAGCGCCTGGCGCAGCGCCGCCGGGCGATTATGCGTCGCGATGACGACCGAAACCAACGGTTCGAGCCGTCCGATTGACGCGCGGGGGCCGGCCGGTTCCACGCTATACCAGCTTGTAGGGGATCTGTTCCGTATCGGGTGGCAGCCGCCAATGATCGGGCGCGTCAGAGGCGTAGGCCTTGTCGACGAGGTTGAGCAGCAACGCCGTCTCCGGTCCGAGCGCGACCACGCCGTGCCAGACACCGGGCGGAATGGTGACGATTGCCGGGCGCGAGGCGCCGATGATCTTGTGCCAGACCGTGCCGAAACTGGGCGAGGCCTTGCGCCCATCGAAAAGCGATATTCGCACGCTGCCGGCGCAGCAGAACAAACGGTCTAGGGTCACGGCATGCGCGTGCCAGCCCGTCACGGCGCCCGGATACATCGTGCGTTGGAACACTTGCCCGACCGGCGACTGGTCGAGCGCCCATTCCTCGCGAAAGATCTCTGTCAGGTAGCCGTTGGACGTCGCGACGGATCTGATTTCCTTGATCCGGACGCCCTCGATTGCCGGAGGGGCGATCGCAAGCCAGTCGGACGTTACGGTTGGCTGGTCGGGTGTGCCCGTGGCCATCCAACCTTCCGGTTCTGCGCGCTCGTCGCCGATCATTTCAAGTTCCCCCGAACCCGGTCGGCTTGATAGGATTTTACTATCGAGCTGGCAAGCTAAGCCAGGCCATGGCCAAACAAAAACCCGTGAGAGCGACCTCACGGGTTCTGTTTTGAGCTGCAGCAGATCGACCGGAAGGGTAAACTCAGGGCGTGCCGCCGCTGCCGCCGCCGGGAATGCCGGGCGCCAGCTTGCTCGCGCCGCTGATGATCTGGCTGAGGAAGTTCTGGTCCTTGCCGCCGGTCGGCGTCGTCCTCGAGATGAAGTCGAAGATCTTGCCGTCCTTGAGGCCGTAATTGGCGATCTGGGTGACGCGGCCGTCGGCGCCGAAATAGACCGCCAGCACATGCTGGTCGACGATGCGGGGGTTGTCGAAGGCGACATAGCGCTTGCGCGTTTGCGAGATGTAGTAGAAGGCCTCGTTGTCGAAGGTCGCCGTCGTCGATGGCGTGCCCAGCGCCAGAAGCACCTGTTCGCGACTCGACCCGACCGGCACCGAATCGATCGCCTGCTGGTCGATGACGTAGCCTTTCGTCAGCGTCTCGCTTGGATGGAGGTCGCCGAACATCTTGGAGGAATTGCAGGCGGAAAGCGCTGATACCACGACCAGCAGCGAGGCCACGCCCACCGGGGCGGGCGCAAAGAACGACTTGAATTTCAGCGCACCCAACAACAATTCTCCATCACATCCCCGCAACTTGCGCTGGGCCGCAAAACCGGTAAACCAGCTTCGACGCCGATGCAACAAGGCCTAATCAAACAACAGGTCCCCGGGAGACCGCCCTCAATGTTCCAGCGCCTTTTTGGCCGCGAACGCAATGCCAACCGCGCTATCACCGACGCGCTCTACGCACAAATCGTGGCAGCGGCGCGGCAAACGGTGTTTTATTCCGACTGGAATGTGCCGGATACGCCGCTCGGCCGCTTCGAGATGCTGTCGCTGCACATGTATCTCGTCCAGCACCGGCTGCATGGCGAGCAAGGTGTGGCCGCCGAGGTCGCGCAAGTGCTGATCGATGAGTTCTTTCTCGATGTCGAGCATTCGCTGCGCGAGCTCGGCATCAGCGATGTCGGCGTGCCCAAGCGCATGAAGAAGCTGGCAAAGATGTTTTATGGCCGCACGGCCGCTTATGACGACGCGCTCAGGCAGGACGATCGGGTGGCGCTTGCGGCGGCGCTCACCCGCAACGTCAGGCCGGACGCCGGTTCCTGGCCACAGGCGCCGCTGCTGGCGGATTATGTCTGCGAGGCTTGCCAAAAGCTTGCCGCGCAGCCGACCGAATCGATCGTCGCCGGCACCGCCGCGTTCCCGGCCGCGGGCGGCGTGTGAAGGAGGCCGTGATGAAAGACGCCGAATTGCGCAGCCCTGTGTCCTTTGTCGCTAATGTCGCGCGGCTGCCGCAAAAGGGCCTGCCTGTCGTTATCGAGGCCGATGAGCGCCAGCGTGAGGCGCTCGCCGCCGAATATGACCTGCTTTCGGTCGAAAGCTATCGCGCCGAGCTGCTCGTGGCCTCCTGGAAGCGCAATGGCGTCAAGGTCACCGGCCGCGTCGAGGCCGACATCACGCAAGCTTGCATCGTCACCCTGGATCCGATCGCTGCGCATATCGACGAGTCTGTCGAGGCGCTGTTTCTGCCCGAGCAGTCGAAGCTTGGGCGCGAAGGTTTCGAGGGCGGAGGCGAAATCATCCTCGACGCCGACGGGCCGGACAGTCCGGAGACATTTTCCGGCGACACCATCGACGTCGGCGCGCTGGCCGAACAGTTTTTCGGCCTGGCGATCGACCCCTATCCGCGCAAGCCTGGAGCCTCGCTCGACGTCGCCGGCGACGATCAGCCGGAGGAAAGCGAATTCCAGAAAAAGCTGCGTTCGCTGCTTGGAAAATCCTGAGAGTGGTCCGGATTTTGGAAAAGTTGGTTGTGCGCAGGCGCAAAACCGCTATTTTCGCCGAACCTTCGCGAGCCCCCTCACCTCGGCAGGCGTCCGCCGCAAGCCAGGCAAACCGTGAGAAAAACACTACGTGATCAGGATTTCCATCGATGCCATGGGCGGCGATCACGGACCGAGCGTGGTCATCCCGGCGCTGATGACCGTCGCCATCCGCCGTCCTGACATCCGCTTCGTCATCTACGGTCGCGAGGACGTGGTGCGTCCTGAGCTCGCCAAGTTCCCGAAACTCGGCGAGGTGAGCGAGTTCGTTCATTGCGAGGTCGCCGTGCGTATGGACGACAAGCCGAGCCAGGCCCTGCGCCATGGTCGCTGGAAGTCGTCGATGTGGAAGGCCGTCGAGGCGGTCAAGAGCGGCGGCGCGCAGGCCTGCATCTCGGCCGGCAATACCGGCGCGCTGATGGCGATGTCGAAATTCTGCCTGCGCACGATGGCCACGATCGAACGCCCGGCGATCGCGGCGCTCTGGCCGACGACGCGCGGTGAAAGCGTGGTGCTCGATGTCGGCGCCACCATCGGCGCCGATGCGCATCAGCTTATCGATTTCGCCATTCTGGGCACCGGCATGGCGCGTTCGGTGTTCGGTGTCGAGCGGCCGAGCGTCGGCCTGCTCAATGTCGGCGTCGAGGAGATCAAGGGCCAGGAAGAGGTCAAGGAAGCCGGCCGCATGCTGCGCGAGGCCAATCTGGCCTCGATGAATTATCGCGGCTTCGTCGAGGGCGACGATATCGGCAAGGGCACGGTCGACGTGGTGGTCACCGAGGGCTTTGCCGGCAACATCGCGCTCAAGACGGCGGAAGGCACGGCAAGGCAGATCGCCGGCTATCTGCGCGCCGCCATGAGCCGCACGCTCATGGCCAAGATCGGCTACGTCTTCGCCAAGGGCGCCTTCGACAGGCTGCGCGAGAAGATGGATGTCGGTCGCTCCAATGGCGGCGTCTTCCTGGGCTTGAACGGCATCGTGGTGAAGAGCCATGGCGGCGCCGATTCGGATGGTTTTGCGGCCGCCATCGAGCTCGGCTACGACATGGTGCGCAACAATCTGCTTGACCGGATCGAGGCCGACCTCGATCTGTTCCATGCGCGCAACCCGACTGCGCAGGCAAACAGGAAATCCGGTGTCGCCGCCGACGCCGAGGAATAGGAACGAGCCTTGATCAGATCAGTCGTGCGCGGCAACGGTGCCGCGCTGCCCCGCCGCATCATGAAGAATGCCGACTTCGAAGGCATGGTCGAGACCTCCGACGAGTGGATCGTCCAGCGCACCGGCATTCGCCAGCGCCACGTCGCGGCCGACGACGAGACGACAGCCTCGCTCGGAGAGGCGGCGGCGCGCGCCGCGCTCGACAGCGCCGGCATGACGCCCGCCGATATCGACCTCATCATCCTGGCGACCTCGACGCCGAACAACACGTTCCCGGCGACGGCTGTTGAAATCCAGAACCGCCTCGGCATGCATCACGGCTTCGCCTTCGACATGCAGGCCGTCTGCTCGGGCTTCGTTTATGCGGTCGCCACCGCCGACCTTTATATCCGCGGCGGCCTCGCCAAACGCGTCCTGGTGATCGGCTCGGAAACATTCTCGCGCATCCTCGACTGGAGCGACCGTTCGACCTGCGTGCTGTTCGGCGACGGCGCCGGCGCGCTGGTTCTCGAGGCGGAAGAGGGCGCGGGCGCGATCACAGATCGCGGCGTCTTGGCGGCTAGCCTGCGCTCGGACGGCGCGCACAAGGACAAGCTCTTCGTCGACGGCGGCCCTTCGACGACCGGAACCGTCGGTCATCTCAGGATGGAAGGCCGTGAAGTGTTCAAGCATGCGGTCGGCATGATCACCGACGTCATCGAGGCGACCTTCGGCGAGGCCGGCATAACGGCGCAGGACCTCGACTGGTTCGTGCCGCATCAGGCCAATAAACGGATTATTGACGCTTCCGCCAAGAAGCTCGGGATTGCCGAAGAGAAAGTGGTGGTCACCGTCGATTTACACGGTAACACCTCGGCTGCATCGGTGCCGCTCGCTCTCTCGGTGGCCGTCGCCGACGGCCGCATCAAGAAGGGCGACCTTGTGCTTCTCGAGGCGATGGGTGGAGGTTTCACCTGGGGCGCGGTGTTGCTCCGCTGGTAAGTGCCGAACTCGCCGGTTCGGTTCTTGACCTTGACGGATCAATTACTTAGGCTCTGCCTTTACCTGTATCGATTTACGTTTTGCGAGCAGATGGGACGGTCGCATGGGGGGAAAGACACTTACGCGTGCCGACCTTGCTGAAGCCGTTTATCGGAAGGTTGGCTTGTCGCGAACTGAATCGGCCGAGCTCGTCGAGGCCGTCCTGGATGAAATCTGCGAAGCCATCGTTCGCGGCGAGACGGTGAAGCTGTCTTCCTTCGCCACCTTCCATGTCCGCTCCAAGAACGAGCGCATCGGCCGCAACCCCAAGACGGGTGAGGAAGTGCCGATCCTGCCGCGCCGGGTGATGACGTTCAAATCCTCGAACGTGCTCAAGAACCGGATCCTGCGTTCGCACCAGAACAGCAAGGGCAAGGGCGGCAAGTAATTTGCTGGCGAATGCGGTTGAAAACCGCCGGCCGTTTTGACGCTGGGCTTGAATATCGTTTCATAAATCGCTGAAATAAGGCGCGATTCGGCATCATGCGCCGGATTGTGGTCCAGTGTGGAGGATTGGCCCATGGACAAGAGCCCCGACGCTTTCCGCACCATCAGCGAAGTCGCGGAAGACCTCGACCTGCCGCAGCACGTGCTGCGTTTCTGGGAGACGCGCTTCACCCAGATCAAGCCGATGAAGCGCGGCGGCGGCCGGCGCTACTACCGGCCGCAGGACGTTGAGCTGATCAAGGGCATCAGGCATATGCTCTACGATCAGGGCTATACGATCAAAGGCGTGCAGAAGCTGTTGCGCGAGAACGGCAATCATTTTCTGGTCGCCATCGGCAATGGCGACATGGCCGCAGTGGAGGCGATCGCCCAGCGCCGCCAGGCCGAGCAGGTGCCGCTGACGGCGGCCGCCCAGCCGCGCGGCGACGAGGACGCGCTGGTCGGCCAGCCGAAGGTCAAGCCCAGCCGCCGTTTCTTCGGCCTTGGCAAGAGCGACGACGAAGGTCCGGTTCAGCCCGACTCTTCGAAATTGTCGCGTGACAATCGTGCCTTGCTGCAGGAGGCGTTGTTCGACTTGCTGGAATGCAAGCGCCTGCTCGACCAGGTTCGTTGAACGGGTCATCTTCGACTTGATGCCGCGCGGTCGGCCCGCCGGAACTGGCTCGTCGTCCGCGCGTTAGGCCTTCTCGAAGAGAAGGACAATAAGCAGCATGGCATCGTTTTCGACCCTCTCCGACCTTGATATCGACAGCCAAGTCGCGGTGCTTTCGCGGCAGTTGCACGATCTCAAGAAAGTTTTGGCTAGACGCGGTGACGCCTATTACGAGGATGGCCGCGAGGCGGCGTCCGGCTACTATTCGCACCTTGCCGATCGCCTCCACGAGGCGTTGCCGGCAATAAGGCGCAGGGGCAGGGCGATCGAGCGTACGGCGCGCGATCATCCGGCGACCACCGCCGCCGTCGGCCTTGTCGTGGTCGGATTGCTTGCCGGTCTTCTCATCAGCCGCCGCTGATCCTTTGGAATCGCTATGGAAATGGCGGCCGCAAAATGCGGCCGCCATTTCCATGCCGCGGGTGGGATCAGCGAGCGAGCTTGATCTTGCTCTTCTGGTCGACCTGAACCGTGGCCGGGCGGCATTTGCCATAGACGGTGCCCGAAGAATCGGTGGCGTCGACATATGTGCCCTTGCAGTTGGCCTTCAGTTGGGAGCACGGGCCCTGGCCTTTGCAGATCGGGCCGTCACTGCCGGGCAGAATGCCCGCGAAGGCCGGCGCCGGGACCGAGCCGAAAGCCGAGACGATGAGAGCCGCGGCCAGGGTGATACGCTTGAGGTTGGTCATTTGTACATTTCCTTCCATTGGTTGTCGGGCTCGCGTTCTCCTGGCGTCCCGTTGGGTTGAGGAGCGCCTTCGCGGCGCCCATGACCGCTTAGTGCTGCCCGCAATGGAAAGGTTCATATGCCGCGCGATTTTTTCGTTTGGCCGGCAATATCAACGGATTGAAAGAGCCTGGGTGCGGCTCTCGCGGCGCATCCGGCGCGCAGCGCCTCGGCATGGAAGCGGCCCACTCCGCCGCCAGCTTGTCGGCCAGCGTCACGAACGGCGGATTTTGGTTGACGATCTTCCGCCACAACGTCAGCTCGTTACTGCTCGTGGGGGATGGGATTTGGCAGATAGCCGAGCTTGGTGGCGAAGCGTCAGGACGACAGGGGCTACCGCCGGCACCAGGTCTGGCCGGCAGATCAGCGCAGGCCCCATCACATACATTCCGGCATGCGGTTCGATCACCGGATGTTAAAGCGCGTCGCGATCTTTCAGTGTCGCCCTCTGCGCTTCACGCTACCCATGTCTTTGT
Source organism: Mesorhizobium plurifarium (assembly GCA_000824785.1). GTDB lineage: Bacteria > Pseudomonadota > Alphaproteobacteria > Rhizobiales > Rhizobiaceae > Mesorhizobium > Mesorhizobium plurifarium. Next base: position 310,213 of record CCNB01000006.1, on the reverse strand, counting down.
CCCAAAACCGGTTCCCACTTTCGGGAGACATGCTTTAAGCTGAAGAAACCCGATGGGAAGGCTGGGCCGCTCGACAAGCGAAGGCCTGTCTTCCCATCGGCAGAAGGGAAGGATCAGGCCTTCTTCGGAGCCATCTTCTTGTGGTGGTGATGATGGTGGTGATGGTGATGATGAACGCGGTGATGATGCCTGCGGTGATGGCGATGATGGTGATGCTTCTTCATCGGAGCCGCGTCGGCGCTGGTGGCGCCGAGGATCGGCATGGTGAACGCCAGGGCCAGAGCCAGCCCGAGCGCGGAGAGGAGGGACTTCTTCATGACTTCGTTTCCTTTTACGCGGGCGTTCAGAGATTCACCGGAGCAAATCGGTGACCCAAGCCTCGCGATAGGGACTATCCTCCTGGTTTTTTTCGACAATTTTTCCCAAATGTAGATTTTTGTTTCTGGATTGTTTCTGGGAAGCCCTCTTGCGCCGCATGCCCGGCCTGACGGGCGAAGACCGCGCGATTTCTGGAAATCCGAGGATGCGGCCTTACATAGGTGGCGCGACGCCGTGATTCCCCACCACGACCCGGTTGGCGACGAGCTTGCCGTCGCCGTTGCGCTCGGCGTTGACGAACACTGCGACGCCCGGCGTGAGATCCGCCGGCGTGGCGGCGGCGAACGTCACGATCGGTGTGGTCTGCGGGATCGCGATCTGTTTCTTCTGGCCGTTGTCATAGGTGAGCGTGACCGTGCGGCCCGCGATCTCGGTGACATCGGCGACGGTACCGTTGGTCATGCGGCTATTGGGCTGCAAATCCCAGTTGCGATCGCCTTCACCCGTACCCTTCAGAGCGGCAGGAAAGATCACGACCTCCAGCGCGCCGCTGCCCCCATCGGCCTTGGATATCGAGGCGATGCCGAGAAAATCACCCTGCTTGATATCGGCTGCCGATGCCTTGGCGACACCTGAAATCTTCCAGCCGTCAGCAAGCGTGATCGCATCGGTCTTGCCGTTGCGGTCCTTGACCGTCAGCGTCGATCCGGCAAGGCTGACGACAGTGCCTCGAACACGTGTGGCATCCGTCGCCCATGATTGCGTCGCGCCGATGACGCTTGAGATTGTGCCAAGCACAATTGCGAACGATTTCAAATTCATGGCATCTGGTCCTTCCGGGAAACTTCCGGCGCCGTCTGTCGGCCACCGGTGACGGCAAGCTAACGAATCGGGACGTCGAAAATGCCGGCGAATCCGGTCTCGGACCTTCAAAAGAACTTGATTGAGCGCTGCGCGACCTTACATTGTGTGAACCTGAGGCACGGCCAAAACGCCGCTTCACGATGGCGTGACGCCGCATCGGTGCTCTTGGCAAATCATGTGTTAACGAGCATTCTCCCGCCCGTCTCAGGCAACACCATTTCATCAGACCCTGTTTCATCCCAAGGAGTTGCCATGCCCAACACCGCACGAAACGCTGTTTCCAACAACATCATTGCCGCGTCCGGCCTCAACCCGTTGAAAGCCGCTCGCGAAACGAGGGGATATACGATCGAGGAACTCTCTTTGACCTGCGGCCTGGCCGTGGGCGAGATCGTCGACATCGAGGACGGCAAGGACGCCGACCCCGCCAAGCTCCGGCGCATCGCTTCGGCCCTGCAGATGCCGGAAGAGGAATTGATCAAAATGCCGGCCGAAGAGAACCGGCCTACCCAGCAATAGAGGCGCGAAAGACGCCCATCGAGGAGCCCGCCGGGATTTCGCCCGGTGGGCTTTTTAGTGCCTTCGCGGCACAGGCGCTGGCTCTTGCCAAGATCGGCCGCATCATGCGATTCGCCACCGCTGGTGCTCGAGCAATTCCGGGAAAAATGTGAGCGGTTTTCCGTCCGGAATTGCGTGTAAAGACAAAGATATCCTGACGAGGAATTCACATGAGCTTGGAATCGGTTCGCGCCTTCTTTGCCGCGCACGCGCCGGACGTGGAAGTCATCGTCACCGAGGCAAGCTCGGCCACTGTCGCGCTGGCGGCCGAAGCCCATGGCGTCATGCCGGCGCAGATCGCCAAGACGATCTGCCTGCGCGTCGGCGACGAGACCATGCTGGTGGTGACCAGCGGCATCGCCCGGCTCGACAATCGCAGATTCAAGGACAGGATGGGCGGCAAGCCGCGCATGCTGGGCGGCGAGGAGGTGCTGGCCGTCACCAGCCATCCGCCGGGCGGCGTCTGCCCGTTCGGCCTGCCGGCGCCGCTGCCGATCTATTGCGACCTGTCGCTCAGGCCTTTCGACGAAGTCGTACCCGCCGCCGGCGCCACCAATGCCGCGGTGCGCATCACGCCGCAGCGCATGGCCGATCTGGTCGGCGCCGTATGGGTCGACGTTTGCCAGTAACAATTCCCGCCTAGATATCTGTTTGCGGCCCGCGAAAGGGCTGCCGCGCGGCCTTGACCGGCGCCCCGGCGCGCGAGCGCTCGCCTCTATTTAGCTCCGCATAGCGCGCCAGCCGTCGGCGTGTTTCGCCGTTGCGCCCCGACCAATTCGAAAAGCGTCGACCGATGGCCAAATTCTGGACATTAGTCTTGACAGAAATACATATGTTCAATACCGGTCAAGCAACCGAACAGCATGCGATATGGGAGGAATACACGGTATGGCGTCCAATGTTTCGTTGACGGGCCTTGCCCGCGATCTCGATGAACGAGCCAAGTCCGGCAAGCCTATTCGCATCGGCCTGATCGGCTCCGGCGAAATGGGCACCGACATCGTCACCCGCGTCGCCCATATGTCCGGCATCGAGATCGGTGCCATCTCCGAATTGAACCTTCCCGCGGCCAGCAAGGCCGTCGATATCGCTTTCCAGGAAACCGGACACGCGCGGGAAGTGTCGAGCGCCTCGGCAATGACCTCGGCCATGGAGGCCGGCAAGATCGCCGTCACCAACGACTCCAGCCTGATCATCGGCAACGACCTGATCGACGTGGTCATCGACGCGACCGGCGTTCCAGCCGTCGGCGCAGAGATCGGCCTGCGCGCCATGGAGCACGGCAAACACCTGGTGATGATGAATGTCGAAGCCGACGTCACCATCGGGGCCTATCTCAAGAGCGAAGCCGACCGCCTCGGCGTCACCTATTCGCTAGGCGCCGGCGACGAGCCGTCTTCCTGCATGGAGCTGATCGAGTTCGTCTCCGCCATGGGCCACCCGATCGTTGCCGCCGGCAAGGGCAAGAACAACCCGCTCAACATCGACGCCACGCCTCCGGACTATGAGGAGGAGGCGAAGCGCCGGCATATGAATGTGCGGATGCTGGTCGAATTCGTCGACGGTTCGAAGACCATGGTCGAGATGGCGGCGATCGCCAACGCGACCGGACTGGTTCCCGACAAGCCCGGCATGCACGGCCCGTCCGCGACGCTGGGCGAATTGTCCAAGGTGCTGGTGCCGCAGAAGGATGGTGGCGTGCTGTCGAAGGTCGGCGTCGTCGACTATTCGATCGGCAAGGGCGTGGCGCCGGGCGTCTTCGTCGTCGCCGACATGTCGCATCCGCGCATTTCGGAGCGCATGGAGGACCTGAAGATGGGCAAGGGCCCGTATTTCACCTTCCATCGCCCCTATCATCTGACCTCGCTGGAAGTGCCGCTGACCTGCGCTCGCGTCGTGCTCTACGGCAAGGCCGACATGGTGCCGCTGGCGAAGCCCGTGGCCGAGGTCTGCGCGGTCGCCAAGAAGGATCTGAAGCCGGGCGACAAGCTCGATGCCATCGGCGAATATTGCTATCGCGCCTGGATCATGACGGCGCCGGAGGCCCATGCGGCGCGGGCCATCCCCTGCGGCCTGCTGCAGGGCGGATCCGTCACGGCGCCCATCAAGAAGGGCGAGCTCATCACCTATACCAACGCGGCGCCGGCGCCGGGCTCGAAGATCGCCGAGCTGCGCGCCCGCCAGGACAAGCTCGTTTACGGCGCTGTGGAGGCGTGATCATGGCCGGAGCCAGCAAAGCCGTCGTGGATAGCCGGGCCAACCTGCCTTTCGTCTATCGCCAGTACAGTCCGGAACAGCTCAGGCAGGTGCTTCACAAGATGTACCTCATCCGCCGCTTCGAAGAGGGCGCGGAAGAGTGCTACATGCGCGGCCTCATCCATGGCACCATGCATCTGTCGATCGGCCAGGAAGCCAGCGCCATGGGCATCTGCATGCCGCTCGCCGAGGATGACCAGATCACCTCGACGCATCGTGGCCATGGCCATTGCATCGCCAAGGGCGCCGAGGTCAGCCGCATGTTCGCGGAGTTCTTCGGCAAGACCACGGGCTACTGCAAAGGCCGCGGCGGCTCCATGCACATCGCCGATGTCGCCAAGGGCAATCTCGGCGCCAACGGCATCGTCGCCGGCGGCATTCCGATCGCGGTGGGTGCTGCGCTTTCGTCCAAGAGGATGAAGACCGGCAAGGTCGTGGTCTCCTTCTTCGGCGACGGCGCCAACAATGAAGGCGCTTTCCACGAGGCGCTGAACATGGCGGCGATCTGGAAGCTGCCGGTGATCTTCGTGTGCGAGAACAACGGCTACGGCATGTCGACCTCGACGGCGCGTTCGACCGCGGTGAAGAACATCGCCGAGCGGGCGGCCGCCTATTCGATGCCGGGCGTCATCGTCAACGGCAACATCTTCTCCGAGGTCGCCGAGGCATCCTTCAAGGCGGTCGAGCGGGCCCGCGCGGGCGAGGGGCCGACGCTGATCGAATCCAAGACCTACCGTCATCGCGGCCATTCCAAGAGCGACCGCAACCGCTACCGCACCAAGGAAGAGATCGAGGATTGGATGGCGAACCGCGATCCGATCACGCTGTTCGAGACCGAGCTGCGCGATTTCGGCTTCATCGACGACCAGGGCATCCAGGCGATCCGCGACGCGGTCGCCAAGGAAATCGCCGACGGCATCGAGTTCGCCAAGGCAAGCCCCGCGCCCGAGATCGCCACCCTTCAGAACTATGTTTACACGGAGCATGCGTGATGGACGCCGCGGTGCGTGAACTGAGCTACGCCCAGGCGATCCAGGAAGCCATGGCGATCGCCATGGACATGGACGAGCGCGTCTTCCTGATGGGCGAGGATATCGGCGTCTATGGCGGCGCCTTCCAGGTGACCGGCGATCTTGTCGAACGCTACGGCACCGACCGGGTCATCGACACGCCGATCTCCGAACTGGGCGGCGCCGGCGTCGCGGTGGGGGCGGCCGTCACCGGCATGCGGCCGATCTTCGAATTCCAGTTCTCGGATTTCGCCACGCTCGGCATGGAGCAGATCGTCAACCAGGCGGCCAAGATGCGCTTCATGCTCGGCGGCGAGGTCTCGGTGCCGGTGGTGATGCGCTTCCCGGCCGGCTCCGGCACCGGTGCCGCCGCGCAGCACAGCCAGAGCCTGGAGGCCTGGCTCGGCCATGTGCCTGGCCTGAAGGTTATCCAGCCGGTGACGCCGCACGATGCCAAGGGCATGCTGCTGGCCGCGATCGCCGATCCGGACCCGGTCATGATCTTCGAGCACAAGCTGCTCTACAAGATGAAGGGCCATGTGCCCGAGGGCCACTACACCGTTCCGATCGGCAAGGCCGAGATCCGCCGCGAGGGCCGCGACCTCACCATCGTCGCCACGTCGATCATGGTGCAGAAGGCGCTCGACGCCGCTGCGGCGCTGGAAGGCGAGGGCATCGACATCGAAGTGGTCGACCTGCGCACGATCCGACCGATCGACAGGCAGACCATCATCGACAGCGTGAAGAAAACCTCGCGTTTGCTCTGCGTCTACGAAGCGGTGAAGACGCTCGGCATCGGCGCGGAAGTGAGCGCGCTCGTCGCCGAAAGCGAGGCGTTCGATTATCTCGACGCGCCGATCGTGCGCCTCGGCGGCGCCGAGACGCCGATCCCCTACAATCCGGATCTGGAAAAGGCGACGGTGCCGCAGGTTCCCGACATCATCACCGCTGCCCGCGACCTCGTGAAAGGGGTCCGCTGAGCGATGCCGACAGAAGTCATTCTTCCCAAGGTCGACATGGACATGGCGACCGGACAGATCTCGCGCTGGTTCGCCGAGGAGGGCGCTCACGTCAAGAAGGGCGACGTGCTCTTCGAGATCGAGACCGACAAGGCGGCGATGGAGATCGATGCGCCGGCCAGCGGCACGCTGCGCAACGTCACCGGCAAGGAGCGCGTCGACATTCCCGTCGGTGAGCCCGTCGCCTGGATCTATGCCGACGACGAGGTTTATGAGGCCAAGCAGGGTGAGGCGCCAATCTCCCCCCTCGTGGGGGAGATGTCGACGAAGCCGACAGAGGGGGGCGCTGTCCCGCTACCCACTCATTCTGTCGCGCCCCCCTCTGGCCTGCCGGCCATCTCCCCCACAGGGGGGGAGATCAGCCAATCGCAGGGGCCTGCCCGAGCCACGCCGCTGGCTCGACGCTTGGCCCGTGAGGCAAATCTAGACCTTTCGGCTATAGCAGGCAGCGGTCCGCGCGGCCGCGTCGTGCGCGCCGACGTCGAAGCCGCAGTCGCCGCGAAAGGCGCGGCCACTCCTGTTCAGCCGGCCGCCGAGATTCCGGTCGAAGTCCCGTCCGCTCCGGCGCCTGCGCCGAAGCCGATGTCGGACGATCAGGTGCTGAAACTGTTTGCCGAAGGCTCCTACGACCTCGTGCCGCACGACAACATGCGCAAGACCATCGCGCGCCGTCTGGTCGAGGCGAAGTCCACCATCCCGCATTTCTATCTGACGCTGGACTGCGAGCTCGATGCGCTCTTGGCGCTGCGCACGCAGCTCAATGCCGCGGCCCCGATGCGGAAGACCGACAAGGGCGAGGTTCCCGCCTACAAGCTGTCCGTCAACGACATGGTCATCAAGGCCATGGCGATGGCGCTGATGGCGGTGCCGGATGCCAACGCGTCGTGGACCGAAAGCGCCATGGTCAAGCACAAGCACGCCGATGTCGGCGTTGCCGTGTCGATCCCCGGCGGCCTGATCACGCCGATCATCCGGCATGCGGATGAAAAGACGCTGTCGGTCATCTCCAACGAGATGAAGGACCTGGCAAGCCGCGCCCGGAGCCGCAAGCTGAAGCCCGAAGAGTATCAGGGCGGCACGACGGCGGTGTCCAATCTGGGCATGTTCGGCATCAAGGACTTTGCCGCCGTCATCAACCCGCCGCATGCGACGATCCTGGCGGTCGGCGCGGGCGAAGAGCGGGCAGTGGTGAAGAAGGGCGAGATCAAGATCGCGACCGTGATGTCGGTGACGCTGTCGACCGACCATCGCGCCGTCGACGGCGCGCTCGGCGCGGAACTGCTCGGCGCCTTCAAGCGCATGATCGAAAACCCGATGGGCATGCTGGTGTAAGCCACTCCCTGCAGGGCCTTGATCTTGTACCGCAGGCCCTCCGATCACCGACTTGTCAGGACGGCAGCTCACGCGAATCCCGGCAAGTGCTTGAAGCCGCCGCTATTTCGTTCCACATCGGAGCGCAATGAACGGCAAGATGCGGGAATGGTTTCGGAATTGGCGGTGGGCCTTGGCCGCATCGCTGTTCCTGCATGTCCTGATCGCGGCGTTCCTGTTCTTCGGCTTGCCGAGACCCGACCAACAGCCGGATCAGCAGGAACAGCCGGTCAACGTCGCGATCGTGCCGCCGCCCGATCAGCCCAAGCCGAAGCCTCCTCCAAAGCCGCCGGAGCCCAAGCCTGAAAAGAAGGCCGAAAAGCCGCCTGAGCAGGCCGAGCAAAAGCCACCACCGCCGCAGCCGCCGAAACCGCAAGACATCCCGGTTCTGAAGCGCGTTTTCCAATATGGCGAAAAGGATACCGGCCCGGAGAAATCTCTCAACGGAGGCAGCGCTCCGGCCAACGCGCCGTCGCCGGCCCAAAATGAACCAGCAAAACCGCCTGTCGCACCGAAGCCAGCGCCCAGCCCGCCAGCTCCTGCAACGCCCGAGCAGCAGGCCGACTCCAGCAAGGCCCCAGAGAAGCCGGCAACTGCCGCGCCGGATGAAAAACCCGCGCAAAGCGACGAGAAGCAGCCGACCGAGGACACTGACAAGCAGCAGCCCGACAAACAACAGGCAGCGCCACAAACCACCGAAGAACAGCCGGCCGCGCCACCGAAGCCATTGACGGCCGAGGCCGGCGAAAAGCCCGCGCCTCCATCCTCAACCGAAAAGGCGAAGCCTAAACCTTCCAAGGCGATCAAGTTCAAATCCGCAAGGGCTTTGAGAGCGCCAAGCGGGAATCCGGGGAGGTCGAATTCCGCCGACAGCGCGGCTGCGGGAGCGCCGATCTATTCCGGCCTGCCCGGCGTCAGGAAGCTTTACTCGCCGGGTGCGACCGGCAATATGCAGGCTACGAGCTCGATGGAGAACGTGCCGCGCGATCAGCGCGTTGCCAATCTTTGCGCCAACGTCCTGAATCAGGAATTGCAAAGCGCCGACTATTCGCCGAAATGGCTGCCGACCATTCCCCTGAAGCAAGGCAATGTTCTCAACCCTCCGCAGGCTGCCTTCAGCACGACAACCCAATGGTACGATCTGAGCTTCCGCTGCGAGGTCGATGCCGATGCGACGAGGGTCCTCTCTTTCAATTTCCGCGTGGGGGGATTGGTCCCGCCCGGTGACTGGACTCGCCGCCGCTTCCCCAGCCTCCGCTAACTCGGGCCGGTACGCCAAGCCCCGCCAATTGCCGGCTCACTTCGTGCCAATCGGCGCAGACGAAGTCGGCGCCGGCCGCTTTCAACCGCGCGCCATGCTCGGGATAGGTGTGACCGCCGCCGGTGTAGCCGATCGCGATCATGCCGGCCGCGACCGCGCCCTGGACGCCGAACGGCGAATCCTCGACCACGATGCAGTCAGCCGGTTTCGCGCCCATCTTCTCGGCGGCGTAAAGGAAGATGTCGGGCGCCGGCTTGCCGTTCTTCACCATCGAGGAGGAGAAGATCGCGTCGCCGAAGAAGCGCGACAGTCCGGTCACCGACAGGCTGTGGTTGATGCGTTCGACCGACGAGGATGAGGCGACGCAGCGGTCTCCGGCAAGCCCGCCAAGGAATGGCGCGATCCCTGGCGTCGGCTTCAACTCCTCGGAGAAGAGTAGCTTGGTCTCGGCCCAGATGTCGCCGTCGGCCGTCGGGGGGAACTGGTGGCCGGTCAGTTCCTTGATTTTGACGATGATGTCGGACTGCTTCATGCCGATGCATTGGGCGATGATGCCGCCATGGACGCCGGGCATGCCGTGTTTCTCATAGACGCGCTCATAGGCCTTGGCGGCCAGCGGCTCGCTGTCGACGAGAACGCCGTCGCAATCGAAAATCATCAGTCTAGGTTGCGCCACGCGCGTCTCCCGGCTCCTGTGCCAATGCGCACATCGCTATCGATAAAAAGTCAGATGTTCAAGGCGGCCAACCGTCAAAGCTGGCGCAACGCCTCGCTGACCGGCGAGGATCCAAGCGCGCGCTGCATGGCCTGGCGCGACTGGGCGCGGTCGGGCGTGATCCAGTTGGGCTCGGCGCCGAGGAACCGGTCGAGGAAAGCGACCGCATAGGCGGGCATTTCCGTCGCGTTCTCGCGGTAGGACCACCAGGTGCGCAGGTCGTCGGCGCATTTGTCGATGCTGGGCGCCGTGCCGAACTCCTGCTCGTGCACGGCCAGGATCGCCGACACGCAATAGTTGGTATAGAGGAATCCCTCCGGCCAGAAGCGCACGATTTCCGCCGTGCCGGCATTGGCTTCGGTCTCGATCATTTCGCTGAGACCTGAGACCTCCCGTGCCGGCGCCTGCCGGATCAGCTCGCGCAGCACCAGCCCGGCGGCGAAGACGATGAAGTCCGCGCGATCGACCGCAGCGAATCGCTTCTGCGCTTCCATGACTTCGATCCAGTCGAGAAAGGCGCGTGTCAGCTTGGCCTCGTCGATCTCGAAACGAACGCCGAAGGTTTCCGACACCACCTTCGCGCTGCTGCGGAAAGTGGCGCGAAACCAGCGCAGTTGCCGCAGCCGGTGACGAAGGTCCGGCATAAGCGCGAGTTCGTGCCTGAAAGGCAGATCCATGTCTCATATCCCGTTTGACGACAGGCTAGCACAGGGCCGCCAATGCCGAAATCGGCCAGCCGGCTGTGGAGCGTTATGGCGGCTAATATAATACATGTTGACATTCGAGGAAACAAATGTTCTCACTTTCGGGTCGTCTCGGCTCCGTTCAATATGTGCAGGAGAAAGCGACTCGGGAGGAAACCGAAATGGCGATCTGGCAGTGGGCGCTGCTTCTGCTGTTTGTTGTCTGGGCGCTGCAATCGCTCGGTGTCTGGCTGCAGATGCGGCATTATTCGGACGTCTTCAAAGGTGTCACGGCTCAGTACAAGGACGGCTTCGTCGGTGCGGGCAATTTCCGCGGACGGCTCGCCAAGGGCACGATTGCGCTGATCGTCGTGACGCCGGATCTCGTCGTGCGCCGCATGATGGTCATGAGTGGCCGTTCGGTGCTGACTAAGTTCAAGCGACATGAAGAATTCGAGGGCATCCCCCTCGATCGACTCCGGTCCAACCCTGCGATCATGGGGGAGGGGGAACCCGGTGTGGCCGAGGCCGTGAAACGGGCGATCGAGCAAATCGACCGCGCGCGGTCGGAGCCGGGGAAGAAGCCGGGCCTGTCCGGCTTGAACGTAGCAAGGGCTTAAACGACACCGGCGGCCGGCTGGGAATGACCGGCAGGGGTCATAAGGAGGAGAAATGTCTGTAATTACATTATTGGCGCAGCATGCGGACCTCGCGGTGCATAACCTGCATGTCGCAGGCACCATGGTCTCGGATGCTGCCTGGCACGGCAAGCTCGGCGTCGAGCATGCCACCGATCATCTCGTGGTCCTGGCGCAGGCGACGACCGACAACGCGCCGGTCACCGCCGATCAGCTCAAGGAACAGCTGAAGAACGTGCAGCAGGAAGAGCAGCTCGGCTGGCTGACCGCCATCGGCAAATACTTCATCGGCATCTTCCAGAAGGGCGGCGAAGTGTTCGCCGGCTTCGTCACCGGCATCATTCCGACCCTGGTCGTGCTGATGACCGCCTTCTACGCCGTCACCGAACTGGTCGGCGAGGAGCGCGTTCACGGCCTCGCCCGCGGCGCGGGCCGCGTCGCGCTGACCCGCTATACCGTGCTGCCGGTCCTGTCGGTGTTCTTCCTCACCAACCCGATGGCCTACACCTTCGGCTCCTTCCTGGAAGAAAAGCACAAGCCCGCCTTCTACGACGCCGCGGTGTCTTACGTGCATCCGCCGCTCGGCCTCTTCCCGCACATCAACCCCGGCGAGTATTTCGTTTGGGGCGGCATGCTGGTCGCGCTGCTCGACCTCGAGAAGCGGGGCGTCATCGCCAACGGCTATCACGTCAAGGTGGCGATCTGGTACGCCATCGTCGGCCTCGTCGTCATCCTGCTGAAGGGCATCCTGACCGAGCGCATCACGGCCATCATGGCACGCCGCCAGGGCGTCGAGCTCTAAGGGCGGGAGGACACCATGGCCAAGACATACAAGGCAGTAAAGATCTCGAAGGGCTCCACCGGTTGGGGCGGCCCTCTGGTCATCGAGCCGACCGAGCAGCGCAACAAGGTCGTGTCGGTGACCGGCGGCGGCATCCATCCGGTGGCGCAGCTCATCGCCGACATGACCGGCGCCCAGGCCGTCGACGGCTTCAAGTCGCCGCCGATCGAAAGCGAGATGGCGGTCGTCGTCGTCGACTGCGGCGGCACGGCGCGCTGCGGCGTCTATCCGCGCAAGCGTATCCCGACCGTCAATCTGACGCCGGTCGGCCAGGCGGGTCCGCTCGCCCAGTTCATCACGGAAGACATCTACGTTTCGGGCGTGAAGCCGGCCAACGTCACAATGGCGGACGGATCCGAAGCGGTCACCACTGCGGGGGGAGCAGCAACGATGAGTTCAAGCAACAACACCACTGCCAGGGCGGCCGAGCCGCTACCGAGCGAAGGCGGGCTTATCGGCCTGATCAGCTCCATCGGCCGCGTCATGGGCCGCGTGGTCGGCATCTTCTTCAACTCCGGCCGCCGCACCATCGACCAGGTCGTCCGCAACGTGCTGCCCTTCATGGCCTTCGTGACCATGCTGATCGGCCTCATTCTCTACACGGGCATCGGCGACGTGCTGGCGCAGCCGATGGGTCCGCTGGCCAACAACATCGTCGGCCTGCTGGTCATCTCGGCCATCTGCGGCCTGCCGTTCCTGTCGCCCATCCTGGGACCGGGCGCGGTCATCGCGCAGGTCATCGGCGTCGCCATCATCGGCCCGCAGATCGCCAACGGCACCATCTCGCCCGCAATGGCGCTGCCGGCGCTGTTTGCCTACAACACCCAGGTGGGTTGCGATTTCGTTCCCGTCGGTCTGGCGCTCGGTGAGGCCAAGCCGAAGACGATTGAAATCGGTGTGCCGGCGGTGCTCATCAGCCGCCAGATCATGGGCCCGGTCTCCGTGCTGATCGCATGGGTCGTGTCCCTGATCGTGTTCTAAATCACAGGTAAAAACGAGGTTCGCCATATGTCGGTTCTTCTCAAGACACGGGTCACAGCTATCGGACCCGAAGTGGCGGACCTCGCCGAGGGCGGCGTGGTCATCCTTTTCGCGGACGGCTCGCCTCCCGAACTGGCCGAGGTTTCCGTGCTTCACCTGACCGAGCAGGGACCCAGCGACGCCGCGCCGCAAAAGGGTGCTTCGATCACGCTCGGCCCGGTTTCGGCGACGATAACGGCGGTCGGCTCCACGGCCTGGAGCAAGGTGCGCGAGATGGGCCATGTCGTGATCTCCTTCAACGGAGCGTCCGAGGCCGAAAGGCCCGGCGAAGTCTGCGCATCCGAGGTCGACACAGGCGCGCTCGTGGCGGCCCTGACCCCAGGCGCTGTCATCACCATCGCCGCCTGATAATATCCGCGCTGTCTGTCGATAGCGCCCAAACCTAGAGTATTGCCATGGAACGCTCGACCATCGTCAGAGTGCACGAAGGTTTGCACGCCCGTCCCGCCACGCGGTTCGTGAAACTCGCCAAGGGTTTCGAATCCGATGTCGAGCTGGTCAAGGACGGCAAGGCGGTCAGCGCCAAGAGCTCGGTCAAGCTGATGCTCTTGGCAGTCAAGGAAAACCAGGAAGTCACCGTGCGCGCCAACGGCGCCGACGCAATCGAAGCGATCGAGGCGCTGATCGGCTATCTGGAGAACCCGCGCGCCGGCCTCGACGATGAGAGCGAGGCGGGTGAGGGTGGCCCGGAAGCCGCAGTTGCGGCGCCCGCTTCCGAGACCGCGCCGCCTGCCGCCGCGCCGACGGATGGAACCCCGAAACTTCAAGGCGTCGCCGCCAGCGAGGGTGTGGCGATCGGGCCGGCCTTCGCCCATTTCCCGCCGGAGATCGAGGGACCGGGCAGGCGCCTGCAGGGCGATGAGATCGAAGGTGAGCTCGAGCGCTTCCGCGGCGCCGTCGCCAGCGTCCAGGCGCGCATGGATCGCACGCTTGCCGAGAACAATCTCTCCGCCGGCGACCGTGGCATCGTTGCGGCTCTGCGCGACATCGCCGCCGACGACAGCCTGACCGGCGAGGTCGAAAGGCTGATCAAAGGCGGTGACGACGCGGTCTCGGCGGTCATCGCGGCCGCGGCCACCATCGCCGCCGATTTCAGCGCCGTCGACGACCACTATCTCAACGCCCGCGCCGACGACGTCCATGCTGTCGGCCGGCAGATCTGCCTGGTGCTGCTCGGCCAGGACGAGGTCAGCCTGGAAACCATACCGCAGGGCGCGATCCTGATCGCCGACGACATCGGCGCCTGGGACCTTGCGCGCGCCCCCCTGAAGCGCATCGGCGGCGTGGTCTGCGGCCATGGCGGCGCCACCTCGCACATCGCCATCATCGCCCGCTCGCACGGCATCCCGGCCGTGCTGGGTCTCGGCGACAAGGTCAACGAGCTGCGCACCGCCAGTCAGGTGGCAATCGACGGCAATGCCGGCCATGTGATCGCCGATCCGGATGAGACGGTGCGCGCCGACTTCACCCGGCGTGTCGAAGCCGCCGCGAAGGAGCGCGCCGGGCTGAAAGTGTTCAAGGGCGTGACGCCTACCCGCGCCGACGGCACGGTGATCGAGGTCGCGGCCAATATCGGCTCGCTGGAGGAGATCGAGGCGGCGCAGGAAGCCGGCGCCATGGGCGTCGGCCTGTTCCGCACCGAACTGCTCTTCATGCGCCACATGCACCTGCCGTCGGAGGACATGCAGGCCGAGACCTACAGCGCGCTGGCCAAGGCTTTTGCGCCGCATTCGGTCATCGTGCGCACGCTCGACATCGGCGGCGACAAGCCGATCGCCGGCATCGAATTCCCCGACGAGGAAAATCCTTTCCTCGGCTGGCGCGGTATCCGCATGTGCCTGGATCGTCCCGACATCTTCAAACGCCAGCTGCGGGCGCTGCTCAGGGCCGCCGTGCACGGCAACATCAAGGTGATGCTGCCGATGGTTTCGGAGATCGCCGAGGTCACGCGCACCCGCGCGCTGGTCGATGAATGCACGGCTGAGTTGAAGGCGGAGGGCGTGCCGTATGCGAGCTTCGAACTCGGCGTGATGATCGAGACGCCCGCCGCCGTTCTGATTGCGCCGGCTTTGGCAAAGGAAGTGGCGTTCTTCTCGATCGGCACCAACGACCTGACCCAGTACATCATGGCCGCCGACCGCCTCAACCCGACGGTCGCCAAGCTGAACGACGTCACCAATCCGGCGGTGATGTCGGCGATCGAGCTGACCGCCAAGGCGGGTGTCGCCGCCGGCATCATGGTGGGCATGTGCGGCGAGGCCGCCGGCCGGCCGGACCTGATCCCGACCTTCGTGAAGATGGGCCTGACCGAGCTCAGCATGAGCCCGGCCTCGATCCAGCGCGCCAAGAAGACCATCGCGGCCATGACGGCCGAGCGATAGCGGATCCCACGCGGCGGTTACGTCAGATGCGCGAGCAGCGTGGCGAGAACCGGTGTCAACTCCTGGACCGCATTCGCATGGGCACAGGCCTGCCTGATGCGATCCTCCCGCACCTCGGCCGCCAGCACGGCGATCTCGAGAATGTCGGGCTCGGGCGTACCGTGCGCCTTGGTCGCCAGTCCGCAGGCAAGCACCACGGGCGCAAGGCATCTGATGTCGAGAGACCGGTCGCCGGCTATCGCCGGGCCTGTCCCGATCTCGCCAGGCTGGACCGGGCGGTGGTTGAGGCATTCGACGAGGAGAGCCGCGCAGGCCGCCGCGACCTGGTCGGTGGATGCCGCGTCCGCCGTCGCGGCAGCCAGAAGATCCGCGTGGCGCTTGCGCATCGCGACATGCACGGCGGAAAAACTCGCCTCATGGACACGGGGATTGTCGATGCCGTAGCCGGCGAGAACCGCCCGGGTCAGGTAATACATATCACGCCTGAACTGACGTTCGCCGCCGATCTGCCGGTCCTCATCGCCTTGCGGGAAATAGGCCCGCAGGCTTTTCACGGTCGTGCCGTCGACCTTGAGCGGCCGGGAATGCGGAACGAAGGATTCGGCGATCGTCAGCGCCTCGTCGACCGCGCTCGCGGCATGGCCGAGCAGGCTTCGGCCCGGAAAGGGCGGCAAATTGCCGGCGATGTCGTGCGAGGTATCACCGGCGCTGTCGTGACGGCCTTGGCGGATCGCGTCGCGCAGTTCCCGAAGCCGATCCTTCAGGTTGGCGCGGACATCCTCGGAGATTTGTCGCAGCATCGCCAATTGCCTCGAAATGCTGAAGCCGCTCACGGCTTGGGGCGCCAGTCGCCCTCTCTAGATTGTTCGTCTCGATTGGTAGATCAATAGACGATATTTAACCAGCATGCAGAATCGGCGGGACGGTGTCGTCGCCGGAGTTGGAGGGGAACTTGGGCAGGCGACGGCAGGGCGAACCAGAAAACGGCAGGGCGGCGGGCGAGGCATCCGAGCAGGTCGTCAGCGAAAGCCGGACCGACCGCCTCAGGATCCGCGCCGCCTGGATGTATTTCGTCGAACAGATGACGCAAAACGAGATCGCCGACGTGCTCGGCGTCGGCCGCGTCACCATCGTGCGCATGCTGGCCGAGGCAAGGGCGCGCAACGAGGTGAAGATCACCATCGAGAGCGAGCTTTTGGAGATCGTGCGGCTGGAGCGCGCGCTCGAACGGACCTTCGGCCTGCAGCAGGCGCTGGTGGCACCGCTCACCGACCCCAAGGCCGATCCGATCCCGGCGATCGCCGCCAAGACCGGCATGTTCCTGTCCGACGCGATGAAATCCGGCATGCGGGTCGGCGTCGGCTGGGGCGTGACACTGTTCAACACCTTGCCCTTCATCAGCGCCAAGTCGCTCACCGATTTCAGCGTGATCTCGCTGCTTGGCGGCGTCGGCATCGCACGCCGGGTCAATCCGGCCGAGTTCGCCTGGCGCTTCGCCCAGATCTTCCAGGGAGACGGCTATCTGATGCCGACGCCGGCCGTCGTCGACAGCGTCGAGACCAAGATCGCGCTGGTGGAACGCTGCGGCCTGCAGGAGATTTTTGCGATGGCCGATGCGCTCGATGCGGTCCTGCTGAGCGTCGGCGGCATCGCTTCGGCCACCACCTTCTCGCGCGGTGGCTTCCTCAAGGAAGCGGACCGCGAGGCCCTGCTGGCGCGCGGCGCCGTCGGCGACCTTCTGTTCCATTTCTACGACCGCAAGGGCGATCTGGTCGACCATCCCGTCAACAGCCACGTGATGTCGGTGGATGTCGACCGCCTGCGCAAGGCGCCGATCCGCATCCTCACCTCCGGCGGCGAGGAGAAGACCGACGCGCTGCTCGGCGCCATGCACCTGATCGCGCCGACCATCCTAATCACCGACGAGGAAAGCGCGCGCCGCATGCTGGCCGCGCATGGGGCTTGAATTTGACGATCGGCTGAGCGCGGAGACGGAAGCAGTGACCGCAGTGATCTGGATCTGTTGCTGCGGACTTGCGCTGATGGCGGCGGGTTACCTTGGCGTCCTCGGCAATTCGATTGGCATGCCCTTGGACGGTCCGTCCGGCCGACGTTTCCTGAAGAAGGCAGTGAAGAAACGAGGGGTTGACCTGACCCGAATTCCGGATCGGGTTTGGTGGGAGATCGTTGAGGTGAGCATTGCGACGGCGAGGTACAATGGCAATTTTCGCGCCGAATTTGCCTGCCAATTGATCCGTGAGGCCGATGCCATCGCAAGAACCGTGTCAGGCGTGACAAGTGAACCCCAGGATCGCCAGGTCAGGGACATTCTCGTGCGCAACGGCGTCATCGCGCCCTACTGACGGATCGTCCGCTGGGATAACACTGTCGAGCACGCGCAGGCGGCGTTCATGGGGATTTCAAGGGTTAGAATGGTCGGAGTGGCCGGATTCGAACCGACGACCCCTTGACCCCCAGTCAAGTGCGCTACCGGGCTGCGCTACACTCCGGACCGGGTGGCGATGTATCGTGATAAGGCGGTGCGGGTCAACCGAATTCGGTGGCTATCGCGCAGGTGAAATCGCAAGGGCGGATGCCGGCCTCGCCAGCCGCAATTCCCGCTGGTGCCGGTACTCCAGCGCGATCGCGCCCCAGACTAGGCCGAGCAGCAGGTAGAGATGACGCCAGTGGTCGATGTCGATGAAGGTGCCGAGGCCGATATTGCCGAGATAGGCGACATAGGCGCACAGAAGATAAGGCTGCCATGGCCGGTCGCGCAAAAGGATGCGGAAGCCGGCGCCGATCGTCCATAAGGTCAGCGTCAGGAACGACACGAAACCCAGCCAGCCGTAATCCATCAGCGCCTTCAGCCAGATATCGTGCGTATCCTCGCCATAGATCGTGCCGAACACCAGCGGGCCGATACCGAGCGGATGCTCCATCGCAAGCTGGAAGCCGATCGTGTAGCGGGCGAATCGGCCGAGCCGAGCCGAATCGTAGCTCTGCTCGAGCTGCGCGCGCTGCGTGAACATGTCCGACACGCCGGGCAGTTGCAGGATGATCAGGAAAGCGATGACCAGTAGCGCCACGGCCGCGATCGTCATCACCACCACCCGCAGCCGGAACCTGCCGCTGGCGCTCTGCAGGAACAGGCACGCGGTAAGCAGCACCGCCGACACCGCGAACATGCCCCAGGCGCCGCGCGAGAAGGAGAAGAAGATGCCGGCGGTGATGATGAGCAGCGGCACCGCAAGCAGCGGCATGCGCGACACCGGGCCGGTGAGCAGCAGGTAGAGCAGGTAGGTGCCGGGCAGCACGAGGAATGGCCCGAACACGTTCGGGTCCTGGAAGGCGCCGGCCGCGCGGTCGTATTTGGTGAACATTTCCGCGCCGGGAAAGGCATGGAAGTAGCCGGCGATGCCGAGCAGCGACGTCGCCACCGCAGACACGACATAGGCGATGAAGATCAGTCGGTAGAGGCTGGGCTGGACCGAGGTCACGGAGGCGAAGAACACCGCGCTGAAGGCGAGGAACAGCGAGACGGCGAGGTAGAGCGGCGTGTTGGCGAGATCCGCCATCTGCGTCATGGCGATCATGCCGCCGATGTTCATCGCCACCAGAAGCACCAGCAAGGGCACGATCGCGCGCGAAATCCGCAGCCCGAACAGCGCCCACACCGCGATCAGGCCGGCCATGTAGATCTCGTAAGGCGCGGGCTCGCTGATGACGAAGCCGGAGAGCAGTATGCCGACGCCGATCGCCGCCGATGCGATCAGCGAAATCAGCTTGGCGTTGATCGCCTGCGGCGGCAGCTCATGGGCGATGGCGCTCAATAGGCGTTTTCCGTGTTGAGCAGGCGGACCGGCGTCAGGAACAGGATGCGCAGGTCGAACAGCATCGACCAGTTCTCGATGTAATAGAGGTCGTATTCGGTGCGCATGCGGATCTTTTCATTGGTGTCCATCTCGCCGCGCCATCCGTTGATCTGCGCCCAGCCGGTGACGCCCGGCTTGACCTTGTGGCGCGCGAAATAGCCGTCGACCACCTCGTTGTAGAGCAGATTGTGCGACTGCGCGGCGATCGCATGCGGGCGCGGCCCGACCAGCGACAGAGAGCCGAAGAGCGAGTTGAAGAACTGCGGCAGCTCGTCGATCGAGGTCTTGCGGATGAAGCGGCCGACGCGGGTAACGCGCGGATCGTTCTTGGTCACCGTCTGCTTGGCGGTCGGGTCGGACCGGTCGGCATACATCGAGCGGAACTTGTAGACCTCGATGATCTCGTTGTTGAAGCCGTGCCGCTTCTGCTTGAACAGCACCGGCCCCCTGCTGTCGAGCTTGATGGCGATCGCGGTGGCGAGCATCACCGGCGAGAAGAGGACGATGCCGACAAGCGAGAAGACGATATCGAAGGCGCGCTTGGCGACCGAATCCCAGTCGTTGATCGGCTTGTCGAAGATGTCGAGCATCGGCACTGAGCCGATATAGGAGTAGGCGCGCGGCCGGAACTGCAGCGCATTCGAATGCGCCGAGAGCCGGATGTCGACCGGCAGCACCCAGAGCTTCTTCAGAAGCTGCAAGACGCGCGATTCGGCGGTCAGCGGCAGCGACACGATCAGCATGTCGATGCGCGCGATGCGGGCGAATTCGATGAGCTCCGAGATCGTGCCGAGCTTCGGATAGCCGGCGACGATCGGCGGCGAGCGCTTGTCGTTGCGGTCGTCGAAGATGCCGCAGATGCGGATGTCGTTGTAAGGCTGCTTCTCGACCGAGCGGATCAACTGCTCGGCCGCCTTGCCGCCGCCGACGATGAGCGCGCGGCGCTCCATACGGCCGTCGCGCGCCCAGCGGCGAATGAGCCTGGACATCACCAGTCTCAGGCCGAAGATCAGCACGAAACCGACCACGAACCAGGTGCCGAACAGCAGCCGCGAATAGTCTTCCGACGCCTTGATGGCGAAGGCTGTGAGTGCCATCAGCGCGAAGCTGCCGGCCCAGACAAGCAGCACCCGGCCGAAATTGGCAAGCGGGCGCATCAGCGCCGCGATCTGGTAGCTGTCGGTGACGTCGAGCAGCACCACGGCCAGGAACGACGTCGCCGCGATCGCCAGCGGATATTGCCAGGCCAGATAGCTGAAGAAGCCGACATAGTAGAAATAGACGCCGAGCCCCGACAGGAAGAGCACCGCGAACTCGACCATGCGCAGCACGCCGCTGACCATGATCGGCGACATCGTATCGCGCCGGTATTGCGAGGCGACCTGGCGCGCCACATCGTTGATGCCGCCGGGCTTTCCGCCATCGGCGGGAGCATCGTAATTGCGCACCGCATCCATGGAAAAGCGGCGCGCGGGGTCGATCTCATTCATGGGAACTGTCCGCGAGCTTCGCAACTGCATAGCAAAAGAGAGCTAAGAAAGCCTTGAAACAACCCGTGGTTTTGGAGCGGTTGAGGTGGCGGTAGGCTACTTGCTGAGCGCCGCGAAATAGGCCTTCTCGATCTCAGCCGCCATCACATCGGCTCCGAATCGGGCTTTGAGCTCGTCCGTCTGCGGCATCAGTCCGCGATAGGCGTCGAAGTCGCCGAGCGCCGCCCGCATCTTGGTGGCGAGCTGCGCGGGATCCGGCCGGATCAGGGCAGGGGAGCCGTCGCCGAAGATTTCCGGAATGCCGCCGACCGCGGTCGCGATCATCGGCATGCCGGCGGCCAGAGCCTCGAGCACGATATACGGCATTGCCTCCGCCCGGGACGGCACCACGATCAGCCCGGCCAGCGCGAAAGCGTCTCTTGCCGGCATGGGCGGCAGGAAACGGACGTGGCTCTTCAAGCCGAGTCGCTCCACTTGCGCGTGGTAGCGCGGCAGGTCGTCGCCGTCGCCAACCATCACGGCGCTCAACGGATGGCCCAGCGCGCTGCCGGCCAAAGCCAGAGCATCGATGAAGATGTCCGGGCCTTTCAGGTCGCGCATCATGCCGATGTATAGAAAATCGGCGGCATTCGCCGCCGTCGCCACCGGTTCGAATTCGGCGGCACGCAGGCCGTTATAGACAAGTGTGTTAGGTATGGGCGGCTCGCCGACCTTGCGGCGATAGGTGTTGCGCTCATAGTCGGAAACGAACAGCAGGCAGTCGGTAAAGCGCGCCATGAAGCGCTCCAGGCCGAAGAACAGCTTTCCGGTCACCGTCGTTTCGTCATAGTGGAGGGAGCCGCCATGCGGCGAATAAAGGCGGGCAACGCGAGACCTTGATACCCGCAACAGTGAGCCGAACAGCCTGGCATAGGCGCCACCCTTGGCGCCATGCCCATGCAGCACGTCCGGCCGCAATTCCTTGATGATTCGATAGGTGCGCCAGGCCGAGGCGAGGTCGCCCGGCCCGACATGACGCTGCATCGGCGTGCGATGGATGCCGAGCGCGAGGCTGTCCTTCATCGCCTCGAACAGCCGTTCCTCGTAGTCGCCGCCGGTCGTCGAGTCGCAGACGATGCCCACCGCATGACCGGCGGCGACCTGTGCCTCGGTCAGGTCGCGCACATGCCGGAAGATTCCTCCGACAGGTGAGCGGAAGCAGTGGACGATCCTGAGATTCACCGCCACGACGGATTTTTCAGAACAGGCGTTCGCGGACGTAGACGGTGTCGCCGGGCAGGAGCGGATCGGACGTCAGCACCCGTCCGGTCATCACCTTGCCGTTGATGTCGCGGGTGATGTCGACGCTCTCCTGATTGGCGCGCGGCGTGAAGCCGCCGGCAATGGCGACCGCCTTTTGCACCGTGAGTCCCGGCACATAGGAATACTGGCCTGCAGCGCCCACTTCGCCCATCACGAAGATCGGCCGGTAGCGGTCGATTTCGACCGAAACGTCGGGATCGCGCAGATAGCCTTGGCGCAATTTGTCGGCGATCTCCTTTTCCAGCTGCTGCGCGGTGTGGCCGCGCGCCGGCACCGCGCCGACCAGCGGGAAGGAGAGATAACCGGACTGGTCGACGCTATAGGTGTTGGTCAACCCGTCCTGCTCGAACACCGTGACACGGACGCGATCGCCGGCGCCGAGCCGGTAGGGCTGGTCGAGCACCTCGTGAAAGGCGGCGGGCGTCGGGCGGTAGCTCGAGCAACCGGTGAGCAGCGACAGGGCAAGCAAAGCGCGAAAGAGGGAAGCAGTGCTTTTCATGACCGGCCAGGAACCTTCATCGCTCTTGCCGCGAGCCGCGGCACAACCCCAGGAAAGTGCGACCGTTATCATCCTGTTAGGGTTAATGGGCGGTAAAGGAGTGCCGTCCGGGCCCGCGTTGAGAGGCAAAAAGCCCAATTGTTCTATTGCTTTCCAGTAATCTTCTTTGAGCGCCCTCTAATAAGCGTGTATTCCGATCTTAACGGGTGAGTTACCATAGTTGTTTACGGTCCATCCTCGACTCAAAGTTCGGAGCAGGATGCATGTCCGTTCAGTCCGCGGCCGCTGATGTCGATGTCGACCTGAGACAGCTTTTCGCCAGCCTGGCGCGAAACTGGCTGCGTATTGTTCTCGTGACCCTCGCGGTTACCGGGCTCGCCTTCGCTTTGGCCTGGCTCGCGACGCCTTATTATAAGGCGACGGCCAAGTTGGAGATCGGTTCGCGCGAATCGGAATACACCCGGCCGCCGGGCACCAATGACGACGAGAAGCCGATTCTCGACGAACAGGGCGTCGCCACCCAGGTCCAGATCATTTCCTCGCCCGACATCCTCAAGCAGGTGGCGGCCAAGCTTAATCTGGACAAGCTGCCGGAGTTCGACGAAACGCTGAAGATGTCGGCGCTCGGACGCATGCTCGTTCTTGTCGGCTTGAAAAGCGATCCCTTCGATATTCCGCCGGAAGAGCGCGTGCTGAACGCCATGCACGACAAGCTCAATGTCTATGCCGTTGAAAAGACTCGTGCGATCGCCATCGAGTTCGCCTCGAAGGATCCGAAGCTTGCCGCTGACATCGCGAACGGCATCGCCAACGCCTATATCGCCTCGAAGGGCGACGCCAAGCTCGAATCGAACGCCGCCGCCACCGACTTCCTGGCGCCGGAAATCGCCGACCTGCAGAATCGCGTGAAGGATGCCGAGGCGAAGGTCGCGGCCTTCCGTGCCCAGTCCGACCTTCTGATGGGCGGCAACAATGCGGTGCTGCCGACTCAGCAGCTCGCCGAGCTGTCGAGCGAGTTGTCGCGAGTGCGCGCCAGCCGCGCCGCTGCCGAGGCGAGCGCCGAGAGCGTGCGCCGGGCGCTGCAGAATGGCGGTTCACTGGACAGCGTGCCGGAGGTCCTGTCCTCGGAGCTGATCCAGCGCCTGCGCGAGCGCCAGGTGGAGCTCAGGGCCAACATTGCCGACCTTTCCACGACTTTGCTCGACAACCATCCCCGCATCCGCGCGCTGAAGTCGCAGCTTGCCGACCTCGACGGTCAGATTCGCAATGAGGCGCAAAAGATCATCCGGGGTCTGTCGGCACAGGCTCAGACGGCCAAGGCGCGCGAGGATCAACTGGTTGCCGACGTCAACACGCTGAAGGCTGCCTCGGCGCGCGCCGGCGAGCAGCAGGTGCAGCTGGACGCCCTGCAGCGCGACGCTAACGTCCAACGCCAACAGCTTGAATCCTATATGGCAAGTTACAATGCGGTGGCCTCGCGCAGGGACCGCAAATACTCGCCCGTCGCGGCGAGCCTGATCGCAAGCGCCCAGGTGCCGTCCCAGCCCTACTTCCCGAAGATCGGGCCGATCACCGGTGCTGCCGCCGCCGCTTCGCTGCTGCTGATGGCGATCGGCACGCTGCTGGCGGAGCTGTTCTCGGGCCGCGCCATGCGCCCGGCCGCCGGCGCCCGCTTCACCGATATCGAGCAGGTGGCGATGCCTGCGGCCAGGGTGGAACCGATGGTCGCAGAGGCACATGACGAGGGGCGAGCGTTTGCGCCTTACGAGGAAGCCGCTGCAGAACATTCGATCGCCGAGGCGGAGCTCCCGAGACCTGCAGACAGCGAGCCGTCGGAGGATCGCGCAACCCTGATGGAGGCCTCCGAGCCGAGCGAATCTGTGCCTGAACCAAGGCAATCCAGGCTCGGCGAGATCGATATCGAGAAGGCTGCTGAGAAGCTGATCGCCTCAGGCGCCGCGCGGGCGATCTTCGTGTCGCCGGAAGGCGACGAGGCGGCCGCGTCCGCCGTGCTCGTGGCGCGCGAAGTATCCGACGCCGGTCTGCGCGTGCTGCTGCTCGATCTCACTGCATCGGGTGCGGCGTCGCGGCCGATGCTGGACTCGAGCCTGTTCCCGGGCATCACCAATCTGCTCGCTTCCGAGGCGCAGTTCAGCGACGTCATCCATCCCGATCTCTATTCCGATGCGCATGTCATTCCGGTCGGCACCGCCGATCCGGTCCGCGCTATGCGCGCCGCCGACCGGCTGCCCATCATCATGCAGTCGCTAACCACCGCCTACGACCTCGTCGTGGTCGAATGCGGCCCGGCCGATGCGCAGGGCATCAGCCGCCTGGTCGGCGACGGCACCGAAGTCTTCCTGTCGATGCTGGAAGCCGACGATCAGGTGACGCGGGCCGCGGTGAAGCTGATCGAGAACGGCTATCCGGACGTCACGCTGGTCACACCGGTCGGCCATGAACCGGGGGATCCATTGCCCGGACGCCGGTCGGCCGCATAAGGCTGGAGGCCGGGGCCGCGGCGAATCGGACACGGCTCAGCCCGGGCCGTTCTTAGCTGCAAGAGCGAACCGGGCATTTCTCTACGACTCCTGTACTTTACATCGGCGGCGAGGCACCTGGTTTTGGTGCTTCGCGCTGCGCATTTCGTGCGTGGAATGGTCGAGAGCGGGACCGTGAACCCTAG
This sequence comes from Mesorhizobium plurifarium, assembly GCA_000824785.1. GTDB lineage: Bacteria > Pseudomonadota > Alphaproteobacteria > Rhizobiales > Rhizobiaceae > Mesorhizobium > Mesorhizobium plurifarium. The sequence continues at coordinate 285,405 of CCNB01000006.1, read as the reverse complement.
GCCGGTCCCTCAAAACTCCCAAAGGATGGCTGTTATGACACAGGCCAAGAACGGCGACACCGTACGCATCAACTACACTGGGCGTCTGGTCGACGGGACCCAATTCGATTCTTCCGGTAGTGAACCGTTGCAGTTTACACTGGGTGAAGGACAGGTAATTCCTGGCCTCGAAACCCATGTCGAGGGCATGGAGGTCGGCGCGAAAAGCACCGTCACCGTCCCCGCCGACGCCGCCTACGGCCCGCATCGCCCCGAGGCGGTCGTAACCATCGACCGCACAAGCGTGCCGGACAACATCAACGTCGATATCGGCACCCGATTGCAGGCCCGCACCCGCGAGGGACGACCCATGCAAGTAACGGTCGTCGGCGTGGACGATTCCAGCGTCAAGCTCGACGGCAATCATCCGTTGGCCGGAAAGGACCTTGTGTTCGACGTTGAATTGGTCGAGATCGTTTAGGCGGCGTAGGAAATAGAGCGGTTCCGCCGAGTCCCCTCAGGGTCTCGGCCCGCTTGCCGGCATCGCCCGCTGCGGTGATTGTGCGCCTCTGACCAGGCCTAGCTGTCGTCTTCGGCCGCGACAGGCGCTGCCTGTCCCGCAGCCTTGCGACGCAGCATCTTGGTTAGCTTCCAGACGGTCGGATTGTTCTTGATGAAAGCCTTCGCCCGCGCGCCTTGCCGCAGCCCTGTCGCCAGCACCCGGCCCTTCAGCGTCAGCGGCGCAAGCACCTCGAAATGCTGGACCTCGACGTCGCACCAGAGCCGCTTGTAGGGCTCGTCGCCGACCGAGAAGTCGTAGACGTCGAAGCCGAGATCGCAGGCTTCCTGGATGTTGTCGAAGAACAGGAAGTCGCCCGGGCTGGTGAAGGCCAGATCGTCCTCGGCGATGGCGCCGAACTCGCAAATCAGCCGCTTGCCCGAGCGGCTGGAGCCGGTGATCGCGCGCAGCTTGCCCGCCACGTCCAGGCCGTGCAGCAGGAAGGGCGGCTTTTCCTCGGCCAGCGCATCGGTAAACAGCGCCCGGAAGAAGTCGCGTACCTGCCTGTCGCCGAAGACATTGGCGATGCCCATCTTGGCGAAACGTGCTTCCTTCATCTCGAGGAAGGCGTCGAGCAGCCTGTCGACCTCCTCGCGGGTGCGGGCCTCGACGCGGCGGAAGGTGCCCACAGCCTCGAACTTGCGCGTCTGCGAACGATGCTTCTTGCGCTTGCGCTTGCCGCTCGCGCGCGACAGCAGCGCATCGAACCCGCCGTCGAGATCGACGGCGAGAGCGAGGTTTGGACTTGGGAAGCCGGGCAGCGCGGCGAGCGGGTTGGCGACGCCATCGAGGTTGGGCAGCAGCCTTTCCAGCGAGATCAGGTCGATATCGGGCCGTGCTTTGGCGATCGCCTTGAACATCGCGCGGATCGCCGTGCCGTCGATGGCGGGCAGGAACTGCGGGTCAGTGGCGGCGAAATTGCCGTTGGCATGCCGACCGCCGGCGAAACGGGCAACCTTGAAAGGGCCGTGTCGCACCACTTCCAATGCCAGCGACAGCGCCGGGCGAGCATCGTAGGCCATCGTCGCGACAACCATGTCGGCGCCGGTCGCGGTCGCCCAGTTGCTTACCCAGGATGCGCTTTGCGCCGGCGCAAACAGCGCCGAGGCGCAGAATTGAGCGTAACCGGCAAGGCCGGCGCCGTCGCTTGCGGCCGCAGTCCACCGACCCTGATCGGCTCGCATGGAGCGCGCGGAAATCTCGTTGGCCGCGACCCGGTTGCCGTCAAATGACGCGGCGGCGTCAACCATCCCTCAATCCTTAAGACGTATTGGTTCCGACTTGGGGGTTCGCATAGGCGAATGTCGTGCTTGGATGAGCCTAGGCGCAAAAGGTGAAGGAATGATCGACGGGGGCGAGGCAATCCGGAAACTGGCGTTGAACCTTGCCCGCTACTCCGGTCTCGCGCCCTTGGCGCGGCCGTTTGTCGGCGGCATCGGCGCTATCCTGATGTTGCATCGCGTCACCGCGATGCCGGAGAAGCCGAACAGCGTCAATCGCCATCTGAACATCGCTCCCGCCTTCCTCGACAGGCTTATCGCTGACATGAAGGGGCAGGGCTATACCTTTGTTTCCCTTGATGAAGCGATCGAACGCATCAGGAATGGCGGCAAGGACGGTCAGTTCGCCACGATCACCGCTGACGATGCCTATCGAGACAACATGACGGAAGCGCTGCCGGTGCTGGAAAAGCACCGGGCGCCGATCACCATCTACGTCGCGCCCGGCTTGATCGACGGCGCCGCCGACCTCTGGTGGGATGTGATCGAGGACATCGTCGATATCAGTTCGCGCCTGACGCTGACGATGGCAGGCAAGCCGACGCTGATCGATTGCTCGACGCCGGGCATGAAGATCCAGGCCGTCGCGCGGCTGAACGCCTGGCTGACCGTGGAAGTCCCCGAGCAAGAGCAGGGCGCCGCTCTGCGCGAACTGGCCCGTTTGAATGGGTTCAAATTCGGGTCGGGCCGCCCATGCACCTTGATGAACTGGGATGAGCTTCGCACCATGGCCGCCCATCCGCTGGTGACCATCGGCGCGCACACCGTCAACCATCGCAACTTGAAGCGGTTGTCCGAAGCCGATGCGCGCCATGAGATCGGCGACGTCCGTCGCATCCTCAAGGAAAAGCTCGGCGAGGAGCCGCGTCATTTCGCCTACCCCTACGGCTACGCCAGCGCGGTCGGTTGCCGCGAGGTGGGCTTCGCCCGCGATGCGGGTTATGCCTCGGCGGTGACCACGCGGCACGGCGTGCTGCGCGCCGAGCATGCCGACTTCCTGCACGCGCTGCCGCGCATCTCCGTCAACGGCCGCTACCAGAGTGTGGCGCATATCCGCACGATGCTGTCCGGCATCACGACGCCGCTCGCCAATGCCGGCAAGATGGTTGTCACCATCTAAACTAGCCGGCGGCGCCGGCGAGGCTCAACCCTTCGGCCGCTCGATGATCAGCCATTTGATGATGGCCATGGCCGGCAGGACCCAGAGAAAGCCGCTGAGCAGGAAGAACAGGAGATGCGCGGTGGGCCCGTATTCGGCGAGCCTGGTGACCGCGACGGCCGACGCAATCAGCGCGTAGACGACGACCAGCGCCACCAGCAATATGGTTCCGATCAGCTTTTTCAGGCGAATGGGCATGTCGCGATCTCGTTGATCGGCCCCGATTAGGCCGAATGATGGGCGCGCGCAACCGTCGCGGTGCGGCGCGACGGCGTGCCGCGCTGTCCAGCCTTGCCAGTTGGGCGGCCTTGGTCCACCAATCGCGCGTTTCAACCGCCGGAAGACCGAAATGGCTGCCATCACCGCCACAGCCCCCTATGCCGCACGCGACCGCGACCTCCACAACCGCGCTTTGGTGCGCGGCTGGCTCTACGTCGTGCTGCTGGTGCTGGTTGCGCTGGTGCTGGTCGGCGGCTCCACGCGTCTCACCGGCTCGGGGCTGTCGATCACGGAATGGCAGCCGATTCACGGCGTCATCCCGCCGCTCAACGACGCCGAATGGCAGGAGGAGTTCCAGCGCTACCAACAGATCCCGCAATATGCCGAGATCAACAAGGGCATGAGCGTCGAGGACTTCAAGTCGATCTTCTGGTGGGAGTGGGCGCACCGCATCCTGGCGCGCAGCGTCGGCGTGGTCTTTGCCCTGCCGCTGCTGTTCTTCTGGGCGACGCGCCGCATCGAACGAGGCCTCGGGCTGAAGCTCGTCGGCATCCTGCTGCTCGGCGGACTGCAAGGCGCCATCGGCTGGTGGATGGTGGCCTCGGGCCTGGTCGACCGCGTCTCGGTCAGCCAATACAGGCTGGCCACGCATCTGACGCTTGCCGCACTGATCTTCACCGCGACCATGGTGGTCGCGCGCGGTCTGGCGCCGCATTCGGAGCCAGCCGCCGACCGGTCGACGCAGCGGCTAGCCGGTTTCATCGTGCTTCTGGCGCTGATCCAGATCTATCTCGGCGGCCTGGTCGCCGGCCTTCACGCCGGGCTTTCCTACAACACATGGCCGCTGATGGATGGAAGCGTGATCCCGTCCGATCTGCTTCTCCTGAAACCCGCCTGGCTGAACTTCTTCGAGAACCCGAAGACTGTGCAGTTCGTGCATCGCATCGGCGCCTATACGGTCTTTGTCGTGGCGCTCCGGCATATGATCGCGACGTGGCGGCGCCAGCCCGGCACCACCCATGCCCGCCGCGCCACGCTTCTGTTCGCGCTGGTGGTCGTCCAGGCCTCGATCGGCATCGGCACGCTCTTGATGCAGGTGCCGCTGCATATGGCGCTGACGCATCAGGCCATCGCGATTCTGTTGCTTGGCTTCGCCGCCGCGCATTGGCGCGGCACCAAAGGCGCTTATCCGCTGCTGACCGAGATAAACGTCAGAAGCTGACGGCTGGCCTTCAGTATCGCGAGCGAGCCTTTCGAATGGCCTCAACGACAGCCAATTCGCGGTTCTCGTCGACCGCGTTCTTGTCCTCGCGATGCCATGCGGCCGACAGGCAGCCATAGGCGATCGCATGGTCGAGGATGGCGCGCGGCGACTGCCCGAGCGTCTCTCCGAATATGTCGGCCATATGCTCGATCCGGCGTGGATCGAGGCAGAGATCGTCGCGGTCGAGCGGGTTGTAGAACATGTTCGCCGCATCGAAGCCGGGGTCGCCGAGCACACCCTTGGAGTCGATCGCCAGCCAGCCGCGCGGGCCGAAGAGGATGTTGTCGTGATGCAGGTCGCCATGCAGCGGCTTGATCTCGTGCTGATCGGCTAGCAGCCGCTCGGCGATGTCCGCGGCGTGGACATAGAGGCTGGTTCGTCCGGCGGTTCGGTCGGCCTTGGCCACCCGGAACAAGCTCGCATATCGTTCCCGCAGCGGCTGCAGGTTGGGTGGAGGCGTGTGCTCGGACGACGACAGCAGCTTCGCCATCACGCCGGCCGCAATCGCGGTCGCGGCATCGTCGCCATGCTCCGCAAGATGCTCGGACAGCAGCCTGTCGCCGGCATACTCGAGCAGCATGCGATGACCGTCGCGGCCGAGCAGCCGTACGGCGCCTTCGCCCCGCCGCCAGGCGAGATAATGCTCGCCGCGCAACTCGTCCGCGACGTCGTCGAAGGGTTTCAGGTCCTTGACGATCGCCGGCGAACCATCCTCTCGCGTTACCTTCCAGATCCGGCTGGAAAAGGTCTCTGCAATGAGTTCTGGAGCGCTGACCTTCCAGCGCTCAGGGAATGCCTGCATGACCACTCAGTGCTTGATGCCGAGCATCAGGTCGAGATTCTGCACCGCGGCGCCAGACGCGCCCTTGCCGAGATTGTCGTAGACGGCCATCAGCAGCGCCTGCGCCCTCTCGTCATTGGCGAACACATAGACCTTCATCCGGTTGGTGCCGTTATAGATCTCCGGATCGATTTCCGGGATGCGCTCCATATGCGTATAGGGCGCGACCTCGACCACGCCGCCGTCGATCGACGCGTAATGGTCGGCGATCGCTGCGTGAAGCTCGGCGCCGGTCGGCACGCGGTCGAGACCGCCGAGCTGCAGCGGCACCACGGTGATCATGCCTTGGGCGAAATTTCCCACCGCCGGCTGCATGATCGGATCGTGCGACAGCTTCGCATAGGTGCGCAGCTCCGGCACATGCTTGTGCTGCAGCGTCAGCCCGTAGGGCAGGAACTCGGGCGCGTCCTCGCCCTTGCCGACATAATCCTCGATCATCGGCCGGCCGCCGCCGGAATAGCCGGAGATGCCGTTGACGGTGACCGGGAAATCGGCCGGCAACAGGCCGGCCGCAACTAGCGGCCGCAGCGTCGCGATCGGTCCCTGCGGCCAGCAGCCCGGATTGGCAATGCGTTTCGCGCTGCCGATCTTCTTCGCCTGGTCCTTGTCCATTTCGGCGAAGCCATATTCCCAGCCATCGGCGACGCGATGCGCGGTCGAGGCGTCGATCACCTTGGTCGTATCGTTCGTGATCAGCGACACGCTTTCCTTGGCCGCCGCATCCGGCAGGCAAAGGATCGCGACATCGGCCGCGTTGAGGAATTCGGCGCGAGCGGCAGTCTCCTTGCGGCGCTCGGTCGGAATCGAGATGATCTCCAGGTCGCCACGGTCGGCCAGCAGCGCCCTGATCTGCAGGCCCGTCGTGCCGTGTTCGCCGTCAATGAAGATTTTCGGTTTCATCGCCTACCAAATTCCCTGCAATTCCAAGGTCATATGCCGTGAGCATGATTTATCGCGGCATGATTGCTGTTGTTCAACTCTTCCGCCCGTGCCTTTCGTTCCGCCAACAGGCCCAGATAATGCATGGCGATGATCGATCCGGCGATCGCCGTTATATCGGCATGATCATAGGCCGGCGCAACCTCGACGATGTCGGCGCCGACGATGTCGATCTGGCCGAGCTGGCGCAGCGTCGACAGCATCTTTGCGGAGGACGGCCCTCCGGCGACCGGCGTGCCCGTGCCGGGCGCGAAGGCAGGGTCGAGGCAATCGATGTCGAAGGTGAGATAGGTCTTCTTCCCGCCGGTGCGCTCGACGATCGCATAAGCGATGTCGGAGGCGCGCATTTCCTCGACCTCGTGGCCGTAGAGGATCTTGATGCCGAATGTGTCGGGCGCGTGGGTGCGGATGCCGATCTGGATCGAGCGGTCTGGGTCGATGATCCCCTCCTTCACCGCACGCGCGACGAAGGAGCCGTGATCGATGCGCTTGCCGTCATCCGGCCAGGTGTCCTGATGCGCGTCGAACTGCACGAGCGCCAGCGGCCCGTGGATCGCGGCATGCGCCTTGAGCAGCGGCCAGGTGACGAAATGGTCGCCGCCGAGCGTTAGGAGGAAAGCGCCTGATTTCAGGATTTTGGCCGCCTCGCGCTCGATCGTGCCCGGCGTCTTCTGGTGATTGCCGCTGTCGAGCAGGCAATCGCCGTAGTCGACCACCGAGAGGTGTTCAAACAGATCGCGCGAGAACGGATATTGCGGATCGTTGTCGAGGATCGCCGAGGCGCGGCGGATCGCCTGCGGTCCGAAGCGTGCGCCCGGCCGGTTGGTGACGGCGGCGTCGAACGGAATGCCCCATACGACGGCGTCCGCGCCCTTCACGTCCTTCGTGTATTTGCGCCGCATGAACGACAGCGCGCCGGCATAGGTCGGTTCGAACGACGCGCCCGTCTTGGAGCGGGCGGTGAAGGCGTGGTCGATCTCTTGATTCGCCATTACGGGTCCTCGGTTTGCATCGGGGCAGCCACAACTACAGAAGCGGCACGCAACATGCCAGTCACAGCTTGCGGAAAGGAAGCGGCGCTCGGCGAGTGCCACGGCAACACAGGATCTGTATCATTATGGCTGGGACGGCTCTGCTCAACCTTGCGCCCGCACCCGCGGCGACCCGTGTCGGCACGATGGCCGGCGAGCGCTTCCTGGTGCTGGATTCCTGGCGCGGCATCTGCGCGCTGTTGGTGGCGCTGTTCCACTTCCCGACCACGTCGGTGATTTCGCAAAGCGCCTTTGTCGGCGGCTCCTATCTGTTTGTCGATTTCTTCTTCGTGCTCTCCGGCTTTGTCATCGCCAGCGCCTATGGCAGCCGCCTGAACGAGCAGGATGACCTTGCGCGCTTCGCGCTGGTGCGCTTCGGCCGCATCTACCCGCTGCATGTCCTGATGCTTGCCGCTTTCGCCGGCTTCGAGGCGCTGCGGCTCGTCCTGCCGGCGCTGCACGGAACCGGCCCCGCGCCTTTCACCGCCGGTTTCGACCTGAAAAGCCTCGTCGCCAACCTGTTCCTTTTGCAGGGCATGGGCGTCGAGGATCATCTGAGCTGGAACGCGCCGAGCTGGAGCATCTCGGCCGAGTTCTTCACCTATCTGCTGTTTGCCGCCGTTGTCTTCGCCGCCGGCGAGCGCGCCTGGATATGGTTGGTCGCCGCCACGGTGACGGCGCCGCTTTTCCTGCTTGCGGTCTCGACCCGTCATATGGACGTGTCCTTCGATTTCGGTTTCATCCGCTGCCTTTACGGCTTCTCGCTCGGCGCTTTGCTTGCCTGGTTTCAGCATGATTCCATTGCAGAGGCGCGACAGGCATTGACCGGCGGGGCAGGGCGCCTCGCCTGGACGCTGGCGGAGCTTGCGATGATCGCGGGGATCGCGCTGTTCGTCTCCATCGCCGGCACCAACGACATCGGCATCGCGGCGCCGGTCGTCTTCGTCCTTGCGCTTTACCTGTTTGCGCATGAGGCTGGCCTGGTCAGCGCCCTGCTGCGCAGCCGGCCGATGCTGCTGCTCGGCTCGCTCTCCTATTCGATCTACATGGTCCACATCTTCGTCCAGGCCCGCATGATCAATGTCGGCGGCCTGATCGAACGCAAGCTCGAACTCGGCATCGTCGGCGACCTGATGCTGCGCGGCGATCACGCGATCGGCTTCGGCGCCGGCTCTCCCTGGATTGGCTTCGGGGCTCTGGTCGCCATGCTGGTCGCCGTCATCGTCGCGTCGTGGTTCACCTGGCGCTTCGTCGAAATGCCGGCGTTGGCCTGGTTCCGCCGCCTGGCGAAGAGGATTTGACGGACCTTGATGCGAAACAACTAGCCGGCTTCGTTCACTGCCCTGTCATGGGCATCGCCTAACCGGGTCCCAACCCGGAACGGAGCGATTCCCCGATGCGAACACTCTGGCTGAGCCTTCTTCTGTCCGCCGCGCTTGCCGCCGTCTGTAGCCAAAGCTTAGCCGGCGAGACACGCGCAGCCCAGATCCTCGACCGCTTCGAGCACGCCAACCAATGGCGCGACCATGTGATGATCGCAGCGCATCGGGCCGGCAGCATGCAGGCCGGCAAGACGCTCTACGCCGAGAATTCGCTGGCCGCCGTCGAAGGATCGATCGCGATCGGCGCCGAGATCGTCGAGGTCGACGTCCGGCGCGCGAAAGATGGCGTATTCGTCATCATGCACGACAGCTGGCTCGACCGAACGACCACCTGCAAGGGCGAGGTTGTGAAATACACGCTGGCCGAGCTGAAGAAGTGCCGGCTGGTAATCGAGGGCACTGGTGCCGTAACCAACGAGACGGTGTCGACGCTGCACGAGATGCTGCTGAAGACAAGGGACAGGATCCTGATCAATCTCGACAACAAGCTGGAGGTCACGGACCTGCCGGGCATGATCGCAGAGGCGCGCGCCCTTGGCATGGCCGATCAGGTGATCGTCAAGGAGAACCTCTGGAACCGGCAGCGCATCGATGCAGCGGGCGCTGCGCTTGCCAAGGCCGGCAGTGGCTTTCAGTTCATGCCGATCCTCGCCGACGACGCCGTGCATGACGCCGTTTTCGCCGGCGAGGTCGATAAGGCGTTCGCGCCGCGCGCCATCGAATTGATCAACTGGCGCAACGGCGCCGAGACGCTGACGTCGACCGGCGGCCCCCTGTTCAGCAATCACATGCGGGCGGAAGCGGCCCGCGGCGACTGGCACCTCTGGGCCGACACTTACGCCATCATCCACAAGCCCGGCGGCTTCCTCGCCGGCGGCCGCGGCGACGAGCTTGCCGTCGCCGCCAGCCTGCCGCGCGAAGCCTGGGGTTTCTGGGTCGACCGCGGCGCGACGATCATCCAGACGGATGAGCCGAAGGCCGCGATCGAATGGCTGGCGGCGAATGGTTATAGGGTGCCGTACACGACGGACATCAAGCAGGCTGAGCCGGCGCATACGGCGAGTATTAACTAGCTGACGTCGGCGCTTCACCCCGCCCGGC
>CCNB01000006.1:0-275641 GCA_000824785.1 Mesorhizobium plurifarium | reverse complement strand
ACCTCCCCATCGAGGGGAGGTAGAGCGTCGTGCCAACCTGCGTCGTTGCATGCCTGCGGCATCCTGAATGCTAAATCGGCGGTCGAGCATTAAGCGCGGCGCCCTACCTCCCCTCGATGGGGAGGTCGCGCCGCAGGCGCGGGCGGGGTGCTGCGCCGACCTACGCCGCTTTCGCCACCCCATCCAGTTCGTTCAACACCTCCGCCGACAACTTCAGCTCCGCCGCCGCCAGATTCTCCCGCAGATGCCCGACCGACGACGTGCCCGGGATCAAGAGGATGTTCGGTGAACGTTGAAGCAGCCACGCCAGCGCCACCTGCATCGGCGTCGCGCCAAGCCGTTCCGCGACCCCCGAGAGAGTCGAGGACTGCAACGGGCTGAATCCACCGAGCGGGAAGAACGGCACATAGGCGATGCCGTCGCGCGCCAGTTCGTCTATGAGGGCGTCGTCGTCCCGATGTGCCAGATTGTACTGGTTCTGCACGCAGACGATCTCGCAGATCTTGCGGCCTTCCGCGATCTGCGCGCGGGTGACGTTGCTCAAGCCGATATGGCGCACCAGGCCCTTGCGCTGAAGCTCGGCGAGCTTGGTGACTTGCGCCTCGATGGAGCCCTCCGCCGGGCCATGCACCCCGAACATGATGCGCAGATTGACGACATCCATCACCTCGAGGCCAAGGTTGCGAAGATTGTCGTGCACGGCCTGTTCGAGCTCATCGGCTGTGAAGGCCGGCAGCCAGGAGGCGTCTTCGCCACGACGGGCGCCGATCTTGGTGACGATGGTAAGGTCGTCAGGGTAGGGCGATAGCGCCTCGCGGATCAGCTTGTTGGTGACGTAAGGCCCATAATAGTCGCTGGTGTCGATATGGTTCACGCCTTGCGCCATCGCCTCGCGCAGCACGGCAATCGCCGCGTCATGGTCTTTCGGCGGCCCGAACACGCCTTTGCCGGCTAGCTGCATGGCGCCGTAGCCGAGACGGCGGACCGAGCGGTCGCCGAGCTTATAAGTCCCGGATTTGTTTACGCTGGACATCGTGCTTCTCCTTCGCTGTCGGCGACGGAGATAAGGCATGGCCGCTGTGCCGATAACCAGGTATAACCAGCACGACTTGTGCGGAATTAAGAACAATGGCGACAGATCTCAACGATCTCAAGGCGTTCATGGCCGTGGCGCGCGCCGGCGGCTTTCGCGAGGGCGCCCGCGCCACGGCGGGCAGCGCGTCAGCGCTCAGTGAAGCCATCCGCCGACTGGAAACCCAGCTCGGTGTCAGGCTCTTCAACCGCACCACGCGCAGCGTCGCTTTGACCGAGGCTGGCGCCGGCCTGCTGGCGCGGCTCGGCCCTGCGCTGGGCGAGGTAGAGGCGGCGCTCGATGTGGTGAACGGCTTTCGCGATCGGCCAGCCGGAACCTTGCGGCTCAACGTGCCGATAAGCGCGTCGCGGCTGGTGCTGCCAAGAATCGTTCCGGGATTTCTGGCGGCCTATCCCGCCATTCGCCTGGAGGTGATCGCCGAGGAGAATTTTATCGATCTGCTGGTGGCCGGCTGCGATGCCGGCATCCGTTACGACGAGCGACTGGAGCAGGACATGATCGCCGTGCCGATCGGACCGCGCACGCAGCGCTTCACCACCTCCGCCGCGCCGTCGTACCTTGACCGGCACGGTCGGCCGCAGCATCCCCGTGACCTGCTTGGTCATGCCTGCGTGCGCGGCCGCTTCCCGAGCGGGGTCATGACGCCCTGGGAGTTCGAGCGGGATGGCGAGGTGGTGCGGGTCGATACCACGGGACCATTGGTCGTCAGCATCGGTGGAGGCGTCGATCTTGCCGTCGATGCGGCGATCGCCGGCGTGGGCATTCTCTGGCTGTTCGAAGACTGGGTGCGCCCGCATTTCGAGAGCGGCGTGCTGGAACCTGTGCTGGAGCCGTGGTGGCAAAGCTTCTCGGGGCCGTTTCTCTACTATCCCGGGCGCCGCTTGGTGCCGGCGCCGCTGCGCGCCTTCATCGACTACATCAAATCGCCGGCTGGGCACTGGTAAGGGAAACAAAAAGGCCGCCCGGAGGCGGCCTTTCGAAAGCTTGGAACCCGCAATGCTTAGCGCTTCGAGAACTTGGCTCCAAGCGCCTATTAGCGCTTGGAGAACTTGGCCCCAAGCGCTTCTTAGCGCTTGGAGAACTGGAAAGAGCGGCGGGCCTTCGCCTTGCCGTACTTCTTGCGCTCGACCACGCGGCTGTCGCGGGTCAGGAAGCCGCCCTTCTTGAGCACCGAGCGCAGGCCTGGCTCGTAGTAGGTCAGCGCCTTGGAGATGCCGTGACGCACGGCACCCGCCTGACCCGAGAGGCCGCCGCCGATGACGGTGGCGACGATGTCGTACTGGCCGGCGCGGTTGGCCGCGACGATCGGCTGGTTGAGGATCATCTGCAGCACCGGACGCGCGAAATAGCTCGCGAATTCCTTGTCGTTGACAGTGATCTTGCCGGAACCCGGCTTCACCCAGACGCGCGCGATGGCGTTCTTGCGCTTGCCGGTGGCATAGGCGCGGCCCGACTTGTCGAGCTTCTGGACATGCACGGGCGCGGCCGGCTGCGCGGCGACGGTGCCGAGTTCTGCGAGCGAGGAAAGCTCAGCCATTACGAAGCCCTCTTGTTCTTGGAGTTCAGCTTGGCCACGTCGAGCGTGACGGGCTGCTGGGCGGTGTGCGGATGCTCGGCGCCGGCGTAGACGCGGAGGTTCTTCATCTGGCGGCGGCCAAGCGGGCCGCGCGGGATCATGCGCTCGACGGCCTTCTCGACGACGCGCTCGGGGAAGCGGCCCTCGAGCAGCTGGCGCGCGGTGCGCTCCTTGATGCCGCCGGGATGGCCGGTGTGCCAGTAATAGACCTTGTCGGTGTACTTCTTGCCGGTGAACACCACCTTGTCGGCATTGATGACGATGACGTTGTCGCCATCATCGACATGCGGGGTGAAGGTGGGCTTGTGCTTGCCGCGCAGATGGTTGGCGATGACGGTGGCCAGACGACCGACGACGAGACCCTCGGCGTCGATCAGCACCCACTTCTTCACCACATCCGCAGGCTTCTGCGAAAAGGTAGCCATGGTTTTGCTCTCAGGTTGACCTTTCCTATCCAGGAGGGACAAGAGAAGGCGTTTCTTGTTGCTTGGATTGACGGGAAAGCCGGAGCCACCCGCCAATAACAAAACGGCGGCCATTGCGGGCCGCTGCTTCGGGTCGGCTTATAGGCGAGGGTGCCTGACGCGTCAAGGCAACGGAAAATGCGTTCCGGCGAATAAATATAGCAAAAACAATGCGCTGATGGCGTGGTATTATTTTACCGCATCACTATCGCGCTTCCTTGGGATCGAGTAGGTCCCCGTGGCATGCGCCACAGTGTGCCCATCGGGCCCTGCCACGATGTCGATGTCGAACACCATCAGGCTCTTGCCGAGCTTCAGGATCCGGCAATGGCCGTCGATCGGACCGGCCTCGGCCTTGCGCATGAAGTTGATGTCGAGGTTGACCGTCACCGAAAGCGCGTCCGGTCCGGCATGGCTGAGCACGCAGACATAACCACCGATGTCGGCCAGCGTGAACAGCGACGGGCCGGATACCGTTCCGCCGGGACGCAGATGCCTCTCATCAGCGTTGAGGCGCACCGTGCAGCCTCCGGGAAACACCTCAATCGCCTCGTAGGAGGTGAAGTTGTCGTTGAGCTGCGGATAGACGCTCGCCATCAGCGCGTTGACTTCGGCCGCGTTGAGCATTGGCTTCAGATCGCTTTGGGCGGGCATGGGCAACGTCCTATATGAATGGCAGGCTCCGGGCGGTATGCCTGGACCAAACGGTGCGACGGAGAAAACACGTCTCGCGGCTGTTCTTCAACCGGCAGCGTGCTAGTTCTGTTGCTCCATGCGCCGCGCGCGCTGACCCGAAAGGTTGGACATGGCAGAAGTCGTCGCCATCAAGCCCGCCGTCGCCGACGGCCCTGTTCTTGTCAGCCAGGACAAGGGCATCCTGCGCCTAACGCTTGCCAGCCCGCCGGCCAATGCGCTGTCGCTGGCGACGATGGCGGCGCTGCAGGCCGAGTTCGATCGCGTGAAGGCCGACAAATCCGTGCGCATCATCATCCTGGCGGCGTCGGGAAAAGTGTTCTGCGCAGGTCACGACCTCAAGGAAATGACGGCGCACCGGACCGATCCGGATCGCGGCAAGGCTTTCTTCGAGGAGACATTCGCCGCTTGCGCCGGGCTCATGCAGACCATCGTGCGCCACCCGAAGCCGGTGATCGCCGAGGTCGACGGCCTGGCGACTGCCGCCGGTCTCCAACTGGTCGCCAGCTGCGACCTCGCCATCGCTTCGCATGAGGCCAGCTTCTGCACCCCTGGCGTGAACATCGGCCTGTTCTGCTCGACGCCGATGGTGGCGCTTTCGCGCAACGTCTCGCGCAAGCAGGCGATGGAGATGCTGCTCACCGGCGAGACGATCGACGCCGCGACCGCCAAGGAATTCGGTCTGGTCAACCGTATCGTGCCGCGCGAATATCTCAATCAGGTCGTCAGCAAATACGCGCAAACCATTGCTTCGAAATCATCTTTGGTGGTCAAGACCGGCAAGGAAGCCTTCTACGCCCAGGCCGAAATGGGGCTGGCCGACGCCTATGCCTATACCGGCCGCGTGATGGTCGAGAACATGCTGGCGCGCGACGCCGAGGAGGGCATCGGCGCCTTCATCGGCAAGCGCAAGCCGGAATGGACCGACGAATAATTTTTCCGGATGCCGCGCATTTCTATCGCTGAAGGTTCGACGTGGCTGCCCGCAAGCAACTGACACGGTTGAAAGCGCCCTATCTCAAGCGCATCCTGCTTGAGCCGTCGCGCGTTGCCGACTGGGACCAATATCCTTGGAGCCTGCCGATCTTCCGCGACCGTGAATTCGAGTTCGAATTCGCCTCGGCCATCACCATCATCGTCGGCGAGAACGGCACCGGTAAATCGACGCTGCTGGAAGCGATCGGAGCATTGGCAGGCTATGACGAGGCGGGCGGCGGCAAGGGTTATCGTCCGGTAGATCATTCCGTCGCCATCGACAAAAGCGGGGCGGCGCTTGCAGACACGCTGCGCGGCCATTGGTTGCCGAAAGTCACCGCAGGCTGGTTCTTCCGCGCTGAATCGTTCTACTCGGTCGCGCGCTACCTCGATAAGGTTGCGCTCGAAGATCCGTTCAAGCCGCCGCCACCCGACTTCCTGTCCTGGTCGCATGGCGAAGGCTTCATCCGATTTTTCGAGGAACGTTGCCGCAGGCAAGGCATCTACATTCTCGACGAGCCCGAAAGCGCGCTGTCGCTGACGCGTCAAATCGAATTGCTCAAATTGCTTCAGCGCATGGAGCAATCCGGCACCGCGCAGGTCATCATGGCGACGCATTCGCCGCTGCTGATGGCTTGCCCGAATGCGCGGCTCTTCCGCATCAGCCGCTCCGGCCTCGACCCGATCGATTTTCAGGACACCGATCATTTTCGCATGATGCGCGACTTCTGCAGCGACCCACAGATGTTTATGGAGGAGGCGCTGCGGGACGACGATGAGTAGCGGTGGGCGCGTGAACCGGGAAGATCTCAGTTGGGAAGTGGAAGAAGCCTGTCGCGAGGCTTGGCCTGCCGCGCTTGAGACCGTGGCTCTGGGATGGATGTTTCGCCGCTCAGGTGGGCGGATAAGGCGGCCGAATTCCGCCAATCCCTTGCGTGGCCGGCGCGGCGCGCCTGAGCGAGTGATCGACGCCGCCGAGGCGTTCTACGCTAGTCATGGCCAGGCCCCGCTGTTTCGCGTTCCCGACATCGCGCCCGAACTGGAACTCGAACTCGACCGTCGGGATTACAGCCGGGAAGGCAGTACGATACACCTCCATGCCGAGATCGACGCGCTGGAGGGAAACGACATCACGGTCTCGGCAGCGCCGACCGAGACCTGGTTCGAGGCGCGCTTCCGTACTGGCGGCTACGACGATGCGGAGCGCCGCATCTTTCGCCATATGACGAGCTTGATCGTGGGCGACAGGGCATTCGTGTCGTGCGAGCGTGATGGCCAAATCGCGGCCTTTGCCTTCGGCGTCATCCGCAACGGGCTGCTTGTCGTCGAGGCGGTTGAAACCGACGCCGGATTCCGGCAGCAAGGGCTCGGCCGCAGGACGGTCGGCGGTCTGATCGGTTGGGCCAGGCGAGCGGGGGCGAAGGCCGGCTGCCTGCAGGTGGTCGCCGACAACGCGCCCGCCCGCGCGCTTTACGCTTCGCTCGGCTTCAACCGCGAGCTCTATCGCTACCATTACCGCAGGAAGACCATCGCAGCATGAATCACGATAGCTACGACAACGCCTATATCGCCGGCATTTTGAACTCGGTGAGGACGATCGCCATGGTCGGTGCTTCGCCCAACGACGTGCGGCCGAGCTATTTCGTGCTGAAATACCTTTTGGCCAAGGGCTTTTCGGTGCTGCCGATCAATCCCGGTCATGCCGGCAAGCAGATCCTCGGACAGACGGTCTATGCGAGCCTCGCCGATCTGCCGCACCCGGTCGATATGGTCGACATTTTTCGCGGGTCCGCGGCGGTGCCCGGCATCATCGACCAGGTGCTGAAGCTCGATCCGCTGCCCAAGGTCGTCTGGATGCAGCTTGGGGTGCGCCATGACGAGGCTGCTGCCCGCGCCGAGGCGGCCGGCATCAAGGTGGTGATGAATCGTTGCCCGAAAATCGAATACGGCAAGCTGTCGGGCGAGATCGGCTGGACTGGCGTCAACTCCGGCGTGCTGTCGTCGAAGAAGCCTTTGATGAGGCAGGGCTTCCAGAGCTTCGGTGTACGGCAGAAATAGGCTGGCCGCGCCTCGCGCAAAATTATTCCGGGAAGAAATGTATTTTTCCGGGCGTTCGTCGCAGATCGCGCCCCGAAAGGTATTTTCTTCTTTGCATTCCAACTCGGGCTTCGCCAAGAATGCCCGGCGATTTCGAAAGATCAGGAGAGGTAGGTTTCGATGACCCGTACGCCCGGTTTCAACACTTTAGCCGTTCATGCCGGCGCAAAGCCGGATCCGGCAACCGGCGCCCGCGCCACGCCGATCTACCAGACCACCTCGTTTGTCTTCGATGATGCCGACCATGCCGCCTCGCTGTTCGGGCTGAAGGCATTCGGCAACATCTACACCCGCATCATGAATCCGACGCAGGCGGTGCTCGAGGAGCGCCTTGCCGCGCTGGAAGGCGGCACCGCCGCGCTTGCCGTCGCCTCCGGCCATGCCGCTCAGGTGCTGGTCTTCCACAATCTGATGCAGCCCGGCGACAATTTCATCGCCGCCAACAAGCTTTATGGCGGCTCGATCAACCAGTTCGGACATGCTTTCAAGAACTTCGGCTGGGAAGTGCGTTGGGCTGAAGCGAATGACCCGGCGACCTTCGAAAGCCTGATCGATGACAGGACCAAGGCGATCTTCATCGAAAGCCTCGCCAATCCGGGCGGCATCTTCGTCGACATCGAGAAGATCGGCGACATCGCCCGCAAGCACGGCCTGCCGCTGATCGTCGACAACACGCTGGCCTCGCCCTATCTGGTGCGGCCGATCGAGCACGGCGCCGACATCGTCGTGCATTCGCTGACCAAATTCATCGGCGGCCACGGCAATTCGATCGGCGGCGCCATCATCGATGGCGGTACCTTCGACTGGTCGAAGTCGGGCAAATACCCGATGCTGTCGGAGCCGCGGCCTGAATATGGCGGCCTCGTCCTGCACGAGACCTTCGGCAATTTCGCCTTCGCCATTGCCGCGCGCGTGCTCGGTCTGCGCGACATCGGCCCGGCCATCTCACCCTTCAATGCTTTCCTGATACTGACCGGGCTGGAGACCTTGCCGCTGCGCATGCAGCGTCATTGCGACAACGCGGCGAGCGTCGCGGGCTGGCTCTCCAACCATCCCAAGGTCGCTTGGGTGAATTATCCCGGCCTGCCCGGCGACAAGAACAACGCGCTGCAGAAGAAATATTCGCCGCAGGGCGCGGGTGCGGTCTTCACCTTCGGCCTCAAGGGCGGCTATGAGGCCGGCGTCAAGTTCGTCGAGGGGCTGGAACTGTTCTCCCATCTCGCCAATGTCGGCGACACCAAATCGCTGGTCATCCATCCGGCCTCGACCACGCACCGACAGCTTTCCGACGAGCAGAAGGTCAAGGCCGGCGCCGGGCCTGATACGGTGCGGCTGTCGATCGGCATCGAGGACGTCAACGATATCGTCGCCGATCTCGAACAGGCGCTCGGCAAGGTCTGATATGCCGGCCTTCCTTGCGGTCAATGTCGACTGCGTCGAACCGGAGGCCGGCGCGCCGGCCCCGGATCGCGTCATCTCGGGCGATCCGAAATTCCGCACCTGGAACGTGGAGGAACGCGACGGCGGCCTCTATGCCGGCATCTGGGAAGCGTCGCCGGGCAAATGGCGCATCTCTTACGACGAATGGGAGTTCTGCCACATCCTGTCCGGCGTGTCGGTGATTGCCGAGGACGGCGGCGAGGCGCGCACCGTGCGGGCCGGCGACAGCTTCGTGCTGAGGCCAGGGTTCAAGGGCACCTGGGAAGTGCTGGAGACGACGCGCAAGGAATATGTAATCAAGCTTTGATTGCGCTCTTTGATTGCGCTTCTTGTAGCGGGCTCTTCTTGCGTTGGAGATTGGGCAGAACGCCCATCGCGTCGTTATTCTATGGCGGAGCAAGGAGCGAAGCGACGCGCGCAGACCATAGAATCCATTCCATGACATTGAGGCCGCTGCCACGGTGCAGAATTCTGCTCCGCTGCATCCTTGGGCCAAGGTCACGGAATGGATCCTCGGGTCTTCGCTCCGCTTTGCGGCGCTACGCCCAAGGATGACGAAGTCGCGTAGGCTTCGGCTCAAAACGCGACCGCAACCCGTTCCAACCCGTGGAAATGGTAAGTGTCGCGGAAGCGTGGCGCCTCCGTTAGGCGTAGATTCGGCAACCGGTCGAACAGCGTCTTCAGCGAGACCTGCAACTCAAGCCTGGCCAGTGGCGCGCCGATGCAGAAATGGATGCCGGCGCCGAAGGAGACATTCTTTTGGTCCGCGCGGGCTGAGTTGAAGATATCCGGCTCGGCAAAAGCCAAGGGATCATGGTTGGCCATGCCGAGCAGTAGCGCCACCATCTCCCCGGGTTTGATTAGGATTCCCGGCGAAATTTCGATCTCCTCATAGGCATAGCGCAGGAACATGTGCAGCGGCGCATCGTAGCGCAGGCACTCCTCGACGGCCGCGACGTTGGCCTCGGGTGTCGCAAAGAAGCGGCACGGGTCGCCGCCCTGCGCGAGGATCGAGCGCACCGCGTTACCGGTCTGGTGCACCGTCGCTTCATGGCCGGCATTGAGGAGCAGGATGGCCGAGGAAACCAGCTCGTCTTCCGACAGCTTCTGGCCGTTGTCCTGGGCCTCGATCAGCAACGAAAGCAGATCGTCACCCGGCCTCTTGCGGCGCTCGCCGATATAGCCGCGCAGGAAGTCGGAAAAGTCGCGCGCGGCGCGGTTGGCCGTGTCCTCGGTCTCGCGCGTGCGGCCATGCATGTACATGGCGACCATCTGATGCGACCAGTCGAGCAATTGCGGCCCCATCTCGACCGGCACGCCGAGCATTTCGGCGATGATGGTGATCGGCAAAGGCGAGGCATAAGCGGGCAGAAGGTCGACGCCTTCTGGCTCGAAGCGGTCGATCAATTCGTTGGCCAGCATCTCGATGCGTGGTCTGAGCCGCTCGACCTGGCGCGAGACGAAGGCGCGGTTGACCAGCGTTCTGAGCCGCGTATGCACCGGCGGCTCGAGCTCCAGCATGGAATTGGCCTCGATCGCGTCGAAGGCGACGAGATGCGAGCGGTCGTCGCCGACGCCGCGGCTGTCGGGAATCCCCGCCGGATTCTGCCGGCCGAAACGGCGGTCGCGCAGCAACCGATTCACATCGTCGAAGCCGCCAAAGCACCAGAAGCCGTAGTCTTCCCAAAAGAAGGCGTTGGCAGTGCCATGCAGGAAGGCGTAGGCCTCATAGGGGTTCTGCACGAAGGCCGGCTCGTGCGGGTCGAGCCGCAGGCGGCGACTGGTCGGGTCGAAGGCGAGATAGGCTGGCATCATGGCTGACCATTAGCGCGCCTTGTCAGTCCGATGCCAGACCATATCTTGGCGCCCGTGCAGCCGAAAGCATTGAGCCAGATTGCCAGTTTGAAGGGCTGGCTGTACGCCCCAAATGATCTAATGGATAGCCGGCTGGCCGCCAGTGTCAGTGCCCAGTCTTCAGGATGCTCGCGACCTTGGCGGCGATCGCCGCGTCGAGCGCCGGCCAGTTCGCCAGCAGCTCGCGTGGAAAACGGTAGGTGAGGCTGAGATCGTCGCCGACCTGGATGTCGCGCTCGCAGGGCGCCAGCGATTCCTCCGCGCTCGGACCGCTCAGGCAGCGGGCGACGAACGGATCCTTGCCGGGACGTTCGGCGACGGCCAGCACCTCGTTGAGATAGCCTGATTTTTCCGTGAAGGCGTAAACCGTCGTGCCGCCTGGGCCGGGCGTGCCCGGCTTTTCGATCAGGGCGCTGTAGATCGGTGCGAAGCGGCCGCTCATGTCGCGCGACATCATCCGCGGTTCGAACGACAGGAAGATGATCTTCCTGGTCGTCGTGTGGTTGAAGTCGTCGCGCGCGGCCGTGCTGTAGCCGTCCATCTCGGGATAGCGCAGATAGAGATCGAGCCGCGAGGCGATGCCGTCGCGCCTGGCCTGGTCGAAGCGGATGAAGTTTGCCGGCACGCTGATGAGATTGTTACCCATGACGATCTGGCGCACCGTCGTGTCGTCCGTGTAGCCGGCCATGGCGATCGACCGTCCAAGCCATTTGCCGCCGACGCTGATGGCGACTGAAAGCAGCGCCAGCGCCGCGAAAATATAGAAGACCCGCTTCATCAGGGTCGAATCGACGACCTCGAAGTCCGGGCTCTCGGCAGCGGTTGCGTCTCTCATTCGCTCTTCCCCGATCCGCCCTACTGTCCTTCAGCGGCACAACCGGCGCGGCATGGGTTTTGCAGCGCGTTGGCACGACTGTGCGTTTTCATGGTAAACGGTTGGTAAACATGGATCCTGTTGTGCTTGTTCTTTACGCGTTTGCGGTTGGCGTCACGGCTTGCGGACTGGCCGGATCGGCCATGGAACTGTTGTTCGGCCGGCGCCTGGCCTTTGCCGAACCCTATGTTTCGCCGGTCCATATCCTGCGTTCGCTTGCGGCAACAGCCTGCGCCGGTCCGTTCATGCTCACCAACGAGGCCTTGGCCGCCCGCCGTGAGGGCCGCATCGGCACGATGGCGCTGTTGTCCTGTGGTTGCACGGCCATCGCATGGGCGCTGGCGCTCGGCGTCGTGCTCATCGCCATTGCATCCTGGGCGACCGAGAACTTAGGGTCCTTCGAATTCGCTGGTTGAGACGATTCGGAGACGAACAATGCCGGTCTATGCGATCGATGGGAAAGCGCCCGAGTTCGAGGACGCCGATACGAACTGGATTGCGCCGGACGCCACGCTGATCGGCAACATCCGGATCGGCCGCAATGTCGGCTTCTGGTTCGGTGTCGTGATCCGCGGTGATGGCGAGCCGATCACGATCGGCGCCGACACCAATGTGCAGGAACACACGATCATGCACACCGATCCGGGCTTTCCGCTGACCATCGGCAAAGGCTGCACGATCGGCCACAGGGCGCTGCTGCACGGCTGCACGGTCGGCGACAACAGCCTGATCGGCATGGGCGCCATCGTTCTGAACGGCGCCAGGATCGGCAACAACTCGCTGGTCGGCGCCGGCGCGCTGGTGACGGAAAACAAGGTGTTTCCGGACAATTCGCTGATCGTCGGTTCGCCCGCCAAGGTGATCAGGACACTGGACGAAGCGGCGATCGAGCGGCTGCGCGTCTCGGCCGCGCACTACGTGGCCAACGCAAAACGCTTCAAGGCCAAGCTCAAGGCCGTGTGACGGCGGCGGACAGCCATCCATCATACACGGCGATTGTTCAGCGCTTCGCGCAGCAGAAAGACGCCGGCTTCGAAGCCGGCCTGCTCGGCGCCTTCCAGTGCCGTTTCATAGTCGTCGATGCGAGTTCTCAGCGACGGGTCCGCGCCCGCCAGCAGCAGCAGACGGATCGCCTCGGCGTCGCGCCGTGACACCGCATAGTGCAGCGGCGTCCAGTCGTTCACGCCGCGCATATCCGGATCGGCGCCATGCTCGAGCAGGATGTGGACGACATCCAGTCGGTCCGGCCGTTCCGTCGACAATGCGGCAATGATCGAAGGAAAGCCGGCCAGATCTTCATAGTTCGGGTTCGAGCCGGCATCGAGAAGCGCGGTGATGAACGGGGCCGGGCTCCAATAGATCGCATATTCCAGCGGATGGCCGAGGCCGAGCTCGAACGGCATCCGCTCGTCGAACCAGCGCGCCGCGCCGCCAAGGGCGACGCCCAGGGCCGCGTAATCTCCGGCCTTGAAGGCTTCGTCTATGGCCTTGAACAACAGGTGGCGGGCGCCGCGATCCTCAGGGATTTCCAGCATCGCCTTCATCCGCATTGAAAGAACTATATTGCTCCCATCCGCCACGCTCGGGAAGGGCGCCCCGGCCAGTGGCGTTCGGCAGGCGCCCGAAATGGCGGAGCCGGCCCCGGGGACAGGGGCCGGCTCCTAAAACCCGGTCGTTGGGGACGGGGAGGGTGGGGACTCGACCGGGCTTTCTCCCTGGGCACGCCGCCGCGCGTAACCGCGCCGTGCCCGATCGCTTTGGCGCCTTAGCGGACGCTGGCGACCGCGTCCTCGCGGCCGTCATTGATCGTCACCCAAACGCCCGAATTCTCGGTCGATTGACGTTTGAGATAGGTGTAGACCGTGTCGTTCCAGGCGAGCACCTTCGGCTCGAGATTGTCGAGGATGAATTCGCCGAGGCTGGTGCGCACCGTCAGCACCGCATGGCCATCGCCATTCGGCTGACGCACCACCGTCATCAAAAGATCGCCGGCCGGCACGCCGACGGCCATCAGTTCGCGGCGCTTCTCCAGCGCGTAGTCCTCGCAGTCGCCATAGCCGTTGTCGGGATAGGCCCAGTATTCCTCGACGCCGTAGATCTCCATATCGGTGCGCGGCTTGACGCGGACGTTGACCGAATTGTTGACGTTGACGATCGTCGCCCACAGCTTGCGCGTCAGCTCGACCGGCGGACCTTTCGGCGTCCGCTGGGCGCATTCGACCGGAATGCGCTGGCAGAAATCATAGTGGCCGACCGGCTGGGTGGTGCGGCCACCCGTATGCATGAAAGCCGGTCCTGCGCTTGCCGTGCCCCACGCGGAAAGCTGCATCGCCATTGCCAAGAGCAACAGCTTGCCCCTCGTCATTTCCATTATTGTAGTCTCCCCGTTTGAGGAGACTGTGCCACGTTGGGATTTATTTGACGCAAAAACCCGAAGTAGATATTGAGTAAAACGCCAGTAGAATAAACATAAAATTCGAACTATCGCGATCTTGAATTGTTCAGATTTGTGAAGATCTGGTAGGTGCCGAGGCGGCCTGCGCCAGGAGAAAACCGGACAACAAAAAACCGGCCGCCGAGGGCCGGTTCGCTTTCCTGCGGAGAGCTTATGTCAGGATCGCGGCGCGTTGAATTCCTGGTCGAGCGTTTCCGGCCGTTGGATGACCGCGAACTCGATGGCGACGCCATCCTCGAAGTGGCGCACCACCTGGCCGCGCATTGTGCCCAGCATGACCTGGACACCGATGGCCGGTTTGACGTCGATCTCGACCGCGGCGCCCGAGAGCGACAGGTCGATGATGCGGCACTGATACTGGCGCCCGTCGGTGAGCTGCAGGACGCTCATCGGATTGCGCGGCGCCACGCGTTCGTGGCGGCGATCCTCGGGCAGGTCGAGCTCATGCTTGTTGGCAAGCCAGGTGAGCTGCGCGGCTAGCTTGTCCTTCTTGCGGTCCGAGGCGATGACGGTCATGGCGAAGCCGTCCTGCGACGTGCGCGTCACGATGCCTTCGACCCGGCCGATATGGTCGATATAGGCGATGACCTTCTCGCCCGGCTTGCCGATGCGGTCCGTGCGCAACGCGACGTTGCCCGGCGACATATCGATCACCTGGCACGGATGCTCGGTGCGGTCTTCCAGCATGAAGCGTCCGTAGATTTTGACGCGGACACGCTGGAAATTGCGCCGCTCAGCTCGTGACGGTGCATATTCTACCGCCGCTGACCTCATGACTGCCTACACCCCGTTGGCATTCCGCGCGACGATGCGAGGAATTTCACTCAGAAAAACTACAGCCAAGCAGGTTAACAAACGGGAAAAATCGGCCGCAAAAGCCTGGGCTTGGGGGCTCGCGGGACGCGGAAAAATTAACCGTGAGGAAAGCGCAAGTCCCGCGGAGCCAGGCTCACTCGTGACGCCCGCCGTCGAGGACGACGAGATGGCGGATGCGGCGCACGCGGCCGAGCGCCGAAATGGTTTCCGGAGGATCGAATTCGGCCGGAACGAGCGAGGGAACGTCGATCGCCGGACGGTTCTTCAGGAACATCGGCTCCTTGTCGGGGTCTATCACCCGGATGGTATCGATGAGCGCGTCGGCGATCGGATCGGCGCCGAGCCAGAAGGGCTTGTCGGCGGTGCTGATGATGCCGAGGCAGCGCTGGTTCTCGGCCCCCCCATCCAGCGGTAGCGACAGGAGCTCGAATTTGTTGGAGCGGCCGTTGCGGCTGAAGCCCTCATAGGTCATGAGCAGGACCGACTTCTGATCGAAAACGCCTTGCATCAGCCGCGACATCAGCCGCTGGTCCTTCTCGCGCCAGAGCGACGGGAAGGAGAAGCCTTTGAGCTCCCGGCCGTAATAGGCGCAGAGCCTTGTGCCGGCCAGCCGGAACACCGCTTCGCCGCGCGTATCGCGCTCGAGGATGAAGGTGTCGGCCAGGAGCGACTTGATGTCGGCCGGCTCCACCTCCGATCGCTTCGGGGCGAGGCGACCATCACGCAACTGGTTCCAATATTGGAACAGCGCGATCGATCCTTTTTCTTTCATTTCCATTCCGCTCCGCACAATCTGTCTTTTGATGTCCCATCGGCGAACAGACAGGGCGCCCTCCGATGACCTTCATGCGGTGCGGAGCAGGATGCGTGCCAGTATCGTTAACGTTTGTTCACGCCTCGGGGTCGTTAAGGTTAACAAGTGGTTTACATTGCGCGCCGCAGAGGCCTGTGGCACATCAAAACCACTCCAAAACGGTCGTTCTCGCAGCGATCGGCAGCACTGCAGTCACGAGTTTATGGGAGAGGGGACTCGACCGGCCGTTCAGGGAAATCCTGGACGGCCTTCTTTTTGATTCGTCGCTGTTCTGATTCGCCCTTTTTTCCGCGCGCCCGCTGTGGCGAATAGCCGTTTGTGATTCGAAAGGGCGTGATCTACATGCTCGTTGAAAGCCCGAGTCCCGAACCTGCAAGGGTGCATGAGCGAGCCCGTAAGCCCCACTGAAAACGAACCGTTGCCGGGCGAGGCATCCGAGCCGCCGCGCCGCGAACCCGTGTTCAACCTGCCGCCCGCCGTGCTGGCGGTGATCGGCATCTGCGTGGCTGTCCACCTGGTGCGTGTCTATCTGCTGACCGACGACCAGGATTTTGCCCTGCTCGTCCGGGCGGCCTTCGTCCCCATTCGCTATTCCGGCCGGTACGACCTTGATTTCTATGCTTTTTCGAGCCCCTTCACCTATGCGTTCCTGCATGGCGGCGTGGCGCATCTGTTGATCAACATGATCTGGCTCGCCGCTTTTGGTTCGCCACTGGCCAATCGATATGGCACGCTGCGCTTCGCCTTGTTCTTCGCGGCAACGAGCCTCGCTTCG
Organism: Mesorhizobium plurifarium; assembly: GCA_000824785.1. Taxonomy (GTDB): domain Bacteria; phylum Pseudomonadota; class Alphaproteobacteria; order Rhizobiales; family Rhizobiaceae; genus Mesorhizobium; species Mesorhizobium plurifarium. Next base: position 259,715 of record CCNB01000006.1, on the reverse strand, counting down.
GTAGTACTCTTCTGGGCGCTGCATCCGCTTGGCGAGATGCCGCTGGTCGGCGCGTCGGGCGCGATCTCCGGCATGATGGGCGCGGCGGCTCGCTATGGCTTCCGCGTCGACCGTTCGTCCGGCAGGGCCGCTTTCGCTGGCGAGCCACTGCCGATCGCGGCGGTGTTGCGCTCGCGCGGCGTCATGACCTTTCTGGGGGTCTGGATGGTCATAAATCTCGCCACGGGTCTGCTCGGCTTCGCGCCGGGAATAGACGGCCAGATCGCCTGGGAAGCGCATATCGGCGGCTTCGTCGCCGGCTTTTTCGGGCTGCGCTTCTTCGACCGTCCGCCGGCTGCCGCTTAGAGCAATTCCAGGAAAAGTGCGCAGCGGTTAAGTTCGGCGTCTTCGCCGTAACCTTCCGTCCGGAATTGCGTGAAAACAAAGGCATGGAGCGGTTCGCCGTTTCCGTGAAACGGTGAAACGCTCTAGTCCTTAGGCGCACTTGAAATGCAACCAATGACGGCGCACCATGTTGGGGCTGAAAGCCGGTCGGGGCGGGAGCCGGCGTCAAAGGCTGTGGAGGACGCCATGACGGTTAAGGCAATTCTTGAAAGCAAGGGCCATGACGTGTTCACGCTCGGGCCCAACGAGAAACTCAGCGAGGCCATTCGCATGCTGGCCGAGCACAGGATCGGCGCGCTCGTCATCACCAATGGCGACCGAAAGATCGTCGGCATTCTCTCGGAACGCGATATCGTCAGGGTCGTGGCCAAGGAGGGCGCCGCTGCGCTCGACATCGCCGTGCGCTCGGCGATGACTCCGAAGGTCAAGATCTGCAACGAAAACCACACGGTCAACGAGGTCATGGAGATCATGACGAGGGGCCGCTTCCGCCATCTCCCCGTGGAGAAAAACGGGCTGCTCGACGGCATCGTCTCCATCGGCGACGTGGTCAAACGCCGCATCGAGGATGTCGAGCGCGAGGCCGAGGAGATCAGGGCCTATATCGCCACTGCCTGAGCGGCGATAGCCGCCGGCCGTTTCCGGCCGGCGGAGCACGGCTCGCACGCCGCTATCTGTTGTCGAGTTCGGCGCGGACGAGTTCCAATCCGCGCCGGGTGATACGGTAGGGGCCGCCGCCCGAAGAGGATACGGCCTTCTTCCGCCTCAGTTTTCGGAAGAGCTCCAGGTCGAAGCCCGGATAGCGCCAGCCGTCGCGGGTCAGGCACCGGACCGAGGCGATCTTCCTGCTCTCGTTCTTTTCGATTTCGATACGCCCGCCCTGCGCGAGCAGGTGCAGGATGCGCTGTTCGTTGCGCGATATGTCCATTGGAGAATTCCCGGGAAAAACAACAAAAGCCGCCGCCGCGGTGCATCGCGGCACGGGGTTTCAGGTTTTTCTGCCCTGCCTCGCTTAGGAGGTCAGGGCTTCACCGGGACTGAGCGTAAGTGGACATCCACTCTCCATTGGAATGGACGCTTCTTAGGCGAAAGTGCCGCAAAACGCCAGCATGTGGCTTTGCGCTTGTCTCGCCGGGCGCTTTGCACTAGCGAAGGCCGATACCCAAATTCGCGAAAATCGCAGTTTTCGTGAGTCAGCAGCGCAGGCGACCATGAGCATTATCGACACCCGCACCCCCGACGCGAAACGTCTGATCCCCGGCGCCACCGGCGACTGGGAGATCATCATCGGGCTCGAAGTGCATGCGCAAGTGATCTCGGAAGCCAAGCTTTTCTCTGGCGCCTCGACCTCGTTCGGCGCCGCGCCCAACGCCAATGTCAGCCTGGTGGACGCGGCGATGCCGGGCATGCTGCCGGTCATCAACGAGGAATGCGTCAAGCAGGCGATCCGCACCGGGCTCGGCCTGAAGGCGGCGATCAACCACAAGTCGGTCTTCGACCGGAAGAACTATTTCTATCCGGACCTGCCGCAGGGCTACCAGATCTCGCAGTTCAAGCAGCCGATCGTCGGCGAGGGCAAGGTGATCGTCTCCGTCGGGCCCGACCGTCAGGGCGAGTTCGAGGATATCGAGGTCGGCATCGAGCGCCTGCATCTGGAACAGGATGCCGGCAAGTCGATGCACGACCAGCACCCGACCATGTCCTATGTCGATCTCAACCGTTCCGGCGTCGCGCTTATGGAGATCGTCTCCAAGCCCGATATCCGCTCGGCCGACGAGGCAAAGGCCTATGTCACCAAGCTGCGCTCGATCATGCGCTATCTCGGCACCTGCGACGGCAACATGGACGAAGGCTCGCTGCGCGCCGACGTCAACGTCTCGGTGCGCCGACCGGGCGGCGCGTTCGGCACGCGCTGCGAGATCAAGAACATGAACTCGATCCGCTTCATCGGCCAGGCCATCGAATACGAGGCGCGCCGGCAGATCGCCATCCTGGAGGACGGCGGCAAGATCGACCAGGAGACGCGCCTGTTCGATCCGGCCAAGGGCGAGACGCGTTCGATGCGCTCCAAGGAAGAAGCGCATGACTATCGCTATTTCCCGGATCCTGACCTGTTGCCGCTGGAGTTCGACCAGGCCTATGTCGACGCGCTCGCCAAGGACCTGCCGGAGTTGCCCGACGACAAGAAGGCGCGGCTGGTCGATGTGCTCGGCCTTTCGGCCTATGACGCCTCGGTGCTGGTTTCGGAAAAGCCGATCGCCGACTATTTCGAGAAGGTGGCGGCAGGGCGCGACGGCAAGCTCGCCGCCAACTGGGTCATCAACGATCTCTTGGGCCAGCTGAACAAAGCCGGCAAGGATATTGAAAATGCTCCGGTTTCGCCCGAGCAGCTCGGCGCCGTCCTCGACCTGATCAAGGAAGGCACCATTTCCGGCAAGATCGCCAAGGACCTGTTCGAGATCGTCTGGAACGAGGGCGGCGATCCGCGCCAGATCGTCGAGAGTCGCGGCATGAAGCAGGTCACCGACACCGGCGCCATCGAGAAGGCGGTCGACGAGGTGATCGCCGCCAACCCGGACAAGGCCGAACAGGCGCGCGCCAAGCCGACCATGGCCGGCTGGTTCGTCGGCCAGGTGATGAAGGCGACCGGCGGCAAGGCCAACCCGCAGGCCGTGAACGACCTGGTCAAGGCCAAGCTCGGCATCGAATAGGCCGATGTTCGTCCGCACCGCCAGCGAGCGCGATCTTGTTGCGGTGCGTGCGTTGCTGGTCGAAACGTGGCACGCAACCTATGACGCCGTCCACGGTGCCGAACAGGTTGCGGCGATCACCGACGACTGGCATTCGATCGCCTCGCTCAAGGCGCGGCTGACGCGGCCGAATTCCGAATTCCTGGTCGCCGACGATGGCAAGAGGCTCGGCGGCATGGCCTTCGCCGCCGCCACCACAGACCCGAAGATCGTGCTTCTGCACCAGCTCTACGTGCATCCGGCCTGCCAGCGGCAGCGGATTGGACGGTTGCTGCTCGATGAGGTGGAGGCAAGCTTCCCGGAGATGCGTACGCTGCGCCTTGAAGTCGAGGAGGCGAACGCCGTGGCGATCGCCTTCTACGAGGCGAACGGGTTCAGGCGCGCGGGCAGGACCGCGGATTGCGGCGGCAGTTCGGGATGGCCTGCGCTCATCCTGGAAAAGCGGCTCGGCTAAAGCAATTCCAGGAAAAGTGTGGGCGGTTTTCCGTTCGGAATTGCGTAAACAAAGAAATAGAGCGGTTCGCCGTTTCTGTGAAACGATGAAATGCTCTATGTCGCAGGCGAGCATTCCATCTCATCGCAAGGTTTTGATTTGATCGCGCCGATACGCGCGATCAAGGCTGCTCGTCGCCGGCGTCGCGCCCTCCATAAGGCAGGGGTGTCGTCCGCAATCGGGGGATTGCCATGCCGAGCTTGCCGGAACTGATGCCGACCGAGGTGTCGGAGGAGACTTTTGGCGGCGTGACCTATCACGTCGCCGGCGAACTGGTGCCGGTGCTGTCGGTCGATGTGACCAACATGCCGGTCTATTTCGAGCACCACATCCTGCTCTGGAAGAACACCACGATCACCATCGGCCTGAAATCGCTGAAGGGCGCGCTGAAGCGCATGATCGCCGGCATGCAGATCTTCGTCACCGAGGCGTCCGGGCCGGGCGTCATCGCCTTCAGCCGCGACGGACCCGGCCATATCGTTCCGATCCACCTTCGGCGCGGCGAGGAGATCCAGGTGCGCGAGCACCAGTTCCTCGCCGCCACCGCCAGCATCGACTACAGCTTCGAGCGGGTGCGCGGACTGGGAACGATGCTGTTCGGCCAAAGCGGCTTCTTCATCGACCGTTTCCGTGGCGAGACCGGCGACGGCATCGTCTGGCTGCACGGCTACGGCAATGTCTTCGAGAAGGTGCTGGCGCCCGGCGAGACCATCGATATCGAGCCGGGCGGCTGGCTGTTCAAGGACGCGTCGGTCAGGATGGATACGAGGATCGACAAACTTTCCAGCGGCTTCTTCGGCGCCGCCATGAACTTCGTCGTCAACCGCTTCACTGGACCGGGCCGCGTCGGCATCCAGTCGATGTACCTGCATATGCCGTCGGAAGAGTAGCGTCATGGAGCGCCGCGGCGACAGCTCGCGGATCGTGGGCGCTCAGGCGGAGGGAATCTCCACATTGTCGATCAGCCGCGTCGTGCCGAGCCAGGCCGCCGCCAGCAGGCGGCCGTCGTGCCCGCGCTGCCAGGGGCCGAGCGTGACGCTCGCGCGGGCGGCGACATAGTCGACCTTTTGGAAGCCGGCCGAGACGAGCGCCTTCGCGGCATCTTCGGTGGCGGTGGCCTCATCCGCGCCGGCTGAAAGCGCCGCCGCGGTGCGGCGCAGGACCAAATTGAGCTTGCGCGCAATGTCGAGCTCGGCTTCGCCGAGATAGGCATTGCGCGACGACATGGCGAGGCCGTGGGCGTCGCGCACCGTCGGCGCGCCGACGATCTCGACGGGCAGGTCGAGATCGCGGCAGAGCTGCCGGACGACGCAAAGCTGCTGATAGTCCTTCTCGCCGAACACGGCGCAATCGGGCGCCGCCTGCAGGAAGAGCTTGGCCACCACGGTGGCGACGCCGTCGAAGAAACTCGGCCTGAAGTCGGTTTCCAGCCCGCGGGAGGGGCCGCCGACCGAGATCTTGCTGGCGAAGCCGGAGGGATACATTTCGCTCACGCCCGGCGTGAAGGCGAGATGCGCGCCGGCGTCCCGCAACCGGTCGAGATCGCGCGCCAACTGGCGCGGATATTTGTCGAGATCTTCCGTCGGCGCGAACTGCGTCGGATTGACGAAGATCGAGACGAGACAGCGCTCGGCCCGTTCGAGCGCGATCCTGACCAGCGAGATATGGCCGTCATGCAGCGCTCCCATCGTCGGCACCATGGCGACCTTCAGGCCGGCTTGCCGCCAGTCCCGGACCTGCGCCCGAAGGGCTGCGACGCTGTCGACGACGATTGGCGCGTTCATGTCTTGTCCTTGGCGGAGGCCGTCGTGAAGACGTGGTCGGGACCGGGGAAGGCGCGGTTGCGCACCTCGGCGGCGTAGCGCGCTGCCGCATCCGCTATCACGCCGCGCAAGTCGGCGTATTCCTTGACGAATTTCGGTACACGGTCGACGGTCATGCCGACCATGTCGTCGATCACCAGGATCTGGCCGTCACAGTCGGCGCTGGCGCCGATACCGATCGTCGGTATGGAGATGTGACGGGTAAGCTTCGCAGCCACGGCCTCCATCGTGCCCTCGATGACGACCGAGAAGGCGCCGGCTTCTTCCACCGCCTCGGCATCGCTGAGCAGGGCAGCGATGTTGTCCTGCGTCCGGCCCTTGATCCTGTAGCCGCCGTCCTTCTCAACCGACTGCGGCTGCAGGCCGATATGGCCCATGACCGGTATCCCTTCGGTGACGATCGCCGCGATCCGGGAGGCCATGTCGACGCCGCCCTCCAGCTTCACGGCCTGGCAGCCCGTTTCCTTCACGATCCGCCTCGCCGCCGCCACGGCCTGCGCCGGCGAGACCTCATAGCTGCCGGCCGGCATGTCGACCACGACGCAGGCCCTGGCCGAGCCGCGCATCACGGCCTGGCCGTGAGCAATCATCATCTCCAGCGAGGCGCCGAGCGTGGTGGCATGGCCATGCAGGACCATGGCGACGCTGTCGCCGACCAGGAGCAGGTCGACATGCGGATCGAGCAGGCGGGCGACAGGATAGGTGTAGGCGGTGAGGCAGACGATGGGCACGCCGCCCTTGCGGCGGCGAATGTCTTCGGCGCTGATCCGGCTGTCGGCGGACGGATCCCGGGTCAATCGTCACCTCCCTAGAGCACGATGCCGAAAAGTGTGAAGCGGTTTTCGGACGACATCATGCTCTATCTCTTTGATTTAGAGCGCCCAAAACGGGGCGGGCCGAGCTTTAGAAAGACGGGCCGCGCTTGGCAAGCGGCGCTGCCACCAGTAGCAGCGGTGCATCGATTTAGCGCACGAAGCATTTACATTCCGGGCGCGGCAAAACCCTTGCCATCGCGGTGGCGTGACGCCATAAGCAGGGGAAAGGCAGGAGCCGCTGCCGTCGCGAGGATCTGGATGAAAACTTTCCTGCTGCAGTTTTTCACCTGGTGGAATAGCCAGACGCTCGGCACCCGCTTCCACACCTGGCGCTTCGGCAAGAGGGTCGGCGAGGACGAAGCAGGCAACGTCTATTACGAGGGCGGGGTCGATTCGGAAGGCCGCACGCGCCGTTGGGTGATCTATCGCGACTATTCGGAAGCCTCGAAGATCCCGCCGGGCTGGCATGGCTGGATTCATCATCGCGTCGACACCGCTCCGGCCAGCGAAAGCTACAAGCCGCGCGAATGGCAAAAGCCGCATCAGGCGAATCCGACCGGAACGCCGTCGGCCTATCGGCCGAAGGGTTCGATCCTGACCAACCAGCATCGTCCGCAGGTGACCGGCGACTACGACGCCTGGACGCCCGGATCGTAATCCGCGTCCACGACGCCGCTTCGGTCCTTTATCGCCACAATTGGCATTTAGCTGCTTGCTGACTGCGCAGCTATGACTAGCCTTGGGCGTTGAGAGAATCACCCGGGCGCAACCACCGGTATTTTGCATGAGCTCTTCGAGGCAATTCCAGGAAAAGTGCGCAGCGGTTTTCCGTCCGGAATTGCGCTCTTGGATTCCAGGCCAAACGTCAAAGGCGCTGATCGCGGGGGCGTCCCTTCTGCTCGCCTCGACGGCAGCCTTCGCCGCCGCGCAGGCACCGGCCCCTGCACCCGCGGCCTCCGACCGCGTCACCAATCCAGTGGCCGAGTTCGCCGGCATCGACAAGATCACCGGCCGCATCATCACCTTCGACGTCTATATCGACGAGACCGTTCAGTTCGGCGCTTTGCAGGTGACGCCGCGCGTCTGCTATTCGCGGCCGGATACGGAGCAGCCCAAGACCGATTCCTTCGTCGAGGTCGACGAGATCACGCTCGACCGCAAGATCCGTCGCATCTTCACCGGCTGGATGTTTGCCGAAAGCCCCGGCCTCAACGCCGTCGAGCACGCCGTCTATGACGTCTGGCTCAAGGGCTGCAAGCAGAAATCGGACGTGCCGCCGCCGACCGCGGCCAAGGCCGACACAGCCAAGCCGAAGACCCAGGCCGCCAAGCCCAACGCTCCGGCGCAGCCTGCCGACGCCCCGTCCGAGCCCGCTGACGCGACGCCGGAGCCGGACGACACGACCAGCACCAACTGATATCGGAACCTGCCCGCCCTTGAGCCGTTCCAAATCGGCGACAGGCGAGGAGAGTTCCGCGATGACCATCACGAAGCCGATCACCGCCAACAGGCAGGAGCTTCTCGAACTTGAGAAAGGCTTCTGGACCGGCGATTCCGCCTACTACCAAGCCAATGCCGATATGGAATGCCTGGTCGCCTTTCCACAAATGGCCAAGGCGATGACCAATGCTGAATTGGCAGCAACTGCCAGCAAGGCCAACCGCTGGCGCGATCTCGCCATCAAGGTGAGGGGGATGGTCGAGCCGGGCAGCGATATCGTCATGCTCACTTACGAGGCGCATGCAACGCGCGAGAATGGCGAGCTCTATACCGCCCTCGTCAGCACCGGCTATGTTCACCGCGCCGATGGCTGGAAGATGATGTTCCATGCGCAAACGCCGATCGACGCGGCACGGGACTGATCCTCAGGGATAGAAGACAGCCTCGCCCTTCAGCGCCTCGGCGAGCATTTTCTCGTACTGGCCGCGCGGCACGTCGACGGCGCCGAAGCGCTTCAAATGCTCTGTCGTGAACTGCGTGTCGAGCAGCGCGAAGCCGCGTGTCTTCAACCGCTCCACGAGATAGTAAAGACAGGTCTTCGACGCGTCGGTCTCCCTGGCGAACATGCTTTCGCCGAAGAACACGCGTCCGAGCGACACGCCGTAGAGGCCGCCGACCAGTCGGTCCTCGCGCCACGCCTCGACCGAATGGCAGTGCCCAAGCCGATAGAGTTCGACATAGGCTTCGCGGATCGGCGCGTTGATCCAGGTCGAGCGGCGCTCCTCGCGCTTTTCGGCGCAGCCGTCGATCGTCGCCTCGAAATCGAAATCGTAGCGGATCTCGAAGGGATGCCTGCGGATCGTCCTCTTGAGGCTGCGCGGCGTGTGGAACCCGTTCAGCGGAATAATGCCGCGCGTTTCCGGCCGCACCCAGAACACTTCCGGGTCGTTGGCACTTTCGGCCATCGGGAAGACGCCGGAGGCATAGGCCCGAAGCAGCAGGTCGGTGGGAATGCGATAGCCTGGCGCGTAGGGGCGGGTCATCGCATCCCCGTGCTATTCACCCTTGGCCAGGTATTTTTCCAGCCAGTGGATGTCGTAGTCGCCATTGGCGATGTCGGGGTTGCCGACAAGGTCGCGGAACAGCGGCAGCGTCGTCTTGATGCCGTCGACGACGAATTCGTCGAGCGCGCGGCGCAGCCGCATCATGCATTCGACGCGGTTGCGGCCATGCACGATCAGCTTGCCGATCAGGCTGTCGTAATAGGGCGGGATCTTGTAGCCGGAATACACGCCGGAATCGACGCGGATGCCGAGGCCGCCGGGCGTGTGGAAATGCGTGATCGTGCCGGGCGAGGGCGCGAAGGTGCGCGGATCCTCGGCGTTGATGCGGCACTCGATGGCGTGGCCATTGAACTTGATATCTTCCTGCCTGACCGACAACCCGGCGCCCGAAGCGACGCGGATCTGCTCGTGCACGAGGTCGATGCCGGTGATCGCCTCGGTCACCGGATGCTCGACCTGCAGGCGCGTGTTCATCTCGATGAAATAGAACTCGCCATTCTCGTAGAGGAACTCGATCGTGCCGGCGCCGGAATAACCAAGATCGGCGATCGCCTTGGCGCAGATGTCGCCGATGCGAGAACGTTCCTCGGCATTGAGCGCCGGCGAATTGGCTTCCTCCCAGACCTTCTGGTGGCGCCGCTGCAGGGAGCAGTCGCGCTCGCCGAAATGCACGCCGCGGCCGGCGCCGTCGCCGAACACCTGCACCTCGATATGGCGCGGCTTTTCCAGATATTTCTCGATATAGACGGCGTCGTCGCCGAAGGCGGCGCCCGCTTCCGACTTGGCCGTCTGCAGCGCCACTTCAAGGTCCGCTTCGGTGTGCGCCACCTTCATGCCGCGACCGCCGCCGCCGGCGGAGGCCTTGATGATCACCGGATAGCCGATCTCGGCGGCGACGCGCTTGGCTTCCTTGTCGTCGCTGATCGCGCCGTCCGATCCGGGCACGACGGGAATGCCGAGACGCTTTGCCGTGCGCTTGGCCTCGATCTTGTCGCCCATGATGCGGATATGGTCGCCCGACGGGCCGATGAAGGTGATGTTGTGGGCCGCCAGGATGTCGGCGAACTTGGCATTCTCCGACAGGAAGCCGTAGCCCGGATGCACGGCGTCGGCGCCGGTGATCTCGCAGGCGGCGACGATCTGGTGGATGTTGAGGTAGCTTTCGCGCGACGGCGGCGGGCCAATACACACGCTCTCGTCGGCAAGCCGCACATGCATGGCGTCGGAATCCGCGGTGGAATGGACGACCACCGTCTGGATGCCGAGCTCCTTGCAGGCGCGCAGCACCCTCAGAGCGATTTCGCCGCGATTGGCGATGAGGATCTTCTGGAACATCTCTTGGCTGTTCCTACTCGAGGACCACCAGAGGCATCCCGTACTCAACCGGCTGGGCGTCCTCGATGAGGATCGCCGTCACCGTGCCGGCGCGCGGCGAGGGGATCTGGTTCATCGTCTTCATCGCTTCGATGATGAGCAGCGTCTGGCCTTCCTTCACCTTCTGGCCGATCTCCACGAACGGCTTGGCGTCGGGCGAGGGCGCCAGATAGGCCGTGCCGACCATCGGCGAGGGCACGGCGTTCTTGGACGGATCGGCAAGCGCCGCAGGGGCGGCCACGGCGGGCTGAGCCGCTGCGGCCGGAGCCGCGGCGATCGCCGGCAGCGGCGCCGCGACCGCGTGGACGGCCTGCGACTGGCGCGACACGCGCACCTTGAGATCGCCGAGCTCCACCTCGATCTCGGTCAGATTGGTGTCGTTCAGAATGCCCGCCAGGTCGCGGATCAGTTGCTGGTCAACACCGTTCTTTTTTATCGACATTTTCGAGCCTTCTGTTTGGGGGCCGGTCACAGGCGTGCCGCCAGTGCCTGCAGCGCGAGCGTGTAGCCGAGCGGCCCGAACCCGCAGATCATGCCGACAGCGACCGGCGCGACCATGGAGACGTGGCGGAAGGGCTCCCGCGCGTGGATGTTGGAAAGATGGACTTCCGCGACGGGCAGCGGCGCAACGGAGCGGATGGCGTCGTGGATGGCGATCGAGGTGTGGCTGTAGGCGCCGGGATTGATGACGATTCCGGAAGCCTTGTCGCCGGCTTCCTGGATCCAGTCGACCAGATCGCCCTCATGGTTGGACTGGCGAAAATCGATCTCGAGCCCGAGCGCGGCGCCTGCCGCCTTGCAGTCCTCCTCGATGGCCGCGAGCGTCTTGCCGCCATAAATCCCCGGCTCGCGTTTGCCGAGCGCGTTGAGATTGGGACCGTTGAGGACGAAAATCGTTTTCAATATGGCGACCTTGTTCCACGCCGGCCCCGAGCCGGCGCACTGGCCTCTATAATGGGCATAGCCGCCCGCGAAAAGAGCGCAAGTGCGTTCTTGCGCTGTCCACAGCGGCCGGCTTCTGCGTCCGCAAGCGCTTACAGCGCGCTCTTGGCCTGTTCGATCTTTTCCGCCAGAACCTGCTGGCCGAGCGCTCCGAAGATCACCTCGTTGCCGACCACATAGGACGGCGTGCCGGTGATCGACAATTTCGTCGCAAGGTCATAGGTGCGCGAGAGCGTCTCGGCGATGCGCGGATCCTTCATCTTCTCGCGCAACGCCGCCTCGTCGGCGCCGAGCGAAAGCGCCACCTTGATGGCGGTCGCTTCGGTGGCCCGGCCCTGGCCGCCGAGCAGTGCGGTGTGGAATTCGCCGTATTTCTCCGGATGCATCAGGTGGAACGCCATGGAGACGACGCTGGCTTTCTGCGAATCCGGGCTGAGGATCGGGAACTCCTTCAGCACGAAGCGCAGGTCCGGGTCGGACTTGGTCAGCGCCTGCATGTCCTCGATGGCGCGTTTGCAGAAGCCGCAATTGTAATCGTAGAACTCGACGATCGTGACCTTGCCCTTCGGGTTGCCGACGACGCCGTCGAAGGTGGAGTTGAAGATCTCGTCCTTGGAATCCTTGATGACGCCGAGCGCGGCGAGCCGCTGCTCTTCCTTCTGCTTGGCCTCGAGCGCGTCCTGCACCTCGAGCAGAACCTCCGGGTTCTTCAACAGGTAATCGCGGATGATGCCCTCGACCTCCTTGCGATCGATCTTGGTGTCGGCGGAGGCCTTGGTATCGGTGGAGGACGTGACCTGCGCTACTTGCACGGTGTCGGCCTTAGCGGCCTGCGGGTTTCCCGCCACGAAGCCGAAGGCCAGCATGCCGAGCGCCACCGCCAGACCGCCAGCACTGCCAAGCAGGATTGCCTTGTTCATGATTGTCGATCCTTTTGCCTTTCCTGGTGCGCCTTGGTCGCGGCCAACGCCCGGGAGGTTCATTTGAGTTTGTTCGATGGCGTGTAGTTTATAATATCCTGAGCGCGGACCCAGCGGGGTTCGCCGCGCTTCAATTTCTGTTGAGCGCGCATGGCGAAGATCTTGGCGTTCTTGTAGTCGCCCGAATAGTAATGGCCCTCGGCGGTGGCGAGATCTGCGGCCGGAACATCGCCGAGTTCGCCATAGGCCTGCGCCAGAAAGCGATAAGCATCGGAATTCTCTTTGTCCCGCCCGACGCCGTTGTTGAGCTGGGTGACGGCCTTCCTGAGCGAATCGGGTGTACCGACCGCCATCAGCGCCTGGCCGAGGGAGACCAGCAGCAGGCCGGAGCGTGCGGGATCGAGGCTGACCGCCTTGGCATAGGCGTCCGCCGCGTCCTTCGGCTTGTTGACCTTCATCAGGATGTCGCCGCGCAATTCCTGGAAATAGGGGTTCTTCGGCTGTTCCTTGATCAGCGCTGCCGTCTTGGTCAGCGCCGCGCCTGGATTGCCGTAGAGATAGGTCTGCTGCGCGTCGCCATAGCGCGAGGCGAGGCTGGCCGGGTTCTTGCGCATCAGCCGCGCAACGGCCGCCTGACCCTGCATGTAGGCGGCGATCTTGATGCGCATCATGTCGTGCCGCTGCTGCAGCGCCGGCGGGTCGATCGTGTTGACGAAGGGGCTCTGCTTGACGAGCACCTCGAGGTTGGCGATGCGCTCCTGCGGCATCGGGTGGCTGATCCGGTAGGGATCCACCTGGGTGCCGGCGAGCGACAGCGCGCTCTGGAACCGGCCGAAGGTCTTCAGCATGCCCATGCCGGACTGGCCGGTGGCGTTGAGATAGGCGATCGCCGAACGGTCAGCGGTGATCTCTTCGGTGCGTTGATAGGCAAGGATCGAGCGCTGCGCCATCTCGCCGCCGCCGGCGGCGACGCCCATGCCGGCGCCGGCAAGGCCGCGGCTGTTGGTGGTGGCGCCGGCCACCATGGCGCCGGCGCCGAGCAGCGTGGCGATGATGGCCATGGTCTTGGCACGGTCGAGCTGGTCGCGCAGTTTCTGCTGGTGGCCGCCGGCAATATGGCCGGCCTCATGCGCGATGACGCCGATGATCTCGTTCGGGGTCTCGGCGGTCACCAGCGCCCCGGTGTTGATGAACAGGCGGCGTCCGGTGACGAAGGCATTGAAGCTCTGGTCGTTGACGAGCACGATGTCTATGCCGTCATTGGCGAGCCCTGCCGCCTTGAAGATCGGCCGGGCATAGTCGCGCACCAGCGCCTCGATCTCGGCGTCGCGCACCACCGGCACGCCTTGCGCGAAGGTGCTGACCGAGCTCGACACGGCAACGGCCGCGGCAAGCATAAGCGTCGCGAAACCGCGCGTGGCTCGGCTGAGGGGGGTCGATTTGCCAATCGATGGTCGGGGTCGGCTCAACATAGGTCCACTGGTAGACGAGCGGGCGAAAGATGAAAAGTCGGCGCCGGCAACTTCCTGCGCGCTTGTGATCCCCACATCAATCGGGCATTTGTGCGGCGCTGTCCCTTTAACTAGGGCAGCTCAAGGGCAAGTCTGCGCTGCTTGCGTCCGGAATTCACCGAAAATAGACAGTTGGAAGAGGTCAAATGGTCGTTTCGCTTTCGCGCCGAGGGGGAAGTCGAGCCGTTCCACGCCATGGACATCCTGGCCGAAGCCAACCGGCTGAAGGCCACCGGCGTGCCCGTCGTGTCGATGGCGGTCGGCCAGCCATCGGACCCTGCGCCGGTCGGTGTCCGCGAGGCGGCAGCCGCGGCGCTCAGGCACGGTCGCATCGGCTACACCGATGCCTTAGGGCTGGCTGATCTGCGCAAGGCGATCGCGGCGCATTATAGCGAGCATTACGGGATCGACGTCGCCCCGTCGCGCATTGCCGTCACGACCGGTTCGTCGGCCGCCTTCAACCTGGCCTTCCTGGCCATGTTCGATCCGGGCGACCGCGTCGCTATCGCCGCGCCCGGCTATCCCGCCTACCGCAACATCATGGCCGCGCTCGGCATCGAGATCGCCGAGATCGAGCTCGGCACGGACGCCTACCTGCACGCCGAGCATCTGAAGGCCGCGCATCGCGAGAAGCCGCTGAAGGGCGTGTTGTTCGCCAGCCCCGCCAATCCGACCGGCGCGGTCATACCGGCGCACGAGCTCGCCGCGCTGGTCAAGACGGCCGAAGAACTCGGCATCGCCGTGATCTCGGACGAGATCTATCACCGTCTGGCCTATGCGGCTCCCGATGTCACCGCGCTGGCGCATGGCGCCGGCGTCACGGTGATCAACTCCTTCTCGAAATATTATTGCATGACCGGCTGGCGCATCGGCTGGATGGTGTTGCCGGAAGAACTGGTGCGGCCGGTCGAGCGCGTCGCCCAGAGCCTCTACATCTCGCCGCCGGAACTGTCGCAGATCGCGGCGATCGAAGCCTTCAAGGCGACGGAGGAGCTGGAAAGGGTGAAGGCGCGGTATGCCTGGAACCGCGACCTTCTGATGACGCGTCTGCCGGAACTCGGTTTTGCGCTCGCAGCACCCATGGACGGCGCCTTCTATGCTTTCTGCGACGTCACCCGCCACACCAATGACAGCATGGCCTTTGCCCGCAAGATGCTGGCCGAGGCGCATGTCGCGGCGACGCCCGGCCGCGATTTCGACCCGTTGCAGGGCCATCGCACCATGCGCTTTTCCTATGCCGGCAGCCATGACGACATGGTCGAGGCGCTGGCGCGCATCGAACGCTGGCTGAAATAGAAGCCATGGCTGAACTCGAGCAAGCACTGGCGGACGTGGCCGCTGAAATGGCGGAACGCATCGATCGCGGCGAGGTGGCGACCTACATCCCGCAGCTCGGCAAGGTCGATCCGAAGAAATTCGGCATAGCCGCAGTGACCAATGACGGCCGTGTCATTCTTGCCGGCGACGCCGACCAGCCCTTTTCGATCCAGAGCGTCTCGAAAGTCTTCACGCTCACGCTGGCGCTGGGCAAGGTCGGCGACGCGCTCTGGCATCGCGTCGGCCGCGAGCCGTCCGGAAATCCGTTCAACTCGATCGTCCAGCTCGAGCATGAGAACGGCATCCCGCGCAATCCGTTCATCAATGCCGGCGCCATCGTCGTTTCCGACGTCCTGCTCGCCGGCCATCAGCCGCGCGAGGCGATCGGCGAAATCCTGCGCTTCATCCAGTTCCTCGCCGATGACGAGACGATCATCATCGACCGCGAGGTCGCGGCATCCGAACGGGCCACCGGCTATCGCAACTTCGCTCTTGCCAATTACATGAAATCCTTCGGCAATCTCCATCACGAGCCGGAGCTGGCGCTGGGTGTCTACTTCCACCATTGCGCGATCGCCATGAGCTGTCGCCAGCTCGCCATGGCCGGCCGGTTCCTGGCCGATGGCGGCAGGAACCCGGCGACCGGGCATTCCGTCGTGTCGGCCGAGCGGGCCCGCCGCATCGGCGCGCTGATGCTGACCTGCGGCCACTATGACGGCTCCGGCGATTTCGCCTTCCGCGTCGGCATTCCCGGCAAAAGCGGCGTCGGCGGCGGCATCCTCGGCATCGTGCCCGGAGTGGCTTCGCTCGCGGTGTGGTCGCCCGGCCTTAACGAGAACGGCAACTCCAAGCTCGGCTCCATCGCCCTGGAGAAGCTCGCCCGGACGATGAATTGGTCGATCTTTGCGCCTTAAAGCAGTTCCAGGAAAAGTGCGCCTGACCGGCGCGAAATGAAAAATCCCGCGCCGATGTGGCGCGGGATTCTTTTAAAAGATCAGTCTAACAGCCTGAAAGGCTTAGAAAAAGCCCTTGCGCTGCCACCAGCCGGCACGCTTCGGCTTGTCCTCGGCCTTGGCCTCGTCAGACACGTTAGAGGACACCACGGGTACAACCGGCGCGTCGATCGACTGTGGCTTGCGCCGCGTCGGATGCGCGTTGGCGGCAGGCTCGGCCTCTGCCGCCGCGGGAGCGGCAGTCGCCGGCTCGGGCTCGACAGTCGCGGGCGCCACCTGGGCTTCCACCACAGGCTCCGACACCGTCTCGGCGACGGTCTCCTCAGCGGCCTTCTTGGCTCGCGAACGGCGCGGCTTCTTCGGCTTTTCGCCCGCTACGGCGTCGTCATTGGCGGCGGCGGGAGCGGCAGGCTGCTCGGGCGCGGCTACCGCGACCGGCTCGCCGGCAGCATCCTCGCTTTCCGCCACTTCGTCCTCGGTGTCGCCGACGGTCTCGCCGGCAACCGCCTCCGAAGCCTCGTCCTCGCGGCGGTTGCGCTTGCCGCCGCGCTTGCCGCGCCGCCGCTTCTTGGCTGAGCTGTCCTCGGCAACTGCCGCCACGGCTTCGCCGCCGGCGGTCACGTCCTGAGCGGCTTCTTCCGTTGCACCCGTTCCATCGGCGTCAGCTTCGTCAGCCCCCGCCGGCGCGGCCGTGGCATCGCCGGTGTGCTCACGGTCGCGGTCCCTGCCGCCGCGCCGCCGCCGGCGCTTGCGGCGCCTGCGGCCTTCGCCGTCCTCGGAGCGCTGCTGATGCTGGCCCTGCTGCTGCGGGTGGCGCGGTTGTTCGGCCTGCTCCGAAACCTCTTCGTCCTCTTCCTCGACGACGATCTCGTCCTCGGGCTCTTCCGGCTCGACATAGGCTGGGAGGCTGCGCACCTCGACAAAGCCTTCCGGCTTCTCGGCAACGGCGCCGCGGAAGATCGCGTAATGCTGGGTGCCGAGCGTTTCGTCTGCCTCGATCGTGATGGTCAGGCCGAAACGAGCTTCGAGCTCGACCAGGTTGGCGCGCTTGTGGTTGAGCACATAGAGCGCGGTCGCCGACGGTGTGCGCACGATGATGTGGCTGCGCGAATCCTTGAGCAGGAATTCCTCGATCGCCCGCACCACCATCAGCGCCACGGAAGAATCGGAGCGCACATGGCCGGTGCCGCCGCAATGCGGGCAGGGCTTCATGGTCGATTCCAGCACGCTGGCGCGGATACGCTGGCGCGACATTTCCATCAGGCCGAAATGCGAGATGCGGCCGACCTGGATGCGGGCGCGGTCGTTCTTGAGGTGATCCTTCAGCCGCTTCTCGACGGAGCGGTTGTTGCGGTTCTCCTCCATGTCGATGAAGTCGATGACGATGAGGCCGGCAAGGTCGCGCAACCTCAACTGCCGCGCGACCTCCTCGGCCGCTTCCAGATTGGTGTGGAGCGCGGTCTCCTCGATCGAATGCTCCTTGGTGGAGCGGCCGGAGTTGACGTCGATCGAAACCAGCGCCTCGGTCTGGTTGATGATGATGTAGCCGCCGCTCTTCAGCGTCACTTGCGGCTGCAGCATGCGGTCGAGCTGCGCCTCGATGCCGTTGCGCACGAAGATCGGCGTTGTGTCGCGGTACGGCTGAACCACCTTGGCGTGGCTCGGCATCAGCATGCGCATGAAGTCCTTGGCCTCGCGATAGCCGTCCTCGCCGGAGACCAGGATTTCGTCGATATCCTTGTTGTAGAGGTCGCGCACCGATCGCTTGATCAGGCTGCCTTCCTCATAGACCAGGGCGGGAGCCGACGACTGCAGCGTGAGGTTGCGGACGTTTTCCCAAAGCCGCATCAGATATTCGTAGTCGCGCTTGATCTCGGCCTTGGTGCGGCTTTCGCCGGCGGTGCGCAGGATCACGCCCATGCCCTGCGGCACTTCGAGGTCGGCCACGACCTCCTTCAAGCGCTTCCGGTCCTGGGCGTTGGTGATCTTGCGCGAGATGCCGCCGCCACGCGCCGTGTTCGGCATCAGCACCGAATAGCGGCCGGCAAGCGAGAGGTAGGTGGTGAGCGCCGCGCCCTTGTTGCCGCGCTCTTCCTTGACCACCTGCACCAGAAGGATCTGGCGGCGCTTGATGACTTCCTGGATCTTGTACTGGCGGCGCACCGGCTTGCGGCGGTTGCGGATTTCCTCGAGCGCGTCTTCGGCGCCGACCGATTCGACTTCGTGCTCGTCGGAATGCGCGGCCGAGACATCCTCCAGCATGCCGCGATCATTGTCGCTGGCGGCGGCTTCCCCAATCTGCTCGGAACTCGTCTGCTCGGGCTGATCTGACTGCGGAACCGCTTCGGAGATCACGTCGGCGTCGACGCTCGCGGCGATCGACGTGGGGCCGCCTTCGGAGGGTTTGCCGTCCTCGTCGTCGGCGGCATGGTCGGCCGCTGCGGCGTCGCCGCCGGTCTCGGCAGCAGGCTCTTCAGACGTTTCCGATTCGGCCTCGGAGACTGTTTCGGCATTTTCAGCCCGGGCATCGGCGGTTTCGGCGCCGGTATCCTCGCTTCCGGTAACCTCGGCAGAGGTGTCGTGGGCCTCTACGGTTTCAGCCTGGCTTTCGCCGCTTTCCGGGGAAGCCGCGATTTCAGCATCGTGCTTGTGCTCGCCGCGGTCGCGGTTCTTGCCGCCGCGACGCCGGTTGCGCCGGCCGCCGCGATCGCGCGCCTGCTGTTCTTCGCCGGTCTCGGCCTCGTCGTCGTCCTCGTCCTCGGCTTCCTGCGCTTCGGCGCGCAGCAGGGCCTGACGGTCGGCAACCGGGATCTGGTAGTAATCGGGGTGAATTTCACTGAAGGCGAGAAAACCGTGACGGTTGCCGCCATACTCGACAAAGGCTGCCTGGAGGGAAGGTTCGACGCGGGTTACGCGGGCGAGGTAGATGTTTCCTTTGAGCTGCTTCTTGTCCTGGGATTCAAAGTCGAATTCTTCGATGCGGTTACCGCGAACGACGACAACGCGTGTTTCCTCCGGGTGGGAGGCGTCTATCAGCATCTTGTTGGGCATTATTTTGTTTCCTGCCGGCAGCCGACAGCCGCAGCTGGCGTGGCAATGCCCGCCGCTGCGCATCTGTATTTCCATGCATGCCGGATAATTGAATGTCCGCTAGCCGCCGCTTCAGCGCGATGGCGGTGCCGCCCGCAGCCATTATGGCGCGGTTCGATGCGGACCTTTCCATGATTGCGCTTGAAGCCATCGGCACCCAGCAGAACCTTTTGAACCAAAGCCCGGGCTGTGCCGGACCAGCTTGTTTGCTCACGAAGAGCCGGCGCGGGGCAAACCCGGCCGTTTTCCTCACGCAAGCGATTCCCCCGCCACGAGGGCACGCCTGCGAAAATCGTCGCGACCACCTGAGCCTGGAAGGATAACGGAGCCGCCTTTGCATCCGACCTTTGGCAGGAAACTGCTGAGGCGAGCGGTTCCAGGATTGCAGTGATCCAACGTCGCTTTTATGATTTGGCGGGATGGAAGGCAACCCCGATTTCGGATGCCGGCAAAAAGCGCTTCCGCAGGGGAAGGTGCCTTTCGTCGCGCTCCATGAAAGGCTTGGTTAACCTTCTCTGAATACCAATCGTTAATCGAGTTGGTGGCCTGACAGGCACTGCCGGAAGGCTGGGCGCGATGCGCCAAACCGGGAGCGACGAATAAGAGATGGGATCGGCGGGCACCGCGGACAAGAGGGGTAGGGCCGCCGGGCGTTTCCTGCGCCTGGCCTCGACCGCCTTGCTGTTGACCATCCTGTCCTGTTTCGCCTCCGCGTACGCGGATACACTGCTTGGCGCGACCGGCTACAAGATGGCCGGCGACGCCACAAAGATGCGCATCGTCGTGAATTTCGACCGCGAGCCGGACGTCAAATGGTTCCTGCTGCGCGGCCCCAATCGTCTGGTCATCGACCTGCCGCGCACGCGATTCGCCCTTGACGCCAAGGATGTGAAGCCGCGCGGCCTTGTGCGCGCTGTCCGCTACGGCGATCAGGGGCATGGTTCGCGCCTGATCCTCACCGGCAAGGGACCTTTCGCCGTCGACAAGCTCGACGTGCTCAAGAATGACGATGGCGGCGGCTACCGCGTCGCCATCGACATGTCGGCCGCTTCCGAGCGGGAATTCGACGAGGCGCTGGCCAACCAGTCGCTGACGACGGGTTCGACCGTTTCGACCGAAAAGGGCGAGCGGGTCGGCACCGGACCGGTTTCGGCGCCCGGCCATCGCTTCACGGTGGTCATCGATCCGGGCCATGGCGGCGTCGACGGCGGCGCCGAAAGCTCCGCCGGCACGGTCGAGAAGGACGTCACGCTCGCCTTCGCCAAGGAACTGCGCGACAAGCTGGCCGCGGGCGGCAGATACGATGTCTACATGACGCGCGACAACGACGTGTACCTGGCGCTGGACGAACGCGTGCGCATCGCGCGCCAGCACGAGGCCGATCTCTTGATCTCCATCCACGCCGACACGATCGCCGTCAAAGGGCTTCGCGGCGCCACGGTCTACACGCTCTCGGACAAGGCCTCCGATCCGGAGGCCCAGGCGCTTGCCGATCGCGAGAACCTCTCCGACCAGTTCGCCGGGATGAAGATCGAGGACGACAACAAGGAAGTCACCGACATCCTGATCGACCTGATCCGCCGCGAGACCCACAGTTTCTCGATGAGCTTCGCCCACACGCTCGTCGGTCAGCTGTCGACCAACGTCGGCCTCATCAACAATCCGCAGCGTTCGGCTGGCTTCAGGGTGCTCAAGGCTCCCGACGTGCCTTCGGTCCTGGTCGAGCTCGGTTATCTTTCCAACGTCAAGGACGAGGCGCAACTGCTTAATGCCGACTGGCGCGGCAAGGCGGCGCAAAGCATAACCAATGCGGTCGCGCTGTTTGCCGCGGCCAAGGCCGGAACCGCGACGGGCGGCTGACCCGCCGCGCCCGCCCACAACCGCCGGACGACTACAACCACAAGCAGCGTTGCATGAGGACAACACCCGGCGTTATTATTCGGGAACCGAGTCCTCAAATTTCGCGCTGCCGTATTTTGTCCACATGGTCGCGACATGGGTTTTTGATTGCGGATTGGGACCGCCCCGGGAAGCTTGCGCGACTGTCGGCTTCGTTTAGGAAATTCCCGAACCTCGGACTGGAGCGGGCATGATTCGTCTCATCGGCTATTTCTTCGGCATCGGCACGACGCTGGCGCTGCTGGTGGCGGGCGGCCTTGCCATCTATATCAGCCATCTGACGAAGGACCTGCCCGACTACGAGGTTTTGGCCAAATACGAACCGCCGGTGACGACGCGCATTCACGCCTCCGACGGTTCGCTGATGGCCGAGTATGCGCGCGAACGGCGTCTCTATCTGCCGATCCAGGCCATCCCGGACCGCGTCAAGGCCGCCTTCATGTCGGCCGAGGACAAGAATTTCTACAACCATCCCGGCATCGACATCACCGGCCTCGGCCGCGCGATTGTGGTCAACTTGCAGAACTTCGGCTCGGGCCGGCGCCAGGTCGGCGCCTCGACGATCACCCAGCAGGTGGCGAAGAACTTCCTGCTGACCTCCGACCAGACCTATGAGCGCAAGATCAAGGAAATGATCCTGGCCTTCCGCATCGAGCAGGCTTATTCGAAGGACCGCATCCTCGAGCTCTATCTGAATGAAATCTTTTTCGGCTTTGGCGCCTACGGCGTTGCAGGCGCCGCGCTGACCTATTTCGACAAGTCGGTCAACGAGCTCACCGTTGCCGAGGCCGCCTATCTGGCCTCGCTGCCGAAAGGCCCGAACAACTACCATCCCTTCAAGCATGCCGACCGCGCGCTGGAGCGCCGCAACTGGGTCATCGACCAGATGGTCGCGAATGGTTACGTCACCCATGACGAAGGCGAAAAGGCGAAGGCCGAACCGCTCGGCGTGACGCCCCGCCGCAACGGCTCCTATCTGTTTGCCGGCGAGTATTTCACCGAGGAAGTCCGCCGCCAGATCATCGCGCGCTATGGCGAGAACGCGCTTTACGAGGGCGGCCTGTCGGTGCGCACCACGCTCGATCCGAAGATACAGCTCATTGCGCGCAAGGCGATGCAGAACGGCCTGCTCAAATACGATATGCTGCGCGGTTATCGCGGACCGGTGAAGCATATCGACATCTCCGGCGACTGGGGCGTCCCGCTCGGCAATGTCAAGGGCCTCGAAGACGTGCCGGAATGGACGCTTGCCGTGGTGCTCGACAGTTCGGCGAGCGGTCTCACCATCGGCCTTCAGCCGGCGCGACAGGTTTCCGGCGACCTGGTCAAGGAACGTGTCCAGGGGACCGTCAGCAAGGAAGACATGGGCTTCGCCATGCGCCACTTCGTCAACGGCAAATCCGTTAGGGCGAAGTCCCCGGCGGAGGTGCTGGAGCCCGGCGACGTGATCTTCGTGCAGAAGAACGAAGGCTCCGACAACACCTACATGCTGCGCCAGGTACCGGAGGTCGAGGGCGGCCTCGTCGCCATGGATCCGCATACCGGCCGCGTGCTCGCCATGGTCGGCGGCTTCTCCTATGCGCAATCCGAGTTCAACCGCGCGACCCAGGCGATGCGCCAGCCCGGCTCCTCGTTCAAGCCGATCGTCTATTCGGCGGCGCTCGACAATGGCTACACGCCGGCATCCGTCATCATGGACGGTCCGATCACCATCCAGAGCGGCAACACCACCTGGACGCCGAAGAACTATGACGGCACGGTCGCTGGCCCGGCCACCTTGCGCTCCGGCATCGAGAAGTCGCGCAACCTGATGACGGTGCGGCTTGCCAACGACATGGGCATGAAACTGGTCGTGGAATATGCCGAGCGCTTCGGCGTCTACGATCATCTGGCGCCCTACCTGCCGATGGCGCTGGGCTCTGGCGAGACGACCGTCATGCGCATGGTTTCGGCCTATTCGATCATGGCCAACGGCGGCAAATCGATCAAACCCTCGCTTATCGACCGCATCCAGGACCGCTACGGCAAGACGGTGTTCAAGCAGGATGAGCGCGGCTGCGAGGGCTGCAACGCCACCGAATGGAAGAACCAGCCTGAGCCGGAACTGGTCGACAATTCCGAGCAGGTGCTCGACCCGATGACCGCCTACCAGATCACCTCGATGATGGAAGGCGTGGTGCAGCGCGGCACCGGCGCCACCATCGGCGAGCTGGGTCGCCACATCGCCGGCAAGACCGGCACGACCAATGACGAGAAGGACGCCTGGTTCATCGGCTATACGCCCAACCTCGTCGTCGGCCTCTATATGGGCTACGACACGCCGCGCGGCCTCGGCCATGGCGCCACGGGCGGCGGTCTCGCGGCGCCGATCTTCAAGGACTTCATGCGCGTGGCGCTCGACGGCAAGCCGAACACCGACTTCCAGGTCCCCGACGGCATGAAGCTGATCGCCATCAACCGCAAGACCGGCATGCGCGCCGCCGAAGGCGACCCCAACACCATCGTCGAGGCGTTCAAGCCCGGCACCGGCCCCGCCGACAGCTATTGGGTGATCGGCATGGGCGCCGATGGCTCGAACGGCTCGGGCGGGGCGTTGTCGCCCCAGGCCAACCAGGCCATCCAGGACGGCGGCGGCGGCCTCTACTGACCTCCTGCATTCTATAGCGGGCCGGCGAGAAACCGCCGGCCCATTTCGCTTTACAGGCCGCGACGGCGTGCCTATGTATCGCGCCTATTCCGAAAAGACCGAAAAGAACAGGACCGAACGAAAAGCCATGCGCGCGGAAACGCTCAACATTGTCGACGAGATCAGGCAGGCGATAACCCTGCTGAGGAGGCATCTTTGACTGGGATCAGGCTGTAAAGCGGCTTGAGTACCTGAATTCGCGCGCCGAGGATTCCAGCCTCTGGAATGATCCGATCGAAGCGCAGAAGCTGATGCGGGAACGCCAGGAGCTCGAGGACGGCATCGCCGCCGTCAAGGGACTGACCCAGGCGCTGGAAGACAATATCGGGCTGATCGAGCTCGGCGAGGAAGAGGGCGACGAGGGCATCATCGCGGAGGCGGAGGCGGCGCTGCGTTCGATGCAGGGCGAGGCAAAGGCCCGCCAGGTCGAGACGCTGCTCTCCGGTGAAGCCGACGCCAACGACACCTACCTGGAAATCCATGCCGGCGCCGGCGGCACCGAAAGCCAGGACTGGGCCTCCATGCTTCTGCGCATGTACACGCGCTGGGCCGAGCGCCGCCGCTTCAAGGTCGAGGTGCTCGAAGTCCACGATGGCGAAGAGGCGGGCATCAAGTCCGCGACCGTGCTGATCAAGGGCCACAACGCCTATGGCTGGCTGAAGACCGAGTCCGGCGTGCACCGCCTGGTGCGCATCTCGCCGTACGACAGCAACGCGCGGCGCCACACGTCCTTCGCCAGCGTCTGGGTCTATCCGGTCATCGACGACTCGATCGAGATCAACGTTTCCGAAGCCGACGTGCGCATCGACACCTATCGCTCCTCGGGTTCGGGCGGCCAGCACGTCAACACGACCGACTCCGCCGTGCGCATCACCCATCTGGCGACCGGCATCGCGGTCGCCTGCCAGGCTGAGCGCTCGCAGCACAAGAACCGCGCCAAGGCCTGGGAAATGCTGCGCTCGCGCCTCTACGAGGAAGAGCTGAAGAAGCGCGAGGCGGTCGCCAATGCCACGGAAGCGTCGAAGAGCGACATCGGCTGGGGCCACCAGATCCGCTCCTACGTGCTGCAGCCGTACCAGCTCGTGAAGGATCTGCGCACGGGCGTCGAAAGCACATCGCCGTCGAGCGTGCTCGATGGCGACCTCGACGAGTTCATGGAAGCCTCGCTTTCGCATCGCATCGAGGGCGGCGCAGGCGAAGCGGTGGCGGACTTGGATTAGGATCCCCAGCGCTGCATGACGGAGGAGCCGGTGACGCGCAAACTTGCCGGGAAGTGCTTCTGCGGCGCCGTCCACTACGAGGTGGCGGACGAATTCGTTTACGCCGCCAACTGCCACTGCTCCAACTGCCGGCGCACGACCGGATCTGCGTTCAAACCCTTCGCCGGCATCGAGCGCGGCAAGTTCCGTCTCATCGCCGGCGACGACAGGCTGCTGATCTTCGGCGACGAGAGCGGTCATGACGCGCATTGCGGCCGCTGCGGCTCGCTCGTCTATTCATTGGTGCGTGATGGCGCCTACGTCCATGTCGCCATGGGGACGTTGACGGACGATCCAGGCATTCGCCCGAGCGCACATATCTTCGTCGGTTCAAAGGCGCCGTGGTTCACGATTACAGACGATCTGCCGCAATATCGTGAACATGTCGACGGCTGAACGCCGGAACTTCCGTCAGCCGAACTTCGTTCTTAGGCACCCTGGGCGCAGGCCTGTCGTTTGGTTCTACCAGCCAAGTCTGCGCATCTTTCCGTCGCCGAGGCTTGAAGCCCAGCGCGCCGCGACGGCGCGCCCCACTTCTTGCGCTGGCTATGGAATCAGCTCAGCATTCGAGCTGGGGGATAGAAGCATTTATGGCCGGACGCGGCATAACTGCGACTGACGATCCGGCCGCTGGGAAGACACGTTCCAAGAACGGGCAAGCGAAAACGCTTGATGCTCGAAAGGAACGTTTCGATGTCTGCTGCCATATCAAGATCGGCCCAAGCCGTTCGACCGGCCGGCCGACTTTTGTTCTCCCTGTTCGCTGTTGGAGCCATCGCAGTGCTGGCGCCGCCGGCCATCGCGCACGACGCCCAACCCACGGCCGCCATGCCGCAAGGCTGGAAATACCCCTTTGCCTGCTGTGCCAACTTCGATTGCAAGGAGGTGCCGCAGTCGTCCATCAGCGAGCGGCCCGAAGGCTATGTCATAAAGGGCACGGGCGAGGTGGTGGCCTATAGCGACAAGCGGATCAAGAATTCGCCCGACGGCGAATACCACTGGTGCGCGCATCAGGCCGGGCTCGACGCCGGCAAGACCATCTGCCTGTTCGTGCCGCCGCCCTCCTACTGAACTTCGCGAGCCAAACGCGAGGCGCAGGAGAGTCTCGATCGCGCCGGCATATTTGCCGAAGCTGCTGACAGACAGTTGTCAGGACCGCTTCTTTATGTTGCCCTTCCGCTAGGGGAATCCGGCGTGGCGGTGGACAACGGAGAGGTGAGTTCATGACCATCAGGGGAAGCTGCCACTGCAAGGCGACAACCTTCGAGGTCGCCGAGGCGCCGCAGACGGTGACGCAATGCACATGCTCGTTCTGCTCGAAGCGCGGGTCGCTATGGGCCTACTACGTGCCGTCGCAATTCAAGCTCACAAGCCCGCCGGAGAACGTCTCCTTCTATCGCTGGGGCTCCAAGACCGTGAAGCACGGTTTCTGCGCCATTTGCGGTTGCGGCACCTTCACCGAAACGCCTGACTGGTCGACCGGGAAGCCGGATTTCGACAATCCGAAAATCAGCGTCAATTCGCGCCTGTTCGACGATTTCGACCTGGACAAGGTCGAGGTGGTGGTGATCGACGGCAAGAATTTGTGGTAGAGGCGAAATGGGAACGGCCACCGGGCTTTGCGGCCGCATTCCCGTTCCGCTTTTCGCCGCATTTCATGCTACAAGGCTGCGGAAGGGCTGATTTGGCGTGGCCGCAAGGGCCGCGAATTGGAGAGGGACCAATCTTATGAAAAAGACCGTGCTCGTCGTCGTGGCGACGGCTGTGCTGGTGAGTGCCTGCACCACCACCGATCCGTACACCGGCGACCAGAAGATTTCCAACACGGCGGCCGGTGCCGGCCTTGGCGCGCTGGCAGGCGCCAGCCTTGGCCTGCTCGCCGGCGGTAATGACCGCCGCAACGCCTTGATCGGCGCCGGCATCGGCGCTCTCGCCGGCGGCGCGATCGGCGCGACCATGGACCAGAACGAGGCCGAGCTTCGTCGCCAACTGCAGGGCACCGGCGTCAGCGTCACCCGCAGCGGCGACCAGATCATCCTCAACATGCCGTCCGATATCACCTTCAATGTCGACCAGGACGCGGTGAAGCCGGGCTTCTATCCGGTGCTGAATTCGGTCGCGCTGGTGCTCAAGAAGTTCCGCCAGACCACGGTGGACGTGTTCGGCCACACCGATTCGACCGGCGGCGACCAGCACAATTTCGATCTGTCGCAGCGGCGCGCGCTTGCCGTCGCCAATTATCTTGCCGGCCAGGGCGTCGATCAGCGCCGCTTCGCCGTCACCGGATTCGGCAAGACGCGGCCGATCGCATCCAACGCGACGGCCCAGGGCCGCGAGCAGAACCGGCGCGTCGAAATCCAGCTGTCGCCGCTCACCTGAGCACACCGCGCAAAGCAGCGAAGCGCCACCAAACCAGAACGGCCCCACGTGGGGCCGTTTTTTGTTGGCTCCGTCCAAAGATGGATCGAAGGTCTTAGGACATTAGCTTGTTCTAATTGATACTTTTCAAATCCAAGGAAAGGACTACCATCCTGCTGTCCAGAGGGGATGGGGTGGTCAATCGGCCGCGCAATCAGCATCTGCCGCCCCGGTCTTGCACGGCCAGATCAAGGGAATCTGGGAGGAATGCATGACAAGAACAGCTCGCCTCGGGCGCTACGGCGTCCTCGTTTTGACTGGCCTTTTGGGCGCATGGCTCGGAGCCACCACGGCTCGGGCCGAGGACGCCAACAAGGCCGATATCGAAGCCCTGAAGAAAGCCCTGGCCAAATATGAGGATTACACCGCCGCCGTCCGCGACCTCTATTTGTCGACCGTCGGCTGCGTCCACTACGCTGGCGAGAAGATAGCCGGCGCGATGTATTATCCGAAGGGCGCCATGGGCATCCATTTCGTCAACGTGCCGAGTATCGGCAAGCCGCTCGACCCGATGAAGCCCAACGTCCTAATCTACGAGCCGACCAGGAAAGGCCTGAAGCTGGTCGGCGTCGAATGGCTGGTGCCGCTGACCCCGGACGTGAAGGAGGTTCCGACGCTGTTCGGCCAGAAATTCATGGGGCCGATGGAGGGGCATTATCCGCTCATTCCAAGGGAATTCGTCCACTACGACCTGCATGCCTGGCTGTTCAGGGACAATCCGAACGGCATGTTCACCCCGACCAACCCGAAGGTGACGTGCAACAAGGCCGATTTCCCGATGCTGGAGAAGCCTACCAAGATGATGCCGGGACCGATGTAGGGCAGGGCGGGCAAGACAGCTTAAAAGGAAACGGCCCCGGACGGGGCCGTTTTCATTTCTGCCTGGACTGGCGGAAGCTTCAGACCTTCGCGACGATTCGCATGAAGGCCGGCACGTCGTCGCCAAAGCCGACGGTCGCGTCGTCTTCCTCCTGACGGTGGCGGCCGGGGCGGTCGCGCTGCGGCCGGGCATCGCCGCGCTGCTCGTGACGATTGCCGGAGCCTTTGCGCTCGTTCTCGGAACGGATCGCATCTTTGCGGGCGCGGCGTTCGGCAATATCGGCCACTTCGGCGACAGGCTGCTCGTCGCGCGCGGCCTCGGGTGTCTCGTCGCGCTTGGCGTGACGGTCCTTCTTGCGCTCGCCGCGTTCTTTGCGATCGTCCTTGCGGTCCTCGTCCTTGCGGCCGGCCCGGCGCGGCGCGCCGCGGCCACGGCGCGGCGCATCCTCGCCCTCGCTTTCGGTCACGGTCGACAGGTCGCCGTCATGCCATTCGATCTTGGTGCCGATCAGCCTCTCGATGGCGTCGACATATTTGGTGTCGGCGCGCGTGGCGATGGTGAAGGACTTGCCCGCGCGTCCGGCGCGGCCGGTGCGGCCGATGCGGTGGACATAGTCCTCGGCATGGATCGGCACGTCGTAGTTGAAGACATGGCTGACATCGGGGATGTCGAGGCCGCGCGCGGCGACGTCGGAGGCGACGAGGTAGCGCAGCTTGCCGTCGCGGAAATTGTTGAGCATCTGCATGCGCGCGCGCTGGTCCATGTCGCCATGCAGGGCGCCGGCATCGAAATCATGCTTCAGCAGCGAGCGGAACAGTTCCGACACCTCGACCTTGCGGTTGCAGAAGATGATGGCGTTCTTCAGGTCGGCGTCTTCGGCCTTGATCAGATTGCGCAGCGTCTCGCGCTTTTCCCATGGCTTCGTGCCGGACTTCACCAGGCGCTGCGTGATGCTGGTCGCGGTGGACGCAGCCTTCGAGACCTCGACGCGCACCGGCGCGTGCAGGAATTTCTCGGTAAGCTTGGTGATCTCCGGCGGCATCGTCGCCGAGAAGAACAGCGTCTGGCGCGTGAACGGGATCATCTCGCAGATGCGCTCGATGTCGGGAATGAAGCCCATGTCTAGCATACGGTCGGCCTCGTCGATGACGAGGATCTCGACGCCGTTGAGCAGAAGCTTGCCGCGCTCACGGTGATCGAGCAGGCGGCCGGGCGTCGCGATCAGCACGTCGGCGCCGCGCTCGAGCTTCTTGTCCTGTTCGTCGAAGGAGACGCCGCCGATCAGAAGCGCGATGTTGAGCTTGTGGTTCTTGCCGTATTTGATGAAGTTTTCCTCAACCTGAGCCGCCAGCTCGCGCGTCGGCTCGAGGATCAGCGTGCGCGGCATGCGGGCTCGCGCCCGGCCTTTTTCCAGCCGCGTCAGCATCGGCAGCACGAAGGAAGCGGTCTTGCCGGTTCCCGTCTGGGCGATGCCCAGCACGTCCTTGCCGAGCAGCGCATGCGGGATGGCGCCGGCCTGGATCGGAGTCGGCTTGGTGTAGCCGGCATCTGAGACTGCGGAGAGGACTTTCGGCGACAGGCCGAGGTCCGAAAAGGTCAACGCTTCTTGAGCGGTCGTGGTGTCTGAGGACAAGTGTTTGATGTCTTTGGCTGGTTCGGGAAATCGCAACGCGCGCTGCGGCAGGCGCCGCGCACCTGCAAGATTGCGGTTGCAGTTAGGCGCAAGTCCGCGATTTGTCAACAGAAACAGCCGGGAATCGCGGTGATTGTGAAGACGTAACCTTAATCGCGATGCTTAATCGAAACAATCTCGTTTCGCCGGCTCAGTAGCGGAACTGCTCTGCAAGGATACGTTCGTTCCAGGAATGGTTCGGATCGAACAGTAAAGTTGCAGTCGCTGTCGGCGATTCCCGCACGGTGACGGAGGCCACCGCCTTGACCTCGGTATGGTCGGCGGCGGCGTTCACCGGGCGCTTTTCGGCTTCCAGGATGTCGAAGCGCACCGTCGCCTTGTTGGAGAGCAGCGCGCCCCGCCAGCGGCGCGGCCGAAATGGGCTGACCGGCGTCAGCGCCAGCAGCGGGGCGTCGAGCGGCAGGATCGGCCCGTGCGCCGACAGATTGTAGGCGGTTGAGCCGGCGGGCGTCGCGATCATCACGCCGTCGCAGTTCAGCTCCTCCAGCCGCACCTGGCCGTCGACAGTGATGCGGATCTTCGCGGTCTGGTACGACTGGCGCCACAGCGCCACCTCGTTGATGGCCGGCGCCGAAACGGATTCGCCGTCATGCGTCACGGCGACCATTTCCAGCGGCCTGATCGTCTCGGAGACCGCGTTGGCGATGCGCTCCTCGAGCCCGCCGGCGCGATATTCGTTCATCAGGAAGCCAATGGTGCCACGGTTCATGCCGTAGACCTTCTTACCCGTGCTCATCGTCTCGCGCAGCGTCTGCAGAAGAAAACCGTCGCCGCCGAGCGCGATGATGATCTCGGCCTCCGCGACGGGCACCTGCCCATAGCGCGCCGACAGGCTTTCCCGCGCCGCGCGGGCGTCATCGGTGTCGGAAGAGACGAAGGCGAAACGACTGGCGGCTTTGCTCATGGCTCCCGGAGGGCGACCGTCTGCAGGGCCGCGCCGGCGACGGCGTAGCATGCGCCGCCCGTATCTGTGAAGGGTGCTGGGCGGCCGGCGGTCCACCCGACAATCGCGCTTCGTGACAGGCGCGAGATGAATGTGATGGTCGCAATGGTTAAGACGAGGCTTAAACACTCGTAAAGCCGGATCGATCATGTTAGCCGACAGTGGATGGGTTAGCGGGGGCTGGCCAGTCGAGAGACCTGTCTATTGCCGGTAACGCGTCTGATCATAGTCTTCCTGATGATGGGAAGTTTCGCGCTGATGTTCGCCGAACTCGTGCGTCATTCGGAAGAGATGAGCCAGCGGCCGCAGCCGACGGCTTCCCGTTGCGGGGACGCCACGGGAACACCTTGCCCGCAAAGGGCGCTGTAGGCCTAACTTTTCCGCTCGCTCAACCACCTTGCAGGTGACAGCCCGGCTTGTGCCTGCCCGCGACATATTCGTCGATGAGTTGCCGGTAGCGCACCTCGCCGAAGCTTGGAAAGTGGCCGCCATGCACGACCGAGACCTCGAGGTCGCGCATGGCTAGCAGCGTCCCACCGACTATCCGTGCAGGCCAATCGCGCCGGGATCGGCCGAGAAACTTGCGGTTCAGCCTTTAGGATTCAGCGGAGGCACGCTGCATTTAAGGTCCGAGATCAATCCATCGGTCAATCCGTAGACCCAGCCGTGAATCCGCACGCGCTTGCCGCGCTTCCAGGCCCACTGCACGATGGGCGTGCGCTCAAGCCGCGCAACCTGGTTGCGCGTGCTCATCTCGCAAACGAGCTTCAGGCGCGACGTCAGGTCGGGGACGCGGTCGAGTTCGTCCTTGTTCTGCTCGGCAACATCGCGAATGGGCTGCAGCCAATGGTCGATGATGCCGTGCCGTTCTCCGTCCAGCGCGGCCCGGATGCCGCCGCAACCATAATGGCCGCAGACGATGACGTGTGACACCTCCAGCACGTCGATCGCGTACTCGAGCACCGACAGCAGGTTCAGATCGCTTGGATGAACAAGGTTCGCCACATTGCGGTGGACGAAGACCTCTCCCGGTTCCAGACCCGTGATCGTGTTGGCCGGCACCCTGCTGTCCGAACAGCCGATCCAGAGGTATTGCGGTCGCTGAAGGTTGGAGAGCCGTTCGAAATAGTGGGGGTCTTCGCGGCGGCGTTCCTCCGACCAGGCCCGGTTTTTCTCAAACAGGTCATTCAGCACGTCATCACCTCGACTCCAGAGCGGCTTTCGCCGCTAGTGCGCATTTGCCTACGCTGCTCGCGTCGGAAGAGCCACGTCTTTCCGCCGTCGCCTAGAAAGCGACGAATCCGGTCACCCTCCGGACGCCCTGCGCAGCAGCCTTGAGAGATGCGCCCGGTGCAACATCTGCAAATCTTCGAGCAATGCCAGGAACGCCTTCGCTCCATCGGCAGGCTTGCCCGCGGCTTCTAACCCGGCAATGAGTGAATGCTGGCGGGCTATGTGCAACTCGCCATGGCGGACGTGCCGTTCCGCCATCCTGATGTCATCGGCGAGCGCCATTGGCAAAAACATCGCCGGGTTCTTCAATGTTCCTTGGCAGCCCCGCGCGGGAGGCACCGAAGCAGTCACGTGCCGTGATGGAACATTCCTCCTAGGGAGGTGTTTGGGGGGCGCCCCAACCCTGGAGAATTTGCAATGTTCATGCACAACAAGCGACTGCAGTACACCGTCCGCGTTTCCGAGCCGAACCCGCGTTTAGCGTGCATGATCATGGAGCAATTTGGCGGCGCCGATGGCGAGCTCGCCGCCGCGATGCGCTATTTCACGCAAGGCCTGGGCGAGGACGATATGGGCCGCAAAGACATGTTGCTCGATATCGCCACCGAAGAACTCAGCCACCTCGAAGTGGTCGGTTCGATCGTCACAATGCTCAACAAAGGTCTTAAGGCACAGCTGGCCGAGGGGCAGATGAAGGAAGCCGAGCTCTATCTGATGGTCGGTGCCAGCGGCACGACAGCCAAGGAATCGATCTTGTTCGGCGGCGCGCCCGCATTGTGCGATTCCGCCGGCGTGCCCTGGACTGCCGCCTATGTCGACTCGCGCGGCGAGCCTACCGTCGACCTGCGCTCGAACATTTCGGCCGAGGCGCGTGCCAAGATCGTCTACGAGCGGCTGATCAACATCACCGACGATCCGGGCGTTAAGGACGCGCTCGGCTTTTTGATGACGCGCGAGATCGCGCATCAAAAATCATTCGAGAAAGCGCTGTACGCCATCGAGCACAACTTCCCGACCGGCAAGCTCCCCGGCGTTGAGAAATTTGCGAGCATGTACGTCAACACCTCCCAGGGCGAAGGGGATACCAACGGGCCGTGGAACTCGGGAGATGAATGGGATCGCGTGGACGATCTGGAGGAAGTTATGCCGGCGGATGGCGGCGACGGGACGGCAACGGTCAAGCTGGCGGCGAAGGACATGAAAGTGGTCGCCAAGATGGGCGAGCGGACGCTTTCGGATCCCGCTTCCGACCCGACCACAGGCGCGGACATAGGCGCCGGTCCTGGGGCCGGACGGACCAAGAATGGGGATATGGGCGGAGCCGCCAACATCAACGAGGCTCCGGCGCAGGCGGAAGCGGCTGCCAGGAAGAAAACATCGAAGGCGAAGTCCCGGTAAGCTCAATGGCAGACGACAGTGCCGAGCATGTTTTTCGCAATCCGAACCGTGTTTCGGCGGATGAAGCCTATGAAGTCGGCTACTTTGCAGGCGTGAATGGCATCACGGAAGACCAGGTACGCGCGCTGATCAAATTGCACGGCGAGGATGTCGTGGTTCTCGTCATTGAAGCACGGAAGCTTAGGGAACCCGAACAGCATCCTTTGCCGTCCGTTCCGCTTTAGGGCCATGGCGCGTCCGGCCTCTAACGCCCGTCTTCGCCCCGCCGGCGTTCCGGGCGGCCTTGGGGAACAAACAGCAGGTTCTGTTGTTCGGGGCCGGCGACGAAAAAGGAGAGACTGCAATGCCTGAGTCACGCGAATGGCTTATCCAGTGGCTGAGGGACGCTCACGCCATGGAAGAGCAAGCCGAGACGATGCTCTCCGGGCAACTGAGCCGGCTCGACAGTTACCCGGATCTTAGCGAGCGTATACGAATCCACCTCGACGAAACCAAGGAACAGGCTCGGCGCTTGCAAGTCTGTCTCGATGGTTTGGACGAGGGTTCCTCAACCCTCAAGGATGCTGGCGGCAAGCTGGCGGCGATGGCGCAATCGATCAGTGGTGTCTTCGCCGGCGACGAAGTGATGAAAGGCTCTCTTGCCAGCTACACCTTCGAGCATATGGAGATAGCTTCGTACACGATCCTGATAGCGGCGGCCAATGAACTGGGTGAAGCCGAGATCGCACGCGTGTGCGAGCAGAACCTGCGCGAGGAGGAAGCCATGGCGGAGTGGCTGAAGAACAATCTTGCTCAGGTCGCGGCGACGTTTCTTACTCGCGCCGAAGCTGACAGCGACGCAGCGAAGCGCTAATCTATCGGCTTCCAGTATGCGCGGGGATGGACGCCATGGCATGCTTCGACGACAACCCCAAGGCATCGTGGCCCTGGCGTCGGATATCAGGCTGGGCAACGGGCCCACGGGATGGGATGTCGCGCGCCACGTAAGAAGAGTCAGTCCAAACCTTCCCGCGATTTATATGAGCGGTGACGGCGCGGTCGACTGGGCATCCATGGGGCCCCCAACAGCATCATGATCGCCAAGCCCTTCGTGATGCAGCAGATCATCGTAGCCCTGGCAACCTTGCTTAACAGTGGGGGTCCTTTTCCGCGTATCTGATCGACGTGGCTGGCCTTGTGGCACGCTGTGAGGTGCGCCACGTGCCCTGAAAGAACGGTCGGATTCGTGCGAAAACACCGCAACAGAAGCGCCTTTCTCTTGCACATATCCTTACACAATCGCCCGGTACACGTGCCGCTGGCTGATAATCGCGATTGAGAGCATGTCAGATTATGACTGCAAAACAGGGACTTACGTTCAGAAGGATGGTGCCCCCGGCAGGGATCGAACCCGCGACCTTCGGTTTACAAAACCGCTGCTCTACCAGCTGAGCTACAAGGGCACGGCGCTCCGGTAGCACATTTCGTGCGCCAGTAAAGACAAAACTCCGTTTTGGCTTGCTAATGGACGCCGTGGCTTGGCCGGCATGCTGAAAAGCGGAGCGCCGCTTCCTACATGCTCCGCAGGTGCAATCGCATCGAACGGGTGCCGCATGATCAGATTCGTCATCATCCTGCCGCTCATCGTCGTGACCTGGCTTCTGCTGGTGAAGGTCGTCAGCGATCTGAAGAAGGCCAATATCGACTGGACCGGCGTCGCCACCTTCGTCGGCTTCATCGTGCTCGCCTTCTGGCTGAGGCATGTCACGGGGATGGGATGAAAGAGAGCGAATAGCGAATAGTGATTAGCGAATAGGGAGTTTCGGCCCCTGGCGTGGTGGCTTCCCTATTTGCTATTGGCCATTCGCTATTCGCTCAATTCGAACCTTTTGCCGCTTCGCCACGACTGATCTCCCGAGAGGCGAATGGTCGCCTCGATCAAGGATCCAGGAGATCATCATGTTGAAGCGTACCCTTACCTCAGGCCTCGTCGCCGTCTTCGTCGCCACCGGCGCGCTGGCCGCCACGGTCGAAACGTCCTCGGCTCACGGCAACCACCACCATCATCATCACCACCACAATCACCACAAGAAGCATCACAAGAACTTCTGGTGGTGGCACCATCACAAGCATCACCACCACGGCAAGGTGATCATCTTCCTCTGACGAGAAGACCATTTGTCTTCGAAGGGCGGCTCTCGGGCCGCCCTTTTTTCGTTCCGGGCGACCAGCAGCCGGAGGCGGGGGAAAAGCCGGAAGAATCGTCGGCGAAAAATTTCCAAAAAACTTCGAACCATTTTCCGACTGGCGGCGACCCATGATCAAGAGGCGGATGGTTCGCCTCTCCATTGAAACAGGAGATCGTCATGTTCAAGCGCACCATCGTTTCCGGCCTCATCGCCACCACCGTCGCCGCCGGCTCGCTCGTCGGCACCGTCCAGCCTTCGGCCGCCCACGGCCATCATCACCGCGAACTCGGCATCGGCATCGCAGCCGGCGTCGGCGGCTTCGTTCTCGGCAGCCTGCTCGCCCAGCAGCCCCGAACCGTCTATGTCGAGGACGATGGCTACGACTCGATCCACGTCCGCCGCTGCTATGCGCGCTATGCCAGCTACGACGAGCGCACCGACACCTATATGAGCTACGACGGCCCGCGCTATTGCAGGCTCTAGGAGGGAGCAAGATCAACGACAGGAAAGAGGGGCTGTACGTGGCCCCTTTTCTTGCGTTTGACCGTTAGCGGATTCGCCAGATGGGTTAATTGGAAGCGGACTTCGCCTCCGGCATCGCCAATCCCGCCGCCTTACAGGCGCCGCTGACCGAAACGTCGTTTATCGCGACGAGTTCGAAGTTGCTTCCGGCATCGGGATAGATCTTGCCGATGAAAGGCTCGGTGCCGCCGGGAGAGCCCTTGTCGTCCACATAGCCGCACACCACGATCTCGTGGCGACTGTCCAATGTGCGCTCTCCGGCAAGCATCGTTCCGAACTTTGCGGCAATGGGGTTCTTCAGATGCTGGCGGACGCCGGCGGTGATGATCTCCTCCAGGGCCAGTGAAATCGGAATGGGATCGACGCGCGGGTTGCCGCCGGGTGCAGCGATCGGCTCGACCGGCGCCGGTGCCGCCACGCAGCCGCAAAGGGAAGCGACGGATAGGAGGAAAACTGTTTTCCGCATCCCGTGCCCTTTCGCACGCATGCCAACGCCCCGGCAAGACGGTCAAGTCCGGCGTTCGGCCTGCCTATGCTCCGCCGGCCCCTGCCAGGCAACCAGCGATGTACAGCGATTTTGCGAGCGTTTAGGCTGGCTTCGGCGCCAAACGAGGGGAGGGTGGCATGAACGAGCAGGATCCCAGGGAAGAACGGGTCGAACCGGTTTTCCGCAACGGCACCATCACCATCGTCGGCATCCTGCTTGCGTTTTCGCTGGGCTTCATCACCCATTGGGCGGCCAACCCGATCCCATGGCAGACCTACCATCTGATTGCCGTGCTGCCGATCCTGGTCGGCATTGCGCTGCAGATACGGGCGCTCGCCATCCTGCTCGACATCAAATCCCTGCAGCGAAGCATCCATGACCGCGCCAGTCGGATATTCATCGCCGGCCTCATCTTGGCGGCCTGTGGCGTCGGGCTGGCCATCCTGCTCGATTTCTTCGACATATCGGCCAAGAGCGCCTTGCCGGGCGCGTTCTAATACGCTTTCACGCCGCCGATCATCTTCGTCACCTCGACCGCGGCGTCGCGCACCAGCGGGCCGATCTCGGCCAGCCGCCCGGGCGTGACCCGCACCGTCGGGCCGGACACCGAAACGCCGCCGATCGGCTCGCCATATTCGTTGAAGATGGCGGCGGCCACGCAGCGCATGCCGGGGTGGCGTTCCTCGTCGTCGACCGACCAGCCGCGATGCTTGATGGTCGCCAGATCGTGGGCGAGCGCAGAGATATCTGAGAGCGTCTTGTCGGTGTAGCGCTGCAGGCCCGCCTTGCGCAGGATGGCGGCGACCCGTTCCGGCTCGAGATGCGCCAGGACGGCCTTGCCGATACCGGACGCATGGAAGGGGCTGCGCGTGCCCGGCCGGAAAAAGGCGCGGATCGCCTGATGCGTCTCGACCTGGCTGACGAAGACGACGCAATCGTCCTCGGCGACACCCAGATTGGCGGTCTCGCCGGT
Organism: Mesorhizobium plurifarium; assembly: GCA_000824785.1. Lineage (GTDB taxonomy): Bacteria > Pseudomonadota > Alphaproteobacteria > Rhizobiales > Rhizobiaceae > Mesorhizobium > Mesorhizobium plurifarium. The sequence continues at coordinate 222,340 of CCNB01000006.1, read as the reverse complement.
CTTCTCCATCAATTCCTGCATGACGATGCGGGCGCGGTCGACGAGCTTGCGGCGGCGAAGAAAGGCCGCGCCCATGCGGTAGGTCTCGACGCCGACGGACCAGAGCTGGTCGGTCGTATCGAACTCGACCATGCCGTGGTTCTCCAGCGTCGTCAGCATGCGATAGGCGGTGGACGCGGCAATGCCGCTTTGCGCCGCGATTTCACTCAGCGACAGGCCGCTGGCCTCGGCGACGATCGCCAGGATCCGCAGCGCCCGGTCGAGCGACTGCACCGACGCCGCTTCGGACGGACCATTGAAGGCGCGCGGCCGGCCGCGTTGGCGTTTTTCCGTCGTTTCCATGCCCGTCATTCTCGCCGATCTGATGCCGGATGCAATGAAAAACTTTTTCAGTCGTTGCTGCGGTGGTTTTTCTGGAAAACGAAAAGTGAAGTGAAATCAGTGGATAAAAGCCATTTTCTAGAAATGAAAAAATATTCTGAAAAAATTGAAAAATCGAAGACACGCTGTCACTATCAAGCCAACCAACGAAATGGAGGCTTGTCATGGCCAGGATGCGCGCTGTCGACGCGGCGGTTCTCGTTCTCGAAAAGGAAGGCATCACCAATGCCTTCGGCGTGCCGGGCGCGGCAATCAACCCGCTCTATTCGGCGCTGAAGGCGCGCGGCACCATCCGCCATGTGCTTGCCCGCCATGTCGAGGGGGCCTCGCATATGGCCGAAGGCTACACGCGGGCCAAGGCCGGCAATATCGGGCTCTGCATCGGCACCTCGGGGCCGGCCGGCACCGATATGATCACCGGCCTCTATTCGGCCTCGGCGGATTCGATCCCGATACTCTGCATTACCGGACAAGCGCCGCGCGCGCGCCTCAACAAGGAGGATTTCCAGGCCGTCGACATCGCTTCGATCGCCTCGCCCGTCGCCAAATGGGCGGTCACCGTCATGGAGCCTTATCTGGTTCCGATGGCGCTGCAGAAGGCGTTCCACCTGATGCGCTCCTCGCGCCCGGGTCCGGTGCTCGTCGACCTGCCCATCGACGTCCAGCTTGCTGAGATCGAGTTCGACATCGACGCCTATGAACCGTTGGCTCCGTTCAAACCGGCGATGACGCGCGCCCAGGCCGAGAAGGCGCTTTCGATGCTCAATGAAGCGGAAAAGCCGCTCATCGTTGCCGGCGGCGGCATCATCAATGCGGACGCTTCCGATCTTCTGATCGAATTCGCCGAAGTCACCGGCGTGCCGGTCATCCCGACGCTGATGGGCTGGGGCGCGATCCCCGACGACCACCGGCTGATGGCCGGCATGTGTGGCCTGCAGACCTCGCACCGCTACGGCAACGCCACGATGCTTGCCGCCGACTTCGTCTTCGGCATCGGCAACCGCTGGGCCAACCGCCACACCGGCTCGGTCGATGTCTACACCAAGGGGAAGAAGTTCATCCATGTCGACATCGAGCCCACTCAGATAGGCCGCGTCTTCGCGCCGGATCTCGGCGTGGTCTCGGATGCGGGCGCCGCGCTGAAGATCCTGCTCGATGTCGCCACCGAATGGCGCACGGCCGGCAAACTGCGTGACTGGTCGGGCTGGGCCAAGGAATGCCAGCAGCGCAAGAAGACCATGAAGCGCAAGACGCATTTCGAGCAGGTGCCGCTGAAGCCGCAGCGCGTCTACGAGGAGATGAACAAGGCCTTTGCCCGCGACACCACCTATGTGACCACGATCGGCCTGTCGCAGATCGCCGGCGCGCAGTTCCTGCATGTCTACAAGCCGCGCAACTGGATCAATTGCGGTCAGGCCGGCCCGCTCGGCTGGACGCTGCCGGCAGCGCTCGGCGTGCGCGCCGCCGATCCGGACCGGGATATCGTCGCGCTCTCCGGCGACTACGACTTCCAGTTCATGATCGAGGAATTGGCCGTCGGTGCGCAGCACAAGCTGCCTTACATCCATGTCGTCGTGAACAATGCCTATCTCGGCCTGATCCGCCAGGCGCAGCGCGGTTTTTCGATGGACTACGAGGTGAGCCTCGCCTTCGAGAATGTCAATCGTGCAGGCGATCCGGAGGCCGGCTACGGCGTCGACCATGTCGCGGTCGCCGAGGCAATGGGCTGCAAGGCGGTCCGCGTGAAGAAGCCCGAGGAATTCGCCGGCGCCTTCACGGAAGCGCACCGGCTGATGAAGGAGCACCAGGTGCCGGTCGTGCTGGAATTCATCCTCGAGCGCGTCACCAACATTTCCATGGGCACGGAAATCGACAAGATCACAGAGTTCGAGGAGCTTGCCGAACGCAACGAGGATGCGCCGACGGCCATCATGATGTTGGATTAGGCAACCCTGGGCAGGCAGAAAAAGAAGGAGAAAAAGGAATGCCGCGTTTTTCAGCCAATCTTTCGATGCTCTTCGGCGAGCATGATTTCCTCGACCGTTTCGATGCCGCCGCCCGCGTGGGCTTCAAGGGCGTCGAATATATCGGCCCCTATGATCATGCGCCGGACGTCGTCGCGGCGCGCCTGAAGAAGAACGGCCTCAGCCAGGTTCTCTTCAACCTGCCGGCCGGCGATTGGGGCAAGGGCGAGCGCGGCATTGCCGTCTTGCCCGACCGGGTGCCGGAATTCCGGCAGGGCGTCGCCAAGGCGATCACCTACGCGCATGCGCTGGGCTGCGAGCAGATCAACTGCTTGGCCGGCATCGCGCCGCAGGGCGCTGACCGCGTCGTTTTGGAAAACGTCTTTGCCGAGAATCTCGCCTTCGCGGCGGAGAAGCTGGAGCAGGCCGGCATCAGGCTGCTGATCGAGCCGATCAACACGCGTGACATCCCCGGCTTCTTCCTGAACTATTCCGACCAGGCGCTGGCGCTGATCGACCGCATCGGCTCGAAGAACCTCTATTTGCAGTACGATATCTACCACATGCAGATCATGGAGGGGGATCTCGCCCGTACCATCGAAGCGAACCTTCCCCGCATCGCGCATATCCAGCTTGCGGACAATCCCGGCCGTCACGAGCCGGGGACGGGCGAGATCAACTATCCCTTCCTCTACGATCACATCGATCGCCTCGGCTATGCCGGCTGGATCGGCGCCGAATACAAGCCGAAAGCCGGCACGGAGGCCGGATTGGGGTGGTTCAAGGCATTGGCCGGGCAGGGCAGCGCTGCCGCTTAGAGCCGAGGCCCCCTCATCCGGCCGCTACGCGGCCACCTTCTCCCCGAGGGGAGAAGAGACTGTCAACGCTGGCGCCTCCCTCTTCTCCCCGACGGGGAGAAGGTGGCCCGAAGGGCCGGATGAGGGGGCGCCTCAGAATTCGGAGCAAATCAATGGAAACCATCGGTTTCATCGGCCTCGGCATCATGGGCGCGCCGATGGCGGGGCATCTTCTCGACGCCGGCTACAAGGTCGTCGCCAGCGACCATCGATCGAAGGCGCCCGCCGATCTCGTCGCCAAGGGGCTGAAGACGGTGACCGGCAACGACGCCGTGGCCAAGGCCGCCGACATCATCATCACCATGGTGCCGGACACGCCTCAGGTCGCGGACGTTCTCTTCGGCGAGAACGGCGTCGCCTCTGGTCTGTCCAAGGGCAAGCTCGTCATCGACATGAGCTCGATCTCGCCGATCGCCACCAAGGAATTCGCCAAAAAGATCAACGATCTCGGCTGCGGCTATCTCGACGCGCCGGTGTCGGGCGGCGAGGTCGGCGCCAAGGCGGCGTCGCTCACCATCATGGTCGGCGGCGAGGAAAAGGCGTTCGAGCGCGCCAGGCCGATCTTCGAGAAGATGGGCAAGAACATCACCCTGGTCGGCCCGAACGGCGTCGGCCAGACCACCAAGGTCGCCAACCAGATCGTCGTGGCGCTGACCATCGAGGCAGTCGGCGAAGCCCTCGTCTTTGCCTCGAAGGCGGGCGCCGATCCGGCCAAGGTCAGGCAGGCGCTGATGGGCGGGCTCGCCGCCTCGCGCATCCTCGAAGTGCATGGCGAGCGCATGATCAAGCGCACCTTCGCCCCGGGCTTCCGCATCGAGCTGCACCAGAAGGATCTCAACCTGGCGCTGGAAGGCGCGAAGGCGCTCGGCGTGTCCCTCCCCAACACCTCGACCACTCAGCAACTCTTCAATTCCTGCGCCGCCAATGGCGGCGGCATGGAGGATCACTCGGCGCTGGTCAGGGCGCTGGAGCGGATGGCGGCGCATGAGGTCGGCGGGGAGGCGGCGCAAGCCGAAGGCAAGGCGGCTTAGGTCAGGAGAGGGCGGCTCAACGTTCCCACGCCGCCTGCTCTTTTCCTGTCAGAGAACGGGTTCCTGCGTTTCGCCGCGGGGCCCGTTTTCGCTTCGAGGCTGAAGTCGATCCGCGCTCAGCCGCGCTTCAGGAATGCGTTCGCCGCATAGAGGCTGACCGCGGCCGCGTTCGACACGTTGAGCGAGTGGATGGGGCCCGGCATGTCGAGGCGGGCGAGCGCGGCCACCGTTTCGCGCGTCTTCTGCCGCAGGCCCTTGCCTTCCGCGCCCAGCACGAGCGCGATTTTCTCGCCGTCGAAGGTCTTCTCGAGCTCCGCCGGTCCTTCCGAATCGAGCCCGATGGTCTGGAAGCCGGCCTCGTGCAACTGCCCCAGCGCGTCGGCGAGGTTCTTCACCTCGATCTGGTCGATATGCTCCAGCGCGCCGGACGCGGATTTCGCCAGCACGCCGGATTCCTGAGGGCTGTGGCGGGCGGTGGTGATGAGCGCGCCGGCGCCGAAGGCGACCGCGGAGCGCAGGATCGCGCCGACATTGTGCGGATCCGTCACCTGGTCGAGCACCAGCACCAGCTTTGTGTCGCCGAGCGCGTCGAGGCGCTTCGGCTTCAGCGGCTCGGCCTCGATCAGCACGCCCTGATGCACGGCGTCCGATCCGGTGATCCTGTCGATGTCCTTCGGCTCGACCAGTTCGGCCTTAAAGGGCAGGGCGGCGAGATCGGGAATCGACAGCCGCTCCGCCGCGTTGCGGGTCACCAGCATCTTCCTGATCTTGCGCCGCGGATTGTCGAGCGCGGCCCGCACGGTGTGCAGGCCGTAAAGCCGCACAAGCCCGTCGCCGGGCGCTTCGCCCGGCGGCACCGGCTGGCGCGGCCGGAATGCCGGCGCGCCGCCCGCCTTCTGATCGCGATGCGCGCGCCTCAACTTCGCGTAGTGGGTGTCCTTGCGCGTGCCGGGCTTGTTGCTTTTCTCGTCGCTCATGCGGCCTCTATAGCGATCCCGACCGGCTAAGGATACGGCCTGCGGCAATGAATGCCGGACATCCTCGAAAAACCCTCGCCGCGCCGGTTGACACCCACTGGCCTTGACGCCATAAGGCGCTTCGCTGATTTCGGAGAAGATCTTACTCGGGCTCCGGATCGGCAGAAATGCCTCGTTGCATGGCTCCGGCGGCAGACTGGAGAGGTGCCCGAGTGGTTAAAGGGGACGGACTGTAAATCCGTTGGCTTAGCCTACGTTGGTTCGAATCCAACCCTCTCCACCACTGCCGGTCCGGAAGCCCTGAACGAACAAGTCTCGGACCGAAAGTGCATGGCGCTTTTCGGGTGAATCCGGTACTTCAGTGCAAGGCGCGGGTATAGCTCAGTGGTAGAGCAGCAGCCTTCCAAGCTGAATATGCGGGTTCGATTCCCGCTACCCGCTCCAGATTTCTTCTTCGCTTGCTCCAAAGAAAACGCCGCGCACCGTTGCGCGCAGCGTCTTCCTTTCATCCAGCCGTTTAGCTGTTAGCTGTTGAAGGCCGACGCGACCTGATGGTTCTGCGGGATCTGGCCGTTCGGCGTCAGCTTGTCGACAATGCCCGGCAGCGCCGTGGAGAGCTGCTGCAGCAATTCCTGCTCGTTCATGCCGGTGCGCTGCGCGATCTCGCGGATCACCGCCGGTCCAAGCGCCGAGCCGAGATCATTGGCGTTGATCGACTGGTTCTGGCCGGTGCCGACCCAGGAATCGGCGACGTTGCCGTGGCCGGCATCCTTCAGCTTGTCGAGCAGGCCGCCGAGGCCACCGAGCAGGCCGCCATCGGCCGACGCGTCGGTTCCCGCAGGCGTCGGCGCCGGCGCTTGCGGCGCGGCCGCTTCCTCGCTTCTGCCGCTCAGCATCTTGCCGACCAAAAGCGCGCCGAGCGCGATCATCAGGGGTTTGGTGATGTTGCCGCCCGGAACGGCGTTGTCAAAAAGGCCCATAACGGATCTCCTTATCCAGCCAAGTCCGCCCGGCCCCACAATGGCGCAAACGGGCGGAATTTCAAGCTGTCTTGAGCTTTTGACAATCATATGAACATGATGGGTCGGCGGGGAAATTTGGAGGGAATTATGGGCATTATCAGCTGGATCATTCTCGGCATCGTCGCCGGCTTCATCGGCAGCAGGATCGTCAACAAGACCGGCCAGGGCATGATCATGGATATCGTGCTCGGCATCGTCGGCGCCATTGTCGGCGGCGTCATCTTCAGCGCCTTCGGCGCCTCGGGTGTCACCGGCCTCAACATCTGGAGCCTGATCGTGGCCGTCATCGGCTCGGTCGTCGTGCTTTGGGCCTATCACCAGATTTCCGGCAAGCGCACGCTGTAAGGAACCAATGCGCGGCAGCCGAAGGATTGCCGCCGATGGACTTTCGAGGGCCGGCCGCGCGGAGCGCGCCGTGGCCGGCTGGTTTGCTTTGGATCGTCGGGGCGGGGCAGTTCGGCAATGGCGGTGCAGATCGAAGGGCTTGCCGTTACCTATTATCCAATCCCGAAAAGCGGCACCAGCAGCGTCAAATACGCGCTCATGGCGCTCGGCGATAAACACGCCGCGCTTGCCGCGGATCCCGACAACGAGGTCCACAGCCACCTGGCGACAAGCTGGGTCGATCCTTTCGCGCCGGTCTATGATGGGATGGGCGGCAAGTTCACCATCGTCCGCGATCCGCTTGAGCGGCTTTTATCCGCCTATTCCAGCAGGATACTGGATACCAATGTCCTGACCCGACCCTCGGCAAAGGCCGAAATGCTCGCGAGCTTCGGGCTGCCTCTCGATCCGGATCCCGATACTTTTATCCTGAATGTCGAGAAATACAGCGCATGCTCATGGGAGATCCGGTTCCACGTCGCCTCGCCGCGCCATTTCGTCGGCTCCAGCCTGTTCCTGTTCGAGCATGTCTTCAGGTTCGAGGAGATGGACAAGGTCGCGGCCTTCCTGTCCTCCGTCAGCGGCAAAACAGTCCGCATGCCCCGCTTGCAGGCGAGCCGAAAAAAGGTCAGTCCGTCGGATCTGTCACCGGCCGCTCTGTCGAAAGCCATGCGCTTCTGCCGCTATGACTATGGCTTTCTGGTCGATTATTACGATCCAGCGAGATGGGGCGGCATCCCCGATGGCGACCCCGCCGAAACCTCGACGCTGCATGTCAACGGCGATCCCACGGCGCTGCGCGACGGCCGTCTCGTCTATCGGCGAACGCTGCGCAACTTCATCGATTTCTTGGCGCAGCGCCCGCTGAAAAGAAAGGTAAGCGCGCCGGGGCGATGCGGTAACGGCTAGGCGACCATCGCCAACCGGCGCTTTCTTTCGTCGAGCGAGACGATCGCCAGGCCGCTGGCCATCACCAAAAGGATGCCGCAGACGGCGAGCGCGTTGGGAAACTGTCCGAACACCAGCAGGCCCGAAATGACCGCCCAGACCGTGAAGCAGTAGTAGAAGGGCGCGACCGCGCTTGTCGGCCCGACCCGGTAGGCCATGAAGATGAAGAAATGGCCGAAGATCAGGAACAGGCCCGCGCCGGCGATCAGCAACAGATGGCGCCCCTGAGGCATCACCCATTGCTCCGTCGCCAGATGCGCCGCGCCTGAACCGGCCAGCACCACCACGACCGCGGAGATGGCGACGATCATGCCCGGCACCTCGGCGCCCACTTTGCGGCCGGCTATATCGCGCACCGCCGCGAAGGCGGCATTGCCGAGCGCCAGCAGCGCGTAGACCGAAATGCCCTGCATGGTCGGCTGCGCCACCATCAGCGCTCCGACAAATCCAAGGCCGATCAGCGCCATGCGCGTGGCGCCGATCTTTTCGCCGAACAGCATCGAGGAGCCGACCAGCACGATGAGCGGCGTGATCTGCCCGAGCGCGGTGGAATCCGCGATCTGCATGTTCGCCAGGGCAACGACGTAGCAGAGGATCGCCAACAGCTCGAACAGGTTGCGGCGCAGCACCTTGCGCTCGAAGAGCAGCGGGATCTGCCTGGCATAGCCAAGCATCAGAAGCATCGGCACGCCCCACAGCGTCGCGGCGGCACCCCGCAGCAAGAGCACTTCATAAGGCGGCAGCCCGGTGGTCGCGAGCTTCATCATCGTGTCGTTGACGAGATAGGATCCCGTCGAGACGATCATGAACAGCGGGCCGCGGATATTGGATGGAATGAACTGCATGCGGCCGACAAGATCAGAGCGGCGTCGCGGCGGCAATGGGCCAGCTCAGCGCCTTTGATTTTACCCACGGCAGCCCTATATTCGCTCCACATCTCCCTGAAATCGACCGTTGGTTCGGGTCGAGCGGGAATCCGCTCAGCCACAAGGCACTTGTGTTTTTCGGCCGTTGTCGCTAATCGCCCCGCATTCGACTGAACTGAAGGTCAAGGCCGTCCAAGGAAAGAGACTATGGCAAAAGGTAAATTCGAGCGCACCAAGCCGCATGTGAACATTGGCACGATCGGTCACGTCGATCATGGCAAGACGTCGCTGACGGCGGCGATCACGAAGTATTTTGGCGAATACAAGCGCTATGACCAGATCGACGCGGCACCGGAAGAGAAGGCACGCGGCATCACGATCTCGACGGCGCACGTCGAGTATGAGACGGCCAACCGTCACTATGCCCATGTCGACTGCCCCGGCCACGCCGACTATGTGAAGAACATGATCACGGGTGCCGCGCAGATGGACGGCGCGATCCTGGTCGTTTCGGCCGCCGACGGCCCGATGCCGCAGACCCGCGAGCACATCCTGCTTGCCCGCCAGGTCGGCGTGCCCTCGATCGTTGTGTTCCTGAACAAGGTCGACCAGGTCGACGACGCCGAGCTGCTCGAACTGGTCGAGCTCGAGGTTCGCGAGCTTCTGTCGAAGAACGAGTTCCCCGGCGACGACATTCCGATCGTCAAGGGTTCGGCCCTGGCTGCTCTTGAGGACTCGAACAAGACCATCGGCGAGGACGCCATCCGCGAGCTGATGGCACAGGTCGACGCCTATATCCCGACGCCTGTTCGTCCGCTGGACAAGCCGTTCCTGATGCCGATCGAGGACGTGTTCTCGATCTCGGGCCGCGGCACGGTGGTGACCGGCCGCGTCGAGCGCGGCGTGGTCAAGGTTGGCGAGGAACTGGAGATCGTCGGCATCCGTCCGACCGCCAAGACGACCTGCACGGGCGTTGAGATGTTCCGCAAGCTGCTCGACCAGGGTCAGGCCGGCGACAACATCGGCGCGCTCTTGCGCGGCATCGACCGCGAAGGTGTCGAGCGCGGCCAGGTTCTGGCCAAGCCGGGTTCGGTGAAGCCGCACAAGAAGTTCGTGGCCGAAGCCTACATCCTGACCAAGGACGAGGGCGGCCGTCACACGCCGTTCTTCACCAACTACCGTCCGCAGTTCTATTTCCGCACGACCGACGTGACGGGCATCGTGACGCTGCCGGCCGGCACCGAGATGGTGATGCCCGGCGACAACATCACCGTCGACGTCGAGCTGATCGTGCCGATCGCGATGGAAGAGAAGCTGCGCTTCGCCATCCGTGAAGGCGGCCGCACCGTCGGTGCCGGCATCGTCGTCACCATCAAGGAATAATCGATCCGGCACTTGCCGGTTCGACAAGGAAAGGGCGGTCTTCGGGCCGCCCTTTCGCTTTGGAGGCTGTATTGCTCGCCCTTTCCAATTCTGTTGCAAGCATCGTCGCCCCAACTAGTATGGGTTGTATTCTTGGGGTTGCCAGACGTGGTTTCGACATTCCGTTCAAAGACCATACGGTGTTGGCGCGGGTTGCTTCGGCTGGGATTGGCCGCTGCCGCAGGGCTGGCCGCCCTCAGCGCCGCCGCGAAGGAAACGCCGCCGGACTACGGCCCGACGATGCGCTTCGTCGTCGTGCGCAGCAGCGCGCCGGGCTGCGAGCCGAACTGCCCGGAATGGATTTCCGCCGAAGGCACGATCGAGGCCGGCACGCCGGCGCTGCTGAAACGCCTGCTGAAGACGCTCGGCGGGCGGCAATTGCCGATCGTCGTCAATTCACCCGGCGGCAATGTCGATGCCTCGCTGCAGCTTGGCCGCATGGTCCGCAAGAACAAGCTCGATATCGCGGTCGGCATCACCGAGTTTTCCGGCTGCTCGCCGGGGATGAAGAATTGCCGTGACAATGACGCCAAGGGCCAGCCCTATTTCGGCGTCGCCTACGACAGCGGCGCGATGTGCAATTCGGCCTGTCCGCTGATGTTTGCCGGCGGCATCCGCCGCGTGGTCGGCGAATGGGCCTATCTCGGTGTCCATCAGATCACGACCACCTACCAGCGCGAGAAGCTGCTCTACCGCACGACCTATCGGATCGTGAACGGCAAGAAGAAGATCATCAGCACCAGGGTCGTCAGTCGCAAGAATGCCGGCAGCTACAAGACTTATGAGATGAGCAAGGCGGTCGAAAAGCGGCTGTCGGCCTATCTGAAGGAGATGGGCGTCGAGCAGGGCGTGCTCAGCGTGATGAAGGCGACGCCTGCCAGCGACATCAGGCAGATAGAGCCCGACGACATGCTGGAGATGAAACTCGTCACCAGCCCCGATTCTCTCGATTTGCTGACCGAGGGCACCATTTGCCGGCGTCAGCCGGCGCCGGCGAATTGTCGCGAGGTCCCGGCGAACGCCGCGCCGGCTGCGGTCGCGGCACTTGGGGCCGAACCTTCTCCCATTGCTCCGGTTCCCACTGCCCCGGTTCCCGCGCCAGCGCAGCAGGCCCACGAACAGGAGATGCGCTTCGTTGTTGTTCGCGGCAGCAATCCGCTTTGCAATCCCGACTGTCCGGAATGGATTTCGGCGGAAGGCACGATCGCGGCAGGCACCGCCGACGAGCTGCGCCAACTGCTCGATACGATCCGGGAGCGCCGGTTGCCTGTCATAATCAACTCGCCCGGCGGCGACGTGCAGGCGGCACTTGCCGCGGGCCGGCTGATCCGTGAGCGCAAGCTGGATGTTGCGGTCGCGCGAACGGATTTTCTCGATTGCGATCCGGGCGCGGCGGGGTGCGTCGCACCCGACGGCCTCCATGCCGGCCTCACCATCGATGCGGGCGCCGAATGCGACGCGGCCTGCGCGGTGATGATCGCCGGCGGCGTCCGGCGCCTGGTGGGCGCCGATGCGCGTTTCCTGGTGCATTCCATGGGTATGGAAGACAAGGTCAGGGCGTATCTTGACGAGATGGGGATCGGCTCGGGCTTTTTCGCCGCCATGCAGTCGGCCGAATATGCCAAGCACAGGGAACTCAGCCGGGACGAGCTGAAGACGTTCGGACTGACGACCGGGCCGCAGTCGGTGGACACGCTGACCGGCGCCACCATTTGCAGATCCGCGCCCAGGCCGGAGAATTGCCGGGGCCTTCCGGCCGCCGATGCCGAGGCGAAGGCGCCTGCGAAGCTGTAGAGCGATTCCAGGAAGAGTGTTTACGGTTTTCCATCCGGAATTGCGTAAACAAGGAGATAGCGCGCACTGGCCATTGAGGCAGGTTGAGCCGGGCAGGGCGCTGCCGCTATCTTGCCGGTGCTGTATGCACAGTGGAGGAGCGGCGATGCGCGAGGACATCCCGACTTTATATGAATGGGCCGGCGGCAGCGAGGCGCTGAACCGGCTGACCCGGACCTTTTACGACAAGGTGGCTGCGGATCCGATCGTCGGTCCGGTGTTCGAACACATGTCGCCGGATCACCCGGCGCATGTCGCCGCCTTCATCGGCGAGGTCTTTGGCGGGCCGAAGACCTACAGCGAGAAGCATGGCGGCCATCGCGAGATGGTGATGCATCACCTTGGCAAGCACCTGACCGAGGAACAGCGGCGCCGCTGGATCAATCTCCTTGCCGATGCTGCGGATGAGATCGGCCTGCCGGACGACCCCGAATTCCGCTCCGCCTTCATGGGTTATGTCGAGTGGGGATCGCGGCTGGCGAAGATGAACTCGAATCTGGGCGAGACCTGCGATCCCGAGACCGAGCCGATGCCAGCCTGGGGCTGGGGTGTGCCGGGCGGACCTTATAAGCCGCCGGCCGGGAAATCGTAAGCGCCTGCGCGCCCGCGATCGATTGCCGGCAGATCTACATCCAGATTTCTGACAAAGCCTCCAAAACGGCATCGGAGTGCTCTTTACAGAGTGCCCGGAAGCTTTTAGGAAGCGCCTGCGCCGAACAGCGCATGCACGGGCATAGCTCAGTTGGTAGAGCGGCGGTCTCCAAAACCGCAGGTCGTAGGTTCGAGCCCTGCTGCCCGTGCCATCTCCTCGAAAGTGGCCGATCGAAGCTTCCGCGGTTGCAAATCGGCGGGTGGCTTGCCATATGGGGAAAATTGGGGCATAAGCCCCCCCATAGCCGGGACGGGACGACTGGATGGTTCCGAGGCGGCGCTAGGGCATAAAGCGGACCTTGCCACTTGCGTGGATTAAGAATCGGTTTTATGTAGACAAGACAGACACGCGACGCGTGGAGCTGGGAAGCCGGCTTTACGCGTCTGATTTGCGTGGGTGAAATAGCGGCGCTGATTCGCGCCGCATAGAGCCCAAGCGGCACGTCCCGGCCAGCGGGATCATCCAGGAGGCCCGGCCAACGGGTCTTGAAAACAGGCGGCACATGGCTTCGAAAACCACTAATCCCTTCACCTTTCTCCAGCAGGTTCGCGCGGAGACGGCCAAGGTGACATGGCCTTCGCGGCGCGAAACCATGATCTCGACCGTGATGGTCTTGGTGTTCGCGGTGATCGCGATGCTGTTCTTCTTCGCTGCCGATATTCTGATGGGCTATGCGATCGAGTGGATCCTGGGTCTCGGGCATTAATTCGGCGGTTTACGGAGAGGTCGTGAAATGACTGCGCGGTGGTATATCGTCCACGCCTATTCGAACTTCGAGAAGAAGGTCGCCGAGGATATCGAGAACAAGGCCAAGCAGAAGGGCTTGTCCGGCGAGATCGAGCAGATCGTGGTGCCGACCGAGAAGGTCGTCGAGATCCGCCGCGGTCGCAAGGTCGATGCCGAGCGCAAGTTCTTCCCGGGCTATGTGCTCCTGAAGGCCAATCTGACCGATGCCGTATTCTCGCTGGTCAAGAACACGCCGAAGGTCACCGGCTTCCTGGGCGACTCCAAGCCCGTGCCGATCACCGAGAACGAGGCGCAGCGCATCCTGAACCAGGTCCAGGAAGGCGTCGAGCGGCCGAAGCCGTCGGTCACCTTCGAGATCGGTGAGGCGATCCGCGTTTCGGACGGTCCATTCGCGTCGTTCAACGGCGTCGTCCAGGAAGTGGACGAGGAGCGTGCCCGCCTCAAGGTGGAAGTTTCGATCTTCGGGCGCGCCGTGCCTGTCGATCTGGAATTCGGACAGGTCGAAAAGGGCTGATCCGTATATCCGCGCCGCAAGGCGTCGGGGCGGTGTGAGAAACGCCGCATGAACGGGTGGGAGGCGAAGGTGGCATAGCCGGCCGTCGGAACCGTACCACCAGACTGCAACCGCCGGTGTTGCCCGAGAATGGGGCCGGCATGAGAAAAGGCAGGAATAGAGATGGCTAAGAAAGTTGCAGGCCAGCTCAAGCTCCAGGTTGCCGCGGGCTCGGCTACGCCGTCGCCCCCGATCGGCCCGGCGCTTGGTCAGCGCGGCATCAACATCATGGAGTTCTGCAAGGCGTTCAACGCGCAGACCCAGGAGATGGAGAAGGGGTCGCCGATCCCGGTCGTCATCACCTACTACCAGGACAAGTCGTTCACCTTCGTCATGAAGACGCCGCCGGTGAGCTACTTCCTGAAGAAGGCCGCCAACCTGAAGTCGGGCTCCAAGGAGCCGGGCAAGACCAAGGTCGGCACGATCAGCCGCGACAAGGTGCGCGCGATCGCCGAGCAGAAGATGAAGGACCTGAACGCAAACGACGTCGAGGCGGCCATGCGCATGGTCGAGGGCTCCGCCCGCTCGATGGGCCTGGAAGTGGTGGGCTAAGATCATGGCAAAGATTGCAAAGCGTGTTGCCAAGAGCCGCGAAGGCATCGATCCGAACAAGGCTTACGCCCTCTCCGAGGCGCTGCAGCTGCTCAAGGACCGGTCCAAGGTGAAGTTCGACGAGACCGTCGAGGTCTCGATGAATCTCGGCGTCGATCCGCGCCATGCCGACCAGATGGTCCGCGGCGTGGTCAACCTGCCCAACGGCACCGGCCGCTCGGTGCGCGTCGCCGTGTTTGCCCGCGGCGACAAGGCCGAGGAAGCCAAGGCCGCCGGCGCCGATGTGGTTGGCGCCGAGGACCTGGTCGACATCGTCCAGAAGGGCACGATCGATTTCGATCGCTGCATCGCCACCCCGGACATGATGCCGCTGGTCGGCCGTCTGGGTAAGGTGCTCGGCCCGCGCGGCATGATGCCGAACCCGAAGGTCGGCACCGTGACCACCGATGTGGCCGCGGCCGTCAAGGCTTCGAAGGGCGGCGCCGTCGAGTTCCGCGTCGAGAAGGCCGGCATCGTCCAGGCCGGCGTCGGCAAGGTTTCGTTCGACGTCAAGGCGCTGGAAGAGAACGTCCGCGCCTTCGCCGATGCGGTGAACAAGGCCAAGCCCGCGGGCGCCAAGGGCAACTACGTCAAGAAGGTGTCAGTCACCTCGACGATGGGCCCCGGCCTCAAGCTCGACATCGCGACGCTCGCCGCGTCGTGAGTGTCGTCCGGTCGGCCTCGAGCTGATCGTAACAAGAATTCCGGACCGCCGATCCGTCGGCGGCCCGGTAACCCGGGAGCCGAAAGGTTTCCGGATATCCTGTCCGAGATTGCAGGCGGCCCAAAAGCCTTAATTCGATTGGGCCTGCATGAGACGGGTGAAGACCCGACAAAGGGGCGGAAAGCTCCAATGAAAGGTTCGAACCGTGTTTGCCTTTTGTCAGCACATCGCCGGCTTGCCGTCGGTGTGGCGAAAAAGGGGGCAGGATCCTCGAGCGCCGTTCGGGAGATCCAGGATTTGGATGGCCCGGCCGGCAAAAGGCAACCCGACTTCTGACCTCGAAAATGAGGCAGGGGTCAACTGGAGATAGGCAGTGGACAGAGCGGAAAAGCGCGAACTCGTCACGGGCCTGAACGAAGCGTTCACGAACGCGGGTTCAGTCGTCGTGGCCCACTACGCCGGTATCACCGTGGCGCAAATGAACGACCTCCGGTCGAAGATGCGCGCCGCCGGCGGCACCGTCAAAGTCGCGAAGAACCGTCTCGCCAAGATCGCTCTTCAGGGCACGGACTCCGCATCGATCGTCGATCTGTTCAAGGGACAGACGCTGGTCGCTTATTCGGAGGATCCGGTTGCGGCGCCGAAGGTCACGTCCGATTTCGCCAAGGGGAATGACAAGCTGATCATTCTCGGCGGCGCGATGGGCTCGACCTCGCTCAACGCCGATGGTGTCAAGGCACTCGCCACGATGCCGTCGCTCGACGAGCTGCGCGCCAAGCTGGTTGGCATGATCGCCACGCCGGCAACCCGGATCGCCCAGATCGTCAATGCGCCCGCGGCTTCGGTCGCGCGCGTCATCGGCGCTTACGCCCGGAAGGACGAGGCGGCATGAGGCCGTTCCTCGCTGTCAACAACACACGTTCGAACCAACTAAAGGAATATCAAAATGGCTGATCTCGCGAAGATCGTAGACGACCTTTCGAAGCTGACCGTCCTCGAGGCGGCTGAGCTGTCGAAGCTCCTGGAAGAGAAGTGGGGCGTTTCGGCCGCTGCTCCGGTGGCTGTTGCCGCCGCTGCCGGTGGCGCTGCCGCTGCCGCTGCTCCGGCTGAAGAGAAGACGGAATTCGACGTCGTTCTCGCCGACGCCGGCGCCCAGAAGATCAACGTCATCAAGGAAGTCCGCGCCATCACCGGCCTTGGCCTCAAGGAAGCCAAGGACCTGGTCGAAGCGGCTCCGAAGCCGGTCAAGGAAGGCGTTTCCAAGGCCGACGCCGACAAGTTCAAGGCTCAGCTGGAAGCAGCTGGCGCCAAGGTCGAGCTGAAGTAAGCCTGTCAGGCGAGGGCGGACGGTCTCGCGCCGTCCGCCCCCTCCCTTGGACGGAGGGAGGCTTTGTTGCGCGAGGCGTTTGAAAACCTCTTTCCTGAGGGCCGAAAAGCGGCCTTCCGGAAACGGGTTTTCTCCCGTTTTAGCCGGTAGCCGCCAAGCGATTGGAAGAGGCGGCCGGAAAAACAGATAGGGGCAGCCGCCGAGGCCGCCCGTTGGTGCAAGGCGAGCCGCGGCGAGGTTCGTCCCGAGTTTAGAGCTAAGGAGCGACGATGGCCCAGACCCAGACTTTCAATGGCCGCAGACGCGTACGCAAGTTCTTCGGAAAGATCCCGGAAGTTGCGGAGATGCCGAACCTCATCGAGGTTCAGAAGGCATCCTATGACCAGTTCCTGATGGTGGACGAGCCCAAGGGCGGCCGTCCGGACGAAGGGCTGCAGGCCGTTTTCAAGTCGGTCTTCCCGATCTCCGACTTTTCCGGTTCCTCCATGCTGGAGTTCGTGAAGTATGAGTTCGAGGCACCGAAATTCGACGTTGACGAGTGCCGTCAGCGCGACCTGACCTATGCCGCGCCGCTGAAGGTGACGCTGCGCCTGATCGTGTTCGATATCGACGAGGATACCGGCGCGAAGTCGATCAAGGACATCAAGGAGCAGGACGTCTACATGGGCGACATGCCGCTCATGACGTCGAACGGCACCTTCATCGTCAACGGCACCGAGCGCGTCATCGTCTCGCAGATGCACCGCTCGCCGGGCGTCTTCTTCGACCATGACAAGGGCAAGTCGCACTCGTCGGGCAAGCTTCTGTTTGCCGCGCGCGTCATCCCCTATCGCGGTTCGTGGCTCGACATCGAGTTCGATAGCAAGGACGTCGTGCACGCCCGCATCGACCGCCGCCGCAAGATCCCGGTGACATCGCTTCTGATGGCGCTCGGCATGGACGGCGAAGAGATCCTGTCGACCTTCTACAACAAGATCACCTACAAGCGCTCCGGCGACCATTGGCGCATTCCCTTCAACGTCGAGCGGTTCCGCGGCCTCAAGGCCGTCGGCGATCTGGTTGATGCCGATACGGGTGAGGTCGTTGTCGAGGCCGGCAAGAAGATCACCGCGCGCCAGGCCCGCCAGCTCGGCGAAAAGGGTCTCAAGGCCATCAAGGCGACCGACGAGGATCTGCTCGGCAACTACCTTGCCGAGGACATCGTCAACTACGCCACCGGCGAGATCTTCCTCGAGGCCGGCGACGAGATCGACGACAAGACGCTGAAGGTGCTGCTCGGCACCGGCGAGGAAGAGATCCAGATCCTGGACATCGACCACGTCAATGTCGGCGCCTACATCCGCAACACGCTCGCCGTCGACAAGAACGAGAGCCGCCAGGACGCGCTGTTCGACATCTACCGCGTCATGCGCCCGGGCGAGCCGCCGACGCTCGAGACCGCCGAAGCCATGTTCAACTCGCTGTTCTTCGACAGCGAGCGCTATGACCTGTCGGCCGTCGGCCGCGTCAAGATGAACATGCGCCTCGAGCTCAAGGCCGAGGACACCGTGCGCGTGCTGCGCAAGGAAGACATCCTGGCTGTGGTCAAGACGCTGGTCGAACTGCGCGACGGCAAGGGCGAGATCGACGACATCGACAATCTCGGCAACCGCCGCGTGCGTTCGGTCGGCGAGCTCATGGAGAACCAGTACCGCGTCGGGCTGCTGCGCATGGAGCGCGCGATCAAGGAACGCATGTCCTCGATCGAGATCGACACGGTCATGCCGCAGGACCTGATCAACGCCAAGCCGGCGGCCGCCGCCGTGCGCGAGTTCTTCGGTTCCTCGCAGCTGTCGCAGTTCATGGACCAGACCAACCCGCTGTCGGAGATCACCCACAAGCGTCGCCTGTCGGCGCTTGGACCGGGCGGTCTGACCCGCGAGCGCGCCGGCTTCGAGGTGCGCGACGTGCACCCGACGCATTACGGCCGCATCTGCCCGATCGAGACGCCGGAAGGTCCGAATATCGGTCTGATCAACTCGCTGGCCACCTTCGCGCGCGTCAACAAGTACGGCTTCATCGAAAGCCCGTACCGCAAGATCGTGGGCGGCAAGCTGACCAACGAGGTCGTCTATCTGTCGGCGATGGAAGAGGCCAAGCACTATGTCGCGCAGGCCAACGCCGAGCTCGACAAGAATGGCAGCTTCGTCGACGAGTTCGTCATTTGCCGTAACGCCGGCGAAGTGATGATGGCGCCGCGCGAAAACGTCGACCTGATGGACGTCTCGCCGAAGCAGATGGTGTCGGTCGCGGCAGCGCTCATCCCGTTCCTCGAGAACGACGACGCCAACCGAGCGCTGATGGGCTCGAACATGCAGCGTCAGGCCGTGCCGCTGGTGCGCGCCGAGGCGCCGTTCGTCGGCACCGGCATGGAGCCGGTCGTCGCCCGTGACTCGGGCGCGGCCATCGGCGCCCGTCGTGGCGGCGTGGTCGACCAGGTCGACGCCACCCGTATCGTCATCCGCGCCACGGAAGATCTCGATCCCGGCAAGTCGGGCGTCGATATCTACCGGCTGATGAAGTTCCAGCGTTCGAACCAGAACACCTGCATCAACCAGCGTCCGCTGGTGCGCATGGGCGACCGCGTCAACAAGGGCGACATCATTGCCGACGGTCCGTCGACCGAGCTCGGAGATCTGGCGCTCGGCCGCAACGTGCTCGTCGCGTTCATGCCGTGGAACGGCTACAACTACGAGGACTCGATCCTGCTCTCCGAGCGCATCGTGGCCGACGACGTCTTCACCTCGATCCACATCGAGGAGTTCGAGGTCATGGCGCGCGACACCAAGCTCGGGCCGGAGGAAATCACGCGCGACATTCCGAACGTTTCGGAAGAGGCGCTGAAGAACCTCGACGAGGCCGGCATCGTCTATATCGGTGCCGAAGTGCAGCCGGGCGATATCCTGGTCGGCAAGATCACGCCGAAGGGCGAAAGCCCGATGACGCCGGAAGAGAAGCTTCTGCGCGCCATCTTCGGCGAAAAGGCCTCGGACGTCCGCGACACCTCCATGCGCATGCCTCCGGGCACCTTCGGCACGGTCGTCGAAGTGCGCGTCTTCAACCGCCACGGCGTGGAGAAGGACGAGCGCGCGATGGCGATCGAGCGCGAGGAGATCGAGCGTCTGGCCAAGGACCGCGACGACGAGCAGGCGATCCTCGACCGCAACGTCTATGCGCGTCTTTCCGACGTGCTGGTCGGCAAGGAAGCGATCGCCGGGCCGAAGGGCTTCAAGAAGGGCTCGAAGCTGTCGAAGGACACGCTCGACGAGTATCCGCGTTCGCAGTGGTGGCAGTTCGCCGTCGAGAACGAGAAGCTCCAGGGCGAGCTCGAAGCTCTGCGCGGCCAGTATGACGAGTCCAAGAAGGCGCTCGAGCAGCGCTTCATGGACAAGGTCGAGAAGGTGCAGCGCGGCGACGAAATGCCTCCGGGCGTCATGAAGATGGTCAAGGTCTTCGTGGCGGTGAAGCGCAAGATGCAGCCGGGCGACAAGATGGCCGGCCGTCACGGCAACAAAGGTGTCGTGTCGCGCATCGTTCCGGTCGAGGACATGCCTTTCCTCGAGGACGGCACGCATGCCGATATCGTGCTCAACCCGCTGGGCGTGCCGAGCCGCATGAATGTCGGCCAGATCCTGGAGACGCATCTGGGCTGGGCTTGCGCCGGTATGGGCAGGAAGATCGGCGAGCTGATCGACGCCTACAAGGCGGGCGGCGACATCAAGCCGCTGCGCAAGACGCTGGAAAGCTTCATGCCGGCCAACGACCGCAACGAGCCGATCCGCGAGTATGACGACGAGAGCATCGTTCGCCTCAGCGAGCAGATGCGCCGCGGCGTCTCCATCGCGACCCCGGTGTTCGACGGCGCGCATGAGGCCGACATCAACACCATGCTGGAGCAGGCCGGCCTGCACACCAGCGGTCAGTCGCAGCTCTATGACGGCCGCACCGGCGAGCCGTTCGATCGCAAGGTGACGATGGGCTATATCTATATGCTCAAGCTGCATCACCTGGTGGACGACAAGATCCACGCGCGTTCGATCGGCCCGTACTCGCTCGTCACCCAGCAGCCGCTGGGCGGCAAGGCGCAGTTCGGTGGCCAGCGCTTCGGCGAAATGGAGGTCTGGGCGCTCGAAGCCTACGGCGCCGCCTACACGCTGCAGGAAATGCTGACGGTGAAGTCGGACGACGTCGCCGGCCGCACCAAGGTCTACGAAGCGATCGTGCGCGGCGACGACACCTTCGAGGCGGGCATTCCGGAGAGCTTCAACGTGCTCGTCAAGGAAATGCGCTCGCTCGGTCTCAATGTCGAGCTGGAGAACACCCAGCTCGAAGAGGTCCCGACGCGTCTGCCCGACGCTGCCGAGTAAGGCTATGGCGCGCCGCTCCAGGAAGCGGCGCGCCCCGAGCATGAGGCATGCTCAACCAAGAAGTCTTCGGCCGGTTTGACCGGCCAGTCTGCGGACATTTCGTCCGCGATCGATTGAAGGGGTTATCGAGGACCCCGAAAAGGAGAACGGCATGAACCAAGAGGTCATGAATCTCTTCAACCCGCAGGCGCCTGCGCAGGTGTTCGATTCCATCCGGATCTCGCTTGCCAGCCCAGAGAAGATTCTGTCCTGGTCGTTCGGCGAGATCAAGAAGCCGGAGACCATCAACTACCGCACCTTCAAGCCGGAGCGTGACGGCCTTTTTTGCGCGCGCATTTTTGGCCCGATCAAGGACTATGAGTGCCTGTGCGGCAAGTACAAGCGCATGAAGTACAAGGGCGTCATCTGCGAGAAGTGCGGCGTCGAAGTCACGCTGTCGCGCGTTCGCCGCGAGCGCATGGGCCATATCGAGCTCGCCGCGCCCGTCGCCCATATCTGGTTCCTGAAGTCGCTGCCCTCGCGCATCGGCACGCTGCTCGACATGACGCTCAAGGACATCGAGCGCGTGCTCTACTTCGAGAACTACATCGTCACCGAGCCGGGCCTGACTGCGCTGAAGGAGAACCAGCTCCTCAGCGAGGAAGAGTACATGCTCGCCGTCGACGAGTATGGCGAGGATTCTTTCACCGCCATGATCGGCGCCGAGGCCATCCATGACCTTCTGGCCGGCATGGACCTGGAGAAGATCGCCGGCGACCTGCGTTCGGAGCTGGCTTCGACCACCTCCGAGCTCAAGCAGAAGAAGTACCTGAAGCGGCTCAAGGTCGTTGAGAACTTCATGGAATCCGGCAACCGTCCGGAATGGATGATCATGAAGGTGGTTCCGGTGATCCCGCCGGACCTGCGCCCGCTCGTCCCGCTGGACGGCGGCCGCTTCGCGACGTCCGATCTCAACGATCTCTATCGCCGCGTCATCAACCGCAACAACCGCCTGAAGCGGCTGATCGAGCTGCGCGCGCCCGGCATCATCGTGCGCAATGAAAAGCGCATGCTGCAGGAAGCCGTCGACGCGCTGTTCGACAACGGCCGTCGGGGCCGCGTCATCACCGGCGCCAACAAGCGTCCGCTGAAGTCGCTGTCCGACATGCTCAAGGGCAAGCAGGGCCGGTTCCGCCAGAACCTGCTCGGCAAGCGCGTCGACTATTCCGGCCGCTCGGTCATCGTGACCGGTCCGGAGTTGAAGCTGCATCAGTGCGGCCTGCCGAAGAAGATGGCGCTCGAGCTCTTCAAGCCCTTCATCTACGCCCGCCTCGACGCCAAGGGTTTCTCCTCGACCGTCAAGCAGGCGAAGAAGCTGGTCGAGAAGGAGCGTCCGGAGGTTTGGGATATCCTCGACGAGGTCATCCGCGAGCATCCGGTGCTGTTGAACCGCGCGCCGACGCTGCATCGCCTTGGCATCCAGGCGTTCGAGCCGACCCTGATCGAAGGCAAGGCGATCCAGCTGCATCCGCTGGTCTGCACCGCCTTCAACGCCGACTTCGACGGCGACCAGATGGCGGTCCACGTGCCGCTGTCGCTGGAAGCGCAGCTCGAAGCCCGCGTGCTGATGATGTCGACCAACAACATCCTGCACCCGGCCTCCGGCGCGCCGATCATCGTGCCGTCGCAAGACATGGTTCTCGGTCTCTACTATTTGTCGATCGTCAACCAGAACGAGCCGGGCGAAGGCATGGTGTTCGCCGACATGGGCGAGCTCCAGCATGCGCTGGAGACCAAGGCCGTGACGCTGCACGCCAAGATCAAGGGCCGCTTCCGCACCGTCGACGCCGAAGGCAATGTCGTGTCGAAGATCTATGACACCACGCCTGGCCGCATGATCATCGGCGAGCTTCTGCCGAAGAACGTCAACGTGCCGTATGAGACCGCCAACCAGGAGATGACCAAGAAGAATATCTCCAAGATGATCGACACCGTCTACCGCCACTGCGGTCAGAAGGAGACGGTCATCTTCTGCGACCGCATCATGGCGCTGGGCTTCGCCCATGCCTGCCGTGCCGGCATTTCGTTCGGCAAGGACGACATGCTGATCCCGGACACCAAGCTGAAGCTTGTTTCCGACACCGAGGCTTTGGCCAAGGAATACGAGCAGCAGTACAATGACGGCCTGATCACGCAGGGCGAGAAGTACAACAAGGTCGTCGACGCCTGGGCCAAGTGCTCGGAAAAGGTCGCCGACGAGATGATGGCGCGCATCAAGGCGGTGGAGTTCGAGGAGAACGGCCGTCAGAAGCCGATGAACTCGATCTACATGATGTCGCATTCGGGTGCGCGCGGTTCGCCCACCCAGATGCGCCAGCTCGCCGGCATGCGCGGCCTGATGGCCAAGCCGTCGGGGGAGATCATCGAGACGCCGATCATCTCGAACTTCAAGGAAGGCCTCACCGTGCTCGAGTACTTCAACTCGACCCACGGCGCCCGCAAGGGTCTGGCCGACACCGCCTTGAAGACGGCGAACTCGGGCTACCTCACCCGCCGTCTCGTCGACGTGGCGCAGGACTGCATCGTCAACTCCGTGGATTGCGGCACCGACAAGGGCCTCACCATGCAGCCGATCGTCGATGCCGGTCAGATCGTCGCTTCGGTCGGCCAGCGCGTGCTGGGCCGCACCGCGCTCGACGACATCAACCATCCGGTCTCCGGCGAATTGCTGGTCAAGGCCGGCAAGCTGATGGACGAGCGCGATGTGGAGCAGATCGAAAAGGCCGGCGTGCAGTCGGTCCGCATCCGTTCGGCGCTGACCTGCGAGGTCAGGACCGGCGTGTGCGCCGTCTGCTACGGACGCGACCTGGCTCGCGGTACTCCCGTCAACCAGGGCGAGGCCGTCGGCGTCATCGCGGCGCAGTCGATCGGCGAGCCTGGCACCCAGCTCACCATGCGTACCTTCCACATGGGCGGCACGGCGCAGGTGGTGGATTCGTCGTTCCTTGAAGCCTCCTATGAGGGCAAGGTGCAGATCCGCAACCGCAACGTGGTGCGTAACTCGGAAGGCCAGCAGATGGTCATGGGCCGCAACATGGCGGTGCTCATCCTCGATGAGACCGGCAAGGAGCGTGCCACGCACCGCGTCGCCTATGGTTCGCGCATCTTCGTGGATGATGGCGACAAGGTGAAGCGCGGCCAGCGTATCGCCGAGTGGGATCCCTACACCCGCCCGATCCTCACCGAAATCGAGGGTCGCGTGGCGTTCGAGGATCTGGTCGACGGCATTTCCGTTCAGGAAACGGCCGACGAGTCGACCGGCATCACCAAGCGTGAGGTCATCGACTGGCGTTCGACGCCGCGCGGCAGCGACCTGAAGCCCGCGATCGTCATCCAGGACGCCAAGGGCAAGGTCGGCAAGCTGTCGAAGGGCGGCGATGCGCGCTTCCTGCTCTCGGTCGAGGCCATCCTCTCGGTCGAGCCGGGCGCCCATGTGAAGCCTGGCGACGTGCTGGCGCGTATCCCGATGGAAAGCGCCAAGACCAAGGACATCACCGGTGGTCTGCCACGTGTCGCGGAACTGTTCGAGGCTCGCCGTCCGAAGGATCACGCCATCATCGCCGAGATCGATGGCACGATCCGCTTCGGCCGCGACTACAAGAACAAGCGCCGCATCATCATCGAGCCGCATGACTCGACGCTTGAGCCGGTGGAGTACCTGATCCCGAAGGGCAAGCCGTTCCATCTCCAGGACGGCGACGTCATCGAGAAGGGCGACTACATCCTCGACGGCAATCCGGCGCCGCACGACATCCTGGCGATCAAGGGCGTGGAGGCGCTTGCCTCCTACCTCGTCAACGAGATCCAGGAGGTCTACCGCCTGCAGGGCGTGTCGATCAACGACAAGCACATCGAGGTGATCGTTCGCCAGATGCTGCAGAAGGTCGAGATCACCACGCAGGGCGACTCGACCTACATCCCGGGGGACCATGTCGACGTGATCGAACTGGAGGAGGTCAACGAGCGCCTGATCGAGGACGGCAAGAAGCCGGCCGAAGGTCAGCCGGTGCTGCTGGGCATCACCAAGGCCTCGCTGCAGACGCCGTCCTTCATCTCGGCCGCCTCCTTCCAGGAGACGACCAGGGTGCTGACCGAGGCTGCGGTTGCCGGCAAGACCGACATGCTGCAGGGCCTGAAGGAAAACGTCATCGTCGGCCGCCTGATCCCGGCCGGCACGGGCGGCACGATGAGCCAGATCCGGCGCATCGCCACTTCGCGCGACGAGCTCATCATCGACGAGCGCCGCAAGGCCTCCGGTGTCGAGGTCGCCGAGCCGATGCTGACCGACATGGTCAACGCCGCGCAGTAAGCGGTTATGATATGAGAGACGACGAGAAGGGGCCTACGCGGCCCCTTCTTGCATTTTGGCTTCACGAACGAGGAAGAGCCATGAGCAGCAAGACCTGGACTTCTGTCGACGACTATATCGTTTCCGCTCTTTTCGAAGCGGATCCAATGCTGGATGCGGTGCTCAAGGCCAACCGCGATCAGGGCCTGCCGGCGATCGACGTCTCGGCGGCGCAGGGCAAGCTGCTGTCGCTGCTGGTGCGCATCCGCGGTGCCAAGACCGTGCTGGAGGTCGGCACGCTCGGCGGCTACTCGACCATCTGGATGGCAAGGGGATTGCCGGCGGACGGTAAGGTCGTGACGCTGGAGCTCGACCCGCACCACGCCAAGGTCGCGCGCTCGAATTTCGAGCGGGCAGGGGTTTCCGACAAGGTCGACCTACGGGTCGGTCCCGCGCTCCAGTCCCTTGCCGCCCTTGGCAGCGAAAATGCGGGGCCGTTCGACCTGATCTTCATCGACGCCGACAAGCCGAACAACCCGAATTATCTCGACTGGGCCATGAAGCTGGCGCGCCCGGGCACCGTCATCGTTTGCGACAACGTCATCCGCGACGGCGCGGTCGTGAAAAAGAACAGCGGCGACGCCAATGTCGAAGGCGCTCGCGCCGCGTTCTCGTTCATCGGTGGCGAGAAGCGGCTGGACGGCACCGCCATCCAGACCGTCGGCGCCAAGGGCTATGACGGTTTCGCCATCGCGATCGTCGAGTAAGGATCTCGTTCGCCTCGGCGCTTTACCGCGGTCTCAGTCGAAAAACGCCTCGACCACATTGCGCTTGCCCAGCATGAAGGCATCGGCGACATGCTGCAGCGGCGCTAGGTCGACATCCGAATTCCCGGCGCGAACGATCTCGGCGAAGCGTTTGTAAAGCATCGGATATTCGGCTTCCGGCTCGTCGTGGACGATGTTGCCGTCGACCGCGAGCTTCGCGCCCCCGCCGGACAGCGCCATCTTGCCCTTGTCGGTCTCAGCCAGGATGTCCCAGCTCTGCGGGCCGGTCTGCAGCCAGTCGAGCTCCATCGTCACCGGCAGGCCGTTGGACGTGCGGAAGGCGACATGCGCCGCGACCGGCGCCGCGCGATTCTCCGGAAAATCGAGCACGGCCGAGGTGATGAACATCGGCGGCAGGATATGGGTGGCGATCGACAGCGCGTTGATGCCCGGATCGAACACGCCGAAGCCGCCCGGTTCCCAGATCCATTCCTGGTTCGGGTGCCAGCGGCGCACGTCTTCCTTCCAGTTGATGGCGGCCGAAGTCAGCCTGGCCGAGGCGAGGAAAGCGCGCGCGGCTTCGACCGCCGGCGCGTAGCGGGAGTGCCAGCTGGCGAAGAGCGAGACGCCGTTCCTTTCGGCTAGTGCCTTGAGATGCTCGACCTCGCTGACCGTGGCACCTGGCGGTTTTTCGAGGAACACGTGCTTCTTGGCTTCCAGCGCGGTGCGCGCGGCGTCGTAGCGAAACTGCGGCGGCATGCAGAGCGAGACCGCCTCGAGGCCTGGCTCGGCGGCAAGCATCGCTTCGATGCTGGGATAGTTCGCGATACCGTCGACCTTGCCGTGGCGGCTGGCAGCGGCGATCAGCTGGTAATCGCCGTCCTTGGCGACCGCTGGGAGATGCTGGTCGCGGACAATCTTGCCCACGCCGACGATGCCGAGCTTGATGGGATTGCTGATCATGGAAACTCCGGAAAGGAAGAGTGGCTGGCTTTGGGTTGTTGGGAATGGTCCGGGAAGGGACGTTGCGCCGCCGGCTTTATCAGAACGGCTCGTCGAAGGTAACGATCGAGACCTCGCCTTCGAGCGCGCCCTGATAGGCCGACAGATGCGGCTCCTCGTCGGGCTCGCCCTCCATGTCGCCGATCTGGTCGAGCTCTGCCTCCGCGAATCCTTCCGCGGCGAGCGATTCGAGCGCGCGCCGCACGGCAGAATCATCGTCGGGCGCCACCAGCATCACGTGCACGCCCTCCGGCTTGCCGCCTTTCTTGCGCCAGACCCGTCCGGTGATGATGGTGACCGGCCGTTCCTCATTGTCGTTCACGGGTTGATTCCTCATTTTCCGGCAGATAGTCCGGTTCAAGCCGCCTTTTGGCACGAAGCAAGCCCGGAAGACAGCCGCAAGCCGGTCACTTTCTTCCTCGTTCTTGAAAAAAGGCGCAATAAAATTGCATGCGTTTTGCGCATGGCTGCCAAGCCCCGAATTGACCGCAATATTTGCCGTTGCGGGGTTGACGGGCAATGACCTTACGAGTAGAAGCCGCCACGTCAGAACCGATGTGAGACCAGCCTTTCCGAGGCGACACGCTTTGGAGTTTGTCTCAAACAGGGTTCGTTTTACGAGCGAAAAGACATTTCCGGCGCGCATGAAGCGGCTTCCGCTTCCTCTGCAATTTGTTCGGGCAGGACCGCGAGCCGCGGTGTGTTGCCCGAATTTGCGTATGGAAATGACGCTTTGAGCGGCCCTGACAGGGCAGACACGGAATTGAGAGACAAGAGGGTTTAATGCCTACCGTCAACCAGCTGATCCGCAAGCCGCGCCTGGCGCCGGTGAAGCGCAACAAGGTCCCGGCCATGCAGCAGAACCCGCAGAAGCGGGGCGTCTGCACGCGCGTCTACACCACGACGCCGAAGAAGCCGAACTCGGCGCTGCGCAAGGTGGCCAAGATTCGCCTGACCAACGGTTTTGAAGTGATCGGCTACATCCCCGGCGAAGGTCACAACCTTCAGGAACACTCGGTGGTCATGATCCGCGGCGGTCGCGTCAAGGATCTGCCGGGCGTCCGCTACCACATCATCCGCGGCGTGCTCGACACGCAGGGTGTGAAGAACCGCAAGCAGCGTCGTTCGAAATACGGCGCCAAGCGTCCGAAGTAAGGGTTTCCCATGTCCCGTCGTCACAGTGCAGAAAAGCGTGAGATCAATCCGGACCCCAAGTTCGGCGATCTGATCGTCACCAAGTTCATGAACGCCGTCATGTATGATGGCAAGAAGTCGGTTGCCGAGACCATCGTCTATGGCGCGCTGGACCAGGTCCAGGCCAAGACCAAGCAGGAGCCGGTCACCGTCTTCCACCAGGCGCTCGACAATGTCGCGCCGCATGTGGAAGTGCGCTCGCGTCGCGTCGGTGGCGCCACCTACCAGGTTCCGGTCGACGTGCGCCCCGAGCGCCGCCAGGCGCTGGCCATCCGCTGGCTGATCGCCGCGGCCCGCAACCGCAACGAGACCACCATGGTCGATCGCCTCTCGGGCGAGCTGATGGACGCGGCCAATAACCGCGGCACGGCTGTCAAGAAGCGTGAAGACACCCACAAGATGGCAGAAGCCAACCGCGCCTTCGCGCACTACCGCTGGTAAAGCGCGAACGAGACTGAGAGGCAACCTCCCATGGCCCGCGAATACAAAATCGAAGACTACCGCAATTTCGGTATCATGGCGCATATCGACGCCGGCAAGACGACGACGACCGAGCGCGTCCTGTATTACACGGGCAAGTCGCACAAGATCGGCGAAGTCCATGACGGCGCAGCCACCATGGACTGGATGGAGCAGGAGCAGGAACGCGGCATCACCATCACGTCCGCCGCGACCACGACCTTCTGGAAGGGTCGTGACGGCAAGATGCGCCGCTTCAACATCATCGACACCCCCGGACACGTCGACTTCACCATCGAGGTCGAGCGTTCGCTGCGCGTGCTCGACGGCGCCATCGCGCTGCTCGACGCCAACGCCGGTGTCGAGCCGCAGACCGAGACCGTGTGGCGCCAGGCCGACAAGTACCACGTGCCGCGCATGATCTTCTGCAACAAGATGGACAAGATCGGCGCCGACTTCTACCGCTCGGAGGAAATGATCGGTTCGCGCCTCGGCGCGCAGGCTGTCGTCATGCAGCTGCCGATCGGCGCCGAGACCGAGTTCAAGGGTGTTGTCGATCTCGTCGAGATGAACGCGCTGGTCTGGCGCGATGAGACGCTCGGCGCTGCCTGGGACGTCGTCGAGATCCCGGCCGACCTCAAGGCGAAGGCCGAGCAGTACCGCGAGAAGATGATCGAAGCGGCTGTCGAGATGGACGAGACGGCGCTCGAGAACTACCTCGAAGGCAAGATGCCGTCGAATGACGAGATCCGCGCGCTGATCCGCAAGGGCACCATCGCGGTCAAGTTCTTCCCGATGTTCTGCGGTTCGGCCTTCAAGAACAAGGGCGTGCAGCCGCTGCTCGACGCGGTCGTCGAATACCTGCCGTCGCCGATCGACGTGCCGGCCATCAAGGGCGTCGACGCCAAGACCGACGCCGAGATCGAGCGTCATGCCGACGACAACGAGCCGCTGTCGATGCTGGCGTTCAAGATCATGAATGATCCGTTCGTCGGTTCGCTGACCTTCGCCCGCATCTATTCGGGCAAGCTCACCAAGGGCACTTCGCTCGACAACACGGTGAAGGGCAAGAAGGAGCGCATCGGCCGCATGCTGCAGATGCATGCGAACTCGCGCGCCGACATCGAGGAAGCCTATGCCGGCGACATCGTCGCTCTGGCTGGCCTGAAGGACACGACCACCGGCGACACGCTCTGCGATCCGCTGCACCCGGTCATCCTCGAGCGCATGGAGTTCCCCGATCCGGTCATCCAGATCGCCATCGAGCCGAAGACCAAGAACGACCAGGAAAAGATGGGCCTCGCGCTGCATCGCCTGGCGGCTGAGGATCCGTCCTTCCGCGTCAAGACCGACGAGGAAAGCGGCCAGACCATCATCGCCGGCATGGGCGAGCTGCATCTCGACATCATCGTCGACCGCATGCGCCGCGAGTTCAAGGTCGAAGCCAATGTCGGCGCGCCGCAGGTGGCCTATCGCGAGACGATCACCCGCACGCACGAGCAGGACTACACGCACAAGAAGCAGACCGGTGGTACCGGCCAGTTCGCCCGCGTCAAGATCCTGTTCGAGCCGAACACCGAGAGCGAAGAGTTCGTGTTCGAGTCCAAGATCGTCGGCGGTGCGGTTCCGAAGGAATACATCCCCGGCGTCGAGAAGGGCATCAACAGCGTCATGGGTTCCGGCCCGTTCGCCGGCTTCCCGATGATCGGCGTCAAGGCGACCCTCATCGACGGCGCCTTCCACGACGTCGACTCCTCGGTGCTGGCGTTCGAAATCGCTTCCCGCGCCTGCTTCAAGGAAGCCGCTCCGCGCCTCGGCGTGCAGTTGTTGGAGCCGATCATGAAGGTCGAGGTCGTGACGCCGGAAGATTACGTCGGCGGCGTCATTGGCGACCTCAACGGCCGTCGTGGCCAGATCCAGGGCCAGGAAGCGCGCGGCGTTGCCGTCGTCATCAACGCGATGGTGCCGCTCGCGAACATGTTCAAGTACGTCGACAATCTGCGTTCGATGTCGCAGGGCCGCGCCCAGTACACGATGCAGTTCGACCACTACGAGCCGGTTCCGACCGCGGTCGCCCAGGAAGTTCAGAAGAAATACGCGTAACTCGAGCGGGTTGCACGAGACCTTAATTCAAGGCCCGCACGGGCAGGCAGGAATGGAGAGATCACATGGCAAAAGGTAAATTCGAGCGCACCAAGCCGCATGTGAACATTGGCACGATCGGTCACGTCGATCATGGCAAGACGTCGCTGACGGCGGCGATCACGAAGTATTTTGGCGAATACAAGCGCTATGACCAGATCGACGCGGCGCCTGAAGAGAAGGCACGCGGCATCACGATTTCGACGGCGCATGTCGAGTATGAGACGGCCAACCGTCACTACGCCCATGTCGACTGCCCCGGCCACGCCGACTATGTGAAGAACATGATCACGGGTGCCGCGCAGATGGACGGCGCGATCCTGGTCGTGTCGGCCGCCGACGGCCCGATGCCGCAGACCCGCGAGCACATCCTGCTTGCCCGTCAGGTCGGCGTGCCCTCGATCGTTGTGTTCTTGAACAAGGTCGACCAGGTCGACGACGCCGAGCTGCTCGAGCTGGTCGAGCTCGAGGTTCGCGAGCTTCTGTCGAAGAACGAGTTCCCCGGCGACGACATTCCGATCGTCAAGGGGTCGGCGCTGGCGGCGCTGGAAGATTCCAACAAGACCATCGGCGAGGACGCCATCCGCGAGCTGATGGCTCAGGTCGACGCCTACATCCCGACGCCTGTTCGTCCGCTGGACAAGCCGTTCCTGATGCCGATCGAGGACGTGTTCTCGATCTCGGGCCGCGGCACGGTGGTGACGGGCCGCGTCGAGCGCGGCGTGGTCAAGGTCGGCGAGGAACTGGAGATCGTCGGCATCCGTCCGACCGCCAAGACGACCTGCACGGGCGTCGAGATGTTCCGCAAGCTGCTCGACCAGGGCCAGGCCGGCGACAACATCGGCGCGCTCTTGCGCGGCATCGACCGCGAAGGTGTCGAGCGCGGCCAGGTTCTGGCCAAGCCCGGTTCGGTGAAGCCGCACAAGAAGTTCGTGGCCGAAGCCTACATCCTGACCAAGGACGAGGGCGGCCGTCACACGCCGTTCTTCACCAACTACCGTCCGCAGTTCTATTTCCGCACGACCGACGTGACGGGCATCGTGACGCTGCCGGCCGGCACCGAGATGGTGATGCCCGGCGACAACATCACCGTCGACGTCGAGCTGATCGTGCCGATCGCGATGGAAGAGAAGCTGCGCTTCGCCATCCGTGAAGGCGGCCGCACCGTCGGTGCCGGCATCGTCGTCACCATCAAGGAATAATTGGACTGAAACGGATCTGTCGCGGGCGCGGGAGCTGCCCGCGCCGCGCCAGAACAAGGAATTGACGCATGAACGGACAGAATATCCGCATCCGCCTTAAGGCGTTTGACCACCGGGTGCTCGACGCCTCGACGCGCGAAATCGTGTCGACCGCCAAGCGCACCGGCGCCAACGTCCGCGGCCCCATTCCGCTGCCGACGCGGATCGAAAAATTCACGGTCAACCGGTCGCCCCACGTCGACAAGAAGAGCCGTGAGCAGTTCGAGATGCGCACGCACAAGCGGCTGCTCGACATTGTCGATCCGACCCCGCAGACGGTCGATGCTTTGATGAAGCTCGATCTGGCGGCCGGTGTCGACGTCGAGATCAAGCTCTAAGGGAATGAGAGCGCGGTAAGGGGCGCTGCCCCTGGCCCGGAACTCTAAAGGAATTGAACCGATGCGTTCAGGTGTGATTGCAAAGAAGGTGGGAATGACCCGCATCTACAACGATGCCGGGGAACACGTTCCCGTCACCGTTCTCCAGATGGAGAACTGCCAGGTCGTGGCCCAGCGCACGCAGGAGAAGAACGGCTACACCGCCGTCCAGCTCGGCGTTGGCCTTGCCAAGGTGAAGAACACGTCGAAGGCGATGCGCGGCCATTTCGCCGCCGCCTCCGTCGAGCCGAAGGCCAAGCTCGCCGAGTTTCGCGTCTCCGCCGATAACATGATCGACGTCGGCGCGGAGCTGACCGTCGAGCATTTCGTCGCCGGCCAGAAGGTCGACGTCACCGGCACCTCGACCGGCAAGGGTTTCCAGGGCGTCATCAAGCGGCACCACATGGGCGGTGGCCGCGCCACGCACGGTAACTCGGTTTCGCACCGTACGCACGGTTCGACCGGTCAGCGCCAGGACCCCGGCAAGGTGTTCAAGGGCAAGAAGATGGCCGGCCACATGGGCGACACCCGCGTGACCACGCAGAATGTCGAGGTCGTGTCGACCGACGCCGACCGCGGCCTGATCCTGATCCGCGGCGCGGTTCCCGGCGTCAAGGGCGCCTGGATCCTGGTTCGCGATGCTGCCAAGGCGGCGCTGCCGGCCAATGCGCCGAAGCCTGCCGCGATCCGTGCCGCTGCCGCCAAGAACGAAGCCCCGGCCACTGAGGGAGCGGAATAATGGACCTCAAGATCACAACGCTCGGCGGCAAGGACGCCGGCAAGGTGAAACTCTCCGAGGAGATTTTCGGCCTTGACCCGCGCGAGGACATCCTGCAGCGCGTCGTGCGCTGGCAGCTCGCCAAGAAGCAGCAGGGCACGCACAAGGCCAAGGGCCGCGCCGAGATCGCGCGCACCGGCGCAAAGATGTACAAGCAGAAGGGTACGGGCCGCGCCCGTCACCACTCGGCTCGCGCTCCGCAGTTCCGCGGCGGCGGCAAGGCGCACGGCCCGGTCGTACGCAGCCACGAGCACGAGCTGCCGAAGAAGGTGCGCGCGCTTGGCCTCAAGCATGCTCTCTCGGCCAAGGCCAAGAGCGCTTCGCTCATCATCGTCGACGAGCTGAAGCTGGCCGAAGCCAAGACCAAGGCGCTGGCGGCGAACCTCGAGACGCTGGGGCTGACCAACGCCCTGGTGATCGGCGGCGCCGAGCTTGACCAGAACTTCAAGCTGGCCGCGACCAACATTCCCAACATCGACGTGCTGCCCATCCAGGGCATCAACGTCTACGACATTCTGCGCCGCGGCACGCTGGTCCTTTCGAAGGCCGCCGTCGAGGCTCTCGAGGAGCGCTTTAAATGACCGACCTCCGTCACTACGACGTGATCGTCTCGCCGGCGATCACCGAAAAGTCGACCATGGCTTCCGAGCAGAACCAGGTCGTCTTCAACGTCGCCAAGAAGGCGTCGAAGCCTGAAATCAAGGCTGCCGTGGAAGCTCTCTTCGGCGTCAAGGTGACGGCTGTGAACACGCTCGTCCGCAAGGGCAAGATCAAGCGCTTCCGCGGCACGGTTGGCCGCCAGGGCGACGTCAAGAAGGCGGTAGTGACGCTGGCCGACGGCCAGTCGATCGACGTCGCGACGGGTCTCTGAGCAAGGCCGCGAGGACAGGACAATGGCACTTAAGAAATTCAACCCGGTAACGCCGAGCACCCGCCAGCTGGTCATCGTCGACCGCTCGGGCCTCTACAAGGGCAAGCCCGTCAAGGGCCTGACCGAAGGTCTGACCAAGTCGGGCGGCCGCAACAACTACGGCCGCATCACGGCCCGCTTCATCGGCGGCGGTCACAAGCGCTCGTATCGCATCATCGACTTCAAGCGTAAGAAGTACGATGTCGTCGGCACCGTGGAACGTATCGAATACGATCCGAACCGCACCGCCTTCATCGCGCTGATCAAGTATGACGACGGCGAGCTGTCCTACATCCTGGCCCCGCAGCGCCTTGCTGCCGGCGACAAGATCGTGGCCGGCGAAGCGGTCGACGTGAAGCCGGGCAACGCGATGCCGCTCGCCTCGATGCCGGTCGGCACGATCGTCCATAACATCGAGCTGAAGCCGGGCAAGGGCGGTCAGGTCGCCCGTTCGGCTGGCGGTTACGCCCAGCTCGTCGGCCGCGACCAGGGCATGGCGATCCTGCGCCTGAACTCGGGCGAGCAGCGCGTCGTGCACGGTTCCTGCATGGCCACCGTCGGCGCCGTTTCGAATCCCGATCACGGCAACATCAACGACGGCAAGGCCGGTCGCACCGTGTGGCGCGGCAAGCGCCCGCACAATCGCGGCGTGACCATGAACCCGGTCGACCATCCGCATGGCGGCGGCGAAGGCCGCACCTCGGGTGGCCGTCATCCGGTTTCGCCCTGGGGCAAGCCGACCAAGGGCAAGAAGACGCGGTCCAACAAGGCGACCGATAAGTTCATCGTGCGCTCGCGCCATCAGCGCAAGAGCTAAGAAGAGGTAACGCCAAGTGACTCGTTCGATTTGGAAAGGCCCCTTCATCGACGGCTACCTTCTCAAGAAGGTGGACAAGGTTCGTGAAGGCGGTCGCAATGAGGTGATCAAGATGTGGAGCCGTCGCTCCACCATCCTGCCGCAGTTCGTCGGCTTCACCTTCGGTGTCTATAACGGCCAGAAGCACGTCCCGGTCTCGGTGAACGAGGACATGGTCGGCCACAAGTTCGGTGAATTCGCTCCGACCCGGACCTATTACGGTCACGGCGCGGATAAGAAGGCGAAGAGGAAATAATCATGGGCAAGGCCAAAGCTCCGCGCAGGCTTGCTGACAACGAGGCGCGTGCCGTTCTGCGCACGATCCGTATCAGCCCGCAGAAGCTCAACCTGGTTGCCGCGCTGATCCGCGGCAAGAAGGTCGCGACCGCGCTTTCCGACCTCGAATTCTCGGCCAAGCGGATTTCCGGCACGGTCAAGAAGACGCTGGAATCGGCGATCGCCAACGCGGAAAACAACCACGACCTCGACGTCGACGCTCTCATCGTGGCGGAAGCCTATGTCGGCAAGTCGATCGTCATGAAGCGCTTCCACGCTCGTGGTCGCGGTCGCGCCAGCCGTATCGAAAAGCCGTTCTCGCACCTCACGATCGTCGTTCGTGAAGTCGAGGAAACAGGGGAGGCCGCATAATGGGCCAGAAAGTCAATCCGATCGGGCTGCGTCTCGGCATCAACCGCACCTGGGATTCGCGCTGGTTCGCGAACACCGGCGAGTACGGCCAGCTGCTGCATGAGGACCTCAAGATCCGCAAGTATCTCGAGAAGGAGCTCAAGCAGGCCGCGATCTCCAAGGTCGTGATCGAGCGTCCGCACAAGAAGTGCCGCGTCACCATCCACGCCGCGCGTCCGGGCCTCATCATCGGCAAGAAGGGCGCCGACATCGAGAAGCTTCGCAAGAAGCTGACCGAGATGACGAAGTCCGAAACGCACCTCAACATCGTTGAAGTGCGCAAGCCCGAGATCGACGCCACGCTGATCGCCCAGTCGATCGCCCAGCAGCTCGAGCGCCGCATCGCGTTCCGCCGCGCCATGAAGCGCGCCGTTCAGTCGGCCATGCGCCTCGGCGCGGAAGGCATCCGCATCAACTGCTCCGGCCGTCTCGGCGGCGCCGAAATCGCGCGCATGGAGTGGTACCGCGAGGGCCGCGTGCCGCTGCATACGCTGCGCGCCGATGTCGACTACGGCACGGCCGAGGCGAACACCGCCTACGGCATCTGCGGCGTCAAGGTGTGGGTGTTCAAGGGCGAGATCCTCGAGCACGATCCGATGGCTTCGGAGCGCCGTGCCACTGAGGGTGATGCCGCGCATGGCGGTGGCGCCGGTGGTGAGCGTGAACGCGGCCGTCGTCGCGAGAACGCCTGAGACATTTGAGAATTTGGAGTTAGAACGATGCTGCAGCCAAAGCGCACAAAGTTCCGCAAGCAGTTCAAGGGCCGTATCCACGGTACCGCCAAGGGCGGCACCAATCTGGATTTCGGCGGTTTCGGGCTGAAGGCGCTTGAGCCGAACCGCGTCACCGCGCGTGAGATCGAGGCGGCCCGCCGCGCGATCACCCGCGAGATGAAGCGTGCCGGCCGCGTCTGGATCCGGGTGTTCCCGGACCTGCCGGTCACCTCGAAGCCGACCGAAGTCCGCATGGGTAAGGGCAAGGGCGCCGTCGACTACTGGGCGGCGCGCGTCAAGCCCGGCCGCATCATGTTCGAGATCGATGGCGTCAGCGAGGAGACCGCGCGTGAGGCGCTGCGTCTCGGCGCCGCCAAGCTCTCGGTCAAGACGCGCTTCGTGCAGCGCATCGCAGAATAAGGGACAGGCGATCATGAAAGCCGAAGACATCCGGACCAAGACCCAGGATCAGCTGACTGACGACCTGGCCGCCCTCAAGAAGGAGCAGTTCAACCTGCGCTTCCAGAAGGCCACCGGCCAGCTCGAGAAGACCGCGCGCGTGAAGCAGGTCCGCAAGGACATCGCGCGCATCAAGACCATCGCCGCGGAAAAAGCCGCGGCCAAGAAGGCTTAAGGACGAGAACCATGCCAAAGCGCATCCTGCAGGGCACCGTCGTCAGCGACAAGAACGAGAAGACGGTCGTGGTCAAGGTCGAGCGTCGCTTCACCCATCCGGTGATGAAGAAGACCGTGCGCATGACCAAGAAGTACAAGGCGCACGACGAGAACAACGCTCACAAGGTCGGCGACCAGGTGTTCATCCAGGAATCGAAGCCGATTTCGAAGGACAAGCGCTGGGTTGTCGTCTCTTCGGATCAGGCTTGATCCGGGCGAACGAACCGAATTTTGGACAGACCGGGGAGGGGTGAAAGCACCCGTCCCATGAAAAAAGAAGAAGGCGGCCAGTCATGATTCAGATGCAAACAAACCTCGACGTCGCGGACAATTCCGGCGCTCGTCGTGTCATGTGCATCAAGGTGCTGGGCGGCTCGAAGCGGAAATACGCCTCCGTCGGCGACATCATCGTGGTGTCGATCAAGGAAGCCATTCCGCGCGGCCGCGTTAAGAAGGGCGATGTGATGAAGGCGGTCGTGGTTCGCACGGCCAAGGACATCCGCCGTCCGGACGGCAGCGTGATCCGTTTCGACAAGAACGCGGCCGTTCTCGTCGACAATAAGAAAGAGCCGATCGGCACCCGTATCTTCGGACCGGTTCCGCGCGAGCTGCGCGCCAAGAACCACATGAAGATCATCTCGCTCGCGCCTGAAGTGCTGTAAGGAGCCGGACCAATGCAAAAGATCAGAAAAGGCGACAAGGTCGTCGTGCTTGCCGGCAAGGACAAGGGCCGTTCGGGCGAAGTCCTGTCGGTGCAGCCGAAGGAAGACACCGCGGTCGTCCGCGGCGTGAACCTCATTCGCCGTCACCAGAAGCAGACCCAGTCCCAAGAGGGCGGGATCATCACCAAGGAAGCGCCGATCCACCTGTCGAACATCGCGCTGGCCGACCCCAAGGACGGCAAGCCGACCCGCGTCGGCTTCACCATCCAGAAGGACGGCAAGAAGGTGCGCGTCGCCAAGCGTTCGGGAGAAGTCATCAATGGCTAAGGCTGAAACCAAGCAGGCGGCTGCCAAGAACGAGCCGCGCCTCAAGAAGGTCTATCAGGAGACCATCCGCAAGGCGCTGCAGGAGCAGTTCGGCTACGAGAACGACATGCAGGTTCCGCGCATCGACAAGATCGTGCTGAACATGGGTGTCGGCGAAGCAACCGCCGATTCCAAGAAGCCCTCGGTCGCGGCCGAGGATCTCGCGCTGATCGCCGGCCAGAAGGCCGTCGTCACCCGCTCGCGCAAGTCGATCGCGGGCTTCAAGGTGCGCGAGAACATGCCGATCGGCGCCAAGGTCACGCTGCGCAAGGAACGCATGTACGAGTTCCTCGACCGCCTCGTGAACATCGCGCTGCCGCGCGTTCGCGACTTCCGCGGGCTGAATCCGAAGAGCTTTGACGGCCGTGGCAACTACGCCATGGGCATCAAGGAGCACATCGTGTTCCCGGAGATCAACTACGACAAGGTCGATCAGGTCTGGGGCATGGACGTCATCGTTTGTACGACGGCGAAGACGGATGACGAGGCGAGAGCGCTGCTCAAGGCCTTCAACTTCCCCTTCCGCCAGTAACGGCAGCGAAAAAGGAAAAATCTGAAATGGCAAAGACCAGCTCAGTCGAGAAGAACAACCGGCGCCGCAAGCTTGCCGGTCAGTACGCCGCCAAGCGCGCGGCGCTCAAGGCCATCATCATGGATCAGTCCAAGCCGATGGAAGAGCGTTTCCGCGCCCAGTTGAAGCTGTCGGCGCTGCCGCGCAACTCGGCCAAGATCCGCATCCGCAACCGCTGCGAGGTCACGGGCCGTCCGCGCGCCTTTTATCGCAAGCTCAAGCTTTCGCGTATCGCGCTTCGCGATCTGGGCAACACCGGCCAGATCCCTGGCCTGGTCAAGTCGAGCTGGTAAGGAGACACTGAGATGTCATTGAGCGATCCTCTCGGCGATATGCTGACCCGCATCCGCAACGCCTATGGCCGCAAGAAGTCGAGCGTTTCGACTCCGGCCTCGCGTCTGCGCACCCGCGTTCTCGACGTGCTGAAGTCGGAAGGCTATATCCGCGACTACAGCCAGACCGACTTCGAAAACGGCAAGTCGGAAATCGAGATCGAGCTGAAATATTTCGATGGCGCCCCGGTCGTGCGCGAAATCGAGCGCGTCTCGAAGCCCGGCCGCCGCGTCTATGTCTCGGCCAAGTCGATCCCGCAGGTCGCCAACGGCCTCGGCATCGCCATCCTTTCGACGCCGAAGGGCGTCATGGCCGACCATGAAGCGCGCGAGCAGAATGTCGGCGGCGAGATCCTCTGCCAGATCTTCTGATCGGCCAAGAGATTGATGAATGGGCTTCGGTTCTCGGGATCGCGCCCGGGAACTGGAACCTGAAACGAAAGAAGTGACGAGGACAACAAAATGTCTCGTATCGGAAAGAAACCCGTTTCGCTGCCGCAGGGCGTGTCCGCGACCGTCAACGGCCAGACCGTGACGGCGAAGGGCCCGAAGGGCGAGCTGAAGTTCGTGGTGAACGACGAGGTGCTGGTGAAGATGGAGAACAACGAGATCTCCGTTCAGCCGCGCGACCAGACCAAGACCGCCCGCTCCAAGTGGGGCATGTCGCGCACGCAGATCGTCAACATCCTGCAGGGCGTGAAGGACGGCTTCGAGAAGAAGCTCGAGATCACCGGCGTCGGCTATCGCGCCGCCATGCAGGGCAAGAACCTGCAGCTCGCGCTGGGCTTCAGCCACGACGTGGTCTATGAGACGCCGCAGGGCATCACCATCTCGGTGCCGAAGCCGACCGAAATCACGGTCTCGGGCATCGACAAGCAGCAGGTCGGCCAGGTCGCCGCCGAGATCCGCGAATATCGCGGTCCGGAGCCGTACAAGGGCAAGGGCGTGCGCTATGCCGACGAGCGCATCGTGCGCAAGGAAGGCAAGAAGAAGTAATAAGCCTGGCCCGTAGAGTTGTGGGCTAAGCCAGAGACGTGTAACGCCGCGGGGAGCGGCCGCGGGAGGCTTGGCCTACCGCACAGGGTTGCCCCCGTTTTCTGAAGGCAGGGAATTGACAGTATGAGCACGAAAGAAGCCACGCAGCGCCGCGCGCAGCGCATCCGCCGCCAGATCAAGAAGGTCGCCGGCGCGCGCCCGCGTCTGTCGGTGCACCGCACTTCGAAGAATATCTATGTCCAGGTGATCGACGACGCCAAGGGTCACACGCTGGCCGCGGCCTCGACGCTCGAGAAGGACCTCAAGGGTTCGCTCAAGACCGGCGCCGACACCGCTGCCGCCGCCGCCGTCGGCAAGCTGATCGCCGAGCGCGCCGCGAAGGCCGGCGTCAAGGAAGTCGTCTTCGACCGCGGCCCGTACATCTATCATGGCCGCGTCAAGGCGCTGGCCGAAGCTGCCCGCGAAGGCGGCCTCAGCTTCTGATTTCGCCGCTGATGACCCAAAGCGGCGTCGGCAAACAGCAACCCGTGCTTCCGGAAAAGAACAAGGACTAGGATATGGCACAGGAACGTAGGGAAGGCGGCCGCGGCCGCGAGCGTGAACGCGAAGAGCGTGACGACGGCATGGTGGACAAGCTCGTCCACATCAACCGCGTCGCCAAGGTGGTGAAGGGCGGCCGTCGTTTCGGCTTTGCCGCTCTCGTCGTCGTCGGCGACCAGAAAGGCCGCGTCGGCTTCGGCCACGGCAAGGCGCGCGAAGTGCCGGAAGCCATCCGCAAGGCGACCGAATCGGCCAAGCGCGACATGATCTTCGTGCCGCTGCGTTCGGGCCGTACGCTGCATCACGACGTCGAGGGCCGTTGGGGAGCCGGACGCGTTCTGCTGCGCGCCGCCAAGCAGGGTACCGGCATCATCGCCGGCGGTCCGATGCGCGCCGTCTTCGAGACGCTCGGCATGCATGACGTGGTCGCCAAGTCGATGGGGTCGTCGAACCCCTACAACATGGTTCGCGCCACCTTCGACGCGCTGAAGAGCCAGATGCATCCGAAGGATGTGGCTGCGGCGCGCGGCATCAAGTACTCGACCCTTCAGGCCCGCCGCGGCACCGCCGTTGCGGCTGAAGAATAGTCGACGCTGACCAGGGATTTCGACCATGGCCAAGAAAGCTACCAAGACCATCACCGTCGAGCAGATCGGCTCCCCGATCCGCCGGCCGAAGGAGCAGCGCGCGACGCTGGTCGGCCTCGGCCTGAACAAGATGCACAAGCGGCGCACGCTGGAAGACACCCCTTCCGTGCGCGGCATGATCGCCGCCGTCCAGCACCTCGTCCGCGTCGTGGACGAGGCGTGAACGGAAGCGCAGGAGAAGAATGATGAAACTCAACGATCTGCGTGACAAGGACGGCGCCACGCATTCCAGGAAGCGCCTCGGTCGCGGCATCGGCTCCGGCTCGGGCAAGACCGCCGGGCGCGGCGTCAAGGGCCAGAAGGCCCGTTCGGGCGTTGCCATCAACGGCTTCGAGGGCGGCCAGATGCCGCTCTACCGGCGCCTGCCGAAGCGCGGCTTCAACAACCTGTTCGGCAAGAGCTTCGCGGTCGTGTCACTCGCCAAGATCCAGGCGGCGATCGACGCCAAGAAGCTCGACGCCAAGGCGGCCGTGACGGCTGAGGCCCTGGTTGCCGCCGGTGTCATCCGCCGCGCCAAGGACGGCGTGCGCGTGCTGTCCGACGGCGAGCTCAAGGCCAAGCTCTCCTTCGACGTGGCCGGCGCCTCCAAGGCCGCGATCGAGAAGATCGAGAAGGCCGGCGGTTCGGTGAAGCTGCCGGAAGCGGCCACCGCCGAGTAACGGCGATTTGAAGCGCGGCCGATCGGGATGATTTCGCATTTTCCGTCGAACCGCGCTTTGATCTGGTGAATTGGGCGGCCGCGTCAACGCGGCCGCTTGCATGTTTACGGTCCGGAGCTTATCTCGTGAGCTTCGGTGACACGCGCCGCCTGAGCTGCGGGCATCGAGCGTGACATAGAAATCAAAGAAGTAGAGCATGATCTCGTCCGGAAACCGCTCCACACTTTTCGGCATGCTCTAGCGGAGAATCAGGCATGGCTTCGGCTGCTGAACAACTAGCCTCCAATCTGAATTTCGCGGCCTTCGCCAAGGCCGAGGATCTCAAGAAGCGCATCTGGTTCACCATCGGCGCGCTGCTCGTCTACCGCCTCGGCACCTATATCCCGCTTCCCGGCATAAATCCCGACGCTTTCGCCCAAGCCTTCTCCTCGCAGAGCAAGGGCGTGCTTGGCATGTTCAACATGTTCGCCGGCGGCGCCGTGCAGCGCATGGCGATCTTCGCGCTGGGCATCATGCCTTACATCTCCGCCTCCATCATCATGCAGCTGATGACCTCGGTCATCCCGTCGCTGGAATCGCTGAAGAAGGAAGGCGAGCAGGGCCGCAAGATCATCAACCAGTACACGCGCTACGGCACCGTGCTTCTGGCGCTGATCCAGGCCTACGGCATTTCGGTCGGCCTCGAAGGCGGCAACGGCATCGTCAACGATCCCGGCATGTTCTTCCGCATCTCGACCGTCGTCACGCTGGTCGGCGGCACCATGTTCCTGATGTGGCTCGGCGAGCAGATCACGGCGCGCGGCATCGGTAACGGCATTTCGCTGATCATCTTCTCCGGCATCGTCGCCGGCTTGCCGCGGGCGATCTCCGGCACTCTGGAGCTCGGCCGCACCGGCGCGCTGTCGACCGGTCTCATCCTCGCGATCATCGTTCTGGCCATCGTCGTCATCGCGCTGATCGTCTTCTTCGAGCGCGCGCAGCGTCGGCTGCTCATCCAGTATCCGAAGCGCCAGGTCGGCAACCGCATGTTCCAGGGCGATACCTCGCATTTGCCGCTGAAGCTCAACACCTCGGGTGTCATCCCGCCGATCTTCGCGTCCTCGCTGCTGCTTCTGCCGGCGACCGTCGCGGGCTTCTCGCAGACGACCAACTTGCCGGCCTGGGCAAGCACGATCCTGGCCTCGCTCGGCCACGGCCAGCCGCTCTACATGATCTTCTATGCGGGCATGATCGTCTTCTTCGCCTTCTTCTACACGGCGATCGTCTTCAACCCGAAGGACACGGCCGACCAGCTCAAGAAGCATTCCGGCTTCATCCCGGGCTATCGTCCGGGCGAGCGCACCGCCGAATATATCGACTATGTTCTGACGCGTATCACCGTCGTCGGCGCCATCTACCTGGTGCTGGTCTGTCTGCTGCCGGAGTTCCTGATCTCGGCGACTGGCGTACCTTTCTATCTCGGTGGCACATCGCTTCTGATCGTGGTCAGTGTCACGCTCGACACGGTGGCGCAGATTCAGGGCCACCTGATCGCGCACCAGTATGAGGGCCTGATCAAGAAGTCGAAGTTGCGCGGGGGTAAGAGGAGCAGATGAGGCTGATATTGCTTGGGCCGCCAGGAGCGGGCAAGGGGACGCAAGCACAAAGACTGGTAGAAAAACACGGCATCCCCCAGCTCTCGACGGGTGACATGCTGCGTGCCGCCGTCCAAGCCGGAACCGAGGTCGGCAAGCGTGCGAAGGCGGTGATGGATGCCGGTGAGCTGGTCTCGGATGCAATCGTCAACGCCATCGTCGCCGAACGCATCGATCAGCCGGATTGCGCCAAGGGCTTCATCCTCGACGGCTATCCGCGCACGCTGGTGCAGGCCGACGCGGTCGAGGCGATGCTTGCCGAGCGCGGCATTGCGCTCGACACCGTGATCGAGCTTGTCGTCGACGATAAGGCGCTGGTTGGCCGAATCGTAAAACGCGCAGAGGATGCCAAGGCCGCCGGCCAACCGGTGCGCAAGGACGACAACCCTGCGGTGTTCGAGGAACGCCTGCGCGAATACTACAAAAAGACGGCGCCGCTGACCGGCTACTACTACGCCAAAGGCAAGCTCAAGACCGTCGACGGCATGGCCAGCATCGATGCCGTGACCGCCGAGATCGGCAAAGTGCTCGCGGCCGCGGCGAAGTAGGTCGCGGCGACAATTAAAGATTGCGCTTGACTGGAGTGGGCCGTTGGGGTATGGCGGCCCGTCTTCCTATCAGGCATGGACTTTGCTTGCCCTTGCGGGCAAGGCATCCGCTTTGAACCAGGAAACTCCCGCAAGGGCCGGCCTCCACCGGACGCGGGGCAACTTCGACAGCGCCGGGCATGCCCGGCCCACATGGAGAAAGAGAAGAAAATGGCTCGTATAGCCGGCGTCAACATTCCGACCAACAAGCGCGTCGTCATCGCGCTTCAGTACATTCACGGCATCGGCAAGAAGTTTGCCCAGGAGATCGTCGACAAGGTCGGCATCCCGGCCGACCGCCGCGTCAACCAACTGACCGACGCGGAAGTGCTGCAGATCCGCGAGACGATCGACCGCGACTACCAGGTCGAAGGCGACCTGCGTCGCGAAGTCTCGATGAACATCAAGCGGCTCATGGACCTCGGCTGCTACCGCGGCCTGCGTCACCGCCGCTCGCTGCCGGTCCGCGGCCAGCGCACGCACACCAATGCGCGCACCCGCAAGGGCCCGGCCAAGGCGATCGCCGGCAAGAAGAAGTAATTGAGCGAATAGCGAGTAGTCATTAGCGAGTAGGGTTCTATTCGCTACTCACTACTCCCTGCTCGCTTCCCAAGGTGGAGCCGCTGGCATTACGGCGGTGTAGAGATCAACTGAAAGGACTACCATGGCCAAGGAAGCCGCTCGTGTTCGCCGTCGCGAACGCAAGAACATCTCGTCGGGCGTTGCCCACGTCAATTCGACCTTCAACAAC
Organism: Mesorhizobium plurifarium; assembly: GCA_000824785.1. Lineage (GTDB taxonomy): Bacteria > Pseudomonadota > Alphaproteobacteria > Rhizobiales > Rhizobiaceae > Mesorhizobium > Mesorhizobium plurifarium. The sequence goes on along the minus strand of CCNB01000006.1, from coordinate 177,842 downwards.
ACCATGATCACCATCACCGACGCGCAGGGCAATTCGATTGCCTGGTCGTCGGCCGGCGCCCAGGGCTTCAAGGGTTCGCGCAAGTCGACCCCGTTCGCCGCCCAGATGGCCGCCGAGGACGTCGCCAAGAAGGCGCAGGAACACGGCATGCGCATGCTCGAGGTCGAGGTCTGCGGACCCGGCTCCGGTCGTGAATCGGCCCTTCGCGCGCTGCAGGCGGCCGGCTTCACCATCACCTCGATCCGTGACGTGACGCCGATCCCGCACAATGGCTGCCGTCCGCGCAAGAAGCGCCGCGTCTGATTTTTAAGCGCCGCGCGAACGCCACGGCGTTCCTCCGCGGTTTTCCGTGTCGCCCGCCACGATTGGATGGTGGCGGGGCAAAGGAAGGAAGACATTTATGATCCAGAAGAACTGGCAGGAACTGATCAAGCCGAACAAGATCGAGTTCTCGTCGAAGAAGAAGACGCTGACCACGCTGGTGGCCGAGCCGCTCGAACGCGGCTTTGGCCTGACGCTGGGCAACGCGCTGCGGCGCGTGCTTTTGTCTTCGCTGCGCGGCGCGGCTGTGACCGCCGTGCAGATCGACGGCGTGCTGCACGAGTTCTCGTCCATCGCCGGCGTGCGCGAGGACGTGACCGACATCGTGCTCAACATCAAGGAAATCGCCATCCGCATGGAAGGTGATGGTCCCAAGCGTATGGTCGTGCGCAAGCAAGGCCCGGGCGCAGTGCTCGCAGGCGACATCCAGACCGTGGGCGACGTCGAGATCCTCAACCCCGACCACGTCATCTGCACGCTGGACGAGGGCGCCGAGATCCGCATGGAATTCACCGTCGACACCGGCAAGGGCTATGTGCCCGCCGAGCGCAACCGCGCCGAAGACGCGCCGATCGGCCTGATCCCGGTCGACAGCCTCTACTCGCCGGTCAAGAAGGTCTCCTACAAGGTCGAGAACACCCGCGAGGGCCAGGTGCTCGACTATGACAAGCTGACCATGACCATCGAGACCAACGGCTCGATCTCGGGCGAGGACGCGGTCGCGTTCGCAGCCCGCATCCTGCAGGACCAGCTCGCGCTGTTCGTCAATTTCGACGAACCGCAGAAGGAAGTCGCCGCCGAAGCCGTCACCGAGCTCGCCTTCAACCCGGCGCTGCTCAAGAAGGTCGACGAGCTCGAGCTTTCGGTGCGTTCGGCCAATTGCCTGAAGAACGACAACATCGTCTATATCGGCGACCTGATCCAGAAGACCGAAGCCGAGATGCTGCGCACCCCGAACTTCGGCCGCAAGTCGCTGAACGAGATCAAGGAAGTGCTGGCGGCCATGGGCCTCCATCTCGGCATGGAAGTGCCGGACTGGCCGCCGGAAAACATCGAAGACCTCGCCAAGCGTTACGAAGACCAATATTGAGCATGAATTCCAAGGATCGGCGGCGAGAGCCGCTCGATCCGACGGTCATGCGGAAAACCATCAGAGGCCGTGGCCTCTTGAACAACTGAAGAAGGAAAAGAGCCATGCGCCACGGTTTCAAGGGCCGTCGCTTCGCCCGCAGCATCAGCCATCGCAAGTCGATGTTCGCCAACCTCGCCGTGTCTCTGATCGAGCACGAGCAGATCGTCACCACGCTGCCGAAGGCGAAGGACCTGCGTCCGATTGTCGAGAAGCTGGTGACGCTCGGCAAGCGCGGCGACCTGCACGCCCGTCGTCAGGTCATCGCCCAGATCGGCAACGAACCGGTCGTAAAGCGCCTGTTCGACACGATTGCGCCGCGTTACGCGCAGCGCAACGGCGGCTATCTGCGCATCATGAAGGCGGGCTTCCGCAAGGGCGACAACGCCGCCATGGCGGTCATCGAGTTCGTCGATCGCGACACGTCGGCCAAGGGCGCCGCCGACCGCGCCCGTCTCGAGGCTGAAGGCGCCAATGAGGAAGCCGCGGCCGCCTGAGGCCAAGCTTTTTCGTCAATGACTTCAAGGGGCCTACGGGCCCCTTTTACATTTGGAAGAGGTTTGGGCAGAGCGAGCGGAATTTCACGTCTGGGCTCACGCTTTTGCGGGACAAGTGTCGCATTTGTGTGCATTAGCCTTTCATTCTGCACAATCGTCGGGACAATGGCGCCCGATCTGGAGGATTCGGAATGCACCTCAAACGACTGTTTCTTGTTGCCGCGCTGGCCGTTTTCGCCGCGGCACCGGCCGCAAGACAGGCTTTTGCCGAGGATGCCGCCAAGCCGGCCGATCCGGGCCTCTCCGATGTGCTGACCGATCTGCTGCATGGCGTCGAGGGCGAGAACGGCACGTCGGGGCCCGACAAACGCGTGCCGTTCGGCCGCGAGGAGGTGCAGCTCTCCTTCGCGCCGCTGGTCAAGCAAACGGCCCCGGCCGTCGTCAATGTCTATGCCTCGCAGACCGCCAAGGTGACCTCGCCCTTCGAGGGCGATCCCTTCTTCGAGGAGTTCTTCGGACGCGCCCAGCCGCGCGCGCAGTCCTCGCTGGGCTCCGGCGTGCTGGTCGATCCGAGCGGCGTCATCGTCACCAACTTCCACGTGATCAAGGACGCCGACGAGGTGAAGGTGGCGACCGCGGACGGACGCGAATTCACCTCCAAGGTCATGCTCAAGGACGAGACGCTCGATCTCGCCGTGCTCAAGATCTCGGCCGACAAGCCGTTCCCGGTGATTGCCATCGGCGATTCCGACGCGCTCGAGGTCGGCGACCTGGTGCTCGCCATCGGCAACCCGTTCGGCGTCGGCCAGACCACCACCAGCGGCATCGTCTCGGCGCTCGCCCGCAGCCACATCGGCGTCTCGGATTCTGGCTATTTCATCCAGACCGATGCGGCCATCAATCCCGGCAATTCGGGCGGCGCGCTGATCAACATGGGCGGCCAACTGGTCGGCATCAACACGGCGATCTACAGCCGCAGCGGCGGCTCGATCGGCATCGGCTTCGCCATTCCCTCCAACATGGTGCGCGCCTTCGCCGACGCCGCCAAGGCTGGCCTCGACTTCTTCGAGCGTCCCTATATCGGCGCCGAGTTCGAAATGGTGACCCCGCAGATCGCCGAATCGCTCGGCATGGAGAAGCCGACCGGCGCGCTGGTGTCGTCGGTTGACGCGGCCGGACCCGCCGGCAAGGCGGGCCTCAAGCCAGGCGACGTCATCCTGTCGCTCAACAACACGCCGGTCGAAAGCATCGAGGCGCTCGACTACCGCATGGCGACGCTGTCGATCGGCACCAAGGCGACGTTCGCCGTGCTGAGCAAGGGGCAACAGGCGACGCTGGAAATCCCGCTGGAGCGTGCGCCCGAAGGCGCCAAGCCCAGCGAGGTCACCCTGCGTGGCCGCAGTCCCTTTTCCGGCGCCAAGGTTGCGGAACTTTCGCCCAGGCTTGCCCAGCGGCTTGGCCTTCGCACCGACCTCAAGGGCGTCACCGTCATTGATATCAGCCGCGATTCGCCGGCCGCCGATTTCGGCTTTCAGCCTGGCGATATCGTGCGCGAGGTGAACGGCACCACCATCGACACCGCGGCGACGCTGGCGCAGGTTGCTCAGCAGGACACGCGCTGGTGGCGCTTTACCGTCGAACGCGGCGGGCAGATACTGCGGCAGGTGTTGCGTTATTGAGGCGGTCTGCCCATCTAGAGCATGATCCCGAACCAAAGGTCCGCACGGCAAGAAGCGGAAACCTGCGTTCGGACAAGATCATGCTCCCAAAAGAGCGGGATCGCGTTTCAACCAAAAGACTTGCATGGCCGATCTGTTCAATTCCGATGAGCCGGAAAAGGCGCCGCCCGGGCGGCCCCTGGCCGACCGGCTGCGCCCCAAAAACCTCGGCGAGGTCGTCGGCCAGGAGCACCTGACAGGCCCCGACGGCGCACTGACCAGGCTAATCGATTCCGGTTCGCTCGGCTCGATGATCTTCTGGGGGCCGCCCGGCACCGGCAAGACGACGGTGGCGCGGCTGCTGGCCGGCGAGACCAACCTTTCCTTCGAGCAGATATCCGCCGTGTTTTCCGGCGTCGCGGATCTCAAGAAAGTGTTCGAGGCGGCGAAGCTCAGGCGCGCCAACGGCCGCCAGACGCTGCTCTTCGTCGACGAGATCCATCGCTTCAACCGCGCCCAGCAGGACGGGTTTTTGCCGGTGATGGAAGACGGCACCGTGGTGCTGGTCGGCGCCACCACGGAGAACCCGTCCTTCGAGCTGAACGCGGCGCTTCTGTCGCGAGCGCGCGTGCTGGTGTTCCGTTCGCTGGGCGAGGAAAGCATCGCCAAGCTTCTGGCGCGGGCGGAAGAAACCGAGGGCAGGGCGCTGCCGCTCGATGACGAGGCGCGCGCGATGCTGATCCGCATGGCGGACGGCGACGGCCGCGCCTCGCTGACGCTGGCCGAGGAAGTCTGGCGCGCCGCCAAGAAAGGCGAGGTGTTTGGCCCGGAGGGTCTGCAGCGCGTCATCCAGCGCCGCGCGCCGATTTACGACAAGGGCCAGGACGGCCACTACAATCTGATCTCGGCGCTGCACAAATCGGTGCGCGGCTCCGATCCGGATGCCGCTCTTTATTACCTCGCCCGCATGTTCGATGCCGGCGAGGATCCTCTCTATCTCGGCCGCCGGCTCGTGCGCATGGCGGTGGAGGATATCGGGCTCGCCGATCCGCAGGCGCTTGTCGTCGCCAACGCGGCCAAGGACGCCTATGACTATCTTGGCTCGCCCGAGGGCGAGCTTGCCTTCGCCCAGGCCGCCGTTTATCTCGCCACCGCGCCGAAATCGAACGCCGTCTACACAGCCTTCAAGGCCGCGACCGCGGCGGCCAAGGAGTTCGGCTCGCTGCTGCCGCCCAAGCACATCCTCAATGCGCCGACCAAGCTGATGAAGCAGGAGGACTACGGCGCCGGCTATCGCTACGACCATGACGAGCCGGACGCGTTTTCCGGCCAGGACTATTTTCCGGAAAAAATGGGCCGACACACCTTCTACGATCCGCCGGAACGCGGGTTCGAGCGCGATATCCGCAAGCGGCTGGAGTACTGGGCGAAGCTGCGCAGCGAACGGAACAGCTGAATTGCGCGGCCCGACGGGACATGGCGCTGAAGTGGAGTAGGCCGCTCCAAATATTTGCACCGGCAGACCGCTTGGACCCGTGCGTCGGCATTGTGCCGGGAAACAAAAAATCCTATCAAGACGCACGGCTGGCGGGGGTCGCCGTGATTTTGTCCCATGGAACAGGATCGCGCTCCCGCGCGAATGACAATGAAAAAGCAAACCGTCAAGTCGCTCCGCAAGGCCGCCATCGCGGTCGTGGTTCTCGCGCTCGCCTTCTACTTTATCCCGATCATCACGGCGATCTGGGTCGTCTGCGGCCTGATCGACGTCATGCGCAACGACCGGAAGAACCGGAACCTGTTCGAGCGCTACTTCCTCGGCAACGGCCTGTTCACCTGGCTGCTGTCGCCATTCAACCTGATCGTCGACCTACTCTGCTACCGCAACCCCGGTGTCTGGAAGCCCGAGCAGTTCCCTGAGGACTATCAGCGCGAGATCAACGAGGTCCTGGGCGTCTTCAAAGCCCGCAAGGACGAGATCATCGCCGACATCGACGCCAATTTCGGTGCCGGCCGGCGCGGTATGTATGTCTACCAGTGGTACGGCAAGCACAAGATCGACAACGTTCCCGAATTCAATAAGGATTACAAATACATCAAGACGATCGCAGTATCCGTTTTCAGCAAGCGTGAATCCACGTCCTGGCATTTCGGTCCGCTGCGGCTCAGCCTGCGCATCCTCTACAATCTGATCCCGGTGCAGGCGGAGATCTTCGTCCAGTGCGGCAGCAAGAAGAACTATTGGTACGACAATCCTTTGTTCATCTTCGACGACACGCTGTTCCACCGCTCGGTCAACGAATATGACGGTCGCCGCTACTGTGTCTTCGTCGACATCATCCGGCCATCTCCGTTCCCGAGGCTGATCGCGGGCCTTCTCGCCATCGTCTCGGTCAGCGTGGAGCGCATCAATTCCGTCTTCTACAAGAACTGGAAGATGATCGGCTCGTCCAAGCCGAAGGCCGCCGCCAACTGATCCCTGCAAGCTCCAGGGTCGGCCCCTAGCGGCCGGATCCCGTTTAAACCAACGTCCTATGGCGCCGATACACCGCGACCTTTAGAACTCCGGAGCAGTTCCAGGCGATGCGTCGCGATTTTCCGCGTGGAATTGCTTGGAATCAAATGCCTGCGCGGTCGGCAATTGTATCGAAGGCCGATCCGCTCTGGATTGTGGGTTATGTTCCTGCGAGCGTGGCGACAGAGCGGAAGGAGGTTCCGCTCACCGGGAGGATAGGGTTGATCGGACGGCAAACCGCCGTGCATGCGGATCTGGTCCAGGCTTCGATCGCGAAAAGCGACGCGGCCCATTCGGCGCTGGTGGCCTCATGGCGGCGCTCGCTGCAACTGCACCATCTCGATCCAGCCGAGCGCAAGGCGCCCAGGCGGCTGACCGAAGGCGAGTTGAGAGGGGCCCGCCAGCGCATGGAGCGGATGATCCGCGCCGCCGAGACAAGCCTCAACCGGCTCTACCAGGCGGTCGGCGGTGTCGGGTGCTGCGTGATGCTGGCCGACCGCGACGGCATCCCCGTCGAGCGCCGGGGCGCGGTCGCCGACGACGAAACCTTCGACGAATGGGGCCTGTGGACCGGCACGGTCTGGAGCGAGGACAGCGAAGGCACCAACGGCATCGGCACCTGCCTTGCCGATCAGCGGGCGCTGACCATCCATCGCGACCAGCATTTCTTTTCGCGCAATACGCTGCTGAGCTGCACCACGGCGCCGGTCTATGACCATGAAGGCAATCTGGCGGCCGCGCTCGACGTATCGTCCTGCCGTTCGGACCTGACGGAGGGATTCGTCCAGCTCATCTCCGTCGCGGTTGGCGATGCCGCGCGCCGCATCGAGGCGGAGAATTTCCGCATGGTGTATTCCAACGCCCGCATCCTTTTGGCGCCGGTCGCCGAGCGCGGGGCCGGCGCGCTGATCGCGGTCGACCAGGATGACCTGGTGATCGGCGCGACCCGGTCGGCGCGGCTTGCACTGGGAATAACAGGCGAAGCCCTGGCCCGGGGTTTGCTGGCTGCCGACGTTCTCGGCGACCAGGCAAAGGCGAAGGAAGACCTCGACGACGCCGAGCGCGGCGCGTTGCAGCGGGCGATGGCGCGGGCCGGCGGCAATGTCTCGGCGGCAGCCCAAAATCTCGGCATTTCGCGCGCGACGCTGCATCGCAAGCTCGCCCGTTTCGAAATCCGCCGCCCGCATTGATTCCTGATCTGACCTGTCGCAGTTCTGCGACACTCGGCGGCCGCGATCGCCGGGCCCCCGGCTGACAAGGCGGCAACCATCCGCAAAATCCTCCGCCAACGCACCGCATCCCGCGGCGCGCCTTTACGGGAGGAAGATATGAACAAGGTGGAATTCTCGCGCGCAGCCAAGGTTCCGTTCGCCAAGCGTTACGACAACTTCATCGGCGGCAAGTGGGCAGCGACGCATTCCGGCAAATATTTCGAGAACATCTCTCCGGTCACCGGACGGCCCCTGTGCGAGATCGCCCGCTCGGATGCGGCCGACATCGAGGCCGCGCTCGACGCCGCGCACAAAGCCAAGGACGCCTGGGGCAGGACCAGCCCCGCGGAACGCGCTCTGATCCTCCATCGCATCGCCGACCGCATGGAAGACAATCTCGACCTTTTGGCGCTCGCCGAGACCTGGGACAACGGCAAGCCGATCCGCGAGACGACAGCCGCCGACCTTCCCCTGGCCGTCGACCATTTCCGCTATTTCGCCGGCGTGCTGCGCAGCCAGGAAGGCTCGATCTCCGAGATCGATCACGACACCGTCGCCTACCACTTCCACGAACCGCTCGGCGTCGTCGGCCAGATCATCCCGTGGAATTTCCCGCTGCTGATGGCGGTGTGGAAGTTGGCGCCGGCGCTTGCCGCCGGCAATTGCGTGGTGCTCAAGCCCGCCGAGCAGACACCCGCCTCCATCATGCTGTGGGCAGACCTCATCGGCGACCTTCTGCCCGAAGGCGTGCTCAACATCGTCAACGGTTTCGGCCTCGAGGCCGGCAAGCCGCTGGCATCGTCGAATCGCATCGCCAAGATCGCCTTCACCGGCGAGACCACGACCGGCCGCCTGATCTCGCAATACGCCAGCCAGAACCTCATCCCGGTGACGCTCGAGCTCGGCGGCAAGTCGCCCAACATTTTCTTCCAGGATGTGACGGCCGAAGACGACGACTTCTTCGACAAGGCGATCGAGGGCTTCGTCATGTTCGCGCTCAACCAGGGCGAGGTCTGCACGTGTCCCAGCCGTGCGCTGGTGCATGAGAAGATCTATGACAAATTCATGGAGCGCGCGCTGAAGCGCGTCGAGGCGATCGTCCAGGGCGACCCGCTTGATCCGGCCACCATGATCGGCGCCCAGGCATCGAGCGAGCAGTTGGAGAAGATCCTGTCCTACTTCGACATCGGTCGCCAGGAAGGCGCCGAGGTGCTGACCGGCGGCGAGCAGAACCATCTGCCGGGCGACCTAGCCGGCGGCTATTACGTCAAGCCGACCGTGTTCAAGGGCAACAACAAGATGCGCATCTTCCAGGAGGAGATCTTTGGCCCTGTCGTGTCCGTGACGACCTTCAAGGAAGATGACGAGGCGCTGTCGATCGCCAACGACACGCTCTATGGCCTCGGCGCCGGCATCTGGAGCCGCGACGCCAACCGCTGCTACCGCTTCGGCCGCGCCATCCAGGCCGGACGCGTGTGGACGAACTGCTACCACGCCTATCCGGCGCATGCCGCCTTCGGCGGCTACAAGCAGTCCGGCATCGGCCGCGAGACGCACAAGATGATGCTCGACCACTACCAGCAGACCAAGAACATGCTGGTCAGCTACAGTCCCAAGAAGCTCGGCTTCTTCTGATCCTCCCAGGGCGAAGGGAGGGGCGCGGTTCACCCGCGCCTTCCTCCTGTCATTTGGAGGAGATTTCGATGGACAACACTTCATTGGGCAAAGTGTCTGCGACGCCGGAGGCCGAGGCGCTGCTTGCCGAGATCATCGCCGATCACGGCCCGGTTCTGTTCCATCAGTCCGGCGGCTGCTGCGACGGCTCGTCGCCGATGTGCTATCCGCGCGGCGAGTTCATGATCGGCGACAATGACGTGAAGCTCGGCGAGATCGGCGACACGCCAGTCTATATCAGCGCCTTGCAATATGAGGCGTGGAAGCACACCGACCTTGTCATCGATGTGGTGAAGGGCAGGGGCGGCATGTTCTCGCTCGACAATGGCCGCGAGAGGCGATTCCTGACGCGCTCGAGGGTTTGCGTGGTATCGCTGCCGTCTTCCGGCAACTGAGCGACCAGGCTGGACGGCATCCAGCGCGACGATTGGGGTAATCGTCCGGCTTTGTTGGGTCTTTGGCTCGCAACATCCTCGCCTTAGTGCTATGGCGCCGCTTTCAAACGGAAAAGCGTATCCATGGCAGGTGTCGAACAGATCACGGTTGAGGCCGGCGAGGCGGGCATGAGGCTCGACCGCTGGTTCAAGGTCCATTATCCAGGCCTCGGCTTCGGCCACATGCAAAAGCTCTTGCGTTCGGGCCAAATCCGTGTCGACGGCGGCCGCGTGAAGGCCGACACGCGCGTCGAGCCCGGCCAATCCGTACGTGTCCCGCCGCTCGACGTCGACAAGAAGGGCGACCTTCCGCTCACTGGTCACTCGATCCGCAACCAGGGCGATGCCGACGTGCTCGCCAAGATGCTCTTGCATGAGGACCCGAAAGTCTTCGTCTTCAACAAGCCGGCGGGGCTGGCTGTGCAGGGCGGCTCCGGCGTCACTCGTAATGTCGACGACATGCTGGAGGCCTGGCGCAACCAGAAGGGCGAGAAGCCGCGCCTCGTCCATCGCCTCGACCGCGACACGTCCGGCGTGCTGGTCGTCGCCCGCACCCGTCTCGCCGCGATGAAGCTGTCGGAAGCGTTCCGGGCGCGCGAAACCAAGAAGACCTACTGGGCGCTGGTCAAGGGCGTGCCGGCGAAGCGAGAGGACAAGATCTCGACCTGGCTGGTCAAGGAGGCGACGCCGGACGGCGACCGCGTGCGCATCGCCAAGCATGGCGAGAAGGGCGCCGATCACGCCGTCTCCTATTACCGCGTGGTCGAGCAGGCCGCACAGTCGCTGTCCTGGCTGGAGATGGAGCCTTACACGGGCCGCACCCATCAGCTTCGCGTCCACGCCGCCCATATCGGCTGCCCGATCATCGGCGATCCCAAATATTTCGAGGCTGACACCAACTGGGAATTTCCGGGCGGCATCCAGAACCGTCTGCATCTCCATGCCCGCCGGATCGTCATACCGCATCCCGACCAAGGCGTGATCGATGTGACCGCGCCAATGCCGCCGCATATGCGCCAGAGCTGGAACCTTCTCGGCTTTGACGAACAGAGCGCGGAGGACTGAGATTTGACTGCTGCGCCCGTACTGGATCGCCGCGACGCGGTCGATATGGCGGCGGCGGCCATCATGGTCGGGCTGACCTTCTCCTGGGGGCTGAACTACGTCGCCGCCAAGGTCTCTTATGCAGGTTACGACCCTGTGTTCGTCTCGGTCGCCCGTTCGCTTATCGGGGGAGCCTGCGTGTTCGCCTGGTGCCAGCTGCGCGGCATCAGGCTCTTCGAAGCGGACGGGACGCTGACCGCCGGCATCGTCGTCGGCGTGCTCTTCGGCGTCGAGTTCCTCTGCCTCTATATCGGGCTCGAATACACCACCGTTGCCCGTAACACGCTCCTGGTCAACACCATGCCGTTCTGGGTGCTGATCGGCGGACATTTTCTGCTTGGCGAGCGCATCAACGCGCGCAAGCTCGGTGGGCTTGTTCTCGCCTTTTGCGGCCTGGCGGCGGTTTTCTCCGACGGAATCGTTGCCGGCGGCGGCGCAACGCTGACCGGCGATCTGCTCAGTCTTGGCTCGGGCATTCTCTGGGCGGCCACCAGCATCGTCATCAAGCGATCGAAGCTGGTCGAGACGCGCGCGGAGAAGCTGCTGCTCTATCAGTTGGCCGGCGCCGCTATTGTGGGCGCCCTGGTGATGCCTTTCGCCGGCCCGCCGATCCGTGCGATTGCCCCATTGCCGACACTGGCGCTGCTGTTCCAGTCTTTCTATATTGTCGCCTTCACCTATGTTTTGTGGTTCTGGCTGCTCACGCGCTATCCGGCGGCAAGCCTGTCGAGTTTCGCCTTCTTGTCGCCTGTGTTCGGCGTCCTGTGCGGCGCGGTGTTGTTGGGCGAGCCGCCGACGGTCAGGATAATCCTGGCGCTCGGCCTGATCGCCGCTGGACTGATCATCGTCAACCGGCCGGCGCGCAGGCAGCCAGCACCATAGCCGCAATTCCGAACGGAAAACCGCTACAGACTTTTCCTGGAATTGCTTTAAGGAGTTCGGCATGCGCGATATCCTCGAAGACCTCGAAGCCGGAAAACTGCTCTCCGATCCCGACCCGGTGCGGCGCGCTCAGATCCAGATGAAGACGCCGCTGCCTAAGCGTTTCTACAAGGCTGTTTCGGTGGCTCCCGTCGAGAACGGTTTTGGCATCCATCTCGACGGCCGGCCGGTGCGCACGCCGGGCAAGGCCGTGATGGTGCTGCCGACTGAAAAGGCTGCGTCACTTGTGGCCGATGAATTCAGCGCGCAGAGCGAGGTCATAGATCCCGTGACGATGCCCGTCATGCGGCTCGTCAACACCGCCATCGACGGCGTCGCCTCCGACCCGCAGGCGGTGCTGGAAGACGTGCTGCGCTTCGCCTCGTCCGATCTTCTTTGCTATCGCGCCGACGGCCCGCGGGGACTGGTCGACCGCCAGAACAAACTCTGGGATCCGGTACTGGACTGGGCGCGCGGCAGCCTCGGCGCGCGCTTCAACCTTGCCGAAGGCGTCATCCATGTCGAGCAGCCGCGCGAAGCGATCGCCATTCTTGGCGTGCATCTTGGCCAACGCGCCGAGCCGATGCGGCTGGCCGCCATCCACGTCATGACGTCGCTGACCGGATCGGCGCTGCTGGCCTTGGCCGTCGATTTCGGCGAGATCGACGCCGAGGAAGCTTGGGCTGCGGCCCATGTCGACGAGGATTGGCAGATCGAGCATTGGGGCCAGGATGCCGAGGCGATGGCGCGCCGTTCGGCCCGCAAGCGCGACTTGATCGCGGCGGTCAGCCTGCTCGAGGCGCTGCAGGGCTAAAGCATTTCAAGCACTGCTCCGCTTTCGCAGCGCACCTAATACCAAAGTCATAATCCCATCGTCGCGGTGCCTTTCGAGCGCCCTTTCTGTCATTTTTCCTTCGTTGGCTGCGTTTTTCGAGTCCGCGCATCGCAGATGCGCGGATGGTGGCGCGCAGCCGCGGAGGACAGACGGGATCTCACGGGAGGATTTATCAATGGCAATGGCATCGACCGCCGGCAGAACCAGCCGCGGCATGACGCGGGAGGAGAAGAAGGTCATCTTCGCCTCATCGCTCGGCACCGTTTTCGAATGGTACGATTTCTACCTCTACGGCTCGTTGGCCGCCTTCATCGGCTCGACCTTCTTCAGTCCGGCGATCCCGGAGGCGACGCGCAACATCTTCGCACTGCTGGCTTTTGCCGCCGGCTTCCTCGTGCGTCCGTTCGGCGCGCTGGTGTTCGGCCGCATCGGCGATCTCGTCGGCCGCAAATACACCTTCCTCGTCACCATGACGATCATGGGCCTGTCCACCTTCCTGGTCGGCCTGCTGCCCGGCTACGCCAGTTGGGGCATTGCGGCGCCGGTGATCCTGATCGGGCTGCGCATGCTGCAGGGGCTGGCGCTCGGCGGCGAATATGGCGGCGCCGCGACCTATGTCGCCGAACACGCGCCGGACGACCGCCGCGGCTACTACACGTCTTGGATCCAGACCACGGCGACGCTCGGCCTGTTCCTGTCGCTGATCGTCATCTTGATCGTGCAGGGTTCGCTCAGCAAGGAAACCTACGCCAACTGGGGTTGGCGCATTCCCTTCATCGTCTCGTTCTTCCTGCTCGCCATCTCGATCTGGATCCGGCTGTCGCTCTCGGAGTCGCCAACCTTCCAGCGCATGAAGGAAGAGGGCAAAGGCTCCAAGGCGCCGCTCTCGGAAGCCTTCGGCCAGTGGAAGAACGCGAAGATCGCGCTGCTGGCGCTGCTCGGCCTCACCGCCGGCCAGGCCGTGATTTGGTACAATGGCCAGTTCTATGCCCTGTTCTTCCTGCAGAACGTGCTGAAGGTCGACGCGTGGTCGGTCAATGTCATGATCGCCATCGCGCTCGCCATCGGCTCGATCTTCTTTGTCGTGTTCGGCTGGCTGTCGGATAAGATCGGCCGCAAGCCGATCATCATGGCCGGCCTTGCCTTGGGCATCGTCTGCACCTTCCCGCTGTTCAAGGCGCTCACCTGGGCCGCCAATCCGGCCCTGGCCACCGCGCAGCAGAACACCCGCGCGACGGTGACGGCGGCGCCCGGCGACTGCAAGTTCCAGTTCAACCCGGTCGGCACGGCGAAATTCACGACCTCCTGCGATATCGCGACGTCGTTCCTCACGAAGAACTCGGTGCCCTATGACGTGGTGACCACCGCGGCCCCCGGCACGGCTGCCACGGTCAAGATCGGCAACGAGACGGTGGAATCTTATGACGCCGTTGCCGCCGGCGATCAGGCCAAGGCCAAGGAGGCGGCCTTCCAGAAGGCGGTGAACATGTCGCTGCAGGACGGCGGCTACCCGCTGAAGCGCGCCGCGGCTAAGGTGGCGGACCAGAAGCTCGACGCCTTTATCGCCGCCAACCCGGAACTGAAGCTCGATGCCACGGCCATTCGCGGCGGCGAGAAGGCGACGGTGAAGACCGATCAGGCGATCGCCGACAAGATCCTGACCAAGGACGAGGCAGCCGGCGCGCCGGAAGTCACCGTCTACACCATCCCGGGCGGCGGCGCCTTCGCCATGACTGCCGACCCGGCGGCCATCAACTGGCCGCTTACGATCGGCATTCTGTTCATCCTGGTGCTGTTCGTGACCATGGTCTATGGGCCGATCGCCGCTATCCTTGTCGAGATGTTCCCCACCCGCATCCGCTACACCGGGATGTCGCTGCCTTACCACATCGGCAATGGCTGGTTCGGCGGTCTGCTGCCGGCAACGGTGTTCGCGCTCAGCGCCTACAAGGGCGATATCTACTACGGTCTCTGGTACCCGGTGATCATCGCGGCGATGTCGCTCATCATCGGCATGATCTTCGTCAGGGATACGCTCGGCACGGACCTGCACGCCAAGGAGTAACCCAGAGCGATTCCAGGAAAGTGCGCAGCGATTTCCGTCCGGAATTGCATAAAACGCTGAGTCAGAGCAGGTCGGCTAACCTGTCAAACGCTGAACTGCTCTGGTCATCCGCTCAAAACAGAAAGCCCGGCGCGAGCGATCGCGCCGGGCTTTTCCGTTCCTGAATTCAAAGAGGCGATCAGCTCTTGCGCAGCTGGTTTTCTTCCTTGACCGCCGCCTCGTGGTACCAGCCGTCGAAGTCGGCGTGCTCGCCGCGGAGCGCTGCAAGCTCTGCTGCGAATTTGGCCTTTGCGCCTAAATTTGAGGCAGACTTGCCTGCTGCAAGCGGGAACATCAGAATTTTTGCCGATGGACGCGATGGCGTAACTTGCATTGCCGATCTCCTTGTCTTTCCAGGAGCATGTCGATTCACCTTTTCATCAAAATAGGTTCTGCGACTCCTTTAGGCAATATGCCCATTAAAAGATCATCTTGTGCACATCATTTAATCAATATCAGCACCTGAACGATCCGAACGCATTGCTAAGGCGGCTCAATAAAATCAACGCTTTGCCATGACCATTTTGCCGCACCCCGCGATATCGAAGTGGCATACGACTTGCATTTTAACCATCGGCAGGCCGGCCCGATCCGGCCATGCATCGATGCCGCCATGGCGGCGTCCAAGCAACGAGAGGCACTGGAATGACCAAATACAAGCTCGAGTATATCTGGCTCGACGGCTACACCCCGACCCCCAATCTGCGCGGCAAGACCCAGATCAAGGAGTTTGCCGAGTTCCCGACGCTCGAGCAGCTGCCGCTGTGGGGCTTCGATGGTTCCTCCACCAACCAGGCCGAGGGCCGCAGCTCTGACTGCGTGCTGAAGCCCGTGGCGGTTTACCCGGATCCGGCCCGCACCAATGGTGTTCTCGTGATGTGCGAAGTCATGATGCCCGATGGCGTCACCCCGCATGCATCGAACAGCCGCGCGACCATTCTCGACGATGAGGACGCCTGGTTCGGCTTCGAGCAGGAATATTTCTTCTACAAGGACGGCCGCCCGCTCGGCTTCCCCGAGAGCGGCTATCCCGCACCGCAGGGCCCGTACTACACCGGCGTCGGCTTCAAGAATGTCGGCGACATCGCGCGCCAGCTCGTCGAGGAGCATCTCGACCTCTGCCTCGCCGCCGGCATCAACCATGAAGGCATCAATGCCGAAGTGGCGAAGGGCCAGTGGGAATTCCAGATTTTCGGCAAGGGCTCCAGGAAGGCCGCCGACCAGATGTGGATGGCGCGCTACCTGCTGCTGCGCCTCACCGAGAAATACGGCATCGACATCGAGTTCCACTGCAAGCCGCTCGGCGACACCGACTGGAACGGTTCGGGCATGCACTGCAACTTCTCGACCAAATATATGCGCGAAGTCGGCGGCAAGGCTTATTTCGAGGCGCTGATGGCGCAGTTCGAAAAGAACCTGATGGATCACATCGCCGTCTACGGTCCGGACAACGACAAGCGCCTGACCGGCAAGCACGAGACCGCGCCGTGGAACAAGTTCTCCTACGGCGTCGCCGACCGCGGTGCTTCGATCCGCGTGCCGCACTCCTTCGTCAAGAACGACTATAAGGGCTACCTGGAAGACCGCCGCCCGAACTCGCAAGGTGACCCCTACCAGATCGCCTCGCAGGTGCTGAAGACGATCTCGCAGGTCTCGACCGCAGCCGTTTCGGCCGCCGCCTGATCTTGTTCGGCGTCACAGGCTTGCCAGTCAGTGGCGCGACGAAAACGATCTTAAAAGCCCCGGCGGGTCGACGCCGGGGCTTTTTGCATGGCGACTACCCGCGAACTCCGCCCGCTGCAGTCAGTCGGCGATGACGCCACGCGATTTCAGCGCCGCCACCACTTTGTCTCGCGGTAGGGCGGGGGTACGATTGCCGTCGCGGCCGACCATATCCTTATTGGCGACCAGAGCGTTGAGCACGGCCTCCTCAGTCGCCTGCACCACGGCGGTGTAAAAATCGTCCATGCGGCCCCATGGAATGAAATCCATATGGCTGTAGCTCTTCTCTGTCGGAGCGCCCTTGGGGAAGCGACCGTTGAGAGCATCAGGGTTGGCTGTCGAGAAGGCGAGAAAGATATCGCCGGAGAAATGCGAGCCGGCGGTGCCGGTGCGCGCCAGCCCGAGCGGCACGCGGCGGGCCAGCGCCTTGCACTGTCCGGGCAGCAGCGGCGCGTCTGTTGCGACGATGCCGATGCAGGAGCCGGCGCCGGTCGGCCCGCCGCTGAAATACGCCTCCATCGGATTGTCGGCGGCAAGCTCGTGCCCGAGCGGCACGCCGGCGATGCTGATCTCCTGGCGCGAGCCGAAATTGGCCTGCAGGAAGACGCCGACCGTGTAGGCGCGGTGGCCGTAGTCGACGATCCGCGAAGCGCTGCCGGAGCCGCCCTTGAAGGCGTAGCAGTTCATGCCGGTGCCGCCGCCGACCGATCCTTCCTCGATGCCGCCGCCGGCAGCGTTGTCGATCGCCTCGATCGCATGGTCGACAGTGATATGCGAGCCGTTGATGTCGTTCAGATAACCGTCCCAGGTTTCGGCCACCACCGGCAGCAGCCATTGGCTCGCCAGCTGCGGTTTGTTGCGCGCCACCCAATCGATGACACCGCGATGGCAGGGGCCGACCGCGTGCGTGTTGGTGATCAGGATCGGCATCGAGAGGCTGCCGGCTTCCTCCAGCCAAGAGGCGCCGGTCATCTCGCCATTGCCGTTGAAGGAATGGTAGCCGGCAGCCAATGCCATCCCCACGCCGTCGCGGCCGAGCGGCAGGATCGCGGTGACGCCCGTGCGCACCGGCCCATGGCCCATGGAGAGCCTGCCGTCGCCTTTGATGAGCGTCGAATAGCCGACGAGCACGCCGTCGACGTCGGTGATGGCATTTGCCGGGCCTGGCGTGCCGGCCAGGGGGATGCCAAGGCCGCGGGCGCGTGTCTTGCCGGCCGGCGTGGTGGTCGGGGCTAGTCGTTGGTCCATGCTGAGGGATGCTCCATTGATGAGAGCCGGCTCAGCCAAGGCTGCAGCCGGTCGCAAGTTCTGCATAGCTGGTGAGGATCGCCATCGCAGAGGCGTGGTCGACCGCCGGCACGACGTTGACGAGGTGCAGGCCAAGGCCGTCCTCGAGGACGACCAGGCTGCGGGCGATGACCTCGCTCGCCGCATTCAGCTTGAAGATGCCGGTGGCCGCGCCCGCTTCGAGGATGCCGACATAAATCGCCACCTGGCGCTCGAAGAGCGTGATGTGGCGGGCGGCATAGCTGGCGTCCGAGCGCGAATAGGCGCCGAGCTCCAGCAGAAGCCGGCAGAGCTGGTCGTCCGGATCGGTCGGCAGGCCGCTTTCCAGCATCGTCCTCAGCCGCGCCCGTGGATCGGTGATCGCGGCGACCGCTGACGCGCGCTGGGTGCAGAAGCGTTCCACCGCCTTCTTCTGCACGTCGTCCAGAAGCTCCTTGAGGCCGGGATAATAATAGAGCAGGGCGCTCGAGCTCATGCCGGCCTCGTTGGCCACGTCGCGCAAGGTGACGCCCGCGAGGCCGCGCTTGGCGATCATCGATTCCGCCGCTGCGACTAGGGTGAGGCGGCGATCGGTCTGTGTCTTGGGTCTGCCCATTTCGTTTCCTGAATTTGATTCAATAAAAACCGGCGAGTGAATTTTTGCAAGTCGGCATATCGCATATTTGTTGACGCTATGCGGCGACACGGATAGCTTCCGCTGCGGATAATAATTTTTATCCAATTAAAAAAAGGGGAGGATAATGTCTACAAATGAAGCCACCACGGCGGCCGCCGACAAGGCCGCCCCCGGCGCCAAGGGCCTGGACAGGGCGCTGAACGCGCTGGGCACGCTGATGATCGTGCTCTCGGCCGTAACGCCCGCATCGTCCGTCTTCATCATCGTGCCGGGCGTCATCGCGCTGGCCGGCACCGGCTCATTCCTGAGCTTCGTGATTGCGGCCGTCATCGGCCTGTTCATGGCCTTCGTCTATGCCGAGCTTTCCTCGGCCTATCCGATGGCCGGCGGCGAATACACGATGATCGGTCGCACACTCGGCCGCTTCTGGGGCTTCGTGACCTTGGTGCTGGTGTTCGTGTCGATCGTCTTGATCGTCGCCGTCATCGCGCTCGGCGTCGGCACCTATCTCGGCGTCATCATTCCCAATCTCAGCCCGCAATGGGTCGGCGTGGTGACGATCATCCTGGCCGGCGCAGTCGCCGCCATGCGCATAAAACTCAACGCCTTCGTCACCGGTATCTTTCTCGGCATCGAAATGCTGGCGCTCCTGATCCTGACCGGGCTCGGCTTCGTCCATGTCGAGCGGCCGCTCTCCAGCCTGTTCACCGCGCCACAACTGCTCGACGCCACGACCAACACGCTGGTTCCGGCCTCGGCCGCCATCATCCTGGCATCCACCGCCGTGTCGCTCTTTGCCTATAACGGCTATGGCGCGGCCGCCTATTTCGGTGAGGAGACGCACGACGCCAAGCGCAACATCGGCAAGGTGGTGCTCTGGGCGCTGGTGATCACGGTCGCCGCCGAGCTCATCCCGCTGACCGCGGTGCTTCTCGGCGCGCCGGATCTGATCGGCCTGCTCGCGGCTCCGCAGAAGATCGAATATTTCCTCGAGGCGCGCGGCGGCCATTGGCTGACGGTGGCGATCAGCCTGGCGATCGCGGTCGCCATCTTCAACGCCGTCATCGCCATCATCCTGCAGGCGGCGCGACTGCTCTTCAGCTCCGGTCGGGACAAGACCTGGTTCGGCCCGATCAACAATGCGGTGGCGTCCGTGCACGGCACTTACGCCTCGCCATGGATCGCAACCATCGTCGTGGTGGTGCTGGCCGCCCTTGCCTGCTTCATCGACCTCAACCTGTTGCTGGTGGTCAGCGGCACCTCGCTGGTCGTGATCTATGCGCTGCTGTGCGTCGCCGTCTTCGCCGGCCGCCGCAACGGCACCACCTCGGGCGGCCACTATCGCATGCCGCTGTTCCCGGTGCCTGCGATCCTCGCCTTCGTGGCGCTGATCTATGTCGCCTATCAGAACTGGCTCGACGCCGCCTTCGGACGCCCGAGCCTGATCGCCACCCTGGCGATCATGGCGGTCGCCGCGATCTATTTCCTGCTGTTCCTGTCGCGCCGCGCCGACTGGACGCTGCACGGACCCGACGAGCTTGCGGGATAGGCGTCAGCCCTCCGACACCTGTCCATGCGAGAACCCCGGCTAACGCCGGGGTTCTTTTTGCTGCTCGAAAAAGAAGGCCGCGAAACCCGTCTACAAAAATGAAAAGCCCTTGGAGGCCACGACCTCCAAGGGCTTGATTTCAGCGTTCGATCAGAAGCTTAGACCGAATAATACATGTCGTACTCGACCGGGTGCGGGGTCATCTCGAAGCGCATGACCTCGGCCATCTTCAGCTCGATATAGGAGTCGATCTGGTCGTCGTCGAAGACGCCGCCGGCCTTCAGGAAGCCGCGGTCCTTGTCGAGGTTCTGCAGCGCCTCGCGCAGCGAGCCGCTGACGGTCGGGATCTTCTTCAATTCCTTCGGCGGCAGGTCGTAGAGGTCCTTGTCCATCGGCTGTCCCGGATGGATCTTGTTCTTGATGCCGTCGAGGCCGGCCATCAGCATGGCGGCGAAGCCGAGATAGGGGTTCGCGCCCGGATCGGGGAAGCGGACCTCGACGCGCTTCGACTTCGGCGAGGAGCCGAACGGAATGCGGCAGGAGGCCGAACGGTTGCGCGCCGAATAGGCGAGCAGCACCGGCGCCTCATAGCCCGGCACCAGACGCTTATAGGAGTTGGTGAGCGGATTGGTGAAGGCGTTGATGGCCTTGGCGTGCTTGATGATGCCGCCGATGTAGTAGAGGCAGCTCTCCGACAAGCCTGCATATTCGTTGCCGGCGAAGGTCGGCTTGCCGCCCTTCCAGATCGACTGGTGGACATGCATGCCCGAGCCGTTGTCGCCAAACACCGGCTTCGGCATGAAGGTGGCCGTCTTGCCATAGGCGTTGGCGACCTGGTGCACGACATACTTGTAGATCAGCATCTTGTCGGCGTTGCGCACCAGCGTGTCGAACTTGATGCCGAGCTCGTGCTGGGCGGCGGCGACCTCATGGTGATGCTTTTCGACGCGCACGCCCATCTCGGCGAGCACGGTCAGCATCTCGGAGCGCATGTCCTGGCAGGAATCGATCGGCGGCACCGGGAAATAGCCGCCCTTGATGCGCGGACGGTGGCCGAGATTGCCGGTCTCATAGTCGGTGTCGTCGTTGGACGGCAGTTCAGTCGAGTCGAGGCGGAAGCCGGTGTTGTAAGGATCAGCCTTGTACTTGACGTCGTCGAACACGAAGAACTCGGCCTCCGGGCCGACATAGATGGTATCGCCGATGCCTTCCGACTTCATATAGGCTTCGGCCTTCTTGGCGGTGCCGCGCGGATCGCGATTATAGGCTTCGCCCGAGATCGGATCGAGGATGTCGCACAGGATGACCATGGTCGACTGCGCGAAGAACGGGTCCATGTGGACGGTATCGGTGTCGGGCATCAGCACCATGTCGGACTCGTTGATCGCCTTCCAGCCGGCGATCGAGGAGCCGTCGAACATGACGCCGTCGGCGAACATGTCTTCCTCGACCTCGACGACATCCATCGTCACATGCTGCAGCTTGCCCCGCGGATCGGTGAAGCGCAGGTCGACGAATTTCACGTCGTTGTCCTTGATCTGCTTCATGATGTCTTTGGCTGTCGTCATGTCATTTCTTCCCTGTGTGATGACGTCCGGTGTGGGTTGAAGGTCAGATGGCGTCGATACCGGTCTCGCCGGTACGGATGCGCACGACTTCCTCTATGTTGGAGACGAAGATTTTTCCATCGCCGATGCGGCCGGTCTGCGCCGCCTTGCGAATGGCCTCGATGGCGCCTTCGACGGCCTCGTCGCCGAGCACCACCTCGATCTTCACCTTGGGCAGGAAGTCAACGACATATTCGGCGCCGCGATAAAGCTCGGTATGACCCTTCTGGCGGCCGAAGCCCTTGGCCTCGGTGACGGTGATACCTTGCAGTCCGGCCTCCTGAAGCGCTTCCTTCACTTCGTCCAGCTTGAATGGCTTGATGATCGCTTCGATCTTTTTCATGTAAAAAGTGGCCTCCACTGCCAAGAAGACGGGTTGTGTGCCCCGCTTGCGCCTCCATCAAGCACGAACCGTGCCAATCGTGAGCAGTGCAGGCGGTGAGGAGCGTTTTCGAGCCCATGCCGCATACGGATGCAAATTCGCGTCATCCGCTGCATCGGATGCGTCATGGACGCCTAAACCCTATACATCGCCCCTCCTCACGTCTGCGCAAAAAACGGGCAGACAGCGCAATTTTCAGGCAGCCCCTCCCGGATGCGACCACACGTGCAACAAATGCCGCGTCGCGCTGGTTTGCTTCGAACTGAAAACTGGACAATGCTTGATCGCATGGAAATCGGCAATCCCATGCGCAACGAACTTCTATCGCCGGCCGAAATGGCCGAGGCCGACCGGCTGACAATCGCGGCCGGGCCGTTCGATGGCTATCGCTTAATGCAACGTGCGGGCGAGGCGGTCGCTGCGGTAGTGCTTAAGCGCTATCCTGCGGCGAAAAACGTGCACGTGCTGTGCGGCCCCGGCAACAATGGCGGCGACGGCTATGTCGTGGCGCGGCTGCTGGCCGAGGCTGGCGTCGATGTAGCCCTGTGGACATCGGGCAAACCGCGGGCAGGCAGCGATGCCGCGCTTGCGGCGGCCGACTGCGCCTTGGAACGGCGCCCGCTTTCGGCCTTTACCGCGCAAGCCGGCTCGCTGGTCGTCGACGCGATCTATGGCGCAGGCTTGTCGAAGCCGGTATCCGGCGACGCCAAGGGCGCGGTCGACATCGTCACGGGAATGAACCTGCCGGTTGTCGCGGTCGACCTGCCTTCAGGCGTTTCCGGCGAAAGCGGCGAAGTCCTCGGCTCGGCGTTTCGCGCGGTCCTGACTGTGACTTTCGCGCGAAAGAAGCCTGGGCATCTGCTTCTGCCTGGCCGAGAGCGATGCGGCGAGATCGTGCTGGCCGACATCGGCATTCGCGACGAGATCATCAAGGCAGTCGCGCCGCGGGCGTTCGAGAACGGGCCCGGGCTCTGGATAGCGAACTTTCCCGCGCCGGCCGTCGACGCGCATAAATACAAGCGCGGCCACACGAGCGTCTTTTCGGGCGGACCATCCGCGACGGGCGCGGCGCGCCTTGCAGCGCTCGCGGCCGCAAGAAGCGGGGCAGGGGCCGTCACCGTGCTGTCGCCCGCCAACGCCATGCAGGTCAACGCGGCGCACCTCACCTCGATCATGCTGCGCAAGGTCGACGCGATCGAGGACGTGCATGACCTTGTCGGCGATCGCCGGCCGTCCGCCTTCGTCCTCGGCCCCGGCTTCGGCATCGGCGACAAGGCGCGCGATTTCACGCTCGCCGTGCTTGCCAAAAACCGCCGGGACGGCGGCGTCGAGGGCCTCGTGCTCGACGCCGACGGCATCACGTCTTTCCGCAATGCGGCCGCGACGCTGTTCGAGGCAGCAGGCAGACCGGACGCGCCGGCGTTGATCATGACGCCGCATGAGGGTGAGTTCGGCAGGTTGTTTGCGGACATCGCGGCCGACGCGGCGTTGTCGAAACTGGCGAAGGCGCGCGAAGCAGCGCGGCGCGCCAACGCCGTGATCGTCTACAAGGGCGCCGACAGCGTGATCGCCGCGCCGGACGGCCGCGCCGCGATCAACAGCAACGGCGCGCCCTGGCTCGCAACCGCCGGCTCGGGCGACGTGTTGGCGGGCATCATTGCCGGGCTTCTCGCACAAGGCATGCCGGCCTTCGAAGCGGCTTGCGCAGGAGTCTGGATCCACGCCGAGGCCGGCAGCCGTTTCGGCCCGGGTTTGATCGCGGAAGACCTGCCTCTGGCGATCGTGCCGGTACTTCGCGAACTGACGCAGAATACCGTTCGATGAACCGCTGCGGCACTGCGGCCGAGGAACAGATCAGGCGAATTGCGGCGCGTGTTTTCGGACCGCTGCCGCCAGCGCCTCGCGAACCCTGTCTTCGCTGACGGCGCGCGTGTTCTCCACCCAGCCCGGAGTCGAAATCGGCGGTTCGAGAAAGACCACCTGTTCGTTGACCGGACCGTGCACATAGGCTCGGTTCGAGCCGTAGATGAGCACGCACGGACCGCCCAACGCCCCGGCGGCATGGGAGAGGCCGCCATCGACGCCGAGAAAGACGGTCGAGGCCGCGATCTGGCACATGGCCTCCGCAATATCGGGCGTCGCGGTGAAATCGACCGCGTCGGGCAATTGAGCCTTGATTTCGGCCGCGGCCTGCCGCTCGCGCGGTCCGCCGATCAGCCAGACCGACCAGCCTCGGGCAACATAGTCGCGCGCGATCGAGACGAAGCGTTCTATCGGCCATGAGCGCTTGTTGGCGAAATCGGACGTATAGAGGGCAATCACCGGCCTGGCCGGGTCGATCCCGTTGCGCCGGCGCCAAGCGGCAAGCGCCTCGGCGGAAACGACCAGTTGCGGAGCCGGCAGCGGTGCGTCTTCGGCTGGCCTTTTGCCGAGGCGCGCGATTGCGCAAACCTGCTCCGCCAGCCGTGTCTTGCGCGGGCCGAAGGCCACCATCGATTTCAGCCAACCGGCGGGCAGTCGGTTGACGATGCCGAACTGGAACTCGCGCGGATAGCCGATGCGCTCCGGTATTCCGGCCAGCCACGGCACCAGGCAAGCCTTGGTGCTGCTGGTGAGCATATAGGCCGCCCGGTAATTCTCCTTGCGGATTTCGCGCGCCAGGCCAGCCCGCTCTTTCAGCCCAGGCTTCCAGTGCTTCTCGGCTATCCACACCTTGCGGACATGCGGCATCAGCCGCGCCAGCGGCGCGGCGATCCTCGATGTGACGATATCGATCGGCTGACCGGGGAATCTCTCGGCAATGATCCGGATGGCCGAATGGCAGCGGATGAAATCACCGATCGCCGGCAGGCAGAAAACCAGGATGGGGCGCAATGCGCGAAACCTTTTCGATCGGGAACGGCCACCGCTGACGGGACACGCCTGCGTGATGTCTCACGGAAGCGCTTCGCCATCAAGAATGCGGCGGTAGAGCTCCAGATAGGCTTTGGCGGCTTTCTGGATCGGAAACCGGTCTGCCGCGGATTCGCGGCATCTTTGCGCCGGCAAACCGGCGATTTCACCGAAACCGCGCGCGAACTCCTCATCCGTGTCGAAGAAGCGGCCGGTATCGGCATCGACGGTTTCGGGCAGCGCGCCGCGCGCCGTGGTCAAGACCGGCGTGCCGCACAGCATGGATTCGACCGGCGCATTGCCAAAAGGCTCTTCCCAGGAAATCGGGTTCAGAAAGGCCTTGGTCTCACCCAGCAGGCGCACCTTCGGCTCGCCGTCGACCATGCCGTGGTAGCGGAAGCGCGACGACAGGCTCTTGAAGAACACGCCCTCGCGGCGCGTCTTGCTGCGACCGAGCAGCTTCCAGCGCGAGCCGCCGGCGATATCGAGCTTGAAATCATACTTTTTCGCCAGGTCCACCGCCCGGTTGAGGCCCTTTCCGGCCCGCGCGATGGCCGCCATGAAAAACAGATGGTCGTTCTTCGACGGCGCCAGGCGATAGGCATCCACCGGAAAGCCGTTGTAGACGAAGGTCTTGCGACCATGCAGCTCGGCATGGCGGGCGCTGATGAAGCTCCAGTTCGGCTGCGGCCTCGGGTAATCCGGCAGATGGCCGCGCTCGGTGTTGAGCGTCGGAAACGGAACTTCGACCTTCCAGGCGTGGAGATGGACGATGTCGGTATCCTTGGGCACAGCCGCGCGGCACTCGTCATTGGTCACCGCGTGGCGAACCTCGCACATCGGATGCGACGATCCCGGGCCGGCGATCAAGGTCACCTGATGCCCCATCTTGACCATTTCCGTGGCCAGCCATTCGACCTGCCGCTGGATGCCGCCATAGCCCTTGCACGGAATAAGGCCTTGGGCCGCAAGCGTTATTCGCATTTCGTCTCCGCGCTCATGTTAGCGGTTGTCGTCCTTCGGCAGATGGAGGCCTGCTCACAAGGGGATGTTGTCGTGCTTCTTCCAGGGGTTCTGCATGTCCTTGTTGCGCAGCATGCGCAGCGCCCTGGCGACACGGCGCCGGGTCGAATGCGGCATGATCACCTCGTCGACATAGCCGCGCTCGGCGGCGACGAAGGGCGACAGGAAGCGATCCTCGTAAGTTTTTGTATGAGCAGCGATTTTCTCCGGATCGCCGATATCTTTGCGGTAGATGATCTCGACCGCGCCCCTGGCGCCCATCACCGCGATCTGCGCCGTCGGCCAGGCATAGTTCATGTCGCCGCGCAAATGCTTCGAAGCCATCACGTCATAGGCGCCGCCATAGGCCTTGCGGGTGATGACGGTGATCTTCGGCACGGTCGCCTCGGCATAGGCGAAGAGCAGCTTGGCGCCATGCTTGATCAGCCCGCCATATTCCTGAGCGGTGCCCGGCAGGAAGCCCGGCACGTCGACGAAGGTTACGATCGGAATGGAAAAGCAGTCGCAGAAGCGCACGAAGCGCGCCGCCTTGCGGCTGGCGTCGGAATCGAGCACGCCGGCCAACACCATCGGCTGGTTGGCGACAAAACCAACTGTGCGGCCCTCGACGCGGCCGAAGCCGGTGACGATGTTCTTGGCAAAGCTCTGCTGGATCTCGAAGAAATCGCCTTCGTCGGCGACCTTCAGGATCAGTTCCTTGATGTCATAAGGCTTGTTGGCATTGTCCGGGATCAACCGGTCGAGCGACAGGTCGTGATCCGTGACCGACTGATAGCATTCGATCTCGGGAATCTCGGCCGTGTTGGATGCCGGCAGCAAATCGACCAGCCGGCGCATTTGCAGCAGCGCCTCGACGTCGTTGTCGTAGGCGCCGTCGGCGATGGAGGATTTGGTGGTGTGCACGGAAGCGCCACCCAGGCTTTCGGCGGTCACCGTCTCGTTGGTCACCGTTTTCACCACATCCGGTCCGGTGACGAACATGTAGGAGGTGTCGCGCACCATGAAGATGAAATCGGTCATGGCGGGCGAGTAGACGTCGCCGCCCGCGCAAGGCCCCATGATCAGCGAGATCTGCGGGATGACGCCGGAGGCGAGCACGTTGCGCTGGAAGATCTCGGCATAACCGCCGAGCGCGGCCACGCCTTCCTGGATGCGCGCGCCGCCGGCATCGTAGAGGCCGATGATCGGCGCGCGGTTGCGCAGCGCCATTTCCTGGACCTTGATGACCTTCTCGGCATGCGCCTCCGACAGCGAGCCGCCGAACACGGTGAAATCTTTGGCGAAGATATAGACCGGGCGCCCGTTAACCGTGCCCCAGCCGGTGACGACGCCGTCGCCGGCGATTTTGGTCTTCTCCATGCCGAAATCGGTCGAGCGGTGCTCGACATACATGTCGAACTCCTCGAACGAACCCTCGTCGAGGAAGACCTCGATACGCTCGCGGGCGGTGAGCTTGCCCTTCTTGTGCTGCGCCTCGATGCGGTCCTTGCCGCCGCCCATGCGGGCAATCTCGCGGCGGCGCTCGAGTTCCTTCAGCACGTCTTTCATCGCTGGTCCCCAAAACGGATAAGTCAGTTGTGGTAATGGCGAGGGCAGGGGAGCGCAAGCGCCCTCGTTTTGCTGCATTGCAACATGACCCCTTGCATTTCGGCGCGGACTCGGCCATATGCGGCGGCATAGGCGCTTGGGCCGGCTTGTCCGGCTTTCTCCACGAATGAGACTGGTTGCGTCTGTTTTCCCTCTTTCAAGTCGGCCCCGGCCGATCGGCAAGACGGCGAAAAAGCCCCGGGGCATGAAGCCCGCGGGCACGACAGCGCAGCCGCGCGGACGTTTCTCGTCCGCCGCCTTGTCGTTTCCTGATGATTGTTTCGACGGCAGGTTGCGCCCTGCCGCCATTCGACGTTTGCGGCGATTGCGCCGCCTGAAAGAAGATAATTTTGACCAACGAAAACACTATCCCCAGCAACGACGCTGAGGAACTCTCCGGTTTCGCGGCCCTTGGCATCGGCGGTGCGCTGCTGAAGGCCACGGTTGCCGCGGGCTTCACCGAGCCGAAGCCGATTCAGGTGCAGGCGATCCCGCCGCAGCTCGAAGGCCGCGACATATTCGGCATCGCCCAGACCGGTTCGGGCAAGACGGCGGCCTTCGCGCTGCCGATCCTGTCGAAGATCATCGGCCTCGGCACCAAGCGACGGCCGAAGACGGCGCGCGCGCTGATCCTGGCGCCGACCCGCGAGCTCGCCGTTCAGATCGAGGACACGATCAAGCTGCTTGCCAAAGGCGCGCATATATCGACCGCGCTCGTCCTTGGCGGCGTTTCGCGCTTCAGCCAGGTGAAGAAGATCGCGCCCGGAGTCGATATCCTGATCGCCACGCCTGGCCGATTGACCGATCTGGTGCGCGAGGGTGATCTGATCCTTGCCGACACCAAATGGCTCGTCCTCGACGAGGGCGATCGCATGCTGGACATGGGCTTCATCAACGACGTCAAGCGCATCGCCAAGGCGACCGCGCCGGACCGCCAGACGGCGCTGTTCTCGGCCACCATGCCGAACGAGATCGCCGAACTCGCCAAGGGCCTGTTGAAGGATCCGGTCCGCATCGAGGTCTCGCCGCAAAGCACGACGGCGGCCGAGATCGTGCAGAGCGTGGTGCTCGCCCGCACCAAGCAGAAGCGCCAGGTGCTGTCAAAGATGCTGGCCGACGAGGCGATGCGCACGGTGATCGTGTTCTCACGCACCAAGCACGGCGCCGACCGCGTCACCAAGGATCTTGTACGCGACGGTTTCGAAGCCGCCGTCATCCACGGCAACAAGTCGCAGAACGCTCGCCAGAAGGCGCTCAACGATTTCCGCGACGGCTCGGTTCGCATCCTGGTTGCGACCGATATCGCCGCGCGCGGCATCGACGTGCCCGGCATCAGCCATGTCGTGAATTTCGACCTGCCGGACGAGGCGGAAAGCTATGTCCACCGCATCGGCCGCACCGGCCGCAACGGCAGGGACGGCATCGCGATCACGCTTTGCGATCCTTCGGAGAATGCCAAGCTGCGGCAGGTCGAGCGCATCATCCGCATGAAGCTGCCGGTCGTTGCCGATCACCTCGGCAGCCCGGATCCGCAGCGCGACCCCAGGGAAAAGGCCGAGCGCCATTTCGAGCCCGCCAATGACCGCGAGCATCATGGCGGCCGCCGCGATGGCCGCCGTCCGGGCAATGGCGGTGGCAAGAAGCACTTCGCCGGCGAGCCCAATGGCGAGCGCGGACCGAAGCCACAAGGTGAACGCCCGGCCGCGGCCAAGCCGAATGGCTCGAGCAAGCCCGACGGCTTCAAACGCTTCAAGGGCAACAACAAGCGCCGCTTCGGCGGCAAACGTCCGGCGAACCGGGCTGCTTGAGCTCATCAAATCCGATCGAGGAATGGCCGGAGCATCGCTCCGGCCATTTTCGTCTCACTGGGCTGCTTGCTGCTGCATCAGCGCCTTCACCCACACCACGATACGCTGGGTGAGGAAAGCCGTGGTCTGCGGCGACAGCGCATCGCCGGCGATGACGTGATTGTCCGGATCTCCGGTGTCGTCGACCGGAACCAGCTCGTGCGGAGCGCCCCAGCGCCCGGCAATCTCGCGCGTGCGATCCGGCCGCACCACCTTGTCGGAATCCGAGAAGATGAACAGGGCGGGGATCGTTGCCTTCTCGACCGGCGCGCCATAGGCGAGGTTGGTGAGTGCCGCCATCGGCAGCACCGCCTTCATGGGATATCTGGTGGTCCAGAATTTCTCGTGCAGCGCGTTGCGCGCCGGGAAGCTGCGCTCCTTACCGCCGACAAGTTCTGCGATCTGCCTGCCCCAGGGCATGGTCAGCACCTCGGCGCCGGAGGCCTTGACGCCGAAATTCGGCGATATGAACGCTATGGCCGCGACACCGTCCGAAGCGCCCGGCTGTGTTGCGGCCCATGCCGCCAGCGAGCCGCCGGTCGAGGTACCGATGACGATCACCTTGTCGCCGATGGCGCGGCCGATGGCCAAGGCCTCCTCATAGTCGTTGATCCAGGCATTGACGCTGCCTTGCGCCATCGTCGCGCCGTCCTGGCCGTGGCCGGTCAGGCGCGTGAAGAAAAGGTTGGCGTCCAATTCGTCTGCGACATCGTCCGGCAGCGGGCGAACCTCGCCCTTCGAAGCGGAAAAGCCATGGATGTAGACGATGGCCAAAGGCGTCTTGGCGTGGACCATCGGGTTCGCCCAGATGATCTCCTTGTCGAGCCCGTCGCGAATGTTGGGCACGGCTGCCTCCTCACGCGCCAGATAGGCCTGCGGATCATCGCCGATCACCGATGGATCGAAGCGGATTGTGGTATCGACCGGCACGCGCGGGCCAAGGAAGAAGCCGGCGACCAGGATGACTGCAAGGCCAAGCACCGCCAGCACGATCCGCCGCCCCATCCCAGTCTCCAAGCAATGATTCTCAACCTATGGCCGTACCCGCCGGCAGGCAATCGCCGTTGCGTCGGCTTATGGTGCCCTGTCGCGGGATGGGTCTTGTTCGCCCGCCGGCCTGCGATCGAAATGCAACGGCCGCCCCCACCAGTGTGTGGTGAGGCCGATGACGAAGCGGCCGATCGGCCGCGGCAGCAGGCCGAGCAGCTTCAACGGCCAGCTTATGTGATACGGGAAGGTGACTTCGAAGCCGCCCTTCCTGATGCCGCGCGCCATGCGGCGCGACGCGCGGTGCACAGGCATGAGGCCCGGCATCGGCAGCTTGTTCTTTTCGGTCAAGGGCGTGTCGACGAATCCCGGATTGATGACCTGGACACGGATGTTCATCTTGTCGAAGTCGTATTTCAGCGACTCCGCCAGGATGTTGATCGCGGCCTTGGTGCCGCCATAGGCCGCCGTTGTCGGCCAGCCGGAATAGGCGGTGACCGATCCGACCAGAACGACATGGCCGCGTCCGCGCACGCGCATATGCTCGACGACAGGCACCACGCCGTTGACAATGCCGAAATAATTCACGGCGAAGGAGCGATGGAAATCGCGCACCACTAGATTCTCGCCGGGGGTGGCGATGTAGTTGCCGGCGTTGAAGACGGCAAGCACGATCGGCCCCATCTGTTCTTCGATCGCGGCGGCCGTGCGCGCCATGCCGTGCTCGTCGGTCACGTCGCAGGGAAAGGACCTCACATGTCCGGACATCTGCGCGGTTTCGACGATCAGCGTGTCGGCCGGATCCTGCGGCAGCGACGTCACCGCCACGGCATAGCCCTGATTGGCGAGATCCTTGGCCAGTGCCCGGCCAAGCCCGCTGCTGCCGCCCGTGATCCAGGCGACACCGTCTTTCGGATTGGCCCGGTAAAGTGTCATGGGGTGTCCTGCGGATGTTGCGATCTGCTCTAGCGGCGGAGAAATCGGTTGAAAAGAGCGGTTTTGCACCCGGCGTTGAAATGATCGCGAGCATTGCACCATCCGGAATGCGACTGGACCAGGCAAAATCTTGCCTTGAAACCGCGGCGCCCGGTTTTTAGGGTCTCGCCGCACACATGAAGGAATCCCACATGCCCCGTTCTGTGATCGAAGCGATCGGCAACACGCCCCTGATCCGGCTCAACAAGGCTTCGGAAGCGACCGGGTGTGAGATCCTCGGCAAGGCCGAATTCATGAATCCGGGACAATCGGTGAAAGATCGCGCCGGCCTTTTCATCATCCGCGATGCCGAGCAGCGCGGCCTGCTCAAGCCCGGCGGGCTCATCGTCGAAGGCACTGCCGGCAACACCGGCATCGGCTTGACGCTGGTCGCCAAGGCGCTCGGCTACCGCACCGTGATCGTCATCCCCGACACGCAGAGCCAGGAAAAGAAGGACACGATCAAGATCCTGGGCGCGGAGCTCATCGAAGTGCCGGCCGTGCCGTACAAGAACGCCAACAATTACATAAAACTGTCGGGCCGCCTTGCCGAGCAACTGGCGCGCTCCGAACCCAACGGCGCGATCTGGGCCAACCAGTTCGACAATGTCGCCAACCGCGACGGCCATGTCCGCACGACCGCGCAGGAAATCTGGGCCCAGACCGGCGGCAAGATCGACGGCTTCGTCTCGGCCGTCGGCTCCGGCGGCACGCTCGCCGGTGTCGCTCTCGGGCTCAAGGGCAAGAGCAAGGACGTCAAGATCGCGCTCGCCGATCCGCTGGGCGCCGCGCTCTACAGTTTCTACACCAGCGGCGAGTTGAAATCCGACGGCAACTCGATCACCGAGGGCATCGGCCAGGGCCGCATCACCGCCAATCTCGAAGGCTTCACGCCGGACTTCTCCTACCAGATCCCTGACGAGGAAGCGTTGCGCATCATCTTCGACCTGATCCAGGAAGAGGGGCTCTGCGTCGGCGGCTCGACAGGCATCAACATCGCCGGCGCCATCCGGCTGGCGCGCGAGCTCGGACCCGGCCACACCATCGTGACGATCCTTGCCGACTACGGCACGCGCTACCAGTCCAAGCTCTTCAATCCGGAATTCCTGCGCGGCAAGAACCTTCCGGTGCCGGGCTGGATGGAGGAAAAAGCCGACATTTCCGTGCCGTTCGAAAAGGTAGCATGATGGCGTACAAGACCGAGGCGCTGTTTCGCGACGACGCCTACCAGAAGACGGCCGAGGCCGAGGTCGTCGCCATCAACGATCGCGGCGGCATCCTTCTCGACCGCACGATCTTCTACGCCACGTCGGGCGGACAGCCGGGCGATACCGGCATGCTCGAACGTGCCGACGGCGGCCGCATCGCGATCGCCGCCACCATCACCGGCGAAACCAAGGAAGAGATCATCCATGTGCCTGCGCCGGAACAGGCCTTGCCGGCAGTCGGCGAAAAGCTGAAGCTTCTAATCGACTGGGAGCGGCGACACCTCCTGATGCGCATGCATTCCGCCTGCCACCTGCTGACCGTCGTGTGCCCCTTCCCAATCACCGGGGCAGCGGTCGCCGAGGACGACAGTCGTGTCGATTTCGATATTCCCGACGCCGGTTTCACCAAGGAGGATGTGACCGCCCGGCTGATGGAGCTGGTGCGCGCCGACCATCCGATCTTCACCCGGCTGATCACCGACGAGGCGCTTGCCGCCAATCCCGGCCTGGTCAAATCAAAGAACGTCCGTCCGCCGGTCGGTACCGGCAAGATCCGCCTGGTCTGCATCGGCGACAACGGTTCGATCGACAGCCAGCCCTGCGGCGGCACGCATGTGAGGTCGACCGGCGAGGTCGGTGACATACATATCGGCAAGATCGAGAAGAAAGGCCGCGAGAACCGCCGCTTCCGCATCCGCTTCGGACCGATGCCGGCGAGCTGACCGCCGGATGATTTCGGGTTGAAGCGACCTGACATCATCCGAGGTCAAAGAGGTAGAGCATGATGTCGCCCGAAAACCGCTCCGGCATCTTGCTCTAAGCGCGAAGGCGGGGCAGGGAGAACAAAAATGGCGCAGGACAGTCCTTTCATCGTCGACGCCGATTGGCTGGAGAAGCGGCTTGGCGAGCCCGGCCTCACCATCATCGACGCCTCCTGGTATCTGCCGGCGCAAAACCGCGATGCCCGCGCCGAATACGATGCCGCCCACATTCCCGGAGCGCGCTTCCTCGACCAGGACGCGGTTTCCGATCCGGATTCGAAACTGCCGCACACACTGGCCTCGCCGCAGCACTTCGCCCAATATGTCGGCGCGATGGGCGTTTCGGCCGACGACACCATCGTCGCCTATGATGGGCCCGGCCTGTTCTCGGCGCCACGTGCCTGGTGGATGTTTCGCGTCATGGGCGTCTTCCAGGTCTACATTCTGAACGGCGGCATTGACCGCTGGAAGGCCGAGGGGCGGCCGGTGACTTCCGAGCCGACCAAAATCGCCCCGAGTGTCTTCCATGCCGATTTCGACAAGGGCCGGGTCGTTAGCCTCGACGAAATGCGCAGGATCGTCGGCAACCGGGAGAGCCAGATCGCCGACGCACGCTCGGCCGGCCGTTTCGCCGGAACCGATCCGGAGCCGCGCCCGGGCGTCCGTTCGGGCCACATGCCGGGCGCGCGCAATGTTCCGATTGCGGCGCTTGCCGAGAATGGCGAGTTGCTGCCCAAGGACCGCTTGCGCAAGGTGATCGAGGATGCCGGCATCGACCTCTCGAAGCCCGTTGTCACGTCTTGCGGCTCTGGCATCACGGCGGCGGCGATCACGCTGGCGCTGGAAACGCTCGGCCATAGCGACAATCGGCTTTACGACGGGTCGTGGACGGAATGGGGCGGTCTCAGCGACACGCCGGTGGTGACAGGGAAAGAATGATGCAAAACGGCGCGCCGCAAGATATCGACGTCACGGTCACCTTCCTGGAGATGCATGCCGCACCCGCGGTCTCGCCGCCGATCCCCTACAACCGCCAGATCGCGCTGCTGAAGACGAAAGATATCCCGCTCCATTTCTACCGCTATCTGATGGATCGCGTCGGGCGCAAATGGCATTGGGTCAATGTGCTGAGGCTGGGCGACGAGGAGCTTGCCGCCGGCCTGCACCGCGAGGACCGCGACATCCGCGTGCTCTATCTCGACGGCGCTCCCGCCGGTTTCTTCGATCTCAAGCCGCATCTTCCGGACGAAGTGGAGCTCGCCTATTTCGGCATGATGGAACATGCGCACGGCCAAGGCATCGGCCGCTGGTTCCTTGGCGCCGCGATCTCGGCGGCTTGGGCGCATGGCCCAAGGCGCGTCACCGTGCAGACCTGCACGCTCGATCACCCGGCGGCTCTGCCGCTTTACCAGAAGCTCGGCTTCACGCCGGTGGCGCAGAAGAAGGAGGTCGTTCGTCCGCTGACCTTCGCCGAGCGCTCGGCCAGCGTCATGCGAGGCTAAAGCCGTTCCCCGGAATTGCCCTGCGCCTGAACATCCCGTTCATCGCCGCTTCAGACTGTCTTTGCCATTGTCCGGCCGCATTACGAGGCCGAGCTTATAGGAGACAAAGACATGTTGACCCGACGTACATTTGCCGTGGCTATGATTGCGGCAATTGCCATGCCGAGCCTGGCGTCCGCACAGGCGACCACGCCTTCGGCCGCGACGATCGAGCGGCAGCTCGACGCCGCGCCAAGGAAGAGGCTGCGCGCCAATGAACGCGTTACCATTCGCGAATTCAAGCGCCGGCCGGACCTGCGGCGCATGGCGCGCTCGATCGACATCCAGTCGATCAATTTCGAGTTCGGCTCGGCCGCCATTGCCCCTTCGCAATACGGCAAGGTCGAAATCATCGCAGACGCGCTCCATCGCATCCTGCGCCGCGACCGCGGCGCGCGCATCCTGATCGAGGGCCACACCGACGCCGTGGGTTCCTTCGAATCGAACCAGGTTCTGTCCGAACGCCGCGCCGCCTCGCTGAAGCGGACGCTGGTAAACGAGTTCGGCGTGCCCTCGTTCGCGCTGGACACCGTCGGCTATGGCGAGGAATTCCTGCTTGTGCAGACCCAGCAGGAGAACTGGCGCAACCGCCGCGTGACGCTGCGCCGCTTCGACGATTTCGTACGGTAACGCTCAGACCGACAACGCTGCTGGTCGAGGGCCCGGTTGCGCAAGGCAGCCGGGCTCTTTCATATGCGCGCGCCACCTGTCAGGAATCGGGTGGGAAGCGCTGGCGCCGAGCCATAATTTCCGGACATCGACACCGGAGATTGCCCATGAGCATCCAGTTCAAAGCCTTGCCGACCGAAGCCGTGCGCGCCTTGCAGCGGGGAGGGCCCGATGCCTATGGGCGCACCCCGGAGCACCGGATTTCCGACGGCGACGGCGTGCCATGCAGGCATTGCCTCAAGAACGTCGCCGAGGGTGACGGCTATCTTATCGTTGCCTACCGGCCGTTCCCGGATCCGCAGCCCTATGCCGAAACCGGCCCGATCTTCCTGCATGCCGAGGAATGCGATCGCGCCGCCGACGGGCAAGCGCTGCCTGAGATGCTCGAAAGCAGCGACTATATCGTCAGGGGCTATGGCAAGGACGATCGCATCGTCTATGGCAGCGGCGCAGTCACGCCGACGGGCGACATCGCCGCTCGCGCGACTTCACTGCTTGAGCGCGACGACATCGCCTACATCCATGTCCGCTCGGCGCGGAACAATTGCTATCAATGCCGCATCGAGCGGGCCTGAGCCCAAACCCGTATGGCCCCAAAAAGAAGCCCGCCGATGGTCAGGCGGGCCGTTGGAGGGTCTGACAGAAGCTGTCGGCGAGTGCTGTCCGGGCCGGACTTGTCCAACCCCGGAAAGCAGCTCAGGCCGCCAGTAACGACACGTGTCTAGGCGGCCTTCGCGCAGGGCGAATGTGAAGCGTTTCACACAAGGGCGCACAATGGCTCGAAGGCGGGAACCAGCCTTTCAGGACTGTCGTATTCCCGTCGTACTCCTTTGCTAGAAAGCAGTTGTTGATGATGTGTCGACCGCGGATGGACCGGCGACAGATCGCAACGTCGAGGAAGCGGGGCTTTTGCTCCGCTTTTTTGTTGCCCGGATCCGGTGCCGGTTTTGCGCGCAAGAAAAAGCCCGCCGGAATGATCCGGCGGGCGCGACAGGAGGAAGTTCCGGCCGGGATGTCAGGCCGCAAGGACCGCCTTAGGCTCGACCATTTCATAGCCGAGCGCTTCGGCGACGGCGCGGTTGGTGATCTTGCCCTTATGGACATTGAGGCCGTTGCGCAGGTGGTGGTCGTCGACCAGCGCCTTGAGGCCCTTGTCGGCGAGCTGCAGGCCATAGTGCAGCGTCGCGTTGTTGAGCGCATGCGCCGAGGTGACCGGCACGGCGCCGGGCATGTTGGCGACGCAATAGTGGATCACGCCGTCGACCTCATAGGTCGGATCGGCGTGCGTCGTGGCATGCGAGGTCTCGAAGCAGCCGCCCTGGTCGATCGCGACGTCGACCAGCACCGAGCCCTTCTTCATGCCGGAGAGCATTTCGCGGGTGACGAGCTTTGGCGCCGCGGCGCCCGGGATCAGCACGGCGCCGATGACGACGTCTGCCGAGAAGCATTCTTCCTCCAGCGCTTCGACGGTCGAATAGCGCGTATGCACGCGGCCGCCGAAGATGTCGTCGAGCTGACGCAAGCGCGGGATCGAGCGGTCGATGATGGTGACGTCGGCGCCGAGGCCGGCCGCCATCTTGGCCGCATGCAGGCCGACGACGCCGCCGCCGAGCACCGTGACCTTGCCGGGCAGCACGCCGGGCACGCCGCCAAGCAGCACGCCGCGGCCGCCATTGGCCTTCTGCAGCGCGGTCGCGCCGGCCTGGATCGACAGGCGGCCGGCGACTTCCGACATCGGCGCGAGCAAAGGCAGGCCGCCGCGGTCGTCGGTCACGGTTTCGTAAGCAACCGCGGTGACGCCCGAGCCAAGAAGACCCTTGGTCTGCTCCGGATCGGGAGCGAGGTGGAGATAGGTGTAGAGGATCTGGCCGTCGCGCAGCTGAACCCATTCGTTGGGCTGCGGCTCCTTGACCTTGACGATCA
This sequence comes from Mesorhizobium plurifarium, assembly GCA_000824785.1. Taxonomy (GTDB): domain Bacteria; phylum Pseudomonadota; class Alphaproteobacteria; order Rhizobiales; family Rhizobiaceae; genus Mesorhizobium; species Mesorhizobium plurifarium. Next base: position 140,866 of record CCNB01000006.1, on the reverse strand, counting down.
TGTCCGACTTGGCGAACACGTCCGCTGCCGTCTTGGCGATGGTGGCGCCGGCGGCGCGATAGGCGTTGTCGTCGGCGCCGATGCCGGCGCCGGCGCCGGTCTCGACCAGCACTTCGTGGCCGTGCGCGACATATTCGCGGACCGAGCCGGGCGTCAGACCGACGCGATATTCATGGTTCTTGATTTCCTTGGGGCAGCCGACACGCATTCTTCTTCTCCTCAGTGCGCCCTTCGAAGGGCGCTCTCCCTGTCATTGGTGCATGCCATCAGCTCCGGAACGCCGCGCGATTTGGAGGCGACACGCAATAATCGCAGTCAACCACGAATCGTTCCGTATGTGTTTGCGAATGCACTTGCGACAATGGTCGCCCTTCGATAATCGTTGCGCAAAACGAATAGAAATTCGCAGGAACCACGAAAAATGCGGCTCGACAGGATTGATATCGCCATTCTGGAGACTTTGCAGAAGGATGGCCGGATCCCCAATGCGGCACTAGCCGAGAAGGTCGGCCTTTCCCAATCGGCCTGTTCGCGCAGGCTCGACAATCTGGAGAAGTCGGGAACCATCCGCGGCTACCATGCGCGGCTGTCCAATTCCGCGCTCGGCCACCAGATGACCGCGATCGTGCACATATCGCTGTCGGGGCAATTCGAAAAGACGTTGTCGGATTTCGAGGCGGCGATCAAGCGCTGCCCGAATGTGCTCTCCTGCCATTTGATGTCCGGCGAATACGACTACATCCTGCGCATCGCGGCCAAGGACCTCGTCGACTACGAGCGCATCCACAAGGAATGGCTGTCGGCCATGCCGCATGTGACGAAGATCAACTCGTCCTTCGCGCTGCGCGAGATCGTCGATCGCACGGCGGTCGGGCTGCGGCCGGAGATGGCTTAGACCGCTGCGGCTTCCGTCACCAAGGTCGTCATCGGGATATCGTGCGCCTGCGGGTAGATGGTCGGGATACGCTGCAATTCGTAGCCGACGCCGATGACCAGCGGCCTGAACGGCATCGCGGCGAGCGTACGGTCGTAAAAGCCGCCGCCATAGCCCAGCCGGTAGTTGCCAGGATCGATGCCGACGATCGGCGAGATCACGATGTCGGGCAGCACCGGATCGCCTTCGGCCGGGATCGGAATGTTCCAGACGCCCTTTTCCAGCCGGTCGCCCGGTCTGTAGGCGCGAAAGACCAGCGGCTGTCCCTTCTCGACGACGACAGGCAGCGCGGTGCGGCCGCCGCGCTCGTTGATCGAGGCCATCCAGCCGCGCAGGTCCGGCTCGCCGCGAAACGGCCAGTAGAGGCTGACCATCCGGCCGTCTATATCGCCGATCAGCGCGTCGATGCCATCCGCGATGCACGCCGACATGGCGGCGCGCGCGTCGGCTGAAACGGCGAGGCGAGCGTTGATGAGCCGCTCGCGCTCGGCCTTGCGCCATCGCCTGACATCCGTCCAGTCGGAGAGCGGCTCCCGATATTCCGGGTCGAGCTCGTGCATGAAGCAGGGCGGTGATGCGTATTGGGCCGGCCCGTCGTCGTCGCGATTATCAGCCATGATAGGTTCCTGTCGTACGGTCTCACGCTATACCTGTGGCAGGGCGCGTTCCATGTGCATTCACGACGCCAGGCGACGACTCTGGGGCATGTTTCCTGTCCGGCAAGATGTTGTTGCAGTGCACAAAAATACCTACATCCCTGTGTGGTGGTTTTACGTCGCGAGGTGGATGAATGAGCGAAGCCGAGCATCATGTCGTGGTCGTTGGCGCCGGGTTCGGCGGGCTCGAACTCACCCGCGCGTTGCATGGCGCACCGGTGCGCATCACCATGATCGACAAGCGCAATCACCACCTGTTCCAGCCGCTGCTTTACCAGGTGGCGACGACGTCGCTGGCGACTTCCGAGGTCGCGTGGCCGATCCGTCATCTCTTACGCAGGCGCAAGGACGTGACGACGCTTCTCGGTGCCGTCACCGGGGTTGATCGCGCCGGCAAGCGCGTGCTGCTCGAAGACGGCAGCTCGGTTCCCTACGACACGCTCGTGCTCGCCACCGGCGCGCGCCACGCCTATTTCGGCCACGACGAATGGGAACCGTTCGCGCCGGGACTGAAGACGCTCGAGGATGCCACCGCGATCCGGCGTCGCATCCTGCTCGCTTTCGAGCAGGCGGAGCGCGAAGCGGACCCGGCGAAGCGCCAGGCGCTGCTGACGCTGGTCATCATTGGCGGCGGCCCGACCGGCGTCGAGCTCGCCGGCACCATTGTCGAGCTCGCGCATGACACGTTGCGCGGCGAATTCCGCAACATCGACACACGCCAGGCGCGCGTCGTGCTGATCGAGGCCGGCGACCGGATCCTGGCCAATTTCGCGCCGCAGCTTTCCGACTATGCCCGCAAGGCGCTGGAAAGGCTGGGCGTCACCGTCGAGCTCGGACGCCCCGTGACACAACTCGATGCCGAAGGCGTTGTCTTCGGCGACAAGCGCCTGCCGGCAAGGACGATCATTTGGGCGGCCGGCGTTGCCGCTTCGCCGGCGGCCGAATGGCTGGGAGCCGCGGCCGACAGGGCGGGCAGGGTGATCGTCGAACCCGATCTCACCGTGCCGGGCAATCCCGACATTTTCGTCATCGGCGACACCGCGCATGTGCTGCGGCCGGATGGAAAACCGGTGCCGGGCGTGGCGCCCTCGGCCAAGCAGGAGGGCAAGCATGTCGCCGCGACGATCAAGGCGCGCCTTGCCGGCGACACGGCGACACGGCCTTTCCAGTACCGGCATGCCGGCGACCTCGCGACGATCGGCAAGCGCGCCGCAGCCATCGACTTCGGCTGGATCAAGCTCACCGGCTGGCTCGCCTGGTGGCTCTGGGGCATGGCCCACATCTATTTCCTGATCGATTTCCGCAACCGCCTGGCGGTCTCGCTTAGCTGGCTATGGATATATCTTACCGGTCAGCGCAGCGCGCGCCTGATCACCCAGGGCGACGACGACAAAAGCTGATTCCTCGCCTTCATCGACACGTCACCTTGTCGTGATCGGAAGGCCTCCAGCGCAGCAGGCGAGTCAGGCTTCGCCAAATATCGATTACCCTTTGACGCCATGCCATGTCGGCGAGGCCGCACGTACGACCAAACCCTGCGCCGCTGACGGAAGCAGCCGCAACCAAAAAGCAGTGAACCGGAATGATCGCCACCGCTCCCGCTCTGGCTCCGGCCATTCACATGCGGTAGCTTTGGCCATGCGTTATGTGATCGTCATCGTCGCCATCGCCTTCTTCCTGATCTGGGATGGCGTCTACAATCATGGCCATTACCTCGATGTGGCCGTGAAGGAGGCGTCGCGCATCGTGCGCTACGTCACCGGGTAAGGTCTCGCGGCTTCGCCTCGCGGGCGCGACATCGTTGCCGGTTGACGCCCAGGCGTTGCTCCCACAGAAACACCGCTGAATCGAAGACCAGGGAGGCTGGCTTGATCCGGCACATCGTTTTCTTCAGCGTGCGGCGCAAGGAAGATGTCGAGCCTGTGCGCTCGGGCCTGCTGGCGCTCGGCAAGATTCCGCACTCCAAGCATTTCGAGGTAGCGCTCAACACCAAGGTCGATCTGTTCTCCAACGCGATCGATGTGGTCGTCTATGCCGAGTTCGAGGACGAGGCGGCCCTTGCCGCCTACAAGGCGCATCCGATTTATGCCGACACGACCAGCAAGGTGAAGCCGCTGCGCGAGCTGCGCTATTCGGCCGATGTCGTGGCCGCGGCCTGAACCGGCAGAGCGCGCTCCGGCGGTCCGCCGCTCTTGAACCGCGGACCGGAATGGGGCACACCCCGCCGGCATGATCAAAACCGCCGCTCATCCACTCGATCACCTCGTGCTGCCGACACGGAGCCTCGATGCCGTGCGGTCGCGTCTGGCCTCGCTCGGCTTCGTCGTCGCGCCCACGGGCATCCACCCGTTCGGCACGGAGAACGCTTGCGTCTTTTTCGCCGACGGCACCTATCTCGAGCCGCTGGCGATGGGAAATGAACAAGTGGCAGGGCAAGCGATCGCGGCCGGCAATGTCTTCGTCGCGCGCGACCGTGTCTATCGCGAACGGCTGGGCGAGGAGGGCTTTTCCGCCGTCGTGCTCGGAACCGGCAATGCCGATGCCGACCATAGGCGCTTCGCCGAAGCCGGCCTGTCGGCCGGTGACATGTTGGGTTTCTCACGCGCCTTCACCGATGCGAACGGAAAGAGCGATACCGCGTCCTTCAAGCTGGCCTTCGCGGCCGACAACGGGGCGTCGGACGCGTTCCTCTTCGCCTGCGAGCGCGTCAACGCGTCGAAGATCGATCGCACGGCGCTCCAGGTGCATGCCAATGGCGTGACCGGCATCGTCGAAGTGATCGCGGTCAGCGATGCGCCGTCCGCGCAGATCGGATTGATCTCTATTGCCGCGGACGCGAGTGCTGGCGACCTTGAGGCGGCCGACGCGGTGCGGCTGCCGAACGCAATCCTGAGCGTCGTCACGCCCGGGACCTACCTGCAGCGCTTCGGCCTGGCGGCCAAGCCGTCGTCGCATTTGCGGTTTGAGGCGATTGTCTTCTCGGTCCGCGACAAAGCTTCAGTCGCGCAGGCGCTTGCGGCCGGCGCTGTCGATCACAACATGAGCGGCGATGATATCGTCGTTCCGCCGGCGCCCGGGCAGGGCGCCGCCTTCATCTTCCGGGAGATCCCATGAGCAAGCCGCAAGCGTCCAATTCGATGGCGCCCAATACATCGGTAACCGTCGGCAAGGTCGTCTTCGCCAACAATGCGCCGCTGTCGCTGATCGCCGGCCCGTGCCAGCTTGAATCGCGTCAGCACGCTTTCGACATGGCCGGCGCCCTGAAGGAACTGACGGAGCGTCTGGGCATCGGCCTCGTCTACAAGACCAGCTACGACAAGGCCAACCGCACCTCGCTGTCGGCGACGCGCGGCGCGGGGCTCGACGCGGCGATGCCGATCTTCGACGATCTGCGCAAGGAGTTTGGGCTCCCGGTGCTGACCGACGTCCACACCGAGGAGCAATGCTCTGTTGTGGCACCCCATGTCGATATCCTGCAGATCCCGGCTTTCCTGTCGCGCCAGACCGACATGCTGGTCGCCGCGGCCAGGACCGGCAAGGTCATCAATGTGAAGAAGGGCCAGTTCCTCGCGCCCTGGGACATGAAGAACGTCGTCGCCAAGATCACCGGCTCCGGCAATCCGAACGTTCTGACCACCGAGCGCGGCGTCTCCTTCGGCTACAATACGCTGGTGTCGGACATGCGCGCGCTGCCGGTCATGGCCGAGATCGGTGCCCCGGTGATTTTCGACGCGACCCATTCCGTGCAGCAGCCGGGCGGGCAGGGAGGTTCGTCGGGCGGCGAACGGCGCTTCGTCGAAACGCTCGCGCGCGCGGCCGTTGCCGTCGGCGTCGCCGGCGTCTTCATCGAAACCCATCAGGACCCAGACAACTCGACATCCTCCGACGGTCCGAACATGGTGCCCCTCAAGAACATGCCGGCGCTGCTGGAAAAGCTCATGGCCTTCGACCGCATCGCCAAGGGTCACTGATTGCGGCAACGGATTCGATCCAGTGCCGGCATGCGATGAGCCAACGCTATCTCACCGATAGCCTAGCAAATCATCGGGAACCTTCGCCCACTCCTCTCATTGTCAGTGCAGGCATCCAACCGAGAGGAGCACCACCATGACCACCCCGTCCGGGCACACTGAAGCCATTGCCGCCTCGCGCGTCATCGGCACGTCTGTCTACAACACCGAAGGCAAGAGCATCGGCAGCATCGAGGATGTGATGCTCGACAAGATGTCGAACGGCATCATGTTCGCCGTGATCGGTTTCGGCGGTTTCCTCGGCATGGGCGAAAAGTACCACGCCATCCCGTGGGCGACGCTCGACTATGACGAGGACAAAGGCGGTTACGTTGTTCCATTCACCAAGGAACAGCTTCAGGCCGCGCCCGCATACTCGATCGAGGAACTGACCGGCGCCGACGGCGAAGCCGCCCGTGACGCTTCATTCCAGTACTACCATGTGAAGCCCTATTGGCATTGATCGCTTGATCTATGTGCTGAATCGGAAGGCCCCCGGCAATGAAGCCGAGGGCCTTTGCGTCTAAACTATTCCGCCGCGCCAAGAGTCGATAGCTCTACCGAACTCTGCTGGGGCTTCTGATCGTCGCATGACGTCAGGAATGCCGCCGCGATCAGGAACAAACTCACGATACCGCTCAACTGGGACATGGCGAAACTCCTCCTGTTTCGCCCCGCGCAAACGCGACCATAGATGAGAAGGCCTTGCGGCGCGCATGACTTATGATGACAGAAATTTGCGCTTCGTGAATCCGGCCCGCGGCAATAATTGCGGCGCCGCCGATTGCCTTTTGCGCCGCTTTGGCTAAGAGGGGCGCGACGCTTCAATCGATCAATCGGGGACATCGCAAATGACCGCCATCATCGACATTGTCGGGCGTGAAATCCTGGACAGCCGTGGCAATCCGACCGTGGAGGTCGACGTGGTGCTGGAGGACGGCTCGATGGGCCGCGCCGCGGTGCCCTCGGGCGCCTCGACCGGCGCGCATGAGGCGGTCGAACTGCGCGATGGCGGGCCACGCTATCTCGGCAAGGGCGTCCAGCGCGCCGTCGAGGCCGTGAACGGCGAGCTGTTCGAGGCGATCGGCGGCATGGAAGCCGAGAACCAGATCCATATCGACCAGACGATGATCGAACTCGACGGCACCCCGAACAAGAGCCGCCTCGGCGCCAACGCCATCCTCGGCGTATCGCTGGCGGTCGCCAAGGCCGCGGCGGAAGCCGCCGGCCTGCCGCTCTACCGCTATATCGGCGGCACCAAGGCGCACATCCTGCCGGTGCCGATGATGAACATCATCAATGGCGGCGCCCATGCCGACAATCCGATCGATTTCCAGGAATTCATGATCCTGCCCGTCGGCGCGCCGACGCTGCGCGATGGCGTGCGCTGGGGCTCGGAGATTTTCCACACGCTGCGCAAGAAGCTCAAGGACGCCGGCCACAACACCAATGTCGGCGACGAGGGCGGCTTCGCCCCCAACCTGAAGAGCGCGCCGGCGGCGCTCGATTTCATCATGGAATCGATCGAGAAGGCTGGCTTCAAGCCGGGCGAGGACGTGGCGCTTGGCCTCGACTGCGCGGCGACCGAGTTCTTCAAGGACGGCAATTATGTCTATGAAGGCGAGAAGAAGACCCGCGATCCCAAGGCGCAGGCCAAGTATCTCGCCAAGCTGGCCGCCGACTATCCGATCATCACCATCGAGGACGGCCTTGCCGAGGACGACTGGGAAGGTTGGAAGATCCTGACCGACCTGATCGGCAAGAAGGTTCAGCTCGTCGGCGACGACCTCTTCGTCACCAACACGGCTCGGCTGCGCGACGGCATCCGCATGGGCGTCGCCAATTCGATCCTGGTCAAGGTCAACCAGATCGGCTCGCTGACCGAGACGCTTGACGCGGTCGAGACCGCGCACAAGGCGGCCTACACCGCGGTCATGTCGCACCGTTCGGGCGAGACCGAGGATTCGACCATCGCCGACCTCGCGGTCGCCACCAATTGCGGACAGATCAAGACCGGCTCCCTGTCGCGTTCGGACCGCATGGCCAAATACAACCAGCTCATCCGTATCGAGGAAGAGCTCGGCAAACAGGCGCGCTACGCCGGCAAGTCGGTGGTCAAAGGCTGATCCAGCCTGTTCTGACGATCCTTAAAAAGGGCGGGCATTCCCGCCCTTTTTCGTTTCCGGCGGCCATACAACGGGCCGTCCGTAACCGTCCATTAAGCACAATCGGGCGAAATACGACTCATGGCCGCCTGCGTTCGCGGCCGCGAGGGTTCGGGTCATGTGGACACGTCAGCACAAGCAGAGAAACACCGGCAGGCTGATCGTCCCCTCGCTTTGCGTGCTCTTCCTGGCCTATTTCGGCTTCCACGCCTATCACGGCGAATTCGGCATCTACTCCAAGTATCGGCTCAAGGCCCAGGCGGTCGAGCTGCAGGCTCAGCTCGATGCCGTGAAGGCGCGCCGGATCGACTTCGAGCGCCGTGTTCAGCTGATGCACGAAGGCACGCTGGAGAAGGATATGCTTGACGAGCAGGCCCGAAAGGCGCTCAATCTGTCCCAGCCAGACGAAATCACCATCATGTTGCCTGCCCCGACGAAATAACCGAATTTCGGTTAATCGTCTTTATTTGCAATGATTCTAATCGCTTAGATGCATGCCAGCCATGCATTTTTCAGCATGGCGAAACGCAGCCCTGCGTGTTAGCCTCGCGCAAATCGGTGGGGAGGCGATCGATCTCCCTGAATGTCCGCAAAGAGACGCTAACAGGGAGTGACGCATGGCCACCGCCGCCAAAAAAGCGCCCGCCAAATCCAGATCCGACAAACAGCCCAATCTGTCAGCGCCCAAGCCCGCTGATTTCACCAAGGAAGAAGAGCTTTCCGCCTATAGGCACATGCTCTTGATCCGCCGCTTCGAGGAAAAGGCCGGCCAGCTTTACGGCATGGGCTTCATCGGCGGCTTCTGCCATCTCTATATCGGCCAGGAGGCCGTCGTCACCGGCATGAAAATGGCGCTGGTCGAAGGCGACCAGATGATCACCGCCTATCGCGACCATGGCCACATGCTGGCGATGGAGCTGTCGCCGCGCGGCGTCATGGCCGAGCTCACCGGGCGCCGCGGCGGCCTGTCCAAGGGCAAGGGCGGCTCCATGCACATGTTCTCCAAGGAGAAGCATTTCTACGGCGGCCACGGTATCGTCGGCGCCCAGGTGTCGCTCGGCACCGGATTGGCCTTCGCCAACCGCTACCGCGACAACAAGAACGTCACGCTGACCTATTTCGGCGACGGCGCGGCCAACCAGGGCCAGGTCTACGAAAGCTTCAACATGGCCTCGCTGTGGAAGCTGCCGGTGATCTACATCATCGAGAACAATCGCTATGCCATGGGCACGTCCGTGTCGCGCTCGTCGGCCGAGACCGACTTCTCGCACCGCGGCGCTTCCTTCAAGATTCCCGGTATCCAGGTCGACGGCATGGATGTCCGCGCCGTGAAATCAGCGGCCGAGCTCGCCACCGAATGGTGCCGCGCCGGCAACGGCCCGCTGATCCTCGAGATGCAGACCTACCGCTATCGCGGCCACTCGATGTCCGATCCGGCGAAGTATCGTTCCAAGGAGGAAGTGCAGAAGATGCGCTCCGAGCACGACCCAATCGAACAGGTCCGGGTGCGGCTGCTCGACAAGAAGTGGGCAAGCGAGGACGAGCTCAAGGCCGTCGACAAGGAAGTGCGCGACGTCGTCGCCGACGCCGCCGAATTCGCCCAGAACGACGCCGAGCCGGATCCGTCCGAGCTCTGGACCGACATCGTACTCTAAGGAGAGGGCAAGGACATGCCGATCGAAATTCTCATGCCCGCGCTCTCGCCGACGATGGAAGAGGGCAATCTTTCCAAATGGCTGAAGAACGAAGGCGACAAGATCGTCGCCGGTGACGTGATCGCCGAGATCGAGACCGACAAGGCGACGATGGAAGTCGAAGCCGTCGACGAAGGCACGCTGGCCAAGATCGTCGTTCCGGCCGGCACTGAAGGCGTCAAGGTCAACGCGGTGATCGCCGTGCTGGCAGTTGACGGCGAGGACGTCGACAAGGCCGGCGAAGGCATAGGCGAGGAAGAGCCTGCCAAGGCTGAAGCCGCGCCGGCACCGGCCGCGGCCAAGAGCGAGGCTGCGGCTCCTGTCGCCGCAGCACCGAAGACGGAGGTCGCCGCCGACCCGGACATCCCCGCCGGTACCGAGATGGTGTCGACCACGGTGCGCGAGGCGCTCCGCGACGCCATGGCCGAGGAAATGCGCCGTGACGGCGATGTCTTCGTCATGGGCGAGGAAGTCGCCGAATACCAGGGCGCCTACAAGATCACTCAAGGGTTGCTGCAGGAATTCGGGCCGCGCCGCGTCGTCGACACGCCCATCACCGAGCACGGCTTTGCCGGCGTCGGCGTCGGCGCCGCGATGGCCGGACTGAAACCGATCGTCGAGTTCATGACCTTCAACTTCGCCATGCAGGCGATCGACCAGATCATCAACTCGGCCGCCAAGACGCTCTATATGTCCGGCGGCCAGATGGGCGCGCCGATCGTCTTCCGCGGCCCGAACGGCGCCGCGGCCAGAGTCGCCGCCCAGCACTCGCAGTGCTATGCCGCCTGGTACAGTCATATCCCCGGCCTGAAGGTGGTGATGCCCTATACGGCGGCCGACGCCAAGGGCCTGCTCAAGGCGGCGATCCGGGACCCGAACCCGGTCATCTTCCTCGAAAATGAGATCCTCTACGGCCATTCCTTCGAGGTGCCGAAGCTCGACGATTTCGTGCTGCCGATCGGCAAGGCGCGCATCCACAAGCAGGGTAAGGACGTCACGCTCGTCTCCTTCGGCATCGGCATGACCTATGCGGTCAAGGCTGAGGCCGAGCTGCGCGGCATGGGCATCGATGCCGAGATCATCGATCTCAGGACCATCCGGCCGCTCGACTTCGACACGATCATCGCCTCGGTGAAGAAAACCAACCGTCTCGTGGTGGTGGAAGAGGGCTTCCCGCAGAACTCGGTCGGCGATCACATCGCCAACCAGGTCTCGCAGCGCGCCTTCGACTTCCTCGATGCGCCGGTGATCACCATCGCCGGCAAGGACGTGCCGATGCCTTATGCGGCCAATCTGGAAAAGCTGGCTTTGCCCAATGTCGGCGAGGTCGTCGAGGCGGTCAAAGCCGTCACTTATCGCTGAGCCGGGCGGGAGGACATCATGCCAATCAACATCACCATGCCGGCGCTCTCTCCGACCATGGAAGAGGGCAATCTGTCGAAATGGCTGGTCAAGGAAGGCGACAAGGTGTCGCCGGGCGACGTGATCGCCGAGATCGAGACCGACAAGGCGACGATGGAAGTCGAGGCCGTTGATGAAGGCACGGTCGCCAAGCTCGTGGTTCCGGCCGGCACCGAAGGTGTCAAGGTCAACGCCCTGATTGCCATTTTGGCCGGCGAGGGCGAGGATGCCGCCGCCGCGGCCAAGAGCGGTGGCAGTGCAGCGCCAAAGGCCGAAGCGCCGAAAGCGGAAGCCCCGAAGGCCGAAGCGCCCAAAGAAGCTCCGAAATCGGCCGCAGCGCCCGCGCCGGCGAAGGCCGAGCCTGCTCCCGTGGCCAACGGTCACGCCGCCGGCGACCGCGTCTTCGCATCGCCGCTGGCCCGCCGCATCGCCAAGGATGCCGGCGTCGACGTGGCGGCGCTGGCCGGTTCCGGTCCGCACGGCCGGGTGGTGAAGGTCGACGTCGAGGCGGCGATCGCTTCCGGCGGCAAGGCCGCGCCGGCTGCGAAGGCGCCAGCCGGCGCTCCGTCCGCTCCGGCGCCCGCGCCGAAACCGATGTCGGACGATCAGGTGCTGAAGCTGTTTGCCGAAGGCTCCTACGAGCTCGTGCCGCATGACAACATGCGCAAGACCATCGCGCGCCGTCTGGTCGAGGCCAAGTCCACCATCCCGCATTTCTATCTGACGCTGGACTGCGAGCTCGATGCGCTGCTTGCGCTGCGCACGCAGCTCAATGCCGCGGCCCCGATGCGGAAGACCGACAAGGGCGAGGTTCCCGCCTACAAGCTGTCCGTCAACGACATGGTCATCAAGGCCATGGCCATGGCGCTGATGGCGGTGCCGGATGCCAACGCGTCGTGGACCGAAAACGCCATGGTCAAGCACAAGCATGCCGATGTCGGCGTTGCCGTCTCGATCCCCGGCGGCCTGATCACGCCGATCATCCGGCATGCTGATGAAAAGACGCTGTCGGTCATCTCCAACGAGATGAAGGATCTGGCGAGCCGCGCCAGGAGCCGCAAGCTGAAGCCCGAAGAGTATCAGGGCGGCACGACGGCGGTGTCCAATCTGGGCATGTTCGGCATCAAGGACTTCGCCGCCGTCATCAACCCGCCGCATGCGACGATCCTGGCGGTCGGCGCGGGCGAAGAGCGGGCGGTGGTGAAGAAGGGCGAGATCAAGGTGGCAACGGTGATGTCGGTGACGCTCTCGACCGACCATCGCGCCGTCGACGGCGCGCTGGGCGCCGAGTTGCTGGGCGCCTTCAAGCGCATGATCGAAAACCCGATGAGCATGCTGGTCTAGGAAGGAAAAGGCGGTGCGGATAGTCTTCACCGGCCTTTTCACCTTGATCACTTTCAACCCTGGAGGCGAGCTCTTCGCACGCCGGCGCGTCAGGCGCTCGCAGCCAGGTTTCGGCAAGGGTTGGGCAACCGCATGAAGACAATTCTCTGCTATGGCGACTCGCTGACCTGGGGCTATGACGCCGGCAGCCTTGGTCGCCATGCCCTCGAGGACCGCTGGCCGAGCGTGCTCGGAGCTGAGCTAGGCGACGGTATCCAGGTCATCGCCGAAGGATTGAACGGCCGCACCACAGCCTTCGACGACCACCTGGCCGGAGCGGACCGCAACGGCGCCCGCATCCTGCCGACGATCCTGACCAGCCATGCGCCGCTCGATCTTGTGATCTTCATGCTCGGCGCTAACGACATGAAACCCTGGATCCACGGCAATCCGGTCGCCGCCAAGCAGGGCATCCAGCGGCTGATCGACATCGTGCGCGGCCATGACTATCCGTTCGATTGGCCGGCGCCGCAGATACTCATCGTCGCGCCGCCGGCGGTGACGCGCACCGACAATGCCGAATTCAAGGAAATGTTCGCCGGCGGCGACGACGCCTCCAAGCGCTTGGCGCCGCAATATTCGGCGCTGGCCGACGAGGCCGGCTGCGGCTTCTTCGATGCCGGCACGGTCGCCACCACCACGCCACTCGACGGCGTCCATCTCGATGCCGAGAACACGCGGCGGCTCGGCCAGGCGCTGGCGCCGCTCGTGCGTGTCATGCTCTCACTCTAACCCCTAGAAAGATCAGGGAGAAAACCCGTGGCTGAATCCTACGACGTCATCATCATCGGCTCAGGCCCCGGCGGCTATGTAACGGCGGTGCGTTCCGCCCAGCTCGGCTTCAAGACGGCGATCGTCGAGCGCGAGCATCTGGGCGGCATCTGCCTCAACTGGGGCTGCATCCCCACCAAGGCGCTGCTGCGCTCGGCCGAGATCATGCATTATTCGGATCATCTGAAGGACTACGGCCTGAAACTCGAAGGCGGCAAGGTCAGCCCCGACACGGCCGCCGTGGTCGACCGTTCCCGAAAAGTGTCGCTCAGGCTGAACAACGGCGTCGGCTTCCTGATGAAGAAGAACAAGGTCGACGTCATCTGGGGCGAGGCGAAGCTGTCGAAGCCTCCTTCTGGTGAAAAATTGGGGGAGGTCGTCGTCTCGAAGACCGCCAAGAAGGCGATGGAGCCGCAGCCGCCGGTGCCGAAGGGCGTCAAGGGCGAGGGCACCTACACCGCCAAGCACATCATCCTGGCGACTGGCGCCCGGCCGCGCGCGCTGCCCGGCATCGAGCCGGACGGCAAGCTGATCTGGACCTATTTCGAGGCGATGGTGCCGAAGGAAATGCCAAAATCGCTGCTCGTAATGGGTTCCGGCGCCATCGGCATCGAGTTCGCCTCCTTCTACCGCACCATGGGCGCGGACGTGACGGTGGTCGAGCTGCTGCCGCAGGTCATGCCGGTCGAGGACGCCGAGGTCTCGAAATTCGCGCAGAAGCAGTTCGAGAAACAAGGGATGAAGATCATCCTCGAAGCCAAGGTGACCAAGGTCGACAAATCAGCCAATTCGGTCACTGCGCATGTCGAGATGAAGGACGGCAAGGTCGAGAAGATCACCGCCGACCGCATGATCTCGGCCGTCGGCGTGCAGGGCAACATCGAGAATCTCGGCCTGGAAGCGCTCGGTGTGAAGACGGACCGCGGCTGCATCGTCGTCGACGGCTACGGCAAGACCAATGTGCCCGGCATCTACGCCATCGGCGACGTCGCCGGGCCGCCGATGCTCGCCCACAAGGCCGAGCATGAAGGTGTGGTCTGCATCGAGAAAATCGCCAATTTCCCCGGCGTGCATGCCATCGACAAGCTGAAGATCCCCGGCTGCACCTATTGCAGTCCGCAGGTGGCGTCTGTCGGCCTGACCGAAGCGAAAGCCAAGGCCGAAGGCAAGGATATCCGCGTCGGCCGCTTCCCCTTCAGCGCCAACGGCAAGGCCATCGCGCTCGGCGAGGACCAGGGTTTCGTCAAGACCATCTTCGACAAGAAGACCGGGCAGCTTCTCGGCGCACACATGGTCGGCGCCGAGGTGACCGAGCTCATCCAGGGTTTTGTCGTGGCGATGAACCTGGAGACGACCGAGGAAGAGTTGATGCACACGATCTTCCCGCATCCGACGCTGTCGGAGATGATGAAGGAGAGCGTGCTCGACGCCTATGGCCGCGCTTTGAACGCATGATAAGTCACCAATCGGTGATAGATAGCCGATCCGTGCTAGATTGGTCAGGCGAGACTCACACGCGGCAGCCGGAGAAAGCTGACAGCAAGGCAGTTCGTATCCGGATGCATTTTCACCTGATCGAGGAGGAATTGGCACATGCATATGAATGGCGTCGGCTGGATCACGGCCATTATCGTCGGCGGTCTGGCAGGCTGGTTCGCCGAGATGGTCATGAAGAGCAACACCGGCATCTTCATGAACATCATCATGGGCATCGTCGGCGCGGTGGTGCTGAACGCGATCCTGCAGGCTCTGAACATCCAGTCCTTCGGCGTCGGCTGGGTAGCCTATCTGATCACCGGTTTCATCGGCGCCTGCCTGCTGATCTTCGTGGGGCGGCTTGTTCGGCGCTGAACGCATGCCGCTATGCGGAAAGGGCCGTGGCGGCATGCGCCGGCGCGGCCTTTTTCTTTGCCGCGAAAAGTCTTAGATGACGAAGGACAGGCGGCCGCCGACACCGCGGCCGCGAAGGATTTGAAATGGTCACAGTCGTAGACACGATCGCCAACCGGCCGCGCCCGCGGCATCCAGAGAAGGCGCACAGGCCAGACCAGGAGGTGCTGCGCAAGCCCGACTGGATCCGCGTCAAGGCGCCGGTTTCCAAAGGCTATGCCGAAACGCGCGAGATCGTGAAATCGCACAAGCTGGTGACGGTGTGCGAGGAGGCCGGCTGCCCGAATATCGGCGAATGCTGGGACAAGAAGCACGCCACTTTCATGATCATGGGCGAGATCTGCACGCGCGCCTGCGCCTTCTGCAATGTCGCGACCGGCATCCCGACCGCGCTCGATCCGGACGAGCCGGCGCGCGTGGCGCATGCCGTCAAGCAGATGGGGCTGAGCCACGTCGTCATCACCTCCGTCGATCGCGACGACTTGGCCGACGGCGGCGCGCAGCATTTCGCCGATGTTATCCACGCCATCCGCGCCGAGGCGCCTTCGACGACGATCGAGATCCTGACGCCCGACTTCCTGCGCAAGGATGGCGCACTGGAGGTCGTCGTTGCGGCCAAGCCCGACGTCTTCAACCACAATCTCGAAACCGTGCCGTCGAACTACCTGACGGTCCGTCCGGGCGCACGTTACTTCCACTCGATCCGGCTCTTGCAGCGCGTGAAAGAACTCGACCCGTCGATCTTCACCAAATCCGGCATCATGGTCGGCCTCGGCGAGGAGCGGAACGAAGTGCTGCAACTGATGGACGATCTGCGCTCGGCCAACGTCGACTTCATGACCATCGGCCAGTATCTGCAGCCTTCCAAGAAGCATCATCCGGTGATCCGCTTCATCCCGCCGGACGAGTTCAAGTCCTACGAGACCATCGGCAAGACCAAGGGTTTCCTGCTCGTGGCGTCGAGCCCGCTGACGCGCTCCTCGCACCATGCCGGCGAGGATTTCGCCAGGCTACGCGCGGCGCGCGAGGCGCAGCTCGCGAAGGCCAGCTGACTTTCAATGCCGAAATTCGAGGCGACACGCCGCGTCGCGCATACACCGCAAGAGATGTTCGCGCTGGTGGCGGACATCGAGGCCTACCCGCAATTCCTGCCGCTGTGTGAATCGCTCACCGTGCGCTCGCGCAAGGAGCGTGACGGTCGCACCATCCTGGTTGCCGACATGAGCATCGGCTATAAGGCGATCCGCGAGACCTTCACGACACAGGTGCTGCTGAAGCCCGACGAGAACGCCATCGACGTCAAATATATCGACGGCCCGTTCAAATATCTCAGCAACATCTGGCGCTTCGACCCCGCCGACAGCGGCTGCGAAGTGCATTTCTTCATCGACTACGAATTCAAGAGCCGCATTCTCGGCGCGCTGATGGGCACGATGTTCGACCGCGCCTTCCGCATGTTCTCGGAAGCCTTCGAGAAACGCGCCGACGTCATCTATGGCGCGAAGCCGGCCTGATCTTCACCCGGCCCGATCCTGACCCAACGCCCGCAACCCGAGTTGCAGCGCGTGCCGCACCGTCTCATGCCGGATGAATTCGCGGCCCTTTTGACCAAATAGCTGCCGCTCCGCGACAACAGGCTGCCCGGCCAACGCAATCCCGAACCACACAAGACCGACCGGCTTGTCCGCCGAGCCGCCGCTGGGGCCTGCAATGCCGGTGACGGCGAGCGACAGGCTGGCTTGCGAATGCGTCAGCGCGCCTGCCGCCATCTCCAGCACCGTCTCGCGCGAGACCGCGCCATGTGCGTCGAGCGTGGCGGCGGAGACGCCGAGCATCTCCATCTTGGCTTCGTTGGAATAGGTGATGAAGCCGCGATCAACCACGGCGGAGGATCCGGCGATGTCGGTGAGCGCGGCGATGATCAGGCCGCCGGTGCAGCTTTCGGCCGTCGCCAGCATGATGCCGCGCTGCTGGCAGGCCTGGAGCAAAGCTATGGCGAGTTCGGCGTTGCTCATGCGGGCACCTCTCCCGGATAGACGACGCTGGCGGTGGCGATCGCGGCGATGCCTTCGCCGCGCCCGACAAAGCCGAGCTTCTCGTTGGTCGTCGCCTTGATCGAAATGCGCTCGGGCGCAATGCCGAGCATGGCCGAAAGCGCCTCCGTCATCGCCGCGCGATGCGGCCCGACGCGCGGCGCCTCGCAGATCAGTGTGATATCGGCATTGGCGATGCGGCCGCCACGCTCGCGCACCAGCTTGGCCGCGTGCTCGACGAAGATCTTCGAGGCCGCCCCCTTCCATTGCGGGTCCGAGGGCGGGAAATGCGTGCCGATGTCGCCGGCGCCGCAGGTGGCGAGCAACGCGTCGGTCAGCGCATGCAGCCCGACATCGGCGTCCGAATGTCCGGAGAGCTTTCGCTCATAGGGAATGGCGACGCCGCAGAGCGTCACATGGTCGCCGGGTTCGAACGCATGCACGTCGTAGCCATTGCCGGTGCGAATATCCGGGAAGCGCTGCTGCGCGCTCGAGAGCCGCTGGTCGGCCAATGCGATGTCCCTTGCCCAGGTGAGTTTAACGTTGTCCGGTGATCCGGGAACGATCCTGACCGGTATCTGCGCCCATTCGGCGATCGCCGCGTCGTCGGTGAACTCAGTCTTGCCCAGACGATGCGCCTTCTCATGCGCGGCGAGCAACGGCCAGAACGGAAAACCCTGCGGTGTCTGCGCGGCATGAAGGCCGGCCCTCGACACCGTCTCGTCGATCATGCCGGTGGCCGATTCCCGCTTCAGCGTGTCGGCGACGGGCAGCGCCGGCAGCGCGCCCTGGCGCTCGCCGATGGCTTCGATGGTGCGGTCGATCAGCCCGGCGTCGACGAACGGGCGTACGGCATCATGCACCAGCACTTTTGCGGGTGCCTGATCCCGCAGTGCCAGCAGGCCGAGCCGGACGGATGCCTGGCGCGAAGGGCCGCCGATCACCGCAACTAGGCGATCCCCATGTGCCTCGGCCGCGCGTTGGAAGAGTTCGGCGTCGTCGGCATGGATGGCCACGACCACCGGGCCGATCATCGGATGGGAGAGGAAGATATCCAGCGTATGGGCGATGACGGCGCGACCGCCGATGCGCTGATATTGCTTCGGACCATCGGCCTGTCCGGCGCGCGCGCCGCGGCCGGCGGCGACGATCACCACCCCGATCTCGCCGCTTCGGGCGGCCGCTTGCTTTTTGCTTGCCTCGCTCATTCCGATCCGGTCCTAGTCGGGGTGATGGCCGAAGGCCAGCTTTTTCCAAAATGCGCCTTAATGTGACGTCATTGCGCGTTGCACAATGCCACACTTCTGGCTAGAGAATGTGCAACGATCGAACATGCTTGGTTTTTGTGCATGGCTGAACTGACCACATTGGCATCGCCACTCGATGTCGGCGGGGTAAAAATCCGCAATCGGGTTTTCCTCGCGCCGATGTCCGGCATCACCGACGAGCCGTTCCGGCAGCGCGCTCACGCGCATGGCGCGGGGCTGGTCGTGTCGGAAATGGTGGCGAGCGGCGAACTGGCCAAGGGCAGGGCGGGCTGCGACCTGCGCATCCGCCACTCCGGCCTGCCGGTACACATGGTACAGCTGGCCGGACGCGAGGCGGCTCATATGGGCGAGGGCGCGCGCATAGCAGCGGGCGAGGGCGCCGACATCATCGACATCAACATGGGCTGCCCGGCGAAGAAGGTGACCGGCGGCTATGCCGGTTCGGCGCTGATGCGCGATCTCGACCACGCCCTGTCGCTGATCGAGGCGGTGGTCGGCGCCGTGTCGGTGCCGGTGACGGTCAAGATGCGGCTCGGCTGGGACGAAAGCGCGCTCAACGCGCCGATGCTGGCGCGCCGCGCCGAGCAGGCCGGCGTCAGCATGGTGACCGTGCACGGCCGCACGCGCTGCCAGTTCTATCAGGGCAAGGCCGACTGGCGCGCCATCGCGCGCGTCAAGCAAGCGGTCTCCATTCCCGTGGTCGCCAATGGCGATGTCGGCTCGCCGGAAGAGGCAGCGGCGATCCTTGAACTTTCCGGCGCCGACGCGGTGATGGTCGGCCGCGCGCATTATGGCGCGCCATGGGTCGCGGGCGGCATAGCGATGGCCGCGGCCGGCGCAAACACACAAGGCATTCCAACAACGCCGCAAGAGTTAACCGATTACGTCGTCTCGCATTACGAGGACATGCTCGCGCTCTACGGCATCGAAAGCGGCCTGCGCCAGGCGCGCAAGCATCTCGGCTGGTATTTCGACCGCCATGCGCCCGATATTTGCGCCGGGCAGCGCAAACGCATTCTGACCTCCTTCGAGCCACGCGAGGTCGTCGCCGAGCTGCGCCGCGCGTTCGCTGACAGCTCGCCCTCGATCGGCTTACGGAGAGCGGCATGAAGGCCGATGTTCCCCAGCAGCCCGACATGGCGGATGCCGCCAACATCGTGCTCAACACCATCCGCCGCCCGGTCATCATGGTCGACCCCGACGGCTTCATCACGTTTGCCAATGCGGATGCCGAGGATTTCTTCCGCTCCAGCGCGAATATGCTTGCCCGCAATACGCTCTCCAAGCTGGTGCCGTTCGGCAGCCCGTTGCTGACGCTGGTCGACCAGGTCCGAGAGCGCCGCGCGCCGGTCAACGAATACCGCGTCGACGTGTCGTCGCCGCGGCTCGGCATCGAGAAGATGGTCGATCTCTATGTCGCGCCGGTGCCCGAGTTTCCGGGCTCGGTCGTCGTCATGTTCCAGGAACGGTCGATGGCCGACAAGATCGACCGCCAGATGACGCATCGGGGCGCGGCGCGCTCCGTCACCGGGCTTGCCGCCATGCTCGCGCATGAGATCAAGAACCCGCTCTCCGGCATCCGCGGCGCCGCCCAGCTGCTCGAGCTTTCCGCGTCCGACGAGGACCGAGCGCTCACCCGCCTGATCACCGACGAAACCGACCGCATCGTCTCGCTGGTCGACCGCATGGAGGTGTTTTCCGACGAGCGGCCGATCGAGCGTTTTCCAGTCAACATCCACGTCGTTCTGGATCACGTGAAGGCGATCGCCAAGAACGGTTTTGCAAGGCGGATCAAGATCTTGGAGGAATATGATCCATCATTGCCTCCAGTCTTCGCCAACCGCGACCAGCTGATCCAGGTCTTCCTCAATCTGGTGAAGAACGCCGCCGAGGCGATCGGCGCCGACCCGCAGGGCGAGATCGTGCTGTCGACGGCTTTCCGCCCGGGCATCCGCGTTTCCGTGCCTGGAACCCAGGACCGTGTCTCGCTGCCGCTGGAATTCTGCGTCCATGACAACGGCCCCGGCGTGTCCGAGGACATCCTGCCGATCCTGTTCGATCCGTTCATCACCACCAAGCCGAACGGCTCCGGCCTCGGGCTGGCGCTGGTCGCCAAGATCGTCGGCGAGCACGGCGGCATCATCGAATGCGATTCGACGCCGCGTGGCACCACGTTCCGCGTCCTGATGCCGGCCTGGAAAGAGACGTCGCAAGGCTCGGGCGACGAAGCTGAAGGAGACCGCAAATGAGCGCTCGCGGCAATATCCTGGTCGCCGACGACGATGCGGCCATCCGCACCGTGCTCAACCAGGCGCTGTCACGCGTCGGCCACGAGGTGCGCGTGACCTCGAATGCCTCGACGCTCTGGCGCTGGGTCGCGGCGGGCGAGGGCGATCTGGTCATCACCGATGTGGTGATGCCGGATGAAAACGCCTTCGACATGCTGCCGCGCATCAAGAAGGCGCGGCCGGAGCTGCCGGTCATCGTCATGAGCGCCCAGAACACCTTCATGACCGCCATCCGCGCCTCCGAGACCGGCGCCTACGAATATCTGCCGAAGCCCTTCGACCTCACCGAGTTGCTCAACATCGTCAACCGGGCGCTAGCCGAGCCGAAGCGGCCGAAGCTCGATGCCCGCGCCGAAGACCAGCCGGAGACGATGCCGCTGGTCGGTCGCTCCGCCGCCATGCAGGACATCTACCGCATGCTAGCGCGCATGATGCAGACCGATCTCACGGTCATGATTAGCGGCGAGTCCGGCACCGGCAAGGAGCTGGTGGCGCGCGCGCTGCATGAATATGGCCGCCGCCGCGGCGGCCCGTTCGTGGCCATCAACATGGCGGCGATTCCGCGCGACCTCATCGAATCGGAACTCTTTGGCCATGAGAAAGGCGCCTTCACCGGCGCCCAGAACCGCTCCAGCGGCCGTTTCGAGCAGGCCGAGGGCGGCACGCTGTTCCTCGATGAGATCGGCGACATGCCGATGGAAGCGCAGACCCGGCTGCTGCGCGTGCTGCAGCAGGGCGAATACACCACGGTCGGCGGCCGCACGCCGATCAAGACCGATGTGCGCATCGTCGCGGCCACCAACAAGGACCTGCGCACGCTCATCAACCAGGGCCTGTTCCGCGAGGACCTCTTCTACCGCCTCAACGTCGTGCCGCTCAGGCTGCCGGCGCTGCGCGAGCGTTCCGAGGACATTCCCGACCTTGTGCGGCATTTCTTCAAGCAGGGCGCCAGCGAGGGCCTGCAGACCAAGCGCATATCGTCCGGTGGCATCGAGCTGATGAAGCGCTACCCCTGGCCGGGCAATGTGCGCGAGCTGGAAAACCTGGTGCGGCGGCTGGCCGCCCTCTACTCGCAAGACGAGATTTCCTCAGAGATCATCGAGTCCGAGCTGAAGACAGGCGAGAGGCCGGTTGTGCCGGACGGCGGCGCGCTCATCCCCGACGATCTGTCGATCGGCCAGGCGGTCGAGCATTTCCTGCAGCGCTATTTTGCCTCCTTCGCCGGTGAATTGCCGCCGGCAGGCCTCTACCAGCGCATTCTTGCCGAGGTCGAGTATCCGCTGGTGCTGGCTTCGATGACAGCGACGCGCGGCAACCAGATCAAGGCCGCGGAGCTGCTGGGGCTCAACCGCAACACGCTGCGCAAGAAGATCCGCGAGCTCGGCGTCAACGTCTACAAGTCGTCGAGGCAGCCCTAGAGCATGGTGCCGAAAAGTGTGAAGCGGTTTTCGGACGACATCATGCGCTATCTCTTTGATCTAGAGACGGATTCAGATTTCAGGTCGACCCGACCTGAAATCATCCGGCTCTAGCGTCACTTCGTCCTTTCGGTGAATTTACCCGGGAAAGATTATCTTCCCGGCCACACTTGTTGCATAATCGCCACAATGCGTTGCATACATCCGACGCGATGACCGACTCCGTACCGCGACATGGCCGCTGAGGCTCCGACCCTGACCCAACCGCTTTTCAACCAGACCGGCACGCGTGACGGGCGACGGTTGCTGGCTCTGCCCGGCGTGGTCGCCATTGCCGGCGCGATGATCACGGCGGCCATCTCCTTTGCGATCTTGGTCGGCGCAACCCCCATCGCGCCCACTGCCGACGCGACCTGGGCCCTGGTCGCGGCCAATGCCGTCTTTGTCCTGTTCCTCATCGCCTTGATCGCCCGCGAGGTGCGTCGTATCGTCCTGGCGCGGCGCCACGGCAGGGCTGCCTCGCGGCTGCATGTGCGCATCGTCGCCATGTTCGCGCTGGTCGCCGCCATTCCGGCCATCATGGTGGCGATCATCGCCTCGATCACGCTCGACATCGGCCTCGACCGCTGGTTCGAAATCCGCACCAAGACGATCGTCAACTCGTCACTGTCGATTGCCGACGCCTATGTGCAGGAGAACGCGCGAAACCTGCAGGGCACGACATTGTCGATGGCATACGATCTCGATGCCTCGCGCACACTCTACGGCCTCGACAAGGGCGGTTTCCTCGACCTGTTGAACAAGGAAGCCGTCGGCCGCGGACTGGCGCATGCGGCCCTGATCAAGCCTGACGGCTCGTTCGTCATGAACGCCAAAACCGATGCCGATTTTCCCATGCCTGAGCCACCCCCGGGCGCTGTAGACACCGCGGCCGATGGCAAGCCGGTGCTGATAGAGCCGCGCACCCGCAACATCATGGGCGCCATCATCAAGCTGCGCGAGCTCGACGGGCTTTACCTCTATACGATCCGGCTGGTCGATCCCGACGTGATCAAGGCGCGCCAGATCGTCAGGTCCAACACTGACGAATACCGCAACCTGGAGGACAACCGCCGGACCTCGCAGGTCGCCTTTGCGCTGCCTTATTTGTCGCTCACGCTGATCATCATACTCTCGGCGATCTGGACCGGCATTGCTGTCGCCGACCGGCTTGTGCGGCCGATCCGCCAGCTGATCGGCGCCGCCGACGAGGTGGCGACCGGCAATCTCGACGTCGCCGTTCCCGTGCGCCAGTCCGATGGCGACGTCGCCTCGCTCGGCGAGACCTTCAACAACATGATCCTGGAGCTCAAATCGCAACGCAACGAGTTGCTGTCGGCCAAGGATCTGATCGACGAGCGCCGGCGTTTCTCCGAGGCGGTGCTCGCCGGCGTCACCGCCGGCGTCATCGGTGTCGACCCCTACGGCATCATCACCATCGTCAATCGCTCGGCCGAGACCATGCTGGCGATTTCGGCAAATGCGACGCTCGGCCAGAACCTTTCGGCGGTTCTGCCGCTTGTCGGCCGCGTCTTCGAGATCGGACGGCAGTCCGGCAAGCCGGTCTATCGCGAGCAGGTGACCTTCTTCCGCACCGGCCTGGAGCGCACCTTCAATGTCCAGGTCACGGTCGAGTCCGGCGACGACGGCGAGGAGGAGAAATCCTATGTGGTCACCGTCGACGACATCACAGATCTCGTCCAGGCGCAGCGTTCGTCGGCCTGGGCGGATGTGGCGCGGCGCATCGCGCATGAGATCAAGAACCCGCTGACGCCGATCCAGCTTTCGGCAGAGCGCATCAGGCGCCGCTACGGCAAGGTCATCACCGAGGACCGCGAGGTCTTCGACCAGTGCACCGATACCATCATCCGCCAGGTCGAGGACATTGGCCGCATGGTCGACGAATTCTCGGCCTTTGCCCGCATGCCGAAGCCGGAGATGAAGGCGATAGACCTGCGTGAGTCGTTGCGCGAGGCGTCTTTCCTGGTCGAGGTCAGCCGCTCCGACATCGCCTTCGAACGCGACTTCGGCGGCGAGCCGTTGAAGGGCACTTTCGATAGCCGCCTGATGGCGCAGGCCTTCGGCAACGTCATCAAGAACGCGGCCGAGGCGATCGATGGGCTTGATGCCGACGAACGTTCGGACGGCACAATCCGGATTCAGGCCGGACGCCAAGATGGCGCCATACGAATCGACGTTATCGACAACGGCAAGGGGCTGCCGCGCGAGAATCGCCAACGGCTTCTCGAGCCCTATATGACGACGCGCGAGAAGGGGACCGGGCTTGGCCTCGCTATCGTCAAGAAGATCGTGGAGGACCATGGCGGCCGTCTCGAATTGCACGACGCGCCAGAGGATTTCCATGGCGGCCGGGGCGCGATGATCTCGATCATCCTGCCGCCGGCGACGGTCGTAGCCGCGCCGCCACGCGGTGAAGGTCGAAACGAACACGAACGAGAAACTGAAAAGGTCGATAATGGCGTCTGACATTCTCATCGTCGATGACGAGGAAGACATCCGCGAACTTGTCGCCGGTATCCTGAGCGACGAGGGTCATGAAACCCGTACGGCGCATGACGCCGACAGTGCGCTTGCGGCGATCGCCGATCGCGCGCCGCGGCTGATTTTTCTCGACATCTGGCTGCAGGGCTCGCGGCTCGACGGCCTGGCGCTGCTCGACGAGATCAAGACCATGCATCCGAACATGCCGGTGGTGATGATCTCCGGCCACGGCAACATCGAAACGGCGGTGTCGGCCATCCGGCGCGGCGCCTACGATTTCATCGAGAAGCCGTTCAAGGCCGACCGGCTGATCCTGATTGCCGAGCGCGCCCTGGAGACCTCCAAGCTTCGGCGCGAGGTCTCGGACCTCAAGCAGCGCAGCGGCGAGACCTTCGACCTGATCGGCATGTCGTCGGCCATGAGCCAGTTGCGGCAGACCATCGAGCGCGTCGCCCCCACCAACAGCCGCGTCATGATCGTCGGCCCGTCCGGCTCCGGCAAGGAACTGACCGCGCGCGCCATCCACGCGTTGTCGTCGCGCAAGACCGGTCCGTTTGTCACCCTGAGCGCGGCTACCATCACGCCCGAGCGCATGGAGATCGAGCTGTTCGGCACCGAATCGAACGGCACCGAGCGCAAGGTCGGCGCGCTGGAAGAGGCGCATCGCGGCATCCTCTACATCGACGAAGTCGCCGACATGCCGCGCGAGACGCAGAACAAGATCCTGCGCGTGCTGGTCGAGCAGCAATTCGAGCGGGTAGGCGGCACCAAGCGCGTCAAGGTCGATGTCCGCATCATCTCTTCCACCTCGCAGAACCTCGAGGCGATGATCGCCGACGGCCGCTTCCGCGAGGATCTTTACCACCGCTTGGCGGTGGTTCCAGTCATGGTGCCGGGGCTCGCCGAGCGGCGCGAGGACATCCCCTACCTCGTCGACAATTTCATGAAGCAGATCGCGCGCCAGGCCGGCATCAAGCCGCGCCGCATCGGCGACGATGCGCTGGCCGTGCTCCAGGCACATAACTGGCCGGGCAATGTTCGCCAGTTGCGCAATAATGTCGAACGGCTGATGATCCTGGCGCGAGGGGAAAATCCCGATTCCCCGATCACCGCCGACCTTCTACCCTCCGAGATCGGCGACGTCATGCCACGCACGCCCAACCAGTCGGACCAGCACATCATGGCGCTGCCGCTGCGCGAGGCCCGTGAGCAATTCGAGAAGGATTATCTGATCGCCCAGATCAACCGCTTCGGCGGCAACATCTCGAAGACGGCCGAATTCATCGGCATGGAACGCTCGGCACTCCACCGCAAGCTGAAGTCGCTCGGTGTATAGCAAGCGCTTGGCCCACGCGATTGTTCATTACGGCCGGGGCGGAATCGCCTAAGAAAGCCGGATATTTCCCCGAGGGTGCCCATGCCGCGCATTGCCTATGTCAACGGGCGCTATGTCGTCCATGCCCAAGCCAGCGTCCATATCGAGGACCGCGGCTACCAATTCGCCGACGGTGTCTATGAGGTCTGCGAAGTGGCGCGCGGCCATATCGTCGACATGCCGCGCCATCTTGCCCGGCTCAAGCGCTCGCTCAAGGAATTGTCGATTGCCTGGCCGGTTTCGGAAGGCGTGCTGCCGATGCTGCTGCGCGAAGTGGTCAATCGCAATGGCGTGGTCGACGGCCTCGTCTACGTGCAGGTGACGCGCGGCGTCGCCAGCCGCGAATTCGTCTTTCCGCCGGCAGGCACGAAGCCTTCCTTGGTCATAACCGCCAGGAAGGCCGACCCTGCCGCAAGCGCGAAGCGGGTGGAGAGCGGCATCAAGGTCATCACCGTTCCGGAGAATCGCTGGGACCGCGTCGACATCAAGAGCACGGGCCTTTTGCCCAATGTGCTCGCCAAGCAGAAGGCCAAGGAAGCGGGTGCCCAGGAAGCCTGGTTCGTCGACACCGACGGCAACGTCAAGGAAGGCGGCTCGTCAAACGCCTGGATCGTCACCCGCGACGGCGTCCTGGTGACCCGGCCGGCCGAGCACGGCATCTTGCGCGGCATCACCCGCACGACGCTTTTCGATGTCGCCGCCAAGCTCGGCCTCAAGATCGAGGAACGCGGTTTTTCGGTCGCCGAAGCCAAGGCGGCGCGCGAGGCTTTCATCAGTTCGGCGACCACGATC
The DNA here is from genome assembly GCA_000824785.1 of Mesorhizobium plurifarium. Classification (GTDB taxonomy): domain Bacteria; phylum Pseudomonadota; class Alphaproteobacteria; order Rhizobiales; family Rhizobiaceae; genus Mesorhizobium; species Mesorhizobium plurifarium. The sequence continues at coordinate 114,247 of CCNB01000006.1, read as the reverse complement.
GCCATGCCGGTGGTCGAAATCGACGGCGCGCCGATCGCAAATGGCCATCCCGGTTCCATGACACTTTCGTTGCGGCAAGCCTTTTTTGACGTTGCGGAAAAAAGTCCAGCCTGATAACCGCACAACTGGAATGAACCTCAACTATCTCGTTCTGCTTGCCTTTGTATCGGCAAGAGGGGGTTTGCGCGCTTGACAGGTGCCGCGTAATTTGGCGCATTGGCCGCAAACCGAAGGGGATCGGCGAAAGACAAGAAAAATGGCGGAACGATCGCAAAACCTTCAGGACCTGTTCCTGAATTCAGTTCGCAAGAGCAAAAATCCACTTACCATCTTCCTCATCAACGGCGTGAAGCTGACCGGCGTCGTCACTTCGTTCGACAATTTTTGTGTGTTGTTGCGGCGTGACGGGCACTCCCAGCTCGTCTACAAGCACGCCATTTCCACGATCATGCCGAGCCAGCCGGTTCAGATGTTCGATGGCGAGGAAAGCCAGGGCGCCTGATTGGCACGTGATAAGGACGCGGACCGCAGCGTTCGCGGAAAACAAGGACATCAACTCGGGCCGGAAGCCAAGGATCCGACCCGGGCTGTCGTCATTGTGCCGGTGCTTACCCGCCAGCCGCGCGGCGACGATGAGTCGAGCCGCCCGCGCCTGAGCCGTTCGGCGGATGCCCGCCATGACGAGGCGGTAGGGCTTGCCAGCGCCATCGATCTCAACCCGGTCCACACCGCGGTGGTGACGGTCGCCGACCCGCGTCCGGCCACGCTGCTCGGCAGCGGCAAGGTGGCCGAGTTCGCCGACATCGTGAAGGAACGCAAGGCGGAGCTGGTCATCGTCGACCATCCGCTGACGCCGGTGCAGCAGCGTAATCTCGAAAAGGAACTGAACGCCAAGGTGCTCGACCGCACCGGGCTCATTCTCGAGATCTTCGGCGAGCGGGCGCGCACCAAGGAAGGCACGCTGCAGGTCGAGCTCGCGCATCTCAACTACCAGAAGGGCCGGCTGGTGCGCAGCTGGACCCACCTCGAGCGGCAGCGCGGCGGCGCCGGCTTCCTCGGCGGCCCCGGCGAAACCCAGATCGAATCCGACCGCCGCATCCTGCAGGACAAGATCACCAAGCTGAAGCACGAGCTGGAAACGGTTCGGCGCACGCGCGACCTGCACCGCGCCAAGCGCAAGAAGGTGCCTTTTCCGGTGGTGGCGATCGTCGGCTACACCAATGCCGGCAAGTCGACGCTGTTCAACCGGCTGACCGGGGCAGGGGTGCTGGCCGAGGACATGCTGTTCGCCACGCTCGACCCCACCTTGCGGCGCGTGCGGCTGCCGCATGGCACTCCGATCATCCTGTCGGATACGGTCGGCTTCATCTCCGACCTGCCGACGCATCTTGTAGCCGCCTTCCGGGCGACGCTGGAAGAGGTGGTCGAGGCCGATCTGGTGCTGCATCTGCGCGACATCTCCGATCCGGACACGGCGGCTCAGGCTGAGGATGTCGAACGCATCCTTGCCGATCTCGGCGTCGACGCCGCCGACACGAACCGCGTGATCGAGGTCTGGAACAAGATCGATCTGCTCGACGAGGGCAATCGCGAGCGGCTGCTAGCGGAGGGCGCGAGCGGCAAGTCTCCACCGATCGCCATTTCGGCGGTGACCGGCGAGGGACTGGACACGCTGAAGGCGCTCATCGAGACGCGCGTGTCGGGCGAGCTGGAAACGATGACGGTGACGTTGAGCCCGGCCCAGCTCGGCCAGGTCGACTGGCTCTACCGCAACGGCGACGTCGTTTCGCGCACCGACAACGAAGACGGCAGCGTCACCCTTGCGCTGACGGCCACGCACAGCGCCAGGCAGGAGATAGAGAACCGCCTGCATCGCAAGAGCGGCAGCTAACCGGCTGTTTACTTGGCGCTTTTGGCCTGCTGCCAGAGCGCTTCCATCTCGTCGAGCGTTGCCTTCTCCAGCGAACCGCCCGAAGCCGCCAAGGCCTGCTCGACATAGTGGAAGCGCGAGCGGAATTTCTCGTTGGTGCCGCTGAGCGCCGCCTCTGAATCGAGCTTGAGATGGCGGCCGAGATTGACGACGGCGAACAGCATGTCGCCGAACTCGTCCTTGATGGGCGCGGCGTCGCCCGTGGCAAGCGCTTCACGCAATTCGCCGATCTCTTCCTCGATCTTGTCGAGGATAGGGGCAGCCTCGCTCCAGTCGAAGCCGACACGCGCTGCTTTCTCCTGCAGCTTCAGCGCGCGCGTCAGGGCAGGGAGCGCCACCGGAACGCTGTCGAGATAGCCCTTGCCGTGATCTTCCGGATCCAGGCCGCGGGCGAGGCGGGCGCTGCGCTTTTCAGCCTTCTCCTCAGCCTTGATCTTCTCCCACATGCCCTTGGCCATGCCGGCGCTGCGCGCCTTCTCGTCGCCGAAGACATGCGGATGACGGCGGATCATCTTGGTGGTGATGGCCTCGACGACATCGCCGAAGGCGAACTCGCCGATCTCCTCGGCCATCTGCGCGTGATAGACGACCTGCAGCAGCAGGTCGCCGAGTTCCTCGCGCAGATCGTCGAAATCGCCGCGCGCGATCGCGTCTGCCACTTCATAGGCCTCCTCGATCGTATAGGGCGCGATGGTCGCGAAATTCTGCTCGATATCCCAGGGGCAGCCGGTCTTCGGGGCGCGGAGCGCGGCCATGATCTCGATCAGCCGGGAAATGTCTTTCGAGGGTTTCATCCTCCGAACTCTAGCGCGCAGCGCGGTGGGCGACCAATCCCGCCGACTGGCAAAAGCCTATTGTCCACAGTTGCGCGGGCTTTTTAGTCGAGAACAGAGACGATCGCCTTGGCGAGATCGTCCATGCCGTCCTCCGGCAAGCCGGCCACGTTGATGCGGCTGTCGCCGACCATGTAGACCGCATGCTCGGTGCGCAGGCGTTCGACCTGCGCCTCGGTAAGCCCGAGGCGGGAGAACATGCCGCGATGGCTGGCGACGAAGTCGAAGCGGTCGGAGTTGGACTGCCGGCGCAACGCCTCGGCGAAGGCGACGCGCAGCCTGAGCATGCGCAGCCGCATCTCCTCGAGCTCCGTCTCCCAGTCTTTCCTCAAACCAGCGTCTTCCAGCACCATGCGCACGGTCGCCGCGCCATGATCCGGCGGCATAGAATAGAGCGCGCGCGCCGCCGCCAGCATTTGGCTCATCGCCACGTCGGCCTGGGCGCCGTCCTTGGCCAGGATCATCGCCGCGCCCACGCGGTCGCGATAGACGGCGAAATTCTTCGAGCAGCTCGAGGCGACGACCATCTCCGGCACCTTGCCGGCCAGCAGCCGCAGGCCGGCGGCATCGGCGTCGAGGCCCTCACCAAAGCCCTGATAGGCGATGTCGACAAAGGGAAGCAGGCCGCGCTCCAGGAGAACGTCGGCGAGCTTGGCCCATTGCGCGGCATCGAGATTGGCGCCGGTCGGATTGTGGCAGCAGCCATGCAGCAGCACGACATCGCCGCGGTTGGCCGTCCTGAGCGTCGCCAGCATCTCATCGAAGCGCACGGTGCCGGAAGCGGCATCGAAATAGGGATAGTTGCGAACCTCAAGGCCGGGGGCACGCATCACCGGCAGATGGTTCGGCCATGTCGGATCGGACAGCCAGACGGTGGCGCCGGCGCGCGTGCGCTGCAGAAGCTCGGCCACCAGCCTGAGCGCGCCGGATCCGCCAGGCGCCTGCGCAGCGCGGATGCGCGAATGGTCCGCCTTGTCGCCAAAGGCGAGCTTGATCATGGCGGCGTTGAAACCGGTATCGCCGGCAAGGCCGAGATAGGTCTTGGTGTCCTGGCTCGCCAGCAGCCGCTTCTCGGCCTCGCGCACGGCGCGCATCACCGGCGTCCTGCCGTCGATATCCTTGTAGACGCCGACGCCAAGGTCGACTTTGCCGGGCCGTGGATCGTTGCGATAGAGGCCGATCAGGGCAAGGATCTTGTCGGCGGGCGCGGGCTGCAGGGTCTCGAACATCGATAAGGCTCCAATGGCGGCGGAGTGATACGCAAATCGATCCCGCCGCGCCAGCGGTTTCCGCTGTGCCGGTGACACGAAAAGAAATGCCGGGCAGGGGATTAAAAACCCTACATGCTCCGTAAACAGGGCATGAAACGGTCGATGGCACGCTTCGATATCGTCGGGCAGTTGGGATCGCTGCGGCGCTATGCGCGCTCGCTGACGCGCGACAGCACCGAGGCCGAGGATCTCGTCCATGACGCGCTGGTGCGCGCCTATGAGCGGCGCGCGACCTTTCGCTCGGGCGGCAATCTGCGCGCCTGGCTTCTGGCGATCGTGCACAACATCTTCATCGACCGCATGCGCTCGCGCCGCTCCGAGGCCGCGCGCATCGAACAGGCCGGCCTTGTCGCCGACCAGAGCATGCCGGCGTCGCAGGACCATTCGGTGCGCCTGTCGCAGGTCCGGGAAGCGTTTCTTTCACTCCCCGAAGAACAGCGCTCAGCCCTCCACCTCGTCGCCATCGAAGGGCTGTCCTATCAGCAGGCTGCCGACGTCATCGGTATCCCGCTCGGAACCTTGATGTCGCGCATCGGCCGCGCGCGTGCCGCGCTGCGCGAAATGGAAGAGGGCACGGCACCGAAAGCCAGGCCTCACCTCAGGATCGTGGGAGACGATCAATGACCGCTAGTGTCGACCCCGTAACCGATGCCGACCTCGACGCCTATGTCGACGACCAACTGGATGTCGCCCGCCGCATAGAGGTCGAGGCGCACCTTGCCGCGCGCCCGGAAGCGGCGGCGCGCGTGATGTCCGATCTGAGGACGCGCGACGAGTTGCGCGTCGCGCTTGCCGGACCGGCCGGCAGGGCGCGTCCGGCCACCACGGAAGCAGCGCGGCGGCTGGAAAGGGCGCTTGCCAGGGGACGTATCCTTGCCGTGCTGCAGCGGGCGGCGGCCGCGGCCGTGCTGGTCGCGGCTGGCTGGCTGGCCAACGGCGTCTTCGGACCGATCGCGGTGACCAAAGTGGTCGCCTCGACGCAGCCACCGGCCTATGTCGAGGATGCGGTCAGGGCGCACCGGACGACATTGGTGCGCGAGACAATGCCGTCGCAGGAAGAGGCGCCGGGCTACAATGCCGATGAGATCCGCGCCGCCACCGCAATCGTCATGCCGTCGCTGCCCGGCGACTGGAAGATCCGCGATGTCCAGGTCTATCCCTCGCAATTCGGGCCGAGCGTCGAGGTGGCGGTCGAGACCAAGGACCTCGGTCTTGTCTCGCTGTTCGCCATCAGGCCGGGCACGTTCGACGTGGTGAAACCGACGGTCGCGCCCTCCGGTGACATTTCAACCGCGTATTTCCAGATCGGCGAGGTCGCCTATGCGGTGGTCGGACGCGGCGACGCCGGCAATCTCGACCGTGCCGCCGAGAAACTCGCCAGAACCCTCTACTGAGAACCAAGGAGAACCAAATGAACAGCCCCAATCTGGGATACCGAATGGGCACCGGCGTCCAGGCCGGAGCCGTCTATGACGAGGGCCTGCGCAAGCACATGCTGCGCGTCTACAATTATATGGGCCTCGGCCTCGTCGTCACCGGCCTCGTCGCCTTCTTCGTGGCCTCGACGCCCGCGCTCTATGTGCCGATCTTCTCCAGCCCGCTGAAATGGGTGGTGATGCTGGCGCCGCTCGCCTTTGTCATGCTCTTCTCGTTCAAGATGCAGACCATGTCGGCCTCGGGCGCGCAGGCGATGTTCTGGGCCTTCTGCGCGGTCATGGGCCTGTCGCTCGCCTCCGTGTTCCTGGTCTTCACTTCGACAAGCATCGCGCGCACCTTCTTCATCGCCGCCACGATGTTCGGCGCCACCAGCCTCTACGGCTACACGACCAGGCGCGACCTGACGCAGTTCTCGTCCTTCCTGATCATGGGCCTGATCGGCGTGGTGATCGCCAGCCTCGTGAACCTGTTCCTCGGCTCGACCGCGCTGCAGTTCGCCATCTCGGTGATCGGCATCGCCGTCTTCGTCGGCCTCACCGCCTGGGACACGCAGACCATCAAGGAACAGTATGCGGAGAATTTCGACGCGGAATCGCAGCAGAAGCTCGCCGTCTTCGGCGCCTTCTCGCTCTATCTGAACTTCATCAACATCTTCCAGCTGCTCCTGAATTTCACCGGCGAGCGCGAATAAGCCGGACCGTAGCAGGCAACACTGCCGACCTCGGCGTGGCCGGAGGGAAACCTCCGGCCATTTTTTGTCGATTACGCACCAAGGCGTCCACGACCAAGGTGCGATCCGGCTGCCGCGCTTGAGTTCACGCCTGGCCTTTTGCTAGCCTGCCGGCCAGACCAGCCAGCCGCGAGGACGCAATGGAACAGCTGACGCTTCACGCTGACGGCATCTCGGCGACCATTGTCGGGCAGGGGGCCGAGCTTGTCTCGCTGCGCGATGGCGACGGCATCGAGCTTCTGTGGCAGGCCGGCCCTGCATGGCGCCGTCATTCGCCGGTCCTGTTCCCGATCGTCGGCCGGTTGAAGGGCGATCAGTTGCGGCACCGCGGCCAAACGTATCCGATGACGCAGCATGGCTTTGCCCGCGACAGGCGCTTTGTCTGGGCGGAGCAGGGGCCGGCTTCCTGCACATTGGTCCTGACGGATGACGCCGAGACCCGAACGCACTATCCCTTCGCCTTTCGCCTGGCCATCGGCTACGAGCTCAGCCCCCGGCAGCTTGGCGTGACCTTCGAGGTCACTAACACTGGCGACGAACCGCTGCCGGCCTCGATCGGCGCGCATCCGGCGTTCAACTGGCCGCTGCTGCCGGAACTGTCCAAGGAGGCCTATCGGCTGACGTTCGCCGACAACGAGCCGGCGCCGGTGCGCCGCCTCAAGGATGGCCTGCTGCTGCCGGACCCGCAACCGACGCCCATCGAGGGAAAGACGCTGCCGCTTTCCGAAAAACTGTTCGTCGACGACGCTGTCATCCTCGACAAGCCCGTGAGCGGCAGCCTGCGCTACGCCGCCGGGCGCGGGCCGGCGATCGAGATGTCGTGGCAGGGATTCGACGAGCTGGGCATCTGGTCCAAGCCCGGCGGCGCGCCGTTCCTGTGCATCGAACCCTGGCACGGCATCGCCAGTCCCGTCGATTTCGACGGCGAGTTTGCCGACAAACCGGGTGTCATGTTGATCGAGCCGGGCGCCCGGCGCGTGCTGAACTATCGGATTAGCCTCAGCCGGGACTCGTGAGGCATGGCATATGCCATCAAGATCGAAATCAAGGATCCTCAGGCAGAGACATTCGTCTTCGCTGCCCAGAAAACGATGTATGGCGGCAAGCACGTCGCCGAAGGCGACGTCGCCTTCCTGTTCGCCAGCGAGAATGAAGGCGGGCAGGGGCTTATCGCGCGCGGTATCGTGACCTCCTCGGAGGCCACCCCGAGACGCCCCGATCTCGAACGGCAGACGCCGCGCGTCAGCATTGCCGTCCGCCGCACCGCCTTGGCGACGAAGCGGTTGGGACGCGATGAGCTCAAGCGCTTCAAGGATTGGAAGGATGGCCGGCCCGAGACCGAGCTCAACTTCAAATTCTACCGCCAGGCGACCAACAAGATCGTCGGTGTTTCAGACGCGACGGCGGCGTTTCTGAACAGCTTTTTCTAGGTCATCCTATCGTATCTCAGCCGGTCTGCCGGATAATGGCGCCAATCGCATTGACGAGAAGGCGCGACGCGAGGATGGCCGACAGGCCGTCAATGTCTGCGGGAGAGTAGAGCTCAACGAGGTCGAACCCCGCGATCTTGGCTCGCCTGCCGAGACCCGCGATCAGGTCGATCGCATGGGTGTAGGTGAGGCCGCCAGGCGTGCGCGCCGCCACGCCCGGCATGATCGAGGGATCGAGGCTGTCACAGTCAAGGGTGACGACGACACGCGCTCGTTCCGGGATGTGCTGCAAAGCGGCTTCGACGCCGTGGGCATGAATCTCGCGCGCGGTCAAGAAGCGGCTGCCATAGCGCCGCGCCGCTTCGATTTCGCCGACGCGTGCGCTGCCGACGCTGCGCAGGCCGACCTGCACCATGCCGGCCACATGCGCCATCTCGCTCGCCCGGCGCATCGGGCTCGAATAGCCGTAACGCTCGCCATGCACCTCGTCGCGCCAGTCGATATGGGCGTCGATCTGCAGGATCCAGATTGGTCCATGGCCGGCAAACCCAGCCAGGAACGGAATGACGACGGAATCGTCGCCGCCGAGCAGGATCGGCACGGCCGGCAGGGACAGAACCTCACGCGTCCTCGCCTCGATGCGGGCCCGATTGCCAGCATTGTCATGCATGGTGGTCGAGACGTCGCCGGCGTCCACGCAACAGGCCGGTCCGCCATCAAACAGTGAGCCGCCGAGGTCGAAGTCCCAGTGCTCCATCAGCGGGGTATCGTCCTGGCTGGCCGCGCGGATGACGCTGGCCGCCAAGGCATGGCCGCCGCTATCCTGGCCCGGATAGGTCGTGCCGTGACCGGCCCCGAAGATCACAGCGCGCGGCGTGCGCCCGTCGGCGAAGCGGTCGGGAAGGCCGAGAAAAGAAGGCGAGGCAGTCATTTTCTGGGTGCTTTCATTGTTGCGCCGCGGCGCGATGGCAGCCTGGGGCAGGGTAGTTGCTTCGGCCCTGAGTTTTGCGACAATCCACGTCTCGCGCAACACAGTGGGGCTACAGCGATGAAAAGCGTTCTGATGCTGGCGGTTTGTGCTTTGCTCCTTGCCGCCTTATCGCCTGCGACGGCCGGGGAGAAACTGCGTGCCTCAGACAGGGCGGCGCTTGACGAATGCCTGAAATATGTCGGCGATTTTCAAGGTGACGTTCCCGGCGTGAACGATACGCCGACGCCGGCCACCCATATCGACAACGCCATCAAGCTCGCCGGGCACGAGCCTGCCTCGTGCATCAATTACGTGACCGAGCTGTGCTCCTTCGAGAGCGACGACGGCCGCTCGCAACTCGGATTGATCGATTGCGCTAACCGCGAGGTTGCCGTGTGGGAGGATCGTCTCAACACGACCTATGCGGCACTGATGGCCAAGGCCACGCCCAAGGCTCGCGACGGCTATCGCAAGATGCAACGCGCCTGGATTGCCTATCGCGACGCGCGATGCGCGGCGGAAGCGTCCGCCGAAACCGTCAACACCGATCGCCAGAGCAACATCATGGTCAGCTGCGCGCTCGATGCGACGGCCAGGCAGGCGCTGATCCTCGATGATGAGCTGTCGGATCTGCAGTGATCGGGCTGCGATAGATATTCGAGGTCGTATCGTTTTCCGGAGGTATTATGCCGAAGTTCTCATGGCGGGCAGGGCTCGTTTTCGGACTCTGCGCCACGCCGGTGGCTCTGCTGCTGGCGCTCTTCTCCGCCGGAGCCGGGCATGGCCACTGGGTCTTGGCGCGCGCGCTCTATCCGATACCCATGCTGGTGACGCTGTTGACGGACAAAACCGTCACTAGCCTGTCCGTAGGCTTGGCCGTGGCACAGTTTCCTGCCTATGGAGCATTCGCTGCTCCTGGCGGCAGCAGCCGATGGCTGGCGCTGGCCCTCGTCCATCTCGCTGCAGTCGCAACCGCCTTCAGCGGAGTTCTCGACTATTTCTAGGGAGCCTAGCGGCACCGCTCCGATGCTGACAGCGATGACAGGGCGGAGCAGAGTCGAGGACTGTCCTATTGCCCGTCTAGAAAGTCGACCATCAAGGACGCAGCTTGACCGGCATGCGTTTCCAGCAGGAAATGGGCCCCGTCCAGAATGTGCGCTTCCATCCTTGGCAGGTCCTGCATCCATGACAGCGTCTCTGCCAGATCGAAGAACGTGTCATGTCGACCCCATAGCATCAGGGCGCGGGGCTGCCGGCGCCGCAGATAGTCGGCAATTTCGTCGAAGCGGGCGACGTAATTGCCATAGTTGGCGATGAGCGCGCGCTGCGTCTCCATATTTCCGGGCCGCTGCATTACGCGCCAGTCCTCCTCCCAGCTTTCGCTCGCAATCTGCGCGGCAACATCGTCGGGAACATCAGCAACATACTGGTCCCGCGTGCCTTCGAACGTCAGATGCGCGGTGGCTTTCGCTTCATTGTCTGGATCAGGGTTAGCCCAAAAGTCCTGCGTCGCCTTCCATGCTGGCCCCATTCCGCTTCCATGTGCGTTGGCGTTCTGGATAATGAAGCCCAGCACCAGATCGGGTGCCTGCATGGCTATCCGCAGACCGACCGGAGCCCCAAAGTCATGAAGATAGATGTAGCGCGGGCCGATCGCGAGGTGGCCAAGCAACTCCGAGATCGCATCGGCGAGGCGATCAAAAGACGGGTCCGGCAGAGCATCGGACATGCCGAACCCAGGCATGTCGGGAGCAATCACATAAGCGACCTTCGACAATAAGGGAATGACATGGCGAAACGTCCTGGAGGAACTCGGGAAGCCGTGAAGAAGGAGAAGAGCCGGTCTGGAAGATTCTCCAGCCGTCAGGAAAGACAATTCCGTGCCGCTATCCAACCTGATCCGTGAACGCATCCGAAGATCCTCAAACCGCTCACCAGGCCAACGCGAGGTTCATTGGATGAGTTCCGAAACAGATGTTGCCGCCGCAAATGGATGCGCCACAGCTTCGTGCGGCTGTCGAGCAGGGCTTGGGCATCGCGTTATCGGCATCCCGTGGGGCCATATAGAAAAGTCGCATAAGATATATTATGGAACTAAAATGTTAGGCACCGACCAGGGAATTGCCACGAATTCGACCTACCAGCCAAACGCACGAACGGCCGGCGTGGCACCGACTGAGCAGTTGCTGCTATCGTTCTGACTCGTAAGGAATTTCGATCATCATCCCATCATATGCCGGCGCCACGTGATCCGGCGTCTCCGCCATCACGGCGGCATAATCCAGCGGCACATGCATATGCGTCAGCACGGCATTCCTGGGCGCCAGCTTTTCGATCCACTCCAGCGCCTGGCCGAGCGACAGGTGGCTGGGATGGGTGTTGTACTGCAACGCGTCGATCACCAGCATATCGAGGCCGCCCAAACGCTCGACGGTGGCGTCCGGAAAACCGCTGATATCTGGGCAATAGGCAAGCCCGCCGATGCGGAAGCCGAGCGAGATGATGTCGCCGTGGATCTGCGGCAGCGGCTCGAGGGTGAGGGCGCCCCCCTCGCCTTCGATCACGACCGGTTTCCGGTGGTCGATGATATGGGCGTCGACGATCGGCGGATAAGAGCTGCCGGGCGGCGTCTCGAAGCAATAACCGAACGCCTGGCGCAGCCGCAGCATGGTCGGCTCGTCGGCATGGATGTCTATGCGGCGGCGTTGCTCGAGCACGTAGCCGCGCAGATCGTCGATGCCGTGGATGTGGTCGGCATGCGGATGCGTGTAGACGACCGCGTCGAGGCGCTTGACGGAGGCAAGCAGCATCTGCTCGCGGAAATCCGGCCCGGTATCGATGACGACCGTCGTGCGCGCGCCATTGGCGGCAATCCGCTCGACCAGCGCGGCCGTGCGCATGCGCCGGTTCTTCGGATTTTTGGGGTCGCAATTGCCCCAGTCGCCGGTGATGCGCGGCGTGCCGGGCGATGAGCCGCAGCCAAGAACGGTGAAACGCAGCCGGTCGCTCATGCCTCAGCCCACGTCCGGACGCGGCATCTTGGTGAACAGCCGAAAGAAGTTGCTGGTGGTGATATCGGCGATTTCGGCTTCGCTGACGCCGATGGTTTCGGCAAGAACCTTCGCCGTATTCACCACATAGGCCGGCTCGTTGCGTTTTCCGCGATGCGGGATCGGCGCAAGGTAGGGCGCGTCTGTCTCGACCAGCAGCCTGTCGCGCGGGACGTCGGCGGCGATGGCGCGCAGCTCGGCGGAATTCTTGAAGGTCAGGATGCCGGAGAAAGAGACGTAGCCGCCCAGCGCCACACCGACTTCGGCCAGCCCGCGGCCGGACGAAAAGCAGTGCAAAATGAAGGGGAAGGCGCCCTTCCCTGTTTCGTCCTCGAGGATCGACGCCACGTCGTCGTCGGCATTGCGCGCATGAATGACCAGCGGCAGACCGGTCCGGCGCGCGGCCGCGATATGGGTGCGAAAACCTTGCGCCTGCGCATCGCGCGGCGCGTGGTCGTAGAAATAATCGAGGCCGGCTTCGCCGATCGCCACCACCTTGGGATGGCCGGAAAGCCGCACCAGTTCGTCGGCGGTCACGTCGAGCTCTTCCGCCGCCTGATGTGGATGGGTGCCGACCGAGCAATAGACCTCGTCGAAAATCTCAGCGATTTCAAGGATCTGCTGAAATCGCCTCACGCGCGTCGAGATCGTGACCATGCGGCCCACTCCGGCGGCGAGGGCGCGGGCGACGATAGCCGCCCGCTCCTCGGCGAAGTCCGGAAAGTCGAGATGGCAATGGCTGTCGACCAGCATCAGGCGCTCTGCTCGACATAACGCGGAAACACGCCCTCCGGCGCCGGTAAGGCGGTCCCGGGCACCAGCGCGTGGTCGGCGTGGACGTGCTCGAAAGCGCGCTTGTCCGAAGGCACCGCCAACAGGTCGAGCAGCTTGGCGGCCGACCCCGGAATGAAGGGCTGGCAAAGCAGCGTCACCCGGCGGACCAACTCGGCCGTCGTCCAAAGCACTGTTTCCATGCGTTCCGGATCCGCCTTCTTCAGCGCCCACGGCTCCTGCGACGCGAAATAACGGTCCGCTTCAGCAACGACGCCGAAGATCGCCGCCAGCGCCAGATGGATCCCCTGCTCCGCCATCGCCCGGCGCGAAACGGCCAGCGCTTCGATCGCCTGGTCGAGCATCGCCGTGTCGGCCTCCGCCAACTCGCCGCGCCGCGGTACCGCGCCGCCACAGTTCTTGGCGATCATCGACAGCGACCGCTGCGCCAGATTGCCGAGGCCGTTGGCGAGGTCGGCATTGGTGCGGTTGACGATCGCTTCATGGCTGTAGTTGCCGTCCTGGCCGAACGGCACCTCGCGCAGGAAGAAATAGCGCACCTGGTCGACGCCGTAATGCTCCACCATCGTGAACGGGTCGATGACGTTGCCGACCGACTTCGACATCTTCTCGCCGCGGTTGAACAGGAAGCCGTGTGCAAAGACGCGCTTTGGCAGCGGGATTCCCGCCGACATCAGGAAGGCCGGCCAATAGACCGTATGGAAGCGGACGATGTCCTTGCCGATGATGTGAGCGTCAGCCGGCCAAAACCGCCATTTCTCATCGTTTTCATTGGGATAGCCGACGCCGGTGATGTAGTTGGTTAAGGCGTCGATCCACACATACATCACATGTTTCTCGTCGCCTGGCACCGGCACGCCCCAGTCGAACGTGGTGCGCGAGATCGACAGGTCCTTCAGCCCCGATTTGACGAAGCGCATCACCTCGTTGCGACGCTCGGCCGGACCAATGAAATCGGGCTGGCTCTCGTAGAGTGCGATGAGCCTGTCCTGATAGGCCGACAGCCGGAAGAAATAGCTTTCCTCCTCGACCCATTCGACAGGCGTTCCCTGCGGTCCGTAGCGCACATTGTCGGCCCGGACCTCGGTCTCCTCCTCGCCGTAATAGGCCTCGTCGCGCACCGAATACCAGCCGGCGTAGCCACCCTTGTAGATGTCGCCATTGGCGGCCATCGCCTTCCAGATCGCCTGGGAGGAGGCGTAATGCCGCTCCTCGGTGGTGCGGATGAAATCGTTGTTGGACGCGTTGAGCGCGCTCGCCATGCGCTTGAACTCGGCCGAGTTGCGGTCGGCGAGCTCGCGCGCCGTGATGCCTTCCTTGCGCGCCGTCTGCAGCATCTTGATGCCGTGCTCGTCGGTGCCGGTCAGGAAGTACACGTCCTTGCCGTCCAGTCGCTGGAAGCGGGCAAGCGCGTCGGTGGCGATCAGCTCATAGGCATGGCCGATATGCGGCTTGCCGTTCGGGTAGGAGATCGCGGTCGTGATGTAGAATGTGTCGCGTGACATGAATGAACCGTCATGAATATCTGACTATGAGTTGTGGCGGTGGTATCGCATCGGAACGTCCATTGCCATCCCGAGGCCAATGCATGCCGCCCGAAAGTGGGCCAACGGCATGCATCGAACGAGCCGTCACATTCGCATCGCAGAATTCAGGCGGTCGATCATGGTCAGGGCGTGCTGCTTCTTGTCGAGATTGTAGGTCTCGGCCTCAGATATCGTGTTCAGCGCCTCATGCCAAGCCTCGGACAGCGTTTTGGCCCTGGCGAGGTCGCCGGACAATGCCGCTTCGCTGGCGGCGTCCGAAAGCAGGTCGAGCGCGCGCCGATTGAAGATGTCGAACTGGATCGCCTGGTCGCGTCCCGCCACGGCCTCGGCAAGGCGGTGGGCGCCGGCGATGTCCGGCTTCCGGGCCGCCACCAGCGTGTCGAGCGCGCCGGCGATCTCCAGCCCGCCATATTGGGTGAGCAGGATCGCGTTGCGGGCGCTGCCCCCTGCCCGCGCGGCGAGCGCCCCGCGCGCGGCCGGATCGTCCGGCGGCGGCGGCTCGACACCTTCCAGCACCGCCATCAGCTCGTCTGCGGCCAAAGGCGCCAGGCGCACCACCTGGCAGCGTGAGCGGATCGTCGGCAACAGGCTGCCCGGCGCATGCACGATAAGGATGAACAAAGTGCGCGCGGGCGGCTCTTCGAGATTCTTGAGCAGGGCGTTGGCGGCGTTGGTGTTCATGTCGTCGGCCGGATCGACGATGACGACGCGGTAGCGACCGTCATGCGAGGTCATCGACAGGAAGCGGCTGACCTTGCGGATCTCGTCGACGGTCAGCACCGTCTTGAAGCTCTTGGTCTTGTCGTTGGCCGGGCGCGTCAGGTGCAGAACGCCCGGATGCGCCCCGGTGGCGATCTGGCGAAACAGCGAGGAAGCCGGGTCCGGAGCGGCGAGCGTTTCGGGCGCCGTCTTGAAATCCGGATATTTCAGAAGATGGTGCGCGATGTGGAACGCGAGCGTCGCCTTGCCGATGCCCTGCGGCCCAGCGAAGATCAGCGCATGCGGCAGCTTGCCGGCGCGGTAGGCGCTGGCAATCATCCCCGCCGCCGACGCGTGGCCGATCAGCCGCGGCGTCTCGGCCGGCTCAGGCACGCCGTCCAGCGTGTCGTGCTGCTCGGGGGCGATGCGTTCGAAGATCATGCCGGCGCCGTCTCAATCCTTTGCGCCGGCATCCGCTCTTCCAGCGCCGCGAAGACGGCGGCGGTGACGACATTCTCCACCGTATCGGGATCGGCGGAGGCGTCGATGACGACGCAGCGCTCCGGCTCCGCCGTGGCGATGGCCAGGAAAGCCTCGCGCCGCCGCCGGTGGATGGCCAGAGTTTCCTTCTCGAAGCGATCGGCGGCGTCGCCGGCGCCGCGCCGCGCCGTAGCCCGCTTCAAGCCTTCAACCGGATCGATGTCGAAGATCAGCGTCATGTCCGGCATCATGCCGTTGATGGCCACGGCCTCCAGCGCCTTCATGAAATCGGCATCGAGCCCGCCGGTGACGCCTTGGTAGACACGCGAGGAATCGATGAAGCGGTCGCACAGCACGATCGAGCCGCGCTCGACAGCCGGCCGGATGACCTGCTCGACGTGGTCGGAGCGCGCGGCGGCGAACAGGATCGCCTCCATCTTCGGGCCGAACGGCTCGGCCGCCCCTGACAGGAGCACATGCCTCACGGCCTCGGCGCCGGGCGATCCGCCCGGCTCGCGGCTGACCAGCACCTCATATTTCTTGGCGCGCATGCGCCGCGCCAGCCGCTCGATCTGTGTCGACTTGCCTGCTCCTTCGCCGCCCTCGAAGGTGATGAAAAATCCGCTCGCCAATCGAGACTGCCTTTGCTCGTGCTGGCCGCTGTCATAGCTCCCGTCCGTCAAAAGGTCCACGAACTTGCCCGATCACAAATGTTTCTGACGCAGCCAGCCGACAGCGAGTTCCTTGGCCGCGTCGAGCGCGCGCTGCGGCAGCGTGCCCACTTTCACCGACTCGGCGGCATAGAGCGGCGTCTGCTGGCTCAGCGTATCGCCTATCCAAACGCGCAATTCTCCGACCGGTTGCCCCTCCTCGACAGGCGCCGATACCGGACCCTGGTAGATGATCCTGGCGGTCAGCTTGTCGCGGTTGGCTATCGGCAGAAAGATGTCCACGGGGCCTTTGGCTTTCAAGGCCAGGTCGGACTTGGCGCCGCCGAAAACCTGCGCTTCGCCGACCACCTCGTCCTTGGCGAAGATTTCGGTCTTCTGGAATGATCGCGAGCCCCAGTCGAGCAGCTTGCGCGCCTCTTCGGCGCGTTCGCGGTCATTCGCCAGTCCGCTGAGGGCAGCGATCACGCGCGTGCCGTTGTGGCTGACGGTGCCGACCAGGCCGAACCCAGCCTGCTCGCTGGCGCCGGCCACGAAGCCGTCGGCTTCGATGCCCATGGCGATCAGCGGGTTGCGGTTCTTCTGCGAAATCTTGTTCCAGGTGAAGTCCGGCTGGCCGTAATAGTGGAAGAACTCCGGATAGTCGCGCCACAGATGCAGCGCCAGCATCGTCAGCTCCCGCACCGTCGTCTGCTGGCCGTCGGCCGGCAGGCCGGTCGAATTGACGAAGGTCGATTTCTGAAGGCCGAGTTGACGGGCGCGATCGGTCATCTGCGCGGCGAAATTCGCCTCCGAGCCGGCCATACCCTCGGCCAGCACGATACAGCCGTCATTGGCCGCCTGCACGGTGACACCCTGGATCAGGTCCTCGACGCGGACCTCGGATTTGAGCTTGGCGAACATGGTCGAGGTTCCGGACGGCGCGCCGCCGGTGCGCCATGCGTTTTCGCTGACCACGAACGTGTCGTCGAGCGTGATCCGCTTCGCCTTGAGAGCGTTGAAGACCACCTCCATCGTCATCAGCTTGGCCATCGAGGCCGGCGGAATCGGCTTGTCGGGGTCCTTGGCGAAGAGCACCGTGCCGGTGTCGGCGTCGATCATGAACGCCTGCGCCGCCTTGGTCTCGAAAAGCTGGGCCTTCGCCGGAGCGGCGCAAAGCAGCGCCAGCACCAATCCCAGAAGGCTGGCGAAAGGCGGAAGAACACGCAATTGCATGAAATGTCGACCCAATCTGAGCAACACCGGACGGTGCCGAGCGGCCTCCGCCCCGGAATTGCGCAAAGCTACCCACAGCCAAGCTATCAGGGTTTTTTCGACCGGATCAACGGGCAGTGCGAATTTGCTCAGTTACGCACAACCAGCGCGTCCGGCGCGCCATGCGACCAGGCTGCCTGAAGCAGTTCGTCGATGCTGCCATGGCCGTCCGGATAGACGTTGACCGCATACCAGTCATTGCCGTCGAGCTCGGTGCGCTGGATCTCGGTCCGGCCGAACGGTTCGAGTGCGGCGGCGACGCGCTTTGCCTCTGCGGCTTCGTCGAAGGAGCCGGCGGCGACATAGTCGGACGCAGGCGCCTGTTCCTGGCGATTCGATTTCTTCCACGAGCGAAGGATATCGGCCGGCGACATGCCGCCGGCGTCGAGCGCGGCAAAGACATCGGCGCGCTTTACCCGTTCATCCGCATAGGACAGCGAAGCCATGGCGAAAGGCGAGTTCGCGGGAAGACCGAGATCGGGCCGTTCCGGCACGATCGGTCCGAAATCGGGCAGCGCGACATCGCTGGCGCCCTGCGTCGAGAACGCTGCCGGTTGAACGGTGGCTTCATCCGACAGGCCCGGCTGCGCGGCAAAGGCCTGCCCAGAATCGGTCAATTGTCCAGGGAACGGCACGGCGGCCGGCGGCGCGCCTACCGGCATGCTCGGTGACGGGCCGTTCATGGCCACCATCACGCCGGTCGGCAGGCCGTCCGATGGACCCGGCCGGTTCTTGCCGGGATGATAGGAGGCCACCAGATACTGGTCGTCGTTACCGTCGAGCGGCGCGCGGCCGACATATTCGACTTTGACCCTGGCCGTGCCGACCTTGTCGTAGTCGAGCATCTGCGCCGCGCGTTGGGAGACGTCGATGATGCGGCCTTCATGATAGGGGCCGCGGTCGTTGACGCGCACGATCACCGAACTGCCGGTCTCCAGATTGGTGACGCGGGCATAGCTCGGCAGCGGCATCGTCGGATGCGCCGCCGTCAGATGCGTCATATCATAGACTTCGCCATTGGCGGTCAGACGGCCGTGGAAGGCATCGCCATACCAGGACGCCAGGCCGACCTTGGTGAAGCCCTTCTTATCTTCCTTCGGATAATACCACTTGCCGCGCACCTGATAGGGCTTGCCGAGCTGGTCGCGGCCGCCGCCGCGGCGCATGAACTGGACGCGCGGGCTCGCCTTCACGCCATATTCGGATTCGGCGAAATATTCCTTGGAGCGGGCCTTCTTGTAGACCATCCCCTTCGGCTCGGGCTGTGAGGCGCAGGCAGCCAGCAGCAGGCCCGAAAGGGCGCACAGGGCGAAAGCAGAAGCGCGACGAAGACGCGGGCGCGCCGGTTCCTGCATGTTTTCGATTGTCCCCTACCGTGCTGCACCTGTCGGAGCCAGAAGTCGTCCGTTAGGCCAACACCTTGATCCCCAATCCCTTTTGCACAGGAATTGCTTATCACGATGTTAATCGATTATGGCCGCAACAGGGCGAGATTGTGGCAAGGGCATAGGACTGGGCAATGATCGGACGGCGACATGACAGCCAAAGCCGGTTTCCGAGCAACGACCACGCCGACAGGCGCCGAAGCGCCAGCGCCGATCCCATCAAGCTGCCGGTATGGACGTTATTGCGGCAGTACCGGCGATGCGTTGGCCACAACGTTCGAAAGCTTCTGACGCTTCGTCAAAACCGGCTTCTCATAAATCTTTTTCATCAATTCCCCCATAGAACATTAGCAGGTAGAGATTGGCAGGGTCTTGGCGGCGTTGTCAATTGCATCCGACCGGCTTCCTGCAACCACTGAGCTCCCGAGAACGTTGATTGAGCCTTTCCTGCGATTGACAGATCTTTGCACGGCGCACTAGAGCATGGGGCGCTTGCGTTCGTGTCGGCACGGCTTCGCGGTCGGCAGGACGAAGCGCCTCGTGAAGATCACGATGGAGGGATGGCCGAGCGGTTTAAGGCACCGGTCTTGAAAACCGGCGTGGGCGCAAGTTCACCGTGGGTTCGAATCCCACTCCCTCCGCCATAACTCCAAGAGAATCAGCTAGTTAGCGGCCAAATCGCAGGCTGCCATAACCATTGGTACGAGCAAGGAAAAGGCCTCGAAGCCGAAGCGCGAGGTGACGTATTTTAGCAAAATGTGAAACAAAGCGATTTTGCCCGCGTTGAAAGCTCCAACAAAGGGAGGTTTGAATGGGCCCGGCTACAGCGGCAGTAATGGTTTTGCTTTCGTGCAGCCAAGGCGATGTGTCCATTTGCAAGCCGGTCAACGCGCCGCGTGGAATGTTCGCGTCTTTAACCGAGTGCCGTTGGTCGTTGGCGTCTGAACTCGCGGGCTCTCCTCACGGAAGAACGATCGGACGATGCCAGTTGGTGGATTCGTCAGTCACAGGCGCCCTGCCAGCAGGCTATACGTCGGTAGTGGTTACGCGCGGCGGCAGCGCTGCCAGGTATATTGTTCCCCACAAGGAATAGCCGAAAATCGTGTTCGAGATTGAAACGAAAGCCCGGCCACTGAAGCATCTGCTGTTGCCAGTTCGCCGGTTCGCTAAGTCGCTGCTTATAGGCAAGCTGTATCGTTGTAGGACAGAACGCTGGCATCCGCCTTGCAGGACAAGATTGCCGGGTTGATCTCCGGCAGCTCGTCGGGCTTGAGGCAGTTGTTGGGGGCCTCGCCCGGCGAGTTCTCCAGAAAGCAGTGGATATGCATCAAATGATGTATCCATGCGTGAATGCTAATTTAGCTTATGCTTCAGCCGGCTCCCAACCCCGAGTCGGTTAGGCCCGGCGGTTCAACCCAACGCACCCCAACAGAGCGCGGAACTGTCGGGCCGCTGCGTCCAGGCCTTCCGTTGCGCCGCGGGAACTAAAGCTCGAGCTGGTGGATCGGTCAGGCGCGCTCTGGCCGCACCGTCTCTACCGACAGCAATCCCGCCGGAAGCGGCCGTAAAAGGTCGCTCTCGGGTTTCGACAGATCAAGCCACGCGGACCAGTTCTCGGGCTGGAGGACGACAACCTGCCGATTGTGATACGGCGCGACATCCGGCCCCGGATCGGTCGTCAGCATTGTGAAGGTAGGCGGCTTGTTGCCTGTCGCCTCTCGCCAGAGCCCGGCAATGGCCAAGAACGGGGCACTGTTCAGCGCGAAGCGATGCTTGGCTTTCGGATATTTGGTGCCCGTGAATTCAAAGAAGGCGGAAGCCGGCACAAGACAGCGTTTGCTGTCGGCGAACCGGCGGCCTTCCGACCGGAAGTTGAACACCGGTCCGCCTTTCGGCCCAGACGGGGGAAAGCCAAATGTCATCGACGCAAGTTCAATCTCGTCGCCGGCAACACGCATGATGGGCGCCGGATCGTTGATACGAATGTCGTCTGCTTGGGGAAGATCGAGCTCAGTTTGATGGCTCGGGATCTTCAATGCCAGCGACTCCATCATCCGGCAATATTCGGCCCAGGCGATATGCTGCTCATAATCATTGCACATGGGAGGTCATCCGAATGGATCGTGCTCCACTAGGATACCAGCCTCAGCGGCGGCCTCATCGAAGGCTTTTCGGGCGTGCCGTACTGCCCCGAGCCTCTGGAGGACGCTGAGGCAAGCCTTACGGGCGGCCGTGTGCTTCTTTCCGGGTGACGCCAGCCATCGATTGAGGAGAATATCGGCCGCCTGAGCAACGCGATCCACGGTATAGATCGTGTGGCCTGACTTGCCGAGCGCGACACGCACTGGCGTCTCGAAACGCTGATCCTGCACACAGCCTCCTCGCGCTACCGGACTCAAATTGACCGGAGGGGCATCTGTTCCTTTAGCGACAGCTAATGGGAACATTCATAATCGATTTCTGTTCCTTCTGACCAGGAGGATCAGTCATGGCAGACGACGGGACCAAACGTGATTTCCGTGACCGCGACCGCGTGTCAGCCGACGAGGACTATGAAGTCCGCTATTTCGCCAAGCAGCACCGGATCAGCCCCGAGCAGGTGCTCGATCTGATTAAAGAGCATGGCAATAATCGAAAGACCCTGGAGCGCGAGGCAAGGAAGCTTCGAGGATGACGAGGCTTCCGAACTTGGCCCTCCCAAAGGGTTGACGGTGTACCGGGCGTTGCGGAGCTGGCGAAGGTCTCGGCCTTCAGCCATCTCCCTCAAAAACCCCGGCGCCGCGGCAACGTCGCGTAAGCCGCTAGAGCATGACGGTATCGGATTCGGCCCGTCGTCGACGAGCCAATCGCCCACCATCCCAGGAGTGTTGATTTGACTTGACGGCAACCGCCTCCTCGCCCGCCGGCGCGATTGGTAAAATACCGTTTATTTGATTTCTCGGACAAAATGTGCTGCTTGTCGCGCCCATGAAAAAGCTCTGCCTGATGGTTCTGGCGTCGTTGACGCTGGTCTTGCCGGCCAAGGCGATGGACAATGCGTTGCGCGCCGGCCTGATGAAACTCGATCCGCAGACTCGCCTCGAGCAGCGCTGTGACGCCGAAGTGCTCGACCGGATCAGTCACGACGATCGCAACTACAAGGCCGACCGCGTCGTGGCCTACGCCTTCGCCACGCCGCAGATGAGCGCCGATGCCATCAAGAGTTCGGGCGCCGCCTTCCGCAGCAAGGGTCAATGGTATCGGCTGAAGTTCAAGTGCCTGACCGGGCCGGACCACATGCAGGTGCTGCAGTTCCGCTACAAGATCGGCGACGAAATCCCGGAATCCGACTGGGCCAAATATAATCTCTACGACTAGAGCAATTCCAGGGAAAGTGCGTAGCCGTTCCCCGCCCGGAATTGCGTCAAAACAAAGAGATAGAGCGGTTCGTCGTTTCCGTGAAACGGTGAAACGCTCTGGTTTTCGGCCTCGCCCACCAGCCGGCAACCACCCGAAAATCCTTGAGAGCCTGCGCCGGCACGTTGTTTTCCGACGATGTCCAAACCTGCGCCTTGACGCCGATGGACCGTGCCTTTAGGCCCGTCCGAGTAAAGGGCTACGCTCATTTCAGGCAAGGATTTCTAGTCGATGGAAATATTCACTGCCGCAGGCCTTTCAGCTCTCCTCCAGGTCGTCGCGATCGATCTTGCGCTAGCCGGCGACAACGCAATTGTGATCGGTCTCGCGGCGGCCGGCCTTCCCGCGGATCAGCGCAAGCGCGCCATCCTTGTCGGCATCGCGGCGGCCACTGTCCTGCGCATCATCTTTGCCCTGATCACGCAATGGCTGCTGAGCATCGGCCCCATGCTGCTCATCGCCGGCGGGCTACTGCTTCTGTGGGTGTGCTGGAAGATGTGGCGCGAACTGCGCGTCAGCCATGAGGATGAGCGCGACGCGACCGAGGCGCTGTCGAACGGCGACTACAACAAGGACGGCAAGATCGCCGGTGCGGCGCCGCGCAAGACCTTCTCCCAGGCCGCCTGGCAGATCGTCATCGCCGACGTCTCGATGTCGCTCGACAACGTGCTCGCGGTCGCCGGTGCGGCCATGAAGCATCCGACCGTGCTGATCATCGGGCTGGCCCTTTCGATCGCCCTGATGGGCTTTGCCGCATCCTTTGTCGCACGCCTCCTGCACAGGTATCGCTGGATTGCCTATGTCGGCCTGCTGATCATTCTATATGTCGCGATCAACATGCTGCTCGGAGGCGCCGTGCAGCAGTTTCCCGACCATTTTGCCTTCCTGGCGCCATGGTTCGGGCCGGACGGCCACTGACGCTGGTTAAGGGGATAGGTGCCGAGCCACTCTTGTCCCGGCCGGCCGGCAGGTTTGCATCCGGGCCGAAGCGTGCTATTGCGCCGCGCGAAATGGCTTAGAGCCGCGCACGTAGATCGAAATCCAGAGCCTGAGGCTCGATCCTCGATCTCGCCCTCATCTCTTGGAAAACAAAATCTATGTCCGCCCCACGCGTCAGTTTCGTCAGTCTTGGATGCCCGAAAGCGCTCGTCGATTCCGAGCGCATCATCACGCGGCTTCGCGCCGAAGGCTACGAGATCGCGCGCAAGCATGACGGCGCCGACCTCGTCGTCGTCAACACCTGCGGCTTCCTCGATTCCGCGCGCGATGAGTCGCTCAACGCCATCGGCTCCGCCCTTTCCGAAAACGGCCGCGTTATCGTCACCGGCTGCCTCGGCGCCGAGCCGGAGGTCATCCGCGAAAAGCACCCCAACGTGCTGGCGATCACCGGCCCGCAGGCTTATGAGAGCGTGATGGCGGCGGTGCATGAGGCGGTGCCGCCCAGCCACGATCCCTATGTCGACCTTTTGCCGCCGCAGGGCGTGAAGCTCACCCCGCGCCACTACGCCTATCTGAAGATTTCCGAGGGCTGCAACAACCGCTGCACCTTCTGCATCATCCCGGCATTGCGCGGCGATCTCGTCTCGCGCCCGGCCGCGGATGTGCTGCGCGAGGCCGAAAAACTCGCCAAGGCCGGCGTCAAGGAAATCCTCGTCATCTCGCAGGACACCAGCGCCTACGGCATCGACATCAAGTACCAGACGTCGACGTTCGGCGATCGCGAGGTGCGGGCGAAATTCCTCGACCTCGCCGAGGAGCTCGGCAAGCTCGGCATCTGGATACGCATGCATTATGTGTACCCCTACCCGCATGTCGCCGATGTCATTCCGCTGATGGCGGAGGGCAAGATCCTTCCCTATCTCGACATTCCCTTCCAGCACGCCTCGCCGCAGGTGCTGAAGAATATGCGGCGCCCCGCGCATGGCGAAAAGACGCTGGACCGCATCCGCGGCTGGCGCGAGATCTGCCCGGACCTCGCCATCCGTTCGACCTTCATCGTCGGCTTCCCTGGTGAAACGGAAGACGATTTCCAGATGCTGCTGGATTGGCTGGACGAAGCCAAGATCGATCGCGCCGGCTGTTTCAAATACGAGCCGGTCAAGGGCGCACGCTCCAACGACCTCGGGCTGGAACAGGTGCCGCAGGAGATCAAGGAAGCGCGCTGGCATCGTTTCATGCAGCGCCAGCAGAAAATCTCGGCCGCGCAGCTGGCCAAGAAAGTTGGCAAGCGTCTGCCGGTGCTGATCGACGAGGCGCATGGCACATCCGGCAAGGGCCGCACCAAATACGACGCGCCGGAGATCGACGGCTCGGTGCACATCCAGTCGCGGCGGCCGTTGCGCGCCGGCGACATCGTCACGGTCAAGATCGATCGCGCGGACGCTTATGATCTCCACGGTTCGGCGGTCTGATCCCCGCACGAGAGATGACATCTCCAATGAAAGGGCGCCCCGCGGCGCCCTTTTTCACTTTGTTGCTCTCTGCTTTTAGCAACGTCTCGTCAGAGTTTCACCGACTCGATCGCTGTCAGAGACCGGTCGATCACCTGGTCGAGAGTCTTGTCGAGGCGCGCGCCCGTTTCGACCGCCGACAGCTTTGCGGCAAAACCCAAATGATAGTCGACGAACCACTCGGGGCGCGGCTCCGGTTCCGGAAACGGTCCCCACCACGGAGGAAGCTTCGGGATCTTCGGCCGGGTTGGGCACCAGTCGTCGAGGTCGCTCAACAGCGCATTCATATCGAGACCACCTCGCTCGGCCACCCATGCGCAGCGGATAAATTCCTCGGCGACCGCGGCGCCCAGTTCATGCGGCGGAAGCGGCTGCGGATTGAGTGCGACACAGGCAAGCCCTCCCTGTGGTCCGCGCGGGATGACGTCGTAGATGGCGGGAAAGCGTTTCCCGATGATTGCCAAAAGGTTTTTTATTCAATTGCATAAGACCCCCTTCTGCTGACGCTTGTCACGTCGGCTGATCTGTCTAAGTTGCATGATCAGCATGGAAGTAGAGGTCGCCGGTGTATGTGAAAGCGATTACGCAAACTGCACAGATATTGCATCGGCCTCGCGGAAGGGTGTCGAATTCATAAAATATGAAGCGAAGTTGAGTTTAAATACTCGACACGCAAGACCATTTAACGCTCTTGGCCGGCTGGCAAAAACAGGTCCAACGTGCAAAAGTCCCGCCAATCGCTCTCGCAAAACGAAAGAGGGCGCCGTCAGGCGCCCTCTCCGCTTCGAAACGTCGGCGCCGCTTACTGCGGCAGCTTGTCGTCGATGCCCTTGACGTAGAAATTCATGCCGAGCAGCGTGCCGTCGTCGGCGACCTCGCCGTCCTTCAGCCAGGGCGAGCCATCCTGCTTGGCGATCGGTCCGGTGAAGGGATTCCAGCCACCGGCGATCTTCTTCTCGGTGGCTTCCGCCATCGCCTTCACGTCGTCGGGCATGTTGGTATAGGGCGCGAGCTTGACCGCGCCGTCCTTGATGCCCAGCCACACATTGTCCGGCTTCCAGGTGCCGTCGAGCGCCGCCTGCACGCGGCTGATGTAATACGGACCCCATTCGTCGGTCAGCGAGGTCAGCTGAGCGTTCGGCGCGAACTTGATCATGTCTGACGACTGGCCGAAACCATGCAGCTTGCGCTCCTCGGCGACCTGCAGCGCGGCGGTCGAATCGGTGTGCTGCACGATGATGTCGGCGCCCTGGTCGAACAGCGCCTTGGCGGCGTCGGCTTCCTTGCCCGGGTCGAACCAGGAATTCACCCATACGATCTTGACCTTGAAGTCGGGATTGACCGACTGCGCGCCGAGGATGAAGGAGTTGATGCCCATCACCACTTCCGGGATCGGGAAGGAGACGATGTAGCCGGCGAGGCCCTTCTTCGATTCCTTGGCCGCGATCTGGCCGAGCACGTAGCGGCCTTCATAGAAGCGGGCATTGTAGATGCCGAGATTGTCGCCGGTCTTGAATCCGGTGGCATGCTCGAACATCACCTTGGGGAACTTCTTGGCGACCTTCACTTCGGCATCCATGAAGCCGAAGGAGGTGCCGAAGATGATCTTGCAGTTCTCGCGCGCCAGGCGCTCGAAAGCGCGGTCTGCGTCCGGCCCTTCCGACACGTTTTCGAGATAAGCGGTCTCGACCTTGTCGCCGAGCGCCTTCTCGACCTCGAGGCGGCCCTGGTCGTGCTGGTAGGAGTAGCCGAAGTCGCCGATCGGACCCGTATAGACCCAGCACGCCTTCAGCTTGTCGGCGGCCTCGGCGGTTGCCGCCAGCGACAGGGCCGCGGCCGTGGTCATCAACGCAATAAGCAGTTTTTTCATTGTGTTACCTCTCTGAGTTAAGCCTTGGAGCTTCCCGTCTTTTTGTTGTCAACGATCCGGAACGAATGGCTGCCCCAACGAAGCCGGCGTGTTCATCATCGTCAGCCGCTTGTTGCGGGAGATTAGAACGAGAACCACGATGGTTGCCAGATAGGGCAGCGAAGAAAGAAATTGCGAAGGCACCGGAATGCCAAAAGCCTGTGCATGAAGCTGGCCGATCCACACCGCGCCGAAGATATAGGCGCCGGCCAGCACCCGCCACGGACGCCAGGAAGCGAACACCACCAGCGCCAGCGCGATCCAGCCGCGACCCGCGCTCATGTTCTCGACCCATTGCGGCGTATAGACCAGCGACAGGTGCCCGCCGGCGAGGCCGGCGCAGGCGCCGCCGAACACCACCGCGAGATAACGGTAGCGGATCACCTTGATGCCGAGCGCGTGCGCCGACGTATGGCTGTCGCCGATCGAGCGCAGCGTAAGCCCAGTGCGCGTCCTGAACAGGAACCACATCACTGCCGCGGTCAGCGCGATCGAGATGTAGAATACCGGATCCTGGCCGAAGATCAGCCTGCCGACGACCGGGATCGAGCTGATCCCGGGAATGTCGAGATTGGGCAATCTCACGCCCGGCTGGCCGACGAAGCTGGTGCCGATCATGCCGGAGAGGCCGAGCCCGAGCAGCGTCAGCGACAGGCCGGTCGCCACCTGGTTGGTCGCGAGCGACAGCGTCATGACGGCGAACAGCAGCGAGAACAGCGCGCCGACGATGATTGCGGCCAGCAGGCCGATCCACGGCGATCCCGTGAGGTAGCCGGCGCCGAAGCCGCCGACGGCGCCCATGATCATCATGCCTTCGACGCCGAGATTGAGCACGCCGGAGCGCTCGACCACCAACTCGCCGATCGCCGCGATCAGAAGCGGTGTCGCGGCGGTCGCGATGGTCAAAAGAATGTTGACGGTGATGTCCATCAGCGGGCCTCCTCGAGCTTCGGCGCTGCTTCGAGCTTCGCGCCGTTCGGCTTCATCAGCGCCATGCCGATCAGGCGAATGCGGTAGTGGATGAGCGTGTCGCAGCCGAGCACGAAGAACAGGAGCATGCCCTGGAAGACGCGCGCCACCTTGTCGGAGATGCCGAGCGCGCTCTGCACCGCCTCGCCGCCGAGATAGGTCAGCGCCAGCACCAGGCCCGCGGCGACGATGCCCAGCGGATTGAGGCGACCAAGGAAGGCGACGATGATGGCGGTGAAGCCGTAGCCGGGCGAGATCACCGGCTGCAACTGGCCAATGGCGCCGGAGACCTCGGAGATGCCAGCCAGACCCGCCAGCGCCCCGGACAGAAGGAAGGTGAAGAAAACCATCCGGTTGAAGCCGAAGCCGGCAAAGCGCCCTGCCCTTGGGCTGGAGCCCAGCACGCGGACCTCGAAACCCTTGAGCATGCGGCTCATCATCAGCCAGATCGCTACCGCGGCCACCAGGGCGAAGACGAAGCCCCAATTGGCGCGGCCGGCATCCGGCATCAGCTCCGGCAGCACGGCCGAATCGCCGAACTGGATGGTCTGCGGGAAACCGTGACCCTGCGGATCGCGCCAAGGGCCGCGCACCAGCCAGTCGAGGAAGAGCTGCGCGACATAAACCAGCATCAGGCTGGTGAGGATCTCGTTGGTGCTGAAACGCGTCTTCAAAAGTGCTGGGATCGATGCGTAGAAGGCGCCGCCGACCATGCCGAGCAGGAGCATCAGCGGAATCACCAGCGGGCCTTCGAATTGCGGGAACAGCACCGGGATGATCGAGCCGAAGATCGCGCCGAAAATGAACTGGCCCTCGGCGCCGATGTTCCAGATGTTGGCCTTGTAGCAGACCGACAGGCCGACCGCGATCAGGATCAGCGGTGCTGCCTTGATCGCCAGCTCGTGCAACTGCCAGACCTGGCTGATCGGCTCGACGAAATAGATCTCGAACGCATTGAGCGGATTGACGCCGAGCAGCGCGAACATGATGGCGCCGGCAATGATCGTCAGCGCGAAGGCGATGAAGGGCGACAGCATCGAAAACAGCGCCGAGCGCTGCGGGCGTTTGACGAGTTCGATGCGCATCATG
Source organism: Mesorhizobium plurifarium (assembly GCA_000824785.1). Lineage (GTDB taxonomy): Bacteria > Pseudomonadota > Alphaproteobacteria > Rhizobiales > Rhizobiaceae > Mesorhizobium > Mesorhizobium plurifarium. Next base: position 85,958 of record CCNB01000006.1, on the reverse strand, counting down.
CCACCTCCATTCCGTGTTCGGCATGGCCGGGCTCGGCGCCGCCCATCAACAGGCCGATCTTCTCGAAAGTCGCCTCGGCGATCGGCAGCGGCGCCGACAATTCTCCGTTGTGCATGACGGCGATGGCATCCGACAATTCGAACAACTCATCGAGGTCCTGGCTGATGACGAGGACGGCGGAACCGCTGCGGGCAAGCTCGATCAGCGCCTGGCGAATGTGGGCGGCAGCACCTGCGTCCACGCCCCAGGTCGGCTGGTTGACGATCATGACGCTCGGCTTGCGGTCGAGCTCGCGGCCGACGATGAATTTCTGCAGATTGCCGCCCGACAGCGCGGCGGCCTCCGGATCGGGCGCGCTCTTGCGTACGTCCATGGCTTTGATGATACGCTGGGCGGCGCTGTAGACCGCGCCGTTCTTGACCGTGCCGCCCGAACCGACGAAAGCCTTGCCGTCGGTGGCGTGGCGCGAGAGCAGCAGGTTCTCCGAAAGCTTCATGCGCGGCGCCGCGCCATGGCCGAGTCGTTCCTCCGGCACGAAGGCAGCCCCCATCAGGCGGCGGCCGGTGATCGACAGGCCTCCGGCGTCCTTGCCGCGGATGCGCACGGAACCGGCATCCTGCTGCAGCACTTCGCCGGAGACGGATTCGAAGAACTCGCCCTGGCCGTTCCCGGCGACGCCGGCGATGCCGATCACTTCACCGGCACACACGGTGAGGTTGATGTTCTTGAGCGGGATGGCGAAGGGCGTCGCCGGCTTGCGGCTGAGGCCGCGGATTTCCAAGAGCGCCGGCGCCGTCTCGATGCCTTCGGCCGGCGCGCGCACCACCGCCTTCACCTCGCTGCCGACCATCATGCGGGCAAGCGACGCGGCCGTCTCCTCACGCGGATTGCAGTGGCCGACGACCTTGCCGTGGCGAAGCACCGTGGCGCGGTCGCAGATGCGTTTGACCTCCTCCAGCCGGTGCGAGATGTAGAGGATCGATTTGCCTTCCGCGCGTAGCCGCTCCAGCGTTTCGAACAGCTTGTCGGCCTCCTGCGGCGTCAGCACCGAGGTCGGCTCGTCGAGAATGATGAGCTGCGGCGTCTGCAGGAGGCAGCGGATGATCTCGATGCGCTGGCGTTCGCCGACGGAGAGGTCTCCGACCAGGGAGTCCGGATCGAGCGGCAGGCCATAGCTGTAGGACAGCGCCCTCGCCTTCGCCGCGATGGTGCTGATCGGCGAACCGTCATTGAGCGAAAGCGCGATGTTCTCGGCCGCCGTCAGCGCCTCGAACAGCGAGAAATGCTGGAACACCATGCCGATGCCGAGCTTCTTGGCCACGCCCGGGCTGGTGATCCTGACCGGCTTGCCGTCCCAGAAAATCTCGCCCGAGTTCGGTTCGAGCGATCCGAACAGCATCTTGACCAGCGTCGACTTGCCGGCGCCGTTCTCGCCGAGCAACGCGTGGATTTCGCCTTTGGCGATGTTGAGATCGATGTGATCGCACGCCGTCAGCGTGCCAAAAATCTTGGTTAGGCCACGAACCTCGAGCAGATTCGCCCTGTCATGATTTGCACTCACAGTGCCTCCCATCCAGTTTCCCGGATATGTTCTGTGTTCCCGAAAGCATGGTATGCGCGGCCGGCTCCCATCGGAAAGCAGCACCCAACTTGAAAGAGCTTCAAGAATTTCAGCGGAAACTCAAGGGCTAAGATAGACCTCTTGAGAACAACGGCAAATCCGCATCGCTTTTCAGGCAAGCCGTGCCTTCGGGCACGGCAAGCCGCTGAAAAACAAGGCAGCCGGCCAGGTAAGGTGCCAAGGGTGTGAGGCGGCGAAAGCTCTAGGGAATGAGGATAGTCGTTCCCGTCGTCTTGCGGGCTTCGAGATCAGCTTGCGCCTTTGCCGCGTCCTTCAGAGCATAGCGCTGATTGATCTTGATCCCGACGGCGCCGCTCTTGACCACGTCGAAAAGCGCCTCGGCCGACTTCACCAGATCTTCGCGCCTGGCATTGTAGACGAAGAGCGTCGGCCGGGTTGCATAGAGCGAGCCCTTCTGCGCCAGGAGCGACATCGAGAAAGGCGCAATCGGCCCGGACGATTGGCCGAAGCTGACGAACATGCCGAGCGGCCGCAGGCAATCGAGCGATGCCGGAAAAGTGTCGGCGCCGACGGAATCGTAGACGACGTCGCACTTCTTCCCGCCGGTAAGTGCGGCGACGCCGGCGACAAAATCCTGCTCCTTGTAGTTGATGACGTGATCGAAGCCATGCGCCCGGGCAAGCTCGATCTTCTCGGCGGAGCTCGCCGTGCCGATCACAGTCGCGCCGAGATGCTTTGCCCATTGACCGAGGATAAGGCCGACGCCGCCGGCCGCCGCGTGGTAAAGGATCGTGTCGCCGGCCTTCACCGGGAACGTCCGGCGCAGAAGGTATTCGGCCGTCATGCCCTTCAGCATCATCGCCGCCGCCTGCTCGTCGCTGATGCCGTCCGGCACTTTGACCACACGGTCGGCGGCGATCACCCGTTGCTCGGCATAAGCCCCGACATTGACGGCATAGGCGATGCGGTCGCCTGGCTTCAGCCAGTCGACGCCGGCGCCGAGCGCCAGCACGACGCCCGCCGCCTCGCCGCCCGGGATCAGCGGAAAACCGCCGGGTGGCGGGTAAAGCCCGGAGCGGTAGTAGACGTCGATGAAGTTGAGGCCGATCGCCGTGTGCCGGATCAGGATCTGGCCTTCTCCCGGCTGGCCGGGATCGGCATTTTCATAAACCAGGACTTCGGGGCCGCCATTGGCGTGGATGCGGATTGCCTTGGACATCGTTCAACTCTCTGAAGGGTACGTACACAATCTAGAAACATGATTCCGAAAGGGAGAACCGATTTTCGGAAGATCATGCGCCGATAGACAGCTAGGGCCAGGATGATCATTCGACCCAAAAATATCCTGATCCAGGATCAGGGCTTGCTGGCGCCCAGATTGGGAAACATCTGCATGATGCCCCCGATACTGGCGAGATAGAGCCCGGTGATGGTGATGCCGATCTTGGTGAAGTCGCCGACCTGTTCGCTGAGAACGCCGATCTTGTCGTAGAAGGCGGCAAGGGCTGCCTGTGCCAGCGCCAGCGCGCCGAAGGCACACCACAAAAGCGTCATGCCGAGATTGACCGGCCGCAACCGCACGACGCGCACCGGGTGGATGAAATTGATCGGCAGGAAAGTCAAAATGCCGGCAACCACCACCACGGCGAAAGACACCCATTGCCCCGGCGCGATGACGAACAGCGTGAACACCACCATGTTCCAGACGACCGGGAACCCCTTGAAGAAGTTCTCCTTCGTCTTCATCCCGGTGTCGGCATAGTAGATCGCGCTGGAGACGACGATGATGGCCGCCGACAGGAAGGACAGATTCTCGCCCATGAAGCCGCGCTGGTAGAGCGCGAATGCCGGAATGAGCACGTAAGTGACGTAGTCGATGATGTTGTCGAGGAGTTCGCCCGACCATGTCGGCAGGATTTCCTTCACCTCGAGCTTCCTGGCGATCGGGCCGTCGATGCCGTCGACGAACAGCGCCAGCCCCAGCCACCAGAACATCGCCGTCCAGCGCTCCTCGCTCGCCGCCACCAGCGACAGGAAGGCAAGGAACGACCCCGACGCGGTGAGCAGATGAACGGAGAATGCGCGCGCCTGCGGCCACGTCACCTTCTTCTTCGGCAACGGAATCCGCTCCGCGATCTTCTTTGCCGCTTTCCTGGCTGCTGTGTTCTTGCTCACGGTCCCCGCCAGTCCAGCTTGCAGATTTCGGCCGAGCGGCCGGCGAAATTCCAGTTGCGACCGAAGGCCCGCATCTTGCTCTTGTCGGACTTCGCCACGATGATTTCCGGCGCGATCCAATATTCCGAATTGGTGATTACCGTATCCTTCTCGCGATCCTTGCCAGGGATAGGCGTCACCGCGCCGTCTATGATCTTCGGTATCTGGAAGACGCGCGTCCTGTCGCGCGTCTCATAGGTGATCGGCACCTGCTCGACACCGAGAAATTTCCCAACGAGGATCGACAGCAGTGACGTGGTGCCGCCGGCCTTGCCGGTGAAGATCTTGGTCAACGCCTTCACCGCATAGACCGAGGCGCGCTTGTCGATGAACAGGCCGGCCGTCCAGTTGCCGCGGCTCATATAGCCGGGGATTTCCATGATCAGGCCGAGATTGAGGCCGGAAAGGTCGACCTCGCCGAAATGGCCCGCGTCGATACGGAAACCGGCCCAGGTCTGGCAATAGCCCTCGGTCGGCGGATGGCTGCCGAGCGACAGCACGCAGGGACAGAAAACCGTGCAATTGCAGGAGAGTACCAGCTCTCCTTTCATTGCCCAGCTTTGATCGGTCATCGAATTCTCCCCTTACGCCGAAACTAATAGCAGGGCTACCGCCCACACAAGCAGTATCGCACCGGCAACCCGGCTGGCCACCCTGCCGGTAGTCTGTTTTTCGATCAGGGTGAACAGGCCGATCAGCGTCATCCAGAAGACGTTCATGGCGCCTACGGCAAACATCACCAGCATCAGCGCCCAGCAGCAACCGAGGCACCAGATGCCCTGTTCCAGGCCAAGTCGGAAGATGCGGCCCGGTTTCGCGCTCCAGTTGGCGAACAGGATCGAGAACGGGTTGCGGCATTTTTCCAGGCATGCCTGCTTCAGGCCGCTGAATTGATAGAGGCCGGCAACGAGCAGCGCGGTGGCGCCGGCAAGGCCGACGGCAGGATCGAGCATCCGGCCGGAACCGGCAAAGGCGTAGACCGCCAGCGTCAACACAGCGAAGCCGACGGATGCGCCAAGCCATGTGGCAAGGTATCCGGCGACGAGCACCAGCGGATGAACGACGGGTTCGTCCTTGATCCTCGCCGTGTCGGCAATTTCGCAATAGGTGCGGATCAAGGGCGACGCCGAAGGCAGCATCGTCGCCACGGCCATCAGGAACCACATCACCACAAGCGCCGCCGCTTGTAGGCCGGTCGGGCCGGCAAACGGTGCCGGCGCGAGGCAAAGAGCAAAGAACCGGTCCAGGACATCCGGCAACGGTAGGCTCGGCAGATTTTTCAGCAGCATGTCGCCGGGCGCGCCGGCAGGGCGGCTTTCGGCGCCGCGTATCGCCATCGCCGCGAGAAGGAACCAGGCAAGGCCGATGCCGACGCCGATCGTGAGCATGACCGCGAGGCGCGGGCTGCGCGCGACGCCCGCCGCAGCCCGGCCGGCGCGGTCGAGATGGCTGAAATCATGCTGCTCGCCGCTCATGCCAATCGAATGGGCTGAATCGCCGCGTTGATCAAGCCGGCCGATCTGACCTATATCCGGATAAAGGCCCGACGGGTCACCTCGCATCGTGGAAGCCTGGCGTGGAGCACAACGACAAAGCCCGCATCCTGGTTGCCGGCAGCGGTCCGGCCGGCCTGATCGCGGCGCTCGGCTTTGCCGGGGCCGGCTTCGACGTGACGCTGGTCGGCCCCGAAGCCAACACCGCCGACGGCCGCACCACGGCGCTCATGAATCCCGCCCTGAAGGTCCTTGAACGGCTGGGCGTCCTTGCCGAATTGAGGGCGCAGGCCGCGCCGCTCAGGGCGATGCGCATCGTTGACGCCACAAGGCGGCTGATCCGAAGCCCAACCGTGACCTTCCGCGCCAGCGAGATTGGCGAGGAACAGTTCGGCCTCAATTTGCCGAACAAGGCTCTCATCTCCATCCTCGCCAGGGCCGTTTCAGCTCATGACGGCATTCATTGGCTGAAATCCACCGTCGAGTCCTGGAGCCTTGACGCCGATCAGGCCCACGCAAGGCTGGCCGACGGCAGCGAGATCTCGGCGTCGCTGGCGGTCGCCGCCGATGGACGCCTGTCTCCGGCGCGGGAAGCCGCCGGCATTCGAGCCTTCGCGCGGCCCTATCCGCAGTCGGCGCTTGTCCTCAATTTCGGCCACCGCAGCGACCACGGCTTCGTCTCGACCGAGTTCCACACCGAAACGGGGCCGTTCACGCAGGTGCCGTTGCCCGGCAGGCGCTCCAGCCTTGTCTGGGTGGTGAAGCCGCAGACCGCGCAGGAGCTTGCGGCGCTCGACGATGCAGCCCTGTCTGGGCGTGTCGAGGAACAGATGCAATCGGTGCTTGGACGGGTCTCGGTCGAGCCGGGTCGCCAGATCTATCCGTTGTCGGCGGCCTCGCCCGGCCGCTTCGCGCAAAACCGCGTGGCGCTGGTCGGCGAAGCAGCGCATGTGTTCCCGCCGATCGGCGCCCAAGGCCTCAACCTAGGCATCAGGGATATCGAAGATCTGATTGGAATCGCGAGTGAAAACAGTAGCGATCCCGGAGCGCGCCGGACCCTCGCGTCCTACGACACCAGGCGCCGGCCCGACATATGGGCGCGCAGCGGCGCGGTGAACCTGCTCAACATGTCGCTCTTGTCCGATATGCTGCCGGCGCAGCTGGCGCGCAGCGCCGGCCTCAATGCGCTGGGCAGCTTCGCCCCGCTGCGCGCTTTCTTCATGCGCGAGGGGCTGCGGCCGGGCAGCGGCTTTCGCGCCATTGCCGGCGGCCTAAGGAAAGAGGTCGGCCGGTAGGATTCCGTGCCGTATCGCATAGAGCAGCGCGGTCACCGTCACCACCGAAAAGCATGTCGTGATCAGCACGCTGGCCGAAGCTCGCTGCACCCACACGTCATATTGCTGTGCGATCACGAAGACATTGGTCGCCGTCGGCAGCGCCGCCAGCAGCATGGCGGAAAAGACCCAGGTTGGCGAGAAATTGCCGATCCAGCTTAGCACGACATAGCAAAGCAGCGGATGGACGATCAGCTTCAACCCGGCGATCAATGCCAGCTCGTGCGGCACGCGGTTGAGCGGCCTCAGCGCCAGCGTCACGCCCATGGCGAACAAGGCGCAAGGTGCCGCCGCGCGGGCGAGGTAGTCGAGGAAACGATCGACAGGCAGCGGCGGGCGGAACTCCACATAGGCGGCGCCAACGCCGAGCGCCGTCGCAATGATGAAGGGGTGCAGCGCGATCTTTTTCAGGACGCCGAGCGCCAGCTGGAGCGGCGGCGCCTTCTCCTTGCCAGACAGCGCCATCATCATCGGCGCGACCGTGAAATGCACGATGTTCTCGAAGCAGAAGATCAGCGCCACCGGCACCGCCGCCTGCTCGCCAAACGCCAGCAGGGCAAGCCCCGGCCCCATATAGCCGATGTTGCCGTAAGCCGCGGCAAGGGCGGTGATCGTCGCCGGCGCGATGCCGCCACCGGAAACGAAAACCGACCAGGCGAACATCAGCGTGAAGACCGCATAGGTGGCGACGAGCGAGCCAAGGATGAAGCTCCACTCCGTCAACTGCTCGAACGGCGTCTTGGCGAGCAACTGGAAGAACAGCGCCGGCAGCGCGACATAGACGATGAAAATGTTCATCCAGCCGAGCGCCTCCAGCGGCTGCCTGGTGATGCGCGCCACCAGGAAACCGATGAAGATCATGCCGAAGAATGGGAGGACGAGACCGATGACGTCAGACATTTTTCGCTCGGGCGGGAAAACTCCTGCGCGGGCTAGCCCGTTGCTTCGTCCGAGGTCAAGGACCTGGCTATTGAATTACGGCAGTGCCTGCGCCAAATAGGCCCAAGCCGAAAGTCGGGGTCGATTTTTGGCTGCGTGACGTGTAAATTCAAGGTCTTAGGCGCCTTGTGCGCAGCCACGAAAGGCGCCTCGGAACAGCGCATGACCCGAAAATCGGATCGATTTTCGAAGAGGATCATGCGCAAAACTAAAAGCGCTGCAGCGTCCTTTGCGCGTCCGAGAGGACGCGCGGCGCTGCAGGTGGTGAGCGTGATGAAGACGGCCAAATTCTCGATCGGGCAAGTGGTTCGCCACAGGCTGTTTCCGTTCCGCGGCGTGATCTTCGACGTCGATCCCGAATTCGCCAACACCGAGGAATGGTATGAAGCCATCCCGGCCGACGTGCGTCCGCGCAAGGACCAGCCTTTCTACCATCTTCTGGCGGAGAATTCGGAGACCGAATACATCGCCTATGTGTCCGAGCAGAACCTGCTCGAGGACCGGTCGGGCGAGCCGGTGCGGCATCCGCAGATCGGCGAGATGTTCGACAAGCTGCCGGACGGCCGCTACGAGCCGAAGCGCCAGTCGAAGCACTGAAGCGCAAAAGCACGTACCCAAGGCGCACAGCGCGTCGACAACAAAAAAGCGGGGCGAATTGCCCCGCTTTTTTATTTCCAGAGGTGCTCCGGAGATCAGTTCGCGGTCTTGGCCTTGTCCTGCTCGTCCTTGAGCTTCTTGGCGAAGTCCTGGTTGTTCTTGGCGACGAAGTCCTGCAGCTTCTTCTGCCGGTCCTCGATATCCGACTGCTGCAGCGGCGGGCCGTCATAGGCGCCGCTGAAGCCGGTGAGCGCGATCTTGATCGGGTTCGGCTGGTTCTGGAAGTTGATCGAGGTGAGCGTGATGCCCTGCCCCTTCTTGAAGGAAGCGACGAGCTGGTCGCTCAGCGGCACTTCCGCCACGCAACGATCCGGGAAGCAGATCACATAGTCGAGCTTCTGTGCCTTGCCGGAATCGATCTGCAGCGCGATGCCCGGAGGAACGAGGCGTCCGGTCGGGACCGTAACCTGGAAGACCTTGCGGTTCACCTTGCCCTTGAGCTCGATCAGGCTGACGCCGGTGACGAGCTGGCCGTTGCCGGCGGTGACGATGTTCTGCACATTGCAGATGTCGACGTCTTCCTGCTTGGTGCAGGCCTTGAACCAGCCCTGAGGAATCTGCGGCTGCTGTTGGGCCGAGGCGGTGAAAAGCCCGGCGCCCAGAACGCCGACCACGCCTGCGGCCAGCACCGAAAGGCGGTACGCGTTGATCGTCATATGGTGCACTTTCCTCTCAAATGATCCCGGGGACCGGCTTCTTCGTGCCGTGTGGTCCAGCTACCTGTTGCCCAAATGAGGCAACAGGATGACTTCGGAGCGCGTGTTACACTGCCAGCGGCGTCGAATCCAGCCCGGTTTCCGCGATTTCTTTGTGCTTCGTGCCCGCGGGAAGAGTGCGGTCGACGATGGACCGGCTGAACCCGATTCCCGTTGGCGCGCCGATTCAATCGGATGGCGAAATGCTCTAGGGTGCGTGGCGAATCACAAAAGCCGCCCGGCAAGGAGACGGTCATGGACCGCGTTCTCGTTCGGCTGATCGCCGCGACGTCGTTTCTGGCTCTTTCGCTCCTTCCGGCACAGTCGGAGCCGAAGCACGGCATCGCCATGCAGGGCGAGCCGGCGCTGCCGCCCGACTACAAGCATTTCGACTACGTCAATCCGGACGCGCCGAAAGGCGGAAGCGTCACCTATTGCGTCGTAGGCTCCTTCGACAACCTCAACCCCTTCATCCTGAAAAGCCTGCGCACCACGGCGCGCGGGATGATCGATACAGTTTACGGCAACCTCGTCTTCGAGCCGTTGATGCAACGCAACTATGACGAGCCTTTCAGCCTCTACGGGCTGCTGGCCGACAGCGCCGACATGGATCCGGATCGCAAGTCGATCGAGTTCCATCTCAATCCCAGCGCAAAATGGTCGGATGGGCAGCCGGTGACGCCGGAGGACGTGCTGTTCACCTACGATGTCTTCGCCGAGAAGGGCCGCCCGCCCTACAGCGATCGCATGAGCATGATCGCCAAGCTGGAGAAGACCGGCGAGCACAGTGTGAAGTTCACCTTCAACGACAAGGCCAACCGCGAATTCCCGCTGATCGTCGCGCTGACGCCGATCGTTCCCAAGCACGCCTTCGACAAGGATACTTTCGACAAGACCACGCTGAAGCCGCTGATCGGCTCCGGCCCCTACACCGTGGACAAGGTGCAGCCCGGGCAGCGCATCATCTTCAAGCGCAATCCGGACTACTGGGGTAAGGACATCCCGTCGAAGCGCGGCTTCGACAATTTCGACCAGGTCACCATCGAGTATTTTCTCAACGCCAATGCCAAGACGGAGGCGTTCAAGAAGGGCATCTGCGCCCTCGACGACGAGACCGATCCGGTCAAGCGCGAGCGTGACATCGATATTCCGGCGTTCCGAAGGGGCGATGTGAAGGAAGAATATTTCAACACCGGCATTCCCCCGGTGGTGACCGGCTTCCTGTTCAACACCCGCCTGCCCAAATTCGCTGATCCCGTGGTCCGCCGCGCGCTCGGCATGCTTTACGATTTCGAATGGACGAACAAGAATCTGTTCGGCGGCAAGTTCAACCGCACCATGAGCTATTGGCAGAATTCCGAGCTGTCCGCGCTTGGCCACCCGGCCGACGATCGTGAAAAGGCGCTGCTTGCGCCCTATCCCGGCCGCGTGCCGCCGGACGTCATGGACGGCACCTGGCGCCCGCCGGTAACGGATGGTTCGGGCCAGGATCGCAAGGTGCTCAAAGCGGCCTTCGACTTGCTGAAGGGCGCCGGCTTCCATGTTCAGGACGGCAAGATGCTCGACCCGCAGGGAAACCCTTTCGGCTTCGAGATCCTGACCTCGTCGCAGGATGAAGAGCGGCTGGCGGCCATCTACCAGCGCACGCTGGAAAAGATCGGCATCGACGTCGGCATCCGCACCCTCGACGGCGACCAGATCCAGTCGCGCAAGCAGCGTTTCGACTTCGAGGTGCTGGTTGGTACAAGCGGCTTCAACAATTCGCTGTCACCCGGCAGCGAGCAGGTTGGCCGCTGGGGATCGGTCGCCGCGAAAACGGAAGGATCGTTCAATCTCGCGGGCGCCTCCGATCCGGCGATCGACGCCGCGATCGACGCCATGCTGAATGCCCGCACCAAGGAAGACTACGTCGCGGCGGTGCGCGTGCTCGACCGGCTGCTGATCTCAGGCAACTACATGGTGCCGATGCAATACAACACGCAGCAATGGCTCGCTTACTGGAGCTATCTGGAACATCCGCAAAAGACCCCCATATTCGGTTATCAGCTGCCGACCTGGTGGCGAAAGCCCAACTGACGCAACCCCGACCAGTCGGAACCAGACAGGAGACGAGCATGAGCGCCGAGAACTCCATCACCGTCGACGTGGTGTCCGATGTCGTCTGTCCCTGGTGCTTCATCGGCCAGAAGCGCCTGGATAAGGCCATCGCCGCGGTGGGCTTTGCCGTGCATGTCCGCTGGCGGCCATTCCAGCTCGATCCGACCATCCCTCCGGCAGGTATGGATCGCCGCCAATACATGCTCGGCAAGTTCGGCAGCGAGGAACGCATCCGCGAGATCCACGCGCGCATCGAGCCGCTCGGCGAAGCCGAGGGTATCCATTTTGCATTTGGCGCCATCAAGGTCGCCGCCAACACGCTGGATGCTCATCGGGTCATCCGCTGGGCCGGCGCCGCCGGCGAGGACGTGCAGAACCGGCTGGTGCGCCGCCTCTTCCAGCTGAATTTCGAGGAAGGCGCGAACATTGGCGACCATGCCGTGCTGGCGAAGGCCGCCGGCGAGGCCGGCATGGATGCATCGGTGGTCGAGACGCTGCTGCCGACCGACGCCGATGTCGAAGCCGTCCGCAACGAGATCGCCACCGCCTCGCGCATGGGCATCACCGGCGTGCCCTGCTTCCTGCTCGAAGGCAAATACGCGGTGATGGGCGCGCAGGATGCCGACACGCTTGCCGACGCGATCCGCCAGGTGGCCCAGGCCAAGGCGCGCGGCGAGCTCGAAACCGCCGCAGGCTGAGCGTTCCTACCATGCTATTACGGACGGAAAACCGTCGCGTACTTTTCCTGGGTTGCTTCTGCATAACAGTCGGCTCGCCACCCACGATCTGGTGAATCGCCCTGAACACGGCGCTAAGCTAAAACCCCGGAAGGATTTAACTGATTTGAGGAGCGCGGGATGGTCAGGCGTCGCGCATTGTTGCTGCTGTGCTTGCCTTTCGCCTTCGGCCTTCCGCTGACATTGCAGCGCGTGTCCGCCGAGGAAGCCGTCATGTCGGCGACTTTTGAAGGCAAACCCTGGACAGCTTCTTTCACCTTGGCCCAGACGATGCAGATGGGCGGCAAGCCGATGCTGAACCTGTCGGGAACCGAGCAGGGCTCGCCGACCAAGACCTTCAATTCGATGCTGGTGCTCAAGGATTCGAACGACCTTGCCGGGAGCTATAGACTCAATGCCGGGTCCGCCACGAACAGCGCCAGCTTCAATATCCTCGATTCCGGCGCCACGGTCGGCCATGTCCGTTTCGCCGGCGGCGAGATCGTCATCGACAAATACGACCCTGCCGCCAAGACCATTTCCGGCCATTTCAGTGCCTCGGGAAAAGGCGAATCGGGCAAGCCTGAAGAGCTCACGGACGGTAGATTTTCGGGCATTCCGCTTGTCGCGCAGTAGCCATTTCGGCTGACCGGCGCCTCTTTTTCGTTCACAAACCCGTGTTTTTTGCTTCCCTTAGGGAAGCTTTCCGCCGACTGGCTCAATTGTCCTTAACGCACTGGAATAAAAGCGGAAATCCAGGCGATGAATGGTCTGCCGGCGTCGGCTTTCTGTTGCGCGTGCGCCACGGGGGGTAACCCTGTTCACATTCTTCGCCAGAAAATTAATGGAAAATGATCAATTGGTGTTACCCTGTGTAACAAAACTAAGAAAGGTTTGGGCGGGATCGTGATTGGGGTCGGCAGACCGCGACGTACAGTACCGGAGCAAACATCCAACGAGGCAAAGACCTCGTCCCTGACGCCGGTATCGTCGATGCGTACATTCTGGGGGCTGATGCGAGCCTACTGGTTCTCCGAACGCTGGAAGGAAGCCTGGACCCTCACCATCGTCATCGCGCTGCTGACGGCGCTGTCCAGCAAGGCTGGCGTCTGGTTTGCCATGGCGCTGGGTGAGTTGGGCAATTCGATTGCCTTCCTGCACGACGCGGCCAACACGCACCCGTTGCAGACCATCCTGACCAATGCCGGCATATTGGTGCTGCTCGTGGTGCTGAAGGATGCCGGTCTTACCGGCGTGCGCAATCTCGTTTCGACGACTTTGCATCGCAAATGGCGGGGCTGGCTGAACAACCAGTTCAACCAGGCCCTGCTCGACGGCAACCATACCCATTTCCATGCGCAGCACGGCTCGGTGGCGGGCGGCATCGTCGCACCGGACAACATCGATCAGCGCATCCAGGAATCGATCAAGGACATGACCGGCGGCGCCATCGGTCTCGCCATGGGCGTGCTCGGCGTGGCGACGTCGCTCTATTTCATCGGTGAGAACCTGATCGGGTCCTCGGTCGAGGTCAAAGGCCTGGAATTCCTGGGCAGCTATGGCACAGCGGTCCTGGCTTTCCTTGCCGTCGCCACCTATGTGCCGCTGAACACCTGGATCGCGGTCAAGCTCGGACGACTGCTCGAACGGCTCAATGTTCGCATGCAACAGGCCGAGGGCAGCTATCGCGCCGAGCTGACGACGTTCCTGCGCCGCAGCTTCCATGTCGCCGCCTCGCATGGCGAAGGCGTGCAAAAGTCGATGCACGACAGGCTCTATGTCGATATCGACAAGACGTGGGGGCGGCTCAATATCGTCAACACGAGCTACACGTCGTTCGAGCTGATCTACAATTTCGTCGGCGCCCGTATCATTGCCTACGCCCCGGGCCTCGTGTCGTTTATCCACAACCGTCTCGACTACAAGGGGTACATTACCGGCTCCGAAATGGTCGCCCAGTTGATCAGCCAATGCTCGTGGTTCATCCATGTGATGCCGGCGATTGCGACGCTCAGGGCCAACAGCCAACGCGTGACCGAACTCGCCGACGCCATCGAGAACGTCCAGAACCCACGGGAATTCTATCAGCAGACCGGCCGCTCCGACTTCAGCTACGCCAGGCAGAATCCGGTGTTCGGCCTGACCATCCAGAAGCTCGAACTGGCGCATCAGGGCGAAGACGCGACACCCTTCCTCAGCGCCGCCAATCTGCGCTTCCGCCGCGGCGAGTGGACCTTCCTCAAGGGCGAGTCCGGCTGCGGCAAGACCTCGCTGATCAAGGCGATCAACGGCCTGTGGGCCTACGGTCGCGGCACCATCGTCTTCCCCGAGGGCGTGACGAGCTTCTACGCCGCTCAGGAGGTGAAGCTGCAGCAGGTCTCGCTGAAGCAGCTCGTCTGCCTGCCGGGTTCAGAAAACGACCACACCGACACGCAGGTTGCGGCCGCCCTGCACAAGGCCGGTCTCGGCGATTTCATCGGCCACCTGGCCGACGAGAGCCGCGAGGGCAAGATCTGGGATCAGGTGCTTTCGGGCGGCCAGAAGCAGAAGCTGGTGGTCGCGCGCATCATCCTGCGGCAGCCGGGGCTTCTGTTCCTCGACGAGGCGACCGGCGCGCTCGATCCCGAGGGCAAAATCGCCTTCCACCAGGCAATCAAGGACAATTGCCCGAACGTCACCGTCATCAGCGTCATGCACGAGGCGGTGGCGCCGCGCTCGCTGTCCGGCGAGGAGTTCTATCACAGCGTGGTTTCGATCGCCGACGGCGTCGCCACCAAGAAGCCGCTTGCGCCGAGCCTGCCGCGCGAGCTCACCACCATTCTCGCCCAGCCGCGGCCGGTCGAGGACAAGTGGCTGCGCTTCCGCCGGCTGAAGCAGAAATAGCAGTCATACCAAGCCTTTGACCGGCGGCCATGGCCTGGCTCGAGCTGTCGTCGATCACAGTCTCGCGATCCGGCCTCCCCGCTTCCATTTTCAGCACCCCGCGCGATTGACTCGGCAAAAAGCGCTCCTATGTTGCGCGCGCTCGCTGATTTCCAACTCGAACCCCGCGAGCAGAAAGGTCAACCCGCCATGCCTGGCGACAGTCACAGTCGAACGCAACCGCCGTCCGCCCTGACGTGACCTGATGGCTCACGTCCTGCCGGACGGCAAGGAGTGAGCCATGAACGAATTCGCACCCGTACTGGACGACGAAGCCGTTGCCGTCGCCCGTGTTCTTGCCAACGATCACGTCGCCGACGTCGTCGAAGCCCTCAACCACGAGCCCCGCGAGACGGCCATCGAGCTGCTCTGCGCCGTGCCGTTCGAGCGGCTGGTCGAGATTTTCGACCAGCCGGAACTCGAGGCGGCACCAGAGCTTGCCGAGGCCCTGCCGCGCCCGAAGGCGAGCAAGCTGTTGACCGCCATGTCGGTCGACCGCGCGGCCGACATCCTGCGCGAGCTGGACGAACCGGCCCGCTCGGAACTGCTCGGCGCCTTGGCGCCGCCGCTGCGCGCGACGCTGCTGTCCATCCTGGGATATCCGGAAGGCAGCGCCGCCTCGATCATGACGACGGAATTCGTCAGCGTGCCTTCCGACTGGACCGTTGGCCGCACGCTCGACTACATCCGCAAGGTCGAGCGCACGCGCGAAACCATCTACGCCATCTATATCGTCGACCCGGACACGCAGCTCCTGCTGCGTTCGACCGGATTGCGCCGGCTGATCACCGGCAACCCGGAGGATTCGATCCTGTCGGTGGCGCCCGACCGCATGCCGGTGACGGTGACGCCGCTCACCGATCGCGAGAACCTGGCGCAGACCATCTCCAAATACGACCTGCTCGCTCTGCCTGTCGTCGATCACGGCAGGATCCTCGGCATCGTCACCGTCGACGACATCATCGACACGATGATCGAGGAGACGACCGAGGACGTGCATCGCTTCGGCGGCATGGAGGCGCTGGACGAGCCCTATATGAAGATGGGTTTTCTCGCCATGATCCAGAAGCGCGCCGGCTGGCTCTGCGCGCTGTTCCTCAGCGAGATGCTGACGGCCAACGCCATGCAGAGCTACGAGGGCGAGTTGGAAAAGGCGATCGTGCTGACCCTGTTCATCCCGCTGATCATGAGCTCCGGCGGCAATTCCGGCTCGCAGGCGACGTCGCTCGTTATCCGCGCGCTGGCGCTGCGCGAGATCGGGTTGCGCGACTGGTGGCGGGTGGCGCTGCGCGAGCTGCCGACCGGGGTGGTGCTCGGCTCGATCCTCGGCGTCGTCGGCATCTGCCGCATCGCGCTCTGGCAGTATTTCGGCTTCTACGACTACGGCCCGCACTGGATGCTGATCGCGGCGACGGTGGGCGCGGCGCTGATCGGCATCGTCACCTTCGGCTCGCTTTCGGGATCGATGCTGCCCTTCGCGCTGAAGCGCATCGGCTTCGATCCGGCAAGCGCCTCGGCGCCGTTCGTCGCCACGCTGGTCGACGTCACCGGACTGGTCATCTACTTCTCGGTGGCGCTCGTGATCCTGCGCGGCACGCTGCTTTAGAGCAATTTCAGGAAAAGTGTGAGCGGTTTTCCGCCTGGAAATTGCGACAAAACAAAGAGATGGATCGTCTCACCGTTTTTCCGTGAAACGGTGAGACGATCCAGAGCCATGTGGGCAGCCGCCGGCATCACCGGCGGCTGCCCACGCCGCGATCAAACGCGTTCGCCGTTCTTCACGCGATAGGTCGGCTTGTACATGGTGACCAGTTCCTCGGCCGCGGTCGGATGCACGGCCATGGTGCGGTCGAAATCGTCCTTGGTGAGGCCGGCCTTCAGCGGGATGCCGAGAAGCTGCGCCATCTCGCCGGCGTCGGGGCCCAGAATATGGGCGCCGATCACCTTCCTGGACGCGCCGTCGACCACCAGCTTCATCAGCATCTTCTCGTCGCGGCCCGACAGCGTGTGCCGCATCGGACGAAACGACGCGCGATAGATCTCGACGTCGGGGAAGCGCTTGATCGCGTCGTCTTCCGACAGGCCGACGGTGCCGATCTCCGGCTGCGAGAACACCGCCGTCGGAATGGTATCGTGGTCCGGCGCGGTCGGATTGTTCTTGAATGCGGTCTCGATGAAACACATCGCCTCGTGGATGGCGACCGGCGTCAGTTGCACGCGATGGGTGACGTCGCCGATCGCCCAGATGTTGTCGACATTGGTGCGCGAATATTGGTCGACCACGATCGCGCCCGTCTTGCCAAGTTCGATGCCGACGCCTTCCAGGCCCATATTCTCGGTATTGGGAATACGCCCGATCGCCAGCATCACCTGATCGACCGTCAGGGTTTGGCCGGACGACAACAGCACGTCCAGCCTGCCCGCCGGGGTCTTGCGCACCTGTTCCGAAACCGCGGGGCAGAGGATCCTGATCCCCTTCTTCTCCATCGTCTCATGCAGCGAGCGGCGCAGATCCATGTCGAAGCGGCTGAGGATCTCCTGGCCGCGATAGACAAGCGTGGTGTCGACGCCCAGGCCGTGGAAGATGTTGGCGAATTCGACGGCGATGTAGCCGCCGCCCTCGATCATGATCGCCTTTGGCAGTTCCTTGAGATCGAAGGCCTCATTGGAGAAGATGCAGTACTCGTGGCCCGACAGTGCCGGATGCGGCGCGGGCCGCCCGCCTGTAGCGATCAGGATCTGGTCGGCGCTGACGGTGCGATCTTCCGCGACCAGGTAGACGGAGTGCGGGTCGACGAGCACCGCGCGCGAATGAAAGGTCTCGCCGCCGGCGCCTTCGACATTCCTCTTGTAGATCGCTTCGAGCCGCGCGATCTCCTTGTCCTTGTTGGCGACCAGCGTCTGCCAGTCGAAGCTCGCCTCGGGCACGGTCCAGCCGTAGCCGGCGGCGTCTGCAAAATGCTCGGGAAATTGCGAGGCATAGACATAGAGCTTCTTCGGCACGCAGCCGCGGATGACGCAGGTGCCGCCGAAGCGGTACTCCTCCGCAATGGCGACCCGCTTGCCGAGGGCCGCCGCCACCCGGGCCGCTCTCACCCCGCCCGAGCCGCCGCCGATGACGAACAGATCATAGTCATAAGCGGCCATCGTGGTGGGCTCCTGCGCGTGAGAAAGACGGGCCACAGGTAGGCTGCAAAGCGGCAAAAGAAAAGCCCGGGCGAGCCCGGGCTTTGTGGTCCAGCGGCCACCGGCCGATGGAAAGAGATATCAGTTCTGCGAATCGTCCGCCGGAGCCGAATTGTCGGCGGGAGCCGAATTGTCCGCCGGAGCGGCGCCGTCGGCGGGCGCGGTGGCGTCCTGAGCCGGCGCTGCCGGCGCCTTGGCCTTGGCCGCGGCCGCAAGCGTCTCGCCGACCTGCTGCGCGAGGTCGCGGGCAACACCGTTCTGCCAGATGTCGGCGGCCTTCACGAGGTCGCGCGTCACCGCGGGGCCGCTGTCCAGCAGCTTCTTGCCGGCTGCCGAGCTGTAGAAGGTGGCGATGTCGTTGAGCTCCTGTTCGGAAAACACCTTGGCATAGGCCAGTGCTGCTTCCTTTTCGAGATCGGCGCGGCGCGAAGCAAGGGCGAGTGCCTTCTCGGCCACGGTCTTGCCGATCAGCTCCTGCATGTCGGGATTCTTCTGGATGAGCTGCGCTTCGAGCGCGCCGGCCGCCTGCGGCAGGATGTTGTCGAACGTGTCCGTCGCATGGATCGCCGCGACGGCCGCGCGCGCCGCCTTCAGGTGCGATTCGCTGACGTCCTGCGCAAACACCGGCGAGGACAGCGCAAGGACGGCCGAGGCCGCCAGGAACATCGAAAGGCGGCGAACTCGTTTAGGCAACATCATGGTCGATAGAACTCCCTGGTTTCAGGCTGCATGGACGGTTTCGATACCGTCGCCGCCGGCGATGATGGCCGTTGACGCCAGCCCGATGAATAGACCGTGCTCGACAACGCCTGGAATGGCGAAGAGAGCATTCGAAAGCGCTCTTGTATCCGGAATGCGGCCAAAAGATGCATCGAGGATAAAGTGGCCGCCGTCTGTAACAAATGGCTGGCCCCCCGTCATCCTCAATGTAACCGGGCCGGAAAGGCCGAGCGTTGCCGCGGCCGCGCCGATCGCGATCTCGGTGGCGCGCAGGCCGAATTTGTTGACCTCGATCGGCAGCGGGAACCGGCCGAGGGTCTCGACCAGCTTGGACTTGTCGGCAATCACGATCATGCGCTCGGACGCCGCCGCGACGATCTTCTCGCGCAGCAGCGCGCCGCCGCCGCCCTTGATCAAGGTCAGGTCCGGGTCGACCTCGTCGGCGCCGTCGACGGTAAGGTCGAGTTCCGGCGTGTCCTCGAGCGTGGACAACGGCACGCCGAGCTCACGGCAGAGCGCCGCGGTGCGCTCCGAGGTCGGCACGCCGACGACGTCGAGGCCGGTGGCGACCTTTTCGGCCAGCAGCCGCACGAATTCTTCCGCCGTGGTGCCGGTGCCGATGCCGAGCCGCATGCCGCTGCCGACATGGGCGAGCGCCGCCCGCGCGGCTTCGACCTTCAACTGCCTTGCATCCATGGGGAACCCCGATTTCGCCGGTTTCGCGCGCCTCCTAGCATTTTTGCCTGCCCCGTCAAAGGCTCCCTCGCTAAAGGCTCTGTGGACCGACCGAGGCTCCTTGCTTGAACCCTGGCCAGCCTGTATCGCCTACGGCAATTCAATCGCCACAGGAACCTCCCATGCCGCGCCCGATCATCGTCTTCGACCTCGACGGAACGCTGGTCGATACCGCGCCGGATCTGCTCGACAGCCTCAACCACAGCCTGGCGGCAAGCGATCTCGCCGCTGTCGACGAAGCCGGCTTCAGGCGTTTCGTCGGCCATGGCGGCCGCGTCATGATCGAACGCGCGCATGCCGCGCAGAACAAGGCGCTGGCGGCCGAGGAACACGACCGGCTCCTGAAGCTGTTCCTCGACCATTACACGCTGAACATTCCCGGCAAGTCCCGCCCCTACCCCGGCGTCATCGCCGCGCTCGATCGTTTCCAGGCCGCCGGCTACCTGATGGCGGTCTGCACCAACAAATACGAAGCGAATTCCGCGACGCTGATCGGCGCCTTGGGCATGTCGCACTATTTTGCAGCGATCTGCGGCCAGGACACCTTCGCCTTCCGCAAGCCCGACCCGCGCCATCTCACCGAGACGATCCGCCTGGCCGGCGGCGATCCGACCAGCGCTTTGATGATCGGCGATTCGCAGACCGACATCGACACCGCCAAGGCAGCCGGCATCCCGGTGGTCGCGGTCGATTTCGGTTATACCGATCGCCATGTGCGCGAATTCGAACCGACCCTGGTGATCTCGCATTTCGACACGCTGACGCCGGACCTGGCAGAGCGCTTGATCGCGGCGGCACGCTGAGCGGCGCTAAACCGCACCGGCAGAAAATCAGAGAAATCAAACCGAGGAATAACCTCGGCACATCGCCTTGACTTCGCTCACCAGCCTACCTTATATCGCGGCTCGCTTCGGCCTTCGGGCCCAAGGCGGGCGATTAGCTCAGCGGGAGAGCACACCCTTCACACGGGTGGGGTCGTAGGTTCAATCCCTACATCGCCCACCATCTAACCTCCCGAAATGGTTAGATGATTTAGCTTCCAAGAAAATCCTTGAGAACTGCCGTCGGCGCGTAACCGTCGCGTGGCGATTTTTTGACCTCGACCCAGTTCTCCCAGCAACGGTTTGGGCGGTGACGATTGAGGCGAAGTACGGAGGCGTTGGCAATCAAAAAAGTGGAGTTGCCGTGTCGGTTCTGCGGGCGGTCAACCGTTCTTCAATCAGACGCCATTCGCTGGACTGGCATCTCGACAACGAAGGAATGACCGATGAGCAAGAAGATCTTTGTGAGCCTGCCAGTTACCGACGTGAAGGCATCCATGGCCTTCTACGAATCCCTCGGCTTCAGGAACAATCCTCGGTTTCCCGATGAGACGGCGGCCTGGATGGTGTGGAGTGAAGACATCAACTTCATGCTGCTCAGCCGGGAGAAATGGCAGGCCATGACCACCCGCCCCATTCCGCCATCCACGTCCAGCGAGGTAATGCTGGCACTTTCCCTGGACAGCCGCGACGCCGTCGATGCGATGGCAGCCGCCGCTGCGGCGAACGGCGGCACAGCAGACATCAATCCGATCGAGGATCATGGGTTCATGTATACCCGCGACCTCGCTGATCCCGATGGCCATGCTGTAGGCGCGATGTGGATGGACTTTTCCTCAATGCCTTCAACATCGTGATGGCGCGTTGGCCGTCCAACTTGCTGCCGGACGTTAGTGCCGCAGGCGCCTAAATCAGCCCCCGTCTCACATTCATGCGCGTCACGGCCGTCACCAGAACGGCGCCGGTCATGAAATAGAGCGTGGCGATGACGTGGCCCTGGTGGAAATGCAGCCCGGCGAACAGCAGGGCCATGACCACGGCAAGGAAGGCGATGACGCGAGAAAAGGCATCGGGCATGGGGCGACCTTGTGCAATGTGTTGAGTGGCCGCCCTCATTCAGCCGATCGCTCAATAGAGCGGTTTTCGATTTTTCGCAATCGGCTGGGTGGCGAACTCTCAGGCCAGATCCACCTCGACCCATAGCCCGCCCGGTCCCCGGGCCGCATCGCGCGGCGCGCTGCGCACCGCCTGGATCGAACCGGACGGCGCGGCGAAGGCCGGCTTTCCGTTCTTGTCGGCCAGCCACGGATCGTCGGCGCGAATGACGCGGCCCTTGGTCTTCGTCTCGAGCGCGGTCAGGATGCTGTCATAGGGCATCTCGCCCCAGTGCACCTTCACCGCATCGACCTTGTTGGTCGGGATGAAGGCCGACAGGTCTGAACTCGTCAGCAGATCGAAACCCTGTTTCTGCGGCGTGGCGTTCTGGCTGCCGTGATGGGCGACCTTGAGATAGACGGTGCGCGCCAGAAGATCGGCCGATGTGACGGTGCCCTGCCCCACCGGCCATTTCAGGTCCTTCCAACTCAGCCAGTTGCCGATCTGGGCATCGCCCGGGAACAGCAGCACGTGCCCTGAGTCGATGAACTCGAAGGCAAGCACCAGGCTGGTGTTGTTGACGCCGCGGTCGAGCTGCAGGGCAAGATCGGCGGCGATCCCCATCCAGTCGGCGTCGATGCGCCGCCAGGACTGGTCGCGGTCTTCCATGGAGGCCGCGGCCGAAACCGGCCCGGCATAATGCTTGCGGACATAGGCGCCGATATCGATGGCCGGGTCGCTGCCCTTGTCGCCTTTCAGCGCCGCGGAAAGCGGCGTGCCGACATTGCGTTCGAACGGGCTGAGCTCGTCGACGTAACCAGTGTCGGCCGCCTCGTTCATCTTGAGGCCGCTTGCCAGCGCCCGCGCGAACGGGCCGCCGCTGGCCAGCGGGAACATCTCGCTCGCCTTCTCTTCCAGCCGCAGCGCTGCCTTGTCGCGCGGCGGACCGAGCACATAGACGCGAAGGTTCAGCAATGCGTCGATCGTCACCGGCGGTCCGCCGGGCTCGAAATAGGTCGGTGACGATTTTTGCGAGAGCCTGGCAGCCGCGTCGCGGGCCGAGCGCACCCGCTCGCCGGCCGCGCCGAACTGGAAGCCGAGCACGGATTGCAGACCATCGCGGATACCGGCCATGTAGGAGCTCAGCCCACGCATCGCGTCGAGCTTCTGACCCACGCCCTGCAGCGCGGCGATCGCCTGGCCCTTGAACTTGTCGAGCTCCGCGGCCTCGGCATCCGCCGGATTCTCCGTCCAGGCCATCCAGACGTCGCCGACAACAAAGTCCTTGAAAAGGTCCTTCGCGGTCAGGAAGCCGGAGACATGGTCCCAGTGTTCGTGCGTGACGACGAGGATGTCGATCTTGCCGCCGGTCTCTTGTCTGAGGTCGGCGACGATGTCGGCGACCAGCGCCGGGCCACCCGCGATCGAAACATGGATGCCGCAGTCGATGAGCATGCGGAAAGGCTTTCCATCCGCATGTCTGAAGGTAAGCAGATGGCAATCGCCGATGCCCTGGCAATAATGCCGCACGGTGACGCCCGCCGCCGGCGCCACCGCTGCGGCCGTTTTTGCCGGCCTTGTCCTCGTCGCCGGCTTCCTAGACATGATCGTCGTCTCCGTCGCTGGCATGCAGCAAGGCAAAGGGCTCCGACACCTCGCCGCCGAAATAGAGCGCCCGCAGCGGCGATAGGTAATTGGCCGCCATCGTGCCGGCCTGACGCTTCTGCCGGTCCGCGCTGCCGGTGTTCTTGATGATCGAGTAGCGGATCTCTTCGAACCCTTCGCGCGGGTCGATGATGATCGTGGCGCCGCCGCGGAACCAGAAGAAGCTGTCGCCCTTGGCCGTGCCTTGCGGCATCGCCGTGCCGTCCGGCGCAACCGGAATGCGCTGCTGGATCACGGCCACCACCTCGATGCGGAACGAGCCGTCCGGCTCGACGCGGCGCGTCGGGCGCACGCTGTAGATGTCGAAGGTCGTCTCGCCTTTCTTCGGCGCATGCATGACCGTGCCGTCCTCATTGTAGCGCGGCAGATCGGGCAGCAGGCCGAACTGCTTGTAGAGGTCCGGATCGGAGACGAAGGCCTTGTGCATCGCCTTCCACAGCGCATAGCGGTTCTTGTCGTTGAGCGCGAAGATTTCGGCCCGCTTCAATTTCTGGTTCCAGCCGAGATCGATCTTGCTCAGCAGGCCCTTCAGCCAGGAAGGCGACGGGTCCTCCGGCGCGCTCCAGGCCAGCGTCTCTTCCGAGATGGTGCGGACGTCGCGCGGCAACAGCTTCCATTTGCGGAACGATTCCAGGAAGGCGAGGCGATAGTGCAGCGGATCGTCCGGATAGGCATCGCGGTCGGCGGTGATCAGCGCGCGCAGATATTCACCGAAGCTGATGTCGACGGAAGGGCAATAGTCGAGCGCGCGGATGCACATGGTCAGCATCTGCCTGGCGGTCTTGGCGACCTCGTCGGTCAGGCGCTCGACCAAGCTCGGATGCAAGGTTCCCGCCGGCAGGATGCCGGAGCCGCCGGTGGCAAGCTGGATCAGGTCGTCGGTCCGCCGGTCGGCGATGGCCAGGAAGGCCTGGTAGACGGCGAAAACCAGGATCGAGCCGCGGTCATGCGCCTCGAAGGTCTTGTCGTAGTCGAGATCGGCCATGCCGGCGCCGCCATATTCGCGCAACGGTCCGGCCCTGCCGCTGCCTTCGCCGAACTGCTTGGCGATGCCCGAAAGCAGCGAGGCGGCCGACAGTTCGCCCCTCGCCTTGCCGATTTCGAAGCTGACCAGCTCCTTCAGGGTGAAATGCTGGAACAGCGCGACGATATCGGCGAAGGCCTCGTGGAAGGCCGGCACGTCCGGATTGGACGCTTCCTGGAATCGGCGATGCAGCCCGTCGAGCAGCGCATGCGACATCTCATGCGCGACGATATCGCTGGACAGGCACGAGAACACCGTCGTTCCGGGCGTGGTGACGTCGCCCTCATTGCTGGTCGCCGGGAAATAGCCGAACAGCAGCGCCTTCTTTTCCGGGCTGTAATAGGCATTCTCGGCGCGCAACGCATGCGGATAGATGCGCAGGCGCGGCACGTAATGGGCCTTCACCGTCATGTCGCCGGTGCGGCCGGGAGCCTCGGCATAATGCGGCGCCCACAATGCCCGCCGGCCAAGCGCGCGCTCGAAATGGCCGATCGTGGTCATGGCGACGGCGTAGACCATCTGCTGGTGGAATTTCGGATTGCCTTCCGAAGGCGGCAGTCCGTCCTGCGCCAGAAGAACCTTGTCGTTGAGATCGACCGGATCGTAAATGCGATCGGACGCGGGGTCGACATCGACCACTTCGAGATATTCGCCGATCGGACCGGGCAGCAGCGGCTTGTCCGTCGCCGGCTCGTCGTCCCACGGCACCGAAAGCGTCGCCTGGTAGACCGAAACGGAATCCAGCCGCTTGGCCACCGAAGGATCGAGGGCGTAGATGCGCAGGCGCCGTTGCGGCGGCGGCAGCGGCCGCGGCTTGCGCTTGATGGCCGGCTCAGGGCCTGTAACGGGTGCAGGAACGGCTACGCTCGCGCCTGGACGGCCGAGCAGACCTTCCAGGAACGCCTTGAGCGGCTTTGACGGATTGCCCTGGTCGAGCGCCGCTTCGAGGAAGCGGTTGCGTGCCGCCGCCGAAACCTGATCCGGATCGCCGTCCGGGTCGGCGATCGTCTGCTCGATTGCCACTGTTCTTTGCGCCATCTGCGTCAGTTCCAGCGCAAACATCATGCGCTGCCGCGATGTCACGGGGGTCGGCGCCGCCAACGAGTTGCCGCCGGTCAAGAGCTCAAGCCAGCTCCATGTATAGGTGGCGGGAGTGAGCTTCGTGAGGCTCTCCGCCGCTGGCGGCGGGAAGTCCAGCGCATCGAGAGCCCGCAACACGCCCTGCCCGATCTTCTGCTTCGTCTCCGCCGCATTCATCTTGGCCGTCGATTTCAAAGCCTTCGCGAACAACGCCTTGCGTACAGCCTCGATCCGCATCCAAGGCTGAGGATAGTTCTTCACCACGTCCCAATGCTCGGCGAGCCACAGAGCGGCCGCGGCGGCGACTTGCGGGGTGGCGGCCGAGGTGCCGTTGCCGTCCATGTCGACCACCTTGCGGCAGTCGATTTCCGCCCAGGGCACGTTCGGCGTGTAGGCGCCGAGCGCCGTGTTCATCTTGGAAGGCGGCCCGTAATTGCCTTGCATGGTGCCGAGAGCAAGGCCGGCATAGGCGCGTCCGTCGCCCATCACGCCGCAGGCCGCAAGCACCCGGTTGTAGCGCGCAGGATAGACGATGCTGCTTGGCGTGAAGGTGAAATTGTTACCCGCCGCGGTGACCATCACCAGGCCGTGGTCGTAGGCAAGGTTGACGGCGTCGACCAGGGCCTGCGAGGTGAGGCCGCCCATGCTCATCGACAGCACCTGCGCGCCCTGCTGGCGCGCATAGTCGATGCCTTGCACCATGGTGCCCGTGGTCAGCCGCACCACCCAGTCGGCGATGCGAACCGGCAGGATTTTCGCCAATGGCGCGCCGCCGACGAAATCGGTGAAGCCCGGCCAATGCGGCGAAGTGCCGTCGAGCTTGTTGCCGGCAAGCAGGCTGAGCGTGCCGGTGCCATGGCCGCGATTGCTGGTGAGCGTGCCGGCTGGAGCGTGGTCGGTCGCGTTGTTCGGACCGGTTCCGTCGTCGACGAAGTTGCGTTGCTGGGCTGTAAGAAGCCCGGCCGGCAGGGTCTCGTGGTTCGGGTCGAAACCGGTATCGAGATGGGCGATCGTGATGTTGGCCTGCTTGGCGCCCACCCTGTTGCGCGCCGCCGCGAACTGGCTGAAGTCAGGCGCGGCGTTCCAGGCGATGCGCCCCGCGACCACCGCCTGTCCGCCCTGCGGATCCTGATCGTCGAAAGCGCAGACGGGACTGGCGCTTGCCGCCATGCCGCGGTCGCCGGCGCCGCTCCTGTAATCCCATTGCTGCGCGATATCGGGCTCGACCGCGAGCACCTCTGCGCCCGCGGCGGCAAGCGCCGGAGTTCGGGCGACAAGATCGTGGACGTGGTCCCAGGGATTGTCCGTATCGACGGCATCCGTTGCCAGCCGCAACCAGGTGGCGCCGCGATCCCCGGCCGCAGCCGGACCTGCGCCACCGACACTGGGCGGGAGAGCAAGGATCGGTTCGGCTTTGATCCCGCCAATCCGGGGCGGCCCGCCTTGCGCCGCGAGCCCCGCGCCGTCGCCATGAACCTTGACAAGGAGTCCCTTCACGGCGGCCATGGCATGCCCCTCCCCAAGCCAACCATGGCGCCGACCGTCCGCTCCGGTCAAGCCAAGGTTCCCGCCATGCTTCGATTGAGCTCTTTGCCGACTAGGCAATCATGCGGCCTGTCTTCCAAAGCAAAGCCGACCGAAACATGAACCCACATATTTCAGGCGCGACAGTCGCTCCGGCGGACATGCATATCTGTGAGCGCCTTCACATACGTCGAACAGGATTGCGCCCAGATATTGCACCGGGTTCTCGAGAAGAAATTTCGATCACTTAGCCATTTTCAGATTTGCTGTCTGCGCGCTGGGCACCTCCCACCCAAGCGCGCGGACGGCGTTTCGAAGGATCGGCCCGCAACCGCCAGTGCGCCCGGTCTCCTTACAGTTTGCCGGCTTGTCCGATTTCGGCGTGTCGGGCGTGACATCGGACCTTCTGTCCGTCGCCTGCCGAATTCGGTCAGCCACCATAGAAGGAGACGACGCTTTGATCGAGCACGCACTTATCCTACAATTTCCGCTTAACGAGAGGCGGAATCGTATCATGGCTACAAACGGCGCGGACGACAGGAACCTGCCGCGCCTGGCGCGCATCGACCCGCGCCAGTTCGACCTGCTGTTCGCGGGCTGCAAGCTGGAGCGCTATGCCGCCGGCCAGCATTTGTTCGTCCAGGAGGATGCGTCCGACCGCATCTACGGCGTGATGAGCGGCACCGTCGAGATTTCGATCTATTCGCCGGGCGGGCAGAAGCTGGTGGCCAATATCGAGCTGTCGCGCAGCCTCGTCGGGGAGATCGGAGCGCTCGACGGGCGCCCGCGCACGGCGACCGCCATCTGCCTCACCGCCTGCGAGCTGGTTTCGCTGAGCCGGACACAACTCTTTGACCGTATTGAGAAAAACCCGCCTCTTGCACGCGCGATGATCGAGTTGCTGTGCGCAAGACTGCGCTGGGTCAGCGGCGAGCTGGGCGACCAGGCCTTTTTCGGCATCGAAGCCAGGCTGGCAAAACGGCTGGTGTTCCTGAGCGGCGTCATGGCCGACAGCGCCGGCTGGATTCCGATTTCGCAGTCGGAGCTCGGCGAGTTCCTCGGCGCGACGCGCGAATCCGTCAACAAGACGCTGAACGACTGGCGCAACCGGCAGATGATCGCCATCAAACGCGGCGGGTTGCGCATCACCAACCTCGCCGCGCTGAACCAGATCGCCGAATCGCAGGACGACGACTGAGCGATCGAGCGCGGCGGTTTCGCCGTGACTGGCTTGGCGGTTTCGCCGCAGCTGGCCCAGTTGCTTCGCCCCAGCTCGATCGGTTCGCCACATCCAAGAAGCATCGAACAGCTTCAGCGCCCGGTCAAAGCCGCGAGATCAGATAGCGCAGCGCCGAGCGGCTGGGCATGAAGAAATAGCCGCCGCCCTTGGTGGTGACGAACTGCGGCACATCCTTGAGCACAGTGACCTTCTCCCAGGAAGGGATCGAGAACCGGCCGCCGCCGCCTCGCGCGCCAATCGTCGGATCCGTTTCGCCCACAAGGCCCTGGAACGAGTTCGAGGACACCCATGTCTGCTGGATGAACTCGTATTGGCGTTCGATATCGGCGTTGAGGCACATGAAGAGCAGGCCCTTCTCTGTCTTTCCGCCCCTGCCCTTCTTCTCATAGGTGCGGCCGACGCGCAGGATGCGGTGGCGCTTGCCGATCCTGATCTGCGTGTCGCGGTCCTCGCCGAGCGAATCGCGGGGGTTGGAACGGCGTATGTGAGAGCCGAGCGGACAGGCGTGCCCTTGCGGGTCTTCGGCGCCGAGCGCGAAATCATTGTCGATGCCACGGCCCGGACGCCCGTTCGGATTGCGCACCAGCGAGCTGCCGTCCTGCCAGCGGCCGAGCATCTTTGCCGCCACCCAGCGCGGCGTGATGGCCGCATCACCGGTCTCGCCGGCGGCCTGAACGGCGGCCTGCCGGCAATAATCGTCGAACAATTCGACATGCTGCTGGAACTGGCGCACGACGAGGAAGGTGCCGTTGCGGCCGAAATCGCGCGGCGGCGGTGGCTGCCCCGGAATCTGGCGGTTGCGCCGCACCTGCGACAGGATACCGGTGCGATCCAGCGCCGCCTCGACGGATGGCGAAGCCGGATAGAAGCCATGCTCGTCGCGGTAGCCGAACAGGAACTCGCCGGGCGCGACCAGATGCATGGGCGCGGCTCCCTTGGCGGCGCGCGCCGTGCCCCGAACGATCGGCTGCGAGACGCCGTCGACGAAACCGAAATGCTCGACCGCCCGCTTGCCGTCGCGCTTCACCAGCAGCGGCAGTTCGGCGGTCACGGACATGCCGGCGCCCGTCGTCTGTCGCTTCATGGCCGCGATCTCGGCTTTCAACGTGGCTGGCGTTTCGGCGTAGCAGACGATGACGAGGTCGACAGGATTCTTAGGCGAGCCCCATTGCCATTTGTCGGGAGCGTCGGGACCGGTATCGTTGAGGATGCGGCTGCGCTCAGGCGTTCCCATGCCTTGGCGGAAGGCGACGGGGAACGTGTCCAACGGCTCGTCGTCGACGCCGCCGTGAAGCCCGAGCCGGCATAGGCCGTTCGGGCCAAACGCCACCGTCATGGCGCGGCCGGCGGGCACGCCGTCGCCGAAGCTGGTCTTGTCGACGACGAAATCGAGCCACGCCTTGCGCTTGGTTGCCGGCAAACCGTCCGGCACCTCGATCGCAAGCATATGCGCATGACCGAGCGCGCCGAACGGCCCGAAGAAGATCGACTGGATCTCCCCGGATTCCAACTCTTCGAGCGGCGCGGTCGCCGGTTCGGCCAGGCTGGTCGCATCCGCCGGGCGCGCTTGCGGACGCGGCAGGGAGCCGAACAGGCTCAGCCAGTCGCGCGCTTCGTTACCGGTGGCCGAAGCGATGCCGCGCCTAATCCTGGAGTTGATGCGGATGCGCGCGGTGTTGAGATGCGGATAGGCGCTGTACCAGAACAGCGTCGGCACCTGCTGGCGCCGTGCCCAGCGCTTGAAGCGGTCGCCGTCGCGCGCGCCGTCGAGGAACAGCCAGCGCGTGCGCGGATAGCCCTCGGTGTTGCTCCACACGCCGGTCAGACCGGCCGAGGCCTTCGCGATGAAATCCTCAAGATAGCTTTCCCAGCTGCCGCCGAAGTTGGAGAAGAATACCAGCCTGTCGGTGCCGGGCAACAGAACCCAGCGGGCGAAATGAATGGTGTTGATGGTGGCGAGGAAGCCCGGACGGAATACTTTCTGCGCCGATATCGAGATCAGGTAGAAGGAGAGCCGCAGCGCCAGCCGCCGCAAGATCCCCGGCTTCATCGTCGAGATCGCCGTCAGGTTGTTCTGCGCGGTGTGATCCTCCCTGGCAAGGATCTTTTCGAGCGCGCCTATATCGACCGGGGTGTTCGCCGGCCGGTCCTTGTCCTCGAGCCGCCGCAGCGCCAGGAAACAGAGGACCACGAACAGGAGCAGGATGGCGATCAGACCGAGCACCGAAAGCAGAAGCGCGGCGCCGGCGATCGCGATGTTGGCGAAGGTGACGCCATGCGGATTGCCGAACACCAGCACATAGGTCATGCGCCAAAAGGCAAGAACGACGATCGCCACCGTGGCGAACATCGCCGGGGTGAGCAATGTCGTCGTCAACGCGCGCGCCCAGTGGCCCGGCGGCCTTTCCAGCAGGCTTTCGGCGGGCTCGAACGCCCAGCCGAATTGCCCCAGGCAGCGGACATGCCGGCGCGCCTCGGCAAGTACATCCATCGCATTGCCGTTGCCCGCGCGCGGCTTCTCGACGATCTCGCGCACGCTGTCGGCGAGCCTGGCCTCGGCCAGGATCCGCCGCACGGAATGCCCTGGCGTGCCTGAGAAAACCAGCCCGGCGGTGCTGCCGAAGGAGGGCGATATGTCGATATGGTTCCTCTTCAGGAAGTCCTCCAGCGGCCCGCCGTCCGGAAGGCCGCAGACATCCCTGAAGATCGGCCGCAACCGGTGGCCGATCGATTGCGCGACGGCGGCGATGACCTCGTCGGTGCTGCCATCGCCCGAGATTTCGAGCATCAGCGCGCCGGTCTCGGTCCCCGATTTCTCGTCCTTGCCGGTCGGAACAACGGCCAGGCTGGTGAAATGAACGGTGCCGACCTTGTCGAGCGCGGCGCTAAGCTCGCCGATCGCCGGATTGCCGAGATCCGCAACCTTGTCGCGCACCGCATCGAGCGGGATCGGTCGGGTGAACGGGCAGACCACCGTCACCATCGACTGATCGGCGGTGCGGCAAAGCGGCGAGCGCTCGAAATCGACCTTGAGGCTTGCCGGATAGGCACCGACATTGACCATCTTGCCGGCCCTGCCCCGCGCGCGGGTCAGCTTCGGTTTGCTGAACAGGGCGCGGATGCATTCGCCGATCTGGATGCGGGCGATCTCGGCGCCGATGCACAGATGGATGCCGTAGCCGAACACCATGTAGTCGCGATGCGGGCGCGACGTATCGAACTCGTTCGGCCGCTGGACGATCTCCGGATCGAACATGGCTGACAGCGTCGCCGGCATCACCACCGTTCCGGCCTTGACCAGGCGCTCGCGGCGCGTGCCCTTGCCGATGACCGCGTCACGCCTGGTGTAGCGCCATGGCCCGATCCAGATCGGTTTGAAGCGCATGGCCTCCATGACCGCCCGGTCGAGCTTGCCGGTATCGCTGGCCGCGACAGCCTGATCGACGGCTTGCCGCGCATCGGTCCGCGACAGGATCACGTCCAGGCAATTGCTGCCGGCAAGCACGTTGGTCGGCACGAAGCCAGCGACCATGCCGAGCATGATGGAATGGATGTCGGGCAGCGACAGGCGCCCCTGGTCCATCAACGCGACGAGGCGGGCCAGCGGCCGGTCGTCCTTGCCCGCCCTTTCCCTGATCGCGGCGATCGAGCGATCTATGACCTTGATCAGGCGATCGCCGCCGACCACCGCAAGCTGGCGCGTGGTGGGGTTTGCCGTCGGGTCGGAGAAGAACAGCGCGCTGAGCGCGATCGACCAGTCGGCGAATTCGGTTTCATCGTCGATCTCAAGGCCGAAATAATCGCGGCAGATGCGCACCGGCACGATCTTCATCAACCCGGCGATGGCGTCGAAGCCGGGGCTGGCGCGGGTCATGATGTCGCGCGAATGGCGCTCGGCGATCGGCCTGACGGCGGCTTCGACTTCCGCTGGCGGGAACGCGCTCAGCACCGCCGATTTCATCTGCCGGTACGCGGCGCCGTCCTGCATGCCGAGAATGAAATTCGAGCCCCGCGCCAGCTCGGCCATTTCCGGTCCGTAGGGCGTCTCGAACTCATCGCCCCGCTCCAATATGTCGCGCACGTCCGCGCCCTTGGTGACGAGCAGGAAATTGCCGAAGCCGAGATTGGGCCAGAAACGGCGCAGCAGCGACAGCAGCCAGCGCGGATCGCCCAGAAGAAAGCCGGCAATACGGGAAGCAATGCCGTCCTTGGAACGCAGGCGGTTGATGTCGAAGGGCGGCATCTCGACGACCGGACGCTGGCTCTTCTGAGCGGCGCGGACGGCGGCGAAGTATTTCAAAGTGATCATCGCGTTCAAGCCCCCCGGCTGTCCACGTCAATGCGATGCCGGCATTGTTCTGGCCTAGGTTTGCATCGGCCCGGCGTATGTGAATTCGCTCACAGTCATTTCTTGTCGGCCCCGGCGATTATGCGGCGGACTTGGCCAGATCGAAATTGCCGATCAGGAAATTGTTCTTGGCCGGGTCCACGAACGGTATCCAGCGTATTCTCTGCTCGGAAAAATCCGGGTGCCTGGTCATGAAAATCGCAAGCTCGCGCGCCGCCTCGTCGCACCGGCCGCTTCTCATCAGCGCGCCTATCTTCAGGAACCTGGCGTAGAAGTAACCTGGCGACAGGTTGAGCGAGCGCTCGGCGGTGGCGATCGCGGCCGGCCAGTCCTCGACGAAGCAATAGGCCGCGGCCAGTTCTCCCAGATTGTGGAAGCGATAGAGGTCGAACGGGCTCAACCGCTCGGTATCGAGGAAGAAGGGAATCGCGCCGGTTGCATCGCCAAGCAAAAGGTGCGCGCTGCCCATGGCCGAGCGGGCGAAGGCAAAGCTCGGATTGATGTGGATCGCCTCTGCAAGGTGCTCGGCCGCCAATGCCGGCAGGCCGCGCATGATGTCGGCTGCCCCGAGATAGGCATGCGGGCGCGCATCGAGGCTGTCCATCAGCAGCGCCTTGCGCGCGAGCGCCTCGACCTTCTCGAGATCGTCGCTGTCGCCGAAACGCAGCCATGCCCGCCAGAAATACCACCATGCGAGCTCGTTCAGCACGGCGCTCGAATTCGGATCGTCCCGGTAGGCTCTGTCGAAGAAGTCGAGGGCGATGTCGGTGTCGCGGCGGGTGCGCCTGTTCATGTGCCAGCGGCCGCGCCTGACCAGTTGCCAGGTTTCGAGGCTTTCCCACGGCACCTGGAACGTGCGCGCCTGCTCGGCGCGATCGACCTCCTTGTCGAGGATGGAAACGATCTCACTGCCGATCTGATCGCGCAGGCTGAAGATGTCGACGAGATCGCGGTCGAAGCGTTGCGACCAGACCAGGCGTCCGTTCGAGGTGTCGGTGAGCGACGTATTGAGGCGGATCTGCCTGTCGGAGCGCGCCAGCGTGCCGCTGACGATGTAGCGCGCGCCGAGCGCATTGCCGATGAGCCTCGTGCCCAGGCTGTCGTCGCGAAACTGGAAGCTGGAGCCCTTGGCGATGACCGAAAGCCAACGCGTGTTGGAAAGCCCGTATATGATGTCCTCGGCGATGCCGTCGGCCATATAGCCGACGTCGGGTTCGCCCCCGTTGCCATGGAACGGCAGCACGGCGATTGCAGGCGGACCCTTGGCGATCGGCCTGTAATGGCCAGGCGTGGCGGGGATGGAAGCGAAGGAAGCCGCCGCGGCGGGGCCGTTGCCGCCGCGGCCGGCGATCAGGACCTGCACCGGCAGGGCGATGTTCTTCAGGCTGAATTCGCCGAGATCGGTGAAGACGGCCGACGTCTTGTCCTTCACGTGGTGCCATGTCGTCGCCGAGATGGCGACGCCATCATGCGGCGCGAATTCCTGGAGCCGGGCTGCGATGTTCACGTCGTCGCCGTAGAGCCGGCCTTCCCGGACGATGACGTCGCCGGTGTTGATCCCGGCGCGAAACGGCATGCGCATGTCCTCGGCGACCGCCGCATTCAGCGCCACGATCCGGCCCTGGAAATCGAAGGCCGCCCGCAGGGCTTCGATCGGGGTGCCGAATTCGGCCATAATGCTGTCGCCGGCATCGCCGAACGTGCGCCCGCCAAAGGCGCCGCAACTGTCGGCAATGATGTCTCGCCTCTCCTCGAAGGCGGCGACGGCGAGCTCGTCGTCGATGCCCATCAGTCGCGAGAATCCTACGGCGTCGATCGAAATGATTGTCGCAAGCTGACGGGTATAATTCCGTTCAGCCATGATCGAGCCCCCAGTCCCGCTTTCAATCCAGAACAGGCGACCTGCGCTCAAAAGAAACGCGTCGCCGTCCGCCGATGGATATCCCCCGGCAGGTCCGGCGCGCCATTGCCACCCTGTTATGACCAGAACTCTATCAGGGTCTTGCCGAAAGCTCTACTACGAACAGCTAATATGACAAACTTCCCATCCGGCGCATGGTTAGTCGTTCGTTACGTCGAGCGATATCTGCAGACAACGCCTCTACCCTTTGAAATTAAACGGCCTTTCGCGCCAAGCGGTCGCTGAACTGATTACCGGCGGACATGGATTGGCCGCCTCGAGGTAAACGCTTCGGGAAGCGTTGTTCTTACGTTGCGGAACCAACCTGCCCAGGTGCGAGTTTCTGACCGCATCTGCCAACACGAGATTTGAGGGCTCTCATGCGCGCTGTTGTTTTGGCGACCGGTATCGCGGTCCTCCTGGCCGGCGGACCGGCCTTCGCGGCGGACGACAAGGCACTACCCCCACAGAATGCCAAGAAACTCTCGGAGATCGTCGCCAAGGTCGAGCGCCGCACCGACTTCCGCTATGTGAAGGAGGTCGATTGGGATAGCGACGGCTACACCATCACCTACTACACCACGGACAAGGCCAAGGTCCAAATCACCTACGATCCCGTGACCGGCGAACCTAAATAGGCTGCCTCGCCGTCCGCCAAGCCTGCCAAAGCATTTAAGCCGCTGCCCGCCGGTGTCCCACCTCTGTGCCTTGGCGCTTAACACTCCTTTGCCGCACGAAAACCCGGCGCGACGGACCACACTTGCATCGATAAAACTTTGGTGGCTGACTGCCCGCCGTGATTGCGGGCGCGGGGGTGCATAGCAATGATCGGCTACGTCCTGAAACGCATCCTGATGGTGCTTGTCGGCTATCTGGTCGCTGTGCTCGTCGGATTGATCGCCGTGGTGGTGATCTACGCGATACTGAGTTCGCTACCCAACGCGCCAGCTTATTTCGGGCTTATGGAACTCACGCCGGTCGCCGTGCTGGTGGTGCCGCCCCTCGGTATGTTCGTCTATTTCCTGACGATCATCCTGACGGGTATGCAGACGCTGGTCTTTGCCTTGATCGCCGAGTTCTTCTCGCTGCGAAGTTTCTGGCTGCATATGGTCTTCGGCGCCGCCGCCGCGGCTGCCGGTTTCATGCTGATCTGGCCCGATGCCGCCGATGACCCGGAACGCTGGGCCGACATGGGCATCGTCGCCGGCGCCGGCCTGGTGGCCGGCCTGATCTACTGGCTGATCGCCGGGCGCGACGCCGGCTTCCGCCGGCCGTTGATCAAAGCAATTCCAGGAAAAGTGTGAAGCGGTCAGGCTCGGCGTCTTCGCCGTGGCCGTCCGTCCGGAATTGCTTGAGAGTAAAAGCTCAGCTTGACGGCGTACGCACCGCTTCGGTCGCGTCCAGCGCCTGCATCAGCTTGGAATCGCGGTCATAGACATCGTCGAAATACTCGACCTTGCCCGACATGTCCGGCCATGCGGTGAAATAGGCGACATAGACCGGAATAACGCGGGTGACATTCTCGGTCGAATGGCCATGCTTCAGCTTCTCGGCGATGTCGTCGACCGTGGTGCCGAGCACAGCGGCGGCCATGCCGCGCGGATCCTGCAACCGGACGCAGCCATGGCTGAGCGCGCGCATGTCGCGCGCGAAGAACGACTTCTGCGGCGTGTCGTGCATGTAGATGGCATGCTTGTTGGGGAAGAGAATCTTCAATTCGCCCAAGGCATTGGCCTCGCTCGGCTGCTGACGCACGCTGAACGGAATGTTAGCGCCATAGGCACCCCAATCGACCGCCGCCGACGGGATGCGCTTGCCGCGCGAATCCGTCACCTCATAGCCGGCGCGATCGAGATAGCCCGGATCGCTGCGCAGCCTTGGCAGCATCTCGTTGACGATGATCGACTGCGGCACGCCCCAATAGGGATGGAAGTCGACCTGCTTGATCTGGTTGTAGAAGAAGGCGGTCTGGTTGGTGACCCGGCCGATGACCGCGCGGGTCTTCAGCTTCTCCTCGCCATTGTCGATATAGCTGGCGGTGAAGGCGGGCTGGTTGATGAAGACGCGCGGGCTGCCGAGATCCGACGGCATCCAGCGCAGTTCCTCGAGCGCCACCTTGACCTTCTCGATCTTGTCGGCCTTCGACGTGCCGGCCAGCGAAGCCACCGTGCGCGGGCCGATGACGCCATCGCCCTTCATGCCGGCGCGCTGCTGCACGGCCTTGATCACCGGCGCCAGCTCGGGATCGTAGAACTCGCTCTTGCCTAGCCTGGCGAGCACCTCGCCGTAATTGCCACCCATCTCATCGTCGAGATTGCGCGAAATCAACGTCAACAACTTCGGCAATTCGGGGCTGCTCTCGCCAGGCTTGAGCACCAACTTCGGATCGACGACAATCTCGTTTTCCTCGCTGGCCTCGAGCGTCTCCAACTCGACTCGCAGCGCCTGGTATTCGGCATTCTGCGGATGCCGCGATTCCAGATAGGTGCGGACTTCCTGAGTATGCGCCAGCGTCTTCAGCGCGCCTTCCAGATCGAAGGACTTGGCCGGGAAATCGTAGTAACCGGTCATCCGGTTGGGATCGACGCGGCCGCTCTGGGCGTCTTGCGCATAGCGCAGCACACGCGCCGACAGCGCCATCTCGAAGCGTACCAGTTCCTTGGTCCGCTCTTCCGGTGGGGCGGAAGTCGCGGTCGCTGGAACGTCGACCGAATAGTCGGCCGGCGTCAGGCCGTAGCTTGCCGCCTCGCCCAGGACCCGCACCGCATCCTGCGCCCGGCTGTTAGGGGCATTGTCGCTCACCCAGATGAAATCCGGATTGGCCGAATAATAAGCGACCAGCGCCTTGGCGATATCCGGCTCCGCAAACAGCTCGTAGTCGCTCAAGCCTGCGACGGCATCACGGAAGCTGTTGCTCGTCACCGAAGGGACAAAGGCGGCGTCCTGCGCGGTCGCCGGTTGCGGCGCCGGCAGCAGCGATTTGAAATCGACCCGCACGAGCTTGTCGGCCCGGTAGGTGTTATAGCTCGGGCTGCTGATTCTGACGCCGCCACCGCCCTCTCCGGCGGGCGCTGCCGGCCGTATCTTGCGTGGCTTCGGCGGCGGCGGAAATTCGCCTTGCGGGTTGTGCCGGATGCCGCCGCCGAACAGCATGTCGAACAGCCCTTGCGCACTTGCCGGCTGCTGCCCGAGGGCAAGCGTCGCCGCGACCGCGATCGGCAGGACGGCTTTTTTGTTCCCGAGGATTTTCATGCTTCACCCGCACCGGTTGAAACCGGTTCCCGTTCCGCGCCGCTAGACGGTCCCGCCCTCCGCATGGCGGATGTATGACGCGACTATACCGATTCATACTGATTTCGTTAAGCTTCCATAAATTTCCGGAACCGTGTTGCAGAACGGTTTCACATCATCGTGAGACCCAGAGCGGCGATTGCTCCAGGCCCCACGTGTTCGCAAAGCTGTCGAAAACAATCAGGCGTTGGCGCCGCCATCGATGGTCAACGATGCCCCCGTGACGAAGCGTCCTTCAGGGCTCGCCAACCACGCCACCATTCCCGCGATCTCCTCGGCTTCGCCGAAGCGCGGCGTCGCCATCTTCCGGCGCTGGTGCTCCGCATGTGGCCCGTTGGCGGGATTCATGTCGGTGTCGGTGGAGCCCGGATGAACAATGTTTGCGGTGATGCCGCGCGAACCGAGGTCGCGCGCCAAAGCCTTCGTCAGTCCGATCAGCGCCGCCTTGCTGGCCGAATAGGCGCTGAGGCCCGGATCCGTCACGCGCTCGGCCAGATTGCTGCCGATCGAGATGATCCTGCCGCCATCCGCCATATGCCGCGCGGCGGCCTTGGAGGCGACGAAAGGCGCTCTCAGATTGACCTCCATGCTCTCGTCGAAATCGGCGAGCGACAAGACGTCGATCGGCGCGGCGCGCCAGATGCCGGCGCTGTTGACCAGGATGTCGAGCCGCCCGAACGCATCCATCGCCCGATCGACGGCGCTTTCGATCGCCTGGGCATCGCGCCCGTCGGCCTTGATGGCGATAGCGCGCCCACCGGCCGCCTCGATCTCGTCGACCACGATGCGCGCCTGCGGCTCGCCGTTCACATAGGTCAAAGCGACGCTCGCGCCGTCACGTGCGAGTCTTTTCGCGATGGCCGCGCCGATGCCTCGGCTGCCGCCCGTTACCAATGCGGCCTTGCCGCGCAACTGGTTTGAAGGCATCGATTTCTCCTTTATGTAATGATCGATACATAAATAGCTGCCAAGCTTGCCGGATGCCGTCAAGCGAATTATGTATCGATCAACACAGAAAAGAATCCAACAGAAGGACACCATGTCGGAAAGAGGCCGCCCGCGCAGCTTTGATCGAGCGTCCGCCTTGCGTCGGGCCATGGAGGTTTTCTGGGCCAAGGGCTATGAGGGCGCATCGCTCAGCGACCTGACCGCGGCGATGGGGATCAATTCGCCCAGCCTGTACGCCGCCTTCGGCAGCAAGGAAGCGCTTTTCCTCGAGGCGACCGATCTCTACACGCGCAGCGAAGGCACCGATATCTGGTCGACGCTGGAAGAAGCCCCGACCGCGCGGCTCGCGATCGAGGGTTTCTTAACCCAGACCGCCCGGGCCTATTCACAGACCGACCGACCGCAAGGTTGCCTCATCGCGCTCGGAGCCCTGCATCAGGATTCGACGCAAGGGCTGATCTGCCAGGATCTGCGCCGCCGCCGGGCCGAAAATCAGACGGCGCTTCAAGCGCGTCTGGAGCGGGCAGCGGCTGAAGGCGAGCTGCCTGCCGACTTCGACTGCCAGGCCGCGGCCACCTTCTTCGCCACTGTACAGCATGGTATGTCGATCCAGGCGCGAGACGGCGGAACCCATGCCGCCCTCATGGCGACCGTTGCCGGAGCCATGGCGGCGTGGACGACGATGGCCGGGGCCAACACCTGACCCCGTGACAAACGCCAGGCTTTGTGATCGAAATTTCGGCGGCCGCCGCAAGCGCGGCCGGGAGGATTTGCCGTGAAGAAAGGGTATCGCCAGCTTCTCGACGAGGCGAATGCCGAGATCGAGGTCGTGTCGCCGGAGGAGGCCGCGGGGCTGCTGGAGGATGATGCGACGATCTTCGTCGATCTGCGAGATCCGCGCGAGGTCGAGCGCGACGGCAAGATTCCCGGTGCCAAGCATGTGACGCGCGGCATGCTGGAATTCTGGATCGATCCTGAAAGCCCCTATCACAAGCCGTTCTTCGCCAGCGGTAAGACCTTCGTCTTCTTCTGCGCCGGCGGCTGGCGCTCGGCTTTAGCCACCAAGACGGCGCAGGACATGGGCCTGACGCCGGTCAAGCACATTCTCGGCGGTTACACCGCCTGGAAGGCGGCCGGCCTGCCCGTGGAGCCGGGGCAGAAAAAGAAGGCCGACTGATTACAGTCTTCCGCAACACTTGGAATCGACCCGATGGTTTTCTGGATAGCGAGCGCGGTTGGATTGGCGGTCGCCTATCTCCTCGGTTCGACGCCCTCCGGCTATCTGGCCGGCAGACTGCTCAAGGGCATCGACATACGCGAGCACGGCTCCAGATCGACCGGCGCGACCAATGTGCTCAGAACCTTGGGCAAATGGCCTGCGCTGACGGTGCTGCTGGTCGATGTGCTGAAAGGCGCGGCGGCGATCGTCTTTGTTCGCTGGTTTTATCCCTGGTTTTACGCGATATCGTCCGCCACGCCGCCGACGGCGCTTGAACTGCAAGTCTGGGTGCCTTGGGCTGTATGCCTGGCCGGACTTGCCGTATTGCTGGGGCATGGCCGGTCGATCTGGCTGAATTTCACGGGCGGAAAATCCGCGGCGACGGGGCTTGGCGTGCTGCTGGCAATGTCCTGGCCTGTAGGACTGGGCGCTGCGGCTACATTTGTGGCCTCGCTCGCTCTTTTCCGGATCGTTTCCCTCAGCTCGATGCTGGCGGCACTGACGGCTGTCGCGCTGGTCTGCGGGCTGGAGCAGCCATTGCCCTATCGCTTGCTGGTGATCGCGGGCAGCCTCTATGTGATCCTGCGCCATCGCGCCAACATCCAGCGGCTGCTGGTCGGAACGGAGCCCCGCCTAGGACATGGCAGCCCGGGACAGGGCGCGGCACGGCCCTAGTGCAAGGTCGCTTCCTGCTGCCCCGCCACGAACCCCACCGCGCGCGCGACAACATCCCTGTCGGCGAGGATGCGGCGGTGGCCAAGCCCGTCGGCCCAGTGCAGGTGGACATGCTTGCCGGCGCCCGCGTAACGCTTCGCATGGTCGGCATGAACTTCGCGATCGTCCGGCGCGTGGATGATCAGCGTCGGCACCGGCGCCTCCGCAAGCTGGCGATCGCCGGTGAACTCGCTGAGCGGCCGCCCGGAAAGGTGCTTCACCCTGTCCGCCATGGCGACGCGGGAACGCGGCCCGACATTCATCATGTCGCTGAAATCGTCGAAGATCGCAGGCAGGGAGCTCGGTGCGGCAATCAGCACAAGCTTCTGCGCCTTGAGCGGCGGCATGCCCTTGACCGACGCCGCGACCGCATTGGCGGCGATCGCGCCGCCGAAGGAGTGGCCGACTATCGCCGCAAAGGGACCGAACCATTCGCCTGCGACGCGCGCGGCGTCCACCGCGTTCACCATGTTGAGGTGGCGGCCGCGCGAGTGGCCATGTCCGGGCAGGTCGAGCGAGACGACCTTGTAGCCGGCGCCGCGAAACCCTTCGATCAAGGCACGCATGTATTCGGTGCGCGAGCGCCAGCCATGGATGACGAGCACGGTGCCGCGCGCCTCCCTGCCCGGCTCCGGGCGGAATTCGTGCACGGCGACGCAGTCCGTCCTGGTCTTCAGTCGGTGATGGCGCGCCTCGGCCATAAAGGCTGAAGCGCGCTCGACAGCCCGCCGTTCGCCGTCGCTCAAGGCCTTGACGCTGGGTGTGCGGCAAAACAATTCGAACGCGGCGCGGCCGCTAAGACGCGGCGCAACATGCTCGGCCGCGCCGAAAACGCCCCGGATGACCTTCATTCCAAATGATGCCATATTGGCAGTCCATCCATTCGTTCAAGCATGAACATAATAGTTCAAACATGAACATTAAGCAAGAGCTACCCTGGGACAATCCTCGCTTTCGCAACTGGGTTGCGGTGGCGCGCGCCTGCCATGTGCTGGAGCGCACGCTGGCGGTGAAGCTCGCCCCGCTCGACCTCAAGCCGGCGCAGCTCGACGTGCTGATGAACCTCTACCGCCACCCCGGCATGTCGCAGCACGACCTCGCCCGCAAGCTCCTGGTCGGCCGCTCCAACGTCACCATGCTGTTGCCGCAGCTCGAGACGCGCGGGCTGGTACGGCGCGAGGGCGACGAGAAGGACAAGCGGGTGCTGCGGCTCAACCTCACCGAGGCGGGCGAGGCCCTGCTGATGAAGGCGCTGAAGGTTCACATGGCGCTGATCGAGAAGGCGATGAGCCAGTCGACGCCGGAACAATGCGACATGATCGGCGAGCAGATGCGCAAGATCGCCGACGTGCTGAAGGAAGCCTGAGCACAGGTTTGCCAAGACTTGGCTCAGGTGCGCTGAGATTTCGGTCAGGCCGAGTCGGAGTCGAAGACGGGCGCGAAGCGACCAAACTGGGTGGGCTCCGAGAACCGGAGCGGAGCGTACTCAAGGTACGTGAGCACCGGAAGCGCAGGAACCCGCCATTTGCAGGCCGGCCTCACCGAAATATCGGCGCACCTGTCACCACATCGTTTTCTTTGCTCTCTCCGGCCATTCCTGGTCGTACTTCTGGCCGTCGATATTCTTGCGGCTGGTGACCTCGAGGATCTGGCCGGGCGTCGGCAGCGACTTCGGGTCGACATGCCTGGCCGGGTTCCAGAGGTCCGAGCGCACGATGGCGCGGGCGCACTGGAAATAGACCGTGTCGACATCGATGACAGTGACCGAGCGGGCCGGCTTGCCGTCGACCATGAAGGACACGCAAAGCCCGGCATCGGTCGTGATATGCGCGCGGCCGTTGATGCGCAGCGTGGTGCCGGAGCCCGGCACCAGGAAGAGCAGCCCGACGCGCGGATCGCGAATGATGTTCTTCAGCGAATCGGCGCGGTTGTTGCCGCGCCTGTCAGGCATCATCAGCGTCTTGTCGTCGACGATACGCACGAAGCCGGCGAGATCGCCGCGCGGCGAGCAGTCGAGCCCCTCGGGCCCGCTTGTCGCCAGCGCCAGGAAGGGCGAGGCCTCGATGAAGGCGGCATATTCGGGAATCACATGGTCGAGTTCCTTGACGACCGAAGCTTCGCCCGGCAGCCCGTAGAGGGCCTCGAGCTGTTCGACGGATGTGATGCGCGACATCTTCTTCGCCTCCTGACCTTTTGCCGGCGCTACGCCATGTCCATGACGCCTTGACGACAGTTGACATTGGATTGCCAGCCCCGGGCTAGCGATCCCGACTCAGCCCCTTCTCGGCCAGCTCGGCAAGATAGGCGTTCCAGCGCTCATCCTTTTCGTGGCCGAGCGTATGCAGATAGTTCCAGGTGAAGATGCCGGTGTCGTGGAAATCGTCGAAGGTGATGCGCACTGCATAATTGCCGACCGGCTCGATCTTGAGGATCGCGACATTGCGTTTGCCGGGCACGGTCACGCGCTGTTCCGGCGAATGGCCTTGCACTTCCGCCGATGGCGAGGCCACGCGCAAAAACTCCGCCGGCAATTCGAACGGTTGATGACCGGGAAAGGTTACGGTCAGCAGCTTGCGGTCCTTCGAGACCCTGAGTTCCTTTGGCGCGGTCATGGCTGGTCCTGTCTGGGTTGCGCCCTTCCCTACGCCGCTTCGCACGATCCGGAAAGATCATGCCAATGCAGGTCGCACAGAAGTGCGCAGCGGTTCCGGGACATGCAACGCGACAAGACCTAAAGCTCGTAACGCGCTTTGGGCAGCCGACACGCGATGTCGGTCGGGGAATGTTACCAAAGATCAAGACCTTCTATCTTGAATGCGGCGTTGGATCGTATCACATAGCCGTATATAACGACGCCACTCAGGCCACGGGAAGCGCTTGCAATGGACATGATCGACCCCTTCGGTCGCACGATCAGCTATCTGCGCGTGTCGGTCACCGACCGCTGCGATTTCCGCTGCACCTATTGCATGGCCGAGGACATGACCTTCCTGCCGAAGAAGGATCTGCTTTCATTGGAAGAGCTTGACCGGCTCTGCACCGTTTTCATCGAAAAGGGCGTGAAGAAGCTGCGGCTGACCGGCGGCGAGCCGCTGGTGCGCAAGAACATCATGCATCTGGTGCGTCAACTGTCGCGGCATCTGGAGACGGGTGCCCTGGAAGAGCTGACGCTCACAACCAACGGCTCGCAGCTGTCACGCTTCGCCGCCGAGCTCGCCGATTGCGGCGTCAAGCGCATCAACGTCTCGCTCGACACGCTGGATGCCGCGAAATTCCACCAGATCACGCGCTGGGGCAATCTCGGCAAGGTGATGGAAGGTATCGACGCCGCGCAGAAGGCCGGGCTGAAGATCAAGCTCAATACGGTCGCGCTGCGAGACTTCAACGATGCCGAAATCCCTGAGCTGATGCGCTGGGCACATGGCCGCGGCATGGACCTCACCCTCATCGAGACGATGCCGATGGGCGAG
Organism: Mesorhizobium plurifarium; assembly: GCA_000824785.1. Classification (GTDB taxonomy): domain Bacteria; phylum Pseudomonadota; class Alphaproteobacteria; order Rhizobiales; family Rhizobiaceae; genus Mesorhizobium; species Mesorhizobium plurifarium. Next base: position 42,329 of record CCNB01000006.1, on the reverse strand, counting down.
ATCGATGCCGACCGCACCGACCAGTATCTGCCGCTGTCGCTGCTGCGCGCCTCGCTGGAGCGCCAGTTCACGCTCACCGACATACCTTACAAGACCGGCGGTCCTGCCCGTTATGTCCATGTCGCCGAGACCGGCGGCAGGCTCGGCTTCATCACGCCGATGACGCATAATTTCTGCGAGAGCTGCAACCGCGTGCGGCTGACCTGCACCGGTACGCTCTACATGTGCCTTGGCCAGGAGGACGCCGCCGACCTGAGGGCGCCGCTGCGCGCCTCCGAAGGCAACGAGCTGCTCGACGCGGCCATCGACGAGGCCATCGGCCGCAAGCCCAAGGGCCATGATTTCGTCATCGACCGCCGCACCAGCCGTCCTTCGGTGTCGCGGCATATGAGCGTCACCGGCGGCTGATTTTTTCTGCGATTTGGTGCAGGATCGCCTTTGGTCATCGACCGGGGGGTGTCATGCAGCATCTTCGTCGCATCGGCTTGTATTCCGCGCTTCTGTTCTTGTTGATGAACTTGACGACAACGGCGCTGGCCAAGCCGTTCACCTATGTCAACGCGCGCTTCGGCACCGTGTGCACCTTCCCCGACCAGATTTTCAGCAACCGCATGCCCGAGCCCGAAAACGGCGATGGCCTGGAGTGGCAAAGCGCCGACGGCGCCAGCGTGGCCTGTTACGGTAGCTACAATGCACTCGACGACACGCCCGACAGTCTCGTTCAGAACGAAAAAGCCAGCCCGGAGCCGGGAGAAAAAGTCACCTACAGCAAGACCGGCAAGAACTGGGCGGTGCTGTCGGGCACGCAGGACGACAACATCTTCTATCGGCGATCCGTGTTCGGAAAGGAGGATGTCGTCCACACCGTCTTCATCGAGTATCCCGCGGCGCTCAAGGCGAAATACGACCCGCTGGTCGGCGCCATTGCCGCAAGCCTGCACGAGGCGACCGGGCCACACTCGAAATAAACCCTGCAAGCCATCCGCCGCCCGATTTACCGCCGGCCTTTTCCGGCCTAGCCTTCGAAGCGCGATTTTCGCTCTAGGGGGAGTGCACATGCGCACATTCATGCTTTCACTTGCTATGCTTGGTCTCGCCTCCATGCCGGCCGCTGCTCAGTCGATCGGCGGCACCTACACCGTCGCCGGCACCAATTTCGACGGCTCCAAATATGGCGGCGAGGCAACGATCACGCTGACCAGCGACACGACCTGCACGATCCACTGGGAGACCGGCGGCTCGACCTCGGACGGCATCTGCATGCGTAACGACAATGCGTTTTCCGCCGGCTACGCGATGGGCAAGGAAGTCGGCCTCGTCGTCTACAAGATCGAGAAGGACGGCTCCCTGCACGGGCTATGGACCATCGCCGGCCAGAACGGCAACGGCACCGAAGTGCTGACGCCGAAGTAAGTCTTCGGGGCTTCGGCAAATCGATCTCATGGGCCGCGCAGAAATTCGTGGCCCATTTCTTTAGGCGTTGCTGTTTCCGTCGACCTGCTACAGGTTCGATCCAAAATAGAATCCGGAAACGCCTTTGCCCCTCTCGCCAAATCTGCGCGGCGCGCTGTTCATGATCGTGGCCATGGTCGGCTTCACCTTGAACGACGCGATCACCAAATTCTCCTCCGAGTCGATGAACATGGCGCAGGTCATGCTGGTGCGCGGCGTCTTTGCGACCCTCTTCGTCGGCCTGCTCGCCTGGCGGCGCGGCGCGCTTGCCAATCCGGCCGCGATGCTGCAGCCGATGGTGGCCATGCGTGTCGCCGGCGAGGCCGGCGCCACGGTGTCGTTCCTGATCGCGCTTGCACATCTGCCGATCGGCAATGTCTCCGCCGTCATGCAGGCGCTGCCCCTTGCTGTGACCATGGGCGCGGCCTTGGTGTTCGGCGAAGGAGTCGGCTGGCGACGCTGGACCGCGATTGCCGCCGGCTTCGTCGGCGTGCTGATCATCGTACGGCCGGGGTTCGAAGGGTTCAGCGTCTATTCACTGGTTGCACTGGCCAGCGTCGCCTGCTGCGCGGTGCGCGACCTCTCCACCAAGCGCATTCCGGAATCGATCCCGACGCTTCTGGTGTCGACGGCGACCGCGCTCGCCATGACCGTGCTGGGCGCGCTGCTCTTGTCGCCGATGGGCGGTTGGACGCCGATGAGCGGCCGGGCGACCGCGCTTCTGGCGCTCGCGGCGGTGCTGGTGCTCATCGGCTATCAGTTCATCATCATGGCGATGCGCTCGGGCGACATCTCCTTCATCGCGCCTTTCCGCTACACCGCCCTGCTCTGGTCGATCCTGCTCGGCCTGGTCATTTTCGGCGACGTCCCCGACCCGCCCATGATCGCCGGCGCCGCCATCATCATCGGCTCGGGCCTCTATGCGCTCTACCGCGAGCGCGTCGTCGGCAGACAGCAACCTGCCGCTGAAAGCGCTGGACCCGGCATGGCGCCGGACGGCATATAGGCCGATGGACCGAAATGTCGCGGGGATCATTCTGGCGGGAGGCCAGTCGCGCCGGATGGGCGGCGGCGACAAGCCATTGCTTCCATTGGGCAAAGCCAGGCTGATCGATCATGTCGCGGCGCGATTGAAGCCACAGATCGCGACCGTGGCGCTCAATGCGAACGGCGATCCGGCGCGATTTGCCGCCATGGGCCTGCCGGTGATCGAAGACACGGTCCCCGGCCATGCCGGACCACTGGCAGGCGTCCTCGCCGGCCTCGAATGGGCGGCGAAGCAACCAGGCTGTCTTTGGCTGATGAGCGCCGCCGGCGACACGCCGTTCTTCCCCGACGACCTCGTCGAGCGCCTCGCAGCCGCAGCCCGCGATCGGCCTGGCGCGATCGCCGTCGCCAGTTCGGACGGCAGATGGCATCCGACCTTCGCGCTCTGGCCGCTCGGCCTGCGCGACGCCTTGCGTCATTTCCTGGTCGACCAGGACAACCGGCGGGTTTCGGCCTTCATGGAGAGCCGGGGCCATGTCGAGGTGGAGTTCCCCATGATCGCGGCCGGCAACCAGAAGATCGACCCGTTCTTCAACGTCAACACACCGGACGACCTTGCGGCGGCGGAACGTCTGTTGCAAATCCTCAGGCTATGAGACGCGTATTCGGCATCACCGGCTGGAAGAACTCCGGCAAGACGACCCTGACGGAAAAGCTCGTCACCGAGCTGGTGGCGCGCGGCTGGACGGTTTCGACGGTCAAGCACGCCCACCATGACTTCGACATCGACAAGCCGGGCGCCGACTCTTTCCGCCATCGGCAGGCGGGCGCCACGGAAGTTGCCATCGTTTCCGGCCGGCGCTGGGCGCTGATGCACGAATTGCGGAGCGAGGACGAACCGACGCTGGACGACATCCTTGCGCGGCTGTCGCCTTCGGACATCGTGCTGGTCGAAGGCTACAAGCGCGAAGCGCACAAGAAGATCGAGGCAAGGCGGCTCGAAGCCAAGGATCGGACGCCGCTGTCGGCCAACGATCCCAACATCGTCGCGGTCGCCGCCGACTTTACAGTCGAAGGCGAAGACCTGCCGGTTTTCGACCTCGACGACACCAAATCGATAGCCGACTTTGTCGAGCGCAGCACAGGTCTCGTTGCTCGAACCAAGTAACGCAACGGCGCATCCTGATTGTCGTTTGCCGTTGATTTGCAGTTGCTTTTTTCTTGGAAAGAGTGGGAGTATCCGCCCCAGCGGGCGGTAAAGAAGCTCCGCCCACAAGAGCCGCACGGGACAGCGGCCATGACAATATGAGAGGATTATCATGCGTATTGCACTGCGTATCGCGCTTGCCGCTTCGGCCGCGCTGCTGACACTTGGCGTCGCCCAGGCTCAGGAAAAGACCCTGAGGATCGGCACCGAAGGCGCGTACCCGCCCTTCAACAACCTGACCTCGGACGGCCAGCTGGTGGGCTTCGACATCGATATCGCCAAGGCTCTCTGCGACGAGATGAAGGTGAAGTGCACCTTTGTCGCGCAGGACTGGGACGGCATCATCCCGGCGCTCCAGGCCGGCAAGTTCGACGCCATCGTCGCCTCGATGTCGATCACGCCCGAGCGCCAGGAAAAGGTCGACTTCACCCACAAATATTACAACACCCCCTCGGCCATCGCCGTGCCGAAGGATTCGCCGCTCAAGGGCGTGACCAAGGAAGACCTCGCCGGCAAGAACATCGGCGTCGCCACCACGACCACGCACTACAACTACGCTTCCAAGACCTACACGGACAGCACCATCAAGGGCTATCCGAGCAGCCCAGAGGAGCAAGCCGACCTCGCCAATGGCCGTCTCGATGCCATCGAGGACGACATCGTCGTGCTGCAGCAATGGCTGGATTCGCCGGACGGCGCCTGCTGCAAGATCCTCGGCCAGCCCTCGCCGCAGCCGGTCGAAATCTTCGGACCGGGCGCCGGCATTGCCGTGCGCAAGGGCGAGACCGATCTCGTCAACCAGCTGAACAACGCGATCGACGCCATCCGCAAGAACGGAAAATACAAGGAAATCAACGACAAGTACTTCAAGTTCGACGTCTACGGCGCCGAATCCTGATAAGCCAGGGCGGTGAGGTACCCCTCGCCGCCCTTCTCTTCTCCCAGGATCGCCACGGAGACACGACCCGTCAATGCCGGCCCAAAGCATTTGGACACTTCTCAGCTGGGGACCGGACGGCTGGAGTGACGACATTGCGTCTGGCGTTCTGGTCACCATTGCATTGGCGCTCGCCACATTGCCGATCGGCCTGGTGATCGGGTTCTTCGTCGCTTTCGCCAAGCAGCACGAAGAGCCGTCGCTCAGGCTCGCCGGCAACATCTACACCACGGTCTTTCGCGGCCTGCCCGAACTGGTGACGCTGTTCCTGTTCTTCTTCGGCATGCCGCTTCTGTTGCAATATGTCGTGCGGCTGTTCAATCCGGATGCCACCATCGACGTCAATAGCTTCGTCGCCGGCATGATCGTGCTGGCGCTGATCTTCTCCTCCTACGCCAGCGAGGTCTTCCTCTCCGCGTTCCGCGCCATTCCGAAAGGCCAATATGAGGGAGGCTACGCCATTGGCCTGTCGAAATGGCAGACGATGCGGCTGGTGATCCTGCCGCAGTTGATACGCATCGCTTTTCCGGGTCTCGAGAATTGCTGGCTGAGCCTGCTCAAGGACACCTCGCTGGTCTCGGTGGTCAACCTCGCCGAGACCTTGCGCCAGTCCGGCGTCGCGGCGCGCGTCACCAAGCATTCCTTCCTGTTCTACAGCGTCGCGGCGCTGATCTTCCTGGCGCTGGCTGTCCTGTCGTCGATCGCCACGAGCTACATCCTGCGCTATCTCGGGCGGAGGGAAGCGCGATGAGCGTCAGCCAGGCTATCGCCATCGACAAGCCGCCGCCGCAAGCGCGCGGCTGGCCGCGAGCCCGCATCCTCGGCTACGCGCTGGTCGGCATCTGGATTCTGTTCGGCGCCGGCATCGTGGCCTACCTGGTCTACGCCTGGAATCCCGAGTTCTTCGCCAGATACGCGCCGGCCTATCTTCAAGGCTTGGGAACCACCCTGTCGCTGGTGGCGATCTCCATGGTCCTCGGCGCCATCCTGTCGCTTCCGGTCGCCTATGGCCGCATGTCGAAGGACCCGATCCTGTCCGGGCTTGCCTATTGCTACGTCTATTTCTTCCGCGGCACGCCGCTGCTCGTGCAGACCTACCTGGTCTATTACGGCATCGGCTCGTTCCGGCCAGAGCTTGAGACGGTCGGGCTGTGGTGGTTCTTCCGCGAAGCCTTCTACTGCGGCGTCTTTGCCTTTTCGCTCAACACCGCCGCCTACCAGGCGGAAATCCTGCGCGGCGCCATCGAAAGCGTGCCGCGCGGCCAATGGGAAGGTGCCGCTTCGCTCGGCCTGCACAAATTGCAGACGTTGCGCAAGGTGGTGCTGCCGCAGGCGATCATCGTCGCGCTCAGGCCCTACGGCAACGAGCTCATCCTAATGATCAAGGCCTCGGCGATCGTCGCCATCATCACCGTCTACGATCTGATGGGCAACGCCAAGCTCGCCTACGCGAAATCCTTCGACATCCAGGCCTATATCTGGGTGGCGATCGTCTATCTGGTGATGGTCGAGATCCTGCGCCACGGCGTCGAATGGATCGAGCGTCGGATCACCGTCCATTTGCATCGCTAGATCAAACCGTTCAGGCCTGCACCAGTCGATGCGGCGCTGCGTGCCTTGACGAATTTTTCGCATGGCCTAGACCTTCGGCCACTGGAAACCGTGTTTTGTTGGAAGGCAGGCTTATGGCATCGGTTGCATTTCTCGGTCTTGGCGTCATGGGCTATCCGATGGCCGGGCACCTCAGGAACAAGGGCGAGCATGACGTCACCGTCTATAACCGCACCAAGGCAAAGGCCGAGCAGTGGGTGGCCCAGCATGGCGGCAAACTGGCGCTGACGCCGGCAGAGGCTGCCGAGGGCAAGGACTTCGTCTTCTCCTGCGTCGGCAATGACGATGATCTGCGTTCAGTGACGACCGGCCCGAACGGCGCCTTCGCGGCCATGAAGAAGGGTTCCGTCTTCATCGACAACACCACCGCCTCGGCCGAGGTCGCGCGCGAGCTCGACGAAGCGGCGCGCCAGGCGGGCTTCTCCTTCCTCGACGCGCCGGTGTCCGGCGGCCAGGCCGGCGCCGAGAACGGCGTGCTGACCGTCATGGTCGGCGGCGATGAGGCCGCCTTCGACAAGGCGCGGCCCGTCATTGACGCCTACGCCCGCATGATCGGCCTGATGGGCTCGGCCGGCGCCGGCCAGCTGACGAAGATGATCAACCAGATCGCCATTGCCGGCCTCGTCCAGGGACTGGCCGAGGGCATTCATTTCGGCAAGAAGGCAGGCCTCGATATCGAGAAGGTGGTCGAGGTGATCTCGAAGGGGGCAGCCGGTTCCTGGCAGATGGAAAACCGCCACAAGACGATGAATGCCGGCAAATATGATTTCGGCTTCGCCGTCGACTGGATGCGCAAGGACCTCGGCATCTGCCTGGCGGAGGCCAACCGCAACGGCGCCAAGCTGCCGGTGACCGCGCTTGTCGACCAGTTCTACAAGGATGTGCAGGACATGGGCGGCAAGCGCTGGGACACGTCCTCGCTGCTGGCGCGCCTGGAGCGCTAGGCGTCGCAATGCCCCTGCCTGATCCGAGCTGGAGCGCCGACGACATCGTCGCTCATCTGCGCTCGATCGGTGTGGCGGAAAACCTGACCGGCATGGCGCGCTTCGGCATCAACACCGCGACCGCGCTTGGTATCGGCAATTCCGAATTGCGGCCGCTGGCGCGCAAGGTCAGGAAGAACCATGAACGCGCGCTGCTGCTGTGGAAGAGCGGCATTCGCGAGGCGCGGCTGATGGCCGCCTTCACGGGCGAGCCGAAGAAGCTCGACATCGGTCAATGCCGGCGCTGGGCCGCCGATTTCGACAGCTGGGAGATCGTCGATACCGTCGCCGACCTGTTCGCCGAAACGCCGTTCTGGCGCGATCTGATCGACGGGTTCGCCGAAGACGAACGCGAATTCGTCCGCCGCACCGCCTTTGCCATGCTGGCCTGGAGCGCGGTGCATCTCAAGAAGGAACCGGACGCGACCTTCCTTGCCTATCTGCCGCTGATCGAGAAACATGCCGGCGACCCGCGCAATTTCGTGAAGAAAGCGGTGAATTGGGCGCTGCGGCAGATCGGCAAGCGCTCCATGAGCCTGCACGCCCCTGCCCTTGCCCTGGCGGAGAAACTGGCGGCATCGCCGGACAAGACGGCACGCTGGATCGGCAAGGACGCGGTGAAGGAACTGACGGATGCCAAGCAACTCGAACGACTCGCCGCCAGAAAAACTTGACCCCGCTTCCATCCGCTTCATCGAGGTGACGCGGGAAACGCGTGGCCGTTTCGAATCGCTGTTCGAGCAGCCGGGCGCGCCGAAATATTGCTGGTGCATGGCCTGGCGCCATTCCAGCCGCGAGCATGTCCAGAACGACGAGAAGAAGCGCATGATGATGGCGCTGATCGATGCCGGTACCCCGGTCGGCATCCTCGCCGAGTTGGACGGCGGACCGGTCGGCTGGTGCTCGGTCGCGCCGCGCGAAACCTACCGAAGACTTTCAAAGCAGCAGGACGACTCCGAGACCGGCATATGGTCGATCGTCTGCTTCTATGTGCCGAGGGCTTTGCGTGGCGGCGGGCTGGCTTCCGCCCTGCTCGACGCCGCGATCGACCACGCCTTCTCCAAAGGTGCGCTTATCATCGAGGCCTATCCTGTCGACGAAGCAGCACCCAGCTATCGCTTCATGGGCTTTCGCGACATGTTCGCCGCGCGAGGCTTCCAAGAGACCGGAACCGCCGGCACGCGCCGGCATGTCATGCGGCTGAACCGTTGAGCCCTGACCGGTCACGATGCTTTTACTCGATTCCGCAAATCCACTCGCGGAGGATGGAGCGATCATGAACAAGCGTTTCAGATCATGCGCGACGTTGGCGGCGGTGCTCCTGCTCGTTGCCTCGGGAGCCCATGCCTCGGCCGATGTCGCGCATATCTTCTGGAAGGATCTCCGTCCGGCGACGCAAGCGATAGCCGAGGACGCGAACCTGCCGATGATCGCGGCAAAACTGCCCGACCACGGCGAGACCTTGTCGTTCGATCTGCGGGGCAAGACGATACAACTAGCCGGCTATGCACTGCCGGTCGACCGCGAGGGTGACCTCGTCTACCAATTCCTGCTGGTGCCGTGGACCGGCGCCTGCAGCCACATGCCGACGCCGCCGCCGAACCAGATCGTGCTGGTGACGCCGGCACATCCCTACAAGATGACAGAGGCCTACGAGCCGGTCGCGGTCACCGGCGTGCTGAAGCCCGGCATGGAGAAAAGCCAGCTCTTCATCCTCGACGGCGTCTCGATCGTCCAATCCGGCTACACCGTGCGCAAGGCCGAGGTGACGAGCGTCGACAGCGTGCCGGACACGGTCACGCTGCCGGTCAACTCGCCGTGGAATTTCCTCAACAAAAAGAAGAATTAAGGTCGATCGGCGCAACCAGTGTCATGCCGCGTTCGCGCCCGATTCCTTGTCCAGCACCATGTAGTCGAGCGGGATTTCCGTCGTGTACTTGATCTGCTCCATGGCGAAGGACGACGAGACGTCGCGGATCTCGATCTTGGCGATCAGCCGCTTGTAGAATGCGTCGTAAGCCGCGATGTCGGGAACCACCACGCGCAGCAGGTAATCGACGTCGCCGCTCATGCGGTAGAACTCGACCACCTCAGGGAATTCCTGGATCACCTCGGAGAAGCGCCGCAGCCATTCATGGCTGTGCGAATTGGTGCGGATCGACACGAAGACGGTGACGCGCACATTGACCTTCTCATGGTCGAGGATGGCGACGCGCCGCCTGATGACCCCCTCCTCCTCAAGCTTCTGGATGCGCCGCCAGCACGGCGTGGTCGACAAGCCGACTTTCTTGGCGACATCGGCGACCGCGAGCGTCGCGTCCTCCTGCAGGAGGCGGAGAATTTTTCTGTCGAGGCGATCCATGGGAAGCTCCAGGGGAATAGTTTCGCCATAATCCCTTTTATCGAGGCCTTTAACAAGAAAGAAATTCTGCCAAAGGCACGAAAAGCGAGTGATATCTTGCAGAATGCCTAATCGATGCGATAGCGGATTTCCGATCTCAGGAAGGGCAGCAAATCCATTTCAAACCAGGGATTCTTCTTCAGCCAGCCGGTGTTTCGCCAGGACGGATGCGGCAGCGGCAGCACTTTCGGAATGGATGGTCCATCCCATATGGCGCGCCAGTTCCTGACCGTCTCGGTCAGCGACGGCAGGCGTGTCGTGCCCATATGCCATGCCTGCGCATAACCACCGATGGTCAGCACCAGGTCGATCTGGGGCATCAGCGCCATCAGGTCCGAGCGCCAGGCGGGCGCGCATTCGCGGCGCGGCGGCAGGTCGCCGCCCTTGGCGTCCTGGCCGGGAAAGCAAAAGCCCATCGGCACGATGGCGAACTTTTCCGTGTCGTAGAATTCCTGCGCGCTGACGCCGAGCCAGTTTCTCAGCCGGTCCCCCGAGGCGTCGGTGAACGGCATGCCCGACAGATGCACCTTGGTGCCCGGCGCCTGGCCGGCAAGCAGTATCCGCGCCGTCGAGGACGGCTGCAGCACCGGCCGCGGCTCATGCGGCAAAGGCTGGCCACGGGGCTCATCGATGCAAATACGACAGGCCCGCACCCTTTCGGTAAGGCGCTCCAGCGCTTGGCTCATATCGGGCGGATTATCCAATTTCGGTCGCTCAGGCCGTCGCGCTCGGCCGGCTTGTAAGCGCCGCGTACCAGCGCAGCACGTTCGTGCATTCCTCCGGCACCTTGATGCGGGCCGGTTTCATGAAATCGATGGCGATCATGCCGGTGATGTCGGCGACCGAATAGGCATCGCCGGCGGCGAATTCGCGCTCCGCCAGTTCATGGTCGAGCAGGTGCAGGAATTCGATCGCTTTCGGCTTGTTGGCCTCGCCCCATTCCGGAATTTGCGGCACCTCCCATTCCTTCATCGCCGGATGGATATGCCGGAACGCCGCGGCGACGCTGGCCATCAGGTTCAGTTCCATGCGCCTTTGCCACATCTCGACTTTTGCCTTGCCGAGCGCGCCCGTGCCGAACAGCGCGGGCTCGGGATGGAGCTCCTCGAAATAGCGGCAAATGGCGATCGATTCGGTGATGATGGTGCCGTCGTCGAGCTCGAGCACCGGCAGGCGCCGCAGCGGATTGCGCCCAGCCACCTCTTCGCCGCGATGTTCCAGCGCGCCCATGTCGACGGGCACCAGCGGCACCGTCAGCCCCTTCTCGGCAAGGAAGACGCGCACGCGTCGGGGATTGGGCGCGCGGCCACCGTCGAACAGCTTCATTCCATCCTCCAGCTTCTCCACCGGATCATAAGGCGCGGGTCCGCCCATCACCAGAAGCGAACAAATTCGCGCAACGCATCGCCGAACGAGGCCAGCATGCCATGCTTTCTCTCGACCGGCGCGTCATGATGGCTGTCGCGCCATTGCTGCGGCTCCTCGAAAGTGCCTGCCCAGATGCCGGCCTTGGCCGCTCTCGCCACCGCTTCCTCGGTTTCGAAGCCGCCGAAGGCAACCGCCCATCCGGCCTGCACCTGGGCCTTGTTCAGGTCAGTGTCGCCCGCCCTGCAATCTCCGAGCAGGCGGCCGTAGCGGTCGCGCTGCCAGCCGCTGCAGGAAACCGGCCTGCCGGCGATCAGCCGCACCAGCGATTGCCGCGCCAGCTTGCCGCAGGGATAGTCGGCGCCGGCCTTCTGGCAGGTCTGCTGATATTCCGGAGCGTCGATGCCGCGCATGCGGATGCGTTCGCTCCCGAGCGTGATCGAATCACCGTCATTGACGATTGCCGTGCCTTGCTCCTTGCGCGTCTCGAAGCGATCGAGCCGCGCCGCCACCAGGATGAGCAACCCGAGCAAGAGGAAGGCCAGCCCATAGTCCAGCAGCTTGCGCCCGAGGCTGCGCGGCGGGCTCGCCGCGTAGCGTCGGCGCGGTCCTCGCGGCCCGAAACGGCTCATATGGCAAACAGTCTCTTAATCATTCGAACGTAGCTTAACGAACTGATAGTCGCTGCGCGCAGAAATTGAAGTCTGTATGCCTTTGCAACGCTCGAACACAGCGGATAAATTTATTGTGGACCGCCGTAAACCGCACCGCAACAGCGATGTGGCGCGCGCGGTGCGCAAGACGCGCGACCGCCTTTCGCAGCAGGCGGGCAGCCTCGACTTCGACCGTGAACTGCTGAAGCTGCATGCGCGCACCATGGTGGTCAGCGCGATCGCGATTCCCCTGCTCGTGCTCGCGGTGGCGGTGACAGGCCGGCTGGCGGGCATGGACGGCCCAATCACCATCTGGGCCTTGTCGACGCTGCTTTGCTACACGATCGTCGCTTTCATGGCGCGTCGCGTGGAGCGGACCGAAGCGGCCGAGCTCGACCCGGTGCAGACGCGCCGCGACTTCCTGATCGGCCATTTCCTATGCGGCCTTGGCTGGGCGTGGTTCGCCTGGATCGGTTGCGACACATGCCAGATCGACCAGTTCCATGTGGCCAAGGCCATGGTGATCCTGGTCGCGATGGCGATGACGGCTGTCTTGGCCTCCTCGCTTGGCGGCGCCCTGTTCGCGACTTTCGCCATTCCCGTTGCCGTTTATGTCTACACCATCATGCGTCTGTGGACGCCGATCGAAGCCACGATGGCGGCACTGCTCATCGCCGCACTTCCGTTCTTCGGTTACGTCGCGCGCCACCTCAACCAGGCGTCGCTGATGGTGCTGTCCTTCCGTTCGGAGAAGGACGCGCTGATCGCCGAAGTCGAGACGGCGAAATCGATGTCGGACGAGGCAAGGCGGCGCGCCGAGGACGCCAACCTCGCGAAATCGCGTTTCCTCGCCTCCATGAGCCATGAGCTCAGGACGCCGCTCAACGCCATCCTCGGCTTCTCCGAAGTGATGGCCAATGAAGTGCTGGGTCCGATGAACAATCCGACCTATCGCGATTATGCCCATGACGTGCACGAGTCCGGACAGCACCTGCTCGACCTGATCAACGAGATCCTCGACCTGTCGCGCATCGAGGCCGGCCGCTATCAGCTCAACGAGGAGCCGGTCGTGCTGGTGACCATCGTCGAGGACTGCTGCCACATGATGGAGCTGCGCGCCCGCAACAAGGACATCCGCATCATCCAGGAGTTCGAGGAGACCTTGCCGCGCCTCTTCGCCGACGAACGCGCCGTCAGGCAGATCACGCTCAACCTCCTGTCCAACTCGATCAAGTTCACCCCGTCCGGCGGCGAAGTGCGCGTGCGCGTGGGCTGGACCGCCGGCGGCGGCCAGTACATTTCGGTCAAGGACAACGGCCCGGGCATACCGGAAGAGGAAATCCCGGTGGTGCTCTCCGCTTTCGGCCAGGGTTCGATCGCCATCAAGAGCGCCGAACAGGGCACCGGCCTCGGTCTGCCGATCGTGCAGGGGCTGCTCGCCATGCATGGCGGCACGTTCGAGCTTCATTCCAAGCTGCGCGAAGGCACCGAGGCGATCGCCATCTTCCCGCTGAGCCGGGTGATGGAGGAATTGCCGGCCTTGCCGACCAAGGCTGTCGCGGCGACACGTGGACGCCGGTAGAGCAATTCCAGGAGAAGTGTGAGCGGTTTCCGTCCGGAATTGCGTAAAAACAAAGAGATAGTGCGGCTCTTGGAACCTTTAACGGCGGATCGCCACCGCCATGCCCGAACTTGTCAACGCCGCGGCCTTGACGATACCGGCGGCCAGAGCGGCCCCTACCCCTTCGCCATGGCCGATGCCGAAATCGAGCAGCGGCCGCAATCCGAGCTGTTCGGCCACCTTGGCATGGCCGGGCTCGGGCGACAGGCTGGCGAGCAGGCAGTGATCGAGCGTGCCGGGGTTGGCCGCGTGCAGGGCAGCGGCGGCCGCCGTCGCCACGAATCCGTCGAGCAGCACGGGAATCTTTTCCATGCGTGCGGCGAGAATGGCGCCGCAGATCGCCGCGAACTCGCGTCCGCCGACCCGGCGCAAGGCCTCGAGCGGATCGCTCAGACCCGGGCCATGGAATGCCAGCGCCCGATCGACGACCTCGGCCTTGCGCGCGATCATCATTGCATCGGCGCCCGCCCCGGGGCCGACCCAGTCGGCCCCCTCGCCGCCGAACAGCGCGGCGCAAAGCGCGGCGGCGATCGTCGAATTGCCGACGCCGAGATCGCCCAGGCACAGAAGATCGGCGCCGCCCGCGACCGCCTCCATGCCGAAGGCCATGGTCGCGGCGCAGCCGCGTTCATCGAGCGCATCCTCCTCGGCGATGTCGCCCGTGGGAATATCCAGCGCGAGGTCGAAGACCTTCAGGCCGAGATCGTTGGCGATGCAGACCTGGTTGATCGCAGCCCCGCCGGCGGCGCAGAGCTCGACCTCATTGGCGGTCGCCGCCACCGGCCGCGGCGAGATGCCGTGCCTGACCGCGCCGTGATTGCCGGCGAAGACCGCCATCAGCGGCCGGTTGATCGCCGGCGGCGCGCGCCCGCTCCAGGTGGCAATCCAGGCCGCGATGTCTTCGATCCTGCCCAGTGATTCTTTCGGCTTGTCGGCCTTGGCGAACAGTGCCCGGACGCGGCCGCCCGCCGCGTCATCGGCCGGCGGCAGGGCCGCCAGGAGGCTTCGGAAATCGTCGAAAGGCTGAGCAGGCATTTATGTCGGTCGCGGTTGGTTGCGAAAATCGCAAGCGGCATAGCCGCCTTCTCCCGCCGGCACAACCGCCTGACGATGCCGCGAACGCGTCGCCTTGCGACGCATCGCGGAGGGCTTGCATTGCTCCGGCGGTTGCACCATGTGGAATAAAGGCAAGAGAGCAGCATGACCGCCATCGAATCCCCCTGCATCCTGGTCTGTTCGATCGATATGAAAACCGGTTTCTGCTTCGGTTGCGGCCGCACGCGCGACGAGATTTCCGGCTGGCTGACGATGACCCCCGAAACGCGCCGGGCGGTGATGGCCGAACTGCCGGCGCGGCTCGAAACGGTCGAGCGGCGACCGCGCCGCGAGACAAGGCGTACCCGCATGGCGCGCGAGCGCGGCCTTTTGTGAGAAGAAACCGATGAATCGGCTGTTCTGGATCGTCATGGCGGTGATCGGCGCCGGGGTCGTGCTGCTCATGCTCAACAATTCGGCCGGCCGCACTTTCGGCATGGACAACAACGATTTCGGCCGGCTGATCTGGGTCGGCGTGCTGGTGATGGTGATCGGCGCGAGCCTGCTCCGCTCGGGCCGGCCGCTGGGCGACATGGCGCGCAATATCGGCGTCTGGGCCGCGCTGATCCTCGTGCTGATCGCCGGCTACCAGTATCGCTACGAGTTGCAGGACGTCGCAAGCCGCGTGACCGCCGGCCTTGTCCCAGGCAGTCCGCTGGCCTTGGGCGTGGAGAATGGCCGCCCGACCGTCACGCTCGACAAGGCCGGCAACGGCCATTTCGAAGCGCGCATCCTGGTCAACGGCACGCCGGTGCGCGCAGTGGTCGACACCGGCGCGACCAGCACGGTGCTGACGTCCGAAGATGCTCAAGCGGCGGGTTTCAACCCGGCGGCGCTCAGCTACAGCGTGGATGTCTCCACCGCCAACGGCATGGCGCGCGCGGCGACGGTCAGAACCGACGAGGTCGCGATCGGCGGCATCGTGCGCAAGGACATGACGGTGATGGTCGCCGCGCCCGGCATGCTGGAGCAGAGCCTGCTCGGCATGAACTTCATCGGCTCGTTGTCGGGTTTCGATATGCGCGGCGACCGCATGATCCTGCGGGACTGATGCATGTAGCCCAGAAGCGCTTAGCGGTTCTGGGACAACGATATGCATAGGAAAGAAGGTTAAAGCGCAACGCGCTTTAACTGAAGATCAGGCTGCCTCGGCTTCCGCGGCAGTGAGATCAACCGCGACGAATGCGGTCTTCAGCACCTCCGCCCCCGCGCCTGGCTTGTTCGCATCCGTCGACAGGATTTGCCGGAAGCGGCGCGCGCCGGGCAAGCCGTGGAACAGTCCGACCATATGGCGGGTGATGTGGCCAAGCCGGCCGCCCCGCTCGATGTGGCGCGCGGCGTAGCCGGCCATGGCGTCGATCAGCGCTGCGTAGTCGAAGGCGGCAGGCGCCTCGCCGTAGAAAGCAGCATCGATGCCGGTGAGGATTCCCGGCGTATGGTAGGCGGCGCGGCCGAGCATCACGCCGTCAACATGGGAAAGATGCGCCGACGCTTCGGCAAGCGATTGAATGCCACCGTTGATGCCGATGAATTCGTTCGGCGTCCTGGCCTTCAGCCGGTAGACGCGCGGATAGTCGAGCGGCGGGATGTCGCGATTCTCCTTGGGGCTCAGCCCCTCCAGCCAGGCCTTGCGGGCATGCACCCAGAGCGCATCGGCGCCGGAGGCGAGCACGCCGTCGGCGAGCGTGTCGAGAGCGGGCTCCGGGTCCTGATCGTCGACGCCGATGCGGCATTTGACGGTGACGGGGATTTTCACCGACGCCTTCATGGCTGCGACGCAGTCGGCAACCAGGGCCGGCGTCTTCATCAGGCAGGCGCCGAACGTCCCCGACTGGACGCGGTCGGACGGGCAGCCGACATTGAGGTTGATCTCGTCGTAACCGAAGGCCTCGCCGATCCGCGCCGCCTCGGCAAGTTTTGCCGGATCCGATCCGCCAAGCTGCAACGCAACCGGGTGCTCGACATCGTCGAAACCGAGCAGTCGCTCGCGCGCGCCGTGGATGACCGCGTCCGCCACCACCATCTCGGTGTAGAGCAGAGCCCGGCGCGTCAACTGGCGGTGGAAGAACCGGCAATGCCGGTCCGTCCAATCCATCATGGGTGCCACGGCCACTCTATGATCTTGATTTTCCAACATTTTTCCTGTAACATCAAATTCTTAGAACCTGCCGAGTGCACACGAATTTACGCCAGAATACGACCCTTTTCGCCACGTTTCGATCTCTCAGTGCACACGGAGCGCACACGAAAAATGGCCACCTACACGAAGCTCTCATCCGGTTCCTGGCGCGTCCAGGTTCGTCGCAAAGGTCGCTACGTCAGCGAGACCTTCTTGCGCCGAGACGACGCGCGGCGATGGGCGACCGACACCGAGCGCCAAGTCGATCGGGGTGAAACGCCGACCAAGTCTCGTGTAGCGCGCCTTAAAACATTCGGCGAACTCATCGACCTCCATATCGACGACATGTGCGATGTAGGCAAGTCTCCTCGCCGCTCCAAGGCCGCCGCCCTCGATCTGCTGCGACGACACCTGGGAAAGTGCAACATTGCGGCTCTCGATCGCGAACGGCTCATCCGTTTTGGTCGTGAGCGGGCCGCCCAAGGTGCCGGACCGATGACGCTCGGCATCGACATCGGCTTTATAAAACTTGTCCTGTCTCATGCCGCGGCCGTCCACGGTCTACCGGTCAAAGTGGAACCCGTCGATCTCGCGCGCATCGCACTTAAGCGCCTTGGCCTTGTCGGCAAGGGCTGTGAGCGTGACAGGCGCCCCACCCAGGATGAACTCGACAGGCTAATCGCTCACTTCGATTCAAATCCTCTCCAGATAGCGCCGATTGGCCAGATTATTCGCTTCGCGGTCGCAACCGCGATGCGCCAAGAGGAAATTTGCAAGGCTCGTTGGTCCGACTTGGAGAATCGCACGCGGATGCTTCTCATCCGCGACCGGAAAGACCCTCGCAACAAGCAAGGCAACAATCAGCGTATCCCGCTGTTCGCGGCAACTGGATACGATGCATGGGCCATCGTCGAGGAGCAGCGCGCAAGGCGAAGCAATGACGATGATCGAATTTTCCCATTTAATCACAGGTCGGTCGGTACCGCCTTCCGTCGAGGTTGCGGTGAACTCAACATCCGCGACCTTCATTTTCACGACTTGCGGCACGAAGGCACGAGCCGCCTGTTTGAAGCTGGATTCACAATTGAACAGGTAGCGTTGGTCACTGGGCACAAAGATTGGAAAATGCTGCGCCGCTACACACATCTGAGGCCGGAGACGCTTCACGTTATCTATGCGGAGAAGGCTGCATAGTTCAGGGCAGCGGAGGCGGGCCGAGGTGGCCTCGCTCGACGACCGGACGGGGGTTTTCACTGCGGCAAAGGCCACGCGATTCTGGTTAGGCGGAAGCGGCCATAGTTGAGCCGCCAAGATCCGCTCGGCCAAACCACTGCTGACGGCGCACTCCTTGCGTTCGGACTGGACTAGGTAGCTGACGCTGCGTCGGGAAGCGGGTCAATCCGACCACCGTTCCGGCCGGACCGACTATATACCCTATTCGCGAGTCTCATCGCCGGGGGGAGAAAAAGCCCGTCGCCGATTCCGGGCCACCATAATTCTCATGTCGGAATGTGACTAACGACAAAACAGAGTTCCTCGTTCGGGCTCCTAAGCGGCTGCAGAACTTACCATTGCTGGGAAAACCAGTCGCTCGACTCCCAAGGCGGATGCGAACTAGGCACGGCCTCGTCGTGGCTTCCGTGACCGGAACTGGATGGCACGCCCAACGGCACCCAATAGAAAGCCGAATGCAATCAGTGTGGGTGCGCCGCCGATGTGATAATACATCGATACGCGCACGGCGAACACGTGGCGAGGAGAACCAGCACAAGCTGCGGACGGTGGCGATTCAAAAAAGTACTCCGGCGGTTAGACGTCTGGTAGCTCTTCTGGTCAATATCTACCGGACGTTCGCAATCACGACGGTCGACCAACCCATTGGCGAGCCACTGCTTGCCCCTGGTTGTCGACGCACCAGATAGCTAGCGATCTCGTCGTGAGCTACATCCCATGGCCCTGGAAATTGCAATCGGCCCGCCGCGCTTGGCGATCAATCAGGGCCTCAGCTTTCTAGTGACGGAGCAAGATGGCCAGATCAACTGGCCGACGCATCAGGGCCTTTACGCTTCGGATACCCGCCTCGTCTCCAGTTGGCAGATATACGCGAACGGAGAGCCTTGGGACCTTCTCAGCTCGGGCAACATCGCGCATTTCGCGGCGAAGATCTATCTGGTGAACCGTGCTTTCCTCACCGAGGCCGGTCCAGTGAGACCTGGCGACTTAGGGTTGCTGATCGGAAGGGCCTTGGATCAGGGAGGGCTGCATGAGGACTTGGATCTGGTGAACCACGGTCGTGACGCGATCCAGTTCAATCTCGAAGTCGGAATCCGCAGCGATTTTGCCGATCTGTTTGAGGTCAAGGCTGGCGACATCATCCGCCGTGGTCGCATTATAACCGATTGGGACCAAAGAAGCTCGCGTCTCAGGACCAGCTATTCCAATAGGGATTTTCGCCGTTCTATCACAATCACAGCCCGTCGAACTCTGACCCGACCTGTCTACGCCAATGGGCGGATCAGCTTCGATATCAAGCTTGAGCCTGGCACCACCTGGCACACCTGCCTGCTCTATGATTTTGGCCAGGATCATATCACCGGTCGCGCCCCACGCTCCTGTGTTGACAAATGCCTCAACTCGAGTACGGCGAAGCGAGTAGCTGGCTGGCGTCGCACCGGGAGCAAGTTGATCACATCGAACGATCAATTCCGCGATCTCTACGATCAGGCGATTGAAGACATGGCAGCGCTTCGGCTTCCTATCGAAGGCACTGACGAGAGGGAGTATGTTCCCGCTGCGGGGTTGCCCTGGTTCATAGGGCTGTTTGGCCGTGACAGCTTGATCGTTGCCCTTCAGAACGCCTTGGTCTATCCCGACTTCGCCCGCGGTGCCCTAGATGTGCTCGGTCGGTTTCAGGCTACCTCGCGGAACGACTTCCGGGATGCCGAGCCAGGAAAGATCATGCACGAGCTCCGTACCGGGGAACTCGCTCATTTCCACCTTATTCCGCACACGCCCTATTATGGGACTGCCGATGCAACACCTCTCTATCTCATTGTCCTCCACAATGCCTGGCGATCTACAGGCGACGACCGATTAATCGATCGACACATCGAGAGGGCTGAGAGATGCCTGGACTGGATCGATCAATACGGCGATCGAGACGGCGATGGCTTCCAGGAATATGAAACCCGTTCGAGGCTCGGTTACGAGAACCAGAGTTGGAAAGATGCGTCTGACGCAGTCGTTTACCCTGATGGCTCAGCGGTAATGGGCCCGAAGGCGCTTTGCGAGTTGCAAGGCTATGTCTATGACGCCTGGCAGCGCATGGCAGAGATCTATGACGCCAGAGGCAACAAGCCTCGCGCCGAGCAGCTTAGGGGCAAGGCCAGAACGCTGTTCGAGCGATTCAATGATGTGTTTTGGGATGAGGCTTCCGGATTTTATGCTTTCGCCCTGGACGGACACAAGAGGCCTGTTCTGAGCATAGCCTCCAATCCCGGTCATTGTCTCTGGTCGGGCATTGTTCCGCAGGAACGCGCGGCAAAGGTGGTCCAACGGCTGATGAGGCCGGATATGTGGAGCGGCTGGGGCATCCGGACCTTGTCGGCCGATCACCCCGCCTACAACCCGAACTCCTATCAGAACGGCTCTGTCTGGCCGCACGACAACGGCCTGATTGCACTAGGATTCAGGCGCTATGGGTTCTTTGAGGAGGCTGCTCGCCTAGCTGGCGACGTCAGCGGCGCAGCAAGCTATTTCATGCAGCATAGAATGCCCGAACTCTATGCCGGGTCCCCCCGCACGCCCACCGCCTTCCCCGTGCAATACAAGAGAGCCAATGTGCCTCAAGCTTGGGCAGCCGGGTCCTGCTTTGCGTTGCTACAAGCCATCATCGGCTTCCAGCCCGCCGCTCCAATTGGAAAACTCTACCTCGATCCCAAACTGCCGGATTGGATGCCGGAATTGGAGTTGAAGGACGTGCGCGTCGGCAGGAAGCGGCTGGATATCCAGTTCTGGCGCGAGGAGGAGAAAACCTGCTGGAGCGTTACCGGCGGCGACCCGGCGATTGTGGCCGCGCGAAGCTGCGCGACTGGTCCCCGGTTGGCGTGATAGCGACCCCTCACGATTCGCTGGGCTAAATCCCGCCGAGTGAAAGACGCAATCGGTTGAAGCGTCCGTCTACGTCGAGGTCTCTGCATGAGACCTCCTGAGAATGTGTAGGAATAATTTCTTGTTTTGTTCTGGAGTGTCCAGCTACCGGATGGTTGCAAGCGCGAGCGACGGTTCCACTATGCCTTCCGGCGCTTGTTGCTTATTCTGGGCTCGCTGGTTTTCGAGCGCGCAGCCTTTCGACGCTTCACGTGATACCGGCGCCTCCCGCGCCGGCGCTTTCGCGTTTGTTTCGCCGGTCATTGCGGTGCTGCTCGGCCCGTGGCGAGGAGATCGGGCCGTCGAAATCACAGGCATGACGGTGCTGCTCTCGGCTGCTTTCCTGGCGCTGCGTGAGCCGGAGAACCGATCTCAGGCGGGATAGCCGACGGCTCACGCGGGGCGACATTCGGCCTGCTTCCCTACGATTGCTCAAATTTGAATGCAGCCGAGCGCCGCGCCCAACATGATGCGGCGACGGGATACTCGGGATGCAAACCTGGTTTTGAGGCTGCACGTGTAGGTTCGGATTTCCACCAAGTGACATGGGAAGCCCCTAAGGCGTTTAGTGGACATTCAGCGCAGCAAGGGAATAGAGCGGCACAAGGAACCGGCGTTTACTTCTGGCGTTATTTCGGGTCGCAAGGCCGCCGAAGCTGCCCGGCGTCGTATTTTCAACGAGGGGAACCAAACGTGGCTGACGATCAAGAGGGACGCGCTCGAACCGCAAGCGGCCACAGTCACATTGAAGATTTGGGAGAAAAGCGCATATCGACGGGCAGCGAAGGGCTGGACGATATTTTAGGCGGAGGTTTTGACCCCGACCGAATGTATCTCTACGAGGGCCGCCCCGGCACCGGCAAGACGACGATAGCGCTTCAATTCCTGCTTGAGGGCGTGCGGCTTGGCGAACGCGTGCTCTACATAACGCTTTCGGAAAGCCAACGCGAGCTTGCCCTGGTAGCCAAGCGGCACGGTTGGACCCTCGACGGGATTGACGTCTTCGAACTGGTGCCCCCCGAAACCTCACTCGACCCCGATCGTGAACTGACGATCCTGCACCCTGCCGAAATCGAACTGAGCGAAACGACAAAGTTAGTGTTTGACAAGTTTGCCGCCCTTGATCCCACACGCGTGGTGTTCGACAGCTTGTCGGAGCTGCGATTGCTGGCTCAGAACTCGCTGCGCTACCGGCGACAGGTTCTCGCCTTGAAGCATTTTTTCACAGCACGTCGCTGCACGGTCATTTTGCTGGATGACCTTTCGTCGTCGGATACCGATCTGCAATTGCACTCCATATGCCATGGCGTGATCAATCTCGAGCAACTCGCGCTGGACTATGGGGCGGAACGGCGTCGCATCCGGGTGGTCAAAATGCGAGGGATTCGGTTTCGAGGCGGCTATCATGATTTCACGATCGTAAAGGGCGGCTTGAAAATCTTCCCTCGGCTGATCGCTGCCGAGCACCACAAGGAGTTTTTGGTCGAAGCGGCGCCAAGCGGAAATGCCGATCTCGACAAGCTGCTCGGCGGCGGCATCGAGCGCGGTACCAACGCTTTGTTCATCGGTGCGGCCGGCGTCGGCAAATCTTCGCTCGCCTTGACCTTTGCCCTGGCCGCGGCTCAACGGGGCGAGCACGCCGTGTACTTCGCGTTCGACGAGGGCCGCGGCACGATCGAGGCACGGGCAAAGACGTTGGGAATGCCGCTTGATCAGGCGCTCAACGACGGAACCATAAGACTCCAGCAGATCGATCCGGCCGAGCTTTCGCCTGGAGAATTCGCCGCCGGGGTGCGCGCCAGTGTCGAGCAGGACAAGGCCAGAGTTGTCGTTATCGACAGCCTCAACGGCTATCTGAACGCCATGCCTGACGAGCGGTTCTTGATCCTCCAGATGCATGAGTTGCTCAGCTATCTCGGGCAGCAGGGCGTCACCACCATTCTCATTCTCGCGCAGCATGGTCTCGTGGGCCCGATGGATACGCCTATCGACATCAGCTACCTGAGCGACGCCGTGCTGATGCTGCGCTACTTTGAGTTCGCGGGCACGGTCCGGCGGGCGCTTTCGGTGGTGAAGAAACGCAGCGGCAATCACGAGCATACGATCCGGGAATTCCAACTGACGCCAAAGGGTGTCGCGCTGGGCCCGCCTCTCACGCAATTCTCCGGAGTCTTCTCAGGCACGCCGACTTATACCAGCGACAAAGAACTGCCGATGGTGCACGGTGCCAGCGATCAGGCCTGAAATGGACAGCGGCGCGGTTCTTGTCCTTGCCCCAATCGGACGAGATGGGCCAGCGGCGGTCGAAATTTTGGCACGAATTGGTATCTCCGGGATCGTTTGTGCTGACTATGGCGCATTGGTCGAGCGGCTTGGCCCGCAACGCCTTGCCGTCATTGCCGCCGAGGAGGGTCTCTACGGACGCGATCTCGGCGACTTGATCCGCTGGACCAAGGATCAGCCGGTCTGGTCGGACCTTCCTTTCATCATTCTCACAAGCCACCTGCCCCATCAAAGGGCAACGGCATGGCGAGCCGAACTGATCTCGTCGCTGGGAAACGTCACGCTGCTGGAGCGGCCGGTCGAGTCCATCACGCTTACCAGCTCGACGCAGGCAGCGCTGCGCGCCCGTCAGCGCCAATACGAGCTCCGAGGATTATTAAGCGAGCTGGAGCACGGAAATGAGCGCTTCCGCCTGATTGTCGAAAATGCCAGAGACTATGCAATCATTCTAAGTGACCCTAACGATACCATCATCGACTGGCTACCCGGCGCCGCCGCCGTTTTTGGCTGGAGCGCGGACGAAATGCTCGGAAAGCCGACCTCCTCGATCTTCACACCTGAAGATCAGGCACAAGGTGTACCCAGGCAGGAACTCAGCCGGGCGCGCGCTGAGGGCGTCGCTCCAAATGTCCGTTGGCACGAGACGAAGGACGGGCGTCGGGTTTTTCTTGACGGCCAGACCGTGACACTTCGCAACGATGACGGAACAATTCGCGGCTTCATGAAGATCGGCAAGGACATCACCGAGCGCAAGCGCAACGAAGAGCGCCAGGCGGTCCTCACGGCTGAATTACAACATCGGGTTCGCAACGTTCTCGCGACTGTGGCATCGCTCGTAAAAAGGGGAGATGCGACAGGCACGACCCAGGAATTTCGCGAAAGGCTTAGCGGTCGAATTGCGGCCATGGCACGCACCCAAACTCTGCTGACGCGCGGAGCCGCAGAAGGGGTGGAGCTGGAGGGCATCGTGCGCGATGAGCTCCTGGCTCAGGCCGCCGATCCTTCCCGGGTTTCAGTCGAAGGGCCTTTCATCATACTGATGCCGAAGGCAGCTGAGGTCCTGACACTGGCAATTCACGAATTGACGACCAACGCTGCCAAGTACGGCGCCATTGGCGCGCCGCAGGGCAGAGTCACCATCCAATGGGAACGGGAGCCGCGCCAGGGTCAGGATTGGCTGGAACTCACCTGGCAAGAGAGCGGCGTCGAAATTTTACCGGGTCATCAGATGCGCAAAGGATTCGGAACTGAGCTGATCACCCGCCGCGTGCCATTCGAGCTCAAGGGTTCCGGCGAGATGCAGCTTACCGGAACCGGCCTTCTGTGCCGCATCTCTTTTCCCCTACAGCCGAGCGAAAGCGTGCTCCAAACCGGTGTGCCCGCAGAGTGAGGCCAGGAGAACAGGAGGAGTTCATGGGCTTCGACCTGCACGGCCGGGCAGTGTTGGTTGTCGAGGACGATTTTTACCTTGCCGACGACACTCGACAGTTTCTCGAAGATGCCGGGGCCGAGGTTCTGGGGCCTGTCAGTGCAGCCGAGGAGGCTCTTTCGCTGCTGGAAATCCGGCGGCCGGACTGCGCCGTGGTGGACGTTAACCTCGGCGCTGGTCCGAGCTTCGGGCTGGCCTCCGCCCTTCAGGCGCGGGGAATACCGTTTGTCTTCCTTACCGGCTATGACCGCGACATCGTTCCGGCCGAGTTCAGGGACGTTCCCTGCCTGCAAAAGCCGGTAGACCCTGGGAAGGTGGTTGGCGCGATTGTAACTCTCGAAAGCGGCGCACGGAATTATTCCAAGAAATAGCAAAGACGCATATCTTGACGTTCAGCCTTGCTCGCCGAGGGGGCTGGCGGACCTTACTAGCTTCCGTTTTCCTGCTCGATTGGTCGAGGAGCGAAAAGCTGCGCTTGGCTCTGATCCAAAGAAATCCAGTGCTTTCCGTTTGTGAACCTGGGCACAACATGGATGTCCACTTGCAGGTTTGGCGTACGGCAACGCAATGTCCGCAATGAGGCGCAAAGCTGCCGTTCCAGATGAGTCGCTGCATCAGCGTTTTGAATCGAACTTGGTGAACCGCTCTGTAACCCTTTGGCGAATAACGACTATGCTAGGCACTGAGGGTCGTCGTTTTCGACACGAAATCAATACGTTAGCGGGTGGTTCGCCAGCCCGTTTCCTTCGTATTCTCTCGTATGGCCTTGCGAACCTGAAGGACGACAAACGTGATTAACTACCTAGCTTCGAGATATCGACGCTGTGGCTGCGGGTCGCCAGGAACTTCCTCCTAGACTAGTGAATGGCCGAAATGGGGCCGGCAGCGGACCGTCCGATTTTTGAAAGCGTAGGCGACAAAGCAGTCTTGCCTGGAACGTTAATGCTTCAGAATCTGGCTGAGGAATACCTTCGTCCGATCGTGACGCGGGTTGCGGAAGAACGCGTCGGGCGTCCCCTCCTCGACGATCTGTCCGGCGTCCATGAAAATGACGCGGTCGGCCACCGCCCGGGCAAAGCCCATCTCATGCGTCACGCACACCATGGTCATGCCGTCGCGGGCCAGTCCCGTCATCGTGTCCAGCACCTCCGACACCATTTCAGGGTCGAGGGCGGATGTCGGTTCGTCGAACAGCATGACATCGGGCTTCATGCACAGGCTGCGGGCGATAGCGACACGCTGCTGTTGGCCACCCGAAAGCTGGACCGGGAACTTGTTCGCCTGCTCGGGAATGCGGACCCGCTCTAGGAACTGCAGGGCCGTCTGACGCGCCTCCGCGGCCGGAACGCCTTTAACCCACATCGGTCCCGCCATGCAGTTCATCAGCACCGTCATGTGCGGGAACAGGTTGAAGTGCTGGAACACCATGCCGACATTGGAGCGCACGGCGGCGACGTTGCTCATCCTGCCATGCAGGGCAACGCCGTTGACGACGATCTCGCCCTCCTGATGCGCTTCGAGGCGGTTGAAGCAGCGGATCAGCGTCGACTTGCCCGAGCCGGACGGCCCGCAGATAACGATGCGTTCGCCCTTGTGGACGGTCAGGTTGATGTCCTTCAGCGCATGGAACTGGCCGTACCATTTGGAGACGGCCCTGGCTTCAATGATAACCTCAGCGCTCATCGCACCTTGCTCCTGGCATAGTGCCGTTCGATGCGGGACTGGATCAGCTCGAGGCAGATCGACAGCACCCAGTAGATCATGGCAGCCGAGATCAGCATTTCCATATGCTGGAAGGTCTTTTGGCCGAGGGTGCGCGCCAGGAACATCAGTTCCCAGACGCCGATGACGGAGACCAACGAGGAATCCTTCAGCATCGAGATGAACTGGTTGCCGGTCGGCGGAATGATGACCGGCAATGCCTGCGGCAGGATGATGCGGCGCATGGTCAGGGCGAAGCCGAAGCCCATCGAGCGCGAGGCCTCCCACTGACCGCGATCGATACTCTGGATGCCGGAGCGGAAGATCTCGGTCATATAGGCGCCGTAGCATAGCGACAGCGCCAGGATGCCGGCGGGCACCGCGTTGATGACGAAGCCGAGCTGCGGCAGCCCGAGATAGATCAGGTAGACCTGCATCAACAGCGGTAGGCCGCGGAAGAAGGAGGTGTAGAAGCTGGCGATGGCATAGGCGAAGCCATTGTTGGAGAGCTTGGCGACCGCGCCCGCCACCGCGATGACCGAGGCGATGACGATGGAAATCGCAGAGACGTAGAGCGTGGTGACGACGCCCTGGCTGATCAGGAACGGCAGCTTCTCGCGGATGAATGGCAGGCTGAGGTGGAACGTCTCGAAGAAGGCGATGAAGAGCAGCAGCAGTTCCAGCCAGACGATGCCGATCTGCAGCTTGAGCGGCGCGAAGCCGATCAGCACGACGTTGAGCGTGAAGATCACCGCAATGGCGAAGCCGATGGCGAAGCGCCCGTAGAGTCCGCTCGTCGACGGCTCGCCGATCACCGGACGCATGAGCTCGGCGAAGCCGGTGCCGGACATGTTGAACGCCATGAAGACCAGCAGGACGATGCCGAACAGCGTCGCCACGAACCAAGGCTTGTGCACGAGGACTTCAGCCTCGACGGTATCCGGATAGAGCATCTTTGAGCACCGGCGGTTCGGCGGCCTGTCGGTGGTAGGCCGCCTTTGGAAAGATCAGTTCGTCTTCGAGTAATCCTGCCCGTACCATTTTTCCGAGAGCTTGCTCAGCGTGCCGTCGGCCTTCATCGCCTTCACAGCTTCGGCGATCTTGGCCGACAGTTCCGGATCGCCATGCTCAATGGCGATCGCCAGCGGCTCGTAGAACACCGGCTCGCCCACCTGCTTGATCGGATAGCCGGCCTTCACCGCATCGAGGATCGACGGCAGCGACGACACCACGGCGTCCAGGCGAACGCCGTCGCCGAGGCGAAGGTCGTCGAAAGCGGTGGTCGAATTCTCGTAGGAGTGGACTTCCTTGGGATTGAGCTTGTACTCGAAGGCCGGCGCCCCGGCAGCGTCGAGCGTCAGATCCTTCTTGGCATAGGCTTCGAAGGTGGAGGTGCTGGTGGCCCCGACCACCTTGCCGTCGAGATCGGCCAAAGTCTTTGCCTTGCTGTCCTTGTGCACGGCGACCGCCGCCGGCGTGTAATAGTACACCGCCGGGAAATCGAATATCTCGGCGCGCTTCTTGGTCGGCGTCATCGAGCCGACATGCATGTCCCAGCGGCCCGCCCAGTTGCCGGCGGTGATGATGTCCCAGCCAGGCGTGACGAACTCGACCTTGACGCCGAAATGCTTGCCGATCGCCTTGGCGACGTCGACGTCGAAGCCGTCGAGCTCATTGCTGGCGTTCATGAAGGACTGCGGGGCCCAGTTGGCGTCGGTCGCCACCTTGAGCGTGCCCGCGGCGGTCACACGGTCGAGCACCGCGCCGGCATGGGCCGGATAGGCGCCGAGCGCAAATGCGAGGGCTGCCATCGTCAGCTGTCGTCTGTTCCAGAATGTCATTTTCGTATGTTCCCTTGTTGTTTGTTCAGTCCCATGCGGTCATGGCCGTTCAGCCGGTCATGATCTCGCATTCCCTTGGCAACGTCCTCCGGACGGCTCGCGGATTTAGCAACGCCCGGGCCGGTCCGGTCTTCCGCTGCCGCGGAGGATGTTTGCCGCCGTCATTCCCTCGCTCATGGGGAAAGCTCCGGCTTGCTTTCGGCCAGTTGCAGCCCGTCGCCTCGAGCAAGCCCGCCATTCCTGCTCCGCAAAGACCACTATCCATGCGCGACGGCTCCCCTTGTGCGACCGACGCCCAGCAGGAAGCCGGCCATCGTTTCAGCGACAAGCGCCGGCGCCTCGATCAGGATCGAGTGGCGAAGCCCGGGCAGGATGGCGAGCTCGGAACCCTGCACCTGTTCGTGCATCAGCCGAGCCATGCGCGGGCTGGAGCCCTGGTCGTCCTCGCCGGTCACGATCAGCGTCGGACAGGTGATGCGATCGAGGATGCCGCCGAAATCGGTTTCGGCGAGAACCCGGTAGGCGGCGGCGTAGCAGTCGCGGTCGTTCTCGGCGTCGCGCCGCCGCAGCTCCGCGATGATCCCGGGATTGTTGTCCTGAAAATCCTCCGTCAGCCAGCGCGACAGCGAGGCGGCGTGATGCGCCGAGGCATCGCTCGCCATCAGCGCCGCCAGCCGGCCGCGCACGGCGTTTCGCTCCTCGGGCGTGCGGCCGGCAACCGTCGACAGCAGCACCAGTTTCCGCAGCCGCTCGGCATGCGTCAGCGCAAGGCGCTGTGCGATCAGACCGCCTAGGGAAAATCCGGCCAGATGAAAGGTCGAAAACCCCAGATGGTTGGCCAGCGCCAGCGTCTCGCCGACGAAATCGTCGATCTCGTAGCGGCCCTTGACCCGGCTGGAACGGCCGTGGCCCCGCAGGTCGAAGGTCAGAATAGCGAAGCGCTCCTTCAGCCGCCCGGCCACGCCGTTCCAGGCTTCGAGATAGGAGCCGACGCCATGGATGCAGACGAGCGGCTCCCCGCCTTCGCCCTCCAGGTGCCAGTTGAGCAGCACGCCTTCGACATCGAGCTGGCCGGAGCGCGCCATCCTCACGCCCTCGCCGCCTGGCGCGCCCTGTCGCGCTCGCGCGCTGCAAAGACCGGCATCACCTCGTCGACCCAGAGTTTGATTGTCTTCTTCTGCAGCTCGAACGGCAGGTTGAAGGTCAGGCCGAGGCAGTACTGGTCGACGCCCGCGGCCTCATAGTCGAGCAGCTTCTCGATCACCTCGTCCGGCGTGCCGAACATCAGGTTGCGGCGGATGTTTTCGGGATTGTAGTTCTCCTTGCCCTTGACGCTCTCATAAGGCACTGCTTCCGGAAAACCGTTTCGCACCGTGCCGATATTCTGGAACAGGTTCTCAAAGGCGCGGCCGTAATCGATGGCATGGCCGACTGCGACCTCCCAGTCCTGCTCTCTTTCGTAGACGCAGGTTCGCCGCTGCATCATCAGGCGCGGCCGCGGCACTTCCGGGTGATCGGCGACGGCCTTGCGGAATTTCTCGCCAAGGACCGCCACTTCGGCCGGCGGCGCCGACAAGGGCGTCGACAGGATCGAGGCGCCGATGCCGACCGCCCAGTCGAACGTGCCCGGGTCGCGTGCGGCGACCCAGATCGGGGGATGCGGTCTCTGCAGCGGCTTCGGCACGCCGGCGGCCAAAGGAAACCTCCAGTAGTGCCCCTCATGGGCATAATCCTCGGCCCACAGTCGCTTCACGGCCGGCACCAGTTCCTTCAGATAAGCGACGCCTTCCTGCTGGCGCATGCCGCCGGCCATCCGGTCGAACTCGTACTGGTAGGAGCCGCGCGCGATGCCGAATTCCAGTCGCCCGCCGGTCAGGTGGTCGCAAAGCGCCGCCTCCCCCGCCAGCCGGATCGGACTCCAGTAGGGCGCGACCAGTGTCGAGGTGCCGAGCCTTATCTGCTCGGTGTGCTGCGCTAGCCAGGTCAGCGTCATCAGCGGGTTGGGCGAGATCGTGCATTCGATCGTGTGGTGCTCCGCCGTCCACAGCGTCTCGAAGCCGCCCTCGTCGGCCATACGCGCAAGCTCGAGCAGATTGCTCTTCACCCTTGCCATCGGACTGTCGGGCGAGAAGCGTTCCATGGTCAGCGATACGGCGAATTTCATGTCGGTCTCCCGGTCGTTGCGTCGGGTTCTTGGTCAGCGAAGGCGGATGACGAACGGGTCCTGCATGGCGCCCGAATAGTCGATGACGACGTTCTTCAGGCGCGAGAACTCCTCCATGGCGTCGAAGCCGCCGCGCCGCCCGTAGCCGCTCTCCTTGAAGCCGCCATTGGCGGACATGAAGGAAGAGGCGCGATAGGTGTTGATCCAGACCGTGCCGGCCTCGACATTCCTGGCGAAGCGCAGCGCGCGGTTGATGTCACGCGTCCAGATGCCGGAGGCGAGCCCGTAGCGCGTGTCGTTGGCGAGCCGGATCATCTCATCTTCCGACGAGAACGGGATGACGCCGACGACGGGGCCGAACAGCTCCTCCTGCATGAACTCCATGCCGTTGTGGGCATCGGTCATCACGGTCGGCTCGAAATACCAGCCGCCGGCGAGCTCATCCGCCTGCGGCCGCTTGCCGCCGGCCGCGATCCGCGCGCCCTGGCGCACGCCGGAAGCGACATAGGTCTCGACCTTGGTGAGCTGCGCCGACAGCGCCAGCGGGCCGATATCGGTGTCCTCCAGCATCGGCAGGCCGACCCGCACCCGCCTTGTGCGTTCGACCAGCGCCTCGACGAAAGACTCATAGGCGCTCGCCTCGACGAAGCAGCGCGAGCCGGCGACGCAGCTCTGCCCGGCGGCCGCGAAGACGCCCGACACCACGCCGTTCACGGCATGCTCGATGTCGACGTCGCCGAAGACGACATGCGGTGACTTGCCGCCAAGCTCCATCGAGCAGGGAATGAGGTTCTGCGCGGCATTGGCGGCGATCCGCCGCCCGGTTCCGGTCGAGCCGGTGAAGACGAGTTTGGCGATGCCCGGTTGCCGGGTCAGCACGTCGCCCGCGACAGCGCCCGTGCCGGTCACCACATTGACAACGCCGGCGGGAAAGCCCGCTTCCATGATCAGCTCGGCCAGAGCAAGCGTCGAGGCCGAAGCATGCTCCGACGGCTTGACGACCACCGTGTTGCCGAGCGCCAGGCATGGCGCCAGCGTGCCGGTGAGCAGCATCAGCGGCGAGTTCCACGGCGTGATCATGCCGACGACGCCGATCGGCTCGCGCAGGTTGAAGTTCAGCATGTCGAGCTTGTTGACCGGAATGGTGTCGCCGAGCAGCTTGTCGGCCATGCCGGCGAAATAGGTGTAGCTGTCGGGCATGGCGCGCATCTGCGCCCGCATCTCCTTGAGCAGCTTGCCATTGTCGCGCGTCTCGATCAGCGCCAGTTCGTCGGCACGCTCCAGCACCAGTTCCGCAAGCCGGCGCACCAGCCTGCCGCGGTCGGTCTGCGTCATGCGCCGCCAGGCCGGATCGGCAAATGCAGCGCGCGCCGCCGCGACAGCCGCGCCAACATCCTCCTCGCTGGCTTCGGCGAACTGGTACCAGGGCTTACCGGTGGTCGGGTCGTAACTGTCGATATATTGCCCGCCCTTCGGCGCCACGAACGCGCCGTTGATGAACAGGTTCTGGCGCGACCCTTCGAGCGATGCGACCGTCGTTTTCATGCTGTCTGTCCTGCGTAAAACATCATTCGGAGGCGGCCTGCGTCCACGATTGCGACTGGCCATCGATCATGGCGACGCGGCCGCCATCGCCGGTGTCCATGTAGATGCCGAAGCGCTTGTCCTGGCGCTCGCGCGCATAGCGGCGCAGCATGGCGCGCAACTCGTACGTGGCGATCCGCTCATAGGGCAGCGCGTCGACGGCAAAAAAGGCATGGCCGTCCGGCAGCGCGGCTTGCGTGCCCTCGCGGCTGAGCTCGGCGCGGTAGATCAGATAGCCTGGGTCGCTGTCGGCGACGTCGAACACCGAATAGAGGAAGGTGTTTTCGGGAACGAGGCTCAGCGCCTCGCCGCCATCCAACACCAGCCTGCTGTCCGCCTTGCGGCGCCGCGCCGTCGGCAGCACGAAGCCGCCCTTGCCGTCGCTGCGCAGCAGGATGCGGTTCCCCGCTTCGACCAGATAGCCGATGATCATATCCTGCGAGGCCAGCCAGCCGGCCGGCAGCGGATCCTTCACACTGGCGTAGCGGCCGCGGCAGAATCCGAGCGGCGCCGACGGGCTGGTGCCGAAGGCCTGCACCTGACCGATCAGGATGATGTGGTCGCCGGCCTCGACGCGGTTGTGAACGGTGCAGTCGAACCAGGTCAGGCTGTCGGTGAGGACCGGCGCGCCGGTGTGGGCGCGGTCATGGTTCACCGACTGGAACTTGTCCGCCGCCTTCGAGGCGAACACCGACGAGACATCGGCCTGCCCCTCATGCAGGAAATTGACTGCGAAGGACTGCGTCTCGTTGAAGGCCGGAAAGCTCGCCGCCGACTTGCCGACGCAGACCAGAAGCAGCGGCGGATCGAGCGAGACGGACGTGAAGGAATTGGCGGTCATGCCGCGCGGATTGCCGTCGGCGTCGCGCGTGGTGATGACGGTGACCCCGGTGACGAAAGTGCCGAAGGCACGACGCAAGGCGATCGGGTCGATCGTCCTTTGAGTCATCGCGTCCGCCATTGTCTTCCTCCACATCGTTGGATGGAAGCTAGGCAGGAGCCGGCGCCCGTTCTTCCTTCGATCTGTAGGAAAGAGTTCGCGACAGGGTGCTGCCAACCCGAGCAAGCGGAAGCGCGACGCGCCCGTGCCTGGCGCGGGCGCGATATGACGGAAGCAGTGTTGGGGTGGAGTGGTTCTAGCGGACGGCCGGCACGCGGCTGTCGATGATGCCGCTGAGGCGGATCGCCAGTTCGACCGCGAAGCGCTGTTCGGGCGTGTCGAGCTTGATGCCGAACAATTCCTCCATGCGCGACAAGCGGTAGCGCAAGGTGGTGACATGCAGCCCGATGGCATCGGCGCAGGCTTGGCTGCGGCAGCCTTCGCGCAGATAGGCAAACAGCGTATCCAGATAGGGCGTGCCGTGCTCGCGATCATGCGCGATCAGCGCGCCGACGCTTTTGTCGACGAAGTTGCGCACGTCGGGCACGTCGGCGGCGGCGACCAGCATCGGCAGCGGGCCAAAATCCTGGCCGGCGAAGACGCCGGTGCGCCCGAAGGAGCGGCCGATGCGGATCATGCGGCGGCAGCGTTCCCACGCGGTCGGATAATCGGCCAGCACGGCGCAGGTCTCGGAAACCAGCACCGCCGGCTCACGCTCGAAATAGCGGCTAAGCTCGGCGGCGATCTTGTTCGGCAATTTCCCCAAGCGGACGCTGCCCTGCCCGGCATCGTCCGCGACGAGACAGACAAGGCCGCCTTCGACGGCGATGACAGTGCCCGCCACGCCGGCCTGCTCCAGCAGCCGGACAAGAGCATGATGGGGATCGGCAACACCGCCGCCGCCATCCTTGGCCTCGTCGGCATAGTCGACGACGATCAGTTTTTGCGGCGTCGTCAGATTGACCCCCAGCCGACGGGCGCGATTGACGATATCGGCCTCGTCGCGCCAGCGGCGCTCGGCGACTTCCAGGAAGAGTTCGGTCAGCGATCTGGTCTCGAAGCGGAAGCGCACGAAGCTGCGCATCATCTGCACGCTGAGCGCGAATTTGGCGCTGTCGAGCAGCATCTCATCGAGCTGCCCGGATTGCTGCGGCGTCGGAAAAATTATCAGCGCGCCAACCACTTCGTCGTCGATGGTCAGCGGCTCGATGCGCACCGACAGCTTCAGCCGGCGCTTGCCGTCATCGACGAACAGTGTCTCGTTCTGGCGCGCCTCCGAGGCGCCGCGCGCGACCTTGACGATCTGCCGGTTGAGCGGACCGGCCACGGCCTGTTGCCACGCCGCGGCATCGAAATGCGCTTCGCCCGGCGAGCGGCCCGCCAAGACCAAATTGGCATGGAAATCGATGACCACGACCGGATTGGGCAGCAACGCGCCGACCTTGTCGGCGAGCGCGGCCACCGATCCTTCCGACAGGGCCTGCTGCAGCAGCGAGGTGTGCGCAGCCAAGGCGCGCTGCAGGCGTTCGCCGGCCTGCTTCTCCTGGCGAAGGCGATGCTGCTTCTCCACGGCGATCTCGCCCAGATGCACGATCATGCCGATGAAGGCGATGTCCTCGGCGCTCACCTCGGTGATCTCACGCGAGACCACGGTCAGCACCATCGGCCGGCCGTCCTCGTCGACGCAGTTCATCGGCATGACGAGGACGCTGCGGTAGTCGCGCTCGAACGCCTCGCGGCGATAGCCGGGAAACTCCTCCGACACCCGCGCGTCCCTGATATAGACCGGCTCGTTGCGGTTGAGCGCGACGATCGAAGGACTGGTGGCGAGTTCCCAACGGTCCGGCAAGGTGCGCTGGATGAGCGTCGGGTCATGGCGCACAATGACATAGGCGTGGCCGTGCGGCGCATCGATGCTCATGATCGAGCCCAGGGTCCATTTGGCATGGCGGCAGGCTGCCAGCACGAGGTCGCGCAGCACAGACTGGAGATCGCCACCCGAATTGATGAGGCTGGCGGCGTCCCGCAAAGAGAGAATTTGCGACTCGTGGTCCACGCCCGGTCTTCTGCCTCGCGAAGGGCCAATTTAAGCCGTCGCGGATATACCAACGCTACACCGCTTCCAAGCGGGGTGCACGCCGATTCTTCCTACGAACCCGAGGAATACCTGGCTGGCGGGCCTCACTAGGCTGGTCTCTCACCAACAGGATCTAGAATCATGGAATTGCGCAAAGTCAGCACCTTCATCGAGGAAGTGCATATCGAGGGCGGCAAAGCGGGCGCAAGGCCGATCACGTCGATCGTCGTCGCGGGCGTTTTGCGCAATCCATGGGCGGGGCGGGGCTTCGTCGATAACCTGCGGCCCGAGATCGTGGCCATCGCGCCCCGGCTGGGTCATGAGCTGACGCGCCGCCTGCTCGAGCTCATGCCCGCGGAGCGCATCGAGAGCTACGGCAAAGCCGCGGCGGTCGGCGTCGCTGGCGAGATCGAGCATGCCTCGGCCATGATCCACACGCTGCGCTTCGGCAATGTGTTTCGCGATGCCGTCGGCGGCACGACCTATCTCGAATTCTGCAACACCCGCAACGCGCCGGGCGCGCTGCTGTCGTTGCCGATGATGCACAAGAGCGAGAACGGCCGCCGCTCGCATTTCATCACCGCCAACTTCCAGATCGCCGACGGCCCGGCCGCCGACGAGATCGTCGTGGCCATCGGCGCGGCGGATGGCGGCCGCCTCCACCCGCGGATCGCGGACCGTTTTCAGGACATGAAGGAGATGGAACAGGAAGCCGCCATGTAATGGCTTGCGCAGCATCTCTTGTGGCGCCGTTGATGATGTCCGGTTTCGAGAACTGGCGCATCGGGCCTCAACGGCCAACATCGGGCGCGAAGCTGCCATTCGGTAGAATATAAATGCGATCAGCGAGTGGCTGGATTAGCTTCATGAATCACCTTCGGCG
Organism: Mesorhizobium plurifarium; assembly: GCA_000824785.1. Taxonomy (GTDB): domain Bacteria; phylum Pseudomonadota; class Alphaproteobacteria; order Rhizobiales; family Rhizobiaceae; genus Mesorhizobium; species Mesorhizobium plurifarium. The sequence goes on along the minus strand of CCNB01000006.1, from coordinate 6,907 downwards.
AACCGCTTCGCAACCCATTGACAAATAACGATTGTGATAGTCGCTGAGGGACGGCCTTTACCACAGAAAATCAATAGCTTGCGGCGTGGTTCGCCAATTCATGTCCTTCGTATGATTTTGTGTGGTCCGGCGAACCTCATTTTAGGCACTTGGATTAAGACGTCGGCCGCATCACGACGCAGAGCATATAGCATCGCAAGTAGGTTGGTTGCGGGGACAGGATTTAGCTTTTTTGTCCCGCGGCGTCGGCTTCGCCTTCTTGCGGGGCCCTGATGCGGGTTTAGATTGCCGGCCTTCGCAGCAAGATACAAAAGAGCCCGCGCGAGGCGGGCTCTTTTGTATCTGGTTCCCGGGACCCGCAAACCGTTTTGTCATAACAAGGTGAACGCGGATATCGGCTATCATTGAAGGGCCGAGCATCGCGACACCCAAGCCCTGCAGGCGAAACTCGATGAGCCGATCAAGTCGAACGAGAAGGCTCGCAACGAGATCGCCGAGATGGACGACAAGGAGCCGGAAGAAATCGAGGAAATGCGAGACTCGGGCGAACGAAGCTGAGCCTCAACACCCCGCCGCTATATCTCGGCGAGTTCATCAGAGGCTTCCTGGAGACCGTGCGCAGCCGCCCGCTCGAGCCAGATGCGGGCGGCAGCCGAGTCATGATCGCCGGCAATGCCTTTCGAGAGATAGCGGCCGAGCATGAGCTGCGCATGCCCGTGGCCCCTTTCAGCGGCCGCTGCAAACCATTCCTGAGCTGCCTTATGATTGATCGACAGGCCTTGTCCGGTCTCGTACAATACTCCGATCGCAAACATCGCCCCGGCATGTCCAGCAGCGGCAGCTCGCTTGAAAAGATGGGCCGCTGCGACGACGGAGCGTTCTCCGCCACGACCGTTGTAAAGCATTTCGGCAAGGGCAACCTGCGCGTCCACGATGCCGGCCTTTGCCGCCCGCTCAAACCAGACGCGAGCCTGCCTCTGATCGGCAGCCATGCCTCGTCCTTCCTGAAGCATGCGAGCATACATATATTGCGCCTCGGCAACGCCTTCGGCCGCTCGCCCCATCCAACGCGCCGCACGCTCGTGGTCCTGGCCGACACCAATCCCTTCGGCAAAGCAGAGACCGAGATTGAACGCCGCAACCAGATCGCCTGATGACGCGGTTGCGCCAAACCATCCGGCAACACCGACAGCGTCATCTGGTTCGCCCGCGCCTTCGAGAACGAGGTTTGCCAGATCAACTTGGGCTTGGCGATCGCCACTGGCTGCTGCGGAGCGCAGCAAGCGAGTTCCTTCCTCAGCGTCCCGAGCCACACCATTGCCCGAGAGGTAGAGCGAGGCCAATGCATGTGAGGCCGGCTGGTGACCTCCATCGGCAGCCCGGCGGTACCAGGTCGCTGCCTCGGCAAAATCCCGCCGAGGCCGGCTCGCATACAGTTCGCCCAAGCGATAAGCGGCATCGACATTTCCAGCCAACGCGGCGCGGCGCAACCACGCTTCACCGGCGACAGGATCTCGATCCACCAGGCTACCCTCGATGAGCGCCAGCCCGAGCCGGAATTGAGCGAATGCGAGCCCCCTCTCCGCCGCATCCCTGTAAAGCCTCTGAGCCGCATCCAGATCGGCAGGCACTCCAATCCCGTGCTCGGCGAGGACGGCAAGCAGATAGATCGCCGTCGGCAGACCGGCATCCGCGGCCCGACGAAGCTCTGTGGCGATTCTGGTTCCCTGCTCCGGCTGCCTCAACCGGATTAGAGAAAGGGCCAGCCCAAGGCATCCTTCCGGGCAACCGGCCGCAGCTGATTTTTCGTACCAGCCATGCGCGGCATCGAGATCGCGCATCGCCTTCGGACCCTTGCTCAGTATATAGCCGAGCAGGGCCTGGCCGGTAGCGGATCCGGCTTCGGCGGCTTTCTGCGCGAAGTCGAACGCTGCCGCGAAGTCAACTTCTCCCGAGGAATTTCGTTCAAACAAGGCTTCCGAACCAGCCTCGATTTCTTGTGGCGCCAGCCCGGCTACACACAGCGCAGCAAGGAGGGCCTGCGCTTCGGGGCTCCCGCGATCGGCTGCCCGCCGCAACCAACGCGCGCCCTCCGAATGGCTTGGCGGCACGCCCATGCCTTCCAGGTAGCAACGGCCGACCTGATATTGCGCTTGCACAACGCCGCCGCGCGCTGCGATGGCCATCAGCGCAAAAGATTCCGCAGGCTTGCCACTGACAGAGAGTTGGACTGCCCGGCGAAGCGCCAGCGCGGGATGAACACGTGCAGTCAGGCGGTCGAGGATCGCCATCTAGGGCTCCCGCATCGCTTCCTGTCCGATCGGCAGCATGGCACCCAACAGATATTTCAGCACGGTGCGGCGGCCCACCTTCACGTCAGCAGTTACAGGCATGCCCGGATTGATCGCGAAGTCCGCCGGCAAGCCGTGTAGTGCCACATCGTCAATGGATATTTGGGTGCGATAGAACAGGTCTGCATCGGAGGGCAGCATGGCCAGCGAACTGTTGGGATCGCGCGCTTGTTCCCTGGCTGAAAAGGAGTCTGGGCTGACCGCGCGAACGGTGCCATGCGCCAGGCCATATTGCGAATAGGGAAAGGTATCGAACTTGATGGCCACAGGGTCGCCGACATGGACAAAGCCGCTGCTGCGCCCGACGATGTTGGTCTCGACCTCGAGCGTCGCGTCGGCTGGAACAAGTGTGATCAGGCGCTCGCCGGACTGCAGGACCGAACCCACCGATACCTTGGCTACCGACTGAACAGTCGCATCGGCTTCGCTCTTCAACTCCACCAACTGCTTGCGCAGCTTCGCCTTGTTTAGAAGCTCACGCGCGTCCGACATCCGTGAATTCGCTTCCGAAAGGCTCTGCGAGACATCGGCACGCCAGTTCTGCACGTAGGCATCACGCTCGGCTGCGGCTGCGGCCTGCTGGCGCTTGGCAGCCTCGGTCGTCTGCTCGGCGTTGTTCAGCGAGCGCGACATCTCGGCCGAGTTGTCCTCGGCAAGAAGCGTGTTGAGACGGCTCCCAACCTCCCGCTCCTCGAGCTGCTGCCGCATCTTTTCGATCGACGCCGCTACCGCCAGACGCTGCCGATAGCCCTCTGCGTCGGATTGTGAACGCGAGATGACGGAGCTCAACTCGTCACGCTGCCTGTCGAAGCTTTCAAGCTTTGCATCGTATACCGCCTTGCGGCGATCGAAGATCGCGGCCTGCAGTGTCCAGCTTGGGTCCAGTCCATCATAGCTGAAAGGCTTGCCGTCGGCCTCTGCCTTGAGGCGCGCTACTTCGGCTTCGAGGGTCGTAACCTGACTTGCCAGCGCCGTAAGGTCCGCTGAAGCGAACGTGGCATCGAGGCGAGCCAGCAACTGGCCGGCCTTTACACGCTGTCCTTCGCGCACCTCGATCGACCGCACGATCGCAGTCTCCAGCGGCTGGACGATGATGTTGGGCGATTGCGAAACCACAAGCCCCCGTGTCGTGACGACCTGGTCGACGGGGATCAGCGCGGCGAGCGCAATTAAGGCGGCGACCATGCTGGAGATGATCCACACGATACTGCGTGCCACCCAAGGAATCGGTGTATTGGCGACTGCTGTCGACGGCCATTTGAACTCGAGGATGGCCGGCGCGGTAGGATCGCTCGCATCTCGCCGGCGCCGGTTAACTGGAAGAGTGGAATAAGTGGTGCTGCTCATTGCCGGCCAGCTCATTCGGGTCGAGACGGCACGGCCGCCAGGCGGCCATGGCGGGCGTCAAGATGCCGGTTCTGCTGGAGCCAGAGCTGGCGATAGACACCGCACCGCTCCAGAAGCACCGGGTGAGAAGCGACATCCAGCACCTTGCCCTGATCCATGACGAGGATCTGGTCGCATTCGGTCAAAGAGGCGAGCCGGTGCGAAACGATGATCATCGTGCGCCCGCTGGCGATGCGCATCAGGTTCGCGCTCACCACGGCCTCGCTTTCTGGATCGAGCGCGCTCGTCGCCTCGTCGAGGATCAGGATCGTCGGATTGTGAATGAGCGCGCGAGCGATTGCCAACCGCTGCTTCTGGCCTCCAGAGAGATTGGGCGAACCTTCCTCGATGTAGGTGTCGTAGCCGTTCGGCATACGTTCGATGAATTCGGCAGCACCTGCCAGTTGAGCGGCACGCATCGCGTCGGCCAGCGTCAGCCCGGCACGTCCTGCGATGATGTTGTCCTTGATCGAGCCGCGGAACAGAAAATTGTCCTGAAGGACGACGCCCAGTCCCTGGCGCAAATGGCGGAGGTTGATTTCCTTGAGATCAACCCCATCGAGCTTGAGGAACCCGCTGTAGTCGCGGTTTATTCCCTGCAACAGGCGCGCGATCGTCGATTTGCCCGATCCGCTGCGCCCGACAATGCCGAACATAGTACCGGCCGCAATATCGAAGCTGACGCGGTCGAGCGCAGGTGTCTTGGTGCTGATGTAACTGAAGGTCAGATCGCTGAACTTGATCTCGCCGACGAGCCTCGGCCGCAGGCCGGCAGAATTGGAGCTGCTCTCCAACGGCCGGTTGAGAACCGAAGCGGCTTCCCCGATCGCGGCGCTGACCTCCTCATAGTCCTCGACCAGCCGTGCCAGTCCGACCAGTGGTTGCGCGACGCGTTGTGCGATCATCATGAAAGCGAACAGGCTGCCGACCATGTAGCCTGACCGGTCGTTCATCGCGAGATAGGCGCCGATGAGCATTGTGCCGAGAACCATCACGCGCTCGATCGGCGTCACGAGCGTCTGCGGCCAGTTGGCCAGTTCCCCGAAAGCGAGACGCGCCTTGCCCGCGTCGGCCACCCGTTCGTCCCACAGCGCCTTGCGCTGCGGTTCGAGCCCGAGCGCTTTGACGGTCTTGATGCCGACGACGGTCTCGCCGAGCGCGGCCGCTTTCCAGGTCTCCGCGTCCACGACGCGCTGATAGCGCCGACGCAGCGGCGCAAGGAAGGCGAAGATCGTCGCCATGATCAGGACCGCGCAGGCGAGCACCATCCAGGCCAGTATGGGATTTATGTAGAAGATGACCGGGATCAAGACGCACAACGTGATCAGATCCAGGAAGGTGCTGAGGAGCTTGCCGGTCAGGAACTCACGAATGCGATAAACCTGGGCAAGGTGATACATCGTCTCGCCAGCAGGATGCCGCTCGAAATAGTCGAGCGGCAGGCGCAACAGCCTGCCGAAAACATGCAGATTGAGCTTCGTGTCCAGACGCGTGCCGACAACATTGACAATGAGCCGCCGAGCATGGCCGAGCAGCGTCTCGTAGGCGAACACAACAGCGATCACGGCCGAGAGAAGCACCAGGGTCGAAACGCTGCTGAACTGCAGCACCTTGTTGACCACCGTCATTACGATGAGAGGCGGCAGAACGGTAAGAATGCTGAGCGTAAACGAGGCGATGCCAATATCACGCAGCGGGCGGCTCTCAAGCCGCACCAGATCGATCAGCCAACCAAACGTGAATGGCGCGTCCGCCGCGACATAGGACCGCGCCGCCCGCAACAGGACAGCCTCGCCAGACCACACCTGGGCGAGGCGGAGCTCGTCGATCGGTAGAGCGTCCGCGTCATCGGAAGCGTCGACGCTCTTGAGGAAAACGAGGTTGTGTTCAGCGCTTGCCCCGGTGAGGAGACCGGCTCCGCCATCATTGAACAGGAGGACGATTGGCCCCACATGCTCAAAGCGCAGCAGATGCGACCAGCGGATCCGCAACGCACGAGACCACATCCCGGCGTCCTGGGCCCACTGCGAGAGATCGGAGGCGGTCGGAAACGACCCTTCGCTCGTTCCCCTGAATTCGTTAGGATCGAGCTCGACACCGTGATAGCGGGCGACCTGGAGCATTGCTTTAATCCGCGGCTCGATCCGATCGAAAGCGGTGGGGCCGCCAGGGACCCGGTCCTCTCCGATCATGTGACCTTGCCCGGCCTTGTCCGCTTCCATGTCCGTGCGGATTGGGACCGGCTGAGCTAAGGTATGTTGAGGAACGCTCACCATCTGCTTCCTCTGCCACCTGCAAGCGAGGGTTCGACAACGCTGCCGCCACGACCGCGCCGGCGTGGGTGCCCGGCAACTCTATTGTAGTGCGAAGGCCACGACACGAGGCCTTTCCCTCTTTCCAAGACGCGAGGACGCGGTCCCTGCGTTTGCGCAGGGCCCGCGTGAGCTTTTCTCGACCGACACTCAGTCATTCGGCTTCAGAATATCCTTCAGAGCCTTTTTCAGCGTGTCGTCGGCCTGACCGTATCCTGCACCTTGCTTGCCCTTGTCCGATAGCAGGTCGGACGCGGCGCCGGACGGCTTGTTTTGGTTCTGACCAAAGCCCTTGACCGCGTTGAGCACGTTCAAGAGATCGGTCGTCGCCGAACTGGCGGCCTGGCTCACGAGCTTCCCGAATGAGACGGGGCTGGCTGCGCCGGACGATCCGGACTGCAAGAACTGCTTGGAGTCCGTCAGCCCGAGCGTGCTCGCCGTCAAGGTGGCGTGGGGTCCGCCATTTCCATTGCCTTGGCCACCGGCAGAGTTGCCCTGTCCTTGGTGCGAGCTGTTGTCGGCATTGTTATGGTCGCCGGAATTGCCTGGCGCGTCCTGCTGGCCATTGCCGTGCCCGTTGTTGCCCTGCGGACCCTGATGGCCGGTTTCGCCGCCCGGGCCTGTCGGTCCGGTAGCTCCCGTCGGACCGCCGCTACCCGTCGCTCCGGTTGAGCCGGTGGCACCCGTCGAGCCCGTGGCTCCAGTGGCTCCGGTCGAGCCGGTCGCTCCAGTGGCGCCGGTATCGCCCGTCGCACCGGTGGCTCCGGTGGCTCCCGTCGAGCCCGTGGCACCTGTCGCTCCGGTCGAGCCAGTTGCTCCAGTTGCACCAGTATCGCCCGTCGCACCTGTGGCTCCGGT
>CCNB01000005.1:96165-98249 GCA_000824785.1 Mesorhizobium plurifarium | reverse complement strand
TGCAGCCGGTCCTCGGCATAGTGGAGATAATGCGCCAGCTGCTGCAGCCGCTCCTTCAGCAAAGCGGGTTCGGCGACCTCCCCGGCCTCTTCGCCCTGCAGGATACCCCGCGCCAGACCATTCGCTATCATCGCAAGCGGTGGCGTCGCGAACGTGCCGAAGCGACGGCCCTTGGGGCCGAGACCGCCGGCGATCTCCACCAGAGCCTGATAGCACACCGGCTCTTGCGTCCACTTGCTGAAGCCGTTCACCAAGAGCGCCAAATCCTGCGCAGTAAAATCTGAGAGCCCGACATCCGGGCGATCGGCGCGGCGAAGGACCTCCTCGCCAATGGCGACCGTGGCCTGCCGATTGCGCTCCTCTTGCGGCCACTTGCTGAAACCGTTCACCAGGACCGCCAGATGCTGATGACCAAATCCCTTGATTTTGCCGACGCCGGAAGCGATCTCCCCAGCCATGGCAGCTGCAGCCTGGCGCATGCCTGGATCTTGCGGCCATTTGCTGAAGCCATTAACCAAATTGGCCAGGCTCAGCGGAGCAAAGTCGGAGAGCCCGACATTTGGGTGATCGGCGCGGCGAAGGACCTCCCCGCCGAGGGCGGCCGTGGCCTGCCGATTTCGCTCCTCCAGCGGCCACTTGCTGAAACCGTTCACCAGTATGGCCAGCTGCTGATGGGTAAATCCCTTGATTTTGTCGGCACGGGAGGCGACCTCCCCGGCGATGGCGACCGCCGCCTGGCGCATGCCTGGCTCTTGCGGCCACTTGCTGAAGCCATTGATCAGATAGGCCAGCTCCTGACCAGGAAAACCGCGCAATCGGTTGGCGGCGCGACTGACCTCAGAGGCGATGGCGATCATCGCCTCGCGCGTGCTTGCCTGTTCCGGCCATTTGCTGAAACCGTTCACCAGATCGGCCAACCCTTGATTCGCAAATCCCTTGAGCTTTCCGGCTCGGGCAACGACCTCGCCGGCGATGGCAATGGTCGCTTCGCTCGTCTTCTGCTGGTCAGGCCACTTGCTGAAACCGTTCACCAGGTTGGCCAACTCTTGATACCCAAATCTGTTGAGCTCGCCGGCTCGGGTAACGACCTCGCCCGCAATGGAAACCGTCGCGTCGCGCGTCTGTTCGGGCCACTTGCTGAAACCGTTCGCCAGGTTCGCCAGATGTTGATCCGTGAATCCGCCGAGCTCTTTGGCACGCGCAACGATCTCGCCGGCGATGGCAACGGTAGCATGGCGCATGTCGATTTCTTCGGGCCATTTGCCGAACCCGTTCACCAGGTTGGCCAACTCTTGATGTGGAAATCTATTGAGCTTGCCGGCGCGGCCAACGATCTCGGCGGCGATATCCGCCACAGCTTGGCGCAAATCCTGTTCTTCCGGGTATTTGCCGAAGCCATTGACCAGGTTCGACAGGCCCTGCGGGCTAAAATCGGAGAGCCGCTTGGCTCGGCCTGCAAGGCGCGTCACCTCGGTGCCGATGGCGCTAGTGGCTTTCCGACACTTCGCCTGGCTCGGCCATTTGCTGAAACCGTTGACCAGGTTCGCCAGGCCCTGCGGTTCAAAATCGGAGAGCCGCTTGGCTCGGCCTGCGAGGCGCGTCACCTCGGTGCCGATAGCGCCGGTGGCCTCCCGACACTGCGCTTGTTTCGGCCATTTGCTGAAGCCATTGACCAGATTGGTCAGGTTCTGCGGACTGAATTCGGAAAACCCTTGCGTCTCAGCGCGGCGAAGAACCTCACCAGCGACTGCGAAAGTGCCCTCGCCACACCCTGGCTGGTCAGGCCACTTGCTAAAGCCGTTCACCAGCAGCGAGAGGTTTCGGGCGTCGAGCTGGCGAAGCACTGCTGGGTTGTCGCTGCAGAATTCGCCGATCCTGATTGTGCCGTCGCGGCATTCCGCCAGTTGGGGATATCGGCCGAACGACAATGCCAAGAGCGGCAACGCGCGAGCATCTACACCGTCGAGGGCGCTGGTAGACCTCGACACCTTGGCTGCCATGGCCCTGCAGGCCTGCATGCCCGGCTGACCTCCAGGCTCGCGGCTGACTGCGTTGGCTACGGTCGCATATCCAAACGATTCTCC
>CCNB01000005.1:95880-96155 GCA_000824785.1 Mesorhizobium plurifarium | reverse complement strand
TTCGACCATGCGACGGGGCGGAGGTGTGTGAGCTATCGGTGACGCCGTCTCTGCGCCGCGATCCGGCATCGGAACGCGAAGGACCCGCTTGCCGCCCTTGCCCATGAGACCGCTGCTCGCTTCCGAGACGGATGTTGGTTTCGACGCCATCGTCGGCACGTCGCTCTCCTGGCCCTGCGTTGCTATCGGACGTGGTTTGGCGATGCGACAGGACCGGAGCGTAAGAACTTTCGCTTGCATGATCACCGCGTCCCGGCTCACCGTCACAACGCCAA
>CCNB01000005.1:89782-95870 GCA_000824785.1 Mesorhizobium plurifarium | reverse complement strand
GACCTGACAACAAACTGACGCGCCATGAGAGCTGAGCAGAATCTCAGAGCCGCCGGAGCAAACCGACGCGATGTTGATAGTGAAGCCCGCGGGTTGCTGAAAAGCTTTCCTCTGCTCAGCGCCAGCAGATTTGGCGGACGTATCTTGAACAGTGCTCATGCGAGCAAGTCATTTATTTCAACTTAGCTTAGATGCTCACAAGTGGGGCAGTTGACCGACTGCGCCATGCTCCAGGCCCGAATCCAGTGCTCGATGCCCACTCATCACCGACGCGTCGCTACGATCACCGTCGGAAGAAGATGCTTGCGGACTGATCCCGCCTGCGAGGCGCCCCGGTCGGCCGTTCGATTGCAAGCCTCGTGCGGGGCGGCAGCTCTCCCGCATGCAGTTCGATGAGGCGCTGGTCCACCTCCTTGTCCTCCGCGGTCAGGCGGTGGTTGAGGCGAAGGTAGTCCATCCAGGTCGGCGTGCGGAATGTCTCCGTCCAATGCGAGGGCTCCTGAAGGTCGCGCTGGAGGTTCCAGTGCCGGGCCCCGGCTCGGCTCTGCACCCGGCGGCGTTCCCGCATCAGGTCCAGGAAAGCTTCGACGTTGGCCTCCGGTATCGAGTACTCGATCTTGGCGACGATCGGGCCGCTTCTCGACTTCAAGTCGAGGGCGAGCGCTGGCGTTTCGAAGCCAAGGGAATCCTGATCGGCCTCTTTCCACTGGCGGATCGGAAGCAGCAATCCGGTGGCAGCAACCAACAAGAGGGCGACAGCAGAGATCTCCAGCGCCAGGGTGAGCGAATAGCTTTCAGCCACCACGCCCCACAACCAGCTTCCGGCCGCGACGCCGCCCGACGCGAGGGCCGAGTAGATGGAAAGCGTGCGACCAACGACCCATCGCGGGCTCGACAGTTGCACACTCACGTCCAGTCCGGTCCAGGTGACGACCCAGCCTGCACCGCCGAGTGTTAAGGCAATCGTCGCCACCACCAGCGAAGGCGTGAAGGCAAGGGCAAGGCAGCAGGCGGCGCAGGCGATGCATGCGAGCGTTGTCAGCCGCTCCTGTGACAGCGACCGTCTCAGCGCGTTGTTGGAGATGCCGGCGCACAAGGCCCCCGCTCCAAATCCGGCCATCAGGACACCATAGGCGATTGCCCCTCCCCCGAGTTGATCCCGTGCAACGAGAGGCAGAAGCGCGAGGATGGAGATGCTCGTCAATCCGAACAGGGCTCCTCGCGCGATTGCCGCCTTGATCTCTCTCGAAAGCGCCGTAAAGCGCGCTCCGTCATGGATGGCCGTGGTCAATGGCTCACGGGGAAGAGGCGAAGAGCGACCGCTCCATTTGTAGAGTCCTATGGCCCACAGCATAGCCAGATAGGTCAGTGTCGCTGCGGCGAAGGCGGCCAGGGGTCCGAAGGAGGCGACAACGACGCCGCCGAGCGCCGGACCGATGCTTCGCATGGCGTTGTAGCCGACCGAGATCAGCGTGACCGCAGCCGGAACTTCGCGCTTTCGCAGGATGTCTCCGACGGAAGCATGCCACGCCGGATCAGTAAAGGCGGCGCCACATCCGGCAAGGCAACTGAACGCAAGGATTAGCCAGGGATTGTAAAATCCCAGCGCCACAAGAGCGGTCAACATGATCGACGACAGGGCTATCACGCACCAGCCGATGGCCATGACATGGCGGCGGCTGAAATTGTCCGCAATGGCCCCCGCGAAGATCGATAAAATGGACACTGGAAGCGTCGTGGAGGTCTGCACCAGGGCGACCATCAGGTCCGAGGTCGAGATGGTCGCCATCAGCCAGCTGACCGCAACCGTCTGAAACAGCCAGCCCAAACCGGACAGCTGAGCGGCAAGCCAGATCGCGCGAAACGTGGGGTTTTCCAGCGGCGCGAATGTCGCCGACGAAACCGAAGCCGCGTCCGCGCGAGCCAGTCTGCTCATTGGGCTGAGCCTCTGTTTTAGAAGTTAAGTTGGAGATTTCTCCTTTGGCGCACTTGCCTGTGGAGAGTGGCAGGATCAGGGCATAATAGGTGGCGAGCTTCGGTAATTTTGTGTGGCTGCTTCAAACCAAAACCGTTCTGCTAGGACTACCTAGCCGTGCATAGGCGAAGCACAAATCAATCGTCCCGTTAGAATATGCAAGGGCGGCAAGTCGCAATGCCTGTGATTGCGGCCTGGTGCCAAGCTGGAAGAAGGTATTTTGGAAAGACCTAGCACAACTTTGATTGCGTTCTGCGGCTGCCTTCTCTAATGAAGTCGAGCTTCGCAGAAGCCATAAAAACAGGAGCATTTCCGTGACAGAAGAAGCCGAGAACAATACTGACGCTCTCATCGAGCTTACCGCCGACGTCGTCTCTGCCTACGTTTCGAACAATCCGGTCCCCGTGGGCGAGCTTCCAGGCCTGATCGACCAAGTGCATGCCGCGTTGAAGGGCACGATCGGCGGCCCCGTCGCGAAACCTGAGGCCCGCCCGCCAGCCGTTGCCATCAAGAGGTCGGTCACGCCCGACTACATCATTAGCCTGGAGGACGGAAAAAAGTTCAAGTCGCTGAAGCGGCATCTTTCGACCCATTATGGTCTCACGCCTGAGGAATACCGCGCAAAGTGGGGCCTGCCGGCAGACTACCCGATGGTTGCGCCGAATTATGCCGCCGCTCGGTCTGCTTTGGCCAAGACGATGGGGCTCGGTCGAAAGCCTGGTCAGACCGAGCAGGCTGCACCTGCAAAAAGGACCCGCAAAAACGGCACGGACTGAGCGTTGTTCCGGTGCGCTGACTTGAAAGGCGGGGAGAGCCCCCGCCTCTTGCACTGCGTTTCCCGGCTTAAAACGATTTGCGCAAAGCCTCGTCGATTCATCTCACTCGCAATTTGGTCTGCGGGTCGGTGTTCGCTGCCGGGCTGCGGTTGTCCGTGGGCAAAATCCGTCAGCCTACTTTACTTTGCTGAGATTGCCGGCTGAGGATTTTCCGGTGCGACGGTCCTGCTCGATCTCGTAATTGACCTTTTGGCCGTCAGCGAGGGTCGAAAGACCCGAACGCTCCACAGCGGAAATGTGGACAAAAACGTCCGGGCCACCCCCATCGGGTTGAATAAAGCCGTAGCCCTTCGTGCTGTTGAACCATTTGACAGTCCCAGTTGCCATGCATTCTCCCTTTATATCGGTTGCAGCGTTGGTTTGCCCAAGCCGGTTAACATTCTGACCTGGGGATAGGCGCAGCAAAAACAAGAAATCGCAAGGGCTTCAATTGCCAGAAGGAAAATCAACTGAACGATACCGGCTGTGACGTTAACAATTGCTTTGTCCCGCAGCGGCCTCGCTTGGCAGGGGCCGGTCTGCCGGTCGGTCAGCCCAAAAAGCGTCGCGTGCCACGCGCCATCCATGGACGGCGAAACTTCTCTGTGATGCGAACGAGAGGTGCCGGTAATACGTGTGCTAGACTATCTCAGCCTGTGATTGTGCTCGCCGCGTCTTGACGGCGGGCAAAAGCCCTGCCCTTCCCTTGCCTTACCTACCGCGGCTGTCGCGTTTGGACCAGTTTTATGCAAGTGCGAGCACCAGTCGCTCTACGAGCGCGTCCGGCGGCGCCAATCGAATGGCCGGCCTTTGCCGATGACATCGACGCCATCCTGGCGTTGAAGCGCGAGCGCAATGCGGTAATCCTGGCGCACAATTATCAGACGCCAGAGATCTTCCACTGTGTTGCCGACATTGTCGTCGACAGCCTGGGGCTGGCCCGCAGGCATTGACGGTCGATGCGGATGTCACCGTTCTGGCCGGCGTGCCTTTCATGGCGGAAACGGCCAAGCTTCTCAATCCTCACAAGACCGTGCTTATCCCGGATTCTGCCGCCGGCTGTTCGCTGGCCGACTCGATCACGGCCGAGGACGTGCGGCCGACGCGGCAGCGCTACCCTGGCGTTTCCGGTCATCACCTACGTCAACACCTCTGCAGCCGTGAAGGCCGAGTCCGACATTTGCTGCACTTCTGGCAATGCGCTCGCCGTCGTGAAGTCCCTCAAAGTGCCGCGGGTGATCATGCTGCCCGACGTCTCGCGCAGCGCTGCTCTCTCGACCTCAGATGACCGCGCAATATTCCCACCCCGTCTCGTTGGGAATAATCTTAAATGACTTGGTAACGGCTCTTTCAGAGCCGCTCCTTAAAGAAGCCCTGCTAATCTTAAAAGATCCAACATGGCGCCTCGAAGCAAGCGTATTCTAGGCAAGTCAACGGTCGTGACGATCATAGCAATCGTCGCGACCTTTGGTCTGTCATTCACGGCAAGAACCGCTTTGCACATGCCGATCGATTGGCTGAGTTGGGTGGAATGCACCCTCATTCCCATCCTGATCGGAATGCCGGTCAGTGCCTACATCTTCGCCCAGGCGGAAACCATCCAGGATACATGTGACAAGTTGGAGAAGTCGTATGCGGCCCTGAGCGAGACGCACGACAGGCTGGCATTCGTCACCAGCCACGACCCGATGACGGGGCTTCTCAGCCGCGGCGGATTCATGGCAAAGATGGACAGGGAGCGCGACGAGGATGAATACGACACACTTCTCCTTATCGACCCGGATCACTTCTCCTTGTTCAATGACAAGCATGGGCATTCCAAAGGTGACGAGGCTTTGGTTCGAATTGCAAAAGCACTTGTCTACTTAACGCGCTCTGGCGATTCAGTTGGGCGCCTTGGTGGCGAAGAGTTTGGGGTCCTGCTACGAGGGGTGCGCAAGGAGCAGGCAATGACCATCGCGGAGAACATCCGCCGTCTAATCGAAGGAATCCCTTGGACCAAAGCGCAACAGGACGATGTCAAGGTGACCGTCAGCATCGGCGGTGCAGAAATTGCTCGCAATGCAGACACCCAAGATGTTCTTCGCACGGCAGGACGATGCCTCTTTGAAGCGAAACAACGTGGCCGAAATCGCGTTGCGTTCGACTACGAGATGTCCAGATCGCGAGTCGTGGCACCATAGCTGGCCCCCCGTTTTGGCCAGTCTTTTCGGGCGCATCCGCTGGCTTGTCGCCAAGGTCTTGCCAGAGACGGCCTGTGTGCATGGCGCGATGCGCAATGATGTTGGCGAATGAAGTGCTGACGGGCCCCCCGGCCGGGCATGCGCCAAGTGCAGATCGAGCAGCAGTACTCCGTGTCCGGCTCCGGGTCCGTCGCCCTTGCCAAGGCAAAGGGGAAACTATGGGGCAGGATTCTCTCATAGGCTCTTCGCCCCCACGGTTGGAGGGGTCATCATCTGATCCCAAGCTGACACGGTCGTTCCCAGGCTGCTTCAATCGAGCGTCTCGGCAATCAGTCATCAGTTCCGGGACACTATCTCGACGGCCAACAGCAACCACCGAGCTTGAAGAAGCTGTCGTGGCGGCCGACCACTCGACATCAAGCGCCGCTTCAGCCCCAGCTATATCACACGTTAGCGGAGCAGTCGGGTTTGCAGCGCCTGGCGACCGACGACAAGATTGTCAAGGTGCGGCACGGCTGGGTGCCGACCCTGCCCCAGTTGCCTGACCAGGGCCCGCGTGCCGTCAAGCACGAAGACCCCGCAATCAAATTGGTTGGCCTGCTGGGCCATGCGCACGGGCTGCGAGCGGGCCCCCAGCCTTTCGGCGAGCCCTTGCGCGAGGGCGCCGTTTTGGTCGCCGTAGGAGTCGTAATGATAGGCAACCGGCCTTTCCCGCTCGCGTCGATCAACCAGCAGCAGCGACCAGTGAGTACCGCGGCGTTCAGGATCGGTAGCGCTGGCATTGCTCACCGGCAGGAACAGGAAGTCGGCCGTATCATTGCCGGTGCGATCATGGACGATGCGCTGGAAAGCCCTGAGGGCGGCATTGTCGGAGCCCAGGCGCAGATGGTAATGCGCGACCAGGGGATCGACCAGCCGCGTTCGGGCGGCGAGATCCGGATTGTCCCTCTGCAGCTCCTGCTCCAGCAGCTCGTAGTCTGCATGGATGTGCTGATCCCCCAGCCATTGCGTGGCGCCGAGCGCCAGCTCGCTGCGGTCGGACGAGGAGGCTCGCGGATCGGGCGCCCCAGCCCGAGCCTCGGAGGCTGTGGCTGGAGGCGGGGCATAATGGGCAT
>CCNB01000005.1:0-89772 GCA_000824785.1 Mesorhizobium plurifarium | reverse complement strand
CGGCGGGCCCTGCCCCCCGACCGGCCTGCTCCCGCGAGCCAAGCTGTGGCCCGAGATCCGGGAGCCTGCCATGTGCAGCGCTCGACGCCGCGGAACCTTCGCCAGGCATGCTCGATGACGGCGATGGCCCGGCAATCGATCTCGACCTGGCAGCGTCCGACCGCGGCGCCGAGCCGGCATCGTCCTGCAAGTCGACGATGTCATCAAGACCGGCATAGATCTGCGATGATCTACGTGACGAGCCGGGCTGGGCAATTGCCGAGCCGGCATCGGCGGCCCAATGGCGCGAGCCGCTATCAGCATCCTCGGCCAGTTGCTCGGGCGTGAGCGCATTGAGATCGAAATCCGGACGCCGATAAGGTGCAGGCGACAGCGGCGCAAGGCCGGCGAAGGTCGAGGACGAGTCGGCACTTTGAGCAGGCGAGGAAGGGGCCAGCGCGGGGGCCAACTGTGGCGGGAGCGATGTCGTCTGATGGAACTGCGGCACATCGGTAGCCATTGGCGCGCCACGCTTTACAACCTCTTCTTCATGGAAGGCTCGCAAGACGTCCCAGGCCGGGTCGCCCGGGGCGATGGGGATGGGCGAGAAGGCGGGTGAGGTGCTCTGCATAGTTCCAGTGGGCGGGTTGCGTGGCTGCTCGCGCGGGGCCGCTTGTCCATGGGCTGCCAAGCCCAGGGCATCGTTGGCTGCAACCATTTGACGGTATCGCTGCAGAAAGCCCCAGGCCGTGCCGAATGTCGGGCCTACGTTCTTCTTGTACTCTTCAACCGCCCGGCTCAGCACCGCCGGCTCAATCTGGGAAATGCCCTTGCCGAAGTTCTGACCAAGCCACTCGTTGAAACGACCCAAAATACTGCGATAGCTACTTAGCGTGCTTTTGCGGTACCAGCTTGCGGCCGCCTTACATGCATCCTCGATCACTTGATCAGCCGTTGGCGCCCTAGGCTGTGCGGTCTCTTCCTGATTGAAGGCTCGAAGCACGTCCCAGGCCGGATCGCCCGGCGACATTGGGATGGGCGAGAAGGGAACGCTCTGGGCAGTTCCAGTCGGCGGATCGCTTGCCTGCTGGGGCGGCGCCGCTTGCCCATGGGCTGACAGGCCCAGCGCATTGTTGGCTTCGACCATTTGCCGGTATCGCTGCAGAAAGCCCCAGGCCGTGCCGAAAGTTTGGCCTGCGTTCTTCTTGTACTCTTCCACCGCCCGGCTCAGCACCGCGGGCTCAATCTGGGTAATGCCCTTCGCGAAATTCTGATGAAGCCACCGGTCGAAACGGGTCAAAATACCCCGATAGGTGCTTAGCGTAGATTTGGGGTACCGGCTTGCAGCTGCCTTACATGCATCCTCAATCACCTGGTTCTCTTGGCTGATAGGACGCCCTTTAGCAGCTGTCACCCGCTGTTCGGTGGAGGCTTGCCGGAGCCTTCCCAACGCCGGATGGATGCGCCCGCCCCCGCGCTCTACAAAGGCTGCAGCCAGGGCGTCCAATCCAGGATCGTCAAGACGGTCGGAGATCTGGGTCCGGCGGTTCTCCTCAAGCCACGCGCTGAACTTGCGCAGCGCCAGCAAGTCACCCTTCATCGTACTGTCGTTGAGGCCGGCGGCTGCGGCTTTTGCCTGGTATTTGGCGAAGAGTTCCTCGTCGTCTTTCGTGCCACGGATAGTCGGAGCGGCTACCACAGGCTGTCCGGCAGAGGCTTGCCGGAGCCTTGCCAACGCCGCGTGGATACGCCCGCCCTCGCGGTCCGCAAAGGCTGCCACCAGCCTATCCAGCCCCGGGTCATCAAGTCGGTCGACGATCTGCGTCCGGTGGTTTTCTGTAAGCCATGCACTCAACTTGCGCAGCGCCGCGATGTCCCCTCTCCCGGTAGATTCGTTGAGGCCGGCAGCCGCGGCTTTTGTCTGGTACTTGGCCAGGAGTTCCTCATCGTCTTTCGTGCCGGATTGAACAGTCCTTGCGACTTTCACAGGCTGTCCGGCAGAGGCTTGCCGGAGCCTCTTCAGGGCTATGTTAACATGACTGAGCAGCGCCGTGTCGTTGCCCGCGAATTCCGCCGCCAGTCTGTCCAACTGCCGATCTTCAATCCGGCCGTAGATTTGGCTCTGATGATTTCCTTCCAGCCATGCACTGAATTTGCGCAATGTCGAGACGTCGCCTCTCCAGGTAGACTCTTTGATGCCGGCAGCCACGGCTTTTGTCTGGTATTCGGCCAGGAGTTCCTCATCGTCCTTGGTGCCAGATGGGACAGACGAACCAGTTACCACCCAATGTCCGGCGGACGCCTGCCGGAGCCTACCCAACCCCCCGTTAAGTTGATACAATATTTTAGTATTGTCGCCCGCGAAGTCCTTCGCCAGGATGTCCAGCTGCCGATCCTCCATCCGTCCGACGATCTGCGTCCCGTGGTTCTTTTCAAGCCATTTGCTGAACTTGCGTAGCGCCGCTAGGTCGCCCCTCATGGTTCCCTCTTTGAGGCCGGCCGCCACGGCCTTTGCCTGGTATTCGGCGAAGATTTCCTCATCGTCCTTGGTGCCAGGTCGAACATTCGAAGCAGCCTTCACCGGCTGTCCGGCGGAGACTTGCCGGAGCCTTCCCAGCGCCACATTAAGTTGGTTCAATAACTTAGCATTGTTGGCCGCGAAGTCCTTCGTCAGGCTATCCAGTTGCTCATCTTCAGTCCGGCCTTGGATTTGGCTCTGGTGTTTCTTCTCAAGCCATGTGCTGAACTTGCGCAGCGCGGTTATGTCGCGCTCGATCGACCCTTCGCTCATCGTGGACGCTTTAGCCCGCGCGCCGTAGGCGGCAAAAAGCATCTCGTCCGGGTGCTCGCGGCTTCGCTTGCGACTGCGGGTTTGCTGAACGACGGCACCTTGGCGCGTCGCCTCGGTCGGCATTGTGTGGCGCGCGCCGGTCAGATCGCGCTGTTGATTGGCCGCAGGCCGATACGCCTCCGCGACGACATCAGGGGGATTCACGCTTTCGGCTGCCCTTCCAAATCCCCTGCCCGGCAGATTGACCCGCGGCGGCGGCATGGAACTCAAAGCTTCGGAAGCGTCCCCAATCGCTGCACGGCGACGCGGATGCTCCTCCTGATTGACGCTCGGCGCGGGTGAGTGGGCCACGCGCTCCGCCTCCTGCCAGAACTGCGCCGAGGCGAAACTTGCAGCCGGCAACGGCCCGGCCCGGTCGGCGGCGGCAAAGACCTCGTCCTGGTCGAAACTCTGCACGGGTGAGTGGGCTGGTGGAGCAAAGGGCAAGCGCGAGCCGCCTTCCCCGGCGCCCTCCTCTTGCGGCAGCCTCGATCCAGTCGCATCTGCGTGCAAGCCGCCACGCCGCCTGGCAAGGCGGCTGTTTGGAACGGCCGGCCAATGCCAGCCCGGTTGCAAGGCATTCAAATGCTCCTGAAAACTCGCCTGGTCGGCCTGCTGTGGTTGCGAGCCTGCGTCGTCTGTGCGGGTTCTATCCGAGACGCGGGATGGATTGATATTGTTGAAGGGATCCATCCTATCTCCTTTGCCTGTTCAGAGCAGCTCAAGACGGTTTGGCGGCTGGACACTATTCTAGGGGGCTTGCCTTTCAACAAGCTGACAGATGAGAGTGCTGCACGACGTAGTCGAGATCATCACTCCAGGCGGGGGAGGCACTTGTGGCGGCCCGCCGATCACCCTGTTCGACAAGCCCGTCCGGCTGCGGTTGCGAAGCTGTCGTATCCGGTTGATGCCTACCTCGTGCATGCCGCCCGGTGCGATCCGCGGCCGGTTGCCTCGAGGCGTCGCTGTGAGGGTCGTGTCGCTCACGTAACGCAGCTTTCACACGCCCCGCGCGCTGATCGGGTTCGTCTCTATGGCCTGGTGGCGAAGTGGCACGATGCGGTTCATCCGTGGCACGCATTCGTCGCCGGCCGTCTTCACGTACATCAAGCCCTATCTCACCGGCGTCTGCGGCCTGGCGACGGCAACCGTCACCTGGGTGCTGCTCTTGTTCGGCGCCGGCATGACCATCGGCAACATCATCGGCGGCAGGTTTGCGGACTGGAAGCTGATGCCGACGGTGGTCCCCACGCTGCTCGCCGTGGCCCTGCTGTTCGCCGCCACGCTCAACCAGGGCGCCTTCAATGTCGGCAATGTCGGCGGCGCCTGGATCGGCGGCCTCGCCATCTCCTGGGGCGTATCGTACGCGAACCTGCCGCTGGTGGGCGCTACGCTCGCGCTTCTGGCCGTCGCCGTGGCCGTGCTGTCGCAGTCGCTTGACCGCCGCGCGGTGGTACAGACTTAGTCATTCGCTGATGGCATATACGCACGATTGTCACGAATGTTCAGCATGTAACGTGTATGTCGGAGTTCACCAGTTCTTGTCAGCGCACCCTTGGCAACCAGATCCTGCAGGTCCCTTGTCGCCGTGGCGCGGGATGCCTGGGTGATGGCGATATAGTTCTCCGCGCTGAGGCCGCCTTTAAAGCCGTCGATACCTTCACGGAATATCCGGGCGACGGCTTTTTCCTGGCGTTTGTTGAACTGCCCACGGTGGTGCTCGTAGAACTTGGCCTTGGCAACGGAGAATTCGACGCGGGCGAGCGTTACGCGCTGCGCTTCTAGAATCGTGCTGGCGAAGTAGATCAGCCAATCAGTGATCGCGCTGTTTTTGTTGCTGGCCTCTAAATGACCATAATAGGCCTTGCGGCGACGCTCGATCGTGTAGGCCAGCGCGATGAGGCTCGGCTCGCCCAGATTTTGCGCCAGCGCTTTTTCGCAAAGGGCACGTCCTATGCGGCCGTTGCCGTCTTCGAACGGATGGATGCTCTCAAAATAAAGGTGCGCGATACCGGCGCGCGTCAGCGCGGGAAGCGGAGTCTTGCCCTTGGGCATGGTATCGTTGAACCAGATGGTAAAGGCGTCCATCTCGGCTTTCACGCGCGATGAGGGCGGCGCCTCGAAATGCACTTTGGGTTTGTCCAACCGGTTAGAGACGATCCGCATGACATCGGCATGTTGGCGATAGTTGCCGATCGTCTTGATACGCCGCTCGCCGGACATCACCATCTTGTGCCAGGCATAGAGCGTGCGATGCGAGAGCGGGTTGGCAAAATGCAGATACACGTCAGCCATCATTTCGGCGATGCCCCGCTCGGCGGGCGGGATGGGCCTATTCTCCCCTCCGAGCCCAAGCTGCTGCCGCAAGGATGATTGCAGGCCTTCCCGGTTGAGATACTCCCCCTCGATCTCGGATGTCTTCAAGGCCTCTTCGCTGATTAGATCGATGCGGATCTGGTCGCGGTCATCGGGGCTGACATGGCGAAACACGCCCAGGAACTCGCCCGATCGCAACAGGAACTCCCTTTCCAGCGGGTCCAATGCCATCTTGTCGTAGGTAAAATGCGGCCAGTCGGCCTGCTCCCAATTCCATGCCATGAGCTATAGAGCGCCTTTCTATAACTCATGATAGCGAAAAAAGTGAGCAATAGCAATCTTATCGCTGCCGAGCCCGCGAGCGCTTGGTGTTTGGCACTGTCCAATGTCCGACAATGTTGGAAATGCGACTACCAGAGTACGAGCATCGGTTGAATTAAAACGGTTTCTCGTTGGCACAGTAAATGCGCTGCCGTCCGCAACACGTCACTGAAAAGGAGAAGACGTTTGATGGTCACCCCACCAATGCCGCCGCCGCTGGTCTTCCGAATGCATCCACCCACGACGGCCTCTTCGTCAACTGTCGCCACCCAGCCACCGGTCCGACAGGCATCGCCGCCCCCCACTACGCGTCCCGTATAAAGCAACTCCTGACCTCCATCGCGAGCACCGCCCGCTGGCCCGCTACCGCACACCCCACAGGAGACTATTACCCGTGACGGACATCAGACACATTGCGGCGCACGCGAGTAATTACACAAACTTCGATGCGGTTGTTGTCGGCTCCGGGCCATCTGGATCGATCGTCGCCCGGACACTTGCTGAAAAGGGGTGCCATGTGGCCGTCCTGGAATATGGAGGCCCGGCTTATCCTGGCGCCATGCTCGGGCCTCATCAAGAGCCCTACAGCAAGGCATTCACTTCCAATGGTCAGGCCGATGGCAACCCCTGGACAGCGTCCTGCGTCGGCGGCGGGATGCCGTTCTACAACGCGATAACGTTCAGATACCGACAAGCAGATCTGTCAGCTTCCCAATATCTTACGACTGACATGGCGATTGACTGGCCGATTACCCTCGAGGAGCTCGAACCCTACTATTTGGAGATCGAGCATCTCTTGGAGATCAGTGGCGCGAATGGGCTTCCATCGTATCCACCCAGTCCGCGTGGACTGATGTTATCCAATGCAATGCAGGAACTCGGCATAAGATCAAAAACCATCCCACTAGCAATCAGGCCGCCAGGGAGCAACAAGGGATGCATCAATTGTTCGGCTTGCGATGAACTCGCGTGCCCTACGGATGCGAGAGCATCAGTGCTTGCAAGAAACATTTTGGATGACTCCGCCCTGCCAGGGTCAATCTCGGTTCTATACGGCTGTTTCGTCAACCGGATCCAAATGCAGAAAGACAGTCGGGCTGGAGCCCTTGAGTGCTATGTGCCGCTCTCGTCGGAACTGATCCGGATCCCAATTGAAAGGGTCATCGTCTGCGCAAACGCGGTACAAACAGCGGCATTGATGCTCCGGTCGAAGGGTGACCATGCTCCGAAGGGAATAGGAAATGAATCCGGCCTCGTTGGACGCGGCCTCTCGTTCAAGATTGGCGGCTACTCCGTCGGCTACATGGAGCGGGCCGATCGGGGCTCCGATGCATTTGCTCCCCACTGGGGACCGCATTCGACCGTTTATACCGATGAGTTCTACGAACATAACGGCGCGCCCTGCAAATTTGGTGGGCTCATTTATGAAGCGAATTTCGCGTCGCCGAATGAGAACGTCGGCGTCGTGCGCCTGCACTACATAGCCGGAGAAGAGCCATGGTCGCATAACCGCGTCGCGCTTGACGAGGCCGCTGACCAGTACGGTACCCCTTATATCCGTTTCGAATACCGAAGCTCGGAAAATGACCGTGCACGAAGGAATTTTCTCGGCGATCGCGCGGATGACATCCTGCGCCACCTTGGCGCATGCCGCATCGAGCGAGAGCCATATTTCCCGGGAAAAGGCAGCTCCCACCTGCACGGCACGATGCGCGCCGGTAGTGATCCGAGGAACTCGGTCGTGGACAGCTGCGGCAGGGTCCATGGGTTGACCAACATCCATGTGATGGATGGCTCCGTTATGAACTTCGCCGGGAACAGCAATCCGACCCACACAATCATGGCCAACGCCAGGCGAATGGCTATGTCACACGGTAAAGGCGCAACTTAGATGCTCGGTCCTGGCTCCATGGACGGTGCATTTTTTGCCGCTTTGCAGCCGGCACACTGTTGGGACGAAGACATGACTGCACAGGTTACTGACCCAGCCCATGGTCGAATAGTGCGCGGAGGCATTTCACACCGCAGAGAGAGCGTGCCTTTCCAATAAGCATCATTGGGGCTGATATGGGGCGGAAAGCCTTGAAAAATCGCACGAAAACCGCAACCGTTAATGTTCATCTCGACGACTATGATCACGTAGCCTTCGATCTGGACGGAACCCTTGTAGATTCGGAGGCTGTGGTCGAAAGCGCACTCCGTCGATGGGCAAGGGAGGAACGGATCTCTCCGGATAACGCGGTGCGAATGTCGGCCGCCCGCCGCGACGTCGATTTGGTGGCGGCGATCGCGCCCAATCTCTCGCCAGAACGCGAGGCAGATCGCATTGCGGATTACGAAGTTCAAGCGATGGGACTGTTGCAACCGATCGAGGGCGCCGTAGAGTTCTATAGCTCTATCCCAGCAGAAAGGCGATCTATTGTCACCTCTTCGGCACGGGTTTCGGCCCTTGCCCGCCTTGAGGCGGCTGGACTCTCCTGGCCGCGGATCATGATTGCAGCCGAGGACGTCAGTCAGGGAAAGCCGTATCCGCAACCCTATCAAACGCTGTTGCGAATGCTGGGCATCGCCGGCAAAAGATGCTTGGTTTTTGAGGATTCCCCCACCGGAATTGAAGCGGCGATCGCGGCAGGCTGCGACTGCGTCGGCGTCGGCCCCAACGCCAGAGGTCATCCTGACACAAGGGGCTGGATAGAGAACTTTGGCGAGGCTTCCTTTCAAACCAGCTGAGTTGAACCTGCTCCACAGACCTAAGGGAGGGGCCACGATGAAAGTATCAACGAAACCCCGCACCTCACTTTTTGATGAGGTGCTGGTAGAAGGCTCGGTACTTGCCCATTACGTGGCGGAGCGAAACCATTATGAGGAACTCCTCGATGAGCTATTTCGTTCGTCCGGAGAAGCTCGTAACATGATCGGCAGCCGTTGCATTTGGCACATAAATTCCACCGCATTCGGCGGTGGGGTGGCCGAAATGCTTCCACATCACATTTGCCTGCTTCGGGACCTTGGTTTTGATGTGCGTTGGCTCATCTTTAAGCCGAAGGAAGAGCAATTCTTTCAATTCACCAAAGCGCTTCATAATTCTCTTCACGACGTCAACGTGGCAGGTTTGAATGTTCTGCTCCCGCATTATCTTGAGGCATCGAAGAAAGGCGCTACGGAGCTGGAAAGGATCATCAGGCCCGACGGCTTCCTGGTAATTCATGATCCGCAGCCTCTTGTTGCGGCTGCGAAGTTCCTTGAATCTCACCCGCACCCGGCTGTCTGGCGATGCCACATCGGCTATCCAAAGCGCACCCCGACGGTCGACGAAATCTGGGGATTCTTGGGCGAATACCTCCATCAATTCCAACGCATTGTCCTAAGCGCCAAGGAATATGCCTTTGATACTGATCTGCCTATAGATATCATCCCGCCATCCATCAGCCCATTTTCAAGCAAGAACCGTAATTATGAAGGGCCAGCAAGCCAGACGCTAGACCATTTGGTTTCGTTCAACGGCCAAGAATTCGAGCCCACCCCCTCTCTTCAGGACATTCTCGACTCACGGTACTTCCTTCATGTATCCAGGTGGGATGGACTGAAAGGTATTGACCGGATTATCGCCGCTTACGATCGCTTTGTGAAAACGGCGCTCGCGGAAGCCTACGATACACGCCTGGTGATCGCGGGACCGGATCCTTTGGATGTTGCCGACGATCCTGAAGGACGGGAGTATTTCGAGAAATGCGTCCTATTATGCACTCAATTATCGGAGGAAGTGCGGCGGCGCGTCTATCTGGTCCGTATTTCGATGAAGGACCACGACGCAAATGCGGAAATCGTCGGCCGGCTGCAACAGAACGCGCATGGAGTATTTGCTCTATCTCGCGAAGAGGGTTTCGGCCTTACGGCAACGGAGGCTCTGTTCCGAGGCAAACCCGTCGTAGTGTCGTCCGCCTTTGGTCTGAAGAGGCAGGTCGTAAATGGGCTTAATGGCGTTGTCCTCCACGAGCCGGACATCGAGGACAAAGCTGCAGAAATGATGCATCGCCTTGCGGTCGGTTATAGTGATTTTGAGGAGATGGCCAGAACCGCACGCGAACACTGTCTGCGCTCGAGCACGCAGATCTCGCAAATCCCAAAGTGGTATCACTCGATTCAATCAGCTCTCTCCAGTTTTGAGGTGCGTTATCGCGATTCATTCAATGCAAGAGTCATCTGAACCAGGCGCCGGACGTGGCACCGCAGGACACGTAAGGTGTGACCGGCTGCGAAAAATCGGGTCAGTTCTCTAAGTCACTTGACAGCAAAAAGGTCGCCGCCAGGCCACTCAGCGGCCAAGAAGTTACCCGTCTCATCAAACGCGCGGGTTTGCGGCCAGCGTGTGCGGCGATCTGCCCGAAGGCGAACGGCAAAGGGGTGGCATTCGGTGCTAGCCGGGCCTTGCCTCCATGGCCGAAATCGATGAGTCATATGTCCACGAGCAGCTCGGCCGCTCTGCGGAATGACTCGCAAGTATCAAACCCGCGCGATTTATTCGGCGTCACCTGACGAAAGCAGCAGGGTTGTAGAAAGGCCCCCCTGCCGGCTCCGCGTAGCCGCATTGTCCCCAGCATGGGAGCATAGCGAATGGAGCGGGCGGGAACGGGAGAGGCGGCCAGGCCGGCCACGAGCGAGCCGGCCGCAGGTCTCGTTCAACAGCGGTTTCGCCTCGGCCACCGCCCACCGCAACGTTGTTCCAGCCGGCTCATGTCGTCTACCGTGACACGGCGGCTGTTCTCGATCCGGATCACGCCGTCCATTCTCAGTCTGGTCAGCTGACGGCTCACCGTCTCATTTGTAATTCCAAGAAAATCAGAGATGTCGGCGCGCGTTAGCGGCAGATCGAAGCGCGCCGATCTGGCTGCCGGGCCAGCACTGGAACCGATGTTGCGGGCGATCATGAGAAGAAAGCTCGCTACCTTCTCAGGCGCGGTCTTGCAGCCCAGAGTCACCATCCATTCGCGTGCTTCGTCGAGCTCGTTCAGCGTCTGCGTGAGCAGGCGATGCTCGAGCTCCGGTGATTGCTTCATCATCTTTTCGATTGCCTCTTTCGGAAACGAGCATATCGAGACAGTCGTTGCCGCTTCGGCATAGATCGCGCTTTTCGCCTTGAAGGGCTGTCCCAGAAAATCCGGCGCGAACCGCAGACCGACGATTTGCTGGCGGCCGTCCGAGAGGCTCTTCGTCAGCTTCACCACGCCCGAAAGCACGTTCGAATAGCTGTTGAGGGTCTCGGCATCGCCAATCAATTCGACGCCCGGTTCGACCCTGTGCCGTGACGAAGTCCTGGCGAGCTTGGCCAAACGATCTGGATCGAGCGCGCTGCAGAGGCCATGGTGCCGTGCCTGGCAAGACAGGCAATAGGCGGGGATGCCGGAACTGTGAGGGCCGTGCCGTTGTGTCATTGATCGCTCTCCCGATCTGATCGCCCTCCCGGTCCCAAGCGCCGGCACGATAACAATCGTCGGTAGAAAAATCCTTGCGGCAGTTTGTCATGCTGGAGGCTGACCGAGATCAGTGCTTTGGCTCATCCGTGCGTCCACAGTCCCGGCGACTCAAACAGGTTGACGACGACATGCGATCGGAACTGGCTGCCAGACTTGGTGAGAATGTCCCGCGCTATACCAGTTACCCCAGCACACCGCATTTCCATCGAGGTATCGATGCAGTCGTTTATCGCGGCTGGCTGGAGGCGCTCGAAGGCGGCGGGGAGATATCGCTTTACCTGCATATTCCCTATTGCGACAGGCTCTGCTGGTTTTGCGCGTGCCATACCAAACATACGCGTCGCTATGCGCCAGTTGCCTCCTATTTGCGTTCGTTGCATGCAGAGATCGTGACAGTTGGCAGCCTCGTCAGCGGCAAGGGCCGAGTTCGCGCGGTTCATTTCGGGGGCGGTTCGCCGACCATGCTGAAGCCGCAGCATCTGGTGACATTGGGGACGGCGCTGCGAGACAATTTTGATTTTCTCCAGGATGCCAAAATCAGTGTCGAGATCGATCCGAACGATATGGACGGAGCCCGCCTCGACGCGCTTGCCGAAATCGGCATGACCAGGGCGAGCGTCGGCGTGCAGGACTTCAATCCGAAAGTGCAAAGGGCGATCAACCGCGAGCAAAGTTTTTTGCAGACCAAGGCAGTCGTCGATGGCGTTCGTTCCCGGGGAGTAGAGTCCGTGAACCTTGATCTGCTCTATGGCCTGCCGCATCAAACCAGCGAGAGCGTGCGTTCCACCATAGCGCAGGCGCTCACCCTGGAACCGGACAGGATCGCGCTGTTCGGCTATGCCCACGTGCCCTGGTTCAAGAAGCATCAGACGATGATCGACGAGGCATGGCTCCCCGGTGCCACGGAGCGGTTCGCGCAATCGCAACTTGCTGCGCGAGCGATCGAGGACAAGGGATACGAATCAATCGGGCTCGACCATTTCGCAAGGCCGGGCGATACGTTAGCGATAGCGGCCCGCGCGGGAGCGTTGCATCGCAATTTTCAGGGCTATACCGAGGATCGCTGCGAGACGTTGATTGGACTTGGCCCTTCGTCCATCGGCCGGTTTCGCCAGGGCTACGTGCAGAACATGCCTTCGACCGGCGAATACCGGAGCATGGTGGAAGAGGGGAAGCTGGCCTGCGTCCGCGGTGTAGCATTTTCCGACGACGATCGCGTCCGGGGCTGGATCATTGAGCGACTGATGTGCGATTTCGCCTTCTCGGCGATCGACCTGGTGGAGCGCTTCGGGAAAGCCGGCCAAAAGCTCCTTCGTCAGGCAAGCTCCATCGCCCTCAAGGATCCCGCTCGACTGCTTGAACTCCAAGGCGACAAATTCGTCGTGCCGCCGGAAAACCGCCCCTTCGTAAGGAGCATTGCGGTGAAGTTCGACAAATATTTCGAGAGTGAAACGGCCAGGCACTCAGCGGCAGTTTGAGCATTTCGATCATAAAACTCGCCTCAATCGCGTTTGATCGATTGCTAGCCATTTCCGCAGCACTGGAAATTGCGAGGGTTCATGGCTATCGGCTGCAGATAGCAGCTGGTCTCTTTGATGCTTGCGCCCTGCCCCCAATTCATGCGCGGCGTTCACGCGAGCTGGCCGGCGGCAAGCGCCGTTCAAGCAGGACGATTTGATCCGCAAAGCGCTCGAGGACCTTGCCAAGCCGAACTTCATCCGGCTCGCCCCGCGAGCCGGCGACGGCGAGCGACGCCCCCGCGTTAGCGATGACATTCGTCAGCAATCCTTCATATCGTGCTTATGCGGATTTCTGCATTGGCCCTGGCGCGCCTATCCGACAGAAGGGCCGACGGTCAGGGTGGAGTGTCGCTCCGGGCGCCGCATGCTACCTGGCAGCGACAGGAAACCGTCGACGCAAGCTCTTTACGAGCCTGCGATCGGCATCCTGATTGTCGATTCTTGCTATGGGATGCCGAAGGCTGTCGCCCCGGCGAGTGCTGGCTAGACGCCTCGTTTGTTACCCCAGAGCATAACGTGCAGCTGTGGTAACACGCGGGCTTCGAACCACCTGTCGCGGGTTACGCTATCAACCAGCCACTCCATGCGTTTCATTATTCCATCAACGTCGACAGGTGCGTCCTCGTTTCCGGGGTGTGGCGGCGTATGATTGCCGGGTTGCAGATAGACTGGAAGTCGCGGAAATCTCGCGGCGGCCTCTTTCGCAAAGGCATAGTCATTTTTGTCGAAGACAACGAGCTTCAGCACGACTTGCGGCTTGTCCTGCGCCGCTTGGAAGCATGCCTCGACAGTGGCCCAATCGGTCCTCATTTCACTTGACGGCGGCTTTGGGCTGAGGACCAGCACGTCAAGTTCGGCGAACCATACCCTGACGACGGAACCTTGGGTTTCCAGCGCAAATCGGTAGCCCTCATCATGGCCTCGCTTGATGAGAGCACCGAAGGGCTGGATAGCCGGATTGCCGCCTGACAGCGAAACCATCAACGGGCGGCCGCCGGAAAGCGCGACCACGTTTTGCCACACCGCGTCGGAGGACATCATCTCCCATTCATGCCGGAATTGCCTGTCCACCGCATGCAGGCTGTCGCACCAGGAACAGCGATAATCACACCCGCCGGTTCTGACGAAGACCGTCGGCAGACCGATGAGCACGCCCTCGCCCTGGATCGTCGGCCCGAAAATCTCACTTACGCGGATTGCGGGTTGCGTATCGGTCATGGCCGGCATTCGGCCCATGTTTTCGGCGTTTCGCTCACCCGTACGGCCGAGGTTTCAGGCAGCCGTGCCTTGCACCACTCATAAAAATGTCTGGCCAGACATTCGGCCGTGACCTGCTCGTGTCCCAGCACGTCGTTGAGATGTCGGTGGTCAAAGTTCTCGTCGATATAGCGTTTGAGCGGTGCCAAATCGTGATAGTCGCGGACAAAGCCGTGCTCGTTCAGTTGCTCGCCCGATAGCTCCACTTCGACGATGTAGTTATGCCCGTGCAGGCGCGCGCACTGGTGGTCAGGGGGCAAGGACGTGAGTTGATGCGAGGCCGAAAAGTGGAATTCCTTGGTAATACGGAACATTACACGCTCCTCCTGCGCACCGCGTCGAGCCAGAAGTCGGCGTCCTCGTAGTCGGTGGGATCTGGGTGCCCACAGAGATAGAACGCCTCGCGCCGCTCGACGCAGGTCCCGCACCGTCCACAGTGACGCTTGCCGCCCTTGTAGCAGGACCAGGTCTCCGCAAATGGCGTGCCGTATCGGGCTCCATCCTCAACTATGTCCGCCTTCGTGAGATTCACATAAGGCGTATAGAGGCGAATATTCGCGTAGCCTTCGAGCGCGCGGTCTTGCATCATCTGGAAGGCGTCGATGAAGGCCGGCCGGCAGTCCGGATAGATGAAGTGATCGCCACCGTGCACGGCCGTCGCCACCGCTTCGGTCTTGCGCGCGGCAGCGAAGCCGAAGGCGATTGCCAACATGATGGCGTTCCGGTTGGGCACCGCCGTGACCTTCATCATGTCTTCGGCGTAGTGCCCATCGGGTACCTCCACATTGTCGGTCAGCGCCGAGCCGAAAAGGCCGCCGCCGATTTCGCGGATATCGATGATGCGGTGCGGGACGTTCAGACGCTGCGCGCAAAGGCCGGCGAAGTCCAATTCCTTGCTGTGCCTTTGGCCGTAATCGAAGGATAGGAGGCCGGCGAGTTCCTGCTCCGCTGCCACTTTGTGAGCAAGGGAAACGGAATCCAATCCGCCGGAGCAGACGACGAGAGTCTTCATCTTGGGGTTTCCTGTTTTGACCGGGTAGGCTGCGACCGGAGATTTCTCTGCTCTGCCAGTACCCCAGGGAGCCTCGCTTGTGAACTGAGGACGAGGTTGATGCGCTAACGTGCCGCTGTGCTAAAGCGGGCTGAGCCTGCAAGAAACACGAACCTAATAGACGGCCCACTTCACTGCATGTCCGAGATCCAGGCATAACAAAATAGACTCTGAAAGAGGCCCGGACCTTCAGAAACAAAGTTGTCGACGCCGCGATCAAGGCCAAGTGGCCGAGCTTCGGGGACTGAAGGAACCGAGTTTGTTGATGAGCCTCGAGCGCAAGCCCAACGTCATTAGCAACCCGCGCCTTCAGCTTCAGGATTGGCTCGAATCGGAGCATGCCGTCAGTCGCCGACCGGCAACCCAAACCAAACGATCGGTCTTGGGCCGACATCTGTGAACAAGCCGAGTGTGTCGTTGCAATCACCCCTGTGTTGCGCGCAATTACTCCCATGGCTGCGGATGAACTGGATTCGCTGGTATTCCAGATGGCGGTCGAAAGTGTCGGCGCTCTCTCCATAGGCTTCAGTGAAAAAGCCGCGGCGATAGCCGCCAGGAGCCGCGGTGTCCTGCTTTTCGACGTGCGGGTGGACGGTGACGCGGCGGTCCAGCGGATCGCGGCCATCCGATATCCAAGTGACCGGACCGGCGTGCTGGCTTTGGACATACAAGGCGTTGTTATCCGCCATTGCATTGTCGGTGGAATTTTCTCTGCTTTGACCGCGCCACTGGAGAATTGGACCGGCATGCCTCTGTCGATGCAGGCCAAGATTAATGTCGACGACCATGCCGCTCTCTTCCTAGGCGCCTTGCGGGAAGCCGGACATATGCCGGTCAGCTAGCTTGAAATATGCCGGTCAGCTAGCTTGAAAAATGGGCGGCTTGTAATCTGTCGAAGGCAAGTCGTCGCAATCGACAATGTGCCGGCTGGAGAACCTGCCCGGCGCGCGGGATCTGGTCGCGATGGGCCGGGCGATCTTGATCTTTACTGCGTCTCCGTCCGGCGGTTTCCGAAGCGGATCGTGCTCGACATTGACGACACCTTTGATGCCGTGCACGGCGGCCAGTAGCTTCGTCTATTCAATGCCTATCACGACGAGTACTCCAGCTGGCGGCCTGATCCAGGAATTCTGTGAAGCGGCGGACCTTGCCCGTCCTCGCCGACGCCGGGCCGACAGCCGCTATTGCAGTCCACAGGTCATCGACTGGTGCCGCGCCAACGATGTTGACTTCATCCTCGGCGTGGCCTGTTCTGACCGAGGTAGAGGAGTAGCTGTGGGTTGCGGAGCGTCTGGCTCGCCGCATCGATGATCCGCAATGCCGGCCAGGTCCCCGATATTCCGCATGAAGATGATTGCCGCCGGTTATGAGAATGGCAATGATGCTTCAAAGCGCGTCACAGTGCGGGTCTCCAGCTCTGCGACATGCTTGCGCAAGGTCGTGGCGGGCGCCAGCCTGCCATGACCGCCCTCTCGCAGCGAATTTGCAGGACTCTCAGCACACTACCTGATACTACCATCGCTCGGCGGCTCTCGAACCGCCGCGACGATGAATAAGGCGGGCCAGCTAGCCCGCTTCATGCACGGCGATGAGCTTTCGGCGGCCTGAGGCGGCGCTCTGGTCACCATTGTGGTACGTTTTGATAAGTCTCATCGGGCGCCGCGGTCATCCGACGGTGATGGCTAGACCGTTAGTTTGACGCCCACACGACACTCCTGTCGACTTTGTCGTGTGTGCGACCCGCAACTGCGCGACGTGGTTCTGCCGCACTATGACTGTTCTGATCGCGCCAAGAGTTAAGTCACTGAATGACTTCGGAAACATCTTTCAGAGATCCCTGTTGCGCGGTTGGCATTTCTTTTGCGACTGGCTTCTGGAAAGAGTTGCCGACAGATTGCCATCTGTGGATAACGTCGTGATCGATGAGACGAGGAGGAAAGTGCAGTCAGTGTAAACAATCCGGTAACGGCGCCGGACTGCCGACCGGAGACGATCGGGCTATTTAAACACCGAGGCAAAGGCTGGCGAGCCTGGGTGGCGGACTCGTTTGAGTAGCCCCGTCCAGATTTTCTTCGGAAAAAGCCGCTGTCGGACGCCTGGGTAGAGGGGGGCGTTCCGACAAGGGCTAAGAGCGTCGAGGCGACGCCTAGGTTATCATCCCCTCCTCCCGCTCGGCCGCCGATCAAATGTCGAGTATCGAGTCAGGGCTCTAAAGGAGGTATTAGTGATCGAAAAAGAACTGCCCTTCGACGGCCTCATCTGGGACGCTCATTCCGGCATTAAATTTGATGATGGTCGTGAGCCGCCATACCTTCAACGTTACATCGACGCAGGTGTGACAGTATTGACCCTCAACGTCGGATCTGACGTGAGTCCATGGTCCGAATGCGTCAAGAATCTCGCTAACTTTCGCGCGGCGGTTGCTGCGCGACAAAATCAATGTGTAATCGTGCACAGTGAAAAAGAAATTCGGCAAGCCAAGGCGGACGGAAAGCTAGGGATCGTGTTCGACATTGAAGGGATGAATTCCTTGGACGGTTCCATTGATATGCTGGACGTTTACTATGAGCTTGGCGTCCGCCAAATGACTCTTACATACAACAAAAACAACGGAGCTGCGTCCGGGTGCCACGACTCAGACCAAAAGCTGACGGACTTTGGCCGAGACATTGTTCGAAGAATGAACCGAGTGGGAATGGTGATCGACTGCTCCCATGTTTCCTGCAGGTCCTCGCTGGATGCAATGGAAATTTCGGAAGACCCTGTTGTGTTTTCGCATTCGAACTGCAGGGGGATTTGTGAACACGAACGGAATTTGTTTGATGAGCAGATTGTAACATGCGCCGCGAAGGGCGGCGTGACAGGCGTTACTGGGATAGGTGTTTTTCTTGGTGCGGTAAAACCAAGCATTAAAGCTATGTTGGAGCACATAGACTACAAGGTCGAATTGGTTGGCGCCGAACACGTCGGTATCGGACTTGACTATTTCCCGGACACCGTTGGCCTTTCGGAATCGTGGGATACTAAGTATTGGCCACCTTCGCAGTATCCGGATGGAGCAAACCTTGGCTTTATGGATCCAGAAGCATTTCCACAAATCGCAGATGCACTGAGTGGGCGCGGATACTCTGACCAGGACATTAGAGGAATTATGGGTGAAAATTTCCTACGCGTCGCAGCGTCTGTATGGAAGTGACTTTTTTCCTGATTGAACGACTGAATGGTCACCTGTAGGTGTGTCACTAGCTAGAAGGAGAGCCGCCATGCAGCGTTCTTTCGGCTGCTTTGCTCCAGAGGGCCTTCGATCTGATTGGAACCTTTGGGTCAAGCCACTCCTGCAATTTTTTTGGGCCGTCCTGTAGGCTGCGTATTCCGGTGATGCCGGACGGTGATTCCGATCTGAAGCCGGCCACCCATTCCGATTTCATGCCGGACGCGGTTGGAGTGCACCCTCAGACTGAGACAAGGAAAATCGCGGACAGTTTTGGCAATTAGCCGGATCCTGTCCGGCTTTTGATCGGGATGGCGTGCGGTTCCACGTCGGAATCCGCACGTAGGTCACTCGCCTTTCTTCGCAATCGGCCGCTCTGGCCGCCGCATGATGGGGTCAGGAGGGGGAGCCGTCTCAGTCTGTTTCAGGACCTTGCCGGGGTTTGGTGGTAGGTCGAGGTTCTTGTCGAGATCGCCTCGCCCCTCGTCCCCGCGGAAATCGCCAGCGAGCCCGAGGCCTTGCCCGCTATTTCGACGACTCGATCGCATTGGCTGCATGCCGGGCTTGTGGCCGCCGGACGCGATGCGGTCCCTGCTCAAGTCACACCACGTGAAGGCGGCGCATTCGGCGACGACAGTAAAGACCAATCGAAGGATGCGCGGGTGATCGCCTAACTGGTGCGGATGGCATGGTATCGCCCACTTCGTGCCAAATCAGTGACTTGCACGGATAGCAGAACCCTTCTTCTTGGACGCAAGACTTCTGCAAGGCAACCTTCTCGACCTTGAGCATTCGGGGGTCTTGAGCGGCTCTGGACTGAAGGTGGGAGAAGTCAGTCGTGGGAAGCTTTACGCGCCATCCGGGCATCGACCCCAGGGCACGTCACTCCTGGAGACGGTGATTGGTGCGATGTTTGCGACGCGGATCGCGTTGCGGTGCGAGTTAACCGACTTCCGTTGCGAAATGCTGAAGATCGCGCGCTGATACGGTCTGCCTGAGATTGATGAGCTGCATGGCTATCAATTCTACGGCCTGTTTCAACTTGGAATGTTCATTTAGCAGCTGCAACCTGAGCCTGCCGCATTCGCGGCGCGGTTTGACTACCACTGGGAGCCGTAGCCGACGACAGCGGAGATTTCAACGTCGGCGTCGCGGGCCCTTTCGGCTGATCTTTGAGGACGAAAGTTGAATGGCTGAGCTATTCGATCACGAGCTCTAGCGAGAAAGGCGTTAGACAGCCGACACTCCTGTCAGGTTTGTCGTGGGTGCGACCCGGGGCCTACCAATTTAATTATTTGCCGCACCACGATCTTAGTGGCTAAACAACCGTGTGAAAGCAGCCTGAGACTTATTTCGTGCAGTTGGCACGGCATTTGCCTACCTCAGACGAGAGTTTCCGACAGATTTTCGTTCTGGCGATGATTACCGTGGTTGATGAAATCAAAGGAAAAGCAGTTTTGCACCAGACCGGCAACGGTGTCGGATCGACGATCGGAGACGCTCGGCCGATCAAAACGCATGTCCTAGTGCTGACTGCCGTGGACACGTTGTTCACATTACTGGAGCCACGGGGCGCCCTATCGCAACGCCTTTTCCAATCGGCCAGACAACTTCGAGCTTTCCAGCCCGGGATTAGCTAGCAACGCAGCAACAAAATGAACGTATTCACAGGAGAACAAGATAATGGACGCTGGATTTGTCTATGATAAGGTCTGGGCTAATAATTATAGCGAATTTGCCCGCGCACACGGTAGAATGGTTGATGTAGTGGAGACTGTTGATTTCCTTGAGGAGCATTGTAGCGGGGGGCGTGCTCTCGAACTTGGTATTGGCGACGGGCGCGTGGCGATACCGTTGAGTGAACGAGGGGTCAGCGTCGAAGGTATAGACAATTCGGATAGCATGTTGGAAGTACTCGCCAAGCGCACCGAGTTGGTGAAAGCTTGGAGGGCTGACATTGCCAATTTCCGGTCGGAGCAACGCTACAGCCTAATATATTGTGTGTATAATACTTTCAAGGCTCTCTTCACACGCGAAGCTCAATTGGCATGCCTCCGCTGTGCTGCGGAGGTGCTAGATGTCCAGGGATTTTTGGTGATCGAGCTAGATGTCCCGGCGTTGCAAGGCTTCGTGAACGGACAGAAAACTACTACGATTTTCGTTGATAACGAGAACACAATACTCAATACGCATGTCCACGATCCACTGAACCAGAACTTGGTCTCGAGCCTTCTCTGGTTTTCTGGCACATCGGTCAGACGACTACCACATCGCGCCCGTTACGTTTATCATCAAGAACTCGACACCATGGCCGAGTGCGTCGGACTGGAGCTCGCAGAACGGTGGGGAGATTGGGGGAGAAGTGCTTTCGCCGAAGGCAGCAATCGTCATATCTCCGTTTACCGCCGAACGAACTAGTCTGTAGTCCGGGAACTTTCGTCGGCCGATCATTCGGTCAATTATCTCCGAAGCTTCGAAGCCATCGGGGTCTGTCGGAAGAAGAGGTGGTGACTTCAGGCGACGATGGATTCAGGCCGATTGCTGGATTCGAGGGAGACCATGGTTGGGTCGAAATCCCCCCCCCTATGACCGGCTCAGTTCACCTAGGCAAGTTCTTACCGAGCGGTTTGTTGCCTCACCTAATGCTCCGCAACGAAAAGCTTAATGGTTCAAGCGCAGCTGTACCAAGCCATCAACCCGGAGGGAATTGTCAATGAAGACTCCCGAGCGAGAGCCGGCCCTGGACCAAGCCGCACGAAAACGCGCCGAGATTTCCCACCTCAAATGCGACGCCAGCCGCTTGGCACTATTCTATGGAGAATGGGCCAGTTCGTACAATCGGGATGTCAGCGGCGAGAAATACTACGGACCGATAACCGTGGCCGAACTGGCGGGGGTGGTGCAGGCCGCTTATCTGGCGAGCGCGCGAGAAGCCATCACAGTCCTGGACGCTGGCTGCGGAACAGGTCTGGTCGGCGTGCAACTTGCACGCCTTGGCTTCGAGTTGATCGACGGGTTCGACCTTACGGAAGAGATGGCCGGTAAGGCGCGACGAACCGGCGTCTACCGCAATATCCTGGTCGACGCCGACCTTAACGTGACCCTCTCCGAATATCCGGATGCGACCTACGACATTACCGTCTGCTGCGGCGTCTTCGGGCTGGGGCAAGTCCGGCCGCAAGCGTTACGCGAACTAGCTCGCGTAACGCGAGCTAACGGCTTCGTTATCGCAAGCACTAGCAGGCGGTATCTTGAGGCCACATCCTTTGAAGATGAGGTGCGGCGTCTTCAGCAAGAGGGCGTCGTTGTGCCGGCCCAATGTCTAAGTGACGGCAGATACATCGCGGACGAACCGGCTCACTACTGGGTTTTCCGGGTTATTTCATAACCAAAGCGCCACGGGCCGGCCAGATGGAATGCAAAAGAACTGGAACGGTCTGACCGCAGAGTGACCGAAAAATGAAAGGGAGTGTCAACAGTGGACATCGGGGTCTTGAGGGAAATCAAAGAAGACGAGCGGCGAGTCGCACTCCAACCGATCCAAGCGCAGGCTCTATCGCGTCTCGGTCACAAGGTCTATGTTGAAATTAGCGCCGGGGAAGGGGCTGGATACTCGGATGCGGATTATGAGGCCCACGGGGGGGAGGTGGTGACAAAAGACGAAGTCCTCGCCCAAGCGCAGCTCCTTCTCAAGGTGAAAGCACCACTGCGCTCAGAATATTCTGACTATACGCCGCGTCATATTCTCTTTGCGTATTTGCATTTTGATGAGAACATTGATCCGCAGGATATTTCTGAGCTTACCAGTAGAGGGTTTCTTGGAATTGCCTATGAATGGGTGGGAAAAGGCGCCCGGCGACCACTGCTCGAGCCGATGAGCCGACTGACCGGTTATCTCTTCGCTCAGCGAGCACTAGAGCTGTGCTCCAAGGAAAAAGGGGTATTCTGCCCGCGAAATGAGAACTTTCTTCCCGGAGGGCGGGCTCTGATAATCGGATGTGGCAATATCGGTCTGTCCGCATTTAAGTACTTGTCGGACCTTGGACTTGCCGTTACCGTCGTCGTCACTCAAGGTCGCGAGGATTTCAATAGCAAAGCCAACAAGCGCTTCGAAACCGATGGCGTCGACTACATTGGTGCAACCGGCACTAAGCTGATCGTCATGGATAACAAGGATCCTTCACGCACTCAGGACACGATCGCGGCGGCACTACCCGAGATCGATATAGTCCTCAATTGTGCGGTGCGTCGCTCCGATCTTTCCAAGCGGAGAATGGAGTATCTTATCGACAGAAGCATGGTTAGAGCCATGCAACGAGGAAGCATCTTGTGCGATTGTACAGCATGCGATCGTGATTTGGTCGAAACATGCATATCTTCGGCCTCGCTCTATCACTCCTATTTTGAAGAAGATATTGTGCATTACAACTGCGATCACATTCCTTCAATGGTAGCCAGCACCGCGACTCGGCTGCTCACAGCGCGAACTTTTTCTTACATCCGTAAGATTGCCAGTCTCGAATCTTTTGGGGCTATCGCTGAAGATGAAGTCCTACGCAACGCAGTCTGTTGCTACGGCGGCCACCTAACTCACGTTCTGTCAGCGGAGAAGAAGTGCTTGCCGTATCGCCTACTGAGCGACGTTATTGAAGCGAAGCCGGTTCCAATTTAGACATTGGCGATATTCCCAACCTTAGCTCAGCCAATCACTTTGTCAGGAATGTCGTAGTCGGTATGAACCACCTTTTTGGTGGCTTTATCTTTGGTATTGACAGCTCCCCCGCATCCAAAGGGCGTACGAGGCGCGGTGGCAATGAGGAGATCAGCCAGCTTAAAACATGCCTTTTCCATGCAAACCAAACCTCTCGTTTTGCGCTCCGCCGAACCTCGAAGAAGCTGCCGGTTTCAGCGGACTTGGACCCGTTGCCCAGGGAAGTTACCGGCCCTCGATTTTAACGAGCCAAGAAGATTCCCACGTTCTTGGTCCGGACGTAGCTGCCGATGGCCTCCTGTCCTTTCTCCCGCCCATGCCCCGACATCTTATTTCCCCCAAAAGGGGTCTCGATCCCGCCAGCGAACCACTCATTGACGAAGACCTGCCCTGCATTCAGACGGGGCGGCGCCGTGAGAGCGATATCGAGCCGCTGTGTGAAGACGCCCGAGACGAGGCCGAACCGCGTGCCGTTCGCGATGTCAAAGGCCTCATCGTCGCTCTCGAATTTGATAATGGATAGAACCGGACCGAAGACCTCTTCCTGGGCTATTTCCATGTGAGGGTCGACATCTGCAAATACGGTGGGCTGCATGAACCACCCTCCCTTGTCCTTTAGGCGTTTTCCTCCGGTGACCAGCCTCGCTCCAGCAGTCTTGGCACGGTCGCATGCGCCCTCGATCTTCCTGAGCTGATGTGCAGACACCACGGGGCCCATGTCTGCGCCTGCCAAACCGTCTCCGACCTTCAAGGTCCCGGCCATTGCCGACACCTTCTCCACGACCACTTCATAGATAGAAGCGTGGACGACCAAACGTGACAACGCTGAACATACTTGGCCAGCGTTGTAGAAGGTGCCCGACCTCACACTCTTGACCACTTGGTCGAGATTGGCGTCGGCGAAAACGATGGCCGCGGACTTGCCACCGAGTTCCATTACGCACGGCACCGATCGCTCAGCGGCCGCCTTCATGATTGACACGCCCGTCTGTACGGAGCCTGTGAATACAATCTGATCAATGTCGGGATGGTTGACCAAAGCCGCACCTGTATGCTGCCCAAGCCCGCATAGTAGATTCACGGCACCTTTAGGCACTCCTGCGCGTTCGATGGCCTCAAAGAGAATAATCATCGCCAACGGAGTCAGCTCTGGCGACTTGACGACGACGGCGTTCCCGGCGGCCAACGCCGGTGCCAGCGAGCGGGCGCAGATGGAAGGCGCGAAGTTCCATGGAACGATCTGGACGGAGATCCCGTGGGGCTCCCGGATCGTATAATCCAAGTAAGCGTCCCCCAACGGGATCGCATTGCCTTCGATCTTGTCGGCCATTCCCGCGTAGTACTCGAAATATCTTGCGGCCTCTTCGAACTCGGCTCTTGCGGCCTCGAGCGGCTTTCCGCTCTCCAGGCAACCTATGTAGGCACCGTCCGCAACCCGGTTCCGGATCTCCGACGCAATCCTCATCATCATTTCTGCACGGACCGCTGGCCGGCACCTCGTAAGCGCACCCGTTGCAACGCAGGCTCTCGCTGCAGCGACCGCTCTCGAGACCCCTTCTTCGCTCGCGGCAGCGACTGAAGCGATGACCTGCCCTGTAGCCGGGTTCTCGATATCGATGAGCTCGGTCGAAGACAACCACTCGCCGCTGACGAAGTTCATCCAGTTTTTGTTGCGCACTTCGAGGAGATTCATCGTGTCGCCTATATCACCGGCGTCTCGTCAAGAGATCAGGACAGGGTTGGTGGTCGGAACGCTTTGGGATTGCCTTCCCAAAGTTTTCGTGCGGCAGGTTGGGTGCGTTAGACGGAGCCACCATGCCGTGATAAACGATACCTGTCTAACACAGAAGTGGTATGGGGTGATGCCTTGGTAAGATCACCGCGGATCAGTCTGCAGCAGCTCCGCGCATTGCTGGCGGTATATGACGAAGGAGGATTCCGGCGCGCTGCCGAACGCTTGAACACTTCACAGTCAGCCGTCAGCCGTACTATCCAGACACTGGAGGCCGAGTTGGGCGTCCCGGTCTTCGATCGCAGCGCGCGAGGTGTGAAGCCGAATTCTGTCGGAAAAAATCTGCTTCAATACGCCCGGACGATTGTCGGTGGCCTGGATGAAATCTCGATCAAGGCGCTTTCCGCGATTCGTGGTGAGGTGGGGCAGTTGAAGATCGGCTATAACGAAATCTCGATCCGCACTTTTTTGCCAAAGGTACTGGCCAAGTTCCACAGGCAGTATCCGAATGTGGATCTGCGCCTGATAAGCCAGGCGACATCGGAAATGATTCCTGAAAATACTGCGGGGACGATCAGCCGCGGCGAGGTTGACATCGGGTTCGTTGTAGGCCCTGTCTTGGACGATGAACTGGAAGCCATACACCTTTTCGAAGATCACGTGGCTCTCGCGGTCGCTAAGACCCATAGATTGGCGCAGCGGGAGTCGATCTCGGCCTCTGAACTGAAAGACGAACATATTTTGCTGTGGTCGACAGAGCCTTGGCAGATTTACACCCGTCGTATCAACAACATCTGCCGCCAGGCTGGTTTTCTCCCGCGGCCATCCATTATGATGCAGGACAACGAGAGCGCGTTCGCTCTCGTCGAAGAAAACATTGGGGTCGTCTTGATCGCAAGCTCGGTGGCTGCCACTTACTCAAACCGAGTCGCCACTGTAGCTATTCGGGAAAACCCGGAGCCGTTCCACCTTTACGCGGCTTGGCGGAAGGACAATACGGCACCCGCCTTACGAAACTTCATCGATATTGTCTCCCGAAGCGATGCTGGAGGATGATCGACGCGTGCATTCGCTCAACCGCTAGCCCGGATAATTCATGGCGTGGGCGGATGTGGTGCAGCCGTGAAACGCTGTAGAATTTGGTTGCTTACGCCAATCCTAATCATTTCCGGAGACCACACCCGCCATGAACGATCCTATGCCGCTGAGCGGCTTGTCATCTGTCGCAGGCAAGTCCGTCATCGCCCGTTTCGACGGCGGCATGCTGTCGTCCAACAGTGGCGTTCTGGCTTTGGCCGAGGTGGAGAAGCGGCTGCAGGTGGCGGAGCATCTGGCACGCTGCATCGATGATCCGCGCTGCCCGGACCAGGTCGTCCGCATCCTGGGATATGATCGGCTTGCGCATCGGCCGGTTATGAGGACAGCAATGATGCCAACCGGCTGCGCTCCGATCCGATCTCCAAGATGGCCCAGGATGCACCCTTCGGCTCGGGCTCTGGCGTGGCAATCGACAATGTGCCGGCTGGAGAACCCGTCCGGCGTGCGGGAACTGGTCACGATAGGCCGGGCGATGGTCGATCTTTACTGCGCCTCCGTCCGGCAGATTCCGAAGCGGATCGTGCTCGACATTGAGACGCCTTCGATGCCGTGCACAGCGGCCATCAGCTTCGTCTGTTCAACGCCCATCAATAGTATGACTTCCAGCTGAGTGATGCTCGATGGCGATGACCTTCGTCGCGGCGAGGCGGCCGAGTGGGGCAGAAATCAGCCCCCACCTGCGACGCCTGGTGCGGGCGATCCGGAACAACTGGCCGAACACCCGGATCCTGACCGGGCCGACAGCCACTATTCCAGTCCACAGGTCGTCGGCTGGTGCCGCGCCAACGATGTGGACTTCATCTTCGGCGTGCGGCGACCCAAGTATGTCGCGGAGTTCCTGGATGGCGCCCAGTTGGAGCCGCGTCGAGCACATCATCGGGTCGAGGTCGGCGCATCTCGCTGCCGACCGCACATACTGCGCAAGAGCGACCGCTAAACCCGGCTGTTCCTGCACGCCGGCGCCTATTGGCTTATGCGGTAGTCGCATCCCGCAATTCGCGACATAAACGATGGGGCGCAGACGCCCCGAAACGGACCCGCTCACCGCAACCCGCAAAACCCGCCTGCCATCACCACGGATCAACCCAAAGGCGCCTGACGAGGTTCTGAAAACGTGCCGCAATGGTGACCAGAGCCGCCTCGGCCAGCGAAAGCTCATCGCATGCATCAAGCGGGCTAGCAATTGATCGGTGTCCCTGATCCCGGAACGTGTTGTTCCGCGCGATATCTATGTTCACCGGTGACGATCGAATATGGTTTCCAGGACACCGAAACGATATCGAATAGAGCCTCGTATGCGGACAGAGTTTCCGACTGAGAGGTAGCTCGTGCCGACCTGTCGATTTTTCCAACAGATCGCTAACACCAACCTAATATTTTGGAATCTGCGCAATCCGCCCCCGGTTTCGCGACGGGCAGAGGCTCGTTAG
Organism: Mesorhizobium plurifarium; assembly: GCA_000824785.1. Lineage (GTDB taxonomy): Bacteria > Pseudomonadota > Alphaproteobacteria > Rhizobiales > Rhizobiaceae > Mesorhizobium > Mesorhizobium plurifarium. Next base: position 62,842 of record CCNB01000005.1, on the reverse strand, counting down.
CACGACGATTCCGGCATTGCCAGAAGCGTCACCGCCCGCTGGATCGTACGGATCGAAAAAAGTGAGCTAGTGGTCTTCATTCAGCAGAAAGACTGCGGAAGAAACTCCGACGAATCCTGCTCAGGGGCTCACCGATCTCACTTTCTCATCGCGCTATATCAATTTGCTGTTGGACAGGCGAGCCGCCTCCGCGAATGGTGCTGTCATCCTAATTTCAAAGGCGTGATTACTATGGACGTGACCCAGTTCAACGTTGACGAACTATTCCAGAAGAGCATCGTCTGGGATGCCCATTGCGGAATGGACCCTCAGGTCCCGATCGACGTCAATTCGCTCGAGCGGATCCGGAAGGCCGGGTTCACGTTCGTCAGCACCAACGTCGGTTACGACGTATTGCCTTGGCATGATACATTCTCGGTCATAGCCGGCTACCGCAAGTTCCTGAGCGACAACAAGGACAAGTACATCCTGGTCTCCAGCGTCGCAGACGTGCTCGCGGCCAAGCGGGAAGGAAAACTGGCGGTATCCATGGACATCGAGGGCGTATCGGCACTCGACGGCAAGATCGAGCTCGTCGAGACCTACCATCGCTTGGGCGTTCGCCAGATCTCGTTCGTCTATAACAAGGACAATGCTGGAGGCGGCGGCTGTCATGGCGCCAATACCGGGATCACCCCGTTCGGCCGGGAAGTCGTCAGGGAGATGAATCGCGTCGGCTTGCTCGTTGATGGGACCCACTGCAGCCCCAGGATGTCGATCGACATGGCGGAAACCTCGTCGAAGCCAATCATCATCAGCCATTCGAACAGCCGCGCTCTCCACGACCACCCTCGCAACATCTGGAACGAGCAGGCTGTTGCATGTGCGCACACCGGGGGCGTGATCGGCGTTACCGGAATTCGGATCTTCCTTACGAAAGCAGGTGATAACACCTCCGATATTGAACTCCTCGTGAGGAACATCGATCATTACTGTGAATTGGTCGGCCCGCAGCACGTGGGCATCGGAACCGATTTTGCGGAGATCACGAATGCGCTTTCGACGCGCTTCGCCAATGCCACCGATTACTGGCCTCCGGAACATTACCCGGCCGGAGCAAACCTCGGTTTCGTCGATATCGAGATGTTTCCCCAGATCACCGCCGCCCTGTCGGCGAGGGGCTACAGCAATAAGGACATCAGCGGAATTCTCGGCGGCAACTTCATGCGCGTCGCAGCCGCGAACTGGGAATAAGCATTTAGAGCCGACAGCCGACAGTAGCTCAAACAGAGCGCTCTGCCGGTAATCGAAAGAGGCGCTGCCCGATTCTGGCAAGCCTGCGCAGTAGACAGCGCTACTGAGGACCACGCGTTCATGGCGAAAACCGCCGCTTCCAAGACTTACGACGTCGGCATAATCGGGGCGGGCATCGCTGGGTGTTCGACCGCCTATTACCTGGCCCGCCAAGGCGTGCGCGTTGCGGTTTTCGATCGCGGCCCGGTCGCCGGGGAGCAGTCAAGCCGCGCGTGGGGTTTCATTCGGAAGCAAGGCCGCCACCCGGCTGAAATCCCTTTGGCAGCCGAGGCTTCGGTCCTTTGGGACGAGATCACCGATGAATTCGGATTCGAATCCACCCAGCGCGTGAAGGCAGGTATCCTCATGCCTGCTGAAACCCCCGAAGACGAAGAGGTCGTGGAAACCAGCTATCGTGATGCGCAGACGCATCGGCTGACGTCGGAAATACTTCATGCGAAAGCGCTCAAGGAAAAGCTTCCCGAGCTCGCTGGAAGCTGGCGGTGCGCGCTCTTCACGCGAGACGACGGACACGGCGATCCCAAGTTGTCGACGCACACGCTAGCCCGAGCGGCGAAGGCGGCTGGTGCCGAGTTCTTCAACGACGAGGCCGTTATTGACTTTACGAGAACCAACGGTCGCGTGACAGGCGTCCGCACGCTTTGGAACACTTATCAATGCGCCAAGATAGTCGTCGCCAGTGGTATCGGGTCTAAGAGGCTTCTTGCGAAACTCAGCTACAACCTCCCGGTGCAGAACATCCGATCATCGGTGGGCCTCACGACGGCCACCACCCCTTTCACTCAAATTGCCATGTGGGCGCCGACTACGGCCTACCGACCCAGGCCCGATGGGTCCTTCATCATTGGAAACGGCTATCGGAATGCCGGAACTGACTACGACCTGACGCTTCAGGCCTTCACAAACCTTCGGTATTTCCTGCCCGCTCTAAAGCAGAACAAAGGCTTGCTACGCATCGGGTTCGGCCGTGACACTATCCGAAGCTTGACCGATCTGCTGCCGGGAAAAGGCAAGCACAGTCCGCTCTCGGAGCCTGCCACGAACATCGCCAGGGTGAAACAGAACCTGGCCGAGTTTCGTGTCCTGTTCCCCCACATCAGCGACTTGACTTTGGCGGACAGCTGGGCCGGACGGATCGACACCACACCGGACCTCATTCCCATCATCGACCGTCTTCACGGCTACGACAACGTATACGCTTTGTGCGGGTTTAGCGGTCACGGTTTTGCCCTGGGTCCTGTCGTAGGTAGACAGATGAGCAAGTGGATCGTCGATGGTGCGCCGTCTCTCGATTTGAGCAAATTCAAGTCCTCCAGGTTCACTGACGGTGACTACGAAATTATCAAGGCTGCGTAGTAAACTGACGACAGTCAGTTCCTCAGGGCAGCCGCGCAGATCTCATCCCAGCTCATGGACCGCGCCGACCGTCCAGTAGCTGGCGCGTGCAAGGCGAAGCAGGGGCACTTTGGTCAGTATTGCTAGTCCGGGTGCCGACTGGAACACCCAAATTCACTGACATCACCCCTTCGGCCTCGGGAGGCTCCACCACTTCCGGTGTAGATACTCTGCCAGATCGACAGCCATCGCCCAGAGCGTGAGCGATTTGTCTCTGCGGTTCAACAGGCTGGAACAGTCGTTCTCAGTTTCCGGCGCTTTCCATGCGCCGTCCCTTGATGGCCTTCTCCAGCCAGCCGATCTCCATTTCCGGCACGGAGGACAAGAGCAAGTCCGTATAGGCGTCGAAGGGCGGCGTCAGAACCTTGCTCTTGGGGCCGTAGCGCACCACCTCGCCGCGATACATCACCGCAATCGAGTCGGCGATCGACTTCACCGTCGCGAGGTCGTGGGTGATGAAGAGATAGGCCACCTTCTCGATCTGCTGCAAATTAAGCAACAGCTTGAGGATGCCATGGGCGACCAGCGGATCGAGCGCCGAGGTCACCTCGTCGCAGATGATCAGCTTCGGCTTGGCGGCGAGCGAGCGGGCGATGCAGACGCGCTGCTTCTGGCCGCCGGAAAGCTCGGCCGGATAGCGATCGATGAAACCCTTGCCCATTTCGATTTCGTCGAGCAGTTCGGCGACGCGCTTGTCGCGTTCGCGGCCCTTCATGCCGAAATAGAACTCCAGCGGCCGGCCGATGATGGTGCCCACCGTCTGGCGCGGGTTCATCGCCACGTCGGCCATCTGATAGATCATCTGCAGCTGGCGCAGATCCTCCTTCGGCCGGTCGGCCAGCCTGTTGGCAAGCGTGCGGCCGTCGAAGACGACGCTGCCCTGCTCGGGCGGCAACAGGCCGGTGATAGTGCGCGCCAGTGTCGATTTGCCGGAACCGCTCTCGCCGACCACGGCCAGCGTCTGGCCCGGATAGATGTCGACCGAGACGTTCTTCAGCACCTTGATGTGGCCGCCGCCATAGGCGGCCGTCACGTTCTTCACCGACAGCATCGGTGTGGTGCCCGGCTGCTGTTCCTGGTGTTCGATCTCACGCACCGAGACCAAGGCGTTGGTGTATTCCTGGCGCGGCTCCTTGATGATCTGGCGGGTGCCGCCCCATTCGACCAGCCGGCCGTGGCGCAGCACCATGATCTCGTCGGATACCTGTGCCACGACGGCCAGGTCATGGGTGATGTAAAGGGCCGCCACATGGGTGTCGCGGATGGCATCCTTGATCGCTGACAGCACGTCGATCTGCGTCGTCACGTCGAGGGCCGTCGTCGGCTCGTCGAAGACGATCAGGTCCGGTTCCGAGCACAGCGCCATGGCCGTCATCACGCGCTGCAACTGGCCACCGGAGACCTGGTGCGGGAAGCGCTGGCCGATCGTTTCGGGATTGGGAAGGCTGAGCTTCTTGAACAGGGCGACGGCGCGTTTAACGGCCTCGGCCCGGGTTGCGGTGCCGTGCAGGAGCGTGGCCTCCACCACCTGGTCCATTAGCCGGTGCGCCGGATTGAAGGCCGCCGCCGCCGATTGGGCGACATAACAGACGTCGCGGCCGCGCAGTTTGCGCAGGCCTTCCTTGCCGCCTTTCAGTATGTCGCGGCCGTTGAGGATGACCTCGCCTCCGGTGATGCGTACGCCGCCGCGGCCATAGCCCATCGAAGACAGGCCGATCGTAGACTTGCCGGCGCCGGACTCGCCGATCAGCCCAAGCACCTTGCCCTTCTCCAGCGTCAGCGAGACGTCGTGGACAAGCGTGATGGTCCTCGGTGCTTCACCCGGCGGATAGACCGTCGCTTCGATGCGCAGGTTGCGGATGTCAAGGAGAGGGCCGGACTTTGCTTTGCCGTCAACCATCAGCCGCGTCCTCCCTTCAGGCTGGTCGTGCGATTGAGCACCCAGTCGGCGACGAGATTGACCGAGATCGCTAGTGCCGCGATCGCCGCGGCCGGGATGAGCGCCGCCGGAATGCCGAACACGATGCCGTCCTTATTCTCCTTCACCATGCCGCCCCAGTCGGCATCCGGCGGCTGCACGCCGAGGCCGAGGAAGGACAGTGTCGACAGGAAGAGCACCGCATAGATGAAGCGCAGGCCGAGTTCCGAGACCAGCGGCGAAAGCGCATTGGGCAGGATCTCGCGGAAGATGATCCAGCCGCTGCCTTCGCCGCGCAGTTTCGCGGCCTCTACATAGTCCATGACGTTGATGTCGACCGCCACCGCGCGCGACAGGCGGTAGACGCGGGTCGAGTCGAGGATGCCCATGACCAGGATCAGCGTCACCAGGTTCGACGGCAGCACCGAAAGCACGACGAGGCCCATGATCAGCGTCGGGATCGACATGAGGAGGTCGACGAGCCGCGACAGGATCGTGTCGTACCAGCCGCCGAATACCGCCGCCGAAAAGCCGAGAATGGCGCCGAGCGAGAAGGACAGTGCCGTCGCCAGCACCGCGATGAACAGCGTGATGCGGGCGCCGTAGATCATGCGCGACAACAGATCGCGGCCGAGATTGTCGGTGCCCAGCCAGTGCGCGGCCGACATCGGCTCCCACACGTCGCCGACGATCTCGGCGTTGCCGTGCGGCGCGATCAAAGGCGCGAAGATTGCCGCCAGCACGAACAGCGCGGTCAGCACCAGGCCGGTCAGCGATGGTAGAGGGATGCGTCTGATGGCGCGCATATCGGCCGCCCCCTATTTCGGATGCCTGAGTCGCGGATTGGCGACGATCGCCGCAATGTCCGCGACGATGTTGAGGGTGATATAGACGGCGGCGAAGATCAGGCCGACCGCCTGGACGACCGGCACGTCGCGCTTGGTGACGTGGTCGACCAGATATTGCCCCATGCCCGGATAGACGAAGATCACCTCGACCACCACGACGCCGACCACCAGATAGGCAAGGTTGAGCATGACGACATTGATGATCGGCGCGATCGCGTTCGGGAAAGCATGCTTGCGGATAACGGCAGAGGCCGACAGCCCCTTGAGTTCCGCGGTCTCGACATAGGCCGACTGCATGACGTTGAGGATTGCCGCGCGCGTCATGCGCATCATGTGGGCGAGCACCACCAGTGTCAGTGCCGCCGCCGGCAGCGCGATCGCCTGCAAGCGTTCTCCGAAAGACATTCCGTCATAGACGGTCGAGATGGCGGGGAAACACTGGTGCTGGACCGCGAAGTAGAAAACGAGCAGATAGCCGATGAAGAACTCGGGGAAAGAGGTCGAGGCGAGCGCCAGCCCGGAAATCAGCTTGTCGACCCAGCCATTGCGGTAGCGCACCGCTATCAGCCCAAGCGTGATCGCCAGCGGGATCGCCACGATGGCCGCCCAGAAGGCCAGGAACAGCGTGTTCCACAGCCGTTCCTTGATCGATGTCGCGATGTCCTGTCCGCTCGACATCGCAGTGCCGAGATCGCCGGTCAGCACGCCACCCAGCCAGTGGAAGTAACGGATATAGGCAGGCTGGTTGAGCCCGAGCTGCTCGCGCAGATTGGCCAGCGACTCCGGGGTCGCCGATTGTCCGAGGATGGCTTGCGCGACGTCGCCGGGCAGGATCTGCGTGCCGGCGAAGATCAGGACCGAAACGGCAAGCACCAACAAGATGCCCAGCGCAATGCGCTGGGCGACCAGCACCACTAATGAAGAAGACATAGGTACTCGGGTGGTTCAGGCCTTGAGCCAGCACTTGGAAAGCGCGTAGCCGCCCATCATCTCTTGGTTTCCATCCTCGTACCACCCGCCGACCTGCGGTCCCGTCGCATCAATAAAGTCATTGAACATGGGTACGATAGCGCCGCCTTCGTCACGAACGATCTGACCCATATCGGCATATAGCTTCTTGCGCTTCTCCGCGTTTAGCTCCGCGCGTGCCTCGAGGAGCATCTTATCGAACTTCTCATTGAAGAAGCGCGTATCATTCCACTGAGCCTTGGAATAGTACGCAGTGGAATACATCTGGTCCTGCGTTGGACGCCCCCCCCAATAAGAAGCACAGAAGGGTTGCTTGTTCCATACTTCAGACCAGTAGCCATCACCTGGTTCGCGCTTGATCTCGATCTTGATTCCGGCCTTGGCGGCGCTCTGCTGGTAGAGTTGGGCGGCGTCGACGGCACCGGGGAAAGCGACGTCGGAGGTCCTGAGCAGCACGGTACCATCATGGCCCGACTTCTTGTAGTGGAACTTGGCCTTGTCCGGATCGTACTTGCGTTGCTCCATCTCCGTGAAGAGAGGATAGGACTTGTTGATCGGCGTGTCGTTGCCGACGGAGCCATAGCCCTTCAGGATCTTCTGTACGAGCTCTTCCCGGTCGACCGCGAGTTTCAGCGCGAGCCGCAAGTCATTGTTGTCGAAAGGGGCTGTGTTGCAGTGGGCAAGGAACAAGTAATGGCCATGGCCACTCACGTTGCGGATCGTAATCCCCGGGAGGCGCTTGACAAGTTCGACCACCTTAGGCTCGACACGGTTGATCATGTGAACCTGGCCGCCCTGTAACGCCGACATGCGGGCAGTTGTATCATTGATGACGATGATCTCGATCTGGTCCGCGAAACCGCGGTCATCGCGCCAGTAGTTGGCGAATTTTTCGCCTCCGAGCCGGACTCCGCTTTGATTGACAGTGACCTTGTAAGGACCGGTACCGATTCCTTCGGTCGGATTTTCCTTGCCTCCGTTAGGCTGAATCAGAAGATGGTAATCATCCATCAGGTACGGAAGGTCAGCATTGGGTTCCTTCAGGGTAAAGACCACGTTCTGGCCGTCGACGGCAATCTTCTCGATGCCCTGCATAATGCCAAGTGCGCCTGACTTCGACTTCTCATCCGAATGGCGCTCCATTGTGGCGAGGACGTCCGATGGCGTCATTTCCTTACCGTTGTGAAACTGAACGCCCCTGCGGATTTTAAACGTCCAGATCTTCGCATCCTTTGACGAGCCCCACTCTTCGGCGAGCGCGGGCTGAAGTTCACGCTTGGCGTCGATTTGCACGAGCTGTTCGCCCCATTGGCGGCCAAAGAAATAGGATACTTGGCTTTCGAAGATCGCGGGATCAAGGCTGTCGGTGGTGGCGCCACCCTGCATACCAGCCTTCAGGATCCCGCCTTTGACAGGGCTTTCCGCGTGCGCCGAAGGCGCCAGTAAACCGTTTGCCAAGGCGACGCCGGCGCCAAGCATGGCCGCACGTCCTAGAAAATCTCGCCGGGACATTTCGCCCTGCGCGACAATCCCACTCAAAAAATGCGTTCTATCGGTCATTGGCAGTTCCCCTTCGCGCATGCCTTCGTGGCTATTTGATGCATTCTGGAGAACCCGATGATGCCTGTCCAACAACGAATTGATATAGAGTGATGATAAAACGATATCGCGCAGCCCGTGCGAACCCGAACCTGAGCCCAGTCGGAGAACGATCTCACTACGGCATCACCTTATACCAAACGATTGTTGGACACACGTCAACTTACGGCCCATGCATTGTGGGTCGACTGCGCTAGGTCATTTAACAGGTAGTTTAGGGCCCGATGAAGCGGCAGGCATAGTGACGGTCCACCAGCCCACTCATCGGTTGCTAGTTGACGGTTTCGATCGCCGTCAGTGGCGAGACGAGAGAAACCTTGCGGCGGCGCCAGGTACTTTGATTTCGATCGGGCTAACGATGATCCGCAAATTGGCAAGCTTGCTTGATACCCGCCTTTCCGAGACTCTTTGCAACGACCTGGTGATATTTCTCATCATATTGCCGTTGGTTGGGTTAATTCTTGCGTTTTTGGCGCAGGGCGCAGGACTAACGGATGCCTCCGAGACGCAATTCGGGCCTGTTGGTCGCACTTCACTTGTAATGCCGCCGCGCTGAAGCCTAGTCCTTCGTTATGTCGCTGCCCCGGCCCCATCAATGTTTCATGCTTTAAGAATGTAAGAAATGCGCGATTTCTTTCTGACGGATGAGGACCGCGCATTTCGCGCAGACGTTCGTACCTTCATGTCATGTGAGCTTGCCCCGAAAGTCGATTCGATTGAGCGCGATCAGGATTTCAGCGCACAAATGGCGATCGTTCGCGCATTAGGACAAGCTGGTTACTTGAAGTTAATGTTTCCTGATCTCTATCGTGGAGCGTTGCCGAAACCGGGTCTTACCCATGCGGTAATCGTTTCCGAGGAAGCGGCCTACCTGAACTATGCCTTCGAGACCACGATTGCCACCGCGTTGTCCTGCGCGTACCCCATCCACCGATTTGCCCGAGAGTCCCTGCGCGAGCGCTACCTACTGCCAATACTCGAGGGGCGATCCTTAGGATCAATTTGCATGACCGAGCCCAGTGTTGGCTCGGATAGCGCGGGCATGGAGACCCGAATCCGCTTCGATGAAGAGGCTGGTCAATGGGTAATCTCCGGCGTTAAACGCTACATTTCGAACGCGTCGAAGGCGGACGTCTACATAGTTTGGGGTGTTACCAATCCCAATGTTCCCCCCCAGAAAGGCTTAACGGCGGTTCTGATCCCCGCACACGCCAAGGGTTTGACATTCCCAAGGCTGTACGACTTCGCGGGGCGACGCGGATCAATCGTCGGCGAAGTCGCGATGGATGAAGTGCGCGTGCCCGAGGAGAACCTACTGGGCGATGTGAATGGCGGTTTCAATATCATGCTTAGCGCCTTCAATTTCGAACGGGTGATCCTCGGCGGGTCCAGTCTAGGTGTGGCGCGCGCCGCCTTCGAAATCGCGTGTCAGCACGCTCAGTCACGGGTCAGTTTCGGCCAGAAGCTTGGTCAGAAGCAGTTGATCTGGGACATGATCGCCCAGATGAGCTGGAAAATCGACGCGGCCGAATTGCTAACACACCGAGCTGCTAAAATGTACGATTCGGGGATAGGCGGGAAAGATCTTATGCGTGAGGCTAGTCAAGCCAAACTGGTGGCCACTGAAACAGCTGTTTTCTGCGCGGATCGCACGGTTCAAATTCTCGGCGGTGATGGCGTGACCCGGCAATACGGCAAAGCCGAACAATTGTACCGTGATGCTCGTACGCTGCCGATCGTCGGTGGTACCTCCGAGATGTGCAAGTATCTCATCGCAGCGCGAGAGATGCCATCTATCCGGCTCAATCTTTAATCTAGGTCGAGACGCTATGCACATTGCTCGCATCCTTGAAGCTTCCGCGAACCGGTACCCCGATCACACAGCTTTGGTCTATGAGGATCGTCGCTGGACCTATAGAGAGTGGTTAAGTCGAGTTCGGCGCTTCGCCCAGGCGCTGTCCGATCTTGGCGTTCGGCCGGGTGATCGGGTTGCATTTTATGTTTCCACCTCGGAAAATTCCGTGACCACCTTCTTCGCCTGTCAGTTTCTCGGTGCAGTGGCCGTGCCGATGAACTTCCGCCTGTCGCCAGGGGAGGCTTCCCATATCCTAAAGGACTCTGGCGCGCGCATCTTGGTCTACGGCAGAGCCCTGACTGACAACGCGCTTACAATCGCAGAACAGGTTCATTCGGTCCACGATTACATCGGTTGCGCATATGATCCGAGCAACATCCCACAGGGACATCATCATTTCGATGGGTTGATCGAGAATTCGCTGGATCGAGGTGAGCCCCGCCCGGTTCCGACCGGAGATACCATTTCATCACTAGTCTACACCTCGGGTACCACCGGACGTCCGAAAGGTGTGATCCACACTCACGCAAACGACATTGCCATCGCGATGAACTGCGTGATGGAATACTCGTTACGACACGACGACAGGGCGCTGCACATTGCGCCGCTCTACCATGTCGGTGGAATGCAAGCCTACTTCATCCCGCATCTTCTCGTAGGCGGTACCAATGTGGTGATCGGGCGCTACGAATCTGAACGCACTCTCCGGACCATCGCCGCGGAGCGCATTACCACGCTTTTTGCAGTGCCGACACAAATCCAGGAAATGCTATTTCATCCGGATTTCGCCAAATTCGACGTTTCCTCGTTGAGGCTTGTTACGACCGGCGGGGCAGCGATTTCGTCAAGTACCATGGAGCGCGTCATGGCTGAATTCTGCCCTGGCATATTCAACGGTTACGGTATGACCGAAGCTTCACTGACGCTGATGCTGCATCCGGAAGATGCGTTACGCAAGCTTGGCTCCTGCGGCAAATCCACGTTGATTTCGGAATGCCGCATAATTACTGACGATCCCAGCCGTGAAGTGCCGCCAGATGAACAGGTAAGTCAGGGAGCCATCGGTCAGCTGATAGTACGCGGACCTCAAGCGATGACCGGTTACTGGAATAAACCGTTTGAGACTCAAAAAAAGCTGAAAGCCGGCTGGATCTACACCGGCGACCTGTTCAGTCAAGACGAGGACGGATTTTACTATTTCCACGGACGCGCTGACGACCTGATCATATCAGGCGGCGAGAACATCTACCCGCGCGAAGTCGAAGAGATTCTGTATCGCTGTCCTGGAGTGCAGGAGGCCTCGGTTGTGGGCTTGACAGACGAGAAATGGGGCCAAATCGTTGCCGCCTTTGTTGTGCGTTCCGATCCGAACCTCGAAGCGGCGACACTTGACGCGCACGTCCGAGGTAGCCCCGATCTTGCATCATATAAGCGACCCAAACGCTACGAGTTCTTGGATGCCTTGCCGACTAATCCTAGCGGCAAGGTTTTAAAGCGTGAGCTAATGGCGCGCTACGATAGATCTTCGCCCGAACAAGTTGCTTGAGGCTGTCACGATGGCAATGCCCATACACGATTTCCTCCATGACATAACTGCGGAGTCAATCCCCGCCGAGGTGCTGTGTCTAGGACGGCGTTGGCTTCTTGACCTGCTGGGGGTAGCGGTCGGCGGCACAAGCACCAGCATGTCCCAGATCGCGCGCAGCCACGTGATTAGGCATTTTGGTCCGGGTCAAAAACCGGCGCGAGTTTTGTTTGACGGCCGTCTAGCCAGCCCGGCTGGCGCGGCGCTCGCAGGCGGTATGACGATCGACGCACTTGATGCGCACGACGGGCATAAGCTTACCAAGGGTCACGTTGGATGCGGGGTTTTGCCTGCCCTTATGGCGATGTCTGAGGCCGAGGGGGAATTGGACGATCGCGCCTTTCTCACTGGCCTGGTGATTGGCTACGAGATTGGAACACGTGCGGGCATTGCGTTGCACCGGACTGTTAGCGATTACCATACGTCTGGCGCTTGGGTAGCTTTGGCCGCGGCGGCGCTTGGCGCCCGCGTGTTGCGCCTGGATACAGCTCGAACGCGGGAGGCACTGGGTATTGCCGAATACCACGGGCCCAGAAGCCAGATGATGCGCTGCATAGATGCGCCGACAATGGTAAAGGACGGCTCGGGCTGGGGTTCGATGGCCGGTGTGTCCGCTGCATACTTGGCGGCTGACGGCTTTACCGGCGCGCCAGCGTTGACCGTCGAAGCGCCCGACGTGTCCGATCTGTGGTCGGATTTAGGAAGCAAGTGGCGCATATCAGAGCAGTATTTCAAGCCTTTTCCTATTTGCCGCTGGGCTCAGCCCGCGCTCCATGCGGTGCTCACGCTGCGGGCGAGACATGATCTAAACTCCGACATGGTCGAAGCCGTTAATCTCACAACCTTTCACGAATCGAAACGCCTCGCCGTTCGATCTCCGGAAACGACCGAGCAAGCACAGTATTCGACCGCTTTTCCAGTTGCTGTCGGCCTTGTCCATGGCACCGTCGAGCCCGAACATGTTTCGGAAGCCTCTTTCGCGGATCCCGAAATCCGACGGCTGGCCGAAGGCATGACGATCACTGAAAGCACTGAGTTTAACAGCGCATTCCCGTCCCGCCGCTTCTCTTCCGTGGAACTGCGCCTAAAGGACGGGCGCGTTCTCTACTCGGGCCCAACTGAAGCTCCAGGGGATCCGGAGGTGCCGGTGTCGACGGCGCAGATTCGCGCTAAGTTTCATAGATACGCTGACGCGCGACTCGGAGCCGAGCGCGCATCGGCTATCGATCAAGCCGTGGAAAAACTAGGCGACGGTTCGGGCGCAGAGTTGCTATTTGAACTGGCAACCACAGCAGCGATCGAGGGTGTTCCTCCGGCGGGACCAACGACCCCATGGAGGTAAACCAAGAAGTCTGACCGGCGCTTTTGATTTTCGCCTTGATCGTTAGCTCTCCAATAAAATTGGGACTCTGCGCCTGGAACAAACGGCCACATCCATGAACATCGCTGCCACTGAACGAACTCAATGCATTGAGTTCCTGCTCATGGATTTATTCTCCATGATGTCGGTCACTTGTGCGATTGAGCCACTGAGGGTAGCCAATCGCCTTCTCGGATACGAGGCATATCGATGGCGCTTCGCTTCGGAAGATGGGCAGGTTGCGCATGCCTCCAACGGGTTTTCAGTGGTTGCGGACGAGCGCTTTGGAGCCTCTCCGGCGCCCAATTACCTTTTCGTCTGCGCAGGGATGACTTTAGTGGCGAAAGACCAGACCCGCTTGAGTGTCATTCTAAATAGGCGTGCACGTGAAGGATGCCGAGTGGGCGCGCTCTCCATGGGACCCATTCTTCTGGCTCGCGCGGGGCTGTTGACGAATGCGCGATGCACCTTGCATTGGGAAGGGCAGCCGGCGTTTCGGGAGGAGTTTCCATTTATCGAGTTAAGCAATGAAATCTACGTCATCGACAATAACAGATATACATGCGCAGGGGGAACGGCCGCGCTCGATATGATCCTGCACATTATCTCCGAGCAACACGGCGCAGTGCTAGCCCGGTCGATTGCCAACCAGTTCCAAGTTCAGCGCATCAGGACAGGCGCTGTTGAACAGCGGCCAGGCAGTTCGGTCGGTCTCGACACGCTGCCAGCGCAGTTGGCACAGGCCTTAGGGATCATGATGCGAAACCTGGAGAAGCCGGTCGGCATCGATTCGATCGCGCGCACTTGTGGAATGAGTATTAGAAACCTCGAGCGCCTTTTCCAGCGGCATGCGGATTCGTCGCCCGCCCGCTACTACAAAATCCTTCGCCTTGAGCACGCGCGGGATTTGCTACTTCACACCAATCTGGCGCATATCGATATCGGCATCGCGACTGGATTCTGCTCAAGTTCATATTTTTCAGCTTCCTATACAAGGCATTTCGGACATACGCCTTCTCAGGAACGCATTCGAAATCTTTGACGTTCGCTAGAAGTATATGTCCTGACTGTCAGCGTGAAAGATCGCGGGGCGATTAACGTAACGCTGGCCCCGTGCTAACTCTACGATTGTCTTGGCTAGAATGGCCGCGATGGGGCGCAGACGCCCCGAACCGTAAGCGGTGCACGAAGGCACCTTTCCCGGAGTCGCCTGATGCGTTTATGGTGGTCAGCCGTTAGTCGGCACGCCGGCGGTGATAGCTACGGGCTGTCATAGCGGGTGACGTAGTGGAGTTCCCGAAGAGCGGGGATGACGAGGGCAATGTCCTTGTAGGCCTCGTGCTCGATGAAGTGCGCGGTCTCGGGCCCTGGCTGGGTTTGCCGAGGACGGGCCGCCCCTTCTTGTCGACGCAGTAGATCAGGATCGGCAGCAGCAGGCCGTGGTTGGGGTTCTTGAGGTCGAGGAGCCGTTTCCAGCGTTTGATGTTGAGATTGATGGCCGCGTAGAACCCCTGGCACCACGGCCGCGGGTCGATGCCGCCGCCGGGCTTGGTGGTGAAGCGGGGCGCATAATCCTGCGGTCTGTCGAACAGCGTCTCGTTGATCCGGTGGTGCACCGCTTACCCCGAACCCGCTGACCGCAACCCGCAAAACCCCGCCTGACAGGATCAACTCCGGGGCCCGACGAGGCTAAACGTACCGCAATGGTGACCTGAGCGCCGCCTTAGGCCGTCGAAAAAGCTCGCCGCGGTGCATGAAGCGGGCTAGTTGGCCGGCAGGTCCTCGAGGACCTTCGGATCGCGAATGCACAATGCCCCAAGTATACAACTCACCCAGCTTTCATCAACCAAGCTTTGTTCGGAGTAGTGCTTGTCAGCGTCTTGGGTGACGGCTGGAGCTGGAGCGGTCATTATAATGGCCAACGCCGTGGCGGCAAGTATCGTTCGCACCCAGTGAGACCGTAATTTCAGGAGCCTCGAGGGGCCCACAGCGTCTTTTTCTGAGGTAGGCATTTTCCGTTTTCCTTTTGGATCATCACGGATTTGAAGAGGAGCTGGTGTTACGTGCCATTGGGGGAGTCGGCGAAGCAGATATTCATGTGGTTGAGTCATGAGTTCTCCTGAATGTTTGTTTTATGAGAATCCTCAGGGCAGCCCCAGCTGACAGCCTGAAAGCGATAGCGATCCTGTTTGCTGAGTGCAGCGAGATACTGCGGAGCCGGGCGTCCCACGGGATGCGCAGCCTGTATTGCGTTCGGACGAATGTCATGTGAACTCCTGGGCTAAAGACTGCGCGACGGCCATGTCGGAACACGTATCATGGCTATGACTATGCAATTGGCGTGCCACCAAAAGGGGTGTGAGCAGCGACCACAAATCAGAGGATTCGCCCCCTGGCCGGCTTGATGCTGATCCGAGGATGTCCGGATCTGAACACAGATTGTCGTCAATCGGGCTCTCACAAAATGCTGTGACCAGCTTGGCACCGGCTGACGTGAGTCCTCGTTTGAGAATTGCGGGTCTGGGAGGGGCAGGTCGGGAAGAAGTTTCCCGATCATCCGGCGCGCTTAGTCGCCGGATACCTGCGGCAGAGCCACGGATTTTTTGAAAAGCGTCAAGCTCGGTTGCATAGGCGATCGGCAGGGGCGTTGCGAAAGTCTGGACTATTGATGCCAAACGCATGAAGGCCGCTAAGGGTTTCTAAACACGCCCAAAACGGCACAGCCCCATTTCTCGGCTCATAGTGGCTGATATCCTAGAATGCGAAATTGAAATCCTGGTAAGGTCCGAACTATCCATGTCAGGTCTTCGATGGGTAAAGCGCCGTTGGCGCCGGGATATATCTCCTTTCTGGGGCGTCGGTGATGGCAGGATTGCAATGGCACCATGTGGCGGAAAACGCCCGACCGTGGACGCTGGTTGTTCCGGGATGGCGCCATTGCTTATTGTATTGCCTGCGAGGCACTGGTCTTCGGTCTGGGAAAACTGTTTCGGGACTTGGCCGAATTCAGCGAATAACCGGCTCGCCGTGGAAGCGTCGCCGCGAGGGCGGCGAAACGCCGAAGCCGATTTCCATCATAAGCCGCGGGTTGCGCGCCGGTACGGTGCCCATGTGGAAGCCGAACGGATCCTCGACGAAACCAAGCCCTGCCTCTCCGGTAAGTGTCACGGCACTTTGCTCGCCATAAACGCCCAGAACCTCTTCTGCGGGATGGCCGACGAGAAGCGTCAGTTGATGCTTGAGCGCGCGTCGCTTGTGACTGCCGCGGACATAGACATGCGGGCCGGTGCCCTCGTCTACCGGCAGTAGGTAAAAGAAGAACTTCAACATCCGCCAGTCGTCAAGATCGAAGTGGTATTTGCCGAGTGATGCCAGGTTCTTGTCTGCGTCCGAGGCCTGGCTGGTGGGGAAGCTCCACCAGACACGGGTGGTGATCAGTTTCGCCTGGCCGCCAAGATAGTGCGCAGCAATATCTATTAGCAACGGATCGTTTTGGATGGCAATTGCCGCCTTGCAGCCGAGAATGCGCTCGAAATAGTGGCCGCTGAGCAAGGGACGGCCGAACCGAGCTTCGGCCTGTGCATGCTCCGTCGGCATGAATTCGAAACGGCGATCGAAGTTACCAAAGCAAGGTGTGCACCGGACGAAAGCTGCAATCTCCTCATGGATAAATTTGGGTAAGACGAGCCCGGAAAAAAGCCCATCCGATCGCAGTGCATCGACAACGTCCTGGCGATTGACGCCGACAAACATTGTTTCCCGGCCTGTCTGCGACCCTCGAACAGGCTTTGCACCAAGCCAGTGCATTCTCCGTGCCGGCATAGTGCGGGCAAGCACGAACATCGGCAGCCACGCTGGATTCTCGCGAAGATCCGACAGATATGTCGGAATGCGTACGGCCATGCGACGTAGCACACTGCCGTTTCGCGCGATCGCCTCGATACTTGTAGCGCTGGCTTTGTCGGTATTCGTAACGGTCATCAGTATCCTCAGGTATGAATGCACTTTTGACGAAGCATTGGTTCTCACTGCCTTCGTCCCGTACCCAAGCCCGATTCCCGCGGCGGAAGAACGGTAGCCGCGCGTCAAATTTTGTGCAACGCACAATTACCGCGCCGCAATGGCAGTTAGGTCACTGCGCTTTGCAATAGGCCTTGCGAAGCTGTCACCGCAATTACATCAGGAACTATCTGTAGCCGCCGCCCATAGCGGGCGCATTGGATACGCGACGCACTCGATCGCGAAGATGGCCGCCCGGATCAGCCCAATCTTCTTCGACACACCCTCGCCCGAACAGTGCAATGGCGATCTCCTGACTGGATGCTACCGCAGGCTAGCCGTCCAAAGCCTGGAGCACGAAACGCAGACGCTCCGGGCGGAAAGCAAGCGGCTGCCAGGCGGCCGCTATCCTTAGCGTCATCGAGGAACTGAAGGGCAGCGAAATGGAACTTCAAGTGCCGCGTTGGTCAGCGGAGTCACGATCACACGATCTGCTGTCTGGAGCGCGGCATGCATGAAGCTCAAATGCCCTTCATGCAAGGCGCCATCGTAGGCATGACGGCAACGCTGGCGCCATCCCGTCGCCATCCAGCGACCGTTTAGCGAAGCCCGGCAACGTTCTTGACAATCGACACGCTCATGCGGCTCCTCCGCTTCCTGTGGCGTCAGCGTCAGCGCCCATGGGCGCATCGGCAAAGACGTGCTCGGCTGCAGGGAAGCGCCGCTTGCGCACCTCATCCGCATAGGCAGCGATCGCGGCGCCGGCCTGGTCACCGAGTTCTGCGTAGCGTTTGACGAATTTCGGCTTGAACGGGGAAAACAGGCCGAGCATGTCGTCACTGACCAGGATCTGCCCGTCGCAAGCCGGGGAGGCGCCGATGCCGATGGTGGGGATGCCAATCTCGTTGGTAATGCGCCGCGCGAGCTGCTCTGGTACCTTTTCAAGCACGACCGAAAAGGCCCCGGCTTGCGCGACCGATATCGCGTCGCGCCTGATCCGCTCGGCGTCCTGTCCCCTGCCCTGTACGCGGTAGCCGCCGAAAGCGTTGACTGCCTGCGGCGTCAGACCGATATGAGCCATGACAGGAATGCCACGAGCTCCGAGGAATTCGATGGTAGCGGCCATCGCCTCGCCGCCCTCCAACTTGACAGCCGCGCAGCCGGTCTCAGCCATTAAACGAGCCGCGTTGCGGAACGCCTGCTCGGGACTTTCCTCATAAGAGCCGAACGGCAGGTCAACGACCATCAGAGCCTTCTCTAAGCCACCGGGCACAGCCTTGGCGTGCATGATCATCATGTCGAGGGTAACGCCGAGCGTCGACGGCAGGCCGTGCAGCACCATGCCCACGCTGTCGCCGACAAGGACGACGTCGCAATGTCGATCGACCAGTTTCGCAATCGGCGTCGTATAGGCCGTCAGGCACACCAGGGGGACGCCACCCTTACGCGCCCGAATATCGGGCGGTGTAATCGCCTTCGAATCACGTGCTGTGCTCAATGCATGCCTCCTTCCCCAACGTCACCCACCGCAAGTGTCGCGTTTGGCACGTTTATGTGCACATGCGAAGAGGTAAAAAATGGTCAGGCAGTTTCGCGGTGTTGACGTGCAGGTCGCCGCGTTTAAATTAAATCGATTAAGGCACCCAGGCCGACCAACCATTTTCGCGACCATGGACAAACAGGCAAAAGGAACCAGGAAAGACCGAGCCGCCGTCACGGCCGACGAAGTCAAAGTCGATCTGATCGCATTGGTCGTCGCTGTAAACGACAATGGACCCTGCGTCCTCACCATCGGGCAGGCGGATACGCTACCTTCGGGACCATTTGCGCTTGAGCACCGATCGCTGCAATCCGGGTTGAGGGGGTGGGTCGAGCAGCAGACCGGCCATCCGCTGGGCTACATTGAGCAACTCTACACCTTCGCCGATCGAGACCGCATCGACTCCGGGCGCCGGCAGCGCGCTATCTCCATCAGCTATCTCGCACTCACGCGCAAAGAACAGGCAGCGGACTCGCGCAAGTGCGGCTGGCGAAGCTGGTATGAATATTTTCCTTGGGAGGACCACCGCTCCGGGACGCCGTCGGTGGAGTTGGACGTCCTGCGACCGCAGCTGATTGAATGGGCAGATGGCGCCGGCGACGCGGCGACGAGACGCGAACGTCGACAGCGGGCAGCAACAGCCTTCGGCCTCGACGGACGCCCTTGGAATGAGGAACTCACGCTTCAACGTTATGAGTTAGTCTACGAAGCAGGTTTGGTCCAAGAGGCCGGGAGCGGGCGCGACCCGACACGGGCCTCGCTGGTGCCCAGCAAGTCCATGGTTGCCGATCATCGGCGCATCATGGCGACGGGCATTGCGAGACTGCGCTCCAAGATCAAATACCGGCCGGTCGTCTTTGAGCTGATGCCGCAGTCTTTTACGCTGCTACAGCTGCAACGAACCGTCGAAGCGCTCGCCGGCAGGCTAATCAACAAGCCAAATTTCCGCAGACTCGTCGAACAGCAGGAATTGGTTGAGGAGACTGGCCAGACGTCGCTCGAGACGGGCGGGCGGCCGGCGAAGCTCTTCCGCTTCCGCCGTGCCGTTCTTGACGACAGCGCCGTCGTTTTGGGAACAAAATTGCCGCTTGCGCGGGCTTGACACCTTTATAGTCGGCGTAGATATATGCCGCTTATTGTCACCCAGAACATAAGCGGAGGCGCGGATGATCGGCGCGTTACCTACGTCCGCGTCGCTCTACGAGCGCGTCCAGCGGGTGATCCCGCCAGTCGAATGGCCGGCCTTTGCCGATGACATCGACGCCATTCTGGCGCTGAAACGCGAACGCAACGCCGTCATCCTGGCGCACAACTACCAGACCCCGGAAATCTTTCATTGCGTCGCCGACATCGTCGGCGACAGCCTGGCGCTTGCCCGCAAAGCAATGACGGTCGATGCGGAGGTGATCGTGGTCGCCGGCGTACATTTCATGGCTGAGACGGCGAAGCTCCTCAATCCCAGCAAGACCGTGCTCATCCCAGATCCTGCCGCCGGCTGTTCGCTGGCGGACTCGATCACCGCCGAGGACGTGCGGCTGATGCGGCAGCGCTATCCTGGCGTTCCGGTCATCACCTACGTCAACACCTCTGCGGCGGTGAAGGCCGAGTCCGACATTTGCTGCACTTCTGGCAACGCGCTTGCGGTGGTGAAGTCGCTCAACGCGCCGCGCGTCATCATGCTGCCCGACGAATATCTGGCAAAAAACATTGCCGCGCAGACCAAGGTCGAGATCATCGCCTGGAAGGGACGCTGTGAAGTGCATGAACGCTTCAGCGCGGCTGACATTCGCGAGCTTCGCGAGGCGCATCCGGGCGTGAGCGTGCTCGCTCACCCCGAATGTCCTCCGGAGGTAGTCGCCGAGGCCGACTTCGCTGGATCGACTGCAGCGATGTCGGACTATGTTGGGCGGCATAAGCCGGCGCGGGTCGTGCTGATGACGGAGTGCTCGATGAGCGACAATGTCGCGGTCGAGCATCCGGACGTCGATTTCGTGCGTCCCTGCAACCTGTGCCCACACATGAAGCGGATCACGCTCGCCAACATCCGCAGCGCGCTCGAGGAGAACCGGCATATCATCACGATCGATCCCCGTGTCGCCGAGCGCGCCCGCTGGGCCGTCGAACGCATGCTCTTCGTATGACGACATACGTTCATGACATTGGCGGGGCTCCGGTCATCATCGGCGCTGGCCTCGCCGGACTGATGACGGCCCTGCATCTGGCGCCAGAGCCGGTCATCCTCCTCTCCAGGACGCCACTTGGGACGGATGCCTCGAGCACGCTCGCTCAGGGTGGGCTTGCGGCAAGCCTGGGCGAGGACGACAGCCCTGATCTGCACCTTGCCGATACGCTTGCCGCCGGCGATGGGCTTTGCAACGAAGAAATAGCCAGACGAGTGGTCGAGGCCGTCCCTCAAGCTATTCAGAGCCTCGTTCGTCTTGGTGCTCCCTTCGACCGCGCTTTGGATGGGAAACTGCGGCTCGGCCTGGAGGCGGCCCATTCACGGCGCCGGATTGTTCATGCCGCTGACGCCACAGGCCATCAGTTGTTCCATGCGTTGTTAGCCGTGGCGCGGCGCACCCGTTCGATCACAATCATGGAAGGCATAACAGCCCTTCGACTGGTGGTCGCAGAGGGCTGCACCGTTGGCCTGCTGGCTGTGCTTGACAGCAGCGTCTTCGCCTTGCCCACCCGCCGCGTAGTGTTGGCGACCGGCGGCATAGGCGGCCTGTTTTGTGACACGACCAACCCGCTTTCTTCGTTTGGCCACGGGCTGGCGCTGGCCGCTTGTGCCGGCGCCGAGCTCGCGGACCTGGAATTTGTGCAGTTCCATCCGACGGCGCTCGACACGCAGCGCAGGCCAATGCCGCTTATAAGCGAAGCGGTACGGGGCGAAGGCGCGGTCCTGACCGATGAAAATGGTCTGCGCTTCCTTGCCGACACGCCTGGCTCCGAGCTCGCATCGCGAGATGTGGTCGCACGGGCGATCGCCAATCAACTCGCCGCAGGAAGTCGTGTCTATCTCGATGCCCGGCAATGCCTCGGGCAGAAATTTGCCACACGTTTCCCGGCGATCGACGGGATTTGCAAGCAGGCCGGCATCGATCCGGCCGCGGAGCCGATCCCCGTGCGCCCGGCCGCCCACTATCACATGGGCGGTGTGGCCGTGGACACTGAGGGGCGCAGTTCCGTTAGCGGTCTGTGGGCATGCGGCGAGGTCGCTTGCACCGGACTGCATGGAGCAAATCGGCTCGCCAGCAACTCGCTGGCCGAAGCAGTCGCAACAGCTGCCTGGGTAGCGGCAAGTGTCGCCGGGACTTGCCGAGGCTGGCAGTGGTCTAAACTCCCAGCAATGGTTCCAATGCGACCCGACCCTTCACCCATTCGCCAACTCGTCTCCAATGCGCTTGGCATCATCCGGACAGGCAAGGGGTTGCGCGACGCGATCGCAGCTCTACTGTCGACCGCTGTTGGCGAGACAGAGGTGGCCGATCCGGCGCTGGTATCCCTGTTGATCGCGATTGCAGCCCTCCGGCGCGAAGAGAGCCGCGGCTCGCATTACCGTTCTGATTTCCCGGAACGCGATGCTGCCGCCCTCCCCTCCCGGCTGACGCTCTGCACGGCTTTTGAGAATGCCGTCGCGCTCAACTGGCAAGCATCCGAACGGAGCCGTTGATATGAGTCCACTTGCGCCGCTTCCCCAGATTGTCATGGAGCCGATCGTCCGCGCTGCCTTGCTGGAGGATCTGGGCAGAGCCGGCGATATCACTAGCGACGCCATAATCCCCGCCGATTGCAAGGCAACGCTCGCGTTGAATGCCAGGCAGGCCGGCGTTGTCGCCGGGCTCGATCTGGTGATGTTCGCGTTCCTCCTCGTCGATCCCGGGATCAGCATGCAGTTGCGCTGTCCCGAGGGCGGCAAGGTTTCGGCAGGCGAGACCATCGCGGTCGTAAGCGGGCCGGCGCGAAGCCTGCTGACGGCCGAGCGGACGGCGCTCAATTTCCTATGCAAGCTGAGTGGCATCGCAACGGCGACGGCCTCGCTTGTAAACGCGGTACGCGGCCATAACACGAAGATCGTGTGCACAAGAAAAACAACGCCAGGCCTGCGTGTCCTGGAAAAATATGCCGTGCGCGCCGGCGGCGGCGCCAATCACCGCTTCGCGCTCGACGACGCCATGCTCATCAAGGACAATCATATCGCCATTGCCGGCGACATTCGAACAGCAATCGAGCGGGCGCGCGGCGCGGTTGGCCACATGGTCAAAATCGAGGTCGAGGTCGACACGCTGGATCAGCTGGAGATGGCACTCCAAGTCGGCGTCGACGCCGTTCTCCTCGACAACATGTCGCTAGAGGTTCTTGGGCAGGCCGTGGCAATGGTCGGAGGCAGAACTCTCACAGAGGCGTCGGGTCGGGTGACACCGAAAACGGCTCCCGCAATCGCGGCGACCGGCGTCGATCTCATCTCGGTCGGCTGGCTCACCCACAGCGCTCCCATTCTCGACATTGGCCTGGATATGCCCGCGGACCGGAATTGCCGCAGGCATCTGAACTGAGGGAGAGGGCATGAACCGGGACCGCAGGAACTCCTTTGGCCGCAGGCTAACTCGCGCCACCACGTCCTTAGTTCCACCGACCGCCGACTCAAGCCAGCTCCTTGGCGCATTGCATAGTTCTAGCGGCGAGGAGAAAGCGACGGGCCAGGGGCAAACAAAGGACCGCATGGAAGCACTTGGCTTTATCATCTGCCGGCTCGACGAACTGCGGCAGATGGCTGCCTCTCACGGACTGGAAGCACTCGGTTGCCTGCTGGATGTCGCCTTCACCGAATCCTGCGACGCGATCAGAAGGGAGCGTTCTTGCGCTCAAGCCGAAGAAAGCACGCGATAGGCGCCGAGACCGCGAGGCAGCGGGGTACAGGATCGAAAAGTCGTTGTGGAGGAAGGATGCGCAAAATCGTTGCCGGCAAGCTGCACGGCATCCACGTCACCGAGGCCAATCTCGACTATCACGGCTCGATCACGCTCGACCCCGACCATTGCGAGACGGCAGGCATCCTGCCGATGGAATTCGTCGAGATCTGGAACAAGAATTCGGGCGCGCGGATCTCGACCTACGTCATCCTCGGCGAGCGCGGGTCGCGCTGCTGCATTTTGAATGGCGCAGCCGCCCGCACCTGCCAGCCAGGCGACCAGGTCATCATCTGCAACTCGGTCTATGTGCACGACAGCGAGCTGACCGCGCTCAAACCGCGTGTGCTGACCTTCGACAAGGATAATCGGATCGTCGACCGCCTGACTTATTCGGTAGAGCGCGAGGCAGGCGGAGGCTACAGCTTTTCCATACTCAACGAAACCAACAATGTCCTGTCGGTGCCGGTGCTGGCGGGCAGATCGTGACGGACTCCGAAGTCCGCTTTCTTGGCTGATAGCCAAACGTTTTTGCTGATGGAGGTGGAATGAACGCGGAACTTGGCCCGAACCTGACATCGGACCCTCTCGGTTGGGCGCTTCCGCCCTGGACGCGAGAGGAAGCCCAGGCAATCTATGACCAGCCCTTCAACGACCTGCTCTTTCGGGCGCAGACGATCCATCGCGAAAATTTCGATCCCAACCGGGTGCAGCTGTCGCGCCTGCTGTCGATCAAGACCGGCGGCTGCCCCGAGGATTGCGGCTATTGCAGCCAGTCCGCGCATCACCAGTCCGGCCTCAAGGCCTCTAAGCTGATGGAAGTTCAGCGCGTCATTGGCGAGGCCAGGAAGGCGCGCGACGCGGGCGCCACGCGCTATTGCATGGGTGCTGCCTGGCGCAGCCCCAAGGAGCGCGACATGGACGCCGTGGTCGCCATGGTCGAGGGCGTCAAGGCGATCGGCATGGAGACCTGCATGACGCTCGGCATGCTCGACCTCGATCAG
This sequence comes from Mesorhizobium plurifarium, assembly GCA_000824785.1. Taxonomy (GTDB): domain Bacteria; phylum Pseudomonadota; class Alphaproteobacteria; order Rhizobiales; family Rhizobiaceae; genus Mesorhizobium; species Mesorhizobium plurifarium. The sequence continues at coordinate 38,564 of CCNB01000005.1, read as the reverse complement.
GCACAGCGGCTGAAGCAGGCCGGCCTCGACTACTACAACCACAACATCGATACCTCCGAGCGCTACTACGGCGAGGTCATCAGCACGCGCAGCTTTGCCGATCGGCTGGATACGCTCGAGAATGTTCGCCAATCCGGCATCAAGGTCTGCTGCGGCGGCATCGTCGGCATGGGCGAGGAGAAGGTCGACCGCATCGAGATGCTGGTGACTCTAGCCAACCTGCCGGAACCGCCCGACAGCGTGCCGATCAACATGCTGATCCCAATCGAGGGCACGCCGCTCGGCGAGGCCGAACCGATCGAGCCGATCGAATTCGTGCGCACGATCGCCCTTGCCCGCATCATGATGCCGAAGTCGCATGTGCGGCTTTCGGCCGGTCGCACAGCGATGAGCGACGAGATGCAGGCGCTGTGCTTCTTCGCCGGCGCCAACTCCATCTTCGTCGGCGAAACGCTGCTGACGGCGGGTAATCCCGGCCAGGACAAGGATACGCTGCTCTTTCGGCGTCTGGGCATCGAGCCGATGGAACTGGAGGCTGAGTGAACGAGGCACCGTTTGCCCGCTACGAAGCGACGTTGCAGGGACTGGCGCGCAAGGACCGGCTGCGGCGGCTTGCGCCGCGCGCCGGCCTCGACTTCTCGTCGAATGACTATCTCGGGCTTGCCGCCTGCAAGAGGCTTGGCGACGCGGTTGTGGCTGCGATCGCGCGGGGCACGCCGGTCGGCGCAACAGGATCGCGGCTGCTGCGCGGCAACGCGCCGGAGCATGAGCAATTGGAAGCTCACGCTGCGGCGTTTTTCGGGGCCGAACGCGCGCTTTTCTTCGGCGGCGGTTACATCGCCAATTTCGCTATTCTGACGACATTGCCGCAGAAGGGCGACCTACTCGTCCTCGACGAGCTCGCCCATGCCAGCATGCACGAGGGTGCGCGTGCCGGACGCGCGGAGTTCGTTCTGGCCGCGCACAACGACGTCGACGCCATCGAGGACGCGATCGGGCGCTGGCGCGCCGAAGGCGGCATGGGGCGCGTCTGGATCGCGGTCGAAAGCCTCTACAGCATGGGTGGGGACTGCGCGCCTTTGGAGAGCCTTGTGGCGCTCGCCGACCGGCACGAGGCGTTCATCATTATCGACGAGGCGCACGCTACCGGCGCCTGGGGACCGGACGGCCGCGGCCTTGCCGTCGCTTTCGAGGGGCGCGACAACATCCTCGCGCTGCACACATGCGGCAAGGCGCTCGGCGCATCTGGCGCTCTCGTCACGGGCCCAAGGACACTGTGCGACTATCTCATCAACCGCTGCCGTCCGTTCATCTATTCCACCGCGCCATCGCCGCTGATGGCCGTGGCCACACGCGAGGCGCTCGCGATATTGTCCGATGAACCAGAGCGTCGTCTTCGGTTGCACGAAATTATTGCATTTGCGGGCCGCCAGCTGGCCGAGCGCCTCGGCACAGCGCTCAGCGGCTCGCAGATCCAGCCAATTATCATCGGCGACAACCGGCGCACCATGGCGGTGGCGGCGGCACTGCAGGCCCGCGGCTTCGACATACCCGGCATTCGACCACCGACTGTGCCGGAAGGGACTTCGCGCCTGCGCATATCGCTGACGCTCAACGTCGACAAAGCCGCCATATCCGCCATGATCGATGCGCTTGTCGAGGCGTTGGCCCAGAATGACCAAAGATGACATGACCCGAAGCGACATCAGCAGAGGCGTAGTCATCACCGGAACGGATACCGGGATCGGCAAGACGGTGTTTTCGGCGGGCCTCGCCGGCCTGCTCGACGGCTTCTACTGGAAACCGGTGCAATCGGGCCTCGACGAAGAGACAGACAGCGAGGCTGTTGCCCGGCTTTCCGGCCTGCCGGCGGGGCGCATCCTGCCGGAAGTCTATCGTCTGAAGACGCCACTGTCGCCGCATCGTTCGGCCGAAATCGATGGCGTCGCAATCGAGGCGGCGAAACTTTCACTCCCGGACTTGCCAGGCCCGCTCATCATCGAAGGCGCTGGCGGAGTGATGGTACCGCTCAATCGGCAGACAAGATTCATCGACATATTCGGGGAATGGCAACTGCCGGTCATTCTTTGCGCGCGCACCGCCCTCGGCACCATCAATCACACATTGTTGTCGATCGAGGCGCTCAGGGCCCGTGCCATCCCGCTCATCGGCGTCGCCTTCATCGGCGAGGAAATGGCGGACAGCCAAAGGACGATCGTGGAATTTGGCAATGTGCGGCAGCTCGGCAGGCTGCCGCACCTTGATCCGCTGACATCTAAAACCTTGAGGGAAGCGATGGTTTCGGGCTTCGATCTCTCGCCGATTGCACGCGGTCAATGATATCGCAATCCCGCGTTTGGCACCCTTTCACCCAGCACGCGCTCGAGCCGGCGATCCCCGAAATTGTCCGGACTGAAGGCGCTTATCTCCACAAGGCCGATAGCACCCGCATCCTCGACGCCATTTCGTCCTGGTGGGTCGTCACCCATGGCCATCGCCATCCGCGCATCGTCAAGGCCATCGAGACGACTGCTGCCAGCCTCGACCAGATCATTTTTGCCGGCTTCACGCACGAGCCGGCCGAACACCTTGCCAAAGCCTTGGTGAATCTCGCGCCGCCGGGACTCGACTGGGCGTTTTATTCCGACAGCGGCTCGACTTCGGTCGAGGTCGCGCTGAAAATGGCGCTCGGCTATTTCCGCAATATCGGCGCGCAGCGCTCGCGCATCGTCGTCATGGAGCACAGCTACCATGGCGACACGGTCGGCGCGATGAGCGTTGGCGCCCGCGGTGTGTTCAACGCCGCCTACGAACCCCTGCTGTTCGAAGTCGACACCATCCCCTTCCCGGCCGCAGGACGCGAGCAGGAAACGCTGGATCGGTTCGAGGTCGTCTCTCGCGACCGGCGCGCAGCTGCGCTTATTGTCGAGCCGCTGGTGCTCGGCGCCGGCGGCATGCTGATGTATCCGGCCTGGGTTTTGGCTGAACTCAAGAGGATCGCCGAGGCTTCGGGCACGCTCTTGATCGCCGACGAAGTGATGACCGGCTGGGGACGCACCGGCACCATGTTCGCCTGCGAGCAGGCGAATGTCTCGCCCGACATCCTTTGCACCTCGAAGGGCCTGACCGGCGGCACCATTCCGCTCGCCGCCACGCTGGCGACCGGCGCCATCTTCCAGGCCCATTATTCGCTCGACCGGAAGAAGACCTTCTTCCATTCGAGCTCCTATACGGCCAATCCGATTGCCTGCGCGGCGGCACTCGCAAACGTCGAGATCTGGCAGGACGAGCCTGTTATCGAACGGATCGCGGCGCTCGCCGCGCTGCAGGCCGCTGGCCTTCAGCGCTTTCACGACAATGCTTGCTTCACCGGCCGCCGGATCACCGGCACGATCGCTGCGCTCGATCTGGGTACCGCATCCCCCGGCTATCTGGCCGAGATCGGTCCAAAGTTGCGGGCATTCTTCCTCGAGCAGGGATTGCTGGTGCGCCCGCTCGGCAATGTGCTTTATCTGCTCCCACCCTATTGCGTAACCAGCGCCGAGCTCGATCGGCTCTATGACGCCATCGAGGAGGCCGGCGAACGCTTCGGATCCAAGCCATGAGCAGGTCCTCGCGCATCCTCGGGCTTGGCCATCAAGTGCCTGGGCGCAAGGTTGAAAACGCCGAGATCGAGAACAATCTCGGCCTCGAGCCAGGCTGGATCGAACGGCGCACAGGAATTCGTTCGCGCTTCTGGGCGACTGATGAAGACACGCTTTCGGGCCTTGCCGCGCTCGCCGGCGACATGGCGCTGGCAAATGCCGGTAGCGATCGGAGCGACATCGGTCTTCTCTTGCTCGCCACGTCAACCCCCGACCATCTCCTGCCGCCGAGCGCGCCGCTGGTCGCGCACCGGCTCGGGCTCGGCCGCGCCGGTGCTATCGACCTGACCGGCGCCTGCGCCGGTTTCATCTATGCGCTGATGTTCGCCGACGGGTTCACCCGCGTGCACGGTCGACCCGCCCTTGTCATTGCCGCCAACATTTTGAGCCGCCGCATCAACCCGGCCGAGCGCGCCAGCGCCGTGCTGTTTGCTGATGCCGCCGGGGCAGTCGTGATCGGTCCCAGCGAGGATGCAGAACGCGGCATTCTCGGCGCTTCGGTGGATTCGGACGGTTCGCGCTACGGATTGATCCAGATCCCCGCCGGAGGAAGCAACACGCCTTTTGACAACGACCTCGATCTCGCCCAGACGCGCATGACGATCGTCGACGGCCGCGAAGTGTTCGCCAAAGCCGTGGAGATGATGACGGCATGTTCAAGGGACGCGCTCGCCAAAGCTCAAATGCGACCGCAAGACATCGACCGGTTCGTCCCGCATCAAGCCAACGCCCGCATTTTCGATGCCGTCGGCCGAAACCTCGGCATTAATGACCAGGCAATCGTCAAGACGATCGCCGAATACGGTAACTCTTCGGCCGCAACGATCCCGCTTTCGTTGTCGCTCGCCAATCATGCGCAGCCACTCCGGCGGGGTGAGAAAATCCTTCTGGCGGCAGCGGGCGCCGGTCTCAACGGCGGCGCGCTCGTGGTCGGAATGTAGCCGCGCGCCGGCCCCGACACGACATGAAGACTATTCATGCGGGACGCAAAAAAGGACAACAGACCAATGCGAAAAGTAGTCGCTGGCAAACTCCACGACATCCACGTCACTGAAGCAAACCTCAACTACCATGGTTCGATAACGCTCGACCCTGACCACTGCGAGGCAGCCGGGATCCTGCCCATGGAATTCGTGGAAATATGGAACAAGAATTCCGGGGCGCGGATTTCGACCTATGTCATCGTCGGCGAGCGCGGGTCACGATGCTGCATCCTCAATGGTGCTGCCGCCCGCACCTGCCAGCCTGGCGACCCGATCATCGTGTGCAACTCCATCTACCTGAACGAAGCGCATATCGCAGCGCTGAAGCCGCGGATCGTCGCGTTCGACCAGGACAATCACATACGCGAGCGTCTGACCTACTCGGTCGACCTCGACGCATGTGGCCGTTACAGTTTCTCGATCCATGATGAAGCCAATGAGGCATTGGCTACTCCTGCGCTTGTTTTCCGGGCGTGACTTGTCCCTGGCGCACGCATGAGCCGATGCGGTGTTTCCCGTCCCCGTCCACGTGGTGTCTTGACCCGCCGTGAGGAGGCTATGACGAACTTCGAGGCCATCCTGATCGGCGAGCGCTGAGTGGCGCCGCAGGGTAGCGGTAGAGTCGCATGACAAGCCGCAAAAAAAGATCGCGACCAGACGATATGGAGCAAATCATGATCTTCCGACAGCTGTTCGATTCCGTTTCGAGCACCTATTCCTATCTGCTTGCCAGTCGCCGAGGCGGCGAGGCATTGATCATCGATCCGGTTGTGGACAAGGTCGACCATTATCTCCAGCTCGTGCGTGAGCTCGATCTGAGGCTGGTCAAGGCGGTGGACACGCATCTTCATGCCGACCACATCACCGGCCTTGGCGTGCTGCGCGACAAAACGCAATGCATTACGGTGATGGGCGAGCAGACCAAGGCCGACGTGGTATCAATGCGGCTTACCGACGGTGACAGGCTGACCATTGAGGGGCTGGCGCTCGACGTCGTCCACACACCGGGTCATACCGACGATTCCTACAGTTTCGTCCTGCCCGACCGGGTGTTCACTGGCGACACACTGCTGATCCGTGGCACCGGCCGCACCGACTTCCCGAACGGCGATGCGCGACACCAGTACGAGTCAATCTTCGGCCGCCTGCTCAAGCTGCCGGATGCGACGCTGGTCTACCCGGCGCATGACTACAAGGGCGACACTGTCTCCACAATCGGCGAGGAGAAGGCCTTCAATCCGCGCCTGCAGGTGAGGTCGGTCGAGGAGTATGTCGAGATCATGAACAATCTGAAGCTCGCCAACCCGAAAATGATGGATGTCGCCGTGCCCGCCAATATGAAGGTCGGGCTGCAGCAGGACGAGATCGCGCGGCGCGGCTGGGCGGCCAATGCCAACGAAGCGTTGGCGCTGGTCGGCAAGCCGGATGTCGCGCTGATCGACCTGCGCGAAAGCTCCGAGCGCGAACGCCAGGGCATTATTCCGGGGGCGCTGCATGTGCCCTACCCGAGGCTGCAAGAAAACATTGCTCCCGGCGGCGTGTTGCACGAGCTCGTCCGTTCGACCGGCAAGCGGCTTGTGCTTTACTGCGCCTTCGGCGAGCGTTCGGCCATGGCGGTGCAGGCCGCCCAGGATCAGGGCCTCACATCAGCCTGCCACATCGAGGGCGGAATCGACGCCTGGAAGAGGGCGAATGGACCATTGGTAAGGTAGCTCCGCCCTCTCCCACGATAATAAGAAAGTGGCGCTCGTCAGAAATCCATGCCGCCGCCGCCCGGCATCGGCGGGGCGGGAATTTCCTTCTTCGGCTTCTCGGCCACCATCGCCTCGGTGGTGACGAGCAGGCCGGCGACCGAGGCGGCGTCCTGCAGCGCCGTGCGCACGACCTTGGCGGGGTCGATCACGCCTTGGCTGAAGAGGTCGCCATACTCGCCGGTCTGCGCGTTCCAGCCATAGCCGAACTCAGGCTTCTCGCGAACCCTGCCCACGATAATGGAGCCTTCCGCCCCGCTGTTTTCGGCGATCTGGCGAGCGGGAGCCTCGATGGCGCGCCGCACGATCTCGACACCGGTCCTCTGGTCTGGGTTGTCGATAAAGACATTGTCGAGCGCCGTTGCTGCCCTGAGCAGTGCAACGCCGCCGCCCGGCAAGACACCTTCCTCGACCGCCGCGCGAGTGGCGTGCAGCGCGTCATCGACGCGGTCCTTACGCTCCTTGACCTCGACTTCGGTCGAGCCTCCGACACGGATCACCGCGACGCCGCCGGCGAGTTTGGCCAGGCGCTCCTGCAGCTTCTCGCGGTCGTAGTCGGAGGTGGTCTCCTCGATCTGGGCCCTAATTTGAGCTACGCGGCCGTTGATTTCGTCCTTATGGCCGGCACCGTCGACAATGGTGGTGTTTTCCTTCTCTATCTCCACCTTGCGAGCGCGGCCGAGCATTTCCAGCGTGACATTCTCGAGCTTGACGCCGAGATCCTCGCTGATGGCCGTGCCGCCGGTGAGGATGGCGATATCCTCCAGCATCGCCTTGCGGCGGTCGCCGAAGCCCGGGGCCTTGACGGCGGCCACCTTCAGCCCGCCGCGCAGCTTGTTGACCACCAGCGTCGCCAGCGCTTCGCCCTCGACATCCTCGGCGATGATCAGCAGCGGCTTTGAGGACTGCACCACCGCCTCCAGCACCGGCAGCAGCGCTTGCAGGTTGGAAAGCTTCTTCTCGTGGATCAGCACATAGGGCTCTTCGAGCTCGACGCGCATCTTCTCCTGGTTGGTGATGAAGTAGGGCGACAGATATCCGCGGTCGAACTGCATGCCTTCGACGATTTCGAGCTCGGTCTCGGCGGTCTTCGCTTCCTCGACGGTGATGACGCCCTCGTTGCCGACCTTTTCCATGGCCTCGGCAAGGAAGCGGCCGATCTCGGCATCGCCATTGGCAGAGATCGTGCCGACCTGTGCGATCTCGTCGTTCTTCGTCACCTTGCGGGCTTTGGCCTTCAAATCGGCGACGATCGTTTCCACCGCCTTGTCGATGCCGCGCTTCAGATCCATCGGGTTCATGCCGGCCGCGACTGCCTTGGCGCCCTCGGTCACGATCGACTGCGCCAGCACCGTGGCGGTGGTGGTGCCGTCGCCGGCGATATCGCTGGTCTTCGAGGCGACCTCGCGCACCATCTGCGCGCCCATGTTCTCGAACTTGTCCTCGAGCTCGATCTCCTTGGCGACGGTGACGCCGTCCTTGGTGATGCGCGGGGCGCCGAACGACTTGTCGATGACGACGTTGCGGCCCTTCGGCCCGAGGGTCACCTTCACCGCATTGGCGAGAATGTCGACGCCGCGCAACATGCGCTCGCGGGCATCAGAATGAAATTTCACTTCCTTGGCAGCCATGGTTCACTCCTGAGAAGAGGCAGTTCTTGTTGACTATTTGTGTCACGCGGTTTCGGTCACGCGGCTTGCCTGGCTGAGGCCGGAACCTCGATCACACCCAAGATGTCGCTTTCCTTCATGATGAGCAGGTCTTCGCCGTCGAGCTTAATGTCGGTGCCGGACCACTTGCCGAACAGGATGCGGTCGTCGACCTTCACGTCGAGGGGGGTGAGCTTGCCGCTCTCATCGCGAGGGCCTGGGCCGACGGCGATAACTTCACCTTCCTGCGGCTTTTCCTTGGCCGTGTCGGGGATGATGATGCCACCGGCCGTCTTTTCGTCGGCCTCGATGCGACGAACGAGTACGCGGTCATGCAATGGACGGAACTTCATGTCGTTCTCCTTTAGGACAAACAGATTGCGAGAGACTCCCCGGACCCGACCCCTCAGGGCCAGAATGGGGTTCGCGCGACTTTTGCGGCATCGCGCGCGCATGCCGAACTGGTTTTGCTCCTTTCACGTTTCAAGAGGTGGACTGACCCAGGTGAATTTCCGAACATCATGGCCCCTGTGATTTTCCAACGAGACGCTTGAGCCTTGTCGCGCAAGCGCGGGACCAAGGTTCGGGCCGGCACCATGCTAAGCACTGCGTAGAAGTGTAATTGGCGCGTATTGCGCCTGGCATGCATAGTTGTCAGATGCACGTCCATCAGGCAGGCTTGGTTCAACTTGCGGCAAGGATAGGAAACGAAGAAGCGTCCACATTCACATTTAACAGAGGGAGCGCATTCTGGCGGCTTCACGGATATGTCTCGGTATACCTGCGAGTACGCGGCGCATCATTGGTTCCTTTTGTCCAATGCGAACCGCGAACGTCGAAGCCATAAGCAAAGCAGCTGTCGCCATGACACTTGTCATTTGTCTTTCTCCATTCTTACGGAGTTTATTCTCTTGCCTTTCGGTAAATCGAATCGAGCGCCATTATATTTTTGTAACGTCTTCATATTTTTGTATAACGTCTTCACATGTACGGGCAGCGAGCAAACGTCATGCCAGACGCAGCGGTGGCTTAAATTTCAATTAGTTAGCAATTCTTCGCGCCTTATGGGCAAAGCGGCGTCGCGATTTTGTCGAATTCCTTGCAGGAATTTGAAGGGAACCGGTCGATAGTCTTTCATAAACTAGCTGTCGGCACGCCTGGGCGAGATGCCTCGTTGTACGTCCGCGAGCGGGAAGCCACGGTTGGCGACGCGAGTGGCAACAGCCATGCTCGAGCATGGCATCCGACGTGGACTGATGTGGATCAAGACAAAGCTAACGGGCGATCCCGCCGCGGTCGAATGATCGGAACCAGAAGCCCGACCTGGCTCCACCAGTCGGATTCCGACAACGAGCCGGGCCGCTGTTCCCGCCAAGCGAGGTTTTCACTGTGGCGACGCCCGGATTCGCGCGAGGGGCTTCCGCGCCATGGCCGACCTTGGGAAATCTGCCGGCGTGGCATCCGCGAATCGGTCGAACCGGGGACTTTGAAGGTCACGAGATCCGCAGAATTTGAAGAGCTTTCATGCCGCAACCCCCTCACCGACAACTTGCGACAGGATGCTTTGACATTGTGCGAGGCGAGACGAATGTCGGACATGCGGCGATCGGTTGGCATGCGTCTCATGAGTTCTTTCTTTGGCACGCATGTTGCTGCGAGTGTCGCTAAACGCGTCTCGCGGAGAGTGTTGCAATGTTCGCCCCATGCTGTCTGCCGGGATCAGGCCGTACCGTAAGACAATCGCGGAGCAGAAGAAGCAAGCGGCCGCACGGCAAGCAACAGTCAGGCCATGGCTGCGAGGCACTTTGCCACGCTGTCCTTTTGCCTGGAGACCAACTCCGCAGTCGGTCCAAGCTGGCCAATTTTGTGGATGTCCGCGCCAGAACCCGAAGATCAACACAAAGGAGAATCTGCCGATGCGGCGAATGCTTTTGATATATGTCGCGCTTTGCGGTCTGTCGGCGGGTGCGGCCGCAGCCGACGGCCCGGTGTTCGCGGAACCGGCGGTGCGAGCCGACGCAGTGGCCCCGGTCTTTTCGTTCGAGGGCGGGCTACGCTACTGGTACAGTAGCGGCGAAGCATCGAAGGACCTCTACGACAGCAGTGGCACGGTGATGGTGTCGCGGCTCACATACGACGATCTCGGTGCCCTTTCGGGCGAAGTCTTCCTCAACGCGACCCACAATCCGACTGGCATCTTCGTCAAGGGCTTCCTCGGTGCGGGCGGGATCCCCAAGGGTTCTCTTACCGACGAGGATTTCGTGCACCCCTCTCTGTCCATGAAATCCTATTCGAGCACGTTGTCCGATCAGCACAACGGTCGCATCACGTATTTCACCGCCGACCTCGGATATAATTTCTGGAACACGCCGCGTTACCGCATGGGTGCTTATGTCGGATACAATTTCTGGAACGAGAGCTACCACGCCATCCATTGCGCGCAGCAGGCGGCCAATCCGGGGATTTGCGTGCCAGCCATTACGAACAATATGGGCGTCATCAGCCAGGATAACGATTGGCATTCGCTGCGACTAGGCTTGGCCGGGCAGACCCAACTCACCGAAAGACTCAGCCTTTCCGGTGACGTCGCAGTGCTGTTCACGCGGCTTGACGGCAAGGATCAGCACCATCTGCGCCCAGAGATCAATCCGATTCCTGACGACGGCAACGGACATGGCGTCCAACTCGAGGCAATGTTGAACTACAAAGTTACGGATTTGTTCAACATCGGCATTGGCGGCCGCTATTGGCGCGCGGCAGCTGCAGGCGCCGCTCATTTTGAGGAGACGCCTGGCGGTGGTAGGCCGCAGATCCTGCACTGGGAGGTTGAACGCTACGGCGTGTTCGGGCAGGCGAGCATCAAGTTCAACTGAGCAAGCACTGCCAGCGCCAGGTTGCCGTTGGGCAATCGCAGTCCTGCTGCACGATTAAACGCGGCCGATTTCGCGACATGGCCGAGTCTCGCGAACGGGTACGGCAGCCGTGAGGCTCGTGTGCGCAACGACACGCCCTGTTCACCGCGTGTTGGTTGCCGTCGCACCTACCCCTCGTTAAGGGGAGCCCGTTCGAGAAAAGCATCGAATGCGACAGCAACCGCGCGAATCGCGAAGCGATGCTGCCGCCCGTAGCGCTAACAGGACCGTTTTCGATGTCCACTTTCCCGTCCTTGGTCAATTTGCCAAGCGATTCAGGTGAATTGAGAAAACGGCAATAACGCTCACGGCGTGGGCCGCGCTGCAAGGATCACATGCCCAGTCTCGCTCACGACCATTATGTCAGCGTCGTGCGGCACCCGCCTGACGTACCGAGCGGTGCCGCCGCATGACGTCTCAATAATCGAGGCTCACAGCAAACAAAGGCTGTCGCCTTTGAACGAGACCTGTCGCATATCGAACACACGACCATATCCGAAACCTTGGCATTTCGTGGCCGGCTTGATCTCAAGGCAAAAAGAGAAGGAAGCCGCGAACCAAGCTCCGCCGGCAAACTTGAGTGTCAACTCGCAGCTGCGTCGCCGGATGGCACGTCACTTGCGAATGCAACTTTGGAAGCCGTTGTGAGGGTCTCCTGACAACTAGCGGAGATGACTATGGCGATTGGTTCACAGTGTTGTATGGCAGCAGTTAACAGATCTATAGATGCCACGCTGTTTAACGATATGATTCAACTTCTTCGCCTCTGTTCTTGAACAATTGTCATGACGGGCTCGTTACACTGTGAAAGGCGCAGGGCATTGCGCCTCACTTTAAGATCGTGGGGATAAGGGAAGGATCCGCTCTTTGACGCCCTTCCTCTTTTATATCTTTGAACGGAGATCCAGAATGAAGATCACGAGCCTTCTTCTCGGCTCAGCTGCGACCCTCATTGCAGTTTCCGACGCACGCGCCGTCGACGCCGAGCCAGTTGCGGACGAATACGTCAACATCTGCGACGTCTATGGCGCAGGCTTCTTCTATATCCCAGGCACCGAAACCTGCCTGCGCATCGGCGGCTATGTCCGCTATGACATCGGCTTGGGTGACGTCGGCTCGTTGGATGGCGCAAAGGCAACCGACCACGAGGACGGCAGCACCAATGCAACCTGGAAGAAGAATGCCCGCTTCACGGTGAAGACCTGGACGAACCGGGAAACCGAGTTCGGCACGTTGAAGACCTATACCGAAGCCCAAATGAACTTTGGCAATCTCAACGATTATTCGGATCCAGGCAGTACTCAAAACTATGCCTCCAATAGAGATTTCAGGCTGACCTTCGCCTGGATCCAGCTTGGCGACCTTCGAATTGGTAAGGACTGGTCGGCCTTCGACATGTTTATTGGCTATCCCGGCAACGTGCTCAATCAGATGCTCGTTCCCTACGGTGATTTGGAAACCAACGTCATCCAGTACTACTTTGACGCTGGCGACGGCTTTTCGGCCGTGGTTTCCCTTGAAGAAGGCGAAGGCGTGGTCGGCACGATCGATAGCTACGTACCGCACGTGGTCGGCGGCCTGAAATACACGCAACAGTGGGGCGCGATCACCGGTGTTGCCGCTTATGACAGCAACTACGGATCGGTGGCCGGCAAAGTCCGCGTCGACGTCAATGTCACCAGCGAGCTGTCGCTATTCGGAATGTTAGGCTACGGCTCCAATGGCAAGCTCAACGATGATTCCACTAACGCGGTCGACGCCCATGGCCGCGGCTTCTACAAAACTTGGGGCGGCAACTGGGCCTTCTGGACTGGCGCCACTTACAAGTTCAACGAGACAACTGTCTTCAACCTTCAGGTCTCGGGCGATCGGTTCAAGAACTATGGTGTCGGTGCGAACGTCGCCTATACGTTCATTCCAGATTTCACGGTAACAGCCGAAGTCGACTATGACCACTGCGGCGACTTTGGCGTCGGCATGGTCGACCCTTCCAACGTGAACTGGACTAACGCCGACAAAAACAACAGCGTCGGCGGCATCCTGCGTTTCCAACGCTCGTTCTAACGGATGAAGAGCTGCATCCAGGTAATTGCGATGACAGGTAGCAACCGCCACCAGAAGTCTAATCCGACGAGTTGAAGGGCAAACGAAGCGAGCTGGCAGGGCGTGCCCGCGAACTGGTGGCGGCGCTTGCCAGTTGCAGGCGCAGATCGCGGCCGTCGACAAGGTGATCTCGATCTACGAGCCGGAATGGAAGCCGGACGAGCAGCCGCGGAAGCGCCGCGGCCGTCCGCCGACGGCCATGAGCGGGAAGGAACTCGACAAGTTTATCGGCGGGACGAACAAGCGACAGATGACGCTCGAGATCCTGCGCACCGCCAGGCGGCCGCTGTCGACCGCCGAATGCGCCCAGGAATTCGCGACAAGGCACGGCCTTTCTGGAGACGACCCCCGGGTCGCCCTCATCGGCAAACCGCCTGTCGTCGATCCTTGATGCTCTCCAGAAGGCTGGGCGCGTCCGCCGCGCTGGCATGCTGGACGGCCACCGCCGCCTGTGGGAGATCGCTGCCTGAGGCTCAGGCGGGCGCGAACGGCCTGTCGAAGTCCTCGAAGTCCGGATCGGGCGGGCTGTTCCCCTGCCAGTAGCCGCAGAAGTTCCTCGAGGTCGGGTTCCGCATCGCGGCGAACAGGACCAGCGCCGTCAGCTGGCCGTTACTCTTCCGGCGATTGTCCTCGCGCCAGGCAAGATCGGCGACGTTAGACAACTGGGGGGCGATTTGCCGTATCGAGATTGCAGGGCATTCGCTTAGGCCCTCGCCCCACTCCTGCGGCGTACACACTGCGATGTGGCAACGAAGATCGGCAACAATAATCGGCAACCCCTTGCCTATTGCTGACGTAAGTGCCTTACATAAAAGGCAATTGGGATCTTTTAGGATCGGCAAAAAATGCTTGAAACGCCTGCTCGTATCGAGCCCTGTTTTTTCCAGGACACCATCCCGTCCGTCTTAGCGGACCTCACGGTAGAACTGCAGAGGGAGGCAGACAATTTGGGGCGCGGCCTCCATCCAGAATCGGCTGCGGAACTCGCCGACCTGGTTCGGATGATGAATTGCTACTACTCGAACCTGATCGAGGGGCACAACACGCGTCCCAAGGACATCGAAAAGGCACTGGCGGGTGCAGAGGTGGAACCTGAACGGCGAGCATTAGCGCTCGAGGCCAAGGCGCACGTTGTCGTCCAGCGCAAAATCGATGAGATGTACTCCAAAGGAGATTTGCCGAGCCCGACGTCGGTTGAGTTCATCGCTTCGGTGCATCGCATGTTCTATGACGAGATGCCCGCAGAATTCAGGTTCATGGAACGACCAGATGGATCGAAGGTCGAGATCGTTCCCGGTGAGTTCAGAAAGACTGCGAGCGACGACGTGGTTGTCGGAAGACATCAGCCACCCTCTTCAGATCGGGTCGAGGCCTTCATGGCGCACTTCTCAAAGCGTTTTGGAGTAGCGGAAAAATGGGCGAGCACCCGTATCATTGCCATCGCTTCCGCTCACCATCGTTTCAACTACATCCACCCGTTCCCTGACGGCAACGGCCGTGTGTCCCGGTTGATGTCGCACGCGATGGCGCTGAAAGCAGGCATCGGGGGACATGGCTTGTGGTCGATTTCCAGAGGCCTGGCCCGCGGTCTCAAGGATCGAGGCGAATACAAACGGATGATGGACCACGCAGACAGCCCCCGTCGCGGAGACCTCGATGGTCGGGGCAATCTCTCGGAAGCAGCTCTCAAGGACTTTTGCGAGTGGTTCCTTACCGTGGCACTCGACCAAATACGCTTCTCCACAGCGATTTTCGACCTTGGTCGCCTGGAAGATCGGTACCGCTTACTCGTCAAGGACATCAGCGCAGACAAACGCGCGCCCGATCTCTTAGCGGCAGTCCTCAAACACGGATCACTCGAGCGCGGTGATGTTCATCTCGTTCTCAAGACATCGGAAAGAACGGCACGGAACACGATGGCAGCAATGGTTAGACAAGGCTTCCTAAAGTCCGAAACGCCCAAAGCCCCTGTCCGAATTGCTTTCCCGCTGGACTATCGCGAGAGGCTCTTCCCGAATCTGTTCACCGATGCCGAATTGACCACACCCGATCCGCGACCCCTATCGTTCCGCTGACAGCGGTCAACGTGACAAGCTTGATCTGGTAGCGGTTGCTACCGAGATCAATTCCACAACACCCTAAGATCATCGCATGGAAGCGAGGCGAGATTGGAAGCCTCGACAACAGGCTGGATGACGTTCGAGATCGGGATACGGGCGAATGTGCAGGCGACGTTCATGCTTGAACGCTCATAGCTGCAGCACGCATGAGCCTGTTTCGGTCGTCCTGCAAGGAAGTCCAGGGTTCGCCGTCGGCTCAGGTACAACGTCGTTGCACGCGGGCGAGCAGCGGCTTCATCACCGATCCGCCGCACGGCGGCGTTCGACCGTGGGGAATCCCGACCCATCGAGCATTACTGAAACCGAGCCCTAGCGATTACCCAGACAGGTACCGCCCTCTTAGCCCAGTTTCTTGACGCGATGGCGGTTCTTCCTGCCGGTCCAGGCAATGGTTGCGAGGTGACCGTTGGTCACGGTGACGATTTCGCGATCGCGCAAATGCGACGCCAGAAGGGGCTACTCATCGCGGCGTTCGTTTCGCCCCGAAAGAGACGTTCGGCACGCTGCCACCCTGCGTTAAGACGGCCCAGTCGTAGCAGAAATCTTGAGCGAAACCTCTCAGCAACATTGTGGAATCCGTTTTCGGCAAAATCCAGCTTGCAGCATCTATTTTCATGGGATAGGTTGATTTTTCATGGACACTGGCCGACTTGGACAGGAATTCGAGAGAAGAGCCCAATTTCATGGCATCGGCCCAGCAGAACCAATTTTCAGGGCCTGTTATCGTTTTTCAGGAAGTCCGTCTTCCCGAGACGGCGACCCCGGCCGGCTATAGCGCCCTGATCGGAGCCTATGGTCTCGCTGTGCCATTGCCGCGAACGTTGTCTGCCACCGGCCAGCATCATCGCGTTACCGAACGGAATGGCTGGCGGATCATGACGCCCCGCCATGCTCCGCATCCAACCCTTGAAGGCCACCTAACCTTCGCGCTCAAGTACGAAGGGCTCGACCTAGCCGTCCTCAAGCGGCTCTTCCAAGTGACCGGTCCGGGGCCGATCGAGGCGCTGGTCCGTGAAAGCCCGAGCGGCGGTTATGCCCGCCGAATCTGGTTTTTATATGAATGGCTGACAGGCGCGCGTCTCGATCTGCCCGATGCTGATGCCGGACGCTATGTTCCGATCATCGATCCCGAGCTGCAGTGGTCCGGACCCGAGAAAACCGTCTCGCGCTACCGCATAAAGGACAATCTCCCCGGTACGCCTGAGTTCTGCCCTTTGGTGTTCCGCACCAAGACGCTCGAAAAATTCATCGGCCTTGAGCTGGCGCGACGCGCGGAGGCAATCGTAGCGGACGTGCCGCGCGACCTCCTTGCTCGGACCGCCGCCTTTCTTTTGCTCAAAGACTCCCGATCAAGCTACGCGATCGAGGGCGAGCGCCCGCCGGAAGATCGCATCCAACGCTGGGGCCGCGCTATCGCCGAAGCTGGCCGGCAACCGATCGACCGCGATGAGTTGCTTCGCCTGCAAAGAATTGTCCTCGGCGATGCCCGTTTCGTGAGACTTGGCTTTCGAAAGGAGGGAGGCTTCGTCGGTGAGCATGACAGGGAGAATCGCATGCCCCTGCCCGATCACATCAGCGCTCGGCCGGAGGACCTGCTGCGGCTGATTGACGGGATGGTGGCCTTCGATCAAGGCCCCGCGAAAAACCTTGATGCAGTCATCGCCGCCGCTATCCTCGCCTTCGGCTTTGTCTATATCCACCCGTTCGAGGACGGAAACGGCCGTATTCACCGCTATCTAATCCATCACATGCTGGCCACGCACGGCTTCAATCCGTCGGGAGTGGTGTTTCCCGTCTCGGCCGCGATCCTGGACCAGATAGATGAGTACCGGCGCGTGCTCGAGAGCTATTCCCGGCGCCTTTTGCCATTGGTCCACTGGGAAGCGACGCCGCAATTCAACGTCCGGGTGCTGAATGACACCGGAGATTTCTACCGATTTTTCGACGCAACCCCGCAAGCCGAATTCCTCTATTCCTGCGTTCAAAGGACGATCGAACGGGACCTTCCCGACGAAACCGCTTTTCTGCAGCGCTACGATCGTTTCCGGCAACAGGTCGATGCCTTTGTCGACCTGCCCGAGCGGCTGACCGATCTACTCTTCCGGTTCCTCCATCAGAATGGTGGGCACCTATCGAACCGCGCCCGCGGAAAGGAATTCGCCGCGCTGACGAATGACGAGGCAGAGCGGATCGAGGCGATCTACGCGCAAACCTTTGGTGCCGATTGAGGCGTGATCATCGCAAGAATCGAACTTTCAGTCCGGTGATTTGATAATGTTCTTATCCCTTCCCCGCGCTGTCCTCGGGCGCGCGATTTGTCGCCGCCATTAGCGCGAACTTTTTCGCGCAGTTTGATCAGCAGCCGATCGGCGCTGCGGCCTGAAGGCGCTTGACAAGACGGCGCCGGCCCGTTCAACTTGAGCCATTCACCAGGGGAGTCCCGGCAAGGGGCTGAGATACTGCTGGCTTTCGCGGCGCAGTGACCCGTTGAACCTGATCCAGTTCATACTGGCGTAGGGACGGTGCAAGCGCTTTGCGGGACTCCATGCCCGAAGACCTGCGTCGAGCAGGCAGACCAAAGCGTCCTACATCCTTCCGGCACAGAACTGGGTCTCCAATGCAAACGAGCAAAGGAGCCTCAAATGAATGCCCTGACCCCCACCGTTTCGACGGGACCGCTGCCAGCCTCACGGAAGATCCACAAGACTGGCATCATCCATCCGCAGATCAGAGTGCCGATGCGCGAGATCAGCGTGCATCCGACCGCCGGCGAGCCGCCGGTGACGGTCTACGATCCATCGGGCCCGTATACCGATCCGGCGATCGAAACGAATATTGAAAGGGGACTTGTCCGGCTTCGCCGGGACTGGATCGCGGCGCGCGGCGATGTCGAAGCCTATGACGGCCGCCATGTGAGGCCGGAGGACAACGGATTTGCGGCAGGAGAACGCCTGACGCGGGAGTTTCCGATCCGCAACCGTCCGCTGCGGGCCAAGGCCGGCAAGGCGGTAACGCAGCTCGCCTATGCGCGCGCGGGCATCATCACCCCCGAGATGGAATTCGTCGCCATCCGCGAAAACCTCGGCCGGGAGACCATGCGGAACGGGCTGCAGCAGGATGGCGAGGCGTTCGGCGCATCGATACCGGATTTCGTCACGCCGGAATTCATACGCGACGAGGTGGCGCGCGGCCGCGCGATCATCCCCGCCAACATCAACCATCCCGAGAGCGAGCCGATGATCATCGGCCGCAATTTCCTGGTGAAGATCAACGCCAATATCGGCAATTCCGCCGTCACCTCTTCGATGGCCGAAGAGGTCGAAAAGATGGTCTGGGCGATCCGCTGGGGCGCCGACACGGTCATGGATTTGTCGACAGGCCGCAACATCCACAACATTCGCGAATGGATCGTGCGCAACGCGCCGGTGCCGATCGGCACGGTGCCGCTCTACCAGGCGCTGGAGAAGGTGGGCGGTGTCGCCGAGGATCTGAGTTGGGAAGTCTATCGCGACACGCTGATCGAGCAGGCCGAGCAGGGCGTCGACTATTTCACCATCCATGCCGGCGTGCGGCTGCATTACATCCCGCTCACCGTCGGCCGGGTTACCGGCATCGTCTCTCGCGGCGGCTCGATCATGGCGAAATGGTGCCTGCACCATCACCGCGAGAGTTTCCTTTACGAGCATTTCGACGAGATCTGCGACATCGCCAGAGCCTACGATGTCTCCTTCTCGCTCGGCGACGGCCTTCGTCCCGGCTCGATCGCCGATGCCAATGACCAAGCCCAATTCGCCGAACTGGAGACGCTTGGCGAGCTGACGAAAATCGCCTGGGCAAAGGACTGCCAGGTGATGATCGAGGGCCCCGGCCATGTTCCCATGCACAAGATCAAGCAGAACATGGACAAGCAGCTCGCCGTCTGCGGCGAGGCGCCGTTCTACACGCTGGGGCCGCTGACCACGGACATAGCGCCGGGCTACGACCACATCACGTCCGGCATCGGCGCCGCCATGATCGGCTGGTTCGGCACGGCCATGCTCTGCTACGTGACGCCGAAGGAACATCTCGGCCTGCCGGATCGCAATGACGTCAAGACCGGCGTGATCACCTACAAGATCGCGGCGCACGCCGCGGATCTCGCCAAAGGACACCCAGCGGCGAAGATACGTGACGACGCGCTCTCGCGGGCAAGGTTCGAGTTCCGCTGGGAAGACCAGTTCAACCTGTCGCTCGATCCCGAGACGGCGCGCTCGCTCCACGACGAGACCTTGCCCAAGGAAGCGCACAAGCTGGCGCATTTCTGCTCGATGTGCGGGCCGAAATTCTGCTCCATGCGCATCTCCCACGACATTCGCGCTGAAGCGCAGAAGGAGGGGATGGCGACGATGGCGCAGAAATATCGCGCCGGCGGCGACCTCTACATGCCGGTCGAGGCGCCCGGGGCGGAAGAGCAGGCTTTGGCGCAGAAAGATCGGGAGAGACACTGAGCCATGCGACGCGTCCTTGTCAAAGGCGCCGGTGTGGCAGGCCTCACCGTTGCCCATGAATTAGCCGCGCGCGGTGCGTCCGTCACGGTTGCTGAAGTTCGCAGCCGGATAGGCGGCAATGCCTCCTGGCTCGCCGGCGGAATGCTGGCGCCCTGGTGCGAACGCGAAAGCGCCGAGGAGGCGGTTATCACGCTCGGCAAAGCTTCGGCCGACTGGTGGGAAAGAACCCTGCCCGGACTCGTGACGAGGGCCGGCACTCTCGTTGTCGGCCATGCGCGCGACGCCTCTGAGCTTGCGCGTTTTGCGGCGCGTACCCGCAACCATGAGTCCGTCGACGAAGAGGCGATCGCCGCCCTTGAGCCCAACCTCGCCGGCCGCTTCCGTCAGGGCCTGTTCTTTGCCGGCGAAACCCATCTCGACCCCCGCCGGGCTCTCGAAGCTCTCGTGGATAAACTGCGCGCCATGGCCGTCGTCTTCCTTTTCCAGGCGGGCGAGATCGCTCCTTCCGGCTTCGATCGGGTGGTCGATTGCACGGGCATGGCGCGGGCCGACGACGATCTGCGCGGCGTGCGCGGCGAAATGCTGCTCCTGCGCACACGTGATGTCTCGCTTGCCCGGCCCGTGCGTCTGCTCCATCCGCGTCATCCGATCTATATCGTGCCGCGGGCCGATCATCACTTCATGGTCGGCGCGACCATGATCGAAAGCGACCATGACGGGCCGATTACCGCCCGTTCGCTGATGGAGCTCCTCAATGCGGCCTACGCACTTCATCCGGCGTTCGGTGAGGCCGAAATCGTCGAGACGGGAGTGGGCGTTCGCCCTGCCTATCCCGACAATCTGCCACGGGTGAAGCGTCGGAAGGACGGCGCGATCACGATCAACGGCCTTTACCGGCACGGTTTCCTGCTTTCACCGGCCATGGCCACGCAGGCTGCCGACCTTCTCTTCAATGCATCTGCCGACAATTGATCTGTCGGCTTGGAGTCTAAAAATGAAGCTGATCGTCAATGGCGAAGCGCTTGAGGTCGAGGCGACGACGCTCGACGCCCTTTTGAAGGAGCTTGACTATGAAGGCGGCTGGCTCGCCACCGCACTCAATGGCGATGTCGTGCCTGCGGCCGAACGCGCGGAATGCCGGGTAAACGAGGGCGACCGGATCGAAATCCTGTCACCCATGCAGGGAGGCTAGCCGATGTTCGATCTTCTCGGGACAAAGCTTGCCTCGCGCCTGCTGCTGGGCACCGCCCAATATCCTTCGCCGGCGATCCTGGCCGATGCGGTCAAGGCCTCCGGCACCTCGGTGGTGACCGTCTCGCTGCGCCGGGAAATGGCCGGCGGCAAGGCCGGCGAGAAATTCTGGTCGCTGATCCGCTCGCTCGGTGTGAGGGTGCTGCCCAACACCGCCGGCTGCCATTCGGTCAAGGAAGCCGTGACGACCGCGAAGATGGCGCGCGAGGTTTTTGGCACGTCCTGGATCAAGCTCGAAGTGATCGGTAACCACGACACGCTGCAGCCCGACGTCTTCGGCCTGGTCGAGGCCGCGCGCATCCTTTGCGAAGACGGGTTCAGCGTGTTCCCCTATACCACCAACGACCTCGTCGTCGCCGAGCGGCTGCTGTCGGCCGGCTGCAAGGTCCTGATGCCGTGGTGCGCGCCGATCGGTTCGGCCCTCGGACCGGTCAACATCATGGCGCTGCGCTCGATGCGCGGACATTTCCCTAACGTGCAGTTGATCGTCGACGCGGGCCTCGGACGGCCCTCGCACGCGGCAACCGTCATGGAACTCGGCTTTGACGCCGTGTTGCTCAACACGGCGGTCGCCAAGGCGGCCGACCCGGTGGGCATGGCGCGGGCTTTCAGCAAGGCGGTCGATGCCGGCCGCGAAGCCTATGATTCGGGACTGCTCGAGCCGCGCGACGTCGCCGTGCCATCGACGCCTACAATCGGCAGGGCGGTTTTTTCATGAAGCTCGATCCCTTCTACCTGATCCTCGACAGCGCCGCCTGGATCGAGCGGCTGGTGCCGCTCGGCGTCAGGCTGGTGCAGCTGCGCATCAAGGACATGGACGAGGACAGGCTGCGTATGGAGGTCCGCAACGCAAAAGCCTTGTGCGCACGGCACGACTGCCAGCTCATCGTCAACGATCATTGGCGCCTGGCGATCGAGGAGCGCTGCGACTTCGTCCATCTCGGCCAGGAAGATCGGCAAACGGCCAACCTCCAGCAGATACGGGCAGCCGGCATCAGGCTTGGACTGAGCACCCATGATCATGCCGAACTGCAGACGGCCATGGCAGCCAGGCCCGACTACGTCGCGCTGGGTCCCGTCTATCCGACCATCCTGAAGAAGATGAAATGGGCGCCGCAGGGGCTCGATAGGCTTCGCGCCTGGAAGGACGCCGTCGCATCCATTCCGCTGGTCGCCATCGGCGGCCTCAATCCCGAGCGACTCGATGGTGTTTTCGAAGCCGGCGCCGACAGCGCTGCGGTGGTTACTGACATAACGCTGAACCCGGATCCCGAGGCGCGCGCCAGGGAATGGATCGAAAAGACTGACCGATGGCGCTGAACCGAGACCCGCATGTGCTCGTCGTCGGCGGATCGGATTCCAGTGGAGGCGCCGGAATTGCGCGCGATATCGAGACGATCTCTTCAATCGGCTTGCGCAGTTGCGTTGCCGTCACCGCGGTAACGGTGCAGACACACCAATCCGTCACGGCAGTCCACCATATGCAGCCCGGCCTGGTCGCCGATCAGATGCGCGCGGCGCTGCGGGCCAATAAAGTGCCGGCGATAAAGATCGGCATGCTTTCGACCGGACGTGTCATCGCGGCGGTTGCCGCCGTGCTCGGCGAAAATCCGCGGGTACCGACGGTCCTCGATCCGGTGCTGGCTGCCTCGTCGGGCAGGCAATTGCTGGAGCCGGGGGCGATCGGGGTCCTGAAACGCGATCTCATGCCGCTTTGTCGGCTCGTCACGCCGAACCTCATCGAGTTGGCGGTGCTGACCGGCTCGGAATTGGCTGCGGACGACGATGATGCGCTACGGCAGGGAAACCAATTGCTCGCGGAAGGGCTGCAGGCACTGCTCATCAAGGGCGGCCACGCAGCGGGACCCAGATCGACGGATATCCTGTTGAGCGGCGGACAGGAGCCTGTCCGCCTCGACATGCCCAGGCTTGCCGGATCGATGCGCGGGACCGGCTGCATGCTGGCCAGCGCGATAGCGGCACATCTAGCGATCGGGGATTCGATTGAGAAAGCCGTGCGCCAGGCCAAGCTTCTTGTCTTCGAAAAGATTTCGAAGAATCCCATGTGAGGATCGGGCTCGCGACAGTCGCCTGTGCTTCGCCTCGAAGAATTATGTTCGCGGGCCGGTGCCTCATGACGAAAGCATCTGAATCCTGACCGCTTTTGTGGCTCTGGTTCGTCGATTGGTGAATGATTTTCGGTTCGGCCGACAATAAGCGGCAGGAGCTAGATGTGCAGTCCCCGAGTATGATGGTGCATCGTCAAAACTCAGTCGTCAGCATCAGGATGCCCCTGTGGCAAGTGTTCTTCACGGCAGCGCCCGGACGACGCCGCGTCTTTGAGCCGAGCGCAATCGCTGTCCTCAACGATGCAAAAGTGGCGGTGATTCTCGAGGCTCGAAGAATATGAGCAAGGTGGCGGGCGCATGTTTGAGCTGCTTTGCTGGCACCAAGTGTGCAGGCCCTCCTGATCAAAGATGGCCACGCTCCAGGACTTTCAATCGAGCCATATCCTGTATGATGCCGCCTGCGGCATTCTCGTCGGCTCCAATGCCGCTAACCAGGACCGGTCAGAGGGAACTTCATGTCGTTCCCCTCCGCACCGCGCACCAACAGCGGCCCGCTCGGAACTGGCACCCGTTGTCAGCATCGCGCGCCATGCCGACTTAGTTTTGCTCATTTCCCCTATTAAGAGGTGGACTCAGCGATCAATCCCGGTGACGCCGCCAGCCCGAAGTCGGCAAACTCCAGCCTTCGAAGGAACCTAGGGACCAAGTTCATATCTGTGCGACGACTGCGCAGACCTGCAGAGAGAGGCAATTGGACGAGCACAACCCCAAGGAAGAACCGATCGAGACCGTCTTCCGGAACGGCACGATCACCGTCGTCGGCATATTGCTGGCGTTTTCGCTGGGTTTCGTCACACATTGGGCGGCAAACCCGGTTCCGTGGCGACTTTACGACCTGTTCGCAGTGGCCCCAATCCTGGTCGGCATAGCCTCGCAGATGCGGGCGCTATCGCTGTTGCTCGACATGAGCTCGCTGCGACGCCACGTCTACGAACGCGCCAACCGCATTTTCAAGGCCGGCCTCATCCTGACCGCCTGCGGCGTCGGGTCGGCAATTCTGCTTGACGTCTTCGAAGTGGCGTCGACGGTCACGCTGCCTGGAGCGTAACCAAGGCACCACCGTCAAGCGCTTTCACGCCCTGTGCGTTCATCTCAGCGCTGTTGCGACAGTTGGCCTTGACCTTGTCGAGCACGTCTTCAAAATCCAAAAGCCGCAGGCTCCGTACCACGATCGGTGCGCTTCGAAGCAAGGATGTTTTTTCGGCATTCTTCCATCCCTACCATGTTGCTCCATTGGTTTGAACCCATGCGGCTCGGCCCATCTTGAGCGGCATCTCGGGGAGCAGACATTGCAACAGTTTCTTCAAAGAAATTCATAGACTCTTAGCAACCCGAAATCGCTAAGAATGGTAGGCTTATCTCAACGTATCAGGCTGGCCAGAGGACTCAAAACCCCGGTCCTTCCTATTCCGCGACCGCCGAACCGCACGAAATCTAGAACTAAAGGCAATGGCAAGAAGAGCTACCGTCATGCTTGCTCCAACTCAATCACTGTCGGTTCGAACAATTACATGCGTGGAAATAGGTATGTATCTACACGACCGCCGAGAGTGTCCGGTTGGTGATATAAGCAGCGAGATAATTGGGTCGAAAGCTGCAACATCTGCGGAGAGCCAAATGACAAATTCCCTTACAACGTTTGCCCTTTCTTTACATGTGGCTTGATGCTGAACAATGATGACACTGGTCAGTCGCCTACGAGCGGCAGCGCATTTTGATCGCCTTCGAATCCTGGGCCTTTGCGCGCATGCGGATTTAACAGTCTGCGAGCTGGCAGACATTTTGGATCTGCGTCGCGATCGCGTTGTGCGACACGTCCGGCTACTCGCCAGAGCCGACTTTCTTTGCTGCGACGAACAACGGCCGTGGCGCTCCTATCATCTCAAACCAGGACGCAAGGACGGCGGTCTGGTCCAATTGCTAGTCGATCTCCTGCCCCGCTGCGATGGCCATCATGAACGAGACCTACAACGACTCGAAGCGATGCGAGACGAGCAACCGAAGGGGACAGCCTGCTTGATCGCGAAATAGATCGATCCAATTGGAGCGCGAGCCTATGATGGACAATTCTGCTAAGCGCCCTATCGCGCAGCACGACACTTACGGACGCTCTCTCTTAGCCTCGGTTGATAGCTGCGTTCACGAACTGCTCCTGAGACAAGAGCGACAGGAACGCACGACGCTCAAACTCATCGCTTCTGAAAACTTTGCCTCCTCGGCAGTGCTCGAAGCGACCGGCTCGATTTTCACAAACAAGTACGCCGAGGGGTACCCGGGTGCGCGCTACTATGAGGGAAACGAGATCGTCGATGAGCTTGAGAACCTCGCCATCGAGCGCTTGAAGAAACTATTTGGAAGCGAGCACGCCAACGTCCAGCCCTATTCCGGCTCGCCGGCCAATCAGGCTGTCTATCGCGCGCTTTTGCAGCCCCGCGACAAAGTCATGGGCTTGCCCATCCCGGAAGGGGGTCATCTGACCCATGGTTGGGCTATCAACTTTTCCGGAACCGACTACCAACGGGTCCCCTATGGGCTACACGAAAAGACCCAGCAAATTGACTATGACCTCTTGCGCGAGACAGCTAAGCGGGAACGGCCGCGGCTCATTTGGATCGGCGGAACTGCTTATCCGCGTGTCTTTGACTACGCGGCAATGGCAGAAATTGCTCGGGAGGCGAACGCCTATCTCGTGGCCGACATTGCGCACATCAGCGGCCTGATTGTGGCAGGAGCGCATCCGAATCCTGTGCGCCATTGCGACGTCGTCAGCAGCACCTCCCATAAGTCGATCCGCGGCCCCCGTGGAGGCTTCATTTTGTCCAGGAACGAGGATCGTTATCAGTCGCTCTATCATCCGAAAGGCAAATACAATCTGGCCAAGCGGATTGATCGCGCGGTCTTCCCTCACCTGCAAGGCGGGCCACATATGAATGTTATCGCTGCGTTAGCAGTCGCCTTACAGGAAGCGGCGACCCCGGCATTCCGTATCTACGGCCAACAGACTGTCAAGAATGCCAAGGCTCTGGCCAAGGCGCTGCTTGAGCGAGGTTATGACCTGGTTACCGGGGGGACCGACAATCACATGCTCATCCTTGACCTGCGCGATCGACCACTGTCAGGCAAGGCCTACGCTGAGCGATTATCAAAGGCGGGCATCATTACGAATTTTAATATGGTGCCGGGAGATCCGCGGGATCCGGCGGTTACAAGCGGAATTCGCTTGGGGTCGCCAGCAGTGACGTCAATGGGCATGCGCGAGGGGGAAATGGTGCAAATCGCTGCCTTTATTGACCTGGTCTGTCGCCAGCCCAACGATCCGGATGTTCATGCCAGCGTGCGAAAAGACGTTGCCGACTTATGCGTTGCGTTCGAGGTCCCGGGCATCACCGACAGGTAAGGCGGGCTAGCAAGACGCCCCATGCAAACTCCAATACCCGAAGCGAGGCATTTCATGGCTAGGCAGTTCGTTTTCTCTTCCGAATCGGTTGGCGCGGGGCACCCCGATAAGCTCGCCGACAACATCTCGGACGCAATCCTCGACGCAGTCTTGCGCTTCGATCCGAAGGCGCGCGTCGCTTGTGAAGCCCTGGTGAAGACATGTGAAACTTTGGTGAAGACAGGAACCGTCGTTCTGGCTGGCGAGATTACCAGCGATGTGACGGTCGACTACGGCCAAGTGGCCCGCGATACGATTGTTGATATTGGATACGACGATGAGGCGGTTGGCTTTGACGGCCGGCGTTGCTCCGTCATTCATGCCCTCACCGAGCAGTCGCCCGACATCAGGCAAGGGGTTGACGAGGGTCGAGGGCAGGATCTCGAACAAGGAGCGGGAGATCAGGGGCTCATGTTCGGCTATGCATGCCGCGAGACCGATACTTTGATGCCGTTGCCGATCCAACTCGCCCACGGCTTGACCAAAAGGCAGGCAGATGTCCGCAAGGCAGGGCATCTTAGCTGGTT
Source organism: Mesorhizobium plurifarium (assembly GCA_000824785.1). Classification (GTDB taxonomy): domain Bacteria; phylum Pseudomonadota; class Alphaproteobacteria; order Rhizobiales; family Rhizobiaceae; genus Mesorhizobium; species Mesorhizobium plurifarium. Next base: position 11,572 of record CCNB01000005.1, on the reverse strand, counting down.
GCGCCCTGACGTGAAATCCCAAGTCTCCGTGCGTTATGAGGGATTGCGCCCCGTCGCCCTGGATACCATCGTCGTGTCGACGCAACACAATGAGCAGGTCTCGCAAGAGACGGTTCGCGAGGGGGTCATTGAGGAAATAATAAAGCCGGTCCTGCCGACTGACCTGGGTACGGAAGGCATCAGAATTCTGGTCAATCCAACGGGACGGTTCGTGGTCGGGGGGCCGCGCGGCGACTGCGGCCTCACCGGACGCAAGATCATCGTCGATTCCTATGGTGGAATGGGGCGTCACGGCGGCGGCGCCTTTTCAGGCAAGGACCCATCCAAGGTCGACCGCTCGGCTGCCTATGCCGCCCGATATGTCGCTAAAAATATAGTGGCTAGCGGACTCGCGGACGTCTGCGAGGTGCAGCTTGCTTACGCGATCGGCGTGGCCAGTCCGGTTTCTGTCATGGTCAATACTTTCGGGACAGCAAGGGTCGAGGAAAGAAGGATCGAGCAGCTCATTCCTGAGCTGTTCGATCTCAAACCGAAAGGCATTATCAAGATGCTTGATCTCCTACGCCCGATTTACCGCAAGACTGCGACCTATGGTCATTTCGGTCGCGAAGAGCCCGAGTTCACCTGGGAGAGGACTGACAGAGCCGACGACTTGCGGCGCGAGGCAGGGCTCGCCGCACCTTGAAATCCGGCGCCACAAAGGACGCAACACGCTATAACCAGACTTCGGCCGGTCGGCATGGAAGAAAGCCGGGGTCCGTTGGCGAACCAAGAAACCCATTTGATGGTGAAATGTGACCTGCTTTAAATCGGCGACGTAATTGTCGAAATCATCGGGTACGACGCGGATTCCCGAAAAGCAATGCATTAGCAAGTCGCGATAACCCTCGCCGACACCTGCGCGCCGAGCTGCTGATTTGTGAGCGTCACGATGCAACCCGCATCTGACCTGCCTCTGTCAACCAACTACCCAGCGGTGCGGTGCTCGTGACGCTTACGCTAAGTCTTTGCAAGCTCTTTTGCCGTGGCAAGTTGCCGCCGCAACACTGGCGTATGGTCCGTCGTCTCGGGCAAGCCAACGCACCCAAGGGCTTTTCCGACCATTTAGGAAACAGATACGTCTCATCCAAACAATCGATTTTGCCAATCCAAGAGAACCGCGCATAGTCCGCTCCCGCGATCCTCCGCGTACCGACGGAATAATGACCACTGAATGCGCGCGAAAAGCAAATTGCATGACCGCTAGGTGCAATTGGTACTTTCTGCGCGGATACAAATTCGGGTACCGACCTCGAATTTATCGGGCCGTGCCGGAGATCGACCAACCATTGGATTCGACCTGATGACGAAAATGACTGCCTCAATGTTCCGACCTGAAGCTGGCGCAGCTTGAACGATTCGCCGGAGCAAACAAATGCAAATTCTCGATTTTAATCATATATCGCAGATCTTTGTGAACTCGCTCGAGCTGGTGGTGGTCTTCGCCACCGTTTGCGCCGCGCTGGAATTCACCGTTCCGGCCTATCGGTACAGTCTTGCCTCATATGCTCGCGGCGTGCGGAATTGGCTTATTCGGCTCGGATTGGGTGCGTTTGTTTGGCACTTCTTCGCTGTTGGTCTGGCCTGGCTAGGAGTAAAGCCGCTGGTAACGATCAATTTCGCTACGTTGCTCCACTCTGACAACGCAGTCGTCAACAGAGGATTGGCGGTCCTTTCCGGGGTTTTAGTCGCGATTGCTGGCGATTTCTTTTACTATTGGATGCATCGCGCTCAGCATGCTGTTCCATTCCTCTGGCGGCTTCACGCTACGCACCACTCGATCCGCGAATTGACGGCATGGAATTGCAATCATCATATCTCCGAACCACTCGTTTACGCAGCGCTGGTAGCACTGCCACTCGCTCTGATCCATTTTGAATCTGGCGCGGTGCCCATCATTGCCATGACGCTGATTACGTTCCAGGCCCATCTTTCGCACTCCAGTACCCGCATCAATCTTGGGCCGCTTCGATACATCATTGGCGACAACCAATTCCATCGCATCCACCACTCGATGGAAGCGCATCACCGGCACCGAAACTATGGGTTTTTCACTACCCTCTGGGATACGATTTTTCTAACGGCATACTGGCCAAAAAAGAATGAGTGGCCGGAGGTTGGCATGCGAAACCAGCCGGAGCCGCTGACCGTGCGAGATTACATTATGTTCCCATTCGATCGACGTCGCTGGCGTAAACCCAAGGTCGGAAATGCTGTGGAGGCCAGGGATTAGACCAGTGGAGGCTTACGCCTCGTGTCTGACTGTTGAGGTCAGAAAGCCATCGATGGTGCATATCTGGAAAATCACTCAGCACCCCGACAAGCCTCCGCCTAACAAGGACTGTTGCGCCTGAGCGGCAGCAGAGTAGGGAATTTTCCTGTCGCGCTGCCGCGTTGGCGAGGTTGACCGGAAATGGGTCGCGCCAGTCGCGTGACTTTGCCGGCTCTGCACCGTCAAGCCAGCAATCCCTCTCGGGCCTCCGCGCGCTCTGTCTAACGGGGCAAGGTGCGGACCTCTTATTTGCTTCATGACACGGTTAGCAACTGAGACCAGCCAGACGGCAGAATGCAACCCGGTCAGATAGCCGTTTTGCACCGCCCCGTCGCGCGGCACCATCAGTCCGCTACCAGCGCGGATCGTCTCCGGCATAGCGTTGCGTTTTTGGTTGAGCGTTGTAACCGCTCCTTCCAGAAAATTCACAGAGGCTTTGCAACACCAAATCGCTAAAAATGGTAGGAATCCTGAAGGCTGTGTGAGGTCAGCGAGATCAAGCCGGGTGCATTTATTTCCTGCTACAAAGCCGAGATCTATGAGCACTTCGGGTGCGAAGAGCCTGAGTCTACCTGGACGAGAGGCTGGCACCTACGGCGCGATCCAAGTCTCGCAGCGCCGCGAGGCTCTTGCCGAATAGATTGGCATGCGGAAGCCATCCAAACTGATCGCGCCGGCCGGCATCAGATAGACGGGTGGGTTCTTGGCGGAGACATTGATGCCGGAATATGACGTGCTTTGCATCGGCAATGCCATTGTCGACATCATCGCGCAGTGCGACGAGGCCTTTCTCGAGACCAACGGCATCATCAAGGGGGCGATGAACCTCATCGACGCCAGGCGCGCCGAATTGCTTTACAGCCGCATGGGGCCGGCGATAGAGGCTTCCGGCGGCAGCGCCGGCAACACGGCGGCCGGCCTCGCCAGTCTCGGCGGCCGCGCCGCCTTCTTCGGCAAGGTGTCGAACGACGCGCTCGGCGACATCTACATCCACGATATCCATGCCCAGGGGGTAGCCTTCGACACCAGACCGCTCAAGGGCGAGCCGCCGACGGCGCGTTCGATGATCTTCGTCACGCCGGACGGCGAGCGTTCGATGAACACTTATCTCGGTGCCTGCGTCGAGCTCGGCCCGGAGGACGTCGAGGCCGACAAGGCGGCCGGCGCCAAGGTGACCTATTTCGAGGGTTATCTGTGGGATCCGCCGCGCGCCAAGGAAGCGATCCGGCAGACGGCGAAGCTGGCGCATGCCGCCGGGCGCGAAGTGTCGATGACGCTCTCGGATTCCTTCTGCGTCGACCGCTACCGCGACGAGTTCCTCGAGCTGATGCGTTCGGGCACCGTCGATATCGTCTTCGCCAACAGCCACGAGATCAAATCGCTCTACCAGACCGCCTCTTTCGAGGAGGCGCTTGCCGCCATCCGCAACGACTGCAGGATCGCCGCCGTCACCCGCTCGGAAAAAGGCTCGGTGATCGTGCGCTGCGACGAGACCGTCATGATAAACGCTGCGACGATCAAGGAGCTGGTCGACACGACCGGCGCCGGCGACCTCTACGCTGCTGGCTTCCTCTACGGCTACACGACCGGACGCAGCCTCAAGGACTGCGGCGACCTCGGGTCGCTGACCGCCGGGCTGGTGATCCAGCAGATCGGCCCGCGCCCGCGCCAGAATCTGCGCCGCGAGGCCGAGCAGGCCGGGCTACTGTAGGGGCGTGCCAGGACTGCCGCCCAAAGCACCGGAGTTCAATGGCCCTGGTCGTGAAGCCTGAAATGGGAGTGGTTAGACCCGCGGGTGGTGATGACTTGCCGCTTGAGCAAGATCCGACGGCCGGCATTCCTTGTCGACATCCGTCTTCCGGACAAAATCGTTCGGCACCATGGCCGCTCGCGGCGATCTCCAGGCGCGCGGGCATCAAATACAGCGGCAATCCGACTCCACGGATGTTTTCGGTGATCGCGAACACCTTTATTTTCGGTCTCATGCGCACTTGGCGCCGGCAAGTAACACACGTGGCTGAATTTGGTGGGTTTGCCCACAATCGATAGAGCTTAGGATATATCCATCTGCCGCGTACCCTGATCTGCATCTCGTCGACATGCGAGTGCCGGTCGGAGTGCATTCTGATGGACGGCCCCAGCTATGAGCGCGTCACAATCATTCGATGGTGACTGATTTTGCGAGGTTGCGCGGCTGGTCGACATCTGTGCCCAAGAAGACCGCAGTGTGATAGGCAAGAAGCTGTAGGGGCAGCGAGAAGATCATCGGCGCGATAATCTCGTCGACAGCTGGCAGCACGATCGTGTGCGTGGTGTCGAGCTTGGATGCGGTTGCTCCTTTTTCATCGGTGACGAGGATAACCCTCCCTCCACGGGCGGCGACTTCCTCCATATTGGAGACGGTCTTGTTGAAAAAGCGATCAAATGGCGCGATGACGATCACCGGCATGTTCTTGTCGATCAATGCGATCGGACCGTGCTTCAATTCACCCGCAGCATAGCCCTCGGCGTGGATGTAGGAAATCTCCTTGAGCTTCAGCGCACCTTCCATCGCCAGTGGGAAACTGGTGCCACGGCCAAGATACAGGACGTCATGATACTTGGATAATTCGCGCGCAAGAAGCTCTACCTTAGGTTGGATGCTGTCCAGGACCTGGCTCATAATGCGCGGCGTTTCGGCAAGGCTTCGGACCAGCGCCTGCACCTCATTTTCGGTTATCGTTCCGCGGGTCCGGGCGGCGCTGATGGCAAGTGCGGCAAGAACGGCAAGCTGGCAGGTGAAGGCCTTGGTGGAGGCGACGCCGATCTCCGGGCCGGCGAGGATCGGGAAGACCGCGTCGGCCTCCCGACCGATACTCGATTCGGCGGCATTGACGATCGCGCCAATTGTCAGTCCAAGCTTCTTGCAGTATCTCAGCGAGGCCAACGTATCGGCGGTTTCGCCAGATTGCGAGATGAAAAGAGCAGCAGACTGGGGCGACAACGGGATCTCTCGGTAGCGAAATTCGGACGCAACGTCGATTTCGACTGGCAGGCGAGCATAGCGCTCGAACCAATATTTTCCGATCAGTCCGGCGAGGTAGGCGGTGCCGCAGGCAGAGATCGCCAGGGTCGGAATGCTGGCAAAATCGAAGATAGGAACAGCATCGGCGCGATTCTCTATCAAGCTGACATAATGGGCAGGCACATGGCCGATGGCCTCGGGCTGCTCGTAGATTTCCTTCTCCATGAAGTGGCGATGTTGGCCCCTGTTGGCCAGATAAGCGGCGGCCATGGAGGTCTGACGCGGACGCTCTACGGGGTAGCCGTCGACGTCGAAGATAGCGGCACCCCCCTTGCCGATTACGGCCCAGTCACCGTCGAGGAGATAGGTGACTTCATTCGTGAAGGGGGCAAGTGCGATCACATCGGATGCCAGAAACATCTCGCCGTGGCCAATTGCCAGCGGTGGTCCATTGCGCGCTGCGATGATGCTCGACGGATCATCCTCAAAAAGGATGGCGAGCGCGTAAGCGCCTTTGACGCGTTTCAGCATGGCATGCATTGCTTCGCCCCGGCCCATCCTCTCCTGACGGTGTCGCGCCAAGAGATGCGCGACGACTCGGTGTCGGTGGCGGTCTGGAACTCGGCTCCCGCGGCCGTCAATTCCTCCTTCAGCTCGGCAAAATTCTCGATGATGCCATTATGAACGACGGCCACACCGCCGGTAAAGTGCGGGTGCGCATTGCCTTCCGTCGGCGCTCCGTGGGTGGCCCAGCGCGTGTGGGCGATCCCGATGGAGCCGTTTAACGGCTCTGCCTTCAGTTTCGTCTCGAGCTTGACGAGCTTGCCCTCAGCGCGCCTGCGCTGCAAGGTGCCCTCGGTGATCGTCGCAATGCCGGCGGAATCATAGCCGCGATATTCCAGACGCTTCAACGCGTCCACCAACCGCTTCGACACGGGCTGTTGCCCAACGATACCAACAATCCCACACATGCCGTCGCCGACCTCTTTCCGGCAGCCTTAGTCGACGCACCAATCACGACGAGGATACCCTGCAATTCAGGATCCTCTAATACGATTTTATTAGGAGGGTAAAATTGATTGTTGGGATAGCAATCATCCACCCGATAAATGGACCAAAGATGCGCGACGGCATTCCAACAGATTGTTTCGAAGCTGCATATGCCGATTGACGTGGACATCGAGACGGCACTCGACGTGGATGTGAAGTCGTGGCTCGCCTTCGCGGTGCAAAAGACCGACGAGGTGGTCGTGCTCGCCCTTGCCCTGGCCGAAGGCCAGGACGAGATCGCCGGGTGTCTATGACATTCACTCGCTCGGGGTCCCAGAAGTGGCCGAGATTTCCTAAACTCATCATGCTTGCGCGCCATCGATTTGTGGATGGCCAACTGTGGTCTCAATCACGACTGCGGCCTCAAAGAGCGCAGATGGGAGGAGGTCCCCCTGCCTGATGAACATGGTGGCTGCGGCACGCGCAATTCGGGAAAAAGCGGAGACGGCGTAGGGCTCGGTGACACTCGCCGGCGCTCTCGGGAAAAATAGTCGCGCGATCGGCAGATGAAGACTATGCCATCGCCCCCGAAGCCGCGCATACCGAAGGTTAAGAGTTTCGCGACTTGCCTGGATGCGAAGTCTCCCTCGGAATCAACGGAGTGGCGAGCAACGAGGTCCACTCCCGTTGATGAGGAGGGAAACGAGCCGGCACATTTCGAGCGCCTCTCTCCAAACTTCTGGACGCAATCCGACAGAGAACGGCAGCGCCGTTGTCGGCAACGGCACGACAATTCGCAACGCGTTGAAATTGAACGCGCACCAAGTTGGCATGGCGTTGCCTCGGCCTTACAGACTTCGCCAAAATGGCTAATCTATTTTCGCATACAAACCGTGCGCGTCAAATTCAATCACCATGAAGGAGAAAGAACTTATGATCCGCACGCTCGCAATGGCAGCCTTCCTTCTTACAACCTGCGTCTCGCCTTTCACGGCCGCTCCAAGCGAATTTCGAGATCAAGAAAGGATTTCGCCTTCGCGCGACTGGAAGCCTTCCGCAGGGTCCGGGATAATCGTCAAAAGTAAATCCTCACCGAGCTTGAACAGAGGTGATCAGTTTGTGTGCCTCTACCCCTTTTATTGCGTTGGGTTGCCCTAAATGAACTGCATCTGGCAATCGGATTATAGGCCAAGTTGCGAGCGCGCGACTGGCCCTCTTGGCACTGCTTTTCGAGCAGTAGTCGCTATCCATAGTAGTGGATTGAATCTAACCCTTGGTGTCCACGTTTGACGGCGGCGATGATTTAGTCGGGTCGGCGGTCCAGGAGAAGCGTTTGGGTTGTCGCATTATGCTCGGCGGGGAAGCGGTTGATGGCCGCCTAAAGGTCGATGACACGGTGAAAGCCTTCTCGCTTGAGGCGTCGCTTCTACAGCCCGGCGAAGAAGACCTCAAAGGCGTCGAGCCAGACACGCTGCCTTCGCGCCTCAATCGATCCGACCAAAGGCCCGACTAACAACCCTTGCGCAGCCGGGCCAAACCGCCGTCTGGCACAGTTCTGCACAGCGCGTCCATTTGGCGATTTGGCTCGGCCCCTTCATGTAGCCAAACTGCCGAATGTCGAATTAACACATTCACGATCCAAACGCCTCTTGTTCGACCCTCCACCGACTTGGAAACCACTGCGAAGTTCACATAACGACATAAATATTTCCTTATGCGAGATTGACAAAAGAGCGGACTGCTGTGATTGTGTCCAAGCCATGGTTCTCCGTACGGTGCTGCCGCAGCGGAGCTAAGAGGGAAGCCGGTGCGATGCCGGCGCTGCCCCCGCAACTGTTAGAGGCGAGCCGACCCCACTCATATCACTGAGGCAAACAGCCTCGGGAAGACGGGCAGAGGCTATGACCCCCGAGCCAGGAGACCTGCCACGGCGAACTATTGTCCACGGGCGGGGTGTCTCGGTGGCCGCTGCAGCCCGGCGTTCGTACCGGCCTACTGGCGCCTTCGTTGTCTCCCACGCCCCAACCATCGGGGTATCGCATGACTCTCTCTCAGCAAATTCCTGTAGCAACGCTTGGTGTGCCGCGTATCGGTCGCAGGCGGGAATTGAAATTCGCGCTTGAAAGCTATTGGTCCGGAAAGTCTTCCGCTGCCGAGCTTCTCGCGACGGCAAAGGCGCTCCGTGCCGCGAGCTGGGAGGAGCAGCGCGATCGCGGTGTGTCGAAAATCCCGTCGAACGACTTCTCGCTCTACGACCATGTACTCGATACCGCCGCCATGGTCGGCGCCGTGCCGTCCCGCTACGCATGGAATGGCGGCGAGGTCCCACCCGAAATCTATTTCGCCATGGCCCGCGGCAACCAAGGTCAGACGGGGAATTGCGACTGTGGTCGGGAGCATGCGGCTTGCCCTGCCCTAACCGCGATGGAAATGACCAAATGGTTCGACACCAACTATCATTACATTGTGCCGGAACTTGACGACGATCAGGCGTTCACACTCTCGTCGACCAAACCGGTTGATTACTTCCTCGAGGCTAAAGCCCTGGGCATTCATACACGCCCGGTCATCCTTGGACCGGTCACTTTTCTCAAGCTGGCGAAATCACCTGCCGAAGGTTTCGATCCCCTCGCGCTCCTGCCGCGGCTCCTGCCCGCCTACGGGCAACTCCTGCGGAGGTTGAAATTCTCGGGAGCCGATTGGGTACAGATCGATGAGCCAGCGCTTGTGCTCGATCTAAACCCGAATGAACGAGCCGCCCTTGAATTTGCCTATGGGCAGCTGTCGAAGGCCGCGCCCGGGCTGAAGATCATGCTGGCTACCTATTTCGGGCCGCTGGGGGACAATCTCGAGACGGCGATATCGCTGCCTGTGGCCGGCCTGCATCTTGATCTCTCGCGTGCTCCCGAACAGTTGGAGACGGTTGGTCGGCTCGCGCCTAAGGATCTGGTGTTATCGCTTGGCTTGGTCAGTGGCCGCAACGTTTGGCGCGCGAACCTCAGTGCCATTCTCGACCGCATCAAGCCGATCGTCGCGGGCTGGCCCTTGGACCGAGTCGAGATCGCGCCTTCGTGCTCGATGCTGCATGTGCCGATAGACTTGCGTATGGAGACGGTATTGGATGCGAACATAAGGTCGTGGCTCGCCTTCGCGGCCCAGAAGACCGACGAGCTGGTCATCCTGGCCCGGGCCTTGTCCCAAGGTAAAGATGCGGTGGCTGACGAGTTGAAAGCTTCTGCCGAGGCTGCCGCGACTCGCGCAACATCCTCGAAGGTCCATGACCCGCTCGTTGAAGGGCGGATCGCTGACATCAACGGCACTATGAAGCAACGAAAGAGCGCATTTGCCGAGCGTTCCAGGGTCCAGGCCCGCACGCTCGGCCTGCCGCCGTTCCCGACGACGACCATTGGATCCTTTCCGCAGACGCCTCAGGTGCGCAAGGCGCGTTCCGCTCACGCGAAGGGCCAGCTCAGCTATGTCGATTACGAAACCTTTCTGAAGAAGGAGATTGAGGCTGCTATTCGCTGGCAGGAGGAGATCGGGCTGGACGTGCTGGCGCATGGCGAGTTCGAACGAAACGACATGGTACAGCATTTCGGCGAGCAACTTTCCGGCTTCGCCTTCACCGAACACGCCTGGGTGCAGAGCTATGGGTCGCGCTACGTGCGCCCCCCCATCATCTTCGGCGACGTATCGCGCCCCAATCCGATGACGGTGCGCTGGTGGCAATTCGCCCAGTCGCTTACGCAAAAGCCTGTGAAGGGAATGCTTACAGGCCCAGTGACCATTCTCAATTGGTCTTTTGTTCGCGACGACGTACCCCGCTCCGAGGTCTGCCGCCAGATCGCGCTCGCCATTCGCGATGAAGTGACGGACCTCGAAAGATCCGGCGCAAGGATGATCCAGATCGACGAGGCCGCGTTTCGCGAAGGCTTGCCGCTGCGCAAGTGCGACTGGAAGGTCTATCTTGACTGGTCGGTCGAATGCTTCCGGATCGCTTCAACAGGTGTGAAGGACTCGACCCAGATCCATACCCACATGTGCTATTCTGAGTTCAACGAGATCATCGACGCGATCGCTGAGCTGGACGCGGATGTAATTTCGATTGAGACATCGCGCTCGGCAATGGAACTGCTGGACGCCTTTGCGAGCTCTAAATATCCGAACGAAATCGGTCCCGGAGTCTATGACATCCATTCACCGCGCGTTCCGGAAGTCGCCGAGATTTCGGCCCTCCTCATGCTTGCCCGCGAGCGCTTGTCTGATGGCCAACTTTGGGTAAACCCCGACTGTGGCCTCAAAACACGCAATTGGGAGGAGGTCCGCCCTGCCCTCGTGAACATGGTCGCTGCAGCACGCGCGCTCCGGGAGAGAGTGCAGGTCTGAGGCTTTGCCGAATTCTCGTCAGTGGCGAGACAACGGCTACTGCTGTCGCGAATTCACGAAAACGCCTCGGTTCGCAGAACGTCCTGGCAACCCAAGTGATGCCATCGCGACGAGCATTCAACCGAAACGTCGTCTGCGCCTTCAGATTAGATCTGGGGACTTGGTGGAGGTCGCGTGGCCTCCGATAGTGATGGTCCGTCATTACTGGTTTTTTTGGGGCTTTCCGAAGCTCCGGCCATTTATTTTCCTGAAATCCGCGAGACAGGTCGAGGCGCTGTCGCGGTTTCGACCGGTAAGATTGGATAGATGACATTGGGCACCCTTCCGGTCAACGCGTTAAGGAAGGCGACGAGCCGGTCGACTTCTTCTGTCGTCAATTCTTCTCCGAGTTGAGTCTGTCCCATGATGGCGACAGCCTGTTTCAGATCCCATACCTTGCCGAATGAAAATACGGGGCGGTGAGTGTTACATTGCGCAGTGGACCCAGGGGGCAGTCGTGTCATAGCATGAGCACCACCAGAACCATACCCGTCTGGCGGTTCGCTTTTTGGTCGGTCGGCTGCGCAGAACGGCCAGAGCATCTCAAGCCTGCGGTGCCGATCAGGAAGTCGTTGACAGTGGCCTGATCACCCATTGGGACGAAATCGCTGGCGCGGACTGGCTGGCCGCCGTCCTTCAATGGAAGAAGAGGAGCGCTCCGCGCGTTCGATGCGGCGAGGCACACGTGCTGCCAGACTCCGCCACTTCAGCAACGATCCGATTATGAGACTGGAACTGGCCTCTCCGCGTCGACTGCGGCGCCGTCGAGCACCTGATGACCCAGTCCTTCATGAACGATCCGGCCAAAATCGTCTTTATCGTATGCCTCCGGCGAGGGCCGC
>CCNB01000004.1:727445-772444 GCA_000824785.1 Mesorhizobium plurifarium | reverse complement strand
ATGAGGGGTGCTCCAGGGAACGCCAACGTCTCACTCCGCTGAGCACCCCTCATCCGTCTCGGCGCTGCGCGCCGATCCACCTTCTCCCACAAGGGGAGAAGGAGAGGGTGCTACAGCTTGGCCAACAACTCCGGCGTCGGCCAGCCATCGACCGGCAACCCAAGCCGCGCCTGCTCCTTGCGGATCGCTTCGCGGGTGTTGGTGCCGAGGATGCCGTCGACCGTGCCGACGTCGTAGCCCTTGGCTTCGAGCTTGGTCTGCAGCGCCTTCATCTGGTCGCCGCTCAGGCCCTGTTCGGGCGTGCGCGGATCGAATTGCGGCGCGCCGGCGAGGCGCGTGGCAAGCACGGCCGCCGTCAGCGCATAGGTGAAGGACTGGTTCCATTCCAGATAGACGTCGAAATTGTCGTAGGTCAGGAAGGCCGGACCCTTGCGGCCCATCGGCAGCGCCAGGCCGGCTTTCAGACCATTGTCGATGAGCGGGTCGCCGTTGGGTTCGGTGACGCCCCACTCAGCCCATTGCGACAACGGCAGCTTGTTGGTGCGGCCGGTCTGGTCCCACGGCATCTCGTCGGGGACGCGCACTTCCTGGACCCAGGGCTGGTCGCGCTTCCAGCCGCGCGACATGATCTTGTTGGCGGTCGTCATGATGACGTCCGGCACGCTGTTCCTGAGATCGACCTTGCCGTCGCCGTCGCCATCGACGCCCTTGGCAAGATAGTCGGTCGGCAGGATCTGCGTCTGGCCGATCTCGCCGGCCCAGGCGCCCTTGACGTCGGCCGGCAGCACGCCGCGGTCGATCAAGGTGAGCAGCGGCACCAATTGCTGCCGGAACAGCTGAGGCCGGCGGCAGTCATGCGAAAGAGTCACCAGCGCGTTCAGCGTGTGGAAATCGCCCTGCACGGCGCCGAAATCGGTCTCCAGCCCCCAGAAGGCGGCGATGATGGCCGGCTGGACGCCGAACTCCTTGTCGGCGCGGTCGAAGACGTCGGCGTATTTCTTCAGATTGGCCGCGCCCTGCTTCAGGCGGTAGGCCGAGATCATGCGGTTGGCGAATTCGGTGAAGGTCTGGGTGAAGACGCCCTGGGCGCGGTCGCGCGCCAACGCGCGCTCATCGATAGTGGCGTCCTCCAACGCGTCGAGGCCGGTGGCGCCGACGCCGGCCGCCTTGGCTTCGGCCGCGACGGCCTGCTTCCAGGCCTCGAAATCGCCGCCGCATTCCTGTGCCGCGACGGGCAGCGCCGACGCGCCGAGGAAGAGCGCCGCCAGGATTTCAACGCGCAATCGCATCGCTTTCCTTTCGAGACCGGCGCATGGCCCCATCGTGGTCCCGGATCGGGATCGGACAGGCGCATGCGAGGATTTCAAAGTTCGGGAGCCGCGCCATACACTCGCGCGAAAGCGCCGCTCCGGATTACCAGCGGTTGCATGTTTCGCCGCCCGCCGTGTCGAAAAGCAGGCGGGGGATCGGTTGTCAACGGGTGTTCTGCCGCAGCCACTTCTTCCAGGCGGCTTCCGAGCCGTTGAAGACGTTGATGTCGGACTTGCCGGTCATGCCGGGCACGATGCCGGTGCCGGTGTACTGCCAGAAGGTGAAGGGGTGGCTGCCGTATTTTTCGCGGGGGTGGCCGGCGACCGAGCGCAGCCAATAGGGATAGCCCCGGAAGCTCGCCAACTGGTTGTCGTCGAAGAAGTCGAGCGAGGTGTAGATGATCGGCTTCTTGCCGTAATGGCGCTCGACCATTTGCAGGAAAACGCTCATTTCGCTGCGCACGGTGGCCGCGTCGGGGCGCAGCCTGCATGTCGGCGATTTCGGGTTCCATTCCATGTCGAGCACCGGCGGCATCGCCGACGGGTCCCGCGGGACATTGGCGATGAACCAGCGCGCCTGGGTCTCGGCCGGCGTGCAGAAATAGAAGAAGTGATAGGCCGCGCGCGGAATTCCGGCAGCCTTGGTGCGCGCCCAGTGCTCGTTGAAATAGTCGTCGAAACGATCGCCACCTTCCGTCGCCTTGATGAAGGCGAAGGAGATGCCGCTGGCTCTCGCCGTGGGCCAATCGACCGAGGTCTGGTATTTGGAAACATCCGTGCCGTGGATGGCGTAGGTCCACGGCGCGCCGCTGTCCCACTCATGCGGCTTGGAGTCCTCGAATTTGGGCGCGCGCACGGCAACAGTCTGCGCGGAGGGCGACAACGGCGAAAGGTCGTCGACGGTCGAGCAGGCGCAGAGCAGCGTCAGCATCAGGATGGCCGCAAGACGGCGCATGACATTCCCCGAGCCGGGTCCAGCCGGCCGCTGATGGGTCTTTGCAGATGGCCGTTGCTTGCGCAGGCCCCTCCGGACGGTCGCCCCACAGGACCGCCCCAACTGCTGTTGTCTGTCCATGTCGTTGTCCCAAAACCGCTGCGCACTTTTGGGCGACATGAAGCAGTAGATCGCCGAACATGGTTGAGAATCCATTGACGGCGCTCGACAACGCCGATGATTTTGCGGAAGCAATGGCGGCAAATCAATGACATAAATCGAGCCGGCGAATCCAAAAGGCGGGGAAAGATGCGGGCTGTCGTGAAGTTCATCAAATGGCTGCTTGGCCTTGCGGTCCTGGTGGTCGCGGCGCTCTTCGCCTGGCTCTATTTCGCCCCGCCCGAACTGATCCGCGTCGGCTCCGGCTATTCGGCCAAGATCGTCTGCTCGAACGTCTTCATCGCCGGCCGCGACCCGAACCAGGTGCTAGCGGTCGACGTGCAGGCGCCGGGCCATCCGCTGCTCAGGCTGATGAAGGTGTCGGTCGACAGAGAAAGGGGGATGGTTTCGGCTGGGCTGCTCTGGGTTTTCGGCAAGAGCGTTGCCGTAGAACGCTTCGGCGTCGGCTGCGCATCGGTTCCCGACGGCGATACCGGCAAAGCGCGGCAGACGTCGCTGCGTGCGGTGCCGCCCGCCGCGGCGCAGCCTGATGCGCTCTGGCCCGAGGGCGAGCGGGTGGATGCTTCGCAGAACCCGGAAGTGGCGAAGATCGTCGACGATGCCGCCATGGCTGGCACCGGCATGCGCGCCATCGTGGTGGTGAAGAACGGCCGCGTCGTCGCGGAACGTTATGGTGAGGGTTTTTCGGCCAAGACGCCGTTGCTCGGCTGGTCGATGACCAAGACGGTGAATGCGGCCATCGTCGGGACCCTGGTCAAGGACGGCAAGCTGGCGATCGACAACAAGGGCCTGTTCGCGCCGTGGAAGGCCGACGGCCGCGCCGCCATCAGCCTTGCCGACATGATGGCGATGTCGAGCGGGCTGGCGTTCAACGAGGATTATGGCGATGTCGCCGATGTGACGCGCATGCTCTATCTCGAGCCGGACATGGCGGGCTTCGCCGAGGCCCAACCGCTGACCGGCGAGGTGGGAAAAGTATTTTCCTATTCAAGCGGCACGGCGGTGATGCTGTCGAGGTTGTGGCAGGACGCGATCGGCGACAAGGCGAAGGCGCTGGCATGGCCGCGCACAGCGCTGTTCGAGCCGCTCGGCATGAAGAGCGCCGTGCTCGAAACCGACGAGCAGGGCACTTTCGTCGGCTCGTCCTATCTGTACGCTACGGCGCATGACTGGGCGCGCTTCGGCCAGTTCCTGCTGCAGGGTGGCGTCTGGAACGGAAACCAGATCCTGCCGGCCGGGTTCGTCGACTGGATGCGCGAGCCGGCGCTGGCCTCGAAGGTCTATGGCAAAGGCCAGCTCTGGATCGAGGGCCCGGGCGATGAGGAAAAGCCCGGTGCGGGCGTCGCCGCAGGCTTGCCCAAGGACACCTATTGGATGGAAGGCCATGACGGCCAGACGGCGGCGATCATTCCGTCCGAACAGCTGGTGGTGGTGCGGCTTGGGCTGACGCCGGCGAAATTCGGCTATCGGCCGCAGACCATGGTGGGCGCGCTGGTGAAGGCGCTGCATTGATAGCGATTGCTATCTGCCGGATCCGATCACGCCCAGCCAGGCATAGCCGCGATAAAGTGTTCTGAAACGGAAGGTTGCGCTGGTCCGCTGCGATTCCGATTCAAGCACGTCGCGCAGCGAGGCGCGTGGTGTGACATGGAATTTCCGCAGCCAGCCGCGCAAGAGCGCGCGGAACCAGCGCGGCAGTCCCTCCTGCTGGCCGAAATCGACGACGTGCAGCGAACCGCCGGGGGCGAGCGCGGCAAGGGCGGCCGACACGGTCTTTTCCCAGCCGGGGATCATCGACAGCGAGTAGGACACAAAGACCCGGTCGAAGCGCTCGATGCCGAAGAGAGCCTTGGCGTCGAAATCGGTGGCGTCGCCGCGCGCCAAGCTGACCTTGTTGGAGAGACCCTCACGAGCGACGGCCGCGTTTGCCGTCTCCAGCATCTCGGCCGAGATATCCAAACCGAAGAAGCGGGCCTGCGGATAGCGGCGGGCGGCAAGCGCTATGTTGCGGCCGGTGCCGCAGCCAAGCTCCAGGACGGTGCCGCCCTGCGGCACGTCCAGCCCGTGGATCAGCCGGTCACGGCCGAGCAGGTAGTATTTGCGGGTGAGGTCATAGATATGACGCTGCCAGCGATAGACGCCGTCCATCAGTTCGGCGTGGCTGGCCGGCAGCTCCGTCGTGCTCATGCGGGGCGCTTCACATAGAGGTGGAAGCCGCCATAGATCGCCGAGCGGTCTTTTGCCGAGAATTCGCGCGAGGCGTCGGCCTCGTAGGTCCATTGGTCGAGCAGCGAACTGGAGACGCGGCCAGGCAGCAAGCTGGGCTCCGCCGCAGTGCGGAAGATGACACGCGCGCCCACCGAAGCGGTGCGGGTGATCTCGGTCCACAGCGCATTGAGCAGGTCGTCGGTCATCCAGTCCTGCGCGTCGAGCAGGACGAAGCGGTCGACGCTGCCCGCCTCCTTGGCCGCCAGGAACTTGATCAGGTTGGCATGGTGGATGGCAACGCGATCGATGTTGTCGCGGATCGTCTTGTAGTTGCGCTGTTCCAGATAGGCCGGCAGCGCTGCCTCGCCAGGTTGTGGATAGCGGCGGGCGAAGGCCTGCCAGGCGAAGTAATTGTTCTTCAGCGGGAAGTCGCAGGCGAGCTTTTCCAGCCGTGCCTTGAGCACGCTCGCCATCGAGCCGTCGCCGGAGGTGATCAGCGAATCGTACTGCGCCGGCGGAATGCCGAGGCCGAACAGAGAGGCTTTGCGTGACGTCGCCCAGCGCAGGAGCTTCTTGTCGAAGACCGGCGCCAGTTCCTCGTTGAAGAAGCGACGCTGCTCGCCGATATTCTGCGCCTTCATGATGCCGGCCGGGTCGACGCCGAACAGCTTGCCGACGCGATGGCCCATGGCGATGAAGAGGCCGAGCAGGCCGGTCTGGTAGAAGTTGCGGTCGAAGACCGAGATGCGGCGGCGGCCGCGCCAATTGCGGCGCTCCCAGTAATGGCGGCTCACCGGATCGAGATGCGGTGCGATGAAGCGGTCATAGGCGTCCGAATTGTGGCTGGTGCCGGCGGCGCCGAAGAAGCGGAACAGGTCGCCTTGCGACGGCAGGTGTCGCACCGCTTCCAGCTTCATGCGGTTCAGCGCGATGTGCGCGGCGTTGAGATCGACGGCGTCGACCCGGGCCGGCGAGCGGGTCAGGTAGGCCAGGATGTTGCAGCCGCCCGAAGCGATCGTGACGACCCGGTGACCGGCGCCAAGCTGCATGGCCTCCATGTCGACGTCGGGGTCTTCCCAGATCTGCGGATAGACGAGGCCGGAGAACAGGAAGGCGAAGAGCCGCTCGGAAATGCCATCCTTCGACAATGCCCGGTTCTGGTAGACCGCCTTTCCGACTTCCTTGCCCCGACGGTAAACGAGTTCTCCGGATACGTCCGACATGGAAAGGTGATTCCCCGTTTGCGTTGGCGCAAGCGGGTAGCGCAGCGTCATGACAGGCAGGTGACAGCCTGCTGACGGGAGACTGTCACGAATTCTTACACTTTCCCGAATGCTCCAGGCGTCGGCGTGGTGACGATGACGGCCTCGCCGGCGTCGAGCGTGGTCTGGTCGCAGGCCTTCAGGACGTCGACCGATCCGTCATTGCGCCTGACCTTGGTCGAGCCGGCCTCGCCGTCGCCGCCGCCTTCGAGGCCTTGAGGAGGCCGATCGCGGTGCGAGGACAGGATCGCGCATTCCATCTTTTCAAGGAAGCGGATGGTGCGCCTGGTGCCGTCGCCGGCATTCCACTTGCCTTTGCCGCCGGAACCCTCGCGGATGTGGAAGTCTTCCAGCACGACGGGGAAGCGCAGTTCCAGAACCTCCGGGTCGGTAAGGCGCGAATTGGTCATGTGGGTGTGAACGCCGGAGGTGCCGGCAAAGCCGCGGCCCGAATTCATCCGGCCGGCCGGCGAGCCGGAGCAGATGGTCTCGTAATACTGGTATTTCCTGTTGCCGAAGGTGAGGTTGTTCATCGTGCCTTGCGCGTTGGCGATCGCGCCCATCGCGCCGAACAGCGCGTTGGTGACATGCTGCGAGGTCTCGACATTGCCAGCGACAACGGCGGCAGGGTAGGCGGGCTTGAGCATCGAGCCGTCGGGGATGACGATGTTGATCGGCCTCAGGCACCCGGCGTTCATCGGGATCATGTCCTCGACCATGACGCGGAAGGCATAGAGCACGGCGGCGCGCGCTACCGGCTCCGGCGCGTTGAAATTGTTCTTCATGACCGGCGAGGTGCCGGTGAAATCGACGGTCGCCTCGCGCTTTTGCCGGTCGACGGTGATCTTGACCCTAATCACCTGGCCGGTGTCGGTGGGGTATTCGTAAGCCGCGCTGTCGGGAAGCCGCTCGATCACGCGGCGCACGCTCTCGGCGGCATTGTCCTGGACATGGCCCATATAGGCTTCGACGACATCGAGGCCGAAATGCGCGACCATCTTGCGCAGTTCCGCAACGCCCTTTTCGTTGGCGGCGATCTGCGCCTTCAGGTCGGCGATGTTCTGGGCGGGATTGCGCGCGGGGTAGGGGTGGTCGGTCAGCAGCGTCTCCAGCTCCTTCTCACGGAAGCGGCCGCGATCGACGATGCGGAAATTGTCGAACAGCACGCCTTCCTCGTCGACCGTCGTGGCCAAAGGCGTCATCGAGCCGGGCGCGGTGCCGCCGACATCGGCGTGATGGCCTCGCGAGGCCGCCCAAAACAGGATCTCCTCGCGCGCATCGTCGAAGACGGGCGTCACCACGGTGATATCGGGCAGATGCGTGCCGCCATTGTAAGGCGCATTGAGCGCGAACACGTCGCCCGGGTGGATATCGCCGGAATTCAGGCGGATGATGGTTTCGACTGAGCGGTCCATGGAGCCGAGATGCACCGGCATGTGCGGCGCGTTGGCGACCAGCGCGCCATGGCGGTCGAATACGGCGCAGGAGAAGTCGAGCCGTTCCTTGATGTTGACCGAATAGGCGGTGTTCTGCAGTGTCACGCCCATCTGCTCGGCAATCGACATGAAGAGGTTGTTGAAGACCTCCAACATCACCGGATCGGCCTCGGTGCCGAGCGCCGCGACGCGCACCTTCCGTTCCATCCGGCGGATCACGACGTGGTCGAGATTGGTGATCTCGGCGCGCCAGCCCGGCTCGACGACGATGGTCTGGTTCGGCTCGATGATCAGCGCGGGTCCCGCTACCGTGTTGGACGGCCGCAGGTTTTCACGGCGATAGACGCCGGCTTCGCGCCAGCGGCCCTCGGTGTAGATGCGCCGGCTTTCCGAAGGCTTGACCTCGACCCCCGCCGATCGGGCAGGGGCAGACGCTTCGGCCTTGTCCTGTCGAGCGGTCTCCATGCCTTCGACGGCGACGGTCTCGACGACGATCGGCTTGTCGTCGTAGACGAAACCGAACTGCGCCTTGTGTGCTGCCTCGAAATCGCTCCTCGCGCGGAAGGTCGAGCCGTGCTCGAAATTCACCGGCAGCGCCGTATCGGTGCCGTCATAGCGAATATGCAGGACAGGTCTCGTTGAAACCGCGTCCTCGGCAATGCCTTGCTCGCCAAGCTCGGCGACAACGTCGGTGCGCAAGGCAGCGATGAGTGTCTCGATCGCCGCGCGGGATTCTTCGGCAAGCGGCTCCAGCAGCGCCTGCTGGCGTGAGGCGAAGACCGACGAAAGGCCGATGCCGTAAGCCGAAAGCAGCCCCGAAAAGGGATGGATGAGCACGGCCTCCATGCCGAGCGCGTCGGCGACGAGGCAGGCGTGCTGGCCGCCGGCGCCGCCGAAGCAGTTCAGGAGATATTCCGTGACATCATAGCCGCGCTGCACCGAGATCTTCTTGATGGCATTGGCCATGTTTTCGACAGCGATGGTGACAAAGCCTTCGGCCACCGCCTCGGGCGTTCGGCCGTCGCCGATCTCGGCGGCAAGCGCTGCAAATTTTTCGCGAACCGTGCCGATGTCGAGCGGCTGGTCCTGGCCCGCGCCGAAGATCGCCGGGAAGAAATCGGGCTGCAATTTGCCGAGCATGACATTGGCGTCGGTGACGGCGAGCGGACCACCGCGCCGGTAAGCGGCGGGGCCTGGATTGGCGCCGGCGGAATCCGGACCGACGCGGAAGCGGCCTGCCTCGTAATGCAGGACCGAGCCGCCGCCGGCGGCGACGGTGTGGATGCGCATCATCGGCGCGCGGATGCGCACGCCGGCGACCTCGGTGTCGAAGGCGCGTTCGTATTCCCCATCATAGTGGGCAACGTCGGTCGAGGTGCCGCCCATGTCGAAGCCGATGACCTTCTCGAAGCCTGCGAGCTTCGCCGTCTCGACCATGCCGACGACTCCGCCTGCCGGCCCCGAAAGCAGCGCGTCCTTGCCTTGGAACATGTCGGCGGCGGTCAGTCCGCCAGACGACATCATGAACATCAGGCGCGGGCCGGGGCCGAGCTCTCTCGCCACCCGCTGCACGTAACGCGACAGGATAGGCGACAGATAAGCGTCGACCACGGTGGTGTCGCCGCGGCCGACCAGCTTGATGAGCGGCGAGACCTCGTGGGAGACCGAGATCTGGCTGAAGCCGATCTTGCGGCAGACTTTCGCGACGGCCTTTTCGTGGTCCGGATATTTCCAGGCATGCATGAAGACGATCGCGACCGCGTCGATGCCGTCCGCCCTGGCCTGTTCGATCGCCGGGCGGCAGGCCGCGATGTCGAGCAGGCGCTCGACGCAGCCGTCGGCGCGCACGCGCTCGTCGATCTCGACGATGCGCTCGTAGAGCTGCTCCGGCAGGATGATCTCCTTGGCGAAGATGTCCGGCCTTGCTTGGTAGGCGATGCGCAAGGCGTCGCGAAAACCCTTGGTGATGAGCAGAAGCACGCGGTCGCCCTTGCGCTCGAGCAACGCATTGGTGGCAACGGTCGTGCCCATTTTGACGTCGCCGATCGCGGCGGCGGAAATGGCGGCGCCCGCTTTCAAGCCCAGCAGGTCGCGGATGCCCTGGATAGCGGCGTCCGCATAGGCCTCGGGATTCTCGGAAAGAAGTTTTCGAGGGTGCAGGTGTCCCTGCGGATCACGGCCGATGATGTCGGTGAAAGTGCCGCCGCGGTCGATCCAGAAGTCCCATTTATTTGTTTCCGCGGCTGCCGGCATTCTGCTTATCCATCATGTCTTCGAGCGTATGTTCTGTTAGTTCGGGATTTCCGCGCCAGCAATCGCAAGTTGATGTTACACATAGAAATGCAACGTTACGAAACCGGCGGCCTGCTTATGCATTTTCCCTGCGACCGCTCACCGAAATGTGAGCGTCTGTCGAAGGAGAGATACCATGAAGAAGATCATCCTGGCGTCTGTGTCGGCGCTCGCCCTGCTGGGGGTCGCGGCTTGTAGCGACAGTGGCAAGGGCACCGACACCACCACCACCCAGAGTACCAATCCGCCGGCCAACGAGCAGCCCATGAAGCCGGCTTCGCCCGACGCTTCGAAGCCCGCTGAACCGGCTCCGGCAACAAATCCGGCTCCTGCCGCGCCCGCGCAGTAAGGGCCGGGCAACGGTTCCGAGAAGGCCGGCATTGCCGGCCTTCTTTTTGCGCCATCGATCCCGTACATCGCGATTACCCCTGCGGCATCGTCCCGGCTTGATAGAACCGCCCGGTTCGCACTATGAAGCCGACATGTCGATTTGGGACCGCCTTGGCGACTTCATCGCTCGTGTTTCGTCGTCGGCGTCCTCGGGAGTCGCGGATGTCGTGGAAGCCGTGCGCACCGTGTTTTCCGGCGATCCGGACCTGCGCCGGCGCGTGGCTTTCTCGGTGGCAATGATCGCGCTTTCGGCCAAGATGGCCAAGGCCGACGGCATCGTGACGCAGGACGAGGTGCGCGCCTTCCAGGAAATCTTCGAGGTGCCGCCGAGCGAGACACGCAATGTGGCGCGGCTTTACGATATCGCCAAGCAGGACGTCGCCGGCTTCGAGACCTATGCCCAGCGCATGGCGCAGCTCTGCGGATCCGGCCATGCCAACTGCATGATGCTGGAAGACATACTCGACGGGCTGTTCCACATCGCCAAGGCGGACGGGCTCATCCATGAGCGGGAAGGGCAATTCCTGCATCGGATCGCCGAAATCTTTCGGATCGACGAGGTGCATTACGAGGCGATCCTGTCCAGGCACGTCAATCTCGGCGCCGCCGATCCTTACGTCGTTCTGGGCATCGAACGCGGCAAGCCGTTCGAGGAGATCAGAAAACGCTATCGCAAGCTGATCTCCGACAATCATCCGGACAGGTTGATCGCGCGCGGCCTGCCGCAGGAATTCATCAAGATCGCCACGACCAGGGTCGCGGCGATCAATGCCGCCTATGAGATGATCGAGCGGGGCCTCAGGCACGCATGAGCGGCTTTTCGCCCGACCAGCCAGGCGCCGAGGTCCGGGTGTCGCCGAATTTCGGTCCGCGCCGCGAGACGCTTCGGCCCGATATGATCGTGCTGCATTATACCGGCATGGCAAGCGGCGCCGGCGCCGAGGCGTGGCTGTGCGATCCGGCAAGCGAAGTATCCTCGCACTATCTTGTTCATGAGGACGGCCGCATCGTGCAGATGGTGCGCGAGAGCGACCGCGCCTGGCATGCCGGCAAGAGTTCCTGGCTCGGCCGTACCGACATCAACTCCTGTTCGGTCGGCATCGAGATCGTCAATCCCGGGCATTCGCTGGGCTACAAGGCTTTCCCGAGGCGGCAGATCGGCGCCGTGATCGGGTTGTGCGCGGGTATCGTGGGCCGTTATTCGATCCCAGCGGCAAGGGTGCTCGCGCATTCGGATGTGGCCCCGGGCCGCAAGGTCGATCCCGGCGAGAAATTTCCCTGGAAGGCGCTGTTCGCGGCCGGTATCGGCCATCTCGTGCCGGCCGCGGCGATAAAGCCCGGCGCCGCGCTGAAGGCCGGCGACACCGGCTCCGATGTCGAGACGCTGCAGTCGATGCTGGCGCTCTACGGCTACGGCGTCGAGATATCGGGTGAATACGACAAGCAGACGGAAATCGTCGTGGCAGCGTTCCAGCGACATTTCCGGCGGCGCCTGGTCGATGGCGTGGCGGACAAATCGACGATCCGCACGCTGGAACGGCTCCTGGCTTCCGCAAAGGCAGGCACCGTCAAACAGTCGCGACAAGTTCCTTAAATTACAATCTGTCATTTAAAGTGAATTGCGCCGCCTTCATTGGCGCCAATTCCGCCTGCAAATGCCCGTCCCGCAAGTTGTCGGGCGTCTATCCCCCCAAGGCGCCCGATGTTGAGTTGACCTAACTGCGTGAAGTTCTTCGCGCGGCTCTAACAGAACAGGACTACATGCAAAAATTGACCGTTGTAGCGGCAGCCGTTGCTGCCGGAGTGATGACTCTTGCCTTCAATCCAGCGAACAGTGCCCCTCTGAGCTTACGGAGTGACAATGGCTTTGCAGCCGCCCCCGCGGCACCGAAGGCAAGCCCGGCCGCCACGGGTTCAAAGATCAAAAGAACCGCCTCGACCAAGCTAGAGAAGGTCGCTGTCGCCAAAGCGGCGAAAAAATCAGCAAGGCGCAATTCGAAGCGCAACAGGCAGACCATCGACCTGACCGCGACAGCTTCCATCCGCCCTGAGAAGCCGGCTTTGTCGTCCCCAGTGACGGGCGGCGGCCAATATTCGGCGATCATTGCCCGCTATGCCGCGAGCTATGGCGTGCCGGTGTCGCTGGCGAGGGCCGTCATCAAGATCGAAAGCAACTACCGGCCGAACATGGTCGGCGGCGCCGGCGAGATCGGCCTGATGCAGATCAAGCCGGCCACGGCGCGCATGATGGGCTACACCGGTTCGGCCAAGGGGTTGTTCGATCCCGACACCAACATCAAATACGGCATGAAGTATCTCGCCATGGCGCAAGGTCTCGGCGGCGGCACCACCTGCGGCACGATCCTGAAATACAATGCCGGCCACGGCGCGACGCGGATGAATCCGATCTCGGCCGCCTATTGCAGCAAGGTGAAGGTGCAGATGGCGGCGCTGGGTTCGCCGGCCTGAGCCCGTCGTCGAAGTGGATTTGGGCAAGGCGTGTCTATTTCATGCATGTCGTTGTCCCAGATCCACTGCTCTTCGGGCGCTCACCCCAGCTTTTTCGTTTGCGTTTTCAAGCGGGAATCCCTTTATACGCCCTTGCCAGCTGGCCGGGCGGCCGCGCCCGCGAGAGCCGAAAGGCTGCGGGTGAGGAAAGTCCGGGCTCCATGGAGACACGGTGCCGGCTAACGGCCGGCGGGGGCGACCCCAGGGAAAGTGCCACAGAAAGCAAACCGCCGCGGCGTTGCCGCGGCAAGGGTGAAAGGGTGGGGTAAGAGCCCACCGCGCGACTGGCAACAGGAGCGGCAGGGCAAACCCCACCGGGAGCAAAACCGAATAGGGGCGGTGCGAAGGGAAACCTTCGAGGGCTGTTTCCGGCCCACCGTCCGGGTAGGTTGCGTGAGGCGCATGGCAACATGCGCCCAAGATGAATGGCCGCCACGTTCTCGCCGCGAGGCGAGGGCCATACAGAACCCGGCTTACAGGCCAGCTGGCATTTTTCTCGTAGCGATAGCTGAAAGAGATCAGGAGGTTACGCCAGAAGGCGTGTCTTTTTGATTCAAGTTGAGGCGCAATCACCCCGAACGCGATGACCTGTTCCTTGAAGCTGGTGCGATTAAATCGTACCTTGAGCGAAATAGGAGCACGTTATGGGCCAGGTCGACAAACGCAGCATCACACTTTCGCCGGAGCTGGCGGCGGCCGTCGACGATGTCGTCGCTGCCGGCGAATACGCCTCAGCCAGTGAAGTCATCCGCGACGCGCTCAGGCAATGGAAGGAGCGCCGCGACCTGCTCGGCTACACCATCGAGGAATTGCGGGAGCTGGTGCAGGAGGGCATAGACAGCGGGCCGGCGCTGGACGGCCCTCCCTTGATGGAGCGATTGCGCGCTAAATATGCGGAGATGGCGGAAGCCAAAGGCGCTGACGAGTGAAGTACCGCCTGCTTCCACAGGCATTGGTTGCCTCGAAGCTATCGGCGACTATATCGCCGCGCACAATCCTAATGCCGCAATCCGTTTTGTGGAAACTCTTCAGCAGCGATGGGACTTGCTCACCCTCCATCCCCGATCAGGCGCACCGCGCGACGACATCCTGCCGGGCATTCGCCACCTTGTTGTCGGGGAATACCTTACGTTTTATCGAATTGGCGACAATGCGATCGAAATCCTCCGCGTGCTGCACGGTCGGCGCAAAATCGAGGCTGACGATCTGATTTAGCGGTTGGACTAGCCGGCGATCTTGTCCAGCGACGCCTCGATTGCCTGCCAGAGCTCCTCGACCGGCTCGCAGCCGATCGCCAGGCGCACGAAGCCCGGAGGCACGGCATCGCCGCGCTTCGAGCGCCGCTCGGCGGATGTGTGCACGCCGCCAAAGGACGTTGCGGCTTCGATAAGCGGACAACCGTCGATGAACGCCTCAGCCTGTTCTTCGGAGGCGAGCTCGAAGGAAATCAGGAAGCCGAAGCGCTCCATCTGGGCGCGCGCCAGATTGTGCGAGGCATCGCCCTCGAGCCCGGGGAAGCGCAGGCCACTGACGGCGCGGTGTCCCTTCAACCGCCGCGCGATGGTTTCAGCCGACGAGCACATGCGGTCGAAGCGCACTTCCAGCGTCTCGAGGCCGCGATGCACGAGCCAGGCCTCGAACGGACCGGGGATGCCGCCGGCCGTCTCGCGCCAATCCTTCACCCTGGCGACAATGTCGGGATCGCGGCTGGCGACATGACCGAAGAGAACGTCGGAGTGGCCATTGATCGCCTTGGTGTCGGCCGAGACCACGATGTCCGCGCCAAGATCGAGCGGGCGCTGGCCGAAAGGCGTCATCGTCGTGTTGTCGACGATCAGGACGCCTCCTTGCGCATGGACGGCCTTGGCGACGGCGATTATGTCGCAGATGTCCAGTCGCGGGTTCGACGGGCTCTCGACGAAGACCGCCCGGTAGCCGGCGAAGCCGCCGTCGAGCATGCTTGCCGTCGGCCGCACGTCATAGCCAACGCCGAGCGGTTTCAGGAAACGTTCGGCCAGCGCGCGGGTCGTGTGGTAGCCGTCCGACGGCAAGAGGACGCGGTCGCCCGATTTGACGAGCGCGAAGAAGGCCGCGGAAATCGCCGCCATTCCCGACGGGAAGGCAACGCATTGCGCATCTTCCAGATGGCCAAGCGCATGCTCGACGGCATGCCAGGTCGGGTTGCTGAAGCGGCCGTATTGATCGAAGCCGGTCGCGTCGCCGGGCGCGTGGAAGATCGAGGCCATGGTCAGTGGCAAGGGGATGGGATCGCCCTTGGCGAAACCGGCGCTGCGCAGATGGGCAAGTGTCGCGGCGCGTGACTTCGCGGTGTCGGGCATCAACTCGATCCTTGGCTAGGGCAGAAAACCTCAACCGACGCTATGCGCGCCGGCCGTCCGCAGCAAGCTGCGTCTTTTTGGGCCAGAGGGCTCTAAACGCTTCGTTAGGCTTAATGGACGATAAAGACGAGACGTGCGTTCAGCCTGCGCTTTCTGGTTGTGGCGTGCGTGTTTGTGATGCCTGTTCCCGTTGACGCCCATAGCACCCCATGTTATCCCATTCGCATCATCAAGCTTTCGTTCCGCGTCAGGGTGAAGCGTACGCCAATCGGGCAGCCGCGGCGGCTGCGCGTTTGCCGGTTTTCGCTCCGGTGAACGAAGCGATTTGTCGCGAGCGCCAGGGCGCGGAGAACAACATGGGAAGGGGTACGGCGGCGGAAGCGGCTGTAGCGTTCATTGGACCGGTTTCTGTCAAATGCGGTGAACAGGATCGATGCGAAGGGGCGGGTGTCCGTTCCGGCGCATTTCCGCGCCGTGGTGCAGAAACGCGGCTATTCGGAACTCTATGCGCTGCGCTGCCTGGACCTGCCGGCCATGGACGTCGGCGGCCTCGATTTGCTCGACCGCTACGAGCAGCGGATCGCGCTGGAGGATCCATTCCTGCAGACGGCGGACGACATGTCATTCTTCTGCCATGGCGACGGCACGTTTCTGAAACTGGACCAGGACGGCCGCATCACCATGACCGATTTCATCCGCGAGCATACGGGCATCTCGAACGAGGTGGCCTTTGTCGGCCGCGGCAATTTCTTTCAGGTTTGGGAGCCGGGACGGCTTGCCGCCTATGGGGCGCAAGCGCGGGCCAGGCTTTTGCAGCTTCGGCAGGGGACGAAGCCCGGGGAGCGATCGGAATGATGGCTGGCCACGGCGATGACCCTCACGCCGTTGGCGGACTGGCCCGTCACATTCCGGTCCTCCTTGCCGAGGTGCTCGACGCGCTCGCGCCGAAGGCCGGCGATATCATCATCGATGGGACATTCGGAGCCGGCGGCTACACGGGCGCCATCCTCGATCGCGGCGCTTCGGTCGTCGCCATCGACCGCGACCCGGACGCGATCGCGGCGGGCAAGGCGCTCGAAGAACGGGCCGGCGGCCGGCTGAGGCTGGTCCAGGCGCCGTTCTCGACGCTGGACGAGCATGTCGAAAGCGCCGACGGCGTCGTGCTCGACATCGGCGTCTCGTCCATGCAGCTCGACCAGGCCGAGCGCGGTTTTTCCTTTCGCGCCGACGGGCCGCTCGATATGCGCATGGCGCAGGCGGGTCTCTCCGCGGCCGACGTCGTCAACACCTTCAAGGCGGGCGATCTTGCCCGCGTCTTCGGCTTTCTCGGCGAGGAACGTCATGCCGGACGCATCGCGCGCATGATCGAGAGCCGGCGCGAGAAGAAGCCTTTCGAGCGTACGCTCGATCTCGCCGACGCCATCCAGACGCATATCGGACGGGGGCCGAAGGACAAGATCCATCCGGCCACGCGCGTCTTCCAGGCACTGCGCATCTTCGTCAATGACGAGCTTGGCGAACTGGCAAGAGCGTTGCTCGCCGCCGAGCGTGTGCTGAAGCCCGGCGGACGGCTTGCGGTGGTGACGTTCCATTCCCTGGAGGACCGCATCGTCAAGCGCTTCATCGCCGACCGTTCCGAAGCCGCAAGCGGCTCTCGCCACATGCCTGATACGCCCCAGCACGTCGCGACCTTCCGCAAGGCTGGCGGCGGCGTGACGCCCGCAGAAGCCGAGCTGGACGCCAATCCGCGGGCGCGCTCGGCCAGGCTGCGCGCGGCGATCCGCACCGATGCGCCGGCGCGCGCCGGCGATTTTTCGATTTTCGGCCTTCCAAAGCTTCCCGCCGTCGAGCGGCCGGGGGAGAGGTGAGCACGTGTTTCGTACCAGCGACATAGTCCTGATCGCCGTCATGGTCTCGGCCGCGGCCCTGACCTACAAGACGAAGCGGGAAGCCGAAGAGCAATTGGCGGCGGTGCAGAAGATCCAGGCGCAGATCCATTACGAGGAAGAAACGATCGATCTCCTCAAGGCGGACTGGAGCCTGCTCACCCAGCCGTCGCGGCTGCAGAAGCTTGCCGACGTCTATAAGAGCCAGCTCGGACTCGAGCCGGTCAACGCGCACCAGATCGGCAGCCTCGACGACATTCCCGTGAAACCCGTGACCATCGAGGACCTCTCCTCGCAGCGGCTTGGCGGCATGGCCGACAATTCGGGCAAGGAGCCAGCGGATGGCAAGGATCCAGTGGTCACCGGGAGCACCGTTCAATGATCAGCGGGCTTCCAAGGATCGGTGACCTGCTGAAGCGCCGAAAGAAGCAGGCTGAGGACGGCTCGATCGTCGTCGATGCGGCCCGCAAGGCGACGGGCGGCAAGGCAAGGACGCGCATCGTCATGACCATGGCGGTGTTCTTCACCATCTATTCGACCATTGCCGGCAGGCTCGTCTATCTCGGGCTGCAGAATCCGGATCTTTCGGGCGGCCCGGAGAGCCGGGTCACGGCGTCGCGTCCGGATATCGTCGACCGCAACGGCGAAGTGCTGGCGACCGACATCAAGACGGCGTCGCTGTTCGCCGAGCCGCGCCGCATCGTCGACGCCGACGAAGCGATCGAGAAATTGTCGACCGTGTTGCCCGAGATCGACTACGAGCAGACCTACCGCAAGCTCAAGAGCGGCGCCGGCTTCGTCTGGCTGCAGCGCCAGCTGACTCCGAAGCAGCAGTCCGACATCCTGGCGCTGGGCATCCCGGGCCTCGGCTTCCGCACCGAGAAGCGGCGCTTCTATCCGAGCGGCGAGACCTCGTCCTATATCGTCGGTCTGACCAACATCGACAACCAGGGCATCTCCGGCATGGAGAAGTATATCGACGAGCAGGGGCTGAGCGACCTGCAGGCGTCGGGCCTTGCGGTGGCCAGGGACCTGAAGCCGGTCAGGCTTTCGATCGATCTGCGCGTCCAGCATGTGGTGCGCGACGAGATCGCCGCCGGCCTGGAGCGTTATCGCGCCATGGGCGCGGGCGCCGTCGTGCTGAACATCAAGACGGGCGAAGTGATGGCGATGGCCTCGGTGCCGGACTTCGATCCGAACAACCCTTACAATGCGCAGGAAAAGGACCGGCTGAACCGCATGTCCGCGGGTCTCTACGAGATGGGCTCGACCTTCAAGAGCTTCACCTCGGCCATGGCGCTCGATTCCGGCAAGGCGACGATGAACAGCCGCTTCGACGCGTCGCATCCGATCCGGGTCGGCCACCAGGCCATCCACGATTTCCACGGCAAGAACCGCGTGCTGTCGCTGCCGGAGGTGTTCCTCTATTCATCCAACATCGGGTCGGCCAGGGAGGCCGAGCTGGTCGGCATCGAGGGGCACCGCGAATTCCTGCACCGCCTTGGCATTCTGGACAGAATGCAGACCGAGCTGCCCGAGGTCGCCCGTCCGACCGAACCCAAGGTCTGGAAACAGGTCAACTCGTTCACCATCGCCTTCGGCCATGGCGTGTCGACAACGCCGCTGCAGGCCGCCGTCGGCTGCGCGGCGCTGATGCAGGGCTATCTGATCGAGCCGACCTTCCTGGTCCGTAGCGAGGAGGAGGCGATGGCGGTGGCCAAGAGAGTGGTCAGCGACAAGACGGTCGAAGGCATGCGCTATCTCTACACGCTCAACGCCGAGAAGGGATCGGCCAGAAACGCCAGGGCCCCCGGCTACCGGGTCGGCGGAAAGACCGGAACGGCCGAGAAGGTCATCAACGGCCGTTACTCCAAGGAGTTGAATTTCAACACCTTCGTCGCCGCCTTCCCGATGGACGATCCGCAATTTCTGGTGTTCACGATCGCCGACGCTCCGCATCCGGAAAAGCCCGGGATGACGGACGTCGCCGCCAACAATGCGGGGGTTATGGCCGGCAACATCATCAGGCGTTCTGCGGCCATGCTTGGCGTGAAGCCAGATTTCAGCCATGAAAATGGTGCAACGCTGGTTTCCTATCAGTGATTCTTCGGGCGCGCCGGCAACTGCGCGCTATTTTGTTGCGGTGAACGGGACTCAATGCATCTAAAAGACCTAGCCGGTATCCTGCCTGTCGAGGGAACAGCTTCCCACGATCTGGAGGTGACCGGGATTTCCTCCGATTCCCGCCAGGTTAAACCCGGCGTGGTCTTCTTCGCGCTCGCCGGCAGCAAGGCCGATGGCTCGATCTATGCGACTGATGCCGCCAGCCGTGGGGCGGCTGCAATCGTCGCCGGCAAGGAAACGGCCGTTTCCGGCCTGTCGATCCCGGTTCTTTCCGTCGACGATCCACGCCGGGCGCTGGCGCTCAGCGCGGCACGCTTCTTCGGACGCCAGCCGCAGACCATGGTCGCCGTCACCGGCACCGCCGGCAAGACATCCGTCGCCGCCTTTACTCGCCAGATCTGGGAGCAGACGGGTTTTGCCGCCGCCTCGATCGGCACGACCGGCGTCGTGGCGCCCGGTCGCAACGAATATGGCTCGCTGACGACGCCCGATCCGGTGGCGCTGCACCGGTTGCTGAAGGAACTTGCCGATGCCGGCGTCACCCACGCCTCGATGGAGGCCTCCAGCCACGGTCTCGACCAGCGCCGCCTCGACGGCGTGAAGCTTTCGGCCGGCGCCTTCACCAATCTCGGCCGCGACCACATGGATTACCATCCGACGGTCGAGGATTATCACTGCGCCAAGCTGCGCCTGTTCGACACGCTGCTGCCGAAGGGCGCGCCCGCGGTCGTCTTTGCCGACGACCCGTGGTCGGAGCCGACGATCAAAGCCGCGAAGGCCGCGGGCCTGAACGTGCTGACCGTAGGCCGCCATGGCGATTTCCTGACACTGAAGCGCGTCGAGCATGAGCGCCATCGCCAGCGCGCCGAAATCGTGGCGGACGGCGTGCTCCACGAAGTCGACCTGCCTTTGGCCGGCGATTTCCAGATCGCCAACGCGCTGGTCTCGGCTGGCCTTGCCATCTCGATTGGAACGCCGGCAGACAAGGCTTTGGCGGCGCTGGAGAAATTGAAAGGCGCGCCGGGTCGGCTCGACCTCGTCGGCACCACCGGCGCCGGCGCTCCCGTCTATGTCGACTACGCCCACAAGCCCGATGCGCTGGAGAATGTGCTGACCTCGGTCCGGCCTTTCACCACGGGCCGCGTCGTCGTGGTGTTCGGCTGCGGCGGCGACCGCGACCGCGGCAAGCGCCCGATCATGGGCGAGATCGCGACGCGGCTCGCCGACATCGTCATCGTCACCGACGACAATCCGCGCAGCGAGGTGCCCGAAACCATCCGCGCGGCGATCCTTGCCGCCGCACCCGGCGCCATCGAGATCGGCGACCGCCGCAAGGCGATCCACGAAGCAGTGGCGATGCTGCGCGCCGGCGATACGCTCATCGTCGCCGGCAAGGGGCATGAGGAAGGCCAGACGATCGGCTCCGAAACCTTCCACTTCTCCGACCATGAGGAAGTGCGCGATGCGCTCAAGGAGCGCGCCGCATGAAACTGCTGTGGACGTCGGAAGCGCTGGTTGAAGCTATGGGCGGCAGGCCGATCGGTTCGCTGCCGGAGGGCATCACCGGCATTTCGATCGACAGCCGCAGCCTGGAACCCGGAGACGCTTTCTTCGCCATCAAAGGCGAGGCCATGGACGGCCATGATTTCGCGACAGCGGCGGTCAAGGCCGGAGCGGCCGTGCTGGTCGTCGCCGAGGGCAAGCTGCCCTCGCTCGGTCGGCTGACGGCGCCGATGATCGTCGTGCAGGATGTGCTGGCCGCGCTCGAGAAGCTCGGCATCGCTGCCCGCGCCCGCTCGAAGGCCAGGATCATCGCGGTCACCGGTTCGGCCGGCAAGACGACCACCAAGGAAGCGCTGCGCCATGTGCTGTCTGCCGTCGGCAAGGTGCACGCCTCGGCGCAGTCGTTCAACAACCATTGGGGCGTGCCGCTGACGCTCGCCCGCATGCCGCAGGACTGCGACTACGCGGTCTTCGAGATCGGCATGAACCATCCTGGCGAGATCAGGCCGCTGGTCAAGATGGTCAGGCCGCATGTCGCCATCGTCACGATCATTGCCGCTGCCCATCTCGGCTTCTTCAAGAATCTCGACGAGATCGCCATGGCCAAGGCCGAGATCTTCGAGGGGATCGAGCCCGGCGGCTCAGCACTGCTCAACCGCGACGATCCGCGCTGGAAGCTGCTTGGGAAAATGGCGAGAGAGGCGGGCGTCGAGCATGTCTTCGGTTTCGGCGAAAATCCCCGTTCGGCCTTCCGCCTTGTCGGCTGCGAGCTCTATGCCGACCATTCCGACATCGCTGTCAAGATCGGCAAGAAGGACCTGACGGCCCGCGTCGGGGCGCCGGGCCGCCATATCGTGCAGAATGTGCTGGCCGTGCTTGGCGCCGCGCACCTGGTCGGCGCCGACCTCGACAAGGTCGCGGCCGCGCTGGCCGATCTTTCGGCCGAACGCGGCCGCGGCCGGCGCCACGTCCTGCATCATCCCAATGGGCCGATCACGCTGATCGACGAGAGCTATAACGCCAATCCGGCATCGATGGCGGCGGCCATGGCGCTGCTCAACGCCACGCCCGTCTCCGGCGAGGGGCGGCGCATCGCGGTGCTTGGCGACATGCTGGAGCTCGGCAGCCATTCGGCCAAGCTTCACGCGGCGCTTGCCGAGCTGATCGTCGGCACGGGCACGCGCAACGTCTTTCTCGGCGGGCCGGAAATGCAGGCGCTGGCCAAGGTTCTGCCGGCCGATATCCAGGCGGAGTATCGGGCAGGCGCCGATGAGCTGAAGCCGATCGTGATCTCCGCGCTCAGGCCCGGCGACGTGGTGATGGTCAAATCGTCGAAAGGCATCGGGTTTTCAAAGCTGGTCGAGGCGTTGCTCGGCAAATTTCCGGCGGAAGCCACAAACATTAAGCCGACTTGAGGTCGGGTTCCGGGGGACGGAAAGACCATGTTCACACTGCTCGTCGATTTCGCGGACAAGATCTCGTTCTTCAACGTCTTCCGCTACATCACTTTTCGCACCGGCGGCGCGCTGATCACCTCGGCGCTGATCGTCTTCATCTTCGGGCCGACGATCATCAATTCGCTGCGCCTGCGGCAAGGCAAGGGCCAGCCGATCCGGGCCGACGGCCCGCAGACGCATTTCAAGAAAGCAGGAACGCCGACGATGGGCGGGCTGATGATCCTGTCCGGCATCATCGGGTCGTCGGTGCTATGGGCGAACCTGTCCTCGATCTATGTCTGGGTGGTGCTTTTGGTCACCGTCGGCTTCGGCTCGATCGGCTTTTACGACGACTATCTCAAGGTCACCAAGCAATCGCACCTGGGATTTTCCGGCAAGGCTCGATTGGCGATCGAGTTCGTCATCGCGGCAATCGCCGCGTGGGTGATCATGCACAATGGCCAGGCCCCGTTCTCATCGTCGCTGACCTTTCCCTTCGCCAAGGAATTCCTGATCAATCTCGGTTGGTTCTTCGTGCCGTTCTCCTGCTTCGTCATCGTCGGCGCGGGCAATGCGGTGAACCTGACCGACGGCCTCGACGGCCTGGCGATCGTGCCGATCATGATCGCGGCGGCGTCCTTCGGCGTCATCGCCTATCTCTCTGGCAACGCGGTGTTCGCCGAATATCTGCAGATCCATTTCGTGCCCGGCACCGGTGAGCTTGCCGTCGTGCTTGGCGCCGTGATCGGCGCGGGCCTGGGCTTCCTCTGGTTCAACGCGCCGCCGGCCGCGATCTTCATGGGCGACACCGGCTCGCTGGCGATGGGCGGGCTGATCGGCACCATCGCGGTCGCCACCAAGCACGAGATCGTGCTGGTCATCGTCGGCGGCCTGTTCGTGGTCGAGATCCTGTCGGTCATCATCCAGGTCGGCTACTTCAAGATGACCGGCAAGCGCGTCTTCCTGATGGCGCCGATCCATCATCATTTCGAAAAGCTCGGCTGGACCGAAAGCCAGGTGGTGATCCGCTTCTGGATCATCGCCGTCATCCTGGCGCTGGTCGGCCTCTCCACCCTCAAGCTCAGATAGGACGCCTGCTTGATCCCAGCCGCTTCCTTTTCCGGCAAACGCGTTTCGCTCTTCGGGCTTGGCGGCTCGGGGATCGCCACCGCGCATGCGCTGATCGCGGGGGGCGCCGAGGTGCTGGCCTGGGACGACAATCCAGACAGCGTCGCCAAGGCGGCGGCCGCGGGCATTGCGACCGGCGACCTGCGTGCAGCCGACTGGCCGCGTTTCGCCGCCTTCGTGCTGTCGCCAGGCGTGCCGCTGACGCATCCGAAGCCGCATTGGACGGTGGAGCTCGCACGCGGCGCCGGTGTCGAGGTGATCGGCGATATCGAGCTGTTCTGCCGCGAGCGCAACAGCCGCGCGCCGGCAGCACCCTTCATTGCGATCACCGGCACCAACGGCAAGTCGACGACGACGGCGCTGACGGCGCATATATTGAAGTCGGCGGGCCGCGACACGCAGATGGGCGGCAATATCGGCCGTGCCATCATGACGCTCGACCCGCCCGAGCCTCAACGGCACTATGTGGTCGAGTGCTCGTCCTACCAGATCGACCTTGCGCCTTCGATCAACCCGACCGCCGGCATCCTGCTCAATCTCACACCCGACCATCTCGACCGGCACGGCACGATGGCGCATTACGCCTCGATCAAGGAGCGGCTGGTCGCCGGCAGCGACACCGCCATCATCGGTGTCGACGATTCCTGGTGCGCCCAGATCGCCGACCGCCTGGAGCGGGCCGGCCGGCCGGTCGTTCGTATTTCCAAGCGCCTGCCTTTGACCGACGGCTATTTCGCCGACGGCACGAACCTGATGGAAGCGGTGCATGGCCGCTACAGCCGCGTCGCCTTCCTCGAAGGCATCGGCTCGCTGCGCGGCCAGCACAACGCGCAGAATGCGCTGGCCGCCGTCGTCGCCTGCCTGAAAGTCGGGCTCGAGCTCGGCGAGATCCAGGCCGGGCTGGAAAGCTTCCCCGGACTGGCGCACCGCATGGAGCAGGTCGGCCGCAAGGACCATGTGCTGTTCGTCAACGATTCCAAGGCGACCAACGCCGATGCGGCCGCACCCGCGTTGTCGAGCTTCGCCAACCGTATCTACTGGATAGCCGGTGGCCTGCCGAAGGAAGGCGGCATCGAGCCGCTGCGCGGCTTCTTCCCGCGCATCGCCAAGGCCTATCTGATCGGCGAGGCGGCGCCCGCCTTCGCGGCGACGCTCGGCGAGGCGGTGCCCTATGAGATATCGGGAACGCTTGCGGCGGCGGTCGAGCATGCCGCCCACGATGCGGCAAGCGATACCGGCGGCGAAGCCGTGGTGCTGCTTTCGCCGGCCTGCGCCAGTTTCGACCAGTTCAAGAATTTCGAGGTGCGCGGCGAAGCCTTCAGGCAAGCTGCGACTGCTATTGATGGTGTCAAATCCATCGGAGGGCCACGTTGATGCAAAGCCGTCTCGACAAAAGTCCTGTCGCCACCTGGTGGTGGACGATCGATCGCTGGTTCCTGGCGGCATTCCTGTCGCTGATGGGACTGGGTATCATTTTGTCCTTCGCGGCGAGCCCCGCAGTGGCCGAGCGTATCGGCCTCGACAGCTTTCACTTCGCCACCAGGCAGGTGATCTTCACCATCCCGGCGCTTCTCGTCATGCTTGCGGTCTCCTTCCTGGAGGCGCGGCAGATAAGGCGCATGTCGCTGGTGATGCTCTGCATCATGCTGGTGCTGATGGTGGCGGTGCTGTACATCGGCGTCGAGGTGAAAGGCGCGCGGCGCTGGGTGTCGCTCGCCGGGCTTTCCATCCAGCCGTCCGAATTCCTGAAACCCGCCTTCGTCATCATCTGCGCGTGGCTGTTTGCCGAGCACAAGCGCCAGCCCGACATTCCCGGCAA
This sequence comes from Mesorhizobium plurifarium, assembly GCA_000824785.1. Classification (GTDB taxonomy): domain Bacteria; phylum Pseudomonadota; class Alphaproteobacteria; order Rhizobiales; family Rhizobiaceae; genus Mesorhizobium; species Mesorhizobium plurifarium. The sequence goes on along the minus strand of CCNB01000004.1, from coordinate 747,689 downwards.
TCTGTTCGCCATGCTGTTGCTTGCGCTGGTCATCTCGCTTCTGGTGGCGCAGCCCGACCTCGGCCAGACCATGCTCGTGACCGGCACCTGGGGCGTCATGTTCTTCATGGCCGGCCTGCCTTGGCTGTGGATCGTGGCTCTCGGCATCGTCGGGGCAAGCGGCCTGTTCGCCGCCTATTCGGTGTTCCCGCACGTTGCCTTGCGCATTGACAAGTTTCTGACCGGCGAAGGCGATACGTTCCAAGTCGACATGGGCCGCGAGGCGCTGATCAACGGCAGTTGGTTCGGTGTCGGGCCGGGTGAAGGAACCGTCAAGCGCATTGTTCCGGACGCTCATACCGATTTCGTCTTCTCGGTCGCGGGCGAGGAGTTCGGGCTGATCATGTGCTTCTTCATCATGTCGATCTTCGCCTTCATCGTGCTGCGCGGCTTGAGCATCGCGCTCAAGGAACATGATGATTTCACCCGCTATGCAGTCGGGGGCCTCGTCACCGTCTTCGGCCTGCAATCGGCCATCAACATGTGCGTGAACCTGCAGCTGATGCCGGCCAAGGGCATGACGCTGCCCTTCATCTCCTATGGCGGCTCTTCGCAGATCGCCATCGCCGTCTCGATGGGCATGGTGCTCGCACTGACGCGCAAGCGGCCGGAAAAGCGCAAGCAGATGGGCTTCGTCCTCGCGCAGCGCGCAATGCCGGCGGAATGAGGCCGGATGTCAAAGGGTGTCATCCTGCTTGCGGCCGGTGGAACGGGCGGACATCTGTTTCCGGCCGAGGCGCTCGCGCATGAGTTGATCGACCGCGGCTGGAAGGTGCATCTTGCCACCGACCATCGCGCCGAGCGCTATTCCCGCCATTTCCCGGCAGCCGACATTCACACGATCCCTTCGGCCACGCTGGGTTCCAAGAACCCGGTCGCCATGCTCTCGGCCTTCTGGAAAATCTGGCAGGGCGTACGGGAGGCCAGCCGGGTGATCGCCAGGATCAAGCCGGAGGCGGTCGTCGGCTTCGGCGGTTACCCGACGCTGCCGCCGCTCTATGCGGCGACAAGGCGAAGAGTGCCGACGCTGATCCATGAGCAGAACGCCGTCATGGGCCGCGCCAACAAGGCGCTCGCCGGCCGCGTCGACGCAATCGCCGGCGGCTTCCTGCCGGAAGAGGCGAGCGCCGCCGGCGCAAAGACCGTGACCACCGGCAATCCGGTCAGGCCGCAGATTCTCGAAGCGGCGAAGACGCCGTATGTGGCGTCCAACGAGGGCGAGCCGTTCCGCTTCCTGGTGTTCGGCGGCAGCCAGGGCGCGCAGTTCTTTTCCGATGCCGTGCCCGCGGCGATCGCGCTCTTGCCGGAAGACCAGCGCAAGCGTCTGGCCATCACCCAGCAGGCGCGCGCCGAGGATGTCGCGCGGGTGAAGTCGGCCTATGCCGACCTCGGCGTCGACGCCCAGGTTTCGCCCTTCTTCACCGACATGGCGGCGCGCATCGGGGCGGCGCAGCTGGTGATGTCGCGCTCCGGCGCCTCGACGGTTTCGGAAATCGCCGTCATCGGCAGGCCGGCGCTGCTGGTGCCTTACCCGCACGCGCTCGACCACGACCAGGCGGCGAATGCCGCGGCGCTCGCCGCCGCCGGCGGGGCCGAGCTCCATCCGCAGTCGACGCTTTCGGCGGAGCGGATCGCCGAACTGGTCGGCGGGTTGATCAAAGATCCGAACCGGCTGGCGACCATGGCCGCCGCCGCCCGCTCGGCCGGGAAACCGAACGCGGCGCGGTTGCTCGCCGATCTGACAGAGGCTATTGCGTCCGGCAAAACGGTTTCGGACTACAGGAGGACGCGCGCATGAAGATGCCGCAGACGATCGGCCTTGTACATTTCATCGGCATCGGCGGCATCGGCATGAGCGGCATCGCCGAAGTGCTGCACAATCTCGGCTACAAGGTGCAGGGGTCCGACCAGGCCGACGGCGCCAATGTGCAGCGGCTGCGCGACAAGGGCATCGAGTGCTTCGTCGGCCACAGGGCGGAGAATCTCGGCGACGCCGAAGTCGTGGTCGTTTCGACCGCGATCAAGAAGTCCAATCCGGAACTGAAGGCCGCGCGGGAGAAGTTGCTCCCCATTGTCCGCCGGGCCGAGATGCTGGCCGAGCTTATGCGTTTCCGCCAGGCCATCGCCATCGGCGGCACGCATGGCAAGACAACCACCACGTCCATGGTGGCGACGCTGCTCGAGGCCGGCGGGCTCGACCCGACCGTCATCAATGGCGGCATCATCAACGCCTATGGCACCAATGCGCGCATGGGCGATGGCGAGTGGATGGTGGTCGAAGCCGACGAGAGCGACGGCACGTTCCTGAAACTGCCGGCCGACATCGCCGTCGTCACCAACATCGATCCCGAGCATCTCGACCACTATGGCAGCTTCGACAAGGTGCGCGAGGCCTTCCGCCAGTTCGTCGAGAACGTGCCGTTCTACGGCTTCGGCGTGATGTGCACCGACCATCCGGAAGTGCAGGCGCTGGTCGGCCGCATCGAGGACCGGCGCGTCATCACCTATGGCGAGAACGCGCAGGCCGACGTGCGCTTCACCAACCACCGCATGGAAGGCGCGACTTCGGCGTTCGATGTGGTGATCCGCGACCGCAAAGGCCGTGGAACCTCTACGATCAAGGATTTGCGCCTGCCGATGCCAGGCCGACATAATGTCTCCAACGCGACCGCGGCAATCGCGGTCGCGCATGAGCTTGGCCTCTCGGCCGAGGCGATCAAGAAGGGCCTGTCGTCCTTCGCCGGCGTCAAACGGCGCTTCACCCATACCGGCTCGTGGAACGGCGTCGAGGTGTTCGACGATTACGGCCACCATCCGGTCGAGATCGCGGCGGTGCTCAAGGCCGCGCGCAGCGCGACCAAGGGGCGTGTCATCGCCATCGCGCAGCCGCATCGCTTCACCCGGCTGCGCGACCTCTTCGAGGAATTCTCGGTCTGCTTCAACGATGCCGACACGGTCATGGTGGCGCCGGTCTACGCGGCCGGCGAAGAGCCTATAGAAGGCGTGACTTCCGACGCGCTGGTGTCGCGCATCCGCTCTGGCGGCCACCGCGACGCACGCTATATCGATGGCGCGGCGGCGATCGCGCCCGCCATTCGCGAGCTTGCCAAGCCCGGCGACTTCGTCGTCTTCCTTGGCGCCGGCAACATCACGCAGTGGGCCTATGCGCTGCCCAAGGAACTTGGTGGGACGCCTTCATGATGCGCGGCCAGGACCTCATCGATAAACTCGGCGACAAGCTTTCCGGCCTGCGCGGCCGCATCACGCCGAACGCCGAAATGGACAAGATCACCTGGTTTCGGGCCGGCGGCCTGGCGGAGGCGCTGTTCCAGCCGGCCGACGAGGAAGACCTGGCGGCTTTCCTGCGCGCCGTGCCGGAAGAAATACCGGTCATGGTGGTTGGCGTCGGCTCTAACCTTCTGGTGCGCGACGGCGGCATTCCCGGCTTCGTCGTCAGGCTCTCGGCCAAGGGTTTCGGCGAGGCCGAGGCGACCGGGCCGACCACGATCAAGGCCGGAGCGGCAACGCCGGACAAACGTGTCGCCGCGGTGGCTTACGAAGCCGGCATCGGCGGCTTCCATTTCTACCACGGCATCCCCGGAGCGGTCGGCGGCGCGCTCAGGATGAATGCCGGCGCCAACGGCGTCGAGACCCGCGAGCGGGTCGTCGAGGTGAGGGCGCTGGACCGCAAGGGCAATCTCCATACGCTGAGCAACGCCGATATGGGCTATGCCTATCGCCACTCATCCGCGCCTTCCGGACTGATCTTCACCTCAGCCATTTTCGAAGGGTTTTCCGAAGACAAGGCGGCGATCAAGGCGGCGATGGATGCCGTGCAGAACCATCGCGAGACGGTGCAGCCGATCCGCGAGAAGACCGGCGGCTCCACCTTCAAGAATCCGGAAGGCACCTCGGCTTGGCAGGAAATCGACAAGGCCGGCTGCCGCGGGCTGATGATCGGCGGCGCGCAGATGTCGCCGATGCATTGCAACTTCATGATCAACACCGGCACGGCCACGGGCTACGACCTCGAATATCTCGGCGAGACGGTGCGGGCGCGGGTGCTCGAGAATTCGGGCATCCGGCTGCACTGGGAGATCAAGCGCCTCGGCAATTTTAGACCCGGCCATGAGGTGCAGGAGTTCCTCGGGCAGCTTCTTTAGCGCGGGCTGAAGTTCATGTGATGCTTGAACTTCCAGCGGTCTGAAACGGCAGCAAACCGTTGCCTTAAAGACTCACAATTCACTTTTTGCTGCCGTTTTCGCGGAAAGTGAATCTCTCGGAATCATAGGTACTTGCCAGCGAATCAACTCTCTGATTCTCTGCCCTAAAGCGTTTCCTGATTTGAGTCGTTCGACGCGTTCAGCCGCGTTTTCCGTCTGGGGGGCAACCTGCCGGAAGACGCGGACTCAATGCTCGGAAATGCGGTGCGGGAATATCGGTTGCAGGCCCGGCGTGAGAGGGGATGACGGGAATGAAGAAGAAGCATGTGGCTGTCCTCCTGGGTGGATTCTCCTCGGAGCGGCCCGTGTCTCTGTCCTCGGGGAAGGCGTGTGCGGATGCGCTGGAGAATGAAGGCTATCGGGTTACCCGTGTCGATGTTTCGCGCGACGTCGGTTCCGTGCTTGCCGAGCTTAAGCCCGACGTCGCCTTCAATGCGCTGCATGGTCCGTTCGGCGAGGACGGCACCATCCAGGGAATTCTCGAATATCTCGCAATTCCCTACACCCACTCGGGTGTGCTCGCTTCGGCGTTGGCCATGAACAAGGAGCAGGCCAAGAAGGTTGCCAAGGCGTCCGGCGTTCCGGTCGCGGAATCCAAGGTGGTCAATCGCTTCGCCGTCCAGAACAAGCACCCGATGAAGCCGCCTTATGTGGTCAAGCCGGTCAATGAGGGGTCGAGCTTCGGTGTCGTCATCGTGCATGAAGGGCAGTCGCATCCACCGCAGGTGATCGGCTCGACCGAATGGCAATATGGCGAGATCGTCATGGTCGAGCGCTACATCCATGGGCGCGAATTGACCTGCGCGGTGATGGGTGATGTGGCGCTTGGTGTGTGCGAGATCATCCCGACCGGGCATTCCTTCTACGATTACGATTCAAAATACGTTCCCGGCGGATCAAAACACGAAATCCCTGCTAAAATTTCACCGAATATTTACCAAAAAATACAGACACTGGCCCTCAAGGCTCATCTTGCCATTGGTTGCCGGGGCGTTTCCCGATCGGACTTCCGTTACGACGACCGTCACTCCGAAAACGGCGAGGTTGTCTGGCTCGAGGTCAACACTCAGCCGGGCATGACGCCGACGTCTCTGGTGCCCGAAATCGCCGCGCAAGCGGGACACTCGTTCGGCGATTTGTTGAGTTGGATGGTGGAGGACGCTTCGTGTCTGCGTTGAGGTGGGGACAGGGTAATGGCGGTGGCGCGGCTTGGCCCGCGCTGTTCGGCATGTCTCTGTCATTCGACCGTTTCGTGTTGCCGCGTCAGCTCCGCCGGCCGATGCGCGTTCTGGCGCGCCTGTGCGGCGGCGAATATGAAGCGCCGCGCTTTTCGGCGGCGATCCTTTCCGCTGCGCTGATCGCATCGAGCAGCGCGTATGGCGCTTTTCTCGGCGGTTACGCCGACAGCATCGTGCAGGGCGTGACGGCGCGCACTGGTTTTGCTGTCGACCAGATCAAGGTCGTCGGCAACCGCCAGACATCCGAGATCGATGTGCTGGACCGTCTCGGCCTCGATGGTTGGACCTCGCTGATCGGCTTCGATGCCGAGGCGGCGCGTGAGCGTATCGCGACGCTGCCTTGGGTCGAGGGCGCGGCGGTGCGCAAGATCTATCCGCATACGCTGGAAGTGCGCATCGAGGAGCGCGAGCCCTTCGCGCTCTGGCAGCAGGGTACCTCGGTTTCCGTCATCGAGCGGTCGGGCGAGGTGATCGCGCCATTCTCGGGTGGCAAGCAGGCGCTGCTGCCGCTGATCATCGGCGCCGGCGCCCCGGCGATGGCGCCGGCCTTTCTCGCCAAGATCGAGCGCTACCCGGAGCTTGCAGCTCGGGTCAAAGGTTACATCCGGGTCGGCGAGCGCCGCTGGGACCTGAGGCTTGAGAACGGCATCACGATCAAGCTGCCGGAAGACGGCGAGGACCAGGCGATCGCCGAGTTGGTCAAGATCGATCATGACAACGGGCTTTTGACGCGCGACATCGCCGCCGTCGACATGCGGCTTCCCGACCGGCTGGTCGTGGAGCTCTCGCCGGAGGCGGCGACGCAGCGCGAAGCCGCGCTCAGCGACAAGCCGAAGAACCTGGCCAAGCGCAAGGCGGGGACGAAGATATGAGCTGGCTTGGCGGCAGTAGTGACGCTTCTTCGCGCCGGTCGGGCACGCTGACCGTGCTCGATGTCGGTTCCAGCAAGGTTTGCTGCGTGGTGGCGAAGCTCAAGCCGAACGAGGACGGCAAGCTCCTGCGCGGACGTTCGCACCGGATCCAGGTGATCGGCATCGGCCACCAGAAGTCGCAAGGCGTGAAGTCCGGCGTGGTGATCGACCTCGATCGCGCCGAGCATGCCATCCGGCTTGCCGTCGACGCGGCCGAGCGCATGGCCGGGCTCACGGTCGATTCCCTCATCGTCAACATGACGGCGGGCCGGCTGAAGAGCGAAGCCTTCTCGGCGACCGTCAATCTCGGCGGCCATCAGGTCGAGGAAGTCGACATCAAGCGCGTGCTCGCCGCCGGGGCCAAGCAGGCGCTGAGGGCCGAGCGCGAGGTGATCCATTCGCTGCCCGTCGGCTTCTCGCTGGATGGCGAGCGCGGCATACGCGACCCGCGCGGCATGGTGGGCGATGCGCTTGGCGTCGACATGCATGTGCTGACAGGCGATGCCGCGCCGATGCGCAACCTGGAGCTCTGCATCAACCGCTCGCATCTGTCGGTCGAGCGCATGGTGGCGACGCCCTATGCCAGCGGGCTTGCCTCGCTGGTCGATGACGAACTCGAAATGGGCGCCGCCTGTATCGACATGGGCGGCGGCACGACAACCATCTCGGTCTTCGCGGAAGGCAAGTTCGTCCACGGCGACGCGATTGCCATCGGCGGCAACCATGTGACGCTCGATATGGCCAAGGGGCTGTCGACCTCGCTCGATGCCGCGGAGCGGCTGAAGGTGATGCATGGCTCGGCGCTGCCCGGCAGCGCCGACGACCGCGACCTCGTCTCGATCCAGCCGATCGGCGAGGAGGGCGACGTGCCGCTGCAGATCCCGCGCTCGGTGATGACGCGCATCATCCGCGCCCGCACCGACGAGACGCTGGAGCTTCTGCGCGACCGGCTGAACAAGTCCGGCTACGGCAATGCCGTCGGCAAGCGGGTCGTGCTCACAGGCGGCGCCAGCCAGCTTGCCGGCCTGCCGGAAGCGGCGCGCCGCATTCTCGGTCGCAATGTGCGCATCGGCCGCCCGCTGGGCGTCGCAGGCCTGCCGGAAGCGGCCAAGGGACCGGCGTTCTCGACCCCGGTCGGGCTGATGATCTATCCGCAGATGGCGAGCTTCGAGAGCCATTCGGCGAAAGGACTTTCCGGTTTCAGGATGACCGGAACGGGCGGAAAACTGCATCGCATGAGTCAGTGGTTGAGAGACAGTTTTTAATTTGACGGGGACAGCCCCATAGGCGGCCGCAGCGGCGAGGCGGCGGGAAAGGCAAAGGACGGAGACAAATGACCATCAATCTGCAGAAGCCGGACATCACCGAGCTCAAGCCCCGCATCACCGTGTTCGGTGTCGGCGGCGGCGGCGGCAATGCCGTGAACAACATGATCACAGCCGGCCTGCGCGGCGTCGAGTTCGTGGTGGCCAACACCGACGCGCAGGCGCTGACCATGTCGAAGGCCGAGCGGCTGATCCAGCTTGGCGCGCACGTCACCGAAGGCCTCGGCGCCGGCTCGCAGCCGGAAGTCGGCCGCGCGGCGGCGGAAGAGTGCATCGATGAGATCATCGATCACCTCTCCAACACCCATATGTGCTTCGTCACCGCCGGCATGGGCGGCGGCACCGGCACGGGTGCGGCTCCGGTCGTTGCCCGCGCCGCGCGCGAGAAGGGCATCCTCACAGTGGGCGTCGTCACCAAGCCGTTCCACTTCGAGGGCCAGCGCCGCATGAAGACGGCCGACATGGGCATCGAGGAACTGCAGAAATGCGTCGACACCCTGATCGTCATTCCCAACCAGAACCTGTTCCGGCTGGCCAATGACAAGACCACCTTCGCCGATGCCTTCGCCATGGCCGACCAGGTGCTCTACTCGGGTGTTGCCTGCATCACCGACCTGATGGTCAAGGAAGGCCTGATCAATCTCGACTTCGCCGACGTCCGTTCGGTGATGCGCGAAATGGGCAAGGCGATGATGGGCACGGGCGAGGCTTCGGGCGAGGGCCGCGCGATGGCCGCCGCGGAAGCCGCGATCGCCAACCCGCTGCTCGACGAGACCTCGATGAAGGGCGCCAAGGGCCTGCTGATCTCGATCACCGGCGGCCGCGACCTGACCCTGTTCGAGGTGGACGAGGCAGCCACCCGCATCCGCGAGGAGGTCGACCAGGACGCCAACATCATCTTGGGCGCCACGTTCGACGAGGAGCTGGAGGGCGTGATCCGCGTGTCTGTCGTCGCCACCGGTATCGACAAGTCGGCCGCCGAAATCGCGGCTGCGCCGATCTCGATCCGCGCGCCGCAGAAGCCGGTCGCCCGTCCGGCGGCGGCTCCGGCCGCTGAAATCCGTCCCGCTCCGGTTCAGCCGCAGGCCTACGAGCCGCGTGCGGTCGATCCGGTCGCCGAGGCGATCCAGCTCGCCGAGGCGAACGCCGCCGCCATGGCCCAGCAGCCGCGTCCCGCGCCGGTCGACGACTTCCGGCCGCAGAGCAAGATCTTCCAGGCTCCGCCAGCCCAGCCGCAGCCGCAGCCGGTGGTGCCGCAGCAGGTCATGCAGCAGCCCGCGCCGCAGCGCGAGATGCCGCAGCCGGTGGCCGCGGCCCCGCAGCGCATGCCCCGCGTGGAGGACTTTCCGCCGGTGGTAAGGGCCGAGGTCGAAGCCAAGACCCGGCCCGCGGACCATGAGAACAGCGGTCCGATGGGGCTGATCAAGCGCCTGACCAACGGCCTGACCCGCCGCGAGGAAGAGCCGGCCCGGCTCCAGCCGGCGCAGCCGCGCGAGCCGAAGCTGCGCCAGGCGGCGCCCGAGATGCGCCGCCTCGCCAGCCAGGACCCGCAGCTCTACGCGCCGCGCCGTGGTCAGCTCGACGACCAGGGCCGGCTGACGCCGCAGGCCCGCACGGTCCAGGAAGACGACCAGCTGGAGATCCCGGCTTTCCTGCGCCGCCAGGCCAACTGACCGATACGGCGGACCGCCGATCTCGATGCGGCGAGCCGCCGATCGTTAACGATATATAACGGTTGTTAACAGGCAGACGATTTCTCGTCTGCCTGTCGCTTTTGTAAAACTTGTAGAAAACAATGGGTTATCAGCTATTTTTGACACAATCCCGTGGTTACACGGGGTAAGAAACCGTGATTTGGAGTCTCCAAGGCGGGCCATTATCTTCGCCTCGGACTAAAGTCGGTTTGCTGGGATTCGGGGAGTAGCCCTGCCTGCCGATCACACAGAGCCGCGTGCTCTTGCTTATTTTGCCGCATTCCATGCGAGCGCCAGACATAACCTGGCTGCAAGATACCCAAGGCCGATGGAGCGGACGCAGGCATTTTGGGCGTATGGGGTTACTCTTGCACGACTATCAGACGACAGTGAAATCGCGCGCGACGCTGGCTGGCATCGGCGTCCATAGCGGCAAGACCGTCACCGTTCACTTCCTGCCGGCCGATGCCGATACGGGCATCGTCTTCCATCTTTCGAATGGCGGCCAGACCCGCGAGCTCCGCGCCCTGGTCGCGGAAGTCGGCGCCACCGATCTTTGCACCATGCTTGGCGATCCGGCCGGCGAGCACATCGGCACGGTCGAGCATCTGATGGCGACGGTTTTCGGCCTCGGCATCGACAACCTCATCATCGAGATCGACGGTTCGGAAGTTCCGATACTCGACGGCAGCGCCATGGCTTTCGTCGAAGCCTTCGACCAGGCCGGCATCGAGACGCTGGCGGTGAAGCGTCGCTATATCCGCGTCGTCAAGCCGGTGCGCGTGGAAGCGGGCGCGTCCTGGGCGGAATTCCGCCCCTATGACGGCACGCGATTCGAGATCGAGATCGATTTCGAAAGCCCGGCGATCGGCCGCCAGCAATTCGCCTCGGACATCAATCCCGATATCTTCCGCCGCGACATCGCGCGGGCGAGGACCTTCGGCTTCATGAAGGATGTCGAACGGCTTTGGGCCGCCGGCTACGCGCTCGGCTCGTCGCTCGAAAACTCGCTGGTCATCGGCGACGACAACCGCGTCATCAATGTCGGCGGGCTGCGCTATCCCAATGAATTCGCCCGACACAAGACGCTCGACGCGATGGGCGACCTGGCGCTGGCCGGCGCGCGCTTCATCGGCTGCTTCCGTTCCTATCGCGGCGGCCACCGGATGAACGCGTCTGCCTTGCGCCGGTTGCTTTCCGACCACACGGCCTTCGAGATCGTCGAGACGAGACGCCGCGAGCGCGGCCGCGTCGCCGAGATGATCGCCGTCAGCCGGCCGGTCTACGCACCTTGGGTGATCTGATTTTTAACCGTTTTCTGGCTTTGTAGAGCGGACTTGTGTTGCATGATTGCATCACGACTCGCTGAAATTGCACAACCGCGGGCGTAGCGTCAGGCCGCCACAAAAATGTGCGATTGGCCGGACATAGCGTTGCCGGGCAAGGGGATAATGGTTTAAGGCTTCGGCCCGGACCGAAACGACGCCGAAGGGGCGGAATCCAAACATGTTTTTTTCGCGAGTTGGTCAATCGGTAGCGCCGCGTCGTGGTGTTTTGCTGGCGCTGTCGGTGGTTGCTCCCGCGCTCGTGCTGTCGGCCTGCATGTCCTCCGAGAAGGATGTCAACCTGGCGACCTATGTCGACCAGACTGAACCGGCCGACGTTCTCTACAACCAGGGCCTGGCCAACATGAATGCCGGCCGCCTCGATGAGGCCAGCAAGAAGTTCGACGCCGTCGACCGCCAGCATCCCTATTCGGAATTCGCGCGCAAATCGATGGTGATGGGCGCTTTCGCCGACTATCGCGCCGGCAACTACGATGAGGCGATCGGCACCGCGAAGCGCTACCTGACGCTTTATCCGTCGACCGACGACGCGGCTTACGCGCAATACATCATCGGCTTGTGCTACTACCGGCAGATCAAGGACGTCACCCAGGACCAGAAGGAGGCGCGCCAGACCATCCAGACCATGCAGGATCTGGTGACGCGCTGGCCGAATTCCGAATATGTCGCCGACGCCAAGGACAAGATCCGCTTCGCCAACGACCAGCTTGCCGGCAAGGAGATGCAGATCGGCCGCTATTATCTCGAGCGCCGCGAATACATCGCCGCCGTGAAGCGCTTCCGCACCGTGGTCGAAACCTATTCCAACACCCGCCATGTCGAGGAGGCGCTCGCGCGCCTGACCGAGTCCTATTATGCGATGGGCTTGACCTCGGAAGCGCAGACGGCGGCGGCGGTGCTCGGCACCAACTATCCGGACAGCCCGTGGTACAAGGATTCCTACAAGCTCCTGCAGAGCAATGGGCTTGAGCCGCGCGAAAATGCCGGGTCGTGGATCTCCAAGGCCGGGAAGATGATCACCGGCGCCTGAAGCTTGCGATGCTGTCCAGACTGTCGATCCGCGATATCGTCCTGATCGAGAAGCTGGACATCGACTTCCTGCCTGGGCTTTCGGTGCTGACCGGCGAAACCGGCGCCGGCAAATCCATCCTGCTCGATGCCTTGTCGCTGGCGCTCGGCGCGCGCGGCGATGCATCGCTCGTCCGCCACGGCGCCGCGCAAGGCCAGGTCATTGCCGTGTTCGACGTGCCGCGCAACCATCCGGCGCGCGCGCTGCTCGCCCAAAACGACATCGAGGACGATGGCGATATCATCCTGCGCCGCGTGCAGACGGCCGACGGCCGCACCCGCGTCTTCGTCAATGACCAGCCCTCCAGCGTCACCCTGATGCGCGATGTCGGCCGCGCGCTGGTCGAGATCCACGGCCAGCATGACGAACGCGCCCTGGTCGATCCCGGCGCGCATCGCGAATTGCTGGACAGTTTCGGCGGCCATCTGGGCGCCGTGCGCGGCACGGGCGAAGCCTGGCGCTACTGGCGAAACTGCGAGCAGGAGCTTTCACGGCACCGCGCCAAGGTCGAGGCTGCGGCGCGCGAGGCCGATTATCTGCGCGCTTCCGTCGCCGAGCTTGCGAAGCTCGATCCGCAGCCGGGCGAGGAGACGGAGCTTGCGGAACTGCGCGCGCAGATGATGCGCGTGGAAAAGATCGCCGCCGAGATCCATGATGCGCAGGATGTGCTGTCGGGACCGTCCTCGCCCTTGCCGCAGCTTGCCAGCCTGTTGCGGCGGCTGCAGCGCAAGTCGGGCGAAGCGCCGGGCCTGCTCGACGACGTGGTGAAATCGCTGGACGAGGCGATGATCTCGCTCGATGCGGCGCAGTCCGGCGTGGAAGCCGCGCTCCGCGCCACCGAATATGATCCGCAGCGCCTGGAGAAGGCGGAAGAGCGCCTGTTTGCTTTGCGCGCCGCTTCGCGCAAGCACAATGTCGCGGTCGACGACCTGGCGCAGCTGCGCGACACGATGGTGGCCGATCTTGCTGATCTCGATGCCGGCGAGGAGCGGCTGCATGCGCTGGAGAAGCAGGCGGCCGCCGGGCGCGAGGCCTACGATATTTCCGCAGCACAGCTCTCATCGCTGCGCCACGCGGCCGCTGCGGGCCTGACCAAGGCCGTCATGGCAGAGCTGCCGGCGCTGAAGCTCGAACGGGCCGAGTTCATCGTCGAGATGGGAAGCGATGCCGAAGGCCGCATGGAAGAGGGTATCGACCAGGTCGAATTCTGGGTGCGGACCAATCCGGGCACCAGGCCGGGACCGATGATGAAGGTCGCCTCGGGCGGCGAGCTCTCGCGCTTCCTGCTGGCTTTGAAGGTGGCGCTCGCCGATCGCGGCTCGGCGCCGACCCTGGTCTTCGACGAGATCGACACCGGTGTAGGCGGCGCGGTGGCCGACGCCATCGGGCAGCGGCTGGCGCGGCTCTCGAAGCGCGTGCAGGTGCTTTCGGTCACGCATGCGCCGCAGGTTGCGGCACGCGCCGCGACGCATTTCCTGATCTCGAAATCCGGCGGAAAGGACCGTGTCGCCACCGGCATCGCCGAAATGGACCGCGCCGCGCGCCAGGAAGAGATCGCGCGCATGCTGGCCGGCGCCGTCATCACCGATGAAGCGCGCGCGGCGGCGGAGCGGCTGCTGCGCGAGAATACGGCGGCAGCGTAGTTACTCGACACAGGCATTTTGACGGGTCGGCTCTTCTTTGTTGGCAGGTGCCATGCCTTGGAGATTGGCCGAAACGCCCACCCCGTCGTCATCCACGGGCGTAGCGACGCGAAGCGGAGCGCAGACCCGAGGATCCATGCCGTGACGCTAAGGCGTTGCAACGGTTCAGAAGTTCTGCCCCGCGGCGTTCCTCGGCCGAGGTAACGGCATGGATTCCAGGGTCTACGCGGTACGCTTCGCTTCCCGCTCCGCCCTGGAATGACGACGGGATGGGCGTTTCGGCCAATCTCCAAGGCCATGCCACCTGCCAAGGCAACCAGAGCCGGCCCGTCAAAACCCCGGTGCCTCGGAGCTTGCTTCTCCAACCTTGCAAGCTGAGTCAGCAGATGGCTGCATCCTGCCGTCGGCCAATGATTTTTCTACGAGCCCTGCCGACGAATCCTGATTTATAGTGGCGCGCGCCACAATCCAGGGACTGATGCATGTCGGAAAAACCAGTCGAATCGCTGAGCGAAGGCGAGGCCGCGGAGGAGCTGAAGCGGCTCGCGGCGGAGATCGCCGAGCACGACCGGCGCTATCACACCGAGGACGCGCCGACGATTTCGGACGCCGAATATGACGCGCTGGCGCGGCGCAATCTCGCGATCGAGGCGCGCTTCCCCGATCTCGTACGCGCGGATTCGCCGTCGCGCCGGGTCGGCGCGCCGCCGGCGGAAGGCTTTGCCAAGGTTCGCCACGCGGTGCCGATGCTCAGCCTCGCCAAGGCCTATACCGACCAGGACGTCGCCGATTTCATCGAGCGCGGCCGGCGCTTCTTCGACCGCGACAAGGACCTCGACATCGCCTTCACCGCCGAGCCGAAGATCGACGGACTGTCGGCCTCGCTGCGCTATGAGAACGGCGTGTTCGTGCAGGGCGCGACGCGCGGCGACGGCGCGGTCGGCGAGGACATCACCGCCAATCTCAAGACCATTGCCGACATTCCGAAGAAGCTGCAGGGCTCGGGCTGGCCGGAGGTCATCGAAATCCGTGGCGAGGTCTACATGACCTATGCCGAATTCGAGGCGCTGAAGCAGCGCTCGGCGGCGGTCGGCGGCCAGGATTACGTCAATCCGCGCAACACTGCGGCCGGCTCGCTGCGCCAGAAGGACCCGTCGGTCACCGCCAGCCGCAACCTCAAATTCTTCGCCTATGCCTGGGGCTACACCACGGCGGATCCGGCTCCGACGCAGTACGATTCCGTGCAGAAATTCAAGGAATGGGGCTTCAAGGTCAGCCCGCTGATGGTGCGGGCGAAATCGATCGACGAGCTCATCGCGCAGTATCACCGGATCGAGGAGCAGCGTTCCTCGCTAGGCTACGACATAGACGGCGTCGTCTACAAGGTCGACCAGCTCGAGCTGCAGCGCCGCTGGGGTTTCGTCACCGGCGAGCCGCGCTGGGCCGTCGCCCACAAATTCCCGGCCGAGCAGGCGATGACGACGGTCGAGAGGATCGACATCCAGGTCGGCCGCACCGGCACGCTGGCGCCGGTGGCGCGCCTGGCGCCGGTGACCGTCGGCGGCGTGGTGGTCGAGAACGTCACGCTGCACAACGAGGACTACATCAAGGGCTTCGACAGCAACGGCCAGCCGATCCGCGACGGCATCGATGTGCGCATCGGCGACGCGGTGGTGATCCAGCGGGCAGGGGATGTCATCCCGCAGATCGTCAGCGTCGTCATCGACAAGCGGCCGGCCAGTGCCGTGCCTTACGAATTCCCGCATACCTGCCCGGTCTGTGGCTCGCCGGCGACGCGCGAGATCAACGAGAAGACGGGCAAGGAGGATTCGCGGCGCCGCTGCACCGGCGAGCTGATCTGCGCCGCCCAGGCCGTGGAAAGGCTGCGCCACTTCGTGTCGCGCGGCGCGCTCGACATCGAGGGCCTTGGCGCGGAAAATATCGACCTGTTCTTCAATTCGGGGCTGGTGAAGACCGCCGCCGACATCTTCACGCTGAAGGATCGCCGCCCGGCGGTCACCAAGGCGCTCGCCGAGCGGCGCGAGGAACAGGCGCGGCTGCGCGAGGAGGCGTCGGGCAAGACCCGCAAGAATGTGCGCAGCGTCGAGGAGCGCAACTATGAAGGCCTCGACAAGCTCTTCGCCGCCATCGACGCGCGGCGCGAGCCGGAGCTCGACCGCTTCATCTTCGCGCTCGGCATCCGCCATATCGGCGAGACGACGGCGGCCGTGCTTGCCCGCCAGTTCTCGACCATCGAGGAGCTGATCCGTGTAGGCAAGGAAACGGCAAAGGCGGAAGATCCGCATACCGTCTTCCCGTCGATCAACGGCATTGGCGACACGGTGATCAATGCATTGCGCGACTTCTTCGGCAACGAGCGTAATGACGACGTGCTGGATGCCTTGCTCGCGCAAGTCCGCCCGAAACCTTACGTCATGGAAATCTCGGCCGGCAGCGAAGTCTCCGGCAAGACGGTGGTGTTCACCGGCACGCTGGAGAAGATGACGCGCTCGGAAGCCAAGGCGATGGCGGAGCGGCTCGGCGCGAAGGTGGCGGGCTCGGTTTCGGCCAAGACAGACCTGGTGGTGGCGGGTCCCGGCGCCGGCTCGAAGCTGAAAGTCGCAAGCGACCTCGGCATCGAGGTGATCGACGAGGACACCTGGCTGCAACGCATCGGCAGGGGCGGCTGATGGCGGGCGGGTTCAAGGGGTTCGGGCAGAAGGCCATCCCGTTCCTGAAGGCGCTCGATTTCCACCAGAGCCGGGAATGGTTCCAGGAAAACCGCGACCTTTACGACAGCGAGCTGCACGGGCCGTTTTGCGATCTGGTCGAGACGCTCAGCGAACGTTTCGAGGCGGCAAAGCTCGGCCTGCGCGGCGACCGCAAGAGGTCGCTGTTCCGCATCAATCGCGACGTGCGCTTCTCCAAAGACAAGCGGCCCTACAACCGGCATCTGTCGGCGATCCTGTCGCCTGACGGCACCAAGATGGAGCAGGGCGTCTTCTACGTGCATATTGGGCTCGAGCGCTGCTTCGCCGGCGTTGCCTGGTGGCAGCCGGCGCCCGAATTGCTGCAGGCGATGCGTAAGGCGATCGTGACCAAGCCGGCCGCGTTCCGCGCCATGGTCTCATCGCTCAAGAAGGCCGGCCTGGAGCTCGATGCGGAAGACCGCCTGAAGCGGGCGCCACGCGGTTTCGAGGACGTCGGTGACGAGGATCTCGCCCAGGCGGTGCGGAGCCGGCATTTCGTGGTCCGGCACGATATCGATCCGGCGACGATTCATTCGCCGGCGCTGGTCGACGATCTCGTCGACTTCACGCTTGGCGCCAGGCCGCTGCTCGACTGGGGCAGGGCGATCCAGGGGACAGCCGTGGCGGCCTAAAGCGCGTCGCGATCTTTCAGATTCGCTCCATGCGCTTTAGATTTTTGATTTTACGCATGTCTTTATCCCGAAACCGGCTTCCACCTTCGGGAGACATGCGTCTACGCCGCCGTTCCGGCGGTCGCCAGGAGCTCACATCCGCATCAACAGGCCGCCGTCGACGGGGAGCTCGATGCCGGTGATGTAGCTCGCGGCGTCGGAGAGCAGGAACAGGGCGGCATTGGCCATGTCCTGCGGCGTGCCGATGCGGCCGAGCGGCGCGTAGCTCGCCACGGCGGCGCGTTTCTCCTCGGTGTCCCAGCGCGCCTGCAGCGGCGTTAGCGCCATGCCGGGGCAGATCGCGTTCGAGCGGATGCGCTCGGCGGCAAGCTGCATGGCGAGCGACTTGGACAGCGCGCAGACGCCAGCCTTCGAGGCCTGGTAGGCATCCTGCGGGTTCGGGTCGCCGCGATACCACTGGATGGTCGAGAAATGCACCATGGCGCCGCCGCGCCCGCCGGCGCGCATATGGGGGACGACCGCGCGCGCCGTGTGCACGAAGGATTTCAGGTTGATGTTGAAGACGTCGTCCCAGACGCCGAGATCCATGTCGAGCGCCGACTTGTCGCGGCCGAACCACAGCACGCCGGCGACATTGGCGAGATAGTCGATGCCGCCGCGCTCGTGGCCGGCGGCGCCGATGACCTGTTCGACGAAGGCGGCGTCGGTGAGGTCGCCCTGGGCGAAGGTCAGCCGGTCGTCATATCCGGCAAGCGAGGCCGGACGCGCCTTCACGTCGATGGCGGTGACGGAGGCGCCGGCATCGAGGAGCGCAAGCGCGATCGCTTCGCCCATGCCGCCGCCGGCGCCGGCCACCACCGCATGCCTGCCGGTGAAATCAAAGACGACCATCCGTCACCCCTCTTGATGTTGGCGCCAAGGCGCGATTTTTGTCCGCGCCAAGGCGCGATGACGGGACAATAGGGGCGGACAAAAAATCCATCAAGCCGTATTCGAAAAAATTTGCCAAAATGGAAAATCGCGATATCGTGCCGCGATCGACAGCTTCCTTTTGGGTGGATTCCAAGACCATGAACCTGCATTCCGGCGCGCGGACCTTCTCGGTGACCTCTCCCGTCGACGGCTCGATCTACGCCACGCGCAGCTACGCGGACGGCGCGGCGATCGAAGCGGCTGTCGCCCGAGCCCGCGCGGCGCTGCCGGCCTGGCGGCGCACGCCGATGGCCGAGCGCCTGGCGATCCTTCTGCGCTTTGGCGAAGAGATGAAGGCGCGCGCCGCTCCGCTGGCCGAGGCGGTGGCATGGCAGATCGGCAGACCCTTGTGGCAGGCCGACGAGACACCGCGCCTGGCGCTGATCGGCGAGCTGCTTGCAGGCGCCGCGCCGGAGACGCTGGCCGACATGCCCTTTCCGTCGGATGAGAACATCCGCCGCTACGCCAAGCCGGTGGCCGGCGGCCTGCATTTGTCGATCTGCGCCTGGAATTACCCGACCGCCATGCTCGGTTATCTGGTCACGTCGCCACTAGCCGCGGGCAATGTGGTGATCTTCAAGCATTCGCCGCAGACGCCGGTGATCGCGGAGCTTGCCGAGGAGGCGTTTCGCGCCGCCGGCGGGCCGGAAGGGGTCTTCCAGAGCCTGCATCTCGACCATCCGGATGCCGAGCGGCTGATCGCCTCCGGCGCCTTCAACGCCGTCAATTTCATCGGCTCGGTCAATGGCGGCCGGCGCGTGCATGCGGCCGCGGCCGGCACCTTCACCCAGGTGCATTTGGAGCTCGGCGGCAAGGATCCGACCTATGTGCGCTCCGACGCCGACCTCGAAGCGGCGGTTCCGCTGATCGCCGAGGGCACCTATTCCAATGCCGGCCAGTCCTGCTGCTCGGTCGAGCGCATCTATGTCGATCGCTCGATCCATGACCGCTTCGTCGAGGCACTCGTTGCGGAGACCGCGAAGTGGACAATCGGGCATCCGATCGGCGAAAAGCCGATGGTGGGTCCGGTGGTGCGCGCGGTCGCGGCCGACGCCATCCGCGGCCTCACCGAAAGCGCGGTGCGGGCAGGGGCCAGGCGCCTGATGCCGCAGGATGGCGCGCTCAAGGCGGCAAGCCTCGGGACCGCCTATGTCGCGCCCGAGGTTCTGACCGGCGTCGACCACAACATGCAGATCATGCGCGACGAGCTGTTCGGGCCGGTGGCCTGCGTCCAGGCGGTCGCCGGCGACGACGAGGCGATCCGGCTGATGAACGACAGCGATTACGGGCTCAGCGCTTCCATCTGGACGCGCGATGTCGAGCGGGGCGTGGCGCTGCTCGACGAGGTCGAGGCCGGCACGGTCTATCTCAACCGCTGCGACCATGCCGACCTCTACCTGCCCTGGGGCGGCATCAAGAATTCCGGCCTCGGCCGCACCAACGGACGCGCCGGCCTGATCGAGGCGACGGCGGCGAAGGCTTACCATGTCCGCTCCGTCATCGCCTGATCGCGAGGGACATCCGGCCGTGCGGGACCTTGAAAAGCTTGGCGATGCTGCCGTCGCGGCGCTTGCCGCGGCCGGCGTGGAACGGCTGCTGCCGGATGCGGCCAGCCCCTATCTGCTTATTGCCGAGCATGCCGGCAACGTCGTGCCGGCGCCCTGGCGCGATCTTGGCTTGGCGGAACCCTATCTCGGCACGCATTTCGCGGTCGACATCGGCGTCGATGCGCTGACGCGCCGGCTCTCGCAAACACTGCGGGCGCCGGCCGTGATCGCGCGCTATTCGCGGCTATTCCTCGACTATAACCGACCGGCCGAGGAATGGGACTTCATGCGGCCGGACCTCGGCGGCATCCCGGTGCCGGGCAATCTCACCGTCGATGCGGCGGATGCGAGGCTGCGCAAGCTTGTCGCCTGGGCGCCGGTCGAACGGACGATCATTGAAGCCGCTCCCGGCCGGAGGGCGCTGATCTCGGTGCACTCCTTCACGCCGGTGATGGGCGGGGTGACGCGCAATGTCGATATCGGCGTGCTGTGGCGGGAACAGTCGCCCTTCGTGACCTCGGTTCTGAAAACGCTCAGGGCCCAGGGCGCGGAAGCGGGCTTCAGGATCGGCGACAACGAACCCTACGATTGGCGCCAGGCCGTCGGCTACACGCTGAACCGGCACGGGTTGCAGCAGGGCCGGCCCTGCCTCTACCTCGAGGTGCGCAACGACCTGCTTGCCGATCCGGAAACTTTCGAACGCATCGGTCGCCTTCTCGAAAATGCTTTTGCCACCGTCGCGATGTCCCTATGGCCGCAATCAGCCGCAGCCGTCTAATGGCTGGACGCTCAAATAGCGGAACGCTAGAGCGTTTCACCGTTTCACGGAAACGGCGAACCGCTCTATCTCTTTGT
>CCNB01000004.1:693674-727435 GCA_000824785.1 Mesorhizobium plurifarium | reverse complement strand
TGGAATTGCTCTAGAGCTTGTCAAATTGGAAACACGGCAGCCAAGGGCGTGGACGATGCAAGGCAATGTGGGCAGCAAGATCCGCGACGCGCGCAAGCAGCAGAACATCACCTTGCGCGACCTCAGCGAGCGCTCCGGCCTTTCCGTTTCGCAGCTGTCGAAGCTGGAGAATGGCAAGGCCAGGCTGACCGTCGACATCGCGCTGATGATCGCCGGCGTGCTGCATGTGCCGGTGGCCTCCTTCCTGTTCAGTCCGAAGCCCGGACCGCAGGCGCGCCGCTCGATCACGCGCGCCGGCAGCGGCATCCTGCATGAAGGCAACGCCATGGAATTCGAGGTCTTGTGCAGCGATTTCCGCGACAAGACCAACATTTTCTGGCGCGTCACGCTGCGCGCCAGGAACTTCGAGGAAAACGGCGGCTGGCGCAGCCATTCGGGTGAGGAGTTCATCCATGTGCTGAGCGGCAGCCTGCAGCTCCACACGCTCCACTACGACCCGACCGTGCTGCAGCCCGGCGACAGCATCCTGTTCGACGGCGAAATGCAGCACGCCTATGTCGCGCTCGGTGACGAGCCCGTCATCATGCTGATGTCGAACACGGTGCCGCGCGACGGACTGCCGCCGGGAGCAGGCGTCTGACCGACCGGCCAAGGCCTTCCCGTTCAAGAATTTTTCTAAAATGGAAAAAAATACTTGTTCTGGAAAAGTCGGGGGACTAGCATCCTTTTGACCGGCCGACAGGAGAACAGCCAGCGGCCGGGAATGGGAGAGATGACCGATGCTGTCGGTTGAGGCAGTCAGCAAGACATTCGGCGGCGTGCAGGCGTTGCGCAACGCCTCGCTGACCTGCGAGGCCGGCGAGATCCTCGGCCTCATCGGTCCGAACGGCGCAGGCAAGTCGACGCTCGTCAACGCCATTTCGGGCGTGCTCAAGCCGGACAGCGGCAGCGTGCGCCTGGCGGGCGAGGAGATCACCGGTCGCGGCCCCGAACATTGTGCCCGGGCAGGGGTCGGCCGCACCTTCCAGACCATCAGGCTGTTCAAGGATTTGACCGTACGCCAGAACGTCGAGGTGGCGGATATCACCTACCGCGCCGTGCGCCCCGACGCCGCCAAGCGCATCGGCGTCGATCAGCTGCTGCAGCAATATGAGCTGGCAGGCTTCGCCGACAGCCCGGCCGGAACGCTGCCCTATGGCAGCCAGCGCCGGCTCGAGATCGCCCGCGCGCTGGCGCTGGGGCCGTCCCTCCTGTTGCTTGACGAGCCGGCCGCCGGCCTCAACGAGGCCGAGTCGGAGACGCTGGCCATCGCCATCGAAGGCATCCGCCGCGACGTCGGCTGCGCGACCATCGTCATCGATCACGACCTGCGCTTCATCAACCGGCTCTGCGACCGGCTTTGCGTGATGGACCAGGGCCAGGTGATCGCCTCGGGCGAGACGGAGGAAGTGTGGCGCGATCCGCGCGTCATCGAAGTCTATGTCGGGCAGTCGGAGACAGCCTGAGGGCCGGGAAGAACAACCGCAATGAGAGGAAGGAGGGGTAGAATGGAAAAGATTTTGCTGGGAGCCGCGGTCTTGACCGCGGGGCTGCTGCAGGCAGGGCATGCGGGCGCGGCCGACCTGAAGATCGGGCTTGCGGTCGCCATGACCGGCGCCTATGCGCCCTACAGCGAGGCCGAGGGCGCGCGCTGCATGGCCGACAGACTGAACAAGGCGGCAGGCGCGAACGATCCCAAGGTCGAGCTGATGATCGAGGACAACCGTTCCGACCCGCAGCTTTCGGTCTCGCTCGGCCAGAAATTCCTCGATGCCGGCGCGCAGATCATCACCGGAGTGCCGTTCCCCGATGCGCTGATCCCGATGGCGCAGACCGCGCAGTCTTACGGCGCCACCGTGTTCTCGGCGCCGAACACGCAGCTCGAGATGCAGCAGGCCGGCCTCGACAATTTCATCGCCGGCGCGGTGCCAGATCCGATCAATGCCGCGGCCACCGCCAACGCGCTTTACGGCAAGGGCGCGCGGACCGTGGCGCTGATGGTGTCGCCCGATGCGGGTTCCTATTCGGAGAAGCTGCCGGAGTGGTTCGGCGAGGTGTTCGAGCATCTCGGCGGCAAGGTGGTTGGCAAGTTCAACTATTCCTATGGCACCGCCGACTGGTCGCCGCAGATCGCCTCGATCAAGGCGTTGCCGCAGAAGCCCGACGCCATCCATATCTGCGCCGTGCTGCCCGATGTCGGCATCCTGATCCGGCAGCTGCGCGCCAATGGCTATGACGGCTGGGTGGCCGGCTGCGACGCCTTCGACGACAAGTCGCTGGAAGGCACCGTCGGCGATCCGAAGTCGCTGGAAAAGGTGATGTTCGCGACCCACGGCGCGACCGGCGTTGACGGGCCGATCGACAAGTTCCTCGCCCAGTGCAAGGCTGACGGCTATAAGATCAACGGCATCTTCGACGCTCTCGGCGCCGACATGGTGCAGATCAGCTACGAAGCGGCGAAGAAGGCCGGCACCGTCGACCCCGCCGCCTTGCGCGAGGCGATCCGGGCGCCGGGCGGCTATCCGGGCACGACGGCGCCGACGATCTCCTTCGCCGAGAAGAAGGGCTATCCGGTCAAGGTCGTGCCGGTGATGGGCTTTGCCGACGGCAAGCGGGTGCTGATCACCGACACGCCGCCGACCTTCGTTCCGGCGCTGAACTGAAGCGGAGCGGGGAGACGTGCTTAAGGTCGAGAAGCTTGTCGTGCGCTATGGCGCCGTCATGGCGGTGCGCGAATTGTCGCTCGAGGTCGGGCAGGGCGAGCTTGTCGCCCTGCTCGGGCCCAACGGCGCCGGCAAGAGCTCGACCATCAACGCACTGACCGGCCTGGTCACGCCGGCTTCGGGGCGCATCGTGCTCGACGGCAAGGACATCTCGCATGTCCGCACCGAGGACCGCATCCGCGCCGGACTGACCTCGACGCCGGAAGGCCGGCACATCTTCTCCAACCTGAGCGTCGGCGAGAATCTGCGGCTGGGGGCCGCGATAAGGCGCGACCCGGCGGGCGTGCGCCAGGATATCGAGCGGTTCCTGTCGCTGTTCCCGGTGCTGTCCGAACGCTACGGCCAGGCGGCCGGCACGCTTTCGGGCGGCGAGCAGCAGATGCTGGCAATCGCCCGTTCGCTGATGTCGCGGCCGAAGCTGTTGCTGCTCGACGAGCCGTCGCTCGGGCTGGCGCCCAAGATCGTGGCGCGCATCTTCGATTTCATCGGCGAGCTCAAGGCGCAAGGGCTGACGCTGCTGGTGGTCGAGCAGAACGCCAAGCAGGCGCTGCGCTTCGCCGACCGCGTCTATGTCGTGAGCTCCGGCACGCTGCGCTATGACGGACCGCCGGCCAGGCTCGCCGACGAGCACGGCCTGTTCAACCTCTATATCGGCGGGTAGGCGGCGATGGACTACGCTCTGCAGCAGCTTCTCAACGCGCTCGCCTTCGGCGCGGAATATTCGCTGGTTGCGCTCGGGCTCGCCGTCGTCTTCTCGATCATGGGGCTGGTGAATTTCGCGCATGGCGAGATCATCGGCGTCTCCGCCTACAGCGTGTTCCTGGCTGCCGCGCTTGGGCTGACCTCGCCCTTCGTCGCGGTGCTGCTTGCCGTCGGCATGGCAGCGCTGGCGGCAGTCGTGTTCGAGCGCATCGCCTTCCGGCCGGTGCGCTACGCGCCGACCACGACCGGATTGCTCACCGCCTTCGGCGTGTCGATCGTGGTGCAGAACCTTTTCATGCTTCTGATCTCGCCCAAGCCGCAGTCGGTCTCGGTGCTCAACGGCTTGAACCAGATGTGGTTCTTCGGCCCGTTCGCCGTCTCCTCGCTGCAGGTGATGGAACTGATCGTCTCCGGCCTGACCATCCTTGCGCTTGTGCTCTTCCTCAGCCGCTCGACTCTCGGGCTTGCCATCCGCGCTGCCTCGCGCGACTTCGCCACAGTGCGGCTGATGGGGATCAAGGCCAACCGGGTGATTGCCACGGCCTTCGCCATTTCGGGCGCCTTGGCGGGCATCGCTGCCGTCTTCATCCTGGCGCGGCGCGGCAGCGTCTCACCCGATCTCGGCTTCGGCCTGGTGCTGAAGGCCTTCGTCGCCTGCGTCATCGGGGGCTTCGGCTCGCTTCCGGGGGCTGCTGTCGGCGGCATGCTGCTTGGCTTCATCGAAGTCGGCCTGCTCGTCGCTTTGCCGCAGGAATATGCGGGCTTCCGGGACGCGCTCACCTACGCGATCATCGTTGCGCTGCTCGTCTACCGGCCGGAAGGCCTGCTCGGCCAGCGCATCGAACTCGGCGACAAAGAGATTTAGGCGGGGGGATCCGACGTGGCAGGCTCCGAACTCTCGCAAGCGGTCGACCAGATGGCGGCTCCGACCGGCGCGGCGCGATCCAACAATGCGCTGGTCCGTTCGCTGATCGGCGGGCTGGTGACGGCGCTGCCGGTGCTGGTGATCGGGCTCCTGGTGCTGAATTTCGCGCCGACCTACTACACCTTCCTGGCGCTCGGCGCCTTCGTGAACCTGATCGTGGTGGTCGGGCTGCAGGTGTTCATGGGCAATTCCAACATCGCCAATCTCGGCCACAGCGCCTTTGTCGGGCTCGGCGCTTATGGCGTCGCCATCCTGTCGACGCCGTTAGCCATGAAGAAGCTGTCGATCCCCAACGCGCCGTTCGGCTTTGCGACGCTGGAGCTCGATCCGGTTTCGTCGGCGCTCATCGCGCTCCTGGTCGTCGGCATCGTGGCGCTGGTCAGCGGCAAGGTGATCAGCCGGCTGTCGGGAGTCGCGGCGACCATCGTCAGCCTGGCGCTGCTGATCATCGTCCATTCGGTGTTCCTCAACTGGACCGATCTGTTCAAGGGCAACCAGGCTTTCTTCGGCATCCCGAAAGTGGTCGGCCTGCCGTGGATGCTGGTCTTCGCAGTGCTGGCGATCGTGGCGGCGCGGCTGTTCAAGGACAGCCGCTGGGGCCTGCAGTTGCGAGCCAGCGCGCAGAGCCCGCAGGCTGCCGCGGCACTCGGCATCGATGCGAAAAAACTGCGGCTGATGTCATGGGTTCTATCGGCGCTGATCTGCGGGCTCGCCGGCGTGCTTTATGCCTATTTCGCCGGCACGATCAGCCCCAAGCTCTTCTATTTCCAGATGATCTTCAACACGCTGGCGATGCTGATCCTCGGCGGCATGGCGACGGTGACGGGGGCGGTGACCGGCGTCATCGTGCTTTCGATCGGACTGGAATTCATCCGCAGCATCGAGTCCGGCGTGACCGTTGCGGGCATCCAAATGCCGCAGTTGCTCGGCCTGTCGGGTGTGGCGCTCGGCGTGGTCATAGTGCTTTGCATGGCGTTCCGGCCAAGCGGCATCAGCGGCCGGCATGAGCTCGACGAGCTTTTCTCGCTTCTGTTGCGGCGCAACGCCAAATAGCTCAGTCATTTCCTGGTGGAGGGTTGAACGTGGAATTTGAGGACAGGGTGGCGGCGTATGCGCCGAAGCTCGAAGCGCTGCAGGCCGAGCTCGCCAAGCGCGGCGTCGAGTTCGTCGAGGTGCATACGGTCGACACGTCGGGCGTCGTGCGCTCCAAGATCGCGCCGCTGAAGCTCTCCACATCCGGCGAGTCGATCAACGCCATCCTCTATTGCGTCACGCATGGCGACGGGCAGCCGATGGGCGACGTCGCCTTCGCTTCACCGAGCGCCAATGAGGAGAACGGCTTTCCCAACATCAAGGGCATCATCGATCCGGACACGGTGGTGCAGCATGGCTGGAAGCCCAAATTCGCCTCGGCCATCACGCGTTCTTTCATGCTCGATGGCGCGGTGTGCCCCTATGATCCGCGCGGCGTTCTGGCGCGCGTCGAGGAGCGGGCGAGGGCGCTCGGCTACGAGCCGAAATTCGCGCTCGAATACGAGTTCGGCATATTCCACGCCGACCATGATCTGATGCGCGCCGGCCGCTATCGCGAGCTGAAGCCGTGGGGCCATTCGCTGATCAACTACGACCTGGTGCGCAGCGGCGAATACCAGGATTTCGCCGCCGAGTTCATCACGCGCATGAGGAGCATCGATATCGGCGTCGCCTCGCTCGTCACCGAATATGGCTACGGCATGTATGAATACGCGCTGACGCCGAAGAGCGCGCTGGCAGCGGCGGACGCCGCCATGCGCGCCAAGCTGCATCTGCGCGAGCTGTGCGCCGAGCGTGGGCTGGTCGCCACCTTCATGACGCGTTTCCAGCCGCCGGGCAAGGAAAGCGCCTGCGGCGCGCACCACCATGTCAGCCTGTGGCAGGATGGCAAGCCTGCCTTCGCCGCCGGCCCGAACCGGCTGACGCCGGTCGCCGAAAAATTCCTCGCCGGCGTGCTCAACCGCATGCAGGAGACGCATATCTTCTTCCGGCCGACGGTCAATTCCTACCGCCGCTTCGACCGTGGCGCGTGGTCGCCGGAAGACGTCGCCTGGGGTTTTGAGAACCGCACCGCGCCGATCCGCGCCATCACCACGCCGAACGATGCCGCTTGCCGGTTCGAGCACCGGGCACCCGGCGCCGACGTCAATCCTTATCTCTCGATCGCCGCGATCCTGGCCGCCGGCTGCGAAGGCATCGAGAAGAACCTGCCGCTCGAGGCGCCGGTGACGAGCAACCTCGCCAATCTCGACAAGCCGAAGCTGCCGCGCACGCTGAACGCTTCCATCGAGGCCTTCGCGGCATCCGATTTCTGCGCCGAGGCTTTCGGCGAAGCCTTCCGCGACAATTACGCCGAGAGCCGCCGCGCCGAGCAGGCCGCCTTCGATGCCTGGCAGGCCTCGCACATCACCGACTTCGAATGGCAGCGCTATTTCGTCAACTGAGCCAGCAAACCATAGGCGCGTCACAACCCGGCGATCAGTTCCGCTGATCGCTGGGTCAAGCGAATTGGTGTGACAAGCGGGGCGACGCTCCCTACATGAGGCCGCCTAAAGAGCGTCGCGCTGAACGAATCCAGGCGACGCGCTTTAAGTGATGCATGTCGTTGTCCCAGAACCGCTGCGCACTTCTGGGCGACGTGCACTAGGAGCGGCTTGATGACGGCGGAAGCAATCTCTGAGGGCAGGACCGGCGGCGATTTCTGGGACGGCGTGCGATTGTCCATGCCGGTCGTCGTCGCATCTGCGCCGTTCGCGATCCTGTTCGGCGCGATCGCCGTCGACAATGGTTTCTCGGTGCTCGAAGCCTTCCTGATGAGCGCCATGATCTATGGCGGCGCCAGCCAGATGGTCGGTATCGAGCTGTTCGGCCAGCACGTCGCGCCATGGCTGATCGTGCTGTCGATCTTCGCGGTGAATTTCCGACATGTGCTCTATTCGGCCGGCATCGGCCGGCGCATCGCGCATTGGCCTCTGCTGCAGCAGGCCGCCGGCTATTTCATCCTGACCGACCCGCAATTCGCCATCGCCGAGGCGAGGGCGGAGTCCGGCCGTCCCGTCGGCTTCGTCTGGTATCTGGGGCTCGGCCTGCCGGTCTACGTGTTCTGGGTGATCGAAAGCGGGTTGGGCGCGGTCTTCGGCAAGATGATCCCGGACACGCATGCGCTGGGCATCGATTTCCTTTTGCCGATCTATTTCCTCGGCCTGGTGCTCGGCTTCCGCAAGCGGCCGCTCTGGGCGCCCGTCGTCGCCGCCAGCGCGGTGGCCTCGATCATCGCCTATCGAACCGTCGGCTCGCCCTGGCATGTCTCGATAGGTGCGCTCGCCGGCGTTCTCCTGGCGGTGATCCTGCCGCCGCATCACAGCGGTGTGGGCAAGCGGCCATGAGCACGACTTTCTGGATCATCCTGGCCGGCGCCGTCGCCACCTATCTGACCCGCGTCGGCGGCCATCTCGTCATCTCGCGCTTCGAGACCATCCATCCGCGCGTCGAAGCCGGTCTCAACGCCGTGCCGGCCGCCGTGCTCACCACACTTGTCGCGCCGGAACTGCTACACGCCGGACCGGCGGAATGGGCGGCGCTGATCGTCACCGTGCTGGTCTCGCTGCGCGGTGGGTTGATGTCGATGTTTTTGGCCGGCGCGGCGGTTTTGGTCCTGGCGCGGCAGTTCGTCGGATAGGAAGCCGCCGGACGATAATTTCGAAGCGCTGGTCGACCCCCACTCCGTCTCGGCTTCGCCGAGCCACCTCTCCCCCGATCGACGGGGGGAAGGAAGGGGCGCCAGCCTTCTTGCCGTCAACGCGCGTCCAGCACGGCTCCTTTCCTTTCCCTCCGGAGGGCGAAGGTGGCGCTGCGAAGCAGCGGCGGATTGTGGGAACCACGTGGCAATCAAGCCTCGGGCCTGATCAGTCACGCCAGTCACAGAAGATGTGTGCACAGCGTAACGTGAACGGGGAGAAAGAAGCTAATCTCAAATCTTCGCGTCGTGCGGCAGCGGCGCCGTCGCTTTCTCCAGCCAGGCCAGCGTCTCGCCGTCGAGCATCGGGCCGATCTCGGCCAGCACCCAGGCGTGATAGCGGTCGAGCCATTGCAACTCGTCCCGGTGCAGCAGGTCGGTGCGGATGAGCCGCTTGTCGATTGGCGCCAGCGTCAGGGTCTCGAAGCCGTGCATGGCGATGTCGCCGCCCTCGATCTGCTCGGCCGGCGTCACCAGGATCAGGTTCTCGATGCGGATGCCGTAGGCGCCTTCCTTGTAATAGCCCGGCTCGTTGGACAGCATCATGCCGGCGAGCAGCTTTTCGGTGCCGGTGCGGGCGATGCGCTGCGGGCCTTCATGCACGGCAAGGTAGGAGCCGACGCCGTGGCCGGTGCCATGGGCGAAGTCGCAGCCATGCTTCCACAGCGCCATGCGCGCGACGGCGTCGATTTCCGAGCCGCGGGTGCCGGCTGGAAAACGCAGCGTCGAGATGCCGATCATGCCCTTCAGCACGAGGGTGAAGCGTTCGCGCATCTCCTGCGTCGGCTCACCGATCGGCACGGTGCGGGTGATGTCGGTGGTGCCGTCCTGATATTGGCCGCCGGAATCGAGCAGGAACAGCTCGCCGCTCTCGAGCTTGCGGCTGGTGGCGCGCGAGACGCGGTAATGCATGATGGCACCGTTGGGGCCGGCGCCGGAAATCGTATCGAAGGAGACGTCGCGCAGCGGCATCTGCGTTTCCTCGCCGGTCTGGCGACGCACCTCCTCCAGCTTGGTGACGACCGCTATTTCGTCGAGCGTGCCCGGCTTCTGTCGGTCGAGCCAGCATAGCAGCTTGGCGACCGCGGCGCCGTCGCGGCGATGCGCGGCGCGGCTGCCGGCGATCTCGGCCTGGTTCTTGGTCGCGCGGGGAATACGCACCGGATCGGCCGCTAAGACGACCTTGCCGCCATTGTCCTCGACCAGCATGCGGAGCTTCTCCGCCGCCAGCACCGGATCGAGCGCGATCTTGGCGCCACCCTTGGCGAGCTCGATGATAGCGGCTTCGAACTCGCCTGGATCATGCAGATCGGCAAGCTGGGTCAGATAGGCCGAGACCTGCCGCGAGAATTTGCGCTGGTCCATGAACAGCTGATGCTTGCCGTCGGCGGCGAGGATGGCGAAGCCCAGCGCCAGCGGCGTGTGCGGCACGTCGCCGCCACGGATGTTGAAGGCCCAGGCGATCGAGGAGGGATCGGTCAGCACCGCATGGGTGGCGCCATCCTTTTCGATCGCCCTCGCCAGCCGCGCCAGCTTGTCCTTCGCCAGCTCGCCGGCGAGGTTCTGCGGATGGATCTCGACGGGGGCGCGCGGCGGTTCCGGTTGATCTGTCCAGATGATGTCGACGGGATTCTTGTCGAGCGGCACCAAGGTTGCGCCGGAGTGCTCGGCCGACGCCTTCAGCGCCTTGATCTCGCCGATCGTGTGAAGCCAAGGGTCGAAGCCGAGCCTTGCGCCCTTGCCGAGATTGTCTTTGATCCAATTGGCCGGCGGATTGTCGATGAGGCTTTCGACGGTGAAGATCGAAAGGTCGACCTCATTGCGCACCTGCAGCGTGTAGCGGCCGTCGACGAAGATGAAGGCGCGGTCGCGCAGCACGATCGCGACGCCGGCCGAACCGGAGAAGCCGGTCAGCCATTTCAGCCGCGCCGAGCGGTCGGCGACATATTCGCCCTGATGCTCGTCCGCGCGGGGGACAAGGAAGCCATCCAGGCCATTCTCGGCCAGCCATTGCCGCAGCAGCGCCACGCGCGGCTTACCGACGGCCGGATCGCCTGCGGAATCAAAGGTCTGGAACATTTTGGGCTCCCTCGAGTGGCTTGCGGCGACCGTAGCGCATGATCTTGAAAACCGGAATCGATTTCGGCAGGGCCAGACCTGCTGGATGCAAGCCGATCTCAGCGCTTGAGGTGGATGGTCACCCAGCCCTCGCGATGCAAGGTGCGAACGTGGCGGAAGGCTTGGCCGACATAGGCCGAGATCACCGCATCGCGCTGCCGGTCGAGGATGCCAGAGAGCACCAGCGAGCCGCCGAGCCTGACGTGTTTGGCCATCTGAGGCGCGAGCCGCATCAGCGGCCGGGCCAGGATGTTGGCGACGATGAGGTCGAAAGGCGCGCGCCTGGCGAAGATCGGATGGTGGAAGCCGGGCGCCGTCACCGTCTCGACCAGCGCCTTGACATGGTTGAGGCGGGCATTGGCGGCGGCGACGCGGACAGCGACCGGATCGATATCGGTCGCCAGCACTGGGATATGCGCGAGCTTGGCCAGCGCGATCGCAAGCACCGCGCTGCCAGTGCCGAGGTCGAGCGCGTTGCGCGGCCGTTCGCGCAGCACCACCTGCTCCAGCATTTCCAGGCAGCCGGCCGTGGTGCCGTGATGTCCGGTGCCGAAAGCAAGGCCGGCCTCGATCTCGATGGCGAGGTCGCCAGCGTGGCGCTTGGCGCGGTCGTGCGAACCATGGACGAGGAAGCGGCCGGCGCGCACCGGCTTCAAGCCTTCCAGCGATCGCGACACCCAGTCCACATCGGGAAGGACCTCGCGCTCGACAGGCTTCGGCAAGCCGAGACCGGCGAGGATGTCCCTGACCTGCGCTTCGATGGGATCGACGTCGCCATCGGCATAGAGCGACACTTCGTGGATGTCTTTTTCCTCGTCGAGCTCCAGCACGGCGATCGGCAGGCCGTCATCCTCGAAGGCAGCGTCGAGCGCCGCGAAGATGCGGTCGGCTTCAATCTTGTTGGCGGTGAGGTGGAGCCTGGTCTGCGACATCAGGTTTGGCCACCCGCAGCCAGCCGCTTCAGCTTGGCGATCGCGGTGTCGGCGCTTTCACCATAGGCGATGGTGCCGGCGAAGTCGCCCCTGGCATTGAGCAGCAACACCGAAGCCGTATGGTCCATCGTGTAGTCGCCATCGCCGGTGTCGACCTTCTTCCAATAGATGCCGAAGGCCTTGGCCATGGCATGCACCTTGTCCGGATCCCCGGTGATGCCGGTGATGCGGTCGGAAAAGTTGCTGACATAGGTGTTCATCGTCTCCGGCGTGTCGCGCTCCGGATCGACGGTGACGAAATAGGCGTTGAGGTTCTTGCCGCTGTCGCCCATCGTCTTCAGCCAGCCGGCCAGCTCGAACAGGGTCGTCGGGCAGACTTCCGGGCAATGGGTGAAGCCAAAGAAGACGACGCTCGGGTGGCCCCTGAAGGCGGCTTCGGTGATCGGCGCGCCTTTCTGGTCGACCAGGGTGAAGGGCGCGCCGAAGGGCTCGCCGCCATAGTGGCCGCGGTACCAGTCGAATGTCAGCCAGCCGATACCCGCCGCCATCAGGACGAGAATGCCGACCAGGATTGAACGCATCATCAGTGAATGTCCGTCGCCATTGCTTTGGCTAAAGCCAGTTTGGCGACAGTCTTAACGGGTCGGCGCCGGGCGCGCAAAGATGTCGCGTTGCCGCAAGCGGCCGTGCAGTCCGATTGCGGCTTGCAAACGCCACGATCCTGTCCCACCTGACATCGGCAAACGTGAACCGAGGAGGCTTCCTTGCGAAAACTGATCGGCTTGTTCGCCGCCTGTCTTGCCCTGAGCGCCGGCGCGGCCATGGCTGACGAAGTGGGTAAAGTGGGTGTCGACTGGGTCGGCAACGACATCATGGTCGACGCGATCAAGGATCCGAAGGTCGACGGCGTCACCTGCCATGTCGCCTATTTCGACCGCAGCATCATCGACCGGCTGCATAAGGGCAACTGGTTCGAGGATCCTTCCGATTCCTCGATTTCCTGCCGCCAGACAGGGCCAATCACCATCGGCGACATCGACATGAGCGAGGGCGGCGAGGAGGTGTTCAAGCAGGGCCTCAGCCTGATCTGGAAAAAGCAGGTGGTGAACCGCATCTACGACAAGAAGAACGAGACGCTGGTCTATCTGTCGCATTCGCGCCAGGTGCAGAACGGCTCGGCGAAGATGTCGATCACGACCGTGCCGCTCTACGGCCAGAACGTGGTGTGGACCAAAGGTAAGCCGTAATAGCTTCCCGACAGGACAGGCAGCGACAGGCCGCGCTTGCGGGGCCGTCCCCGCCGGCGTAAAGCCCCGTCATGGACCGTCCTGAAAACCTTGTCCTCAAGGACCCCGAGCCGCGCATCCATCCGACCGCGGAGCTGAAGGGATGCAAGCTAGGCCGCTATGCCTCGATCGGCGAGCGGGTGATCCTGCGCGAGGTGAGCGTCGGCGACTTTTCCTATTTCGAACGCCATTGCGAGGCGATCTACACGACGATCGGCAAGTTCTGCTCGATCGCCGCCAACAGCCGCATCAACGCGCTCGAGCACCCGATCGAGCGGCTGACGCAGCACAAGGTCAGCTACCGGCCGAACGAGTATTTCCGCTGGCTGGGCGTCGACACCGAATTTCGTGCGCGCCGGCAGGCGAAATCGGTCGGTGTCGGCCACGATGTCTGGATCGGCCACGGCGCGGTCGTCATGCCGGGCGTCACGATCGGCAATGGCGCCGTCATCGGCGCCAATGCCGTCGTGACGCATGACGTCGCGCCCTACACGATCGTCGCCGGCGTTCCGGCAAAGCCGCTGCGCCGGCGCTTCTCCGCCGCGGTCGCGGCGCGCATCGAAGCGCTGGCCTGGTGGGACTGGGCGCCCGAGAAGCTGGCGAGCGCAATCCCCGACATCCAGGCTATGCCGATCGAAGCCTTTCTCGATCGCTGGGAAGACAATACCCCCTGATCTACCTGCACCCCGATCTATTTACCATTGCCCGTAACCAAGGTTTTTAACCTAAAATATTAGCGTTAAAAACTGGAAAACGGCGTGTATAGATCGGATTAATCACTCTGCGGTTGCAAGCATTTCCGCAAAATGTACAAGTCTCTTCGGAGGTAATATCGGGGTGAAGTTGAAGGAAACACCGCAAGCAACAAAGGAGAGTAGTCATGAAGAAGTTCGTATTTGCACTCACCGCAGCTGTTGTTGTTTCCTTCTCGTCCGCCGGCGCCTATGCCGGTGGCTGGGGTGGTAGCTCGGGCAGCCTCATCAACGTGTCGCCGAACGTCAATCTCGGCGCGTTGAATGGCGTGCTCAACGGCAACAACATCCTCAACGGTAACGTCGTTTCGGGCATTCTGAACGGCAACAAGACCAATGTCGTTTCCGGTATCCTCAGCGGGATCGGCGTCAACGTCGGCAGCAACAACTACTCGCTGAAGAGGCACTGAGCAGAAGCGCGGAAAGCTAGCATCCGCAACGGACAGGAGGGGCTCGCACACCCTCCTGTCTGTCGTTTCTGATCGCCGACCGGGGGCCTTGGCCGCGAACGTTAGATGTCCGTACGCACGCCGACGAAGGCGTCGACCGTGCTCTCATGCTCGTCGAGAATGGTCTTTACTTTCTGCGCGTAATCGACACGGAACACGATGTTCAGCGACCTGGTCGCGCCCCAGGTCGCCTCGGCATAGACGCCCTTGCTGCGCTCGACATTCTCAAGCAGCAGATTGTCCTTGAGCTGGGCAAAGATCCCGGTGCCGACGGCAAAATTTTCGCGCAGCTTCAAGCCGAGCTCAAGCTCGGCGCGGCGCAACCATGAGGCGAGCGGATCGTCGGTGTCGGACGTCTCGTAGCGGCCGAAGCAGGTGCCGCGCAACTCGAATCCCTTCGGCAGCGGTTTGACGAAATTTGCCTGCCAGGCCGGTAAGACGCGCTCGTAGATGCCGTCCGCGCCGCGCAGATACTGCGCGCCGAGCGCCAGGCCGAAACTCGAGCCGTCCTTGCCCTTGAAAGCCGCTTCGGCTTGCGCGGTGTACTGGAAGAACGAAAGCTGGAGCGGCGGGAAGCCGACACGTTCGACCGAAGCCAGCAACGCCGATGTCGAGCCGCCGAAGGCATATTCGCCGACGGTCCGCGTCAATCTTGCCGCGACCTGGGAAAGGATGCGGTCGGCGTGAAGCTTGGTCGGCGAAATGAGATCGTCCTGGAAATGGGTGTCGCCGACCTTCTCGATGCTCTCCGTGGCCTCGATGCTGAGCGAGGTCGCATTGCCGAGATCGATGCCGAACTGCCCTTGAGCGCTGAGGATCTGCTTCAGTTCACGCGTGCCGATGATGAGCGGGCCGATCTCCAGATCGTCGCCGGTGCTCAGCACGCGATAGCTGAGCGTTCCGCGCAGCTCGAGCACTGCCTCCAAGCGCCGGAAAGCTTCCGCCGATAGCGCCAGCGAGCGGTCGTCCTCAATCGAGGCCCTGTTGTAGCGCGATGCCTCGAAATCGGCATGGATCCTGGCATTGGCATCGGCATCGCCCCATTGCTGGTCGATCGAGCCGCGCAGCAGCGTGTACCAATCGGTGACGGCGCGATCGCTGTCCAGCGCGTTGGTGGTCCAGTGCTGTTCTATGCTGCCGGTGATCTTCGGATCCGTTCCGGGATCGGCTTTTGCCTCAGCGCTGACCAGCAGAAGGCCGAGACACGCGGCGCCGCCAAACAATCCGGGTGAAAGATAGCGCGTGACAGGACGGGGCGTTTCGATGGTCATGCTCCGCGCTCTGATCGTGAGTGCCCCTTCCGCCATGCGGGGGTGGCGCAGCGGAAGGGGCTTGGAGGTAAACCGCCGTGAAGCGGAAGGAACAGGCTTTCTGGCCTGCCCCGGCACTATTGCAAACAAACGGATAAGGTGTTTTTTCGCGCGCCTGCGCTTTCTGCGTGTATCCGATTGTGGCTGCGCGCGGGCATGAAGATTCGTTCCATGGGAACCGGAGCGGGCGGCAGCTTGTTTCTTCGCAAACGCCTGCGCATCCACGGTTCGAGGGACTTGCATGATCGAGAAAGTTTTTACGCGGATAGCCAACCAGGTGGCACATCTGGCGGGCCTGCCGGCCACCTTCGCCATCTGCGTGCTGATCGTGGTTGCGTGGGCGGCAAGCGGCCCGATCTTCGGATTCTCGGACACCTGGCAATTGGTCATCAACACCGGCACCACCATCATCACCTTCCTGATGGTGTTCCTGATCCAGAACACGCAAAATCGTGATGGCGCGGCGATCCAGGCCAAGTTGGACGAACTGATCAGGGTCGGCCGCGCCCACAATCATTTTATCGGCATCGAGCACCTCACGGAATCGGAGGTCGAGGAAATCCGCTCGAAATGCGAGGCGGCGGCGAAACGGCATGATCGCGAGATCGCCGAAAAGGCAGCCGACAAAGCCGCGACCGGAAAGAACGGGGGCAGGCATGCGCCAAAGAACGCTACCAAGCATGCGCCCAAGACCGCCGGCGCGGGCACGAGGAAGACCGCGGCCGGGAAGAACGCCCCGAAGAAGAAAGCGGCGGCTTGAGGCGGCCGTCAGCGATTCATGAAGGCCGCGAATGCGTCCTTGTGATCGGGATGCCAGCGCGACAAGGCAGGGCGGTTCTCGATGATGTCGCCGATGGCCCACGCCATGCGTTTTTCATCCGTCGGCCGCGCCACCTCATTGTCGGGGCACAGGATGTAGAAATCGTCGTCGATCAGCGATGCCAGCATGAAGTCGATCACCTGCTCGCCGGTCCAGGCGCCGGCGGGCTTTTGCGTCGCGCCTTCGGTCAGGCCGGTATAGGTGAAGCCGGGGATCAAAAGATGCGCCGAAACCTTCGCCCCCGGCTCGTTGCGCAGCGCGTGCGCCAGCCCCTCGGTAAACGTCTTCACGCCGGCCTTGGAGACGTTGTAGGCGAGATTGCCGGGCGGCGTGGTGATGCCTTGCTTGGACCCGGTGTTGATGATCAGGCCGGGCTTGTCCGCCGCGAGCATGCGCGGCGCGAAGGCCTCGACGCCGTGCACGACGCCCCAGAAATTGATGTCGATCAGCCGCTTCCAGGCGTCGCGGTTCTCCCAGGGCTTGCCCGGATTGTTGCCGACGCCGGCATTGTTCATCAGCACCGACACCGCACCGAAGGCGTCGTGAGCGAGCTCCGCCAGCCGGTCGACCTCCTCGGCCTTGGACACGTCGGTGGGAATTGGAAGGACGGCATCGTCGCCGGCGACCGCGGCGATGGCCTGCTTCGCCTGATCGAGGCGCACGCCGCCGATGTCGGCAAGCACCACCTTCATGCCCATTGCCGCGAACCGTTTCGCGGCGGCAAGGCCGATGCCGCTGGCGCCGCCGGTGATGACGGCGACATTGCCGGAGGCGAAAGCGGGCAGGGCGGTCTGGATCTGGGCGTCGCTGGTCATGATTTCCATCCTTGTTCGGGTCGGGCCGAACTTAACGCCGGACGCCACCGAGGCAAGGCTGGTTCGTCCCGATAGGCGACCGCGATAGCCGCAACGGGTTGACGACTTACAGTCGCAACGGGTTGACCATCGCTGCGCCTGCCGCGCATGCTGTTCAAAAAAAGGAGCTCGGTGTTTGACCGATTGGATCGGAATCCTGAAAGAGCAGACCGCCAATGGCGACCAGATGGGCCGCGAGGTGCCGAAGATGCTCGCCAATCCCGATATCAGCGAGGCGCAGGTGAAGACACTGTTCGCGGCGCTGGAGAAGCAGGCGGATTTCGCCGAGAAGCTGCGGCTGGCGCTGGAGAAGTTCGGCCACGACTTCCCGATCATCAAGGCGGCCGAACGGCTGGAGGAACGCTATGCCGACCTTGCCGCCTCGGCCGCCGAGAAGCTCAAGGCGATGCGCAGGTAGGTTCTATTTTTCGATCAGCCTCTCGAAGCGCTTGTCGGGTGCAAACCAGACGGCCGCTACAACCACGTAGATCGCCACGCTGATCCACTGGTTGAAGAAACTGAGCAGCACGGCGACGATATAGAGCGCCAGCGAGATCTTGCCCTTCTTGTCGTGGCCGACGGCCCTGGCGAAGGTCGTGTCGGCGCCGTGCAGATGGCGCAGCTTGATGACCAGGATGGTATAGGCGACGGCGCAAAGCGCGAGGTCGATGCCGTAAACCGCCACGGGCGCCGGAGCGAATTCATTTTCACCCATGAAGGCGGTGGTCACCGGCATCAACGACAGCCAGAACAGAAGGTTCAGGTTGGCCCAGAGCACGCGCCCGTCGACGCGCTGCACGGTGTGGAACATGTTGTGCAGATTGTTCCAGTAGATGCCGACATTGATGAAAGAGAGCACATAGCAGAAGAAGATCGGCCACAGCGGCAAAAGGGCTGAAAAATCCTCGCCATGCGGCACTTTCAGCTCCAGCACCATGATGGTGATGATGATGGCGACGACGCCATCGGTGAATGCCTCGACCCGTCCCTTGCCCATGATTCCTCCCTCGCTGTGCGCAGACGTTACGGGAGGATGCAGCGGCTGACCATCCTGTCAGAACTGTCAGGAGGGCGTTCGCTCGCTGGAACGGCGCCATTATTTAGGCGTTGGGCTTGCAACCCGGAGATCGCCATGACCAGCTACGCTCAAACCATGACGCGTGACCATGAGCTTGGCGGGGGCGCCGCGATGACCGCCGTCGCCGCAATGATCGCCGCGCTCTTTGCCGGCAGCACCGCTCTGACCCCGCTTTACGTGATCTACAAGCAGGCTTTCGGCTTCTCGCAGGTTACGCTGACGCTGGTCTATGCCGTCTACGTCGTCGGGAATCTGGCGGCGCTGCTGTTTTTCGGTAGGGTGTCGGATGTGATCGGCCGCCGTCCTGCCGCGCTTGCCGCGATGGGTGTTGCCGTGGTCAGCGCGCTGTTTTTCCTCTTCGCCGAAAACCTGGCCTGGCTCGACATCGCCCGCATTCTGAGCGGCCTTGGCATCGGTGTCGGCGCGGGCGCCGGCACCGCCTGGCTTGCGGAGATGATCGAAGGCAAGGACAAGTCGCGCGCGGCCGTCATCGCCACCAGCACCAACTTCATCGGTCTTGGGCTCGGCGCGCTCATGGCGGGGCTGCTCGCCCAATATGCGCCCTGGCCGCTCAGGCTGACATTTGCGGTCTATCTCGTGCTGCTTGCGTTGGTGACCGTGCTGATCTGGCGCACGCGGGAAACGGTCTCCAGTCCGGGGCGGCTCTCGGACGTCTCGCTGCGGCCACGGCTTTCGGTGCCCGACGATATCCGCGCGCAATTCGTGGCGCCCGCGGTGACGGGCTTCGGCGCCATGGCGCTGGTCGGTTTCTACGCAGCGCTGGCACCGAGCATCCTGGCGCAACAGCTCCATGCAACCAATCACGCCGAGGCCGGCGGGCTGTTCTTCGAATTGTCGATCGTGGCGGCAGTGACCATTGTCGGCACCGCACGGCTGTCCAGCCGCTCGACCATGCTCGCGGCGCTCGTCCTGATGATCCCGGCCGTGGCACTGGTCGTCGCAGCGCAAATCTACGCCTCGATGGCGCTCATGATCGCCGCGACGGCGCTCTGCGGCGTGGCGGCGGCGCTCGGCTATCGCGGCGGCCTGCAGGTGGTGAATCAGATCGCGCCGGCCGACCGCCGCGCCGAGGTGGTTTCGGCCTTCTTCATCTGCTGCTTCTGCGGCAACGCGCTGCCGGTGATCGGCATCGGCATCCTGTCGAGCGTGGCGAGCGCGACAACGGCAAGCCTCGCATTTGCCGGCATGATCATCCTCTTCTCGCTGGTGGCGCTCGGTTTCGGCGTCAAATACGCGCGGTAAGTCTTAGAGCGGTTCAGCGTTTCGATGAATCGCCAAACCGCTCTAACTCTTTGTTTTGGCGCAATTCCGGACGGAAAACCGCTGCGCACTTTTCCTGGAATTGCTATAGCTATTCTGTCTCCGGCAGGAGTTGCGCGCGCTGGCGCGGCACGCCGAGGCCGGTGTCGGGCGGCTCGCCGGCGGCCGGCCGGTCCTCGATCATATGCATCGTGCGCCAGCGGCCGAAGCGGTAATAGGCGGCGGCGAGCACGAGCGAGGCGATCGAGCCGGCCGGAAAGCTCCACCACAGTGCTTCCTGGCCGATGACGCTGCGCATCGAATAGGCAAAGCCGGTGCGGATGATCAGCACCGAGATGATCAGGATGATCAGCGGCGGCATGACGGCGCCGGTGGCGCGCACGGTGGCGAACAGCACGATGGTGACGCCGAACAGGATGAACGACCAGGACGCCGCCTTATTGATGTGGGCGGCGATGTCGATCGCCGCACTGTCGTTGCTGAGGAAGAGGCCGAGGACCGGGCGGTCGAAGGCGAAAAGCAGCGCCACCAGCGCGCCGGTCAGCACCAGGTTGAAGCCGACGCCGGACGCCGCGACCTGGCCGATGCGGTCCCAACGGCCGGCGCCGACATTCTGCGCCGCCATCGAGGAAACGGCGGCGCCGATCGCCAGAGCCGGCATCTGGATGTAGGTCCAGAGCTGGGCCGCGATGCCGTAAGCAGCGGCGACCTGCGAGCCATAGGAGTTGACGATGCCCATCACGGTGAGCGCGGCGGCCGAGATGACGATCATCTGCAGGCCCATCGGGACGCCCTTGAAGACGACGATGCGCAGCAGCGCCGGATCGGGCCGCAGCAAGGCGAGGTCGGCGCCTGCCAGCCGCAACGGGTGTTTGCGCACATAAAGCACGACCAGGATGGCGATCACGCTGACCGTCTGGCCGATGAGCGTCGAGGTCGCCGAGCCGGCGATGCCGATTTCGGGGAAGGGGCCGATGCCGCGGATCAGCAGCGGATTGAGCACGACGTCGAGAACGACCGCCAGTGCCATGAAGACAAAAGGGGTTCGTGAGTCGCCGGCGCCGCGCAGCACGGTCATGACGAAGGACAAGAGATTCATCATCGGCACGGCGACGAAGATGATGCGCAAGTAGGCGCGCGCCAGCGGCAAGGCATCGGCCGGCGTGCCGAGCCCGGTCAGGATGGCGTCGACCCAGATCCAGCCGCAGACGGCGAACACGACCGAGACGAGGAAGAAGAAGGTGGCGCTGGTGCCGACGATGCGCTTCGCCTCGGGCAGGTCGCGGGCACCGACCGACTGCGCCACCAGGATGGTCGCCGCCATGCCGATGCCGAAGACGGTGCCGAGAATGAGGAACAACACCAGATTGGCGTTGGAGGTCGCCGTCAGCGCCGCTTCGCCGAGGAAGCGGCCGACCCAGACCGCGTTGATCGAGCCGTTGAGCGACTGCAGCACGTTGGAGCCCAGAACCGGCAGCGCGAACAACAGCAGCGTGCGCGGGATAGGGCCGCTGGTCAGGTCGTGGGTCCGCCTTCGAGCGGGCTTGTCGTCATCCATGGCAGCACCGAAAATCAATCAGGCCCGCGATGCTATCGCAGGCCTGATGCTCATGCATCCCTTCCGCGCCCGGCCGTATGCCGCTCGGCACACGACCCGAAGCAGAACTAGTTCGCGGCGAGGCTGTTCCCGGACAGTCCAGGCAGGGTGACCTGGTAGACCAGGAAGGTGGTGTCGACATCGGCGCCGTCCTCGGCCTTGTAGGACGCGCCGACCTGGAAGCCGTCCTGGGTGAGGAAATCGTTGTCGTTGGCGACGAACAGGAAATAGTCGTCGGGCAGCTTCGGATCGAGCACGCTGACCAGCGACATCGCCTCCCACTTCTCCGAGAGGTTGTTCCTGTCGTTCGGCGCGCCATTGTGCAGGCCGAAGCGGCCGAGCTCGGCCTTGTCGTTGATGTCGATGAACGAGGTCAGCTTGGCTGGCGTCACCGAAGGGTCGAGCACGCCCTTCGGCGCGACCGGCTTGTCGGCGGCGTCGAACGGACCGTTGGCGATATCGGTCGCGGCGGAGAGGTCGACGATCTCGATCTTGCGGTAGACCGACTCGTCCCCCTTGAGACCCTGGCCGTTGCCCGAGTCCCGCGCCAGCATCAGGAAGCTCTTGTCGGACAGCGCCACGATCTCGCTCTGCGCCGCGACCTTGGTCTTGCCCTTGGCGTCCTTGAAGACCGGCAGCGGCACGACATATTCGTGCGCCAGCTTGAGGTGGGCGAGGTCGGATGCATCATAGACCAGCGCGCGGGTGTTCTGGCGGGTCGAGCCGGAATCGCCGCCATCCTGGCGGGCCGCCGACTGCAGCACGGCGATCAGGAACTTGCCGTCCGGCGTCATCGACATGCCTTCGAGGCCCTGGTTGTTCTGGCGGCCGGTCTCGGGGTCCTTCGGATCGGGCTCGGCCGCGCCCGGGCCAGGATTGTCGGAAGCGAAGTTCGGCTTGCCGTGCCGGATCGGCACCAGCGCGGCCGGCGGCTGGGTCGCCGACATCAGGCGGCCTTCGGCCGAGAAGCGGTAAATGTTCGGGCCATATTCGTCGGAGATGAACATCGTACCGTCCGCCAGGCGCACGATCGCCTCGTCGTCCAGCGAAAGCTTGCCGTTGTCGGCCTGCGGCAGGATCGGCATCTCGCCGGTGGCCGGGCGCACGCCGTTCAGCGGATCAAGCCCGGTGGCGTCGGCGCCCTTGTCGTCGGTCAAGAGCATCGTGTCGGAGAGTGTCGCCTTGACGCCGGTCTGTTCCTGCCCTGCGGCGGGCGCGGCACCTGGAGCGGTCGGAGTCAGCTCGATGGCGATGGTGTTGAGGCGCGGGCGATAATCGGTGGTGCCGACGACGTTGTAGCCGCGGTCCGGCAGCAGCCAGAGCGAGCCCTTGTAGCTGGCGCCGTCGCGCGCCCAGGACTTGGCGTCGATCGACATGCCGGAACCCGAACCGAACGTCTCGCCGAACTTGTCCTTCTGGCTGGCCGGAATGCGGCCGACGCCGACGAGCCCCTTGTTGACATAGGCGACGCCGTCGGCGAGTGCCGGGGTCAGCGTGGTGAACAGGGCAAGTGCCGCGCCGAGCGCGACGGTTCGGTTGAGACGTTTCATCGATATCCCCTTCGTGACGAGCAGAGCGGCTATTGGCTCAAAAGGGCGCGGATCGACGATGCGGGCAGCCCTTGCCGTCGAGCGGTCTAGGACGTGAACGTGATGGTTGCGTGACAGTTTCCTTCTCCCACAAGGGGAGAAGGGAAAGCTCCGTCTCAATCGCTCTCTCTTGCGACCAGCTCCAGCGGCCAGACCTCGCGGATGATGTGCGTGCCTTCGGGGCCGGCAAAGGCGGGGAGGGAGGCGAGCAGCATTTCGGCCAGACGCCGGCCCATTGGCTCCAGCGATGGACGGAAGGCCGTCAGCGCCGGCGAGAAATAGCGGCAGAGCGGCGTGTCGACGATGACGATCACCGCGATGTCGTGGCCGGGCCTGATGCCCATCTCGGCCAGCGCCTTGCAGCCGCCGAGCGCCATTGCGTCATTGTTGAAGATGATGGCTGTCGGCCGGTCCCTGGAGAGCATGACGCGCGGCGTCACCTGATAGCCGCCGGTCTCGTTGATGAAGCCGTCGGCGATCATGCCGGGGTCGATTTCGATGCCGTGCCGCTTCAGAGCCTTGCGGTAGCCGTCGAGGAACAGGTAGCCGAAGTTGAGATCGAGCGAAGGGCGGATGGCGGCAATGCGGCGGTGGCCGCGCGCGACCAGCCGGTCGACGGCTTCCTCACCCGCCCTCTCGAAATCGATGTCGAGCGAAGGATAGGCGTCGCCGCCGGATTGACTTCGGCCAAGCGTGGCGAAGGGAAATCCGGCCTTGCTGAGATAGTCGATCCGATCGTCTTCCCGCCGCGTATTGGCCAACACGACCGCGTCGGCCCGGCGCGTCTCAACGACGCGGCGCAGCCTCTCCGGCTGATATTGGCCGGGCTCGCCCATGACGACCATCAGATCCAGGTCATGCTCGGCGAGCCGCGCCTGCAGACCGGTCAGGAACGGGATGAAGAAGGGCTCGCCATATTGCTGGTCGCCGGGATGCGGTTGCAGCATGAAGGCGATCGAATGGGTGGCGCCTTTCCTCAGGCTGCGGCCCGACTGGTTGGGCGAATAGTTCAGCTTCCTGGCGGCCTCCAGCACGCGCTGGCGCGTCTCGGCATTGACATCGGCGCGACCGTTCAGCGCGCGCGACACGGTGCCGATCGAAATGTTCAGATGACGCGCGAGATCGTGGATGCTGGACGCCAAGGCCGGTTCTCCCCCTGTCTTCGCTAGCACCGGCCGCCCTTCAGGCCAAGCAGTGGATGTCGATTTTCGCGAGCAGCCGATTGACATTCTACGTCATCGGGTGTGTTCTCGTAAACGTTTACGGAAAAACGTTTACGGTGATGCCGGAAATGCCGTGACACTCGGCCTGGAGGGGCCGAGCCGAGGAGGAGCGCTGGATGATGAAGGTCGTCCTGGTCGGGTGCGGAGCCATGAGCAAGCACTGGCTCGACGCCGCAAGGCGGATCGATGGGCTCGCCATTGCCGGCCTCGTCGATCTCGATGCCGAACGGGCGTGGGCGAGGGCGCGCGAATACGATCTCGGCAGCGCCGTCATCGGCACCAGCCTCGATGCGGTTCTCGCCGAGACGAAGCCCGACGCCGTGTTCGATGTCGTGGTCCCCGCCGCGCGCCGCGAGGTCGCGCTTTCGGCCTTTGCCCATCGCTGCCACCTGCTCACCGAAAAGCCGCTGGCCGACAGCCCCGACAATGCGCGGGCCATCATCGCGGCGGCGCGCCAGGCCGGGCGCGTCCATGCCGTCGTCCAGAACCGGCGCTATGTCGCCAATGTCAGGCGGATCAGGCGGTTCCTCGATTCCGGCGCCATCGGCCAGCCGACCAGCATCCATGCCGACTTCTTCGTCGCGCCGCATTTCGGCGGCTTTCGCGAGGAGATGCGCCACGTGCTGTTGCTCGACATGGCGATCCACACCTTCGACGCCGCGCGCTACATGGTCGCCGGCGAACCGGCCAGCGTCTATTGCCAGGAATGGGAGCCGGCCAATTCCTGGTACCGTCAGGGCTCGTCGGCCAGCGCGGTGTTCGATTTCGGCGGCGGCAAGGTCTTCACCTATGCCGGCTCCTGGTGCGCGGACGGCTTCCGCACCAGTTGGGAAGGCAGCTGGCGCATCGTCGCCGAGCGCGGCAGCCTGCTGTGGGACGGCCATGACGGACTGAAGGCCGAGGTGGTTGCGTCCGGCCGCGACGGTATCATCGACAAGACGGAAGCCATCGAGGTGCCGGCGCTCGACCCAGCCGACCGCGTCGGCGGACATCTCGGCATCATCCAGGATTTCATGCGCGCGATCGAGACCGGCACCGAGCCGGAGACCCGCGGCGCCGACAACATCAAAAGCCTCGCCATGGTCTTCGGCGCGATCGAGAGCGCGGAGAGTGGGCGGCGCGTGGCAATCGCCAAGGAAGCACGATGATGCCAAACCCGCTTCTCGATATCAGGATCGGCACCATGGTGCGGGCCAATCTCGACGATCCGGCCGCCTATGTCAGGCAG
This sequence comes from Mesorhizobium plurifarium, assembly GCA_000824785.1. GTDB lineage: Bacteria > Pseudomonadota > Alphaproteobacteria > Rhizobiales > Rhizobiaceae > Mesorhizobium > Mesorhizobium plurifarium. The sequence goes on along the minus strand of CCNB01000004.1, from coordinate 702,760 downwards.
ATCCTGCCGCTCGGCTTCGAGAGCATCCAGCCTTTCTTCTGGCAGACGCTGGGCGGCAAGGACCTGAAGCGCCTGGCGGGCGAAATCCGCGAAGCGATCGGCGATGCCGACGTCACCGTGTCCTCGATCGGCGTGTTCGGCAATCCGCTTGAGAGCGGCGAGGTCGATCGCGGCGTGCTCCAGGCTTGGGAGACGGTGATCGACAACGCGCATCTGTTCGGCACTTCCATGGTCTGCGGCTTCACCGGCCGCCTGCGCGGCAAGAAGCTGACCGACAGCCTGCCGCGCTTCCGCGAGGTGTGGGGACCGCTGGCCAGACGTGCCGCCGACAAGGGCGTGCGCATTGCCTTCGAGAACTGCGCCATGGACGGCAACTGGGCGAGCGGCGACTGGAACATCGCGCATAACCCGGACGCCTGGGAGCTGATGTTCAACGAGTTGCCCAACGACAATCTCGGGCTCGAATGGGAGCCCTGCCACCAGCTCGTCTACCTCATCGATCCGATCCCGCAGATCCGCAAATGGGCGCCGCGCATCTTCCACGTCCACGGCAAGGACGCGACCGTGCGCTGGGACGTGATCCGCGAGCATGGCGTGTTCGGCAGCCTGCCTTTCGTGCAGATGCGCACGCCGGGTTTCGGCGACAGCGACTGGACGCGGGTGATCAGCGAGTTGCGGCTGGCCGGCTACAAGGGCGCCATCGACATCGAGGGCTGGCACGATCCGGTCTATCGCGGCGACCTGGAGATCACCGGCCAGGCGCGGGCGTTGGATTATCTGAAGCAATGCCGGGGAGGGAACAGCTACCTGCCCAATCCGGTCTGAGTGCCGGCCGGCGGGAGGAGCCGGCCGATCCAAATCATTGTCGAAAACCCTTGATCGCGAGGGACCAAAAGGGAGGAACGTGCATGAGCATCACGACCAGAAGGACTGTTCTGCGCTCGACCGTCGTGGCGGCCGCCACGGCGCTCTGCGCCTCGATCTCCACTCTGCCGGCACAGGCGCTTGACGCCCAATGGTGCAAGGACGTGCATATCCGCTTCTTCGTCGGCGGCGCTGAGGGCGACGCCTTCGGCACCATCGTCTACAATGGCGCCAAGCAGGCGGCGGCCGATCTCGGGCCGAAAGTCGATTACATCTTTTCCGGTTGGGACGTCGAAAAGATGGTGCAGCAATTGCGCGAGGCGGTCGCCGTCAAGCCCCAGGGCATCGCCATGATGGGCCATCCGGGCGACGCGGCGATCATGCCGCTGGCCGAGCAGGCGCATAAGGACGGCATCAAGATGATGTACCAGAACGTGCCGGTGCCGACCGTGGTGGCGGCGTTCGGCGGCGGTTATGTCGGTGCGCAGCAGGAGCAGCAGGGGCGCGCGCTCGGCGCCGAGGCGTTCAAGTTGGCCGGGCTGAAGGCCGGCGACAAGGCGATCATGATCGGCCCGTTCGAGAACGAGAGCCGCGGCGCGCGCGAGCGCGGGACAGTCGCCGCGCTGAAGGAGGCCGGCGTCGATGTCATTCAGATCAATTCACAAACCGAATGGGCGGCCGATCCCAATCTCGCCATCCCGCCGATCACTGCCGCGCTGCTCAACAATCCCGGCGTCAAGGCGGTCGGTTATCCCGGCGGCCAGATGCTGGGCAATGTCGCCACCTATATGCAGGCGGCGGGCAGGAAGCCTGGCGACATCTTCAATTTCGGCTTCGACACCAGCCCGCAGATCGTCGAGGCCTTCAAGGGCGGCTGGGTGCAACTGACGGCCGACCAGCAGCCGTTCCTGCAAGGCTACCTGCCGATCCTCAGCCTTTGCCAGCAGGTGGTGCTGGGGCTGGCCCCGATGAATGTGGACACCGGCGCCGGCTTCGTCACGCCGCAGAACTATGAGATCGTCTCAGAGCTCGCCAAGCAGGCGCTGCGCTGACCTCCCAGGCCGCCGGCCGGACCCAACCCGGCCGGCGGGACCGCTGGCAGACAGAGACTGGCAGAACAGGCAATTCAAGCGAGGATCGCATGAGCGAACGCATCATCGAACTGCGCGACATCAAGAAATCCTACGGCCAGGTCTATGCGCTGGGCGGCGTCAACCTCAGCGTCGACCGCGGCGAGGTTGTCGGGCTGATCGGCGACAACGGCGCCGGTAAGTCGACGCTGATCAAGATCCTGTCCGGCGTGGTCAAGCCGACCAGCGGCGAGATCCTGGTGCGCGGCAAGCCGGTCAGCGGATGGAGCGCTGCGCGCTCGCGCGACGCCGGCATCGAGACCGTGTTCCAGGATCGGGCGCTGGCAGTGCAGCAGACGATCGTGCGCAACATCTTCATGGGCCGTGAGCTCACCAGCTTCATGGGCTGGCTGAAGGTCAACAAGGAGATCGCGGAGGCGAGCCGGCTGATGCGCGAGATCGGCTTCACCTCGAAAGTGTTCACGCCGCACTCGATCGTCGGCCAGCTTTCGGGCGGCGAACGCCAGGGCGTGGCGATCGCGCGCGCCATCTACAAGCAGGCTGAGCTGATCATCCTTGACGAGCCGACGACGGCGCTGTCGCTGACCGAGACCGCCAAGGTGTTCCACTTTGTGCGCCAGGTGCGGGCGAGCGGCCGCTCGACCCTGTTCATCGGCCACAACATCCATCACGTCTTCGACATCGCCGACCGTTTCGTGGTGCTCGACCGTGGCAAGGTGGCGCTGACCGCCGACCGCACCGAGGTCAAGTCGGCCGAAGACCTCATCAACTTCATGGAAGACGTGGCGCATCCCGGCGGATTGCCCGGTTTGCACGGGGAAGCGGAGCAGAGAGCCTGATGAGCAAAGCCATGGAACCCGATCTGGAGACTCCTCTGGGAAGGACAAGTGGCCAGGCCACCAAGGAATGGAGCCATCCGTCCAATCACTGGCTGCGCGGCTTCGTCCTCGACAACCGCGCAGCGCTCGGCACGCTCGCGGTGTTCATCGTGATGATGGCGGTCTTCATGATCGCCAACCCGACCGTCTTCACCACCTGGTATCTCTACAGCTCGGTGCTGACGACGCTTCCCGTGGCGCTGTTCGTGGTGGTGCCGCTGGTCTTCGTCGTCACCTGCGGCGAGATCGACCTGTCTTTCCCGGCGACGATGGGTTTCGCCTCCTGGGTCTTCGCGCTGGTGGTGCAGGCCGGCTACGATCCGTTCGTCGGCATCGCGGCCGCGCTCGTCACCGGCACGCTGCTCGGCTTCCTGGTCGGTTCGCTGGTCGTCTATGGCGGGCTGTCGTCGCTGATCGCCACGCTCGGCATGAACTTCCTGCTGCGCGGCCTGATCCAGATCATCAACGAGGGCAAGTCGACGGCGTTGACCAATCTGGCCGACAGCGCGGCCTACAGGATCTTCTCCAGCCAAATCTGGGGCATTCCGGTGCAGATCTTCTGGGCGATCGCCTTCGTGGTGTTCTCGGCGCTGCTCTTCAACCGGCACCGCTTTGGCGCGCAGGTGAAGGTGGTCGGCGACAACCCCGACAGCGCCAAACAGATGGGCATCGACGTCAAGTGGGTGCGGGTGAAGGTGTTCGTCTTCACGGGCATAGGGGCGGCGATCGCCGGCACCTTCTCGGTGATGATCAACTTCACCTGGTGGCCGACGGCGGGCGACGGCTATCTCTTGCCGGTGCTGGCCTCGGTGTTCGTCGGCGGCACGCCGACCTGGGGCGGCATCGGCACGGTCGTCGGCGGCGCGATCGGTGCGGTCACGGTCTCGTTCATCCAGACCGGCGTCGTGGCGGCGGGCCTGAGCGGCTTCTACGTGCAGTTCTTCAACGGGCTGATCATCATCCTGTCGCTGCTCGGCCATAAGTGGAACCAAGCAAGATACAGGTGAGGGAGGTCACACCGGCGCGACGAAACCGTCCAGCACGCGTTTCTGGCCGGCCTTGTCGAAGTCGATGGTGAGCTTGTTGCCGTCGATGGCCGCGATGTTGCCGTTGCCGAATTTCTGGTGGAAGACGCGGTCGCCGACATTGAAGGCGGACGGCGTGTCGGCGACGGATTTGGCGACCAGCTCGCCCTCGATGGTGCGGCCTTTCACCGAGGTGCGGCCGGCGCCGTAGCCTGAGTCGGTCTCGCCATAGCCGATGCGCTCGACCTGGTGGCCGGAGCGCGTGCCCCAATTGCGGTCGGTGGCTTCGGTGCGGTTGGCCTGGGCGCGCTGCCAGCCGGGCGTCGCATAGGTGTTGGAGAAGCTGCCCTGGTCCTTGGCGCCGACATTGTCGAAGCGCGAGGCGCCGTATGGGTTCTGCCGGCCGCCGCCACGTCCTGACGCGAAGGCACCGCCGCCATAGGGATTGCCGTAGCCGCCATAGGAGTTGCCGCCGTCGGCGACGTCGACATGGGTTTCCGGCAGTTCGTCGAGGAAGCGCGACGGGATCGTCGATTGCCACAGGCCGTGGATCAGGCGGTTTGAGACGAACCAGATATGCAGATTCTTCTTCGCCCGTGTCAGGCCGACATAAGCAAGCCGGCGTTCTTCCTCGAGGCCGGAGCGGCCGCCTTCGTCCAGCGCGCGTTGGTGCGGGAACAGGCCTTCCTCCCAGCCGGGGAGGAAGACGGTCTCGAATTCGAGGCCCTTGGCCGAATGCAGCGTCATGATCGAGACGGCATCCTGTTCGGCATTCTGCTCGGCATCCATGACGAGAGCGACATGCTCTAGGAAGGAGCGCAGCGATTCATATTCCTCCATGGAGCGGATCAGCTCCTTGAGGTTTTCCAGCCGGCCAGGCGAATCCGCCGAACGGTCGTTCTTCCACATGTCGGTGTAGCCGCTCTCCTCCAGGATGGTCTCGGCGAGCTCGGTGTGCGGGGTGGTTTCGAGCGCCTTCTGCCACCGCTCGAAATTGGCCGCGACCTCGCGGAGTGCCGCGCGCGGCTTTGGCTTCAGCTCGTCGCTTTCGGCCAACGTCGCGGCCGCTTCCAGCATCGGGACGCGCATGGCGCGCGCCGTGTCGTGGATCTGGCGGATGGTGGCTTCGCCCAGCCCGCGCTTCGGCACGTTGACGATGCGCTCGAAGGCGAGGTCGTCGCCGCCGTTGGCGACGACGCGGAAGAAGGCCAGCGCGTCGCGGATTTCGAGCCGCTCGTAGAAGCGCGGACCGCCGATGACGCGGTAGTTGAGGCCTAGCGTGATGAAGCGGTCTTCGAAGGCGCGCATCTGGAAGGACGCGCGGACGAGAATCGCCATGTCGTTCAGATTGTGCTTCTGCCGCTGATAGGCCTCGATGGCGTCGCCGATGGCCCTGGCCTCTTCCTCCGAGTCCCAGGACGCATGGACATGCACCTTGTCGTCCTCGGGGTCGTCGCGGTCGGTGAACAGCGTCTTGCCGAAGCGGCCTTCATTGTAGGCGATGAGGTGGGAGGCAGCTCCCAATATATGCGCGGTGGAGCGATAGTTGCGCTCCAGCCGGATGATGGTGGCGCCCGGGAAATCCTTGTCGAAGCGCAGGATGTTGTCGACCTCGGCGCCGCGCCAGCCATAGATCGACTGGTCGTCGTCGCCGACGCAGCAAATATTTACGCTCACGGGCTGTTCCGCGCCTGCCGGCGCGGGCCCTCCGCTAGGGCCTCGCAACGGCTCGGACGCCCGGTCGGGCTTGCGGCCTTCGGCCGAATGCGAACTCGCAGAGCGTCCCGCATTTGGCCGCTGCGCCAAAAGCCGCAGCCACATGTACTGCGCGGTGTTGGTGTCCTGGTACTCGTCGACCAGTATGTATTTGAACTTGCGGTGGTATTCCTTCAGCACGTCCGGATAGGCGCGGAAGATGCGGATCGGGTGATAGAGCAGGTCGCCGAAGTCGCAGGAGTTCAGCGTCTGCAGCCGTTCCTGATAGGCCTTATAGAGCTGGCGGCCCTTGCCGTTGCCGAAGCTGCGCGCATCGCCTTCCGGAATCTCGTCGGGGCCGAGGCCCTTGTTCTTCCAGTTGTCGAGCATCTGGGCGAAGGTCTTGGCCGGCCAGCGCTTGTCGTCCAGCCCTTCGGCCTGGATCAGCTGCTTGATCAGCCGCACCACGTCGTCGGTGTCGAGAATGGTGAAATCGGATTTCAGCCCGGCAAGCTCGGCGTGACGGCGCAAAAGCTTGACGCCGATCGAGTGGAAAGTGCCGAGCCAGGGCATGCCTTCGACATTGCCTTCACCGATCAGGTGGCCGATGCGCTGCTTCATCTCGCGCGCGGCCTTGTTGGTGAAGGTGACGGCCAGGATCTGCGAGGGGAAGGCCCTGCCGGTGGCAAGGATGTGGGCTATGCGCGTGGTCAGCACCCGCGTCTTGCCGGTGCCGGCGCCGGCCAGCACCAGAACCGGGCCTTCGGTCGTTTCGACGGCGAGCCGCTGTTCCGGGTTCAGGCCCTTCAGATAATCGGGCGCGCCGTTCTGGCCGCTGCGGGCGGCCATGGCGCGCGCAGCTATGCCGGATGGGGCCGCCGCGGGCCGCGCATTCGGTTCATCGAAAAAAGGCATGTCCTCGGAAAAGCCCGACATCGCTCCCGAATGTAGTGATTCGGGAGCGAAAGACCAGAACTGTCTACGTTTTGTTCTAGTTTCGCGTGTCCGGCCCCAACTTGACAGCCGGAGCGGGTGAGGGAAAGCTGCCGGCAGGGCAGGGATTGCCGTCCCCGGAAGACGCCGTAAGCGCGCAACAGTCGAAGGAGCACCGTCTTGGCTGTCACCATCACCTCCCTCGTCCTCTTCCTCATCGGTCTCATTCTCGGCGGCGGCGGCATCTGGCTCGCGGTGCTGGGAGGCAGCTGGTACTATCTGATCGCCGGCCTGGTCTTCCTGATCACCGCCTGGCTGCTTTTCAGGCGCCGGTCGACCTCGCTCTGGCTCTACGCGCTGTTCGTGCTCGCCACCTTGTGCTGGGCGGTCTGGGAGATCGGCTTCGACTGGTGGCAGCTCGGTCCGCGCGGCGGCGTCATCGTGCTCATGGCGCTTTGGCTCCTGACGCCATGGGCAAGGCGAGGCCTGCGGGGGCCGGACGGACGCGCGCCGCTGATCCTGGCCGTGCTCGCCTCGCTGGCGGTCGCCGGCTATTCGATGACCGCCGACCCTCACGACGTCGGCGGCACGCTCGGCACCGAAAAGGTGGCGGCGGCGGCCAATCTCGGCGGCGACATGCCGGCCGGCGAGTGGCACTTCTACGGCCGCACGCCTTTCGGCCAGCGCTATTCGCCGCTCGACCAGATCACGCCGGACAATGTCGCCAAGCTGCAGCCGGCCTGGACCTATCGCACCGGCGACGTGAAGGGGCCCGACGACATCGGCGAGACGACCTATCAGGTGACGCCGCTGAAGGTGGGCGATGCGCTCTTCATCTGCACGCCGCACAATTTCGCCATCGCCATCGATGCCGCGAGCGGCAAGGAAAAATGGCGCTACGATCCGAAGATCAAGCTCGACAACAACCGCCAGCACCAGACCTGCCGCGGCGTGTCCTACTATGCCGACGCCAAGATCGCGGCCGGCCAGCCCTGCGCGCAGCGCGTCTATCTGCCGACGTCGGACGCCCGCCTGATCGCGCTCGACGCCGCGAACGGGCATGTGTGTCCGTCCTTCGCCGAGGGCGGCACGCTGAACCTGATGGCCAACATGCCCTATCCGAAGTCGGGCTATTATTATTCGACCTCGGCGCCGCTTATCGTCGCCGGCAAGATCATCGTCGGCGGCGCGGTCAACGACAATTACTCGACCGAGGAGCCGTCCGGCGTCATCCGCGCCTTCGACGTCGACACCGGCGCGCTGCTGTGGAACTGGGATTCCGGCAATCCGGATGTGACGACGCCGCTGCCCGCCGGGCAAACCTACACCCACAACTCGCCCAACATGTGGTCGACGGCGAGCGCCGACGAGAAGCTCGGACTGCTTTACGTGCCGCTCGGCAACCAGACGCCGGACCAGCTCGGCATGGGCCGCAGCGCCAATGTCGAGAAGTTCTCGTCCTCGATCACCGCGCTCGACCTCAACACCGGGCAATTGCGCTGGGTGCGACAGACCGTGCATCACGATCTGTGGGACATGGACGTGCCGGCGCAGCCGTCGCTGGTCGACATCACCACGGCGAACGGCGTCGTGCCGGCGCTGGTCGGGCCGACCAAGCAGGGCGATCTCTACGTGCTCGACCGGCGCACCGGCGAGCCGATCATTCCGGTGAAGGAAGTGCCGGCGCCAGGCGGCGCGATCGAGGGCGACCAGACCTCGGCGACGCAGCCGGCCTCTGACCTGTCCTTCAATCCGAAGCCGCTGACCGGCGCCGACATGTGGGGCATCACCATGTTCGACCAGCTGGCCTGCCGGATCGAACTGAAGCGACTGCGCTATGAAGGGCGCTACACGCCGCCCTCGCTGCAGGGCTCGCTGGTCTATCCGGGCAATTTCGGCGTCTTCAACTGGGGCGGCGTCGCGGTCGACCCGGCGCGGCAGGTGATGTTCGGCATGCCGACCTACCTGGCGTTCACGTCCAAGCTGGTCCCGCGCGCGGACGTGCCGCCGCCGGGCGACACCAAGGGCAGCGAGCAGGGGCTGAACCGCAACGAGGGCGCGCCTTACGCGGTGGTGATGGGGCCGTTCCTGTCGCCGCTCGGCATTCCCTGCCAGGCGCCGCCCTGGGGCTATGTCGCCGGCGTCGACCTCAAGACCGGAAACATCGCCTACAAGCACCGCAACGGCACCGTGTACGATATGACGCCGCTGCCGCTGCCGCTCAAGGTCGGCGTTCCGGGCATTGGCGGGCCGATGATCACGGCGGGCGGCGTCGCTTTCCTGGGCGCGGCGGTCGACGACTATCTGCGCGCCTACGACCTCACCACCGGCCGGCAGCTCTGGCAGGCGAGGCTGCCGGCGGGCGGGCAGGCGACGCCGATGACCTATACGGTCGCCGACGGCCGCCAGTTCGTCGTCATCGTCGCCGGCGGGCATGGCTCGGTCGGCACCAAGCCGGGTGACTACGTGATGGCCTATACGCTGCCCAAATAAATTCAGGTGAGGCCGGCAAGGTTTTCCGTTGATTTCCGTGAAAGCAGCGCAAACGCGGGGGATTGTCGAAGCCGCTCCAACCTCGTCATTCTATGGCGGAGCAAGGA
>CCNB01000004.1:607151-693664 GCA_000824785.1 Mesorhizobium plurifarium | reverse complement strand
CATAGAATCCATGCCGTGACTTCGAAGCGTTGCCGCGGTGCAGAATTCTGCTCCGTTGCACGCCTTGGCGAAGGTAACGGCATGGATTCCAGGGTCTCCGCGACGGAGCTTCGCTCCTGCTCCGCCCAGGAATGACGATCGCGATGGGCGTTTCAGCCAATCTCCAACGTATGCCACGTGCCAATGCAAACGGAGCCGACCGGTCAAAATCCCTGCCTCGGCCGCCTGACCTGAATCTCGGCCAGCTATCGCGCTAGGCGACGGCCTGGGCAGGCGCTGGAAGCGACATCATAGTTGTCGCGGCTTCGTTGCGATGCATCAGCGCGAAAATCTCGCCGAAGGGCGCCGGACGGCCGAGCAGGAAACCTTGCGCCTCGTTGCAGCCTTCGGCGCGCAGGATCGACAATTGGCTGTGCGTCTCGACGCCCTCGGCCAGCACCGGGATATGCAGGCTCTGGCCAAGCGCCAGGACGGCGCGGATGATGGCCTTGGCCTGCGGGCTGGTTTCGACCTCGGACATGAAGGAACGATCGAGCTTGATCTTGTCGAACGGGAAGGCGCGCAGCGTCTCCAGCGAGGAATAACCGGTGCCGAAATCGTCGATGGCGATGGTGACCCCCAGCGCCTTGATCCGCCGCAGGATGTTCAAGGTGCGGATCTTGTCGGCGATGATGGTGGTTTCGGTGATCTCGAGCTCCAGCCGGCTCGGCTTGAGCCCGGTCTCGAGCAGGATCTCGTGGACGAGCTTCGGCAGGTCGGCATGAGCGAACTGGACCGGAGAGAGATTGACCGCGACCTTGTAAGGATGATCCCAAGAGGCGGCCTTGGCGCAGGCGGTGCGCAGCACCCATTCGCCGAGCGGCAGGATGAGCCCGTTCTCCTCGGCCAGCGGAATGAACTCGGCCGGGGAAATGTTGCCCCTGGTCGGATGCTTCCAGCGCAGCAGCGCCTCATAGCCGCGGATATCGCCGGTCGAGACAGACGTCTGGACCTGATAGTGCAGGTCGAGCTGGCTGTTCTCGACGGCGTCGCGCAGGTCGTTGGCTAAAGTCCGGTTGGCACGGACGGCCTCGTCCATGGCCTGCTCATAGAAGCAGACGTTCTGCGTTATGTTCGCCTTGGCGCGATACATGGCGAGGTCGGCATTGTTGACCAGCGTCTCGCGGTTGTGCGCGTCATTGGGGTAGATGGCGACGCCGAGGCTGGCGCCGGTGGCGGTCTCGATATCGCCGATCCTGACCGGCGCGAAGAGCGCCGCTTCAAGGCGCGAAATGAAATCGACAAGGTCCGACTGGCTCTTCATACGCTTGACGCCGGCGAACTCGTCGCCGCCGAGACGGGCGACGAATTCGCCTTCCTGCAGCAGCGCGCCCATGCGCTCGGCCAGGTCCTTCAAGGTCTGGTCGCCCGCGCCATGACCCCAGATGTCGTTGATCTCCTTGAAGCGGTTGAGATCGATGCCGACCACCGCGACCTTGCCGCCAAGTTCGCCGGCGCGGTCGATCTCGCGGTCGAGATGATCGTTGAAGTTGGCGCGGTTGGGCAGGCCGGTCAGCGTGTCGTTCATCGCCAGATGATGCAGGCGTTGAAAGGCCTCCGTGCGCGTCCGGTCGTCGATCAGATAGCTGGCAAGGCCTGTGCCGATGATGATCAGGCCGGCAACGGCAACGCCGAGCGCCATCGCATGCAAGGCCAGCGAATCGGTGGCGGCCCCGCGCGTCACCAACGGCGTCACCTGCACCGCCGCCATTGCGGTGAAATGCAGGCTGACGATGGCCAGCACCAGGACGGCCGCGGCCCAATAGTTGCGGCCGGACAACCGTTCGTTCAGGGCGACGCTGACGGCGAGGCAGGCAAAGACCACGGAGAACAGGACAGAGGCGGCAATATAGGCCGTGTTCCATTCGACGATGCCGTCGACATGATAGGCGGCCATGCCGGTGTAGTGCATGCCGGAAATCGCCAGGCCGACGATGACGCCTCCGACGATCGGGGCGATGCGCGGCGCGTGGGTCGTCGCCGCGATGAAGCCGGCGGCCGTGCCGGTGATGGCAATGAAGAGCGAGGCGATCGTCAGCACCGGGTCGAAGGTGATCGCGGCGCCGGGATCGTAAGCCAGCATGGCGATGAAATGCGTGCACCAGATCGATGATCCGGCGCAGACCGAGGTTAGGAAATGCCAGCCGACCTGCTGCAGCCCCTCGGCCTCATGCGCCCGCAGGAAGAGCCTGATGGTCGCCCAGCAGCCCGCGGCGCAGACCAGCGCCGCGACGAGGACGAGCCATAGATTATGGTCGACCGTCACGCAGGAGATGACGCGCATCATGGCCGGTTAGCCTCTTCGTTTTCGGAGGTGCCGGACCTTCTTGCCTCATCAAGCGGCCGCCCGGCGTCCGTCAGCGCGAACGGCCGATTGCCATATCCGGGCGAGGGGTTTGACACAGGCGATGAAAGGCAGCCGCCCCCAATGCGGATACCGATAGTTCAGTCAGCACAATCGTATGCAACTTCTAATAGGTGGTTAATGGCAATTAACGGGAGCCTCGGAAGCCATGAGCATGGTTTCCGGAGCATGTACGATAGTTCGAAAATATCGATATTCCGGGTCGCGCCAGATTGATTTCCCGTGCGATCCGCCTCCGGATGCGGGTGGCACAGGCAATCAGTCTGGTCGCCGAATGGCTTGATCCGGCAAGACCGGTGCGGAATGCCTTAGAGTCCGAGATGGCCCCGCAGGCTGGGCACCTGGTCAAGCACCTGATTGGTCAGGTCAGGCCCGGCGGCGGCCTCGGCCTGCTTGATCAGGGTCTCGCCGGCCTGACGGATTTGCGCCATGTCGAGGCCGGAGGCCTTGAGGGCGGCGACGCCGTTGATCAGGGCGCCGGCCTTTTCGCCGAGCACGCCGCCAAGCGCCCCTTGCAGCGACGACAAAAGGCCGCCGCCCGAATTGGCCGCGCCGGCGGCCATCACGTCATATTTCTGGGCCAGCGCGCCGGCGCCGGGGATCTGGTCGAAGAAGGATGAAACGCTGGTGCCTTCCGCCTCGTGCTCCAGCACGGAAAAGATGGTGCCGACAACCTTCTCGGTGGTCGGCTCGTCGAGGCCGGCCTTCGAGGCAACGGTGTTGATGATGTCCTGGACGTTCATGGGATTCCCCTTTCGTCGTTCGGATCAAAGCCGCCTGGGCAGCTTCGACGCCTAATGTGACAGCACCATCAAGGCTTTCGGAAATGACCAAAATGTGATGGGCGAACCGAAGCTCTCCGGATCGTTATCCGTGCGTGCTGGACCGTATGGATCTTGACCCTATCTTGCGCGTCGATCCGCGGAATCGTCCCCCATTGTCGTCGAGGAGAGCCATGACCGAACCCGTTGCCAAGCCCGTCACTACGCAGCCTGTCATCACACAGGCGATGATCGATGCCTATGACGAATACACCCATCTGACGCTCGATCGCCGCCGCTTCATGGAGCAACTGACGAAGCTGGCGGGCTCGGGCGCCGCGGCGGCCGCGATCGCTCCGATGCTGGCGGCCAACTCGGCCCAGGCGGCGATCGTCGCCGAGGACGACAGCCGCGTTAAGGGCGAGAACATCACATATCCCGGCTCGAGCGATGAGATGAAAGCCTATCTGGTCAAGCCGGCCGACCAGCAGGGCAAGCTCGGCACCGTCATCGTCATCCACGAGAACCGGGGACTGAACCCGCATATCCGCGATGTCACCCGGCGCGTGGCGCTGGAGGGATTCGTCGCGCTGGCGCCGGACTTCCTGTCGCCGCTTGGCGGCACGCCTTCCGACGAGGACAAGGCACGCGACATGTTCAGCAAGCTCGATGCTGCCCAGGTCGCGGCCGACGGCGTGGCGACGGTCGCCTACCTCAAGAGCCTCAAGGACGGCAACGGCAAGGTCGGGGCGGTCGGCTTCTGCTGGGGCGGCGGCGCGGTCAACCAGCTTGCCGTCCATGCGCCCGACCTCAGCGCCGGCGTCGCCTATTACGGCATGCAGCCCAAGGCCGAGGACGCCGCGAAAATCAAGGCGCCGCTGCTCCTTCATTATGCCGGGCTCGATACGCGTACCAATGACGGCATCGATGCCTATAAGAAGGCCTTGGACGCCGCGCATGTCGAATACAAGGTCTATGTCTATGAGGGCGCCAACCACGCCTTCAACAACGATACGTCGGCCGCGCGCTATGACAAGAAGGCCGCCGATCTCGCCTGGGGCCGGACGGTGGCGTTTCTCAAAGAGAAGCTCGCCTAGTCGAACAATTCACGCATTTGCCGCCGGCTTATGCATGGCAACGCCGGTGATCACCAGAGCGACGCCAAGGCAGTCGGTGACGCCCGGCACCTGGCGCAGCACGATCACGCCGATCAGCGTTGCCGTGAGCGGCAGCAGAGACAGCATCAGAGCGAAGCTCGCGCGCGGCAGCCGCGCCATGGCGAGCTGGTCGCAGATATAGGGGATGACCGAGGAGCAGACGCCGACGCCGATCGCAGCCGCGAGCAGTTGCGGCGACGAGAAGGCAGGCAGCGCCTCGCGAAAGCCGATGGGCAATACGATGAGGAACGCGACCGCCATGGCGGCGCCGAGGCCGGCGATGCCGAAGCCTGCCTGGGCGACGCGGTGACCGATCACGATGTAGCCGACGAACAGGGCGCCATTCAAAAACGCCCAGCACAGGCCGACCGGATCGCTCGACCATTTCACGTCGATGAGAAGCAATGTGCCGGCGACGGCAACAGCGAGCGCCGCAAAGTTGCGCCGGCTGCGCAGGCCGACCAGCGCGACGGCGATCGTGCCGACGAATTCGATCGCCGCCACCAGCGAGATGGGCAGGCGGTCGAGCGCCAGATAGAACGAGCAGTTCATCACCGCCAGGCAGATGCCGAAGGCCAGCAGCAGCAGTCGCCGGTCGCGATCGGCGCGCGCGAAGACGCGCCAGGGCTTGGTCAAAGGGGCGAAGATGAGGGCGGCGGTGGCGATGCGCAGCCAAGCCATGCCGAGCACGCCGACCTGAGCGAAGAGCAGCACGGCGAAGGCCGGCCCGAGATAATGGAACACGGCGCTGACGCAGAACCAGACGTGCGGCGGCAACGCGTCGGCCATTCCGGCAAGTGCGGTGGGGCCGGCGGAGCGCGCTTCTGTATCACCGCTGGCCGGGTTTGCAGTTGGAATTTGCGTTTGAGCTTTCATGCGTGCATTATCGCAGGTGTAATCCGCCGACTATATACGCAATAAATGGCCAGATGGCGCTTTCGCTTTTTGATAGAAGAGGTTCTTCTTGAAAAACCTTCGAAGTGAAAATATCGACCTGGACGCGATCGATCTGAAGCTCCTGCGGCTCCTGGAAAAGGATGCGCGCATCAGCACGGCGGAACTGGCGCGCGCCGTCGGGCTGTCGGCGCCGAGCGTGGCCGAGCGCATCCGCAAGCTGCAGGAAAACGGCGTGATCGAGGCCTACACGGTCAGGATCAATCCGGCCGCTCTCGGCATGAAGCTGTCGGCATGGCTCAGAATCAGGCCGGTGCCGGGACAGCTTTCCGTGGTGGCGGACATCATCCGCGAGCTGCCGGAAATCGCGCAATGCGACCGGGTGACCGGCGAGGACTGCTTCATCGCGCTCGCCCATGTCGGCTCGGTGAGCGAGCTCGAGCGCGTGATCGACCGGATCATTCCCTACGCGATGACCAACACCGCCATCATCCAGTCGTCACCGGTCGAGCCGCGTTCGCCGCTGGGCGCCTTCAGGCAGAAGTGACAGCGCGTCGCGATCTTTCAAATTCGCTGCATGCGCTTTAGGTTTTTGATTTCACGCATGTCTTCATCCCGGAAACCGGTTCCCACTTTCGGGAGACATGCTTTAGGCGTGGCCACGCTTCATGCGCGCCTGCTTCAGAATCGCGCGCCAGCGGATCATGTCGAACGGGATAGGTTCGTTGTTGTTGGCGATGTGGAAGATCTCGTTGTTGACGTTCTTCAACGATCGCCAGAAATCATAGTCGGTGATGCGTGGATCGGCCGCCAAGCGCTCCACTTCGACCTTGATGTCGGTTTTCATGCACTGTCCTCGCACCGCATTCCGCCAGCCGCCCCGTGCGCAAACCCGGTACGGCGGTTTTCGAACGCGCCGGTGAGTCGTTCAACGGACTCAACTGACTTGTTCACGTTAAAACCTTGGTAAGGTTAACGCGGGCGTGCGGGTTTTCAAGCGCTCTTGCGCTTGATGCCGATCGAGCGGCCGGCGCGCTCGGGCATGGGCAGCGTCGCATGGGCGGCGCGCACGGCCTCCAGCTTGGCCATCACGTCGGCGGGGAAGGGCGCGACCTTCGGTCCTTCCATGTCGACATGCAGCGACAGCGTTTCCGACGTGGCAGCGAGCCAGCCGTCGACGTGGCGGATTTCCTGATAGGTCCGCAACCGCTTGTCGTCATGATCGATGAGCTGGAACGAGACCTTGACCGTGTCGTGAAGATGCAGCTCACGCACGTAGCAGACATGGACTTCCGCGGTGTAGACGCTGAGGCGGCGTTCCTTGGTATAGCTTGCGTCCACTCCCATCATCGCGAACGCTTCGTCGGTGCCGCGATCGAACAGCACGTTGTAATAGGCCATGTTGAGGTGGCCATTATAGTCGATCCAGTCCTTCTCGATCGCCAACGGGCGGGACAGGATGGGTGCGGGGATCGTCATTGCTTTTCCTTGATCGTCGCTGGGCAGGGCGTGGCTGCTGAGATTCTCGTCGTTCTGGCGCAAAAAGTCGCCTAGCCTAACCGCTTGGCACTTTTCCTCGAATTGCTTTAGGCATCATCCATAGCTGCATAACAAGAGTGGCCGCTGGTCCATTCGCGGAGGAATTCATGGCTTTGAGCGACCTCAACCCCGTCGAACGCAATGAGGAAGGCATCGCCGCGGTGCTCGGCATACTCAAGCAGCGCTTCGGCGAGCGCTTCCAGACCGGCGCGGCGATACGAGGCCAGCACGCGCACACCACCACCTACATCCCGACCCAGGCGCCGGACGGCGTCGCTTTCGCCGAGACGACTGCGGACGTGCAGGAGATCGTGCGCGCCTGCGCCGCCCACCGCGTGCCGGTCATCGCCTTCGGTGTCGGTTCCTCGCTCGAGGGCCACACCAACGCGCCGGGCGGCGGCATCTCCATCGACACGTCGCGCATGAACCGCATCCTGGCCGTCAATCCGCAGGACCTCGATTGCACCGTCGAGCCCGGGGTGACGCGCGAGGACCTCAACCGGCACCTGCGCGACACCGGCCTGTTCTTTCCGATCGATCCGGGCGCCAATGCCTCGCTCGGCGGCATGGCGGCGACCAGGGCTTCCGGCACCAACGCGGTGCGCTACGGCACGATGCGCGAGAACGTGCTGTCGCTGACCGCGGTCATGGCCGACGGCGAGACGGTGACCACCGGCAAGCGGGCGAAGAAAAGCTCGGCCGGCTACGACTTGACGCGGCTTCTGGTCGGCTCGGAAGGCACGCTCGGCGTCATCACCTCGCTGACGCTGAGGCTGCAGGGCATTCCGCAGGCGATCTCGGGCGGCGTCTGCCCGTTCCCGAGCCTCGAGGCGGCCTGCAACACGGTGATCGCGACGATCCAGATGGGCATCCCGGTGGCGCGCATCGAACTGGTCAACGCGCTGCAGATGCGGGCGATGAAGAATTATTCCAAGCTCGACTATCCGGAGAGCCCGTGCCTGTTCGTCGAGTTCCACGGCAGCGACGCGGGCGTGGCCGAACAGGCCGAGACGTTCGGCATGATCGCCGAGGAGAATGGCGGCGGGCCGTTCCTGTGGACCAGCGTCGCGGAGGAGCGGACAAAGCTCTGGAAGGCGCGCCACGACGCCTATTGGTCGTCGCTGACGCTGCGTCCCGGCGCCAAGGGGCTGTCGACCGATGTCTGCGTGCCGATCTCGCGGCTTGCCGAATGCGTCACCGAAACCGAGGCCGACATTGCCGAGATGGGGCTGGTGGCGCCGATCGTCGGCCATGCCGGCGACGGCAATTTCCATGTGCTGGTGCTGATGGACGTCGACAACCCGGCCGAGATAGCGCTTGCGGAAAAATTTGTCGCCCGTCTCAACATGCGCGCCATCGCGATGGAAGGCACCTGCACGGGCGAGCATGGCATCGGCCAGGGCAAGGTCGGCTTCCTGCGCCACGAGCTCGGCCATGGCGTCGACATCATGCGCATGATCAAGCAGGGGCTCGATCCGCTGAACATCATGAATCCGGGCAAGATCCTGCCGGCGGCGGGCTGATACGCTGGCCGGCGGCTATTCTCCCACGCCTTCGACCAGCTTCTGCAGCATGGGCCGCGTCGGCGCGAAGAAGGTCGTGCCGGTGTGCGGCGTGGAGAAGTCGAGCAGCCGGTCATAGGCGCCGGGCGGCTCGCCGACATACATGCGCTGCAGCATTTTTTCGATCACCCACAGATAGCGCGTGTAGCCGATGAAATAGGTTCCGAACTCGTTCTGCCCCGGACGGCCGAACGGCATGTTGTCGCGCAGGATGTCGTATTCGTTGCCGGCGTCGTCCTCGATCGTGGCCAGCGATTTGTGCGATTTGCGCGGCTTGTCTTCGTCATCGATCTCGATGTTGTCGATCTTGGTGCGACCGATGATCTCTTCCTGGACATGGGTCGGCGTCTCTTTCCAGGCCGCCATATCGTGCAGGTATTTTTGCACGACGACGTAGCTGCCGCCGGCAAAGTCGCCGTCCTCGTCGCCGACCAAGGCGGAGGCGGGCAAGTCGAGGCCGGTCGGATTGGCGGTGCCGTCGACGAAGCCCAGGAGATCGCGCGCGTCGAAATAGCGAAATCCGGACACTTCGTCGGCGACGGTCACGCTGCCGCCAAGGGCGTCCAGCAGGATGCGTTCGAGCTCGAAGCACATGTCGGGCCGCTCGGCGCGGATGTGGAACAGCAGATCGCCCGGGGTCGAGGGCGCCGAATGCGCCGCGCCCTCGATCGGCGCGAAGGGTTTCAGCTCGCGCGGCCGCCGGCTGGGCGACAGGCGGTTCCAGAGCCCGGCGCCGATGCCGGCGATGCAGGACAGCCGGCCCGACAGGTCGCGGAAGCCGACATTCTTGACGAGATCATCGAGCTCGCCCAGCACCGAGGCGGCGGCCGAAAGCGCGGCCTTGTCGCTGCCGACCGTCACGACAAGGAAGATCGCGGCCGTCGACAGCGGAGCGTCGACGCTCTGCGCGTCGATCGGCACTCTGTCCCAGTTCTTGCCTGACATCGGGAACGCTCCGTGTTGGGTTCAGATCTGTGGCGGCCAAGGACGCGGCCGGAAGGGCAGGGATCGGGAAAAGAGATATCCTGACCGCGAGCGATCGCGCAACTGGAGAGGTTGGCGGCCGCCGGGTGCTGAATTGCCTCTTTATCGACACGCGGATGCGGGTAGAGTGCGGCTGACTTTCAACCCGGGAAACAGATGCTCGCCCGCCTGTTCGTGATCTTCGGTGGCCTGTTCGTGCTGGTGCTGTGCGCGGCGCTGGTGGTGCCGTATTTCATCGACTGGACGGGTTACCGGGGCGATTTCGAGCGCGAGGCCAGCGCCATCCTCGGCCGCAAGGTGACTGTGAAGGGCGATGCGACGGCGCGGCTGCTGCCGTTTCCGTCGGTGACCTTCTCGAATGTCGAGGTCGCGGGCGGGCCGGAAGGCAAGCCGGCGATGACGGTCGAGACCTTTTCCATGGATGCGGAGCTCGCGCCGTTCCTGCGCGGCGAGGTGCTGATCTTCGACATGCGGCTGGTGCACCCCAGAGCTATCATCGATGTCGCCGGCAACGGCACCGTCGACTGGGCGATCCGGCCGTCGACGCCCTTCAACCCCGGCCAGATCGCCATCGAGAAGCTATCGGTGACCGAGGGGCAGATCGAGCTTCGCCACGCCGCCGGCGGGCGCAGCCATCTGATCTCGGAGATCAACTCGACCATTTCGGCCAAGGCGCTCACCGGTCCATGGCGCATGGACGGAACGCTACGCTTCGACGGCCTGCGCACCGATGTCTCGGCCTCGACCGGCAAGGTGGAACCGGACGGCCAGATGCGGCTCAGGCTGAAGGCCGATCCCGATGCCTATCCGCTGATCGTCGAAGCCGACGGCAATGCCGGCATCGTCAAGGGCGCGGCGGTCTATTCCGGCCAGTTCAAGATCTCGGGTGCGGACAAAAACTCGGCCGAGCTGCGCGGCAATGACGGCGAGCCGGTCAAGATCAGCACCGGCAAGCCCGATCCGGGCTTCCGACTGAACGGCAAGTTCGCGCTCGACCACCAGAAGCTCGATGTCGAGGAGTTCCGCTTCGAAACCGGCCCGCTCGACAATCCCTATACCGCCGACGGCAAGGCCTCGGTCGATCTCGGCCTGAAGCCGCATTTCGCGGTCGAGGCCAGCGGGGCGCAGGTCCAGTTTGACGAGGCTGTCGGTGGAGCCACCGGCTCAGGCTTCACGCTCGACCAGCGCATCGCTGCCTTCGAGCAGACGCTGCAGCACATGCCGAAGCCGACGATACCAGGGGCGCTCGAGGTCAGGTTGCCGGCGGTGGTGGCGGGCGACACGACGGTGCGCGACGTGCGGCTGTCGGCCGAGCCCGTCGAGGGCGGCTGGTCGGTCAAGTCGCTTGCCGCGACGCTGCCGGGCCGCACGACGCTCGAAGCCGACGGCAGGCTCACCGTGGAAGACCACTTCGGTTTCACCGGCTCGTTGCTGCTGGCCGTCGGACAGCCTTCCGGCTTTGCCGCCTGGCTGTCGAAGGATGTCGACGAGGCGATCCGCCGGCTGCCCGCGGCAGGCTTCAAGGCCAAGGTCGATCTCAGCGAGAACCGGCAGTCCTTCAGCGATCTCGAACTCATCCTCGGCAAGGCGAAATTCTCGGGCAGCATCGATTCCAGCCAACCGGACGGCGCCAGGCCATCGGTGCTGATGCGGCTTACCGGCGGCGAGATGGACCTGGACGGGCTGGCCGCCTTCGCCTCGATCTTCATCAGCGACAAGGGCGCCAACCGCTTTTCGGATCGCGATCTCGATTTCCGGATCAAGGCGGGGCCGGTCAGCGCTGGCGGCTTGAGCGCCGACACCGTCGACACGGCGCTGCGGCTGCGCGAGGGCCTGCTCGAGATAGACCGGCTTTCGATCGGCGGCCTGGCCGGCGCCTCGATCAGCGCCACGGGCCGGATCAAGGATTTTCCCCAAAGCCCGACCGGCAAGCTCAACGCTTCCGTGGTGGCGGTGGACCTCAAGCCGCTGATCGATGTCGCGGCTCGGCATTATCCCGACAATGGCGTGCTCAAAGGCCTGGCCGGCCGCGCGGCGGCCTATCCCGAACTGTTCCAGGACGCGCGCATCGATCTCTTGACCAGCGCCGCCGACAATGGCGACGGCACCACGGGCCTGGCGCTCTCGGCCCAGGGCAAGGCGGGCGGCTCGGCCTTCTCAGCCTCGCTTTCCGGCAAGGGGACCACGGACAAGCTCTCCGAGGCGCCGGTGTCGATCACCTTCAACGCCCGCAACGACAATGCCACCACGCTGCTTGCGCTTTACGGCCTGCCGGCGCTGCCGCTCGGCATGCTCGGCCACGCCAACACCGACATCTCGGCGAAGGGCTCGGTCGCCGGCGGTCTCGCGACCAGCTTCAACCTGACGGCCGACGATTTCAGGGCAAGCTTCGACGGAACCGTCGCCGAGACGGCGCAAGGCGCCGCCGCCAAGGGCAAGATCAATCTCGACGCCGCCGATATCGAGCCGTGGCTGATGACGACGGGGGTAGGCTTGCCGGGGATGGGAACGGGCACGTCGACGTCGCTGGCGGCCGATGCCGATTTCGGCAACGGGCTCCTGGTGCTGAGCGGCCTCACCGGTTCGATCAACAAGGCGGCGGTCTCCGGCGACATCAACATCGACACCAAGGATGGGCTGCCGCATCTTGCCGGGGCGCTGGCGCTCGACGAACTCGACCTCGATCCGCTGGCGGTCTCGCTGTTCGGCGACCAGTCCTTCGCTCCCGCCAAGGGCCGGTGGCCGACGACGCCGTTCAGTCAGAAGTCGACCCTTCCTTTCAACGCCGACCTCGATCTCAATACCTCGGCGCTCGCCGTCGGGCGGTTCGCGACGGCGCATGACGCTTCCTTCTCGCTGAAGCTCGATCGCGAAGGCATCCATGTCTCCGACCTCAAGGCGAAGCTCTATGGCGGCGATGTGACCGGCCTGTTCGACCTGAAGAACACCGAGGGCACTGGCCTGTTCTCCGGCCAGATGAGGTTGGCCGGCAGCGATCTTTCCGCCATCCTGCCGGGCGCGGGCATCGGCGGCAGCGGCGATCTTTCGGCGGCGCTGTCGACCAGCGGCAAATCGGTCGACGCCATGATCGCGGCTCTTTCCGGATCGGGCACAGCGGCGCTGAAGGCATTGAAAGTGGACGGTATCAATCCGGACGGCTTTGGCGCCATCATCGCCAAGGCCGACGCGATCGGACGCGATATCGACACGGCCAAGACCGCGGAGTTCGCGCCGCGGATCGTCGGCGAGGGCAGCTTCGCCGCCGGCGATACGGATGTGGCCTTCACCGTCGCCAACGGCACGCTGCGGGCGCCGCCGATCAGCCTCGACAATCCCGGCGCTACCTTGTCCGCCGACGTCACCGCCGATCTCAACACGAGCACCGTCACGGCGAAGGGGGCGCTGACCTATCGTCCCGGCGATGAGGCTTTGGTGGGCTCGGAGCCTGCCGTCAATTTCAGCCTGGCCGGCCCGCTCGGGGCGGCCGCGCCCCAATTCGACAGCGGTCCGCTGGCGCAGTTCCTGACGCAGCGCGCCCTGGAGAAGGAGCAGCAGCGGGTCGAGGCGATGCAGGCGGCGCTGCTCGAAAAGCAGCGGCTGCGGCACGAGGTGCGCTATTACGCGGCGCTGCAGACGGAGCGAGACAAGGCGGCCGAGGAGTTGCGCCGGCAAGAGGAAGTGGCGCGGCAGAAGGCCGAGGCCGAAGCCAGGGCGAAAGCCGAAGCGGAAGCGCAGGCACATGCGGAAGCCGAGGCAAAGGCCAAGGCCGACGAAGAGGCGAGGGCCAAGGCGGAAGCCGACGCCAGGGCGCAGGCCGAAGCGGACGCCAAGGCCAAGGCCGATGCACAGGCGAAGGCGGAGGCCGAGCAGCGGGCCGCGGACGAAGCGGCCAAAGCGCAGGCCGAGGCCGACCGCAAGAAGGCGGAACAGGCGAAGCTGGAAGCAGCACGCAAGGCGGCCGAGCAAGCGCGGAAGGTCGACGGATCGCTGCCCGGCGTCAACGACGGTTCGCCCCCTGCGCCGGTGAAGCCCAAGGCCAACCCGTTCACGATCGACAATCTGTTGAAGTCGCTCGACGGCGGTTGAGTTTTACGCCGCGCATAGCGGAGCTGACCCAGATGCGCCGGCGCGCGCCTAGGACTCTTCCTGGCGCGAGAGCAGACGCCGCAGCATCGGCTCTATGCGCGACAGTTCGTCGAGATGCGCGGCCGACAATTCGGCCAGGCGATCGTCGGCCAAAGGGGTGAGCTGCAGCAGGACGCGGCGATGATCGCTCTTGTCCTGATCGCGAATGACCAGGCCTGCCTCGGCAAGGCGGTTCACCAGCTCCACCGCGCTGTGGTGGCGGATGCGCAGCCGCTCAGCGAGATCGCCCACCGCCACCGGCCCGCCGCTTGGAAATCCCTTGATCGCCAGCAGCGCCTGGTGCTGGCGCGGCGTGAGGCCCGCCTCATTGGCCTGGACCTGGCTGAATTCGAGAAAGCGGCGGATCAGGTAACGGAACTGTGACAGCCGCTGGTAGTCGGCCTGGCTGATGGCGGGACGTGGTTTCGACGGCGTCATTCCCCGACTTATGGTCCTTTCCCGCAAAAGCTCAACAGGTTGTCGCGATCCCTGTCCAAAATGACGCGGAGCAGGTCGCGAAAACGGCTTGAAGATTTATATCGTATTACGATATGAGGCCACCTGAAACCGGACGGCCATTGCGCCGCCAGAAAGTTCAGGCTCCCAAAATGAAATCGTCTCACGCCGGCAACGGCCATCTTCGCGACTTCACGACCGATCCGCGCGTGCTCGTCATCGCGGCCATCGCCGTGGTGGTGGCGACCGCCGGGCTCCTTGCCGGCATCGTGCTTCTGCAGCTCATCAGGCTTGCCACCAACATCGCCTATTTCGGCCAGTTCTCGCTGGCCGAGCTCAAGCTCGAGGACTCACCGCTCGGGCTCGCCGCCGTGCTCGTTCCGGTGGTCGGCGCGCTGATCATCGGCCTGATGGCGCGCTTCGGCAGCGAGAAGATCCGCGGCCACGGCATCCCCGAGGCCATCGAGGCGATCCTGCTCGGGCGCTCGCGGCTCGACGCCAAGGTCGCGGTGCTGAAGCCGCTGTCCTCGGCGATCTCGATCGGCTCGGGCGGACCCTTCGGCGCCGAAGGCCCGATCATCATGACCGGCGGCGCCATCGGCTCGCTGATCGCGCAGATGCTGCCGGTCAGCGACAATGAGCGCAAGACGCTGCTTGTGGCGGGCGCGGCGGCCGGCATGACGACGGTGTTCGGCACGCCGATCGCGGCAATCATGCTCGCCGTCGAGCTGCTTTTGTTCGAATGGACGCCGCGCAGCTTCATCCCGGTCGCCGTCGCCGCGATCGTCGCGGAGGTCGAGCGCACGCTGCTGCACATGCCGAGCCCGATCTTTCCGTTTTCAGGCAGCATGGAGGCATCGATCGCCGGGCTCGGCGGCTGGGTGCTGGTCGGCATTGCCGCCGGGCTGCTTTCGGGATTGCTGACGCAATTGGTCTATGCCTGCGAGGACGCCTTCCTGAAGCTGCCGATCCACTGGATGTGGTGGCCGATGATCGGCGGCCTGGTGGTCGGCATCGGCGGGCTGATCGAGCCGCACGCGCTTGGCGTCGGCTACGACAACATCGCCAACATGCTCGACGGCCGCACGGTCGCGACCGCCGCGCTGCTGCTTTTGGTGGTGAAGGCCGTCATCTGGTCAGTCGCGCTGGGATCCGGAACATCGGGCGGCGTGCTGGCACCGCTGCTCATCATGGGCGGTGCGATGGGCGCGGTGCTCTCGGGCATCCTGCCCGAGGCAAGCCCCGGCTTCTGGCCGCTGCTGGCGATGGCTGCGACCATGGGCGGCACCATGCGCGCGCCGCTCACCGCGACCTTCTTCGCCACCGAGCTCACCGGCAACACGCATGTGCTGGTGCCGCTGATCGCAGCCTGCGCGACCGCGCACGCGGTCACCGTGCTGTTGATGAAGCGCTCGATCCTGACCGAGAAAGTGGCGCGGCGCGGGCACCATCTCGTGCGCGAATACCGCGTCGATCCGTTCGCCCTGACCAGGGTCAAGGAAGTGATGACGACCAAGGTCGAGAGCGTGCCGGCGACGATGACGCTGCATGGCGCGGCGAGCTTCCTGACCGCGCCGGACACGCGGCACCCGAGCTTCCCGGTGATCGATGAAGCGGGGCATGTGCTCGGCGTCATCGATCCGCCGGCGATCCTGCGCTGGCGTCGTAACGGCAAGCACCGCAAGGCCACCCTCCGCGAACTGCTCGCCGGCAGCAAGATCACGCTCGCTTATCCGGACGAGTATCTGGAGGCGCTTTCCGACAAGCTGCTCACCGCCAATGTCTCGCACCTGCCGGTCGTCTCACGCGAGGAAGAACGGCTCATCGGCTATATCGGCTGGAAAGACATGATGCGGGTAAGATCGAAAAAGCAGGCGGAGGAGCGCGACCGCACCGCCTTGCTCAGCTTCGGCGCAAAGCGCAAGGCCCAACAGAGCGTCAGCGATCCGGCCTAAACCATCCTCAGGACGTCGCGCCGCCGCGTTTCGCCCAGGCGAGCACATAGAGCCTCAGCGCGGATGACAGGTTGGCGTCGCGGGTGCGCGTCTCGTCGATCTCGGCGACCAGAGCCGCGAGCGACAGCGAACGCTGCGCGGCGATGGCGATGAGATCGTCATAGAAGGGCTGTTCAAGCGAAAAGCTGGTGCGGTGACCGCGGATCGTTACCGAACGTTTTTCGACCGCGGCCATTGCAGGACTCAGCGCTTGCCGGGATCGTCGGGTTTTTCCCGGAGGTGGCCGGCCACGAATTTCTCGGCCTTCTCCGACGTCAGCCGGTCACGCTCGCGCTCGGCTTTGGTCCGGCCATGCGAGGCCCGGTTCTCGCTCGCCTGGCGTTCCTTCTCGGTGCGCGCTTTCTGCTTGCGGGCCTGGCGGAGATTGACGACCTCGCCCACGGCGCCACGCTACTTCTTGCGGAAAGCGTCGAGCGAGACGACGTCGGCGCCCTTGCCGCCGGTCTCGGCGACCGCCGGCTTCTTTTCGGCCTCGGCGGCCTTCTTCTTCGTTTCCGGCTTCTTCTCGGGGACCACGGCGACCGGCTCGGGCGCCGGAGCGGCGGCCTCGTCCTCGGCGCTCTCCGTCTTGACGTCGAATTCGAGCTCGAAATTCACCGACGGATCGTAGAAGCCGCGCACGGCGGAGAAGGGGATCTCGAGTTTTTCCGGCACGTCGGAGAAGGAAAGCCCGACCTCGAAGCCGGCATCCGTCACCTTGAGGTCCCAATACTGGAACTGGATGACGATGGTCATCTGCTCCGGATAGCGCTCGCGCAGCCTGGATGAGATGCGTACGCCCGGCGCGCCGGTCAGGAAGGTGATGAAGAAATGATGATTGCCCGGAAGGCCAGTGCGCGCGACCTCGGCCAGGACCTTGCGCATGACGCCGCGCAGAGCCTCCTGGGCCAGAATGTCGTAGCGGATATGGTCGTCGGCCATGTGATGGTCGGGTTCCGTTGAATCGTCCGCATAGCTGTAATCAAGCTTGAGCGCGGCGTAAACCGCATATAGGCGCAAAGGCGTGAGGCCAAGAGGGGGTGTCGACGATTTGATCGCTCAGGCGTGAACCAGCGCCGCCTGTTTGCCGGCTGGCGACTTCTTCCTGGCGAAAGCGCTGAGAAAGGTTCGCACGCCATTGGTGGCGGAGCGCAGGACCTCTTCCTCGGTCGGCACGCCGCCCAGCATGAAGGTGATTTGAAGTTCGGCGTTGACGAGGGCGAGAAACTGACGCGCCGCGACGTCAGGATCGCCGATTGCCAGGTGACCGGCAAAGGCAAGCCGGGCGAAGCGCGCGGCAAGCGCCGACCATGTGCGGCCCGGGCCCTGCTCGCGCCATTCGGCAAACAGTTCCGGATAACGCTCGCCTTCGGCCTGGATCAGCTTGCGCAGGAAACGGCCGTCGCGGTTGCAGATGCAGTTGCGGTTCATGCGCACGGCAAAGCCGACCAGGTCGGCTTCCAGATCCATAGGCTGGTCGGGGAAGCTGGCGATGGTGGCGAAGATGCCGGCGTTGCAGCGCTCCGTCAGGTCACGCACAACGGCGACGAAGAGCTTTTCCTTGTCGCCGTGATGATTGTAGACGGTCTGGCGCGAGACGCCGGCTTCGGCGGCGATCAGGTCGATATTGGCGCCGGCATAACCTTCGCGGCAGAAGACGGCAGCGGCTGCATCCACCACCGACACGCGCTTGGCCTCGTGGCTGCGTGGCGGGAAAGTGTCAGGAGAAACGCCGTGCTTCATGAAAATCTATATAGCGGTGATTGACGAATTGGACAAGCCTGTCTAAATTTGTGGACACAACAAAGGGAAGTTCGCGCCGAAGGGCGATTAAGCTCGCTCTGAAGGAGACGAGTAAATCGCTCCCGGATGTCGGATTTCCACGGGATGGAACGTCCTGGGTTCAGACGCCGGTATTTCGCGGCGGCAACCAGATCCGAAAAAGAGCCTTATCATGAGTCCCAAATTCCTCCGCATCGCGGTCGTGCTCGGCTTGTTGTCCGCGATCGGACCGTTCGCCATCGACATGTATCTTCCCGCGTTGCCTTCGATCGGCCAGGACCTGCATGCCGGCACCGCCGCGGTACAGATGAGCCTGTTGATCTTCTTCCTGTCGATGGGTTTCGGCCAGATCGTCGTCGGCCCGATCTCCGACATGGTCGGCCGCAAGGCGCCGCTCTACGCCGGCCTCGCGCTGTTCATGGTCGGCGGCGTCGGCTCGGCGATGGCGCCGACCATCGAATGGTTGATCGCCTTCCGCTTCCTGCAGGGTCTCGGCGCCAGCGCCGGCATGGCGGTGCCGCGCGCCATCGTGCGCGACCTGCACACCGGCAACGAGGCCGCCAAGCTGATGTCGCTTCTGATGCTGGTGTTCTCGGTGTCGCCTATCCTGGCGCCGCTGACCGGCAGCCAGATCATTGAAAGCTTCGGCTGGCGCGCCGTGTTCTGGACGGTGACGGGTGCGGCCGCTCTGGCAACCATCCTGCTTGCCACCTCGCTCAAGGAAACGCGGCCGGTCGAAGAGCGCGCCGGCTCGTCCTTCGGCACGGCGCTTGCCGGCTACCGCTACCTGATGGGCGACCGCAATTTCCTCGGCCTTGTGGCGATCGCCGGCTTCGGCATCGCGAGCTTCTTCGTCTATCTGTCGAGCTCGTCCTTCATCCTGATCGACCATTACGGCCTGTCGCCGTCGGTCTACAGCGTGTTCTTCTCGATCAACGCGGTCGCCTTCATCGGCATGTCGCAGCTGACCGGGATGCTCGCCGACCGCTTCGGGTTGAAGCGCGTCGTCTGGGTGGCGGTCACCGGCTATGCCACGGTGATGGTGGCGCTGTTCGCGATCATGGCGTCCGGCGTCGACCGGCTCGACGTGATGGCCGCGCTGCTTTTCGTCGGCTATGGCTTCCTCGGCCTGGTCATCCCGACCACCTCGGTGCTGGCGATGGAAGAGCATGGCGAGATCGCCGGCACGGCGTCGGCGCTGATGGGCACGCTGCATTTCGCCATCGGCGCGCTGGCGATGGGCGTCGCCGGCATCTTCTTCGACGGCACGCCGCTGCCGATGGTGGCGGGCATCACACTGTGCGCGGTGATCTCGTTCACGCTGGCCAAGCTGACGCTCGGCCGCGCGCGTGAAACTGTCGAGGCGCCGGCGGAATAGGGCGCCTCGAAACAACTCAAAAAAGGCCGGGCTTGCCCGGCCTTTTTCATATCTATCGCAAGCCGGCTTGATCGAGGACGAAGCGCATCCGTTCTTCGACCGGCACAAGCGGCAAAGTCATCAGCTCATAGCCGAGCTCCGCGTAGACGCCGGTCACGGAACGAAATGTGCGCTCGGCTTCGTCGAGCGTCTGCTTGCGCTCCTCGTCCTGGGTGAAGATCTCCGGCCAGGGCGGCGCGACGAAGACGCGGCGCGCGTAGCGGAATTTTCGCACCGCGCTTGCGACGTGGTCCGGCACCGGCAGGCCGCAGAGCCTGAGATAGCCGATCGTGTCGGGCGCGCCGCGGTCGAAGAAGACCGGGCCGGGTTCGGTACGCGCAACGTGCCAGGAGCGCAGTTCCCACGCCAGCATCAGCTCGGCAAAGAGCGCGCGGTCCTGCCAGGGAAGGGCAGGGCCGCCGATAGCCGTCTGGTCGCGGATGATGCCGCGCCCGGCTTCGGGGGCCGTCGCGAAGCCTTCGGCACGCAGCGCCTCGATCAAGGTGGTCTTGCCGGAACCCGGACCGCCGGTCAGCACGAAGAATCGGTCGGAAACGTTTTGCATCGCTTGTCCATGGAGGATGGGCGGCAAGGCTGTGCGCCGCGCGTCGAGCGCTGGACAAGCCTTGGCCGTGGGTTGGTCTGGGAATGAGCAAAGAAGGGGGAAGGTGGAGGTTTCTGTTGCCAGGTACCTCCGAACCCCGCCTAGAAGTGCGAACCGCTAGGACTTGATTTGAAGCGTTCGCGCCGCATTAAGCAGCGAGACGAGCTTCCGCATAGTTGTCGTTGGCAACTATAAGTTTAGCCCGATAACGGTGGTACAATGCCGGGCAAAAGTACGATCTTTACACCTTCGTCGATCCTATTTCGCCCCCAGCAAAAGCCGCTCCGTCAGCCAGAGCGGTTTTTGGTGGAGGCGCCGGGTACCGCCCCCGGGTCCGAACGGCTTATTTCATCGCCTGTTTATCGCCATAGTCGGTCAAGCCGACGAAGCGAATATAGGGAGCGACGAGGGAAAAATAAAGGCCAAACCGCCGCTTATCCGGTTATGCCAAACTGTGCAGCCAAGGGTTGACTTGCGCGCCTACTCAATCAAATCTCGCTCCCGGTGAGGAGTCCTGACCTAGCGCACAGGTTGCGCGGCGCGCCACAACCCTCATCGACCGGATCCGTGGCGCCGACGAGGGGAAGTTTGATGGCCGACTATCTTGCGGATGTGAAGAAATACGATGCCGGCGCCAGCGCCGACGCGGTCGATAAGATCGTCAAGCATCTGGGCATTGCGCTCAGGAACCGCGATTCCTCGCTGGTGTCCTGCACCGACCCGAAGGAACTCGACCGCGTGCGGGAGAACTGGATCGGCAAGAAGCTCGGCGTTGCCGATGCCGCAAAGGCGAATGCCTCGATCGAGAAGACCTGCAAGGCCATGCAGGCCGACAACACCAAGAGCCGCGTGACCTTCTACTATCTGGTGGCGAAGGACCTCGGCAAACTCGGCTCGCTCTGAGTCCCGGCCACCCGGCGGCCGGCACGAAACCGTGCCGGCGCCGCGGATTTCTGGCGTGGTCCACATTTGCCGCCAGCTTTGCGGTGTTCGACCGGCTGTCGGTCGGGTATGATTGCCTGTTACCCGAATCGAGGCAGAGCCGATGCGCCAATATCTCGACCTGTTGAAGCATGTGCTGGAGAACGGCGTCGACCGCGGCGACCGCACCGGCACCGGCACGCGCTCGGTGTTCGGCTACCAGATGCGGTTCGACCTTTCGCGCGGCTTTCCGGTCACGACGACCAAGAAGCTGCATCTGAAGTCGATCATCCACGAGCTTCTGTGGTTCCTGGCCGGCGACACCAACATCAAATATCTCAACGACAACGGCGTCACCATCTGGGACGAATGGGCCGACGAGAACGGCGATCTCGGCCCGGTCTATGGCAAGCAGTGGCGCTCATGGCCGGACGGGCATGGCGGCGAGATCGACCAGATCGCGGGCCTTTTGAAGGAGATACGGCGGAATCCCAACTCGCGCCGGCTGATCGTCTCGGCCTGGAATCCGGCCGAAGTCGAGGCGATGGCGCTGCCGCCCTGCCACTGCCTGTTCCAGTTCTATGTTTCGGAAGGCAGGCTCTCCTGCCAGCTTTACCAACGCTCGGCCGATATCTTCCTCGGCGTGCCGTTCAACATCGCTTCCTATGCCCTGCTCACCATGATGGTGGCGCAGGTGACCGGGCTGAAGCCCGGCGACTTCGTCCACACGCTTGGCGACGCGCATCTTTATTCGAACCATTTCGAGCAGGCGCGCGAGCAGATGCGGCGCACGCCGAAGGCCTTGCCGACGATGTGGATCAACCCGGAGGTCAAGGACCTTTTTGCCTTCCGTTTCGAGGATTTCCGCCTCGAGAATTATTTCGCGGATGCAAATATCAAGGCGCCCATCGCCGTATGAGCCAGTTTTCGGCTTAGTCGATGCCGACCATGACGTCCGAAGCCTTGATCACCGCATAGGCCTGCCTGCCGTTTTCGAGCGCGAGGTCGGCGACCGCCTCGTTGGTGATCGAGGAGGTGACGATGACGCCACCGCCGATGTCGATCCTGACATGCGAGGTGGTGGCTCCCTTGACGATCTCCGTGACCTTACCCTTCAGGATATTGCGGGCGCTGATCTTCACGCGTCTCTCCTTGAGCATCGCTGTTTCCGACTTATCGTAGGCCGGGACCACGCCGGCGCACAATGCCACGACAGGCGAAAAGCCTTTCCTTGTTATGTTCATCCGGATATATCGGTCTAAAGCTTTGGGCTGAACGGATTTTGAAATCAGGGAGAGACTTCATGACGGGCAAGGGTTTCGGGTTGAAGGCGATCGCTGTTGGAGGTTTCACGGCAATGCTGATGGCGGCGGTGCCGGCGGCCCATGCCGACGACAAGGTGGTCGTGTTTGCCGCGGCGAGCCTCAAGGATGCGCTCGACGCGGTCAACAAGGCCTGTGAGCCGGAAGTCGGCGAAGCCGCCACCATTTCCTACGCGGCGAGCTCGGCGCTGGCCAAGCAGATCGAAGGTGGCGCGCCGGCCGACGTGTTCGTGTCGGCCGACCTCGACTGGATGAGATATCTCTCCGACAAGAAGCTGACCAAGCCGGATACCGAGGTGAAGCTGCTCGGCAACCAGATCGTGCTGGTGGCGCCGAAGGATTCCGCGGTCGAGACCAAGGTCGAGAAGGGATTCGACCTCGCCAAGCTGATCGGCGACGGCAAGCTTGCGATGGGCGATTTCAAGGCCGTGCCGGCCGGCAAATACGGCAGGGCGGCGCTGGAATCGCTGGGTGTCTGGTTGTCGGTCGAGGGCAAGGTCGCGCAGGCCGAGAATGTTCGTGCAGCGCTTAAGCTGGTGTCGACGGGCGAGGCGGCGCTGGGCATCGTCTACGCCACCGACGCGCATGCTGAAAAGGGCGTCAAGGTCGTTGGCACCTTCCCGGAAGATTCGCACCCCCCGATCATCTACCCGATTGCCCAGACCGCCGATTCGAAGGACAAGGATACGGCTGCCTTCCTGAAATGCGTCGAGTCGGCCAAGGCCGCCGCGCTCTTCAAGGAGCAGGGTTTCACGGTGCTCGCGCCGAGCAACTGAGAAAGACCGCGCAACGCTGACATGAACTGGCTGCTGGACCTCACTCCCGACGAATGGAATGCGGTCCGGCTGTCGATCAAGGTGGCGACGGTGGCGATGATCGCCAGCCTGCCGCCCGGCATCCTGCTTGCGCTCCTGCTGGCGCGGGGGCGTTTCTGGGGCAAGACGCTGCTCAACGGGCTGGTGCATCTGCCGCTGATCCTGCCGCCGGTGGTGACGGGCTACCTGCTCCTGCTCACCTTCGGCCGGCGCGGCCCGGCCGGGGCCTTCCTGGCCGAGCATTTCGGCATCGTCTTCTCCTTCCGCTGGACGGGCGCGGCACTGGCTTGCGGGGTCATGGGCTTTCCGCTGATGGTGCGGGCCATCCGGCTCTCGATCGAGGCGGTCGACCGCAGAATCGAGGCGGCCGCCGGCACGCTCGGCGCCAATCCGCTCTGGGTGTTCGCCACCATCACGCTGCCGCTGATCCTGCCCGGGCTGATCGCGGGCGCGATCCTTTCCTTCGCCAAGGCGATGGGTGAATTCGGCGCCACCATCACCTTCGTCTCCAACATCCCCAACGAGACGCAGACGCTGCCCTCGGCGATCTACACCTTTACCCAGGTGCCAGGCGGCGACGAAGGCGCGCTCAGGCTGACGCTGATCTCGATCGCCATCTCGATGGTCGCGCTCATCGCTTCGGAAGTTCTGGCGCGTCGCGTCGGCCGGCGGATGGACATCGAATGACGCTGTCCGTGGATATCCACCATCTGCTCGGCGAATTCGCCCTGGAAGCGCGTTTCGAGAGCGCCGGCCGACTGACGGCGCTGTTCGGGCCCTCGGGGTCGGGCAAGTCGACACTGATCAACCTGATTGCGGGCCTGATCCGTCCGGACAAGGGCCGCATCTCGGTCGACGGACGCGTGCTGGTCGACACCGCCGCGCGGATCTTCGTGCCCATGCACAAGCGGCGGATCGGCATGGTGTTCCAGGATGCGCGGCTGTTCCCGCATATGAGCGTCGCCGGCAATCTGCGCTACGGCCGCTGGTTCACGCCGGCTTCCGAACGCTACGCCAAGATGGATGCGGTGGTCGATCTGCTCGGCATCGGCCATCTGCTCGACCGGCGGCCGGCGAAACTTTCGGGCGGCGAAAAGCAGCGCGTCGCCATCGGCCGTGCCCTGCTTGCCAGCCCGAAGCTGCTTCTGATGGACGAGCCGCTCGCCTCGCTCGACGAGGCGCGCAAAGCCGAGATCCTGCCTTATATCGAACGGCTGCGCGACGAGACGAAGATCCCGATCGTCTATGTCGGCCATTCCGTCGCCGAGGTGGCGCGGCTGGCAAGCGACGTCGTGGTGCTTTCGCAGGGCAAGGTCGCGGCTTCCGGAGCGACAGAAGCGATCATGCAGCGGCTCGACCTGTTGCCGGCGGAGGAACGCGGCGAGGGCGGAGCGGTACTCGACACCAAGGTCCTGCGTCATGACGAGGCTTTCGGCATGACGGTGCTTGCCTCGCAGGCCGGCGAAATCCGCGTGCCGAAACTGGCGCGGGCGGCGGGCGCTCCGGTGCGCATTCGCATCCGCGCCCGCGACGTGATGATCGCCGTCGAGAGGCCCGCCGGCCTCAGCGCGCTCAACATCCTGGCGGGAACGATCGACAGCATGAAGCCGGGCGAGGGGCCCGAGGTAGAAATCGGCATCGATTGCCATGGCGCGGCGGTGGTCGCGCGGATCACCGAGCAATCGCGGCAGGCGCTTGGCCTCAAGCTGGGAAGTCAGGTCTTCGCGGTGATCAAGACCGTGAGCTTCGATCGCGCAAATACCGGCGCCGGCCTGCCGGCCGAGGCCGACGTTTGAGGAGCTCGGTCATGTCGCTATGTATATTTGGAATAGCGCTCAGCTTCCACAGGGACTATTGTGATGCCGTAAAATCCGAGGAGATGAAATGCCGTCGCTGAGCCTGCGGATAAATCTCGACCCCGACGGCCGGATCGGCCCGGGCAAGATCGAGCTTCTGGAGCAGATCGCCGCCTTCGGCTCGATCTCGGCCGCGGCGCGCGGCATGGAGATGTCCTACAAGCATGCCTGGGATCTGGTCGAGGACATGAACCGCGTCTTCGGCAAGCCGCTGGTCGCGGCGCAGACGGGTGGCCGCAAAGGCGGCGGCGCGCAACTGACATCGGTGGGTCTGGCCGTGGTCAGCCGCTTTCGCGCGATAGAGCGAGCCGCTTCATCGGCCGCAGCCGTGCATATGCAGGCCTTGCAGGCGGAGATCGATGCGGGGTGAGGCAGTAGAGATTAGGCAGTAGGCAGTAGGATTTAGGCGGTAGGGTGTGATCTCCCTGGAGTTGCCAGGCACCTATGAAATCGACGACCCTCGATCGCCCTACTGCCTAATCCCTACTGCCTACTGCCTATTCTGGCTTCCTCAGCAGATACGTGTCCATGATCCAGCCCTTCTTTCGCCGGGCGTCCTCACGAACCCTTTCGATTTCGGCGCCGACGTCGCCTAAGCGTCCGGAAATAACGATCTCATCCGGCGTGCCGAGATAGGCGCCCCACTGGATGAGGACGTCCTTGTCGGCCAGCGTGTTGAAGGCGCATTTGCCGTCGAGCATGACTATGGTCGAGCCGGCATTGGCGGGCAGGCCTTCCTCGGTCAGTCGCCGCCCGGTGGTGACCAGGATCGAATCGCCGATGCGGTTGAGCGCGGTCGCGTGGGCGGCGGCCAGCGCCTGGATCGCGGTGATGCCGGGGATGACCTCCAGCTCGAAACCGACATTGCCCCTCAGGCGCACGCGTTCGAGGATGCGTAGCGCGCTGTCATAGAGCGACGGGTCGCCCCAGATCAGGAAGGCGCCGCAGCCGTCTTCGGCAAGCTCGCCGCGGATCAAGGTCTCGTAGATTTCGGCGATCGCCTCGTGCCAGTCGTCGACGGTTGTCCGGTAAGACGATGTCGGCTCGGCCCGGACCGGCACATCGAACTCGACCCGGCGCGATTTCGGATTGGTGACGAAGCGGTCGCAGATCTGCCGGCGCAAATCGGCAAGATCGTTCTTCTTCGCTCCCTTGTCGGGAATGAACAGCACGTCGGCGCGGTTCAAGCCGTCGATGGCCTGGACCGTCATGTGGTCGGGATTGCCGGCGCCGATGCCGATGACGAGAAGCTTGCGCATGGCGATCTCCTGCCCGATCGGCGGCGCGGTGTCCAGAAGTACCCGTATCCGGCGACGAAGGGCTTTGAAACGCTATCCTGAAACGGGTAGATGGAAGAGCGCATCCGGCTGGCCCCGGTATCGCGGCACAGAGGAGGGGTCCATGTTACGCACCGTACTGACCGCAGCGCTGGCAGTCATGGCCGCGCCAGCCTTCGCCAATGATTCCATCGCCGAACTCGGCACCGGTGGACTGATCCTGTCGCGCAGCGACGCCGTCGCCATGCAGAGCGAAGATCTTTTCATCTCGCCGGAGAAGGTGACGGTCGACTATGTCTTCCGCAACAACACCGACAAGGATGTCAGCTCCATCGTCGCGTTCCCGATGCCCGACATCGAAGGCGATCCCAACGAGATGCCGGCGATCCCGGAGGCGCAGAGCGATAATTTCCTCGGCTTCGAGGTGACGATCGACGGCGTCGACGCCAAGCCTCAGCTCGAGCAAAGGGCGTTTGCGCTGGGCATCGACATCACCGCCGACCTCAAGGCGCAGAACGTGCCGCTCTATCCGTTCGGCGACGCCGCCAAGGCGGCGCTGGCAAAGCTGCCCAAGGATGTCACCAAGGACTGGGAGGACCGCGGCATCATCATCGAGGATACCGCCGATGACGGCTCGGGCATGCAGACCGCCTATGTGCCCTTCTGGCAGTTGCGCTCGACTTACTGGTGGCGCTCGACCTTTCCGGCCAACAAGGAGGTCCATGTCTCGCACCGCTACAAGCCCAGCGTCGGCGGCACCTCCTCGGTCAGCTTCTTCTCCGACGGCCAGTTCCAGAACCCGCAATATCAAAGCTACAAGAGCCGCTATTGCATGGACGAGACGTTCGACAACGCGGTGCGCAAGGCGGCCAAGGCGAATCCGGACGGCTATCCGAAATATTATGAGAGCCGGATCGCCTATATCCTGACCACGGGGGGCAATTGGGCATCCGGCACCATCGGCAATTTCAAGCTGACCATCGACAAGGGCAGCCCCAAAAACCTCGTCTCCTTCTGCGGCGACAATGTCAAAAAGGTCGGGCCGACGACGTTCGAGATCACCGCGAAGGATTTCTATCCGGAGCGCGACATCGACATCCTGCTGCTGGAGCCCTCGGACAATAGCGGGAATGGCGGCTGATGGACATCGCGATCTACGTCGCCATTGCCGAAAACGGCGTGATCGGCCGCGAGGGCGGCCTGCCGTGGCGGCTTTCCACCGATCTCAAGCGCTTCAAGGCCGATACGATGGGCAAGCCGATCATCATGGGCCGCAAGACCTATGAAGGGATCGGCCGGCCGCTGCCCGGCCGGCTCAACATCGTGGTGACGCGCGACAAAGCCTGGCGCGCCGAAGGCATTGAGGTGGCCCACTCGCTGGGTGACGCGGTCGCTCTGGCCAGAGTACGCGGCCGCTGCATGGCGGGAGCGGAGGAAATCTGCGTGGTCGGTGGCGGCGAGATCTATGCCCAGGCCTTGCCGCTTGCCGACCGGCTGCACGTGACCCATGTGCTGGCCAGCGTCGATGGCGATGCGCATTTCCCGCCGATCGATCCCAGCACCTGGCGAGTCGTCAGCGCCAAGGACTTTCCCGCCGGCGAGAAGGACAGCCACGCGACGCGCTACACCGTCTACGAACGCCGTCGCGACGGCCGTTGACGACGACAAACGGTCGCTACCGGCCCAAATCGGACGATGGCGATGGCACATCGCGTTGAAAGCGTGCCAAGGCGTCCCTATAGAAGAACTACGTTAGGATTGCGCCGCAAGGCCTTGAGGGAACCGAAGCGAAAGGACATTCATGCCCTGGAACGACAAGAGCGGTGGCGGCGGCCCGTGGGGCGGCGGCGGCAATCAGGGGCCCTGGGGGCAGGGACCGAAGGGGCCAAGCGGCCCGCAGGGTTCGCCTCCCGATCTCGAGGACATCATCCGCCGCGGCCAGGACAGGCTGCGGCGCGCGCTTCCGGGCGGCGGCGGCGCCAGCCCGGCCGTGCTCGGGCTGATCGCGCTGGCCCTCATCGTGCTGTGGGCCTTCAAGGCGATCTATACCGTGCAGCCCGACGAGGTCGCCGTCGAACTGCGCTTCGGCCAGCCGAAGACCGAGCTTTCGCAGCCTGGCCTGCATTTCCACTGGTGGCCGATCGAAACGGTAGAGACAGCCAAGATCTCCGAACAACTCGTCAGCATAGGCGGCGGCGCGACCAGCGGCTCCGGGTTGATGCTGTCCGGCGATCAGAACATCGTCAACGTGCAGTTCTCGGTGGCCTACCAGGTCTCCGATCCCAAAGCCTATCTGTTCGACGTTTCCGACCCCGACGGCATGCTGACCCAGGTGGCCGAGAGCGCCATGCGCGAAGTCGTCGGCCGGCGTCCGGCGCAGGACATCTTCCGCGACGATCGCCAGGGCATCGCAACGGCGGTGCGCGAGATCATCCAGGGCACGCTCGACGGCTACAAGACCGGCCTCCAGGTCAACGCGGTCTCGATCGAGGACGCAGCACCGCCGCGCGAGGTGGCCGATGCGTTCGACGAGGTGCAGCGCGCCGAGCAGGACGAGGACAAGTTCGTCGAGCAGGCCAATCAGTATTCCAACCAGAAGCTCGGGCAGGCGCGCGGCGAAGCGGCGCAGATCCGCGAAGATGCGGCGGCCTACAAGAACCGGGTCGTTCAGGAGGCGGAAGGCGAGGCGCAGCGCTTCATCTCCGTCTATAACGAATACGCCAAGGCGCCCGACGTGACGCGCAAGCGCCTCTATCTCGAAACCATGGAGAGGATCCTGAAGGACTCGAACAAGGTCGTCGTCGAGCAGGGCAACGGTCAGGGCGTGCTGCCTTACCTGCCGCTGCCGGCATTGCAGCCGAAAGCGCAACCGGCGCCGGGCCCGATGGGCGTGACGGGAGGTAACCAGTGATGGCCAACCGTCTTCCCATCATCGCCGTCATCGCGGCCGTCCTTCTGTTTTTGCTCTATTCCTCGGTATTCGTGGTCAATGCCGGCCAGCAGGCGATCGTGCTGAGGTTCGGCGAGATCATCGACGTCAAAAACGAACCCGGCATCTACTTCAAGGCGCCGTTCGCCTTCTTCGATGCCGACAGCGTGCAGATGGTTGAGAAGCGGGTTATGCGCTTCGACCTCGACAACATCCGCGTCCAGGTCTCGGGCGGCAAGTTCTACGAGGTCGATGCCTTCATCGCCTATCGCATCTCGGATCCGCGCACCTTCCGCGCGGCAGTGTCCGGCCAGGTGGAATTGGCGGAGGCCCGCCTGAAGACGCGTCTCGACGCGGCGCTGCGCCGTGTCTACGGCCTGCGCGACTTCGAGGCCGCTCTTTCGGAAGAGCGCGGCAACATGATGCGCGAGGTGCGCGATCAGTTGCGCCCGGACGCGACCTCGCTCGGCCTCGACATCGAGGATGTGCGCATCCGCCGGACCGATCTGACGGCGGAGGTCTCGCAGCAGACCTATGACCGCATGAAGGCCGAGCGCCTGGCGGAGGCCGAGCGTCTGAGGGCGCGCGGCAACGAGGCGGCGCAGCGCATCAGGGCGCGGGCCGACCGCGAGGTCGTCGAGATCGTCGCCGAGGCGCAGAAGGAATCGGAGATCCTGCGCGGCGAGGGCGAGGCGCAGCGCAGCGCGACCTTCGCGGACGCCTATAAGCGCGATCCGGCCTTCTTCGATTTCTATCGCTCGATGAACGCCTACGGCACGGCGCTGGACAACACCGGAACGACGATGGTGCTCTCGCCCGAATCCGAGTTCTTCCGCTATTTCCGAAATCCGGACAGCAAGCCCGGACCGGCGCCTTCCGCTCCACCGGCCGCGCCTGCGACGCAACCCGGCACCGCCCAGTAGCGGGCGGTGCAGGATTTTCTGGCGGCAATCGGCCTGGTCCTGGTGATCGAAGGGCTGGTCTACGGAGGGTTTCCGGCTCTGGCCCGGAAACTCGCCGCCGAGGTGCTGTCGATGCCGGAAAATATGCTGCGGATCGGCGGGCTGGTGGCGATCGCCATAGGCGTCGGTATCGTCTGGCTGGTCCGCGGCTAGCTGTTTGTTTTGCGCAATTCCGGACGGAAAACCGCTAAGCACTTTTCCCGGAATTGCCTCGAATGAAAATTCCTTGGTGCCGAAGCGATTGACGATTTATCCTTGGCCGATAGCTATAGCCGCAAACGTGCCTTATTTCTTGCCAACATGAGCAAGACGGGCGCCTTTGCGGATGCGCTTTTCCTTTTCAGAACCACCGGGAGGTCACGATGATATCCGACACCCTATTGCGCGCGGCGCGGCGCATGGTCTTCGCCGGCGCCACGGCATTCGCGGTCGGCATTGTTGCCGTTCCCTCCTTCGTCACGCCGACGATCGCCGCCGACGGGCCGCCCTCGGTCGCCGATCTCGCCGAGCGCCTGCTCGGCGCGGTGGTCAACATCTCGACCTCGCAGACAGTGAAAGGCACGGAAGGACCGGGCGCGGTGCCGATGCCGCAGCTGCCCGAGGGCTCGCCGTTCCAGGATTTCTTCGACGATTTCTTCAAGAACCGTGGCGGCGACAAGGGCGGTGGCGGGCAGAAGGTGCAATCGCTCGGCTCCGGCTTCGTCGTCGATGCCGAGCAGGGCATCGTGGTGACCAACAACCACGTCATCGCCGACGCCGACGATATCGAGGTGAATTTCTCCGACGGCGTCACGCTGAAGGCGACGCTTGTCGGCACCGACACCAAGACCGATGTCGCGGTGTTGAAGGTCGAGCCCAAGGGCCACAAGTTGACAGCGGTGAAATTCGGCGATTCCACCAAGATGCGCGTCGGCGACTGGGTGATGGCGATCGGCAACCCGTTCGGCCTCGGCGGCACGGTGACGGTCGGCATCGTCTCGGCGCGCAACCGCGACATCAATTCCGGTCCTTATGACGACTTCATCCAGACCGACGCCGCCATCAACCGCGGTAATTCCGGTGGTCCGCTGTTCAACGCCGAAGGCGAGGTCATCGGCATCAACACGGCGATCATCTCGCCGTCGGGCGGCTCGATCGGCATTGGTTTCTCCATCCCCTCGCAGCTTGCCGCGGGCGTCGTGGACCAGCTGCGCCAGTATGGCGAGACGCGGCGCGGCTGGCTGGGCGTACGCATCCAGCCGGTGACGGACGACATCGCCGAAAGCCTCGGCATGGCGACCGCCAGGGGCGCCCTGGTGGCCGGCGTGATCAAGGGCGGGCCGGTCGACAATGGTTCGGTGCAGGCCGGCGACGTCATCATCAAGTTCGACGGCAAGGATATCCATGAAATGCGTGACCTGCCGCGCGTCGTCGCCGAAAGCCCGGTGGGCAAGGCGGTCGACGTGGTCATCGTGCGCAAGGGCGTCGAGCAGACCGTCAAGGTTACGCTCGGACGGCTCGAGGACGGCGAGAAGCTGGCCAGCGGCGAGAACGGCAACCCCGATCAGGACAAGGGCGACAAGGCAGCGCCTCCGGTGTCGACAGCCTCGGTGCTCGGCATGACGGTCGGCGAGCTCAACGACCAGACGCGGCAGAAGTTCGGCATCGCGGCCGACGTGTCCGGTGTGGTCGTCACCGACGTCGCCAAGGATTCGGCGGCGGCCGAGCGCGGCATCCAACCCGGCGAGGTGATCACCGAGATCGCGCAGGAATCGGTCGGCACGCCGAAGGACGTTATGGACCGGATCGGCGCGCTGAAGGAGCAAGGCCGCAAGAACGCGCTCCTTATGCTGGCCTCGAAGACCGGCGAATTGCGCTTCGTCACGATCCGGATGGATTGAGTCCGGAAAGTTCGGCAACCGATTGATGTTCAATGAAAAGGGCGGCTAGCGAGCCGCCCTTTTTCGCGCCTGCCAGTCCTCGCGCGACAGCCTGTAGAGGACATGCCGCTTGAGATGCGGATGCGTGTCGGGGACACTTGGATGATCGAAATCGGCGCCTGCGTCGGGTTGCATGCCGAGCCGCTTCATGACGGCGATCGAGCGACGGTTGCCGGCAACCGCGAACGACACGATTTCGTCGACGCCAAGCGTTTCGAAGCCAAAGGCAAGCCAGACTTCCGACGCCTCGGTGACGTAGCCCTTGCCCCAGAATTCGGGCGCCAGGCGCCAGCCGATCTCGATCGTGCCGGGCGCCAGCACGTCTATGTCTTCCGTTCCGGATAATCCGACGAAGCCGATGCATTCGCCGGTTGTGGCAATCTCGGCCGCGGCGAAGCCGTAGCCGTCCTCTTCGATCCAGGCGCAGACCTCGTCCATCTTGGCGTCCGCCGCGGCGCGGTCGCGACGGAACGGGAAGAACTCCATCACGCGCTCGTCGGAGTTGATGCGGTGGAAAAGCTCGCGGTCGCGCTCTTCCCAGTTGCGCAGGATGAGGCGCTCGGTGCGGATCGGCTTCATTCGATGAACTCTTCGCGGCGATAGCCCTGGAGATAGAGCAGCGCGGTCAGGTCGCCATGATCGATGCGGATGCGCGCCTGCTCCGCCACCGCCGGCTTGGCGTGGAGCGCGACGCCGGTGCCGGCAAGACGGATCATATCGAGATCGTTGGCGCCGTCACCGACCGCGATGGCATCCTCCGTCGTCAGCCCGAGCCTCTTCGCGATCTCGAGCAGCGCTTCCGCCTTGGCCGCGCGGCCGAGGATCGGCTCGGCCACAATGCCGGTGAATGCACCGCCGTCCTCGATCAGGCGGTTCGCCTGGTTTTCCTGGAATCCCAGCATGGCGGCGATGCGGCTGGTGAAGACGTCGAAGCCGCCGGAGACCAGCGCCGTCCAGGCGCCATGGGCGCGCATCGTCTGCACCAGCGCGCGGCCGCCGGCGGCGAGCGTCAGCCGATTGACGATGATGCGGTCGACCACGGCGGTGTCGAGGCCCCTCAGCAGGGCGACGCGCTCGCGCAGCGCGGGCTCGAAGGCGATCTCGCCATTCATCGAGCGCGCGGTGATCGCCGCCACGTGGTCCTTGACGCCGATCTCGTCGGCAAGCTCGTCGATGCACTCCTGGTCGATCATCGTCGAATCCATATCGGCGAGCAGAATCTTCTTGCGCCTGCCTTCAGCGGGCTGGACGATGACGTCGACCGGTTCCGACGCCAGCGCGGCGCGCAGATCGGCGGTCATTTCACCGATATCGGGCGTCTGCGGCAAAACGAGATCGCAGGCGACATCCTCGGCCAGCCAGTGAAGGGCGCTTGCGCCGGCGGCCCGCAAAGCCATATTCGCAAGCGAGGCCGGCACGGCGCGGGCTTCTGGACGGGACACTAAAGTGGCGATCAGCGGCATCGAACATTCCGGCAGACAGGCGGGCGAGGGCCGCGTCAAGAACGCGATCCTGATAGCCGGGCCGACCGCCAGCGGCAAGTCTGCGCTGGCGCTCGATCTTGCCGAACGCAATGGCGGGGTCATCGTCAACACCGATTCCATGCAGGGCTATTCGGTTCTCGACGTCCTGACGGCGCGGCCGAGCGCCGCCGAGATGGCACGCGCGCCGCATTTTCTTTACGGCCACGTACATCCCTCCACCGCCTATTCCACCGGCGCCTGGCTGCGCGACGTGACGAAGCTGATCGACGATGGCGTCCTGTCGGGCCGTCCAGTCGTTTTCGTCGGCGGCACCGGGCTTTATTTCCGCGCGCTGGCCGAAGGCATCTCGGATATGCCGGATATTCCGGCGGCCGTCCGCGAGCGCTGGCGTTACGAGCTCAAGGAACAAGGGGCCGAAAGGCTGCATCGTCTGCTGATGCACGAGGACTCGGCCATGGCCATGCAGCTCAGGCCGACGGACGGCCAACGCATCGTGCGCGCGCTGGAAGTGCTCGACGCTTCGGGTCGCTCGATCCTGCAATGGCAGGCGGCGCGCGGCCGGCCGGTGATCGATCGCGACAGCGCGCGCTTCCTGGTCATCGAGCCGGACCGGCAGCAACTGGTCCGGCGTATCGAGGCGCGTTTCGACCAGATGCTCGACAAGGGCGCGCTCGACGAGGTCCGTCAGCTCGTAGCGCTCGGCCTCGACCCCGACCTGCCGGCGATGAAGGCGATCGGCGTGCGCGAGCTGCAGGCGGCGATGGCCGGACAGTCGGGTTTTCCCGAAGCGATCGAACGCGCCAAGATCGCCACCCGGCAATATGCCAAGCGCCAGTCGACCTGGTTCAGGCACCAACTGGGCGCGGAGTGGCGCAGGCTGCGGCCGGGCGACGAACCGGCGCTTCTGGACTGACTAAACGCTTTTCAATCAACACCTTAAAATCCCCGGCTCTAATTCTCGCCAAGGTTGTCCGGGTTAACGGTCCGTAAGGTCCACCATGCCATAACCTCAGGGCTTGCAGTGCCGCGGGGAGTAGATGC
The DNA here is from genome assembly GCA_000824785.1 of Mesorhizobium plurifarium. Taxonomy (GTDB): domain Bacteria; phylum Pseudomonadota; class Alphaproteobacteria; order Rhizobiales; family Rhizobiaceae; genus Mesorhizobium; species Mesorhizobium plurifarium. Next base: position 659,459 of record CCNB01000004.1, on the reverse strand, counting down.
GTTTCCATAAGGCGGAATCCGCATTTTTCGTTTTTATTTTTGTGATCCTGGCCGCGGGCCTGGTGACCTTCCACGCCTATGGCCAATTGCAGGACATCGCCGCCGACCTCGATACGGCATCGCGCGTCGACAAGATCGTCTATCTCAACAAATTGCTGTTCGTCACCGGCGCGCTGCTGGCGACCGCGCTGTTCTTCGGCACCTTCTTCATCTACCCGCTGATCCGCGGCCAGGTGCGGGAGGAGGGCAAGCTCAGGGCCATGACCGTTTCGCTCAGCGCCCGTTCGCAGACGCTCGAGCAGGCGGCGCTCACCGACGGTCTCACCGGCATGCAGAACCGCCGCTATTTCGACGATGCGTTGCGCGAATATCTGCATGAGTTTCGCCGCATCGACAGGCCCGTCGGGCTGATGATCCTCGATCTCGATCATTTCAAGCAGGTCAACGACACGCATGGTCACGATGTCGGCGACGAGGTGCTGAGGGCCGTCGCCACGTGTCTCAGAGGCATGACGCGCTATCACGATGTGGTAGCGCGGCTGGGCGGCGAGGAGTTTGCCGTCGTCACCCCCAACATGGATGTCGAACTGCTCGCCCGGTTCGCCGAGCGCATCCGCAAGGCGATCGCCAACCTGTCGATCATGTCGGGCAATGTGCGTCTCAAGGTCACCACCAGCGTCGGCCTCGCCGTCTGGGACCACAAGGAGAGCGCGGAGGATTTCTACCGCCGCGCCGATCGCCAGCTCTATGAGGCGAAGAAGCAGGGCCGCAACCGCGTCTGCGCCTAAAATTCCGACATGAATTCATGAGGCCGGCCGACTGCCGCGCCTTTCTCGACTTCCGGTGCTCACGGACTAAATGTCCGCTCCGCTCCGGCTTCTCGAAAGCCACGCCATTCGATCCGGCCTGATGAATTCCTGTTCGGAATTTGGCAGTGCTTTCGGAGGTTGCTGGCTCAATCGTTGAACTGGCGCATGCCGAAGGTCGAGGGTTTCAGGCCATAGCGGGTATCGAAGTCGTCGTCGGGCTGGACGCGGGGCGCGGCGGTGGCCGGCTTCTTGTAGTCCGGGTCGCCAGCTTGACGAGTTGAGTCCACGGTCTCGGCAAAAGCCATGGACTGCTGCGGCTTCGGCACGTTGCGAAGCCGCTCGACGATCATCGCCAGGTCGACGTCGCTGCCGTCCACGGAGGGCTCGATCTGCTCGCCCTTCGCGGTGCCGGGGATGAACTCCTGCGCCAGCTTCTCGAATTTCAGCCGCATGGTCGTCGCCACGCCTTCGCCGAAGGCGATGGCTTCGCGCTGGCCCATGGAGGACAGGAAGGCAAGCGTCGAGGCCGAGGAGTCGGCGATCGCCGAGCGGATGATCGCCTGGTCCTGCTCGTTGGCGAGGCGCATGGCGAAGAAGGTCGAGCATTGCGACAGGATGGTCGGGTCGAGCTCGCCCGGGCGCTGGGTGACGACGCCGAGATAGCAGCCATATTTGCGGCCTTCCTTGGCGATGCGCGACAGCGCATGCCTGGTCGGCGCGAAGCCGAGGCGCGGATCGGCCGGCATGTAGCGGTGGGCCTCCTCGCAAAGCAGGAGCAGCCTCAGCCGTCCCTCGCTCCACAAGGCCAGGTCGAAGGCCAGGCGCGCCAGCACCGAGCAGACCGAGTTGACGACTTCCGAAGGCATGCCCGCCATCTCGAAGCACGTGACCGGGCGGCCATGGCTCGGAACGCGGAAAATATTGCCGATCGTTTCGTGGATCGTGTCCTCGATCAGCCGCGAATTGAACATGAAGCGGTAGCGCGGGTCGGCGGCGGCCGATTCGATGCGCGTCTTCAGCGATTTCAGGGTCGGTCGGTCGTTCTTGGCCTCAAGCATGCCCATGCGCTCGTCGATCTGCTTGATGAGATCGGCAATGCGGTAAGGCACCGGCGTGTCCGCCGTCAGCGCGTCGCTGCCGCGCCTGACATAGGTGCCGGAATTCGGGTTGCGGTAGAGGTTCTTGGCGGCCGGGATCAGGTCGCGCAGGACATCCACTTCCTCGGGCACCGTCTCGCGGCCGCGAAACAGCACTTCGGCGAACTCCTCCAGCCTGAACATCCAGAACGGCAGGTCGAGCGTCTTGGAATCGACCTTGACGCAATATTCCGGCAGCGAGGCGGCAAACTCGTTGTGCGGGTCAAGGATGAGCACGCGCAAATCCGGACGCGCCTGGATCGTCTTGCGCAAGAGCAGCGACACCGCCGTCGATTTGCCGACGCCGGTGGTGCCGACGATCGCGAAATGGCGCGCCAGCGTGTCGTCGATGGCGATGTTGGCGTCGATCGACTCATCCTGCGACAGCGTGCCGATGGTCACCGAATGGCGCCCGGCCAGGTCGTAGACCGCCTGCAGGTCGCGGCTGCGGATGCGGTGGGCGATGGCGCCGATATGCGGATAGGTAGTGATGCCGCGGTCGAACACCGGCTTGGCGCCGGGCTCGGCACCGTCACGCACTTCACCGACCAGTTCGACGCTGACCTCGATCAGGTTCTGCCCATCGTGGTTCCAGTGAAGGTCCGACTTGCCGATGGCATAGACAAGGCCGACCGTTCTCGTCGAGCCGAGATTGATCGAGATCATCCTGCCGACGGTCCAGAGGCCGGTGACTGTGCCTTCGGCATCCTCTGCAAAGGCGCTGATGGTGGCGCGGGCGCCGTCGCATTGCACGACATTGCCCAGAATGCGCTTGTCGTTCTGCTGGATGTTGCGGCGTTCCTGCGAGGTCGGTTCCCCGACGGAGGCTTCGCGTTCAACAAACATCATGCTCTGGTCCCATTCCCCTGGAGCAGGAACCCTATCCAATCGGGGTTAAAGTCACGTGAGGTCGGATGGTGTAGGCAGCGTTAAGCCAGCCGCGACAATTCGATCGAACAGCCTCTTCCCCGCTTTCGGAATTCCGATATATTGGACGAATGGACGATATATCGAATGAGATCACAGCGACGATCGGCAGGCGCATACGTTCCGAAAGAACGATGAGGGGCTGGTCTCTGGCCGAATTGGCCGAGCGCTCGGACGTCTCGAAGGCGATGCTGAGCGCCATCGAACGCGGGACGACCAGTCCGACCGCGGCGCTTCTGGTGCGCGTCGCGGCGGCCTTCGGCATGACGTTGTCGACGCTGATCGCACGAGCCGAGACGCAAGGCGGCGGGGTCTCGCGTAAGGAGGAGCAGCCGGTCTGGCAGGATCCGGCAACCGGTTACATAAGGCGGCATCTGTCGCCGGCATCGCAGATGCCGCTGGAACTGATCAGGGTCAGCCTGCCGGCAGGCGCCAAAGTCAGCCTTCCGGCGTCGTCCTACGCCTTCATCAAGCAGCAGATCTGGCTGATCGACGGAAGGCTGGATTTCACCGAGGGCGATATGGTGCACAGGCTCGGGCCCGGCGATTGCCTGGCTTTGGGTGCTCCGTCGGATTGCGTCTTTCATGCTCCCGGACCCGATGCGGCGGAGTATCTCGTGGCGCTGGTCAGGGACTGACCTCGATGCCCCGCCGGCCAAAACGCTCGCACAATGGCGGGCCGCCGCTCGACGACTATGACGGCCCGCCCTGGGGCAAGGGCGATGCCTATATTTTCCTCGCCTGGCGCGCCGCCCATGACAAGGCCTGGAAGGCGCCGAGCCACGCCGTCATGCTGATGCGGCTGGAGAGGGCCGAGCGGCTCGGGCTGACCTACGAGGAATATACGCTCGAGATCCTGGAGCGCGGCCGCCATCTCGGCGAGGAAGATGCCGACCGTATTGCCGAAATCCGGCGGGCGCGCCGGCGCAAACGGACCAGCCATTTCGAATGACCCTTGTCCCCGATATCTCGTTACCTGGAGAGCACCAGCATGAACTCCCTTGAAATCCGGGCGTTGAGCGGCGAGGCGGCAACCATCGCGATGCTCTCCGATCTGTTGATCGAGACGGTCGCCGCTGGCGGATCGGTGAGCTTCATGCATCCATTGTCAGTGGAGGCCGCGCGGGATTTCTGGCGTCAGTCGCTTGCCGCGGCCGCGCGCGGGGAAAGGGCGGTGCTGGGCGCATGGCGAGGCGATGCGCTTGCCGGCACCGTCACGCTGCTGCTCGGCTTCCCGCCCAACCAGCCGCATCGCGCCGAGATCGCCAAGCTGATGACCGGCCGCGACCATCGCGGCAAAGGCGTCGCGACCGGCCTGATGCGCGCCGCGGAGAAACTTGCGGTCGAGAAAGGCCGCACGCTGCTCGTGCTGGACACGGCGAGCGAAGAGGGCGCGGCGGGCCTCTATGAGAGGCTTGGATTCACGTTGACCGGCGAGATCCCGGACTTCGCGCTGAAGCCGCATGGCGGGCTGACCGGCACGTTGATCTACTGGAAGCGGATAGGAGCGGAGGCCCGTACGCTATCTTGACCTTCCGGCAACGCGCGACAGAAGCCAGCGGCGAAAATCCTGCTCGGCGCCGGACAATCGCGATAATGACGGTCTCGTCAGGAAATGCCCCGATGGGCTCGAAAGCTCGAAATCCGAAAGCCTGACGAGCCCCTTGTCCTTGAGGGCTGTGTCGATCAGCGGGCGCGAGCCGAGCAGTGCTCCGGCGCCGGCCTTCGCGGCTTCCATCGCGGCGACGAAACTGTCGAAGCGATGCGAGCGGCGGGAATGGCCGGCAAGCCCCGCGGCGGCGAACCATTCCGCCCACATCTCTCGCGCGCCTGCCACCAGGAGCAGCGGCAACGACGTCCAATCGGCTTCCCGGGCGAGCGGCGGAGCCGCAACCGGGACAAGCCGCTCGACGGTCAGCCGGTCGGCCTCGCGCCCGGGAAAGGACCCGTTGCCGAAACGTATGTCGAGCGCCGAACCCGGCTGGTCGTAGTCGGTCGGCCGGTGGATGGTTACCAGATCGAGCCGGACCTGCGGCAGCGCCTTTGCCAGGTCGGGCAGAGCCGGGACCAGCACCAGAAGGGCAAACGAGATTGGAGCCCGGATCGAGACGGTCTGCAAGGCGCGCGGCTCGAACAGCTCGCTTGTGCTGTTGCCGATGGTCGCGAATGCCGACTGGATGTGCGGGAGATAGGCCGCCCCTTCCGGCGACAGCGCCACGCCGCGCGCCAGACGCGCGAACAGTCGCGTCTTCAGCCGCTCTTCCAGTAAACGGATATGCTGGCTCACCGCGGCCTGGGTGAGCCCCAGCTCCGCGGCAGCGGCGGTGAAGTTGGACAGGCGAGCGGCTGCCTCGAAACTGCGCAGCCAGTCGAGAGGGGGTATCGTATCGAATATTTTCTCAGCCATTAGAAATTTAGCGCCAATACCCGCAAAACGATAATTTGAATTATGCCTCCGATGAAGTCAGCATGCAATACGTGCCCGTTGTGGCGGGTAGAAAACGGGAGCTTTCAAAGTATGTTGACGAGGGTAACGCTGGGCGACGATGGGCGAACGATCGAGCTTGGCTGGCAGGACGGAGCGGTGAGCCGCTTCCACGCCATGTGGCTGCGAGACAACGCGCTGGACGACAAGACGCGCAGCGCCGGCAACGGCCAGCGGCTGATCACCATCCTCGACATTCCGGCCGAGACGCGGATCGACAAGACCTCGATCAAGGGCGGAGCGCTGGAGGTCACATTCGTCCCCGAAGGCAAGGCCGTCAACTTTCCCGCAAGCTGGCTCCGGGCTCATGCCTATGATCGCAAGGAGGATCACGAGCCCGGCTGGACGGAAGGCGACGTACAGCGCTGGACGAAAGCCACGATGCAGAATTCCGTGCCGCGCGCTGCCTATGGGGATGCCAGCCGCGATGGCAACGTGCTGCGGCAATGGCTGGCTGCGGTGCGCCGCTTCGGCTTTGCCGTCATGGACGGCCTGCCCACCGAATCCGGCGCGCTGTGCAAGGTGGCCGACCTCTTCGGCTACGTCCGGGAGACCAATTACGGGCGTTGGTTCGAGGTGCGCGCCGAGGTCAATCCGAACAATCTCGCCTACACCAATCTCGGCCTGCAGGCGCATACCGACAATCCCTATCGCGACCCGGTGCCGACGCTGCAGATTCTCGCCTGCATCGAGAACACGGTGGAAGGCGGCGAATCGAGCGTCGTCGACGGGTTCGCGGTGGCGGCGGCACTTCAGGCGGAAAACCCGGACGGCTTCCGGCTGCTCTCCTCCTATCCGGCGCGCTTCGAATATGCCGGCTCGTCGGGCGTGCGGCTGCAGTCGAAGCGGCCGATGATCGAACTCGGACCCGATGGCGAACTCATCTGCATCCGCTTCAACAACCGCTCGCTGGCGCCTGCGGTCGACGTGCCGTTTGCCGAGATGGACAAATACTATGCGGCCTATCGCCGGTTCGCCGCGCTTATCGAGGATCCTGCCTTCGAGGTGACGTTCAAGCTCGAGGCGGGAGAGTCCTTCATCGTCGACAACACGCGCGTCATGCATGCGCGCAAGGCGTTTTCCGGCAGCGGCAAGCGCTGGCTGCAGGGCTGCTACGCCGACAAGGACGGCCTGCTGTCGACGCTTGCCGCGATCGAGCATGGTTTCAAGGAGGCGGCGGAATGAAACCGAACGACCTGAATGCCGGCAACATCGTCGAATTCATCGCCGATATCTTCGAGCGCCGCGGCGCCGAATCCTATCTCGGCGAGCCTGTCACGATGTCGGAACATATGCTGCAGGGCGCGTGGCTGGCCGAGCAGGACGGCGCGCCGGAGGAACTGGTGGCGGCGGCGCTGCTGCACGACATCGGCCACTATACCAGCGAGTTCGGCACCTATTCTCCCGACGATGTCGAGGACAAGCATCATGACGAGGCGGGCGGCGAGGTGCTGGCGCCTTTCTTTCCGCAGGTCATCGTCGAATGCGTCAGGCTGCATGTCTCGGCCAAGCGCTATCTGTGCGCCACCGATCCGAGCTATTTCGGCAAGCTGTCGCCGGCCTCGGTGCATACGCTGTGGCTGCAGGGCGGGCCGATGAGCGCGGCGGAAGTGGCCGAGTTCCGCAGCAATCCCTTCCATGACGAAGCGGTGCGCGTGCGCATCTGGGACGAGGGCGGCAAGGTCGCCAATATGAAGACGCGAGCCTTTCGCGATTACGTGCCGTTGCTCGAGCGGGTGGTGAAGAAGTTCGCGGCTGAAAAGGCGGCATAGACGCGGAAGCCCGGCTGACCGGGCTTCCGCCATCCGCGAGAGCGCCGTACGTCAGCTCTTGTGGTAGACCTCTTGCAGCCCATAGACCGGCGTCGGCAAGCCGACCTGCCTGGCTTTGAGCTGCAGTGACAGATACTGCGAGTAGTGCCGCGACTGGTGCAGGTTGCCGCCATGGAACCACAGCGCTTCCTGTTGTGTCGGCTTCCACATGTTGCGCTGCTCGCCTTCCCATGGGCCGGGATCCTTGGTGGTGGCGGAGCCGAGGCCCCAGACCTTGCCGACCTTGTCCGCCACCTCCTGCGAGATGAGATCGGCGGCCCAGCCGTTCATCGAGCCGTAGCCGGTGGCATAGATCACGAGGTCCGCCGGCAGTTCGGTGCCGTCGACGAATTTGACACCGGTCTCGGTCAATTCCTGCACCGCGGCGCCCGGTCCGCTCTTCAGCTTGATCGAGCCGTCGATGACGAGGTCGCAGGCGCCGACATCGATATAGTAGCCGGAGCCGCGGCGCAGGTATTTCATGAACAGGCCCGAGCCGTCATCGCCCCAGTCGAGCATGAAGCCGGCCTTTTCCAGGTCCGCGTAGAATTTCGCATCACGCTCCTTCATCTGCTCGTAGAGCGGAATCTGGAACTCGTGCAGGATGCGGTAAGGCAGCGAGGCGAAGATCATGTCGGCCTTGCGCGTCGTCATGCCGTTCTCCACCGCCTGCTCGGAGTAGAGTGCGCCAAGCCCGATATCCATCAGCGTGTCCGACTTGACGATATGGGTCGACGAGCGCTGCACCATGGTCACGTCGGCGCCGCCTTCCCAAAGTGCTGCGCAGATGTCGTGCGCCGAATTGTTGGAGCCGATGACCACCACCTTCTTGCCCCGGTATTTGTCCGGGCCGGGATGGGTCGAGGAATGCTGCTGCTCGCCCTTGAAGATGTCCTGGCCCTTGTATTTCGGCCAGTTCGCCTTGCCGGACATGCCGGTCGCCAGCACCAGCTGCTTCGGCTTGAGCACGATTTCCTTGCCGTCGCGCTCGACGACGACGGTCCATTCCTTGGCCTTCTCGTCGTATTTGGCGGATTTGGCCGTAGTGGACGACCAATAGTTCAGCTCCATCACCTTGGTGTACATCTCCAGCCAGTCGCCGATCTTGTCCTTCGGCGCGAAGACCGGCCAGTTCTTCGGGAAGTCGATATAGGGCAGGTGATCGTACCAGACCGGGTCGTGCAGGCAGAGCGACTTGTAGCGCTTGCGCCAGGAGTCGCCGGGACGCTCGTTCTTCTCGACGATGATGGCCGGCACGCCGAGCTGTTTCAGCCTTGCGCCGAGAGCGATTCCGCCCTGGCCGCCGCCGATGATGACGACATAGGGCTGCTTGGTGTGGCCGAGCTCGGCGATCTCGTCGTCGCGCTCCTCGCGCCACGTCTTGCGGTCCTTGCCGTGTCCGTGCTTGGCGCCGAGCGGGCGGGTGAAGCCCGCTTTCTCTTCATAGCCTTTCAGCTCCGCCATCGTGGTCAGCAGCGTCCAGATCAGGTCGCCCTTGAACCGCACGAGGCCAAAGCCGCGCGCCACGCTCGTCTCGAAGGTGATCCAGGCGGTGATGACGCCGCCGTCCTCGCTCGCTTCCTCGCCCTTGGCCACCGACCAGCCGGTCGGCTTGGTGCTGGCCAGCGTCGCCCGCAGCATGTCGCGAACCTGGTCCTGTCCTTCCATCGTCTTCAGGTTCCAGGTGAAGGTGACGAGGTCGCGCCAGTAGCAGTCGGCCTGGAAGCAGTTGACGGCGCTGTCGATGTCGCCGGCTTCCAGCGCCTTGCCGAACTTGTCGAGCAGCGCCTGCGCCTTGGTGGTGGGTGTTCTCTCGAGCATTTGTTCTCCTCCACTTGCTAGAGTGCGCCATGAGCAGCAAGCGGCGTGCCAACCGTGGCGCTCATTATGGATTGCAATGGAATCAACCTGTTAGGACGCTCTTCCGTCGTCTTGCCTGTTGCGTTTCTGTTGCACGCGCTACGGCGCGCCACACCCCCGTAATATCAGTTCGGCGCTTCCAGCCGCAGGCGCTTCATGCGGCGATGCACCGTGGTCCGGTCGACGCCGAGCCGCCGCGCGGCTTCGGAAATGTTCCAGCCGGTTGCCGCCAAAACGGCCAGCAAGGCGCCGCGCTCTTCCTCGGGCGAGGGCGCGCGCAACGCGACCAGGCTGGCGGACGGGGCCGGCGGCGCCGCGCGGGAGGCGCCGAAATCGGGAAGGTCGGAAGGCTGGATCGTCTCGTCCTCGCAAAGCGCCACCGCCAGATCCACGGCGTTGACGAGCTCGCGGATGTTGCCGGGCCAGTCATGGCGGATCAGCGCCAGCCGTGCCGCCGGCGACAGTTTTGCCGGCCGCCCGGCCAGGCGCGCGCGCTTACCGACCAGCCGTTCCAGCAGCCATTCGAAATCCGTGCGTTCGCGCAGTGGCGGCAAGGTCAACGAAGCGGCGTTCAGCCTATAGAACAGGTCCTCGCGGAAATGGCCCTCGGCAACCAGCTGGCGCAGGTCATGATGCGAGGCGGAGATGATCTTGATGTCGACAGGCCGAGGCGCGATGCCGCCGACCGGGACCAGCTCGCGCTCGGCGATCACCCGCAAAAGCCGCGATTGCAGCGCGTAGGGCATGTCGCCGATCTCGTCGAGGAACAGCGTGCCGCCGTCGGCGCTCTCGATCAGACCCTTGCGCCCCTTGGCCGTGGCGCCGGTAAAGGCGCCGGCGGCGTGCCCGAACAGCTCGCTCTCGATCAGATGTTCCGGGATAGCCGCGCAGTTGATGGCCACGAACGGGCCGGCGCGCCCGGAACTGTCATGGATCGCCCGGGCGAGAACCTCTTTGCCGGAGCCGGTCTCGCCATGGATCAGGATCGGGATCGCGGTGCGCGCCAGCTTGGCTGCCCGCATTTGCGCCGCCGTCATAACCGGGTCGCCGCCCGAAAGCTCGGCGATCGGTCCCGGCAGCACCTCCACAGGGGCGCGGCGTCCACTCGTCGGCTGCGGTTCGATGGCATGCGCGAACAGCGCGCTGCCGTTGCGGCCGAACACCAGCCGCTCCTCGGTCGGGCGGCCGCGCGTCAAATTCGGCAAGTCGTCGACATCCATGTCGAGGAAACGCGAGATCGGCTGGCCGATCGGCGAGGGCGAGAGCCTCCAGTCGATGCCACCGGCTTGCGCCAGAAGCAGCGCCGCGCCGCGCGTCGTGCCGAGGATGCGGCCCGACGCGTCGAGCGCGATGGCCGCTTCCGGATCGACGTCGAGGAATTCGGGCGAACGTGAGAAGCGCAGCACCCATTCCGAATGCATCTGCGCCATCAAATTGGCGAGCTCGATGCGCCGGGCGGATGCCGTCACAAGGTGAAGGGCAAGGTTCTGGCTGACCTTCGGCTGCGGCGAGCGCAGCAGCGAGATGTCGAGCACGGCGGTCAATTCGCCCTTGGTGTCGAAGATCGGCGCGGCGGTGCAGGAAAGCGGCGTGTGGGTGGTGTCGAAATGGTCGGTCTGGTGAATGGTCATCGCCTCGCCGGTGACGATGCACGAGCCGACGCCGCAGGTTCCGGTGCGGCTCTCCGACCATTCGGAGCCGAGATAGAGCCCGGCCTTGCGCAACTGATCCATGAACAGCGGGTCGCCGAGAAAGTCGACGGTGACGCCCTTGGCGTCGGCCAGCAGCAAGACGTAGTTCTGGCCCGCCACCTGCTTGAACAATGTCTCCAGGCCGCTGCGGGCAATGGCGATCAGCCTTTCGGACTGCTCGCGGTGCTCGCGCAACTGCGTGTCGGGAACGATGTAGGCTTCCGTCGGACGTGCCGGGTCGAGCCGATGCGTGTCGATGCAGCGCAGCCAGGATTGGACCACGATATCGTCGCGGGCCGATCGCGCGCCGGACAGCACCTGTTCGATTTCGCGGATATGCTCCCGCTCGCCAGCCATGCGTCCTCCTCGCACGTCCTTTGCCAACGCATAGTGGTGCGTCGGAGAGGCACGCTCAACTGTACTATGGTAGCTGTGTCAAAGGAACGCGCCGGCGCCATTCTCACAGGCGGGTGAATTCGTACGGGACCCCATTGACGAGCCCGCGTTTTCGCCCTTATTGTCCGCGCCCATGAAAACGGCACTCATTCTCGTAGGCTGGCGCGTGGGCAAGGCGGTGTAACCGCCGGGCGAAATCCTCCCATGCGCATCCCACAGGCTCCCTCGGGGGCCTTTTTTATTGCCTCCAATCGAACTAAACGACCAGCAAATCGCCAGATGGCGGACAGTACGGGACCAGACCGATGAGCAACGGACAGAACGAGCGGCGTGAAATGACGGGCGCCGAAATGGTGGTGCAGGCGCTGAAGGACAACGGCGTCAAGCACATCTTCGGCTACCCGGGCGGCGCGGTTCTCCCGATTTACGATGAAATTTTTCAACAAGACGAGGTCGAGCACATCCTGGTCCGGCACGAGCAGGGCGCCGGCCACGCGGCGGAAGGCTATGCGCGCTCGACCGGCAAGGCCGGCGTGCTTTTGGTGACGTCGGGCCCCGGCGCCACCAATGCGGTGACGCCGCTGCAGGATGCGCTGATGGATTCCATTCCGCTGGTCTGCCTCACCGGCCAGGTGCCGACCTCGCTGATTGGCTCCGACGCCTTCCAGGAATGCGACACGGTCGGCATCACGCGGCCCTGCACCAAGCACAACTGGCTGGTGAAGGACGTCAACGAGCTCGCCGCCACCATCCATGAGGCGTTCCATGTCGCGACGACCGGCCGCCCCGGCCCGGTCGTGGTCGACATTCCGAAGGACGTGCAGTTCGCCAAGGGCATCTATGTGCCGCCGCAGACGGCGCCGCGCACCAGCTACCAGCCGAAGGTCCAGGGCGACCTGGAAAAGGTGAAGGCGGCGGTCGAGCTTATGGCCGGCGCCAAGAAACCGATCATCTATTCGGGCGGCGGCGTCATCAATTCGGGACCGGAGGCCAGCCATCTGCTGCGCGAGCTGGTCGACCTCACCGGCTTCCCGATCACCTCGACGCTGATGGGGCTCGGCGCCTATCCGGCATCCGGCAAGAACTGGGTCGGCATGCTCGGCATGCACGGCACCTACGAAGCCAATATGGCGATGCACGATTGCGACGTGATGGTCTGCATCGGGGCGCGCTTTGACGACCGCATCACCGGCCGGCTCAACGCCTTCTCGCCGAATTCGAAGAAGATCCACATCGACATCGACCCGTCCTCGATCAACAAGAACGTCCACACCGATGTGCCGATCATCGGCGATGTCGGCCGCGTGCTGGAGGATCTGGTGCGGCTGTGGCGGGCGACCGCCAAGACCGACAAGAAGGCGCTCTATCCGTGGTGGGAGCAGATCGCGAAATGGCGGGCGCGCGATTCGCTTGCCTACAAGATGAACAACGACGTCATCATGCCGCAATACGCGATCCAGCGGCTCTACGCGCTGACCAAGGACATGGACACCTATATCACCACCGAGGTCGGCCAGCACCAGATGTGGGCGGCGCAGCACTATCATTTCGACAAGCCGAACCGCTGGATGACCTCGGGCGGCCTGGGTACGATGGGCTACGGCCTGCCGGCGGCGCTCGGCGTGCAGATCGCGCATCCGGATGCGCTGGTCGTCGACATCGCCGGCGACGCTTCGGTGCAGATGACCATGCAGGAGATGAGCTCGGCGGTGCAGTATGAGGCGCCGATCAAGATCTTCATCCTCAACAACCAGTATATGGGCATGGTGCGCCAGTGGCAGCAGCTGCTGCATGGCAACCGGTTGTCGCATTCCTACACCGAGGCGATGCCGGACTTCGTCAAGCTGGCGGAAGCCTATGGCGGCCACGGCATCCGTTGCGACAAGCCGGATGAGCTCGACGACGCGATCCGGGAGATGATCTCGGTGAAGAAGCCGGTTCTGTTCGACTGCCGCGTGGCGACGCTCGCCAACTGTTTCCCGATGATCCCCTCGGGCAAGGCGCATAACGAGATGCTCCTGCCCGACGAGGCCACCGACGAAGCGGTGGCCAACGCCATCGACGCCAAGGGCAGGGAATTGGTGTAGGCGGCCACAAAGGCGGGGCTGTCGCGAGAAAGCCGTGCGCAAACAGAGAATTAGCTCAAAAGTCTGAAATCGAGATTCATCTTATGAACGCACAACACCTCCAACCGACCGGCTCCGCCTATTTCATCGCCAAGGAAACCGAGAAGCCGGAAACGCACACGCTTTCGGTGCTGGTCGACAACGAGCCGGGCGTGCTTGCCCGCGTCATCGGCCTTTTTTCCGGTCGCGGCTACAACATCGAGAGCCTTACCGTCTCCGAGACCGAGCATGAGAAGCATCTCTCGCGCATCACCATCGTGACGCGCGGCACGCCGCATGTGATGGAGCAGATCAAGAACCAGCTCGAACGCATCGTGCCGGTGCACCGGGTGGTCGACCTGTCCGTCCGTTCGCACGAGCTTGGCCAGGACCGGCCGCTGGAACGCGAGCTCGCGCTGGTCAAGGTCGCCGGCACCGGCGATGCCCGGGTCGAGGCGCTCCGCCTTGCGGACGCTTTCCGCGCCTCGGTCATCGACGCCAACACCGAGCATTTCATCTTCGAGATCACCGGCAAGGGCTCCAAGCTCGACCAGTTCATTGCCATCATGAAGCCGCTTGGCCTGGTCGAGATCTGCCGTACCGGCGTCGCCGCGATGAACCGCGGCCCGCAGGGGATGTGACAAGGACGCCAGCGCTCACACCGTTTCAACCTTGTCTCTGGTCCGGCAGTCCTCCGCCGGTGGCTTTTGCGCACCTGCTAAAAAAAGGACAGTAAGGCTGACATATCCGGGAGGATGACATGTCGCTCGACGCATTCCTTGCCCTGTTGGTCTACGCCTTCGTGACGTCGATCACGCCGGGGCCGAACAACCTCATGCTGCTCGCTTCCGGCGTCAATTTCGGTATCGCCAGGACGGTCCCGCACATGCTGGGCGTCAGCATCGGCTTTCTGATCCTGCTGCTGGCCGTCGGCTTCGGGCTCGGCGCGGTGCTGACAGCGCTGCCTGCGCTGCATACGGCGCTGAAGATCGCAGGCGCCGTCTATCTGCTTTATCTCGCCTGGAAGATCGCCATGTCGCGCTCGATGAGCGACGGAAAAGGCGCGGAGGGGCGGCCGATGCGCTTCATCGACGCTGCTGCCTTCCAGTGGGTCAACCCCAAGGCATGGGTGATGGCGATCACCGCCATGGCCGTCTACACCAATGCCGACCACCCGTTCGTCTCCGTGGCGCTGATCTCGATCGCCTTCGCCGTCGTCAACCTACCCAGCGTTTCGGTGTGGGCCGGTTTCGGCACGGCGCTGCGCGGCTTCCTGTCGGATCCGGCGCGGCTGAAATGGTTCAACATTGCCATGGGTCTGTTACTGGCGGCGACCCTGTGGCCGATGCTTCGCTAGTAAAGATGTCTTGATACTCAGGTGATGCCGGCGCACGGCTTTGCGTCTCGCCACTATTGGGCACGCTCGGCTCCCCTCTCGGAAAGGGCACTTTCGGTCTATTTTCGATCGGATGATGGCGCCTCATCCTGCTCGTTTGCCGGCTGCTCAACATTTGTGCACTGCACATTAAATCTTCGTAATCCCGCGTTTTGGCTCTTTTCCGCCCGGGCCTTGTCCTATCTATTCGGCGAAAATCGCGGCAGACGGCCGTGAAACGAGCTAGGATAGACCACCGGGATCGGCGTGTCGGGTAGAGGACTCATTTGTCGATGCGCGGAAAAATCGCCTTTGCAATTGTTGCGGTCGCCTGCCTGGCGGGCGGCGGGCTCTATTTTTCGCCCACGACATTGGTCAAGCTGCAGCAGCTGATTTCGGGCAAGCAGGCTGGCGTGGCCGCCGCAGACAAGACGGCGAGCGGCGATAAAGCGGCCGGCGCCCCAAATAATGCGAAAGACGACAATGCGAAAGGCGACAATGCGAAAGGCGGCGGTCCGCGTTCGGCCTCGATCGTCTCCGCCACCGCGACGACCGCTGATTTCCCGATCCGCCGCTATGCCATCGGCTTCGTCTCTTCCCCGGAGGTGGTGAACATCAATGCCCGTGTTTCCAGCCAGATCGTGTCGATCGCGGTCAAGGACGGGCAGATGGTCAAGGCCGGCGATCTGCTCATTTCGCTCGATGACCGCGCGCTGAAGGCGCAGCTCGCCAAGGACCAGGCGCAGCTCGCCAAGGACCAGGCGATGCTGGTGAGCGCCCAGGCCGACCTGCAGCGCGCCAAGGACCTCGTCGCCAAGCAGGCCGGCACGCAGCAGACCTACGATCAGGCGCTGGCGGCGCAGAAGGCCGCGGCCGCCACCATCGACGCCGACAAGGCGACCATCGATGCCGACACCGTGCAGTTGAGCTACGCGACCATCTCGGCGCCGATCTCGGGCCGGCTTGGCGCCGTCAACGTCTCCGTCGGCGATCTGGTCACCACCAGCAACGGCAGCTCAGGCAGCTCGACGCCGCTGGTCACCATCACGCAGATGGACCCGCTGCAGGTGAACTTCACGCTGCCCGAGAGCAATCTTGCTCTGCTGCACAAGGAACTGGCGAATCCGACGCAAGGCGACGTGACGCTGACCAAGGACGGCGATCCCACGGCGATCGGCAAGGGCACGCTCGATTTCGTCGATTCCAGCGTCGACACGGCCTCCGGCACCATCGCGACGCGGGCGAGCATACCGAATCCGGATCTTTCGCTGTGGCCCGGGCAATATGTGAACGTGGTGCTCGAGGCCGGCACGATGCCGCAGATGACCTCGGTTCCGACGGTCGCGGTGCAGCCCAGCCAGAACGGCCCGTTCGTCTATGTGGTCAAGCCGGACAACACCGTCGAGATGCGGCCGGTGCAGGTAGCCCTGACGGAGGGCCAGAACAGCGCCATAAGCGATGGCCTCAAAAGCGGCGAGAAGGTCGTCGTCGAAGGCCAGACACGGTTGAAGAACGGCGCGGCGGTGCATGAAGGCAAAGCCGCGGCCGGATCCGGCGATCAGGCATCGCCCAAGGTCGCGGAGGCCGACAAGGCCGGCGGGGCGAGCCAATGATCTCCGAATTCTGCATACGCAAGCCTGTCGCCACCCTTCTGATGTCGTTCGCCCTCATTCTGGGCGGCATTTTTGCCTACAAGTTCCTGCCGGTGGCAGCGCTGCCCAGCGCCGAATTTCCGGTGGTCAACGTTTCGGCCAGCCTGCCCGGCGCCTCGCCGGAGACGATGGCCACATCGGTGGCGACGCCGCTGATCAAGCAATTCGCGACGATCGCCGGCATCGATTCGATCTCGACCACCAATTCGCTCGGCCAGACCTCGATCGCCATCCAGTTCGTGCTCAACCGCGACATCGATGCGGCGGCCGCGGATGTCCAGGCGGCGATCGCGCGCACGCAAAAATCGCTGCCGCCGGAAATGACGGCGCCGCCGAGCTATCGAAAGGTCAATCCGGCCGACGCGCCGATCCTCCTGATGTCGCTGGTCAGCGACACGGTCCCGCTGACCGATCTGGACGCCTTTGCCGAAAACGTCATCTCGCCGTCGCTGTCGACCATCGACGGCGTGGCGCAGGTCTCGATCTTCGGCCAGCAGAAATATGCCGTGCGCATCCAGATCGATCCGACCGCGCTCGCCGCGCGCGGCATCTCGATCGATCAGCTGCAGGCCGCGATAACCTCGGCCAACAGCAACACGCCGCTCGGCGTCCTGCAGAACAACAAGCAGCAGCTGACTATCACCGCCAACACCCAGCTCGACAATGCCGCTGGCTTTTCCAACCTGATCATCGCCACCAAGAATGGTCACCCGGTGCGGTTGGGCGAGGTGACCCGCGTGGTCGACTCGGTCGAGACCACGACGACGGCAAGCTGGTATGACGGCACGCGCGCCATCATCCTGGCGGTCCAGCGCCAGCCCGACGCCAACACCGTCGAGGTGGTCGACAAGGTCAAGGCGATGCTGCCGTCCTTCCAGGACCAGATGCCGGCGGCAGCCTCGATCAAGCTGCTCAACGACCGGTCGACTTCGATCCGGCAAGCCGTCGACGACGTCCAGTTCACGCTGCTCCTGACCATCGCCCTGGTGGTGATGGTGATCTTCGTGTTCCTGCGCAGGGTGACGGCAACCATCATTCCGGCCGTGGCGGTGCCGATCTCGCTGATCGCCACGCTTGGCGCGATGTTCCTGTTCGGCTTCTCGATCGACAACATCTCGCTGATGGGATTGACCTTGGCCGTCGGCCTTGTCGTCGATGACGCCATCGTCATGCTGGAAAACATCTTCCGCCACATGGAAGAGGATGGGCTGTCGGCCTTCGACGCGGCGCTGAAAGGCGCGCGTGAAATCGGCTTCACCATCATCTCGATCTCGATCTCGCTGGTGGCCGTGTTCATTCCGGTGCTTCTGATGGGCGGCGTCATCGGCCGCATCTTCAACGAATTCGCCGTGGTGGTGACCGTCGCCATCCTGGCCTCGATGTTCGTGTCGCTGACGCTGACGCCGATGCTCTGCTCGCGTCTGTTGTCGGTGACCAAGGCCGATCGCGAAAAGCATGCGCCCGGTCACAAGCCGGATCTCATCACGCGCGGCTACGACCGGATCCTGGGCTTCTGCCTGCGCAACACTTTCCTGGTGTTCCTCGTCTTCGTCGCCACCGCGGCGGCGTCGGTGTGGCTGATCCAGGTTTCGCCGAAGGGCTTCTTTCCACAGGAGGATATCAGCCAGATCTCGGTGACCACGCTTGCGCGCCAGGACATCTCCTTCGACGCCATGGTCAAGCTGCAGGGCAAGGTCGCCGACGTGTTCGCGCATTCTCCCTATGTGACGCATGTCGCCTGGTCGGTGGGCGGCGGTCAAAGCGCGCTCAATCAAGGCCGGCTTTACGTCCAGTTGAAGGACAAGAGCCAACGCCCCGACATCGAGAAGGTGCAGTCCGATCTGAGGAAGCAACTTTCCAACGTGGCCGGCATCGAAACCTATATGCAGCCGGTGCAGAACCTGCGCCTCGGCTCGCGGTCGTCCGCCAGCGCCTATCAGCTCGTGGTGCAGGGCCTGGATACCGGCCAGACCGACATCTGGGCGCAGAAGCTGAACGACGCGATGGTCGCGGACCACACGATGTTCACCGATGTCACCAGCGACCTGCAGAACAACGCATTGCAGGCGTCGCTGGTGATCGACCGCGACAAGGCGGCCCAGCTCGGCATCGATACCGACACGCTGCGTTCGGCCCTTTATGGCGGCTTCGGCACCGACCAAGTTTCGACGATCTTCGGTTCGGCCGACAGCTATGAGGTCATCACCGAGCTCGACCCCAAGATCGAATGGTCGCCGGAGCGGATGCTCGCCATCCAGATGCGGACGGCGAGCGGCAACCTGGTGCCTCTCGGCGCCTTCGCGCATGTCGATCGTACGGCCGGCGCGCTGACGGTCAATCAGCTCGGCCAGCTTCCGGCGGTGACGATCTCCTACAATCTGCCGCAGGGCGTCTCGCTCGGCGACACGGTGACCCGCATCGACCAGCTCAAAGAACAGATCGGCTTGCCGAAGGAGATCTCGACGAGCTTTGCCGGCACGGCCAAGACCTTCCAGGATTCGCTGGCCAACCAGGGCTTCCTGATCGGCGGCGCGATCCTGACGATCTATATCGTGCTTGGCATGCTCTATGAGAGCTTCATCCACCCGCTCACCATCCTCACCGGCCTGCCGTCGGCGGTGCTTGGCGCGGTGGTGGCGCTGCGCTTCGCCGGCATGGACCTTTCGGTGATCGCGGTGATCGGCATCCTGATGCTGATCGGCATCGTCAAGAAGAACGGCATCATGATGGTCGACGTCGCGCTGGAGCTCAGGCGACAAGGCATGTCGGCGAAGGACTCCATCCACAAAGCCTGCCTGATGCGTTTCCGGCCGATCATGATGACGACGCTTGCCGCGCTGATGGGGACGTTCCCGATCGCGCTCGGCACCGGCGCCAGCGCCGAATTGCGCCAGCCGCTCGGCGTTGCCGTGGTCGGCGGCCTGCTCGCCTCGCAGGCGCTGACGCTATTCGTCACGCCGGTGATCTACGTCTATTTCGAGAATTTCTCGGGCTGGCTGCTCAGCTTCTCATCGAGACGGAGGCAGCCGGCGCTGCATGTGGTGGAAGGCGGCGAGCAAGCCTCGCTGTTCGACGGCGAGGCAGAGCCGAAGAAGGTGGCGGCCGAGTAGGAGCATGATCCCGAAAAGTTGCAGACTTTTCGGACAAGATCATGCCTCAGAAAACAAACCTGGAGCGAAGCCTCAGTTTCGCTCCAGTTCCGACTGGCCCAAGCCGTGGCGCTTGCGGCGCCATGCCGGCGATCGTAACCTTGGGCCATGTCCCATGATCATGACCACGACAACGAGCTTGATCCGTTCGCGGCGCGCGTGCGCGCGCTGGAGACGATCCTGACCCAAAAGGGCCTGATCGATCCGGCGGCGATCGACATCATCGTCGATACCTATGAGACCAAGATCGGCCCGCGCAATGGCGCGCGGGTGGTGGCGAAGGCCTGGAGCGATCCGGCCTATGCCGAATGGCTCAAGCGCGACGCGACGGCGGCGATCGAGTCGCTCTCCTATACAGGGCGCCAGGGCGAGCACATGCAGGCCGTGTTCAACACCGAGGAGACGCATAACCTCGTCGTCTGCACGCTCTGCTCCTGCTATCCGTGGTCGGTGCTCGGCCTGCCGCCGGTCTGGTACAAGGCGCCGCCTTACCGCTCGCGGGCGGTGATCGATCCGCGCGGCGTGCTCGAAGAATTCGGGCTGACGTTGCCGAGTACCAAGAAAATCCGCGTCTGGGATTCGACCGCCGAGCTCCGCTACCTCGTGGTGCCGATGCGGCCGAAAGGAACGCAGGGTTGGAGCGAGGAGCAGCTCGCAGGGCTGGTCAGCCGCGACGCGATGATCGGCACCGCGCTTGCTAAAGAGCCGGAAGGGGAACCGGCATGAACGGGCCGCAGGATCTCGGCGGACAGATGGGTTTCGGGCCTGTCGCGCCCGAGAAGGACGAGCCTTATTTCCACGCTGCATGGGAAAAGCGGGCGCTGGGCGTGACGCTCACCGCCGGCGGCATGGGCGCCTGGAACATCGACGAGAGCCGGCATGCGCGGGAATCGCTGCATCCCGCCGATTATTATTCATCGAGCTACTACCAGATCTGGATCAAGGCGCTGGAAACGCTGCTGAAGCGCCACGGCTTCGTCACCGAGCGCGACCTTGCCGCCGGCAAGGCGGTCGACGCGGCCGCGACGCCGAAACGGGTGCTGAAGGCGGCGGATGTGCCGGCGGTGCTCGCCAAGGGCGGTCCGTGCGACCGGCCGGTCGCCACGCCGGCGAGGTTCCAAGCGGGCGACCGGGTGCACACGAAGAATTTCAACCCGACGGGACATACGCGCCTGCCACGTTATGCACGTGGCAAAAGCGGGACGATCGAGGCGGTGCGCGGCGGCTTCGTCTTCCCCGACAGCAACGCGCATGGCAAGGGCGAGAACCCGCAATGGGTCTACACGGTGGTTTTCGACGGGGCCGAAATCTGGGGCGTGGGCGCCGATCCGACGCTCAGCGTCTCGATCGATGCCTGGGAGAGCTATCTTGAGCCGGCATGAGGCCAAGTTGCCGGCGGGCTTCGACGAGCCGGTCTTCGCCGAGCCGTGGCAGGCCGAAGCCTTTGCTCTGACCGTTGCGTTGCACGGCAAAGGCCTGTTTTCGTGGAGCGAATGGGCGGAGGCCTTATCCGCCGAGGTGAAGCAGCCGGGCGCCACGAACGATGGGCACGACTATTACGAGCACTGGCTGGCGGCGCTGGAGAAGCTTTTGTCGCGCAAAGGGGTCGCCGGCAAAAGCGAGGTCGATGAGCTTGCCGCCGCCTGGGAGCGCGCCGCGCACGCCACGCCGCATGGCAAGCCGATCCTGCTGGAGAATGATCCGGGCGCGGGCAGATAGATCGTCTTTGTTCTCTTTACGTTCCGGTTTGCGGCTGATAGCCTGAGTTGTCGGAGGCTTTGCTGCCGACGATGGTCGGCATTGCGGCCAATCTTGTCTTTCGTCTGCAAATCCGGTCTGTCGCACTGATGGAATTTTCTCCCCAACAGGATGAGGCTCTGAAGGCCGTCGGGCGCTGGCTCAAGGAAGGCCGGCCGCAGGTCTTTCGGCTGTTCGGCTATGCCGGCACCGGCAAGACAACCCTGGCGCGCTATTTCGCAGAGCATGTCGACGGGCAGGTGCAGTTCGCCGCCTTCACCGGCAAGGCGGCGCAGGTGCTGCGCTCGAAGGGGGCGACCAATGCCCGCACCATCCATTCGCTGATCTACAGGCCGAAGGGGGAGGAATCGGTCGAGGACGAGGTGACCGGCAAGACCTCGATGTCGCCGACCTTTTCGCTCAACCGGCAAAGTCCGATCGCGCGCGCCAAGCTCGTCGTCATCGACGAATGCTCGATGGTCGACGAGCAGCTCGGCCGCGACCTGCAGAGCTTCGGCACGCCGATCCTGGTGCTTGGCGATCCGGCCCAGCTGCCGCCGATCTCGGGCGGCGGCTTCTTCACCGAGCACGAGCCGGATGTGCTGTTGACCGAAATCCACCGCCAGGCGCGCGACAATCCGATCATCCGGCTCGCGCTCGACGTCCGCGAGGGGCGCGAATTCATGCATGGCGACTATGGCACGGCGCAGGTGATCGGCAGGGAAGCAGTCAACCAGGATCTGGTGCTCAAGGCCGACCAGGTGCTGGTCGGCACCAACCGCACGCGCCGCCGCTACAATCAAAGGCTGCGCGAGCTGAAGGGGTTCAATGCCGATTTCCCGCAAGCCGGCGATAAGCTGGTCTGCCTGCGCAACGACCCGGCCAAGGGGCTGCTCAACGGCTCGCTATGGAAGGTGATGACCTCGTCGCGCGAGACGGTGAAGCCCGGCATCAACCTTCTGGTCTCGCCGGAAGAGGACGATCCCGATCGCGGCGTCGCCAAGATCAAGCTGCTCAAGGCGGCCTTCGAGGATCCGGACGCCGAGATCCCCTGGCAGCAGAAGAAGCGCTTCGACGATTTCGACTATGGCTACGCGCTGACCGTGCACAAGGCGCAGGGTTCGCAGTGGAACGACGTCGTGCTGTTCGACGAGAGCTGGGCCTTCAAGGAAACAAGGCAGCGCTGGCTTTATACGGCGATCACCCGCGCCGCCGAGCGGCTGACGGTGGTGCGCTGAGGTTTTTGGCCATCAGGTCGGCCTTGCGCCAAGCCACTGCCAGGCGGCTTCCTCATCGTCGACATCGAAGCGTCTGACTTCGAAAGGCAGCGTTTTGGGGAAGAGGCCGGTGACGAGGGAGGCCCAGCTCGGCTCGCCGATGACGGCGCAGCGCACGACATGTTCCATCGCGTCTGCCACGCCCTGCCGAAGCGTGTCCTGCTTGATGTTGGCCCAGTCGACGCTTTCCTCGTCGGTCAGCCTGATCAGCACGTCGATCCTCGGATGCAGTGCGTAAGCGGCTTCCAGCAGGCCGAACAGGTTTTCCGCGTCGGCCGGCGAGACATCGCCGACGACGTCGATGGCAAAAAGCGCGTCGCGGTTGGTCTCGATGCGGCGGATCGCCGGCACGGCTTCGAGGAAATTCACTGGCAAATCCTTACCTTAGCCTCCAACTATCCCCTGGAACACGCGAAACCCCCTATCTGTTCCCGTCAAAGGCGGTATAGATGCCCGCCGATCCACTGGACGCCAGCTCATGCCCGCCAAGCTTTCGGTCAACCTCAATGCCGTCGCCATGCTGCGCAACCGTCGCGACCTGCCATGGCCGAGCGTCACCGGACTTGGCCGCATAGCGCTTGCCGCCGGGGCGCACGGGCTGACGGTGCATCCCAGGCCCGACGAGCGGCACACCAGGCATTCCGATCTGCCCGAGATCAGGGCGCTGATCGATGACGAGTTTCCGGGCGCGGAGTTCAACATCGAGGGCTATCCGACCGAGGAGTTCCTGGCTCTTGTCGAGAAACACCAGCCCGAACAAGTGACGCTGGTGCCGGACGACCCGGTACAGGCAACCTCCGACCATGGCTGGAACTTCGTTGCCCAGGCGGCGTTCCTCACTCCGATCGTCAAGCGGCTGAAGAAAGGCGGCTTCCGCGTGTCGCTGTTTTCCGATGCGGATCCGGATGGGGTCAATGCGGCGCGTGATACTGGTGCCGACCGCATCGAGCTCTATACCGGGCCATATGGAGGTTTCCATTCCGATTCCGCAAAGGCGGCGAAAGAACTGGAAAGACTGGGAAAAACCGCCGACGCTGCATTCAAGGCCGAGCTCGGCGTCAATGCCGGCCACGATCTGACGGTGAAGAACCTGCCGGCGCTGGCCAAACGCATCCCGGCATTGGCCGAAGTATCGATTGGACATGGGTTGACAGCGGATGCGCTGGAGTATGGCATGGCCGGGACTGTCGGGCGGTTCTTGAAGGCCTGCGGATGGTAGGGGACTTTGAGTAGTTTCGGCAATCTTGGTGCGTCCCGCGTGTCGCGGCGACCGTGGAGCGTGACGAAACCGGTGAAGTGGGGTTCATGGTGCTAGCCAACGCCGGCGAAACGGAATCCCTCGAACGTTCGGGCCATGCCGAAACCGAGCGGCAGCACAGCACCAAGGTGCTGATGCTTGGCGCGCTGGGCGTCGTCTACGGCGACATCGGCACAAGCCCGATCTACGCGTTCCGTGAGGCGCTGCATGCCTCATCCAGCTCGGTCGCCCGGCATGACGTGCTGGGCGTGCTGTCGCTGATCGTCTGGGCGCTCACTATCATCGTCACGATCAAATATGTCGCCTTTGTGCTCAGGGCTGACAACAAGGGCGAAGGCGGCACGCTGTCGCTGATGTCGCTGGCGCGCAGCGCCTATCCGCCTGGCTCACGCCTTATCCTGGTGATCGGCCTTTGCGGGGCCGCGCTGTTCTTCGGCGATTCGATCATCACGCCGGCGATCTCGGTGCTGTCGGCGGTCGAGGGCTTGGAAGTCGTCACGCCGGCGCTCGATGCCTATGTGGTGCCGATCACGCTTGTGATCCTTGCGGTGCTTTTCGCCGTGCAGCGCTTCGGCACCGGCAAGGTGGCTGCGGTGTTCGGACCGGTGACCGCGACATGGTTCGTGGCTATCGGCGCGGCCGGCGTCTATCATATCGTCGATGACCCGTCCGTGTTCCTGGCGATCAATCCGTATTACGCGATCTATTACCTGGCCACCACGCCGACAGGCGCGTTCGTCACCGTCGGCGCCGTGTTCCTGGCGGTGACGGGCGCCGAGGCGCTCTATGTCGACCTTGGCCATTTCGGCCGCAAGCCGATCGTGATGGCCTGGTTCGCAATCGTCTTCCCTTGCCTGCTCCTTAATTATTTCGGGCAGGGCGCCTTCGTGCTCTCGCATGGCGGCAAGCCCACCAACCCGTTCTTCCAGATGTTGCCCGAATGGGCGCTGATGCCGATGGTCGGACTTGCGACCGCGGCCACGGTCATCGCCAGCCAGGCCGTCATCTCCGGCGCCTTCTCGCTGACAAGGCAGGCGGTGCAGCTCAACCTTCTTCCCCGCATCGAGGTGCAGCACACATCCGAGATGCAGAGCGGCCAGATCTATATGCCAAGGGTCAACCTTCTGGTCGCGCTCGGCGTGATGCTTCTGGTCGTCGGCTTCGGCAGTTCGAGCGCGCTTGCCTCCGCCTACGGCATTTCGGTGACCGGCGAGATGCTGATGACGACCGTGCTTCTGTTCGTCGTCATGCGCTGGCTCTGGAAATGGCAGCTGGCGCTGGCACTGGCGCTGGCGATGCTGTTCGGCGTCATCGATCTCGGCTTCTTCTCGGCCAATGTCGTCAAGATCGTCGAAGGCGGCTGGGTGTCGATCACGGTCGCCTCGATCATGGGGCTGATCATGTGGACCTGGATCCGCGGTAGCCGCTATCTGTTCGACAAGACGCGCCGCAACGAGATCCCGCTCGATTTCCTGGCGGCGAACCTGTTGAAGAAGAAGCCGCAGCTGGTGTCGGGCACCGCCGTGTTTCTGACCAGCGATCCGCTGAGCGCGCCGACGGCGCTGATGCACAGCCTGAAGCACTACAAGGTGCTCCATGAGAAGAACGTCATCCTGTCGGTGGTGACGGCGCCGCAACCGGTGGTGCCGGACAGCGAGCGCGTCAAGCTGGAGACGGTCAACGAGCTGTTCATGCGCGTGACGCTGACCTTCGGCTATATGGAGCAGCCGAACATTCCGCGCGCCCTGGCCATCTGCCGCAAGCAGGGCTGGAAGTTCGACATCATGACGACATCCTTCTTCCTGTCGCGGCGCTCGCTGAAGGCCTCGCCCAATTCCGGCATGCCGGTCTGGCAGGACCGGCTGTTCATCGGCCTGGCGCGCACCGCGGCGGACGCGACGGAGTATTTCCAGATCCCCACCGGACGCGTGGTGGAGATCGGCACCCAGGTGGCGATCTGATCTTCAAGCCGGCACTCAGCGCGTTAGATTTGGTCGGACCGGTGCAGGCCAAGCCGTGCGCCGGCGGCATGGGAGCCCTCACGTCAGGGCACTTGATATTGCACTGCAGCAAGCGTAGAGCACCGCGCGTTTTATCGGAGTGTCGTCCATGGCCCTTGCCAATGGTGGTGCAGACGCAGAACCCGCCGACCTGTCGAGCCACGCGGAAATCGAGCAGCACAGCACCAAGGTCCTCATGCTTGGGGCGCTGGGCGTCGTCTATGGCGATATCGGCACGAGCCCGATCTATGCGTTTCGCGAAGCGCTGGTGGCGTCTTCGCACGGCGAGGTCGCCGATCGCGGCGACATTCTGGGTGTGCTGTCGCTGATCATCTGGTCGCTGACGATCATCGTCACGATCAAATACATCATGTTCGTGCTGCGTGCAGACAACCGCGGCGAAGGCGGCGTGCTGTCGCTGATGGCGCTTGCGCGCAGCAGTTTTTCGACCCGCTCGGCCATCATCCTTGGGGTCGGCATTGCCGGCGCGTCGCTTTTTTTCGGCGACGCGGTCATCACGCCGGCCATCTCCGTGCTGTCGGCCGTCGAAGGCATGAATGTCGTCACGCCGGCCTTCCAGCCCTATGTCGTTCCGCTGACCCTGCTTATCCTCGCCATCCTTTTTGCCGTGCAACGGTTCGGCACGGGCGGCGTCGCGATGATCTTCGGTCCGATCACAGCCGTCTGGTTCCTGGCGATAGGCCTTTCCGGGCTGAACCACATCATTGCCGACCCGGAGATCCTGTGGGCGATCAGCCCGCACTATATCGTAGCCTTCCTGATCCACTCGCCCGACGTCGCCTTCGTCACCATCGGCGCGATCTTCCTGGCCGTCACCGGCGCCGAGGCGCTCTACGCCGACCTCGGTCATTTCGGCCGCAAACCGATCGTGCTGGCATGGCTGGCGATCGTGTTTCCCTGCCTGCTTTTGAACTATGCGGGGCAAGGCGCCTACGTGCTCGCCAAGGGGGGTATGGTCGGCCATCCGTTCTTCGAAATGAATGAGGGCTGGGCGCTGGTCCCCATGGTGGTGCTGGCCACTGCGGCAACCGTCATCGCCAGCCAGGCGGTGATCTCCGGCGCTTATTCGCTGACGAGGCAGGCGGTGCAGCTCAACATGCTGCCGCGGCTTGAAATCCTGCATACGTCGGAGAAGCAGTCCGGCCAGGTTTATATGCCGCGTGTCAACATGCTGCTGGCGCTCGTTGTGATGCTGCTGGTGGTCGGCTTCGGCGAATCCAGCAAGCTCGCCTCGGCCTATGGCATATCGGTCACGGGCAACATGCTGGTGACAACCGTTCTGCTTTTCGTGGTCATGACCCGCATCTGGAAATGGCCGCTGTGGCGAGCCGTGGCGCTGACCGTGCTGTTCGCCTTTATCGATATCGGCTTCTTCGCCTCCAACATCGTCAAGGTGTTCGAGGGCGGCTGGGCCTCGCTCGCGGTCGCCTTTGCCATCATCCTCGGCATGTGGACCTGGGTGCGCGGCAGCCGCTATCTGTTCGACAAGACGCGCCGCAACGAGATCCCGCTCGATTTCCTGGCGGCGAACCTGTTGAAGAAGAAGCCGCAGCTGGTGTCGGGCACCGCCGTGTTTCTGACCAGCGATCCGCTGAGCGCGCCGACTGCGCTGATGCACAGCCTGAAGCACTACAAGGTGCTGCACGAGAAGAACGTCATCCTGTCGGTGGTGACGGCGCCGCAACCAGTGGTGCCGGACAGCGAGCGCGTCAAGCTGGAGACGGTCAACGAGCTGTTCATGCGCGTGACGCTGACCTTCGGCTATATGGAGCAGCCGAACATTCCGCGCGCCCTGGCCATCTGCCGCAAGCAGGGCTGGAAGTTCGACATCATGACGACATCCTTCTTCCTGTCGCGGCGCTCGCTGAAGGCCTCGCCCAATTCCGGCATGCCGGTCTGGCAGGACCGGCTGTTCATCGGCCTGGCGCGCACCGCGGCGGACGCGACGGAGTATTTCCAGATCCCCACCGGACGCGTGGTGGAGATCGGTACGCAAGTCGCCATCTGACAGGCTCCGCCCCATCGGCCAAAGCAGTGTCGAGGGAGGCGGTAAACGGTCAAGGTGAAGCGCACCCGAGAGAGAAGCGCTCTCGGGTGCGCCAGTTTTCAGCCGAGCAATGCAGCCTTGTTCGCTTCGAGGAACTGCTTGAGTGTCCGCGGCTTGCGGCCCGAGAGTTTTTCGACGGCATCGGTCACCTCTGCAATGCGACCGGCGCGGGTGTTGGCATCGAAGGAGACGATGATGCGGGCGAAATCCTCGGGAACGCCGGCAGCCTTGACGCCTTCGGTCAGTGCATCGTCCGGCAGTTGGATAACCTCCAGCGGTTTGCCGGTCACCTCGCTTACCAGCGCTGCAATCTCGTTCGTGGTGTAGGCCTGCGGGCCGGTCAGCGTGTAGATGCGGCTTTCCTTGGAGCCGGACGCGAGGCCGGCGGCGATGGCGGCCGCCATATCGTCGCGCGCGCCGTGCGCGATGCGTCCGTCGGCGGCCGAGCTGTACCATTTTCCTGCCGAGATGGCATGCGGCAGCGACATGAACAGGTTCTCCTGATACCAGCCGTTGCGGAAGATGGTGTAGGGGATGCCGCTTGCCTTGATCGCCTGCTCGGTGCCGTGGTGGTCGCCGGCAAAGAGCACCGGCGAGCCCGGCTCGGGATTTGGCATCGACGTGTAAAGCAGGTGCGAAACGCCAGCCGCCTCGGCCGCGGCCACCGCCGCCTGATGTTGCTTCAGGCGCCGGCCAGTCTTCAAGTCGAGGTCGCCGGTCGAGATGATCAGCACGCGGTCGGCGCCTGCGAACGCCTTCTCCAGCGAGGTCCTGTCGTTGAAATCGGCGGCCCGGACGGCGATGCCGAGCGCCGCCAGATCGGCTAGGTTTTCGGGATCGCGGGTGGTGGCGATGATGCTGGAGGGCGCAATTTTCTGCGCGCCCAGCAAGTGGTTGATGACGGCGCGGCCAAGCTGGCCAGAGGCGCCGGTGACGAGGAGGGTTTCGGTCATGGGAGGTCCCTGAAAATCGTGTCGAAGGCGGATCGAGTGATGGTCTCAAAAAGAGACCAGCACTAAAATAGGAATTGACTTCGAGCCGTAAAGAAGGCAGTTTTCCGGGAGGTAGGCACAGCCAGGGAACCACCTGGACGGCCTAAAGCGCGTCGCGATCTTTCAGATTTGCTCCATGCGCTTTAGGTTTTTACGCATGTCTTTGCCCCGAAACCGGTTCCACTCTGGTGAGACATGCTTTGGCTTCGATCAGCGGATGTCGTGATGGACAGCAAGATCTTCAATCTGAAAGCCAAGCTCGAGGTCTATAAGGCCATGACGAACGGCGCCAACTTCGCCGACTGTCCGGTCCGCGACGTGATCCAGGGCATCAGCGGCAAATGGAGCTCGCTGCTGGTCATGGCGCTGGCCGAGAAGCCTTATCGCTTTGGCGAGCTGCGCCGGCTGGTTCCCGATATCTCGCAACGCATGCTGACGCAGACGCTCCACGAGCTGCAGCGCGACGGCTATGTGCACCGCGAAGTTTTCCCGACCAAGCCGCCAAGCGTCGAATACAGCCTCACCGATCTTGGGCGCTCGATGTTCCTGCCGCTGCAACAGCTCATTCAATGGGCCGAACTCAATCACGACGCGGTGCGTGACGCGCGCGCCGCCTTCGACGCCAACCAAGGCTGATTTCTCGATATAAGCGTCAAAGCGCCCGATTGATCCGGCGCGTTCCACGCGGGATTGTCCCTGCAGGTTCGGGTTGGGGGACGATGGGCAAGTCTAACGAGATCGCGATTGCCGGCGCCGGTCCGGCCGGGCTGGCGGCAGCGCTTTACCTCAAGCGAGCCGGGCACAACGTCACCATCTTCGAGCGCTTCGACGAGCCGAAGCCGGTCGGTTCCGGTCTCATCCTGCAGCCGACCGGACTGACAGTGCTCGCCGATCTCGGCCTGCTCGATGAGATCCTTTTGCTTGGCAGCCGCATCGGGCGGCTGCACGGCACCGATGCCCAGACCGGGCGCACGGTGCTCGAAGTCCGCTACGACGCGCGGCGCGGCCGCCGCTTCGGCCTCGCGGTGCATCGGGCGGCGCTGTTCGGCGTGCTCCATCGCGCCGCCTTGCGCGAAGCGATCGCCATCGAGACCAGTGTCGAGGTCGAGACACTGGAGACGGCTGAGCGCGCGACGCTGGTCTGCGGCAACGGCAAGCGGCTCGGGCCTTTCGACCTCATCGTCGATGCCAGCGGCGCGCGCTCGAAACTGCGGCACTTTCTCGGCGATTCCGCCGTGCCGCGACCGCTCGCCTATGGCGCATTCTGGGCGTCGCTCGGCTGGCGGGACGGCTTTGACAGAAGCGCGCTGCTCCAGCGCTACGACAAGGCAAGCATCATGGTCGGCGTGCTGCCGATCGGTCGGCCGGAGCCCGGCGCGCAAGACATGGCGGCTTTCTTCTGGAGCCTCAAGCCGGCCGATGCCGAACGGATAAAGGCCGAGGGGCTCGAAGCATGGAAGGCGAGGGTGGTTTCGGTCTGGCCGGAATGCGAGGCTTTCACCGGCCAGATCGACAGTTTCGAGCAGCTATCGCTCGCCCGCTACGGCCACCACACGATGAGGCTGCCGGCCGGCCGGCGGCTTGCCGTCATCGGCGACGCCGCGCACTCGACCAGCCCGCAGCTCGGGCAAGGCGCGAACATGGCGCTGCTCGACGCCGCCGCGCTCAGTCATGCGTTGGCGCGGACGAACAACATCGACGAAGCGCTGGCGACTTATGCGAGTGCACGCCGTTGGCATGTGCGCGTCTTCCAGGCGCTGTCGTTGTCGCTGACGCCGTTCTACCAATCGGACTCCGCAGCCTTGCCCTTCGTCCGCGACCGCATGGTGGCGGGACTGGCGCGAATCCCGCCGGGGCCGCAATTCCTTGCCGCCATGGTCGCCGGAACCGTGATCGATCCGTTCAGGCGGATCGGGCTTGCGGAGTTGCAATGGCCTGCCGCCGGATGATCCCGGACAGGTAAGATCCCCTTGCCCGCAAGAAGGCATGTAGCCGCTGCGGATAGTCCGGGCCGACCGCTTCCTTCACCGACCGGCGTTCGGTCAAAGCCTTGCGCCAAGCCTGGACGAGCGGCTTGCCGTCGAGAGTGCCGAAATCGCCGATGCGGTCGAAGGTGTCGACATAGCGGAAGACCGGCCCGTAGACGGCATCGACCAGCGAGAAGCGCTCGCCGGCGAACCACGGGCCGCTTTGCCTTGCCGACAGTTCCGCCTCCACACGCCCAAACATTTCGGACAAGCCCCTGCTTTCATGCAGGAAAGCGGCTTCGTCGGCAGCGGAATAGAAGCGGCCGATGGCATTGAGGATGGCCGAGCCGAATTCGATCCAGGCGCGATGCCTGGCCCGCACCAGCGGATCGGCCGGGTGCAAGGGATTGGCCTCGGTCTCCTCGAGGAATTCGAGGATGACGGCGGATTCGAAGATCACCTCCTCCGCATCGCCGTGCCGGACGCGGAGCAGCGGTACCTTGCCGAGCGGCGAGACGGCTTTGAACCATTCCGGCTTGTCGGAAAGGTCGACATAGACCCGCTCGAACGCCACGCCCTTCTCGGCGAACGAGATCGCGGCGCGCTGGACGTAGGGGCAGAGGTGATGGCTGACGAGGGTGAGGCTGGCAGTCATCTCACTCTCCCCAGACATAGTTCAGCGCGCCGTCTTCGACGCGGGTCGACAGGAACATCAGGCGGGACCCCTTCGGCGCCGGTCCTTCGAGACGCTCGCCATTGTCCATCTCGAATTTCGCGCCATGCCATTGGCAGACAAAAGCGCCGTCCTTGCAGTCCAGCGGTCCGCCGAAATGCAGGCAGACATTGGCCGCCGCGCGGATGCGGTCGCCGCTGCGCCAGACATGGACTTCGCGGCCAAAGAAGGGCGCGACCAGGCTGGCGGATTGCGGGATATCGGCGATCTTGCAGATTTCATGTTTCATCGGAGAACTCCTTGTCGATGCAATTGCATCTATATGAATGCATTTGCATCGATCGTCAAGCTTGATGCAGTTGCATCTACCTACTAGAGTGTGCCGATGACGAAAAAATCCCCATCACCCGAGGCCGTCGTCGCCTGGGCGCGCCTCGTGCGCGTCTCGCGCCAGCTGGTCGAGAGGACCGAGGACGCGCTGAAGGCTAACGGCCTGCCGCCACTCGCCTGGTATGACGTGCTGCACGAGCTTGCCGAAGCAGGCGAGGGCGGGCTCAGGCCGTTCGAGCTGATCGACCGCGTTCTCCTGGCGCAGTACGGCGTCTCAAGGCTGCTCGCCCGCCTGGAGGCGGATGGCCTGGTGGAAAAGCTGCCTGTCTCGGAGGACGGCCGCGGGCAGACCGTCCGCATCACACCAAGCGGCCGGGAAATGCGCCGCCGCATCTGGACCGTCTACGGCGCTTCGATCGCGGAACTGATGGGCGACAGGCTTTCGGCCCAGGAACTGAGGACATTGGCCAGCCTGCTCGGACGGCTGCGCGATCCGCCGGCCGGCGACTAGCTGGTGAGCCTTTGGCCATTCCGCCGGGTCATTTTTCGCGCCATGGCCCTTGCGTCGGAAATCGGAATGCGCAATAAGCCGAACCGTAACGTACGGTACGCCTCTGGGGCGACCGAAGAAACGGGAAAGATTGTGCTGCAGGCAGGCGCCGACATCGACACAAGCGAAACGCTGACGGAGCGGCAGCAGGCCGTTCTTGACGCGGCGCTTCGCCTGCTGGTGGAGGAGGGCGACAACCTCACCATGACCGCGGTGGCGCGGCGGGCCAGTTGTTCCAAGGAAACGCTCTACAAATGGTTCGGCGACCGCGACGGGCTGCTGACGGCGACGGTGCAGTGGCAGGCCTCCAAGGTGCGTGTGACACCGGTCGATCGCAAGGGTCTCGACCTCGCGTCGCTGACGGCAAGCCTCGAACGCTTCGCTTTTGACTGGCTCAAGGTGATCTCCAGCGATACGTCGATCGCGCTCAACCGCGTGGCGGTCGGCCATGCCGGGTCCGGCAAGGATGACCTCGGCGCCATCGTCCTGCAGAATGGCCGCTTCGCGCTTGCCAGGCGGCTGAAGCCGGTGCTCGAAGTCGGCCGGCAGGCCGGGCTGCTCGATTTCGAGGACGCCGAGACGGCGTTCCGGACCTTTTTCGGCCTGGTCGGCCGCGACGTGCAGATCCGTCTGCTGCTCGGCGACCGGGTGGAATTGACTGAGGCGACGATCGGCGGCGACGCCCGCCGCGCGACGCAACAGTTTCTCGCTCTCTTCGGAGCAAACAACCGGCTGCAAAGCCTCTGATCTTCAAAAGGGAAGGAACACCAAATGCGTGTCTATTACGATCGTGACGCCGATCTCAATCTCATCAAGGGCAAGAAGGTCGCCATCATCGGCTATGGCAGCCAAGGCCGGGCGCATGCGCTCAACCTCAAGGATTCCGGCGTCAAGGAGATCGCCATCGGTCTCAAGGCCGGCTCGGCGACCGCCAAGAAGGTCGAGGCAGACGGCCTCAAGGTGATGAGCGTGGCGGACGCCGCCAAATGGGCCGACCTGATGATGATGGCGACGCCCGACGAATTGCAGGCCGACATCTATAAGAACGAGATCGCGCCGAACATCCGCGACGGCGCCGCGATTGCCTTCGCGCACGGCCTCAACGTGCATTTCGGCCTGATCGAGCCGAAGGCCTCGGTCGACGTCGTCATGATCGCGCCGAAGGGCCCGGGCCACACGGTGCGCGGCGAATACCAGAAAGGCGGCGGCGTGCCGTGCCTGGTCGCCGTCAACCAGGACGCTTCGGGCAACGCGCTCGACCTCGCGCTCTCCTATGCCTGCGGCGTCGGCGGCGGCCGCTCCGGCATCATCGAGACGAACTTCCGTGAGGAATGCGAGACCGATCTGTTCGGCGAGCAGGTGGTGCTGTGCGGCGGCCTGGTCGAGCTGATCCGTGCCGGCTTCGAGACGCTGGTGGAAGCCGGTTATGCCCCGGAAATGGCCTATTTCGAGTGCCTGCACGAGGTGAAGCTGATCGTCGACCTGATCTATGAAGGCGGCATCGCCAACATGAACTACTCGATCTCGAACACCGCCGAATGGGGCGAATACGTCTCGGGTCCGCGCATCATCACCGCCGAGACCAAGGCCGAGATGAAGCGCATCCTGAAGGACATCCAGACCGGCAAGTTCACCTCGGAATGGATGCAGGAATACCGGGCCGGCCTGTCGCGCTTCAAGGGTATCCGCCGCATGAACGACGGCCACCAGATCGAAGAGGTCGGCGCCAAGCTGCGCGCGATGATGCCGTGGATCGCCAAGAACAAGCTGGTCGACAAGGCCAAGAATTAATTTTCGACTTCGTTATGCATCTGACGGGCCGGCGGAGCGATCCGCCGGTCTTTTTTCTTCGCCGGTGAGGCCAATCGCTGCAGCTCAGCCGTAATGCCAATGCGGCTTGGGCTCGGTGCCGGTGAACTCTACGCCGATGCGGTCCTCGCGGCGCCAACGCACCACCGCGTTGTAGCCGATGCCGTCGACCGGCACGTAGAGCAGGAATTCGTCCGGCACGCGCGCGTCGATCGGCACTTTCAGCTCCGCGCCGTTCGAATGCATGTTGCGCACCGTGCATCGCACTTCGGAGTTGTTGATGCCGGTCAGGATCGCCGCGCCCTTCAGCACGCGTTGCCTGTGTTGGTTTCTGTGTTCGTTTTCGGCCATGGCGAGCACGTCTCGCACCCCGTTCGCGCGAATCGTCATATTGGGCGACATCGGCATGGATGAATAGCCGCGGCCGATGAATTTAGGGTTATCGGCCGGCGAGCACAGGTTGCCGCAAAATGCAAACGGCGCCGCGAAGGGCGCCGTTTCCTTGTCCGTGCTGGTGGGCCGCTTAGCTATAGGGCGACCAGCATTGCTTGCGAGGACCGTAATTGGGCTGGAAAGTATTGTCCCAGGCACGATACGACCGGTAGCGGTCATAGCACCAGCGGACATGCGCGCTGGACAGCCGCTCGGTCCGGTAGATGCGCCGCGGCTGGACGTAACGCGGGTAGGGATCGTAGTAGTACGGATCGTAGTAGTTGCCATAGACGCTGCCCAAGCCAAGGCCGAGGCCGAGCCCAAGGAGCGCCGCGTCGCCGCCACGGAAGTGCCGGTGATGATGACGCCGCCAGCGCCAGTCGCCGCCGCCGTCCCATCGGCCGCCGTCCCAGTGGCGCGAGAAGCGACGGTCGCCGCCACGCCATCTGAAGTCGCCGCCGCGGTGACGCCAACGCCAATCCTGGAAGCTACCGCCGTTGTTGTTGCCGGCCCAGCCGTCGCGCACGGGAATGATGTTCGGCGCGGCGGTATTCGTCGCAACGCCGAGATCGGGCTGCAGGATCGGTCCCGCGACCGACGGCGCGGTCACGCCGGCAACGAGGCCCAGGACCAGAAGCCCTGATCTCAGGGAAGAAAAAAGCGGTTTCATTTCACTCTCCAAGGAGTAAAGGCCCCACGCCCAGAACACCCCGGGGAAAGGCCTATTGTTGGAACTTTTCGTCTGAACGGGGGATGAACGGAAAGGTTCCATCAACCATGGCGAGCATCGGCCTGGCTCTTGTTTTCGCTCGCGCTTGCGGGCAAAGGTCACGGCCATGTCGCTGCGCCTCGCCACCTTCAATGTCGAGAACCTGATGAGCAGGTTCGATTTCTCGGGCTATCGCAACCAGCTCAACGAAGACCGCACGCTGGCGCTGTTCGACATCCAGAGCGAGGCCGAATACCGCATCCTCGAACAGGCTCGCACGATCGCCCAATCCGACGACACCCGCCAGTTGACGGCGCTCGCCATCGCGGCCACCCGCGCCGACGTCATCTGCATGCAGGAGGTCGACAACATCGAGGCGCTGAAGGCCTTCGAGTATGGCTATCTGTTCAAGATGGTCGGGCAGGGCTATCGGCAGAAATACACCACCGCCGGCAACGACACGCGCGGCATCGATGTCGCCGTGATGATGCGCAACGAGACCGCGCAAGGGCAGCCGATCGAATTCGTGCGCATGACCAGCCACGCCTATGTCACCTTCGAGGAGTTCGGGCTGTTCACGCCGGAACTCGCCGCGCTCGGCTATATCGCCACCGAGCGTATCTTTCGTCGCGACTGCCTGGAGATCGACCTGAAGATCGGCGGCGCGCCGCTGACGCTCTATCTCGTGCATTTCAAATCGATGGGCCCGCCGCGCAACGGGCTGGACGGCCGAGAGGCGTCGATGCCGCTGCGCATCGCCGAGGCGCAGGCGGTGCGCCGCATCATCGAGGAGCGTTTCGGCAAGGATCACGCCGCGAACAAGCGCTGGGCGATCTGCGGCGACCTCAACGACTACCGGCAGCGCGTGAAGATCGATGGCGACGCCATCGACGGCTATCGTTTCGAGGTCGTCGACGAAGCCCGGTCCTCGGTCGATGTGCTCACCGCCGGTGGCTTTTGCGAGAATGTCGTCGAGCGGCGGCCGGAGATGGATCGCTGGAGCTTCTACCACACGCGCGGCCCGGAGGAACGGCATCTTTGCCAGCTCGATTATATCCTGCTGTCGAAGGCGCTGGCCGCGAGGAACGCCACGGCCGTTCCCGACATCATCCGCAACGGCCAGCCTTGGCGCACCATCTTCCCGCCCGGACAGGAGGTCGAACGGTTCCCGCGCGCCGGCTGGGACAGGCCAAAGGCCTCCGACCACTGTCCCGTGGCGATCGCACTGGACATGGCGTGATCGTTTTGAGCTTCGATCTGCCCCGCAACGTCATCCTGCCTGTCGACGCGATCGACGTCCGCCTGGATCCCGGCCCGCATCCGTTCGCGGTCAGCAATGCAGAGGCGATCGCCGAGAACTGGCGGCAGGAGATCACGGCCAATCCGGCGCTGTTCGACGGCACCGTGGTGCTGCTTTCCGAACTGGCTTATCGGGACAATCGCCTCGCCGGACGCTGCCATGCGGTGAAGTATTCGACCTTCCTGCTGTGGCGCAAGCGGCGCGAGAATTCCGGCGCCGAGCATGCCTATGCGCATGCCGTGCTGGTTGCCGGCGACAATGCGCTGGTGGCGATCCGCATGGGCCGCCACACGGTCAATGCCGGCCGCGTCTATTTCGCCGCCGGCTCGTTCGAGCCGATCGACTTCCGCGACGGCATGGTCGATGTCGACTTCAACATGATCCGCGAGGTCGGGGAGGAGACCGGGCTCGATCTGTCGACGGCCGAACGCGGGCATCGCTATCACGCGCTGTCGACGGCGAGCGGCACGGTGATCTTCCGCCAGTATCGTGTGACCGAAACGGCCGACGAACTGGCGCGCCGTGTCCGAGCTTTCGTCGCGGCCGAAGCCGAGCCGGAGATCGAGGGGCCGGTCATCATCCGTGGCGCCGGCGATCTGCCCGACGGCTTGATGCCCCACATGAAGCCGCTGATCGAGTGGCATTTCGGCGGTGATCGTTAGCACCGCTGCTCGGACTATTCGTGCCGCAGCGCGTCGATCGGGTCGAGGCGAGCGCCGCGCAGCGCCGGGAAGAAGCCGAACACCATGCCGATCAGCGCCGAGAAGCCGACCGCGAGCAGGACGACGGCTGGGCTTGGCGCGAACGGTATCGTCAGCGCCATCGAGGCGAGGCCGGCCAGCGAAAGCCCGATCAGGATGCCGATGATGCCGCCGAGCAGCGACAGCACCGTCGCCTCGACCAGGAACTGGATGAGGATGTGCTTTTCATGCGCGCCGATCGCCAGCCTGATGCCGATCTCGCGCGTGCGCTCGGTGACCGAGACCAGCATGATGTTCATGATGCCGATGCCGCCGACCAGGAGGCTGACGCCGGCGACGGCGCCCAGCATGCCGGTCATGGTGGTGGTGGCGCTCGTCATCGCGTCGGCGATCTGGGTCATGTCGCGGATGGCGAAATCGGGATCGCGGTCCGGCGTGATGCGGCGTGTGTCGCGCAAGATGTCCTCGACGCGCGGCTGGAGCTCGGTGGTCGGCGTGCGGTCGTCGGCGGCGATATAGATGTTGTCGATGTCGCGGTTGCCGGCGATGCGCCGCTGGTAGGCGTGCAGCGGCATCAGCACGACATTGTCCTGATCCTGTCCGAAGCCGGTATAGCCCTTGGGCTCGAGCAGGCCGATGATCTTGCAGGAGGTGCGGTTGACGCGGATGATCTCACCCTCCGGATCGCCGGCGCCGAAGAATTGCTGGCGCACGGTTTCGCCGATCAAGCACACGCCCGTGCCGGCGCGCGTCTCGGAATCGCTGAACGGCCGCCCGGAGACCAGTTTCCAGTCGCGGGCGTCCAGGTAGGCACTGTCGGTGCCTGTCACGCCCGAGGTCAGGCTTTCGGTGCCGAAGATGACGCGGACCTGCTTTTGCGAGGCAGGCGAAATGGCGCGCGCGCCGCTCAGATGCGCGACGAGCGCGGCGACATCCTTCTCGGCCAGCGGCCGCACCGCCTGGTCGAGGCCTCCCGGTCCGCCAGGCCCCGCCGGCCGGCCGGCGCGAACGACGAGCAGGTTGCTGCCGAGCTTCGAGATGTCGGCCTTGACCTTTTCCGTCGTGCCGGAGCCGATGGTGAGCATGGCGATGACGGCGGCGACGCCGATGACGATGCCGAGCAGCGTCAGGAACGAGCGCAACACGTTGCGGCGGATCGAGCGCAGCGAGAGGCGGACGGTCTCCCAGATCATGCCGCTTCCTCCGCTTTCAGGGTGTCGGAGGCGACATGGCCGTCGAGGAAGCGGACGATGCGGCCGGCATAGTCGGCGACGTCCGCCTCATGCGTCACCATGACGATGGAGAGGCCGAGTTCGGCGTTGAGCGTGGTCAGCAGCTCCATGATCTCATGCGTGCGCGCGGTGTCGAGATTGCCGGTCGGCTCGTCGGCGACGAGCAGCGTCGGCCTTGTGACGATGGCACGGGCGATCGCCACGCGCTGCTGCTGGCCGCCCGAAAGCTCGGCCGGAGTGTGGTGCTCGCGCCCGACAAGCCCGACCTGAGCCAGCGCCTGCATGGCGAGCTCGCGGCGCTCGCGCGCGGCCACGCCGCGATAGATCAGCGGCAGCTCGACGTTTTCCGCCGCGGTGCTGCGCGGCAACAGGTTGTAGCCCTGGAAGACGAAGCCGACATAAAGGTTGCGTAAAAGCGCGCGGCGGTTGCGGTCGAGGCGTCCCGCATCGACGCCCATGAAGGAATAGGTCCCGGCTGTCGGCGTATCGAGGCAGCCGATGATGTTCATCGCCGTCGACTTGCCTGAGCCGGAAGGACCCATGATGGCGACGAATTCACTTCTGCGGATGGCGAGATCGACGCCGGCCAGCGCGTGCACGCGGGCCTCGCCCTCGCCATAGCTTTTCCAGACCTTGTCGAAGGTGATGAGCAGGGGAGCCGACATGGCGTCAGCTCCGCTGCTGCGCGCCGGTGATGACCTCAGCGCCCGCGTCGAGGCCGGACGTGATCTCGGTCAGCTCGCCGTCGGTCGAGCCTATCTTGACGTTGACGGGATGTGGCCGGCCGTTCTCCAGCACATAAAGCGTGCGCGCGCCGTCGGTCGGCGCCTTCGTCGCCTCGCGCTGCCGGTTGGGGCGGCCCATGCGGCCGGTGAAAAGGTCGCTGAAGCTCCAGCCGCGCGCCTGCTGCTGCATCGGGCGATAACGGAAGGCGGTCGAGGGGACGGTCAGCACCCCCTTGGCCTGT
This sequence comes from Mesorhizobium plurifarium, assembly GCA_000824785.1. Lineage (GTDB taxonomy): Bacteria > Pseudomonadota > Alphaproteobacteria > Rhizobiales > Rhizobiaceae > Mesorhizobium > Mesorhizobium plurifarium. Next base: position 620,061 of record CCNB01000004.1, on the reverse strand, counting down.
CTTGTGACGACCGAGACCGTTGCCGTCATGCCGGGCCGCAAGAGAAGCTCGCCATTGTCCACTTCGAGTCGCGCATTGTAGGTGACGACGCCGTCGGTGGTGACCGAGGCATAGGAGATGTCGCGGATTTCGGCATCGAACGGCCGGTCCGGAAAGGCGTCGACGGTGAAGCGGGCGTGCTGGCCGGGCTTGACCGCGCCAATATCGGCCTCGTCGACCGCGGCCTGCAATTCCATGTTCCTCAGGTCGGCGGCGATGACGAAGAGCACCGGCGCCTGCAGCGAGGACGCGACCGTCTGTCCAGGATCGACCGAGCGCGTCAGCACGATGCCGTCGATCGGCGCATAGATGGTGCTCTTGGCGAGATCGGTCTGCTGCGCCTTGAGATCGGCCTGGGCGATGGCGAGATTGGCTTGGGCGCTGTCGAGCGCCGCCTTCGAGCGGTCGCGCGTCGCCGTGGCCGCTTCGAGCGACTGGTCCGTCGCCATGCCGCGCTTGGTCAGCGCGCTGGCGCGCACAACGGCGTTCTCGTTCTCCTGCAAGGTCACCTTGGCGTCCTCGACGCTTGCTGCCGCCGCCTTGGCGGAGGCGGTGGCGCGCTCGATCTGGACCTCCAGCTTGGCGGTATCGAGCGTCGCCAGCACGTCGCCCTTCTTGACCTGCTGGTTTTCATTGACCGCGACCGAGCGGACGATGCCGGACAGTTCGCTTGAGATATCCACCTGGGTCAGCGGCTGCAGCGTGCCGGTGGCCGATACCTCGACCGTGAGGTCGGCGATCGCCGCGGGCACGGTGGTGTGTTCGATCCTGGGAGGGGCTGCGGCATACCATCGATAGAGGGCAACGCCGCAGGCGACGATCGCTATCGCGAGCAGCGCATAGAGCCAGAAGCGGCGACGCTTGCGGCTTACGCCCTTGCGGTCGAGCCCGAGCGCAGCCTCTATGGAAGTACCGGATTCCGCGTTTGGCGGATTGACAAGCTGGTCCACCCCAGACCCCTATAATGAAAGATCGACATCCCTATCGGTGCACAAATCAGGCCTTAAGGTTCGAATTTCAAATTAAATTTCCCTCATGTTGGGATTGAGGCAGATATTCGGACCGAGGCGAAAGGTTTACTCCATGGCGCGCGATTACTTGCTTTACGATGTGTTTACCACCGAAAGGCTGGCCGGAAATCCGCTTGCCGTGGTGCTCGACTGCGACGGGCTCGACAGCGCCGGCATGCAGGCCATCGCGCGCGAATTCAATCTTTCCGAGACGGTGTTCGTGCTGCCTGCGGACAATCCGAAGCACCGCAACCGTATCCGCATCTTCACGCCCGACTATGAAATGCCTTTCGCGGGGCATCCGACGGTCGGCGCGGCGATCGCGCTGACCGAACTCGCCGGGGAAGCCGCCGGCATTTTCGTGCTGGAGGAGAATATCGGACCGGTGCGCTGCGCGGTAAGCAAGCATGACGGCTCAACCTTCGCCGAGTTCGACCTGGCGAAATTGCCGGAACCGTTGGAGCTCAAGGCTGATCCGGAAGCGATCGGCGCGGCGCTCGGCCTTGCCCCGCACGAGATCGGCTTCGAGAATCACCGCGTCGCCTTCTGGTCGGCCGGCGTGCCTTACGTGACCATTCCCGTTGCCGGATTGGAGGAGGCGGCCAAGATCAGGCTCGACAACCAGGCATGGTCGGAATTGGCGCCCCGCAAGAGCGAATGGGCCTTCGCCAGCCCATACGTCTACTGCCGAGAGACGGTGCATCACGACAGCGCTTTCCATGTCCGCATGATCGTGCCCGGCACGCCATCCTACGAAGACCCCGCGACCGGTTCGGCCGCGGCCGCCTTTGCCGGCGCCATCATGCATTTCGACGCCCCGACCGACGGTATCTCGCAGCTCTGGCTCGAGCAGGGGCTGGAGATGGGCCGGCCGTCGCGCATCCGCCTCGAGCTCAATGTCGATGGCGGAAACCTGGCATCCGCGCGCATCGGCGGCCATGCGATCAAGGTGGCGGAAGGCAAGCTGTTTGTGTGACGCCTGCGGGCTTTTTTAGGCAGGCATGATCTTTTCCGAAAACCGGAATCCACTTTTTGCTGTCGCTGACCTCCGGTTCGGGATCATGCCATGTCGATTTGTCGGGAAATGATCCGGCAGGGCTAGACATACCCGAAAGCGGCGGCTATATGCGCCGCCGACGCTGGTTTTCCCGGCGGTGTGGGTGTGTAGCTCAGTTGGTAGAGCAGCTGACTCTTAATCAGCGGGTCCACAGTTCGATCCTGTGCACACCCACCAAATCTTCTCATCAAAACAATGAAGTAGGCCGCAAACGCAGCGCCTACGGCGCTGTTTTGCTGAGGCTCGCCTTGAACTTGACCTTCATGGTGATCTGACCGCTCACCGTGAGCTGCGATCCGCCGTAACCGCCGATGTTGCGATCCCTGGCGTTGAGATTGGTGCTCATGCCGGCAATCTCGCATGTATCGGCGACGGTCCCGACCACCATCGCGCAGCTGCCCGCCGCGACCTTGTAGAAAGAACGAAGCGCAACCTGCTGCTGCGCGGCGGCGTCGTCGTCATCCTTGACCGGAAAGGTCATCGAGATCGAGGATTGGATCCTGGCCGCCCCGTCTTCACCGGGACGAAGCGGGCGAACATATTGGTCCTGAGATAAGGCCGGCGAAGCCGCCGCAACAAGAATAGCGGCAGATATTAGATATTTCAAATACATCGATCGATCTCCCATGAGACATCTCCGTCCCATGGAATAACCGAGATGACGTTATTTCGTTGTTTCAACAGTGTTGAAATTTCGACCGATTTTATTTTTCCGAAACACCGGCTTCGGCGAAGCTCGCCATCCTGGCGTGACATTCCAGCGCCGAGCGGACGATGTTGACAGCAAGGCAGGCGCCGGAGCCTTCGCCGAGCCGCATGCCGAGGTCGAGCAGGGGCGGCAGGCCGAGCGCCTCGAGCAGACGGCGGTGGCCGGCTTCCGCCGAAACATGGGCGGCGACGGTGTGGGCCAGCCCGGTCGGGTGGAGCCTCGCAAGCGGAGCAGCGGCGGCGGTACACACAAACCCGTCGAGCAGCACCGGCACGTTGTTCTTGCGCGCGGCGAGCGTGGCGCCGAGAATGGCGGCGAGCTCGCGTCCGCCAAGGGCAGCGGCGATCTTCAGCGGGTCGGACAGCGAATCGGCATGGCGCTTGAGGCCCGCCTCGATGGCCACCACCTTGCGCTTCAGGCCGGCGTCGTCGACGCCGGTGCCGCGGCCGGTCCATTTTTCAGCGCTGCCGCCGAACAGCGCGGTGGAGATCGCGGCGGCGGGCGTGGTGTTGCCGATGCCCATCTCGCCGAAGCAGACGAGGTCGAGGTCCTTGGTCACGGCGTCATAGCCGGCCGATACGGCGGCAAGGAAAGCCTTTTCGTCCATCGCCGGCACTTGCGTGAAATCGCCGGTCGGATGATCGAGGTCGAGCGGGATGACGTCGAGCTTGGCGCCGGCGATGCGGGCCAGCTGATTGATGGCAGCACCCCCGCCGGCGAAGTTCGCCACCATCTGCACGGTGACTTCAGAAGGATAGGCCGAGACGCCCTGCGCGGTGACGCCGTGATTGCCGGCGAAGACGAAAACTTTCACCGCGTCGAGCTTCGGCATGTCGCGGCCCTGCCAGCGGCCGAGCCAGGCAGCGATCGTTTCCAGGCGGCCGAGGCTGCCCGGCGGCTTGGTCAGCGTGTCCTGGCGGCGGGCGACGGCGCTGGCGGCGGCGTCGCTGCCGGCCGGAAGATCGAGGCAGGCGGCGCGAAGGTCTTCGAGCGATTTGAAGGACACTGATTGGGGGGACATGGGGGCAAGGTCTCCGAAAGGGAATCAGGAAAGGCAAACGGACGCGACGAGAAGAACGGCGATCTCGCCAAGCTGCTGCAGCGCGCCGATCGTGTCGCCGGTCTGGCCGCCGATCTGGCTGAGGCAAAGCGCGCGGAAGCCCGCGAAGACCAGGCCGAGCAGGATCAGCGCCGCGATCGCGCCGCCAAGGCCGAGCGCCAGCAGCGCCACCGCGCCGAGCGCAGCACCGATGATGGCGGTCTCGGTGGTGACAGAGCCAGCATTGGCCGACAGGCCGTCGCTGCGGGCCGGCGGCAGAAGATGCATGAAGGCGCCGAACAGGCCGCGCGAGCCGGCATGCGCGGCTAGCAGCGCCAGGACGACGTGGCCGGGACCGGTGAGCTCGGACAGCGCGCTCCAGCGGATGAGCAGCGACAGCCCAAGCGCGGCGGCGCCATAGGCGCCGATGCGGCTGTCGCGCATAATCTCCAGCTTCCTGTCGCGCGTCCGGCCGCCCCAAAAACCGTCGGCGATGTCGGAAAGCCCGTCCTCGTGCAGGCAACCGGTCACGAGCACTGTCGCGGCGAGCGTGAGCGCCGCGGCCGGTGCGGCCGCGAGGCCGAAGACGTCGGCGATGGCGTAGACGAGCGCGCCGATGATCGCCACCGCGAGACCGGCAAAGGGCGCCGCCCAGATCGCATCCGCCAGGCTGCGGCCGCCGAAATCGCTCGATGGCAACCTCAGCCTGGTGAAGAAGACGAGGCTGAGGCCGATGTCGTCAAGCACTTGCCGGGGCGCGGAGGGGCCTCTCATGCGCCCCTCGCAATGGCATGGAAGAAAGTGCCGCTGACATGGCCGCGCCGGTAGCCTGAGGCGCCGAGCGGGCTACCCTGGCCATCGGCAAGATCGGCCAAGGGCTCGTCATTGCCCGTGGCGGTCATCTGCGCATAGTGGAATTCATGGCCGCGGATCAGCGTGCCCTCCGGCCCCAGGGGGCAGTCGGCGCGCAGCCGCGCCTCACGATAGCCAAGGTTCATCTTCCGCTTGGCGAAACTGGTCGAATGGCCCAGCAGGCCGAGCATCTTGTGGCTGTCACCGCCCGCGTCCTCCAGCCCTTCGCCCAGCACCATGAAGCCGCCGCACTCGCCGTGAACCGGCTTGGTCGCCGCAAAGCGGGCCATTCCCGCCTGGAAGTTCGCCGCGGCCGCGAGCTTGCCGGCATGCAGCTCGGGATAGCCGCCAGGCAGCCAGCAGACCTCGCAATCCTCGGCAGGCGCTTCGTCGGCAAGCGGTGAGAAAGGCACGATCTCGGCGCCGGCCTTGCGCCAATGCGTGGCGACATGCGGATAGAGGAAGCTGAAGGCGGCGTCTTCCGCCAGCGCGATGCGCTGCCCGGGCGGCCGCAGCGCATCGCCGAAGTCGCCGGCCGCCGGTTGCAGCGGCGTCGCCAGCGCCAGGATGGCGTCGATGTCGAGCGATGCCTCGATCATGTCGGCCAGGCGGTCGAGATGCGCCATCAGGTTCTCGTACTCGCCGGCCTGGACGAGGCCGAGATGCCGTTCGGGCAGGTTGAGCGTCGGGTCGCGCAGGATGGCGCCGACCACGGGCAGGCCGATCGCCTCGATGGCGTCGCCGGACAGCCGCCGGTGGCGTTCGCTGCCGAGCCGGTTGAGCACGACGCCGGCCATGCGGACATCCGGGTCGTAGGTGGCGAAACCCTTGGCGACGGCGGCGGCCGTGGTCGACTGGCCGGAAACATCGAGCACCAGAAGGACAGGCAGGTTGTAGAGCCGGGCGAGATCGGCGGCCGAGCCGGAGCGGCCTTCAGGCGCGGGGATGCCGTCGAACAGGCCCATCGCGCTTTCGAGGATGATATATTCGGCGTCGTCCGCGGCTTGGCCCGCCAGCGCGTTGAGCAGGGAAGGCGACATCGCCCAGCTGTCGAGATTGACGCCGGAGAGGCCGGTGGCGGCGGTGTGGAAACCCGGGTCGATATAGTCCGGTCCCGACTTCGCGCCGCGCACCTTCAGGCCGCGCCGGGCGAGCGCGCGCAACAGGCCGATGGTGACGCTGGTCTTGCCCGAGCCGGAGCGCGGCGCGCCGATGATGATCGCGCGGGCGGTCACAAATCACCCGCCAGCGCGGCGCGCATGGCGACGATGCCGCCGACGACGATCAGGGCCGGCGAAGCGAGCCCGGCGGCCGCTGCTTCCTCGGCGATGGTGGCGAGCGTGGCGACGACGATGCGCTCCTGCGGCGTGGTCGCCGCGACGATCACAGCCGCGGGCGTCGACGGCGCGAGGCCGCCGCTCAGCAGCTTTGCCGCGATCACCGGCAAATTGGCCATGCCCATATAGACGACGACCGGCTGCCCGGTGCGAGCGATCGCCGTCCAGTCGATGTCGTCATCAGCGCCCGCCGCGTGGCCGGTCGCCAGGATGACGGCCTTGTTGATGCCGCGCATGGTGGCGGGAATGCCGGTGGCGGCCAATGCGCTGAGGCCCGAGGTCAGGCCGGAAAGCACCCGGAACGGAATTTCTTCGCCCGCCAGCGCCAGAGCCTCTTCGCCGCCACGGCCGAAAATATAAGGGTCGCCGCCCTTGAGCCGCACGACGCGGCGGCCTTCGCGCGCCAGCCGCACGAGCAGGGCGTTGATGTCGTCCTGCTTCATCGAGGGCTGGCCGCCGCGTTTTCCGGCGTAGAAAAGCTCGGCGCCCTGGGCGACCGCCACGATATCGGGCGAGACCAGCGCGTCATAAACCAGCGCGTCGCATTGCCCGAGCGCCGCCAGCACCTCAAGCGTCAGGCAGCCGGGGTCGCCGGGGCCGGCGCCGGCCAGCCAGACATGGCCGGGCTCGAGCTCCCGCGGCTTGAAGTTCAGCCGCGCCAGCGCCTGCTCCAGATTTGCCCGTCCGTTCATATTGGCGCTGCCGTTCACAATCCGTCCCGTCCGCGAAAACGCCGTTGGTAATGGGCGTCGTAGAGTGAGCTTTCGCCGAAATCCTGCGCCGCGAGCGCGCTGCCGACGAAGATGATCGCCGTGCGTTCCATCGGGTTTTCCGCCAACTGCGCTTCGATGGTTCCCAGCGTGCCGGTCAGGATGCGCTCGTCCGGCCACGAGGCGCGGAAGACGACCGCGACCGGGCATTCGGCGCCGTAGAGCGGCGTCAAATCGGCGACGATGCGGTCGACGGCATGGATGGCAAGATGGATGGCGAGCGTGGCGCCGGTGCGGCCGAAGCCGGCAAGCGTCTCGCCTGGCGGCATTTTCGAGGCGCGGCCGGAAACGCGGGTCAGCACCAGGCTTTGCGCCAGCTCGGGAATTGTGAGCTCGCGGCGAAGTGCCGCCGCCGCCGCCGCGAAGGACGGCACGCCGGGGGTCAATGTGTAGGGGATGGCGTGCTTTTCCAGCCGCCTGATCTGCTCGGCCACCGCGCTCCACACCGAAAGATCGCCGGAATGCAGGCGGGCGACATCCTGGCCGGCCTTGTGCGCGGCGACATATTCGGCCTCGATCTCGTCGAGCGACATCGGCGCGGTGTCGACCAGCTTGGTGCCGGGCGCGCAGTGCTCGAGCAGCTCCGGTGCGACGATCGAGCCGGCATGAAGGCAGACCGGGCAACTTGCGAGCAGCCGCGCGCCGCGCAGCGTGATGAGATCGGCCGCACCCGGGCCGGCGCCGATGAAATGGACGGTCATGGCGCATCTCCGCTGATGGCGATGGCGCAGGTGACCGGGCCAAGCACCGTGCGTGGCCCGAGCAGCCTTGCACCGGCCCCGGCGACCGCGAGAGCGGACGCCTCCGAAACCGACGGCGTGCCGGCAAGTTCTTGCGAGAGGTTGCGCGAGGCGGCCCCCTCATCCGGCCCTTCGGGCCACCTTCTCCCCGGCGGGGAGAAGAGATCGGCGCCCACGCTGGCAGCCTCCTCTCCCCTTGGGGAGAGGTCAGCCGAGCGAAGCGGAGGCTGGGTGAGGGGGCGCGGCGGTTCGGCGCCAGCGCCATCCACCACTATCACCGGGAGGCTGAGCTTACGACCGGCGGCAAAAATGGCTTCTTCTTTGCGTTTGAATTCCGTTGTTGCCAAGGCGGACAATGCCGTCATCGCGAGTCCATGCGCTTCAAGCGCGGTCTCGATCGCCGCCAGCACTTCTTCGACGCTCACGCCTTTGCGGCTGCCTATGCCCGCGACCATCATGGTTTTGTCCAGCTCCACTGCGTGACCGGCATGGCCGGACGCCAGGCTTGCATCGAGCCGACAGGCGCCGCGCGCGACAGCGCGATGCGGGTCAAGTCGCCGCCGCGCCTGTTGTTCTGATCAAGCAGCAGGGCTTCCATCTCCAGCGTCACCGCGTTGGCGACGAGCCGGCCACCAGGACGCAGCGCCTTGATCGCCTTTTCCAGCACGCCGGCATCGCTGCCGCCGCCGCCGATGAAGATGGCATCAGGCGTCTCCAATTTTGCCAGCGCCTTGGGCGCGGCTCCTTCGACCACGACGAGGCCGGGCACGCCACAATGCGCGGCATTGCGGGCGATGCGCGCGGCGCGTTCGTTGTTGGCCTCGATGGCAATGGCGCGCAGCGAAGGATGCGCCATCATCCATTCGATGCCGATCGAGCCGGAGCCGGCGCCGATATCCCACAGCAATTCGCCGCGCCGCGGCGCCAGCGCCGAGAGCGTGATGGCGCGGATCTCGCGCTTGGTGATCTGGCCGTCATGCTCGAAGAGATGATCGGCGAGGCCGACGGTCAGGGGCAGGATGCGCGCATCCGGCGTCGATTCAATGTCGAGCGCCAGCACGTTGAGCGGGTTGATTTTTTTAAGATCGAAGGTATCGGCGCGAACGGTGCGGCGCGTTTCATCAGGACCGCCAAGTGCTTCGAGGACCGTTAGCCGCGAAGGGCCGAAGCCGAGCTCGTCGAGCAGCGCGGCGATGGCGGAGGGAGCGTCTGCGTCCGAGGTAAGCGCCAGGATGCGCGCGCCGGGATGAAGAAGCGGCCTGATCAGGTCGATCGAATGGCCGTGCAGCGAGATGGTCTCGACGTCCTGCAAGGCCCAGCCGAGACGGGATGCGGCCAGCGACAGAGACGAGGGCGCCGGCAGGACGAGCATTTGCTCCGGCTTGACCTTGCGGGCCAGCGTGACGCCGACGCCATGGAAAAACGGGTCGCCGGACGCGAGCACGCAGATTTTTTTGCCCTTGAGCGCCAGCACGTCGCGCATTTCGGCATCGAAGGGTGTCGGCCACGGGCGTACCTCGCCCTTGGCCAGGGACGCGACGAGACCAAGATGCCGCCTGCCGCCGAAGACGACTTCGGCCTCGGCGATCCTGCGCTTGGCCTCGTCGCCGAGACCCGCTACACCGTCCTCGCCAATGCCGACGATGGTGAGCCATTTTGAGGCGCGCTTGGCGGCGAGCGGACCCTTAGCAGGCATGATGACCCACCGCATTCTGATCCTCGGCGGAACGACGGAAGCCCGGCAACTGGCTGCGAAGCTGGCTCGTCGCGCGGATTTCTCGGTCACGCTGTCGCTGGCCGGCCGCACCGAAAGCCCTGTCGCGCAGGGCGTGCCGGTGCGTGTCGGCGGCTTTGGCGGCGCCGGCGGGCTGGCGGGCTATCTTCACGAGGAACGTATCGATCTGCTGATCGACGCCACGCATCCATATGCCGCGCGCATCTCGGCCAATGCCGCCGAAGCAGCAACGAAATCCGGCGTGCCGCTCCTGGCGCTGCGCCGTCCCGGCTGGGAGCCCGTCGCGGGCGATCGCTGGACGCTCGTCGACAGTGCCGCCGAGGCGGCAAGTGCGCTCGGTACGGCGCCGCGCCGCGTTTTCCTTGCGATTGGCCGGCAGGAGGCCGGCGCCTTCGAGGCCGCGCCACAGCACAACTATCTGATCCGCAGTGTCGATCCCGTCGAGCCGAAGCTCGCGGTGCCCGATGCGCTCTACTTGTTGGCGCGCGGACCGTTTCAGGAAGCCGACGAGCGGGCGCTGCTCGAAAAATACGGCATCGACGCGATCGTTTCCAAGAACAGCGGCGGCGAGGCGACCTATGGCAAGATCGCCGCTGCGCGGGCGCTCGGCATCGACGTGGTCATGATCCGCCGGCCACCTTTGCCGGACGTTCCTTCGGCCGAGACCGTCGATGCGCTGGCGGCAAAGGTCGATCATCTGTTCGAACCCGTTGCCGAACGCGGCGTGTAGACGAGCGCGGGTTTTTCGCCGCGCTTGATGATACGGGTCTCGGGCGAGCCGATGATGATGCAGGTCGACATGTCGGCTTTTGCCGCATCGGCGTCCGCCAGCAGGAAAACCTCGATGCGCTCGTCGGGACGGCCGGCGGCGCGGCCGAAGATCACCGGCGTTGTGCCGGGCAGGATCGCCTTCAGGCATTCGAAGGCGCGGCCAAGCTGCCAGGGGCGGGCCTTGCTGATCGGGTTGTAGAGCGCGATGACGAAGCCGGCTCCGGCCGCCGCCAGCAGGCGCAGCTCGATCAGCTCCCACGGCTTCAGGTTGTCGGACAGCGAGATGGCGCAGAAATCGTGCCCGAGCGGCGCGCCGATGCGGGCGGCGACGGCAAGCATGGCGGTGACGCCCGGGACGACCGAAAGGTCGATGGCACGCCATTCGGCGGGACCGGCTTCGATCGCCTCGCAAACGGCCGCGGCCATGGCGAAGACGCCGGGATCGCCGCCGGAAACGACCGCGACGCTGTGGCCCTCGGCCGCTTTGGCCAACGCTTCGTTGGAGCGCGCAAGCTCCTCGCGATTGTCGGAAGCGATGCGGGTCTGGTCGGACCGCAATTCGAGGCGGTCGAGATAGGGTTTGTAACCGTAGAAGAAGGAAGCCTCGGCGACGGCATTGGCAGCCTGCGGCGTAACCTGGTCGGCGTTGCCGGGTCCGAGACCGATGACGGTAAGGCGGCCGCTCATGGCTTGGCTCCAGGGCGCGCCAACCAGCCGGCGACCAGCACGATGGCGAAATAGGGCGCCTTGTCGTCCGGCTTGTCGGCGAGCCGCATGGAGACGCTGCCCGGCATGGTGCCGCGCTCGACATAGACGGCCTTGGCCAGCTTGCCGGTGGCTTCGAGCGCGCGCCTGATCTTCGGCAGGTTGCGGCCGACCTTCATGATCACCGCTGCATCGGTGTCGGCCAGCCGACGGGTCAGCTCGAACTCGCTCATCGTGCCCGGCAACACTGTCAGCACATCGTCGCCCTGGACGATCGGCACGCCGGTCTGCGACCAGCAGCCGGACATGGCGGTGATGCCGGGGATGACCTCGGTCGGGAAGCGGTGCGCGAGGCGCACATGCAGGTGCATGTAGGAGCCGTAGAAAAGCGGATCGCCCTCCGACAGCACCGCCACCATCCTGCCGGCGCCGAGATGCTCGGCGACCTGCTCGGCCGACTGCTCGTAGAAATCGGTGATCTGCGCGCGGTAGTCGTCGTGATCCTTGTCGATCTCGGTCGTCACCGGATAGAGCAGCGGCAGCTCGACCATCTCCGGCCGGAAGCGCGCCTCGACGATGGCGCGCGCGTTGCTGTTGTTGCCGCGCTTGGCGAAATAGGCGACGACGTCGGCCTCGGCCAGGGCCCGCGCCGCCTTCAACGTCAAAAGCTCGGGGTCGCCGGGACCAGTGCCGACGCCGACCAGACGGCCTTTCAAAAGAGCGTTCACAGGCCGGGCCTCGCCAATGAATTAAGCGCGGCGGCGGTCATGGCGCTGCCGCCCAGCCTGCCGCGCACGATGGCGTAGGGCACGCCATAGGAATTCTCGGCCAGCGCGTCCTTGGATTCGGCAGCACCGACGAAGCCGACCGGCATGCCGATGATCGCGGCCGGCTTCGGCGCGCCGTCGCGCAGCTTTTCGAGCAGGTAGAAGAGCGCGGTCGGCGCGTTGCCGATGGCGACGACCGAGCCTGCCATACGCTCGCCCCATAGGTCGATCGCGGCCGCCGAGCGGGTGTTGCCGATCGCCTTCGCTATGTCGTGCGTGCGCGGGTCGCGCAGCGTGCAGATCACCTCGTTGCCGGCGGGCAGGCGCGCGCGGGTGACGCCATGCGCCACCATCTCGGCATCGCAGAGGATCGGCGCGCCGGCGGCAAGGGCCGCGCGGGCCGCATCGACGAAACTGTTGGAAAAAACGAAATTCCTGGCGGCTTCGACCTGGCCGCAGGCATGGATCATGCGGATCGCGACATCGGCCTCGGCCTCCGAGAAGCGCGACAGGTCCGCCTCGGCGCGGATGATGGCGAAAGAGCGCTCATAGATCGCCATCCCGTCATGGATGTAGTCGTAGGCGGCCATTTACTGGTTCCGTCGATAGAGTTCGGCGATGCCGGCCGCGCCAAGCCTTGCGAGGCAAGCGGCGGCGGTTTCGCCTTGATGTCTTGCGTCGTCGATCGCCGCCGCAATGCCGGCGACCCCGCGCGCGGCGTCATAGCCCGGCCTGTATCCGGCAGGAAGGGCCTTTGCCGTCCCGTCCACGACAAGTCCGGCTCCGTTTTCGTCGCCGACCAAAGTGAGCATTGCCGCCCCGGGATGGGCGCAGCCCTTGGCGCAGCCGGAAACGTGCAGGATCAGCGAGGCGTCAAGGAGGTCGGCGCTTTGTTTTGCAATGGTTTCGGCGATGGCGCGGGTGGCGATGCGGCCGGAGGCGCAGGCCGGCGTGCCGGGGCAGGCGGCGATGCGGGTGCGCGGGTCGGCGGGGGAGGTGACGAAGCCGAGGGCTGCAGCGGAGGACTGGAGCAAGGAGGGGGTGGAGAGGCTGAGGAACAGCAAGGCGCGGCCGGGGGCGAGGCGGATTTCGGTGGCGCCGAGGGTTGAGGCTTGCGTGACAAGGTCGATGAGGTTTTGGGCCGGCATGCTGCCGTAGGGCAGGGCGATGCCGAGGGCGTGACCGGTGCTGAGGTCGAAGATGCCAATAGAGGATCGATGGCGCTCTACGGCGCCCCCCTCTGTCCTGCCGGACATCTCCCCCACGAGGGGGGAGATCGAGCCGTCGCCGCCGGTTTCGCCAATCGCCGACCTAGAAAGATGAGAGTTCGCTGCAGAGAGGGAGCCGCCGCGCAAGCTGCTAATCTCCCCCCTTGTGGG
>CCNB01000004.1:604486-607141 GCA_000824785.1 Mesorhizobium plurifarium | reverse complement strand
GAGGGGGGCGCGAAGGAATGCCAGCCAGCGAGAGACGCCAGCTGCCGCTCCGACAAATCCCTTGTGTGCGCCTCTCGACCCTTTTCAGCGACCATCCTCAGCGCCGCAACTGCAATGTCACGCGCAGCATCCGCATCGACCGTCGCGAGCGGCCTTGCACTTCGCGCATCGCCCGCAACCGACACGCCCCACCGGACGCCGGCCGCCGTTCGCACCGCTCTCAGCCTCACGTCAGCCGTAAGCGCGTCCATGGCCAGCTGCCCGCCGCCATCGACAACCACCGACACCTTCGGCCCCAGCCGTGCCGTCAGCCCGGCCTCTTCGATCGCCACCCTGATCCGCTCGGCCAACGGTCTCGGATCCGCGATCTCCCGCGGATCGATCCCCGCCAGGGGCCCAACGTCGACCGGAACGCCGCTGCGCACCGCAATACCAAGCGCATCCACCTCCGCCGCCAGCAGCCGGGCGCTTTCGGCGGTCAAACCTCGGATCTGCAGGCTGCCGCGCGCGGTTACTTCCATGATGCCGTTGCCGTGGCGAAGAGCAGATTCGCCGAGTCCGATCAGCGACTTGGGCGTAAGTCCTACAGCGACCGGGTTGAGTCGCACCAGCAGCCCATCGCCTGTCTGCATCGGGGCGGACAAAGCGGGGCAGGCGCCGCGGCGCGAAAAGGCGTTCATGCCGCCACCCCGCTCGCTCGGGCTTCGGCGATCAAAGCCGCGAGATCGTCGTCGATGGAATTCCTGAGCGGATGCCAGAGGCCGCGCCGCCGCGCGGCGAGGAAGCGCTCGGCGATGACCTTGGCGGCGGCAGGGTTCTCGCGCAGCAGAAAGGCGCGGACATCCGGATCGCCGACATAGGCGTCGTGCACCGCCTCGATCAGCGCGCCTGATATGGCATGGGTGGTCTCGGCGAAGCCGACCAGGCGGTCGACCGTTTCGGCGAATTCCGAGGCGCCGCGCGGCCCGTGGCGCATCTGGCCGGCGATGAAGCGCGGGTTGACGGCGCGGGCTCGTACCACTCTGGCTACCGCTTCGCCGACGGAGCGCGGCTTCGGCTTTTTCGGGTCGGTCGTGTCGAGCACGATGACATCCGCGTTGCGGCCAAGCGCGGCAAGAGCGGCCGAAAAGCCGCCGATGAAAGCAACATCAGCCGAACCTTCGAGGATATCGCGGCCCGGGTCGTCGCCGGTGTGGACGAGAAGGTCAGCCTCAGCAATGCGGCCCTCGAAGGCGCCCTGCGCCGCGACCGCTTCGCCGTCGGCGCCGCCATAGGCATGCGAGGTGGCGTCGAGATAGGCGCGGCCGATCTCTTCGCGCCCGCCCCATTCGCCGCGCGACAGCAGGTCCTCAACGCCGGCGCCATAGGTGCCGGGCGAGGTGCCGAAAATGCGCGGGCCGACCTTGCCTTGGGCACGCGTCGCGGCGGCGAGCGGGTTCTCGGAGTCGTCCTCGTCGCGGCCGGCGACGGCATTGGCGGCGGCGTCGATCAGTGCGATCTGGGTCGGGAACATGTCGCGGAACAAGCCGGAAATGCGCCAGGTGACGTCGACGCGCGGCCGGCCGAGCGCCGCCGGCGGCAGCACCTCGATGCCGGTGACGCGACCGGTCGCGGCATCCCATTGCGGCCGGCAGCCCATCAGCGCCAGGCCTTGCGCGATCTCCTCGCCGCCGGTGCGCAACGAGGCCGAGCCCCAGAGGTCGATGACCAGCGAGCGCGGCCAGTCGCCATGGCTCTGCATGTAGCTGCGCACCACTTCTTCCGCCGCCGCCTGGCCGAGATCGTAGGCGGTCGGCGTCGGCATGGTGCGCGGATCGGAGGTGAAGAGGTTGCGGCCGGTGGGCAAGACATCAGAACGTCCCCGCGCGGGCGCGCCGGCCGGACCTGCCTTGATGTGGCGGCCGTCGAGCGCTGCGAGCAGGTTAGCTTTTTCGGCCGCCGCGCTTTGCCGGCGCAGCGGATCGGCTTCGTCTTCTGCGCGGCCATAGACGTGCAGCCCGTCCTTGACGGCGAAATCCTTGAGGTCGCAGAGCCAGGCGTCGATGCGGCGCAGCGCTTCGTCGGGTTGGTCGGTCTTGGCGACGCCAGCTTCCGAGGCAAGCCCGGTCTTGCGCGCCGTCTCGACGATCAGCTTTGCCAGGCGATCGCGGCGGCGACGGTCGAGCCCGTCGGCCTGCGCATATTCATCGACCAATCGCTCGAGCTTCTGCTGCGCCTCGTCGAGGCCCGCGCCGGTCAGCGGCGGCGGCAGATGGCCGAGGGTGACGGCCGAGATGCGGCGCTTGGCCTGCGCGGCTTCGCCCGGATTGGAGACGATGAAGGGATAGATAACCGGCAGAGAGCCGGTGACGATTTCGGGGAAACAATTATCGGAGAGCGCGACGGTCTTGCCCGGCAGCCATTCCAGCGTGCCATGCGCGCCGACATGGACGATGGCGTGTACGCCTAGCGATTTTTGCAGCCAGAGGCCGAAAGCGATGAGTTCGTGGCGCGGGGGGAGCGTCGGGTCGTGGTAGTCGGCGCGACGGTCGGCGGAGCGGCCACGGTCGGGGGCCAGCGCGACGGTGACGTTGCCGAACGCGGCGGCGCGGAAGGGGAAGCGGTTCTGGGGGGTAGCTTGCAAGAGTTCGCGTTCTGTCGCCCCCCCCTCTGTCC
>CCNB01000004.1:547619-604476 GCA_000824785.1 Mesorhizobium plurifarium | reverse complement strand
GGGGGGAGATTGGCAGTTCCGCCGCCGGCTCTCCCCTTGCCAGGCCGGAAATTGGCGAAAGCCGAGGTGAAGGAATAATCTCCCCCCCTGAGGGGGAGATGTCCGGCAGGACAGAGAGGGGGGCCTCGCGCAGACCTATCCGTTCAGCCTTTCCCCACGCTGCCTCAAGCGTATCGCGTGCAACTGCAGGCAGTTCGGCCGAATAAGCCAGGTAGTCACCCAAAGTAAGGCTTTCCCCACTCACATCCAACGCATCCAGCAACTCCCGCGGCGATTGCGGAATCCCTTCAACCGCATAACCCTGTTCCTTCAGGTCCTGCAGCATCGCAAGCACACTGGAGGGCACATCGAGCCCGACGGCGTAGCCGGTCCGCCCCGGCGCGCTCGGATAGTCCGGGATCAGGATGGCAAGCTTGCGCTTTGCCCGATCCGTCCGCTGCAGGCGGATGAACGCCGCGATGCGCCTGGCCACCTGCGCGACTCGATCCGCCTCCGGCCGGTTGGCGAAAGCGCGGAAGGCCAGCGCCGGATCGGTTTCGACCTCGCCCTTGAAGGAGACCGCGCCGGCCAGGATGCGGCCGTCCAGCTCGGGCAGCACGACATGCATGGCAAGATCGGCGGGCGCCAGGCCGCGCTGGTTCTGTTCCCAGACCTCGCGCCTCGTCGTGGCGACGATGACCTGGAAGACCGGCACGCCGGCGCGGTCGAACAGGGTCTCGGCGCCGGGTTCCGCGCCGGAGGCGAAAGCGGTGGCGGTGATGATGGCGGCGGGGCTTAGCGAGGCGATGGCGGTTTCGACGAAGGTGAGAGACGCCGGATCCTTGAGGCTGGACACGAAGATCGGCACCGGCGCCAGGCCTTGCTGCTCCAACGCTGCCGCGAGAGCGTCGATGGGCGCTACGTCAGCGGCGAGCAGCATCGAGCGGTAGAAGAGGATGGGGATGACGCCGAACTTGTTGGCGTCGAGTTCCGTCGCCCCCCTCTCTGTCCTGCCGGACATCTCCCCCTCAAGGGGGGAGATTGCTTTGTCGTCGACGGTTTCGCCAATCGCAGACGTTGCAGATGGCTCTTTTGACGCTCTTGAAGAAAACGCGCCAGGGTTGACGACGGCTGATCTCCCCCCTTGAGGGGGAGATGTCCGGCAGGACAGAGAGGGGGGCGAAGGATCGCCGACCTCTGAAAGGTCCGGCTTCTCAACGACACCAACTGTCGGCTGATAAAACCCAGCCTTCGGCACTTCAACCGGCTCGGCAACCGCCGCTTCAGCCCCCGCCAGCCTCGCCAATCTCCGCACCAGCGCGCTCATATTCGCCGGGCCGCCTTCGCGGAAATAGCCGAGCAAGGCGTCCAACTCCTCGCGCGGCAGGGTCGAGGCTTCGATCAGGCGCTGGTCCTCGTCATGGCTTTCGCCGGGCAGCAGCGCCAGCTTGATGCCGCGCTCGCGCGCCACTGCCGCCAGTTGGTCGCAGCCGTAGCGCCACCACTCATAGCCGCCGAGGATGCGGACGAGGACGACCCTGGCGTGGCGGGCGACGCTGTCGATCCACAGGTCCACCGACATCGGGTGGCGGAGGTCGCGAAGGGCCGCCAGCCGCATCGAGGGCAAGCGCCCCGCATCCGCCTTCCAGGCGGCGGCCAGGCCGGCGAGATCGCTGTCGGTGAAGGACAGCGCCACGACATCCGCAGGCGTCTGCCTGAGGTCGATCGGCTCGGCAAGATCGTCGAGCGAAGCGGATGTGGTGGCGAGGATATGCATTGCAGTCGGATTTACCTCAGCCGGCGAGGATACGCTCGATCGCCGGGCGGTTCAGTCCCTTGAGGCCGATGACGACGAGCCGCGAGCGGCGGTCGTCTTCGGCTGTCCAGGCACGATCATAATAGTGGTTGACGCGGGGGCCGACGGCCTGCAGCAGGAGGCGCATCGGCTTGCCGTCGACCTTGACGAAGCCTTTGACGCGCAACACGTTTTCCTGCTCGGCGGCAAGGGCGACGCGCTTTGCCAACTCGTCGGGATTGGCGATCGACGGGATGTCGATGACGAAGGAATCGAAATCGTCATGCTCGTGGTCGAGCTCGTCGTCGTGATGGGTTTTGCGGTTCTCGATGTCGTCCTCGACGGCAAGGCCGAGGCCGAGCAGCACCGACGGGTCGACTTTACCGTGAGTGGTCGGGACGACCTTGACGGCGCGTGCCACGTGCTCGCCGATAACGGCGTTGGCGCGCTGCGAGCCGGCGGCGTCCATCAGATCGCTTTTCGACAGGATGATCAGGTCGGCGCAGGCGATCTGGTCCTCGAACACCTCCTCGACCGGATCGTCATGGTCGAGCGAATCGTCGGCGGCGCGCTGCGCCTGGAGCGCATCCATGTCGGAGGCGACGCGGCCGTCGGCCAGCGCCGGGCCGTCGACCACGGCAACGACGCCGTCGACGGTGACTCGGCTCTTCACGGTCGGCCACTGGAAAGCCTGGACGAGAGGCTTGGGCAAAGCGAGGCCGGAGGTCTCGATCAGGATGTGGTCGACCTTCGGCGTGCGCGACAGGATCTGGTCGAGCGCCGGCACGAAGTCATCGGCCACGGTGCAGCAGATGCAGCCATTGGCGAGCTCGACGATGTTTTCCTCCGGGCAGGCGTCGACGCCGCAGCCTTTCAGGATCTCGCCGTCGATTCCGACATCGCCGAATTCGTTGACGATGATCGCCAGCCGCTTGCCCTTGGCGTTTTCGAGCAGGTTGCGGATCAGCGTCGTCTTGCCGGCGCCGAGGAAGCCGGTGACGACAGTGCAGGGCACGCGGGAAACGGAAGCGTTCATGGTCAGTCCTTCAGCATGTCGAGAGGAGGGATGCGGGCAACCAGGCCGCGCTTGAGGGAATCGGGCCGGCCCCGCCAGGGGATGAGGCCATCGGTCGAAGTGGCGAAGAGCTTTGCGCCGGCGATGAGATCGGCGCCGCTGGTGGTGTCCAGATCGCCGAAAACGTAGCTCCAGCAGCCATCGCGCAGCAGCGCGGCGCTTAGCCGTCGCTTGCAATTGCCGAGGCATTCGACGGTGCGAATGCGGATATTGTCGCTCGAGGCGGCGCGGCGCGTGTCTTCGGCCAGCAGCGCGCCGGCGCGGGGATGTGCGTCGGATCCGGTTTCGTCGCGGCAGGACGAGCAGACGATGACGGTCACGCCGGCCAGCGCATCGGGCTCGGACGAAATGTCCGCACTGTTTGCCGGGAAACTGCCGTTGCGATCCAAAACCAGGCTCCTTGCCCGGAAAACCCGCCGGGCATTCGGATACTTTTAGTCTCAGACGGCAGGTCTCCTGGCTCGCGGGTCGTCGCCTCAGATGCCGCCTTCCCGGGAATATCCCAGTGGTTTTCGGCCGGGGCTCGTCGCTTACAGTTGCGGGGACAGCCGCGGATTTGGGTTTTGGCCCGCACCGCATTCCCTCTTGGCTCCTCCCTTTGCCGGGAGAAGACCGTCTGGGTCAGGATTTAGGCCTACGGCTATGCGCCTGTCAACGCGCGGCTACGACACCTTGATGTCGGCCAGCGCCGGACCCAAGTCGCCGGCCGGCGTCACTTCGATCGCCTCCAGGCCGAGCCACGCCTGCATCTGCTTCAGCTCATCGAAGAGTTGGGCGGCGGTTTCGGCGGGGGCACCGGCTTCGGCATACGCTGCGTGGACCCGTAGCACGCTGGCCGGGCGGTCGGCCCTCAGATCGATACGCGCGACGATCCGGTCGCCAAGCAGGAAGGGCAGCACATAATAGCCGTACTGGCGCTTTTCGGCCGGTGTGTAGATCTCGATACGGTAGCGGAAGCCGAAGAGTTTTTCCGTCCGCGTGCGTTCGAAAACCACGGGATCGAAGGGGGCAAGCAGGGCGCGCGCCTCGATCCGGCGCGGGATTCGGGCGTCCTTGTGAAGATAGGCGGGTTTGTCCCAGCCTTCGACCTTCACCGGCAGCAATTCGCCGGCTTCGACCAGTTCCTCGATGCGATCCTTGGTGTCGCCGGGGGCGAGACGAAAATAGTCGCGCAGGTCGCCATAGGTGGCGATGCCGTGGGCGCGAGCGGAGATGCGCAGCAATTCGCGATGCGCGTCCTCGACCGAGGGCACCGGCAGGTCGAGAACCGCCTGCGGCAAAACGCGCTCGGGCAGGTCGTAATAGCGTTCGAAGCCGCGGCGATAGGCGGTGGTGATGCGTCCGGCCCAGAACAGCCATTCGAAAGCATGCTTGGCCTCGCTCCAGCCCCACCAGCCCCCATTGCCCTTGTGGCCCTCGATGTCGGAGGCGGCGATCGGGCCGCGATCGGCCACCTCCTTATAGATCTCGTCGATCATCGCCTTGCGCTCACGGCCCCATTTGGCGAGGCCGAGATACATCTCGTCGCCCTGCTCGGCGCGCTGCATGCGCCAACGCATCAAG
The DNA here is from genome assembly GCA_000824785.1 of Mesorhizobium plurifarium. Taxonomy (GTDB): domain Bacteria; phylum Pseudomonadota; class Alphaproteobacteria; order Rhizobiales; family Rhizobiaceae; genus Mesorhizobium; species Mesorhizobium plurifarium. The sequence continues at coordinate 600,064 of CCNB01000004.1, read as the reverse complement.
GGGTAGGTCTCGACGGGCAGGAACGACGCCTCATGCGCCCAATATTCAAAGACGGCGCGCTTGCGCGTGACCGCGGCGTTGTCGAGGAGCGCAAGCGGGTAGGGGCCGAGGCGCGAATAGAGCGGCATATAATGCGCGCGCACCACGGCGCTGACGGAATCGATTTGCAGCAGGCCGGTTCGCGAAAGCACGCGCGCAAGGTGGCGGCGATCGGGAACCCCGCCGGGCTTGGGGTCGTTGAAGCCCTGCGCGCCGAGCGCGATGCGCCTGGCCATGGCGAGCGAGATTTTCTCCTTCATCAAGGTGTCCTTGCCCCGATCGTCCGTCGGATCTTTAGCCGGTGATTCCGGCCATGCTAGCAGGCAAATGGCGGGAGATATGTCAGGAGAGAAAAGTGGAGTAAAAAGTGAAGGAAATCAAACAGGAGCGGATCGGACCAGTTTCTTCCGATAAGGCGTCCAGGGCCGCGATTTGAACAAGGTTTGACTTGCGTCACCGAAACCGCTGCGCTAACCCTCGCCGCGTTGCAGCATGGGCCCCTTAAAACGGTTCAGCGGTTAAACTGTCACGCTTCCGCATTAGAGTCCGTTGCTGTAATCAAAGTGAACTAGCCCGCCGAAGGAAAGTCGCCGCATGAGCGCACTCCTGAGTTCTTACCTGCCTATCGTCCTGTTCATCGCCGTGGCGATGATCGTCGGTCTGGCGCTGATCGTCGCTCCTTTCCTGGTGGCCTACCGCAATCCCGACCCGGAAAAGCTTTCCGCCTATGAATGCGGGTTCAACTCGTTCGACGACGCCCGCATGAAGTTCGACATCCGTTTCTACCTGGTGTCGATCCTGTTCATCATCTTCGATCTCGAGGTCGCCTTCCTGTTCCCGTGGGCCGTGTCCTTCTCGAAGCTCGGCATGCTCGGCTTCTGGTCGATGATGGTGTTTCTGGCGGTGCTGACCATCGGCTTTGCCTATGAATGGAAAAAAGGAGCGCTGGAATGGGATTGAACGATAGTTCAGGCACCCTCGTCGCGCCGAAGCCCAAGGGCATCATCGACCCCAACACCGGCAGGCCGGTGGGGGAGGACGATCCCTTCTTCCTCGAAATCAACAATGAGCTGGCCGACAAGGGCTTCCTTGTCACCTCGACCGAAGCGCTCATCACCTGGGCGCGCAGCGGCTCGCTGATGTTCATGACCTTCGGCCTCGCCTGCTGCGCGGTCGAGATGATCCACACCTCGATGCCCCGCTACGACTCGGAGCGGTTCGGCGTCGCGCCGCGGGCGTCTCCACGCCAGTCAGACATCATGATCGTCGCCGGCACGCTGACCAACAAGATGGCGCCGGCGCTGCGCAAGGTCTACGACCAGATGCCGGAGCCGCGCTACGTCATCTCGATGGGCTCCTGCGCCAATGGCGGCGGCTACTACCACTATTCTTATTCGGTGGTGCGCGGCTGCGACCGTGTCGTGCCCGTCGACATCTATGTGCCCGGCTGCCCGCCGAGCGCCGAAGCGCTGCTCTACGGCATTCTCCTTCTGCAGAAGAAGATCCGCCGCACCGGCACGATCGAACGGTGAGCCGATGACCTTGGCGTTGAACGAACTCTCCACCTATCTCGGCGAGAAGCTCTCCGGCCGCATCGGCGAAGCCGTGCTTGCCTATGACGAACTGACCATTTCCGTCGAGCCGGGCAATCTGATCGAGGTGGCGACCTTCCTGCGCGACGATCCGCGCTGCCAGTTCATCTCGATCATCGACATTTGTGGCGCCGACTACCCGTCGCGCGCCAGGCGGTTCGATGTCGTCTATCACCTTCTGTCGCCGAAGCAGAATGTGCGCATCCGCCTCAAGGTCCAGGCCGACGAGGAAACGCTGGTGCCGTCGCTGACCGCCGTCTATCCAGGCGCCGACTGGTATGAGCGCGAGACGTATGACCTTTACGGCGTGCTGTTCAGTGGCCATCCGGATCTGCGCCGCATCCTCACCGACTACGGCTTCGAGGGGCACCCGCTGCGCAAGGATTTCCCGCTGACCGGCTTCGTCGAGGTGCGTTACGACGACGAGGCCAAGCGCGTGATCTACGAGCCGGTCGAGCTCAAGCAGGAATTCCGCAATTTTGATTTTCTTTCTCCTTGGGAAGGGACGGACTACGTCCTGCCTGGGGATGAGAAAGCCAAGACGAATTGAGGCGCCAGAATGGCTGAGACCTCCGTCCGCAATTTCAACATTAACTTTGGGCCTCAACACCCTGCCGCGCACGGTGTTTTGAGGTTGGTTCTCGAGCTGGACGGCGAGGTTGTCGACCGCGTCGATCCGCATATCGGTCTGCTCCACCGCGGCACCGAGAAGCTGATCGAGGCCAAGACCTATCTGCAGGCCGTGCCCTATCTCGACCGGCTCGACTATTGCGCGCCGATGAACCAGGAGCATGCCTTCGCGCTCGCGGCCGAGCGGCTGCTCGGCATCGAGGTGCCGAAGCGCGGCCAGCTGATCCGCGTGCTCTATTCCGAGATGGGCCGCATCATGTCGCACATCCTGAATGTGACGACGCAGGCGATGGATGTCGGCGCGCTGACCCCGCCGCTGTGGGGCTTCGTCGAGCGCGAAAAGCTGATGGTGTTCTACGAGCGCGCCTCGGGCTCACGCATGCATGCGGCCTATTTCCGGCCGGGCGGCGTGCACCAGGACCTGCCGCAGAAGCTGGTCGAGGATATCGGCACGTGGATCGATCCGTTCCTGAAGTCGATCGACGATCTCGACGCGCTGCTCACGCCCAACCGCATCTTCAAGCAGCGCAACGTCGATATCGGCACCGTTTCGCTCGCCGACGCCTGGGCCTGGGGCTTTTCGGGCGTGATGGTGCGCGGCTCGGGCGCTGCCTGGGATCTGCGCAAGGCGCAGCCCTATGAATGCTATTCCGAGATGGATTTCGACATCCCGGTCGGCAAGAACGGCGACTGTTACGACCGTTACCTTGTGCGCATGGAAGAGATGCGCCAGTCGGCCAAGATCATGCGCCAGTGCGTCGATCTTCTGCTCGGCAAGGAAAGCGCCGGTCCGGTGTCGAACCTTGACGGCAAGGTGGTGCCGCCGAAGCGCGCGGCGATGAAGCGCTCGATGGAAGCGCTGATCCATCACTTCAAGCTCTATACCGAGGGCTATCGCGTGCCGGCCGGCGAAGTCTACGCGGCCGTCGAGGCGCCGAAGGGCGAATTCGGCGTCTATCTGGTCTCCGACGGCACCAACAAGCCCTATCGCTGCAAGCTGCGCGCGCCCGGTTTCGCGCATCTGCAGGCCATGGATTTCCTGTGCCGCGGCCACATGCTGGCCGACGTCACCGCCGTGCTTGGCTCCCTCGACATCGTGTTTGGTGAGGTCGATCGCTAAATGTCAGTCCGCCGTCTTGCAGAAGCCAGCCTCCAGCCAGCCACCTTCGCCTTCAACAAGGAGAACGCGGCGGCCGCCCAGCAGTGGATCGCCAAATACCCGAAGGGGCGCGAGCAGTCGGCCATCATCCCGCTCTTGATGCTGGCGCAGGAACAGGAAGGCTGGGTCACCAAGGCGGCGATCGAGACGATCTCGGACATGCTCGGCATGCCGCGCATACGCGGCCTCGAGGTCGCGACCTTCTACACGCAGTACCAGCTCAATCCGGTCGGCACGCGCGCCCACATCCAGGTCTGCGGCACCACGCCCTGCATGCTGCGCGGCTCGGAAGCGCTGATGGATGTGTGCCGGTCGAAGATCCATCACGACCAGTTCCACACCAACGACAAGGGCACGCTGTCGTGGGAGGAGGTCGAATGCCTCGGCGCCTGCGTCAACGCGCCGATGGTCATCATCTTCAAGGACACGTTCGAGGACCTGACGCCCGAGCGGCTGGCCGAGATCATCGATCTCTACGACGCCGGCAAGGGCGCCGAGGTGAAGCCCGGCCCGCAGAACGGGCGCCACGGCTCCGAGCCGGCCGATGGTTTGAAGACGCTGACCAGCGAAAAGGCGATCCTGAAGTCGACGCGCGACAAGGAAGCCAAGGCGGCCGCGAAGGCTGCCAAGGATGCCGCCGCCGCGGCGCCGGCTGTCGCTCCTGCCGCCGTCGTCTCGCAGGCGCCTGCCGCAGCCCCGGCACCCGTTGCACCAGCAACTCCGGCGCCGGCCGCCTCGGGCCCGGTTGCGCCGTCCAAATCCAGCAAGCCGAAGACCGATGCGCCGGAGACCAGCCCGGCCTTGACGACGCCGTCGCCGGTCAAGGTCGCCCCGGCCACCGAGAAGGCGGCCAGCGTCAGGGCGCCGCGCCATTCGGCCGCCAACGCCAACCAGGCCGATCCTGAAGTCGAGGCGGTTTCCAAGCCGCGCAGCGGACCGAAGACGAAAGCCGAACCGGCCACCGCCTTCAAGGCGCCGGAAACCAAGCAGCCGGTCGCCAAGACAGCGAAGCCGTCGCTGGAGGACAAGAACCGTCCGTCCGGCATCGAGCGGCCGGCAACCGTCGACGATCTCAAGCTGATCTCCGGCGTCGGCCCGAAGATCGAAGGCATTTTGCACTCGCTGGGCATCTACACCTTCGCGCAGGTCGCAGGCTGGAAGAAGGCCGAGCGCGAATGGGTCGACGGCTATCTCAATTTCCGCGGCCGCATCGAGCGCGACGACTGGGTGAAGCAGGCCAAGGCGCTCGCCAAGGGCGGCGTCGCCGAATACATCCGCGTCTTCGGCAAGAAGCCGGTCTGAGGGACGAAAAATGCTTCAGGACAAAGACCGCATCTTCACCAACATCTACGGCCTGTTCGACAAGTCGCTGGCCGGCGCGCAGTCGCGCGGCATCTGGGACGATACGCCCGGCCTCATCGCCAAGGGCCGCGACTGGATCGTCAACGAGATGAAGGCGTCCGGCCTGCGCGGCCGCGGCGGTGCCGGCTTCCCGACCGGGCTGAAATGGTCGTTCATGCCCAAGCAGAGCGACGGGCGGCCGAGCTATCTGGTCATCAACGCCGACGAATCCGAGCCCGGCACCTGCAAGGATCGCGATATCCTGCGCAACGATCCGCACACGCTGGTCGAGGGCGCGCTGGTCGCCGGCTTCGCCATGGGCGCGGTCGCTGCCTATATCTATGTGCGTGGCGAATTCATCCGCGAGCGCGAGGCGCTGCAGCGCGCCATCGACGAGGCCTACGCGGCCAAGCTGATCGGCAAGAACAACACGTCCGGCTACGACTTCGACGTCTACATGCACCACGGCGCCGGCGCCTATATCTGCGGCGAGGAGACCGCGCTGCTCGAAAGCCTCGAGGGCAAGAAGGGCCAGCCGCGGCTGAAGCCGCCATTCCCGGCCAATGTCGGCCTCTATGGCTGCCCGACCACCGTCAACAACGTCGAATCGATCGCGGTGGCGCCAACCATCCTGCGTCGGGGAGCGGCCTGGTTCTCGTCCTTCGGCCGTCCGAACAATGCCGGCACCAAGCTGTTCTGCGTCTCCGGCCACGTCAACAACCCGTGCACCTTCGAAGAGGCGATGTCGATTCCGTTCCGCGAACTGATCGAGACGCATTGCGGCGGCATCCGTGGCGGCTGGGACAATCTTCTGGCGGTCATTCCGGGCGGCGCTTCGGTGCCGCTGGTGCCGGCCGAGCAGATCATGGACGCGCCGATGGATTTCGACGCGCTGCGCGACCTGAAATCCGGCCTCGGCACGGCGGCCGTCATCGTCATGGACAAGTCGACCGATGTCGTGAAGGCGATCGCCAGGCTTTCCTACTTCTACAAGCATGAGAGCTGCGGCCAGTGCACCCCGTGCCGCGAAGGCACCGGCTGGATGTGGCGGGTGATGGAGCGATTGGTGCGCGGCGAGGCGCAGAAGCGCGAGATCGACATGCTGCTCGACGTCACCAAGCAGGTCGAGGGCCACACGATCTGCGCGTTGGGCGACGCGGCGGCCTGGCCGATCCAGGGCCTCATGCGGCATTTCCGCGGCGAGGTGGAACGCCGCATCGACGAGTTTTCGCGCAACGCGCACCGGGTCGAGCCGGTGATGGTCGCGGCGGAATAGGATTTTGGAATATGGGCGAAAGCCCAAGACTGACAGCAGGGGCGGGGCATACGAAGAAACGACCAGGAGATCTCTATGGCGCCGTATTCGATACCCTATCCGTTCATGCCTGATTTGGACCAACTCGAGAAGATGAACCAGGACCTGACCAAGATGATGCCGAAGGAGATGGCCAGCGCCGTCAACCTTCTGGCGCATCCGGTCGCGGGCGCCGCTGCGATGTCGGCGCTCAGCATCGGTCTTGCCAATCATGCCGTCGGCATGTGGATGGGCGCCTTCACCGGCGCGCTGGAAGCCTCGCAGCGCATGTTCCAGCCTTTCCTCGACGATCTCGAGGCGCAGAGCGAAGCGGCCGCCAACGCCACCAAGGCGCGCAAGGCGACAGAGACGCTGATCGCCAGGGCGCAGACCTTCGCCAGGGACGTGACCGACATCGCGGCGAACGCGACCGAGAAGGCGCTCGACGCGACCGGGTCCGGTCTCGTCGCCCAACCGGCTGCAACTGGGCTGATGCCTCAGGATTTCAGGCAGCCGAAGGCGCTCGACAAACCAGCGAAACCGTCGGACCTGAAGGCGATTTCAGGTATCGGGCCGAAGCTGGAGAAGGTGCTCAACGGTCTCGGCATCTGGACCTATGGCCAGATCGCCGCCTGGACGTCGGAAGAGATCGCCTGGGTGGAAGATTATCTGTCGCTCGCCGGCCGCATCGGCCGCGACGACTGGACTGCTCAAGCGGCGGCGCTCGCCGCGAAGAAGTGAATTGAGATGCCAGGCGCGGCGCAAGCCGCGCCCGGAAGATAGAGATTGCGGAAATCCGCAGGGGTTTGAGGCGAATGGCAAAGCTAAAGGTCGACGGGAAAGAGATCACGGTACCCGACCATTACACGCTGCTGCAGGCGGCCGAGGACGCCGGCGCTGAAGTGCCGCGCTTCTGCTTCCATGAGCGGCTGTCGATCGCCGGCAATTGCCGCATGTGCCTGATCGAGGTGAAGGGCGGCCCGCCCAAGCCGCAGGCGTCCTGCGCCATGGGCGTGCGCGACCTGCGCCCGGGCCCGAATGGCGAGCCGCCGGAAATCTTCACCAACACGCCGATGGTCAAGAAGGCCCGCGAAGGCGTGATGGAATTCCTGCTGATCAACCATCCGCTGGACTGCCCGATCTGCGACCAGGGCGGCGAATGCGACCTGCAGGACCAGGCGATGGCCTTCGGCGTCGATTCCTCGCGCTATCACGAGAACAAGCGCGCGGTCGAAGACAAGTATATCGGCCCGCTGGTCAAGACGGTGATGAACCGTTGCATCCATTGCACGCGCTGCGTCCGCTTCACCACCGAGGTCGCCGGCATTTCCGAGCTCGGCCTGATCGGCCGCGGCGAGGATGCCGAGATCACCACCTATCTCGAACAGGCGATGACGTCGGAGCTGCAGGGCAATGTCATCGATCTGTGCCCGGTCGGCGCGCTGACCTCCAAGCCGTTCGCCTTCCAGGCGCGGCCGTGGGAACTGACCAAGACGGAATCGATCGACGTCATGGACGCCGTCGGCTCGGCGATCCGCGTCGACTCTAGGGGCCGCGAAGTGATGCGCATCCTGCCGCGCGTCAACGAGGCGGTGAACGAGGAGTGGATTTCCGACAAGACCCGCTTCATCTGGGACGGCCTGCGCACGCAGCGCCTCGATCGTCCTTATGTGCGCAAGGACGGCAAGCTCGTTCCGGCAAGCTGGGTCGAAGCCTTCGCCGCGATCAAGGAACAGATTTCGAAGACGGCCCCGGAGCGGATCGGCGCGATCGCCGGCGATCTCGCCGCAGTCGAAGAAATCTACGCGCTCAAGCTCTTGATGGCGGCGCTCGGCTCGAAGAACATCGACTGCCGCCAGGATGGCGCAGCGCTCGATCCTTCGCTCGGCCGCGCCAGCTACATCTTCAATCCGACCATCGAAGGCATCGAGGAGGCCGACGCGGTGCTGATCATCGGCGCCAATCCGCGCTTCGAGGCTTCGGTGCTCAACGCCCGCATCCGCAAGCGCTGGCGCGTCGGCAACCTGCCGGTCGGCGTCATCGGCGAGATCGGCGATACGCGTTACGATTACGATCTCATCGGCGCCGGCCCGGAATCGCTCAAGGATCTCGCCGACGGCAACGGCAAGTTCTTCGAGGTGCTGAGCAAGGCCACGCATCCGCTGATCATCGTCGGCCAGGGCGCGCTGGCGCGCCCGGACGGCGCGGCGGTGCTCGGCCAGGCGGCAAAGCTCGCGGCCGCCGTCAACGCGGTCACGGCCGAATGGAACGGCTTTGCGGTGCTGCACAACGCGGCGGCAAGAGTCGGCGGCCTGGATGTCGGCTTCGTGCCGAGCGAGGGCGGCAAGGACGTCGCCGGCATGCTGGGCGACACCGATGTGCTCTTCCTGCTCGGCGCCGACGAAATCGACATGGCCAGGACGGGCGGCGCCTTCGTCGTCTATATCGGCACGCATGGCGATGCCGGCGCGCACCGCGCCAACGTCATCCTGCCAGCTGCCGCCTATACCGAGAAATCCGGCACCTATGTCAACACGGAAGGCCGCGTGCAGCAGACCAACCGCGCCGGATTCGCTCCGGGCGAAGCACGCGAGGACTGGGCGATCCTGCGAGCGCTGTCGGACGTGCTCGGCAAGAAGCTGCCCTTCGATTCGCTGGCGCAGCTGCGCGCCAAGCTCTATGGCGAATTCCCGCATCTCGCCCGCATCGACCAGGTGCAGGCGGGGAGCGCCGACGACGTCGCCAAGGCGGCAAAGCTTGGCGGCCGGCTGAACAAGGGCACCTTCACCTCACCGGTGAAGGACTTCTATTTGACCAACCCGATCGCGCGGGCGTCGGCCGTGATGGCCGAATGCTCGGCGCTGGCCAAGAGCGGCTTCAAGCAGGCGGCGGAATAAGCATGGACACCTTCTTCTCCTTCTACGTGCTGCCGGCGCTGCTGATCCTTCTGAAGTCGGTCGTGCTGATCGTCGTGCTTTTGATCGGCGTCGCCTATCTGCTCTATGCCGACCGCAAGATCTGGGCGGCGGTGCAGCTGCGCCGCGGCCCGAACGTCGTCGGTCCGTGGGGCACGTTGCAGGCTTTTGCCGACCTCCTGAAATTCGTCTTCAAGGAGCCGGTGATCCCATCGGGCGCCAACAAGGGGGTGTTCCTTCTGGCGCCGCTGGTGTCGGCGGTGCTGGCGATCTCGGCTTGGGCCGTCATTCCGGTCAATGAGGGCTGGGCGATCGCCAACATCAATGTCGGCATCCTCTATGTCTTCGCCATCTCCTCGCTCGAGGTCTATGGCGTGATCATGGGCGGCTGGGCGTCCAACTCGAAATATCCGTTCCTCGGCGCGCTGCGCTCGGCCGCGCAGATGGTGTCCTACGAAGTCTCGATCGGCTTCGTCATCGTCACCGTGCTGCTCTGCGTCGGCTCGCTTAATCTCTCCGACATCGTCATGTCGCAGCAGGATGGCCTCGGCACCAAGCTCGGCCTGCCCAACACCTTCCTCGACTGGCATTGGCTATCGCTGCTGCCGATGTTCGTGGTGTTCTTTATCTCGGCGCTTGCCGAGACCAACCGCCCGCCTTTCGACCTGGTGGAAGCGGAATCGGAACTCGTCGCCGGCCACATGGTTGAATATTCGTCGACGCCGTTCCTGCTCTTCTTCCTCGGCGAGTATGTCGCCGTCGTCCTGATGTGCGCGCTGGCGGCCATCCTGTTCCTCGGCGGCTGGCTGCCACCGTTCGATTTCGCGCCCTTCACCTGGGTACCAGGGGTGATCTGGTTCGTGCTGAAGATCTGCCTGATGTTCTTCATGTTCTCGATGGTGAAGGCTTTTGTGCCGCGCTACCGCTACGACCAGCTGATGCGGCTGGGCTGGAAGGTCTTCCTGCCGATCTCGCTGTTCATGGTCGTCGCCACCGCGGCCTTCCTCAAGATCACGGGGTTTGCGTGATGTCCGCTCTGGCCCAGGCCGCAAAGTCGCTGCTGCTGAAGGATTTCGTCAGCGCCTTCTTCCTCTCGATGCGCCAATTCTTCGCGCCGAAGGAAACGATCAACTACCCGCACGAGAAGGGGCCGACCAGCCCGCGCTTCCGCGGCGAGCATGCGCTGCGCCGTTATCCGAACGGCGAGGAACGCTGCATCGCCTGCAAGCTGTGCGAAGCGATCTGCCCGGCGCAGGCCATCACCATCGAGGCCGGCCCGCGCCGCAATGACGGGACGCGCCGCACCGTGCGCTACGACATCGACATGGTGAAATGCATCTATTGCGGCTTCTGCCAGGAAGCCTGCCCGGTCGACGCCATCGTCGAGGGGCCGAATTTCGAATTCGCGACCGAGACGCGCGAGGAGCTTTACTACAACAAGGAAAAGCTGCTCGCGAACGGCGATCGCTGGGAGCGTGAGCTGGCGCGCAACATCGCGCTGGATGCTCCCTATAGGTGATTAGCGTGCTTCTCCCCGTAAACGGGGGGGAAGGAACAAGAAAGTGGACGGCGCAACGTCGTCCGTCTAAGGAACACGCGGTTTCGAACCGGAGGCGGGTCGGAGTCGGAATTTGGAACCCGGGGGAACCCATGCTGAGTGGACTAGAGGCGGCCTTTTTCTACCTCTTCGCCTTTATCGCCGTGGCGTCGGCCTTCATGGTCATTTCGTCGCGCAACCCCGTGCATTCCGTGCTCTTCCTCATCCTCACCTTCTTCAACGCAGCCGGCCTGTTCATGCTGACCGGCGCCGAGTTCCTGGCGATGATCCTGCTCGTCGTCTATGTCGGCGCGGTGATGGTGCTGTTCCTGTTCGTCGTCATGATGCTCGACGTCGACTTCGCCGAGATGAAGCAGGGCGCCCTGCAATACGCGCCGATCGGCGCGCTGGTCGGGTTGATCCTGGCGGCGGAGCTGATCATCGTGCTCGGCGGCTACACATTCGCGCCGCAGCTTGCCTCGACGGTCGCCAAGGCAACGCCGGATCTTGCCGCGCGCTCCAACACGGCCGCGCTCGGCGACATCCTCTATACGGACTACCTCTATTATTTCCAGATTTCCGGCCTGGTGCTGCTGGTCGCCATGATCGGCGCCATCGTGCTGACGCTGCGCCACAAGGAAGGCGTCAAGCGGCAGTCGATCGCCGCACAGGTCGGCCGCACCCCGGCTACGGGCATGGAAATCCGCAAGGTCAAATCGGGCGAGGGCATCTGAGATGGTCGTCGGCATTGCACATTACCTGACCGTATCGGCGATCCTGTTCACGCTCGGCGTGTTCGGCATCTTCCTGAACCGTCGCAACATCATCGTCATCCTGATGTCGGTCGAGCTCATCCTGCTGGCGGTTAACATCAATTTCGTCGCGTTCTCGGCGGCGCTGCATGACCTCGTCGGACAGGTGTTCGCCCTGTTCGTGCTGACGGTCGCGGCCGCTGAGGCCGCGATCGGTCTTGCCATTCTTGTCGTCTTCTTCCGCAACCGCGGCTCGATCGCGGTCGAAGACGTGAGCGCGATGAAGGGTTGACGGGAACCATCATGTATCAGGCTATCGTCTTCCTTCCGCTGCTTGGCTTCCTGATTGTCGGCCTGTTCGGCAATTCGCTCGGCGCCAAGGCTTCCGAATACATCACCTCCGGCTTTCTGGTGATCGCGGCGGTGCTGTCGTGGATCGCCTTCTTCACCGTCGGTTTCGGGCATGGCGAGGTGTTCACCGTGCCGGTGCTGCGCTGGATCCAGTCGGGCGGCATCGACACGTCCTGGGCGTTGCGGATCGACACGCTGACGGTGGTGATGCTGATCGTCGTCAACACCGTGTCGGCGCTGGTCCACATCTATTCGATCGGCTACATGCACCACGATCCGAACCGGCCGCGCTTCTTCGCCTATCTGTCGCTGTTCACCTTCGCGATGTTGATGCTGGTGACGGCCGACAACCTCATCCAGATGTTCTTCGGCTGGGAAGGCGTCGGTCTGGCCTCCTATCTGCTGATCGGCTTCTGGTACAAGAAGCCGTCGGCCAATGCCGCCGCCATCAAGGCTTTCGTCGTCAACCGCGTCGGCGACTTCGGTTTCGCGCTCGGCATCTTCGGCGTATTCGTGCTGTTCGGCTCGGTCAATCTGAGCACCGTCTTCGCCAATGCGGCCTCGTTCCTGCCGGCCGAAGGCGCGCCGGCGGGTGCCGCCGTGCTCACCTTCCTCGGCCATGCGCTCGACAAGCAGACGGCGCTGACCGTGGTCTGTCTGCTGCTCTTCATGGGCGCCATGGGCAAGTCGGCGCAGGTGCCGCTGCACACATGGCTGCCGGACGCCATGGAAGGCCCGACGCCGGTCTCCGCGCTCATCCACGCGGCGACCATGGTGACCGCCGGCGTGTTCATGCTGGCGAGGCTCTCGCCGCTGTTCGAGCTGTCACACACGGCGCTGACCGTCGTCACCTTCATCGGCGCCTTCACCGCCTTCTTCGCGGCGACCGTCGGCCTCGTCCAGAACGACATCAAGCGCGTCATCGCTTATTCGACCTGCTCGCAGCTCGGCTACATGTTCGTGGCGCTCGGCGTCGGCGCCTATGGCGCGGCGATCTTCCACCTGTTCACCCACGCCTTCTTCAAGGCGCTGCTGTTCCTCGGCTCCGGCTCGGTCATTCATGCGGTGTCCGACGAGCAGGACATGCGCAAGATGGGCGGGCTCCGCAAGCTGATCCCGACCACCTACTGGATGATGATCATCGGCACGCTGGCGCTCACCGGCGTCGGCATCCCGGCAACGGTGATCGGCACCGCCGGCTTCTTCTCCAAGGACGCCATTATCGAGACCTCCTTCGCCGGCCATAATGCGGTCGCGGGCTTTGCCTTTATCCTGCTGGTGGTCGCCGCCTGCTTCACCAGCTTCTATTCGTGGCGGCTGATCTTCATGACCTTCCACGGCGAGCCGCGCGCCAGCCACGAGGTCATGCATCATGTCCACGAATCGCCGCCGGTGATGCTGGTGCCGCTTTACGTGCTTGCCGCAGGCGCGCTGTTTGCCGGCGTCATCTTCCACGGCGCCTTCATCGGCGAGGGCTATGCCGAATTCTGGAAGGCGTCGCTGTTCACGCTGCCGGACAACCACATCCTGCACGAGATCCACGAGCTGCCGCTCTGGGTGGAACTGGCGCCGTTCGTTGCCATGGTGATCGGTCTGCTCATCGCCTGGCAGTTCTACATCCGCAAGCCGGAGACGCCGAAGGAACTGGCGGCGCAGCATCGCGGCCTCTACGCCTTCCTGCTCAACAAGTGGTACTTCGACGAGCTCTACGACTTCCTGTTCGTGCAGCCCGCAAAACGCCTCGGCAGGTTCCTGTGGAAGACCGGCGACGGCGCCATCATCGACGGGCTCGGCCCCGATGGTGTCTCGGCGCGCGTCATCGACGTCACCAACCGTGTCGTCAAGCTGCAGACCGGTTATCTCTACCATTATGCCTTCGCCATGCTGATCGGCGTGGCCGCTCTCGTCACCTGGATGATGCTCTGATGACCGACTGGCCAATCCTCTCGCTGGTCACCTTCCTGCCGCTGGTTGGTGTTCTCCTCATTCTGCCGATCAGCGACGACAGCGAAAACGCGCGCCGCAACATCCGCGCCATCGCCTTCATCACGACGGCGTTCACCTTCGTCATCTCGCTGTTCATCTGGACGGGCTTCGACAATTCGCAGGCCGGCTTCCAGTTCGTCGAGAAGCACGCCTGGCTGGATTCAGGCATCTCCTACCATATGGGGGTCGACGGCATATCGATGCTGTTCGTCATCCTCACGACCTTCCTGATGCCGCTTTCCATCCTCGCCTCCTGGGAGGCGATCGAGAAGCGGGTCAAGGCCTATATGATCGCCTTCCTGATCCTCGAGACGCTGATGATCGGCGTGTTCTGCGCGCTCGACATCGTCTTGTTCTACGTGTTCTTCGAGGCCGGCCTGATCCCGATGTTCATCATCATCGGCGTCTGGGGCGGCAAGCGGCGCGTCTATGCCTCGTTCAAGTTCTTCCTCTACACGCTTGCCGGCTCGGTGCTGATGCTGCTCGCCATCATGGCGATGTTCTTCCAGTCGGGCACCACCGACATCCCGACGCTTCTGACGCATCACTTCCCGGCCAACATGCAGACTTGGCTGTGGCTCGCCTTCTTCGCCTCCTTCGCGGTGAAGATGCCGATGTGGCCGGTGCACACGTGGCTGCCCGACGCGCATGTCGAGGCGCCAACGGCGGGCTCGGTCATCCTGGCCGCCATTCTCTTGAAGATGGGCGGCTACGGCTTCCTGCGCTTCTCGCTGCCGATGTTCCCGGAAGCCTCGGCGATGTTCGCGCCGCTGGTGTTCACGCTCTCCGTCGTCGCCATCATCTACACCTCGCTGGTGGCGCTGATGCAAGAGGACATGAAGAAGCTGATCGCCTATTCCTCGGTCGCCCATATGGGCTTCGTCACCATGGGCATCTTCGCGATGAACCAGGAAGGCGTGCAGGGGGCGATCTATCAGATGCTCAGCCACGGCCTCGTCTCGGGCGCGCTGTTCCTGTGCGTCGGCGTCATCTACGACCGCATGCATACGCGCGAGATCGATGCCTATGGCGGCCTCGTCAACAACATGCCGAAATACGCCACCGTGTTCATGATCTTCACCATGGCCAATGTCGGGCTTCCAGGCACCAGCGGCTTCATCGGCGAATTCCTGACCATGCTCGGCGTCTTCCGGGTCAACACCTGGGTGGCGTTCTTCGCCGCCACCGGCGTCATCCTGTCTGCGGCTTACGCGCTGTGGCTCTACCGCCGGGTGATCTTCGGCGCGCTGACCAAGGACAGCCTGAAGAACCTGTTGGATCTCTCGCCGCGCGAGAAGGCGATCATGTATCCGCTGGTGGTGCTGGTCATCTTCTTCGGCGTCTATCCGGCGCCGGTGTTCGACGCGACCGCCCAATCGGTCAAGTCGCTCGTCACCAACGTCACCGCATCCATCAATTCCGCGCAGACCGCGGCGGCGAACTGACTGGGGAATAGACCATGACGCCGGACCTTCTCTCCAGCTTTTCGCTCTCGACGCCGGAACTGATCCTGGCTGTCGGCGCGCTGGTGCTCCTGATGATCGGGGCCTATTCGCGCTCCAACAGCACCATGACCGTGACCGGCCTGGCCGTCCTCGTGCTGGTGGTGGCCGGCCTGTGGCTCGCCTTCTCCGGCGGGCAGGGCGCTGCCTATGGCGGCGCCTTCGTGCAGGATTCCTTCAGCGCCTTCATGAAGATGTTGGCGTTGATCGGCTCGGGGGTGACGCTGGTCATGTCGATGCGCTTTGCCAAGCAGGAACATTTCGACAAGTTCGAATTCCCGGTGCTTATCCTGCTCTGCACGCTCGGCATGATGCTGATGATCTCGGCCAACGGCATGATCGGGCTTTATCTCGGGCTCGAGCTGCAGTCGCTGGCGATCTACGTGCTGGCGGCGATCAACCGCGACAATCTGCGTTCGACCGAGGCGGGCCTGAAATACTTCGTCCTCGGCGCGCTGTCGTCGGGCATGCTGCTTTACGGCATCAGCCTCGTCTACGGTTACACCGGCAACACCGGCTTCCAGGAAATCGCGACGGCTCTGGGCAGCGGCGAGCGCCAGCTCGGCCTCGTCTTCGGCCTGGTGTTCGTGCTGGCCGGCCTCGCCTTCAAGATCTCGGCCGTGCCGTTCCACATGTGGACGCCGGACGTCTATGAGGGCGCGCCGACGCCGATCACCGCCTTCCTGGCCGCCGCGCCGAAAATGGCGGCGATGGCGCTGATCGTGCGCGTCACCATGGGCGCCTTCAAGCCGATCGCCTCGGACTGGCAGCAGATCGTGGTCTTCATCTCGATCGCCTCGATGGCGCTCGGCGCTTTCGCGGCCATCGGCCAGACCAACATCAAGCGCCTGATGGCCTATTCCTCGATCGGCCATATGGGCTACGCGCTGGTCGGCCTCGCCGCCAACAGCCAGGCCGGCGTGCGTGGCGTTGCCATCTATATGCTGATCTATCTGGTGATGACGCTCGGCACCTTCGCCTTCATCCTCGCCATGCGGCGCAAGGAAGGCAATGTCGAGCAGGTCGGCGATCTCGCCGGCCTTGCCTCGACCAATCCGATCATGGCCACTATCCTTACCATCCTGATGTTCTCGCTGGCCGGCATTCCGCCGCTCGCGGGCTTCTGGGGGAAATGGTACGTGTTCCTCGCCGCCATCAACGCGCATCTCTACGCATTGGCGATCATCGGCGTGCTGGCCTCGGTGGTGGGCGCCTACTATTACCTGCGCATCATCAAGATCATGTGGTTCGACGAACCGGTCGGCGGCTTCGTGCCGATGGCGAGCGAATTGCGTCTGGTGCTCGGCGTCAGCGGCGCCTTCGTGCTGTTCTACGTGCTGATCGGCGGACCGATCGGCAATTACGCCGAAGCCGCTGCCAAGACCTTCTTCTGACGGGATGGCGTTTCGACTGGCTCCAACCGCGGCGTCGGAGGGGTTCCGGCTCGAGGCGCATGACAGCGTTGGCTCCACCAACGCGCTGGCGCTGGACCATGCGCGCGCCGGCGATGCGGGAAAACTCTGGGTCGTTTCGAAGAAGCAGGAAAGCGGTCGCGGTCGGCGTGGCCGCGCCTGGGCGACGCCGGAAGGCAATCTTGCGGCGACATTGCTCCTGGTTCCGGGCGGCGAGCTGCGGCTTGCGGCGACGCTCGGCTTCGTCGCGGGCCTGGCGCTGGCCGACGCGCTCGACGCTGTCGTGCCGAAAGGCCGGATCGCCGTCGCCTTGGATGGCGCGAGCCAGGGCCGCAACCGCTTCGAGCTGAAATGGCCGAACGACGTGCTGGCTTCGGGCGCCAAGCTTGCCGGCATCCTTTTGGAATCGAGCATGCTGGAAGGCAGCCGTTTCGCGGTCGCCATCGGCATCGGTGTCAATGTCGTGGCTTATCCGCAGGATTTGCCTTATCCGGCGACGTCGCTGCAGGCGCTGGGCGCCGATTGCGATGCCGAAACGCTGTTCCTGGCGCTCTCGGATGCCTGGAGCGAGAATGCCCGGCTGTGGGATGACGGGCGCGGGCTCGATGCCATCAGAAGGCGCTGGCTTGCCCGCGCGGCAGGCCTCGGCGGCGAGGTTGCTGTCAGAATTGACGGCAATGTGGTGCGCGGCGTCTTCGAGACCATTGACGAGGACTGCCGTTTCGTGATCCGCGACGATGAGGGATCAGTTTTGACGATCGCGGCCGGCGACGTGCATTTCGGCGCGGTCGCCTCGGCCCGGGTATAGTTTTGTTTTGTGCAATTCCGGACGGAAAACCGTGACACACTTTTCCAGGAACTGCCCCAACGGCTTGGCCTGACGGCCAGGAAGGAAAGAATTCATGGCGAATAGAGAAAACGCCGAGCTCGTCTTCGCGCCGCTTGGCGGCGTCGGCGAGATCGGCATGAACTTCGCCCTTTACGGCTATGGGCCTGCCGACGCGCGGGAGTGGATCATCGTCGATGTCGGCGTCACCTTTCCGGACACGGCGCATCCCGGCGTCGACCTGATCCTGCCCGATACGCGCTTCATCGAGGAGAACCTCGACGGCTTGCGCGGCATCGTCATCACCCATGCGCATGAGGACCATTACGGCGCGCTGCTCGATATCTGGCCGAAGCTTAAAGCGCCTGTATGGATGACGCCTTTCACCGCTGGCCTGCTCGAGGCCAAGCGGCAGGGCGAGCAGAACGCGCCGAAGATCCCGGCGTCGATCTACCGGGCCGGCGAGAAATTCACCATCGGACCTTTCGAGATCGAGGCCATTCCCGTGGCGCATTCGATCCCCGAGCCGATGTCGCTGGCGATCACCACGCCCGCCGGCACCGTGATCCACACCGGCGACTGGAAGATCGATCCGGCGCCGACGATCGGTCCGAAGACCGACGAGGCGCGCTTCCGCGCCTATGGCGACAAGGGCGTGCTGGCGCTGATCTGCGATTCCACCAATGCGTTGCGGGAAGGGGAGTCGCCGTCGGAAGTGGCGGTCGGCGAGGGCCTCAAGGGCGTCATCGAGCAAGCCAAAGGCCGCGTCGCCGTCACCACCTTCTCCTCCAATGTCGGGCGCATCGTCTCGATCGCCAGGGCGGCGCGCGATGCCGGCCGGCAGTGTCTCGTGCTCGGCCGCTCGCTGAAGCGCGTCATCGATGTCGCGGGCGAGCTCGGCTACATGGACGGCCTGCCGGAGTTCATCTCCGAGGAGGACTATGGCTATATCCCGCGCGAGAACCTGGTGATCATCTGCACCGGCAGCCAGGGCGAGCCGCTGGCGGCGCTGGCAAAGCTTTCGCGCGACGAGATGAAGTCGGTAGCGCTGACGGCCGGCGATACGGTGGTGTTTTCCTCGCGCACCATTCCCGGCAACGAAAAGGCGATCCTCGAGATCAAGAACCGGCTGATCGATCTCGGCATGAAGATCATCGAGGACGGCGATGCGCTGGTGCATGTCTCCGGCCATCCGCGCCGCAGCGAGTTGCGCAGGATGTATGAATGGGTACGGCCGCAGATCGGCGTACCCGTGCATGGCGAGGCGGCGCATCTGGTGGCGCAGGGCTCGCTGATGTCGATGTCCGGCATCGGCCAGGTGGCGCAGGTGCGCGACGGCGACATGCTGAGACTATGGCCCGGCCCGGCGACGATCATCGACCAGGTGCCGTTCGGCCGGCTCTACAAGGACGGCCTGTTGATCGGCACCGACCAGGCGATGGGCATACGCGATCGCCGCAAGCTTTCCTTCGCCGGCCATGTCGCGGTCAATGTCGTTCTCGACGACAAATATGAGCTTGCCGGCGACCCCGACCTGGTGGCGATCGGCGTCGCCGAGGCGGATGCCAGCGGCGAGACGCTGGAGGACCTGATGCTCGATGCGGCAATCGGCGCGGTGGACTCCATTCCGCGTCAGCGCCGAAAAGACCTCGACCTGGTGCGGGAGGCAGTGCGCCGCGCCGTGCGCGCCGCGGCCAACGAAGCCTGGGGCAAGAAGCCGCTGGTGACTGTGTTTGTGACGAGATGAGGCAGTAGGGACTAGGCAATAGGCAATAGGAAGGCGATTGCCTTTCATCTCGCCAAATTTGCTTCTTTTCTACTGCCTACTGCCTACTGCCTACTGCCTAAGGAAAACCGCCAATGCTTGGACGCCTCAACCATGTCGCGCTTGCCGTGCCGGACCTGGCCGCGGCGATGGCCGCCTATCGCGATACGCTGGGCGGGCGATTGAGCGAGCCGCAGGCGTTGCCGGAGCATGGCGTGACAGTGGTGTTCGTCGATGTAGGCAACACCAAGATCGAATTGCTGGAGCCGCTGGGCGAGACATCGCCCATCGCGGCGTTTCTCGAGAAGAACCCTGCGGGCGGCATGCATCATGTCTGCTACGAGGTCGACGATATCCTTGCCGCCCGCGACCATCTGAAGGCAAGCGGCGCGCGCGTGCTGGGCGACGGCAACCCCAAAATCGGGGCTCACGGCAAGCCGGTGCTGTTCCTGCATCCCAAGGATTTCTTCGGCACGCTGGTCGAACTGGAGCAGGTATGAACTGGATACTGTTCGCCGCACTGTTCTTCGTCACTTGGTGGCTGACGCTGTTCATCGTTCTGCCATTCAGCCTGCGCACGCAGGACGACGACCAGGATGTGACGCTTGGCACCGTTTCCAGTGCGCCGCGCGGGCCGCATATGCGGCGCGCTTTCCTTCGCGCGACGGTCTTGACGATGGTCGTGATGGGCATTCTCTACGGCCTGACGATGGGGTTGGGATTGAGCTTCGACGACATCATGCGGATCATGCCGGACTTTAGTCCGAATACCCATCACTGACGCTGAAGATACAGTCTCCGCAAGTATTGAAGAACATACGCGCGCCAAGGTTGAAATCGGAAGCCGGCTTCCGATTTCAACGGCTGATCATGCCTGATGCTGTTTGGCAGATGGTCGTGCTAAGCAGATGATTGCACAAAAAAAATGCAAGGCACGAGGCCTTGCAATTTAAACGCGTCCGATCCGTTTCCGGTGTCCGGCGGCAGCGAGTTACCGCGCCTAGATCGCATCCTCCCAAGACTTTGACCGCGTAGGAGAGCAGATTTTTCTCCGCCCTCTCGGTTATCGGCGCACACTAGACCAAGGCAGGTGAAAATGTCACGAAGAATTTTGCCTCGAAACAGGCAATATCGTGCTGCACTGCACAATAGTGCGGCAGGGCTTGCTTGTGAATCGATCAAAAAGCCATTTGCGGCACTTTGCAGCCAAAATCGCCTTTTTGGTAAGGTGCAGAAGGCCCGATACTTTGGGGCACTCGGGTTTCCATTCGGCCATGAAATGGCTATGAAGCCCGGGCAAGCAGCCTGAGGCGCGCCGATTCCCCGCGCCGCCATCTTCATTCACGGACCAGTCCATGCGTTTGTCGCGCTACTTCCTGCCCATTCTCAAGGAAAATCCCCGCGAGGCCGAGATCGTCTCGCACCGGCTGATGCTGCGCGCCGGCATGATCCGGCAGCAAGGGCAGGGCAGCTTTTCATGGCTGCCGCTGGGCAAGCGCGTGCTGGACAAGGTCTGCCAGATCATCCGCGAGGAACAGAACCGCGCCGGCGCGCTGGAAATCCTGATGCCGACCATCCAGTCGGCGGATCTGTGGCGCGAGAGCGGCCGTTACAACGATTACGGCAAGGAGATGCTGCGCATCAAGGATCGCCAGGACCGCGACATGCTCTACGGTCCGACCAACGAAGAGATGGTCACCGAGATTTTTCGCGCTTACGTCAAGTCCTACAAGGACCTGCCGCTCAATCTCTACCACATCCAATGGAAGTTCCGCGACGAGGTGCGCCCGCGCTTCGGCGTCATGCGCAGCAGAGAGTTCCTGATGAAGGATGCCTATTCCTTCGACCTCGATTTCGAGGGCGCGAAGGCCGCCTACAATCGCATGTTCGTCTCCTATCTCAGGACGTTCACGCGCATGGGTCTGCAGGCCATTCCGATGCGCGCCGACACCGGCCCGATCGGCGGCGACCTCAGCCATGAGTTCATCATCCTGGCCGAGACCGGCGAGAGCCAGGTGTTCTGCGACCGCGCTTATCTCACGCTCGACGTGCCGGGCGCGGACACCAACTTCTCCAACGATGCAGAGATCGGCGACATCGTGAAGAAATGGACGACGCCTTACGCCGCCACCGACGAAATGCATGACGAGGCAGCCTGGGAGAAAGTCGCCGAAGGCGACCGGCTCTCGGCGCGCGGCATCGAAGTCGGCCATATCTTCCATTTCGGCGAGAAGTACTCCAAGCCGATGAACGCCAAGGTGACCGGTCCCGACGGCAAGGACCATTATGCATCCGGCGGTTCCTACGGCATCGGCCCGTCGCGCCTTGTCGCGGCGATCATCGAGGCGAGCCATGACGAGAACGGCATCATCTGGCCGGAAGCGGTGGCGCCCTTCGACATCGGCCTGATCAACATGAAGATCGGCGACGCCGAATGCGACCGTGTCTGCGACGAGCTCTACGCGGCGCTGACTTCAGCCGGCAAGGACGTGCTCTATGACGACACCGATCAGCGTCCGGGCGGCAAATTCGCCACCGCCGACCTGATCGGCCTGCCGTGGCAGGTGATCGTCGGCCCGCGCGGCGTGGCCGCCGGCGAGGTCGAGATCAAGAACCGCAAGTCGGGCGAGCGCGAGACGCTGCCGATCGCCGAGGCCAAGAAGCGCCTGGGTATCGCCGCATGAGCGAGGCGGCGGCAGCGGCCAGGTCAGGGGCGGGCGCTTTCTCAGGCTTCGAGCGCATGGTGGCGTGGCGCTATCTGCGCTCGCGGCGTAAGGAGACGGTGATCTCGGTCATCGCCTCGATCTCCTTCCTCGGCATCATGCTGGGCGTCGCGACTCTGATCGTCGTCATGGCGGTGATGAACGGGTTCCGCGCCGAGTTGCTCACCCGCATCCTCGGTGTCAACGGCCATCTCATCGTGCAGCCGCTCGATTCGCCACTGGAGGACTACGCCCAGGTGGCGAGCCGCATCAACGGTGTTTCGGGCGTCAAATACGCGATCCCGTTGATCGACGGCCAGGTGCTGGCGCAGGGTAATGTCGGCGGCGGCACGGGCGCGCTGGTGCGCGGCATCCGCGGCGAGGACCTCAACAAGATTTCGATCGTCGCCAGCAACATCAAGCAGGGCACGCTCGACGGCTTCGATACCGGCGACGGCGTGGCGATCGGCAAGCGCATGGCGGAAAGCCTCGGGCTGGTGCTCGGCGACACCATCACGCTGATCTCGCCGGAGGGCGACGTGACGCCGCTCGGCACCACGCCGCGCATGAAGGGCTACAAGGTGGCGGCGATCTTCGAGGTCGGCATGTCGGAATATGACAGCTCGATCGTCTATATGCCGTTTTCGGAAGCCCAGCTCTATTTCAACATGGACGGGCGCGCGCAGACCATCGAGATCTATGTCGACAATCCCGACAATGTCGACGCGCTGAAGCCGCTGGTCGAACAGGCGGCGCAGCGGCCGGTCGACCTCGTCGATTGGCGCCAGCGCAACGAGACCTTCTTCTCGGCCCTGCAGGTCGAGCGCAACGTCATGTTCATGATTCTCACGCTGATCGTGCTGGTGGCGGCGCTCAACATCATTTCCGGCCTCATCATGCTGGTGAAGGACAAGGGCCACGACATCGCCATCCTGCGAACGATGGGCGCCTCGCGCGGCGCGATCCTGCGCATCTTCCTGATGACGGGCGCGGCGATTGGCGTCACCGGCACCATCGCCGGCGTGCTGCTCGGCGTCGTCATCTGCATCAACATCGAATCGATCCGCCAGTTCTTCTCCTGGATGACCGGCAGGATCCTGTTCAACCCCGAGCTCTATTTCCTTAGCCAGCTGCCGGCGAAGATGGATCCGCGCGAGACGACCTATGTCGTCATCATGGCGCTGGCCCTGTCGTTCCTCGCGACGGTGTTCCCGGCCTGGCGGGCGGCCCGGCTCGATCCCGTCGAAGCCTTGAGGTACGAATGATGGCCGAGGCCATTATCGAGTTGAAGGGCGTCGAGCGGCACTATGTCCAGGGGCCGCGCAAGCTCACCATTCTGAACGGTGCCGACTTTTCGCTCGGGCGCGGCGAGATGGTAGCGCTGGTGGCGCCGTCGGGCACCGGCAAATCCACCCTTTTGCACACGGCCGGGCTGCTGGAGCGGCCCGATGCGGGCGACGTGATCCTCGCCGGTCGTGCCTGCGGCCGGCTGTCGGACGAGGAACGCACCGCGATCCGCCGCAACGATGTCGGCTTCGTCTATCAGTTCCATCATCTGCTGCCGGAGTTCTCGGCGCTCGAGAACATCATGATGCCGCAACTGATCAAGGGGCTCGGCCCCAAGGAGGCATCCGAGCGGGCGGCGCAGCTGCTCGACTATATGCAGATCGGCAAGCGCGCGCAGCACCGGCCGGCCGAGCTTTCCGGCGGCGAGCAGCAACGCGTCGCCATTGCCCGCGCCGTCGCCAACGCGCCGCTGGTGCTCCTGGCCGACGAGCCGACCGGCAATCTCGATCCGGTCACCGCTTCCTACGTCTTCGACGCGCTGGAGGCGCTGGTCAGGCAGTCGGGCCTTGCGGCGCTGATCGCCACCCACAACCATGAGCTGGCCTCGCGCATGGACCGGCGGGTGACGTTGGCAGAGGGCAAGGTGGTGCCTCTCTGAGGCCCCAATGTCGTCCATCCCAGGGCGAAGCTCCGCGAAGCGGAGCGAAGACCCTAGGATCCATTCCGTTACCTCTGCCGAAGAATGCAACGCCGCAGAAGGGGCAGAGGCTGCTCTTAGAAGCTTGTTCCGCACCGTAGCGAAGCATCAATTTCACGGAATGGATTCTAGGGTCTGCGCGCGTCGCTTCGCTCCTTGCTCCGCCTAGAATGACGAAGCCATCGGCCGTTGGCCAATCGCAAACGGCTGCGGTGTGCTCGCACAGCAAGCCCGATAACCTTTCCTTAACCCTGCCCAAACGCGCCGCCCGGATTCGTTCCGACGGGCCCTTCGCTATCGTTGACATTCGAACAAAATTAGAACAAATTACGAACACATCAACAACGGAGAGAGTTATGTCTGATCTGGTTCAGGATGTCGTCTCGCTGGTTTGCATGAGCACCTTTCTCGTTTCCATGGCGATCTGGATCGGCGCCATGTGACCAGGCGGCTTTGCCGCTGTACGGGACGGGCAAATGCCCGTCCGTTGTTCGGGCGGGTACAAGCCCGCCCATTGTTGTTAAGTCTTTCTTGGCCGCGCCGGCGCTAGGCTGTTCCTTCAAGACAGGGAGCGAATTCGGTGTCGGTCGTCGTCACGGTCACCCTCGTGGCCGGCAATCTCGGACTGATCTTCCTTTTGATGACTGTACCGCTCGGACTGCGTACGGTGACGGCGAGCCGCCTGATCAAGGCCGACCGCAATCGCCTCTGGCAGGCGCTATGGCCATTCGGCAGCGATGCCGGATGGTCCGGCGAAATCCTTTCCGCCGAGCTCCTGGACGGCGACGGGACGGCGCTGATCAGATTGTCCTGGGATGGCCGTGACGGGCGGCCGATCGAACGCAAAGCGCGCTTCGAGGACGTCAGCGAGGGCAGCCGCTTCTCGATGACGGTCATCGAGGACACGGCGCTCGATCCCTCGTTCTGGGCGAACTATCGTGAGACCGCCGAGCTCGTGCCGGAGGGGGATGCCACGCGGGTCACGCTTACCCAGACCGATCGCTATCGCGGCCTCGCGTTCCTGGTCTTCCGCTTCTTCGCCATGCGCCGCGAGCTGCGCAAGCTCGACGTCTGGGCGGCAACCGGCACGTATCGCAAGGGCGGCTGGTTCGAGCATCCGCTGAGCCAGGTCGGCTTTGCCGTGCTCTCGGCCCTGATCCTGTGGCCGTTCTTCGGCCTCAATATCGGCGGCTTGGCGCTGGCGGCGATCCTGACCTCGGTGGTCGCCCTGCACGAGCTCGGCCATATGGCGGCCTTCCGCCTGACGGGCCATCGCCGGGCGCGGATGATCTTCATCCCGCTGCTCGGCGGCATTGCCATCGGCGGCAGGCCCTATGACAGCCGCTTCGAGGTGGCGTTCGTGGCGCTGATGGGCGCCGGCTTCTCCGCTTTCCTGGTGCCGGTGCTGATCGCGGCCAGCGGCCTTGCCAGTACAGAAGGCCATCGATTGGCAGCAGCCCTTTTGGCGACGCTTGCCGGCTGTGCTTCATTGTTCAACATCGCCAATCTGGTGCCGGTGTGGAAATTCGACGGCGGCCAGGTGCTGCGCCAGATCTGCCCGGGACCGGTCCCACTGGCGCTGGCGTCCTTCCTGCTTTTGTCGTCGCTTCTGGCGCTCGGCTGGCGGGCCGGTTTTTCGCCGAGGTTTCTGCTGATTGCCGGCGCGGTGTTCGCGATGCTGAGCCTGATCACCGTGGGCAGCGGCGTGAAGCCGCGACACGAACTGAAGCCGATCAAGACCTTCGACCGGCTGGCCATGGCCGGCGCGCTGCTCGCCGTCTTTGCCATCCATGGCTATGGGATGCTGTGGGCGTCAGCGCAGCTCATGTAGGGACGGCTTAGCCTGCTTTTCTGGCCATCTCGGCAGCCGGGACGGCTGCGGGACCGAACACATCCTCAAAGGCTGATTTTAGCGCCAGGTCGAGGTCGGCCATGGTGACGGGCAGGCCGAGATCGACGAGGCTGGTCACGCCATGGTCCGAGACGCCGCAAGGCACGATGCCGCTGAAATGGCCGAGGTCCGGCTCGACATTGATGGCGATGCCGTGAAAGCTCACCCAGCGCCGCAGCCGGATGCCGATTGCCGCGATCTTGTCCTCGGCCGGCGTGCCGTCGGGCAGGGCAGGGCGATCCGGCCGCACCACCCAGACGCCGACGCGGTCCTCGCGTCGCTCGCCGCGCACGTTGAAGGCGCCGAGCGTGGCGATGATCCATTGCTCAAGCGCCGCGACGAAGGCGCGCACGTCCTCGCGCCGGCGCTTCAGGTCGAGCATGACATAGCCCACGCGCTGGCCGGGACCGTGATAGGTGTATTCGCCGCCGCGGCCCGCGGCAAAGACCGGAAAGCGGTCGGGATCGATCAGGTCCTCGATTCGTGCGCTGGTGCCAGCGGTGTAGAGCGGCGGATGCTCGACCAGCCAGACCATCTCGCCGGCAGCTCCGCTGCGGATCGCCTCGGCGCGCGCCTCCATGAAGGCCAGCGCGTCCGGATAGGACGTCAGGCCCGGTTCGATCACCCATTCCACCGGCGCCGAACCGGGGAGAGGAAGGAACGACGTGGCGATCTGGCTGCGTTCTGTCATGGATTGTTCGTTTATCGGCTATGCATGCCGCGATCCCAAAATCGCGTTTCACCTTTGGGCGGCATGCGTCTGGCCTTATATGGCGGCAATCGGCCGAAACGTCCAGTTCCGGCCGTGCGCCGCCAGCCTGTAGAGGGTTGTGCAAATGAGCGACGAATATTCCGCTCAGCGCACTTGTTTCGCCGGAAACGATTTGCTACAGGCCCCGGGCCGGACGGTTCCGGCTCCTACCACGTGCGGTCGTGGCGGAATTGGTAGACGCGCAGCGTTGAGGTCGCTGTGGGGCAACCCGTGGAAGTTCGAGTCTTCTCGACCGCACCAATCAAGTCTTGAGTTATCAAGCCGCCAGTCTGCGGCGATGATGCCAAGCTATTCTCATCGCTCTGGTTTCAGTCTCTACTCGGGAAATCTCTTGGGTTGTGAAGAATCGTCGGCTATGGACGAATTCGAACAAGCCGGGGGGACTGATGTCGAGACTATCTAACTGGGCTCGGAGGAAGGGCCTATTTGGCCTGAAGCCGAAAATACCAGACTTTGCTACCGTTGGACGCTACACCTACGGTGTGACCGGCGAAAGTGTCTGGATGGCATCTGAGGACGCTCCGCTGATCGTCGGGTCGTATTGCTCAGTCGCAAGTGGCGTACAGTTTTACTGCAAAAGCGGTCACGTTCACGACTGCGCGACGTCTTTCCCGATCCACTTTTGCGTTCTCAAACAGCCGGCGCCGGCCGCAAGCCTTGGAAAGCGCAAAGGCATTCACGTTGGGCACGATGTATGGATCGGCCGTAACGCCGCCATTATGCCGGGAGTGAAAATTGGCGATGGCGCAGTCATTGGCGCTCATGCCGTCGTGGCAAGAGATGTGCCGCCTTATGCTGTTGCGACAGGCAATCCGGCAAAAGTCGTCAAGTATCGCTTCGACGACCAGGTCATTTCAAAGCTGCTGACCATTCGTTGGTGGGACTGGGACGAAGGCAAGATCAAACGGGAAGCAGAAGCGCTGACCGGCCCTATCGATGTCTTCGTGACACGCCATTTTAGGGCCCCGCGACAGCAATGACAAAGGCCACATACGCTTGGTCGAGGTCAAGCCAAGCCGACGCATCCTCAGCCGCAGACCCTTGTGCGGTTTCCACACAAGGGTAGCCGGTATCGATCGGCGCGCTACGCAGCCTTCTTCGTCCGCGCCAGCGTATCCGCCACCACTTCGCCGAAGGAGGCAGGCGTCGGCACGATGACGACGCCGGCTTCCTTCAGGATCTCGACCTTCTCCTGCGCCGACTCGCCGAAGGCGGAGATGATTGCGCCGGCGTGGCCCATGCGGCGGCCCTTCGGGGCGGACAGGCCGGCGATGTAGGCGATGAGCGGTTTGCGCATATTGTCGCGCGCCCAGATCGCGGCTTCGGCTTCCTGCGGGCCGCCGATCTCGCCGATCATCACCACGGCGTCGGTGTCGTCGTCGCGCTCGAAGAGCTGCAGGATGTCCTTGAAGGACGAGCCGTTGATGGGATCGCCGCCGATGCCGACGCTGGTCGACACGCCGATGCCCAGCGCCTTCATCTGCGAGGCGGCTTCGTAACCCAGCGTGCCGGAGCGGCCGACGATGCCGACGCGTCCAGGCAGATAGATGCTGCCCGGCATGATGCCCATCAGCGCCTGTCCGGGCGTGATGACGCCGGCGCAATTCGGGCCGACCAGCCGCATACGGTCCTCGAAACGATAGCGGCGCATGTAGCGCTTGACCCGCATCATGTCCTGCGAGGGGATGCCGTCGGTGATGCAGACGCAAAGCTTGATGCCGGCGTCCGCCGCCTCCATGATCGAATCGGCGGCGAAGGGCGGCGGCACGAAGACGATGCTTGCCTCGGCGCGGGTCTCGCGCACCGCACCCTTGACGGTGTTGAAGACGGGCAGGCCGAGATGCGTCTGGCCGCCCTTGCCGGGGGTGACGCCGCCGACCAGCTTGGTGCCGTAGCGCTTCATGTCGTCGGCATGGAAGCTGCCGATCTTGCCGGTGAACCCTTGCACGATCACGCGCGTGCTGCGGTTGAGCAGGATTGCCATTTCTCGACCTCCCTCAGGCTGCTTTTTTGTTCTTGGCGGCTTCGCGCCAGGCGGCGACGGCTTTTTCGGCGGCTTCGGCCAGCGTGTCGGCGACGATCACGTTCTCGCCGGAATCGGCCAGGATCTTGCGCCCCTCCTCGACCTTGGTGCCGGAAAGGCGCACCACCAGCGGCACGTCGACGCCGACCTCGCGGATCGCCTTGATAACGCCTTCGGCGACCCAGTCGCAGCGGTTGATGCCGGCGAAGATGTTGACCAGGATGGTCTCGACATTCTTGTCGCCGAGCACGGCGCGGAAGGATTTCGCCACCCGCTCCGGCGAGGCGCCGCCGCCGATGTCGAGGAAGTTGGCCGGCTCGCCGCCGGCGATCTTGATCATGTCCATCGTCGCCATGGCGAGACCGGCGCCGTTGATGATGCAGCCGATATTGCCGTCGAGCCCGACATAGGAGAGGCCGCGGTCGCTGGCGAAAGTCTCGCGGGGGTCTTCCTGGCTCTTGTCGCGCAGCTCGGAGATTTCCGGACGCCGAAACAGCGCGTTCTCGTCGAACGACATCTTGGCGTCGAGCGCGACGAGGCTGCCGTCGCGCGTCACCACCAGCGGGTTGATCTCCAGCATCGTGGCGTCATAGTCGCGGAATACCCGGTAGCAGCCGAGGATGGTCTCGGTCGCCTTGCCGATCAGATTGTCCTCGAGCCCGAGCCCGAAGGCGATCTCGCGCGCCTGGAAGCGCTGCATGCCGACGCCGGGATCGACGGTGGCGCGGATGATCGAATCCGGCGCCGTCTCGGCGATCTCCTCGATCTCCATGCCGCCGGCGGCCGACGCCACGATCATGACGCGCTCTTCCTTGCGGTCGAGCACGAAGCCGAGATAGAGCTCCTGCGCGATGTCGACGGCTTCCTCGAGATAGAGGCGCGAGATCAGCTTGCCGCGCGGGCCGGTCTGCTGGGTCACCAGCTTGCGCCCGAGCATGGCTTCGGCCGCATTGGAAATCTCCTCGTCGTTCGAGCAGAGCTTGATGCCGCCGGCCTTGCCGCGCGCGCCGGAATGGACCTGCGCCTTCAGCACCCATTTCGAGCCGCCGATCTCGCGCGCACGGTAGGTCGCCTGCTCGGGGCTGTAGGCCAGCCCGCCGCGCGGCACGTGCACGCCGTGGCGGGCGAGCAGTTCCTTGGCCTGGTATTCGTGGATATCCATCATGTCCTCCCGGTATTTTTAGTGCGCCGCGCCATGCACCTGGCTAGCGCGCTCGATCGCCTCGTTCACCACCAGCACGTTGCGCGCCATGCGTTCCGACGCAGCGTCGATCATCTTGCCGTCGAGGGCAGCCGCACCCTTGCCGAGCGCCTCCGCCTCCTTCAGCACCTCAAGGATGCGGCGGGCGCGCGTGACTTCCTTCTCAGGCGGCGAGAACACGTCGTTGGCCAAGGCAATCTGCGACGGATGGATCGCCCATTTGCCTTCGATGCCGAGCGCTGCGGCGCGCCTTGCGGCGGCCATGTAGCCTTCTGGGTCAGAGAAATCGCCGAACGGCCCGTCGATGGCACGCAGGCCATAGGCGCGGCAGGCGACCGTCATGCGCGACAAGGCGAAATGCCATTGGTCGCCGGGATAATCGGGGTTGAGCCCACCGATGTTGACGGTGCGCGCCTTGTTGGAGGCGGCATAGTCGGCGACGCCGAAATGCATCGCTTCCAGCCGGCCGGGCGTGGCGGCGATTGCCTCGACATTGGCCATGCCCAACGCCGTTTCGATCAAGGCTTCGAGGCCGACGCGGGTCTTGAAACCCTTGGCCATCTCGATCTGGTTGACCATGGCCTCGACCATATAGAGGTCGGCCGGCACGCCGACCTTCGGCACCAGTATGGTGTCCAACCGGTCGCCGGCCTGTTCCATGACGTCGACGACGTCGCGGTACATGTAGTGGGTGTCGAGGCCGTTGATGCGCACCGAGACGGTCTTGCCCTTGGCGCGCCAGTCGATGTCGTTCAGCGCCTGGATGATGTTCTTGCGGGCGCGCTCCTTGTCGGGCGGCGCCACCGCATCCTCGATGTCGAGGAAGACGAAGTCGGCGCCGCTGTTCGCCGCCTTGTCGATCATCTCCGGGCTCGAACCCGGCACGGCGAGCTCGCTGCGCTGCAGTCGCAGTTTCTTCAGATGGTTGATGGTGTGGCTCATGGTCGGCTCCTCACGCCGCCTTGGCGACAGGCACGTCGGCCGTGCGGCGGAAATGCTCGATCGCCGCGGCCACGCCCGAACCCGGCGCCAGGCGCACGCCGCAATCGAGCAACGCCATTTCGGCCGCCGACAGCGAGGCGCAGACCATCACCTCGTTCAGCCAGCCGAGATGGCCGATGCGGAAGACCTTGCCGAACACCTTGTTGAGGCCGCCGCCGAGCGATGTCTTGTACGCCCGGTAAGCGCGCTTGACGACATCGCCGCTGTCGATGCCCTCCGGCACCAGGATGGCGCTGACCGTATCGGAATGCCATTTCGGCGCCCTGGCGCAGAGTTTCAGACCCCACGCGTCGACCGCCTTGCGCACGCCTTCGGCCAGGCGATGATGGCGCGCGAAGATGTTGTCCAGCCCTTCCTCCTCGATCAGGTCGAGCGAGGCGCGCAGGCCGCGCAGCAGCTGCGTCGCCGGCGTGTAGGGGAAATAGCCGGCATCGTTGGCGCGGATCATGTCCTCGAAGGAGAAGTAGCAGCGCCGGTGCGTCGAAACCCGCGCGGCGGCAAGCGCCTTCTTGCTGACCGACAGGAAGCCGAGGCCGGCCGGCAGCATGAAGCCTTTTTGCGAGCCGGAGACGGCGCAGTCGACGCCCCATTCCTCCTGCCGGAAGTCGATCGAGCCGATCGAGGAGACGCCATCGACGAAGAGGAGGGCAGGATGGTTGGCAGCATCGAGCGCGGCGCGGCAGCCGGCGACGTCGCTGGTGACGCCTGTCGCGGTTTCGTTCTGCGTGCAGAACACCGCCTTGATGAGGTGCGCCTTGTCGGCTTTCAGCCGCTCTGCATAGAGCTCGAGCGGAACGCCCGTGCCCCATTCGCAGTCGATGACGTCGACATCGAAGCCAAGACGCTCGGCCATGTCGACCCACAGATGCGAGAACTGGCCGAAGCGCGACATGAGCACCTTGTCGCCGGGGCTGAGCACATTCGTCATCGCCGCTTCCCAGGCGCCGGTGCCGGAGGAGGGATAGATGAAGACACGGCCGGTCTCGTTCTTGAAAACTCGCTTGATGTCATCGAACAGCGGCAAGGTCAGGTCGGGGAAGGAGGCGGCGCGCATATCCTCCATCGGCAGGTTCATCGCCTGCCGGACTTGCTCGGGAATGTTGGTGGGCCCCGGGATGAAAAGATGCGTGAACCCAGCCATGCGCGAAACTCCTCCGATCGTTTGGGATAGTGGAGGCAGTTTCGTTTCGACGAGGCCCGGCAACAACACCTTGCCGGGTAAGTTGTTTGCTCTTGCGGGTGGGATGGTCCTACCCGATCAGCCTACCCGACGGGCGATTTGGGCGTGCGTTGTTTCTCGCTGGAATAGAGCGCGACGGCCATGGCGCGGTTGCGGACGTCCAGCTTGTCGTAGAGATTCTTCAGGTGGTACTTCACCGTGTTCTCGGAAATCCCGGTCCGCGTCGCGATCTGCAGATTGGTCCATCCGTCGGAAAGCACCGCCAGCAACTCCCGCTCGCGCACGGTGAGCCGGGACAACGGCGTGTCGTTGACCTTGTTGATGTCGATATAGGGAATGCAGATGCGGCCATGCGCGACCGCCAGGATCGTCTCGAAGATCACAGGCGGATCGTCGAACTGGAAGCAGTAGCCTTGAGCGCCCAGGCGCACGCATTGCTTGAGAATGCCGATGTCGTGGTCGTTGGAAAAGATCGTGATGCGCACGCCAAGCTCGCGGCTCTGAACTTCCGTAAGCACATCGGCGCCATCCATATCGGCGAGCTTCCAGCCGACGACGGCGACATCGAATGTCGTGGCGGCGGCCAGTTCCAGGAATTGCGCGCCGCTGTGCACGGAACCGAGCAAATCGAAACGGCCGTCGCATTCGAGCATTTCGCGCAGCGCCGAGACCACGAATGGATTGCGTTCGGCAACGACAACGCGAACGCGCCGCTCGGCAATTCCTCCGCTCGTCTTTCCAGACTTGATGTTCAAGGGCAGCGTTTGTCCTCGGAGCGTTTAGCGATGCGCTGATCCTGCTGGATCATCCATCACGACAATTCTGCCTCAATGGGGAAGGGGTGCTCTTTCCCCAGCGACATGCGCTGTCGCGACGGCTGAAGCGATTGTCGCGCCTGCGACTCGGATGCGCCGCACTGTTCGTGAGTGGTCGCCGGGCGAAGACAACGCCACATTTCCTCGGCTATTCCGCGCGCTAGAGCGACATCTTTCCAGGACGAATCCCATTGCCGCGCTATCTGCCGAACAGGGTTTGGATTTCCCGAAAAGCGGTTTCCCCTTTTCGGGATCATGCACTAGACCTCATTTCGGGATTCCTCGTTGCGGGAGGCGCTGGTGGAAGGCCAGGACAGACAGACGACCGGCGCCGCGCCCGGCGAGGAGCATCACGCCGACATCTATGGCGAGGATGGCGCCGTACGCGCCTCCTTCCTTGCCCAGATCGGCGCGGCGATCGCCGACCGCGATACGATCACCCTCAAGCGCGAAGTCGATGACCTGCACCAGTCGGAACTCGGCGACGTGCTGGAGGCGCTTCACCCTGAACAGCGCCGCGCGCTGGTCGAATTGCTCGGCTCAGATTTCGACTTCTCCGCGCTGACCGAGGTCGACGAGGCGATCCGCCTCGACATCGTCGACAACCTGCCCAACGAGCAGATCGCGCAAGCGGTGCAGGAGCTCGATTCCGACGATGCCGTCTACATTCTCGAGGATCTCGAGAAGGAAGACCAGGACGAGATCCTGTCGCAATTGCCTTTCACCGAGCGCATCAGGCTCAGACGCGCGCTGGACTATCCGGAAGAGACGGCCGGCCGGCGCATGCAGACCGAGTTCGTCGCCGTGCCGCCGTTCTGGACCATCGGCCAGACCATCGACTACATGCGCGAGGACAAGAACCTGCCCGAGCGCTTCAGCCAGATCTTCGTCATCGACCCGAGCTTCAAGCTGGTCGGCGCCATCGACCTCGACCAGATCCTGCGCACCAAACGCGCGGTCAAGGTCGAGGAGGTCATGCATGAAACCTTGCACGCGATCCCGGCCACGATGGATCAGGAAGAGGCGGCCCGCGAGTTCGAGCAATACAATTTGCTCTCCGCCGCCGTGGTCGACGAGAACGGGCGGCTGGTCGGCGTGCTCACCATCGACGATGTGGTCGACGTCATCCAGGAAGAGGCGGAGGAGGACCTTCTGCGCATGGGCGGCGTCGGCGACGAAGAACTGTCCGACACGGTGCTCGCCACCTCGCGCTCGCGCGTGCCCTGGCTGCTGGTCAATCTGCTGACCGCTTTCCTCGCCGCCTCGGTCATCGGCCTGTTCGACCGCACGATCGAGCATATCGTGGCGCTGGCGGTGCTGATGCCGATCGTCGCCGGCATGGGCGGCAATGCCGGCTCGCAAACCATGACCGTCACTGTGCGCGCGCTGGCGACCAGGGACCTCGATATCTACAACGCCGCGCGCATCATCCGCCGCGAGCTGGGTGTCGGCTTCATCAACGGCATGGTGTTCGCGGTGCTGATCGGCATGGTCGCGGGCTTCTGGTTCCACGACTCCAATCTGGGGGGCATCATCGCGGCGGCAATGATCATCAACATGTTTGCCGCCGCGCTTGCCGGCATCCTCATCCCGCTGGTGCTCGACCGTTTCAAGATCGATCCGGCTGTGGCCTCGGCGGTCTTCGTCACCACGGTCACCGACTGCGTCGGCTTCTTTGCCTTCCTTGGGCTGGCGACATGGTGGTTTAGAGTGCCCTAAATCACCACGGCCGCGTTAATTGACTTTTACGTAAATGCCGTGCGAGGTTGCCGCGGGGTCAGGTGCCGATTCCGGCGCTGCATGGGTATCACCGGAGGGAAGGGCGACGCTTAAGGAGGCGATGCCCGGGCTTGGGAGCAGCAATGCGGGAATATTATACGATCACCGAGCTGACGCGTGAATTCGACGTGTCGACGCGGACGTTGCGTTTTTACGAGGACGAGGGGCTGGTGCAGCCTGTGAGGCGCGGCCGCACGCGGTTGTTTCGGCCGTCCGACAGGCATCTCATCCGTCAGATCATGCGGGGAAAAAGGCTCGGCTTCTCGATCAACGAGATCCGCGAGATCATCCAGATGTACAAGGAGCCGCCCGGCGAGGTCGGCCAGCTCAAGCTGATGATCAAACGCATCGAGGAAAAGCGCGAGGACCTGCGCCAGAAGCGGCGCGACCTGGAAGAGACGCTGGCCGAGCTGGACCAGGCCGAGGAGTCGTGCGTGGAGCGGCTGGCTGAGCTGGGTGTGAATACCTAGGCGCGATGGGCCGGAGACTTGCAGGGCAACTATCGCAGACGTTCGAGGTTAGCCGGTGCCTCTCAGCTTCGTCATCCACGGGCGGAGCGGGAGCGAAGCGGACGCGGAGACCCGAGGATCCATTCTGTGACCTTAGCCGACGAATGCAACGGAGCAGAATTCTGCACCGTGGCGACGCCTTGACGTCACGGAATGGATTCTAGGGTCTGCGCGCGTCGCTTCGCTCCTTGCTCCGCCCTAGAATGACGAAGTCGCGGATGCCCCTGCCAATCGCCGAGGTGTGCGGTCTGATCACACCAAGCAGCCGTCATCGCGGCAGCCGCGTCAGATCCAGCGCCGCACCCTTTTTGCATAGTCGCGGTATTTCTTGCCGAACTTCGCCGCCAGGATCTTTTCCTCCTTCTCGATCGCCAGCTTCTGCGTGGCGAAAGCGGCGAGGAAGGCAAAGAGCAGGAACCAGGCGATGCCGGTGATGAAGGCGACGCCGATCAAAAGCAGCGTGTTGGCAAGATACATCGGATTGCGGGTGATGCCGAAGGGGCCCGACGTCACCAGATGATCGGGCTCGGCGTTGGGATCGAGCGTCGTCTTGGCCCTGAACATGGTGCGGATCGCCGTGATCCACAGCATGGCGACGCCGAACAGCGCCACCCAGCCGATGCCGAACAGGAGATCGCCGAAGATGTCGCCGATCCAGGGCAGCGGGTAGAGCATGCCGAGGGCGACGCTCGCCGCAATCGCCACGACATAGATCACCGGCGGCCAGGGAATGATCCCGTGTCTGGGCTTCACGATGCCCGTCATTGCTGCCCTCCCTCCACCTGGTCCTCGGTCGCGGCGGTGCAGGTTTCCGCGAGGTCGGCCAGATGCGATTTCCAGACGCTGGACTGGTCGTTGGCGTAGAGCTTGTCGAGAGACCCTTCGCCCTTCAGCGTATCCAACATGCAGCCACAATAGCTCGTACAGAACTTGCTGTCCCGCTGCTGTTCGCACTGCGCCTGGCAAGCCGGCAGGAAGCCGGCTTCCTTGTCCTGCGGGGCGGCGGGCATGACCTGCGAGAAAAGCCACACCGAGCCGAACAGAAGCGGCTGGTGGATGAGGTAGAAGGCGAGGCTGTGCCGGCCGATGAAGGTCAGCGGGTTCGACCAGCGGCCGGGCAGCCATGTCCCCAGGCGGGCGAGCAGGCCTGTGGCGGAAGCGAGCTTGACCGCGGCGATGCCTGCAAGCACGGCGCCAAACCACGGGAAAAGCGGCACATAGTCGTTGGACCGCGGGTTGGTCGCGGAAAGGCCGACCCACCACAGCGCCGGATGGTCGAAGAATTCCGAGCGCAGATAGTAGGGGGCTGCAATGACCGCCGCGGCAATGATTGCCGTCAGCAGCCAGGGCAGCCCGAGAAAGGCGAGGCCAAGCAGGCTCGCCAGTGCGATCTCGTGCAGGATGCCGAAGAAGATGAAGCCGTCCGGCGTGACGGTGTAGGTGACGACCGAGATGGCGGCCGCCGCGACAGCGACCATGGCGAAGCGCTTCCAGAAGCCCGGCCAGCGGATTTGCTTGCCATGGGCGAGGAAGAGGCTGACGCCGACCAGGAACAGGAAGGTCGAGGCAATGCAGCGCGCGTAGAACTTCCACCAGCCGAAGGCGGTGAGCGCGGGCGTCGTGTAGCCGAAATTTTCGAGATCCCAGGTGAAGTGGTAGCTCGCCATCGCGATCAGCGCGATGCCGCGCAGGATATCGATGGCCTGGATGCGGCCCTGCTTTTGGGTGTCCTGAACGGGTTCGCCGGTCGTTTGAACGCTCATTGATCTCGCAATCCGATTCAGTCCTGCCGAACGACTATCACGGTTCAAGCCGACGACATAAGCGGGCGGCCATCAATGCGTTTCATGGCAGCCATGAAATTTCGCTTTAGGCCAGAGGCGGAAAGCCTTTGGCAGGCTTCGCTTTTCGGCCTCTCCGGGTCGGTTTCCTGCTACTCGCCGGCACTTGGTCCGGCCAGATTTGACAAAGTTTGGATGCATGTCGTTGCCCCAGAACCGCAGCACACTTCTGGGCGACATGCATTGTGATTCACGTCCCGGAGGGCCGATGTCCACCCATGTGCGCCATCCGATCTGGCTTCCGGCCCTGCGGCCGGCGGATGCGCGCACCTTCGCTTCGCTCTATGCGGTGGAATCCTTCGCCCGGGCCACGATCTCCAGCGTGATCCCGATCCAGGCCTACGAGATCCTGCACAACGAGCGGATCGTCTCGATCCTCTACACCATCGTGTCCCTGATGGGCCTTTCGGTCACGCTCTTCATGCCGATGCTGATCCGCCGCTTCGCGCGGCGCTGGGTCTACACGGCGGGCTGCGTGCTGCTGGCGATCGGCTCCGCCTTCTTCGTCACCCACACGCTGCCTGGTCAGATTGCCGGCATGCTGTGCCGCGTCATGGGGGCGAGCGCGCTGTCGATCACCCTCAACCTCTACATCATGGACCACATCCGCAAGACCGACTTCATGCAGGCGGAATCGCTGCGCATGGCGTGGTCGATGTTTGCCTGGACGGGTGGGCCGACGCTCGGCATCTTCCTCTACACGCATTTCGGCATCTATGCCGCGCATGGCGCGGTCGTGGTGTTTGCGTTCGCGCTGCTTTGCCTGTTCTGGTTCTATCGGCTGAGCGACAACCGGTCGATCCGGCCTGGCGGCAAGACGCGCCCGGCCAATCCGCTCGCCAATATCGGCCGCTTCGTGAAGCAACCGAGGCTCAGGCTTGCCTGGCTGATCGCCTTCGGTCGGTCCTGCTTCTGGACGACCTTCTTCGTTTACGGCCCGCTGTTCATGGTGATCACCGGCCAGGGCGAGCTCGCCGGCGGCTTGCTGGTTTCGGCCGGCAACGCGCTCCTCTTCGTGGCGATCTTCTGGGGCAGGGCCGGCAAACGCTTCGGTGGAAGGCGCGTCATGACTTTCGCCTATTTCGCCATGTCGACCGTGCTGTTCGCCGCAGGCGGCGTCGGCGAGGCCGCGCCACTGCTCACCGGCGCGCTGCTGCTCTGCGGCGCCTTGTTCACCATCGCGCTCGACGCGCTCGGCTCGACCGCCTTCATGCGCTCGGTGCGTTCTTACGAGAAGGCGCAGATGGCGGCGGTCTACCGCACCTATCTCGATTTCTCAGAGCTGACGCCGCCGCTCGTCTATTCGGTGGTGCTTACCTTCTTCGGGCTGGGATCGGTGTTCGTCACGCTCGGCATCCTGGCCGCCTTCTGCGGCTTCGTCACCTGGCGCTATCTGCCGAAGGCGTTTTGAAGGCTGCGTGGCAGCCGCGCAGCCAATCATGGAAGCGGTGCAAATCGTATTCCTCCGGCATGAGCACGCCGGTCTGATGGCGCATCGAGCGGAGCCCCTTCTGGTTGACCTCGCAGATCGCGGCGTCTTCCTCCAGCACCTGGGTGCCGAAAGCGACGATGTTGTCGATATCGGTCTTTCCCAACGCATCCGGGGCGAACAGCCATTCGGCGGTGAGCTCGGTCTGCTCGGGGCCGAGCGGGGCCAGCCGCACGGTGCGCATGTAGTCGACGTGCCCGACGATGAACATCGAGGGCAGCGAGGTGGCATAAGTCTGGCCGGCGGCGCGTTCGGCCGAAGTCAGGCCGGAAAAGACAGGACCATGGACATGGCCATCCCGCGACCATGTCTCGGCGCCGGCGCGCAGGCGGCCGGAAAACTCCGGACCGTCATTGTCGGCGTGGCGCGCCCATTCGGGATCGTCATGCCTCGCCATCAGGCCGCGCCCATAGATCGGCACCAGCCGCGACAGATCCTTGTGCACGCCCGGGCAGTGCAGGCATTCGTTGAAGTTCTCCCAGAAAATCTTCCAGTTGCAGTTCATCACCTTGGTGAGCCGGTGGCCGGTGACGAGCGTTTCCAGCGGCCAGTTGGAAAGATCGCCGGAGGCCCGATCGAAGGAGCTTTCCGCCGAGCCGGCGGGATCCTCGGCAAGGTTGATGAAGACGAGGCCGCGCCAGACCGAGAGCGCTACGCGGTAAAGCGGGTAGTCGGCCTTGTCGAAACCCTCGGGCAGCGATTTCGACGGCACGCGTACGAGATCGCCGCGCAGCGAATAGGACCATGCATGGTAGGGACAGGTGAGCAGCCTGGCCTTCAGCCGTCCGGCGCTCTCCTGGCAAAGCTGCGAGCCGCGATGACGGCAGGTGTTGTGGAAGGCGCGCAGGGCGCCGGTCTCGTCGCGCAGCACGACGATTTCCTGGCTGCCGATGCGCACCGTGCGGAAGGCGAGGGGTTCTGCCAGGTCGGCCTCGCGGCAGACCATCAGCCAGCTTCGGTACCAGATGGCGTCCAGATCGCGCCGGTAGGCGTCGGCGTCCCAATAGGCGGCCGAGGGCAAGGTCGGCTGCAGGCTGGTCAGGCCGTTGTAAGGATCGCGTTCGCTCGGATTGGGCTGCATCGGCTTCTCCTTGGCTGACGACCAGCCGACACCCCGGCAGAGCTGTTGTCAATTGCCGGCTTTCCCCGATTGTAGCGGCGGAACGAGGACCTTAAGGTCGCGCTCATGCTGCCGAGAACCATGTCGCTTACCGAGGAACTGGTCGCCCGCTGCTTTCGGGTTGTCGAGGATAGCGGGCCCGATCCCGATGCCGAGCATCTGGATGACGCCGACTATGACGCGATGACACGCACGCTGGAGGCCCAGCTTCCCGCCAACGAACCGCTCTGGCTGTTTGGCTACGGTTCCCTGATCTGGAAGCCCGAGATCGAGCATGTCGAGGAACGGGTGGCTCTGCTGCGCGGCTGGCACAGATCCTTTTGCATGAAGATGACGCGTTGGCGCGGCACCAAGGAAAGCCCGGGCCTGATGATGGCGCTGGACCGCGGCGGACAGTGCAAGGGCGTCGCCTTTCGGCTCGGCGACGGCGACCGGCGCGAGCAACTCGACAAGCTCTTGCGGAGAGAGGTGACGCTGAAGCCGACCAGCTACCATCCGCGTCTGCTCAATATGACGAGCGATGGCGGGCCGCTGCGGGCGCTGGCCTTCGTCATCAACCGTAACGGGACCACCTATGCCGGTCCGTTGAGCGAGGAGGCGGTTGTCGAAAGGCTGGCGACCTCCTGCGGCCATTGGGGCTCGGGCGCCGACTATCTCTACAACACGGTGAAGAATCTCGAGCAGCGCGGCATCCATGACGCGCATCTGTGGCGGTTGCAGCAGCTGGTCGCCGCCCGGATCGCCAGCTGGTAGCGGTCGTGCCGCAATCGCGCCGGGCGGTGGCGGAATTTGGTTTGCCGGCAGGAGGGCTTCTGCCTAAAGTCGCGCCGTCGGCCTGATGGTAACGACAATGTTCATCCAAGGTGAAGGCAGGAATGATCGGCGCGACAGCCGCGAGCGGCAATAGAGCTTCCGATCGGAAACTGACCTTCATCCTGGGCGGCGCCCGCTCGGGAAAAAGCTCTTATGCCGAGAAGCTGACGACTGCTAACCCGTCGCCCTGGACCTACGTCGCCACGGCGCGGGCTTATGACGACGAGATGCACGAGCGCATCGCGCTGCACCGGTCGCGGCGTGGCGAAGGCTGGGTCACCATCGATGCGCCGCTCGATCTGGTCGGCGCAATCGAGGCCTTGCCGAATCACGAACCTGCGCTGATCGACTGCCTGACTTTGTGGCTCACCAATCACATGCTGGCCGAACATGATATCGAGGCCGAATGCCGGCGGCTCAAGGATGCGCTGTCGCGGCCACGCGGGCCGTGGTTCGTGGTCTCCAACGAGGTCGGATTGGGCATCGTGCCCGACAACGCGCTGGCGCGCCGCTTCCGCGACGCCGCGGGCCGGCTCAACCAGCAGGTCGCGGCCGCTGCCGACAGCGTTCTCATGATGGTGGCGGGGCTGCCGCTCAAGGTGAAATGACATGGCTGAAATCGAGGAAAAGGACGCCGAGCGCCATCGCGCCAAGATGGCCAAGCGCAAGGCGGTTCAGGATGCGGAGGTCGCCGGCAAGACGATCGAGAAGGGACTGCTGATCGTCAACACCGGGCCGGGCAAGGGCAAGACCACGGCGGCCTTCGGCCTGGCGCTGAGAATGCTCGGCTATGGCAAGCGCGTCGGCGTCGTCCAGTTCATCAAGGGCAAATGGCATACCGGCGAGAAGGATGCCTTCGCTGCTTTCGGCGACCGCGTCGTCTGGCACGCGATGGGCGAGGGGTTCACCTGGGAGACGCAGGACCTCAAGCGCGACATCGCCGCCGCCGAGGCCGCCTGGGCCAAGGCGCGGGAATTGATGGCCGATCCGTCGATCAGCCTGGTGGTGCTCGACGAGCTCAACATCGCGCTGCGCTATGACTATCTCGATCTGGAAAAAGTGGTCGCGGCGCTGAAGGCGCGCCGCGACGATCTGCATGTGATCGTCACCGGCCGCAACGCCAAGCCGCTGCTCGTCGAGGCGGCCGACCTCGTCACCGAAATGGGGCTGACGAAGCACCATTTCTCCGCCGGGGTGAAGGCGCAGCAAGGCATCGAATTCTAGAGCAGGATGACGTTTCGTTGAATCGTCACCCTGCTCTAACTCTTTGTTGGAGCATGATCTTTTCCGAAAACCGGTTCCCACTTTTCGGGATCATGCTCTAAAGTGTGCTGGCGCCTTGGCCGCTGATCAGAATGGTCAGATAGATCACGATTGCCGACAGGATCGCGAACAAGCCCAGCAGCAGCCAGTCGGCGATACGGTAGAGTTTGAGCGCCTGGCGGATGTCGGTGCTTTCGGCCTCGCGGCGGCCGCCTTCGCCCATGAAGGCGTCTTCTACGACTTCGCCGCCATAGCTGCGCGGTCCGGCCAGCGATAAGCCGAGCGCGCCGGCCATCGCCGCCTCCGGCCAGCCGGCATTGGGCGAGCGATGTTTCCTGGCGTCGCGCCGCATGACTTGCCAGGCAGCGCGCGGATCGGCGCCGGGGACCAGAAAGGCAGCCAGCACGATGAGCAGGCCAGTCAGCCGCGATGCGGGCAGGTTGATCAGATCATCGAAGCGGGCAGCCGCCCGGCCAAAGGCTTCGTGTTTCGGCGTGCGGTGGCCGATCATCGAATCGGCGGTGTTGGCGGCCTTGTAGGCAGCACCGCCGCCAAGCCCGCCGATGCCGGTCCAAAAGGCGGGCGCGACGATGCCGTCCGAAAAATTCTCGGCCAGGCTTTCGATCGCCGCGCGCGCGACGCCGGCCTTGTCGAGCTTTTCGGGATCGCGGCCGACGATGCGCGAAACGGCGATGCGGCCAAGCGTCAGGCCGCCGGTCTCCAGCGCGTCGGCGACGTCCTCGACATGCTCGGCGAGGCTTTTCTGCGACAGCAGCGTGGAGCCGAGGATGGCGGCAATGACCAGACCCGTCGGGAACATCAGCCAGAGCAGGACATGCAGCGCCAGGCCGATCAGGCCGGGGACCAGCAGAATGACAAGCAAGGCCTGGACGCCGCGTCGGCGACGCAATTCGTCGGAATCCGTCGCGCGGTTGAGCCGGCGATCGAGAAAGGATATCAGCCTGCCGATCCAGGTTACCGGATGGCCGATGGCGTTGAACAGCCAGTCCGGGTAGCCGAGGGCGCGTTCGACGGCGAGTGACAGGAAAGCGATCAGAACAGACATGAAGCTTCTAAGCGGCGCGATTGCGGCGGTTGATCATGGCGGCAGCCTTGGCCGGGCAAGCGCGCTTTTTCCTCATGCGCCACAACCTTTCCTGGACCTCTCGACAGGTATCAACCCGCACTCCTATCCGCTTTTCGAACTGCCCGCTACCGCCCTGACCCGATTGCCGGAGGCAGGACAACTGCGCGAATTGGCCGAAATTGCGGCTAGAGCCTATGGCGCGCCGTCGGCGGCGCATGTGGCGGCGGCACCCGGCACACAGATTCTTTTGCCGCGCGTTGCTTCGCTGGTACGGCCCGGCAAGGCGCTGGTGCTTGGCCCGACCTATGCCGAGCACGCCCGCGCTGCGGCCATAGCCGGCCATGCGGTCGCAGAAGTCGGTGATTTCGACGCGCTGGTCGAGGCGGACCTTGCGGTGCTGGTCAATCCCAACAATCCTGACGGGCGGGTGATCGAAAAGGCCCGCCTGCTCGACCTTGCCGCGCGGCTTCGCGCCAAGGGCGGGCTGCTGGTCGTCGACGAAGCCTTCATGGATGTCGGCCCGATCGAGCAAAGCCTGGCGAGGGATGTCGCGGAAGGCGGCATTGTCGTGCTGCGCTCGTTCGGCAAGTTCTTCGGGCTTGCCGGCGTCAGGCTCGGCTTCGCGTTGACAGATCCGCTGACGGCTGAGCGGCTGGATGCGCAGCTCGGGCCTTGGGCGGTAGCCGGTCCCGCGCTCGAATATGGCATTCGTGCGCTGTCGGATGCCAATTGGCAGGCCGATATGCGCAAACGCCTGGCACAGGATGCCGGACGGCTCGACGCGCTGCTTGACCGATTCGATGTCCCGGTCTCCGGCGGCACCAGCCTGTTCCGCTATCTGTCATTTCCTGAGGCTTCGAGCCTATTTTCTGCACTCGGCGAGTGTGGCGTGCTGGTCCGTCATTTCGCCGAGCGGCCGCAAGTCTTGCGCTTCGGCCTGCCGGGCAATGACGCCGAGTGGCGGCGTCTTGAAACCGCGCTTGCCGCCTGGGCCTCACGGCGCGAGGATGGGCCGAAGGAGATCGAAAGATGATCCACGTCTGTTCGCTGTCGAAGGTCGACGAAACGGTGGCAAGGACCGGTGCGCAGCGCTTGCTGTCGCTGCTTGCAGCTGGCACCGAGGTGGTCCGCCCGGCTTCGATCCCGGCGGAAAACCACCTGCATCTCGTCATGCACGACATCGCCGTCGCGCAGGAAGGCATGACGATGCCCGGCGAGGAGCATGTGCGGGCCTTGCTCGATTTCGCCTATCGCTGGGACCGGGCAAAGCCGATGGTGGTGCATTGCTATGCCGGCGTCAGCCGCTCGACCGCGTCGGCCTACATCATCGCGACGGCACTTTCGCCAAAGCGCGACGAGATGGAACTCGCCAAGACGCTGCGCTTTCTCTCGCCGACGGCGACACCCAATCCGCGGCTGATCGCCGTCGCCGACATGCTGCTTCAGCGCGACGGCCGCATGATTACGGCGATCGAGGCGATCGGGCGTGGCGCTGATGCTTTCGAAGGCATTCCCTTTGAACTGGGGATTGAGGACTAAGTCAAAGCGGACCAGCCGCTACGGCAGCCATTCGGCAAGCTTCGCCTTACGCACATCCCTGACCAGGTTAATAAAACCGTCGGCCTGCATTTCCGCCGTCAGGCGGCCCTTCTCGGCCGTAGCGATGGAGGCGTCGCCGACCACGCCGTTCGGATTGAGGTCGCTGGCGATCCAGGCGAAGGCGTGCGTTCCGGTGTGGCGCAGCAGGGCGAATTCCTTTTCGGCGCGCCCGACATTGGAGACGAAATTGTCCGCCTTGCTCATGTCGACGAGGTCGGGCCGGAAGTGCAGCATCAGCGAGGTCTCGACATCGCCGCCATGGATGCCGTGACGGTCCTCGAGCTCGGTATACATGCCGGCCGGGCGACCGAAACGCTGCCAGCTCGTCTTCACCGACAGCATTTTGGCGCGCACGCGCAGTTCGCGCGAGACGATGCCCATGATCTCTTCATTGCCGCCATGCGAATTGACGATGATCAGCTTTCTCACCCCGGCGCGGGCGACCGACAGGC
This sequence comes from Mesorhizobium plurifarium, assembly GCA_000824785.1. Classification (GTDB taxonomy): domain Bacteria; phylum Pseudomonadota; class Alphaproteobacteria; order Rhizobiales; family Rhizobiaceae; genus Mesorhizobium; species Mesorhizobium plurifarium. Next base: position 555,441 of record CCNB01000004.1, on the reverse strand, counting down.
CGAGTTCCGTCCAGGCTTCGACCAAGGTGGTGGCGGGCAAGGTGAGCGTTCCCGGCGCATGCAGGTGCTCGTTCGACTTGCCGACCGCCTGCACCGGCAGGATGCGGATGTCGAGGTCGTCGGGCAGGCGCGCGATCACCGTCTCCAGCATGCCCATCATGATCGAGGTGTCGGTCGAGACCGGCAGATGCGGGCCATGCTGCTCGATCGCCGCCACCGGCAGCACGGCAATCGTCGCTTCGGCGTCGATCGAGGCGTATTCGGTCGTCCGGTAGTCGCCCCACCACACGCGTTTTGTCGTCACTTTTCGTCTCCCGAAGGTCTGATTGGGATGATCTAAAGCGCCTCGCGGTTGCGGGCAACCATCAGCCGGCGGCAAGCACCTCGACCTCGACCTTGAACTCGGGACGGGCGAAGCCGGAAACGATCATCAGTGTCGACGCCGGCGCTGGATCGGAAAAGAGCCGGTTGCGGACATCCATATAGGCCTGCAGGTGCTCGCGGCCGGTGACGAAAGCGTTGATGCGCACGGTGTCGTTCAAGGTCAGCCCGGCTTCGCTCAGAATCGCGGCGATGTTCTTGAAGCAAAGCTCAGTCTGTGCCCCGGCATCCTCCGGGACGGTGTCGTCGGGGCCGATGCCCAACTGCCCCGAGCACAGCACGAGCCGTTTTCCGGCGGGTATTTCAACGCCGTGGCTATAGCGGGCAAAAGGGGGCTTGATGGTCTTGGGGGCGAGGTATTTCAGCATCGCATTCTCCTGTGCGCCTGCAGACTAAGGCTCGATTCATGAAACCTTCAAGATGCGGTGCATGCCGCCAGAGCCGGATGATTTCAGGTCTGTTCGACCTGAAATCTGAATCCGGCTCCAAATCAAAGAGATAGAGCATGATGTCGCCCGAAAACCGCTTCACACTTTTCGGCATCATGCTCTAGGAGCGATTATGGACAGGCGTTCAAAAAATAGGCACGATGCCTCGCGTACGGCATGACCCGTCCGGTCTCGGCAATGACTGCCGCACAAGCAGGCGGCCCAGGCGGTGGCATGTGTCTTGCTTCTTGAATCAACGGTGTCGAGCCCAGCGCGTCGCGCGCCCGGGCCAAGAGAGGGTGATGTTTATGATCGGACAAGGAAAGATGCTGGCGGGTGCCGCCGTCCTGCTGGCGGCGGGCACGCTGAGCGCGGCCGCGAACGAGAAGGTTACGTTCGGCACCAACTGGCTGGCCGAGCCGGAACATGGCGGCTACTACCAGGCCATCGCCGATGGCACCTATGCCGCCTGCGGCCTCGACGTCACCATCATGCAGGGCGGCCCGCAGGTCAGCGGGCGGCCGATGCTGCTTGCCGGCAAGATCGATTTCTACATGGGCGGCAATCTGCTTTCGGCCTTCGATGCCGTGCAGCAGGGCATTCCGATGCGCGTCGTTGCCGCCGACTTCCAGAAGGATCCGCAGGTCATCATGTCCCACCCGGGAGAGGGGTTGGACAAATGGGAGGACCTGAAGAACGCCGACCAGTACATCATGGGCGACGAGGGCGCGCAGACCTTCTTCCAATGGATGGTCACCGATCTCGGCTTCGATGCCGCGAAGCGCGTGCCTTACACGTTCAATCCGGCGCCCTTCATCGCAAACAAGAAGTCGATCCAGCAGGGCTATGTGACGTCCGAGCCGTTCGCGGTGCAGAAGCAGGGCGGCTTCATGCCGAATCAGTTCCTGCTTGCCGATAATGGCTGGGACACCTATGCGACGACCATCGAGGTGATGCAGGATACGATCGACAAGCGACCGGAGGTGGTGCAGTGCTTCGTCGATGGCTCGGCCAAGGGCTGGTACAAGTACCTCTACGGCGACAACAAGGCCGCCAACGACATGATCAAGAAGGACAATCCGGACATGACGGATGAGCAGATCGCCTTCTCGATCGAGCAGATGAAGAAGTTCGGCGTGGTCGATTCCGGCGACTCCGAAAAGCTCGGCATCGGCACCATGAACGAGGCCCGCATCCAGAGTTTCTACGACAAGATGGTCAAGGCCAAGGTCGCGCAGCCGGGCCTCGACATCAAAAAGGCCTATACGCTGGCGTTCATCAACAAGGGTGTCGGGCTGGAGCTGAAGAAGTAAGGCGGCCTGCCTGAGATGATCCAGGAGAAAGTGCCTGAGACGCGGGCGGCATCGGGCGAGGCCGCGATGCTGCTTGCGTTGCGCAATGTCGGCAAGGTCTTTTCCAATGGTGTGACGGCGCTGAGCAAGGTGGATCTTGCGATCCGCGAAGGCGATTTCCTCAGCCTGCTCGGCCCCTCGGGCTGCGGCAAGTCGACGGCGCTCCGGCTGATCGCGGGCCTGTCGACGCCGACCTCCGGCCAGCTCGACTGGCGCGGCTCGATCGACCGATCGAACACCGGCTTCGTCTTCCAGGAGCCGACGCTGCTGCCCTGGGCCAGCGTCTTCGACAATGTCTGGCTGCCGCTCAGGCTGAAGGGCGTGTCGCGCGCCAAGGCGGAGCCGGCCGTGCTGGAGATGCTGTCGCGCGTCCATCTCACCGGCTTCGAGAACGCCGTGCCGCGCGAGCTTTCCGGCGGCATGAAGATGCGCGTCTCGATCGCGCGGGCCATGGTGACGAAGCCGCGCATCCTTCTGATGGACGAGCCCTTCGCGGCGCTCGACGAGATCACCCGCTTCAAGCTTAACAACGACCTTCTGGAGCTGTGGCAGGACGAGCGCTTCACGGTGGTCTTCGTCACCCACAGCGTCTTCGAGAGCGTGTTCCTGTCCAGCCGCGTCGTCGTCATGGCCGCGCGCCCTGGCCGCGTCCATGGCGAGCTTGCTATCGACGCGCCCTATCCGCGCGACGAGGCGTTCCGCACCTCGCCCGACTATGCCGCGCTTTGCCGGCAGGCCTCGGACGCGCTGGTCGACGCCATCAACTCAACCGCCGGATCCCATCATGACGGCCATTGACGACGCCACGCTGAAGCTCGATCCGGAAGAGGCGCGCCGCGCCCGCCAGGAGCGGCTGGAACGCATCGGCAAATGGGTGCTGCCGCTGGCGATCATGGTGCTGGCGATCGTACTGTGGGACCGCATCTGCGTCTGGAACGAGATCCCGCAATATATCCTGCCGCGGCCGGGCGTGGTGCTGCAGACGCTGCACAACGACGCGGGCCTGCTCTTCTCCTCTCTGCTGGTGACGCTCAGGATCACCTTCCTCAGCTTGGCCCTCGCCGTCATCGGCGGCGTCGGGCTAGCGGTGCTGTTCGCGCAATCGAAATGGGTGGAGATGTCGTTCTTCCCCTTCGCCATCGTGCTGCAGGTGACGCCGATCGTCGCCATCTTCCCGCTGATCAACATCTATGTGAACAACCAGACCGTCAAACTGCTGCTCTGCGCCTGGATCGTCGCCTTCTTCCCGATCCTGTCCAACACCACGCTCGGGCTGAACTCGGTCGACCGGAACCTGCGCGACCTGTTCAAGCTCAACGGCGCGACGCGTTGGCAGCAATTGCGCTATCTGCGGCTGCCGGCGGCAATGCCCTATTTCCTCGGCGGATTGAAGATCGCCGGCGGCCTGTCGCTGATCGGCGCGGTGGTGGCGGAATTCGTCGCCGGCGCGCAGGGGCAGTCGTCGGGGCTTGCCTCGCGCATCATCGAGGCCGGCTACCGGCTCAACGCGCCGCGCCTGTTCGCGGCGCTGATCCTGATCTCGCTCACCGGCATCCTGATCTTCCTGGTGCTGTCGCTGGTGTCGCATCTCATCCTGCGCCGCTGGCACGAGAGCGCGCTCAAGCAGGAGCGCTAGGGTGGTAGCAGGGAAAATCGCGAAGAGGACCAGATCTTGATACCTGCCTCTGGATCCTACCAGCTCGCCAATGCCCGTGTTCATCGGTCACTGACGCCCGGCCTTGCGGCACCGTTCGATGCGGATGGTTTCGCACTGGCCGAACTGCTCGTCGCCGACGGCAAGATCGCGAGCATTGTCGCCCAAGCCAAGTCGAAGGCGCCGGCCGACGCGATCGACCTTGCCGGCCGGATCGTGCTGCCGTGTTTCGTCGACTGCCACACCCATATCGACAAGGGCCATATCTGGCCGCGAAAGCCCAATCCAGACGGTACCTTCATGGGTGCGCTCAACGCCACCGGTGCCGATCGCGCCGCGCGCTGGAACGCCGAGGATGTCGCGCGCCGCATGGATTTCTCGCTGCGCTCGGCCTACGCGCACGGCACCAAGGCCCTGCGCACGCATCTCGACAGCGTGCCGCCGCAGGAGGAGGTCTCCTGGCCTGTGTTCGAGACGATGCGGGAGAGATGGCGTGGGCGGATCGATTTGCAGGCGGCCTGCCTGCTCGGCATCGAGGGCGTGCGCGACAAGGCCTGGTTCGAACGGCTGGCGAAGCGCGTCGCGGCGGCCAAGGGTGTGCTCGGCGTCGTCACCTATATGGTGCCCGATCTCGAGGAACTGCTCGACCAGGTGTTCGCGCAAGCGATCGAGCACGGGCTCGACCTCGATTTCCATGCCGACGAGACTGACGACGTCGCGGCGATCTCGCTGAAAAAGATCGCCGAGGCGTCGCTGTGGAACAGTTTCGAGGGCAACATCCTGGTCGGCCATTGCTGTTCGCTGGCGCGCCAGCCGGACCTCGAGGTGCTCGACACGCTGGACAAGGTGGCGAAGGCGCGGCTCGCCGTGGTGTCGCTGCCGATGTGCAACCTCTATCTGCAGGACCGCCGTAACAACGGCACCACCCCGCGCTGGCGCGGCGTGACGCTGCTGCACGAGATGAAGGCGCGCGGCATCAAGGTGGCGGTCGCTTCCGACAACACGCGCGACCCGTTCTACGCCTATGGCGATCTCGACATGCTCGAAGTCTACCGCATGGCGACACGCATCCTGCATTTCGACCACCCGGTTGGCGACTGGCCTAGGGCGGTGGCGGCGACGCCGGCCGAGGTGATGCGGCTCGACGGCGCCGGCACGCTGGCCGCGGGCGGCAGCGCCGATTTCATCGTCTTCAAGGGACGGAACTGGACGGAATTGCTGTCGCGGCCCGAATCGGATCGCATCGTGGTGCGCGAGGGCAGGGCGATCGAGCGCCAGCTGCCCGATTATGCCGAACTCGACGAATTGATGGTGGGATGATGGATATCGCAGCGCTGAAGCGCGATCTCGACGGGATCAAGGTCGACGACCATCCGGCCATCGTGCAGCAGAAGAGCCGCGACTTCTACTGGTACAGCCCGGTGCTGAAGGCGCAGCTCGATCACATCAAGGGCGACCTGATCGTCACGCCGAAGAACGAGGCCGAGGTCATCCGCGTGCTTGCCGCGTGCCACCGGCATGGCGTTCCGGTGACGCCGCGCGGCAGCGGCACCGGCAATTACGGGCAGGCGATGCCGCTGTCGGGCGGCGTGGTGCTGAACCTCGCCGAGATGAACGAAATCAAGACGATCGCCTCGGGACGGGTGGTGACTGGGCCGGGCGCAATCCTTGGCGACATCGACAAGGCGACGCGGGCGCATTCCGGACAGGAGCTCAGACTCTCGCCCTCGACATACAACACCGCCTCGATAGGCGGCTTCATCGCCGGCGGCTCGGGCGGGGTCGGCTCGATCAATTTCGGCGGCCTGCGCGATTTCGGCAATGTGCTGCGGCTGCGCGTCGTGACCATGGAGGCCGAACCGAAGGCGATCGAGCTCACCGGCGAGGACCTGCATAAGGTCACGCATGCCTATGGCACCAACGGCATCATCACCGAGGTCGAGATGCCGCTGACCGCCGCCTATGAATGGGTCGACGTCATCGTCGGCTTCGATACTTTCATGGGCGCTGCCCGCTACGGCAACGCGCTGGCCTGCCAGGACGGCATCCTGACCAAGCTGATCACGCCGATCGCCGCACCCGTGCCGCAGCTCTATTTCAAACGGCATCAGAAATTCCTGCGCGAAGGGCAAAGCATCTGCGTCGTCATGGTGGCGCGGCACGGGCTCGACGCCTTCCTTGCCTTCACCCGGCGCGCCGGCGGCGAGGTCATTCTCAACGCGGCAACCGCGACGGACGAGGACAAGAAGGGCCTGCCGCCTGCCTATGAGCTCGCCTGGAACCACACGACGCTGAGGGCGCTGCGCGTCGACCCGTCGATCACCTATCTGCAGTCGCTCTACCCGTTCCCCAACCAGCTGGCGCTGGTCGAGAAGATGGATGCGATGTTCCCGGGCGAGGTGTTCTCGCATCTGGAATTCGTGCGGCTCGACGGCAACATCACCTGCTTCGGCCTGCCGCTGGTCAAGTTCACCACCGAGGCGCGGCTGGACGAGATCATCCGCCTGCATGAGCAGAACGGCTGCCCGATCTTCAATCCACATCGCTACACGCTGGAAGAGGGCGGCATGAAGCAGACCGACGAGATCCAACTTGCCTTCAAGCGCGAGACCGATCCGCAAGGGCTGCTCAACCCCGGCAAGATGATCGCCTGGGAAAATCCGGACTACGATTATCGCTCCGGCCGGACGTTCCTGTTCAAGGGCCTACAAAGGGCGAGTTGATGAACATCCTCGTGCTCTTCGCTCATCCGGTGGAGACCAGCTTCAACGCCGGCCTGCACAAGACGATCGTCGAGCGGCTCGCCGCGGCAGGCCATGCGGTCGACGACTGCGACCTCTATGACGAGGATTTCGATCCGCGGCTGACGCGCGCCGAGCGGCTCGGCTACCACGAGCCGCGCGGGCCGAACGACGCGGTTGCCGGCTACGTGGAAAGGCTCCAGAGAGCCGAGGCGCTGGTGCTGTCATTTCCGGTCTGGAATTACGGTTATCCGGCGATCCTGAAAGGCTTTTTCGACCGCGTCTTCCTGCCCGGTGTGTCGTTCAAGCTGGTCGACGGCAAGGTGCGGCCGACGCTCCACAACATCCGCAAGATGGCGGCCGTCACCACCTATGGCGGCAGCCGTTTTCGCGCCATGCTGATGGGCGACCCGCCGCGCAAGATCGTCAAGCGCATGCTGCGGGCCACCATCAAACCCGGCGCTCCCGTTTCCTATCTCGCGCACTATTCGATGAACCTGTCGACCGCCGAGACGCGCAACGCCTTCATGGCGAAGGTCGCGGCCAGCATGGATCAATTCTGATGCGCGTGCTGGTGGTCTATTGCCATCCGGTGCCGGAAAGCTATTGCGCTGCGATCCGAGACACGGCGGTGGAGGTGCTGCGGGGACGAGGCTGGGACGTGCGGCTGCTCGACCTCTATGCCGAGAATTTCGATCCGGTGATGAGTTGCGAGGAGCGGCGCTTCTACAACGACCGGGCGCCGGACGATCCGGCGCTCAAGCCGCATTTCGAGCACCTGCAATGGGCCGAGGCGATCCTCTTCATCTATCCGACCTGGTGGTACGGCCTGCCGGCGATGCTGAAGGGCTGGTTCGACCGGGTCTGGGCCACCGACATCGCCTTCAAGCTGCCGGCCGGCAAAGGGCGGATCACGTCGCTGATGCGGCATGTCACCAGGGTCGGCGTCATCACCACCTGCGGCGCGCCGACCTGGTGGAGCGTCGTCGTCGGCCAGCCGGGCCGCAAGACGATCCTGCGCGGCATGCGGGCGCTGTGCGCCACGCGCTGCAAGACGTTTTTTCTGGCGCATTATCTGATGGATGCCTCGACGCCGAAGAGCCGGGCGGCGTTTCTGGGGAAGGTGAGGGCGAGGCTGGAGCGGTTTTGAGGGCCAGTTTTCCCTTCTCCCCTTGTGGGAGAAGGTGGATCGGCGCGCTAGCGCCGAGACGGATGAGGGGTGTTCCAGCGGAGTGAGACGCCGGCTTTCCCTGGAGCACCCCTCAT
>CCNB01000004.1:494537-547609 GCA_000824785.1 Mesorhizobium plurifarium | reverse complement strand
ACAAGGGGAGAAGGAAGAGGCGCTACATCTTCACCCGCTCCGCCTTCGGATCATACATCGGCCTCAGCGAGGCTTCCGCGGCGAAGCGCTCGCCGGCGATCTCCACCTCGTAGGAGGAGCCAAGCACATCCGCCTCGCTCTCCCCCTGGCACGGCACGTAACCCAGGCCGATCGCGCCGCCGAGGTGGTGGCCGTAATTGCCTGAGGTGATCGGGCCGACAATCCGGCCGTCGCGCAGGATGGCTTCGTTGTGGAAGAGCAGGGGCTCAGGATCCTTCAGGCGGAACTGCACCAGCCGGCGCGACAAGCCGGCTTCCTTCTTCCTGAGCACCGCGTCGCGGCCGATGAACCCAGCTTTGCTCGTTTTCACCGCGAAACCCAGGCCGGCCTCCAAGACATTGTCCTCGTCGGTGATGTCGTGGCCGAAATGGCGGAAGGCCTTTTCGATGCGGCAGGAATCCAGCGTATGCAGGCCGCAAAGCTTCAGGCCGACATCGGCGCCGGCTTCGGTGATCGCCTCGAAGACATGGGCCGCCTGTTCGGTCGAGACATAGAGCTCCCAGCCGAGCTCGCCGACATAGGTGACGCGATGCGCCCGGGCGAGACCCATGCCGATCTCGATCTCCTGGAACGTGCCGAACGGATTGGCTTCGTTGGAAAAGTCGTTCGGGCTGACCTTCTGGATCAGTTTTCGCGAGTCGGGGCCCATCAGGCAGATGACGGCTTCGGCGGCGGTGACGTCGGTGATGACGACGAATTCGTCGGCGACATGCTTACGCAGCCAGGCAAGGTCGCGCTGCAGCGTGGCGCCCGGCACGACGAGGAAATAGGCCGTCTCGGAAAGCCGCGTCACGGTGAGGTCGCTTTCGATGCCGCCGCGCTGGTTGAGCATCTGCGTGTAGACGATCTTGCCCGGAGCGACGTCCATGTCGTTGGCGCAGAGCCGTTGCAGGAACGCACAAGCATCGCGGCCCTCGACGCGGATCTTGCCGAAGGAGGTCATGTCGAACAGGCCGACGCCGTTGCGCACCGCGAGATGCTCGTCGCGCTGGTTGTCGAACCAGTTCTGCCGCTTCCAGGAATAGCGGTATTCGCGCTCCTGGCCCTCGCGGGCGAACCAGTTGGCGCGCTCCCAGCCCGCCACTTCGCCGAAGACGGCGCCGCGCGCCTTGAGATGCTCGTGCAAGGGCGAGCGGCGCACGCCGCGCGAGGTCGCCATCTGGCGGTAGGGGAAATGGTCGGCATAAAGCAGGCCGAGCGTCTCCGAGACGCGCTCCTTGAGATAGCGGCGGTTCTTCTGGAACGGCTGGGCGCGGCGGATATCGACCTCCCAGAGATCGAACGGCGCCTCGCCATCGTTGATCCATTGCGCCAGCGCCATGCCGGCACCGCCGGAGGAGACGATGCCGATCGAATTGTAGCCGGTCGCCATCCAGTAGCCGGAAAGCTCCGGCGCCTCGCCGAGATAGTAGCGGTCGTCCGGCGTGAAACTCTCGGGGCCGTTGAAGAAGGTGTGGATGCCGGCGGTGCCCAGCATCGGCATGCGGTTGACGCCCATTTCGAGGATCGGCTCGAAATGATCCATGTCCTCAGGCAACTGGTCGAAGCAGAAATCCTCGCGGATGCCGTCCATACCCCAGGGCTTCGCCACCGGCTCGAAGGCACCGAGCATCATCTTGCCGGCGTCTTCCTTGTAGTAGGCGCATTCGTCCGGCACGCGCAGCACCGGCAACCGGGAGAGGCCTGGGATCGGCTCGGTGACGAGATAGAAATGCTCGCAGGCGTGCAGCGGGATGGTGACGCCGTTCTGACGGCCCAACTCGCGCGCCCACATGCCGGCACAGTTGACGACGATGTCGGTCTCGATCGTGCCTTGCTCCTCGCCCTGCGCCCATGAGACGCCGGAGACGCGGCCGTTCTTGGTGTGAACCTTGGTGACCTTGACGTTCTCGATGATTGTCGCACCGCGCTGGCGCGCGCCCTTGGCCAGCGCCATGGCGATGTTGGCCGGATCGCATTGGCCGTCGAGCGGCAGATGCACGGCGCCGACCACATCCGAGACGTTGAGATGCGGGTACATCTCCTTGACCTCGCGCGGCGAAATCTCGCGCACATCGACATCGAAGGCGCGAGCCAGCGAAGCCTGCCGATAGATCTCGTGCTTGCGCTCCTCGGTCAGCGCGACCGTGATCGAGCCGACCTGGCGCATGCCGGTGCCGACATCGGTCTCGGCCTCGAGCTTGACGTATAGGTCGGCGGAGTATTTCGCGAGCCGCGTCATGTTCTGCGAGCCGCGCAACTGGCCGATCAGGCCGGCCGCATGCCAGGTCGTGCCTGAGGTGAGCTGCTTGCGTTCCAAGAGCACGATGTCGGTCCAGCCGAGCTTGGCCAGATGATAGGCGACCGAGCAGCCGGAGACGCCGCCGCCGATGATGACGGCGCGGGCCTTGCTGGGAATGGTCTTGGTCATGCGGCCTCGCGGCGATAGTTGGAAGCGAAGCGGCGCACGCGAAGCGCTGCTTCCTTGAGGATGGGTTCGGGCTGGCAGAGGCTGATGCGGATGTGCCCGGCGGCTGCCTCGCCGAAGCTCGAACCGGGCATGACGCCGACCTTTTCCTTGTCGAGCAGCGCCCAGGCGAATTTCTCGTCGTCGGGCTCGACGGCGGAGATGTCGAGCATGACATACATGCCGCCTTCGGAGCCGCGCACGGTGACTTCGTTGGCGCCGCGTATGGCATCGAGGAAGATCTTACGTCGCGCGGCGTAGCGCTCGGCGATGTCCTTCACGCCATAGTGGTTCTCCAACGCCTCGGCGCAGGCGATCGAGATGAACGCCGGCAAGCCGTAGGTCGTCACCAGATTGAGGTCGATCATCAGCGCGATCATCGCCTTCGGTCCGGTCAGCCAGCCCATGCGCCAGCCGGTCATGCCGTGGCTTTTCGACATGGAGTTGATGACCAGCGTGCGCTCGGCCATGCCGGGCAGCGAACGCGGCGAGATATGCTCGCCGCCGCCGAGCGTCCAATAGACCTCGTCCGACAGCAGCCAGAGGTCATGTTCCTTGCAGATTCCGGCCAGCTCTTCGAGCCGTTCGCGCGAATAGACGGCGCCCGTCGGATTGTTCGGCGTGTTGATCAGGATGGCGCGCGTGTTGGGTTTCAACGCCGCCCGGATCATGTCCGCGCGAGGTTGAAATCCATCTTCGGCCGGCGTCTCGACCACGGTGAAACTGGCGCCCGCGGCGCTGAAGGTGTTGGGGTAGGTGGCATAGTAGGGCGCCACGACGATGGCATGGTCGCCCGGGTCGAGCACGCCCTGCACGGCGGCATAGAGCGCCCCCTGGCCGCCGGCCGTGGCGATGACCTCGTCGGGCTCCGTCAGGATGCCGCTGCAGGCGGTGGAGGCCGCCGCCATCGCCTTGCGCAAGCGCGGCAGGCCGGGGAGCGGCGTGTAGTGATGGTTGCTCTCGCGCACGGCGGCCACGCAGGCCTCGATCGTTTCCGACGGCGTATCGAAATCGTGGTCGCCGACCGAGAGCACGATGATGTCCTCGCCGGCCTGCTTGCGGTTCCAGGCGGCGAAGTGGACTTCCCAGCCATCCTTGCCGGAAGGCACGATGGCGGTAATGCGCTTGGAGGGTTTGGGCATCAGGCTCTTAACCTCTCATTCTTCGGATCCCACAGCGGCTCGTCCTTCTGGACGACGGCTTTGAAGCGATCGCCAAAAATCTCCACCTCGATCGCCGTGCCCGGCTCCGTGAGATCGGCGCGCAGCATGCCGAGCGCGATCGATTTGCCGACACGGTGGCCCCAACCGCCCGACGTGGTCTCGCCGACGATCCTGCCGTCATGCCAAAGCGTCGACATATAGGGCGCGTCGCAGTCGCCGGGGTTTTCGACGACCAGCGTGACGAAGCGCTTCTTCACGCCCTGCTGCTTCTCATTGAGCAAAGCCGCCTTGCCGCGGAAGTCCGGCTTGTCCCATTTGACGAAGCGCTCCAGCCCGCCCTGCAGGATCGAATAGTCGGTCGAAAGGTCGCCCTTCCAGGCGCGGTAGCCCTTTTCGAGCCGCAGCGAATCCAGCGCATACATGCCGAAAGGCTTCAGGCCGTGCTTCTGGCCGGCGGCCCAGACGGCGTCGAAGACCGCCAGCGTGTCGGCAACCTTGGTGTGGATTTCCCAGCCGAGCTCGCCGGCGAAGGACACGCGCACCAGCTTCGCCCAGCGCCCGGCGATGGTCGTTTCCTGATGCGTCAGCCACGGCAGGGTCAAATCGGCCTCGCAGACCTCGGCCAGGATTTTGCGCGAGTTCGGACCGGCGAGGATCTGGGTCGAATATTCGTCCGTCCGGTCGGCCAGCGTGAAGGCAGCATCGGCCGGCATGCGCGACTTCAGCCATTCGAAATCGTGCCATTGCGCCACCGCCGCGGTGATCAGCGTCATCTGGTCCTCGCCATGGCGAACCACCGACATTTCGGTGACGATGCGGCCCTTGTCGTCCGAGAAATAGACGAGACCGATGCGGCCGGGCTTCGGCACGAGGCCGGTGACCTGCAGCGACAGCCAGTCGGCCGCGCCCGGGCCTTCGAGGCTGAAGCGCGAGAAGCCGGGCAGGTCGAGGATGCCGGCGGCGTCGCGCACGGCAAAGCATTCCTCGCGCACCGCGCGTTGCCAAGGCCCGTCGCGGCGGAAAGTGAGCGTCGCTTCCTCGGAGGTATCGTCGCCGGGCTTGGCATACCAGGTCGCGCGCTCCCAGCCATTATAGGCATCGAACTGGCCGCCCAGCGCCTTGATGCGCTCATGCAATGGCGACAGCTTGCGGTTGCGTCCCTCCGGCCAGGCATGACGCGGAAACTGGATGGCGTATTCGTTGCCGTAGATCTCCATGCCCTTGGCGACGCAATAATCCGGCGCCGAGGCGAAGCTGGTGAAGCGGCGCGGATCGCAGGACCACATATCCCATTCGGTCTGGCCCTCGGTCACCCATTCGGCCAGCACCTTGCCGGCGCCGCCGCCTTGCGCGATGCCGAAGGTGAAGACACAGGCCTCGAAGGCATTGGGCACGCCGGGCATCGGCCCGATCAGGGGGTTGCCGTCCGGCGCATAAGGGATCGGTCCGTTGATCACCTTGGAGAGGCCGGCGGTGCCGAGGATCGGCACGCGCGCGACGGCGTCGGCGAGGTAATGCTCCAGACGGTCGAGGTCGTCCGGGAAAAGCTGGAAGGAAAAATCCTCCGGCATCGGATCGTTGTGGGTCGCCCAATGCGCGCGGCAATTGCGCTCATAGGGGCCGAGATTCATCCCGCTCTTTTCCTGGCGCAGGTAGTAGGACGTGTCGACGTCGCGCAGCAGCGGCAATTTGTGACCCTGCTCCTTCGTCCAGGCGGCGAGCTCGGGGATTTCCTCGAACAATATGTACTGATGGCTCATCACCATCATCGGCACGTCGCGGCCGAACATCTTTCCGACCTCGGCGGCGCGGTAGCCGGCCGCGTTGATGACGATCTCGCAGCGGATCTCGCCCTGCGGGGTTTCGACCACCCATTCGCCGCTCTCGCGGCGAACGCCGGTGACCGGGCAGAAGCGGATGATCCTGGCGCCCATGTCGCGCGCGCCCTTGGCGAGCGCCTGGGTCAGTTGCGCCGGGTCGATGTCGCCGTCGCTCGGATCATAGAGCGCGCCCTTCAGCTCATGCGTCTCGATGAAGGGATAGCGGCGCTTGATCTCATCCAGCCCGACGACGTCGATATCCATGCCCTGGTAGCGGCCCATGCCCTTGGCGCGCTGGAACTCCTGCATGCGTTCCTTCGTATGGGCGAGCCGGAGCGAGCCGGTGACATGATAGTTCATCGGATAGTCGACCGCTTCGGCCAGACCCCGGTAGAGCTCGGTCGAATAGCGCTGCATGTTCATCAGCGACCAGGACGAAGAGAAGGTCGGCACGTTGCCGGCGGCATGCCAGGTCGAGCCGGAAGTCAGCTCGTTCTTTTCCAGAAGCACGCAGTCGGTCCAGCCCGCCTTGCATAGATGATAGAGCGATGAGCAGCCGACGACACCGCCTCCGATGATCACCACGCGCGCCGTGGTCGGCAAACCGGCCATGTTCTCCTCCAAAGTTACTCAATATACCGGCGGTGAAACCACCCAGATGACGACGGCCGGCTCGACGCCAGGATTGCGCCAGCGGAACGGCTTGCCCTCGAAGCGGAACGAGTCGCCTTCGCCGAGACGATGCCAGACGCCGTCTATCTCGATCTCGAACGTGCCCGACGCGACATAGCCCGCTTCTTCCGTCGGACGGCGCGCTTCCGTCTTCAGCTCCGCGCCCGGCGCGAAGACCGAGCGCAGCATCTCGAAGCTACCGCCGAGGTCGGGCGACAGAAGCTCCTCCACCAGGCCGGATTCACTTGTGCCAAGCGAACGGCGGCTGCCGGCGCGCACGATCACGCCGCGCTCCTCTTCGACAGGCACATCATGGCTGAAGAACAGGCTGATCGGGACATCAAAGAGGCTGGCGAATGCCCTGAGGTCGCTAAGCGAGGGGATAGAAAGACCACGCTCGACCTGGCTGACCCAACCGACCGAACGGGCCAGCTTCAGCGCAATTTCAGCGAGCGTGAGGCCGCGCGCCTTGCGGAGCGCACGGATGTCGCCGGCCAGCAGCCGGTCGCCATTGTCCTGCTCCGATTTGGTTGCGGTCGAGGTCAAAGGTTACTCGTGAAAAAATCCGGATAAATTTCATGAAGCGGTAAATTCATGAAAAAATCAAGGGGATTTTCATAGGCCACAAGATTTGCTTGCGCGTTTTCGGCCGTTGATGCAAAGGCTCGCGCACGAGCGGCGAGTGGGGCGCCCGGTCGGGGACCAGTTTAGCTTAGAGTCTGCGGATGGTCGTCAGGAAAACCGTGTTTGCGGTTTCCGGCCATGCGCAAAGGGACGGCCCATGCTTGAGAAGAACATCCGGATCGCATCGGAAGCGGCGATCGTCGACGAGGCGATCACCTCGCGCCGGTCGGTGCGCGCTTTCCTGCCCGACATGGTCGATGACGAGACGATCCGCGCGATCCTTGCGGTCGCCGCGCGTGCGCCGTCCGGCACCAACATGCAGCCCTGGCGCGTCTATGTGACCAAGGGCGAGGTCAAGCAACGCATCAGCGACGCCATCCTCAATTCCGGCATCCGCGCCGAAAAGGCGGAGTGGGACGAATACCGCTACTATCCCGATCAGTTCTTCGAGCCATATCTGACGCGCCGCCGCGCCAACGGCTTCGGGCTTTATGGGGCGCTGGGCATCGGTCGGCGCGAGGTCGACAAGATGCGGGCGCAGCACGACCGTAACTTCATCTTCTTCGACGCTCCTGTCGGCATGATCTTCACGATCGACCGGCGATTGAACCAGGGCTCCTGGATCGACTACGGCATGTTCCTGCAGAACATCATGGTCGCGGCGCGGGGCAGAGGCTTGCATACCTGCCCTCAGGCGGCCTTCGCGCCCTATCACCGCCAGATCCGGCCGGTGCTGAACATTCCCGACGAGGAGATCGTCATCTGCGGCATGGCGCTCGGCTACGAGGACACGTCGAAGCCGGAGAACGAGTTCCGCACCGACCGCGCGCCGCTCGAGGACTGGGTGACGTTCGCGGAATAGTTTCGCCAGAGGCGTCAGTCGGTGCTCATATGCGTGCCATGGCCGCTGACATGGGCGCCGTCCTGCGGCGTCAGCCTGAGATACGCCGATAGCGCGCAAAGCGTGATCAGGCCTTCGATGACGAACAGGATGCGATAGTCGTTGACGCTGGCCTTGCCGCCGCCGGCAAGCAGCGAGAGCAGCGCCGACGCGAGGCCGACGCTGATCGCCACCGCAAGCTGCCACAGGATGTAATAGAGCGCGCTGAAACGGGCGAGCTGCTCCGGCGCGATGTCCGAATAGGAAAGATTGCCGGTCGAGGCCCATTGCACGGACCTGAAGACGCCGAAGGTGAAGATGTAGGCCAAAACGATCCAGGCCGGCAGGCTTTCCTGCATCAGCGCAAAGCCGGCGACCAACAGGGCGACGATCGGCGTGTTGGTGACCAGCACGCGCATGAAGCCGAAACGGTTCAAAAGGCGCGGCATGAAGAAGCGCATCAGCAGCGACCCAATCGCGGCGACGAAAGTCAGCGATCCGGCCTGCACCGCGCTCATGCCGAAGCCGAGCTGGAACATCAGCGGCAAGAGGAAGACCACCGAGCTCAGGCCGATCGTGTCGAGACCGCCGCCGGTGAGGAAGGAGATGCGGAAGGTGCGGATGCGCAGCAGGTTGAGATCGAGCAGCGGGTTGCGCGCGCGCAGGCAATAGAAGGCGGCAACCGTCAGGATGACGATCGCCAGGCCGAGCTCGATGCCGATGAGGCTGCTCGCGGCATCCTTGGCGGCAAGCGAATCCATGCCGAAGACCAGCAGGCCCATGCCACTGCCGACGAGCAGGAAGCCCGGAAAATCGAACGGCGTGCGCACCGGCTTGGTCGTGGTCGGAAACAGTGAAGCGGCGAGCAGGGCCGCAGTCAGCGCAATTGGGATGTTGATATAAAAGATCCAGCGCCAGGAGACGTAGGTGGTCAGCGCGCCGCCGACGAGCGGTCCGACCAGCGGCCCTGACTGGCCGGCGAGCGAGATATACATGTTGATCTTCAGCGTGCGGTCGCGCGGGAAGCTCGACAGGATCACGACTTGGCCGAGCGTGCCCATCAGCGCGCCGCCGCACCCTTGCAGGGCGCGCGAGCCGACCAGCATCCAGATGTTTTCCGAAAGGCCGCACAATGCCGAGGCGCTGGCGAAGACGAGCAGGGCGAAGCAATAGACGTTGCGCAGACCGAAGCGGTCGGCCAGCCAGCCGCCGAGCGGCATGGTGACGATGAGGCTCGCGACATAGACGGTGATCAAAAGGCCAAGCTGGCTTGGCGGGCGGTCGAGGCTCTCGCCGATGCCGGGCAGCGCGGTGACCACGACGTTCTGGTCGAGGCTCGTCATGAACACGCCGCAAGCGACGGTTGCCGGCAACAGCATCGACGGACCCTCCGCCGGAGCAAAGCGGGTCGTGGCCGTCGCCGAAGTCTCAACAGTCATGGAAGGGTATGGTCGAATTGGTTGCCTGAGCGGGCGTTTGCCCTGACAAACGCCCGTGATTCCTTACCTATCGCGCCTGCTGGCCCAACGCTCAAGCAGCAGTTGTATCCGTCGATAGTGCCAGATTGCAGGCTGGACCAAGGTCGAGCCTATTGCACCTCGTAGCCGACTTCCTCCGAGGCGTGGCACAAGGCCTTCCAGAACGAGCGCGCGAAGGAGCGGAAGACGTAGATGTCGAACTGGTCGGCGCCGCTGCGCTGGATCTGGGCGAAGATGTCATGATGGTTGGTCGAGCGGCCGGCGCCGAGCGGGAAGGCGGGCAAGGCGAAGTCGATGGCGAAGAACTTCGCCATCACCCATTCGGCCTTCGGGCCGGCGATACGGATCGCGGTGCGGCCGTGCGAAAGATCGGTCAGCGTGCCGATGGCCGGCGTGATCGATCCGGCAAAGGCCTGGGCCAGGCCCTCGGCCTCGTCCACCACCGTGAATTTCCCCGGCGCGAAGCCGAAGGCGGCACGGCCGCCGCTGCTCACGCCGCCGCCGGCGCCGTCGGGCAAAGCGAGCCCGGTCACCTTGCGGATGATTTCGATCAGCCGCTTCTCTTCGCCCGGCCAGGCGGCGAGCTGCAGGATCGAGCCCGGCCGCGTCTCGGACAGGATGACATCGACGCCATGCTCGAAATTGCCGTGCGAACCCGGATGATATTCCGGCTCGAGCGGCGACTGGCGTTCTGGCAAAGGCTGCTCAGCCATGCATGCGGCTCCCGTCCGGATCGTAGAAATGGTTGGAGACGATCTCGACCGGCCCGAACCGGTTGCGCAGCGGGTCGGAGACGAAGGCGCGGGTCCCGTGGCGCGCCTTGCCGCCCTTGACCAGTGCCAGGGCAATATATTTGCCGAGCGCCGGCGAATAGCAGCAAGCGGTGATGTGGCCGAGCGAGTCGTGCGGATTGGCCTCGTCCAGTTCCTCGACGATATGGCCGCCGCCGTTGAGCGGCCGGTTGTCCAGGGCGATCAGCCCGACCAGCTCGAGCCGGTCGGGGGCGATCAGGCCTTCCCGGTCCATCATGGCCGAGCCGATGAAAGGCTTCTTCTTCGACAGCATCCAGTCGAGATGGAGGTCGCGCGCGGTGGTCCGGCCATCGATCTCGGCGCCGGTGACATGGCCCTTCTCGATGCGCATCGTGCCCAGCGCCTCGAGCCCGTAGGTGACAAGGCCGAAAGGTTTGCCGGCCTCGATCAGGGCTTCCCAGACATGGGTGCCGTAGCCGGCGCCGGAATAGACCTCGAACGCCATTTCGCCGGAGAAGGACAGCCGGCAGATCATCACCGGCACGCCCGCGATCCGGCCTTGGACGATGCCCATGAAGGGTAGGGCGGCGTTGTCGACGGCGGTGCCGGTGACGCAAGAAGCAAGGATGGCGCGCGCGTTCGGGCCGCCGATCGCAGCGCCCGCCCATTCGTCGGTGACGGAGGTGACGGTGACTTTCAGCTCCGGCCAGATGACGTCGAGGAAATATTCCAGATGCTGCATCACCTTGCCGGCATTGGCGGTGGTGGTGGTCATCAGGAATTCCTGCTCGCCGAGCCGCCAGGTGGTGCCGTCGTCGAAGGCAAGCCCGTCCTCGCGGAGCATCAGGCCGTAACGGGCCTTGCCGACGGCCAAGGTGGAAAACATATTGGTGTAGACGCGATCGAGGAACTCGGCCGCGTCGGGTCCCTGCACCGCGATCTTGCCCAGCGTCGAGACGTCGACGATGCCGGCGCTTTCGCGAGTCGCCCTGGCCTCGCGGACATAGGCCTGCTCGACCGTCTCGCCGGCGAGGCCGTAGATCATCGGCCGGTACCAGAGGCCGGCTGAATACATCCGCGCGCCGTTGGCGAGGTGCCAGTCGTGCATCGGCGTCAGCCGCTCGGGCTTGAGGTCGCCGAAGCGTTCGGCGGCCAAGGAGCCGATCGACACCGCCGTATAAGGCGGGCGAAAGCGCGTCGTGCCGACTTCGGGGATCGGCTTGCCGAGCGCCTCGGCCATGATGGCGAGGCCCGGCACGTTGGAGTTCTTGCCCTGGTCGGTCGCCATGCCGAGCGTGGTGTAGCGCTTCAGATGCTCGACCGAGACGAAGCCTTCGCGATGCGCCAGCCGCACGTCCTCCGCGGTCACGTCGTGCTGGAAGTCGACGAAGCTCTTGCCCTTGGCCTTGATCTCGAAGACCGGCGCCGGATCGGGATTACCGGGGGCAGCCTCGACGACGGGCAGGGGCGCGGATGACTCTGCCCCGCCGGCCGCCTGAAGACCGGCCGCGCGGCCCTCGGCGATGGCTTCGGCGGTCGAAAAACTGCCGGTGAAGGCGCCGGCACCGATCCATCGGTGCGTCGGCTTCGGCGGCAGGAAGGCTTGTCTCGCCGGATCCCATTCGGCCTTCGCGCCGGCCTGGCTGGCGAGATGGATGGTCGGCGACCAGCCGCCCGAGATCAGAAGGCTGTCGGCATGGATGCTGCGTTCGTCGCCGCTCAGCGCACCGCTCATGGCGTCGAAGCGCTGCACCTTGAGGCCGGTGAGAGCCTTGCCGCCTTCGGTCGCAACCACGGCGTGGTCCGCCAGCAGCTCGGCCTCGGCATCGCTCGCCAGCCGGCGCATCTCGTTCGAGACGTCGCTTCGGACATCGATGATGGCAACGATGGCGGCGCCGGCCTTCTTCAAGGCGACGGCCGAGCGGTAGGCGCTGTCGTTGTTGGTGAAGAGCGCGATGCGCTGTCCCGACAGCACGCCATACTCATTGGCGTAGCGTTCGGCTGCATGCGCCAGCATGACGCCGGGACGGTCGTTGCCAGGGAACACCAGCGGCCGCTCGAAGGAGCCGGTGGCGAGAACCACCGTGCCTGCGCGAATCGCCCAGTAGCGCTGGCGCGGCTCGCCCTTGGCGGCCACTTCCTTGTGATCGGTCACCCGTTCAAGCGCGGCAAGCGTGTTGCCGTCGTAATAGCCCCACACCGTCGTGCGCGGCAAAAGCCGCACATTGTCGTTGCCTCCGAGCTGCGCAACCGTGCGCTGGGCCCAGTCGGCGGCGGACATGCCGTCGATGGTTTCGCCCGACCAGTTGGCGGAGCCGCCGAAGTGGGCTTCGAGATCGGCAAGGATGACGCGGGCGCCCTGGTCGGCGGCGGCTTTGGCCGCCATCAGGCCGGCCGGACCCGAGCCGACGACCAGCACGTCGCAGAAAGCGTTCATGCGCTCGTAGCGCGCCGGATCGGGGGCGGTGCCGGCCTTGCCCAAGCCGGCGGCGCGGCGGATGAAATGCTCGCAGAACATCCAGAAGCGCGTGCCCTTCAGCGGACCGATCACCGGCCCCATGAAGGTCTTGTAATAGAAGCCGGCCGACAGGATCTTGCCGCCGAGCTGGTTGAGGGCGCCGATGTCCCAGGCGAGCGATGGCGTGCGGTTCTGGCTGACGGCGACGAGCCCGTCATAGATCTCGACCATGGTGGCCGCGATGTTCGGCTCGCGCACTTCGCCGCGCAGCACCGTCACCAGCGCGTTCGGCTCCTCGACGCCCGCGGCGAGCAGGCCGCGCGGGCGGTGATATTTGAAAGAGCGGCCGAACAGCGTCACGCCATTGGCAAGCAGCGCCGAGGCCAGCGTGTCGCCGGCATGGCCGGTGTAGGGCGCGCCGTCGAAGGTGAAGCGGATGGTGCGCAGCCTGTCGATCCGGCCGCCGGTCTCAGTGCGGCGGGGGCTCACGGGCGGTCCTCCGCCCTGTTGTCGGCAGATTTGTGACCGCCACGCGCGAATTCGGTGCTCAGGATCTCATGCGTGATGGTGTTGCGCACGACCCTCAGATGCGCGCGGCAGCCGCCGGAATGCTGCCAGATCTCGCTGTGGTCGCCGGCCGGGTTCAGCCGGTCGTAGACATAAGCATTCCAGGCGTCGAGATCCTGCGAGGCGGGCTGCGGCCGCTCGCGGTTGCCGTCGCCCTGGTAGGTGAATTCGATGACGTCGCGCGGCCCGCAATAGGGACAGGTGATCAGCATTTTCTTGTATCTTCTTGTTCAACCATGATCTTTTCCAAAAACCGGTTCCCACTTTTGGGATCATGGTTCCCTAATGCAGCCGTGGATTCGCACCCTGGCCTTTGTCGTCGATGATCAGGCCACGATAGAAGCGGTCGAGCGTGAACGGCGCGTTGAACTCGTGCGGCTCGTCCTTGGCTATGGTGTGGGCAAAGCACCAGCCGGAGGCGGGCGTCGCCTTGAAGCCGCCGTAGCACCAGCCGCAATTGAGATACATGCCTGGCAATGGACCGGTCGTGATGATCGGCGAGCCGTCCATCGTCATGTCGCACAGCCCGCCCCATGAGCGCAGCATGCGCACCCGGGCCAGG
Source organism: Mesorhizobium plurifarium (assembly GCA_000824785.1). GTDB lineage: Bacteria > Pseudomonadota > Alphaproteobacteria > Rhizobiales > Rhizobiaceae > Mesorhizobium > Mesorhizobium plurifarium. Next base: position 534,127 of record CCNB01000004.1, on the reverse strand, counting down.
CCGGGGAACAGCGCCAGCATCTCGCTCATCACCTCGTCGACGATCGGCAGGCTGCCGCGCTGGGCGTAGCTGTTGTAGCCGTCGAGGTCGCCGCCATAGACGAGGCCGCCCTTGTCGGATTGCGAAATGTAGAAATGCCCCATGCCGAAGGTGAGGACAGTGTCGACGATGGGCTTTAGCGATTCCGAGACGAAGGCCTGCAGCACATGGCTTTCGATCGGCATATGCGAAATGCCGGCAAGCTGCATGACGTGCCCGGTGCTGCCGGCAACCGCGAGCGCGACTTTCTTGGCGCGGATCTCGCCGCGTGTCGTCGTCACACCGGTGATGCGCCCGCCGTCGCGCAGGAAGCCGGTCACCTCGCAGTTCTCGATGATGTCGACGCCGCGCCGGTCTGCGCCGCGCGCGTAGCCCCAGGCGACCGCGTCGTGCCGGGCGGTGCCGGCGCGCGGCTGCATCAGCCCGCCAAGGACCGGGAAGCGCGCCGACCCCGAGACGTCGAGCGCCGGCACTAGCCGCTTGATCTGGTCGACATTCATCAGTTCGGCGTCGACGCCGAGATGGCGCATGGCGTTGCCGCGCCTTGCGTAATCGTCGAGCTGGGCAGGCGTGTGCGCGAGGTTGAGACAACCGCGCTGCGAGAACATGACGTTGTAGTTGAGGTCGTGCGAGAGGTTCTCCCACAGCTTCATCGAATGCTCGTAAAAGCGGGTGTTCTGCGGCAAGAGATAGTTGGAGCGCACCGCTGTGGTGTTGCGGCCGACATTGCCGGAGCCGAGCCAGCCTTTTTCCAGCACCGCGACATTGGTGATGCCGTGTTCCTTGGCAAGGTAATAGGCGGTCGAAAGACCGTGGCCGCCGCCGCCGATGACGATCACGTCATAGGAAGCCTTGGGGTCCGGCTTGCGCCAGGCGGGCTTCCAATCCTTGTTGCCGGTCAGCGCGTTCTTGAGCAGCGAAAAGGCTGAATATTCCGCCATTCTTCCTATCGTCCTTTTGATGCGAGGCGGCAGACTATAGAGCAGGCGGGAAGCGCAAAGCCAAGATTACGCCATCGCTTTTCGCCAGGCCGACTCTCGCCGATGCGATCGGGACGGCTTGCCGCCCGATAGGCCGGTCTTTATCAAAGGCGGAAATTTCGAGGATTTTTCGGCCGCGAGTCGCCAACACAATCATGTTCTTTCGCCTGCTGCGCCTGCTTCTGGTCGTTATCGTCGCTGTCTTCGGGCAGCCGGCGCTCGAGGCGTCGGCGCAGGCGATCGGCCATGGTTCCTCGCAGCTCATCGCCGATCAGACCAAGGCCATCCAGGACCTGACGACCAAGACCGATGGCCTGGAAAAGAAACTCAGCGACCCCGACCAGGACGATGCCGGGCTTGTCGACATCCGGTTGCAGCTTGAGGACATTTCGCGCGCGGCGCTGAATAGCGCGCTGGCATTCCGGCAGCGCCTGACCGACATCAACAATCGCGTCGAGGTGCTCGGCCCGCCGCCGGCGCAGGGCCAACCTGCCGAGCCGGTGATCGTCAGCAACGAGCGCAGCGCGCTCGCCTCGGAAAAGGCTCAGATCAACGCGGTCGTCGCCAGCGCGCAAAACCTGTCGATCCGCGTCAACGGGCTGGTCGACAAGATCGCGGCGATGCGCAGCGAGCTTTTCCGCAGCGTCATCACCAAACACTATGATCTGACCGACGCGCTGAGCCCGCAGGCCTTTTCCGATGCGCATGACCAGTTCACGGGCCTCTACAATGCGGTGTCGTCCTGGCTGAGCTTCGCCGTCAGGTTCAAGTTCCAGGCGATCCTTGCGGCGACGCTTATGGCGCTGGCGCTGGCGGCGGTGCTTTTGATCGGCGGCAGGCGCCTGTTCGGCCGCATATTCGAGGCCGATCCGACCGTCGAGGACCCTTCCTATCTCAGCAGGCTGTCGGTGGCCTTCTGGTCGACGCTGCTGCCGACGCTGGCGCTTGGCGTCTTCTTCGCCTCCGCCGTGTTCTTCTTCAACTATTACAATGTGTTGCGTGGCGATATCGGCACGTTCCTCAATGCCCTGCTGACGGTGATCGGCATGGTGTTCTGCGTCAACCGCCTGACCAACGCGGCGCTCGAACCGCGCCTGCCCAATTGGCGCCTGATTCCGGTCGCTACCGGCCCGGCGCGCTGGCTGGTCGGACTGACGACCGCAATGGCGCTGGTGCTGGGGTTCAATTACTTCCTGTCGGTGGTCAACGAGAAGATGGGTTCGCCGCTGTCGCTGACGATCGGCAGGGGTTTTGTCGCCACCATCATCGTCGGCGTCATCCTGATCCTGATGGGACTGCTGCGGCCGTTCAGGGCAGCTGATGGCTCATGGCGCCCCTGGCCGGCATGGCTTCGCTTCGTGGCCATCGTCCTCGGCCTGTTCACCATTGCGGCGGCGCTGCTTGGCTATATCGGCCTGGCGCTTTTCGTCTCGTTCCAGGTCGTGGTGACCGGCACCGTGCTGGTGACGGCCTATATCGGCTTCCTCTCGGCACGCGCGATCGGGGAAGAGGGCGGCTTCGCAGACACTTCGGTCGGGCGATGGCTTTCGGAAAACTCCAGCTACGAGGATACCGCCCTCGACCAGCTCGGCCTGGTCGTCAGCATCGCCATCAACCTGATGATCGTGGTGGTGTTCCTGCCGCTGATCCTGTTGATGTGGGGCTTCCAGCCCGGGGATATCGAGGCCTGGGCCTACAAGCTGGCGACCGGGGTCACGATCGGTTCGGTGACCATCTCCTTCCTCGGCATCCTCAGCGGCATCGTCGTCTTCGTCATCGGCTATTTCCTGACGCGCTGGTTCCAGGGCTGGCTGGACGGCTCGGTGATGGCGCGCGGCAAGGTCGATGCCGGCGTGCGCAACTCGATCCGGCTCGGTGTCGGCTATGCCGGCGTGGCGGTTGCCGGCCTGGTCGGAATCTCGGCCGCGGGCATCGATCTTTCCAATCTGGCGCTGGTTGCCGGCGCCCTTTCGCTGGGTATCGGCTTCGGCCTGCAGAACGTCGTGTCGAATTTCGTTTCAGGCCTGATCCTGCTTGCCGAGCGGCCGTTCAAGGTCGGCGACTGGATCGTCGCGGGCGACGTCAGCGGCACGGTGCGCAAGATCAGCGTGCGCGCGACCGAGATCGAGACCTTCCAGCGGCAAGCGGTGATCCTGCCCAACTCGAACCTGATCAACAATGCGGTCGGCAACTGGACGCATCGCAACAAGCTCGGGCGCATCGACATCAAGGTCGGCGTCGCCTACGGCAGCGACGTCAAGCGCGTCCATGCCATACTGACGGACATTGCGCGCGCCCATCCGATGGTGCTGAAGAATCCCGAGCCGTTCGTCCTCTTCGCAAATTTCGGGCCTGCCGCGCTCGAATTCGAAATCCGGGTGTTCGTGGCCGACATCATGAACGGCAGCGTCGTGCAGAACGATATCCGCTTCGCCATCTTCGATATCTTCGAGGAGGAGCAGATCGAGATTCCATCGACGCCGCGCGCCGTGGTCGAGACCAAGAAGCACGAGGCCTGGCCGATCGACGACGACAAGATCGAGGCCGAATTCGCCGAGCGCGAGAGGCTGGAAGCCGAGGCCGCGGCCGAGCGGGAGCGGCTCGCCAAGACGAAGCGGAGGGGCCGCAAGCCGGACCCCGGCTGAGGTGCATCGTTATTCGGGTGAGGCCGGCCTGCAATGGCGGCGCTGCGCGCCCTCCGAAACCGATTGTGGCATGAATGCGGCATTCAGTTGCGGTTCAGGTAACATCTCATATAAGCTTCGATGCAAAGGGCGAGAATGCCTTGCAAATTTGAACAGAGGCGGTGTGCAAACACCGGAATTGCAATGTGGAAGTCTGTCGTTGCCGCCATCGCTTTGCTGGCCCTGGGCGGTTCGGCTTTCGCCGCCAGCGCGATCAACAGGGACGCTCAGACGCGGACCCTGGTCGTGACCGAAGGCGGCGCCAAGAGCGAGCTGACGCTCGCCGCCGGCGAGACGGTGGAGTTCTGCTCGAACGGCTGCTTCGTCACCCTGCCCAATGGTGACCTCGAGGCCCTGACGGGCTCGGAAACGGTCGAAATCTCGGGCGGCGCAGCCCGCATCAAGTAACTCTTGCCACGAGTTGGCCCCGCAAGATTGGCAAAGGCCGGACCGATGTCCGGCCTTTTATCGTTTCCGGTAGCCGGCGCTTAACGATGACGCCCGAAAAACCGCTAGGACCACGCGCTGCAACCGGGCGTTTTAACGTTCGCTGCGTCATCCCCGGCTATATCTGACCCAAGGGCGCCGGCACACGGCGTGGGTTGAATTGGCGCGTGATCCTTTCCGAGATCGGAGTTTCGGAATCCCGCGCTCGATCGGGGCGGGACAATGGACGCGAGGTCGGACAGGAACGCAATTCCGCTTGCGGTCGATCTCGACGGCACGCTGATTGCAACGGACCTTCTGTGGGAAGGCCTGTTCATCCTGCTCAAGAACAACCCGCTCCATGTCTTTCTTCTGCCGCTCTGGCTGATCGGCGGACCGGCCCGGCTGAAGCAGGAGATCGCTCGACGCGTCGATATTGACCCGGCCTCGCTGCCTTACCGCCAGGACCTGCTCGACCGGTTGCGCGCCGAGCATCGGGAGGGCCGCAAGATCGTGCTTGCGACCGGAACGCCACGCAAGTTCGCGGAGGCGATCGCCGCGCATCTCGGCATTTTCGATCATGTGCTGGCGACCGACGGCCCGCACAACATGACGTCGGCCAAGAAATGCGCGGCCCTTGTCGCCGCCTATGGCGATGCGGGCTTCGACTATGCCGGCAACAGCCGTCACGACCTCAAAGTGTTCGACGCCGCGCGCCACGCGCTGGTCGTGGCGCCCGACCGCAGCGCCCGGCGCTGGCAGGCGGCGCATCAGGCCGAGGCCATGCCCGCGCCGAAGCCGACGCTCAGAACCTACATCAAGATGCTGCGCATGCATCAGTGGCTGAAGAACGCGCTGATCGCCGTGCCGATGATGCTGTCGCACGAATATTTCAATCCGAACATGATCTGGGAGTGCCTGCTGGCATTCCTCTCCTTCAGCGCCGTGGCGTCCGCTATCTATATCCTCAACGATTTCTTCGACCTGGCGCTCGACCGCAAGCATCCGACCAAGCGCAACCGGCCTTTCGCCAGCGGTGCTTTGTCGATCCCGTTCGGACTCGGCGCGATTGCGGTGCTGCTCACGATCGGCGTCGTCGCCAGCCTCTTCCTTCCGATCGAATTCCTCGGCGTGCTTTTGGGCTACATGGCGGTCACCACAGCCTATTCGCTGTCGTTCAAGCGCATGCTTCTGGTCGATGTGCTGACGCTTGCGGGCCTCTACACGATCCGCGTGCTGGCGGGCGCGGCCGCCACCGGCGTGGACGTCTCCTTCTGGCTGCTTGCCTTCTCGATCTTCTTCTTCTTGTCGCTGGCGCTGGTGAAGCGCTTCGTCGAACTGCGCACCACGGCCATCCCACCCGGCGAGCGCATCGCCGGCCGCGGTTATCGCACCGAGGACCAGGAGATCGTCGCGCAGGCCGGCATGGCGTCGGCTTTCTCCTCGGCCCTGGTCCTGGCGCTCTACATGGACAGCCCGGCGGTGCGCGAGCTCTATCCGCATCCCTGGCTGATATGGCCGCTGGCGCCGATCGTGCTCTACCTCACGATGCGCGTCTGGATACTGGCCCGGCGCGACGAGATGCATGACGATCCGGTCGTCTTCATCATCCGCGACTGGCGCAGCCAGATCGTCGTCGCCATCGGCGCGGTCTTCCTCGTCGCCGGGGGCTGGTGATGGGCCAGGAACGCTTCGGCAGCTTCGGACTGGCGACGTCGCCCGCGCGCAAGGCGATCCCGGCGGACGAGGCGATCGCGATTTTGAAGAACGGCACGGCCAGGCCGGGATCGCTGCTCGGCTACGGCAATGGCCGCTCCTATGGCGACAGCTGCCAGAACGATGCGGGCATGGTGGTCGACATGCGGCCGCTCGACCGCATCCGTTCCTTCAACGCCGAGACCGGCGTGCTCGAGGCGGATGCCGGTACGCTGATTTGCGACATCATCGCCCACGCCGCGCCCTACGGCTTCTTTCCGGCCGTGGTTCCAGGCACGCAGTTCGTCACGCTGGGCGGCGCGATCGCCAATGACGTGCACGGCAAGAACCACCACCGGCGCGGCACCTTCGGCTGCCACGTCGAGGCCCTGACGCTGCTTCGGTCCAACGGCCGAACCTATCGCTGCTCGCAAACCGACAATGTCCGGCTGTTCGCGGCAACGATCGGCGGCATGGGGCTGACCGGGCTCATCCTGTCGGCATCAATCAAGCTGATGCGCGTGCCCTCGCTCGACATAACGGAAAAGACGACGCGGTTTCGCGATCTCGGCGAATTCTTCGATCTTGCCGAGGCTGCCGACCAGGCCAACGAATATGCCGTCGCCTGGATTGATCAGCTTGCCGGCGGCCATGGACGCGGGCGCGGGCTCCTGTTCACCGGCAATCATGCCGAGCACGGCTCGCACGCGGCGGACCGCGCCGGCAGCCGGCTTTCCGTGCCGGTGCAGCCGCCGTTCAATGTGCTGAACCGGCCGTTCCTCACGGCCTTCAACGCGGCCTACCGCTGGAAAAAGGGCAAGTCCGCGGTTCCGCGCCAGGCTGGCTACCAAGGCTTCTTCTTTCCGCTCGACGGCGTCCGCGACTGGAACCGGCTCTATGGGCCCCGCGGGCTTTTCCAGCACCAAAGCGTGGTGCCGGAGGAGAAGGCCCGCCGCATCGTGCCCGCGCTGCTCGAGGCGGCGCGACGGGCAGGGCAGGGATCGTTCCTGACGGTGCTCAAGCGCTTCGGCGGTGTCCGCTCGCCGGCGCTGCTGTCATTCCCGCGGCCCGGCTACACGCTGACGCTCGATTTCCCCAACCGGGGCGAAAGGACGTTGCGGCTGCTTGCCGAGCTCGATCGCATCGCCGTCCAGGCGGGCGGCGCGGTGAACCCCTACAAGGACGCCCGGATGGGGCCTGAGACATTTGCCGCGTCGTTCCCGCAATGGCAGCGGCTGGAGGCGCTTCGCGACCCGGCTTTCCTATCGAGTTTCTGGGCGCGTACCGCAAAGAGACTGGAGATCGGAGAAGGGAGAGCTGAAGCCGCGGAATAGATAAAAATCGAATAAACCATGGTAAATTAAGTGTTACGCCATGGTTTACTCAAAATACTGCTCCGGCTTCACGAAATATTTGCAGGTTTGTAATAGGACCGCCCAAGGGCGGGGTGGCAACAATGAAATACATAATCTTCATTCTCTTCACGGTCATGACCAATGCCGCGGCGCAGCTGATGCTGAAGCAAGGCATGATGTCGATGGGGCCGATTTCCTTCGAAGGCGTCAATCCGCTCGTCAAGCTGTTGCAGATCGTGTTCAGCCCTTGGGTGTTCCTGGGCCTCTGCACCTTCGTCATCTCGATGGCGTCGCATCTCTACGTGCTGTCCAAGGTCGAGCTCAGCTTCGCCTATCCGTTCCTCAGCCTCGCCTATGTCGCCGTGGCGATCTTTGCCTATTTCGTCTTCCGCGAGGACCTCAATGGCTGGCGCATCGCCGGCATCGCCTGCATCTGCGTCGGCACGATCCTGATCGCGCAAAGCGGCAGGGAAATGGGTGGACGCGGGCATGAGGACCAGACCGCAGCCGTCAATCCCGACAAGATCGGCACAAGCGAGATCGTTCGATGAGACATGTGATTTTCGGCGGCGACGGCTTCGTCGGCCGTCATCTTGCTCCCAAGCTCGCCGCCGATGGCGAGACCGTCGTCGTTGCCGACATCGTCAAGAGCGACCTGCCGCATTACCGCTCCATGCGCTTCGTCACCTGCGACGTCACCGATCCGGTCTCCGTCGCGGCGGTCGGGCTCAAGGCCGACGACATGGTCTACAATCTGTCGGCCAAGATGCTGTCGCCGATCCAGGTGCGCGCCAAGCGGCATGATTTCTTCTTTCCGGTGAATTTCCACGGCACCGAGAACATCATGCAGGCGATGGACAAGGCCGGCGCCGCGAAGCTGGTCCATTACACGACCGACATGATCTACGGCCACACTGTGGTGCTGCCGATGACCGAGGACCATCCGGTCGCACCGCTCGGCGAGTACGGGCTGTCGAAGCTGAAGACGGAGGAACTCGCCGCCGAATGGCGCAAGCGCGGTATGTCGATCTCGCTGTTTCGGCCGCGTTTGATCATCGGGCCCGGACGGCTCGGCATATTGGAAAAGCTGTTCAAGCTGATCGACTGGAATCTTCCCGTGCCGATGATCGGCTCGGGCCGGAACCCTTATCAGTTCATCTCGGTATTCGACTGCGCGGAGGCCGCACGCGCGGCCTGGAAAGCCGGCGTGCCGAACGAGGCCTATAATCTGGGCTCCCTCAATCCTCCGCCGGTCAAGAAACTGCTTGGCGATCTCATTCGCCATGCCGGCTCGAAGTCGATCCTGCTGCCGACGCCCGGTTGGGCGGTCAAGCGCACGCTCGACCTGCTCGATCTCATGAACATGCCGATCATGGACCCGGAGCAGTATCTGATCGCCGACGAGGAATGCGTGCTCGACGTGTCCAAGGCCGGGCGCCAGCTCGGCTGGGTGCCGCAATATCGCGACGAGGACATGCTGATCGCCGCCTACAGCGAATACCGCGCCAAGAAGGACGGCCACGCCGTCGCCGCCAGACACGTGCCTGCCGAATAGGCGCGAAAGGAGATTTTTCAGATGACCGTCATGGCCAAGCCGGAACAGACAGGCGCGCGCACGCTGGTCGAAGCGCCGGCGCTTTCGCCCGCTTCCATCGCCAAGCCCGAGCTGATCAGCGTCGAGCAGGCCAAGGCGATGGACGTCGCCCGCATCACCGACCTGTTCAAGGCGCATCTCAATCCCGGGCAGCTGCATTTCATGAAGCTGCTCGGCTTCCACAAGGTCAAGATCGAGCGCGCCGAGGGCATGTTCTATATCGACCAGAACGGCCGCAAGATCCTCGACTTCTTCGGCGGCTTCGGTTCGCTCGCCTTCGGCCACAATCATCCGCGCATCCTGGAAGCGCGCAAGACATTCCAGGAGGAAAAGCGCCAGGAGATCGCAATCGCCTTCATGTCGCAATACGCAGCGGCGCTCGCGTATAACATCGCCAAGTGCTCGCCCGGCGACCTCGATATGGTGTTTTTGGGCTCCTCCGGCTCGGAAGCGATGGAAGCGGCGGTGAAGCTCGCCGAGCGCGCCGCAGGCCCCAAGCGGCCGAAAATCGTCTATGCCGAGAATTCCTTCCACGGCAAGACCAAGGGTGTGCTGGCGATCACCGACGGCCAGCTCTACCGCGCCGACTTCAAGGTCGCCGACAATGTCGTGCGCGTTCCCTTCGCCGACATCGACGCCGTCGAGCGGCTGTTCAAGAGCGATCCCGAGATCGGCGTCATCGTGCTGGAAACCATCCAGGGCGGCGGCGGCATCATCCAGGCAGAGGCGCAATACTGGCAGAAGCTGCGCGCGCTTTGCGACCGGCACGGCGTGCTGTGGGTCGCCGACGAGGTTCAGTGCGGTTATGGCCGCTCGGGCCGCTTCTATGCCTTCGAGCATTACGGCGTGGTGCCGGATGTGACGGCGCTGGCGAAATCGCTCGGCGCCGGCAAGGCGGCGGTCGGCGCCATGATTGCCAGGCGCGACGTCTACATGAAGGCCTATGGCACGCCGAAGACGGCGATGATCCACGCCATGGCGACCTTCGGCGGCATGGGCGAGGCCTGCGCCACCGCGATCGAGGGCATCAACGTGCTCTATGACGAGGGGCTGATCGACAATGCCGCCTCGACCGGCGCGTACCTTCTGCAGCGGCTGCAGGCGCTGAAGGAAAAATATCCGAAGATCATCAAGGATGTACGCGGCAAGGGTTTTATGATCGGGCTCGAGTTTCACGATTTCTCGCAGACCCTGCCTATGGTGCTCAGACCGGTGGTGAGCGTGCTCGACGACAAGTTGAAAGGCTCGCTGTCCGGCTTCGTCGGCTCGCTCTTGTTGCGGGACTACGACGTGCTCGTCGCCTTCACCGAATACAACCGCAACGTCATCCGGCTCGAGCCGCCGCTGATCTGCCAGCCCGAGCATGTCGACCGCTTCGTCGATGCCTTCGACAGCCTGCTGTCGCGCGGCATCGTGGCGATCGTGAAGGATTTCGTGAAAAGCCAGGTCGGGAAATAGAGGCCGCCGAGCATGCTGACCAGGCCGTCCGCCCCGACCAAACCGCTGGAACGGTTGACCGGCGCCAGCCTGGCGTGGGGCGAGGGGGCTTACGCGAAATGGGCGGCGTCGATCGGGGCGATCGCTTTCTCGCTCTATATTCTGCTGACCGCCGCGACCGCCTGGTTCATGCCCGACGCGAACTGGGACATGCTGCCTTATCTGGCGATTGCCGAGGAAGGGACCTATCCCGATCCGCAAGCGCTGCATGACTATGCCTACAGCACGGTCAAGGCGGACGTGTCGGCGGGTGACTACAAGACGCTGACGGACGGTGGCGGCGGCTTCCGCAGCCACATGGCGCAGAATGCCGCCGACTTCCATTCGCTGCTCGGCATGTACCGGATCAAGTTCCTCTATGCGGAGATACTGTCCAGCCTCAGCCATGTCGTCACGCCGGTCGAGGCGATGCGGCTGGTGCAGGTGTTCTCCGTGCTGCTGTTCGGCGCCATCGCGCTCGCCTGGCTGCGCGCGGAAGGCGCGCTGGCGCTGGCGCCGATCGTCGGCGCGATCCTTATCATGGCCGATTTCGGCGAAGCGGCGCGCGCCTCGACGCCCGATCTCCTATGCTCGGCGCTGTTCCTTGGCGGTGTTTTCGCCTATGTGCGCAAGCGCGAGGCGGCGACGGCGGTCCTGCTTTTCCTGGCTTTCATGGCGAGACCCGACAACATCGTCTTCCTCGCCATCTTCGCGGTGCTGCTTATCGCTTTCCGCGAGAGGGCATGGGGCGCGCTGGCCGGCTTCGCAGCCTCTTTTATCGCCTATTTCGCCATTTCGCACTGGGCCCAGCATCCCGGCTGGTGGCCGCATCTGTGGTTCTCCAGCATCGAGCAGCATTACAATATGGACGGGTTCGAGCCGCCATTTTCGGTGGCCGCCTATCTCAAGGCCTTCGCCGCCTCGGTAGTCCGCGCCGTCGCCCTCAACAGTTGGGTTGGCGTCTCGGTGCTGGCACTGGCCGGCTGGTATGGACTTGGGCGCGCCGGCTTCCGGCTGGATCGCCGCGCCGGCATCCTGCTGGCGGCGCTCGTGCTCGGCGTGCTGGCGAAGTTCGCCGTCTTCCCGATCCACGACACCCGCATCTATTTCCCCAACCTTCTACCGCCCTTCCTGCTGATCGCAGCGCCGTTGATGGCGCTGTGGGCAGCGGCGAGCCGGGGCGGGCCTCGCGCGGCGCTGCAGGTCAATTCCGGAGACAAGTCATGAGCTCGGTGTCCAGCTTCGCGCGCATCCTGTTGTCGCTCGGCCTTCCGGCAGGCCTGCTCGATCGCGGGCCGGCATTGCGCGGTACGAAGTTCCTTGCCAAGGCGGCGCTCAAGGCGCGCTTCGGCGGCAATGGCCGGCCGTTCCAGATGGTCAATGTCGGTGCCTGCGATGGCGCGCTGTTCGACGACGTGACGCCGTGGCTGCATAGCATCCGCGGCGCTCGCGCCATGCTGGTCGAGCCGATCCCCTACAATCAGAAGCGGCTGCGCGCCAACTATCCTGATACCGACCGCTTCATCATCGAACCGGTGGCGGTGACCAGGGCCAAGGGCACGATCACCGTCCACACCTTCGATGCCGCCGCGCTCGAAGCCGGCACGCTGCCGATCGAGTTCATCGGCTGCTCGTCGGTCACCGACACCAATCTGATGTCGGGCAAGAATGCCTGGGGCGAGGCCGACGCCAACTTCAACAAGTTCGCGCCGCATCTGAAGGACATCGAGGTGCCGTCGGAGACCCTGCGGACGCTGCTCGACCGCAACGGCATCGCCCATATCGACGCCTTCCTGGTCGACTGCGAGGGCGCCGACTGGATGGTGTTCGAGCAGCTCGACCTCCAGCGCTACCGCCCCGGCATGATCAAGGTCGAGGTCGGCGCGCTGCCGGCCGCCGAGATCGGCCAGGTCGTCGTCAAGCTGAAGACCGCCGGCTATCAGGTCGGCTTTCAGGCCGAGGACATCTGGGCCTTCGCCTGAAAGGAAATACCCTGCACGCGCCGTCGCGCCGCACTTGCGGCGTGTCGCAAACAGGCGGTAGCTCAATCCGCGTCCTCTGCATATTGTGCGCCATTCGAAGGGCGCGCAAACGCGCCCGTCTATCCCTTTGGAGTCGCGGGCAATGGCAGAGTTTCCGAAAAAGGCGAAGGTCGTCATCGTCGGTCTGGGCGGTATCGTCGGCGCGTCCGTCGCCCACCACCTGATCGAGCGCGGCTGGGACGACATCGTCGGCATCGACAAGTCGGGCATCCCGACCGATATCGGCTCGACGGCGCATGCTTCCGATTTCTGCTACACGACCAGCCACGATTTCCTGTCATGCTGGACGACGCTCTATTCCATCGATTTCTACGAGAAGATGGGGCACTACGCGCGCGTCGGCGGCCTCGAAGTCGCCCGCGTCGGCGACGATGGCCGTATGGACGAGATCAAGCGCAAGGTCGCCTCCGCCAAGGCGTTCGGCACCCGTGCGCGGCTGATCGAGCCGGCCGAGATCAAGAAAAAGTTTCCGCTTATCGAGGAGCATCTGGTGCAAGGCGGCCTGTGGGACCCGGATGCCGGTCTCGTCATTCCACGCTCGCAGACGGTTGCCGGCAAGCTGGTCGACCAGGGCGTCGCTTCCGGCAAGCTGCAGGCTTTCGCCAACACCTCGGCCAAGGAGCTGATCGTCGAGAACGGCCGCATCAAGGGCGTGGTGACCGAGCGTGGCACGATCGAAGCCGATTATGTGGTGGTCTGCACCGGCATCTGGGGTCGGCTCACCGCCGCGCTGGTCGGCGAAGACCTGCCGGTCATGCCGATCGACCATCCGCTTACTTTCTTCGGCCCGTACAACGAGTTCGCCGGCACCGGCAAGGAGATCGGCTGGCCGCTGCTGCGCGACCAGGGCAACTCGGCCTATATGCGCGACACCGGCGATCCGAAGACCGCCGAGGGCGGGCAGATCGAATGGGGTTATTACGAGGAGACCAATCCGCGCCTCTGCCACCCGCGCGATCTGCTCGAAAAGCATGAGGCGCGGCTGTCGCCGTCGCAGCGCGACCTAGACATGGAGCAGATCATGGCGCCGCTGGAGCGCGCCATGGAACTGACGCCGATTCTCGGCGAGCTCGGCTACAATGAAGGCCATTCCTTCAACGGTCTTTTGCAGGTGACTACCGATGGCGGCCCGTCCATGGGCGAGAGCCAGAAGGTGAGGGGCTTGTGGTACGCCGTCGCCATCTGGGTCAAGGACGGTCCGGGAATGGGCAAGCTGATCGCCGACTGGATGACCGACGGCCGCACGTCGATTGACCATCACCAGATCGACTATTCGCGCTTCTATCCGCACCAGATGCAGGAACAGTTCATCTGGGACCGCTGCACCGAAACGGCGATGAAGGTCTACAATCCGGCGGTGCATCCGCGCGAGCCGTTCTCCAAGGGCCGCAACGTCCGCCGCTCGCCCTTCTGGGAGCGCGAGAAGGAGCTCGGCGGCTATTTCATGGAGCTGGGCGGCTGGGAGCGCGCCCATGGCTACGCCGCCAACGAGCATCTCCTGGAAAAATACGGCAACCGCGTGCCGGTGCGCGAGAACGAGTGGGACAACCGCCATTTCTGGCGCGTCTCCAATGCCGAGCATCTGGCGATGAGCGAGGATTGCGGCATCGTCAACCTCTCGCATTTCTCGATGTACGACGTCGAAGGCCCCGACCATGTCGCGCTGCTCGAATGGCTGTGCGCGGCCAAGATCGGCGGCGACAACAATATCGGCAAGGGCATCTACACCCACTTCCTCGACGAGGAAGGCATGGTGCGCGCCGACTTCACCGTCATCCGCATGGCCGACCGCTGCCGGGTGATCGACGGCGCCGACGCCGGCCCGCGCGACTTCCGCTACATGCAGCGCACCGCGCAGGACAAAGGCTTTGACGCCACCGTCACCGACGTGACCGAAAAATACGTCACCATCGGCATCTGGGGACCGAACGCGCGCACGACCTTGCAGAAAGTGGTCGAGAACCCGGAAGGCCTGACGCCGGAGAATTTTCCCTTCGCCGCGATCAAGCCGATCAGGATCGGCGGCAAGGACGTCACCGCCTTCCGTATCTCCTATGTCGGCGAGCAGGGCTGGGAGCTGCATATGCGCTACGAGGACGGGCTTGCCGTCTGGGACGCGCTGCGCTCCACTGGCGTGATGCCGTTCGGCGTCGAGACCTATGCCAACACGCGCCGCATGGAAAAGAGCCTGCGGCTGCAGAACGCCGATCTGCTCACCGAGTACAATCTGCTCGAGGCCGACCTTGCCCGTCCGAAGGTCAAGGAGAACGACTTCTGCGGCAAGGCCAAGCATCTGGAATACCGCGCCCGTGAGCACCAGCCGGCGATGCTGTGCACGCTGGTGATGACCGACAACATCGATGCGAAAGGTGTCGCGCGCTATCCGGTCGGCACCATGCCAGTGCAGGATCCGGCGACCGGTGAGACGCTGGTCGACGCGCTCGGCCGCCGCTCCTTCACCACCTCGGTCGCCTATGGCCCCACCATCGGCAAGAACATCGCGCTTGCCTATCTGCCCTGGGCCTACTGCCAGGAAGGCCGCAAGCTGCAGGTCGAGTATTTCGGCGAGACCTATCCGGTCGAGGTCGCCGGCGTCGGCTACAAGCCGCTCTACGACCCGGAGAACCTCAAGCCGAGAAGCTGAGAGCTAGACGATGGACGTAAAAGCCCGGCTTCGGCCGGGCTTTTTTCTTTTGCGCAGCAGGATTCTCGCATAGCGTTTGCACCAGGCGGAGTGGGTAGCTTGCAACGGTTCGGCTGGGACAGGAAGAACGACGCGTTCGTCTTCACGATGACGGGGAACATTCCCGTCCATGTCAGCTGGACCTTTGCCGTTCCCGCCGCCTTGCCGTTCCTGCATGAATGGTCGAGACGTCCCCAGGCCGCCCTGACTCACACCCTCATCCTTGCCGCGCTGCTGTTCCTGTCGGTGTTTTTGCACGAGCTTGCCCATGTCTGGGCCGCGCGACGGCGAGGCATCGGCACCCAACGGACAGACCTGTACCTCTTCGGCGGAATTGCCTGGTTCAAGCCCGGCGCCGCGGCTTCGCCCTATGGCTGGGCGTGGATCGCCTTCGCCGGGCCGTTGGTGAACATTGTCCTGGCGGCGAGCTTCGCCGCTGCCTATTACCTTTTTGCGCGGCCGTTGTTGCCTGTCGATCCAGACGGTCTTTTCAGTTCGCCGCCGCCGAGACCGGACACGCTTCTCGAGTGGACGCTTTGGCTTGGCGCCTTGGTGAATGCGGTTCTGGCCGTTCTCAACCTGCTCCCGGCCTATCCGCTCGATGGCGGGGCGATCGCCAGGCATCTGCTTGCGCCGCGTTTCGGCCCGGATACCGCCACGCGGATCGTCGGCTTCTGCGGCGTCGTGCTTTCAATTTTGCGCTTCGCGGTCATTGTGCCTGCGGCAACAGCCGGAATTCTGTTGTGGATTCCGCCTTCGTTCAGGCCGAACTGGCAGGCGTTTCGCACTGCCGGCAAGAAGAAGCCCGTTCCGCAGCGCCCGGCTTGATGTGCAGGGGCCCAGCGGCTTATGTGGCCCATCAGAGTTCGCGAAAGCAACACGCCCCATGCGCATCCTGTCCGACGCCTTCATTCCTGAATTGCCCAACCGCTACAATGGCAAGGTGCGCGAGAACTACGATCTGCCGGACGGGCGCCGCATCATCATCGCCACCGATCGTCTTAGCGCGTTCGACACGATCCTGGCCTCGATCCCGTTCAAGGGGCAGGTCCTCACCCAGACGGCGCGCTACTGGTTCGAGGAAACCGCCGACATCTGCCCTAATCACGTGCTGGAATATCCCGACCCCAATGTCGTGGTCGGCAGGCGGCTCGACATGCTGCCGGTGGAAATGGTCGTGCGCGGTTATCTGGCGGGGACCACCAGCACCTCGATCCTGACCAAGTACCGGAAAGGCGAACGCAGCTTCTACGGCCACAGCTTTCCCGACGGGCTGCGCGACAATGAAAAGCTGCCCCAAGCGATCATCACGCCGACCAGCAAGGCCGCCCATGGCGGCCATGACGAGCCGCTGTCGGAAGCCGAGATCATCGACCACGGGCTGCTCACGCAGGCGCAGTGGGATACTGTATCGCGCTATGCGCTGCAGCTGTTCGCCCGCGGCCAGCAGCGCGCCGCCGAACGCGGCCTGATTCTGGCCGACACCAAATATGAATTCGGCACCGCGCCGGACGGCGCAATCGTGCTGGCGGACGAAATCCACACGCCCGACAGCAGCCGCTACTGGATCGCGCAGAGCTACGACGAGGCGTTCGAAAGCGGCGGCCGGCCGCAGAGCTTCGACAAGGATTTCATCCGGTCCTGGGTGTCGGCGCGGTGCGATCCCTACAAGGATCCGATCCCGCAAATTCCAGACGAGATCATCAACCAGGCCTCGGCGGTCTATATCCAGGCCTATGAGGCGATCACGGGCGCGAAATTCGTGCCGGATCTTTCCGGCGATACCGTGCTGGAACGTATCCGTTCGAATCTAGCGCGATATTTTTAGAAGACCCACGCCGGCCGAAAATCCAATGCCGGGAAATTCCCGGCTTTTGCGCGGGACGATTTTCGCCTAACCTTCGTCCATGTCCGCTTATGCCCGCGCAAGGCATATCGTCTTGGCCGGTGCCGCCCTGGCGCTGGCGCTTTGGCTGACGCCGGCAGCTTCTCCCGCCGAGCCCGTCGATGTCGAACTGGTGCTGGCGGTCGATGTTTCGCTCTCCATGTCGCCGGCCGAGCTGGAGATCCAGCGCCACGGCTACGCCGCGGCGCTCACGCATGACAACGTGCTCAAGGCCATCGCGGACGGCGCCTATGGCAAGATCGCCGTGACTTATGTCGAGTGGGCGGGCACGACCTGGCAGCGCGTCGTCGTGCCGTGGACGGTGATCGCCAATCGCGACGATGCCGAGAAGGTGGTGGCGCGGCTCAATGCCCTTCCGCCGGACAGCGCCCGGCGGACCTCGATCTCTGGCGCGCTGAGCTTCGGCAGCGACCTGTTCGCCGAGAGCGGGTTCCAGGGGACGAAGCGCGTCATCGACGTTTCCGGCGATGGACCCAACAACCAGGGCGCGCCGGTCAATCTCACGCGCGACGAGGTGGTCAGGCAAGGCATCACCATCAACGGACTGCCGCTGATGACGCGCGGCGGTTTCAGCGGCGCCTTCGACGTCGAAAATCTCGACCGCTATTACAGCGACTGCGTCATCGGCGGGCCGGGCGCCTTCATGATCCCGGTCAACGACTGGACGCAGTTCCCGGAAGCGATCCGCCGCAAGCTGGTGCTCGAGCTCGCCGGTCCGGCTTCACCGCAATGGGCGGCCGAGGAGGCCGCGCATCCGCCGCTCGTGCTCGCCGACGACAGGCCGGCAGCGGACTGCCTTGTGGGCGAAAAGATGTGGCGCAACCGCGGCTGGGGGCAGCCATAACGGATCGAACAGCTGCTCCGAAAAGCCGGATCCACTTTCCGGGATCATGCTCTGGCTTGGACCATCGTCCGGTGAGGCTTCTGCTTCATTGACAAGCCTTTTGGGGTCTGTGAGACAATTCGCGTCACCACAAAAAGGGGAACCACAATGAACAGAACCTCCATTTTCGCGGCGGCGCTGACGGCGGCCGCCGTGCTTAGCGCGCCGGCGATGGCTGCCACCTCGCTCACCATCGGCATCAGCGGCTGGACCGGCTTCGCGCCGCTGACCCTGGCCAAGCAGGCCGGGCTTTTCGAAAAGCACGGGCTCGATGTCACGCTGAAGAAAGTGCCGCAGGCGAGCCGCCCGCTGGCGATTGCCAGCGGCGACCTGCAATGCGCGGCGACCACGGTCGAGACCTGGATGGTGTGGAACGCCAGCGGCGTCACCACCAAGCAGATCTTCCAGCTCGACAAATCCTACGGTGCCGACGGCATCGTCGTGCGCAACGACATCAAGACCGTCGCCGATCTCAAGGGCAAGACGGTCGCTTCGTCCGCGCCCGGAACCTCGCCTTATTTCCTGCTTGCCTGGGTGCTCAACAAGAACGGCATGTCGACCAAGGACGTCACAGTCGTCAACCTTGAGCCGGACGCGGCGGCGCAGGCCTTCCTGGCCGGCCAGAATGACGCCGCCGTTACTTACGAGCCCTTCATCTCGGCCGTACGCGACAAGGCCGACCAGGGCCACATCCTGGCGACCACGCTCGACTATCCGATGGTGATGGATACGGTCGGCTGCACGCCGGACTTCCTCAAGGCCAATCCCGATGCCGCCAAGGCGCTCGCCGACAGCTATTTCGACGCGCTCGACATGATCAAGAAAGACCCGCAGAAATCCTACGAGATCATGGGCGCCGACGTGAAGCAGTCGGCCAAGGAGTTCGAGGACTCGGCCAAGTACCTGAAATGGGCCGACAAGGCGGAGAACAAGCAGTTCTTCACCAAGGATTTCCAGGACTTTTCCAAGACGGCCGCCGAGCTCTTGCTGCAGATGGGATTGATCAAGGAAGCGCCGGATGTGACGACGCTTGCCGACACCAGCGCGGTTGCCAACTGATCTCGCGTCCTCCGATCGGTGGCGGCGCCAAGCCGCCATCGGCTTTTCTCCTCAAGGACAGGGCCTGATGCTGCGTCCCTTGTACCCCGTTGCGCCGGGCACGCGAACCGTGCTCGGCATCGCCTTCTTCGTGCTGTTCGTGGCCTTCTGGGCATGGATCACACTCGGCGGCCATGTGAACCGGATTTTTCTCGCCGATCCGCTGTCGATGCTGAAGGACGGTTGGCGGCTGCTCGTCGAAGACCGGTTCTGGCTCGATATCCTGATCACCATCTGGCGTGTCTTCGGCGGCTTCGTGCTGGCCTCGATCGTCGCGGTGCCGATCGGCATCGCCATGGGCGCCTGGAAGCCGGTCGAAGCCTTCCTCGAACCGTTCGTATCCTTTGCGCGCTATCTGCCGGCGTCCGCCTTCATTCCGCTGCTCATCCTGTGGGCCGGCATCGGCGAGCTGGAGAAGCTCCTGGTGATCTTCGTCGGCTCGGTGTTCCAGATCATCCTGATCGTCGCGGTGAAGGTCGGCGCTACGCGCCGCGACTTGGTCGAGGCCGCCTATACGCTGGGTGCGACCGACAACGGCATCGTCAAGCGCGTCATCATGCCGGCCAACGCGCCGGAGATCGCCGAAACGCTGCGGCTGGTGCTTGGCTGGGCCTGGACCTATGTGATTGTCGCCGAGCTGATCGGCTCGTCATCGGGCATCGGCTACATGATCATCAACAGCCAATCGCGGCTGGCGACGGGGCAGATCATCTTCGGCATCATCGTCATCGGGCTGATCGGGCTTCTGTCCGATTTCGCCTTCAAGGCGCTCAATCGCTGGCTTTATCCGTGGAGCCTGGCATGAGCAAACTTCAGATCGAGGGCGTCTCGCGGACCTTTGCCGGGGTCGGAGGCGGGGAGCCGGTGCAGGCGCTGCAGCCGGTCGACCTCGCGGTCGCGGCGAATGACTTCATCACCATCCTGGGACCATCCGGTTGCGGCAAGTCGACCTTGCTCAGAATCGTCGCCGGACTGGAAGCGCCGAGCACCGGTCGCGTGCTGCTCGACGGCAAGGCGGTCACAAGGCCAGGACCGGATCGCGGTATGGTGTTTCAGTCCTACACGCTGTTTCCCTGGCTGACAGTCGCCGAGAACATCGGCTTCGGCCTGCGCGAGCAAGGCCGACCCGAGCGCGAGCGCAACGACATCGTCGCTTCCTATGTCGATCTCGTCGGCTTGAAGGGCTTCGAGAACCATTGGCCGAAGCAGCTGTCGGGCGGCATGCAGCAGCGCACGGCGATCGCACGGGCACTGGCCAATGACCCGGAAATCCTGCTGCTCGACGAGCCGTTCGGCGCGCTCGACAACCAGACGCGCGGACTGATGCAGGAACTGCTCCTCGGCATCTGGGAGCGCCGCAAGAAGACGGTGCTGTTCGTCACCCATGATATCGAGGAGGCGATCTTCATGGCGTCGCGGGTGATCGTGATGAGCGCCCGGCCCGGCCGCATCAAGTCGGACGTGCCGGTCGACCTGCCGCATCCGCGCCACTACACGCTGAAAACCAGCCCGGAATTCTCGTCGCTCAAGGCACAGCTCACCGAAGACATCCGCGTCGAGGCGATGCGGACGGCGCAGACGCAGTCTGTTTAGAGGACTGCGTCTCTGCCTGCTTAAGCCGCCAGCAGTTGCTTGCGGTCGACGCGCTCCTGCTGCGGCGAGCGGGCGTAAAGCTCGCGGTAGCATTTGGAGAAATGCGAGGCAGAGACGAAGCCGCAGGCGACCGCCACTTCGACCACCGGCATCGACGACTGGATGAGCAGGTGCCGGGCGCGGTCGAGGCGGATCTCCAGATAGTAGCGGGCGGGGGAGCGGCCCATCTCGGTGCGGAACAAACGCTCGATCTGCCGGCGGGAAAGATCGACATGGTCGGCGATCTCGATCAGCGACAGCGGCTCGGCAAGGTTGGCCTCCATAAGCTCGATGATGGTGAGCACCTTCGAGTTCTGAACGCCGAGGCGGGCGCGCAGCGGCAGGCGCTGGCGGTCGGTCGGGCTGCGCACGCGGTCGGTCAGCACCTGCTCGCAGACGCGGTTGACGAGGCTCTCGTCGAAGTCGTCGCCGATCAGCTTCAGCATCATGTCGAGCGCGGCGGTGCCGCCGGCGCAGGTATAGACGTTCTGATCCACCTCGAAGAGGTCGGCAAAGACATTAGCTTTCGGAAAGGCTTCCGAGAAGCCCGGCAGGTTCTCCCAATGGATGGCGCAGCGCTTGTTGGAAAGCAGGCCGGCGGCGGCCAGGATATGGGCGCCGGTGCACAGGCCGCCCACGGCGACGCCGCGGTTATACTCCTCGCGCAGCCAGGCGAAAGCGGACTTGTTCTGGTAGCGCTCGACATTGATGCCGCTGCAGACGATCGCCATGTTCGGCCGGTCCGGTCCGGCCATCTTCCTGCGCTCTTCCTCGAGCGAGGTGTTGACGGCGCATTCGACGCCGTTCGAGGCGCGGACCGGCTTGCCGTCGATGCTTGCCAGGCGCCAGCTATAGGCTTCGTAGCCGAGCATGCGGTTTGCCGAGCGCAGCGGATCGAGCGCCGTCGCGAAGGCGATCATGGTGAAGTCGGGAACGAGGAAGAATACAAACGATCTCTTGATCGGGTGCTTTACGGCATTCACGGGGAAACCTCACGCAGCCATGACGCGAACAGGATGTCGCGAACAGCATAGCGACAACAGGAAAAACCATTCCTGTCAATCGGGTAGGCGGCTAAGTGAAGATTAAATTTGCGACACGGGTCGCAAATGGGCAATTCGTGCAACTGCAAGCTGTCCCCCGCGCCGAGATCAGGTCGACGCCCATACAAAAACGCCGCCTGGCAAGCCGGGCGGCGTTGAATTCAGTAGCCGAATTGTCTCAGGCGATAAAGCCAAGACGAGCGGCGGCCACGGCGCCGGTCTGGCCAGGCATGGTCTTGGCGAGGCGCTGACGCTCCAGAGCGGTCGTCAGGTTCATTTCGCGGCGGGCGAACAGGCGGGCAAAGAGCTTCATCATCCATCTCCATTTGGTTGCTCAGACGGGTCGCCTTCGCTTAAGGAGTGGGGCAGCTCGTTTTTGCTGCGGCCGATATAGGCTCGCTTCAGCAAAAACTAAATCGCAAAAACGAAGCGCTTGATATGAAAAGCGACATGGTTTGCGACTTTTTTGGGCAATGTGCCCACAATTTCCTATTATTTCCAGTGCTTTAACTGGCCTGTTAACCCGCTATGCGAGTGGTTCATATGCGTCATGCAGCGGCCGCATGGCTGGAAAACTCATTTGAATGCAAACAAAAACCATAAACAAAAGGCCTGCCGAGCTGACGCGGCAGGCCTTCAGAACTTCATACACACTTGATTACTTCGCTCCGGCCCAGCTTCCGACACCGAGGCGCAAGCCGGTCTTGACGTCGGCGGCTTCAGGCCAGCCGATATCCTTCTGCAGTTCGATCGGCAGCGCATGGATGGCGCGTTCGGTCTGGTAGCGGGCACGGGCCGCACTGAATTCGGTCGCAAGCCGACCGATGGACGACAGGATAGACATTTCTCTCTCTCCTCTATGCGGGCAGGGAGGCGCCCGTCATTGGGTTAAATCAGGTCTGTTTCAGCTTCATTTCATGTCGATTGCAGGACTGTGTCAGGGTCGTTTCATGGCTGCTTTTGGCAGCATCCCGCATCGATCGAGTTGACTATGCGCCTGGAGTGATGTTCAATCAAACGAAATGGAATGATGGATTGCATCAGAAAAATTGAAAGCAGGCTCCTATGAACGCCCCGCTCAATCATCCGCTGCCGCTGCTTGATCTCGATGTGCTGCGCACCTTCGTGGCGATCGCCGAGACCGGCAGCTTCACCACGGCCGCCAATGCGGTGTTCCGCACGCCGTCGGCCGTCTCCATGCAGATCAAGAAGCTTGAGGACATCCTCGGCCGTTCGGTCTTCGCGCGCGATGCGCGCTCGGTGACGCTGACCACGGACGGTGAGATGCTGCTCGGCTATGCGCGCCGGCTTTTGTCGATCAACCGCGAGGTGGTGTCGAAGTTCATCATCCCCGACATTGTCGGTGTGGTGCGGCTCGGTTCCCCCGACGATTATGGTGAGCGCGTGCTGCCGCATGTGCTGAAGCGTTTCGCCCAGTCGCATCCCTCGATCGCCGTTGACGTCACCATCGACCAGAGCATCAATTTGCGCCGGCGCATGGACGACCGCGCCCTCGACATCACGCTGCTCACCAATTCCTACAAGACCAGCGCGATCGGCGCGGAGGTGCTTTTGACCGAGCCGATCGTGTGGGCCGGCGCCAAGGGCGGCTGCGCGCATCTGCGCGAGCCCTTGCCGGTGTCGCTGTGGGAGGAAGGCTGCGCATGGCGGGCAGGGGCCCTGGAAGCGCTTGGACGTGAAGGCCGCAATTACCGCATCGCCTATATGAGCGCCCACACGGCCGGCCAGCGCGCCGCCATCATGGCCGACCTTGCGGTGGCGCCGCTGCCGAAGTCCTTCCTCGGCGACGAGATGGTCTCGCTGGGCGCCAAGGACGGCATGCCCGAGATCGGCACTTACAATCTCGCCATGGTGGTGGCGCCCGACGCCAGCGCGCCGGTGAAGGCCGTGGCCGATCACATCCGGGCGACGTTCGAATTGTTCCGCGAAACCGGCAAGTTCTGAGCTACTCGGCCGCGGGCGCCGTGCGGGCGGCGAGGGCAGCCCTTGCCTTGCGCCGCGCCCGAGCACGGGGCGGTGCCGGCAGGCTGAGAAAGTCGACGATGCTGTCGCGCGCGCGGCGCGCCTCGGGCATCTCGATCAGCGGCCAGACGTGGAACATGCCTTCCTCATAGACCACGTCCACCTCGACGCCGGCAGCTCGCGCCCTCTCGGCGAAGATGAGATTATCCGGTGTCAGCATGTCGCGTGAACCGGTCAGCAGCAGCGTTTTCGGCAACACGGATAAGTCGCCGTAAAGCGGGCTGATGTGCCAGTCTTTGCGGTCGAAACCGGCGCTGTAGAGCCGCACCGCTTCCAGCCCACCCGGAATACCCAGCCACGGATCCTGCCGCTCGGCCTCGAAGACTTCAGGATTTGCAAGCGAAACATCGAGGCCGGGCGAGATCAGCACGTGATGCGACGGCGCAGGCAGGCCTTCCTCGGCCGCCATCATGGTCAGCACGACGGCCATGTTGCCGCCGGCGGAATCGCCCATGAAGACGATGTCCTCGGCGTCGGTCTGTTCGAGCATGCACCGGTAGACGTCGCCGACCATGCCGAACATGTCGTGGAAATCGTGCTCGGGGGCGATTGGGTAGATCGGCACGGTGATGCCGAAACCGAGACGCTCGGCCATCTCGGCGATCAGCCCCCAATGGTAGGAGGTGATCTGAAAAACATAGGCGCCGCCATGCATGTAAAGAATGCGCCGGCGTTCGCCCGCCTTCGGGGCGATCTCATAGACCGGAAAGCCGTCGATTTCGGTCTCGGTGATGTTCAGCCGCGCCTTGAGCAAGGCCGGCGGATGATAGTCCTCGGTCTTGCGGGCGTAGGCGATCCAACGCTGCAGGTTCTCGGGACTGGAAAACGCCTTCTTGCGGCTGTGCCGGAGAACGAACGAAACGAGATGGCTTTTCAAACTGGGCATGCGGATACACGGACTTCGGCAGAGCCGACTAAGAGAATTCCCCCCGCTCTGCGAAGATTGTACCTCAGTTTGAAATGTCAAGGAATCACCTTGGCACATCGGCGTGATCCGATGGATGCCAGTTCTTTGTTTACGCAATTCCGGACGGAAGGCTACGGCGAAGTCGCCGAGCCCGACCGCTGCGCACTTTCCCTTTAACTGCTCTAGCGCCGCTTCGGCAGCAGTGCTGCGCGCAACCTGTTGTCGCCGGCCGGAGTCACGTTGCGGTCCTGGCGCTTGCCGAGCAGCTTGCATTTGTCGGCAAAGGTCATCAGCGCGGCGTGCCCAGAAGCAGCTTGTGAAGGGCTGCCTGCGGGTCGCTCGGCGGCGAGGCCGGCCAACCGATATCCTTCTGGACATGCGCCGGCAGATCGTTGAGCGCGCGGATCGCCTTGTTCCTGGCATGAGCCTGCCGGATGGTGACACCGAAGCGGCTGAGATTTCCGAACATCGACATTTTCATCTCCCTTGAAGAGCAACGACGGCCGAGGATGGTCGCTGGCCGCCGTTGGATGGCCGCTAGATGCGTCACGCATGTATCGGGTCGATTTCGCGAGAACAGCGTTTCGGTTTCCGGATCGCGCGGATCCGGAAACATTTGCATACAAATGAATTGAGCAGGCCGGCGTGCCGGCCCGGTCGGAATAGCTGCCATCGGCGGTTGACAGAGGCGACCGGCTGCATTGTTATTGTGCGATGCGGCGTGGGATATGTGCACTGCAGCATGATGCGATACGGGTCAGGGCATCGTGACGAGCATACATAGTATTCAATATCTGCGCGGGCTCGCCGCGTGCGCGGTCGTTTGCTTCCACGTCAGCGAGCAGTTCGGCGGTCCGTTCAATGTCGGAGCAGCCGGCGTCGACGTCTTCTTCGTCATCAGCGGCTTCATCATGTGGGTGACGACGGCCGGCAGGCCGGCCGATCCTTGGCGTTTCATGGGGCGCCGGATCACCCGCATCGTGCCTCTCTACTGGATCGTCACGCTGCTGACCGCCGCGGGCATCCTGCTCAAGCCGCAGTTCTTCTACGGCCATTTCTTCAGTGTGGCGAATTTCGTCGGCTCGCTGTTCTTCCTGCCGGCTCTGCAGGAGGGAGCGCTGCATCCCATCGTCATACAGGGTTGGACGCTCTGCTATGAGATGATGTTCTATCTCGTTTTCACGCTCGTCCTGTTCCTCAGCGAGCGCTGGCGGTTCGGCGTTCTCGTGGGCGCGCTTGTCGCCATCGTCGCGCTGCACTTCGTCCTGCCCGCGGGATATGCGCAGGCCTTCACCGATCCTGTGGTGATCGAGTTTGCGGCCGGCGTCGTCGTCGGGAGCCTGTGGCTCCGGGGCGCAAGGCTGCCGCTCGGAGTGGCGCTGGCGATGGTTGGCGCGGGATTCCTCCTGCTTGCGGCCGGCCCGCTGTTCGATGCCGGTTTGCCTCGTGCCTTGCGCTGGGGGCTCCCGGCCGCATTGATCGTAGCGGGCGCGGTTTTTGCCGAGCGGGCACGGCCGTTCAAGCCGGCCGCCTTGCCCACATTTCTCGGCGATGCGTCCTATTCGATCTATCTGTGGCACGTCGTGGTCGGCGTGCTGGCGACTGGTGTCGTCCTGAGGATCGGGATTCCCTCAGCTTTGCAGCCGGCGACGATCCTGGTCGCCACGGTTGCGCTCTCGGCAATGCTCTATCTGATTGTCGAAAAGCCATTGATCGGGCTGCTGCATCCGCAACGTCCCAAGACCGTCGTGAAGGCAAGCAATGCCGCGGCCGCAGGGGCCGCGGAACGAGGCCGGCTGCAAGCTTGAGCTTGGCCTAGCCGCGGCCGCGCCGTGCCGCGCGCTCCTCGCGCGAGCGCCGGCGAGGGGCGGCGTCGCCGGCGGCGCCGTCCTCGCTCATCACCTTGCGCGGCGGCAATTTCACCGCTGCCGCCAGCTTCGGGAACGGGTCGACCTTGTTCGGCAGCGCCATGGCGTAGACGAAGTGCTCCTGAAACTTCGGCTCCAGCGCCGTCTCGATCTTCTCGATCCTGCTCACCGTCTCCTCGATCTCGCGGCGGTAGCCGCGGTTGAGCAGCGCCATGCGCGCGCCGGCGCCGGCGGCGTTGCCGACAGCCGAGACCTTGTCGAGGTCGCAATCCGGGATCAGGCCAAGCACCATGGCGTATTTCGGATCGATGAAGGAGCCGAAGGCGCCGGCAAAATGGATGCGGTCGACATGGTCGGTGTGCTGCTTTTCCATCAAAAGCTTGGTGCCGGCATAGAGCGCCGCCTTGGCAAGCTGGATGGCGCGCACGTCGTTCTGGGTGATGGTGATCTTCGGCTCGCCTTCCTTCAGCACGTAGGAGAAGGTGCGGCCGTTGGGCACGATGCGCGGCGAGCGCATGCTCAGCGATCCGTCGACGACGCCGTCCTCGGAAATGATGCCCGACAGATACATCTCGGCGATCACCTCGATGATGCCTGAACCGCAGATGCCGGTGACGCCCGTCGCCTGCACGCTTTCGGCGAAGCCCGGCTGATCGGACCAGAGCTCCGAGCCGATGACGCGGTAGCGCGGCTCGAGCGTGTCCGGGTCGATGCGCACGCGCTCGATGGCGCCTGGCGCCGCGCGCTGGCCGCCTGAGATTTCCGCGCCCTCGAAGGCCGGGCCGGTGGGCGAGGAGGCCGCGACGACGCGCGTCCTATTGCCGAGCACGATCTCGGCATTGGTGCCGACGTCGACGATCAGCATCATCTCGTCCTGGCGATGCGGCCCTTCCGACAAGGTGACGGCGGCGGCATCGGCGCCGACATGGCCGGCGATGCAGGGCAGCATGTAGAGGCGCGCGCCCTGGTTGAGCTTCAGGCCGATGTCGGAGGCCTTGATGCGCACCGCCCCGGAGACGGCGAGCGCGAAGGGCGCGCCGCCGAGCTCGGTCGGATCGATGCCGAGGAACAGATGATGCATGATCGGATTGCCGACGAAGACGGAATCCAGGATGTCGGCGCGCTGGACGTTGCCTTCGGCGCAGACCTTGTCGACGAGGCCGGAAACGGCCTCGCGCACGGCGACTGTCATGCCTTCGCGGCCGTCCGGATTCATCATCACATAGGAGACGCGGCTCATCAGATCCTCGCCGAAGCGGATCTGAGGATTGGAGGTGCCGGAAGAGGCGGCGACGCGGCCCGAGAGCAGCGACACCAGATGCATGGCAATCGTGGTCGAGCCGATGTCGCAGGCGAGGCCATAGGCTTCGTTCTTGAGGCCGGGCCACAGCGCGATGACGCGAGCGATGTCGCTGTCGGCATCCTTGTGGATGGCGGCCGTCGCGGTCCAGTTGCCCTTGCGCAGGATGCCCTGCACCTGCGGCAGCAGATAGAAGTCGAATTCGAGGTTCTTGAGGCCCCAGTCCTTCATCAGGGCGATCTTCAGCCGGTCGAGGTCGCCGAGCGGCTTATGCATGTCGGGCTCTTCGATCTCGACATAGCACATGCGGATCGCCGTATCGCGGGCGATCACCCTTGTGTCGGCGTCTTTGCGGATGGTCTGCGCGTTGATGACCGTATCCTGCGGCACGTCGATGACAAGGTCGCCGAGGATCTGCGCCGAGCAGGAGAGGCGGCGCCGCTCGGGCAGGCCGCGGACGCGCTCGTAGCGCTCTTCCTTGGCGCCCTTGGGCGAGATGTGGTCGTTGGACGAGACGATCTTGTGCTTGGCGAAATTGCCTTCCTGCACTTCGATCTGGCAGCGCCCGCAAGTGGCGCGGCCGCCGCACACGCTTTCGACATAGACGCCGAGCTGGCGTGCGGCATCGAGGACCGGCGTTCCAACGGGGAACCGGCCGCGCTTGCCAGACGGCATGAACAGGACGAGCGGATCGGTGATGTTGGGGGGAGGATTCATGCTGGCACGTGTCTCGATGGCAATTGCCGATGCCGTTTAACGGATCGTTTTACTATTGGGCGGAGAGTCCGTTGGTCCAGGGGCCAACCCAAGGGCCAACCATGTCGGATATTCTGTTCTCCGCCATCTTCACCGCGTTCACCATGGTGCGCGTGATCAAGGGCTCGTGGCTGCGCAATCCGCAATACCTCGCCGCCGGGATTCTCGGCGCAATCGTCGGAACCCTGGTGCTGCACGCATGCTGGCCCGCCTATGACGATGATTTCATCGTCGGCGGCGTGACGGGCATCTTCGGATCGTGGGCGGGAATGGCGTTGTTCGACGCCATATTGGGCGTGGCCTGAACGCAAAGCAGAGCTGTCCGAGCGCATCCGCGATGCGATCGGACCAGCCTTGTTTGCGGTGCGGTTCACGATTGCGCGCTTATCCCCTGGCCATGCGGGCTTCGCGGCCGCCGCGGCGACGGCCGCCGGCAGCGGCGGCGCCGTCGCCGGGAGCGGTCACCGCGACCGGAGCGGCAACGGCATGGCCGCCTTCGGCCGGCTTGTAATCCTTATAGGTGCGGATCCAGTTGGTGCAGTTCTCGTCGGTGCCGTTGAGCACATTGGCGCCGCGCACGGCTTCCATCTCCTGCGGCCGGACCGGGTTCATGATGGCGCTCGTCATGCCGGCGCCGATCACCATCGGAATGAAGGCGGCGTTGATGCCGTGGCGGTGCGGCAGGCCGAAGGAGATGTTGGAGAGGCCGCAGGTGGTGTTGACCTTGAGCTCCTCGCGGAGCCGGCGCAGCAGCGCGAACACCTGGCGGCCGGCATCGCCCAGCGCGCCGATCGGCATGACCAGCGGGTCGACGACGACATCATGGGACGGAATGCCGTGGTCGGCACAGCGCTCGACGATCTTCTTGGCGACGGCGAAGCGGACATCCGGATCCATCGAGATGCCGGTCTCGTCGTTGGAGATGGCTACGACCGGAACGTTGTATTTCTTGACCAGCGGCAGGATGGCCTCGAGCTTCTCTTCCTCGCCGGTGACGGAGTTGACCAGCGGACGGCCCTTGGCGACCTTCAGCGCGGCCTCGATCGCGGCGGTCACCGAAGAGTCGATCGACAGCGGCAGATCGACCAGGCCCTGCACGATCTCCAGCGTCTGCACCAGAAGCGCCGGCTCGGTGGCGTTGGGGTCGACGGCGGTGACGCCGGCGTTGACGTCGAGCATGGTGGCGCCGCAGGCGGCCTGCTCCAGCGCGTCCTTGATGACGGTCTCGAAATTGCCGGCCACCATCTCGGCGGCGAGCTTCTTGCGGCCGGTCGGGTTGATGCGTTCGCCGATCACGCAGAAGGGCTGATCGAAGCCGATGACGATTTCTCGGGTCGCCGAGGCGACGATGGTGCGGGTCATGCGATCTCTCCGTCGGGATATAAAGAGTTCTTTATATCGTTATCTGATTTGGTTCAAGCGAATGCGTGCGAGCCGCGTTGTCAGTGCGCGGTCTTCACCATGTCCACCTGGGTTTCGGTAATCTCGTCGTGCAGTATGTGGTCGAGTCGCTGGGCGACGATCTGGTCGTCGCGGCGGATTTCGCGCTTCCAGGGCTGGCGGCCTTTCAGCACGCCGGATTCATCGACGATCTCGGCGACATATTCCTCCTGGCGGTAGGCCATCACATGGATGCCGGCGACGCCCGGGATCTCCTTCACCTCGTTGATGATGTCGATGCAGAGCTGCTTGCCTTCCTTCTTCTGATCCTGCGCGCCTTCCAGCCGCTTGATCACCGCGTCGGGGATGTGGATGCCCGGCACGTTGGACCGGATCCACTTCGCCGTCTTGGCGGAAGCGAGCGGACCGACGCCGCAGAGCAGGAAGAGCTTCTCGGTGTGGCCGAGGTCACGCGCCTTCTGCATGAAGGCTTTGAACATCGGCACGTCGAAGCAGTACTGCGTCTGCGCGAACTGCGCGCCGGCGGCGATCTTCTTGCCGAGATGGATCGGGCGGAAGTCGTAGGGCGGCGCGAAGGGGTTGACCGCGCAACCAAGGAACACCTGCGGCGGCGTCGTCAGCTTGCGGCCGGACAGGAACTTGCCGTTGTCGCGCATGATGCGAATGGTTTCGAGCAGCGACATGGAATCGAGGTCGAACACGGGCTTGGCGCCAGGCTGGTCGCCAGCCTGCACGCCGTCGCCCGTGAGGCAGAGCATGTTGGCGACGCCCATCGCGGCGCCGCCCAGAACGTCGCCCTGGATGGCGATGCGGTTCTTGTCGCGGCAGGCGATCTGCATGATCGGCGCGTAGCCCATGCGGGTGAGCAGCGCGCAGATGCCGACAGAGGACATGTGACAGTTGGCGCCCGAGGCATCGACCGCGTTGATGGCGTCGACCCAGCCGTCGAAAATCTTGGCGCGGTTGTAGACGTCTTCCGGATCGGCGCTGTCCGGCGGGTTGAGCTCGGTGGTCACCGCGAATTCGCCGCGGCGCAGCACGCGCTCCAGCCGGCCGCGCGAAGTGTGGCCGGGCAGGGGATCGAGCGGCAGGTGGATACCGGCCGGGTTCTCGTCACGCTGAAGGGCGGTCATGCCGAAGCTCCGGGGGTCTGTGCCGTTTCACGCGCGGCAGCGGCCTGCGCGGTCACCCTCAGCCATGCCGAAGTTTCGCGCAGCGACTGATCGACCGGCTTCTGCACGGTCAGGATCTTGTCGCCATGCACCATGTTGCGCGAGCCCTCCCAGGCCTTGACCCAGACGCAAGGCATATCCGGCTCGACCTCGCAATTGCCGTTGGCGCGCACGCCGCCGCAAGGGCCGTTGCGCAGCTGCTTGGGACAGTTCATCGGGCACGACATGCCGGTGGAGGAAAGCACGCACTGACCGCACATGCGGCAGTCGAACATGAAGCCCTTGACGCGCTTCTCGACGAACTTCACCGGAGCCTCGACGCGGCCGTAGCCGATACCTTTCCACAGAGGATGCAACAACAGGAAAGCGTCGGCGAACCGGCTGTAGAACCATTCGAGCAATCGCGAGTGCCGGATGGACCACAGGCGCACGGCGAAAGTGCGCTGGACGCGGCGCTGCGGCGACACGTCGGCAGGCTTGTAGTCGGATTTCGGCGCTGCCTTCTTGACCAATGTGGCCTGGGTGACCGCCGGCTGCTTCTCAGACATCTTCTTTCCCGCCAGCCTTGACCAGAGCGACCAGCCGCTCGCGGTCATATTTCGCGTCGAGTTCCTGATAGGCCTTCTCGACCTCGGCCTCGATGTCGTCGCCGACCGGGACGGGGTCGGCCTTGCGCCATTCGGCCAGATAGTCATCGGTGCCGCCGGCGCCGGTGCGCATGGCGCACATGTCGATCGCTTCGGTGAAGCGCAGCGGCAGCTCGCGCTTGGCGTTCTGCCGGCCCTTCCTGACGATGACCTGGGCGGGGATGTCGCGCCAATAGACGACGATCAGATCGGCCATGAATTCTCAACTCCTCGATATGTTGGAGCATTGCCGCATGCGCTGTTGGGCCGCTTGTTATGGGACGACGCGCGCCCCTTCAAAAGCGACGCTGACGATGGCGCAAAGCGAATGCTGAAATGCGTCGCCGGCTGATCACCAGACGCGCTTCGTCAAGCCGGTCCAGAGATAGAACCAGATCGTCGGGTGATACCATTGCTTCGACGGCAGGCCGGGATCGATCGTTTCCAGTCTGCCGGCCAGCGCATTCTTCACCGCTTCGACGCAGATATCGCGTGAAAACGCCGCCTGGCGCAGCGCGTAGCTGGCGATCGAGTCGCCCGTCTTGGGCCTGCCGCGCGCCTGCTTCAGCACGCCGCCGGTGTCGACGCCGGCATCGACCAGGTGAACGGTCGTGCCGAAGTTCTGCGCGTCGCCGGAGGCCAGCGCCCAGTAGCCGCCATTCATGCCGCGATATTTCGGCGCGATGCCGGCATGGTAGTTGAGCACCGGGCAAGGCATCCTGGCCAGTATGTCCTTCGACAGCAGTCTGCAGCCCGCAAGCAGCACAACACCCGGTCCGATGCTGGCGATTTCCTTCAGGCATTCCGGCCCGTTGGCTGACGGCACATGAATGATCGTCTGGCCCTGTCGTGGCTCGGTCGCGAGCTTTTCCTCGGCGATCAGTCGCTCGGCGTGACCGGCCAGGAAGCGCTTGCCGAGCCTGGTCAGCACCATCGTGCCGAGCTGACCGACGGCCGAGACCCAGCCCTGCCGCCGGGCGCGGCCCATGAGTAGGCGCTTTTTGGATTCGGGGTTCTCGAGGATGACGTTGACGGGACCGGCCCGATCGGCAAGCGCATTGACGATGGCCCAGATATGCGGGCCACCTTCTGTGACGACCACGATTGGTCGCGTACTCGATTCCGACGCTGCCACGGCAAGCACCCGCTTGGAAAACCGGGCGCATGCTATGCGGGGCGGGTTAATCCTTGGTGTGCCGGAGGCGTTCGGTCAGCCGCCAAAGCCCGGCTCAGCGCTTGAATTCCATGATGTCGAGCTTCGATTCGTAATAGGGCGCGGGGAATTCGATCCGCCATTCGGTGGCGCTGTTGCGGAAAGCGTAGCCGACCTGGTCGCTTTCGGGACCGCTGCCATAGGGCTTCGCCTTGTCGTTGTTCACCGAGAAAGAGCCGAGATAGATCGAGCGCTTCTCGCCATCGTCGAAGAAGCGGCCGGTGGTGCGTTGCGAGCCGCTGGTCTTGGTAAGCCGCCAGCCGGAGCCGTCGTCGGTCACCTTGCACTTGAACCAGCCATAGATGACGAGCGGGCTGATGCCGCCCGCCTTGATGGTGCGGCACTTCCAGTTGCCGGTGAGGTCCTTGTCTGAGAAAGCGACGAGCGGCCTGGCGAGCAGGTCATCCAACTGCTTGACCTCGGAGGGATTGCCGGCCTTGGCCTCTTCGAGGGCCGCTTTGCGCGTTTCGCCATACTTATCCAGCCGCGCC
This sequence comes from Mesorhizobium plurifarium, assembly GCA_000824785.1. Taxonomy (GTDB): domain Bacteria; phylum Pseudomonadota; class Alphaproteobacteria; order Rhizobiales; family Rhizobiaceae; genus Mesorhizobium; species Mesorhizobium plurifarium. The sequence continues at coordinate 500,814 of CCNB01000004.1, read as the reverse complement.
TTGTCGGCGGCGGTGATCAGCTTCTGCACTTCGCCGTCGGCATGGGCGGGCAAGGTGAGGGCGATGAGGCCGAAGACGGCAAAAAGCAGGCGAGGGGTCATGAAATCGTTTCCTCAAATCGATGGCTGGAACAGTTCTTTTCGTCACCGGCGCACAACTTACCGGTTCGCGCTCGCCTGTCATCCGTGCTTAACAGCGTGTGCTCGGAAAAAATGGCGTTCGATCGATGCGGATATTGCTCACGGGATCGTCCGGATGGCTGGGCAGCGCGCTCCAGCCACGATTGGAAGCGCTCGGCCATGAGGTGGTCGGTCTCGATCCGGTTCTCTCGGCGCGCACGCAAGTCGTCGGCTCGGTCGCAGACCGCGACCTGGTCTTCGGAACTGTCCGCGACAATCGCATCGAGGCCATCATTCACAGCGGCGCGCTGCACAAGCCGAACATCGAGCATTTCGAGAACACGGATTTCGTTGCAACCAACGTCCAGGGGACGCTCAACCTCCTCGACGCGGCCGTGGCCTGCGGCATCGAGCGCTTCGTCTTCACCTCGACGACGTCGCTGATGATCTCGCAGGCGATCCGCGCCGGCTTCCAGGGCGGCGCGCGCAAGGCCGCTTGGCTGACGGAGGAGATGTCGCCGGAGCCGCGCAACATCTATGGCGTGACGAAGCTTTCGGCCGAGCATCTGTGCCGCCTCTACCACCTTGAACACGGATTGCCGGTGGTGGTGTTGCGCACCGCGCGCTTCTTTCCCGAGGCGGACGACATGGCGCATGCGATCGAGCAATCGGACGCCAACACCAAGGCCAACGAATTGCTGTTCCGCAGGCTGACGGTGGAGGACGCGGCCGAGGCGCATGTCGCGGCGTTGGGGAGTGGGCCGAGCCTGGGTTTTGACGTCTTCATCGTCTCGGCGCCGACGCCGTTCAGGCCGCAGGATTGCGCCGAGCTGATCGCGGACGCGCCGTCCGTCGTCGCGTGCTATTTCCCGGATTATCCCCGGCTCTATGCGAAGAAGGGCTGGACGATGTTTTCGTCGATCGACCGCGTCTACGATCCGTCGCGCGCGCGGGAGCGACTGGGCTTCGTCTGCAAGACGAGCTTTGCCGACGTGCTTGCCGCGCTGGAAGCGGAGGTCTGAAGGCCAGCCTTCTCAGGCGGTGCTGCGTGCCGCCCGCGCCAGTTCGCTGGTCAGGTCGCCATAGCCGGTCGAGCGGCGTTCATACACCAGGCCGAGCATGGCCGCGGCTTTCTCGGCGACCTTGTCGAGCTCCGGATCGTCGGTCTGGGCGAGATAGATCAGCTTCTCGTAGTTGCCGAAATAATCCTTGATCAGCTCCGGATGCCGGTCGAGGCCGAGCGGCTTGATGAAGAAGGCCTCGAACTGGCGGCAGAGGAAGTCGGTCATGTAGAACGACATCATGTCGTCGTCGGCGACCTTCGCATAGGCCTCCGCGCCTTGGTAGAAGGCAAAGCAATGCGGCCCGGCCATGCGCTCGACACCGTGTTTCTCGATGACGCGGTCGAGCAGGCCTCCGGTGCCGCAATCGGCGTAGCCGACGAAGATCTGCCGGTAGCCTTCCGCCTTGGCTTTCTCGATCGCCTTGTCCATCGCCGGCGCGATGCGGTCCGGATAGAAATGGAACTCGGCCGGCAGGCAGGTCAGCTCGAGATGGTCGAGCTTTAGCTGTTGCTTGACGGCCAAAACTTCGCGCGCAATCATCCCGCAGGCGATGACGAGCAGCCTGTCTGTTTGATTCGGTTCCGTTTTTTGCGTCTTCACCAAGTCGGGCCGGCTTTCGCTGCGGGGCTTAATATCTGTCGAGGGAGACACCGTCCATGAAACTGCTACGCATCGCGCCAATCGCCATCCTGGCTTGCGCGCTTGCACTCACCGCCTGCGCCAACACCATCCGGGGCGTAGGCAAGGACGTCAAATCGACGGCAAGGGCGGTCAAAGACACTGTCAATTGATCGGCAGCCTCGTCCATCATCTGGGAACAAAAAAGCCGCGCTGCAAGGCGCGGCTTTTCTTCTCGATCCATCCTGATGCCTTGGGTCAGGCGGAAGCGCGAACGTTGTGCTTGCGCTTCATGAAATCCTTGGCCGTCTCGACGGCCACAGCCGCGTCGCGGCAATAGGCATCGGCGCCGACGGCCTTGCCGAATTCCTCGTTGAGCGGCGCGCCGCCGACCAGGACGACATAATCGTCGCGGATGCCCTTTTCCTTCATCGTGTCGATGACGACCTTCATATAGGGCATGGTGGTGGTGAGCAGCGCCGACATGCCGATGATGTCGGGCTGGTGCTGCTCGATGGCGTCCAGATATTTCTCGACCGCGTTGTTGATGCCTAGGTCGATGACGTCGAAGCCGGCGCCTTCCATCATCATGCCGACGAGGTTCTTTCCGATGTCGTGAATGTCGCCCTTGACGGTGCCGATCACCATCTTGCCCTGCTTGGGCGCGCCTGTAGCGGCAAGCAGGGGACGCAGGATGGCCATGCCGGCCTTCATGGCGTTGGCCGAGAGCAGCACTTCCGGCACGAACAGGATGCCGTCACGGAAGTCCTCGCCGACGATGCGCATTCCCTCGACCAGCGCTTCGGTCAGCACCGTATAAGGCTGCCAGCCGCGCTCCAGAAGGATGTTGGTGCCTTCCTCGATCTCTTCCTTCAGACCGTCATAGAGGTCGTCATGCATCTGCTGCACGAGTTCGTCGTCGGAAAGCTCGGAAAGGATGATCTCGTCGTCGGACATATTCTCGGGCTCCTTGCTGCTCGGATCCACTGCGGCAGCCTAAAAATCAATGCGCCAATACCTAACCCGCGAGGGCAAGCTAGCCATAGCTGATTTGCGACTTCCCGCAAAAGGAAAGCGACTGAAAAATTGGCGCTTTTCTTGTCGATTTTGCGACAGGCGTTGGCGCTGGCTGGCCGTTTCCAATAGGGTGCATGGCTACGATCCGGCAAGAAGCGGCGACGATGGGCCGCCCCAGCCAATTCAGGCCAAGTTATAGGAAGAACGATCATGAGCGATAACGCGGCAGTCGAGCAGGAAGCGTCGGGTGGACGGCGCGGACGCGGCGCCAGCGGCGGCGCGGCGGCACGCCGTGCTGCCCGTTCGGGCGGCGGTCCGGGCACCCAGCTCACCTACATCAAGCGCAAGATCAACGTCTACGAGGTCCTCAACGAGGAAGGCCTGGCGCTGATCGAGAAGAACACCGACACGGTGCTGGAAGAAACCGGCATCATTTTTCGCGATGACGCCGAGGCGCTGGCGCTGTGGAAGGAGGCCGGCGCCGACGTCAAGGGCGAGCGCGTGCACTTCCCGAAGGGCCTCTGCCGCTCGCTGTTGAAGACCGCGCCTTCGATCTACACCCAGCATGCGCGCAACCCGGAACGCTCGGTGCAGATCGGCGGCAATGCGACCGTCTTCGCACCGGTCTACGGCCCGCCCTTCGTGCGCGACCTCGACGGCAACCGCCGCTATGCGACGATCGAGGATTTCCAGAATTTCGTGAAGCTCGCCTATATGGCGCCGTCGATCCACCATTCGGGCGGCACGGTGTGCGAGCCGGTCGACGTGCCGGTCAACAAGCGCCACCTCGATATGATCTATGCGCATATCCGCTACTCGGACAAGCCGTTCATGGGTTCGGTGACGGCGCCGGAGCGGGCCGAGGACACGGTGGCGATGGCCAAGCTCGTGTTCGGCGACGACTTCGTCGAGAACAACACGGTGCTGACCAGCCTGATCAACGCCAACTCGCCGATGGTGTTCGACGAGACCATGCTCGGCGCGCTGAAAGTCTATTCGCGCCACAACCAGGCCTGCATCGTCACCCCCTTCATCCTGGCCGGCGCGATGAGCCCGGTCACGGTCGCCGGCACGCTGACGCAGGTGCTGGCCGAAGTGCTCGCCGGCGCCTCGTTCACGCAGCTGATCCGGCCCGGCGCGCCGGTGCTGTTCGGCACCTTCGCGTCCTCGATCTCGATGCAGTCCGGTGCGCCGACCTTCGGCACGCCGGAGCCGTCGCTGGTCTCCTACGGCGCGGCACAGCTCGCGCGGCGGCTCGGCTTACCGTTCCGTACCGGCGGTTCGCTCTGCGCCTCGAAGATCCCGGACGCGCAGGCGGCCTATGAGAGCGCCAACACGCTCAACTCGACGATCCTCGCCGGCACCAATTTCGTGCTGCATTCGGCGGGCTGGCTCGAGGGCGGTCTCGCCTCCTGCTACGAAAAATTCATGATGGACATCGACCAGCTCGGCATGCAGCAGAAATTCTGCGAGGGCGTCGACCTGTCGGAAAACGGCCAGGCGATGGATGCCATCCGCCAGGTCGGGCCGGGCAGCCATTATCTCGGCTGCGACCACACGCAGGCGAACTTCCAGACCGCCTTCTACCGCTCCAACATCGCCGACAACAATTCCTACGAGCAGTGGCTGGCCGAAGGCGAGAAGACCGCGCCGCAGCGCGCCAACGAGCTTGCCCGCCGCTGGCTGGAAAGCTACGAGGCGCCGCATCTCGATCCCGCCATCGACGAGGCGCTGAAGGACTTCATCGCCAAGAAGAAGGGTTCGATGGCCGACGCCTTCACGTGAAAGGAGCCCGAGTCAGGCCGGGCTAAAGTCGCCAACATCATCCACAAGGAAGTCTGGCGGAGCGCGTTCTCCGACCCGGACCGGAAGGGATGACTTTTTCCCGCGGCACGGTCGAGGAGATTGCGGCCGCGCTCGCGGCCAACGGTCTGATCCTTCGCGGCGGTTTCAGCTTTGGCGACGATGAGACGGCGCCTGCCGGATTTTCCGGCGGGCCGGCCAGATCGGTGCTGCTCATCGGACAGGCGGGCGCGGCGCCCTGGCCGCATTTCCAGCGCTGGCGGGAACGACAGGCGAGGGACATCGCCAATCCGCTCGACAGCTGGTCGCGCGAGGTGATCGGCGCGGTCGCGCAAGAGTTCGGCGCCCGCGCCGTGTCGCCTTCAGACCGGCCCTATCTGCCGTTCCAGCAATGGGCGATGCGGGCGGAGGGGCTGAAGCCGTCGCCGCTCGGCATCCTCATGCATCCGCGATATGGGCTTTGGCATGCCTATCGCGGCGCATTGCTGTTCGAGGACCAGCTTCCTTTCCCCGAGCCTCACGAAGCGATTCATCTTTGCGACACATGTGTCGATAAACCGTGCTTGAAATCCTGCCCGATGGACGCCTATTCCGGGCAAGGCTTTGCCCATGAAGCCTGTCTTGCCCATGTCCGCGGACCTCAAGGCGTGCCCTGCCGGAGCAGCGGCTGTCTGGACCGCAACGCCTGCCCCTATGGCACGAGCTATCGCTATCCGCCTGAGGTGCAGGCCTTTCACATGGCGGCCTTTGCCAAGCTGTGACGAGAGGAGCCGCCGTTCGCACGAAATCTTGAACAATGCGCTCCGGGAATGGCTTGCCGGAACGGCGCGTGCCGATATCTATCGCGCGGTACGCAACGGAGAGCATCATGGCCGGAAAGCAGATCGAGATCGAAACAACAGACGGCAAGGCGAAGGCGGGGCTTTTTCGACCGGCCACCAAGGCCAGCGCCGGCGTCATCCTCTATATGGACGCTTTCGGGCCGCGCCCAGCGCTCGACGAGATGGCCGAACAGCTCTCAGGCGACGGCTATGCCGTGCTCGTGCCCGATCTGTTTTACCGCAACGCACCCTATGGGCCGTTCGACGCCAAGACCGCCTTTTCGGTGGAGGAAACCAAGACCAAATTGATGGCGCTGGTGACCGGCACGACGCAGGAGATGACCATTCGCGACAGCGCGGCCTTCCTCGACGCGTTCGCGGCCGAAGGCATTGACGGGCCGGTCGGCGTCGTCGGCTATTGCATGGGCGGCGCGCGGGCGCTGAACGCGGCGGCTACCCATCCCGACCGTATCGTCGCGGCGGCGAGTTTTCACGGCGGCAATCTCGCCAGCGACGCGCCCGACAGTCCGCACCGCAAGGCGGCCTCGATCAAGGCGCGCGTCTATGTCGGGGTTGCCGGCATCGACCGCAGCTTCCCGCCCGAGCAGTCGGCACGGCTGGCGGAGGCGCTCAGGGTGGCAGAGGTCGACCACATGATCGAGAACTATGTCGGCGTCGGCCATGGCTGGTGCGTCAAGGATCACAGCGTCTATGACGAGGCGGGCGCCGAGCGGCACTGGAAGCGGCTTACGACGTTCTTCAAAGAGACGCTGGGATAAGGTGTGCCGATATTCGGGTGAGGCCGGCCTACAAATGGCGGCTTCCTGCGCTTCCG
>CCNB01000004.1:472698-494527 GCA_000824785.1 Mesorhizobium plurifarium | reverse complement strand
GTTCTCGGAAACCACCATTTTCGGCCCGGCCTGACCCGAATCTCGACGCACCTCGTCCATCGCGCCCAATGCCTCCCCAAAAAAATCTTTCCATCGCCCCAAGGATTGGCCATTAGCCTTCGTCCAACAGGCAAATGACGGCGATGATGCTGGACGACAGCGAAGCCTCCGATGCCGAATTGATCGGGCGGGCGAGGGGCGGAGACAGGGGGGCTTTCGGCAAACTGCTCGAAAGGCACTATGGCTTCGTCTATCGCGCCGCCTATCGCTGGTGCGGCCGCAAAGCCGACGCCGAGGACATCGCCCAGGACGTTTGCGTGCGGCTCGGCCGGGCCATCCGCGACTATCAGGGCAATGGCGCCTTCACGACATGGCTCTATGCCATGACGCTGAATGCTTCGCGCGACATGATGCGAAAGCGTGCCCGCGACGCCGCCAAGACCGATGCTTATGGCGCCTATGCGTCGATCGCGGGTGAAGCATCGGCCGAGGCCGACGATCCGTCCGAGGCGCTATGGACTGCGGTGCGGATGCTGCCGGACAAGCAGCGTGACGCAGTGTTGCTGGTCTATGGCGAAGGTCTCAACCACGCGGCGGCGGCGGAGGTGATGGCGATCTCGGAGACGACGGTTTCCTGGCACATCCATGAAGCGAAGAAACGGCTGAAGGTGCTGATGCGTTCAGCCGGGGAAGTGTGACCATGGTCGACGACAACGAACTCGAAAGGCTGCGCGACATCGCTATACCGGCGCCGGATGGCGAGGCGAAGGCGCGCGCGTTCGCCACCGCGATGCGGGCCTTCGACCTCGATGAAAAAAATTCTGCGATCCGCCAAGGAACGCCAACAGGCCTTCGTCTCACGGAGCGAGCACAAAAGCTCTGGAGAGACATCATGCAACGGAAACTCATTGCCACGCCGGCCATCACCGCGCTGGTCGCGCTGCCTATCGCCGGATATGCCGCTTTCGAGATGCTGAAGGAACAGCCGCAGGTCATCGGCGGCAACGGCACGGCCACCGAGACGGTGGCCGACAAGCCGGTGGCGGAGAAGCCCGCGCCGGAGCAGCCGGCGATCAACGAGCCGCTGGCGGCTGCGCCAGCGAAAGCTAAGAAGACCGACGCGGACACCGAGACGCTCGCCAATTCGCAGACGGCGCCCGCGGCGCCGAAGCCGGCGGCAGAGGTCGACAGCCTGCTCAAGCAGGAAGCGACGCCGGAGGCTTTGCCCGCGCCTGCCGAAAGCGGTCGGCTCGCCGCCGGCGGCAAGGCCGGTTCGCCGGGCAGGGTGATGATGCAACTTTCGCCGTCGTCAAAGGATGAAGCCGCGAGGACCGACCAGGCTCCGGCAGGAGCAGCTGCCGCGATTCCGGCGTCTCCGCCCGCCGTCGCCGATTCCAGGCTGATGGTGGAGCCCGCGCCGATGCCGGCCGACCAGATGCAGCCGCAGGAGGAAAACCGCAACCGCATCGAGACCTTCAAGACCAATCCGGTGCATGAGACCGCGCAGGATCCGGTCTCGACCTTCTCGATCGATGTCGACACGGCCTCCTATTCCTTCCTGCGGCGCTCGCTGAAGGAGGGCAGCCTGCCCGACCCGGACACGGTCCGCGTCGAGGAGATGATCAACTACTTCCCTTATGACTGGAAGGGACCGGACTCGGCCAAGACGCCGTTCAACTCGACGGTCACCGTCATGCCGACGCCGTGGAACGAGCACACCAAGCTCATGCATGTCGCGATCAAGGGTTTCGACGTGAAGCCGGCCGAGCAGCCGAAGGCCAACCTGGTCTTTCTGATCGACGTCTCGGGCTCGATGGACGAGCCGGACAAGCTGCCGCTGCTCAAATCCGCCTTCCGGCTCCTGGTCAGCAGGCTCAAAGCCGACGACACCGTCTCGATCGTCACCTATGCCGGCAATGCCGGCACGGTGCTGATGCCGACCAAGGCGTCGGAAAAGCAGAAGATCCTTGCAGCCATCGACAATCTGGAACCCGGCGGCTCGACGGCCGGCGAGGAAGGCATCCGCGAGGCCTACAAGCTTGCCCAGCAGTCCTTCGTCAAGGGCGGCGTCAACCGGGTGATGCTGGCCACCGACGGCGACTTCAATGTCGGCCAGACCGATGACGACGACCTCAAGCGCCTGATCGAGAAGGAGCGCAAGACCGGCGTGTTCCTGTCGGTGTTCGGCTTCGGCCGCGACAATCTGAATGACCAGATGATGCAGACCATCGCCCAGAACGGCAACGGCACGGCTGCCTATATAGACACGCTTGCCGAGGCGCAGAAGGTGCTGGTCGACGATGCATCCTCGACGCTGTTCCCCATCGCCAAGGACGTCAAGATCCAGGTCGAGTTCAACCCGGCGACCGTGTCGGAATACCGTCTTGTCGGTTATGAGACCCGGGCCTTGAAGCGCGAGGATTTCAACAACGACCGCGTCGATGCCGGCGACATCGGCTCCGGCCATTCGGTGACGGCGCTCTACGAAGTCACGCCGAAGGGGAGCGGCGGTGAGCAGGTCGATCCGCTGCGCTACGGCCAGGCCAAGGTCGACAATGGCGGCGTCGCCAATGCCGACGAATATGCCTTCGTCAAGATCCGCTACAAGCTGCCGGACGAGAATGTCTCGAAGCTGATCACCACCCCGGTGACCGCCGCCAACGAGGTCAAGTCCTTCGACGCGGCCGGCGCCGACCAGCGTTTCTCGGTCGCCGTCGCTGCGTTCGGGCAGAAGCTGCGCGACGAAGATCAGACGGCGAATTTCGGCTACGACCGGATCGCCGAGATCGCCAATGCCGCGCGCGGCGCCGATCCGTTCGGCTACCGAGCCGAATTCCTCTCGCTCGTGCGGCTTGCCTCATCGCTGGACGGCAACAAGTAGAGCTGGGAATTCCAACGAGAGGCCGGCGGCCGAGCGCGTCGCGGTGCGACGCGCTTGGGTCTTTTTTGATGCATGTCGTTGCCCCAGAACCGCTGCACACTTCTGGGCGACATGCATTGTCCCGCCGGCCTTCTTGCGATCGTTAAATTGCGTGGCTTTTCCGGAACCTCGCCGCAACGAGCTTCTGTTAGTCAGCGCTGATGGAATTTTGAGGGATCAGCAGTGCATATCACGACAATCGGCAATGCGAACGCGACGGCCAATGCACCGGTGCGGGGATCGTCCGCGCCTTCGGCGGAATCGGCGCGCATTCGGAGCGATGTCGATGCGGCCCGCAACACGGCGCTTTCGGCGCTCAACAACGACCGGTTTCGCGTCATGCTGGAACAGATCAGCGATCCGGGCGCATCGGGCGCTCTGATGACGATGAGCGCCGAGAACGTCGTCGATTTCAATACGGCGCTGTCACGCTACGCCGAAAACAGCAAATAACCAGGCCCTGTCAGGCGCGGCTGCGCCTGCGTTCGCGCCGGCCTTCGCCCGCGTCGCCGGCGCTTGCCGTCTTGTTGCGCATCGGGCCGATGCGCTCGACGATCGTCTCGATGGTCGGGCGCTCCGCCTTGGTGTGGCCGTCGAGCGCCTTGCGCATGGCGGCGAGGTGGGCGAACGAGGTGCCGCAGCAGCCGCCGACGATCTTGGCGCCGGCATCGACCGCCAGCCGCACATAATCGGACATCAGCTCGGGCGTGCCGGAATAGTGAATCTCGCTGCCACGGAATTCGGGAATGCCGCAATTGCCCTTGACGATCACGGTCGCCTCCGGCTTCGCCTCGGTCATGTCGAGCAGCGAGGCGAGGATATCGGAAGCGCCGACGCCGCAATTGGCGCCGACGCCGAGCGGGGCCTGCGACAGGCCGTTGGCGACGGCGTGGATGTCCTTCGGCAGCAGGCCCATCATGGTGCGGCCGGCGGTGTCGAAGGAACCGGTATAGGTGTAGGGCAGGCCGACGCGGATGGCGGCCTCGGCGGCGGCGCGGATCTCGTCGGGCGCCGACATGGTCTCGATCCAGGCGACTTCGGCGCCGCCGGCCTTGAGGCCCTCGATCTGCTCGGCGAAGGCGTCGACCGCGTCGTCATAGGTCAGCGCGCCGAGCGGCACCAGTAGCTCGCCGGTCGGGCCGACCGAGCCGGCGACGATGACCTTGCGGCCGGCCTTGTCGGCAACGGAGCAGGCGATCTCGGCGGCGCGCTTGTTCAGCTCGTGGACGCGATCCTGCGCGTGATGCAGCTTGAGCCGGTGGCGGGTGCCGCCGAAGGAGTTGGTCAGGATGATATCGGCGCCGGCATCGACGAAGTTCTGATGCAGGCTGACAATGGTCTCGGGCGCCGTTTCGTTCAGCAGCTCGGGCGCCTCGCCGGCCGGCAGGCCCATCGCGAACAGATTGGTGCCGGTGGCGCCGTCGGCCAGGAGCACGCCCTTTTCGGCAAGCAGGGCGTCAATCGGATTGGTCGCGGTCATGGCGGTGGCTTTCGTGTTCGAACTCAAATAACGATATAAAGAAGTCTTTATGTCTAGTCAACGAGCTTGCGGCCGCGAAGGCCTTATGCGGCCGGTGTGATCTCGACCTCGATCTCGGTGCAGGCATCACCGTTGGTCGGATGGTGGTCGACCGAGCAGGCGGTGACGACAAGCAGGAGGTCCTGTTCGGCGCGCAGCGTGACGTAACCGCCGGGCGGATTGATGGAGGCTTCGACGACGAGCGTGCCGTCCGGCTGCGGCAATGAATTCTGGAAGAGGTCGACCGGGTCGGGCGCGAATGGCAGGTCGATGCCTTCCGCGGCAAGCGCCTTCATCAGGTTGTCGCGGCAGCTCGGGTGGTTGGGCAGGCCGGCGCGTTCGTAGAGCGCGCTGTCGCACGCCGGGTAGAGCATGTCGTGCGGTCCGGGCGAGCCATCCTCGATCAGCGTCAGCATGACCTTGCCGGCGGCGCTGTAGAAATGGTCGCCGGGTTTTGGAAACAGCCGCTCGGTGATGTCGCGCGTCTGCGACGTGCTCAGCCAGTCGAGTTTTTCACCTGTCGAGAACGCCCAGAGGTCGGAGACCTGCTGGCCCTTGGGATCGATGATGCGGATGAGATCGCCGCGCCCGACGCGCATGGAACGGCCCGACTGAGGAGGAACGACGACGTGACGCGATGACTGCATGGTTTTCCCTGAAAGGATGAACGGCGACCGAGTGGCCGATGTCAGTATGATATCGGCACCGCCAAATCAGACAGAGCCTGACGGGAAGGACATTGCGGCCAGCTTCTGCGTGAAGCTTGCCGCCTCATGCGCGTTGATGTCGGCGGCGCGGATCAGATTGTCGAAATGGCTGGTGAGGGTGCGGATCGGCTGGGTGGCGCTCAGCACGATATACATGTCGCCGACATAGATCGCGGCGCGGTAGGGGCCGAAGATCGTATAGGGGATCGAATAGCGCATGCGGCCGTCATAGAGGAACAGCCGGAAGGTCGGGTAAAGGTCATCGAGCAGCGCCGCCATGTGCAGCAATTGCTTGCGCCTTTCGGCTTCCGGGAAACGATCCCAGACGCCCAGGCCGCGTGCGAAGATCTCCAGCGTGTGGCGCGGCATGCAGACCTCCATGTCGGTCTCCGGCCGCCTTGTATAGTCGATGCGGTATTGCGTTTCGCCGGCCTGCGCCTCGCGGTTCTTGTTGGCAATGCCGGCCTCGTAATCGATCAGCGCCTCGGTGCGCAAAAGATCGGGAATGCCGGCGGGCACGTAGCGGATCTTGGTGCCGGCGGCCTCGGCATGCCATTTGGCGAGCAGCGTGCGGTCGAAGCCGTCGGGGGCCTCCTCGATCTCCAGGCTTTCGCGGATTTCGCCGGTCACACCTTCGTCGTGGCTCAAGCCCAGCAGCCAATCGAGCGACACCTTGAATTCGGCGGCGATGTTGAGCAGCGTCTCGGCGCGGGGCAGGCGGGTCGAGGCGCCGGACAGCAGCTGCGACAGCGCCGAACGGTCGATGCCGACGGCCGTCGCGAAGGCCGATTGGTTGAGGTCTGAGCGTGTCAAGAGCAATTTCAGCCGCTCCCGGAAGATCGTCGACAGATCGCGCTTGTCCATCAGGCCGCTCCTGCTTGCGAGAGGAAAAATTTGCGCCGGAGCCGATCTGAACATGGCTCAGGCGGAAATGAGTCCCCATATTTGTTTACAATGTATAACATATGCCGCCAAAAATGCGCATTCGCAACAGTTTGTGCGCTTTGTCGCGTTGATGTAACGGGAGGCTCCTGACACAATGTTGTCAGGAATCGAGGGGTTCCGGCGACTGGAAGGCAGTGGTCGATAGCATGGCAAGCATGAATACCGGCATGAACAAGAGACGCAGCAGCGCACCGCCAATCGAATGGCCGACGGTATTGCTCGCGCTCTTCTGCTACGGCGCATGGTTCGCAATCGGCTTCCTGCTCTGGCCATCCCACCCCTTGATCGCTTTGATTGCGCTGGCCCTGATCCTCGCCCTGCAATCGTCGCTGATGCATGAGGTGTTGCACGGCCACCCCACCCGCAGCGCCCGCATCAACGAAGCCTTCGTCTTCCTGCCGATCGGGCTTGTCTGGCCGTTCCGGCGCTTCAAGACCATCCATCTTCGCCACCACGCCGACGAACGGCTGACCGATCCGCTGGACGATCCGGAAAGCTATTACAAGGCGCTCTGGATGCATGAGGAACTGCCGCCGACGATGAAGTTCCTGCTCAAGCTCAACAATACCATGGTCGGCCGCCTCATTCTCGGCCCGTGGCTGTCGTCGATCGGCTTCTTCATCGACGACGCCCGGCAGATTGCCGCCGGCGACAAGACGATCCGCAACGCCTGGCTGCTGCACGCTATCGGCCTTGTCGTGGTTGTGCCGATCGTGACTCTGGGTTTCGGCATCCCGCTCTGGCTTTACATACTGGTGCCGGTGTGGCTCGGCCAATCGCTGATCTCCGTCCGCACCTATGCCGAGCATCAGTGGTCGGAGCATCCGGAAGGGCGTACGATCATCGTCGAGCGCTCGCCCTTGTCGTTGCTGTTCCTCAACAACAACCTGCATCTCGTGCATCACAAGAGCCCGACGGTTGCCTGGTACAGACTGCCGAAGATGTTTCGCGATCGCCGCGAAGAGTGGCTGCGGATGAACAACGGCTATATCTATCCGAACTATTTCGCGCTGATCAAATCCTTTGCCTTCAAGGCCAAGGAGCCGGTCATCCATCCGGTGCTGCGCCGCGCGCCGGAGCCGGGCCGCGCCTTCAAGCCGCGCGTCAGGGCGCGCAACGTCAGCGGCCTTGGCACGGCGCCGGTTCCGGCCGAGCCGCCGAAAGAGTAATTTCGACTTTCCGCCCTCGCTTTTTCGCGGCGGAACGCAGGCGCCGAAGGTCGCCTGTCTTTGAAAGCTGTTCGACATGAGCAACTTCGTTGCGGCCCTGCCGATGTATGACTGGCCCGAAGCGCGCGGCGAGGTCGACGCCCAATGGGCACGCCTGCGCGACGCTTTCCGGCAACGGGGCATCGATGCGCCGGAAACGATCGTGCGCAGCAATGGCGATCTGCCGCCGGTGCCTGGCGGAATCCTCGACGACGCCGGCAGGCTGATTGCGCCGGACCCGGCGACGCTGCCTGCGGACGAGCTCGATTTTCACGAGCTCTGGCTCAGTCCGGCGCTGCTCTTCGGGCAAACCTGCTGGGGGCCGATGGAACTCGGCCTCGCTCGGCATGTGCAGGTGATCGCGCAGCCGAATTACGATGCGTTCGAAGGCGGGCAAGGGGAACTCTATTCCAGCGCGCTGGTGATGGCCGCGGATGGCGAGGCGCCGGTTGCCTCGCCGCATGACGGCAACGCCCTTATCCCGCTCGATCTTCTGCGCGGCAAGCGCTTCATCTTCAACAACCCGGATTCGATGTCCGGCCTGATCGCTCTGACGCGCGACCTGGAGGCGATGGGAGAGAGCCTCGATATCTTCGCCTCGCGCGGCGAGAGCGGCGGCCACCGGTCATCGATCGTGGCGGTCGCGGAAGGCAGGGCCGATATCGCGGCCATCGACTGCGAGAGCTGGGCGCTGGCGCAGCGTTTCGAGCCGGCGGCGAAAGGCGTGAAGGTCGTCGGCTGGACGGCGCGGCGCAAGGGCTTGCCCTATATCACCGCCAGGACGACACCGGAAGAAAACATCGCCATGATGCGCGAGGCCGTCGCGGCGGTCGAAAGCGGCGCGTCAGAGCAGCCGCTCGTCCAGCTTGTAGGCTGAAAGCTTCTCGTTGCCGGTCCCGGTGATCAGGATCTGCTCCTCGATCTTGACGCCCTCGCGCCCGCCAAGCCTGCCGATATAGCTTTCGACGCAAAGCACCATGCCTGGTTCGAGCACGCCGTCCGGCGTGTCGTCGGTCCAATCGCCGGCATGCGGCAGCGTCGGATATTCGTCGGCCAGGCCGACACCATGGTAGAGCACGCCATAGCGCGTCGGATAGCAATCGTCCGGCGGCACCGCCGAGCGCTCGACAAGGTCGCGGAAGGAGATGCCCGGCCGCATCAGATCCGTGTTGTGGGCGATCTGATCGGCGGCGATGCGGAAGAGGTCGCGCTGTTCGTTCGACGGCTGCCTGTCGCCGCAGAGCCATGTGCGCGAGAGATCGGCGCAGAAACCGTAAGGGCCGATCAGGTCGGTGTCGAAGGCGACGAGGTCGCCATTCTCGATGACGCGCGAGGAGCATTCCTGGAACCAGGGATTGGTGCGCGGGCCGGACGACAGAAGCCGGGTTTCGATCCATTCGCCGCCGCGCGCGATGTTGCCGCGATGCAGTTCCGCCCAGAGCTCGTTTTCGGAGATGCCGGGCTTCAGCACCGCTTCCATCTCGCCCATCGCTGCCTCGCAGGCGACGATGGCGCGGCGCATGGCGAGGATCTCGTCCGGCGATTTGATGAGGCGCGCATTCTCCATCACCGCCTCGCCATTGCCGACGGAAATGCCGTGGCGGGCGAGTTCCCCGACACCTTCCGGATTGATGTGGTCGACGGCGATGCGGCGATTGCCGCCGCCATGCTCGGCAACGAGTTCGGCGATGCCGGCGCCCCAGCGGCGGACCTTCTCATCAGTCAGTTCGCCACTGTAGAGATACATCCACGATACCGCCGGCCGCACCTCGTCGACGACGCCCGAATGGTCGGACAGGTGCTCGCAGGAGAAATAGTCGAACAGCACCACGGGACCCTCTGTGGCGACGAAGCAGTGGCGGGTCGGGTTGTGCGCGACCCAGAGCTGCATGTTGGTCGAGTCCGTCGCGTAACGGATGTTGACCGGGTCGTAGAGCAGGACGCCGGCATAGCCGCGGCGCTTCAGCTCGGCGCGGATGCGCTTCAGCCGGTATCCGCGCATCGCCGACAGGTCGGGCGCGGCGATGCCGGCCATGGCCCATTCCGCTTCGGCGGTCGCGCCATAGCCCAGCACATGCTGGTTGAGCGAGGCTGCCTTCTCGCGGGAGGCTTCGCGCAGCGCTTCGACCGAGCCGGGTTCGGAGGGCATGATCTTGCGGTGACGGCCAAAGCCTAGCTTGTCCATTCGTCCCCCTGACCCCTTACTGGGTGGTCTTCTTGTGCAGCTTGGTGATCGTGACCTTGCGCGGCGGGAAGCCGAGCGCCTGCGGCACCTCGATCGTGCGATGGACGGTATCCATCGCGTAGCCGGCCCTCGCCAATTCTTCGAAGACATCCGAGGACGATTCCCTGTCGTCGGTCAGGACAAGGACCGCAGGCTCGCGGATCGAGCGGGCGAAGTCCGGAGTCTCGTCGTCGAGCGCGATGAGGTCGGCATCGACCAGACGCAGATTGCCGACCCAGAACCAGCTCGAGACCACGGTCTTGACCGGTCCGTCGGCGTTGATCTGGTCGTAAAGCGACCGGTAGTCCAGCCGCACGATGCTGCCGCGGTTGTCGCCGCCCTCAAGGTGCATGTACCAGCTCAGCGGCAGCACAAAGACGGCAAGGAGCGCGCCGACGAAGACGATGGTGGCTTGCGTCGTTCGGCCCCTCTGGCCCATGGCCTCGAAGCGCATGGCCAAGGCCGCGGGCAGGAGGATGAAGATGGGCAGCATCCAGCGGTCGCGAAACTGGGTGATGCCGGCGGCCAGCACGACCGTCACCATGACCACCAGACCAAGCACGATCGCCCGCCACAACAGCTTTTCCGGCCACCTTACCGGCTGAGGCGGCTCCGTCCGCTTTCTTATTGCCAGGCCATAGGCGACGGCGAAAATCGCGACCGGCAATCCAGCGAAATTGACGATCGCGTTGGCCAGCCTGCGGATGCCGAGAAGTGCCGTTTTCGCAACGCTGCCGCCTTCGGCGACGCCCAGGCCCCCTTGGTGCGCGAGCAGATCTTCCAGATGCGTCAGGCTCCAATAGAGCGTCGGCAGGCAGGCCAGGATCGCCACGGCCAGGCTGATCAGAAAACGGCGATCGAAGATCGCCTCACGCGTTTCGCGAACCGAGAGGGATGCCAGGAACAGGGCGGCAAGGAAAATGACGATGTTGTATTTCGACAGCATCGCGGCCGCCGTCGCCAGGCCGAAAAACGCATAGGCGATGGTCGATCGGCGTTTCTCGACCTCGACCAGCGCCAGAAGCAGCACCGAGGTGAAGCAGAATATGGCGACCGAGTGGGTGAGGGCGTGCTGCATTTCCCAGAAGATCTGAGGAAACAGAAGCAGCCCGAACATGCCGGCGGCGGCAGTGCGGTTCGAGTAGCCGAGGCGGCGTATGGCGGTGAAATACGCGGCCAGCCCCGCGGCCAGCAAGCCGTATTTGACGATCTTGAGGGCAAGGACGCTGGTTCCGACCAGCGAGGCCGCAAGCATGGCGAGCCAAGTGTATAGAGGCGGCTGCGAACTGCCGTAGCCGGCGGCGAGAAACCGCATTTCCATCAGCTGTTCGGAATCGTCGACACCAACGCCCGTGCCCGCAACGTGGGACAGCAGCGCCATCACCGCGATCTGTGTCAGGCAGTAGAGGAGGGCGAGCGCGACAGCGGCACTGAATGGACCGACCCGTTCATCGCAGAGCCAATCGGTCCATTTCTCGAGCTGCCGCAAGGGGATTGTCTTCTCGTGCTGATGCGCCGGTAGCGGGCTTAACCATGCCATGGCGACCTGCGCAATCCAACAATTCGCCAGAGCGGTTCACCGTTTCCTAAACGGCAAACCGCTCTGTCTATCTGTTTTACGCAATTCCGGGCGGGAAACCGTGTCACACTTTTCTTGGAATTGCTCTCGCGTCAGGTCCGCATCTTCTCGCCGCTCGGATCGAAGGGCGGCTCGACATTGATGCGGGCCGGACGGCGGTGGCCGAGAATCTCGATCTCGAACAGGCCGGCGCTTTCGTCCTCAGCCAGAGCGGCAGGGACGTAGCCCTGCGCCATCGACTTCTGGACGTAATGCGCATAGCCGCCGGAGGTCACCCAGCCGACGACGCGCCATTCGCCATCGACGATGCCGCGCACGGCGGAAGCGCCTTCGGCGGCCTTCGAGCCGCGGACTTCCTTGCCCGTTTCATCGAAGCGCGGCGCGCCGTAACCGTGCGGCTTCTCCACCGTGCCATAGTCCTTGGAGACCTTGGCCCAGATCGGCTCGTCGCCCATCACGTCGGCATCGATGGCATCGACGATAAAGGAAACGCGGCGCAGTTTCGGACCCTCGGCATGCTCCTTGGCCGACGCTTCGCGGCCGATGAAGTCGTTCTTCTCGAGCTTGATGAAACGGTCCATCGAGCCTTCGAACGGGCCGTAGATCGGACGCAGTTCGCGGAACCAGGTGGGGAAGTTCTTTTCGAGACGCATCGAAAGCAGCGCGCGCATGCCGAAGTCGACAATGCCGAATTCCGCGCCGGCTTCCTTGATCGCCTTGTAGACGAGGCGCTGATAGGCGGGGGCCATCCAGATCTCGTAGCCGAGGTCGCCGGTATAGGTGATGCGGTTGACCATGCAGGGCGCGCCGCCGACCGCTATCTCGCGGAAATCCATGAAGCGGAAGGCCTTGGTCGAGACGTCGACGTCGACCAGCTTCTGCAACAGGTCACGCGATTTCGGTCCGGCGATGGACAGGCCGACCAGCGTCTGGTCGAAGCGATGGATGCGCACCGAACCATCCTTGGGCAGGTGCTTCTCGAACCAGCGCATATGGTATTTCTGCGCGGCGGAAGAGCCCCAGATCATGAAACGGTCCTCGCCGGTCTTGGCGATGGTGAAATCGCCGATCAGCTTGCCGAACTCGTTGACCATCGGGGTCAGCACGATGCGGCCGACCTTCGGCATGCGGTTGGTCATCAGCCGGTTGAGAAAATCCTCCGCGCCCGGGCCTGAGACCTCGTATTTGGCGAAGTTGGCGATCTCGGTGACGCCGACCTTGTCGCGCGTGGCGCGCACTTCCTCGCCGATCGGGCCGAAATCGTTGGAACGATGGAAAGAAACGATGTCCTTCGGCTCGGTGCCCTTCGGCGCGAACCAGAGGGGGGTCTCAAGGCCCCACGAATCGCCCATGACCGCGTTGTTGGCGAGCATGGTGTCGTAGAGCGGCGTCGTCTGCGCGGGACGGGCGGCCGGCAACTCCTCGTTCGGGAAGCGGATCGAGAAGCGCCGCGAATAGTTCTCGCGCACCTTGGCGTTGGTGTAGCGCAGGGTGGCCCATTCGCCGAAGCGGGCGACGTCCATGCCCCAGACGTCGAAGCCCGGATCGCCATGCACCATCCAGTTCGACAGCGCGAGGCCGACGCCGCCGCCCTGGCTGAAGCCGGCCATGACGGCGCAGGCGCACCAGAAGTTGGTCAGGCCTTGCACCGGGCCGACCAGCGGGTTGCCGTCGAGCGCAAAGGTGAAGGGGCCGTTGATGATCTGCTTGATGCCGGCCTTCTCTATGCCGGGGAAATGCTTGAAGCCGATTTCCAGCGACGGCGCGATGCGGTCGATGTCGGGCTGCAGCAATTCATGGCCGAAATCCCACGGCGTGTTGACCGGCGACCACGGCTTGCAGGCCTTCTCATAGGTGCCGAGCAGGATGCCGTTGCGTTCCTGGCGGGTGTAGATCTCGCCCTTGAAGTCGAGCACGCCGATCATCTCGCGGCCGGTCGACTTGTTGAATTCCTCGACCTCCGGCATCGGCTCGGTCAAGAGGTACATATGCTCCATGGCCAGCACCGGCAGCTCGACGCCGACCATGCGGCCGATCTCGCGCGCCCACAGGCCGCCGCAGTTGACGACATGCTCGGCATGCACCGTGCCTTGTTCGGTGACGACGTTCCAGGTGCCGTCCGGTTGCTGCGTCAGGTCGACGACGCGGTTGCGCAGCACGATCTCGGCGCCAAGTTTCTTCGCCGCCTTGGAATAGGCGATGGTGGTGCCGGAAGGGTCGAGATGGCCCTCGACCGGATCCCACATGGCGCCGACGAAATTCTTCTCGTCCATCAGCGGGAACATGGCCTTCGCTTCCGAAGGCGTGATCAGCTCGGTGTCCATGCCGAGATAGCGGCCCTTGGCATGTGCGAGCCGCAGGAAGTCCATGCGCTCGGGCGTGTCGGCCATCATGACGCCGCCGGTCAGATGCAGCGAGCAGGACTGGCCGGAGAGCTCCTCGATCTCCTTGTAGAGCTGGACCGTGTAGGCCTGCAGCTTGGCGACGTTGGGGTCGCCGTTGAGCGTATGGAAGCCGCCCGCCGCATGCCAGGACGAGCCGGAGGTCAGCTCCGAGCGCTCGATCAGCATGATGTCGGTCCAGCCGGCTTTGGCGAGGTGATAGAGCACCGAGCAGCCGACGACGCCGCCGCCGATGACAACCGCTTTTACGTGGGATTTCATGCAGATAGTTCCGTTTTTACAGAGACAGAATCGAGTGATCGGTTTGGAGGCTAAGCGAAGCTCGACGGAGTGGGGGTCGACGGTTCATCCTCAACCCAGAAGATCAGAAATCCGTCGGCGCGCCGCCTTCGGCGCGGCGCTTTTCGACGAAGTCGTTGAGTTCCTCGCGGATGGCCGGATCCATATACGGCTCCTCGTAGGAGGCAAGGCGCTCCTTCCAGACCTTGTTGGTGCGTTCCATCGCCGTCGGCGAACCGGCCTCGGTCCAGGTCTCGAAATTGCGCCAGTCGGAGACGATCGGCGAGTAGAAGGCGGTCTTGTAGCGCTCCTGCGTGTGCTGGGTGCCGAAGAAATGGCCGCCCGGGCCGACCGACTGGATGGCGTCGAAGCCGAGCGCGTCCTCGGAGAGATCGAGCGGGGTGAGGAACTCAGCCACCATCTGCAGAAGATCGATGTCGAGGATGGTCTTTTCGTAGGAGCAGCGCAGGCCGCCTTCCAGCCAGCCGGCGCCGTGCATCATCAGATTGCCGCCGCCCTGGATGGCGCCCCAGAGCGAAAACACGCTTTCATAGGCGGCCTGCGCGTCGACCGTGTTGGCGGCGCAGGTGTTGGAGGTGCGGTAGGGGATGTTGTAGCGCCGGGCGAGCTGGCCGCCGACAAGCTGCGCCTTCATGTATTCGGGCGTGCCGAAGGCCGGCGCGCCGGATTTCATATCCACGTTGGAGGTGAAGCCGCCATAGCCGACCGGCGCACCTTTCTTGACCATCTGCGCGAAGGCGATGCCGGAAAGTGCCTCGGCGTTCTGCTGCACCAGCGCGCCGGCGACGGTGACGGGCGCCATGGCGCCCGACAGCGTGAACGGCGTGACGATCACGGCCTGGCCCATGCTCGCCATCTGGATGATGCCTTCCATCATCGGCACGTCGAGCTTGAGCGGCGAATTGGTGTTGATAATGGTGAAGACCGACGGTTCGGCCATCAGCTGTTCGCGGCTGATGCCGCGGGCGATGCGGGTGATCTCGATGCCGTCGACGTTGCGTTCCTTGCCGAGCGAATAGATGTGGAAGACCTTGTCGGTCAGCATGGCGAGGTCGCGGATGCACTCCAGGTGGCGGACCGACGGGTGGATGTCGATCGGCTCGACCGGATAGCCGCCGGTGCAATGCAGAACGTTGTGCATCTGCGCCAGGCGCAGGAAGTTGCGGTAGTCGGCCTGGTTGCCCGGCCGCCGCCCGCGGTCGAGGTCGGAGCAGTTCGGCGCCGAAGCCATCATCGACAGGATGACGTTGTTGCCGCCGAAGCGCAGATTGTGCGCCGGGTTGCGGGCATGCAGGGTGAATTCCGACGGGCAGTGCGAGACAAGCTCGAGGATCATGTCGCTGTCGAAGCGCACGCGCTCCGAGCCGTCGCGCACGTCCGCGCCATGTGCCTTCATGATGCGGCGGGCTTCCTCGTGCAGGACGTCGACGCCGATCTCCTTCAGCACGCGCAGCGAGGCGAGGTGGATCGATTCCAGCTCGTCGTCGGACACCAGCTTGGTTGGCGTCAGCGGGTTCTTCAACTGCCGGAAGGCGGGCTGCTCGAAGGCGGCCGAGCCGCCGGCGCGCTTGCCCGCGCGGCCGCCGCGGCGGGCGCGATCGGTTGCCAGAGCCGGTTCGGCGGGATGGAGGGCAGCGGTCATGAGAAGCCTCGTGAGAATGCGAAATTGGCCGGCATAATGGACCGCCGGCAATGCTGCCGGTGAGGAGGCGGCGACCACTAGGGCGAGGGAAGCGACATGACGGAAGGGGAGCTTGCGAGCGCCTCACCGCAGCGCCAGTGTTCCTGACAGGGTTTGGCTGGAGCATCCGCTTTCGCCGGCGGTGGGACTTACGGCAACCGGCTACAACGGCTAAGCCTCCGAGCGAATGGAGCAGGAATGATGGCTCTGGCGGAGAGTGACGAGACGGTGCAATGGGCTGCGATCACCGGCGTGATCGCGACCGTTTCGGTGTTCGCCATCGCGCAAGGGCTTTCCTATCCGCTGCTCAGCTTCATCCTGCAGCGGCAAGGCGTTTCGCCGGCGGTGATCGGGCTGTCGGCGGCGATGACGCCGGTCGGCTTCATCCTGTCCTCGCCGCTGATCCCGGGATTGGCGCGCCGCTTCGGGGCAGGGCGCACCGCGCTGACCTGCGCGGCGCTCTCGGCACTGGTGCTGGCGCTGATCGGCTGGACGCAGAATGTCTATCTGTGGTTTCCGCTGCGCTTCCTGATCGGCGTGGTGACCAATCCCCTCTATGTGCTTAGTGAAATCTGGGTGATCGCGCTGGCGCCGCCGTCGCGCCGCGGTCGCGTCATGGGCATCTATTCCACTATCATCTCGGCGGGTTTCGCGGCCGGGCCGCTCTGCCTGCTCGCCGTCGGCACCGAGGGCTGGCCGCCTTTCCTGGTCGGCATTTTTGCTTTCGTCTTCTGCGGCGCCTGCCTGGCGGCCGTTGTACGGCGTTTGCCGAAGGTCGATGAGCCCGAGAACAAGGTGTCGGTGCTGGGCTTCATACCATTGGCCTGGCTGCTTCTGTCGGCTGTGGTCGTCGCGGCCGGTTTCGAGCAGGCGATCCTGGCGCTGCTGCCGGTCTATGGAACGCATCACGGCATTCCCGAAGCGCGCATGTCGGCGCTGCTGTCGGCAATGATCGCCGGCAACATCGCCATGCAGGTGCCGCTCGGCCTGCTCGCCGAAAGGCTGACGGCGCGCCTGGTGCGATTCGGCTGCGTCGCCGTGACCATCCTTGGATGCCTGCTTTTGCCGGCGCTGATCGAGACACCGCTGATCTGGGGGTGCGTCTTCATCTGGGGCGCCGTTTCCTACGGCATCTACACGATGTCGATCATCGAGCTCGGCGAACGCTTCACTGGCTCGGCGCTGGTCGCCGGCAACGCCGCCTTCTCGCTGATGTGGGGCCTTGGCGGCATCATCGTCCCGCCGCTCACCGGCAGCGTGATGGATGTCATCGGCGCCGCCGGCCTGCCGGTCACGCTGGGTGCGATCTGCGCCGCGCTGGCGGCGGCGACGGTCGTGCGCAGGCGGGTTTTGTAGCCGATCCCGCCACGGCACTTGAATATCGGCACAGCGAACGCGATGTAGGCGGGGCCGCCAGATGGAGACCCGCATGACCAGCACGATGACCAAGACCCAGCCCGAATTGACCGCTGACGATCCCTTCCTCTGGCTGGAAGACCGCAACGGCAAGGAAGCGCTGGACTGGGTTCATCGCCAGAATGCGCTCACCGTCGCCGAATTGCAGGGCGATCCTTCTTACCAGTCAACTTTCGAAACCGCGCTCGACCTGATGACCGCCGAGGACGATATCCCGGTCGGGGCCGCGCTTGCCGGCCACGTCTATAATTTCTGGCAGGACAAGACCAATGCGCTGGGCCTGTGGCGGCGCACGCCCGTCGCTTCCTACAAGACCGAGAAGCCGGAGTGGGAAACGATCATCGACTTCGACCAGCTCTCGGCGAAAGAGGGCATCAAATGGGTATTCGGCGGGGCGAGCCGGCTCTATCCCGATTTCAACCGCTGCCTGCTCTACATGTCGCCCGACGGCGGCGACGCCAGCGAGATGCGCGAGTTCGACATCGCGACCAAATCCTTCGTCGAGGACGGATTTCGCGCTCCGGCATCCAAGTCGGGCTTTTCCTGGCTGGACAAGGACACGGTGCTCGTCTCGGCTGCTTTCGAAGAGGAAGACAAGACACAGTCCGGCTATCCGCGCGTGATAAAACTCTGGCGGCGCGGCACCAAGCTCGAGGACGCAACGTCGATCTTCGAAGGAGAAAAGCAGCATCTCGCGGTCGGCGGCGGCGTCGAATATGACGGAGACAAGCGGCATGTGCTGCTCGGCAAGACGCTCGACTTCTTCACCTCGCACAGTTTCCTGCGGCTGGTTTCCGGCGAGAACCGGCGCATTCCGCTGCCCGACGATGCCACCGACACGGCGGTCTTCAAGGGACAACTGATCTTCGGGGTGCGCAGCCCATGGACGGCGCCGGACGGCACGCGCTGCCTGCCCGACGGGCTTTACTCCCTCGATTTCGACCGCTGGATCGAGAGCGGCGCGTTCGGGCCGTTCGAAACCGTGCTCGCGCCTGCGCATCGCGTTTCGATCGCCGGGCTCGCCAGGACGCAGGATCGGTTGTTCATCAACCTGATGGACAATGTGCGCGGCAAGGTCGTCGCCTGCGACCGCACCGCCGATGGCTGGTCTCTGAAACGGATCGCGCTGCCCGACAACGGCAATGTCGGCATCAGTCATGTCGAGCATTTCGGCTCCAGCGTCTCCTTCTCCTTCACCGATTTCCTGACGCCGAGCTCGATCATCTGGTCGGACGACAATGGCGAGACGCTGCAAACGGTGAAATCGCAGCCGGCCCGCTTCGATGCCTCGCCTTATGTTTCGGAACAGTTCGAGGCGCGCTCGAAGGACGGCACGATGATCCCGTATTTCGTCGTGCGGCGGCGCGACCAGAAGGGGCCGGTGCCGGCGCTGCTCTACGGCTATGGCGGCTTCGAAGTACCGCTCTTGCCCGGCTATGCCGGCATTCGCGGCAAGCTCTGGCTGGACAGGGGCAACGCCTATGTCCAGGCCAACATCCGCGGCGGCGGCGAATTTGGTCCGGCCTGGCATCAGGCGGCGCTGAAGGGCAAGCGACAGAATGCATTCGACGATTTCGCGGCCGTCGCCGAAGATGTCGTCAGGCGCGGCATCACCACGGCGGCGCAGCTCGGCATCCAAGGCGGTTCGAATGGCGGTCTGCTCACCGGCACCTCGCTGACGCAGCGGCCGGAATTGTTCGGCGCCGTCATCATCGACGTGCCGCTGCTTGACATGCTGCGCTACACGGAATTGCCGCCCGGCGCTTCCTGGATCGCCGAATATGGCGACCCGTCGAAGCCGGAGGAGGCGGCCTGGCTCGGCGCCTATTCGCCCTACCAGCATGTCGCGGCCGATGTCGCCTATCCGCCGGTGCTCTTGATGACATCGACCGCCGACGACCGCGTCCATCCCGGACATGCGCGAAAGATGGCGGCGCGGCTTAAAGAGGCAGGCCACGGCAGGACGCTGTTCTTCGAGGAGACCGAAGGCGGCCATGGCGGGCGCGGCGACCGCCGGCCCCAGGCGGCGCAGACGGCGATGCGCTACATCTTCCTGCAGCGGTCGCTCCGTAAGCCTGCATGACAGGGGTGGCTTGAATTTTGGGCCTGAGGCGGCATAAGCTGCCGCCATGGTCCGTTTCAGCACATCAGGCGCCTTCGGGGTCGCGGTGACGCCGTCGCCGCGGACCCTTCGCGCCGAGCTTTTGCGGTTGTGCGCCCGCATAGGCTATTCGCCGCCTGTTTTCCTCTGAGAATCCGCCCCGGCTCTCCTGCCGGATTGATTCAAGAGGAAAGATCAAATCCATGACCTATCAGAACTATTCGCTGAAGCAGCTTCAGCAGATCGACGCCGCGCATCACCTTCATCCCTTCACCGATCACAAGGAATTGCGCGAGACTGGCTCGCGCATCATCACCCATGCCAAGGGACCGTTCATCTACGATGCCGACGGCACCGAAATCCTCGATGGCATGGCGGGCCTGTGGTGCGTCAATGTCGGCTATGGCCGCGACGAGCTGGCCGAGGCGGCCTACGCGCAGATGAAGGAGCTGCCTTACTACAACTCCTTCTTCAAATGCTCGACGCCGACGCCGGTGCTGTTGTCGAAGAAGCTGGCGGAGCTGGCGCCCAAGCATGTCAGCCAGGTTTTTTACGGCTCCTCCGGCTCGGAAGCCAACGACACGGCGCTCAGGCTCGTGCGCCATTACTGGGCGCTCGAAGGCAAGCCCGAGAAGAACCGCATCATCTCGCGCAAGTCAGCCTATCACGGCTCGACGATCGCCGGCACGTCGCTCGGCGGCATGGAGCCGATGCACAAGCAACTCGGCGGCGCGGTGCCCAACATCGTCCATGTGATGATGCCCTATGGCTATGAGCTGGCGCTGCCCGGCGAAAGCGACCATGATTTCGGCATCCGCGCGGCCAAGGCGGTCGAGGACGCGATCCTCGAAGCCGGCGCCGACAAGGTCGCCGCCTTCATCGGCGAGCCGGTCATGGGCGCAGGCGGGGTGAAGATCCCGCCGATGAGCTACTGGCCGGAAGTGGAGCGCATCTGCCGCAAATACGACGTGCTGTTGATGCTGGACGAAGTCATCACCGGCTATGGCCGCACCGGCGAATGGTTCGCGGCGCAGACTTTCGGGGTAGAGCCCGACACGATCACCACCGCCAAGGCGCTGACCTCGGGCTACCAGCCGTTGTCGGCGCTGCTGGTCGGCGACCGCGTCGCAAAGACGCTCGTCGAGAAAGGCGGCGAGTTCTATCACGGCTACACTTATTCCGGTCATCCGGTGGCCTGCGCGGTGGCGCTGAAGAACCTCGAGATCATCGAGAAGGAAGGGCTGGTCGAGCGCGTCAAGAACGACACCGGTCCCTATTTCGCGCAGGCGCTTCAGGAGCGCATCGCTGGGCACAGGCTGGTCGGCGAGGTGCGTTCGATCGGCCTGATGGGCGCGATCGAGATCGTCAGGGACAAGGCGACCAAGGAGCGCTATCTGCCGTCGGGAAGCGCCGCGGTCGTCGTGCGCGACCATGCGATCGCGAACGGCATGATGCTGCGGGCCACCGGCGACACGATGATCCTGTCGCCGCCGCTGATCTGGACGCGCGAGACGATCGACATGGCCTGCGAGCGGATCGCCAAGGCGCTCGACCTCGCGGATGCCGATTTGCGCAAGCGCTGAGCGATTATTCCCCGGGCGCTCCTGATTGGGCGCCCGGTCCATTCCTGGACATATCGTGTGACGTCCCCAAATGGCAAAAACCGCGTCCCGGCGGGAACGCGGCTCTGCCAGATACGCATGGCGTTTCGCGACGAGGTTACTTGCGAAACTTACGGGCTCCGGTACGCGAGACCTGATCCGGAGCGCCGGGCGGACGCGTTGTCCGCCTCGCAATCCGTTTTAAAGGCACATCGTTACCGGTGAGTTAGCGAGACCTTAAGCAAATCTAAATTTGCCGGCTTTGTGTCGAAAAAATCCGCTAATAATCGTTCTAAGGCAGCCGCTTAGCTTTTATCGCCGCGCAGGAAATTTATGATGCCGGAAAAATCGGTGCCGGCGTGGCCTTGTGCGTTGAACAAGGCATAGAGCTGCGTGGCTTCGGCGCCGAGCGGGGTCACCGCGCCCGCGCTCTGCGCGGCCTCCTGCGACAGTTTCAGGTCCTTCAGCATGAGCGCGGCGGCAAAGCCCGGCTTGTAGTCACGGTTGGCTGGCGAGGCCGGCACCGGGCCGGGCACCGGGCAATAGGTGGTCAGCGACCAGCATTGGCCGGAAGAGGTAGAGGCGACGTCGAACAGCGCCTGGTGCGACAGGCCGAGCTTTTCGGCTAGCACAAAGGCCTCGGCGACGCCGATCATCGAGATGCCGAGAATCATGTTGTTGCAGATCTTGGCCGCTTGGCCGGCGCCGTCGCCGCCGCAATGGACGATGCGTCCGGCCATCGGCTTCAGGATCGGCTCGGCGGCGGCGAAGGCCTCGTCCGAGCCGCCGGCCATGAAGGTCAGCGTGCCGGCCGTCGCGCCGCCCGTGCCGCCGGAGACTGGCGCGTCGATCGAGGGCAGGCCGTGCTTGGCGGCAATCGCATGCGCCTTGCGCGCCGATTCGACATCGATGGTCGAGGAATCGATGAACAGCGCGCCTTTCTTTGCTTTCGGCGCGATGTCCTCATAGACCGACAGCACATGCTTGCCGGCAGGCAGCATGGTGATGACCACGTCGGCGTCCTTTACCGCGGCGACGGCGTTGGCCATGACGGTCACACCATGCTCTTTCGCGACCGTCAGGTTTTCGGGCACAAGGTCGAAGCCCAGCACCGCATGCCCAGCTTTGACCAGATTGGCAGCCATCGGATTGCCCATGTTGCCCAAGCCGATGAAGGCGATCGTCGTCATAGTGGTGCTCCCAGTTTAGGCAGTAGGCAGTAGGCA
>CCNB01000004.1:472454-472688 GCA_000824785.1 Mesorhizobium plurifarium | reverse complement strand
TGGCCAGGCCGATGCGTTCAGCGATCTGGAGGTGCGTCTCGAGCTCCTTGAGAGAGCCCTGCGCTATCCTGAGAAACTGCTGATAAGAACCGGTGTTATCTCGCCCGTAACCTTCCGCAATGTTTGCGGGGATAGATGTGGCTGAGCGGCGGATTTGGCTGGTCAGCCCATACAATTCCTCTTTCGGCCATGCCTTGGTCAAGGAGTAGGTAGCGACGGCCAAATCCATGGCCT
>CCNB01000004.1:444166-472444 GCA_000824785.1 Mesorhizobium plurifarium | reverse complement strand
CCTACTGCCTACTGCCTACTACCTACTGCCTACTGCCTACTGCCTACCAATCAGCGTCCGCGCAATGATGACGCGCATGATCTCGTTGGTGCCTTCGAGGATCTGGTGGACACGCAGATCCCGCACCAGCTTCTCGATGCCGTAGTCGTGCAGATAGCCGTAGCCGCCATGCAGCTGCAGCGCCTGGTTGGCGATATCGAAGCCGATATCGGTGACGAGGCGCTTGGCCATCGCCGACCATTTGCCGGCGTCGGGCGCCTTGCGGTCGAGCTTGGAAGCGGCGGCGTAGAGAAAGATGCGGGCCGCCTGCAGCTCCGTCTCCATGTCGGCCAGCTTGAACTGCAGCGCCTGGAACTGGTTGATCTTCGAGCCGAAGGCCTTGCGCTCAGCCGTATAGACAAGCGCCTTGTCGAGCGCCGATTGCGCGCCGCCGAGCGAACAGGCGGCGATGTTGAGCCGTCCGCCATCGAGGCCGGCCATGGCGATGCCGAAGCCGGCGCCCTCGGCGGCCAGCAGGTTCTCGGCCGGCACCTTGCAGTCCTCGAAGATGACCTGGCGGGTCGACTGCATGTGCCAGCCCATCTTGTGCTCGTTGGCACCGAAGGACAGGCCCGGCGCATCCTTGGGCACGACGAAGGTCGAGATGCCCTTCGGGCCGTCGCCGCCGGTGCGCGCCATCACGACATAGATGTCGCTGTCGCCGGCGCCGGAAATGAACTGCTTGGCGCCGTTGAGCACGTAATCGCCGCCGCTCTTCACCGCGCGCGTCTTCAGCGCGGCGGCATCCGAGCCCGAGCCGGGCTCGGTCAGGCAATAACTCGCCAGCCATTCCATCGAGGTCAGTTTCGGCAGGAAGCGCTGGCGCTGCTCGTCGCTGCCGAAGCGGTCGATCATCGAGGCCGCCATGTTGTGGATCGAGATGAAGGAGGAAAAGGCCGGGTCGGCGTGGGCCAGCGCCTCGAAGATCAGCACCGCATCCAGCCGCCCGAGCGCCGAGCCGCCGACATCGTCGCGCACATAGATGCCGCCGAGGCCGAGCGGCCCGGTCTCGCGGATCACATCGGCGGGGAAGTGCTTTGCTTTGTCCCAGTCGAGCGCATTGGGGGCAACGCGGTCCGCCGCGAAAGCCTGAGCCGTCTCCTGGATGGCGCGCTGTTCCTCATTGAGTTCGAACTGGCCAGCGCCCGCATCGACTGCAGCGTCCATGGCGTGCTCCCTGTCGCTTCAGGCCTTGTGGCCTGTCGTTTTTGGCTTTGCGCGCCGTTCAATCTAGACCAATGATGCCGCCGCGCAACCCGGGCCGTTGAGAACCGGCTGTGCATGGAATGACTAACGGAGCTCTTGCGTGCCGACAATTTTCGATGATTTGCGGGAGCGATTCCGAGCCTATCTCGGCGGCGTCGACAGCGATCTCGTCGCCGAAGAGGCCGCGCGCATCGGCTGGGACATGCCGGCTCGTGCGCTCGAGCCGCGCGCGCTTGGCTGTCTTAACCATCTCGATCGCATCGCTGAGCTTGCAACGCCCGACGCCAAGCCGCTGACGCGGTTCGTTGCCGACCATCGGGACGAGCTGCGCTGGGGACAAACCTATACCGCCGCCGATTTCGGGCAGGGCTTCATCGACAACTACGGCTGGCTGGAGGCGTTTGGCACGCGCGGGCATTTCGTCAATGACAAGGTCGCGGGCGGTCTGCTGATCCTCGGGCCGAACATCGTCTATCCCGACCATCACCATATCGCCGAGGAGATCTACATCCCGCTGACCGGCGGCACCGAGTGGCGGATGGGCAAGGGGAGCTTTCATACGCGCGCTGCCGGCGAGGTCATTCACCACGCTTCCAATGTCAGCCATGCCATGCGCACGGGCACGGAGCCGCTGATGGCGCTCTATCTCTGGCGCGGCGGTCCGCTGGCGCAGAAATCGACGATCGGCCCGATGATCGACTCGAGAGGGCGGAGCTGATGGCAAAAGCGATCATGCTGCAGGGTACGGGTTCCGATGTCGGCAAGACCGTGTTGGTGGCCGGGCTTTGCCGCGCCGCGAGAAATCGCGGGCTGAAGGTCAGGCCGTTCAAGCCGCAGAACATGTCGAACAATGCCGCCGTCGCCGACATTCCTGGAGACAAAGCCGGCGAGGGCGAGATCGGCCGCGGGCAGTGGCTGCAGGCGTTGGCCTGCGGGGTGAGGCCGACCGTGCATATGAACCCCGTGCTGCTCAAGCCGCAGAGCGATATCGGCTCGCAGGTGGTGGTGCAGGGCAAGGTCTATGGCGAGGCGCGGGCGCGCGACTATCAGGCGATGAAAGCAGCGCTGATGGACGCGGTGCTGGAGTCCTGGACCAAGGTCGGCGAGGGCGCCGACCTCGTCATTGTCGAAGGCGCCGGCTCGCCGGCCGAGATCAATCTCCGCAGCCGCGACATCGCCAATATGGGTTTTGCCACGCGCGCCAAGGTGCCGGTGATCCTGGTCGGCGACATCGATCGTGGCGGCGTCATTGCTTCGGTCGCGGGCACCCATCTCATCCTGCCGGAGCAGGACCGGCGCATGATCGCCGGCTACCTCATTAACAAGTTCCGCGGCGATGTGTCGTTGTTCGACGACGGCATCAAGGCGATCGAAAAATTCACCGGCTGGCGCTGCTTCGGCGTGGTGCCTTGGCTGAAGGCGGCCGGCCGGCTGCCGTCCGAGGATTCCGTCGTGCTCGAACGCCTCGCTTCCGGCGGGAAAAGGGCGCTGAAGGTGGCCGTGCCGATGCTGGCGCGCATCGCCAATTTCGACGACCTCGACCCGTTGAAGGCTGAGCCGCAGGTCGAGGTGGTGTTCGTGCCGCCGGGCCAGAGGCTGCCGGAAGATGCCGGGCTGGTGGTCATTCCCGGCTCGAAGTCGACGATCGGCGATCTCATCAAGTTCCGTGAGAATGGCTGGGACCGCGATCTTCTTGCCCACCGCAAGCGTGGCGGCCATGTCGTCGGCATCTGCGGCGGCTACCAGATGCTCGGCCGCGTGGTGCGCGATCCCGACGGCATCGAAGGCAGCGTGAGAGAGGCCGAGGGCCTCGGCCTGCTCGACATCGAAACGGTGATGGAGCCGGAAAAGACCGTGCGCAATTCAAACGCGCATTCGGTGCAGTTCGGCCTGCCGCTCGAGGGCTATGAGATCCATCTCGGCCGCACCACCGGTCCGGATACGGCGCGGCCCTCGACGATCCTCAACGGCGTCGAGGACGGCGCGACCTCCGCCGACAGCAAGGTGATCGGCACCTATCTGCACGGGCTGTTTTCCGCCGATGCTTTTCGCGCCGCCTATCTTGAGAGCCTTGGCGTCAAAGGAGGCGGCATCGACTACCGCGCGGACGTCGAGAGGGCGCTGGACGAGGTCGCGGCCGAGTTGGAGCGGCATCTCGACTGCGACGCGATTTTTTCGCTGGCGCGCTGATTACGCCTTCTCGCCCGCCTTCGGCCAATAAGTGCCGAAGGACCAGACATTGCCTTCGGGGTCGAGGCAGATGAACTCGCGGCTGCCATAGTCGCGGTCGACCAGTTCCTGAAGGATTTTCGCGTCGGCCTTCCTGGCGCGCGCATAGGCGGCATCGGCATCATCGACGGCGATATAGATCGACTTGCCGCCGCCTTCGCCTGGCTCGCCGACCATCTTGCCATAATCGTCGTCGCGCGCCGTGCCCAGCATGATCATCGAGGAGCCGAAGGTCAGCTCGGCGTGGTGGACGATGTCGCCGTCACCATAGCGGGCGCGGACCTCGAAGCCAAAGGCTTCGCAGAGCCAATCGATCATCTTGGCGGCGTTCCGGTAACGCAGGGCTGGATAGAGACGGGGTGCTTCGGTTGACGAGGGCATGACGATCTCCTTGTTCGCGTCTATGAGCCCAATTTCGACCAAGGCTGTTCCGGCGTCTTGAAGAAATGTTACCTCGGCTCAGGCCTACATCGACGCCGCGAGTCCGGTCGGCGTCTCGCCGGCAAGCTGGCGGAATTCGCGCACCAGATGCGCCTGGTCGGCATAACCGCAATCGGCGGCGATGCCTGCCCAGTCGTCGTCCTGTCGCTTCGACAGCGACAGCGCTCGGTTGAAGCGTACGATGCGCGACAATGTCTTCGGGGCGATGCCGATCGCGTCGGTGAATTTGGCCGCAAGGTGCTTGCGGCTCCAGCCGATCTCGCCGGCGAGCACGGAAATCCGGGTACGGCCGCCCGATGCGATGACCGTCCTGTAGGCCCAGGCGACTTCGGGCGAAAGGGCATTCGCTTCCACAAGGCGGCCGGCGATATAGTTCTCGGCTATGTCGAAGCGCGTACCCCAATCCGGCGCGTCGCCGAGCCGTTCGCGCAGCGCGATGCCGTCAAAGCCCAGCGCATCGTCCAGCCCGACCATGCGGTCCCGCAGCTCGCTCATCGGCAGGCCGAAGAAGCGCCTGGCGCCAAGTGGCGTGAAATTGACCTGGACGCAGCAGGCGCCGCCGAAGGATTCGATCATGACCGGCCCCGCATAGAGGCCGGCGGCGA
The DNA here is from genome assembly GCA_000824785.1 of Mesorhizobium plurifarium. Classification (GTDB taxonomy): domain Bacteria; phylum Pseudomonadota; class Alphaproteobacteria; order Rhizobiales; family Rhizobiaceae; genus Mesorhizobium; species Mesorhizobium plurifarium. The sequence continues at coordinate 467,924 of CCNB01000004.1, read as the reverse complement.
AGCTGGCGTAGCGGTCATTGTCGCCGGGCGTGTGGCCGAGCCCGATGGCGAAGGCTTCGGCGAAGCTGATCACCAGCGGCACAGTCAGCGAAGCATATTCGACGATGCGGAAATGACCGGGGCAGGTCTCGCGATAGCCGCAGATATCCGTGACGATCCCTGCGAGCGAGGCAGAGGGCTTACGCCGCACCATCTCGAAATGGAGGGCGGGAGAGCGGTTATCCTGGCGATGACGCTCCGTTTCGTCGGACATGGCGGAAGCCTATCAGACTATGCTCTGAAAAATCAAAAGCGCCCGGCAGGGCCGGGCGCTCCGAGTTGCCTGAGATTGCTGATTTACCCTGGCTCAGGCCCCGCGCATCAAACAGCCGGCGGCGAGCACGATATAGGCGATGAGCATGATCCAAACGGACGCGAGCGGAATGAACGCAAGCAGGCCAAAAGCGGCAAAAAGACCGATGATGGCGATGACCAACGAAATGATGAACACAAGCTGGGTGGGTGCACTGAGATTCATGTCTGGTCCCTCCAACATGATTCGCAACACCCCGGATACTACCAGCAGGAGCCTCACACACCAATGAGCTGGCGCAGGGGATTGCCCGGGTCGGCCAGCAGCTTCGCGGCGAGCGCCAGGCAGACCACCACCAGCAGCGGCTTGATCAGCTTCGCGCCGATGCGGATGGCAAGGCTCGCGCCGACGCGGGCGCCGATGAACTGCGCCACGCCCATCATCAGGCCGATCTTCCAATCGATGACGCCGACAGCGGCGAAGACGATGAAGCCGCCGATGTTGGAGGCGAAGTTGAGCAGCTTGGTGTGGGCCGTCGCCTTGAGCACGCCATAGCCGGCAAGCGTGACGAAGGCGAGCATGTAAAAGGAGCCGGCGCCGGGGCCGAAGACGCCGTCATAGAGGCCGACCAGCGGCGGGATGATCAGCCCGAACAGGAAAGGCGACAGCCGCTCGGCGCGGTCGACATCGTCCATGTTCGGCTTCAGCGCGAAATAGAGCGCGATGGCGATCAGGAGCAGCGGCAGGATGGCGCGCAGGAAATCGCCGGGGACGACGGTCGCCAGCAAGGCGCCAACCGCGCCGCCGACAAGCGCCAGCAGCGCCGACGGCAGCTGACGGCGCAGGTCGACCTGGCCGTTGGCGGCATAGTGGATGGTGGCCGAGCCGGAACCGAACATGCCTTGCAATTTGTTCGTGCCGAGGGCCGCGACCGGCGAGAAGCCGGCGAGCAGCAGCGCCGGGATCGTGATCAGCCCGCCGCCGCCGGCGATCGAGTCGACAAAACCCGCCGCGAAAGCGGCGGCGATGAGAATGAGAACGGTCTGCAGGGTTAGGTCGATCATCGGGGAGGGATGCCTGGAAGGAAGCCGCAGCTTGCATCACGCTCCGCCAGTTTGCGCAAGAGCGATTCCACGCCAGAGCGGTTCGCCGTTACACGCCGAACCGCTCTGTTCTTTGCTTTGACGCAATTCCGGACGGAAAAGCGCTTCACACTTTTCCTGGAATTGCTCTAACAATCTCGATGGAATCGCAAAGGGAGCTTGGTGGCGATGGCGCTGCTCGACCAGATACGTTCGATCTTCGACGGTGACCCGGGTGTGCGCAAGGTGGCGGACGATCCGGTGCTGTCGGCGGAACTGTTGATGCTTTTCCGCATGATCCTGGCTGACGGGTCGGTCTCGGAGAGCGAGATGGTCGTCTTCCGGCGCATCTGCAAGGAAGCCTTCAGCATTCCGGAAAGCAGCATCGACAGTGTCATCGAATATCTCAACGATTTCGGCTACGAGACCAACGGCTCGCAGGCGATCGCGTTGTTCCGCGACCTCGATGTCGAGCGCCGGAAACTGCTTGCGCGCCATATGGCCGAGATCGCCAAAGCCGATGCCAAGCTGGCGGAGAGCGAGGTGAAGCTGCTGCGCCGCACGCTCGACCTGCTCGACATCAGCCCGGTCGATTTGGTGAAGCCGGAGAGCTGAAGCAATTCCAGGAAAAGTGCGAAGCGGTTTTCCGTCCGGAATTGCGTCAAACAAAAGGCTGTTCGCTAGCCCTGTTCCTGTATCTTGCGCGCGATCGCGCGGTGGAGGTCGGGCGCCGCGGCGACCAGCGCTTGCGCGGCTTCCGAGCGCGGATGGTCGAGCACGTCGGCGGCGCGGCCGCGCTCGACGATCTTGCCTTCGTGCATGACCAGCACCTCGTCCGCCATGGCGCGGGCGACCGTCAAGTCGTGGGTGATGAAGAGGTAGGCGATGCCGAGCTTCTGGTTGAGCTCGGCGAAGAGGTCGAGGATCTGGGCGCGGATGGAGACGTCCAGCGCCGAGACAGGCTCGTCTGCGACCACCAGCTTCGGGCGGGTGATGATGGCGCGGGCGATCGACAGGCGCTGGCGCTGGCCGCCCGAGAACTCATGCGGATATTTGTCCATATCGCGCGGGCCGAGCCCGACTTCGTGCAGCGCATTCGCGACCATCTCGCGACGCTCGGCCTTTGCCGGCTGCTTTTCCAGAAGATGCAGCGGCTCGGCCACCAGCTTTTCCACCTTCTGGCGCGGATCGAAGGAGCCGTAAGGATCCTGGAACACCACCTGCATGTCGCGCCGGGCCGGCCTCAGCGCCTGTTCCGGCTTGCCTGTGATGGGCTCGCCGCGAAAGCGGATCGTGCCCGCCGTCGGCTTGTCCAGGGCGAGGATCATGCGGGCAAGCGTGGACTTGCCGCAACCCGAGCGGCCGACCAGCGCCACCGATTGCGCGGGCTCGATGGTGAGCGAGACATCGTCGACGGCGCGAATCGGCTCTGTCGGCCGCAACAGCGATATGCGCCGCCCCGGATACACCCGGCCGACGCCCTCGACGTCGAGCAAGGGCTTCGCCGATCCGGCAAGGTGCGGTTTCGGCCGAGCCGGCACGTGCATGGAGGCCAGCGCCAGTTCGCGCGTGTAGGGATGCTGTTGCTCCGACAGCGTGCGCGCGGTTTCGCCGGCCTCCGTCACCTCGCCACGGCGCAGGATGGTCAGGCGATCGGCCATCTCGGTCACCACCGCCAGGTCGTGCGAGATGAGCAACAGGGCCATGCGGTTCTCACGCACGAGATCACGCAGCAAGTCGAGGATCTGGGCCTGCAGCACCACGTCGAGCGCCGTCGTCGGCTCATCGGCGATCAGGAGCTTCGGTTTCAGCGCGCAGGCGATGGCGATGACGACGCGCTGGCGCTGGCCGCCTGACAGTTCGTGCGGATAGCGCGACAATGGGAATTTGGCCTCCGGCAGCCCGACGCGGTCGAGGATTTTTCGTGTGCGCTCTTCCGCCTCGGCGCGGCCTGCCTTGGTGTGCCAGCGAATGCCTTCGGCGACCTGCTCGCCGATGGTCTTGACTGGATTGAGCGCCGTCATCGGCTCCTGGAAGACCATGCCGATATCGTCGCCGCGCAAGGCGCACATCTGGTCTTCGGTCGCGCCGAGGATGTCGATGCCGTCGAAGGCGACGCGGCCTTCGGTGCGCGCCAGATGCGGCAGCAACTGCATGATGGTCAGCGCCGTCATCGACTTGCCGGAACCGGATTCGCCGACCAGACCGACGACCTCGCCGGGCGCGATGGCCAGGTCGACGTCTTTCAGGATCGGCGTGGCGCCGATTGTCAGCGACAGGTTCTCGATCTCGAGCAGGCTCATCGGCGCCGCCGCGATTTCGGATCGAGGATGTCGGCGATGCCGTCGCCGAGCAGGTTCAGCCCGAGCACGGTGATGACGATCGCCATGCCGGGAAAGATCGCCATCCAGGGCGCGGTCACCATGCGTGTCTGCGCGTCGAACAGCATGCGACCCCAGCTTGGCATCGGCGGCTGGGCGCCCAGGCCGACATAGGAAAGCCCGGCCTCGGCGAGGATGCCCAGCGCGAACTGGATCGTGCCCTGGACGAGCAGCAGCGTCGCGATGTTGGGCAATATGTGCTCGATGCTGATGCGCGTCATGCCCTTGCCGGCGGCGCGCGCGGCGAGGATGAATTCGCGCGGCCAGATGGCCAGCGCGCCAGCGCGGGCGACGCGCGCGAAGACAGGTATGTTGAAGATGCCGATGGCGATGATGGCGTTGACGGCGCCCGGGCCGAAGATCGCGGTGATCATGATCGCCGAAAGCAAGGCCGGGAAGGCGAAGACGAGATCGTTGACGCGCATCAGCGCCTCGTCGGCCAGTCCGCCGCGCGCCGCTGCGAAGGCGCCGAGCGGCACGCCGATGCCCATGCCGATGCCGACCGCGACCAGCGCCACGGCGATCGAATTGCGGGCGCCGACCATGATCATCGACAGGATGTCGCGGCCGAAATGGTCGGTGCCGAACCAGTGTGCCCAGGAGGGCGCCTGCGTCTTGTCGGCGATTACAAGCTTTGTGACGTCGTAGGGCGTCCAGACGAAGGAGAGGAACGCGACGGCCACAATCAGCAGCGTGATGGCCAAGCCGATCAGGAAGGAGCGGTTGCCGAGCGCCTTGGCGAGCACGCCGGCGATGGTTTCCTCGGGCAGGTCGACGCGCATCGTCATTGCCGGCCCCTGAGGCGCGGGTCGACGATGGCGTAGGAGAAATCGACGAGGAGGTTGATGAGGATCACGGCGGCGACCAGAAGCATGACGATGCTTTCGACCACGATCAGGTCGCGCTGGGTGATGGCCTGGAAGATCAGCCGGCCGAGCCCCGGCAAATAGAAGACATTCTCGATGATGATGGTGCCCGCAAGCAGGAAGGCGAATTGCAGGCCGAGGATGGTGAGCACCGGGATCATGGCGTTGCGCAGCGCGTGGCGCCACAGCACGGCGCGGTAGGGCAGGCCCTTGGCGCGCGCGGTGCGGATATAGTCTTCGTTCAGCACCTCGATCAGCGCCGAGCGGGCGACGCGCCCCAGGATCGCCGCCTGCGGGAGCGCCAGGGCCACGGCCGGCAGGATCAGGGATTTCAACGCTGTCCAGATACCGGCGCCCCAGCCCGGAAAGCCGCCGGCCGGCACCAGATGCAGCCAGACGGCAAACAGATAGATCAGCATCAGCGCGAACCAGAAATTCGGCACGGCGACGCCGAGCTGGGCGGCGCCCATCGCCAGCGTATCGCCGGCGCGGCCCTGGCGGCTGGCGGAGAATACGCCCACCGGAATGGCGATGATGGTCGAGAGCGCCAGCGCGATCAGCGCCAGCGGCAGGGAAACGGCAATGCGTTCGCGCACGAGATCGATGACAGGCACCGAATAGGTGTAGGAGCGGCCGAAATCGAGGCTGAGCAGGCCGCCCGCCCAGTGCAGGTAGCGCAGCACAAGCGGCGCGTTCAGCCCCATCTGGTTGCGCAGCATCTCGACCTGGTCGGCGCTGGCGTTGAGGCCCAGCATCAGGCGCGCCGGGTCGCCGGGCAGGATCTCCATGACCGCGAACACCACCATCGAGGCCAGCACCAGTGTGAGGGCCGCGATGATGAGGCGTTTCAGGAGATAGGCGGTCATGGGAGGCGATCGGGCGATCGCGCCGGCCTCAATCCGTCCACTTCACCTTGGTCAGATCATCCGCCTCGATCGGCCAGTTCGTCCACATGCCCTGCAGCTTGGCGTCCCAGACGCCGATCTTGGGCAGCTCGAACAGGTAGACGGCGGGCACGTCGTGGGCGAGAATCTTCTGCGCCTCGCCCAGCAGTTCCAGCCTCTTGTCCTTGTCGACCGTGGTGCCGAGCTCCTTGATGACATCGTTGAACTTCGGATTGTCATACTGGAAATAGTAGCCGGGCCGCGAATAGATATCGATGTCGTTCGGCTCGACGTGGGAAACGATCGTCAGGTCGTAGTCCTTGTTGGTGAAGACCTGGCTCAGCCACTCCGCCCATTCGACCGGGATGATCTGCAGATTGACTCCGATCTCCTTCAGCTGGGACTGAATCACCTGGCCGCCGTCGCGTGCGTAGGGTACGGGCGGCAGCTTGATCGTGGCCGAGAAGCCGTTCTCCAGCCCAGCTTCCTTCAGATACGCCTTGGCCTTGGCGATGTCGTGTGGATAGACGCCGGTGAGGTCGACATAGCCCGCGTCGCCCGGCGAGAAATGGGAGCCGATCGGCTTTCCAAGACCGTTCGAGGCGGCCGCGATGATGGCATTGCGATCGATCGCCGAGGCGAGCGCCTGGCGCACCGCGAGCTTGTCGAAGGGTGGCTTCTTGTTGTTGATCGACAGGATCGTCTCGCCCTCGGTCGCGCCGATCACGACGCTGAAGCGCGGATCGGACTGGACCTGCGCGAGCGCGTCCTGTGCGGGCATGTTGGCGAAAGCCTGGATGTCGCCCGAGAGCAATGCGGGGACGGCCGCGGCGGCGTCGGGCACGATGCGGAATGTCGCCTTGTCGAGAGCGGCAGGCGTACCCCAGTAGTCCGGGTTCTTGACCAGCGTGATCTCGGAACCCTTGGCCCAGTGATCGAGCTTGAATGGACCGGTGCCGATCGGCTTGTCCTTGTTGCCGTCGGCCGAACCCTTCGCCACGATCACCGCCGCAACCTGGCCCATGTCGTAGAGGAAACCGCCCTGCGGCCCGTCGAGAGTGACCTTGACGGTCGCGGGGTCGACCGCCGCGACATCGGTGATGTGGGCAAAGAGCTGCTTTTGCGGATTGAGCGAATCCTTGGCGCGCGCCCGGTCCAGCGAGAATTTCACGTCATCGGCGCTGAAGGCCGAGCCATCGTGGAACTTCACGCCGGAATGCAGCTTGAACGTGTAGACCTTGCCGTCGTCGGAGACGGCCCAGCTCTCGGCGAGAGCGGGTTGAACCTGGCCGTTGTCGTCGATGCGCGTCAGCCCTTCAAAGACGTTGGCATAGGTGACTTCGCCGATGGCCGCGGCCGCGCCGGCGGTCGGATCGAGATGCGGCGGCTCGAGCACGATCCCGAGCGTGAGATCGGTGCGCGCGGCAAAGGCCGACGTGGCGGCGGCAAGCGACAGCACAGCCGCGGCCAGGATGGTCTTCCACAGTTTCATCGCTGAACTCCCATTGCTCAAACGTGCTCAAGCTGGCGGATAGAAGCGTGATTTCGCTCGCGAGTAAATTGCGTTTCGTGCTGCCCAGCGGCGCCAGGCGGAATGTTTTTGCGTATCAGCCGGTCGTGCCGCGCAAGAGCACGTTGAGGCCGATCGCCATCACCTTGGCCGATTCCACCATGTCGGCGATGCCCACCCATTCGTCCGGCCGGTGGGCGAGGTCGAGGATGCCCGGGCCATAGGCGATGCAGTCATAGAGATGGCCGAGGCGCGCGACATGCTTCTGGTCATACGTGCCGGGCGAGATCACATAGTCGGGCTCGCGGTCGAACACCTCCATGATGCCTTTGGCGACAGCCTTCACCACCGGCGCGTCGCGCTCGGTCATCAGCGGCAGCACCTCCATCAGGTCGCGGATCTCGTAGTCGAATTTCCTGCGCTCGCGCTTCAGCCGCTCGAGGATGCTGGTGACTTCGCCTTTGACGGTGGCGATGTCCTCTTCCAGCAGGAAGCGCCGGTCGATGGTGAGCCGGCAGGAATCCGGCACGTTGGGCGAGGGGAGGCCCGGCCGGAAATCCTCCGTCTGGCCGCCATGGACGGAATTGATGTTCATGGTCGAGCGTCGGGCGCCTTCCGGCACAACCGGCATGCGCGTCATCTTGCGGTCGAGCGCCGGGAAGAGTTCCTCCTCGAAGGCCTGCAGGACGGCGCCCATATGGCGCACCGCATTGTCGCCGAGGAACGGCATAGAGCCGTGCGCGATCTCGCCCTTGGTCTCGATCTCGGCCCACCAGACGCCGCGATGGCCAAGGCAGATGCGATCCTTGTTCAACGGCTCGGGGATGATGACGTGGTCGACCTTCGGCTTGGAGAAATAGCCGAGCCTGGCCAGATGGGCGACGCCGCCGAAACCGCCCGATTCCTCGTCCGCCGTGCCCGATATCTCGATGGCGCCGGGAAAGTCGGGATGGGTGCGCATGAAGGCTTCGACGGCGATGACCGAAGCGGCCAGGCCGCCCTTCATGTCGCAGGCGCCGCGGCCATAGACCCTGCCGTCCCTCACCACGCCGGCAAAGGGATCGACGGTCCAGCCGTCGCCGGCCTCGACCACGTCGATATGTGAGTTGAAATGCACGCAGGGGCCGGGCGAGCGGCCATCGAAGCGGGCGACGACGTTGACGCGCGGATAGCGGTCGCTATCGCCTGGCGCGCCCTCGGCACGGATGAATTCGGTTTCGAAGCCGAGTTTCTTCAGGCGGGCGCCAAGAAACTCCGCGCATGGCCGGTAGGCCTCGCCCGGCGGGTTGACGGTTGGGAAGCGGATCAGGTCCGCGGTCAGCGCAACGAGGTCGTCGGTCCGATCCTCGACCGCCTTGAGAAGTCGTTCATCCATGCGGCGGATTGAAGAAGGAACGCAGCACTTTTGCAAGCAAGCAGTCGCTCATTGCCACTCGACGATCCGGGCATGGCCCAACGCCCCTGCCTAAACCCCAGAGGGTGCGTGTCGCGGCGGCAACTATACCGGGAAAATCGTTCAAATTCACCGCATTGGATTGGCGGATTCGTCAACGAGTGTGTGGTACTTAACGCACCTGCCGGCAAAAAGATGGAAAACCGCGTGGATGGCAGGGGGCAATCAAAGGGGTTTGATCGCATGAAAAAGTTCGTTCTCATGGCAACCGTGCTGGCAACCGCGTTGTTCGGCATGTCCATCGCAAGCCGGGCGGCAACGCTGGTCGCCAACATCGACGTCTCGTCGCAGACCATGACCGTCAGCAAATACGGCCAGGTGGTCTATCGCTGGAGCGTGTCGACCGCGCGCAAGGGCTACTTCACGCCGCGCGGCAGCTACCGGCCGCAATGGACCGCCCGGATGTGGTATTCGCGCAAGTACGACAACTCGCCGATGCCCTATTCGGTGTTCTTCCATGGCGGCTACGCCATTCACGGCACCGGGGCGGTGAGAAATCTCGGGCGCCCGGCCTCGCATGGCTGCGTGCGCCTGCACCCGGCCAATGCCGCGACCTTCTACACGATGGTGAAGGAAGTCGGCTTCGGCAACACGCGGATCGTCGTCACCAACTGAAAGCCGATTACTGGCCGGCTGCCGCCTTCGCCTTTGCGCGCTTGCGGCGGCGGCCGCTGATTTCCCAGCGCTTGTGGAACCACATCCACTGTCCGGGATCCTCGCGCACCCAGCGCTCGACCACGTCGGTGAGAAGCTGGGTGGCGGCATCGACGTCGACGCTGCCGTCGCTGGTGCGCGGCAGGGTCAGCTTGTCCTCGATTTCCAGGCGGAAGCGGTTGCCCGGCAGCCTGACGCAGCGGGCGGGGTAGACATCGCAGTCATAGTGACGGGCGAGCATCCCAAGCATCGGATTGGTCTGGCATGGACGGCCGAAGAAAGTCGTCTCCACGCCGCCCGAGAATTTCTGATCGACCAGCACGCCGATATTGCCGCCCTTTTCCAGGATGGCGGCAAGGGCGAACGACGCTCCGGCGGCGGAGGGCAGCAGGGCGCCCATCGAGGAGCGGCGCGTGGAATGGATGTAGTCGGCGAGGTAAGGATTGTTCGGCGGGCGGAACAGCGCCGTGATGTTCATGCCGAATGTGGCGGCGGCCACCGGCAGCAACTCGAAATTGCCGAGATGGCCGGTGAACAGGATATGCGGCTTCTTCTCACCGGCGATCTCGACGAAATGCTCGATACCGCGAACCTCGACCCGCCCCGGCTTCGAAGCGTCCGGGTCGAAGTCGAACAGCGCGTCGAGGAAGATGTACTCGGCCGCGAGACGGGCCATGTTGCCCCACATGTCGCGCGCGATGGCCTCGATCTCGGCGTCGCTCTTCTGCGGATAGGCAAGGCGCAGATTGTTGACCGCCACGCGGTGGCGCCCGACCAGCGGACCGACCCGGCGGGCGGCGCTGTCGGCGAAGTTGAGCGCGCTGTCCGGCGGCAACAGGCGCAGCAGCGAGAGCAACACGATGGCGAGCCTGGCGATCAGCCAGTGCTCCATCTGGCGCAGCCGCCGGCCGTAGCGGAACATGAAGTCCCGGCGGGCTTTCCTGAGCGCGTTGCCGACCATCCGCCTTTCCTGGAATTGCTTTAGGAAACGCGCAGGATGATCTTGCCGAAGACGTCGCGGCCTTCCATGCGCTTCAGCGCGGCATCGATGTCGTCGAAGCCCACCTCCGTATCGATGACGGGGGCGACGAGGCCGGCGGCCATCTTCTGCATGGCGTTGGCCATGTTCTCCATGCGGCAGCCGAAGGAGCCGAGCAGCTTCAACTGCTGCTGGAAGAGCTGCATGAGGTTGACCTGCGTCGACACGCCGGAGGTCGAGCCGCAGGTGACGAGGCGCCCGCCACGCTTCAGGGACAACATCGAGCCGGCGAAGGTGTCGGCGCCGACATGTTCGAACACGACGTCGACGCCCTTTTTCTTCGTCAGCTTGCGCACGACGCCTTCGAAACGGTCCTCGCGGTAGTTGATGACGTGGTCGGCGCCAAGCGCCTTGGCCTTGTCGATCTTGTCGTTGGAGCCGACCGTGGTGATCACCGTGCAACCCATCTTCTTGGCGAGTTGAATAGCGGCGGTGCCGATGCCGGAACCGCCGGCATGGACAAGGATGGTTTCGCCGGGTTCCAGCCTGGCATTGTCGAACAGCATGTGTTCGACGGTGCCGAAGGTGACAGGAGCGACCGCGGCACCGATTTCCGTGATGCCGGGGGGAGCGGGCACCAGGAGGCGGGCCGGCAGGTTGATCTTTTCCTGCGCAAAGCCGTCAAGATGGAAGCCGTGGACGCCGGAAACGTGCTCGCAGAGATTGTCGCGGCCTTCGCGGCAGGCACGGCACAACCCGCAGGTGCGCGCGCCGTAGATCGACACCAACTGTCCCGGCAGCAGGTTGGAGACGCCGGGGCCGACCGCCTCGACCTCGCCGGCAGCCTCGGCGCCGACGACCAGCGGCAGCTTGCGCTTGGCGAAGGCCATGCCACGCCAGCCCCAGACGTCGATATGGTTGAGCGCCACCGCCTTGATGCGGAGCGTCACTTCGCCCAGTGAAGGCGGCGGGGGAGGCGTCAGGTCCACCGTTTCGAGACGGCGGTCCTCGATAAGTTGCAATGCGCGCATGTGGCCTGTCGGTTCAGTCTGGCTGAAAAAGTCCGCTTAGACCGGTTCCCGCGCCATGACAAGGCAAGTGTTCTGACCGCCGAAGCCGAAGGAATTCGACAAGACCGTGCCGACTTCGGCGTTGCGCTTCTTGTTCGGCACCACGTCGAGGACAATAGCCGGATCGGGATTGTCGTAATTGATGGTCGGCGGGATGACGCTCTCGCGCATGGTCATCAGCGAGAACGCGGCCTCGACCGCGCCGGCGGCGGACAGCGTGTGGCCGATCATCGACTTGTTCGAAGAGATCGGCATCGAGCCGACCCGCTCGCCGAACACCGTCGACAGCGACAGGTGCTCCATCTTGTCGTTTTCCGGCGTCGAGGTGCCGTGCGCGTTGACATAGTCGATCTCGTCTTCGCTGAGGCCCGCATCGGCAAGGGCAGCGCGCACCGTGGCGATCGCCGGCGAAGCATCGGGCTTGGAGCGGGTTCGGTGGAAGTCGTCGGCGCGCTCGCCGCAGCCGCGCATGATGCCGAGGATGGTCGCGCCGCGGGCAAGGGCGGCCTCCAGCGATTCCAGCACCAGCGCGCCGGAGCCTTCGGCCAGGACAAAGCCGTCGCGGTCCTTGGAGAAGGGTTTTGACGCTTTCTCGGGGATGTCGTTATGGGTGGAGAGCGCCGACAGCAGCGAGAAGCGGATCAGCGCCTCGGCGGTGGCCGAGCCGTCGGCGCCGATCGACAGCGCCTTGTCGCACTCGCCGCGCCGGATCGCCTCGACGCCGAGCTGGATGGCAGTGGCGCCCGAGGCGCAGGCGGTGGACAAAGTGATCGGCAGGCCGCGCGTGCCGAAGCGGTCGGCCAGCCGGTCGGCGATCGAGCCGAACTGCGTGGTCTCGAAGATGTCGAGCTCCTTCAGCCCGCGCGCCACTCGCAGCAGCCTTTCGGCGCCGCCGTCATTCTTGTCGGAATTATAGAGCGAGAAGCGGTCGGCCCAGTCGAGCTCGACCGGCGGCGAGGCCAGGAACAGCGGGCCGGCGAAATCGCCGGAATCGAGGCCAGCTTCCGAGACGGCCTCCTGGGCCGCCGTCTCGGCCAGTTCGTAGGTGAGGTGGCTGGCGCCCTTCGAGCTCGAGGGAAGGAAGTCGACCATGCCGGAAATGCGGGTGTTGAGGTGGTCGACGGGAAAGCGGGTGATCGGATGGATGCCGGATTTGCCCGAGGTCAGCGCGGCCCAGTTGTCCTTTTTGCCGACACCCAGCGACGTCACCACGCCGATGCCGGTCACCGCGACAATCGGCCGACCCATGTGATCGCGAAGATTGGCCATGTTCTATTGCCTCGTTCTAGAGCGGTTCAGCGGTTCGTTTGATAGAATCACCAAGCCGCTCTAACTCTTTGTTTTCACGCAATCCGGACGGAAAACCGCGACGCGCCTTCCTGGAATTGCTCTAAGCGGCCTTGATCAGCCCCAGACCCTCGAATTGGTGATAGCCGATCGCGGTTGCAAGGACGGAATTGGGGGCGCCTTCGAATGGGCGCTCCGCCGTGGCATCGAAGACAGGATAGCCGGCCCCACGGTCGACGGCCATTGCCGCGAGCGCAACCGCAAAGGGGAATTGCGCTTCCTTCATATGGCCGGTCAGCGTCGAGAAGGCGCGCACGGCCAAAGCCGGGTTGGCGTCGAGCACCGCTTTTTCGGCCGCGGTTGCGACGTGCGCGCCGGAGGCGGCGGAAATCGTCAGCAGGTCGCCATCGGGAAGGTGGGCCTGCTTCAACAGCGCGGCAATCCCTGAATTCAACTCGCCTTGCCGGCGCCTGGCGCGGCCGGAGACAACAGGGCCAAGCTCGGCGTAGATCTTGCGGCCGCGTTTTTTTGCGTGCTCGCGTTGTTCGAGGACGAGGAAGGCGCTGCCCGAGCCCGTTACCACGCCGCCGCCTTCGGCGCCCTGGCGCTGCCAGACCGGCCTCCAAGGCCCGCGATGCAGGTAGCCGGCAAGCTCGTAGCCGAGCAGCATGTCGGAATGCTCGGTCTGGAAGGCGCCGCCGACCAGAACATGGGTCGACTGTCCCGAACGGATGCGGGCGGCCGCCGTCTCGACGGCCGAAACGCCGGCACCTTCCTCGCCCATGAAGGTGCGGGAGGAACCGGTGACCTTGTGGACAATGGAGATGTTGCCGGCGAGCAGGTTGGAGAGCTGGGCAAGGAACAAAGTCGGCCGCAGTTCCGTGGTCAGCTTCTCGTTGAGCAGCACGTCGCGGTCGTTGCGGCTCTCGGAGGCCGCAAGGATCGCGGCGTCGACGGCCTCGTCGCGCTCGCCGCCACCGGCCGCCACCACCATGTCCATCGTGGTGCAGAGCTCGTCATTGCCCTTGATGCCGGCATCGTCCAGTGCCAGGCCGGCGGCATAGGTGCCGAGACGCTGCCATGTTTCCATCTGGCGCTGGTCGCCGCGCTTGGCGATCTGCAGGTTCCAATCGATCTCGGGCAGGGGATGGATGGTATAGGGCGCGAAGCGTGCCGCATCGAGCACCGGCTGGAACCCAGGCTGCGTCAGCTTCTGCCAGTGCGCGTCGGGGCCTTCTCCCAATGAGGAGATAAGGCCAATGCCGGTGATGACGACGTCGTGCGGGCTGCTCATGGACGGCCGTGGATCAAGCAGGTGAGCGCCACATCAAGCGTTCTTGGCCGCGACCAGCGCGTCGATCTTGGCGCACAGGTTCTTCATGACGAAGTAATCGTCGGTCGAAGCCTTGCCGTCGTTGACTTCCTGCGTCCACTTCTCGAGCGGTACCTTGATGCCGAATTCCTTGTCGATGGCGAAGACGATGTCGAGGAAATCGAGGCTGTCGATGCCGAGATCGTCAATGGTGTGGCTCTCGGGCGTGATGGTGTCGATATCGATCTCGCTGGTGTCGGCAATGATCTTGGCGACTTTCTCGAACGTGGTGGACAAGGGCTCTTCCTTCGGGTTGCGGGCGGAATCTGTCCGCATCTTGCTTTGGGCGCTGTCTAATCGGTTTTTCCCGGCAGGAAAAGGCCTGATGCGCCGAGGGCAGATGAGTAGGGGCCAGGGAAACGCAAGAAGGGCCGCCGGTCTACCCGGCGGCCCTTCCCATTTTACGCGGCGTCAGCTTTCGATGTCGATGCATGTCGTTGTCCCGAAGCCGGAACCGTTTTTGGGCGACATGCATCAGTCGCGGAGCTTGACCAGATCGTTGAGCAGCCCGCCCGTCCCGTTGTGGACGGTGAGCCGCTCGACCTTGCCGGCGATGGCTTCGAGAGCCTCGAGCTCCTTCAGCCGCAGCATCACCGGGTTCTCGGCCATCACCTTGGCCGTGTTGAGCAGCGAACGCGTGGCGTTCGTCTCCTCGCGGCGGCGGATGACGTTGGCCTCGGCCTGCTTCTCGGCCGAAACCACCTGGTTGAGGATCTCGCGCATGTCGCCCGGCAGGATCACATCCTTGAGAGCGATATCGCTGACCTCGACGCCGATCGCGGCCATGTCGTCGCGCACCTTGGCCGCCGCGTCCTCGTCGACCGTGACCTTCTTGTCGAGGATCTGGTCGAGCGTGAGCGCGCCAAGCGTCTTGCGGAAGGCATACTGCAGGGCGCGGTAGAGGGCTTCCGAGAAGTCCTTCACCGTGCTCACCGCCGTCACCGGATCGACGACCCGGTATTCGGCGGCGATGTTGACGCGGATCGTCACGCGATCCCTGGTCAACACTTCCTGCCCGGCGACATCGAGCGACTGGCGCTTGATGTCGACGACCTTCACCTGGACCATGCGCCCGACATTCCAGAAGGCGTGCACGCCCGCGGCAAGTGTGCGGGCAAAGACGCCGTCCACGAACAACAGCCCGACCTGACCGTCCACGACCGGATGCAGGAACACGTGCTCCGTCTTCCGGGCCTGGCCGATCCTGCGCATCAGGGCCGGATCGACAGCCAGATCGGCCGCCGTGTCGACAGTCGTCACCTTCCACGGTCCGGCATCCGTCCACAGCACGAGCTTGCGGTCCGGAGTAAGCACGGCATGCAGGGCGCCGTCGCGCTCGACGACGGCGACGTCCGTGCGCCCGGTGCGGACGACGGTGAAGTGACGCGCGGCCACATCCGGGAGCTTGTCGAACAACGCCTTCTCGTAAGCCGAAACGAATTCCGGGTTCTTCAGGTCGTGCCTGGAGATTTCCAGGTTTCCGCGCCGGTTGGCGAGCCAATGTTCGCCCGGCATCAGGATTGCCTGGATCTCGCCCTTGTAGAGGGCGACGGCACGTTCATTTTCCTTCACGAGGACGCGCTGGCGTCCAAGAAGCTTTTCGAGAATGGTCTTCATTGTCTTACTCCTGTCGGGCATGGCCCCATGCGAGGCGTCACGTCATGCGTCGATCATCCTTTTCGTTTCTCGTTTCGTCGTCGTACTTCATGTCCCGGGCACGAATGATCCGGGGACCGGTGGCATCGATCCGCAGCGGGCCTTCGGGAGTGGATCGCGGGGCGGCGAAGCGGGCGCCGGAAGCCGAAGCTTCCCTTGCCGGCCGCGCCGCGCCTTGATCGTCACCGCGGGCCTGGCCGCGAGCCGATGGCGCAGGACGCCGCGGGCCGGCGAGGCCGAAGCCTGCCGTCCGTGAAATCCTCGCATTCCGGTCCCCGGACCGTTTTGGATAACACCACCTGAAGGTGTCGGCTTATCAGGCCGTTGGAGAAGGAATCGAACCTTCGACAGTCAGATTAAAAATCTGATGCTCTACCCTCTGAGCTATCCGCGATGTGGATGAAGGGACTCGAACCCCCGACCTCCGGACCCAAATCCGGCGCTCTCACCTCTGAGCTACATCCGCAATCCCTATCCCCGAAACGGCGCCGTACACAGTGTGGCAGAGCCGGCTGCGCGGGCGGAGACGAAAGCTCCAACCGTTGTGCTCGCTTCGGTTTTCGTGACCGGGAGCGCGCCTATAGACCCTGCGACGGGTTGTCGCAAGCGGCATTGTCACGACGGATTTGCGGCTTCTTCCAGGAGTTGTATTTCGGCAACACCGGTCGGCGCGACGCCTTAGAAAGTGACGCGACCGAGCACCTTGAGGGCGTCGCCTTCCGGTGCCACCACCACGGCCTCGCCCTCGCGCGGCGCTATGCCGGTGAGCGCCTCGATGTTTTCCAGATGCGTGACCAGCACCAGATTGTCGGAGCCGGAATAGCCGCGGATCTCCTTCATCACCGCTTCCATTTGCGCGGTCTTTTCGGCCGGGTCGGTCTTGAGCAGGTCGAGCGGCGCGAAGGGTTGCGGTTCGGATTCGAAAGCGATGCGGGCCGTGTCGAGGCAACGGCAATAGCGGCTGGAGAGCACGTGGTCGATCGGCGCCGCGCGCGCCGCGAAGAGTGCGCCGATGCGGCTTGCCTGCTGCTTGCCGCGCTCCGACAGGTTGAGCTGCGTCGCGCAATTGCCGATGTCGAAATTGGCCGGGTCGGTCGCCCCGGTGACAAAAGCGTGGCGAAGCAGCACGACATGGCCGCCGTCGCGCAGCAACGCCCAGCCGGCGTCGGTCGCGTGGGCAAGGCTCGGAACAGCCAGGAGAAAAAGCGCCAGAACAATTCGCAGCATCGGAAGTCCTTTGACGGCCCGGCGGGGGAAGGCCGTGATGGCATATAGGGATCGCAAAGCGGACCGGAAAACAAGCAGAGGCGCCGGGGGGAGAGCGCGCGGCGCCAATTGCACGGCGATCAGGGCTCGCCTATCACGGGAGAAATAACCCTGCCCGGAAAATGACTCCGCTTACCGAAACCGTCCTCTTCGTCTTCAGCCTCGTGGCGCTCGGCTATCTGGCCGGGCTCACCTTCTATCTGAAGCCGGCGAGCGGGGAGGGCATTTCCGAATTCGCCGTCAACGTGGCGATGCCGCTGCTGTTGTTCCAGACCATGGTCAAATCGGATTTCCACGGCGTCACGCCGTGGTCGCTGTGGGGCGCCTATTTCGCGGCCGTGGCCATCACCTGGGCCGGGGGCCATCTGGTGATGACGCGCATCTTCGGGCGAGATGCCCGCGCCGGCATCGTCGGCGGCGTGTCGTCGGCCTATTCCAACGTCGTGCTGCTCGGCGCGCCCTTCATCCTCGGCATCTTCGGCGCCAGCGGCTTCGAGGTGCTGTCGCTGCTGGTCTCGGTGCACCTGCCGATCATGATGATGGCCTCGATCGTGCTGTTCGAGATGTTCGGGCGCGGCAGCGGCGAGACGGTCCATCCGCTGCGCGTCGTCAAAAGCTTCCTCAGGCGGCTGTTCATCAATCCGCTGATCATCGGCATCCTGGCGGGGCTCGCCTGGCGCCTTACCGGCTTGCCGCTGCCCGACCTCGTCGAGCGGCTGGTCGACACGCTGGCGGATACGGCCGGCCCGGTGGCGCTGTTCGCCATGGGGCTCAGCCTGCGCCGCTTCGGCATCTCCGGCAATATCCGGCCGGCGCTGGCGCTGTCGGGTCTGAAGCTGTTCCTGATGCCGGCGCTGGTGCTGGCTTTCGTGTGGCTGCTCGGCCTGCCGCCGCTGACGGCCAAGGTCGCGGTGGTGGTTGCTGCACTGCCTTCGGGCATCAATTCCTACCTGATCGCCGTCCAGTTCAACACCGGCCAGGCGCTGGCCTCGAACCAGATGACCCTTGCCACCGCCAGCGCGGTGGTGACCACGTCGTTCTGGCTGACGGTGGTGATCCACATCTTCGGCTAGAGGGGCCGAGCGCTCTCGCCTTTGTTGGCCCAACCCCTATATGCCATCTTGTGATTGCCTGCCCGCCTTTCCCTAGGTAAGAGCAATGCGCCGGCGTGCGGCTCTTGAGCACGCCTCAACGGATTTCCAGAAAAACGGCCCGATCAGCGCGCCGAACGGAGGCCAGACAATGCTTCAGAAAACCAGCCATTTCATGCGCCAGGCCAATCTCATCAATGGCGAATGGGTGCAGGCCGACAGCGGCCAGACCATCGACGTCAACAATCCGGCGACGGGCCTGAAGATCGGCACCGTGCCGAAGGCCGGCAAGGCCGAGACCCGCAGGGCTATCGAGGCTGCGGAGCAAGCCTTCAAGAGCTGGCGCAAGACCACCGCGCTCGAGCGCTCGAAGCTGCTGCGCAAGCTGCATGACGCGATGATGGACAATCAGGACGTGCTGGCCGAACTGCTCACCATCGAGCAGGGCAAGTCGCTCACCGAGTCCAAGGGCGAGATCGGCTCGGCAGCAAGCTATATCCTGTGGTTCGCCGAGGAAGGCCGCCGCGTCTATGGCGATATCGTGCCCTCGCCATGGGGCGACCGCCGCATCCTGGTGACCAAGGAGCCGGTCGGCGTCATCGCCGCCATCACGCCGTGGAACTTCCCGTCCTCGATGCTTGCCCGCAAGATCGGCCCGGCTTTGGCTGCCGGCTGCACCGCGGTGGTGAAGCCCGCCTCGCAGACGCCTTATTCGGGCCTCGCCTGGGGCGCGCTGGTGGAGGAAGTCGGCTTCCCGAAAGGCGTCGTCAATGTCGTCACCGGTTCGGCCGGCGAGATCGGCGACGAGCTCTGCACCAATCCGCTGGTCAAGAAGATCACCTTCACCGGCTCGACCGAGGTCGGCAAGCTGCTCATCCAGAAGTCGGCCTCGACGGTCAAGAAAGTGTCGATGGAGCTCGGCGGCAACGCGCCGTTCCTGGTCTTCGACGACGCCGATGTCGACCGCGCGGTAGCCGGCGCCATCACCGCGAAATACCGTAATTCCGGCCAGACCTGCGTGTGCACCAACCGTTTCCTCGTCCAGGCCGGCATCTACGACAAGTTCGTCGAAAAGCTCGCCGCCGCCAGCAACAATCTGAAAGTCGGCTCGGGCCTCGAGGAAGGCGTCCAGCAGGGACCGCTGATCGACGAGAAGGCGGTCGAGAAGGTCGAGGAATTCATCGCCGACGCGACGTCGAAGGGCGGTAAGGTCGTCACCGGCGGCAAGCGCCATGCGCTGGGCGGCTCGTTCTTCCAGCCGACGGTGATCTCGAACGCCACGCCGAACATGCGCTTCATGAAGGAAGAGATCTTTGGGCCGATCGCGCCGGTGTTCAAGTTCGAGACCGAGGAAGAAGCGATCGCCTTGGCCAACGACACCGAGTTCGGCCTGGCGGCCTATTTCTACACCGGCGATCTCGGCCGCGCCTTCCGGGTGATGGAAGGCCTGAAATATGGCATGGTCGGCGTCAATGAAGGCCTGATCACCACGCCGGAGGCGCCGTTCGGCGGCGTCAAGGAATCCGGCCTCGGCCGCGAAGGCGGGCACCAGGGCATCGAGGACTATCTAGACACCAAATATGCCTGCTTCGGCGGCCTGGGGCTCTGATAATTGTCCATAGAGCAGGGCAGGCGAAACGCCTGCCCTTGCCGGACAAGACACAGCCGGCCTAAATCCAAGGATCGAGAACTGGCATTTCGAGCATGGCGATGAGAGACGGCGAGGTCTTCGGCACGACGCAGGCGGGCGAGCCGGTTCGCCGTTTCACCATCCGCGGCGGCGGCCTTACCGCCAACATCATCGGACTCGGCGCCATCGTCCAGGATCTCAGGCTCAGCGGCCATGATGCGCCGCTGGTGCTGGGCTACGACCGTTTCGAACCCTACGAGACCGACCGCGCCTTCTTTGGCGCCGTCGTCGGCCGCTTCGCCAACCGCATCGGCGGCGGCCGTTTCACCATCGCGGGCAAGCGCTACCAGACCGAGCGCAATTTTCTCGGCAAGCATACGCTGCATGGCGGCTCGGAAGGCTATTTCCACCGGCCATGGACCGTCTCGTTGCACGGCCGCGATTTCGTGACGCTGACGTTGCACGACCCGGACGGCGCCATGGGCTTTCCCGGCGCGCTCGACGTCACCTGCACCTACCGGCTGAAGATACCCGGCACGCTCAGCATGGAGCTGACGGCGACCTGCGAGGAGCCGACGCTGTGCAACCTCGCGCAGCATTCCTACTTCAATCTCGACGATGGCGGGGCCGGCGACATCCTCGACCACCGGCTGATGCTCAACGCCGGCGCCTACACGCCCGTCGATGACGAGATGATCCCGACCGGCGTCGTGAAGCCCGTCGACGGCACGCCTTACGACTTCCGGCAGGCGCGGCCGCTGCGCATGGAAATGGAGGGCGAGCAGCTTCGCTACGACCTGAATTACTGCCTGGCGCCCAGCCGCGGGCCGCTGCACCAGGCGGCCTGGGTGCAGGGCGCCAATTCCGGCGTCGAGATGGAGGTCTGGACCACCGAGCCCGGACTGCAGCTCTATATCGGCCAGTATGTCGCGCCGACATCGCCGGGGCTCGAGGGCCGCCGCTACAAGGCGTTTTCGGGCCTTTGCCTCGAAGCGCAGACCTGGCCGGACGCACCGAACCGGCCTTATTTCCCGCAGGCAACGCTGTGGCCGGGACAGATCTATCATCAGGTGACGGAATACCGGTTCCGGCTGCCCTGAAGTTTGATGGTATTGAAGTGAAATCTGCTTAAGCTTCGATATTGCTTAACTGTCGAAGGCGGCTCTCAACGTCTCAAACGGCGCCAGCGCGCCGCGAACCTGCACCACCGCGGCGGCGACTTTGTGCGCGCGGCGGGCGGCGTCGGCGGGCGCATGGCCGGCAAGCCGCGCGGCGAGGTAGCCGCCGTTGAAGGAATCGCCGGCACCCGTGGTGTCGACAGGCGTGGCCACATGCACTGCGTCGACGATTTGCGAAGCGCCGTTCAGCGCAATCAGGGCCGGCTGCTCGCCATTCTTGACCACGACTTCGCCAGTCAACTCGCCAAGGCGCTCCGCCGTTGCCTGCGGCGTCTGGTCCCCGAACAGCATTTGCTCGTCCGGGAAGGTCGGCAGCGCGATGTCGGTCACGGCGAGCGCCTCCAGGATCGCGGCGTGGGCCATCTCGCGGCTCGGCCACAGACGCGGGCGGTAGTTCGGGTCGAAGGCGACGAGCGAGCCGGCCTGGCGGGCCGCAACTATGGCCGTCAGCAAAGTTTTCCGCGCGGCCTCGTCCAGAATCGCCAGGGTGATTCCGGAAAAATAGACAAGCGCCTGGTTTTCAAGGTTTTTTGTCAGTGCTGCCGGGTCCGAGGCGAGCTCGCGCGCTGCCGCGTCGCTTCGCCAGTAGGTGAAGGCGCGCTCGGCGCCGGCGAGCGTTATGGCGTAAAGGCCGGGGCGTGCGCCGGCGATGACCGGACTGTTGCCTATGCCGATGCCGTTCTGATCGAAGAAAGCGATCTGGTCGCGCGAGAAGGGGTCGTCGCCGAAGGCCGACACATAGGTCGCGGGCCGGTCCGGGCTCAAGGCGTGCAACGCCCAGAGCGTGTTGAAGGTGTCGCCAGCAAAGCTCATGCGCCAGTTCGAGCCGCTCTGGCCCGACAGTTCCAGCATGCATTCGCCGATCGACGCGATACCTTTGGCCATGCGGGCTATCCCTTCCTAAGATGTTGTTGCTGTAGCTTTTTGCGGCCGGCAGCGCCATGCTTGGCGAGCGGCGAATTTTGCGCCAGAAGCGATTTCCCACAGGCAGGGCGGGACGCGACAAGCGGCCCGCGACGTTAGCAGCCGAAGAGGAACGGGTTTGGCATCGATATGGCGTTACATTCTTGCGGGTCTCGGTCTGGCCGCCCTGCTGGTCGGCATTGTGGCCGCCGTCTATCTGACGTTGCCGCAATCGGCGTCCGGCCCGGATCTGTCGCGCTCGAAAAAGACGGCGAACGGCCTGTTCGTCGCGAGCTTCGAGCCGGAGCGCGGCGTCGTCCGGCAGGGCGAGCTGCAGTCCTGGCTGCTGACGCTGAAGACCGCCGCCGGCGCGCCGGTGGAAGGGGCCGCCATCACCGTTTCGGGCGGGATGCCGCAGCACGATCACGGCCTGCCGACCAGTCCGCAGGCGACCGATTATCTCGGCCAGGGGCGCTATCGCATCGATGGCGTGAAGTTCACGATGAGCGGCTGGTGGCAGCTGCACTTCGGTATTTCGGCGGCGGCCGGATCCGATTCCGTCGTCTTCAACGTCGTGTTGTGAGCGGGCCATGAGGCGCATTGCCAGCATTGCAAGCCTGCTGGCTTTGGCCGCTCTCGCCCTGTTGGGCGGCTGCGGCGAGCCGCAGTTCAGCGACGCCGAGAAGAAGATCATTGCATCGCTGGCGCTGAACACGCTGCCGTCCCTGAAACCCGACACCACGAACCAGTACGGCGACGTGCCGGCGGCCGCGGCGCTTGGCTCGACGCTGTTCTTCGATGCCGGCATGAGCCGAGACGGCACCGTGTCCTGCTCGACCTGCCACAAGATCGACCGGCAGTTCCAGGACGACCTGCCGCAAGCGGTCGGCGTCGGCCATACCAACCGCCGTACGATGCCGTTGGCCGGCGTGGCGCGCAATCCGTGGTTCTTCTGGGATGGAAGGCGCGACAGCCTGTGGGCGCAAGCGCTGACGCCGCTTGAAAACCCGCTGGAGCAGGCCGGCAATCGGGCTGCTTTCGCGCATTACATCAAGAAGCGGTTCGGCGAGCGCTACGAGCGCATCTTCGGACCGATGCCGGACCTTTCCACCGTGCCGGCCAATGCCAGCCCGCTCGGCACGGATGCCGAGAAGGCGGCGTGGAACGCCATGCCCGCTGGCCAGCAAGACGACGTCAATCGCGTCTATGCCAATATCGGCAAGGCGCTCGCCGCCTTCGAGCGCTCGATCGAGCCTGAGCAGACGCGCTTCGACCGCTTCGCCATCGATCTCGCGACCGGCGCCAAGCCGGAAGGGGATGCGGCGTTCTCACCGGAAGAGATTCTCGGGCTGAAACTGTTCATCGGCAAGGCGAATTGCGTGACCTGCCATAACGGCCCGCGCTTCACCGACAACGCCTTCCACAACACCGGGGTGCCGACGGTCGACGGCCTGCCGCCGGACCGCGGGCGGGTGGACGCCGTGGCGCAGGTCGAGGCCGATCCGTTCAACTGTCTCGGCAAGTTCCGCGACGGCGACGAGAGCGCCTGCCGCGAGCTGCGCTTCATGGTCAAGGGCGGGCCGCAAATCATGCGCGCCTACAAGACGCCGTCGCTCAGGGGCGCCGCAAGCCGACCGCCTTACATGCATGCCGGTCAGTTCGCGACGCTCGACGAGGTGGTGGCGCATTATTCGAAGGCGCCGCTCAGTGTGGAAGGCGTGTCGGAGGTTCATCCGCTCGATCTGTCCGATCGCGAGCGCGCGGCGCTGGTGGCGTTCCTGAAGACGCTGTCGGAATAAAGGGATAAGAGGTGATCCCATGAACCGAAAAACAGTTCCCGTCGAAGATGCTGCCAAGGACTGGTTTAACGACCCGGAATTTGTAGCTGAATTCGAAGCCTTGGAGGCGGAATTTGCGATCGCCGAGGCATTGATAAGGACCAGCGAGGAGGTCGATCAGATGAGGAAGCCTCGCACTAACGGCACTGCAAGGGGATTTTGACCGATCGGCTCTGTTTGCGTTGGCAAGCGGCATGCGTTGGAGATTGGCCGAAACGCCCATCGCGATCGTCATTCCAGGGCGGAGCAGGAGCGAAGCTCCGTCGCGAAGACCCTGGAATCCATGCCGTTACCTTCGCCAAGGCGTGCAACGGAGCAGAATTCTGCACCGTGGCGGCGCTTCCAAGTCACGGCATGGATTCTATG
>CCNB01000004.1:355899-444156 GCA_000824785.1 Mesorhizobium plurifarium | reverse complement strand
CCATAGAATGACGAGGTTCGGGGCGGCTTCAACCAATCCCCAGCGTTTGTGCTGATTTCACGGACATGACGGAAAATCTTGCACCAAGACAAACGGCAACCTTTCAAAGTCCCCGTGTCGATGATTTAACGATCCTTCACCGTCTCCATTGCCACGAAGGTCGACGTCTGCGCGACATGGGGCAAGGCCGAGATGCGCTCGCCGAGGACCCGGCGATAGGCGGCGATGTCGGTGGTGCGAACCTTCAGCAAATAGTCGAAGCTCGACGCCATCATGTGGCATTGCTCGATCTCCGGCACGCCCTGTACCGCGCGGTTGAAGGCGTCGAGCGCTGCCGAGCGCGTGTCCGACAGCTTCACCTGGACGAAGGCGACATGGCCTTCGCCCATGCGTTCGCGGTCGATGACTGCGCGGTAGCCTCTGATATAGCCATCCTTCTCCAGCCGCTTCACGCGCGCCTGCACCGGCGTCTTCGACAGGCCGACCTTCAAAGCCAGCTCAGACATCGAAAGCCGGCCATCGCGCCCCAGCGCGGACAGGATGTTGCGGTCGATGCGGTCCAATTGGTCTTCGGTCATCGAAATGGCAGTCAAAAGATTGGAAATGATGCCTATATGATAGATCGAATGGACTATCCTGTCGATTTCTTTGGACCGACTGGAATTCGCAGCTGTGCTAGCTTGCGCCATCCGGTCCGGCGACCGCCAGACCGTTCGCTCACGCTCGCTTTCATGGACCCGACATGCCGCTCGACGCCATCCGCCAGCAGATCCGCGCCAATTATTTGCCCGACGAAGACGAGGCGGTGAAGCGCCTGTCGGCGACGGCGGGCTTGTCAGCCGAGGAGCGCAAGGCGATCTCGGCGCGCGCAGCCGACCTGGTGCGCGCGGTGCGCGGCTCGACCGATCCCAGGCTGATGGAGGTCTTCCTCTCGGCCTACGGCCTGTCGACCAAGGAAGGCGTGGCGCTGATGTGCCTGGCCGAGGCGCTGCTGCGCGTTCCGGACACCGAGACGATGGACGATCTCATCGCCGACAAGATCGCGCCGCATGACTGGTCGGCGCATTCGGGCGGTTCCAGCTCGATCTTCGTCAACGCTTCGACCTGGGCGCTGATGCTGACCGGCCGCGTGCTCGATGAAGGCGAGGGCGGCATCGAAGGCACGCTGCGCGCCATGGTGCGCAGGCTGGGCGAACCGGTGATCCGCAAGGCGGTCGCCGCGGCGATGCGCGAGATGGGCGAGCAGTTCGTGCTCGGCCGCACCATCGCCGAGGCGGTCAAACGCGGCCGGCCGATGACACAGAAAGGCTATCTCTACTCCTTCGACATGCTGGGCGAGGCCGCCCGCACGGAGGCCGACGCGTTGCGCTACCACCGCGCCTATGCGGACGCGATCTCCTCACTCGATTCCGGGTCGAACGGCCCCGACATCCGCTACAATCACGGCATTTCGGTCAAGCTCTCGGCGCTGCATCCGCGCTACGAGGTGGCGCAGCGCGAGACCATGTTGCCGGTGATGGCCGAGCGGCTCCTGTCGCTGGCGCTCGCCGCACGGCATTCGCGCATGGGCCTCAACATCGACGCCGAGGAGGCGGATCGCCTCGACCTGTCGCTCGATGTCATCGAACGCGTGCTGGCCGAGCCGGAACTTGCCGGCTGGGACGGTTTTGGGGTTGTCGTACAAGCCTACGGCCCGCGCGCGGCTTTCGCCATCGACTGGCTCTACGCACTGGCGAAGAAATACGACCGCCGGATCATGGTGCGGCTGGTGAAGGGCGCCTATTGGGACACCGAGATCAAGCGCGCGCAGACGCTCGGCCTGTCCGGCTATCCGGTCTTCACCCGCAAGGCCAACACCGACGTCTCGTACCTGGCCTGCGCGAAGAAGCTTTTGTCGATGACCGACCGCATCTATCCGCAGTTCGCCACCCACAATGCGCACACCGTGGCCGCGATCCTGTCGATGGCGAAGGACCGCGACAGTTTCGAGTTCCAGCGCCTGCACGGCATGGGCGAGGCGCTGCACGAGACGGTGCGGCAGGCCGAAGGCACGCGCTGCCGCATCTACGCGCCGGTCGGCGCCCATTCCGACCTGCTTGCCTATCTGGTGCGCCGTCTGCTGGAGAACGGCGCCAACTCCTCCTTCGTCCACCAGTTGACCGACGAGGAAGTCGAGCCCGAGGAGATTGCGCGCGACCCTCTCGCGACCGTCGAGACGCAGGGTCCCGCCGCCAACCCGGCGATCGCGCGCCCCGCGGCGATCTTCGGCGCCGGACGCCGCAATTCCAGGGGCTTCGACATCACCGATCCGGTGACGCTCGCGGCCGTCGACAGAGCGAGGGCGGAATTCGACGGAGCGGACCGCTGGCACGCCAAGCCTGTCACGCGCGCCGCCGGCTACGGTAAGCAGCGGCAGATCGTCAATCCGGCCAAGCCGGACGAAATCGTCGGCACGGTGCATGAAGCGGCGGCCAAGCAGGTGGCGACCGCGGTGCGCATCGCCGTCGACGCGCAACCCGCCTGGGCGAAGCGTCCTGTTGCCGAGCGCGCAGCGATCCTCAACCGTGCCGCCGACCTCTACGAGGCCAATGCCGCCGAGTTCTTCGCTCTTGCCACCCGCGAGGCCGGCAAGTCGCTGGCCGACGGCGTCGCCGAGGTGCGCGAGGCGGTCGACTTCCTGCGCTATTACGCTGCCGAAGCAGCGAATGCCGAGAACGGCACCGAGGCGCGCGGCGCGATCGTCTGCATCTCGCCCTGGAACTTTCCGCTGGCGATCTTCACCGGCCAGATCGCGGCGGCTTTGGTCACCGGCAATTCGGTGATCGCCAAGCCGGCCGAGCAGACGCCGCTGATTGCCTTTCGCGCCGTCGAGATGCTGCGCGAGGCCGGCGTGCCCGAGGATGTCATCCAACTTCTGCCAGGCGACGGCCCGTCGGTCGGCGCGCCGCTCACCGCCGACCCGCGCATCGCCGGCGTCTGCTTCACCGGCTCGACCGAGGTCGCCAAGCTGATCGAGAAGCAACTGGCCGAGACCGCGGCGCCCGATGCGATGCTGATCGCCGAGACGGGCGGCTTGAATGCGATGATCGTCGATTCCACCGCGCTGCCGGAACAGGCGGTGCGTGACATCCTCGCGTCGGCCTTCCAGAGCGCCGGCCAGCGCTGCTCGGCATTGCGCGTGCTCTACGTGCAGAAGGATGTCGAGAAGAAGATGCTGGAGATGCTGAAGGGCGCGATGGAAGCGCTCAATGTCGGCAACCCCTGGCTGATTTCGACCGATGTCGGCCCGGTCATCGACGACGAGGCGCAGGCTTCGATCAGCGACTACTGCAAGAAGAAGGGGCTGGAAGGCAGGCTGATCGCCAAGCTCGAAGCGCCGGCGACCGGCCGCTTCGTCGCGCCGCATGTCTTCCGTGTCAAGGGCATCGAGGAGATGGAGCGCGAGGTGTTCGGCCCGGTGCTGCACGTCGCGACCTTCGATGCCGACGACATCGACGCGGTGATCGCCGCCATCAACCGCAAGGGCTACGGCCTGACCTTCGGCCTGCACACCCGCATCGAGGGCCGCGTCCAGCATTTCGTCGATGGCATCCATGCCGGCAACATCTATGTCAACCGCAACCAGATCGGCGCCGTCGTCGGCTCGCAGCCCTTCGGCGGCGAGGGGCTTTCGGGCACCGGCCCGAAGGCCGGCGGACCGCATTACCTGCGCCGCTTCCGCAGGGGGCCGGAGGCCGGCACCGAAGTAGGCGAGGGCCACAAGGTGACGGCGACCGAGCTTGCCGACAATCTGCCGGATCCGACGCTCGGCGGCTGGTCGACACGGCCGGATCGCGTCGCGATCCTGAGGAAGCATCTGCGCGGCAAGGGCGCGGCGGCAATCGCTGCCGCGGCGAGTCTCGATTTCGGCCAGGTCGACCTGCCCGGACCGACCGGCGAGGCCAACACGCTGTCGCTGGCCCCGCGCGGCCGGGTGCTTTGCCTCGGCCCGGACGCCGAGACGCTGCTTGCCCAGACGATCCAGGCGCTCGCGGCCGGCAATGCGGTCCTGGCGGTGGCGCCCGGCGCGCCGGCAGCACTCTCGGCGCTGACCGGCAAGGGCCTGCCGCTGGCGGCGATCGACGGCCGGCCCGATCCGGTCGAGGCGCGTTCGCTGCGCGTCGACGTCGTCGCCTTCTCCGGCACGCCGGAGGCGGCGCGAATCGTGCGCAAGGTGATCGCCGAGCGCGCCGGGCCGATCGTGCCTCTGGTCAGCGAGGTGCTGAACCCCGCGGCTTACGCGCATGAGCGCGCGGTTTGCGTCGACACGACGGCGGCGGGAGGCAACGCCAGCCTGCTGGCTGCAGCATAGCAGGCTTGGCGGAGGCGCGTTTCAGGCGCCTTCGACGACCGAAAAGCCTTCGAACTGCGGGTGGCCCAGATAGTGCACCTTTGAGCCGCCGGCGTTGCGATGGGCGGCGCGGAAGTTTTCCGATTTCGTCCAGGCGACGAAATCCTCCTGGCTTGCCCAGACCGTGTGCGAGGCAAACAGCGTATAGCCCTCGGTCTCGTTGACGGGGCCGCGCAGCAGGTGGAATTCCCTAAAACCCCGCATTTCGGAGAGGCTGGAATCGCGGTTCTTCCAGACGTCCTCGAAGGCTTCCTCGGAGCCGGTCTGGACCTTAAAGCGGTTCATGGCGATGAACATTGGTTTCCTTTCGAAATGGATGAATTCTGACGTCCAGGAAGGCTTCAATTGGGGGACGAACGCCTTAAAAAGGGCCGATCCGCGCCTTGAACACCCAACTTGATTTTCCGGTCTCGGGCGGAATGGGAGGGAACGGGGCTTGCTTGCGCACCAGCGTCAAAGCGAACTGATCGAGCTCGGCGGACCCTGAACTTTCGGCGAGCTGCAGGTCGCTGACGCTGCCATCGGCCGCGACGACGAAAACCACCCTGGCATTGTTGCGAGCCTTGGCCTGGATCGATTTCGAGACGCGACGGTTGGCGCGTGCAAGCTTCTTCTGGATTTCTCCGCTGTAGCGGGATTCCAGGGCATTGCCGGCGGCCTGTTTCTTGCCCTTGCTGGCGACAGCCGGCGCGTCGCGCGTATCGCCATCCGCCGTGCCGCCAGTTTCAATGGTTTGGCTTGGCCCAGCCGATGTGGCTGGGGCGCTCGATGTCGCGCTGGGAGCCGATGGCTGTTCAGCCTCGACTGGGGGTGCTTCAGCGCGTTGCGGCTCGGTCGCGGGCGTGGGTTTGCTTTCAGCGGGAACACTCTGGTCATCCTGGCGCGGGCTGGCGGACGCCAGGATATCCGGCATGGAAGCGGCTTCCTTGACGGCTTGCTGCGGAAGCTGAGGTGTCGGCGGCACGCTTGCCGGTTGCTGCGCCTCGGCTGGCGGAGCGGGCTGCGCCGCCTGGCGTTTCACCGGCTGCGGATCGGGCACCAGGGTGACATCCACGGCGCCGGACGACTGGTCGTCCAGGGCGCTGCCGATGACGTTGGCGCCGGACTGGTCGGCGCCCTCGGCCTGGATCGCGTCCAGGGAGTCGAATGTGCCGGCAGGCGCGAGCAGGAACGCGGCCGCCGCCGCGCCGTGAAGCAGGCCGGAAGCGACGATGGCCAGCGGCCATTTACGCCGACCGGCCGCTGGCCGCGGCTGTATCAGTGAATCGGTCGGTGTAGCCGACAATCCGCTGTCCGCGTTGGGTGTGTGATTGATGTCCTGCATGTCTCGCGCCGAGACCTGCCGCGCACGATAGGGACTTGTCAAATCAAGATCGGTTGCCACCCATGGCGGCGGACCGGAGACGGTCCACGCCGTGGCGTCTTGCGGCAAGGCCGGATGCAACATCACCTCTATACGCCGAAAGCGATCGCGGTCTTGGTCGACGTCTTCAGCGCGCGCATGCAGGCCGCCGGCTCGACGCCGGTGCCGGCGCATTCGGTCGCGCTGTTGATCAGCACGCGGCTGAGCTTGCCGCAGTCGGCGCCGGTAAGGTCGAAGCGCGTGACCTTGGTCTTGCCGGCTGGGAGGTCCTTGAAATCGAGCACGGTGAGGCGGTCGACAACGCCGGCTTGGTTGAACAGTGCGATTTCGAAAGCCGCCTTCGACAGGTCGGCCCCGAGCGCGTTGTTGACGACGAAGGTCAGCCGGCAGCCTTTTTCAGACGGTTGCGCGGCGTTGAGCTCGAGACTGAGGGCCGGCGCGGACTGAGCCCACGCCGGCACTGCAAGCGACATCGCCAACGTCGAGGTCAGCAGACGAAAGGATGCCGTCAAGCGTTTCATGTCTATCTCAGCCTCCAAAGCGCATGGTTGCCGCGAGCTTCAGCGTGACGCCGGGTTCGTAAAGGACGGCGGTCGTGCTTCCGTTGAGCGGGTTGGTGTATTTGACGTCGAACAGATTGTCGGCGCGGAAGTCGAACTTGAGATTGTCCGTCGCCTGGTAGCTGGCGAAGGCGTTGACCAGTGTGAAATCCTTGGCCACCGGATTGCCCTTGGGCTTGCCGTTGTACTGCACCTCGCCGCCGACGGTCAGCTTGTCCTCGAGGAAGCGCAGGCCAAGCTGGGCCGTCACTTGCGAGGAGGGGATGGTGGCGAGGTCCGCGCGCTCGCCCTCATAGGAGATGGTGTGGCCGTTGATGATGGAGGCCGACAGCCCGGCATAGCCCCAGCCGGCGTCGTAGACGCTTTCCAGTTCGAAGCCGTTGATCTTGGCCTTGGCGAAGTTCTGGTACTGGAAGCAGATCGGAATGCCCGGGCCGAACGGGCAGCCGCTGGTCGGGTCGAAGGGCGAAAGTGTCACGCCGTCGATGTAGTCGTCGACATTGTTGTTGAAGTAGGCAGCCTTGAGCCGCAGCGCGTCGTCGCTCTCGATGATGTCGTTCTGCTTGTAGTTGACGCCGAACTCGACCGTCTTGCCGGTCTCGGGCTTCAGGTTCGGGTTGGGCAGGAACGGGAAACTGACGCCAGCCGGATGGTTGCCGCTGATCAGCGTCTCGGTCAGCGAGGGCGAGCGATAGCCTTCCGCATAGGTGCCGTAGAATTGCAGTCCGGCCAGGCCGGCGCTTTCGAAGGGCGAGACGCCGATGGTGATGCGCGGCGAAACCCGGTCGCCGGAGGTCTCGTTCGTGTCGTCCTTCAGGCTGTAATTGTCATAGCGCAGGCCGCCAATGACCTCGAGCCACTCCCAGGTCAGCTTGTCCTGGATGTAGGCGCCGGAGACGTTGCGCTTGCCCGACGGCGTGTAGAAGCTGTCGCCGCCGGCGCTGCCGCCGGTATCGACATCGTCGCCGACCCAGTCGCCGCCATAGGTCAGCTCATGCGCGACGCCCGCCGTCTCGAAGCGCGACGTGTTCCAGATGTCGATGCCGGTGGTGCCGACATCGAAGGTGGACAGGGAGCCGGCCGGCAGCACTACGGGCAGGCCGGTGGTGGGATCGAAGCGGTTCTGCGCGGTAAGCGTCGTCAGGTCGAGAAGCGTCTTGTTGTAGGAAGCGTTGATGTGGAGGTCGAGCCAGCTCTTAGCGTCGTCGGTGATGTTGTAGCGGGCCGTGAAGGTGTTCGACTTCAGGTCGACGTCGTTGGCCGGCACGCCGCCGCTGGTCTCGGTCCAGCCGTCGCTGGAACCGACCCAACCTAATTTCAATTCGCTGTTCTCGGTCGGGCGGATGGTGGTCTTGAGCAGGCCGCTCAGCACATCGAAGCCGGTGCCGGCAACGGTGTCGCCGCCGCCGTTCTTGTAGTCGCCATAGTCGCGGTAGACGATGTTGCCCAGAACGTCCCAATTGTCGTTGATCTTGTAGGCGCCGGTAGCGCTGGTGGTCCAGCCCTTGCCGTTGCTTTCATAGCGCCCGGTCAGCGAGCCGGCCCAGGTCTCTTCCGGCTTGAGGAAATCGGCGGCGTCCTTGGTGTCGAAGAAGACGACGCCGCCGATGGCGCCGGAGCCGTAGGTGTTGGCGGTCGGGCCGCGGATGACGTCGACCGACTTGATGAGCTCGGGATCGACATAGAAGGTCGACTGCGTGCCGTGGTCCGAACGTTGGAAGTCCTGCCTGGCGCCATCGACGATGACGGCGACGCGGCCGAAATCCTGCAGGCCGCGGATGTTGATGCTGGAAGAGACGCGCCGCGCGTCGGCCTGGACGGTGACGCCTGGAACGCCGAGCAGCATCTCGTTCGGCGTCGTCGCCATGCGGCGGTCGAGCTGTTCCTGGTCGACATGGCTGGCCGAGGCCAGCGACTGGATCGCCGTTTCGCCGGTGCGGCTGATGACGAGGATCTTGTCGAGCAGGGTTCCTTCGGCCGCGGCCTTCTCATCGGCCTTCTTTTTCTGATCGGCCTGCTGCTGGTTGGCCGGCTGCGCGGCTTGTTGGGCCTGCGCGGCGGGCGCGCTGAGCGCGATCGCCGCCGCTCCGGCCATCAATGCGGCGATTGCCTTTGCAATCGATCGGAAGCCCGGACCCGCGCTATTGCCCGCCAGGCCCGTCCGTCCCCAAGTCACCAACCCCATGCCCCAACTCCAGATTTCAGGCTCGTAGCTGGCTGGCCGGTGGCTCGCTCGCATTTTTGATCACGTCCGGCGTCTTAAATGTTGACACATTTAGTCCGGTAATGCACTGACTAGTAAACATGATTATTCGAGTCAAGAATTTAATCGGCATTTTATGAGGCTGCGGCCAAGATGCCCGGCAGAGGAAAGGACCGACCCGATGAACACGCACAATCCCAACGATTTCCGCTATCGCGTCCGCCGTCCGGAGGACACGCAGATGCGTTACGAACGGGTGCCGTTGGCGGTGAGGACGCTCTCCAGCAACACGCTGTTCCAGGGCGAGCACGAGATCGGCATCGAGCATCATGGCGCGCTCTACCGCCTGAAGATCACCCGCCAGGGCAAGCTGATCCTCAACAAGTGACCGCGATCGGCGGGCGATAGACGAACATCAGGCAATACAGGTGAACGATATGGACCAGCGCGTTAAGCCGTCGCCGGAGGAAATCCGGCGGGCAAGGCAGGACAATCCCAAGATGCGGGAACGCGATCTCTCGGCGCAATTGGGCATTTCGGAAGCGGAGCTCGTCGCGGCGCAATGCGGCTTCGGCGCCGTCCGTGTCGAGCCGCGCGTCAACGACCTTTTGACCGGCCTGGAGGCGGTCGGCGAGGTGATGGCGCTGACGCGCAACGAAAGCGCCGTGCACGAGAAGATCGGCGTCTACGACAAGGTCGTCACCGGCAACCACAACGCCATGGTGCTTGGTGAAAACATCGACCTGCGCATCTTCCCGAAAGTCTGGGCGCATGGTTTTGCGGTCGAGAAACGCGACGGCGGCGAGATCCGCCGCAGCCTGCAGTTCTTCGACGCAGCCGGCGAGGCAGTGCACAAGGTGCATCTGAAGCCCGCCTCCAACCTTTATGCCTACCAGAAACTGGTGGCGAGCCTCGAATCGTCGAACCAGGAACCGACCGTCGCGATCCTCCCAAGCGCCGCGGAAGGAAAGGGTGAGGGGCAGGGTTCAGTCGCCTCGATCGACGATCTGCGCGACCGCTGGAGCCGGCTGACCGACGTGCACCAGTTCTTCGGCATGCTGAAGACGCTGAAGCTCAGCCGCCGCGAGGCGGTGCGCATGGTCGGCCAGGACTATGCCTGGCTGCTCGACAATGACGCGGTGAGCGCCCTGTTCCACCACGCGGCGGCAGGCGGGATGCCCATCATGTGCTTCGTGGGCAACCGCGGCTGCATCCAGATCCATTCCGGCCCGATCAGATCCGTCAAGCCGATGGGGCCGTGGATCAACGTGCTCGACGAGACCTTCCATCTGCATCTGAGGACCGATCACATCCACGAGGTCTGGGCGGTGCGAAAGCCGACCAAGGACGGCCATGTCACCTCGCTGGAGGCCTATGACGCCGATGGCGGCATGATCATCCAATTCTTCGGCAAGCGCCATGAAGGCGAAGGCGAGCGGGAGGACTGGCGTTTTCTCGCCGAGAACCTGCCCCGCGTTCCCAGCCCGACCGCTGCATAAGGCAAGACCCAATGCGTATCGTTTTCCGTTTTCGCACGGCGCTCGCGCCGATGCTTGGCGTTCTGCTTGCCGTTATCGCGCTGCCTGTCGGAGCCGACGAAGGGAAGGCCGTCTTTTCGGATGCTTCGCGAATTGTCTCGATTGGCGGCTCGATCACCGAGATCGTCTATGCGCTTGGCGAGGAGGGGCATCTCGTCGCCCGCGATTCGACCAGCTCCTATCCGGAAGAAGCGCAGAAGCTGCCGGATGTCGGTTACATGCGCGCGCTCTCGCCCGAAGGTGTGCTGTCGGTCAATCCGAGCGGAATCCTGGCGCTGCATGGCAGCGGGCCGAAGGAAGCGGTCGACGTGCTGAAGAAGTCGAGCGTTCCCTTCATCGAGGTGCCGGACCGCTACAATCATCAGGGCATCCTCGAAAAGATCCGCATCGTCGGCAAGGCACTGGGGGTCGAGGCCAAGGCGGAGAAGCTGGCCGCGGAGACGGACGCGAAGCTGGCGGCGGCGGAGAAGCAGACGGCTGCGATCAAGGAGCGCAAGCGCGTGCTGTTCGTGCTGTCGACGCAAGGCGGCAAGATCCTCGCCGCGGGCGGCGACACCGCGGCCGACGGCATCATCAGGCTTGCCGGCGCGGTCAATGCCGTCGAGGGCTTTTCCGGCTACAAGGGGATGACGGACGAGGCGATCGTCAGCGCCAAGCCGGATGTGATCCTGACGATGAAGGGCGGCGGACCGCCGATCTCGGAGGATGAGCTGTTCGCCAATCCTGCCGTCGCCTCGACACCTGCGGGCACGAACCGCAAGATGATCAGCATGTGGGGCGGCTATCTGCTCGGCTTCGGTCCGCGCACGGCGGAGGCAATCCACGATCTTGCGGTCGAGCTCTATGGCAACCAGGTCGCGGACTGAGCGGCGATGGCCGAACAGTCAATAGCAGGCGCGCCGAGCCGCGCGATGGCAGCCGATGGCGACCGCTCGGCGCGGGCAAGGTTCGTCATCGCGCTTTTGTGCCTGACGCTGGTCCTTTCCGTGTTCCTGTCGCTGACGTCGGGTGCTTCCGATGCGTCGGCCGTCCGTGTCATCCGCGACTGGTTTACCGGCGCCGTGCCATCGGATGGCGCGCTTGCGGCGCGCGACCGGCTGATCGTCTACGACATCCGCATGCCGCGCGTGCTGCTCGGCGTGCTGATCGGCGCGGCGCTGGCGGTCTGCGGCGCGGTGATGCAGGGGCTGTTCCGCAATCCGCTTGCCGATCCCGGCCTGATCGGCGTTTCCGCCGGCTCCAGCCTCGGCGCGGTGGCGGTCATCGTCCTCGGAACAACCTGGCTCGCGCCCGTCACGCTTGCGCTCGGCACGCTCGCCTTGCCGCTCGCTGCCTTCTTCGGCGGGCTCGCGGTGACGTTGCTGCTCTACGCCATCGCCACGCGCCAGGGGCGGACGTCGGTCGCAACGATGCTGCTTGCCGGCATCGCCATCAGCGCCCTTGCCATGGCGCTGACCGGCGTCCTGATCTTCATGGCCGATGACCGGCAGTTGCGCGACCTGACCTTCTGGCAACTCGGCTCGCTCGCCGGCGCGACATGGCCGAAGATCGGCACCGTCGGGCCGGTGATCATCCTGGCGCTGGCCGCGATGCCGTTCCTGTCGCGCGGCCTCAACGCGCTGGCGCTGGGAGAAGCGACCGCGGGTCATCTCGGCATTCCGGTGCAGCGGCTGAAATACACGGCCATCGTCGGCGTGTCGGCGGCGGTCGGCGCTTCGGTCGCAATCAGCGGCGGCATCGGTTTCATCGGCATCGTCGTGCCGCATGTGCTGCGGCTCGCGATCGGACCGGACAACCGCTATTTGCTGCCGGCTTCCGCTTTGCTCGGCGCATCGCTGCTTCTCATCGCCGACGCGGTCGCCCGCACCATCGTCGCGCCGGCCGAGCTGCCGATCGGCATCGTCACGGCGGTCGCCGGCGCGCCGTTCTTCCTGTGGATCCTGCTGCGCAAGCGCGGCGTCATCGATTTGTGAGCCTGCCATGATCGAAGCGCGCGACATCTCGGTGGCGATCGGCGGCAAGCGCATCGTGTCCCATGTCGGCTTCACGGCACGGCCTGGTGAAGTCTCGGCCATCGTCGGACCGAACGGGTCCGGCAAGACGACGCTGCTCAAGGCGCTGACCGGCGAGCTTGCCTATACCGGCACCGTCACGCTCAACGGCCGCGACCTGTCAGCGATGAAGCCGGTGGAGGCAGCGACGCTGCGCGCGGTGCTGCCGCAGGCCATGACGCTGTCCTTTCCGTTCACCGTGCGCGAGATCGTTCGCCTCGGCCTGATCGGCGGGCGCTCCGGCGTGTTGCCCGGCGAGGATGCGCGCCTGCCGGAGCGGGCGTTGGCACGGGTGGATCTCGATGGCTTTGCCGGCCGCTTCTACCAGGAGCTTTCCGGCGGCGAGCAGCAGCGCGTGCAGCTTGCCCGCGTGCTCTGCCAGGTGTGGGCGCCGGTGCTTGAGGGGCGGCCGCGCTATCTCTTCCTCGACGAGCCGGTCTCCAGCCTCGACGTCAAGCACCAGCTCATCATCATGAACATCGCGCGCGATTTCGCCCGGCGCGGCGGCGGCGTGGTGGCCATCCTGCACGACCTCAATCTGACGGCCATGTATGCCGACCGGATTTTCGTGCTCTCTGGTGGCCAGTTGGCCGCCGCCGGGACGCCAACGGACGTGCTCAATGACGAACTGATCGAGAAGGTGTTCGACTGCAGGCTCAAGGTCGGCGCATTGCCGTCAGGGAATACCCCCTTCGTGCTGCCGCAATCGGCGGCTTAGGCCGCCGGGGCGCGCTGCTCCAGCAGGTCGATGCCGAGCAGGTGCCGCACATTCGGCCGCGCCGCGATCAGATCGGCGATCGTGTAGCGGGAAAGCACTGCGAAGAAGGCGTTGAGCGCCTCGCGCAGCGCCGAATTCAGGGCGCAGCTGTCGACCAGCGGGCATTCGGCGGCGTCGTTCTCGAAGCATTCGGCCATGGCGAAGCTCTCTTCGGTGACGCGCACGACATCGAACAGGCTGATCTGCTCGGCCGGACGGCCGAGGCGCACGCCGCCATTCCTGCCACGCACGGTCTCGACCAGGCCGGCCTCGACCAGCGGCTGCAGGATCTTGAACAGGAACAGCTCGGACACCGAATAGGCGGCGGCGATCTCGGGGATGCGGCTCAGCCTGTCGGTGTTTGCGGCGCAATACATCAGGATGCGCATCGCATAGTTGGTCTGGCGCGTGAGCCGCATGGTATCCTCGCGAAATATTAGCTTGAGCCAAATATGGCCCATAGTTTGGAACAATTCCAGACTGGACCGGTACATAGATGAATAATCGTGTCAACTTTTTGTGCAGCGGCCCCGATGGCCCGTTCGCTTCGGGCGAGCGTTTCGCGGGCGCAGGCACTAGATAGAGGCAGGTGTCAACAGGAAACGGCCTTTTCATGTCTCAATCAGCCCCGGCTCTAGCGCCGGTTCGATTCGACGCCGATGCCAAGGCGAAGCTCGCGGCATTGCGGCGGACCAAGTTCATCGCCGCCGCGGCGCTCGCGCTCTGCATCCTCGTCTTCGCGCTGGCGAAATCCTTCGAGGCTACCCATCCGTGGCTCGGCTTCGTCGCGGCCTTCGCCGAAGCGGCGACCATCGGCGGCATCGCCGACTGGTATGCCGTGGTGGCGCTGTTCAGGCGGCCGCTGGGACTCCCGATCCCGCACACCGCCATCATCCCGGAGAACCAGCACCGCATCGCCGACAATCTCGGCCGCTTCATCGAGGCCAATTTCCTGGCGCCGGAACCGGTGCGCGAAAAGCTTGCAGAGGTGGACTTCGCCGCCCTGGTCGCCGACTGGCTTGCCGATGCCGAGCGCGCCGCCGGCCTGTCGCGGTTCGTCGCGCGGCTGGTGCCGCAGACGCTGACGGCGGTGGAGCAATCCGGCCTGCGCGATTTCGTCACCAGCCGCATGCTGGAGCAGATCGAAAAGGTGCCGCTGGCGCCGCTCGCGGCGGATCTTTTGTCGGCGCTGACCGACGATCGTCGCCACCAGAAGCTCTTCGATGAATTCATCCGGGTCGTCGGGCGCTTCCTCAACGATGAGCAGGCGCTGGCGACGATGCGCGAAAAGATCCGCGAGGAATTGCCGTCGCTGTTCAACCTGTTTCGCACCGATGCCTATCTCTTGAAGAAGATCGTCGCCTCGGCGGGCTCGCTGCTCGATGAAGTGCGGGCCGATCCCGATCACCCGATGCGCGCCGAATTCGACCGTTTCGCGCTCGGCTTCATCGAGCGGCTCAGGACCTCGAAGCAATATGCAAGGCGCGCCGAGGCGTTGAAGCGCGATTTTCTCGGCCGCCCGGAGGTGAGGGCACTGGCCGGCGACGCGTGGACGAGCCTGCGCCTGTTCATCGAGCAGGACGCCAATGCGGAGAAGTCGACGATCCGCGAGCATCTCGCCAACATGTTCGTCGAGATCGGCAGGCATCTGGCCGACGACGCGCAGATCAGGGCCGACATGAACCAGGGCTTTGTCGTCGCGCTGTCATCGTTCGTGGAAAGCCAGAAGAGCGGGGTGTCGACATTCATCGCCGACCAGGTCAAGCGCTGGGACCTGGCGCAACTGACGCGGCTGATCGAGACGAATATCGGCAAGGACCTGCAATATATCCGCTTCAACGGCATGATCATCGGCGGCCTTGCCGGCCTGGCGCTCTACACGGCCGAGCGGCTGCTTCTCGTCAATTGACGCCGGCCCAACTGGCACTATTCTCCTTCTGGCACGCCGCAAAGGCGGCAAAACGGGAGGCAGGGCATGGCAAAACAACCGGAATCCGACTCGTTCCTCGACATGTTCAGCAGGTTCGGCCGCGACCTCAAGCTGCCGAATGTCGATGTCCAGGCGATCCTGGATCATCATCGCAAGAACCTCGAAGCGTTGGAAAAGTCAGCGAGGGCAAGTGCTGCCGGCGCCACCTCGGTGCTGGCGAGGCAGCATGAGATGGTGCAGAATGCCATCAACGAGGTCACGCGGATGGCGCAGAACTACCAGGCGCCCGGCAACCCGCAGGAATTGATGGGCAAGCAGGCCGAATTTGCCCGCAGGTCGTTCGAGACGACGCTGAAGAATGCCAGCGAAGTGGCTGACCTTGTGCGCAAATCCAGCACCGAATCGGTCGAGATCCTGCGCGACCGCATCAGGGATGCGATGGCGGAAATCCGCGCCGGTTACGAAAAGAAATAGGCTGTCCTGCGTTTCGGGCCCATCATAGACCGACATGCGATGCAACCGGCACAGGCGCCCGAGCGTTCTCGGCTTGCCGTGAACGCATCAACCCTACCGGCGAAAATCGCGGGGCGGCGAATTGACAGAGGCCGCCGCTTCATGGTCGGGAGACAGGCAAGAGTGATGGGAAAGCCGGAATGACGGAAACACGGCCGAGAACGCCGCCGACCTTCGAACAGCTGCGCACGATGTCCGGGCAGGAGCTCGGCGTGTCGGACTGGACGACGGTCGACCAGCAGCGCATCGACCAGTTCGCCGAATGCACGGGCGACCATCAGTGGATCCATGTCGATCCCGAGCGGGCGAAGCGGCAGAGCCCCTTCCGCACCACGATCGCGCATGGCTATCTGACCTTGTCGATCATCGGCGCGCTGGCGCTGGAGATGGGCATCGTGCCGGAGAACACCCAGGCCGCCTTCAACTACGGCTTCGACAAGGTACGCTTCCTGGCGCCGGTCAAGGCCGGTGCGCGCATCCGACTGCGCACAACGCTGCTTTCCATGGAAGATCTCGGCCCCGGCCAGTATCTGATGAAGGCGGCCAACACCGTCGAGATCGAGGGCGAGCAGAAGCCGGCGCTGACCGCCGAGACGCTGGTGATGATGTACGAGCGCCGCAAGCGGGCCAGCTCCTAGACCGTTTGGAAACTCTACTCCTGCGGCCATCTGAAGGCGTCTTCTGCGCTTCCGGTGCTCACGTACTGAAAGTACGCTCCGCTCCGGTTCTCGAAGACACCATCAGCTGACTCACAGGAGCGAGTTTCGAAACGGTCTCTTGGCGCTGGTTAGCTATTCAATGGTTTTTCGGAGACGTTGCTGTTCAACCGCCACACAGCGAGCAACGTGACGACTGCGAAGCTTGCGGCGAAGCCGGCCAGCGGCCATGCCGTGTCGCCGCCCAGGATGATGACGAACAGCGTTCCCGCCGTCGAAACGATCACGCTCTGGGCGCAGAAATAGAGCGCGACGGCCGTGCCGGCGGTCTCGCCGAACTGTTCCAGCGCGCCATTGGCGGTGACTGAAGCGGTCAGCACGATGCCGATGGCGATGACCCACATCGGCATGACGAAGCTCACGAAGGACGGCTCGGCCAATGATTGGCCGGCGGCCAGCAGGGCCGCGCCGACAAGCAGCATCGCCATGCCGCGCCTGACGCTGCCTTCGATGCCCCAGCGCGCGACGAAGCTCTTTGCGAAGCGTGCGGTGATAATCATCGCCAATGCAGCGCTGGCGAAGGCCAGGCTGAAGCCGAACTGCGAGAAGCCGGCCTTGCCGATGAGCACCCTGGGTGCCGTCGAAAAGAACACGAAGAACGAGCCCATGGCGGTGGCGAAGGCCAGCGTGTAGGTCCAGAAGGCGAAGCTGCGCAGGATCGGCCCGAGACCAATCCGGCCAGCTCCATCGACCAGCGGACGCGTTTCGCGCCATCTCGGCCAGGCGTTGAGCGTCCCCACTGCGGCCAGGATGCCGAGCGTGACGAAGATAGCCCGCCAGCCGAAGCTATTGACGATCAAGGCGCCGGCAATCGGTCCCAGCGCCGGCACGAAGGAGAGCAGCGAGCCGAGCGTGCCGTAGATGACGGCGCCTTCCGATCTTTGCGCATAGACGTCGCGGACGGTGGCGAAGACCGCGACGAGCATGGCCGAGGCGCCCAGGGCCTGCGCGATGCGAAGGGGAAGGAAGGCCGGTGCAACCGACGTGACGGCGAGCAGGAAGGAGGCAGCCATGAACGAGAGCGCCCCGCCGATCAGCACCGGGCGCCGGCCGATCCTGTCGGAGATCGGCCCGAACACAAGTTGGCCGACGCCAAGACAGATCATGTAGAGGCTGAGCGTTAGCTGCACCACGGCCGGCGAAGTGCCGAGCGCGCCTGGCATGATCGGCACGACGGGCAAGTAGATATCCATGGCGAGGGAGGCCAGGACGTCGAAGGGAGACAAAAGCAGCAAGACTGCTGGCATGGACAAGGGCCATGTCGGCTGGTTCAGAGAGGACATGAGGAAAAATCCGCGCAAATGGTGAGATTTGGCGGCGACCTGGCTCAGTCTTCTCTGACGCAATTCCG
Source organism: Mesorhizobium plurifarium (assembly GCA_000824785.1). Lineage (GTDB taxonomy): Bacteria > Pseudomonadota > Alphaproteobacteria > Rhizobiales > Rhizobiaceae > Mesorhizobium > Mesorhizobium plurifarium. The sequence continues at coordinate 426,784 of CCNB01000004.1, read as the reverse complement.
GACGGAAAACCGCTTTACACTTTTCCTGGAATTGCTCACGAGAAAAACGGGACAGACTGCCGCAACAACGAAGCGCTGTTGCGGCTTACTTGTCTGCTGACTTGCTGGATCCCATGGCTGTCGGTCCCGATGACGGTGCGCATGCCCGCTGGCATGGCTGTTGGCGGTTCCCTACCAGCCAAAGCCCGATAGGGCAACCGGCGGTCGCACTACGCCGTCTTGCGGCGGGACGCTGCGACCGCTCTTTCCAACACGGTGAAAATACGCTCGTCGGAGCATTGCGCGACGTTGAAGCGCATGAAGCGGCCGGCGGTGTGCGAAAGGCTGAAGGCGTTGCCGGGCGCCAGCACGACATTGGCCGACAGCGCATGGCGCGCGACTTCCGCCGCGTCGATGCCGTCGGGCAGGCGACACCAGAGGAACATGCCGGCGGACTGGTCGATCCAGGGCACGATGCCCATCGCCTTCAGCCGGCCGGCGGTCTCTGCCATGGCGCGCGACAGGCGGGTGCGCAACTGCTCGACATGCTTGCGGTAGCTGCCGTCCTTCAACAGGGTCAGCACCAGTTCGGCGGACAGCCGGGTGCCGCCGAATGTCGTGGCGATCTTGAGGTCGGTCAGGCCTTCCATCCAGTCCGTCGGCGCCGCGATGAAGCCGCAGCGCACCGAGGCCGACAGCGTCTTTGAGAAGGAGCCGATCTGGACGACGCGCTGCAGCCCGTCGAAAGCCGCGAGCCTCGGGGCGGGGCTGTGCTCGAAGTCTGCAAAGATATCGTCCTCGACGATGGTGAGGTCCGCCTGGTCAGCGAGCTTCAGAAGCCGATGCGCGGTGACCGGCGACAGGATCGCGCCGGTCGGGTTGTGGATGCCGGAATTGGTGATGTAGAGGCGCGGCCGGTGCTCGGCGAGCGCCTCGGCAAAAAGCTCGATGTCCGGACCCGAGGGCGTGTAAGGCACGCCGACCACCTTGGCCTGGTGGGCGCGCAGCAGCGCATGGAAGTTGAAATAGCAGGGATCGTCGACCAGGACCGCATCGCCGGGCTCGATCAGGAAGCGGCACAAAAGGTCGATGGCCTGGGTGCCGCAATCGGTCAGCATGATCTGGTCGGGCGAGGCCTCGACGCCATGCCCGGCCATGCGCCGCGCCAGCAATTGGCGCAGCGGCGGCAGGCCAAGCGGCGTGCCGTAATCGGCAAGCGTCACGTCGTCGGCACGGGCGGCGGTGCGCAGCGCCCGGCGCAAGGCGGCCTGCGGCATCCAGGACGCCGGCAGCCAGCCGCAGCCGGGTTTCAGCATGTCCTCGCCCGCTTCGAGCGACTGCCTCGACACCCAAAGCGGGTCGACGGCGCGGTCGAGCCGAGGACCGATCTCGGCTAGTGATAGTGGCGCAAGCTGGCCGGCAGCGTAGAAACCCGAGCCGGGCCGCGAACGGATCGTGCCTTCCGCCGCGAGGCGCTCATAGGCCTCGACGACGGTCGACTTCGACACCTGCATGGATTTGGCCATGGCTCGTATCGACGGCAGGCGGGCTCCGGGCGTCAGCGCGCGCGCCGCGATGCGCTGGCGGATTGCCGCCATGACGGTTTCGACGAGCGTGGAGCCACCGGCATTTGGGCCTGATGTGTCCATCTGTACTTCCCTGTGGGCCATTACAGTTTTGTAGAATTGTACCTCATTGTATCTGGCAACACCATGGCCCGCGCCGGTACGGAAGCGCAAACGGAGCAGATCATGGAAAAGAGTTTCGACGGCTGGCTCAGCGGCTTCATCGGGGTGCTGATCTTCAGCGGATCGCTGCCGGCGACGCGGGTGGCGGTGATGGATTTCGACCCGACCTTCCTGACGGCGGCCAGGGCGGCGATCGCCGGCCTGCTCGGGATTGCGATGCTTTTGCTGTTCCGCGAGAAGCGTCCGGAGCGCAGCGACCTGGTCTCGCTCGTCGTCGTCGCAATGGGTGTCGTGGTCGGCTTCCCGTTGCTGACGGCGCTGGCGCTGAAGCATGTCACTTCGGCGCATTCGATCATCTTTGTCGGCCTGCTGCCGCTGGCGACCGCGATCTTCGGCGTGCTGCGCGGCGGCGACCGTCCGCGCCCTGCCTTCTGGCTGTTCTCCTGCCTGGGCAGCGCTCTGGTCGCCGGCTTTGCCCTGGCGCAAGGCGTGACCGCGTCGCCGGTCGGCGACGGCCTGATGCTTGGCGCCATCATCGTCTGCGGGCTGGGCTATGCCGAAGGCGCCAAGCTGTCGCGCAAGCTCGGCGGCTGGCAGGTGATCTGCTGGGCGCTGGCGCTGTCGCTGCCGGTCATGCTGGCGCTGAGCGTCGCGACGCTGCCGCCATCCTTCGCGGCCATCGGCTCGAGCGCCTGGATCGGCCTTGGCTATGTCTCGCTGTTCAGCATGCTGATCGGCTTCGTGTTCTGGTATCGCGGCCTGGCGCAAGGCGGCATCGCCGCCGTCGGACAACTGCAACTGCTGCAGCCCTTCTTCGGCCTGGCGCTGGCGGCGAGCCTGCTGCACGAAAAGGTCAGCCCGATGATGGTGGTCGTCACGCTTGGCGTCGTGGCCTGCGTGTTCGGGGCGAAGAAGTTCGCGCGGTGAGCGCCTCGGCCGAGTTCACCGAGGCGGCTTGCCTATGTACGCCAAACGAGGGCAGTCTGAGGTATCGGCGACGTTTTCGCGATCCTCGTAGCGCTTGACGAACTTGCGCCCCGTCCACTCAAAATCCTGGCGTATGCACACCGGATTTTCGGAGGGCTCCGCCCAGGCAACCCTCATCAGCCGACTCCTCAGATAGTACTCCAAATCCAACTGGTAGCCCCCGGGGATCCAGAAGAGCTGACCGGTGCGCAAATCAATCATGCGTGCTGCGATGCAAGCATTGCCGCAATTGACCAAGACAACAGAGAAGTGGCCCGCGAAATTAGCGCCGCGCTTCAGTGCTTCGCGAATATCCGGCTTAACCGCCCGCGCCCAGGAATCGTTGGGGTGAATTTGGATGTTCTTTGCAGCCTTCCTTTGAAAAATTTTCGCTGGAAAATCCTCGAACCGCAGAGTGGATTCCTTTGCTGCCCCGGCTTCTTTAGGAGCTGAGTCGCCCTGATGTAGCGCTTGGATACCATCAGCGACTCCACTGTCTTGCGCCCGGGCACTGAGCGCAGGCCACAGCAACAAAAGACAGAGCAGAAACAGTCTCATTTCCGGTCTCAGTCACAAATGTATGCAATCTATGCGTGTTTGGTTTATTTTATCTACTTATGATTGTGTAACGTTTGGCACCGGTTGTAAAGCGCTCGCGCAGATTTTTTTCCGGATTGCTATCCGAACTTCGTCACCACCCCGATGCCGATCCCCTCGAAACCGCCCATTGCCATCAGGGCGGCCGGGGCCTCCTCGAGGCTGATCCTCTTGCCGACCAGCAATTCGGGCTTGAGCTTGCCGGTGCGGATCATCTCCATCATCGCGGAGTAGCGGTAGGCCTGCATGCCGTGGCTGCCGAGGATTTCGAGCTCGAAGGCGATCACCTTGTCCATCGGCACCTGGGGACGGGCGTGTTCGCCCAGCATCAGCCCGACCTGAACATGGCGGCCGCGCCGGCGCAGGTTCGAGATCGAGTTGAAGGACGTGGTCGGGTGCCCGAGCGCGTCCATCGACATATGCGCGCCGCCATTGGTGATCTGCTTGACCGCCTTGACCACGTTCGGCGTCGTCGAGGCGTTGATCGTCGCCACCGCGCCGATCTTCCTTGCAAATTCCAGCTTCTCGTCGGTGAGGTCGATGGCGATGACGTTGGCGCCCATGGCGCTGGCGATCATGATCGCCGACAGGCCGACGCCGCCGCAGCCATGCACCGCTACCCATTCGCCGGGCGTCACCCGGCCCTGGTCGACGATGGCGCGGAAGGAGGTGACGAAGCGGCAGCCGAGGCTGGCGGCGGTGGCGTATTCCATCTCTTCGGGCAGGCGCACAAGATTGGTGTCGGCATGCTCGATGCCGACATATTCGGCGAAGGAGCCCCAGCCGGTGAAGCCGGGCTGCGTCTGGTGCTCGCAGACCTGGTGGTTGCCGGAGGTGCACTCGAAGCAGCGGCCGCAGCCGACGGCGAAGGGTACCGTGACGCGATCGCCGGCCTTCCAGCGGCTGACCTGCTTGCCAACGGCGACGACGACACCGGCCAGCTCGTGCCCGGGAACGTGCGGCAGCGTGATGCCGTCGTCATGGCCCATCCAGCCATGCCAGTCGCTGCGGCAAAGACCCGTCGCCTCGACCTTGATGACCACGCCGTCGGGCGCCGGCTTCGGATCGGGCACGGTCTGGATCGTCGGCGCCTCGCCGAATTTCTCGAAGACGACGGCTTTCATCGGCAAACTCCCACGTTTTGAGATGACGATAGCCGATTCCACGGGCAGTCGACCGGAAATCGATTCTGCCAGCAGGACCGGCGGACCGATCGGTTATTCCGGCTGCTGGCGGAAATCGGCGAGCCGCGTTTCGCCCGGCGCCAGCAGGCGACCGTCCTCCGCATGCACTTCCAGGCGGCGGATCGGCCTGCCGGTCCGGGTGTCGACCATGAAGGTGTAGGGCTCGCCCGGCCCGGAGAAATAGGTCTCGCCCCACTGGCGCAGGGCGACCAGGACATAGAACAGGCCACGGCCTTTTTCGGTCAGCACATATTCATGATGCGCGCTGCCGTCTTCAGCCGGAACGGTCTCGAGGATGCCATGCGCAATCAGATTGCGCAGGCGCGCCGACAGGATGTTCTTGGCCACGCCCAAGCTCTTCTGGAATTCGCCGAAGCGCCGCATGCCGTCGAAGGCGTCGCGCACGATGAGCAGCGACCACCAGTCGCCGATCGCGTCGAGCGGCCGGGCGATGAGGCAATCCGCACTTTGATGGCTCGTCCGTTTCACCATGCAATTCGTCCAGATCTCCGATTTGTGGTTGCAAGATAAAACCTTCTTGTCTATTCCGCAATGGTTTCAACTTGAAACCGAATGGAGCCAGCACGATGAACCTGCAACTGCAAAGCGCGGACCTGCGGCAGACCGGAGAAGCCGCGAAGGGCCAGGGCAAAGCCGGATTGCCGCGCCTCACCGCGCTGATCTTCGCGGTCGCCTGCGGCTTGAGCGTCGCCAACGTCTATTTCGCGCACCCGCTGCTCGACGCCATCGCACGTGACTTCGCGATCGCCCCCGCTTCGGTCGGTATCGTGGTGACCGTGACGCAGATTGGCTACGCGCTCGGCCTGTTCTTCATCGTGCCGCTCGGCGATCTCTTCGATCGCCGCAGGCTGGTCGCCACCCAGGCCGTGCTTTCGGCTCTGGCGCTTGTCCTTGTCGGCCTGTCGCCGAGCGCCGCGGTGCTGCTGGCGAGCCTTGCGGCGGTCGGCCTGCTCGCCGTCGTCGTGCAGGTCCTCGTCGCCTATGCCGCCGACCTGGTGGCGCCGGAAGAGCGGGGGCGGGCGGTCGGCACCGTCACCAGCGGTGTGATCCTCGGCATCCTGCTCGCGCGCTTCGCTTCGGGGCTGGTCGCCGATTTTGCCGGCTGGCGCTCGGTCTATCTCGCCTCGGCGGTGCTGACGCTCGCGATGGCGGTAATCCTGTTCCGCGTGCTGCCTCGCCATGAGGCGGCGCGGCCGCGCACATCCTATGTCCGGCTGCTCGGCTCGGTGCTGCTTCTGTTCATCGGGGAGCCCTTGCTGCGCGTGCGTGCGGTGCTGGCCATGCTGATCTTCGCCAGTTTCAACGTGCTCTGGGCGCCATTGGTGCTGCCGCTCGCGGCACCCCCGTTCTCGCTGTCGCATACCGAGATCGGCCTGTTCGGCCTGGCGGGCGTCGCTGGCGCGCTAGGGGCGCGCTGGACCGGCACGCTTGTCGATCGCGGGCAAGGCCAACTGGTCACCGGCTTCGGCCTCTCGCTGATGGCCGCCGCCTGGCTGCCGATCGCGTTCATGGGCACGTCGTTGTGGCTGCTGGTGCTGGGCATCGTCATGCTCGACCTTGCCATCCAGGCCGTGCACGTCACCAATCAAAGCCTGATCTTCGCCCGCCGGCCGGACGCCCGCAGCCGGCTGGTCGGCGGCTACATGATCTTCTATTCGCTGGGCAGCGCGCTGGGCTCGATCGCCTCGACCATGACCTATGCCGCCTGGGGCTGGACGGGCGTCTGCCTGCTTGGCGCGGGCATCGGCCTGGCGGCGCTGGCATTCTGGGCCGCGACGCTGAGGGTAGGGCGCTGGTTATGACGGCGGCGTATCGAGCAGCGGCTGCCGTTTGCGAAACCATTCATCAGCTTCCGCATCCCACGGCCAAACCCCGGACGTCGACGGAAAGATAAGCTGCACAATCCGGAAATCAGGCCCGTCGTAAAACCATATGTCCCAACCGAAACAGTCCGGGTAGTGATCGGGATGGACTGCGCCGAATTGACAGTCGAAGCCGCCTCCCAGGAAACCCGATGCCCGCTCACCGACGCGGAACCTCTCGCCGCCGCGCACCCGTCGGCAATACTCGTTGATGATGGTCATCGAAAGCTCCGGCTTGAGCCCGATCACGACCAGTTCAGGGACGCCAAAATTGTGCTCTATCCCGACCGAGTAGGCGAAGGGCGGGTGCTCGTCCTCCTCCAGCACATAGAGGATGTGGCAGCCATACTCCTCGATGTCGGCGAGTGCCTTGGCCTCTTCAGCGTCCTTGGCTTCCCTACTCGGCATCGATCTGGCTCTGCGGCGCAGCCTTCTGGAACGCCGGCAGCGCCATGCAGGCGGCGTTTATGCGCGCGATCACCGGATAGGGCGTCATGTCGACGCCAAAGCGGGCATTGTTGGTGACCTGGGCGGCGAGGCAGATATCGGCGAGGCTGGGTGCATCGCCATGGCAGAACGCGCCGGTCTCGGGCGAGGAGGCGAGAATCTTTTCAAGCGGCTGGAAGCCTTCGTTCACCCAGTGCCGGAACCAGTTGACGACGTCCTGGTCGCCGGCGCCGAACAAGGTGCGCAGCGAGGTCAGCACGCGCAGATTGTTCACCGGGTGGATGTCGCAGGCGATCATCTGCGCCAGCATGCGGACACGCGCGCGACCCAGCGCATCCTTCGGCAGCAGCGGCGGCTCGGGCTCGATCTCGTCGAGATATTCGATGATCGCCAGCGACTGGGTCAGCAGCGTACCATCATCCAGCACCAGCGCGGGCACCAGACCTTGCGGGTTGACGGCGAGATAGGCTGGCTCCAGATGCTCGCCATGGCGCAGATGATGCGGCACATAGGTGTAGTCCAGCCCCTTCATCACCAGCGCGATCCGCACCCGGTAGGAGGTGGAGGAGCGATAGTAATTGTGGAGGACGAGGTCGCTCATCGCCTCGGCTGCCCGATTGTCGCCGCGATCTCGCCGATGCCGTCGACGCCGCCGGTGATCCTGTCGCCGGCCTGGACCGCGCCGACGCCGGCCGGCGTGCCGGTGAAGATCAGGTCGCCGGGTTGCAACTCGACCGCTTCGCTGCAGATCGAGACGATGTCGGCGATCGGCCAGATCAATTCGGCAAGATCGCCGTCCTGTTTCACCGCGCCGTTGACGGCGAGCCAGATGCGGCCTTTCTCCGGATGCCCCGATTTCGCCGCCGGAACCAGCGGGCCGCAAGGCGCGGACTGGTCGAACGCCTTCGACCAGTCCCAGGGACGCGCAGCCTTCTTCGCCTGATCCTGCAGGTCGCGGCGGGTCAGGTCGACGCCGACGCCATAGCCCCAGACATGGGCGAGCGCATCCGCGCGGGGCACATGAAGGCCTCCCTTGCCGATGGCGACGACCAGCTCGATCTCGTGATGCAGGTTCGAAGTCAGCGGCGGGTAGGGGATCTCGACGCCGCTGTCTACCACCGCATCGGCGGGCTTGGTGAAGAAAAAGGGCGGGTCGCGCTCGTCGTTGCCGAGCTCGCGCGCATGCGCCGCGTAATTGCGGCCGACGCAGAAGATGCGGCGCACGGCAAACCGCTCCGCCGAGCCTGCGACGGCAACCGAGGCGACCGGCGGCGGCGGAAGGACGAATTCTGGCATGGTTTTTCTCTGTGTTGGCATGAATCGCGCCCACCTTCCGCCGATTTTGCCGAGCGGGCAAGACTCTGACGTCCCCATACATCGGCCTGTCGTTTCAGTGACAATGCGCCGGATCATTGGGCGTATACTATTTGCCAATAATCTGGCCATGGTCACGGGACTATCCTGTGCCTGCCGAAACGAACCGATGCCTGAACCCGTGCAATGACCTCCGTCAGCGATCGCGCCCGCTTCCTGATCATCGACGACCACCCGCTGTTTCGCGAGGCGCTGCACAGCGCCGTGCAGATGGCCTATCCGGATGTCGACACGGTCGAGGCGCGCTCGATCGCGGAAGCGATCGAGCTTCTTGCCGACGCCAAGCCGTTCGATCTCGCGCTGCTCGATCTCAGCATGCCCGACGTGCACGGCTTCGAGGGTTTATTGCAACTGAGGACCCGCTACCCGCGGCTGCCGGTGGTGATCGTGTCGGGCTATGAGGAACCGAAGATCATCTCCGAGGCGCTGTCCTACGGCGCGGCCGGCTTCATCCCGAAATCGGCGAGGAAGAGCGACCTCGCCGCCGCCATCCGCTCGGTGATGGATGGCGCCGTCTATGTGCCGGAAAACTACGAGGGCCAGCCGCCGGACCCCGACAGCACCGACCGCGCCGACATGGTGCAGCGCCTGGCCAGGCTGACGCCGCAGCAGCTCAGGGTCCTGCAGATGCTGCGCCAGGGCATGCTGAACAAGCAGATCGCCTATGAGCTGCAGGTGGGCGAGACCACCGTGAAAGCGCATGTCTCGGAGATTCTCCGAAAGCTCAACGTCTACAGCCGCACGCAAGCGGTGATCGAGGTCTCGAAGCTCGATAATGCGGAGCTGTTCAGGGATCAGGCTGGGTTTTGAGGGATAACCCTACGCCAGCAGATGCGCCAGCAGCGCGCGCAGTTGCGCCGGTTTCAGCGGCTTGCGCATCAGCTCTATGCCGGCGGCCCGCGCCGCCTTGGCGACGAGCTCGGAGCCGTCGGCGGTGACGATCAGCGCCGGCACGGGGCGGCCGAGATAGTCGCGCACGTCGGCGATCGTCGCGGTGCCGAGGTCGCCGCCGTCGAGATGCTGGTCGGCGATGACGATGTCGGGCACCCAGGCGGTGTCGCCGAGCAGGTCGAGCGCATCGTCGGTCGAGGTGGCTGCGCGCACCTGGCATTGCCAGCGCTCGAGCAGCGAGGTCATGGCGGAGAGCACATCCATGTCGTTCTCGACCAAAAGCACCCTGGTGCCGAACAGGCCGTAGCCGCGCGGGCGCTCCATATCGGCGACGGCGGCCACCGGTTCGGCTGCCATGCCGACCGGCACGTCGATGTGGAAGATGGTGCCGCGCCCGACCCTCGAGGAGAAGGTCACGGGGTGGCCGAGCGCGGCGGCCATGCGGCGCACGATAGCGAGGCCGAGGCCAAGCCCGCCGGCGAGCCCGGCGTCGGAAAGCGTCGCGGTGCCGCGGTGGAATTCCTCGAACACCGCCTCGCGCTGGTCTTCGGCAATGCCGCAACCGGTGTCGGCGACGTCGATGCGGATGGTATCGCCGCGATGCCTGGTGCCGACCAGCACGCCGCCGGAGCGGGTGTAGCGCAGGGCGTTGGAGAGGATGTTCTGCAGGATGCGCCTGAGCAGCGTGCGGTCGGTGCGCACGACGACATTGACCGGGCGGAATTTCAGCGACAGGCCCTTCTTTTCCGCCTCGGGCAAAAAGTCCGAGCGCAGCGAGGAAAACAGCGTCTCCAGGCTGATGTCGACGATTTCCGGCTGCACCACGCCGGCGTCGAGCTTGGAGATGTCGAGCAGGGTGCGCAAGAGGTCTTCCATCGTCTCCAGCGAGCGCTCGACCTGGCGCACCAGCTTGCGGCCTTCCTCGCTGGTCTGGACCTCGGCCAGCGCCGAGACCGACAGATGCGCGGCGTTGAGCGGCTGCAGCACGTCGTGGCTGGCGGCGGCGAGGAACCTTGTCTTGGAAAGGTTCGCCAGCTCGGCCGTTTCCTTGGCGGCGACGAGGTCGATGTTCGACTGCTCGAGCCTGCGCAGCGTGGCGTGCAGTTCCTCGGTGCGGTTGCGCACCCGGTTTTCCAGCGAGATGGCGGTCTGGAACAGCGAGAAGGCGTTGCCCTGCTGGTCCATCGAACGCTCGACGCGGCTGAGAAGGGCCGCGTTGATCTTCTTCAGCCTTTCGAGATCATTGATGTCGCGAAGCGGCATCTCGCTCACCCGGCTGCCCGGCGCTCGCCGAAGGCGATGCCGGTAAAGGTCTGGTTGAGGTGCATCGAGCGATACTGCTCGCCATAGGTGCCGAAGCCAATCACCTTGTTGGTCCGGTAGAGTTCCGAAATGTCACGGTAGACCTGACGGTTGCGCGCATCGAGCCGGCGCAGCACGCAGTCGAAGCCCAGGATCATGTCGATGCCGCCGACCTTGCGTTCGGCGTCCTCCAACGCGGCGCGCGTCGCTTCCACCATGTTCTTCGGCTGGGCTATGGACAGGACGACGCCGTCGTCGATGGCGCAGAAGAATGACAGCGAGCCGTCGACATGCATGCGCTGGATGGAACGGCAGTAATATTCGCCGGCCACCTTCACCACGACGGGATGGGAAGCGAAGCTTAGCGGCGTCAGCGCCTGAGCCACAGTGCCGACGGAGGCCGCATATTCCTCCGCCGCGTTGGTGGCGTTGAATTCGCGCACGATGCGATGGTCGGGGTCGGATGCCGTCACCACCAGCTTCTCGTCGGTCGGAATGAAATTGTCGGTCTTGAAGACGTGGAAAGGGATCTCGGTCGCGACCAGCACGATGATGGCGCTGTCGGACGTGACCTTGCCGTTGGAGATCAGACTGGTCGTCTCGAATTTCAGGTCGTCGCCCGCCGAGCCGCCGATCAGCGGGATGTCATCCAACCCCCAATGGATGGCCGAGGTCACCGCTTCCTCGGCATACGAAAGCCCGTCGATGAAGCAGAGGGCAAAGACGCTCTTCGCCCGCTCCCGGCCGGCGCGGGATTGCAGCAGGCGCCGCAGTTCCACGACCTCGCCGGTAATTCCATCCATGCCGGAGGAGGAGAGGTTTTCGACCGTGGTGCTGACGATCGAAAACGACGCCGACGGCAAAAGCAGGGCAAGGGCATGCCCTTCCTCCAGCCCCTGCGGCGTGATTTCGCCGGCGGTCGAGCAGCCGGCATAGGCGAGCGATGGCGCGTGGAGCTTCAGCGCCTGCGCGAGCGCCGCCGCGTCGACCAGGCTCTGGGAGAAGAACAGAAGCGCGAAGCCGGCATCGACGATCGCCGCTTCCGCCGCGATGGCCCGGGCAAAGGAATCCGGGTCGGGCTCATCCGTGGTGAGCGCCGAAAGGCCCGATGCATAGCGTGTGCTCGAACTGGCCAGCTGCCTCCTCCGCAATTTCCTCCAACGCTGTTTTTGTGCGTGTCTTTTCTTATGCCTGTCAGGCACGCTTCGCGTCGAAGGCATCTTTGCCTTCAATCCCGGTTTTGGCAATGGGGCGGGTTGCTGCGCTGCACATAGCTTTTGCCATGATCGAAAGTACAATGGAACCGGCGCTGGCAGGCCTGTTTTGCCCGTTGTACGGTGCGTGAATAACGTATTGCCGAAGCACGAGCGCGGCGTCGGCAGGCGAGGACCAAGGTTAATACCCAGGGAGGGGCTGTATGTCGGACGTGTCGTTGACTGTGAACGGGAAACGGGTCAGCGGGAGCGCCGAAGACCGAACGTTGCTGGTGCATTTCCTGCGAGAGCACCTGGGCCTCACCGGAACGCATGTCGGTTGCGATACATCGCAATGCGGCGCCTGCGTGGTGCATGTCGACGGCAAGGCGGTGAAGTCCTGCACGATGCTCGCCGCGCAGGCGTCCGGCTCGACCATCGTCACCATCGAGGGACTGGCGAACGGCGCGGAGCTGCATCCGGTGCAGGCCGCGTTCAAGGAACATCACGGACTGCAATGCGGCTTCTGCACACCCGGTATGATCATGACGGCGACCGACATGATCGCGCGCCATCCGGAGGGCCTGGACGAGGCGACGGTGCGCGCCGAGCTCGAAGGCAATATCTGCCGCTGCACGGGCTACCACAACATCGTGAAGGCGATCCTCGCCGCATCGGAGACGATGGCGAAGGGCGCCAAGGGCAAGGCGAAACAGGCAGCTTAGGGAGTAGGCGGTAGGCAGTAGGGATTAGGCAAAACGAGCCTCCACTACTGCCTGACCCCTACTGCCTATTCCCTTAAATTCCGGAGGAATTTCCCATGGGTATCGAAGGCGTCGGCGCCCGCGTAGCGCGCAAGGAAGACAAGAGGTTCATCACCGGCGGCGGCCGCTATGTCGACGACATGGTGGTGCCCGGCATGAAGCATGCCGTGTTCGTACGCAGCCCGCACGCGCATGCGCAGATCAAGAAGATCGATGTGAGACAAGCGCAAGCGATGCCGGGCGTCATTGGCGTCCTGACGGGCAAGGAGCTCAAGGCCGATGGCATCGGCAATCTGATCTGCGGCTGGATGATCCACTCCAAGGACGGAACGCCGATGAAAATGGGCGCGTGGTCGCCCCTGGCCGTCGACAAGGTGCGCTATGTCGGTGACGCGGTCGTCGTCGTCGTCGCCGATACCAAGGGCCAGGCGCGCGACGCGGCAGAGGCGGTCGAGATCACCTACAAGGAACTGAAGGCGGTGGTCGATGCCACGAAGGCCATCCAGCCCGGCGCGCCGCAGATCCATGCCGAGGCCGAGAACAACCTGATCTTCGACTGGGAGCTCGGCGACGGCAAGGCGACCGACGCGGCGATCAAGTCGGCGGCCCATGTCACGCGCATGAAGATCGTCAACAACCGGCTGGTGCCGAATGCGATGGAGCCGCGCGCGGCGCTCGGGCACTACGACAAGGCCGAGGACCACTATACCTGCTGGACGACGTCGCAGAACCCGCATGTCGCGCGGCTGGTGATGAGCGCCTTCTACAATGTCGCTCCGGAAAACAAGCTGCGCGTGATCGCGCCGGATGTCGGTGGCGGCTTCGGCTCCAAGATCTACATCTATCCGGAAGAGATCGTCTGCCTGTGGGCATCGAAGAAGACCGGCGTTCCGGTCAAATGGGTCGCCGACCGCACCGAAAGCTTCCTTTCGGACGCGCATGGCCGCGACCATGTGTCGACGGTGGAGATGGCCTTCGACAAGGACAACCGCATCACCGGCCTCAAGGTCGACACCATTGCCAATCTCGGCGCCTACATGTCGCTGTTCTCGTCCTGCGTGCCGACCTATCTCTACGCGACGCTCTTGTCGGGCCAGTACAACATCCCGGCGATCCACGCCAATGTGCGCGCCGTCTACACCAACACCGCGCCCGTCGATGCCTATCGCGGGGCAGGGCGGCCGGAGGCCACCTACGTGCTCGAGCGCATGATGGAAACCGCGGCGCGCGAGCTTGGCGTGTCGCCGGCGGAACTCAGACGCCGGAACTTCATCACGTCCTTCCCCCATCAGACGCCGGTGATCATGGCTTATGACGCGGGCGATTATAACGCCTCGCTCGAAGCGGCGATGAAGGCCGCCGACTATGCCGGCTTCACCAAGCGCCGCGCCGACGCCGCCAAGCAAGGCAAGCTGCGCGGCATCGGCATGAGCTGCTACATCGAGGCCTGCGGCTTGGCTCCGTCATCGGCGGTCGGCTCGCTCGGCGCCGGCGTCGGCCTCTGGGAATCGGCGGAGGTGCGGGTCAATGCCGTGGGCACCATCGAGGTGCTCACCGGCTCGCACAGCCATGGCCAGGGCCATGAGACGACCTTCGCTCAGCTTGTCACCCAGCGCTTCGGCGTGCCGATCGACTCGGTCTCGATCGTCCATGGCGACACCGACAAGGTGCAGATGGGCATGGGCACTTACGGCTCACGTTCCGGCGCCGTCGGCATGTCGGCCATCGTCAAGGCGCTCGACAAGGTCGAGGCCAAGGCCAAGAAGATCGCCGCGCACCTTCTGGAAGCGGACGAGGGCGACATCGTCATCGAGAATGGCGAGGTCAAGGTCGCGGGCACCGACAAGAGCCTGCCCTGGTTCCAGGTGGCGCTTGCCTCCTACACCGCGCACAATCTGCCGGCGGGCATGGAGCCCGGGCTGAAGGAGACGGCCTTCTACGATCCGTCCAACTTCACTTTCCCGGCCGGTTGCTATATCTGCGAGGTCGAGATCGATCCGGAGACCGGCCTGACGGAGATCATCCAGTTCGTCGCGGCCGACGATTTCGGCAACATCATCAATCCGATGATCGTCGAAGGGCAGGTGCATGGCGGCATCGCCCAAGGCGTCGGCCAGGCGTTGCTGGAAGGCGCGCATTACGACGCCAGCGGCCAGCTTCTGACGGCGAGCTACATGGATTACACCATGCCGCGCGCGGGCGACCTGCCGTCCTTCAAGGTCTCTACCTCGAACACGCCATGCCCGGGCAATCCGCTCGGCGTCAAAGGCTGCGGCGAGGCCGGCGCCATCGGTTCGCCGCCGGCGGTCATCAACGCCATCACCGACGCGCTCGGCGTCGTCGACATCGCCATGCCGGCATCGCCCGCGACGGTGTGGGCGACCATCCACGCCAAGAAGCACTGAGGAGGAACGAGTATGTATTCGGTCAATTACCATCGCGCTTCCTCCGTCGCCGACGCCGCCAAGCTGCTGAAGAACGGCGACGCCAAGCTGCTCTCCGGCGGCATGACGCTGATCCCCGCCATGAAGACGCGGCTTGCGTCACCTTCGGACCTCGTCGATGTCTCGCGGCTGAAGGACCTGCAGGGCGTCAAGGTGTCCGGCAAGACGGTCACCATCGGCGCCGCGACAACGCATTACGATGTCTCCACCGACGAGAAGCTGAGGAAGGCCTGCCCGGCGCTTGCGCATATGGCTTCCTTGATCGGCGACCCGGCCGTGCGTCACAGGGGCACGATCGGCGGCTCGATCGCCAACAACGATCCGGCGGCCGACTATCCGGCTGCGCTGCTGGCGCTGGGCGCGACGATCATCACCAACAAGCGCGAGATCGCGGCGGACAAATTCTTCAAGGGCTTGTTCGAGACGGCGCTGAAGGAAGGCGAGATCATCACCGCGGTGAGCTTCACCGCGCCGGCCAAGGCGGCCTACCAGAAGTTCCGCAATCCGGCTTCGCGTTACGCCATCGTCGGCGTGTTCGTGACCAAGGGCAAGGACGGAGTGAGAGCGGCGGTGACCGGCGCCGGCGAGGACGGTGTTTTCCGCTCCAGGGAAATCGAGGCGGCGCTGGCGACGAATTTCGACGCCGCGGCGCTCGGCGGCATCAAGGTGCCGGCAAAGGGGCTGATGAGCGATATCCATGCCTCCGCCGATTACCGCGCCAATCTGATCGCGGTGATGGCCAAGCGCGCCGTGGCCGCGGCAAACGCCTGAACGGCGACGCCGCGGATCAAGGAAGGGGCCGCATCGGCCCCTTTTTCTTTGCCATAACAATGGGTTGACCGGAAACGCCGGTCAAATTGCAGCTTCGCACTTGCACAAAGTTATCCCGCACTGCAAAATAAATCCGGCGGGAATACCAGAGGGTCCGGGACGCGGGCGACGCGTCGCTACGGACCTCGAGTTGCGAAGGCACGGTATGACCGACATCTCCGCAGCGTCCGTTGTTCTGCCGCGGACCGCCGCCGACAGGGAAGCCAGGACAAGACTTGCCTTTCTCGACGGCTGGCGCGGCCTGTCGATCGCCTTGGTGCTGATCGGCCATTTCTTTCCGGTCCCGGGAATCAATCTCGGCGTCCTCGGCGTCGAGTTCTTCTTCGTGCTGAGCGGCCGGCTGATGGGCGAGATCCTGTTCATCGAGCGCTTTCCGCTGAAGAAATTCTTCAAGCGGCGTTTCTCGCGCATCTATCCAGCGCTGCTTGTGTTCGTGATCGCTGCCATGGTCGGCCTTGCCGGCACCTACATCGCCTTCAAGTGGAAGGCGGCGCTGACGGCGCTGACCTTCACCTACAATTATGCCGGCATCTTCATCAATCGCGCCGGCGCGCTCGACCATATCTGGTCGCTCTGTGTCGAGGAGCACTCCTATATCCTCTTGGCGCTGATCAGCGTGGTGGTTCCCGGAAGGGCGAATGTCGTGCGGCTGCTGCTCGCGCTGGCGCTGCTGGCAATGGCCAACGGCGCCATTTCGTACGGGGTTCTCGGCATGGGCTACGAGACCACCTACTGGCGCACCGATGTGCATATCGCCTCGATCCTGCTATCGGCCGCGATCTGCCTGCTCAAGGCCGATGGGCGCCTGCCGGCTTTCCTGAACAGCCGCTATGTGGCTCTTGCGGCCGCGGCCGCCGGCGTTCTGCTTTTCAGCAACCCGATACCGACGCCTCTGCATTACACCCTCGCCGTGCCGCTTCTGGCTCTGGCGGTCAACACGCTCGACTTCGCTGGCGGTACTCTGAAAGGACCGTTGTCATCGCGGCCGATGGTGATGCTCGGGCTGTGGTCCTACTCGCTTTATCTCTGGCAGCAGCCTTTCTACAAATTCGTCGACGAGCGCGGCAGCGCACCGATCCCGATGCTGGCGGCCGTATTCGCCTGCGCGCTCTGCAGTTATTACGTGATCGAGAAACCGGCCCGTGGCTGGCTCAACCGCAATTGGTGAGCATCGGCTCTGATTGCGCTGGTCCGATTTCACGTGTTTAAGAAATATCTAAATTAGATATCTTTAATTTAATTTGAGAGAATACCAATATCTGCTTGGGGGCGCTGTGACGATGGCCATTATACATTGGTACTAGGGCAGGAATTCTTTATTGCCGCTCTCGTTTCTCCTTCTAGGTTTCCAGACAGGACAACGGGAGGAAGAAATGACAACGACCATTGTCGAAGGAGCGGGTGGTTGGCTCGATCGCTCTCACACCATCGCCGAGCCAGGATTCAGCCGATGGATGGTGCCGCCGGCGGCGCTTTGCATTCATCTGTGCATCGGTCAGGCTTACGCGTTCAGCGTGTTCAACCTGCCGATGTCGAAGCTGATCGGCATCACCGAGTCGGCGCCTGAAGACTGGAAGCTGACAGGACTGGGCTGGATATTCTCGATCGCAATTCTGTTCCTTGGCATTGCCGCCGCTTTCGGTGGCGGTTGGCTCGACCGCGTCGGGCCGCGCAAGGCGATGGTAGCCGCCGCCTGCTGTTTCGGCGGCGGCTTCATCATCTCGGCGCTCGGGGTCTACCTGCACCAGCTCTGGATCATCTATCTCGGTTATGGCGTGCTTGGCGGCATCGGTCTCGGCCTCGGTTATATTTCGCCGGTGAAGACGCTGATCACCTGGTTTCCGGATCGGCCAGGGATGGCGACCGGCATGGCGATCATGGGCTTCGGCGGCGGCGCCTTCATTGCCTCGCCGCTATCGGTCTATTTGATGAACCTGTTCTCGACGCCCGAGCATATCGGCGTCGCCGAAACCTTCATCGTGCTCGGCATCGTCTATTTCATCTTCATGATGATCGGCGCCATCATCGTAAGAGTGCCGCCGGATGGCTGGCGGCCCGCCGGATGGACGCCGCCCGCAACGCAAGCCGCGCTGATCACCAGCGGCAACGTCCATCTTGACGATGCGCTGAAGACGCCACAGTTCTGGCTGCTGTGGGGTGTGCTTTGCCTTAACGTGACTGCCGGCATCGGCGTGCTCGGCCAGGCTTCGGCGATGAGCCAGGAGATGTTCCCGGGGCGTATCACGGCTGCTGCTGCTGCGGGCTTTGTCGGCCTGCTTTCGATCTTCAACATGCTCGGCCGCTTCTTCTGGGCCTCGGCCAGCGATTATATCGGCCGCAAGATGACCTACGCGGTCTTTTTCGTGCTGGGCGTGCTCTTGTATGCGGCCGTGCCATGGACCGGAAAATCCGGCAACGTGTTCCTGTTCGTGCTGTTCTACGGCATCATCCTCAGCATGTACGGCGGCGGTTTCTCCACTGTTCCGGCCTATCTGCGCGATGTCTTCGGCGTGCGCTATGTCGGCGCCATCCATGGCCGGCTGCTGACGGCCTGGTCGGTTGCCGGCGTGCTTGGCCCGGTCCTAGTCAACTACATCCGCCAGTACCAGATCGACAGCGGCGTGGCGAAGGCCGACGCCTATACGGTGACGATGTACATCATGGCCGGCCTGCTCGTCGTGGGATTCCTGCTCAACCTGATGATGCGGCCGGTGGCCGAGCGCTTCCACATGAAGCCGGAAGCGGCGAGGGCATAAGGAGATCGAGATGGCACAGGACAACGACAATACCGTCAAGCTTACGCTCGCCTGGCTGCTGGTCGGCATACCGCTGGTCTGGGGCTTCTGGACGACTGTGGTCAGCGCCGTTCCGTTGTTCCGGTAAGTTCGTTCCAGTAAGTTGGGGCGTCAACCGGGGAGGCCGGTTCGGCCAGCCTTCTGCGCAGCGAGATAGCGGCGAAGCCCGGCTTCGCCGCGCGGCGTGGTCCAGCGGTGGTTCCAGGCGAAGGCTGGTCTCAGAAGCGGCGCCAGAAATTTGAGGATCGGCCTCTCGACCGTGACCTGCCAAACCAGATCGACATGGGTTCCGGCTCCGGCCGGCGACAGCTCCGCACGCCATAGCCCGTCGAAATCGCCGAAGGTTTTTACCACCACCAGCCGGCCGGGTATGAGCTCGGCAGCCTCGATAATGAAGTTCAACTCATAGGGCAGGGCGCCGCGCGCTCTCGCCCTGGGACGGGCGCCGACGACGCCCTTGCCCTTCTTGTCGAGCGGCTCGACCTCCTTGTAGGCATCGCCCCACCAGAGAGGCAGAAGCTCAGCATCCGACAGCACGTCCCACACTTCCTGCGGGGTGCCTTTAGGGATGTCCCAGCTCTCGTCGAAGCGGAAGACGTTGCTCGCCATGATGTCGCCCCCGGTAGCGGAGAGGGCATATTAGCTTCGGCTTGTTTTCCTGGCCAGCGTTGCGGCGGCGCTCAGGTGGCGATGGGCTTTGCCCAATAACGCACCGACTTCTTGCCGCCGTGGATCACCGCATCGCCGACCTCGGCGAAACCGAGCGCGGCGTGGAAGGCATCGGAGGCCGGGTTGGGCGGATCGGCATTCACCTCGCAGGTGACGATCGTATGCCCGGCGCGCCGGGCCTGCTCGAACAGATCCTCATAAAGCCGGCGCGCATGGCCGCGGCCGCGCGCCGTAGCCGCGACCACCACGCGGTCGACATAGACGAAGCGCGGATAGCGCTGGCGAAACCAGAGGAAGTTCGGGCTGTCGTAGTCTGCA
The DNA here is from genome assembly GCA_000824785.1 of Mesorhizobium plurifarium. Taxonomy (GTDB): domain Bacteria; phylum Pseudomonadota; class Alphaproteobacteria; order Rhizobiales; family Rhizobiaceae; genus Mesorhizobium; species Mesorhizobium plurifarium. Next base: position 407,459 of record CCNB01000004.1, on the reverse strand, counting down.
TCCTGGTCGAAGGTCATGATGAAGGCTTCGAGCGCGCCGATGCGGCGCGTGTAGAAGGCTTGGCTGATGAGGAAGGACAACCGATCCGCCTCCAGCCAGGAAAGTTCCGCCGCATGCTCGTTGTTGAGCACCAGGATGGCGGCTTCGTCGCCGGGCGAGACGCGTTCGATCGGCAGCAGATCTTTGGTCGTCTCAGCCATCAAGCCCTCGCGGCCGCGATCGTCGCCGCCACCTTGGCTTGGTCGGTCACCGTGTTGCGGTATTCGCGGTCGAGGTCGGTGCCGCCCATGCCGACATTCGGGTTGCGGTAGCGCATGGCGCTCGGCACGTCCGCAAGCGCCGCGAAATGCATTTCGGTCAGTCCGGTGCGCTTGCGCACCTCGCCGATCGTGTCGGGCGCCAGGGCGCCGCAGCCGAGGATGATGATACGATCGCCGGCCTTGCGGACGAGCTGCGCCAGAAGCTCGACGCCTTCGACCGCCGTGTCGCGCTGGCCGCTGGTCAGCACGCGGCCGACCTTGCAGCGGATCAGCGCTTCGAGCGCCTCGTACGGGTCGCGCGTCATGTCGAAGGCGCGGTGGCAGGTGACGTTGAGCGGGCCGGCGGCCTCGACCAGCGCGCTCATGCGCGCCTCGTCGATGGCGCCGTCAGCGGTGAGGCAGCCGACGACCACGCCCGCGACGCCGAGCTCGCGCAGCGCTTCGACATCGGCAAGCATCGAGCGGTATTCGGTCTCGCTGTAGAGGAAATCGCCGCCGCGCGGGCGCACGATGACGTGAAAGGGGATGGTCGCGCTTTCCAGCGCGGCGCGCACCGTGCCGAGGCTTGGCGTGATGCCGCCTTCGATCAGGCTGGCGCAGAGCTCGACCCGGTCGGCGCCGGCGGCCTGCGCGGCAAGCAGCCCGTCGATGCCTTCGACGCAGATTTCGATCAGGGGGGTTGAGGCGGCGGTCACGGGCGTACATCCATGGTTGGCGAGAGCGCAGCCCTAGCATCCGGTCCACCGCCTTGAAAGCCCGCAATGATCGGTCCAGACGCCCGGACTGAACAAGCCGTCCGGCGTGCGCCAGGGAGCGCCTGACGATTATTGCTTCAGGATCGTGTTCTTGGCGCCTTGCTCGACCTGATCGATCACCAGAAGCTTGACCGGATCGGCGCCGATATTGGTGGCCTGATGCCATTGGCCGATCATCTCGATGATGAAGTCGCCGGTCTTATAGGTGTTGGCAGCGCCGGTCTCGACATTGGTGACCTTGAGCGTGCCTTGTTCGACATAGGCGTAGCGCGGGAAGGGGTGCTTGTGCACCGGCAAGGTCGCGCCCGGCGCGATCTGATAGGATGAAACCTGAACCTCGACGTTCTTTTGCGGCAGCGTGATCGGCTGGCCGGAGGCGGTCGCGGTCTTGGACGCCAGCGGTGTCACCACGACGGGCGTGTTCGAGCTGTCCAGCGCGTTCGCGCTCGTCGTGATAAATGCCGCCGCCAAAAGCAGCGCCGATGCCGTCATGTTGCGCATGAGATTCCTCCAGAGGGCGTCAGCTTGGCGCGTAGGACGCCAAGGCGCAAGCTCGGGACAATAGAATAGCTAACGCTTCGCTGGCGCCTGTTTGGGCGGCCGCAGCAACAGGGCAAACGGCACAAGGATCGCCGTCGCTACGGCGCAGTAGAAAAAGACGTCGATATAGGCGAGCAGCGAAGCCTGGCGGCCGATCTCCTGTTCGATCCAGCCGATGGCCTGCTGCCTGGCTTCGACCAGCGGCGAACCCTCGGCGACGAAATGATCCGTCACCTGGCGCAGCGTCTGCTGATAGGTGTCGCTCGACTGCGCGGTGTGGCCGACCAGCACCGACTGGTGGAACTGGGCGTTCTGGGCAATGACCGTGTTGGACAGCGACACGCCGATGCTGCCGCCGATGTTGCGGGCGACATTGATCAGCGACGATGCCTGGTCGGTCTTCTGCGGCGGCAGGCCGACATAGGCGGCGGTGGAGATCGGGATGAACAGGAACGGCAGGCCGATCATCATATAGACGCGCGCATAGGCGAAGAAGCTGAAGCTGGCGTCGGGCGTCAGCGAGGTTGTGTGCCAGAGCGCGACCGCGACCACCGCCATGCCCATCATGATGAGATAGCGCGGCTGAATGATGCCGGCGGCAAAGCCCGAGATCGGCATCAGCATGAGCATGGCGATGCCGCCCGGCATCATCGACAGGCCCGAAAGGGTGGCGGTGTAGTCGAAGGTCGTCTGCTGCAGTTGCGGCAAAAGCTGCGTGGTGCTGAAGAGCACCGCGCCCACTGCCATCATGACGAGGAACGACATGCCGAACTGCCGGCTGAAGAGCAGGCGGATGTCGACGATCGGATCGCGCCTCGTCCACTCCCAGGGGACCAGCAGCAGGAACGACACTGCCGAGATCACGGCGAAAGTGGTGATGAAGGTCGAGGCGAACCAATCGTTGCGTTGGCCTTCGTCGAGAAAGACTTCGAGGCAGCCGAGCGCCATCGCCACCAGGATGAAGCCGATCCAGTCGACTTTCAGCCCCTTGCTCAACCGCTCCTGCCGCTCGCGTTCTAGAATGTCGGGCTCGATCACCAGCCATTGCACGAGCGCCAGCGACATGATGCCGAACGGCACGTTGATGAAGAAGATCCAGTGCCAGGAGAAATTGTCGGTCAGCCAGCCGCCGATGGTCGGCCCCACCGTCGGCGCGACGATCACTGCAATGCCGTAAAGAGCAAAAGCCTGCGAACGCTTCTCCGGCGGAAACGTGTCGGCGAGGATCGATTGTTCGCTCGGCGCCATGCCGCCACCGCCGAGCCCCTGCAGGATGCGGAAAGCGATCAGCGTTGGCAGATTGGGCGCCAGCCCGCACAGCAGCGACGCCAGCGTGAAGGTCGCCACGCAGATCATGTAATAACGCTTGCGGCCGATGACGCTGGTCAGCCAGCCACTGACGGGAATGATGACGGAGTTGGCGACGAGATAGGTGGTGATCACCCATGTGCTCTCGTCCATGCCGGCGGCCAGGCTGCCGGCGATGTTGCGCAGCGCGACATTGGCGATCGAGGTGTCGAGCACCAGCATGAAGGTCGCGATCGAGACGACGATCGCGATCAGCCAGGGATTGCGCCCGCCGGCGGCGGAACGGCTTTCGTTTCCCTGGACTGTTGCGGCATCGCTCATCGTACCTTGACCGTCGGCACCACCGACATGCCGGGACCGAGATAGACGCCGGGGGGCTGGTCGAACACGATCTTGACCGGAACGCGCTGCACCACCTTGACGAAATTGCCGGTGGCGTTTTCGGCAGGCAGCAGGCTGAACGCCGTGCCGCTGCCGGCCTGGACGCTGTCGACATGGCCATGGAAGGTCTTTTCCGGATAGGCGTCGATGGCGATGTCGACGGGCTGGCCCGGTCGCATCAGGTCGAGCTGCGTCTCCTTGAAATTGGCTTTCACCCAGACATTGTTGGGCACGAACATCATCAGCACCTGGCCGGGTTGCGCATAGGTGCCTTTCGCCGCCGTGATGTTGGTGGCATGGCCGGCGACCGGTGCCGTGATGGTCGTGCGAGTGAGGGTGGTCTTGGCCTGGTTCTCGGCGGCCTCGGCCTGCCGAAGCTTGGCTTCGGCACTCTTGCCTTGAGCCTGCAGAACCGCCACCTGGCTTTTCGCGGCCTCGGCATTGGCGTTGGCGGCATCGAGCGATGCCTGGTCCTGGCGCAGGGTCGAAGCGGCCTGCTGGGCCTGCTGTTGCGTCGCGGTGCCCTTGGCCAGGAGCTCACGGTTGCGCTGGTCCTCGGATCTGGCGAATTCGAGCGCCGCCTGAGCCTGCGCCACCTGCTTTTCGGCGGCATCGATCTTGGCGTTCTGCGCCTCGGTTTGGGCCTGCACATTGGCGATATCGGCCCGCGCGGCAACCACGCCGGCTTGCGCCTGTTTGAGCGAGGCCTGATAATCGCTGTCGTCGATGCGCAGAAGCACGGCGCCGGCCTCGACCGGCTGGTTGTCGGTGACGGCGACATCGGTGATGCGTCCGGCAATTTCTGCGCCGACCGTCACCGTGCGGGCGTCGATGAAGGCGTCGTCGGTCCATTCATACTGCCGTGCGTTGATCCACCAGATGACCACGGCGGCGATGACCAACAGTATGAGGATCGCGACGATCGCCGCTATATAGGGATGGCGTTTGATGAGGCCGGGTCTGTTGCCGTCGGGCGCGCTGTCATTCGCCTGAGTGTCTTGCGCTTGCTCGTCGCCGCGCCCGTTTTCCACGCGCTTTTCGTCGCCCGGCGGCCGTTGCCGCTGGTCGGATCTGGACTCAGCCCGCGCTTCTTCGGCGGGAGCGGTTTCGCGCTCTTTTCTTTCGGTTTTCGCGTCCAAGGCAACGGAACCCAGAATCGTTGACCCCTCGCAGCAGGGTCAACGGGTGGTTTCCGCAAAGGTTCCTGTCCCCGAATACCGGGCGGCGGCCCGGGCTGGCGGCTGTCAGCCCGCCATCCAGCCGCCATCCACCATCAGGTTTATGCCGGTGACGTAGCTCGCCATGTCGCTGGCGAGAAAGAGCGCAGCGCCTGCCACGTCATTCGGGTGGCCGAGCCGCGGCCAGGGCGTGCGGCGGCGCGAATAGTCAAGCGCGTCGGGGTCGTTGGCGACGCCCGGCTTGCCGGTGATGATCTTGCCCGGCGCAATCGCGTTGCAGACGATCAGGTCGTCGGCATGGTCGACCGCGATCTGGCGCGTCATCTGCACGATGCCGCCCTTGCTCACCGAATAGGGAAAGTCGCCGGGGCAGGCGACCATGCCGTGCTGCGATGAGATGTTGATGATGCGGCCGCGCGCCTCGTTGACCGGCGCCTGGGTCAGCATCTGGGTGACGGCGCGTTTGTTGCAGTAGAAGAAGCCCGTCAAATTGACGCCGATGACGCGGTTCCACTGTTCCGGCGTGGTCTCGATCAGGTTGGTGCTGGTGTAGATCGCGGCATTGTTCACCATCACGTCGAGCCGACCGAAGCGACCGACGGTTGCGCCGATAAGCGCGTCGACGGCACTCCAGTCGGAGATGTCGGTCTTGACGTAAATGGCTGTGCCGCCGGCCGAACGGATCAACTCGACTGTGCTCTGGCCACCCTCGATCGGCTGCTCCACCGTGTCGGCGACGACGATGTTGGCGCCTTCGGCGGCGAACTTCAGCGCGATGGCGCGGCCGATGCCGGAACTCGCTCCGGTGACGATGGCGGTCTTGTTGGCGAGCAGGGCCATGGTGTTCAGCTCTCCCTGGTGACGATCTTTCCCTGCGCCCGGCCGACCAGCCGCCCGTCGCGCACGATCTCGATGCCGCGCAGGAAGACGCTGGTGAGCCGCGCTTTCACGGTCCAGCCGTCGAAGGGCGTATAGCCTGCCCGCGACACCTGGTCGGCATTGGCGATGATGCTGGATCGGCGTGGGTCGACGATCAGCAGATCGGCATCGTATCCGGCGGCAATGCGGCCTTTGCGCCGGCCGATGCCGAAGCGCTCGGCGGGATTGGATGAGCACATGCGCACCAGGTCGGGTAGGCCGATAAGCCCTTCGTCGATCAGCCTCAGCATGGCGGGAAGCAGCGTCTGCAATCCCGGCATGCCGCCCGGTATGTCGGCGAAAGCAGCATAGCGCGCCGCCTTCTCGGCCGGCGCATGCGGGGCGTGGTCGGTGGCGACGATGTCGATCAGCCCCGCGCCGAGCGCGGCGCGCAGCGCATCGACGTCGTGAGACGAGCGCAAGGGCGGCGAGGCCTTGAGATTGGCGCCCTGCGTTTCGTAATCTTGCGCCGTGAAGAACAGGTTCTGCGGCGTCGTCTCGACGCTGGCGTCGGCGATGCCGCGCAGCCGGCTCCAGGTTTCGACACCCAGTTCGGAATTGATCTGGCGGACATGGATCCTCGCCTCGGCCGAGGCGGCGGCGACCAGCGCGCGGGCGATGCCGTTGGCTTCGGCCAGCGGCGGCCGGCTGTCCAGGAAGGCAGTGATCGTGCCCGAGCGATCTCGCTCGGAGCTGCCGGTCAGGATCGATTGGTCGCCGGGTGAGATGCCGATCAGCGTGTCGGCGCCGGTGAACGCTTTCAGCGCTTCGGCCACCTTGTCGAGCGTGGCGAAGAGGAAGGCGTCCGGCACGTCGGCGGTGAACAACTCGAACGACACCGGCGCGCGGTCGAGCAGGCGAGGGACAAGCGACAGGTCGCGGCCGACGACGGCCTGCAGGCCGACATCGACGTGGATACGGCCTTCGGCGGTCGCCATCTTGTCAGCAAGCTGCTCAGCCGTTGCGGTCCACGGTTCGTCGGTCGGCATGTCGAGCACGGTCGTCACGCCGCCCAATGCGGCGGCATGTGTTCCGGAGGAAAAATCCTCCTTGTGGGTCAAGCCGGGATCGCGCAGATGCACATGCGCATCGACAAGGCCGGGCAGCACGAAACAGCCGGAGGCGTCGACGACCGTCCTGGCTTCGGCGGCTTCGTCGGGCGCGATGATTGCCGCGACCTTGCCCGCGGCAATGCCGATATCACCGCGGCTTAGGCCGTCGGCATTCACCACCGTTCCACCACGGACCAGCGTGTCGAACATCCCTCAGCCGCGCTGCTCGAAGCGGGCATGGTTGGCGTGCCAGAAGCGGGCTATGTCCTCGCGGCGCATGAAGGCGGCGCCGTCGCTCTTTTGGACATGCTCGATCACCTCGCGCAGGCCTGATGCCCGGTTGGGCTGGCCCGTCCAGCGGGCGTGAATGCCGATGGTCAGCATGCGGCCGCCAATCTCGTCGGCTTCGGAGAGCATATAGTCGATGGCCGCGCGGCAATCCTCAGCGAAGTCGCGCGGATTGCCGTAACCGGGCGCGACGAGGTAGCGGCTGTCGTTGAGCGTCTTGGAGTAGGGGACGACGAGGATCTCCGTGCCCCGGTGGTCGAGAAAATAGGGCAGGTCGTCATTGCAGGGATCGGAGTGGTAGAGGAAGCCGCCTTCCTCGACCAGAAGGTCGCGCGTGTTGACGCTGGGCAGCGAGCGGCAGTTCCAGCCGAGCGGCCGCTTGCCGAGCAGCTTCTCGTAAAGCGCGATCGCCTCGTGCAGGTGGCGCTCTTCCTCAGCTCGCGCCATCGTCGTGTAGTCGATCCAGCGCAGGCCATGGCCCATCAGGTCATGTCTGCGAGTCTTCATCCATTCGACCAAGGGCGGGTTGCGTTCGAGCGCCACGGCGCAGGCGGAAAAGGTGACCGGAATGTCGTAGCGGTCGAACAGCCTGGCCAGGCGCCAGACGCCGGCGCGGCTGCCATATTCGTAATGCGTCTCGGTGCCGAGGTCGCGCACCGGCATGCTGCCGGTCAGATTGTATTCGCCCCAATTGTCGTTGCGGCCGTCTTCCAGCCAGTTGTACTCGGAGCCTTCCTCGTAGTTGAGCACGAGGTTGACGGCGAGCTTGACGCCGCCCGGCCAGGCGACGAAGGGCGGGTGCGGGCCGTAGCCGACAAAGTCGCGCGGCTGCGACGCTTGCTGCGGATCGATCGGCATCTCTCGTCCTCCTTCGGCTTGGCTTGGGTCAGCTTTCGTTGGCGGCAATCCAGTCCATGTAGGCGTGGAAGGCTTCCTTGCCGGGGCGCGGCCGCCATGCGGTATCTCGCATAATGCGGGCGATGTCATAGGCGCCCCACATGCCGCCTTTCAGCGCCACATCCTGAACGATATTGGCATCTTCGCCCGGCGTCACCTCGGCCTTCAGTCCCGGCACGCGTTCGGCTGCCCAGCCGATGATCTCGCCGATGGTCTGGCTCGACCCCGAGCCGATATTGTAGTGGCGGTAGTTGAGGCGCGGCGCATCGATCAGCGCGAGAATGGCGGCGGCAACGTCGGTCGAGGCGACATAGTCGCCGACGGGTTCCAGGCTGTTCGGCCTGATCGTCTCGCCGGCCAGGGCCATATGCGCGACGCGGTTGGGGACATGGCGGAAGTTGCGGCTCTCGGTGGCGCGGTCCATCGGACCATAGACCGAAGCGAGCCGCACCGAGACCGCCGACAGGCCGAACAGGTCGGCATAACGGTTGGTGACCATTTCGGAGGCGAATTTCGAGATGCCGTAAAGCGTCAGCGGCGCGACATAACCGTCTTCCGGCAGCGGCTCGCTCGCCCAATCGGGCCCATTGTGGCGGTAGACGGAACCGGAGCTGACATAGATGAAGCGCTTCAGGTCGGGATTCGTGCGCGCCCAGTCCAGCATGCGCACGGTGCCCATGAGATTGACGTCGACGATGCGGGCCGGGTCCTCGGCCTCCGGCTGGCGCTTGGCCTCCTTGGCGCTGCCGCGCGAGATCGGCGTGATCGTCGCGCCATGGACGATCGCGGTGATGCCTTGCCTGTCGAGCGTCGCTGACCAGGCTTTCGCGTCGAGAATGTCGGCGGAAATCACTGTCAGCCGGTCGCGCACCGGCGCGAAATGCTTTTCGGCCGCGGCGTCGAGGCCGGACCGGTCGAGGATCACGGCCTTGGCTTTGGGATCGCGATCCAGCCAGGCGCGCGCGACCACGCTCATGACGAAGCCGGTACCGCCGGTGACGAGCAAGGTCATGGGAACTCCTCTGAAAGGGTTTCGGGTTCAGCGCGTTGCATAGCCGCCGTCCACAAGCATGTCGGATCCGGTGACGAAGGATGCGTCTGAGGAAAGCAGGAAAGCCGCCGCCGCGGCGATCTCGTCGGGATCCGCGATGCGGCCGAGCAGATGGGCAGGCCCGAGGCCGGCATTGGCCGCTTCGAAATCGGCGAACCGGCGCAGCAGCCGCGTCGTCGCCACGGCGCCCGGCGACAGGCTGTTGACGCGGATCTTGTCGGCCGCGTGGTCGACGGCCATCGCCTTGGCGAGGTGGATCAGGCCGGCCTTGGCGGCGCAATAGGCGACGGCCCTGGCGGTGGCGACGCGTCCGAATTGGGAGCCGATGAAGACGACCGAGCCGCCGCCGCTCGCGGCGATCGGCGGCACGGCGAACTTGCTCATCAGGAAGGCGCCGGTCAGGCCGACATCGATCTCGTGCCGCCAGGCGCTTTCGTCAAGGTCGACGACGGTGGCGCTGGTCGAGGGCGCGGCGGCGTTGTGCACGAGCCCGTCGAGCCGTCCAAATTTCCGCCGCGCGAATTCAACGGCTGCCTTGGCGGACTCGGCCTTCGTCACATCGCACTGGCAAGCGGCGGCAGCTGGTCCCAGCGCTTCGGCAAGCTCGATCGCCGGCTTGAGGTCATAATCCGCGCAGACGACCCTTGCGCCTTCGGCGACGCAGCGCCGCGCGATTGCCGCGCCGATGCCGCTCGCAGCACCGGCGATCAGGATGACGTCGCCTTCGAGGCGGTTCGTTGCTGCATTCGTCATCAGGCCCGCTCCTCAACTGCTTGCATCGCCGGCGCAACGACAGGCCGGCGCAGAAGATTGTAGCAGGCAGCTATCGCCACCAGCACGGCGCCGCCACCAAGCAGCAGGAACATGGCCGGCGCGCCCATATGCTCCATCAGGCCGGCCGAAATGCCGGGCGTCGCGACATTGCCGATCGAATATAGCAGCAGCAGCGTGCCCGAGGCGCCGACCATGTGCCGGCTGTGCAATTGCGAGGCGCCGAAGGCCATCGCCACCGGATAGACCGTCAGCGCCGTGCAGCCGTAGATAAAGAACAGCACGAAGAGCAGCGGCACCGAAGAATTGCCGAGCCAGGCGATGGCGGCGCAGAGCGTGACCGACAGAATGCCTTGGACAAGCAATATGATGCGTCGTTCGAACCGGTCCGACAGCCAGCCGACGGGCGTTTGCGCCAGCATGCCGGCGATGCTGATGGTCGTCACGAGCCCGACGGTCGTTGCCGCCGAGAGCCCGATCTGCGTGCCGTAGATCGGCGTCAGCACGAAGATGTTCATGTTGGTGATGCCGCCCTGGAAGATCGCGACCACCGTTACCGGCGCCAGCCGGAACAGCGCCAACGGGCCGAGACGTTTGACCGGCCTTGCGGAACTTGCGTGCTCCGGTTCGGCGACCGGCAGCGCCGGCCAGCGTCCGCCGACGAATTTGGAGACCAGCGCCAGCAGCACAGTCGCGGCGGCCACCAGGAACAGATGCGGCGACTGCGGGCCGGCGAGCGCGACCAGCACCTGACCGAGCAGCACGGCGATCGCCGTCGTCAGCATGTAGATCGAGAACAGCGCGCCGCGATTGTGATGCTCGGCGTAGAGGTTGATCCAGCTTTCGCAAACGACGAACAGCGACGCCATTGCCATGCCGCCAAGCAGGCGAAAGCAGATCCAGCTCGGCAGGAAGTCGGTGAAGACGAAGCCCAACGCCGCCAGCAGCGCCAGCACCAGGACCACGACAAAGGTGCGCTCGTGACCGTATTGGGCCACGGCCGGACGCGTGACCAGGCATCCGACGAGGAAGCCCACGGGGTAGGCGGTCAGCACGATCTGCACGACCTGGGGAGAAATGCCGGGCTTGCCGAGATGCAGCGACACGGCGGTGGTCAGCATGGCGCTGCCGATGCAAGCAAGGCAGATGCCGACCATGATCGGCAGCATGGCGCGGGAGCGCTCTGCATTGTGCCAAAGCCTCATCGCGGCCAGAGCTTCATCGCGGATTGAGCGATCGACCTCATGAATGCGGCTGCAGCGGCTCCCTGGCGGCACCGTTGACCGACGGCAGCCCGGGCAGAAGCTACACTTTGCAGCGATTGCCACAAACGAAGATTGACGCGGCTATGGCTTAAATTTTTTTGGCCATGCCGGCAAAGGAAAGCGGTGTCGCGGCGCGGCGCGGGCTTTACAGCGGTTTTGCACCCTCCTTACCATAGGCAAAAGCAAGAACTTGAGAACCAGCGGAAGGGAACAGCATGACGATCGAACGCCTCGAAAACGGCCAGCGCTTCTGCCGGGTGCTCCGCTACAACGGCACCGTCTATGTGGCTGGCCTGACCGCGGATGACCTTTCCGGCGACACCACCAGCCAGACCAGGCAGATCCTGGCCAAGATCGATGCGCTTCTCGCCAAGGCCGGCAGCGACAAGTCGAAGCTGCTCAGCGCGCAGATTTGGCTCCGCGACATCGCCGATTTCGAGATGATGAACACCGCCTGGGACGCCTGGATCGACAAGAGCGCCATGCCGGTGCGCGCCACGGTGGAAGCGCGGCTTGCCGGCGACCAGTATCGTGTCGAGATCATGGTGACGGCGGCGGTCGGCTGAGCCGGCCGGCGAGGGTACGCCAATGCATCAACTGGTGATCAAGGGCGGGCGCGTGGCGCTCGACGACGGCTGGGCCGAGTGCGACATCGGCATCGACGACGGCCGGATCGCCGCCATCGGCAAAAGCCTGTCCGGGCAGGAGTCGATCGATGCCGGCAGCCGCTGGGTGATGCCCGGCGGCATCGACGCGCATTGCCACCTCGACCAGCCGGTCTGGGGCGGCGCCGGCAATGCCGACGATTTTCAGTCCGGCACGATCTCAGCGGCTTTCGGTGGCACCACCTGCATCATCCCGTTCGGCATGCCCGGCCAGGATATGACCACCGTCGGCGCCATCGACCGCGCGCTCGAGCGCGCGGCGGGACGCGCGGTGATCGACTACGGGCTGCATGCCGTGGTCACCATGGGCACCGGCGCTGATGTCGAGGCTCAGCTCGACCAACTCGCCCAGCGCGGCATCGCCTCGGTCAAGCTGTTCATGACCTATCAGGGTTTTGCCGTCGACGACGACCTCTTCTTCAAGGTTCTCGATACGGCGCGGCGATTGGGCTGGATCGTCATGGTCCATGCCGAGAACGACGCCGCGATCCGGCGCACGCGGCAGCGGCTCATCGATCTCGGCCGCACCGATATCCGCTACCATGTCGTCGCCCACAGCGAGACGATGGAGCGCGAGGCGACGCATCGCGCTTTGGCCTTCGCCGAGATGACCGGCGCGCGGATGACCATCGTCCATGTTTCCTCGTGGCAATCGGCCGAGGAGGTGGCGCGGGCGAAGACGCGCGGCGTCGACGCCATCGCGGAAACCTGTCCGCAATATCTTTTCCTGGGCGCTGCGGATCTCGACCGCGAGGCAGTCGATGCGGCGCGCTTCGTCTTCTCGCCACCGCCGCGCTCGCCGCGCAGCCATGAGCATCTGTGGCAGGATCTGATCAATGGCGGCATCGATCTGTGGTCGTCCGACCATTCGCCATATTATTTCGCCGACAAGATCGGGCACTCCGAGACGCCCGGTTTCACCACGACGCTGAGCGGCATTCCCGGCATCGAGGCGCGCCTGCCGTTGCTGTTCTCGGAAGGGCTGCTCACCGGCCGCCTGACGCTCGAGCGCTATCTGGACCTCACCGCGCGCAACGCCGCCTCGATCTATGGCTTCGCCGATCGCAAGGGCAGCATCGCCGTCGGGCTCGACGCGGATCTGGCGCTGTGGGATCCGACAGCGCGATGGACGCTCGGACACAAGGCGCTGCATTCGCGCGTCGATTTCACGCCCTATGAGGGCAAGGTGGTCACCGGCAGACCGACCACCGTTCTGGTGCGTGGCGTGCCTGTCGTCGCCGACGGCAAGCTGCAGGCCGAACCGGGGTTCGGGCGCTTCGTAGCGCGCCATGCGGCCGATCCGGCGCTTTCCAAAAAACCAGTCGAGGATTGGACGCCATGGCTCGATGCCTGACCATCGCCGTTTGCCAGACCGGACCGATCCAGCGCAGGGCCACGCGCGCCGAGACGGTCGGGCGCCTGGTGCATCTGCTCGAGAAGGCTGCGGCTGCCGGCGCCGAGATCGCGGTGTTTCCGGAGATGGCGCTGACCACTTTCTTCCCGCGCTGGCGCATCGACGACCAGGCTGAGATCGACGCCTTCTTCGAGGCCTCGATGCCGGGACCTGAAACGCAGCGGCTCTATGACGCCGCCGCGCGCCTGAAGGTCGGCTTTGCGCTCGGCTATTGCGAGCTTACGCAGGAAAACGGCCGCACGCGCCATTTCAACACGATGGACTTGGTCGGGCCGGACGGCGCCTTCATCGGCCGCTATCGCAAGATGCATGTGCCGGGCTCGAGCGAGCCGGAAGCGGGCACGACCACGCATCTCGAACGGCGTTACTTCGAACCGGGCAATCTCGGCTTCCCGGTCTTCGACTATCGCGGCGTTCGCGTCGGGCTTGCCATCTGCAACGACCGGCGCTGGCCGGAGACCTATCGCATGCTCTGCCTCAACGGCGCCGAGGTGGCGCTGCTCGGCTACAACACGCCTCTGCTGCTCGACGAAGCGCCCGCGCTGGCGCATCTGAGGATGTTCCACAACCATCTGCCGATGCAGGCCGGCGCTTACCAGAACACGCTCTGGGTCGCCGCGGCCGCGAAGGCCGGGCTGGAGGACGGGCAGGCGCTGATCGGCGGCTCGTGCATCATCGCGCCGACCGGCGAGATCGCCGCGCAGGCGATGTCGCTCGACGACGAGGTCATCGTGCACCGCGCCGATCTCGATCTGATCGAGGTCTGCCGCAAGGTGAATTTCAACTTCGCGCTCTACCGCCGCCCCGACCAGTACGGCCGCATCTCGGAACCTGTCTGAGACCGCGATGGGCCTGATCGAAACCAGCCAAGGCAGAGACATGGCGCCGCTCGCGACCGATCCGCTGACGCTCGGCGAGATCGTCGAGAACGGTCTTTGCATCGGCTGCGGCCTCTGCCGGTCGGTCGCCGGTGCAGGCCGCGTCGACATGGTGATGACGCCGGAAGGGCGCGAGCGGCCGGTGGCGAGGCGTGCATTGGACAGGTCGACGCTGGCGAAGATCAACGCCGTTTGCCCGGGAACGCGCATCGCCGGCCCGCCACCGGCTCAGATGAATGACGCCGCGTTGACGGACACGGTCTGGGGACCCGTCGAACGGCTTGTGCTCGGTTCCGCCGCGGATCCTACCGTGCGGTTTGTCGGCTCCGGCGGCGGCACGCTGACGGCGCTCGGGCAATTCCTGCTCGACGCCGGGCGGGTCAAGTTCGTGCTGCATGCCGCGGCCTCGCGCTCCATGCCAATGCGCACGGAGCGCAAGCTGAGCTTCGACGCCGCTTCGGTGCTTGAAGGCGCGGGCTCGCGCTATGGCCCGGCGGCGACGCTGGTGGATTTCAACGATATTCTCGACCGCGGCGAGCCGTTCGCGCTGATCGCCAAGCCCTGCGACATCACGGCAGCGCGCAATCTGGCCCGGCTCGACCGCCGTGTCGACGAGTACATGCGCTATGCGCTTGCCTTCGTCTGCGGCGGCGCTTCGGACCTCACCAAGTCGGAGCAGGTGCTGCAGCGTTTTGGCCTCGATGAGAACGAACTGACGCTCTTCCGCTACCGGGGGCACGGCAACCCGGGCCTCAACCGCATCGAAACCAAAGACGACCGCGCCTTCGAGATCAGCTACCGGCAGCTCTGGGAAGACGAGGACAAATGGATGATCCAGCCGCGCTGCAAGATCTGCCCCGACGCGATCGGACAGGTGGCGGATATCGCGGTATCGGATGCCTGGCTGAACGGCGGCCCGGCTGTCGAAGATGAGCCGCTCAACGGCATCGTCGTGCGCACGAAGCGCGGGTTGGAGCTGTTCGAGGCGGCCGTCGAGGCTGGCGTGCTGGAGATCAAGCGGGAGAGCGGGGTCGCCGAGATCGGCGAATTGCAATCGCATCAGGTGCGCAAGCGGCGCGCCGTCTGGGCGCGGCTGACAGGCATGGCAATCGCCGGCAAGCCGGTGCCCCTTGTCACCGACCTCGCATTGCATGATTGCGCTTTGCAGAACTCGTTGGCCGAGAATCTTGTCGAAGGGCGGGGCGCCCGCGATCGTGCCCGGCGCGGCCGGCTGGGCGAGCCGCCCGCCGTGCCGTGCGCAACAATTTTGGGGGATCCATGAGCGAGCAGACCGAAGTCATCATCATCGGCGGCGGCATGGCCGGCGCGGGTGCGGCCTTCGAGATTTCGCGCGACAGGAAGGTTGTGCTGCTCGAGCGCGAGAGCCATTGCGGCTATCACACCACGGGACGCTCGGCGGCGAGCTTCACCGAGAATTACGGCAACGGCGTCATCCGCCGCGTCGTGCTCGCAAGCCGCGCTTTCCTGACCGAGCCGCCGACAGGTTTTTGCGATTATCCGCTGCTCGGCAAGCGCGGCATGATCACCGTGGCGCGCGCCGATCAGCTCGACCTGTTGCGCGAGGATCTGGCAGCGGCTCAGGCCCTGGTGCCCTCGATCGTTGCGATGACGCCGTCCGAGGCGATCGCGCGCGTGCCGGTGCTGCGCCGGGATTATCTCGCCGGCGCTTATATCGAGCCGCATTCCATGGACATTGACGTCAACGGCCTGCATCAGGGTTTTTTGCGCGGCGCGCGGGCGCGGGGCGCGCGCATTGTCACGAAGGCCGGCGTGAAAGGCATCGGGCGGCAGGGCGGACAGTGGCGGGTCGAGACGGAAGCGGGCGCATTCCTCGCCCCGCTGATCGTCAATGCGGCCGGCGCCTGGGGCGACGAGATCGCGCTGATGGCGGGCGTGCATCCGGTCGGCCTGCAGCCGAAGCGCCGCACCGCCTTCAACATTCCGGCGCCCGCCGACGTCGATATCAGCGACTGGCCGCTGGTCAACGATATCGGCGCGGAGTTCTACTTCAAGCCGGATGCCGGGCAGCTCTTCGTCTCGCCGGCCGATGCCACGCCGTCGGCGCCGATGGACGCCTTTGCAGAGGACATCGATGTCGCGATCGGCGCCGAGCGCCTCGAACGGGCGACCACGATCGAGGTGCAGCGCGTCTCGCGCTCTTGGGCGGGGTTGCGGACCTTCGTCGCCGACGGGTCTCCGGTTGTGGGGCCTGACGACGAGTTTGCCGATTTCGTCTGGCTGGTCGGGCAGGGCGGCTACGGCATCAAGACGTCGCCGGCGCTGTCGCGCGTCTGCGCCAGCCTGATCGCCGGCCGCGGGCTGCCGGACGATGTCGCGAGGCAAGGCGTTTCTTTGGACGATCTGACGCCGCATCGGCTGCGTAGCGCCGAGGGCGAAGCTCGGCAGGTCGCTTCATGAGCAGTGCCGCACTGACGGCCGGCGGCAGACTGGCGGGACGCATCCTGGACACGCTCGCAGAAGCCACGGCGGACGCGCCGGGAATCACGCGCGTCGCTTACGGACCCGGTGAGCGCTTCGCCCATGACCTCGTGCGCAACGAGGGGGAAAAACTCGGTGCTGTCGCACGCACCGATGCCGCCGGCAATCTCTGTCTGACGCTCGGCGGCCGCGACCCTGACCTGCCGGCGATCGTTATCGGCTCGCATCTCGACAGCGTCGCGCATGGCGGCAATTTCGATGGCGCCGCGGGCGTCGTGGCCGGGCTCGCGGTGATGGCCGAACTGGCCGGGCGGGGCATCCAGTTGAAGCGCGACCTGATCGTGCTGGCGACGCGCGCCGAGGAGGCCGTCTGGTTTCCGCTGTCCTATCCGGGCAGCCAGGCGGCGCTTGGCCTGCTCGATCCCCAGGCGCTCGAAGCCAGGCGCTCCGACAGCGGCCGCACGCTGGCCGATCACATGCGCGAGGAAGGTTTTGACCCCGACGCCGTGCGGCGCGGCGTGCGTGGCATCGATGCCGAACGGATCGCAGCCTTCGTCGAAGTGCATATCGAACAGGGGCCACGCCTGGTCGCCGCCGGCGCGCCGGTCGGCATCGTCACCGGCATCGCCGGCGGGTTTCGCTATGTCGACGCCAAATGCCTTGGCGCCTATGCCCATTCCGGCGCCGAGCCGCGCTTCGCCCGGCATGACAGCGTGCTGGGCTTTGCCGATCTGGTCGCCGCGCTCGAAACCGAATGGGACGCGCTCGAACGCGACGGACATGAAGCGACGATCACCTTCGGTCGCGTGCAGTCCGATCCGACACAACATGGGGGCAGCCGGGTTCTGGGCCAGCTCGGTTTTACGCTCGACGTGCGCAGCGCCGAAGCAGCCGTTCTTGAGTGGGTCGAGGCCAGGCTGCAAGCCGCTCTCGCAGAGGTCGGCGGCAAGCGCGGCGTCACCTTCGAGCCCGGGCCGTGCTTCACCTGGGAGCCGGCGACGATGTCGCCGGCGCTGATCGGCAGGTTCGATCGCGCCGCAACCGAATTGCAGATGCGGGCGCCGCATGTGCCGAGCGGCGCGGGGCACGATGCAGCGACGTTCGCCAGCGCCGGCATTCCGACCGCTATGCTCTTCGTGCGCAACGAAAACGGCAGCCACAACCCGCATGAAGCGATGGAGATCGCCGACCTCGATCAGGCGATCCGGCTGCTCCTGCGTTTCGTCATCGATTTCGACAATTCCCGGGACCAGACATGAACCTCGCCAAGACTGCCTTGCTCGTCATCGACCTGCAGAATGAATACCGCCCAGGTGCGGCCTGGCCGGTCGTCGGCTATGACGCGGTGCTCGCCAACACTGCCCAACTGATCGAAGCAGCCCGCGCGGCGGGCGTGCCCGTCATCCACGCGCAGGCCTGGGTGAAGCCGGAAGAACGCGACGGCTATGCGCGGCAGGAAGAGATCCTGACCGAGGAATTCCGCTCGGCCGTGGCCGACAGCGAGGGGGCTCAAATCTGCGCCGAGGTGGCGGCGCTGCCCGGCGACATCGTCGTCCAAAAACACTGGCCGAGCGCCTTTCGCAGCACCGACCTTTCGCAGCGGCTCGCCGCGCTTGGTGTCGAGAATCTCGTGGTCGCCGGCGTGCTGACCGACAGCTGCGTGACCGCGAGCGTGTTCGACGCCGTCTATGAGGGGTTTCGCGTCTGGCTGGTCAAGGATGCCTGCGGCAGCATGACGGAAGCCATGCATCGCACCGGCATGCTCGACATGGCGAACCGGCTCTATGGCGGCGGCATATTGCGTCTGCCCGAGGCACTGAAGGCGCTGGCCGGCCAGCCCTTCGACGGCTGGCGCTGCACGCGGCCGGTGGAGTTCGCCTACACGCTGGAGACAGTTGACTGCATTTACGAGGCGCTGTGATCGGCGCCGCAGCCGCATGCGCCCCTGAATACCGTCTTTGAGGCCGAAGGCTTGAGAACCGCGCCGGGCAGTGCTCCGGTGGCCCTGCCGCCGCGCCAGACCGAGACGCCGTTGACGAAGACATGGTCGATGCCGGCGGCTGGCCGGCGCGGTTCCTCGAAGGTGGCGGTGTCGATGATCGTCTCGGGGTCGAAGATGACGAGATCGGCGAAATTGCCTTCGGCCAGAATGCCGCGCTGCTCGATGCCGAATTCACGCGCGGACAGGCCGGTCATGCGGAAAACGGCCTCCTCCAGGCTGAACAGGCCGATATCCCGCGCGTAATGCCCGAGCACGCGTGGAAACGTGCCCCAGAGGCGCGGATGCGGGTGGATGTCGTGCGGCAAGCCGTCGGAGCCGATCATGGTGCGCGGATGCGCGATGATGTTGCGGACGTCGTCCTCATCGAGCTGGAAATAGACCGCGCCCGCCGGCAGCAGCCGCTCACCCGCCTCGCGCTCGGTGCAGTTCCATTCGCGGGCGATGTCGGCGATCTCGCGCCGGGCCATCTCCGGATGCGGATCGGACCAGGTGATGAGGATCTTCAGACCGGTGTCGCAGCGCTCGAGTCGAAGCACCGTGGAGCTTGCGGCATAGGGGTAGACGTCCATGCCGATGTCCATCGTCTCGCGTGCCTGGTCGATCCGTGCGAGCGAGGGCCGGCTCTTGCCGAAATTGGCGCGGCCGGTGCATTGGTGATGCGAGATGAACAGCTTGCCGCCGGCATGATCGGCAATGTCGATCGCTTCCTCGATCGCTTCGTCCATCGTCTCGAAATAGTTGCGCGTGTGGGTCACATAAGGACCGCCGAGTTGCGCAGCGGTGGCGGCCAGCGCCTTGACCTCTTCCGTCGAGGAGTTGACGGCCGGCGGATAGTCGAGCCCGGTGCTGAGGCCAAACGCGCCTTCGGCCATGGCCTCGGCGACCGCTTCCTGCATCGCCGCCGTTTCCGCTTCATTGGCCGGCCGGTCGGTCACCGGCATGCAGCGCTGGCGCAAGGTGGTGTGGCCGACGAGCAGGGCGGCGTTGGTGGCGATGCCGTGGTGCTTCAGTTCCGCGACATAGTCGGCGAACCGGTCGAAACGGAAATTCTCGCGGCCGCCGACCAGCGTGAAGGGCGGCGGCGGGGTCTTATCGAGCAGCAGGGGCGCGAGGCTGACGCCGCAATTGCCGGCAATCACCGTCGTCACGCCTTGGCTGATCTTCGGGTCCATGCCGCGCGGGGAAAGCAGCGCGCCGTCGTCATGGGTGTGCACGTCGATGAAGCCAGGCGCGACGATCTTGCCCCTGGCGTCGATCTCCTCCCTGCCTGCGGCATCGTCCAGCCGGCCGATGGCGGCGATGCGGTCGTCGTCGACGGCGATGTCGGCTTCGAAGGGTTTCGAGCCGTCGCCGGCGATCAGCGTCGCGTGACGAATGACGAGATCATAAGGCATTAGCTGAACTTCCTAAGCTTCCGGATTGGCCGCGATCTCCTCGCGGCGGCGGGCGACATAGGCGTCGAGCTCCTCGCGGATCCCGGGGTCCATCACCGGTTCCTCGTAATCGTGCAGGGCCTGCTGCCAGAGCTCGGTCGCCCGCTCCAAGGCGTCCTTGCCGCCTGCTTCCTGCCAAGCGCCGTAGTTCTGCCAGTTGGAGAGCATCGGCTGGTAGAAGGCGGTGGTGTAGCGCGACATGGTGTGTTCGGCGCCGAAGAAATGACCGCCGGCCGGCACCGATTTGATCGCCTCGAAGCCGAGGTCGTCCTCCTGGAAAGGCAGCGGCCGGAGGAACTCCATCATGTTCTGCAGGATCTCGACGTCCAGCACGAGCTTTTCGTAGGACGCCGTCAGGCCACCCTCCAACCAGCCGGCGGCGTGATAGATCAGATTGGCGCCGCCGAGCACCGCGCCCCATGTCGCCATCTCCGTCTCATAGGCGGCCTGCAGGTCGACGACATTGGAGGCATTCGCGTTGGAGGTGCGGTAAGGCAGGTTGTAGCGCCGCGCCAGTTGCCCGGCGATGATATTGGCCTTGGCGTTTTCCGGCGTGCCGAAGGCCGGCGCGCCCGACTTCATGTCGACATTGGAAGTGAAGGCGCCGTACATCACTGGCGTGCCGGGATTGACGAGCTGCGTCAGCGTCACGCCGAACAGCGCCTCGGCATTCTGCTGGCAAAGCGCCGCGGCAAGCGTCACCGGGGTCATCGCGCCCATCAGCGTGAAGGGTGTGACGGTGACCGGCTGGCCGTGCTCGGCCATGGCGATCAGGCCTTCCGCCATCGCGTCGTCGAACAGGCGCGGCGAGTTGATCGAGATGATCGTGGTCACGCCGGGCGAAGCGCGCATCTCCTCGACCGAGATGCCGCGCGCGATGGCCATCATGTTGATGCCATCCATGGCCCGGGCGCGGCCGATCGCGGTGCAGTGGAAGGAGAGGTCGCTCAGCGTCAGATTGGCGTGATAGGTATCGAGATGGCGCGAATTGGCCGGCAATTCGATCGGCGCCACCACCTGGTTGCCGATGATGTGGATGGCGTTGAAGTGGTGCGCCAGCCGGATGAAGTTCTGGTAGTCGGGGAGATTGCCCGGCCGGCGGCCATTGATGCGGTCATGCACGTTGGGCGGACCGGCGACCAGCCCGAAAACCAGCGAGTTGCCGCCGAATTCAACCCGCTTGTCCGGATTGCGGCTGGTCAGCGTGAAGGACGACGGCACGTTGCGCAGCGCCTCGGTGACGAGGCTCTCGTCGATGCGGATGGTGTTGCTCTCGCGGTCGACGATGGCGCCCGCCTTGGCGAACAGGTCCATCACCTTTTCGCTCATGACGCGGATGCCGAGCTCCGACAGGATGCGCATCGATATCTTGTGCAACTGCTCCATGCGCTCTCCGTCGAGGAGCTGCATGGGCGGGTAAGAGTTCCTGACGCTCTGCCACGGCAGTTGCGCGATGCCGCCGCCGGTGCGTCCGAGCTTTGATCTGCGGCCCCCGCCGCGCCTGTCCTGTGACATAGGATTCTTCCTCTCCGGGGCTTCAGTACCCTCGTTCCGGATTGACCACGTTTTCCAGCGATTCGCCTTTGCGGTAGCGCGCCAGATTGTCGGCGAACATGCGCACCGACTTGATGTCCCAGCCGTCATAGACGGCGGCGCAATGCGGCGTGACGGCGACGTTGCCGTAACCCCAGAGCGGGTGCTCGGCCGGCAATGGCTCGGTCGCGAAGACGTCGAGCGCCGCGCCCTTGATCCGTCCGTCGTCGAGCGCGCTCAGCAGCGCGGCCTCTTCGACGACGCCGCCACGCGAAATGTCGATCAGCACGGCGGTCGGCTTCATGGCTGCAAAGGCGGCCTCGCCAAGCAGGCCGCGCGTGCTGGGCAGCAAAGGCACGCAGCAGACGATGAAGTCGGCGCGGCCGATCAATGCCAGCAGCGCGTCGGGGCCATGCACCTCGTCGAGCGACGGCATCGGCTTCGGTCGAGCGCGGATGCCGAGCGTGCGCATGCCCATCGCCTGCGTTCGCCGAGCCACGGCCTCGCCGGTCTTGCCGAGGCCGATGATGAGGACGGTCTTGCCCTCGATCGGCTCGACGCGGCCGCCGCCCCATTGCCGGGCCTGCTGCCGGCGCTCGAAACCGCGCAGGTCGAGCGAGAAGGAAAGCATGGCGCCGAGCGCGTATTCGGCCAGCATGCCGGCGGCGACGCCGGCTGAATTCGTCACCGTCACATGCGCCGGATCCCAGCGCCCGAGATGGTCGGTGCCGGAGCCGCCGATCGACACCCATTTCACCGTCGGGCTCTCGACCAGGGCCTGGCGCGGATAGCGCGGCGTGCCATCAAAGCGGATCGAATAGACCACTTCCGCGGCGGTCCGTTCGATCAGCGCCGGAAGGCCGGCATAGGTGTCGCAGGCGTGGACATCTAGGTCCGGGTGCGTCTCGGCGAGCACGGCTAGCGCGCCCGCCGGCTTGTCGGTGTGCAGGATGATCGTTGGGCGCGCCGACATCGCGATATCAGCTACGGCCGATATGATCGGCGGCGCTGCCGAGCGCGGCAAGCAGCGCCTGGCCGTTCTCCAGCATCGCATTCTCGTGCGGCGCGCGCAGGTTCAGCCAGCGCCGGTCGCCGGACTTGACCGCAAGCACCGCCTTCATCGCCGGGATCAGCCCGGCATCCTGGATCACCTTGCGGAACGCCTTGATGGCAGCATCCAACTCGGCGACGTCCTCACCCTTGCGGGCCGCGTCATAGAGGCGGCGGATGGCGGCGGCGTTCAGATTGACGGTGGCCGAGATACAGCCGGCCGCGCCGCTCGCCAGGCCCTTGGTGAGCTGCGCCTCGGAGCTTGGGAACACGGACATATCTGGCGCGGCGGCGATGACGGCGGCGGTGTTGTTCCAGTCGCCGGCGCTATCCTTGTAGGCGACGACCGTGTCCGGAAATGCTTTGCTCAACCTAGCTGTCAAAGCGGGGCTGACCGGCACGCCCGAATTCTGCGGGATGTGGTAGAGGATCACCCGCATCGAAGGTTTTGCCACCTTCTCGATCAGCTCGCTGTAGTAGCGCGCCTGACCGTTGTCGCCGGCGCCGGTGTAGAAGAAGGACGGCAGCACCATGACCGCGGCGCAGCCGAGGCCGACGGCATGCGTCGACAGTTCGACCGTTTCGGGCAGGGCGGTGACGCCGGTGCCGGGCATCAGCCGGTCGGGCGCGATGCCGGCCTCGACCAGCCATTCCAGCGCCTGCATGCGCTCGCGCAAGGACACCGACAGCGCTTCGCCGGTCGTGCCGAAGGGCGAGAGGAAATGCGCGCCCTGGCCGAGCACCCATTTGGCGTGGGAAATCCACAGATCGCGCGCGATGCGGCCGTCCTCTTCGAACGGCGTCAGGATCGGGGCGATGGTTCCTTGCGGGCGGGTCATGACTATCCTCTGTGCTGGTCTGCGTGGCCGGCCACCGCCGCGACGGCGCGGGCGAAGTAGGCCGAAGCGGTGATGTCGAAGAGTATGTCGAAACCCGTCGGCGAACGAAACGTCACGGCTTCGATATGGCCGACGCGGGTCTGCGCGATATCGTCGGCGCCGAATTTCTGGGGTCTGAGGTCTAGCGCGCAAAGACTGCTCATCGCTTCGGCAAGGCGGGCACCGGAAAGCCGCATCCAGGCCCAACCTTCCTCGCGCCATGACGAATAGCCTTTCGGCGCCGGTGCGGCCTGCCAGCCGTTCTTGATTTCGGCGAGAGTCGCCTCCACGCCTTCCGCGAGAAGCAGGATGTCCTCGTTGCCGAGGCGAAGGACCCGCATGCCGCGATGCTCGCCGATGCGATTGACGGCCGGGAGTGGAATCCCTTGCGCGGCGAGCCAGGCGGCGCTGCCGCCGCCTTTCAGGCCGAAGCGCGGCTTGTCGGTGAGATCGCTTAGCACGACCGCACCGGAAATCAGCCTTGTGCCGTCGGCCGCGCCGCCGGGCATGAAGGGGTAGACGCGCGTCGCGGTGCCGGCGGCCATCTAGATCTCCTGCCGCGCGTTGGTCGGGTCGAAGAAGGCATGGGCGACGACCGGAACCTCGACCAGTTCGCCGTCGCGGCACTTCACCGTCACGCGGCTGCCTTGCGCCTGGTCGTCGGCATGGACATAGGCAAGCGCGATGTGGCGCCCGAGCGACGGCGAGTATCCGACCGACGTGATCTGGCCGACAGGAGCGCCGCTGCGCAGCACCAGGCAGCTTTCGCCGGGGATGTTGCGGGCGCCGGCAGGGAACTGAAGCCCGACCAGCTTGCGGGTCTGGCCGAGCCTTGCGCGCATCTCGATGGAGCGCTTGCCGACGAAGAACGGCTTTTTCTTCGAGACCGCCCAGCCGAAGCCCAGCTCGTCCGGCGTGGTGATCGCATCCGTGTCCTGGCCGATCAGGATATGGCCTTTCTCCAGGCGCAAGATGCGCGACGCCTCCAGTCCGTAGGGACGCAGGCCATGCGGCCGGCCCGCCGCCATCACTGCGTCCCAGAGGCTTGGCGCCAGGCTCGACGGGCAATGCAATTCGTAGCTGAGCTCGCCCGTGAAGCCGATGCGCATCACGCGCACCGGAACACCGGCAACCATGCCGTCGCGGCCGCTGAGATAGGGGAAGGCGTCGCGGCTGAAATCGATGTCGCTGTCCAGCGCCTTGAGCACCTGGCGCGCCTTGGGTCCGGTGACGTTGAGGCCCGAGAACGCGCCGGTGAGGTTGAGCACGTCCACCTTCAGGCGCCAGTCGGCATTCCAGAACAGCATGTCGGCATAGACACGCGCGACGGCGCCGGTGGTCGCCGTCACATAGAACTGATCCTGCGCCATCCGGTAGGCGACGCCATCGTCGACCACCGAGCCCATCTCGTTGAGCATCAGGCAGTAGCGGACGCGACCGACAGGCTGGTTGGCGTGCGCCATCGTGTAGAGCCGGTCGAGAAACTCGCCGGCATCCGGCCCGCGGATCTCCAGCTTGCCGAGCGTGGAGACGTCGAGCAGGCCGACGCCCTCGCGCACGGCGAGGATCTCCTCGCGGACAGCTTCCTCGGCGCTGCTTGCGTCGCCGTAGTAATAGGGCCGCCACCATGCGCCGACCGGCTTCATCGCGGCTTTCAGCGCGACATGCCTTGCATGCAGCGCGGTGCGGCGCTCCAGCACCTCATGGTGGCCGGCGAGCACGCCGAGCGTTTCCGGCCCGACCGGCGGACGCGCCGTGGTGATGCCGATTTCACCGACCGACCGGCCGGTCGCATCGGCGACGATGCGGGCGGTCGCCAGGGCCGAATGGCGACCCTGGCTCGGACCCATGCCGACGGTGGTGAAGCGCTTGACGAGCTCGATCTCGCGGTAGCCGTCCTTGGTCGCGTTCTGCAGATCCTTGACCTGCAGGTCCTCGTCGAAATCGACGAAGTCGCGTCCCTTGGCATCGGCGACGATCGGCTGCACGTAGCGTGGCCGAACGCTCTTCGGCGTGACTGCAGGTTCTGCCGCCACTGCATGGCCGAGCCGCATAAGCGCGGTTGCAGCCGCATGCCGGCCGCTGGCGATTGCGTCCTGCAACTCGTCCACGCCGGCAACGGCGCCTGCGAGATGGACCGAGCCTACCGAAAGCGTGATCGTCATCGCTTGTGTGCTGGCATCGTAGCCGACCTTGCCGCCGGCCTGGCACGGCAATTGCCATGCCGGCGCCTGGCCGATCGAAACCGTCAGCAGGTCGCAAGCAATCCAGCTCCCGCCGACGTGGATGCGGGCAAGGTGGCGATTTCCGACCGTGCCTTCCGCCGCTTCGATAGTCGCGCCTTTGCGGATGGTGACGCCCTTGCCGCGCAGTTCGGTTTCCAACGGGCCGGCCTCGCCAGCAGGTCTCGGATCGACAAGCTCGACGACCGACACACCCGCATCCAGCAGGTCGAGCGCCGTCCGGTAGCCGTCGTCATTGGCGGCGAGCACCACGGCGCTGGTGCCAGGGCGCACGCCATAGTGCCGGATCAGCCGCTGGGCGGCGCTGCCGAGCATGATCCCCGGCAGGTCGTTGTTGCGGAAGACGGCCGGCTGCTCGATGGCACCGGTCGCCAGGATCACCTCGCGGGCGCGTGTCCGATGGAGGCGGTCGCTCTCGATCAGCGGCAGCCAGTTGTCTTCGTACCAGCCATTGCAGACGGTGCCGGTCAGTACCTTGAGATTGGGCAGAGCCTCCAGGCGCGACGCCAAGCCGGAGAGCACCTCCGGATCGTAGCGGCCATAAGTCAGCGCGCCGCCGATCTCCGGATTCTCGTCGCACAGCACCACGTCGGCGCCGGCCTCGGCGGCGGAGATCGCGGCGCTCAATCCGGCCGGACCGGCACCGACGACAAGCACGTCGCAATGCAGGTGCGTCTTGTCGAAATGCCGGTGCGGGGCCTTGGTGTCGACCACGCCCAGGCCCGCCTTGCGGCGGATGATCGGCTCCCAGAATTTCAGCCAGCTGTCGCGGCGCGGACCCATGAAGGTGCGGTAGTAGAAGCCGACCGGCAGGAAGCGGCCGAACCTGTCCATGACGGCATCGCGGTCGCGCTCGAGCGAGCCATTGACGTTTTGCGCGCTGACCCGCAGCCCTTCGCTGATCGGCGTGCGCTCGCCGGCGGCGTTCGGTTCGGACGGCAATTGCACCAGCGCGTTGGCGTCGGCCCCGGTCATCGACAGGATGCCGCGCGGACGGTGATATTTGAACGAGCGCGACAGCACCCATTGGCCGGAGGCGGCGAGCGCGCTGGCGATGCTGTCGCCTTCATAGCCTTCGAAGAATTTGCCCTCGAAGGTGAAGCGGACAGGGCGACTCCGATCGATCCGGCTTCCAAAGGGGGCGGGCAGCCGGTTCATGCGCGCTCCGGCAGTTCGGACACGTCGAAGGTACGGATGACCTCGTTGCTGACGAGATCGCGCTCGGCCAGGAAGAAATAATTGCTCGGCACGTGCCGCCACCACTCGATCACGATGCCTTTTCGGTTCTCGGCGCGGAACAAATGCCGTGACCAATCCCTGTCTGCGGTCGCGTTTGGATCGGGCCTGGCGCGCACCGGCCCGAAGGACTGGAACTCGTCGATGTTGCGCGGGCCGTTCATGGGGCAGGTGAGAAGTTTCATGGCTAGTGGCTCGCGGCGGTCGCGCCCATTTCATTGAGCAGCCGGAAGGTTTCGAACCGCTCCAATGCAAAGGGTTTCAGAATATCAGGCACGCGGCCCTCGGCGATCGTCTGCGCCATGCGCTTTCCGGCGACCGGCGTCGCCTTGAAGCCCCAGGTGCCCCAGCCGCAGTCAAGCCAGAGGTTGGCGAGCGGGCTTGCGCCCATGATCGGGCTGTAGTCCGGCGTCATGTCGGTGATGCCGGCCCATTGCCTCAGCAGCCGCACGCCTTGCAGGAAGGGGAAGAGGTGGACGGCGCCCTTGGCCAGATGCTCCTTCATGTCGAGCGTCGAGCGCGTCGAATAGAGCTGGTAGGGATCGGAGCCGCCGCCGATGACAACCTCGCCGCGCGAGGACTGGACGAGATAGGTGTGCAGCGACACCGACGAGACCAGTGTGTCGAGCCAGGGTTTCAAGGGCTGGGTCACCATCGCCTGCAGCGGATAACAGCGGATGGGAAGCTCGACGCCGGCCATCAGCGCCACGTCGTAGTTCATGCCGCCGGTGGCGATCAGCACCTGGCCGCAGGCCACGCGGCCCCGGTTCGTCTTGACCGCCTGGACCCGGTCGCCGACCACCTCGAAGCCCTGCACCTCGGTGCGCTGGTGGATCTCGACGCCGCGCCGCGACGCCTGGGCGGCATAGCCCCAGGCGACGGCATCGTGGCGCGCCGTTCCTCCGTCGGCGTGCCAAAGCCCGCCAAGGATTTCGAGCGGGCCGCCATAGTCCATATTGAGGAGCGGGCAGAGCTCCTCGACGCCCTTCTGGTCGACGACCTCGGTGCGCGTGCCCAAGTGCTTGCCCATTTCGGCGCGCATGTGGAAACTGCGCATCGTCGCCTCGGTATGCGCCAGCGTGAGCTGGCCGCGCTGCGAGAACATGACGTTGAAGTCGAGTTCCTGCGACAGCCGCTCGAACAGCTCGACGCCCTCCTTGTAGAAGGCAATGCCTTCCGCCGTGATGTAGTTGGAGCGGATGGTGGTGGTGTTGCGCGCCGTGTTGCCGCCGGCGAGGTAGCCTTTCTCCAGCACCGCGACGCTCCTTATGCCGTGGTACTTGGCAAGATGATGCGCGCAGGACAGCCCATGTCCGCCGCCGCCGATGATGACGACGTCGTAGGCCGGCTTCAGCTCGGGCGTTGCGGGGATGTCGCCGCTGACCGGATAGTCCCGACTGAGACCGTATTTCAGAAGCCTGAGGGGCATTGCGCGCTCAGCTCAAAGCCGTGGGAGGATCGTAGAGCAGCGCCGAGAGATCGGAGAAGCGGCTGTCGCGATCGTCGAGCGAGAGCACGGCGTCGCGGATCGCAGTAGCGCGGCCGGATCCGAGCACGGGCGCGGCGAACTCCATGTATTTGGCCTCGACGTCCTGCTTGGTCATCGGCGCTTCCGGGCCGCCGCGCGCATGCACGTCCCCCGACATCAGCACGCGTCCGTCGGTCGTCGTGACGACGACGTCGGCCCAGCGGCCGGCCGGGAAGCGCGCGCTGTGGCGCTCGGTTTCGCTGACCGTGATGCGGGTGAGCATGTCCGCGACCGCGGCGTCGGCGAGCCCGGCGCCGGAAATATGCTCCAGCCCGATGCGCCGGTGAAGGATGAAGGTCGCGACGGCGAAGCGCAGGCTGTACTGCGCCTTGGAGGTCGTGTCCGGTATGCCGTCGAACAGCGTCGCCGCATAATGGAAGCTGTTGACCTGGACATGGGCGATGTCGGACGGGGCAAGGTTGTGCGCCAGGCAAAGTCCGCGCACCGCGTCGATCGCCGCATGCGCCCAGCGGCAGATCGGATAAGGCTTCACATATTGATGCAGCGACTGCCAAAAGACGCCGAGATCCTGCCAGTGCGTCGCGACGTCCGGCGCCTCGACGGTGATCGCCGGCGCGCCGGTGAAGCCGCGTTCGGCCAGCACCGCGGCGGAAAGGCCGACGAGGGCGCCGGGGCCGGAGCCGTCATGCAGCATGGTCGGGGTGGCGATCTCGCGCATCATCTGGCTGCGCGGGCCGTGATACTCGGCAATGCCGAGCGCGTCGCGCAATTGCGTTTCGTCGAGCCGCCGCAGGCGTGCCGCGATGGCCGCCACTCCCAAGGCGTTCCAAGCGCCCGAGGTATGGTAGTCGCTCACCGTCGCATGCAAGGCGATGCCGGCCCGGCCGGCGATTTCGTAGCCGATCACCAGGGACGCCAGCGCTTCCGGCCCGGTGAGGTCGGGTCTCGCTTCCGCGAGCGCGGCAAGCGCCGGCACCACCGCGACGCCGATATGGCCCTTGGTCGGGCTGTAGCCGTCGTGGCCGTCGAGATTGTCTGTCTGCGTGGCGACGGCGTAGGCCGCGCCGGCGATGCTGGCGCGCCGCCCGTCGAACAGCATGCGGGCCGAGTATTGCGGGTCACTGGAGGCGTAGAGCAGGACGGCGGCGTCGCGGGCGATCCGGCCAGCTTCCATCGGCCCGGCCGCGATGGCGATGCCGAGCGTGTCGAGCAGGAGGTAGCGCGCCTGTTCCAGCACCGGCTGGGGGAAGACGGAGGCGGGGCGCCGCAGCACGAAATCGGCCAGCCGCGTGAACGTATCGGAACTGACGACAGGCCCCTCACGCCGGTATGACGGCACAGCCACGCGCTTATCTCCCCTGTCTCTCCACAACATCAATAAATTGGGTTCATCGCGCAGGCACGTGATTAGTTTGGCGGCTTTGGCCAAAAATATTGATGCCATGTCGCTTGTCTGCGATTGAATGGCCGTCCGCCCATGCGATAGCTATGCGACGACGCAGCAGGAGACCGGGATGAAGCCGCCGCCCCCCTTGAACTATATCCGCTCGTTCGAGAGCTCTGCCCGTCATTTGAGCTTCACCACGGCGGCCAAGGAACTGGGCTACACGCAAGCCGCGGTCAGCACGCATGTGCGCGCGCTCGAGCATTATATCGGCCGGCAGCTGTTCATCCGTTACCCACGCAGCCTGAAGCTGACCGAGATGGGGGAGGCATTCCTGCCGACCTTGCGCCAGGCGCTCGACCAGATCGACCAGGCGACCGAGGCGATCGTCGCATCCTCGCGCAACCGCACGGTGGTCGTGTCCTGCCCGATGAGCCTTGCGGAGAACTGGCTGGCGGGTTGCATGGCAGCCTTCCGCAAGAAGCATCCCGAGATCGAGATCGTGCTGCACGGCACGATCTGGGAGGACTTGAGCGAGCAGATTGCCGACATCACCATCTCAACGCGGCGTTTCGACGACAGGCCGCCGTCGGCGATCCCGCTCTGGAACGACGAACTCGTGCTGCTCTGCGCTCCCGGCATGCTCGAGGGCGAGCATGCGCTCAAGACGCCTCAGGACATGCTCAAGGTGGACTGGATCTTCGTGCATGGCCGCCAGGAATACTGGCAGGTGGTGACCGAGGCGCTTGGCGTCGACCTGGAAGACCACGACAAGGGCCTGTCGACCAACGCCTCCAACATAGCGCTCGAGCTTGCCGCGATGGGGGCGGGCCTCGTCGCCACGCAGCGCTCGCTCGCGCATGCCTATATGCGCCGCGGCCTGCTCGTCGAGCCGTTTCCGGTGCGGCCGCCAAGTCCCTGGAATTACTATCTCACCGAGAGCCAGCTTTCGAAGGGAAACATTGCCCGCACGGTCAGGGAATGGATCTTGTCCAGGGCCAGGGAAGACGCCGCGCGGCCATAGCATCCGTTTCAGCCTCAAAAATTTGACAGGACAATGGCATTGTTTTTTTAGGCCTTTAAGGCCGGTTTTCTGCGGTTTGTGAAGGGCCGAGCCCTTCCGGGATTTTTGCATCGCCCCTAACATGCTGAGCCGCAAGGGGAATGTAACGGGCGGAAAGCCCTGAACCGGAGAACAACGATGACAATGTTCAAGAGCAACGGTGACCGCGTCCCGGCGGTCATCGAAAGCTACGCAGCCGAAGTCAAAGGCGGCCGGATGGACCGCCGCGAATTCCTGGCCATGGCGAGCGTGATGGGCGCTTCCACGGCGCTGGCCTACTCGATGGCAGGGATGGAGCCGGCCAAGGCCGCGGCACCCGTGCCCGGCAAGAAGGGCGGCATCCTTAAGATGCAGATGATCATCAAGGACATGAAGGATCCGCGCGCCTGGGACTGGTCGGAAATCGCCAATGTCATGCGCCAGTGCAACGATTACATGATCCGCTACACCACCGACTTCACCTTCGAGGGCCATCTGGTCGAGAGCTGGGAGGTGAGCGACGACGCCACCGAATACACGCTGCATCTGCGCAAGGGCGTGAAATGGTCGAACGGCGACGACTTCAACGCCGACGACATCGTCTACAACATCGAGCGCTGGTGCGATAAGGCGGCCGAAGGCAATTCGATGGCCGGGCGCATGGGCTCGCTGATCGATGCCGCCACGAAAAAGGCGACCAAGGGCGCCATCACCAAGGTCGACGACCATACGGTGAAGCTCAAATGCAACCAGTCGGACGTCACCATCATCCCGGGCTTCTCCGACTATCCGGCGGTCATCGTCCATCGCGACTTCGACAAGAACGGCGCCAATATGCTGAAGACGCCCGGCACCGGCCCGTATGAGCTGATCTCCTATAAGGTCGGCGAGTCGGCATCGGTGCGGCGGCGCAAGGACTTCACCTGGTTCGGCGGCGAACCCTATCTCGATGGGGTCGACTGGGTCGACTACGGATCGGATGCGTCCAACCCCGCCATCGGCAGCGCCTTCGAGGCCGGCGAGATCGATTGCAACTACCAGACGGTCGGCGGCACCGTCGATCTCTATGACAGCATGGGGCTGGTCAAGGAGCAGGTGGTCACCGCCGGCACGATCGTGCTGCGCACCAACGTGACCAACAAGCCCTACGATGACAAGCGCGTGCGCAATGCCATCCAGCTCGCGGTCGACAACGAGACGGTGCTGAAGCTCGGCTATAGCGGCTTGGGCCAGGTCGCCGAAAACCACCATGTCTGCCCGATCCATCCAGAATATTACGAGCTGCCGAAAGTCCCGCGCGACCTGGCCAAGGCAAAGGCGCTGATGGCCGAGGCCGGCCAGACGGATCACGAGTTCGAGCTCATCTCCTACGATGCAGACTATGTGAAGGACCCCGCCGACGTCGTTGCCGCGCAGATGCGCGACGCCGGATTCAAGGTCAAGCGCACCATCATTCCGGGCTCGTCCTTCTGGAACGACTGGACGAAGTATCCCTGGTCGACCACCGACTGGGGCATGCGCCCGCTGGGCGTCCAGGTGCTGGCGATCGCCTATCGCAGCGGCGAGGCGTGGAACGAGTCCGGCTACGCCAACCCGGACTTCGACAAGAAGCTCAACGAGGCGATGGCCATCGCGGACCCCGCCAAGCGCAAGGAGCTGATGAAGGAGGTGGAGTTCATCCTGCAGGACTCCGGCATTCTCGTCCAGGCATTCTGGCGCTCGCTCTACCGCCACCACGCCACCTATGTGAAGAATCTCGGCATGCACCAGACCTTCGAACTGCAGCTGGACAAGGTCTGGCTGGACAAGGCCTAGACCGAACGGATCGACGCAATATTCAGGGGCGCATCTCGCGCCCCTGAATTCACCGGCGACTGGGATCGATCAGTCAGCTAAATGAAATCCCAAAGCGCTGCGAGAAGCGCGGACAAAGTCGCCGAACAAAGGGAAGAAACCTCACTATGCGTACTCATGCACAAGCCGTTGTCATTGGCGGCGGTCTGATCGGCTGCTCGATCCTCTATCATCTCGCCAAGTTCGGCTGGACGGATGTGGTCCTCCTGGAGCGCAGCGAACTGACCTCCGGCTCGACATGGCACGCGGCGGCCAACATCCACGGCCTGCATGATTCAACCAATATCAGCCGGCTGCAGCACTACACGATGGCGCTCTACAAGGAGCTGGAGGCCGAGACCGGCCAGGGCTGCGGCATCTTCCAGCCGGGCTCGCTCTATCTCGCCCAGACCGAGGCGCGCGAGCATCAGCTGAGACTCCAGGAAGCCAAGGCGCGGCGCTACAAGATGAATTTCTACGAGGTCGGCCGGGATGAAGCCGAGCGGCTGCACCCGCTGGTCGATTTCGACGGCATACGCTGCATCATGTATGAGCCGGAGGGCGGCAATGTCGATCCGTCGGGCGTGACGGCGGCTTATGCCGCGGGCGCCCGCCAGCGCGGCGCCGAGATCCATCGCTTCACGGCGGTCACGGCGACGGAGGCTCAAGCCGACGGCAGCTGGATCGTGCGCACGCCGAAGGGCGACATCCGCACGCAATGGGTGGTCAACGCGGCCGGCCTATGGGGCAGGGAGGTCGCGGCCATGGCGGGGCTGCAACTGCCGCTGATCCCGACCGAGCATCAGTATTTCGTCACCGAGACCATTCCCGAAATCGCCGCGATGGGCCGGCGCCTGCCGTCGGTCGCCGATCGCGACGGCGAATATTATCTGCGTCAGGAAGGCCTCGGCCTCCTCATCGGCGCCTATGAGCGCAACATGAAGTTCTGGGCCGAGGACGGCACGCCGATGGATTTCGGCCACGAGCTGTTCCCCGACGATCTCGACCGTATCGAGGAAAACATGATGCGCGCCGTCCAGCGCGTGCCGGCGGCCGCGACCGCGGGCGTCAAGAAGGTGATCAACGGGCCGATGATCTGGTCGCCCGACAGCGCCGTGCTGTTCGGGCCGGCGCCAGAGCTCAGCAACTATTTCTGCTGCAACGGCATCATTCCCGGCTTCTCGCAGTCGGGCGGCATGGGCAAGCTCGCGGCCGAATGGATGATCGAGGGCGAGCCCACGCTTGACATGTTCGGCTGGGACATGGCGCGCTTCGGCCATTGGGCCGGCAAGGCCTTCACCAAGGCCCGCGTGCAGGACCAGTACAGCCACCGTTTCAAGATCCATTTCCCGAACGAGGAGCGCGCCGCCGGCCGCCCGGTGCGGACGCGGCCGGTCTACGAAATGCAAAAGGAAATGGGCGCGGTGTTCGGCCTCAATTTCGGCTGGGAGCACCCGCTGTGGTTCGCCGCCGAAGGCGAGCCGCGCGAGGAGACGGTCGGCTTCACGCGCCAGAACTGGTGGGGGCCGGTCGGCCGCGAAGCGCGCATGCTGCGCGAGAATGCCGGCATCATCGACATCTCCAATTTCGCCAAATACCAGGTGAAGGGGCCGGACGCGGAAGCCTGGCTGAACGCTCTCTTCGCCAACCGCATGCCGACCAAGGTCGGCAACTCCTGCCTCACGCCACTGATCGGCAAGCGCGGCGGCATCGCCGGCGACTTCACCGTGACCAGGTTGGCGGATGACGAGTTCATGGTGATCGGCTCGGGCATGGCCGAGCGTTTTCATCAGCGCTTCTTCAATTCCGTGCCGCTGCCGGCAGGCACGACCTTCCGCTCGCGCACCGAGGACCTCGGCGGCTTCAACGTCGCCGGGCCGAAATCGCGCGAGCTGCTGCAGCGGCTGACCAATGACGATCTGTCGAACGAGGCCTTCCCGTTCATGCGCTCGCGCCAGATCACGGTCGCCGGCGTCGACGTCGTGGCGCTGAGGGTCTCCTTCACCGGCGATCTCGGCTGGGAGCTGCACTGCAAGGCGGCCGATCAGGTCGAGCTCTACCGCGCGCTGCTTAAAGCGGGCGCGGAGGTTGGCGCCGGACCGGTCGGCTCGCGGGCGCTGATGTCGCTGCGCGTCGAGAAGGGTTACGGCAGCTGGAGCCGCGAATATTCGCCCGAATACTGGCCGCAAGAGGTCAAGCTCGACAGGTTGATCAAGACGGACAAGCAATTCCTCAACCGCGAGGCCTATCTCGCCGTCGCCGAGAAGCCGGCGCGAGACGAATTGATCATGCTTTCCGTCTCGGCCAAGGATGCGGACGCCACCGGCGGCGAGCCGATCTTCCTGCCCGACGGCACGCCGATCGGCCAGGTGTCTTCGGGCGCCTATGGCTATTTCGTCGAGCAGTCGCTGGCGATGGGCTACGTCAAGGCGGGAACCGCCAAGGCTGGCGACAAGGTGACCGTCGCCATTTTGGGTAGGCCGCATGAGGCGGTGCTGCTGGCGCATCCGCCCTTCGATCCGGAAGGCAAGCGGCTGCGGTCGTAGCCGCATTGGCCATCCAGCGGCGGACATTCGGATTCAAAGAAGGGCCTTAACCAACCAAAACAAAAAGGGGAATCGCATGATCAAACGGCATTTGCTGGGCACGATGCTTGCCCTGGTTCTGGCGTCCGCCGCGCAGGCGGCCGACGTCAAGGTGGTCAATGACGACGCGTGGTTCGCCGAAGGTCCGATCTGGTATCAGGACAAGCTCTTCTACGTCGAATATGGCCGCGGCACGGTGACCGTCTGGGACGGCAAGAAGAACGACATTTTCTGGAAGATGGACGGCTGCGGTCCCTCGGCCGTTCTGCCGACGACGCAGGGTGAGTTCCTCGTCACCTGCTACGACAACAACACGATCGGCCGCATCTCGGCCGACGGCAAGACACTGCCGGCCTATGACAAGGATACGGACGGCAGGCCGTTCAGCGGACCGAACGATTTCGCGCCCGACAAGGATGGCGGCGTCTATTTCACCGGTTCGGGCAAGGGCGGCCCGCTGATCGATGCCTCGGCCTATTACATCGGCGAGGACGGCAGCGTGAAGAAAGTCGCCGGCGACCTGCACAATGCCAATGGCCTCGTCATGTCGAATGACGGCAAGATACTCTATCTGGTCGAGACCGAGGACAACAGGATCATCGAATTCGACGTTTCGTCCGACCACAGCCTGAGCAATCGCCGCGTGTTCCTGCGGCTCGACGATCTCTTCCCGAACCAGCCGCACATCTGGCCCGACGGCATCAAGATGGACAAGGAAGGCGAGATGTATATCGGCCAGAGCCCGCGCTCGCTCGATGCGCCGGGCAAGATCATCGTCGTCGACAAGGACGCCAAGCTCTTGCGCACGCTCTCGGTGCCGTCGCCTTCCATGCCGAACTTCGCCTTCGGGCCGGACGAGAAGGTGCTTTACGTGATGGCGCTCGACCAGATCGACGCCGCGCCATGGCACGGCAAGGTCTATGAAGTGCCAAACAAGTAATGTTCACCGGCGAGCCGCAGAAGCTGGCTCGCCAGCGAATCATACTACCGACGGCTGGGCTTAGCCGCCGAAGCGGTCCAGCCAATGGCGGGCGATGTCGGAGCGCCGGCAGACCCAGATGTCGGGGTTGGACGTGACCTTGTCGAGGAAGCGTTCCAGCCCGATCATGCGGCCGGGACGCGCTGCCAGCCGGCAATGCAGCGACACCGTCATCATGCGCGGGGTCTTCTGGCCTTCCTTCAGCAGCCAGTCGACACCGTCGCTGACATAGTCGAAGAACTGGCTGCCCGTCTCCAGGCCTGAACCGCGCGAAAAGCGGCTATCGTTGTTGTCGAAAGAGTGCGGCACGACGAGGTGCCGCTTGGCGCCGACATCGACGAAATAGGGCAGGTCGTCATTGTAGTCGTCGCAGTCGAACAGGAAGCCGCCATGCTCGGCGACCAGCCGTCTCGTGTTGAGGCTTGGCCGGCCCGTGTACCAGCCCAGCGGATCGATGCCGGTGATGCTCCGCACCGTATCCACCGTCATGGCGATATGCTGGCGCTCTTCCTCTTCGGTGAGCGGCGCGTAGTCGATCCAGCGCCAGCCATGGCAGACGATATCGCTGCCGAGCGCGGCGATCGCCTTGCCGGCGGCCGGATTGAGCTCCAGTGCGCGTCCGACAATGTAGAAGGTCGGGGTGACGCCCTTGTCCCGGAACAGCGAGATCAGCCGCCAGACGCCGACGCGCGAGCCGTATTCGTAAAGCGATTCCATGTTGCGGTTGCGCAAGCCGGGCACGGCCGGCGACACGGCAAGGTCGGACAGGATCGTTTCGGAAACGCCGTCGCCTTCGCCGATCGAGTATTCGGCACCTTCCTCGTAATTGACGACGATGTTGAGCGCCAGCTTCGCGCCACCCGGCCACTCTGCTCGCGGAGGCCGCTCGCCATAGCCGATGAAATCGCGGGCGGGCAGATACGGCTCGTCTGACGTCATGAAATCCCCTCGGATGGAGCCCTTACCAGCATTGCCGGTCGCGCAGGGCGGTCAGGATGCGTAGCGTGCGATCCATGACATCCTGCGGCCCGACGGTGATGCGCAGGCAATCGGTGAGGCCGTAACCGGCGAGGCCGCGCACGATGATGTCGGCGCCGCGCATAGCATTGTCGGCCGTTGTCGCCGCCGCGGCGTCAGCAAAGCGCACCAGCACGAAATTCGTCCGGCTCTCGGGAACCTCGTATCCGGCCGCCCGCAAACCTTGCGCGAAGCGGTCGCGAATGTCGGCGGTGCGCGTCACGATCGCGCGCGTATAGGCCTGGTCCTCGATGGCCGCGACGGCCATGGCGAGGCTGACCGTCGAGACCTGGTTGGAATTCTGCATCTTGCGCACTTCGGCGGCGATCTGGGGCGCGAACAAGCCCCAGCCGACGCGCGCGCCGGCCAGGCCGTAGGCCTTGGACAGACTGCGCAGGACGACGGTGTCGCCGCGCCCGGCCAGCGCGAAGACGGCTTGCGGATCCTGGTCGTCGAATTCGCCATAGGCCTGGTCGATCATCAGGAGAACGTCGCCGGCCAGAGCCGCGCGCAGACGCAGCAGCTCCGCGTTCTTGATGCGCGTGCCGGTCGGGTTGCCCGGATTGCAGACGAAGACGATGCGCGTCGCCGGCGTGAGCGCCGCCAGCACGGCGTCGATCGAGACCTCAAAGCCGCGCTCCTGCGCCTTGACATAGGTCGCCCCGACACGCGCGGCTGCGGAGGCGGCGAAATTATAGGCATAGTCCGTGCCGAGCACGTCCGTGCCGGGACCGGCGAAGGCCGCGATGGTGCAGGCGATCAGCTCCATCGAGCCCGCGCCGCACAGGATAAGATCGCGCTCGACCGCATAGGTTTTTGCTATCGCATCGCGCAGCAAGGTCCAGTCCGGGTCCGGATAAAGATGGCTGCGCGCCACGGCGTCCCGGCCGGCTTCGATCGCCTTGGGGCTGGGCAGGAAGGCGCTCTCGTTCTGGGCCAGCGTCGGCCGGTCGTAACCGCCGAAATTCGCCAGCGCGAAAGCGGACATGGCCTCGATATGGGCGGTGGCTTTCAGAGGCACGGCATGAAGGTCCGGCTATCGGCTTGTCGGCAAGGTGTTGCGGAGGAAGGCTAAGGCAGGGCGGCCAGGCCGCAAAGCAAAATTCGCCGGTGCAATGGGTAAGGGAATCTGGCCCATGCGGGATTGGGAGGTAGCGGTTGTCTGGGCTCTTTTTCTTCGATTAGCCGAGCCGACCAGCTTTATGCGCTATCAGCGCGATCGAGACTGTCATCGCAAGCACGATCAACGTCCAAATCACCATGTTTGCGGACGGGCGCCAGCGGCGACCTTGTCTCATCCGTTTTCGCCAACGATCGGCCTGATTGGCGCCCTCGTATTTCCCCAAGCCATCCCCCAGTCGCGGCCTAGCGCAGCAGGAGCTAATGTAGCCGGCTGCAAGGGGGCGGAATAGTGGGAAGAAATGAGGCCGCCTGAATAGGGCGCCATGCGGGCACCGACCGCCGGCTCCGATTTCCCCACTCATGTGCTGCTCAGTGTCTTCGCCGGAGATGGTTACATGTCGTATCGGGGGACCATCTTTGGCGACCGTAGCTCCTGGGCCATCTTTGCCGCCTGGAAGATTGTCATAAGAACATAGGTCGTTTCGCCTTCGGTCGAGTTTATGGCCAAGACCACGCGGCCAATCTCGTCGCTCATGGCGCACGACCAATCTTTGACTGCAATCGCCCGTTTTCCCGCCATGTGCCCCTGCCTTCCGTTCGCAAGGTTATTTGGCGTCGTGGAGACCGGCAATTTGGACTGAATGCCCATTGCGTTGGGCCTAACGTCGTTCTTTCCCTTGTTCGCTTCAACTCATGGGCAAGAGAAATGCCAGTCGCAAGATTGGCGAATTGCGATGGCCGCCCAATGACTGTGATGATTGGGCCCATGACGGGGGAAGCGGCGCCCGTGAAGCGAGCGGCCCGGCAAGCCAGCTCAGGAAGGCTGCCGGGCCGGTCGGCGGGGCGTTGGACTAAAAACATACGCCCGCACTGGCAACGCTGAATTTATATCAATGTGCGCTAAAGCAGTCCGTCATCCGAATGCAGGACGCCTTCCTTACCGATTCGTAAGGTGTGTCTATCAGCCCTGATCGAGGCATTGGCATGCAAATGGATGATGCTGGTCGCAGGGCGAGCGATAGGATCGTTGAGTTACGATTGAAACTGGCGGAGGGGCTGCCCATGCAGTCTCTGATGGAAAAGGACAAAAACCCAAATCGACCGTTGCCGGGCGAAGAGGAACGCCAGGCGAGGCTCCAAAAAATGAAAGGGCTGCGATACCTGCGATCTTACGGCTGCGGCCTTCGGTTTGACCCAACTGCCCAGTTTCACGATGTGATCGATTGTACTGCGTTGCTGGAATCGTCGAGCGACGGTGACGGCGAGCAGTGGAAGCGAGCTGCCTTTCCCTAACCGCATCGCTTCCAAGCCCTGCGCCGCCCCCAGCCGGTACGCCTGGCAGGCCGCGATAAACGCTTGCGATCGGATGGCGCCGTCCCACAACAGGAACATTCGGGCCCGGTTATCGTTGGCAGTTCTGTTCGGACGTAGGGATAAGCTCAATGGAACCTAAGTCATCGCGCGACCTGCCCGGTCCCAAGCCACGCAAAGACAAGCAGCGCGAAACCCGAGATGCTGCTGCCAGAACCCCCGACAAGACCAACGACTGGGATCGGAACAAGGTCCATGGAGACGGGGAAAGCATCGGGATCGAAGAGGACGAGCCCTAGCCAGCGACGACGGCAGCCGTTCACTTGAAGACAAGCGGCCCGGCAAGGCTGGCGGGGTAGAACCAGTCACGCCGGGCCTGACCAACAAGGCTCGCAACGCTCCGGCTGAGATCGAGCTTATCAGCCCGATCAAAGGTTATCGCCATACAAACGGAGGACGCTCGGCTCAAGTCCGCAACGAGCCAAGACCGGCCTAGCCGACAAGTCGCGACGGCTGGTCGTGAAATCTATATGCTTTTGAAAAACTTGGCTCCCCGGGCCGGATTCGAACCAGCGACCAACCGGTTAACAGCCGGTTGCTCTACCACTGAGCTACCGGGGAACGGAGGCTCTGACGTGAGTGGCGCAGCCTATAGCAAACACCTTTCCGCTTTGCAAAGCAGCAATTCGCAATTTTTCTCCAGTTTTTAATGCGGCTATATGTGGCATCGTTTCGGCGCACACACATATGAAGGGCTTCACATCGGCGCGAAACAAAGCGGCCGGCTATCGCATTGAAATGGCATGGACCGCAGATGGGATTTGATTTTGGATGACGGCAGCTGACGACGACAGCACCCCGGCGCGCAAGATTTCGGTCTTCGGCCGCGAGTTCACCATGCCGCGCTCGCGCGGCTGGCGAATCGCGATCGGCATGCTGCTTACCCTTGGCGGACTCCTGGGCTTTCTGCCGATTCTCGGTTTCTGGATGGTCCCGCTCGGTCTCCTGGTTCTGTCCTATGAATTCGCCATGATCCGACGCCACCGGCGGCGTTTCGTCGTCTGGTGGGAGCGCCGGCGCCGGCCCGACTGAGGGACAGGGGCGGCTGCGCCGCGGCGATGCCGCGCCCCCGACAACCGATTGGTAATCACCACTTTGGCCGCTCCATGCGAAAGCGTCGGGAATGACGCGCGGGCGCTTGACGACCTTTGAGCGTCAACATAATGAGTTCGCTCGGAACGCCGGGAGCATTGCGAGGCCTCGTGGCGGAGTGGTTACGCAGAGGACTGCAAATCCTTGCACCCCGGTTCGATTCCGGGCGAGGCCTCCAGATGCTTGCGGGCTCCAGCGCAATCGCGCCGGAGCGGGGTTCCAGTCGAAGTTTTGGCCGCGTGCCTGGCGCGGGGAGCGGATTGTTGGGACATGAGCGCTGATTTCTCCGAACGCCGCGTGAAGATGGTCGACGGCCAGATCCGCACAACCGATGTCACCAGCGCGCCGCTCATCGAAGCGATGCTGACCGTTCCGCGCGAGGCCTTTGTCGGTGCCGGACAGCAGGATCTGGCCTATATCGATGAGGACATCCGCATTTCCAACGGCGCCAATGGCGGCGGCGCGCGATACCTGATGGAGCCGTCTCCGCTCGCCAAGCTTTTGCAGCTGGCCGAGATCGACGCGAGCGATTCGGTGCTCGATGTCGGTTGCGGCACCGGCTACTCCGCCGCATTGCTGTCCAGGCTGGCGCGGTCCGTGGTGGCGCTGGAGAGCGATCCCGCGCTGGCGGAGGCCGCCAAATCCACGCTTTCCACCCTCGGTTGCCAGAACGTCACGGTCATCACCGGGCCGCTGCCGCAGGGGCATGCCGCCAAGGGCCCCTACAACGTCATCTTCATCGGCGGCAGTGTCGAGGAAGTGCCGCAGGCCTTGCTCGACCAGCTTGCGGAAGATGGACGCCTGGTTGCGGTCGAAGGACGGGGCAACTCTGGCGTGGCCCGGCTGTTTTTCAAAGCAGGGGGGGTTGTAACCGGCAGGCGGGCCTTTAATGCGGCAATTAAGCCACTACCGGGCTTCGAACGTGCTCACGCGTTTGAATTCTGAGCGTTTTTGCCTTGCAGCGAAGGCGCTGTCATGATCGCTTGCGCCTGACAATCGTTGCTGATTTGGTTAACCGAGCGTTTCCGGAAGGCTGTCAGCGGGGGAACGATAGACAACGCGGCGCTGGCCGATCCGTAAGGGTAGGCTATCGCGGCGTGGTTCCCATGCAAAACGAATGAGGGAAATAACGTGCCGCCTCTACGCAAGAGTGTTTTAGTAGCTGTCCTTGTTTCGGCCACGGCGCTTTCGCCGCTGGCCGCCTCCGCCGAGACCATCACGGGCGCCCTCGCCAAAGCCTACCAATACAATTCACAGCTCAACGCCGCCCGCGCCGGCGTGCGCGTCACCGATGAGGGCGTTGCCATCGCCAAATCGGGCTGGCGCCCGACCGTCACGGGTTCGAGCAGCATCGACTACACCAGTACCCACGGGCAAGGCATCACTCGGAACATAACGACTGGCAGTTTCGGCGTGCAGATCAACCAGACGCTGTTCGACGGGTTTCAGACCAAGAACAATGTTGCCGCCGCCGAATCGCAGGTGAAAGCTTCGGTCGAAAGCCTGCGCAACACCGAAGAGAACATCCTGTTCAATGCGGCGAGCGCCTATATGGACGTCATTCGCGACCGCCAGATCGCGGTGCTGACCGAACAAAACCTGCAGTTCCTGACTGAGCAGGCGCGCGCCGCCCGCTCGCGTTTCGAGGTCGGAGAGGGCACCCGCACCGACGTCGCCCAGGCCGACGCCTCGCGCGCCACGGCCGTGGCGCAGCTCAGCGCCGCCCGCGCGACGGCGCTGGCGAGCGCGGCCACCTACCACCAGATCGTCGGCGACGAGCCGGGCAAGCTCAAGGCGGCCTCGCCGCTGGGCAAGCTGTTGCCGGGCAACCTCGATTCGGCCTTGGCCGTCGCTTCCGCCGAGCATCCGGCGATCCTTGCCACCCAGCATCTTGTCGATGCGGCGGCGTTCTCGGTGAAATCTTCGGAAGGCGCGCTGCTGCCGCAGGTGACGGCCTCCGCGGGCGTTTCTGACAATTACAGCCACTCCGTTCCCGATCTCACCGGAACCAATGGCACCTCAACCTCGGCCAATATAGGCGCCACGCTCACCATTCCGATCTATTCGGGCGGGAGGACCTCGGCACTGGTGCGGCAGAACAAGGAGTCGCTCAGCGAGGCGCGCATCCAGGTCGACGTCAGCCGCGACCAGGTGCGTCAGGCGGTGGTTTCGGCCTGGACGCAATATGTGGCCGCGCGCCAAAGCGTGGATGCCAACAGGCAGGTCATCGATGCCGCGCAACTGGCGCTCAACGGCGTCATCGAAGAGCGCAATGTCGGCCAGCGCACGACGCTGGACGTGTTGAACGCGCAGAATGCGGTCATCACCGCCAAGATCAACCAGGCCAGCTCCGAGCGCGACGTGGTCGTGGCGAGCTACGCCATCCTGTCGGCGATGGGCCGGCTGTCGGTCGATCGCCTTGGCCTGCCGGTCACCAAATACAGACCGGAAGAGCATTACAACGCCGTCAAGGACAAGTGGTTCGGACTGCGCACGCCTGACGGGCGCTGATTTCAGACCCAAGCTTCGACAAACGCCGCGCATCCGTTGGATGCGCGGCGTTTGTCTTTCCGGACGGCTGACGGGGTTGCGCTTCGCCTAATCTGTTGAAATCCAACGAGCCCCCAGATTGGGGATTCTCGGATGACGATCGGTCGGTTACGCTGTCTCCATTGATTCGAATTCCATACCGGGCAGGAACGGAATTCTGGGACGGGTCAAGGCCTAAAGCAGGTCAAGTGCTTGAATGGTCTGGTTCTTTGGCAAGTCACTAGGGCGGCGGATGTGACGATGGCGACGGCAAGCAGCGCGCAGCGCGAACCTTCCATGGAAGAGATACTGGCTTCCATCCGAAGGATCATCGAAGACAGCGACACCGGGCGAAAGCAGCCGGCCGAGGCTGGCGAGCTGCGCCAGGATCTCGAGCCGGCCGCCGCTGCCGTGCCTCTCGCGTCCGTACCGAATGTCGAGGTTGACGCCTTTCGCTCCGAATTGCATGCCGACGCCCGCAAGCCGGTGACGCTGGCGGAGGTCCAGGCCCAGCTTGCCGCGACCGATCCGGCGCCGGCGCGCGCCGAGGCTCGCCACGAGCCGGTCAAGGCGCCGCCCGCGCCGGCGACCTTGTCGGAGGTCGGGGCCAGGAGCGCTGCTCAGTCGGGCGCGTCGCCGGTTGCGAGCAAGCCTGCGGCGGCAAACGCACCGCAGACCGCCGATACCATTGTCACCGATTGGCGGCGGGAAATCGCGGCGGCGGGCGGCAGCACGGTCACCGCGAAGCCGACCGCCCGGGCGCCGCAAGCCGCACCGTGGGTCGAGATCGAGAAGGTCGAGATCGACAAGGAAGAGGTTCGGACGGCGGACGCTTCCGCGCAAGCCGGCGGCTCCCGGGCATCCGAAGCGGAGGCGCAGCCGGCGCGGCCCGCGATCCTTTCGGAGCATACGGGCCGACAGGTCGCTGCGGCCTTCGGCGAACTTTCCGACGCTTTTGCCAGCCGCGGCAAGAAGAGCTTCGACGAGATGGCCGAGGAAATGCTGCGGCCGATGCTGCAGGATTGGCTCGACAACAATTTGCCGACGCTGGTCGAAAGGCTTGTGCGCGAGGAGATCGAACGCGTGGCGCGCGGGGCGCAGTAAGCCGCCGGAACACGCAGGCTTAGAGCGCCGCCCTTGGGCGGCGCTTTCGTTCGAGGCCGCCGTCGCGTGGAAACGGTTCAGGCAACATGCTCTTGCCGGCGGCTTGCGCCAGCCGGGCGCGCCATTGCGGAACCAGCCGGGATTGCCGCCGGCCGCGGCCGGCCTATCTGTGAGAGCGATCGCAGCTCTCGCGGTTGACTC
This sequence comes from Mesorhizobium plurifarium, assembly GCA_000824785.1. GTDB lineage: Bacteria > Pseudomonadota > Alphaproteobacteria > Rhizobiales > Rhizobiaceae > Mesorhizobium > Mesorhizobium plurifarium. Next base: position 363,255 of record CCNB01000004.1, on the reverse strand, counting down.
GGCCAAGACCTTCCGATTTACACCGGACGCTTGTTCCCGACAGTTCGGATTTCCTCCATGCTTGAAAAGACATACGACGCCAAAGCCGTCGAGCCGAAGATCGCCAAAATCTGGGAAGAAGCCGACGCCTTCCGGGCCGGCGCCGGCGCGGAGGAAGGGGCCGAAGCCTTCACCATCGTCATCCCGCCGCCGAACGTCACCGGCTCGTTGCATATGGGCCATGCGCTCAACAACACGCTGCAGGACATTCTCGTGCGCTTCGAGCGCATGCGCGGCAAGAACGTGCTTTGGCAGCCCGGCATGGATCATGCCGGCATCGCCACGCAGATGGTGGTCGAACGCCAGCTCATGGAAAAGCAGATCCACCGCCGCGATCTGACGCGCGAGCAGTTCATCGAGAAAGTCTGGGAGTGGAAAGCCGAATCCGGCGGCGCGATCTTCAACCAGCTGAAGCGCCTCGGCGCCTCGGCCGACTGGTCGCGGGAACGCTTCACCATGGACGAAGGCCTGTCCAAGGCGGTGCTGGAGGTCTTCGTCACGCTCTACAAGGAAGGTCTGATCTACAAGGACAAGCGCCTTGTGAACTGGGACCCGAAGCTGCTCACCGCCATTTCCGACCTCGAGGTCGAGCAGCACGAGGTGAACGGCAATCTCTGGCACTTCCGCTATCCGATCGAAGGCGAGGCGTTCGACCCTGAGAACCCGAAGACCTTCATCACGGTCGCCACGACGCGTCCCGAGACGATGCTCGGCGACACGGCTGTCGCCGTGCATCCGGATGACGAGCGCTTCACCGATCTGGTCGGCCGCAACGTCGTGCTGCCGATCGTCGGCCGCAAGATACCGATCGTCGCCGACGAGTATTCCGATCCGGAGAAAGGCTCCGGCGCGGTCAAGATCACGCCGGCGCACGATTTCAACGACTTCGAGGTCGGCAAGCGTCACAAGCTGCCGGCGATCAATATCCTGACTGTCGACGCCGCCGTTAAGCTCAAGGACAACGAGGACTTCCTCGCCGGTCTTGAGGTGACGCCGGCGCGCCAGGCCGTGTGGGACGAGCTCGATGGGCTCGACCGTTTCACTGCCCGCAAGAAGATCGTCGAGCTGATGGAGGCCGGCGGATTCCTCGACAAGGTCGAGCCGCACCGGCATACCGTGCCGCATGGCGATCGCGGCGGCGTGCCGATCGAACCATTCCTCACCGACCAGTGGTATGTCAACGCCGCCGAGCTCGCCAAGCCGGCGATCGCCTCGGTGCGCGAGGGGCGCACCAACTTCGTTCCGAAGAACTGGGAGAAGACCTATTTCGACTGGATGGAGAACATCCAGCCCTGGTGTATCTCGCGCCAGCTCTGGTGGGGCCACCAGATCCCGGCCTGGTACGGCCCGGACGGACATGTCTTCGTCGAAAAGACAGAGGAGGAGGCGCTTGCTGCCGCTATTGAATATTATCTGGCGCTGGAAGGGCCGTGGAAGGCCTGGGTCGAGGACAAGCTCGAAAACTTCCAACCGGGCGAGATCCTGACCCGCGACGAGGATGTGCTCGACACCTGGTTCTCGTCCGCGTTGTGGCCCTTCTCGACGCTCGGTTGGCCTGACCAGACGCCGGAGCTCAAGACCTACTACCAGACCGACGTGCTGGTGACCGGCTTCGACATCATCTTCTTCTGGGTCGCCCGCATGATGATGATGGGCCTGCACTTCATGGATGAGGAGCCGTTCCACACCGTCTATGTGCATGCGTTGGTGCGCGACAAGAACGGCGCCAAGATGTCGAAGTCGAAAGGCAACGTCATCGATCCGCTCGACCTGATCGACGAATATGGTGCCGATGCGCTGCGCTTCACGCTGACCGTCATGGCGGCGCAGGGGCGCGACGTGAAGCTCGATCCGGCCCGCATCGCCGGTTACCGCAATTTCGGCACCAAGCTGTGGAACGCGACACGCTTCGCCGAGATGAACGAAGTCGCGCGCGACGACGCTTTCTGGCTGAACGACGCCAAGCTGCCGGTCAACCGATGGATCCTGACCGAGCTGACGCGGGCGGCGCGTGCCGTCACCGAAGGCATCACCAGCTATCGTTTCAATGAGGCCGCGGGCGCGGCCTACCGCTTCGTCTGGAACCTGTTCTGCGACTGGTATCTGGAGCTGTTGAAGCCGGTGTTCATGGGCACGGACGAAGCCGCCAAGGCCGAGAGCCGGGCCTGCGTCGCCTTCGTGCTGGACGAGATCTACAAGCTCCTGCATCCGATGATGCCGTTCATGACCGAGGAGCTTTGGGCACAGACCGCGGGCGAGGGCAAGGAGCGCTCCTCGCTGCTTTGCCATGCCGCCTGGCCGTCGCCCGACTTCGAGGACGAGGAGGCCGCCGCCGACATCAACTGGCTGGTCGATCTTGTCTCCGGCATCCGCTCGGTGCGTTCGGAAATGAATGTGCCGCCGGCGGCGATCGCGCCGCTGATGGTGATCGGCGCCAATACGCTGACGCAGGAGCGGCTGGAGCGCCACGCCCAGGCGATCAAGCGGCTGGCGCGTGTCGGCGATATCGCGCTCGCCGACGCGCCGCCGAAAGGCTCGGCCCAGATCGTGCTCAACGAGGCGACGGTGAGCCTGCCGCTCGGCAGCCTGATCGACCTCCAGGCCGAGGCAGCGCGGCTGCAGAAGGAACTGGCGAAGGTCACCGAGGAGATCGCGCGCCTGCACAAGAAGCTGTCGAACGAAAAGTTCGTCGCCAATGCGCCGGAAGAGGTGGTCGAGGCCGAGCGTGAGAAACTCGCCGAATATCGTGAGGCGCAGGAGAAGCTTTCGGTGGCTTTGACCAGGGTTCGCGACGCCGGCTGAGCGGCCAAGATTCGGCATCGGGAGAGGCGCTTTCCGGTACGTTAGCTGCCTCGAAAATGGCCGTGCCGCTACGTTAATTTTGACGTAAACGGAAAGTTTGCGCCCCATTGTTGCCATAATGTAACAATGGGGGCCGCTATACCCAAAAATGGCTGTTTTTGGTCTGTTTTGGGTGGTTTTTGCGGATTTTTTTTAACTGTCAGGCGTCTATCGGTGCGATTTCGGGGCCAATTGTGGCGCCAGTCACCATAGCAAGAATACGCGCTGTCAAGATGTACATGTACAGCTCTTGAAATCGTTGTTGCGTCATTAACCCGAATTGGTTCTAGCTTGAGCCACTTGTATTTCGGGGAGGGATTTCCATGAACATCTTGCGGCTCAAAGCTCTGGCGGGGGCAGGCTGCTTTTCGATCGCGTTGATCGGCGCCGCGATGCACCCAGCGCATGCCGGTGGCCTGGAGCGCGGCGGCTACGATATAGACCTGCTGTTCGATCCGGCGCCGGTCGCGACGGAGGCGGAAGCGACCTATGTGATGCCGGATCGCAAGTACAAGAATGCGAGGGGGGCGCTCGGCGCTGATCTAGGTTTAGGCACAACGGCTGACGGAGCGGAGCCGTATTGGGTGCCGCGTATTGGCGTCAAAGCCCGGGTTGTCCAGGGCGTCGACTGCATGATCGACTACTCTCAGCCTTGGGGTGCACATACCGCGCCGGGCGCTAACTGGAACGGAGCGGCTTCAAACATTGAGACCGATATCAAGAGCAACAACTACGCTGGAACCTGCTCTTACAAGTTTGATGCTGGCAAGGGCCAGCTCCGTTTTATCGGCGGCGTGTTCTACCAAGATATTTCAGGATTTAAGGAAAGCTTGGTGGGTTTTAACCCGATTACCTTCCAGCCGCTGTCCGGTCGCGTCGATCTGGATGCCAGCGGCTGGGGTTGGCGTGCAGGTATCGCGTACGAAATTCCGGACATCGCATTGCGCGCTAGCCTCGTTTACAATTCGCAAGTGAAGCTCGATAACATTTCTGGTGCGCTGACTTTGCCGGACGGCTTGGGAGGAACCACGTCCACGCCTATCTACGGTTCGACGCAGTATATGCCGGACTCGGTGGAATTGAAATTACAGTCCGGCATTGCGCCTGGCTGGCTCGCCTTCGGTTCCATCAAGTGGGTTAACTGGAGTGTGCTGCAAAGCGTTCCGATTTGCCCGACTCAGTCTGTTCCGTCATCATTTTGCTTTACGGGTTCCAAGGGCGCGGTCACCTCGCTCGATCTGATGTATCGTGATGGTTGGACCGTGTCGGGCGGTATCGGCCACAAATTCAATGATCAGTGGAGCGCCGCCGGACAACTCACGTGGGATCGTGGCACGTCGCATGGCTATGGCGCGCAGACTGACACCTGGACGCTGGGTGGTGGTGTTGCTTACACGCCAAGCCCGAACGTTGAAATTCGCCTGGCTGGCGTGATTGGTGTGATGACCAGCGGCCACTCCGGAACTTTGGCCGGGGAGAATGGCTACGTTGCCGGTGAAGATGCCAGCTATGATTTCGGAAACGATCTGATCACCGCCATCAATGGCGGAATCAAGATCAAGTTCTAAGCTTCTGGAAATCCAGCGAAAAGGCCGGGCACCGCCCGGCCTTTTTTGTTGCGCGACTGTTGCTTTCGCTTCGCCTCGCCGCCCGCTGTTGCAGATTCGCCGCGCAACCGGCGCCCCGTACGATTGTGACGTTTCGGCAACACTTTCTGAACAACCCCTGCTGTAGAAGCTGGACAGAGGGAACTGCCCATTTCCCGCCATAAACCCGGAGCACCCGAGTTATGTCTCGGGATGCGTGCCAGGTTGGCCCGGCGATGGGACCGGCCGCGGGGTGTGCGGCAAGGACGATGATGGACGCCAGGGTAATCTCCAAGGCCAAGCTGCCCAGCCGCTACGTGACCGAAGGTCCGGCGCGGGCGCCGCATCGTTCATACCTCTATGCCATGGGCCTGTCGGCGGCCGAGATCGCGCAGCCTTTGGTCGGCGTCGCCAGCTGCTGGAATGAAGCCGCGCCCTGCAACATCTCGCTGATGCGCCAGGCGCAAGTGGTGAAGAAGGGCGTCGCGGCCGCCAACGGCACGCCGCGCGAGTTCTGCACCATCACCGTCACCGACGGCATCGCCATGGGCCACCAGGGCATGAAGTCGTCGCTGGTTTCGCGCGAGGTGATCGCCGATTCGGTCGAGCTCACCATGCGCGGCCATTGCTACGACGCCCTGGTCGGCCTTGCCGGCTGCGACAAGTCGCTGCCCGGCATGATGATGGCGATGGTGCGCCTCAACGTGCCGTCGATCTTCATCTATGGCGGCTCGATCCTGCCCGGCAGCTATCGCGGCCGGCAGATCACCGTGCAGGACGTGTTCGAGGCGGTCGGCCAGCATTCGGTCGGCACGATCAGCGACGCCGAACTGCTCGAGATCGAGCAGGCGGCCTGTCCTTCAGCGGGTTCCTGCGGCGCCCAGTTCACCGCCAACACCATGGCCACCGTCGCCGAGGCGATCGGCCTGGCGCTACCCTATTCCTGCGGCGCGCCGGCGCCCTACGAAATGCGCGACCGCTTCAATTTCGCCTCGGGCGAAAAGGTCATGGAACTGGTCGCCAAAAACATCCGGCCGCGCGACATCGTCACGCGCAAGGCGCTGGAGAATGCCGCCACCGTCGTGTCGGCCACCGGCGGCTCGACCAACGCGGCGCTGCATTTGCCGGCGATCGCGCATGAGGCCGGCATCAAGTTCGATCTGTTCGACGTGGCGGCGATCTTCGAGAAGACACCTTATATCGCCGACCTCAAGCCGGGCGGCAGATATGTCGCCAAGGACATGTTCGAGGCCGGCGGAATTCCGCTGCTGATGAAGACGCTGCTCGACCACGGCTATCTGCATGGCGACTGCATGACGGTCACTGGCCGCACTTTGGCCGAAAACATGGAGCACGTTTCCTGGAATGAGAGCCAGGATGTTGTGCGTCCCGCCAATCGGCCGATCACCAAGACAGGCGGCGTTGTGGGCTTGAAGGGCAACCTTGCCCCCGAAGGCGCGATCGTGAAGGTCGCGGGCATGTCGGAACTGAAATTCTCAGGGCCGGCGCGCTGCTTCGATTCGGAAGAGGAGTGCTTCGAAGCGGTCACGCAACGCAACTACCGGGAAGGCGAGGTTCTCGTCATCCGCTACGAGGGGCCGCGCGGCGGTCCGGGCATGCGCGAGATGCTGTCGACGACGGCCGCGCTCTACGGCCAGGGCATGGGCGGCAAGGTGGCGCTGATCACCGACGGCCGCTTCTCCGGCGCCACGCGCGGCTTCTGCATCGGCCATGTCGGGCCGGAGGCGGCGGTCGGCGGACCGATCGGCCTCGTCAAGGATGGCGACGTGATCTCGATCGACGCCCTGAAAGGCACCATCGAAGTGGCCCTGTCGGACGCCGAGCTGGCGGCCCGGGCAAAGAATTGGAAGCCGCGCAGAACCGACTATCAGTCCGGCGCGATCTGGAAATACGCGCAGACGGTAGGGTCGGCCCGCGATGGCGCGGTGACCCATCCGGGTGCCGCAGAAGAAACGCGCTGCTATGCGGACATCTGACGTGTTGAGGTCATCTGTCTTTTCGGCACTGGTCGCGCTTGCGACCTTGGCAGCCGTCGGGCAGGCCATGGCCTTCGACGACAAGGTGTTCGACGACAAGACCGGCGTGAAGCCGCAGTCGAGCCCGTGGGCGGTGTTCCAGTTCGGTTTCTCCGCCTACAAGAACGGCCACAAGGACCAGGCGGTCGAGGCCTATAAATACGCCGCCGAAAACGGTCAGATCGGTGCCACGTGGAAGCTCGCGCGCATGTATGCCGAAGGCGACGGCGTGACGCGCGACGACTATGCCGCCTTCAAGTTCTTCTCGGAAATCGTCGATCAGGATGTCGAGCCCGGCTCGCCGGAGGAAAGCTATGTGTCGGACGCGCTGGTGGCGCTCGGCGACTATCTGCGCAAGGGCATTCCCGGCACGCCGGTCGAGGAGAACGACGTCGCGGCGCAGGAATATTACATGCGCGCCGCCGCCAACTACCGCAACCCGAACGCGCAGTTCGAGATCGGCCGGATGTTCCTCAAGGGTGAGGGCGGCGTGAAGGCCAGCGTCAAGCAGGCCGGCCGCTGGCTGCAGCTGGCGGCCGAGAAGGGCCATGCCGGCGCGCAGGCGACGCTTGGCAATCTCCTGTTCCAGAGCGGCAAGATCGTGCGCGGCCTGGCAATGATGACGGCCGCGCTCGAGCGGGCTCCAGCGGCCGACCAGCCCTGGATCCGCAGCATGCAGGAAGAGGCTTTCGCCGCAGCCGGCGAGGCCGATCGCCGGACCGCGATCTCGCTCGCCGACGATATCCTGACCAAGGGCAACAACGGCGACCAGTAAGCGCCGGATTTCCAAGCGGCTGGCCTTTGGCGATAGCATGCATGGCAGCGTGATGCATTGTCCAATGGTGCGCTGGTCG
>CCNB01000004.1:238584-355889 GCA_000824785.1 Mesorhizobium plurifarium | reverse complement strand
GCCACCTCTCCCCCGATCGACAGGGTAGAGGAAAGGCGCCAAGCTTATTTGCCGTCGACGCTCGTCGGGCAGGCTCCCTTCCTTTCCCTCCGGAGGGGGAAAGGTGGCGCTGCGAAGCAGCGACGGATTGGGGGAACCACGTGGCAATCAAGCCGGGGCCTGATCAGTCGCGCCAGCCACAGAAAATCTGTGCATAGCGTAGCCTCGATGGGAGATCAGCGGAGCCTCAGTTCTCAGTGGGCTCCGTCGGCGCTGGGCCGGGCGCCGGGGTCGAGATCGATGTCGGGTGCGGTTTCGGCGCGTCTCCCGGACATTCATCCTTGATCTTCGTCCAGGACGTGTTGTTCAGAACCATGTCGCAGCGGGCGAGGTGGCTTTCGCCGGCAACAGTCAGGCACGCCGTCTGGCCGATAGTGAAGGACTTGCCGTTGGCCAAGCAGGTCGGCGCCGCCAATGAGGGCGTAGGCGCGGCAAGCGCCAAAGCAAGGCCGACCGGCCGGAAAAGAAATCGGATCGCCATTCAACCCCCACAGCAATCCGCATCAAGAACCGGATTTGTGGCGATATCTGGGTCCAAGGTCTGTTGATATTCAGGTGATGCCGGCCTGCGAATGGCGGCTTCCTGCGCTTCCGGTGCTCACGTACTTTAAGTACGCTCCGCTCCGGTTCTCGGAAACCGCCATTCTCGGCTCGGCCTGACCTGAATCTCAACAGACCCTGAGCTAAGGACTGGAACGTCTCAGGCGGGCTGCAGGCTGAGCTCGATCGCGACCGGCACGTGGTCGGAAGGCTTCTCCCAGGCGCGCACGTGCTTTTCCACCGAGGCCGACGAGAAGCGGTTGGCGGCCTCCGGCGACAGCAGCAGGTGGTCGATGCGGATGCCGTTGTTCTTCTGCCAGGCGCCGGCCTGGTAATCCCAAAAGGTGTAGACGCCAGCCGAGTCCGTCACCGAGCGCACCGCCTCGGTGAAGCCGAGATTCTTCAGCCGGCGGAAGGCCTGCCTCGTCTGCGGCTGGAACAGCGCGTCGCCCAGCCAGTTTTCGGGAAAGCGGGCGTCGGCGGGCTCCGGAATGACGTTGTAGTCGCCGGCCAGCACCAGCGCTTCCTCGAGCCGCAGCCGTTCTTCCGCCCACCGCTCCAGCCGCGCCATCCAGGCCAATTTATAGGAAAACTTCCGCTCGTCATCGACCGGGTTGCCGTTGGGCAGATAAAGCGAAGCGACGCGCAGGGCGCCCTGGTCGGTCGAAAAGACGCCTTCGATGAAGCGGGCATGGTCGTCCGCATCGTCGCCCGGCAGGCCGCGATTGATCTCGTCGAAGGGCAGCTTCGACAGGATCGCGACACCGTTGAAGCTCTTCTGGCCGTTGGTCTCGACGTTATAGCCGAGCGCCTCGATCTCGGCGCGCGGGAACTGGTCGTCGACCGTCTTGATCTCCTGCAGGCACACGATGTCGGGCGCGCTTTCGGTCAGCCAATGGGTGAGGTTGCCGATGCGGGCGCGAACGCCGTTGATGTTCCAGGTGACGATCTTCATGCAGGCCTCGATGCTGTTCGGACGGAGGGCGTTCGACGCAGCGGATCGTATTGCCTGCACAGGTCTTTAGAAAGGGCGTCCGGTCGCATTCCTGCCAACAGTCAACCGACGCAGCCATGCGCTACCCGGTTCGCACCGGTCATAGGCCTGCGAAGTTGCAGCCGATCAGACGGAGAAGCTGGTGCCGCAGCCGCAGGAGGCGACCGCGTTCGGGTTCCTGATCTGGAAGGACTGGCCCATCAAATCATCGACGAAGTCGATCACCGAGCCGCCCATATAGACCAGCGACAGGTCGTCGATCAGGATGGTCGCGCCGTCCTTCTCGATGGCGACATCGTCATCATTCGCATCTGCGACGAGATCGAATTTGTAGGAAAAGCCGGAGCAGCCGCCGCCTTCGACGGAAACGCGCAGGGCGGTCTTGCCCGGTTCGCCGGCGACGATCCTGGCGATCCGCTTTGCCGCGGCGTCGGTCATTTCGACCTTCATGGCAGTCTTGGCATCCGCGCCCATCGGCGTCACCTTGCTTTCGGTTTCACATGATAGGTATGAAGCGGGCGTGGCCAAGTCAACTGGTGGATCAATGGACGAGCGGCAGGGCAAGGATGCTCTCGGCGACATCGGGTTCGGCGATCGGCCGCGCGCGGCTTACGCGAGCGACCCGGCGCGCTCACGCGGCCGCCTGTTCGACGAGCCGGAAAGCCCGACCCGAACGCCGTTCCAGCGTGATCGCGACCGCATCATCCATTCCACCGCCTTTCGTCGGCTGAAGCACAAGACGCAGGTTTTCGTCGCGCATGAGGGCGACCATTATCGCACCCGGCTGACGCATTCGATCGAGGTGGCGCAGATCGCCCGCGCGCTGGCGCGGGCATTGCGCGGCGACGAGGACCTCGCCGAGGCCGTGGCGCTTGTCCACGATTTCGGCCACACGCCCTTCGGCCATACCGGCGAGGACGCGCTCAACGAGAAGATGGCGGCCTGGGGCGGCTTCGATCACAACGCGCAGTCGCTCCGCGTGGTGACGCGGCTCGAGCGGCGCTACGCCGAATTCGACGGGCTGAACCTCACCTGGGAAACGCTGGAAGGACTGGTCAAGCATAACGGCCCGTTGACCGACGCGAGCGGAAAGGGGCTCAAGGGTCCGGTGCCGCAGGCGATCCGCGATTATTCCGAGCTGCACGACCTCGAGCTCGACCGCTTTGCCGGCATCGAGGCGCAATGCGCCGCGATCGCCGACGACATCGCCTACAACACCCATGACATCGACGACGGCCTGCGTGCCGGCCTGCTGACGCTGGATATGTTGGGGGAAGTCGGCCTGCCTGGCTCGATCCTGAAGGGCGTGCGCGCCAGATATCCTCAGCTCGACGATGTCCGCACCGGCCACGAGCTGATGCGCCGGCAGATCACGCTGATGGTCGAGGATGTCATCGCATCGACCATCGGCAATATCGAACGCCTGAAGCCGGACAGCGCCGATGCGGTGCGGGCGGCGGGCGAGACCCTGGTGACGTTCTCGACAGGCATGGCCGCGGCCGAAAAGGAATTGAAGGCTTTCCTCTACAAGCATCTTTACCGGCATCCGGAAGTGATGCGGGTGCGGGCCGACGCCGAGCGCATCGTGCGCGAGCTGTTCGACGTCTATTTCGCCGATCCGCGCGCCATGCCGGATGGTTGGCGCGAAGGGCTCGACCGGGCCGAGGACCGCATCAAGGCGCGCAGCGTCGCCGACTTCCTGGCCGGCATGACCGACACCTATGCCTTGAAGGAACATCGGCGTCTGTTTGACCGTACGCCCGATTTGGGCTAGGGCGAGCCTCGATTTTGCCGGCCGCTGGGCCGGTCGCCTCATAGCCCAGAGCACTTCCAATGAATATCTTCGCCGATTTCAACGCGCGGATCGTAAAGGCCGTCGAAGCCCTTGACCTGAAGGACAAGGAAGGGGCCGCGCTCGACCTGTCGCGCATCGCGGTCGAGCCGCCGCGCGACGCCAGCCATGGCGACCTCGCCACCAACGCGGCGATGGTGCTGGCCAAGCCCACCGGGCAGAACCCGCGCGCCCTTGCCGAGAAACTCGCCGAAGCGCTGCGGGGCGACGCCGATATCGCCTCGGCGGAGATCGCCGGGCCCGGCTTCGTCAATCTCAGGCTCAAGGACGCGTTCTGGCATGCGCATCTGTCGGCGCTGCTCGGCGAGGGGCGCAACTATGGCCGCTCGACCATCGGCGGCGGCCGCAAGGCCAATGTCGAATATGTCTCGGCCAACCCGACCGGCCCCATGCATGTCGGCCATTGCCGCGGCGCCGTGGTCGGCGACACGCTCGCCAATCTGATGGCCTTCGCCGGCTACGACGTGACCAAGGAATATGTCATCAACGACGCCGGTTCGCAGATCGACGTGCTCGGCCGCTCGGCCTTCCTGCGCTACCGCGAGGCGCTTGGCGAGGCCATCGGCGAGATCCCGCCCGGGCTGTATCCGGGCGACTATCTGGTTCCCGTCGGCCAGGCGCTGGCCGAGGAGTTCGGCCTCGGCCTGCTGGAGATGCCGGAAGACGAAGCGCTGGCGATCGTCAAGGATCGCACCGTCGATGCGATGATGGCGATGATCCGCGAGGACTTGGCGCTGCTCAACGTGCATCACGACGTGTTCTTCTCCGAGCGCACGCTGCATGCCGACAACGCCAGGAAGATCCGCGCGGCGATCGCCGACCTGACGCTGAAAGGGCATATCTACAAGGGCACGCTGCCGCCGCCGAAGGGCGAAAAGCCGGACGACTGGGAAGACCGCGAGCAGACGCTGTTCCGCTCGACGGCGGTCGGCGACGACATGGACCGGGCGCTGGTCAAGTCGGACGGCTCGTTCACCTATTTCGCCGCCGACGTCGCTTATCTCAAGGACAAGGTCGAGCGCGGCTTCGTCGATCTGATCTATGTGCTCGGCGCCGACCACGGCGGCTATGTGAAGCGGCTCGAGGCGCTGGCGCGGGCGGTCGCCGGCGATAGCGTCAAGCTGACGGTTCTGCTTTGCCAGCTTGTCAAATTGTTCCGCGACGGCGAGCCGGTCCGGATGTCGAAGCGGTCCGGCGATTTCGTCACCTTGCGCGACGTGGTGGAGGAGGTCGGCCGCGACCCGATCCGCTTCATGATGCTTTACCGCAAGAACGACGCGCCGCTCGATTTCGACTTCGCCAAGGTCACCGAGCAGTCGAAGGACAATCCGGTGTTCTATGTGCAATACGCGTCGGCGCGCTGCCATTCCGTCTTCAGGCAGGCGAGCGAGCAGCTCGGCGAGGCGAATTTCGACCGCAACCGGCTCGCGGCTTCCGTGGCCGCGCTGGCTGACGAGGGCGAAATCGCGCTGATTAGGAAGCTGGCCGAATACCCGCGGCTGATCGAGTCCGCGGCGCTTTCGCTGGAGCCGCACCGGCTCGCATTCTACCTCTACGATCTGGCTTCCGGCTTCCATGCGCAATGGAATCGGGGCCATGACAATCAGGACTTACGTTTTGTTAAGGTTAACGACCGAGAATCAACCTATGCCAGACTAGGGCTGGTGCAGGCTGTTTCGGATGTTTTGACGTCCGGCCTGACGCTGATAGGAGCTGATGCGCCTACCGAAATGCGTTAGGTTTAACTAAAAAACCTGTCACCTTTTGCCCACATTGCGCTGGTAAGGGCCAACCCTGCGCGACGTCCATGGCGTCCGACTTTGTGCGAGTTCGGGAACAATAATGGCAGACAGAACCCCGCTGAAAGTAGCCGACCACAACGACATCGCCGACGATGATCCGTTCGCGGAACTGACCCGGATCATGGGTTTCGACCCGCGCCAGCCGGTGCGGCAGCCGGCCCCCGCGGTCGAGAAGGCCATGCCGGCCAATCAGGCCGTGGAGACTGACGATTTCGACATCGACCTCGAGAAGGAGTTGATGGGCGAGTTCGATTCCGTCGAGGAAAGCGCGCCGGTCACCCAGCAGGCTGCGCTGCGTCGGATCGGCAATGAGCCGGGCCTCGAGGCTGCCAGCGCTCCCGCGAATGACGACGAGCTTACCGCCTCCTTCGAGCAGGATTTCGTGTTCGACGACGCGGCGGATCATGCCGACTTCGCCGTGGCCCGCGCGCCGGAGCCGGATTTCGCGGCCGAGCCGCATGTCGCGCCGGAGCCGGACGTTGCGGCGGAGGCCCATTTCGCGTCTGAGTCACAAGCGGCTCCCGAGCCGGAAGTGGCTTTCGACGATGATTTCGATAAGGCGGTCGCCAGTTCGCTGGATGTCTCGCCGCTTGATACCTCGCCGCTTGGGGACGAGTTTCCGATCGATCAGGAAATGGCGGCTTCGCTGGACCAGGATTTCCAGCTCGACCATCACGAGTCCGCCAACCTAGACTATGAGGAGCCGGCTGACACCCGTCAGGACGCCGTCGAAGCCGTGCAGGCTGCGAGCGAGGAGGCGTTCGACGCCGATTTCGACAATGCGGTCCAGATGTCGCTCGAAGACGAGCTGTCGTTTGAGAGCCACGAGCCGGAGCAGCACGCGCCGGCCGTCGAGCCGGTCGAAGTTCATGCCGCCGCTCCGTTGATTTCCGAGGATGATTTCGCTGGCCATTTCGACCAGGCGATGAGCGACGCCGATATCAATGCGGACCAGGATGAGGGTCTTCAGGAGCCGGCGCTGTCGCTTGACGACGAGCCCGCGCCAATGGTCGAGGCCCAAGTCGAGACGGCCCACTTTACCGCCGAGCCGGAGTTCGCCGCGTCCGAACCTGCCGCCGCACTGACCCTCGAGGACGATTTCGAACTCAGCTTCCGCGATGCGCTGAACGAGGAGCCGCAAGTTCCGGTCGTCGAGCCCGTTGCCGCGCCGCAGCCGGCTGCACTTGAGCCGGCTCCTGTGATCGCTGCTCCGGTACCGGCGGTCGCCGCCGTCGAGCCCGTGAAGCCGGCTGCCAGCGAGCGTAGCCTGGAGGACGAGCTCAATGCGCTGCTCGGCGCCATGACCGCGCGGCCGATGCCGGCGGTCATGGAGCCTGCTCCCGCGCCACGGCTGGTTGCGGAACCCGAGAGCCACGCGAGCGAGAAGGCGGCAGCCGACGATCTCGACTGGGATCTCGACGAGCACCAGCCGGCGCCGAACGGGCAGGGTGCTCAGCCGGTCGAAAGCGACCTGGACGACCTGCTTGCCAGCGAGCTCGACCGCCAGGATTTTGCGGCCCCGGCCAAGACCGAGCCTTCCAGGGCCGAACCGGACGTTGATTTCGACGACGACGCCTTCGGCGCCGCTTTCGCCCGGAGTATCGAGGCCGAGCAGGAGGCCGCCGCCCAGGCGAAGTCTCCGGCAAATTCGTCCGGCTGGCTCCATTCCGCCGAGCCGTCAAGATCGTGGAGCCGTTCGACCCCGACCGCCGCCCCGGTGCAGGCTTCGTTCGCCGCCCAGCCGGCGTCCCCGGCGCCGGTGCAGGCAGTGACCTCGGCTCCAGCGCAGGCAGCGCCTTCGTCGCCGGTGCAGATGGCGGCGCCTGCCTCGCCTGACTATCGCAGCGAACCGGCAGTGGATTATTCCATCTACGCCAAGCCGGCGTCTTCGTCGCAGGCTCGGCGGCATGAGGACGTGCCGGATGTGGAGACTGTCGATGTTCCGGAGCGCGTGGTCGCTCTCGCGGACGACCTCGACATTCCGGAGCTCAGCTTCGAGGAAGACCAGCCGGCGGCCCCCGCTTACGACGATCTCGATGCGGAATTCGCCAGCCTGCTCACCGATATGAACGCGACGGAGATCGCGTCGGCGCCCGTGCCAAACCGCGGCTATGACGACGAATCCTACAATGCGGGTTTCAACGGCTATGACCGTCGCGACTTGCGCGCCGAGACCCCGGCGGCTCCGCCTGCTCAGGCTTCGTTCGCCGTCGCCAACGATTACGACGCCGACGACCTGCCCGGCAGCCGGCCGGTTTCGCAGCAGGACGACTTCGCCAGCGAAGAGCTCGATTACGACCCTGGGCTCGAGGAAGCGATGGCGATCCCCGGGCTTGCCGAGCGTGAGGCGGCGCAGCCGCGCCGGCGCGGCATGATGGTCGCGGCGCTCGTAGGCGCCGTCGTGGTCCTCGGCGGTCTTGGCGCTTTGGCCTTCTCCTTCGGCGGCAAGGGCGGCAGCGAGGCCCCGGTGATCGTCAAGGCCGACAATTCGCCGATCAAGGTGAAGCCGGAAAATCCGGGCGGCACTGTGGTGCCGAACCAGGACAACAAGGTCTATGACGCGGTGACCAAGGGCGCCGGCGCGGCCAAGCCCGCCGAGCCGGTGCAGCAGAAGCTGGTGAACACCACCGAGCAGCCCGTGGACCTGGCCTCGAAGGAGCCGCCGCAGAGTCGCGTGGTCGATCTTTCGCCCAACGATAACGGCGCCGCGGCGGGTACTGATGCCGCCGACAATTCAAGCTCGGCGTTGCCCGGCGTCGAACAAGCCGCTGTGCCCGAAGGCGCGCAACCTGCCGCACCGGCAAGCGCGCAGCCGGCCGCGCCGGCGCCGAAGTCGGAAGACCGCATCGCCCAGGTGTTGCAGCAGGATGCCGAAAACACCGCCAACAACAACGATGTCGTCGCCGTCGCGCCGCGCAAGGTGAAGACCATGATGGTCAAGCCTGACGGCTCGCTGGTGCCGCGCGAGGATCCGGCCCCGGTTGCGCCGAAGGTCGCGGCGGCCGAGCCGAGCGATCCGGCGCCGCAGCATGTCGCGCAGGCCTCCGACGGCCAGCAGACGGGAACAGTGGCTTCCGACGCGGGCCAGGCCGATACGGGCCAGGCTGATGCAGCGACCATCAAGCCGGCGAAGCCTGCCAAGAAGATTGAAGCCAAGGCGCAGTCGGCCAACACCCCGGCAACGGTGCCGGTGGCGCCGGCGCGCCCGTCCGACCAGCCGGTCGATATCGTCGGCGAGGTCAAGCCGGACCAGGTCGCTTCCATCGATCCGGCGTCGGCAGCGGGCGGCGGCTCGTGGTCGATGCAGATCGCTTCGCAGCCGACGGTCGAGAGCGCGCAGTCGACCTATCAGGACTTGCAGCGCCGTTATGGCAGCGTGCTCTCCGGCCGCACCGCCAACATCGTCAAGGCCGAGGTCGCGGGCAAGGGCACCTTCTACCGCGTCCGCGTCCCGGCCCAGTCGCGCAACGATGCGATCAACCTTTGCACCAGCTACAAGGCGGCCGGCGGCAACTGTTTCGTATCTCGCTGACGGGATATTGGTCTCTCAGAGCCGGCGCCGCCGTAAGGCCGCGCCGGCTTTTCGTTGTGGACGGTTGCGGGCTTTGGCCGGTCCGAGGGCAGGGGTGATTCCCTTTGCCCGCTCAAAGCCTTAAGCTTCCGTCCATGAGCGAATCAAAATCCATGATCCTCGGCTGCGCCGGGAAAGCCCTCACCGAAGACGAAATCCGCTTCTATCGGGACGAACGCCCTTGGGGCTTCATCCTGTTTGCGCGCAACATCGGCGAGGCCGGGCAGATCCGCGACCTTGTCGCCTCGATGCGTGACTGCGTCGGCCGTCCAGGCGCCCCGGTCTTCATCGACCAGGAAGGCGGCCGGGTGCAGCGCCTGCGTCCGCCGCTGGCGCCGAACTATCCCGCGGGCGGCGCGCTCGGCGCGTTGTGGCGCGAGGACAAGCAAGCCGGCCGCCGCGCGGCCTGGCTGATGGCGCGGCTGCATGCCTTCGATCTCTCCCGCTTGGGCATAACCGCCGACTGCCTGCCGGTGCTCGACGTTCCGGTCGAGGGCGCCAGCGACGTCATCGGCGCGCGCGCCTATGGCAAGGAGCCCGACGCGGTGATCGAGCTCGGCCGCGCTTCGGCCGAGGGATTGATGTCGGGCGGCGTGCTGCCGGTGATGAAGCATATTCCCGGCCATGGCCGCGCCTTTGCCGACACGCATTTCGCGCTGCCGACCGTCGATACGCCGCTCGACGAGCTCAGTCGGCATGATTTCGCCCCGTTCAAGGCGTTGAACGAGCTGCCGATGGCGATGACCGCGCATGTCGTCTACAGCGCCGTCGACCCCGACAATCCGGCGACGACGTCCGCCAAGGTCGTCAATCAGGTGATCCGCGGCGAGATCGGCTTCGACGGGCTGTTGATGAGCGACGACACCTCGATGAAGGCACTTTCTGGGGATTTCCCGACAAAGGCGGCCTCGATCCTTGCGGCCGGCTGCGATCTCGTCCTTCACTGCAACGGCGTTTTCGAGGAGATGTCGGGGATCGCCTCGCGCACGACGGCGCTGTCGGGCAAGTCCTTGCAGCGCGCGGAGCGGGCGCTGACCTATATAAAGGATCGCGACGTCGCCGACGAGACGGCGATACGCGCGGAATTTGCCACCTATTTTGAAGCGGTGGCCTGAACCGAAGGGACGAAAGGCAAGTGGCGGAGACATTGGAAGGCAAGGCCGCGAAGGCCGCACCGATGGACCGTCTGTGGGCCGAGAACGACGATTCACGCCTGACAGGCGACCCGTCGCTGGTGGTCGACGTGGCCGGTTTCGAAGGTCCACTCGATCTTCTCCTGCATCTTGCCCGTAACCAGAAGGTCGATCTGGCGCGCATTTCGATCCTGGCGCTTGCGGAGCAGTATCTGGCCTTCATCGAGAAGGTGCGGGCGCTGAGGCTTGAGCTTGCCGCCGATTATCTGGTGATGGCGGCATGGCTCGCCTTCCTGAAGTCGAAGCTCTTGATCCCGAAACAGCCGGGCGAGGAGGGCGAAAGCGGCGAGGAACTGGCGGCGGTGCTGCAATTCCGGCTGAAGCGGCTGGAAGCCATGCGCGACGCCGCGGCGCGGCTGGTCAACCGCAACCGTCTCGGCCGCGATGTCTTTGCGCGCGGCATGCCGGAAATGGTCATCATCGAGAAGCGCAACAGCTTTTCGGCTTCGCTCTACGATCTGCTCACCGCCTATGCGCAGCAACGCCAGCGGCAGGCGATCAACAATGTGACGATCGCCCGGCGCGCCGTGTGGTCGCTGAAGGATGCGCGCGAGGTGCTGGCACGGCTGGTCGGCTCGGTCGGCGACTGGACGGCGCTCGACAGCTTCCTGATCGAATATCTGGCGGCGCCGGAAGAGAAACGCACGGCGATCGCCAGTTCCTTCGCGGCGACGCTCGAAATGGTGCGCGAGGGCAAATTGGAAGTGCGGCAGGAACAGGTGTTCGCGCCGATCTATCTGCGCGGCCGCGCGCAAGGGGTCAGGGCAGTCGAGGTGGTATCATGAGCGAACGCGCCAACGCTTCGGTCATCCCGTTCAAGGTCGAGGACGAACCGGACGACGAGATGGCCGAACAGGGTTCCATTGAAAACCCCGCCGAGCGGCTGCAATTGTCCGAAGCCGTGCGCATGGCCGAGGCGATCATTTTCGCCAGCGCCGAGCCGGTCAGCGAAAAGCAGCTTGCCGCGCGCCTGCCCGAGGGCGTCAACATCGCCGCCGCGATGGCGGACCTGCAGGAAATCTATGCCAAGCGCGGCGTCAACCTGGTGCGGGTCGGCGACGCCTGGGCCTTCCGCACCGCGGGCGATCTGGCTTTCCTGATGAGCCGGGACTCCGTCCAGCAGAGAAAGCTGTCGCGCGCGGCGCTCGAAGTGCTGGCGATCATCGCCTACCATCAGCCGGTCACGCGGGCCGAGATCGAAGACATCCGGGGCGTCGAAACGTCGAAAGGCACGCTCGACACGCTGCTCGAAACGGAATGGGTCAGGATGCGCGGCCGCCGCCGCACGCCCGGACGGCCGGTGACCTACGGCACGACCGACGCTTTTCTCGATCATTTCGCGCTGGAGGAAATCCGCGATCTGCCCGGCATGGAGGAGTTGAAGGGCGCCGGCCTGCTCTCGACGCGCATGCCGGCCAATTTCTCGATGCCGGTGCCGCCGGCCGATCCGGACGCGCTCGCCGAGGACGAGGATGCGCTGACCGATATCGACCTCGAGGAACTCGGACTGCTGACGCCGCGCGTCACGGAAGAGTGACCACGAAACCGGCACGAATGGTTTATTAGCAAGGCCTGCGCGGATTCGTAGCAAGGCGCTCACGCTGAAAGTGCGTGACATCCGCTAGCCATTTTATCAACTTCATTGCGGTTGTGTTTGAATCCCCGAGCGAAAACGCATAGATCATCGCCAGGGAAAACATTCGAGAGAGAGTAGCAATGGGTTCGTTTTCGATTTGGCACTGGATGATCGTGCTGGTCATCGTGCTTCTGGTGTTCGGCCGCGGCAAGATCCCCGAGCTGATGGGCGACATGGCCAAGGGCATCAAGAGCTTCAAGAAGGGAATGGCTGACGACGACGTTGACGACAAGCGCACCGTCGAGCACCGCGCCGACGAGACTGTTTCGCCGGCCAAGGAAAAGGTCAGCAAGAGCTGATCCCGGTTGTTGCTTTGAGCATGCCGTTGTCCCAAAACCGCTTCGCATGTGCGGGCGGCATGCACGCGTCGGATTAGATTGCCATGTTCGAAGTCGGTTGGAGCGAACTGCTGGTGATCGCGGTCGTCATGATCGTGGTCGTCGGGCCTAAGGATTTGCCCAACATGCTTCGCACTTTCGGCCGCACCGCGGCGAAATTGCGCGCCATGGCCGGCGACTTCCAGAAGCAGTTCAACGAAGCGCTGAAGGAAGCCGAGCTCGATGACGTCAAGAGCTCGATCGACAGTCTTCGCAGCCTCAATCCGATGAACGAGGTGCGCAAGCAGCTCAATCCGTTCGAGCAGGCCGCGGCCGATGTGCGCGCCGGCGTCGATACGATGATGAAGCCCAAGCCGGCCGCCGATCCGACGGCGCCGGCTGCGGAGACGCCGCAGGCCGCCGAACCGCTGAAGAACGGTGCGACGGACATGCCCGGCGTCAACGGAACCGAGCCTGCCTCGGCTGCCCCGATCTTTCCGACCATGACCGACGCCTCCGTCACGGCATCGGTTTCGGAGGCGTCTGAGGTGGCCAAGCCCGCGAAAAAGACCGCGACCGCCAAGGCCAGGACGGCCGGCGCCGCGGCGAAAACGGCAACCGCGTCAAAGGCACCGGCTGCAAAAGCGCCGGCCAAAACCGCGCCGGCTCAGGTCAAGGCCGCCGCGCCTGCCGCCAAGGCTGAGGCGAAGCCTGCCGCGGCCAAGAAGCCTGCGGCCAAGAAGACAACCGACACCAAGAAGACGGCGGGGGCCGCCAAGTGAGCGTAACGGACAAGGAGAGGGAAGAAATCGAGAAATCGTCGGCGCCGCTGATCGAGCATCTCATCGAGTTGCGCCGCCGCCTGATCTGGTCGCTGGGCGGCTTTTTCATCGCCTTTCTCGTCTGCTTCTTCTTTGCCAAGCGCCTGTTCAACTTGCTGGTCATCCCGTTCAAATGGGCGACGCAATGGGCGGGGCTCGATCCGCACAAGGTCGAGCTGATCTATACGGCGCCGCAGGAGTTCTTCTTCACCCAGGTGAAGCTTGCCATGTTCGGCGGCATGGTGATCGCCTTCCCGCTGATCGCCACGCAGATCTACAAGTTCATCGCGCCCGGTCTCTACAAGAACGAACGCAGCGCCTTCCTGCCGTTCCTGATCGCTTCGCCCATCCTGTTCCTGTTGGGCGCCTCGCTGGTCTATTTCTTCTTCACCCCGATGGTGATGTGGTTCTTCCTGGCCATGCAGCAGGTCGGCACCAACGACCAGGTGCAGATTTCGCTGCTGCCGAAGGTGTCGGAATATCTCAGCCTGATCATGACGCTGATCTTTTCCTTCGGCCTGGTGTTCCAGCTGCCGGTGGTGACCAGTCTTTTGACGCGCGTCGGCCTGTTGTCGTCGCAGGCGCTGGCCGAGAAGCGCAAATGGGCGATCGTGCTTTCCTTCGTGGTCGCCGCGGTGCTGACGCCGCCGGATCCGATGAGCCAGTGCGGCCTCGCCATCCCGACCATCATTCTCTACGAGGTCGCCATCTGGTCGTCGCGCATGATCGAGCGCAGCCAGGCGCGCGACCGCCTGGCGCGCGAGCAAGCGGAAGCGGGGAGCTCCGTCGCTAGCAACACGCCGGACGCCTCGTCCACCTAACGGGGCTTTCCGGTCGGGAAATCGCGGCGGCGCGCTTATCCGCCGTCTTGCATCGATGGCGGATGCGGTTTACCCCCTCGGTCTTTGAAGCGCGTCGCGCTGAAACGGATTCAAGCGACGCGCTTTAAGTCTTAGCTTTGATGCATGTCGTTGTCCCAGAACCGCGGCACACTTCTGGGCGACATGCATGACTTTTGAGGATCGACCATGCTTGACATCAAATGGATTCGCGACAACCCGAAGGCCCTTGTCGAGGCGCTGGTGAAGCGCTCGTGGTCGGCGGGCGAGGCGCAGTCCGCGGTCGACGATCTGATCGCCAAGGACGAGGCGCGGCGTTCGCATCTGAGCGAATTGCAGGTCAAGCAGGAGCGCCGCAATGCCGCCTCGAAGGAGATCGGCAACGCCATGCGTTCAGGCGATTCAGCACTTGCCGAAAAGCTCAAGGGCGAAGTCAGCGACATCAAGGCGTTCATCCAGAACGGCGAGGCGCGGGAGCGTGAGCTCGACAAGGCGCTGAACGACGCGCTGGCGGTGCTGCCCAACGTGCCGCTGGACGACGTGCCGGCCGGCAAGGACGAGCACGACAATGTCGTCAAGCGCATCGTCGGCGACGTGCCGACGCGGCCGAACTGGGTGAAGGAGCATTTCGAGATCGGCGAAGCGCTCGGCATGATGGATTTCGAGCGCGCGGCCAAACTGTCCGGCGCGCGCTTCACCGTGCTGAAGAGCCAGCTGGCGCGCCTCGAGCGTGCGCTTGGCCAGTTCATGCTCGACCTGCACACCACCGAGCACGGCTATGAAGAGATCATCCCGCCGCTGATGGTGCGCGACGAGGTGCTGTTCGGCACCAACCAGCTGCCGAAGTTCGAGGAAGACCTGTTCTTCACGCCGCATGGCGATGGCCGTCTCGGCCTGATCCCGACGGCCGAGGTTCCGCTCACCAACCTCGTGCGCGAGGAGATCACCGCGCATGAAAAGCTGCCGCTGCGCTACACTGCGTTGACGCCATGCTTCCGCTCGGAAGCGGGTTCGGCCGGCCGCGACACGCGCGGCATGCTGCGCCAGCACCAGTTCTACAAGGTCGAGCTGGTCTCGATCACCGACCAGGAAAGCTCGATCGCCGAGCATGAGCGCATGACGCAATGCGCCGAGGAAGTGCTGAAGCGGCTCGGCCTGCCGTTCCGCACCGTCACACTCTGCACCGGCGACATGGGTTTCGGCGCGCGCAAGACCTACGACATCGAGGTCTGGCTGCCGGGGCAGAACGCCTATCGCGAGATCTCGTCCTGCTCGGTCTGCGGCGACTTCCAGGCCAGGCGCATGGATGCCCGCTACAAGGACAAGGACGGCAAGGGCAACCGCTTCGTTCATACGTTGAACGGCTCGGGCACGGCGGTCGGGCGCGCTCTTATTGCCGTCATCGAGAACTACCAGAATGAGGACGGCAGCGTAACCATTCCTGAAGTGCTGCGGCCTTACATGGGTGGTCTCGCCAAGATCGAAGCGAAGTGACTTGATGCGCATTCTCCTGACCAATGACGACGGCATCCACGCCGAAGGGCTGGCGTCGCTCGAACGCATCGCGCGCACGCTGTCGGACGATGTCTGGGTGGTGGCGCCGGAGCAGGACCAGTCCGGCTATGCGCATTCGCTGTCGATCTCGGAGCCGCTCAGGCTGCGCAAGATCGGCGAGAAGCACTATGCCGTGCGCGGCACGCCGACCGACTGCGTCATCATGGGCACGAAGAAGATCCTGCCCGGACCGCCGGACCTCATCCTGTCCGGCGTCAATTCCGGCGCCAACATCGCCGACGACGTCACCTACTCCGGCACCGTCGCGGGCGCCATGGAAGGCGCGTTGCTCGGCGTGCGCTCGATCGCGGTCAGCCAGGCCTATTCCTATGTCGGCGAGGACCGCGTGGTTCCTTACGAGACGACCGAGGCGCTGGCGCCGGCGCTGCTCAAGAGACTTGTGGAAACGCCGCTGCCGGAAGGTGTGCTGCTCAACGTCAATTTTCCGAACTGCGCGCCCGACGAGGTCGAGGGCACCGTCGTCACCTCGCAAGGCAAGCTGGTGCACAGCCTCTGGGTCGACGAGCGGCGCGACGGGCGCGGCCTGCCTTATTACTGGCTGCGCTTCGGCCGCGAGCCGGTCGAGGGCAAGAAGGGCACCGACCTTTACGCGATGCGCAACCGCCTGGTGTCGGTGACGCCGCTGCAGCTCGACCTCACCGCCCATGAACTCCGCGACCAACTGACCAAGGCGCTGTCATAGATAAGGTTTTGGCATGAACACGGTTTTTGCATGAATACCGGCATCGACGACCGCGAAGGTTTCGCCGCTTTCCTGCTCAGGCTGCGGGGCAGGGGCACGGCGCCGAAGCCGCTGGTCGCCGCCTTCGAGGCGACGCCGCGGCGCGGTTTTCTGTCGGCCCAGTTCCACGCGCTCGCCTGGTCGGACGGCATGCTGCCGATCGAGTGCGGCGAGGCGATCGAGGGCGCCGATCTGCAGGCGGCGGTGATTGCCGCGCTCCATATCGAGCCGGGCAACCGCGTGCTCGAGATCGGCACCGGCTCGGGCTACACGGCCGCGGTCATGTCTAGGCTGGCGGCGCGAGTCATCACCATCGACCGCTACAAGACCCTGACCGAGCAGGCAAAGCAGCGCTTCGAGGCGCTGGCCATCAGCAACGTCATCGTCCGCCAGGCCGACGGCTCGAATGGCCTGCCTAATGAAGGGCCGTTCGACCGCATCGTCGCCTGGGCGGCCTTCGACAGCCTGCCGCGCTTCCTGCTCGACCAACTGTCGAGCGGCGGCGTCGTCATCGCGCCGATCGGCCCGGAGGAGGGCGGGCAGGTGCTGGCCAAGCTCACCAAGGTCGGCAGCCGCTTCGAGCGCGAGGACATCGGCATGGTCAGGCTGCAGCCGATCCTGCGCAGCGTTGCCGCGGTGATCTAAATTAGCCGTTCCGAGCTGCTTTTCCGAGGGAAGGGCGCTTGGGCCATGCAGCGCCCTGGGATCGGCAGTCACCCGTTCCAGTGGTAATTCAGATGTAAGCCAATTAGGTCGACGTCCTGACTGATCTTTTCCCTGCTGAAAAATCCGCCGCCAGGGACCGTCGTGAACGTGGCGGTCTTGTCGGGCATGAACAGGTGGTCATACTCGACCGCGAGGGACCAGTTCGGCGTGATACCATATTCAAGACCGGCGCCCAGGGCGCCGCCCCACCGGGTCTGATCTCCTGTCTTTCCAGCAAGCGTAGCCGGGGGAGGAAAGGCCGACCCGGTATAGATGTCGAAGTGGTTGCCAGTCACCGCCGCGCCGCCTTTGATGTAAAGGAGGGCGTTGCTGAAGCTGTATCCGACCTGGGCTGTCAGCAAGCCGTACCACTTCACGCGGGACCGGTCCGTGAAGAACGGAATGGCAAAAATAGTGCTGTCATTGGAGCCCTTCAGATCAGCCCAGTCGCCTTGCGCTTCCAAGCCGAGCACCCAATTGTCGCGCTGCCAGCGATAGCCGATTTGCGCGCCGGCCGTGCCGCCGGTGGCGTTGTGGCAGCCTTCGCTGCCGAAGACGCCATCCCAGCATGAGTGGCTCGATCCCCAGCCGCCATTGGCGCCGATGTAGACGCCGCTCCAGTCGTAGCTGGCGGCGACAGGCGTTTCGGTGAGATCGGCGGCGGACGCAGGCGCGACGGCGCCTAAAGCAGCGGCAAACGCCGCGGCGACGAGAAAACGTTTCATTGAAGGACCCTCCCAAGGTGTCCCGACGCTACCGGAACTCGGTCCGGAAATCCCGTGACCTTGCGGCAACAGTCCGGAATATTTGCATCCGAGCTATACTTGGACAGGAGACTGCATTGCCTGGGCCGACCGCTTCGATGCTTGGGGATTGAAGTTGTTCTCGACCCGGCAATGACACCAGGTCGGCGATCCCGAGAACCAGCTTCAGACCCGCCAGAAAACCGGCATGTCCGCGTCGCCGTCGTCCGGATTTTGGCGCCGCCAAAATTTCCGCCAATGTTTTAAGAAAATTTTCGCCGGATTCTAACGGGTTAACCGGCCAGTAACATTAACGCGCTTTAATCATGACCAGTTTGTACCGGGTCTGTGCGGGTTAGTGCGATGCAATTCAATCACTTGAAGGCAAACAGACGCAATCTGGCGCGCGGTTGCGCTGTCCTGATGATTGCCGGCGCGGCGGCCGGGTGCAGTTCCCAGTCGATGCGCTTCAACGGTGTCGATGATGTCTTCACATCATCCACCAACAATCAGCGTGCCATCATCAACAAGCAGAATGTCGACCAGCCCTATCCGGGCGACACGGTCGCGCCTGCTCCGGTCGACGGCACGCACACCCAGTCGGTGAGCCGATCGAGCCTCGAGCCGGTCACGGCGCAGCAGCTGCCGCCTCCGTCGGCGCCGGCGCCGGCAAAGCCGATGCGTACGGCTTCCGCTCCTGCCCTCGCTCCGGCTCCGGCGCTTGCTCCCGCGCCGCATCTCGACAGGACGGCCACCGGCACGGTCGCCCAGGCCAAGCCATTCAAGACCGCCGAGCCCGATGCGGTCCGCAATGCGAGCGCTGCGCCGCACGCGACCGAAATCGTGGTGCGGGACGGTGAGACGCTTTCGGGCCTGGCGGCGCACTACCATGTGCCGGCCGATGCCATCGCCAAGGTCAACGGGATCGACCCGAAGAAGGGCATCCGTAGCGGCCAGAAGATCGTCATCCCCGCCTATGCCTATTCGAGCAAGGGGGAGCCGAAGGTCGCCGAAGGCAAGCCGACGAACACGCCGAAGCAGCCCGCTCCGGAGAAGGTCGCCGTGCTGCCGCAGCAGCCCAAGGTCAAGGACGGTAAATCCGCCGCTCGGGTCGATACGTCGGCCGCGGCCGCAGGTTCCAAGAACCCGAAGCCCGCTCAGCAAGTGGCCGAGGCCAAGCCGGCCGGCGCCGGCGGCTCCTACACGGTGCAGTCGGGCGACTCGCTGTCCTCGATCGCCAGGAAGACCGGCGTCAGCGTGGTGGCGCTGAAGCAGGCCAACGGCATGCAGGACGGCTTGCTCAAGATCGGCCAGACGCTCAAGGTCCCGGCCGGCGGCACCGTCGTGGCGGCCGCCAAGCCAGCCGCTGCGAAGCCTGCCGTCGATCCTGTGACGACCGCGACGACGCAGCCGCCGGCGAAGACCACGCCGTCGCAGACGCTCGCCTCCTACACGCCGCCGAAGAAGGACGCCAAGGTCATCCAGCAAGCCGAGGACGACGATGCGGTGGCCCCGGACGCGACCGGCATCGGCAAGATGCGCTGGCCGGTCCGCGGCCGCGTGATCTCCGGCTTCGGCTCCGGCAAGGACGGCGTCGACATCGCGGTGCCGGAAGGAACGCCGATCAAGGCGGCGGAGAACGGCGTCGTCATCTATGCCGGCGACGGCCTCAAGGAGTTCGGCAACACCGTGCTGGTGCGGCACGAAAACGGCCTGGTCACGGTCTACGGCCATGCAAGCTCGATCGAGGTGCAGCGCGGCCAGAAGGTCAAGCGAGGCCAGGAGATCGCGCTTTCCGGCATGAGCGGCACCACCGACTCGCCCAAGCTGCACTTCGAAGTGCGCAAGAACTCGGCCCCGGTGGATCCGTCGGGCTATCTCGAATAGAACAAGAACAATTGCGGGCCGCCTGACCTCCAGTCCGGCCCGCCGTCTTCAGCCCGCTCCGCAAGGAGCGGGCTTTTTCAGTTGCGGAAGATGCCTGCCGCCGGCTCAGAGATGATCGCGGAGCGTGTCGGCGATCATCTCCTCGAGGCTGCTGGCCTTCACGCCCAGAAGCGTCTCCGCGTCGGAGGAATCAACCAGCAAGGGAGTCTCGAAAAGGTATCTCATCTCGATAAGCTCCTGCATGCCCAGCGCTTCCATCTCGGGGATGGAATAGGAGCGTGTCTCGGCAACCTCGCGGCCGAGCATCGTCGCGGTTTTGCGGATGAGTTCGTTGGGCGAGGCGTGCTGCGAGGGGACATGAAATGCCCGTCCCCATTCGCCCGTGTAGCGGGAGGCCGCGACGAGCGTCCTGGCGACGTCCTTGGTGAAGGTCCAGGCATGAGTGGCGTCGAGGTCGCCAATGAAGGCGACCGGCTTGTCCTCGATGATGGAGGGCAGGGCGACCAGGGAAAAGTAGCTTATCGCACCGTGCCCAAGATAGTCGCTGGATCGTATTTCGATCGCCGGCACGCTGGCACGGGCCGCCCTCTGCCACATGATCGTCCTGGCGGTTCCCTTCTTCGAATTCGGGTCCAGCGGCGTATCGGAGCGCAGCGGGCTTTCGCCATTCCTGCCGTAACCATAGAGATTTCCAAGCACGATGAGCTTGGCGCCGACTGCTTCCGCCGCTTGCACGGTGCCGTCGATTATGGGGAAAAAGTCGGTTGGCCAGCGATGATATGTGGCCATCGCGCACATGAACACGGCGTCGGCGCCTCGGCAGACACGCGACAGCGCCGAGGCATCAGTGGCGTCGGCCTGTATGGACCGTACATTCCGCAACGCGTTCGAACCGACGCTTCGGCTGGTCAGGATGACGTCATGGCCTTCCTCGCCAAGAAGGCGGGCCGTCTCGCGTCCGACCGGGCCCGCGCCGACAACAACATACGAACTCATGACAACCTCTCTTCCATGTTTGAAGGAGAGGCGGGAGTACAGCTTCACGGCGTTGAAAATCGCGCGGGAATTGCCAAATCTTGAGCAGGTTTCGCCATGAATCGAGAGAGCATGCCTTCACAATTCGCTCGGGCCCCTTGCGATGTCACGATGGTTTCCCGGCATGTGGAAGCAGGTGTGCATCGGCTGCCCCGGGCACCACATCATCGCGTCATGGTGCATGCGAGCGCTGCGACGCGCTCCTACTGCAATCAGGCCGGGCGATATTTCGTCAGGCGCGCCGGCGATATTGACCTGGTGCCGGCCGGCGAGGAGGGCGGCTTCGAGGCCGAAACGCCGTTCGAGACGATGGAGATCGTCTTGCCGCCGGCCTTGATGGAAAGGGTCGCCGCGGAACTCGGTGACAAGGCGCAGACATCGCGGTTCGACACCCGTCATCTGCTTCGCGATCAGCGCATCGAGTATCTCGCCCGCGCATTGCAGAGCGATCTCGCCGCAGGCGCACCGAGCGGCCCTTTGTTTGCCGACAGCATCGGCGCCGCGCTCGCGGTGAGGCTGCTCGGCCTCGACGGCCCGGACGTAATTCGCGTGAACCGCTTGTCGGACGCGCAGCTAAGGCGTGTCCTGGAACACATTGAGACCGCTCTCCATGACCCGCTCACGATCGATCGCCTGAGCCGGGTCGCCGGCGCGAGCAGCTCGCATCTACGCACATGGTTCAAGGCGGCGATGGGCGTCACCTTGCATCGCTACGTGTTGCGACGCCGCGTGGAAAGGGCATGCGTCCTGCTGCGACGAGGCGATCTCAGCACGAGCGAGGTTGCGGCGCTGACCGGCTTCGCGCACCAGTCGCATCTGGCGCATTGGATGCGCCGCGAGATTGGCCAGACGCCACGTGATCTGCGGCGGGCGCAGCTTCCTAAGTGACATTCAATCCTTCAGCGGCTTGCCGAGCCGGCCGGCGAGGTCCTGCGTGAACTGCCAGGCGACGCGTCCGGAACGGCTGCCGCGCGTCGTTGCCCATTCCAGCGCCTCGGCGCGCAACTGCTCGGGATCGATCGTCAGGCCGTGATAGCGGACATAGCCGTCGATCATATCGAGATATTCGTCCTGCGAGCATTTGTGGAAGCCGAGCCACAGGCCGAAACGGTCGGATAGCGAGACTTTTTCCTCGACCGCTTCCGACGGATTGATCGCGGTCGAGCGCTCATTGTCGATCATGTCGCGCGGCAAGAGATGCCGCCGGTTGGACGTGGCGTAGAAGATGACGTTGGTGGGGCGGCCCTCGACGCCGCCTTCCAGCGCTGCCTTCAGCGACTTGTAGGAGGTGTCGTCATGGTCGAAGGAAAGGTCGTCGCAAAACAGGATGAACCGATAGGGTGCCGCCTTCAGGAGGCCCATCAGCTTGGGCAGCGTGTCGATGTCCTCGCGGTGGATCTCGATCAGCTTCAGCGGCTGGTCGAGCCTGTCGGAGGCGTTGACGGTGGCATGCACGGCCTTGACCAGGGAGGACTTGCCCATGCCGCGCGCGCCCCACAAAAGCACGTTGTTGGCCGCATAGCCGGACGCGAAGCGCTCGGTGTTGTCGAGCAGGATGTCGCGCACGCGGTCGACGCCGCGGATCAGGCCGATGTCGACGCGGTTGACCTTGCGAACCGGTTCCAGGTAGCCGGGCTCCGCCTGCCAGACGAAGCAGTCGGCTACCGACAGGTCGGTTTGCGGCACAGGCGGTGGGGCGAGGCGGGAAACCGCCTCGATCAGGCGGTCGAGTTTCTTGTTCAAGGCGTCCAGGCTGTCGGTCATTTGGGGTCTTTTTGTTGAGGTCTTTCAGCGTGCGGGAGCAGCTTCCATGACATCGCTGCAAGAACCAGGTCCAAACTTTTGTTGGAGCACGATCTTTTCGGCAGCCTCGAAGCGGCTTCCGCTGCGACGCTCTAGCACGTCGCAAACAGCTGGAAAAGCAACGGATTGGGCTGGCGGCGCAGTTGCATTGGCAAGTTTAGCGACTATATTCCGGCCAAATTTTCGCGGGGCGACCGCGGCGGTATTTCACCACCCAGGAGTTTCTTGATGTTCGTTACACCGGCATACGCCCAGGGCGTCGGCGCCTCGCCAGACATGTTCATCTCGATTTTGCCGTTTGTCCTGATTTTCGTAATCATGTATTTTCTGATCATCCGGCCGCAGCGCGCGCAGCTGAAGAAGCGCCAGGAAATGCTGACGGCGGTGCGCCGCGGCGACACGGTGGTGACCGGTGGCGGCTTCATCGGCAAGGTGACCAAGGTGATCGACGACAATGAGCTGGAGATCGACCTTGGCGGCACCAAGGTGACCGCGTTGCGCTCGACGATCTCGGACGTGCGCGTCAAGGGCGAACCGGTGGCGAACCAGAACGCCAAGAAGTAGGCGAAATCCCAGCGGCGATGGCCGCGGGCAGGGTTCTGACGAACGGCGGCATATGGTCTATCTTTCGCGCCTGAGGGTCATTTTGATCGGGATTGCCCTGCTCTCGATGGTCTTCGGCGCGCCGAATGTCCTGGCCGCGGTGCCCGGTGCGCATATTGTGTTTCGCCTGGATACGGACCAGGTAAGAAGCCGGCGGCTGGAAGCAATGCGCGACCAGATCAGGACGCTGCTTCGCGATGCAGAACCCAAGATCAGCTACAACGGCCTTGTCGTATCGGGCCCCACGGTTCAACTGCGCATTGGCGATCCCGCGCAAGTCGAGGCCGCCAAAGCGGCACTCAAGGCAGTAGTCGATCCTATCGCCGGCAAGGAAGGCCCGGTCCAGGAGTTCGCGCTGGACGACAGCGAGCCTGGCCTGTTGAAGCTCACCATGACCGATGCCGGCGCGAAGTATCAAACCTCTGCCGCGCTCACACAGTCGATCGAGGTTATCAAGAATCGCCTCAATGAACTTGGCGTGGCCGATCCGGGGGTCCAGTTGACGGATGGCGGCATACTGGTTCAGGCGCCAGCCGTCGCGGATTTGCACAGCCTGGCGCAAACCCTCGCTCGGCAGGGCCGACTGAGCTTCCAATTGGTTGACACTTCGATGCCTGTGGACGATGCGGTCAATGGCCAGGCGCCTGCCGGTTCAACGGTGTTGTACACGCCGGATGAACCGCCAGTTCCCTATCTGGTCGAAGACCGGGTGCTTGTCTCGGGTGACAGCGTGCTGGACGCGAAAGCGACCCACGACAGCTCGACAGGACAGTTTATCGTCGCATTCCGGCTCGATTCCAAGGGTACACAACGTTTCAAGTGGGCGACCACGCGCAATATCGGCAAGCCATTTGCGGTGATTTTGGACGGTCAGGTGATTTCAGCGCCTATCATCCGGGAGCCCATCGAGCACGGCACCGTGCAGATATCGGGCAATTTCACAGCCCAAAGCGCCAAGGAATTAGCCCTGTTGTTCCGCACCGGCGCGCTGCCGGCGAGATTGACAATCGTCGAGGAAGCACGATAGGGCCGGCCGTGGTCGCAACGATAACCATAGCTGACAACCGAGCCGATGGCGGAACGCTGCCGCTTGTACGCCTGAACGGATAAGAACGAATGCTCTATTTCTCGCGCCTGAAGATGATCCTGATCTGGCTCGCCGTGGCCATCACAGTGATCCTCGCCGCGCCCAACCTCTTCCCAGCAAGCATGCTGGCGCAACTGCCGAACTGGGTGCCGAAGCGGCAGATGACGCTCGGCCTCGACCTTCAGGGCGGTTCGCACATCCTGCTCCAGATGGATCAGAACGACCTGACCAAGGCACAATTGGAAACCGCGCGTGACGAAATCCGGACCCTGCTGCGCGAGGCCAAGATTCAATACACTGGCCTGGGCGGGACTGGCCGAACCGTGCAGGTTCGCATCACGGATCCGACCCAGATCGAAGCAGCCAAGAATGCCTTGAAACCGCTGACGGCTCCTGTCGCTGCTGGCCTGTTCTCGGGCGGCTCTATCCAGGAGATGGCGCTGGATGATTCCGAACCCGGCGTACTCAAATTCACCGTTACCGACGCCGGCATAAAATTTCGCACCTCGTCCGCGCTGGCGCAGTCTATCGAAGTCGTCGAACGTCGCGTCAACGAATTGGGCACCACAGAGCCGATCGTGCAGCGGCAGGGAGACGACCGTATCCTTGTCCAGGTGCCGGGTCTGCAGGATCCGCAAAGGCTGAAGGAGATCATCGGCCAGACAGCCAAGCTGACCTTCCAGATGGTCGACGAGTCGATGCCGGTGCAGGATGCGATCAAGAATCGGCCGCCAAGCGGATCATCTGTCCTATATTCGCAAGACGATCCGCCGGTTCCCTACCTGATCGAAAACCGCGTTCTCGTTTCAGGCGAAGACCTTGCCAAGGCCTCGGCAACGTATGATTCCCGGACCAACGAGCCGGTCGTTTCATTCACCTTCAACTCCAGAGGTGCGACCCGGTTCGGCCAAGCGACGGCAGCAAATGTCGGTAAGCGCTTTGCCATCATCCTCGACAATCAGGTTATTTCAGCCCCGCAAATTCGCGAACCGATTCTCGGTGGTTCCGGCCAGATTTCCGGCAACTTCACTGCCGAAAGCGCGAACGATCTCGCGGTTCTTCTGCGTGCGGGTGCGCTGCCGGCGAAGCTGACGGTGATCGAAGAGCGCACCGTCGGTCCGGGCCTTGGCCAGGACTCGATCCATGCCGGCAAGGTCGCCGGCATCATCGGCTCGATCCTCGTCGTCGCCTTCATGTTCGTCGCCTACGGCTTCCTCGGCTTCCTCGCCAACATCGCGCTCGCGGTCCACGTGGCGATGATCGTGGCCGTGCTGTCGCTGCTGGGCGCGACGCTGACCTTGCCAGGCATCGCCGGTATCGTGCTCACCATCGGCATGGCGGTGGACTCCAACGTTCTGATCTATGAGCGCATCCGCGAGGAGCGACGGCTTGGCCGCTCGGTGATTCAGGCGATCGATACGGGCTTTTCCAAAGCGCTGGCGACGATCGTGGACTCCAACGTCACCTCGCTGATCGCCACGGTGGTGCTGTTCTGGCTCGGCACCGGACCGGTCAAGGGTTTTGCCATCACCTACGCGATCGGCATTCTGACCACGGTCTTCACCGCCTTCACCTTCACCCGCATGCTGGTGTCGATCTGGCTGCGCCGCGCACGGCCGAAGGAACTGCCGCGCGCCCCGGTCACCTTCATTCCGCCGGGCACGAAGATCCCGTTCATGGGTATCCGCCGCTGGACCTTCGCCTTGTCCAGCCTGTTGTCGATCCTGTCGGTCGTCGGCTTCCTGACCATCGACATTAATTACGGCATCGACTTCAAGGGCGGCTCGATGATCGAGGTGCAGTCCAAGAAGGGCGACGCCGATCTCGGCGACATCCGCAAGAGGCTGTCCGAGCTCAATATAGGCGAGATCCAGGTGCAGCAGTTCGGTGCTCCGAACGACGTGCTGATCCGCGTCGGCACGCAGGAGGCCGGCGAGAATGCCGAGCAGACCGTGATCGACAAGGTGCGGGGCGAACTGCAGGACCAGTACGATTTCCGCCGCGTCGAGGTGGTCGGCCCGACGGTGTCCGGCGAACTTGCCAAGCAGGGCACGATCGCCATGCTGATCGCGCTGGTCGGCATCCTGCTTTATGTCTGGTTCCGTTTCGAATGGCAGTTCGCCGTCGGCGCCATCATCGCCACGGTGCACGACGTGGTGATGACCATCGGCTTCTTCGTGCTGACAGGGCTGGAGTTCAACCAGTCGTCGCTGGCGGCTATCCTGACCATCATCGGCTATTCGCTGAACGACACGATCGTCGTCTATGACCGCGTCCGCGAGGATCTTCGAAGA
Source organism: Mesorhizobium plurifarium (assembly GCA_000824785.1). Classification (GTDB taxonomy): domain Bacteria; phylum Pseudomonadota; class Alphaproteobacteria; order Rhizobiales; family Rhizobiaceae; genus Mesorhizobium; species Mesorhizobium plurifarium. Next base: position 329,832 of record CCNB01000004.1, on the reverse strand, counting down.
TACAAGAAGATGCCGCTGCCGCAGCTGTTGAACAACGCCATCAACGAGACGCTGTCCAGAACCACGCTGACGTCGGTCACCACCATCCTGGCGCTGCTCGCGCTCGTGCTGTTCGGCGGCGAGGTGATCCGCTCCTTCACGATGGCAATGCTGTTCGGCGTGATCTTCGGCACCTACTCGTCGATCTTCATCGCCGCGCCGCTGCTGATCCTGTTCCGGTTGCGGCCGCAGGCCGCGACCGAAGAGGAGAAGAAGCCGGTGAACGGCAAGGCCGTGACGACCTGACGCCAATGCCGGATGATTTCAAGTCGAGTCGACCTGAAATCATCCCAATCAAAGGGATAGGGCATGATGTCGTCGGAAAACCGCTCCAGACTTTTCGGCATCATGCTCTAGACCCATGGCCAAAGGCATCATCATCCGCGAGGCGCATTTCCCCGGCAAGGCGCCGATCGAAGCCTATGGCAATGGCGGCTTCCGCTTTGCCGACATGTCGCATCGCGGCTCATTGCTCGTCCTGCCGTCGGGCATCCATGGCTGGGAGCCGACCGATCCGCTGGCGTTGAGGGCCGCGGATTTCGACAGGCTGTTCGCCGAGGCCGGCAAGGTGGAGATCCTGCTGGTCGGCATGGGCAAGGATTTGCGGCCGCTGCCGGCGCCTCTGCGTGCCGCGCTCAAGGAAGCCGGCATCTCGGCCGACCCGATGTCTACCGGAGCGGCGGTGCGGACCTACAATGTCCTGCTCGCCGAAGATCGCGCCGTCGCGGCCGCGCTGATCGCCGTCGACTGAATGGCCAACACGTCCACCACCGTCAAGAATGGCGACGTCGTCATGGATGCGGTGCGCTCAGCCGACCATGACCGGTACCTGTCGGCGCTCTACGCGCCGGCCGACAAGCGTGACGCGCTGCTCGCGCTCTACGCCTTCAACGCCGAAGTCGCGAGCGTGCGCGATCGCATCCACGAGCCGCTGCCGGGTGAAGTCAGGCTGCAATGGTGGCGGGACGTCGTTTCGGCCTCCGGGGATGCCGAGACAGGCCATCCGGCCGCCGATGCGCTGCGCGCGACGATCGCTGCCAACCACCTGCCGAAGGCCGCCTTCGAGAACATGCTCGAGGCGCGGATCTTCGATCTCTATGACGATCCGATGCCGTCGCGGACCGACCTCGAGGGCTATTGCGGCGAAACGGCCGCGGCGCTGATCCAGCTTGCGGCGATGGTGCTCGATCCGGCCGCGGCGCCGGGCTTTGCCGAGCTGGCAGGTCGAGCGGGCTGCGCCCAGGCCATCACCGGGCTGCTGCTTCTGCTGCCGTTGCACCGTCGGCGCGGCCAGTGCTTTGTGCCCGCCGATATACTGGCGGCAGCCGGCACGGCGCCGGAAGAGTTCGTCAAGGGAGAGGGCGGGGCTGCTGCGGAGCGGGCGGTGGCGGCGATGATCGCGCTGGCGCGGGAGCATCTCAATGCTTTCGAGAAAGCTGCGCCGGCGCTTCCGGTTTCGCTACGCCCGGCCTTCCTGCCGCTGGCGCTGACGCGCGCCTATCTCGACAAGATGGAAAAGGCGGGCAGTTCGGCGCCCAGCAGGACGGTAGCGCTCTCCATCCTGCGCCGGCACTGGCTGCTCCTGCGTCACGCGATGCGGGGCTGGACGCCCCTTTGACGTAAACGTCAATCATGCTAGGGATTCCGTCCAGGCGGACTCGCGTCACAGAAATGCGGGCCGCCGGAGGAGCCGCCTTTCCATGAGCCTGCCAGTCCTGGTCGTTCTTGTCGTGTTCGGCATCGCGTTGTCGGTCGCGGCCGTGCATTTCACCGGCGGCACGACAACCGTGACACTTGCTGGCGCAGATCAGGCTCTTGCACGCTTTGCCGAGGATTTTCCCGACGAAAGGCCGGGCGCCGTGCGGCTGACAGCCGACAACCATACCGCCTTTCTCGATCTCGGCCCGCAGCGTTGTGGCATCGTCCAGAGCATAGGCGACTGTTTTCTGACGCGTATCGTCACGCCGCACGACATTCTGGCGCTGGCGAGGGAAGGCAATGCGGTCTCGCTGCGGCTTAGTGATTTCACCTGGAAAGGCGGCAGTTTCGTCTTTGCCGACGAAGCCGGCGCCCTGGCCGTGGCGGCGGCATTGCAGGGCCACGATCGAATCCGGAAGGCGGCGTGATGGATCAGTATAATTTCCCCCAGGTCACCCAGCTTGCGATCCCGTTCTTCGTCGCGGCGATCCTGATCGAGCTGTGGCTGGTGCGCACCGGGCGCGCCAAGGGATCGTTCGAGACGCGCGACACGCTGACCAGCCTGATGATGGGGACCGGCAATGTCGTCGCAGGCCTGCTGCTCGGCGTCGTGTCCTATTGGGCGCTGCTGTGGCTGTGGCAGTTCCGCTTCTTCAATCTCGGCCTGTCGATCTGGGTGTTCGTCGCCGCCTTCCTGCTCGATGATTTGCGCTACTATGTCTATCACCGCATCGCGCACCGGGTGCGCTGGGTGTGGGCCGAGCACGTCAACCATCACTCCAGCCAGCACTACAATCTTTCGACGGCGCTGAGGCAGAGCTGGACCGGCCTGTTCACCTTCACCTTTATCCTGCAGGCACCGCTGGTGCTCGCCGGCTTCCATCCGGCGGTGATCGCCTTCGTCTTCGGCTTCAACCTCGTCTGGCAGTTCTGGATCCACACCGAGACGATCGGCAAGATGTGGGGCTGGTTCGAGCTCATCTTCAACACGCCCTCGCACCACCGCGTCCACCACGCCACCAATCCGCGCTATCTCGACGCCAACTATGCCGGCACGCTGATCATCTGGGACCGTATGTTCGGGACCTTCGTCGCGGAGTTGGAGGAAGACCGGCCGCGCTACGGGATCGTCAAGAACATCGGCACCTTCAACCCGCTGAAGGTGGCGTTCCACGAATGGATCGGCATGTTCAAGGATGCGCTGGCGCCGGGGCTGACGCTTGGGCAGCGGCTGAATTACCTCATCCAGCCGCCAGGCTGGAGCCATGACGGCTCAAGGGACACGTCGGAGACACTGAAGGCGGCTTATGTGCGGAGGAATCCGTCACAGGCGGGCAAGCCTGGATTGCCGGAGGCGAGGGCGGAGCCGGCGGAGTAGCTGCCGCTCTCACGATGGATCGCCGCCGCGCATCAGGGTTTCAAAATCGCGGCCGCCGTAGAAGACATTGATGATGTACACAGCATCGCCCTCGCTCACATAGGCGATGACGGCTGAATGCTCGAAGGGAACGGTTCGTAATCCCGGTGCGATATCGTCGCGTGAGCGGCCGCCGCGGGGAGCGTTGCCGATGCTTTGGCAGCGGTCTTCTATGCGCAGAACGAATTTCAGGGCGACTTGAGGATTTCCGCTCGCCTCGGCTATGTGCCTGAAGATATTGGCAAGATCGTCTCTCGCGCTTTGACGATATTCGACTTCAAGCCGCTGAATCATCTTCGGAGCTCGAATACTCGGCGAAGAGCCCCTGAAGATGGCTACGAACCTCTTCTCTGGAAACGTTCGGCCTCTTGTCCTCAAGCGAAGCCTTGACCCGCGCGCGGATCGAGGCCATGCGCTCGGCATGCTCTTCCTCTTCACGCTGGAAGGCGCGTAGCGCGGCGCGGATAACCTCGCTTGCCGAGCCGAACGAGCCGTCCTCGACTTTCTCGCGGATCATACGTGCCATTGCGGGGGTGACGGTGACGGACAGTTTCTCGGCAGATTCCATGGAGCAACTCCTATCGAGAGTAAGTAGGATAGTATCCTACTTTGTGCCATGGTGTCTAATGTAAAGGCTGCCTACTCCGCCGCTTCGGCCCGCGCCGGCAGCCCCAGCCACCCTCGGCAATCGGCCAACGCGCGCGATGTGATCGCGTGCCTTTTCGCGATCGTCTTGTCCTTGCCGCGCAGGCGCTTGCCCTCGGTCTTCGGCGCTTCCACCGGCGGGAACAGGCCGAAATTGACGTTCATCGGCTGGAAGGAGCGTTTGCCCGGCTCGTCGTCCGAGACGATGTGGCCGCCGGTGATGTGGTTCAGCAATGCCCCAAAGGCAGTGGTCGCCGGCGGCAGCGAAGCTGCCTGGCCGAGCCGCTCGGCAGCGGCGAAGCGGCCGGCGAGCAGGCCGATTGCCGCGCTTTCGACATAGCCTTCGCAGCCGGTGATCTGGCCGGCGAAGCGCAGGCCGGGGCGCGATTTGAGCTGCAGCGACGGATCGAGCAGCGTCGGCGAGTTGATGTAGGTGTTGCGGTGCAGGCCGCCGAGCCGTGCGAAGTCCGCGTTTTCGAGCCCCGGAATCGTGCGGAAGATGCGCACCTGCTCGGCATGCTTCAGCTTGGTCTGGAAGCCGACCATGTTGTAGAGCGTGCCCAGCGCATTGTCCTGGCGAAGCTGCACCACCGCATAGGCCTTGACCGACGGATTGTGGACGTTGGTCAGGCCCATCGGCTTCATCGGCCCGTAGCGCAGCGTCTCGACGCCGCGCTCGGCCATTACCTCGATCGGCAGGCAGCCGTCGAAATAGGGCGTGCCTTCCCACTGTTTGAACTCGGTCTTTTGGCCCTCCAGCAGCGCTGCCACGAAGGCGAGATACTGCTCCTTGTCCATTGGGCAGTTGATGTAGTCCTTGCCGGTGCCGCCGGGGCCGACCTTGTCGTAGCGCGATTGAAACCATGAAGTGTTCATGTCGATCGTGTCGAAATGCACGATCGGCGCGATCGCGTCGAAGAAGGCCAGCGCATCGGCGCCGGTCGCCTCGGCAATCGACTGCGCCAGCGAAGGCGCCGTGAGCGGGCCGGTGGCGATGATCGCCTGGTCCCAATCCTGCGGCGGCAGTCCGGGCACCTCCTCGCGCTGGATGGTGATCAGCGGATGCGCTTCGATCTTTGCGGTGACCGCGTTGGAAAAGCCGTCACGGTCGACCGCCAGCGCGCCGCCGGCCGGTACCTGGTTGGCGTCGCCTGCGCTCATGATCAGCGAGCCGGCAAGGCGCATTTCGGCATGCAGCAGGCCGACGGCGTTGTTTTCGGCGTCGTCGGAGCGGAAGGAGTTCGAGCAGACCAGCTCCGCCAGGCCGTCGGTCTTGTGCGCGTCGGTGCCGCGCACAGGGCGCATTTCATGCAGCACGACCGGAACGCCGGCTTGCGCGATCTGCCATGCGGCTTCGGAGCCGGCGAGGCCGCCGCCGATGACGTGTACGGGATTTTTGCTCATGAGCGCCGGAATAATCGCTTGGCGAAGCGATTGCAATTGCCGGGAAAATGGCTGGCTTGGGTGACGGGCTCTAAAAACAACAACACCCGCCGGGGGAGGAGGTCCGGCGGGTGTCGTTTTGGGGGTCGACCCTCGGGAGGAGGTGAAGATCGACCGTATTCGCCATCGCCGGGGAGGAGGTCGGCTTTGACGAAATCTCTTTCGCCTTAACGGCAAAAATTCTTTTCGCCTTTTTAGAAGGGCGAAACCTTCGAGGACGAACTAGGTTCCGCTTGGGAGACCAACTTCGTTCGCTTGGAAGACGAACTTCGTTCGCTTCTGGAACAACGCCCGCCGGGGGAGGAGGTCCGGCGGGCGCCGTTTCGGTGGTCAACCCTTGGGAGGAGGTAAGAGTTGGCCGTATCCGTCAGGGTCGGGGAGGAGGTCGACCCTGGCGAAATTCCTTACTTAGATCGCCTTGCGGGCAACCATCTTGATCTCATCGCGAACGATGCCGAGATCATGGAGCTGGCGGTTCGAAAGCCGACCCAGCTCAGCAACGGTGTCGCGGTAGACGCGCCAGTTACGATAGCTGCGGATCAGGTTCATTGTCGTCTTGCTCTCTTCAAAACTGGTTCGGACCATTTGCGGTCCGAAGCGGATTAGACCGCCTTGCGGGCGACGTAGTGGATGTCGCTGCGGCTGATGCCGAGGTCGGTCAGTTCACGGTTCGACAGGCGGCTCAGCTCGGAAACGGTTTCCCGGTAGCGGCGCCAGTTGCGGTAGTTGCGGATCAGGTTCATGGTAGTTCTCGTTTCGTCTTTGGTTCGGATCATTCCGTTTGTGTACGAACGGAAAATAGGTGGGATCGTATCGGTTTAAAAGTGCCGTTGGCGCATGGCAGCAATGCAAATTGTGCAATGCAACATTAACGGCCATTCACGCCTGCGTCACAAAGAAGGCCGAATCGGAAAATGCCGCTGCGTCAACGATTTGCTGTTCCGGCTAAGGACATGACCTGGCTCCGGGGGAAAGCATGGCGGGCTATGCGACACGGGTGAGGGCGGATATAGCGCGCTGGCGGGAGGCCGGGCTGATCGATCCCGCAACAGCGGAGGCATTGACGCGCGACGTCGCGGCCAACGAGCGCGCGTCGCTGACTTTCGGCTCGATCCTGGCGATGATGGCGGCACTTCTGTTCGGCGCCGCGATCCTGATCTTCGTCGCCGCGAATTGGGAGGTCATCCCGCGTCTCGTTCGCGTGGCGGCGCTGTTTGCGGTCATCCTCGCCGGCTATGTCGGCGGCGCGGTGCTGAAGACGCGCGACCATGACGCGATCGGCGAGGCGCTGTGGATCGTTGCGGCCGCCGCCTTCGGCGGATCGATCGCGCTGATCGGCCAGATGTATCACCTCTCGGGCGACGAGGCCTCGGCGCTGCTCACCTGGTGCGCCGGCACGGCACTGGCGGCGGTGGCGCTGCGTTCGAATCCGCTGACGGTGGCTGCGGTCGGCATCGCTGACGCCTGGCTGGTGCTCAAGGGGTTCGGCTTCTACTGGCGCGCGGAAATTCCGCATCTCTTCATCGTCGTGGCGGTCGTTCTGTTCGCCATCTCGTTCTGGACGCGCAGCCGGGCCGCGCGCCATCTCATCATCCTGTCGGTCATCCTCTATCTGGTTCTGTTCGCGACGGATCACGACACGCTGCCGGTGGCGATTTCGCTGGCCATCGCCTCGGCGCTGCTCTTTGCCGCTTCGGTCTTTGCCGGCGACCCGATTGACAGGATCCTCCAACTGGGCGGCCGGCTGCCCTTGCACGCCTTGCTCGGCTTTCTCACCGGCATGGCGATCATCCAGTTCGATCTGGCGGATGAAAGCACTTACAACAGCGGTTTCGCCGTCGCCTCGATCGCAGCCCTTGCCGGCATCGTCGCGGCAATCATGCTGGCGGGCCGCGAGAGCAGGGGGCTGCGCTGGCTGGCCTATGCCGGCTTCGCCTTCGAACTCGCCATCATCTATGGCGTCACCTTGCGGTCGATGCTGGATACGGCCGGCTTCTTCCTGGCGGCGGCCGTGCTGCTCGGCATCCTGGCGCTGGTCATCATCCGCGTCGAGAAGCGCATGAAGGCGCCTGCCGGGACAGGAGCAGCGGCATGACCGGCAAGAAACTCATCATCTCGGCGCTGGTGCTGGCGCTTGTCCAGATCGGCTTCCTCAGCTGGATCATTGCCGGTCGGGCGGCGATCCTGCGCAACGGCAAGGAAGTGCTCTTGAAGGTCGAACCCGTCGATCCGCGCGATCTGCTGCGTGGCGACTACATCTCGCTCAACAACAACATTTCACGCATCCCGGTGAAGCTGATCGCCAACATTCCGCAAGGCGCGTTCTCCAGCGACGACGGCTCGATCACGGTGCGATTGAAGAAGGGCGCGGACGGTTACTGGCAGCCGACGGCGGCCTGGCTCGGCAAAGCGCCGGCCCCGGCTGCGGCGGACGAGGCGGATATCGCCGGACATGTCGCGGCGGGCTGGGACCTTCGCAGCCCCGACATGACGATCGCGCCCGACTATGGGATCGACCGCTTCTATCTGCCCGAAGGCGAAGGCGTGGCGATCCAGGACGACATTCGCGTGCGGCCGTTCGGCATCAAGCTCGCGCTCGCGGCCGACGGCACGGCGCAGATCAAGGCGCTGATGGACGGTGACAAGACGCTGTTCGAGGAGCCTCTATACTGAATTACCAGAACCAAAGCGTCTTCATGCTTTTTAGGAAGACGTCCATTATCGGGTAGCCTGATTTGTCTCCAAGAACGGAATCGATGCCGCATTTGGGGCAAATAGCCGTTGCCCCACGTCCGGCTTCATCTTCATCTACCCATTCTTGGATATCAGAGGGAGGATAGACGGAAAGGCAAAAGAAACATCCGCAGATTAGGCTGCTCTCTACCTCTTGCCTATGGTCGGAGCTGTGTTTGTGGGCTTGCCTGAGTTCGTCAGGGATTTCCATCATCGAAGCGACATCGGCTAAGTGCGGCCTGCCACCCGAAGCTCGCCAGAGCGAAGGGTGGTGCGGATGAAGGGACTCGAACCCCCACGCCTTTCGGCACTGGAACCTAAATCCAGGGCGTCTACCAATTCCGCCACATCCGCGTTCCCCGGCAATCCCATGTAGCCATCATTCTGTCAATGTCAGGGCTCAAATGGCCATTATTCGCCTGATCGCGAAGATGGTTGAAAATTAGCCTAGCCTGTGACAAAAGGCGTGTCGAATGTGACGGGACGCGACTATCCGCTTCTGCAGAATGTAAGAAGAAGTAGGAAAAACAAAGACTTCTTCACATTTTGGGAAGTGCAGTTCAGGAGAGTTTGAGCCGCTTAGCGGTCAAATCACCGGGTTCCGTACAGAAAGCCATTTCCGGCAAGATTATACCGGCAGGCTGTGAACGGCTAAGGACCGTTTGGCAGCCTCATTGGTGAAGACAAAGGTTTTAGGATGCAGGTCACCGAAACACTCAACTCCGGTCTCAAGCGCGAGATCAAGATCACCGTGCCGGCCGGTGACATGGAAGCCAAGCTGATGGCCCGGCTGACCGATGCTCGCGACAAGGTGCGCATCAACGGCTTCCGCCCCGGCAAGGTGCCGGTGCAGCATCTGCGCAAGATGTACGGCAAGTCGTTCATGGCCGAGGTCGTCAACGAGATCCTCAACGACTCGACCCGTTCGATCATCTCGGGGCGCGGCGAAAAGGCCGCCATGCAGCCCGAAGTGATCATGACCGAGGACGAGAAGGAAGCCGAGAAGATCCTGGCCGGCGGCGCCGATTTCGAATTCAGCCTCAATTACGAGGTCATCCCGGCGATCGAGATCAAGGATTTCTCCGACATCAAGGTGACGCGTCAGGTCTATGACGTGCCGGAGCAGGAAGTCGACGAGCAGGTCAAGCGCGTTGCCGAATCGGCGCGCAGCTACGAGCCGAAGACCGGCAAGGCCGCCGAGGGCGACCGCGTGAGCATCGACTATGTCGGCAAGATCGGCGGCGAGGCGTTCGCCGGCGGCGCCGGCACCGACCAGCCGCTGGTGCTCGGCTCCAAGGAGTTCATCCCCGGCTTCGAGGACCAGTTGATCGGCACGAAGGCCGGCGACGAGAAGCAGGTCACCGTCACGTTCCCCGAAAACTATCAGGCGGCGCATCTGGCCGGCAAGGAAGCCACCTTCGACGTCACCGTCAAGGAAGTGTCGGCGCCCGGCGCGCTCGAGGTCAATGACGAGACGGCCAAGAATCTCGGCCTGGAATCGCTGGAGCGCCTGCGCGAGATCGTGCGCGGCCAGCTCGAGAACCAGTTCGGCTCGATGACCCGCCAGAAGGTAAAGCGCCAGCTGCTCGACCAGCTCGACGCATCCTACTCCTTCGAGGCGCCGTCGAAGCTCGTCGAGGCCGAGTTCAACAACATCTGGGCTCAGGTCAACCGTGACCTCGAAGCCGCCGGCCGCACTTTCGCCGACGAAGAGACGACGGAAGAAGAGGCGCGTGCCGAATATATGCGCCTTGCCGAGCGCCGTGTGCGTCTTGGCCTGGTTCTGGCCGAGATCGGCGAGAAGGCCGGCGTCACCGTGTCGGACGAGGAATTGCAGCGCGGCCTGTTCGAGCAGGTGCGCCGTTTTCCGGCCAACCAGCAGCAGGAAGCCTTCGAGTTCTATCGCAGCAATCCGGAAGCCATCAACGCGCTGCGGGCGCCGATGTTCGAGGAGAAGGTCGTCGACTATCTGCTCGGCCAGATCTCGGTCAACGACGTCAAGGTCGGCAAGGATGAGCTGATGGCCGACGACGAAGAGGCCGAAACCGCGACCAAGGCGAAGCCGGCCAAGAAGGCCTCCTCGAAGAAGGCCGAAGCCAAGGCAGAGGCGGGCGAAGCCGCCGGCGAGGCCGAGGAGCCGAAGAAGAAGGCGGCGCCGAAGAAGAAGGCTGCCAAGGAAGCCGAGTGACAGGTTTCAATACCGCGATTTAGAAAAGGCCGCCTCGGGGCGGCCTTTTCATTAGGATCTGCTTCATTGTGGCGGCGGGGCAACACAAGTAACTTGTCTTGATGGGCCGCCGCTGGCGATACCAGCCGTTGAACATTATCTGCGTTTCATCGCATTCGCGGGTGTTTGGAGGCATTGGTGAGGCTGGGGTTCATGATGGGAGACGTGGTCGCCGCCGCGGCGCTCTTGTTTGCCGCAGCAACCGGCGCCGCGCGGGCCGAGCCGGATCTCGGCAATTGGAGCGTCGGCGCCGGCGACGATGGCCAGATCACGGCATCGCTGCACGCCAGCAACAAGCTGATCACCGGAGGCGGGGCGCTGGGCTACAGCCCGGTGCTGACCTTGGCTTGCCGGCCCGACGGCCAGCCGCGGTGGAGCGAATGGCTCCAACTCAATGACGCCGTCTCCGCCAGCCGCAAGATCACCATCTCCGTCATTGTCGATGGCGGCGGCAGGACCGATGAAAGCTGGTCGGTCGGCCCGCGCGGCAGAACACTGGTCAAGGATGGAGACGACGGCATCAGGCGTCTGGTTTCGGCGAACCGGCTGACGCTGTCATGGCGCTTCGGCCTGCTGTCGGGGCGCGGCGAGGCCGATTTCGAGCTCGCCGGTCTCGCCGAGGCGATCGGCCAGATCGCAGCGAGCTGCAAGACCGATCCGCCTTGAAGGTTGACGCCTAAAACAAGCCTGCCAGCTCCGCAGCCGTCATCACGCGTCCGAACACCTTGCCGATGATAGCGAGCGTGGCATTGTGCGATGCCTCGTCCAGCCCGCCATTGGCGTCGCTGACGAAAGCCACTTTGTAGTCGCGCATGAAGGCGCTGCGAGCCGTCGATTCGCAGCAGATGCTGGTCACCGTGCCGATGATGATGACGGTGTCGACCTGGCCGGCGCCGCGGATGTTGCGCAGCACCGTTTCCAACTGGGTGTTGTGGAAGGCGTCATAGCGGTGCTTCTTGATGATCACCTCACCCGGCAAGGGAGTGAGTTCCGCGACGATCTCCGTGCCGGCGCTGCCTTCGCGCATGCCTTTGGCCTTCAGCCTTGGCTGGTAGGCGGTTTCGAGCGGCGATATGTCGAAATGGTCGCTCAAGACATGCTGCGTGTAGATCACCGGAACGCCATGTGCTCGGCACAGGTCGATCACCTGCCGCATGACCGGAATGCGATGCCGGGCCATTGCCACTTCCATCACCGCGCCTTCATCGACGAAGTCGCTCTGCATGTCGATGACCAGCAGGGCGGCGCGCGCCTTGTCGAACGGCCACGGTTCCTTGCCGTGCAGAGACATGTCGGTTCTTCCCATTTCAGATCAGCAGCAGGCCCTTCATCGAGGCATTGCCCTTGCGGCCGATGATGATGTGGTCGTGCACAGCGATGCCGAGGGGCTTCGCCGTATCGATGATCTGCTTGGTCATCTCGATGTCCGCGCGGGAGGGTGTGGGATCCCCAGAAGGGTGGTTGTGGACCAGGATGACGGCGCTGGCGGAGAGCTCGAGCGCGCGCTTCACCACCTCGCGCGGATAGACCGGCGTGTGGTCGACGGTGCCGGTCTGCTGCACCTCGTCGGCGATCAGCCCGTTCTTCTTGTCGAGGAACAGGATGCGGAACTGCTCGCGGTTCTCGAAGGCCATGGCCGAGCGACAATAGTCGAGCAACTGCGTCCAGTTGGACAGGACTTCGCGGCCGCGCACCTCGCCGCGCGCCATGCGCTGGGCCGTGGCGGCGATGACCTTGAGATCGGTCGCGACTGTTGGCCCGATGCCTTTGACTTCCTCGAGCAGGGATGCCGGCGCGCCGAGCACTTCGGCCAGCGAGCCGAAGCGGGCGATCAGCGCCTTGGCGATGGGCTTGGTGTCGACGCGCGGGATCAGCCGGAACAGCAGCAGCTCGAGCAGTTCATAGTCGGGCAGGGCGTCCGGGCCGCCGGCGACGAAGCGTTCGCGCAGGCGGTCGCGATGGCCGTGATAGTGAGGCTTTTCTGCCGCCGCGGCCTTTTTCAGCGCCGCCTTGGGCGGCTCGATCCAGCCTTCTGAAAAAAACGCCCGCTCGTCCTCGACTTTGCCCATAATCGCCCGCTCCCCCCTCAGGCTTAGTCGAAGTTCTAGGCCGGCAGGCCGGGGCGGTCGAGCTTTTTCGGCGACAGCGTGAAGATCTCGCAGCCGCTGTCGGTGACGCCGATCGTGTGCTCGTATTGCGCCGACAGCGAGCGGTCGCGCGTGACCGCGGTCCAGCCGTCCGACAGCACTTTCACATGCGGGCGGCCGAGATTGATCATCGGCTCGACGGTGAAGATCATGCCCGGTCGCATCTCGACGCCTTCATTGACGGTGCCGTAATGCAAGATGTTCGGCGCGTCGTGGAAAAGCTGGCCGACGCCGTGGCCGCAGAAATCGCGCACCACCGAGCAGCGCTCAGCCTCGGCATAGGTCTGGATCGCGGCGCCGATGGCGCCGGTGCGGGCGCCGGGCTTGATCGCGGCGATGCCGCGCATCAGGCACTCGTAGGTCACCTCAAGCAAGCGCTCGGCGGCGCGCTTGATCGTGCCCACCGGATACATGCGCGAGGAATCGCCATGCCAGCCGTCGAGGATGTAGGTGACGTCGATGTTGACGATGTCGCCTTCCTTCAGCGGCTTATTGTCGGGAATGCCGTGGCAGACGACATGGTTGATCGAGGTGCAGGACGATTTAGTGTAGCCGCGATAATTGAGCGTCGCCGGCAGCGCACCGTGGTCCATGCCGAATTCGAAGACGAAGCGGTCGATCGTTTCCGTTGTCACGCCGGGCTTCACCATCGGCACGAGCTCGTCCAGGCAGCGCGCGGTGAGGTCGCAGGCCTTGCGCATGCCGGCAAAACCTTCCTCGCCATAGAGGCGGATCTGGCCGGTATTTCGAAGGGGGGCCGTGGAGGCGTCGAGATAGGTAACCATTTTTGTCCGTTTGCCGGCGTTGGCTCCAAAAAGGCCGAACGCGAAATCTGCTCCAGATTTGGCACCGGAAGCCGCAAGGTTCAAGGACGAAGTGCGGTTGCGGCGCCCATTGCGGCTTTCCTTCGGCCGTTCCATGGGTTAGGCCGGGTCTGTTATTCGGAGATTGCCTTGACGGCACCTAAACGCGAAAGATCGACGCTGCTGCCGGCCAGGACCGCCTTTGCGGGCCTGATGGCGCTGCTGATGCTCGCGCTGCTGGGCTTTGCACAGGCCGGAATCTCCGCATCGGCCGTCTCGCTCCAAGGCGGCTCCAGCATCAGCGCCGCCCGTCAGGGCGATACGATCGCGCTGCTCAGGACGAACGGCAAGACGCAGGCAGTCGAAGTCCGCGCCGCGCGGCCGCTGCCGATAAAGCTCCACAGCGGCAATCCCGGCGCGCTTGCGTCCGCAGCCGATTTTCTGGTCATTGCACAGGCGTTGCCGGCCGAGATGGGCGTCACGCCCGCGGCGGGAATCGCGACGTCTTCGCGCACCAACCAGCCCCGCGCGCCGCCCGTCGCGTAAGCCTTAGCCGCCAGGCGCGGCATTCAAATCAAGATATTTCCTCGCGTCGCGACCCGGTGACGGCTGCCGGCCGTCCGCCGGTCGCGTGCGTCAGTTTGGATTCCATTCAATGCAACGCATCAAGACATTCAAGACACTCACCCGCGCGGCTGCCGCTGCCGCGTTTCTCGCGGTTCAGGCGATAATCTGCATCGGCACCGTCTACTGGGCTGTTGCCGCCACCCTTCGCATGGAGGGGACGGCGGCGATCGTGCTCGCCGCTATCTTTGCGCTGCCGTCCGCCTATCTGCTGATGGTGGTTATCCGCATGGCCTATGACGCCGAGACGGACCCGGCCAATCAGTAGCGCCGACGATATGAAACAAGAGCAAGGGCAGGGCGGCGCGGGTTGCGTCGCCCTGTCACATAATGGTTATCCTGCGGCCTTACTCAGGTTTCCAACCCCGGCACTTGCCGGACTTCCTCAGCTTGATCAAGAACAGGTATTTCCATGCGCCAGATCGTCCTCGCCGCCACCCTATTGCTGGCAACCGCCGCGGCGGGCGCCGCCGCCGACAGCACGCTGGTGCTCTATACCAGCCAGCCGAACACCGACGCCCAGCAGACGGTCGACGCCTTCATGGCCAAGAACCCGGGCATCAAGGTCGACTGGGTACGCGACGGCACGCCGAAGATCCTGGCGAAGCTGCATGCGGAGATCGAGGCCGGCCAGCCGCAGGCCGACGTGCTTCTGATCGCCGATGTCGTGACCATGGAGGGTCTCAAGAAGGAAGGCCGCCTGTTTGCCTATCCGGAGGCCAAGGTCGACGGCCTCGACGCCGCGCTCTACGACAAGGACAAGAGCTATTTCTCGACCAAGCTGATCACCACCGGCATCGTCTACAACACCAAGGCGCCTTTCGTCCCGACGAGCTGGGAAGATCTGAAAAAGCCGGAGGCCAAGGGCCTCATCGCGATGCCGAGCCCGCTGACCTCGGGCGCGGCGATGATCCACACGGTGACGCTCACCGGCAACCTGCCGGAGGGCTGGGATTATTATGGCGCGCTCGCCAAGAACGGCGCGCAGGCGAGCGGCGGCAATGGCGACGTGCTCAAGGCCGTCAGCGGCGGCGACAAGCTGTTCGGCATGATCGTCGACTACATGCCGATCCGCGAGAAGGCCAAGGGCGCGCCTGTCGAGTTCGTGTTCCCGAAGGAAGGCGTGTCAGCCGTCACCGAGCCGGTCGCCATCCTCTCCACCGCCAAGAACAAGGACGCCGCCAAGGCCTTCGTCGATTTCCTCTTGTCGAAGGACGGACAGGAAGTGGCGG
Organism: Mesorhizobium plurifarium; assembly: GCA_000824785.1. Lineage (GTDB taxonomy): Bacteria > Pseudomonadota > Alphaproteobacteria > Rhizobiales > Rhizobiaceae > Mesorhizobium > Mesorhizobium plurifarium. The sequence continues at coordinate 314,824 of CCNB01000004.1, read as the reverse complement.
CCAAGATGGGCTACATCCCGGCGCGCGCCGATGTCGCGCTGCCGGCCGGCTATCCGGACCGCGCCTCGATCAAGGTGCTGGATTATGATGCGGCGGCCGCGCTCGCCAACGATGCGCAGAACAAGGAAAAGTTCAGCGCGGTGATGAGTCAGTAAGCGGCGCGAAGGGCAAGTTGGCCTCCGCGGAACATCGCGTCGCCGGGTCGGGCCCGGCGTTGCCGCGGGCAGGCGGTTTCGCGCTGCCAGGCACGATATCCGGCCAGCGTCTGTCGGCGCTGGCTGTTCTGCTCGTCGTCGCCGCGCTCAGCCTGCTGCCGATGGCGCGTCTCGTGCTTGCGGCGATCGCGCCCGGCGGAGAGGTCGATTTCGCAGCCTTCGCCGGGCGGCTTGCCAGCCCTGCCGCGCTCAAGGCGACGTGGCATACGTTGGACACGGCCTTCTTCGGCGCCCTGCTGGCGCTTTGCCTCGGCATTCCGTTCGCCGTCGCGGTGACGATGACCGATCTGCCGGGACGCAAGATCCTCGGCTTCCTTCTGCTCTTGCCGCTGATGATCGCGCCGCAGGTGACGGCGCTCGCCTGGCTGCATCTGTTCGGCCCGTCGAGCACGCTGCTCGGCATGCTCGGGCTGGCGCCTCAGCCCGGCAGCGGCAATCCGATGCTTGGCCGTGGCGGCATCGTCCTTCTCTATGGCGTCCAGCACGCGCCGATCGTCTTCATCACTATGCGGGCTGGGCTGTCGCGCGTGCCGCGCGATCTGGTCGAGGCGGCGCGCTCTTGCGGCGCACGGCCGCTCGGCGTGCTGCGGACAATCGTGCTGCCCGTCCTGCGGCCCTATGTGGTGGCCGCCGCTGCCCTTGCCTTCGTTTCCGGCGTCGGCAATTTCGGCATACCGGCGCTGCTCGGCATGCCGGTCAATTATCTCACCCTGCCGACCCTGATCTATCAGGACCTGTCGAGTTTTGGGCCGAGCGTCTTGCCGCAGATTGCGGCGCTGTCGGTGCTGGTCGGCGCCCTGGCGCTTGTCGGCATGGTCTTCCAGTCGCTGGCCTTTCGGGGCGCCGGGCATCGCGTTGTCGCCGGCACGCCCGCGCGGTTCGAGCTCGGCCGCTTCCGACTACCACTTGCTTGCGCTGGTTGGCTGGTCATCGGCCTGATCCTCATCCTTCCGGCCTGCGCGCTGTTGGCGACGTCGCTGGTGCCGTCCTTCGGCGTGCCGCTCGGTCCGCGCACGGCGACGATCGCCAATTACGCGGAAGTGCTCGTCCGGCAGGCGTCCACGGTGCGCGCCTTCCGCAATTCGCTGCTCTTTGCCGGTGGCGCGGCTCTGATGCTTGCCCTTGGGGTCATCCCGATGGCCGCATGGCTCGAGCGTTTCGACAAGCGCTCGCGGCGCGTGCTCGGCGGCATCGTCGACTTGCCTTACACGATCCCGGGCGTGGTGCTGGCGATCGCCTGCATCCTACTTTTCCTGCGGCCGCTGCCGCTGATCGGCAGCCTCTATGCGACCGCGTCGATCATCCTGGTCGCCTATGCGATGCGCTTCCTGACGCTGGCGATGAAACCGGTGACGACGGCGGTCGGGCAAATTCCCCGCGATCTTGACGAGGCGGCAGCAGTATCCGGCGCCGGCCCGTCGCGGCGGCTCGTGACGATCACCGCGCCGCTTGCGGCCCCCGCGGCCGTAGCGGGTGGGCTGCTGGTGTTCATGAGCGCCTTCAACGAGTTGACCGTCTCGGCGCTGCTATGGTCGAGCGGCAAGGAAACGCTCGGCGTCGTGCTGTTCAGTCTGGAAGAGGCAGGACTGGGCACGCAGGCGGCGGCAATCGCCGTGTCCACGATCGTCGTCGTGATCCTGCTGCTTCTGGCGCTCGACCGGTTCGGGCGACGCTTGCCGGCTGAGGTGCTGCCTTGGCGCTAATCTTTTGTTTTTCCGCAATTCCGGATGGAAAACCGCTGCGCACTTTTCCTGGAATTGCTCTTAAGCGCCGGGCACCACCCAGGCATCGGACACCGCGACATGCACGCGCTGTCCCGCCGCCAGCGCCTCGGTGCTGTCGACCAGCAACTGCTGTCCGGGCTCGGCGAGCGCCAATCGCACTTCATGCACTGGCCCGCGATAGACGCTGTCCAGGACCGTCGCCGGCAGGCCTTCGGCCGCGATGCGCAAGGCCTCCGGGCGTAGCAGGACCTTGACCGCGCCCGCCGGTCTTTCGTGGCTGCGCGCCGCGAGCCGGTGGCCGGCGATATCGATGATCGAGGCCTGGTCCGAATGGCCGACGGTGTTGCCGGAGAGCAGGCTGCCGCGGCCGACGAAACCGGCAACCGCGGCATCGGCGGGAGAACGATAGATCTCCTGCGGCGGTGCCGCCTGCAGCAGCCTGCCCTTGCTCATCACGGCGACGCGGTCGGCAAGCGCCAGCGCCTCGGCCTGGTCATGCGTGACATAGACGATCGTTGCGCCGGTGCGGCGATGGATGTCGCGGAAGGCATCGACCATTGCCGAGCGCAGATGCATATCGAGATTGGCGAGCGGCTCGTCGAACAGGATGATGCCGGCCTCGGCGACCAGGCAGCGCGCGAGCGCCACGCGCTGCCGCTGGCCGCCCGACAACTCGTCGATGCGGCGCTTGGCGAAGCCGCCCAAACCGACGATATCGAGCACCGCCGCGACGCGGGCAGGGATGACGGCGGAGGGCACGTGCCTGGCCTTCAGCGGATAGGCGACGTTTTCGGCGACATCCATATGCGGCCAGAGCGCATAGGACTGGAAAACGACGCCGACATTGCGCGCCTCCGGCGGCAGCTGCCGCTTCGGGTCGGCGACAAGCGCGTCGCCAAAAAACACGCGGCCTTCGCTCGGCGCCTCGAAGCCGGCGATCAGCCGCAGCATCGTCGTCTTGCCGCAGCCGGAAGGGCCGAGCAGCGCCGTGAAGGAGCCCTTCGGAAAGGCCAGCGAAACACCGTCCAGCGCGGTCGTTCCGCCATAGCGCTTGACCAGAGACTCGACCCGGATTTCGCTCATCTTTTCGCCCACGGCAGCTGTGATGGCAGGCAATACGGTGGAAATCCGGCATTGGCAATGCAGCCGGTATCGACGCGGGCCGACGCCGATCTGCCGCACCGGCGAACCGATTCTTCACCGCACTGAGGTCACATTTGCGAGTCAGAAGCCCCCAAAAAGAAACTTTTCAGAACGAGCGGCGTTGCTCCGGCTGCGCCAGTTCGGGAGACAGGGAATGGACAGACTGCAATTCGAGGTGCCGGTGCGCATCACGCCCGCGCCCGGCCTGCCCGTCGAGGAAATCTACAGTGTCGAGCAGGCGCTCGATTTCCTGCAGGACTGGCCGAAGCGCCGCCAGGGCAAGGTCTACGAAGCCGCGTTCAACGCCTGCTTCGGCGCGACGGTCGATGTTGCCAGTGCCGAGGAGGCCTGCCGCGCCTTCGCGGCCTTCTGTCGCGTTAGCGGATTGCTGGCGAAGGACGCGATGTTCCCTGGCAAGCGTGGCAACGGGGCGGGGACGTATCGCGAGGCGCGGGCGTAGGCGCAATCGCAGCTTTCAGCCGCCGAACGATACGCCCCGATAGCGCATCCCGACCTGCACGCCACGCACGATCACGCGTGACAGGATTTCCATGTCGAGCGGCATTTGCGGGCGCCATACGTCGAGCAGGAGCGCGACGCGGGGCTGATCCGAGTTGTTCATGACTTCATGCTCGAACGTGTCGTCCCAGAGCATGCACTCGCCGTCGGCGATGCGCCTTTCCTCGTGGTTGATCATCATGATCGTTGCCGGACGGCCGTCCGCCTGTTTCGGGATGACCAGGCCGAGATGGAAGCGCATGATGCCGCGAAAAGGCCCGCGGTGCGGCGGGATGTGCTTGCGCGGGGCGAGGAAGGAGACGGCAGCCGACTTGACCTCGGGGCATTCGGTGAGCAGCCGGCTCAGAACCGGCATGCGGGCGAGATTCTCCGGCACCGTCATGTCATAGGCCTTGAGCACGAACATGCGCCAGTCGAGACCGTCATTGGCCGAGATATCGGCCTGCTCCGGCATGATGTCGTGGAAGCGCGGCGCCGTGTTCAGCTTCGCCGCCAGCGCTTCGTCGCGGATATCTTGCCAAGCGGCGCTGAACTTCGCCGCATTGGGGAAATGCGTGCCGGCATCAAGAACGGCCGGTGCATCTATGCGCTTTTCATAGATACGGCGAACCAGATTGGTTCCGAGATCGTAGGCGCCTGACATCTCATTACCTCAATGAGGCTGTTATATAGTGGGATATTGTTTGCGGCCACGGCTCACGGAGATTTGTACGGGCCGTCAACAGGCGGATAGACATCGTGCACCCGGTCCCATTGGTCTCGTCTCACTGGGCCTTCGATGCCAGTCGCGGCCCGGTGCCGACATCGATGATTTCAGGCCTGGCGGTGTCGATCGCGCCGTCCCAGCCGCCGCCAAGCGCCTTGTTGAGGGCTATGTAGTCGGTGGCGATCGAGATGCGGCTTTGCAGGGCTGAATCGTCGGCGGAATAGGCTGACCGTTCGGCGTCGAGCACGTCGAGAAGACTGGTCTCGCCAGCCTTGTAGAGCGTCCTTTCAAGCCGCGCGGCATCGCCATAGGACTTCGCGGAAGAGGCGAGCTTGCCGTTCCTGATGCGCTCCTGCGACAACGAAACCGTGGCGTTCTCCACGTCTTCCAGCGCCGTCAGCACGGCGGCCTTGTAGGCGACGAAATACTGGTCGCGCTGAGCCCTGGCGACGTCGACGGCCGCCTGCAACTGGCCGCCATTGAACAACGGCACGCTGAGCGTGGGGCCGAAGGACCAGCCGATGGTGGAGTTCTTGCCGAGATCGCCGAGCTTGAGAGACGTGGTGCTGATGTCGCCGGTCAGGCTGACGCTCGGATAGCGCGCGGCTTCGGCCTGGCCGATCTTGGCGGTGGACTGCGCATACTGCCGTTCGGCCATGCGCACGTCCGGGCGGGTGAGCAGAATGTCGGCCGGGATGCCGGTCGGGATCGGCAGGCGCGGCGCCGGGATCGGCTTTACGCGCTTCAAGCGCTCGGTGAGGGCCGCCGGCGGCCGCCCGGTCAGCACTGAAAGGCGATGCACGGCCTCGGCATAGCTCGCTTCCAGGCTCGGAACGCCGGCTTCCGTGCCGCTGGCCTGTCCTTCCGCCTTGGCGACATCCGCCGCGGTCGCCGAACCGGCTAGAGCCATCGTGCGGGTGAGCTGGGCGGTCTGCCGCTGCGATGCGGCGGAGCGCCGGGCAAGCGCTATGCGCGCCTGGTAGCCGCGCGCCTGGACGTAGTTCGAGGTCACATCGCCAACCAGCGTGAGAAGGGTCGAACGCAGTTCCTCCTCGGAAGCGTCCAGCCCGTAGCTCGCCGCCTCGACGCCCCTGCGGTTGGCGCCGAAAAGGTCGAGTTCCCAGCTGGAATCGAAGCCCGCCTGATACTGGTCATAGGTTGTGCCGGTTGCCGTGCCCGAGCTGGTTGCTGTGGACCTATTGCGGGTAGCCGAGGCCGAACCGTCTGCTGTGGGGAGCAGCGTGCCGACCGACTGGCGGTAGCTCGCCCGCGCCTCGCGGATCTTGGCCTTGGCGCTTGCCACATCGAGATTGCCGGCAACCGCTTCCTCGACGAGCGCGTTCAGCTCGGGATCGCGCAGGCGCTGCCACCATTTCGACAGTTGCGCCGGCTTTGCCGGTTTCGCCGCCTTCTGCCCGCCCCAGCTCGCCGGCATCGCCAGCAGAGGTTTCTGGTAGTCCGGCCCGACGACGCATCCCGAGAGCACGGCAGCGGCAAACGCGGGCAAAAAGAGCCCCTTCGCGGTCGCGAGACCACGTTCAAAACCCGGCATGAAGGAAACCTCTATTCTTGAGTGGCTGTGGCTTGTGTCCCGCCCGAATTCTCGTTGGCTGCCTTGCCCTTGAAGACGCGGCGCACCGTGACGAAGAGAAGCGGCACCAGGAAGACGCCAATTACCGTCGCCGCGATCATGCCGCCCATCACGCCGATGCCGACCGAGTTCTGCGCGCCCGAGCCTGCGCCGCTGGCGATCGCAAGCGGCGTGACGCCGAGGATGAAGGCAAGCGACGTCATCAGGATCGGCCGCAGGCGTTGCCGCGCCGCTTCCAACGTCGCTTCGACCAGCCCCATGCCGGCAGACTGCCGCTCGATGGCGAACTCGACGATGAGGATGGCGTTCTTGGCCGCGAGACCGATCGTGGTGAGCAGACCGACCTTGAAATAGACGTCGTTGGTCTGGCCGAAGAGTGTGGCCGCCGCCAGCGCGCCGAAGATGCCGATCGGCACCGACAGCATGACGGCGAACGGGATCGACCAGCTCTCATAGAGCGCAGCAAGGCAGAGGAAGACGACCAGCGCCGAAATCGCGTAGAGCGACATCGCCTGGTTGCCGGAAAGCCGCTCCTGGTGCGAGAGCCCGGTCCATTCATGCGAATATCCGGCGGGCAGTTGCGCGACCAGCCTGTCGATCTCGTCCATGGCCGCGCCCGAGCTTTGGCCGGCGGCCGCGGCGCCCTGGATCTCGACGGCCGCCGAGCCGTTGTAGCGTTCGAGGCGGGGCGATCCATAGGTCCAGTGGCTGGAGGCGAAGGCCGAGAACGGCACCATGGCGCCGCCGGAGTTGCGGACCTGCCATTTGTCGAGATCTTCCGGCTGCATGCGGAAATCCGGGTCCGATTGCAGATAGACCGGCTTAACCCGCCCGCGATCGATGAAATCGTTGACGTAATCGCTGCCCCAAGCGGTCGACAGCGTGTTGTTGATGTCGGCGAGGCCGATGCCGAGCGCGCTGGCCTTTTCCTGGTCGATGTCGACCGAGAATTGCGGCTGGTCCTCCTGGCCGTTGGGCCGGGTGTTGGCGAGCAGCGTGCTCTTCGCGGCCAAGCCCAGAAGCTGGTTGCGCGTCTGGATCAGCGCCTCATGGCCGGCGCCATTGACGTCCTGCAGATAGAAATCGAAGCCGTTGGTGTTGCCGAAACCCTGGATGGCGGGCGGGGCGAGGGCGAAGACCTGGGCGTCCCTGATTTTGGAGAAGGCGCCCATGGCGCGGCCGGCCACCGCCGACGCGGCGAGCGCCGGCGTCTTGCGCTGAGCGAAATCCTTCAGCCGCACGAAGGCGATGCCGACATTCTGTCCGGCCCCGCCGAAGCCGAAGCCGGAAGCGGTGAACACGCCTTCGACCGCGTCTTTTTCTTCGTTGAGATAATGGTCCGTCACCTTGGCGAGCACGCGCTCGGTGCGGTCCTGCGTCGCGCCGACCGGCAGCGATGCGCTGGTGATGAGGATGCCCTGGTCCTCGTCCGGCAGGAACGAGCTCGGCAGGCGGGCAAACATCCAGCCCATGGCGATGACGATCGCCAGGAACACGGCAAGGAAGCGCCACGACCGGTTGATGATGCCGTGCGAGCCGTCGCGGTAGGCGATCGTGCCGCGGTCGAAGAGGCGGTTGAACCAACCGAAGGGGCCCCTCTGCGTCGCATGGTCCTTTGGCGCGCGCAGGATGGTGGCGCAGAGCGCCGGCGTCAGAACAAGTGCCACCAGCACCGAGAGCACCATGGCCGAGACGATGGTGACGGAGAATTGTCGGTAGATGATGCCGGTGGAGCCGCCGAAGAAGGCCATCGGCACGAACACGGCCGACAGCACCGTGGCGATGCCGATCAGCGCGCCGGTGATCTCGTTCATCGATTTGCGCGTCGCCTCTTTCGGCGGGAGGCCTTCCTCATGCATGACGCGTTCGACATTCTCGACCACGACGATGGCGTCGTCGACGAGCAGGCCGATGGCCAGAACCATGGCGAACATGGTGAGGGTGTTGATCGAATAACCGAAGAAGGAGAGCACGCCGAATGTGCCGAGCAGCACGACCGGCACCGCGATCGTCGGGATGATGGTGGCGCGCAGGTTCTGCAGGAAAAGCAGCATCACCAGGAACACCAGCACGATCGCTTCGGCGAGCGTCTTCACCACTTCCTCGATCGACAGGCGCACGAAGGGCGAAGTGTCGTACGGGTAGACGACCTCGACGCCTTGCGGGAAGGTCGAGCTCAGGCGGTTGATGGTCGCGCGCACCGCCTCGGCGGTGCTGATGGCATTGGCGCCGGTCGCGAGGTTGACGGCGACACCGGCGGACGGCTTGCCGTTGTAATGGGCTTGGGTCGTGTAGCTTTCGGCGCCGATCTCGACCTTGGCGACATCGTTCAGCCGCACCAGCGAGCCGTCGGTGTTGCTCTTGAGGATGATGTTGCGGAACTGTTCGGCGGTCTGCAGCCGGCTCCTGGCCGTCACAGTGGCGTTGAGCTGCTGGCCCTTGCGCGCCGGCAGGCCGCCGAGCTGGCCGGCCGAAACCTGTGTGTTCTGCGCCTCGATCGCGGTGGCGACATCGCTCGGCATCAGCGCGTATTGCGCCAATTTGTCGGGGTCGAGCCAGATGCGCATGGCATAACCGGAGCCGAAGAGCTGCGTCGAGCCGACGCCTTCGACGCGCTTCAGCGTGTCGTTGACAGTGCTGTCGACATAGTCGGCAAGGTCGGTCGAGTTCATCTTGCCGTCGGTGGAGACGAAGCCGATGACCATCAGGAAGCCGGTCGAGGATTTGGAGACGGTGATGCCGTTGCTCTGGACGACCTGCGGCAGCTGCGACTGCACGAGCTGCAGCTTGTTCTGCGTCTGCACCTGCGCGGTGTCGGGATTGGCGGCGCTGGTGAAGGTCAACGTGATCGAGGCCTGGCCGGTCGAGGTCGACGTCGCCGTCATGTAGTCGAGATTGTCGATGCCGGTCATGCCCTGCTCGATGACCTTGGTCACCGAGTTCTCCACCGTCTGGGCGTCGGCGCCGGGATAGCTGGCGCTGATGTTGACTGTGGTGGGCGCGATTTGCGGATATTGCGAGATCGGCAACGTTTGCAGCGCGAGCAGCCCGCCCAGCATGATCACGATGGCGATCACCCAGGCGAAGATCGGCCGGTTGATGAAGAAAGCCGACATCGCTCAGTTCCCGGTTGCGCCAGAGGCGGGCTGCTTTGCGGCGCCGGCGGCATTGCCGCCAGCCGGCGCGGCCGAGGCGGAGCTCTGCTCGCGGTCCTTGATCTCTCCGGTCGTTTCGTCGATGGTCACCTCGACCGCTGCCGCGTCGCCGCCGGCGCGCACCAGCTGCAAGCCCTCGACGATGACACGGTCGCCGTCGCCGACACCGGAATCCACCAACCAATTGTTGCCGACGCTGTTGCGCACGCTCAGCGTGCGCTGCTCGACCTTGCCCTGGGTATTGACCACCATGGCCGTCGCCTGGCCCTTGGGGTCGCGGGTGACGCCGCGCTGCGGCACCAGGAAGCTGTTTTGCGCGACGCCTTCCTCGACGATGGCGCGCACATACATGCCGGGCAGGAGCAGGCGGTCGGGATTGGGGAACTGGGCTCTGAGCGCAAAGGTGCCGGTGGACTGGTCGACATTGGCGCCGGCGAATTCCAGCTTGCCGTTTTGCGCGTAGATGGTGCCGTTGTCGAGCTTCAGCTTGACGCTGACATTGGTCCCGCTGAATTTCAGCCGGCCTTCGTTGATCGCCTGGCGCAGGTTGAGCAGGTTGGTGCTGGACTGCGTGACGTCGACATTGATCGGGTCGAGCGAGCGGATGGTGGTCAGCACCGTTTCCTGGTTGGCCGTGACCAGCGCGCCCGGCGTCAATGTCGATTTGTCGATCCGGCCGGCGATCGGCGCGGTAATCGAGGTGCGGTTGAGGCTGATCTTCGCGGTCTCGACGCTGGCCTTGGCCGATGCGACATCGGCCTGGGCCTGCGCAAGCGTCGCGGCAGCATCGTCGTAATCCTGCTTCGAGACGACATTCTGCTTCAGCAGCCCGGAATAGCGGTCGAACTTCGCCTGCGCGGTGGGCACCGCGGCTTCCGCCTTCTGCTGCGCGGCGACGGCGCTGTCATAGGCGGCCTGATAGCTCGCCGGATCGATGAGGTAGAGCGGCTGTCCCGCCACCACCTCGGCGCCTTCCTGGAACAGCCGCTGCTGGATGATGCCGTCGACCTGCGGGCGCACCTCGGCGACGAGCGAAGCGGCGGTGCGGCCGGGCAGCTCGGCGGTGATCGCAACCGATTGCGGGTGCAGCGTGACGACGCCGACCTCGGGCCTGCCGACGCCACCCGTGCCGGCCGGCACCTGGCTCTTTTCCTGCGAGCAGGCGGCCAGGAGCAGGGCAGCGCACAACATTCCGGCCCAGGAGGAAAACTGGCGCGGACTTGAAGGCAAAAAGGATTGATTAGATTGCATGGGCATTGTCTGAAACTTTCCCCGGAATGGCAGTTACGGCCCGGCTATCGGCGCGAGGTCCTTCGACCAATAGCTTGCCCAGATGCCGGGCAAGGAACCGCTGGATGTCGTCCATGAAGGTATAGACGACCGGCACGTAGACGAGGCTGAGCACGGTCGAGGAGATGAGGCCGCCGATCACGGCGATCGCCATCGGCGCACGCGTCTCGGCATCGGCGCCGATACCAAGCGCGATCGGCAGCATGCCGGCGCCCATGGCGATCGATGTCATGACGACGGGCCTGGCCCGCTTGCGGGCGGCGTCGAGCAGTGCCTCGAAGCGGCTCATGCCGTGCTCCTTCTCGGCGACCAGAGCATATTCGACAAGCAGGATCGAGTTCTTGGCCGCGATGCCCATCAGCATCAGTATGCCGATCAACGGCGAGATGCCAAGCGCCTTGCCGGTAACGAGCAGGAAACCAAGCGCGCCGCCGACCGAGAGCGGCAACGCGACCAGGATGGTCACCGGCTGCACGAAGCTGCGGAACAGCAGCACCAGCGTGAGGTACATCAGGATGATGCCGGCGGCGATGGCGGTGGCGAAGCCCGTGAACAGCTCCTGCATGCGTTGGGCATCGCCGCGCGCCAGCTCATGCACGCCGGCCGGAAGGTTCTGCATGGCGGGCAGGGCGCGGATGGCTTCGGTCGCTTGGCCGAGCGTCAGCCCGGAAAGATCGGCCTCGACCGTGGCGCTGCGGCTCCTGTCGACACGGGTGATGCTGTTCGGGCCGGCGTTGAAGCCGATATCGGCGACGGCGCCAAGCGGAACCACGCCCTTGGTGCCGGTCAGCGGCAGCATGGCGAGCTTTGCCGGATCATCGATGGCGCCGTCGGGCACGGTGACGATGATCGAGACCTGACGGTCGCCTAGATTGAATTTCGCCAGGCTGGTGTCGGTGTCGCCGATGGTGGCGATCTTGACTGTCGCGGCGATCTCGGTCGGCGTGACGCCAAGCTCGGCCGCCTTGGCGCTGTCGGGTCGCACGATGAGCTCGGGCTTGGTGGTGGCCGCGGTCGACGTCGGATTGATCAGCCCGGGAACCGATTTCATTGCGTCGATCAGCGCGTCGCTTGCCTTTTCGAGGGCTTCGCCATCGTCGCCGACCAGCGTGATCGACACCTTGGCGCCGGAGAAGCCGTCCGCGCCGAACTGGATCCGGGCGCCTGGGATGTCGTTGAGCTTCGGCGAAGCCTCGGCCTCGAATTGCTGCTGGCTTATCGTCCGCTCGGCACGCGGCTTCAGGTTGACCGTGACGGTCGCGGTCCGCACCTCGGCCGAGCTCGAGCTTTGGTTCGGCCCGCCGCCCGACGAGGCGGCCGTGCCGATCGTGGCGAACACACTGTCGACGGCCGGCTCCTGCTCCAGCCGTTTGGTGATCTCCTGCACCACCGCCGTGGTCTGCTCGATGGTCGAGCCGGGCTGCAGCTCGACCGAGATCATCGAGCGGCCGCGATCGGCCGCCGCCATGAATTCGGTCGGCAAGTGTGTCGCCAGCATCATCGAGCCGGCGAAGAAGGCAATGCCGGCAGCAAGCGTGATCCAACGGTAATCGAGCGCCTTGCGCAGCAGCCACAGATAGGTCGGCACCCAGGCCGGCGTGTCGTCCTCGTCATGGCCGCCGGCGCGCACCAGATAGGCGCCCATCAGCGGGGTGAGCATGCGCGCCACCAAGAGCGAGAACAGCACCGAGACGCAGACGGCGACGGCGAACGAGAAGAAGAATTTGCCGGGAATGCCGGGCATGAAGGCCACCGGCAGGAACACGGCGACGATGGTGGCGGTGGTCGCCACCACGGCCAGCCCGATCTCATCCGCGGCTTCGATCGCCGCCCGGTAGGCGCTGACGCCGGTCTGGCGCATATGGCGCACGATGTTCTCGATTTCGACGATGGCGTCGTCGACGAGGATGCCGACCACCAGCGACAGCGCCAGCAGGGTGATGTTGTTGAGCGAGATGTCGAAGGCCGCCATCACCGCGAAGGTCGGGATCAGCGACAGCGGCATCGCCACAGCCGACACCAGCGTCGCCCTGACGTCGCGCAAAAACAGCCAGACCACGCCGATAGCGAGCAGCGCGCCCAGCCATAGAGCTTCGAAGGCGGCGTCGTAGCTTTCCTGGACGAAGCCGGATGAGGAGGTGACTTCGGTGAACTTCGCGACGGTGGTCTTGGCGCCCATGTCGGCGATCGCGGCGCGGGCGGCCTTGACCACGTCGATCTCGCTCGAGCCCACCGATCTGTAGACATTGAAGGCGACGACCTGCCTGCCGTCGAGATAGGCCGCCTGGCGCGGCTTTTCCCAGCTGTCGACGACGGTGCCGAGGTCGGAGAGTTTGACGTCGCCGGCGCCGCTCAGTGCGATGCGGGTGTCGGCCAGCGCCTCGACGGTCGTGGCGCTGGCCAGCGTGCGCACCGACTGCTCCTGGCCACCGATATTGGCGCGGCCACCGGGCTGGTTGACGTTGTTGGAGGCCAGCGTCTGGCTGACATCGCCGGCGCTGATGCCGAGAGCGGCGATTCGGTCGGGGTCGAGCTCGACGCGGATGACGCGGTCGACGCCACCGGAACGGGTGATCTTGGAGACGCCGTCGACACCGAGCAGGACCTTGGCGACGTCGTTGTCGATGTACCAGCTCAGTGCGTCGGGCGACATGGTCGGCGCCTCGACGACGAAGGTCAGCACCGAATTGCCGGTTGCGTTGACCTTCGCCACGACCGGCGTCTGGGCCGCGGCCGGCAGGCTGGACTGCACGCCGGAGACGGCGTTGCGGACATCGTTGGCGGCGGTCTCGGGATCCGTCCCGAGGGTGAATTCGACCGTGGTGGCGGACGAGCCCTCGCTGATCGAGGTCGAGACGTCGTTGACGCCTTCAAGCGTCGCGACGGCGTTCTCGATGACGCGCGCCACCTGGACTTCCATTTCGCTCGGCGCCGCACCCGGCTGCGCCACCGTGACGGTGACGGTCGGCAAGTCGATGTCGGGCATGTTGTTGGTGCGCAGCTGCATGAAGCCGTAGACGCCAGCAACGCTGAGCGACAAGAACAGCACGATGGTCGGAACCGGATTGCGGATCGACCAGGAGGAGATGGCGTTCATTGTGCCGACTCCGCCGTGCTCGCGGCATCGGCAGCTTTCGTCTCGCCGGCGGCGACACGCACGAGGTTGCCGTCGTTGAGGAAGCCGGCGCCGGCGACGACGACGCGGTCGCCTTCCGACAAGCCGCTTTCGATGGCTACCCGGCCGTTCTGACGCGTGCCGGTCGCAACGGGATGCGTGCTGACCTTGCCTTGATCATCGACGACGAACACGGCCGGCTTGCCGTCATGCCAGACCAGGGCCGTCTCGGCGACGGTGAGCTGGCGGGAGGCCGCCGTCTCGATCATGACGCGGGCGAACATGCCGGGCTTCAGGCCCGAGCCGTCGCCGACGGCGACATAAACCGTGGCGAGCCGGGTGGTCGAGTTGACCGTCTCGGCTATCCGGGAAACGCTGCCGGAAAAGGCGCGGCCGGATGCGTCGACGATGTTGGCCGGCTGACCGGCCGAGATTGCCGCCAGGTCCTTTTCAGGGACAAGCACGCCGACCTCCAGCCTGCCGTCGCGGACGATCTTCATCAGCTCGGTGCCGGCCTGGACGATGGAACCCGTCACGGCCGGCTTGCTGGAGACGATGCCGTCGAATGGAGCGCGGATGGTCGTCCTGCCGAGTTGGGCCTGCAGCCGCGCGGCGGCGGCCTCGGCCTGGTCGACGCCGGCCTTGCCGGTTTTGACGGCGGTCGCCTTTTCCTCGGCGGTCTCCGCGCTGACGGCATTGCTGGCCAGCAGCTTGTCGGCGCGCGCGGCAGCCGACAGCGCGGAGTCGAGCGTCGCCTGGGCCTGGGCGACGGCTGCCTTCTGCTCGGCGAGCTGGGCCTTGAGAAGCGAGTCGTCCAATCGCGCGACGACATCGCCGGCCTTCACATGATCGCTCTCGGCCACCAGGACCTCGGTCAGGCGCAGGCCGCTTTCTTCCGCGCCGATCGTCGCTTCCTGCCAGGCGGCGACGGTGCCGGTCGCGCTGATCGACGACGTGACCGTCTCGGAGGCGACCTTCTCCACGGAAACCGTAAGTGTCGCCGACGACACCGGTGCCTGTGTGGCGGGTACGGGGGCGGCGCGGCCATAGGCCTTGAGCGCGGCGACGGCGGCCACCACGACAAGCACAGCCAGCAGAAGAAGATGTCGTTTACGCAATTTTGCGGTCATCGTTTTTGACGTTGGTCGAGGCGCTCGGGAGCGACAGCCGAAAGGCCGCGAAGTTCAACCGGATCGCGTCTCCGGTTTGGACGGGCGCGATCGCTGGCTGCGGCGCGCGCCGGCCGACCGGCAAGCCCGGAGCGACAGACACGATGAGGCGCAGCATCATGAGCGCTTCCCACATGGTGCTCTCCATTCGCGTCGGGCGGCCTGGCGGCAGCTCGACGCATCGTTCGGTTGAAAGAGGAGCCGGCCGGCCCTTGAACGGGTGGGTCAGAGGGCCGGCCGGTGCAGCCGGTTAGAGTTGCTCGCCACTCCGGGGTAGGGGTGGAGGGAGCTGTCCGCCGTGATCAGGCAGACCTCCGGGGCCGGCTGCGTCCGGCGGATCACCCCATGGACCGGGGGGCGGGCCGTGCGGCCGATCCGCCGAAGCGAGTATTTCGAGCTGTTCGGGCGTCAGCTTGGCCCGAAGCACGGTGATGGCGTCCTTGAGCTTGGCGGCCGAGGCGGCGCGCTTGGTCACCTCGTCGGCCAGCTTTTCCTGGAAGGCGAACGGATCGCGCTTTGCCTGATCCGGCTTGCCGCCGACAGCATCGTCGGGCCCCCGGCCGGGTGGGCCGAAATCGGGCCGCGGCGGCGGCGCCAGCACCGCTTGCAGCGCGCTGGTGTAGTCGCGCCAGGCGTCGAGCTGTTCGGAGCGGATGCCGATCCGGGTTTCGAGCGCCGCAAGCCGGGCGGCAAGGAATTCCGGCGGCGGACCCATGCGGCGCGGACCGAAGTCCTCGGGGCCGTGCCGCATCGCCCAACGCTGGCCGTGCCACGGCATCGGGCCGGGGCCGGAGTCGGGACCCGCGTCATCCTGCCGGCCGATTGCCGGCGGTTCGTCCCCGGGGGCTGCGCTAGGCTCCGGCTGCGCGGCGAATACGGGGTGGATGGCGGCGGCCGAGAAGAGGCCGAGCGCCAGAAGTCTGCTTCGCATGACATGATCCTTTCCTGCATGCTTCGGATGCCGGGGAGGATAGGAAGCCTCTTTTGCCGCATTGCTTCGGCGCATTGCCGAAGGTTTCCGGAAAAAGGAGATTTGTTTCCGAATGTTTCCAGCGGCTTTGCGGAAACGTTCCGTTGCAATTTTCCATGCCGCTCGGCGGCGTCGCTCCCTATAATCACGAACAAACAGGCAAGCGGGCTAAGAATGCAGGCACAATCCCACATCCTTGTCGTCGACGACGACCGCGAGATCAGGACGCTGCTCGGGCGCTATCTCGACGGGCAGGGATTTCGCGTGTCGGTGGCGGCGGACCGGCGCGAATGCGAGCAGAGGCTCGGTTCAGGCCAGTTCGATCTCATCGTGCTCGACGTCATGCTGCCCGACGGCTCCGGTCTCGACATCTGCCGGAGCCTACGGGACCGCAAGCCGCACATCCCCGTCATCCTGCTGACGGCGCTGAAGGAAGATGTCGACCGCATCATCGGGCTGGAGCTCGGCGCCGACGACTATCTTGGCAAGCCTTTCAATCCGCGCGAGCTCTCGGCTCGCATCCGGGCGGTGCTCAGGCGTTCGGCGCCGGACGAAGCCGCCCCGCCCAAGGTCCGCGTCTATCATTTCGCCGGCTACAGGCTTGAGCCGGACACGCGCAAGGTGATGGACGCCGACGGCGCCCTGATCGACCTTACCGGCGCCGAGTTCGACCTGCTGCAGGTCTTTCTCGACCGGCCGGGCCGGCTCTTGTCGCGCGAGCAGCTGCTCGACCTGACGCAGGGGCGCGAGCGCGAGCCGCTCGACCGGTCCGTCGACGTGCTGATGAGCCGGCTGCGCCGGAAGTTCGCCGAAGCGGGCGAGGAGAATCTGTTCAAGACCGTGCGCAATGGCGGCTATCAACTGACCGCGCGCGTCGAGACGGCGGAGACCGGGGCATGACCTCGCTGCGCCGGCGGCTGATCATCCTTCTGGTCGTGTCGATCCTGGGCGTGGTCGGGCTCGCCACCTTCGTCGCGGTGAAGGTGCTCGGCGGGCCGTCGCCGGAACTGATCATGGGTCCGCTCGCCCACCAGATTCAGTATATGGTGCAATTGGTTCCCGGCCGCGCGCCGAACACAAGCGATGCGCCCGTCATCGTGAAGGATCGCCCGGCAGACGGCTTCGAGGACCGCAAGCACACAAAAGTGCTGAACGAGATCCTGCACCACAACGGGCTGGATCTTTCGGCCGTGGTCAGCCGAAATGCCGGCAGGCCGGGAATGGTCGCTTCCGTCGAGCTGCCCGACCATCGCTGGATGATCGTCGACGTGCCCGATTTCGGTCCGCCGCGCGATGTCTGGTACGGGCTCGCAGGCTGGATGGTGCTGATCGTGCTAGGGGCCACCCCGGTGTCGATCTACTTCACCGGCGTGCTGGTGCGGCCGCTGGAAATGCTCGAAGCCGCCGTCAGCAAGATCGGATCGGACGGGGTGCTGGCGACCTTGCCGGAAAAAGGCTCGGCCGAGGTGAGGGCAACCGCCCATGCGCTCAACGAGCTGTCGGCAAGATTGAGGACGGCGATGGAAAGCCGCATGCGGCTGGTGGCTGCCGCCGGCCACGATCTCAGGACGCCGATGACCAGGATGCGGCTCAGGGCCGAGTTCCTCGAGGAGGATCGCGAGAAATGGCTGAGCGACCTCGACGAGCTCGACCGCATCGCCGACAGCGCCATCCGCCTGGTGCGCGAGGAGGTCAATCAGGACGCGGTCGAGCCGGTGGAACTGGACCGGCTGGTCCGCGATATCGAGGTCGAGATGGTCTCGCTCGGCCATGCGGTGACGATCGACCATCTCGATCATGTGTCGGTCAAAGCCGGCGCGCTTGGCTTGCGCCGGGCGCTGCGCAACCTGATCGTCAACGCCGCCACGCATGGCAAGAGCTGCACCGTCGCGCTTGCGAGGCGGGGCGGCCAGGCGGTCCTCACCATCGCCGACCGCGGCTCGGGCATTCCGCCGGACCTCCTGAACAAGGCCTTCGAGCCGTTCTTCCGGGTCGATCCGGCGCGCACGCAATTCATCCCGGGCGCGGGGCTGGGGCTTGCGATCGCCAAGGAGATCATCGAACGCTACGGCGGGACGATCACGCTGGAGAACAGGCCGGGAGGAGGGCTGATGCAGACGGTGGTGTTTGCAACAGCCTGACGTCGGACATTGTTTCGTCCTCGGGCAATTCCAGGCCTTTGGCGCGGGCTTTCAACTGCTTTTTCAAGGTTTTGCTCGCTGCATCGTGACCGCGCCACCGTTGCGGAGCGGCATCGCGAGATGCGAATTTGGCGATCCGATGTTTTTGTAAGGATGCCACCATGCCCACAGGCAAGATTGCGTTTTGCGCGGCAGCGATGATCGTTGCCGCCACAAATTTCGCCGATGCGCGGCCCGACACACGCACAATGACCTGCGCTGAGACCCAGGCGCTGATTCAGAGCCGGCACGCGGTGGTGCTGACCACGGGGGCGAACACGTATGAGCGCTATGTCCGCCAGTTCGGCAATGAGTGCGATGCACCCTACGTGCCGATGGTCGACTATGTCCCGACCCGTGACGGTCAGTGCATGGTCTATCGGTGCGAAGAGCCGGCGCCGATGGTTCCGGATTGATCAGCGCTCGCCGGTTCTCCCAGCGGGACGGCCGCTGCCTTTTTCCGATCGTCAACCCGCGCTGGCTCGATCAACGGCATGCCGTTCGCCACAGCGCCCGCTGCCGCTCACTTGACCTTCTTGATCTCCGGGCCCGTCGGCTGGTCGGTCGCCGGGGCCGGTGTGCAATCCTGCCCCTTGCACTCCAAAGCGGGGTCGTTCCTCGGCGGCAGGCAATTCTGTCCCTCACAGTGAATGGGCGGCAGCTGTTGCGACGCGTCGCCGTTCGACTGGGCAGGCTGATCCTCGGCGAGGACGGGCTGCAGCCCGCCCAGGCCGGTCATCACCGCGCATAAGAGAGCTGTCCGAAGCAGGTTCATCCGCGCCTCCATGGCGAGGCAGAACTCTACACCGTCCGATTGCCGCCAACATGCGTCACCCGACAACGCCGTTAACGACGCGTTTCGGCCCGGGGAGCGCGAGGTGCCGGATTTGCAGGTGTTCAGGGAAGACAGGTCTGGTACGCCCAAGGGGAATCGAACCCCTGTTACCGCCGTGAAAGGGCGGTGTCCTAACCGCTAGACGATGGGCGCGCTCAGACGAAGCGGCTTATAATTGCGTTGTTGCCAGCCGGCAACCCATCCGCCGCCACATGCGACAACTTTTTTCACGGCGCCGTGAAACGTGCTGCTTTGGACGAGAAAAGTGCGTTGCGAGCGTGCGGAGGCGGCCGAAGGCAGGCAGCCTCAGCCGTCCTCGCCACCGCCGCTGCGGCGACGGCAGCGCCAGTTCCAGTCGCGCTCGGGGCCGACGTCGACATGGACGGATTCGGTGTGGCAGTAGGTGCCGACGCCGCCGCGGCCCGGCATCGTGCGGACGTAGTTCGCCAACTCCCACTTCGACACGCCGGGGACCTGGATGTCGGCGGCGGCGCAGTACATGTGCAGCGAGTTCTTGGCGCCGTTGGCGCGGCGGTTGCGCGAGGGATCGCGGTAGCCGGAGGTGACGACCATCTTGCGGCCGAAATGACCCTCGATCGTCTTCAGCACCCGCACCAGCGAGGGCTTGAGGCAGGCGACGTCGACGCTTTCGTTCTGCTTCAGGAGACCGTTGGGCGCGAGTCTCGCCATGCCGGCGGCCGAGGCCACCTGGTAGGAACCGCCGCCTTCATCCTCGTTGAGGTCGACGTCACTCTCGTCGTCGATACCGGACTTGCGCTTGATCTCGAACAGCGCGGTCTGGCGTACGCCCGGAAGGGCATCGGCACCGGTGATGTGATAGCTCGGGTCGTCCAGCGAGGCGAGCTGCACCGGTTTTGCGGCCGGCGTCGCAGAGGCCAGCTCAACGATCGGCTTGGCGGGAGCCGGCGCGGCGGTAGCGGTCTTGGCTTGGGCCGCGGTCTGGTCGCCGGAGCGCGCATTGTTGACCAGCGGCGCGGGCGCCGCCGAAGCCGGCGTGGTGCTGAACAGCGAGGCAAACAGGCTCTTCTTCGGCGCGGCGATCTGCGGCTGCGCCGGCTCGCCCGCGGTGACATAGACACCGTTGCTCATGGCCTGCGTGGTCGCCTGGGCCTTTGAGGCAATGGCGGCGGCATCGCCGGCGGCGACCTGCTGGGCAACGGTTTGCGTCTGCTCCGCCGTTTGCGCCTGCTGAACCAGCGGTTGCGGCGTGCTGCCGGCAATCGCGGCGGAGCCTGCCGGCACGGAAACCGCCGGGAAGGCGGCGGCTTGCGGCCGTGTCTCCGGCACATAGGCGACCTTCTCGGGCAAAGGCGTATCGCCCTCGCTCATCACGGTCGACCCGGCTTCGGCCGGCGCCGAAGCCTGCAGCGACGAATCGGCCGCGGTCGCGGTCTTGGCGCCGGATGTCGCGCTCATTTCGGTCGCGGTTGAATTGTAGGAGGGCGAAACGACCGACATCGTCGGGTCGCCGGTCGAGGTGCAGGAGGCCAGCAGCACGGAGAAAAGCGCTGCCGCTATGCTGCGACCTTCCCTTCGTGCAAGACGCCAACCTGCTGATTTCAAAATAAATTCCCCCTCGGTATCCGGTCGGTCCGTCATCGCCGCGCCACTCCAGCACCGCGCCGCGATAACCCTCCTGTTCCCAACCGGAAACGGGATATGTGTCGAATCTGCAAGCCTCGGAATTATTCTGCGTCGGAAGGTGATTTGAGGCCGTGAAACGATTGACGCCACCATTTCGCCCTGTTTTGGCGGCCCGTCAACTCACCAGACATTACAGACCGTTACACACGCACCTTGACGTAGGTGCCCGGCGCATCCCCCAAGGTTTTCATACGCTTGCCGGGTTTGCGGGCGGGTACGCGGATGTTGTCCTGGTTCTCGATCCAGTGCTGCCAGTGCGTCCACCAGGAGCCTTGGTGCTCGTGCGCGGCGGCAAGCCACGCGTTGAAGTCGCCCACCGGCTTGCCGCCGGTCCAGTACTGGTACTTCTTGGCGGCGGGCGGGTTGACGACGCCGGCGATATGACCCGAACCCGCCATCACATATTCGACGTCGCCGCCGAAGAACCGCGATCCCAGGAACACCGAAAGCGCCGGCGCGATGTGGTCTTCCTTCGTGGCTAGGTTGTAGACGGGGATGGTGATGTCGGCCAGCGAGACGGTGCGGCCGGCAAGCTCCATCGTGCCGCGCGAGAGATTGTTTTCGAGATAGCAGTTGCGCAGGTAGAAGGAGTGGTTGGCCGCCGCCATGCGCGTGGAGTCGGAATTCCAGTAGAGCAGGTCGAAGGGCAGAGGCTCCTTGCCGCGCATGTAATTGTTGACGACATAGGGCCAGATCAGATCGCCCGAGCGCAGCATGTTGAAGGCGGTCGCCATCTTGGTGCCTTCGAGATAGCCCTTTTCGCTCATCGAGCGCTCCACGGCGGCGACCTGGTCCTCGTCGACGAAGACCTTGAGGTCGCCGGCATAGGTGAAGTCGACCTGCGTCGTGAAGAAGGTGGCAGATTTGATGCGGTGGTCGCCTTCCTGCGCCAGCAGCGCCAGCGCGGCAGCCAGGAGCGTGCCGCCGACGCAATAGCCGATGGCGTTGACCTCCTTTTCGCCGGTCGCCCTCTCCACCATGTCGAGGCCGAATTGCAGGCCTTCGCGGATATAGGCCTCCCAGCCCTTGGCGCCGTGGCGCTCGTCCGGATTGATCCAGGAGATGACGAAGACCGTGTGGCCCTGCTCGATCGCCCAGCGGATGAAGGACTTTTGCGGGTTGAGGTCGAGGATATAGAATTTGTTGATCCATGGCGGGCAGATCAGCAGCGGCCGCTTCAGCACGGTTTCCGTCGCCGGATCATATTGGATGATCTCGGCGACATCGCTGCGGCCGATGACCTTGCCGGGCGTGGTGGCGATGTTCTTGCCGATTTCGAAAGGCGTGTAGTCGGCCTGGCGCAGCTTCAGGTCGCCGCGGCCGGCGGCGATGTCCTCGGCCAGCATCTTCATGCCGCGCACCAGGTTTTCGCCATTCGAGGCGACCGTTTCGCGGAACAGCTCTGGATTGGTCAGGATGAAGTTCGACGGCGCGATCGCGTTCGACACCTGCTTGACGTAGAAGCTCGCCTTGTGGCGGGTGTGCTCGTCCAGGCCCTCGGCATGCTCGACGAGCTCGTTCGCCCAGCGCGAGGTGACGAGATAGGCCTGCTTGAGGAAATCGAAGAAGGCGTTGCGGCCCCATTCCGGATCCTGGAAGCGCTTGTCGCCGCGCTCAGGCTGAACCGCGTCCTGCGGCGCTTCGGCGGCGGGATTGACCTTCTGGATGGCGTTCGCCCAGACCGTCATATAGCCGGCGAAGAGCCGCGTCTGGGCTTCGAGCGCGCGTTGCGGATCGCCCAGCCAGTACTCCGAGAGTTTTGAGAAGGTCTTGACCATGTCGACCACCGGTTCGGCGACATGATCGCGCACCTCGCCCTTTTCGCGCGGTTCGGTCCAGGCGGAAGCCGCCTTGCCGGCCTGCTCGATCATGCGGGCCATGTTCAGGGCAAAACGCTCGGGATCCTTCACCAGATATTGCTCGATGGCCGAAGGTCCGCCATTTTCCGCTTTGTCCGAATCGGGAGCTTTGGACATGGTTCGCGGGGTTCCTCCCGGAGCGTTTTCTTGACATATTACCATGGGACATCTGACCGGGTCCAATTCGCTGTAACCCGGCTGCCAGGAAAACAATATGACGATTAATGTTGGCGGGACTTTTTTTCTCAGGCCGGGTTCGATTTGCCGCACGGCCGCCGTGGCGGGGCTGCTCGGCGTGCTGCTGCCCGCCGGCGGCTGCACAAGCACCAGCCCGAACAATGCGGCGCCGACGGCCCTGACCGAAGGCCCAAAGGACACCGGCTCCTATCCAAATCTCAACATCCCGCCGCAGGTGGCCGCCAAGCAGTTCACCAAGGAGGAGACCGCGGCGAACCTCGCCCAGCTCAAGGCCGAGCAGCAGGCGCAGGCTGCCAAGGGCGGCAGCGTCAAGGCGCCGACGAATTCCGCGGCGCTCAAGACGCTTGCCAAGACGCATGGCGACGACACGCTGAAGCAGATCGAGGGCAAATGCGACCCGACCCTCGACCCTAACTGCAATTAGGTTTATATCGCGCGCCGAAGCGCCCCCATCGATCGTCTGGAACTGAAATGGAAGAATTTCACAAGGTCCGCCGGCTTCCGCCTTACGTGTTCGAACAGGTCAACCGGCTGAAGGCCAGCGCCCGTTCGCGCGGCGCCGACATCATCGACCTTGGCATGGGCAATCCGGACCTGCCGACGCCGAAGGCCATCGTCGACAAATTGTGCGAAGTGGTGCGCGATCCGCGCACGCATCGCTATTCGTCCTCTCGCGGCATTCCGGGGCTGCGCCGCGCCCAGGCCAACTATTACCAGCGCCGCTTCGGCGTGAAGCTCAATCCAGACACGCAAGTTGTGGCGACGCTCGGCTCAAAGGAAGGCTTCGCCAACATGGCGCAGGCGATCACCGCGCCCGGCGATGTGGTCCTGTGCCCCAATCCCACCTATCCGATCCATGCCTTCGGCTTCATCATGTCGGGCGGCGTCATCCGCTCGCTACAGGTCGAGCCCGATGACGGCTTCATCCCGGCGGTGGAACGCGGCATCCGCCACTCGATCCCGAAGCCGCTCGCGCTGATCCTCAACTATCCGTCGAACCCGACGGCGCTGGTCGCCTCGCTCGACTTCTACAAGGATGTGGTCGCCTTCGCGAAGAAGAACGACATCATCATCCTGTCGGATCTTGCCTATTCTGAGATCTATTTCGACGGCAATCCGCCGCCTTCGGTGCTGCAGGTGCCGGGCGCGATGGACGTCTGCGTCGAGTTCACCTCGATGTCGAAGACCTTCTCCATGCCTGGATGGCGCATGGGCTTCGCCGTCGGCAACGAGCGGCTGATCTCCGCGCTGACGCGGGTGAAGTCCTACCTGGACTATGGCGCCTTCACGCCGATCCAGGTGGCGGCGGCGCATGCGCTGAACGGCGACGGCGCCGACATCGAGGAAGTGCGCGAGGTCTACCATAAGCGGCGCGACGTGATGGTCGATTCCTTCAGCCGCGCCGGCTGGACCATTCCCGCGCCCGCGGCCTCGATGTTCGCCTGGGCGCCCATCCCCGAGCAGTTTCGCCATCTCGGCTCGCTCGAATTCTCCAAGCTGCTCATCGAGCATGCGGATGTCGCGGTGGCGCCGGGCATCGGCTTTGGCGAACATGGCGACGACTATGTGCGCGTGGCCCTGGTCGAGAACGAGCACCGGATCCGCCAGGCGGCGCGCAACATCAAGAAATTTCTCGCGACCACCGCCAAGCAGCCCAACAATGTGGTGCCGCTCGCCGCCCGTCGCTGAATTAGCCGGACATTCATTGAATTTGAGGGGCGTCGCCGGACATGGCTGAAGCGTTGCGTGTTGGAATTGCCGGCCTCGGCACGGTTGGCGCCTCTGTGGCGCGCGTGCTGCGCGACAAGGCGACCGAGCTTACCCGGCAGTGCGGCCGCGACATCGTCGTAACGGCTGTTTCGGCGCGTGATCCGAAGCGCGACCGCGGCGTCGATCTGAGCGCAGCGAAATGGTTCGACGACCCGGTCAAGCTGGCCGAGAAGGCCGATATCGATGTCTTTGTCGAGCTGATCGGCGGCGATGAAGGCCCGGCGCGAGCCTCGGTGAAGGCGGCGCTCGAGGCTGGCCGCCATGTCGTGACCGCCAACAAGGCGCTGCTTGCCAAACATGGCGTGGCGCTTGCCGAAATCGCCGAGAAGAAGGGCGTGCTGCTCAACTACGAGGCGGCAGTCGCCGGCGGCATCCCGGTCATCAAGACGATGCGCGAGGCGATGGCCGGCAACGCGGTAACCCGTGTCTTCGGCATCCTCAACGGCACCTGCAACTACATCCTGACGCGCATGGAGGCCGAGGGCATTTCCTTCGACGGCTGCCTGAAGGACGCGCAGCGGCTGGGCTACGCCGAGGCCGACCCGACCTTCGATATCGAAGGTCACGATACGGCGCACAAATTGTCGATCCTGACCAGCCTTGCCTTCGGCACCAGGATCGCCGCCGGCGACATCTATATGGAAGGCATCTCCAACATCACCCAGGCCGACATTCGCGCGGCGGCCGATCTTGGCTACCGCATCAAGCTGCTCGGCGTCGCCCAGCGCACCGAGAGCGGGATCGAGCAGCGCGTCCACCCGACCATGGTGCCGACGGCGTCGGTCATCGCCCAGGTGCATGGCGTCACCAACGCGGTTGCGATCGAGACCGATATCCTGGGCGAGCTTCTGCTTTCCGGCCCCGGCGCCGGCGGCAACGCCACGGCGTCGGCGGTGATCGGCGATATCGCCGATATCGCCAAGAGCCGGCCCGGGTTCCAGCACGCGCCGGTGTTCGGCTGGCCGGCGAAGGAGCTGAAACCCTACAAGAAGGCGCGGATGCGCAGCCATGCCGGCGGCTATTTCATCCGGCTGACCGTGCATGACCGCACCGGCGTCTTCGCGGCCATCGCCAAGCGCATGGCCGACAACGACATCTCGCTGGAGTCGATCGTCCAGCAGGCGGCCAGCGCGGAAAGCCAGGCGCAGAAGACGGTGATCCTCGTCACGCATGAGACGACGGAAGCTGCGGTGCGCAAGGCCGTCGAAGGCATCACCAAGGACGGTCACCTGACCGACAAGCCGCAGGTGATCCGCATCGAACGGGCGGAATAAACCAGGTCCGATTCCGTCTTCAATCGATTGATTTTGCTGTCATTTCGAAAAATGGCGAGCCAAGTCTTGCCGTTGTCATGGAGCTTTGCCAGAAGAAGCCCGCCTCTGGCGGGAGGCGGAGCAATTCCGGCGCTCAACCGTTCTGGGATCGCTCGACGCAAACAGACAACGAGGAATGCGTAATCCATGAACATCGCCCAGAACATTGCCGCTGGTCTCGACCGGATCCTTACGATGGAAGTCGTGCGCGTGACCGAACGGGCCGCCGTCGCGGCCGCCAGGCTGCGCGGGCGCGGTGACGAGAAGGCCGCCGACCAGGTGGCGGTCGACGCCATGCGCCAGGAGCTCAACCGGCTGGCCATCAAGGGCACGGTGGTGATCGGCGAGGGCGAGCGCGACGAGGCGCCGATGCTCTATATCGGCGAGGAGGTCGGCACCGGCAAAGGTCCGGCCGTCGACATCGCGCTCGATCCGCTCGAGGGCACGACGATCTGCGCCAAGAACCTTCCCAACGCGCTTGCCGTCATCGCGATCGCGGAAAAGGGCAGCCTGCTGTTTGCGCCCGACGTCTATATGGACAAGATCGCCATCGGCCCCGGCTATCCGGAAGACCTGATCGACATCGACGCCTCGCCGGCGGAAAACCTCGCCAATCTGGCCAAGGCCAAGGGCGTGGCGGTTTCCGACATCACGGCCTGCATCCTTGATCGGCCGCGTCACGCCAAGCTGATCGACGCCGTGCGCGCCACGGGCGCCGCGATCCGGCTGATCGGCGACGGCGATGTCGCCGGCGTCATCCACACCACCGATCCGGACGAGACCGGCATCGACATCTATCTCGGCACCGGCGGCGCGCCGGAAGGCGTGCTGGCGGCGGCAGCGCTGCGCTGCACCGGCGGGCAGATGCAGGGCCGGCTGATCCTCGACACGCCGGAAAAGGTGGCGCGAGCCGAGAAGATGGGCATTTCCGACCCGAAGCGGGTCTACCGCGCCCAAGACATGGCGCGCGGCGACGTGCTGTTCGCGGCGACCGGCGTCACCGACGGCAATCTGCTCGACGGGGTGAAGTTCGGCCGCACCTTCATCACCACGCACACCATCGTGCTGCGCTCGTCCTCGCGCACGGTGCGCGAGATCAAGGCGCGTCACCAGGACCTGGACAAGTTCTGATCTTTCCGCTTGA
The DNA here is from genome assembly GCA_000824785.1 of Mesorhizobium plurifarium. Taxonomy (GTDB): domain Bacteria; phylum Pseudomonadota; class Alphaproteobacteria; order Rhizobiales; family Rhizobiaceae; genus Mesorhizobium; species Mesorhizobium plurifarium. The sequence goes on along the minus strand of CCNB01000004.1, from coordinate 288,263 downwards.
GCGTCGCATTCCGGGGAAACCCATCCACACCTTTCCCCGGCTTGCCCGCTTGCCCGCAATTGCTCCAGACGTCGCATGTTGATATCTGCGCAGGAATGATGTGCAGACGGCGCGTCGCATGACGGGCGAGAAACGGTTCTTCCTCGATGTCAGGCAGTCAGCGACGGGTGTTTCCTGGGAACACCGGCTGACCGAGCGGCAGGATATGGCCGCCTTGGCCATCGCGCAGGGCCATGGCGTGCCGGATATCGTGGCGCGGGTGCTTGCCGGGCGCGGCGTCAGCGTCGAACAAACCGGGCGCTTCCTCGATCCGACCATCCGCGAGCTTTTGCCGAACCCGGCATCGCTGACCGACATGGAGAAAGCGGCGGCGCGGCTGGCGGACGCGATCGTCGCCGGCGAAAAGGTGGCGATCTTCGGCGACTATGACGTCGATGGCGCCGCCTCGTCGGCGCTCCTGAAACGCTTTCTCACGCATTTTTCCGTACCGTCCGAAATCTATATCCCGGACCGCATCTTCGAAGGCTACGGGCCCAACCCGGAAGCGATGCGGGAGCTGATCTCGCGCGGCGCGAAGCTGATCGTCACCGTCGATTGCGGCACCAACAGCGCGACCTCGATCGAGGCGGCGAGGGAAGCCGGCGCCGACGTCGTGGTGCTCGACCATCACCAGGTCGGCGGCCCGCTGCCGCCAGCGGCGGCCGTGGTCAATCCCAATCGCGAGGACGACCTGTCGGGGCAGGGGCATCTTTGCGCCGCCGGCGTCGTTTTCCTATGCCTGGTGCAGACGGCCAAAGTGCTGCGTGAGCGGCTGCCGAACGCCGCGCCGGTCGACCTGCTCTCGCTGCTCGATCTGGTGGCGTTGGCGACGGTCTGCGACGTGGTGCCGCTCACCGGCGTCAACCGCGCCTTCGTCGTCAAGGGACTGCAGGTATTGCGCCAGCAGAAGAATGAGGGGCTGGCGGCGCTGGCGCGGGTCTCGCGCATCGGCGAGCCGATCAACACCTTTCACTTGTCCTTCCTGATCGGGCCGCGCATCAATGCCGGCGGCCGCATCGGCGATGCCGCGCTCGGCAGCCGGCTTTTGGCCACCGACGATCCCGTCGAGGCGGCAAGCATCGCCGAGACGCTCGACCGGCTGAACCAGGAACGGCAGCAGATGGAGCAGGAGATGCTGGCGCAGGCGCGCGCCGAGGCCGATGCGGAGCTTGCCGGCGGCAATGGTCCCGCCGTCATCGTCACGGCCAGCAACAGCTGGCATCCGGGCATCGTCGGGCTGATCGCCTCGCGGCTCAAGGACTATGCGCGCCGGCCGGCCTTTGCCATCGCCTTCAATTCGACCGGCGTCGGCACGGGCTCCGGCCGTTCGGTGACCGGCTTCGATCTCGGCCGGCTGGTGCGCGAGGCGGCGGCTGCCGGGCTGATCGTCAAGGGCGGCGGCCACGCGATGGCCGCGGGCATTACCGTCGAGCGTGCCAAGCTTGGCGAGTTGCGCGCCTTCTTCGAGGAGCGCGCCGCGGCCGACGTGTTCCGGTTGCAGAACGAGGAAAGCCTGGCGATCGACGGCGCTCTGGCCGCCGAGGGCGCCACGATCGCGCTGCTCGACGCGCTTGAGAAAGCCGGGCCGTTCGGCGCCGGGCATATCGCGCCGGTGTTCGTGCTGCCGCGCCACCGGCTGGCCGATGCGCGCGCGATCGGCACCAACCACATTCGCGTGGACCTGCAGTCGCAAAGCGGCGGCAACATCCAGGCGATCGCCTTCCGCGCCGTCGACACGGCGCTCGGCGAATTCCTGTTCAAGAACAGGGGCAGGACCGTGCACGTCGCCGGTTCGCTGTCAGGCAATTACTGGAACGGCAACCGCACGGTGCAGTTTCGCATCAGCGATGCGGCACTCGCCTAGCAATAATAGCGGGAAATTCAGACCAGAACGGATTGCAACCGGGTCAGTTCGCTGATCTGCGCCTTCGTCGCCTGGTAGCCAATGCTGATCGCCTCGTCGGCGCGGTGGAATTCCGTGAGGCCGATATGGCTAAGCTTCGGCTGCAGCGACATATCCGGCGGATCGCCGGCGAGCCTGGCGCGCGAGATCCTGTCCTGGATGATGTTGAAGGCCTCGACCATGACGCCGGTGATGCCCAGGCGTGTCTGATGTGACTGGGAATTGACCTGCCCGGGGCGAGGCGCGTCGTTCTCGACGAGCAACTCGCCGGCGCTGTGCTTGATGACGGCCGCACGCCCGAACAGGTCGTAATGCAGGTTCACCGCGACGACGAGCGGCTGCTCATAGGCGCGGCAGACCGAAACCGGCACCGGATTGACCAGCGCGCCGTCGACCAGCACGCGGCCGTTGCAGGCCACCGGTTCGAAGACGCCCGGTAGCGCATAGGAGGCGCGCATGGCGGTGACGAGCAAGCCGCTCGACAGCCAGATTTCATGGCCGGTGCGGATTTCGGACGCGACGGCGACGAAGGGTTTCGACAGGTCTTCGAAGCGGGCGCCGTCGAGGTGCTCGCGCAGGCGCTGGTCCAGCTTCATGCCGCCGAACAGGCCGCTGCCGCGCAGGTTGAGATCGAGAAGGCCGAAGATGCGCCTTTTGGTCAGGCTTCTGGCAAACTCTTCCAGTTCGTCGAGCTTGCCGGCAAGATAGCAGCCGCCGACCAGCGCGCCGATCGAGGTGCCGGCGATCATCGACACTTCGATGCCGGCCTCGTCAAGCGCGCGCAGCACGCCGATATGGGCCCAGCCGCGGGCGCATCCGCCGCCGAGTGCCAGCGAGATGCCGGTTTTCGCGCCAGGTTTCGGATCGGGCAGGCCGCCCGACGATGCGGGGCCGTTAGCCTCCTGAACGTCAGGTCTGCTGCGCAATGACGCCCATTCGAGCATCACGATCTCCCATGTCCCATATCCCTTGTACCACAAGGACGTTTGAGAATAATGAATATGAGTGGTTTTTGAATATTGAACGGTTCACAGAGGCTTCCGATACGTTTGGTCCGCATCGAACAGCGGCCTGCTACCGTCGTCGGCAAGCGTCGCCCTGCCGTCACTCAGCCCCACCGTCCGATAAAAGCAGGAACGTCTGCCGGTGTGACAAGTTGCGTCGTGGCCCAACACTTTGACGCTCAACCATATCGCGTCCTGGTCACAATCCGTGCGCATCTCGACGACGCGCTGGAGATTGCCCGAGGTCTCGCCCTTCTTCCAGAGCGCATTGCGCGAACGCGACCAATAATGCGCGATGCCGGTTTCCAGCGTGAGCGCCAGCGCCTCGGCATTCATATGCGCGACCATAAGAAGCATGCCGTCGACGGCATCGGTGACGACGACGGTGACGAGGCCTGCGGCGTCAAAACGCGGAGAAAGGACGGTGCCTTCCTCCAGCGCTTTCTTGTCTGACGGAGCTTTCGGGAATTCAACTGCCGACATCGCCGGTCCCTATATGTTCTGGCCGGCGAGGGCCGGCAAATCAGCCGCCTGCGCGCACCATGGTGACGAAACGGACCTGTTCCTCGGGTGTGTCCTTGAAGACGCCGGTGAAGGTCGAGGTCAACGTGGTCGAGCCCTGCTTGCGGATGCCGCGCATGGCCATGCACATATGCTCGGCCTCGAGCATGACGGCGACGCCGCGCGGATTGAGCACGTCCTGGATGACGCCGGCGATCTGCGCGGTCATTGCTTCCTGCGTCTGCAGGCGATGCGCGAAGATGTCGACGACACGGGCGATCTTCGACAGGCCGACGACCTTGCCGTCCGGCAGATAGCCGACATGCGCCTTGCCGATGATCGGCACCATGTGATGCTCGCAATGCGAATGGAATTTTATGTCCTTGACGATCACGAGGTCGTCATAGCCGGCCACCTCCTCGAAAGTGCGGCCAAGCTCGTCGGCCGGGCACATGTCATAGCCGTTGAACATTTCGCGGAAGGCCTTGGTGACGCGCTTGGGTGTATCGACCAGGCCTTCGCGGTCTGGATTGTCGCCGGTCCAGCGCAACAGCGTGCGCACGGCCGCCTCGACCTCGGCTTCGCTCGGCCGATCGGTGACGGGCTTGTCCAGATATTGGGACGGGGGCATGATTTTCTTGATGACGGCATCCATAAAGGCGTCTCCCGTAGTCCCACTCAAAGGTGGGACGAGTTGAACGGACCACGACCTTTTGGGTGAAAATCGCCCATTTCCATCCCGCAAGCGGCGTGAACAGATGGGCAAGGACACTGGCTTTTCGTCGCCTTGTCGATGCCCGACTGCCACCATTATATATGGTTACAGCGAAGCGAAAAGAAGACGCGGGAGCGGCAAAGCCTGTTCGCTGGGCGGCGACGGATTGGAAAAATATGATCGACGACGTCTACAATGCGAAAATTCTCGGCTTCGCCGGGAACATAGGGCGGATCGGCCGGCTCGACGACGCCGACGCGACCGCCAGGGCGCATTCCAAATTATGCGGCTCGACGGTTACCGTCGACCTCAAGATGGACGGCGATGTGGTGACCGATTTCGCCCATGACGTAAAGGCCTGCGCGCTCGGCCAGGCCTCGTCCTCGATCATGGCCCAGCATGTGGTCGGCGCCAGCGCCGACGAATTGCGCGCCGTGCGTGAAACCATGCTGAAGATGCTCAAGGAGAACGGCGCGCCGCCGGAAGGCCGCTTCGCCGACCTCAAATATCTGGAGCCGGTGCGCGACTACAAGGCGCGCCACGCCTCCACCATGCTGACCTTCGACGCGGTGGTCGACGCGATCGGCCAGATCGAGAAGAAGCGCGCCGGGCAGGCGGCTTGAAATCGGGCTTAGGCCGCTCTCCTGGTCATCGCGAACTCGCTTCGGATCCAGTCGGCGAACGCCCTGGCAGGCTCCGTCAGATCCCCAAGGCTCCTGGCCACCAGCCAGTAGGCGCCGGAAGCGACATCGATGTCGAAGGGCTTGATCAAAGTGCCCGACGCGAGTTCCTCGCCGACCTGCAAGAGATCACCGAGCGCCACGCCATGGCCCAGGAGTGCCGCCTGTTTCGAAAGCGAGACATCCGCCAGCATCGGGCCACGCGCGGGCACCGCATCGGCAGGCACACCTGCCGCCTGGAACCAGCGCGCCCAACCCTGGCGGTTTTCCTCATGCAGCAGCGTGTAATGGCGTAGGTCGACCGGCTTTTCCAGCGGAGGGCCGGCGGCGAGCAGCGTCGGCGACAGCACAGGTGAATCGACGGTCGAGACCAGGCGCTCGGCCTCGCTGCGCGGCCACGAGGTGGCGTGCGCGCTGAAACGCAAGGCGAGCTCGGGCTGATCGCTGCGGAACTCGATCGGTCGGGGATCGACTTCGAGGGACACATCGATGTCGGGCCGCAACTGGCGGAAGCGATTGAGTCGCGGCACCAGCCACACGGCGGCAAGCGATGGCTCGACGCTGACGCGGACAATCGCCTGCGCCGGGGAGGCGGTGAGCTCCGAAAGCACGCGGTCGATGTCGTCGAAGCTTCTGACCAATCGGTCGAGCAGCCGATGTCCCGCATCCGTCAGCTCGACGCGGCGATGGAGGCGCAGAAACAGCGGTCTGCCCAAAAAAGTCTCGAGCTCGCGGATCTGCCGGCTGATCGCGGCTTGCGAGACGTACAGTTCCTCGGCCGCCCGGCTGAAGCTCAAATGCCGGCCGGCCGTCTCGAAGCTTCTGAGCGCTGTCAGCGGCAGCCGGCCACGCTTCATGTCGCATAACCTCAAGTTATCCGACGCGGAAATTATACTCGTTTGAGAGGGAAGGCCAGCGGCGGTCTAATCCGTTCCGAAGGAGACCTGCCATGAACGAGTTCCTGGCCATTTTCAGCGACGCGATACGGATAGCGACCTTCCAATGGCACGGCGAGGCCATGCGCGGGAGGGCAAGCATTGCGTTTCAGCGCCGAAGCCCACATCTATCGCGCAGGGAAACAGGCTGCGGAGCGATGGGCGACCATCACGGGCATATGCATGGCGTCCAGCGGGTCCAGAGCGGGCGCAACTGGCCGGGGCCCTGGCGCAAGACGCCCGGGCGCGTGCTCGGCACATCGGTCGTGCGCCTCTATCAGCTGACGCTCTCAGGCTTCGTCGGCAACAGCTGCCGGCACCTGCCGACCTGCTCCGAATACGCGCATGAGGCGATCGCCCGCCATGGCCTGTGGGCCGGCGGCTGGATGGCGCTGTTCCGGGTCCTGCGCTGTGGGCCGTTCGGGACGCATGGCATCGACCGCGTGCCGGAGACGCTTGCGGCGCGCTATGTCTGGTTCATGCCCTGGCGCTACTGGCGGATCGGCAAGAAACGCGGCGACCCCGAAATCTGATTGCTTCGCCGTCACGCGCGGCTCGGATCTTAACGGTCCGGTAGGGTTAACGCGAAGCTGCACAAACACTGCGAATTTGAGACAAAATCGAGACAAGACGCCTCGCTAAGCCGCTCTCGTAATCTCATACCGGAGTGACTTCGCCATGCGCCAGATGGACCGCTATCCCTTCATTTTTGCCATCGTCCTCTTCCTTCTGGCCTGGATGCTGGGCCTGCCTGTGCGAGCGCAATCGGCGCCGCTCAACGATATCCACTGCACGCTGATCCAGGATGCACAAAGCGGCGCCACACTTTACCAGGACGGTGTCTGCGACAAGCGCGTCAGCCCGGCTTCCACTTTCAAGGTACCCTTGGCGCTGATCGGCTACGATGCCGGAATATTGACCGATGTGCACTCGCCGAGCTGGGACTACAAGCCCGAATTCAAGGCGGCGAAGCGCGATCAGAAGAGCGTCGATCCGACGATCTGGGAGCGCGATTCCATCGTCTGGTACTCGCGCGAGATCACGCGGCGTCTGGGCGCTGAGAAGTTCGCCGGTTACGTTTCGAAATTCGGCTATGGCAACAAGGACGTCTCGGGCGATGCCGGCAAGGACAATGGGCTAACGCAATCCTGGATCAATTCCTCGCTCGAAATATCGCCGGTCGAGCAGACGGCGTTCCTTCGCCAGCTGCTCGCCGGCAAGGTGCCGGTGTCGGCGAAGGCGCATGAAATGACCAGGGCGATCCTGCCGACCTTCGCGGCGGGAGACTGGACGGTGCAGGGCAAGACGGGCAGCACCAGGCTTGGCGAGGACGGCAAGCGCTCGCTCGGCTGGTTTGTCGGCTGGGCCGAGAAGGACGGCCGCCGCGTCGTTTTTGCAAGGCTGGTCATCGATGCCAAGCGTACCGACAAGCCGAAGGGGCTTGCGACGCGGGCGGCGTTCCTGAAGGATTTGCCGCAGCTGGTGAAATGAGGCTCGCCGGACGCAAAGTCAGGAGAAGGCGATCCGACGGGCGGATCAGTCGCGGCTGATCAAACGCGCAGCACGCTCGTGCGGTTGCGCTCAGATCAATGTGCGGACGTGGGCTTCGCGGCCGTAGATCGAGACCAATGCGAGAATGACGATCCCCAGCGCGGCCTGCACCGTGGAGGGCGCGAGGCCGAGGCCGATCAGGAAAGTGTTGAGCTCGATCAGGACTGCCGAGCCGGCAACCGTGCCGATCAGGCTGCCGCGCCCGCCGACGAGCGCGGTGCCGCCGATCACCACCGCTGCAATGGTCTGGAACAGGTAAGGTTGGCCGACGTCGCCATAGGCCGAGCCGGTGAAGCCGAGCAGCAGGACGCCCGCGAGCGCGGCGAACAGGGCGCTCAGCGCGTAGCTGACGACGACGATCCGATGCGGGTCGATCAGCGCCAGCGGCGCTGCCGTCGGGTTGCTGCCGAGCGCATAGACCTGCCGGCCGAACGGCGTGCGTGCAAGCATCACATGGACAAAGACTGCCAGCACCGCGAAGCACGGCACGACCCACGGCACGGGCAGCGGGCCGATCGTCCCGCCGATCGACACGAACTCGCTCAGACAGGCTGGAGCCGAGCCGGTGGGCAGCCCGCCCGTCCACATCAGCACGATCCCCTGTACCGCGGTGCCGACGCCAAGCGTCACGATCAACGGATGGATCCTGAGGAAAGAGGACAGCGCGCCGTTGAGAGCTCCGATGGCCATCGACAGCAACGCCACGATGAAACAGACCAGCCAGAACGCCATCCCGTCGCCGTAAAGCGAGGCGGCAACGACATTGGCGAAGCCGATGACGAAGGGGATCGACAGGTCTATGCCGCCAAGCAGGACCACCAGCGTTTGGCCGATGGACGCCACGGCGATGAAGGTGGCCAGAACGAGCATGGAGCGGATGGCGAACGGAGCGCCGAAACCCTCGATCATCAGTGAGCCGAGGACGAGCAGCACCAAAGCCATGCCTATGGCGCCAAGGGTGCGGCGGGTGTTGGCGCCGAGGCCGGAAAGGACGTTCATCTCGGTCCTCCCGCGACGCGGCCGGTGAGCGCGTTCAGTGACACTGATGCCACCAGGATGACACCGTAGAGGGTGTGCAGCAGGAAGCTCGAGACGTTGAAATAGGTGAGCGTGCTCTGCAGCAGGAAGATCACTGCCGCCCCAAGCGCCGCGGCCGCGAAGCCGCCGCGCCCTCCCGCAAGGCTCACGCCGCCGAGCGCCACGCCGGAGATGGCGACCAGCGTGAAGGTGGGGCCGACATTGGGGTCGGCCGAGCCGAGCAGCGCGCTGAGCAAAAGCCCTCCGGCGCCGGCAAAAAGGCCGCCAAGCGTGTAGGCGAAGACACGCACGCCGGTTACGGGGATGCCGGCGGTGAAGCAGGCACGGTCATCGCTGCCGCACGCCATCAGCCAATCATAGACGGTCAGGCGCTTCGCCAGCAGCCAGACTGTTGCCATGCCGGCGAGCGGGACGATGGAGTAGGGGCCGGCAAGGGCCTTCAGCCAGGCGGGCGCCGCGCCCTCCGGCGCAGGCAGAAGGGTCAGTGTCACGCCGCTGAGCACCAGATAGGTGCCGAGCGTGGCCACGATCGGCTGGATGCGCAGCACCGCGGAGAGCAGCCCGTTGAACAGCCCGACGAGCGCGCCGATCGCAAGGGCGACCGGCACCAGCACCCAGGGTTGGTCGATGCCCATATCTCCCGCCAGCACCTTGACCAGGATGATGTTGATGAACCCCATCAACGGGCCGATCGAGACGTCGATGCCGCCGCGCCCGGCCATGATCGCCGGCATGGAGGCGATCGCTGCCGCCATCGTCGGGCCGGCGAGGCCGATGACGGTGCCCCAGGAGCCGGGCAGCATCCAGGCCCGGTTCAGCCACAGGTCGACGATGAGCAGAACGGCAAGGATGACCAGGGCCGGCGCCGACTCGCGACGGCCGGCCAGGAGCGCCCCGATGCCACGCGATCGCGCAGGCGCGTTGCCGGCAATTGGCGCGGCCGCTGTCATGCGACGCGCCCGAACATTGCCGCGATCACTGTGCTGCTGTTCATATCGGCTCCCGAAAAGCTAGCGACGACGCCCTGCTCGCGGAACACCAGGAGCCGATCGCAGAGGCGGAAGATTTCCTCCAGCTCCGAGGACAACACGACAAGCGCCATGCCCTCCTGTCGCGCGAGATCGCGGAAAGCCTGGTAGAGCGTTTCACGGGTCCGCTGATCGACGCCGCGCGTGGGGTCGTTGAGGAGGAGAATCCTGGGTTCGCGCGCCAGCCAGCGCGCCAGCAGCACCTTTTGCTGGTTGCCGCCCGAGAGAGCCGTGATCGGCTTGTTGCCGCCGGGCGCGACGATCGACAGCCGCTCGCGGTAGCGCTCGAAGCGTTCGCGCCTGGCGCGCGGGCTGATCAATCCGAAGCGACGATCGCGCCCCAGCGTCACCATGCTGAAATTGTCGAGGATCGACAGCGAGGGGAAGATGCCGTTGGCTCTGCGGTCACGGGCAAGATAAGCGATGCCGAGCCGTGTGGCGTGGCGGAAATCGTCGATTTCGACATAGCCGGCGCTGCCACTACGGACGAGGATGCGACCGGCGACCGGCGCGCGCAAGCCGGCAAGCGTTTCGAGGAAGGCGTCCTGGCCATGCCCGTCGAGACCGGCGAGGCCGACGATCTCGCCTGCATGGACGCGTTCGTCCAGCCCCGGCGTATTATGGGCAAGCGATACGCCTTCGACGCGCAGGGCCGGCTCAGAGGGCATGATCGAGCTCCCTGGCGGTGGCGGGCGCCATCAATTGCAGCAGCCGTTCGGCCGAAACCGACGCGGTTTCGAGCGTATCGACCAGTTGTCCATTGCGCAGCACGGTGACCCGATGAGCCAGACGCATCACCTCGTCCATCCGGTGCGAGATGAACAGCACCAGGCCGCCCGCCCGGGCGTGGCCCTCGATCATCTCGAACACCGCGTTGCGGTCGCCGAGGTCGAGCGCGGCGGTGACCTCGTCGAGCACAAGGATTTTCGGGCGGCGGACCAGGGCCCGCGCCAGCACGACCAATTGGCCCACCGCCAGCGACAGCGACCCGGCGGGCGCATCGAGATCGATCGGCAGGCTGGTGACCCGCGAGAGAGCGGCTGCGGCGATGCGGTGACGCGCCGAGCGGCCGGCGCGCCAGCCGAAAGCCGAGCCGGTGCCGAGCACGATGTTGTCGGCCACGGAGCGTTCGGGGGCGAGCAGCACTTCCTGGAAAACCGTCGCCAGGCCGAGTTGCTGGATGCGCGCCGGATTGGAGCCGGTGACCGGCCGGCCAAGCATCCGGATGGTCCCGGAGGAGGGCGCGACGATCCCCGAGAGCAATTTGACCAGCGTGCTCTTGCCGCAGCCATTCTCGCCCAGGATGGCGTGGACCGAGCCCGGCTGGAAGGCGAGATCGACGTTCGACAGCGCCACGGTCTCGCCATAGCGCTTCGACAGGCCGCACGCTTCCAGCATCGGGGCGCGCTCGCCGGTCATCTCATTGGCCGTCCAATGCCGATGCCGTTGCTGCCGGCGCCGCAGATGAGCGTCGCGATCTTGGCGCGCGGCGGCAAGCCCAGCTTGCCCGAGCGCAAGGCAGCAATGCCGGCCGCGCCGCTCAGGTCAGCCGCGATGCCGAATTCGAACCACAGCCAGCGCGCAGCCGCCTGCATGTCCTCGTCGCCGACCAGGATGATCTCGTCGACATGCTCTTGCACGATGCCGAAGATGCGCTCGTCGGTCCGCCCGCAAGCCATGGTGGCGATGCGGGTTGTGACGGCCGGCAGGGTGACCACATGGCCGGCGGCAAGAGAGGCCTGGAGCGTCGGCGAACCGGCGGGCTCTATGCCGACGATCCGGATCGAAGGTTTCAGCGCCTTGAGCGCGACAGAGATGCCGGAGATCAATCCGCCGCCCCCGATAGCGACCAGCACGGTGTCGAGTTCCGGCAGCGCCTCGATGAGCTCGAGCCCGATCGTGCCCTGGCCGGCCACGACCTGGGGATCGGCAAAGGGATGGAAATAGGCTGCGTTGCGTTCCTTGGCGAACGCCAGGGCCGCTCGGTTGGTGGCATCCCAGACGGCGCCCTCGACACGGACCTCGGCGCCCCACGCACGGAGCTTTTCGATCTTCGCCTGCTCGGCCGTCTCAGGCACGAAGACCGTGGCCGTCACGCCGGCGATCGTTGCCGCCCGCGCGGTCGCGAGGCCGTGATTGCCTCCCGAAGCAGTCACGATGCCGGCGGCGAGCTCTTGCCGGGGCGTGGTCAGCAGGCGGTTGGTGGCTCCTCTGGCCTTGAAGGAGCCGGTCGGCTGCAGCGACTCGAGCTTCATCCAGACTTCGGCATCCGCCAATGGCTGTCGAGTAGCCGTCATCTTCACGACCGGCGTGCTTCGGATGTATGGCGCGATGCGTTCGGCGGCCGCCCGCACATCGTCGAGGCCGATCACGGCAGTTGCCCGCGATAGGGCGTGGCCACGACCATGCAGACGTTGCCGGGCCGGACCTGGCCCGGCTGGCGGCGCACGTAAACGATGCCGTCGGCCCGGTAGTAGAGCGTTACCGGGGCGCGGCCGGGATTGGCAAGAAAATGAATGCGCCCGGCCGGCTCGCCGGCATGCACCTCGACGCCGTTGAGATGCAGCGGTTCGAACACGCCTGTCTCGGTGGCGAGCACGTAGGCATCGGGAGTGATCTCGTAGATGTCGGGTCGCGTCATGGAGGGGGGCCCGTCCTTTCCGGGCGGCAGCACGCCAAAATGCGCCAGCAGGTTGCGCAGGCCGCGCCGGACGACCGCCAGCGCTTCGACGGACACCCCGCCGCCGCCGGCGAGCTCGGTGCCGACCACCGTCAGCCCCGCGCGCACCGCCGTGGCCGTCGAGGTTCGTGGATCGCCGCGGTTGGAGATGACCACGACCATGGGCGCGCCGAACGCCACGACCGCGTCGATGTTGCGCTTGAAATGCGCTGGATCGGCTGCCGGCTCGATGGCGGCGCTCGGCACATTGACCGATGACGACCCGCCGGAGTGGAGGTCGACGAAGACATCGGCCATCGGGAACAGGACATCGCTGATGTAGGCGGCGATCTGGGCGGTGATGGTGCCGCCGTGATCGCCGGGGAACACGCGATTGAGATTGAGGTCGTCGATCGGCGAGGTTCGCCGACCCGCCACGACCGCCGGCAGATTGATCGCCGGCACGATGATCAGCCGGCCCGCGATCGAGGCCGGATCGAGATCGCGGATCAGCTCGCCGAGCGCGATCGGCCCCTCATATTCGTCGCCATGGTTGCCGCCCTGCAGCAGGATGGTCGGCCCCTTGCCGTTCTTGATGACGGTGAGCGGGATCGGCACGACGCCCCAGGCATCCTCGTGAACAGAGAGCGGGAGGTTGACGAAGCCGATCTGCTTTCCATCCTTTTCGAAATCGATATCCGTGCTGGCCGTGCTGACAAGCTTCATGGTGGTTCTGCCAAAAATGTCTGGAAGTGAGGAAGGGCCCTCCGAGGAGGGCCCTTGGGAGGTCTCGACGGGCGTTATTGGGCACAGGGATCCGGCGTCTTGGCGTAGTCGAATTGCGGCGTCGGCGCGGGCTTCTTGAAGTACCCGTTCATCAGGTCCTCCGGCATCGGATCCTGCGGCGCGACCGGGAAGACCGAGACGGCGTCGGCCGTCATGCATGAGCGGTACCATGAACCAAGGTCGCCGATCTTGACGTCGGGGACCGGGATTTCCACCAGGCTCACCTTGGGCTCCTGGCCCTGCAGCATCCGCACGCCGACGCGCACCGCCGTCTGCGCGGTCCATGACGGCAACAGCGCGCCGCCCGTGAACTTGAAGTCCGGATGCGCTTTCCAATAGCCGAGGGCATCGCCCGAAATGCTGCCGGTGATGACGGGCGCCGGCCGGCCGGCCTGCGCGAAGGCCTCGGCCACCACACGCGCTTCGCTGCCCGAAGTCCACACCGCTTCGATCGGACCCGGATTGGTAGCAAGCGCCTGCAGCACCACCGTCTTGGTCACCGCCGCGGTCCAGTTGCCGTTGACGTCGCGCACGACCTTCACGTCCGGCGATTCCGCGAACCCTTTGTCGGCGCCGACGCGCTGCTCGGCGACCAGCGGACTGCCGGCAATGCCCTCGACCCTCAGCACATTGCCCTTGCCGTTGAGCGCCGTGGTGATGTCCTTGGCCATGTCATAGCCGAACTTGATGTAGTTGGAATCGACACTGACCGCGTAAGGGGTGGTGACGAGGCCCACCGAGACCACCGGAATGCCCGCTTTATAGGCCGCCTCGATGGCGTCGTTCAGCGCGGTCGACGATCCGGCCACGACAGTGATGATGCTGCATTTCTTGTCGATGAAGGCACGGAGCTGGGCGATCTGCTGGCTGGTGTCACCGTTGGAGTCCGAAAGCTCGAAGCTGCTGACGCTGCCGTCGGCCTGGAAAGCGCCGACAAGGCTCTTGAAGTGGTTGGTCAGCGCCACCCGCCAGGGATTCCCCTGATACGATTCGGAGTGGCACCATTTCCATGGCTTGGCCGGCATCGCGAAGCCGTCGAAGGCCGACGGCTGCACATTCTGTTCAGCCCCGACATAGAGGCTCTGCAGATTGTCCGGCAGCGTGGCGAGGGCCGCCTTGCCGTCGGCGAGAGCGGTATTGGGAAGTGCCAGCCCGGCGAGCAGCAGAGCTGGAAGAAGTATGCGAACGGCATGCGTATCCATGGTCGTGTTCCCCTGTTGATTTTATATATGATAGTCTATTTTAATAGGTAATAGGAACTTTGCGCGCTTGTCAATCGCCGCCGAGATCAGCAAGTTCCTGCGAACCGGAACGGACGGGACCAGAATCAAAATGGGTGGGCCAAGGAAAAGCGACGTCGCCGCGCGGGCGGAAAAGGCGCCCAAAGAGGGGCAGGCAACCTATCTTGCGCCCGCGCTGGAGAAGGGCCTGGACGTGCTCGAGCTCCTTGCCCGGCAATCCGAAGGACTGACCCAGAGCCAGATCGCCCAGCAGCTCAGCCGTTCGCTGCAGGAAGTCTACCGCATGGTCGTCTCACTGGAGCGCCGGGGCTATATCCGGCGCGGGCCGCAGGACGAGGCCTTCAGGCTGTCGATGAAGCTCTACGACCTTGCGCTTGCTTTCCCGCCGATCGAGATGCTCACCACGGCGGCCAATCCGATCCTGCTGCGGCTCGCGGCCGAAACGCAGCAGTCGATCCTGCTGACGGTGCTGGAGGGGGCGTTCATCCGCACCATCGCCTATGCCGACAGTCCGGCGCCGCTCGGCTTTAGAGTGCGGCTCGGCACATCGAGTCCGGCCGAGCATACCGCCTCGGGCCGGGTGATCCTCGCCTTCCAGCCGCCAGCGACACGCGAGTGGACGTTCGACGCGCTGGCAGCCAACGGTATCGATCGCGCGGAATTGCGGCGGGCGCGGCAGCGCATCGAAGCCATCGCCGCGCAGCACTACGAGCTGATCGCAGGCGAAAACATTGCCGGTATCACCGATGTGAGCTTCCCGATCCTCGACGGCCGGGGGCAGGCCCTGGCCGCGCTGACCATGCCGTTCCTTCAGTCGGTGCGCGGGCGGGTGCCGATCCAGCAGGCAGCCGCTTCGCAATTCAAGGCGGCCTGCGAACTGTCGAGCATCCTGGGCGGCACGCCGCCGGCACCCGAGTTCCCGCTATCGGACCCGTTGACCCGCGCTCCGCATCCCGAATGAGAGCAGCTTTACGGTTCGGCGCATTTGTCGAATCCCCGACACCACATAAGCAAGAAACGCGAAAGCGGGCGAAAGCTTTACGACGACATTTCCTGGCGAGCGCTCTTTACCTGACGCGGCACTGCCTCTAAAACCGCGCCGCTGCCGGACGCCTCCGGCTAACCCTCTGCATGCTGCTGAGCATCCTGCGGCATGCATTTCACCACCCGCGCTCGTTTGCGGGACTGGATAGGAGAACCCTGATGCCGAATTCCGTTTCCCTGACATTTCCCGATGGTTCCGTCCGTGAATATGACGCGGCGCTGACCGGCGCGGGGCTTGCCGAATCGATCTCCAAGTCGCTGGCCAAGAAGGCTGTCGCCTACAGCCTCGATGGCACCGTGCGCGATCTTTCCGATCCGCTCGGCACGTCCGGCAAGGTCGAGATCATCACCCGCGAGGATCCGCGCGCGCTGGAACTCATCCGCCACGACACGGCGCATGTGCTGGCCGAGGCCGTGCAGGAGCTGTGGCCGGGAACGCAGGTGACCATCGGGCCGGTGATCGAGAACGGGTTCTATTACGACTTCGCGAGGAACGAGCCGTTCACGCCGGACGATTTCCCGGTGATCGAGAAGAAGATGCGCGAGATCATCCAGCGCAACAAGCCGTTCACCAAGGAAGTGTGGTCGCGCGACAAAGCGAAGAAGGTCTTCGCCGACAAGGGTGAGCGCTACAAGGTCGAGCTGATCGACGCCATTCCGGAGGATCAGGACATCAAGATCTACGCGCAGGGCGACTGGTTCGATCTGTGCCGCGGCCCGCACATGGCCTCGACCGGGCAGATCGGCAACGCCTTCAAGCTGATGAAGGTGGCGGGCGCCTATTGGCGCGGCGACTCGAACAACCCGATGCTGACCCGAATCTACGGCACCGCCTGGGCCGATCAGGCGCAGCTCGACGCCTACCAGACGCTGCTGGAAGAGGCCGAGAAGCGCGATCATCGCAAGCTCGGCCGCGAGATGGACCTGTTCCATTTCCAGGAAGAAGGGCCGGGCGTCGTCTTCTGGCACGCCAAGGGCTGGAAGATGGTGCAGAACCTGATCAACTACATGCGCCGCCGCCTCGACGAGCACGGCTATCAGGAAGTCAACGCGCCGCAGGTGCTGGACAAGAGCCTGTGGGAGACATCGGGACACTGGGGCTGGTATCGCGACGCGATGTTCAAGGTCACCGTCGCCGGCGACGACACCGACGACGACCGCGTCTTCGCGCTGAAGCCGATGAACTGTCCCGGTCACGTTCAGATCTTCAAGCATGGGTTGAAGTCCTACCGCGAACTGCCCGTTAAGCTTGCGGAGTTCGGCAATGTGCATCGTTACGAACCGTCCGGCGCGCTGCACGGGCTGATGCGCGTGCGCGGCTTCACCCAGGACGACGCGCATATCTTCTGCACCGAGGAGCAGCTCGCGGCCGAGTGCCTGCGCATCAACGACCTGATCCTGTCGACCTATGCCGATTTCGGCTTCGACGAGGTCAGCGTGAAGCTCTCGACCCGGCCGGACAAGCGCGTCGGCACCGACGAGGCTTGGGATCATGCCGAGGCGATCATGAGCAACGTGCTGGAGACGATCCGCACGCGTTCCGGCAACCGCATCAAAACCTCGATCAATCCGGGCGAGGGCGCTTTCTACGGGCCGAAATTCGAATATGTGCTGAAGGACGCCATCGGCCGCGAATGGCAATGCGGCACCACGCAGGTCGACTTCAACCTGCCGGAGCGCTTCGGCGCCTTCTATATCGGCTCGGATTCGGAGAAGAAGCAGCCGGTGATGGTGCATCGCGCGGTCTGCGGCTCGATGGAGCGGTTCCTCGGCATCCTGATCGAGAACTATTCCGGCCATTTCCCGCTGTGGTTCGCGCCGCTGCAGGTGGTGGTGGCGACGATCACCTCGGATGCGGACGAATACGCCATCAAGGTGGTCGAGCGACTGAAGGCTGCGGGACTGCTGGCCGAGACCGATCTCCGTAACGAGAAGATCAACTACAAGGTGCGCGAGCATTCGCTCGCCAAGGTGCCGGTCATCCTCGTCTGCGGCAAGCGCGAGGCCGAGGAGGAAACCGTCAATGTCCGCCGGCTGGGCTCCCGCGACCAGGAATCGCTGAAGCTCGAGGATGCGGTGAAGGCTCTCGCCGACGAGGCGGTCTCGCCGGATCGCAAACGCCGCGCAGCAGCCTGACATACCAGCACTTTCTAAATGGCGGTGGCGTGCCCACCGCCATTTTCATATGCCTGTCACGCCAGCCCTGTAACGAGCCGCCATGCTCAAATTGAAACTGCGGGAAAGACGTTTTCCCGAGCTCTCCTATGCCAACCCGCATCAGCCGGTGCTGACGCGCTGGTTCATCCATTCCGTCGAGGGCCTGTCCGGCCGCGACCGCTTCGCCGCGCTTTACGATTTCTGGCGTCGGCAGGTGGTGCCGACCGGCGACCGCGTGTTCAGCCGCATGCTGGAATTGATCGACGTCAAGGTCCGGAACGCCGTGCAATGGCCGCCGGCGACGCTGCCGGACACGCCGCTGGTCATCGTCGCGAACCACCCGTTCGGCATCGGCGACGGCATTGCGGTGCTGTCGCTGGTCGAGCAGCTCGGCCGCCCCTTCCGGGTCATGATCCACAAGGATCTGCTCAGGATCCGCGAGATGGAGCCCTATTCGCTGCCGATCGATTTTTCCGAAACCAAGGAAGCGCTGAAGAACAACATGGCGGTGCGCCATGAAGCCGTGCGGCTGTTGAAGGAAGGCGTCACCATCGTCGTCTTCCCGGCCGGCGGCGTCGCCACGGCGCCGAAGGGTTTCGGCCGCGCCATCGACCTGCCGTGGAAGATGTTTCCCGCCAAGCTCATCCAGGACGCCAAGGCCTCGGTCATCCCGATGCATTTCTCCGGCCAGAACGGCCGGCTGTTCCATCTCGTCAGCGGTCCGATGAACATGGCCGAGCGCGACAATCGCGTGGCGAAGTTCATCGGCAAGGCATCGCTGACGTTGCGCACCTCCTTGTTGATCCGCGAGTTCGCGCGGCTGTCGGGCAAGGCGATCGAGGTGCGCATCGGCGACGTGCTGAGATGGAGCGAGCTGGAGCCGCTGCGCGACCGCAAGGCACTGCTCGACCGCCTCTATCGCGCGGTCTTCGACCTTGCGGCGCCTTCCACGCAGCGTGGCCGCGTGCCGTTCCTGCGGATGCGAAAGGCGGCCTGACGGACAAGCCGGTCAATACAGTTGGCGTTCAAGTCAATATTAGCTTTCGCTAGAATACTTAATGGATATTCATGCCGCTGTAGCTAAACGGCTACAGTCATAGACCGCACGATTTGCTATCAAGGCTTGGTTTTTTTGGGCAGGTCGATGAGTATTGCGAAGAAATTTGCGTTGACGAGTCTGGCCTTGGGCGCGTCGGCCTTCATCGAAATCGGTTCCGCCAATGCGGGCGATGCAACTCCGTCCTGGGGCGGTGCCTATATCGGCGCCAATATCGGCTATGGCTGGGATTCGGGCAAGGTCGGTTTGTCGCCAAGCACTGTCCCGGAGTTGCAGGATTTCCTGGACGACATCATTGCTTCTGGCTCCTTTCCTTCGGCCATGGCCCCTTCGGCTCAGGGGGTGATCGGCGGCGGTCAGGCTGGCTACAACTGGCAACTGCCATCTGGCTGGGTTGTTGGTGTCGAGGCGGATCTGCAGGCCTCGGGCATCAGTGGATCGAAGTCGGAAATCAGGTTCCCGGAATTTTTCGACACCACAAGCACGAGTGTCGAAAAGAAGATCGATTGGTTTGGAACGTTGCGCGGTCGGGCCGGGTACCTCGTCGATCCGCAATGGCTCGTCTATGCGACGGGCGGTCTTGCCTTCGGCGAAACCAGCCTGAGCTACAGCGAGTCCGACGTGACATCCGGCTGTATTCCCGACGCAACCATCTGCGGCGATCATACAGCCTCTGGAGTGCGTGCTGGCTGGACGGTGGGCGGCGGCATCGAAACGATGCTGGCGCCAAAATGGAGCTTGAAGGCCGAATATCTTTACATCGACCTTGGTAAGCGGTCCTTCACCGCCGCCACCAATACGCCGATCAATTTCAGCGCTTCCACCAAATACCGCGAACAAACCGCGCGCATCGGTCTTAACTACCACTTCGACTAAGCAGGCGAGGCGCCTCGTCAGTCCGCGCCTTCCTCGGGATCGATGGCGGACTGTTCGTTGGCCACGACCTCGATTTCCTGGTTCTGGCCGGCGACGACCGTGAAATCCTTCTGGTAGATGCGGTC
Organism: Mesorhizobium plurifarium; assembly: GCA_000824785.1. Lineage (GTDB taxonomy): Bacteria > Pseudomonadota > Alphaproteobacteria > Rhizobiales > Rhizobiaceae > Mesorhizobium > Mesorhizobium plurifarium. Next base: position 268,924 of record CCNB01000004.1, on the reverse strand, counting down.
GCGGTTCTTGGCGATGATTGTGTACTGGCCCTCGGCCAGCACCATCGAGGCGAAGGCGCCGACCGCTTCCTTGATCGGATCGCCGCTCTCGTTGAGCAGCGACCAGGACGTGTCGGCGATGGCTTCGCCGCCGGGCTCGCGCACCAGCTTCATCGTCATCTCGGCGGCGCGGTGCTCGACGGTCGCTTCCGTCAGCTTGCCGGCCTCGACGCGGATATCGGAGCGGATCACCGCGTTGACCGCGCCATAGGTGGAGACGACATGATAGGTGCCGGCGTTCAGGCGCACCACGGTGTTCGGCGCGACGTCGGGGGCGATCAGCGGCCGGTCGCCATTGGCCGCGGCCTCGCCTTCGTAGATCGAGAAGCGCAGTTTCTTCGGCGGGATGGGCGCGCCGCCCGACGTCACCGCGTCGAGCTTCAGGCCGCCGGCGTCGAGGACGAGGCTTTCGCGCCTGGCTTCCTTGCCGACTGTGATGCGCTTGGTGGCGCCGGCGCGTCCGTAGGAGGCATGGACGAGATAACTGCCGGGGTCGAGCTGGAACACGGCCGTGCCGCCATGGGCGGATGCCACCATCGGCAGCTTGCCGTCGCTGGCGGGCTGCGGCTTGAAGACCCGCCAGACGATGCCGCGGGTGATGTCGGCGCCCTTGTCGGTCAACTGCGCCGACAGCGTGATGGCGCCGCCATTGCCGAGCGCCAGCGGTCCCTCCGTCTTCGGCGTCGCGTAGCTCGAAATGCCTGGAAGCTTGATGTCGCCGACATCGTTGGCGCTCTGGGCCAGGGCGAAGGAAACCGGCACCGCGAACAACGCAGCGACGAGTGCGATCACGAAAAGGCGCAGAGTCCCCTCAAACATGCCTTGCGTTGAAGCCCAAGGCGGTGGCAATTTCAAGGCCTAGGAGCGCGCTGCTTCCCCTCAGCGGCTTCTTATCCGGCGCAAAACGCCACCGCCCGAGCCGCCCGACCTCCCGATGGCGTGCTTCAGCTCAAAATCGAATGCCTTCAGGAGACTTGGCCCCCATGGCGTCGCCGATCATAGACTTCCTGCTCACCCGCAATTCCGCGCCGATTCCCGACCTCAAGGAGCCGGCGCCGAGCGATGCCGAGATCGCGACAATGATCGCGGCCGCCTCGCGCGTTCCCGACCATGGCCGGCTCGAGCCCTGGCGCTTCATCCTCTATCGCGGCGAGGCGCGCGTCGAGATCGGCAAGAAGCTGGCGGCGCTTGCCGAACAGCGCGAGGGGCCGCTGCCGGAAGGCCGGCGCAACCAGGAACTGGCGCGCTTCTCGCGCGCGCCACTGGTGATCGGCGTGGTGTCGGTGCCGAAGGAAAACCCGAAGATCCCGCAATGGGAGATGTTCCTGTCGGGCGGCATGGCGGCCATGAACCTGATGATCGCGGGCAACGCGCTGGGCTATGGCACCAACATGATCAGCAACTGGTATTCCGATGTCCCGGAGGGCAGGGCGATCCTCGGACTCTCGCCGCAGGAGCGCGTCGTCGGCTTCGTCCATATTGGTTCCTATCAAGGACCCGCACCGGATCGGCCACGTCCCGATCCGGTGAAGCTCTACGCCGATTACACCGGCCCCTGGGCCGGTTAGTCACATCCTGCGCGCCTTTGACGCCGCGGCTGCCACGCTGGAGGAAGGACTGGCCCGACGCGCCGTCATGACGGCGCGCACATAGCCGGGCTCGCCGATGCGGATGCTGCCGTCGGGGAGCCCCAGGATGCGGTCGAGCGCGATCTCGTAAAGCCTGACACGCCTTTCCAGGGTTTCGATCGCAATGTCCATATCGGCATCGCTGCCGCCGGCGAATGCCTTGGCGATCACATCGTGCGTGGCCAGGCCGAACTGCATGACGATGTCGGCGACGCCTTCCGGATCGAAGGTGCGGAAGGTTCCGTCCGCAACGCCTTGCTTGATGATTTCGACCAGCAAGGGCGAAAAGGCCGCGTTGGCCGCCACGTTGATGCGGTGGAACAGCACCAGGTTTTCCGGCCGGAACATCGTCTCGAACAGCGTCCAGGCTTCCGCCGCGGTCTCGACCTTGGCCTGCCGTGATTTCGCGAGCAGGGCGTTGAGGCGTCCGAGCGGATCGAGCGCCGGGTCGCCGAGCACATCCTGGACGCCGGCGAGCGCCTGCCTGGCGAAACGCTCCGCCAATGCCTCCAGCAGGGCCTCCTTGGAGGCGAAATAGTGATAGAAGGCGCCTTTCGAGATGCCGGCGGTGGCGATGACGTCGTTGAGGCTCGCTTTGTCGTAGCCATGCGTCAGGAAGAGCGTCTGGGCATGGTCCAGCAGCTCTTCTCGCCTGAGCTCCGGGTGCTTGATGATACGTGGCATGACGAAACCTTGTGCACGCGGCAGCCGTTTCCGTCCAGATGCCTCGCGCTGATTGCGCTTGAGAATAGACCGTCGGTCGGTATAATAGACCACTGGTCGGATTCGACAACAGTGGCGGGGGACGCCACGGAAGGTTGGTCATGATCTCGAGATTGGTTTTCCAGACATTCATATGGTTCGGCGTCATGGGCGCGCTGATGTTTCTGTCGGCCGGCACGCTGCGGTGGACCGCAGCCTGGGTGTACATAGTCGTGATGGTCGGACTGAGCCTTACCATGGGCGTGGCGCTCGCCCGGCGCGATCCAGGCCTGATGAACGAGCGCCTCCGTCCGCCGATTCAGAAGACCCAGACCGCGGCCGACAAGATATTGCTGAGCATATTGCTCATCGGCATTTTCGCCTGGCTGGTCCTGATGGGGCTCGATACCCGTTTCGGCTGGTCGGCAGCTCCCGTCTGGGTGCAGGTGATCGGCGCTCTGGTCCTGCTCGTCGGCATCTGGATCTGCTATCTCACGATGTTGGAAAACAGCTTCGCGGCGCCTGTCGTGAAGATCCAGGACGAGCGTGGACAGAAGGTGATAACCACCGGTCCATATGGCTATGTCCGCCACCCTATGTATGCGGGCGCCATACTCTATTTCGCCGGCACGGCGCTGCTGCTTGGCTCCTGGTGGGGACTGGCAGCGGTCCTCGCCTTCATCCTGCTGCTCGCCATCCGCACCTTCATCGAGGAAAAGACCTTGCGGACCGGCCTGCAGGGCTATGACGATTATGCCGCGCGCGTCCGCTACAAGCTGATCCCGATGGTTTGGTAGGGGTCAGGCGGATACGCCTGCCGCCTTGGCGCGCGCGAGCAGCCGCTCGGCCAGCCGCAGATGCGGCCTGTCGTACATCTTGCCGTCGATGCCGACGACGCCTGGATTTCCCGCCGCCGCGAAGGCCTCTACGATCGCCCGTGACCGCGCGACCGCTTCGGCGGACGGCGTGAAAGCGGCGTTGATGACGGGCACCTGCGCCGGATGGATCGCCATCTTGCCGGTGAAGCCGTCGCGCTCGGCCTCCCGGCATTCGGCCTCGAAGGCGGCCATGTCGCGGAAATTCGGAAAGACCGTGTCGATGGCAGCGACTTCGGCCGCGCCCGCCGCCAGAATGGTCATGGTGCGCGCCAGGCGGAACACGTCGGTGTATCGGCCGGTCTCGTCGCGGGTCGCGAGCGCGCCGATCGCGGCGGACAAATCCTCGGCGCCCCAGGTCAGGCCGGCAAGCCGCGCGCTCGTTCCGGCATAGCTTGCCGCCGCGAGCACACCTGCCGCGGTCTCGGAGATGATCGGCAGGATTCTTATAGCGCCGTCCGGCAGCCCGTTCTCGGCCTCATGCACCCGCAGCTTCGCCGCCAACTGCTGGACATCCTGTCCGCTGTTCGACTTCGGCAGCATGATGCCGTCAGGCTTCGCCGGGACAAGAGCCGCAAGGTCTTCGTCCGTCAGGCCGGTGGAAAGGTCGTTGACCCGCACATAGATGGCCGAACCTGTCCGGTGCCTTCGGCTGGAGATGAAACCGGCCGCGGTCGCGCGCGCCGCCGCCTTGTTGGCGGCGGCTACGGAATCTTCCAGGTCGACGATGATCACGTCGGCGCCGGCCTCGAATCCCTTTTCCAGCTTGCGCTCGGAATCGCCGGGCACGAACAGCAGCGAGCGCATCAGGCCGCCTTCCTCAGCATCATCGCCTGCCTGGTGCATTTGGCGACAAGAACATCGTTCTGATTGTAGGCGCGGTGCTCGAACTCCACGATGCCGCGATCGGGTTTCGACTTGGAGTCGCGCACGGAGACGACCGTCGTCTCGACCCGGATGGTGTCGCCGTGGAAGACGGGGTGCGGGAACACCGTCTCCTTCATGCCGAGATTGGCGACCGTGGTGCCGACCGTGATGTCGTTCACCGAAATGCCGATCATCAGGCCAAGCGTGAACAGCGAGTTGACGAGCGGCTTGCCCCATTCGGTCTCCGCGGCAAAGTCGAAATCGATGTGCAGGGGCTGCGGGTTCAGCGTCATCACCGAGAACAGCATGTTGTCGCTCTCGGTCACGGTCTTGCGCAGCGTGTGGCGGAAGACATGGCCGACGACAAACTCTTCCAGATAAAGCCCGGCCATGGTTCGATCTCCTCCAATGTCGTTGCTTGATAGGCGTTGCCTGCGCCTCCATCAAGCCGGTTAAGAAACATGGTGAACCGTTCGTAAACCATTTCCAGCCTACCGTTCACAGCGGGGCCGGGGACATTCCGGCAGGGGCGCAGCTGGTCGGTATGGTTGTTTCGCATTTTCTAAAATGGATTGATACGGCAAGGGTTTCCGAGCGCGCCGCCGCCGCGAGCGCGCTGGCGCGCGCCTATATCAATTCCGATCTGCCGTTCGAGGATCGTTGCGCCGCAGAGGCGGCGCTGACGCTGCTTCTGGACGACGCTTCTTCCAAGGTGCGCCTGGCGCTCGCCGAGGCGCTGTCGATGAGCCCTCACGCGCCGCCGCAGGTGATCAGCGCCCTGGCCTCCGACCAGCCGGAAGTGGCGGCGCTGGTGCTCGCGCGTTCGCCGCTGCTTACCGATGCCGACCTGGTTGAGCGTGTCGCCTGCGGCCAGAAGGCGACGCAGAAGCTGATCGCCAACCGTCCGGTGGTCTCGATGTCGCTGGCGGCGGCAATAGCCGAGGTCGGCGAACCGGAAGCCTGCGCCGTGCTGATCGGCAACAGCGGCGCCGAGATTGCCTCGCTCAGCTTCCGCCGCATGGCCGAGCGGCACGGCCACCTGCCGCTGGTGCGCGAAGCGCTGATCGCCGATCGGCGCCTGCCGGCCGACTGCCGGCACATGCTGCTGGTCAAGCTCGGCGAGACGCTGAAGGGTTCGCCCCTGGTGCTGGCGATGATGGGGGCCGCGCGCGCCGATCGCGTCATGCGCGACGCCTGCGTGAAGGCCTCGGTCACGCTGATCGAGGGAACGCGCATGGAAGAGCATGCCGCGCTGATCGAGCATTTGAGGCTGCGCGGCGACCTGACCGCAAGCTTCATCATCCGCACCATCGCGCATGGCAAGGTGGATTTCTTCGGCTCGACGCTGGTGGCGTTAGCGCAACAGTCCGAGCAGCGGGTGACGGCGCTTCTCGCCGGCGGGCACGACGTGGCGCTGCAAGCGCTGTTCCGCCGCGCCGGGCTTGCGCCGGCGACGCATGGCATCATCCTGCGCGCGCTGAAAATCTGGCGCGAGGTCGCCAATGGCCGGCGTGTCGCCGGCGTGCAAGAGGTGAGCTGGCTGATGCTGAAGGAGCTCGGCGGCCAATCGGCCGAGGGCGATCTTGCCGGGCTGGTGAAGGCGATCCACCTCGACGCGCTGCGCGAAAACGCGCGCGGGCATGCGCTGGCCATCGCCGCGGCCTAAGGCACCACGTTCAAGGCTCAGCCGAGCTCCTCGGCCAGTCCGATGAGAAGCCCTTCAGGCCCGCGGATGTAGCAGAGCCGATACACGTCTTTATACCGGACCACTTCGCCTACGAGCGAAGCGCCGCGCTTGCGGAGCCTCTCCAGCGTGTCGTCGATATCGTCCACGGCGAACATGACGCGCAGATAGCCCAGGGCGTTCACCGGGGCGTTGCGGTGATCCGCCACGACGCGTGGCCTGAGGAAGCGGGACAACTCGAGTCGGCTGTGGCCGTCCGGCGTCCGCATCATGGCGATCTCGACATGCTGATCGCCTAGTCCGGTGACGCGCCCGGCCCATTCCCCTTCGATCGTGGCGCGCCCTTCGAGCTCAAGGCCGAGCTCGCGAAAGAAGTCAACCGTCGCATCGAGGTCTTCAACGACGATTCCGATGTTGTCCATACGTTTGAGAGTCATCTGTCCACCTGGAAGTATCGACCAGTCTAACAAGGGATCTTTCCGAACCGGTCCGACCTGAAACGCGACACGTCCCCAATTGTTCAGGCGCGACCCTTTGCAAAGAAATCCGGGTAATCCTCCATCGCTGCGGCGATAATGCGCAGGGAGGCGGCGATCTGCAACATTTCGAGCCGGTTGCTGCGTTCCGCGATATTGGCCGCATATTGCCTCGCCACCGCAATGGTCGCGGTCTGTGGTTCTCCAGGGCGCCGAAACAGCAACTCGCGCGCCAGGCCGCGCAGGAAATTGCTGATGGATTCGACTGTTTCGTGCGCGATGGCGGAGTTCAACTGGGCCTGGCGCAGCCGCAGCACCTCCAGCCCGACGGTGACGGCGGCGATGCTGCCGCCAAGCATGGGGTCGCCCTTGCGGCCCGTCCGCTGCACCTGCGGCATCAACTGGTTGATCCGGTCATAGGCGAGGCTTTCGAAGGCCGAGCGCCGGGGAATGCGCTCATGCAGGCAAAGCCGTGCCAGATCCTCACGCATCGCTTGCGAGATTCGCTCCACGGTGACCCAGGGATCGGCCGGCAGCACGACGATGAAAACGCCGATGGCGATCAGGATGCCGACCAGGATCGAGGCCGAACCGGCTAAGAACGGCCCGGGATCGTAGATCATCTGCTGATGCGGGCTGAGGAAAGCGAGGAAGTTGATGGCGAAGGCGGTGGCGACGCCGACATGGCGCGGATTGGCCATGCCGAGCGCCGCGGGCACCAGGATCGGCACGACGAAGAGCGTGAACCAGCCGAAGCCAGGCAGCGCCGGCAGCGCGACCTGGCCGACCAGGAAGGCAAAAGGCAGTGCGAGCAGCGTTCCGGTGAAGAAGCCCCAGGCCGACTGGACCGGGTCGGGGCGTGCCGCGAACAGGCTGGAGACGACGGCGACGAGGATGACGGTGCCGGCCGCTTCCGACCACTTGGTCGTCAGCCAGAAGATCGCCACGAGGAAGGTCGCGAGCGCGGCACGCACGGCGTTGCGGCATGCGGCCTGGTAGTCGCGGTGGACGACCAGCGCCGGCTGGCTTCGCTCGCTCGATTTGCGGGAGACGGGCGAGCGAAGCGCCTCCAGGCCGCGCATAACCTGCTTGAGCGCTTCGGCGAAATCGCCGGCGATGGTCAGCCGTGTGATGGTGCCGACCTTGTCTTCGCCCGTACCGCCGGGGCCCGGGTCGCCGGGGCCCGTGTCGCCGGGGCCCGTGTCCTCGGGGACCTTATCTTTGGGCAACTCTGGCATCTCCCTGGCCTTGGCCGCGATCGCGTCGAGCCGGACGACCCAGGGACCTGTGTCGTCGAGCGCGCCAGGTGTTGCCGCCAGTTCGCCGACGAAGTTTTTCAGGTCCCGGCGCATCGGGATAAGCGCAGCATTCTTCGGCGCGCGATGGCTGTGCAGCGCGCGCGCCGCCGAAAGCGCCCATAGAAGCTGGCCGATCGTGCGCCGCACGGGATGGGCGCGGGTGGCGAAGCTCGGCGCTTCCAATCGCGCATAGGTGCGCATCTCGGCGAGTGTCTGGGCGTCGGTGATCAGCTTGCGCTGCAGCGCGGCGAGGCTTGCCGGATCGCCTCCGGAAAAGGCGCCGCCGGCATATTCGGCGAGGTCGAGGATGCTGCGTTTCAGCCGGGAGATGATGGCGTCGGCCGCGAGCTTCGGCAGGATCAGCCGGCTGGTGACGCCGGCGCAGACGATCCCAATCACGATTTCGGCGCATCGGGCGATCGCCAGGTCGACGACGACATGCGGCTGTCCAAGCGCCGGCAGGCTGATGATCATCGCCGTATAGCCGGCAAGGGCGGCGCCATAGGCTTCCGGGTTGCGCAGCAGCGAGGAAACGAGCGTGCAGACGCCGATCCACAGCGCCAGCACGGTGACCAGCAGCCAGGGATTGGTGCCCAACAGGGAGGTGATGCCAATGGCCGCCAAGCCGCCTGCCAGCGTGCCGAGCAGCCGGTAGAAGCCCTTCGCCAGCACCATGCCGGCCACCGGCTGAGCGACGATGAAGACCGTCATCATCGCCCATTGCGGATGGTCGAGCTTCAGCGCGTAGGCAACAAGCAGCGCGATCAGCCCCGCCGAAACCGTGCGCAGGGCGAAAATCCAGTCCGAACGGGTCGGCTGTGTCAGGCCGCTCAGCGGTGCCTCGGCAAGCTCTTTCAGCCGCGTCCAGGTCACATGTCCGTCTCCATATCGGAGCCTGTTATGGACCGGACGGCGTTCAGATATCCAGCACGTCCGTCTCGGCGAATTCGGCGCGCTCCTGGATGAAGCGGAAACGCGCCTCGGGCTTGGTGCCCATCAGCGCGTCGACGGCATCCTTGGTGGCCTGCTCAGCGTCGATCACGTCGACCCTCAGAAGCGTGCGCTTCTTGGGATCCATCGTGGTTTCCTTGAGCTGCGAGGCCATCATCTCGCCCAAGCCCTTGAAGCGGCCGATCTCGACCTTGCCGCGCCCGGTGAACTCGGTGCGCAGCAACTCGTCCTTGTGCGCGTCGTCGCGGGCATAGCCGACCTTGCCGCCCTGCCGGATCGAATAGAGCGGCGGCACGGCCATGTAGAGATGGCCGCCGCGGATCAGGTTCGGCATCTCCTGGTAGAAGAAGGTGATCAACAGCGAAGCAATGTGCGCGCCGTCGACGTCGGCGTCGGTCATGATGATCACGCGATCGTAGCGCAGGTCCTCGTCGCGGTATTTCGAGCGCGTGCCGCAGCCGAGCGCCTGGATCAGGTCGGAAATCTGCTGGTTGGCGGCAAGCTTGTCGTTGCCGGCGCTGGCGACGTTGAGGATCTTGCCGCGCAGCGGCAGCACTGCCTGGCTGGCACGGTCGCGCGCCTGCTTGGCCGAACCGCCAGCCGAGTCACCCTCGACGATGAAGATCTCGGCGCCGGCGGCTGCGTTCTGCGTGCAATCGGCGAGCTTACCCGGAAGGCGCAGCTTGCGCACCGCGCTCTTGCGCGAGACTTCCTTCTCCTGGCGGCGCCGCACGCGCTCGTCGGCGCGCGCGATGACCCAGTCGAGAAGCTTCGAGGCTTCCTGCGGATTGTCGGCGAGCCAATGGTCGAACGGGTCGCGGATTGCGTTTTCGACGATGCGCATCGCCTCGATCGTCGCCAGCCTGTCCTTGGTCTGGCCGACGAATTCCGGCTCGCGGATGAATACCGACAGCATGCCCGCGGCCGAGATCATCACGTCGTCTGTGGTGATGATTGAGGCGCGCTTGTTGCCGATGAGGTCGGCATAGGCGCGCAGTCCGCGCGTCAGCACGTTGCGGAACCCGGCCTCATGCGTGCCGCCCTCGGGGGTCGGAATGGTGTTGCAATAGGAGTTGAGGAAACCGTCGCCGCCGAACCAGGTGACGGCCCATTCCAGCGAACCGTGGCCGCCCTGCTTGTCGCTCTTGCCAGCGAAAACCTCGCGCGTGACCTGGAATTCATCGCCCAGCGTCGCCTTGAGATAGTCCTTGAGGCCGCCGGGGAAATGGAACTCGGCCTTGGCCGGCGTCTGATCCTTGTCCTTGATCAGCGACGGATCGCAGGTCCAGCGGATCTCGACGCCGCCGAACAGATAGGCCTTCGAGCGCGTCATGCGGTAGAGCCGCGCCGGTTCGAAGGCGGCGCCCTTGCCAAAAATCTGCTCGTCGGGATGGAAGCGGGTCCTCGTGCCGCGGCGGTTGTGGACCTCGCCGAGATGCTCCAGACCGCTGACCGGGACGCCGCGGGAAAAACGCTGGCGATAGAGCTGGCGACCGCGCGCGACCTCGACCTCGAGATGGTCGGACAGCGCGTTGACGACCGACACGCCGACGCCGTGCAGGCCGCCGGAGGTCTCATAGACCTTGGAGTCGAACTTGCCGCCCGAATGCAGCGTCGTCATGATGACTTCGAGCGCCGGCTTCTTGAATTTCGGATGCGGATCGACCGGAATGCCGCGCCCATTGTCGGTGACGGTCAGGAAGCCGTCGGCGGAAAGCTCGACGTCGATGAAGGTGGCGTGGCCGGCCACCGCCTCGTCCATCGAATTGTCGATGACCTCGGCGAACAGGTGATGCATCGCCTTGTCGTCGGTGCCGCCGATATACATGCCTGGGCGGCGCCGCACCGGCTCAAGCCCTTCCAGCACCTCGATGTCGGCGGCGCTGTAGCTTTCGCTGCCGTCGCGGGCGGCGGTCGAACGCTTTGCTGCCTGCACCAGCGGATCGGCGGGGCGCGAGGGCGCGCGCACCGGCTGTGCCGGTTTTTCCATCTTGCCGAAGAGGTCGTTGCTGTCGTCCATGCTGGGCCTAGCGTCCGGTAATGCGAATCACATCTCGATACTGCCACGCTTTTGGCGGGCGAACGAGTTCCTGTTCCGTTCAGGGATCAAACTGTCTCTTATTCCAAAACCATTCGATAACCAAGCCGGCCGAAATAGGGCGATCGGCGGGTCGCGGGATTCCTGATTCTTTAACATTAACGCCTAGCGTGAGGCCTAACCAACAAAAGACCACGGGCGTCAGGGGTTTCGTTGTGAGGGGCAGGGCCATAACCATGATCGGCATCGCCGCCGTTTTCGGCGCGATCTCGATCTTTGCGGCGGATTTCTGGGTCAAGAGCCAGGCAAAGGCTCAGCCCGAGGTCAAGGTCGTCTCCGTCGCGGCGCCACAGCCCAAGGTCGAGTTCAAAACCATCGTGGTGGCTCAAGCGCCATTGCGCTACGGCATGGAGCTCGCACGGCCGCAGCTCGCCGAGATCCCGTGGCCGCAGGATTCCCTACCGCAGGGCGCTTTCCCGACGATCGACAAGCTGCTCGCCGACGGCAGCCGGGTCGTGCTGTCGCCGATCGAGGTCAACGAGCCGGTGCTGCTCACCAAGCTGTCGGGACCGAACGGCCGCGCCACCCTTTCCAACCTGCTGTCACCGGGAATGCGGGCCGTCACCATCCGCACCGATGAGATCGCCGGCGTCGGCGGCTTCGTCACGCCGGGAGACCGGGTCGACGTCGTGCTGACGCGCGACGCGGGGGACATCCAGGAAGTATCCAAAAACGCGCAGGGCGCGGCTGGCTCGACGGTGACCTCCGAGATCGTCGTTTCCGACGCCAAGGTGCTTTCGGTCGGGCAGGGCGCGGACGAGCGCAAGACCGAGCCGCAGGTCGCCAATTCTGTGACCATCGAGGTGACCAACGAAGGGGCGCAGAAAGTGGCGCTTGCCCGCACCGTCGGCACCTTGTCGCTGTCCTTGCGGTCCGCGGCCGACGCCAGCACCAGCAATGGCGGGCTTACGACCATCTCGTCCTTCGGCGGTTCGGTCGCCGCAAAGGCGCAGGCGAACGCCGCCTCGCTCGTCAGCGCTGTGACGACGGAATCCGACGAGCCGAAATTCAAGACGGTGATCGTGACGCGTGGCGAAAAAGTCGAGGAATACAAGGTTCCTTCACGGGAACCGCCGCAGGAACTGCAGCAATAGCCGGTGGGGACCGGCGGGGACGGGGCAACAGATGTTCGGGTTTGATGCATTTCGGACGACCGGGGGATGGCGTCTTCTCGGCGCGATCGCGCTGGCGGCGGCAATGCTTGGCGTCGCCGCGCCGGCAAGGGCGGGCAACGACGTCGTCTATGTCTCGGCAAACAGGAACGCCTCGATCAAGGTCGCCAAGGGCAAGCCGAAGACGATCATGACGAGCGCCGCCTTCTATCAGATCGTCATCGGCGATCCGGAGATCGCCAACGTCAATCCGCTGACCGACAAGTCCTTCTACGTGCTGGGCAACAATCTGGGCACCACGGGTATCGCCCTGTTCGACCAGAACAAGCAGCTCGTCGGCACCATCGACATCGAGGTGACGCTGGATACCGACCAGCTGGCCAGCACCATCCGCGCCAGCGTGCCCGACGCCAAGATAAAGGTCGGCTCGGCAAACGGCCGCGTCGTGCTGTCGGGCGAGGCCGACGACGCGGTCGCCGCCGACAAGGCCAGCAAGATCGCGTCGCGCTTTTCCGGCAACGAGGAAGTCATCAACTCGGTCAACATCTCGTCCTCGCAACAGGTGCAGCTCAACGTCCGTTTCGTCGAGATCAACCGCCAGGCCGGGCAGGATCTCGGCGCCAAATACGGCGCCAACTTCGCGTTCGGAATGGGCGGCCGCAACGTCTCCATCGATCCCGGCAAGGTGACGGAGGCTGGCACAGGCGAGATCATCGGCCGGCTGCTGTCGAACGGCGTTTCGATCGACATCGCCATCAAGGCGTTGGAGGAACGCGGCCTGGCGCGGCGGCTTGCCGAACCCAACCTGATCGCTCGTTCAGGCCAGACGGCGAGCTTCCTTGCCGGCGGCGAGTTCCCGATCCCGGTTTCAGAGGACAATGGCAAGATCAGCGTCACCTACAAGAAGTACGGCGTCGGCCTCGATTTCACGCCAACGGTGCTGAAGGACGGGCTGGTCAGCCTCGACATCGCGCCGGAAGTGTCCTCGATCGACCCGTCGGCTTCCATCCAGGTCAGCAGCGGCATTTCCATTCCGGCCTTCATCGTGCGCCGTGCCAGCACATCGGTCGACCTCAAGAATGGCCAGAGCTTCATGATCGCCGGTCTTCTGCAGTCGCAGAACGACATCACGACGTCGCGGGTGCCGGGGATCGGCAAACTACCGGTGCTCGGTCCTCTGTTCTCCTCGAAGTCCTATCAGCGGCGCGAGACCGATCTGGTCATCATCGTCACGCCTTACCTGGTCAAGCCGGTCGATCCGTCGAAGAAGATGGTCGAGCCGACCGACGGCACCCAGCCGGCAAGTCCCGCCGATTATTTCCTCAACAACACCGAGGAAGCGGACGCCTCGGCGCCGAAGCGTCCGGTGGCGCTGGCGGACGGCAGCGCCGCCCGTCCGGTGGCCGCAATCACGTCCGGCCACTTCCTCGATCTGCCGAAGGACTAAGGCCATGCGCAGCGCCCCTTGGATTGCTCTATTCCTGGCCGGATTCGTGAGCGGCTGCACAAGCGACGACTACGTGCGCACCGAAGGCGTGACGCCGGGAGTCGGCAACGGGCAGGCGTCCAACACCGCCATGCAGATGGTCGACCCGTGGAAGTACGGCGTACAGAACACCAAGCTTCTGGTGCCGGCCCAGCGTCCGGGTTCGGAGAGTGCCGCCGTCGGCGCGAAAGCCGGCTCCGCGCCGTCATCGACGACATCATCATCGACCACATCGAACTGATGGGCTGACGCCGATGGCATCTGGCAGCAAGACAAAGAAGATCCTGCTCGTTTCGACGGACCGGGCGTTTTTGCAGGACACGCGGACCGCTTTCGCGACCTCCGAGATCATCGAGCTTTTGACGCTGGAAAAGAGCGTCAACGAGCTGCGTGGCGAAATCCTCGAAGCAGACTTCGGCACGGTCATCGTCGATATGGACGCGGCCAAGCTCGAGGAAATCGAGTCGCTGCAGCGCGTCATGCGGCGGCTGGAAGGCAGCGTTCCGGTGGTCGTCGTCACCCAGGAGTTCAACGCGGCGGCGGTGCGCATCCTGGTGCAGCTCAAGGTCGCCGACTTCCTGGTCAAGCCGATCACCACGGCCGACCTCGTGCGTTCCGTCGTCCGTGCGCTGCAAGGGCCGGGGCGGGACGAGAACACCGAATCGCACGTCTATACCTTCATGCCGGCCGCCGGCGGCGTCGGCACCACCACGCTCGCCTTGCAGACGGCCTTCCAGCTGCATCATTCGGTGACGCGCGGCGCCTCGACATGCGTCGTCGACCTCAACTTCCAGCAAGGCGCCTGCGCCGAATATCTCGACCTCGAACCGCGCTTCGACATCACGGAAATCGAGAACCAGCCGGAGCGCCTCGACCGGCAATTGCTCGACGTGATGCTGTCCAAGCATGCGAGCGGGCTGTGCGTGCTTGCCGCTCCCACGCGCCCGTCCGACATGCGCTCGTTCAAGACCGATGTCGTGGTGCGCATGCTCGACCTCGTGGCGGCTTATTTCGACAATGTCGTCATCGACATGCCGCGCACCTGGTTCCCCTGGACCGAGACGGTGCTGCTGGGTTCCAACAAGCTCTATATCGTCGCCGAGATGACGGTGCCGTGCCTGCGCCATACGCAGCGTCTCATCCAGGCCGTCTATGAGACCGCCGGCAAGGAGGTGAAGCCCAATGTCATCGTCAACCGCTTCGAGCAGAAGATGTTCGACAGCGGCATCAAGCAGGCTGACGTCCAGGAGATACTCGGCGAGCATTTCGTCGGCGGCATCTCCAACAATTACCGGCTGGTGCGCGAGGCGGTCGACCGCGGCGTGCCGCTGCACGCCATCGACCCCAACGCCAATGTCGTCAACGACCTGAAGAAGATCATCCTGCCGGAGGAGGCCGTCCAGACCACGGTCAAGTCGAAGTCGCTGTTCGGCCTGGGCAAGGGCTTGCTGAAGAGGAAGGCAGGATGACCAGCCGCTTTTCCAACCTGCAGAGCCGCGACGTACGTCCGCAGCGGGCGCCGGAACCCGCGCCTGTCACGCACAATGCAGTCGTCATCCCGACGACCCGCAAGCCGGCGCCGCCGCGGCCTGAAGCAGCGCCTCAAAAGAGCGTCAACAAGGTGCTGGACGCACGTGTGCGCATCCATCGCATGCTTCTCGAAGAGATCAACCTCGTAGCGCTGGAGCGGCTGCCCCGGGATGAAATGCGCCGGCAGGTGCATGAATTCGTCTCGGAAAAGACGCGCGAAGAGCGGATGGCGATCAACATCGCCGAGCTCGACGCGCTGGTCGACGACATCGTCGACGAAATGGTCGGCCTCGGCCCGCTGGAGCCGCTGCTCAAGGATCCCGAGATCAACGATATCCTGATCAACGGCCACCAGAACTGCTTCGTCGAAAAGCGCGGCAAGCTGCAGCAGGTCCACATCCCTTTCAAGGATGAGGCGCATCTGCTTCGAATCATTAACAAAATCGTTGCGGCGGTCGGCCGGCGCGTCGATGAGTCGCAGCCGATGGTCGACGCCCGCATGCTCGACGGTTCGCGCTTCAACGCGGCGATCCGTCCGGTCGGCGTCGACGGGCCGCTGGTCTCGATCCGCAAATTCTCCAAGAACAAGCTCGGCCTGCACAAGCTGGTCGAATTCGGCGCCATCACCCAGAACATGGCCGAGGTGCTGGCGGCGGCGGTGCATGCCCGCAAGACCACGATCATCTCCGGCGGCACCGGCACCGGCAAGACGACGATGCTCAACGCTTTGTCGGCCTTCATTCCGGAAGACGAGCGCCTGATCACCATCGAGGACGCGGCCGAGCTGCAATTGCAGCAGCCGCATGTCGCTCGCATGGAAACGCGTCCCGCCAATATCGAGGGCCACGGCGAATTGAAGCAGCGCGACCTCGTCAAGAACGCGCTGCGCATGCGTCCCGACCGCGTCATCCTCGGCGAGTGCCGCGGCGAGGAAGCCTTCGACATGCTGCAGGCGATGAACACCGGTCACGAAGGCTCGATGGCCACCATCCATGCCAACACGCCGCGTGACGCCATCTCGCGCCTGGAACAGATGCTCGGCATGACCGGCATGCCGATGACCGTGCAGTCGATCCGCAGCCAGATCTCCAGCGCCATCGACATCATCGTGCAACTGACGCGCCTTTCCGACGGCAAGCGCAAGGTGACCAGCGTCGCCGAGGTGACCGGCATGGAAGGCGACGTCATCCAGATGCAGGAGATATTCCGCTTCGTGCGCACGGGCATGGAGGCGGACGGCAAGATACTCGGGCACTTCGAAGCGACCGGCATCCGCCCACGCTTCCTGGAGGACCTGCGCAACATGGGCATCGAATTCCCGGGCAAATATTTCGAACCCGGCCGGCCGCAGGATTAGGCCGGTGCTGGACGGTTTCAGCCCTATTTACGCCGTGTACGCCGCAGCGGCGCTCACCGGCATCATGATCGCCGAGGGCCTTTATCTGCTCTATGCCGGGCGCAGCGACAAGCGCACGGCCATCAACCGCCGCATGAAGCTCGCGGAGAACAAGATCAGTCAGGAGCAGGTCCTGATCCAACTGCGCAAGGAGCGCGGGATAGACGGCGGCAGCTCCATCTTTTCCCTCGATCGCTTCCGCGCCCTGCGCACGCAGTCCGGCATGGCCACGCCGCTGCCGAAGTTCCTGGCGATCACATCGGGGATCGCTCTCGCGCTGGCATTTTTAGGCATATGGAAGGGCTTGCCGCTCCTGTTCGGCCTGATCCTGTTTGTCGTGCTGCTGCCGGTCCTGCCGGTGATGGCAATGCGCTTCATGCGCAAGCGCCGGCATAAGCGGTTCGGGATGCAATTGCCCGAGGCGCTTGAATTGATCACGCGCGGCCTGAAGGCCGGCCATCCGGTGCCGGTGGCGATCGCCATGGTGGCGCGCGAAATGGGCGATCCGATCGGCACCGAGTTCGGCGTCGTCGCCGACGAGGTGACCTACGGCTCCGACCTGGTCTCGGCGCTGAACAATCTCTTCGACCGGGTGGGCCATGAGGACCTGCCGCTGTTTGTTACGGCGGTGTCGATCCAGAGCAGTTCAGGCGGCAATCTGCGCGAGATCCTGGACGGCCTGTCGGCGACGATCCGCGACCGTGGCAAGCTGCGCCGCAAGGTGCGCGCCATTTCGACGGAAGGTCGCATGTCGGCTTACATCCTGACCGCGGTGCCGGTGCTGCTGTTCACCGCCATCATGGTCCTGATGCCGCAGTTCTATCAGGATGTCTGGGACGTGCCGAAGACCTGGTACATGCTGGGCGGCTCCATCATCTGGCTGCTGCTCGGCAACGCCATCATGTTCAAGATGTCGAATTTCAAGTTCTGAAATGGAAGACGCCATCCGCTTCCTCGCCTCGCTCGCGCCGACCTCGCTGGTGCCGGTCGCCGTGCTGCTGCTTGTGCTGGGCGCCGGTGCCGTCGCCTGGCCGCTGGTGCTCGCCAAGGGCGATCGCGACGAGGTCAAGCGCCGGCTGAAGGTCGAGACATCGCAGCCGGCCGAGCAGGCGGAGTCCTCGCCCAAGAAGAGCACCAACGCCGTGCGCGAGAAGGCGGTGAAGCGGGCGCAGGAATTCTACGCCAAGAGCGACCCGGAAAATGTCGCCAGGCTGCGCCTGAAACTGATCCAGGCCGGCTATATGGAACCGCGCGCCGTCGGCATGTTCTTCCTCATCCGGTTCGCCACCCTGGTCGGCGCGGCGCTCGGCGCATTCCTGATCAACCACTGGGCGGCCAGCGCCGAGTCGACCATGACCAGCCGCTGGACCTTCATCATCCTGTCGGGCGCCGGCGGCTATTTCCTGCCGGGCCTGGTGCTGACGCAGAAGGTTCGGGAAAAGATGCGCGAATACCGCAACGGCTTTCCCGATTTCATGGATTTGATGATCGTCTGCTCCGATGCCGGCATGAGCATGGAGGCCGGCATCGAGCGGGTCTCCAAGGAACTTGCCAGGACCTATCCGTCGCTCAGTCAGAACCTGATCCTGGTGTCGCTGGAATTGCGGGCCGGGCGCAGCCTCGACGACGCGCTGAAGGCGCTTGCCGACCGCCTCAGCCTGGACGAGGTTCGCTCCTTCGCGACGCTCTTGCAGCAATCCAAGGAACTCGGCACCAGCCTGTCGGGCTCGCTGCGCGTCTTTTCCGACGAGATGCGGCACAAGCGCATGTCGATGGCCGAGGAGAAGGCGCATGCCCTTCCGGCCAAGATGTCGGTGCCGGTGACGGTCTGCATCCTGCCGGTGGTGCTAATGATCGCCATCATACCGATTGTCGTTAAGCTCACCGCACACTGAGGGTTCAGGTGAGGCCGGCCTGACCTGAACCTGGCGGCACCCCAGGAGCGCTGGTTAACGCATCCCTTGCGCGCAACCAAAATTTAGCTGCATTTCGGCACCGAAGCTTAATCGCTCTCCTGTAAGGTTTTTCCTGAAGAACGACCCGGCAAATCGGGCGATGGGGCAGGGGCATGCGTCAGAGACTTCCCAGGGCAGCGGCGGCGTTGGCGGCCGTCTTGATGATCACCGGCTGCACGACGAACGCAGACGTCGACACGACCAAGACCACGGCGATCCAGCCGGTGGCCAAGGATGTCAGCGCCAGCGACCTCGTCGAAGGCAAGGCGCAGTTCCGCGAGGCGAATTTCGGCCTTGCCGAGCAGCATTTTCGCAAGGCGGTCGAACTCAAATCCGACAATGCCGAGGCCTGGATGGGGCTTGCCGCATCCTATGACGAGCTCGGCCGTTTCGACTTCGCCGATCGCGCCTACGCGCAGCTGTTGAAGGTCGCCGGGCGCAAGCCGCAGATCGTCAACAATATGGGTTACTCGCAGCTCCTGCGCGGCAACAAGAAAAAGGCGCGCGCGCTGCTGCTCGAAGCCAAGGCCGGCATGGCCGACCAGACGGTGGTCAACGCCAACCTGGCGCTGCTCGACAAGGGCTGATCCGCCTTCACGCCTGTCGCCTCCAAGGGCCGGCGCCGACATTTCGCTCGGCATGTCGACGCTTTGTAAACCCTGTGCCGAGGTAGCGGCGGGCACCGGGTGAAAACGATTTGCGCAGGCCGCCGGCAATCTACATTGAGAAGCGACGAGACTCCCCGAGAGGCAGTTCTTCACCGATGTTGGATTTCAGCTCGCTTCTGCTCGCGGCGGCACTGTCGGGCGCATGCCTCAGCATCACCCTGTTTGCGATCTGGTTCACCGCGCCCCGGGCGCGTTTCATGCCCACGGTCGCCTGTGGCATACTCGTGCTGGTCGCCCATGTCGTCCTGTTCTGGCGTTACACCAAGGATGCCAGCCCCTGGCTTTGCCAGATCGTGCTTGCGCTGCTCAGCCTCGGCTTCCTCCTCATCTGCCTGTCGGCCATGCAATATCTCGGCTTTCGCGCCTACCGCCGCGCCGTCCTGCCGACACTTGCGGCCATGGCCGCTTGCGCCGCTTTGACCTATCTCGGTTTCGACGGCATCGGCTTCCAGATCACATACGCGGTGGTGACGGCGCTGCTCGCCGCGATCGGTGCGATGTTCTGGGTGAAGGGCGATCACGACCGGCGGATCCTGCTTGTCGTCTCGTTCCTGAGCGGCGCTTGCGGCGTGTCCTTCGCGCTCTGCGGCCTGATGCTGCTCGCCCATGGCCAATGGGCCCTTGGCGCCGCGCCCGACAATTGGGCGGAGCGGTTGAACTCGGTCGTCGCGGTTGCCTGCATGACCGGCCTCGGCGCGCTGACGCTGTCGCTGCACCATCTGCAGGCGCAGATAGAGCTCAAGGCCGAGACGATGACCGATCCGCTGACCGGATTGATGAACCGCAGGGCGCTCAACGAGCTTTACGGCGACCGCAGCTTCGGTCCGTTCATGGCGATCGCCATGTTCGATCTCGATCATTTCAAGATGACCAACGACGTCTTCGGCCACCCCGTCGGCGACGAGGTCCTTTGCCGCTTCGCGGCAGTGATCAAGAAATACGGCAGGGCAGGGGTCGACGCCTTCCGCTTGGGCGGCGAGGAATTCGCGCTCGTCATGTCGCGTGTGACACCGGAAAAGGCGTATGACATGGCAAGCCGGATCGGCGTCGCTTTCGGCACCGAGATCGTGCCTACCCATCGCGGCCCGCTGCGCAGCAGCGTCAGCGGCGGCATGGGATTCGGCTCGGCCGCGGGTCGCCCCCTGGACGCGGTGCTGGCGCAAGCCGACGCCGCGCTTTATGCGGCCAAGCGTGCCGGGCGCAACCGTGTCATCGTTCAGGACAGAGCGGGCCAGCCCGGTGCCGGGCCGGCCCTGAAAAGCGCCTGAACCTTGTCCGCTATTCGGCGGCGCCGAGATATTCCGAGAGCGGCGGGCAGGAGCAGACCAGGTTGCGGTCGCCGGCGACGTTGTCGATGCGCGAGACCGGCGGCCAGTATTTCGCCGCCAGGTCGGCGTCGCCCGCCGGATAGGCCGCCTCCAGCCGCGAATAGGGATGCTTCCACTCACCCGCGAGCGCTTCCGCCGCGGTGTGCGGGGCGTTGACCAGCGGGTTGTCGGCGAGCGGCCACCCGCCCTTCGCCACTTTCGCCGCCTCGCCGGCGATGGCAATCATCGCCTCGCAAAAACGGTCGAGTTCGCGCTTGGGCTCGGACTCGGTCGGCTCGACCATCAGCGTGCCGGCAACCGGGAACGACATGGTCGGCGCGTGGAAGCCGTAGTCGATCAGGCGCTTGGCGATATCGTCGACGGTGATGCCGGCGCTTTCCTTGAGCACGCGGGTGTCGAGAATGCATTCATGCGCGATGCGGTCGCTTCGGCCCTTGTAGAGCAGAGGGTAGTGCGGCGCGAGGCGCGTCGCCACATAGTTGGCCGAAACAATCGCCGTCTCGGTCGCCTGTTTGAGGCCGGAGCCGCCCATCATGCGGATATACATCCAGGTGATCGGCAGGATGGACGCGCTGCCGAAGGGTGCGGCGGCAACGGCATGCGCCGAGCCTTCCGCGACATGACCCGGCAGGTAGGGCTTCAGATGCGCCCTGACGCCGATCGGGCCGACGCCCGGGCCGCCGCCGCCATGCGGAATGCAGAAGGTCTTGTGCAGGTTCATGTGGCAGACGTCGGCGCCGATGTCGCCGGGGCGGGCAAGGCCGACGAGCGCGTTGAGGTTGGCGCCGTCGAAATAGACCTGGCCGCCATGCTCGTGGATCAGCGCGCAGAGATGGCGCGCGCCTTCCTCGTAGACGCCATGCGTCGAGGGATAGGTGAACATCAGCGCCGCGAGGTTCTTCGAATGCTCGTTGGCCTTGGCCCTCATGTCGTCCATGTCGATATTGCCGTCGTCCAGGCAGCGCACGACGACAACGGTCATGCCCGCCATAGCGGCGCTCGCCGGATTGGTGCCGTGCGCGGAAGACGGGATCAGGCAGACCGTGCGGTGGCCTTCGCCGCGCGCGCGGTGATAGGCGCGGATGGCGAGCAGGCCGGCATATTCGCCCTGGCTGCCGGCATTGGGCTGCAGGCTGACGGCATCGAAACCGGTGATGTCCGACAACCAGGTCTCCAGGTCGCCGGCCATCTTGCGATAGCCCGCCGAATGGCCGGCCGGCGCGAAGGGATGCAGGTTGGCGATGCTCGGCCAGCTCACCGGCATCATCTCGGCGGCGGCGTTGAGCTTCATGGTGCAGGAGCCGAGCGGGATCATGGCGCGGTCGAGCGCGAGGTCCTTGTCGGCCAGCCGGCGCAGGAAGCGCATCATCTCGGTTTCGGAATGGTTGTCGTGGAAGACCGGCTGGGTGAGGAATTCCTTGCCGCGCGGTTTGCCGGGCAGGGAACCGCCTTCCGCGCCAGGCTTAGCGCCGAACAGGGCGGCGATCGCCTCGAGATCGGCTTCCGTCGAGGTCTCGTCAAAGGCGATGCTGACATGGTCGGCACCGATGACGCGCAGCAGCCGACCGGTCTTCTCGGCGGCGGCGGCTATCGCCAAGGCCTTGCCCTTCACTTCGGCCGTCACCGTGTCGAAGCGGCTTGTACCGAGCACCGATACGCCGGCAGCTTTCAGACCCGAGGCGAGGCGGCCGGCAAGGCCGTGGATACGACCGGCAATAGCCTGCAGGCCGGCGGGGCCGTGCCAGATCGCATAGGCCGTCGCCATGTTGGCGAGCAGCGCCTGCGCGGTGCAGATGTTGGAGGTTGCCTTGTCGCGGCGGATGTGCTGCTCGCGCGTCTGCAGCGCCAGCCGGTAGCCTGGGCGTCCCTTGGTATCGATCGACTGGCCGACCAGGCGGCCGGGCATCAGACGGGTCAGCTTGTCGGAGACGGCGCAATAGGCGGCGTGCGGGCCGCCAAAGCCCATCGGCACGCCGAAGCGCTGCATTGAACCGACGGCGATGTCGGCGCCGAGCTTGGCCGGCGCGTCCGTCAGCGTCAGCGCCAGCGGGTCGGCGATGAAGACGACCAGCGCGCCGGCGGCGCGGGCCTTCTCGATCGCCGCCTTGTGATCGCCATAGACACCGAACGTATCCGGCCAGGAGACGAGCAGCGCGGCGGTGTTGTCGTCGATGGTCTCGCCGTCGACCTCGGTGCCGAGCGGCTCGGCGCGGGTGCGCACGACATCCAGCGTCTGCGGATGCGGCGCACCCGCAAGCGCCACCTTGGTGCGTTTGTCGCGGTGGTGGCGCAGCGCAATGCCCACGGCTTCGGCGACGGCGGTGGCTTCATCGAGCAGCGAGGCGGACGCCACCGGAAGGCCGGTCAGCTCGGCGACCAGGGTCTGGAAATTGAACAGCATTTCCAGCCGGCCCTGGCTGATCTCGGCCTGGTAGGGGGTGTAGGCCGTATACCAGGCCGGATTCTCGAACATGTTGCGCTGGATGACCGGCGGCACGTGGACGCCGTGATAGCCGGCGCCGATAAAGCTCTTCAGCACCGTGTTCTTCGCCATGATCGCAGACAATTCGGCCAGCGCTTCCGCTTCGCTCGCCGGAGCGGGCAGGTTGAGCGGTTGGTCGAGGCGGATCGATCTCGGCACGGCCTGGCTGATCAGCGTTTCTACGGACGGAACGCCGAGCACGGCAAGCATGGCTCTGACATCGTTGACGCCCGGGCCGATATGGCGGGCCGAGAAGGGAGTAAGCGCTGCGGTCATGTCTTTATGTCCTGGTATCAGCCGATATGGGCTTTGTAGGCGGCCTCATCCATGAGGCTGTCGAGCTGGCTTTCGTCGGAAAGCTTCATCTTCCAGAGCCAGCCGTCGCCGGTCGCGGCCGAATTGACCAGCGAGGGGTCGGCCGACAGCGAAGCGTTGGCCTCGGTGATCTCGCCGTCGACCGGCGCGTAGACGTCCGATGCCGCCTTGACGGATTCGACGACCACGGCCGTATCGCCCTTGGCGAGCTTGCGGCCGATCTCCGGCAGCTCAACGAAAACGAGGTCGCCAAGCTGTTCCTGCGCATAGTCGGTGATACCGACAATGGCGACGCCGCCTTCGACGCGGAGCCATTCGTGATCTTGCGTGAAATAGGTCTTTGCCATCTGGAAATCATCCTTTGCGGTAGCGGTGTGGGGTGAAGGGCAGGGACGTGACGTCGATCGGGATTTTCGTCCCACGGACATCGGCGAAGAGTTTGGTGCCGGCTTTGGCCAGCGCGGTGTCGACGTAGCCCATGGCGACCGGGTGGCCGGTCGAGGGGCCGAAGCCGCCGGACGTGACATGGCCGGCCGGATTGCCGTCGGCATCGACGAGCGCCGCGCCGGCGCGAACCGGCTGGCGGCCGTCGGGCTTCAGGCCGACGCGTTTCTGCGACGGCCCGCGCTCGAGGATCGAGCGCAGCGCGTCGGCGCCGATGAAATGGCCGGCGGCACGGACGTCCTTGGAGATCGCCCACATCAGTCCGGCGCTTGCCGGGTCGATTTCCGGCGTCAGGTCATGGCCATGCAGGCAAAGACCGGCCTCGAGCCGCAGGCTGTCGCGGGCGGCGAGGCCGATCCACTGCACACGCTCGTCCGCCAGGAGTTTGACGACGAGATCGCGCGCGTCCTTCTCCGGCAGGCCGATCTCGAAACCGTCCTCGCCGGTGTAGCCGGAGCGGCTCATGAACCAGTTTTGCCGCGGCTCGATGCCGTGCATGAAAAGCAGCGAGCCGGTTTCGATGCCGGCCCGCGCCAGCGCCGCCCAAGCGTCCGGCCCCTGGATCGCCAGGAAGACCCGGTCGAGCGGCTCGACCTTGGCATCGAAATCGGCGGCCAGCGCGCGCAGATGCTTCTCGTCCTCCACCGCGTTGCCGGCATTGGCCACCACCATGAACCGGTCATCGCCAAGGCGCGTCACGATCAGGTCGTCGATGATGCCGGCCGCCTCGTTGAGGAAAAAAGTGTATTTGGACTGCGAGATGCCCAGCGCGCCGGCATCGAGCGGGCAGGCGCGGTTGAGAAGCACTGCAGCGCCCGGACCGCTGACCTCGAACAGCTTCATATGCGAGATGTCGAACAGGCCGGCATGTTCGCGCGTGTGAAGATGCTCCTTCATCACGCCGGGCGGGTATGTCAGCGGCATCGACCAGCCGGCGAAGGCGCCGAAACGCGCTCCCGCAGCCTGATGCAAATCCTCAATGGGCAGATGTCTGGTGTCGTCGCCTGTCATGTCTTCTCCAGAGTCGCACGCAATCGACCGCCGCAGGCGGCCTAGTTCGTGCCCCTCTGTCTGAAGCCTGAGAGACTCGCGCTCCGTAACTCTGTCGGCAGCGCTTACACCTTCGGCGCGGGGCTAGCCCCGACTTTCCAGAGTTGTCTTTCCCGTCCACGGTTCTTTTGCCTGAGAGATTTCGGGCGATTTCCCCTTCGGCGGCAGCGTGCGCTGCTCTCTCCCGCAAACAGGTGGGACTCAGCCACTGAGCCCCCGACGCGCCATCCATAGCCCGTCGGCGACACCTTGTCACCTCCCAGCGACATCAAAGGTTGCATCGATATTCAGATGGGGCCGGCCTGCAAATGCCGGCCTCCTGAGCTGGCGAGGCCGAATGGCTGGCCGAGCGCGTCGGCGGCGGCCAGCGGCCGCTGTGCGACAACGAGCGCGCGCTGCTGACGCTGATCAAGCACGCTGCGCCGGAAATCCATCCGGCGCTGAAGCCGCTGCTGGATAAGGTGGCTTAGGGCGGTTTACCGTTTCACGGAACGGCGAACCGCTCGATCTTCTTGTTTTGACGCAATTCCGCGCGGAAAACCGCAGGCACTTTTCCTGGAATTACTCCAAGCTTACGGCTTCGGCTTGGTCTGGTCCGGCTTGGCTGAGGTGTCGAAGCGCGACATCCATTTGAAGCCGCCGAACCAGTAGCGGCGGACACCGGCGATGGTGCCGTCGGCGGTGCGCGCGCCGATCCAGTTGTTGACGTATTGGATCAGGCGGATGTCGTCGGGGCGCATAGCGAAGGCTTCCGGCGTGCGCAGAAGCGGGCCGCCGACCAGCCTGAATTTCGCATCGTAGAGCCTTGCCGCCATCTGCGGCGTCGGCGACGTGGCGACCATCGCCTGGGCGTCGCCGCCGATGATCGCGGCAAAGACGGCGGCGGTGTTGTCGAAGGACAGGATGTTCGCCTTCGGAAAGGCTTCCTTGGCTGCCGCCTCGTCCGTGGAATTGGACAGCACGGCGATCTTGTACCCCGGCGCCGTCAGCGCCCTTCCCGGCCTTTTGCCGAGGCTGGCGATCGAGGCCACCATGCGAATGTCGGCGGTGCCGGTCGGATTGGAGAATACAACCTCGCGGGCGCGCTCAGGCGTGCTGGCATAGCCTGCGGCGATCAGATCGAAATCGCCCTTGAGCAGACGTGCCTTCAGGTCGTTCCACGGCACTTCGACCAGCTTCAGGTCGACACCGAGATCGGATGCCAGCGCGCTGGTCAGGTCGACATCGTAGCCCGCGAATTTGCCATCCGCGTTCTTGAGGATCCATGGCGGGTTGAGCGCCACACCGACCGTCAGTGTCTTCTGGTCGATGACGCGCTTCAGGCTATCGTCCGCGTGGGCCGGCAATAACGCCAGCCAGGCAGAGAGAACAAGTATGATCGCCGCGACCATTTTGTTAGCGCGCATGAATATATCCTCGCTGCGGTTTGTCTGGTTGTAAGACTTACACAGAGGTGCCATTCTGTCGATAGCGAAACCAATTGGAGACTTGCGATGTCGGCGCGGATGGCGGTTACCGGTTCGACTATGTTCCTGGCCTGCCTCCTGGGCAATCCGACGCAATTGTCGCTGCTGCCCGATGCCGCGCAGGCCGCGGGTCCGATGCGCCTGGTCTGCTCGAGTTCCAACTATCGCTACTCCTATTGCGGGATCGACACGCGTGGCGGCGTGCAATTGACCAACCGGCTGTCGAAGTCGCGTTGCCAGTTCGGCACAAGCTGGGGCTATGACGGCGGCGGCATCTGGGTGGACAAGGGCTGCTCGGCGCAATTCCTGGTTGCCGGCTCCGGCCGCGGGCCGTCTCCCTCCGGCCGCAGGCCTTCTCCCGGCGATGCGGCGGCCGCCATCATCGTCGGCGGTATCGTCGGCGCCATCCTCGACAACAATGACAGGCACGGCCGCCATTCGGACAATTACTATCCGAGGCCGAAACCACGCCGCGACGATCGATGGATCGATCCGACGCCGCAGTTCGACAGGGACGGCAATCCCAATTTCGATACCCACGGCAACTATCAGGGATGCCACGGCATGGGCTGCATGGTGGACAATCCTGATGCGATGGGGGACGCGCCACCCGAGCCGGGTCAAACCACTTTCGAAAGTTCGGACGATTGATCGCGTCGCAAAGCCGCGCGGGCTGAACGTCAGCCTCGTCCGGTCGCCTACCGGGAACCGATCGTCTTGCAAAGGATGATGTTGGAATGGCCTTCGGGCCATCCGCTGAATTCGGCCATGCGCGCGAAACCAGCCTTTTCGTACAAGCCCGGCGCCTGGAAGTCGTGTGTCGAAGCCCATATCCGCAGCGAGCCGCGCGCGGCGGCTTCCGCGACGAAGGCATCGAGCAGCTTCCTGCCGTGGCCAAGGCCTCGATAGGCCTCGTCGACCCACATCAGCTTCAGCTCGGCAATGCCGGCCCAGGAATAGCCGGCGGCGACCCCGACGGCGCGCCCTTTTTCATCCCGCAGCGCAAAGACGAGGGCATGGTCGTCATCGCGCCCTGTGACACGCCGGTTGTCACCGTTGAGGCGTTCCTCGAAGGCACTGAGCTCGGCCGGCGCAAGATCGTGCTCCGGCTGAAGCGAGGGGCCATCAAATCCCGCCATACCAGTCGTAGCCATTGTCCTCCCAATAGCCGCCGCGACCGCCGCCGACATTGGCGAAACCGTCGACCAGCTCGATCTTGGAAAGGTATTTCGGCATCTTGTAGCCAAGCTGGCGCTCGACCCGCACGCGCAGCGGCGCGCCGTTCTCGACCGGCAAGGGCTTGCCGTTCAGGCCATAGGCCAGAATCGTCTGCGGATGGCGGGCGTCGATCAGGTCGATGGTGCCGTAATATTTGATGTCGCCGGACAGGCTTTGCTCGATCGTGTCGAGGCAGTGGAACATCACATAGCGCGCCTGCGGCTTGACCACAGCCTGGTCGAGCACCAGCGACAGCGGCGTGCCGGTCCACTTGGCGATGCAGCTCCAGCCTTCGACGCAGTCATGGCGGGTGATCTGCGTGCGGCTCGGCATGTTCTGCAACTGCTCGCGGGTCAGCGACAGCGGCTTCTCGACCAAGCCTGAAACCTCCAGGCGCCAGTCGGCGAAATTGTTGGCGAGCAGGCCCTTATAGGTGTCGTCGTCGGGCGCGGTGACGCCGTTCGGCCGTTGCGGCTGGCGGATGTCGGCTTCGGTGAATTCCGGCGCCAGCGCGTCGCGGCCGGCGAGCAGGCGCTGCGCGCGCCAGGTCAGGCCATTGGCGTTTTCGAGGAAGCTGCGCAAGCCGCCGCCGATGCCGAGACCGCTGTCGAAGGCATCGCAGCCGGACAGCGCGATGCCGGACAAGCCGAGGCTGCTGGCGGTCAAGAACTTTCTTCGGCTCATTTGGAGCTTGGGGCTGATCTGGAATTTTGCCATGTCAGGCGCTCCTCTCGGTCGGCTGGTCGGGTTTTTCCGGCGGGTCGGTGCGGTACCAGCCGGTGATGATCGAACGCAGCTCGTTGATCGGGCCGGCGGCAAGGATCATCAGGATGTGGACGACGAAGAAAAGGACGAGCAGCACCATGACGGTGAAATGGATGGTGCGCGCCGTTTGCCTGCCGCCGAGGATTTCGTTGAGCCAAGGCAATACCGAATCCATGCTCGGCGACATTGCGAGGCCGGTGACGATCATCAGCGGCAGAGCCACGAAGAGCACGCCGCCATAGGCCATCTTCTGCAGCGTGTTGTATTCCCTCGTGTGGTGGAACTTCAGCTTCGCGTGATCGACGATGTCGCGCGGCAGCTTGCGCAGGTCCGACACGCGAGGGGCGAGATCGCGGCGGATATGGCCGTTGATCAGGCCGGCGACCAGCCAGACGAGCAGCGTCGTGGTCAGGATCCAGGCGAAGAAGAAATGCACGACGCGAGCGGTGCCGAGATCGTAATAAGACGGGATCGTCGCCCAGGATGGAAAGGCGCGCGGCGTCTCTTGTCCCGGCGGACCCGACCAGCCGAGCACGCCGGTGGTGTCGAAGCGATGGCCGAAGATTTCAGTGAAGCCGCGCGGACCGTTGGCGGTGTTTTCGGCGCCGATCTGGAGGATGGTGTTGTTGAATTCGAAGCCGGACTGCTTGCCGATATAAAGCTGCGGCCGCGCATTGAAGATCTGCAGGCCGGAAAGCAGCATGAAGAACAGCGAGAAAGCCCAGATCCAGTGGGTCAGCCGCGTCCAGCGCGATTGCCGATAGATGAGGGTCGTGTCCTTGCCGGCCGCCTCGCTGGCGGATCGGTTGTTGGCAACAGTGTCCATCTTGCCTCCGGCCGCCATCGGGAAGCGGCTTTTCAGGTCATTGTCTCCCCCTCAATACGTCGCCGCACAAGGCAATGTTTCATGCGATCACGGATTTATTACGGAGAGCCCAGGCTGACCGCGAGATTGACCGCCGCCGCCACGATTACCGTGTTGAAGAAAAAGGTCAGGATCGAGTGGACAAGCACGACCATGCGCATCTGCGACGTGGTGATGGCGGTGTCGGCGGTCTGCGCCGTCATGCCGATGACTGTCGCGAAATAGAGGAAGTCCCAACCTTCCGGCCGCCTGCCGCCGGGAAAATCGAGCCCGCCGACGGGCACTTTTCTCTGGCTTTTCATGTCGATCTCGTCGCCGTCTTTCCAGTAGACATGCGCGTAGTGCAATGATGCCATGGCGTGGATGGTGAACCAGCCGAGCGGGATCGACAACATGGCAAAGCCGAGCTGCCAGGGGTGCGTGGCGGCTCTCTGGTTGATCAAAAGAAACAGCGAGACGATGGCCGCAATGACGACGAAGAGCGTGACGGCGAAGATAAGCAGGACGGGCAGATCCGTCGCCCGTGCGTTCTTGCTGAGATAGCGGCCGGTAAGGCTGGGCATCAGGGTCAGCACCAGGGCGATGTAGCTCACAAAGAATACATTGGCGCCGATGGAGTAGGGCAAAGGCCAGCGCAGCAACAGGGCAAGCAGCAGCGCAACGATGCCGATGGCGGCGGCGAGGGCGAACTGCATGTGCCGATGCATCGGCGTCTTGAGATCGTCACCCATGGCCCGAGGCCCCTGAAGACGTTGGATCAGTCCGGTGTGACGGATTTGAGCGCGCGCCGCAAGATGCGGTCGAGCTCGCCGAGAAACTGCGACCTGTCCTTCTGCGTGAAGGAGGCGTTGAAGCCCCGGCTTTCGCCTGTTTCCCGCAAATGCTGCTTCAAATCGCGCATCGCCACCGCCATGCCGATGGTCTCCGGCGTGAAGGGGCGGCCGGTGGGTCCCAGCACATGCGCGCCCAGCGCCACCGTGCGCGCCGCCAGCGGGATGTCGGCCGTCACCACGATGTCGTTGGCCCTGGCGTTCTCGACGATCCAGTCGTCCGCCGCATCAGCGCCCTTGGAGACGACGACGTTGCGGATCATAGGATCGCGCGATGGCCGCAGGCCGCCATTGGAGACGTAGGCGACGACGACGCCATGGCGCTCCGCGACCTTCCCGACCTCTGCCTTGACCGGGCAAGCGTCGGCATCGACGTAGATAATGGGTGCGGGCATCGTTGCTTCCAAACAAATATGGGGCCGGCGTGTCAGCCAGCCCCATGGCAGAAATCGCAGGATTTGTCAGGCCGCCAAGGCGCCGGACTTCTTGGCGGTCCAGGTGGCGATATAGTCCATCAGGCCGGGGCTGAGGCAGTCATAGGGCTCCAGCCCGATCGACTTCAACTGGCCGCGGATACCGTCCATGCGGCTCGGGTCGACGCCGGATTCGATGATCGAGGAGACGAAGGCGGCAAAGCCCGGCGGCGACCAGCCGTCCTCCTCGAAGCGCTCGGGATGGATGAAGGACAGGCCCTTGAACGGATGGTCGCGCTCGACCGGGCCGTACATGTGGACGCCGCAGCCGGTGCAGGCATGGCGCTGGATCAGCGCCGAGGGATCGACCACCTTCAGCTTGTCGCCGTTCTCGGTGAC
>CCNB01000004.1:48562-238574 GCA_000824785.1 Mesorhizobium plurifarium | reverse complement strand
TTGTCGATCGAGTGATGCAGTTTTTCAGGCATTGAGTTCCTCCCTTGTTGAACCTGTGCAACTTAAGTCGCTGGCCATAGGTCGGCGGCTTGTTTCCTCAATAAACCACGACGCTGCGGATCGACTTGCCCTCATGCATGAGGTCGAAACCCTTGTTGATGTCCTCGAGCTTCAGCGTGTGGGTGATCATCGGGTCGATCTCAATCTTCTTTTCCATGTACCAGTCGACGATCCTCGGCACATCGGTGCGGCCGCGCGCGCCGCCGAAGGCGGTGCCCATCCAGGTGCGGCCGGTGACCAACTGGAAAGGCCTGGTCGAAATCTCCTGGCCGGCGCCGGCAACGCCGATGATGACCGACTTGCCCCAGCCGCGATGCGAGGCCTCCAGCGCCTGGCGCATCACCTTGGTGTTGCCGGTGCAGTCGAAGGTGTAGTCGGCGCCGCCGATCTGGTCGGCGCCGCGCTTGGTCATGTTGACCAGGTAAGGCACGATGTCGCCGTCGATCTCCTTCGGATTGACGAAATGCGTCATGCCGAACTTCTCGCCCCAGGCCTTCTTGTCGTTGTTCAAATCGACGCCGATGATCATGTCGGCGCCGGCAAGGCGAAGCCCCTGGATGACGTTCAAGCCAATGCCGCCGAGGCCGAAGACCACAGCCGTGGCACCCTGCTCGACCTTGGCCGTGTTGATGACGGCGCCGATGCCGGTGGTCACGCCGCAGCCGATGTAGCAGATCTTGTCGAAGGGCGCGTCGGGATTGACCTTGGCCACCGCGATCTCGGGCAGCACGGTGAAGTTCGAGAAGGTCGAGCAGCCCATATAGTGGAAGAGTTTTTCGCCCCCGAGCGAGAAGCGCGAGGTGCCGTCCGGCATCAATCCCTGGCCTTGGGTGGCGCGGATGGCGGTGCACAGGTTGGTCTTGCGCGACAGGCACGACGGGCACTGCCGGCATTCGGGCGTGTAGAGCGGGATGACATGGTCGCCCTTCCTGACCGAGGTCACGCCCTTGCCGACATCGACCACGATGCCGGCGCCTTCATGGCCGAGGATCGCCGGGAAGATGCCTTCCGGATCGGCGCCCGACAGCGTGAATTCGTCGGTGTGGCAGATGCCGGTCGCCTTGACCTCGACCAGCACCTCGCCTTCGCGCGGGCCCTCGAGGTCCACCTCCATGATCTCCAGCGGCTTTCCGGCACCAACGGCTACGGCGGCACGCGTTTTCATGAGGCACTCCTCCCAATCGGTCTGCAAGTTTCGGCGATCTGTAAGTTTTAGCTAACGGCAAGCTGCCCGTGGCGAATGCCAGCCTGCCATCCCTTTGATGTTGGGATAACCTTAGCGAGTTCCGCGTCGGCGGCCAACGTCTCTTGCGACGTTTTTCGGCGCGGTTTCTGCAATCGGCACCAGCCGGAGAAGCCGACCCGCGGACACTTGAGGTGCGCCGGAATTGTCCATAGAACTGGACCGCTTCGCCGGAGGAACGACATCCGAATGTTCAAGAAGATCCTGATCGCCAATCGCGGCGAGATCGCCTGTCGCGTGATCAAGACGGCGCGCAAGATGGGGATTGCCACGGTCGCCGTCTATTCGGACGCCGACCGCGACGCCGTGCATGTCGAAATGGCCGACGAAGCGGTGCATATCGGGCCTTCGCCAGCGGCGCAGAGCTATCTGCTGCCAGAGAAGATCATCGCCGCCTGCAAGGAAACCGGCGCGCAGGCCGTGCATCCGGGCTATGGGTTCCTGTCCGAGCGCGCCTCCTTCTGCGAGGCGCTGGAGAAGGAAGGCATCGTCTTCATCGGGCCGAAGCCCAAGGCCATCAAGGCGATGGGCGACAAGATCGAATCGAAGAAGTTCGCCAGCGAGGCCAAGGTCTCGACCGTGCCTGGGTGGCTGGGTGTCATCGAAGACACCGACCATGCCGAGAAGATCGCCGGCGAGATCGGCTATCCGGTCATGATTAAGGCCTCGGCTGGCGGCGGCGGCAAGGGCATGCGCATCGCCTGGAGCAAGGCGGAGGTGCGCGACGGTTTCGAGCGGGCGCGTTCGGAAGCGAAAAGCTCCTTTGGCGACGACCGCGTCTTCATCGAGAAGTTCGTCGTCGACCCTCGCCACATCGAGATCCAGGTGCTGGCCGACGCGCATGGCACCGCCCTTTACCTTGGCGAGCGCGAATGCTCGATCCAGCGCCGTAACCAGAAAGTGGTCGAGGAGGCGCCTTCGCCATTCCTCGACGCCAAGACCAGGAAGGCAATGGGCGAGCAGGCGGTGGCGCTGGCGAAAGCCGTCGACTATCAAAGCGCCGGCACGGTCGAGTTCATCGTCGACAAGGACAAGAATTTCTATTTCCTTGAAATGAACACGCGATTGCAGGTCGAGCACCCGGTGACCGAATTGGTCACCGGCATCGACCTGGTCGAGCAGATGATCCGTGTCGCAGCCGGTGAGAAGCTCGGCATCAAGCAGAGCGACGTGAAGCTCAACGGCTGGGCGGTGGAGAGCCGCCTTTATGCCGAGGACCCTTTCCGCAATTTCCTGCCGTCGATCGGCCGGCTGACCCGTTACCGGCCGCCGGAAGAAGGCACGTTCGGCGACATCGTCATCCGCAACGATACCGGCGTCGCCGAAGGGTCGGAAATCTCGATGTTCTACGACCCGATGGTGGCTAAGCTCTGCAGCTGGGCGCCGAATCGGCTGGCGGCGATCGACGCCATGTCGCAGGCGCTGGACAGCTTCGTCGTCGACGGCATCGAGCACAACATCCCGTTCCTGTCGGCGCTGATGCAGCATCCGCGCTGGCGGGAAGGGCGGCTGTCGACCGGCTTCATCGCCGAGGAGTATCCCGATGGCTTCGCGCCGGTCGCGCCGGATGGCGATGAGAGGGCGGTGTTCGCCGCCGTCGCGACGGCGATCGAACTGCTGCGCCGCGACCGGCTCGACCGCCTGAGCGGCAGGCTGGCGCCGCATTCCGGCCATCTCAAGCGCGACTGGGTGGTGAAGATCGACGCTGGCTATCTGCCGGTCGAGATCGTCGACGGCATGGTTTCCATCCCGATGGAGGTCGATCTGTCGATCGACGGCGGCAAGCCGTTGACGGTCGCCTCCGACTGGCGGCCGGGCGACGCGATCTGGCAGGGTACGGTCGGCGGCAACAGCATCGCCGCCCAGATCCGCCCCGCGCTCAACGGGCTGCGGATAGCCTGGAAAGGCATGTCGGTGACCGCGCGCGCCATGCTGCCGCGCACGGCTGAGCTTGAAAGGCTGATGCCGGAGAAACTGCCGCCGGACACCTCGAAGATGCTGCTCTGCCCGATGCCAGGTCTCGTCGTCTCGATCGCCGTCGCCGAGGGCCAGGAGGTCAAGGCCGGCGAGACGCTGGCCGTGGTCGAAGCGATGAAGATGGAGAACGTGCTGCGCGCCGAACGCGACCTCACGATAGCCAAGCTCAACGCCAAGCCCGGCGATAGCCTCGCGGTCGATGCCGTGATCATGGAGTTCGCCTGAGAAGAGGCGGTACCGGGTCGCAAGCCTGTGCCTGCGGGTCTTTTGTGCTGGACTGGCATGGCCCCGTCCGGGACAATACATCTGCATGGATTTTGAGTCTTTGGGACAGCGCGAAAAAACATGGCGGATGAACGACTTCCACGCGACCCGTTGCAGCGCGAAGCAGCCGTGAAGGCCGCGCGGCCGGAAGCGCCGGCACGCACCTTCATCCATCTGCGCGTGCACTCGGCCTATTCGCTGCTCGAAGGCGCGCTGCAGCTTGGCGCGATCGTCGGCCATGCCGTGAAGGACGAGGCGCCGGCGATCGCGGTCACCGACACCAACAACCTGTTCGGCGCGCTCGAATTCGCGCAGAAGGCGGTCAAGGACGGCATCCAGCCGATCATCGGCTGCCAGATCGATCTCGCCTTTTCCGGCGAGGCGACCGACGGCCAGCGCGACCGCCGCCGACTTGGGCCGGACATGTCGCCGGTCGTGCTGATCGCCGCCAGCGAGGCTGGCTATGCCAATCTCGTGCGGCTGATCAGCAAGGTTTATCTCGAGACGCCGCCCGGAGAGCCGGTGCACCTTACCAGCGCCATGCTGGAAGGCCGGTGCGACGGGCTGATTTGCCTGACCGGCGGCCCGCGCGGCCCGATCGGCAGCGCGCTCAAAGCGGACAGGCGCGACCTCGCCGAACAGCGGCTGCTGTTCCTCAAGGGCCTGTTCGGCGATCGTCTCTATGTCGAATTGGAACGCGTCGCCGGCTACGACCGGATGGTCGAAAAGTCGACGGTCGACCTGGCCTACACGCACGACCTGCCGCTGGTCGCCACCAACGAGGCGTTCTTCTCCAAGCGCGAGGACTATGAAGCGCATGACGCGCTGATTGCGATCGCCGAAGGCTCGGTGGTGGCCGCGGACAATCGCCGGCGGCTTTCACCGGACAATTTCCTGCGCAGCCAGGCGGACATGGCTCGACTGTTCTCCGATCTGCCGGAAGCGATCGACAACACGGTCGAGATCGCCATGCGCTGTTCCTACTATCCGAAGAACCGCAGCCCGATCCTGCCGCGCTTCACCGGCGCCGACGCCGCCGACAAGGACGCGGCCGAGAAAGCCGAGGCGGCAGAGCTTGCCCGGCAAGCGCGAGAGGGCCTGGAGAAGCGGCTTGCGGCGCATGGGCCGACGCCGGGCTATACCGTCGAGCAATATCGCGAGCGGCTCGAATTCGAGCTCGGCATCATCGAGAAGATGAAGTTCCCCGGTTACTTCCTGATCGTCGCCGACTTCATCAAATGGGCCAAATCGCAAGGCATCCCGGTTGGGCCGGGGCGCGGTTCGGGCGCCGGCTCGCTGGTCGCCTATTCGACCACCATCACCGATATCGACCCGCTGCGCTTCTCGCTGCTGTTCGAGCGCTTCCTCAACCCGGACCGCGTCTCGATGCCGGACTTCGACATCGACTTCTGCCAGGACCGTCGCGAGGAAGTCATCCGCTACGTCCAGCAGAAATATGGGCGCGACCAGGTCGGCCAGATCATCACCTTCGGTACGCTGCAGGCGCGCGCGGTGCTGCGCGACGTCGGCCGCGTGTTGCAAATGCCCTACGGCCAGGTCGACAAGCTCTCCAAGATGGTGCCGCAGAACCCGGCCAATCCGGTCAAGCTCGCGGACGCCATCGCCAACGAACCGCGCTTTGCCGAGGAGGCGGAGAAGGAGCCGATCGTCCAGACCCTGCTCGACACGGCGCAGAAGCTCGAAGGCCTCTACCGCCACGCCTCGACGCACGCCGCCGGCATCGTCATCGGCGACCGGCCGTTGTCCGAGCTGGTGCCGATGTACCGCGATCCGCGCTCGGACATGCCGGTCACCCAGTTCAACATGAAATATGTCGAGCAGGCGGGGCTGGTGAAGTTCGACTTCCTTGGCCTGAAGACGCTGACTGTGCTGGAAACGGCGGTGAAGCTCATCCGCCGTCGTGGCGTCGACATCGATCTCGCCACGATCCCGCTCGACGACAAGGACACCTACGCCATGCTGTCGCGCGGTGAAGTGGTCGGCGTGTTCCAGGTTGAAAGTGCCGGCATGCGCAAGGCGCTGATCGGCATGCGTCCGGACTGCATCGAGGACATCATCGCGCTGGTGGCGCTCTACCGTCCCGGCCCGATGGAGAACATCCCGACCTACAACGCCAGAAAGCATGGCGAGGAGGAGATGGCCTCGATCCATCCCAAGATCGACCATCTGGTGAAGGAGACGCAAGGCGTCATCGTCTACCAGGAACAGGTGATGCAGATCGCGCAGGAGCTTTCCGGCTACTCGCTCGGCGAAGCCGACCTGTTGCGCCGCGCCATGGGCAAGAAGATCCGCGCCGAGATGGACAAGCAGCGCGAGCGCTTTGTTTCCGGCGCGGTCGAGCGCGGAGTCTCCAAGCCGCAGGCCGACTTCATCTTCGATCTTCTGGCCAAGTTCGCCGACTACGGCTTCAACAAGTCGCACGCGGCTGCCTACGCCGTCGTTTCCTACCAGACCGCCTATCTCAAGGCGCACTACCCGGTCGAGTTCCTGGCGGCGTCGATGACGCTCGACATGAGCAACACCGACAAGCTGGCCGACTTCCGCCAGGACGCCATGCGTCTCGGCATCGAGGTGGTGGCGCCGTCGGTTATGACCAGCTTTCGTCCCTTCGAGGTCGGCGAGAACAAGATTTTCTACTCGCTGGCGGCGCTGAAAGGCGTCGGCGACGCGGCGGTCGAGCATATCGTCGCTGTGCGCGGCGAGAAGCCGTTCAAGAACCTTGCCGATTTCTGCGAGCGCGTCGATCCGAAGATCGTCGGAAAGCGCGTCTTCGAAAGCCTGATCATGGCCGGCGCGCTGGATTGCTTCGGGCACGACCGCGCCCAGATGATGGCCGGCGTCGAGCGCATGATGGGGCTCGCCTCGCTGGCGCAGCAGAACGCCATTTCCGGCCAGGCCGACATTTTCGGCGCCTCGCTTGGGAGTCAGTCGCAGGCGCTCAATCTGCCCGCGACCGATCCGTGGCTTGCCGCGGACCGGTTGCACCGCGAGTTCCAGGTGGTGGGCTTCTACCTCTCGGCGCATCCGCTGGATGAGTACAAGGCCGCGCTGCAGAAGATGCGGGTGCAGAACTGGGCTGAATTCTCGGCCGCCGTTAAACGCGGAGCAACCAATGGGCGGCTCGCCGGGACGGTCACTTCCAAGCAGGAGCGCAAGACCCGAACGGGCAATAAAATGGGGGTAGTGCAGTTTTCCGATACAACAGGCCAGTATGAGGCTGTTCTGTTTTCCGAAGGCTTGGCGCAATTTCGCGATATGCTGGAGCCCGGCAACTCGGTGGTCATCATGGTTTCCGCGGAGGATAGGCCCGAAGGCATCAATCTGCGCATTAATGCAGTGCAATCACTGGATGATGAAGCCAGTCGGATCCAGAAAGCATTACGCATCTTTGTTAGAGATGATCGCCCATCACCGACTATTCAATCACAGCTCAAACAGCGCGGTGACAGTCAGGTTAGCATCATCGTGCTTAAGGGTGCAGAGGGCGAGGTCGAGATCGATCTAGGTCGCTATCGTATTTCGCCACAAATCGCATCTGCCATGCGCGCGGTGCAAGGTGTCGTCGAAGTAGAGCTGGTTTAGCTCAGGGCGTTGCTGCCTCGGCTTCGGCAACCCGCGGCGTCTTCTTCTGCAGGTTGAGCAGGTTGCCGGCGAGAATCAGGGCCGCGCCGCCGGCAGTGAAGACGTCGATCTGTTCATGATAGAGCAGCCAGCCGACCAGCGCCGTCAGCGGCACGCGCAGGAAATCCATCGGCGAGATGATGGTGGCGTCGGCGTGGGTCAGCGCACGGGCCAGGCAGAAATGCGAGGACATGCCGGTGAAGGCGATGACGAAGATCCACGGCCAGAGGCCGGGCGAGGGGGTGTGCCAGCTGTAGAGAGCCGGGATGAGGCCGACCACCGACTGGATGATCAGCATCCAGAAGATGATGCGCACCACGCTTTCGGTCTTGGTCATCGACTTGACCAGCACCATGGAGATGCCGAAGCAGACCGCGGCGCCCAGGACGACGAGGTGGCCGGGATCCATCGAACCGGCGCTGGGCCGCACGATGACGACCACGCCGATCAGGCCAAGCACGATCGCCGTCAGCTTCGAACGCGAAAGCCTTTCCCCCAGAAAGCTGACCGCGAATATCGCCGTCCAGATCGGCGTGGTGAACTCGATCGAGATCAGCACGGCGAGCGGAATGAGGGTGAGCGCATAGAGCCAGGCGGCCTGTCCGGTGTAGTGGATGATGTTGCGGGCGATATGGGCGAACGGGCGCTGGGTGCGCATCGCCGCAAAGCCGCCGCTCATCATCACCAGCGGCAAAAGGATGAAGAAACCGATCACCGAGCGCAGCTCCAGGACCTGGAAGACGTTGAGTTCGGCCGTCGTCTCGCGGCCGGCAACCGACATCGCCAACATCGAGGCGATTGACAGAGCCATCCAGAATGCGGCTTTTGGGATCGAGGGAGCGGGCGCCATTTGGGCGCCTATGTCGCAAGCTTGGACTTGAGCCGCAACCGTTAGTGGCGTCATTCCACTGGGCCAGCGAACAGGGGTGTCAAAAAACCGTCATGGCGACGGCGGAACCTTGCGGCCGCGGCGCCCGTTAAATTCACGCTTCCGCCTTCCTTCGGAAGGTGCCGGTCGAAACCGTGTCATACTTTTCCTGGAATCATTACCAGCGATCGCGAGAGGGGAACGCCTTGATGAAATCGACTGCCGCCTTGCTGGCCGCCGCCTGCCTTTTGTGCGCGACGGGCGCGCATGCCGACGAGGCGGCCTTTCTGCGTTCGCTGCAGGGAAAGTTCTCCGGCAAGGGAACGGTCAGGATAAGAACCAACATGCCGGTGATGAACATCAATTGCACCTTCACCTCGGACGCGACGGCGAATTCGCTGTCGCTTGATGGCACCTGCCGCGCGCTGCTGATCATGTCGCGCGAAATCCGCGCCGACCTGAAGGTCAGCGGGGCGCGCTATACCGGCACCTATATCGGCTCGCGCAGCGGGCCCGCGGGGCTGAGCGGAAGCCGCGAGGGCGACGCGGTCAATCTCGACATCCATTGGGCGAAAATCGTCAATGGCGACCGCGACGCGGAACTGACTGTCGAGAAGGTCGGGCCGGACAACATGCGCATGACGGTGACCGACATGGATCCGGCGACCGGCAAGATGGTGGTGACGAGCCGGATCGATCTGAAGCGCAGCTGATGGTTCACTCTTCAATCGGCTCGGGCGGATTGGCGGCGCGGCCCTTGCCGAACGTATAGCCGGTCTCGACGGCTTTCCTGCCGAACTTGTCGCGCAACGTGTCCATTGCGCCCTCAGCCAGCGCGCGCTTGCGCGACTGCACGTCGACCAGATCGGGCGGATCGGCCTTTTCGTCGTCGGAGAGGTCGCTGACGCCGATGCCGAGCAGGCGGAATTTGGTGCCGTCGGTCTCGCGGCGCAACAGGTCGAGCCCGGTCTGGAAAATGCGGTCGGCCAGCCGGGTCGGATCGCCGAGCTGGCGGTTGCGGGTGCGGGTCCTGAAATCCTGCGTCTTCAACTTCAGCACCACCGTGCGTCCGGCAATGCCGGATTTCTTCAGCCGCGCCGAGACCTTTTCGGAGAGCCCGCGCAGCACCGGCACCAGTTCCGCCAGGGCGGCGATGTCGGTGTCGAAGGTGGTTTCGGCCGAGACGCTCTTGGCATCGCCGTCGGGATCGACCGGGCGATCGTCCTCGCCGCGCGACAACCGATAAAGCCGGTCGCCCATCACGCCATAGCGGCGCATCAGGTCGCCGCGCTCCATGCGCTGCAATTGCGCGATCATGCGGATGCCGTCGCGCTCCAGCGTCGCGGCCAGCGCCTTCCCGACGCCCCAGATCATCGTCACCGGCTGCGCGGCGAGGAAGCTTGGCGCCTCGGCTTCGCCGATCACCGAAAAGCCGCGCGGCTTGCGGAAATCCGAGGCGATCTTGGCCAGGAACTTGCAGTAGGTGAGGCCGGCCGAAACGGTGATGCCGAGCTCCTTTTCCACCGTCTGCGCGAAGCGCGCCAGCACCAGCGCCGGCGGCATGCCGTGCAGCCGCTCGGTGCCGGCGAGGTCGAGAAAGGCCTCGTCGATCGACAGCGGCTCGACCTGCGGCGTCAACGCCTGCATCAACGCGCGGACCTCGCGCCCGACGCCGACATATTTTTCCATATTGGGCGGGATCACCACCGCTTCGGGGCACAGTTCGAGCGCCTTGAACATCGGCATGGCCGAGCGAACGCCCTGGATGCGGGCGATGTAGCAAGCGGTGGAGACGACGCCGCGCCGGCCGCCGCCGACGATGACCGGCCTGTCCTTCAGCGCCGGATTGTCGCGCTTTTCGATCGCCGCGTAGAAGGCGTCGCAATCGATATGGGCGATCTTGAGCCGGTAGAGCTCGGGATGACGGACAAGGCGCGGGCTGCCGCAGCGATCGCAGCGCCGCGTCTGCGAGCGCTGGAGCGCCAGGCAGTCACGGCAAAAACCGTGTTCGGGATTGTTGACAGGAGCCGCCATCGCTGCGAACATAAAGAGAACAAACGCAATGGTACGACAGCGCAAGGCTGGCAACAAGCTTGGCCTGGGGAGAACGCATGAGCACGACCATAGCACCGCTGACCCCCGAGCTCTGGCCCGATTTCGAAGACCTCTTCGGCAAGCAAGGCGCCTGCTACGGCTGCTGGTGCACGCATTTCCGGCTGGCGCCGGCGGAGCGCCGCGCCAGCGACAAGGAGCGCAACAAGGACCTTATCAAGGCGCGCATCGAGGCAGGCCCGCCGCCGGGCCTTTTGGCCATCGAAGACGGCAAGGCTGTCGGCTGGATGCAGGTCGGTCCGCGCGCCGACGTGCCCGAGTGGAACAATCAAGGCAGGGGCTCGGCGCCGGTCGATCCTGCCGATGCCGACGACCCGGACGTCTGGGCGATCTCGTGCTTCTTCATTCGCGTCAAGGCCAGGGGCCGCGGCATTACGCATCGTCTCGTCGAGGGTGGCATCGCCTTCGCCCGCGAGAACGGCGCCAGGCTGCTCGAAGCCTGCCCGATCGACCTGTCGCGCGATTCGCGTTCGATCGGGCTTTTCGTCGGCTCGTCGCGGGTGTTCGAGAAGGCCGGCTTCGAAAGGCTTGTGGAACGCAAACCCGGCCGGCCGCTGATGCGGCTGGTGCTTTAGCCAGCTGCGCTTTTGCCCTACAGTCGGCGTCTTGCGGCTGTAACGCTTCTTGCCTACCAGAAGCGCAAATCATTCTTCCGGGATAACGGAGAACCAACGTGAAGCGTATTTTGCCACTTGCCTTTGCCCTTGCGCTCAGCGCGCCAGCTCTTGCCCAGACCGTCGACGATCAAGGCGCGAAAAAGCTTACCGATGATCTGGCGCATTATTTCGGCAGGCAGGGTTTCGATATCGGGCTCTTGAAGATCACCGCCGACGGCGATGCGTACAAACTCGCCTTCGATTTCAAGCCGCTCGTCGCTTTGCTGGCGAAACAGGACTCCTTCAAGTTCGACGTCACGCCCTACGACATGCGGGTCAAGCCACGCCAGGACGGGCAGTGGGACGTGTCGGCGGACACGTCTTTGAATGGCTCACTCGATTTCAAGGGCCCTGAAGGGCCGCAACACATGGATTTTTCCGTGTCGAACAACAAGTTCGCCGGGATCTACGACCCCAGCCTGGCGGCCTTCGTGAGCGCTACGGGGTCGATGGACGCCATGACGATGAAGACCCGGGAGCCGAAGCAGGAGGCGGATGTCTCCGCAGGTGCGGGCACCGCCACAATCACTTCGACAAAATCGGCGAGCGGCGGCATCGATTTTACTCTGGCTGAAAAGATCTTGAACTTCGCCGAAGTCGTCAAAATCAACGATCCCGAGCGAGGATTGAATTTCCCGGTCACTCTCAATGCGCCGGAACTTTCGGTGAATGCAAACGGTAAGGGTGTTCGGACGAAGCCGCTGATGGACCTGCTTGCTTTTGCCGTTGCTAATGAAGACGAAGCCAAATTGAAGGCAAATCAGGCCGAGCTTAAGTCGCGTCTCCTTGCTGCGCTGCCCGTCTGGGAAAGAATCGACGGAACGTACGCCTTCAAAGATTTCGCGATGGAGAGCCCAGTCGGTAAGTGGGGCGCGAAGCAGTTGAACATGGCTAGCGGCATGGACGGCGTCTCTCAGAGCGGCAAGATCAATTATGGGATCAAGGCCTCCGGTCTGACGATCCCGCGGCAATTGTTGCCGGCCTGGACCGCCCCATTGGTGCCGACCGATATCGACCTCAACTTCGGCGGCGCCAACATCGACCTCGATACGATGGCGAAGAAAGCGATCGAAGCTTTTGATCTCAATAAAAATCCGCCGCTGTCAGAGGAATTCGGCAAGGCTCTGGTCGCCGATTTCAAAGCCAAGAATCCGAAGGTCGTCATAGGGCACAGCACGGTAAAGAGTGGCGACATTGAAGTCGCCATGGAGGGCGAGATGACGTTCCCGGGCGGCGAGAAACCGGATGCGACCGTGACAGTGGATGTGGCCGGCTACGACAAGATCGTCGATGCCTTGAAGGAAGGCGCCAAAAGCGATGAGCAAATGGCGCAGGCCTTCCCCTTTGCCCTGGCGGTCAAGGGCTTCGGCAGGACGCTGCCGGACGGCCGTCTGGAGTGGGTGATCAACACCAAGGCCGATGGGTCCGTCGCGGTCAACGGCGCCATGCTGAAGGGGCCGGATGAAGTCCAAGACGACAATTCGGGCCAGGATGACAGCTCGAGTGATGACGGCGCGAACGGAACGGACGATTCGGACGGCGGCAACAATGGCGGGGCGGGCGCGAAGCTGCAGCCCT
Source organism: Mesorhizobium plurifarium (assembly GCA_000824785.1). GTDB lineage: Bacteria > Pseudomonadota > Alphaproteobacteria > Rhizobiales > Rhizobiaceae > Mesorhizobium > Mesorhizobium plurifarium. The sequence goes on along the minus strand of CCNB01000004.1, from coordinate 226,174 downwards.
GAGCGCTTGCGCTAAAGCCCGAGCGCCGCCGCGATCTTGGGCGCCGCCTCACGCCAGTCCTCGACCGAGATGATGTCTTGCGGCGTCGGCGGCAGGAAGGCGCGCAACGAATTGTCGGCCATCAAGTGGAAAAGGTGGGCATCTGCCACGGAATTGCGCGCCGAGACCAGGTTGGAGGGTTGGTCGTCGACAAAGGCGACCGGCCGACCCTTGAGGCCCCGCAGTTTCGCGATGGCCGGCCCCTTGGCCATCTCCGTCGTCAGCAGCGGGTAGTTGAGCCCGAGCGCATCGAGGTGCGCGCGGCGCACGGCGCGATGCTTGTGCGGCATGGCGGTCAGCATGACGATCTCGGCGCCTCGTCCAAGCATCGCCAGGGCGTCCGCCGCGCCCTCGGTGATACTTTGCCAATCCGCCTGGGTGTCGAAGAAATCGCCGAGCAGCGCCGTCACTTCCGGCTGTTCGATCAGCCGCCCGGTTGCGGTTTCGGCGATGTTGCCGGTGAGGCGGAAGGAGGCGATGGTGAGCCCGAGGCCGCGCGTTCTCAGGAAATGCGGGAAGGGCCGGATGAATTCCAGCACGACATCGTCGACGTCGAGCACCAGCAGCGGCCGGTCGTCGGCGGCAAGCTCTTCGATCTGCCGCGCCGTCTCGGGATCGTCGCTCATGTCGAACGCTCGTGATCGTCGTTGCCGAGCGGGAGCGCGCGCAATGCCTTTCCGACGGCGGCCGGCGGCGTGCCGGTCTCCTCGGCGAAGCGCAGCAGCGTCGGCTCGTGGGCAAGGATGAATTGCAGGACGCCGGCGAGGAAACCGGGCTCCGCGGCGGCCCTGCGGATCGAGTTCGCCTCGATGCCGGTGATCGCCAAGAAGCGCGGCAGAAGTTCCGGATCGGCGGCGACGAAGCCCAACGCCTTGACGGCAATGGTTTCCGCTTCCTCGCGCATTGACGCTGCGTTCGCCATCATTACCTTTGGAATGGTGGATTTTTTTTGAGTCTCCTTCCGCAGTAACGGCAAGCGTCGCTTGCGGCAAGCCTCCGCTCTCTCCCGTACAACGTCCGAAGGTGGAAATTGGTGCAGCTTTCCAACCTCCGGTTTCCGTTTCGTCAATCATATTGGGCTAGAGTGGAAAAGGGTTGGGTGCGGTCCGAAGGGGACGCATTGCGATCGTCCTCGGCTTCGGGGGCGGTCGGGACGGGAAACTGATGGCTAAGAAGGTCATGATCGTCGAGGACAACGAGCTCAACATGAAGCTCTTTCGGGACCTCATCGAAGCCAGCGGTTACGAGACGGTTCGCACACGCAACGGGCTGGAGGCGCTGGATCTCGCGCGCCAGCACCGGCCGGACCTCATTCTCATGGACATCCAACTGCCCGAAGTCTCCGGCCTGGAAGTGACGAAATGGCTGAAGGAAGACGACGAGCTGCACTCGATTCCGGTCATCGCCGTCACCGCCTTCGCCATGAAGGGCGATGAGGAGCGCATCCGGCAGGGCGGCTGCGAGGCCTATATCTCCAAGCCGATCTCGGTGCCGCGCTTCATCGAGACGATCAAATCCTATCTGGGCGACGCCTGATGCCCGAGACCAGCAGAACCGGAGTTTTTTGAGATGACAGCGCGGATCCTCGTCGTCGACGATATCCCCGCCAATGTGCGGCTGCTGGAGGTTCGGCTGCTTGCCGAGTATTTCGAGGTGCTGACCGCCAGCAACGGTCCGGATGCGATCGAGACCTGCGAGAACGGTAAGGTCGACGTGGTGTTGCTCGATGTGATGATGCCTGACATGGACGGGTTCGAGGTCTGCAGGCGCCTGAAGAGCGACCCTGCGACCTCGCATATCCCCGTCGTCATGATCACCGCGCTCGACCAGGTCTCGGACCGGGTGCGCGGCCTCGAGGCGGGCGCGGACGATTTTCTGACCAAGCCGGTCAACGACCTGCAACTGATGACGCGTGTGAAGAGCCTCGTCAGGCTGAAATCGCTGACCGACGAGCTCAGGCTGCGCGCCTCGACAACGCGCAATATCGGCATCGAAGAGCTTCTGAGCCGCGATTTCGCGACCGGAGACGCCAAGCCGAGAGTGCTCCTCGTCGACGAGCGCAAATCTTCCGTCGAACGCATCCAGAAGATGTTGCGCAACAGCGCCGAGCTCGATGTCGCGACCGATCCGAACGCAGGGTTCTTCCAGGCCGCCGAGACACCGTATGAATGCGTGCTGGTGTCGACTGCCTTCACCGGCTTCGATGCGCTGAGGCTCTGCTCGCAATTGCGTTCGCTCGACCGCACCCGCTTCCTGCCGATCATGCTGCTCGCCGACGAAGGCGAGGAGGGCCGCATCCTGCGTGGCCTGGAGCTCGGCATCAACGATTACCTGATCCGGCCGATCGACCAGCACGAGCTGACGGCGCGCCTGCGCACGCAGGTGCGGCGCAAACGCTATAACGACCAGTTGCGCGCCAGTGTCGCGCAGACCATCGAGATGGCGGTGATCGACGGGCTGACCGGGCTGCATAACCGGCGCTACCTCGACAGCCATCTGCAGACGCTGTTCGATCGAGCCGTGGCGCGGCGGCGGCCGCTGTCGGTGATGATCACCGATCTCGATCGCTTCAAGTCGATCAACGACACTTATGGCCATGACGGCGGCGACGATGTGCTGCGCGAGTTCGCCAGGCGGCTGCGCAAGAATGTGCGCGGCATCGATCTCGCCTGCCGCTTCGGCGGCGAGGAGTTCGTCGTGGTGATGCCGGATACCGACGGCCCGGTCGCCGAGAAGGTGGCCGAACGCATCCGCGCCGAGATCGCGCAGGCGCCGTTTGCGGTCGGCAACGACGGCAAGACGATCGAGGTCACGGTCAGCGTCGGCGTGTCTTCGTTGCTGAAAGGGACCGACAGCGTCGCGGCGCTGATGAAGCGCGCCGACCTTGCGCTCTATGAAGCCAAAAGCGGCGGTCGCAACCGCGTCGTCGCCAAGGCTGCCTGAAGCGCGCCGCGATCTTTCAGAATTTGCTCATATGCTTTATATTTCAACTTTGCGCATGTCTTTGTCCCGAAACCAATCGCCACTTCGGGAGAGATGCTTGGGAAACGCGCCGATTCGCGGCGGTCTGAACAGGGTTACGAATTTACCTTAACCCAAGCGATTCGCGAGCGGTGGTTAAGAAATGGTTGATTTTTATAAGGTCTTGCGCAAATCTGCGACGCATAGACAGAAGACGGAGCCGGCACGAGGGTAGACTAGCCGGCTCGATCCAAAAATACCCCATGATGCTCAGGTCCGCCGCATCTCCTGGGTCCGTGGGGTCGGCCGGCCGGCGCTGGCACATAGTGGCCTCCTCGTACCGCTGCCAAACGCCGACCGGCCCCCTTTTCTACAAAACCCGCCATCGGAACCTTGCGCGGACAGCCGCTCGACTCCTCGCTCGGCTGGTCCTTTCCATAGCTTTGCTTGACGCAATTCCTGCCACAAAACCGTGTCGGGCTTTTCCTGGAATTGGCCCCAAAACAAAAACGCCGCCCAAAGGGCGGCGTTTTGATTTCTCAGGATAACCAGATTACTTGATCTTGGTTTCCTTGAACTCGACGTGCTTCTTGGCGACCGGATCGTACTTGCGGAACGAGAGCTTGTCCGTCTTGGTACGGCTGTTCTTGCTGGTCACGTAGAAGAACCCGGTGTCGGCGGTCGACAGAAGCTTGATCTTGATGTTTGCGGCTTTGGCCATGATGTTCGTCCGTTAATGTTCGTGGAGTTTTGGCCGCTGGAGCACGGGGAAAACACCCGGACGCGGGAAACTTGGCGCGACACATAACGAACGCGCCTGGAAAGTCAAGCCCGGGTGCCTTCCGAGGATCGTTTCGGGCACTACGGCGAGCCATGCTCATGGAAGGACGGATGGCTGGTCGATCACCCAAAGCCATGTCCCGTCGCCTTGCCGGCGGGCAATTTCCACTGTCACGGTGCCGTCGGGGAGGCGCGTGGACGTGAGCGCCAAATCTCCGTTGATCATGGCTGGACGCTGATCCCCAAGTTCAAACTTTGGCCCAGCCATCACCAACCTGGCGTAGAACGCGCGGATGGCGTCCCCGCCGCGCGCCAGCTGCCCGCCGCCGATATCGAGGATGGCATCGGGCGTGTAGAGAGCAGCCATTCCTTCCGCGTCTCCCGCCTGCTGGCGAGAAACCAAAAGCCGCGCCAGGTCCTGGGGATCGCGTGCGGGCTTGCGGGTTGCCTCGTCATTCATCGATCGATTTCCTCGGACACTACAAGGTTGCAGCGTCACTCCGCCGCGACCGATTCCGGCCGTGGCGCCTTGCCTGGTCGATCCTCGCCCGCCTTTTTCCAGTCTCCCGTCATGTTCCACCAGCGGTTGGGATTGGCGCGATCGTCCAGTCCTTTGGAACGGCTGGCGAGCAGCGGTTGGATGCGGATGACAGGCTCCTGATAGGAATGGGCCTGGAATATCGCCTCGACGACGCGGGCGGCGAGCGCCTGGTCGTCGGCGATCTCGAACGACACCTCGACGGTGCCGGGCCGCCGGCGCAATTCCGTCTCGGCGCCGGCGGCGGCGCCTTCGAGCGGCCGGTAGCGCTCGATGCCTTGCGCCGACTGATAGGCGTTGGCGTCATATTTGCCCATGCGCAGCGGCGTGATCGCCACCACCGCCTCCATGATGCGCTCGACATCGGCGGCCGGCGCCTGGAATGTGACGAGCAGAAGCAGTTCCATCCTGAGGGATTTGGTCTCAAAGCCGCTGTCGATCATTCGCAATTCTCCTACCTCGCGTTGGAGGCAGGTATAGCAGGGGTGCTGCTGACACGGTGATGTCAGGATGCCCGACGCTCAGGGCATGTGCCTAGAGAATCTTGCGCACCAATCTGACCAGGACCAGAAGCATGTAGGCGGCGAAGAAAAGGGCGAGCGACCAGCCGAATCCCGACGGGCCAAAGGCGTCCATGCCGATGCCGATCGCCTGCGGGCCGATCACCATGCCCACACCATAGCAAAGCACGAAGGCGGCATTTGCCGATGCCAACTCGTGGCCGGAAAGCTGAGAGCCGAGATGGGCAAGGCCGATCGTGTACATGGCGGCGACGACGCCGCCCCAGACGAACAGCAGCGCCGCCATCAGATGCCAGTTCTGCGCGAAGAACGGCATGAAGACGGTGCCGACGAGGCCGACGGTGGCGCAGCCCAGAAGCAGATGGCGGCGGTCCGAGATACGATCGCTGATCATGCCGATGGGGATCTGCAGAAGCACGTTGCCGAGCCCGATCATGGTCAGCAGAAGTGCTGCGTCGGCCTCCGAATAGCCGATCCGGCTGCCATAGACGGGAAACAGCGAGAAACCGCCGGTTTCGACCGCGCCGAAGACAAGCACCGCGAAGGTCGCGGTCGGCACCAGCCAGATGTAGCGCAGGAAATGGCTGGTCTCGCTCTCGGCGACGATGGTCGGGCTCTCGTTGCGCGCCGCAAGCACCGGAATGGCGGCAAGCGTCACCAGCCCTATGGTCACGCCGAATGGCAAAAAGCCCGAACTGCCGAGATGAGCGAACAGCCAGGGTCCGGCGGCAAAGCCGAGTGACAAAACGGTGGCGTAGATGCCAAGCACAAGGCCGCGGCGGCTGGGCGGGGCGGAGGTGCTGATCCAGAATTCCGACAGGATGAACAGCACCGTCAGCGAGATGTGCAGGGCGACGCGGAGAGGAAACCACATCCAGAAATCCGGCGCGAAATGGAAGCCGACGAAGGCGAGCGCGCCGATGGCGATCATCAACAGCATGGTCCAGGCGACGCCGAGCCGCATGGCGAGCGGCGTCGCCAGAGGCGCGCCGGCGATCGAGGCGAGGCCGGCGACGGCGGTGTTGAGGCCGATCATCGAAGCGGAATGGCCGCGGCTTTCCAAAATGACGCTGAGCAGCGGCATGCCGAGGCCGATGGCGATGCCGACGACGCTGATCGAGGAGATCGCCGCGACCATCGGCAGCCAGTGTACGCGTTCGTCGCCCTGTTGTTGGGTATCGACCGTCATGGGATCAAAATGCTCTGCTTCTAAAGGACTTCGCGGACGAAGCGATTGCGGACGAGCCGGAAGAACGGCACGACGCCCCCCGGCCGCAGCGAGGGATCGTCGGCAAGCCGACCTTCCAGCTCTTCCAGGATCATGCCGGTAATGTCGGGGATGTCGGCCTTGCGGGCATCGGCAAGCGGCAGCCAGACGAGTTCCTCCAGCTCGTTGGTCGGGCCGCCGCCGGGCAATTCCACGGCAACATCGTGGCGCCAGGCGCTGAAGAAACGCGTGTCGAAACGGCGCACGCGATTGGGCGGGGTGATGGCGCGGGCGATGAAGCGGAGCATTTCCAGCGACGGGATAACGCCATGTTCGGCGAAACCCTGCCAGTCGCGCTTGGCGGTCGCGAAGGCGCCCTTGCGGCCGATCAGCAGGCCGGCTTCCTCATAGGTCTCGCGAATCGCCGACAGGGCGATTGCCCGCGCACGCGCCGCGCTGGCGCGGCCGGGACCGGCGACCAGCTTTTTCTCTTCTTCGCCGCGCAGAGACTGGGCGACGGGAATGCGGCTGTCCGCGGGATCGGTGCGGCCGCCGGGGAAGACGAATTTCCCGGGCATGAAGGCGTGCCTGGCATGGCGCCTGCCCATCAGCACCAGGACTTCCTTGTCCCGGCGATCGAGCAGAATGAGGGTCGCGGCATCACGCGGACGCAACGCCCGGCCGCTGCGCACGGCCAGGCCCTTATCGAGCTTGTCGACATCCGCCTTGGTCATTCCTTCCATGCGCTCGACCTAGCGGAAACTTCCTTGATGCGAAAGTGGCTTGCGCGTCGCGGCCTTTGCACCAGGGCCGGCAGCGGCGCAACCCTGGCTTATGAATGGCTCTCGAATTCGTCCTTCTCGTCGCCGAAGCCGTGCATATAAAGCGCCCATTGCAGGCCGATGACGGCGCCCTTCACCGGTTGCAAAAGCACGAGCGCGAGAATGACGGTCAACGGCACCCAGATCAGCGCGTGCTGCAAGTTCGACAATGTGGTGGTCGCCTCCACCGCCATGAAGGAGCCGACCACGATGTGGCCGACAATGACGATGACCAGATAGGCGGGCAGGTCGTCCGCGCGATGGTGATGGATCTCCTCGCCACAGACGCTGCACGTGTCGACGGTCTTGGTGAAGGCGTAAAACAGCTTGCCTTCGCCGCAATGCGGGCAACGGCCGAGCAGGCCGCGCTTGATCGCCGTCCACAGCGGACGGGCGACACGGCCAGAGTGATGCTCGCCGCCAAAAACCTGTTCTTCTGCTTGGAAGTTACCTGGCATTACCGTCTCCTGCCGCGCGGACCGGCGCGCGATTGCGACGCGCGGGCACGGCCCTTGGCCTTGTGGAACGACCGCCTCGAGCCGGGCAGGGGCTTCGGGTCGGTCAGCATCTCGAAACGCATCGCGCCGGCCATCGGCGCGACCTCGACCAGCCGGACTTCGACGCGGTCGGCAAGCTGATAGCCTTTGCCGGTGCGTTCGCCGTACAGCGATCGGGCGGTTTCGTCGTAGATATAGTAATCGCCGCCCAGACTTGACACCGGAATAAAGCCGTCGGCGCCATACTGCGGCAATTGGACAAAGAGTCCCGCCTTGGTGACGCCGGAAATGCGCGCGTCGAAGGTGTCGTTGACGCGCTCGGCGAGATAGGCGGCGATCAGCCGGTCGACCGTATCGCGTTCGGCGGCCATGGCGCGCCGTTCCGTGGCCGAGATCAGCGCGGCGACCTCTTCCAGCCGGTCCGCTTCCTGCTGCGTCAGGCCACCGGGGCCGAGGCCAAGCGCCGCGATCAGCCCGCGGTGCACGATCAGGTCGGCGTAGCGGCGGATCGGCGAGGTGAAATGCGCGTAGCGCCTGAGGTTGAGACCGAAATGGCCGATATTCTTCGGCGAATACTCGGCCTGGCTCTGCGAGCGCAGCACCACTTCGTTGACCAGCGCCTCGTTGTCGGCGCCGCGCACCCGCTCCAGAATGCCGTTGAACTGGCTCGGCCGCATCTGCGCGCCGCGCGCCAGGGACAGGCTGAGCGTTGCCAAGAAATCGCGCAGCGATTCCTGCTTGGCGAGCGACGGCGCGTCATGGATGCGGTAGACGAGGGGCTCTTTCTTGCCCTCCAGGGTCTCGGCGGCCGCGACATTGGCCTGGATCATGAACTCCTCGATGAGCTTATGCGCATCGAGTCGCTCCGGCACGACGACGCGGTCGACCGTGCCGTCCGCTTTGAGCAGGATCTTGCGCTCCGGAAGGTCAAGCTCCAGCGGCTGGCGGGCGTCGCGGCCGCGCTTCAGCACGGCATAGGCATCCCAGAGCGGCTTCAGGACGCTGTCCAGGATCGGCCGCGTCTTGTCGTCGGGCACGCCGTCGATCGCCGCCTGCGCCTGCGGATAGGCGAGCTTGGCCGCCGACTTCATCATGACGCGGTGAAAGGAGTGCCTGAGCTTGCGGCCTTCCGAGGAGAAGGTCATGCGCACGGCAATCGCCGGCCGATCCTCGCCCTCGCGCAGCGAGCAAAGGTCGTTCGAGATGCGTTCGGGCAGCATCGGCACGACGCGATCCGGGAAATAGACCGAATTGCCGCGCTTCAAGGCTTCGCGGTCGAGCGGTGTGCCGTAACGCACATAGGCGGCGACATCGGCAATCGCCACGGTGACGACGACGCCGCCGGGATTCTTCTCGTCCGAATCAGGCGTGGCGAAGACGGCGTCGTCATGGTCCTTGGCGTCGGCCGGATCGATGGTCACCAGCGGCAGGCCGCGCCAATCCTCGCGGTGATCGAGTGTCGCCGGCTTCACCGCTTCGGCCTCGGCGATCACGTCCGCCGGAAAGACATGGGGAATGTCGTGCGCGTGGATGGCGATCATCGAGACCGCCTTTTCGCTACTCAAGGATCCCAGCACCGCCAGCACTTTTGCCCTGGGCAGTCCGTAACGGAATGCCCGCGCCGGCTCGACCTCGACCAAGTCGCCGTTTTTCGCGCCGTTTTGGAATTCCTTGTCGACGATCAGTTCCGGCTGGCGGCGTTCGACCGGCTCGATGCGGAATGTGCCGTCCTTCAGCACGCGGAAGACGCCGAGCACCGCATCGCTGCGTTTCTCGAATATCTTCATCACCCGCCCGGTATAGGCAGGGCCTGACGGATCGTCGGTCGGGAAGGTTTTTGCGAGCACGCGGTCGCCGATGCCGGGCACCGGGCCGCTGGCGCCGCGCGAAATACGGATGGCAATGACAGGCGGAGAACCGGCGCTGGTATATTCGCTCGGATTGGCCAGGAGCACACCGTCGTCGTCGCGGCCGAAAATATCGAGCACGGCGACGTGCGGCACGGCGCCCGCGCGGCTGAGGCGCTTGCGCTCCTTGGTCAGCAGGCCTTCGTCCTGCAGGTCGCGCAACATGTCTTTCAGCCAGACGCGATCCTGGCCGCGCAGCGCGAAGGCCTTGGCGATCTCGCGTTTGCCGGAGCGGTCCGGATTTTCGGCAATGTAGCGCAGGATCTCGTCACGCGAGGGCCGGTAATCGTCCTTGACCACCTTGGCCCTCGTGTCGGCGTGGCGCGGATCGCCGTGGCTTCTTCCGGAGATCCTGCGCGCCACGTCCTGCTATCCTTTCTTCGCCGCCCTGCGGAAGGGCTTCTTGCCGCCTCCGCCCTTGGCTTCCTTTTCGGCGATCAGGGCGAGCGCCTCTTCCATCGTCACCGATTGCGGGTCCTTGCCCTTGGGCAGCGTCGCATTGACCTTGCCGTAATTGACATAGGGTCCGTAGCGGCCGTCGCGTACCGTGATCTTACCGCCGCCGTCGGGATGGTCGCCAAGCTCCTTCAGCGCCGCCGGCGTGGCGCCGTTGCGGCCAGCCTTGCCCTTCTGCTGCTTCTCGGCGATCACCGAGACGGCGCGGTTCAGGCCGATCGAGAACACGTCTTCGATGCTCTCCAGATTCGCGTAGGTGCCGTCATGCAGCACGAATGGGCCGTAGCGCCCGAGTCCGGCAGAGATCATCTTGCCGGTCTCTGGATGTTTTCCCACATCGCGCGGCAGCGACAAAAGCGCCAGCGCCTTCTCGTGGTCGATCTGTTCGGGCGTCCAGCCCTTGGGCAGGCTCGAGCGCTTGGCCTCCTTGCCTTCGCCGCGCTGGATATAAGGGCCGAACCGGCCGCTCCTCAGCGTGATTTCCTCGGCCGTGTAAGGATCCTTGCCGAGCAGCTTGACGCCATCCTCGCCGTTGCCGTTCTCGCCATTGGGGTTGGCGGCGTCGCCGAGCTGGCGGGTGTAGGAGCATTCCGGATAGTTCGAGCAGCCGACGAAGGCGCCGAACTTGCCGAGCTTCAGCGAGAGGTTTCCGGTGCCGCATTTCGGGCAGATGCGCGGATTGGAACCGTCCTCGCGCTCCGGGAAGACAAGCGGCGCGAGTTCCTCATTGAGCGCATCGAGCACGTCGGCGACACGCAGTTCCTTGATGTCGTCGACAGCGCCGGAGAAATCCTTCCAGAAGTCGCGCAGCACGTCCTTCCAGGCGAGCTTGCCGTCGGAAATCTCGTCGAGCTTTTCCTCGAGCGAGGCGGTGAAGTCGTATTCGACATAGCGCTCGAAGAAGCTTTCGAGGAAGGCCGAGAGCAGCCGGCCCTTGGCCTGCGGCACCAGCTTGCGGCGGTCGATGGTGACGTAGTCGCGGTCCTCGAGCGTCTTCAGGATCGCGGTGTAGGTCGACGGACGGCCGATGCCCAGCTCCTCCAGCTTCTTGATCAGCGAAGCCTCGGAATAGCGCGGCGGCGGCTCGGTGGTGTGCTGGGTGGCGTTGATCGCCTGACGGGCAAGCTGCTCGCCGGAGCGGATCTCCGGCAGGCGGCGGCTCTCCTCGTCCTCCGCGTCCTCGTCCTTCTGGTCGGTATAGGCGGCGATGAAGCCATCGAAGCGGATGACCGAGCCGATCGCGCGAAGCTCCGCGGTGCGGGCGCCGTTGACCGCCTCGATCTCGACCGTGGTGCGCTCGATCTCGGCCGGCTGCATCTGGCTGGCGATGGCGCGCTTCCAGATCAGCTCGTAGAGGCGGGCCTGGTCGGCATCGAGATATTGCCGCACCGAAGCCGGCGTGCGCCTGAAATCGGTCGGGCGGATCGCCTCGTGGGCTTCCTGGGCGTTCTTGGCCTTGGTCGTGTAGAAACGCGGCTTTTCCGGCAGGTATTTGGCGCCGAACTCGCTGACGATGGCGTTGCGGGCGGCCTCGATCGCTTCCGGCGCCATCTGCACGCCGTCGGTTCGCATATAGGTGATGAGGCCGGCGGTCTCGCCGCCGACATCCATGCCTTCATAGAGTTTTTGCGCCACCTGCATGGTGCGGTTGGCCGAAAAGCCGAGCCGCGAGGAGGCGGCCTGCTGCAGCGTCGAGGTGGTGAAGGGCGGGCCGGGGTTGCGCTTGGTGGGCTTTGCCTCGACCGACAGTGCCTTGAAGGTCGCGCCCTCGAGCATCGCCTTGATGTCGTCGGCCTGCGCCTTGTTGGCGATGTCGAGCTTCTGCAACTTCTTGCCGGCATAGGCAGTCAGCCGCGCCTCGAAACTGTCGTTGCGCGGCGTGTCGAGGATGGCGGCGATCTGCCAGTATTCCTCGCGGATGAAGCGCTCGATCTCGGATTCGCGGTCGCAGACGAGGCGTAGCGCCACCGACTGCACGCGGCCCGCGGAACGGGCGCCCGGCAGCTTGCGCCACAGCACCGGCGACAGGGTGAAGCCGACGAGATAGTCGAGCGCACGGCGGGCGAGATAGGCGTCGACCAGCGGGGCGTCGATCTGGCGCGGATTGGCCATCGCGTCGAGCACCGAGGCCTTGGTGATGGCGTTGAAGACGACGCGGCTGACCGGCTTGTCCTTCAGCGCGCGCTTCTGCTTCAGGACTTCCAGCACATGCCAGGAAATGGCCTCGCCCTCGCGATCCGGGTCGGTGGCGAGGATCAGCCCATCGGCATCCTTGACCGCCTTGGCGATGTCGGCGAGGCGCTTGCCGGACGCGGTGTCGACCGACCAGGACATGGCGAAGTCCTCGTCGGGCCGCACCGAGCCGTCCTTGGCCGGCAGATCGCGGACATGGCCGAACGAGGCCAGGACCTTATAGTTCTTGCCGAGATATTTGTTGATTGTCTTCGCCTTGGCCGGCGATTCGACGACGACGACGTCCATGAGGTCTCTTAATCAGCTGTGAGGTGGCGGAAGAACTCCGCGACGCACGACGAAATCCCACTCTTTTCGTCGCTCACATGGCCGTGCTTTTGCAATCGGTCAAGGGGAAGCGGCCAATTTGGAAAGCGGCGATCGGCGATACACTCTTAGAGTGTATGGCAAAGATCACATTTTTGGGGATGAAGGCATGCACGGCGAGAACCGGGCGGACGACCGGCAAAAGACGACTGGCTGCCGGATCGAGGGTGCCGGCAGCCAAAGCGTTCAACAGCGTGAGTTCAGTCAGCCTTGACCACGTGCCAGGCGCCGGCGACGCCTTCGCCGGTCATGTCGCCGGCCTTCTTGTCCTTGACGAAGGTGTAGACCGGCTTGCCGTCATAGGCCCACATGTGGGTGCCGTCTTTGCGCTTGACGACAGACCATTCGCCTTCGGTCTTCGCGCTCGCCTTGGCTTTCAGCGGCGGCCAGTTGGCGGCGCATTTGTCGTGGCAGTTGGACTTGCCCTTCTCGTCCTTGTCGAAAGTGTAGAGCGTCATGCCCTTGGCGTCGGTATAGATCTTGGTGCCGCCGACTTCGGCTTCCTTCCATGCCTCGGCGGCGTGGGACGCGGCGGTGCCGAGCAAAAGGGCGGCAAACCCGAGTGCAATCGCTTTCATGCTAAATCTCCCTGAGAACAAGCACGCGGCAATCGCGCGCTCACCTGAACAACGCATTGAGGCTGCCGTTTCTTCCTTCGCGAAGCGGCGACGTGCCACACAATGGTGATTGGCAGGGGCGCGCCCGCATCGCTATATCGACGCCAACACAATCGGGACTCATTGGATGGCATTGGACATCGGCTATGTCAGCGCGGTCGGGGCAGGGGCGATCTCGTTCCTGTCTCCTTGCGTTCTGCCGCTGGTGCCGCCCTATCTCTGCTACATGGCCGGCGTCTCGGTCGATGATTTCCGCGGCAATGCCGGTGTAACGGCGCGCGAGGGCACGCGCGGCGCGCTGCTCTACGCGTCCTTGGCCTTCGTGCTCGGCTTCTCCACCGTCTTCGTCGCGCTCGGCGCCGGCGCCTCGACCATCGGCCGCTTGCTGCGCGTCTGGCAGGAGCCGCTGGCGATGGCGGCGGGCGTGCTGATCATCATCATGGGCCTCAACTTCCTCGGCATCCTGCGTATTCCGCTGTTGTCGCGCGAGGCGCGCTTCCAGTCGCAGGGCAAGCCCGCCAGCATGATCGCGGCCTATGTCATGGGGCTCGCCTTCGCCTTCGGCTGGACACCCTGCATTGGCCCTGTGCTCGGTCCGATCCTGACCTTGGCCGGCGGGCGCGAGACGGTGGGCGAGGGCGCGCTGCTGCTTGCCGCCTATTCGCTTGGACTCGGCATTCCGTTCCTGATCGCGGCGCTGTTTTCCGGCGCCTTCATGCGCTTCCTTGGCAAGTTCCGCGTCCATCTCGGCCGAGTCGAGAAGGCGATCGGCGCGCTTCTGGTCGTCGCCGGCGTGTTCTTCCTCACCGGCGGCGTGCAGAGCGCGTCCTACTGGCTCTTGGAGAATTTCCCGGTGCTGGGACGGTTGGGATAGCCGCTGCCGCCGCCCCGGAACGATGGCTGAACGTTGGGCGTTGCAAGCTTGTGCTCAAACAGTTGCGGCGAGGCAAAAATGGTGGCCAAAGCGGACGTGCAAAAGTTCTTCAAGGCCTATGAGAAGGTCTACAACGACGCTATCGCCGGCAATGTCGATATGGACGATTTTGGGGCGATGTACTCGACCGGATTTGTTTCGGTCACGCCGGCCGGCGTGATAACCGGCGAGAACGGTCCGCAATTCAAGGACGTGATGAAGAACGGTTTCGAGGCCTATCGGGCGATGGGCAGCAAGACGATGACATGCAAGGATGTCTCGGTGACGACCATCGACCAGGACCATTGCGTGGCCAAGGTTGAATGATCGGGCGAGTATGAACGCAAGGACAGAAGTCCGGTCACCATCGACTTCGAGGTCGATTATCTCGTCGAACGGCGCGACGGCAGCCTGAAAGTGTTTGGCTGGATCGCCGGCGACGAGCAGGCGGAATTCAAGAAACACGGACTGTTGTAGAGGCGGTTGCCGGTTTCTCCCGATAGACCTGCTGATTAAAAGTCAGTTGCCGACCCCATAGCACCGGAATTTAACCGCATTGGTGCAGGATGGCCTGCGCTGTTAGCCTGCGTTGATTCAAACCTTTTTCATACGGTTACCTACCCATGAGCCAGAGATCCTGCCTGTCCGTCATCCTCGCCGCCGGCGAGGGCACGCGCATGAAAAGCGCCATGCCCAAGGTGCTGCACGCCATTGCCGGCCTGCCGATGGTCGCGCATGTCGTGAAAGCGGCCGAGGCTGCAGGGGCAACCGGCCTGGCGTTGGTGATCGGCCACGGCGCCGACGAAATGCGCAAGGCGGCGCAGAAATTCGCGCCGACGGCGCAGACTTTCGTGCAGGAGAAGCGGCTCGGCACCGCGCATGCCGTTCTCGCCGCTCGCGAAGCGATATCAAAAGGTTACGACGACATCCTCGTCATGTTCGGCGACACGCCTCTGATCGATGCGCAAGCGCTGGCCGCCGCGCGGCAGAAGCTCGCGGCCGGCGCTGCCGTTGCCGTCATCGGCTTCCGCCCGCCAAGCCCGAGCGGTTATGGCCGTTTGATCGAAAAGGACGGCCGGCTCGTCGCCATCCGCGAGGAAAAAGACTGCTCAGACGAGGAAAAGAAGATCGGCTTCTGCAACGCCGGCATGATGGCGGTGGCGGGCAGGCATGCGCTTCGGCTGCTCGACAAGGTCGGCAACGAGAACGCCAAGGGCGAGTTCTATCTCACCGACATCGTCGAGATCGCAGGCGCTGAAGGCCTCGATGTCGTGGCCACGGAAGCGAGTTTTGAAAGTGCGCTCGGCATCAACAATCGGGCCGAGCTCGCCGAGGCCGAGGGCATCTGGCAGGCGCGCCGGCGTCGCGAGGCGATGCTGTCCGGCGTTACGCTGATCGCGCCCGAAACCGTCTATTTCTCGCATGATACCGAAATCGGCGCCGACACGATCGTCGAGCCGAATGTCTGGTTCGGCCCGGGCGTCAGGATCGCCTCCGGCGCCCGGATTCACGCCTTCAGCCATATCGAGGGCGCAACGATCGCGTCCAATTGCGATGTCGGGCCGTTCGCGCGGCTGCGGCCCGGCGCGGATCTTCGAAACAAGGCGAAAGTCGGCAATTTCTGCGAGGTTAAGCAGGCGACGATCGAAGAGGGCGCCAAGGTCAACCACCTGACTTATATCGGCGACGCGCGCGTCGGTGCTGCGGCCAATATCGGCGCCGGCACCATCACCTGCAATTATGACGGCTACTCGAAATTCTTCACCGATATCGGCGAGGGCGCCTTTGTCGGTTCGAATTCCTCGCTGGTTGCGCCGGTCTCGATCGGCAGGGGCGGGTACATCGCTTCCGGCAGCGTGATCACCGAAAGCGTGCCCGACGACGCGCTGGCCTTCGGCCGCGCCCGCCAGAAGACGATCCCCGGCAAGGGCAAGGAGTTGCGTGAGCGCTTTGCCTCGGCCGCAGCGGCAAGGAAGAAGGCTGCGGAATAGGTTGCGCGGGCTGCGCCGGCCGCGTCCAAAGCCGACTTGCGCGGTCCAGCGTGGATCGTCATTTGGAGGATGACGCACCGCCGCGGCAAATGATACTCGCCACAGCAGCGGTACTTCACAGTGCAGACGAACGGCAATGCGCGTGTGTGTTTCGGTGCGGAAGCGGCCGAAAAAACCGAGCAATTGCGGTAACTGGATCGCAATGGCCCTCTGCCATGATGGTCCTCGAACAGGGTTCCGTTTTGACACGGAACGAAACGCAAAGTGACTTTCGCCACGGCCCGGCAATCCATAGATAACGCTGGGTTTTCTGCTGGGAAACGGGGACAAGCGCCATGTGCGGTATCGTTGGAATTGTCGGCCGAAGCCAAGTCGCGCCGCTCATCGTCGACGCGCTGAAGCGGCTTGAATATCGCGGCTATGACTCGGCCGGCGTCGCCACCATCGAGAGGGGTGAGCTTGGACGGCGCCGCGCCGAAGGCAAGCTCATCAACCTCGAAAGGCGGCTGAAGGACGAGCCGCTCGACGGCACGATCGGCATCGGCCACACGCGCTGGGCGACGCATGGCGTTCCCAACGAGACCAATGCGCATCCGCATTTTTCCAACGGCGTCGCCATCGTCCACAACGGCATCATCGAGAATTTCGCCGAGCTGCGCGACGAGCTCACCCGCGACGGCTACTCTTTCGCTTCGCAGACCGATACCGAGGTCGTCGCGCATCTGGTGGCGCGCGAACTCGCCAGGGGGGTTAAGCCGGTGGAAGCCGCCCATGCGGCGCTGAGGCGGCTGCACGGCGCATTCGCTCTGGCGATCATGTTCACGGGCGACGAGGACCTGATCGTCGGCGCCCGCAACGGCCCGCCATTGGCAGTCGGCCATGGCGAGGGCGAGATGTTCCTGGGCTCCGATGCGATCGCGCTTGCGCCCTTCACCAATGCGGTCACCTATCTGGAAGATGGCGACTGGGCGGTCGTGCGTCGCAATGGCGTGACCATCTACGACATCGACGGCAACAAAGTGGACCGCAAGCGCCAGCAGTCGCTGTCGACCAGCTTCATGGTCGACAAGGGCAACCGCCGGCATTTCATGGAAAAGGAAATCCATGAGCAGCCGGAGGTGATCTCGCACACGCTTGCGCATTACGTGGACTTCGTTTCCGGCAAGTCGAAGCCGCTGGCACTCCCGTTCGACTTTGCCACGATCGGCCGCTTGGCGCTTTCGGCCTGCGGCACCGCCTATCTCGCCGGGCTGATTTCGAAATACTGGTTCGAGCGCTATGCGAGATTGCCGGTCGATATCGATGTCGCTTCGGAGTTCCGCTACCGCGAGATGCCGCTTTCGGCCAATGACGTGGCCTTCTTCATCTCGCAGTCGGGCGAGACCGCCGACACGCTGGCTTCGCTGCGCTATTGCCGCAAGGCCGGCATGAAGATCGGCGCCGTGGTCAATGTGCGCGAATCGACCATGGCGCGTGAATCCGACGTCGTGCTGCCGACGCTTGCCGGCCCGGAGATCGGCGTCGCCTCGACCAAGGCGTTTACGTGTCAGCTCTCCGTCCTGGCTGCCCTCGCGGTCCGCGCGGGCGTCGCGCGCGGTACCATCTCGCCCGATCAGGAAAAGCAGCTGGTGCGCGAGCTTTCCGAAGCGCCGCGCTTCGCCACCCAGGTGCTGAAGCTCGACGAGCAGATCGAACGCATCTCGCGCGAGCTCTCGCGCTACAAGGATGTGCTCTATCTCGGCCGCGACACCAATTTCCCGCTGGCGATGGAAGGCGCGCTGAAGCTCAAGGAGATTTCCTATATCCATGCCGAGGGCTATGCCGGCGGCGAACTGAAGCACGGACCTATCGCGCTGATCGACGAGAACATGCCGGTGATCGTGATCGCGCCACAGGACCGCATCTTCGAAAAGACGGTCTCGAACATGCAGGAAGTGGCGGCGCGCGGCGGCAAGATCATCCTGATCACCGACAAAAAGGGCGCGGCGCAGGCCGGCATCAAGACGATGGAGACGATCATCCTGCCCGATGTGCCGGAGATCATCGCGCCGATCATCTATGCGTTGCCGATCCAGATGCTGGCCTATTTCACCGCCGTCTTCATGGGCACCGACGTCGACCAGCCGCGCAATCTGGCGAAGTCGGTGACGGTGGAGTAGGGCTGCGTTCCTACGATCGATCTGTATCAATTGATGATACATGATCTTGCGGCCAGCTGCGTATCAGGGTATGATACAATGCGTGGGGGAGGCTGTTGATCGTTTCGTTCAAAGGCAAGACGGTCGAAGAGGTAGCGGCTGGCAGGGCACCTAAGGGATTTCCGCCGGATTTGGTCGCCCGTGCTGAAAGACGGCTCCGGGCGATTGATAATGCAGTCCAACTGAATGACCTTCGGTCGCCACCCGGAAACCACCTGGAGGCTTTGAAGCGGGATCGTGCCGGGCAGCATTCGATACGCATCAACGATCAGTGGCGGATCTGCTTCAGATGGACTGCCGCCGGTGCCGAAGATGTGGAGATTGTGGACTACCATTGAGCGGGCACTCGCCCTAACCCTTTGAGGATACTGAGCTATGCTCAAGTTCGCACGCCCTATCCATCCGGGAGAGTTCCTGCGTGAAGAGTATCTGGTGCCGCTCGGCATGAGCGCTGGTGCGCTGGCGAAGAAGCTGAACCTTCCGCGCACGCGGATCGAGCGCATCGTCAAGGAAGAGGTTGGTCTTACGCCGGATACTGCGCTTCGTCTCGCCAGGTTCTTCAATACCACGCCTGAGTTCTGGATGAATTTCCAGAAGGCCTACGAACTGGAGACCGAAGCGAGGAAAATAGCGTCGGAACTCGAGAGGATCGTGCCTTTGGATACAGCCGCATAAGCGCGCCCTTTAAAAACTTCGCAGTTCCAAACCGGCTCGCGGTTCACTAATCTCGGCGCTGCAACCTTCGCCGCGGTGAACCCATGTCCGACGCCCTTAAGACCTCTGGCATGACCCGGCTGAGGAATTATTTCCTGACGGGGTTCGTCGTTTGCGCGCCGCTGGCGATCACGGCCTATATCGCCTGGTCGCTCATCGGCTGGGTCGATTCCTGGGTGAAGCCTTATATCCCGGTCCGCTACAATCCCGATACTTATCTGCCGTTCCCGGTGCCCGGCTTCGGGCTGATCGTGGCGCTGGTGCTGATCACCCTGATCGGCTTCCTCACGGCGAACATCGTCGGCCGCGCCATCGTCAATTTCGGCGAGCGGCTGCTGGGCCGCATGCCGCTGGTGCGCGGCATCTACGGCTCGCTGAAGCAGATCTTCGAGACGGTGCTGTCGAACAAGGGCGACATGTTCCGCCAGGTCGGGCTGGTCGAATATCCGCGAAAAGGCGTGTGGTCGCTGGTCTTCGTCGCCAGCGAGAAGGAAACCGAGATCAACCAGAAGCTCGACCAGGAAGGCGATCCGCTGGTCGCGGTTTTCATGCCTTGCACGCCCAACCCGACCACCGGCTTCTTGATGTATGTGCATAAATCCGAGATCGTGCCGCTCGACATGTCGATCGAGGACGGCGCCAAGCTGATCGTGTCGGCCGGCATGGTGGCGCCGGAGGTCAAGGCCAAGCTGGTGACGCTGAATGGCGAGCCCGTCGAAGGCGGCCTTGCCAACCCGGCGGTCGGCGCCGCTCAGCCGGCGCGCAGCAGCCGTACCGCCTCGTCACGGCCGAACAGGTAAAGCAGCAGGCGCAGCGCCTCGCCACGTTCGGACTGCAGTTCCGGGTCGCGCGAGAGGATCAGCCGCGCGTCGTCGCGCGCGGCTTCGAGCAGGTCCGCATGAAACTCCAGGCGCGCGACCTGGAAGCCGGGCGTGCCGGACTGGCGAGTGCCCAGCAACTCGCCTTCGCCGCGCAGCTTCAGGTCCTCCTCGGCGATCTTGAAGCCGTCCTCGGTCTCGCGCATCACCGAAAGCCGGCGCTTCGCCGTCTCGCCGAGCGGGTCCTTGTAGAGCAGCACGCAGGAGGACGGTTTGTCGCCGCGCCCGACGCGGCCGCGCAACTGGTGCAACTGGGCAAGGCCGAAGCGTTCGGCGTGCTCGATGACCATGATCGTGGCGTCGGGCACGTCGACGCCGACCTCGATGACTGTGGTGGCGATTAGAATGCGCGTCTCACTCTGCTTGAAGGCGCGCATCGCCTCGTCCTTTTCGGCCCCCTTCATGCGGCCGTGCACCAGGCCGATCCGGTCGCCGAACAACGGTTTCAGCGAAGCGAACCGGTCCTCCGCCGACATCAGTTTTATTTCCTCGGATTCCTCGACCAACGGGCAGATCCAGTAGATCTTCTGGCCGTCGGCGACGGCATCGAGCATGCGGCCGACCAACTCATCCAGGCGCTCCATCGGCAAGGTCACGGTGCGAATCGGCTGCCGGCCGGCCGGCTTCTCGGTCAACTTCGAGACGTCCATGTCGCCAAAGGCGGTCAGCACCAGCGTGCGCGGAATGGGGGTCGCCGTCATCACCAACATGTCGGGTGCGTCGCCCTTGGCGGTGATGGCGAGGCGCTGGTGGACGCCGAAGCGGTGCTGCTCGTCGACGACGGCGAGCACCAGGTCGTGGAACGTCACGCTTTCCTGGAACAGCGCATGCGTGCCGACGACGATCTCAATCGTGCCGTTGGCGAGGCCTGCAAGCGTTTCGGTGCGCTCGCGGCCCTTCTCGCGCCCGGTCAGGATGGCGGTGCGCAGGCCGACCTTCTCCGCCAGCGGCGCGATCGTCGCCAGATGCTGGCGCGCCAGGATCTCGGTCGGGGCCATCAGCGCCGCCTGGCCGCCGGCTTCGACCGCGCGCGCCATGGCGAGCAGTGCCACCACCGTCTTGCCGGAGCCGACATCGCCCTGCAACAGGCGCAGCATGCGTTCGGGGTCGGCGAGGTCGGCGTTGATCTCGCCAAGCGCGAATTCCTGGCTGGGGGTGAGCTTGTAGGGCAGGGCAGCGCGCAATTTCTCGACGATGCTGCCGTCGCCCACGAGTGGCCGGCCCGACAGGCGGCGGATTCTCGCCCGCACCAGCGCCAACGAAACCTGTCCGGCCAGCAGCTCGTCATAGGCAAGGCGACGCCAGGCCGATCCCTCGACGGCAACGTCGATCGGGTCCTTGGGATAATGGATGCGGGCGAGCGCATCGCCGAAGGATGGAAAGGTATGGCGTCGCATGAAGGCGTCGTCCTGCCACTCCGGCAGTTCCGGCAGCCGGCCGAGCGCCTGTCCGATGGCGCGGCGCAGCACCTTGGCCGACAGGCCGGCCGTCAGCGGATAGACCGGTTCGACCAGCGGCAAGCCCTCGGCCTCGTCGATCGGCGCGATATGGTCGGGATGGACCATGGTCGGGCGGCCGTTGAACCACTCCATGCGGCCCGAAACCACGACGCGCTCGCCCTCGGGAAGCATCTTCTGCAGATAGGCGGCATGGGCATGGAAGAAGGTCAGCGCGACCTCGCCGGTGTCGTCATGGGCGTAGACGCGATACGGCACCGACCTGTTGCCGCGCGGCGGCGGCTGGTGACGATCGACCCGCACCTCGAGCGTGACGATCTGGCCCTCGGCGGACAACGCGATGCCGGGCCGGTTGCGGCGGTCGATCACGGTGTTGGGCAGCACGAACAGGAGGTCGGCCGCGCGCGCGGCGCGATCGCCAAGGTCGGCCGGCACGACACGCTCGATCAGCAAGCCGACCTTCGGGCCGACGCCGGCGAGCGAGGTGATCGGGACGAACAGAGGATCGAGGATGGTGGGACGCATGTTGTCAGCTTATGTCGCGACAGCCGCAGCGCAAAGGCTGACACCGCCCGCTATCCACGCTATATGCGCCGCTTTGGACAGGGATGCGGCGACATGACCGGAACACAGCGATCAAGCGAGGGGCTGGATGCCCGCCGCCGCAAGCTCCTGTTCCGCTCGTGGCATCGTGGCATGCGCGAGATGGACCTCATCCTCGGGTCCTTCGCCGACGCCGAGATCGGCGCCTTGACCGGCGATGAAATCAACCAATATGAGAGACTTCTCGAAATTCCCGACACCGAATTTTTCCCGATGGTCACCGGCGAACGCCCGGTTCCGCCCGATATCGATTGCGCGGTTCTGCAAAAGATCCTGGCGTCGCGCCGGACCATGACATTTTGAAAAGCGCATGAGCCTCATCCCTTCCATCGGCCTGCCCAAGGGCCGCGTTGGCCAGTTCACCGTCGACGGTGTCGCCGACGGCTATGAAGCCTTCGCCCTGGTTGAGACGGCACGGGAAATCGCGCCCGACAAACCGGTGCTGTTCGTCGCGCGCGACGGCCAGCGGCTGCCGGCGATCATCGAGGCGCTCGCCTTTGCCGCGCCCGGCCTGCCGGTGCTGGAACTGCCGGCCTGGGACTGCCTGCCTTACGATCGCGTTTCGCCCGGCGCCGATGCCGCGGCGCGGCGGCTCGACGCGCTTTCGGCCATGATCGCGCTGGCGAAGAAGCCGCACCGCGCCGTGATCCTCACCACCGCTAACGCGCTCTTGCAGCGTATCCCGCCGGCCGAGCTGATCGAAGCGCAGACTTTCCACGCCAGGCCCGGCAACCAGATCGACATGAACGCGCTGATCGCGCGGCTGGAGGTTTCGGGCTTCGAACGCGTGCCGACGGTGCGCGGCCTTGGCGAATTCGCCGTACGCGGTGGCATCCTCGACCTCTTCGCGCCTGGCTGGAGCGAGGCGCTGCGCCTCGATTTCTTCGGCGACACGCTGGAATCGATCCGCGTCTTCGACGTCGCGACCCAGCGCACCACCGGGCAGCGCAAGTCGATGTCGCTGCAGGCGATGAGCGAGGTGGCCCTGACGCCCGAGACGATCAGCCGGTTCCGCCGCTCCTACATCGAGGCCTTTGGGGCACCCTCGCGCGACGACGCGCTCTATGCGGCGGTCAGCGAAGGACGACGCTTCGCAGGCATGGAACATTGGCTGCCCTTCTTCTACGAACGGCTGGAGACGGTGTTCGACTATCTGCCGGACGCGCCCGTGGTCTTCGACCATCTGGCGCATGAGGCGCTGGCCGAGCGGCACACGCTGATCCTCGACCATTACGAGGCGCGCCGGAAGCAGGCCGACAGCGCGCTGAAGGACGCCGTGCCTTACAAGCCGGTGGCGCCGGATCTGCTTTATTTGTCGCCGGAAAATCTCAAAGGCTCGCTCGGCCCGCGCGAAGATATCGACTTCACAGTGTTCGATGCGCCCGATGTCGGAGCCAAGAAGGTTTTCCATGCCGGCTCGCGCCATGGCCGCAGCTTTGCGGAAGAGCGCGCCGACCCCAACATCAACGTCTTCGACGTCGTCGTAAAGCACATTGCCGACGAGCGCGCAGCGCGTCGCCGTGTCATCATCGCCGGTTGGACCGAAGGCTCGCTCGACCGGCTCGGGCAAATTCTCGCCGAGCATCATCTCGGCAACCTGAAGACCGTCGCGACGCTTGCCGAGGTCGAAAAGCTCGAGCCGGGGCAGGCAGGTCTCGCCGTGCTGCCGCTCGAATCCGGCTTCGAGACCGACGGTCTGGTCGTCGTCGCCGAGCAGGATATCCTCGGCGACAGGCTGATCCGGCGTTCCAAGCGCAAGAAGAAGGCTTCCGATTTCATCGCCGAGGCGTCGTCGCTGTCTTCCGGCGACATCGTCGTCCATGCCGATCACGGCATAGGCCGCTTCATCGGCCTACGCACCATCGAGGCGGTGGGCGCGCCGCATGACTGCCTGGAAATCCACTATGCGGGCGACGACCGGTTGTTCCTGCCGGTGGAAAACATCGAGCTTTTGTCGCGCTACGGTTCGGATTCGGCCGAGGCGACGCTCGACAAGCTGGGCGGCGGCGCCTGGCAGGCGCGCAAGGCGCGGCTGAAGCGGCGCCTGCTCGACATGGCCGGGCAACTGATCCGCATCGCCGCCGAGCGGCAGATGCGTTCCGCGCCCGCGATGATCCCGGCCGAGGGGCTCTATGGCGAGTTTGCCGCGCGCTTCCCCTATGAGGAAACCGACGACCAGCAGACAGCAATCGATTCCGTCATGGACGATCTCGGCGCCGGCAAGCCGATGGACCGGCTGGTCTGCGGCGACGTCGGCTTCGGCAAGACGGAAGTGGCGCTGCGCGCCGCCTTCATCGCGGCCATGGAAGGGTTCCAGGTCGCGGTCGTGGTGCCGACGACGCTTTTGTCGCGCCAGCATTTCAAGACCTTCTCGCAGCGCTTCTCAGGCCTGCCGATCCGCATCGCCCAGGCCTCGCGCCTCGTCGGCTCCAAGGAACTGGCCGAAACCAAGAAAGGCGTTGCCGAGGGCACGGTCGACATCGTCGTCGGCACGCATGCGCTGCTTGGGTCTTCGATCTCGTTCAAGAATCTCGGGCTTTTGATCATCGACGAGGAGCAGCATTTCGGCGTCAAGCACAAGGAGCGGCTGAAGGAGCTCAAGAACGATGTGCATGTGCTGACACTGTCGGCGACGCCGATCCCGCGCACGCTGCAGCTGGCGCTGACCGGCGTGCGCGAGCTGTCGCTGATCGCCACGCCGCCGGTCGACCGCATGGCGGTGCGCACCTTCATCTCGCCCTTCGATCCGCTGGTCATCCGCGAGACGCTGCTGCGCGAGCGCTATCGCGGCGGCCATTCCTTCTATGTCGTGCCGCGTATTAGCGATCTGTCCGAAATCCATGATTTCCTGAAGGAATCAGTGCCGGAGCTGAAGGTAGCGGTGGCGCATGGCCAGATGCCGCCGGGCGAGCTCGACGACATCATGAACGCCTTCTACGACGGCCAGTACGATGTGCTCCTGTCGACCACCATCGTCGAATCCGGCCTCGACATTCCGACCGCCAACACGCTGATCATCCACCGCGCCGACATGTTCGGCCTGGCGCAGCTCTACCAACTGCGCGGCCGCGTCGGCCGCTCGAAGGTGCGCGCCTATGCGCTGTTCACGCTGCCGGCCAACCGCAAGCTCACCGACACCGCCGAGCGCCGGCTGAAGGTGCTGCAGTCGCTCGACACGCTCGGCGCCGGTTTCCAGCTGGCCAGCCACGACCTCGATATCCGCGGCGCGGGCAATCTGCTTGGCGAAGAGCAGTCGGGGCATATCAAGGAGGTCGGTTTCGAGCTTTACCAGCAGATGCTGGAGGAGGCGGTGGCGGAGGTGAAGGACACCGGCGAAGTCCAGGACGGCGGCTGGTCGCCGCAGATCGCGGTCGGCACCGCCGTGATGATCCCGGAAAGCTACGTGCCCGACCTGCAGCTCCGCATGGCGCTCTACCGGCGCCTGGGCGACCTCGAGACCACCGAGGAGATCGACGGGTTCGGCGCCGAGCTGATCGACCGTTTCGGGCCGCTGCCGGAAGAGGTGACGCATCTGTTGAAGATCGTCTTCATCAAGGCGCTCTGCCGCAAGGCCAATGTCGAGAAGCTCGATGCCGGTCCGAAGGGTGTCGTCATCCATTTCCGCAAGCGCGAGTTCCCCAATCCGGTCGGGCTGGTCAAGTTCATCGGCGAGCAGGGCTCGCTGGCCAAGATCAGGGCCGACCACAGCGTCGTCTTCATCCGCGACTGGCCGAATGCGGAGAAGCGGCTGGCCGGCTCGGCTGTCGTCATGACCCAATTGGCAAGATTGGTCGACAAAGCCGCCTAACGACACCCACCTCGGCAAGCCGGATAGCCCAACGCGTTCGCCACCATTGAAAAACCCGGCTAGAATAGGCAGTCGGCTTCGTGTAAGGAGCCGCGACCTCGTATCGAGGCTGGAATGGCGGGCAAGGACGCTCGCCGGTTTGTTTGACGCAATTCCGGACGGAAATTTCGCATTTTCCCGGAGTTGCTCCGAAAGGGCGTTTGGGTGCAGCGATGACGAAATGGTCGCCGAATTCGTGGAGGGCAAAGCCGATCAAGCAGGTCCCGGCCTATCCGGACCTTGCGGCACTGCAGGCCACGGAGGCTCGGCTCGCGACCTATCCGCCGCTGGTCTTCGCAGGCGAGGCGCGCAAGCTGAAGAAGCAACTGGCGGCGGTCGCCGCCGGCGAAGCCTTCCTGCTGCAGGGCGGCGACTGCGCCGAGAGCTTTGCCGAGCATGGCGCCGACAACATCCGCGACTTTTTCCGCGTCTTTCTGCAGATGTCGGTGGTGCTCACCTTCGCCGGCGCGCAGCCGGTGGTGAAGGTCGGCCGCGTCGCCGGCCAGTTCGCCAAGCCGCGCTCGTCCGACAACGAGACCAAGGCCGGCGTGACGCTGCCGAGCTATCGTGGCGACATCATCAACGGCATCGAGTTCGACGCCAAGTCGCGCATCCCCGATCCCGCGCGCCAGGAAATGGCGTATCGCCAGTCGGCCGCGACGCTCAACCTTCTGCGCGCCTTCGCGCAGGGCGGCTATGCCAGCCTGGAGAATGTACATCGCTGGATGCTGGGTTTCGTCGCCGACAGCCCGCAGGGCGAGAAATACGGTGCGCTCGCCAACCGCATCACCGAGACGATGGATTTCATGCGCGCGGTGGGCATCACGTCGGAGACCAATTTCGCGCTGCGCGAGACCGATTTCTACACCAGCCACGAGGCGCTGCTGCTCGGCTACGAAGAGGCGCTGACGCGCGTCGATTCGACCTCCGGCGACTGGTACGCGACCTCGGGCCACATGATCTGGATCGGCGACCGCACCCGCCAGCCCGACCATGCGCATATCGAATATTGCCGCGGCATCAAGAATCCGCTCGGCCTGAAATGCGGCCCGTCGCTGACGCCGGATGGCTTGCTGGAACTCATCGACCTGCTCAATCCCGAGAACGAGCCGGGCCGCCTGACGCTGATCGCCCGCTTCGGCTCCGACAAGGTCGCCGAGCATCTTCCGAAGCTGGTCCGCGCGGTGAAGAAGGAAGGCCGCAACGTGGTGTGGTCATCCGACCCGATGCACGGCAACACGATCGAGGCGGCCGGCTACAAGACGCGGCCGTTCGACCGCATCCTGAAGGAAGTGCAGACCTTCTTCGAGGTGCACCGGGCCGAGGGCACGCATCCGGGCGGCATCCATGTCGAGATGACCGGCAAGAACGTCACCGAATGCACCGGCGGCGCCCGCGCCATCACGGCGGAAGACCTGCAGGACCGCTATCACACCCATTGCGATCCGCGCCTAAACGCCGACCAGGCGATCGAGCTCGCCTTCCTGGTGTCGGACCTCTTGAAGAAGAGCCATCCGGTCCAGCACAAGCAGGCCGCCAACGCCTGAGCGAGGCCCGGACGCCGATCATAGGAGGCGCTGGCGGCGACGCCGGCGCCTTTTGACGTCGGACTGATAAACTTCAATTCGGATCGCGGGTCATTCCGGATCGGGCGGTCCGGGCGGGTCGCCCGGGAAACTGGCTCTGCCGGGCGGAATGACGGCAAAGCTGATCTCCAAGGGCGGTGCCTTGAGCGACCAGTCGAATGGCACCGTCTTGACCGGCAGGCCGACGATCCAGGCTTGCTGCAGCGGCGTGAGTTTCCAGCCTGTTGGCCATACGAGCAGCATGCCCTGGTCCCGCAGGCGCTGGTCCGTGATCCAGGGGGCAAGGCGCCGGTCGAGGGTCGTGAAGATGGAAGGTTGGTCCGTGGCTTCCAGTCCGGCAAGCTGGGCCACGCCGTCATCGCCGCCGACAATGCCCAATGGTCCGGGCACCGTCTCATGCCAGATCGCCTCGGCCGTCTGCGAGATCGATCGCGCCGGCCAGCACATCGGCTGCAGGCGGCCGAGGACGTTGCAACCTGTCCAGCGGGTAACCGCGTAGGCGCTCGATACGCCAACCACGCAGAGCAGCGCCAGCACCGCCAACCGGCGCAATTCAGCAGGTCCCAGCCGCTGGCCCAGAAGTGCGATTGCCAGGGCCCCGACGAGATTGTACATCGTCGCGCCCCAGGACTCGCCGGTGCCGGTAAACAGCGAGGCGACCATGATCAGGAGCGCCGGCCCAAGACCCATCCATGCCAGGTAGACAACCGCGCGCCGCTCGGGGCCGGCCGGTAAGGGGTCTTGCGCGGAGTCGGCCTGCCGTCGCAGCAGGCCGGAAAGAGCGAGCACGACGGGAAGGGCGGCGAGCCCGGCAAGCTGAACGCCGATATAGTAAAGCCGGGCGCGGTTGGCGAGCACCCAGGCGTTGCGGTGCGCGGCATAGGTCAACGGCAAGAAGTCGAGGCGGGCAAGCTGAATCGCCAGGGGTGTTACGACGCCAAGAAAAACCGCGAGGCCGAGCCATGGCCATGGCGTGGCAAGCCGGCTTCGGGCACGGACGTCGTACAGTATCCAGATGCCGCCAAAGGCGAGCAGCAAAGCCGTCGAGAATTTGGCGTAGAGCCCCACGCCGGAAACGAGGCCGAGGGCGAGCCACCAGCCCGGCCGTCCATCGCGCGCCGAACGCCACAGCAGCCATGATATGCCGGCCCAGAAAGGCATCTGCGCGTAGTCATGGTTGAATTGCGGGGTCGGCCAGCCGAAGAAGTAGATCGAGGGCATCAACAGCACGGCGGCGAGGGCGCGGGTCGAGCCCATGATGTCGCGCGCAAGCAGATAGACCAGGACGAACGTCGTCGAGACCATCAATTGCGACAGCATGTATTGCGGCCAGCGGAACGAGCCGGTCAGGAGATGGCTGATCTCGAGCAGCCAGCACGGCAGCTGCGGGTGCTTATAGGTCAACAGCACCCACTCGCGGCCCCACATGAACCCCTCGACGACGTCGCGGGGCGGCCCGACATTGACGATCGCCGGCATGACGGTCCAGCAAGCGATCTGCGCCAGGCATAAAAGCGCCAGCAATCGCCATGGGTGCCGGACCAATCCGTTCCAGATCGAAGGCAAATTGCCCTCCGCGGCGATTGCCGACGGCCAAAGATGAACGGATTCAGTGGTTCTCGACATGCGGGCCTAAAATC
Source organism: Mesorhizobium plurifarium (assembly GCA_000824785.1). Lineage (GTDB taxonomy): Bacteria > Pseudomonadota > Alphaproteobacteria > Rhizobiales > Rhizobiaceae > Mesorhizobium > Mesorhizobium plurifarium. The sequence continues at coordinate 197,444 of CCNB01000004.1, read as the reverse complement.
ACACCGGTGGACTGCTGAACAGTCCGATAGCAAAAGCTTACGAAAATGTATTCTTCCGCAACATTGTAAAACCAAGATTGCGATGGAACCCATCGCCGGCGCTTCGGGCAAGGCCCTGCCGGCTGATCGTTGCTTGAGCCGGCCCCCTATTCGGGGCGCCGCGGTTCCAGCGGCAGGGCATGATGCGTCCGAAAACCGCTCCACACTTTTCGGGCATCATGCTCCAGTCATCCAGGTGCCTCCATGCGTCACCAGCACGCCGTCATCCATCACCGTGGGCTCGACTTCTGGTCGGCGCGCGCGGCGGTTCTCGTCATCATCTGCCTGCAGCTTATGGTCATCAACAACCTGTCCTTCGGTCCGCGCTGGCTGGCCCCGACGGTCGAGGCGGCGCTGCTGGCGCCTTTGTCGATCGCAACGGCCTGGACGCAGATGCAGACGCAGAAGGCGGTCGATCATGAGCATTGGTACGCGATCGGTCGGCTGCGCCTCTACATCCGCCGCACGGCATTGATGATGACCGGCGTCATCAGCATCATGAATTGCGGATCGCTGGTCTTCCTGGTGCGGGCGCTGCTGGAAGGGCATGCCGGTGCCGGCACGACGCTGCTCGTCGACGCGCTCAACATCTGGGTCACCAATGTGATCGTCTTCGCGCTGTGGTTCTGGAGCACCGACCGGGGCGGTCCGCCGACCTGCGGCCTGGTCAAGCGCGCGCATGCCGACTTCCTGTTCCCGCAGATGACGTTGCCCGATCGCGAAATACAGGACTGGCTGCCGGGCTTCGTCGACTATGTCTTCCTGGCCTTCACCAACGCCACGGCGTTCTCGCCGACCGACACCTTGCCGCTCACGCAGCGCGCGAAGCTCCTTATGATGGCCGAGGCGATGATCTCGCTTCTGACCATCGCGCTGGTGGCGGCGCGGGCGGTCAACATCCTGGCCTAAACTGTATCGATATTCGGGTGAGGCCGGCCTGCGAATGGCGGCTTCCTGCGCTTCCGGTGCTCACGTACTTTAAGTACGCTCCGCTCCGGTTCTCGGTAGCCACCATTCTCGGCTCGGCCTGACCCGAATCTCGATACAGTTTTCCGAGTTCATTGTTCGCGCTCCCAACGCATGCCAGCGAGCCTCGGATCGGCAAAAGCGGTGCGCGAGAATTCCAGCCTCTTCTCCGGGAATTCGCAGATCGCCTGCAGGCCGAAAGGGCCGATCCGGATGCGCCAGGTCTGCGGCTCCAGCGGCCTTGCCTTGGCAAAGCCCTTGCAGGTCAGCAGCGCGATGTTGGCGCCCTTCGGATCGCGCACCGAGCGATAGCGGATCGCCTGCAGTTCGGCTTCGCGCGCGACATCGGCGATTGCTTGGCAGGCGGTGTAATCGGTGGGCTGGGTCCAGGCCTTCTCGTCGCGATCGAGCGGCGGCCGTGTCAGGTCGATCGCGCGGTCGCATTTTATCGCAGCGGCGAAGGCAGTGTATTCCGCGGCGTCGTTCGGCCATGGCGTCGCCGGCGACTCCGCGAAGAACAGCAAGCGGTAGAAGGCCATTTCCGCCACCGCCGTCAGCACCGTCTCGGCGGCATAGTAAACGCCTTTGGTCTTGCCGGCGCGGCGGAAGCGCGAGCCGTATGGATAGACCGAGCCATAGCGAAAAGGGGTCGACAACAGGTAATGGAGGTGGCGGCATTCCAGCGGGATATGCGGCTTGGTGTCCTCGATGAGGTCTTCCAGCAGCGACTGCTCGTCGAGCGTGTCGACGAGCTTGAGGGTCGAGACGCGATGCTGCGCCTCGACCATGCGCCAGTACTTGCCTTCGAGCCTGACGGCCTCAGACGAGAGCGCGCCGGGAGTCCAGGTAGGCAATGACATCGACAAGTCCGGCAATCGTCAGGATCTTTTCGAGCGGCGTGCCGTCGAGCGTGGTGTTGGGGTTCTTCAGCCAGGCCCGGGCAACGGTCTCGTCGCCGCCGACGATCGCGTCGAGCGAGCGGAACAGGCGGACGAACAGCACCGCCAGCTCGAACGGCTTGGTACCGCGTTCAAGCAGGAATTCCTGCTTGCGCATGCGCGAGACCGTCGCTTCAGACACGCCGATGACCAGAGCGAGCGTCCTGGCGGTGATGTCGAGCAGATCTGCCGCGCGTAGCGTGGCCTTGGTGATGACAGCGTTTTCGGCCGCCGCCGCGGCCGCGACTGGACGTTGCATGAGCGCACCCTTTCATTTCTATGGAAAATATAATCCACAAAAATTCATCTGGAAAGGGCGACGTCAATCTTTCTTGTAAAGCAGCCAGCCTTTACCGGCCCGGCCGGCCGTGGCCGAGTGCTTCGTCACACGGTTGCGGCCGCCGACCTTGGAACGATAAAGCGCGCGGTCCGCCTTGGCGTAGAGATCTTCGGGGTTTTCGGCCTCCGAGGCCATGCAGATGCCCAGCGACACGGTCACGGTGCCGTAATTGATGCCGGTCTGGCTGCTGGTGAACGGGGTATGCTCGATCAGCACGCGGATGCGCTCAGCGATCTCGTATGTGGCTTCCTCGCTGGCGCCCTCGACGATAAGGGCAAATTCCTCGCCGCCGGTGCGCGCGACGAACATGTCGGAACGGACGCTGGACTGGAAGATCTCGGCGATGATCTGCAGGATCCTGTCGCCGACCGGATGGCCGTAGCGATCGTTTATGTCCTTGAAATGATCGATATCGGCAAGGATCAAGGCGTTGAACAGGATGCCGCGGTTGCTGTTGTAGATCCGGGTGATCTCCTTGTCGAAGGCGCGTCGGTTCCACAGCTGCGTGAGCGGATCGGTGTCGGCAAGCCGCTTGTATTCCTCCAGCTTCGACTTGACGCTTTCAAGCTCGGCCGTCTTTTCGCTGAGCGTGCTGGCGATCTGGCGGCCATGGTCGATCGTCGAGCTGGTGGCCGCAGACATCGCGCCGGCGATCTTCTGGAGAATGTCCTGCGAAAGCAGGCTGCGGTTGCTCAGGCCGATCGAGGTCTCGTCGAGGATGCGGCCATACTTTTCGATATGCGAACGCTCGCTGCGCAACAGCGCGGCGATTTCCTCGAGCTCGTTGGCGACCATCTCGCGGGCGTGCTCGACGATGGCCGGACCGTGATGCTGGGGGAAGAAGGTGCGCCCGATGCCGTCGAGGTCCTCCTGGGTCGGGCGGTTGCTCAATGAGACGACAGCAAGACTGAGCTCATGATTGCTGCCGCTCAGCGCCTCATAGAAGATCTCATAGTTGCGCGGCAATCCGAGCACACCGAGCTGACGCATCGTCGCCACGACGGTGCTGGCGATGTCGGTATTCCTGTCGGTCGGAACGGCTGCCGGCTGCATGTTCTGTTCACTACCCCTTCAGTGCGACCGGAGACCTGCCACCGCCGGGTGTCGCGCATGCGGGGATTTGAATCGGAACCATAAATGCGACGGCGCGTCCCCAACACGACCTTCGCTTGCAGGAATGATAGATGCAGTTGCGCTAAAGTTTCCTTAATGGCCTGCATTTCCTCGATATCTCTGCTACCATAGGATGTAGAGCTGTGCAGGCGCAGCTTTTGAAACGCGTCGCTCCGGTGTCGCATTTGCCTGCGCCCAGCCATTTCAAACCTGAAATTCTGTCCGGCAATGGATCGGCAGAGCATCGAAGGAGGCCGGAATGGATGACAACCACAGCGGATCTTGCCTGTGCGGGGCGGTGCGTTTCAGGACGAGCGGCCCGTTGCGCGGCGTCGTCTACTGCCACTGCTCGCAATGCCGCCGGCAAACCGGCCATTTCGTCGCGGCAACTGCCTCCAAGGATGCCGATATCGTCATAGAGGGCGCCGATTCGCTCAACTGGTACGGCGCGTCCGACGTGGCGAAACGCGGCTTCTGCCGCACCTGCGGTTCGCTGCTGTTCTGGAAGCACAATGAACTGGACACGATCTCGATCATGGCTGGATCCTTCGAGCGGCCGAGCGGCCTTTCCGCGGAAAGCCACATCTTCGTCGGCGACAAGGGCGATTATTATTCGATCGACGACGGGTTGCCGCAATTCGAGAAGTCGACGCCGTCGATAAAGGTGGCGGACGAATGATTTTTGACGCGGCTGCCTTATTCCCTTGATCCGGCCGTTGCGATATCCCCCTGACGGTTACTCGAAACGGGGCTGGGCATGCAGCGGCTGATCGACGCTTTCATCAATTCGGTACGAGCCTTCCGCAAGCTTGCCGCACACGAGAAGGCATTCCAGCAGGAGCTGATGCTGCTTGCGCTAGCCCTGCCTGCCGGCTGGTTCATCTCGGTCTCCTGGCGCGGCTATGCCCTGCTGATCGGCGCCGTGCTGCTGCTGATCATGGTCGAAGTGCTCAACACCGGCATCGAGGCAGCCTGCGACGCGATCTCGCGCGAATTCCACATCGAGATCCAGCTCGCCAAGGATTGCGGCTCACTGGCCGTGCTGATTTCGATCGTGATCGCCGGCGGCGTCTGGGGCATCGCCTTGATCGAGCGCCTGATCGGCGCGCCGATCTGAACTTTCGGATCAGGACCCTGCCTGATCTTCCTTGGCGCGTTCGCGTCCGGCAAAGTGATGGCCGACCAGCCAGGCAACAACAGCGACGACGAGGCCAACACCAAGGGCAATGAGCAGGCGTTCATGCCGCGCGAACGCCTCACCCACCATCTGTTCCGCGCCCAGGCCGAAGATATAGCCGATGCCGCTGAACAGGGCCGCCCAGGCCGCAGAGGAGATGGCATTCAAGATGACGAAACGCGGCACGGGCACAGTCGACAGGCCGGCGGCGATGCCGCCGACCAGGCGCATGCCGTAGATGTAGCGGTTGGTCAGTACGAATATGTTGGGATGGGTGTTGAGCAGGCGATAGGCGCGGCTGAAGCCCGGACGCCTGCGCAATCTTCTCACATAGCGATGTTCGGCGAAGCTACGTCCCAGGGTGAAGAAGAAGGTGTCGCCGGCGAAAGCGCCGAGAAAGGCGGCGAGGAAAGTCTGCCACAACACGAAAACATGCTGGTGGGCGAAGAAGCCGCCAAGGATCGCGGCACTTTCGCCTTCGGCGACGCAACCCAGGAAGACCGCGATCAGCCCGTATTGCTCGATGAGATGATGGATGGTCTCGCTCATTCCGTTGCTGGCCGCGCCGACAGTTTCTCGTCGATGCGCCTGATCTGCTCGGCCATGCGCAGGATTTCGTCGCGCATGCCGATGATCTCGCTGTGGCGCAGCTCGTCGAGCTTTTCATGCAAGGCCATGATCTCGATCTCGGCCTTCAGATTGACCTCGTAGTCATGCGCAGCGTCGATGCGGTCGCGCTCGGTCTGGCGGTTCTGCGACATCATGATCACCGGCGCCTGGATCGCCGCCAGCATCGACAGCACCAGGTTGAGGAAGATGAAAGGGTAGGGGTCGAAGGCGTCGCGCGTCAGCAGCCAGGCATTGCCGACAGTCCAAACGGCGAGAAAGGCCAGGAAGCCGAGGATGAAGGACCAGGAGCCGCCGATCCTGGCGATCGTGTCGGCGACGCGGTCGCCATAGGTCGCGTGGAAGGCGACGGCCTTGTTGGTGTCGCGCGTGATTGTGGTGCGCTCAAGGGTCGACTGCAGCACGCGGCTCTCGAGCGGACCGAAACCTTCCGGCTTTCGCTTGAGCAAGCGGTTTGCCATGTCCTCGACGATCTTGTTCATCTGCCTTCTCCTTCGGCCGGGCGTCGATAGACGTAGAGGCTGCCGGGCCGAACGTGAAGTGCTAGATTGCGGCGAACAGGCGAGGGCTAAGATGCTCGATTTCCAGAAAATCCATGCACGGGCGGCAAAGCGCAAGGGCGGCGAGGCGGTGCTGGAGCCGCTGCTTGGCCCTAGGCCCGACAATGCGGCGGTGGCGAAAGTACCCGACGATCGCATTCTTTCCACCATGGCAGAGCGCATTTTCGCCGCAGGCTTCGTGTGGCGGGTCGTCGAGCAGAAATGGCCGGGTTTCGAGGAAGCGTTCCTCGGCTTCGAGCCAAAGCGGCTTCTGTTCCAGCCCGACGATTTCTGGCACGAGCTGGCGTCCGACAGCCGCATCGTGCGCAACCCGCAGAAGATCAAGTCGGTGCGCGACAACGCCGCCTTCGTCGACCGCGTCTCGAAGGAGCATGGCAGTTTCGGCAAATTCATCGCCGGATGGCCTGCGGATGATCAGGTCGGCCTGACCGCCTATCTCGCCAAGCATGGCAGCCGTCTCGGCGGCAACACCGGCCAGTATTTCCTGCGCTGGCTGGAATGGGACACGTTCGTCGTCTCGTCGGACATGGCGGCGGCGCTGCGCGACGCCGGCCTCGATATCGCCGAGAACCCGACCTCGAAGCGGGACCTCGACAAGATCCAGGCGCAGATCAACCAATGGTCGGCCGAGACCGGACTGCCGCGCCGCCACATCTCGCGCATCCTGGCGATGTCGATCGGCGAGAACCGCTCGGCGGAGGCGTTGCGCGAGTATATGGGCGACTAGGTGGCCAGGACTGATCAGCGTTGCCGATCAATCAGGATACGACCTGTGGTCGATCCTGAGTGGCACAACCAAACGCCATTGCGGGGCGATTTGAGCCACGCTACATCCGTTCCATGACCCAGACCGCTCCCGATATCCTGCGCATCGCCGTCGCCCAGCTCAACCCGACTGTCGGCGATGTCGCCGGCAATCTGGCAAAAGCGCGCGAGGCAAGGGCGGACGCGGCGCGACAGGGCGCCGACCTGGTGCTCTATACCGAGCTCTTCCTCGCCGGCTATCCGCCGGAAGACCTGGTGCTCAAGCCCTCCTTCCTGAGGGCATGCGAGAAAGCGGCGCAGGATTTCGCCAAGGATACGGTCGATGGCGGCCCCGGCGTCATCATCGGCACGCCGCTGAAGCGCAAGTCGGGCACACACAATTCCATCGTCTTCGCCGACGGTGGCAAGATCATTGCCGAGCGCTACAAGCTCGACCTGCCGAATTATGGTGAGTTCGACGAGAAGCGCGTGTTCCAGGCCGGGCCGGAACTGCAGGGTCCGACTAATTTCCGCGGCGTGCGCATCGGCGTTCCGATCTGCGAGGACATCTGGGGCGACATCGCCGTCTGCGAGACGCTGGCCGAAAGCGGCGCCGAAATCCTTCTGGTGCCGAACGGCTCGCCCTATTACCGCGCCAAGATCGACGTCCGCCACCAGGTGGTGATCCGCCAGGTCATCGAAACCGGACTGCCGATGATCTACGCCAACCAGCTCGGCGGGCAGGACGAGCTGATCTTCGACGGCGCGTCCTTCGCCATCGGGGCCGACAAGACTCTTGCCTTCCAGATGAGCCAGTTCGAGGAGGCGGTCGACGTCACCACCTGGAAGAGAAAGGGAGACAGCTGGGTCTGCTCGGAAGGCCCGATGTCGAAGATCCCGGAGCGCGAAGAGGCGGACTATCGGGCCTGCATGCTGGGCCTGCGCGACTACGTCAACAAGAACGGCTTCAAGAACGTGGTGCTCGGCCTTTCCGGCGGCATCGACTCCGCCATCTGCGCGGCTTTGGCCGTCGATGCGCTGGGCGAGGAGCGGCTGCGCACCGTCATGATGCCCTATCGCTATACGTCGAAGGATTCGCTGAAGGACGCGGAAGACTGCGCGCGCGCGCTTGGCTGCCGCTACGACATCGTGCCGATCTCCGAGCCGGTCGAAGGCTTCAAGCATGCGCTGACGCAGCTCTTCGAAGGCACACAGGAAGGCATCACCGAGGAGAACCTGCAGAGCCGCGCGCGCGGCACGATCCTGATGGCAATCTCCAACAAATTCGGCTCGATGGTGGTCACCACGGGCAACAAGAGCGAGATGTCGGTCGGTTACGCCACGCTTTACGGCGACATGAATGGCGGCTTCAATCCGATCAAGGATCTCTACAAGATGCAGGTCTACGCGCTGTCGCGCTGGCGCAATTCGCATGTGCCGCCGGGCGCGCTCGGCCCTTCGGGCGAGGTCATCCCGAAGAACATCATCGACAAGGCGCCGTCGGCGGAACTGCGCGAAAACCAGACCGACCAGGATTCGCTGCCGCCCTATCCGGTGCTGGACGACATCCTGGAATGCCTGGTGGAGAACGAGATGAGTGTCGACGACATCGTCGCGCGCGGCCACGACCGGGCGACGGTGACGCGTGTCGAGCACCTGCTCTACATCGCCGAATACAAGCGCCGGCAGGCGGCGCCCGGCGTGAAAATCACGAAGAAGAATTTCGGCCGTGACCGCCGCTACCCGATCACGAACCGGTTCCGGGACCGCGGCTAGCCTCTGCATGGCAGATATTGAAATCAGTTTCGACCTGTCGCGGATCGATTTCCGGGCGACCTCCGACCAGCTCATGCGAAGCTATTGGGGTGCGTCCCGCACCGACGAGGCTAACCGCCGCGCTTTCGAGAACTCGCTTTGCGCCGGGGCTTATCTCGATGGTGAGCAGGTCGGTTTCGCCCGCGTGATCACCGACTATACCGTCTTTGCCTATCTACTCGACGTCATCGTCTGGCCGGAGCGTCGCGGCCATGGGATCGGCAAACAGCTTGTGCAAGCACTCCTCGATCATCCCGATATGAAGACCGTTTCTCATTGGAGCCTCACAACCAACGACGCTCACAGCCTCTATCAGAAGTTCGGATTCCGGACGGAGGGTCGTTACATGCGGCTGGATCGCTCACCCGCTGCCTGAGGTCCCGCTACAACCCGCCGTTGTTGCAAATTCGTCTCAGTGCTTGGACCAGATGCCGTTTTGGCGATAGGCCGGCTTGGCGACCGGCTGATGTCTCCCTATAAGGGCGTCTCCGCGATTCCCTTCCGGGAGGACCGTATGGCAGGATTTGACATCGTTATGCGAGGCCGCGAAGCCTAGGTCTGCTCGGGCTTTCCGAAGCTTTTTCGGAGAGCCGGACGCAGGACGGGCATCTGCCGCTGCCGGTCGCCGCCTCAGGGCAGGCGGTCCACCATACTGAACCTCCCGCTCTTTTGCGGCGCCGCAGGGCGCGGAATGCGGGTTTTCCAATTCGATTTTTCCGGGACCGGGCTCGTTTGCGCCCGGATGACATCATGGCTCGTTTCAAGATCGACCTGCGCGCGAGCGCCTTTCGCAGCGTGCTTGGTTTCACCTTCAGCCACTGGCGGCGCCAGCCGTGGCGGCTTTCGCTCATCATGGGCGCATTCCTGCTCTCGACGCTGGCCGATGTGCTGACACCCTTCTATTCCGGCCGCCTGGTCGATGCCGTCGCCGGCGGCGCCGGAACCGACGCAGTCGCGTGGAATGCGGCGATGGTGGCGTTCTCGATCCTGATGGCGCTGGCGCTGGCAGGCGTCGTGCTGCGCAACGCGGCCTTCCTGTGGATCGTCGAGCTGACGCTGAAGATGATGTCGGACATTGCCGCCGATGCCTTCCATCGGGTGCAGCGCTTCTCGACGGACTGGCACGCCAACAGCTTTGCCGGATCGACGGTGCGCAAGATAACGCGCGGCATGTGGGCGCTGGACCTGCTCAACGACACGATCCTGATCGCGCTGATGCCGTCGGTCGTCATGCTGGTCGGATCGACGCTGCTGCTCGGCTGGTTCTGGCCGCTGATGGGAGCCGTCGTGGCGGCCGGCTCGGTGCTGTTCATCGCCGTCACGGCGATGCTGTCGCTCGGCTATGTCGCGCCCCCCGCGCGGCTCGCCAACAGCTGGGACACGCGGCTGGGCGGCGCGCTGGCCGACGCGGTGAGCTGCAATGCCGTCGTCAAGGGTTTTGGCGCGGAGACCCGCGAGGAAACGCGGCTGGCGCGCGTCGTCGCCAAGTGGCGTCTGCGCACCGGCCGCACCTGGATGCGCGGCACCGCCAACGGCACCACGCAAGGGGTGCTGCTGCTGGTGATGCGGGCGGCGGTTATCGGGCTTGCCCTCATGCTGTGGGCCTGGGGGCAGGCAAGCGCCGGCGATGTCGCCTTCGTGCTGACCTCGTTCTTCGTGCTGCAGGGCTATCTGCGCGACATCGGCACGCATATCCGCAACCTGCAGCGCTCGATCAACGACATGGAGGAACTGGTCGATTTCCAGTCCCAACCGCTCGGCATCGAGGACCGGCCCGGGGCTCGGCCGATCCGGATCACCGATGGACGTATCGCCTTCGACAAGGTGACGTTCCACTACGGCAATCACCTTCTGCCGCTCTACCGCGATTTCTCGGTCGACATCGCCGCGGGCGAACGCATTGGGCTGGTCGGGCATTCGGGTTCGGGCAAGACGACCTTCGTCAAGCTGATCCAGCGGCTCTATGACGTGAATGCCGGGCGGATCCTGATCGACGGGCAGGACATCGCGCAGGTCGAGCAGGCCTCGCTGCGCGGCCAGATCGCCATCGTCCAGCAGGAGCCGATCCTGTTCCACCGCTCGCTTGCCGAGAACATCGCCTATGGCATGCCCGGCGCCAGCCAAGCCGAGATCGAGCACGCAGCCAAGCTCGCCAGCGCGCACGATTTCATCACCAGCCTGCCCAAGGGCTATGGAACCCTGGTCGGCGAGCGTGGCGTGAAGCTGTCGGGCGGCGAGCGCCAGCGCGTGGCGATCGCCCGCGCCTTCCTGGCCGATGCGCGCATCCTGATCCTGGACGAGGCGACGTCGAGCCTCGACTCGGAATCGGAAGTGCTGATCCAGAAGGCGATGGAGCGGCTGATGGTCGGGCGCACGACTCTGGTGATCGCGCACCGGCTCTCGACGGTGCGGGCGCTCGACCGGCTGCTGGTCTTCGATCGCGGGCGTATCGCCGAGGAAGGTTCCCATGACGACCTGATCCGGCTGAACGGCGGCATCTACCGGCGGCTTTTCGAGCGTCAGGCGCTCGAATTGACCAAGGGCCTCGTCGCCTGAGGAAAGGACTGCGCCCGGCTTTAGCCGGGCGCGGTCAGACGCCATGCGGCCCGGGATCGAGCTCGCTGGAGCGTTTCACCGTTTCACGGAAACGGCCGCGGGGCGTTATGTCCGACCCTTGCTACCCCGCCAGGATCGTCCGGGCAATCCGCCTGCATTTGCAACCGCCCTCTCGTCATGCGGTTAGAGCGGCTCAATACACTGTTCAAATTACTTTATATATATATCTAACGTTTAGGGATTTATATTTTAGTTTTTATGTATGTTTATGGCCTGAAGCAATTGTCCTAATGTATTTACAGAAAAGAAAACCGGGTGTGGCAGAATAAGGCCTCTTGGGGATTTTTTGCAGAAAGCGACCGGATGGAGATTCCTTTGGGAACAACGGCAGCCTTCAGCGCTTTCGCATAGGCCTTCACGATGAATCCTGTTTCCGCAAAAGCGGGCCCGGGCAAGGTGGCCGGGCCGTCGGCGCTGGAATCCCATGGCTTGGTCCGGCCTTTGGCCGCCGAGGATCTCGAGCACGTCGCCGCGCTCTTCCTGACGAAGTTTCGCCATCGTCGCCGCCAGCGCGACCGCGCTATCGCGCGGACGGCGGACTATATGAGGGAGCTTTACCTCGGCGGCGATGAGAGCAAGGCTCTTGTCCAGATCGACCCGCAGGGCCGATTGGGTGGCTTCATGGGCGTCCTGGAGGCCCGCTATGAGCTCAACGGAACGGCATTGAACGCCGCCATCATCGGTCCATTCATGACCGACTCCAGCATCGACCACGGTTGGGCCGGGCCACAATTGCTGCGTGCCCTGCATCAAGGCGAATTCGACCTGTACCTGACCGATTCCGCCAATCGGACATCCTTGGCCTTCGCGCGTCCGATGAAGTATCAGCTCCTGCCGGTGCATTGTCTGGAATGGACCTGTGTTTTCCGGCCGGGCGCTATGGCCGTCGCCATGCTGCGCCGCAAATGGCCGGGGATGCCTCGTCTTGCGCTCGATCCCTTCGCGGGAGCATTGGATGCGCTCGCACGAAAAAGGTTCGAGCCGCCGGCCCAGCACTCGTCAAGCCAACGGATCCATCGGGAGCCGATCGATGCGGCCCGGTTCGCGGAGCGGCTGCCTGTCCTCATGGCCGATTATTCCCTGCGTCCGAGCTGGAGGGATGGCGAGTTGCCGCGGTTGCTCGCCCTGGCGGCTGAGAAGCAAGCCGACGGGCCACTTCATTTCGGCGGAATTCACGATGAAACAGGCAAGATGCTGGGATGCTACGCCTTCTATGGCCAGGCCGGCGGCATCGCGAACCTCCTGCAAATCCAGGCCTCCGGGCCCCACTGGGGGGCAACGCTGGATGCTCTCATCGCGGCTGCGCGGGATTTGGGCTGCGTGGGCATTGCCGGCCAGACCCAGAGCAAGTTCATGCCTCAACTCTTCGGCTACAAGAACGTCTTCTTCCACTATGCCGGGGGCACGATGGTGCGCTCGCGCATTGCCGATGTCACGGAAGCGGTCCGCTCCGGCGACATCTTCGTCGGCGGTTTGATGGGCGATCGTTGGACCCGGCTCAGTTCCGATGATTTCGGCCGTGTCTGACGATCTTGCGATACGACGCAATTCCGGCCGGAGGGCTATGGCGAAGTCGCCGAGCCCAACCGCGCACTTTTCCCTGGGATTGCTTTGAATCAGGCGAACTTGTGCGGCGCTGCGCAGAAGCCGGCTATGATCTGGCAAAGGTCGGGTTCGTTGACCATATTGACGGCTTCGTCCGGGCCGACCCATTTGCGCGTGCGCGCGCGCTTCTCTTTCCAGCGATCCGCCACGCGCTCGACATGCAGCGGAAAGACCAGCACCTCGCAAGGCACTTCCTCGCCTGAGGCGAGGACCTTGGCATAGAAATAGCGGCCGGCTTCGAGATGCCGGACGGTGCCGCGCAGCCCGGCTTCCTCGCCCGCTTCGCGCGCGGCGGCCTCGCAAAGCGGTTCCCTGGCCTCCGGCCAACCCTTTGGCAGCACCCAGCGCCCGGTGTCGCGACTGGTGATCAGCATGATCTCGACGCCGTTCTCGCCCTCACGCCAGGGCAAGGCGGCAACCTGCAGGCGACAAGGCGCGACGCCAAAGAGCCGCCGGACTCTTTCGGCCATCTGGTTGTGCGTCGCCGGTCTCGTCAACATGATGAGAAGCTGCCCCAGCCTCCAGAATCGTTTGCCACCTTACGAATCTTATGGTGAATTGTGGGCTTTAAAAGTAAAAAACTTCACTCTATCGGGAAATACCACCAGAAAAGGTCATCTGCCCAAGTAGTTGCGCTCATTGGCGCGGTTACTGGACCGGCTTTTGAGGCAGTTCCTCTGGTGACACGAGGGCCCGCTCGGCCGGCGTGATCCTCCGCGATCGGTTTCCGGCCAGATTTTTCAGGCAATAGCGGCCGTTCAGCCCGCGTGATCATCCGCGATCGGCTTCTGGTACGTGAAGCCCATATCCCAGGGAAAGTAGATCCAGGTGTCCTGGCTGACCTCGGTGACGAATGTATCGACCAGCGGCCGGCCCTTCGGCTTGGCATAGACGGTCGCGAAATGCGCCTTCGGCATCATGGCGCGCACAATGCCGGCCGTCTTGCCGGTATCGGTCAGGTCGTCGATGATGAGCACGCCGGCGCCGTCATCGGCAAGCAGCGAAGGCGAAATCTCCTTCAGGACCTGCAACTGCCCCTGGCTGGTGTAGTCATGATAGGAGGCGACGCAGACCGTCTCAATAATGCGGATGCCGAGCTCGCGCGCGATGATGGCGGCGGGCACCAGTCCGCCGCGCGTGATGCAGACGATCGCTTTCCATTGTCCCTTGCTGGCGCCGGAAAGCCGCCAGGAAAGCGCACGGGCGTCGCGGTGGAACTGGTCCCACGAGACGGGAAAAGCTTTTTCGGGAAGGGACATGGTTCGCACTCCGCAAGGCGCGCCGTCGGCGCGCAGAAACACTGGAATGCAGGCGGAATTAGCCGGAAAGCGCCGGGCTTGGCAAGGGGAGGGCTGGCCAGGGCTGTGGACTCTAGGCGCGTCGCGCTAAAATGAATCAGCGCGACAGGAAGGCCGCCACATTCGTCGTGCGCAGCACCGTGCGGGTGACGCCGCCGAACAGGAGCTGGCGCAGCCAGGAGTGGCTGTAGGCGCCGAGCACCAGAAGATCGGCGCCGGACTCGGTTATCCGCGACTGGATGATATCGTCGACCGAGGAGCCGTCCGATTTCTGCACGCAGACGCCGACATTGGCGCCGTGACGCGACAGTGCCGCTGCGATCTCGGCGCCGGCGGCTTCCGGAGATTCGTCGAGTGTCTCCGGCGGGTCGATGACGAGAATGTCGGTCTTGTCGGCCTCGGCGATGAAGGGCAGGGCATCGAAAGCCGCGCGAGCCGCTTCCTTGCTGCCGTTCCAGGCAAGCAGCACACGCCGGAAGGTGGTGACCAGCGGCCCGGCGTGGGGCACGACCAGCACCGGCCGGCCGGCATCGTAGACCAGCGTGTCGACGTCGGCGCTCGGGTCGCCGCCGGTATCGCGCTGCGCGGCGATGATCAGATCGGCGGCGCGCACGCTCGAGATGCCGGTCAGCGCGCTGTCGCCGGAGAAGCTTTCCAGGCTCCGCCACTCGAAGGACAGGCCGGATTCCTCGATCCGCTTCAGGAAATAGGCCTGCAACTTGTCGGCCCGTTCTTTGTTCATCTCGGCCGAGACCTGGAGGAATTCGGTATCCGGGAAGCCGGTGGCCGATGTGTAGGGCACGGGAAGCGCCTCGGCATGGATGCCGACGAGATGGCTCTCGAACCTCTCGGCAAGCGGAAGGGCGCAATCGAGAACGCGCTCGGCGTCCTGTTCGTTCTGCAAAATGGCAACGATTGTCTTGAAGCGCATGACCGGTCCCTCAATTGTTTGCGCTACGCGCGTGCGCAGCGAAGGAACGCCTCAGCGCGTTGACTGGTTCCAGCCGAACGGCGGTCAGTCGGCCTTGACGAAGCCCGCCACCATCGCCTCGACGTCCTTGCGCGCGGCCTCGAGCGCTTCCTCGCTGCGGGCTCGGACGACGAGCTCGGTCCAGAATTTGCCGTCGCCATATTTGGGATAGGAGCCGATGATCGTGTCGGGATGCGCCTTCTGGATCTCAGCCAGCGGCCCGCCGATCAAGCCCTCGCCGAAGGGACAATGCACCGTGGCCGACAGCATCTTCGTGCCGGCCTTGAGCGTCGGCACGACATTGTCGAGCATGGCCTGGAAGATCGACGGCACGCCGGCCATGACATGGACATTGCCGATGCGAAAGCCCGGCGCGACGGAGACGGGATTGTCGATATGGTCGGCGCCGCGCGGCATGCGCGCCATGCGCTTGCGCGCTTCGGTGAATTCGATGCCGCGCCCGGCATAGCTTGCCTCGAGCAGCGCGTAGGCCTTGGCGTCGTATTCGCAGGGCACGCCGAAGGCCTTGGCGATCGAGTCGGCGGTGATGTCGTCATGCGTGGGGCCGATGCCGCCGGTGGTGAAGACGTAGGTATAACGGGCGCGCACGGCATTCACCGCCGCAACGATCTCGTCCTCCTCGTCGGGGACGATGCGCACTTCCTTCAAATCGATGCCGATCGCCGTCATGATGTCGGCGAGATGGCCGATGTTCTTGTCCTTGGTGCGGCCGGAGAGGATCTCGTCGCCAATGACGAGCATGGCGGCGGTGACGATTTCAGGCATGGCGGGGCTCCGGCGCAAAAGGTCGCCTGAGATAACGCGGCCGGCGGCCGGCCGCAATCGAAACCGGGAATGTGTCGGATGCGCGCTTGTGGCGGCGGCCGTTGGGGATATGGTGCGGTCGGTCGGGCCTGGGTGAAAACATGCCGATATCGATAGTCTTGTGGCTGCTTGCCGGCCTGCTTGCCGCCGTCGTCCTTGCCATGCTCGCCTTGATGCTTGCGACCTGGCGGACCGCGGCAAAGGCCGAAGGACTGGTGCCGCCTTGCGGGAAATTCATCGAGATCGACGGCAACCGCATCCACTATGTGGAAGAGGGCGAGGGCAGACCTATCGTCTTCGTGCACGGGCTCGGCGCTCAGCTCCACCATTTCCGCCACACGATGTTCGGGCGCTTCGGTCCTGGTTTCCGGCTGATCGCGCTCGACCGGCCAGGTTCCGGCTATTCGGTTCGGGCAAGGGGCGCGACCGGCCGATTGCCCGAACAGGCCGACATCGTGCGGCGCTTCATCGAGGAATTGCGCCTGGAGCGGCCGCTCGTCGTCGGCCATTCGCTCGGCGGGGCCATCGCGCTTGCTCTGGCAACCGGGCACCCGACGGCAATTTCCGGCATTGCGCTGCTCTCGCCGCTGACGCATCACGAAGCGAGGATACGCCAGCGGTTTGAGCTGCTCTATGTTCCATCGCCGCTGCTGCGCCGCGTCCTGGCCTATACGGTGGCGATACCGCTCAGCCTTCGTTACGCGCGGCCGACGCTGAGGTTCATTTTCGCGCCGCAAGCGGTCCCCGCGGACTACATGGTCGCCGGCGGGGGATGGCTCGGCTTGCGTCCGTCCCACTATTTCGCCACATCCACCGATGTCGTGGCCGTGGAACGGGACCTTGGCGAAATCGAACGGCGTTACCGCGACATAGCGATGCCGTCAGGCATCCTGTTCGGCACCAGCGATCAGGTGATCGGCGAGGCCGTTCATGGCGAACCGATGCTGGACAAGATTAAGGGCCTCGACTTCGAACGGGTCGAAGGTCTCGGCCACATGCCGCAATTTGTGGAACCTGAACGGGTCGTGGCCTTTATCCAACGTGTCGCCATGCGTGCCTTCGCTGTCGCGCAATGATTTCGGCTGGCGCCCCGCGCCGCCCACGGCCGTTCACGAGACGTCACATAAAAGTGTCGGACATTCTGTCCCACCCGGGATTTCCAATGGAACTTTAGCCCCCGCCGCACGGTTTCGTCAGTATCGCTGTGGGGCTTCGGCCCCACGTATTTTTTGCGATCAAGAGAATGGAGAAATCCGATGCTTACAAGACTTATCGCAGCCTCGGCGCTGGTGCTGGCCATGGGGAGCGCGGCGATGGCGCAGTCATCCGATGACTGGTGGTGGTGGCACCGCGACAATCGTCCCACGGCGAGCGAGCAGGTAGACCCTTATACCACAGGCAGCATCAATGGTGGCTCCGGGCTGACCACCTACGGCAATACCGGCACCCTTGGCCCGTGCGCGGACACCACGCCTGGTCCGGATGCCAACTCGCAGCAGAACGTCAACGACCATTACTGCGGCAAATAGGACCGCATAGTCGCCGGCGGCCGGTATGAAGCCTTGGGCTTTGCCGGTCCCGGAGACGCCGCCTCCTAGGCCAGAGCGTTTCACCGTTTCCGTGAACGGTGGAACCCGATTCCGGGCGGAAGCCCGACCGCTCACACTTTCCTGGAATGCTAGTCGGATACTTCGGTCTGCGGGCGATCGCGGCCGTCGGCCAGTTCGTCGTGCCACTTGCCTTCGGAATCCTCATACTGGATGCCGTCCGTGGTACCGGCGACCTGCTGCTCGGCCGAGGCGATTTCGGCGGCGCGCAGCGCTTCCTGGTGCGTGCGGAAAGTTTCTGAGAATGTCGAGCCGACCTTGTAGGCCCAGCCGCCATCATGCTCGACGATCTTGTAAGTCAGCTTCGCCATGGAATCCTCCGGTTAAGAAACCCGCTAGTGCGTTTCACCGTTTCACGGAAACGGTGAAACGCCCCGTCTCCTTGTTATACGCAATTCCGGACGGAAAACCGCTCACACTTTTCCTGGAATTGCTCAGTGCAGCTTTGCGTCGGGCAGCCTGTCTTCAGGAACCAGCACGTCCGATTCCCTGGCCGCCTCGACGAGTGCGCGACGTGCGTCCGCTGTAGAACGATAACCTTCCAACGCTTTGAGGCAAGTGTCGAGAGCATCACGATGGCGCTCGCCGCGATTGAGCGGCCAAACGGTCATCAGGCACTCGGCGGCCTCGCGGGTGCTTCGGATTTGGCGATATTTGCCGACATGGCCGAGCTCGACCACCACCGGCTTTTCAAAGGGCTTGTTGTCTATCATGGCCGCCAACGTAAAACGGCCAAATTGGTTGCAGTTGTGGCGAGGGTCCTGCGCCCAAACGTCTCAGGACCCTCGTTCACCCGGTTTTGTTTGACGCAATTCCGGACGGAAAACCGTGTCACACTTTTCCTGGGATTGCTCTAACCGGCGACCTTCATCCAATGCCGCATCGTCGTCACCGAACGTGCCAGTTGCGGCGCGGGATGGATTTCCTCGCCGAAGGCAGCCGCCGCGCGCCAACCCCAGCGCGGGTCGGCCAGGAATGCGCGCGCCAGCGCCACCATGTCGGCTCGACCGTCGGCGACGATCGCCTCGGCCTGGCTCGGATCGTCGATCAGCCCCACGGCACGCGTCGGAATGCCGGCGCCCTTGCGCACGGCTTCCGCCAGATGCACCTGGTAGCCGGGCCCGGGCGGCACCTGCTGCAGGGGCGAATTGCCGCCACTGGAGCAACAAATATAGGCGATGCCCTCGGCCTTCAGCGCCTTGGCCACCTCGATCGCGTCCTCGACGTCGAAACCGCCGTCGACCCACTCCTTCACCGAAAGGCGCGCGCCCAGCATCATGGATGGAGCGGCCTTCCTCACCGCCCTGGCGATTTCGACCGCGAAGCGCATGCGGTTTTCCAGCGACCCGCCCCAGCGGTCAGTCCGCCGGTTGGAGAGCGGCGACAGGAACTGGAAGATCAGATAGCCATGCGCGGCATGCAGCTCGGCAAAGTCGAAGCCGGCACGTTCGGCGCGCACGGCCGACTGTGCAAAACGCGCGATGAGCTCCAGGATCTCATCCTCCTCCAGCGCGTGCGGCACATTCCAGCCGGTGTCATAGGCAATGGCCGAGGCCGAAACCGTCTGCCAGGGATCTTCGCCAGGCTGCAGTGGACCGCCGCCTTCCCAGGGTTTGCGGTTGGAGGCCTTGCGGCCGGCATGGGCCAACTGGACGCCGAACTTCGTGCTAGGCGCGGCGACGCGCCTGGCGGCGTCGAGCGTGCGCTTGGCGGCCGCCTCGTTGTCGTCTGAATAGAGGCCGAGGCAGCCGTGCGAGATGCGTCCGCGCCGCTCGACATCGGTCATCTCGACAGTCACCATGCCGGCGCCCGACATCGCCAGGTTCATCCAGTGATGGAGATGCCAGTCGCTGGCCGAGCCGTCCTCGGCCGAATACTGGCACATGGGAGCAACCGCGATACGATTGGGGAAGGTGAGGCCGCCGAGGGTGATCGGCTGGAAAAGCGATGACGTCATGAAACGGGCTCCTGGCGAGATACCGCTATCTAGGCAGTCGCGGCGCGTCGCGCCAGACACGAGCCGGTGAAACTGCCGCTGGACCAGTCGGTTTCCAGGATTGCGTGGGTTATCGTTCGCCGCTACCCCTTTGCGGCCAACATGGAGATCGTCATGGAAGATCGCATTCGCATCCGTTCGGAGGAAATCCTTTCGGACGACTGGGCGGTGCTGAAGAAGACGGTGCTCGACTATCGTCGCCGCGACGGGCGATGGGAGACGCAGACCCGACAGACCTACGATCGCGGCGACGGCGCGGTGATCCTGCCCTTCGATCCGCAGCGCTCGACCGTGCTGCTCGTACGGCAGTTCCGTTTCCCGGCTTACGCCGTGGGCCATCGCCAGCCGCTGATCGAGGCCTGCGCCGGCTTGCTCGACGAAAACGATCCCGAAACAGCCATCCGCAAGGAAGCGGAAGAGGAACTGGGCTACCATCTGAAGGATGTCGAGCGGCTGTTTTCGCCGTTCATGAGCCCGGGCAGCGTGACGGAGCGGCTCTGGTTCTTCACCGCGCGTTATTCGCCGGCCGACCGCATTTCCGACGGCGGCGGCTCGCCGGAGGAAGGCGAGGACATCGAGGTTCTGGAAATGCCTTTGGACGAGGCGCTGGCCGGCATCGCCGACGGCCGCATCGTCGACGCCAAGACGATCATCCTGATCCAGTACTTGAAGCTCAACCCGATCAAGGCTTGAGCCTGTCTTCGGCTGCGTGCTTCGGTGTTGGTGGCCTGCCACCCGAAGCTCCTCCTTCGCCAAGGCTTCGAAGGAGTCGTCAAAGAGCGAATGGTGGTGCGGACGACGGGAATCGAACCCGTACGATCAGAGATCGAGGGATTTTAAGTCCCTTGCGTCTACCAATTCCGCCACGTCCGCAGGCGTGCCCTTTTCAGATGCCTGATATGAGCCGTCAAGCGATGTTTAGGGTCGTCCGCAGTTTGCGCGGGCGGCTGTTGCATAGATTTAACATTAGTAATGTTTAAAATGCCAAGTTCTCCAAGCCGATCTCATTAGCCTTTGTCTGCGAGCATCGGGCCGGCATTGATGGTGGGACCATGCGTGGGGCAGGCTGGATCAGGGGGCTCAGGGAGGCGGAGGCGCGGCAGCTGCGCTGCGAGATCGATCGGCTCGAGCGGGGGCTGATCGAAGCCGCCAACTCGAAGGCCAAATGGAACCTGCATGAGGTCGCGCACACGCTGCGCTGGCAAAAGGCGCGGCTGCGGCGGCTGGAGGAGTGCCTCGCCGCCATGCCTGAAGGAAAGAGGGCTTCGGACCGATCCTGACCGGCCGGTCGCAATCCTCGGCACATCCGCCATTGTCGGGCCCAGCGCGAGCGGGCGGTTGGAAAGTGGCGCGATCGCGGAATTACGATCTGCTAAAGGAACGCTAGATTTCACGATGCGGCGGGTCGATCCGCCGAGGCCGGCGTCCATCAGGCCCCTACCCATTCCCCCGCCCCCTGCGGGCGCCGGCCACCTGAATTTCGGAAAACGATGCGGAGATGTTTTCCGCATCGCTGCGGCGCCGCAAGCCTCAGAATTTGTAGCTGAAATTCACGCCTAGCGTCTGCAGCTTCACGTCCTGGTCGCGCTCGGTGAAAGTGTCCGAAGCGTCGAAATGCTCCTTGCCGAAATCGTAGTAGCGGTATTGCGCGCCGACGACGACATTGTTGGTCAAGGCATAGTCGACGCCGGCGCCGAGCGTCCAGCCGGTGCTGGCGCGGGTTCGGGCAAAGGTGGTGCCCGCCGCCTGCGAGGTTTCGATGCCGGCGAAAGCGACGCCGCCGATGCCATAGATCAGCACGCGATCCATGGCGTAGCCAGCCTTGGCATCGATCGATCCGAACCATTTGATATCGGTGCCGAACGTGTTTGCCGGGCCGGCGGTGCCATCGATCGAGGCGTAGTTGAGATCGGCCTCGGCGCCGATCACGGCCTGGTCGAACTGCCAGAGCCCCGCGACATGGCCGCCGACGAAACCGCCGTCGATGTCGGGCTTCACCGACCCGCCATCGACGGTGATGTCGGACCGGCCCCAGCCATAGCCGGCCTGCATGCCGGCATAATAGCCGGTCCAGTCGAAGCCGGGCGCGGTCATCGGCAGATCAGCGCCCAAGTCCGCCGCCCAGGCAGACCCGGACAGGGCAAGAAAGCCGGCACTGGCAAGCGTCAGTCGACGCATCGAGCGCTCCGAAATGGCGGTTCCGAAAAACTCCTGAGCGTAAACTAGCCTCATTCATCGCCAAACGGAATTGTATCTCTGCAACAGTGGTTTACGACCTGACGCTCTGGCTCCGGGCGCCGATATTTGCGAAACTGGCCCATGCAGAGGACTCAGCCAATGACGAACGCCAAGCCGACAAGCGCCGCAAAGCCGAAGCCGTGGACGGAGGCGGCGACACATCTGGTCGATGTCGCGATGGGCCGAAAGCCCGCGGATCTGGTCATCCGCAATGGGCGCTGGGTGAATGTCCATTCGGGCGAGATCATCCCACGCACCGATATCGCGATCGCCGCCGGCCGCTTCGCCTATTGCGGGCCGAATGCCGGCCACGCCATCGGGCAGGGAACCAAAGTGGTCGACGCCGGCGGACGCTATCTGGTGCCCGGCCTTTGCGACGCGCACATGCATGTCGAGAGCGGCATGGTGACGGTGACGGAATTCTGCCGAGCCGTGATCCCGCACGGCACGACGTCGATGTTCATCGATCCGCACGAGATCGCCAATGTGCTTGGATTGCCGGGCGTTCGCCTGATGCATGACGAGGCCGTCGCGATGCCGATCAACGTGCATGTGCAGATGCCGTCCTGCGTGCCTTCGGCGCCGGGGCTGGAGCACGCCGGCGCCGAATTGACGGTCGCCGACGTGGCCGAGGCGATGACCTGGGAAAACATCATCGGGCTGGGCGAGGTGATGAATTTCCCTGGCGTCGCCGCCAACGATCCGGTGATGTCGGGCGAAATCGCCGAGACGGTCAGGGCCGGCAAGACGGTGGGTGGGCATTATGCGTCGCCCGATCTTGGTCTGCCGTTCCACGGCTATGTCGCGGGCGGGGCGGAGGACGACCATGAAGGCACGCGCGCGGAGGACGCGATCGCACGGGTGCGCCAAGGCATGAAGGCGATGCTGCGGCTCGGGTCGGCCTGGTACGACGTGGCGGCGCAGATCAAGGCAGTGACTGAAGGCGGCATCGACCCGCGCAACTTCATCCTGTGCACCGATGACAGCCATTCCGGCACGCTCGTGCATGAAGGCCATATGGACCGCGTGGTGCGGCATGCCATCAGCCAGGGGCTGAAGCCGGTGACGGCGATCCAGATGGCGACGCTCAACACTGCCCAGCATTTCAGGCTGGAGCGCGAGATCGGCTCCATCGCGCCGGGACGCCTGGCCGATTTCCTGATCGTTTCCGACCTCGCCCAGATGACCATAGACGAAGTCTATGGCCGCGGCGTCCGACTGGCGAAGGCCGGCAAGCTCGAGATCGACATTCCGGCCTATGACTATCCGCAATCCGCGAAGAACACCGTGAGGCTCGGCAAGGCGCTCGCGGCGAAAGACTTCGACATTTTTGCGCCGCAGGGCGCCAACGAGGTGCGGGCGCGGGTTATCGGCGTGATCGAGAACCAGGCGCCGACGCGGGCTCTCGAGGCCGATCTCGCCGTCGAGGACGGGTTGGTCGCCATGGATCGCCGCAACGACATCTGCCAGATCGCGCTGGTCGAGCGCCATCGCGGCACGGGCGGCGTCACCAACGCCTTCGTTTCCGGATTTGGTTACGTGGAGGACTGCGCGATGGCGTCCAGCGTCGCGCATGACGCGCACCACATCATCGTCGTTGGCACCAACAAGGAGGACATGGCCTTGGCCGTCAACCGGCTGAGCGAGGTGGGCGGCGGCGTCGTGCTCTATTCCAGGGGCACGGAGTTGGCGTTGGTCGAGATGCCGATCGCCGGCCTGATGTCCGACGAACGCGCCGAGATCGTCGCCGCCAAGGCCGAGCAATTGACCGAGGCCATGCGCAAGGTCGGCTGCTCGCTCAACAACGCCTATATGCAGCACTCGCTGCTGGCGCTGGTGGTCATTCCGGAGCTCAGGATTTCGGATGTCGGCCTGGTCGACGTGACGACGTTCCAGAAGGTCGATCTTTTTATCTGAGTGCCAGCTATCCGCCGGTCGCGATGGTCAGCACCTTGAACGGCGTGGTGATGACGACCTCCGCAACTGAACCGACCGCCTTGCCCAGGCCCTGGCCGATATTGTTGAGCTGCGTCGGGTCGGGCTCGTCCGAGGCAAGGCCTGCTGGGGTGCGCAGCCGGTTGCCCAGCAATTGCACCAGGAAAGGGTTGTCGGCGAATTTGGCATGGTTCAGGCCGCCGTCGCCGCCCTTGGCCTGGGTCAGGTCGACGACCGTCACGCCGTAATTGGCCAGATCGGCGGCGTTGCCGTAATCGCCGACGCGCGGCTTGTCGCCGGAAATGAAGCTCGACAGCTTCAGCGCGCGGTCGTCGCCCGAAAGCAGGATGGCGAAGGGCTTGTCGGGCTTGCCGTAGCGGATCATCTGCTTCTTGAAGACATCGACGTCGATGTCGGGCGAGGCGAGGATGACATAGCCGAGCTTGCCGCCGAGATCGCGGTCGCCGGTGATGGCGAGCTGACGCAAAGCTTCCATCGTGAGCCAGGTGCCCATCGAATGGGCGATGATGTCGATGCTCTTGACGCGCGTCTTGGCAAGCATCCTGAGCGTCGCCTCGAGGTCGTCTCGCGCGGCGGTCGAGCTGTCCTTGTCGTAGATGTAGCCGGTCGCCTTGGCGCTCGATGCCCATGAGAACAGCACCGGCGTTCCGGGATATTTGGTGTCGTGCGCGATCTGCGTGATGCGGTAGACGCCGTCGTCAAAACCATTGTTGAAGCCGTGCACGAACACCAAAGCGCGGTCGCCGCGCATGGAAACGTCGGCGCCAACCGCCTTGGCGAATTGCCGCGCGTCGCCATAGTGGACGACATCGGTGGCGGTGAACTGCTTGGCCGGGTTGGAGTCGGCCGAGCCCTTGGCGCGCTCGATCGCGCCGACCTGATGGATCTTCGGCACGGTGACGTCCACGCGGGCATAGCTGGTGGTCAGCGAACGGTCGCCGTCGAACACCTGGCGGGGATCCTTGGTCGCCTGCTGGCGGGTGGTGGCTACGAAGATCTCATGCCTGGCGGCAATGTCAGAGGCCGGCGCCGCAACCGCCTTGCGGTTGAGCAGATCGTGCGTGGGACCGGCACAGCCGGCGAGGGCGAGCGCGAAGGCAAGGCCGACAACGATCTTCACGTGCACAGTCACCCGGGGTCCCCCAAGGGCGGCAAACTCTCTATTACTCCGATAAAGCCAGAGGGCTGCCGGGTCCAGTTCAAAGTCCATGCGACGCGGAAACCCGCACCGATAGGGTTACTGCGCGGCCAGTTGGCGGATGCGGTCCGTCACATCGCGATCGCTGGCAAAGCCGTCGTCCTCGCGCAGCCGCTGCCCGATCATCTGCACCATCATCGGGTTGTCGGCGAATTTGGTATGATTGAAGCTGTCGGCGCCCTTGATCTTGGAGAGGTCGACCACCGTGACGCCGTAGGAGGCGAGGTCGGCGGCATCCCTATAGTCGCCGACGCGCGGCCGCGATCCGGCGATCAGGCCGGAGAGCCGCAGCGCCCGGTCGTCGTCCGACAGAAGCAGGATGAAGGGCTTGTCCGGCTTGCCGTAGCGGCGCATCTGGCTCTTGAAGACGTCGACATCGATGTCTGGCGAGGCGAGCACCACGTCGCCCAGCTTGCCGCTGAGATCGCGGTCGCCGGTGATGGCGAGCTGGCGCAGCGTTTCCATCGTCACCCAGGTGCCCATCGAATGGGCAACGATGTCGATACGCCGGGCGCCGGTCTGCGCCAGCATCCTGAGCGTCACTTCCAACTGGTCGCGAGCCGCCGCGGCGCTTTCCTTGTCGTAGACATAGTCGGTGGTCTTGGCGCCGGACGCCCAGGAGAACAGAACCGGCGTGCCCGGATAACCGGAATCGTGGACGATCTGGGTCAGCCGGTAGACCGCATCGTCGAAGCCGGTGTTGTAGCCATGGACGAAGACCATCACGCGGCCGCCGCGGGCGTCGATGTCGGCGTTGAGGGCGTTGACGAATTTCGGCTGCGTGTCGTAGCCGACGACTTCGGAGGCCATGAAATACTTCGTCGGGTCGTTCGACTTGCCGCGCGAGCGGCGCTCGATCTGGCCCGTCTGGTGAACCGGCGGAACCGTGACGTTGACGCGGGCGTAGTTGAGCGTCGCGGAGCGTTCGCCGTCGAAGACCTTGTTCGGGTCGTCGGACCGCTTGCGCGTGGTGGCGATGAAGATCGAATGGTTGCCGGCGATCTCGGTCGCCTGCGTCGGCACGACGACGCTGCCCAGTATTTCCTGCGCCGGGTGGCCCGCGCAGCCTGCCGTCAGCAGGGCAAGGGCAATGATCAGAATTGTCTTCAACCGCACGTCGACACTTTCACTGCAATTCCACCGCGGCCACAATTGGCCGTCCACCTCCGCGAAAATCTCCCGGACAGCCGAAGTGCGGCTAAAGTAAGTCGTGTCCAGCGGAAATTGGCTCAGCGCCGGGCGAGGACCATCCTAGTGTTGCGCGAAAGCCAAAAGGGCGGCAGGAAGGTTTGCGGGCACGGCAGGGGGCTGCCGCGTGCCGGCGAGGTCGAAAATGAGGGACTTGTGGTGAACAGCTTTTCCGCCCGCGTGGCCGTGGCTGCCGAGGCGATCCGCGGAATCTTTCCGGAAACGCCGCTGCAGGAGAACGATTATCTGTCGAAGAAGACCGGTGCCCGCGTGCTTTTGAAGCGCGAGGACCTGACACCGGTGCGTTCCTACAAGATCAGGGGCGCCTTCAACTTCTTCCGTAAGGCGCTCGCCGCAGGCAACAATGCCGAGCTGTTCGTCTGCGCCTCTGCCGGCAACCATGCGCAGGGCTTCGCCTTCGTCTGCCGGCATTTCGGCAAAAGGGGCGTCGTGTTCATGCCGGTGACGACGCCGCAGCAGAAGATCGACAAGACGCGGCTGTTCGGTGGCGATTTCGTCGAGATCAGGCTGGTCGGCGACTTCTTCGACGATTGCTACCGCGCCGCCTTCGAATTCACCGAGAGCGCCGGCGCGCATATGGTGCCGCCTTTCGACCACAGGGACATCATCGAGGGCCAGGCGACGGTTGCCTGTGAGATCGCGGCGCAGATGCCGGGCGGGCGCGTGCCCGACATCGTCATGCTGCCGGTTGGCGGCGGCGGCCTTGCCGCCGGGGTGACGCATTATTTCGCCGACCAGCATCGCGAGCCGCGTTTCGTGTTCTGCGAGCCGGCGGGCGCGCCGAGCCTCGCCGAGAGCCTTGCCAACGGCAAGCGGGTCAAGCTCGCCAAGGTCGATAATTTCGTCGATGGAGCCGCGGTGGCCGAGATCGGCCGCGAGCCGCTGCGCCATCTCAAGGAGTTCACCGCGGACGCCGTGCGCCTGGTGCCGGAGAACCGGCTCTGCGCCACCATGATCGAGATGCTCAATGTCGAGGGCGTCGTGCTGGAGCCGGCCGGAGCGCTGGCGATCGACGCGCTCAAGGATTTTTCGCGCAAGGAGATCAGGGGCAAGACGATCGTCGCCGTCGTCTCGGGCGGCAATTTCGACTTCGAGCGGCTGCCGGACGTGAAGGAGCGGGCGCTGCGCTTCGAGGGGCTGAAGAAATACTTCATCATCCGCTTTCCGCAGCGGCCGGGCGCGCTGCGCGATTTCCTTGAAATGCTCGGTCCCGACGACGACATCGCCCGCTTCGAGTACCTGAAGAAGTCAGCGCGCAATTTCGGTTCGGTGCTGATCGGCATCGAGACCAAGGACAGGCGCAATTTCGACCTGCTGAAGGCCAATTTCGACGCCGAGGGCGTGCAATATCAGGACATCACCGACAACGAGACGCTGGCGGGATTCATCATATGAGCGCAAAACAAAGCACGGTTTTCGTGGCGCTGTTTTCCGGCATCAATGTCGGCGGCAACCGCATCGTCAAAATGGCGGAGCTCAAGGCCTTCTTCGAAGGTCTCGGCTTCAGCGGTGTCGCGACCTATGTCCAGAGCGGCAACGTCGTGTTCCGGGCCAAGAACGGGGATGCGGCGGCGCTGACCAAGGAACTCGAGACAGCCTTCGAGACGAAGTGGGGGTTCAATTCGCGCATCCTGGTGCGCGACGCCGGCTGGTTCGAGCGGCTGGTGAGGGACAATCCCTATCCCGAGGTCGCCGGCGAGCCGACCAAGCTGCACGCCTATGCGCTGGAGCGCGAGCCGACCGCCGAGGAGGCGCAGCGGCTCGCCGACAAATGCACCGGCCCCGAGCGCTTCGAGATCAAGGGTGACGTGCTTTACCTGCATGCGCCGGATGGGCTCGGTAAATCGGTGTTCGCCAACCTCATTCCGCGCACCTTGAAGGTGCCGGGCACGGCGCGCAACTGGCGCAGCGTGCTGGCGCTGCTGGAAATGGCCGGCAAGGCCGGCGGCGCCTGAAGCCGTAGAGCTAAGCAGCCTTTTGCCAGTCGAAGCTCAATTCCTCGCGGAAGGCGAAGCGCTTGATGTGGTCGGCGACCACGCTCTCCAGCCGCTCCAGCGAAGCCGTATCGTCGGCGGCCAACGCAATGTGCAGCGCCTGGTCGTCGGCATCCATCACGGTGCGGCCGATCGAGAGCTGAATGGCGCCATGCCGCGGGTCGAACTCGACCGGGAATTTGTGCGACCAGTGCTTGCAGAGCTGCTGCAGATAGCGGCTGGCATGTTCGGTGGCGACATCGGCGCGGCTGGTCGGCATGAAATTCTCCTGACGGATGAAGAACGCCAGCCTGGATGAGGCTGGCGCCAATTCCCGATAGATAGGCAATGCCCGGCGAAACGCCAGCGGGCGCCGGTCAAATCGGCATGGATCGCCGGCTTACCAGACGCCCGTGTTCGCCATCGAGGCCCACGGTTCGGCCTTCGCCTTGGCGGGGCCCTTCTGCAGCAACTCGATCGAGATGCCGTCCGGCGAGCGGATGAAGGCCATGTTGCCGTCGCGCGGTGGACGATTGATGGTCACGCCATTGTCCATCAGCTTCTGGCAGGTGGCATAGATGTCGTCGACCTCATAGGCGAGGTGGCCGAAATTGCGGCCGCCCTTATAATCCTCCGGGTCCCAATTGTAGGTCAGCTCAACCAGCGGCGCCTTCTCATTGATGCCGCTCTGCTCGTCTTCGGGCGCGGCGAGGAAGATCAGCGTATAGCGGCCCTGCTCGTTTTCGTAACGGCGCACCTCCTTCAGGCCGAGCTTGTTGCAGTAGAAATCGAGAGACTGGTCGATATCGGCGACGCGGACCATTGTGTGCAGATAGCGCATGGCGGCTTCCTCGGGATTGTTGGGGTTGCCAGGCACCATAGGAGCCGTTCGGCGAAAGGGCAATCGTCCGACAATAGCGGCGGCGCGATCGATTTTCGGCCTCGCCATTCGTGTTCGGCAAGCGCCGGCAAACAACATTTCAGCCTTTCCGGTGCTGAACGGTGAAAAAAGGCACGTCAGCCCTTGCACACCCCGGAAGCCGCAGTGTTAATCTCTTGGCAAGAATCAGTTGCGGTTCGGTTGGAAAAAGGGGGCATTCTTATGGGGGAAAAGGCCTCTTTTACGAGGCGGGACGGAAGCCTTGACGACGCCTTGAGACGGGACAATGGCGGCGACCCCGCCGAGCTTGTCGAAATCGCCGGCGCTATCAAATGGTTCGACGTGGCCAAGGGCTACGGCTTCATTCTTCCGGACGACGGTGTCTCGGGTGATATCCTCCTCCATGTGACTTGTCTTCGAAAGGACGGCTTCCAGACGGCGCTCGAGGGCGCGCGGGTCGTCTGCCTTGTGAAACAGGGCGAGCGCGGGCTGCAGGCTTTCCGGGTCCTTTCCATGGATGCCTCGACGGCCGTGCACCCGGCGGAGCAGGAACAGCGCACCCACGTTACCGTCAGCGCGGAGAGCGGTCTCGAGCGGGCCCTGGTCAAGTGGTTCAACCGCACCAAGGGTTTCGGCTTCCTGACGCGGGGCGAGGGAACGGAAGACATCTTCGTCCACATGGAGACGCTGCGGCGCTACGGTATAACCGAGCTCCGGCCGGGCCAGGTCGTGCTCGTCCGCTTCGGACGCGGCGACAAAGGCCTTATGGCCGCCGAAATCCACCCCGATATGGGTACCTTGTCGGTCTCGCACTAAGGGCCTCTCGACGCCGTCGACAGTCCCTGCGCCGTGGATCGAGCATATTGTCCGAAAGCCGGTTCCACTTCTCCGGATCATGGTCTAGGACGAGGGTCTGGACGAGGTACCCCATGGCTCATCGCAATTGGCTGACCGCGGGCGCGCTCTGCGCCGCGATCGTTTTCGCCGCCTGTTTCATCGCCGCGAGACCGAGTTCGGCGGATGCGATGCTGCTGCCCATCGACCGGGCGCCGCTGGTGGTGGCGACCGGCTCGGGCGAGCGTTCCTTCTCCATCGAGATCGCCGACACCTCCGCCGAGCGGGAGGCGGGACTGATGTTTCGCCGGACGATGGCCGACGATCACGGCATGTTGTTCGTCTTCGAAAGAACCGGCGAGGTGGATTTCTGGATGAAGAACACGCCGATGGCGCTCGACCTCATCTTCATCGGCGAGGACGGCAGGATCAAGGCCATCAAGCGCGGCGAGCCCGAATCCGAAGCGATCATCTCGCCCGGACAGCCGGTACGCTTCGTGCTTGAACTGAAGGCAGGCACGGCCGCCAGGGACGGCATCAAGGAAGGCGATCTCTTGCGCCATCCGGCCATCAGCGCCGGTTCCAACTGAAAGCGGTTCGATGCAATTCTTTTCGCATCACGGTTTCGAGCTCGCCTATCTCGATCGCCAGCCGGCCTCGGGGCAGGGCGACCCGGTGCTGATGATCCATGGCTTTGCCTCCAGCCACTATGTCAACTGGGTCTCGCCGGGCTGGTTCAAGACGCTGAACGACGCCGGCTACCGGGCGATCGCTTTCGACCACCGCGGCCACGGCTCGTCGTCCAAGAGCTATGACGAGGCCGACTACACGCCGCAAAAGATGGCATCCGACGCGGCCGCGCTGCTCGATCATCTCGGCATCGAGCGCGCGCATGTCATGGGCTATTCCATGGGCGCGCGCGTTTCGGCTTTCCTGGCGTTGTCCGATCCTCAGAAAGTCGCGACGCTGGTGTTCGGCGGCCTCGGCATCGGCATGGTCGACGGCGTCGGCGACTGGGACCCGATCGCGGCCGCCCTGCTGGCGGAGGATCCCTCCCAGACCACGCATCCGCGCGGTCGTTCCTTCCGCGCCTTCGCCGACCAGACGCGCAGCGACCGCCGCGCGCTCGCGGCTTGCATCGCAAAGTCGCGCGAGCTGCTCAGCGAGGACGACATGGCCCGCATCGCCCAACCGACACTGATCGCCGTCGGCACGAAGGACGATATCGGCGGCTCGCCGGACGAGCTTGCCGCTTTGATGCCCAACGCCAGGGCCTTCCACATCGAGGGCCGCGACCACATGCTCGCCGTCGGCGACAAGAGCTTCAAGCAGCGCGTGCTCGAGTTCTACGCCGAGAACCCGCTCTGAGCGCGCGGCGCTCCTCGGCTCGCAATGGTCGATCTTCTCGTCACCTATATGGAGATGCTGGCGCCGCCGCAGGGCGCGCCGCTTGCGTCACCGTCGCCGGACGCGATCGTGACGCGCGAAAGGCTCGATCCTGCCAGTTATCTCGATCTCTACCGCTCGGTCGGCGGACCGGTGCAATGGGATCAGCGCCTGCGCATGCCGGAAGCGGACCTCGAAACGCTGCTTGCCGGCGCTTCTACGCATATCCATGTGCTGCGCGTCGATGGCGAGGCCGCGGGCTTCTGCGAGTTCAACAATGTCGGCGAAGCGGCTATCGAGCTCGTCCACTTCGGGCTGGTCCCGGCCTTTCAAGGCAAGCGCTTGGGTCCGTTCCTGCTCGATCAGGCGTTGCGCGCGGCGTGGTCGCATCGGCCGCAAAGGCTGTGGCTTCACACCGACACCTATGATCATCCGGCGGCCCGGTCGGTTTACGAGCGCGCGGGTTTCAGAGGTTACGCGGAGAGGATCGAGACCTTTCCAGACTAGAGCGTTTCACCGTTTCACGGAAACGGCGAACCGCTCTATCTCTTTGTTTTTACGCAATTCCGGACGGAAAACCGCTCACACTTTTCCTGGAATTGCTCTAGTCGGAAGGCGCCGCGCGCTTTCCCGTAACCATCTAGGCGCGGGCTCTCCCATCGGCCAGGGATCTCGCCATGACGCACAGCAGCTCGAACATCATCGTCGCGCCGGCCAGCGCCGTCATGCCGGCAAGATCGAACGGAGGCGAGACCTCGACGACATCGGCGCCGGCGAAATTCAATCCGTCCAGCAGGCGGACCATTTCCTGCGCCTCGCGCGTGGTGAAGCCGCCGAGTTCCGGTGTGCCGGTGCCGGGCGCCATGGACGGATCGATGCAGTCGATGTCGAACGTCACATAAGTCGGGCTGTCGCCGACGAGATCGCGCGCTTCCTGCATGACCGAAGCGGCGCCGCGTTTGATGAATTCCTCCATATAGACGATACGAATTCCTTGGGCTCTCGCCCAGTCGTGCTCGCCGGGCTCATAGATCGAACCTCTGATGCCGATCTGGATGACCCGCTTGGGGTCGAGAAGGCCTTCCTCGATCGCGCGCCGGAAAGGCGTTCCGTGCGTATAGGGATTGTCGCCGAAGTAGCGGTCGTTGGTGTCGGAATGGGCGTCGAAGTGGATCATGCCGACCGGCGCCTTGCGGGCCACCGCGCGCAGCACCGGCAGCGTCGTCAGATGATCGCCGCCGGCGGCCAGGGGGAGCGCTCCCTCGGCGACGATGGCCGCAATGCCGTCCTCGATGCGCTTCAACCCGTCGAGCAGATTGATGGGATTGACCGACAGGTCGCCGACATCGGCAATGTTGGCGATGCTGAACGGCTCCGTTCCCGAGACGTGGTGGACGCGGCGCATCAGGCTCGACTGGTTCCTGATTTCGCGCGGACCGTGGCGGGCGCCGGCCCGGTTCGTCGTGCCGCCGTCCCAGGGAATCCCGACAAGCGCGATGTCGAGCCCCTTCGCCGTCGGCACGGCCGGCAACCGCATGAAGGTGGAAAGTCCGGCAAAGCGCGGCACCTGCGCGGCGTCGACGGGTTGGTGGAAGCTGTTCTGCATGGTGTTGGTCATCTCAGGCGAATTCACGTTTGACGATTTCGGCGATGCGCGTTTCGCAGTCGCTCAGCAGCCAGCGGCCCTTCTCGGCAGAGGAGCCTTCGGTGAGCGACAGCACGCCCGAGGGCGGCACTTCTTCGGCTGGGCGAGGATAACGGTCATAGGGCTTGAAGCGGGCCGGGCCGTCATGCAAGGCCCGGTCGAGATCGACGAGTTCCGGGCGCAGCGCCAGCATCATCGAGGTTTCGATCACGCTTGCATGTTCCAGTTCGATGCCGGGATAGCCGTCGGGAAATACCCTGGCGAGGGTTTCGGCGCGTACCATCTCCCAATGATCGATACGCAGGATGGTCACGTCCGCGGCGCGGTCGCGACCGATCGCGTCGAGCGCCAGTTCGATGCCCTCGATCGACGGGCCGATGTTTTCGTAATGGCCGTTGAGCACCACGATGCGCCGTACCTTCTGACGATGCAGGTCGCAGATGACGTCCTTGACCAGAAGCGAAAAGGTGTGCGCGGTGATGTTGACCGTGCCGGGAAAGGCCGGCCCGCCGCCGGTTCTCGGCTGCGAGCGATTGCCGTAGGCGATCGTCGGCGCGACGAGGCCTCCCACTTCCGACGCCACACTCGCGGCAATGGCGGTCGGGATCACGACATCGACGTTCATCGCCATATGGTGGCCATGCTGCTCGGTCGAGCCAAGCGGCAGGAAAATCGGCGCGCCGGCGGCTATCCTTCTTTGGGCTTCGGGCCAAGGCAGCTCGGCCAGGAAAACGCTGTCCATCATCATCTTTCCCATCTCAAAGCATGGCCGCGCCGCCATTGGCGCCGAGGCATTGTCCGGTGAAGAACGTCGAGCCAGGACCAGCGAGGAAGACGACGGCTGACGCGATTTCCTCAGGCCTGCCTATCCGGCGCAGCGGATGCATAGTCTCCTGTGCCTGCTGGTTCTCGCTGAGGACGTCGAAGCCCAGCAGCGGGGTGTCAGTCGGTCCCGGCGCCACGGCGTTGACCAGGATGCGCGGCGCGAGTTCCCGCGCCCAGGAACGGGTGAGGCCGAGCAAAGCGGCCTTGGTGGCGCAATAGACCGAAGCCTCGGCGCGGCCGAGATAGGCGAGTTCCGAGGCGATGTTGATGATGCGGCCACCATCGGCGAGGTGAGGCAGCATTTCCCGCGTCATCAGGATGGCGCCGCGGACGTTGACCGCGAACATGCGGTCCACGTGTTCAGTCGAGATCCGGCCGAGCGGTGCTTCCTGAAGGATGCCGGCATTGTTGACCAGTATATCGCAGCCGCCGAGCCGGCGCGCGCCTTCGGCGGCGGCACCGACGATATCGCCTTCCCTCGCGAGGTCACAGGTAAGGATGGGCAGGTCCCGCTCGGATCCGATCAGATCCAGCCCGATGACGGTGGCGCCGGCTTCCCGCAGCGCCAGCGCCGTCGCCCGCCCGATTCCGCTGGCGGCGCCGGTGACGAGCGCGCGCCTTCCATGCAGTGCAGCTACCAAGGCACTTCTCCCCTGTCGACGCCGAGCGATTGTCCGGTGATGTTGGCGGCAAGGTCCGAGGCCAGGAAGAGGTAGGTGCCGGCGACGTCATCCGGCACCATGAGACCGGGCAGCGCCTGTCCATCGACAATCGCGTCGAGCAGCTCGGCCTCGCCGCGGCCGTCGTGCTCGGCCATGCGGCCGAGCGAGCGCATGGAAGCCTCCGTGCGCACCCAGCCAGGGCAAACGGCGTTGACGCGAATGCCTTTCGGGCCGAGCTCCCTGGCCCAGGTTTTCGTCAGGCCGATGATGGCGTGCTTGGAGGCCACATAGGCGCCGAACCTCGCTTCGGCGACGCGCCCCCAGATCGAGGCCGTGTTGACGATCGAACCGCCGGCCGGCATGCGCGGCAAGGCTCGCGCCGTGACCAGGGCGGTTCCGATCACATTGATCTCGACGATGCGGCGGAACGCAGCCTCATTGTCGTCGCCGGCGTCATCGACCGGCGTCATCAGCTCGAGCCCGGCATTGTTGACGAGCACGTCGATGCGGGCGAGGGAGGCGAGCGCCGCCGCAACCGCCTCGCGATCGGCAATGTCGGCCTCGGCGCCGGTGGCATTCAGTTCACGCGCCCGCTCATGGATGGCTGCATCGTTGGCGATCAGGTGCAGCGTGGCGCCGGCCTGCGCGAAGCGGTGCGCTATGCCGAGCCCGATGCCTCGGCTCGCCCCCGTGATCACCACGACCCTGCCGGAGAAGGAGAGGCTCATACCGCTGTCCCGGTTTCGTTGCGGATCAGATGCAGCACCTTGTTGCGCAGCTCGAAGAACTTCTGCGTTTCGCGGATTTCCAGCGGCCGCTGCGGCCCGAGCTCGGCCGCCACGTCGATATCGGCGACCACCGAGGCGGGCCGGCGCGAGAACAGGATGATCCGATCGGCCAGGAACACCGCTTCCTCGACGTCGTGAGTGACGAAGATGACGGTCTTTTCCTCGCGGATCTGGATCAGCCGCAATTCGACCTGCAGACGCTCGCGCGTCAGCGCGTCGAGAGCGCCGAAAGGCTCGTCCATGAGGAGCACGTCGGAGCCGGCGGCAAGCGTGCGCGCGATGGCGACACGCTGGCGCATGCCGCCTGAAATCCGGTTCGGATAGGAAGCGGCAAAATCCGCAAGGCCGAACAGGTCCAGATAATGGCGTGTGCGCTCCGACTTTTGCGCCGACGTGATGTCGTTGCGGTAGCGCATGCCGAAGGCGATGTTGCGTTCGACCGTCAGCCAGGGGAAGGACGAGTAGGACTGGAACACCATGCCGCGCCGCCGGTCGGGCCGCACGACCTTCTCGCCGCCAAGCAGGATGGAGCCGGAGGTTGGTTCGTCGAGCCCGCCGACCATCCTCATCAGCGTGGTCTTGCCGCAGCCCGACGGGCCGAGAAAGACGACCAGCGAGTTGCGCTCTAGGCCTAGATTGGTTTTCCGCACCACTTCGACAGGGCCGAAAGACTTCGCCGTATCGGCGAACTGGACATATGCGCTCATCGTCGTGCCCTCACAGATACCGGAACAGCCGGCGGTGAAGCAGGCGAAGCAACTGGTCGGTGACGAGGCCGATCAGCCCGATGACCACGACTCCGGCCATGACCTCGGGCGTCTTGACGAAGCGGCGCGCCGTCCAGATCACGTAGCCGATGCCGGAATCGGCGGCGACGATCTCGGCGATGATCAGGTAGGTCCAGCACCAGCCGAGCGTGATGCGCAGGTTGTCGATGAGCGTCGGTCCCATCCAGCGCAGGGCGACGTCCGTCATCACCTGCCGCGAGTTGGCGCCGACGGTGCGGGCCACCTCGACGAATTCTTGCGGCACCCGCCGCATGTCGTCGGCCACCAGCAGCACGAGCTGGAAGAATGTGCCCAGCCACAACAGGAAGACCTTGGTTTCCTCGCCGACGCCGAACCAGATTATCGACAACGGCACCAGCGCCGGGACCGGGAGGTAGCGGATGAAGTCGATCATCGGCTCCAGCGCGGCGCCGATGATGCGATAGGAGCTCATCATGATGCCGATCGGGATCGCCATCGCCGCCGCCAGCAGGAACGCGATCCAGACGCGAGCGGTCGACACGGCAACGTGCCAGACGAGGTTCTGTTCGGTCAGCATCGTCCACAGGGCGGCGACCACGCGGGTGGGCGAGGGCAGGAATTGCGGCGCGATGATGCCGGAGCGCGCGGCCGCCTCCCAGGCCGCCACCACCAGGAAAGCCGCGGCGATGCCGACCGAAAGTTCCACCATCGGCGCAACACGGCCGCGGAAGACGAACAGATTGCTGAACAAAATCGCTATCCCTGGGGTGATGGGGGAGGCTGCGGCGCGTATCGGAAGACCTACTTCGCAGGCACTTTGTTGATCACCGAGTTGTCGATCTGATCGGCGGCGATCAGCTTGTTGTCGGCGGCGCCGTTTTCCAGGTTGAGCTGCATGACGGTGTCGAAGATGCCGTGCAGGGTGCCTTTCTCGCCCGGCTTGCCCATATAGGCGAGCGACTCGGAAAGCGTGGTGTAGGAGAGCGAGCCGTTGACGATCCCCTTCACCTCATCCGGCGTCAGCCCGAAATGCTTGGACGCCATCTCGGCGAACTTGTCCGGCTCGGCCTTGATGAAATCGACGGCTTCATAGATGCAGCCGAGGAAACGGGCATATTTGTCCGCGTTGGCCTTGAGATCATCGTTGCGCACGATGATCGCGTCGATGATGATGCCGCGATGATCCTTGGATGAGATCAGCATGCGCGCGCCCGGTCGGGTCGAGGCCTTGAGCGCCTGCGACATGAACGGCTCATAGGTGGCGATCGCGGCGATCGAGGGATCGACGAACACCGCGCCGGTGTCGGCGGACGCGATATCCTTGATCTGAAGGTCTTTCAGCGACAGGCCCGCCTGCTTCAGCTCCATCTGCAGCAGCAGGCGCGCGGGAATATTGGGCTCCGCGGCCACCACCTTGCCCTTGAGGTCGGCCACCGACTTGACGTTGTCGTCGGTGATCACGCCGTCGCCGCCAACCGATTCATCGATCGTGCCGATGATGATCCCGGGGGTCGAGGCATCGCGCGGCCGGCCCTGATATTCGCCGACCGAACGCATCTGCAGTTCGATGTCGCCGCGCGCCATCGCCGCCATGACGTTCGTCAGGTCGTCTTCGAACTTGATGCTGACATCGAGATCCTTCTTGGCGAAACAGCCAAGGTCGGACGCAATGTGGACGGGTGCGAATCCCAACCATGTGGGCGCCAGGATGCGGATCTGGTCGGCGCTGAAGGCGGATTGCGCGCCGGCGAGTACGAGCGCGGCGGACAAGGCGAAGGCCTTGGATGATTTCATGATTGTTCCCCAATGTTTTGTGTTTTGTTTTGCGCAGGCTCGCGGCTTTCAACATTGATGTAAATGAGTTTATTTAGAAGCATATATCGAAGAATGTCGATGTAGCCGAGGGGAGTGGCATGCGCCGGCTGGACAATATCGATATCCGCCTGCTTCGCGTCTTCGTGGCGCTGGCCGACTGCGGCGGTTTCGCGGCCGCCCAGATCACGCTCAATCTGTCGCAGCCGACGCTGAGCACGCATCTGGCCGAGCTGGAAAAGCGCATTGGCGCGCAGCTCTGCCATCGCGGGCGCAAGCAATTCCGGCTGACCGAGGTCGGCCGAGCCACCTACGATGCCGCGCAGAAGCTGTTTCGCGACCTTGACGATTTCGGGCATCGCATCAGTGCGGCCAGCGGCAGCCTGTCGGGGCGATTGCGGCTCGGCACCTCCGACGGCGTGTTCACCAGCGCGGAGCTCGGCATCCAACATGCCCTCAGCCGCTTCATGGGACCGGATTCCGATGTTTTCATCGACCTGACGGTGGGCACGCCATCCGAGCTCGAACAACAGGTCGCGGACGGTGGCCGGGACGTTGTCATCGGACCGCTGTCACAAAAGGCGCCGGGCGTCGTCTACCGCGATTATTGCGGAGAGCCGCATCTCCTCTACTGCGGGCGGCGCCACCCTCTATTTGCCGTGCCGGATTCAACGATCGACAAGGCGGCTATCGACACCGCCCGTTTTTCTGTCCGCAGCTACCGGCATTTCGACGACCTCTATCTTGTCGGCCATCCGCGCGCGAGCGCGTCCGTGGTCCATATGGAGGCACAATTGATGCTGATCCTTTCGGGCAACTTCATCGGCTTCCTGCCTTGCCATTTCGCGGATCCATGGGTGGCAAAGGGCGAAATGCGGGCGATCCGGCCGAGAGCCTACGCATTCAGCTCCGTCCACCGCGTCGCCTACCGCAAGGCCGATGCCCAGAGTTTGCTGGTCCAAGCCTTTCTCGAGGCGCTCTTCGACCCGGCGCGGGCGACGAAATCCGGGACGACGCGCGATCCGGCAGTCCGTCCTTGATCGATCAGGCCGGATTTTGCAGAGCCTGCAGCGATCGGCTCAGGTTCTTTCTGGCGTGTGCCTCGAACCTGTCGCGGAACGCTTGCGTGTAGAAAATATGCGACCGGGCGAGGAAATTCTGCAGGACGGCCGAGCGGCCGGCGCGCCACATCGGCTCCTCGACCCAGCCATATTCCAGCCGGACCGCCTTCTCGTAAGCAT
Organism: Mesorhizobium plurifarium; assembly: GCA_000824785.1. Lineage (GTDB taxonomy): Bacteria > Pseudomonadota > Alphaproteobacteria > Rhizobiales > Rhizobiaceae > Mesorhizobium > Mesorhizobium plurifarium. The sequence continues at coordinate 158,812 of CCNB01000004.1, read as the reverse complement.
CGAAGACCGCCGGTTCGGCGCCGAGGATCGCCAGATCCATGTCGAGCAAAAAAGCCGCATCGCTGAGCGCGCCCTTGTCCCGGAAGGGCGGCAGTTGATGCGTGGCGGTGGCGTTGATCATTGCCGCGATGCGGGCCAGGCGATGGGGAGCGACGCGCCCGGCGAGCCTTTTCTCGGCCAATTCGGCGCTTTTTGCCTCATTGTCCTTGGCGCGGCTGTCATAGATGGCGTCGTGGAACCAGATTGCCGCTTCAACCGCCTGCGGATCATCGAGAAGGTGCCGGTATTCCCTTGCCAGCGCCAGCATCGCGTCGATATGGGCCAAGCCGTGATAGTGGCGATCCGCGGCCTGGTAGAGCGCCGCAAGCTCGCTTTTCAGCGTTTCGTCGATCAAGGGTTCGTTTTCCATCGTCGCTTGAATTTGCGTGAACCAGGTCCATTTGACAAAGCACTAAGGAAAATTGAGTTCAACCGTGCTACGATCTGGCCTATATGTGCCGCCGGAGAATGAGCAAGGCCGGAGAGCGTCGATGAACAGCGTTACGATTGCCCGCCCCAGCATGGTGCAGCCGGTCGACCCGATCTGGCGGTCGATCCGCGACGAGGCGATGGAGGCGGTGAACCGCGATCCGCTGCTCGCGGCCTTCCTCTATTCGACCATTCTCAACCAGGACAGCCTGGAAGAGGCTGTGATCCACCGGCTGGCCGAGCGCCTGGCGCATCAGGATATCGGTTCCGACCTCATCCGCCAGACCTTCAAGGCGATGCTGGACGACGATCCGGAGTGGAGCTCGACGGTTCGCGTCGACATCCAGGCGTATTACGACCGCGACCCGGCCTGCGACCGCTTCATCATGCCGGTTCTCTATTTCAAGGGTTTTCACGCCATCCAGACGCACCGGCTGGCGCATTGGCTGTGGAACCAAGGCCGCAGGGACTTCGCGCTCTACCTGCAGAGCCGCTCGTCTTCGGTGTTCCAGACCGACATCAATCCGGCCGCCCGCATCGGCAAGGGCATCTTCCTCGACCATGCCACGGGCCTGGTCGTCGGCCAGACGGCCGTTATCGAGGATGATGTCTCGATCCTCCATGGCGTGACTTTGGGCGGCACCGGCAAGGCCAATGGCGACCGCCACCCGAAGATCCGCCGCGGCGTGCTGATCGGCGCCGGCGCCAAGATCCTCGGCAATATCGAGATCGGCCATTGCTCCAAGATCGCGGCCGGCTCGGTGGTGCTGTCGCCCGTGCCGCACAACAAGACGGTCGCCGGGGTGCCCGCGCGCGTCGTCGGCGAGACAGGTTGCGACCAGCCTTCGCGGCAGATGGACCAGCTTCTGCCGTCGCAGAGCATGGACCACGTGGTCAGCTTCGACATCTGACCTCCGCCATCCTCGGAAACCGCCGAAATCCGGCCGCTAGGTTCGGCCGCTTTTGTCCTATGCAATTGTCCCGGCTTGCCTTTACATGGCCATCGTTGGCGTGTCAGAAGCGCGTTCCATCGAACGAGGCCGACATTTCGGAGAAGATTTTTGAAGCCTGACGAGATCAGAAAGCTGGACGCCTATTTCAAGCGCGTCTTCCAGAACCCCAAGCTGCAGGTGAAGGCGCGTCCGCGCAAGGAAGACTCGGCCGAAGTCTATGTCGGCGACGAGTTCCTCGGCATCGTCTTCAAGGATGAGGACGACGGCGACTATAATTTCTCGATGGCCATTCTCGACATCGATCTGGCTTAATTCATACCGGTTTCCGGCCGGGCGGTGCCGCCGCCCGCCGAGTTGGCCTGCAGGCGCAGACCGCGGGGCTCTGTTCCGACGCAATTCCGGACGGAAAACCGCGAAGCACGTTTCCTGGAATTGCTTTAATCCGGGCAATGCCGCGGGATATGCACCCGCCGCCAGCTTGTCGAACCTTCCCGCACTACAACCCGGCGCGCCACTGTCCCGTATGAGGGCGGGATTTGCCGGATGCGTACCTGCTGCGGCCGCACCAGCACTTCGTGGGCAACCGCTTCATATTCCGCCGGCAGGACCACGCGCCGGACGCGCTCCGGCTGGACTACCACCGTTTCCGCCACGCGCGCATAGCGGGCCTTGCGCCATACCTTGCACAGCACCTTGCGGCCATGGATTACGCGCCATTCCCAGGCATAGCCGCCATCGTCGACCTTGACCGTGTGGTAGACCGTGCGTGTCACCGCAGGCACAGCCTCGTAGGTGACGCGCGGCGGTGCGATCTGCTCCACGCCCTGATAGGTGCCGTAGATCGGCGCGTCGTAATCGACCACCTGCCCGCCGGGGTTCAGCATCACATCCTCGTAGACGGTGTCGTAAAGCGCCGGCCTATGGATCGGCTCATAGCATTCGAGCGCGCGGCCGCCGGCGGCGGTTCCTGAGACGCTGGCAAGCATCGCGACGGCCGCCAGCGATGCGGAGCTTTTGCGGATCATGACATTCCCCCGTTGAAAAAGGACGCCTTCACAACGCAGGACTGTAGCGGAAGGTCCGGGAGCCGACAGCGATTTCGAGGCTTTTCGTTAAGCGGCGCGGTTAAGGAATTGCTACCTTGCCAGTGGCTTCGGTTCGGCCAACCGGACCGAGCCCGCCTCACAGGGCCAATCCGCCTGGGCTTCGCCGGCGCCGCAGCGCTTTACTCGACTTAACCAGATGGCTAGGAGAGGCGGCCTTGCGCTAGGGTGAGCCGGCATCCTATTTAGGTCGTAACCGATCCAGAACGATTCCGCGCGATTGCCGATAATGCCAAGGTGCCGGAATCCATCTCCAACAAGGGTAGTCCATGAAGAACCCCGTTGAAACCTACATGAACCTCGTTCCGATGGTGGTCGAGCAGACCAATCGCGGCGAGCGCGCTTACGACATCTTCTCGCGCCTCTTAAAGGAACGCATCATCTTCATCACCGGTCCGGTCGAGGATGGGATGGCGACGCTGGTTTGTGCACAGCTTTTGTTCCTCGAGGCCGAGAACCCCAAGAAGGAAATCAACCTCTACATCAATTCGCCGGGCGGCGTCGTCACGTCGGGCATGGCGATCTACGACACCATGCAGTTCATCAAGCCGGCGGTGTCGACGCTTTGCATCGGCCAGGCCGCGTCGATGGGTTCGCTGCTTCTGACCGCGGGCCACAAGGACATGCGTTTCGCCACGCCGAACGCCCGGATCATGGTCCACCAGCCGTCGGGCGGCTTCCAGGGTCAGGCTTCGGACATCGAACGTCATGCGCAGGACATCATCAAGCTGAAGCGCCGCTTGAACGAGGTCTATGTCAAGCACACCGGCAAGAGCTATGAAGAGATCGAGAGGACGCTCGACCGCGACCACTTCATGACCGCGGACGAGGCCAGGGACTTCGGTCTGATCGACAAGGTCATATCGAGCCGCGAGGCCGCCGAGGCAATCACGGCTTCAGCCTGACATCGGCGGCAAATGACAGCATAACGCGGTTTTGGCGCGTCTTGCGGCATTTCGGCCACAATTGGCTGTTCCCTCAGGCGTTGGGATTGCCTACGTTAAGGCTATGTTGATTTTCGACGGCTTAGCTTTGCGTGGGGTTGCTGCGAATCATTGCCGCGTTTTCTGAATTGTGTTTCGTAAGGAATGCGCTGTGTGAGCCGGGATACTGGCGGTGGCGGATTCCCGCGATAGATTGGTGAGACGTCACTCGAAGCCAGGCGATCGGCGGGCGTTGGTGAAAGGACAGAAAAATGAGCAAGGTCAGCAACGGCGGCGGTGATTCAAAGAACACGCTTTACTGCTCGTTTTGCGGCAAGAGCCAGCACGAAGTCCGCAAGCTGATCGCCGGACCGACGGTCTTCATCTGCGACGAATGCGTCGAACTGTGCATGGACATCATCCGCGAGGAGAACAAGACCTCGATGGTGAAGTCGCGCGAAGGCGTGCCGACCCCGCAGGAGATCCTCAAGGTCCTCGACGACTACGTCATCGGCCAGCCCTACGCCAAACGCGTGCTGTCGGTGGCCGTCCACAACCATTACAAGCGCCTGGCGCATGCCGGCAAGAACAACGACGTCGAGCTGGCGAAGTCGAACATCCTGCTGATCGGCCCGACCGGCTGCGGCAAGACGCTGCTGGCGCAGACGCTCGCCCGCATCATCGACGTGCCGTTCACCATGGCCGACGCCACGACGCTGACCGAGGCCGGCTATGTCGGCGAGGACGTCGAGAACATCATCCTGAAGCTGTTGCAGTCGGCCGACTACAATGTCGAGCGAGCCCAACGCGGCATCGTCTATATCGACGAAATCGACAAGATCTCGCGCAAGTCGGATAATCCCTCGATCACCCGCGACGTGTCGGGCGAGGGCGTTCAGCAGGCGCTGCTCAAGATCATGGAAGGCACGGTCGCCTCGGTGCCGCCGCAGGGCGGCCGCAAGCATCCGCAGCAGGAGTTCCTGCAGGTCGACACCGCCAACATCCTGTTCATCTGCGGCGGCGCCTTCGCGGGTCTGGACAAGATCATCTCGGACCGCGGCCGCAAGACCTCGATCGGCTTCGGCGCGACCGTGGCCTCGCCTGAGGATCGGCGCACCGGCGATCTCTTCCGCCAGGTCGAGCCCGAGGATCTGTTGAAATTCGGCCTTATCCCGGAATTCGTTGGCCGTCTGCCGGTTCTGGCGACACTGGAAGACCTCGACGAGCCGGCGCTGATCCAGATCCTGACCGAGCCGAAGAACGCGCTGGTCAAGCAGTATCAGCGGCTGTTCGAGATGGAAAATGTCGATCTGACGTTCCACGAGAACGCGCTGTCGGCGATCGCCAAGCGCGCCATCGAACGAAAGACCGGCGCGCGCGGCCTGCGCTCGATCATGGAAGCGATCCTGCTCGACACCATGTTCGAGCTGCCGGCACTGGAAGGCGTGCGCGAGGTGGTGATTTCGGAAGAGGTGGTGTCCGGCAACGCCCGGCCGCTCTACATCTACTCCGAGCAGAAGGAAAAGAAGGGCAATGTCAGCGCCTGAAATGGCACTGGACCTGTCAATTTTCACGGAACGGCGCCCGCGTGGCGCCGTTTTGTTGTCAAAGGCGGGGAGGCGGGCGATGGAACGGCTCGAGCGACCATGCTAACCCTTGATCTTTGCCCCGGCTGCATCCACCTAACAGCAGAAGGCCGAGGCGCCGAATTCTGTGCTGTAAAACTCCCGTCACAAACGGTGGTAGGCGGAACGACACTCGGTCGTTAATATGAGATTCGCGGTTGGCTAAAATAAGCGGCCGCGACATGAAAGGTTGGACAATGGCCAAGATATCCAAGGCTTCCGGCGACGGCGTTTTCGCAGTCCTCCCACTGCGCGATATCGTCGTGTTCCCGCATATGATCGTTCCGCTCTTCGTGGGCCGTGAAAAGTCGATCAAGGCGCTGGAAGAGGTGATGGGTCAGGAAAAGCAGATCCTGCTCGCCACCCAGATGAATGCAGCCGACGACGATCCTGAACCCGATGCGATTTTCGACATCGGCACGCTCGCCAATGTGCTGCAGCTTTTGAAGCTGCCCGACGGCACCGTGAAGGTTCTGGTCGAGGGCGCCTCGCGCGCCAAGATCGTCTCGTTCACCGATCGCCCCGACTTCCATGAGGCCCGCGCCACCGCGCTTGCGGAGCCGGAAGAGGAGGAGGTCGAGATCGAGGCGCTTGCCCGCTCGGTCGTCACCGACTTCGAGAATTACGTCAAGCTGAACAAGAAGATCTCGCCCGAAGTGGTGGGCGCGGCCAGCCAGATCGACGACTATTCAAAGCTCGCCGATACGGTTGCCTCGCATCTCGCCATCAAGATCCCCGAGAAGCAGGAGATGCTCGCCACGCTTTCCGTCAAGGAACGGCTCGAGAAGGCGATGGGCTTCATGGAGGCCGAGATCTCCGTGCTCCAGGTGGAAAAGCGCATCCGCTCGCGCGTCAAGCGCCAGATGGAGAAGACGCAGCGCGAGTACTACCTCAACGAGCAGATGAAGGCGATCCAGAAGGAGCTCGGCGAGGGCGAGGACGGCCGCGACGAGGCCGCCGAGATCGAGGCGCGCATCAAGAAGACCAAGCTCTCCAAGGAGGCCCGCGAGAAGGCGGAGGCCGAATTGAAGAAGCTGCGCTCGATGTCGCCGATGTCGGCTGAATCGACGGTGGTGCGCAACTATCTCGACTGGCTGCTGTCGATCCCGTGGGGCAAGAACTCCAAGGTCAAGCAGGACCTGAACTATGCGCAGGATGTGCTCGACGCCGACCATTTCGGCCTCGACAAGGTCAAGGAGCGCATCGTCGAGTATCTCGCCGTGCAGAGCCGCCAGAAGAAGATCAAGGGGCCGATCCTGTGCCTCGTCGGCCCGCCCGGCGTCGGCAAGACCTCGCTCGGCAAGTCGATCGCCAAGGCGACCGGCCGCGAGTTCATCCGCATGGCGCTCGGCGGCGTGCGTGACGAGGCCGAGATCCGTGGTCACCGGCGGACCTATATCGGCTCGATGCCCGGCAAGGTCATCCAGTCGATGAAGAAGGCCAAGAAGTCCAACCCGCTCTTCCTGCTCGACGAGATCGACAAGATGGGCCAGGACTTCCGCGGCGATCCGTCATCGGCCCTGCTCGAGGTGCTCGATCCGGAGCAGAACTCGACGTTCATGGACCACTACCTCGAGGTCGAATACGACCTGTCGAGCGTGATGTTCGTGACGACGGCGAACACGCTGAACATCCCTGCGCCGCTGATGGATCGCATGGAGATCATCCGTATCGCCGGTTACACCGAGGACGAGAAGATCGAGATCGCCAAGCGTCACCTGATGCCCAAGGTGATCCGCGACCATGCCCTGCAGCCGAACGAGTTCTCGGTCGGCGAGGACGCGATCCGCGGCATCATCCAGACCTACACGCGGGAAGCCGGCGTGCGCAGCCTGGAGCGCGAGCTGATGAAGCTCGGGCGCAAGGCGGTGACCGAGATCCTGCGGACGAAGAAGAAGACGGTGAAGATAACGGCGGACAACCTCGCCGATTATCTCGGCGTGCCGCGCTTCCGCTTCGGCCAGGTCGAGGCCGACGATCAGGTCGGCGTTGTCACGGGGCTTGCCTGGACGGAAGTCGGCGGCGAGCTGCTGACGATCGAAGGCGTCATGATGCCCGGCAAGGGCCGCATGACGGTGACCGGCAATCTGCGCGACGTGATGAAGGAATCGATCTCGGCGGCGGCTTCTTACGTCCGCTCCCGGGCGCTCGATTTCGGCATCGAGCCGCCGCTGTTCGACAAGCGCGACATCCATGTCCACTTGCCGGAAGGCGCGACTCCCAAGGATGGCCCGTCCGCCGGTGCCGCCATGGCCACGGCTATCGTGTCGGTGCTGACGGGTATCCCGGTCCGGGCCGATGTGGCGATGACGGGCGAGATCACGCTGCGCGGCCGTATCCTGCCGATCGGCGGCCTGAAGGAGAAGCTGCTCGCGGCGCTGCGCGGCGGCATCAAGAAGGTCCTGATCCCGGAAGAGAACGTCAAGGATCTGGCGGACATTCCGGACAACGTGAAGAACGGCATGGAGATCGTCCCGGTCTCGCGGGTCGGCGAGGTGCTCGCGCACGCGCTGACGCGGATGCCGGAGCCGATCGAATGGGTCGAACCGGTCAATGCGCCGGCTCCGGTCGACACCGGCGACGATGCCGGAAAGTCGCTCGCGCACTAACAAAAGTTAAAGTTGCAGTGCACAATGAGAGAGCCGGGCTTCGAGCCCGGCTTTTTCATGTGAAAAAGCCACGAAAAAATTCAAAAAAGCCCGGAATTCCGCGGTTTTTGGCTTGGGTTCCGGATCGCTTCTTTCTAAAGTCCGTTTCCTGCCGGATGAGTCGTAAGTTCCGGTTTTCTCATGGAAGGGAATTTTTATGAACAAGAACGAACTGGTGTCTGCTGTCGCCGACTCCGCAAGCATTTCGAAGGCTGATGCGCAGTCGGCCGTCGATGCGGTGTTCTCCGTGATCACTGGCGAACTGAAGAAGGGCGGCGATGTCCGGCTTGTCGGCTTCGGAAATTTCACCGTGTCAAAACGCGCTGCTTCGACCGGCCGCAATCCGCAGACCGGCGCGGAAGTGAAGATTCCAGCGCGCACCGTGCCGAAGTTCTCGGCCGGCAAGGGCCTCAAGGACGCGGTCAACTAAGACCTTTTCTTTAAGAGCAGAAAAGCCGGGCTTGCCCGGCTTTTCTTTTTGCGGCGATCGAACCCGCACTTTTCCTGGAATTGCTCAGGCTGTCGGCGCGTCCGCGCGCATCAAGCCTTCCTGTTTCAGATCCGCCCAGAGCGCCGCCGGTATCTTGGTGTCGAGCAGCGCGCGGTTGCTTTCGACTTCGGCCGGCCGCTGGCCGCCGGGGATCACCGACATCACCGAAGGGTGCTGCAGCGGGAATTGCAGCGCCGCCTCGATCAGCCGCACATTGTGGCGCGTGCAGACGGCCTCGATGCGCGCCACGCGGTCGAGGATCTCCTTCGGCGCCTCGCTGTAATTGTAGAAGGCGCCGGGCTTCGGGCCGGTGGCCAGCACGCCGGAATTGTAGGGGCCGCCCAGCACGATGCCGATGCCGCGCTTCTGGCAAAGCGGCAGGAAGGATTGAAGCGCTTCCTGCTCAAGCAGCGTGTAGCGGCCGGCGAGCAGGAACAGGTCGAAGTCGCCGCGCTCGGCGAGCGTCTGAGCAACTTGCCATTCGTTGATGCCACCGCCGAAGGCCTTGATCACGCCCTGGTCGCGCAGCGAAAGCAGCCCGTAATAGCCGGACGACATGAACTCCTCGATGCGGGCGTCGGAGGCTTGCTTGCTGCCATGGGTGAAGATGTCGACGTCGTGGACGAAGAGGATGTCGATGCGGTCGACGCCCAGGCGCTCCAGCGAGGCCTCGAAGGAGCGCATGACGCCGTCATAGGAGTAGTCGTAGACTTCCCGGCGTGACGGCGTCTCGAAGAACTTGCCGATGCCGGTGCGCTGGTCCGGCGGGGCGACGCGCATGATGCGGCCGACTTTGCTCGACAGCACATAATCGTCGCGCTTCCTGGCGCGCAGGAAGGGGTTGAGGCGGGTTTCCGACAGGCCAAGGCCGTAAAGCGGCGCCGTATCGTAGTAACGGCAGCCGGTCGCCCATGCCGCTTCCAAGGTGGCGTTGGCGTCCTCGTCGGAGACGGCGCGGTAGAGATTGCCGAGCGGCGCGGTGCCGAAGCCGAGCTCGGTGAAGGTGATGCCGCCATTGCCGATGCGGTCGAAATGCCGTGTCTTCATGTCTGACGATGTCCCGGAGTGATTTGTCTGACATGACACTATCACGCCCGTGGCCCAGCAAAAGTGCCGAGGCTCGTTGGACAGCGATTTTCGCAATGATAGCATGAACAAAAACAAGCCGTTCGCGGCCGGCGAGGCGCCAAATCCGTAGAGACAAGCGATATCGCGCAGACAGGGGTGAACCGTCATGACCAAAGCCGGATCCGGCATGTTCGCGACCGCGCTGGACGAGCTCGGCGCGGTTCTGGCGCGCACGGATGAAGCGCGGATCGATGCCGCCTGTGCAATGCTGGCCGGCGCCGGCAGGATCGCCGTCTATGGCTGCGGCCGCGAGGCGCTGCAGCTGAAGGGCTTCGCCATGCGGCTTTATCATCTCGGCCTGCCGGTGTCGGTCGTCGGCGACATGACCACGCCGCCGCTGGGGCAGGGAGACGTCTTCCTCGCGAGTTCAGGGCCGGGCGAGACCACCACGGTGCTGACCTTGATGCGGGTTGCCCGCGCGGCTGGCGCTAAGGTGCTGCTCTTGACGGCGGAGCCGGCAGCCAGCGCCGTCAAGCTCGCCGACTTCACCCTGCTCATCCCGGCGCAGACGATGGCCAGCGACCAGGGCGCGGCAAGGACCTCGGTGCTGCCGATGGGCTCGCTGTTCGAGGGCGCGCTGTTCCTCTTGTTCGAGATCATGGTGCTGAAGCTCAAGGCGCTTACAAAAGCCACGCCGGAGGCGATGCGCGCCAGGCACACCAATATGGAGTAGGGGATGCGCTACGAGCTCATGCTGCCGCACCAGATCCGCAAGGCGATCGGGGAGAACTGGCCGGTCGTGCTGCCGCTCGGCGTGCTCGAATACCATGGCGAGCACATGGCGGTCGGCATGGACACGCTGGCGGTCATCAAGACGGTGGAACTGATCGAGAAGGAGAGGGATATCGTCATCCTGCCGCCCTTCTATTACGGCGCGGCAAGCTATGCGGTGGCTCCGCCGGAAGGCAACGGCTCGGTGCAGGTCGGCGGCCCCGTGCTTTCGCCCTTCGCAGAGGAATTGTTCTACGGCCTGCTGCGCATCGGCTTCCGCAACATCCACGCCATCATCCACCACCAGACCGAGAATTTCGTGGCCGGCATGCCGACCGATCTCGCCTTCAAGACCGCCGGCCGGCAGGCGATCTTCCGTTTCCTGGAGAAGGAGCGCGGCGAGGGCTGGTGGGGATCGAACAGCATGGCCGATTACTATGCCGGCCATGCGCAGGGCGAGAATGTCTTCAACTGGGTGCAGGTGCACCCGCTGATGCCGGCCGCGATGAACGCCAAATATCCCTTCGACCACGCCGGCAAAGGCGAAACCTCGCTGATGCTGGCACTATGCCCGGAGGCGGTGGACGAGAAGCATTTGGCCGATAACATCGGCTGGTACACGAAAGACGCGGCGGAGGCCTCGGCGGGCCTCGGCAAGATCGGCGTCGCGATGATCCTCGATCATTTAAGGGCGATATTGCAGGCCTAGCACCCTCTTCCAGGGAACGCCGACGCCTCACTCCGCTGGAACACCCCTCATCCGTCTCGGCGCTAACGCGCCGATCCACCTTCTCCCACAAGGGGAGAAGGAGAGGTCCAGCTACTTCACCGAGCCGGCCGTCATCCCCATGATCAGATAGCGTTCGAGCGCGATGCCGATGATGGCTAGGGGCGCGATCGCCGCCGTGGCGAGAGCCGCCATCGACCACCAGTTGATGCCTTGCGAGCCGGTCTGGCTCGCCACCATGACGGGGATGGTTTTCGCATCGGTCGAGGTCAGGAGCGCGGCGAAGAAATACTCGTTCCAGCACAGCACCATCGCCAGGATGAAGGCGGCGACCATGCCGGGCAGCGCGATCGGCATGACGATGCGGAAAAAGGCGCCCCAGATCGACAGCCCGTCGACCAAAGCCGCCTCCTCCAATTCGACGGGAATGGAGTTGAACTGGTCGCGCATGATCCAGATCACGATCGGCAGCACCATCAGCGTGTAGAGGAGCACGAGCCCGATACGCGTGTCGAGGAGGGCCACTTCCCGGTAGAGCACCAGGAAAGGCAGCGCCAGCACGACCGGCGGCAGGATCAGTTGCGACAGGAAGAAGAAGGAGATGTCCTCGTTCTTGAACCAGGCGAATTTGTAGCGGTAGCGAACGAGGCCATAGGCGGCGAGGCTGCCGATGATGATGGCGAGGCTCGATGCGCCGACCGAGGTGATGACGGAGTTCATGAAGCGTTTGAGGAATTCGTCGCGCACGGTCGATGTCTGGAAGATCGAATCCGGCGACAGGCCGAGCGAACGCCAGCCCTTCCAGTCGGGCGTAAAGTCGACGAAGGGAATGAGATGGCCTTGCGTGACGTCGACCGCCGACTTGAACGAGGTGGTGATCGTCCAGTAGATCGGGAACAGGCACACGAATGCCCAGAAGACAAGCGCGCCGTAGATGAAAACGCGGCTGGTGATGAAGGCCGCCGGCGAGCGGATCTCGGAAACGGTGTAGTCGGTGGTCTGGACGCTCATGATGCCGCTCAGTTGACGTTGCGCACGAAGCGACTGGCGACTTTCAACAGCCAGGTCACGAACACGACGATGATGATCAGATAGGCCATGGCCAACATGGTGCCATAGCCGACATTCGAGCGGTCGCGATACTCGCGATAGATGAAGCTCGACACGGAATCGGTGGCGCCGCCGGGGCCGCCGGAGGTCAGGGTGATGATGATGTCGGCGAGCTTCAGCTTGAAGATGATGCGCAGGATCACGGCCGTCACGGATACCGGCAGCATCAGCGGGAAGGTGACCTGCCAGAAGGTCTGCCACGCGGTCGCGCCGTCGACGCGGGCGGCTTCAAGCACCTCGCGCGACATCGCCTGCAGGCCGGCCAGCAGCATGATCATCATGAACGGGATGAAGGTCCAGGCGTCGAGCATCATGATCGAGATGCGGGCGGTGATCGGGTCGGAGAAGAAGGCGGGATTGTCCCAGCCGAGATGACGCGCCAGCGTCGCCGCGGGTCCGAACCGGTATTCCATCAGCGATTTGCCGACCATCCAGGACACGGCGACCGGCGACAGCATCAGCGGCAAAAGAAAGACGACGCGGAAGAATTTGCGAGCCTTGATCTGCGCATTGAGCAGCAGCGCCAGGCCGAAGGCGATGACATATTCGACCAGCACCGCAAGCACATAGAGCACCATGTTGAACAGCGCGTTGCGGTAATAGGGGTCGGCAAGCATCTGCCAGAAATTGTCGAGGCCGTTGAAGCGGCGGCCGGTGAAGGAACTGAGGTTCCAGTCGGTTAGCGCGATGTAGAAGCCGAACAGCGTCGGGAAGATCACCATGGCGATGGTGAAGAGCAGGGCCGGCAAAAGGAACAGCGCGCGCTGCCCGTCCTCGCCGCGCGTCAGCACCTGCCAGGCGCCAAGCGCGATGCCCCACAAGATGTAGGCATAGACCACAGGGCGCCAGGTGTCGAAACCGACCGTGGACATCTCGGTCTTGTAGAGGACCTGCACGATGATGATCGCCAGCAGGCCAAGGGTCGCGATGGCCAGCAGGCCCCAGCCGAGGCGCTTGCGGCCTGCCGGGATCAGGTCGGCCGGATTTGCCGGCCACGCATTCGCGGTCGAAGTCTGCTCAGCCACTCTCGCCTCTTAAAGCATCAAACCGGCCGGGCCGGTAAAGATGCGGCCCGATGACGATGTGCCACCGGGCCGCGACGTCTCAAAAGGCAGCCTACATGCCGAGCGAGGCTTTGTAGAGCTTGATCTGGTTTTCGCGGCCGATCTGGTCGGTCAGCTTTTCCCAGGCCGCCGCGATGGCGTCGGCGCCTTCCTGCGCCTTCATCTTGCCGGCGAAGGTGTTGGCCAGGATGTCCTCGGCGGCTGAATAGTACTGGAAGATGCCGGGGATGCGCGGCTCGATCGCCGCGTTCGGATGGTTGTAGCTGTCGCCTTCCGACTTGAGATAGGAGGTGATGAAGGCCTCGTCATAGCCTGCCGCCACCCATTCGGGAATGTTGAAATGGGAGTTGCGGTACGGCTGGAAGCCCGACGGATACATCGCCGTCCAGATCGACAGGTCCTTACCGCCGAGATGGGCGGCGGCCGACCATGCGGCCTTCTTCTTCTTCTCGTCGGAATCGACGCGGGCCATGACATAGACGCCCCAGCCGAGATAGGCGCAGTTCGGCGCATAGTTCGGACCGCTGGCGAGCTTGTCCCACTTGCCGGTCTTGGAATTGTAGACGTCGTCGGAGCCTGGCAGGATCGAGAAGCCGGTGACATCGCCGATGACCGAAGAGTCATTGGTCTTCACGTTCGAGCCGACGTCGCCCCACCAGGGGATCATCGAGCCGGTGCCGGCCAGGAACTGCTGGAAGGCGGTCGTGTTCGGATCGGCGTTGATCTGGTCAGCGGGTTCGGACGGCAAGGCGTCGATCACGTCCTGGATGGCGCGCACCCAGGCCGGATTGTTGATGCGGGGCTTCATCGTGTCGGCATCGAACAGCCAGGCCTTGTCATCGGGATGCTTGGCATAGGCTGTGGCGCGGCTGCCGAGGAAATAGAAGCCGAAACCGCCCCAGGGCTTGGGCGCGTCGAGGTAGCCGTAGACGTCCTGGCCCTTGAACTTCTTGCCCTTCAGGAACTTGGTCACGGCCTGCACCTGCTGCCAGGTCTTGGGCACGCCCCATTCCGTCAGGCCGGCCTTGTCGCCGCCGTCGGCTTTCCACGCCGCCGCCAGCTCGGCGTCGGAGAACACGTCGGTGCGGTAGTTGAAATTGTGCGTGTCGCCGTCGATGGTCACGCGATACTGCTTGCCGTCCCAGGTGCCGACCGGCGGTTTCAGGTAGTTGACGAGGTCGTCGAAGTCGATCTGCTTCTTGACCCAGTCGGGCATCTCGGAGGTCAGGCCCTTGCCGCAGACGTCGCCTTCGAAAGGCGCGCCCATCTCGATGATGTCGAAGTCGACGGTCTTGGTTGCGATGGACTGCTGCAGGCGGGCGTTGTAGTCGGCCTGGGCGAGGTCGATCCAGCTGATCTTGGCGCCCGTATAGGCCTCCCACGGCTTCAGGAAGCCGCGGAACAGCACGTTGTGCAGGTTCTGGTTGTTGAGGCCCATGAAGGTGAGCTCGACACCGGCGAACTCGCCTTCCTTGACATTGGCCTTGGTCGCTTCGAGACAGAGCTCACCGACCTTCTGGAAGTCGGCATCGGTCGGCTGGCCCTTGCCGACGCCTGGGATCTGCAGGATTTTCGCACGCAGGCTGTCATCGGCCGCGGCCGGCCTCGTCAGCGCACCGAGTCCGGCGCCGGAGGCGGCGGCGATTGCCGCCATCGAGGCAGCACCCTTCAGCACATCGCGGCGGCTCGCGCCGGCTCGCATTAGTTTTTCATACAGGTCGACTCTCATCTACAGGTTCCTCCCAGAACAACAGCGATTGAATTGAAGTGGCCAATCTCTCGGACGTCGAAACGTCTCTCGGTTCTCCTCGATCATACGGGGACGTGGGACCCCACCCTGCGTCGCCGGAGCTCCGATCTCAGGGTAACAGGCCTGCTCTCGGATTGGCACTCGCCACTATTCGCGTAATCGATTACCTTGTCAACAAGATTGGCTTTTTATCTATAAGATACCGACTTGCCGTTGCCGCCGGCAATGGCTAGCTTCACCGCAAAAGATAAAAGGGGAGACGATGGCTCAAGTCGCGATCAGCAGTGTGGCCAAGGCGTTCGGAACCGTCAAGGTCCTGCATGAGGTCAGCGTCGATATTGCCGACGGGCAGTTCGTCGTGCTGGTCGGCCCTTCAGGATGCGGCAAGTCCACGCTGCTCAGGATGGTGGCCGGACTGGAGACGGTTTCCGGCGGCACGATCTCGATCGGCGACCGCGTCGTCAACAACCTGCCGCCGGCGAAGCGCGATATCGCCATGGTGTTCCAGAATTACGCGCTCTATCCGCACAAGACGGTGGAGCAGAACATGGCCTTCGCGCTGAAACTGCGCGGCACGGATCCGGCCGTCGTCGCCGAGCGGGTCAAGCGCGCCGCCGACATCCTCGACCTCGCGCCCTATCTCAAGCGCTATCCGCGCCAGCTTTCCGGCGGCCAGCGCCAGCGCGTCGCCATGGGCCGCGCCATCGTGCGCAATCCGCAGGTGTTCCTGTTCGACGAGCCGCTTTCCAACCTCGACGCCAAGCTGCGCGTGCAGATGCGCACCGAGATCAAGGAACTGCACCAGCGGCTGAAGACGACCACCATCTACGTCACTCACGACCAGATCGAGGCCATGACCATGGCCGACAAGATCGTCGTGATGCGCGACGGCCGCATCGAGCAGGTCGGCGCGCCGCTTGAACTGTTCGATCGGCCGGCGAACCTTTTCGTCGCCGGCTTCATCGGTTCGCCTTCGATGAACTTGCTCAAGGGGACTGTAAAGAAAGCCGAGAAGCCGGTTGTAGAGATCGCCGGCACGGCGTTCCCGATGCCGTCGGGCGCCGTCGCCGAGGACGGTCAGGCCGTGGTCTATGGCGTGCGGCCGGAGCATCTGGAGATCCATCCGGGCGGTGTCGAGTCCAAGGTCTCCGTGGTCGAGCCGACAGGCTCCGAGACCTTGGCCTTCGTGCGCTTCGGCGACGGCGAGATGGTGGCGCTGTTTCGCGAGCGCCACGACTTCAAGCCGGGCGACACGCTCAAACTCAGGCCGCGCCTCGACCAGGTCCACCTCTTCGACGCCGGGACCGGCAAGCGTCTTTAGAACTTTACGCAATTCCGAACGGAAAACCGCCTTTCCTGGAATTGCTCCAGACCGCATCAACCCTTCAAGAGGAAACCATGCTCAAAGGGATCAATCCGCTGCTTAATGCCGATGTGCTCCAGGCGCTGCGGGCGATGGGCCACGGCGACGACCTGATCATCGCCGATACCAATTTCCCGTCCGATTCGGTGGCGCGGCAGACCGTGCTCGGCAAGCTGTTGCGCATCGATGCGACGGCGGCCGACGTGGTGAAGGCGGTGCTGTCGGTCTTGCCGCTGGATACTTTCGTCAACGATGCGGCGGCGCGTATGGAGATCGTCGGCAAGCCGAACGAAATCCCGCCGGTGCAGAAGGAGGTGCAGAAGGAGATCGACGCGGCCGAGGGCAAGCCCTGGCCGATGATCTCCATCGAGCGCTACGCCTTCTACGAGCGCTCCAAGAAGGCCTATTGCGTGATCCAGACCGGCGAGCGCCGCTTCTATGGCTGCTTTGCCTTCCGCAAGGGCGTCGTGCCGCCGGATGCGGAGTAAGACATGGCCACCGGCAAGCCCGTCGTCATGAAGCCTGTCGTGATTTTGGGCGTGTTCGTCGCCGACACGGCGTATCGCGCCGATCGCCAGCCGCGGATGGGCGAGACGATCCTCGGCAATTCCTTCAAGCTCGGACCGGGCGGCAAGGGCTCGAACCAGGCGGTGGCGGCAGGCAAGCTTGGCGCCGACATCACCTTCCTGACGCGTCTCGGCGTCGACGCTTTCGCCGACATGGCCAAACAGACCTGGAATGACGCGGGCGTGAAAAGCGCCGTCATCGACACGCCGGACAGCTATACGGGCGCTGCCTATATCTTCGTCGAGGAAGGCACCGGCAACAATGCCATCATCGTCAGTCCGGGCGCGGCAATGCTGATCTCTCCGGCCGACATCGAGGCGCATGCCGAGCTCATTCGCTCCGCCGGCGTCTTCGTTACCCAGCTCGAACAGCCGATCGATGCGGCCCTGAAGGCGCTGGAAATCGCGCGCGGGGCAGGGGTGACGACCATCCTCAATCCCGCGCCGGCCGCCAGCCTGCCCGACCGGATCTATACGCTCTGCGACTATGTCACGCCCAACGAGACCGAGGCCGAAGGTTTGACCGGCATCAACGTCTCCTCGATCGACGATGCCCGTCGCGCCGCCGACGCGCTGCTGGCCAAGGGTGTCGGCGCCGTCATCGTGACGCTCGGCGAAAAAGGCGCGCTGCTGCACACCAGGGACCGATCCGAACATGTCGACGCGTTCAATGCCGGTCCGGTGGTTGAGACGACGGGGGCGGGCGATGCGTTCAATGGCGGTCTCGCCGCCGCTTTGGCAAAGGGCGTCGAGCCACTCGAGGCCGTGCGCTTTGCCTGCGCGGTCGCCGGCATTTCGGTGACGCGCCACGGCACCGCGCCGTCGATGCCGACGCTGCAGGAGGTCGAGGCGCTGCTCGTTAAGGCGTGAACTCATGGTTCGCGCGGTCTATTAGCGGCTTCTTGACCCGGAACGCAGCTGGGCCGAGCGCGTTCATCCTCCTGGTCGGCGACACCGGAACGGCAGGATGAAAAAACCATACGAAAAACCCACGCTCGTAAAGCGCCAGAAGCTCACCGCGCGGACGGCCCAGATTATCGCTTCCGGCGTCATATTGGGCGAATGATCTCGGATGGTTGTTACAGAATCCTGCTGGTCAGCTCCAGCATCGTCGTCGCGCCTTGCTCGCTGCTGGGCATATGCACGACGCGCAGAACCCTGAGGTCTTGGTTCGACCCTTCAACCGGCATCGAAACGCTTTCGCCGACGCGCGGCAATTCCTGGAACGCCAACTCGTCCACATCCCTGGCATCGTCGATGGAAATACGGCATCTCACAGCCATCTGATCTCTCCCGTTTTTTCGCCCGAGGGCGGAACGGGACAAGGTTGGAATGGTTCCGAGAAAGGCTTCAGCCGGCAAAACGGTTGCGGTATTCGCGCGGCGTCAGCCCCTTCAACGCCTTGAATTGGCGCCCGAAATTGGCCAGCGATCGATAGCCGACCAGTTCGGCGATGTGGGCTATCGGCTTGTCCTGTTCCGCGAGGAGGGCGCATGCTTCGCCGATGCGCAGCCGCGTCACATACTCAACCAGAGTCAGGCGCGTGTGCCGCGTGAACATGCGGTGAAAGCCCGACGGGCTGAGCGCGGCGAGGCGCGCGAGGTGATCGATCCTGAGATCGTCAGTGTAGTGCGCGTGCAGATAGTCCAGGACGCGGTCTATGCGCGCGCCGCTCAAGGCGAGAGTGGACTGGGGCGAACGGGACGGCGCCGTAAGCGGCTCGGCCGCGTCGTCCTCGGCGAGCGTCAGCAGCACCGAGATCAGGTCGAGCAGCCGGTCCGCGGGCGGCTTGTCGAAGATCGCTTCGATCCGCGCCCTGACGCGCTCCGTCGCGCCTTGGGAGAATTTCAGCCCGCGCGCCGATCGGTCCAACAAGCCGGCAACCGGCCGCAGTTCCGTCAGAAGCCCGGTCAATCCACGCGCCCATTCGGGTCGGAACCAGATGACCATGACCAGATGCGGCCTACCGCCATCGAGCTTGCTCGTCGACGACCATGTGTGCGGCAGGTTAGGGCCGAGCAGCACGAGATCGCCATCGTCATAGTCGCCGACATGGTCGCCGACGAAGCGACGTCCGCGCGAGTTCAGGGTGAGCGTCAGCTCATATTCCGGATGATGGTGCCATTCGAACGGAATGGTCGGGTCGCGCGGCACCCTTACCATCGACCATGACGCGTCATCGGCGACGGTGACTTTCTCCAGATATGGCTTCACGGCCGGCCTCCAAAAATCGCCTCGAACGGCGTTAGGACGACGATGGACGCCAGAATAGTATCATTTCAGGCCTGTCAGGGACAACATGCATGCCCGTCGTTCGGTTAGCCTCATGTGCGGCAAGACAAGGTCGAGGAGGAAATCGATGGCCCACGCGAAAGACATCACGAAGGACGATCATCCGACATCCAGCCGGGCGACGACCCAACTGTCCAGAATCAAGAAAACGCTTCCGCTGCGTGTGCTATCAGACGCGGATTTCGCACACTGGCAGAAGCGGGGCTTCGTGATTGTGCGCAATGCGGTGCCGCAGGAAAATGTCGAGCGTCTCAAGGCGCTGCTTTGGCAATTCGAGGAGAAAGACCCCAGCGATCCGGCGACCTGGGACGTCACCCAGCGGCGCGATTACGCGCTGAAGGAAATCAACAATGCCGGCATGGTCGAGATCTACAACCATCAGTTCCTGTGGGACAACCGCATGGCGCGCCGCGTCTACGACGCTTTCGTCGACATATGGGACATGGAGGATCTGTGGGTCGCCATCGACCGCGCCAACCTCAACACGCCCAACAAAGGCAAGCGCGCGTCTCCCGGCTTCATCCACTGGGATGCCGATACCTCGCTCGAGCCCAAGCCGATCTCGGTGCAGGGTGTGCTCTCGCTGGTCCACCAGGACGGCGGCGACATAGGTGGCTTCCAATGCGTGCCCTATCTGTTCGAGCATTTCGACGAGTGGGTGAAGACGCAACCCGCCGACCGCGATCCGCATCATCCGGACATGAGGGGAATCGAGGACAGGATCGAGAAGCTCGAGCTTTTCCCGGGCGACCTGATGATCTTCAACTCGCTGCTGGCGCATGGCGTGGCGCCGAACACGTCCGACGACAAGGTGCGGATGGCGCAGTACATCTCCATGTTCCCCGCCGATGAGGGCAATCTCGTCGAGCGCGAAGCACGAATCCGATCCTGGCGCGAGCGCGAGGCGCCGCAGCGCGCCGGCTTTGCGGGTGATCCGCGCGGCTGGGAGAAGAGAAACGCCGAGACGGCAAAGCTGACGCCGCTCGGCGAAAGGCTGCTGGGGCTGGTCAGCTGGAACGGGTGATGGCGGGAGATCGAGACGGCGGGATGTGCCCGCCGTTGCGTCGCCGACCGAGCTGACTTTTCTTCCCGCCAATTACCGGGGTGCTGATTACGATCACTCGCTCCCGAAGGCGATGGACTTGCCGACGATGATGCTGGCAGGCTGGAGGATGAGCCATGCTATGAGGATGCTAGTGATCATGCGGCGCTACTAAGTTTCGGTCCAAGCGAGCCCGGCTTGCTTTGTTTTTCAGGTTCGCAAGCCGGGCTATGCACCGACCGATGGGCGGGGGCTTGGGGTTTATCAGCCGGCGCGGGCGCAGACTGTCGATTTGCCAGCAAGTCCGCAATCGACCGAGGTCCTCGCTTCCAATGGCATAGGTCCGAATAACGAAAAGATATAGCCCCTTATTCCGTAGGGGCAGCTCGGTCTGGCCAGGGCAAGAATGGCAGCAGGGTAAGCCCTTTTGACCTAAAGCGCGTCGCGACCTTTCAGATTCCTCCCTGCGCTTTAGGCTTTTGACTTTGCGCATGTCTTTGTCCCGAAACCGGTTCCCACTTTCGGGAGACACGCTTTAGGCGAGCAGATCAATCGCGGACCCGGGTCCTCACTGCGACTTTCTCAGGTGGCGGCAGCGGCGGCGACCAACGCGGTGGCGGGCGCTGTCGGATTGTCAGCAGGGAGTTCAGAAAATACAATATTTCAAGAAGCTAATGGCGCGAGTGACGGGGCTCGAACCCGCGACCTCCGGCGTGACAGGCCGGCACTCTAACCGACTGAGCTACACCCGCGCACTGACGAGCACGTGTCAGCCGTGTTCGTCGTTGGGGCGCTGGATAAGGGGTTCGCCTGCGGGTGTCAAGCGCGGCATTCAAGCATTATAGCAATCAGGAGAAGGTTTTTTGACAGCGCCATCGAGCCTGGGGAAATCCGCATTGCAGGGCGCACGCGATCCCTTCATTTGGCCTTGCGAATGCGGCCCTAACTGCTTAAAGGTCCGCGCTCAAGCGGGCGATTAGCTCAGTTGGTAGAGCGCTTCGTTTACACCGAAGATGTCGGCGGTTCGAGCCCGTCATCGCCCACCAACCCGCTGGACAAGCAGGAAGTAGAATGGGGCAGCGGCCTTGCAGAGCCGCCACCCCGTCATGAGCCGGGTTCAGGCCGCTATTGCCGGACGTAGCAGCGCTTGTGAGCGCCCGGGGCGGGATCATCGCCGAAAGCGTTGTTGCCGCAGCGAACGCCGTTCCTGAAAACATCCTGCGTGTACTGACCCCGTGCGCCGTATCTGACCATCGCGCGGCCGCGGAAATCGCAGAACTCACCCTCCCTGGCGCAGGCGACCCATTCGCCGCGATCCGGGCGTGAGCCGTAGTCATTGTCTCCGTAATTGTCGTTATCGCCATAGCCGCCGCCACGCGCGACGAAATAACAGGCCTTCTCGCGGCCGGGAGCGGGGTCGCCAAAAAGGCGATTCGAGCACGGCACGGCCTGACGGTCGAAAAACCGCGAGGTTGTTCGGCCCCGGGCGCCGTAGACCACTTCGGTGGGATAGGGCAAGCGGCATATGCCGCCTTCATTGGCGCATCGCCGCAGCTGCTGCGCCGAGGCGGAGGCGGGGAAAAGGGCGGACGCCGCGGCGACCAGTCCGGCCAGGCATATCAAGGCCAGCGTCGCCCGGATCGAGACGTGAAAAGTTTTTAACACGAATTGTCTCCCGGTTTGGTTGTGCGCCGGCATCCTACCGCAGGCGGATTAAATGCGCGATGAATGCCTGATCGGGAGGCTGTTCCTATCTCGATATGTAAGCACGCGGCGCGGCTGCCGTCTTGCTCAGTATTTGATGATTCGCCGCTCGATCAGGACGACGAGGCAGAACAGCGCGATCGACAGCGACGACGACAGCACGATCGCCGCATAAAGCCGGTCGGACTGGTAGTTGAAGGTCGCCTGGATGATCAGCGCGCCGAGCCCTTTGTCCGAGCCGATCCACTCGCCGACGATGGCGCCGATGACGGCGGTGGCCGACGCGATCCTGAGCGAGGAGAACAGCATCGGCAGCGCGCGCGGCAGGCGCAGGCTCCAGAAAATCTCCGAGCGTGTCGCCGACAGCACCCGAAACAGCTCGTGTTCGTTGTCGCTGGCCGAATCGAGGCCACGGATCATGTTCACCAGCGTCGGGAAGAAGCAGATCACCGCGGCGATGACGATCTTCGGCGTCATGCCGAGACCGAAGATCAGGATGATGATCGGCGACAGCGCCAGGATCGGAATGGTGTTGAAGAACAGCACGATCGGGAAATAGGCGGCCTGAAGCACGCGGCTGTGGACGAAGAGCACGGCCAGCAGCACGGCAGCCAGATTGCCGATGACGAAACCGGCCAGCGCCTCGATCAAGGTCGGCCGCAGATTGTCGATGAGGAGCGAAAAGTTCTTCTGGAAGACGCCGAATATCGCCGTCGGCGTCGGCACGATATAGGCCGGCACGCCGAGCAGCGGCAGCAAGTATTGCCAGGCGAGCAGGATCGAAGCCGCGCCAAGGACGGGGAGCGCAATGGTCATTTGCGGAGAGAGCGGCGCCTGTCTCACGATGCGCGCTCCAGCGCCATGCGCAGATCGGCCATGGCGGCGACGATCGCCGGATCCTCGCGCTTGCAGCGATTGCCTTCCTGCTTGAAGGGCCGCATGTCGAGGTCCTTGACGACGCGTCCCGGATTGGCGGCCAGCACGATGACGCGTTCGCCGAGATAGGCGGCCTCGGCGATGGAATGCGTGACGAAAAGGATAGTCGTGCCGGCGCGCCGCCAGAGCGCGAGAAGCTCGTCGTTCAATCGGTCGCGCGTGATCTCGTCGAGTGCGCCGAAGGGTTCGTCCATCAACAGCAATTTGGGCTCGCCGAGCAAGGCACGCGCGATCGCCACGCGCTGGCGTTGGCCACCGGAGAGCTGATGCGGCAGGCGCTCACTGAGGCCGCCGAGGCCCATCAATTCCAGCAGTTCCGCGCTGCGGTCCTCGATCTTGCGCGTCAGCCTGCCCTGGCCGACACCGAGCGGCAGGCGCACATTATCGCGCACCGTGCGCCAGGGCAGCAGGGTCGCATCCTGGAAGACGAAGCCGACATCGCGGCGCGAGCGCACCGTGTGCGGTGTTGCGCCAAGCACGCTGATCGTACCTCCGAGCGGATCGAGCAGGTCGGCCACCACGCGGAGCAAGGTCGACTTGCCGCAGCCGGACGGCCCCAGGATCGACAGGAAGGAACCGGCCGCGACGGTCAAATCGAGGCCGGCGAGCACTTTGACGGGCGTCTGCCGGCCGCCATAGCCGACATCCAGTCGTCGCGCTTCGATCGCGCTTGGCATCACGCGGCGGGCGCGTCGAGCTTGGGCCGGTCGGCGGCCGAAAGCTCCAGGATCTTGGTGGTGTAGACATCCTTGGCTGCCGGGCGACCGTTCGGATACTGGCCGACCTTGTCGAGCAGCGCCAGTTGCTCCTCGATCGAGGCTGGATCGAACGTACCCCAGCCGTCCTTGGCGGTCGCGCCGTCGAAGGAGAGCTTCAGCACCAGGTTGACGGTCTTTTCCTCCCAGCCGAGATCCATTTCCGGATAGGCGGCGACCATCTTCTTCACCGCTTCCTGCGGGTTGGCGTGCACCCAGCCCCAACCCTTGCCGACAGCGCCAATGAACTTCGCCAGGGTCTCGGGATCCTTTTCGATCGCCGCGTCGGTCGCGAAATAGACATCGGCGTAGGAGCTCAGCCCGAGATCGCGCGTCAGCAGGTCGATGCGGTCGTCGCCGACGACGCTGAGCGCCTGGGTGTTGGTGATCCAGCCGCCGATCGCGTCGACGTCGCCGCGCACCAGCGGCGCCTTGTCGAAGCCGACATTGACGATGGTCACCTCCGACGGGTCGATGCCGTTCTTGGCCAGGATCTCGTCGATGACGAAGCGCGCCGTCGGCTGGATGCCGATCTTCTTGCCCTTGAGATCGGCGACGCCGCGGATCGGTTTTGCGGGCTTGGACGTCAGTGCGTAAGGACCGGTGCGGAAGCCGCAGGCGATGATCTTGATCGGCACGCCGCTGGCGCGGGCCGAATAAAGCTGTGGCGTTTCCGAGAACTGTCCAAGCTGCGCGGCCCCCGAAATGACAGGCGGAACGGTCGAAGCGTTGGGGCCGCCGGGGCTGAACTCGACCTCCAGCCCGGCATCCTTGAAATAGCCGTTGGCGACGGCCGCGATATCGCCGATCTGGCCGTTGGACATCAGCCAGTCATACTGGATGACGACCTTGCCGGCGGCTTTCGCGCCGGGGGTCAACACCAGCTGCATGCTGGCGGACGCAGCCGCCACGGCTGCCATGCCGCCTTTTACAAAAGCGCGACGATTCAATTCGAAGTCACTGTTCCCACTCATTTTTCGCTCCTGTTGCAGACTTTTCTCGTCTCTTCTCCAGGCGCCGCTCCCTTCGGCGCGGCGTCGTCTACGGCTGTTCGTCGTGGTAGTCGCCAGGGCCGCCGTCGAGCCAGGCGTAAAGCTCCCAGAGCGTATCGTCCGGGTCGGTGAAATAGGCGCAGCGCGCATTCCAGACGTAGTCTTCGGGCGGGCCGTAGAAGGGCACGCCCCTGGCGCTGAGTTCGGCATGCATGCGGTCGATGTCGGCCGGCGTGTCGAGCTGCACGGCGACGCAGACCTTATGCGCGCCGCGCGGCGACTTCAGGTTCGACACGCCTGTATGGCGGTTGATGTGGTCGAGTTCCCAGGCGGCGAGCGTCACGCCCTCGCCATGGAAATCGGCAAAGCCCTCGGCGCGGCGGCGCAGGCGGAAGCCGAGCTTGTCGACGTAGAAGTCAACGGTGCGCTCGATGTCTTCCACCAGCAGACAGACGTCGGAGATACGCGTGATGCTTGCCGACATGGCTATTTCGCTCCGCCAGCTTTGTGAATAGGCAACTTGACGCCGACGCGGTTGGCGGCGCCGACGATGTGAGCGCGCATTGCTGCTTCTGCGGCCGCAGGATCGCCCGCCACAAGCGCCTCGTAGATGCGCACATGCTCGCCGACATTGATCTCGACGAGGTCGTGCAGCGGGTTGGTCATGCGCGCGTAATGGATCGAGTGACGGATCTGCTCGCAGACGAAGGAGATGAAGGTGTGGATGTAGCTGTTGCCGGTGGCGCGCGCGATCTCGCGGTGGAAGAGCAGGTCGGCGTCGATGCTGCCTTCCTCCCAACGCTCCTCGCCGCCCATGCGGTCGAGCGCAGCCTTGATCGAATCGAGGTGGCCCTGATTGCGTCGTGCCGCGGCAAGGGCTGCCGATTCGGCCTCGAGAATACAGCGCAGCTCGAACAGCCGCTCCATATTGTGCGTGTCCTTGAGCGCCTCGCGGTCGATGCGGATCGCGGCGCGCTGCTCGGGCGCCAACACGAAGGCACCGACGCCTTGGCGCGCCTCGATCATGCCGTCGGCACGAAGCTGGGCGATCGCCTCGCGCACCACGTTGCGGCTGACGCCGAATTTTTCCGACAGCTCCTGCTCGGTCGGCAGCCGCGCGCCGGGGTTCAGTTCGCCGGATTCGATCTCGCGGCTGAGGAAGGCCGCGACCCGGTGCGGCAGCGTTTCGACGGTGCCGATGGCGGCCAGTCTCTGCTTCATGGAAAAGTCTCCGTCGCGGGCAATAGACAGCCGGGATTCATCAGGCCCTTGGGGTCGAGGGCGCTCTTCAGTGCCGCGACCATGCGGCGATGCGTCGGCGAAAGCCCGGCCCAGAATTCCTTTCGGCGGCTGCGGCCGATTCCGTGCTCCGCGCTGATCGAGCCGCCGAGACCGATGGCGATTTCATAGAGCCCGGCGATGATCTCAGCGCCACGTGCTCGAGCCTCGCGCTCGGCAAGTTCGAGCGGCGGCAGCACGTTGAAATGGATGTTGCCGTCGCCGGCGTGGCCGTAGGCGAGAGGAATCCAGCCGGAGTGGTCGTTCGCGACTAAGCGGCGGGCTTGCTCGATCAAGGCAGGGATGCCGGAAATCTTTACCGACAGATCGGTGCGCACATGATGGCCGCGCTTCGCCTGGCCTTCGACAAGGCCCTCGCGGATCGCCCAAAAACTCCGGGCCTGCGCGGTGCTGGCGGCGAGGACCGCGTCGGTGACCAGGCCGCTCTCCAGCGCGTCGCCGAGAAAGCCGGCCAGCAAGCCGTTGAGATCGATGGCGGCGCTGGACGATAGTTCGATCAGCACATGGACTGGCGCCGAGACCGGCGCTCTCATTGCGGGGTCGACCAGCCGGGCAAGCTCGATGCATTCCGAGCCGATGATTTCGAAGGCGGAGATCAGATCCGAACAGTCGCGGCGCGCCCGATTGAAAAGCGCGACGGCCGCCTCGAACGAGGCCAGGCCGAGATAGGCTGTCTCTGTTTTGGCCGGCTTCGGAAACAGCTTGACCTCGACGCCGGTGATGATGCCCAGCGTGCCTTCCGAGCCGATGAAAAGCTGCTTGAGGTCATAGCCGCTGTTGTTCTTGCGCAGGCCGCAGATGCCGTTCCAGAGCTCGCCATCCGCCAGCACCACTTCGAGACCCAGGATCAGGTCGCGCGCCATGCCGTAGCGCAACACGTTGACGCCGCCGGCGTTGGTGGCCGCATTGCCGCCGATCTGGCAGCTGCCCTGCGCACCAAGCGCGAGCGGGAAGAGGCAATCCCGCGCCTCGCACGCGTCCTTGATCGTCTGCAGCACGCAGCCGGCATCGGCTTGCAGCGTGAAATTCTCGGTATCGATCTGCCGGATGGAGCTGAGCCGCTCCAGGCTGACGACGACCAAGCCGCCGCCTTTGCTGTCGATGGCGCCTGACACCAGTCCGGTGTTGCCGCCCTGTGGGATCACGCCGAGCCCAAGTTCGCCGCACAAACGCATTACCGCTTGAACCTCGGCCACCGAAGCTGGCCGCAGCACGGCGAGAGCCCCGCCGCGATAGTCGCCGGCCCAGTCGCCCAGATACTTCGCCATTCCGGCCGGATCGGCGGCTATGCCGTTCTGTCCGACGGCGCTTTCCATGGCGCCGAGGATTTCCGGTGAAAGGCGTTGGAGAGTCATGAGCGTCTATGTCTGGATATTGGGTGATACATATCATCCTACAACTTACCTCAAGTCAATCGCCCCTCGTGTTCGGCGATCACGTCATCGGCTCAAGTAAGGGAGCTGACCGTGTCGGTCGGGAAGGCCCTGTCTGTTGTGCTAGGCCCTGCCTATGCGTTGTCCTGGCCGATTGCCGACCGCCAAAACCACCGCGATGGTGGCGGCAGGGGAAGCCGCCCCGACCCGATCGATCCGGTGAGGAGAAAAGATGATTGAACTGCCTTTTGCCCGCGAAGAGTACCAGCAGCGGCTCGGAAAGATCCGCGCCGAGATGGCCAAGCGGGGCATCGAACTCCTGATCGTCAACGACGTCGCCAACCAGCATTACATCACCGGCTATGACGGCTGGTCGTTCTACACGCCTCAGGTGGTGCTTGTTCCGATCGAGGAGGTCGAGCCGGTCTGGATCGGCCGCGCCATGGATGCTGCCGGCGGCTTGCTGACGGCCTGGATGAAGCCGGAAAATGTGGTCGGCTTCCCGGAAGACCATGTTCAGCGCGCCGACCGTCATCCGATGGACTGGATCGCGGCCTGGATCGTCGCCAAGGGCTGGGGCAATCGCCATATCGGCATCGAGCTCGAAGCCTATTATTTTTCACCGAAGGCGCATGTGCGGCTCGTCGCCGGACTGCCCAATGCGAAATGGCACGATGCCGATCTGCTCGTGAACTGGATCCGCGCGGTTAAATCGTCGCCTGAAATCGCCTATCTGCGCAAGGCGTCGAGGCTGGCCGAGGCGGCGGTCGCGCGGGCCTACGAAGTCATTGCGCCGGGTGTACGCGAGTGCGACGCGATCGCCGCCATCCAGGCGGCGCAGATCGCCGGCAGCCCGGATTTTGCCGGCGACATCACCGCGCTGCCGCCGACGATCCTCGGCGGCGAAAACGCCTCCGCGCCGCACATCATGTGGAGCGACCGGCGGTTCGGAAAGGACGAAACGATCGCGCTCGAGCTGGCCGGCGTCTGCCGCCGCTATGCCGCCGGGCTCGCCAGGACCATGCAGCTCGGCAAGACGCCGGCGCGCGTCGCGGACACGGCAAAGGCCGTCATCGAAGGCATGGATGCTGTGCTCGATACTGTATGCCCGGGCACGACCGCTGAAGCGGTCGAAGCTGCCTGGCGCAAGGTCATAGAGCGTCACGGGCTCAAGAAGGAATCGCGCATTGGCTATTCCATCGGCGTTGCCTATCCGCCGGATTGGGGCGAGCATACGATCAGCCTGAGGCCCGGCGACAAGACGGTGCTGCAACCCGGCAATGTCGTTCATTCCATCCTGGGCATGTGGATGGACGGCTGGGGCATCGAGATCAGCGAGACCATTCTGGTGACCGAGACCGGCAACGAGACGCTGACGAAGTTCCCGCGGGACATCCATGTCAAATCCTGACCGGCCGTCTTCAGCGAGCGACACCGCTCCAGACATCGATGCCGGGATTCTCGATCGGATGATCGAGATCCGTCGCCATTTGCACCGCCACCCGGAGCTCTCGAACCGCGAAGCGGGCACGCAGCGCTACTTGCGCGAGATGCTTGCAAAGGAGGGGATCGCCGAGATTCGCGATGTGGCCGGCTACGGGCTTGCCGTCGATATCGTCGGCACCGGCCGGCCTTCGAACCGCAAGGTGGCTATCCGAGCCGATATCGACGCCTTGCCGATCGAAGAAGAGTCGGGCGTCGACTTCGCGTCGGAAAATCCGGGCGTGATGCATGCCTGCGGTCACGATGCCCATGCCGCGATGGGCTTTGCGGTGGCCGCGCATCTCAATCGCTCACGCGACAGTTTCGGCGGAACGGTCCGCCTCATCTTCCAACCTGCAGAAGAGGACGAGCCGTCTGGCGGCAAACGGGTGGTGGAGGAGGGGCTTCTCGACGATGTCGATGCCGCGATCTGCGTCCACGTCGACCCCTATACGCCATCCGGCAAGGTCGCCGTCGGCTCCGGCCCCTACACTTTGGCGTGCGATACGTTCGACGTGCTGGTCACCGGCTCGGCGGCGCATGCGGCAAAACCCTATGAGGGTATCGACGCGCTGGCTATCGCCTGCTCCATGGTGGGCGAGCTACAGAAGATCGTCTCGCGCGAGACCGATCCTTACGATCCGCTGGTCATCTCGGTAACCGCCATCGATGGCGGCAATGCCTACAACGTGACAGCCGGAAAGGTCGCGTTCAAGGGCACCATACGCAGCGGCAGCGACGCCACCCGTGAGCGTGCCTGGCGCCGGCTTCGCGAGGTGCTTGAAGGAATAGCTGCAAGCCACGGCGCAAACGTAAAGATCGACATCCACCGGGGCGAACCCGGCGTTATCAACGATACCGGGATGGCGGCCCTGATCATGGCCGGCGCCAAGGCCAGCATCGGCGCGGACAATGCGATCAATATGCCGGGATGGAGCATTGCCGACGACTTCGGTTACTACAGCGAGAAACGCCCGTCGGTGTATTTCCGACTCGGCATCCGCAATGAGGAGGCCGGATCGGTCTATCCGCTTCACCACGCCAGGTTCCGCGTCGACGAGGCCGCGTTGAAGAGCGGTGTCCTTACTCTGGTTTCGGCGGCAACGATGTACTTAGCCGGGCAGGAAGATCCCGGCGCTTAGCGTTTCGCCGGAGCCGGTGTCGGATCAGCCGGTCAAAGATACTGCGCGACCTTCTTGCCGACGGTCAGGAAGCGCAACGGGTCGACCGCCTCGCCGTCGTGACGCACTTCGTAGTGAAGGTGCGGGCCGGTCGAGCGGCCGCTGCTGCCGGTCTTGCCGATGATTTCGCCGGCGGCAAGCTTCTGGCCGACGGTGACATCGATCTCACTCAAATGCCCGTAGCGTGTGGCAAAGCCGTTGCCATGGTCGACCTCGACCATGCGGCCGTAGCCGCCGGCCCAGCCGGCCCTGGTGACGGTGCCGGCGGCCGTGACCTTGGCCGGCATGCCGATCGGCGCCCTGAAATCCATGCCGGTGTGCAGGGCGGCGCTGCCAAGGATGGGGTCGGTGCGCACGCCGAACGGGCTGGTCACCGTATGGCCCGGGGCGGGGTTGGCGAGCGGCAGCTTGCGCGCCTCCTTCTTGACCTGGTCGAGCGCGTCAAGCGCTTCGTCCAACTCCTTGACCTTGCTGTCGAAAGCCATTGAGGGATCAAGCGGAACCAGCGGGCCGCCGACATCGCCCTTGTCGAACTCGCTGTCGACCGGCAGCCCCGCCGCTTCCAGCGCTTGTACGATGCCATCCGCATTCTTGTAGGCGTTGTCGGCCAGAGTGGTGATGCGGGAAAGCTGCTGGTTCTCTATGGCCTTCAGCGACGCATTGATCGAGACGAACAGCTTGTCCGCACGATCTGCGGCCGTTTCGCCGTCAAGCGGATCGGATCGTGTCGACCAGAGCGAAAACGGCCTGGTGTCGCCGGCGCTCAAGGACGCGACCGAGTAGGTCGGCGCCTGCGAGAGGCTGCCGGTGATCTCGGCGTGCTCGTCGGGTTTGGGCGCCGCGGCCCCCGGCGCCTGCGCCTCGCCGACCTCGTTCTCGGCGCGCTCGAGGATCGGCCCAAGCCGTCCGTGGCGCTCGCTGAGCTGGGTCTGCCTGGCCAAGAGCTCGCTGACCTTGGTTTCCATCAACTGCTGATCGAGAAGCTGGCGGCTGGTGATGCGGTCGACCTGAGCGCGCAGCGCCGAGATGCGGTCCTCATAGGCCTGCTGCATGCGCGCCTGCCTGGCCGTCGTGGCGCCGATCAGGTCGTCGCGCAGCACCAGATAGGACGTCGCGAGCAAGTAGCCGATGGCGATCGCCGCCAGGGCCGAGCCGATGAACGCGGCGAGCCAAGGGCGGATGGTGAAATGCCTTATCTCGTTGCCCCGGGCGATGATGACCGTGTGCGGTTCCTTGCGCCTGCCGAAGACCGCTGACTGACCGGTTTGTTTCACGGGACGGAGCTTTCGTTACGGGATCAACGACAAGCCTGATTACACATTATTAGGGTTAACAAAGTTTTGCCGTGCCGACTGCGCGGCGCCGAATGCACGCAGCACGGGCAAGAAGTTGTGCGAAAATCTCCAGGATGCGGACCTCATGCCGGGAAATCGTGGCCATGAACACCGATGTTCTGCCAGCAGCAGCCTATAGCTCGCAGAGCAGGGCTCAGGTTTCTTAACTGTCTTCGATTGCGTTTAGTTGACGTTTTTCGAGTAAAGGCGTGTTGGTATTTGGGATTCACCGTGGCGGTAGGAATGCTGGACGATCTGGTTGGCAAGATCCTCGACAAGATTTCGGGCACCAGTCTGTTGGCGACCGGGCTTTTGCTGCTGACTGCCTTTGTCAGCGCGCTTGTGGCCTATTGGCGCACGGCCGAGGAGAAGAGCTGGAAGGAGTTTTTCGAGTTCGCCGTCCCGCGTGAGGTCATCACCCATCCCTCCGCGAAGGCCGACCTTCTGTTCTGGGTCACGAAGAAGGCCCTGATGCCTTTCCTGATGCTGCCCGCCGGAATCGTCTTCGTGACGGCGGTGGGATACGGGACCAACTGGCTGTTTTCGACACTGTTCCACTTCCAGCCGCCTCTGACCGAGGGGCCGGCAGGGCCGGTGACGGTTCTGATCTTCACCGTCAGCATGCTCCTCGCCTACGACATCTCCTATTATCTCTATCACGTCGCCCAGCACCGCTATCCGCTGCTTTGGGAACTGCACAAGGTGCATCACTCGGCCGAGGTGATGGTCGGGATCACCAAGGACCGGGTCCACCCGCTCGACGAGTTGATGAACCGAGCTTGGGACGGCATCATCGTGGGGTTCTGCTTCGGCATCTGGTCGCTGATTTCGCTGAACCTTGTCGAACTGACCGTTTTTGGCGTCAACGTCTATGTCATGCGGAACATCCTGATGATGGATTTCGTCAGGCACACGCATTTCAAGATCTCGTTCGGCCCGCTCAACCATTTGATCCTGTGTCCTCACTGGCATCAGCTGCATCACAGCGTCGATCCGCGCCACTACGACAAGAACTTCGGGCTGCTCTTCTCGTTCTGGGACCGGCTCTTCGGAACATTGTGTGTGCCGAGGCCTGACGAGGACTTCAAGTTCGGGCTGGTCGACCGCGATGTGCGCGACTATCAGTCGCTCGCAGGCCTTTACGTCATGCCGCTGAAGCGGATGTGGGGACATATCGCCAGGCGCATGCGGCCCGGAAAGCCACGGTCACGCACCTCGCAAGCCTCGGAGGGAACACGGCCATGAACGCTCCCGTTGTGCTCGCAATCCCGCGCACGCGCACCTTCGAACTCGTGACATCGGCGGCGCGCCTGGCCGAGATCGCACCGGCCTGGAGCGCGCTCTGGCAGCGGGCTGACGGGCTTGTCTTCCAGCACCCCGACTGGATCGCGGCCTGGTGGCGCACGACCCCGCAGCAGGAGAGGCGCGCGCTCAGGATCGGGCTTGCCTGGAACGGCGACCGGCTCGATGGCGTGATAGCGCTCGCGACCTTCAGGCGTTCCGGCATCCGCATACTCGAATGGGCGGCGAAGGATCACAGTGACTATGGCGACGCGCTGGTTGCGCCTGATGCCGACCCGCGGGCGATCTCCAGCCTCTGGCAGTATGTTTTTGACCAGGGTGGCTTCGATCTGATCTATCTCAACCGTCTGCTACCGGATGCCGGTGTTCATGCGCTGCTGGAACCGGCTCATGGCAAGGCGCTTCGGCCCAACCACCGCACTGAAATCAGCTATCGTGTCGCTGGCTCCTGGCAGCGTGGGACGGAATGGTTCGAGACGTTGTCCAAGAAGGGCCGGCAGAACTATCGTCGCGGCCGCAAGTTCATGGAAGAAAGCGGTGCATTGCGTTTCCGGCTGCTGGATGCGGAGCAGCCGCGCGAGCCGGTGCTCGAGCGCGTCGCGACGTTGAAGCGCCTCTGGCTCGCTCGCCATGGTCGCGCCTCGGATCTGTTCGACAAAGGTTCGCCGGTTCTCGCCGCGCTGATTTCGGTGCTGGCCGACCTCGGGCTGTTGCGCATCTTTGTGCTGGAGCTTGACGACACGATCGTCGCCGTCTCGATCAATTTCGAGCAGCGCGGCACGATGATGGCTTTCGTCACCACCTATGATCCCGAATACGAGCGCGCCTCGCCGGGTATGGTGCTGATGATGGACTATATCCAATGGTCGTTCGACTGCGGCCTTGCCATGGTTGATTTTCTTTGCGGCGGCGAGGATTTCAAGCGGCGCTTCGCCACGCAATCAGTCACGCTGTCGTCCATGATGGGCGCGCGCGGCTTGCGTGGCCATCTTGCCGCGCTGGCCGATCAGGTGAGCCACCGTTCGAAATCCTGGAGGACGCAACGGCAGCCGAAGGCCGAGGCACCTGACGAGTAACGACCATAGTTGTCGATTGCTTTGGGGGGCTTTTGCGACGCTCAGAGCGCGCGAACGGCTTCCAGCACGGCCTCGGCATGGCCCTTGACACGAACCTGGCGCCAGATGCGGGCGATGCGGCCGTCGTTGCCGATCAGGAACGTCGCGCGCTCGACGCCCATATATTTGCGCCCATACATCGTCTTCTCGACCCACAGATGATAGGCCTCGATCACCTTGCGCTCCTCGTCGGCGACGAGATCGACGGTAAGATCGTGCTTCGCCTTGAATTTGTCGTGTTTCTTCACGCTATCGGGTGAGAGCCCGATCACCACGGCGCCGGCCTTTTCGAACTCAGGCTTCAACTGCGAGAAGCCGATCGCCTCGTTGGTGCAACCTGTGGTGTCGTCCTGCGGATAGAAGTAGAGTACGACGGGCTTGCCCAAGAAGGCAGCGAGGCTGAGGGAGCCGCCGCCGTCACGCGGAAGATCGAATTGGGGGGCTGTGTCGCCCACCTGGAGATCAGCCATGTCGATGCCCTTGTTTGCGGTTACGCGCGGGAGAGCATCGATATAACGTGAGGCGGGGATTCGTCCACGACGAGTTCGTCACAACGGAAGATTGCTTGGATCAGGAAGACCCGCAGCACGAGAAGATCAGGTTCAGGCGTGACGAGATCACCGACCTGGCGAAGCTTCCGTCCGCGTGCAGCGTGCCGCCGCTTGGCCGCGCGGCGGTGCGGCGGCGCTTTCGCATTCTGGGTCGCGTGTTTGCCGGGCTTTGCGCGCTCGTGCTCCTGGCGGCGGCAGGCGTCTATGTGCTCGGCGCCTCGGGCATCGGCACGGAGCGCCTCCGGGCCGAGGCGGAGACCGCCATCGAGAAGCTTGCCGGCGTCGACGTCCACGTCGCCGTCGGCGCGGCGCGGTTGACGCTCGACGGGTCGAGCTTCGTTGCCCTGCAGGTGAACGACGTCAGCCTGAAGACGGCTGACGGCAAACCCATGGCCGATATCGGACGCGTGCGTTTCGGCATGCGCCTGCTGCCGCTGCTTTCCGGTGATGTGCGGCTGACCAGCGCCAGATTTTCCGACGCTCATATCGTGGTGGCCGCCATGCCCTCCGGCGGCGGCGACTGGACGGCGGCGCTGCGCAACCAGGACGGCCTTGTCGATCCGGAGAAAGTGTCGACGGCGGTGTTTGCCAGCGTCAACGACGCGCTGGATGCCGTGCGCGAGGACTCCATGCGCCAGATCGACCTGCGCAATGTCGAGTTCGAGCTGCCGGACACCGGGCCGGTCAAGCGCGTGACCGTCACCTCGGCGACCGTCGCGCAGACCGGCACGGGAAGCATGCAGGCCTCCTACGATGCCGATGTCGATGGCAGGCACGCAACCTTGGTCGCCTCGGCGACACGCGATGCGACGGCAAGGCGCATTTCGTCGCTGGATGCCAAGCTCGAGATAGCCGGCCCCTCCGGCGAGGGGAATTCGACCGAGGCCGGCTCGTCCGAGGAGGGCGGGAAGGTGGGGTCGATCGCGTTGAAGCTCTCGGGCTCAGAGGCGTCGGGCGACAGCCCATCGCGCCTGGCGGCCTCGCTCTCGCTCAACGGTTCGGTGCTCGACCTGGACGAACGTGGGCTGCTGCCGACCGATGTCGATGCCGATGCCACGCTGGTGGCCGGTTCGAACAAGATATCGGTCGACCGGCTGCTGATCAAAAGCGGCCGCTCCAGCTTCGATTTTGCCGGATCGATCGGACCGAAGCCGGCAGTGGCGGGAGAGGAACCCGCCTACCGCTATGACCTCACCAGCGATGGCTCGACGCTGGCACCTTCGGAATCGCCGGAACCGGCGCTTCAATTCCTGGCCCGTATCGCCGGCGTTTACCAGCCGAAGAGCCGCAAGCTCGTCGCCGAGCAGATCGGCGTGCGCTCCGGCGGACCGGGTGAGGTGCTGGGCGCCGCCACGGTCGCTTTCGTCGACAACGGTCCGCCGGGCGTATCGCTCTCCCTCAATGTGCACGACATGCCGGTCTCGCATGTCAAGCAGTTGTGGCCGTGGTTCTCAGCCCGCAACGCGCGGCTTTGGGTGCTGGGCAATCTGTTCGGCGGCACGGTGACCGATGCAAATCTGCAGTTCCAGGTCGTCCCGGGTCGCCTGGGCAACGGCGTGCCGCTGACCGGCGACGAAGTGTTCGGCCGTTTCCAGATCGAAGGATCGCGCTTCGATACCGCTGGGCGCATCCCGCCGGTGCGTGACGCCGTCGGCGCCGTCGCGTTCCACGGCAACGATGTCGACATCGCGCTCTCCTCCGGCAGCGTCTATATGCCGAGCGGCCGCACCGTGGCGGCAAGCGGCGGCACCTTGACGATCAAGAACGCGAACCTGCCGATCGTGGTCGGCAAGCTCGACATGGATGTCGCGGGCGAGGCGCCGGCGATCGCGGAGCTTGCCTCCTACGAGCCGATCAATGCCATGCGCCATGTTGGGCTGGCGTCCGAGGATCTGTCCGGCACCGTCACCGGGCATGTCAGGGCGGACATTCCGCTGACGAAAGGCATGGACACCTCGACGCTCGATTGGCTGGTTTCGCTCGACTATCAGAATCTGTCGCTAGCGAAACCGTTCGAGGACCAGACGGTGACCGAGGCCGACGGCTCGATTACCGTCGGGCCCAAGCAGGCGGTGATCTCCGCCGAAGCCAAGCTCAACGGCATTCCAGCCGAGCTCGATCTCGTCGAGCCGCTCGAAGATGACGGGCCGGCGCGAAGCCGCAAGGTTACGCTGATCCTCGACGATAAGACGCGTAACGCCAGCATGCCTGGCCTGTCGGACCTGCTTTCGGGAACCATCAAGGTGGCGATCGACAAGAGCGGCGAGGGCGCCCAGCAGGTTTCGGCCGACCTGACCAACGCCAGGCTCGACATTCCCTGGGCGGGCTGGAGCAAAGGCGCCGGCATTCCCGCCAAGGTTACGTTCGACATGGCGAAGTCCGGCAGCACCACCACGCTGTCGGATTTCGATCTCGGCGGCAAAAGCTTTTCCATCGACGGCAATCTGACCTTGGTCAACGGCGCGTTGTCCACGGCCCGCTTCAGCAAGGTTTCGTTGAACCGGGGTGACGACGTCGCCGTTTCGGTGAAGCGCTCCGGCAAGAGCTATGCCGTCGACGTCAGCGGCGCGTCGCTCGATGCCCGCTCGCTGATCAAGCAATTCACCTCGGATGTCGACACCGCGACGAAGGGCGCAGGCAGCGACGCTGTCTCGGTGAGCGCCGACGTGGCATCGCTGATCGGCTTCCATGACGAGGTGCTGTCCAATCTCAAACTCGAATACAGCGCCGCCGGATCGCGCGTGAATGGGCTCAACGTCACCGCCGCGGCAAGCTCGGGCGCGGCGATCACGATCAACAACACAACCGGTGAAGGCGGCCGCGTGCTCAGGGTGAAGTCGGCCGATGCCGGCGCGATCCTGCGTTTCCTCAACGTCTACGAGCACATGGAAGGCGGCGCGATCACGCTGTCGCTCTCGGGCTCCGCAGACGGGCCGATGAAGGGACAGGTGGACGCCCGCAATTTCTATATCGTCAACGAGCCCAAGCTCGCCTCGATCGTTTCGACGACGCCGGCCGGCGACACACGCAGCCTGAACGAGGCCGTCAAAGGCAATATCGATACGTCCAGGGTGCAGTTCGAGCGCGGCTTCGCCGAGATCGACAAGGGTTCCGGCTATCTGAGGCTGGCGAACGGCCTGCTGCGCGGCCCGCGCATCGGCACGACCTTCCAGGGCACGCTCTACGATCCGAACAACAACATGGACATGACCGGCACCTTCATGCCGGTCTATGGCCTCAACCGCATCTTCGGCGAATTGCCGCTGTTCGGGCCGCTGCTCGGCAACGGGCGCGACCGCGGCCTGATCGGCGTCACCTACCGGTTGCGCGGCAACGCCAACAAGCCGACGCTCAACATCAACCCATTGTCAGTCGTGGCGCCCGGGATATTCCGCTCGATCTTCGAGTACAGGCAGCAGCCGTCCCAAACCGCGCAGTAGGGTGCGGCCGATCAGCTCGGCCGCACCAGCACGTGCTTCTTCTTGCCGAGCGAAAGCTTCACGACGCCTTCGGGACCGAGATCCTGAAGCGTGACGACGCGTCGGTCATCGGTCAGCGGCTGGTCGTTGACGCGCACGGCGCCGCCCTGGATATGCCGGCGCGCTTCGCCGTTCGAGCCGGCCAGCCCGGCGCTCACGAACAGCGCCAGGATGCCGATGCCGGATTCGAGATCCGATTTGGCCACTTCGATGCTGGGAAGCGTGTCGGCGAGCGCGCCTTCCTCGAAGGTCTTGCGCGCGGTCTCACTCGCCGTCTCTGCCGCCTCGCGGCCGTGCAGCATGGCGGTGATCTCGGTGGCGAGGATCTTCTTCGCCTCGTTGATCTCTGAGCCGCCGAGTTTTTCCAGGCGCGCGACTTCGTCCAAGGGCAGGGTCGTGTAGAGCTTCAGGAAGCGGCCGACATCGGCGTCCTCGGTGTTGCGCCAGTACTGCCAGAACTCATAGGGGCTCAGCATGTCGCCATCGAGCCA
This sequence comes from Mesorhizobium plurifarium, assembly GCA_000824785.1. Classification (GTDB taxonomy): domain Bacteria; phylum Pseudomonadota; class Alphaproteobacteria; order Rhizobiales; family Rhizobiaceae; genus Mesorhizobium; species Mesorhizobium plurifarium. The sequence continues at coordinate 120,855 of CCNB01000004.1, read as the reverse complement.
GACCGCGCCGGAAGCCGACTTGCCCATCTTGGCGCCGGACGAGGTGGTGAGCAGCGGCGTGGTCATGGCGAAGAGCTGCACGCCCTCCATGCGGTGGCCGAGATCGATGCCGTTGACGATGTTGCCCCACTGGTCCGAGCCGCCCATCTGCAGCCGGCAGCCGACGCGCTTGTAGAGTTCGACGAAGTCGTAGGCCTGCAGGATCATGTAGTTGAATTCGAGGAAAGACAGCGACTGCTCGCGGTCGAGCCTGAGCTTCACGCTATCGAAGGCCAGCATGCGATTGACGGAGAAATGCCGGCCGACATCGCGCAGGAAGTTGACGTAGTTGATCTGCATCAGCCAGTCGGCGTTGTTGACCATGACCGCGTCGCCCGGACCGCTGCCGAACTTCAGGTAAGGCGCGAAATTGCGGCGGATGCCGACGAGATTGTCGTCGATGTCCTGCGGAGTCAAAAGCTTGCGCGCCTCGTCCTTGAAGGACGGGTCGCCGATCATCGAGGTGCCGCCGCCCATCAGCGCGATCGGCCGGTGGCCGGTCTGCTGCAACCAGTGCAGCATCATGATCTGGATCAGCGATCCGGCATGCAGACTCCGGGCCGTGGCGTCGAAGCCGATATAGGCGCTTACCGTTTCCTTGGCGAAAAGCTGGTCGAGGGCTGATTCATCCGAAATCTGGTGGATGAAGCCGCGCTCGCTCATGATGCGCAGGAAATCGGATTTGAAGGCGGACATTTTTTCTTCCTGGAGATCGCCGGGCACTTTGGCCATGCTGGATATGAAGGCGCGCGTTTAGCATCCAAGCGCGATCAGCAAAAGTGGTTTCCGGTTTTGCGTTCGATCGCGCTTTAACCAACAAACATGCGGTCAGCAAAAGTGGTTTCCGGTTTTGGGCCTGGTTGCGTGGGGCAGCCGTCCTTGCTTCACCTTCCTTGCTGGCGTAATGAAGCGCCGCGCAAATCAATGACATGGAGCATGATGTCGTCCGAAAACCGCTTCGCACTTTTCGGCATCATGCTCTAGACAGGCGCGCCGCGACGGGGCCATCCCGCAGTTTCAGATCGGACGAGCTCCCGCGATGAACAGGAACTACCTCTTCCTCTTTCTGTTCAGCATCGTCATGACCGTCAGCGGGCTGGCCAGCCTGCCGCCGGTGGATCGCGATGAATCCCGCTTCGTCCAGGCGACCAAGCAGATGGTCGAGACGGGCGACTATGTCGATATCCGGCTGCAGGACGTCACGCGCTACAAGAAGCCGATCGGCATCTACTGGCTGCAGTCGGTGGCGGTCGCGTTGAGCGGCGAGAGGGCCGCGGCGCCGATCTGGGTCTATCGCCTGGTCTCGATGCTGGGCATTGCGCTGGCCGTCGTCGGCGTCGGCTGGACCGGGACAAGACTCTTCGGCGCCAATGCAGGACTGGCCGCCGGCCTGATGATGGCGGCGATCTTCGCCACCGCCTTCGAGGGGCGTGACGCCAAGACCGACGCGATGCTGCTCGCCTGCTGCGTGGCGGCGCAAGGCGCGCTGGCGCAGGTCTATTGGGCCTCGAAGCGCAATGAACCGGTTCCCGGGCATCTGCCGTGGATCTTCTGGGTCGCGCAAGGGTTGGGCATCCTCATCAAGGGACCAGTCTCACCGCTCTTGTCGCTGCTGACCGCCGCGGCCCTCTTTGCCTTCGACCGCGACTGGCGCTGGCTGCTGAAGATGAAGCTGGTGCGCGGCGTCGGCATCGTGCTGGTCATCGTGCTGCCTTGGCTGATCCTGATCACCTGGAAGAGCGGCGGCGCCTTTTTCCAGGAAGCGGTCGGCAAAGACATGCTGAACAAGGTGGCGCAGGGCGAGGAGTCGCACGGCCTGCCGCCCGGCTTCTATATGCTCACCTATTCGCTGTTCATGTGGCCCTTCGGGCTGATCGCGGTCGGCGCCGGGCTGCAGGCGATCAACCGGTTCTGGGACGATCCGCGGTTGCGCTTCTGCCTGGCCTGGTACATCCCGTTCTGGCTGGTGTTCGAGGCGATCCCGACCAAGCTGCCGCATTATGTGATGCCGGCCTATCCGGGCATGGCGCTCCTGATCGGCTGGCTGCTCACCTTGCCGGCGGACCAGGCCAACGCGCCGCTGAAGCGCTGGCAGACATGGCTGTGGTGGGCGACGGCTTTCGGTGTCGTCGTCGTGTCGCTCGGATTGGCCGTGGTTTGCGTCGGCGCGCCGCTCTATCTCGCCAGGACCTTCTCCTGGTGGAGCATACCGGCGGCGATCGCCGCTCTGGTCACCGGCTATCTTGCTTTCCCCAGGCAGTTGCAGGTGCCGCTTCCGCGCATCGGCGCGATCGCGGCCGGCGCCGGCATCACGTTCAGCCTGCTGTTCGGCGTCATCGCGCCGTCACTGAAGCCGATCTGGCTGAGCCCCGCCATCAAGGCTGCCGTCGACGCCAACCGGCTTTGCGACACCACGGTGCTCGCCTCGGCGAAATTCCAGGAGCCGAGCCTGGTCTTCCTGGTCGGCACCAAGACGGTGCTTACCGACGTCGAGGGGGTGGCGCGGCACCTGCTTGACGATCCGTCCTGCGCGCTTGGGTTGGCGCCGGTCAAGGACGAGCGGAAGCTTGCCGATGTGCTGACCGCCCAGGGGAAATCGGCCAAGCGCCTGACCGAGATCGACGGCATCAACTATTCGTCAGGAGACAAGCTGTCGCTCGGGCTTTACCGGGTGGCTCCGTGATGAATAGCGTCGGGCGTCGAATGTCCCTATAAGCACGCGCTAAAGCCATGTCCGCCGCGCCCCTTGCCCTTTACCGCCGCTCGCTCGGCAATTTCCGCGACACGATGTCGATCGTGAAGCGACGCTTTGCCGTGCGCCCGGCGCGCTATCCGAGAATTCTGTGGAGTGTCTGGCTCCTGGCCTGGGTGCTGCTCACCGTGGCGACCTTCCTGCGTCTCGACGCCGGCGCGGGCGAGATGCGCGGCGAGTGGCCGCCCGGCTTCGTGCGTTTCACCGATTTCTTCACGCAATTCGGCCTCGGCGGCTGGTATCTCATTCCAGCCGCGCTCTGCCTCGTCGCCGCCAATCTGACGGATTGGCGCGGCCTGTCCCGGCAACGCCGGATGCTGGTCTACAACTGGACCTGTTTCGCCTTCCTGGTGCTCTGCGCCGTGGGCCTGTCCGGTCTCGCGGTCAACCTGTTGAAATACGGCATTGGCCGGGCCCGGCCGCTCTATTTCGACAGTTTCGGCGTGCTCTCGCTGCACCCCTTCGCCATGGATGCGCGCTTCGCCGGCTTTCCGTCAGGCCATGCCACGACGATGGGCGCGGTGTTCGGTATCCTGCTGCTTTTGTTTCCGCGCCGCTGGTATATCGCGCTGGCGGTCACCGCCTGCATCGCCTCGACACGCGTCTTCGTTGGCGCGCACTATCCCAGCGACACGGTCGCGGGCTTCGGCCTGGGGCTGGCGTTCGCGGCGCTCTCGGGGCTGATGTTTGCCCGGCTCGGGTTCATCTTCGGCCAGACAGGCTCGAAACTGCCGGTGCGCAAACGGACATTCCGGCTGGGGCCATTCCGCGCACCGAGAAGTCGGATGTCGATGGCCGGTCCGGTCGAGGCCGGCGGGATCGGCGCCGACCGAACCCAGGCTCCTTAAGGCGCCTGGGCTGGCGGTTTTCTGTGCTTAGCGCAGCCGCTTCGGCCGCGGGTCGGCAAGCTCGCCCGCCAGGCGGCGGTCCAGATAGTCGGCGCATTCCTGGATCAGCTGCTCGGTGTCGTTCGCGAAGAAATGGTTGGCGCCGGGCAGCGTCTTCTGGGTGATGGTGATGCCCTTTTGCGTGTGCAGCTTGTCGACCAGGCCCTGCACGTCCTTAGGCGGCGCCACCTTGTCGGCGTCACCGTGGATGATCAGGCCGGATGACGGGCAGGGCGCCAGGAACGAGAAATCATAGGTGTTGGGCTGCGGCGCGACTGAGATGAAGCCTTCGATCTCCGGACGGCGCATCAGAAGCTGCATGCCGATCCACGAGCCGAAGGAATAGCCTGCGACCCAGCAGCTCTTGGAATCCGGATGCAGCGACTGAACCCAGTCGAGCGCCGCGGCCGCGTCGGACAACTCACCGGTGCCGTGGTCGAATTCGCCCTGGCTGCGGCCGATGCCACGGAAATTGAAGCGCAGCACGGTGAAATCGCGCTTCTGGAACATGTAGAAGAGGTCGTAGACGATCTTGTTGTTCATCGTGCCGCCGAATTGCGGATGCGGGTGCAGCACGATGGCGATCGGGGCGCTCTTTTCCTTCGAGGGCTGATAACGTCCCTCCAGGCGACCAGCCGGACCGGCGAAAATGACCTCAGGCATAAAATACTCCACGTGGCATATGAATACGCTAGCCCGGAACTCTTCGGCCCAACTCCGCTGCGGCCCACCTGTGGCCTTGACGCCGGGCGAGCGTCTTCCTAGAAGCTAGTTTAGAATGGTTCAAAACTGGGAGGCCGAAACCCGATGGTTCGGGCCGCCCGCGCCGCAAGCCGGGTAAATAGGACGGCTTGCCTTGCAATTTCAAGGAAATAACGCGCTATCCTCGCGGGATAGTTGGCGAAAGGACGAACTGAGCGAAAATGGCCGCAACCCGCGCCTATCTCGACTACAACGCCAGCGCGCCGCTCCTTGCGGAAGCGCACGCGGCGATGGTCGCCGCGCTCGATGCCGCCAATCCGTCATCGGTCCACACCGAGGGCCGTGCCGCACGCCGGCTGGTCGAGGACGCGCGCCGCGACGTGGCGCGGCTGGTCAACGCCAGACCCGAGCATGTCGTCTTCACCTCCGGCGCCACCGAGGCCGCCTCGACGCTGCTTACGCCCGACTGGCAGATGGGGCGCGGCGCCGTTCGCATGAGCCACCTCTATGTCTCGGCGGCCGACCATCCCTGCATCCTTGGTGGCGGGCGGTTTGCGGCCGCGCAGGTGACGAGGATCGGCGTCGATCGCAACGGCATTGCCGATCTCGAGGCGCTTTCAGCCGCGCTCGCCGCGCATGACAAGGCCGCCGGCCTGCCGCTGGTGGCGATCCACGCCGCCAACAATGAGACCGGCGTGATCCAGCCGGTCGGTCGCATCGGCGAAATCGTCAAGGCCGCCGGCGGGGTGCTGGTTGTCGATGCCGTTCAGGCTGCCGGGCGGATTCCGCTCGATATGTCAGGCTCTTATGCCGATTATCTGGTCCTGTCCTCGCACAAGATCGGTGGGTCAAAGGGCGTCGGCGCGATCATAGCCGCGTCCGACCTGATGATGCCGCGGCCGCTGGTCAATGGCGGCGGCCAGGAGAAGGGCCATCGCGCCGGCACGGAGAACGTCGCCGGGATCGCCGGTTTTGGCGCCGCCGCGCGGGCAGCGCTAGCGGGTCTCGCCGGGATGGAGTCCATCGCGCGCCGGCGCGACGAGATCGAGGCCATCGTGACCGAATTGGCGCCTGACGCGGAAATCTTCGGAAATGCCGCTCCGAGGCTTGCCAACACGACATTCTTCGCTATTCCCGGCATCAAGGCCGAGACGGCGCAGATCGCTTTCGATCTTGCCGGCGTCGCCCTATCGGCGGGCTCGGCCTGCTCGTCGGGAAAGGTCGGGCCAAGCCATGTGCTCAAGGCCATGGGCCATGGCGACAGTCTGGGCGCCTTGCGCGTCTCGATCGGCCACGCGACCGGCGCCGGGGATATCGAGGTCTTCCGGGCGGCGCTGGCCGGCATCGTCGCGCGCCGCGCGGGCAAGGAAGAAGCCGCCTGACGGCGGCAAAGCATCGGAGCGAGAAACGCCTTGCGGTTTTCGGATTTCCGCTGCTCGAAGACGAATTCAGGCCTTATGGCCTGGTAGAGCCGTGCGTTTTGTCCTGGCCGGGTGAATTTCCGGCGGACACGCACTATATGGAGCTTACTCCGCTGCGCAGCCCTGCCGGGAAGCGATCACAGCGGTGCCATAGTTTGAAAACTGCCGGGCCTTGACCCCGGCGAGGATGGAGAACGCTTATGCCTGCTGTGCAGGAGACGATCGATCGAGTCCGAAAGATCGACGTCGACCAGTATAAATACGGATTCCAGACAGAGATCGAGATGGACAAGGCCCCCAAGGGCCTGAGCGAGGACATCATCCGTCTGATCTCCGAGAAGAAGGGCGAGCCGGACTGGATGCTGGAGTGGCGGCTAGGGGCCTATCGCCGCTGGCTGACGCTGGAAGAACCGACCTGGGCCCGCGTCCACTATCCGAAGATCGACTTTCAGGACATCCACTACTACGCCGCGCCGAAGAGCACGCCGGGGCCGAAGTCGCTAAGCGAGGTCGATCCTGAGCTGCTCAAGGTGTATGAGAAGCTCGGCATCCCGCTCAAGGAGCAGGAAATCCTGGCCGGCGTGCAGAAGCCCGCGGCCGCCGACGAGGACGAGATCGGCGACAATGTCTACAAGTCCGGCCGCGTCGCGGTCGATGCCGTGTTCGATTCCGTCTCGGTGGTCACCACCTTCAAGGAAGAGCTCGCCAAGGCGGGCGTCATCTTCTGCTCGATCTCGGAAGCGATCCGCGAGCATCCGGAGCTGGTGCAGAAATATCTGGGCTCGGTGGTGCCGACCTCGGACAATTTCTACGCGACGCTGAACTCGGCCGTGTTCACCGACGGCTCGTTCGTCTTCGTGCCCAAGGGCGTGCGCTGCCCGATGGAGCTGTCGACCTATTTCCGCATCAACGAGAAGAATACCGGCCAATTCGAGCGCACGCTGATCATCGCCGAGGAGGGCGCTTACGTTTCCTATCTCGAAGGCTGCACGGCGCCGCAGCGCGACGAGAACCAGCTGCATGCCGCCGTGGTCGAGCTGATCGCGCTCGACGATGCCGAGATCAAATATTCGACGGTGCAGAACTGGTACCCCGGCGATGCGGAGGGCAAGGGCGGCATCTACAATTTCGTCACCAAGCGCGGCGACTGCCGCGGCGATCGCTCCAAGATCTCCTGGACGCAGGTCGAGACCGGCTCGGCCATCACCTGGAAATATCCGAGCTGCATCCTGCGCGGCGACGATTCCTCGGGCGAGTTCTATTCGATCGCGGTGTCGAACGGCTACCAGCAGGTCGACTCTGGCACCAAGATGATCCATCTCGGCAAGAACACGTCGAGCCGCATCATCTCCAAGGGCATCGCGGCCGGCTTCTCGCAGAACACCTATCGCGGCCAGGTCTCGGCGCATCGCAAGGCGACCAACGCGCGCAACTTCACCAATTGCGATTCGCTTCTGATCGGCGACCAGTGCGGCGCGCACACCGTGCCTTACATGGAAGCCAAGAACGCGACGGCGAAGTTCGAGCACGAGGCGACGACGTCGAAGATCTCCGAGGACCAGAAGTTCTACGTCATGCAGCGCGGCATCCCCGAGGAGGAAGCGATCGCGCTGATCGTCAACGGCTTCGTCAAGGATGTCATCCAGCAGCTGCCGATGGAGTTCGCCGTCGAGGCGCAGAAGCTGATCGGAATCAGCCTTGAAGGTAGCGTCGGATGACCGGAGATAAGTGGTTCAGGCCGAAGCGCCACGGCTATGGCGCGGCACCCGACAATTGGAAAGGCTGGGCTTTTGTGATCGCCTGGATCCTGATTGCTGTCGCGCTGTCGGCCGGTCTGATCGATCTCGGTGCCCCGGCCTGGCTGATCATCCTCGTCGTCGTTGCCCTGACGGGCGCAACCATCCCGCTCATCAAGGCCAAGACGGACGGCGACTGGCGCTGGCGTTGGCATTGAATTTGAGCGGACAGATTTTGGAACGGAACGAAAATGCTTGAGATCAAGAATTTGCATGCCCGCATCGTCGATGACGGCACCGAGATCATCCGCGGCCTGAACCTGACGGTGAAAGCCGGCGAAGTCGCCGCCATCATGGGGCCGAATGGCTCGGGCAAGTCGACGCTGTCCTATATCCTCGCCGGTCGCGAGGACTATGAGGTGACCGAGGGCGACATCCTCTACAACGGCCAGTCGATCCTGGAAATGGATCCGGCCGAGCGCGCCACCGCCGGCATCTTCCTCGCCTTCCAGTATCCGATGGAGATACCGGGCGTGGCGACGATGGAATTCCTGAAAGTGGCCATGAACGAGCAGCGCAAGGCGCGCGGCGAGGAGCCGCTGAAGGTTCCGGAATTCCTGAAGCGCGTGAAGGAGGCCGCCGCCTCGCTCAGCATGGACATGAACATGCTGAAGCGGCCGCTCAATGTCGGCTTCTCGGGCGGCGAGAAGAAGCGCGCCGAGATCCTGCAGATGAAGCTCTTGGAGCCAAAACTCTGCGTGCTCGACGAGACCGATTCCGGCCTTGACATCGATGCGCTGAAGATCGTCTCGGACGGCGTCAACGCGCTGCGTTCGCCGGACCGCGCCATCGTCGTCATCACCCACTACCAGCGCCTGCTCGAGCACATCGTGCCGGACTCGGTGCACGTGCTCTACAAGGGCCAGGTCATCAAGTCGGGCGACAAGTCGCTGGCGCTCGATCTCGAGGCCAACGGCTATGCCGGCGTGATCGGCGAAGCGGCGTGAGATGGCAGTCGAGGCAAGAGCCATGAACATGCACGCACAGCCCCAAAGGACCTTGGCGGAGACGGCGCTGATCGACGCCTTCGGCGAGCGGCTGTCGCTGCTGCCGGGCGACGGCGCGGTGATGGTCAAGCGCGACGACGCGATCGAGGCGATCAAGCACGGCCTGCCGACGCGCCGCGTCGAATCCTGGCACTATACAGACCTGCGCCGGCTGCTGACCAAGGTGCCGGCTTTCGAAGCCGGCGCCGTCGTCAAGGCGCTTGCGCCGGTTCTTGAAGGATCGGCCGTCATGCCGGTGCTGAACGGCGTCTCCAACGCCAAGTTGCCGGAGATCGAAGGCGTCACGGTGCAGCGCCTGTCAGAGAAGCTGACCGACGGCAGCGTCGCGCCCGGGCTCGATCCCTATGGCGACGACGACGCGATCGGCGCTTTGAACACCGCCTTCGTCGCCGACGGCTATTTCGTCGACATCGCCGACGGCGCCGTGCTGGAAAAGCCCGTCGAATTGCAGAACCTGCAGGCCGGCGGCCAGTCGCATGTGCGCCTCCTGGCGCGTGTCGGTGCCGGCGCCAAGGCGATCGTCGTCGAGCGCCAGGCGGGCGAGGCGAGCGAAGACGGCGAGGCGCTCGTCTCTTCGGTCAGCCAGCTCGTGGTCGGCGACGGCGCGGAAGTGACCTGGCTGATCGTGCAGGAGCAGCCGGACACGGCAACGCATCTCGCTCAGTTCAAGGCGCATATCGGCAAGGATGCCAAGCTGACGCTGTTCGTGATGAATGCCGGCGGCAGACTGGTGCGCCAGGAGGTCGTCGTCAGGACCACGGGCGAGGGCGCCGATTTCAAATTGCGCGGCATCAACCTTCTGGCCGGCGAGACCCATACCGACACCACCATGGTGCTCGACCATGCCGTGCCGCACACGACCTCAACGGAAGTGATCCGCAATGTGGTGACCGGCAAGGCGCGCGGCGTGTTCCAGGGCCGCATCAACGTGCATCAATACGCGCAGAAGACCAACGCCAAGATGGCCTGCAACACGCTGCTCCTGTCGGACGACGGGGAGTTCTCGACCAAGCCGGAGCTGGAAATCTTCGCCGACGACGTCGTCTGCGGCCATGGCGCGACCGTCACCGAGATCGACCACAACCATCTGTTCTACCTGATGGCGCGCGGCATCGACGAGAAGTCGGCGCGGGGCCTTCTCGTGAAGGCGTTCGTCGCCGAAGTGATCGAGGAACTGGACGACGAGGCGCTGGTCGAAGCGCTCGAAGAGCGGCTCGACGGCTGGTTTTCGACGCACGGGTAGCGGCGTAGGGCGCAGGCCCCCTCATCCGGCCGCTTCGCGGCCACCTTCTCCCCGAGGGGAGAAGAGGCGGGTGCGACGTTGGTGACCTCCTCTCCCCACCGGGGAGAGGGTGGCCGGAGCGAAGCGGAGGTCGGGTGAGGGGGAGCCACATTGGAAGGTTGATTGCTGTGGACCAGAAGATCGAAACCGCTCCCTATGACGTCGAGGCGATCCGCCGCGACTTCCCGATCCTGTCGCGCCAGGTCTACGGCAAGCCGCTGGTCTATCTCGACAATGGCGCTTCGGCGCAGAAGCCGCAGGTGGTGCTCGACACGATCCAGCACGCCTATTCCCAGGAATACGCCAACGTCCATCGCGGCCTGCATTTCCTGTCGAATGCCGCGACCGACGCCTATGAGAACGCGCGCAAGTCGGTGCAGCGGTTTCTCAACGCGCCGAGCACGGACAATATCGTCTTCACCTCGAACACGACGTCGGCGATCAACACGGTCGCCTATGGCTGGGGCATGCCGCGGATCGGCGAGGGCGACGAGATCGTGCTGTCGATCATGGAGCACCACTCCAACATCGTGCCTTGGCATTTCATCCGCGAGCGGCAGGGCGCCAAGCTTGTCTGGGTGCCGGTCGACGATCTCGGCGCCTTCCATATCGAGGAATTCGAGAAGCGCCTGACCGACCGCACCAAGCTCGTCGCGATCACGCAGATGTCCAACGCGCTGGGCACGGTGACGCCGATCAAGGAGATCGTGCGCATCGCGCATGCGCGTGGAATTCCTGTCCTCGTGGATGGCAGCCAGAGCGCGGTGCACATGCCGATCGACGTGCAGGACCTCGACTGCGATTTCTTCGTCTTCACCGGCCACAAGGTCTACGGCCCGTCAGGCATCGGCGTGCTCTATGGCAAGAAGGACAGGCTGGAAGAGATGCGCCCCTTCATGGGCGGCGGCGAGATGATCGAGGAGGTGACGGAAGACATCGTCACCTACAACGAGCCGCCGCACCGTTTCGAGGCCGGCACGCCGCCGATCGTACAGGCGATCGGCCTGGGCGCCGCGCTCGACTACATGGAAAAGGTCGGCCGCGAGCGCATCGCGGCACACGAGGCGGACCTGAAGGCCTACGCGCATGAGCGGCTCAGGGCGATCAACTCGCTGCGCATCTTCGGTGACGCGCCGGGAAAGGGCGCCATCATCTCGTTCGAATTGCAGGGCATCCACGCGCATGACGTGTCGATGGTGATCGACCGGCAGGGCGTCGCTGTCCGTGCCGGCACGCATTGCGCCCAGCCGCTGTTGAAACGCTTCGGCGTCACCTCCACATGCAGGGCATCGTTCGGCATGTATAATACCAGGGCCGAAGTGGACGCTTTGGCCGAGGCGTTGGAAAAGGCGCGAAAGTTCTTCGGGTGATGATCATGGACGATGCAAGCGCGACCGCAGAGACTGTTCCGGAAACGGCTGGCAACGGCATCGTCTCGGCCTCGGCGATCCCCGCCGACGAGCTGGCGCGGCTGACCGACGACATCGTCTCGGCGCTGAAGACGGTCTACGACCCGGAAATCCCGGCCGACATCTATGAGCTCGGCCTGGTCTACAAGATCGACATCGAGGACGACCGGTCGGTCAAGATCGACATGACGCTGACCGCGCCGGGCTGCCCGGTGGCCGGCGAAATGCCCGGATGGGTCGAGAACGCCGTGGGCGCCGTCGAAGGCGTGTCCGGCGTCGAGGTCTCAATGGTGTTCGACCCGCCGTGGACGCCCGACCGGATGTCGGAAGAGGCGCAGGTCGCGGTCGGGTGGTACTAGGCAAGCAAGGCTGGCGCACTTGCGCCGATGGTAAAACTTCACCATTTTAGGTGAGAATCATTCGGCAGGCCTTGAACCTGCAGGGAATGGAGAAGGAAAATATGGGACGCTTCGCCGTCATCACGATGACCGAAAAGGCCGCCGACCGCGTGCGCGAGATCGTGGCCGCGCGCGAGAACGCGCATGGCATTCGGCTCGGCATCAAGAAGGGCGGCTGCGCAGGCATGGAATACACTATCGATCTGGTGACCGAGCCGAACCCCAAGGACGATCACATCGAGCGCGGCGGCGCACATGTCTATGTCGCGCCCGAAGCCGCGCTCTTCCTGTTCGGCACCGAGATGGATTTCGAGCAGACGACGCTGCGCACCGGCTTCACCTTCAAGAACCCGAACCAGAGCTCGGCCTGCGGCTGCGGCGAATCCGTCGAATTGAAGCCGGCCGATCTCAAGGCGCTCGCCGAGGCACGCGCCTCGGCTTGACCAAGCCCGCAGGCTTTCGCTCAGTCCGGCAGCGCGGCAATGACGACAAGCTCAACAACAAGGTCGGGCTGCGCCAGCGCAGCGACGCCGATCACTTCCGATGGCGGCGGGTTGTTGTAGCTGCAGTGCTTCGGGCAATGTTCGGCGAAGAACTCGTCCAGCACGTCCAGACGGAAGTTGGGTGAGCTGAGAACGCCGCCGGACGGAAAAGGTCCTTTGACGTAGAACGTCACCTTGACCAGATGGTCGAGCGAGCTGCCAAGCTCTTCCAGATCCGCTTTGATGTTTGCAAGGATTTCGCGCCACTGCGTTGCCGCGTCGCCGACAGCGCCACCCTGGTGTTTCGACGGATCGTAGTCGTCGACGGTGGCGGTGTTGCCGGACAGAAAAACATATCCCTTCGCATCCGAGACGACCGTGCCCTTGCCCCAGGGCATCAAACGATCGCCCTTGAATTTCTTGTGCGTCGTAAGGTTCATTTCGGCCTCCTGTCGCCAGATGGTTGTCTTGACGCAATTCCGGTCGGAAAACCGCTGCGCACTTTTCCTGGAATTGCTCTAATCCACCCACATCCCCGTCCGCTTGTGCCAGTCGGCGATCGATTCCTCCGGATAGACGTCGAACACCTTGTCTTTTCTGCCGACCACGGGCTCGACCCAGTTCGCCTTGTATTTCAGCATCAGATGCACCTTTTCCGGCGGCTTCGGCAGGTCGGTGTCGATCGCCGAGGCGAAGGGATGGACAAGCTCCGGCCAGGTCGGGTCGTAGAGCCAGAGCGCTGAGCCGCATTTCCGGCAGAAATTGCGTTCGCCGGTCGAGACCTCGCAATGCGGGTGCTCGTCATCCTCGATCTCGGCGCGGTAGATGCCGAGGCTGCGCTTGCCCCTGATATCAAGCGTCTCGTAATCGGCGCCGAGATTGATGGCGAAACCGCCGCCGCCCTGCTGCTTGCGGCAGATCGAGCAGTAGCAGAGCATGAACGGCACGGGCGTGTGACTTTCCACCTCGAAGCGGACGGCGCCGCAGCGGCAGGAGCCTTTGAGTAGGACGGGCATGGCGGGAACTCCGTTTCCAGATTTTAATCTGTCAGCATGCTTTTGGTTGCGGCAATGACAAGGCCGATGCCGGATGAGATGATCGCGGCATGGATAATGCACGCCTCGAAGAACTGTTCGAAAGCCTTGGCCCGATCGGCATCCGCAAGCTGTTCGGCGGCAAGGGCATCTATTGCGACGGCGTCATCGTCGCGGTCGTCGTGCGCGGCGAGTTGATGCTGAAGGCGGATGAGGAGACGGTTCCCGATTTCGAGGCCGCCGGCTGCCGCCAGTGGACCTATACCGGCTCGCGCCACGGCAAGGCGGTGGCAATGCCCTATTGGAGCGTGCCCGACGAAGCGTTCGACGATCCGGATGAGATGGCCGTCTGGGCACGACGCGCTTATGAGGCGGGAAGACGAGCGGGGAAGTAATTGGTCAGCCGTTGAAACACTTGTGAAGGTAACGTCGAGGCCGCCCCCTCATCCGTCTCGGCGCTATCGCGCCGATCCACCTTCTCCCCGCTGGGGAGAAGAGGTAGGCGCAGGCGCCGGCAAGCTCCTCTCCCCTCGGGGAGAGGTCGGATTGCCCCGAATTGCTCTTCGCAATTCGGCCTTGGCAATCCGGGTGAGGGGGCCTTCGACGTGTGCCCTTACAACGCCTTGGCGATCTCGGCGGCCAGCCGCGCGTTGTTCTCGACCAAGGCGATGTTGGTCTTGAGGCTGCGGCCGCCGGTGAGTTCCAGGATCTTCGACAAAAGGAACGGCGTCACCGCCTTGCCGGTGACCTTCTGCGCTTCGGCCGCCTTTTGCGCCGCCTGGATGTAGCCGTCCATCTCAGCGGCCGGGATCTCGTCATTCCGGGGCACAGGGTTGGCGACCAGAATGCCGCCGCCCAGGCCCAGCGCCTGGCGCGTGCGGTAGAAATGCGCGATGTCCTCAGGCGCATTGAGTGTCAGCGGCGCGCGGAAAGGCGACTGGCGCGACCAGAAGGCGGGCATCGTCTCGCTGCCATGGCCGATGACCGGCACGCCGCGCGTCTCCAGCACTTCCAGGGTCTTTTCGATGTCGAGGATCGCCTTGGCGCCTGCCGAAACGACGATGACCGGCGTGCGCGCCAGTTCGTCGAGGTCGGCAGAGATATCGAAACTCTTTTCGGCGCCCTTGTGGACGCCGCCGATGCCGCCGGTGGCGAAGACTTTTATGCCGGCCATATGCGCGGCGATCATGGTGGCCGCGACCGTGGTGCCGCCCGTGCGCTTCTGAGCGACCGCGAAGCCGAGATCGGCGCGCGACAGCTTCATGGCGTCGCCCGTCATGGCGAGCGATTCGCGTTCGCCGTCGGACAGGCCGATCTTGATGCGGCCGTCGACCACCGCGATCGTCGCCGGCACTGCGCCGCCCTCGATGATGATCTGCTCGACCTTGGCGGCCATCGCGCCATTATCGGGGTAGGGCATGCCATGGGTGATGATGGTCGATTCCAGCGCCACCACGGGCCGCCCGGCGGCAAGCGCTTCCGCCACGGGCGGATGGATATCGATGAAGGGACGGGCGGTTTGCGGCGTCATGGCTGTCTCCGACAAGGAGGAACTAGATTGTCGGTGCCCTATGCCACCTCCCGTGCCTCCGGCACAAGGGCAAGCGCTTGGCCGAAGTTGGCAGTCGTGAAGGACGGCACGGCCTCTGGGCTCTCGATGGCGAGCATTGCCGCCGCGACGCCCTCGCGCAGCGCGGCGCGCAGCGGCAGGCCGCGCAGCAGGGCGGCGACCGTCGCGCCGGTCAGGGCGTCGCCGGCGCCGGTCACGTCGGCGACCCGGCGCGGCGCGGGCGGGTCGATTTCAAAGATGCCGGTGTCGTCGAAGCCCAGCAAGGGGGCGCTGCCGGCGGTAACCACGCCGGCGTTGAGGCCACCCCACCTGAGCGCACCCACAAGGGCTTTGCCCGACAGTTCGGCAGCTACCAGCGCGGCGGCTTCGCGGCGGTTCATGAAAAGCAGCGACAGATCGCCGAGCAGCGGCGACAGGCGAACGACCTTGGCCGGCGAGACGGCGATGGCGAAGACCGGTCGGCCGCCGGCGTGCGCCACCAGGCGCTCCAGCGCCGCCGTCGGCAGATTGGCGTCGCACAGGATCGCGTCGGCGGCGGCGATCGCCTCGCGCACCTTGGAACGCCTCATCTGCTTGGGAAAGGCGAGGTCGTAGAGCGCCATGTCGGCCAGCCCGACGATCAATTCGCCCTCGGCGTCGATCAGCGCCGTGTAGCTCGGCGTCGTGCGGTCGAGGAACACGACCGAGAGGTCGGTGATCCCGGCGCTGTCGATCGCCGAGGCGACCGTTTCGGCCGCCGCGTCGCCGCCGCGCACCGAGATCAGCGAGGCCGACACGCCGCGCTTCACCACGCTGCGCAGCGCGTTGAAGACGACGCCGCCGACATCCTCGCGCATCATGCCGGGGTTGGAGGCGGC
This sequence comes from Mesorhizobium plurifarium, assembly GCA_000824785.1. Taxonomy (GTDB): domain Bacteria; phylum Pseudomonadota; class Alphaproteobacteria; order Rhizobiales; family Rhizobiaceae; genus Mesorhizobium; species Mesorhizobium plurifarium. The sequence goes on along the minus strand of CCNB01000004.1, from coordinate 105,219 downwards.
CGGCACATAAATGCCCGAGACCTGGCCGCGCCGGTCGATATGGGCGCCGCCGAAAGCCAGGATCGTTGGGGCGAGGATAGTTGGGGATGTCGGCATTTCGGGTCGCTGACTTTCATTGATCGTGCGGCTGCGCACACTAGAGCGGTTCAGCGTTTCACGGAATCGCCGAACCGCTCTAACTCTTTAGTTTTGCGCAATTCCGGACGGAAAACCGCTACGCACTTTTCCTGGAATTGCTCTAGGTTTCCCCCGGTCACCCTGCAATCGGGGTCGCGATTCGGGATGGCCGGACATCGAAATCTCTTCTGGACCAGTGGTTGCGCTCCGCACTGCCCCTGGTGAGACAAAAATAGAACAAATCAAGATGTTGATTGTTTTTCAGATACTTGTTGCCCCTTGCCAAATGAGAACAAAAAAGGTACAAATCGGCAGGGATCACGGATTGTCCGGCCTTCATTGACGACCAAGGGGTGATGTATCATGGCTCAGAATACTTTGCGGCTTGTAGAGGATAAGGCAGTGGACAAATCAAAGGCTCTGGATGCGGCGCTGTCGCAAATCGAGCGCGCTTTCGGCAAGGGCTCGATCATGCGGCTCGGCGCCAACGAGCAGGCGGTCGAGATCGAAACCGTGCCAACCGGCTCGCTGGGCCTCGATATCGCGCTCGGCGTCGGCGGCCTGCCGCGCGGCCGTATCGTCGAGATCTACGGGCCGGAAAGCTCGGGCAAGACGACGCTGGCGCTGCACACGGTTGCGGAAGCGCAGAAGAAGGGCGGCATCTGCGCCTTCGTCGATGCCGAGCACGCGCTCGATCCGGTCTATGCCCGCAAGCTCGGCGTCGACCTGGAAAACCTGCTGATCTCGCAGCCCGACACCGGCGAGCAGGCGCTGGAAATCTGCGACACGCTGGTGCGCTCGGGCGCCATCGACGTCCTGGTCGTCGACTCGGTGGCTGCACTGACGCCGCGCGCCGAAATCGAAGGCGAGATGGGCGACGCGCTGCCCGGTCTCCAGGCTCGTTTGATGAGCCAGGCGCTGCGCAAGCTGACCGCCTCGATCTCGCGTTCCAACACCATGGTCATCTTCATCAACCAGATTCGCATGAAGATCGGCGTCATGTTCGGCTCGCCCGAGACGACCACGGGCGGCAACGCGCTGAAATTCTACGCCTCGGTGCGCCTCGACATCCGCCGCATCGGCTCGGTCAAGGACCGCGACGAGGTCGTCGGCAACCAAACCCGCGTCAAGGTGGTCAAGAACAAGCTGGCCCCGCCCTTCAAGGTGGTGGAGTTCGACATCATGTATGGCGAGGGCGTGTCCAAGACCGGCGAGCTCGTCGATCTCGGGGTCAAGGCTGGAGTGGTCGAGAAGTCGGGCGCCTGGTTCTCCTATAATTCGCAGCGTCTCGGCCAAGGTCGCGAGAACGCCAAGCTGTTCCTGCGCGACAATCCGGACACGGCGCGCGAGATCGAGATGGCGCTTAGGCAGAATGCCGGGCTGATCGCCGAGAAATTCCTCGAGAATGGCGGCTCCGAAGGCGGGGACGACGGTTTCGAGGACGAAGCCGGCGCCATGTAGGGCCGGCCCAGGAAGATCGCGCAGCGGTTCCTATCACGGATTGAGCGAAAGCAATTCGCCGGCTTAGCCGGAGTTCGGCCACAATCCTGGTTTATCGGGTTATGCTTATGTAATCGAGTTCTTGAGTACTGCGTACCCCGAACCGCCGGCCCTCGCGCCGGCGGTTTTTGCGTTCTGCGGGTGGTGCTGGGCCGCCGCTCGCCGGCTGATTGGCCCAAAGCGCTTGCGCTGCATAAATTCAGGCGATGCGCTTTGGTCCTTGTTTATGCATGCCGTTTTCCCAAAACCGCTTGCGCACCTTTGGGCGACGTGCCTGTTTCCGTGTTTCTGGACAGGCTCAAGAGCTATCGCTAAAAGGCCCATCTATCTTCTGAAACACCAAAGCCCATTTGCCGCCGGCCGGGCCGGCGGTTCTTGCGAAAAAGGCAGTATCAATGAGTGGCGTGAACGACATCCGGTCGACATTCCTCGACTATTTCCGCAAGGAGGGCCACGAGATCGTCGCCTCCAGCCCGCTGGTGCCGCGCAACGATCCGACGCTGATGTTCACCAACGCCGGCATGGTGCAGTTCAAGAACGTCTTCACCGGCCTGGAGAAGCGTCCCTATTCGCGCGCCGCGACCGCGCAGAAGAGCGTGCGCGCCGGCGGCAAGCACAACGACCTCGACAATGTCGGCTACACCGCGCGCCATCTCACCTTCTTCGAGATGCTCGGCAATTTCTCGTTCGGCGACTATTTCAAGGAACGCGCGATCGAGCTTGCCTGGAACCTGATCACCAAGGGTTTCGGCCTCAAGAAGGACAAGCTGCTCGTCACCGTCTATCACACCGACGACGAGGCGGCGGGCTACTGGAAGAAGATCGCCGGCTTCTCCGACGACCGCATCATCCGCATCCCGACCTCCGACAATTTCTGGGCGATGGGCGACACCGGCCCGTGCGGTCCGTGCTCGGAAATCTTCATCGACCGCGGCGAGCATATCTGGGGCGGCCCGCCCGGCAGCCCGGAAGAGGACGGCGACCGGTTCCTGGAATTCTGGAACCTGGTGTTCATGCAGTATGAGCAGGTGACGAAGGAAGAGCGCATCGACCTGCCGCGCCCCTCGATCGACACCGGCATGGGCCTGGAGCGCATGGCCTCCATCCTGCAGGGCGTCGAAAGCGTCTTCGAGACCGACCTGTTCAAGCATCTGATCGACGCGGCGTCCTCCGCGCTCGGCCAGGGTCCGAACCAGGACAACGTGGCGTCGTATCGTGTCATTGCCGATCATCTGCGCTCGTCTTCGTTCCTCGTGGCCGACGGCGTGCTGCCCTCCAACGAGGGGCGCGGCTACGTGCTGCGTCGCATCATGCGCCGCGCCATGCGCCACGCGCAGCTGCTCGGCGCCAAGGAGCCTTTGATGTGGCAGCTCGTGCCGGCGCTGGTGCGCGAGATGGGTCAGGCCTATCCCGAGCTGGTGCGCGGCGAGGCGCTGATCACCGAGACGCTGAAGCTCGAGGAAACGCGCTTCCGCAAGACGCTGGTGCGTGGCCTCGGCCTGCTTTCGGACGCGACCGAGACGCTCAAGGCCGGCGACATGCTCGACGGCGAGACGGCCTTCAAGCTCTACGACACCTACGGCTTCCCGCTCGACCTGACACAGGACGCGCTGCGCCAGCGCAGCATCTCGGTCGACATCGCCGGCTTCACCGACGCGATGGAACGGCAGAAGGCCGAGGCGCGCGCGCATTGGGCGGGCTCGGGCGAAGCCGCGACCGAGACGGTGTGGTTCTCGGTGCGCGAGAAGACCGGCGCGACCGAATTCCTCGGCTACGAGACTGAAGCTGCGGAAGGCATCGTCCAGGCGCTGGTCAAGGACGGCAAGGCCATCGACAGCGCCTCTGAGGGCGATGCGGTCGCCGTGGTCGTCAACCAGACGCCGTTCTATGGCGAATCCGGCGGCCAGATGGGCGACACCGGCATCATCTCCGGCGAGGGTTTCTCGGTCGAGGTTTCCGACACGCAGAAGAAGGCCGACGGTCTGTTCGTGCATCTGGGCAAGGTGACTAAAGGAACGGTGAAGACGGGTGCCGCCGTCGAGCTCAAGGTCGATCATGCCCGCCGCTCGAAGCTGCGCGCCAACCATTCCGCGACGCATCTCATCCACGAGGCGCTGCGCGAGGTGCTGGGCACCCATGTGGCGCAGAAAGGCTCGCTGGTCGCGCCCGACCGCTTGCGCTTCGACATCTCGCACAACAAGCCGATCTCGTCGGACGAACTCGAAGAGGTCGAGCGCATGGCGAACCAGATCGTGGTGCAGAACAGCCCGGTGACGACGCGGCTGATGTCGGTCGATGATGCGATCGCCGAGGGCGCGATGGCGCTTTTCGGCGAGAAATACGGCGACGAGGTGCGCGTCGTGTCGATGGGCACGGGCCTGCATGGCGCCAAGGCCAACCGGCCCTATTCGGTCGAGCTCTGCGGCGGCACGCATGTCAGGTCGACCGGCGACATCGGCCTGGTGCGCATCCTATCGGACAGCGCGGTGGCGGCAGGCGTGCGCCGCATTGAGGCGCTGACCGGCGAGGCGGCGCGCAAGCATCTCGACGAGCAGGACAGGCGATTGAAGGCCGCGGCGGCAACCTTGAAGATCTCGCCGGCCGACGTGCCGGCGCGCGTCGAGACGCTGCTCGAGGAGCGCAAGAAGCTCGAGAAGGAATTGAGCGAAGCGCGCAAGAAGCTGGCGTTGGGTGGCGGCTCGGCGGTTGCCGATGCCCCGGCCGCCAACGAGACGGTCGCAGGCGTCGGCTTCCTCGGCAAGGCGGTCAGCGGCGTGGCGCCGAAGGACCTGAAGCCGCTGGCGGACGCCGGCAAGAAGACGCTCGGCTCCGGGGTAGTCGTCTTTGTCGGCGCCGGCGAGGACAACAAGGCAAGCGTGGTCGTCGGCGTCACCGACGATCTGACCGGCCGCTTCAGCGCCGTCGATCTCGTCCGCGTGGCGTCCGCCGCGCTTGGCGGGCAGGGCGGCGGCGGCCGGCCCGACATGGCGCAGGCCGGCGGCCCCGACGCCTCCAAGGCCAACGACGCGATCGCGGCGGTACGGGCGGCGCTGGAAGCGGCGTAGGTCGCTTAGCGCAGGCCGGTTCCCGATTCTGCGAGGCTGGCGCTGCCCCTCATCTGGCTGCCGCCATCTTCTCCCCGTTGAACGGGGAGAAGGAGCTGTCATCGCGGCTTTCGCAAATCGTCGGCGTTGCAACTGCTTCTTTCTCCCCGTTTTACGGGGAGAAATGCCCGGCAGGGGAATGAGGGGCGGCGCCGACGGTGAGGAAGTTCACTCGGCCTAAGCGACCTTTTCCGTCCGCGCAAAGCTCGCACGATCAGCGATGCGCGCATACCAATCCCGGATCTGCACGAACCGCGCCAGCAGATCGCGCCCTTCCGCGACCTTGAGAAAGTAGGCCACGATCGGCGCCGCGTGCAGGTCGGCCAGCGTCAATTGCTCGCCGAGCAGCCAAGGCCCTTCTGCCTTCAGCGATGTCAAAACCTTCAGCATTGTCTCAGCCTGAGCGAGCCCGCCGGCGATCAGCGCCTCGTCCGGCGGCATCTTCTCCAGCCGCTCGACCGCCACGTCCCAGACCATGGCGCGATAACCATAGGCGTCGAGCATGCCGGCGATCTGGCTCATCCGGGCGCGGGCGCGCGCGTCGGCCGGCTGCAGGGCCGGACCGTCGAAGGCTTCATCGACATAGCGAGTGATGGCACCGGTCTCGAACAGACGAAAACCGTCATGCTCGAGGGCGGGGATGCGACCGAACGGGTGAAGCTCCAGATACCAGGCCGGAATACCCTCGGCGGCGAAGATGTCGAGCGGGACGAGCTCGTAGCCGACGCCTTTCTCCTCCAGCGCCATCCGCGCGATGCGCACATAGACGCTGTAGTCCGCACCATAGAGAGTTGGCTTGGCCATCGATCCGCTCCGCTTGTCATGGTGCTCAAAAAGCGAAGGCTCCTTTCGGAGCCTTCGGTATGCTGGAAATTGAGGTTTTACCCCATCGCCTTCTGCAAATTCTCGTCGATCTTGTCGAGGAAGCCGGTGGTGGAGAGCCAAGGCTGGTCGGGGCCGATCAGCAGCGACAGGTCCTTGGTCATGAAGCCCGACTCGACGGTCTGGATGCAGACCTTCTCCAGCGTCTCGGCGAAGCGCTTCAACTCGGCATTGTCGTCGAGCTTGGCGCGATGCGCGAGGCCGCGCGTCCAAGCGAAGATCGAGGCGATCGAGTTGGTCGAGGTTTCCTCGCCCTTCTGGTGCTGGCGGTAGTGACGGGTCACGGTGCCATGCGCGGCTTCCGCTTCCACCGTCTTGCCGTCCGGCGTCATCAGCACGGAGGTCATCAGGCCGAGCGAGCCGAAGCCTTGGGCCACGGTATCCGACTGCACGTCGCCGTCATAGTTCTTGCAGGCCCAGACATAACCGCCCGACCATTTCAGGCTGGAAGCGACCATGTCGTCGATCAGGCGGTGCTCGTACCAGAGTTTCCTTGCCTTGAACTCGGCTTCGAATTCCTTCTCGTAAACCTCCTGGAAGATGTCCTTGAAGCGGCCGTCATAGGCCTTGAGGATGGTATTCTTGGTCGATAGATAGACTGGGAAGTTGCGCAGCAGGCCATAGTTCAGCGAGGCGCGGGCGAATTCGCGGATCGATTCGTCGAGATTGTACATGGCCATGGCGACCCCGGCGCCCGGCGCGTCATAGACGTCGTGCTCGATCACCTGGCCGTCCTCGCCGACGAACTTGATCGTCAGCTTGCCCTTGCCGGGGAAGCGGAAGTCGGTGGCACGGTACTGGTCGCCGAAGGCATGACGGCCGACGACGATCGGCTTGGTCCAGCCCGGCACCAGGCGCGGCACGTTCTTCATGATGATCGGCTCGCGGAAGATGGTGCCGCCGAGGATGTTGCGGATGGTGCCGTTGGGCGACTTCCACATCTTCTTCAGCTTGAATTCCTCGACGCGCGCCTCGTCGGGGGTGATGGTCGCGCATTTCACGCCGACGCCCCATTTCTTGATGGCGTTGGCCGAGTCGATCGTCACCTGGTCGTTGGTGGCGTCGCGGTGCTCGATGCCGAGGTCGTAATATTCAAGCTTCAGGTCGAGATAGGGGTGGATCAGCTTGTCCTTGATGAACTGCCAGATGATGCGGGTCATCTCGTCGCCGTCGAGTTCGACGACCGGGTTCGCCACCTTGATCTTCGCCATGGAAAGAATGCCTCGTTGCTGGGGGATCTGAACGGCCTTGCCCGCATGGTTTCGGCCGGGGATGCGGTGCGTATATCAAAGGCTTTTTCGCCGTGCAAACCGCGATCCGTGCCGGGGCGGACGGGTGCCGCTGTTGTGAATGCTTCATTTTCCGGTGCGGATGTGGCAGGGGACGCTGAAACGCCGCAAACCCCGGTTACCCATAGCCATGCCTGCCACCGAAGATAGAGCCAACACCGCCCCCGCCGGACCGGCGATCATCCTGGTCGAGCCGCAGCTCGGTGAGAACATCGGCATGGTCGCGCGGGCGATGGCGAATTTCGGCCTGTCGGAGCTGCGCCTTGTCAATCCGCGCGACGGCTGGCCGAGCGAGAAGGCGCGCGCGGCCGCCAGCCGCGCCGACCACGTCATCGACGCAACGAAGGTGTTCGACGATCTGGCCTCGGCGGTCGCCGATCTCAACTTCGTCTTCGCCACGACGGCGCGCGAGCGCGATGGCTTCAAGCCGGTGCGAGGGCCGGTGGAGGCGGGCAGGGCGCTCAGAGCACGTGTCGAAGCGGGCCAGCGCACCGGCATCCTGTTCGGACGCGAGCGCTTCGGTCTTTATAATGACGAGGTCGCCCTCGCCGACGAGGTCGTCACCTTCCCGGTCGATCCCGGCTTTTCCTCGCTCAACATCGCCCAGGCGGTGCTTTTGATGTCCTATGAATGGATGAAGTCCGGCCTCGCCGACGAGACCCAGACCAATTTCTCCGGGCCGGAGCTGACGCCGGCGACCAAGGAGCAACTGCACAGCCTGTTCGCCTATCTGGAGAACGCGCTGGAAGCGCGCGGTTATTTCCGCCCCGAGGAAAAGAAGCCGAAGATGGTCGACAATCTGCGCGCTGTGCTGACGCGCGCGGGTTTTGCCGAGCCCGAGCTCAAGGTGCTGCGCGGCATCATCTCGTCGCTGGACAGGTTCTCGCCGGCCATGCCGCGGGGCGATGGCTCGCCCGGGGACGATCCGAGACGCTTGCCCGCCGCCGCGCGAAGTCGTGCCAAAGACCAGGAAAGTTAAAATCGATAAGCTGTGAGCATTTGAAGTAACCGATTTTTATTCGGTTATGCCTCATCCTTGCTGTAATAGTGGGGGTGGCACATGTTTACGTCCAATATTGGTCGACTGCGCTTTTTCCTTTACTCTCTCGGTCTCGCCGTCGCTGAAACCGTGGTAATCGTTGTCTGCATTATCAGCACGATCGGCTTCGAAGGGCTGATCAATTCAGGGCCTGGCCCGGCGCGGCAGGGCATGGCGGGCGCCGTCCTCATCGCCTCGCTCATCTTCGTCGCCCTGCGCGGCAACCTTGCCTCGCGCCGCACCCGCGACGCCAATGGGCGCCGTTGGATCCTGTGGGCCTACATAGCCCTTTCCGCCGTTTACGCCCTTTTGCAGGCAGGTGTGCTGCTGGTCGTCAAATTCGAGGATCCCGAGAGCATCCCGGGCGGACTGAACCTGCTTGGGCTTTCGATATTCGGCCTCTGGTGCACGATTCTCTGGGCGAAACCCGTCGCGGGCAGCAACATCGACGAACTGACGGATGTTTTCGACTTCGACGGCCCGCTGCCGGCGCCGTCGCGCGCCGGCAGCGCCGCTGCGCCGGCCGCTCCGCGCGCCGCGGTCTCATCCGCACGCATTCCGTCCGCGCCGCAGCCTTTCGGCAGGCCGCGCCCCGCCGGCTTCGGCAAGCGAGGGTTATGAGCTTAGCGACTGCGCAAAAGCTGCTCGCATTCGCCTCTTCAAGACCACGATCATTCGCGATAGAAGCGCCGACGGTCCAATCACGGGCCTGCCGCTATCTCTTTGTTTGACGCAATTCCGGACAGAAAACCGCTTCACACTTTTCCTGGAATTGCTCTGGTGACCTGATGACAATGAGCGATCGATCAAGCCAACGCCCGATCCTGATGTTCGATTCCGGCGTTGGCGGGCTGACCGTGCTGCGCGAGGCGCGCGTGCTGATGCCCGATCGCCGCTTCGTCTATGTCGCCGACGACGCGGCTTTTCCCTATGGCGCCTGGGAGGAGCCGGCGCTCAAGGATCATATCCTCACGCTGTTCGGCAAATTGCTCGATCGGCTTCAGCCGGCGATTTCGGTCATTGCCTGCAACACCGCCTCGACCCTGGTGATCGATGCGCTGCGCGAGACATTCCCCGGCCACCCTTTCGTTGGCACGGTGCCGGCGATCAAGCCCGCCGCCGAACGCACCCGCTCGGGCCTTGTGTCGGTGCTGGCGACGCCCGGCACGGTGAAGCGCCAATACACGCGCGACCTGATCAGCAAATGGGCGCAGAAATGCCATGTGCGTCTGGTCGGCAGCGACCGGTTGGCGGGGCTGGCCGAGATCTATATGCGCCAGGGGTTCGTCGACGAGGAAGCCGTGCGCGCCGAAATCGCCCCCTGTTTCATCGAGCGCGAGGGCAACCGCACCGATATCGTCGTGCTCGCCTGCACGCATTATCCGTTTCTCGTCAACCGCATGCGCAAGACCGCGCCCTGGCCGGTCGACTGGATCGATCCGGCCGAGGCGATCGCGCGGCGCGCCATGTCGCTCCTCGGACCGGTCGGGGAGACACTGGGCGAGAGCGAGCCCGATCTTGCCGTGTTCACCTCGGGCAAGGTGGATTTCGCCACGAGGCGGCTGATCCAGGGTTTTGGACTGACCACACCTTAGCGCTCAAACCGGCGCGGCGGGCTCGAAGACGATGCTGCGCTGATCCGGGTCGGCCGAGACCAGCTTTAGCATGACACTATCGCCCTGCCTGAGTCCGGAGGCCTTTACATTGGCGACGACAGGCATATCGGCAAGCTGTGCGCGCACGCCATGGTCGACGAAATCGGTGACGACGGCCTTGAACGTCTCCCCCTGATGTCCCCTGAGCATCACTGCCTCGGCCAGGTCGATGGCGGCGTGGTTGATCTGCGAAGCGCGGGCGTCCGCGCGCCCCATCACCTTCGGCAATCTGGCGAAAGCGTCGGTGACGGCCTGCGGCACGGGCTGGCCGTTGGCGATTGCCAGCGCGCAGCGCACGACGTAGCGGTCGGCCAGCCGCCTCAGCGGGGCGGTGGCATGCGCATAGGTCGCGGCCATCGCCTCATGCCAGGGGACGACACCTTCCTGATAGGGCTGGTAGGACGCGCCGTTGCCCGCGCGGCGGATTTCCAGCATCAGCGCCGCCTGTTGCGGGTCGGCCGGATCGAGTGTGCGCTGATAGTCGCGCAGGCTGGTGGAGGCCGCCCAGGACAGGCCGAGCGCCTGTGCCGCGTTGCGCAGCCTCTGCACCTTGGAAGCATCCGGCCCCGACATCACCCGGAACAATCCGGTCTTGTGCGCCAGCATGGCGTCGGCGATCGCCATATTTGCGGCCAGCGAAAGTGCCGCATTGTCCTGCTCGGATTGCAGGAGCGGCCTGAATGAAAGCTGGAATGTGCCGTCGGCGAGCCTTTCCACCTGCTGCTCGGGTGGGTCGACGCGCGAAGCGCCGCGCCGCTCTTCGTTAGCCGCCATGCGCCGCGCCAGTTCCGCGAAGCCGGCCGGAACGTCGGAAGCCTGCACGCTGTCATAGGCAAGCTTGGCGCGGCTCTGGATGATGGCCCGCTCAGCGCCATCCAGCTTGACCGCGCCGTCGCCGGCGACCCGGACCGTGAAGACGACCGCCGGACGCGGCCCATCGGGCAACAGGCTCGCCGCAGCCTCGGCGAGTATCGGCGGGTAGAGCCCGGCCTTGCCGTCCGGCAGGTAAAGTGTTTCGCCCCGGTTCCAGGCTTCGAGATCAATCGCGTCGCCGTCCTCGACGAACCAGGCAACGTCGGCGATGGCGTAATGCAAGAGAAGATCGCCGCCGCTGGCCTCGATCGAAAAGGCCTGGTCGAGATCGGTCGAGGTCGCCGGATCGAGTGTGACGAAAGGCGTCGCGGTGCGATCGGCATGCTGGTCTGGCGCACGCTTTGCGGCCGCTTCCGCCGCGGCCGCTACCTCCGGCGGAAATCCATCCGGCACGTGGAATTCGGTGCGGATTTTCGCGAGGCCGGCGGAGAGTGCCTGTGAGGGATCGGTCAGCGATTTCATGCAGCCGTCCTACACTGGCGTTCCGGACGCGGGAAGGCTGCGAAGGAAAATCGCCCGGGACGGCCGACTGACTTACCGACGCCGAGGGGCCGAGTCGATGACGTTGGAACTGCCGCAGAGCCTCCGCGTTTTTCCCGCAGCAAGGGAGAGACAGCCATGCCCGCTACATCGCAAGCCCAGCAAAAGGCCGCCGGCGCGGCGCTTTCCGCCAAGCGCGGCGAGATCAAGAAAAGCGAGCTCAAGGGCGCGTCGCGCGAGATGTACGATTCCATGAGCGAGAAGCAGCTCGAAGAATTCGCCGAGACCAAACGCAAAGGCCTGCCCAGCAAGAAGTCATGAAGCGGGACATCGGGACGAAAAAGCCCGCGGTGCTGTCCGCGGGCTTCGCCTGGATTTAGCCCAAGCGTCAGCTAGCGCCGCCACCAGCAGTGCCGCGTCTTGTAGCGCACGACTTGGCGATGGCCGTGCCGCCAGACCACTTTTTTCTTCACCACGACGCGGCACACCTGCTTGTGGCCATGCCAATGCCTGGCCATGGCCGGCTCTGGCGTCATGACCGCCATCGACCCGGCCAACACGGCGGCTCCGGTCAGGGTAAGGAAGAACTTCTTCATGGGAATTCGGACTCCTCTGTTCCAGTCCCTTCATCAAATGCAGGGCGTTTGCGTCCTAAGACGCCGCATCCGCCCGGATGCCGCCGGCGTGCAACTTTCCGCCACACCCAGCACCGCATGCAACGCAGGGATGATATCGGGTTGGCGTCGGTGCCGCCAGCCACAAGCTTGACAGCGGTTAAATCTGTGTTTAACAGGCCCAGCAACACCGGGTGGCGACGCCCGGTGGTTTCTTTTGACGTGTCCCGTGGGTTTTCCGTCGCTTTGCGTGGGAAACCCTGTCAGGTCTCGAAAACGGAGGCCAGAGGAGGGCGCGTTTCCTTCGCCCGGAGCCATGGGGTTCCGGGTATATTGTTTTGAAAGGGAATGCGATGAGCAAGCGCGAATCCGCGAAATACAAGATCGACCGCCGTCTCGGCGAAAACATCTGGGGCCGCCCGAAGTCCCCGGTCAACAAGCGTGAATACGGCCCCGGCCAGCACGGCCAGCGCCGCAAGGGCAAGCTTTCCGACTTCGGCCTGCAGCTGCGCGCCAAGCAGAAGCTGAAGGGTCACTATGGCGACGTTTCGGAAAAGCAGTTCCGCAAGGTCTATGAAGAGGCCAACCGCCGCAAGGGCGACACCTCAGAGAACCTGATCGGCCTGCTGGAGTCGCGCCTCGACGCGATCGTCTATCGCGCCAAGTTCGTGCCGACGATTTTTGCGGCCCGCCAGTTCGTCAACCACGGCCATGTCAACGTCAACGGCAAGCGCACCAACATCGGTTCGTACCGCTGCAAGCCGGGCGACGTCATCGAGGTGCGCGAGAAGTCGAAGCAGCTCGTCATCGTTCTGGAATCGGTCGCTCTCGCCGAGCGTGACGTGCCGGACTACATCGAAGCCGACCACAACAAGATGACCGCGACCTTCGCGCGCGTTCCGGGCCTGTCGGACGTTCCGTTCGCCGTGCAGATGGAACCGAACCTGGTCGTCGAATTCTACTCGCGCTGATCGAACTGGATCAGCCGCAGCATCCAAAGGCCGCCTCTCGAGGCGGCCTTTTCTTTGACGGTCAGGGCTATTCACTTTGGCCGCATTTATGCGACGCCATGTGATTCCACTCGGCTGCAAAATGCTCTAAAGCCGAGCGCTGACAACGCGGAGCCGGCGCCATGAATATGTTGCCAGACCTCAAATCCCTCGAGCCTATCGACGACGATGCCGAAGGCGGCTTTCATCCGCTGTTCCGCGACGTGCCGACCTCGGTCGAATTCAACAAGCTGCGCAAGCGGCTGTTGAGGCTCACCCGCCAAGCGATCGAGGATTTCGCCATGGTGAAGCCGGGCGAACGCTGGCTGGTGGCGCTCTCCGGCGGCAAGGATTCCTACGGCCTGCTCGCCATCCTGCTCGACCTCAAATGGCGCGGGCTGCTACCCGTGGAGCTGCTCGCCTGCAATCTCGACCAGGGCCAGCCGAATTTTCCAAAACACATCCTGCCCGACTATCTCAGCGCCAACGGGATCGCGCACCGCATCGAATACCAGGACACCTACTCGGTGGTGACCGACAAGCTTCCGAAGGGCAGCACCTATTGCTCGCTCTGCTCGCGGCTGCGGCGCGGCCATCTCTACCGGATCGCGCGCGAGGAGGGGTGTTCGGCGCTGGTGCTTGGCCATCACCGCGAGGACATACTCGAAACCTTTTTCATGAACCTGTTCCATGGCGGGCGTCTCGCCGCCATGCCGCCCAAGCTCCTCAACGACGAGGGCGACGTCATGGTGCTGCGGCCACTTGCCTATAGTGCCGAGGCCGACCTCGAGAAATTCGCCACCGCGATGAAATTCCCGATCATCCCATGCGACCTCTGCGGCAGCCAGGAAGGGCTGCAGCGCAACGCCATGAAGGCGATGCTCGACGACATCGAGAAGCGCATGCCGGGGCGCAAGGACACGATGATCCGCGCCATGACCAATGTAAGGCCCTCGCATCTGTTGGACAGGAAGCTGTTCGACTTCGCGGGGCTAGAGCCGCATGGTTCCAGCTCTGTTCGACCTGAAATCTAAATCCGGCTCCAAATCAAAGAAGTAGAGCATGATGTCGTCCGAAAAGCGCTTCATACTTTTCGGCATCATGCTCTAGCACGAACACAGGACAAGACATTTCCAATGCGATTTGACGATAAAGCGATCGACTGGCTGGCCGAGCTTCTCGCCGACGCGGCAAAGGCCGAAATCATGCCGCGCTTCCGACGGCTGGGCGAGGGCGACGTGCGCCAGAAGACGTCCGCCGCCGACCTCGTCACCGAGGCGGACGTCAATGCCGAAAGGCTGATCACCGCCCGGCTGCGCGAACGCTATCCCGACGCCATGGTGGTCGGGGAGGAGGCCTGCTCCGACGATCCGGCGCTGCTGTCGGGTCTTGGCGATGCCGCGCTTGCCTTCGTCATCGATCCGGTCGACGGCACTTTCAATTTCGCGTCCGGCGTGCCGCTGTTCGGCGTCATGGCCGGCGTCGTCGTCAATGGCGAGACCGTCGCCGGCATCATCCACGATCCGGTCGGCAAGGACTGGCTGATCGGCGCCAAGGGCGCCGGCAGCCATATCCGCCACGCGCATGGCGCGCTGGAGAAGGTGCGCGTTGCGGCACCGGTGCCGATGTCGCAGATGACCGGCGCCGTTTCCTGGCAGTTCCTCGAAGAGCCCGAGCGTTCGCGGCTCGCCCGCAACCAGACCAAGACGCTGTCGCAATTTTCCTATCGCTGCGCGGCGCATGAGTACCGGTTGCTTGCGAGCGGTCACGCCCATTTCGTGCTCTACAACAAGCTGATGCCCTGGGATCATCTTGCCGGTGCGCTGATCCATCAGGAAGCCGGCGGCCATGTCGCGCGCATCGACGGCAGCGCCTACCTGCCGTCGCATGTCGACGGCGGCCTGCTGGTGGCGCCGGACAAGCAAAGCTGGGACGAGTTGCGCCGCGAGCTTTGGGCTGAATAGGAATACCTGCACACCGGCGGGCGCTGGCCGCCAGATGGCAACTAGAGCATGATCCCGAAAAGTGGAAACCGGTTTTCGGAAAAGATCCTGCTCCAACAAAGAGTTAGAGCAGGATGACGATTCGACGAAACGTCATCCTGCTCTAGTGAAGATCGGTGACGTGCCCGGAAACGGGGGGATTGTGGGGCTGGAACATCCTGCCCCGCTCGGCGATCAGGATCATCAGCAAAGCCGCGACCGAGACGCTGCAGAAGCCCGCGGCCAGAGGGGTCACGGTGCCGTTATAGGCCTGGCCGATCGCCGCGCCGATGAGGGCGCCGAGAAAAGTCTGCATGAAACCAAGGATGGATGCCGCCGTGCCGGCGAGTTCGCCGAGCGGCTCCATGGCCAAGGCGTTGAAATTCGCGCCCAGTCCGCCGAACGGCAGCATCGCGCCGGCAAAAAAGGTGACGAAAAGCCAGAGCGGCATCTGCATCTCCAGCGAGACCACCAGCCAGGCAAGGCTGATGCACAGGAAGATGAGCAGCGCGCCTTGCGACAGGCGGCGCATGCCGATCTGTCCGACCAACCGCGAATTGAGATAGTTGGAGAAGGCGAGCACGCCGGCGACGCCGGCAAAGATCAGCGGGAACAATTCGCCGACGTGAAAGATGTCGATGTAGATCTGCTGCGCCGAACTGATGAAGCCGAACATGGCAGCGAAGATGAACGTGCTGGCAAAGGCGTAGCAAAGCGTGAGCCGGTTGGTGAGCACGATGCGGAAGCCGCCGAGCACGGACCCTACCGAGAGCGTGCGGCGATATTCGGGATGCAGCGTCTCCGGCAGGCGCAGCAGGGCCCAGGTCGAAACGATCAGCGCGCCGATAGCCATGGTCACGAAAATCCAGTGCCAGCTGGCGAACAGCATGACGAACTGGCCGATGCCGGGCGCGATGACGGGGATCGCCATGAACACCATGAAGATCAGCGACATCACCTCGGCCATGCGCCGGCCCTCGAACGTGTCGCGCACGATCGAGACGGCGATGACCCGGGTCGCTGCCGCGCCGATGCCCTGGATGAGACGCCAGGTCAGCAACAGGGCGAAACTGGGCGCTATGGCGGCGGCCGCCGCGGCCACGACATAGACGACCAGGCCGAAGACCAGTGGCGCGCGGCGCCCGAAGCGATCCGAAATGGGCCCGAACAAAAGCTGTCCGCCGCCGAAGCCGAGCATATAGGCGGTGATGACATATTGGCGGTGGTTCTCGCTCTCGACGCCAAGCGAGGCGCCGATCTGCTGCAGCGCCGGCAGCATGATGTCGATGGCCAGGGAGTTGAGCGCCATCAGCGCTGCGCAGAGCGCGATGAATTCCCAGCGCGGAATAGGCAAATTGGTTGCCGATTGCTGCGCCACAGCCTGCTTGTCCACCGCAAAATCCGATCGTTTCAAACGAACATGCGCCGGACTGCCGGCGCATGAATTCGTCTCGTTCCCGAGCTTAGGGAACCACAATGCCGAGGTGGGGGCTGCCCCGGAAATTAGCGCTACCGGCCGGCTGGCCGGTGCGATTCAGTCAGGCGGCGCCTTTGACGCTGACGCCCTTTTCGACGAGGAAGTCCTGCAACTCGCCGGCCTGGAACATCTCGCGCACGATGTCGCAACCGCCGACGAATTCACCCTTCACATAGAGCTGCGGGATGGTCGGCCAGTTGGAATAGTCCTTGATGCCCTGCCGCAATTCGGCCGAGTCGAGCACGTTGACGCCTTTGTAGTCGGCCCCGATGTAATCGAGGATCTGCACCACCTGGCCGGAGAAACCGCATTGCGGGAAGCCGGGCGTGCCCTTCATGAAAAGCACGACGTCGTTGCTCTTCACTTCATTGTCGATGTAGTCGCTGATACCGGTCATGGACAATCCTTTCACGCCTGTGGGAGTCAGGCTCGAAGCATGTCCTTCAAATAAACCCATAGGGTGGCTGAAACAAGACGTTAGCCGCGACGCTACTTGAATGGCGCAAGGGATAACGCGATTTTGTGCCAAGGCTAGAGCGGTTCGCCGTATCAAGGAAACGCCGAACCGCTCTATCTGTTTGTCTTACGCAATTCCTGACGGAAAACCGTTACACACTTTTCCTGGAATTGCTCTGGGTGACGGCAGCGCTCAGTCCGGGACGCTGGTCTGCAGCGCCAGCGCGTGCAGCACGCCGCCCATATTGCCCTTCAGCGCGTCATAGACCATCTGGTGCTGCTGGACACGGCTCTTGCCCCGGAAACTCTCCGCAACGACCTCGGCCGCGTAGTGGTCGCCGTCGCCGGCGAGGTCGCGGATCGTCACCTTGGCGTCCGGAATGCTTTCCTTGATCAGTTTTTCGATGTCGTGGGCATCCATTGCCATGGCAAAATCCTGTTTCAAGCGGGCAGGCCGGGTATGTGACTCGGCGTGAGCCTAAAGCCTTTCCAGCCCGGATTGAAGCCATTCCGTCGGGGAGGAAGCCTAGGAATTGTCCTGGCTCGGATGAACCACGCCATCCTCGGTGACGTCATCGCGGGTCGAATAGGCGCGGCCGAGGCTGAAGACCAGCACGTAAAGCGGGATGTTGATCAACAGGCTGACGATGGGAAGATAGCTCGTCAGCCGCCATGCGGTGGAGAAGAAGGGCTGGCCGTAGCCGTCGCAGATCAAGGACGTGCCATAGTCCCAAACCGCTCCGACCACTGCCGAGACGGCGAAGAGCTTGATGCAGGTCGCGACATGCCTTGCCCGCTCCGGCTCTGGAGACAGCCTGTTCCAGAGCATCAGGCAGCCGATCGGAACCGCGTAGATCAGGGTCTGCACGACGAGCATAGGCAGCGTGCCGTTGGCCGCGGCAAGGAATTGCGCACGAGTCTCCAGCAGCGGACAGACCTCGCTCGAGGTTGTCGTCAGCAGGAACAGCACGAACGGTCCGAGAAACCAGAAGAAGAACAGGCAAGGCCAGAAGACGACTGCGATCAGCGCCTTCGCGGTGAGCCTCGTCAACTGGCCTGGTCCATGAAGCGCGGGAACCAGCCCTCATGGGCGGCGGTCAATTCGCTGACCGGGATCGGCCGTGCCTCGCCAAGCTTCAAGTCACGCCCGCCGGTGGTGCCGATCCAGGGCGCGAAGATGCCGAGCTTGCCCTGCTGCTCGCGGATCCTGTCCCACTCGCCGCTTTGCGGGTCGATCGACAGCGTCAGCAGGTAGCGGCCCTGGTCCTCGCCGAACCAGACGGGGATCGGATCGGTGCCGGTAAGCCCCGGGATGGTGGCGCCGATGCCAGAGGCCATCGCCATCTCCGCCAGCGCCACGGCCAGGCCACCGTCGGAGACATCATGGGCGGCGGTGACGATGCCGGAAGCGATCAGCGCGCGCACATGGTCGCCGACGCGCTTCTCATGGTCGAGGTCGACGGGTGGCGGCGGACCGTCGGCGCGGCCATGGATGTCGCGCATATAAACGGACTGGCCGAGATGGCTGCCCCATGTCGGCGGCGCGCCGACCAGCACGATCATCTGGCCCTCGGCGGCAAAGCCGATGCGCGCCATCTTCGACCAGTCGGTGATGAGGCCGACGCCGCCGATGGTCGGCGTCGGCAGGATGCCGCGGCCGTTGGTTTCGTTGTAGAGCGAGACATTGCCGGAAACGATCGGGAAGCCGAGCGCGCGGCAGGCATCGCCGATGCCTCTGATGGCGCCGACGAACTGGCCCATGATCTCGGGCCGTTCGGGATTGCCGAAATTGAGGTTGTCGGTGGCGGCGAGCGGCAGGGCACCGGTCGCGGTGAGATTGCGCCAGCATTCGGCGACGGCCTGCTTGCCGCCCTCGTATGGGTCGGCCTCGCAATAGCGCGGCGTGACGTCGGAGGAGAAGGCGAGCGCCTTGGTCGGATGGCCTTCGACGCGCACGACGCCGGCATCGCCGCCGGGAAGCTGCAGCGAATTGCCCTGGATCAGCGTGTCGTACTGCTCCCACACCCAGCGGCGCGAGGAGAGGTCCGGCCCGCCAAGCATTTTCAGCAGCGCGTCGGCGACATCGGCCTTCGGCGCATCGTTTGCGGCAAGCGGCGCCGGCTTCTTCGCCTCGACCCAGGGGCGGTCATACTCCGGCGCCTGGTCGCCCAGCTCCTTGATCGGCAAATTGGCGACCTCGTCGCCCTGATGGATGACGCGGAAGCGCAGGTCGTCGGTGGTCTTGCCGACGATGGCGAAGTCGAGCCCCCATTTGCGGAAGATCGCCTCGGCTTCCTCCTCCTTCTCGGGGCGCAGCACCATCAGCATGCGCTCCTGGCTTTCCGACAACATCATCTCATAGGCGCTCATGCGCTCCTCGCGCACCGGCACCTTGTCGAGGTCGAGCTCGATGCCGAGATCGCCCTTGGCGCCCATCTCGACCGCCGAGCAGGTGAGGCCGGCCGCACCCATGTCCTGGATGGCGATGACGGCGCCGGAGGCCATCAGCTCCAGGCAGGCTTCCAGCAGGCATTTTTCGGTGAAGGGATCGCCGACCTGTACGGTCGGGCGCTTCTCCTCGATCTTGTCGTCGAATTCGGCCGAAGCCATCGTGGCGCCGCCGACGCCGTCGCGCCCTGTCTTGGCGCCGAGATAGACGACCGGCAGGCCGACGCCCTTGGCCTGCGACAGGAAGATGGCGTTTGTCTTGGCCAGGCCTGCCGCAAAGGCGTTGACGAGGATGTTGCCGTTGTAGCGGGCATCGAAATTGACCTCGCCGCCGACGGTCGGTACGCCAAAGGAGTTGCCGTAGCCGCCGACGCCGGAAACCACGCCCGCGACAAGGTGCCGGGTCTTGGGATGGTCCGGTGCGCCGAAGCGCAGCGCGTTCATCGCCGCAACCGGCCTGGCGCCCATGGTGAAGACGTCGCGCAAAATCCCGCCAACCCCGGTGGCCGCGCCCTGATAGGGTTCGATGTAGGACGGGTGGTTGTGGCTCTCCATCTTGAACACCACGCAGTCGCCGTCGCCGATGTCGACCACGCCGGCATTCTCGCCTGGACCCTGGATCACCTGCGGGCCGCTGGTCGGCAGCGTGCGCAGCCATTTCTTGGAGGACTTGTAGGAGCAGTGCTCGTTCCACATCGCCGAGAAGATGCCGAGTTCGGTGAAGCTTGGCTCGCGGCCGACCAGATCGAGGATGCGCTGGTATTCGTCGGGCTTCAGCCCATGCGCGGCGACGAGGTCGGGGGTGATCGGCACGGAATTGGAAATGGTCATGAGCGGCGATTTTTGTCCGTGGGAAAGGGGAGGTTCTTTGAGTCTCCTCTTATCGCAAGCTTTCGCGCGATACACCCCCACCAGATAGGGAAAACGCCGGAAAACTGCCACTCCGGCTATGCTTAGGGTCTGGCTCGCCGGCTCGATCAGGAAAAACTGTCGTAGCCGGCGCGGCCTTCGTCGAGCAGGCGGCGGATGACGGCGACACCGCCGGCGACATCCTTGTTTTGCCGCGGTTGCGACACGCCAAAGCGCACGCCGTGAAAGACCTGCCCGGAGCGGCCGGCCTTGAACTCGTCCTCGTCGTCGATGAGTACGCCTTGCGCCAGGCAGGCGTTCTTGAAGGTGCCGGACAGCCACGGGTCAGGTAACGTCAGCCAGACAAAGGGCACATTGTCACGTGCCTTGAAGTCGAACCCCTTGAGCACGTCACGCACGATGGCGAGGCGCGCCTGGATTTCGGCAATGCAGCGCTTGCGGATCTCGCCCGCCTGGCCCGACGTCACCAGCCTTGTGCCGACCTCGGCCAGCAGGAAGGGCAGGCCACCGGTCATCATCTTGTGGGCGACGCGGATGCGATGGCGGTAGGCCGGCGGGCAGGAGAGCCAGCCGCCGCGCACGCCTGCCGCGACCGATTTCGACAGGCCGCCGGCGACGATCGTGCGTTCCGGCGCGTATTCGGCCAGCAGCGGTGTCGGGTCGTCGGTGAGCTCGCCGTAAAGATCGTCCTCGATCAGCGCGACATTGTATTCGCGCGCGATCTTCGCGATCGCCTGCCGCCGCTCCGCCGACAGCGTCACCAGCGTCGGGTTCTTCGCGGTCGGCATCAGGAACATCACCTTTGGATGTTTCTGCGCGCAGACGCGCTCGAAATCATCCGGGTCGATGCCATCCTCGTCAGCCGAAACCAGCGCCGTGCGGCGCCCAATCAGCCCGGCGCTGCGCGCGATCTGCGAATAGGTGAGATGCTCGAAGACCACGTAGTCGCCGGGCATGGTCAGCGCCGCGATCGCCGCCATGACCGCGGCATGGGTGCCCAGCGTAGGCACGACAGAATCGAGCGATGGTCGGAAGGAATTGCGCGAAAGCCAGCGGCTGCCCGCCTCGTACCAGCGTTCAGGAAAATCGCGTGTGTAGCTCGAAATATCGTGCGGGTGCTCCTGCGCGGTGCGCGCCAGGATGTCGGCAATCACCGCGCCCTGGCCGACATCGGGCGCGGCGGTGCTGTCGAAGCGCAGCTTGCCGCTCGGCGCGTCGATGGGGCGAGTGCCTTGCAAGCCAAGTTCGAGGTCAGGTTTCGGGGCTTCGGCGCGCTGGCCGAGCACATAGGTGCCGCGGCCGACCTCGCCGCTCACCAGACCGCGTTCGCGCAGCAGCTGATAGGCCCTGCCGATGGTGCCGACGGTCGTGCCGATGTCATAGGCGAGGTCGCGCTGCGGAGGCAGTTTCGCACCGGCGTCGATGACGCCCTTGTCGATATCTGACTCAATGCTGTCAGCAAGACGCTGATACAGCGGACCGGAGCCGGAGGAGAGGTCAGGGAGCCAATTTGTCATGGTGACAATTTTCTATATTGCACCGCTCGATGAGTCAAATCATACCGACCCTGCGATTGAAAAGGTACAATCGAGACAAGGCACAATGACAATGGATACAATCGAGACAATTCGCCACGCCGGTCCGGCATTTGGCGCGCAGACCGATCCATGGAGCCGTCGCGGCTTCGTCGGTCGGCTGGTATTCGTGCTCCGTTCCGCCGCCAAACAAGTCGATCGCATACTTGAGCGCCGGCGCGGCCGCCTTGCCCTCCTGGAAATGACGGACGAGCAACTCAAGGATATCGGCATCTCGCGCTGCGACGCCCATCGCGAGGGCATCAGGGCATTCTGGGAGTGATGCCTATCTTCGGCTCGATATCATCCCGGTTGCGGGTTTTGCCCGCAACCGGCCGATGCCGTGATCGATCAGCACGGCAAGCACGCTCAATCCGACAAAAAGGGCCGTGACGCCCAGGGCCGAAACGGCGACGCTGGCCGCGCCGTTCTTGGCCACGTCGAGGAACGGATAGGGCACTTCGCCGGCGAAGGGGGCGCGTATCAGCGCGTAGGCGAGGTAGGCGAGCGGATAGATCATCCACCAGGAGATATCGCGCCAGCGCGTCGTGCCGTCGGCACCGGCTATGAGCCACCACAGCACGAAGATGAATGGCGTGATGTAGTGGAGCAGGATGTCGCAAAGCAGGAACAGGCCCTGCGGTTGCCAAAGGCCTGCCAGCACCGTCGCATAGATGATGAAGACCAGCGTGATGGCGACCGCCACTCCGGCACGCATTCGCTGTCCGGCAAAGGCCGGAAACCAGGCATAGCCAGCGGGGGACAGCAGCGAAGCATGCACCATCACCGCCGCGATGTTGGTGAGGATGGTGAAGAAGCTGAAATAGAAGACGATCGAACCGGGCAGGCTGCGCCCCGCAGCCATCGACGCCGGCATGCTGATGGCGAATTGCAGCACAAGCGCAACCAGCCCGACAACCAGTCCCGCGATCTGCAGGAACCGGCTCATGACAACCTCAGGCGGAAGCCGCGCAGGACGGATTGCCGGCCTGCCATCGAGCGATGTCGGAACCGATGCGCGCGCCGAGCGGCTCATTCATCAGCGGCCCGAAGACGTCGACGCGGCTGGAATTGCCTTGCGCCTGCACGACCAGCAGCGGCTTGCCGCCATAGTGCTTGGCGGGCACCAGCAGGAAGCGCGGCGTGCCGCTGTAGGAATTGAGCTCGTTGGCCATCTGGTAGGCCTTGAAGGCCGGGTCCTTGCTGGCGATCCAGCATTTATGCGCGGCGATCGCGACCTGCTCCATCGCAAGCAGCGAGGCGCTTTTGCCTGACGGAACCGGCGCGGTCTTGGGGCTGGACTGGCAGGAAGCCAGGGCGAGCCCAGCGGCGGCCAGGAGGGCAAGGCGAGCAATCGTCGGTCTCATGGTCAGTCCGCCCCCGCGTTCCGGATTAGGATGTCAAAGAATCAAGCCGCGAGGCCGAGTGCGCTCTCGAACAGCGCCCGCCCGTCATTGCCGCCATGCGCCGCTTCGATAAGGTTCTCCGGGTGCGGCATCAGGCCGAGCACGTTGCCCTTGTCGTTGACGATGCCGGCAATGTCGTTGATCGACCCGTTGGGATTGGTGCCTTCGGCATAGCGGAACACCACCTGGCCTTCGCCTTCGAGCCGGGCAAGCGTCTCGGCGTCGGCGAAGTAATTGCCGTCGTGATGCGCGACCGGCGAGCGGATAACCTGTCCGGGCTGGTAGCGGCGGGTGAACATGGTGTTGGCGTTGGCGATCTGGAGCTTCACCTGCCGGCAGACGAATTTCAGCGAGGCGTTGCGCATCAAGGCGCCGGGCAGCAGGCCCGCCTCGACCAGGATCTGAAAACCGTTGCAGACGCCGATGACAGTGACGCCCTTGGCGGCCTTTTCGGCGACCGCCCGCATCACCGGCATACGCGCCGCGATCGCGCCGCAACGCAGATAATCGCCGAAGGAGAAGCCGCCGGGGATGGCGATCAGGTCGACATCGGGGATTTCGGTGTCGGTCTGCCAGACGGTCGCCGGCGCCTGGCCGGAAATCTTGGTCAGCGCCGCAATCATGTCGCGGTCGCGATTGAGCCCAGGCAGGAGGACGACGGCTGATTTCATTTCGGTTCGTAAGGCCTCTGGTTTTCGGCAAGTTCGCGCAATTCGAGACGGCGCTCTATGCGTTCGAGTCGCTCATCCTGACGGCCAAGAATACCATAGATGTTATGGATATCACTCTGCGTGGCCACCATGTGACCTCGCATCACGTTCAACTCACGTTTGGCTTCGGACACATCCTGGCGAAGTTCGCCGATTTCGTGATGGACCCGTTTCAACAGCTCGAACATCAATTCGTTCGTGGCTTCCGGCATTGTGCCTCCGCTACAACCTCAGGTTATAGCAACACTATAGTTCTCAATCACCGTGTTCGCCAGAAGCTTGTCGCACATGGCCTTCAGGTCGGCTTCGGCCTTGGCCTTGTCGGTTCCGGTGAGCTCGATGTCGAACACCTTGCCCTGGCGCACCTGGCCGACGCCGTCGAAGCCCAATCCGGAGAGCGCATGCTCGATCGCCTTGCCCTGCGGGTCGAGGACGGCGTTCTTGAGGGTGACGGTGATACGGGCTTTCATCGATACTCCTGGGCAGATCGTCGCTTAGCAAAAGGCCTGCCATTGTCCGGCAGGCCCATTAGTATTTAGTGCTTCAGGCCCTTGGGCGGCTCGGAGGAGGCGACGAGGACCGGACCCATCGGCCGCGGCGGCTCGTTTTCGTTGATGATGCCGAGACGGCGGGCGACCTCCTGATACGCCTCGACCAGGCCGCCCATGTCGCGACGGAAACGGTCCTTGTCGAGCTTGTCCTGGGTGGCGACGTCCCACAGCCGGCAGGAATCCGGCGAGATCTCGTCGGCGACGACGATGCGCATCATGTCGCCCTCGAACAGGCGGCCGCATTCGATCTTGAAGTCGACGAGCTGGATGCCGACGCCGAGGAACAGGCCGGAGAGGAAGTCGTTGACGCGGATGGCCAGGGCCATGATGTCGTCGATTTCCTGCGGGCTCGCCCAGCCGAAAGCGGTGATGTGCTCTTCCGACACCATCGGGTCGTCGAGCGCGTCGGCCTTGTAGTAGAATTCGATGATCGAGCGCGGCAGCACCGTGCCTTCCTCGATGCCGAGGCGCTTTGACAGCGATCCGGCCGCGACATTGCGCACGACGACCTCGAGCGGAATGATCTCGACTTCCTTGATCAACTGCTCGCGCATATTGAGCCGGCGGATGAAATGGGTCGGGATGCCCATGCGGTTCAAGTGGTTGAAGATGTGCTCGGAAATGCGGTTGTTGAGCACGCCCTTGCCATCGACCACTTCGTGCTTCTTCTTGTTGAAGGCGGTGGCATCGTCCTTGAAAAACTGGATCAGCGTTCCCGGCTCAGGTCCCTCATAGAGGATCTTGGCCTTGCCTTCGTAAATGCGGCGGCGATTTTTCATCTGATTTTTTCTCTGGATCTGCGGGCAGGCGGCAAGTGACCGGTTCCTGTCCGTCTGCCTAAATTAGTATGGCGAAGGCGGCGTTCAATGCCGGTGTTATCGCAATCGCCTTGTTTGCTCAATCGGCAAATCCCGCGAATCAACCGCTTTCGGAACCGAAATGCCGCAGCGCAGCATGCCACGAACCATATTGACCGGCCCGCGGCCTTTTGGTTTGTGCTTGCCCATCACACATACTCACCGCCAAGCGAATCGGATTGATCGGAGGGACGTCATGAGCAGCATGAAAGACCGCGAAGAGGGCTTCGAGCGCAAATTCGCCTTCGACGAGGAACTTCGCTTCAAGGCCGCGGCGCGCCGCAACAAGGCGCTTGGCCTGTGGGCCGCCGAGAAACTCGGCAAATCCGGCGCCGATGCCGAGGCCTATGCCAAGGAAGTTGTGGTCTCCGATATCGAGGAAGCGGGCGACCACGATGTTTTCCGCAAGATCCGCAAGGATTTCGATGCCGCCGGCGTCAACCAGTCCGACCATCAGATCCGCCGCACCATGGACGAGCTGATGGCGCAGGCGATCGAGCAGATCAGGAACAGCTAAGGCTGGATGACCGTGATGTCGTCCGAAAACCGCTTCACGCGTTTCGGTCTCATGCTCGATCTCTTTGTTTTTACGCAATTCCGGACGGAAGGCTACGGCGAAGTCGCCGAACCTAAACGTTACACACTTTTCCCGGAATTGCTCTGACTGGACCAATCGGCCGCCCGGCCAAACCGGGCGGTTTTTCTTTGCCTTCACACCGTTTCCGGCCGAAACTGCGGATTGTTAACAAGGAAAGTTCCGATGTCGCTCAAATCCCGCCTGGCCGCCGACGAAACGCTTTTCACTGCATGGTCGGGCGTGCCGGATGCGCTGACGGTCGAGATCATCGCCAAACAGGGTTTCGATGCCGTCACCCTCGACATGCAGCATGGCGGCCATCACGAGGACAGCGTGCTGCGCGGGCTGGTGCCGGTTCTGGCCGCCAACAAGCCGGCGCTGGTGCGCATTCCGGTCGGGCGCTTCGACATGGCGAGCCGCGCGCTCGATTTCGGCGCCGAGGCGGTGATCGCGCCGATGGTGAACTCCGTGGCCGATGCGAGGCAGTTCGCCGCCGCGATGAAATATCCGCCGCTGGGCGAGCGTTCCTGGGGCCCGACCTATGCCTTCCCGCGTCACGGCAAGGGCGACCATGCCGAATGGCTGCGCGATACGAACCAGCGCACCATGGCTTTCGCCATGGTCGAGACGCGGGCGGCCCTCGAGGCGCTCGATGGCATTCTCGACACGCCCGGCATCGACGGCATCTTCGTCGGCCCGTCGGATTTCTCGATCGCCTGGTCGAACGGCGCCACCGTCAGCTCGACGCTGGAAAGCATGATGGAGACGGTCGCGTCGATCGCCGAGCGGACGCGCAAGGCCGGCAAGCATGCCGCGATCTATGTCATCGAACCGGCGATTGCCGGTCGTGTCGTGTCGATGGGCTTCCGGCTGCTCGCCATGGGCTCGGACCACACGCTGATTTCGCTTGGCGCCAAGACGCTGCTGAAGAGCATGCGGGATTCAATCGGCTCTTGAGAGCCGGCCTTACGGCTGCTTCAGTTCCGTCAGGAATTTGGCGAAGGTCATCGAACCTTCAGGCCATGGGCCGAAGCCGGCATCGTGGTTGAGATGCCCGGCCTCGCCAGCATCGATGAAGAGCGATCCCCAGGCGGCGGCAATATCCTCGGCGACCTCGAAGGCGCAGAACGGATCGTTGCGGCTAGCGATCACGATGGAGGGAAAGGGCAGGGGATCGCGCGAATAAGGGCCGAAGGTCATCAGATGCCTCGGCCTGATTTCCGGGTTGGAGACGTCGGGCGGCGCGACGAAAAAGGCGCCCGCGACCGGCCTCTTGAATTGCGGAATGGCCTGCACCGCCGCCGCCACGCCAAGCGAGTGCGCAACCAGAACCACTGGACGCTCGGCCTCGTTGACGGCGTTCGCAACGCTCGCCGTCCAGTCCTCGCGCACGGGCTTCGTCCATTCCGCCTGCTCGACCCGGCGCGCCGTCGACAGTTTCGACTGCCAGCGGGTCTGCCAGTGCTCGGGGCCGGAATTGGTGTAGCCCGGCACGATCAGGATATCTGCGTCTTTGACTTTCATGGGGTCGATGTAGCGAGCGGCCTTCTCGCCTGCAACCCTGCCGCCAATATCGGTGCGGTCACAATTGTGAACAACTTGTTCGATTCTTGCTCTCTTGTGTGAACGATCGCAATCGACGATTTGGAGAGGGAACAAGGAACAAGAACCGGCGGCCTGCAATCCCATTTCGGGAATAGGTGTCGCCCGAACGGAGAGTTTGATGAGCGAATTGCCTTTTGCCGCGACCACACCGGTCAGCGTGTCGCGTGTCGGGTTGAAGGCGCGCGACGCCGAAAGCCTGGCAGCCTATTACCGCGCCGTCGTCGGCTTGCAGGAACTAAGCCGCGCCGATGGCACGATCACGCTTGGCGCCGCCAACCGACCATTGCTGGTGCTTGAACAGGATTCTGCGGCCAAGCCGGACGATCCACGCAGCGCCGGGCTTTTCCACACCGCCTTTCTTCTGCCGTCGCGGGCGGATCTCGGCCGCTGGATCAACCATGCCGCCGCCAACCGCATCGGCATCGAGGGCGCTTCCGACCATCTGGTCAGCGAGGCGCTCTATATGACCGACCCAGAGGGCAACGGCATCGAGATCTATGCAGACCGCCGTCCGCAGGACTGGAAGTGGAATGGTGACAGAATAGCCATGGCGACCGAGCGGCTGAACCTGCCGGCGGTGGTGGGCAGCGTACCGGCGGGCGATGCCGGCTGGCAGGGCGCGCCGGAAAACACCATTGTAGGCCATGTGCATCTGCGCGTCGGCCGGCCGGAAGATGCCGAAGCCTGGTGGCATGAGGCGTTCGGCTTCGACACCGTCGCCAAATATGGCGCCCAGGCGGTGTTCCTGTCGTCCGGCCATTACCATCACCATATCGGCGCCAATGCCTGGCAAAGCGCCGGCGCCGGCCGCCGCGATCCCTCCCGCTCGGGCCTCGCCTGGGTCGAGATGCGCTCAGACAGTGCGAAGGCCGAGACGAGCCGTGAGGATCCCTGGGGCACGGTGATCAGGACTGTGCCTGGGGTTCCGGCATGAAATGCTGATCCGGCCGGAGATACCCGCTGATTACGATGCAATCCATCAACTTACTTGGAATGCGTTCAGGCCCATGGCTTTCAGCAATGACACCGAGGCCGATATCATCCGGGCCTTGCGTGCGGACGGTGACCTGACGATTTCGCTGGTTGCCGAGGACGCCGGGGAAATCGTCGGTCACGTGGCATTTTCACCGGTGGGGATCGACGGAATCCGTGACAAATGGTTTGGACTTGGTCCGATATCGGTCAGGTCCGACAGGCAGCGTCAGGGTATCGGCAAGGCGTTGATCGCTGCCGGGCTGCAGGTGCTCGACGAGCAGGGCGCCTGCGGATGTGCGCTGATCGGAGACCCTGAGATATACGGCCGCGCGGGCTTCGTGAGCGACGGGCAACTGACCTATCCGGATATCGATACGAAGTACGTGCAGCGGCTGGTTTTGCGCGGACCTGCGCCGCGCGGCGTGCTCAGCTTCGCCCGTGCTTTCGGAAATTGAAGCGAGGATTCCCGCTGACCGCCAGCCGTATGGAAGGTTATCCAAACACCCGCTTGAAGATCGTGTCGACATGCTTGGTGTGGTAGCCGAGGTCGAATTTCTCACGGATCTCGGCTTCGGAGAGGACCGCCGTGACGTCCTTGTCGGCAAGCAGTTCCTCCAGGAAATCGGCGCCGTGCTCCCAGACTTTCATGGCGTTGCGCTGCACCAGGCGATAGGCGTCCTCGCGTGACAGGCCGGCCTGCGTCAGCGCCAAGAGCACGCGCTGCGAATGCACCAGGCCGCGGAACTTGTTGAGGTTCTTCTCCATGTTCTCGGGATAGACGAGCAGCTTGTCGACGACGCCGGTCAGCCGCGCCAGCGCGAAGTCCAGCGTCACCGTCGCATCCGGTCCGATCATGCGCTCGACCGAGGAATGCGAAATGTCGCGTTCGTGCCAGAGGGCCACATCCTCCATGGCCGGCAGCGCCATCGACCGCACCATCCGGGCAAGGCCGGTGAGGTTCTCGGTCAGCACCGGGTTGCGCTTGTGCGGCATGGCCGACGAGCCCTTCTGGCCCGGCGAGAAATATTCTTCCGCTTCCAGCACCTCGGTGCGCTGCAGATGGCGGATCTCGACGGCGAGGCGTTCGACCGACGAGGCGATGACGCCGAGGGTCGCAAAGAACATGGCATGGCGGTCGCGCGGAATGACCTGGGTCGATACCGGCTCCGGCTTTAGCCCGAGCTTTGCCGCCACATGCTCTTCGACATAAGGCTCGATGTTGGCGAAGGTGCCGACCGCGCCGGAGATGGCGCAGGTCGCAATATCCTCGCGCGCGTGCACCAGCCGCTCGCGGCAGCGCGAGAATTCGGCATAGGCCTGCGCCAGCTTGACGCCGAAGGTGGTCGGCTCGGCATGGATGCCGTGGCTGCGGCCGATGGTGACGGTATCCTTGTGCTCGAAAGCACGGCGCTTCAGCGCCGCCAGCAAGGCGTCGATGTCGGCAAGCAGGATGTCGCTGGCCCGCGTCAGCTGCACGGCAAGGCAGGTGTCGAGCACGTCCGACGAGGTCATGCCCTGGTGAATGAAGCGGGCATCCGGTCCGACGAACTCGGCGAGATGGGTGAGGAAAGCGATGACATCATGCTTGGTGACGCGCTCGATCTCGTCGATCTTGGCGACGTCGAACTTGGCGGCGCCGCCTTTCTCCCAGATGGTCCTTGCCGCTTCCTTCGGGATTACGCCAAGCTCCGCCAGCGCATCGCAGGCATGCGCCTCGATCTCGAACCAGATGCGGAAGCGGGTTTCGGGCGACCAGATGGCGACCATTTCCGGCCGGGAATAGCGAGGGATCATCTGTTTTCAGTCCTGCCTGGGAGAAGCGTCGGCCGCGTCCTAACAGAGGCGGGCCCAATGCTCAACGCCGCTGCCGCGCAAACCAGATGCTGACCCCGACCAGTGCCGCAAAACTCCGGAACATAGAGCCGCACGCCAAGCGCGAGGAACTGGTAGAGCGCTGTTAGCAGCGTGAAGGTGAATTCATGCCTATCACGCCATGGTGAACAAGACGTGCCGTGCGATGCATCCAATCCGGCATTCATTTGTTATTGTCGGCCGTCTC
This sequence comes from Mesorhizobium plurifarium, assembly GCA_000824785.1. Taxonomy (GTDB): domain Bacteria; phylum Pseudomonadota; class Alphaproteobacteria; order Rhizobiales; family Rhizobiaceae; genus Mesorhizobium; species Mesorhizobium plurifarium. The sequence goes on along the minus strand of CCNB01000004.1, from coordinate 75,130 downwards.
GCATCCGAAAGGGCAAATCGCCATCCAGCGGAGGACCAGCATGAGCACCGACATCAGCAAGATACGCGGACATATGGAAGTGATCGGCGCCGACGGCGTCCATATCGGCACCGTCGACAAGGTCGAGGGCGACCGGATCAAGCTGACCAAGGCCGACAGCGGCATGGGCTCGCATAAGGGCCATCACCACTACATCTCGCTTGCCCTGGTCGCGGAGATCGACGGGCAGAAGGTATGGCTCTCCGCGAATTCGGATGTCGCCGTCACCTTCGAGGAAGAAAAGTCCGATCCGACCTGATCAGCGCGACGACCACACAGGGAACACATCACCCGCGGCCGGCGTCGCGGCATGGACGCCGCGGCTGATCGCACGCGCCATTGTGGCGCCAGCCGCCGCGAACAGGTCGATCGCGGCATCGGCGCCGAGCTCGATGCCGCTCCTGCCGGTCGCCAGGGCAAAGACCAGATCGCCGTCGGCCGGCGTGTGCGTCGGCCAGATGGCGCGGGCGAAGCCGTCATGCGCCGAAATCGCCAGCCGCTTGGCCGCGGCCTTGCTCAGGACGGCGTCGGTGGCGATGACGGCGATGGTGGTGCTGCCGCCTTCGACCTCGCCGCCGACGCTCCGGTCGCGGTATTTCAGCAGGATCTCCCGGGCGTCCTCGGGCATCTGGGCGGGATAGCCCAGGCCGCCGAACTCGTCGCCGATCTCGAAGGGGGCAGCCCAGAAATGGCGGCTGCGGCCGACCGTCACCGAGCCGGTCGGATTGACGGCGGCGAGCGCGCCGATGGTGACGCCGCTGTCGAGCACGGTCGAGGCGGAGCCCAGCCCGCCCTTCAGCCCGGAGGTCAGCGCGCCGGTCCCGGCGCCAGCCGTGCCGATGGCGAAATCGCCGGTTGCCGCCTGCACGGCCTCATAGCCGAGTTCGCGATAGGGCGGATAGCGACCCCAATCCTTGTCGCCGCCATTGCGCAGGTCGAACAGGATCGCGGCCGGCACGATCGGCACGCGGAAGACGCCAACCTCGACACCGATGTTTTTCTCGCGCAGCGCCGCCTGCACGCCCGAAGCGGCGTCGAGGCCGAAGGCGGAGCCGCCCGACAGAACGACGGCATGGATCGTCGCGATCGAGTTCTGCGGCTCGAGCAGATCGGTTTCGCGCGTGCCCGGCGCGCCGCCCAGCACCTGGATGCCGGCAACCGCGGGCTCGTCGCACAGCACAACCGTGACGCCCGATTTCAGCCTGGCGTCGGCGGCATTGCCGATGCGGAGGCCGTCAACGTCGGTAATGAGATTACGCGGCCCGGTGCGGAACATCACTTGTCCTCCAGCGGTACGAAATGCGTGCCGTCGAAGCGGAAGACGCGGAACGGGTTCTGGCTGAGATCGCCCTTGTCGTCGAAGCGGACGGTGCCGATCGCGGTTGCGAAATCATGGCCAGTCAGCGCTTCGGCGAGCGGCTGACCGGAGCTTTCCGCGCCGGCCAGCGCGGCCTTGGCGACCTCGACCGCGGCATAGGCCGGCAGCGTATAACCATCCGGCGCGATGTTCTTCGCGGCAAAAGCCTGCACGACCTTTGGATCGGCAACCTCCGACCATTCCGGCGTGGCGATCATCAGCGTGCCGACGGGATAGGGCACATCGCCGGGCGGTGTGCGCAGGTTTTCGCCGCCGGCGAAGGTGATGCCGACATCGAGCTGGGCGGCGTCGCGGCCCATGATCGCGATGTCGTCGCCGTCCCCGCCAGCGAACACTTTTGTTGCGCCGGCCTTCTTCAGCCGGCCGACCAGCCCGATCTGGTTGTCGAGCTGCGGCCGGAACGTGTCGACGAAGACCGGCTTCAAGGCAGCCTGCTCGGCCGCGGCGCGAAAGGTCTCGGCCATCTCGCGGCCATAGATGGTGCCGTCATCGACGATGGCGAACAGGTCGTCGCGCCAGAGCTGGGTAAGCTTGGCGGCAACGGCGTTGCGCTCATCGTCGCCGCGCGGGCCGAGCCGGTAGACCGGCCAGCCGGTCTTGGCGCGCCGGTCGGTCAGGCTTTCGGTGCGCACGCCGACGGTGATGACCGCGATGTTGGCATCCTTCAGGGTGGGCAGCGCGGCCTCGATCGCCTCGGTGCAGAGAAAGCCGACCACGACATTGACCTTGGCGTCGACGAATTCCTTTGCCGCCGCGGCGCCGCCGTCGGCGGTGCAGGCGTCGTCCACGACCTTGATGGCGATGCCGTTTGCTTCCGCCGCCATGCCTGCGCCGGCCTCGATCTGCTTGCCCAGGATAGCCGACGGACCGGAAAGCGGAGCGGCGACGCCGATCACCATCTCGGCGTCGGCGCTCGCGGCCAGCGACAGCCAGAGCAGCGCGGCTGATGTCGTCGTGAGAAGACGCATTCGGGCTAAGAGATCCTCCATGCCGGGAATACAGTCCCGACACTATTCCAGGAATGCCTAAAGGCTGGCTAAGCGCCGCGCAACACGCGAATTTGCGGATTGCAGTCAAGCACTTCGCCCGTGCACTGCAACTTGTGACGTGCAATATGCCGCCATATATAACGAGCTGGTTTCGACAGGTGGATTATCGGGTGCTGAAGATCAACGATATCGGGCCGCAGCACTATCGCGATGCGATGGCGCATTTTGCCGGCCATGTGCATGTGGTGACGACGGACGGGCCCGGCGGCAAACGGGGCGCGACGGTGATCGCCGCCTGTTCGGTCTCGGACACCCCGCCGACGGTGCTGGTCTGCCTCAACCGCGAGAACGCCAAGAACGATGCTTTCGTCAAGAACGGCAAGTTCGCGCTGAACACACTCGCCTCGGATCAGGAAGCGGTATCGGTCGGCTTTTCCGGCGTCACCGGCCTGCCGGCGGAAGAGCGCTTCGCGCTGGCCGAGTGGGATGTGATCTCGACCGGCGCGCCGACCCTGAAAGGCGCGCTTGCCGTGTTCGACTGCGAGATCATCGATGCCAAGGATTTGGCCACCCACCGTGTGCTTTTTGGCAAGGTGACAGGCCTGCGCATCGGCGATAATTTGCGGCCGCTGATCTACCACAACCGCGGCTATCACGTTCTGTGAAACGGGCGGGCGGGATCCACGGAGACGAGATGACCGCGCCGCGCCCCGCGCCGAAATCGATCGACGAAACGCTCGATCTTTTGACCGGCGCGGACTATGTCGCGGACCGCTCGCTGGCGACCGTGCTGTTTTTGTCGCTGCGCATGAAGCGGCCCTTGTTCCTCGAAGGCGAGGCGGGCGTCGGCAAGACCGAGATCGCCAAGGTGCTGGCCGACGCGCTCGGCCGCCGGCTGATCCGCCTGCAATGCTATGAGGGGCTTGACGTCTCCTCGGCCGTCTATGAGTGGAACTACGCCGCTCAGATGATCGAAATCCGCATGGAGGAGGCGGCGGGCAAGGTCGTGCGCTCCGACATGGAGCGCAATGTCTTTTCCGAGAAATACCTGATCCGCCGCCCGGTGCTCGACGCGCTGACCGGCAAGGCTGGCGCCGCCCCGGTCTTCCTGATCGACGAGCTCGACCGCACCGACGAAGCGTTCGAGGCGTTCCTGCTCGAGATTTTGTCGGACTTCCAGGTGACTGTCCCTGAACTCGGTACGATCAAGGCGGAAGAGCCGCCGATCGTCATCATCACCACCAATCGCACGCGCGAGATCCACGACGCGTTGAAGCGGCGTTGCCTCTATCATTGGGTCGACTACCCGAACGCCGAGCGCGAGCTGGAGATCGTGCGGCGTAAGGTGCCGCAGGCGAACCGCCGGCTGTCGGCGGAGGTCGTGTCCTTCATCCAGAAGCTGCGCCAGATCGAGCTGTTCAAGGCGCCCGGCGTCGCCGAAACCATCGATTGGGCCGGCGCGCTCACCGAGCTCGACAAGGTTGCGCTTGATCCGGAAACCGTGTCCGACACGATCGGCGTGCTTTTGAAATACCAGGACGACATTGCCCGTATCGGCGAGGGCGAGGGCCGGCGCATCCTCAATGAGGTGAAGGCCGAGCTTTCGGCGGCGGAGTAGATGCGATGCCGTCGCCGCGCCTAGAACCCAAGGAGGCGACAGCCGATGGGCGCATCGCCGACAACATCGTCTATTTCGCGCGGGCGCTGCGCAAGGCCGGCATGCGCGTCGGCCCGGCCTCGGTGAAGGACGCCATCGAGGCGGTGCTCGCCGCCGGCATCGGCTCGCGTGACGATTTCTACTGGACGCTGCATGCAGTGCTCGTCTCGCGGCACGAGGATCGTCCCGTCTTCGACGAGGCCTTCCGCCTGTTCTGGAAATCGCGCGAGCTGATCGAGAAATTGCTGGCGATGTTTTCGCCGATCGCGCCGGACAACGCTGAAAAGCAGAAGCCGCGGGCGGCCGAAAACCGCGTCAGCCAGGCGATGTTCGAAGGCCGCCACAAGAACCAGCCGGTGCGCGAGGTGCCGGAGATCGAAGTCGACGCGCGCCTCACCTTTTCCGGCAACGAGGTGCTGCGGGGCAAGGATTTCGCCCAGATGGATGCGGCGGAGATGGCCGAAGCCAAAAAGGCGATCGCGGCCTTGCGGCTGCCCTTCGAGCTCGTCCGCACGCGGCGCTTCAAGGCCGACGCGCAGGGGCGCCGCATCGACCCGCGCGCCATGATGCGCTCGGCCGCGCGCACCGGCGGCCAGCTTATCCTGCCGAAATTCCGCTCGCCGCGCGAAGTGCATCCGCCGCTGGTGGTGCTGGCCGACATTTCCGGGTCGATGAGCCAGTACACGCGCATCTTCCTGCATTTCCTGCATGCCCTCACGGAAAAGCGCCGGCGCGTGCATGCCTTCGTGTTCGGCACGCGGCTGACCAACCTGACCCGCCAGATGCGCCATCGCGATCCGGACGAGGCGCTGGCCGAATGCTCGGCGGCGGTGAAGGACTGGTCGGGCGGCACACGCATCGGCGATACGCTTGCCGAATTCAATCGGCTGTGGTCGCGCCGCGTGCTGGGGCAGGGCGCCGTAGTGCTTCTCATCACCGACGGGCTGGAGCGCGACGACGTCACAGGCCTTTCGCAGGAGATGGAGCGGCTGCATAAATCCTGCCGGCGTTTGATCTGGCTCAATCCGCTGTTGCGCTTCGACGGCTTCGAAGCGCGCGCGCGCGGCGTCAAGGCGATGCTGCCCTATGTCGACGAGTTCCGGGCGGTGCACAATCTCGATGCGCTGGCCGATCTCTGCGCCTCGCTCGACCAGCGGCCGGCGGCTTCGGTCGATCCGCGCCGCTGGCTGCAAACTGGCGGGATGCATGCCGCGTAGCCATATGTTTCCTTAGGGGGAAACTGAAATTCCCCTGAAAAACCGACTTTGTGAGAAGCGACGATGGATGAGAGCATTTATCTCGACGAGGCCCGCGATCCCCTGATCATCGCGGAAGGCTGGATGAAGGACGGCAAGGATGTCGCCATCGCGACCGTGGTCGAGACCTGGGGTTCGGCGCCGCGTCCGGTCGGCAGCCATCTTGTCATCGACGCCGAAGGGAACTTCCATGGTTCGGTCTCCGGCGGCTGCGTGGAGGGCGCCGTGGTGACCGAGGCGATCGACGTCATCGACAGCGGCAAGGCGAAGATGCTTGAGTTCGGCGTCGCCGACGAAACCGCCTGGCAGGTCGGGCTGTCCTGCGGCGGCCGCATCAAGGTCTATGTCGAAAGGCTGGGCTGACTGTCGTGGATCCGTATATTCTGAAGACGCTCAACGAAGCACGCCGCGCCCGCCGGGCGGCTGTGCTTGTCACCGACCTTGGCGATGGCCGCGACCGCATCGTACGCGAGGGCGACCAGGTTGCGGGCGATCTTGGGGCGGCGATCGCCAACGCGTTCCGCACCGGCAATTCGCGGTCGGTGGAAGCGGAAGGGCGGACCTTCTTCCTCAACGCGCATCTGCCGCGCCCGCGCCTTGTGGTGATCGGCGCGGTGCATATCAGCCAGGCGCTGGCGCCGATGGCCAGGATCGCCGGCTATCCCGTCGAGATCATCGATCCGCGCACTGCGTTTGCCACGCCGGAGCGCTTTCCGGACGTCGCGCTGCATGCCGAATGGCCGGAGGATGTGCTGAAGCGCGCGCCGCTCGACAGCTATACCGCGCTTGCCGCCGTCACCCATGATCCGAAGATCGACGATTTCGCGCTGAAGGCGGCGCTCGACGCCCGGTGCTTCTATGTCGGGGCGCTCGGCAGCCGCAAAACCCACGCCAAACGTGTCGAACGCCTGCTGGCGCTTGGCGCCGGCGCCGACCAGATCGCCCGCATCCATGCGCCGATCGGCCTCGACATCGGCGCGGCCAGTCCGGCCGAGATCGCCGTCGCCGTCCTGGCGCAGACCATCCACGCCTTCCGCTCGCGCGGCCTCGAAGCAAAAGGCGCCGTGGCGTGAAATTCGGGCCGGTTCCGATCGATGAGGCGGAAGGGGCGGTGCTGGCGCATGCGACCGCCGCCGGCGACAAACGGTTCCGCAAAGCGCACCGGCTGAGCAGCGAGGATATCGCGGCGCTCAAGGCGGCGGGCATCGGCGAGGTCGTCGCCGCGGTGCTCGCCGAGGACGATCTCGGCGAGGACGCCGCCGCCGCGAAGATCGCCGCCGCCATGAGTCATCGCAACATCGAGGTCAAGCCGGCCGCGACCGGGCGGGTGAACCTGCATGCGGGTGCCTCAGGCGTGTTTACCGTCGATGCCGGGATGATCGATGCCATCAATGCCGTCGATCCGGCCATCACCATCGCGACGCTGGCGCAGCATGCGCCGGTCGAGAAGGGCCAGATGGTGGCGACGGTGAAGATCATTCCCTTCGCCGTCGCCGCCAGCCTGGTGGACAGCGTGGTGAGGATCTGCGGCGGTCGCGAGATATTTGCCGTCAACGCCTATCGTCCCGTCACCGTCGGCGTCATTCAGACGGTGCTTCCAGGCGTCAAGCCGAGCGTGCTCGACAAGACGCTGCGCGTCACCGAGGCGCGGTTGGCGCGTTCCGGCGGCCGGCTGACGGCCGAGCGGCGCACGCCGCACGAGATTGCGCCGGTCGCGGCGGCCGCAGCCCAGCTGGCGCGTGACAACGACATGGTGGTGATCTTCGGCGCCTCGGCCATGAGCGACTTCGCCGATGTCGTGCCGGCCGCGATCGAGCGCGCAGGCGGCACGGTCGTCCGCGCGGGCATGCCGGTCGATCCCGGCAATCTGCTGGTGCTGGGGACGCTGGGCGGCAAGCGCATCGTCGGCGCGCCCGGCTGTGCCCGCAGCCCGAAGGAGAACGGCTTCGACTGGGTGCTCGATCGCCTGGTTGCCGGGCTCGAGGTGACAGCAGGCGATATTGCCGGCATGGGCGTCGGCGGGCTGTTGATGGAAATCCCGACCAGGCCGCAGCCGCGCGAGCCGGCGCCGCAACCGGCAAGGTCGGCGCTGAAAGTCGATATCGTGCTGCTGGCCGCCGGCCGGTCGAGCCGCATGGGCGGGCCGAACAAGCTTCTGGCGCTGTTCGACGGCGAGCCGCTGGTCCGCCGTACCGCCTCCCGCGCGCTGGGCTCGAAGGCCGCGGCCACCATCGTCGTCACTGGTCACCAGCGCGAACGCGTGCGTTCGGCGCTTGGCGGGCTCGAGGTGGAACTCGCGGACAATCCCGATTTCGCCGACGGCCTTGCCTCGTCGTTGAAGGCGGGCATCGCCAAGGTCGCGCCCGACGCGGCCGGCGCCATGATCGTGCTTGGCGATATGCCCGGCGTCTCGTCGAAGGACCTCGACAGCCTGATCGATGCGTTCCGCCGTTCCGGCGGTCACGCCGTAGTGCGCGCCTCGCATCAGGGCAAGCGCGGCAATCCGGTGCTTTTGCCGCGATCGCTTTTCGCAGCCGTCGCGCAGCTCGAGGGCGATACCGGCGCGCGCCATCTGGTCGAGGCCGAGGGGCTCGACGTCATCGATGTCGAGATCGGGCAGGGCGCCTCGATCGATGTCGACACGCGCGAGGCGCTGGAAGGGGCGGGCGGCGTTCTGCAGGATTGACAAAGCAGAGCCGAATTTCGCATGCCTCTCGGCATGTTTTTCCGCTTCCTCTTCGCCCTGCTCGTTGCAATCGGTTTTGCCGTCCAGGCTGCCCATAGCCAGACGCTTTCGCTGAAACCGTTCAAGGACGACCTGTTCGCCTATCCGGCGGCGCTCTCGACCGGCGACAATGGCGCCTACACCGTCCTCGACTATCACGAGATGCGCGACATCAACCAGCGTGACGAGGTGCCGGAAAAGCGCGTGCGTGCGCAATACACTGACCCGGGTGTGCGCAAGGTGCAGCAGGACCTGATGCTGAAGACCGACGCCGGCGATATCAGGCATGTCGCGGTCGGCAGGACGGAAGGCGCTTCCATCATCGTGCTCTACCTGCACGGGCAAGGCGGCAGCCGCAAGCAAGGCGTCGACGACTTCACCTTCGGCGGCAATTTCAACCGTATCAAGAACCTGATGGCCGCCAATAACGGCCTCTATTTGTCGCCCGATTTCCCCGATTTCGGCGACAAGGGCGCGGCGCAGGTCGCGGCGCTCATCGATCACTATGCCCAACAATCGCCGGGCGCGAAGATATTCGTCGCCTGCGGTTCGATGGGCGGGATGATCTGCTGGAAGCTGGCGGATCGAAAGGACACGGGCAGCCGCATCAACGGCCTGCTGCTGCTCGGCTCGCTATGGGACGACAGCTTCTTGACCAGCCCCGCCTTCAAGCGCCGCGTGCCGGTTTTCTTCGGCCAGGGCAGCCATGACGTGGTCTTCCCGGTGGAGAAGCAGGAAGCCTTCTTCCGCTCGATCTTGGCCAAGAAGTCTTACCCGACCCGTTTCGTGCGCTTCGAGACCGGCACGCACGGCACGCCGATCCGCATGGTCGACTGGCGCGGCACGCTGAACTGGATGCTGACGAAAGCGCCCTGATCAACGGTTCTGCGTTCAAGGGGCGGTGTTGTAGTCGATGACCGTCTGCGGGTTGATCTCGCCGTCATAGGACGCATCGACGTCATACTGGACGAGCGAGAAATCGCCGTTGCGGAACAGGTAGGTTCCCGATGACGAGGCATCCCCCACGCCGCGCCATTTGTTGGACGTGGTGATGGTTTTGGTATTGTCGTCATAGTCGGAATTGGTCGCCCAGCCGCTGGTCTTGAAACCAATGATGTGGATCGATTCGACCTTGCCTTCGCTGTTGTTGTTCTCGTAGCGGATGTCGAGGTCCGGCTCGGTGAATTGCAGTTGGGTCATGCCGTTGACATCGTCGGCGATGTAGTAGACCGCCGTCTCGTTATAGGCGGCCATCGAGCAGAAGAAGCGGAACAGCCGCGTCTCGCGCTCCGGGTCGTTGGGCTGGGCGTCCTTGTCCTTGTAGTGGATGGAGTAAGCCTCGGGCTCGCCGATCGGCTTGCCGTTCGGATCCTCCTTGTCGCACTGGTCGCCATAGGTAGCGAGGAAGGCTTTCCCGGCCTGTTCCAGCGCCTCGTCCTTCTTCGGCGGCGGAGGGCCGTCGCCACAGCTTGCCGGCACGGCGCTGTCGAAATCCTCGGTCGACGGCTTCAGCGTGCCCTTGTCGATGAAGATCGGCTGGAAGGGCGGCTCCTGGATCTGCGCGTTGACCTGGCGGACCGTGTAGCAGCCGGCGAAAATCTTGGCCTCGCCCTTCTTGTCGGTTGCCTGAATGGCGACCGGGACGCTGTAATAGATGCTGCCGGCCGCCCCTTCGTTCGACACGGCGCCAGTCTTGACTTCAACGCTGTCGGTGCCGTCATAACCCTTGACGAAGGCGTTGAAGTCCTTTGCCGGCTTCGTATCGCCGAAATAGCCCCAGGCGCGGGCGAATTCGTGGCGATTGATGGCGCTGTAGAGCGAACGGACCACCGCATCGGCGCTTGACCGGTCATCGATATAGGGCGCATCCGCCGCGAGCGCCGATTGCGTGAAGTCGGCCACTGAAAAAAAGACAGTGGCTGCGAAAACGGCTCTTTTCATCGAATCCTCCGCTCGGTAACGAAAATACTACCATGGCGATTGCGGCGGCGTGGTGACGTCATGGGCAGGGCCGCTTGAAGAATCGTGACGGGAGGCGCTAGGTCACGGCCCGCGGCGCTGGGGCCGCATGGGGAGATTGCCCGTGACCATTTCCATGTACGACATATCGGTCGGCGTGTTTGCCGCCAGGCTGAAGGCGCTGGCCAGCGTCCTGACCGCGGCGGAGCAGAATGCCGGCGAGCGCAAGATCGATCCGCAGGTGTTCCTCACCGCGCGGCTGGCGCCCGACATGTTCGCGCTGACCAGGCAGGTCCAGATCGCCACCGACCATGCCAAGGGCGCGCCGTCGCGGCTGGCCGGCCGCGAGGTGCCGAAATACGAAGATAATGAAGCGAGCTTCGCCGAGCTGCAGGCCCGAATCGCCAAGACGCTCGATCATCTGGCGACGTTCACGGCGGTGGATCTGGAGGGATCGGAAGACAGGACGGTCGAATTAAGGCTTGGCGGCCGCGAAGCCACGTTGCCCGGCCTGCAGTACCTGCTCAACGTGGCGACGCCGAATTTCTACTTCCACGTTACCACGGCCTACGACATCCTGCGCCACAATGGCGTGCCGCTCGGCAAGCAGACTTTCCTCGGAAATCGCTGACTTTTGAACAGCTTGGAGGTTTCCCGGCATCCCGGGAAACCTCTTTGGTTCAGCGTGGCCTCAGCGGATCGACATTTCACGCGCGATGCGCGGAAAATCCGCAGGTTTGATGCCGATATCGGCGCGGTCGGCATTGCTCATCGCGTTCAGAAGCGCGAGCGCCGCACGGTAACGCTGGTGTTCCTGCGGCCTCGGCCGAGCGAACATTTCAGTGAAGAACCCCATGACTCAATTGCCCCTGTTGGTCCTCCCGACATCACGATATAGGTGATTTGCCAAGATTGTGCAGTGCAGCAATTGCATGGCTGCCATGCCGGATGAAATTTTTTCCGCCACAATCGATTTTTCCGTAAAACTTTCCGGTGGGCTCGACCGTAGGGACCGGTGCCGGCTCATGGCCGGCTTTTTCCTCGCCACTCCTGGCGACCCTGCCGGGCTGCCCGAAAATGCAGTCCGGCTTTTTCCCGTCTTTCCGAGCGCAAAAGCCGCCAATTGTCAGTGTCGTCAGCATTCATTTTTAACGACAGCGCCCTATCTTCGGCGGCATCAACGCATGCCGTCATCACAGGGGAGGCTGAGATCGGTACCGGGAACAAGCTCGATTTCGCTTCGTTGCTCGACGACCTGATCGTCGCCTCGGAGAAAGGCGAGGAGCAGGGCGCCCGGCCGTCTATTCCCTTCGACTATCTGTCCGTGGCCGATGAGCTGCATTCCGGCCGCATCAAGGTTGCCGGCGAGAGTGTCGCCGCCGAATATCGCGAGTCGGGCGCCGACCTTGCGGCTGAGTTCGCGGCACTGCTCGACCAGGCGAAACTGACGCTGGCCGGCGAAGAGCACCGACCTGAGGAGAAGCTGCCGCCGATCGATCCCGAAGCGATCGCCGGCGAGCTCGGGCTCGACCGTCCGGCCAAGAACGCCGATTTCGGCCGCATCCGCCGCAACTTCGCCTTCGCCAACCATCCGGACCGGGTCGCGCCGCATCTGCGCCAGCGCGCCATGATCCGCATGCAGGTGGCCAACATGCTGATCGACGAGGCCAAGCGGCGGGCTTTGGCGGCAACACGTCGGTAACCGCGCTGAATCCTTAAAAGGTCGATGGCCGCAGGGGCTTGGAGAAACTCCAGCCTGTGCTTTATGCTTGAATTTCCTCCCCGCGCAGCCCGCGCAAGACCTCCCGCCGGAGAAACCCCATGCATAAACGCCGCCTTGGTCGGACCGATCTCCTTGTTTCGCAAATCTGCCTCGGCTCGATGACCTGGGGCCAGCAGAACACCGAGGCCGAGGGCCATGCGCAAATGGATCTGGCGTTCTCGCGCGGCGTGAATTTCATCGACACGGCCGAGCTTTACCCGATCCCGCCCAAGGCGGAGACGCAAGGACGGACCGAGAAGACCATCGGCAGCTGGATGAAGGCCAACCGCAACCGCGACAAGGTCATCCTTGCCTCGAAGGTCGTCGGCCGCACGGCCAACGCGTGGTTCCGCGGCGATCGTCCGTCGAAGCTGGTGCGCGCCGACATTTTCGATGCGGTCGAAAAATCGCTGGCCAAGCTCGGCACCGACTATATCGACCTCTATCAGATCCATTGGCCGGACCGGGATATTCCGTGGGGTTCGAATCCGACGCGCGTGGGAGCGGTGGCGCGGCGTCCGGATGCGGCAGGTGCTCCGGGAGACGAGACGCCTATCGCCGAAACGCTCGCCGTCTTCGACGAACTGGTGAAAGCGGGAAAGATCCGCCATCTCGGCCTGTCTAACGAAAGCTCCTGGGGCGTCATGCGCTTCGTCTTCGAAGCCGAGAAGGGCACGGGTCCACGCGTCGCCTCGCTGCAAAACGCCTACAACCTCGTCAACCGCACGTTCGAGGTGAACCTCGCCGAGGTTTGCGAGCGCGAGGAGATCGCGTTCCTCCCCTATTCGCCGCTGGCGCAGGGCTATCTCACCGGCAAATACAATCATGGCGCGCGGCCGCAGGGTTCGCGCTCGCAACTCTTCAATCGCGGCCAGCGCTACGAGACGCCGAATGCGGCGGAAGTGCTGCTTCAATACACCGAGCTGGCGCGTTCCTTCGACATGGAGCCGGCGCTCTTCGCCAACGCCTATGTGGCGAGCCGGCCCTTCGTGACGGCGAATATCGTCGGCGCGACCACCCTCGCGCAGCTCGAGACGGCGCTGTCCTCGGCCGATGTCACTTGGACCGACGAGATGCAGAAGGCTGTCGACGCCATCCACCAGCGTGTTGGCAATCCGTGCCCTTGAGCGGGAATCGTTGAAAAACAGAGGGGGTGGAGATGATGGCAGATTTTCCGATCGAGGCCGTGCGCGGCAAGTTTCCGGCGCTCTCGCTGACCGATGACGGGCGGCGGCGCATCTATCTCGACAATCCCGCCGGCACGCAGGTGCCGCTGACGGTGGCCGACGCGGTGTCGCGCTGCCTGCTCTCGACCAACGCCAATCTGGGCGGGTTCTTTGAGACCACGCTTGCGGCCCAAAAGGTGGTCGATGGGGCGCATGCCGCGATGGCCGATTTCCTCAATGCTGCGAGTGCCGAGGAGATCGTCATCGGCGCCAACATGACGACGCTGACCTATCACATGTCGCGCACGCTCGGCCGGACGATGAAGCCGGGCGACGAGATCATCGTCACGCGCATGGACCATGAGGGCAATGTCTCGCCCTGGTTGCAGCTCGCCGAGGATCTCGGCCTTGTCGTGCGCTTCCTGCCGTTCGACGAGCGGAGCTGGCAGCTGGAGGAGACAGCGCTCAAGGCGCTGCTTTCTGACAAGACGCGCCTCGTCGCGCTGAACTATGCCTCCAACCTCACCGGTTCGATCAACCGGGTGAAGGCGCTGACGGCGGCAGCCAAACAGGCCGGCGCGCTGGTCTATGTCGATGCCGTGCAGTTCGCGCCGCATGGGCTGATCGACGTGCAGGAACTTGGCTGCGACTTCCTCATCTGCTCGGCCTATAAATTCTTCGGGCCGCATATGGGCATATTGTGGGGCCGCCGCGACGTTATCGACACGCTCAAGCCCTACAAATGCCGCTGCTCTTCGAACGTCCTGCCCGAGCGGTTCGAGCTTGGCACGCCCCAGATCGAGCTGATGGCCGGGTTGACGGCGGCAATCGACTATTTCGCCGATCTTGGCGCTTCGGCCGGCGAGGGCGGTTCGCGGCGGCAGCGGATCGCCAGGGCGTTCGAGGTGTCGATCGCCTACGAGAACACGCTTGCCCGGCAATTGATCGAGGGCCTGTCCGACATCGAGGGCCTGGTCATCCACGGCATCACCGATCCGGAGCGTCTCGCCGAGAGGGTGCCGACCATTTCCTTCACCGTCGAGGGCATCGAGCCGGAAACGATCGTGCGGCAGATGAATGCCGAGAACATCTTTGTCTGGTCAGGCCACAATTATGCGTGGGAGGTCGTTCACCAGCTCGGCATTCCGGCCGAGCAGGGCGTCGTGCGCATCGGCATCGCGCATTACAACACGGCTGCCGAGATCGGAGAGACGCTGGAAAGCGTGCATCGCATGATCGCGATGCTGAGGCAGGAACGTTCCTGAGTTAGTCCTGCTAGAGCGGTTCGCCGTTTCACGGGAACGGCGAACCGCTCTATCTCTTTGTTTTTTTGAGCAATTCCGGACGGAAACCCGCTCACACTTTTCCTGGAATTGCTCTAGCCGCCGAAGCCTGTGAGGAAGGCGGTGAGGTTGTCGCCGAGCGCATCGCAGAGATAACCGCCTTCCTGGACGATCACCGTCGGCAGGCCGAGCCCGGCAATCGCCTCGCCGATGCGCGAGAAGCCCGGCGTCGTCACCGACAGGCCGCCGAACGGATCGCCCTCGAAAGCGTCGAGGCCAAGCGCCACCACCAGCGCCTCCGGCGCGAAAGCGCGGATGCGCTGGAAGGCTGCCGCCAGCGCTTCGAGAAAGGCCGTGTCGCCGGATTTGCGCGGCAGCGGCAGGTTGAGATTGTAGCCGAGGCCGGGACCTTCGCCGCGCTCGTCGGCGTGTCCCCAGAAGAACGGATAGAAGCGCACCGGATCGGCGTGCAGCGAGACGGTCAGCACGTCGGGACGGGCATAGAAGATGCCTTGCGTGCCGTTGCCGTGGTGCAGGTCGACATCGAGGATGGCGACACGGGCGGAATTCTTGCGCAGAACCTGCGCCGCGACGGCCGAATTGTTGATGAAGCAGAAGCCGCCGGCGACATCGGCGAAGGCGTGATGGCCCGGCGGGCGGCAAAGCGCATAGGCGGAAGGCGCGCCGGCCATCACCGCTTCGGCGGCTTCCACCGCGCTCCAGGCGCTCCACAACGCGCTGTTCCAGGTGTCGGCCGAGATTGGGCAGGCGGTGTCTGCCATGTGGTAGCCGGCCTGGCCGACCGCCGAGGCCGGATAGGAGCCGTTGCGGGCGATCGGGTGGATGTTCGGGATCACCTCCGCCGATGCGCCTTCGATGCGCTGCCAGCGCGTGAAAATGTGCTCGAGGAAGTCGAGATATTCAGGCGTATGCACCGCCGCGACCGGACCAAGGCCATGATTCCTCGGGCGTTCGACCGTCAATCCTGCCAATCTTGCGCCGGCTAACAATCTTTCGATCCGCTCCGGCTTTTCCGGGTTGGGTTGCGGCGCGCCGCTGGAGAGAAAAGCCTTGGGATCGTGGCGTTTCTGCTCCTCGGCATAGAAGGCTTTCATCGTCATTCCTCCGGCGTGTCGGCAAAGGCGAAGAAGGCATCGCCGACGATCTTCTGCACCTGCTCGTAACTCGACCAGCCGATGCCCAGTCTTTCGTAGAAGGCCTTGGCCGTTTCATTGTCGGTATCGACGGAGAGTCTCAGATAGACGCCGCCCGCCGCGCGGCATTCTTTCGCGACGCGCCGCAGTAGCCTCTCGCCGATACGCCGACCGCGAAAGCGGTCCTCGACATAGAGATCCTGCACATAGACGCCGGGCCGGCCCATCCAGGTCGAGAAGATCGGGAAATGCAGGCAAAGCCCGGCGAATTCGCCGCCGATCTCGGCGATCAGGGTCGAGAAGGCGGGCCTTTCGCCGAAGCCGTAGCGGCGAAGGTCGTCGGGCGTCGAGGTGATTTCCTGATGCGCGCCGATATGGGTGCCGAGGCGCAGCAGGGCGCCGTGGATGGTTTCGACGTCGTCGATGCGACCGGGGCGGAGGGTGACCGGTGCCGGCATCAAAACACCTTCATCACCCTTCCATCGGCAGGTCGAGTTCCTGCGCCAGCGCCTCCAGCGAGTCGCCGATGATAGAGATCATCTCGCCGATCTGCTCTCTGGTGATGATCATCGGCGGCGCCACCATGAAATTGTCGCCGTCGACGCCGCCCTTGACCTTGCGGCCATAGATGATGAGGCCGCGCGCATAGGCGTGGTCGAGCAGGCGCTGTGTTGCCTTCAGGGTCGGATCGATCGGCTTCAATGTCTCCGGATCGGCGACCATTTCGGCGCCGGTGAGCAAGCCCTTGCCGCGCACGTCGGCGATGAAGGGGAAGCGCTTCCGCAGACCCTTCAACTCCGCCATCAGCACGTCGCCCATGGCGGCTGCGTTGGCGATGAGATCGAGCCGGTCCATCTCGCCAAGCACGGCAAGGCCCGCGGCGCAGGCCAGCGGATTGCCGGCATAGGTGTGGCCGTGCTGGAAGCCGCCCGGGGCAAGCAGCGGCTCGACCAGCCGCATCGGCGCGGCCAGCGCGCCAAGCGGCGCGTAGCCCGAGCCCAGCCCCTTCGAGAGCGCGACGATGTCCGGCCTGCAATTCCAGTGGTCGCCGCCGAGAAATTTGCCCGTCCTGCCGGCCCCGCTCATTACCTCGTCATGGATCAGAAGGATGCCGTAGCGGTCGCAGATTTCGCGGATGCGCGGATAATAGCTGTCGGGCGCGACGAGCGCAGCCGTTGCGGCGCCGCCGACCGGCTCCATGATGAAGGCCAGAACGCTTTCCGGGCCTTCGGACTGGATCTTTTCCTCCAGCATGTCGGCATAGCGGAGGCCGCGCTGTTCCATCGACAGGTTGTCGCGGTCGCGCCAGGCCGTCGGCGCCGGCACGGTCGGCATCACCTTCATCATCGGGGTGAAGGTCTCGGCCAGCGCGTCATCGCCGGTGATGGAAAGCGAGCCGAGCGTGCCGCCATGATAGGAAGGGAAGCGGGTGATCACCTTCCAGCGCTTGGGCTGGCCGGTGGCGACCGCCCATTGCCGCGCGAGCTTGATGCAGGACTCGGTCGCTTCCGAGCCGCCGGAGACGAAGAAGATGCGGTCCATGCCTTCAGGCAGCTTGCCGGCAAGCTCCCGCGCGAGCTCCTCGGCCGGCTCGTTCTCGAAATGCAGCCGGTAGGCGAAGGTGGTCTTGTCCATCTGCCGCTTCATGGCGTCGAGCACGTTGCGGTTGGAATGGCCGATATTGGCGACCATCGGCCCGCTCGAGCCGTCGATGAAGCGGCGGCCGTCCTTGGTCCAGAAATAGATGCCCTCGGCGCGGTCGACGAGCGGCCGGCGCAGGCTGGAAAGATAGAACAGATGGGATGGCGGCCGCGCTTCGATTTCGGGCGAGGGCTTGGCTTGGGACTTCGGCATTGTCAGGACTTTCCGAGATAGCGGTCGAGAACATTCTTGGTCACGCGTTCGACCATCGCGTCCTGCCTTAGCAGGCCGGCGACCCATTCGCAGCTTCCGGCGTGGAAGACCTCACCCTTGCCGCGCGGGAAATTGACGATCATGCCGTTGCCGCGCTTGACCTTGTCGAGATTGGCGTCGCTCGCCTCGCCGAAAAGCGTCTCGGCGGTGAAGCGGCCGTCCTCGTCGGTGAGGAACTGATCCTCGATCGGAATGTCGGCGCTTTCCTCGACCTGGCTCGCCATGCCGACGGCCAGCACCTGCAGGCCATCCGGCGCGCCGCTGGTTTCAGTCGGGTAGGGCAGGCCGCCACGGATCTCGAAATCCAGGCCGTCGACCTCATAGCCATAGACATGGCTGTCGGCACCGAGCAGGTCGCCATAATAGATGCCGGTGCCGGCGAAGGCCCAGTGCTCCGGACGGTAGACCGGAAAGCCACGCACGCCGCGCGGCGCGCAGCCGCCCCAGCCGGCATAGACGCCCCTGGTGGCGTTCAGGCCGAAGGTGGCGCTGCCCGGGCGGCCGATCTCGGGCGCCTCCCAGGAATTGGTGGCGCGGGTGAGGTCGCCGCCGCGATAGGCGGGGTCTTCCGCGCGCGCCTTGTATTTGTAGCAGACCTGGCGGCGGCCTTCGTCTTCCAGCCTGGTCTGCCACATGAAATTGCCGGCGAAGCGCGCCGCATGTCCGCCGCGCTCGACGTAATTGTCGACGGCGTCGCGCATCTCCCAGGTCCAGTATTCATCGTGCCCGACGAAGACGACGCAATCATAGCCGTCGAGGATGTTGGGCGAGAAATGGAGCTCGTGCTGGCTGGCGAGATCGATCGCATAGCCGGCGCGCTCGGC
Organism: Mesorhizobium plurifarium; assembly: GCA_000824785.1. Lineage (GTDB taxonomy): Bacteria > Pseudomonadota > Alphaproteobacteria > Rhizobiales > Rhizobiaceae > Mesorhizobium > Mesorhizobium plurifarium. Next base: position 57,024 of record CCNB01000004.1, on the reverse strand, counting down.
GAAGCGGAAGAAATGGCTGTCGTAGCTCGCCCAGCCGGAAGAGGCGTATTTCTTCGAATGGCCAGTGGCGAAGGCCCACTCCATATGCGGATAGCGCGGCACGGTCTTCGGCGGCACCGCGACTTCCAGCGGCACGCGTGGCGCGTCCTTGGGCAGCACGACGAAGCCGCGGCACCAGGGGCGCTGCGTCGATACCGTCGTGGCATATTGGTCGCGGTTCGGGCCGGTGATGCCCTGATAATGGTTCGAGCCGCCCCAGGTGTTGTAGGCGGTCCAGGTGCCGGTGGCGGCGACCTGCAGCAGGCGGCCTGGCTTGCGACCGGGCAAGGGCGCTACGATGAAAAGATGGTGGCTGCGGATCGGATTGCCGTCGCGGTCGTCGGCAAGAAGCGTGACGCGATAGGCGCCGGACGGCCAGTCGTCGCCGATGCGGAATTCGAACGAAGCCTCCCAGCCGCAGCCTTCGACCGAGCATTGGTCGGGCGTATCCTGCCAGCGCGCCGACAGGCCTGCTCCCTCGAACATCGTTGTTTCGCCCTTGCCGTCGCGGATAACGGTAAGGCTGAAGCGCGGCGCGGACGAACTGACAAAGAGCGTCACCGTCTCGCCCGGACGATAGGAAAACCGGTCGCTGTAACACCAGATCTCACCGCCGGAGCCATCCATTCCCGGCCATTCGTAATAGTGGCCGCGCACCGCTTCGCGGCGCTGCTCGGGCGTCAGCCCGAAGTCGGGGAATTCGGTGGGCAGTTGCGTCAAGGAACACCTGAGATCACGAGGCCGTCATTGAGACCATTGGCCGGCCGAGCGTCAAATGGAAAGCATCGGGCCAGCGCGCTTGGCCATATCCGGCAAACAGACTATTTCATCGGAAGGCGACGTTCAGTGCCGGGGAGTCGACATGCTGCGGGTACAAAAGGTCAAGGTCGACGACATCTACGTGCCGACAGCGCGTCGCAAGACGCTGCATCCCGAAACCGTGCGCCATCTTGCCGAGGATATCCTCGAGAATGGCATGAAGACGCCGATCCAGGTGCGGCACGACGGCAAGCGCCACATCCTGGTTGAGGGGCTGCACCGGCTCGAAGCCGCCAAGTGGCTCGGCGAGACCACGATCGACGCCTATCTCGTGCAGGCCAAGCGCCACTGATCCTGAGCGTCCGGCCGCTTCATCACCGTTACCGATCGCGTCCCATCAATGCTTTTTGTTTGACGCTGCCGCGCCGGCGGTTAGAGCGTGCCGATAGTCCACGAACAGGAAGCTTGCCATGGCAAAATATGAGGGCGGATGCCTGTGCGGCGCGGTGCGCTACAAGGCCGAAGTCGAACCGGTCAACGAACGGGTCTGCCATTGCCGGATCTGCCAGAGAGCGATCGGCGCCGCCTTCAATGCGCGACTTCTGTTCCGTATCGACGACGTGACCATCGAAGGTCCGGTGGCGACAATCAATTCCACGCCGGACCTCAAGCGCGGCTTCTGCCCGGCCTGCGGCACGACGCTGTTCTCACGGCGCGACTCCCGGGGCATTCTCGGCGTCACGTCGGGGTCGCTCGACGACCCGTCGCTGTTCAAGCCCGACATGCATTTCTGGACCGCCTCGAAGCAGCCCTGGGTGATGCTCGACGATGGCCTGCCGCAATATGAAGGCGCGCCGCCGGCCTGAGTCATTGCGACGCAGGCCTGCACAAAAATTTCATCTTCGATTCACGACATAGCCGGCAAAGCGTCATTGGCGAGCCATCATTGCTGCCTATTTAAAGCGGTGCGGGCAGGCATCGAGGAGGCGACGGATGAGCGAGAGCATCAACACCCTGGACGAGCTTTTAAACGACCCGATGATCCAGCTCGTGATGGAACGCGACCGGGTGCGTCCGGCCGAAATTCGCCTGCTTCTGGAAAAGGCGCGCGACAGGGCTGGCGATGAGTCCCGCATCGACCAGGCTTCGGTGCCGCCGGCGCATGTGGTGGCAAGAAGTTGCCTGAAGCAATGGCTCTACCGCTGAGGCGGCCCACAAAATGTCACTTTCCCGCAGGAATTGCGCAGGGACAACAGCTGCCGATCAACTCGAATGCGCGGGCAGGTAGCTGTAATGATTGCGCAAATAGGCGAGCTTGAAGCCGAGCCGGTCGTAGTTGCGATAGGCCGGCCCGTCGCGGTCGGGGCGCGGCGCCTCGATGTCGGCGACAAAAAGTTTTGCGCCGGCGGCGATGCCGTCGCGAACCAGCCTTTCGCCAAGCATGGCGTCAAGATCGAAGCTCGGCGCCATGATGCCGGGCACCGGCGCATCGATGCCGCTCCAGGCGGCGCCGTCTGAGATGAAGAGCGAGCGCACGGCGGCGACCGCACCCCTGCGTTTCAGCATGTAGTGACGCCAGCCCTTGCGGCCGACAAGCGCCATGAGCCAGGGCGAGGTGGGGAGCCTGTATTTGGCATCGATGAAGGAAGCCCATTGCGAAGCTGTCCTGGGCGTGACCTCCTCGACCACCAGATCGTCGACCGGGATCAGCGGGTCGCCCGGGAAAAGCGGTTCGTCCGGCAGCGGCGTCGCGTCGCGATGGATGCGCTCCCAGCCGCCCTGGTGCTGCAGGCCGCGCGCTTCCAGCCAGCATCGCAGCCGCGCCGGTTCGGCATGCGGATTGGTATAGAACCACGGCCGCATGATACCGGCATCACGGTAGCGCGCGAGCAGCGCGTCGACTTGGTCTTCGGTCGCCGGACCGTCGACACCGATATTCTTCACGCAGTTGAAATGGATGAACGGGATCGTCGTGCAGATGGTCCAGACCAGATCGCCATCGCTTGCGATCGAAAGCCCTTGCCGCGCCGCGAAATCGGCGGGCGCCGCTTCGTAGAGGTCGAGCCAGGCAGCCACTTCGGCACGCTCGATGGCGCGGCTGGTATCACGCGATACCTCCTCGATCGCAATTTCCGCAGCATGCGTTTCCGGCGGCGCGACCGGCTCCAATTCCGAGAGGGCGGCAGTCGACATCTGATGCTCCTCCGATTTGCCTTACACTGTAAGATTAGTGGATCATAATATGTAACCGAACGTTGTCAAGCAGGATTAGCGGCACCTTACAAATCCGTGAGTTGGAATCACGCTATCGTGAGGCTAAGCCTGTCTTCCAGGGCTTTCGAACGACGATTCACTTTTGCCTCGGCAGGGGCCGGGGCGTCGGGAAAAGGATTGAGATGACCGACGTCTGCACTCAAGGGTTGGATACCGGCTTTGTCGGCCTGGGTTATGCCAAGGTGGCGTTTCTGGGCATCGTGCAAGGCATCACCGAATTGCTGCCGATCTCGTCGACCGCGCATATGCGCATCGTGCCGGCCGTACTCGGCTGGCAGGATCCCGGCTCGGCCTTCTCCGCCGCCATGCAGCTCGCGGCGCTGGCGGCGGTGGTCAGCTATTTCTGGAGCGACGTCAGGGACGTGCTGTTCGGATCAATCTCGGCGATCTCACGCCGCGATTTCGGCGACCGCTATTTCCGCCTCGCGATCAGCATCGTGCTTGCCACCGTCCCGATCGTCATTGCGGGCCTTGCGCTTTCCGGCGTGCTCAACGCCTGCAATTCGCCGCTGCGCGGGCTCGCAGTCATCGGCTGGGCCTGCATCGCCATGGCGATCCTTCTGGCGCTCGCCGAGATTTTCGCCAGCCACAAGCTCATGCTGCGCCAGGCATCGATCCTCGACGCGCTGCTGGTGGGCATCGCCCAGGTCGGCGCGCTTATTCCCGGCGTCTCGCGCTCGGGCTCGACGCTGACGGCGGCGATGGGGCTGGGCTTTGCCCGGCCGGAGGCGGCGCGCCTGTCCTTCCTGCTCGGCTTGCCGGCCATCGCGCTGGCCGGCCTCAAGGAGCTCTATGAACTGCACAAGGTGCATCTCGACGCGCATGGCTGGTCGATCCTGGCTGTCGGCCTCGTCGTCGCCTCGATCTCGGCCTTCTTCGCCATTTGGGGACTGATGCGGGTGCTCGAACGCTTCTCCGCCTGGCCATTCGTCATCTATCGCGGTCTGCTCGGCGTGGTGCTGCTGATCGGCGTCGCCACCGGCTGGCTCACCTAGGGTGTGTCGATATTCAGGTGAGGCCCGGCCTGCAAATGGCGGCTTCCTGCGCTTCCGGTGCTCACGTACTTTAAGTACGCTCCGCTCCGGTTCTCGAAAGCCACCATTTTCGGCTCGGCCTGACCTGAATCTCGACACACCCTGCCTGGCCTGGAGGCCGCCACGCCATCCGCTATTTCTTCGGGGCTCTGATGGATCTAGTGACGCTGCTGCAATCGGTGCCTTTGCTGGCAACGCTGGTGAAAGCGGCGGTGCCTGCCGCGGTTGGCGCGGGCATGGGCCTTGGCCAGTGGCTGGCGGCGCTGCCGCCCTGCCGCAACCAGACCTTCGAGAACGCGACCTACCTGGTCTGCGAGACCGATCCGAAGCATTTTTCCATCGAACTGTTCTGGAAAGACAAGGACGGCGAGCTCTACCGGTCTCTGCACAATCTGCGCAGCGCGCAGCAGGCGACGGGGCGCACCATGCTCTTCGGCATCAATGCCGGCATGTATCATCCGAACCTCGCGCCGGTCGGGCTCTATGTCGAACGCGGCGAGCAGGTCACGCCGGCGAGGACCGGATCGGGAACCGGCAATTTCTCCATGCAGCCGAACGGCATCTTCTATCTGAGCGCCGGCAAGGCGGGCGTTCGCGCGACCAGGGATTACCTGAAGCGTCCGCCGCGCGTGGACTACGCAACGCAGTCCGGACCGATGCTGGTCATCGACGGCAAGCTGCATCCGAAATTTCAGGCAAACGGCACCTCGCGCAAGATCCGCGACGGCGTGGGCGTGCGCGCCGACGGCGTCGCGGTCTTCGCGATCTCCGACGACGTCGTGACCTTCCACGAATTCGCGCGGCTGTTCCGCGACGAGCTCGGCTGCCCGAATGCGCTCTTCCTCGACGGCTCGATCTCGAGCCTCTATGCGCCCGGGATCGGCCGCAACGACGATTTCTGGAATCTCGGCCCGATGATCGGCGTGTTCAGGCGGTAGCCACAGCGCTTGTTGCGTGGCGTTTCCAGCTTAACCGGTTGCGTCCTGGATCGCGGACAGCAGCCATGGTTCTCCGGCCTGGCGGGTGAAGGTCCACAGCTCGGTCGCTTCGACCGGATTGTCGGGATCGCCCTTCTCGACGGCGCCGGTCTGGCGGTTGCGCATGATATCGATCGCCGACCAGCGCATCGCCACGGTGGCGTAGTCGCGCGAGCCTTCCCGCCACGCCTCCGCCACTTCGCCCTTCCGGAGCCGAAGGTTTGTCACCTCGTTCTTGAGGCCGTGAGTCGCATTGTCCGCCAATTCCTCCGAAAGGTAGGAGACCATCTCGGGGGTCGTCAGCCGGCGCAAGCCCTGATGATCCTCGCGGGTGAAGGCAGCCTGCACCTCGCCGAGGATTCGTTCGAACGCGTCGCGATCGGCGTCCGTGATGCCGATTTCATCCGCGCCGGATGCGTCAGCGGAGCCGAAGCCCGCGGTGCTGGGCGAATAGCTGGGCGGCGCGCCGCCCCAGCCTTGCCGTCCGAACGGAACGCCGGCGCTTCGCATGTTGGCCGGAGCGGCATTGTCACGATTGAGGAAGCGCATCGCCAGCATCACGAGGCCGCCGATCAAGAGCAACTGGAAGATGACGCTCAGCCCGCCGCCAATGCCGCCGAAACCATGGCCCAGCATCATGCCGAACAGGCCCTGGAAGAACAGCCCTCCCACCAGGCCGCCGACAAAGCCGCCGCCGAAACCGCGCCAGAAACCGGGACGCGCGGAGCCGGGAAACGACTGCGACGATGGGATGGACTGGGTGGTTTGCGGCGTCATCGAGCGCGTGACAGGCGCCGTGTAAGGGGCCGTCCTGGTCGGCGCGGGCGCCTGGTAGGTGCGGCTGCCACGGCTGCCGAAGCTGCCGCCCATGCGCGCCTCGGCGGGGCCGATGGAGACGGTTCCGAGCGCCATCAGCAGGATCATGAGGATCGACGCGACTTTGATCGTTCGTGACTTCGACATTAAGCACAATCCCTGGGTACGTGAGCGCTTCACTTTGCGCGAGCCGCGTATATGGGGTGCCAGGCGAGCCAGGTTTAGTCCCTGCTTCAATGCGTCCGCCGATCCGGCGACGATCGTCCTGATCCTAAGCTCGCGGCTGCGCCTTTGTCCGGGCGAGGTGACGGGGAAACCGCGAATCGGTCACCACCGTCGCGCCAAAGGTAAATTTTGATTCAAACTTTGTTGGTAATTTCTCATTAGGAATGGGGCTTCCGGCGGCGCTGTTCCTGCCTTCGGTCTGTTTTGTCTCGCGTACAGGTCAAAGATGCGGATTTTTGGCGTCGTCATTTTCGTGCTCGCAGCGCTTTGCCTTGCCGGCTGCTCGTCCACGTCGGGCGTCGATGCCTTGCAGTTGCCGTCCAACGAGACGACGAGCTCGGTCGTGCGGCCGAGCGCGCCGGTGTCGAAAGGCGTGAAGACCGCTGTAAGGGAAAAGACCGTCGAGACCGCGTCGATGTCGGGCATGGCGCGCATCACGCCGCCGGCGCCGCTGCTCGACGAAGGTAACGCGGGCGCTGACGACGAGAATTCGCGCCCCTTCGGCCTCGCCGAGGAGGAGACAGTGAACTTCCCGGCGACCGATCTGCCGGACAGCGTCGAGCCGCCGGTGCAGGAGGCAGCGCTCGTCTCGCCGCCGAAGCGGCTGTCGCGCGCCGCGCCCGCCATGCTCGCCAGCCCGGTCACCCGCTATGCGTTCCGCGATGCCAAGCCGATCAATTTCGGCCGCTCCTCGCCGCGGCATCTCGCCGTGCATGGCGTCGACGTCTCTCGCTGGCAGGGCAACATCAATTGGGAGAAGCTGCGCGCCCAGGGCGCCAACTTCGCCTATATCAAGGCGACCGACGGCGGCGACCATCTCGACCCGATGTTCATGAAGAACTGGCGCAACGCCGATGCCGCCGGGCTGAAGCGCGGCGCCTATCATTTCTTCTACTGGTGCCGCACGGCCGGCGAGCAGGCCGACTGGTTCATCCGCAACGTGCCGAAGGTCGACGGCGCGCTGCCGCCGGTCATCGACGTCGAGTGGAACGGCGACTCTTCGTGCAGACGCAAGCCGTCGCGTGAAAAAGTGCTGGAGAAGATGCAGGTCTTCATGGACAAGCTGGAGCGCCACTACGGCCAGCGGCCCATCATCTACACCAGCCCCGACTTCTATCGCGACAACCTGCGCGGCGCCTTCCAGAACTATCCCTTCTGGCTGCGCGCGGTGGCGGCGCATCCGTCAAAAGTCTATCCGGGCCGCAAATGGCTGTTCTGGCAGTATTCCGGCTCCGGCCTGTCGCATGGCGTGAGCGGCCGCATCGACCTCAACGTCTTCCACGGCGACGAGCGGCAATGGCGCGCCTGGCTCGGCGGGGGCGGGCAGATGATGGCCGACGCGGACTAGGCTTGGGACTGCCTCGGCTATCTCCTTGGCAGATGTCGCGATTCCGCCATTGCCACATAGGCGAGCACGCCCATGAAGGCCGCGAAATAGGCCAGGACTGCGGTGACGACGATCAGGCTCTCGGTAGGCATATCCATCTCCTCGAAAAGAACAGGCCGAGGAGACACCGGGAACGATGGGCATGCTTTGATCTGGATCACGCGATCGATCAATTAGATCGCGGCCATCCCGCTCAGCAAGTGACCAGGTCGGTGTGGCCAAAACCCTTCGAGTAGTCCAGCACGGAGATCACCGTCGGCATCACGCGGAAGATGCGTACCTGGTCCGGCGTCGGCATCGGACCAGGCAGCGAGCTTTGCGGCGGATATTTCATCGGCAGCATCCGCAGCACCTTCTCGGCCTCGGCTTTGTCGGTGACCGGCTGCGCCCGCGCCGCCATCGACAGGCCCGTAATCTCCATCACCTGCGGCGCGTCATGGTCGATGGTCAGCGACAGGCGATCGTCTCGCGCGATGTTCGCCGCCTTCTGGCTGTCCAGGCCGCAGAGGAAGTATAGAGTGAGGCCGTCGTTCACATAGCCGACTGTCGTCGCCTGCGGCCAGCCGTCCGGCCTCAACGTCGCAACCGTCATGACCCGGTGCTGGTCCAGCAGTGTCTGGATTTTGTCCTTGATCTGCGCGTCCATCTTCGCCTCCGAAGTCATTGCTGACGGCGGCCATGGTAGGGGACAGGGAAGGCCGAGCATTGACGCACGTCAACCCGGTGATCGGCAGATGCGCCTTTGATGTGATGCCGGCCAGACAATGCCGGGTTAGCTCAAGAATTGAGCGCGGCGTTCCCCTTCTCCCCTTGTGGGAGAAGGTGGCCGCGAAGCGGCCGGATGAGGGGTGCTCCAGCTTGACGAAGACCTTTGCCGGCTTGGGGCGCTGCAGCAATGCCGCCAGCGTCTTACTCCGCTGGAACACCCCTCATCCGTCTCGGCGCTGCGCG
>CCNB01000004.1:0-48552 GCA_000824785.1 Mesorhizobium plurifarium | reverse complement strand
ACAAGGGGAGAAGGAGAGGGCGCGTGTCACCCCTCGTTGATCATCGCCTCGATGTTGTAGCCGTCGGGATCGAGCACGAAGCAGGCGTAGTAATGCTCGGCATAGTTCGGGCGCGGACCGGGTGCTCCGTTATCCGCCGCGCCCGCCTCGAGCGCCGCGCGATGGAACGCATCGACCTCCGCCTTGCTCTTCGCTCGGAAGGCGACATGCAGATGGGTGAGCGGCGGTTTCTCGCCTGTGCTCTGGATCTCGAACAGGCAGCCATTGCCGACATCGAAAGCCCAGAAGATGCCTTCCTTGCCGAAGGCAACACTATAGCCCAGAGGCGCAAAAGCCTTTTCGTAAAAGAGCTTGCTCCTGGCGAGGTCGCTCACTTCGATGGTGATGTGGTCGATCATTTTTGTGCTCGCCGATCGCCCAAGCAAATCGGCCCGATCTTGCAACCGGGCCGATAGTGTTGTGTCCGGGTTTTAGATATCAGCTGCACCCGCTCGTCGAGCCACATGTGTCGCACTTCTCGCAGGTGCCGTTCCGCACCATGGTGAAGTTGTGGCACTCGGAGCATTCGTTGCCGGTGTAGCCCTGGAGCAGCGACTGCTGGCGCCTTGTCGCGGCGAGCTTCTTCGCCTCGGCCGCCTCGTTGGCGGCGGCGTCGGTGAAGAGCGCCTCGGCGCCGCCGGCGGCCTCGGCTTCTTCTTCCACCATGTCCTCGGCCAGTTCCCGGGCGCGCTCCTCATAGTCGCGCTTGTAGGCGAGGGCCTCGTCGCTGGCCGGCTTCAGGGCCAGCACGTTGGAGCCGGCGAAGGCCGTGGGCGCCGCGCGGGCAGGGGCCGGCGTCGACGTTGAGCCACCGAAGCCCTTGGGATCGCTGCCCATGCCCGACACCAGCTTCACCGGCGAGGCGCCGCGATAGAGGCCCTTGGAGAAGGGTGTCGCCTTGCCTTCGGTGATGCCGCGGCCGAGCGCCGTCTTGTCGAAATCCGACTGGTCGACATGGGCGAGGTCGTGGCGGCCGAGATAGGAGACGGCAAGCTCGCGGAACACGTAGTCGAGGATCGACGTCGCGTTCTTGATCGCGTCGTTGCCCTGCACCATGCCGGCCGGCTCGAACTTGGTGAAGGTGAAGGCTTCGACATATTCGTCGAGCGGCACGCCGTATTGCAGGCCGAGCGAGATGGCGATGGCGAAGTTGTTCATCATCGCGCGGAAGGCGGCACCTTCCTTGTGCATGTCGATGAAGATCTCGCCCAGGCGCCCGTCGTCGAACTCGCCGGTCCTGAGATACACCTTGTGGCCGCCGACGACGGCCTTCTGCGTGTAGCCCTTGCGGCGGTTCGGCAGCTTCTCACGGTCGCGGTAGAGGCGCTCCACAACGCGCTCGACGATCTTTTCCGTCACCTGCACGGCGCGCTGCGCGGCGGGTGCGGCGATGAACTGCTCGACCGCCTCGTCCTCATCCTCGTCGTCATCGGCGAGCAGCGAGGCGTTGAGCGGCTGCGACAGTTTCGAGCCGTCGCGATAGAGCGCGTTGGCCTTCAGCGCCAGCTTCCACGACAGCATGTAGGCGTTCTTGGCGTCCTCGACCGTCGCCTCGTTCGGCATGTTGATGGTTTTGGAGATGGCGCCCGAGATGAAGGGTTGCGCCGCCGCCATCATCAGGATGTGGCTGTTGATCGACAGCGAACGCTTGCCGATCTTGCCGCACGGGCTGGCGCAGTCGAACACCGGCAGGTGTTCGGCCTTGAGGAAGGGCGCGCCTTCCAGCGTCATGGCACCGCAGACATGGATGTTGGCGGCGTCGATGTCCTTCCTGGAGAAGCCCAGCGCCGGCAGCATCTCGAAGGAGACGTCTGAGAGCTGCTCATCGGTGAAGCCGAGCGTCTCCTTCACCCAGTCGGCGCCCAGCGTCCACTGGTTGAACACGAACTTGATGTCGAAGGCCGACTTCAGCGCCGCGTTCAGCGCCGCGATCTTCTCGTCGGTGAAGCCCTTGGCCTTCAGCGAGGACGGGTTGATGCCGGGCGCCTGGTTGAGGTTGCCGTGGCCGACGGCATAGGCCTCGATCTCGGCGATCTGGCTTTCGGAATAGCCGAGCGTCCTCAGCGCCTCCGGCACGGCGCGGTTGATGATCTTGAAATAGCCGCCGCCGGCGAGCTTCTTGAACTTCACCAGGGCGAAGTCGGGCTCGATGCCGGTGGTGTCGCAGTCCATGACGAGGCCGATCGTGCCGGTCGGCGCGATCACGGTCGCCTGCGCGTTGCGGTAGCCATGCTCCTCGCCGAGCTCGATGGCGCGGTCCCAGGCGGCGCGGGCATGCTCGGCCAGCGCCTGCTGCTTCAGGTCGGCAGCGACCAGCGGCACCGGGTTGACGGCGAGCTTCTCGTAGCCGTCCTTGTCGCCATAGGCGGCGCGGCGGTGGTTGCGCATGACGCGCAGCATGTTCTGGGCGTTGCGGTCATAGTCCGCGAAGGCGCCGAGCTCGGAGGCCATCTCGGCCGAGGTCGAGTAGGCGACGCCGGTCATGATCGCGGTGAGCGCGGCGCAGATTGCGCGGCCCTCGTCGGAGTCGTAGGGAATGCCCGAGGTCATCAACAGGCCGCCGATATTGGCGTAGCCGAGGCCGAGCGTGCGGTAGTCGTAGGAGAGCTTGGCGATCTCCTTGGATGGGAACTGCGCCATCATCACCGAGATCTCGAGCACGACGGTCCATAGCCGCACGGTGTGCTCGTAAGCGGCGATGTCGATCGTGCCGTCTTCCTTGCGGTAGGGCAGGAGGTTGATCGAGGCGAGGTTGCAGGCCGTGTCGTCGAGGAACATGTATTCCGAGCACGGGTTGGAGGCCCGGATCGCACCGGCCGACGCGCAGGTGTGCCAGTCGTTCATCGTCGTGTTGAAGTGCAGGCCGGGGTCGGCCGACGCCCAGGCGGCGTAGCCGATCTTTTCCCACAGGTCGCGCGCCTTCAGCGTCTTCAGCACCTTGCCGTCCTTGCGGGCGGTGAGCTGCCAGTCGCCATCGGCCTCCACGGCGCGCAGGAAATTGTCCTTCAGCGACACCGAGTTGTTCGAGTTCTGGCCGGAGACGGTCAGGTAGGCGTCCGAATCCCAGTCGGTGTCGTAGGTGTTGAACGCCATCGAGGTATAGCCTTGCCTGGCGAACTGGATGACGCGGTAGATGTAGTTCTCCGGCACGGCGTCCTTCTTGGCCGCCTTGATCTCGCGCTTCAGCGCGGTGTTCAGCGCCGGGTCGAAGCAGTCGTCGCCATTGCCTTCGCAGTTGACGCAAGCCTTCATGATGGCTTCGAGGTGCTTCTTGACGATCTTCGAGCCGGTCACCAGCGAGGCGACCTTCTGCTCCTCATTGACCTTCCAATCGATGAATTGCTCGATGTCGGGATGGTCGGCGTCGACGATGACCATCTTGGCGGCGCGGCGCGTCGTGCCGCCCGATTTGATGGCGCCCGCCGCGCGGTCGCCGATCTTGAGGAAGCTCATCAGGCCGGACGAGCGGCCGCCGCCGGAAAGCTTCTCGCCTTCGCCGCGCAGCATGGAGAAGTTCGAGCCGGTGCCGGAGCCGTATTTGAACAGGCGCGCCTCACGCACCCACAGGTCCATGATGCCGCCCTCGTTGACGAGGTCGTCCTGCACGCTCTGGATGAAGCAGGCATGCGGCTGCGGGTGCTCGTAAGCCGACTTCGACTTGGTCAGCTTGCCGGTGAAGGGGTCGACATAGAAGTGGCCCTGGCTCGGGCCGTCGATGCCGTAGGCCCAGTGCAGGCCGGTGTTGAACCATTGCGGCGAGTTCGGCGCGACGCGCTGGGTGGCGAGCATATAGGCAAGCTCGTCGCGGAAGGCGCGCGCGTCTTCCTCGGATTTGAAATAGCCGCCCTTCCAGCCCCAATAGGTCCAGGTGCCGGAGAGGCGATCGAAGACCTGGCGGGCGTCGGTCTCCGAACCATAGCGCTCGGCCTCGGGCAGCTTGGCGAGCTCGGCCTCGTCGGCAACCGAGCGCCACAGGAAGGAGGGGACGTCGTTCTCCTCGACCTTCTTCAGGCGCGCCGGCACGCCGGCCTTGCGGAAATATTTCTGGGCCAGGATGTCGGCCGCGACCTGGCTGAACTGCGCCGGCACATCGATGTTGTCCAAGCGGAACACCACCGAGCCGTCGGGATTCTTGATCTCCGACAAAGCCTTGCGGAATTCGATCTCCGCATAGGCTGATTGCTCTGGCTTGGTGAAGCGACGCTCGATGCGCATTGGTCCGGTCCCTTTGTGTCTATATATAGCGCTTTTCCCAAGGGATTTCTGCCCCGCATGGCAAAAAGCGCAGTCCGCCGTTTGCCGGCATCGGAGGCGACGCCGGCACTCTCCTCGTCGCGGGCGCCGCATGCAGACAGCAAAACACCTTGCCGGACATTTGCCCGGGCTGCAGGCCGACCCCCGCGGGTCCCTCAACTGAAACTTTGGTCGATTCCCTCGGAAGAGGGAGGTTCACACTATCTAGGGTCCAGCCTGCCTGCAAACACTAAATATAGTGTTAACAGATCATTTTTTCCAGGCCGACAATTCTCCCTTTCGCCCACCCAAGCCCTAATGATGCCAACGCTTCCGCCGGCCTCGTGAACGGGCGGAAATGTGGGCAAAACGCACAAAATCCGGGAAAAAAGACCGGCCTCTGAACTCTCCGGTCACGCCCGCAACAGGAGCGCATGGCCCATAAAAAGCGACTCGTTCCGACCCGTCAAGGATTCGTTTTTGTAGCTTTTGTGACCCCAACATCTTGTGTGTCACACATGTGGATAACGGGGACATGACAAGCCCGGCTTTGCAGGCACTTGACGCCGTTTGTCAGGCCGCCAGGAAGCCGTGTCGGGCAGCGGCTTTTCATTTTAGCTGGCTTGCACTATCTGTTGCGTTCGCGCGGGGGCGCGCCTTGTCAACACCAAAAGCATCCGCTACGCCCCGCTCATGACAGTTACCGTACGTTTTGCCCCATCGCCGACCGGCCGCATCCATATCGGCAATGCGCGCACCGCGCTGTTCAACTGGCTTTTCGCCATGAACCACAAGGGTCGTTTCATCCAGCGCTTCGACGACACCGATATCGCCCGCTCGAAGCAGGAATATGCCGATTCCATTCTTTATGACCTGCATTGGCTGGGCATCTTCCCGGACGTCACCGAGTACCAGTCGCGCCGCTTCGAGATCTATGACGCGGCGGTCGAGCGGCTGAAGGCGGCCCGCGTGCTCTATGCCTGCTACGAGACGCCGGAAGAGCTCGACCTGCGCCGCAAGGTGCGCCGCACGCGCGGCCTGCCGCCTGTCTATGGCCGCGAGGCGCTGACGCTGACGCCGGAGCAGGTGGCCGAATACCAGTCGGACGGACGCAAGCCGCACTGGCGCTTCCTGCTGCCCAATTTCACCAGCGATCCGCTGCAGCCGGAGCGCACCGAGGTGCATTGGAACGATCTGGTGCGCGGCGACGAGACGGTCGATCTCGCTTCGCTGTCGGACCCCGTCCTGGTGCGCGAGGACGGCACCTATCTCTACACGCTGCCTTCTGTGGTCGACGATATCGAGATGGGCGTCAGCCATGTCATCCGCGGCGACGACCATGTCACCAACACCGGCGTGCAGATCGCCATCTTCAAGGCGCTCGGCGCCGAGCCGCCGGTCTTCGGCCACCACAACCTGCTCACCACCGTGTCGGGTGAGGGGCTGTCGAAGCGCACCGGCGCGCTGTCGATCGAAAGCCTGCGCGAGGACGGCATCGAGCCGATGGCGGTCGCCTCGCTGGCCGTGCTCGTCGGCACATCGGAGAATGTCACTGCCGCGCACGACCTCAATGAGCTTGCCGGCCATTTCGACCCGGCGGCGACCTCCAAGTCGGCCTCGAAATTCGACCCGGACGAGCTCTTCGTGCTCAACCGCACGCTGATGCATCACATGCCGTTCGAGGAAGCGCGCGACCGGCTGATGGTGCTTGGCATTTCCGGCGACAAGGCCGAGCCGTTCTGGCTGGCGGTGCGCGGCAATCTCGACCGCCTGTCGGACGCGGTCGCCTGGTGGCGCATCCTGAACGAGGGTCCGCAGGAGCCGGCCGAGTTTTCCGGCGAGGACCGCGACTTCCTCAATCAGGCGTTCGAGCTGCTGCCGGAGGAGCCGTGGAACGGCACGGTCTGGAAGGACTGGACCGGCAAGATCAGGGAAGCCACGGGGCGCAAGGGCAAGCCGTTGTTCATGCCGCTGCGGCTAGCGCTCACCGGGCGGACTTCGGGGCCGGAGCTTTCAGATCTATTGCCGCTGATGGGTCGGGAAGGAACGCTGGCCCGACGACCCTGACCTTGCGCTGATCCGGCGGCAGCGCCGAGACCGGCGACACCGGCGCCTTGGTGGTCAGCCGCTTGATCGCGTCCAGGTCGAGCCCGCCGTCGGCATTGGCGAGCGTTTCGGGATCGGCGCCCGGATCGGGCTTGGCCGCCGGTACGGGAATGAAGGGCGCTGCCCCGCCGTCCGGTTGCGACTGTTCGGGATTGGGCGGGTTACCGCCGATGATCGTGAAATTGCCGTTGCCGGCCTGGGCGTTGCACCCACAACTCGGCGGGCGCGAGTAATTGGCCTGCTTGTAGAGATAGGCGGTCGGCAGTTCGCTGTAGGGTTGCCCGGTGACCGAGGAGGTCATCGATCCCGAATCGTCGTCCATTCCGCGCGAATAGAAGACCTGCATCTCGGTGCCGGGGCAGCTCGATTCGCAGTTCTTCTGGTCGCGCTCGAAATCGCCGACGGAGGCGGCGTTGGACATCGGGAAGAAATAGCCGTCGCAGGTGCGCACGCACATGGTGCGGAACCCGCCGCCCAGCCTGGGCAGGTCCATGCCGTCCGGCTGGTTGATGATGCGGCGGATATTGCGCACGCTGGGATCATCGGCAGGTACGTCCGCCGAGTCCGGCATGTCAGGGGCATCGGGCGTTTCGAGCTGCTGGTCCTGGCGCCCGAAAAGCTGGTCGAACAGATTGCCGCCGCCATTGTCGCGGGAAGCCTCCTGAAGCGGCGCCCGGCGGGGCGGGGGCTTGTCGCCGCGGCAGCCATTGGCATCGAGCGCCGCCAGGATACGGCTGCGGTCGCGCCGCGTGCCGCCGCCGGAGGACAGTCGCTCACGCTTGGCCTGCAACGTGTCGAGATTGGCGTTCATGCGCTCGATCGAGGCGTTGATCGCCGCGCATTGGCTGACATTGCGCGAAAACAGCGTGAAGCCGCAATTGGCGTCGCTTGCCCGGCCGCGGGCCTTGGCCAGTTGCTCGCGCTGGCGCTGGATGGCATCGTCATATTTGCGCACGATGCCGGGCCCTCCGCCACCGCCGCGTGCCGCGGCGAGCTCGGCTTCGAGTTGCCTGCATATGCGAGAAGCCGCCTGGGATTGCGTGACGGCGAGAGCTGAACCTGCAAGCGCTGCAAGCAGCGCCGCAAGATGCATCAGCTTCAACCCCTTCATCCGCCTGGAATCCCGATTGCCTTGGCCGGAAAACTACCGCGTTCGTGGTTAACTGTTCCCTAGTCTGCACCGGTGCTTTGGTGCGCCGCCTCAATTCAGATCGACAAGCGCCTGCGCCTTGTGCGCCGCCTCGACCACGGCCAGCGCGGTCATATTGACGACGCCGCGCGAGGTCACCGACGGCGTCAATATATGCGCGGGCTTGTCGGTGCCGAGCAGGATCGGTCCGACATGCAGCGCATCCATCATGGCGCCCAGCGCCGTCAGTGTGATGTTGGCCGAATCGAGGTTCGGGAAGACCAGCAGATTGGCTTCGCCCTTCAGCCTGGAATGCGGATAGACGCGCTGGCGCAGATGTTCCGAAAGTGCTGTATCGGCATGCATCTCGCCGTCGCATTGCAGATCTGGCGCGATGCGCGCCAGGATCGCCGCGGCTTGCCGCATCTTGAATGCGTTCGGCGCGTCACGCGAACCGAAATCCGAGAAGGAGAGCAGGGCGGCCTTGGGCTCCAGGCCGAAGCGCCTGATCTCCTCCGCCGCCAGAACGGTCATCTCGGCGATCTCCTCGGCCGTCGGGTCGATGGAGACATAGGTATCGGTGAGAAAGATGATGCCTCGCTGCGAAATCAGCATCGAGAGCGTCGACAGATCTCGATCCTTGACGCCGGCGCGCGGCCCTATGATCAGCGAGACATTGCGCAAATGCCGCTCGAAGCGGCCTTCGAGCCCACAGATCATGGCATCCGCGTCGCCCCGCTTCAGCGCGAGCGCCGCGATCACCGTATTGTTGGTGCGCACCATGGTACGGGCGGCTTCCGTCGTCACGCCGCGCCGGCCGGCGAGCTCGATCAAAAGGTCGACATAGTGGCGGTAGCGCGGATCGTCTTCCGGATTGATCAAAGCGAAATCGACGCCTGGCCGGATGCGCAGGCCGTAACGCTTCAGGCGAACCTCCACCACATGCGGGCGGCCGATCAGGGTCGGTTCGGCAATGCCTTCCTCCAGCACCACTTGTGCTGCGCGCAGCACGCGCTCGTCCTCGCCGTCGGCATAGATGACGCGCTTGGTGCTCGACGTCTTGGCCGAGGAGAACACCGGCTTCATCACCAGGCCGGAGCGGAAGACGAAGCGGTTGAGCTTGTCGATATAGGCGGCGAAGTCGGCGATCGGCCGCGTCGCGACGCCGGTGTCGCAGGCAGCCTTCGCCACCGCCGGCGCGATGCGCAGGATCAGGCGCGGATCGAAGGGCGAGGGGATCAGGAAATCGGGACCGAACATCGGCGTCTCGCCGGAATAGGCGCGTGCCGCGACATCGGAAGGCTCTTCGCGGGCAAGGGCGGCGATCGCCCGCACGGCCGCCATCTTCATCTCCTCGTTGATGGCGCTGGCGCCGCAATCGAGCGCGCCGCGGAAGATGTAAGGAAAGCACAGCACGTTGTTGACTTGATTGGGAAAATCCGAGCGCCCGGTGCAGATCATGGCGTCCGGCCGGGCGGCGCGCGCCGCCTCCGGCATGATCTCGGGATTGGGGTTGGCCAAGGCCAGGATCAGTGGCTTCGGCGCCATATGCTGCAAAAGCTCCGGCTTCAGCACGCCGGCGGCGGAGAGACCGAGAAACACGTCGGCGCCGGGAATGACGTCGGCCAGCGTGCGCGCCTCGGTGTCCTTCACATAAGGGTCTTTCCAGCGATCCATCTCCTCGACGCGGCCCTTGTAGGCGACGCCGAAACGGTCCGTGACCCAGATGTTTTCCACCTTGGCGCCGAGCGAGACCAAAAGGTTGAGGCAGGCAAGTGCTGCCGCACCCGCGCCGGAGGTGACGATCTTGATGTCGGCAATCGCCTTGCCGGCCAGTTCCAGCCCGTTGAGCACAGCGGCGGCGACGATGATCGCCGTGCCGTGCTGGTCGTCGTGGAAGACCGGAATGCCCATGCGGGCCTTGAGCCGCTCCTCGACCTCGAAACATTCCGGCGCCTTGATGTCCTCGAGGTTGATGCCGCCGAAGGTCGGCTCGAGCGCGGCCACCGTCTCGACCATGCGCTCGATCTCCGGCGCGTCGATCTCGATGTCGAAGACGTCGATACCGGCGAATTTCTTGAACAGCACCGCCTTGCCTTCCATCACGGGCTTGGAGGCGAGCGGGCCGATATTGCCGAGTCCGAGGACCGCGGAGCCGTTGGAGACGACGCCGACGAGATTGGCGCGGGCGGTGTAGTCGGCGGCGGTCGCCGGATCATCGCGGATCTCGAGGCAGGGCGCGGCGACGCCCGGTGAATAGGCGAGCGCCAGGTCGCGCTGGTTGCCGAGCGGCTTCGTCGCCTGGATCTCGAGCTTTCCCGGTTTCGGATGCTTGTGGAAGAAGAGGGCGGCCTCGTCGAGGTCCGACCGGGCCGGTTTCTTGTTCTCGCCGTCCATTGCGGCCCCTCCCTGCGATGCTGGTTTGGAGCCTTTTAGCATGCGCCCGCGATTTTTCGCGACCGCAAATCGCAGCTTCCGGCTTCACAAGGTCGGAGCGGAAATAATCAATCGATTCCAGGCGGTTGGCGCGAGAGTTTCGGGCGGATGAGCGGCGACTCGTCAGAAGGCGCTGACGTAAAGGCCGCCATCGACCGGGATGTTCTGGCCGGTGAGGTAGCCGGCATGGACCGAGCAGAGGAAGGCGCAGATCTGGCCGAATTCCTCCGGCGTGCCGAGGCGTTTCGCCGGCACGTCCGCGCTGATGCGGGCCTTGCGCGCGGCGGCCGCAGATGGGTCTTCCGGCGTGCCGGCCTCATGCGGGCCGCGCAGCCGGTCGGTATCGAGCTTGCCGGGCAGCAGGCTGTTGATGGTGACGTTGCGGTCGATCACCGTGCGCGCCACGCCGGCGAGGAAGGAGGTCAGGCCGGCGCGCGCGCCGGACGACAGGTCAAGGCCGGGGATCGGCACATAGACCGACAGCGAAGTGATGTTGACGATGCGGCCGAAGCCGCGCCTGGCCATGCCGTCGATCACCGCCTGGATCAGCTCGATCGGCGTCACCATGTTCTGCGTCACGCCCTCGAGGATCTTTGCGCGGTCGAGCTCGCGGAAATCGCGCAGCGGCGGGCCGCCATTGTTGTTGACCAGGATATCGGGATCAGGGCAGGCGGCAAGCAGCGCCTTCTGCACCTCGGGCTTCGACACGTCGCCGGCGACCTCGATCACCTTGACGCCGAATTTTTCGCGAATTTCAGCGGCGGTCCTGGCCAGAAGCTCGGCGTTGCGGCCGTTGACGACAAGGTCGACGCCCGCCTCGGCCAGCGCCATGGCGCAGCCTTTTCCAAGTCCCTTGCTCGAGGCGCAGACGATGGCCTTCTTGCCGCGAATGCCGAGATCCATGGTGATTTTCTCCTGGTGCTTTGCCGGTGCCAAGCTAGCGCCTGGGCTGGACCAACCGCAACCGTCATACGGTTGTTGCATGAATCGGGGCATAGGCACGCGAAAGCAAAGGGTAAATCGTGATGTCAAACCCAGAGCCCCGCACATTCCGCGCCCTGTTCATTTCCGACGTGCATCTCGGCTCGAAGGCGGCCAAGGCTGATTTCCTGATCGATTTCCTGCGTCACCACGATGCCGAGATCATCTATCTGGTCGGCGATATCGTCGACGGCTGGCGGCTGCGGCGCAGCTGGCACTGGCCGCAGAGCCACAACGACGTGGTGCAGAAGCTGCTGCGCAAGGCGCGCAAGGGGGCTTCGATCACCTATATCGCCGGCAATCACGACGAATTCGCACGCCAGTTCCAGGGCGTGCATTTCGGCGGTATCGTCGTCGCCGACCGCGCCATCCACGAGACCGCGGCCGGCCGGCGCCTGCTGGTCATCCATGGCGACCAGTTCGATACGGTGGTGCACAACCAGCGCTGGCTCGCCTATCTCGGCGACTATGCCTATGACACGGCGATGCTGATCAACCGGGTGGTGACCAAGCTGCGTCACCTGCTCGGCCTGCCTTATTGGTCGTTCTCGTCCTGGGCCAAGGTCAAGGTGAAGAAGGCTGTGAACTTCATCGGTTCGTTCCAGACGGTGCTTTCGGAAGAAGCGCGGCGCTCGCATGTCGACGGCGTGATCTGCGGCCACATCCATCACGCCGCCATCGAAAGCTATGGCGATGTGCAGTACATCAACACCGGCGACTGGGTGGAAAGCTGCACGGCGGTGGTCGAGCACTTCGACGGCCGCATGGAGATCCTGACCTGGGCGCATGTGCTGCCCGAATCTTCGACCGGCAAGGATGTGCTGGTGCCGGTCGACCTCGTCGATCTCAAGGGCAGGGCGGCTCAAGCGGCCTGAACGCCGCCGCCGCCCCGGTTCAGCCTGACCCTTTCGTTGCGTTGACATTGAGCGGGCCGCGCTCCCGAGCCTCGTTCGTCAACAGCTTTGCCCTTGATCGATTGGTCCAGACAGTTCCGCCGCGCTTTGCCGCATGTTAGGGATCGAAACGCGTTGCAGGCCGTCGATTGCAGCGTAATTGGATCGATTCATGTCTCTGCCGCCCCTGTCGCCCGAGCAACTTGTCAAGCCCAGCCATTTCGAACTGCGCATGAGCCTGATCTTCGCGACCTTGTTCGTGTCGCAGGGCACGCATCTGCCTTATTTTCCGCTCTGGCTGCAGGCGAAAGGCTTTCATGCAGAGCAGATCGCTGTCATCCTGGCGGCGCCGATGTTCCTGCGCGTGGTGACGACGCCGATGCTGACGGCGCTCGCCGACCGGGCGAAAGACCGCGCCAATGTCTACATCGTACTGGTCGCGGCCTCGATGGTCGTCTCTGCGGGCTACTTCCTGCCGGCCACCTATGCCATCGTGCTTGCCGTGTCGCTTTTGCTGACGATCGTCTGGACGCCGCATTCGCCGATGGCCGATTCGCTGGCGCTATCGGGCGTGCGGCGCTTCGGCTCCAATTACACCGCCATGCGAAAATGGGGCTCGATCTCCTATCTCGGCGCCAATGTCGTGGGCGGCTTCATCCTTTCGGCCACGGGTCCGCAGGCCGTTCCGGTCATCATCTTCATCGCGATCAGCGCGGCTCTGGCCGCGGGGCTATGGGCGCCGCGCATGGGGCGCCCTCGCAAGGCCTCGCCGCTGTCAGCCACCGAGATCCAGCATAAGGCGCCGAGCCTCTTCAACGCATATTTCCTCTATTTCACGCTCGGCGTCGGCATCATCACCGCCAGCCACGCCTTCCTCTACGGCTTCGTGTCGATCTACTGGAAGTCGATCGGCATCGGCGATTCCGTCGTTGGCCTGCTATGGGCCTGGGGCGTGGTGTCCGAAGTCTGCATGTTCCTGTTTTTCAACCGTATTTTTGCTTCCACCTCGGTGGTCAGGGTGATGGTGATCGCCGGTATCGGCTCGATCGTGCGCTGGATCGCCTTTCCACTGGTCTGGCCGCTTGGGCTTGGCGTCGCGGGCTTCTTCCTCGTCCAGTCGCTGCATTCGGTTTCGGTGGCGATGGTGTTGATCGGCCTGCAGAAGATGATCGGCGAGAGGGTTTCCGAGGAGCGCACGGGTGCTGCGCAAGGCATCGCCTATTTCTTCAACGGCTTCTTCATGGCGGCGGTGACGCTCGCGTCCGGCCCGCTCTATGACCGCCTGGGCGTCGACGGTTTCTGGGCGATGATTCCCATCGCGATCATCGGCATGGTGCTGATAGGCCTCGCTTCCCGCTCAGCCCCAAAGCACCCTGTCAGGGGGTGAAACGAGCGATCCCCGGTAGACGAGGCCGGGCTCGCGATCATGCGCAAGCAGCAGCGGACCGTCGAGGTCGACGAAGTCGGCGTCCTGCGCCAGGAGCACCGCCGGCGCCATGGCGAGCGAGGTGCCGACCATGCAGCCCACCATGATGCCGAAGCCGAGATCGCGGGCTCGATTGCGCAATCTCAACGCCTCCGTCAGGCCGCCGGACTTGTCGAGCTTGATGTTGACGGCGTCGTAGAGGCCGACCAGCGCGTCGAGGTCCTTTGCGGCATGCACGCTTTCGTCAGCGCAGACCGGCACCGGATGCGCGATCTGGCGCAGGATGTCGTCCTTGCCCGCCGGCAGCGGCTGCTCGACGAGCGCGATGCCGTGCTGCGCGGCGAAGGCAAGGTTCGCCTCGACATTTTCGTCGGTCCAGCCCTCATTGGCATCGAGGATGATACGGCTTTGAGGAGCGGCTTGCGTCACCGCGCGGATCCTCGCCATGTCGTTGTCGCCGCCGATCTTGACCTTGAGCAAGGGCCGCGCGGCGTTGGCACGCGCCTGCGCCGCCATCGCCCCCGGCTCGGCGAGCGACAGCGTGTAGGCGGTTTCCAGCGGCCTGGCCGCAACGGCGCCGATCGTAGCCGCCACGGATGTGCCGGTCAGCTTGGCTTCCAGGTCCCAAAGCGCGCAGTCGATGGCGTTTCGCGCGGCGCCGGCGGGCATGGCCGCGAGCAGAGCGGTCCGGTCGATGCCGGCGATGATGGGATCGCGCATGGCCTCGATGGCCGCGCGCACCCCCTCCATGGTCTCGCCGTAGCGCTTGTAAGGCACGCACTCGCCGCGACCGGAACGTCCCTTGTCGGTGATCGTTACGGTGATGACTTCGGCCTCGGTTTTGGATCCGCGTGAGATGGTGAAGGTGCCGGCGATCGGGAATCGCTCCATTTCGACCGAAATGACACGCACCATAATTTTCTTCTCCGGCTGTGCGACACCGGTCTGCCGGCAAATCGACACGCCAGTCCCGTCACGCTAAACAGGACGCCATGTTGACCATCCGCAAACGCGACGCAAGCGGCGAGGCCGCCAAGGACGCCGAGCACCTGCCGCGCGTTGCCGTGGGCGAGGAAGGTGACGTGCTCGGCTGCGCCTTTTCAGGCGTGTGGACGACGCGCACCGTCGCGGCGGTCGATGCCGACATGCGCAAGATCGAGCAGAGAAGCGGCGCGAAACAGCTGATGCTTGATCTCTCCCACATCGAGAAGATGGACACGGCCGGCGCCTGGCTGATCGACAGGCTGGCCAGCGCCTTCGAGAAGAAAGGCGTCGAGGTCCATTTGCAGGGCCAGAGCGAGATCGCCTCGATCCTGCTTGGCGCTGTTGGCGACGCGGTGCGGCGCGAGCCCGAATCGGGATCGGCCGGCCCGCCCAACATCATCCTGCGCGCTCTGGAAATGGTCGGCCGCCGCGTCTACGAGATGCGCGACGACTTCCTGGCCTCGATGAACATCCTCGGCGCCACGATCCGCGGCGCGCAGATGAAGCTCGGACGCGGTCACGCGGTCAATCCCGCCGCGATATTCAACCAGATCGACCGCATGGGCGTCGGCGCCATACCGGTGGTGGTGCTGATGTCGGCGATCGTCGGCGCCATCGTCGCCCAGCAGGGCGCCTATCAGCTCAGCTATTTCGGCGCCAACATCTTCGTCGTCGACCTCGTCGGCGTGCTCATCCTGCGCGAGCTCGGCGTGCTGATGACGGCGATCATGCTCGCGGGACGTTCGGGCAGCGCCATCACCGCCGAGATCGGCTCGATGAAGATGCGCGAGGAGGTCGACGCGCTGAAGGTGATCGGCCTCAATCCGATCGGGGTGCTGGTCTTTCCGCGACTCGTCGCGCTGGTGATCGGGCTGCCTTGCCTCACCATCATCGCCAATTTCGCGGCCCTTGCCGGCGGCATCGTCGCCGCCTGGCTCTATTCCGACATTCCGCCGGCAGCGTTCATCGACAGGCTGCGCGTGGCCATCGATCTCAGCACCATCTTCGCCGGCCTGATCAAGGCGCCGTTCATGGCCCTGATCATCGGCATCATCGCATCGGTCGAGGGCATGAAAGTCGGCGGCAGCGCCGAATCGCTCGGCCTGCACGTGACCGCGTCGGTGGTGAAGTCGATCTTCGTCGTCATCATCCTCGACGGGCTTTTCGCCATGTTCTACGCAGCGATCGGGTTCTGAGATGGCGGACGGCAACGGCGCCACGGCAGCGCAGGACGCGAATGACGATGAAATCGTGCTTTCGGTGCGCGACGTCACCGTCGCCATCGACGACAAGCTGATCCTCGACAAGCTTTCGCTCGACATCAAGCGTGGGGAAATCCTCGGCTTCGTCGGCGCTTCGGGCGCCGGCAAATCGGTGCTGTTGCGCACGATATTGGGACTGATGCCGAAGCAATCGGGGACGATCAAACTGTTCGGCGTCGACGTCGACAAGGCAAGCGACGCAGACCGATTACGCATCGACATGCGGCTCGGCGTCCTTTTCCAGCATGGCGCGCTGTTTTCGGCGCTGACCGTGCTGGAAAACGTGCAGGTGCCGATGCGCGAATATCTCGACCTGCCCAGGGCGCTGATGGACGAACTCGCCATGCTCAAGATCGAGCTGGTCGGATTGCCGGCCGACGCCGCACAGAAATTTCCCTCCGAGCTGTCCGGCGGCATGACCAAGCGCGCCGCGCTGGCGCGCGCCTTGGCGCTCGACCCCGACATCGTCTTTCTCGACGAGCCGACATCGGGGCTCGATCCGATCAGCGCGGCCGAATTCGACGAGCTTGTCGTCAAGCTGCGCGACACCATGGATCTGACCGTCTACATGGTCACGCACGATCTCGACACGCTGTTCACCGCCTGCGACCACGTCGCAGTGCTCGGAAAGAAGCGGGTGCTGGTCGAAGGCACGATCGACGACATGCTGCAGAGCGAGGAGCCGTGGGTGAAATCCTATTTCCGCGGAAAACGCGCCCGGCAACTTGATCTTGCGGCGCGCGCATAGCCATAAGTGGGTCGATGGAAACAAGAGCCAACTACGTTATTGTCGGCATCTTCACGCTGGGAGCGATCCTGGCGGCTTTCGCCTTCGTCTATTGGACCGCGGCGATCGGCGACAGAGGCGAAACGACAATGCTGCGCGTGCGCATTCCAGGTTCGGCCTCAGGCCTCGGCCGCGGCAGCTTTGTGCTGTTCAACGGCGTCAAGGTCGGTGACGTCAAACGGGTCTATATCGACGTCGACAATCCGACGGTGGCCATCGCCGACACCGAGATCGACCGCATGACGCCCATCACCAAGTCGACACAGGCCGATATCGGCTTGGCTGGCTTGACTGGCCAGGCCAATATCGAGCTCCGCGGCGCCGACCCCAAGGAAGCGAAGCTGCTCGACGAGGCGGAGAAAGAGGGCCGGATCCCGGAGATAACCGCCAATCCGTCGGCGGTCACCAATCTTCTGCAGACGGCGCAGAACATCTTCACGCGCGCCGACAAGGTGCTGAGCGAGCTCGAAGGCTTCACCAAGGACGTTCGCGGCCCGCTGACGCAGACGGTCAAGAATGTCGAGACCTTCTCGGATGCGCTGGCCAAGAATTCCGACGGCATCGACAAGTTCCTGACGGCGGTGAGCTCGCTTTCGGATCAATTGAAGAATGTCTCGGGCCGGCTCGACAGCACGCTGAAGGCCGCCGAAGGCCTGCTTAATTCCGTCGACAAGGACCAGATCAAGAGCATCGTGGCCAATGTCGACACGGTGACGGCGAACCTGAAGGAGACCTCGAAGCAGTTCGACACCGTCATCGGCAACGTCAACACCGCGGTCGGCTCGATCAACGATTTCGCCAAGCAGACGCAAGGGACACTGGCCAAGGTCAACGGCGTGCTCGACGGCATCGATCCGGCCGACGTCAAGGCCGCTTTGGCCAACATCCAGAAGGCCAGCGTCAGCGCCGACAAGGCGGCCTCCGACATCGCCAAGGTCACCGACAAGATCGCCAACCGCTCCGACGACATCAATGACACGATCAAGAATGCCCGCCAGCTTGCGCAGCGCCTCAACGACGCCTCGGTGCGCGTCGACGGCATCCTGGCCAAGGTCGACAATCTCCTTGGCTCCGGTGAGGCCAACGGCGTGATGGCCGATGCCAGGGCGACGTTGAAATCCTTCAAGCAGGTGGCCGACACGCTGAACTCCCGCCTCGGCACCATCGTCGACAACCTGTCGCGCTTCTCCGGCCAGGGTCTGCAGAACGTCGAGGCGCTGGTGCAGGACAGCCGCCGCTCGATCAACCGCATCGAGGAGGCGGTGACCGACCTCAGCCGCAATCCGCAGCGCATCCTGTCCGGCGGCGACGGCGAGGTCCGACAGTTCGACGGAAGGGCACGGCGTTGACTTCGGCCGCCGCGACCGCCAAGAAAATGAACCGCAAATGCGGGTTGATCGTAGGATCCGGGGACAACGGGGATCGCGCGTGAAGTCGGTCAGGGTGGTAGCGGGGAGTTTCAGATCATCCGCGGCGGCGTTGCTGGTGCTTTCGCTTGCCGGCTGCGCGGCCCTGGGCGGCAAGCCGGCGCCGCTCGACACGTTCGAATTGTCCGCGCCGTCGGTCGACGTGCGTGCCCACAGCCGTCGCCAGATCCTGATAGCCCAGCCATCGGCGCTCAAGGCGCTCGATAGCCAGAACATCGTCATCAGGCCTTCCGACAGCTCGATCCAGTTCCTGAAGGGCGCGCAATGGGCCGACCGGCTGCCGCTGATCGTGCAGGCGAGGCTGGCCGAAACCTTCCAGCGCTCCGGCAGCTTTGCCGGCGTCGGCAAGCCGGGCGAGGGACTGGCGATCGACTACCAGATCATCGTCGAGGTGCGTTCCTTCGACGTGCGCGTCGATGGCGGCGAGCATGCCGACGTCGATCTGTTCGTGCGCATCCTCAACGACCGCAACGGCGAGGTGCGCGCCTCGAAGAGCTTCA
The DNA here is from genome assembly GCA_000824785.1 of Mesorhizobium plurifarium. Lineage (GTDB taxonomy): Bacteria > Pseudomonadota > Alphaproteobacteria > Rhizobiales > Rhizobiaceae > Mesorhizobium > Mesorhizobium plurifarium. Next base: position 30,349 of record CCNB01000004.1, on the reverse strand, counting down.
CCGCGAGCGCGCCGGTCTCCGGCAGCGGCAATGCGGCTTATGTCGGCGCGCTGGACAGCGCCTTCGGCCAGGCGGCGAAGGACATCGTCCACTGGACGGACCAGACGATCTGAGGCGCTGGCCAAGCCGGCAATCAAATTACGGGCGTGAAAAAGGCGGGTCGAGACCCGCCTTTTTCAGTTCCGGTTCTGCTTGGCGGCGTCAGTGCAGCCGGCCGCTGGCGTGGGCCAGCATGGTGTAGACCTTGCCGGTGTCGGACGTCAGATAGGTCTGCGCCATGATGTTGTCGCGGTCGTTGCGCGAGACATCCTTGAGCAGCTTCTCGAAATCCTCGCAGTAGCGGTCGACCGCGGCGCGGAATTCCGCCTCGGCCTGATACTTGCGGCGGATCTCGTCGAAGGTCTGCTGGCCCTTCAGCGTATAGAGGCGGCGCGTGAACACGTCGCGCTCGCCGCGCCGGTAGCGGTTCCAGAGCTCGATCGAGGCGTCATGGTCGATGGCCCGCGCGATGTCGACGGAGAGCGAGTTGAGCGACTCCATCACGTGCAGCGGCGAGCGCTGTGCGGGCGTCGCGCGCGGCGCTTCCGCCGGCGCTGCCGGCCGCAGTTCTTCCTCGCGCGAGGCGTTGGTCAGCAGGTCGCGCACCCAGCCGCCCTGCGGCGTCTTGCCGTTCTCGCGGCGCGGCGCTTCGGCGGGACGCTCCAGGTCGAGCGTGCCGCGCAACGTGGTCTCGGCGAGCGGCGCCTGCGGAGCGCGCGCCGTGGGTTGCGGCTGCGGCTGCGGGGCCGGACGGCGCAGCGGCGGCTCGGCGGCGCGGGCCGGCGCCTGTGGAGCAGGGCGCGGTCCGCGCGGCTCGCCCTGTTCGCTTGAGCCGCTGCGGCCGGATTTCGCAACGATATCCGACAGTTCCTTGAGCGCGTTGATCTGCTCGGCGACGGCGCGACGAATGGCGGAGGTCGATTCCTTGGCCTCTTCCGGCATCTCGATGACGCCCTTCTTCAGCTCGGCGCGGGTGAGATCCAGCTCGCTCTTGATGGAGCCCGCGGTGCGGCGCATCTCCTCGGTCGCGTCGGCAAAGCGGCGCGTCGCCGAATCGACAACCTCGGCGATGGCGGTGCGGATCTTTTCCGCCGACTCCATCGTGCGCCCCTCCGCGGTCTGCATCGTCTGGCCGACGAGGCTTTCGAAGGAACGCATCACTTTCTCGAGGTCTTCCGACTTCTTGACCAGGCCGACGGCAAGGTCTTCCAGCGAGGACTGACGCTCCAGCGTGTGCTCGAGATTGCTCTGCGCGGAGCTGAGCAGGTTCGAGGCGCTGGAGAGCAGCCGGCTGTGCTCGTCGAACTTGGTCGCGATCGAGGCCACCTCGCGCAGCGTCGCCGAGGACAGGTCGGTGAGCCGCGTCGTGTTGGAATCGACCAGACGCGCCGAGCTGGCGAAGGTCTGGGCGGCCTTCTCCGTGGTCGTGGCGAAGCTCTGCGTGCTGCCCGAGAGCCGCTCCTCGACCTGGCCGAGATTGACGGCAGCCTGCTCGATCAGCTGGCCGAGCTGCGCGCTGGAGGTCGTCATGCGGCCGATGAGATCGGCCACGCTGTCGGAAAGCGAGGAGCGAGCGCCTTCGACGGCCGAAAGCGTCTCGGCGGTGCGGCTGGCCAGCGCGTTGACGAGGTTCGTATTCTCGCTGCGTAGCTTCTCGGCCGCCCTTTCGGTGACCTCTTCCATGCTGCGCTGCAGTTCGGAACCGCCCTGGGCGAAACGCTCGACCAGCGGCTTGGCCGTCTCGTCGAGGATCTTCGCCATCTCGGCCGAACGCGCCGCCAGCATGGTGTTGAGCTCGCGGGTGTTGGCGCCGATGGTCTTGGCGGCCTCGTTGGTGCTCTGGCCGATATGCTGGCCGACCGCCGTGAAGGTCTCGGCGATGACGTTGGCGCGCGAGATGAGCTGGGCTTCGGCGCTGGAGACCTGCTCGTTGAGCTTCTGGCCCATGGTCTCGGCAGTGTGGGCGAGGCGGCTTTCCACGCTCGCGACCTGGTCCTCGACGCGGGAAGCGGCAGCCGCGGCACTTGCGGCAAGCCGCTCGTCGGCTCCGGCCAGCGCCTGCTCGATCTCGCGGGCATGCACGGCAAGCTCCTGGCCGGTCTGGCGGGCGCGGTCGGCGACACGCTGTTCGGTGGCGGCGAAGGCGCCGACGATGGTGTCGGCATGCTCGCCGATGGTCGAGGTGCTCGAGGCGATGCGCGACACCAGGCGGCTGTCTGCATCGTCGAAGATGCGGGCAATTTCGGACGCCCGTGACGACAATGCCTCCGAGCCTTCAGCAATGCGCGAGATCAGGTGCTGGTCCGCGGCGTCGAAGATGCGGCCGAGATCGCTGGCGCGGGCGGCCAGCGCTTCGGCCGATTCGGTGATGCGCATCGACAGCCGCTCGTCGGCGCCCTCGAAGTTGCGCAGGATGTCGCCGGCACGCGCGGCAAGCGACTGGGCCGTCTCGACGGCACGGGCAACCAGCTTCTGGTCGGCCGTGTCGAAGGTGTTGGCGATCTCGCTGGCGCGCGTGGACAGCTTGTCGGCGGTTTCTTCGGCGCGGGCCATGAGCGCGTTCGAAGCATCGTCGGCGCGCGCCATCAGCATGTTGGACGTGTCCTGGGCGCGCTCGTGCAGACGGCGGTCGGCCGCCTCGAAGGCCTGGGCGATGTCCTCGGCCCTGGCAAGCAGCGCAGCGGAGGTCTGCTCAGCGCGTTCGGCGATCTTGCGATCGGCGTCGCTGAAAGCGGCACCGGCCTGCTCATGCAGGGCGCTGGTGACTTCCATGACCTTGTCGCGCAGCGCGCCCGCCACGAACACCGCGGTCTTTTCCAGCACGCCGCGGACATTGTCGACACCGGTCGACAGCGCACGCTCCATGGTGCCGGCGCGCTCCTCGATGATACCGGTTTGCCGGCTGAAGGCCTGCTCGATCTTCTCGACGTCGGCGGCAATCGCCGCCGAGATGTCGCTGCTCCTGGCGGCGATCTGGTCGATATGCCCGGAAACCGAACGATCGACGTCCTTGCGCGCATCGCCGAGCTTGGCGAGATCGTCCTCCAGGGCCTTGGCGAGCATGTTGCGGCCTTCGGACAGCTTGCCGACATGGCCGGCGATGATGTCGTCGATCTCGGAGCGGCTTTCGGTCAGCTTCTGAAGGTCGGCTTCAAGGGCGCGCCTGAGGATATCGCGGCCTTCGGCGAGCTTTTCCACCTGCCCGGCGACGAGGCCGTCGATGCCGGAGCGGCTTTCGGCCAGCTTGGCGAGATCGGCCTCGAGGGCGCGGCTGAGCACGTCGCGGCCTTCGGCGAGCTTTTCGACCTGCCCGGCGACCAGCCCGTCGATGCCGGCGCGGCTTTCGGCCAGCTTGGCAAGGTCGGCTTCAAGGGCACGCGTGAGGATGTCGCGGCCTTCGGCGAGCTTTTCGACCTGGCCGGCGACGAGGCCATCGATCGAGGCACGGCTTTCGGCCAACTTGGCAAGGTCGGCCTCCAGCGCACGCTTGAGGATGTCGCGGCCTTCCGCGAGCTTCTCGACCTGGCCGGACACCAGGCTGTCGATGCCGGCGCGGCTCTCGGCAAGTTTGGCGAGATCGTCCTCCAGCGCCTTGGACAGCGTCGCGCGGTTCTGCGACAGCTGGTCGGCATGGGTCTGCATGAGGCCGCTGGCGCTGGCCATGTCGGCATCGAGCGCACGCGAAAGCTCGGCGCGGTGGTCGCTGATCTTCTGCGAATGATCGACGATCGCGCCTTGGATCGTGTTGAGGTCGGCCTCCAGCGCGCGCTTGAGGATGTCGCGGCCCTCGGCAAGCTTCTCGACCTGGCCGGCGACCAGCCCGTCGATGCTGGAGCGGCTCTCCGCCAGCTTGGCGAGATCGTCCTCGAGCGACTTCGACAGCACTGAACGGTCCTGAACGAGCCTGTTCTGATGGTCGGCGATGGCGCCGCTTACAGTCTGGAGGTCATCCTGCAGGGCCTTCGACAAGGTCGAGCGATCCTGCGCGAGCCTGTCCTGGTGATCGGCGATGGCGCCGCTGACGGCCTGCAGGTCGGCTTCGAGCGCCTTCGACAGCTGGGCGCGATCCTCCAACACCTTGTCCGAATGTCCCGCAATGGCACCCTTGATGGTGTTGAGGTCGGCTTCCAGCGCGCGCTTGAGGATGTCGCGGCCTTCGGCGAGCTTCTCGACCTGGCCGGCGACCAGTCCGTCGATCGAGGCGCGGCTTTCGGCGAGCTTGGCAAGGTCGGCTTCCAGCGTCTGCGACAGCAGGCTCCGGTCCTCGGCGAGCTTGCCGGCGTGGCTGTCGATCAGGCCGCGAATGCCGCTCAGATCGCCTTCAAGCGCGCGGCTGAGTTCGCCGCGGTCCTCGGCGAGCTTGGTCGAGTGGGTCTCGATCAGGTTCCTGATGCCGATGATGTCGGTTTCGAGCGCCTTGGCGAGCACGGCGCGGCCCTCGGCGATCTTCTCGACCTGCCCGGCGACGAGGCCGTCGATCGAGGCGCGGCTGTCCTGCAGCTTGCCGAGATCGGCTTCCAGGGCGCGCGCCAGGATGTTGCGGCCCTCAGCCAGTTTCCCGACATGACCGGCGACCATTTCGTCAATCATCGTACGAGCTTGGACGAGTCTGCCGGAGTCTTCGTTCAAGGCCTGGGACAGGCGGTTACGGCCTTCCTCGATCTGCTCCAGATGGCTGCCGAGCGATGCATCGATGGCGGCACGCGATTCGTTCACCTTGCGCAGGTCTTCTTCCAGCGCTCGAGAGATCAGGCCGCGGCCTTCGGCCAGCTTCTGCACCTGGTTGGTGACGGCGGCATCGATCGCCGCGCGGCCTTCGGCGAATTTCGCCAGGTCCTCCTGCATGGCGGCGGCCATGCGTTCGCGGCTCTCGGAAAGCGCGCGGCTGTGGTTTTCGACGGCTTCCTCGATGCCGACACGGGCATCGGCCAGCCGCTGGATGTCGGAATCGAAGGAACGCGACACCACATGCCGGGCCGCTTCCATGCGGCCGGCAAAGTCGGTGGCGCGGGCTTCGAGCATGGAGGAGGTCGACGAGATGATATCGGCCATATCGGCGCCGATCTGGGTCTTGCCCTGATCGATCATCGCCGACAGCGTGTCCTTGCTCTCGGCAAAGGCGTGGGCGATCTCCTTCGCGCGCTCCACCATCGTCTCGTTGATCTGACGGGCGCGCGCTTCGAGGGCGGCGTTGAGCTTCTGCGTGCCGGTGTCGAGCGCCTCGGCGCGGGTCTGGAATTCGCTGATCAGCGCCTGACCGCGTTCGGCCAGCGTGCGCTCGATGCCGCTGAGGCTCGCTTCGAATTCCGAATTCAGCGTGCGCGCCGCGCCGCCGAGCAGCGAGACCATGCCATTGGTGCGGTCGTCGAGCAGGTCGGTCAGCGAGCGGGTCAGGCCGTCCGTGGTGTCGGTCAGCTTGGCGATGCGGGTATCGAGCAGGCTGGCGAAGGCTTCGCCGGAGGTCGAAAGACGGTCGGTGATGCTGTCCAGGCGCGATTCGACGGAATCGAAGATCGACGTCGAGCTCTCATTGATGCGATCGATCAGCGTGTCGCCGGAATTGTTGATCGTCATCGACAGCTTGGTCGAGGCGTTGAGGATCGAGTCGCGGATGATGTCGCTGGCCGAGCCGATCTCGTCGCGCAGCGTCTCGTGAGCGCTGGCAATCGAGGCGCGCACGCGCTCGGCATGCGTGACGACCGCCTCGCGCTCGCTGCCCAGACCGTCGACCAGCGAACGGATGCGAGCCTCGTTCTCGGAATAGGAGCGTTCGAGCTGGCTGACTTCGCCGTGGACGAGCGTTTCGAGCTCCACGGCGCGGGCGAGCGTCCGCTCGATGCCTTCGCCCATCGCCGCCACCTCGCGGCGAACGGCCTGGCCGATCATCATGACGCGGTCCTGGGCGAGGTTTTCCGGCTCCGCCAGGCGGAAGGCGACCTCGGTCATGGATTGCGCGGCGATGCGCATTTCCTGCGCGCGCCGAATCATGGCGGCGAACGCCCAGAACAGGATGACCGGAACGATCGCGGCAACCGCCAGGCCGATCAGCTCGGGGCGGGCGAAGAACTGGTCGAAGGTGCGGATCTTCCAGATGTCGGGGCCGAACAGAAGGTTGGCCAGGCCGCCGGCGCCGGCGATCCAGGCCAGCGAGATAAAGGCGATCACCCAGTAGACGGTGCTCGACGCACGCCGGTTGAGGCTGTGCAGCAGCGTCTTGTAGTCCTTCTGGCGGTCGTCATTGGCGGGCGTGAAGCCGGCGGGAGGGGTGAAGCCGGCCGGCTGCCCGTTGCGCGGCTCGACCGGGCGCAGTTCGGCCGGCTTGGGCGCGGGGGCCTTGGCAGTCTGGGGGCTAGCAGGCTGGGGGTTGTTTGCCGGCTCCGCCCTCTGGCTGCGGCCCTCGCGCGCCAGCTCGTCGGCTGCCGCCGAGATCTGCGCTTCGAGGTCCTCCATCGACGCCGCCATATCGAGGCCGCCTTCGTCGCCGGCAAGGTCAAGGTCGAGCGCCTTTTCCAGTTCCGCGGCTACGTCGCTGTCGAGAGACTTGGTCGTCGTTGGTTTCTTAGCCATGCCTTCGCTACCCTGTACTAGCTGCCGCGGGACTTATGATTTTGGCCTGATTCTGGCCCGATTCTGGCTTGTCTATCCCGAGCAGGAGGCTGAAAAATGGACCTTCGTATCGTAATGACACACAGGGGTAAAGAAAACATGCATTCCCGGCGATACGTAAAACTTTAAATATAAGGTTAACGGAAGCGTGATCCGGCCGCCTCCGTGACAACATTTTTCCCCTGCAATCGTTAACCCCTTGGCGACCGGAGTCGCCTATTTTCTCGGGCCCGTCTGCCCGCTTGATGGAGTTGCAGTGCGTATGCGTGGCGAAACCGGTATTGCGTTTTCCATGCCGGGGGGAGATGCCTCCGGAACCGTCGGAGCCCGACCTGTGGATCTCGGTCATCTGGCGCGTCAGACAATGGGCGACCGCGACCTCGAACGGGAGGTGCTGGCGCTGTTCGTCCATCAGTCGCTCAGCGTCCGCGACCAGATCGCCGACGCCGACATGCGGCAGCGGGTGCTTCTGGCGCATGGCTTGAAGGGCTCGGCGCGCGGCATCGGCGCCTTTGCGGTGGCCGAATGCGCGGCGATCATCGAAAAGCAGCCGGAAGATGTCCGCGCGCTCAAGCGGCTCGGCACGCTGATCGAGGAAGTGCGGGATTTCATCGCCGGCATCAGCCGCTAGCATTAACTTTTTGAAAAACGTCATTTCGTGGCGCTTTCGCGCCGCAGTTGACTTGTCCGGCGGAGTGATTATCTCGGCTGCGACTCCTCAGGTGACTTAATGACCAAGCTGACTTACATCGCCCATGACGGGACCCGATTTGACGTGGACGCCGAAAACGGCTCGACGGTGATGGAAAACGCGATCCGCAACGCGGTGCCCGGCATCGAAGCCGAATGCGGCGGCGCCTGCGCCTGCGCGACCTGCCATGTCTATGTCGACGAGGCATGGACGGCCGAGGTCGGCGAGCCGGAGGCGATGGAAGAGGACATGCTGGACTTCGCCTACGACGTTCGGCCGAATTCGCGCCTCTCCTGCCAGATCAAGGTGCGCGACGCACTGGACGGGCTGATCGTGCGCGTGCCTGAACGCCAAGGCTGAAGCCGACTTTCCAATTTTCTTTCGCGCTGGCTGCTTGGCAGCAGGCGATAGCTCATGCAGTCTCGCACCATTTCCCAATGGGGCGCAGCGCATGACCGATACGATCAAGACGGACGTTCTCATTGTCGGGGCGGGGCCGGTCGGCCTGTTCGCCGTGTTCGAGCTCGGGCTGCTCGACATGAAATGCCACCTCATCGACATTCTCGACCGTCCCGGCGGGCAATGCGCAGAGCTCTACCCGGAAAAGCCGATCTACGACATTCCGGGCTGGCCCATGATTTCGGCCCAGGGCCTCGTCGACAAGCTGATGGAGCAGATCCATCCGTTCAAGCCGGAGTTCACCTTCAACCGCATGGTTTCGAGCCTTGAAAAGCTCGAGGACGGCAGTTTCCGCGTCGCGACGGATGAAGGCGAGGTGTTCGAGGCCAAGGTGGTGGTGATCGCCGCCGGCGGCGGCTCGTTCCAGCCCAAGCGCCCGCCCATTCCCGGCATCGAGGACTATGAGGGCAAGAGCGTCTTCTATTCCGTCCGGCGCATGGAGGATTTTCGCGGGCACGACCTCGTCATCGTCGGTGGCGGCGATTCGGCGCTCGACTGGACGCTCAACCTGCAGCCGATCGCCAAAAGCGTGACGCTGGTCCATCGCCGCCCGGAATTCAGGGCGGCGCCCGACAGCGTCAACAAGATGTATGCCATGCAGGAGATGAAGCAGCTGCAATTTCTCGTCGGCCAGGTCAGCGGTCTCGCCGGCGCCGCCGGCCAGCTGTCATCGGCGACCATCAAGGGCGGTCCGGACGGCGACGTCGACGTGCCGTGCACCCGCATGCTGCCGTTCTTCGGCCTCACCATGAAGCTCGGGCCGATCGCCGAATGGGGCCTCAACCTTCACGAGAACCTGATCCCGGTCGACACCGAGAAGTTCCAGACGTCGATCCCTGGCATCTTTGCGGTGGGCGACATCAACTGGTACCCCGGCAAGCTGAAGCTGATCCTGTCAGGTTTCCATGAGGTGGCGCTGATGGCGCAGGCGGCCAAGCGCGTCATCAGCCCGGGCGAGCGCATCGTCTTCCAGTACACGACCTCGTCGACCAGCCTGCAGAAGAAGCTCGGCGTCCACGACTGAAGAATTATTCCGCCAGGACGGGCGCCGCGTTCTCGTCGTGGCCGCGCAGTTCCTTTTCAGGCATCACGGCCAGCGTGATCAGCGCCAGCACGAGCGTGATACCGGCGGTGAGGAAGATCATCACGAACGGCATTGCCGATGTCAGCTGGATGTGCGTCTGCGAGCCTTCGGCGGCCAAGGGCAGGCCAAAACCCAGCGCAACGGCGCCGAGCATGGCGACGCCCAGCGCCCCACCCAGCGTGCGCAGGAAGGTCAGCACGCCCGTCGCGACGCCGAGATGCGCGCGGTCGACCGCATTCTGGACCGAGACAGTGGCGACCGGGAAGGTCGTGCCGCTGCCCACGCCGATCAGCGTGGTCAGGATTTCGACTTCGAGCAGCGAGGCGTGTCCCGCAATGGCACTGAGCAGGCCTATGCAGACGATCGCCAGGCCGAGGCCGATCATGGCGATGCGCTTGTAGTGGACGAAGCGCGGGATCATGCGGCCGCTGAAGGCGGCGCCGGCGACTGTGCCGAGCAAGAGGCCGAGCATCGCCGTGCCGGATTCGCTCACCGAAAGCCCGACGACCGATTGCAGATAGACTGGCAGGTAGACCGACGCGCCGATGTTGGCGGCCTGCAGCAGGAACATCGACAGCGTGCCGGCGAGCACGATCGGGTTGCCCAACACTTCGAGCGAGACCAAAGGCTCGGCCGCTCTCAGCAGCCTCAGCGCGAAGAAGAACCAGAACACGGCCGAGCAGGCCACAAGCCCGAGAATCTCGCCTGAGAACCAGGGATAGGTGCTGCCGCCCCAACTGAGCGCCAGAAGCAGCAGCGCCGTGGCGATGACCAGGAGCACCGCCCCCAAACCGTCGATGCGGTGATGCTTGGCCGCGATCGGCAGCTTCTTCAGCGGGTTGTTGACGATGGCCATGGCCAGGAAGCCGATCGGCAGGTTGATCCAGAAGATCAACGACCAGTGCAGATGTTCGGCAAACACGCCGCCGAGCAGCGGACCGGCGACGCTGGCCACCGCCCAGGTGCCGGAGATCCAGGCCGCGTAGCGGGCGCGCTCGCGCGGCGGCACGAGATCGCCGATGACCGTCTGGGCCAGCGCGAAGAGACCGCCGCCGCCGGCGCCCTGGATGGCGCGGCCGATGACCAGCACCAGCATGTTGGGCGCGAGCGCGCTGACCAGCGACCCGAGCAGGAAGATGAGGATGCCCGCGTGGATGACCGGCCGGCGTCCATAGACATCGGAGATCTTGCCGTAGAGCGGCGCCACCGCCGTCGCGGTCAGAAGATAGCCGGTGACGATCCACGGCAGATACTCGGCATGGCCGAGCGCGCGCGCGATCGTCGGCAGGGCGGGGGCAACGATGGTCTGGTCAAGCGCCGCCAAAAGCATCGACAACAGCACGCCGGCGATGATGGTATTCTTCTCGCTCTCGCTCATCATCGGCGTGGCTTTCGGCGCCATCGCCTGTTTCTCGACGGTCTGGTCCATGCGTCATTCTTTCAAAGGCTGATGCTCAGTGCGCCAAAACGGCTCCGGCCGGCCGCGCCTTCATTTCTCATCGTGGATGGCGGTTCGAGTGTTCGACCCCGGTATATGTCGTTCGATATAGGCCGATTTCGACCGCCCTTCGAAAGTTTTCCCGGTCTGGCACCATGCTTGGGCGAAATTGGCCTCGGATGCGGCTTGCCTCAGCTCAAGGCGGCGGCAGTTGCCCGGCTTCGACGCGCTCCATCCGGTAACGCATCAGTCGGAGGATGCGGTTTTCGAAATTGACGCTTTCGACGCGGTCGAAGCGCACCTGGTCCTGATCGTGCCTGGCGAGCTCGGCTGCCTGGACCGCCGCGGCCTTGGCCTTTGCCTCCTCGCATGTCTTTTGCGCAGGGATGGATTTCAGCGCATCCTCGAGCAGGCGAGCATGGTTCTTGGCGATCTCGACATGGCGCTCCTCATGCCGCTTGATGTCGGCCGACAGCGTGTCCCAGAACAGCCTGACGTCGGGATCGGCTTTGCGCGGGCGCCGCCATTCGGGGAGGATCACCTTGACCTTCACGGTGACGGCCGCGTCGGCGATGCGGCAGGATTCCGCGCTCTGCGCGTAGCTGATGCGGGTGGTGAAGGCCATCTGCGTGGCGCCGGGATGCCGCGAGCCGGTGCTCTTCACTTCGGGGCCGTTTCTCGACAGTTGGTTCTGGATATCGTCGAGCGTGCGGCCGCCGACGCTGAAATAGCTATAGGTCTTCACCAGATTGGCCGCGCCCGCCGGCATGGCGGTCAATGCGAGCATCAGGGCGCAGAGCAGGGATCGGTTCATCATATTGCCTCTTCACGCACCTTGCTTTAGGGCCGTCGCCAGCGCAACGGAATTGATTTCGCGCGGATCACGCATGGTTGATGGACAATGACGACAAGGCGATGGCAGCTGGCGCATGGACGCTATCTCGACCTCGGTCCGAAGGCCGTCGTCGTCGGCATCCTCAACGTGACCCCGGACAGTTTTTCCGACGGCGGCCTGTTCATCGCGCCCGAGAAGGCGCTGGAGCAGGCGCGCCGCATGGTGAAAGAGGGCGCCGCCGTCATCGATGTCGGCGGGGAATCGACCCGACCTGGTTTTGCTCCGATCACCGCTGAAGAAGAGCAGGGCCGCGTGCTGCCGGTCATCGCCGCGCTCGCGGCTTCCGGCCAGGCGCTGATCTCGGTCGATACCTACCGCGAGGACACGGCGCGGCGTGCGGTCGCGGCCGGGGCCCATATCGTCAACGACGTCTGGGGGCTGCAGCGCGAGCCCGGCATCGCGCGCGTCGCCGCCGAGACCGGCGCCGGGCTCGTCATCATGCATACCGGGCGCGAACGGCAGAAGCTGCCAGACGTGATCGAGGACCAGTTCCTGTTCCTGCGCAGATCGCTGGAGATCGCGCGCGCCGGCAAGGTCGCCGATAGCCAGATCGTGCTCGACGCCGGCTTCGGCTTCGCCAAGGAGACGGCGGAGGAAAACCTCGACCTGATGGCGCGGTTTTCCGAGCTTCAGGCGCTCGGCTATCCGCTGATGGCGGGGACCTCGCGCAAGCGCTTCATCGGCAGCGCGACGGGGCGCGAGGCCGGCGATCGGGCGGCCGGCACGGCGGCCACCAGCGTCATCCTGCGCTTGAAAGGAGCCGACCTGTTTCGCGTCCACGATGTCGCAATCAACGTGGACGCGCTGGCGGTGACCGATGCTATGCTTGCCCGCGAAACCGAGCTTCCTCCCGGACACTGATCATGTACGTCATCCGCATGAAGAACTGCGCCTTCTTCGCCCGCCACGGCGTGCTTGACGAGGAGGAGACGCTTGGCCAGCGTTTCTACGTCGATGCCGAGCTGACGGTCGAGCCCAGCCGGCCGCTGACGGAGGATTCCATCGAGGATACCGTCAATTACGGCGTCGCCTTCTCGGTCATCGAGGAGATCGTGACCGGACATCGCCGCTTCCTGATCGAGGCGCTGGCGCTGGAGGTCGCGAAAGCGCTGACGGCGCGGTTCTCGCAGATCAGGAAAGCCGCGATCACCGTACGCAAGCCGAACGCCCCGGTGCCGGGCGTGCTCGATCATGTCGAGGTGAGCGTTGTCTGGCCGGAATAGCGCCGTCTACCTCAGCCTGGGCGGCAATCTCGGCGACCCGGCGAAGTCCATGGGCGCGGCATTGCGCATGCTGGACGGCGACGACGCGACGCGCGTCACCGCCGTCTCCTCGCTTTACCGCACGCCGCCCTGGGGCAAGCTCGACCAGCCCGATTTCCTCAACGCCGCCGCCGCGATCGAGACGGCGCTTTCGCCACGCGCGTTGCTCGACCTTTGCCTCGACGTCGAGAAGCGGCTGAAGCGCGTGCGCGAGGAGCGCTGGGGGCCGCGCCTGATCGACATCGACATATTGGTGTTCGGCGACCGGGTGATTCACGAGACCGGGCTCGAAGTGCCGCACCCGCGCATGCTGGAACGCGCCTTCGTGCTGGCGCCGCTGGCCGAGATCGCGCCCGCGCTTTCGGTTGGCGGCAGGAGCGTGTCGGAACGGCTCGGAGCCGTCGACACGTCCGGCATCGAGCGGCTGCCGTCGGGCCGCGAATGGTGGCTCGGCTGATTTTGGATTGTCGCAATTCCAGACGGAAACCGCTCACACTTTTCCTGGAATTGCTCCAAAGCCGGCTGGTCAGCCGGAAAAACCGCCGCCGTCCAGGAAAGCCTGTTCCTCGGCGGTCGTCGCGCGGCCAAGCATCAAGTTGCGGTGCGGGAAGCGTCCGAAGCGTTGGACGATCTCCAGGTGCTCCTCGGCGTATTTCAGATAGTCGGGCGCCCTGGCGGCCGTCAGTTCGACCGACCGTTGCTGGTCCGCCAGCGATTCGGAATGCTCGAAGGGCAAATAGAGGAAGACGCGAAGCTGCTCGTCCAGTTCCAGGTCCTGACCGGCGGCGATCGCCCTGTCGGCGAAGTACCGGGCGAGCGGGTCAGTCGCATACATGTGGCCGCTGCCGCGGAAGCAGTTGCGCGGGAACTGATCGAGAAGGATCATCAGCGCCAGCGAGCCTTCGGCATGCGCGCTCCAGTCGTCGCATTCGCGCTGCGCGGCGGCGTAGTGCAACTCCAGAAACCGGTTGCGGAAATCCGCGTCGAAGGAATCGTTCTTCTCGAACCAGGCGTCGTAGCCGGCATCGCGCCAGAATTTGGTGACCGAAAGCGCTCGCGGATCGAGTTCTGCCATGCCTTGTCCTTCAGTTCTTTGTTTCTGCCTGGTTCAGCACGACGGCGGTCTCCTGGTTCAGCGCCCGGCCGGCACGGCGCGGCTGGGTGAGCGGCGTCGGGATCGGCGTGCCGATATTGCCTTTCAGGAAACGCTGGCCGGCGCGGATGCCCTCGGCGAGTTGGGTTTCGAAGCGGGCGGTGTCGCGGCGGCGCACGTCCTCGATGACCTCGGCGACTTCCTCCGGATCGACGCCCAGCGCCTCCAGCGCCGAGCCGCCGAAGACGAGCGCCGATTCGAAGGTTTCACGCAATTGGTAGTCGACGCCGGCTCTTATGAGCTGCAGCGCCGTGCCGCGATCGAAGGCGCGCGCGAGGATGGTGACCAAAGGGAATTCGGCCTTGATCAGCTGGGCGATGCGCACCGCTGCGTCCGGCTTGTCGACGCAGATCAGAACCGCGCGCGCCCGGCCCGCGCCGGCCGCGTGCAGGATATCGAGCCTGGTGCCGTCGCCGTAATAGACCTTGAAGCCGAAATCGGCGGCCGCCTGGATCATCTCCACCTCGTTGTCGATGATCGAGACATCCAGCCCGCGCAGCAGCAGCGGCTGGCTGGCGATCTGGCCGAAGCGGCCGAAGCCGATGATCAGGACGCTGCCGGTGAGGCCCTCGGCGATGTCGACGCCGTCAAGCGACTGCTCGTCGCGCGGGGTGAGGTAACGCAGCGCTATGATCGCCAAGGGCGTCAGCACCATCGAGATGATGACGATGGCGGTCAGCGTGGCGTTGGCCTGGCCGTCGATGATGCCGACCGCCGCGGCTGACGAATAGAGCACGAAGGCGAACTCGCCGCCTTGCGCCATGAAGACGGCGCGTTCGAGCGCCTCGCGGTGGCCGCTCTTCAGGATGCGCGCGACGGCGTAGATGCCGATCGCCTTCATGACCATGTAGGCGACGACATAGATGGCGACCAGCCGCCAGTTCTGGGCGACGACGCCGAGGTCGAGCGACATGCCGACGGCGAGGAAGAACAGGCCGAGCAGGATGCCGCGGAACGGCTCGATATCGGCTTCGAGCTGGTGGCGGAAGGTCGATTCCGACAGGAGCACGCCGGCGAGGAAGGCGCCCATCGCCATCGACAGGCCGGAAAGCTGCATGGCGAGCGCCGATCCCAGCACCACCAGCAGCGCCGCGGCGGTCATGACTTCGCGGGCGCGGGCGTCGGCCAGGATGCGGAAGAGCGGATTGAGCAGGTAACGGCCGGCCACGACCAGCCCGACGATCGCGGCGATGCCGATGCCAACTTCGGTCAGCCGCTCCGAGAGGCTGGTCTCGGCGCCGCCGGGCGCGAGGAAGGCGATCAGCGCGAGCAGCGGCACGATCATCAGGTCTTCGAGCAGCAGGATGGAGACGATGCGCTGGCCTTTCGGCGTGGCGATCTCGCCACGCTCCTCCAGCAGCTGCATGACGATCGCCGTCGAGGTCAGCACGAAGCCGGCGCCGGCGACGAAGGACTGCGCGATCGGAAAGCCTCCGGCCAATCCGACGAGGGTCAGAAGCACCGCGCAGACGCCGACCTGCAGCGCGCCCAGTCCAAAGATCTCGCGGCGCAGGCCCCAAAGCCGCGAAGGCTGCATCTCCAGACCGATGATGAACAGGAACATCACGACGCCGAGCTCGGCGACATGGAGGATCGCTTCCGATTCGGAAAAGATGCGCAGGCCGAACGGGCCGATGACGACGCCGGCGGCGAGGTAGCCGAGGATCGAGCCCAGCCCCATGCGCTTGAAGATCGGCACGGCGACGACGCCGGCGGCGAGCAGCGCCACCACCTGCACCAGATCGCTGCTCGACGCCTCAGCTGCCATGCCTGTCATCCCGTTGCTCGACCCACTCCTTGCATGCCCTGGGAGCGGGAGGCAAGGGCGCGGAGACTGGCTGGAAGAGCAGGGGCATCCAGCAGGATACGAAGCGATAGGCTTCGCGGCAAACGCCTGTTGCAACCCTGTTACACAAGTTGACATGGCCCGGTCGTTGCGCGCCGCCACAATCAGAGGTTATGGCACGCTCGGCTCTGGCCTTTGGGCTTCGGCCAGTGGAGGCAGCCGCGATGGGCGGCTGCCTTTTTTGAGGAGATGATTGACATGAAGAAGTTTTTGCTCGTTGCCGTCGGTGTTGCGGCGTTGGCCGGTTCGGCTTGCTCCAAGGGGCCGGAATGCACGCAGGAAATCGCCGCCAAGAAGGCGCAGGACATGGCTGCCGCCCTCCAGGAAGCCATCACCAAGGACCCGAGCAAGGCGGCCGATCTGACCGCCAAGGTGCAGGCTGTGACGACCAAGTATCAGGGCGCGACGACGCTCGACGAAGCCTGCAAGGCCTATGACGAGCTGACCGCCACCATCAAGGGTTGAGCGCAGCCGTCGACAAATATGAAGGCGGTGGCCGGTCGGCCGCCGCCTTTTTTCTTGCGCGGCGCTCGGTCGGCACGTCTTTCCGAGATACGCTACGCGATACCCATGGTCCGCTTGTGGTCGGCGATCTCGGCGAGCAGCCAGTCCTGGAACAAACCGGTGCCCGGCTTGTTTCCGATGCTGCGGCGCTGGTGCAGGTAGATGCCGGCGGGATAGGCGTGGCGGGCGCTGAAGGGGGCGACAAGCCTGCCTTGCTGCAGAAGGTCCTGGGCCATTATGGTGTCGGCCAGGGCGATCCCCGCGCCGTTTATCACCTCGCGCATGATCAAGGTGCAGTCATCGAGTGTCGTGCTGGATTTAGGCGTGGTGTCGAGAACGCCCTCCTGCTCCAGCCACCGCTTCCACCGCATGGTCTCGCATTCGTGGATCAGGTGATGGTTGACCAGATCGGCGGGGGAGCGCAGCGGCACCGGACCTTCCAGCAGCGACGGTGCGCATACCGGCGTCAGCAGGAGCGGGATCAGCAGCGTCAAGGCGGGACCGGCCTTGTAGACGAACTCGTCGACAATCGCCAAATCGAAATTGGCGCGCTTGCCCGACGTCGAGATCTCCAGGTCCACGGATGGATGCAGTCGCCGGAAATTCGGCAACCGGTCCGCCAGCCAGAGGTTCAGGACGGTCGGCACGCAGAGCACCCTGACACGCTGGGTCCTGCCGTGCCACGGCCCATCGACGAAGCTGACATCGTCGGTGGCGCGCCAGATGGCCTCGAATGCCTCCGAAAGAGAGCGCGCGTAGTATGAGCCCCTAATGGTCGGGGTGATCTGGCGAAAACCGCGTTCGAACAGGTCCTGGCCGAGGTTCCTTTCAAGCGCGCGGATGTGGCGGCTGACGGCCGAGGGCGTCAGATGCAGCTCTTCCGCTGCATCCTTGATGCTGCCGAGACGCGCGGCGGCCTCGAAAGCGCGCATGCCATTGAGCGAGGGCAGGGCCATTGGCCGATCATGAAATGTCAGTTGAGTTTTTGTCAATCGACTTGGGCGAAATTGGCGTTTGATCGCCTGGCCGGTTCAGGGATACCCAAAAGGCAAGAGCGACTAAGTCGCCATCCGAAAACGATTATTTGGGCACTCCGATGCCGTTCCGTCAGCGGCGGAGACCGGGATACCGGTTTCCGCCGTTGGCCGGCGAAGCTTTGCGCATGACGCAAGCCGAGCCTCGGCGGGGGCGCTCCTAGAATGGGAGAACGAGCTTTTATGCCTCAGTCGCCGGCGCCGGTCTTCGCGACGGCGGACGAGATTTCCGCGGAAACCTCGGTCGTCGTGATCCTGCAAGCCGCTCAAAACGGTTTTGGCCCACGGGCAGCGGCGCTCGATGCCGAAATGGACGGGATCTTGTCCCGCGCGTGTTCCGACCCGGCCGTTGTTGAACAATCCGGCGCCTGCGTCGACGTCATCGCTCCCAAGGCCATGCCCGTCCGTCGCGTGGTGGTGCTGGCTTTGGGCAGGGCCGAGGCCGTGACCACGCTTTCCCTGGCGCGCGCCGGCGGTTTGCTTGCCGCGCATCTGGAAGGCAAGGGCGAATGCGCGGCTACCCTCGTGCTGGACCCGCTCGCGGGTGTCGAGCTTCCGGCAGCGGAAATCCTGGCGCGGGTTGCGCTCGGCATGCGGTTGCGGCGCTATCGTTTCGACATGCGAAACCGGCGTCAGGGGGCAGGCGCCGACCGCACCTTGCGCGTGCAGATGATCGGCGCGGCCGGTCCGGAGCTGAAAGCGGCGCTGGCGCGGATCAACGCCATCGCCGACGGCGTCGAATATGCGCGCACCCTGGTCAACCTGCCGCCGAACCATCTCCACCCCGACAATTTCCACGATCACCTGGAGCCGCTGCGCGAGGCCGGCATCGATGTCGAGATCCTCGACGCGGCGCGGCTGAAGGAGCTCGGCATGAATGCGATCCTGGCCGTCGGCTCCGGTTCGGCGCGACCGCCGCGAGTCGCCGTCCTGCGCTATCGCGGCAAGGGCGCTCCGGCGCAGCCGCTGGCTTTCGTCGGCAAGGGCGTCTGCTTCGACACCGGCGGCCTGTGCATCAAGCGCGGCGAGCAGATGTTCGACATGAAGGCCGACATGGGCGGCGCCGCCGCCGTGGTCGGCCTGTTGATCGCGCTCGCCCGGCAAGGCAGCCCGGTGCATGCCGTCGGCGTGCTCGGCATCGCCGAGAACATGCCGTCGGGCACCGCGCTCAAGCCGCGCGACATCATCACGACCGCGTCGGGGCAGACCGTGGAGGTGTTCGACACGGATGCGGAAGGGCGGCTGATCCTGGCCGACTGCCTCTATTACGCCGCTTCGCGCTTCAACCCATCGGTGATCGTCGATCTGGCCACGCTGACCTATTCGGTGATGCGCGGCCTGGGCTCGGTCTTCGCCGGTCTGTTCAGCACCGACGACACCATCGCCTCGCGCATGATCGCGGCCGGCGAGAAGGTCGGCGAGCGGTTCTGGCAACTGCCGCTCGACCGGGCCTATGACGAGGGCCTGCAATCGCCCTTCGCCGATATCCGGCACCACGCCAAGGACATGGAAGACGGCGACGCGCCCTATGCCGCCGCCTTCCTGCGCAATTTCACCGAAGACCGTCCCTGGGTGCATCTCGACATCGCCGGCAAGGAACTGGCCGACAAGGACCGGCCTCTGGGCCGCGAGGGCGCCACGGCCTTCGGCGTGCAGATGCTGGAAGAGTGGGTGCAGTCCGGCCGGGCGGCGAACTAAGCGACAACGAGAATGTCTTCAACCACACAGGGAGCCGGGATGTCGTCCGAGATCGTCAGCAAGGAAGGGCGGGCCGGCTTCGGCGCCTACGAAACCTGGTATCGGATCAGCGGCGAGCTCGATGCCGGCAAGGCTCCGGTGGTCATCCTGCATGGCGGGCCGGGCGCCGCGCACAACTACGTCGACGCCTACAAGCTTCTTGCCCGAGGCGGCCGCGCCGTCATCCACTACGACCAATTGGGCTGCGGCAATTCCACCTTGTTGCCGGAAAAGGGAGCCGATTTCTGGACGCCCCAGCTTTTCATCGATGAGCTGGAAAACCTCGTCGACCATCTCGGCATCCGCGGCGGCTTCCATGTGCTCGGGCAGAGCTGGGGCGGCATGCTGGGCGCCGAATATGGCGTGACCCGGCCGAAGGGCCTGAAGTCGCTGACCATCGCCAACTCGCCGGCTTCCATGAAGCTTTGGGTCGAGGAGGCCAATCGGCTGCGCGCCGATCTGCCCAGGGACGTGCAGGAGACGCTGACGAAGCACGAACAGGCCGGCACGACGGACGATCCGGCCTACCAGGAAGCGACGATGCGGTTCTACGAACGGCATGTCTGCCGGGTCGTGCCGTTTCCGCCCGAGGTGACGGAGACTTTCGCCCAGATCGTGCGCAATCCGACCGTCTACAATGTGATGAACGGCCCGAACGAGTTCCACGTCATCGGCACGCTGAAGAGCTGGAGCGTCATCGACCGCCTGCCGGCCATCGAGGTTCCCACACTTCTCATCTCCGGCCGTTACGACGAAGCCACGCCAGCGACCGTGCAACCCTTCAAGGACGGCATCAAGGGATCGCGCTGGCAGATATTCGAGCATTCAAGCCACATGCCGCATGTCGAGGAGCAGGACCTCTGCATGCGGGTGGTGGGAGACTTCCTGGACGACAACGACAACTGAAAGGGGAATGACGACATGAAGAAACTGCTTTTGGCGGCGTCGGCCGCTTCATTGCTGGCCGGCTCATGGCTCGCTCCGGCGCAGGCCGAATATCTCAAGGAACACCGTGGCGGCACCATCCGCCTGCTTGCCCGATCGGCTGCCGGCACCCTCGATCCGCACATCAACTACACCGACCAGGGCTGGCAGATGTACCAGCCGATCTATGACGGCCTGGTCGCCTTCCGCAAGGCCGAGGGCGTCGAGGGCTTCAGCATCGTTCCCGACCTGGCCGAGGCGCCGCCCACGGTCAGCAATGACGGCAAGACCTTCACCTTCAAGCTGCGCAAGGGCATCAAGTTCTCCAACGGCCAGGACCTCGGCGTGAAGGACGTCGTCGCTTCCTTCCAGCGCATCTTCAAGGTCTCCGGGCCGACCTCAGGCACCTTCTATGCCGGCATCGTCGGCGCCGACAAATGCCTGGCCGACACCAAGAGCTGCACGCTGGAAGGCGGTGTCGTCGCCGATGAGGCGGCCGGCACGATCACCCTCAATCTCACCAAGCCGGACGCCGAGATCCTCTACAAGCTTGCCTTGCCGCATGCCGTGATCCTGCCGGCGGACACGCCGACGGAGGATATGGGCTCCAAGCCGATCCCCAGCACCGGCCCCTACATGATCTCGGCCTTCGACCCCAACAAGGGCATGACCGTTTCCCGCAACCCCAATTTCAAGCAGTGGAGCGAGGAAGCTCAGCCGGACGGCTATCCGGATGTCGTGCAGTATGATTTCGGCCTGTCGGAGGAGGCGGCCGTGACGGCCATCCAGAACGGCGAGGCGGACTGGATGTTCGACGCGCTGCCCAGCGACCGCCTTGGCGAACTCGGCAGCAAGTCCATGGACCAGCTGCACATCTCGCCGCTTTCGGCCTGGTGGTACGCGCCGCTGAACACCCGCGTGGCTCCATTCGACAATGAAAAGGCCCGCCAGGCCGTCGCTTACGCCGTCGACCGCAACACGCTGGTCAAGCTGTTCGGCGGCAAGGTGCTGGCCTCGCCGGTCTGTCAGGTCCTGCCGCCGGACTTCCCCGGACATGAGGACTATTGCCCCTTCACCAAGAACCCTGGCGCCAAATGGTCGGCTCCGGATGTCGACAAGGCCAAGCAGCTGGTCGAGGAATCGGGCACCAAGGGCCAGAAGGTGACCATCATCGTCGAGGATACCGCCATCTCGCGGTCGATCGGCGTCTATCTGCAGAGCGTGCTGACCACCATCGGCTATGTCGCCGACGTCAAGCCGATCTCGTCCAACCTGCAGTTCACCTATATCCAGAACACCAACAACAAAGTGCAAATGTCCGTCACCCAGTGGTACAAGGACTACCCCGCGGCGTCGGACTTCCTGAACATCCTGTTCAGCTGCGCATCCTTCCGCGAAGGCTCGGACGCCTCGATCAACATCTCCGGCTTCTGCGACAAGGACATCGATGCCGAGATGCAGAAGGCGCTGGACCTTGGCGTGACCGACCAGAAGGCGGCCGACAAATTGTGGGCCGCGATCGACAAGCAGGTCACCGACAAGGCGCCGGCGGTCGGTCTGTTCACGCCGAAGCGGCTTGATTTCGTCAGCAAGCGCGTCGGCAATTTCAAGTTCAACCCGCAGTTCAACTGGATTATCACCCAGTCCTGGGTGCAGTAGGGGGCCTGGGTGCAGTAAGGGGCCCTGAGTGCAGTAACGAACGCGGAAGGCACATCGTGTCCAGCCAAGTCGCCGCCATGCCGCGCAAGACGCGAGGGCCCTGGGCCGTCGCGTTTGCGAAGCTGGCAACGGACAGGGCCGCCATGGCGTCCCTGGCCGTGTTCCTCATCATCGTTCTCGCCTGTTTCAGCGCGCCGCTCTACGCGAAATGGGCGGGCACGGATCCTTTCGCCTCGACGCTCGACGCCGTCATCCAGGTCGACGGCGCCGACGTTCCGGTGATGGAACAGTCGACCGAGGGACTGGGACTTGGCTACACGCCAATCGGTCCGACCTGGCGGCTCGGCAACTACTTCCTCGGCGCCGACAGCCAGGGGCGGGACGTCATGGCGAGATTGCTCTTTGGCGGGCTCAACTCGCTGCTGATCGCCGGCGCCGCGACCATCTTCACGCTGATCTTCGGCACGCTGGCGGGACTGATCGCCGGCTATTTCGGCGGCATCACGGACACGGTGCTGTCGCGCCTGCTGGACGTGCTCTGGGCATTCCCGATCTATCTGCTGGCAATCTCGCTTTCCATCGTCACCATCGCGCAAGGCATCGCGATCGGGCCGATCGAGATCCAATCGGGCAGCCTATGGCTGCCGATCATCATCATAGGCATTGTCTATATACCCTATGTCGCGCGGCCGATCCGCGGGCAGGTCCTGGCGCTGCGCCACAGTGAGTTCGTGCTCGCCGCGATCAATCTCGGCGTGCCGGGCTGGCGCATCCTCCTGCGCGACATCCTGCCCAACATCACCACCACGCTCATCGTCTTCGTGCCGCTGATGATGGCGCTGAACATGCTGACGGAATCGGCGCTCTCCTTCCTGTCGATCGGCGTGCAACCGCCGGCCGCAAGCTGGGGCACGATCATCCAGGACGGCCAGGCGCTGCTCTACACGCGGCCGCTGGTGGCGCTGGTGCCCGGCCTGGCGATCGCCGTTTCCGTCATGGCGCTCAATGTCTTCGGCGACGGTCTTCGCGATGCGCTCGACCCGCGCTCCAAGGTCAGGCTGGGGCGCGACTGATGCTTTACGCCATCCTTCGTCGTTTCGGTCAGATGCTGTTCGTGATGTTCGGCATCTCGGTCATCGTCTTCCTGATCTTTTTCGCCACGCCCGGCGCCGACCCCGCCGCGCGCATCGCCGGCCGCAATGCGTCGCCGGAGGTGCTGGCGGCGGTACGCCACAGCTTCGGCTTCGACCAGCCGCTCTATGTGCAATACACGCGCATGATGGAGAAGATCTTCGTCACCGGCGACCTGACCTCCTTCGTCAATCGCGGCTGGAAGGTGGTGCCGGCCGTCATGGATTCGATCCCCGTCACGCTTTCGCTGGTGTTCGGGGCCGCGGTCCTGTGGGTGGTCGTCTCGATCATCATCGGCATCGTCGCGGCGGCCACCCGCGACAGCTGGCTGGACAAGCTCCTGATGGCGCTGGGCCTGCTCGGCATTTCCATGCCGGTCTACTGGCTGGGCGAGGTGATGAACCTGATCACCCAGAGCCGCTACCACGACAGCTGGGCGTTCTCCTGGGTGCCGCCGCTCGGCTACAAGAACTTTTCCGACGATCCCAAGGGCTGGTTTCTCACGCTGGTCATCCCATGGATCACGCTGGCCATCCTCTATATCGGGATTTACGGGCGCGTCTTACGCGCCGCCATCATCGAATCCATGCAGGAGGATTATATCCGCACCGCCCGCGCCAAGGGCCTGTCGGAGACCCGCATCCTGTTCCGCCATGCGCTGCGCACCTCGCTCATCGCCTTCGTCACCTTGTTCGGCCTCGACTTCGGCGCGCTGGTCGGCGGCTCGGCCTTGCTCACCGAGGTCGTGTTCGGCCTGCACGGCATCGGCAAGCTCACTTATGACGCGCTGCAGAACCTCGATCTGCCGATGATCATGGCGACGGTCATGTATGCGTCGATGTTCGTGGTCATCGCCAATGCGGTGGTGGATTTCGTCTATATCCTTCTCGATCCGCGCCTGAGGGCATCATGATATTGTCGGTGCGCGATCTCAAAGTGTCCTTCCGCACCCATGACGGGCCGGTGCGGGCCATCGACGGCGTTTCCTTCGACCTCGAGGAAAGCGAGATCCTTGGCGTCGTCGGCGAATCCGGCTCCGGCAAGACGGTGTCGCTGCTGGCCGTCATGGGGCTTATCACCGACCCGAATGCCACCATCGAAGGCTCGATCCGCTACAAGGGCCGCGAACTGGTGGGCTTGCCGCCGCGCGAGCTTCGGCGCCTGCGCGGCAACGAGATCGCGATGATCTTCCAGGACCCGATGACGGCGCTGACGCCGGTCTACACGATCGGCTGGCAGATCGCCGAGCAGATCCGCGCGCATCGCGGCGTCAGCAAGGCCAAGGCGATGGCGCGCGTCGAAGAGCTGCTGGCGGAGGTGAACTTCCCCAATCCGCACGAGGCCATGTCGCGCTATCCGCACCAGCTTTCCGGCGGGATGCGACAGCGGGCGGTGATCGCGATGGCCTTGTCCTGCGATCCGGCGCTGCTGGTGGCCGACGAGCCGACCACCGCGCTCGACGTCACGGTGCAGGCCGGCATCCTCGACCTCGTGCGCAAATTGCGGGCGAAGCATAAGTCGGCCGTGGTCTTCATCACGCACGACATGGGCGTCGTCTCCGAGCTCGCCGACCGCGTCATGGTCATGTATGCCGGCCGCGTGGTGGAGCGCGGCACCCGCACGGAGCTGTTTTCCGATCCGCGACATCCCTATACACGGGCTCTGCTCGGCTCGATCCCGCCGCTGACCGGCCAGAAACCGCGCCGCTTGCCGGCGATCCCCGGTTCGCCGCCCTCCTTGCTGCGGCTACCGCAAGGCTGCGCCTTCGGTCCGCGCTGCCCGGTCCGCTACGAGCCTTGCGAGGCCGGCAAGCCGGGTCTCGGCAGCGGTGCGCATGCCGCCGCATGCTTTCGGGTGGCGCAAGCATGAGCGAGCCGATGACAGAAAAAGATCGCCCGATCCTCGAGACGCGCTCGCTGGCAAAACGGTTTTCGATCGGCACTCGTTTTTCCGCGGAGGGCAGGCGGACCGTCCATGCGGTGGACAACGTGTCGCTCACCGTGCGGCGCGGCGAGACGGTAGGCCTCGTGGGCGAATCCGGATGCGGCAAGTCCACGCTGGCGCGCTGCCTGGTGCGGCTCTACGACATCACCGACGGCAAGCTTCTGTTCGAGGGTGACGACATCACCTCGAAGTCGCTGTCGGAGCTCAGGCCGCTGCGGCGGCGCCTGCAAATGGTCTTCCAGGACCCCTCGGCCTCGCTCAATCCGCGCCGGCGCGTCGGAGATCTCGTCGCCGAGCCGCTGCGCATCCACGGCAAGCTTTCGGCCAAAGAGATCGCCGCGCGGGTGGCGGAGCTGTTCGAACTGGTCGGACTGCTGCCGGACCATGTGATGCGCTATCCGCACGAATTCTCGGGCGGCCAGCGCCAGCGCGTCGGTATCGCGCGGGCG
The DNA here is from genome assembly GCA_000824785.1 of Mesorhizobium plurifarium. Taxonomy (GTDB): domain Bacteria; phylum Pseudomonadota; class Alphaproteobacteria; order Rhizobiales; family Rhizobiaceae; genus Mesorhizobium; species Mesorhizobium plurifarium. Next base: position 5,494 of record CCNB01000004.1, on the reverse strand, counting down.
ATCGCGTTGAACCCCGACCTTGTCGTGCTGGACGAGCCCGTCTCCGCGCTCGACGTGTCGGTGCAGGCCCAGATCGTCAACCTGCTCGCCGACCTGCAGGAGAAGCTGAAGCTCACCTATATTTTCATCGCTCACGACCTTTCCGTCGTGCGCCAGGTCTCAACTCGCATCGCCGTCATGTATCTCGGCTCGATCGTCGAGGAAGGACCGGCGGAAGAGGTGTTCGCCACACCGGCCCATCCTTACAGTCAGGCGCTGATCTCGGCCGTTCCGGTCGTCGAAACGACGCCCACGGGCACGCGAAAGCGCATCATCCTCACCGGGGACGTGCCGAGCCCGCTGAAACCTCCGTCCGGATGCCGTTTCCATCCCCGATGCCCGATCGCGGCGGACCGCTGCCGCTCGGAGCGGCCGGAACTGAAGGAATATCGTCCAGGCCGCAAAGTGGCCTGCCATTTCCCAACTTTGACCTGAACAGTCTTCTTTGCGGGTGGGACGCGGCTGCCGGGGCCGCGACGGATCAGTTCTTGGCGATGGCGCCGACTTCGACGGAGTCGATCCGCTTGAGGCTCATGCCGATCACCGGCACCAGCTGATCGTTGACGCGCACGGCCACCGTCACGGTCATCGAATTGCCGTCGGGCACACGCGCCTGCATGACGCCGTTCAACTGCTTGCGGTTGATCGTGAAGACGACCTTCTGGGCATCGACGACATTGCCGCCGACAATGTCCATTCCGCTTTCGGTCGAGCCGCCCATGAAGGTGCCCCTGTAACCGTCGCGGCCCTTGCGCTCGACGCTGGCCGACATCTTTTGCGTGAACACGCCGACCCTGCAGCCGCCGTCAAGCGTCATGCCGAGCTTGCTGGCAGGCGTCGATCCGTTGAAATCGCAGGTGAATTTGGTGCCCTTGTACTTGCCGGCGATGATCTCGCCGGGGCCTACCCATCTGCCTTCGACGGAGCGGAAGAACTGCTTGTCCGGTTCTGCGCCAAAAGCCTTTTCGACCAATCCGAGCGGCGCGGCAATCGCAACCGTCGCAGGCAGCACGCAGGACAAGATTACGCTTCTCATGGACGACACCCGGCACGACAGAGTCTGTTGTTGGGACCTGACCGACCATGGCGAAGATTGGTTAATGCTTCGTCACTGGTTCGGGTTTTCGCATTTACCCTATTGGTCCGACTGACCGTCTTTTCTTGCCGCGAAGGACGTCAACGCCGAGAGGAAATCGCCGAGGCCGGGGCGCTTGACGGCGATGAACGGCAAGGGGCGGGCGGTCTCCATCGCCGCGATGCCGATGCGCGCCGTCATCATGCCGTTGACCACGCCTTCGCCGAGCTTGGCCGAGAGTTTTGCCGCGAGGCCGTGGCCGACGATCTGCTGCACGAAACTGTCGCCGACCGCGATCGAGCCGGTCACCGCCAGATGCGCGAGCACGCCCCGCGCCAGCCGGAAGAAGCCGAGCGTGCCGGGGCGGCCGCCATAGAGTTCGGAGAGCCGCCGGATCAGACGCCCGGCCTCGAACACGACATAGGCGATGTCGACCAGCGCGCGGGGGCTGACCGCCGTTATGAGCGACACGCGCTTCGCGGCCTCCAGAATCATGATTTTTGCGCGCGCATCGAGCGGCGACAGGATTTCGGTCTCGGCCAGCCGCACCAGGTTGGCGCCGTCGATGATCTCGCCGCGCAATTCGGCGAGCGAACGCCGACCGGCGGCGGTCTCGGGTTTTGCCGCGACGAAGGCCGAGAGCTCGTCAACCAGGGCGCGCGCTGCCTTGGGATCGTCACGCGCCACGGCGTCAAGAGCCCGCTTCTGCATCTTTTCGACTTCGGCAAGGCGGGCGATGGCGAGGAATTCGCGGATCAGGATGACGAGCAAGGAGAGCAGCGCGATCGCCGCCATGCCGGCTGCCAGCCAGCCGAGCCATTCGGCGCGCGCGAACAGATCGCGGATCAGCTGGTCGGCCCACAGGCCGACCGCCAGCGAGACGAGCACGCTCAGAGCGCCGAAGAACAGCCGCGCCAGCAGCGAAGACTTTTTTGGCGCCGCCGCCGGCGGCGGGATTGCAGCCTCGATGTCCGGTTCGTCGAAAACGTCGATTTCGGAGGGAATGACCGTCGCGACATCCGCCCTGGCCGCGCGCGGCCGGCGCATCGGTTGCTCCTCGGCGCCGCGATTTCGCTGCGGATGCGGCGGAGCCCCGGTTTCGGGTTCGATGCGGAAAGCCGCCGGTTTGCGGGGCGCGGTCATGCCAGATGATCTCCGATCAGGAACTGCAGCGCGCGGTCGAGCCGGATATGCGGCAGGGACAGCGTGACGCCTTCGGCGGTGCGTTCGAGCTTCGGCGGACGGAAGCGCACGAAGCGGACCGCCGGTTCGGTGCTGTCCGGCGGCGATCCGGAGGCATCGAACACCGCATCCACCTTTTCCGGTAAGTCGCCCGGGAATATGGCGGTTTCGGTCTTTCCGTCGAATGTCTCGCCGTTGATCTTCTCGCCCTTCAGCGGGGTGCCGATGATCACCGGCAGGGTCTCGCGGCCCTGTTTCACCGTGCCTTCGCGCGTCGAGCGGACCGCGGCCATGGCAACGACATCGACGGCGGCGCCGCTGAAATTCGCCCGCGCCACGGCCCGGTCGGTCAGCCGGCGTACGATCGCCTGCAGCCGGTCGTGGCTTTCATGATGCAGATGGTCCGCCTTGGTCGCGGCGACCAGGATGCGGTCGATGCGGCGCGAGAAGAAGTCGGTGAGGAAATTACCGCGTCCGGGCCGGAAGCAGGACAGGATCTCGGTGACGGCGCGCTCCAGATCGGCCATCGCGGCCGGGCCGGCATTGAGCGCCTGCATGGCGTCGATCAGCACGATCTGCCGGTCGAGGCGGGCGATATGCTCGCGAAAGAACGGTTTGACGACATGCGTCTTATAGGCCTCGTAGCGGCGCTCCATCATCGCCTGCAGCGATCCGGAGCGCGGCCGGCCCTGCGCCAATGTCATCAGCGGCGCGAAGGTGAGCGCCGGAGAACCTTCGAGATCGCCCGGCATCAGGAAACGGCCGGGCGGCAGCGTCGACAGCGCGCGGTCGTCGAGCTTGCAGGCCTTGAGATAGGCGGCGAAGCTCTCGGCAAGACGGCGCGCCGTCATCTCGTCGGCGTCGGCATCGGGATTGACGGTGGAAGCCAGCTCGCGCCAGGCCTGAGACAGGTCGGAACGGACGGGCAGGGCGGCCAGCTCGACCGCCTCGCGCGAAAAATCGGCGAAAGATTTGCCGAGCAGCGGCAGGTCAAGCAACCATTCGCCGGGATAGTCGACGATATCGATGGACAGCTTTCCGGCGGAAAACAACCGGTTCCAGCCGGAAGCCGACTCATATTCGATGGTGAGCCTGAGCTCGGAGATGGCGCGCGTCGAGTCCGGCCAGACGCGGTCGTTCACCAAAGCCGCGACATGGTCCTCGTACTGGAAACGCGGAACGGCGTCGTCCGGCTGCTCCTCGAGGAAGGCGCGGGCGATGCGGCCGGATTTCTGCGCTTCGAACAGCGGCAGGCGTCCGCCATGGATGAGGTTGTGGACGAGGGCGGAGATAAAGACGGTCTTGCCGGCGCGGGAGAGCCCGGTGACGCCAAGACGCAATGACGGAGAGAAGAGCCCGGCGGCGCGGCCAGACAGCGTGTCGAGCGCAATCCTTGCCTCGTCGGTGAAATTGGTCAGCGATGATGCCAAATCAGGCCTCTGGTTGGGCGTCCGCGCCCGATATAGGCCTTGGGTCGCGCGTTTGAAATGGCCTCAAAGGTCGGCGGGCGTGAGAAAGGCTTCAAGATAGCCGCTGCCTTGCGCCGCCTCCGCAAGATTGCCGGGAAAGCGCACCACGGCGAGGCCGGAGGTCGGAAAACCGTGGTTCATCATGCCGCGCGCCGCCTCATCGCCGTCGCCCGACACCGCCATGGCCAGGTCCTCGGTCATGGGGTTGTGGCCGATCACCAGAAGCTGGTCGGCGCCGCCATTTTTCCGGATAATGTCGAGATAGCCGGCCGCATCCTCGCTGTAGAGCGTGTCGAAGAACAGGACCCGGCCGGTGTCGGTGCGCCCTGCCAGGCCCTCCAGCGTCTGCCTTGCCCGCTTGGCGTTGGAGCAAAGCGTGACGTCTGGCACATAGTTGCGGGCCCGCATGGCTTCTCCCATCGTTTCGGCATCGGCCATGCCGGACTGGTCGAGCGGGCGATCGAAATCGCGCACACCGGGCAGCGCCCAGCCGGCCTTGGCATGCCGCAACAGATAAAGCCTGCTCAACCGGAACCCCCATGGCGCTTCGGATCGAAGCGCGATTAGTCACCAGAACGATGTCCTGCACAATGGCCGATGCCAGCGACTGCAACGAATCATGCGCGAATTCGTTTTCTGCCGTCGAAACAACGTCGCCGCTGGAGCCACCCATGTGAGACTAACAATTGCGTGAAACTCTCGCCGATAGCGCTTGTGCAGGCTCTTGTCCCCGAATATATAGGCGCCAAATTTTGGGGTTGTTGGGTGAGTCGAATGAACGACATCGTTACCGCCGATTACGTACCCTCCGAAGACGAGCCGTTCATGAACGAACGGCAAAAATCGTACTTCCGTCAAAAGCTTATCACTTGGAAGAACGACATTCTGCGCGAAGCGCGCGAGACCCTCGAAATCCTGCAGCAGGAAAACGCCAACCACCCCGATCTGGCCGATCGCGCCTCCTCCGAAACCGACCGCGCCATCGAACTGCGCGCCCGCGACCGCCAGCGCAAGCTCATCTCGAAGATCGACTCCGCGCTCCAGCGCATAGACGAAGGCACCTACGGCTATTGCGAGGAAACCGGGGAGCCGATCGCGCTGAAGCGGCTGGATGCGCGTCCGATCGCGACGTTGTCGATCGAGGCGCAGGAACGCCATGAGCGCCGCGAGAAGGTTTATCGCGACGACTGACGCGAGCCGAATAAGTAATAAAACGCAGAAAATGGCCGGATTTCCGGCCATTTTCGTTTCCTAGGCCGAGGCGCGGGCCGCTCGCCTACTGGCAAGCTGCCGTCAGGTCAGCGCTTGTGGTTGCCCAACTCGCCAAGCAGCTTGGTCATCTCCTCATCGAGGGAAGGCTTTGGCGCGGGTTTGCTTGCCGCCGGCTGGGCGTGCGTCTCGTCGAGAGAGGTCTCGAGTTCGTGCATCAACGTGTCATCGATCGAATCGTTCGAGGGCGGCGGCGTGTATCTGGTGGCGCCGTTGGTCGTCCCGTAGCCCGACAACGGCATGACCTTCGCCGTCGGCTGACTCGGCACCGCCGGATTGGGCGCCGCGGGCGCGGGCGCGGGGGCGCGCGGACGTGCTGCGGCGGCTGGCTGGGCGGCAGGCGGCGGTTGCCTGACGGGGGCGGGTGCGGGCGGAGGTGCCGGCTGCGGCGCGCGCGGGCGCGGGGCCGGGGTTGCCGGCTGGCCGCTGTCCCCCGTCCGGGCCGGGCGGGGCGGGGCGG
>CCNB01000003.1:366727-408781 GCA_000824785.1 Mesorhizobium plurifarium | reverse complement strand
AGATCGTCGCCGGATGCCGCGCCGTCCACCGTCACCTTGTCGATGGTAATCGCCGGGCTGGCGCCGAAGTAACTCGAAGGATCGGAATCGGTTACCGTGCCGGTGCCGGTTGAAGCCGTGACAGTGCCGATATTGGAGTAGCTCCCGGAGATCGCCGTACCGGATCCGGTGAAAATCCATGTCTCCGTCGTGTCGAGCTTGTTGTCGTGGTTGGTGTCGCCGACATTGAACCCGCCGCTGAGCACCGGTGAGATGACCACGTTATGATCGTCCGTCACCACGACGTTCGACAACGCCACATTGCCGGTGTTGGTGACAGTGTACTTCCAGGAGATCGAATCGCCGGCGAGAACATTCAAGCCATCACCGGAGATCGCGCCGTCGACCGTCTGCTTGTCGATGGCGATTCCAGGCGTGGTCGAAACGCTCGGGACTGTCGTGGTGCGCCACTCTTCGAAGCCGCCATCCGAGCCTGAGAAGCTCGAGTAGAGCGTGACGTAGGAACTGGGCGTCGCGCCGGCAAAGAAGCTAACCGGAACAAGCACCCGGTAGTCATCCGTGCCGGAGCCGCTGTTGGAGTCCGTCAGCACCTGCGTGCCGGCCATGTCGAAGACCGAGACGAAGCCGGCGAAGCCGGCGTTGTAGTCGGTAAGGGTCGCGTCGTGATTGGAAATATAGACCCTGAGGTCGGTCAGCGTGATGTTGGCGTTGACGTTTTCGTTCAGATCCAGCCGGAACTCGATATATTGGACGCCATTGACGGTGATCGGCTGCAGATTGCCCCATTGCAGGCTGTGCGTGAAGGAGGCCTTGTTGTCGAGGACATTGCCGTTCTGGTCGGTGTTGAAGCCTTGCTCGACACCCGTCGCCTGCAAGCGAAAAAATGAATCGTAATTGCCTGTGCCGGAACCAATCGACGTGGCTTCGAGAAGCACACCACCGCCAATATCACTCATCGTTTCTTCCTCCGCGGCGCATGCGCGCCCCTTTTGGCCGCCCAGGGCGGCGAACTACCCCATGCCGAAGGCGCCGAGACCGGTGCCCGAATTCAGTGAGGAGGATCAGCTTGGCGTCCGGCAAGCCGGGCCCACCGACTCCGGCCAGCGAGCAGCAGATGACGGCTCACAACGGCTGGCGATCGATGATGACGGCTGACGCGGCACAGATACCGCGCTGCGTATCCCCTACCCCGGTAGCGTGGTACTCGTTGTTGCCGGTCGCGGGTTCTTTTCACGCTACTCTATATTAGCATATTATTAACTCTACCGCAGCGTGCGTCAACGGGCAATTCCATGAAGAGTTAATGACAAAACTCAAACTTGAGCGCAAATACGGCCAATCAACGCAAAGAAAACTTGGCTCTATTCTTAGGTCTTATTTTACCAGGGACCTTTGCGCCGCTCACATCAGACCTCAGGCGCCGGGCTTTGGTCGCTCCCACTCCACAAACGACGCGATCGTCAAGGCTTTCAGACCACTTTCTTCTTGCCCCGCCTGCCGCCATGCGCTTCCACGGCCTTCTCGACGGCGCGCTTCAGTTCGTCCTTGATCTCGACAGTCTCGGCCATCAGCGTTTCGATCTTGAGGAATTCGAGCACGCGGTATTTCGAGACATTCGGCCGGATCAGAATGTCCGGCGGGTGCTGCCTGAGCTTGTTGGCGATGATCGACTGCATCATCAGTTGCGTGGCGCCATACATCAGGTCGACGGTGGTCGGATGCCTGCGCTCGGCCTCGCTCGGCGCGCCGACGACATCGATGGCGATGATGATGTCGGCGTCCTTCTCGATGAGGTCGAAAGGCACGGGGTTGTAGATGCCGCCATCGATCAGCACGCGGCCTTGGCGCGTAACCGGGCGGAAGACAGCCGGGATGGCCGCCGAAGCGGCAAGCGCCGAATGCAGGTCGCCTTCGGTAAACACCGCAAGGCTGTGGCCGAAATAATCAGTCGCCGTCACCTTGAGTGGGATCTTCAGCGCCTCGAATGTCTGCGGGATCGCCTCGGGCAGGAAAGCCTTGAGAATGCGCTCGATGTTGAACTGGCTGACGCGGATGCCGCCCTGCATGGCCTCCGCGATCGTGCCCGGCCGCGAGCGCCACATGCGCGCCGCCACTTCGGCCCGGCTGCCGAGGATCGACCGGGCATAATCGTGAATCTCAACACCCTTCATGCCCGACGCCATGCCGGCGCCCATGATGGCGCCGATCGACGAGCCGGCAATCGCCGCCGGCTTGATGCCAAGCTCGTCGAGAGCCTCGATGATATGGATATGCGCAAGACCGCGCGCGCCGCCGCCGCCGAAGGCCACCCCGAAGGTCGGGCTCATCCCTTGCCGCCTCCCGCCACCTGCACCAGCGGCGGCCCGATGACCATCACCGCGGGGTCGGCCGACAGGAGCTTCCTCGCCGCCGCCTTGACGTCGGCCAGCGTCACCGCGTTGATGAGAGCCGCGCGCCGCTTGATGTAATCGATGCCGAGATTGTCGAGCTGCAGCTCCACCAGCGTCGCGGCAATCGAGCTGGAGGAATCCAGATTGTTGATGGCGTAGGCGCCGATCATGTATTTCTTGGTCGCCGCGAGTTCCTCCTCGGTGGGGCCGTTCTCGGCCATGTCCTTCACCACCTGGCGCACGATCGAAAGCGTTTGGGCCGCGCGGTCGGAACGCGTCGCCGTCGTCACCAGCAGCGCGTTGGAATGCTCGTGATCGACGAGAGCGGAGCTGACGCTATAGGCAAGGCCGCGCTTCTCGCGCACCTGCTCGTAAAGGCGCGAGGTGAATGTCGAGCCGCCGAGAATCTCGTTCATCAGCACGGCGGCGTAGAAATCGGGATCGCTGCGCTTCACGCCCGGCCAGGCAAGCTGCAGGGAGGTCTGCGGCAAGTCGTAATTCACTTCGAGCTGCTGGCCGAGCCTGGGCTTGATGTCGGCAACCGGCGCCAGTGCCTGCTTGTCCGGCAGGTCGCCGAACACCTCGTCAAGCCTGCCGCTCAACGTGACGGCGTCGATATCGCCCACCACCGTCACATGCAGTCCGCCGCGGGCGAAATTCGCCTTGTGGAAGGCCCTGAGGTCGTCGGCGGTGATGGTGGCGAGGCTGTCTTTGTTGCCTTCGTCCGGCCGCGCATAAGGGTGCTGGCCATAGATCGCTCGCAGCCAGCGCTGCTGACCGATCGTATTTGGGTCCCGCTCATTGGCGAGGATGCCGGACAGTATCTGGGCGCGGATGCGGTCGATCGGCGCCTGATCGAAGCGCGGGCTGTTCACCGCAAGCTTCAGCAGGCCGAACGCCTCGTCCTTCTGGTCGGACAGCATGCGCATCGAGCCGTAGGTGCCATCGCGCGCCGCCTGAAAACTCATCTCGGCGCCGGCATCGTCGAGCTTCAGTTGAAAGGCCTCGCTGTCGAGGTCGCCGGCGCCCTCGTCGAACAGGCCGGTCATCAGGTTGACCAGGCCCTCCTTGCCGGCAGGGTCCTGCGCCGTGCCGCCGTCGAAGACGAAACGGATCGCAATCAGCGGGATCGAATGGTCTTCCACCAGCCAGGCGGTGACGCCCTTCTTCGACTTCACCTCCTGGATATTCATCTCGGCGTGCGCCAGCGCCGGCAGCAAAAGGAAGAACAGAGCAAAACACAAAGTGGCGCAGGCGCGGTAGACCCTGCCGCCTTCCGCTGCGGGGGAGGAGATATTCTCTGCCGTTACGATTGCCATGCTCATCATCAATTCCCCGCCTGCTGCTGCGGCAAGAGATAGCCGGTGGTGGAGCGATCGAGCACCAGGTAGCGGGCGGCGACCGCCTTGACCTCATCGGCAGTTACCTTGCGGATGCGGTCCGGCCATTCCTGGACGTCCTTGACATTGCCGCCGGTGGCAAGCGTCGAGCCATACATGTTGGCCATGTCGTCCTGCTTGTCGCGCGCAAAGATCATCGAGCGCACATAGCGGGTCTTGGCCCGCTCCAGCTCATCGTCGCTCACGCCGTCCTTGACGATGCGGGCGATCTCGGCATCGACCGCCGCCTCGACATCGGCAAGCCTGGCGTCGCCGCGCGGGGCGCCATAGACGGTGAAGTTGGTGGCGTCGAGCATGGTGCCCTGGAAGTAGGCGCCGGTCTCGGAAGCGATACCCTGCTTGACGACGAGTTGCTGGTACAGCCTGCTGCGGTTGTCGCCGCCGAGAATCTCGGCAAGCAGGTCGAGCGCCTCGGCTTCGCCGGGCCTGGCCGTGTGATACGACGGCACGACCCATTGCGTCGAAAAGTTCGGCACAGAGACGCGCGCGTCGGTCAGCGTCACCGTGCGCTTCGTGTTCTGCTCGGGCTCGACGGGGCGGATGCGCGGCCTGAGGTCCGGGCCGCGGGCGACTTTGCCGTAGGTCCTTTCGGCCATTGCCTTCACCGCGTCGGGATCGACGTCGCCCGCCACCACCAGCACGGCGTTGTTCGGCCGGTAGTACGCGTTGTAGAAGGCTGTCGCGTCCGGACGGTTCAATTCTTCCATCTCCTGCATCCAACCGATCACCGGAATGCGGTATGGCTGGTTCTGCCAGAGAGTCGCGTCGACCTCCTCGTCGAGCACCGCCTGAGGATTGCTGTCGATGCGCGAGCGGCGCTCCTCGAGGATCACGTCGCGCTCGGTCTTGATGACGTCGTCGGTCAGGATCAGGTTGCGCATGCGATCGGCCTCGAAACCCATCATCTGTTCGAGCGCCGAGGGTGGCACCGTCTCGTGGAAAGCGGTGTAATCGTAGGAGGTGAAGGCGTTGTTGGAGCCACCGATCTCGGACACGGCGCGGTCGAACTCGCCGGCGGCATGGTTGGTCGTGGCCTTGAACATCAGGTGCTCGAAGAAATGCGCGATGCCGGATTTGCCGGGCGGCTCGTCGGCGCTGCCGATCTTGTACCAGACCATATGCGTGACGATCGGGGCGCGGTGGTCGGGGATGACGACCACCTCCATACCGTTGTCGAGCAGGAAATCCTTGACCTCGCCGTCGTCGGCAGCGCGAGCCGGAGCCGCGGCGAGCGCCAGCGTGCCGACAAGAAGCGCCGCTCGCAGCCCAATCCCCGTTGGTGTCATCAAGATCTCCGGTTCCGGTTGCGCGACGATAGGCAAGGTTCGCCGGCGAGGCAAAGTGAATTGTTCGGCATTTTCGAGGCGAGGCTAGTTGGCTTCGATGAAGCGGATGACCGTTTCGCCGTAACTGCGCTCGTCCATGACGGAAAAACCGGCGCCCGGTTCGAACGGCGCCGAGGCAGCCTCCTCAACGACGCAGAGCGCGCCAGGCAGAAGCCAGCCGCCGGCCTTGGCCGAGCGCAGCGCGCGCTCGCCGAGCCCTTTGCCATAGGGCGGATCGGCAAAGACCAGCCCGAAGGGCGAGATCGTGCCGGCTTCGCCGAGATGCGTGGCGTCGCGGCGGAAGATCTTGGTGCGGCCGGTGAGGCCATAGGCCTCGACATTCTCGCGGATCAGACCTCGCCCCTCAGTCGATTCCTCGATGAAGAGGCAGTAGGAGGCGTGGCGTGACAGCGCCTCGAGCCCGAGCGCGCCCGTGCCGGCGAAGAGATCGAGCACGCGGCCGCCTTCGAGCTTTTCTGCGTAGCGATGCGCCAGGACGTTGAACACCGCCTCGCGGGTGCGATCGGTGGTCGGGCGGATGGCATTGCTTTTCGGCGTCGCCAGCGGACGCCCGCGGAACTCACCGCCGACGATCCGCATCGCCGCCCCTCTTCGGACCGCGCGGCCTATGACCGCCATCGCCTTCAGGCCGCTCGCCGCGCGGCTTGCCGAACGGCTTTGCGCCTGACTTACCCTTGCCGCCCGGCTTGTAGGACGCCTTGCGCGCCTTCGCCTCGGCGACCCTGGCGGCATCGGCCTCCGCCCTGCCCTTGCCGATCGGCCTGGCGCCCGGCGCCATCCAGACATTGGCCTTGCGCTGGCCCGGCGGGTCGATCGGCCGCTGCTCGCGTGAGGATTTCTTACCGCCTAAGCGGGGCTTGTCGCCGAAACCGCCGCGCGGCTTATCCCCGAAGCCGCCGCGCTCGCCAAACGCCCTATCCGGTTTTGTCGAAAGCTTGCTCAGCGCCTCGTCGCGGCTGCCTTCGCGGCGCTTGCGCGCCTTGATCAGGCCGCCCTCGCCGATCGGTAGGCGGGGGCTGTCACGCGTGAATTTCGGCCTATCAGCTTCTTCGCGGCGCGGACCGCTGCCGCGCACCGGTTTGTTGGAAAACGGCTTCTGGATCTCGGCATCGAAATTGGCGCCGGATTCCTCGATCAGCCGCTCGCCGAGCTGTTCGCGCAGCACGCGGCCCTTGATCTCGAGCACATGGCCTTCCGGCAGATCCTCGAGTTGGAACGGCCCGTAGGAGATGCGGATCAGCCGCGTCACCTCGAGGCCAAGCGCGCCGAGGATGTTCTTCACCTCGCGGTTCTTGCCTTCGCGCAAGCCGAGCGTCAGCCAGGCATTGGTTCCCTGCTCGCGGTCGAGCGAGGCCTCGATCGAGCCGTAGAAGACGCCGTCGACGGCAATACCGTCGCGCAGGCCGGCAAGCGCGCTCTCCTCGACCTTGCCGTGGACGCGCGCGCGGTAGCGCCGCAACCAACCGGTGGCCGGTAGCTCGAGCACGCGCGACAGGCCGCCGTCATTGGTCAAAAGCAGCAAGCCCTCGGTGTTGATGTCGAGCCGGCCGATGGTCATCAGCCGCGGCAAGTCGGATGGCAGCACGTCGAAGACGGTCTTGCGACCTTCCGGATCGCGGTTGGTGGTGACGACGCCCGCCGGCTTATGGAACAGGAAGAGACGCGTGCGCTCGATGGGCGGAATCTCGGTGCCGTCGAGATGGATGACGTCGTTGGCGTTGACGTTGAAGGCGGGCGAGTCCAGCACCTTGCCGTTGACCTTGACGCGGCCCGCCGCGATCAGTTCCTCGGCGTCGCGGCGCGAGGCGATGCCGGCGCGCGCCAGCCGCTTGGCGATGCGCTCGCCGGTCTCCGGCATGGCTTCCGAGGGACGCGGTCGTGGCTTGAAGCCGCCTTCCGGTTTTCCGCCGGCTCCGCGTGGACGATCGCTGAAGTCTCGTTTCGGCCGGTCGGCGAAATCGCGTTTGGGACGATCGCCGAACTCGCGCTTGGGGCGGTCGAAACGGCGCTCGCCCCGCTCGCCTTCGGCGGCCGCTGGCCGGTCGCCACGCGCTGTGTAGGGCTTACGGCCCTCACGCTTCTCGAAGGGCGCGCCGTCGCGCGGCGAACCTTTGCGTAACGGCCTGTCGCCACGCTCCCCGCCTTCATTCAGTTCACGCGGCTTGTAGCTGCGCTTGAAATCGCGGCGCTCGCCTTCGCCGGCCATCGGCCGGTCGCCGCGCGGTGTGTACGGCTTGCCTTCCGGGCGTGGGCCTTTGCGGAAAGGTCTTTCGCCTCGCTCCGCTCCCTCACCCGTCTCACGCGGCTTGTAACGCTTGAAGTCGCGCCCGCCTTCGGCGGCCATCGGCCGCTCACGCTTGGCGAACGGCTTCTTGGCGCCGAAACCCGGCTTGCCGCCGCGCTGGCCGGCCGGTTTCGAGCCGCTCTTGCGCGGTCCGCGTGAAGATTTCTTGTCGTCGTCCATTACTTTGCTCGTCTTCGCCTGCTACGGCGCCGCGCGCCCTTTCGGACGCCCAACGCAGGCAGTGTCATTCTTGATTTTGCGCATCCAGTCGCGCGACAAAAACCGATTCCGGTTTTCAAGGTCTCGCGCTAGATAACAGGATCACTCTCGGGTGGCGAGAAGTAATCGGAATGGAAACCGCTTGAAACGACCGGATTTCATGGCCTTGGCGCTCGAAGAGGCCAAGGCGGCGGCGAACCGCGGCGAAGTGCCGGTCGGCGCCGTTATCGCCAGCGGCAGCACCCTGGTCGCAAAAGCCGGCAACCGTACGCGTGAACTCTCTGACCCGACCGCGCATGCCGAGATGCTGGCGATCCGCGAGGCCTGCCGGAAGCTCACCAGCGAGCGGCTGACGGGCTACGACCTCTATGTCACGCTGGAGCCCTGTGCCATGTGCGCCGGCGCGATTTCCTTCGCGCGGCTGCGGCGGCTCTATTTTGGCGCCGCCGACGAGAAAGGCGGCGCGGTGATCAACGGCGTGCGCTTCTTCGCTTCACCCACCTGCCATCACACGCCGGACATCTATCCGGGGCTCAGCGAGAGCGACGCAGCCCTCATCCTCAAGGATTTTTTTCGCGGGAAACGGAATGGCAGTGAGTAGTCAGCAGTGACCGGATGACTTCTACTCACAGACCCAACCAGTCGAACCAGCCGCTCTTCTTGCCTTCCGCCTGCGCCTTGAGGCGGCGCTCCTTCTTGTACTCGTCCTCGCCAAGCTCGTTTTGCGGCGCCGTCGCAGCAGCCTGGCGATAGGCGAGCGGCGGCTCGCTCAGATATTTGCGAACGGTCGGATCGCCCTGTTTCTGTTCGGCAAGGCTACGCTGAATCGCCGCTTTGCGGGAAGCACTGCTGGAATCCGCCGGCGTCCAACGCGGCGGATGGCTGGAGCCCGATTCGGCCAACGCCTTCTTCACCGCCTCGGGATCGGTCTGGACATCCTCGACTGCTTCCGGCTGGTAGTTCGGATCATTCTGGTGCGCGGTGGCGTCGGCACGGATGCGGGCACGGCGCTGTTCCGGCGATTCGGGCCAGTCGGCGCTCGCCGTCTCGATGCTTTCCTGCGGCGGCGGCAGGCTTTCCTTCTGCCCCGGAGCAGGCTTCACCAGGTCGGGGCGCGGCTTGTAATCGATGGGAGTGCGGCGCTTCGGCGTGATCGAGGCAGCGCCGGAAACATCGTCGAAGAGCTGCGCGGCAGCTGTCTTGCCGGTTCCATAGGTCGGCGAGCTCATGCAGCCGGACAAAGCGATGGCCGATACCACAAGCGGCGCCACCAGCGCGGCGCGCGCGAACGTTCTGTCGGTCATGCCAAAAAGTCCCACTCTAACAGCCTTTCGGTCGCCACCGGCCAACGGCACGGGTCCCCTTCTTCCCCGCACTTGCGATGGAAATCCGGCGACAATTTGTCTGCCGGAGTGTCGCGTGTTTACCTCAACCACTTGTTAAGGGCAACGCACGGGCGGTTTGAGACCGCCCGGCGTGGCATTTGTGCACCGGCTTATGAACAGGTCTACAGGCGCCCAAGCGCCTTCAGCTCATGCAGCACGGCGGCGTCGCGGGCCGAGACATCGGGGAATTCCGCGTCTTGCCCGACATCGGCGGTGTAACGCCAGGAGCGCGCGCATTTGACCAAGCCGCGATCCTCGGCCTTCTCCACCACCACCGCCACGCCCTTGACGTCGTCGAGCGTGAAGGCGCCTTCCGGCGCCTTGCCGCGGTTGATGACGAGGTCGCTGGTGATCGCCATCTCGGCCATGTCGACATCGGCGATCGCCGCTTCCAGCACCGCATCGTCGATGGTAACCACCGGCACGGCTTCCAACGAGGAGCCGATCAGCTTCTCGGCGCGCGCGATTTCCAGCGCGCCGGTGACGACGCGGCGCACCTGCCTCACCTTGCGCCATTTCTCAACCAGCGCCTCGTTGCGCCAGTTCCGCGGGATCGCCGGGAACTGATCGAGATGCACCGAGGCGGCTTCCGGATGGCGGTCGAGCCAAGCCTCCTCGGTGGTGAAGGGCAACATCGGCGCGAGCCACTTCACCAGGCATTCGAAGAGGTGGCGCACCACCTGGACCGCCGCCCTGCGGCGCAGGCTCGATGGCCCGTCGCAATAAAGCGCGTCCTTGCGAATGTCGAAATAGAAGGCCGAAAGCTCCACCACCATGAAGTCGAGCAACGCACGAGTAATGCGCTTGAACTCGAAGGCGTCGTAGCCCTGGCGCACCACCTCGTCCAGTTCGGACAGCCGGTGCAGCATCAGCCGCTCCAGTTCCGGCATTGCCTCGACCGGCACATCCTGGCCGTCGTCATGGGCAAGCGTGCCCAGCATCCAGCGGATCGTGTTCCTGAGCTTGCGGTAGGCGTCGATATTGGTCTGCAGCACGTTCTTGCCGAGCCGCTGGTCCTCCCAATAATCAGTCGTCACCACCCAGAGCCTGAGGATATCGGCGCCGGACTGCTTGATGACATCCTGCGGCACGACCGTGTTGCCGAGTGATTTCGACATCTTGCGGCCTTCCTCGTCCATGGTGAAGCCATGGGTGATGACCGTGTCGTAAGGCGCCCTGCCCCTGGTGCCGCAGCTTTCGAGCAGCGAGGAATGGAACCAGCCGCGATGCTGGTCCGAGCCCTCGAGATAGACGTCGGCCGGCCATTTCAGGTCCGGACGGTCTTCCAGCGTGAAGACATGCGTCGAGCCGGAATCGAACCAGACGTCCAGGATGTCTCTCACCTGATGCCATTTGGACGCATCGTGATTGCCTAGGAAGCGTTCCTTGGCGCCCTCGGCGAACCAGGCGTCGGCGCCTTCCTTTTCGAAAGCGTCCATGATGCGCTGATTGACGGCCTCGTCCTTCAGCACATTGCCGTCCTCGTCGGCGAAAACCGCGATCGGCACGCCCCAGGCGCGCTGGCGCGACAGCACCCAGTCGGGGCGCTCCTCGATCATGGCGCGGATACGGTTCTGGCCAGCCGCCGGCACGAAGCGCGTGTCGTCGATCGCCTTCAGCGCGCGGCTGCGCAGCGTCGTGCCGTCACCGAGGTCCTTGTCCATATAGACGAACCATTGCGGGGTGTTGCGGAAGATGACCGGCTTCTTCGAGCGCCAGGAATGCGGATAGCTGTGCTTCAGGCGACCACGCGCGAAGAGCGCGTTGCGCTTGATCAGCTCGTCGATGACCGCCTGGTTGGCGTTGCCCTTCTTGCCGTTGTCGTCGATGACGCGCGCCGCCCCGCCCTCGCGTTCCGGGCCGAAGCCCGGCGCGTCCTTGGTGAAGAAGCCCGCATCGTCGACGGTGAAGGGGATCGTGGTATCGACTCCGCGCGCCCTCAGCTCGCTCGCGGCCTCCATCCAGGCGTCGAAGTCCTCGCGGCCGTGGCCGGGCGCGGTGTGCACGAAGCCGGTGCCGGCATCGTCGGTGACGTGCTCGCCGGCAACCATCGGCACCGGGAATTCATAGCCGCCGCCAAGGCCTTTGAAAGGATGTGAAAGCGTAAGCTTCCCAAGCTGTTCCGCCGATACGCTGTGAAGCCGGTTCAGTGTGACCTTGGCCTTGGCTGCGCATTCCTCGGCCAAGGCATCGGCAAAGATCAGCTTCTCGCCGGGCTGCGGGCCGAAAGCGTTCTCGGCCGCCGTCACCTCATAGAGGCCATAGGCGATGCGCGGCGAATAGCTCACGGCGCGGTTGCCGGGGATCGTCCAGGGCGTGGTCGTCCAGATGACGACATGCGCCTCGACCAGATCGAGCGCGGTTCCATCCAGCGCCGGCGCGACACCGGCGACCGGCTGGGCAAGGCTCGCGACCGGGAACTTCACCCAGATCGTGTCGCTCTCGTAATCCTGATACTCAACCTCGGCCTCGGCCAGCGCGGTGCGCTCGACCACGCTCCACATCACGGGCTTCGAGCCGCGGTAGAGCTGGCCGGACATGGCGAACTTCAGCAGCTCGCCGGCAATGCGCGACTCGGCATGGTAGGCCATCGTCGTATAGGGATTGTCGAAATCGCCGATGACGCCAAGGCGCTGGAACTCTGAGCCCTGCACCTTGATCCAATGAGCCGCGAAGTCGCGGCATTCCCTGCGGAACTCGTTGACCGGCACCTCGTCCTTGTTCTTGCCCTTGGCGCGGTACTGCTCCTCGATCTTCCATTCGATCGGCAGGCCGTGGCAGTCCCAGCCCGGCACGTAGTTGGCGTCGTAGCCGCGCATCTGGAAGGAGCGGTTGATGACGTCCTTGAGGATCTTGTTCAGCGCATGGCCGATATGGATGTTGCCGTTGGCGTAGGGCGGGCCGTCATGCAGCACGAATTTCTCGCGGCCGGCGGCCTCCTCGCGCAGCTTTTTGTAAAGGTCCATGTCCTGCCAGCGCTTGACCAGGCCAGGCTCCTTCTCGGGCAAGCCCGCGCGCATCGGGAAATCCGTCTGCGGCAAATAAAGCGTCTTGGAGTAGTCGATCGTCTCAACAGTTTCTGTCATTGGGGTGTCGGTCATTGATCTGCCATCTCAGGGTACCCGACGACAAAAGCCGGGCGTTCAAGTCTTGCTTTGACGCATATCGTTTTCCCAAAACCGAAGCCACCTTCGGGCGATATGCGTTGATGTTCATGAAAAAACGCGAGGGGCGCGCGCGAAAATTCCCGGCGGCTCCAGCGGCGCTCAGGCCGCCCGGAACACCGGGCCCGTAATTCGTATCGCGATCGCGAAAAGGCGCGAAAAGCTCGTCATGGCGTGGCTTTTAGCGGATGGCGCGACAGGAATAAAGCGCGGATTTCAAGGCATGAAGCCGCTTTCGCGACCTACATCGTGAAATTGAAGCGGTAAGTGGTCGAGACACCGAAGGTCCACTGGTTGCGGTCGCCCCGTTCGTTGACCAGGCTGGAATCGGCCGCCGGCCCCATCAGACGCGAGTATTCGGTAAAAACGCTTGCCGTCATCGGCTCGGTCACCTTCCAGGTGATCGCGCCACCGAGGCCGGTCGACTTCAGCCCGCCGCCCGGATGGTACTCGCTCAAGCCCGAAGCAACCGCTTCCTTGGCGTTGACGCCGTAATAGGCGTCGAAATAGTTGGACGAGGCGAAGGAGACGCGCGGGCCGCCGGAAATGCGCACCGTCGGCGTGATGTCGTAGAAGGCGTCCGCAGCGATGTCCGCGACAAAGCCGTTATGGGCGCGAATGCCGTGCCTGAGCTCCGCCCTCGCCCTTACCCAATCCAGCGGATAGAATTCGAAGAAGCCGCCCACCTCGCCGCCCCAGCGCACCGGATCGAGGCCTTTCAGTTCGTCCTTGCTATCGCGCGAGAATATGAACTTGCCGGTCAAGCCGGCGCGAACGGAACCGTCATCGATCAGCGCCAGCGAGATGTTGTCGTTGCGCGAGGTGAAGCGCGCCTCGGGACCGACCTTGCCGAGCGATATGATCGGCTGGGCGCTGAACATATATTTCTTGCCGCCCTCGAAATTAGGCGCGACGAGGCCGGTGGCGCCCAATGTCAGATACCAGTCGCCGGAAATCCAGCTGCCCTCCCCCGCCTGCGCGGCAGGCGCGGTGACCAGGCCCAAGGCGACAGCCAGAGGAATCTTCCCGACAATACGCATCGTCACCCCTTACGCGAAACGCGCCGGCAGCACTACCCGCCGACGCTCAAGCCATGCCGTGCGTTCGGTAAAATTTGACTTAAAATCGTAACATCGGAACAGACAGGCCAACTAAAGCGCGTCGCGATCTTTCAGATTCGCTCCATGCGCTTTAGGTTTTTGATTTTGCGCATGTCTTTATCCCGGAACCGGTTCCCACTTTCGGGACATGCCTTAGCCAACACGCCGGTTGCGGCGCAAGCTCTCTATCAGATCGCAGGCTGCTTCCAGTCCGCCGGTAAGCGGGTTTGACGCTCCGTAGGCAAGGGCCGCCTGATGCCATTGCGCGCGGACCGCCGGGTCGCCGGCCTTCTGGACCGCTTGCCGCCAGATTTGGGGATCGTCGCGATTGGCCACGACCAGTCCCGCCTCGCTGGCTTCGACATATTTTGCATATCCGCAGGCGTCCGAGGCGATGACCGGCAGGCCGTTCGCGAGCGCCTCGAGGATCACCGTGCCGGTATTTTCCAGGCGCGCCGCGTGCAGCATGAAATCGCTCGCAACCACGATCGCCGGGATATCTTCCTGGATGCCCAGCAGCGTGACCCGATCCGACATCCCGGATTTGGCGATCAGGCCGCGAAGCCGGATTTCTTCCTCACTGCCCTTTCGAAAACCGGCGACCAGCCAATGTATCCCCGGGAACGGCTGAAGGGCCTTTACCGCCCGATCGAGACCTTTCACCTTCGATTTGTTGGCGATGCTCAAGGCAATGACCGCTTCGCGAGGCAGCTCAAAGCGATCGCGGATCTCATTGCGGTCGCCGGCTTGCAGTTCCGGTCTGCAGCGTCTCGGATCGAGCGTCGGCCCGACGACGTGAATGCGGGATTCCTCTGTTCGCCAGAAGTCGCGGTAAAGCGCTGCCTGCTTTTCGCTGAGCGAAATGATCTGCACGGCGTTGCCGGGGGCAAAGATCATCGATTCGAGATTCTGCTGGCGAATGAAGCGAGGCGAAAACGGCCGCCACCATCCGAGCTTCGAGGCAAAATAAGGCGGGTCGCCGGCATAGTAGATGTCCAGGCCGGCCATCTTGTTGAAACCGACCACACAGTCGAAGTCGCGCCTGGCCGCCAGCACGGTCCTTCCCAGCGCATATTCCGTGCCCGGATTGGAGAGAACCCGTGCCGGATGGACTTTTATCGTCGCCGAACTCTCGACATGACCGACCTGGCGGGTCGTCAGGATCGTCACATTATGACCGCGCGCGATCAGTCGGTCGCTGATATTCAGACAATCCCTCTGCAGACCCCCGTTCATAAACAGGGCAGAGATTGCACAGCAGATTCTCATCGCATTTTCCGGAGCGCCGCCCTACCCCCCAAGATTGACGGAGAGAGACTCCGGGTGCGCCCCAGACTTCCCCATTCAAACAAACACAGCGGGCGCTCAAATGTTGGTCGTGTTGAAAACACGAATATGCTGTATATAACCGGTTATCAAGAGACTCGGATGCTGTCGCCTTCGAGCTTTTTCCAAAAGTCAGTTGGAGCGTGCGTTCATGCAGATTCCCCCGGTCGATCGCGATTGCCAGGCCGGGTTCGACTGAAAGCCGCCATACGTGCCAAAGGCCCTGCGCGAATATGACTGGCGGCAATGGCTGAGGCTGCAGCCGCTGCTGCACGCCATCAAGACTGCCCGTTACCGGAGAATCGACCAGAGGTTCGTGCACCAACCGGTCGAGGGTGACGATGTCCCGGCCATCCGCGATGCCGCCCGCGGCCGCCATGTCCTGCTTACTGTTGCCTTCGACGATCCTCGGTGCCTGGACCTGCAATTGCGGCTGACGGAAGGACTTGTCCGCCACGATCTCCATATCGTCGCCGACAACAGTGTCAGCGATGCTTCCGCGGACGAGAACAGGCGGGTTTGCGCGGACCATGGCGCCGCCTATGTCAGGCTGCCGGCCAATCCGTGGACTGTGAAAAACCCGAGCCGGTCGCACGGCGCGGCGCTCAATTGGATGTGGCACAATGTGCTCGAGCCTGCCGCGCCGGCCGCATTCGGATTCCTCGACCAGGACCTTTTCCCGACGCAGCCATGCGACCCCTTCGAACCTCTTGAAGCCACGGCTTTTTACGGCGACCTGCGCTGGGCCGGCGCGCGATGGTTTTTGTGGGCCGGCTATTGTTTCTTTCGCTTCGACGCCGTCGGCCGCGAGCCTCTCGATTTCGGACTCGACTGGTTCGCCGGCCTCGACACCGGCGGAGCCAATTGGGAGGTGCTCTATCGGCATGTGGACCCGAACACGGTGCCGCAACGGCCGATAACCGCATTCGCCGCCTTGCCGGGGATTGAGCTCAGGCAGGCCTATTGCGAATGGCGGGGAAGCTGGCTTCATGAAGTCGGCCTCGACGGCGACCTGTCGCTGAAGGCGAAAAAGCGCGAAGCGGTCCTTAGGCTGCTCGCCCCGGCCCTCGAGATCTCGCTCGGATCGGCCAGACAAGGAAATTGACAGTCGACAGATGTCGGAACTTTGGAATTGGAATTCTGAGACCAGGCTGCCGATATCCAGCAATTCAACGGCCGTTCGATCCGGCCGGTCATCGCAAGGGCCATTCCATTGCCGACAGTAAGCGTGATCATTCCGGTGAAAGACGGTGCGCAATATGTCGGCGAGGCCCTGCAAAGCGTCCTGGACCAGGATCTGACGGATATCGAAGTCATCGTCGTCGACGATGGATCTTGCGATGACAGCGCCGCGATCGCGACGTCGATCGGCGACCGTGATAGCCGGGTCAGAGTTGTCGCCAGCAGCGGCAAGGGCATCGTCGATGCGCTGAACATGGGGATTGCACTCGCGCGGGCCCCTCTTGTGGCGCGCATGGATTGCGACGATGTCTCGCTGCCCGACAGGTTGCGCCTGCAGGTGGCGTGTTTCGAAGCGGATGCCGATTTGCAGCTGCTCGGCACGGCGGGATTGCAGATCGACCGGGACGGAAAGCTGTTGAGGCCGATCGGCGTGCCTACCGGCAACGACCCGTTGCGGGAAGCGCTCGCCAGATACAATCCCATGCTTCACCCGACGGTGATGTTCCGGACCGAGGCCGTCCGGCGCGCGGGAGGCTACCGCCACGCGTTCACCTATGCCGAAGACTACGATCTATGGCTGCGGCTTTCCGAGACGGGAAAACTGGCCAATGTGGCAATCCCGCTCGTAAAGCTGAGATCGCATCCGGGACAAGTATCGCGCGTGAAGCAGGACCAGCAAAAGGCGGCCGCGGCATTGGCCAGGCAGTCGGCGCTGTTGCGCCGCTATCGCGGCGAGCCGTTCGACGCGAACGGCCAACCCGCGCAGGCCATCGCAGGTTTTCTGGCATGGCGCGCCGCCACGGGGGTCGGCGTCTCAAGACTGGAAAGACGCGACATCGAGTTGCTGTTGCGAACCGCGGGCATACCCATCGCCGTCACGTGCAAGCTGCTGTTGCTCGCGGCTGTCGGCGCCCCGTCTTTCAGGACGCTCGCACTCGGACCTCGACTGGCCTGGCGCAGGATGATCGCGCGGCCGAACTGATGCGACCTAGCGGATGCGACCTGTCGTCGATCTCACGAGCATGGCGCGATACTCGGATCCGGCCGCCCTGGTCCGCGTGCAGCGGCATCACAGCGCGGCCGCGGCGGAGGTCATGGACAACCGGCCGCCCACGGCCCGGTCCGTGTTGCTGGACGGCCATTGCCATTCAGTTTAGCTTCCTTTCGCCGCACGATCGGCGGTGAATTTCGAGGGAGATGAAACCATGACTCTGCCAAGCGACGCTCTCAGGGACGCGATCGGCCAGACGCGGGACAAGTGGGGATGGTTCGTGGCGCTTGGCGTGTTGCTGCTGATCTTCGGCGGCATCGCTTTCGGCAATTTGTTCATCGCCACCGTCGCCTCGGTCTATGTCGTCGGCTGGCTGATGCTGATGGCCGGCATCATCGAGATCATCCATGCCTTCGGGGTCAAGACATGGGGGCGTTTCTTCTACTGGCTGTTAAGCGGCCTGCTCTACGCCGTCGCCGGGTTCTTCGCCTTCGACAATCCTCTGCTCGCCTCGGCGGTGCTGACGCTGCTGTTGGCCATCGCGCTTGTCGCTTCCGGGGTTTTGCGGTCCTGGGTGGCCTTCAGTCACCGGCCGCAGCAAGGCTGGGGATGGCTGCTCGCGGCCGGCATCATCACCATTCTGCTCGGCCTGATGATCGCCATGGGCTGGCCGGTGAACAGCCTCTGGGTGCTTGGCATATTCCTGGCGATCGACCTGGTGTTCCAGGGTTGGAGCTTCATCGCCATCGGGCTGGCGCTGAAGCGGTAGAAAGCGACAGGACGATCTAGAACGCGATCTCGGCGTCCAGCTGCGAGAGCGGGCGCACGCCCGCCAGCAGCGCCCTCGCCTCGGCCTCGTCGTTTTTCATCTGCGCCACCAGCGCGTCGAGACCATCGAATTTGAGCTCGGGGCGCAGGAAGCCGAAGAACGACACCTCGCAGGTCTCTCCGTAGAGATCGCCGGAAAAATCGAAGACGTATGTTTCGAGCAGCGGCGCGCCGTTGTCATCGACGGTCGGACGCCGGCCGAAGCTGGCGACGCCATCATGGAGCGTGCCGTCGGCGCGACGGAAACGGACGGCATAGATCCCTTCCTTCAAGGCCGCTTCCGGCGAAAGCCGCATATTGGCGGTCGGGAAGCCGAGAGTGCGACCAAGCTGCTGGCCGCCGATCACCTCGGTCTCGACGGTGAAACGGTAGCCGAGCAGTCCGGCGGCCTCCTCCACCTTGCCTTCGGCAAGCAGTTCCCGGATGCGGCTCGACGAAACTACCTCGGCGCCTTCATCGCGGAAGGCGTCGACCAGCGTCACGCCGAAGCCGTGCCGCTCTCCGGCCGCCATCAGAAAAGCCGGGCCGCCCTGGCGGTCCTTGCCGAAATGAAAGTCGAAACCGGTGACGGCGTGGCGGATGCCAAGGTTCTTCTCCAGCACATCGGTCACGAAAGCCTGGGGCGAAAGGGAGGCAAAATCGCGGGTGAACGGCTGCTCGACCAAAGCGGCAAAGCCAAGTCCGGCGAGCAGCCGCGCCTTCATCGGCGGCGGCGTCAGCACGAAGAGCGGCACTTGTGGCCGGAAAACCTTGCGCGGATGCGGCTCGAAGGTGAGCACCAGGGCGGGCACGCCATTGCGGCGGGCCTCAGCCAGCGCGCGCTCCAGGACGGATTGGTGGCCGCGATGGACCCCGTCGAAATTACCGATCGCCACGACGCCGCCGCGCAGATGCGCGGGCAGCGGCGCGACCGCCGAAAGACGTTCGAAGGCTCGCTTCATGTCGAGGCGCCCGTCATGGCCAGACCACCAATCTATTTTAGACGCGGAATCACGGCGACCGGCCGGTAGCCGTGCTTTTCAAGGAAGCCCGCCAGCCTTTCCGGATCGGGCCGCAGCGGATCGCCATAGTCGCGAGCGTGGATGCCGCCCGAGACGTAGAGCACGTCGAAGCCGTTGTCGGCCGCGCCCTTGACATCGGTCATCATGCCGTCGCCGATGGCGAGAACCTCGCTGCGCTCGACGGCGCGGCCGACAAGGCCGGCGACCTCCTTCATGGCGACATCGTAGATCGGCGCGAAGGGCTTGCCGGCAATCAACGTGCGGCCGCCCAGTTGGGCGTAGTCGCGCGCGAGCGCGCCAGCGCACCAGATGGTGCGCTCGCCGCGCTCCACCAGGATATCCGGATTGGCGCAAATGAACGGCAGATCGCGGGCCCGCAGCCGCTGCAGCAGCTCGGCATAGTCGGCGGGTTTCTCGACCTCGTCGTCATAGAGGCCCGTGCAGACGATGCCGGAGGCCTCGAACTCCTCGACGAGATCGACGTCGAGCCCGTCATAGAGGGTGAAATCGCGCTCGGGACCGATGTGAAAGATGTTCCTGGGTCCCTCTGCGATCAGGTCGCGGGTCACGTCGCCGGACGTGACGACCCGGTCGCAGGCATCGGCGGGAACCCCGATGACCTTCATCTGGGCGACGACGTCGGCGCTGCGACGCGGCGAATTGGTGATCAGCACGACAGGCACCTTGGCCACGCGCGCCCTGGCAAGCGCGGCGGCAGCGGCCGGGAAATGCCATTCGCCATTGTGCACAACGCCCCACACGTCGCACAGGATGGCAGCGTAGCGCCCCGCCAGATCGTCGAGCGAAGCGATGATGTCGGGCGAATCCGCCATGCCGTGTCCTTGGTTTTGATCCTGGCAAGACCGCTGCTGCCCCTTCGGTTCAGGGGTCGCCACGGCAGGTCCCGCATAACCGAAGCGCTTCATCCTGTCACGAGCTTTCCCCGCCGCTACCATCGCGGTCCATCCCGCAAGCCCGCAAAGCACAAGGTTAACGCGCCGTCAAAAAGGCAGTGCGTGGTTGATTGTTTCGCGCAAGCTGAAATTTAACGATTTATGACCATGGTAGCAGACCGGATACGACCATCGTCGTAGCTCAATATGGATCCTTGGCGGGGGTAAGCACAATGATCCGCGATTTTTTTCGCGATAAGCGTGGCAATTACGCCTTAATGACTGCTATCACGATGATCCCGCTGATGGGCGGCGTTGCATTGGCAGTCGATTATACGGAACTTGTCCGGCAAAAGCAGGAGACGCTGAACGCGCTTGACGCCGCCGGCATCGCGACGGCACAACAGATCGTCGCCGGCGCCAGCGACACCGACGCCAAGGCCTACGCCAAAACTTTCTTCGAGGCCAATCTCAGGCACGTCCTTCCGGCGAACACGACGCTGACGGTAACGCTGCCCAACAACAATGCCGGCGGCGGCACGCTGGTGCTTGAAGCCGCCCTGAAATACAAGCCCTATTTCCTGCCGGCCGCGGTCGCTCTGATTGGCGGAACTCCGGGCGAGACCACCGTCAACGTCTCGGCCAAGTCTGAAATCCGCCTCAAGAACACGCTCGAAGTAGCGCTGGTGCTCGATAATTCCGGCTCGATGAGCGACATCTCCCCCACCGGAGGTCAGCAGCGCATAGCCCTGCTCAAGACCGCCGCCACCGAACTGGTGAACATGCTTGCCGGCCAAGCGGATCTAATGCGACAGATCGACAGGCCAGTGCAGTTCTCGCTGGTGCCGTTTTCGGCTTCGGTCAATGTTGGTCCAGCCAACAGGGATAAAGCCTGGATGGATCTTGACGGCATTTCACCGATCCACCACGAAGATTTCGATTGGTCGACGATGTATAAGACCGCTCCTGGCGTCGATCCCAATAAGTATATTGACAAAGTTGGTGACGCTTACTGGATGCGCGGCAGTGGTTGGGGCGCGGGACAGAACACCCCAATGACCCGCTTCAAGCTCTACGAAGACATGACGGCCACGACCCGGACGTGCACCAAGAAGCGGTCCAATGGCAGTTGCCAAACCTATTCTACCCCGACAACCGGACAGTATGAAGCCTGGAAAGGCTGTGTGGAGGCGAGGCCCTATCCCTACAATGTCGACGACACGACACCGACAACGAGCAAGCCCGCCAGCCTGTTCGTACCGATGTTCGCGCCCGACGAAGCAGGTAATCTGTGGACCGACAGCACGCGCACCAGCACAAATTCCTGGGGCTACAGCAACAACTGGTGGATAGATTCGAGCGACGATCTGACGGTGCGTCAACGCCAAGCGGATATGCGGAAATATTTTCTAACCAAACCGTACAACGCTCCGACTGTGTCGGCAGATGATGGCCCCAACGCAGGTTGCACGACGAGCCCGATCACACCGTTGCAGGATGTAACGACGACCGCTGGTAAGCAGAATATCCTCGATGCCATCAATGCGATGACGCCTACCGGCAACACCAACGTGCCAGAGGGACTCGCATGGGGCTGGCGAACACTTTCCAGCAATGAACCTTTTACCCAGGGCAGGCCCAATAACGAAAAAGGCAACGACAAGGTTGTTATCGTGCTGACGGACGGTGCCAATACCTACAGCTCAGTCAACGATAGCACCTATGCCAACAACAGATCGACCTATGCCGCCTACGGCTATACCGGCCTTCGCTATAACGGCACGTCGGTCACCCGCCTCTTCATGAACACCAGTTCAGCCGTCGGCAAAAGCACCTATACGGATGCGAACTATACGGCCGCTCTCGACGAGCAGATGCAAACGCTGTGCGCCAACGCCAAGGCCAACAACATCATCGTCATGACGGTTTCCCTTGACCTCAGCAATCAAAAGACAGCCGAGAAGAAGGCGATCTCGGCGCTTACGGCCTGCGCGTCGGATTCGCGGTTCCGCAAGGATCCGACCGACCCGAGCAAGCCGGCGAAGTTGTTCTGGAACTCGACCGGCGGGACGCTGTCGGATGACTTCAAGGCGATCGGAAGCGAATTATCGAACCTGCGCATCGTCAGTTGATCTCACCGCACCAACCATCGGCGACGCCCGCCCTTGCGGCAGGCGTTTTTCATCGTGAGCCATGCCATAGCAACTGACTTGGTTAGCGCTTGGTGAAGCCGCTGTTAAGCAATCGAGCGGTTTGCCAAACCGGTCCTTCAGCGTTTTGTGGAAGTGTGGCCTGGCGAAAATCCGTCGGCGGGGGGCCGCTTCAAGTACAATGCGCAAATTCTGGCATCAATTCTGCCGTGACCGCCGCGGCAACTATGCGCTCATGACGGCAATCGCCATGGTGCCGCTGATGGGGGCGGTGGCGATAGCTGTCGATTTCAGCGAGCTCAACCGCCAGAAGCAGATGGTGCTGAACGCGCTCGACGCCGCCAATTTTGCCGCCGCGCGGCGGCTTGCCGAAGGCGCCACCGACGACCAGATCAGAGCCTACGCGGTCGACTTCTTCAACGCCAACCTCAACAACATCGACCCCGCCGACATCTCGCTCAACATCACGCTGCCGACCAACCAGGCCGGCGGCGGCCTGCTCACCATGAGCGCGACGCTGAACTACCATCCTTACTTCTATCCATCCTCCTCGCTGCTCGTCGGCGCGTCGACGATCGACGCGAACAAGCCAATCACTCTCGCCATGGACTCCCAGGTGCGGCTGAAGAACACGCTGGAAGTGGCGATGGTGCTCGACAATTCGGGCTCCATGACAACGCCCGGCACAGGCACGGGACAGAAGCGCATCGACTTGCTCAAGCAGGCCGCCAAGCAGCTGGTCGACACGCTGGCGCAGCAGGCGGCGCAGATCAAGCAGATCGACAAGCCGGTCCAGTTCAGCCTCGTGCCGTTCGCGGCCTCGGTCAACGTGGGGCCGAAAAACGACAATGCCTCCTGGATGGACACCTACGGGCTGTCGCCGGTCGCCAATGAGAATTTCGACTGGTCGACGCTGAATGCGCCGGACAAATACGCCCAGAAGACCAACGGCATCTGGTATAAAAAGGGTACCGGCTGGGGCACGGAAGAAGGTCAGATATTGACCCGCTTCGAACTCTATCGGGACATGAAGGTCGTCACGAGCCACGAACGTGTCGCCGGCAGCAAGCGCGTCGTCTGCGACGAATATCGCGACAACCATACTTGCAAGCACAGCCACGACGAATACGACTATATCGACACTTACGGACCGTTCGCCAGCTGGCAAGGCTGCGTCGAGGTCAGGCCTTATCCCTATAATGTCGACGACACGCCGGCCTCCGGCGGCCCCAACAACACCGGCATTGGCGTCGGAAACCCCGCGACGATGTTCGTGCCGATGTTCGCCCCGGACGAACCGGGCAACCACTGGTACGTGACCCAGGACCCCGATGAGCCGAAGCCGGTGACCTATGGCGCGGCCAACAGCTGGTGGAACGACGATCCCTCGAGCACCACCGGCAAGACCAGGCAGTCGAACATGGCCAAGTATTTCATGCCCCGGCCAATCGATGCGCCGGTGCTGTCGAAAGGCGCCGGCCCGAACTATAGCTGCACCACCACGCCGATCACGCCGCTCACCGACGTCACAACCACGGACGGGCTGGCGGCCATCAAGGCGGCGGTCGATCTGATGCAGCCCAACGGCAACACCAATGTGCCCGAAGGCATGGCCTGGGGCTGGCGCACCGTCTCCAGCGCGCCCCCCTTCACCGAGGGGCGGCCGGAAACCGAGCGCGGCAACGACAAGGTTGTCATCGTGCTCACCGACGGCGAGAACACCTATTCGACGGTCAATCCCGACCCGGCCAGCAACAAGTCGACCTATGCCGCCTATGGCTATACCGGCGTCGGCTATAACGGCACTTCGGTCACCCGCCTGTTCGGCGGCACGTCGAGCGCCATCGGCCAGTTCAACTATTCGTCGAGCAACTACACCGCGGCGATGAACGAGCAGATGGCGAAATTATGCGACAATGCCAAGGCGGCCAAGATCATGGTCATGACGGTCGCTCTCGACATGTCATCGACCGATACCAGCGACCAGAAGGCGATGGCCGCGCTGAAGGCATGCTCTTCCGATTCCCGCTTCCGCAAGGATCCGACCAACCCCAGCAAGCCGGCCAAGCTGTTCTGGAACGCCACCGGCGCGACGCTCTCCGACAATTTCAAGGAGATTGCCAACGAGCTGTCGAACCTGCGGGTGGTGGGTTAAGCACGCCGGCGTGGAAATTGCTGATCTCCCCCGCAAGGGGCGAGATTGGCCGCTTCGCCGATTTCGCCAATCATCACCGCTGGCGCAAAAGCTGCCGCAGTCAAGGTCTTGCGGCCGGCGGACGGCCGTGATGAGTCCTTGGCCGAATGGAGCCCCAATGCCCGACGCCAACCATCTCACCTTCGCGCTGATCTGCCTCGGCATGGTGCTGACACCGGGCCCGAACATGATCTACCTGATCTCGCGCTCACTGTCGCAAGGGCCGAAAGCCGGGCTGATCTCTCTCGGCGGCGTGGCGCTGGGCTTCCTGTTCTACGTGGTGTCGGCAGCCTTCGGCATCACCGCGCTCATTTTCGCCGTGCCTTACGCCTATGACGCGCTTCGCTTCGCCGGTGCGCTCTATCTGCTGTGGCTCGCCTGGCAGGCGCTACGGCCCGGTGGGCGCTCTCCGTTCCAGGTGCGCGAGCTGCCCAGGGACCGGCCGCGCAAGCTTTTCGTCATGGGGCTGATGACCAACCTGCTCAATCCGAAGGTAGCCGTGCTCTATCTTTCGCTGCTGCCCCAATTCATCAATCCGGCCAAGGGCCATGTTCTGTCGCAGCTTCTGGTGCTCGGCGTGACGCAGATTTCGATCAGCCTCACCGTCAACGCCATCATCGCGGTGACCGCCGGCTCGATCGCGACTTTCCTTGCCGGACGACCGTTCTGGCTGGTCGTCCAGCGCTGGATGATGGGCACGGTGCTGACGGCGCTGGCGCTGAAGATGGCGACCGAGGCGCAAAGATAGCCGCCCCTCCAGACCAGCCGTTCCTACATCGGCCGGCGCACCGGCCGGATCTGTTCCGGCTCGACCACCTTGCGATAGAGATGCCAGGTCGCGTGGCCGAGGATCGGCATGACGACGGCAAGGCCGGCAAACAGGGGGATCGAGCCGACCACCAGCAATACGGCGACCGTCAGGCCCCAAAGCGCCATCGTCAGCGGGTTTGCCATCACCGCGCGGGCCGAGGTTTCGATCGCCGAAACGGCTCCGACGTCGCGGTCGAGCAGCAGCGGGAAGGCAACGACGGTGGTGGCCAAAACGACAACGGCGAAAACGAAGCCGACGGCGTTGCCGACCAGGATCAGCGTCCAGCCCTTGCCGGTCGTCAACACGTCGCGCACGAAAGCGCCGACCGAAGCGGGAGGCTCGGCGCCGAACAGGCTGGTGTAGAGCGACTGCGCGGTGAACAGCCACAAAAGGAACAGTGCGAAGAGCAGGATGCCGATGACCGCGATCGACGGCAGCGCCGGCGAATGGCGGACATCGAGCGCATGCCGCCAGTGGCTGTTCATGCCCAGCTCGCGCCGGCGGCTGATCTCATAAAGGCCGATGGCCGCGAACGGACCGATGAGCGCGAAACCCGACATCAGCGGATAGACGAGCTGAATGGCGTTCGAGCCCGAGCTCCATTGCGTCAGGATCA
The DNA here is from genome assembly GCA_000824785.1 of Mesorhizobium plurifarium. GTDB lineage: Bacteria > Pseudomonadota > Alphaproteobacteria > Rhizobiales > Rhizobiaceae > Mesorhizobium > Mesorhizobium plurifarium. Next base: position 383,501 of record CCNB01000003.1, on the reverse strand, counting down.
GGCCGACGATCGGATAGACCAGGCACAGGAACACGTAATGCGAGGGCTTGGCCCAAAAATCCTCGGCGCCGAGCTTCAGCGCGTCCCAAAGATCCGAGGTGGAGATGCGGCGCACCGTAGGCTGCACATGCATCCCATACGCGTCCGCCATGACATGAAAACCGGCCATAACCGTCCTCCGTTTGTCAGTGCATGAGCGCGAAAACCAAGGGGTTCTCGCCACGCAATCATGCGCCAGATCAACGCGGGTCGGTCACCGCCTGCGGTGGCCGCCCCTGGCTGCCACTTCAAGAAGGACCGCATCATAGCCGATCTTCCGGGAAAAGTCGCCGCTTCACGCGATTTTCATCCCTTGCCTTTCATCTCCTGCCCGGCAAAAGCCACGATCGGCGGTATCAGAGGGCCGGATGAGCATCTCGATCACCGCCCTCCCCGACCTCAACCGCCGCATGCTGCTCAAGGCAGCCGGCCTGGCGGCGCTTGCCGGCATCACGGCCTGCAGCACAGTCACGGTGCCGACCGGCGAAGGCGCCGGCGCCTCTTCGTCCGCCACGGCGACACTGGCCAGTATTCGCAGCTCCGCCGGACTGCCGGCGCTGACCCCCGACACGCAGCTCGAACAGGCGGCGCTGCAGCAGGCCGGCTACATGGCCTCGCACGAACGCATGAGCCACACCACAGGCTGGGGCAAGGATTTCGCCTCGCGCATGAAGGACAACGGCGTGCGGGGCGCCGCGGCCGAAAACATCGCCGCGGGCCGCTTCGACCTTGAGAAGCTATTCGACATCTGGATGCATTCGGACGGCCATCGCCGCAACATGCTCGATCCGGACTTCAGCCGCTTCGGACTGGCCTATGTGCGTGACGGCCGCGATCCTGCCTTGCGCTACTGGGCGCTGGTGCTCGGCCGATAGGCCGTCGGCCCAGCCCTATCTCGTCGTCGCCTTGAACTTGCCCATCAGGTATGGCCCGGAGCGCACCGGCTCGTATTTCGGCACCTCGCCTTTGGTTAGGCATGCGTCCAGAACCGTGATCTCGGCATCCCAGTTCGGCTGGTGGAAGAAGGCCATCGACTGCCGGCGATCCTTGCCGCCCTGCTCAGCCGGCGGGTTGACGACGCGATGCACGGTCGACACCCAACGGTCGTTGGTCCAGCGCGCCATCAGGTCGCCGATGTTGATGACGAAGGCGCCGGGAATCGGCGGCACCTCGGCCCGTTCGCCGTCCGGCGTGACGATCTGAAGTCCGCGCGACCCCGCCTGCGGCAGCAGGATGGTGAGGCTGCCATAATCGGTATGGGCGCCGGCGCGGATCTGGCCGGGCTTCGGCGCGACATGCTGCTCTGGATAGTTCAACGCCCTCAGCGCGCTGATCGGCGTATCGAGGAAAGCGTCGAAATAGGTTTCCGGCAGGCCAAGCGCGGTGGCGAAGACCCGCATGATGCGCAGCGCCAGGTCCTCGAGAGCCGCGTAATAGGCTTTCCAGGCTTCGACGAAGCCCACGGGCTCGGCCGGCCAGATCGTCTCGGCATAGCAGAAGGCCAGCGCCTCCGGGTCCTTCATGCCCGGCGGCACGCGGAGGGGCCCGCCGTTGAAGCTCTCCTTCAAATCCGGCGGCGTGTCGACATTGCGGGATTTTGCCAGCGCCTCGAGCTCGGGGCCGAGATATCCGTAGGGATAACCCTTGTAGGGCGCCTTCGAGCGCTGCTTTTCCTCGGGTGGCAGGTCGAAGAAAGCCTTCGCCTTCGACCAGGCGGCGTCGATCACTGCCTGCGGAACGCCGTGGTTCTTGATCGCCAGGAAACCGGTGCTGCGACAGATGTGGTCAACCTCGCGGCCGAGCGCCTTCTTCTGCGCGGCGCTCGCAGTCTCGAATTGTCCAAGATCGAATATGGGAAATGTCTGCATCGCATTCATCCGACCGCTCAACGCTGGAACGATGCAGCTTGTCCCGGCTGTGATCTAGGACCAACCGGCGTGGCGGTCCTAGTCCATATGCGCCGCGGGCGCCCCACCCGCCGGCGCCGCTTTCGGCTTGCGCAGCAGGATGACGAACGGGATCGCGACCAGCGTCATCACCATCAGGATTTTGAAGTCGTTGATGTAGGAGATCATCATCGCCTGGACATTCACCGCACGGTCAACCTGAGAAAGGGCCGCCGGGTCGCCGGCGGCGGCTGCCGGCGACGCGGCCCACAGGTTCGGGTTGTACGGGTTGATGAAGGTCGAAAGCTCGGTGTGGTTGATCTGTGTGTTGCGCACCATCAAGGCTGCAACCACGGACACGCCGATCGAGGAGCCCAGATTGCGCACCAGGCTGAACAGCGAGGTGGCATCGGTGCGGTAGCGCGCGTCGAGCGTGGCGAAGGCGACCGCCGACAGCGGCACGAACACCATGCCCATGCCGAGACCCTGGATGACACCCGAGGTGATGATCAGCCAGTTGTCCATCTGCGGCGTGAAGCTCGCCATGGTGTAGAGCGACTGCGCGGTGAGCAGGAAGCCGATGGCGACGAGGATCCTTGCGTCGATCCTGTGCATGATGCGGCCCACGACCAGCATGGAAATCATCGTGCCGATGCCGCGCGGCCCCAGCACGACGCCGATCGTCACGGTCGGATAGCCGAAGATGTTGGCAAGCATCGGCGGCAACAGCGACATCGAGGCCAGGATCAGCACGCCCATGACGAAGATGAAGCCCAGCCCAGTCACGAAATTGCGATCGAGGAAGATCTTTGGGTCGATGAACGGATGCTCCGAGGTCACCGTGTGGATGATGAACACCCAGAAGCCGGTGAGCGACAGAGCGAGCTCGATCCAGATCTCGGCCGAGTTGAACCAGTCGACCTCGCCGCCGCGGTCGAGCAGAAGCTGCAACGCGCCGACGCCGAGCGAGAGCATGGCGAAGCCGAAGAAGTCGAAGCCGCGCACGCGCTTTGCGATGACGGGGAGATAGGCGGCCATGCCGAGGAAGGCGAGGATGCCGACGGGCAGGTTGATGAAGAACACCCAGCGCCAGTTGAAGTTCTCCGTCAGCCAGCCGCCAAGCGTCGGCCCCAGGATCGGCCCGAGCATGATGCCGGCGCCCCAGATCGCCATCGCCTGGCCATGACGCTCCTTCGGGTTGATGTCGAGCAGGAAGGTCTGCGACAGCGGCACGATGGCGGCGCCGAACACGCCCTGCAGCAGACGGAACAGCACCATCGTCTCGAGGCTCCAGGCGAGGCCGCAGAGCATGGAGAAGATGGTGAATCCGACGACAGATGCGAGGAACAGTTCCTTGCGGCCGAGCCGGTCGGCGAGCCAGCCGGTGACCGGCGTCATGATCGCCGCGGCCACGATATAGGAGGTCAGCACCCAGTTTATGTTGTCGGGCGACGCGCCGAGGTCGCCGGTCATGGTCGGCAGCGCGACATTGGCGATCGTGGTGTCGAGCGCCTGCATGATCGTCGCCAGCATCAGCGCGACCGTGATCAGTCCGCGATGCGGCACTTCCTTGAAGGCTTCGGGCGTGCTCATGATGCTGAACTTCCAGCAGGTAACAAAAACGTGTACACTGGGCTTCCGGGCGGCAAAGCCTTCCGTTGAGAGACCCTCATCGCGGTGGGACGCGACTATCGATGTGGGGGTTACATCGACCGAAAGTCTCTGTTGGAGCGGATGCCTGCCGCCCGGAAACCTGAGGACCGACGGGTCCGTGTCGAAGGTTTCGGTTTTGATCGCGCCGCCAAGCGGCTGATCTTAAACGCTTGTCCTTCCCACTCCTCCCATCAGACCAATCCCCTGCTCCGCCCCCGAATTCGCGGGGGCGTATTGTTACTGCGCGTGCTCCCCTGCCGTGGCGTGGCCGAAGATCGACGGCAGGCCGCGCGCCACGCCGGTGTCGACGGTGACGGTCGCGCTCATGCCGGTGCGCAGCGCCATCTTGGCATCGGGATCGGTCAACTCCAGGCGCACGGGAATGCGCTGCGTGACCTTGACCCAGTTGCCGGTGGCGTTTTGCGCAGGCAGCAGCGAGAACTCCGCGCCGGTGCCGGCGCCGATCGCCTTGACGGTCGCCTCGAAGGTGCGGCCCGGATAAGTGTCGACGACGATCTCGGCTTTCTGGCCCGGCTTCATGTTGGTGAGCTGGGTCTCCTTGAAATTGGCGTCGATCCAGGTATCGCCGGTCTCGACCAGCGCGAAGAGCGGCGTGCCGACCGAAACATACTGGCCGACCTTGAAGGAGGCGGCCTGGTAGATGATGCCGTCCGCCGGCGCCTTGACCGTGGTCTGCGCCAAGTCGTAGGCGGCCTTGTCGCGCGCGGCGAGCGCCGCCATCACGGTCGGATGCTTGTCGGTCTCGATGTCCGGATTGCCGCCGAGCGCTGCCTTGGCGCTGACGATGCCCTGCTCCGCGACGGCCAGCTGCTGCTTGGCCTTGTCGAGGTCGTTGCGGGCCTGGTCGAGCGAGGACTTGGCGTTGATGCCCTTCTGCGCAAGATCGGCGGCGCGGTTATATTGTGACTGCGCATAGTCGACCTCGCTGGAGGCGGACTTCTCCTGCGCCATCGCCTGGCTGTAGGCGGCGCGCAGTTGCTCGACGTTGAGGCGCGCGGCGGCGACCGCCGCATCGGCCTGGGCGAGCGCGATCCTGTAAGGCTCGGGGTCGATGACAAAGAGAAGGTCGCCCTGCTTGACCAGCTGGTTGTCGGCGATGCCGACCTGGACGATACGGCCCGCCGTGTCGGAGGCGACCGAAATCCTGGCCTGCTGCAGGTTGGCGTTCTCGGTTTCCTGATAACGGCCGCCCGTCACCCAGACATACGCGCCGCCGGCAAGCAGCGCCAGCGGCAGGGCGACCATCAACAGGAAGCGGCCAAGGCGGCGCTTCTTCTTGGGCGCGACCGGGGCCGGTTGGGGCTCAGGCGGCGTCGTAACCGGAGCGGCCGCCGGCTGCGCCGGGGCTTCCGCGACCGGCTGCGCCGAAGCGAACTTGGTGACGTTGTCGTCCTCTATCTTGGCTGCCGCGTTCATGCTGCCCGCCCTTCTGTATTCTTGATCTTTTCCAGGGACGACGTCTCGCCGTCCGTCAGATTCTGCACGATGGTGTCCAGCACGCGGATCAGGACGCGGCGTTCCTCCGGCGACACCCCGGTCAACGATTCCTCATAGACCTCGCCGGCCAGGCTTTTGACGTCGGCATAGGCCGCGTTCGCTTTCTCGGTCGGGAAGATCATGCGGACGCGCCGGTCGGTCGCATCCTGGCGACGCTCGATCCAGCCGCCCTCCTCCATGCGGTCGACCAGGCGAGAGACGCTGATCGGCTCGATTTCGAGGAGCTCGGCAAGCCGCGCCTGAGCAACGCCCGCTTCCTTGGCGACGCGGACGAGCAGGCGCCACTGCGCCGATGAAAGGCCCAATCCACTGGCGCGCGCCTCGAAACGCTTGCGCATAAGGCGCTGCACGTCGTGGATCAGAAACCCCAATCTGTCGATACCATCAGAAACCATGAGCGATACATATAATAAGCGTGCTTACTATTCAAGAGGATGCTTTGTTCCAGAAGCCGGCAAAGCGACATGGCAGATATGCAACGCCCGGAACGGTTAGCGATCGATGAAATGTGGGATCGATGCCGGGCAGGCTGTACCAAAGGCGCGGGATATCACGGCGGGCGGCGCATCAGCATGGTGACGACGAAGAAGGCGCCAAGCGAGCTCGTGATGATTCCGATCGGCAGTTCCTGCGGCGGCAAAAGCGTACGGGCAAGCAGATCGCTGGCCAAGAGCAAGATCGCGCCGAAGAGCGCGCAGGTCGCTATCAGCGGCCGGTGCAGCGGACCGGCCAGCGGCCGGCCGAGATGCGGGATCATCAGGCCGACGAAGCCGATGACACCGGCCACGGCAACGAGAATGGCGGTCGCCAGGGCGGCGGCGAGGAATGTCGTGCGGCGCATCCTCGCCACCGGAACGCCGAGGCTCTCGGCGGCGCTTTCGCCGGCGAGGAAGGCATCGAAACGGCGGTGGTTCCGCAGGCCGTAGGCGAGGATGATGCCGGCGCCAAGCGCCGCGAGGCCGATATTGTCCCAGCGGGCAAGTCCGAGCCCACCCATGGTCCAGAACAACACCGAGTGCGCGGCGCGCTGGTCGCCGGCGAAGACGAGATAGTTGGTCAGGGCGGTGAACAGGAAGGAGACGGCGAGGCCGGCAAGGATTAGTCGCTCCGGTCCCTGCCCCTTCACTCGCGACACCAAGAGAAGCACGATCGCCGCCGCCAGCACGCCACCGGTGAAGGCGGCGAGCGGGAGTGTCCAGATGCCGAATGTGTCGCCGAATACGGTGATGACGGAGACTGCGCCGGCGGCCGCGCCCGAGGAGAGGCCGAACAGGAACGGGTCGGCGAGGTCGTTGCGGGTGACCGTCTGCAGCAGCGCGCCGACGACGCCGAGGCCGGCGCCGACGGCGATCGCCAAGAGCGCGCGCGGCAGCCTCAGGTCGACGACGATGCTGCCGACAGGGCCGGACGGGCTCTGGCTGTCAAGCCCCGCCGCATGCGCCAGCGCGCCGACGACCTCGCGCAAGGGGATCAGCGTCGAGCCATAGGCGATCGAAAGCAGCGCGAGCGCGACCAGCAGGATCGCACCCAGCGCCATCGCCAGGACGAATGGCTTGCGCCGCGGTCTCAAAACGCTTCCGGATGCATGGCCCTGGCGATCTTACCGATCGCCTCGATGTTGGCGGGCCCCGGCGTCAGCTCGGCGTAGCGGAGCGCCACGAAGCGCTCGTTCCTGACCGCGTCGGTCTCCTTCATGGCCGGATGCGCTTTGAGGAAATCGAGCAGTTTCCTGTAGCCGCCGCCATCCTGGTAATCGAGCAGGATGAGGAACTGCGGATTGCGCGAGGCGACCGTCTCCCAGTCGGTGTTGCCCCAGCTCGTCGCCATGTCGGCCATGATGTTCTCACCGCCCGCGGCGGCGATCATGGCGTTGGGAATGGCGAACTTGCCGGCGGTGAAGGGCTTGTCCTCGCCGGAATCGTAGAGGAAGACGCGCGTGCCCTTGGCGTTGCCCACTTTCGCGGTGATGCCGGCGAGCTCGGCCTTCCAGCCGTGGACCAGCTTTTCGGCCTCGGCCTCCTTGCCGAAGATCTTGCCGAGCTTCTCGACGTCGCCATAAAGCAGGTCCATCGAGGCGGCGGGACGGTTCTTGTCGAGATGGACGCAGCTCTCGGTCAGCACCAGCGTCTTGATGCCGTGCGGAGCGAGCGTGTCGGGCGTCACCTCGCCGCCCGGCTTCATGCCGTAATACCAGCCGGCAAAGAAGAAATCGGGCTGCACGGCGACGAGGTTCTCGAGCGTCGGATATTTCGGCGCCAGCTCGGGGATAGCGCCCTGCCCGGCCTTGAACTCGGGCCCGACCTTGTACCAGCCGGTGATGCCGGTCAGCCCGACGATGGACGGCTGCAGCTTCAGCGCGAAAGCCATCTCGGCCATGTTGAGATCCTGGATGACGGCGCGCTTCGGCGGCGCGTCGAAGGTAAGCGGCTTGCCGCAACTGTCGACGGTGACCGGGAAGGCGAAGGCGGCCGAGGCGACAAGCGAGAAGGCAAACGGCAAAGCGAGGCGTTTCACGGGGCATGCTCCTTGTTTGTGTTGGGCAGGTTCAGGATGGCGAGGAAGCGCGCGTGGGCAGATCGAAGACGGTGAGCTCGCGGTCCTCGGTCGGATGCCGTAGGCGCAGCACATCGATGCCGAACACCTCGCGGATGAGCGGCTGCGCCAGCGCGTCGCGTGTGGGCGCCAGCGCGCGCAGCCGGGCGTTGCTCATCACTGCGATGCTCGTGGCGAAGGGCGCCACGAGGGCCAGATCGTGCAGCACGGCGACCACGGTCATGTTGAACGCGGCGACCAGCTCGAGCAGCTCGCCGCGGGCGCGCGGGTCCAGGTGGTTGGTCGGTTCGTCGAGAAACAGGATTTTCGGCTCCTGGGCGATGGCGCGGGCGAGTTGCGCGCGCTGGCGCTCGCCACCGGAGAGCGAACCGATGCTGCGCGCGAGCAACGGCAAGAGCCCGGTCCGGCGCAGCGCCTCGACGACGATGTCGCGGTCGTCGTGCCGGCGCCTCAGGCCGGCGTGCGGGACGCGGCCGAGCTCGACATAGTCGATCAACGCCAGCCGTGGATCCGGCTGGTCCGTCTGACCGACGACGGCAATGCTCAGCGCCCGCTCGGCCGCGGTGATCCTGTCCAGCCGGCGTCCGGCAAGGCGAACCTCGCCGGCGCTCGGCCGGAGCGCACCGCATAGCATGCGCAGCAGCGTCGTCTTGCCGGCGCCGTTGGGGCCGATGATCGCGAGCCGCTCACCCGCCGCCAGCGACAGGCCGACGTCCTCGACCAGCGTCCGGCCGTTTGCCATGGCACGAAGAGCGCGGGCTTCAAGCAGGGGCGCGCTCACCGGACCTGCTCCCTGCCCCCGGCCGGGATGCGCGCCAGTATCTTGCCGGCGAGCCTCGCCGGGCGCTGGTCGGAACTGCACCAGCCATCGGCCAGCGAAGCATAGAGCCTGGCAAATTCGACCAGCGCGCCGACGTCCGTGCCACTGTCGATGGAGCCGAAGAGATAGCCGGCCTTGCCATGCGCATTGAAGGCGACCGTCAGCGGCCGCGAACAGCCGGCCATGCAATCGACGGTCTCGACGGCAAACGACGACGCCGAAGTCTGGGCAAGCCTGGAACGCAGGTCGGCGCACAAATCCTCGCCGGACCTGAGCCCGGTCGCGGAATCGCGGCATAGCGAACAGACAATGATGCGGTGGCTTGAAGCGTCCAACATTTCCGTCACTTTCCAAAATGGCGACGGAAGGATGATGGACGAGCCGGCCGACAGACCGGTGCCCGCGTCTCCTCCCGGCACACCCCGTCCGGTCAACTCGTGTCGATGGCAGGTCTCCTGGCTCGCGGGTCGTTGCGCCATCCGCCTTCCCAGCCTTGCCGGCCAGTGGCGTTTCGGATGGAGCTCGCCGCTCACAGTTGCGGGGGCAGCCACGGCCTCGACCCGAAGCAGGTCTCACCGTGTTCCCTTTTCACCCCTCGCCTTGCGGCTCGGGGACCATGACGCAACGATCGTAGGTTGTCCGGCCGCGAGTCGCAACAGGCTTCCGCGCAACCTTGTCACCGTTTGAAGCGGCCTGCCTGAAAAGATGCATTTTCGTCTCGATCTGATATGTAATAACATTACATTCAACTGCCGGAAGCGCTCCTGTCAACCCTCTTCTCCAGCCGTCTCGCCTAAACATGGGGGAATTTTCGGAGGCCGTTCGGGTTTCGAGTCCCGAACTTGCAAAGGTTTTGGCCAGCAGAAGACCGTCAACACGATCTGGAACAGCTGGCTGCCGGCCTCCGGCCACGAGATCGCTGACGCGCTGGAATTCGAGCGCTACAGCCCCGGGCTCGACGCGCATACCGACAATGGTGGGCAGGAGATCCGGCTACCGGTCAAGGGTTAAGCGCCTTTTCCCTTCTCTCCTAAGCGGAGAAGGGAAAAGCTAAAGCTCCAAATTCCAGGTCTGGCCGACCAAGTCCTTGCCGAAGGAATGATGGCGTTCCTCGTCGACCAGCTTGAAGCCCGCGGCCTGGTAAATGCGGCGGGCCGAGCCAAGAATGTCGTTGGTCCACAGCGTCAGCGTCTTGTAGCCCTTGGCTCGAGCAAAGGTGATGCATTCGTCGACGAGCCGCCGGCCAATACCAAGGCCGCGCGCCGACGGTTCGACATAGAGCAGCCTGAGCTTCGCCACCTTGGGCGATTTGCGCATGACGAAGACCGAGCCCACCACCTCGCCTTCGCGCTCGGCGATCCAGCTACGCTCCCATTGCGGGACGAAATTCTTGACGAACTCGCCGAGGATCTCGGCGACCAGCGCCTCGAAGGTTTCGTCCCAGCCATATTCCTGCGCATAGAGCATGCCCTGGCGACGCGTGACCCAGCCGATGTCGCCGACCTGCAGCGGCCGCAGGATATACGGCACCTTGGGTTCAGGCCTGTCGCCGAGCAGGTCCTGCACGGTGCGCATGGCCTTGACCAGTTGTTCCTGGTCGGCCGGCGCCAGGCGATCGAGCAGCGCGCGCACCTGATCATGCGAATCCTGGTTGAGCGGCGCGAAGGCTTGTCTGCCAGCCGGCGTCAGCGCGATCGAGGCCCGGCGCGCGTCGGCCTCGCTTGCCTCGCGCTCGACCAGGCCGCGTTCCTCGAATTTCTTCAGGAGCCGGCTGACATAGCCGGGGTCCAGGCCGAGGTCGCGCACCAGGTCGCTGGCGACCAGCCCGTCGCGATTGGCAAGCTCATAAAGCACCCGCGCCTCGGTCAGCGAGAAAGCGCTCTTCAGCAGGCCCTCATCGAGCAGGCCGATCTGGCGGGTGTAGAAGCGGTTGAAGGCGCGCACCGCATCGATGCGTTCCTTGCCGGGGTGATCGTGGATCGTCATGGGGAAGTCCTCCTGTCATGGACAGGATCAATCATTTAGTTGACTGAGTCAATAAATATGGCGAGCGAGATGCTACACAACTTCGTCATTCCAGGGCGGAGCAAGGAGCGAAGCGACGCGCGCAGACCCTGGAATGACGGCCTCCCTGTCGCCAGCGCTAATCGCGAGCGCTTAGATGCCGGTCACCCCATTGGCAGCACTGGCCAGAACTCCACGATGCGCCCGCCGGCAAACACCGCAATCGCACCGAAATGCTGCAGCACCGCTTCGCTCTGCGTCGGCCGCAGGAAGGCGTAGTCGCCGGGCTTCACATCGGCGTCCGCCGGCAGGCCCATGAATTGCTGGTTGGAGGAAAGACCGATCAGTCCGTTCGGCTTCATGCCTTCGGGAAACGCCGGCTCGGCCATCCACTTGCCGCCATAGAGATAGCAGCCCTTGCGTGGAAAGAGACCGAGCGCCTGCAATGCCTTGGAAACCGCCGGCGGACCGGGCAGCATCGGATCGAGCGCCTTGAGGATCGGCGTTGCGATGAAAGCCGCCGGCTGGAAGCCGCCGAGGCCGGGCGTGTCGAAATCCCCCGGAAGCACGAAGGCCGAACCGATCGACACTTCGTTGGCGACGCCGCCGCGATGCAGCAGCGCGGTCTTCGAGCCGCCGATGTTCAAGGTGCGGCGCTGGTCCGGATCAAGGGCGGCGGCGAACTCCGCGGCCTTGGCAGAGGCCCGCTTCAGCGCCTTGGCCGCGCCGCCGAATAGACCGGGGATCTCCGGCGCATGCGCCTCGTAGGCCATGATGCCTTCGCAGCGCAGCCGCTCCGGTATCATGAGCGCCCTGACCTCGGCGGGGCTGGAAAAACCGCCGCGATGCAGGCCGACATCGACCTCGAAGGCGAAGCGCAATTCGGTGTCGAGCGCGGCGGCCAAAGCGCCGTATTCAGCCAGCCGCGCCGGCGTGTCGATCAGCCAGCAAACGCGCGACCACCAGCCGGCGCCGCCTCTGGTCAGCGCGGCCCTGGCGGCGCCGACCGGCATCGGCTTGCCGAAGAGCAGGTCGCCCTCGGGAAAGACGTCGAGCACCGCCTGCGTCACCGGCGGATGGAAGGTCATGAAGCGGTTGGTTTCGAGTGCTCGCGCGATATGCGAGAGCAGCGGCATGCAGGGCAGCGACTTGTCGACCAGCCGCACGGCAAGGCCCGGCGCCAGCCTCTCCTTCACCAGCGCGATGTTGCCGTCCAGCCGGTCGCGGTCAAGGACAAGGCTGGGTCGGAAAATATCGGCGGCTTTCAGCGCCTCGGACAGAGCGGCGAAATAGTCTCTCATCGCTCAATGCCGAACAGGCCGGCCATATAGGGCGACACGAAACGGTTGTCCGGGTCGATGTCGCGGCGCACAGCAAGCGCGTCGTCCCAGCGCGGATAGATCTTCTTGAAATCCGCCGCCTTCAGGCTGTGCATCTTGCCCCAATGCGGCCTGCCGCCATATTTGCGGAAAATGGGCTCGGCGGCCCGCATGAAGGGCAGCGGGTCGTTCGCCGCATCGTGGTGGATGGCGATCGAGCAGGTCAGCCTTTTGTGGAAGGGCGAGAGCCAGAACTCGTCGGGCGCCACCGAACGCACTTCCATCGGGAAATAGACTTCCGGAAAGTGTTTTTCGGTCAGCGCGATGATCTCGGCCAACGCCTTCGGACCTTCCTCGTAAGGCAGGTGGTACTCCATCTCGTTGAATTTGGTGCGGCGGTCGCTGGCGTAGACATTGAGCCAGTCCTGCACATAATCCTCGGACGACACCTTCTTCACCGCGCCCTTGATCAGTGCGCGACGCAGCGACGGCAGCCAGCGCAGCGCCGTGCGTAACTTGCGCAAAGTCGCCAGCCCCTCCTCGTCGTCCTCGGTCGGCCGCGGCGTGGGCGCCGCGTCGCTGAGATCGCTGGCGATGAACTGCGCGTAGCCGGAAAACGGAATGTAGTAGAATTCGGCCGAACGGTGCGCGGCCATCATCGCCTCGAAATCGCGCAGCATATCTGCGATCGGCAGCACCCATTTGCGGCGGCGCAGCCGATAGGTCGCAATGTTGTTCATCGTCACTTCGGTCAGCACGCCGAAAGCGCCCAGCGCGACGCCGGTGGCGTGGATCATGTCCTGATCATTCGCCCGGCCATAATCGCGCAGCTTGCCTCGCCCATCCACCAGTTGCAGCGCCTCGAGCTGCGTGTGATAGGCGCCGAGCGTCGGACCCGAGCCATGCGTTGCCGTGCCGAGCGCGCCGCCGATCGCCTGCTTGTCGATGTCGCCCATATTGGGCAGGCCCTGGCCGATGTCCTGCAGGATATGCATCAGGGCGCGCAGCCTTGTCCCCGCCCTCACCCGCGCCCGGTTGTTCGCGGTATCGTGCGAGATCAGCCCTTCGATCTTCTCCAGCGAGACGATAGTGCCGTCCGACTGCACCAGCGGCGTGAAGGAATGGCCGGCGCCGGCGACGCGCAGCGGTGCGGGCGCCTTGCGCACCAGCTCGGCCAGTTCGCCGGCGTCGGCGGGCGTCGCGATCGATTGCGGGGACGCTGTGACGAAGCCGGACCAGTTGCTCCAGGCTTTTGCCATCATGATCCTCCTCAGGGCTGGCCGCGGCGGCGCGTGACCAGCACGAAGACGCCGAGCAAAAGCACGCTCGCCAAAGCGGTGGCGGCGGCAAATTCCGGCACCGGCCGGAAATTATCGCCTTCGATCAGAAGCGAGGCGGCGATCGGGCCGATGGCGAGGCCGAAGAGCTGGGCGGCCGGCACCAGGAGGGCGGCGGTGCGCGTCTCGTCGGCGGTGATGACGAGGCGGATCTGGTAAGGCACGATGAAGAGCAGGATGAAGCCCATCACCAGAGCCACTGCCCAGAACACCGAAAGACCCGGGCCGGACGCGAGCAGCACCGAGCTGATCGCCGCGACGATGCCGATGATCGTGATGGCGAAGCGATAGTCGATGCGCGCCTCGAAGATTGTCGCGGTCATGGCGCCGATCACCTGCGCGGCAAGGCTTGCCGAAACCATCAGGCCGACGGTGCGGCCGTCGATGCCGAACTGCGCGCCGATCGGCTCGAGAAAAGCCCAGACGGCCCCGAAGAACATGAAATAGCAGAAGATCGACAAAAGCGCGGTGATCGCCGGCACGGTCGCGACATTGGCGAACTGCTCTTCCTTGGGAAGGTCGGCATAGTCGTCGGGCACGGTCCAGGCGACGGCGAGCGAAAGCAGACAGACGATGCCGAGCGCGATGAAGCCGCCGGCCGAGCCTGCTCGCGGCACGGCATAGAGCGCGAGGATCAGCGCCAGCGCGCATTGCGCCAAGGTCTGCAGCGTGACGAAATAGCCGCCGATGCGCTCGGCCCGGCGCGAGCGGGCGATCAGCTCCGTCGCGACGGCGACCAGCCCGCCCTCCGCGAGGCCAGCCAGCGTGCGTGCACCGATCAGCGCATTGGGGCTGCCGGCGTAAGCGGTCCAGACATTGGCAAGCGCCAAAAGCACGAGCAGCACCGCGCTTTTCCAGCGCATGTTCCTGGCGGGGAGCAGCATCGCCACGATTGCCGAACCGATGGCAATCGCGATCATCTCGGCGGTGGCCGTCAGCGCGAGCTCGTCGCCGGTGACGTGGCCTTCGCTGTAGAGTGCGCCGAGCAGCACCGGCTGCAAGCCGAGGATCAGCAGGCCGACCGAGCCGATCCACAGCGCCGAGGCCAGCTGCAGGCCGGTCGGGTTGCCGACGAGCCAATCGCCATTTTCCGCCTGCGCGGCTTGCGATGCGGTCACGAGGCGCTCTCCCTTGCAGCTCGGTCGGAAAGCTGACAAGTTGTCAGCATTTGGCGAAACTGATACTTGATCATGTTTCTTGTCAACCGCGAATTCGCGTGAGTGATTTGGCGCATGACGCAGATGAGGCGAAAAGCGACGGAACCGCGGCGCAGGCCCAAACAGGAGCGCAGCCGCGAGCGCATCGACGCGATCCTCGCCACGACCATGCGGCTGATCGGCGAAAAAGGCATCGACGCGGTGACGATGAAGGAGGTGGGCGCGCTGGCCGGAGGGCCGATCGCCACTGTCTATCATTATTTTCCGTCGAAGTCGGCGATCCTGGCGATGCTCTACGAGCGCTTTTCCGAGGAAAGCCGGGCGCGGCTCCGCCAGATCGTCGCGAATGTGCGGGAACGCAAGGACGTGATGCCGGCAGCTGACCGACTGCTCGATGATTATCGCGGCCGCGTGGCCGGCGATCCGGCAATCCAGGATTTGCAGAACGCGATCCAGGCCGACAAGGCGCTCAAGAATCTCGATATCGCCGAGACCAAGCGGCAAGCGGAGATGTTCTGCGAAACGGTCGTCCCGTTGATCGAGCCTGAGCAACGCGAGGCTTTCGCTCGGATCGTGTTCCTGATCTTCCAGCTCGCCGGCGGCGTCGTGCGGCTGGCGCTGACGCAGGACGAGGCGGAGGGACGGAGGACGATCGAGGATTACCGCTCGATCATCCACGCGCAGTTGCGGTTGTTTCTCTGAGCGCGATCAGGGATCCAGCTTCGGCCCCAGAATCTCCACCAGCCAATCCACAAACACCCTCACCCTTGGCGAAAGCTGGCGGCTCGGTGGATAAAGCACCGAGATCGGCGTCGGCGTCGGCGGATTGTCCGGCAGCACCTCGATCAGCCGGCCCGCTTCGATGTCGGCGGCGAAGCGGCGGCGCGGCGCCTGGTAGAGGCCGAAACCCTGACGCACCAGCGTGGCGGCGGTGTCGGAATTGGAGACGGTCACGCGCGAGGGGAGCACGATCTCGCGGATCTTGCCGTCGACGGTGAATTCCAGCGGCATCACCTGGCCGGTGCGGGACGAGACGAAGCCGATCATCATGTGCCCGGCAAGCTCCTCCAAGGTGCGCGGCAGGCCATGGCGCTCGACGTAGGCGGCGCTGGCAACCGTCGCCTCGCGCGCCATGCCGATGCGACGCGCGATCATATCGCTGTCGGGCAGCGTGCCGGCGCGGACCACGCAATCGACACCCTCGCGCACCAGGTCGACGAAGCGGTCACCCTCGCCGATATGCACGCTGAGTCCTGGATAGCGGGCAAGCAGGGCCGGCAGTTCCGGAATGACGAAGGTGCGGGCCATGTTGCCGTTGATGTCGATGCTGAGCCGGCCGCGCACTTCACGCGCGCCAAAGCCGCCCTCGGCGTCCTCGATGTCCGCGAGGATGCCGATGCAGCGCTGGTAGTAGGCTTCGCCGTCGAGCGTCGTGGTGACGTGGCGTGTCGTGCGCCGGAGCAATTGCACGCCGAGCCGCTCTTCGAGCTGCTTGATCGCGGCGGTGGCGCTGGAGCGCGGCAGGCCAAGATCGGCCGCGGCGGCGGTGAAGCTGCGCCGCTCCACGACCCGGGTAAATAATCGCATGCTGTCGAACCGGTCCATGACCGATTGTTCGCACAGACTGAATAGTGTTGGCAATGCAGAGCCGATTATATTGGGTACTCAGGCGAGTATATGCATCTCCATCCACACAGAAGGAGATTTCGCCATGACCACTCGCCCCATCGCCCTCATCACCGGCGGCAGCCGCGGCCTCGGCCGCAACACGGCGCTCAACCTCGCCCGCAAGGGCGTCGACGTCATCATCACCTATCGCTCGCGCGCCGACGAGGCCAAGGCGGCGATTGCCGAGATCGAGGTCGCCGGCGGCCGCGCCGCCGCGCTCGAGCTCGACACCGGCGCCGTCGCCACTTTTCCGGCATTCGTTGAAGCGTTGAAGAAGACGCTCCAGCAGACCTGGCAGCGCGACCGATTCGACTATCTCGTCAACAATGCCGGCACCGGCCTGCGCAAGATGATCGCCGAGACGACCGAAGCGGAATTCGATACGCTGATGAACACCCATCTCAAAGGCGTGTTCTTCCTCACCCAGGCGCTGCTGCCGCTGATCAATGATGGCGGCCGCATCATCAACATATCGAGCGGGCTGGCGCGCTTCGCCGCTCCCGGTTCGTCGGCCTATGCGATGATGAAGGGCGGCATCGAGGTGTTCACGCGCTACCTCGCCAAGGAACTCGGGCAGCGCGGCATCACCGCCAACACCGTGGCGCCCGGCGCGATCGCCACCGACTTCAACGGCGGCCATGTGCGCGACAATGCCGAGATCAATCGCATGGTGGCCGGCGTCACCGCGCTCGGCCGCGCCGGTGTCGCCGACGATATCGGGCCGATGATCGCCTCGCTGCTCTCCGACGACAACCGCTGGGTCAACGCCCAGCGCATCGAAGTGTCGGGCGGCATGAACATCTAGAGCAATTCCAGGAAA
>CCNB01000003.1:350674-366717 GCA_000824785.1 Mesorhizobium plurifarium | reverse complement strand
CCGGAATTGCGTAAAAACAAACTATAGGGCGCTTCACCGCTTCCGCGAAACGGGTGAAGCGCCCTAGGCGGTCCGTTATGAAACCTGCCGGATCAGTCCTTCGAAGCCGTCGGCAAGGTTGGCGTTGCCGGCGGCGATGAAGCTCGACAGATTGCGGGCGCGACCGGGTGTCTTGTTGGCATCGAGCAGCACCGCCTTGCCCTCGTGCATGACGAAATCGAATTTTCCGTAATCGAAGCCGAGCTTGCGTCTTAGCGCGCGAAGCTCATCCGGTACCGGAACCGGCTCGCGGCGGATGGTGTCGTCGCCCTTGACGAGGCTCTGCGGCGAGACATGTCGGGTGCAACGCTCGCGCTCGCCGCAGAACAGCCAGAACCGGGCGGCGAAGCCGTCCGGCTCGGGCTCGGGAATGAACTTTTCAACAACCAGGTCCCGGCGCTCGAAGACTTCGGCCGGAACGTCGGCGAGCGAGGCATGGACCTCGTACCGGTCGAACGGCTCGACCCCCGCGAACGGCTCCGGCTTGCCGGCACGCCGCGCGCGCAGGTTCAGCTGCTGCTCCGGCGTTCCCCGGTGGTTGAGGCTGCTCTTGGCGATGACCTTTCCCGCCCAGCGATCGTCCCTGCCAATTGCTGCACCGCTGACGCGGCGTTTCGAAATGTCGGTGGCGCCGAGGTTGAGGCAGAAGGGAAAACGGCGGGCATATTCGGCATAATCCGGCGGTGTCACCGTCACATCGAGATGCAGCACCGCGATGTCGGCGGCCGGCTTGGCCGAAATGCCCTTCAGTATCTGCACCGAATGGCCGCGGCGCTTCAGTTCCTCCAGCACGTCGAAGAGCACGTAGGGGCTGTCACGGCGCATCAGCAGCCCGCGCCGGCTCTGGAACCGGTCCAACTCATGCGTGATCACCGCGATGCGCGCCATGCTTGCCCCCACTTGGCTTGTTCAGCATCCTCTATTATTCGATCGAATACAAAGCGCTAAGCGGGTGGGCTTGCATGACAGAGCATTGGAATGCAATTCGCAGGCATTGGCAGTTGCTCGGATCGCCGCTGCGGCCGCCGCCGGAAGTCGTCGAGGCTTACGACCGCGAGCTCGGGCTTGGCCGATCGCATGTCGTCATGTTCGGCGTGACACCCGAACTCGCCGGGCTTGGCGCCACGATGACGTCGGTCGACGAGTCTTGCGACATGATCACCGGCATTTGGCCGGGCGACACCGACACGCGCAAGGCGGTGCGAGGCGACTGGTTCGATTTGCCGTTCGGCGATGCAAGCGTCGAGGCACTGATCGGCGACGGGTGCCTCTCGGTCATCGGCGCCGCCGACTTCAGGCGCAAATTGCTTGCGTCGGTCGCGCGTACCCTGAGAGCAGACGGGCGGGCTGCCTTCAGACTTTATGCTTCGCCCGAAACGCCCGACGATCCAAGGGAAGTCCGCGCCCTTGCGCTGGCCGGCCGCGTCTCGACCTTCCACGACCTCAAATGGCGCGTGGCCATGACCGCGATCGCCGGCGCGCCCGACTACACGATTCCGGTTACGGGGATCCTCGAGCAATTCGACAGGATGTTTCCCGACCGCGAAGGGTTGTCGGCACGAACCGGATGGGAATTGCCGGTCATCGGAACCATCGACGTCTACCGGAACTCGTCTGTCGTCTACAGTTTCGCCCCCGCGGCAGCGCTGACCGAGGAAGCCCGGACCTTCTTCGATGATGTCCGGCTGGCCTCGACCGGCACATACGGTCTGGCCGAACGCTGCCCGCTGCTGGTGCTGCGCTCGCCCAAGCACCCGGCTAACGGGCAGGATTGCTCGCCCATGCTTGGCGGCAGCCATCGCATTCCCGCCCAGGGCTCCGCTTGAGAAAAATTTAGCGTCGCTGCCCCTTCCCGCGCGCCTTGACTCCGGCAAGCCGCCAGCCTATTTCAGCGCCACGTTAGCACTCGCCATTGGTGAGTGCTAACTGATGTCCGGCGGCCTCGCCGGATGGAGGAACAGTTCTCACCGTTCTCATTCGAGGAAGACAACATGGCAAAGTCCAAGTTCCGCCCGCTTCATGACCGCGTGGTCGTTCGCCGGGTCGAATCCGAATCCAAGACCGCCGGCGGGATCATCATCCCGGACACGGCGAAGGAGAAGCCGCAGGAAGGCGAGATCATCGCCGTCGGCTCCGGTGCTCGCGACGAAAGCGGCAAGCTCGTGCCCCTGGACGTCAAGGCCGGCGACCGCATCCTGTTCGGCAAGTGGTCGGGCACTGAAGTCAAGCTCAATGGCGAAGACCTTCTGATCATGAAGGAATCCGACATCATGGGCATCATCGGCTGATCATCGGCCTCTCCATCAACTGAGTTTTCGGGCTCTTCCCGAGCCCCTGTCAGGAGCTAACTATGGCTGCAAAAGACGTAAAATTCTCCCGCGACGCCCGTGAGCGCATGCTGCGCGGTGTCAACATCCTCGCCGACGCGGTGAAGGTCACCCTCGGTCCGAAGGGCCGCAACGTCGTCATCGACAAGTCGTTCGGCGCGCCGCGCATCACCAAGGACGGCGTCACCGTCGCCAAGGAGATCGAACTCGAGGACAAGTTCGAGAACATGGGCGCCCAGATGGTCCGCGAAGTCGCTTCGAAGACCAACGACATCGCCGGCGACGGCACGACCACCGCGACCGTTCTCGCCCAGGCGATCGTGCAGGAAGGCAACAAGGCCGTTGCCGCCGGCATGAACCCGATGGACCTCAAGCGCGGCATCGACCTCGCCGTCGGTGAAGTCGTCACCGCCCTCGGCAAGGCCGCCAAGAAGATCAAGACCTCCGAGGAAGTCGCCCAGGTCGGAACGATCTCGGCCAATGGCGACGAATCGGTCGGCAAGATGATCGCGGAAGCGATGCAGAAGGTCGGCAACGAAGGCGTCATCACCGTCGAGGAAGCCAAGACCGCCGAGACCGAGTTGGAAGTCGTCGAAGGCATGCAGTTCGACCGCGGCTATCTCTCGCCCTACTTCGTCACCAACGCCGACAAGATGGTCGCCGATCTGGAAGACGCCTACATCCTGCTGCACGAGAAGAAGCTCTCCAACCTGCAGGCCATGCTGCCGGTCCTGGAAGCCGTCGTTCAGACCTCGAAGCCGCTGCTCATCATCTCCGAAGACGTCGAAGGCGAGGCCCTGGCCACGCTGGTCGTCAACAAGCTGCGCGGCGGCCTGAAGATCGCCGCCGTCAAGGCTCCGGGCTTCGGTGACCGCCGCAAGGCCATGCTGGAGGACATCGCCATCCTGACCGGTGGCCAGGTCATCTCGGAAGACCTCGGCATCAAGCTCGAGAATGTCGGCCTCAACATGCTCGGCCGCGCCAAGAAGGTGTCGATCTCCAAGGAGAACACCACCATCGTCGACGGCGCCGGCAAGAAGGCCGAGATCCAGGGCCGCGTCGCCCAGATCAAGCAGCAGATCGAGGAAACCACCTCGGACTACGACAAGGAGAAGCTGCAGGAACGTCTGGCGAAGCTCGCCGGCGGCGTTGCCGTGATCCGCGTCGGCGGTGCGACCGAGGTGGAAGTGAAGGAAAAGAAGGACCGCGTTGACGACGCGCTCAACGCGACCCGCGCGGCCGTGGAAGAAGGCATCGTCGCCGGCGGTGGCGTGGCGCTGCTGCGCGCTTCGGCCAACGTCAAGGCCACCGGCGCCAATGCCGATCAGGCCGCTGGCATCGCCATCGTCCGTCGCGCCCTGCAGGCTCCGGCCCGCCAGATCGCTTCGAACGCCGGCGCGGAAGCTTCGATCGTCGCTGGCAAGATCCTCGAGAACAAGGGCGCGACCTTCGGCTACAACGCCCAGACCGGCGACTATGGCGACATGATCGCCATGGGCATCGTCGACCCGGTCAAGGTCGTGCGCACGGCTCTCCAGGACGCGGCCTCGGTCGCCGGCCTGCTGGTCACCACCGAAGCCATGATCGCCGAAGCTCCGAAGAAGGAAGCTGCCGGCGGCATGCCGGGCGGCATGCCCGGCGGCGGCATGGGTGGCATGGGCGGCATGGACTTCTAATTGACGAATGATCCCGAAAGTTGCAGACTTTTCGGACAAGATCATTCGCAACCGAACTCCATAAAGCACGCCCATCAACTAACATTGCTCAAGCCCGGAAGCGGGCTTGAGTGGCGGCATGGGCTTCTAGTCCAGGCTATCCAGCTGACGCATATGGAAAGGGCGCCGAAAGGCGCCCTTTTTGTTTGCGAAGGATTTGCCAGCGCGATCAGCGTTTGATCGGCATTCCGAAACGAAATTGCATCGCCGTGAAAATAAGTCTCCACAGCGCCTTCAGGCTGAGCGCCAGCTTTCCTTCAGGCTTCATCGCCCGGTCCATCCAGCATGGACTTCACGCCGACTGAAGCGACACCAGCGAAAGAAGCGATGCCCCCTTCCGCCAGAGGTCGTGCAGCGATCAGCCGTTCCGCGAGGTCGCGGGACACACCCTGCTCCGCAAGCACCTGCATGGCCTGTCCCGCCGGCAGCGCGTTGAACCAGCGATAGCCGGCGACGCGACGCGCGGCGGGGTCGACCTTGCCCCACAGCCTCACCCGCGAGATGCCGCCATCGGGATAGGCATCGAGCCTGACGTAAGAAACCGGCTCGCTCGTTTCCGCCACACGGAAGACATGGCGTGTGTCCGGCTGAAGCAGCCGGCGCGTAAGCAGCGGCTGCCAGCCATCGTCGCCGGGCAGCGCCTCCCCCGCGCCGGAGAGCGCTACCTCGGCGGAAGCATTGTATTTGAAATGCGCGGTGTCGATCTCGACCAGCCTGACATGGCCCAGCAGCGCCAGGCGGATGATGGCATGATCATTGCCGTCGTCGCGACGGCGGCGCGTTTCCCAGCCATCGCCCATGTTGCGGGCCTTGTCGGGACGGTTGAGCATCGCGGCCGAGGTGTAGAAGCCGTCGCTGCTGGTCACCACCTGGCCGCCATGGTCCTGGCTGGCGAGGTCGATAGTGAGACCGTCGAACGTCCGCGGGTCAGGCAGGACATGGCCGTAGACGCGCAGCCTGGCGATGCCGCCGTCCGGAAAGGCGGATAGGCGCACATGGGTGAAGCGACGGCGGTCGGAAACGTCGAAGCGATTGTGCGCGTCGCCCTTGAGCGGCGAACGCGGCACGATCTCGATCCATTCGGTCTCAGCCGATAGCAGCGCCTTCGGGCTGGGATAGGCTTCGGCGCCGCAGGCCTCGATGCGGCATGTGGTCGGAAAATTGCCGGTGAAGAAGGACGTATCGACGTCGATGCCGGTGATGATGCCGGCAGCACCCAGCCGGATCAGCGCCCAATCGTGGCCGGGCTCGCGGCGCCGCTTCGTCTCCCAGCCGTCGACGATCTCGCCGCGCGGTCCGTAATTGCCCGGGACGAAAGCGGATGGCGTCGGCGTAAGCAGGCTCTCCTTCTCGCCGAAGGACTCATCGCTCGCGGCGAGCACGCTGCCACCCAGCCAGCGCGAGGCAAGATCGACCTCCGCAGCGAAATCCTCCTTCAGCTCGGGCATGGCGTAAGCATCATGCGCCGGGCCTTTCTCGATCATGTTCATCGCCGGCCTCCCGCGCGCAGCGCCAACCCTTGCGGACGTGGCCCCAATCCCAACGCCTCCGACAGCGGCCAGCCGTCGATGCGCTTGGCCTCCGGCTTCGCGTAGGTCGAGACCTTACTGGTCTTGAGCCCGAGGCCGACGACCGCCTCGGCCAGCCGCACCGCGGCGGCCACACCGTCGATGACCGGCACGCCGAGCTCGGATGTGATCGCTTCCTCCAGGCCGGCCATTCCGGCGCAACCAAGGCAGATCACCTCGGCATGATCGTGCTCGACCGCCTTGCGCGCCTCCTCGACGATGGAGCGCATGGCACCGGCGGGATCCTGATCGACCTCCAGCGTGGTCATGCCGTTGGCGCGAACCGAGGCGCAGCGGTCGGCAAGGCCGGAAAGCCGCAGTCGGTCCTCGATCGGCGGCACCGAACGCCGCAAGGTGGTGACGACCGAATAGCTGCGGCCGATCATCATCGCCATATGGGCGGAGGCCTCGCAGATCTCGATGACCGGCTGCTCGATCAGTTCCTGCAGCCCATCGCGGCCATGCTCGCCGAAACCGGCCATGACCACGGCATCGAACGGCTCATCATAGGCAAGCACGCGGTCCATGACGGCGACGGCCGAAATGTAGCTCTCGAAGTTGCAGTCCACCGCTTCGGGTCCGAAGAAGGGCGTCAGCGTGACGATGTCGGTGCCGGGGGATGCGGCGGTCTTGGCGGCCGCGTCGATGACATCGGACATCGACTGGCTGGTGTTGACGTTGACGACCAGGATCTTCATCTCAGGCACTCCTTCTCAATTCTTGTGTCCGGCTTTCCTCTCCGGCCTGCGCTTTTCTGGCGATCAGTTCACCCATCGGGTGGCCGAAAAGGTCGATGCGCCTGCCGCGCAGGAAGGTTCCCTGCACCACGCCGCTCAGCGTTCTGCCGGTATAGGGGGTAATCGGATGGCGGTGGTGCAGGCTGGCTGCATCGACGACGAATTCGGCATCGGGTGAA
This sequence comes from Mesorhizobium plurifarium, assembly GCA_000824785.1. Classification (GTDB taxonomy): domain Bacteria; phylum Pseudomonadota; class Alphaproteobacteria; order Rhizobiales; family Rhizobiaceae; genus Mesorhizobium; species Mesorhizobium plurifarium. Next base: position 360,152 of record CCNB01000003.1, on the reverse strand, counting down.
AACAGCGTGAAGTCGGCGTCGCAGCCGGTCGCGATGCGGCCCTTATGCGCCAAGCCGGTGAGCGCGGCGGGGCGCTCGGCCATCCAGCGAGCGACGTCCGCCAGCGAATGGCCGCGCTTGCGCGCCTCACTCCAGGTCACGGGCAGGCCGAGCTGCAGCGAGGAGATGCCGCCCCAGGCGGCGCCGAAATCGCCGGAGGCCAGTTCCTTCATCTCAGGCGTGCAGGGCGAATGGTCCGAGACGATCATGCTGATCGTGCCCTCCCCTACGCCACCCCAGAGCCTCTCACGGTTGACAGCTTCGCGCACCGGCGGGCCAACCTTGGCGGCGGTCGCGCCCTTGCCGATCTCCTCGGCGCAAAGCGCAAGGTAGTGCGGGCAGGTCTCGACGCTGAGCCTAACGCCGTCGGCGATCGCCGAAGCGATCATCGGCAGCGCGTCGGCGCTGGACAGATGAAGGATATGCGCTCGGGCGCCGCTGGCGCGGGCCGCCTCGATCACCTCGGCGATCGCCAGGTTCTCGATGCCTTTGGGGCGCGAGGCGAGGTAGTCGGCATAGCGGTGGGTGTGGACCTCCGGCATCGCGGCCATCGCGTCGGCGCTCTCTGCATGGACGATGAAGAGCGAGCCGAGGCCGGCGACGACATCCATCACCTTGCGCATATGCGCGGGCGTGATACCCGGAAAATCGTCGGTGCCGGTATCGCAGAGGAAGGATTTGAAGCCGAGCACGCCGGCGGCGTGCAGCTTCGACAGGTCGTCGAGGTTCGACGGGATGGCGCCGCCCCAGAAGCCGACATCGACATGGCATTGGCCGGCGGCGGCCTCGCGCTTGGCGGCAAATGCCTCGAGCGTCACGGTGGTCGGTACGCTGTCCAACGGCATGTCGACCAGCGTGGTGATGCCGCCGGCCGCGGCCGCGCGGGTCGCGGTCAGAAAGCCTTCCCACCCGGTGTTGCCGGGTTCGCAAATATGGACGTGGCTGTCGACGAGGCCGGGCAGCAGCACCGTGTCGGTATCGAGCGTGACGGTTTCGCGGGCGTTGGCGGGAGCGTCGAGCCCGGCGACACGGACGATCTTGCCGCCGACGACGCCGACCGACACGGCGCGCTCGCCTTCCGGCAGGATGGCGCGCGGGGCGCGGATGAGGAGATCGAGGGATGTCATATGGCAATTCCTCCCGTGCGGCCTGCCGCGACGGACACTGGAGCTTGGATCCCTGTCCGGAGGCTGGCTGCAGCCTCCGGACAGATTATGCCTCAGATGCGGGCGAAGCCGAGCAAGGCCTTCACGTCGGCCCGCTTGTGGACCAGCGTCACGCCGATCAGGTAGACGACCGCGCCAGTCAGCCAGGCCTGGAGAGCCGGGAAGCCGATATAGTCGCTGTTGATCGCCGGGATGAGGCCCGCGGTGTAGACGCCGGCGACCGTGCCGGCGGCCAGGGCTACCACGCCCGGCCAGTTGGCGATGCCGAGCTCGCTCCAGTTGGCGACGCGATACATCGGCCGCTTGATGCCGAACAGCCAGGGCAGCAGGAAAAGGTCGATCGCCATGATCGTGCTTGCGACCGGAACCGTGGTCGAGCCGATGCTGGTGACGAGGTTGAACGTGTCCTGCAGGTTGGGCAAGTAGAAGGTGAGCACGGCCGCGATGAGGCCGAGGCCGACGACGGTGTACTGGCGCTTCCAGCCGCGGATGCCGGAGAGAACGTTCTGCGCGCCGTTGACGGCGATATAGAGGTTGCCGTCCTGCACCGCCCACTGGTTGATGACGATGACGGCGATGCCGAGCAACGCGCTGCCGAACATGGTGAAGTTGACGAAGTAGCTGATGCTCGGGCCGAAATCGGGCTGGTTGGAGAGCGCCGCGATCATGTAGCCCATGACCGGGAAGAGCAGCGCGCCAACCAAATAGGAAATGACGATGGTCGGGATGTTCCACCAGGAGGCGCGGCCGACCTTGGCGTAGCGGAAGAAGTCCGGCTCATTGCCCCAGGTGGACAGGCCGACCATCGAGCCGATCACCATGATCATGGCGGTCTTGTTGTCGACATGCGGCACCGCCGCCAGCACATCATGCGAGACGGTGGTGAAGGCAAGGATGGTGGCGAAGATGCCCCAGACCAGGATGACCGGCACGGCGACGAACTGAGCGAAGCGCTGCACGCCCTCGAAGCCGAAATAAGTGTTGACGATCATCACTATAGCCAGCAACGCCGTGATGATGCCGACCGCCGGCAGCGTCATCAGCCCTCCGGCGATGTCGATGATGAACTTCACCGTGAACAGGTAGAAGGCCATGCCGTTGACCACCAGGAGCAGCGAGACGAGGCCGCTGCCGATGGTGCCGAAGATGCTGCGGGCCATCACCGAATGAGTCTGGCCAGTGGCGGCGCCAGCGTTGGCAGAGCCGACGCAATAGAGGCTCATGACGGCCGCGGCGATCAGCATCGCCACAGTCAGTTCGGAAAGCGTCAGTCCCTGGAAGCGCGCGCCATAACCGACCAGCACGGTGCCGAACACAGCCTGCATCGACAGGAACTGCGCCAGCATGCGGAAGTTGGAACGCCGCTTTGCCTGCGGCACCACGGATTCGGTATAGTCGGCAATGTCCGCCTCGGTGACGGACAGGATCGTCTCGACGCTGTCGGCAATCGCCGGCTGCGCCTCGCCCGGCAATGGCTGCCTGGGCGAAGTCGGTGTTTGCAAGGTCATCTCAGTATCCCCTTTGCGAGGTGTTCCCCTGGTCGACATGCCAGCCCGTCTTCGCCTTACGGCAGCATCAACGGAACCGATGCAATGTCGCCATACGTGACCATGAAACCCCGATTTCTTCCCTTCAACGTCCAAAGATCGAACGTTAAGCATTAATCAGATCAATGCTTTCTGCCACCGGCTGCGTCCGCTCGACGATCTCGGCGATGAAAAGGTCACGCGCGATGTGTTCCGGGCTCTGCGGGTCGGTGACGATGAAGATGTCGTTGCGAGGTACGTCGCCACCGGCGATCAGCGGCCACAACCGTCCGGCCTCGACGTCGGTTTGCGCGTAGCCTTCCGGCAGGAAGCAGAGGCCGACGCCGAGGATCGCCAGCCGTTTGGCTTCCTCGAGATGATCGGACATGCCGGCGATGTTGCGGCCGAACCCATGCTCGAGCCGAAACTGAGTGAGCTCGTCGCCCTCGTCGGCGCCGGTCAGCACGAAGGCTTCGTTCGCCAGATCTTCAGGATCGGCGATGCTCTTGCCAAAAAGCCTGTGCGGCCTTCCGCAATAGGGGCGATGGATCTCGGTGAAGAGGTGAAGGTAGGCTAGCTCCGCGCGCTTCACCCGCGAAGGCGAGATGCCGACGTCGATCCTATGCTGGATGAGCGAGTTGACCACTTCGGTCCAGGCTGCGACCTCGACGATCAGCTCGACAGCCGGATATTTGGCATGGAAAGCGGCGATCGCCTCATCAAGCGCCGGCGCGACGAGGTTGGAGACCAACATCACTCGCAAATGTCCGCGTATCTCGGACTTGAGGTCCGAGAGCTTCGCCGGGATTTCACGGATCGCGCCGGCGAATTCCCGGCAGTGCTCGGCAAGAATGCGGCCCTCCTCCGTCAGCTCGAAGCCGGTCGGGCCACGATGGCAGAGCGTGACGCCAAGCCTTTCCTCCAGGCGCCGCAGCGCGAGGCTCAGCGCCGGCTGCTTGCGGTTAAGCTCCTGCGCCGCCTTGGTCACCGAGCGGGCATTGGCGATCTCATGGAAGAACTTCAGCAGGTTCCAGTCGAGATTCCTGGCGAATTGCGGTCCGCGAACCGCCTGATCCGACTGTCTGCGCCCCAATGCCTGCTCCTGAAGCCACTTCGCCGGCCGCCCGTTGCGGCAAGACCCGGCAAGTTAAGCCGATATTTTCGGAGCCGGCAAAGCCGTTTGCCTTCAAACGGTAGCGTCAGCTTGCTTCGCCACCTTGCCGGCGAGCACGGCCTGCTCGACAAGCGCCGCCACCTCATCGGCGACAACGCTGACCGGGGTACGGTCGCGGGTGGCGCGGGCGATCACCATCAGGCCTTCGAGCGAGGATTCGACCAACAGCGCCAGCGCCTGCGCGCGCCGCTCCGGCACCCCTGCCCTGACGAATGCCTGGCGCAGCAATCCGATCCATTGCTCGAAGGCCGAGCGGCAGATTTCAGCCAGGTCCGGAACATCGTTCGGCGCGTCGAGCACGACCGGCGCCACCGGGCAGCCGAGCGAGAACTCGTTTTCCTCCAGCATCCGCGCGACCGACTGGTAGATGTGGTGGACGGCAACGGCGGGATCGCTTTCCACCGACAGCGCCGCGCCCAGCCGCTCGGTCACGTCGGCCACGCTGGCGCGCGTCACCTCAATGACAAGCTGGTCCTTGCCGCCCGGGAAATGGAAATAGAGCGAACCGCGCGGCGCGCCGCTGGCGCTCAAAATGTCGTTCAGCGACGTGCCGTGATAGCCGCGCTGCCGGATGAGCAGCGCCGTCGCCTCGATCATGCGGGTGCGTGTGTCCGTCGCCACCTCGACCTCTCGAATGTCAACCTCTGTCAGGAGTGCGCATTATAGGGCTTGCCCTTAATATGACAATCGGTCTACATAATATGTAAATCGGTCTACATATTTTGGAGGCAAAAATGCGGACTTATCGGCTCGACGAATTCGGCGACGTCGAGAAGCTGTCGATGCGCGAGGTACCAATGCTCGAGCCGGGGGCAAACCAGATCCTGGTGCGTGTTCGCGCCACCTCGCTCAACCGCCGCGACACGATGATCCTCAACGGCACCTATCCGCTCACGCCACGCGCGGGCATCGTGCCGCTGAGCGACGGCGCCGGCGAAGTGGTGGCCGTGGGCGATGGCGTGACGCGCTTTGCTGTCGGCGACCGCGTCACCGGCAGCTACTTCGCGCGCTGGATCGACGGCCGCATGCATCCAGGCATCGTCGACCAGCTCGGCTGCACGCTGAACGGCATGCTCTCAGAATATGCGCTGCTCGACGAGCAATGGGCGGTGCGGCTGCCCGACCATCTCTCATGGCAGGAAGCTGCGACCTTCACCTGCGCCGGGCTGACCGCCTGGAGCGCGCTGACGGGCGCCGAGATTCCAAAGCCCGGACAATGGGTTCTGGTGATCGGCTCAGGCGGCGTCGCGCTGTTTGCGCTGCAGTTCGCCAAGCTCATGGGCTGCCGCGTCGCCGCCGTCACCTCCCGCGCAGAAAAGGCTGAAGGGCTGCGGGCGCTCGGCGCGGACCTTGTCATCGCCGCAGCCGAAACGCCGGAATGGGGTATGAAGCTGCGCGAAGCGACCGGCGGCATCGTCCTGGTCGTCGAAACCGGCGGCCCGGCGACCTTTGCGCAATCGCTGATCGCCAGCGCGCTCTACGGGCGCATCGTGCTGCTCACCGTGCAGGACCAGAACGGCAAATCGGTTGAGATTCCAGGCGCCGTCTACCAGCGCAGCCTCGTCACCATCGGCCGGCTGTTCGTCGGCAGCCGCAACGGGCTGGAGGCAATGCTCGGCGCTGTCGCCGCGTACCGGCTGAAGCCGGTCATCGACAAGGTCTTTCCATTCGCCGAGGCGCGCGAGGCCTACCGCCATTTCCAGCAGGGCGACGTCTTCGGCAAGGTCATCATCGATGGCGCATAACCACCGCATTTTTTCGCAAAACCAGAGAGGAGATCAGCCGTGACAATTCGCGAAGCTTCGGCCCAATGGCAGGGCACGCTTAAGCAAGGATCCGGCCGGTTGCGGCTGGGCAGCGGCGTGTTCGAAGGCGCCTATTCCTTCCCGTCCCGCTTCGAGAACGGTCCGGGCACCAATCCGGAAGAACTGATCGCGGCCGCACATGCCGGCTGCTTCTCAATGGCGCTCAGCGCCATACTCGGCGCCGAAGGGCACGCGGTCGAAGACATCCATACGATCGCCAAGGTGCATCTCGGCGCCACCACAGCGGGACCGACGATCACCCGCATCGAGCTCGAAACGGAGGCCGACGTCGCCGGCATATCGGCCGAGGATTTCGAGCGGCTGGCGCAAAAGGCCAAGGCCGCCTGCCTCGTCTCGCGGGCGCTGGCCGGCGTCGCAGCCATTACGCTCAAGGCGAGCCTCATAGCTCAATGAAACGAAAGGAGAAAATCCAATGACCCAGGAACAGATCATCGACATCGCCACGGCCAAGCGCTCAACCGAAACGGCGGAAATCATGCGGCGCTACAACGACGTCTTCCAGCGCCACGACCCATCAGCACTGGAAGAGCTGGTGGCGCAGGACTGCGTGATCGAGAACACCACGCCCGCGCCGGACGGCGCTCGCCGCATCGGCAAGGCGGCTTGCGTCGAATTGTGGTCGGCGATCGCCACCGGGCCCGGAACACGCTTCGATCTCGAAGAAACATTCGTCGCCGGCGACCGCGCCACGATCCGCTGGCGCTTCTGGATGGCCGACGGCAATTCGCTGCGCGGCGTCAATCTGATGCGTGTCGCGGATGGCAAAATCGTCGAGGCGATGGGCTATGTGAAGGGATAGGGCCTGGCGCGGAAAGCCACGCTCAGGCCGAGCCCGGAACCTGCCCGTCAGGATCTCGGTTCCGGGCAAGTCTTACGAGACCACTCTGTTGAGCTTCACGAAGGTCTTTGGGCTGCGCTGGATGGTCTGGAAGATCACGCAGTAGCGATCGGTGAGCTCCATGAGCTGGGTCAGCCGGCTTTGCTCGACATCCGACTCGATGTCGAAGCGAAGGCGGATTTCCTTGAAGCCGACCGGCACGCCTTCGGTGACGCCGAGCGTGCCGCGCAGGTCGACGTCGCCCTCGGCGGAGATTTCCGCCGATTTGATCGGGATCTCGAGCACGGCAGCCGCGGCCCGCATCGAGACGCCGGCGCACGCGATCAGCGCCTCCAGCAGCATGTCGCCGGAACAAAGCTCCCGGCCGCTGCCGCCGGCCTTCGGATGGATGCCGGCCAGCGCAAGCCCGCGTCCGGTCTCGACCTTGCAGGTCACCCGTGGGTCATCGGCGCTACCCTTGGCCTTTAGGGTAAGAAGCGCGGCCCGCGCGTCCTTGCGATAAAGATCCTTGATCGGTTCCTGCGTGGCGCGAAACGTCGCGATATCCATTCAAGTTCTCCTGTCGTGAATTGCGGTTTTCTGAAATCGCCGGCCATCGTCCGGACCTATTCCGGGACGGCGATGCCGGAGCCGCCGAGCTCGGCGGGAAAATCCTTAAGCTTCGGCAGCCCGTCCTTCATCGGCAGCACCGTCTCGGGGTAGTTGACGTGGACCGCCGGCGTGAATTCGACCGTCGGTATGGTGGCCGCATAGACGTCGACCAGCCCGAGCGGCGGGTGATCCGTCATCAGATGGCCGCCGCACTTGGTGCAGAACTGGCGGTCGCTCATCGCGGACTTCTCGAAGCCGGACAGAAACTCCGCGCCCTTGGTGACCTTGACGTTCCCGGGCTTCCACAGCGTGAAGGCGTTCACCGGAGATGCCGACCACGAACGGCAGGAACTGCAATGGCAGTAGCCCATCGCCTCGGCGGTTCCATGGACTTCGATTTCCACGGCGCCGCAAAAACACCCGCCCTTATGTACCGTCATGACTTCGTCCTTTTCTATCGTTGCGTTCGATCGCGCGGAGCGTCCAACAGAAGACAGCTCCTGACGCCGGTTGGGGTTTAAAGCTTCCGGCCGGGGACGGAATGACGGGGCGTCCGCGTTCGTTGACAGCGCGTCCGGAACTCGAATGGAATGCCGCGCAGCTTGCGAGAAAGGGGTGGAATGGCCGGGGACGCTCTATCGGACCTTTTGAAGACGGTGCGCCTCACCGGCGCGACGTTTTTCGACATCGAGGCCCAGGACCCTTGGGCGGTGTGCTCGCCTGCGCCCGCCTCGATACTGCCGAGGATACTGCCGGGCGCCGATCATCTGATTTCCTATCACGTGCTGACGTCCGGCCGTTGCTTTGCCCGCATCGTCGGCCAGGAGGCGATCCCGGTGGAAGCCGGCGAGGTCGTGGTCTTCACCCACAGCGATCCGCACATCATGTCGAGCACGCCCGATCTCCGGGCCGATCCGCCGACGGCGGATGTGCTGGAGATCGCGGCCGCAAGCCAGACGCCCTTCCCGATCAACTACGTGAAGGACGGACCGCTGTCGGCACGGCTGGTCTGCGGCTATCTCGCCTGCCATGCCCTGCCCTTCAATCCGCTGCTCGAAGCGCTGCCGCCCGTCATCAAGGCCGGAGACGTCGAAGGCGACGGCGGCTGGCTCGGCCAGTTCATCAGGCTGGCGGTCTCGGAAGTGGCGGAGAAGCGGGCCGGCAGCGAAACGGTGCTGACCAAGCTCAGCGAACTGATGTTCGTCGACGTGCTGCGCCGCTATGTGGAGTCACTACCCCCGCAACAGACCGGCTGGCTGGCGGGCCTGCGCGATCCGCATCTGGCGAAGGCGCTGGCGCTGATCCATGACCGGCCGGCCCATAATTGGACGGTGGAGGCGCTGGCCAGGGAGTCCGCGCTGTCGCGCACGGTGCTGGCGGAGCGCTTCACCAAGATCGTCGGCATGCCGCCGATGCACTATCTCGCCAAATGGCGCATACAAATCGCCTCGGAACTGCTGAGCGCCGGCAACAGCAACATCGCCAGCATCGCGGCGGACATCGGCTACGAGTCCGAAGCCGCGTTCAGCCGCGCCTTCAAGAAGATGATCGGCGTCCCACCTTCGGCCTGGCGGCTCGGCGTCCGGGCCGCGGCCGGCTCTGGAAGCGATCAGCTTTCCGGAACCGGATCAGAGATCTAGCGATCCGCCAGCGCCAGCTTGGCGCCGAGCATGACGAAGGCGGCAGCGAAGCTGCGGCGCATCCAGGTCAGCACCTTCGGCCGCGTCACGATATGGCTGCGCACCGAAGCCGCGAACACGCCGTAGACGGCGAAGATGACGAAGGTCATCAGCATGAAGACGCCGGAGAGCTCCAGCATCTTGCGCAGCGCGTGCGGCTCGGTTGTGCTGACGAATTGCGGCAGGAAGGCGAAAAAGAAGATCGACAGTTTCGGGTTGAGCACGTTGACCAGGATCCCGGTGGTGATGGTCCTTGCGGCTGAGCGCGGCGCGGCATCCTCGTCGATGCTCAAGCCGCCCTTCTCCTTCAGCGTGTTCCAGGCCATGTAGAGCAGGTAGGCGACGCCGAGATATTTCAGCGTCTCGAAGGCGACGGCGCTGGTGTGCAGCACAGCGGCGAGGCCGGTGATGGCGGCCGCCATATGCGGGATGATGCCCAGCGTGCAGGCGAAGGCGGCGACGATCGAGGCGCGCGCGCCGCGCGAAAGGCCGGCGCTCAGCGTGTAGAGGACGCCGGTGCCGGGCGAGGCCACGATGATCAGCGACGTCAACAGGAATTCGATGCTCATGGATTTCCTCCGCGGCCCTGCCGGCCGGGGAAGGTATCGGGAGGCGTGGGTTGAGGCAAGCGGGGGGAGA
>CCNB01000003.1:338836-350664 GCA_000824785.1 Mesorhizobium plurifarium | reverse complement strand
GGGGGAGATTGGCAGTTGCAGCCCATGCGCTGCCCTCGCCATCAGGCAGTCGTCGCCGCCGGGCATGCAGGCGCGGCAGACATCGGGGCGGAGATCATAGATGCCGCATGCCGTATGTTTGCCCACCTCGCCGGTGAGTGCCGAGCACCGCGCGCCCTCGCAGCGCATTCCTGACTGATCGGCCGCGACCAGCTCGGCCGGAATGCGGTCGAGCTGCTCATCCTCCTCGGTCGAAAAACGTGGCCAGTCGGCCGCGTAGGAACAGCAGGCGCCGCAGTTCTGGCAGTCGAAGGTGGCGCTTTGCGAAAGCGACAAGGTGATGGCGGGGTCGAGCGGCAAGGCGATCCTCATGCGTGCCTTTGTCTTGGCGCAGGATTGCGGCGCCCGTCCATCCTTCAACGCAATTTTTCCGGCAGCACTGATTTTTTTCGCTTTTTGCGGGGAACTCTTTCGCCGGCTGCCGGTTTTATCCTTGCTGTCAGCAGTTCGAGAGCAATCGAGAAAGGTGACGGCAAAAAGACGCCTCCCGTGTGTAAAAGCGCGAGAGGCGTTTTTCGTTGTTCAGCGTTCCTGATCGGTCGGGCGGATAAGTATCTCGTTGACGTTGACCCTTGGCGGCTGGCTGACGGCATAGAAAATGGCGTTCGCGATATCCTCGGCGGTCAGCGCTTCCATCGTGGCGAGACGGTGTTCGAGTCCGGCCTTCGATTCCGCGTTGGTGATGTGGTCGCCGAGCTCGGTGCGCACCAGGCCGGGCTCGATGACGGTGACGCGCACCTTGTCGGCATAGACCTCCCGGCGCAGCGACTCCGAGAAGGCGACGACGCCGAACTTGGTCGCCGCGTAACCGGTCGCGCCCGGGTTGGCCACGCGGCCGGCCACCGACGAGACATTGACGACATGGCCCTTCGAAGCCTTGAGATGCGGCAGCGCGGCCTTGGTCGTCGCCATCAGGCCGATCAGGTTGAGCTCGATCATCTGCCGCCAGTCGTCGAGATCGGCCTCAGCCGCGGGGGCAAGCAGCATGACGCCGGCATTGTTGACGAGGATGTCGAGTCGCCCCCGTTCGGATACGACCTTGTCGACCATCGCGACAATGTCGCTGGCCTTGGCAATATCGGCTTCAATGGCGAGAGCGACGCCACCCGCCTTCTCGATGCGAGCAACCAGTGCTTCGAGCCGATCGGCGCGACGGGCGGCGACCGCGACTTTCGCCCCGGCCGCGGCAAGGGCTGCGGCAGTCGCCTCGCCGATGCCGGACGAGGCGCCGGTGACGAGCGCTACCTTGCCCGTGAGTGTTGAATTTGCGGATGTCATGAGAAATCTCCAGATGCCCGGCCCGTTCCTTCACATAGGCCGCGCGGCCGAAGCGTGAAGCCCGCCATCGGACCAGTTGACGCGATTTGGGAGCCGTCCCCCGCTCAATCCTGTTCGTGTGGCCCCGGCTCGGGCCACGGTTCCTTCGCCGCTTCGGCGTACCAGCAACGCATCGCTGGTGTCGCCAACACCGCATCGACATAGGCGCGGGTGACGGGCGCCAGCTCGCCGCCATAAGTGTCGAAGCGCGTGACGACCGGCGCATACATGGCATCGGCCGCGGTGAAATGGCCGAACAGGAAGGGACCGCCCTCGCCATATTGCTCGCGGCACTGGCGCCAGATCGCCTCGATTCTCGCCCGCTGCGCCTCGCCCTCGGCATCGAGCGGCTTGTGCGATTTCGGCCGGCGCAGATTCATCGGCCAGCCGTAGCGGACCTCGCGGAAGCCCGAATGCATTTCCGTCGCCACCGAGCGCGCCAGCTGACGGGCGCCGAGGTCCTTCGGCCAGAGGTTTTTCTCCGGATAGAGATCGGCCAGATATTCAAGGATTGCCAGAGTTTCCCAGACGATCCTGCCGTTATGAATCAGCACCGGCACCAGCCCGGTCGGCGACACCTTGGCAAGGTTGGCCGCCGTTTCCGGCGTACGCAGCCGCACGAACCCTTCCTCGAAAGGGATATCCAGGTGCTTCATCGCCACCCATGGCCTGAGCGACCAGGAGGAAAAGCACTTGTTGCCGATGTAGAGGGTGAACTCCGCCAAGACCGTCTCCCGATGATGTCAATCCGCTTCGGCCGTCGTTATCGCCGATGGCCTGACGCCGGCGCGGGCCTGGATCGCGGCGACCGCCGCCTTTATGTCGGGGTTGACCTCGATCGCCTTGCGGCCGGCCTCGATCGTCAGGTCCACCTGGTCGACAGGCAGCCGCAGCCTGGTCGGAATTTCGTTGAGCGTCGCCTGCATCGACGGATCGACATCGGCGAAGGACAGGTGCTGGACCACAAGACGGACATCACGGCAGTTCCAGCCAGCCGCCGAACCGCGATAGGCGGAAACGGTGGAAGCCGGCAGCCCGCAACGATAGCGCACCAGCTCGCCCTTCCATTGCGAGACGGCGAGTTTCAGCGCATCGAACTCGTCGCGCACCGAGGCGGCGAGCGTGGTGCTGGCCACCGCATCGAGGAGTTCGGCAGCCTTTGGCCCGTGCAGGGATTTCGCCCAGCTCACGTCGCTGTCGCTCCCGGCGTCGGCGACAATGAAGATCAGGGTGTTCAGGCGCACCGCGGCCGAGGGCGACAGCGGCCCGTAAGGCGTGCCCGCGGCGGAGCGCTCGAGCGTGAAGCCGGTGACGCCGATATTGTCGGTCAGGCCGCCGTCGAGCAGCTTCACATAGTCGAGCGGGTCGGCGTTCTGGTAGGAATCCAACGCGCTGGCATAGGCCTTGAGCCGCAGCGAGGCATTGCGGTCCGCAAGCGCAAGGCTCAGCCATTGCGGCCTGCGGTAACCGCAATGGGGACTGGTCGCCGAGACCACGATCGGCGCAAAGACGATCGGCACGGCGGCCGACGCCGCGACCGCATCGGCAATCCGCACCTTGTCGAGGTCGCTGCACAAGGCGGCGAAGGTATCGTAGGTGAAGAGGAACGGCGTGCGATTGTAGATGTCGGAGGCATTGATCCAGACGATCGGCCCCTTCGGCCGATGGAAGGCCTTGAATGTGGCGCCGTCGAACAGATGGTCGTTCAGCCATCTGGCGAAACCGCTGCGGTCGTTGACGCCGCCATAATAGGCGCGGATGAAATTGACCGGCGACAGCGATGTCCTGAGGTCGGCCTCGGCGTCCTGGATGAGAAAGCGTTCGCGAAAATCGCCATAGCCTTCCCTGCCGCGATAACCGAAATAAGCGGCAGCGACCGCGCCGCCCGAGGCGCCGGAAATCATCCTGATGTCGTCGACCAACGTGCGCCGGCGCGGCTGCTGGTCAACGACGATATCGTCCAGCGCGCGCAAGACGCCATAGGAAAAGGCCGCGGCGCGGGTGCCTCCGCCGGAAAAGGCCAGCCCGACGACGGTCGAGCCGTCATCGGCGGGATCGGGGATGTAGGTGGGCGACGGGTGGCCGACGTGCGTGGTCAACACATTGATCGGCCCGACATCGTCGGCAACGCAGCCGGCCAGGGCCATCAGGATAGCGACAAAAGCCACACGAAGACGCAAACCCGGTTCCCCCAGGGCTGCCTCTCCCGCAGCCGCCGCGAACCTAACCGGATTGTATTGCCCGATGCAACCACCGGTACAAAGACGTCGCCATGGTCGGGAACCTGAACCGCTCCGGCACGTTATGAGGCCCGGATGCGGTTCTCGCATCCAACTCCCATCGAGACCCCAGGAGATGCGCGTATGGTGAACAGGGATCAGGTCGCCGGCATTGCCAAGCAAATGAAGGGTTCGGTCAAGCAGGCGGCCGGCAAGGCCACCGGCAACCGGCGGACAGAGGTCGAAGGCGTTGCCGACAGGATCGCCGGCAAGGTGCAGAAGGCCTATGGCGACGTGAAGGACAAGGTCAAGAAGACTTTCTGATCTCTTAGGCTGTTGACGACAAGGCTTTGGAGGCCGCCGTGGGGCGGCCTTTTCATGTCTGGAATTGCTTGGCCAAGGCGTTGGTGAAGACGATCTCGCCGTGATCGCCAGTTGCTTCGCCCAGAACCACATCCATGTTGTCGGCCGTCACCCTGGCCAGCGCGAAGCCGCCCATATAGGCCGCCTTCGGCTTGACGATATCGAGCCCGTCGCGCTGGTAGATCATCGGCACCTCATGCTGGTGGCCGTGGAAGACGGCAATGACGTTGTAACCCCTGATCGCGGCCAGCAGCGCCTGGCGGTCGGCCTCGCCCCACCAATGCGGGCGGCCGGCGCCATCGTCGTCAAAGGTGCGTTTCACCGGGTCCCAACGCTCGGTCGAGAAACTGTCCCAGCCATAATGCTGGAACAGGACGACCGGACGACCGTCGCCGGCATAGGTGGCGAGGTCCTGCTTCAGCCAGGGCAGGCTGCTCGGTGCGCCATGGCCGGTGTCGCCGGCGAAACGGTGCGTCTGGATGAGGTGCAGGCCGCCCCAGTCCCAGGAATAGCAGTCGGTGTCTACGTCGTACTCGGTCGCCGGCACCGGCGGCTTAAAGAACACGCCTGGGCGATGATTGACCTCGACATAGTCGCGCAATTCGCGGCGATACCAGTCGACATGCGGCGGCGAGCCGTTCTGGTCGAGATCGTGATTGCCGAGCCCAACATAGACCGGGATGTGGACGCGATCCGGCCCGACGCCCTCCTGGTAGCGCTGCGAGAACTGCAGAAGCTGCGTGCCTTCGCTGGGCTCGGTGACCTGGCCGCCGCCATCGTCGGTGATGTCGCCGCCGGTGACGAGGCCGAGCGGCGTGCCGATACGGGTGCCGGCCGAATGCAGACCGGTGGAGACGCCGTTGATCTCGGCCGGCCACCTTTTGTCTGCAATCGCGTTCAGCGCCGCGACATTGCGCAAAAGCGCTGCATCGGTCTTGCCTTCCTGCCGGCAGTTGGGGCTGAGCCCACTCGCCATGCGGCAAGCATGGATATCGGCGATGAAGAGGAAGGTGGCGTCGATCGGCTGGATGCGCTTGCCGGTCTGGGCGCGCGCTGTGCGCGACAGGGCGCAGGCGGCAGCGAGACCTCCCATCCTGGCCATGAAGATGCGGCGTGAAACGGCTGCTGGCGTAGAGCGATTCATCGTCACTCGATTAAACACCCTCGAACCGTCTCGTCCAGTTGAATGCCCGGCCAGCGCCGGAGACTTTCATGCCAAAGCAGGAAAAGCCTCTCGGGTCGACAGCGCGGCAGGGGTCTGTCATTGCTCTGGAACATGCACCCAGGAGAGGAAGGCATGAAGACCCTCACGATCGGCATGACGTTCGCCATGCTCGCCGGCGCCGCGCAGGCTGCCGACTGCGTCGACGGCAAATCCGCGAAAGCCGGCTTCGTGCTCGAAAAGCCCGGCATCCGCAGTGAGTTCCGGCCGGCGCCCGGCGGCATGGTCGCGGTCGTCAACAAGTACGAATCGGACTCGCCGCAGACGCAGTATCTCTATGCCGGAATGATCGAAGTGTTCCGCGACAGCGACACCGGACGGCTGTCGTTGATCCCGCTCGGCGATTTGAAGAAGCTGTTCCCGCTGAAGGCCGGCGCCAAGAGCAAGATCGAATTCGTGCGGCTGTCCTCGAAAAAGGCCCCGAAGGGCACCGAAACCCTGGCCTTAGCCGTCAAGGGCAAGGACACCTACAAGCTGGGCGACTGCAAATACAACGTGCTCGTGGTCGGCGAAACGATCACCGGCGACAATGGCAACGTGATCGACAGCTTCACCGCGCTCTATTCGCCCGACCTGCAGGCGGTGCTGGCGCGGCGATACGATGAAGGGACGAGCGCGCAGAGCGAGGTGGGGTTCGAGACGATCAAGCCGCTGAGGGAGTGAGGCGTAATTGTCGCCGGCCGGCATTATGCGATCTTCGGCCGTGGCAACACACGACGTCGCCGTTTTACTGTTGATCCGCCCTGCGACGGCGACACTTCGAAACTTTCCAACCCCCTCAGGCATTCCCGCAAAACCCCGGCGTCCTGCGAAGTCTTGGCCATCGACATGGCGCCGGAATAGGTCGCCACAACCAACGCCGCGAAACGCTCCGGATCGGTCCCACCCTCCCCGCCGCCCAGATGGTCGGCCCGGATCTTATCGGCGATCGCCTGCCGCCAATTGGCAAAGATCCTGGCCAGCGCCGAGCGGAATTCATCGTCGGCCAGCGACAGTTCATGCGCCAGGTTGTTGAGCGGGCAGCCGCGCACATAGCCCTGTTGCTCAAGCTCCGCGGCCACCGCCTCGAACACGGCCCGCACGCCTTCGCGGGCCGAGGATGCCGCCAGCACCGGCTCGATCCAGGTCTCCCGGACCGCCGCCGCTACCCGTTCCTCGATTACCGCCAGCGCCAGCGCCTTCTTGGTCGGGAAATGATGGTGCAGCGCGCCGCCCGTGACGCCGGCCGCCGCCATCAGGTCGCCGAGGCTCGAGGCGTGATAGCCGTGCGCCTGGAAGGAGTCTTCCGCCACGTCGAGGACGCGTCGGCGCATGCCTTTCGGATCGTTGGTGCGCTTTTTGCGCATCGCCATCTCCTCCTTCTCCTTGTGGGAGAAGGTGCCTGAACGAAGTGAAGGCGGATGAGGGGTGCTTCAGCTTGGCGCCGACAGCACTCCGGCCAACACCCCTCATCCGTCTCGGCGCTATCGCGCCGATCCACCTTCTCCCACAGGGGAGAAAGCAAAATCACGATAGCAGATTGACAAAACAGGACAACCGGTCTGTTTATAAACAGGAAGATCACCCTGTTTTGAGACATTGACCATGAACCGACCCTCCCGCCTTGCCTCGCCCGTCGTGGAACTCCGGCAATACACGCTGAAGCCCGGGCAGCGCGAAACGCTGATCGCGCTTTTCGATCGGGAGTTCGTCGAAACGCAGGAGGCGACAGGCGTGACCGTCATCGGCCAGTTCCGCGACCTCGACCGCCCCGACATGTTCGTCTGGCTGCGCGGCTTCGAGGACATGGAGGGAAGGAAAGACGCGCTGAGCGCCTTCTATGGCGGGCCGGTCTGGGCCGCGCATCGCGATGCCGCCAATGCGACGATGGTCGATTCCGACGACGTGTTGCTGCTGAAACCGGCATGGCCGGGCGCGGCGTTCGACCTTTCAGACTTACAGCGACCGACAGCCGCCGGGACCGAAACCATGAGCGATCGTAGCCGTTTGCCCGGATTTGTTGAGATTTCGATTCACCATTTACAGGTGGGTACCGAGGTCGGCTTTGCCGAGCGCTTTCAGGCGGAGGCGGTTCCGCAACTTGCGGCAAACGGTGCCCGGCTGCTTGGCGCCTTCATCAGCGAGCATGCCGAAAACACGTTTCCGCGTTTGCCTGTGCGGGCCGGCGAAAATGTCTTTATCGCCATTACCGGTTTCGACGATGGCAATGCCCATGCCAGCCATCTGGCTGCCCTCGCCGCTTCGCCGGCATGGCAAGCAGGTCGCGAAACCATGCAGACCGTTTCGACGAAACCGGCAGAGACATTGCGCCTCACGCCTACGGCCCGATCGCTGTTGAGGTAGTCACCCGACCGGCACCCTGCCGGCAATGGCCTTGGCGACAAAGGCCGGGTCTTCCCAATGCGGGTTGTGGCCGCAGCCCTGTGCCCATACCAGACGCGGTCCGGGGAGTGCCCGGGTCATCGCCTGCTGGTGCGCTTCGCCGAAAAGCGGATCGCACCCGCCGGCGATGATCACCGTCGGGACCTGCACGGCCCGCGCCAATGTCGTCAGATCGGTGCGGCAGACTTCGTCGAGGATGGCTCGCCAGCGCGCCACGGGAATCGCGGAAGCGTCCTTCGCGAGACCGGCGAGGAAGGCCCGCGGCACGCCCGGTCCGCAGGCGTGCCACCAGTCATAGAACGGGTCGGACGGCGAAATCGGATCCCTCAGTGCCGCGACGCCGTCGATCAGCGGGTGATCCGATCCGAAATCGGGCTTCAGCGTGCTGGCAAGGATCACCATCCCACCGACCAGTTCCGGATACTGTGCGGCCAGCGCGATCGATATCATGCCGCCCAGCGAATGCCCGACGACGATTGGTCGGTTTAGCCGCAAGTGCCGGATCAGCCCGGCAATATCGTCGGCGAAATCGGCGACGCCGTTGCCCTCGCCTGCCTGCGAGGCGCCGTGACCGCGCAGATCCGGCATGATCAGCCGGCGCCCGGAAAGATGCGGCGCCAACAACGAAAAACTGCGGCTGGTGTCAGTGAAGCCATGAACCAAGAGCAGCGGCGGCTCCGAACCGGCGATCTCGACATAGGCAAGCTCGAGACCGCCGACATCGACGATCCGCTTGCGCCCAGCCCATGCGGCCTGCTCGGCCTCATCCTCGGGCTCCGATAGCCTCACAGTCCGAGCTTTTCCTTGACCGCGGCAAGGCCAGGCTTGCCGTCGAAGGTGGTGACGCCGGCGAGCCACGCGTCGAGGCGATCCTTGTGCAAGGCGATCGACTTCAGCGCCCCGTCCTCCGGCTTCATGCCGTCATTGATGAGGTAGCCCATGCCGACATTTTCCATGTCGATGTCGAAGGCGAGATTCTTGAGGAACTGCGCCACGTTCGGGCATTCCTGCAGATAGCCTTTGCGCACCTGCGTCGTCATAGTGGCGGCGCCGAAATTCGGGCCGAAGAACTTGTCGCCGCCGGTCAGGTACTTGAAATCGTACATCGTGTTCATCGGGTGCGGCGCCCAGCCCTGGAAGACGATGAACTGCTTCTCCTTGATCTGGTAACCAACTTCCGAGAGCATGCCGGCCTCGCTTGACTCGACCACGTGCCAGCCGTCGAGCTGGAACTGAGGATCGGCAATGGCGTCCATCATCAGCTGGTTGGAGCCAGGTTCAATGCCGTACATCTTCTTGCCGAACTTGTCGGCGAACTTATGCAGGTCCGACAGGTCCTTGACGCCGGCCTCCCAGACATAGGTCGGCACGGCGAAGGTGTATTTGGCGCCGACCAGATTGACCCGGACATTCTCGATCGAGCCGTCCTTCTTATAAGGCTCATAATAGGTGACCATCGCCGGATCCCAGTAGCCGAGGAACAGGTCGAGGTCTTTGTTCTTCATGCCTTCGTAGATGACGTTGATGCCGAGCACCTCGCTCTGCGGCTCGTAGCCGAGCGCCTGGAGCAGCACCTTGGCCACGCCCGTCGTGAAGGCGAGGTCATTCCAGCCGGGCTCGGCCATGCGGACAGTTTTGCAGCTCTCCGCCTCGGCGGCCCGGGCCGCCTGGGAAGCCAACATCAGGGCCGCGACACAGACGCCATTCGCGAGCATGCGCAACATTCCGGTTCTCCTCATTTTTTGACCTTATGGTCGATTTATTGTCCCATTGGTCAATTGTTGATCTGAGCGGACGAAAATGTCAACATGGATTCGCCATGCATGGATCGGTCCAGTGAAGCTCACGCGCCTCAGCGACATTCGCCGCAAGGAGTTGCGGCAGGCAGCCTTCACCGTCCTGGAGCGTGAAGGCATCGCCGGCGCGACGCTGGAAAAGGTCGCGGCCCAGGCTGGCGCCTCGAAGGGCATCGTGCTGCATTATTTCCGCAACAAGCAGGAGCTGTTCGAGCACGCCATGCGCGAAGCCAACGCCGTGCTCTGTCATGCCGTGGTCGCCCGGCTTCAGCGGGCGCGGACGCCGATGGAGCGCTTGAATGCCGTGATCGAGGGTAATTTCGAGGAGCACCTGTTCCTGCCGCCGCTCTGCCATGCCTGGCTGTCGCTCTGCGCCGAGGTGCCGCGCGACGAGAAGCTGGCGCGCATCCAGAAGGTGATCCACGCGCGCATGCGCTCGAACCTCATGTCCGGCCTGCGCGGCCTCGCTTCGCCGGAACAGGCCGACGAGATCGTGCTTGGCGTCACCGCCTTGATCGACGGGCTGTGGCTCAGGCTCGGCCTGCAGCCGGGCAGCGTCACGCGCGAGCAGGCGGTGCGCCAGGTCAAGGATTTCGTCGCGGGGCGGCTTGCCCTGCGCCAGGCCGCACCCGTCGGCCTGGCCTCGGCAGGATAAAGATCATATCGAGCGATAGCCCGCCGGGTGGATGGCGGCTAGATGGCGGGGTGAGATTGACCGCTCAATAGGCTGTCTCAGTCCTTGAACCCAAGCTTTGAGAGGCTGACGAGACTGTGCGCCGAGAACGGCATCGACATCGTCGGGCCGCCGATGGGATGAGCCTTCCCTTCAACCGATTTGCATCTTCCCCGCCCGCAATCTCCGCTTGATGCCGTTTGTGCAACGCGATACGCCCTTGCCCAAATCGACAGACCGGAGAGTTGCCGTGAGCGCTGAGAAGACCAGAACAGAAACCGATACGTTCGGCCCCATCGAGGTGGCGGCCGACCGCTATTGGGGCGCGCAGGCACAGCGTTCGCTGGGCAATTTCAGAATAGGCTGGGAAAAGCAGCCGGCTTCGATCGTGCGCGCGCTGGGGGTCGTCAAGCGGGCGGCGGCCGAAGTCAATATGGAGATGAAGCGGCTCGACCCGGCCATCGGCAAGGCGATTGTCGAAGCGGCGCAGGAAGTCATCGACGGCAAGCTTAACGATCACTTCCCGCTCGTGGTCTGGCAGACGGGCTCGGGCACGCAGTCCAACATGAACGCCAACGAGGTGATCTCCAACCGGGCGATCGAGATGCTCGGCGGCATCATGGGCTCGAAGAAGCCGGTGCACCCGAACGACCACGTCAATATGAGCCAGTCGTCCAACGACACCTATCCGACGGCCATGCACATCGCCTGCGCCGAACGGGTCGTGCATCATCTGATCCCTGCCCTGCACCATCTGCACAAGGCGCTCGACGCCAAGGCCCGCGCGTTCAACCACATCATCAAGATCGGCCGCACGCACACGCAGGACGCCACCCCGCTGACGCTCGGCCAGGAATTTTCCGGCTATGCCGCGCAGGTCGCCTCGTCGATCAAGCGTATCGAGCAGACGCTGCCCGGTTTGCAGGAGCTGGCGCAGGGCGGCACCGCCGTCGGCACCGGCCTCAATGCGCCGGTCGGCTTCGCGGAAAAGGTGGCGGACCGCATCGCTTCGATCACCGGCATCGCCTTCGCCACCGCGCCGAACAAGTTCGAGGCGCTGGCCGCGCACGACTCCATGGTGTTCTCGCATGGCGCGATCAACGCCGCGGCCGCGGCCCTCTTCAAGATCGCCAACGACATCCGCCTGCTCGGCTCAGGCCCGCGCTCCGGCCTCGGCGAGCTGTCGCTGCCGGAAAACGAGCCCGGCTCCTCGATCATGCCCGGCAAGGTCAACCCGACCCAGTGCGAGGCGCTGACGCAGGTCTGCGTGCAGGTGTTCGGCAACAATGCCGCGCTCACCTTCGCCGGCAGCCAGGGCCACTTCGAGCTCAATGTCTACAACCCGCTGATGGCCTACAACTTCCTGCAGTCAGTGCAGTTGCTGGCCGACGCTTCCGTGTCCTTCACCGACAATTGCGTGGTGGGCATCGAGGCCCGCGAGGACAACATCAAAGCCGCGCTCGAGCGCTCGCTGATGCTGGTGACGGCGTTGGCGCCGACCATCGGCTACGACAACGCCGCCAAGATCGCCAAGACCGCGCACAAGAACGGCACGACCTTGCGCGAGGAGGCCTTGGCCACCGGGCTGGTCAGCGAAGCCGACTACGACCGGCTGGTCCGGCCGGAGGACATGACGCATCCGGGGTAAAAGGACCCGACGCAGGGCAAGACCCTCGCGAGATCGTCATTCCAGGGCGAAGCAGGAGCGAAGCTCCGTCGCCGAGACCCTGGAATCCATGCCGTTACTTCGGGCGTGGAGCACGACGGAGCAAAAACCTGCACCGCAGCGGCTGTTTTGACGTCACGGCATGGATCCT
>CCNB01000003.1:306908-338826 GCA_000824785.1 Mesorhizobium plurifarium | reverse complement strand
CTCCGCCCGTGGATGACGAAGCGATCGGGATTTTGCGGCAGTACAATTTACCTCCTTCACCTCATCTACCGACATGATTTTCGCGCCTGCCCGCGAATCCCGAAAACATACGTCCTGTGAACAATGTGTTGCCGCATAGGCGGCTTTTTGTGAACAGTCTCCATCGTTTATCTAACGGGCCATTCAACCCCGTTCGGAGAACCGCCATGTCCATCAACTCTTCCGTCGCCGGCAACGGCGCAGCATCCAACAACTCCACCACGATCCTGCTCGGCCGCATTCTGCTTGCCGTCATCTTCCTGCTTTCCGGCTTCGGCAAGCTCACCGCCATTTCCGGCACCGCCGGTTATTTCGGGGCTCTCGGCCTGCCGGTGCCGACCGTAACCGCCGTCGTCGTCGGCCTGATCGAACTGCTCGGCGGCCTTGCCATCCTCCTCGGCTTCCAGACCCGCATCGCCGCCTGGGTGCTGGCCATCTTCACGATCGCCACCGGGCTGGTCGCGCACACCGGCTGGGCCGATCAGATGCAGATGATCCAGTTCCTCAAGAACCTCGCCATCACCGGCGGCTTCATCCTGCTCGCCTCGTCCGGCGCCGGCTCCTATTCGATCGACGCCAAGCGCGCCTAAGTCTTCCCTCCCAGCCCTGAACGCAAGCGGCGCGGAATTTTTCGCGCCGCTTTTTCGTTGCAGGCGTAGACTGCACCGGCAGCCGGCGTCATGCCGACCGGGCGCCGGCAAGGAGGTGGCCATGTTTCGCAACGCGTTGCTTCTGGTCTCGCGGCTCCTTCTTGCCGCGCTCTTCGTGCCATCGGGCTTCCAGGCGCTTACCAATATCGGCGGCACGATCAACTATTTCGCCGGCCTCGGCCTGCCGCTGCCGGCCTTGGCAGCCTGGGGCACAGGGCTGTTCGAGCTGATTGCCGGGCTTTTGATCCTCGTTGGTTTCCAGACGCGGATCACAGCACTTTTGCTTGCCGCCTTTTGCGTGGCCGCCGGCTCCATCGGCCATTACGGCCAGGGCGGCGACGATGCGACCCTCGCCTTCCTGCACCAGCAGATGCTGATGAAGGACATCGCGATCGCAGGCGGCTTCCTCGCGCTCGCCATGGCCGGCGCCGGCGCATGGTCGGCTGACGGGCGTGGCTTCGGGATCGGCGCCGAAGTGACCTGAGCGCCGGCCCTATTTCCCCGAAACGGCCTATTTCACGGAGACGCTCGGCCCGCCCTCCACCGCCAGCACCAGGCGGCGGTTGGTGATGCGCGCGAGCTGCGCCAGCCGGCCGGCAGGCCGCTCGCCATAGAGGTCGGCGAGCGAGGCAGGCAGCACCAGCGCCAGCGCGCCGTTGCCGCGGCTTTCCCATTTCAGCCTCGGCATGACGCCCGGCATGGCCGCGGTGAGGAGATAGACCACACGCATCATCGCCGCCAGCACGCGGGCGCGCTCGAGCAGGCGCGGCGGCGCCAGCGCCTTGATCTCCGGCGCGATGCCGTCGTTGAAGATGCCGTCATGGCGATAGGCGTTGGCCAGGGCCAGATAGGCGCGGCCGGGGTGATCGACGCCGATGAAGGAGGCATGCGCGATGATATTGAGCGACTGCCTGCCACGGTATTCCGGGTGCGCGCGCCAGCCGATATCGGCGAGCAGGCAGGCGGCATGGCGATAGCGCGCCTCGTCCTCTGTCTCGTCGATGCCGAAGGCCTTGAACGCCGTTCCGGTCCATTCGACCAGATCGTGCGCATGGTGCACCGAGCGCGAGCGCAACAGCGCCAGCTCCTCGGCCGCCGAGATCAGCGGGTCGGCTTTCTGCTCCTCGGCATCGAGCAGCGAATAGAGGAAGCCCTCGCGCACGCCCTGCGCCGAGACGACGATCTTCGACGGCTGCATCGCCGCCATGATCTCCTGCAGCACGACGGCGCCGTAGGGCAGCAACGAGCGACGGTTCTTGGAGACACCCTCGATGCCGCGCACCTTCTCGACCTCGCCCTTGGCCACCTGCTTCAGGAAGGCCTGCGCGCTGTCGGCCGATATCTCGTAGTGATGCATGACGCCGAGCGGATAGTTGGTCATCTCCATATGCAGCCTAGCGAGGTTTCGCCAGGTGCCGCCGACGGCATAGAAGACCCTGCCCTGCCCGCTCTTGAGCAGCTTTGCCCGCGCCAGCTCCTGGCGCGCGATCTTCTGCGCCTGGACGAGCGAGTTCTTCGCCATGTCCTGCAGGCGCAGACCGCCGAGCGGCAGCGTGATGCCGTCGCCGATCGCCTCGCGATTGATGTCGATCAGCTCAAGGCTGCCGCCGCCAAGGTCGCCGGCGATGCCGTTTGCCGGATGGAAGCCGGAAATGACGCCGAGTGCCGAATAATAAGCCTCCTGGCGGCCGGTGAGCACGCGGATCTCGGTCTTCAGCACATCCTCGGCGCGGTGGATGAAATCGGGACCGTTGCCCGCCTCGCGCGCGGCCGCGGTGGCCAGCACATAGATGTGCTCGGCGCCCGCCTGATCCGACAGCGCGCGGAACCGGCGAAATTCCTCCATCGAGCGCGTCACCGCCTCGGGGTCGAGCTTGCCCGTCGAAACGATGCCGCGGCCGAGGCCGGCCAGCATCTTCTCGTTGAACAGAAGCGTGGGCGAGCGCGCCAGTCCCTCATAGACGACAAGGCGGATCGAGTTCGATCCGATGTCGATGATCGACAGCGGTCGCCGGTCCTGAAGCCGGCCCTGGGAAACTGCGATCACGCGGCGCCGTTCTTCTTGCGGCGCTTGAACTGGGCGATGCGCTTGGGCGCATGCGATTTCAGCGCGTCGCCCCGTCCGGAGAGGCTCGGATTGGTCATGAAATATTCCTGCGCGTTGAACGGTTCCTCACCCTCTTCCAGCACAACGCGCCGGGAGGTGCCGTCAGCCAATACGTCGAAACTTTGCTGGTTGTCCATGACATTGCCCAGCATGATCTGACCAAGCACCTGTTCATGCACAGTTGGATTGGTGATCGGCACCAGGGTCTCGACGCGGCGGTCGAGATTGCGCGGCATCATGTCGGCGGACGAGATGTAGACGATCGCCTCGTCCGACGGCAGGCCGTGGCCGTTGCCGAAGCAGAAGATGCGGCTGTGCTCGAGGAAACGGCCGACGATCGATTTGACCCTTATGTTCTCGGAAAGGCCCGGCACCTGCGGCCTCAGGCAGCAGATGCCGCGCACGACGAGGTCAATCTCGACGCCGGCGCGGCTGGCGTCGTAAAGCGCATCGATGACGATGGGATCGACTAGCGCGTTCATCTTCATCCAGATGCGCGCCGGCCGGCCTTCGCGCGCGTGGACGATTTCCTCGGCGATGTGCTTGAGGATGCGCTTGCGCAGCGTGAAAGGCGACACGGCAAGCCGCATCTCCTCGGCCGGTTCGGCATAACCGGTGATGAAGTTGAAGATCTGCGCGACATCGCGCGCGATCGCCGGATCGGTGGTGAAGAAGGACAGATCGGTGTAGATGCGGGCGGTGACCGGGTGGTAGTTGCCGGTGCCGAGGTGCACGTAATTGCGCAGCTTGCCATCCTCGCGGCGCACCACCAGCGACATCTTGGCGTGCGTCTTCAATTCGAGGAAGCCGAACACGACCTGCACGCCGGCGCGTTCGAGGTCGCGCGCCCAGCGGATGTTGGCCTCCTCGTCGAAACGCGCCTTGAGCTCGACGAGCGCCGTCACCGACTTGCCGGTCTCGGCGGCGTCGATCAGCGCGCGCACGATCGGGCTGTCGTTGGAGGTGCGGTAGAGCGTCTGCTTGATCGCCACCACTTCCGAATCCGCCGCCGCCTGGCGCAGGAACTGCACCACCACGTCAAAGGATTCATAGGGGTGGTGGACGATGATGTCCTTCTCGCGGATGGCGGCAAGGCAGTCGCCGCCATGCTCGCGGATGCGCTCGGGGAAGCGTGGATTGTAGGGCGTGAATTTCAGATCGTCGCGCGGAATGGCGACGATTTCGGAAATCTGGTTGAGCGCAAGCGGGCCGGTGAGCACGCTGATGCGGCTCGACGAGACGCCGAGTTCGCCGGCGACGAAATCGCGCAGCTCGGCCGGCATCAGCGTGTCGAATTCGATGCGGATCACCGAACCGCGCCGGCGCCGCTTCAGCGCCGTCTCGAACAGGCGCACGAGATCTTCCGACTCTTCCTCGACCTCGATATCGCTGTCGCGGATGATGCGGAACGTGCCGGAGCCCTTGACCTCGTAGCCTGGGAAAAGCTTGCCGATATAGATGCCGACCGCCTCCTCCAGCGGAATGAACCGCACATGGTGCTTGCGGTCGGGCAAGCGGATGAAGCGCCTGAGCGCCACCGGCAGGCGCAGGAGCGCGCTCATCTCCTCGCCGTTCTTGCGGTGGCGCAGTTGCAGCGCGATCGAGAAGCCTAGATTGGGAATGAACGGGAACGGATGCGCCGGATCGATCGACAGCGGCGTCAGGACCGGGAAGACCTGCTCCTGGAAATGCTCTTCCAGCCAGGCCTTCTCGTCCTTGGTGAGCGCGTCGCGGGTGATGCTTTCGATGCCTTCCTTGTTGAGCAGGGTCATCAGCGCCGAGAGGCTCTTCTGCTGGTCTTCCTGCAGGCGCTCGACCTCGCGCAGCAATTGCTCGAGCTGCTGCTCGGGCGTGCGGCCGTCCGGGCTTTTCAGGGCGATGCCCTCGCGTACCTGGCCGGCAAGGCCGGCGACGCGCACCATGAAGAATTCATCGAGATTGGCGGCCGAGATCGACAGGAAACGGACGCGTTCGAGCAGCGGATGATGCTGGTTCAGCGATTCTTCCAGCACGCGGCGGTTGAATTGCAGCCAGGAGAATTCGCGGTTGACGAAACGGTCGGGATTGCCGCCGTCCGGGCTGGCCGCCTCGACGGTGATGAACTCGCTCTGCACCGGCTTCAGTTCGTTCATGGTTTCCCGCTCTTGCCCGCAACCGTCCCTGGGGAGCGCCGCATATTGCCGTTCGGCGACGCTCTAGCATGTCTTTGTGACGCATGATCGTCACGGAATCGCTCCGACGCCGGCCTCATGCGCTTAACCGGCTCAACTTATCCTCTGACAGGCTTTTGCGACAGTTTGATTTCATCGATCTTGCAAACTGGGCTGTTATGCTCCAGATGCAGGCTGGTCACACCCACTGGCCGAACCCAATTGGAGACGACGATGGCAGGCGGCAGCATTCCCCATTTCCAAAACGACGCGGGCCATCCGGTCATCGAGATCGGCGTCAAGGAATTCATGTGCACCGGCGCCAACCCGCCTTTCGACCATCCGCATGTGTTCCTCGACATGGGCGACGACAATGAGAAGGTCTGCCCCTACTGCTCGACGCTCTATCGCTATTCGCCATCGCTGAAAGCGACGGAAACGCAGCCGGCCGGCTGCCTCTATGTCGACCAGGCCGCCTGATCGCCCCCTTTCGACCATGACTGAAACGCGGTCCCGGCAGATCGTCATCGTCGGGGCTGGCATCGCCGGGCTGACGGCAGCACTTGCCTTCGCCGAGCGCGGCTTCCCGGTAAGACTGTTCGAGCAGGCCAGGCAACTCGAAGCGGCCGGCGCCGGCCTCCAGCTTTCCCCCAACGCGACCCGCATCCTGCGCCGGCTCGGCGTGCTCGAGCGCCTGCTGCCCGAGGCGATCCGGCCGCAAGCGGTGGTGCTGAAGGATGCGAGAAGCCTGCGCGAGCTGGCGCGCGTGCCGCTCGGACAGGCAGCCGAGCAGCGCTGGGGCGCGCCTTATCTCGTGGCGCACCGCGCCGACCTTCAGGCGGCGCTGATGGAGGCAGTGGCGGAACGGCCCGACATCGAGCTTGTCACCGGCGCGCGGGTGACGGGCATCGCCGTCGACCCGCAAGGCATAAGCGCGACGGTCGAGACCGACGGCAAAGCGACGGATGTCGCGGGCGGCCTGCTGGTCGGAGCGGACGGCGTATGGTCCTCGGTTCGCGCAGAGCTTGCAGGCAGGCAAGCGGCTTTCATGAAAAGCCGTTTCTCGGGCCGACTGGCCTGGCGGGCCACGGTGGCGGCCGAAAGCGCCGCTGGGCAGATTTTCGCCGAGATCGGCTCGGCGGACTGCGTCACCACCTTCCTGCATCCCGGCTTCCATATGGTCGCCTATCCGGTAAGCAAAGGCCGCGCCGTCAACCTCGCCGCCTTCACCAAGGGCGAACGCATCGCCGAAGGCTGGTCGGGTCATGCAGACCCGGCCATCCTGTCCAAGGCCGTGCATGACACCGCAGCGATGCTCGCAAGGCTCGTCGCGCTGGCAGGGCCGTGGACAGCGTTTCCAATGCACACCGTCCAGCAACAGCGCTGGACGGCCCCGCAAGGCATCGCGCTGATCGGCGACGCAGCGCATGCGATGACGCCTTTCGCGGCGCAGGGCGCGGCCATGGGGATCGAGGACGCCTCGATGTTGGCCAATCTGATCGCCGACTTCCCCGGCGATCCAACTCAGAGCCTCACCGTCTGGGAAAACCTAAGGCGACCGCGCGTCGAAAGAGTGCTCAAACGCGGCGCGCTCAACCGGCTGGCCTGGCACGCCTGGGGGCCGGTGGCGATCGCCCGCAACCTGGTGCTGGCGACGCGGCCAGCGGAGAAGCTCGCGGCAGACCTGGACTGGCTCTACGGATGGGAAGAGCGGAAGGCTGTGCGGCGATAGGGTATCGTCGCCGAACGACTGACCAGATAGGTCGGCGGTGTGACGGAGCGCAGCGTTTGCAAGTTCCCATCAGCCTCAGTCATACAATCCCATCGACCACCACAGCGACACCGGCAGCGGGTTCCACCATCCCGTGCGGATGCCGGCCACGCGCAGTCCCGCCGCCGTCCAGGTGTTGCAGCCAACCAGCGCGTTGAAATGGCCGTTAGCTTCGTAGAAGCGGTCATAGGTTGAATAGCCGGCGTTCTCGACCACCATCGGTCCATTCGGCCCCTGCTGGAAGCTCGCGGCGATGTAGTCGAGCAGAGCTGCAAAGTGCGCCTCGTCGATGTCGAAACCTGCAACATCCGGGTGCGGCTCCTTGATCGCGCCGGCGACATCGACATGCATGACCGAGTCGTCGACGGTCAGCGCCTTCAACACCGGCTCGGCCTTCAGCTGCGACCATGTCGGAGTCTCCAGATAGAAGGCGCGGCCGCCCCAGCCGAGGACGATGAAGCGCGCCTCCGGCGCATCGACGGGCAGGCCGGCCGAGGCCAAGAAGGCGAAGCGCCGGCGCACGTCGTCATCGAGGGGCACGGCGATGTCGGTGTGGATCGGATTCTTCAGCACAAGGATGTGCCGTGTCCCCTCGCCTTCGGCCATTGCCGCGGGCCAGAGCGGGCGCGGCACCACCGTGCCGAGCGCGGAGGCAAGAAACACGGCTTCTACGAGCATTGCCAGATATCGCAGGAATTTCCGCATCAGGGAGGGTAAGCCGGTCGCCTCATGACTTCGTCATCCTCGGGCTTGACCCGAGGATCCGTGCCGTGACCTCGACCCAAGCGCGGCGGGGCAGAATTCTGAACCGTCGCAACGCCTTAGCGTCACGGCATGGATTCCAGGGTCTGCGCCGCGTCGCTTCGCTCCTTGCTCCGCCCTAGAATGACGGAGCGGAGGCGCCGCCTCAGTGCAGGATCTGCGACAGGAACAGCTTCGTGCGCTCGTGGCGCGGATGATCGAAGAACTCGGCCGGCGTGTTCTGCTCGACGATCTGGCCCTGATCCATGAAGATCACCCGGTTGGCGACCTTGCGGGCAAAGCCCATCTCATGGGTGACGCACAGCATGGTCATGCCTTCCTCGGCAAGGCCAACCATCGTCTCCAGCACTTCCTTGATCATTTCGGGATCGAGCGCCGAGGTCGGTTCGTCGAACAGCATGATGCGCGGATTCATGCAGAGCGAACGGGCGATCGCCACGCGCTGCTGCTGGCCGCCGGATAGCTGTCCGGGATATTTGTTGGCCTGTTCCGGAATCTTGACGCGCTTGAGGAAATGCATGGCGATTTCCTCGGCCTGCTTCTTCGGCATCTTGCGCACCCAGATCGGCGCCAGCGTGCAGTTCTCCAGGATGGTGAGATGCGGGAACAGGTTGAAGTGCTGAAACACCATGCCGACCTCGCGGCGCACCTCGTCGATCTTCTTCAGATCGTTGGTGAGTTCCTTGCCGTCGACGATGATCTTGCCCTTCTGGTGCTCCTCCAGCCGGTTGATGCAGCGGATCATGGTCGATTTACCGGAGCCGGACGGGCCGCAGATGACGATGCGCTCGCCGCGCATCACCTTGAGGTTGATATCCTTCAGCACATGGAACTCGCCATACCATTTGTGCATGCCGACGATGTCGATGGCGACGTCGGTGGTCGAGACATGCATCTTTCCGGCGTTGACCTTGAGGTCTTCCGCGCTGACGGCGTTTTCGGTGGCCATGGCCAATTCCCCTTATCGTTGTTCTTGATACATGTCCCAAAACCGCTCCACAGTTTTGGGACATGCATCAGCGTTTGTAGCCGGTGTCGAGCCGGCGTTCGGTGTACATTGAATAGCGCGACATGCCGAAGCACAACAGCCAGAAAACGAAGGCGGCAAAGATCAGGCCGGACTTCGGGGTCTGGGGTGTCGCCCAGTTCGGGTCGGCGAAGTTCTGCTTCACCACGCCGAGCAGGTCGAACATCGAGATGATCAGGACCAGACTGGTGTCCTTGAGCATACCGATGAAGGTGTTGACGATGCCTGGGATGACCAGCTTGAGCGCCTGCGGCAGCACGATCAGGCCCATCTTCTGCCAGTAGCCAAGGCCGAGCGAGTCGGCGCCTTCATACTGGCCCTTGGGGATCGCCTGCAGGCCGCCGCGCACCACTTCGGCCATATAGGCGGCGGCAAACAGCGACACGCCGATCAGCGCCCGCAGGTATTTATCGAAGGTGACGCCCGCGGGCAGGAACAGCGGCAGCATGACGCTGGCGAAGAACAGCACCGTGATCAGCGGAATGCCGCGCACCGTCTCGATGAAGACGACGCACAGCCACTTGATGATCGGCATCTTCGAACGCCGACCGAGCGCCAGCACGATGCCCAAAGGCAGCGACACGGCAATGCCGACGAAAGACAGGCTGAGCGTGACCAGCAACCCGCCCCAACGCGGGGTCTCGACATGCGGCAGGCCGAACATGCCGCCGACCAGCAGGAAGAAGGCGACGATGGGCAGCGCCACGAAGAGCAGGATCGCGTTCAGCCCCTTGCGCGGCACGCGCGGGATCAGCATCGGCACCAGCAGCGCCACGAACAGGATGGCGACAAGGATCGGCCGCCAACGCTCCTCGATGGGATAGGTGCCGAACATGAACTGGCCGAACTTGGCGTTGACGAAAGCCCAGCAGGCGCCGGTCCAACCGTCGGGTTGGATGCCGCCCTGCGAAGCGGTCGTGCATACCGTGCGGTCCGGGCCGGTCCAAACGGCGTTGATGAAGGCCCAGTTGATGATTTGCGGCAAGACCCAGAGCACGATGGCGATGCCCAACACCGTCAGGATGGTGTCGCCGACCGACCCGATCAGGTTCTTACGCACCCAGGCATAGGCGCCGCGTTCGGTAGGCGGGGCCGGCTGCGCGAGCGCCATCTCGGCGCGCACCCAGGACATATCATGTTCCTGCATGGCCCTACCTCTCCACCAGCGCCATTCTGGCGTTGACAATGTTCATGACAAAGGACGTCACGAGACTGAGCACCAGATAAGCGATCATCATGATGAACACGCCCTCGACCGCCTGCCCGGTCTGGTTCAGCACGGTGCCGGCGGTGGCGGTGAGATCGGGATAACCGATGGCGATCGCCAGCGAGGAGTTCTTGGTCAGGTTGAGATACTGGCTGGTGAGCGGCGGGATGACGATGCGCATCGCCTGCGGGATGACCACCAGCCGCAAGATCGGGCCCGAACGCAGGCCGAGCGCGGCCGCTGCTTCACTCTGGCCCTTGCTGACGCCCCTGATGCCGGCGCGCACGATCTCGGCGATGAAGGCCGCCGTATAGAAGGACAACGCCAGCAGCAGCGACAGGAACTCCGGCTTGATCCAGAAGCCGCCGGTCAGGTTGAAGGTCGACTGCTTTGGGAAATCGAAGGTGAGCGGCATGCCGGCAAGCAGAAAGGCGAGCACCGGCAGGCCGACAATAAGCGCAACGGAGGTCCAGAACACCGGGAATTGCTGGCCGGTCGCCCGCTGCCGCTGTCGCGCCCTGTGGGCGACGAACCAGGTCATCGCGATGGCGAGCAGCAAAGCGACGCCGATCAGCCAGGAGCCATCTCCCCAGACGGCGCGCGGCAGATAGAAACCACGCTGGTTGAGGAAGGAGCCGAGAGGCAGATGGATGCTCTCGCGCGGTGGCGGCAGCACTGCGAGCACGCCGGAATACCAGAAGAAGATGACCAGCAGCGGCGGAATGTTGCGGAAGATCTCGACATAGACCGTGCAGATCTTGCGGATCAGCCAGTTGTTCGACAGGCGGCCGATGCCGATGGTGAAGCCCACTATAGTGGCAAGCACGATGCCTGCGACGGCAACGATGATCGTGTTGAGCAAACCGACGACCAGCGCGCGGAAATAGGTCGAATCGGACGTGTAGGCGATCGGCGTGTCGGAAATGTCGAAGCCGGCCCTGCTTTTCAGGAAACCGAAGCCTGACGCGATGTGCAGGCGCTGGAGGTTTTCGATCACATTGTGAACGATCCACCAGATCGAACCAAACAGCAGAATCACAACCAGCGTCTGGAAGAACAGGCCGCGTATTCTCGGGTCATTGATGAAGGAGCCGCGGCTCGACCCCTCGCGAAGGATTTCCTGCGAAGCCATGGACCGTCCCCTGGAAAGAGAAACCGGGAGGCAGGTGACCTGCCTCCCGGATCACGTTTCAATCAGCGGATCGGCGGACCGTATTGCAGGCCGCCCTTGGTCCACAGCGCGTTGATGCCGCGCGCGATCTTGAGCGGGCTGCCCGAGCCGACATTGCGCTCGAACATTTCACCGTAGTTTCCGACGGCCTTGACGATATTAACGACCCAGTCGTTGGAGAGGCCGAGATCGGCGCCATACTTGCCGTCGGGCTCTGTGCCCAGGATACGCTGGATGTTCGGGTCGGTCGACGTCTTCATCTCGTCGACATTCGCCTGGGTGATGCCGGCTTCTTCGGCGTTGAGCAGCGCAAAATAGGTCCAGCGCGCGATATGCGCCCACTGGTCGTCGCCCTGGCGCACGGCCGGGCCGAGCGGCTCCTTGGAGATGATCTCGGGCAGCACGACGTGGTCGGCCGGCGAGGACAGTGTCAGGCGGATACCGTAAAGGCCGGACTGGTCGGTGGTGTAAGCATCGCAGCGGCCTGCGTCATAGGCGGCGTTGACCTCTTCCAGCTTCTCGAACACGACGGGGTTGTATTCCATCTTGTTCTTCTTGAAGTAGTCGGCAAGGTTGAGCTCGGTCGTGGTGCCGCTCTGCACGCAGACGGCGGCGCCCGAAAGCTGCAGCGCGGAGTTCACGCCCGGCAGCTTCTTGGCGTTGATCATGAAGCCCTGGCCGTCATAGTAGGTGACGCCGACGAAATCGAGGCCGAGCGCGCTGTCGCGGTTGCTGGTCCAGGTGGTGTTGCGCGACAGGATGTCGATCTCGCCCGACTGAAGCGCGGTGAAACGCTCCTTGGCGCTGAGCGGCGTGAACTTGACCTTGGAGGCATCACCGAAGACGGCGGCCGCGACGGCGCGGCAGAAGTCGGCGTCGATGCCCTTCCACTCGCCCTTGTCGTCCGGCGCCGAGAAGCCGGCGAGGCCGGTCGAAACGCCGCACTGGATGAAGCCCTTCTGCTTGACGGTGTCGAGCGTGCCGGCCGAAGCGGCGGACGCCATGAACCCGAGCGCGGCGGCGCCTAGGATGCCGATTGCAATGTGTTTCATGACCCACAGACCCTTTTTCTGTTACAGACGCCCCTGCTGCCAGGCGACGCTTGATCTTTTTTCGTTTGTGAATGCAGCTTCCCACTTAAGGCCACTCCCGGACCCGCATCGGTTGCCGATGCACTGCCTCCCATTCACGAAACGCATCGAAGGCGATTATTCCTGTGAGGTCAAGGGAAATGACCGAATGCGGGGAGGTTCGAAAAGCAATTGCCGCAAATGCCTGAATTGCGGACAAGAGCCCATGAAATCGGCAGGCCATGCGAACAAATCAGCCAAGTTGCGTCGTTGCGAATCCATGGCCCGGCGGCCGAATCCGCTTCGGCGATAGCAATGCTTTATTGGGCGCGCACGCCGTTGGATTGGCCTAGCGGAAGACCGGCCTTTGGCGGGCCCGGCGCGGTTGCGCGGGCTTTGCCGCCGCTTTATGGCTCTCATTCACATCATTTGACGGGCGACGAACCATGGCTAGGGACGGCATCGAAATGGGCATGAACACGCTGCTTGCCCATTCCGGCAACAATCCGCGCGATTATTTCGGCTTCGTCAATCCGCCGGTCGTGCACGCCTCGACGGTGCTCTATCCAGACGCGGCATCCATGGCCGGACGCAGCCAGAAGTACACTTACGGCACGCGCGGCACGCCGACGATGGACGCGCTGACGCTCGCCGTCGATGCGCTGGAAGGCTCGGCCGGAACCATCGCCGTTCCTTCGGGTCTCGCCGCGGTGACGGTGCCGCTGCTCGCCTTCCTTGCCGCGGGAGATCACCTGTTGATCGTCGACAGCGTCTACCACCCGACGCGCCACTTCGCCGACACGATGCTGAAGCGGCTCGGCGTCGAGGTCGAATATTACGAGCCGCGCATCGGCGCCGGCATCGCATCGCTGATCAAGCCCAACACCAAGGTGGTGTTCACCGAATCGCCGGGATCGAACACCTATGAGGTGCAGGATATTCCCGCTATCGCGAAGGCGGCGCATGAAGCGGGCGCCATCGTGATGATGGACAACACCTGGGCGACGCCACTCTACTTCAAGCCGCTCGACCACGGCGTCGACATCTCCATCCATGCGGCGACCAAGTATCCGGCCGGCCATTCCGACGTGCTGCTCGGCCTGGTTTCTGCCAACGAGACCTATTGGAAGCAGCTCTATGACGGCTTCTGCACGCTGGGCTGCTGTTCGGGGCCGGACGACGTCTACCAGGTGCTGCGGGGCCTGCGCACCATGGGGGTGCGGCTCGAGCATCACCGCAAGAGCGCGCTCGATATCGCGCGCTGGCTCGAGGAACAGCCGGGCGTCGCGCAAGTGCTGCACCCGGCGTTGGAAAGCCATCCCGACCATGCGCTCTGGAAGCGCGATTTCTGCGGCTCGAGCGGCGTCTTCTCGGTCGTGCTCAAGGGCGGCGGGCAGAAGGCGCAGCACGCCTTCCTCGACGCGCTCAGGATCTTCGGGCTCGGCTATTCCTGGGGCGGCTATGAGAGCCTCGCCGTTCCGGTCTTCCTCGGCGACCGCACACTTGCCAAGGGTTCGTATGCCGGATCGCTGATCCGGCTGCAGATCGGGCTGGAGGACGTCGAAGACCTCAAGGCCGACATTCGCCGCGGCCTGGCCGCGTCGGCCGCCGCCGAGTGACGGGGCTGATCGGCGAAAGCTTCCATAGAGCGACAGACCGAGAGCAGCAGACAGGCCTCGGCCGAAGCGGTAGCATGGCCCGCGCAACCAACCTGGGAACCTTTTACCGGCAGGCGCATCCAATGCGGATGTAACGACCGCCGGGAGATCTGGACGAGATGAGAAAGCGTGCCATGCAAGCCGCCGAGGTCGGCCCGGTCGAGGCCGGCGACATGGCACTGGTGCGCCGGGCGCTTGCGCGCGATCCGGACGCGTTCCGCGCCATCATCAAGACGCACAACCAGCGGCTCTACCGCATCGCGCGCGGTGTCGTGCGCAATGACGCGGAGGCCGAAGACGTCTTGCAGGAAACCTATATGCGCGCCTTCAGCAGCCTAGGCGCCTTTCGCGGCGAGGCCTCGCTTTCGACCTGGCTGTCGCGCATCGCCATCAACGAAGCGCTCGGCCGGCTGCGAAAGCGCAAGCGCATCGTGGCGATGCCCGGAAATACGGAAGCGCAGATCATCCGGTTTCCCTTGAACCAAAACGACGTGAATCCAGGTGACGATCCGGAGCGGACGATGGCGCAGCGGCAGATCCTCGGGCTTGTCGAACGGGCGACCGACAGCCTTCCCGATGTCTATCGCACCGTCTTCGTCGCCCGAGTCATCGAGGGCCTCAGCATCGAGGAAACCGCCGACCTGCTGGGCGTGAAGCCCGAGACGGTGAAGACCAGGCTGCACCGGGCGCGAGCGCTGGTGCGAAAAGCGCTGGACGACGAGATCGGCCCGGTGCTGCTCGACGCCTTCCCCTTCGCCGGCCGGCGCTGCGAGCGGCTGACGCAGGCGGTGATGAGAAGGCTGGGATTCGAGCCCTGAAGCGCGTCGCGATCTTTCAGATTCGCTCCATGCGCTTTCGTTTTTGATTTTACGCAGGTCTTTATCCCGAAACCGGTTCCCACTTTCGGGAGACATGCCTTAATTTCGATCTTCCGACCTTTTCCCGGGAACGTTTCGTTCTCGACCGCATCCAATGGCAGTCAACACCAGATGAAGCCCGAGGCCAGTGCCGCCGGGCGAAGGAGATGCCATGTTCATGCGATCGACCGCCACCCTCGCCGCTCTTTTCCTCGTGAGCACGGCGCCGCTGGCGCCAGCGGCCGAAAAGCCCACCGATCCTCAGATTGCCCACATTGCCTATACGGCCGGCACGATCGACATCGAAGCGGCCAAGCTGGCGATCAAGAAGTCGAAAAACAAGGAGATCGTCGACTTCGCCAAGGACATGGAGCGCGACCATGCGGCGGTGAACAAGCAGGCGCTCGACCTTGTGAAGAAGCTGAAGGTCACACCCGAGGACAACGGCACCAGCAAGGCGCTGACCAAAGCCGCGAAGGAGGAGCACGCCAAGCTGGCGAAGCTGAACGGGGCAGCCTTCGACAAGGCCTATATCGAGAACGAAGTAGCCTATCACAAGCAGGTCGACAGCGCGCTCGAAACCCTGCTCATCCCTTCGGCCAGCAATGCCGAGCTGAAGAGCCTGCTGGAGACCGGCCTCAAGATCTTCCAGGGGCATGAGCAGCATGCTGAACATGTCGCCGGCATGCTGAAATGAGGGTGCTGCTTCTTGCGCCAATGCTGGCGACGGCGCTCTTCGCGTCGCCGGCCTTCGCGGCGACCATCGAGGTGACGATCGACAAGCTGGTCTTTTCACCGGCAAGCGCCCAGGCCAAGGTCGGCGATACGATCGAGTGGACGAACAACGACATCCTCGCCCACACCGCCACGGTCAAAGGTGGCTGGGATGTGATGATCCCGGCAAAATCGAAAGGTAAAGTCACGCTGACAGCGGCTGGAGCGGTCGACTATTTCTGCCGGTTCCACCCCAACATGAAAGCCCATGTCGACGTGGCCCCTTGATCACCCACCGGAAAGCGAGGCGCCCGCGCCTCGCTTAGCCTTGCAGCGATCCTCCCATGCAGGTTGCCGCACGCCGCACCAGCGCAGTTTTCGCCGAGGCCAGGACGTTCGGACGAATTGCCAAACCGATTGCGCAAACCTTCGTAAGAACTTGACGCGATTGACAAAGTGAACGCCGCCGGCGGCCTGCCACAGGTTCCGCATCACGCAATAATATTCCCCTCAGCGCCGGCGAAACGGATTGGTTTGGCTTCCAAATCCGTGACTTCGGCGGCATTGCGAGCAGCGCAATTCCACCCGTTCGATCCAGGGCCTGCCATGGCGTTTCGCCTTTTCGTTCCGATCCTTGCCGGCGCGACGCTTCGCGAACGGCTGCTTGCCTGTATCGGCGCGACCATCGGTATCGCGCTCACGGGCATGATCAGCGGGCTCGCCATGGGCAGCGGCCCGCTTGTGGCGATGCTGGTGGCGCCGATGGGCGCTTCCGCCGTGCTCCTCTTTGCCGTCCCGTCGAGCCCGCTGGCGCAGCCCTGGTCGATCGTCGGCGGCAACACGATTTCGGCGCTGGTCGGCGTGACGGTCGCGCATTTCGTGCATGACACGGTGATAGCCTCCGGCCTTGCGGTAGCGCTGGCGATCGCCGCCATGTCGTTCACACGCTCATTGCATCCGCCGGGGGGCGCCGCGGCACTCACCGGCGTGCTCGGCGGACCGGCGGTTGCCGCCGCCGGCTTCCTATTTCCCTTCGTGCCGGTGGCGCTGAATTCGACCATCCTGGTGGCGCTAGGCTTCCTCTTCCATAAGCTGTCTCGGCGCAACTATCCGCATGTGCATGTGCCCGCCGCCAGCGGGCATGGCACCGCCGACCGGCCGCCGGCAGAGCGCGTCGGCTTCCGGCCCGAGGATGTCGACGCCGCGCTCTCGGCGCTCGACGAGACCTTCGACATCGATCGTGACGACCTCGAGCGCCTGTTGCGGCAAGTCGAACTGCAGGCGATGGTGCGTTCGCACCGCACGCTGCTTTGCCGGGACATCATGTCCCACGATGTGATCTCGGTGATGGAGACGGCCTCCGTCGACGAGGCGCGCAAACAGCTGATCGACCACAACATCCGCACCCTGCCGGTTGTCGACACGAACGGGCGTCTCATCGGCGCTGTCGGCTTGCGCGAGCTGACACGGGCGACCGACACCGTGAAAGGGGTGATGTCGAAAGCCGGCACAGCCTCGCCCGACACGCCGGCGATGAGCCTGCTGCCGGTGCTGACCGACGGCCGCAGCCATGCCGTGGTGATTGTCGACAGCGAGCGGCACATCCTCGGACTGATCACCCAGACCGACCTGCTGGCGGCGGCCGCGCGCGTGCAAGCGCCGGCGCGGCTCAAAGCGGTGGCATAGAGCCAGACCGATCATCCGGCCTATCCCCCGCTTGCCATTCGATCGAGCCACTGCGCCGCCCGTCTTGTCTCGGCCGGCCGGGTGACATGTGTCCATGTGCCGTCATAGGTCGGCTTGCGCCGCTCGATCCAGGCACTCAGGCCTTCGCGCAGGTCGGTCGTGGGGGCCATACGCGCGAACTGCTCGGCCTCGACCAGCAAGCCCTCGGCAATGCTGTGATTGATGCCGCGGGCGACCGAGGTAAGGATGGCGGCGACGGCAGCCGGCGAATGGCCAATGATGCGCCGAGCGAGATCATGCGCCTCCGGCATCAATTCGGCATGTGGCACGACCTTGTTGACAATGCCGAACTCGACGGCGCGGTGCGGCGAAAACGCCTCGCCGGTCAAAAGCAGTTCAAGCGCCCGCTTGCGCCCGGCAAGCCTCGGCAGGCGCTGCGTACCGCCGAAGGTAGGCGGCATGGCGAGGTTGATTTCCGGCTTGGCGAACAGTGCGCGGTCGCTGGCGACCGCCAGCGGCACCGCTTCGGTGATCTCACAGCCGCCGCCGAAAGCCAGGCCGTTGACCGCGGCGATGACCGGCTTGCGAAAGGCTTCCAGCCGCGCCGTCAGGCGCTGGCCGCGCGTCACAAAATCGCGCATCGCGACATCGGCGCCTTCGGCCACGCTCAACGAGAATTCGTGGATATCGGCGCCGGCGGAGAACGCGCGCTCCCCTGCCCCGGTAAGGATGACGGCGCGCACGCCATCGTCCGTCTCGATCAGATCGAGAAGCGACAGTAACCGGTCGATCAGCGCATAATTCAACGCGTTCAGCTTCTCGGGACGGTTGAGAGTGAGGATTGCGACGCGGTCGCGCGTCTCGCTCAGCACAAGTTCGGTCATGACTTTTCCTTTCCGGCGGTTCGGCCGATAAGGAGCAGACTTGTGATTGCTTGTATATTCACTAGTCGGTATACTTGCGTGATGAACGAAAAAGCCAATCCTACCCGAAAACGCCTCGTCGACGCGGCGACCAAGCTCTTCTATGCCGAAGGCATCGGCCGCGTCAGCGTCGACGCGGTGGCCGAGAAAGCCGGGCTCACCAAGCGCACGCTCTATTACCATTTCAAGAGCAAGGACGATCTGATCGCAGCCTATCTCGACGGCCGCGACCAGCCCAATCTCGAGCAGATGGCCGGCTGGTTCGACGCAGCCGAGGGCGGCGCGGACAAGAAGGTCGAGGCGATCTTCACCAATCTGGCACGGGTGGCCCGCCACCCCAAATGGAAGGGCTGCGGGTTCTTGCGCACGGCGGCCGAGCTCGCGGCGATGCCCGGGCATCCAGCGGTCAAGGCTGGCGCGCGCCACAAGACCAATTTCGAAAAATGGCTGGCCGTCGCACTGTCGGAGCACGATGTCGGCGAGGCGAAGATGCTGGCCCGCGAGATCGTGCTTTTGATGGACGGCGCCTTTTCCAGCATGCTGATCCATCACAATCCCGACTACGTCAACGCCGCCGGCCATGCCGCCGCGACGCTGATCCGGGCGAGGATGGCGGGCAAACACGAAGCTTAGAGCGTAACGCTTCCGGCGCGTCGACTGTGGCGGTCCGAGAGGCAATCTTCAGGACAAGGCCAGCCAAGCCGTGCCGGCGAGAAGCGTGACCAACGTCAGCGGCAGGCCGACCTTGAAGAAGGCGGAGAAGGAAAGCTCCTTGCCGGCCACCTTGGCCTGCTCGGCGACGATCAGGTTGGCGACCGAGCCGAGCAGCGTGAAATTGCC
The DNA here is from genome assembly GCA_000824785.1 of Mesorhizobium plurifarium. GTDB lineage: Bacteria > Pseudomonadota > Alphaproteobacteria > Rhizobiales > Rhizobiaceae > Mesorhizobium > Mesorhizobium plurifarium. The sequence continues at coordinate 320,194 of CCNB01000003.1, read as the reverse complement.
GGCAAGCGTCGAGCTCATCGCCACGACCAGCCAAGCGCGCTCCGGATTTTCCAGACCCGGGATGAAGGGTCGGAGCGCCAGCACCGCCGGCACATTACTCATGATGTTGGAAAGCACCGCGGTGAAGCCGGAGAGCCGCCAGACATCGTCGAGGCCGAAATCCTTCGCCCAGGCGATCATATCGGGCGTGAGCAGCGTGCGCTCGGCACCCGCCACCACCACGAACAGGCCGGCGAACATGAAAAGCAGCGGCCCGTCGATCTCGCGGTAGATGCGCCGCGGCTTGATTGCCCGGGTGACCAACAGGAAAGCGCCGGCAATCAGCGCCGCCTTGGCGACGGAGACATCGGCAAAGAAGGCGAGCGCCAGCAGCAGGCAGACGACGGTGGCCTTCAGCACCTGCCCGGGCAGCATGCGGCCGCGATAGACTTCCGGGCTGAGTTCGGCGGGGCGGGAGAATTCGGCGCGGTATACATAACGCACGATGACGATGACGCAGAGCAGGCCGAACAGCGCCACCGGCGCCAGCGTCAGCGTGAAGGCCGGATAGGAAATGCCCGACAGCGCGCCGATCACCATGTTCTGCGGGTTGCCGGTGATGGTGGCGACGCTGCCGCAGTTCGAGGCCGTGCAGGTCGCGATGAGGTAAGGCACCGGGTTGCGGTTGATGACCCGTGTGACGTGGACGACGATCGGCGCCATCACCAGGCAGATCGCGTCGTTGACCAGGAAGGCCGAGAGCACGCCGGTCAACAGCGTTACCATGACCAAAAGCATGAAAGGTGCATGGGCATGCTCGATGGCGAAGCCGCCAAGCGCCCGAAACGCGCCCGAAACCTTCAGATGCGCGACCACGATCATCATGCCGAGCAGCAGCGTGATGGTGTCGAAATTGATGGCTTTGTAGGCATCCTCGATGCTGATCGCGCCGATGGCGATCATGGCGGCGCCGCCGAGAAGCGCGATGCCGGCACGGTCGAGCCTCAGGCCAGGAATGCGGCCGACGGCTACACCGGCATAAGTGGCGACCAGGATGAAAAGCGCGCCCGCACCAGTCCATGTCATTGCAAAGAAGGTTCCCGTTGCCTGCCCTGCTCGCCGGAATCGGCCGGCGCATGGACGCGCATCACTTTTAGCAAGGGCGAGGCAAAGGGAAAGCGTGCAAACACGTGAAAATGCGATGACGTTTTCGTGGTTCCATATTCATAAACCCTAATGTAAAGAATGATGAATTAACATATCTGACCGATAATCCAGGCGTTGGGGACTAAACGGATGAACACGGTCGTTGAAGCGGAACATCGCGTCCCATCGGGGGAGGAATTTATGCGTCCGCAGGAATGCTCCCGCTGTCACGGGGCCAAGAAGGTTTTCGTTTGCGCGCGCTGGCTGAGCTCGAACGGCCATTGCTGCCCGGAAGGCACGCATCGGCTGAATTGTCCGGGACACAGCATCGTCTGCCTCGAATGCAGCGGGCGCGAGAGCTAGCGAGGCCCGGCGAGTCGCCGGTCGGCTGCAAGCGCCCCAACCACCGCTTCTAGGAGCCAGCTACGGCGCGGGACGCTCAAAGCGCCGTACTCGGCTACGATGTACATTTCGTCGCTCAAGCTTTCCGCGCTGGAATAGCTGGCAACCAAGCTGAAGGATGCGCCGGCTAATTGCCGGGCCGGCTATCAAATCCGTCCGAGCACAACCAGAATGATGACAATTATAAGAACCAGCCCCAAACCACCGCCGCCATAGTAGCCAGTACCGTAGAATGGCCCCCCGCCTAAGCCGCTAAAGCCGCCAAGCAGAGCAAGGATAAGAATGATGATAAGAATTGTGCCGAGACCCATGGCCTTTTCCTCTTTCTTAAGCGCGAACCCGGCGCCGTTATGACCAGGTCAACTCGCAAGCGGCGCGCATGTTCCGCTCATCTCCGGGCCGATGCTACTCGGGACTGGCCGAGTAAGACGATACCATCGGCTGTCCAAGGTTGGCCTCAAGTTTGATGGGGACCAAAAACGTAAGCGCTATGGCGATAGCGATCGAGGCGATAACAGCAGCGGTGCTGAACATGTCCTTCATGTTCCTATCCCTAATATTCGAAGTTGCTGCACAACGTGTTCGCCAAGTCTCCTGTTCCACTTCACCTTCGTGGAACCATTCTCGCGTCCGCAACGTTTGAGGCAGCCCGTCCGGGCAACATTGGGAAGGAAACAGCCACATGGGCGCATCGGTTCTTATCGGCATATTGATCACCTTCCTGGTGGTGATCCTGGTGCTCTATCTCGTGCAACGTCTGCCGCTCGACGCCCGCGCGCGCCAGATCGCGCAGATCATCGTCATCATCATTGGAATCATTTCGCTGCTCAAATATCTTGCGGTGTTCTAGCCGCGATCCATATTCGGCAACCGGAAACTTCAAAAAGCCGGTGTGCCATGAGAATCCCGTCGATCGCATCTACCGCAGGTAAAATATTGTGGGCCGGCACAGTGTTATGCAGCGTGAGCGCAGCTTATGCCCGGCCAGACACGCGCGCGATGACTTGCGCGCAGACGCAGGCCCTGATCAGAAGCGATCATGCCGCGGTCTTGACGACGGGTCGGAACACCTATGACCGGTTCGTTCGCCAGTTCGGCAACGAGTGCGACTGGCCGGAAGTGCCAATCTCGACGACGGTTCCGACCAAGGATGGCGAGTGCCGCGTCTATCGGTGCCAGGAGCCGATCAACCTTCCGTACTGACCCTTGCTCCTTGCACCGGCGCGGAACCATTACAAGCTCATGCGGGTTTTAGCAGCCAGCAGCGGGACTTGCCGGGCGTGAGAGAAACTTGGCTCCTTTCATAACCGCAGGAGGAACGGCAATGCCTGAAATCGTGCGCAGCGGCAGTTGCCTGTGTGGCGGCGTGCAGTTCCGCGTCACTGGCGAGCCGCTCCGGGTCGGCCTCTGTCATTGCAAGGACTGCCGCAAGACGAGCGGATCTGCCTTCCATGCCTACGCCGTATGGCCGTTGCGAGCGTTCGAAACCACCGGCATCACCAGCAGCTATGGCACTCGAAGCTTTTGCCCCAGCTGCGGAAGCCGCGTTCCCTTCGCCGGCAATGGCGAGGCCGAGGTCACGATTGGCAGTCTGGACATTGCGCCAACCGAAGGGTTGGTGCCGAGCTACGAACTCTGGATCGGACGCCGCGAGCCCTGGTTACAACCTCTGCCCGGAGCGCGCCAGTTCGAGCATGACCGGGCCGCCGATGATTCGGCTGCAGGCGGTGAACGCGGCGCGGAGCCACAACAAAGGTCAGCCTAGGTCTGGCTCTTGGTGGACTTTGGTCGGAACGACAATGACCTTCAGTCTAGCGGCCAACCACGAGCAGCCCGGGAAAGCGCTTGGCCGTCGATTGATATGCGCGGACTTTCCTCGAAGTTTTGCTTTTTTCAACCAGCGGTCGGTTTGACGGCCAATCAGCTGCCGCTAGCATTTTTCAAGCGTGGCGAAACATGAGTCGTGGCCGGCGCGGTTTCAGGCGACAGCACGCAACAGAGTTCTACTCACTTTACCAATATAAGAGTTTTTAACCATGCTTTCCGCGGTAATACAACCCTTGATATTGTTTCCAGCGCCATCTGCGGTGCTTATCTCGTGAAGTACAAGCTGAAGTTGCAGTATCGATGTGAAAATTCTTTCGGCTCAAGAAATTTTTTTAACCACTTCTGTTCCCGATTATAGCGGCCATGGCATTTAAACTGCCAGGATCGGCAGGCGCAATGACTTTAGGCCCTGTACAAAAGGCCATCTTTGTTTCTTCCCGTTTTTGCTACATAGTGCTGCCGAATCTTGAAACCGAACGGGGCGGTTTTCATGACGTTGGCGCCTGAACACGGCCGCAACATGCATATGCGGTATCCACCGATCGACGGGTTCTGGACCTGGGACATCAAGCGCGACCGTATCTATGGCGACGCTAATCTTTCAGACTATTTCGGTTTGACACTTGACGAATTCTCGCACGGCGCGCCGCTGGAGCGATGCATGGAAAGCATCGATCAAGACGACCGCACAAGGGTTCGGATGGCCATCCGCAAGGCCGTGGAACGCAGGTCCGGCTTCAGGGAGGTCTACAGGGTCCGCTCCGAAAAGATGGGGTTGCGCAAGATCCTGGCCGTGGGCCAATGTTACGTCGACGGGGTGGGCGAGGCGGCCCTTTATCCAGGCTGGTTCATTGATCTGACGAACGATGCCGCGTGCGAGGAGCAGGCGCTGCGCGAAATCCACAACCATGTCGGGCAGGCCAAGGACATAGCGCGATCGATTGGACATGACCTGATGTCCTATCTTCTGGATAATATCGAGGAAGAGGTCGAGCAGCGGCTTGACGGGAGACTGGGGAGGCGAAGATCGTCCTGAGGCCGCTTTCGCAGATTGTTTCAGGGCTAACTGCCCGTGCGGCGCCTGCCGACTTCAGCCGTAACCATGCGCGCGAAATACGATTGGGGCGATCGGCGCTCGATGAGTTTGGCCCGCTCCAGGGCCGCATCGCCGTAAAATTCGATCAGCACGCTGGCGGCCTTGGCGGCATCGGCCCTCAACCGGCCGAAATCGGCCTGCCCGCCCTCGGTCGAGAGCCCGCTCCTGGCAATCACGTCAAGCATGGCTTGCAACTTGTCAGGAGTGCTGCCCTCGTCTTCGTGCATGGTCGCTATCCGATTGGGCGCGTAAAATATCGACATTTCCGCTCAATGTCCAACGGGTTCGTTGATCGGGCATCGGTGCAACCGAGCACAGCTTCGCCGCGAGCGGGGCCACAATCTTCATACAAGCATAGTGAGCCAAACTTACCGCGCATACATTTGGGGGGCACCCATGGACCAGCCTAGCAAAATGGAAAACTTGCAGTTTGCGCAAGGGATTTTGCGAGAACTTCGCCAAAAGGCCGAGGCCGACGGCGAAAAGCTTCTGACCTACCTGATCGACATGGCTTATCTCGAAGCCAGCGACCGCATCCGCGCCCACTGGATCGGCAGCCACGAACACGAAGGCCGCCGCGCCAAGGGCTGAGCCTGTCCATTCCGGGCGGCAAGCCAGAACGCAAAAAAGCCCGCCATGCCTTCCGGCACGGCGGGCGAATCAAAACGCGTAAAGGCTATTTCAAACGGCCAGATTATGACGCGGCCGCCCGTTGGCGGACCGGAAGCTTCCAGCCCGGCCGCGCGAAATGGCAGGTGTAGCCGTTGGGATAGCGCTCGAGATAGTCCTGATGCTCTGGCTCAGCTTCCCAGAAGGGCCCGACCGGGGCGAGCTCGGTGACGACCTTGCCGGGCCATAGGCCGGACGCGTCGACGTCGGCTATCGTGTCCTCGGCGATCCGCTTCTGTTCATCGCTGGTGTAGAAAATCGCCGAGCGATAGCTCGCGCCGATATCGTTGCCCTGGCGGTTCTTCGTCGTCGGATCGTGGATCTGGAAGAAGAATTCTAGAAGCGTTCGGAAATTGGTCCTGGCCGGGTCGAAGATGATCTCGATTGCCTCGGCGTGGGTGCCGTGGTTGCGGTAGGTGGCGTTGGCGACATCGCCGCCGCTGTAGCCCACTCGCGTCGAGATCACGCCGGGCAAGCGCCGGATCAGATCCTGCATGCCCCAGAAGCAGCCGCCGGCAAGGACCGCACGCTCGGTGGAAGAAGCCATGTCATACCTCCTTTGGATTGCTCCATAGATAGGCATTGCGCCTGGATTCTTCCAGCGGCTCGAACGGGCGAATGCCGACGCAGGGATCGAGTGTTGTCGTATATCCGGCATCGACAATCGATCGGTTAACGCCTGCGCGGCTTCGCCTCCGCCGCGCTTAGGAATCCGGCGTGTGTTTGAATCTTCGCACCACCACCTCGAACACGATGTCCGATATCCACATTGCCGAGACTCCGATGAGGAAGGCTGCGGCGAGCGTGGTGGTGTCGTCGGCGGCGGGGATCGGCAGGCCGCTTGCGCGAACCCAGGCGACGGCAGGCAATGTCAGATAGGCGGCGGCCAAAGCGCCGCAGATGGGCGAGGCGATCATCTCGCGCAGCTTGTAGCGATGGCGCGACAGCGCCCGTAGCACGCCGCCGGCGAGCCCCGCCGCCACGACCTGGCCCTTGATGCCCAGAAGATCGAAGATGTCATGCATCACGGCCTCCAGCCGCAGAGTTTTTCGCCCTTGCGGTTGTGGGCAAGCAGCACCCTCGCCTCCCGATCGGCCAGCGCGTCGACGACCCTGACGGAGAGGCGCATCGGCGAGGCGACGGCGCAGAAGCCGCCTTTGGCCGTCGTGCAGCCGGCAAGCGCGGCGGCCATGGCGGCGATAATCAGTCCCTTGCCCATGACTTCAGCTCCTTCCTGACCGCGCCGGCCGGCAAGGCGCCGATATCGTTGTCAACCTGGTCGGCGACATCCCGGGCCGCGGCCTCGGCTTCAGCCTGCTTGCCGCGCTCGGCCCGCGCGCCGGCAAGACGCTGGTGAAAACCCCAGCCGAGCGCGCCGATAATGCCGGCACCGATCGCCAGGACTGTCGGATTGGTGAGAAGCCATGCCAGCAGCGCGCTCATAGCAGCGCTCCGATAAGAAGACCGGCGATGAGACAAGCAGCACTCACAATCACATACGGCCTCGCGGCTTCAATGTAAGCGGCAAGCAGACCTTGCAGATTTTCCATGGTCAGTGCTCCCAGCCGAAGCGGCGCGCGAGCATGTGCCACCACTCGGCCGTGGCGGCGACGGCGAGACCGAGGCCGGTCTCCAGCGCCATCTGGATGTCGGGATCGGCGGAGAACGCCGAGGCGTCGTCGGCGCCGAGAAGGCCGCGCGCGACAAGCACGCCCGCGCAATAGCGCAGGACGATGCGGATGATGACGGCAATCATTGGCAGAACACTCCGAAGAGATTGCAGGGAAGATGCGCGGCCCAGGCGGTAAGCGAGCCGAGCGCCAACGCGATCAAGGCGAAGATGCCGGTGGCCTTGGCGGGCCACGCGGATTTGGGTGGCGCGGTGTGTGCGTCATTCACGACAGGCGATCCGGCGCTGACGGGCGTTGCCGCTGGCATGGCGTCATTGCTCGATGCAGGTCCCGGCGCTGATCCGCCCGCCGCCGACGGAGCGGCCGACATCAGCAGCGCCTGCCGCCGCACCGAGGCGACGCGGGCGCTCCAGCCCCGGCCGAAGCTCGGCCAGGTCGGCAGCTTTTCGAGGAAGGCGAGACGGGCATCGCAAAGCGCATCGATGACGACGCCGGCGGGCTTTACCCTTGCCGCCGCCAGCGTCGCCGGGCCGATGCGGCCGTCCTGGCCAACGCCGAGAACGCCTTGAAGATATTTCGCCGCCCTGCCCGGCCCGCTGTTCACGGCAAAGTCGAAGACGGCATAGTCGATGCCGTCGGGAAGCTCTGCGCAGGCTACGGCATCCCAGTAAAAACGGCGGTAAACCGTGGCGACCTGCTCGTCGGTGATCTTGCGGAGTTCCGCCTTCGTTGCATCCGCCTTCACGTAACGGCGGAAGTTCGTCAGCGTGACGCCTTTCATGGTCGCACCGCCCGGATCGGCAGGATTATCCGACCAGCCGCCCTCGGATTTGAACACGAGCGAAAGGGCACGCGCGAAGTTGCGTTCCATGGGGGGCTCCTTGGAGTTGGCACGCTGTGAAAAATTTTGCCGGCGAATTGTGTTCGCGCGGATTGGGCGCTTTTGAAAAGCCTTAATTGCCGTACGGCAATATCGGGAGATGGCGGTCGGGGATCCACCGTTTCGTGAGGGTAGCGGCGTTACGACGCCGAGGGGTTGGCAAATGGGTTTGATGTTACCCGAAATGGGTGACTGCCGGGGATGCGGCGGCACCGCCACGATCTTCGAATGTCCAAGATGGCGTGCCTCCAACGGCCACTGCTGCCCAGCGGTCACGCATCAGCATCGGTGCCCTGGGGTTAGCGTGATATGCGCGCCGAGCGCGAGGGGACTGGTGGGCTGAGGGTGGCTTAAGGGGCTGAGGCAGCGCAGGTGGCCTGAGGTTGAGGTGCCGCAGTTGATAGCAGCCTCCGAGAGATGGCCAAAAAACGATCTATCGGACTGTCTTTTCCTCGGCCATCGGCTGACGTTGTGTCATTTCAAGCGCCTGCGTGGATTGTGACCGGATTTGTTGCCAAATAGATCGTGTGTTGGCGGCCATCTAGCGGTTCGAAAATGTCAGTTTCAATAACCTTCACTGATGAAAACAGACTCCTCAGTTTCGCAAGATCAATCTCACGTGCGTGGTGGCTGTATATTGGCTCAAAGACAATAGCCCTGGAGATACCAGCAGCATACTCGAGCACCTTGGAGAGACTATCACCGCTCATTATACGCATGATAAACACGATGTCGACGGTCGGATCTGGCAAAAATTGCTCGATTAACGACAATGGTTGCGTTTCGATGTCGTGCACGTAGAAATCCAGATTTGAAACGGCTTGCACCGATTTCAACTTCTGGCAGACATTGATACTTCTCCAATCTATATCAATACCTACGCCCCATCGTAGTGTCCGGCTTAGAGAGAACAGGAAGCCACCGAGGCTACACCCTATATCTAAGACCGTCTTCCCTTCAAATTCAATGGGCAACAAATTTAGTCGACGAGAAGTATCTCGGAGGCCAGGCAAACTTACTGTCCCCAAATCCATCGATTGGTATGGTATTGGCAGGTCATGATCGGCCCCCTTGTCTCGAACTTGTCGAGAGTATTGGATTAACCTCAGAGCACCTTGCGTCTCCCAGCCCAATTTATCAGCACTGGACAGGACGCTTGCGATCGATTGGATTTTCTCGCTGGAGCTTATCTTTGCAGTCCCCTCAATCAAATTGTCCAGCTCATGAAATCGACCCGTCTCTGCGAAGCTACGAGCGAGCAGATTCTGAACCGGCTTCGACGTCGGATCTGCCTCCAGAATTGGTCTGAGACGTATAATCGACTCGGCGTACTTTCCTCTGGCAAACGCTCTTGACGCAATCTTGAGAGACAGGCGATCGTTGATCTGTCTCCACAATTTTCCGGCGAACCTTGTCAAATAGCTATTCATTCTGATGACAACGCCTAATAGAGAAGCGGCATACCTCCGTGCCAATTTGAGAAGGAGCTAGCCACTTTCGAACTCCGGTTTTGCAGAGCTAAAGCAGATTTTGGGTAGACCAGCTAGCCGCCATAGACTTCTTTTATAAACCTGGCTAGCCAACGGACCCACGCCGAGGCTCGCAGCTTTCCTTGCTACGCGCACTGGATAAATCCACCTTGTAGGCAGTTGTCGTTGCCGCTGTCTGGCATGTCGATGACGACATCGGCTGGATTCCCGTTGTAGATCTTGTAGGCGAGCCAAACATCGGGATTGCTGCCACTCTCAACCTCCCCGTCCTTCGCAGCAGCGCCACTGACCGTGAATGTCCTCGTCGTTACGTCTCCGATGGCAGAATACATACCGATAACGACGAGCGGCGGCACGCCGCCGCTTGAAGCGATTGCTTGAGGTGACGGATCACTACTCGTCGAGCCAGATGAGACAACGGTACTTGCTACAAGGGTCGACAAGGGGAAGTTCGGCCTGAAAACTAAGAGATTTTGCCGTGGAGTACCACCGTTCATAGCAGCGAGTGAGGCTCCCGCTTCCGTTCCGTCAGCAATCTTGTACGCGACATTATGCCTATCGGTGAACGCGCTCGACCGCGTATCCCATAACGTGAAGCCCGGTGGGCAACTAACTGTCCCACTGTTATCGCGCCCGCCGTAGACAAGAAGGTCACCAGCTTGGATGCTGGCCGGAGCAACCACATTCGTCGTCGTTGAGACAGCGGAGGCCAAGAAGGTAATCGGAGAAACCGGCTCCTGCAGACGCTTCCAAACTCCGGCGTCCCGGACGTATTGGGACGGCGGCTGCTTCCAAATTCCGGCGTCCTTCACCCAGACCGTGGCTGGTTTCCAAACGCCTGCGTCTTTAACATAGCTGGGCATCTTCTACACCTTGAACCAGACATCGCCATCTATGCCACCAGAAGGTGCAGATGTCGAAATGGTGACAGCCCGGTTCGCCATTGTGCCGACGGCTGCAAGCTTCGTATTCAGTGCGGTGGTGAAGCTCGCGGTCGTCGATGCGAGGACGGAAGAATATGCTTGGATGTTGGTCCCAACAACCAGACTAAGCAGAGAACGCATGGCGGTGTAGTCGGCTGCTTGAAGCAAGGAGCGGCCGTTCGACGATGCATCCGTGATATCCGCCGCGGCGATTGCGAGTAGCGTTTTTGCCGTGGCAGCGGTCATCTCCTCGACTACCCCAACACCGGCCGTAGCCCTCCCCAGCAGGCGTGCAGTAGCAATATTGGCGACCTTCGCGAGCGTCACTTGAGAGTTGCCGATATCATTGGTTGAAATTGTTCCCCCATCCTGCAGCAGCTTGCCTGTGGTGCCGCTAAAGCGAGCTAGCCCGCCGGCAGTGGCAGACGCTGGACCCACAACGTCCCCGCTACCCAGCCCATCCGCCCCCTTATCGCCGGCGCGGGTGAAGATCAGCCAGATGCCGTCTGCGGTCGTAGGCAAGGTGCCGGCGCCGCTGACATAGGCGAGCGTCAGTTTTCGATAGCCCGCCCCGTCCACCACCGAGCCGATGACGTTGTAGACATAGGCGATTGCCGCCGACGCCTTGGAGCGCAGCGTGAGCTGGCCCTTGATCGTGTTGGTGCTGTCGTCGAACGTGTCCAGCAGGCCGCTCACCGTGGCGCCGCTGGAATCGAGATTGTCGATATAAGCGGCCGTGGCGGAGGCGACGCTGACGTTGTTCAGCCTGAGTGTGCCGTTGCCAGGATCGGCATCGGCGATGCTGGTGGAAAAGGTGTAGCCAAGTGCCGCCGCTGCATTGGCGGCGGCGACGGCGCTTGCCGCCGCGTTGGTGGCCGAGGTCGCGGCGTTGGTGGCGGAGCCGGAGGCGGCGGTGGCCGAGCTAGATGCGGCGGAAGCCGAGCCGGCGGCAGCGCTTGCCGAGGTGCCGGCGCTGGTGGCCGAACCGGCAGCCGTGGAAGCGGAGCCGGACGCCGCCGTCGCCGAATTGCCGGCGTTCGTCGCGCTGGTCGCGGCATTGGTGGCGGAAGTGGATGCGGCGGTGGCGGAACCGGCCGCCGCTGTCGCCGAGCCCGCCGCGTTGGTGGCGCTGGTGGCCGCCGCGTTCTTGGAGGTGAGTGCCGCGGCCGCGCTCGCCGCGGCGGCATTGGCGGCGTCCACCGCATCGCCCAGCGTGTCCTGCGAGAGATAGAAACTGAGCACGATCGGGTCGGCGCCAATCACCGGATCCAGTGTCTCGAAAGCATAGACGCGATCGGCCGAGACGGCACCCTCCTGCACATGCACGGTCGTGCCCTTTTGCATCGTGCGTGCGGTGCGGGCGTCGGCGGCGCGGAGCCACTGGCCTTCGCTCGCGGTGTAGATGCCGTTCTGGGTCTGGTCGGCCTGGTCCTTCACCAGCACGCGGTCGCCGACTTCCGTCAGCACGCTGTCGATGGTCTGCAGGCCGTAAAGGGTGATGTTTGCCGTCGTCGCCAGGCGCACGGGTTCGCGCTCGCCGGTCAACAGGCGAACGGCGGCAGTTGCAGGTCGGGCCATAAGGCTTGCTCCATAAAAAAGCCCCGCGAAAGCGAGGCTTGAAAAAGATTTAGATTAGCGCGAGGGCTGGATTTATGGCCGCACCGGAAATCAGTTCATTGTCGCCGCGATTTTCGCCAACTTCACTGAGCCTGCCCGCGCTCGGAATCCGAGCCATCTGAACCCAAAGCCACTCCCGCTCCGGCAGCCCCGCCGGCGGTGCCGACAGCGCTGTTGAACTGAATAATGTGTTTCAGTTCTTTGTGTTCATTCACATGGGCGCGAATGCGGGCAGCCGTCTTTGGCGCGACGGTCTTCACATAGTTAGGGTTCGCCATGTAGGCGCGAATGGCTTCCGCCATCAACTCCCAGTCCGCCTCAATCCCCTTCTTGTAGCCCATTTGCGGTATCGAGCCGACGCTCGCCGACAAAAAGAGGGACGATGTGGACCATCTCAGTAGAGCCCCGTGTAGCCGCCGATGATGGCCCGGCTCGCCCGGGGCGAGAGCGACGACCCGCCAAAGGTCACGGATCTGGCCGGGTCGTAGAGACCGGACAGACCATCGATGAGGCCGCTGCCGGCCTTGAAGATCGAGGCCGTCATCGCCTGGTTGCCCTGGAAGCGCGAGATGGCGGCCTGCGTGTAGAGGTTGTTCTGGCGTAGCTTCGAGCCGTACTGGATCGCATCGAGGTCGACCTGACCCTGCCGGGCGTTCGCCGCCAGCACCTCCGTGGGCGAGCCGGCTATGCCGACGCCGGAAGCACCGGCCTGGGCGCGCGCCTGGGCTTCGAGCAAATCCTGCTTGCGGCGTTCCTGCCGCTGCTCGAAGGCGGCGCTTTGCGCATCGGCCCGCGCCTGCTGCTCGTAGGCCTTGGCCTGGTAATTGGCCAATTGTTGCTGCTGAGCGCCCTGCATCAGGGCGCCGCCGACTGACACGGCCGTGCCTGCCAGTCCAAGAAGAGCCAACGTGCACATAGTTCAGCCTCGCCGGGTCTTGGGTTTCTTGATTGCGCCCGCAACGGGGGCGCGGAGCGCCGGGCGCGGGTCGAGCGCGCCGCCGGTACCAATGAGGGAAAGAAGCTGCCGGTCGGCCGCGAGGCCGGCGCGGCTGAGGCGCGCGGGTGCGGCCGCGCGCGGGCCAGCCATGGCGGCGCGGCGGGTGGCGGCAAGGCTCACCTTCAGGCGCGGTAGGCCGGCGGCGTCGAACAGGCCGTTGGCTGTGGCGATGGCGCGCGACAGCGCATCGGCTTCGAACAATTCCTCGCGCAATTCCTCGACTAGCCGGCGAACAGCGCGCCAGCGGGAGCCGAGAAGCGCTGCCTTGCCTTCGATCTCCTCGGCAAGCGCCTCGATGTCCGAGCGGGCTTCGCTCTCCGCGGCCGCGGCTTGGCGGCTGCCGGCGGCGGCGATTGTTCGTTCCAGCAACGCGATCCTATCGTTGCAGTCGTCGAGCGCGGCCCGCGCGGCGGCAAGATCGCCATCGCCGAGAATGGCGCGGTCTTCGGCCTGCTTCAGGTCGTGGCGGCTGGCGACGACTTGGGAGAGATCGGCGTCGAGCAGAGCGATGGCGGCTGCGAAATCCGCAGCCGTCATCGCCCTGCCGAGTGCTTCGGCATGGGGTGTCATGGGTGGGTCCTTGGATGGAATGGGTGCGATCGCGGAGAGGCTGGCGGGACAGCACCCCC
>CCNB01000003.1:222331-306898 GCA_000824785.1 Mesorhizobium plurifarium | reverse complement strand
AGGGGGGAGATTGGCAGCTTCGTCGCTGGCGCTTTTCTGCGACATTGGCGATTGGCGAAAGCCAACGACATCCGATCTCCCCCTTGCGGGGGAGATGGCCGGCAGGCCAGAGAGGGGGCGGGAACTCGGCGTTGACTATTGCGGCGGCAAGATCTTCTACGGCTCCGCGTCGAACACAGGCGTGAAGGCCCGGATCGTGCAGGGCGTGGGGTTGACGTGGCGGATCTTCACCCTGCCCTGCCCTTCCCAGCTGTCGTCGACCGGCACCTCGACATTGCCGGTGTAGAGCTTGGCCTTGCCGTCGGGCGTGACGATGGAGGGCATGCGCACGGTTTCCCAGCGGCCGCGCATGAAGGACTGAACCTGAAGCCCCGTGGTGTCGGTCTCGAGCAGCGACAGGATCAGCTTGCCCACTTTCTTGCGGCGGCCGATGATCGAGCCGTCCTGGCTGCCGACATCGAGCTCCAGCGTGTCAGCCTGGGCTTGAAAGGCAAGCCCGACCTGCCATTTGGCTGCGGTTGCGCCGCCAGGCAGCGTCACTTGGCCGGAGGCGACGGTAAGACCATGAAAGACCCTGCCGTCGGCCAGCACGTCGACTTTCTCGCCATCAAGGTGGCCGAGGCCGGAGACGACGTTGACCGCGGCGCCCGAATAGGTCAGCCCGCAATCGACTTGGAAGGCGTCTTCCAACGCGCCGTATTCGAAGGGCGTCTGCATCACCTCGATATAGCGCTTGGTCACGCCGGCGATGGTGCGTTTGACGATCAGCCAGATGTCGTCGACGCCGTTCTGTCCGGGCGTGACCACCGCGCTCTCGACGGCCGCCCAATCGGAGCCGGAAAACGTTCCGCCGATGCGATGGCGGTGCATGCCGCGAACTTCCTGGCTCGGCTGGTGCGTGTATCCCCCAAGCTCTCCGTTATCCAGCGGAAACCAAAGGATTGGGTCCGGGTCCGTCTGGTAGGCGAGCTCTACGACACCTTTCTTCGGGATGTGCTCCGATATCTGGCCGATGTCGTCGGATTGATAACGGGTGGTCTGCACCTGCGTCAGCTCCGCGATCGAACGGCGCGAGCGCGTAACATAGAGGAAGGACTGGCCGGCATCGACCGGGCGGATGCGGGCGCAACCGAAGGTGCGCGAGCGGCGGTTCTTGAACGAGGAAGGCGTCAGCGCCTCGTCTAGGCCGGATCCCGACAGCGCGCGGATGCCGCCCGATGTGCCAATCAGAAGCGCGCCGTCGGAATCGGCGATCCAGACGATGTCGTTGGCCTGGCCGCCGCCGGCCTGGATGAATTCCAGCGCATCGTCGTCCTTCTCGCCGAGCGCGAAATTGTCGAAGTCGCCGGTGACCGACGCATAGACCGAAAAGCGCCGGCTGAAGGCCAGCCGCTCCTCGTAGAGCGATCCCGATTCCACATATTTTCCTGGCACGAACGTGCCGAGACGCCAGCGGGTGATCGGCGTGAGGTCCGGCAGCGAATGTCCGTAGAGCCTGATGGTGACAACGGTGGTGCTGACGACGCTCGCGATCTTCGCCCAGCGCCAGATGCCGTCCGAGCCCAGCAGCCGGATGGCGCGCCCGACATCGGTCGATTGGAAGCCTGCTGCGTCATTGACGCCGAGCGTCGATGACGCAGTGAGACTGAACGGCGTCATGCTGTCGCCGGCCTCGTGCCAGCCCATACGATGGATGGCGCTGTCGTTCTGGTTGCTGTCGTTCGATGCCGACCAGTTCAGGCGATAGGATTGGAACGCGATCTTGTTAGCGCATTCGTAGAACCGACGCTCACTTCTGGACCATCCGCTTTCGGCTGACCGGGTGTCGATAACGACCCAGTTGCTGCCGTCGTAGCCCTCGAAGGTCCACGATATGGGCGTATACTCGGGGTTGCCGGCCACAGCCGCGATCCAGTAGGCATCGCAGACTTTCGTAGCCGATCCGGGAAAGTCATAAGCAAGCCAGCCGTTGCCGTGATCCGCGTCATAAAAGTCGCCGGCGCCACTGCTGAACGGTCCCCATTCATTGCCGACGGAATAGGCGCCCGAAACCGTGCCGCTCGGCGTGGTCAGGCCGGTCATGATCGGATGGACGGCGCCGGTCTGGGCCGGCGTCATCGTCGTTCCGGTATCGTTGATGTCGTCGTATGGCCCATCCAGAAACTGAAAATCGGTCAGCGTCCAGGTGGTGTGCGCCTCGCGCGTCAGTACCTTGGGTGGATAGTTCCGATGCGTGATCCACATCTGGTCGGCCGACTGCACATAGGCAAGCTCGAAAAGATCCGCTTCGAGATAGGGCGACGCGATCTCGACCGTGCCGACGCGCGCGCCATAGGCGTAGACGCGGATATATTGGTCGCCGAACTCGAGGAAATAGGCCTGGTCGGAGGAGAAGATGAAGGGAATGCCGCGGGTCCTCTTCGCCGAGTTCTTCACCTCGCCGACGAAGTAGGTGCCGCCGCGGGCCCGGATGCCGCCATGCGGCAGCGTGACGAAGTTCTCGCATTTGGCGAGCGCCGCGCGATAGAGCTCGAGCGAGGCGCGCGAGTGGAGCCTGGGCGAGATCTCGCCGCGGGTGAAGACGTCCTGGACCGGATAGAGCGCAGTCATCAACGAAGACTCCGGAAATCGCCGCGCTGAACCGCCCAGGCGCCGGCATAGAGCCGGCCGCCACGCTGGATGGCGTTGGCGCTGAAGGCCGCGTCAAGCGCGCGGTCGTAGGCCGCCCGGGCGATGTCGATCATGCCGGCCTTGTGGGTCAGCGGATGCGCTGTTTTGATCGCCAGCGCCGCCACGAGCACTTCGGTGAACAGCGCGTCCCAGTCGTTCGGGTCGGTCAGATTGGCGATGTAGCGGATGGTCAGCGGCCCTGGCTGGTCGCAATAGATCAGCCCCGCCTCCTGGCGCCAGGAGATCGGCTGCCCGTCCGGCTCGCCATTTTGCGTCAGCGGCAGCGGACGGATGCAGTCGGCCGGCAGCTCGTAGACATAGTTCAGCGTGCAATTGCCGGACCCGGTATCCGCACCGGGAACCTGCGCCGAGAGGATGGCGAACACCCAGGCATGCTTGGCGAGCTCGCCCTCGCGAGTGAGGTCGAGGTGAAGATTGAGCAGGCGCGCCGCCTTGACGTCCTGGTCGAGACTGTCGATCGGCGCTTCGTCGAGAACGGCCAGCGCCATGTTGGCGATGTCGAGCGGGGTGATGGCCATGGGTCGGTGATCCGTGGTGGGAGGTGGAGTGCTTCTTTCTCCCCGTTCACGGGGAGAAATACCCGGCAGGGCAATGAGGGGCGGCGCCGGCTTCTGCGATGCTTGGGTTCCTCGCCCCCGCCAAAGGCGGGGGAGAGGTGTCCGCGAAGCGGACGGAGAGGGGTCTTCGTAGGGCGCTCCCCCTCTCCGTCTCGGCTTCGCCGAGCCACCTCTCCCCCACTGCGTGGGGGCGAGGAAACGGCGCCTTACGCCTCCGTCGTCTTCAGCGCGATGAAGCTCATGCTCTTCACGCTGGACGCCGTGCGGTCCCAGTTCGCCGCCAGCGCGAGCTCGGCGTCGGTGGCGAACTCGCCGGCCGTCGAAGCGTCGAGGAATCTCGTCCCCGGCACATGCGCCACGAAGTGCCGGCGCCCCACCATTTCGGTGACGCCGCCGCCATGGCCCTGGCGCGGCTTGCGGTCGAATTCCAGCGGGCCGCCTTCGGAGCTGACCGGCAGCTCATTCCACAGGATCGCCTTGTCCTTGAACATGAAGGCCGTATAGACGCCGGCCGCGACCGGGATGTCGTCGTCGACCACGCAGCGCAGCCCCATGTAATAGGGGATGAGCGGCCCGCCCTGCTCCGAGGACGGCACATAGTCGATGAGGTCGGCGAGCTTCAGCGCCTTCATCTGCTTGGAATGCATCCAGATGGTGCGGAACTTGTCGGCCCGGTCGCCCATCAGATAGGCCGCCTCGATGATGTCGGTGTCGACGATCGAGGCGCCGGTGGTGCGCACCAGATCGCCGCCGTCGTTCGCCACATTGTCCGCCAGCACGCCCTTGAGGATGCCGAGCAGGGTCAGCTTGTTGGCGCGCTGCCAGTATTCGGTCTGGCGGCGCACGATCAGCTTCTGCGGGTCGTCACCGGCCAGGATCGCAGTGAGATCCGGAACGCCCCAGGCCTGGGCGCGCACGTTGCGGGCGGCGACCTCGCGGCGCGAGCCGATCTTCTTCATCTCGATGGAATCGGCCGGGTCGT
Organism: Mesorhizobium plurifarium; assembly: GCA_000824785.1. Taxonomy (GTDB): domain Bacteria; phylum Pseudomonadota; class Alphaproteobacteria; order Rhizobiales; family Rhizobiaceae; genus Mesorhizobium; species Mesorhizobium plurifarium. The sequence goes on along the minus strand of CCNB01000003.1, from coordinate 302,668 downwards.
CATTGACCGGCTCGGACGGATCGTTGCCGAGGTCCTTCCAGCCGGGCATGTCGACGGAGCGGCCGCCCATGGAGAGCTTCGAGGAGATCGCCGGATCGGAAAACAGGATGCCGGCCTGGTAGATCTCGAGGGACTGGACATGCTCCTCGAACGAGTACTGGGCATAGACGGACGGAACGATCGCGTCCGCGATGCGGGTATAGGCGTCTGCCATTTGGTCTTTCCTTTGAGGTTGGTGAGATAGGGCCGGCGGCTAAAGCGGGTTGTTGGGCATCCAGAGATCCGGGTTTTCGCCGGCATCCCTGGCCAGCCGCCGGGCGCGTTGAGGGTCGCTTTTGACAAGGGCGGAAATGGCCGAGATGTTGCGCTCGCCGGCGGCGTTGCGACGGAAGGGGTTGTGGCCCCGTGGCGCTGCGTCGGCGTCGATCGTGTCCTCGCGGAACATCGCCTCGCCGATCGCATGGAAGGCGCGCGCGATCTGCGGATCGGTCAGCGCGCCGTCGGGCAGAAGGATGCCCTTCTGCTTGTAGGCGTCGACCAGGCCGAGCCTCTTCATCGCCCGGTTGGCGACCTCGAGCTTCTGGCGAAAACCGTCGCTGCCGGTCGGCCCCCAATCGCGCACCAGCTCGTCATGCGTGGCTTCCACCGAGCGCGATAGCGCCGCCTGTTGCTGCGCAGCTTGCTCAGCCATGTAGCCGACGAAGCGGTCGTGATAGGCCTGCGCGATCTTCGGGCTCGCGCCCGCTTCGACCGCCCAGGCTTTCGAGGCATTGGCGAGCTCGTCCGAATAGGCGAAGTTTTCCGGCAGGTTGTCGGGCCGCCGGTATTCGACCTTCTCGGCCGAGGTCAGCGGACGCATCGCCTCCGGCAATCTGGAATGGAACCTGTCCCATTCCTCCTTCGGCGCGTCCTTTGCCGGAACGCGCAGGCTTTCGCCCTGCTGGCGCTCCAGTTCCGCATAGGATGTGAAAACCCGGTCGAGGCTTTCGGCCTTGGTCCAGCCCTTGGCTTCAGCGAGCTTGCGGTTGCCTTCGGAAAGACCGTCAAACCAACTTCTGCCGGCCGCCGGGGCGGACCCGTTGTCCCCGGAAGCCGGAGGCGTCGCCAGGTTGCCCGCCGGCCGAGCGGCCACGGACCCGGCCTCTGCCAGATCTGTCATGTGATGTGTTCCTTTGTTTGAGAGTTCAAAGACGTGGCGCTGCCGGCGGAGCGCGTGATCTCCCCCCTCGAGGGGGAGATGGCCGGCAGGCCAGAAGGGGTCGCTGCGCGTGGAGCTCCGACCTCGTGAGGCGTTGCAAAGGGCGCTGGTGCTCCACGCGCGGCGACCCCCTCTGTCGCCTTCGGCGACATCTCCCCCCTCAAGGGGGGAGATTGGCGCCTACGCGTTATCGCCCCAGTTCTCCCACAGCAGCGTGATCGTGCCGGTCACGGCAAGCGTGCCGTCGGCGTCGATATCCGTGCCGGTGGCGAAGGCGAGGTTGAGATAGAGATCGACCGGCGTCACTGTCCCATCGAGCGTCGAGGCGGCGGCGATGTCGGCGGCGGAGGCCGACGACAGCGCCGCGCCCGCGCCGTCCAGCGTGCGGGCGGTGGAGGCCAGCACATTGACCATGGTGCCGGCGAGCGTAGCGCTCGACGCCGGAGCCGAGCCCAGCGACCAGGTGAGCGCGGCGTTGTCGTTGATGGTTGAGGCGCGCGTGGTCAGCACCGCGAATTGCAGCCTGGCCGTGCCGCCCTTGATGCGCACCTTGCCGTCGGTGAAATCGAAAATCTTCTGGCTCGCATAGGCGAGCGCATCGGTCACCGGCACCTGCATGCCGGCGAAGGTGAAGACGGTGCGGTAGGAACCACCCTGCCCGCTGGTCACGGCCTTGAGGCCGAACTTGGGCGGCGCAAGGCCGGCCTCGCGGGCGGCAGCGCGGGCAAGGGTCCGGGGAAGTCCTCGGGTCATGTCATTTCTCCATTCTTGGGGGGAATTTTCTGGGGTAAGGCGTGGTTCGCGTTGCGAGGAAGGCCGATTGGACTTCCGGACAACGACCGCCCGCGGCGGCGGCGGAAGTCCTCGCGCTGATCGGCCTGCTGCATGCAGGTTATCGACGCGGCCCTAGGCATCTTCGCCGGCTGATTCCGCCAGCGGGGCTAAACCATTGTTCGCGTGATCTTTCCGGTTTGGAAACCATGGCGTTCAACCGCCGCGAAACCGTGAATCACTTCGTGAGCGGGCTCCGCCGCCGTTCCGCCGCAATGCGACCGCAGTTCAGCTTCGTTCGCCCCCGTCGTCAGTCCCTGGGGCTTCAGAGGAGTTCTAGTGATGATCATCAAGAAGGCCATTCTGGCCGTGCTCATGACCGCGGCCCTTGCCGGCTGCGAGACGCAGACCGAAGGCCAGCAGCGGGCTACCACCGGCGCATTGCTCGGCGGCGCCGGCGGCGCGCTGGTCGGCCAGGCGATCGGCGGCAACACCAAGAGCACGGTGATCGGCGCCGCGAGCGGCGCGCTGCTCGGCGCCGTCGTCGGCTCCGCCACCACGCCACAGCGCCGCGGCGACCAGCTCTGCCGCTACCAGGACCGCTACGGCCGCATCTACACCGCGCCCTGCGACGACCGCTATTACAACGGCAATTATTGATACTGTCCGGCTTTGCCTTCTCCCCGTTTCACGGGGAGAAGGTGCCCCGAAGGGGCGGATGAGGGGCAGCGCGAGGCTCTGAGATGCTGGCGCTGTTGAGCGCTCAATCCGTAGCCCATCTATGGGGCGCATCGAGATGAGTGCACCGGCATGGTGCCCTGTAAATCTTGTCGATGCCTGCGGCTAATAAATCAGCTTGGTGAGGACATCGGAAGCCTCAAAGCCGCCTACTCCTCCGCTCGCGCCGCTTTACGCAAATCCCCGATAGTTCGATTCCAAAAGCGCACCAGTTCAAAATGTTCTTGCCTGGTCACCCAGATTTTATTCTCCAGGCTCATTGGATCACCACCAACGATGACGGGTGTAATCTCAAACAGCTCCATGCCCTTGCGGCGCGAATTTCCGTTTTTGTCGCTCATTTACATTCCACCAATCGAGAAAATAAATCAGCTATGTTACGCGCCGTTTTCAAAGCTAACTTCCTGTTCATGCCTACGAACGGAACGCGTACGATTGACATATTTGGATCCTGAGTATCAAAGCCATATCCTTCACCTCCTCCGTTCGATCCAAACAAGAGGATACCTGGCGCATATTTTTCGACTTCATACTCTCGATTGAAGTCCGCCAATTCTTCGGCCTTAAAGAAAACAACGTAGTTGTCGTGGACAAAACCCTCGCCCCCATTATGCTCTCTGAGGAAGTCGGTGTAGTCCTTGGGTAGCTCGACTCCCAAGCGTGCCGACAGCCCATCGACGACTGCAGGTTCAGCTGGCGGATCAAACTGTCCCTCGGTTAAGATATATCTCACTGCTATCCTCACCAAATCGAAACTAACCCCAGCCAAGACGGCCGACATCGCTCAATCACCTTTGAGCTCCGGCAAAATCCTCTCGTCGAGAAATTTGAGACGACCAGCCAGCATTTCCGCGTTGGCGGGAGTTGCATCGACGTTGACCGGTATCAATTCCGCTACGGATTTCCCCTCGCGCGCTGCCTCGACCCATTCTTCAAGGGCACCGATATAGCTGTCTAGGACCTCGAAGGGCGTGGCGGCGTCATCAGCAGGAAGAAATGCAGGCGGCACGTCGCCGACGATCACCCAAATCCATCGGCTCACCTCCGGTCGCCCAGGCTCTATTTCGAATAGGAAGATGTAGATAATTCCTTCGGCTCCATATCCAAAATACTCGCCTTTGATGGATAGGACCCAGTTGTAGAATTCGAGATATTCGCGAGCCTCGGCCCGGGCAGAATCGAGATCATCGTCTCCAGTGCTGACATCGGCAGGTGGCAGGCGCGTGACGGTGTCGAAGTCTGGCTCTGCAAAATTGTCCATTGCTAAAAGGCTTATTTCAAGCGTTTGAGATGCTTCATGGCCTGAGCACCGTCAGCTCGCAGTCTGGCTTTGGCGGCGGCCGCGAACAAAATCCACGACCAGCCAGATCAACTGAGCAACGACGTATGCGGGGCTGTGAGACCAATCCGGCGCCCCGTTCTGCGAGTAGCCGTAAGCGGACGCGACAACGGCGAGCGCCCCGCAAATGATATGCACCAGCAACAGGCGGGGCATGCCGCCGTTCCAGCGCTTTGTAATCCACAGCAACAACCGGCTCAGCAAAAATGTCGGAACCAGTGCCCCGAGCAGCATCGCGGCAGAACCCGCACCCATGTAAATCCCCCTTGCCTATTTATGAATACGTCCGAAGTTTCCGAACTGCGGTTCCTCTTGATACCCGTCAAAGGCGAAAAACGGCCGTTCTTCGCCCCTCACTTTCCGTCCGCACAATCTATAATTGCATCTCCTCGTATACATTTACTTATAATTGCACGCAAGCTCACCCAGCCAAAAAAGTAGGCTGCCCTGGGCTTCTCGAGGTCACCCGCCTTTGACGTTTATCCGCGTCCCTGGAGGCAACCCCCTCGCTTTCGCGATGAGCTGAGCCGTGATGTGCCAATAAACTTCCAGATCTGTCAGTTCCAGATTTGCACTGTCGTCTTTGCCGCCCAGGAAGAGCGGCACCTTGTAGCCGATGCATTGGTCATAGGCAGGTTCGGCGCCACCATTCCCGCGCCACGTCGCGTAAAAATTCGAGGCCAACGCGGCATCCTGGTACTCATCCAACTCGGTTTCATGAAAAGTCCGGATGTTGGCTGGTATCTGAAGCGCCTCGCCGGTCCCTGGCTCGAACATCACGACACCAGGCTCCCCATCCTCGGTTCGTTTGGTGTCAATGGCGAATGTCCTGCCCAACCAATCGTATCCAAAACAGGTAATGCGCCCGGCGAATGCGGGGAAGCCCACGACTATTCTGTTGCTCCACGCCGCCAAATCCTGGGCACGGACGATGCGGTAAAGGCCGTGGTTGAACGACACGCCACTGAAACTGGAAAGCAGCTCATTCAGGCTTGGCACGCCAGTGTCGATGCTCACAGAGTCAGGCTTGCGGCCTGCGTCCGGAGAAAAGCTTTGCCGAAACTTTGGAAACATCACCGATCTCCGATCGTTACCTTGCCAATTCTCGTCCCGGGAGGCAGATGCTTTATCCGATGATATATCTGGGGACCCAAGCTACGGTTCACGCTTGAATCCAGCGGAGCCATGCATCCATCTTGTTGGTGACTAATGCCGCCCTGAACCCGGCCGATACGTGCGCTACAGTCCTAGTCAAGCTTAATTCGGATGTGGGTTCCTTGAGGCAGCGCTCTTACCTGAACCATGAGTTGACCCATCAGGTGCCAATAAATTTCAAGATCTGATAGCTCGAGATTTTCAATTTCGTCTTTTCCATTCAGAAAAAGCGGCTTCTTATAGCCCACGCATTGATCATAAGCAGGCGCGGCGCCTCCCGCGTCGCGCCAATCTGCATACATATTTGCGGCCAATGCGGCATCTGCATCCTCAACCATTTCAACCTCGTGAAAGGTTCTTATGTTGGCAGGTACCTGAAGCGCCTTTCCTGTCCCAGGATCGAACATCACGACACCAGGTTCCCCGTGCTCCAGGCGCCAACTGTCAGTCGCAAAAGCGGTCCCCTGCCAATCATAACCAAAGCAGGTGATTCGACCTACAAATTGTGGAAAACCTACACAAACACGGGCGTTCCAATCAGCTACCTCTGATGTACGAATAATTCGATACAGACCGTTTTTGAATGAAGCTCCTCCAAACCTTGACAGCAGTTCATTGATCCCGCTGGTTTTTGGATCCAACGGAGAATTTGGGCGCTGGATCACGGAGCTGGCGTCTATCGGAAAATTTTTTATAAAATCATCAAACACTACCGATCTCCAATCGTCACCTTGTTGATCTTCGTTCCATGAGGGAGATTCTTAATTTTGTGCTTAATCTGAATGCCAAAGCTCCTGTTTACGCTCCGGTCCAGGGCGTCTAGATTGGACAAATCTTCTGATCCATTTAGTTGTAAATCTTGGATATGATCGACGTCCTCGTCAGGTGCAACCTCGTTGCCTGCCTCGGTATATCTGCGGCGAGCGGGATTTGAATCCCGAACCGCGTGATGATTTACTGAGGTGTCCCGATCAGTCAATCGCTGGGCCTTAAGAGCTGCCTTCTCTCGTTGCGATGCATCCCACTTCCGCATGTGGTACACGTGGATATCCTGACTAGTGGAGTTCTGCCCAACCACTGCCCCACTTTCGGCAGCCTGACCAGAGATGGAATCGAGTGCGTCAGATGTTTCGTCGGACTGCCGCTTCGCCGGTATGCCGTTCGCAGGGCTTTCGGTGCCATCTAACGCCCGAATCTCTCCGGCGGCACCTTCCGAATTTCGCACCTTCGCCGCAGCCGAAACACCTGCGGATCGCTCAGCTTGCCTCGGTGCGGAAGCGAACCAATCAATTCCTCGTCCTATTCCTTTGGCAACGCCCTCACCCAATCCCCAGCTCAATGCGTCACCGTGCTGACGCATCATTACCTTCTCGGTACTGTTCGCCGGTTCGTAGTAGCCATGGCCGAAATCGGGGCGCTCGGTCGATCCAAGGGAAACAACGTAGCCACCCCCTTTGATCAATTTGCCGGCGAGTATCCCGGCATTCGCAGTCTCCTTGCCAATGGCCTTGGCGTCCGCTCGAAACACCTCGCTCGGAGAAAGGCCTGGCTTGCCGCCCGGCAGAATCCCGCCCAGACCGGCCTGGTCCAGTTCCCGGACCAGAGCCGCCTGCGCGACGGCGCCCTTCGTGTGCCGGAACAACTCGCTCACCCTTGCGTAGTTGTCCATTAAGTCCATACTTCCGCTGTCGCGATCCCCGGCAAGTTTGAGAAGAATGGAGAGCGGCACGGGTTGGAGATTTTCATCATCGACGCCCAATGCTTTTTGCGTTGCGACAGACAATTCTATTGTTCTGTCGTATGTGTCCTGGTCATAGGCTTCTGGATCAGAGGGCCCATTGCCAAATACGGCTTTCCAACCTGCGGAGATCTCTTGAGACGTATCGCTGATATAGTCACCTGAATCGACCCGCCTCCTCTCCAGGACCAGCTTTCCCGCGACGGCGGTTGCCTCATCGCTCTTTCTGTCTGGCGAAGAATTCGACCCGGTCTCGGCATTGACAATGGCTGCCTTGATGGCCTGGTTCGACATGGTCCCCATGTCGAAGATTTTCTTCGCGACATTGACCTGCCATTCGAGATCCTGCCGACGCTTCGGCCCCTCGTCTGGGCCGTAGACAATCTTGTAGGCTTCTTCGCCCGGTATGTTGCCAGAGTAAGCGCCGGTCAGTGCGATGTGGTCTGGCGCCTCTGCTTCGGCGCGGCTGATCGCAGCGCCAATCTTGACTTTCAGCGCAAGATTGGCGGCATCAGCCTGTCGGCGGATCGCCCGCTGTTCCTCTTCAGGAAGGTCGCCGAACGCCTGAGCGATCACTTCGTCCGGTGTCTTGTTGCGGCGCCAGTCGCCCTTCGCGGCGGCCTGCTCATCCCGGGCGTCGGCGCCAAGCTGCGCACGCACCGTCTCGCCCATGCCGTCGCTCGCCACCGGGCCGGCGCTCAGCATCTCGGCGGCGCGGCGCGGGTCTTGTGCGATCAGCGCTTGCATGCGCGCCTTCGCCGTGCTGGCGCGCCAGTCGGCTTCGGCCAGCGCCTTGGCTCGCGGGTCGAGGTCCATCTTGGCGATGAGATCGAGGCCGGCCTGTCGGGAGGCGTCGAATGCGACGGTGTCGTTCGGGTCGCTCTGCGAGATGTTTCTGAGCTCGGCGGTGTGGACCTCCGCCACCTGATCCTGCTCATATTGCTTGCGCCGCTGATTTTGCTGCCCCGCCATGCGCCGCCCGCCAACGGCGCGAAACGCTTCCTTGCGGCCAGCGAGACCGGCGCGCAGCTCGGGCGGCAGCTGCTTCAGGAAATTGCCGAACAGCGTGTCGAACAGGCCGGTCTTCACCACCTGGCCGGTGTACGGATCGACCTGGCCATACATGGCGTCATGCAGGCCGGCGCCGTCGGCGGGCGCGTTGGCCACGGCATCGGCCTCGGCCTTGGCGAGCTCGCCGTTTAACCGCCGCGCGGCGATCTCGGTGTCGAAGGCCTGCTGCTGCGCCTTGCGCTGCTCGTAGCGCTCGGCCGCAGCCTGCCACCGGTCGCCGAGTTGCTGCATCGCCTCGCCGACCGGCGAGGAGTCCGGATATTGCACAGCATTGCCGGTATCGAGCCGGCGTTCGCCGACGAACAGGGGGATGATGTGGACCATTTGGATTTTCCTGGCCGGGTGGAGGCGCGCGGCGACGGGCCGCCAGAGGGGTGGCGGCCGGGTTGGGCGTTGCGGGTGGTGCGGGTTCGGCGGGGTCGTGGTGGAGGGAGTAAGGTTGGTCGTTAGGGCGCGGCGCGCGCGACAGCCAATCTCCCCACTCGTGGGGGAGATGTCCGGCAGGACAGAGGGAGGCGCTGTCCTGCCGGCGCTTCAATGCTTGGACTGGTTTATACGGCGCGCTTCGTCATCCTCGGGCTTGACCCGAGGATCCATGCCGTGACCTTCGCCGGAGGATGCAGCGGAGCAGAATTCTGAACCGTTGCAACACCTTAGCGTCACGGCATGGATCCTAGGGTCTGCGCTCGTCGCTACGCTCCTTGCTTCGCCCTAGGATGACGATCGCGATTGCGTTCCTTCGCGCCACCCTCTGCCCTGCCGGGCATCTCCCCACTTGGGGGAGATTGGCAGCTTCAGCGCCTCACCTCTCCTCAGCCCGCGCCGCTTTTTCCAGCGCGGCGAGGTCGGCGTCTTCCAGCGTGAGAAACCCCATGATGTGCTGCACGACTTCCGCCCGCGCGTTGGAGAGCGCGCTGTGCAGTTCGAAGCCGTCGGGCGTCTTGGTGCGGGCCAGCCAGTCGCCATAGGACGGGCGGCGGTAGTAGCCTGTCGTGGCGGTGAGGTCGGCGAGAACCAGCTCGCCGTCCTCGCCGGAAAAGACGCGGCGATAGGCCTTGGTCAGCGCCTCGCGCGCGGCGAGCGGACCGCCGGCGTCGGAGAGACGGGCGAAGCGTTTGCGGCTCATGGGGCACCGTTGGCGGCGCCGCCCGCGGGGCCGCCCTGGGCGTCAGGCACGGCGCCCTGCCCGCTGGGCATCGCACCTTGCGCCGCACCGGCCGGACCGGCAGCGCCGCCACCTGCCTGGGCGCCCTGCATCATCGCCTGCAAGCTATCCAGCAGGCCGCTGTCGCGCGCCTGCACGGCCGCCGGCACGGCGTCCTTAGCCACCTTGCCGGCGGTGGCGATCGCCGCCATGCCGGCCTGCGCCTGCTGCGCCTGAGCCCGGGCGCCGCGCATCCCTTCCACCTCGTCCTTGCGCCGGAAAATGCGCTGCGGGCTGCGGCCGGCGCTCTGCACGACGCGGATCGCCTCGTCGCCGTCGATATTGTCCATGATGCCGGGATCGAACTGCGCCATCTGCATGGCGGTGGTCACCACCTGGATGGTGTCGCGCGCTTCGGCCGAGCGGCGCAGCACGTCGAGCGGGCCGGTGAAGGTCGGCCGCACCGCCTTGCCGGCGAGGCTTTCCGGCGGGCGGAAGCGGCTGTCCTGGTCGTAGAGGCCCTTGTCCTCGAGGATCGACAGCTCGCGGTCGAGATTGGCGGCAAAGCCGGCCTGGATGATCGAGCCAGACGGGCCGAGCAGCGCGCCCTTCTCCTCCTGGCGGATCAGCGCCTCGGTGGCGGTCATCTGCGGGTTCTGCACCAGCGTCTGGAAGAGGTTGACGAACATCATGTCGCGGATCTCCTCCGCCCGGCTCGCCGCATAGTCGAAGGCATAGCTCGGGTTCTGCCCGGTGGCGATCGGCTGGATCAGCGGCCGGCCATTGTCGTCGATGAGGCCCGGATAATTCTCGCCGGGATTGAGCACCGGCACATAGTCGAGCCGTGCCTTTGAGGCCGTCGGCGGATCGGTGATCTGCTGCAAGGCGCGCAAGCCAGAGCGGCGCACGGCGTTTTCCTCGCGCACCGTGGTCAGCGCCTCGATCGCCGGCGAGATGCCGTAAGCGTCGCCCTCGTAGCGGCGCCAGTTGAAGGTCGAGACCGGGAAGGTGCGGAAGCCGGACTCACGCACGATCTCCTCCTCGTCCTCGATGACGTGGTAAGAGGCGAAGGCCTGGTCGAGATACTGGTAGAAGCCGCCCTTGCGGTACATGCGGCGCTCGTCGCGCGGCTGCACGCATTGGATCAGCGAGATCTTCTCCTCGCATTTGGCGGGGTCGTCGACGAGCGCCTTGATGCGCGCCGGCAGTTTTTCATAGCCGAGCAGCTGCGCCGCCTGGCGCGCCGTGCGCTCGTAGCGGCGATGGAAAATGTCTACCTGGCCCCAGCGGTTGCGCGACAGATAACCCTCGACCACGGGAACAGAGGCATAGCGGATCAGCGTGCCGCCAAACCCTTCCTCGGCATAGAGATAGGCCGGGCCGTAGCGCACGACATTGCGCAGGCAGGCCTGCGTCGCCGGCACGAAGTTGGAGTTGGCGGAATAGCGCAGCGCGAACAGGAAATCGCGCAGCGCCTCGGCCCATTCCTTCTCCTCGTCGGTCTCCTCGTCATTCATCTCGGCGGTGGTCAGCCCGTGCCATTTCTCCGACTGCGGGATGATCAGGCTTTCCAGCCCGGCGGCCAGCCGGTTGGCGGCCGAGTTGATGGTGTTGGCGTAGACGCGGGAGCCGCGCCGCTCCTGCCGCTCGGCCTGGCTATCGCCGCGGCTGGTGCGGCGGCCGGACCAGATGTCGGGCGCATCGGGATCGCAGAACTCCGCCACCGCCTCCCATACGGGTTCGTAGGCGGCGCGTTCGGTCTCGAGTTCGGTCTGTCGCGACAGGATATCGCGGGCGCGGGAGTCGGTCATGGGAATGATCTCACTTGTTTGGCGCCGGCGCAGAAGCTGCCAATCTCCCTTTCGTGGGAGAGATGTCCGGCAGGACAGAGAGGGGCGCGAAGGATCGCCAACCTCTGAGGTGAATTGGCCAACGAGCATGGCCGCGGAAGAGATCGGAACGTTGGAAAGGCCGGCGCAACAGCGCCCCGTCCGGCTCGCACGCCCTCCGCGGCCGCGCAGAGCGGATCGGTCATCCCCCTTTGAGGTAGATCGACAGTTCTAGCGGCCGCTTCTACTCGGCCGGCGTTGTCCCCAACGCCGGCTTCCTGCGGGCGAACCGGCGCAGGACCGTGCGGCCGAGTTGCTGGCCAGTCATTTCGATGACCCTGTAGGTGACGAAGGACAGAAGGCAGACCACCGGCAGCACAATCGCCAGCACGATGGCGAAGCGCAGCGGCGCGGCAAGGCCATCGCCATAGCGGGCAATGACGAATGCCGCGACGGGCTGCAGCACCAGAAGATGGATCAAATAGATGCTGTAGGACAGTTCGCCGAGCACGTGGAAGACGCCTCCACCCAAGGCGACGGCAACTTTTCGCGCCACCTTGCCCGCCACGCCCGGCAGCATCCGGTAGAGGACAAGGGCAAAGAACCCAAGCACCAGCGCTTCTCGTATCAGGAACTTCGAAAGGCCGTAGCCGTCGCCGAAGGGGATCGCCGCAAGCGCCATGGCCAGGGCGAGATGCAGCAGCGGCCGCGGTTGTCTTCGTGCCAGCACGCCCGCCAGAAGCATGCCGCACAAGAAGACCTGGATCTTCAGCGGCAGGAAGGACGGCATCGGGAAATGGACCGACATCGACTTGAGGATCATCACCGCCAGACCGCCGAGCGCCGCCACGGCTATGGCGCTCCATATCCAGTCGAAGCGGCGCACCAGGAGCATCAGCGCGGGAAAGACCGCGTAGAACTGCATTTCCAGTCCCAGGCTCCAGTCGGGCAGCGGCGTCCGGTAGGCGAGGTTCGGGGATAGTCCGAACAGGAATGTCAGGTGGGCGGCGATGTTCTTCAGGCTGCCGTCGAGGAAGCGCTCGGGCGCCTGCGGCGCGCGGCCCAGGAAGCCATCGATGACCGTTCGCGATTCATAGAGATAGGGCCCCAGCGCCAGCGCGATGAACAGCATGACGTAGAACAACGGCGCGATGCGGAAATAGCGCCGCGTCCAGAATTTGAGCCAGGTCTCGGGCCTTTGCCAGGGCTCCTTGTCCTGGCGCAACTGATAGTGAAACACCATCAGGAAGCCGGACAGCATGATGAAGAGGTCGACACCGAGCGCGGGGTCGCCAAGCACCGGAAGGTGCCAGCCGGTCAGGAGCAGGCAGTGTCCGACCAGCACCCACAATGCGGCGGCGGCGCGAAGGCCGTCCAGGCATTCGATGCGCGTTGACTCGGTAGGGCTACTTTCCATGCTGCAATGCAGCATGGCCAGGAGAGTGTGAATGTCAACCTTGTTTCGGCACTCGTCCTTTTCCGCTGGCGGCAGCGTTCGCGTCAATCCACCCGTTTTTTCACCAGCCTTGCGTGCCGCCTCCAATACCACCAGTCCAGCACGCGCCGGCGAAAGCTGCGTTTCATCGCGGTCATGGCGTCATACTCCGAGCAGCACACGACGCCGGCCGGCGACGTCGCTCGGAGCCAGATCGGTCTTGACGGTGGAGAGCGTACCCTGGCGCTGCTCGAGCTCAGCGCGAAGCGCGGCTTCCCGCGCCTGCACGTCCTTGTCCTGCGCGGTCGGCACTGGCGGCAGCGGCTTCAGTTCCGGTGGTTTTTGAAAGAGACACATTGTTCCAGCTTTCCCTTGTCCAGTCATAGAGGAAGAAGTGTTCGCCGTTCCGGCCATAACCCGGCAGGCGGCAGCGTTGGGTGGCGCCGAGCCTCTCCAGCCAGCGCAAGGCAAGATCGTTGTCGGCAAGCGCCCTCGCCTCGACCCGCCAGGCGCCTTTGGCCGCGACCTGGGGCCCGAGCACCGCATGGAAGAAGCGGGTGATCTCGGGCACGCATCGCCTCATGCGGCGCGTGCCCCAGCTCCAGGCGATCCACAACCCGCTCCGCTGCTCGGCGGCGCCAAAACCGGCCTCCGGATTGCCGTCGAGCTCGGCGACATAGGCAAAGCCCTGAAGTGCCGTCAGCGCCAGCAGCGCCGGCGACCATTGGTCGAGCTGGCAGTCGATCTCGGCCCGGTCCTCGGGGCGCAGGTTCGCGGCGATGTAGGAGAGGTCCCGCAGCGTGGCGGGGATGATGCGGATGGGCATTGGCTCTGATCCCGGAGCGAAACAAGGCTGCGGAAGCCAGATGCGGAAAGACCGCTCAACCCGCGAAATTGTTGTCCACGAACATTTCCGCAAATTGTTGAGGCGTGAGTGTCACCTTGTTGTCGTGGGCGATTTTGAGGTTCTTCTTCCACATATCCTGGATTGCCTCTGGCATCGTGTCGGGCATGTGAAGAGCCTTGGCGATTGCGTCTTCCCACCGTCCATCGCCGCCATAGAGGGCCTGCAGCTTGGGAGCCATGGCATCCAGCGATTCTTCCGACTCCCGAGCGAGTTCTCCAATCGCCTTCAGCACGTAGAGCTCTAGTAGCCTGAGCAGCGGCTTTCCTTCATAACGCGTGTCGGCCATGCCTTTTCCCTCACGCATCATTGATGGCGTAATAAATCAACCTGTCACTGATTGCCGACAGGCTGGGCTTTTCCTTCTGCGACCCGATCCATCCCTCTGTGACCTCAATCGCAATGAATATTTCGATGAAATAGGTCAGACCCGCTTTGGCTGCCGCCTTTGGCGGTACCATAGTATCGTCAGGCGCTGTCGTAACCATTGCATCGGAATCTGCGGCCCAAGGCTCGGCTACATAGATCGTGTCCTCTTCATCGAAATCCGACAGCCGTCCGACGATAATCCAACAGCTTTGTTATTTTTGCCACGGCAGCCTCCGCCAGATTGAATCGCCAAACGCCACACGCTATGGGTGCATAGCCTTAATGTTTGGCGGTGAAGATGTCGACTGGCTCAGCGGCCCCGACGTCGTTTCGCGAATGAAGCCGGGATAACACCATGAAAGCAATAGTCCTTGCGCCTGGCTTCCTGATGTTGTCCGCGCCGCTTGCCGCCGCAGAGAAGCCGTTCAAATGGGTCAAGTCCCTGAGCGGCGGAAGCGAAATCGAAATCCCTGATTTCTTTGCGGAGGGCGATGGTCGACTGCTTGGCGGATTTGCGCATAACTACGGCCAGACATTCGAGCCGGAGGAGTATCCAGACTCCCAGCTGCGTCAGTATCGAACCCATACCTACGGCAAGAGCCTATTCCAGTACCTCAAGGATATGAACGTCAGCGGTGGTGATAAAGTGACGTATCAAGTCGACAAGCCCTCGCTCGCTGTAATTTCAAGCACCTCGGCTGATGGCAAAGTTGTTTTCTACGGCATGTGCCAGAAGCATCGTATCGTCACCTGTTTTGATATCGTGTACGACACGAAGGATCATGCGACCTTCGGTCCAATTGTCGAACATATCGCCCGATCGTTCCGAAAAAATCCGTGATCAGTTTGCCTCTGAGGATCGTCTTGAAAGCACTTGTTTTTGCACTTGGCCTTTTAGCAGCGTCGCCACCATTTGCGATGGCTGAGGAGCCGATCAAATGGGTCGTTTCCACCGTCGGCAGAAGCCAGATCGAGATTCCCTCTCTCTTTGCCGAAGGGAAGGTTGAACCTTTATATGAGTTCTCCGTAGGATTGACATTTACGCCGAAGAATTATCCGGGTGCCCAGTTTCGTCAATACGAAGGAAGCGGCACGATAACTCCTTTCGAGTACATCGCGCGCATGCTCGTCGACTCGAATGAAGACTATGAAGACCAGAAGGCAGACTACGAGCGCAACCATCCTGGGGATAAAGTTACGTACACCTTTGATGAACCGACTATCGGCGCGGTTTCCGGTTCGCACGCATACGGATCGATTAATTACTATGGCATGTGCCGGAAGCTCGACGCCGATAACATAATCTGTTTCGATATAACCTGGAAAAAGAAAGATAGGGCGATATTCAAGCCGATCGCCGAGCGCATTGCTCGGTCGTTCGATAAGGATAAATGATCTCACCTACCATGAAGTCGCAGATAGCCGACTCCACGAATGTTGACAGAAATCTGCTCTACCGTTCAATTAGGTAGTAGTAAGCACCACTCTCCAGACCCTGACCTGCACTCTGCCAGGGTCGGAAGGTTATATTTGCGTTCCGTCCCTTCCATTGATCCAAAATGAAGATTCCTGATTCATTTTGGCCAAGATAAATTCCGGTGTGACTAAATCCGCTTACCCCTCCAGCTTGGCCTTTTGGCCCGTAATGAATTCTACCCTTCCCGTCGCCCCAATCACCGTTGAATGTGGCGATGGGAGTCCCCGGTTGAATCTTATTATTCCCTTGTATTTTCTCTCCCTTTTTCCATGTCGAGGCAGGAATACCGGCCATACCTCCCACTTCCTTTGTCAACGCGACGCATTGGCCATTGCCGAAACTTTTTCCCAGAATTTTTGTGTAGGGTTTAGCCCTCGCCTGGACGTCTTCCGGCAAAACTGAAATATTTGTGGTGCTGTTCCCAAACCATCCTTCAGATAGATTTTTCGACTGCGGTAGCTTTTTGCTGAAATCGATAGAAGGAGCCTTCGGACTCCCTGGCGGCGGCTCCATCTGTTCTGATGGGACCTCCTTCAAGTCGACGGGCAAATTAGAATTGTCGTCCGCGGATTGGGGCGCCGGATCAGATGTTGCAGGAGGAACGTCCGGACGCTCTGGCGGTAGATCTATTTGCTCCGGTAGCCCCTGCTCCAGGCCAACGGGCGGATCAGCACCCTCATCCGCAAGCTCGGACGTGGATATTTGTGAAATACTATCGGCCGCGACCGGAGAGTTAGCAGCTCCAAGCGTCTCGTCCGATTGTTCAGACGCCTGCGTCGAAGGCGAGGCATCTTCACCCGCCAAGTGCGCCTTTGAAGGCAACCCAAAGCGCTTGCCGAAATCATCCTGCCCAAGCGGGGTTACCTTCTGCGTCTGCCCGCCAAGCAATCCAGCCTCGGCAAACTGCTGCTTCACTGCCGCCTTGACGACCGGATCCGTCGTTCCGGAAAGCAGGCCGTTCATCCCGGCCCACATGGCTTGCGGCGGCATTCCGCCGAGGTCTTTCAGCACCGATCGTGGCACGGGCTCAGCGTTCTCGATGCCGAGATAGCGCTGCGTGGCGATGGTGAGGGCCAGCGCATTCTGGACCGCTGCAGGGTCGCGCCAGCCCTGGGCGGCCGCGGCGCGCCAGGCCTCGTTCGCCTGCGGAAACGCGTTGATGGCCTCGCCGGCAGGATCGTTCTGCCTGGCTTCCAGCACGTGTTGGGCGGCAGCGGCGGTTATCCGGTAGCGCGACTGGCCCTCCGGCGAATTTGCCGCGCCGACCGCTGCGTCCAGAAGCTGGCTGTTTAGGTCC
Source organism: Mesorhizobium plurifarium (assembly GCA_000824785.1). Lineage (GTDB taxonomy): Bacteria > Pseudomonadota > Alphaproteobacteria > Rhizobiales > Rhizobiaceae > Mesorhizobium > Mesorhizobium plurifarium. The sequence goes on along the minus strand of CCNB01000003.1, from coordinate 286,203 downwards.
CGGGCCGGCATGACACGCATGTCGAAGGCCTGCTTGCCGGTCTCTACGCTCTGGTCGAATTTCGCCAGCTGCCGGCGGCCTTCCTCGACGCCGAAGACATAGGCGAAGTCCTCCGGCTTGGGCATCACGCCGGCATAGCTGCCGGTGTCCGCGAAAGCTTTCGGGGCGTTCTGAAAGGCGAGCGAGATGTTGGCCCGCGCGCCGACCAGCTGCGAGACATTGGCGGCGCGCGCCCGCTGGGCAAGAGCGGCGACGGAGCCCGGTGTGAGATCGGCAAGCACCGCCGCGAGCGGCCGATCCTTGTCCGCCAGGGCATCGACCGGTCGGTCCTTCAGCGCCTGCTCCACCCTGTCATAGAGCGGCGCGAGCTCGGCGGACTTGTCGCTGGCGCCGGCATTCTCGCCGGTGCCTTCGGTCTGGTCGTCGACGGGGTCGAGGGCGATGCCGCTGCCAGCGTTACGCTCCATTTGTCCTGACCTCTTGTTGCTTGAAAATGTTTGCCGGCCTGGCAAGACCTTGCCTCGCCTGACGATCGCGCCCGGCGGAGGCGCCTGGGGTCCTGCGCGATCAGCGCTTCCAGGCACGCATTCGCGGCGCCGGAGCGTCAGGCGGCCTCGATATGGGATTTGCGATGAGGACCCGGGCCCTCTGCCTTCTGTTCGCCATCAGGCTGGCGTCAGTTGGAAAATTAGAAACACCATATACAAAGACATAAATCCGGGAACACTGAACGCGGCTGCGCCAAAAAGAACGAGGGCTCGCCGGAGCGGTGTAAGCTGTTGCGACTTGACGCCCTTCACCAACAGGAACATGGCGAATGCAAAACTGGGGACTCCCAGTAAGAATATTAAAACATCCACCTTCACATCTCCGACTTCAGCAGTATATATAAGTCAATTCAATGGAAAATCCAGACAATTCTGTATACAGCAAAATCCCAAATAACGAAGAAGCCCGGCAAACTCAAAAAAGCTGATATATAGATGGTGTATCGACCAATCTTCGGCCAGCGATCACTGCAGATTACGCCAAAAGACGCCAGCAATATCGCTACCACAAGTGAGATAGAACCAAGAAAGTAAAACCCCATCGGCTAAGCCCTTAACGCCGGCTCCGAGTCAAAACCGGAGGCAAAATGAACGCTCAGATCTCATTCCGGATCGCGACTACCAATTGCCGAATGACATGCCGCTTTCAAACCGCGCCCTTCCAACAGCCGCTTGCGCATCGTCGTAAGCCCTTTGCGCTTCATCTCGGCCAGAAATCTCCGCCGCGCTCAACGGATGGAGCGCCACATCGCCGGCAATCTTAATCCGGAAAGCCCTGAGCGCCAGTCGAGCGTATTTGGATGCGTCCCTGCGCTCCTCGTCGGTCTTCAAGGCTGGATCCGTGGCGTAAACCTCATTGTCGAGATATGACTTCAATGATGCTGCAAGTTTCCTATCCGCTAAAATTGTATCGCCCGGCGTTTTCGCGTCATGGTAGTCCGCGTCATGCTGTTTGTAAAACCCGTCCTGAATATCAATGGGCGGCACGCCAAAACCGCCACCCCATGTCCCGCCGGTCCAGCCACGACCGCCGTAGTTGCCATAGGCAGGCATATTTCGGTTGATCCTATCGGACAGGCTTGAAGGCTGGTCATCGCGGGTCACCCCTGCGCCGCCCAGCATTTCCAACGCGCGCTGGGGATCCCGCGCGATCAGCGCCTCGATACGCGCCGTCGCCGCGCGCTCGCGCCAGGCGGCCTCGGCCCGCAGCCTGCTCTCAGGGTCGAGGTTCATCTTGCCGATGAGGTCGAGGCCGGCGTAACGCGCTGCATCGAAGGCGACGTGGTCGTCCGGGTCGCTCTTCGCGATCGTGTCGAGCTCTTCGGCCTGGGCCGCCGACAACTGGTCTTGCTCATACTGGGCGCGGCGCTGATTTTGCTGCATCGCCATGCGCACCGAGCCTGCCTCTCGCAGGGCCGGCTTGCGTCTGGCGAGGCCGGCGCGCAGCTCGGGCGGCGCCTGCTTCAGGAAATTGTCGAACAGCGTGTCGAACCGGCCTTCGAGCAGGACGCGCCCGGTATGCGGATCGACCTCGCCATACATGGCGTGGTGTAGGCCCTCGCCGTCGGCCGGCGCGTTGGCCGCGACATCGGCCTCAGCGCGCGCGATCTCGCCATCCAGCCTGCGCGCGGCGATCTCGGTGTCGAAAGCCTGCTGCTGCGCCATGCGCAGTTCGTAATGAGCGGCAACCTCCTGCCAGTAAGGATCGAGCGGGCCGGCTGCCTCAGGTGGCGGGGCATTGCCGGGATCGAGGCGGCGCTGATCAGCGAAGAGAGGGATGATGTGGACCATCGGCTGCTCCGGCACGGCTGGCTAAAAAGGGCGCAGGCGATCACGTCGCGGCCGGTCGCAAGGCGTCGGCGGCGGCGTTCGCGGCTGATCGGATTGAGGATTTTGGGGAGGCCGGGATTGCCGGCATTGCGGGCGGCCAGAACCACGGCCAGAGGGGCCCAAACTACTGGTATTATAGGTGACCGGAACCGTGCTTCGTCATCCTAGGGCGAAGCAAGGAGCGAAGCGACGCGCGCAGACCCTAGGATCCATGCCATGACGCTAAGGCGTTGCTACGGTTACAGAATTCTGCGCCGTTGTGCTCCACGGCAGGGTCACGGCATGGATACTCTGGTCAAGCCTGAGTATCACGAAGTGAGAGGGCGAATCCCTCTAGCGAAACGCCCCCAGCGGATCGCTCTGTCCCACCGGACGCCGCGCCGCCTTGAACTCCGCCGGGTCCACCGCCGCTTGCCGCAGCATCATCACGCCGTAGCGCGTCGCGGCCATCAGGTCGTCGCGCAATTTGACCACCTGGCCGTTCTTGCGATGGTAGAGCCGGAATTCCTCGAACCAGGCGTGGAGCGTGGAAAACACCTTGAAGCGGCCAGTCTGCATGCGGTCGAGCATGTCCATCAGGCCGGCCTCGACCGAGACGGAGCCATCCGCGAAGCGGGCGTGGCCGGTCAGCATGTTCAGCCCATGCGCAGCGTATTGTTTGGCGAGCGCCACGCCGGCGCCTTCCAGCGTTTCGCGGCGGCCGTCGCGCGGCCAGGCGAAGGGCAGCCATTCGCCCCACGCCTTCAGCGCCAGCGCCTGCATCGCCGGCGTTTGCTGGGACGCGCGATGGGCCTTGGTCACGTAAACGACGTCGGCCTCGGTATCCCAGGCAAGCTCGATGGCGGCGGAAGGATGGTCCCAGCCGAAATCGAGGGCGCCGATGCGCGGCCACCAGCGGGGCAGCTTGAACGGTTCGCAGGCGATCAGCTCGTCAGGCACCGGAAAGATCCGGCCTGACCCGAGAATAGGGATGCCTTTCGCGCGGGCTTCACGCTCATGCTCGGGGTATGCCGCGATGATCTCGGCGCGCTGCTCGGGCGAATAGTGCCCGGCATCATCAATGGTCATGAAGGTAACGTGGCGCGTCATTATTATGGCTCAAGTAGAGATTCGGAGTTGATAACTCAGCGAATGAGTGCGACGTTGGCTTGGGACTTGGGGGAAACATGATCCGCATAGCAATCGTAATAGCCATTGCCGCAAGCGCCTCGGCTTGCCAATCGAACGTGCCTTATGACACGAGCAAGCAGACTTGCAGGATGTATGAGCTGAGGGGGTTCCAACGCAAAGTCTGCACCCCGGACACACCGAACAAAGTATGCAATGTCTGGTTCAATCAGATCACGGGCGACGAAAGGATATGGTGTCAACCGCTCACCCGTAAAGCAACCGATCCTAAGGCTCGCGCCAGGCAGCTTGCGGGCAGCCATTACCCCTGATCCGGCTCCATCTGCCCTTTGAGCTCCAGATTCCTCGCCTCCATGCAAGTGAGGGAGGTGGCGCGGCGAAGCCGCGACGGAGCGGGGACAGCGCCGGCATTTGATGCAAAAGCGGAAAGCCATTCGTAGAGCTTTCGCCCTACGAAGGCCCCTCTCCGGCCGCTACGCGGCCACCCCGCCTTGCGGAGGCGAGGAACCCAGGCCCTGAATCGCCTCCGCGCTCAAAAACCTGAGCACCACATCGCTCATGCCGAGCAGCGGCGTGAACGTCACGATCGTGATGCCATCCGTCGCATTCGTGCGGGTCAGGCCTTCCGAATAGATGTCCAGCGGCGGTTCCTCGTCGAACCAGACGCCATGCAGCGTCTCGCCCTGCCATTTCTCGCGGCCCTTCTCGTAGCTCTTGAAGGAGAGCACGCTTTCGCCGGCCTGGACGTCACCGCCGCCACCCCAGCGCACGACGACGCTGTCCAGCGCACCAGGCGCGCCGCGGCCCATCACCGTGTCGGCGATGGCGTCGGCCGGGATCATGCCGGTGCCCCATTCGCCCTGCTGTTGTGGCGGGCCGACCAGCACGCGCTGCGGGTTGTCGCGCGTGCCTTCGCCGGTGACACCGGCGGCCCACAGCCTGACGGGTTGGTCGAACACCTTGCCCACCCACCAGTCGGGATAGCGGCCGGTGAGGTGCATGGCCCATTCCGCGCCCCCCGCCCTGGTCTTGCCAAGCTGGTTGCCGGCCATGAACAGGCGCTCGCGGTTCGTTGCTCCTGCTGCGTGAAATTCGGCCTGCCTGTCGTAGGGCTTGTAGACCGCTAGGCTATTGCCGCGCCGCCGCCGTTCCAGTTCCTCCAGAAGGGCCAGATACGCCCGCATCTCCTTCGAGGCCGGCATCTTCTTTGAGGAAAGGCCGCAGACTCGCTTCGAGGCCGCGGATTCGGCTCTTGATCTCGTCATCACTCAACCGGTCGAGACTCTTCTTATCGGCATCGAAATCCTGCGAAAAATCCTTGGGCAGCAGCGTCAGCACGACCTTCAGGTATTGCTCCGGCTTTTCGGCCCGCACCGCGGCGATGACGCCGGCGCCATGGGCGCGGAAGTCGGCGCGCAGCGCAGCGGCGAAGTCGTCGACGAGCGTCTTTCGCGAGCGCTTCGGGCAATTGGGCGAAGCAACATCGACGCGGCGAGCCTGCGGCTTTCGCCCTGCCCGCTTCGCGCCAGCGGGCTTGCGGCGGGCCTCGTTTTCGTCAGCCATGGGCAGCCGGAACGGATGACGCGGCCTTTGCCGCCTTCGCCTTGCGGACCTTGCGCGCGGGTTTCCTGCGCGGCTTGGCACGTGCCGGCCTGGCGGGCTCGCCGTCGGCCGCCGGCGCGGTCATTGCCGCCAACGTCGCGATGGCAACGCGAGCTACCGAGGGGCTGGGGCCCTGGCGCGGAAAGCCGAAACCGGCGACGGCATCGACCATGCCGCCACGCACCATGCCGATGCGCACGCCGGGCGCGACCTGCTCAATGCGGCCTGAACTGAGCGGCAGGCTTGCGCTCTCGAACTCGCCGATGGCGCTGACGATCTCGGCGCCGTCATCGGCGGTGACGATGGTAGCGTAACGTGGCATGAAGGCCTCGATGTGCAGATGGAATGGATGAGGCGGCGTTCCCTCGCGCCCCTCTGTCCCGCCAGTGCTTGAAACAAAAAAACCGCCTTGCGGCGGGCCGTTGGCGCAAATCAGCACCATGGACAGAATAGTAGCATAGCTGCCCTCACCCGGCAATAGGGTTTAGGCAAACTTTCCTATTTCTCCAAATCCGCTTGGCCCGACCTCTGTGGGCGAGGCACGCCCGCCACAGCCACGGATCGAGCCCTGCAGCCGAAAGCCGAAGGGAATTTTGTCGGAACCAACCTTAGTCCGACGGGTTCCACCCTTAGTCGCAACGCGACAGACGAACCGTCTCGCACAGAGGAGAAGATCATGCTTATGAAGATCCTTGCAGCTTCGGCCCTGACGATCGGTCTCGCCACGGCGGCGATGGGCCAGACCGCCGGCACCGCCGGAAACAATGGCGGCGGCAGCGGCCAGACCATCACCGTCGACCCGAAGACGCCGGCCACGCCATCGCCTGACCAGATGGGGCCGCCTGACACCGGCACGACCGGCAGCATCAGTGGCGGCGACATGAATTCGAACGCCGACAAGAACTGCCCGAACAGCCCGCAGGGCACGGTGGGCGATGCGAACAACTCGACCGCCGGCACGATGGAGCCGAACGTCAATGACAAGAATTGCGGCAAGTAACGGGCGCCGGGCTTGAAGCAAGGGCCGCGGAGCACGCTCCGCGGCTCTGTTTTCTGGCCGGGCGGGCACGGGGCTCGGATCATGCGGCGCGGAACCATGCGACGCCTTGGCCGTTCCAGGAGGCAAAAAGGAGAAACCGATGGCAGACAACGACACTAGCACCGCCAATTCAGCCGACGGCAATCCGAAAACCACGGCCGCGCGCAGCAGCAGCGCATCGCGCAGCAGCGCCGCGTCGCGTGGCAACACGCGGGCCGCGAAAGCGTCCGAAGACGCGATGAAAAAGCAGATCGCCGAGCTGAAGCGCGAGGTGAACCGGCTGAACCGCGCGCTTGCCGAACAGGCCGAGGATGCTGCCGAGACCGCGCAGGGCTGGTACCGAAGCGCGGCCGATCGTGCCTCGTCCCTCTACAGCGGCGCCTCCGATCGCGCGTCGCGCGCGGCGAGCCAGTTGCGCACCCAGGCACATAGCGTTTCGGAAACGGTGCAGCAGAACCCCGGCACCTTCTCGACGGCAATGCTGATCGGCGGACTGGTCGGATTGCTGGCCGGCATGGCGATCAGCCGAAACGCCGACCCCGAGCCGGACTGGCTGCGTCGCTGGCACAGGTAGACCTTTCCGGTCCCGGCTGCAGCGGCCGAACCGAGCAATGGCGGTGAGCGCCTCGCGGCGGCCGCGCGGAGGCAAAGGCCGTCGCGCTCGGCCTTTTTCTTTCTATATCAGATCTTTTCGTTTCAAGGTTGTGCTGCTCCCTGCCCTCTGCTGTGGCTGGTTGTCCCGGGCTGGTCATTAGCCGGAGCTTATGGGATCATTCCCTCAGGGAATCGCGGAGAGCAGCATGGACAGACCTGCCATGGCATCCGTCTTTCGGATGCGGCATGTGCCTGCAAGCATTTCGGGCGTTCGCAGCCTGGGCCGGGGCCAGGCCGATCCGATCTTCCATTCGAGACCACTCGGCGAAGCGATCCGCCTCATCGCCCAGGCCGAGGGCCAGTACGACCTCAGTGCCGTCGCCGTTTTCTATGGCGACCGCCAGACGCCGCCGCTCGGCAATCGCGAGATCAGGCAGCTTTGGAGCGAATATGGCGAGCGGTGGATGGAGGCTTAGCCGCATAGGCTTCCACCCGGATCGGAAACGCCCCTCATGCGTTCTTGAGGCGAGGTCAATGGGAGGAACGCCATGAACGTCGCCAATCTGCAACTCGAGGGCCTGCTGATGGCCGTCGCCGCGATCAACCACGTGCTCGTCAAGAAAGGTGTGCTCACCGTCGAGGAAATCGACATCGCATTGCGTAAAGCCGAGGCTGCCGAGACGGGTGAGGACCGGTCGGAAGGCATGTCGGCATCGAGCCGTGACGCCGTCAACTTCCCAATCCGGCTGCTCGAGCTCGCCAACCAGTGCCAGCCGGAAGCGGACATGCCGTCCTTCTCCAAGCTGGCGCGCATGGTCGGGCAGATGAAGGAGCCGTATAACGATCAGATGTGAGGGCGGGCAGGCGCCTTGCCTTGAAATGTGGGCGCCGCCCCTTATCCGCCCCTTCGGGGCACGACAGCCCTGCGCTTTCGCTCCGGGCGTTCGTTGTTCGAAAAGCCAAGCAATTGGCTTTTCGTCCGCTAACGCGGACCACGCCTCACCCCCGTGGAACGGGGAGAAGGAAAGGATCATGCTCTGCCCGGCCAGCCCTGGCGCAGCGCAAGAACGCTGCCGGGGCCGTGCGCCGCGGCGTAGAGCAGGCCGGCGGCGAAGGGGAAATGCGACATGAAGGCGCCGAACTCGGCCTGGTTTCCGGCCCAGTGCGACGGGCCGTGGAAGGCAAAGCCAAGGAAGGTGACGTAAACCGCGCCGATCAGCGCCAACGGTGTCAGATAAGCGCCGGTGAGGAAGGATATCACCAGCAGCGTTTCGAGGATCGCCGCACACCAGGCCAGGAACAGCGGGAACGCAAAGCCCGCGGCGGCGATGTAGCCGGCAGTGGCGCCCATATCCATGAGCTTGAAGGCGACGCCCATCGCGAACATGGCGGCGAAGATCAGGCGGGCGATGAGAATGGCGACGGTCTGCCAGGTCGATTGAGTGTTTTCCACGAGTTTCCCTCCGGATGGTTGAAGCGGTCGATGCCCCAAGGACGGGCGGAGGGAGAGGATTCCGACAGGGGTGGGGAAGATTTTTCGAGGCGCCCTTTTCCTCTCCCCCGCCACAGGCGGGGGAGAGGTGGCGCGGCGAAGCCGCGACGGAGAGGGGGCTGCGCCAGCGATGGTGGGACAAACGCCAAGCGGCGAACCCCATCTAGTCGGCACTCTACGAGGGCCCCTCTCCGGCCGCTGCGCGGCCACCTCTCCCCCCGCTTCGCGCGGGGCGAGGAAGGTTGCGCCCTTACCCCGCCTTTGCTTGCGGCGGATGGCTGATTGAATCCCGCACGGTGCCGTATTCGGCGCCCCAGCGGTCGGTCATGTCGCAGCGTATGTCCCAGAGCTCGGGGAAGAAGCGATGGCGGGCGCCGCCTTCGAGGATTTCCACCGGCCGTCCCTTCAGCGACTTGGCGCCCAGCCCGATCGAGCGGTGGATCAGATAAAGGTGGTTGGCGCGGAATTTCTGGAACAGCTCGTCGAACTCGATCAGCGCCTCGGCCACGACATAGGAATCACCGTGGTCGTAATGCTCGTCATAGATATCCTCCACGGTCAGCCCGCGGCCGTCGCAATAGGCACGCTTGAAGGCCCGCCAAAGATCCGGCGGCAGGCGCAGCAAGAGCTTGAAACCGGGTGACTCCTGGCCGCTGCCATTGCCGAGCTGCAGGCGGATCTGCTGATACTCCTTGGGCGACATCGTCTCCAGGAGATCGAGCTGCGCCGTCATCATGCGCATCAACCGGTGCACGCGGCCCATCAGCGTGACGATGCGGTGGGTGTCCTGCCTCTCCAGATAGTCGAGCACGTCGACCAGCGTGTAGGCGATAAGCTTCATCCAAAGCTCCTCGACCTGATGCACGATCTGGAACTGCAATTCGTCGGCATTGACCATCTCGGCGAGCGGCTTCTGGCAGGCGAGCAGCTGGTCGCATTTCAGATAAACGCCGTAGTCGCGCATTTCGGGCGCCTCGATGCGGGCGTGATAGTCCGTCTTGTCCATGGCTCGTCCTCCTCGCGTCGGGTTTCGACTTGGCGACAAGGATAGCGCTTTCGGCTTGAACATTGTTCCTTTCTGTTGTTCAAGTGGCAAAAAACGAAGGACGATTGTCGACATCTTCTGCCATATTGGAGAACGAATGACGTTGGATGCACTCGACCGCAGAATAGTCGCTGCGCTTGAGCGCGACGCTCGCATCTCCTTCGGCGCGCTCGCCGAGGAGGTCGGATTGAGCAAGACGCCTTGCTGGAAACGGGTGAAGGCGCTGGAAGAGGCCGGCATTATCCGCGGATATTCGACCCGCGTCGACCCGGCCGGGATCGGCTTCGGCATCGAGGCCTTCATCCAGGTGTCGATCGACTTCGAGGTGTCGGATGCCTTCGAGGCGGCGGTGAAGAAGCACCCGCTGATCCGCCGCTGCTACGCCACCACGGGCGAAGCCGATTATCTGCTCCAGATCGTCACCGTCGACATGATGGCGCTCGATCGCATGCTGCGCGAGGAGCTCAGCCGCCTGCCCGGCGTGCGCCGCACAGTGACCTCGATGGCGATGCGCGAGATCAAGGGCGAGATCTCCTTTGCCGAGGCGGCAGCGCGGGTGAGAGGCGCGCACGACAAATGAACCGAGGACGCCGGACGAGCGGCCGCCGCGTCGACCAGATGACTATTTCTGGGATGGTCGAGAACAAAGGTTCAACCCGTCTATAGTCCCGCCCGGGTTACGCGGGTGACTGGTATCATGTCGATCGAAACAGGTTCCGAGCCTGCCAGGCGAGTGTCGGCAGGACGCTTCGGTTTGGCCTTCACGGGCAATGCCGGCATAAGGCGGCGATCCCTTCCCATTGTGGCAGCGGCGGTGCTGGCATCGACCATGCTGCTGCCGATCACAACGCGCGCGGTGTCGGTCCTGCCGGAGTCGCGAGACGGGCTCCACCAGTCCATAGATCGGAAAGCCCTGCTGCAGGAGGCCAAGCGCGCTCTTCTGGCCCAGGCCACCGGCGGAAATGGCGGCAACGGCGGCAATGGCGGCTCCGCTGGCGGAAACGGAGGGAATGGCGGCAACGGAGGAAATGGCGGGAACGGCGGCTCCGCTGGCGGGAACGGCGGCAACGGTGGTTCCGCTGGCGGCAACGGAGGGAATGGCGGCAACGGTGGTTCCGCTGGCGGCAACGGAGGGAATGGCGGCAACGGCGGCTCCGGCGGCGATGGCGGATCCGCTGGAAACGGCGGCGCTGGAAATGGTGGCGGGAACGGTGGTTCCGGCGGGAACGGTTCAGGGGGCAACGGCGGCTCTGCTGGGAATGGCGGTTCCAGTGGCAACGGCTCGGGAGGCAATGGCGGCTCCGGTGGCAACGGCAGCTCGGGTGGAAACGGCAGCTCCGGCGGGAACGGCAGTTCCGGAGGCAATGGCGGCACCGGCCATCACAACGACGGCGCCGGGCATTCGGACGGCGGCCCGCGTTCCTGCGGAACTTCTCCGAGATCGTCCTGCTGACGCGGCGTGGCCTTTACGCACTCGCGCAGAAGCCGACCAAAGGACGCGCTTCATGCCTGAACGCAGCGGCCACTCTGCTGATCGCGCTACGGCCCGGTGCGGTAAGCGAAATCGTCGATCGCGGCCTGCCAGTAATGCAGCGTGCGGATCTCAAGCCTCGTTATGCGGCTGTAGTCGGCCGCGAAATAGACAAGGCCGTTGGCGGACAGCGCCAGTTGGTCCTCATAGGCGGGCTCATCGCCCCGCCATGCTTTGAGGATCAGCGTCTCGCCCTCCGCATCGTCCCAGCCGGCGCCGAAATAGGCGCCGGTGAAATCGAACGGCTTGTCGCTGAACACCTGCGCCGGGTGGCCGGAGCTGTTATAGGCGATGAACTCGCCCGACATGGTGGTGTTGACGTAGCCCGGGCCAGCGGTGAAGCTTTGGTGCATGGCAACGAGGTTGTACCAGTTGAGCCCGCCGTAACCGGACGGAATTTCGAACACGCCGGGCGACGTCATCAAGTCGTCGAAGCCGACGACATGCTGGTTGGGCAGCGGCGCCTCGGCCGATCTGCCCAGGCCGGAAAACGCCGAGAGTATTACCGGCGCCGAGCCGACGACGACATGCCTCCGCTCAGTCGCTCCGCCGGCCGAAAAATCGACCAGCCATTCGCCTGGCGTGACGGCTGCGCTGAAGCGCCCGTCGAGGCCGACCTTGGCGGCGGACGTTACGCCGTCGGGCCCCGTGAGGGACACGCGCGATCCGGCGGCGGCCGCGCCGCCCATCGTCAGGTCCGCCGCGAGACCGACCGGATGCGTGGTGGTCCTTGCAATCATGTCGCCCGGCGATCCGGGCGAAACGACATAGTCGCTTTCCTGCGAGGCATTGCCGGTGGTGACAGTATACCCCGGCGGTGGCACGACGCGGAACGCATAGTGCCCGGGATCGACAACTTCGAAATCACGCTGGCTGACCGACATGCGGAAATTCGCGAAGCCGTCGACATTGGTCAGGCGCATGATCGTGCTGCCGTTCGGCTTGTCGAGCTCGACGGCCACGCGCGACATCGGCCGGTCGCCCAGATCGTAGACGCCGTTCCTGTTAAGGTCGCGGAACACAAGCAGCGAGGTGTTCATCTGCCCGCCTTCGAAGGAACCCCATACGCGCTTGGGATAATAGTCCTCGGCACCGCCAGCATGCGCCACGCTGCAGTCCATGGCCAGGCTCATGGCCACCGCGACGGCGACGGCGCCCGAAAACAACAAACCACGCCTCACGAAACTTCCCCTCTGGCAGTCGGTGCCGGTCCGGTTCCGTGGAGACGCGCGATGACCTCGTCGACGGCATCCGTGTCGAAATAGGCGAGATAGAGCAACGCCATGGTGGCGCTGAATGTATAGACCGGCAGCGTCAGGTAGAGGATGGCATGAAACGCCAGGCCAGGCACGACCAGAAAGCGCCTGCTGCGGCGAAACGGCAGGCCAAGAGCCAAGCAATATTCAAGCGCGACCACGGCGACGGACGCCATGGTGGCCGGCCAGGCAAGGCCGGCCGGGTAATCCGAACCCGCATAGTACCAGAGGAATATCTGCTCGAGGCGCGCGCCGCTGAGAAAAGCGTGGTTCGACTTGTCGAAGGCGGCGAAGAAATAGAGCACCGAGAGCTGCACCACGATCAGTCGTAGCCCCCATAGATTGCCGCGCTCCGCCGGCGGCGGACCACCCATACGCTCGGCGTGCATCACCGCCAGATAGCGATCCAGCGAATAGGAGCGGCCGCAAGGGGTGAGCGCGATCAGGAGCGCCGCGACGGCAAGCAGATAGGTATGGTGGTGGGTCCAGGGCTCGCGGCCAAGCTGGAAGCCGAAATAATAGTACATCGCCAGTCCGACCGCGCCCGCCCAGACGGCGGCGGCGCGGCTGTGATAGCCGATGAAGAGCAGCGCGGTGGCGACGAAGAAGTTGGCCGCCAGAAACAGGCCGGCCGGCGATCGGTCCATATAGAGCAGCAACTCGCCGGCCCAGCGCGACCAGAACAGCATTGCCAGGCCGATGCGGATCAACGCGGACGAACGCGACGAGCCCTCCGTCTCGACCGCCCAGCCAACGAAGCGCGCGGCCCAGGCGGATGCCGAACGCCAGTTCCGCCAGTCGGCGATCAAGTCAGTCCGCGCAGGCATTTTGGTCATCGGTATGGATGGTCTGCCACCCGCCGCGAATGCCAAGCCTGGCGCGCACGCGGATGTCGGCGCCCTGCCCGGCGACCGCGCAGAGCCGTTTGATGACGGACGCCAGGTCCTCGCGGCTTTGGATCCATTTCAGCCCCCCGTTGCGAGGCGCGCCAAGCATCTCGAACCGGTCGAGCGGAACAAGCGCGCCGTCGGGCCGTCGGATTTCGAAGGAAGCGTCGATCACGCCGAGCCCGATGGCGCTGAACATCGTCCAGGAGCGCAGCAATGCCGTTCGCACACCGAATATCTGCTCGGCGACCGGACCGGCGATCATGAAGGCGGCGAGCGCCGTGAAGGCAATCAGCCGCAAGCGCCCCGCCGACAGCCGCCAAGCAGACTCCGCACCTGTTCCTATTGAGACGATGTCCGCCACCCGCGCACCCCCGGTCCGAGACTATAGACCGGTTCAACGCCGTTCTTCGATCGTCCCAGAAAAAGTCGGGGCTTGGCGCGACCGCCCTGACCTCAATGGCGTGCGCTTAAGGTTAAAGTGCGGAATGATCGCAGCGCTGGAGGACCGCAGCCTCAGGACTTTGCCGATACATCTTCCTCGGCGAGCGGAGGCTTAACGCCGGCAACCCGCGCCGTCTCGCGCTCCCTTTCGGCGTCGGCTTTGCGTTTCGGACATTCCTCGAAATCATGGTCGCGGCCGCCGCAATAGGAGCAGCATTTGGCGGGGGTGTCGGGCTGGAGCATCGGGGCCATTCCCAAGAATGCACGAAAAGGTTTCCGGTTGCAGCAATTGCGTGAAGCCACCGCAACAGCCGCCTTGCCCCATGCCCAAGAGATCAAAGTCCGAGGAGCTCGCCGCTCACGCGGCGGGCTCCCATTCAGTCACCCCTCACGCATGCGCGTGGGGATGACGGAAGTCCCAGACGGCCCAAGCCGATGCCGCGACCACCAGCACGCCGAGGACGACATGCGTGGCCATGACATGCGTGTCAGCCGCGAAGCGTAGCAACCAGGGCGACACGATCAGCCAAAGCCCAAGGACCACACTTGCCCATTCTTCCCACTCGGCGAACACCGAAAGCGTCGCCAGCGCCAGCGCGCCGAGAAGAACGCCGACAATCCAGGCGTTCCACGCGGGCACCATCGCCGCGGTGAATCCGATGACCCAGGGTGAGATGAACAGGCAGATCGCGAGGACCAGAGTGATCCAGTCGAGACTCTTTCTTGCTTCCATCATTGCCATGACAACCTCCATGGATGAAGCTTGACCAAAGCAACCTACCTGAGCGTGCGATCACACGCTCTGTTACATGATGTAATCCAACTTTACAGAGCTACAAGGGAGGACCGCCCGCGCAGGCACCTTAGCCCTTGAAATCACTGCCATCTTCAGCGCCGAGCTGCGGCACGACGATCGCCTCGAGCGGCGCCTCAAGTGCCCACTTCACACCCTCGGGCGAGCGTTCGAGGCTGGAGGAACCGCTCAGCGACTGCGGGGCCACCCGCTGCAGCACCACGGTGCCGAACCCCTTGCGTTCGGGCGCCTTCCGCGCGGTTGCCGCCCCCGCGGATGTCTCGTGCCAGACAAGATGAAAGCGTCGCTGCGCTTCGGGGCCGGTTTTAACCTTCCAGGTGATTTCGATATGGCCGCCCTCCGAGGCCAGCGCGCCATATTTGGACGAGTTGGTGCCGAGTTCATGGAAGGCCATGCCAAGATTCTGCACGGCATTCGACTGCAGCGTTAGAAGCGGTCCGGAAAGCGAGATGCGGTCTTCATGGCCGAAGGGCTTCAAATGTTCCTGGACAAGGTCGAACAGGCTGGCGCCGGCCCATTCCGTGGTGACCAGAAGGTCGTGCGAGCGCGACAGCGCCATGATGCGGGCGCGGATCATTTCCTCGAACTCGCGGGGGTCGGTCGAGCGCTTGCTGGTTTCCCTGACCATCGACAGGATCACCGCGAACTGGTTCTTCACGCGGTGGTTGACCTCGCGCATCAGGAGGCGGATGCGGCGCTCGCTTTCCTTGGCGGCGGAGATATCGCGGGCGATCTGCGAGGCGCCGATGATCTCGCCTGTGTTGTTCCTGATCGGCGAGACGGTGATCGACACGGCGATCAGCGAGCCATCCTTGCGCTTGCGCGTCGTCTCGTGGCTCCCCACCCCCTCGCCCCGACGGATGCGGCCGATGATTTCGGCTTCTTCGTTGTGCATATGCTCGGGGAGCAGCATCAGTATGGATTGGCCCACGGCCTCCTCGGCGCTGTAGCCGAACATACGCTCGGCCGCCTGGTTCCAATCGGTGATGATGCTGTTGAGATTCTTGCCGATGATGGCGTCGTAGGATGAATCGACGATCGCCGCGAGGCGCGCATCGGCATTGGCATTCTGTCGGAAAATCCCCCCCGGATCGGTCATGTGCATTAGCTAGGGCCGATAGACATCAAGGCAACGGCTCGGGTGCATCTGCTTATGGCTTAGAGTCGCTGGAGCCACTGCCGACCTTCCTGTCCTGGGCTATCACGCCAAAATCCTGCGACTTCGCGCCTGCGCCGGCAGTCAAGAACCCATCCGATGCAAGCCCGCGGCGCAAAAGCTCACGCACCGCAGCCGATCGGCTTGGCATGCGCTTTTCGAAACGCCAGTTCTCCAGCGCCGCCAATTCCTCGTCGGTCAGCATGATCTGCAATCTTTGCGGCCGTTCGAGTTCAGCCATGCCTGCCTCTCTCACTGACAAAAATGCCAAGAATGAGTAAATGCCTCGCTGTGAGTAGAAGTAGGGTTCGCCGCATAGCACGTCAAGGATGCTTAAGCTGTGAAAGAGGGCACAAACTAACCATACCAACGATGGGTCGAAACCACATTTGTTGCTCTATGCTAACTTATTGATTATTTTTTCTTTTTTTACTTTTTTTCTTGCCATTTGCGGCTGTGGGACGCATGATGGCGATCGAGGGATATCCTCCAAGAAAGGAGGCATTCCATGTTCCGACGATTCTCCATTCAGTTGCGCGATGATGCGCACCGCAGGGTCCAACAGGCCCTGCGGATCAAAGGCATCGTCAACATCATCCGGCTTTCGGAAGAGATTAGGCTGAACAACCTGGCCGAGAACATCGCCCGCGAAGACATCGAGGACCTGGTGTTACAGATCGCGCAGCTTTACGCTGCGCCGATCGAGTTCGATGACGATGGCCTGGCGGCGCTTGATATGCCCGGCGACTTTAGCCAAGACAACCGCAACGATCTCGAGAAGATGTTGGATGGTCACACTTGCGGCGATGTCACCAGCGATCTGCTGCAGTTGACGCGGAAATAGCGCAGGATCATCTAAGCACGCGCTAGACTCGTGCTCACGCCTTCTTGTTTCGCTTCGAAACGGCTTTCTTCGGCGGGACCGCGGGCGCGTCGGCTTCCTGCGCCAGCCTGGCAGCGCGCAATCGCTTCGTCTTGGCCTCCCTGGCAGTTGCTTCCAAGTCCAGGATCTGCCGCGCGACGCGAGATGTCATGTCGGTTTTGGCTTCCGTTCGAGACGGAACCGGCTTGAACAGACTGCTATCCGATAGGGACTTCATTTCTTCTCCTTGATCAAAAAAGGCCGGGCAAAGCCCGACCTTCTCCAACGCGCCTCCGAGGCTGGTGCCAGTACATCCGTGGTCAAGAACCCGGAGGCGTTATGTTTAGGCGGCTTGCAGGTTTTCGGCAGAACTTTTGCCGTTGCGAGCATCCTTCACGATGTCGAAGCTGACCTTCTGGCCCTCGACCAGCGAGCGCAGTCCAGCGCGCTCCACGGCCGAGATGTGCACGAACACGTCGGGCTGGCCGCCGCCCTGCTCGATAAAGCCGAAGCCCTTGGTGGCATTGAAAAACTTCACGGTCCCAGAGCTCATTGCGATTTCCTTTCAAATCGACGTAAATTATCGTCGCTTGGCCACCTGACCAAACGCCGTATTCTTCGAAATTGAGAGGGAATATCGTCGGGCGCTTTGGCGCGAAAACAACGTTCGTTCAACAAGATCGATTGTTGATAGATAGCGCTTAATTCGGACATTCGCAAGGGATTCCGAAATAATACTCGTTACATCAGCCTTCGACAGGGCTTGGTGCGTTCCACCGTTCACGGAAACGGCGAACCGCTCTATCCCTTTGTTCTTACGCAATTCCGGACGGAAAACCGCTTCGTACTTTTCCTGGAATTGCTCTAGGCGCTGGCGTTCAATCCATGGAGCACCACGAGGCCGGTTTCATATCTGGCTGGAGAAAGCCCTGCCTGATGTGCCTGCCATAGATTATCTTTCAGATCAGCTTCCTTGACCGACCTGGCGAGCGCGTTCGAGGCTGCGCGGCAGATGAACCCCTGCTCGCTTTCGTCCATCCGTTTCGTCAGCGCGTCGACGGCCGCGACAACGGATGAACTGAAGCCGGCCTGTTCGAGCCGCTCGAGGCTCCAACCCTCACCTTTCTCGACGACATCATGCAGATAGGCGACGGTCTTTTCGTCCAGCGTCTCGACGGCATCGGCGACCCGCCTCAAATGCTCGATGTAGGGTCGTCCGGTCTTGTCTTTCTGGCCGCTATGAGCCTGCTCAGCGATCTTGGCTGCCCGGTGAAGCATGATCCTTCCAATCATCAATATGAAGCCCGCCCCGGCGAGGGACGGCCGAGGCGGGCTGCTCGGGTCTGAACCCGGTCGGTGGCGCGCTTTTCGCGGGGGGGAGCGGGGCTGCGCGCCATCTGCATCCAAGAACATCCGCGCAAGCCGAATGTTCCCGCAACGCCCTGCAATTTTCACTAGCGCGGTCGCCGCGCCGGCAGACCCGTGACGCTGCCAAGCCTGCCGGCCAACAAACGTTTTGCGGCAGGAACCTCGCGACCGCGCCATCGTTAGCCACTCGTGTTCAACAGGAGGTAAGGCAATGGATTGGAACCGCGTCGAAGGCAATTGGAAACAGATGAAGGGCAAGGTCAAGGAACAGTGGGGCAAGCTAACCGACGATGACCTCGACCGCATCGCGGGAAAACGCGATCAGCTTGAAGGGAAGATCCAGGAACGCTACGGCCTCGAGAAGGATCGCGTGCGCCGCGACATCGACGACTGGTACGACCGCCAAGGATGGTAAAAGCCGACTGCGTAACCAGGAAGGGCGCTGTCTCGCGACGGCGCCCTTTTCTTTGGCAGGTCAAAGCCGCGTAATGCGGCTGCATATTTCAGTCTCGATGTCCCGGTTAAGCGGCAGGGGCGGCGGCTCGGTCGGCTTGCCGAGTTCAGCCAGAGCAGCGGCATCGCGACCGAATTTTTCGAACGACACTGTGCGGCCCTGCTCCAGCCAACCGGAGGCGTGGAGGATGAAGCTCGCGCCGGAGGCCATCGAGGCCGAGAGTACCCTGCCCCCTTCGGCACCGGATTGCGCGTCGTCGATCTTGGCCGAGGTGATCGCGCCGTCGCCCCGTATCGGCACGCCAAGCCGCCTGCCCAGCTCGGCCGCGTAGAACTGAACGAGCTGGGAGGCCGGATCGCCGAAGCTGGGCAGCATCCGGCGCATATCAAAAGGATAGGCTAGGATGCCCATCACGACCGGCGCGCCCGGACGCCAGATCTGCGCCAGCGCAAGTCCGGCAAGCACCTCCGCATAGCCCTGGATAAGCGCGCCGGCCACGGTGACGGGCGACGTCGCGCCCATCATCATGTAGGACGAAACCATGCTCGCCTCGCCCTTCAGCGCGATTGCCCGCAGGCACTTCAATGGGTTCGGCCAATAGGTGAGCGGCGGCGTGGCGTTGATCAGGTGGAGAAGGTTGCACTCGCCGGCAGAGGCCGGCCGCGCGACTGCCGCGGCGGTCAGGTCGATTACCGCTTCGGCGACCGCCGGCGAAGCGATGTTGCCCATGAACGGCTTGTCGGAGCGGCCGAGATGCGCAAGCAGCATCTCCAACGGCCGCCGATCCTCGGGGATGTCCTCCATGACGCAGATCATCTGCCCGGTGTTGGTGAGCCCCGGCGCGGCATGCGCGGCGGCGACAAGTTCGCCGTAGATCCGCCGGCTTCCCGCCTCTCTCGCCCCGTTGTCGAGCACGACATTGGGCGCGCCGTAGATCGGCGCGAAGACCGGCGGTGCGCCTGCGCCGACCGGCGTATCCCGCGCCGGATTCCTGCCGCGCAGCAGAAACTTTGCCGGCGCATGCCGGCGTATGATGCGGCGCAACTCGGCCCCGTCCAGGCGCACGACATCCCCGGTCGCCACGCCACCGGCCTGCTTGAGAACGTCGATGGTCTGCGGATCGTCCAGAAAGCGGATGCCGGTTTCCTCAAGAACCCGGTCGGCCGCCCTCTCGATCGTCTCCAGCCCGGCCTCGTCCTGTTCGGGACGATAGGCCGCGGCGACAAAATCCGCCGCCGCGCGATATTCCTTTGGCCATGAAGCCGGCATGCAACTCCTCGGCCGGCGCAAGGTTCGATGAGGCCGGCACGCCGGAATATCCGGATCGGCTTGCCTTCGCGACGCTCCCGGCGCGCCACCTTGCGTCGCTTCCAGAAAGGCGCGGCGGCCGAGCGATCCGGCGGCACCGGCCGCAATGCGTCAATCGGCATTTCGCCAGAGAAAAAGCGCCGAGTTATCAAATGTTAGCGCACTGTGTCTAACAACCCCATACCTCGTCAAACGCGCCTGTTTTGAATCACTTGTGACATCCCCTGTGACCGGGCCGCTCGGCCCGCTCATGGAAGACATGAATGCTTGAATCGCTTTTCCTGAATCTCGGCCAGCACGACAGCCTGTCGGATGATGAGCAATCCCTGCTCGGCAATTTGATGACGGGCGAGCGCAGCTTCGCCGCCGGGCAGGACATCGTCGCGTCCGGATCGCGGCCGGCCTACAGCACGCTCATCCTCGACGGGCTCGCCGCGCGTTACAAGGTGCTTGCCGATGGCGGCCGGCAATTCACATCGCTGCAGATTCCAGGCGATTTCGTCGACCTCTATGCCTTTCTGCTGAAGACGATGGACCACGGCGTCATCGCGCTCTCGCCCTGCCGCGTCATCCTGGCCGACCATTCGAAGCTGCGTAGCATCACCGAGCGGGCTCCGCACCTGACGCGGCTCTTGTGGCTCGACACGCTGATCGACGGCGCCATCCACCGCGAGTGGATCGTCGCCATGGGGCGGCGCTCGAAAGTCTCCCATCTGGCGCATCTGTTCTGCGAGCTGTTCGTCAGGCTGCAAGTGGTGAAGCGCACCAACGGCATGAGCTTCCATTTGCCCGTTTCGCAAGCCGAGCTCGCCGACGTGCTGGGCCTGTCGGTGGTGCATATGAACCGTGTCATCAGCGCGCTGCGCAACAGCGGCGTGATCGCCTGGGCAAACCATACGGTGACGATCCTCGACTGGCAGAAGCTGCAGCAGATCGCCGAGTTCGACCCGACCTATCTTTCAATGACGCGCGAGCCGCGCTGATCGCCGCTGAAGGCAGCTTGCCAAAACCGCTGCGCAGTTTTCGAGCGACATGCATCATTCAGAACGCCGTTTCCGGTGCGGGGATTCCTGGTTCTCGCCGCGCAGCATCTGCCGGTCGTCGGGATCGGTCAGGTCGCTCTCGGCAGGCTTCAACGTATTGTCCTTCGCGCGGGCAGCCCGCTCCTGATGCGGCCGCTTCAGTTCCTCCTCGGCATTGAAATCCTTGCCGGCATTCTTGGTGTTGACGCGCTCCTCGATGATGCGCTGCTGCTGATCATGCGTTGTCTTGCCTGCCATGCCGGTCTTTCCCACGGCTGAAAGAAATTCTCCCCCACAGAGAAGCCCGTCCGGAGGGGTGAGCGGGCGGGCTTCTATCGGGAGGGACCCCGATGGCGGCGGGGGAGCCGCCGCGCACCGAACCGGCCACCGGCGCTTATGTTCCATTGCCGGAGCGAAAGCGACGGAATTTCCCGACGGGGCCGAGACATTCCGCGCGACAGCCGCTGCGGTTCCGATCTTCGTCGCGCTGCCGGCCTTCCTCCTCTTCGGCCGATAAGCCGGTGGGAAGCGCGCCGGCTGCGCCGAGGACGCGCCAGCATGGCGCAAAATATCAAATGTAATTTTGCTCTGCCCCGCGGTCGGCCAAACTGAGGGCGGGGATTCGATGAATGAAGGCCTATCGCGTCGAAGAGATGGATGGCGAGACCGTCCTTGCAAGCCATGCCGTCGAGGCGATGGCGCCGTACGAGGCGGCCCGAAAGGCGCTCGGCGTCGAGGTCACGCTACGCGCCGGTGCCGACAGATGGATTCGGGTCGTCGAGCTGACCGACAGGCCGCCGACGCGGCTGCGCCCTGGCGTTTTCGAGTTCAGGGTTGTCGGTCGTACGAGTTATCCTTTGCCATCGGTTTGCTAAAATCGGCTCGCGGTTGATCTCAACGATCCGCAACGCATCCTCGCCCTGGAACCTTCCCCTGCCGGTGAAAGTTCACTTTGCGCAACTGACTCGGCGCGGCTCCCGATTTGAAATGGCTGATTACCTCAAACTTCCGGCAATCTCTGGTAAACTATTCCGTGTGGTCGTCGAGACGCCGCGGGGATCGGCCGCGAAACTAGCCTATGAACGGAAGACCCGCGTGTTCGAATACTCCCGCCCTCTTCCGGTGGGAAATACCTACCCCTATGATTGGGGTTTCGTGCCGTCCACGTTGGGGGACGATGGCGATCCCCTGGACGGGCTCGTCATCCATCAGGCCGCCGCCGCCCCGGGCGTTGTTATTAAATGCGACCTACTTGGCGCGCTTCGCGTGAAGCAGCAGGACCCCGATGGCTCGAAGGTTCGTAACGACAGGTATATCTTCTGCCCGCACAAGGAAGACGCGCAGGACGAGCCCGTCGCTATCGCCGATGTCCCACAGGATCTTCGCCGGGAGATAGAGCAGTTTTTTCTTTCGTCGGTATTGGGCACCGGCAAGAAGATCAAGCTTAAGGGTTGGCAAAACGCCGCCGAGGCCAGGGCTTCGCTTGTGGAGGGGATGAAAATTTTCAAGCGAAAATTCTCGCATTGAGGGGACAGCGGATGCCTGCCTCGCACGGTTTTCTGACCGTCGGTGAGAACCTCTGGGCCATGAACGAATGCGGTGGGAACCTCGGCTGGCCATGCCCAGGTGACCGTCACTCTGGAACCGATCGTTCATCCGCCGGTTACCTTATGCCTTCGTTAGCAGGTGCTTATGCAATGCGGAAGAGCCGCCCCAAATCCTTGGCGCACCTCGCGCTCACGGCCGACCCCGCGCCGGCGGCCTTCCTATGACCGGGATCGGTTCGCAAATCGATAGAGAACAAAGCAGCACGTTGGCGAAAGGTCCTTTCCAACGGTTCCTTCGCACGATCGGGCCCGGATTCATCACCGGTGCGTCCGATGACGATCCCTCCGGCATCGGAACTTACAGCCAGGCTGGAGCCCAACTCGGATTCGATATCGGCTGGTCCATGCTGTTCACCTTCCCGCTGATGGCGGCAATCCAGGAGATCGCCGCTCGCATTGGCCGCACCACGGGCAAGGGTATTTCAGGCAACCTCAGCCGGCACTATCCGGCCCCGCTGCTTTCCGTTGTGGTGATGCTGCTGTTCGTTGCCAACGTCATCAACATCGGCGCCGATCTCAGCGCCATGGCCGACGCGTTGAAACTGCTCGTTGGCGGGCCGAGTTCCCTCTATGTCGTCGCTTTCGCGATCATCTGTGTCTCGGCGATCGTGTTCCTCGACTACACCCGCTACGTGACGGTCCTCAAATGGACCACCTTGAGCCTTTTTGCCTACGTCATCGCGATGTTCGCGGCCAATGTGCCCTGGATCGACGCGGCCAAAGGCCTGTTAATTCCGCACCTCGAATGGAGCGGGGCTTTCTTCACGACATTGCTGGCGATCCTTGGCACGACGATCTCGCCGTATCTGTTCTTCTGGCAGGCCTCGCAGGAGGTCGAAGAGGAGGAGCTCAAGCTGACCGCCGAGCCGCTGCGATGGGCGCCCTGGCAAGCCACACGGGCGTTCGGGCGGATACGCGCCGACACGCTGGTCGGAATGGCGTTCTCGAATTTGATCGCCGTCGCGATCATCTTCACCACCGCCGCGACCCTTCACAAGGCGGGGGTGACGGACATCGCCTCGTCAACGGACGCGGCAAAGGCGCTGGAACCGGCGGCTGGAGAATTCGCTTTCATCGTCTTCTCGGCGGGCATCATCGGCACCGGACTTCTGGCGGTGCCGGTGCTGGCGGGTTCGGCGGCATTCGCAGTAGGCGAAGCGCTGCGCTGGCCGGTCGGCCTTCAGCGCAAGCCGAAGGAAGCCGCCGCCTTCTACGCCACGCTCGCCGCGGCGACCGCTCTTGGCACTGGGATCATGTTCACCCCAATCGACCCGATCAAGGCGCTTTACTGGAGCGCCGTGATAAACGGCATGTGCGCTGTGCCGGTCATGGTCGTGATGATGCTGATGGCTGCCCGTAAGGACATCATGGGAGAATTCCCGGTCCAGGGCTGGCTGCGCGCGCTGGGTTGGCTATCGACATTGGCAATGGGTATGTCGTCGCTCGGTCTGGTCGCTCAATGGTTCTTGTGAGTGCTGCGCCCGCTGCGCGGCACCTAAGACGAGAAGGCGGTCAACGCCTGAGCTGCACCCAACCGGTCATCTGGAGGGACAGTGCGCGACTTCGGTCAGCATTGATTATTCATTTTGAAGGCGGGCAAACATGACCAAATCTTCGCTTCATCTGCTCAAGGGCACCGGCTATCTGATCTCCACCGTGAGCGTGATCCTGCTGGCGACCGTAAGTTGGGACAGCGCCTCGAAAAGTCCTTTGCTGACGGCCTGTCTGCTCGGAGGAGCGGCCACCTCGATCATCGGCATGTTCTGTCGCTGGCTCTCCTACGAGATCGAGAAACGGCAGGAAGAGCGGCGGGAGAATCAGCAGGCTCGGTGAGGCCGTTCGCACCCGCGTTTGTCGAAGGAATCGCGCCCAGGCTGGTGACGCATCCACCGACAATAGACGCCCGCCGGCAAGGCCAGCGGGCGCACCTGACGAGGGATGCCGAAGGCAGCCGGGGGGTGTCAGCCCCGAACGAAGAGCGCTTCGTCTTCGTCGCGCTGCCTGCCGCCGAGAGCGCCGGCAACGCTGGCAATGAAAGCTCCAACGATCATCGACAGGGCGCCGACGAGCGCGAAGGTGGCACCTGCCTTTCTGGCGGTGTCGGCGGCCGCCTTCGCCTTGTTCTTGGCGTCTTCAATGCCGGCAAGCACAGTATCGACGCGCTTGGCGGCATCGGCCTGAGAAAGCCCGGTGCGGGAGGCTACCAGCTTCGCAAGATAGGCTTTGTCGTCGGCCGACACCTCGCCCTTGGCGGCGCTTGCCACCAGGATGCGTGTTGCCTGCGCCGTCATGCCGGCGTCATTCTGGCCGGCTGGGGCGACGTTACCTGTGTCGGCAGGGCGGAAGAGCTGGTCGATGAAATAACCCAAGGTGTTGTTGTCGGTTGCGGCGGCGCCATTCGCGGCTGCCGTCGAAGCACCCGCCGCCGCGCCCGCCGCAACGTTGGACCCCGCTTGCACGCCCGCCCCGATTGTTGCGGACAAGGCAGAGCCGAACACGCCGGCAACCAGCAGCGTCGCCAGTGCCCAGGCCAGAAAGCCATGCGCGGTGTCGCGGAAGTAGACTTCATTGTCGTGAATGCCGACCCATTTCGTCCGTAGCCGGCCGGTCAAGTAGCCGCCCAGCCCGGCCGACAGCCACTGCACGACGATCAGCCACACGGCGGCCGAAACCGCGAAAGTGGTGGTCGAGGCGCTGGCGCCGGTCCAGGGCGAAACCATGGTTAGCCCCAACCCGGAGCCGATCAGCATCAAGACCACTGTCAGGGTCGCCGCGGCGAAGGCTCCCGCAACGATCGGACCCCAACTCACGGCGGAAGACGAAGACTCGGTCGCGCCGTAAAGTTCGACGTCAGTTACAGCGGAATTCATCACCCATCTCCTACCGCGCGAACAGCATAAGCAGGATGATGATCGGGATTGGAACCCCCAGCAGCCAAAGCAATATACCTCGTCCCATAGTAACCTCCTGTTGCTGTCGAGACGGAATACCAATTCGCAGAACTGGCTTTCGTTCCTAAGGTTTAGTGAGGGAGATCGACGGGACTTTGAGCCCGCTGATGCCGGCGATGCCGCCGCGGAAATCTTCGGAACAAGCGGCGACTCAACATGTTCGGCAGCCGGTGGCTCGCGCGGCCGGCAAGTCACAATTCGATGCCGGCGCAATGGTCCCCGAAGATGCTGTCAAAAACGGTGGCGAATTTGCAATAAGAAACGACGGACATATAATTAGCTGACTAAGTGATTCATGGCACGGTGAGCCGATGGCCAAGAAGAAGAACAGGCAGACTCCCGCAGGCGTTTCGGCGGCATCTCGCGCTGAAATCCTCGAGGCGGCCTATTTTGCCCGCAAATGCGGGCTCACCCGCGACGAAGCATTACAGATGATCCGCGAAGCCCACGGCTCGACCGTCAAGCCGGTAGAAAGCGGAAAGCGCAAACACTGACCTTGGTCGACCGATCAGTTCTCATTGGCCCGTCTGCGGCGGCACCTGGCCGGGCTTGATCACCGGCATCTCGCTGCCGGTCGGCGGCGGCGGCGTTGCGTTCTTGTCGCCGGTCGGCGGCGGCTTCAGCACGCCGCCGCAATTGCCGAGCTGTTTCGACAGTTCATCCGTATCGGCCTCTTGCTTCTGTTTCTGCTGCTGATCGTTGGCGTCGGGCTTGGCCTGACAGTTATGCGTCTGCTGATCCGTCGGTTGCTCGTCCCCCTGCTGGGCGGTCTGCGCAACCGCCGGCAGAGCCGGGATCAGAGCGAAAGCCGCGATGAGAAGCGCTTTCTTCATGGGATCCTCCTCATGGTCAGTGCTCGTGAGAGCGCCCCGGCCAGGCTAGAAACGCATGGGGCCGGCGCAGTCTCATTCAGCGGGCAGTATTTGGCGTCTCGGTCGGAACTGCGAAATATCCTCCGCTTGCCTTTCAGGCGGGTCGAGCGGCGTGAAAGCCGGCCGGCGCCACCGCGCTGAAGCGAATTTCCAAGGGACAACGCATATCGCCAGAAAAGGTTGGCTCGGTTCGTCGCGCTTGGCCAAGACCCTTCGGCATGCATCAAAGTTAAATGCGGACCACCCGAGCGTGATGCTAGATTCCATCGTTGGGGGGACTCTTCAGGAGGAGTCCCATGGACGTTCGAACTCTCATCGGCACTCTCTCGGCCGCTTTGCTGCGCCGGCGTGCCGCAGCACCGCCGATTCCCGCCAGGGTAATCCGCGCCTCGCTGGCGGATATCCCGCTAAGGCCGCGGCCGCGTCCGCCACATCGGCCGGCGCCTCCCGCCAGGCCCGCGAGCAACATGTAGCCTCCGAACCGCTGGGCGAATGCAACCGACTGGCTAGGTCATCGTTTACGGCCATTCCCAATCTTGTGGTGCACCATGAAATCCTTGCCTGTGAATCCGCTCCTTGCCCTTGTAGCCGCCATGATCACGGCCGCACCCTTTGTCGGCCTTGCCTGGCGAACGCGCGAATGGTTCGGATGGTGACGAACCGATGAGCCGTTTCCTGCCGCTCACCATCCGCTTCGTCAGCGGCGGCACGATGGTCGTCACCACGGTCGCAGAGGCGAAGAAGGCGCTTGCCGGGGCCTGGAAGAACAAGGAAGCGCCGGATTATCTCAAGGCGGCGCGGCTGGTGGACGACGCAATCGCGGGCACCTGCCGGCCGGCCGTCGCCTTTGCCGCCTTCAAGAAAGCCGCCGCGCAGCAGGGGCTGCTGAAATCCGCGCAGCCAAGCGCGGCCCTGACCATGCTGGACGAGCTCTGGTCGCGCTCCAAGAAGCCGCCTGGCTAGAGACCTATCTCGGCTCGCGCGTCATGCTGAGATAGGTCGGATCGAACTCCGCGATCGTAACCAGCCGCTCCCAGTCGAGGATCGTGATCATATGGTTCGTCCAGTTGATGACGTTCATGCGTCGCAGCGTGCCGATCACCCGGTTCATATGGACAACGGACAGGCCGAGCACGTCGGCCAGTTGAGCCTGCGACAGCGGCAAGTAAAAACCCATGTCGCGCGTCTTCTTCACCACCTGTAGCCGGATAAACAGCTCGCATATCAGATGTGCGAGGTGGGAGAGCTTGGAGCGGCGTCCCATCGCCACGATCCACTCGCGATGAATGGCGCCGTCGACGAGCGTGTCGAGCCACAAAAGCCGGGTGAGATGCGGCGCCTGTTCGGTGATCGTCTTGAGCTTGCTGTGCTCGGCAGCAGCCACATGGCAAGGCGACAAGGCAGTGATGCCGTGATCCATCGTCTTCAGCAGGAAGGCATGGAGATCGACGAAATCCCCCGGGACCTGCAGCGAGGTGAACTGACGGCCGCCATCCTCCAAAACTTTGTAACGAGCGGCAAACCCGTCGATGATCAGCGTGCTATAGGTCGGCCTGGTTCCTTCAGAGACGATATCCTCGCCGGTGCCAACATATTTCTCGATCGACAAAGTCGATGTGAGCAAAGCCTTCTCTTCTTCCGACAAGGCGTCATGCTGGCCGAGATTGAGGTAAAGCGATTCCAGCAATTGCACGTTCTCCGTTGGAGACTGCTAACGCTGCAAGGTGGAGCTGGTTGCAGGCGGCCACCAGCCGACAGGTGGCACCGCGCGGATTCTTCTCTCCGGATCAGCGGCTTGGAACCACGACCGCGCTGGCGAATTGACCTTCGAAATTTCCGGGGATGGACCTGTCCATGCAGCGCTTTTACTTCAACCTCTACAACACCGAGCACAGCCAGGAAGACACCGAGGGACAGCTCTTCGCCAGCCGCGAGCGCGCCGGCATGGAGGCGTTGCGCATCCTGCACGACGTCGCCCGCGACGAAATGCCGGGCGGCAGGCATCTGACCATCACCGTCAAGGTGCTGGATGAAAAGCGCGACCAGATTTTCGAAGCGTCGCTGATATTGGACTCCGCCTGGACGTGAGCGGTCGACGCTGTCGGCGCCAGCCGCCGGAGACAAGCCATGTTTGAGAATTTCGACAGTCGCGAGATTGATACCGGCGAAGCAAGGATCTTCGCCCGCCGCGCTGGCAGCGGGCCCGGTCTGCTCCTGCTGCACGGTTTTCCCGAGACCCATGCGATGTGGCGCGAGGTGGCTCCCGGCCTGGCACGGGATTTCACCGTCGTCTGCGCCGATCTGCGCGGCTATGGACAAAGCTCCTGCCCGCCATCGACCAGCGACCATGCGCCCTATGCCAAGCGCGCCATGGCCGCCGACATGGTCATGCTGATGGAGACATTCGGCTTTCGATGCTTCATGGTCGCGGGTCACGATCGCGGCGGGCGCGTTGCCTACCGGCTGGCGCTCGACCACCCGGACCGAGTCGAGAAGCTTGCAGTGCTGGACATCATCCCGACAGGCGATGCCTGGGACCGGGCGGACGACCGCCTGGCGCTAGGCTACTGGCCCTGGTCGTTGCTATCGCAACCCTGGCCGCTGCCGGAGACGATGCTTGCGGCCGCCGCCGATGCCGTCGTCGACAATGCGCTCTCCGGCTGGGGATCGTCGCCCGACGCGTTTCCGCCCGGAGTGCGGCAGCTCTATATCGATGCGCTGCGTGATGCCGCGCATATCCATGCTATTTGCGAAGAATATCGCGCGGCGGCTTCCCTCGACCGCGAGCATGACCGTGCCGACAGGGAGGCCGGCCGGCGCATCGCCTGCCCACTGCTGGCGCTATGGAGCGAGCATGGGGCGCTGGCCGAATGGTACGCGCAGGAAGGCGGCCCGGAAGCGATGTGGCGGAACTGGGCGGACGACGTCAGCGGCGTCGCCCTGCCCGGCGGTCACTTCTTTCCGGAGGAGTCGCCGATCGAAACGGCGGCCACGCTCGACGCCTTCTTTTCCGGAAGATAGACACAGTCCTTTCCGGATACCGCCCCCAGCGCGGGCAGGCCCGGCTCACGCTAGCATCAGGTAGAGCAGCGGCAGGGCCGCCAGGCCGGCCGCCATTGCAATGAGCGTGGCGTGGCCGAGACGTTCAGCGCGCCTGGCGATATCGGCGACCTCATCCTCGTCATTGATGACGTCGAGGAAGGAAAGATCGGCAAGGGTGGCAGGTTGATTATCGTTGGCAGGCAGGCTTTCGGCGTCCTGCCGGGCGGGTTTTGCAGAGATATAGGTCAAAACGTCGTCTCGCTCCGAAGCCGGTTAAGCGGCCTTCTTGTTCATGGATATTGGTGCCCGCCGAAATGCGCGCGGGGGCGATCGGCGGGCACCAGGACGGCCGGCGATGGAGGGGGCTTTTCTCGACGGCCGCTCCCCAATTCGCAAAAAGCGGATTGGTTGCACATGCCGGCCCAATGCGTCGGTCAGGTCGGACTTCAGTCCGAGGCGGTCACGAAATGTTTCAGCCGGAACATAGCCAGTTCGCGCCTGTTCCTTTTACTCAAGGATGCCGAACGCGTCCTTGAATTCACCCTGAAGAAGAATCCCAACCGACGGAGAAGTCGACATGCCCAATCAAGGCGGAAGCCACGAACAGCACGTCAAGGCCGGCCAGCAGAGCCACAAGAACCGCGACGACCGGCATCGCGGCAGTGAGCAGCAGCAGGCCGAGGACCGCAACATGGATCAGCGCGGTGCGGGTCAGCACAGGGGCGGCAGCGGCAACTTCGCCGAAGACCGCCAGCGTGCCTCGGAAGCCGGCCGCAAGGGCGGCCAGCGCTGAGTTAAAAGGTGGCGTCGGTGCTTTGCACCGCGCCGCTTTCGTTTTGGAGTTGTGCCTTTTCAAATCATGGAGAAATCGATGGCGACGAAGCGTTCGTCCGAACCCGCGAACGGCCTGGAAAGCCTGTTCGTAGATGGCCTCAAGGACATTTACTATGCGGAAAAGAAAATCCTGAAGACGCTGCCGAAAATGGCCAAAGCCGCGTCAGCGGAAGAAGTAGGCGCGGCTTTCGAGAAGCATCGTGTCGAGACCGAGGGTCATGTCGATCGACTGGAAAAGGTTTTCGAAATCCTCGGCAAACCTGCGCGCGGCAAGACCTGCCCGGCGATCGATGGCATCATTGAAGAAGGTTCGGAGATCCTCGAGGAATACAAAGATGAGCCGGCTCTCGATGCCGGCCTTGTAGCGGCTGCCCAAGCGGTCGAACACTACGAGATTGCGCGCTACGGCACGCTGATCGCCTGGGCAGAGCAACTCGGCCTGAAGGACGCGCTGCCGTTGCTTCGCGACACGCTCAAGGAAGAGTCCGCAACGGACGAAGCGCTCACCAAGCTGGGCGAAAGCGGGGCGAACGAGCGAGCGTTGCAGGCCGCATAGAAGGCGCCAGAGGCCATGGCTTCGGTTCGCATACCATCGCCTGGCCTGATGAAGCGGCCCCGGTTCAACGCCGGGGCCGTAGGCTGGAATCCGAACCGTCGGGGGAGTCGGTCGTACCTGTAGAACGGAACTTCAAACCGTTATCCGCCGATGCCGCATGGAACCAGTTCGGCTCCTCCCGGTTGCTTAGATGCCGCGCCGCAGAATGCAGGCCGGCATTCTAATGGAGGGCAACTGATGTCCACGCATACGCTTCATCCTGAGCGAGTCGACGAGACCCGCTTGCAGGCCTATTCGGCTTTTGCGCCAATTCTTATCAATTCGCTCGCACAGAAACTCGCGCGCCAACAGGGAATGAAGGAGCTGGATAAACTCGAGGCATCGTTGGTCCGGCTGGTCGAGGAGACGGATATCGCCGCGCCGGATTCGGAAGCGATGAAGGAGTTCGCCGTCGAGCTTGTCGTGTCCACGCTGCGCAACGTGCGAGAGCACCCTGACGCCAAGAAGGATCTGGAAGAGATCGACGAGCGTCGTGCCGAAGGGCGCTCGGAAGACCCGGACACGCTGGAAGAGCAGTTGCAGTCCGGGCTCGAGGACAGTTTTCCGGCCAGCGATCCGCCGGCCGTCGTTTCGACAGCGATCACCGGCGGTGCCAAGGACATCGTCGGCACCGACGAGGTATTGCGCCGCAAGAAAGAAGCGTCCGCGCGCCGCCAGGAAAAGCAGGAAACCTGATCGCCGGAGTGATGCCGTGCCATTCGAGCAAGGCAACGGGCTGATTACGAAAATCAGGCAGCAGCTGAGGGGCTTACGGCGCGCGTAGCGCACTCTCGCCGGAGCCCCCCGATATGAAGACGGCTCGCCAAACTCGCGAACGAAAAGGAACCAGCCTCGCCGCGAAGGGTTGGTTCAGTATTGGAAGGACAAAACCATGCAGAAAAGCGAACTTCCCAACCGCCCAGGCCCAGCAGGAACTCCGTCAGGTAACCTGCCGACCAAGGGCGGCGACGATCCCGATGTGCGCTTCCTGGCGGAGAACACCGATCTATCGCCAAAGCAGGCGCGGGAATTGATCCGGGAGCACGGGCATGACCGGGACAAGCTCCTGAGGATCGCCCGGACCATGAAAGCGGAGGGCTGACCGCCCGAGAAGCAAGCGAGGTTGAGATGAGCAATTCACCGAACACAGGACGCCCCGGAACCTCCGATCAATGGCCGCGCTGGGAAGGCCCGAAGGCCAACAAGCCGCGCGGCTACCTGCCACCCAAGGACGATCCCGACGAGGATCGGGACGCCGCCGGCGAGAACAACAAGGATCCGGAACGGTCCGACCTCAGCGACGTCGCCAAGAAAAAGGGTTCCTGAAGCCGGTCTGCGGCTTCACTCAGCGCAACAAGGAGCAAGACAATGCCACGCGGAGACAAATCCAAATACACTGACAAGCAGGAACGCAAGGCGGACCATATCGCCGAAGGCTATGAGAAGCGCGGCGTCTCCGAGAAGGAAGCAGAGCGCCGCGCTTGGGCGACAGTCAACAAGGACGACGCCGGCGGCAAGAAGGAGGGCGGCTCCGGCCGGGGCAAACACACCGGCCATCCGGCGGCGCACAAGGGCGGCAAGGCTGGCGGCAAGGCGTCGGGCGAGCGATCCGCGGCCGCGCGTTCGGCGTCGGCCAAGAAGGCGGCTGCGACGCGCAAGAGAAATGCCGAGCACCACGCGCATTAGTGAGGACCTCCCCTTCTCCCACAACAAGGGGAGAAGGGAACACCCTACAGCGGCATTTCCGAAGTCTGCTTGATTGTCTGGCTGGGCACGTCCGTCTTGACGTTCTGCACACCCTTGATCCGGCTCAGATGCTCCGACTGGAAGCGGCGGTAGTCGTCGATGCCGGCCGCCACGATCCGCACCATGGCATCGCAATCGCCCAGCATCAGATAGCATTCCATCACTTCCGGGAATTTTGCCACCTCGGCGGCGAAATGCTCGATCGTGTCCTCGTCCTGCTGCTTCAGCCAGATGCGGGTGAAGAAGGTCTGGCCGCGGCCGATCTTGGCCGGGTTCAGCACCGCGACATAGCGGTCGATGACGCCCGCCTCCTCCAGCAGTTTCACGCGCCGCAGGCAAGGTGACGGCGACAGGCCGACTTCCTTCGCCAGATCGTTGTTCGCCATGCGCCCGTCGCGCTGCAGCGCGCGCAGGATACGTCTGTCGATCTCGTCCAGCTTCATGGCCCAGAATTCCAATCTTTTGCCTGAATGCGCTACCCAGTGCCAAATCGTGGCAGAAGCGACGCATCTTCGCAACCCGATTGCCGGGCGTTTCGGCTATTGTGCGCCAATCGACAACCCACAACCGACCGGGAGAATGGCGGGCCGCGAGGCCGCCGAAGGCGAAGCCATGAGCATTTCGGAGATCGCCCTCACCGAGGGCCAGACCACCTATGGGCGCGGCGCCGAGTTCAGGCGCGGGCTTGCCGCCTCGACGCCGGTGCTGCTCGGCATCATCCCCTATGCGCTGGTTCTTGGCGCGCAGGCCGCGCAGAAAGGCCTGAGCATGGCCGAGGTGCCGCTGATGACCGGCCTCAACTTCGCCGGCGGCTCCGAATTCGCCGCGATCCAGCTCTGGTCCTCGCCGCCGCATGTATTGTTGATCGCCGCCATCACGCTTCTGGTCAACAGCCGGCATTTCCTGATGGGCGCCGCACTTGCGCCCTTCATCAAGCGCCTGCCGAAGCGAACGGTGTTTCCTGCGCTGTTCCTGATGTGCGACGAGAGCTGGGCGGTGGGCCTGGCCGACGCGCAATGCCGCGCCGCCTCCGGCCTGCGGCCGGCTTTCAGCCTGGCTTTTTACCTGGGCGCCGGCCTGCCTTTCTATCTCGCCTGGGTGGCGTTCACGACCTGCGGCGCGGCGCTCGGTCCGGTGCTCGGCGACGTCCAGACATATGGTTTCGCGATGGCCTTCCCGGCCGTCTTCCTGGTTCTGCTGCGCGGCATGTGGAAGGGCTTTGGCGCGGCGCGGCCCTGGCTGGTCAGCCTGGTCGTGGCGGCTCTCGTCTATCTCACCGTGCCCGGTGCCTGGTATGTGGCGGCCGGCGCGCTTTCCGGCCTGGTGGCCGCGTGGTTCCTGGCAGGTGAGAAATGATCGACCCGATGACCGTGCTCGCCATCCTGGCGATGGCCGGCGTGACATATCTCACCCGCATCGGCGGCTATCTGGTGCTGAGGAACCGCACGCTCAGTCCCCGCGCCACGGCGGTGATGGAGGCGGCGCCCGGCTGCGTGCTGATCTCGGTGATCGCGCCGGACTTCGTCTCGAAGAACCCGGCCGACCTCGCGGCACTGGCCATAACCGTGCTCGCCGCGACAAGGCTGTCGATGCTGCCGACGGTGGTGATCGGGGTTGGCTCGGCGGGAGCGTTGCGGTGGCTGATCGGTTAGCGGGCCTCAGCCGCCGTAAAGTCCGAGTTCGTCCGGCTGGACCGGAGCGGCGTCGCCTTCGCCCTGCCCGCCCGCATGCCGCTTCAGCGCGGCATCCAGCCTTTCGCTGTCGCTGCCTCGCGGATCGACTATGGCATGGACAAGCGTATCGAGAGAAACGCCAAGTTGATCCAGCCCAAGCTGTCTCTCGATTTCGGCAATCGCCGATGGAGATTGTCCTTTCAACGCTTCGATGGCGTTCTTGATCGCCGCCCCATAGGAAGACACGGACTCGTAGTCGGTCTGATCGACGCCAAACTCCTTGCCAGCGCGCTCCATCAGCCGGACCTTCATGGCTGTGATGTTGAGGTTGTCGACGCTGAACATGGATGGCGATGCTGCGGGCTCGGCCGGCAGCAGAGGTGAAGTCGTGAGCCTGGAGGCGATGCCGATGCTTGCCGCCGCTCCGGGAGTCGAAGGCAGGCGTTGCCGCTGCAGGATCACAAGCCTGGTGCTGTTGAGCGGTGAAGACATTGCCGGTCTCGCAGGCGCCAGTCCATCATGATTCGGACGCCGGGCGGTCGACCCAAGACATCATGTCCCGAGCGGAACAGTTCGCAGCCAGTAACCCAGTTGTCCTAAGAATTCGACAGAGCAACCGTTCATCATTTAACGAAATGGCGAACCGGTCTATCGCTTTGTTTGGCAAAATCCCGGACGGAGCCTATGCAAGATCGCCGTCCCGGCAAGGCAGCACCGCCCCCGCCCAGGCGCCTTCGCAACATGGGAACATGGCGATATCAGCCTGCCCGCATCTCCCGCGCGCCGCCCCTCGCCCTCGCCACGATCGCCTCCAGCGGCTCGGGCCGGTGCAGGAAATAGCCCTGGCCATAGGCGACGCCCATGCCCATAAGGATCTCCAGCGCGTTTTTCTCCTCGACCTTTTCGGCCACCACAGCGGCGCCCATCGATCGGGCGATGCCGGTGATCGCCGAGACGATCTCGCGATCGAACGGGCTGTCGGCGATGTGCTCGACGAACGAACCGTCGATCTTGATCGCATCTATGGGAAAGCGCCTGAGATATTCGAAGGAGCTCATGCCGGCGCCGAAGTCGTCGAGACTGACGCGGCAATGGCGTTCGCGCGCCCGGCGCACGAACTCCGCCGCCGCGTCGAAATTGGTGACGGCGGCCGTCTCGGTGATCTCGAAGCCGACGGCCGACGGTGACGCGCCGCTCTCGGCGATGGCCTCGTCGACGAAATCCCAAAGTTGCGGATCGGAAAGCGTCTGCGCCGACAAATTGAAGTCGAGCGCGATGGCCCCCGCTCGCATCGCATCGCCATGGCGCGTCAGCGCGGTGCGGATGATCCAACGATCGAGCCGGGCAGCAAGGCCGAAGCGTTCGGCGACCGGCATGAAATCGCCGGGTGGAATCATGTTGCCGGTGCGAGCCTCGAGCCTGGCCAGCACTTCGACATGGCGGCTGTCTTCCCATGGCTGGCCGAGCCGGTGGATTTCCTGACCGAACAGCTTCAGCCGGCCGTCCTCCATCGCATCGACAAGGTCAGCCGCCAGCCGTGCGGCGTTGAGGCCGCCGGCACCCGACGTGGTCTCCGGCGAGAACACCGCGAAGCGGTTGCGACCGCCGGCCTTGGCGGCGTAGCAGGCATCGTCGGCGCAAGCGAGCGCATCGGCCACGCTCAGGTTGCGGTCGCGCACGAAGGCGATGCCGATGCTGGCGGCAAGCCTGCGCGAAGTGACGGCCGGGCCGAGATCGGCGTCGCGCACAGCGGCAAGCACGGCGCGGGCAAGACGCTCGGCGCAAGCGTCATTGCAGTTCGGCACCAAAAGCGCGAATTCGTCCCCGCCAAGCCGCGCCGCATGCGCCGAAGCGGGCAGGTTGGCGAGGATGCCCGCCGCGACGCTCTTCAGCGCCACGTCGCCGGCGGCATGGCCGGCATAGTCGTTGAGCGCCTTGAAGTAGTCGAGGTCGACATAGAATACGGCGAGTGGCAGCCGCTCGGCCATGGCGATGTTCTCGGCAAGCAGCCGGTCGAAGGCCGCGCGGTTGAGCAGCCCGGTCAACGCGTCGTGGCGCGCGGCGAAGGCAAGCTCCTCGGCGCGCTTCTTCTCCTCAGTGATGTCGCGAACAGTGCCCAGAATCTGGCCG
Organism: Mesorhizobium plurifarium; assembly: GCA_000824785.1. Lineage (GTDB taxonomy): Bacteria > Pseudomonadota > Alphaproteobacteria > Rhizobiales > Rhizobiaceae > Mesorhizobium > Mesorhizobium plurifarium. Next base: position 250,373 of record CCNB01000003.1, on the reverse strand, counting down.
GCTGAACCCGCAGCGATGAAGCGCACAAGCGACTCGACGTGACGGATTTCACCGTCGCGGCGGACGATGCGATATTGCACGGCCGCGACGCCCTCAGAGCCGACCGGCACATCGTGGGCACGCTCGGCGACTTCCTTGTCCTGCGGATGCAGGAAAGTGTGCCAGAAGTCGGCGGCCACCTCGTCGTGGTCAGTGACGACGCCGAATATCTCGCGCGTGCGGGCGTCCCAATAGCTTTTCTGGGTGCCGATATCGAAGTGCCAGATGCCCGTGCCGCTGGCGGCGAGCGCGAGACGGAAGCGGACGTTGATCTGCTCCAGCGCCGCTTCGGCCTCCTTCTGCCGGGTGATGTCGGTCTGCACGCCCATCAGCCTGAGCGGCTTACCGTCAGCGTCGCGCTCGACGATGCCGCCGCGGTCGAGCACCCAGACCCAGTGGCCGTCCTTGTGGCGCAGGCGCAGCTCCGTCTCGATGGAATCGACGAGGCCCGCAATATGCCGGTCGCCGCTTTCCTGCGCGCGCTGGCGATCGTCGGGATGGGTCAGCTTCAGCCAGAGATCGGACGTGTTGGCAAGCTCGCCCGCTTCATAGCCCAGCATCTTCGACCAGGTCGGCGAATAATAGCAATCGCCGGTCGACAGATTCCAGTCCCACAGGCCGAGTTGAGCCCGGTCAAGCGCCAGCGCCCAGAACTTGCCGTTGCGTTTATTGTCGTCCGCCATTCTTTGTTCTTGCCGTCCTGTCCCGGCAATACTGCATGAAAGCAGAGAAGAAAGAGTTACCGGGTGGGGGGGCAGCTAATCTCCCCCTTGCGGGGATTGCTAACTGCCCAGCGCCAACCGCCGCCTCACCACCGCCGCATGGAACCGCGCGCCGTGCAGCAGGCCTTCGTCGTCGAAATCATAGGCAGGATTGTGCAGCGGCGCGGTGTCGCCATTGCCCATGAAGACGAAGCAGCCAGGGACATGGTCGAGGAAGCGGGCGAAATCCTCCGACGCGGTCATCGGCTCCGCCGCAACGTGAACACCATTGTTCGCCAGCACCATGCGCGCGGCAGCGAATGCCTCGTCGACAAGCGCCGCGTCGTTGATCAACGGCACGAACTCGCGCGTGTAAGTGATTTCGGCAGCAACGTTATAGGCCTGGGCGGTGCCCTCCGCGATGCGGCGCATCTCCTTTTCGATCGCGGCGCTCACCTCGGACCGGAAATTGCGGCAATCGCCCAGGATGCGCGCCAGCCCCGGCAGCGCATTGCGGGTGCCGTCAGTGATGAGCTCGGTCACCGAGACGACACCGACATCGGCTGGACTCAGGCGCCGCGAGACGATGGTCTGCAGGTTGACCACCAGCGCGCAGGCGGCGACCAGCGTCTCCTGGCCGGCATGCGGCCGCGCCGCGTGGCCGCCGAGGCCTTTGAGCACGATCTCGAAATTGTCCTCGGCCGACATGACCGGGCCGCTGCGGGTCTCGAAATGGCCGATGGGAAGGCCCGGCATGTTGTGCAGCCCGAAGATCTCCTCGAAGGGAAAGCGCTCGAGCAGGCCGTCGTCCAGCATGGCCAGCGCGCCCCTGCCCCATTCCTCGGCCGGCTGGAAGATGAAGCGCACCGTACCATCGAAGCCGCCTTCGTTGGCGAGCAGCTTGGCCGCGCCGAGCAGCATCGAGGTGTGGCCATCGTGGCCACAGGCATGCATGGTGCCGGGCGTCTGCGAGCGCCAGGCTTGCTTGCCCTGCTCGGCGATGCGCAGCGCATCCATGTCGGCGCGCAGCGCGATGGCCCGGTTGCCGCTGCCGCGGGTCAGCGTGCCGACGACGCCGGTGCCGCCGACGCCTTCGGCCACCTCCAGTCCGAACGCGCGGAGTTTTTCCGCCACGAACGCGGCGGTGCGTCTTTCCTCGAAGCCGAACTCCGGATGAGCGTGGAGATCGCGCCGCCACGCCGTCATCTCGCTGTGCAGTGCCTGTTGGTCGAGTTCAGCCATCGGCCGCTCCAAGCCTCTTCTTAACAGGGAGAACCGGAATTGCTCTCAGGCACTCTGCAGGAACACCTCTTCCGGCGCCATCCCGACCAGTTCGGCAAAGCGGCCATGGTCAGTCGCGCCCTCGGAGTTGATGACGAGCACGCGCGAGTGCGTATCGAGGCCGAGTGCGGCACGTATACGCCGGTCGCCGGCGGCGCGGACCAGCCCGGCCAGGCCTGCCCCGCCGCTCTCTCCGGAGACGATCGCCGGATCGCCGCCCAGGGGCCGCGCCAGCCGCTTCATCACCGCGACCGCGTCCTCTTCGTCCACCGTCATGAAGGCATCGCCGACGCGCGCCAGCACGCGCCAGGCGACGAGAGAGGGCTCGGCGCATTCGAGCATCGTCATCACGGTCGGCTCCTGCTTTGCGACCGTCGCCGGACGTCCGGCCTCAGCCGATGCGTAGATGCAAGCCGAGCGCCGCGGCTCGACGACCACGGCCTTCGGCCGCCTGGAGCCAAGCATGACGGCCATATGGCCGGCGATCGCCGCCGCGAAGCCACCGACGCCGGCCTGCAGGAAGACATGCGTTGGTGGCTCGGCCATGCGCCGCAGCGTCTCGCGCACGATCACGGTATAGCCCTGCATGACGAGCCCAGGGACGCGCTCATAGCCGAGCCAGGACGTGTTGGAGATGATCTTCCAGCCGCGCTCGGCGCCGACGCGCGCGACTTCGCGCACCGCATGGTCATAGCCGCCCTCGACCTCGACGATCTCGGCGCCGAAGCGGGCGATGGCCGCGACGCGCTCAGCACTGACACCGGCATGGACGAAGATCACAGAACGCGCGCCGACGAGGCTGGCGCCCTGCGCCACGGAGCGGCCATGGTTGCCGTCGGTGGCGCAGACGAAGATCATGCCGGACGCGATCTGGCGCACTCTGGCGTCGTTTATCTCGCCGATATCGACATCGCGCCCGAGCCACTTGCCGGCCTCCTCCAGCACCAGCCGCATGACGGCATAGGCGCCGCCCAGCGCCTTGAAGCTGCCCAGGCCCAGACGCTGGCCTTCATCCTTGACATGAAGCGCCGCGATGCCGAGCCCGTCGGCCAACGCCGGCAAGGCGTGCAGCGGTGTCTCGGCATGGTCGTGGCGCGCCTTGAGGTAATGCTCGGCCCGCTCGCCGCCAGCCATGCCGAGTGCCTCCGCATCGGCGGCAACCAACGGCTGGTTGTGTTCGGGACGTTGGTTGAGAAGCAGCATGCTAGTCTTCCTGCGAGGCACTGAACTCTTTTGGCGGGCGCGACTCCGGCGCGATTCTGCGCGCGCTTTAATTGGCTAAGTGATTGAAGTTTGTTTCGATTGGATGTCGCCGAATGTTCGGTTCGGAAGCACCCGACACAGCCAACATGACTATTTTTGGTGGCATTTCGCTGCCGCTGCACCCATCTGCGTTCCTCCCGCGATCAGTCGGCCGCCAGCCGGGCGGCGACGCCGAGCAGGATGTTGGCGCCGGCAACCAGCTGGTCGGGAGCGGTGAATTCGGCGGGGCTGTGGCTGATGCCGCCCCGGCTTGGCACGAAGATCATCGCCGACGGCGCGATGCGCGCGATCATCTGCGCGTCGTGGCCGGCGCCCGAGGTCATGCGCCGGCACGAAAGGCCGGCGGCCCTGGCGCGATCCTCGATCAGCGAGACGATGCGGGCATCGAAGGTCACCGGCTCGAAACGCGCCAGGCTTTCGGCTTGGACGGTGACGCCGGCGCTTGCGGCCAACTTGTCGAGGAAGAGGACGAGCGCCGCTTCCATTTCGCGAAGGTGCATCTCGTCGGGGTCGCGAAGGTCGATGGTGAAGGTCGCCCGCGACGGAATGACGTTGATGGCGTTGGGCTCGAAGGCGATGGTGCCCACAGTCGCGACCGTGCGCGTCGACGAGGCGCCGGCACGGTCCGCAAGGAAGCCGATCACCCGCGCCGCGGCGACGCCGGCATCCCGGCGCATCGACATCGGCGTGGTTCCGGCATGGTTGGCCTCCCCGTCGATCGTGATGCGCTGCCAGGAAATGCCCTGCAGGTTTTCGACCGCGCCCACGGCGATGCCTTCGCGCTCGAGCACCGGCCCCTGCTCGACGTGCAATTCGACATAGGCATGCGGCTTAAAGAAGCCGGGCTCGTGGCTGCCGGCATAGCCGATGCGCTCCAGCTCCTTGCCCAGCACCGTGCCGTCGGTGCCGACCGAGGCCAGCGCTTCCTCGAGGTCGCGGCCGCCGGCAAAGACCAGCGAGCCCATCATGTCGGGCGAAAAGCGCACCCCCTCCTCATTGGTGAAGGCGGCGACCACGAGCGGACGGGCCGGCGCGAAGCCGGCCTCCTTCAGGCTCTCGATCGCTTCGAGGCCGGCAAGCACGCCATAGCAGCCGTCATAGATGCCGGCGTCGATCACCGTATCGATATGCGAGCCGAGCATGACCGGCGCCTGGCTTTCGTTGGCGCCGGTCTTCCAGATGCCGAAGATGTTGCCGATGCGGTCGACGGCGATTTCGAGCCCCGCCTCTCTTAGCCAGCCGACGAGGCGGTCGCGGCCGAGCTTGTCCATGTCGGAGGCGGCGACACGGAGCAGCCTGCCCTGCGCGTCGCGGCCGATTCCGCCGAGTTCCTGGATGCGGCTGAGAAGCCGGTCGGCGTTGATGGTCAGATTGCTCATGCCGGCTGCCTCGCGTTTGCGACCTCGTCCGGCGCCATGCCGACCAGTTCGGCATAGCGGCCAGGATCCGTCGCGCCTTCGGAGTTGATGATGAGCACGCGCGAATTGGCGTCGAGGCCGAGCGCAGCGCGCACCTTGTTATCGCCGGCAGCGCGGATCAGCCCGGCGAGCCCTGCCCCGCCGCTCTCGCCGGAGACGATCGCCGGATCATTGCCGGAAGGCCGCGCCAGGCGGTTCATCACAGAAATCGCGTCCTCCTCGTCCACGGTCATGAACGCGTCGCCGAGGCGCGACAGAACGCGCCAGGCGACCAGCGACGGCTCGTAGCATTCGAGCATCGCCATGATGGTCGGCTTGCTGTGCGCGATCGCGACCGGGCGCCCGGCCCTCGCGGTGGCGTAGACGCACGCCGCCCGCGCGGGCTCAACCACGATTGTTTTCGGCCGATCCTCGCCAAGCCTGATGGCGAGATGACCGGCGACGGCCGCGGCGAAGCCGCCGACGCCGGCCTGCAGGAAGACGTGGGTGGGCGGCTGAGCCAAACGCTTCAGCGCTTCGCGCACGATCACCGTGTAGCCCTGCATCACCAGTCCCGGGATGCGTTCGTAGCCCGGCCAGGACGTGTCGGAGACGACGGTCCAGCCGCGCTCGGCGGCGACGCGGGCGGCTTCCCTGACCGACTGGTCGTAATCGCCGGCGACGCGCACCATCTCGGCGCCGAAGCGGGCGATGGCCGCCACGCGTTCGTTGCTGACGCCCGAATGGACAAAGATGACCGAGCGCGCGCCGACAAGGCTGGCGCCCTGCGCCACCGAGCGTCCGTGATTGCCGTCGGTGGCGCAGGCGAAGGTCATCTGCGCGGCGATCGCCTTCACCTCAGCCTTGGGCAGCTCTTCGACCGCGACGGCGCGGCCAAGCCGCCTGCCGGCCTCCTCCAGCACGAGATGCATGACAGCGTAAGCGCCGCCCAGGGCCTTGAAGCTGCCGAGGTCGAGGCGCTTGCCCTCGTCCTTGATGTGGAGCGCACCGATGCCGAGTTCGGCCGCCAGCGAGGGCAAGGCATGAAGCGGCGTCTCGGCATGGTTGTCGCGCGCGGCAAGGAAGCGCCCGGCCTCCCCGGCGCCGGCGAGCCCGAGCGTCGCGGCGTCTTCCTCGGCCAGCGGCTGGCGATGATCGGGGTGGCGGTTGAGCAGGAACATGGGTTTCTCCGTCTTGATGGCTGAAATTTATTGCAAGCCAGGCGAGAAAGGCGCTCTGTTTTGGCGCTTGAAATGCAAGTTTGTTTCGTTTGGAACGCTGCCATGTCTATTTCGCCCGACCTCGACGCCTTCGACCGTGCCATCCTCGCCCTCCTGCAGAAGGATAACGCCATGCCGCAACGTACCATCGGCGAGGCGGTGAACCTCTCGGCGCCAGCCGTGCAGCGACGCATCAAGCGCATGGAGGAGACGGGCATCATCCGCGCCAATGTCGCGTTGGTCGACCCGGCCAAGGTCGGCCACCCGATCACCATATTCGTCGAGGTCGAGGTGGAGAGCGAGCGCGCCGAGTTGATCGATGCCGCCAAGCGCGGCTTCGCGGCGGTCCCGGAAGTGCAGCAATGCTACTACGTCACCGGCGAGGCCGACTTCATCCTCGTCGTCACGGTGGCCACCATGGCCGACTACGAGGCACTGACCAGGCGACTGTTCTTCGCGAACAACAATGTGAAGCGGTTTCGGACTTTCGTGGCGATGGACCGCGTGAAGGTTGGGATGGAAGTGCCGGTGGGCCGCTAATCTCCCCCCTTGAGGGGGAGATGTCGCCGAAGGCGACAGAGGGGGTCGTCTCACATAGAGCGCAACGCCGTCTAACATCGAGCAAAGGGCGTTGGCACTCCACGCGCGAGGCCCCCCTCTGGCCGCTTCGCGGCCATCTCCCCCTCAAGGGGGGAGAAGCGCGCCGCACTCAACCTCCGCGCCCCAACCACCGCACATAGATCTCGCCGACGATCCCGCGCCGGAAGATCAACACGCAGACCATGAAGATCAGGCCGGTGGCGATGGTCACCGGGAAGCCGGACGTGGCCAGCGTGTTCTCCAGCCCGACCACCAGCCCCGCTCCCACCACCGGGCCGACCATGGTGCCGATGCCGCCGAGCAGCGTCATCAGGATCACCTCGCCCGACATCTGCCAGGTGACGTCGGTGAGCGTGGCGAACTGGAAGACGATCGCCTTCGTAGCCCCTGCAAGACCGGCGAGCGCGGCCGACATGACGAAGGCGGCGAGCTTGTAGCGGCCGACGGAATAGCCGAGCGAAATGGCGCGGTTCTCGTTCTCCCTTATCGAGCGCAGGATCATGCCGAAGGGCGAGTTGACGATGCGCCAGATGGCGAAGATGCCGAGCAGGTAGATCGCCAGCACGAAGAAATACATGGTCATCGGCGCATTGAGGTCGATCACCCCGAAGAGCGTTCCACGCGCAACGCCCTGGATGCCGTCCTCGCCTTCGGTGAAGGACGCCTGCACGCAGAAGAAATAGAACATCTGCGCCAGCGCCAGCGTGATCATGGCGAAATAGATGCCCTGGCGGCGGATGGCGAGGAAGCCCATCACGAGGCCCATCAAGGCGGCGCCCGCGGTGCCGAGCAGGATGCCGGCTTCCGGCGGCCAGCCCCAGGCTTTCACCGCATAGGCGCAGAAATAGGCGGCACCGCCGAAGAAGGCGGCGTGGCCGAAGGAGAGCAGGCCCGTGTAGCCGAGCAGCAGGTTGAAGGCGCAGGCGAAAAGCGCGAAGCACAGCATCTTCATGACGAAGATCGGGTAGATGACGAAGGGCGCGGTGATCAGCGCCACGATGCCCAGTGCCACCAGCGCCCGTTCCAGCCTGACGGAGGCGGCGGCGCGTTCCTGGTGCAGGGTCGCCTCGCTCATCTCACGCGTCCCTTCCGAACAGGCCGGCGGGCCTGAGCAAAAGCACGATCGCCATGATGACGAAGACGACCAGGTTCGATGCCTCGGGATAGAAAACCTTGGTCAGGCCCTCGGCGAGGCCAAGCATGTAGCCGGTGACGATGGCGCCGAGGATCGAGCCCATGCCGCCGACCACCACGACGGCGAAGACGACGATGATCAGGTCCGAGCCCATCAGCGGGCTGACCTGATAGACGGGCGCGGCGAGAATGCCGGCAAGGCCTGCAAGGGCCGCGCCCAGCCCGTAGGTGAGCGTGAGCAGCAGCGGAACGTTGACGCCGAAGGCCTGAACCAGTTCCGGGTTCTCGGTGGCGGCGCGCAGATATGAGCCGAGCCTGGTTTTCTCGATCAAAAGCCAGGTGCCGATGCAGACGATGAGCGAGGCGACCACCACCCAGCCGCGATAATTGGGCAGGAACATGAAGCCGAGATTGGTGCCGCCGGCAAGCAGCGTCGGCACGGCGTAGGGATTGCCGGAGACGCCGTAATAGTAGCGGAACACGCCTTCGATGACCAAGGCGAGGCCAAAGGTAAAGAGCAGGCCGTAAAGCGGGTCGAGACGGTAGAGGTGCGACAGCGCCACGCGCTCCACCGCCATGCCGAACAGACCGACGATCAGCGGCACCAGGACCAGCGCCGGCCAGTAGCCGATGCCGAGATGCACCAGCAGCAGGTAGCCGATGAAAGCGCCCAGCATATAGAGCGCGCCATGGGCGAAGTTGATGATGCGCAACAGGCCGAAGATGACGGCGAGGCCGAGGCTGAGCATGGCATAGAAGGAGCCGTTGATCAGGCCGACAAGGAGCTGGCCGAGAAGCGCCTGGATGGGGATGCCGAAGACCGTCAACATGGCGCGATCATACCCCCAGCACCTCGTGCAGCTTGTCGGTGTGCGCGGAAAGCTGGCCGACCGGGAAGCCTTCGACCACCTTGCCATGGTCCATCAGATAGAAGCGGTCGGCAATGCGGGCGGCGAAGCGGAAGTTCTGCTCGACCAAAAGGATGGTCATGCCGCGCTTCTTCAGCGTGGCCAGCAAGTCGCCGATGCGTTGCACGATGACCGGCGCCAACCCTTCGGTCGGCTCGTCGAGCAGAAGCACTTCGACGCCGGTCCGAAGAATGCGGGCGATGGCCAGCATCTGCTGCTCGCCGCCGGAAAGCTTCGTTCCCTGACTGTTGCGGCGCTCCTTGAGATTGGGGAACAGCTCGAAGATCTCTTCCACGCTCATGCCGCCCTTGGCGACGACCGGCGGCAGGATGAGGTTCTCGTCGACGGTAAGGGTGGCAAAGATCCCGCGTTCCTCCGGCACGAAGCCGATGCCCTGGTGGGCGACGCGGTGCAGCGGCAGGCCGATCAGTTCCTTGCCGTTGAAGGTGACGCTTCCCGTCCGCTTGCGGATTAGCCCCATGATGGCGCGCAGCGTCGTCGTCTTGCCGACGCCGTTGCGGCCTAGCAGCGTCACGGTCTCGCCGCGCATGACGTCGAGGTTGACGCCGTGCAGCGCATGGCCCTCGCCATACCAGGCGTGCAGGTCGCGCACGGCAAGCAGCGGCTCACTCATGCCCGACCCTCTTCATGCTCCGTCCCCATGTAAGCGACGCGCACGCGCTCGTCCCGACTCACGGTGGCGTAGTCGCCGGCGGCAAGCACCTGGCCGCGCTGCATGACGGTGATCCAGTCGCAAAGATCGGCAACGACGGTGAGGTTGTGCTCGACCATCAGCACGGCGCGATCCTTCGCCAGCGAGCGGATGATGCCGGAGATCATGCCGACATCCTCATGCCCCATGCCGGCCATCGGCTCGTCGAGCAGAAGCACTTTCGGATCGAGAGCCAGCGTGGTGGCTATCTCCAGCACGCGCTTCCTGCCATAGGAGAGATCGCCGGCCAGGCGATGCGCCGCTTCGTCCAGCCCGACGATGGCGAGCAGCTCGCGCGCCCTTGGCGTGAGCTGGTCGAGTGCGGAGAGAGAGCGCCAGAACTGGTAGCCCAGCCCGCTTGGGCGCTGCAGCGCGACGCGCACATTGTCGAGCACCGAAAGGTGCGGAAAAATCGCGGAGATCTGGAAGGAGCGCACGAGGCCCATGCGCGCCACTCTTGCCGGCGGCGTGCGGGTGATGTCGGTGCCGAGCAATTCGATCCTGCCGCTGGTCGGCTGCAGGAACTTGGTCAGCAGGTTGAAAATGGTCGTCTTGCCGGCGCCGTTCGGGCCGATGAGCGCATGGATCCTGGCATGATGAACGTCAAGGTCGACATCCTTGACCGCGACGAAGCCGGCGAAGTCGCGCCGCAAACCGCGGGCGGAAAGCACCACCCGCGGCGTCTGTTCCTTGCCGTCCGACCGGACGGCGGCGGCGGTTCCGAGCGTCACTTGGTGACGAGCGGGCAGCCGCTGTCCTCGGCCTTCATGAAAGCCTTGTCGCCCGGAATGGTCGCCAGGTAGGTGTAGTAGTCCCAGTCCTTCTTCGACTCTTCCGGCTTCTTGACCTGGTAGAGATACATGTCGTGCACCATCGAGCCGTCGGCCTGCACCTTGCCGTTGGCGGTGAAGACGTCGTTGACCGGCATTTCATGCAGTTCCTTGGCCACCGCCTCTGTCTCATCGGTGCCGGCCTTGTCGATGGCCTTGAGATACTGCGTCACCGCCGAATAGGTGCCGGCCTGGATCATGTTCGGCATGCGGTTGGTGCGCTTGAAGAAGCGTTGGGCGAATTCGCGGCTCTTGTCGTCGCGATCCCAGTAGAAGCCCTCGGTCAGCACAACGCCCTGCGCCGCCTGCAGGCCCAGGCCATGCACTTCGGCGAGGGTGAAGAGAAGTGCTGCAAGTCGCTGGCCGCCGGCGACGATGCCGAATTCGGCCGCCTGCTTGATCGAGTTCGACGTGTCGAGGCCGGCATTGGCGAGCCCGACGATCTTGGCGCCGGAAGACTGCGCCTGCAAAAGGAAGGAGGAATAGTCGGTTGAGCCCAGCGGATAGCGCACCTCCCCCAGCACCTTGCCGCCGCTCGCCTCGACGAGCTTGGCGGTCTGGTCCTTCAGCGAATAGCCGAAAGCATAGTCGACGGTGATGAAATACCAGCTGTCGCCGCCCTGTTTGACCAGCTCGCCGCCGGTGCCGACGGCCTGCGAATGGGTGTCATAGGCCCAGTGGAAGCCGTAGGGCGAGCACTGCTTGCCGGTCAGGTCGGTGGCGGCGGCACCCGTGACGATGTCGATCTTCTTCTTTTCCTTGGAAAGCCCCTGGACGGCCAAGGCCACGGAGGATGTCGTGAGCTCCATGATCGCGTCGACCTGCTCGGTGTCGTACCACTGGCGCGCGATGTTGGAGGCGATGTCGGGCTTGTTCTGGTGGTCGGCGCTGACGATCTCGATCGGCGCGCCCTGCACCTTGCCGCCGAAATCCTCCACCGCCATCTTGGCAGCCTCGACCGACCACTTGCCGCCGAAATCGGCATAGACGCCCGACTGGTCGTTCAGGATGCCGATCTTGACCTTGCCGTCGGAAATCTGGCCGGCCGCCGCCGGCATTGCAGATGCCGCAAGGAGCGCGGCCGCGACGAGACAGGATGCTTTCACTGGTGGTTCCTCCCTGATGGCCAACCACAGGAAACGCGGCGGCCTCGCGATGGTTCAATGGTTCTTTCGGATTTTGGATTGGAGCCTCGATCCCGCTCTGCGCTCCTCCTCTTGCGGGCCCTCCTGTCTGCGGACTGCGCCGCAGTGTGCCTTGGGTGCACGGGCGCGAGCCTAGCATCACATTTCGCGAGGCTGGAATGCTATTTTCGTAGCATGGCGGATGAATGGGATGACCAGTTGCCGGAAACGACCAAGAGGCGGTCGCACGGGGATGAGATACCTCGGCAATCAAGCACGAGCGGCGGCTTTTTTATGCTTTTTGTTGCCCTGGTCGGCCAAGTGATAAGGGGCGATCAGAACCTCTGCGGGGATATGCCATTCACGATTGAGCTTGAAAGCCATATCCATCGTCAGCGCTCGCTTGCGGGCTAGAATCTCAGATGCGCGCGACGCTGACCCGAGCAGCTTTACCAGCGCGTGCCTGCCGAGATTGGCCATCTCCATATGAGCAGTGATCGCGTCCACCGGGTCGGTCTCCGCGATAGGGTAGTTCTTTGCCTCGTATGCTTCGATGAGTTCAGCAAGAACATCGAAACGATCGGCGTCAGGCGTGCCGGGAACCGGCTCCTTGTCAAAATAGCGAGTGATCTCCGCAATCGCCCAATCGTAATCGGCTTCGTTCCTGATGGGTCGGATGTTGTCCATCACACCTTCTCCGCGTCTATCTTGTCGTACTCCGCGTGGGTGCCGACGAACTTAATGAGCGCCCTCTTGAACGTATAGCTGACATGCACAATCAGCCGGTACTTGTTGCCCGCAATGTCGAACACCACTCGATTGTCAGCTACGAAATCGACGTTTGTGCCGAACTGTTCCTTGATGTCAGCCGGTCCCTTCCACTCGGCCTTGCTCGATGCATTGAACCAGGCCGTCAGCGGCATTTTTGATTGCGGGTGCGTTGTCCAGAAGGTGACGAGCGCTTTCCTGCTGACGATTTGCATGCACCCATATAGCCATTTCCCAAAGCGGGAACAAGAAGGATTTACCCAATTTGGGAAATATCCGCCCCATCGATGCCTGCTCACCACGGCAGCCTTTTGCCATCGCGGAAAAAGCCGCCGGTCGGACCATCGTCGGGCAAGGTCGCGGCCCAGACGATGCCGGCCGCTCCTTTCTCGACCGGGCGCCCGCCGGGACCGCCCATGTCGGTCGCGACCCAGCCGGGGCAGATCGAATTGACCAGCACGCCCGCGCCGCGCAGCTCGGCCGCCAGGATGCGGGTCAGCGCGTTGAGCGTCGCCTTGCTGGTCGAATAGGCCGGCGCGCCGGCGCCATCGAAGCGAGCGAGCCGCCTTCCGACGAGACGTTGACCAGCCGGCCGTGACCGGAGGCGCGAAGCAGCGGCGCGAAAGCCACCGCCACACGCCAGGCGCCGAAGACATTGGTCTCGAAGGCCTCGCGGATCACCGTCCAGTCGGGCTTGAGCGCCCGCGCCGAAGGGTCGTAGTGGATGGCGGCGTTGTTGACCAAAACGTCGAGCCGTCCGAACCGGCGTTCGACCTCGGCCGCGGCGCGGGCTGCCGCCTCGGGCGCGGCGACATCCAGCTCGATGGCTTCGACCTTGCCGCCAAGCGTCTTCGCCGCTGCCTCGCCCTTGGCAAGATCACGCACGCCGATGAGGACGCTGAAGCCGAGTTCCGCAAGCTGGCGCGCCGTTTCCAGGCCGATGCCCCGGTTGCCGCCGGTGACGAGCGCCACCTTGCCGGAGTGATCTGTGTTGGTGGTCATTGCTCCTGCTCCCGTTCGGTATGTCGGCAGCAAGATGGCATCGATCGGATCGAATGATTAGGACGCGCAATTCGCACGCATCGTGCGATCGGGCTCATGAAAGGCCTGCCTCCAAACCAGCCGGATGCACGGTCGCCTTCATCGCAAGCGGCCATCTCTTTCCGCAAGGGAAAGCGTCAGACACAATCTGGAAACAAGATTCAACAGTCGGGAAAAACTCGCGAAAAAAGCGGCTGTCATAAGCGGTACCGGAGCAGCCGAATTTGCGGCGCGCGACAAAGACATCGATCTTAAACCCAAGGATTGCCGATTATGAAAAAGACCCTTCTTTCCGCACTCGGCCTTGCCGTCGCGCTCGCTTTCGCGGTGCCGGCCGCCAATGCCCAGACCACCACGACGACGACCACGGCTCCGGCGACGACCACGGCTCCGGCTGCCACCACCGAAGCCGCGAAGCCGGCGGCGACCGATGCCGCCAAGCCGGCCGCCAACGGCCCGCACAAGAAGCATCACCGCAAGCATCACCGTCATCATGCTCGCAAGCATCATCACGTGAGGAAGCACTCGAAGCATCACGCCAAGAAGCACCACGTGAAGAAGCACCACGTGCGCAAGCACCGTGCGAAGAAGCATGTTGCGAAGAAGGCCGCGTAAGGCCCGACACGTTTCGAACTTCATGACCGGATGATCCGGGACCGCTTGCAAAGGGTTCAGGATCATCGCTTCCCGAAGACGCCGCCCTCCCTCAGGGCGGCGTCTTTTGTTCGCGGTCTCAGTGGGGCAAACCAGCAACCACGGTCCGGGATCATCCCTTACTTCTTCTGCGGGTGGATCGTTTCGCCACGCGCCAGCATAGCGACGAGATCGGCGATCTTCTTCCTGCGTCCCGCTTCGGTCTTCATGTTCTGGGTGCGGAAAGCGAGCGCGAAGCGGTTCTGCGCCGAGAGCTTCTCCAGCATCGCTTTCGCCTTCGGCTCGGCATCGATTGCTGCCTGCAGGTCGGGCGGGATGGTCATCTCCCTCGAGCCGGCATAAGCGCGGTCCCAGCGACCGTCGGCCTTGGCGGCGTCGACCTCGCGCAGGCCATGCTCGGTCATGCGGCCCGCCTCGATCAGGCGCGCGACATTGTCGATGTTGATCTTGCTCCAGATGCTTTTCCTGCCGCGCGGCGTGTAGCGCTGCAGGAAACTCTTGTCGTCGAGCGATTTGCGAACCGCGTCGATCCAGCCGAAGCAAAGCACGACGTCGATCGCTTCCTTCGGCGTGATCGATGGTAGCCCCGAGCCGACCTTGTGAACCTTGATCCAGATCTCGCTTTCGCCGGCATGGTTTTCGGCCAGCCACGCATAGAAGCTGTCGGCATCGCGGAACTCGCGCACCTTGTCCGGATCGACCTTGATCGGGGCCATCGCCACCTCTGCCGCATTGCTGACCGGGAGACAGTCTCGCCGATTCCGCGGCCCATGTAGCCTCCTCTGTTGCCAGTTTCTGTCAGCAGAAGCAGGCACTAAGGCCGATGGAGGGGAATCCGGCGGTCTGGCGCTACAGGATCTTCGCCAGGAAGCTCTTCGTGCGCTCCCTCTGCGGATCCGAGAAAAGCGCCTTCGGCGCCCCCTCCTCGACGATCATGCCGTCATCCATGAAGATCACCCGGTGCCCGACCTCGCGGGCAAAACCCATCTCATGGGTGACGACGACCATCGTCATGCCCTCGACGGCGAGGGTCTTCATGACCTGAAGCACCTCGCCCACCATTTCGGGATCGAGCGCAGAGGTCGGCTCGTCGAAGAGCATGACCGCCGGTCCCATCGCCAGGGAGCGCGCGATCGCCACGCGCTGCTGCTGGCCGCCGGAAAGCTCGTCGGGGTAACTTTGTTCCTTGCCGACGAGGCCGACCTTGGCCAGCAATTCGCGCGCGACCCTGTTGGCCTCCTCGACAGGGATCTTCTTGACCTTGCGCGGGCCGATCGTGACGTTCTCCAGAATGGTCAGGTGCTTGAACAGGTTGAACTGCTGGAACACCATGCCGACATGCTGGCGCAGCTGGTGGATGTTCGTCTTCGGATCGGTCAGCACCATGCCAGCGATTTCGATCTCGCCGCTGGTTGCCTTCTCCAACCCGTTCAGGCAGCGCAGGAACGTGCTTTTGCCGCTTCCCGACGGGCCGATGACGACGACGACCTCCTTTTCCTCCACATGGGTGGTTATCCCCTTGAGGATCTCGTTGTGGCCGAAGGACTTGTGAAGGTCCTTAACGTTTATCAACTTGAAGCCTCCTCTCCAGGTAGGACGAGAACTTCGACAGCGAGAAGATGAGGACGAAGTAGAGGGCGGCGATCAGCCCCCAGATGGCGAAGGACGCGAAGGTCTCGGCGATCACGATCTCGCCCTTGTAGACCAGCTCGGCGATGCCGACCGGCGCCAGCAGCGAGGTGTCCTTGATCGTTTGCGCAGCCTGGTTGACCAGCGGCGGAATCATCCGCTTGAACGCCTGGGGCAGGACGATATAGCGCATCGTCTGGAAGCCGTTCATGGCGATCGACTGCGCCGCCTCCTTCTGGCCCCGGTCGACGCCGAGAATGCCGGCGCGAATGATCTCGGTGACATAGGCGCCCTCGTTGAGGCTGAGCGTGAAGGCGGCGGCGAGGATGGGATAGGTGAGCTGACCGAACCACTGGTTGACGGGCAGGATCGCCGGCAGGCCGAGCACGATGAAGAAAAGCTGCACCAACAGCGGGGTGGATCGAAAAATCTCGACATAGCCGGTGGCGATCCAGCGCAGCGGCGCGATTGTCGACAGGCGCATCAGCGCCGCGAACAGGCCGATGACCACCATCAGGAGGATAGCGACGATCGAATACTGGATGGTGAGCCGCAGGCCATCAAGGATGACGGGTAGGTTTTGCCAGATCGAGCCCATGGACCGTGCCTTGGAATGCTATTTCCCGCCTGCCTCGCCGGCGGTGCGCATGGCTCGCGCCATGCGCTCCCTCCGGCCGGACAGGCCGGGAAGCTGAGGGAATCCGTCGTTCGGTCGATCCGAACGGTCCTCAGCCCGAAATCGCAACGGAGGCCGGTTTTTGCACCTCATTGACGACGCCGCTGGTGTCGCCTCCAAAATATTTCTCGAAAAGCTTCTGGTATTCACCGTTCTGCTTGATCTTGGCGAGGCCGGCATTGATCTTCTCGACCAGCTCCGGCTTCTGCTTGCTGATGGCGATGCCGTAATATTCGCCGGTCAGCAGCGGGCCGACGGTCTCGACATTGTCGTGGCCGGCCTTGAAGTTGACGTTGACGGGATTGTCGAAGATGACCGCGTCCGCGCCGCCGGTCTCGAGCGCCTGGTAGGCGGCATCGATGCTCTGGAACTGCTTCACATAATCCGCCGCGAAGCCGTGGCTGGTCAGATAATCGACGGACGAGGTTGCCTTCTTGGTGGCGACCACATGGCCCTTGAGGTCGTCGAAGCCCTTGATGCCGGAGTCCTTCTTCACCAGCACCGACAAGCCGGATTTATAGTAGGCGTCGCTGAAATCGACGTTCTGCATGCGGCTGGTCTTGATGGTTATCCCTGCAACCGCGGCATCGATCGAGCCGGCCTGCAGGCTTGGGATGATGCCGTTGAACGGCAGCGTTTTCAGGCTGACCGTCATGTCCTCGGCCTTGGCGATCGCCTTGATCATGTCGATGTCGAAGCCCGTGACCTCGCCATTCGTCTCGGTCTCGAATGGCGGGAAGGTCGTGTCGGCGCCGACCACTATGTTGGTTGCAGCACTTTGCGCCGCCGCCATGGGCGTTGCGCCGAACGAGAATAGGAGGCCGGAAACCAGCGACGTGGCCAGCATGATAAGCGACTTGTTGTTCACAGATATCTCCTTTCGGCGGGCATTCGTCAGCCTGAAATACGTCGACGATCAGGAGTGCGCGCAATGCATGAACTCGGAGCCCGTACTGTGCATCTGGAACGGGCAGCGCCCAAGTCAAGGCTGCCGAAATTGCGGTTTCCTCGCGCAGGACCGCGAGGAGCCGGGTTCCCGCGCGGCCAGGTTCTCGCGACCGTTTATGCCAGAGCCTGCGCTGGCAGCCGGCGAGCCCGTCGGCTTCGCCATCGGAGTTTCCGATGGCGCCATCGGTTTCTTCCGTTTCCGCTTCGCGCTGCGACCTGCCAAACCCTCTCCATGCAAAGGAAAGGTATGGACATGGACAAGCAAAGAATCCTTATCGTCGGCGGCAGTTCGGGCATGGGGCTGGCGCTCGCCAGACAGTGCCTCGCGGAAGGCGCGCACGTCATCATCGCCGGGCGCGGCGAAGCGAAGCTGAGCGCGGCGCGGGAAGCGCTCGGCCGTCGGGACACGCTTGAAACGGCGGTGGCCGACATCGGCCGCGAGGATGAGGTCGCCGCACTGTTTCAGCGCATCGGCCGGCTCGACCATATCGTCAGCACCGCCGCTGCAATCGAGGGCGCCTACCGGCTGCTGCCCGAGGTCGAGCTTTCAGCCGCGCAGCGTGTGGTGGAAAGCAAGTTCTACGGACCGCTGCTGCTTGCCAAGCATGGAGCGCCGATACTGCCTCCGTCCGGTTCGCTCACCTTCGTCTCGGGCATTGCCGCCTACAGGCCGGCGGCGCGCGGCTCGGTGGTCGCCGCGGTCAACGCGGCGCTGGAAGGGCTGGTGCGGGCTTTGGCCGTCGAGCTGGCGCCGATCCGCGTCAACGCCGTCTCGCCGGGTTGGGTCGACACGCCGATCTGGGGGTTCGTCGTTGGCGATGCGAAGAACGAGACGCTTGCCGCGATGGCGAAGCGCTTGCCTGCGGGGCGGGTCGGAAGGCCCGAGGACATCGCCGACGCGATCCGCTTCCTGATCGGCAATGGCTTCACGACGGGAGAGACGCTGCATGTCGAGGGCGGGCACCGTCTGATTTGACCGGGACGAAGCCCTCCCCCACAGCGGTGAGCAGCGCCTTCAGCGCCGGCGGCTGGACGCGCCGGCGGCGCCAGATCATCACGACGTCCGCCGAGCGGACCGGGCCGGGCCAGGCAAGTTCGGCAACCTCGCCGCGGTCGATCGCGGCAGCGACCGCGAGCCGCGGCACGAGGCCAAAGCCGGCGCCGGCCGCCACCAGGCCGGCGATGGCATCGATGCTGCCTGCTTCGGCGGCGAGGCTAGGTTTGCCCAGGCCCGCTTCGGCAAACGCCTTGTCGACCATGGCCCGGTAGACGCAACCGGTCTCGGTGGCGACGAAGTGCTTCTCGGCCAGCGCCGCCAGATCGACATCCGCGCGGTTGTCGCCGGGCGGCACGATCAGCGCAAGCGGCTCGGCCGCCACGACGCGCCTGGCAAAGCGCAGGTCCGGCTCACCGATATTGGACCGCTCGAAGCAGAGAGCGACGTCGATCTCGCCGTCCTCCAGCCGGCGCAGCAACTCGCCGCTGCCGGCCACCTTAAGCTTGATGTCGATGCCGGCATGCGCGGCGCGGAAACCGGCGAGCCAGCCGGCAAGCCTTGCCGAGGCGATCGTCTCCAGGGCGCCGATCGACAGGCTGCCGGCCGCCTCGGCTTTGGTGGCATCGATGACGGCGCGGGCATCGTCGGCGAGCGCCAGCAGGTCCTCGGCATAGGGTTTCAGCGCCTCGCCGGCCGGCGTCAGGGTAAGCCCCTGCCGCGAGCGGGTGAAGAGGTTGGCGCCCAGCTCGGTTTCCAGCGCCTGGATCTGGTCGCTGACGCTCGACTGCGCGAGATTGACCTGTTGCGCCGCGCGCGTGACGTTGCGGGTGCGCGCGACCGCCAGAAAGGTTTTCAGCAGCCTGGGATGCATAAGGGCGCCGAACCTATTGGAGTTGCGGCTTTTTCAGAAAGGAATTGCGGTCGGCGGATTTGACGCGCAGCCAGGTCTCGCGGCCGTCGCGCACGACGCGCAGCGGTATTTCCGAGCCGGCCGGGTTCTGCCAGAGCTTTCTGTAGAAATCCGCCAGACCGTCTACCTCGCCGTCGCGCACGTCGGAGATGATGTCGCCCTGACGCAGGCCCGCCTTGGCGGCCGGGCCACCTTCCGCCACGCTCATCACCACCACCATGCCGTTCGACTCGGCCGAGAAGGCGCCGAGCCAAGGGCGCGGCGCCGTCGCGGTCTGGCCGCGCTTGATGAGATCGTCGAGGATCGGCGTCAAAAGGTCGATGGGCACCACCATGTTGATGTCGGCGACCTCGCCGGCCCGGCTCATCTGCAGGCGCAGCGAACCGACACCGAGCAGCTTGCCGTCGCCGTCGAACAGCGCGGCACCGCCCCAGGACGGATGCGCGGGCGCCGTGAAGATCGCCTCGTCGATCAGATATTCCCAGTAGCCGGCGAATTCCTGCTTAGTGACGATATGCGCATCGACCTGCTGGCCGATGCCGTCGGCGAGCGTCACGGCATCGCCGATATTGGCCTTCCTGGCGTTGCCGAACTGGACGGGCGGCAGGCCGAGCGGCGCCAGCGCCTGGACGAGGCCGAAACCGGTCTCCTGGTCGTAGGCCAGCGCGTGGGCCGCGACCACGCGGCCGTCCTGGTCGGTCAGCCACACCTCCTCGGCCTCGGTGATGAGGTAGCCGATGGTGAGCACCAGCCCATTGTCGCGGATCACCACGCCGCTGCCTTCGCGGCGCGTGCCCAGCGCATTAGCGGTGAAAGCGTCGTCCGGCACCATGGCGCGCACGGCAACGACGGAGCGCGAAATTTTCCCGATGGTCATCGATCCATCCTGCATTGCGGGTCTTCGCCTATTAAGTATGGCCGGAGGCGCGCGGCGCAAGGGCCCTCGTCCTTCTCCTCGTGGGAGGAGGGAAGCCCTGCATGCTGGCACAAGCGCTAGTTCAACGAAGATTGAACTTTTTTCTTTGACGCGCGCGCAACCGCACCTAAGTCTATCGCCATCAGCAGACGTCGCAGTTCTCCGAACCTACAGGGCCTCCGCACATGGACGAATATATCCCGCCGAAAGTCTGGACCTGGAACAAGCCGAATGGCGGTGAGTTCGCTTCGATAAACCGGCCGATCGCAGGCCCGACGCATGAGAAGGAATTGCCGGTCGGCAAGCACCCGCTGCAGCTCTACTCGCTGGCCACGCCCAACGGTCAGAAAGTGACGATCATGCTGGAGGAGCTTCTGGCGCTCGGCCACAAGGGCGCCGAATACGACGCCTGGCTGATCAAGATCGGCGACGGCGACCAGTTCGGCAGCGGCTTCGTCGAGGTCAACCCGAACTCGAAGATCCCGGCGCTGATGGACCGCAGCGAGCCGAAGCCGGTGCGCGTGTTCGAGTCCGGCTCGATCCTCACCTATCTCGCCGAAAAATTCGGCGAATTCCTGCCGACCGAGCGCGCGGCGCGCGCGGAAACCTTCTCCTGGCTGTTCTGGCAAATGGGCTCCGCACCCTATCTCGGCGGCGGCTTTGGCCATTTCTACGCCTATGCGCCGCACAAGATCGAATATGCGATCGACCGCTTCGCCATGGAGACCAAGCGGCAGATGGACGTGCTCGACCGCAGGCTGGCGGAGAGCGAATATCTCGCAGGCCCCGATTACACCATCGCCGACATTGCGGTTTGGCCCTGGTATGGCGGGCTCGCCAAGGGCCGCAGCTACAACAACGCCGCGGAGTTCCTGTCCGTGCACGAGTACAAGAACGTCCAGCGCTGGGCCGACGCGATCGATGCGCGGCCGGCGGTGAGCCGCGGGCGCATGGTCAACCGCATGTCCGGCGATCCGGCCTTCCAGCTGCGCGAGCGCCACGACGCCAGCGACTTCGAGACGAAGACGCAGGACAAGCTGGAGGCGGCGGAGTGAGGGTAGTCTCCCCATCAAAGGGGGAGATTAGCTACCTCCCATAAGTATACGTCACCGTCGCCTGGCCGAGCGCGGAGCTCTTCGCCGCGACCGAGACCATGTCCGGCAGCGGATTGTCCGGCGTGCGCAGCGTCTTTTCGCCCAGCGCATAGAGCGTGAAGACATAGTGATGGTCGCCGCTGCCGGGCGGCGGGCACGGGCCGAAATAGCCGACGCGGCCGACGTCGCCTTTACCCAGTAACGAGCCCTTGGGCATGCGCTTGCCACCCTGCGCGCCGGCGCCCTCGCGCAGTCCCTTGGCGCTCGCCGGGATGTTCCAGGCCAGCCAGTGCCAGAACCCTTTGCCGCCATTGGCGTCGGTGTCGAACATGGTCAGCGCATAGCTCTTCGTGCCGGCCGGCGGATCCTTCCAGGCAAGCGCGATCGAGACGCTCTGCCCACCGCAGCCGGCCTTGTCGCCGAGATATTTCGCATCCCATTTGCCGTCGGAGACCGAGGGGCTGGATATCTCGAACGCCTGCGCCTGGGTGGCCAAGGCGACCAGGGCAAGCATGGTGAAGCTGACGCGCAAGATCATTTGATCCTCCCTGAACAACACAGCGTAGCGGAAAAGCGGCCCGAAAAAGGGCAAGCAGGCGCGACCGCCTGCCTGGACAAAGAAAAAGCCCCGCCGGTGGAGGCGTCGGGGCTCTTTCGTTCGGACTATGGAGGTGGGACCCCACGGCCGGTCGATCCAGGGGGTGTTGGATCGATCACGACACTAACCGAGGAATCGGCCGCGCGAACAATCACGCCTGCGCACTACCAATCACGCCTGCGCGAGACGGCGGTGATTGAAGGCTTATCCCCGCAGCAGCTTCGCCAGCCGCGGCACGCCTTCGTTCACCGCGCGGTCGTCGGCAAGCGTGAACGACATGCGCAGCGTGTTGCGGCCGGTGCCGTCGGCGTAGAAGGCGTTGCCCGGCACGAAGGCGACGCGCGCCTCCTTGACCGAGCGCGCCAGCAGCTCGGTGGCGTCCGTGCCTTCCGGCAGCGTCAGCCAGACGAACATGCCGCCGTCCGGACGGCTCCAGGAAATGCCGTCGGGCATGTTGGCTTCGAGCGCGCCAAGCAGCGCGTCGCGCCGCTTGCGGTAGGCGCCGATCAACTTGTCCACCTGGGCGTCGAAGACGGTTTCGGCGACGCGGTGCATGACCATCTGGTTGATCGAGGGGCTGTGCAGGTCGGAGGCCTGCTTCATCAGCACAAGCTTTTCCACCACATGACGCGGCGCGCAGACCCAGCCGACGCGCATGCCGGGCGACAGGATTTTCGAGAAGGAGCCGCAATAGAGCGTGCGCGCATGATCGATGCCGCCGGAGCGGGCGCAGTCGAGCGCCAGGATCGGCGGCACACCCTCGCCGTCATAACGCAGCGCGCGATAGGCGGCGTCCTCGATGACGGCGATGTCGAGCTCGCCGGCCAAGTCGAGCACCGCCTCGCGCTGCTTGGTGTCCAGGGTGTTGCCGGTCGGATTCGCGAAATCCGGCACCAGATAGGCGAACTTCACCTTGCCGCCATTTGCGGCCGCGGCAGCGCGATAAGCCTCCGGCGTCATGTTGCCACCGGCGGTGTTCAACCGGTCATAGCGCGGCTCATAGGCGTTGAAGGCCTGCAGCGCGCCGAGATAGGTCGGCCATGTCACAAGCGCAGTGTCGCCGGGGGACAAAAAGAGCTTGCCGAGATAGTCGAGCGCCTGCTGCGAGCCGGAGGTGATGAAGATGTTGCCTTCGTCGCATTGAACGCCAAGCTTGCCCATATAGGCGGCCAGCCATTTGCGCAGCGGCAGGAAGCCTTCGCTGACCTGATACTGCAGCGCTGCCCCCGCGTCCGTGCCGCCCAGCACCGCCTGGTAGGCATCGCCGATCGCTTCGGCTGGAAACAGCGACGGGTCGGGAATGCCGCCGGCGAAGGAGATGATGTCCGGCTGGTCGAGCAGCTTCAACAGCTCGCGGATTTCCGAAGCCTTCATGCGCGAGGAGCGCGAGGCCAGAAGGTTCAACAGGGTCAAGGCGCACCTCCCGCAGTGCTTATTTAGGTCAGCTTCATTGACCTATTAACAGGCCGCGCCTTTCGCGTGAATACACAAATCGGTCATGGCGCATCGTCGAGGCGACATTTGGCCCACAGATTTTCGCGAATACTAATGAAAGGTCAGCCATCGGCTCCAGGCAGATGGCGGATTGTCGTTATATTAGAAATAGCGCATATTACAATAGACCGGAGCCTCGCTCCGGTTGAACCGCCCGTTGGCCAGGACTGCCCCCGAGCGGTCCACTAACAGACCAGTCAAATGCCAGGAGAGAACAGGCACGTCCGTGCTGCCCACATCATTGGGTGGCCGAGGCAGTGACATTAGGAGGAGAGTCCCATGAAGGTTACCATATTGGCGACTTATGAACCCCACGCCGCCAAAGGGCTGATGCAAGGATCGAACCGTGAGGTTGCAATCGCAGCGCTGTTTGAAAGCGTGGGCGGCAAGATGAACAGCCTGATGTTCACACGCGGCCTCTATGACGTCATCGTCAACGGCGAGGTGCCGGACCAGATCGCCGGGATGGGGATGACGCTCGCGGTGCGGGCAAGCGGTTCGGTAAGCGATCTCGTCGTCCTTGAAGAGCTCGACATGAAGGCAGTGATCGCGGCCGCCAACAAGGCAGCCGGCGCTTACAAGCCGGCCGGCTGATATCTCATCGGACGGAGGAAGCCATGACCGCCTACAACGTAGTCCGCTTTCGCACCAAGCCAGGCAAGGAGAACGCCTTCGTCGAAGCGCATGAAAAGGTCTCGCTGAACGCCAAGGGCTTTCGCAAGGGCGCCCTTATCAAGACCGGCGAGCGCACATTCTGCATGGTCGGCGAATGGGACGACATGGATAGCCTCGCCGCGGCGCGCCCGACGATGATCGGCATCCTCGACACGTTCCGCGATATGCTCGAAGACCTGGGCGGCGATCTCGGCGTGACGGATCCGGTGTCCGGCACGGTCGTTGCGGAAATATAGGCTGAAGGCGCCGCCATCTGGCGCCGGCCGGGCCGCGATGCGCGGCCAGCCGGCGCCATCGAAACCAAGCCGCGAGAAGCCGGCCGCGCTGGTGTGGCGCCTTTGCGTCCGCCTCAGAACGGCAACCGAATCTCGTCGTCCTGAGCGGATTGCGGCCAGCCGATATCCTTGCGGATATCCGGCGGCAGTTCGTTGAGCTGGCGCGTCGTGCGGCGGCGCTTGCTTGCCTGCGCGAAGGCGGCGCGGATCCGGTTGAGACTTTTGAACATGGAAAGCTCCCATAAATCAGCGGCGCAAACCGGTGCCGCCTCTTCACCCAGCGCCGCTTTTGCGATGCGTCTGTAACCGGTGGATTGCGCACGAACGGTGAAATGCTTCAC
The DNA here is from genome assembly GCA_000824785.1 of Mesorhizobium plurifarium. Lineage (GTDB taxonomy): Bacteria > Pseudomonadota > Alphaproteobacteria > Rhizobiales > Rhizobiaceae > Mesorhizobium > Mesorhizobium plurifarium. Next base: position 226,148 of record CCNB01000003.1, on the reverse strand, counting down.
GAAGCCGAGGCGGCTTGAAACATATGCATGCAAATTAATTTATGGGATCGGGCATGCGGCCTGCCAGGCGGCGTAGCCTGCAATGTCAGACGCTTGGGCTTGTCGCCTGGTGCAGCGATTCACGTCCCTTAAGGGCTGCGCCTTACTCCGGCGCCTGCGCATCCGAACCACTTGGTCTCGCGGTCTGTGCCGAAAGCCGGCCTTTGCTGACGAGCGTCGGCTTTGAGTATTCTCTCTTCATGGCAAATCCCGAGCCCGCGTGGAAACATGCGGCGTCGGCGCACAAGCTGCAAAGCCGGCCGCCGCTCAGTTGGCCGACGACGCGAGCCTACCACCCAGCGCCTGCTCTATCCCTGTGCGGGCTGCGGCGTTGCGCTGTGTCATCAGCGCCGTTGCCGCTTTGGATGCCTTGTCGGGATGGCCGGCATCGAAAGGCGGCTCAGGGTCGTACTCGATCGAGAGCTGGATGGCTTTTGCAACGTCAACTCCGGCAAGTTCAGCGATGATCGCGAAAGCGAAGTCGAGGCCGGCGGAAACGCCAGCCGAGGTGAAGACATTGCCGTCGCGCACGATACGCGCTTTTTCGTAAGTCGCGCCGACAAGCGGCAGCAGGCTGGTGTGGGCCCAATGGGTGGTGGCCCGCTTTCCCCGCAGCAGCCCGACGGCGCCAAGCAGAAAGGCGCCGATACAGACCGATGTCACGTAACGCGCACCCGCGGCCTGACGGCTGATGAAACCAAGCGTCTCCGCGTCAGCGAGCGCTTCGACGATGCCGGCGCCGCCAGGCACGCAGATCAGATCGAGCGGCGGACAGTCTTCAAAGGTGCAGTTGGGCATCAACAGGAGGCCCCGATCGCTCTCGACCGGCGCCATGGTTTTTGCCGCGACGTAACTCTGCGCGTTAGCAAACCTGCTCGGCTCGGACATAGAGGGTGGCGTTGCGAGCCGGCTCAAAACCTCGAAAGGACCGGTGAAATCGAGCTGGGTGATGCCCGGGAAAACCACGAAGCCGACATTGAATTCCGACATGGCTATCCCTCCAAGCCACTCGGGTGCAATATAGCTTCTCCGGCGATATTAGGCGAGCGATATGTAAGGCGACCTAGGCGGCCAGCTTCCCACCCCGGGCTACTTCCCTGCCGGCCCGATACACGGTGCGCTCCTTCGGCACCGCCACCACCGCTTCCGGGACATGCTCGGCCCTCAGCGCGACGAAATCCGCCCTGGCGCCGACGGCGATGCCGTAGCCTTCGAGGCCTAGCACCTTGGCGCCGGCATGGCTCACCACATCATAGGCCGCTTCCAGTTCCCAATCCTCGTAGAAGCCGGAGCGATAGCCGATCATGTTCGCGCGGTTGAGCATGTCGCCATCGCCATAGGGCCACCAGGAATCGCGGATGTTGTCGGACCCGGCGAAGACGGTAACGCCCGCCTTGCGCAGCGCCGCCACCGGCGGGAATGGATGATCGCCGGGCGCGTTGGTCATGATGGCGACTCCGGCAACGGCGATGCGCTCGGCCGCGGCGGCCAGCGCCTCGGCGGAAATATCGCCCAGCCCGTAGGCGTGGCTGACAACGACCTTTCCTTGCATGCCCGACGCTATGGTCCGGGCGACGATCTCCTCAATCTCGAACAGGCCAAGCGTGCCGCGGTCATGCAAGTGGATGTCGATACCGGCGCCGCGTTTTTCGGCAAGGCCGAACACCACATCGAGGTGTCCGTTCACATCGCGGTCGAAGCTTGCCGGATCTAGCCCGCCGATCAGGTCGCAGCCGAGCTTAAGCGCCTCGTCGAGCAATTCCGCAGTGCCTGGCGAGGACAGGATGCCGCTCTGCGGGAAGGCGACAAGCTGGATATCGATCAGGTCGCGATATTTCTCACGCACCCCAAGGATCGTCTCCACATGCTTCAACCCGACCGCGGCGTCGACCATGACATGGCTGCGCATGGCGAGGCTGCCATGCGCCACACAGAGCTCGAGCTGGTTTCTCGCCCGCTCCGCCATGGGTGCTGCCTGCTCGAGGTTGCGCATCTGGAAGGCGACCCGCTCGCGCACGTCAAAACCGTTTGTGCAGGGAATGTGCGGGCGCCAGACGTCGCCATAGAAGGATGTGTCGAGATGGATATGGCCCTCCACGAAAGCCGGCAGCACCAGCTGGCCAGCGAGGTCGACAGCGCCGGCCAGCGGCGTGATCGTATTGGCCGCAGGCACTATGGCACTGAAGCGGCCGTCGGCCACGGTGAGGTCAGCGACCGTGCCATCGGCAAGCCTGGCGTTGAGAAAATGAGTCTGGTTCACGATGCAATCCCTTGAAAAGGAAAGCGTCAGTCGTCGCCGGTCGTGCGGACGAGGTCAATGCGGTTCGAGGGAGAAAGTGTTTCGCCCTTGCTTTCTCGTCCGTGTGCAGGAAGGCAAGTGCAACCGCCGCAATATACCGTTTTCGCGGAAGTTTCAGCGGGCGGCAAATGTGCCATGGTGAAGCCTGCGGTATGAGGCCGCCGTGGTCGACGCGGACGCCCAAGCACATCCCCAACAATGCGCCCCCAACGGCCGCGTCGACCATGTACGGAGATGGCAACGGCGACCTTGCCCTAGGTCGCCGCTTTTTTATCTGCACAGTCCTCGATCAACCCTGGGTGCCGGCGTATTCGGCGACCAGTCCCTCATATTCCTCGAAGGCGGGCAGCGCTTCGTAGCTGTGCACGGCCGATGTCTCCGCCCAGGGCAGTTTCTCAGCCGTCCAGGTTTCGATGAAGGGTGTGAACCAGGCGTGGTCGTCGAGCATGGTCGGGCGCAGATTGACGAACCAGTCGATCCCTTCCGGCCGCGTGAACATCCAGGTCATGCAGTAGCCGCAGAAATAGTGTTTCGACGCGCGGTGCAGACCGCCGACCACCGGCTCGCCCTTGGTTACCTCGAACCCTTCCGAGGGGACCGCCGCGCTCAATGAATAGGCGCTGGACGACATCGACTGGCAACCGGTGCAGTGACAGGCCATGGTGAGCAATGGCCTTGCCGAGATCTTCAGTCGCACGCGGCCACAGCGGCAGCCTCCTTCGGCGGGAAGAGTGAGGGTGGGCAAGATGGGACTCCTTGGGTTGTGGTTCGTCCCTTCTCCCCTTGTTGTGGGAGAAGGGACGGTGCGCTCAGCCTTCGGTCAGCTCAGCCGTCGTCGCCATCCGTGCGCCCTGCCCGGCGAACGCCTCGTTGTGGCGGGTGATGATGTCGGACGCCTTTTCCTTTTCGCTGTCCAGCGTCGAATGCGCGTCGGAAACTACCGTGACGCCGAGCCCTTCGGCGAAGGCGCCCTTCACCGTGGCGGCGACGCAGAAATCGGTCTGAGCGCCGATGAGCACGACGTCCTTCGCGCCCTGCCCGGCCACCCATTCGCCGAGGTCGGGGTTCGAGAAGGCGTTGCCGACATTCTTGCCGAAAGTCGGCTCGTCGGCCGCCTGGCCGAGCGGCGGCCAGACCGGCCAGCCGGAGGCGCCCGGCGCCAGCGGGTCGCCTTCCGGCCCGTCATGACGCACGAACGCCACCTTGCGGCCGGAACGCCGCGCCCAGGCGATCAGCCTGCGGGCGCGCTCGGCGATCGTGTCGGCGTCATGGATTGGCGGGTCGAAACGGCCGTCGAACATGCCGGTCTGCAGGTCGATGATGATCAGCGGCGCGGCGGCGGAGGGAGCGGTGTTCGGCATGGCGCGAAGATAGCGGAGGTGGGGGATGGGTCAAGGTAGTGCGACTTCCCCTTCTCCCACGATAGCGTGGATGGCAGCTTGGCGCGGGCATTGTCTAACGGCGCGCTGGTCGACCCCC
>CCNB01000003.1:213159-222321 GCA_000824785.1 Mesorhizobium plurifarium | reverse complement strand
AGAGGAAAGGCGCCAAGCCTTCTTGCCGTCAACGCGCGTCCGGCAAGGCTCCCTTCCTTTCCCTCCGGAGGGGGGAAAGGTGGCGCTGCGAAGCAGCGACGGATTGGGGGAACCACGTGGCAATCAAGCCTTACGTCGATCAGTCGCGCCAGTCACACAAGATGCGTATATAGCGACAAGAGCCATCACGACATCAGCGGCATCGGCCCCTTTAGCGCCTCGGCCAGCGCATCGCGGAAGACCGCGATCGGGCGCGCCAGCCGGCCGGCCGGGGGGCGGTGGAGCAGCCAGCAGCGCACCTGCGGCTTGAAGCCGGGGCAGTCGACCACCTCGACCGCGTCGCGCCATTGGCTGCCCGACAGCGCGCCGGGCGTGACGACGCCGATGCCATGGCCACGCGCCACCAGCGACATTCTCAGATCCGCGCCCTGCGCCTCGACGCCGACATGGAAAGGCAGCCGCGCCGCCTCGAAGCGGTGGCGGATGAAAGCGCGGAAGCCGCAGCCGGTTTCGTTGAGCACCCAAGGATAGCGTGCCAGATCGTTGAGCTCGGCCGGCTTCGGCACGCCGAGGCTTGGCGAGGCCACCAGCAGCACCGCCTGCACGCCGAGATCGTCGCCCACGAGCTCAGGCGGCGGCGCGACGCCCTCGGCAAGGCAGACGGCGACGGCATCGATCTCGCTGTGCAGCACCTGCTCCACCAGGCGCGGCGAGAGGCTGGAGGTGATCTTGAGCGTCAGTTGCGGGAAGGCCGCGCGCAGACTGTCGAGCGGCTCGGACAGCGCGCTGGTCGAAAGGTAAGGCATGATGCCGAGGCGGAACTCGCCCCTCACCTCGCCGTCCGGCGAGACGCCCGCCTTCATATCCTCCAGCGAGCGCAGCACGCGGCGGCCATGCTCATAGGCCTCGCGGCCGGACGCGGTGGGCTTGAGCGGCTTCGACTGGCGGTCGAGCAAGGGCGTCGCCAGTTGCTCCTCGAGATTTTGCACCCGACGCGTCACGCCGGGCTGGGTGAGGTTGAGCCTTGCCGAAGCGCCGACGATCGAGCCGGTTTCGACAACGGCGACGAAAGCTTCGAGGTCATGGATGTTCATGCGTATCTCGCATAATCATTATCAGATCATTTGAATTGTAGCATTATGATCAATGCGAATAAAGTCCTCGCGAAATATGCGGAGAGCGAGGCTACCCATGAACGGAACAGACAACACCCGGATCGCGACGGCCGAGTTCGCCGATCCGTTGCCGCATGCCGGAGGCGGCGCCATCACCCGGTCCCAGACGCTGCTGTTCGCCGCCTCTGTCGGCATCATCGTCACCAATCTGTTCGCGCCGCAGACGCTGGTCGGGCTGATCGGCCCGTCGTTGGGCGCCGGGGCATCGGAGGGTGGGTTTGTCTCGATGGCCACGCTGCTCGGTTATGCGGCGGGACTGTTCCTCCTGGTGCCGCTGTCGGATCTCATCGAGAACCGCGTGCTGGTGTTGCGCATGCTCGCTGTGGCCGCGCTCGCGGCGGCGGCCGCTTCGTTCGCGCCGGCCGCCGCCTCGCTGCTTGCCATGCTGTTCGTGCTCGGCGCCGCCTGTTCCTGCATCCAGGTGCTGGTGCCGGTCGCGGCCTCGATGGCGCCGCCCGGACAGGACGGACGCGTCATCGGCGACGTGATGAGCGGGCTGATGATCGGCATCTTGTTGTCGCGTCCGATTGCCAGCCTCATCGCCGACGCCCTCGGCTGGCGCGCCTTCTACGGCATCAGCGCCGCGGCGCTCGCGCTGCTTGCCATCCTGCTCGGCCTGACGCTGCCGAGGCGGAAACCGGTGGCGCATGCGAGCTATGCGGAGCTCCTCGCCTCGCTGATCGGACTTCTGGCTCAGGAACCCGTGCTGCGCCGCCGCGCCTTTACCGCCAGCCTGGTGATGGCCGCCTTCAGCGTGTTCTGGACCGCGGTGGCGCTTCGCCTCTCCGCTCCGCCCTTCGATCTCGGCCAGAAAGGCATTGCCCTGTTCGCGCTGGTGGGCGCCGGGGGTGCGGCGGTGACGCCGATCTTCGGCCGCGCCGGCGATCGCGGCTTTACGCGTTCCGCCACGATCCTGTGCCACCTCGTGCTGATCGCGGCGCTCGGCCTCGCCGCATGGGCGGGCGCAGCCAAGGCCGGCGACGCATGGCTGCCGCTCATCCTCATGGGCGTCAGCGCCGTGCTGCTCGACATCGGCGTCACCGGCGACCAGACGCTCGGCCGCCGGGCCGTCAACCTGCTGCAGCCTAAGGCGCGCGGCCGCATCAACGGGCTGTTCGTCGGCATCTTCTTCATCGGCGGCGCGATCGGCTCGCTGCTGGCGGGGGTGGCTTGGGCATGGGGCGGATGGAACGCGGTGTGCGCGGCAGGCGCGATATTCGGGGTGACAGCGCTGGTGGTGGATTGGATGGGGTAGTGGGAGCGCCTTGTGGGGAAGCGCCGGCGCCAGAGCGCTTAATCTCCCCTCTTGTGGGGAGATCGGCAACTTCGTCGCCTCAGCCAATCCCGCCCGTCACGACATACGCCCCGGCAGCGCGCCCGTCTGCCAGCCTTACGATCGCGGTGACGATAGAGCCATAGGAACCGCGCCAGACGCTGTGGAAGCCTTGATGCGTAGAGGCCGGCAGCACGATCCGGCCGGTATAGCGGTTACCGCCGGCCTGCATGATCACCGGCTCGCCATTAACGTGGACTTTCACGGCCGCCTCCGGTTCCGCCCTGCCCGCCTCGATCTCCAGCGCGATCGTGATCTCGTCCGTATCACCGGCGCGGACCGTTTCGGCGGTCAGCATCAGGGCAAACGGCGCACCGCCCGCACCACTCGTCACACCGCTGCCCGCCGCAAACACATCGTCCGCCAGCGGCGGCGTGCGCGACGGAGCGGTGCGGCGCCTTGTGGCGCGCTCATAATCGCCGGCAATCCTCAGCAACGCCACGTCGTCATAAGCCTTGCCGGCGAAGGTTAGGCCGACGGGCATGCCGATATCGGCCATGGTGCCCATCGGCACGGTCACCGTGGGGATGCCCAGATGCCGCCAGACGAGATTGCCGTTGGCGACCCAGGTGCCGTTGCGCCACGCAAGCCGGGCGGAAGCCTCGTTGACGTCGGCATCGGCCGGGCCGACATCGGCGACCGCCGGCAGCACCACTGCGTCGAGGCGGTTGGCATCGAGCCAGTCCTCAAAGTCGATACGGCGCGTTGCTTCCAGGCCCTTCAGGCCTTCCTCGATGGTTGGGATATCTTCCAGTCGCGCCACGCCCTGCTTCGCGCGCTCGACATACTGCGCCAGATCGAAATCGGCCTCGCCATAGCGGTCGCGCAGCGTACCCGGCGGCGGCGGGAAGATCCTTGCGCCGTCGACCGAAGCGAGATCGGGGATCGCGGGATCGGCATTGGCGCGCAGGAAATCGTCCCACGACCAGATGGACAGGTCCCAGATCTCGCGCTCGGCGAATTCCGCCGGCACCAGCCCGCGGTCGACCATGGAGCGCGTGCCCGGGCGGTCGCGCTCGTAGTTGGAGACGACAGGAAAATCGACCTCGATCACCTCCGCGCCGAGGGCTTCCAGATCGCGCGCCGCCTGCCGCCAAAGCTCAAGCACCGAGGCGCGCGTCTCGATCGGGCGGTCCGAGTCCTTATCCTTGCCGATATACATCTTCGGCACGCCCAGCCGTTTTCCCTTGAGCGCGCCCTGCACGGCAAGCGCGGCATAGCTCGCCGGCCGCAGCGCCGAGGCTTTCGGGATTTGCACCCAGGGCTGCATGCGCCAGAAATCGCCGCGGGTCTCGGCGTCGTCTGCGACGATGACGTCGAGCAGCTCCAGCATGTCGGCGACGCTTCGCGTGTGCGGCACGACCACATCCATGGTCGGCACCAGCGGCCAGTTGCCGCGCACCGAGATGACACCGCGCGAAGGCGTGTAGGCGACCAGCGCATTGTTGGAGGCCGGCGCGCGACCGGACGACCAGGTTTCTTCGCCCAGCCCGAAGGCCGCGAAGCTGGCAGCGGTCGCCGTGCCCGAGCCGTTGGACGAGCCGGAGGCGAAAGCGGCGGTGAGATAGTCGGCATTATAGGGGCTTTCGGCGCGGCCATAGACGCCGCGCTGCATGCCGCCATTGGCCATCGGCGGCATGTTGGTGAGGCCGATCAGCACCGCGCCGGCGGCGCGCAGCCTGGCGATGGTGAAGGCGTCCTCGTTCGCCGTGAGATGCTCGAAGGCCGGCGAGCCGGCGGCAACCGTCAGCCCCTTGGCCTTGTAGCTGTCCTTGGCGGTGTAGGGGATGCCGTCGAGCGGCCCGAGCGCCTTGCCCGCGCGGCGGCGCCGATCCGAGGCGGCCGCTTCCTCGAACATGTCCGGGTTGAGGACGGGGACCGCGTTCAGCGCGATGCCGTGACGGTCGTAATGCGCGATGCGCTTGAGATAGGCCGCGACCAGCTCGACGCTGGTGACGGTGCCGTCTTCCAGCGCGCGGCGCAGGTCGGCGATCGAGGCTTCGACGAGGTGGAGGGTGGGCATGATTTACTCGGCTGGCGTGGCATTGCGCTACCCTTGCCTGCCGGACATCAACACCGCAAGGGGCGAGACCGGACGTCGCAATCGCTTTCGCAAATCATCGGTGATGCACTCACAGCGTCTTGCTGTCGAACTGGCCGTTTTGTTTCATGAGTTGGAGAAAAGCCTTGGCTTCTTCGCTACGATGCCCCGCCGCCTTAACGAACCATTTGCCGGCTTCCGGGTAGTTGGGCTTGCCACCTATCCCGCTGTAGTAGAGCTTGCCGAGGTTGAGTTCGGCAGTGACATTTCCAGTTCTGGCCGCCTGCAGCAACCAGAATTAGCCGGACTTCTCGTCCTTCGATATGCCTCTGCCGGTGGCATACGCCGCGCCCAAATTCAATTCGGCCGAAGCGTCTCCCTGCTTCGCCGCCTTGAGCCACCATGAAACGGCATTCTCGTCGCTCTGGGGGAGGCCCGCACCGGTCAAATAAGCAATGCCCAGGCTGGACTGCGCATAGGCATCTCCCTGGTTCGCTGCTCTTAGCCACCAAGACGCGGCTTCCGCGTCGTTCCTAGCTACACCTTTGCCCGTCGCATAGGCATTAGCCAGCGCCGATTGCGCTTGATAGACGCCGCTGCTCGCCGCCTTCGTCCACCATTGAACCGCCAGCTTGTCATCTTGTGCTACGCCCTCGCCTAGGTGATAGAGAACGCCGAGCATATACTGGCCGTCTGCATTTCCCTGATCCGCAGCCTTGCGCGCCCATGTCGCTGCAAGTTGGCTGTCCTTATCGACACCTAGACCGAACTTGTATGCCTTGCTGAGGACGTAGGCGGCCTCTGGATGTCCATTGTCGACCGCCCTTCGTGTCCACGTCACTCCCATTTTGTTGTCTTTCTCGACACCCAGGCCGTTAAAGTAAGCTTGGCCAAGGCTGTACGCGGCCTCGACGCTTCCCGCATCAGCGGCCTTGTGCCACCAGTAGAGTGCCTGCTCGTCACTCTTGCTCAGTCCTTGGCCTTGTGAGTACAGAGTACCTAGCTGGTACAGACCATTTGCATTGCCCTTATCTGCCGCCTTTTTCGCCCAGCTGGCGGCAAGCTGGTCGTCCTTCGCGACCCCACGCCCGGTAAAATAGGCCTGACCAAGCGCGGCCTGAGCCTCGGCATTTCCCCCGTCGGCGGATTTTCGCCACCAGAAGACTGCCTGCTCGTCATTTCGCGCCGTTCCTTCGCCGCGCCAGTACATCGCGCCCAGATAGCCCTGCGCGTCCCGATTGCCCATTTTCGCCAGCAACGAGAGTTGACGAAATTCTTCAGCATAGTCCTTGGCAAGGAAGGCGGCCTGCATCTTCCGTATGGCCGACCACTGAACATAGTAGCTCCGCCCCGGCCCAAACAACAAAAAACCGGCCAATATGACCAAGGCCAGGCACACCGTTGGCCCGGGACGCGGCACACGCGGACTAAAGACCGGCGTCTGTGACTTAGATGGCCACTCATAATTGCTCAAGATCACCCACCCCTTCGCAATCAACAGTAGTTGATAGCGGAAGCCGGACTATAGTCAAATATACCCTGGAAATAAAAGCTATTCCGGCGCGCCGGCAAACAGCACTGTTCCATCTCTTCCCGCCGCCGGCCAGTCGCGGATCGTGCGGTCGATGCCGCCGGTGAGCAGCGTGCCGTCGGCGGCAAACGCCACCGAATACATTGGCCCGGTGCCGGGATCGAACTCGGCGATCTCGGCGCCGGTGTCCATGTTCCAGATCCGCGCGGTCCCATCCAGCGAGACAGAGCCGAGGCGCTTGCCGTCGGCCGACAAGGCGAGCGCATAGACCGTGCCGGAATGGCCGTCGAAGCGGCGGACTTCCTTGAAGGTGTCGAGGTCCCAGAGTTTGATCGTGTAGTCGCCGCTGCCGGTCACCGTGTGGTGGCCGTCGGCCAGGAAGACCGCGCCATAGGCGCCCCGGTCGTGGCCGTGCCAGCTGCGCAGCTGCTTGCCCGCGACGATGTCCCACAGCTTCAGCTCGCCGTCGATGCTGCCCGTGAGCGCCCTGGTGCCGTCGGGCGAGATGGCGACGGAGCTCACCGACCAGTCATGGCCAGGCAGCACATGCAGCACCGTCCCCTTCTCCAGGTCCCAAACAACCACGGAACCGGTGTCGTGGCCACTGACGGCGCGCTTGCCGTCCTGGCTGATCTTCAACTGCCTGACGCCGCCGTTCGCCCCCGAGGAGAAGACGTGCAACACCGTGCCGTCGGAGAGCTGGCGCAGCACGATCTCGCCGTCGTCGCCGGCGGTCAGCGCCGTCTTGCCGTCGGGCATGAAAAGCGCGCTGCGCGCCATGTCCTTTTGCTGGCCAAGATCGCGGATCAGCCGCTTGCCGTCGATGTCCCAGAGCTTGATCATGCGGTCGGTGCTGGCGCTCATGATCTCGTGGCCGTCGGCGGACACCGCCAGCCAGACGACGGCATCGCGATGACCTTCCGGCGCCGTCGGCTGAGGCGGAGGCGCCGGTGGAGGCGGCGCCACCGTCTGCGGCGGCACGGGCGCGAACGCCTTCTGCTCGGTCGGTTGGACGGGCTTTGCCGGTTGGGCAGGCTGCGGTGGCGCGTACTCGGCCGGCGCGGCGGCCGGCGGCATCGGCTGGGCGGGAGCCGCAACCGGCTCGGGCACCGCGGACTTTGCTGCCTCTTGCTGCGCGGGTGCGGCTGGCTCGATGTTCGCCTCTGGCGAGGCCGGTTTTGCGCTCGCCTCCGGCTCGGGCTTCGGCTCGGATGGCTGAGGCGCCGGCTCCGCCGGCGCGGCGGCGACTTCCTTCACCGGCTCGCTGCGCGGTTCCTGTGTCCGCCACGGGCCGAACTGATCGGCGATGATGATGAGCAGGGCTAAAAGCGGCAAAGCGAGTGCCGCGCGGCGCAGTCGCGGATGGCCTGCCGGCGCGATCTCGGCGTCGCGGCCGAACAAAGGGGCGGCCGGATCATGCCTGGCGACGCCCGGCAGCAGGCTGGTGAGAAACAGCAGCCCGGTAAGGACCGACAGCAAGCCGGCCACACCGAAGACTTCCAGGCGCGCCATCGCCGGCGGCTTGCCCAGCGCCGGATAAAGCTTGGCGAAACAGGCAATGCCGACGATCAGCATCGCCAGCGCCAACAGCCTGTCGGTCGATCTCTTCATCGGTCTTCCCCCCGCACCTTGCGGCCGCCGCTGCCTTGTCACATGCGGCAGTAGGCCGGCCCCGGTATCTTAGCCGAGCTCGCGGCCAAGGCTAAGTGCAAGAGATCACACAGCCCCGCCGGGATTGGCAGCGGCTGGCCGATCTGTGAGCGGAAAGCCACACTCCTAAAGATTAGATCGGACTGATAGCCGGCTCGATTGACAGGAAAGAACCTCATGCCATCATCCGACCGGGATTTTTCAGGAGAGCTTGGCATGAAGAAGACCTATGAGAAGCCTTCGCTGGTGAAAAAAGACCGGCTTTCGTCCGTTACCGCGCAGGTGGCACCCTCCACGACTCCGCCACCCGTACCCTGACCAATTCTGGGCACCACAGGACAGCTTTCGCGCGAGCCTCCAGCAGGGCTGAACGATTCCGTGGATCGTCAGCCAAGGCGGACCGGCTGGAGTGAGGTTATTGCGGCACAGCCGCGGCGGACGAAGTGCTGGTCCAGACCCTTGAGATGTTCGCTTGACACCGCCCGTTCACCTTCCCTTTGCGGGGGGAAGGTTAGGAGTTCAACTCCACCCAGACCGGCGCGTGATCGCTGGGGTTTTCCCCTCCCCGCACCTCGCGGTCGATGCCCGCGCCCTTCAGCTTCCGCGCCAGCTTCTTCGACAGCAGGATGTGGTCGAGCCGCAATCCCGCGTCGCGCGGCCAGCGGTTCCGGCGGTAATCCCAGAACGTGTAGAGCCGCTCCTCCCTAGGAAAGACCTTGCGCAACGCGTCCGTCCAGCCCTGGTCGATCAGCGCGGCGAAGGCGGCGCGGCTTTCGGGCTGCACCAGCGCGTTGTCTTCATAGGAGCGGGTTTCATAGATGTCGCGCGGCTCGGGCACGATGTTGAAATCGCCGGCCAACACCACCGGCAGGCCGGTGTCGAGGAGCTCACCCGCATGTGCGGCGAAGCGCTCGTGCCAGGCGAGCTTATAGGCGAATTTCGGGCCGGGCTGTGGGTTGCCGTTGGGAGCATAGAGGCAGGCGATGACGACGCCATCGACCGCGGCCTCGATGTAGCGGGCCTGGCGGTCGGCATCGTCGCCGGGCAGCGTGTCGCGCGTCAGGACAGGCTCGGCGCCGCGAGCCAAGATGGCGACGCCGTTCCAGGTCGGCTCGCCCTTCCACACCGCGCCATAGCCGGCCTTGGCGAGCCTCGTCAGCGGGAATTGCGTGTCGCGGGATTTCAGCTCCTGCAGGCAGACGACATCGGGTTTGGCACGGGCGAGCCAGGCCAGCAGGTTTTCGAGCCGGCTGTTGATGTTGTTTATGTTGAAGGTGGCGAGTTTCATGCTCGGATGCCGAAGGCGCCCCTCGCTTCGTCATCCTCGGGCTTGACCCGAGGATCCATGCCGTGACGCATGCCAAAGAATGCGGCGGAGAAGAATTTTGCACCGTCGCAGCGCTCGTATGTTACGGCATGGATCCTAGGGTCT
>CCNB01000003.1:210108-213149 GCA_000824785.1 Mesorhizobium plurifarium | reverse complement strand
GCTTCGCCCTAGGATGACGAAGCCGAGGGCTGCGCGAATTTAGCCACTATCGTCTCCGCAACCGTCTTCAAATGATCCGCCGTCGAAAAGCCCGAGATGGCCTTGCGCGGCTTGAGGTCATGGTCGCCATCCTCCAGCCAGACCACCTCAATGGCATTGGAAAGGCCGTAGGTCGCGACCTCATCTTTCGTGCCGAACTCGTCGCGCGTGCCTTGGAAGATCAGTGTCGGCGTCTTCAGATCAAGGAGGTGTTTCGTCCGCAACTGCTCGGGCCTGCCCGGCGGATGGAAGGGATAGCCGAGGCAGACCAGGCCGGCGATCTCGCCCTTGGCAAACATCTCGTCGGCGACCATCGAGGCGACGCGGCCGCCCATGGACTTGCCGCCGATGATCAGCTTGCCGGTCACGCCCCTGGCGCGCAGATCGGCAATCGCCTTGATGTATTCGGGGTTCACCGTCTCGGCGCGCGGCGGCGGCTTGCGGTGACCGTAGCGACGTGCGGCCATGTAGTGGAACTCGAAGCGCGCGACCTGAAAACCGGCGGCGGCGAGCGCCTTGGCGGTGGCGGTCATCGAGGGCGAATCCATCGACGCGCCGGCGCCATGGGCGAGCAGGATGGTGACGGGGGCGGTGTCGAAGCCATCGAAGAGGAAGTGGGTCGTCATAGGACCGTTCTCGGCGCGGCGGCGAAACTGCTGATCTCCCCCACAAGGGGGGAGATTGGCTGTCGCGAAGGCCTTCGCCAACCATCTTCACCCCGCCGTACGCGCCATGTGCAAATCCACGAACTGTATCCCCTTTTGCGCCGTCCGCGCCCATTCGGATTCCGCATCCAGTTCCAGATAGCGTACCCAGAGCCTGCGCGCCTCGGCCAGATTGCCTGCGTCGAATTCCAGCCGCGCAAGGTTGAACACAGGGTCGGCATAGGTCTTGTCGAGCGCCATTGCCTTCTGCAGATGCCGCCTTGCCGAAGCGACCTTGCCCTGGTCGCTCATCAGGCCGGCAAGGTTGAACCAGGCTTCGACGAAGCCCGGATCGAGTTTTATGGCGCGGGCATAGTCGTGCGCGGCTTCGGCAATCCGGCCTCCTCCGCGCAGGCAGTTGGCACGGTTGAAGGCGGCGATCGCATCCTTGGGGTCGATCGCCAGGCAGCGCTGATAGAGGGCGGCCGCGTCGTCGTGGCGCCCCTCCTCTTCCGCGGCCTCAGCCTCGGCGAAGAGCTCCTCCAGCGTATCGTCTTCCGGGCTGCCGAGGTCGAACAGCAACTGGCCGTCGAGCTCGCTCCTGCCTTCATCGAGATAGATCGCATCCGGACGGCCATGCTGGGAGCCGAGATTGAGCGATTTTGCCGTGAGCGAGGCTACCGGGCCGGAGCGGTGCACGGAGCGCGCGATCGCGCCCCAAGTGGCGCCGCTGGCGATCAGCCCGGCATATTTGCGCGCCAGGATCAGGTCGCGGAAAGAATAGGGTTCGCCGTCATGCTCGAAGGCGTCGAACAGCGAGAGCATGTCGAGATCGTCGCCCGCAAGCCGCGACTGGTCGACGAGCGACTGCCTGGAGAGCGACGAGGCGTCGGGCGCCTTCATCAGACCGAGCAGGCGCAGGAAACCGTTCTCGCTGAGGAGTTGGCGGCCTGCTTCGCGCTCCGACTTCACGCGGCGCTCGATCTCGACGTCGCCGGATTTCGCCGCCTTGGCGAGAAGCGCGCGGCCGAACACGACATTCGTGGTGCGGCGGGTGACGCCGCGCCTCAGCTCGGCGTGGCGGCGCTCGACCTCACGGACAGCGAGGCGCAGCGGAAAGGCGGCCAGCGCGCCGACGACGCCGAAGACGGCGCCGGGAACGATCACTGGCCCTGCATTTCCCGTCACTTCTTGCTCTTGCCGACGGCCTTCAACAGGTTCGCCTTCAGTGGGTTTTCAGCCGCGCCGCCCGCGGCCGCCTTCCTGGCGGGTTTTGCCGGCGCTTCCTCGGCTTTGCTCTTCGACTTGGCCGGGGGCTTCGCCTGCTGCGACAAGCTCGCCTTCAGCGCGTCCATCAGGTTGATGACGTTGCCCCGCTCGGGCGCTGCCGCGATGATCGGCTTGTGGCCCTTCAGCTTCTCGCGGATCATCGCCATCAGCGCCACCTCGTAGCGATCCTCGTAGTTCTTCGGATCGAAATGGGTCTGCTTCTGCTTGATCAGCGCTTCGGCCAGTTGCAACATCTCGGGGTCGGGCTTGGCATCCGGGATGTTGCCGAAATATTCAGTGGTGCCGCGCACTTCGTTGGGGTTCCTCAAGGTGCAGACGAACATGCCTTTCTCGCGCGCGCCGATCGTCACCACGCGTTCGCGGCTGGAGAGCACCAGGCGGGCGATCGCCAGCTTGCCGGACTTGCGCATGGCTTCGCGCAGCACCGCGAAGGTTTCTTCCGCCATGGCGCCGTCGGGCGCCAGATAATAGGGCGAGTCCTGGTAGATGACGTCGACCTCGCCCTCGTCGACGAAGGCCTCGATGTTCATAGTATGGTTGGATTCGATCCGGACCGCATCGAGGTCGGCGTCGTCGATGATGATGTACTGCTTGTCTTCATATTCGTAACCGCGCACCAGGTCCGAGCGCTCGACCAGGCCGAGCTCGGGATCGACCGGCTTCATGTTGATGCGGTTGTGCGTCTTCTTGTGCAGCTGATTGAACGAGATGCGCTCGCTCGCGCTGGTGGCCGGATAGAGCCGGACCGGACAGCTGACGAGGCTGAGCTTGAGGTAACCTTTCCAACTTGCCCTGGGCGCCATGATGAACTCCTACGCGGCCATGCACTGACACTATGTTGGAGCATGGTCTTGTCGCGATCATGCTCTGCAGCGCTTCGTCCGTAGGACGATTGAGGCTGCGGAAATCCTACACCGACCCGTGATGGTACTGCCGAATTCCTAGCGAAGTGTTTTCTGAGGCCGGTTGGCGTGGAGGATAGTTCAAATTGTAGGAAGCGTCGATGGAGTGGATTGAGGCGCTGGAGATTAGCCGAAGCCCCGAAGCTTCGTCATCCTAGGGCGAAGC
>CCNB01000003.1:206892-210098 GCA_000824785.1 Mesorhizobium plurifarium | reverse complement strand
GACCCTAGGATCCATGCCGTGACATGCGAGCGCCGCGACGGTGCGGATCGCTTACCAGCCCGTCCCGCGAAAGAGCTCGGACCATTCTGGATTGGTCTTCTCGATCAGTTCGATCTTCCATTGGCGCGGCCAGCGCTTTAACGATTTTTCGCGCTGTATGGCATCGGCCGATATCGAAGTATTCCTCGTAACAGACTAGACGTTGCGCGCCGTAGCGGCTGGTGAAACGCGAGCCTTGGCCGTTCTTGTGCTCGGGCATCCGACGCGCGAGGTCGCTGGTGACACCGATGTAGATCGTGCCGCCTTTCTGGCTCGCGGTCATATACACCTGTCATCGAGCGATCCTAATTGGCGCTGGTTCTGGTAGCTATTCTTCTGGACCGCCGCATCCTAAGGCCAATGTCACGGCATGGATCCTAGGGTCTGCGCACGTCGCTTCGCTCCTTGCTCCGCCCTAGGATGACGAAATCTAGCACTGGCGCAGCCCCTCTCCGGCCGCTGCGCGGCCACCTCTCCTCACTTCGTACCCACTTCGTGGGGCGAGGAACTAGCGCTCAAACACCGGCAGATCTCTCGCCGCCTCATCAATCTCCGCCCATGGATCACCCGACGTCTCGAGCAATCCCGGCAGCGAGGCGTAGTTCAAATCCTCCGGAGCGTCGATTGCTTCGAGGTCGGTCCAGCTCACCGGGGTCGAGGCCGGCAAATTGGTGCGGGCGCGCAGCGAATAGGGGGCGGCGGAGGTGTGGCCGCGGGCGTTGCGGTGGAAGTCGATGAAGATGCGCTTCTTGCGGTTTTCCTTGCCCATCGTGGTGGTGAAGGTGTCGGGCGCGCTTGCCGCCAGCAAAGTCGAAATCGCGCTCGAGACTTGGTGTAATTTCTTCCAGTTCTGCTTGCGCGTCACCGGCACCGTGATGTGGATGCCCTTGCCGCCGGAGGTCTTGGCGAAGGGCACCAGCCCCAAACCTTCCAGTCCGGCCTTGATGTGCACGGCCGCCTCCACCACCTCGCGCCACGAAATCCCCTCGCCCGGGTCGAGGTCGAAGACGATCTGGTCCGGCTTGTCGAGTTTTGTCCGGTGCGTGCCCCAGGTGTGGAACTCGACGACGCCGAATTGCGCCAGCGCCAGATAGCCCTTGGCGTCCTCGACCGAGAGATAGGTTTTCGTCTCGCCTTCCGAATTGGTAGACTCGAACACCGCCACCGAAGGCGGCATGCCCGTGAAGGCGTGGCGCTGGAAGAAGCAATCCTGCGGCTTGCCGGTCGGGCAGCGCACCAGCGAGACCGGTCGGCCGATGATATGCGGCAGCATGAAATCGCCGACCAGCGCGTAGTATACGGCGATGTCGAGCTTGGTCGGCCCGGTCTTGCCGAACAGCCGCCGCTCCGGATTGGTCACCCAGATGGTGGCAAGGTCGGATTCGGCGATCAGCCGCTTGCGCTTGACCGCCACCGGCGTGGTCAGCCCGCCAACATCGCGCAGGCCGCGAAAGACGCCGTGGCGGATCGCGTTGTCGCCGGTGCGGTTCGAATAGCGGACGCGGGCCGACAGCAGCGGCTTCACCCAATGCATCTCGCGCATGATCTCGCGCGGCACGCCTTCGGGCGGGCTGGCGCCGGCCGTCAGCCGCTCCAGCCGGGCGAGCAGATCCCGCGCCATGTCGCTGTCGAAGCCAGTGCCGACCTTGCCGCGATAGTGCAGTTCGCCATTCTCGAACTCGGCCATGCCGAGCGCCGCAAGCCCTTCCGCCTGGTCGGACACGGTATAGCCGGCGATGACGAAATCGTCCGTCTTTTGCGCCTTCACCTTGGTCCAGCTCTTGGTGCGGCCGCTCTGGTAGATGGCGTCGGCGCGCTTGGAGACGACACCTTCCAGTCCAAGCTCCGAAGCCTGATCGTACAGGCCCTGGCCATCGCCCTCGACATGGTCGCTGTACTGGATGGCGGAATTCGCAGCCTGGCCAGCGAGTAGCTCTGCGAGCAGACTCTTTCGCCTTTGCAGCGGCGCCTTGCGCAGGTCCCAGCCGTCGAGATGGAGCAGGTCGAAGGCATAGAAATGCAACTTCGAGCCGGCGCCCTCGGCCAGCGCATCCTGCAGCAGCGCGAAACGGGAGATGCCCTTGTCGTCGAGAACCATGATCTCGCCGTCGATGATCGCCTGGCCGACCGGCAGCCGCGAAAAGGCCTGAGGGAGATCGCCATAGCGTTTCGTCCAGTCGATGCCGCCGCGCGTGATCAGCCGCACCTCGCCGTCCACCACATGCGCCATGGTGCGGTAGCCATCGAATTTTATCTCGTGCAGCCAGAGCTCCGGCGTCTTCCGCGAGGGGTGTTCACCGCCCGGCGGCTCCATCACCTGGGTGGCCAGTTGCGGCTCGATGCGGGCGGGCGGATCGCCTTTCACCGCGCCGGGCAGCGCGCCGGGCTTCAGCGAGCCACGCTTTGGCGGCAGGCGCTCCGCCCTCTTCGGCGGCGCGACCAGCTCCTCGATGCGGCGGCCGGACTTCACGCTCTCCGGCCGTGCCTCGAGGATGTCGAGCTCGGTGTCGGAAGCGAGGTCGCGCTCCTTGAACAAGAGCCAGTTCTTCTTGTTCTCGTCCTCGCCGGGCTTCGGCTTCAGCCGGGTCAGCATCCAGCCGCCATTGAGTTTTTGCCCGGCCAGCCGGAACTTGAAGGCGCCGGTCCTGAGGCTTTTCTCGACATCCTCCATCGGCGCCCATGTGCCGGTATCCCAGACGATCATGGGCCCGCCGCCATATTCGCCTTCAGGGATGACGCCTTCGAAGTCGATATATTCGATCGGATGGTCCTCCGTCTCGACGGCAAGCCGCTTGTCGGCCGGGTTGAGCGAGGGCCCGCGCGGGACGGCCCAACTTTTGAGAACGCCGCCGACTTCGAGGCGAAGATCGTAGTGGTCGGCGGTAGCGTGGTGCTTGTGCACGACGAAGCGGTTGGAGGCCTCGGCGGCGGCGCCCCCTGCAGGCTCGGGGGTGCGGGAGAATTCGCGCTTGGCACGGTAGGGTTTGAGGTTGGCGGGCATGGGTCAGCGCATGGTGGCCAAAGACAAACGCCTCGTTCCTTCGCGCCCCCCTCTGTCCTGCCGGACATCTCCCCCACTAGGGGGGAGATTGGATGTCGCGCCGGTTTTCGCCAATCGTCCACGCTGTAAGAAAAGCGCTGGCGACGAAGCTGCTGATCTCCCCCCT
>CCNB01000003.1:165743-206882 GCA_000824785.1 Mesorhizobium plurifarium | reverse complement strand
AGAGGGGGGCGCTGTCCCGCCAGCCTCTCAGTCATCATCCCCGAAGGCTCAATCGTCGATCGCCGGCGTCAATTCGAGCTCGGCGGGCGACAACCCTTGCCGCAGTTGGCTCAGCCGGAACTCGTCGACCCAGTAGGCCTCGCCGTCGACCAGCACGCGGGCGCTGTAGGAGCCGCCGGAAAAGCGCTGCGCGGTGACATAGACCTTGTGGCGTTCGAGCGCGGTCTTCACCGCGGCGCGGCGGGATTTTTCTCTGGCGACTGGACTGGCCATGACCTCACTCGAACACGCTGCCGCTAAAGATGCGGCTAGCCGTAAGCATGGCGGAGAGCGGAATGTGAGTCAATTTGTCGGCCAAAGCCGTCGCTCAGCCACCCGAGCGCAGCCGCCGCCAGCGCTGCATGAATTCCTGCGCGAGTTTGAACAGGCGCGGGTTGTCACGCACGAAGGCGACGCCCCGGCCGCGATATTTGATGGCCTGGCTCACCGCCACGCCCTTCAACGTGATGCCGTAGCAAAGCTCGGACAGAACCGACTTCACCGCGCCCATATGTTCCTTGTAGCTCTGGTTGCCGACGGACAGGTCGAAATAGTCAAAACCGGCGCCTCGCCCCCATTTGATCAGCTCGCCCATGATGCAAAGCCCGGGCGAAACGTTGGGCACCGCGGCCTGGTCGATCGCAATCAGCAGCGCGTGCAAGGTGCCCAGATGGACCGCCAGGTACTGGACCGCGACCATCACGTTGCCTGCGCGCAGGCCGAAGATCCGCACCGAGCCATCCGTCAGGCCGCGATGCGCAGCCTTGCGGTAGAAATCGATGACCGGCGGCCGCGCCAGCAGATCGAACCGGCCTAGTTCGCGAAAACGGCTGAGCCGCATTTGGACCAGCTTGCCGAAAATCGAGTCCACCAGGGCCGGCGTGTCGGCTTCCACCAGGGCCAGGCCACCATTGCGATCGAGCCGGCGCAGGTCCTTGTTGAGCGCCTTGACGAAGGACGGGCGGCAGATGCGCTTGACGACGGTTTCGGCGTCGCCATCCATGGAGATGCCGTAGTGCGAGTGGATGGAGTCGCGCGCCGGCGAAAGCAGCGCCAAGGGATTGTCGACGCCGCCGACCTCTTTCGGGATGCCGGCGATGTGGATGCGGTCGGCCGGCGGCAACACGGCAAACACCGCCGCCCACGCAGCCTCGGCGGATTGCCTGGTCCAGGGCGTCGCGTCGGCGAGCAGGGGGGCCGCATAGTCGCACACTCCGCAGCTCAGCCATTCGATCACCCAATGGTGGAAGGCGCGGCGCCGCATCAGCGGTACAAGCATCCTCGGCTCGCCCGTGCTTGCATCCCTCACTTCGACGATCGCAAGATCGGCCTTTTGCGGCAGGAGCCTTTCGACGATCCCCTCGGCCCAGGCGAAATGCTGGTGGCCGGTGCACACGCCTGTCGCCTCAAGACGCAGCCAGAGCGGCTTGGCCGTTTCGAGACTGGTGTGCAACTCAGCCACGTAAGCGGCGCTGGCGGCGCCGGCGGCGTGCGGCGCGGTCTCGCCGTCGGCCAGGCCGGTCGTCATCGCGGCCATCGGCATTGCCTGGCTTGCCACATCATTCTCCTATCGTCTCTGCACGGCGAGCGTCGCCGCGCGGCGCCAGGCGCCGACCATCGTGGGGCGCTGCTCGCTCGGGTGCTTGAGGTTCCACATGCGATTGGCCGCGAAATACCATGAGGCCACGAGCACGAAGGTCTCGGACACCGCGGCGCCGGCCAGCGACCATGTCGACGGCGCGACGGCCAACAGGGCGCCGATCGTCGCGAGCCCGACAATCGCGCCGGCCATGGTGATGAAGGCGACGATGCGGAAATCGCCGACGATCTCGAGGACCACGCGCGGCATCACATAGGCCATGATCGGCGCGAAGTTGGCGATGGCGAAAATCCCGATCAGCCCGATCGAGGCGTGCTGTAGGGCCTGGGATCTGATCATCGGCAGGACGAACAGGACGCCGCAGCCATAGGCCAGGCCGCCGACGCCCATGACGAGCGCCCAGATCTTGGCCTGCATCCATACACGGTCGAACTCTTTGTTGCGCACCAGCTTTGCAAGTTCCGGCTGCACCATGTTCGAGAAGGCAAGGCTGGAAATGCGCAGCGGCGCAAACAGCACCAGCACCGCCGCCAGCGGCGCGTAAGCGGCGGGCCCGGCGATGCCCGCGACCAGAAGCGCCAGGGATTGCCCCTGGATGTTGGTGGTGGTGGCGCTGAACCCCGACCAGCAGAGCTGCGGCCAGAGTTTTGCATAGCGCCGCCAGGTCGGCGCGCGGAAGGAGACGCGCAGCCTGCGGCGCGCCAGTCTCACCAGCACGGCGATGCCGACGACATTGGCCGCGGCAAGCGCATAGAAGGTGGCCTGAAGCGCATCCGCGAAGAACCAGATCGCCGCCCCCGCGAGGACTGTGCCCGCGATGGTGAACACGGCGTCGCTGATGGAGACGACGAGTTGCATGCGACGCGCGAAGAAGGCCGTGCGCATATGGCTGCGCAGCGACCAGGCGCAGACGAAGCAGGCGGCGCCGATGCCGCTCGGATCGCCCAGGACGCGCATCAGCAATCCCGTGCCCAGCCCCATCAGCAGCGCCACCACCAGCGCCGCCGATCCGAAGGTAACGTCATAGCCGTCGACGCCGGCGCTGTTGGTGCTCTTGCTCATCCATATGGCGGCGGGAACGGCGGTAAGCGAGCGGATGTAGGACAAGCCGACGCCGCCCATCACCATGGCCAGCGCGAAGAGGCCGTAGCCTTCGGCCGACAGAAGATGCAGCAGCGCGATGTTAAGGGCAAAATGGAAGCCGCTCTGCATCGCTTCGCCGCCGACCATCAGCATGAGGCGCCGCACCAGATGGGCCGGGAAGGTGAACTTCACGGGCTCGTCTCCGCCTCGCGGGCGATGTGTGCCCGCCCCTGCCGCGGCGTTGCCGCCTTCAGCTTGTCGGCCACGATCGCCACGATCGCGGCGGCGGCGATATGTTCGCTGAACATCGCCTCGTAGCGTGCCCGGCCGGCAGCGGCGAAACCGCGCCAGAGGTCCGGCCGCAGGATGATCTCCGTGAGCTTGCCGGCAAGGGCCGCGGCATTGCCGGGCGGCACGTGCCAGCCGGTCTCGCCGTCCGCCACCACTTCAACCAGCCCGCCGATCGCCGACACCAGCGGCGGCCGTCCCCAGCCCATCGCCTCGATGGCGACGCGGCCAAGCGATTCCGGGCGGCGCGACGGCACCGCCACGATATCCGCCCAGCGATAGTGGTCGGCGGGGTCGGAGACAAAAGGCAGCACCTCGACATGCCCGGTCAATCCCATGCGCCCGACCAGCTCGGCCAAGGCCTTTTCGCGCTCGACGCTTTCGAAGGCGCCGCCGACGAGGCGGACCTCGACGCGGTCGCGCAACTCCGTGGGGAGCGAGGCTACGGCTTCGAGCAGCACCTCCTGCCCCTTGATGCGGTTGACACGCCCAAGCAGCAGGATCTTGAGGGGCCGGTTGCCGTCATAAGTCATCGGCAGGGCGGCGGCCGGGCCGGCGACACCGTTATAGACGACGTGCGTGCGCCTTCCCTTGGCGTCGATGGCGGGCGGGTCGCCGAAGGTGGCGCGCGTGGCGCGCGAGTTGAAGATCAGGTCGGCCTTGCTCCAGCGCATCAAGGCGACAAGCACCTTGCGCAGGATGCCCTCGGGAATCTCGTGGATATGCAGCAGCGCCTTGCGAGGCAAAAGCCGCGCTGCCAGCGCATAATCGGCAATGATCGAAGTGTTGATATAGGTCAGGTCACTGCCCCGCATGCGCCGCCAGGCGCGCCAGAGCGCCGCCGGCAGCCGCGCCATCTCGACGGTGGCGAGCCTGAGCATCGCCTGGCGCCTCAGCACCCACAGCGGTTCGAACACGATACGGCTGGCATGCGGCTTGAGGATCTCGACAATCGGTCCCTCGCGCGGCAGCACGACCTCGATCTCGGCGGCCGGAAACGCCGCGCGCAACGCAGCCACGCTCTCCGCAAAGCTGCGATCCGAACCATAGAGCTCATAGCCCTGATGAACGCAGGCAATGCGCATCACTCTCTTTCCACCTTGCACCCCGGGTCCGCTCAGCACCGGACCCTCCAAGCGCGGAAGAACTTCATGCCAAATCCGCACGCCGATCTACCCAGCGGTGGCCACTGCAAGCCCGAGAGCAAGGATCGTGCCGGGTTCCTGAACACCCTGCTGCGACCCCGGAACCCGGCCGTGCGCCGTATCGGTACAGATACGTCGCGAAAGTTGACCGATAATGAAGCAAGCCATGCCTTCTGAAGAGAAATTTTACACCTTCATGCGAGTGTTCGCCCTGGGGGTACCCCTGGCACGGAAGTTGCTGGGCGGTCATTGACATAACGCAACCATGACCGGACCCCGGGGGGAATCCCTTATTTTGAAACCGGAACGACCTTCCAACCCGATCGAAAAGCCTTCGATCCTGATCCTGGGGACACGCGGCATTCCGGCTTCTCACGGCGGCTTCGAGACCTTCGCCGAGCGGCTGGCGCTTTTCCTGGTCGGACGCGGCTGGAAGGTCGGCGTCTACTGCCAGAAGGAGGTCGAGCGCGTCGGCCAAAGGGTGACGAGCGAGACCTGGCGCGGCATCGAGCTCATCACCATCGAGGTCGCCTCCAAGGGGCCGCGCGCGACGCTGGAATTCGACTGGCAATGCGTGCTCGACGCCGCCAGACGGCCGGGCGTGTGCCTGGTACTCGGCTATAATGGCGCGGTTTTCCTGACCTGGCTCAGGCTCATGCGGCGCAAGATCATCACCAACATGGACGGCATCGAATGGCGGCGGCCGAAATGGGGTCCGGCGGCGCGCAGTTGGTTCTGGCTCAACGAATGGATCGGCGCCTGGCTCTCGCACCGGCTTGTCGCCGACCACCCGGCGATCGCCGATCACCTGGCGACAAGGCGGCCGCGCAGCGCCATCGCCACGATCGCTTATGGCGCGGACCCGGTGACTTCGGCGCCGGAGGAACCCATTCGCGCGCTCGGGCTCGAGCCCGGCAAATATCTGGTCTCCATTGCGCGGATCGAACCCGACAACAACATCCTGCCAATCATCGAAGCCTTCCGCCGCCGCGATCGCGGCGACATGAAGCTGGTGGTGCTGGGTACCCTCAACGACGAGATCCCCTATCATCGCGCGGTGCGCGAAGCGGCAGGTTCGGTGGTGATGCTGCCGGGCGCGATCTACGACCAGGCGGCGGTGAAAGCGCTGCGCTACCATGCGCGTGCCTATATGCACGGCCACACGGTGGGCGGCACCAACCCCTCGCTGGTCGAGGCGCTGGCCGCCGGCAACATGGTGATCGCGCATGACAACCGCTACAACCGCTGGGTCGCCGGTGATGCGGCAATCTATTTCAACGACACGGACAGCCTGAGCCAACGGATCGACGAGGCACTGGTCGACGATGCGCTGGTGGCGCGTTGCAGCAAGGCGGCGCGGACTCGCGCCCGCGAGGCCTTCCGCTGGGAAGACGTGCTCGCCGCCTATGAGAAGGAAGCGCTGCGGCAGCTCGGCGTTGCCACCGCCGCGCCGGCGAAAGCCGACCGCGCCAAGCACGCATGACCGGCTGGTCGCGCCGGCGGATCCTCGGCGCGGCCCTGGCCGCTGCGGCATCGCCTCTGACGGCGGCGGTCCCGCCGCCGATCTCCCAGGCAAACGCCGCGACCGGCGAATGGCCTTTCAGGCGCGGCGTCAACACCTGGCCGTGGTTCGCGCTGACGCGCGAATATCCCGCGCCGCGCACCGACTATGACTGGCCGCCCTTCCAGTCGCAGAGGCCTGTGCCGACGCAGGCAGACCTTGCCCGGTTGCACGCCAGCGGGCTCGATTTCATCCGCCTGCCGGTCGATCCCGGCCCTTTCCTCGCCGCCGACTCGGGCCAGCGCGCCGAGCTGATGGACATGCTTGACGCAGCGGTTGATGCGGCTCAAGCCGCCGATCTGGGCGTCATCGTCAATGTGCAGGCCAATGGCGCCACGCACTACTGGAATCCCGAGCGACTGTATTCCAGCACCGCGGCGCCTGAATTCGAATCCTATCGGGCGCTGGTGAGCGAAATCGCCGAGAGACTGCAGGGCAAGACGTCCGGCATGGTGGCGCTGGAGCCTGTCAACGAGCCGCCGCAGGACTGCTCCTCCGAGGCATGGCCGGCCGTGCAGGCCTCGCTGCTGACGGCCGCCAGGGTTTTGGGACCGAGCGTGCCGCTCGTCGTCACCGGCGGATGCGGCTCGATGGTGCGCGGACTGACAGCGCTCGATCCAGCGCCGCTGGCGGATTTCGAGCCGATCCTGTTCACCTTCCACTTCTACGAGCCCTATCTGTTCAGCCATCAGGGCGCGCCATGGATGCGCGAGCCGGTCTACCGCGCGCTGAACAACGTGCCGTGGCCGGCCTCCGCCGGGACGCTGGAAAGGACGCTGGCCTCGGTCAGGGCAAGGATGGCACAGGATGCCGAAAGGTCCGAGGAGGCCAAGAAAGCCGCCTACGAGGAGACCGAAAAGGTGCTCAAGGTCTATTTCGATGCGCAGCCCGACCGCCGCTTCATCGACGGCTATCTCGAGCAGGTGAGCGACTGGGCCGAGACCCATGGCATAGCGCGCGAGCGCATCATCATGGGCGAGTTCGGCGCGCTGCGCACCGATGCCCGCTACACCGCAGCACCCAATCCCGACCGCGCCCGCTACGTTGCCGATGTCCGGCAAAGTGCGGAAGCCGCCGGCTTTCCCTGGGCATTCTGGGACCTGTTCGACGGCATGGGCATGATGGACGACACGACGCGCGCGCTCGACCCGGCGATGGTCGAGGCGCTCGGGCTGAGGATGCCGCGCGCTTGACTTATTGAATCACCAAACCACGCTAAGGGTGACGCGCAACAGGCCTCACCGGCCGATAAAGCGCCAGCGCGATCACCACGAATTTGGTCATCAGCGTCGTCTTGGAGGCGATGCTTTCGGAGGTGTTGAGCAGGATAAGCCAGCCCAGCATCGGCAGCCAGATGCCCGGATGGCAACGGCGCGCGACCTCGTGCATGAACAGTGCGAAGCCAAAGAAGATCAGGAGGGTAAAGAAGGCGCCCTGATAGAGCGTGAAACGCAGGATTGGGTTCTCGATTCCCTGCTCCAGGCCGGTGATGCGGCGCATGCTGTCGAGCAGGTCGACATCGGGGCCGACGATCAGGTCTCGCAGCTCCAGATGCTTGAAGAGATCGAACATCTCGACGCGGGCATTGGCGCTGCCGCTGTCGGAGACGAAACGTTCCAGCAGCGCGTCGAAGAAGCCGTAATAGCCGGCGAGCGCGATCGCCAGCGGCAGCAGCGCGGCGAGCATGATCACCAGCGCGGCGCCCAGAAGGTTGACGCGTCCGGTTCTGAGCTGTGCCAGTCCCTGGATCAGCAGATAGACGCCGCCGAGCAGGATCGTCAGCACCATGCCCGAGCGGCCGCCGAAGGCGACCAGCGCGCAGAACTGCAGCCCGACAAGCGCCAGCCTGAGCGGCGTCGGCAGGGAGCGCGACCCCGACAGCAGCGACAGCACATAGATCGAGGTGACCGTGGCATTGGAGAGCGGATGCCCCTGTAGCGCCGTCGAGCGCAGATCGTTGACGAACACGGCGCCGTCGAACCTGTACGGGAACACCAGATGCTTGGTGCCGAACTCGAACAGCGCCATCAGCGCGTTCACCGTCATCACGGCATGGATGACGATCCGCAGCTGGGCAAAGGTCTTCTCGTCGTCCTCGCTGAGCAGCAGCACGACCAGCGCCGGGGCGACGAACGTGTCGATCATGCCGGCCATGCCGGGGCGCTGCCTGAGGATGACGACGAAGAGAAGCACCGTCGAAATCACCGCCATCAGCATCGTTGCCGGCCGCTTGTTGGTGACATGGACGACGTAGCCGACCGGATTGCCGAAGGTGCAGGAGCGCCAGACGAAGACGAGCACGAAGAGATAGGTGGACGGGTGGATCTTGCTCAGCGGGCTGCCCTGCAGGCCGTCGTAATTGTAGCCGGCCAGCCACAGCATGCCGCCCGAGATGGAAAACAGGAGCAGCACCGCCACGGTGATGCCGAGACGGGTCAGCGTGTCGACCGGGACAGTGCGCGGGCGCGCCATGCCATAGCCCGGAGCCAGGACAGGCCGCGCGGGACCCGCCAGGATCGAGGCCATGTCAGGCCGCCTCGTCGACCAGCATGGCGCCGGTCGGCAGCCGCCCCATGACAGAGACCGCTTCGGAGGTCGAGGCGACGTCGCGCATCGGCGTCGCGTTCAGCCTGGCCACGAGCAGGATCTCGTCGGCCATGGCGACCAGCGGCAGGACGTTGAGATCGTCGGCCAGGGCGCCGCCGTCGACGACGACGAGCTCGAAACTGTGGTTGGCCTCGGCCAGCATGCGGTGGGCGAAATAGAGCGCCTGGGCTTCCTGGAACACCGCGGTCGGTCGCCCCCTGCCAATCAGCGCCACCGAAGAGCCGGGCGCATAACGGCTGACCGCTTCGAGCGGATATTCGCCACGCAACACGTCGAGCACCCCGGGCTGCGGGTCCTTCTGGCCCTTGCCGGCGTTGATGTCGATGAACAGCACACGCCGCCCCCTGGCCGCCGCGGCGTTGGCGAGCTGCCACGCAACCCTCGACCGCTGCGCCTTGTCCTCGGGCGGCGACGCCACCAGGATCGAGGGCACCAGCGGCCAGTCGGCCGGGCGCCTTGTGGCGGCGGCTATGCGCTGCAGCGCGAGCCCGGCCACGGCGTCGGTCTTCTGGGCGGCAGCGCCGGAGCGGCGCCGCCCCCTGCCCGGCAGCACGCCCAGCACCGGCGCCTCGATGGCCGACTGCATCTGGTTGGCGGACAGCACGGTCGGCGACAGATATTCGGCGATCAGCGCCATGCCGATGCCCAGCGCCAGCCCTCCGAAGATGGCGCCGAAGACAAGCAGTCCCTTCGGCGGCCAGCTCTTCTTCAGCGCCGGCATGGCCTGCGAGATGATGCGGGCATTGGTGCTGTTGACGTTGGTCTGCTCGCGCGTTTCCTGGGCGCGCTGCAGGTAATTGGCGTAAACGGTGCGCACGGCATCGAGGTCGCGCTGCAGCTCGCGCAGCCTGACCGACGCCTGGTCGGTGTCGAGCGATTTGCCTTTCAGCGACGCCACCTTGGCCTCCAGTTCCTTCTGGTTGGCCAGAGCGCGCTGGTAGTCCGTCTCGGCGGCGGCGACGAGGCGGCCGAGCTCACGGGAAATCAGCTTGCGCAGATCGCTCAGCTGCTGCTGCGCGGAAATCATCGAGGGGTGGCGCGGCCCGAGCGCGGTGCCGAACTGGGAGATCTGATCGACGAGCGTCGCCTCCTGCGCCCTGAGGCTGGCAATCACCGGCGAGCGCATCGCCTCGGAGGTGGCGTCCGGCGCGCTGCCCTGACGGCGCAGCTGGTCGACCTGCGCCTTGAGCTGCGCGGTGCGCGTCTGGGCGGCGGTCAATTGCGTGTTGAGGTCGGTCAACTCCTGGTCGCTGACCAGATTGCCGGCCGCCATCACCATGTTGTGCTCGGCCTTGTAGGTCTCGACGGCGTTGGCGGCCTGCTCGACGCGTTTGCGCTGGTCTTCCAGCCGGGCGCTGATCGCGTCGGAGGCGGCGGCGGCGGCCTTCGAGCGCGCTTCCGCCTGGTCGTCGAGATAGGCCTGCGCAATGGCGTTGGCGAGCTCGGCCGCCAGATCGGCGCTCTTGGCGGTGATGATGATGTTGAGGACCAGCACCTTGTCGTCACGTTTGACCGCAAGGCGGCGCCGCAGCGAATCGAGCGTCTCAGCCGTCCTGTCGCCGTCGTCGGAGCCGAACAACATGCCGAGCCACCCGCCGAGTCCGCCCTGCCCGTTGAAGTCCGGGTTCTCGGTCAGGTTGGTCGCCTTGATGGCGCGCAGCAGCACGCCGTTCGACTGGGCCACGCTCACCTGGCTTTCGACCTGGGTGATGCCGCCATCGGGCGAGATGCGACTTGGATTGACGTCGTTGGTGACGACCTGGAGGTCCTGCGGGTCGATGATGATCTGCGCCGTCGAGGAGTAGAGCGCCGGTGTCAGCATGGCGTAGACAAGCGTCAGCGCGGTGAGCAGCGCGGTCACGGCAAGGATCAGGAAGCGGCGCCGCAGCAGGATGCGGCCGAGATCGCCAAGCTCGACCGTGGCGTGCACGGGCGCGGGCGCGTAATAGGCCGGCGCCGGCGCGACAGCCTCCGAAGCGTTCTGCTGAGGCACCATGAGCAGGGATGGTTGCAAAGGTCGCTCCGACAACGCTCCATCGGCCGGCACAGACGAGAAATGCGGCGTTGGCCTAGCTATTCCCGGCAACGATTAAAACACTGTTAATTATGTTCATAAATTGGTGCCGCGCTGGCACGAAGTTTGCACCTGCGCAGTAGAATTTAACTGCAGCCCAAAGTTGGAGACATCGTGCGCATGCGGCGGAAGCTTGACCTGGCCTGCCGGGCCGCCGGCACCGGATATGAGTCGCACGGGGATTGGCCATGCGCCTGACGCTGCGCCTCAACGGCGATCGCGTGCGCGCTTTCCATGTGGCGCTGGCCGAACAGCTGTCGCGGCTGCCCGGCGTGGAGCTTGGCGTAGATGCCCGTCCGGCGGCCGGCGGTGTGCCGCGCAGCGCCGAAGCGCTGTTCCAGCTTGAGACGCTCATCCATCGCCTGCCCGCCAATGGCACGGCGAGGCGTGTCCCACTTTCGACGCTGGCCAGCCATGCGAGACCATCCGGACCGGCCGATCTCACGATCGATCTCGTCGGCGACGTCGAGCCGCAAGGCCGACGGGTCTGGCGGCTGGCCTATGACGGCGTCTGCGGCGAGGAGGCCCTGCTGGCGCCGATCCTTGCCGGCCGCACGCCGCTCGTGCGCCTGGAACAGAACGGCGCGGCGGTCGCCGAGGGACGGCTCGGCACCGAATATCACGGCATTGCGCTGGCTTCCTTCCAGGACATGCTGGCGCGCACCGCTAGCCTGATCGTCGCGGCGGTCAACGGCGCCGCGCGCTCGCCGCTTCCGGTGCTGCCCGAACCGTCATCCGAAGCGTCGGCCCCGGCCTTGCCGTCGGCCACGAAGCTCGGCGTGCGTGCGGCCAAGGCAACGGCGCGCCGCATCGTCCAGCAGATCTATCACCTATGCTACAACGCCCCGCATTGGCGGGTCGGCTGGCGCGAGACCGGAGGCAAGGACCTCTATGAGCTGCGCGCCCATCCGCAATCGGGCTGGCGCGACTTGCCCGACGACGGCAGCCGCTTCTATGCCGACCCGTTTCCCGTGCTCCATCGCGGCCAGGTGACGCTGTTCGTCGAGGATTATATCCATCGCACAGGCAAGGCGATCCTGTCGGCGGTGGCTTTCGGGCCGAACGGACCGGCAGGCCAGCCGAGCCCGGTGCTGGAACTGCCCTATCACCTCTCCTACCCCTTCGTGTTCGAACGCGACGGCGAGATGTGGATGGTGCCGGAAAGTGGCGCCAACCGGACGGTCGACCTCTACCGCGCCACCGCGTTCCCGGGCGGCTGGGTCAAGGAAGCGACGCTGCTGTCGGACATCGTCGCCAGCGACGCCACGCTCATCGAGCATGGCGGGCGCTGGTGGATGTTCGCCACCGTGCGCGACGACGGCGGCGCCTTCTCGGATCAACTGCATCTGTGGTCGGCGCCGGATTTCCGCGGGCCGTGGACGCCGCATCCGAAGAACCCGTTGCTGATCGACATCGCCTCGGCGCGGCCGGCGGGCCGCATGGTCAGCCGCGGCGGCCAGCTTCTGCGCCCGGTGCAGGATTGCCGCCGCAGCTATGGCGCCGCGCTCGGCATCGCGCGCGTCACGCGTCTCGACGACACCGGCTTCGAACAGGTCGTCGAGACGATCCTCAATCCAGGCGCCGGCTGGGCCGGCCGCAAGCTGCATACGCTCAACGAGGCGGGCGGACTGGAGTTCATCGATGGCTCGGCAATGGCGCCGCGATGGAAGCAGGCCAAGAACGGCACCACCCAGGGCGATGGGAATTAACCTAACTTTTCATTGCTACCCGCCTCGCCCTTGGGTTGCTTGAGATTGTTTTGACCGCCACGGATATTTGCCGCCGTGAGTTTGGAGAATAGAATGAGCACCGAACAGGGGCGCGAAACACCTGCCGCGCCGACCGGCCGGGCCGAGGTCGATGTGGCGATCGTCGGCGCGGGACTCGCCGGAACCATTCTGGCGACAACGCTCGCCAAGGCGGGCCGCAAGGTAGCGCTGGTTGACCCGCATCGGATCCATCACGACGAATTCCGGGCCGAGAAAACCCGCTCGGAGCAGATGGGGCTGTTCGAGAAGCTCGGGCTCGGCCCGGTTTTCAGGTCGCTCGTCACGCCGATGACCGATCTCCATGTCTTCCGCTTCGGCCAGCTGTTCGAGCGCAAGCAGACCTGGGAATACGCCTTTTCCTATGCGCCGCTGGTCAACGGCCTGCGCGCGGCGCTGCCGCCGCAAGTGCCGCTGACGGTGGGCAAGGTCGCCGAGGTCTCGACCGGACCGGACCGGCAGCGCCTGGTGCTCACCGACGGCTCCGTCATCGAAGCCAGGCTCCTGGTCGTGGCCACCGGTTACAGCGAGGCGGTGCGGCGCGCCATCGGCGTCGAGCGCATCGAGGAATCGAAGGCGCATTCGCTGTCGATGGGGTTCGATTTCGCGATCACACCGAAGGAATTCGGCCTGCAGTCGCTCACCTTCTACGCGAGGCGGGTCGCCGACCGCATTGCCTTTCTTACCATCTTCCGGATCGGCGAGCGGATGCGGGCCAACATGTTCGTCTATCGGACCGTTGCCGACCCTTGGGTGCAGGCGTTCCGCGAAAACCCGCAAAAGATCCTGCTTGAGCTGATGCCGGAGATTGCCGCGCGATGCGGCAACTTCGCGATCGCCAGCGAGGTGGAAGTCAGGCAGGTCAGCCTGACGACGACGCGGGGGCATCGTCGCGACGGCGTCGTCTTCATCGGCGACGCGTTCGCCACGACCTGCCCGGCGCAAGGCGACGGCATTCACCGGGTGCTTACCGATGTCGATCGCCTCACGGCACACATCCCGGCCTGGTTCGCAACACCCGGCATGGCAGCCGACAAGATCGGCGCGTTCTACGACGATCCGGCCAAGGTCGCGGCCGACGAAAAAGCCTTGCGCGCCAGCATCTATGCCCGGCGGATCAACGTCGAAACCGGGTTGGAATGGCGACTGCGCCGCCTGCGCAACAACACCGCGCGGCGGCTGATGATCTTCGCCCGCCGATTCCGGGCGGCTGGAAAACCGAGTGACGCCGCGCTTGGCGTAGCAGGAGTTGCTTTCGACCACATCGACAAGGCAGGTCAGGAATTGCCCGCCGGGCCGCGCCTGGGACCATAATCGTAAGTGAGCTTACGAATCCGTAAGTCGCGATTCCCGGCGAAGCTGGTTTAGATCGCCTTGAGCAGTGTCTCCTGCTCGGCGGGACAGCACTCCCGTCGCACCAATGGCCCGCTGCCGTCTCTATCGGCAGCGGGCTATCGAGCGGCGGCTCGCAGGGCCTGTACTTCGCCGCCGCCCCGCCTCGCACCCGGGTTGGTTCGGATCGTTTCAGCCGCCCATGATATCCGCTCGAACGCACGGCACGGACGCCGACGGAGATCCGCGCCTTCCCCGCGCATGGGGGTTGGCCCCGCCCCGCGCTTCGCCCTATCTTCGGATTGGAACAAGGACCACGACCATGACCCGCATCCGGGCGATGACGAGGAACGACCTGGCCGACGTATCGCGGCTGCTCGGCCAATCCTGGCGGCGGACCTATGCGCCGATCATGGGCGACGAGACCGTGGCCAAGCTCTCCGACGAAAGGCACGCGCCGGAAAGGCTCGCGGCCGAGCTCGACGACGAGGACAAGATGTCCTTCGTCGCGGAACGCGCCGACGGCTCGATCGCCGGCTACGCCATGGCGGCGATGGACGCAAAGGGCGACGTCATGCTGGAGAGGCTCCACATCGAGCCGCAGGCCTTCGGCAGCGGCCTCGCGGTCGATCTTCTGCATGCGGTGCTTGCCGCGCATGCGGGTATTCCCAGCATTGCGCTGGAGGTGATCGAGGGTAACGACCGCGCGATCGCCTTCTACCGCAAGCATGGCTTCGAGGTGGTCGAACGCCGGGAAGCCGCGCATGGCGTTGGCGGTCACGCTTCGCTGATCATGCGCCACATGCTGCCAAGGGCTTAGGCCGACATCAGGCGGCGGCCCGCATGCGCAGCGCCTGCATGACGCTGTCCTCGAAAGCGCCTGGCACCCTGCCCGCTTCGGCCAGTTGGGCCGCATCCCAGCTTTGGCTCAGGCTGCCGTCGGCCATCAGCACCGCGCGGTTGCAGAGCGCCGGCACAGCCTCCACGACATGGGTCGAGACGATCGCGGCGTGACGGCCGCTCGCGCAGAGCGCGGCGATGACGCGCTTCACCTCCCAGGCGGCGACCGGGTCGAGGCCGTTCAGCGTCTCGTCGAAGATCAGAAGCGGCGGCCGGCCGAGAAGCGCCGCGACGATGGCGATCTTGGCCCGCGTGCCGAGCGAATATTCCGCGATCGGGCGGTCGATCCAGCGCCTTAGGTCGAGCCGCTCCAAGAGATCGCCGCCCGGCAGGTCATCGGTGGGCAGATCATCTGGCGCGCAGCCGCGGATCGAGGCGACGAGCTCGATATACTGTCGGCCGGAAA
This sequence comes from Mesorhizobium plurifarium, assembly GCA_000824785.1. Taxonomy (GTDB): domain Bacteria; phylum Pseudomonadota; class Alphaproteobacteria; order Rhizobiales; family Rhizobiaceae; genus Mesorhizobium; species Mesorhizobium plurifarium. The sequence continues at coordinate 192,081 of CCNB01000003.1, read as the reverse complement.
GCGTCGCCGGCAGCTCATGCGGCTCGATGGCGAGGCCGAAGCCGGCCTTGGCGCGTTCCGGCGCGGCGGCAAGCTCGATGCCGTCTATCGCCACGCTGCCGCCGATCAACGGAATCTGGCCGGTGACCGCCCTGATGAGCGTCGACTTGCCCGAGCCGTTGGCGCCGAGCAGGCCGAGGATGTCGCCCCGGCGGAGCGAAAGATCGATGCCGCGAACGACAATGCGTCCGCGATAGCCAGCGCTGAGCGCTTCGACGGTGAGGACTTCAGCCATTGCGATACCTCTGTCGGGTTCGATGCCACAGGAAGAACACCAGCGCCGCCAGGCCGATCAGCACGGTGCGGCCATATTCGAGCGTCTCGTAGCTGGCATAGGCGAGCGCGCCGGCGAAGCTCAGCATGGCGACGAAGGGTGCGTTGAGGAAATAGGCGCCGAACACCGCATAGGCGCCGTTCAGCACCAGCAGCCAAAGGCCGCTGGCGACCGGCACGGACCACGCCGACGGCTCGGCCGCGAGCGCCGCGCCGGCCGGCAGCAGGAAAAAGGCGAGCGACAGTTGCAGCGGCAGTTGCACCAGCCGCAGCCACACGTGGGTAAAGCCGATGGGCGCCGTGCGCAGCACCGGCGAGCCGAGCGGCTGGCAGCGCAGGCCGAGCATGAAAACAAGAATGCCCCCCGCCAGGCCAGCAACCGCCGCCGGCCCGGCCGAATGGCCGGCCAAGCTGGCCCATGCGCCGACGATGGCCGCGAGCGCGAGCAGCAGGCCGGCGGCAGCCAGCTTCCAAGACGGCCGTATATGGCCGGCCGGCAGTTTCCAGGCCCAGCTGGAAAGCCAGCTTGGACGTGCGCGGTCGAGGCGGCGCAGCCAGGACCGTCCGACCTGTGTCACCTGGCTTGCCGCCTCATCAAGAACAAGGCGTGGCCGCCGCAGGCGCCAAAGGGCTGCCGTGCCGAAGCCCAAGGCAAACAGGATCGCCGCGCCCAAGCCCCAGGCCTGCGCCAACGGCTTTCCAATGACGGCGCAGGCAAAGCCGGCCGACATGGCGATCATCAGCGTGAATGGGAGGCCGAGCGCGAAGGTTCCCACCCCGGCCATGCGACGGCGCTCCGCGGAAGCGAGCGGCAGCGCCTTGAGGAAGGGAGCGAAGGCGCGAGAAAGGCAAAGCCGCGACATTGCATTGCCGGCCAGGCATCCCAGCGCGGCGAAAGTGATTGGCAGTCCAAGCATCCACAGAAGCTGGTCGTCCCGCAGTTTCGGCGCCGCGGCATGCAAGGCGATGACGATATCGGCGATCGCATAGGCCAGAAGCCCACCGCCGCCGAGCGCAATCCAGGCAAGGTCGCGGCGCCGCATCGCGCGCAGGCCGGCAACCAACTCGCGCCAGAGCAATATCAGGACAAGCCCGTCGTGCCGCATTGGTCCATCACCACGTGGATCGCCGCGCAAGGATGACGACGATTGCGCCGTCAATAGGGCCAGCGCTGGACGCCTCCTCTCCCGGCCCTATAATTTAGCCGGATTGAAAATTCGGCTGGAGAGAATTGATGAGCCTCGGCAGACACAAACTCGGCAGCCAGGGGCTCGAAGTCTCGACCATCGGTCTCGGCTGCATGGGCATGAGCCAGGCCTATGGGCCGGCCGATGAAGCGGAGTCGATCGCGACCCTGCACCGGTCGATCGAACTCGGCTGCACTTTTCTGGACACGGCCGAGGTCTACGGGCCTTTCCACAACGAGGAGCTGCTTGGGCGCGCGCTGAAGGGCCGGCGCGACCAGGTGACGATCGCGACGAAATTCGGCTTCCGCATCGTCGACGGCAAGCAGTCCGGCACCGACAGCCGCCCCGAGCATATACGCGAGGTGGTCGACGCTTCGCTCTTGCGGCTCGGCACCGACCGCATCGATCTCCTCTATCAGCACCGCGTCGATCCCGCCGTGCCGATGGAAGACGTCGCGGGCACGGTCGGCGAACTGGTGGCTAAGGGCAAGGTGCGCTTCTTCGGCCTATCGGAAGCGGGCATTGCCAACATCCGCCGCGCGCATGCCGTGCATCCGGTTTCGGCGCTGCAGAGCGAATACTCGCTGTGGGAGCGCAATCTCGAGCCCGAGATCATCCCGGCGCTGAAGGAGCTTGGCATCGGTCTGGTGCCGTTCGCGCCGCTCGGCCGCGGCTTCCTTGCCGGCGACGTCAAGCGCGCGGAAGACTATCCGGAGGGCGATTTCCGGCGCGGCGACCCGCGCTACCAAGGCGAGAATTTCGACCTGAATGTCGCGGCGGCGGCCACGGTGCGCGACATCGCAGATGCCAAGGGCGTCAAGCCCGGCCAGATCGCGATCGCCTGGCTGCTCGCCAAGGGCCCGGATTTCGGCATCGATATCGTGCCGATCCCCGGCACCAAACGCCGAACCTATCTGGAAGAGAATGTCTCGGCGGCCGACATCACGCTCGACGCCACCGAGATGCTGGGGCTCGACATGGCGCTGACGCCCGACAAGGTGTCGGGGCCGCGCTACAACGAACGGACGATGTCGTTGGTGGACCGGTAGGCGTTATCCAGCGCCTACTTCTTCTTGCAATCCGCCATCGCCTCCATCGCTTTCCTGGCCTCTCCCTCGCTGGCGTATTTCTTCTTCCCAAGGTCGACGACAAGCGTGCCGTCGGGCTTCTTGGGCACGATCTCGCACTGCTTCGATACCGCGTCCCGGGCGACCCAGTATTGCTCGGCCGCCATGGCAGGCATGCTCATCATGCCGGTGGCGAGGATTGCGACGGCGATGGTGCGAACCATTGCGGACCTCCATGCTTTTTGACTGGAACGCAACGCGAAAACAAGCGGGCGCCGATCGGCGGCGCCTGACACGCTGCCGTCTGGAAAACGCCCTGTCCGCCGCTGTGTTCCGGCGGCTCATGCGTGCGAATGGGGGTCGATGCTGTAAGGATGCACCGGATAGCCCGGCCCGATCGCCTCGCTGACGCGCTCCATCCAGGCACTGACCGCCGGATAATCGGCAAGCTCAAAACCGCAATCTTCTGCGCGGTGAGCGTAGGCATAGACAGCGATGTCGGCGATGGTGAGCACATCGCCAACCAGGAACGGCATGTCAGCCAGGCTGCGCTCCAGCGCGCTAAGCGCCCGCACACCCGCCTCGCGCTTGCCGGCAACCAGCGCCTGGTTGCGCTCCAGCCGGCCGGTCAGGGTCCAGAAGCGCAGCGAGCCGATGACCGGCTCGACATAATACTGCTCGAAGAACAGCCACTGCATGACCTTGGCCCGGGCAAGCCGGTCTGCCGGCAGATAGGGCGTGCCCTCCGCAACGAGCACGAGGATCGCGTTGGATTCGGCGATCGCCTGCCCGTTCTCCACGGCGAGCACCGGAACGGCGCCTGCCGGGTTCAGCTTGAGGAAGGCCTCAGTTCGGCTCTCGCCCTCGAAGATCGACACCATGCGGGTTTCGTAGGCGATGCCGAGAAGGCCGAACAGAACGCGGATTTTCCAGGCGTTTTGCGACGGGAGATAATCGTAGAGCGTGAGCATGGCCGGTCCCTCATTGGCAGCAATGGCTTCGCATGAGGTGGTAGGATGCGCCACCCGATTCACGCATTCGCGGCTCAAAACAGGCGAAGGTCGTGGCGAGGCACCATCCAAAGTCGGCACGAGGCATCCGCCTCTGGCCTGCCGGCCATCTCCCCCGCAAGATGGGAGATCAGCAGCTTCGACGCCTCGCCCTCACCTCCCGGCGATATCCTTCGCCACCGCCTGCGCCTCGATGCCGATCTCGCGCAGCAGGCCGGTGACCGGGTTGTGGAAGCCGACGAGATAGACGCCAAGCTCCGAGGCTCGCGCGTTCACGCCGCTCTTGCCCGGGCTAAGCTCCGCCGGCAGGAAGGCGCCGTAGCCCGGACGATAGCCGGTGGCGAAAATCGCCGCGTCGAACTTCTTCTCCACCCCGTCGGCGAATTTCACGCCATCCCCGGTGAAGCTTGCGATATCTAGGGCGACGCCGATCCGCCCCTGCTTGATCGCCGCCACCGTGCCGACATCGATCACCGGAATGCGGCCTGCATCGATCCCTTGGAGGATGCCCTGCTTCGGCCGCATAATGCCGTATTTCTCCAGCCGGCCCAGCGCCAGGTCGAGGATTTTCGGAAACATCCAGTCGTTCAGCGCCTGCGGCATCGGCCGGCTGGCGATGCCCACCATCTGGATCGGCACGCCGAACAGCTGGCGCGGGACGATGTGGACGCCCTTGCGCACCGAGATGGTCGGGCGAGCGCCGCTTTCGGCCAGATCGAGCGCGATCTCCGCGCCCGTGTTGCCCATGCCGACAACCAGCACGTCCTTGCCGACATGGGACGCGGCCTCGGTGTAGGCAGCGCTGTGCAGCACCTTGCCCCTGAAGACCTCGATGCCCGGAAAGGCCGGTGTGATGGGCTCGGCATTGTTGCCCGTGGCGACGACCACCTTGCGGGCATTGAAAGGGCCGGCATCGGTCTCGACCACGAGCTTTCCGTCCTCGCGGCGGATGGACTTCACGGTGACGCCGAAGCGCGGCCTCAGCCCGAAATGCCCGGCATAGGCGTCGAGATAATCGACCACTTTTTCGCGCGGCACATAGCGCGGGTGGCTCTTCGGAAACGGCACGAAAGGCAGTGATGAGAAGGACTTCACCGTGTGCAGGTGCAGCCGCCGGTAATGCCGGCGCCAGGAGGGCGCAACCTCATCGGCCTTTTCAAGGATGACGAAATCCTGCCCCGCCTGTTTCAGGCAAGCGGCGACCGCGAGCCCGGCAGGGCCGGCGCCGACGATGACGACATTGGCGTCCAAAGATCCTCTCCTCCCGCCCAAGCGGCAAAAGCTATGACGGGAGGTGGGCGGGCGACAAGTAGGGAGAAGCACCTAGGGGGCGTCGCTGCCCTACTCCATCGCGCCGGGTGTCTCGGGCTCGTCCTCGGGCGGTTCGAGGATCTCGATCAGTTTCGCCACGCGGGCGCCGGGCATGGCGTGACCTTCATTGACCAGCGCCTCGTCGGCGCCAATCCAGGCGAAGGCCTCGCGCAGCTCCTCGAGGCTGGCGCCGGTGAGCGCGATGTCGGCGATGACGGCCTCGTCGACCGGTCCAAGCACGGAAATGATCTCGTTGCGGGTCATCTTGGCCTCCCCATGGGTCGGGATGATTGCCCAAGGAAACGACCAGCGGGTGGAGCGGGTTCCGATAAACCGCGGGCCGGCTTCTTCCGAACGAGGCCCAATGCTATGGCTCGCCCATGAAGCCAGCCCTCCTCCTTGCCGCCCTGCTCCTGTCCACGCCAGCCCTCGCAGACTGGAAGCCCGTCGAAAAAATCGACACCTATGCCGTCTCGGGCCAGACGGCAGAGCAGCTCTACCTGTCGATCGGCGAGAAAGGCCCGCTGATCGGCACGGCCGGCAACGCTCGGCGCGTCATCGCGCATACTTTCTTCAAGCTGACCTGGCAGCGCGATTACCAGCCGCAAGGCAATGCCTGTGTGCTGAAGACGGCGCGGCCGAAGCTGATCATCACCTACACGCTGCCGAAGCCGGCCGGAAAGCTGGAGCCCGCCCTGCAGGCGCGCTGGGACAGGTTCGCCGCCGGGCTGATCGCGCATGAGAAGGTGCATGGCGCCGGCATCGTCGACATGGTGGACAAGATCGTCGCCTTCAGCACCGGCCTCACCGCCGAGAACGATCCCGGCTGCAAGAAGGTCAGGGCCGAGCTGACAGCCTATCTCGACCAGCTCTCCAAGGCGCAGCGCCAGGGCAGCCGCGACTTCGACACGAAAGAGTTCGGGCATGACGGCAATATGCTGAAGCTGATCGCGGCGTTTCTGGGCGGGGGTTAGAGCGCCGACGGTTAGCGGATCGGCACCAGTTTCGCCGCCTCGCGCATGGCCTGCGCAGCGCCGGGATTGCTGACCGGATAGCCCGAGATAAAACCCTCGATCGAGAAGCCGGGAAATTCGGCCCGCAGCCTGGCCGCGATGGCCGCGGCCTCAGGCCCTTCGCCCAGTACCGCATGGGCGAGCATCAAAAAGACCAGCACGTGGGGAGAATCCGGTGTGCTTCGCCGCAGCGCCGCAATGGCTTCCCGGTGCCTGCCGGCCGCGAACAGGACGCGGCCCTGCATGCCGAAATACCAGGGCGGAGCAAGCGGATTGAGGCGCATCGCGCGCTCGATGAGCGGGATCGCCTCAGCCGGATCGCCGGCGACCAGTGCCTTGCTGCCGGCAAGCAGCGCCAGCGTGTCGGCATGGTTGGAGCCGCATTCGAAGGCTCGCCGGTGAGCGCTTTCGGCCGCTTCCAGATCGCCGAGGCAGCCCATGAGATCGCCGAAGCAGGTGTGCGCGCTGCTGTCGGTCGGGTCGAACCGCAGAGCGTTCTCGACCGCCCAGCGCCATTTGGCGATCGAGGTGTTCAGGTCGTCGCCGTAGCCGTTGCACGCTTCGATCGAATAGGCGTAGGCGAGTTCGGTCCAGGCCCTGACCAGGGTCGGGTCAAGCTCGAGGGCGCGTGAAAACAACCTGATGGCTTCCCTGTTGCCGCTGCGGCTGAAGGTGTTGTGCTGCTCGACGCCCAGCAAATGGCAGTCATAGGCACGCAGACTGGCCGGCGGCTTGCGACGGATCGCATTGCGGCCGACCGTGGCGATCGCGCCGAAACAGCCGGCGAGCACATTGATGACGCTTTCGGTCAGGCTGTCCTGCAGAGCGAAGATGTCCTCCGCCGGACGGTCGAAGCGCTCGCTCCAGAGGCTGACACCGGTCCCTGCATCTGCAAGTTCGATCGTCAACCGGATCCGGCGGTCGTCGGCCCGCAACTGACCCGAGACGATATAGGTGGCGCCCAGCGCCTTGCCGTCCGCGGCGAAATCGGCGGGCCTGCTGCCCAGCGATTTCATGGTGTGGAAGGCGATCACCGGCATGTCGGCGTAGCGCGCAAGATCGACGGTGATGTCCGACGACAGGCCGTCGGCAAAGCGGTGCCAGCGTTCGTCGGCGTTCAGGCACTCGATTGGAAATATCGCAAGCACCGGCGAGGCTTCGGGCGCAGACGGCGCGGCCGCGATGGCATTGACGTGCATGGCGAGTGCGATCTTGCTGCGCACGCCGAGCTTTTCGTAGATCGCGGCGAGATGCGTGCGCACGGTCGACGGGGCGATGAACAGCGCCTTGCCGATCTCGCGATAAGTCAGGCCCGCCGCGAACTTTTCCGCCACCGCGCGCTCGCGCTCGGACAGGGCCGGCAAGGACTGGCCAGGCGAAGGCATGGCCGGTGTGGACATGGCGTTGTGGTTCATCCCGATCCCCTGCCCGCGGACGGGAACATTACCAAACGCCCGCAGCAGCAAAAATACTACAAATGCAGGACCCAAGACACTGCATGCGGCCGATGGCGCGGCCGAGGCTGGAGGTTCAGGCTCCCCGCATGCCCTCTATGAGGGCCATTCGTTCCCGAGGAGCCGATGATGAATCCGACGTTGAACACGATTTCCGATTTTTACAGCGCCGTGCGGCTCGATGTCCGCGAACCGCCGACCGGAGAAAGCCTCCTGCCACGCCGGCCCGGCCTGTTTGGTCTTTTCGCAGTGTGGCGCGAGCGCGCCTTTTTCCGCAGGGACCTTGCGCTCAAGGCACGCGACACGCCGTATCTGATCGGTGACATGGGCCTGACGATGGACGCCGCGCGTGAGGAACTCGCCAAGCCATTCTGGCGGCGGTAGCCGGAACAATTCAGCAAAAAATCAGCAGTCGTTCAGGACGGCAGGGACCTTTCGCAGCGATGCTTGCGGAATGGCGACGGGCAGGAGACCCACCGCTGCCGCCGCCAAGCATGGAGGGCAATCATGCCTCAGAGGATTGACGCACCGTTCCCGCCCGCCCAGTTGGCACGAGAGGAAATGCTTCGTTTCCTTTCGACCGGCTTTGCCGGCCCTTGTTGCGGCGAGAGCAACGAGATGCTGGCCTACCTCGAAGGGGTGGCGTCCAGCGAGAAAGCCGCCACCGAATCGCCCGGACCAAGGTTTCGCTTGCGCGGCCTCTTTTCAGGCTTGAACTTGTTTCCAGCTTGACCTTGCCGGCATTTGCCATTCCCATGGACGGTGCGCGATGAAGCGCGGTGATGGGGCAAGAGCTTGGCGCTACGGATCGGCGGCGCGGTGCTCGATCTCGACCGGGGTACGCTCCGGCGTGACGGCGAGATCGTGCCGGTCCGGCCGAAAACCCTGGAGCTGCTGGCCTACCTGGCGCGCAATCCCGGTCGGGTGCTGAGCAAGGAAGAATTGCTGCAGGCGGTCTGGCCAGGAATCATCGTCACCGAGGATTCGCTCACCCAATCGATCCGCGACGCGCGCAAATCGATTGGCGACGAGGCGCAGGCGCTGATCCGCACGGTGCCGCGCCGGGGCTATCTCTTCCAGCTTCCCGAGGCCGAGGCAGCACAGCCACCGGCGGCGGCCGCGGCGGGGGCAGAGCCGACGGTGGCGGTGCTGCCGTTTGATGTGGACCCCGCCGATGCCGCCGCCAGGGCATTGTTCGACGGCGCCGTCGAGGAAATCACCAACGCGCTTTCATACTTCAAGACCGTCGCAGTGCTGGCGCGCCATTCGGCCTTCGCCCTGGCCGAGCATTCGCGCGAGGACATCCGGGCAACCGCGGAGCGGCTCGGCGCGGACTATATCGCCGAAGGCCGCGTCGAAACCGCCGGGACGGAATACGGCGCGCGCGTCGTTCTGACCGAGACGGCATCCGGCCGGCGCGTCTGGTCGCAGAGTTTCACTTTCGCCACGGGCGATATCTTCGCTTTCCAGACGATGGTGGCGCAGCGGATCGTGACGGCGCTGGTCGCCAACATCGAAAGCGCGGTGATGCGGCGCGGTGTGCCGGCGCCCGCCGCCAATGTCGAAGCCTATCTGCATTTCCTGCGCGGCAAGGAGCTGCTCCGCAGCTTTGGCGACGGCGTCAACCAGGAGGCCCGCGCGCATTTCCTCAAGGCCATCGAGCTCGATCCGCAATCAGGGCTGGCGCACGCTTACCTGGCGCTCGCCGAGGTGATTATCGGCGGCTACGCCGATGCGCCGCGCGCCGTGCTCGACCAGGCGCGCGATCGGGCGCTGCATGCGATCGCGCTCAGCCCGGACGAGGCGCGCTGCCACCGCATGCTGGCGCTGACACTTCTCTATCGCGGCCGCGACGAATACGATGCCGCCGAGAAGCACTTCGCCCGCGCGCTGGATCTCAATCCCTACGACGCGGACACGCTCGCCCAAACCGGCTTCTTCCGGGCGCTGCGTGGCGACGGCGAGGCCGGGCTGGCCCTGCTCGACAAGGCCATCCAGCTCAATCCGATGCATCCGACCTGGTACTATCACGACCGGGGCGAAGCCCTGCTGATCCTCGGCCGCTACCGCGAGGCGGCCGCGTCCTTCTCATGCCTGCCCCGCAAGAGCGCGTGGCAATGGGCGAGACTGGCCACGTGCTACGCCCTGGCCGGCGACGCCGAGAAGGCGCTGGCGTGCGTGCGTGAAGGACGCGCCCTGGAGCCCGGCCTCACCATCGCGCAAATCATCGAGGAAACGCGCATGGAGCGATCCGAGGACCGCGAGAGAATACGCGAGGGCCTCGAGCTGGCGGGCTGGGACATCAACGGCCTCTCCGCTCGCTAAAAGCTGATCTCCACCGCCGCGGCGCTTCGCCTGGCCTCGCCGTGGAACACCGCCTCGATGTTGTTGCCGTCGGGGTCGAGCAGGAAGCAGGCGTAGTAGCCCGGGTGGTAGCGGCGCTCGCCCGGCGCGCCATTGTCCTTGCCGCCGGCGGCAAGCCCCGCTTGGTAGAAGGCATCGACCATGGCGCGGTCCCTGGCCTGGAAGGCGAGATGGTGGCGGCCGGTGAGCACGCCGAGCGCGGCGCGGCTGTCGACGCTGGAAACGAACAATTCGTCGGCCCAGAAATAATCCTGCGCCTCGCCGCCGATCGGAATGCCCAGCACCTCGAACAGCGCTCCGTAGAAACGCCGGCTGGCCTGAAGGTCGCGAACCACAAGCTGGATGTGGTCGATGAGCCGGCCGCGATAGAGTTCCATGAGAGCGTTCTCCTCGTCGAGACGGGTCAATTTAGATGGGAGAGGATCAGCGTCAATGCGGGTGCTATAGGCTGCTGACACGCCGGCGGGACAGAGGGGACGCGAAGGAGCTCGGCTTTGCGGGCGATAGCGACCTATCCGATCTTCGAAAAACTAGATAAAAAATGCAACCGGATTTGTAGGATCGGCTTCCGCCCCGGCGTCCTTCGGACGCAAGCGGCCCGGTGGACTGGAAAAACCGTGCCGCATCAAACAGGATGCCTTACGGCATGGGAGCAGAACCATGAACCATTCTTATCGTTGGGTCATCGTCGCGGCCGGCGCGCTGATGACCTGCGTGGCGCTCGGCGCCATGTTTTCGCTGGCGATCTTCCTGGAGCCGATGTCGCTCGACACGAACTGGTCGCGCACCGGCATTTCCAGCGCCATGACCTTGAACTTCCTCGTCATGGGCCTCGGCGGCTTCGCCTGGGGCGCGATCTATGACCGGGTCGGCGCCCGGCCGGTCGTGCTTGCGGGCGCGGTGCTGCTCGGCCTGTCGCTGGTGGTGGCGAGCCGCGCCACCTCGCTCATCGTCTTCCAGCTCAGCTACGGCGTGATCGTAGGCCTTGCGGCCAGCGCCTTCTTCGCGCCGATGATCGCGCTCACCACCGCCTGGTTCGACACCAACCGAAGCCTTGCCGTCTCGCTGGTCTCGGCCGGCATGGGTGTGGCGCCGATGACCATCTCGCCCTTCGCCCGCTGGCTGATCACTGCCTATGACTGGCGCACCGCCATGTTCGACATCGGCGTCATGGCATGGGTGCTCTTGCTGCCCGCCGTGTTGCTGGTGCGCCAGCCTCCGGCGACGGTCGCGGCAAGCGACGGCACGCCCTTGCCTGCCGCAAACGATCCCGGCATGAGCGTCGGCCAGGCGCTGCGCTCGCCGCAATTCATCGTGCTGGGCCTCACCTTCTTCGCCTGCTGCGCAGCGCATTCGGGCCCGATCTTCCATATGGTGAGCTATGCCATGTCCTGCGGCGTCGCGCCGATGGCGGCCGTGTCGATCTACAGCGTCGAGGGATTGGCCGGCCTCGGCGGTCGCGTGCTCTACGGCGTGCTCGGCGACCGGCTGGGCGTCAAGCCGGTGCTGGTGGCCGGGCTCGCCATCCAGGGGCTGGTCATTGCCGCCTACCTCACCGTCGGCCAGCTCGAGCAGTTCTACCTGCTGGCTGTCATCTTCGGCGCCACCTATGGCGGCGTCATGCCGCTCTACGCGGTGCTGGCGCGCGAATATTTTGGCTTGCGCATCATCGGCACCGTGCTTGGCGCGGCCACGATGCTTTCCAGCCTCGGCATGTCGCTCGGCCCGCTTGCCGGCGGCATGATCTACGACGCCACCGCCAGCTATCACTGGCTGTTCATCGGCTCGGCGCTGATCGGGCTGGGTGCTGCCGGCATCGCCATCGCCTTCCCGCCGCAGCCAAGCCGGCAGAAGCTGCAGATGGCGTGAGGTGAGATCGGTTCCTCGTCCTCATGAAGCGGGCGAGGAACCGAGGCTTGCGGGAGATTGAGCGACCGCCTCACCCAGTCCCTGCCCCCGTGCGCACGGCCTCACGGTCGCTCTCGTCGCGCTTCACTCGCTCGTCGGAAATCAGCACTACCGGGCATGGGCTGCGCCGCAGGACGCCCGTCGTCGTCTCGCCGAAGATCAGCTCCTCGCCCTGGCGCCGCGCCACGCCCATGACGATCAACGCCACGTTGCGGCCGGCCTGGCGGGCAATGGCATCGGCGGCGGCGGCCCTCGAGCGGATCGCCGTCTCGATCTCGACGCCATAGCGGTCGGCGAGCGCAACGATATCCTTCAGCACCGCTTCCCGGCGACGGTGCGAGACGGTGTCGCGCGGCTCCTCGCGGCCTGTGCGCGCGACATAGAGCATCTTGACCGGCGCGCCGGTGACGGCGGCTATTGCGAGCGCCAGCTCGGCGCCGCGGCGGGCAATCCCCGTGCCGTTGACCGGCACCAGTATCTTGCCTGAATCCGGGCCGAGCCGAGGAATCTGGCGGCCTGCCGTCGCCGGCTTCAGGACAAGACAAAGCGGACCGTCGAAGGAGCCCGTCACCTCGTTCAGCCGATGCGAGAAAGCGCCCTTGGAGGTGACCGCGCGGCCGAGGCCGACGAGCAGCATGCCGTAGCCCTTGCGCGCCTCCTTGGCGACAGCCTCGGCCGAAAGCACTTCGTGCTGGCGGCGCGTGACTGGCGCTTCGCGCACCGGCGTTTCGTCGGATTTCTTGGCCGCCTCGCGACTGTCCTCCGCGCCTTTCTCCATTTCTTCCAGATGCAGGCCTTCCGTCGGCTCGGCATCGATCTCGCCACTGGAATGCAGCACCGTCGTCGGCTTGCCGGCGCCGATGACGCCGGCAAGATAGGCGGCGAAGCGGCCGACCACACCCTCGTCGACCACCACCAGCAGCCGCTCCAGATTGGCGACGAAGCCGCGCTGGTCGATCTCCTCACGCTCCAGCCGCTTCTTTTCCCGCTCGCCGATCGGCAGCCGCCGCAGCGCCCAGCGCAGTGTCGGCGGCATGGCCAAGGTGGTGATGACCGCCATGGTGACGATCATGGTGAAGAGGTTGTGCGACAGCACGCCCATCGACAGGCCGATCGAGGCGACGATCACCTCTGTCGAACCCCGCGCATTCATGCCGCAGCCCACCGCAATGCCTTCGGCACGGCTCATGCCGGCGACCTCGGCGCCGATAAAGGCGCCGCCGAACTTGCCGATCGAGGCGATCACCACCAGAGCCACGGTGAGCAATGCCAGCTGCGGATCGACCAGCACGGTAAGGTCGGCCGACAGGCCGGCGACGCCGAAGAACACCGGCATGAACAGGGCCGTGATTATGCCGCGCAATTGGCCTTCGATATGACGCGACAGGATCGGCGACTCACCCACCAATATGCCGGCGACGAAGGCGCCGAGCACGGTGTGGACGCCGATCAGGTCGGTGATCAAGGCCATCACGCCCATGATGGCGAGGATGACGGTGACCACCGCATATTCGGAGCGGAAGGTGTCGTTGGTCCAGCGGATGGCGTCAAAAACGATGCGGCGTCCAAGCGTGAAGGAAAACGCCATGAAGAGGGCGACGCCAGCGATGGTGAAGGCCAGGCTGCCGAGCTCGATGCGCCCATTGGTGGCGATGCCGATGGTGATGGCGATGATCACCCAGCCGATCGTGTCCTCGATGATCGCCGAGGAGACGATGACTTGGCCAAGGTCGCGGCGCATGAAGTTCATATCGCGCACCACCATGGCGACGATCTTGACCGAGGAGATGGAGAGCGCGGTGCCGAGGAACAGCCCGGCGACGATGCGCTCGCTGCCGGCGGCAAGCAGCGAGTCCGGCATGAACTGGGCGGCGATGAAGCCGAGCGCGAAGGGCACAGCCACGCCCGCGGCCGAGATGGAAAAACAGGCGCGGCCGACGCGGCGGACGAGCCGCAGATCCGTTTCCATGCCGGTGAGCAACAGCAGCATCAGGACGCCGAGCTGGGCGATGGCGTTGATCATCGATTTCTGCGAAGTGTCGCCGGCAAAGATCAGCCGCTCGGCCGCCGGCCAGACCCAGCCGAGCAGCGAAGGTCCGAGCAGGATGCCGCCGATCAGTTGCCCCATCACCGCCGGCTGGCCGAGCGTCTCGAGCACCTCGCCGATGCCGCGGCCGATGACCAGAAGCAGGACCAGCTCAGCGACGAAAATGCCCTCCGAAGACATGCCGGTCTTCTCGGCGGCGAAGGCGACGGCGGGCATCAAGGCAAGCGCCGCAACACCAAGCGCGCCCCAGATCCACAGCGACCGCCGCCGATTGAGCATGTTCGACAAATTATGCACCCCTCATTCCTCGCATCGGCACAAACGGTTTGGCCAGAGGATCGGTTGCACGGGGGCCAATCTCCCCCTCAAAGGGGGAGATGGCCGCGAAGCGGCCAGAGGGGGTCGTTGCGCGTGAAGCGCCGACATCTTACGCATTTCACCACCTCTGCAAAGAGAAGGCCAGTGCTCGACGTGAGACGACCCCCTCTGTCGCCTTTGACGACATCTCTCCCTCAAGGGGGAGATTGCTTGCACCCCTACAATTCTAATCAAATGCCGCCCCCGATCTTTGCTTCCCGGTAAAGCGACTCGACGATGTTGGCCGCCAAGGCGGGGCAATAAGGAGAAGCTAATGAAAAGCGACTTTGCCGCCGCCCACCTGCATCTCGACCGGGCATGCCACTATCTGCGTGGCGATGATGAAACGAGCCGCGCGGCGCTTGCGGCGCTCGACCTTGTGATCGAGGCTGTGGCGGCGGCCCAGCACGCCAAGCCGATGGCCGACGTGCTGCCCTTTCCGCGGCGCGCGAATGGCGGTCCTCCCCCGCTTGCATCCTGACCTATCCACCTGAAAAGGCGGGAACATTCTGGCCGGCCGCACGTTGAAGCAGCAGGGGTGTGGCCGGTCGATGTCACGGCGAGGACGGCCGGCCATGGCGGGCGGGAGGCGCATGGCAGAATGTCCCAGACGAAGGTCGCAAAATTCACTAGCTCGGCCGCGGCCCCGAAATCCACCGAGGTGGCTGCACCGGCAAAATCCACCGAGAAGGCCGCACCGCCAAGAGCGTCCGACACGCTGGCGCTGAAGCTTAGTTCCGCCGAATTCACCACGACGCTGTCGCATTTCCACCGCGCCGAGATCGCACGCATGGCTGGGTGGCGCGACCGGCTCGACCGCACCAGCAACTGGGCGATCACCGTGGTGGCAGCGATGCTGTCGGTATCGCTGTCGACGCCCAGCGCGCATCACGGCGTGCTTTTGTTCGCGATGCTGCTCATCACTTTGCTTTTGTGGATCGAGGCGCGGCGCTATCGCTTCTTCGATGTCTACCGCGCCCGCGTGCGGCAGTTCGAGCGCTACTATTTCGCGCAGATTTTTTCGCCGCAGCCGGATTACGCTTCCAACTGGCTCGCCATCCTCGGCGAAGGTCTGCGCTCGCCGCGCTTCCTGATCTCGCAACGCGCGGCGCTGATCCGCCGGCTGCGCCGCAACTATATTTTCATGTACACGATCCTGCTGCTTGCCTGGATCCTGAAGATCACCACGCCGAGCCTCTCGCGCGAAGGCTCGCCCATCGGCTTCGGGGCATCGCTCGTCGACACCTTCAGGGTGGCGACGCTCGGGCCTATCCCGGGCGTCGTCGTCGTGTGCGGTGTGGCCGCCTGCTATCTCGCGCTGCTTGCCGCCGCTTTCCTGATCCGCGCCGATGACGGCGAGCTGTCCTTCGGCGATGTGCATGTATGAACCAAAGCGTCCACGGCTGCGCGATCACAAACCCGGCGGCCTGACGAAACCCTCGGTGAGCCGCACCAGCGCCTTCGCGGTGGCGAGCAGCTTCATGTCCGAATGGCGGCGGCCGACGAATTGCGCGCCGATCGGCAAACCTTCGCGGTCGAACCCGATCGGAATGACAGCGGCCGGGTGACCTGTGAGATTGAAGCGGCAGGTGTGGCTGAGCGCGCTCCAGTAGGACGTCTCGACACCATCGACCGGAATCGGCATCCCCATTTCCTGGTGCTGGAAAGCGGTGCACATCATCGCCGGACAGACCAGCACGTCCCAGTCGTCAAAGAAGCGCTCCCACGCGTAGATGAATTCGTCGCGCTGATTGAGCGCCTCGAGAAAGGCCGATAGCGTAGGAGAATTTTCTTTTGGTGGCTGGAAGACCTGCGAATACCAGGTGATAAAATCCGAAAACAGCGCCCGCTCGGCGGCGAAGTCGTGCGGCGGCAGAACCTGACCGACCCGCGCGCCACCGATCTCGATCGCGCCTGCAAAGCCGGCAATCGCCTCGGCAATATCGCGAGCGGTCGGTACGCCGGGGAATTCCGGCGCGAAGGCGACGCGCAGCTGGTCCAGCCGCGGCTCCGGCTCCTCGTCCGTCGCCACGGGCGGCACTTCGGTATCGAGACCGTCAGCGCCGGCGATGATGCGGTGGGCGAGGATGAGGTCGTCGACGCCGCGCGCCAATGGCCCGATGTCGAACAGCAATCGGAAGCTGCGCGGCATGTCGGGCGGATCGGCATAGCTGCCGGTGATCGGCACCGACGATTGCGTCGGCTTGAAACCGCAGATGCCGCATAGATGCGCCGGCACGCGGATCGAGCCACCGGCGTCACTGCCGATATCCAGCGGCGCGAGCCCAGCGGCAACCGCCGCGGCTGCGCCACCACTGGAACCGCCCGGCGTGCGGGTGACGTCCCAGGGATTGCTGGTGCGGCCGAAGATCGGGTTGAAGGTCTGAAGATCGCGCAGCCGCGGCGGCACGTTGGTCTTGCCTATGATGATCGCGCCGGCCTTGCGCAGCCGAGCCGCGACGGTGCTGTCGGCGGTGGGAATGTAACCGGCCCAGGCCGCCAGCCCGACAGTGGTGCGCATGCCGGCCGTGGCGTGACCGTCCTTCAGTGTGACCGGCACGCCGTGCAGCGGTCCGACCGCTTCGCCGCGCGCAATGGCTTCATCGGCCGCCCTCGCGCCGTCGCGTGCCGCCTTTTCGTCGAGGGTGATGATGGCGTTGAGGAGCGGATTGACGGCGGCGATCCGCTCCAGTTGCGTCTCCATGGCCTCGGCCGCACTGACGCGCCGCTCACGGATCGCTGCCGCCAGCTGGCTAGCGGTGAAGAAGGTGGTGTCGGTGGCAAGGGTAGCGGTCATCTGCGGTTCCACCCTGGTGGGGTAAGGCAATGGGGCAGTGAGGCTGCAGGGATCGGCCGTCCGCGGACTTTCCCTACTGCCCCGCTCCCTTCCTGCGCTACTGCCCGCCCATCTCCTTCTTGAACTGGTCGAAATCGACCTGCATGCCGTTGAAAATGGTGCTCCAGTGACGTGTCAGCGCCGCCATGGTTACGGCTTCCTGGATTTCCTCGTCTGTGGCGCCGGCGCGCTTGGCGTCCTGAGTGTCGGACCAGATGCAGTAGCTGCAGGGAATCTGCGCCGCGACGGCGAGCGAGATCAGCGACTTCACCTTCGGCGGCAGCGCCGTCTTGTCACTGAGCTCGATGGCCTTGACCTCGGCCCAGGCGCCGGGCAGACCGGCTTTCGGGAACTGTTTCACGAAGCTCGGCACGCCGCCCATCGTCGACTGGATGTCCGTCAGCGTCGCATCATAGTCATCGGCGTGAGCGAGCAATGGAGTAGCGAGCATGGCAAGCGAGCCGAGAACGACGGCGCGGCTCAATCTGAATGCGGAAAAAGCGAACATCGGAATTCCTCCTTGCTTTGGTTGACGCGCCGGTAACCGGACGCGTGACCCAGAAAGGATGATGTGGCGCATCGAAAAGTTCGCCGGGTGGGCGAATCTCACGAAAATGTCATTCCTCGATCCGTTGTGGCCGTTCGGAGGTATGGATGCGCATCAGACGTACCTGGCGCTCGCCGTGGACAAGGACGACGGCAAAGCTCGGCGGGCAATGGAGCGGATTCTCGGGCGGATTGACGAAGTCGCCCTCGAGTACGGTGACGTTGGCGCTGGCCAATGCCCGCACCGGCTCATGGCGAACGCCGGCGCCGACATCCTCGTCGATGGCCTCGCCGAAGAGGTGACGCCCGATGCCACGCGGCCCGCCGGCAAAGGCAATGTCCAGGTCCTTGGCATAGTGCTCAAGCACACGCTCCTTGCCGCCATGCTGCAGCGAGCGGTATTCTTCGGTGTAGAAGGCCAGCCGCTCCGCCACGAGCTTCTGATGTGCTCTGTCGGGCAGACCGGCCGATGCCAGCAGCAGCTCCGAAAGCCTGATCTTGGCTTCGGACAGCCGGCTGCGCACGGTGCCAACCGGCACGCCCAGAATGGCGGCAATCTGCTCATAGCCTGGCGAGCTGCCGAAATAGCGCAGCATCACCGTGGCGCGCTGCATTTCCGGCAAATGCGCAAGCGCCGCCCATACCCAGTCGCGCAGGTCGCGGCTTTCAATCCGGCTCTCGATGCGCTCCTCGTCGGCAAGTTCGCGAAAGGCACGCTCGGTTTCGGCCGACCCGGCACGGGGACGGCGACGGCGCAGCGCCATCAGGCAGTGGTTCCTCAAGATCGAATGCAGCCAACCGCCGACGGCGGCGGGATCACGCAGGCTGTGCAAACGGGCAAGCGCGGTAAGAAACGTATCGTGGACGGCGTCCTCGGCATCGCCGGTGTAGCCCAGCATAGACAAGGCGATGGCATGGAGTTGCGGGCGATAGCGCTCGAACAAAAGGCCGAAACCATGCGCTTCGCCAAAGCGCGCCGCTGTCACCAGAGCCGCATCGAGTTGGCTCTCGGAGAGATTAAAACCAGCTTGTCCCATAGGCTTGTCCCCTGCCCTGATCGCATCGCAAAGGACAGGATGCGGTGAAGGAGCGGAAAGTTCGGATGCCTCCGTTCATCGATTCGAGCTTGCCTCATTCAACGACAGCGCCGACCGGAACTCCTGCGTGGTGTTGCGGGCGGGATAGGGTTCGTCCGGCACGGGAACCCCGAGATGGGCGCAAAGCGGCGCCCAGCCGTCGCCGAGCTTGTGGACCAGAAGGCGCTCCGCCGGCACCGTATTCAGCACGGCCTTGACATTGGCCTCATAGACCGCGATGGCGCGCTTGCGATCCTGTGGGCATCCCCCGAAGACTTGGTTGGCGACGAGCGCGATGCCCAGCGACTCCTGGTCCGTGCTGCCGATGATCGCGGGCAGAATGGTCCTTTCGAAACTCTCCCACCAGCTTTCGGGCGAGCGCCAGGTGAGAATGACGCGCGCCTGCGGATAGACTTCGATCAGCTCACGCCAGTAGAACGCCGAGGGCCAGTCGACGCAGGATTTGTATCCGGCGAAGAGTTGGGCCCAGTCGGGAGCCCCGCCCCTGGCCAGCGCCCGCCAAAGCCGCTTCTGCTCCGCACGCGCCATAACCTCAGACATATGATGGCAGGGGCCGAAGCCGAGCATGGTCAGTGCTTCGCGCATCGAATCCGTACCTGTCCGGCCAAAGCCGGTTCCTATCACCATCAGCGACATTTCCCCCTCCTCTGCTTCTCCTCATCTTCAAACGCTGCGGTCAATCTCCGTGGACCACGAAACGCAAGCGGTTGCCTTCCGGATCGCCGCTCGAGATGACACGACCGTCCCTTTTCGCTGGTATGTCGGCCGCCTCGAGCCTCCGCTCGACGGCGGCGAGTTCCTGCGCCGAGCCAAGCTCGATGGTGAAATGGTCAAGGCCGGCGGCATTCGGCGGCGGCTCGCGCAGCTCGTCGCGCGCCCAGATGTTGAAGGCCACCATATGGGCTCGGCGCTCGGTGCCGCAGTCGAACATGCCGAAGGTCCGGGACTGGATATGCGGCCGGAAGCCGAGCACGCCGAGATAGAATTTCATCAGCATCTCCGGCGCGCGGGCGCGCAAATGGATATGGCCGATAAAGGCATCCCGCGCCATCTTCGGCTCGACATGGCCGGAATTGCCGAGGTCGCGCAGCAAGCCCGATACGTCCAGGGGCTCGAGCCCCGAATGCGCGCTGCCGTCGGCGGCGATCAACGCCACGCGGCCGCTGGGCGATATTTCTTGGCGCAGCAAGCGTTCTGGCGTGTCGAAGCAGATCTCGATGCCGTTGCCGGATGGGTCGGAGACGTAGAGCGATTCCGAAACAAGGTGGTCCTGGGCGCTGTACCGCAAGCCAGATGCCTTGAGACGGGCGGCCGTATGCGCCAGATCGCGGCGGCTGGTGACGTGGATGGCGACATGGAAGAGACCGCGCGCCTTCTGCGGCAGCGGCGTCTCCGCGCCGGCATGGAGCACGATCAGCGTCCGGTCGCCGACGCCAAGTCCCGCCATGACGGCGTCCTCGCCAAGCAGCGCCAACCCAAGGACGTCGCGCCAGACATTCAGGGCCGCCGGCACATCGGTCACCCTGAGATGGACCGGCCCGAGACGGGTCAATGGAGACAGCAATCCTTCATCCATCGTCGTCTGTCCGATTGCGGCCAAGGGCATATTAGCTGTTAATGAAACGACTGTCGCGCTCCAAGTTCGGGTTGACCCCTTCCCAGCGGGCGGCGACTATTGCGACGGCCGGTTTTTCTGGACTTGGTTCAGCAGGAGGAGATCGCATGGACGAAACCGAGCAGTGGCGCAACATGGCGAGCGCGCCGCGGGACGGCAGCCGCATCTTGGTGACGGTGCGCTCGTCCGAACAGGGACCGGCCGAGGTCGACATGGCCTATTGGGCGCGCGCCGACCAGTTCGGCGAGGAGGGCTGGCGGGCATCGGACTCCTCGCCTGGCCGCATCGTCGAATATGCCGAGCCGGAGTTGCGATGCTGGATGCCGCTGCCCACCGCCGGACGCGGGTCCATGCCGACGCCGTGGGAAGGCGATGACGTGCCGCTGGTGGACGGAGAAGGGATTTAGCGGCGCGCCGCTCTGGCGATTGGCGAAGGCAGCGGCGGCAGCCAATCTCCCTCTAGTCGGGAGATCGGCAGCAGCGGCGCCGGCTCCCCTTCATTAGAGCGCTAAAACAGGAACGCCGCCGTTGCCGGGTCGGGCCCGGTACGGCCGTCGCGCGAATCCAGGCCCCGGATGGTTTGCATGTCGTTCGCGTCGAGCTCGAAGTCGAAGACATTGAAATTGCCGGCGATGCGCTCCTGGCGGATCGACTTCGGGATGACGATCAGCCCTTCCTGCAAATGCCAGCGGATGATCACCTGCGCCACCGACTTGCCGTGCTTCTTCGCCAGCGTCTCCAGCGTCGGGTCGGAAAGCAGCCGGCCGCTGCCCAGCGGGCTCCAGCTTTCGATGTGGATGTTGTGCTTCTTGTGGAAGTCGCGCTTGTCGCGCTGCTGGAAGCGCGGGTGCAGTTCGATCTGGTTGACGACGGGCGTCACGCCGGTCTCGCCGATGATGCGCTCCAGATGGTCCTGGTTGAAGTTCGAGACGCCGACCGACTTGATGCGCCCGGCCTTCTGCAGCTCGACCAGCGTCTTCCAGGCCTCGACATATCTGTTCTGGCTGGGCACGGGCCAGTGGATGAGGAAGAGGTCGATCTGATCGATACCGAGCTTCCGCATCGTGTCGTCGAAGGCGCGCAGCGCTGCATCACGCTGATGCGCGCCGTTGCGCAGCTTGGAGGTGATGAAGAGTTCGGATCGCGGCACGCCGGCGGCGCGGATCGCCTCGCCGACGCCTTCCTCGTTGCGATAACCCTCGGCGGTATCGATCAGGCGGTAGCCGGCCTCGATCCCCCAGCCCACGACTTCCGACGTGATATCCGGATCGACCTGCCACACGCCGAGCCCGATCTGCGGGATGGTCGAGCCGTCGTTGAGTTTGAGCTGTTCGGGCATGGAAGGTTCCTTTTGGGAGGGAGGTGGTGCCGACTATGTAGGCCGCAGGGCGAGGAATGCCAGTCGGGAGATGTTGGCGGGACAGCACCCCCTCTGGCCTGCCGGCCATCTCCCCCGCAAGGGGAGAGATCAGCAGCTTCGGCGCCTCAGCCTCTCGCCCCGAACCGCAGCCCGTCCATCAAGAGCTTCACCAGCCGTCCCGAACGCTCGCGCCAGTCGGGCGTGTTGGGCGCGGAGTAGATGCCGCCCAGCGCGTGCATCACGTCGGAGGCATCGACATCGGCGCGGATCTTCCCTGAGGCGGCGGCCGCCTCGATAAGGCCGCGCATGGCGCCCGAGACGCGACCGGAGGTGTCGGAGAACAGCGTCGAGTTGGTGGTAAGCAGGACCCGCAGACTAGTGGCAAGGCCTCGCTTGGTGGCGATGTAGTCGACGAAGCGCTGCATCCAGAGTTCCAGCGCGACATCGGCCGGGTGCTCGTTGGCGAGCTCCTCGGCCGCATGGCAGAGCCCTTCCACCTCGCGGCGGTAGACCACCTCGACCAGATGCTCGCGCGTCGGAAAATGGCGGTAGAGCGTGCCGATGCCGACCCCTGCCCGCCTGGCGATCTCCTCCAGGGAGGCATCGACGCCGTCGCTCGCAAACATTTGCGCCGCCACTTCGACCAGCCTGTCGCGGTTGCGCTGCGCGTCCGCGCGCAACGGCCTTTGGGCCGGCGCGTCACGCGTCGCTTCAGTGGTCATTTCGGGCTCGGGCACTTTTTTCTCCACCAACGCAATATGGGGGGTTGAACCATGGCTGGCCAGACCCCAACTAAACAAACGGAGGCACCTCCGCTTTAGTGGAGTGCTTTTATCATATAACCAAGGAAAGCGGTATGTCACGTGCTGATGAGAACGTGATCTCCCCCCAAGCGCGGGCGATTAGCTGTCCCCACGCCTTGCCCCTCTCCTCGCAAGTTCCATTTCCATCCTAGCGTCCAGCAATCGGAGCCCGACGCCCCATGTCCAGCCAGACCATCATCGATCCTCCCGAAGACGGCCATTTCAGGAATGGCGTTGCCACCAACGGCTTAACCCCCAGCCCCACCACCCTTTCCCTCCATCTCACCATCAACGGCCGCGACCATGCGCTCGAGATCGAGCCGCGCGTGACTCTGCTCGACGCGCTGCGCGAGCGGCTTGCGCTGACCGGCACCAAGAAGGGCTGCGACCAGGGCCAGTGCGGCGCCTGCACCGTCCATGTCGACGGCGAGCGCGTGCTCGCCTGCCTGACGCTGGCCGCCCAGGTCGAGGGCCGCTCGATCACGACCATCGAGGGGCTCGCCGACGAGGACGGCACGCTGCACGCCGTGCAAGCCGCCTTCCTCGAGCAGGATGCCTTCCAGTGCGGCTACTGCACGCCGGGACAGATCATGTCGGCGGTGGCCTGCATCCGCGAAGGCCATGCCGGCTCCGACGAGGAAATCCGCGAATACATGGCCGGGAACCTGTGCCGCTGCGGCGCCTATCCGCACATCGTCGCCGCCGTCCGCCAGGCCGCCCAGGAGCTGCGCCCATGAGAGATTTTTCCTACCTTCGCGCCGATAGCATCGAGGCTGCGCGCAACGCCGCCGCCCTTCCCGGCGCCATGCTGCTTGCCGGCGGCACGACGCTGATCGACCTCGCCAAATGCGGCGTCGCGGAACCCGCCACCGTCATCGACATCAGCCACATCGAAGGGCTGAACGCCGTCGATGTTACCGCCGACCGCGCCCTGATCGGCGCGCTCGCGAAGATGAGCCATGTCGCCGACCATGCCGAAGTGAAGAGCTTGTTTCCGGCGGTCTCGGAAGCGCTTTGGCAGGCAGCGTCGGCGCAATTGCGCAACATGGCAACCATCGGCGGCAACCTGATGCAGCGCACGCGCTGCCCCTATTTCCGCGATCCCGCCAATTTCCCGGCCTGCAACAAGCGCTCGCCCGGCAGCGGCTGCTCGGCGATCGGCGGCGTGACGCTCGGCCATGCCGTGCTTGGCACCAGCGAGGCCTGCATAGCCACCTATCCGGGCGATCTCGCCGTCGCGCTCGTCGCCTTCGACGCCGAGGTCGATCTCGGCGAGCGCAAGCTCAAGGTCGAGGACTTCTTCCTCGCGCCCGGCGCGACGGCCGAACAGGAGCACGATATCCGCCCCGGCGAGGTGATCACGGCCATCGAAATCCCCGGCTCGGCCGCGGCCAGGCGCTCGACCTATCTGAAAGTCCGCGACCGTCAATCCTACGAATTCGCGGCGGCAAGTGCAGCCGTTGGGCTGGAGCTCGAAGGCGACGGCCGCACCATCCGCGACATCCGCGTCGCGCTCGGCGGCGTCGCGACGAAGCCGTGGCGCGCGCGGGCGGTCGAAGAAGCTCTCAAAGGTAAAGCGCTTGACGAAGCGACAATCCGCGAGGCGAGCGAGCTCGCCATGGAAGGCGCCGTCGACCATGGCGCCAACCACTACAAGATCGCATTGGCGCCGCGCGTGATCGCCCGCGCCATCCTCAAATTGGGAGAGACGGCATGACCGTTCATGACATGAAACACGCAGCGTCGGACAGCGCGCGCCTCGAAGCGGTCGGCGGACGCCTGTCGCGCGTCGACGGCCCAGCCAAGATCACCGGCGCGGCGCATTACGCCTTCGAGCAGCAGCTCGAAGGGTTGACGCATGCGGTGCTGGTCGGCGCAACCATCGCCGCAGGCAAGGTGACGGCGATCGACACGCGCGCGGCAGAGACCGCGCCGGGCGTGCTTGCCGTGCTGACGCCCGACACCATCATGGCGCTGAAGGGGGCGTCGGACTGGTTCGGCAACCCGCCGGCACTGTCGACCTACTGCCCCCTCGCCCGCGAGGTCACTTTTTCCGGCCAGCATGTCGCGGCGGTGGTGGCCGAGACCTTCGAGCAGGCGGTGGCGGCTGCCGCACTCGTCAAGGTCTGGTACGACGAGACGCCGGCCATCGTCGACTTGAGCGACGGCAAGGCCGGCGACGGCATCCCGATAGACGCCATGGCCAAGGAATGGGGCGACGCGCAAGCCGCCTTCGCCGCGGCACCCGTGCGCATCTGCGCGGCCTACAACACGCCGCGTGAGTTCCAGGCGGCGATGGAGCCGCATGGGCTGATCGCGCGCTGGGAAGGCGACGAACTGACCGTCTGGGAGCCGAGTCAATGGCTCGACGGCATGGCGCGCACCTATGCCGAATGGTTCGGCGTGCCGTTCGAGAATGTGCGGCTGGTCTCGCCCTATATCGGCGGCGGTTTTGGCTCCAAGGCGCTCGCCCTCGCCCACAGCGCGGTGGCGGCGGCGGCAGCCAGGATGCTCGGACGGCCGGTGAAGCTGGTGCTCAACCGCCCGCAGAATTTCACGTCCTATGGCGGCCGCGCGGCGACGAGACAAACAGTGGCGATCGGTGCCGACAGGGACGGCAAGATCCAGTCGATCGTGCATCGCGGCGTCAATGAGACGGCCGTCGACGGCATGTGGGTCGAGCCGCTCGGCTCCGTCACCTCGATCATGTACGCCACGCCCAACTTCTCCTCGAAGCAGAATGTGGTGCGGGTCAACACGGTGGTGCCGGGCGCCAAGCGCGCGCCGGGCGAGAACCCGAGCGCCTTCGGTATCGAATGCGCCATCGACGAGCTCGCTTATGAGCTTGGGCTGGATCCGCTGGAGATGCGGCTGATCAACTATGCCGAACAGGACCCGCACGCGAAGAAGCCGTGGTCGACGCGCCAGTTGCGCGAGGCCTTTGCCGCCGGCGCAGAGGCCTTCGGCTGGGCGAAGCGCAGCAATGCGCCGCGTTCGATGCGCGAGGACCGCCAGCTCATCGGCTGGGGCGTCGCCGCAGGCACTTATCCGGTGCGGCGCGCGCATGGCGAGGCGGTGGTGAATATCCTCGCCGACGGTTCGGTCGAGGTCGAAAGCTCCTCCATCGACATGGGCCAGGGCACCTACACGATCCTGGCACAGACCGCCGCCGAGACGCTCGGCGTGCCGGTTAGCCAAGTGTCGGTGAAGCTGGGGGATTCCCACTTCGCCCGTGCCGGCGTCACCGGCGGCTCGCGGCTGGCCGGCGTCATGACAGGCGCCGTCCACAAGGCGGCGGGCCAGGCGCTGGACGAGCTGATCGGGCTGGCGCTTTCCGACCCGCGCTCGCCGTTCCATCGGCTGCAGGCGAACACGCTTGTCGTGAAGGACGGCCGCATCGCATCGCCGCGCGGCGAAGGGCCAGAGCTGTCGATCGCCGAACTCATGAGCGTCGTCGGCCGCGAGCGGATCGAGGCCAAGGGCGACACGCTGCCGGCCAGAACGACCCCGGAGGAGCGCTACGCGAACTATACGACCATCGCCAAGTCGATCCCACACACCGAGGGCGACTATTCACGCCATTCCTGGTGCGCGCATTTCGTCGAGGTGCGCGTCGACGAGGACTTCGGCACGGTGCGCGTGTCGCGCGTCGTCTCGGCGCTGGATTCGGGCCGGCTCTACAACCCTAAGCTGGCGGAGAGCCAGTGGAAGGGCGGCATCATCATGGGCATCGGCCAGGCGCTGCTCGAGGAAGGCATCGTCGACCGCCGCCATGGCCGCATCGTCAACGGCAATTTCGCCGATTATATGCTGCCGACCAATGCCGACATTCCCGACATCCAGACGATCTCGGTCGGCATCCCCGACCCGCACTCCTCCGCCCTCGGCGGCAAGGGCGTTGGCGAACTCGGCATCGTCGGGGTTGCGCCGGCGATCGCCAACGCGGTGTTCCACGCGACGGGGAAGCGGGTGCGGGATCTGCCGATTACCTTGGAGAAGCTGATTTAGGGAGCACTGTCGGCTGAGCGCGTAATCTCCCCCCTTGTGGGGG
>CCNB01000003.1:165628-165733 GCA_000824785.1 Mesorhizobium plurifarium | reverse complement strand
GGGGGCGCTGTCCCGCCGGCGTCCTAAGGCTTGGGTTCCTCGCCTCCGCCGAAGGCGGGGGAGAGATGTCAGCGAAGCGGCGGAGAGGGGGCCTTCGTAGGGCGC
>CCNB01000003.1:140818-165618 GCA_000824785.1 Mesorhizobium plurifarium | reverse complement strand
CCGAGCCACCTCTCCCCCACTTCGTGGGGGCGAGGAAACTACGTCTTGCGACGTCTGCCCTTCCTACCAATCCAGCCCGAACACCAGCTTGCCGAAATGCAGGCCGCCGGCGGCCATGTGGGTGTACGCTTCCGTCGCCTCTTCTTGCGAAAACACCTTGTCGACTACCGGCTCGATCCGGGCGGCGCCAATGGCGCGGGCGGCGTCGCGCAGGTCGGACACCGATCCGGTGTTGTTGCCCACCACCTTCAGCGCCTTGATGATAATCGGCAGCAGGTTGACCGTTGCCTCGGCGCCGGTGACGAAGCCGATGGTGAACAGCGTGCCGCCGGGGGCGGTGGCGTTGACCGCTCGGGCAAAGGTGGCGGTGCCGCCGGTCTCGATGATAAGGTCGGCGCCCAGGCCATCGGTCAATTCCAGCACCTTGCCGTCCCAGTCCGGCGTCGAGCGGTAGTTGATCAGGTGATCGGCGCCGAGCGCCTTGGCCCGCTCCAGCTTCTCGTCCGAAGACGAGGTGATGATCACGGTGGCGCCGGCCGCCTTGGCGAGTTGCAGCGTGAAGATCGAAACCCCGCCGGTGCCGAGCAGCACGACGACCGATCCCGGCCCGACATCGGCGGCGCGGATCGCGTTCCAGGCGGTGGTGCCGGCGATGGGCAGCGTCGAGGCCGCCTCGAAGGAAAGATGGGCCGGCACCGGCACGACCGAATTGGCCGGCAGCGCGACATATTCGGCGAGCGATCCGGGCAGCGAGATGCCGCGCATCTGCGTCATCTCAAAGGGGCGCGGCCGCCCGCCGATCCAGCGCGGCTTGGCATGGGCGAGAACGCGGTCGCCGACAGCGAACCGAGTGACGCCCTCGCCGAGCGCGACGATCTCGCCAGCGCCGTCGGCCACGGGTATGAGCGGGAAAACCGGTCCGGGATAGTTGCCGCTCGCCACAGCGATATCGACGAAATTCAGGCTCGCTGCGCGTTGGCGGATCAGCACCTCGCCGCGCTGCGGTTCGGGGGTGGCGACACTTGCGGCGCGGAAGGCGTCGAGCCTGGGCTGGCTGAGTTCAATGGCTTTCATGGGGTTCACTCCTGGTGTGGTCGATTGACGGTTGAGTGAACCTATCTGCTGCGCTACAGCTCGATAATTATCGGCTTTTGCATTTTAGTATTGCAAATCATGCAGCAATCCCATGAACCCGCCGCCCTTGCCGAAATGGCCGCATTCGCGGCCGTAGCCGAGGCGCGTTCCTTCACCCGGGCGGCGGCAAGAGTCGGGCGCGACGCGACCATCCTGTCGCGCCGCCTGCAATCGCTGGAGGAGCGGCTAGGGGTGCGGCTGTTGCACCGCACGACGCGCAGCGTGTCGCTGACCGAGGCAGGCGCGGAATTCCTGGTCCGCGTGCGCGCCATCCTGGCCTCCGTCGACGAGGCTGAAGCCGCCGCCTCCGCCCATGCCGGCGGCCGGCCGCGCGGGCTGCTCAGGCTGGCGCTGCCCGGCACGTTTGGGCGCATGTGGATAGCACCGTTCCTGCCGCAGTTCCTCGCCGAGTTCCCGGATCTGCGCATCGAAGCAGAGTTCTCCAACCGCTTCGCCGATCTTGTCGCGGAGAATTTCGACGTTGCCGTCCGGCTGGGCAGCCTGGAGGATTCACGCCTGGTGGCGCGCAAGATAGCGACACGGCGCCGGCTTCTCTGTGCCGCCCCGTCCTACCTCGCCCGAAGGGGCAGGCCGGAGACACCGCAGGCGCTGCTCGAGCATTCCTGCCTCGGCTTCACCGGCTTTCAGACCTTTCCTGCCTGGGAGATGACCGACCGCCAGGGCCGGCGCGTGCGCGTCGAGGTTTCGGGACCGCTGGTCAGCGACGACGCCGAGGTGCTGGTCGAGGCCGCCGTGCAGGGCGTCGGCCTAATGATGAGCACCGACTGGCTGGTCGGACGCGAGCTCGCCAGCGGCCGACTGGTGCCGATCCTGGAAGACTGGACGCTGGCCGACGAGGGCGCGGTCTATGTCGTCACGCCCTCGGCCAAGGGCCAGGCCGCCAAGACCCGCGCCTTCGCCGACTGGATCGGCAAGCGATTGTCGCCCGAGCCGCCCTGGCGGCGGTGAGGATCGCGGCAAACCCGCGCTACCCGGCCAGCAAGTTTGCATCCCGCGCCAGCCGCCAGCGCCCGTCCCGCTCCTTGCGCAGCAGCGTCAGCGTGTAGCCGGAGCGCTGCACCGGCTCGCCGCCCGGCGGCGTCGCCGTCATGTCGATGCGGTTGCGGATATAGGCCCAGTCGCCGAGAAGCTTCAGCTCGACGATCTCGCTCACGCCGTCGACCTTTGTCTTGCCCATGCCTTTGAAGGCGGCGGCGAAGCCTTGCTTGCCGAACGGCTCCTTTCCGGGAACCATGAAGACGGCGTCGTCCGTCATCAGCGCGAGCACGGTCTCCAGATCGCCCTTGCGGCTCGCAACCATCCATGTCTCGACCACCTGTCGGATCGCGGCCTCGTCGTCGGTCATTGCCTGGCTCCTTGCAGTTCCACGGCGGTCGGTTCGCTCTATAGGTGGCGCGGCTGCCGCCGCCGACAACGCCTGGGGACGGAACCCGCCGTCCCTCGCCCGCGTTTGCAACGGATCACTGCACGCATGGAGACGGACGATGGCAAGCGCAGCCGACCGCGATCCGCGGCACCACACGCAGAAAATGCAGAAAGCCTTCCAGGAGATTCAGGATCACCTGCGGGAAGACATCACGAAGGTCGATGAACCTCAGCTGAAGGCGATGTTCGAAACGTCGGCGGAGGTCCTGGGCGGCCTGATCAAGGCATTCAGGGACTATGAGCAAAAAAACGAGGCAGCCTGGCGGTAAGCCGACTAGACTGGCCGGTCCGTTCACGCAAAAGGCAAGCTATGTCCACGACTGTAAATGTCCGCTACATGGTCAACGATGTCGATGAGGCCTTGGCCTGGTACACGAAGCATCTGGGCTTCACGCAGCTTTCCAACCATGCGCCAGCATTCGCAGATGTCACGAGGGGAGCGCTTCGGCTACTCCTCAGCGGTCCGACCAGTTCGGCGGGCCGGCCGATGCCCGATGGCGAGCGGCCAAGCCCCGGCGGCTGGAACCGCATTCACCTGATCGTCGAGGATATTGCGGCGGAGGTTGCCCGGCTGCGGGCAGCGGGCCTCAGCTTCCGCAATGAAATCGTGACGGGACCGGGCGGCTCGCAGATCCTGCTTGTCGATCCTTCCGGCAATCTGGTGGAACTGTTCCAGCCGGCCAAGTGAGCGCAATTTGGCGTGGGGCGAGCGACAGATCACTCCGCCCGCACCAGATTCCGCTTTGATGGGCGAAACGAGCCTATAGGTGTCGCCGCCATAAAGGCTATCGCCAGGCTTTTTGTTTTGTATGATCCGGCAACACCACGCGGAGAAGGATCATGCGACGCATCCCGGCAGAACTCGTCCTTGCATTTTTCCTCCCCGCCGCATTGCCGGTCGCCTTCCCTGCTTATGCCGCGTCTTGCGCCTGGTCCGCCAAGATGGAGGAGGACGAAGGCGGCAGCGTGATGATGGCTTCGGTCTGCAGCGGACCGCAGGGCGACGCGCATCTGATGCTCGCCTGTTTCGGCAAGCCGGTGCTGAGCTACGATCCGGGCGCCGCCGGCGGGCAGCTCGAGCCCGGCGTTAGCGCGGATTTCACCTTCAAGGCCGGCGGCAAGAGCCTGACCAAAAAACTCGAGCTCGAGGCGATGTACCACTACTTCACGACCGAGCTCTCCGGCCCCGCCGACCCGCTGTTGGCGCTCCTGCGCGGCAAGGGCGAGGTGATGGTCTCGGCCGATAACTACGGCGTGGCGAGCTTCCCGCTGAAAGGCTCAGGTGCTGCGATCGGCAAGGTGCTGGCCGAATGTGGCAAGGGTTCTGGGGGCGAAGCGGATTGAGGCGTGGCGCCGATCTCCCCTTGAGGCGGAGAAAACGATTTCAGCATCTTAGCGAAGCGACAAGCCCGCTCGCAAATGCAGGAAAATGGGGGAGATTGAGCCCATGGCGAACCTCTCGCTCCGCACCATATAACTCCGTGCCGGCGATGATTGTCCTCGCGACAAGCGTGATCGATCCCACAGATGCCGGCCAGGCAGTCCATCCCGGGCCGCCGACGCTCCTCGCGAGGCCCGTTGCGGCATCGCGCGACCTGCAACCGGCCGCGACAAGGAGCCATTTTGATGAATCCGATCACCCTTTTCCTCACCGCCGTCTTCGCGCTCACCGGCGTCGGCATCGGCGCGCTGGCCGGGCCATGGGCGGGCGCGCCTTTCTTCGTCATCGCGGTACTGATCGCCGCCTCGCTGAAGATGGCCAACACCTGGCAGAGATTCGTCGTGCTGCGCGCCGGCAACCTGCTCGGCGTGCGCGGCCCCGGCCTGTTCATGATCGTCCCGGTCCTCGATAACGTCGTGGCCGTCATCGACCAGCGCATCCAGACCACCGCCTTCAACGCAGAGGAGGCGTTGACCAAGGATACGGTGCCGGTCAATGTCGACGCGGTCATCTTCTGGCATGTGCATGATGCGCGCCAGGCGGCGCTTGAAATCACCAACTACCGCGAGGCGATCGACCGCGTGGCGCAGACCTCGCTGCGCGAGATGATCGGCTC
Source organism: Mesorhizobium plurifarium (assembly GCA_000824785.1). Classification (GTDB taxonomy): domain Bacteria; phylum Pseudomonadota; class Alphaproteobacteria; order Rhizobiales; family Rhizobiaceae; genus Mesorhizobium; species Mesorhizobium plurifarium. Next base: position 160,981 of record CCNB01000003.1, on the reverse strand, counting down.
CTCGATGCTGTCCTCGCTGCTGTCTAACCGCAAGGCGGCGGATGAGCATCTGCGCGACGTCATCGGCGCCAAGACGGCACAATGGGGCATCACGGTGATGTCGGTCGAGATCCGTGACGTCGCGATTCCCGTCGCGCTGCAGGACGCCATGTCGCGCCAGGCGCAGGCCGAGCGCGAGAAGGAAGCGCGCGTCATCCTCGGTTCGGCGGAGGCGGAAGTCGCAGCCAAATTCGTCGAGGCCGCCACCACCTATGCCGACCATCCGGCCGCGCTTCAGCTGCGCGCCATGAACATCATCTATGAGACGACCAAGGAACGCGGCGCCACCATCCTGATCCCGACGGGTCTGGTCGACAGCCTCAACCCTGCGGCGGCCCTGATTCAGGCAGGCGTGCTTAAAAGCGCGGCGTAGAGAAAGACTACGGACCTCTATTCGGCATGAAAAATCCGGTCCGGCTTGAGCATCATTGCCCACGTGCAGGACCGGATTTTTTCGATAGGCGGTATCTTAATAGTCGGAGCCGCTCTCGACGACTACCGGACGATGATGATGCCGGTGAATGGAACTTGTGACGACGACCGTATCGTCACGGCGGTGATGGCGGTGACGCCAGGCGCGCTCGCCATTGTCATAGAAGGCGACGGTGCCGTGACGGCGATGATGCAGGCGGTGGCCCTCGTCATTGATGACGACTGTCGGCCGGTGGTGATAGTAATGCCGGTGATGTGTCCTGATGACGACATCGGCCTCCGCCGCCGAGGCGACGGCGGGCGCGGCGACACAGAGTGCCAAAGCAGCAAGAAGCACTGTTTTCATTGCTCTATTCCTCAATCCTGAATTGTCCCTTCGCCGGATTAAACCGCTGTTCGCCGCTTTGGTTCCGGGCGGCTGTGCGCCCCGATCCCCGCTCTTATGCGAGGAGCCAGTGCGGCCGGCAACCGGGCTCAGCCGCCCCGCCGGCGCCGAAGGGCGACATATCTCAGATAGGTTGCGGCCGCGGCGTCGCAGGCGCGGCGCCCGCCGCCATTCGCCTCGATCATTGTCTTGGCCAGCTGTGGCGGCAGGCCGTATTTGCTGGCGAAGAAGGCCGGCTCGTATGGCTGGTCTTCGGCATCATCCGTCGGTCTTTCGAGGTTCATGAGTGCTCCTTGTCGGCGGCGCGATAAAATTGGCGCGCTTGCCAATGCGGAGTCCTGGCTTTGGTTGCCGCGCTCGGTCCTCTTTGCACGCCGGTCCGACCTCAGTCCGACGGGTTTTCAGACCGTCGCCCGATCGGCGGAACGAACGGGGTTCGACGCTCGTTTGCCGGCATCGAATCCGCAGCTTCACGGCTGCCGACCGGAGCAACGGACATGAATGACGACCGCAACAGTGTTCTGGAGGCGCGCTGGCTTCTGGCCGTGCCGGCCTCGATGCTGCTCACCGTGCTGATTGCCGGGTTATTGCTTGGGTAGGCGGCGATGAACCGTCTTCTTTTTCGCGCCGCCGATTTCCTGTCACGCCCGCCCGGCTTCTACGCTATGGTCGTTGCCATGGTGGCCTGCACGCTCCTGGTGCCGTTCGGCCTGACCAATGTCGTGACTTATGCGTTATCGGTGGCGGCCATCATCATCACTGGCGTTGTCCTTATCCAGGGCTACCGCGACACGGCAGCCATCCATGCCAAGCTCGACGAGATCGTCATCGCACTTCGCCAGACGCGCAACGACGTGATCGGGCTCGAGCATGCGGAGCCGCATGAGATCAAATCCAAACTGACGGAGCTGGAAATGGAGGCCCAGCGCCTTGCGGCACGTGAAAGCCTGAGCGACGCGATAAATGAAGCCGGAGCCGCGGTGGGTGGGGGTTCGTTGGGGTAGCCGAGGCTCCGGCTGAAGGCGGAATGGGCACCGCCGCCAGGCAAAGATAGACCTCACCAGCGACGGCGAAATTACGCGATCACGGAAGCATTAAACTTCGAAAACCATCCCGACGCATTGCTACCACCCGGGTCAATTGGAACAAACGCTCGACGTCGCCGTTTGCGGGGATGGTTATGTTCGCACCCCTCGACATGCACGGCGAGAAGCGGGCCGATCTCCACCGGGCGGCAAGGCTGTCGATGCTTCATGACCGCGTGGTGAAACGCTTCGACAAGGTCGACCATTCCGCCGATGCCGTCGAGATGGCCGCGGTCGCTTTCGTCGAAGCCACCCATCGACCGACCATCTTCATTGCGCCATTCCGGCCAGACGGGAAGCCCCAAACGGAGGCTGGCTGGACGCTCGGGCTGTAAGTTCCTGAAGATAGCATGAATTGGTCAGTGGGGCCGCGCGTTGCGTTCCCTGGCCAGATCGCGGGTCCTCAACGCGGCGTAGACCGCCTCGCGGTCCCCACGATATCGCCCCAGCAATCTCATTGCCTCGTCGCGTTCCAGACGCCCGAGCTTCATCATGAAGCGAAGCTCACATTCCGGAATTAGGGGCTGAGCTTCCCCGCCGCCACCATGTTTCATGCATCGTTTCGACCTCCCTGCCACGCCAACTCGACAGTCCGGCAGTACCGCTGCCCCACCTTGCCCGCGGCGACGTTGTAACCCAGCCATGCGTTGGCCTCAGTGACACCGCTCACACTTCTCGGTTCCGACACTTGCGTCTACCTATCTCCAATCGCATCGCCCCCGTCCGCATCTTGTGCCAGAGGCGCAGGCCGGCCGCCGGAGATCAGGCGCGCCGGCGCCCTCTCCAATCGCCTACAAATGCAATCGTCATCGCCGCCACCACCAGCCCCGCCGCAACTACAAAGGTCAGTCCCATTCCTTGCGCAACGGCCGCCGGCGCTGCCGCCGCGACATTCTTCGTCCCCACGGTGAAGGCGAACACCGCGCCCATCACGGCCGTGCCGGTGACCAGACCGAGGTTGCGAGAGAGGCTCAGCATGCCCGACACCACGCCGCGCTCGTTCCTGTCGACATCGGCCATGACGGCCGTGTTGTTGGCCGCCTGGAAGAGCTGGTAGCCGGGCGTGAGCAGGATGATCGCCGCAGCGTAGCCGGCGACGCCGAAGAGGCTTGGCAGCCAGGCCAACGCAACACAGCCGGCGACCATCAGCGCCAGGCCGGCGAGCACCATTGCCGCCGCGCCAAGACGGTCAACGACGCGCCCGGCAATGACGCCGCATAGCGCCGAGACGACCGGGCCGATCGACAGGACAGCGCCCGCGGCTGCCTCGCCGAGGCCCAGCGCCCGCGACAGGAAGAACGGGCCGACGACCAGCGTCGCCATCATCACCGTCGAGACCAGCGCGTTCATGGCGAGGCTGGGCGCCAGCACCGGATCGCGCAACAGCGCGAGCTTGACCAAGGGCGACTCCACCCTGGCCTCGGCGACAACAAACAGCGCCGCGCCAGCAATTGCCCCGCCGAGCAGCGTCATGTTCAGGCCGCCGAAATGACCGCGCCCCATGGTCATGGACAACGCGTAAGCCGCAAGCGTGGCGGCGAGCAGCAGCGTGCCAAGCATATCGAAGCGTCCCCTCGCCTTGCCATGGACGGTGACCATGCCCGTGGCTTCGCCGGCTGGCAGTAAGCGCCAGGCGGCAAGCATCGCAAGGGCGCCGAGCGCGGCGTTGACGAGGAAGATCGAGCGCCAGCCGAAAGCGGCGATCAGCACGCCGCCGAGCGAAGGCCCGAGCGCCGTGCCGATCGCCGACATGGTGCCGAGCAGACCCATGGCGCTGCCGGTGCGTTCCTTCGGCACCGCCTCGCCGACGAAAGCGATCGTCAGCGCCATCATCACCGCCGCGCCCAACCCTTGCACGGCGCGGGCGGCAATCAGCAGCGCCAGCGATGGCGCGAACGCCGCGGCAAACGAGGCGACACCAAACAGCGCCAGGCCGACAATCAACAGCAACCGGCGGCCGACGAGATCGCCGAGACGCCCAACGCTGACGATCAGCGCGGTAATGGCAAGCAGATAGGCGAGCACCACCCATTGCACCGCCGCAAAGGAGGCGGCGAAGGCCACGCTCAGCGTCGGCAGCGCGACATTGGCGATGCTGGTGGCGAGCGATGAGACGAGCATGGCAAGCGACAGGCTGGCCAGCGCGCCCGCCGTCGAATGGTGTGCGGGCGCGGCGCGGGTTTCGGCAATGTCGGCCATGATTCTTCTCCGTCGGTTGAGATTGGCCGGGGAAGATAAGCGCGCAGATATCATGGCGGAATGCGCAATGTTTGCACTTGATCAGTGCACCAAACGCCATGCCTCCTTGACAGATTCGTGCTATGGTCGCGCCATGTTGCGACCCGATCTCAACCTGCTCGTCACGCTGGATGTGCTGCTTGCCGAAGGCAGCGTCGCCCGAGCCGCGCGGCGCCTGAACCTCAGCCCTTCGGCGATGAGCCGGGCTCTGGCGAGGCTGCGCGCGGCGACCGGCGATCCGCTTCTGGTGCGCGCCGGGCGCGGCCTTGTGCCGACGCCGCGCGCCGTCGAGCTCGGCGCTGAGGTCGGCCGGCTGGTGAAGGAGGCGGAAGCGGTGCTGCGGCCCGCCGAGCGGCTCGACCTCGCGAGGCTCGACCGCAGCTTCACGCTCCGCAACAGCGACGGTTTCGTCGAGAATTTCGGCCCGGCGCTGCTGGCCCGCGTGGCTGAGGAAGCGCCGGGCGTGCAATTGCGCTTCGTGCCCAAGCCCGACAAGGACAGCGGCCCGATGCGCGAAGGCGCGGTCGATCTGGAGACCGGCGTGGTCGGCGGTTCGACCGGCCCGGAAGTGCGCGCGCAGGCGCTGTTCCGCGACCGCTTCGTCGGCGTCGTGCGCGCCGGCCATCCGTTAAGCGAAGGCCGCGTTACCGCCGCCCGCTTCGCCGCCGGCCGGCACGTATTGATCTCGCGTCGGGGCCTCGACCGCGGCCCGGTGGACGACGCCTTGGAACTCGTCGGGCTGACTCGGAAGGTCACCACCGTGGTCGGCGGCTTTGCCGAGGCGCTGGCATTGGCGCGCGGCTCCGACCTCATCGCCACCGTGCCGGAGCGCTATACCGGCACCCTGCGCGGCGGGCTGTTCACCTTCACGCTGCCGGTGAAGCTCGCCGCGCTGACGATCTCGCTCTTATGGCATCCGAGGCTCGAGGCCGACCCGGCTCATCGCTGGCTGCGCGGGCTGGTGAAGGAGGTGTGTCGCCTTTCCTCTCCACCATTCCACGGGGGCGAGAAGCCCATGCCCTGATACGCGCCGCAACACCACCGAACCAACCGCGCGTGCAGCGCGATATCGGTATAATATTAGCAACTACTAACGTATATTGGTATACGCAGGAAAAACCGTGTCTGTCATGGAACCCGCGGCACGGTCAGCGCGTTGCCGGGCGCCTGTGAAACGGCCGGAGGCTCTCTTTGAGCGAATTCAGGAAGTTCGCCTGCCCCCGGTGCCTGGGCGCCGGCAAGGTGTTCGAGTGCGAGAAGCAGGTCGCGTCGAACGGTATGTGCTGTTCCTCCGGCGCATTGCGCGACAATTGCCCGGGTCAACGGGTTTCCTGCCAAGCCTGCAACGGAACCGGCCTGCGGGGCTACGGTGCACCCTCTGCCACGGAGCGCTGAACCCCAATTGGCTCGCCCGGCACGACGATCAGATCTTGCGCTGAGATAGACGGCGAAGCCGTCGTCGCGATCCATTCGGCCGAGGCCAAGACACCTTTCGAAGCGGCTGAGAAGGCGCTTGGCCAGAAAGTCACCTTGCGTGCCGGCACCGACAGGTGGGTCCGTGTCGTCGACCTCACCGAGCGGCCGCGGCCCGCGAGGCTCAGGCCCGCGATCTTCGAGTTCAGAGCAATTGGACAAAGGAAATAGGCCGGCCGCTTTTGCTCCCCGGCACTTTAGGCGCGTCGCGCTGAACGGATTCCGTCGACGCGCTTTAGCCTTTGTTTTGATGCATGTCGTTTCCCCCAAAAACCGCTGCGCACTTTTGGGCGACATGCCTTAGGCGCCGGCGCCGCCCATCAGCGCTGCGACCAACGTTGCCAGGAAGACAAGCAGCCCCAATGCGACCCGATCCAGCCATGACCGCCGTCTGGCAAGAACCTCGAACAACCGGTTGGTCATCGCAACTTCCCCCATTCGCTGGCGACATTCTATCACGTCTTTCATGAGCGGATCATGAAACGGCTCACAGATGCGCCGGATGTCGCTTTCGAGCGAAACCCGTCGTCGCCGGGCGCCAATGCTGCGCTGCCGAATTGCGCCCAAAAAAAGTCGGGGTCGAAGGAACAAGCCGGCCAGCGAAAAATCTGCTTATTCAAGCGGATAAGCATATATGTGCAGTGCGGTTCGCCGGACGTTGGAAAAGCCCGGAATTCCGCCATTTCGCGGCCCTTGGGCGTCGTTCCGCCATGGCTTTAAACCGTGCTTCGGGCACGAAAAGGCGGCTAAAAAAGTGCTTCCAGGCCACATGCCGGCAGCGTTGACAGGACACCGCCCCAATGGCACTGCGCAATCACTGGTCACGCCATGACCGTTGCTGTTGGGGACGGACGGGGTTTCAGCAGCTTGGCGGCGGCGCCGGACGGGCGGGCACCTGCGCAGTGTACCGCCCGCTCCTGGCCAGACCCAGCTTCCAGCGGTTAAGCCTGCTTGCCCGACCGCTTCGACCGGCGGCGCGTTCGTCGAATATCGGCTTAGGATCTCAGAACGAGAAGCCAGAGGATGGCGCCGCTGCGGTCACCGCAGAAAGCCTGTCGCGTCTGGCAAGTGTCGGTCTGCGATATGGCTTCTTCATCAGCTGTCTCGGCTCGTCTACGATGAGATCAGGACAGCAACTATGCCCCGCGCTCTCCGCGTCAAGCGATCAGAAATCAGGCAACGAGAAACGAGGCGAGAAGAAATTTGGCCGGCCAGCCGAACGGCGCGCCAGCCAATTGGGAGGCTAAAGCATGTCTCCCGAAAGTGGGAACCGGTTTCGGGATGAAGACATGCGTAAAATCAAAAACCTGAAGCGCATGAAGCGAATCTGAAAGATTGCGACGCGCTTAGAGCGTCAGACCGGGCCTGAGACCTGGATTGCCACGACGCCCGACAGCTTCTCGCGCTTCGACAGCACCGGCTTCTGGTAAGTCTTCTTCTGGATAACCCCTCTTGCCCCAGTTTCGCGCCCGCAACACGCGGCGCGAACTCAATCCCGTCAAAGAATTTTTGCGTGATTGGCGTGCGATGAAGGCTGACTGCAGATAGTGCGGTGGTTAACCGGCGTGCTGCAGCCAATGGCGGTCGAACAGCTCGAGGACGGCGCGGAATTCGGCCGGCGGGATCTGGATGGCGCAGTCGTCGCTGTAGGCGTCGAGGAATTTGTCAAGCTGGCGATCGACCGCTTCCGGATGTTCCAGGTCGATCCCGAGGCTCGCCAGGTCTGCGGCGATCGAACCGCCGGGCGGCAGGTACCCGCCCCATGTCCCGGCACCTGATGCCGCATCGCGCAGCCGCACCAGCAGGATACGGGTCAGCGAGGGCTGCGCTTCGGGGCCGATGACGGCGGAGCCGCACATATAGCCGCCGAGCACACTGACCGGCTGTGTCTGCGGGAACAGGCATAGGAAGAACTGCGTGTCGCCGCCGACATCCTTGAGATGCAGATAGAGGCCGCGCTTCGCTGGCATCACCGGGCCGACGAGTTGCAAATGTCCGGTCGGCAAGGTCTCGCCATAGGTGGCCGTCAGCCCGTGCGCGCCCGGCCCCGCTTCGATCGACAGGCGGCCCTTGATCATCCGGCCGCGGTAATACGGCGACCAGGCGCGCGAATAACAGGCATAGGCCCCGACAAGCCCGGAGCCGAGGCTACGCTCATCATGCCCGGATGCATCGAACTGCATAGCGGCGCGGCGCTCCAGTTCGGCACTGTCGATGCCGTGGCGGGCCACGATCGCGGCGATGAAGGCCGGCAGCTCGCTCTCGGCGATCCAGGCGCCGGGCTGTTCCAGCTCAAGCAACCTCGCCCAGTCGTCGTAGACGCTGATCTGGCGCGGGCGCGCCCGGCCCTGCAGCCATTTGTCGGCGCGGCCGAGATCGAACGCGGTGTTCGGATTGACGGCGCGGAACGCCGCCGCCAGATCCTTGCGGGTCACCGTTCCCAGCAAGGCCGACGTCAGCCTCAGTTTTTGCGCGATGTGCTGCGCCATGCACTTAGCCCCGATGTTTTCGCCGCCCAAGTCTTCGGCGTTCCGGCTGGAATCACCGAGCTTCTCCAATGATCCCGGTTAGCATGCCGGCAAATGGCCTCCCTTCCATTTATCCTATTTCCATATGCTAATGTTCCTGGAATTCCAGAGAATTCCACGATGTTCCGCGCACGCGATCTTTGCGGGCGGACAGGCAGCGCTACGGTCGTTCCGGGATGAATACAGGGGAGCTGTCATGAAACTCATTTTATCCGCGCTTGTTATGGCGCTTGCGTTGTCGCAAACCGCCGAAGCCAAAACGAAAATTCCCCCGACCGAGGCAAAGACCGGCACTGAGAAGAGCCGGCCGCTGCTCGATCAGACGGCCACTGGCGGCATCGTGCCTTCGGCGGGCCTGCAGTCGAAGGACGCCGAACCAGGTCAAGCTTATCCGCAGCCGCTGGACCTTCATTTCTAAACCAATCCCGGAAGCCGTGCGCGGCGGTTTTGGTCCGGAGCCGCGTAAGACAAAAGGTAGCCATTCCGGGGGACCCATAGCCGGTTCACCATCCCGGATCGGCGAGGGAGAAGCAGCGGCCGGACGGCCGGACCAACAGCCGCCCCGGCCAGCCTGAGGGCTGGGGGCTTGGCGCCGCCGGCGGGGCGGCGCCCGCCCGCGCGGATCGCACCACGGTCCGCGCGGGCTAAAGCCTGTCTCCCGAAAGCGGGCCTGGTTTCGGGACAAAGACATGCTTAAAATCAAAAACCTAAAGCAGGTCGCGTGATCCTTTTTCACGCGACCTGCTTTAGGCTTTCCAGCCAACCACTCCCCCGATCATTCTTCTTCAGAGCAAAAGCTATTCTTGACGAACGCCCCGCGAACCGGAAAGCTCGGCCTCGGTGCCGCAATGGCGCTGTGCGAGAAGGACCATGCCATGCCGGGTGCCGACGAGAAGCTTGCCGCGCTCGGCATCGTGCTGCCGCCGCCGCTGAAACTGCCGCCGCGCATGGATCTGCCCTTTCCCTGGGTGAATGTGCGCGGCGACCGCGCCTATATCTCCGGCCACGGACCGCAGGAACCGGATGGCTCGCTCGCCCGGCCGTTCGGCGCCGTCGGCGAGAGCGTGTCGCTGGAAGATGCACGGGCATCGGCCCGCAAGGTAGGACTGTCGATGCTCGGCAGCCTGAAACGCGAGCTCGGCAGCCTTGACCGGATCACCGGCTGGTGCTGCGTGCACGGCATGGTCAATTCGGCTTTGCGCTTCACCGAAACGCCGGCGGTGATGAACGGCTTTTCGGACCTCATCCTCGAAGTCTTCGGACCGGAAATCGGCCGCCATGCCCGCACGGCCATCGGCGTCGCCGCCCTCCCTTTGAATTTCCCGGCCGAGATCGAGGCCGAGGTGATGCTTGGGCAGTGAGCCTCCCCCAAGATTTCCAGCCCGCTTGACCAGGCCGTGGTCGGCGCGATACGCGGGCGCAGGCCATCCAACCAATAAAAGACCCGCCATGACCGACCCTATCGTAAAAGACAGCAACGGCACGCCGCTGAAGGATGGCGACTCCGTGACCCTCATCAAGGATCTCAAGGTCAAGGGCACATCGGAAACGATCAAGCGCGGCACGCTGGTGAAGAACATCCGGCTAAACGGCAATCCCGGCGAGATCGAATGCAACACCAAGCAGGTCAAGGGTCTGGTGCTGAAGACGGAGTTCCTGAAGAAGGCCTGATAGCGGGCCGAGGCTCTGCGATGGCCTATCTAGCATTGCATTTGCGAGCGGCTTGTCCCCGAGCAAGTGCTTGGAAAATGCAAGAGAGGGATTTCGTAGCGCGCCGCCGCTGCTTTCTTGTAGAGCGCTAACTTTCCTCGTCGACGCTTTTCCCCTCTTTTGCGATTTCTAACACTTAAGCTTCGCTAAGGTGTTGAAATCGCTTTCTCGCCCACAAAGGGGAGATATGGCCCTACCTCCCCTTATGTTGCACCGCGTTAGATTTGTTGCATTGCGATATCGTCCCAAAGGGCCGAGGCTTACCGCAGGCGGGATACGAACGACTATTGCGAGGTTCGTATTCGTGTCAGCATCAGCGCAGGATTTCCGGCCCGATATCGAAGGGTTGCGGGCGCTGGCCGTGGCGGGCGTCATCGCTTTCCACTTCGGCCTGACCGCGCTGCCCGGCGGCTTTGCCGGGGTCGACATCTTCTTCGTCATCTCGGGTTATCTGATCACCCGCCATCTGGTCGCCGAGATCTCCGACACCGGCCGACTTGATCTGTTGCGTTTCTATGCCCGGCGCGCGCGGCGCCTGTTGCCGGCGGCACTTTTCGTCATCGCCGCAACGCTTGCCGCGGGCGCGATCATCCTGTCGCCGGAGGAGCAGGCGCTCTATTCCAAGGGCGCGATGTTCGCCTCGGCCTATATGATCAATCTGTGGCTGATCCGCTGGTCGTTCGACTATTTCGCCAATGACGCCACGAGCAACCCGTTCATCCACTACTGGTCGCTGTCGGTCGAGGAGCAGTTCTATCTTGCCTGGCCGGCGCTGCTGATGCTGGCCGCGTGGATGAAACCAGGCAAGCGCGCCATCATTGTTGCCATCGGCATTGTTGGCCTCGTTTCCTTCATCCTCTGCGCCTGGCTGACGAGCGTCTCGCAGCCCTGGGCCTTCTACTTTTCGCCGCTGCGCGCATGGGAATTTGCCGCCGGCGGCCTCGCATCGACGGTGCCGGCGCGGCTGTTGCAGGAGCGCCTGCTGCTGGGGCGGGCGTTAAGCCTGGCCGGCCTGACGATGATCGGGGTCGCTTATCTCACCTTCAGCGAGGACGCTCCCTTCCCCGGCTTTCTGGCGCTTCTGCCGGTGGCCGGCACAGTTCTTCTGCTCAAGGCGGAAGCGGCCGGCGCCAGGGACGGCACTCCTCATTCACACAATTCCGGACGGAATTGGGTGAAAGCCGCCCTGGCGCTGCCGCCTTTGCAGTGGATCGGCAGGCTCTCCTATTCGCTCTATCTCTGGCATTGGCCGGTCATCGTCTATGCCGGCATGCTGGCGCCGGAACTGACGCCCGCCGAGCGGCTCTCCTGCCTTGCGCTGACGCTGGCGCTAGCTGCCATCAGCTACCACCTCATCGAGAATCCTATCCGTCGCAACGGCTGGCTGATGGCCAATGCGGCGCGGGCGCTGGTGCCGGCCCTCCTCCTGACCGGCACCGGCGTCGCAGCCGCCTATGGCAATGCGAGGCTCGCCGTGCACAACCTCGATGCGGAACAGCGCGTCATCGCCGCGAGCGCCGCCGAACCTTCCACGGCCCGCGCCAAAGCCGGCTGCGTGCAGGACTACGAGACGGTGACGCCGAGGCCTTGCGTATTCGGCGATGGCCATCGTGTCATCGCGCTCTTCGGCGACTCCCACGCAGACCATTGGTCGACGCCGCTGATCGAAGCGGGCCGCAAAAACGGCTATCGGGTGGTGACCTGGCTGAAGAATTCCTGCCGCGCCTCGCGCATCAGCGTCTGGTCGTCCGAGCTCAAGCGCCCCTATGCGGAATGCGACCGCTGGCGCGAACAGGCGATCGCCGGGATCATTCGGGCGAAACCTGCGCTGGTGGTCATCTCGGAGCTGGCGCTGACCAGCGGGCGCAAGATGGCGGGCCGCGGAGGCGACACGGACAGCCAGGACGCCGACTGGCGGGCCGGCCTGCGCTCGACGCTCACCAGCCTGAGCCAGGCCGGCCTCAAGATCGCCTTCATCCGCGACGTGCCGTTCAACAACGCCAATGTCGACACCTGCGTGGCGCGGGCGCTTTGGCGGAACGAAACGCCCTCGCGCTGCGACCAGACGCGGGCCTATGCCGCCAACGATACCATGGCGGCGGCGGAGCGCGACATCGTCGACAGCATCCCCAACGCAGCTTACGTCGACCTCACCGACCGCTTCTGCAGCGCCACCATTTGCCACGTCTTCATCGACGGCAAGCTCGCCTTCCGCGACCAGCACCATATGGCGACGCCCTTCGCGGAATCGCTGGAGCCGGAGATGGAGAAGAGGGTGATTTCGAAGGTGGGACGGTAGGGTGCCTCCTGTCTCCTCCCTTGTGGGGGAGATAAGGGCGCCGCGCCCTCACCCCACCACAACGACGAAATGCTTGGTCACCGGCTCGAGGATTTTCCAGGTGCCCTTGAAGTCAGCCTCGACCACGAAAGCATCGCCGGGGCCGACCTCGACCGGCTCGCCGCCGTCGGGCGTGATGATGATGCGGCCGGCGATCATGTGGACGAATTCATAGTCGGTGTAGGTGGCGTGGTAGGTGCCGGGCGAGGCGCGCCAGGTGCCGGACATCACCTTGCCGTCCTCGGTGGTGTGCTGGACGGCAGTCTGCATGGTGGGGGAACCCTCGACCACGACCCAACCAGGCAGGTCGCCGGCATCGGCATGTTCGACGGGGCCGAATTTGAGAATGGTGGGTCTGGTCATCGAATGCTCCTTCGGTTCGCCGGAATTGGCTGGCGACGGCATAGCCGATGACGGCAGCGGCTGCACGTAACGATGCGACAATGGCATGCAAAGCGGCGACGGGTTGCGATGACCGAGGCGTTCGCCGGGCAGTTGAATATCCCGGTCCCGCTTCGGGACGGGCATCTGTCTTGCACCGAAGAGATTGCCGGTATCTTCCCGCTGGCCCCGGTCGGGGATCAGGTCTTAATCCCGCAGGCCTGTGGGCTTTCGGCATCGGGGTAGGCCTGGCGAGTTTTCTTCTGCACCGTCATGCCGACTGGCTGGCGCCCCGCCTTCACTCCGCGGCTTGCAATTGCTTTCGGCGCGCCGGCTGACGGCGGCGGTGGGCTGGTTTCAGCGTGACGGCGGCCCTTTTGGACAGCGCCCCAGTCACCGCCTCGACCATGCCGAAGGCGGCGAAGTCCGCGTTCATGGTGGCGGCGAGCTCTGCCGCCCCCTCGGCGTCGTCATTGCCGACCTCCGACCATAGCACGATGCCGACGCGCAGCTTCGGCTTGATGCGCTTCAACCTGCGCACCATGAAGCGGCCGTGCTTGGTGGACTGACGGTTGAGGAAGCCGATGACGACGCAGTCGACGGCCGCGAGATCAAGATGGCGGATCGCCGAGGCTTCGAGGTCGGCGAAGCTTGCGCGGCTCGCTTCAGCGCCCTGCACCTCGAGCACCTGCGCCAGCATGGCGGCGGCGGCATCGTCGAGCTCGCCGCGGCCGCCGGCGCAAAGCACGGCAATGCCTGAACCGTCCGGCAGATCGACTTCCTCCTCGTCGGCTTCGCCGGACTTGTCGTCCGGCGTCTTTTCGACAGCGGTCTTTTCGGAAGCTTTGCCTTCCTCCGCCTTGGCGGCCTCCTGATCCTCTTCCTCCTCGGCTTCCTGCTGGGCGCTATCGTCAAGGTTGGCGACGAGCGTCATAGCACTGTCGGCGACCTGCCTGCGCTGCTCCGCATCCATGACGCCGCGCTCGCGGTCCTGCTCGCCAAGCAGCAGAGCCGGGATCGCCACCTTGCTGTAGAATTCGAACAGATACTTGTCTTCCAGCATCTCCTCGGCGTGGTCGGTGGCCTCTTCCGGATCGCCGGCCAGCAGCCGCTGGTAGAGCCTTGCGTGTGGCTCCAGCACAGGCTCATTGCCGAACAGCACATCGAGGAATTCGAATTGCGGCACGTGTCGACCGAGCACCACCAGGCAGACTGTGAGCGGCGTCGAAAGCACCAGGCCAATCGGCCCCCACAGCCAGGTCCAGAAGATCGCCGCCACGATGATGGCCAACGGCGAGAGCCCGGTATGCGAGCCATAGAGCCAAGGTTCGATGACATTGCCGGTGATGAGCTCCACGACGACGAACAGTGCGACTGTCCACAAGAGCAGCGACCAGCCCGGCGCCACCGCCAAAGCGAGGAACAGCGGCAGCAGCGCGCCGACGATCGGCCCGATATAGGGAACAAAGCGCAGCGCCAGCGCCAGGAGGCCCCAGAGCAGCGCGTTGGGGATGCCCAGCACCCAGAGCCCTATGGTGATGGGCACGGCATAGATAGCGTTCACCACCAACTGCATCAGCAGATACTGGCCGACGCGTTTGCCGGCATCCTGGAGTGCCTGCGTGGTGCGGTGGAGATCGCCATAGCCGACCAGCCGGATGAAGCGGTCGCGCAGGTCCTCGCGCTCCATCAGCATGAAGATGACGACAATGATGACGAGGCCGGCGGAACTGAGCGGGCTGATCAGCGGGCCGACAAGGTTCTGCAGCACTTCGAGCGGCTTTTCATGCGAAACGACCTCGACCGGGATCGGATCGCGCTTCGGCGCCTCGGCGGCCGAAGGCAATTGCGGTTCCTGGCGGTCGATCTCCTGGCCCACCCGCTCGATGACGCCACTCAGGCGCGAGATGATGCCGCCGCCGAGGCCGTTTTCCTTGAGCGCGCGAACCTTGGTCAGGATGTTTATCTGATAGACGGGGATGTTTTGCGCGAGATCACTGACCTGAGTGGCGACGACGAAGGAGAACAGCGACAGCGCGGCAAATGCGCCGGCGACGCTGGCGATGACCGCCGCGATGCGCGGGATGCCGAGGCGCTTCAGCCAGGACACGACAGGGGCGATGGCGAAGGTCAGGAGCAGCGCAACGGCGATCGGCAGGAACACCTCGCGCCCGAAATAGAGCGCGGCGACCGCGGTGACGACGCTCGCGACGGTCGGCAGCGCCGTGCGCGGATGCCCCCTGGAAGCGGCGAGCAAGCTCGCCAGCCGCGGCTCCGATACCCCATTCCGATGACTGGCCGCCACCATCGAGCCTCCCTGCTGCCTGGCAATGATCAGAGATATTTCGCCGGCGTGCAACGCGCAGAGGGCTGGTCGGTTGCAGATGCACTAATAATATTCGGGGCCATCGCCTTACGGAGAACGAGCAGAGCCCCAGATCAGATGTCGGGCGCCCTGGCTTATGCCTTGTCCAAGGGTGGCAAGTTGACGGTTTTCGGAACACGAATTGCCCGAAACCGTTGTTTTGTCGAAGGGGCGTTCTTGAACCTCAAGGAGGCAGCGATGAAAAAGCTTCTGCTTGCTTCGATGATCGCCATCGCCTCGGCGTTCGCGATCGCGCCGGCCAGCGCGGCCAGCGTGCAACTCGGCATCGGCGTCGGTCCGGGCTATGATGACGGCTATTACAACGACTATGGCGGATACTATCCTCACCGCTATTATCGCCATGTCTACAATGACGACTACGACAATGGCGACTACGTGGTGCGCTATCATCACCGCCATCATTGCCGCACCGAACTGGTGACCCACTGGCGCCACCACCACCGCGTGGTGGAGGAAGTGCGCGTGTGCGGTAACGGCTACGGCGGCTACTAAGTGGTCCAGGTTGGATAGCGCGGAACGGCTTTCGCTCGCTCCGCGCTATCGTACGGCATGTGCGCGGACCGCTTCGAGCGCTCACGAAGCCTTCAAATGTTGCTGATTGTGCGTGGCGGCGCAATTTTTTCGGCTGGCCGCACGTTATCATGGGTGAACCTTCAGGAGGAGGTTGCCATGAAAAACTTCCTGTTTGCCTCGGTAATCGCCCTCGCCTCGGCAGTTGCCATTGCCGCGCCGGCGAATGCTGGCAACGTATTCCTCGGCGGCAGTTATTTCGACTACGGCCCCTTCGGCGATTTTTACGACAGCTACAACCAAGCCCCGGTCTACGGCTCCTATTGGGGCGGCGGCTATCTTGATGACGGGCCCGGTTACGGCCCAGCCTACGGCAACGATGGCAGCAGCTATGTCGCCCCGCCGAACGTCGTGCACGCCCGCCGCCATTGCCGGATCGAAGCGGTGAGAACCCGCAGCCATGACCACAGGTTCACGCGCGAGGTGCGCGTCTGCAGCTAGCGGTATCCGCCGGCGGGAGGCCGGCGCGGCTTCACATCCCGGTGATTTTCGCGCGAGGCCAACAGCCACTTGGCAGCTTTTCGGCTTGTAAAGCGTTGTCAATGTGAACCTTCAGGAGGAGGTTGCCATGAAAAAGCTTCTGCTTGCATCCGCAATCGCCATCACGACGGCGGCGGCCACGGTCGCGCCGGCTGACGCGCATTCGCATGTGTTCTTCGGCTTCGGCTTCGCGCCCTTTGGCGGCTATTTGCCGTACTATGGCGGGCCATACTATGGCGGCGGCCCGTATTACGACGATTACTACGACGACTATTATCCCGGCTATGTCGTCGGCTACCCGCACCGGTACCACAGATATTACTATTATCACCACCGGTACCACCACAGGCATTACTACCACCACCGGCACCATCACCGGCTCTACGGGCGCAGGTAGCAGCAGGGACGACGGCTGAGGCGCTGGCGGAACGGCGCCCCGTCTGCCCTGCCAGGCATCTCCCCTCGAAGGGAGATGCAGTTCGTGTGCCTTGCAAATCCCACTCGAAATGCCATCTAAGTCGCCAATCCTGAGGAGAACAAAAAGGTGACGCAGCAAAGCGGCAGCGCCGACCTGCCGCTGCATGGCGGGCGGGTCCCGAAATGGCTGGGCGAGCGCATGACGAAGCTCGGCGCGGTGCTCTGCGAAGCCATCATCCACCATTACGGCCGCGACGAGCTGTTGCGGCGCCTTGCGCATCCCTTCTGGTTCCAGTCCTTTGGGGCCGTGATGGGCATGGACTGGCATTCGTCCGGCATCACCACTTCGGTCATCGGCGCGCTGAAGCGCGGGCTGAACCCGCTCAGCAACGAGCTCGGCATTCATGTCTGCGGCGGGCGCGGCGCGCATTCGCGCAAGACGCCGGGCGAGTTGTTGGCTATTGGCCACCGCGTGGGCCTCGACGGCGAGGCTTTGGCCACCGCCAGCCGGCTCGTCGCCAAGGTGGACAGCGCGGCCGTGCAGGACGGCTACGACCTCTATCTGCACGGCTTCATCGTCGCCGATGACGGGCGCTGGGTGGTGGTGCAGCAAGGCATGAACGGCGACGCTCGCCAGGCGCGCCGCTACCATTGGCTGTCGGAGGGGCTGACGAGCTTCGTCGACCAGCCGCATGCGGCGATCGAGGGCGAGGCACAAGGCGAGATCGTCAACCTCACCGACCGGCGCGCGGAGAAAGCGCGCAGCGGCCAAGTCGAGCTGCTCAAGACCATGAGCCCGGAAAAGATCCTCACCGAGCTTGCCGTGCTGGAACCGAAGCCTGAACCCGAGCCCGCCGCGCAGCCGCTGTTGCCCAACCTCGTCATGCCCGCGCATCACGACGTGCGCGAGT
The DNA here is from genome assembly GCA_000824785.1 of Mesorhizobium plurifarium. Classification (GTDB taxonomy): domain Bacteria; phylum Pseudomonadota; class Alphaproteobacteria; order Rhizobiales; family Rhizobiaceae; genus Mesorhizobium; species Mesorhizobium plurifarium. The sequence goes on along the minus strand of CCNB01000003.1, from coordinate 143,608 downwards.
CAGACATCGTCATGCGCCGCCTGCACGGCAACATCGCTTCGGCGATCGAAAGCGGCCCGAAGGATTTTCCCGAACTGCTGCTCGTCCCCGGCGTCGGCCCGCGCACGGTGCGGGCGCTGGCCATGGTCTCGGAAGTGGTGCACGGCGCGCCCTACTGCTTCTCCGACCCGGCTCGCTTCTCGCTCGCCCACGGCGGCAAGGACCGCCACCCCTTCCCCGTGCCGCTGAAGGTCTATGACGAGACGATCTCAGTGCTGAAATCGGCGGTGGGCAAGGCAAAGCTAGGGCGAGGTGAAGAGTTGGAGGCGTTGAGGCGGCTGGACGGCGAGTCACGGCGCATGGAGCGCTATGTGACGGGGCCGAGCTTGAAGGAGATCGTGGCGGGCGAGATGGACCAGTCGCATTTGCTGGGCGGGCGGAGCGTGTTCGGGTGGGAGCCGCCGGATTAGAGGCGCAGGGGGACTGCTCTGCAATCTCCCTGTCTTACGCCGCTATCAGGCGGTGCCTATTCCGCGGTTTCTCATCGATGTGCGATATTCGCTCAGCGACAGCGGTCTCGCTGTCTTTGTCGGAAAGGATTTGAGTGATAACTGGCATCTTCCATCCGTTACCTGGCCAACGATAGAACATAGCAATAATGCCGTTGGTAGTCGCTTTGTGGAAGGTGTCATACAAATCTGGACGGGTTTTAGCCAGCGTGTCAACTTCTGAACGCCAAACAGGCCTGGAAAGAGCTTGAACTTTACCAGACGCAGCCATCTTTAGCATTTCACTAGTCACATCTCGGCAATGCTCTTTGCTGCTCAAGGCCGAATTGAATCGATCCAGCAAATACAGCGCAGATTCCGGCATTGCCGGATCATCCACTATCCGGTCTAGGCTCTCGTAGTACGCTCGAAGCGCCGTAGCAGCTGTCTCCAATTCCAAAGCACGCCGCTTCGTCCGGTACGCGAAATAATGAATAATAAGCGCAGCTGCGGCGACCCACCCAACAATTGCAGTCACCTGAAACACCTGATTATGAAGGCTTTCCATCACGTTTCCGCCTGCGTTCGAGGGCTTTCTGCGTTTTCATGCGAACCGTCTTGCCGTACTCCGCTTCGATCTTCTCGACCTCAATTCTGGCCATTTTACGCTTGTGGCCATTATCAATCAGTGTCCGGAAACCGTAAAGTACGTAGATTGTTCCGGGGAACCCGCATGCTTTCCACGGGTCAACGCCCGCAACGAGTAGGCTGCAACCAGCCAAAATGGTCACGATCGTGATCGTGGCGAGCGAGTCACCCCTGACGTTCTGCAGGGCAGTCTTGTACCAAGCCTGATTTTGTTCCACTGGCCCCCCGGCCGGTCCCCATAATGGTTGGCAGTATTCACTGCAGCAACCAAGTTGCTTTCTACATAGACAAAACTTTTGGAGTTGCCAAGCGGCTCAAAACGACACTCGACCGAACTGATCATAAGAGCAGAACCTGACCACGCACCAAATGGAAACCGATGTGATTGTTGCTCCGGAGCGGTCCAGAGGCCATTCACAAAACCTCTCGATTCTTTGTCAGATCGGCCCTCAACCCGCCTTCCTCCCCATCATCCCATAATGCACCGCCAGCAGATCCAGCCCGACCTTCAGCAGCTTGACCACCACATCCCTCCCCTCGCCGCTGCGCTCGGCAACCGCCTTCACCGACTGGCCTTCGAGGCAAATCTTGCGTACCATCTCCGCCACCTCCCAATGGGCGAGCGCCGCCACCGCGTGGGCATGCGCTCGGCCGGCTGAGAGCACGCGATCAGGGACGCCACCGCCGACGAGTCCGCTGTCGACCCGCTCGCTCCAGGATTGCGGCTGCAGGCCTTCGCGCTGGCTGCGCTCGAAATCGTCGCGAAAGCGTCCTCCGGCCTCGCGCTGCTGGCGGCTGAGCGAGGTGATGCCCACCAGCGGATCGACATTGCGCAGGCGCACGATGCCGCCGGTGGAGGTGTAGCCGCCGTTCGACACCTCGTAGACGCGGCGCGCCTCGGCCGTACCAGTGGTGAGGCGCTGGCGGCCGAAGGCGTCCTGCTTCAGCGCAAAGTCATGGCCGACCTCGCGGCGGATGCGCACCTGCTCGGCCTCGCCTTTGGGGAGTTTTGGGGGTTGCGGTCTCTTGGCGGCTTTGCGGGGCATGGGCAGTCCTTGGGTTGGGTGGGACGTGTCAGAACTTGGGTTCCTCGCCCCCGCCAAAAGGCGGGGGAGAGGTGTCCGCGAAGCGGACGGAGCGGGGGCCTTCGGAGGGCGCTCCCCTCTCCGTCTCGGCTTCGCCGAGCCACCTCTCCCCACTTCGTACCCACTTCGTGGGGCGAGGAACCTTGATCCTGCGGGAACTCTCACACCCCCCTCCCGCGATGGCCGTGGAACCTTGCATGGTGATGCGCGCAGTAGGACCGCGTGGCCGATGTCGGCAGGCCGCAGCAGAGCATGTCCGGCCCCGGGCGGGCGCCGACGGGATCGTCTTCCACACCTTCGCGCAGCGCGAGATCGAGCGGCGCGCGACAGCGGCCGAACAGACAGTCGAGGAAGCGCATCGCCGCGACATGCGGCTGGCGGCCGGGGTTTTTCGCGGGCGGCGGCGCCGGGAGCTTGTAGAGATGCGCTTCGGATTTCTGACGCTCGCCTGGGGCGAGCCAGGCCGGAGGCAAGGTGCGCGCGGGTTTGCGGGCTTTGGGTTTCTTGGGCGTGGTGGTAGTGCGGGCTTTGGCGGTGTCCTTTTGCGTAAGGGTGTCATAAGCGGATAGGTCGGCGGGACAGCACCCCCC
>CCNB01000003.1:0-140808 GCA_000824785.1 Mesorhizobium plurifarium | reverse complement strand
GGGGGGAGATTGGCAGCTTCTGCGCTGGCGCCTTCCACCAATTCGGCATATCTGGAGAGCGCCGCCGGCTCCGAAAGCGTCATCCCTCCAGCCGTCGCCCTACCCCGCCGACCTGGTCGGTTCGGCCGCGCGGCTTTCCTCGGCCTGCCGCCGGCGCGGCCGCCTTTGGGGTTGGCGAAGCCGATGGCGCTTAAGCCGGCGTTGCGGTGGACGATGCCGATGATGGCGTTGCGCGAGACCGGAGCGCCGCGCAGCGCGCTGAAGCGGCCGGCGATGCGCGAGGCCGACAGCCCCTCCTTCAGCAGGGCGGCGATCTCGTCGATTTCCTTTTCGGTGTAGGCGGCTGCCATTGTCTCATTCCAATGATTGCGAAGCGCTTGGGCGAAGCGCCCGGCTTCAGGCCAAGCGCCAGGGTTCGGCCGCGAGGCCGTTTGGTGATCAGGCCGGCAAAAGTGTTGACGTCAGGCGGCGCCTGGAGCGTTCAAGCGAAGGAGCGCCGCCTCGGCGGCGGTGCGGGTGAGCCCGGACACCGCCCGGCCCGTCACCCTGTCGAACAGGATGACGGTGCCGTCCTCGGTGCGGATGCAGCTTGTGCCCGAATTGGTGGCCGGAGCCGGGGGAGGAACGGCTCCGGCCGTTCCGGTGAACCGGGGTGCGGGCGGTTCAACCGGATCCGGGGCAAGCGCCCCGGAATGCGCCCGGACCGGGGAGGAGGATAGTCCGGACGATTGGAATTGATGCGTCGAGGGACGCGCGTTCAGGCCGCCTGTCAGCCCTGGGAGGCTCGTGGGCGGCGCCGGAATCACGGGCAGTGCGGAAATGCTTGCGGGATGCTCATTCATGCGCTAAGCGTACGTTATGTACGAATGACACGCAAGCGAAATCGTACATATTGGACGATTATTTTCAGGCATTTTGTACGATGATGGATTCCCGGCACAGATTGCAGCAGGCGCGCGCGCAGGCCGGTTATGCCTCGCCCAGCGATGCGGCCCGCGCCTTGCGCGACATCAACAAGAACACGCTGATCAGCCACGAGAACGGCAACCGGCCCTTGTCGCGGAAAGCGGCCGAGAAATACGGCCGGCTGTTCGGCGTCGATCCCGGCTGGCTGCTGTTCAATGCCGACGGCGCGGAGGCGGCGCCGGTCAGCCTCACCTCAGCGCCCGTCACCGTCGACGTGCCGATCGTGTCGTGGATCAGCGCCGGCGAACTCGGCAGTCAGGACAGCGTCGTCAACCTCTCCGATTATCCGACCATTCCCACCGCCGACCTCGAGGAAGGCGAATGGATTGCGCTGCGCGTCGACGGTCCGTCGATGAACAAGATCTCGCCGCCGGATTCGATCATCTTCGTCAATCTGCGCGACAAGCGGCTGGTGACCAACGGCTGCTACGTGATCGCCGACGAAACCGGCCGCGCCACCTACAAGCGCTACCGCCCCAACGACAATCCGCCCTTCCAGCCGGCGTCCTATCTCGACATCCCGCCGCCGGAGCTGGAAGGCGCGATCACCATCATCGGACGGGTGAGACGGTCGATCATCGATATGTGAGGGACAGGTTCGGTGTCGTCCGGCAAAGGCCGTGATCCTCCGCCCTTTCTGTCCTTCCACCCAACCAGGCCAAGCGCATAAATTCAGCCCTTGCAATTTTTGCTTGCATTAAGGAACAAAAAGAGAACTATATAAGCGACCGCGGCAGCAGCCGCGGCAACTCCGGGGGGAGGATCAACAATGTCATGCCGCATCGGCGCGTTTTTGCGCGCGCTTGCTGGTGAGGTTTTGCGCGGGCCGCTGATGGCCCTGGCGGGAATGCTGGTGCTTGTCGGGCTGAACGAGCCAGCGCTCGCTGTTGTCAAGGACCCTGCCCTTTGTTTCGGCGATGAAAAAAGCGCCGGCGATGCCAAAGTCGCAGCCGACCGCCGCATTGCAGCCTGCAGCGTGATTGCCGAGGACGTCACGGGGGCATCCTCTTTGCGCGCCAAGGCTTATTTCTTCAGGGCCATGGCCCTGGACGACAAGCAAGACTGGGATGGCGCGATCGCCGATTATGGCGAGGTGATCGCGCTCGATCCCAAGCAGACTTCGGCCTATTTCAATCGCGGCACCGACTGGTTCAACAAGGGCGACGACGACCGCGCGATCTCGGACTTCAACATCGTGATCAGCCTCGAGCCGTCCGCGAGCGACGCCTATTCCAGCCGTGGCTCGGCCTTCCTGCGCAAGGGTAAGGTTGACGCGGCCATCCTCGACTTCCAGCAGGCGATCGAGGCTGATCCGGGAAACGGCAGGGCGCATGCCGAACTCGGCTCCGCCTTGGCCGTGACGGGCGAGCAGGAAAAGGCGATCGCCGCATATGACGAGGCGATCCGGATCGATCCGACGGACGTGACCGCCTTGGTCAACCGCGGCATCGCCCACGCCGCCAAGGGCGGATTCGACCGTGCTATTGCCGATTACGACACTGCGCTGGGCATCGACCCCAGGAGCGCCGACGCCTATGCCAAACGCGGCGCCGCCTGGGCCAACAAGAAGGAGTGGGTTCGCGCGATCGCCGACGCCAACAAGGCGATCGAGCTCGATGCTGGAAACGTCGACGGCTATTACTACCGAGCCGTCGCCTGGGCGGGCAAAGGCAACGACGAACGCGCCATTGCCGATTTCGGCCAGGTGATCGCACTTGATCCGAACGATGCCGGAGCCTGGTTCGCCCGTTCGCTGATACGAGCCCGGCGCGGCGACGCTGCCGGCGCGGCGGCCGACTGCCGCAAGGCCATCGCGCTCGATCCGAAGAAGACTGGCAGTTGCGACGCGGGGCTGGATGTCGGCGAAGCGGTGGCCGCGGAGACCGCGTCCAAGACGGATCTTGCCTCGTTGGCCAAGCAGTTGGAGGCCACCGGCAGGCAGATCCGTTCCAAAGAAGCTGCCGCGCAAATCCGGGATGCATTGAAGCAGCAGGTCTCCGGCGACGTGCCCGGCGCGATCGCTTCCTTCGGCTATGCCATCTCACTCGATCCCGACAATGCCGAGGCCTATTACGACCGGGCGGTCGCCGCGGCCTCGCAAGGCGACAATGCCCTTGCCGCGAGCGACTGCCGGCGCGCCGTGGAACTCGACCCGAAACGCGCCGGCGCCTGCGCCGCGCTCATGGCCGGCCAGAAAGCCGTTCCGGCAACGGGAACTTCGGACCAGTCTGCCCAGGATCAGGCCGCCCAGGATCAAGCCGCCGCGAAGATACTGGTCGAACGCGCAGGCGCGCGTCTGGTGAAGTACGGCGTCGACGGCGCGCTGCTCGATTTCGACAAGGCGATCAGCCTCGATCCCAAGAATGCCGACGCCTATCTGGGACGCAGCCGCGCCAGGACGCTCAAGGGCGACCAGGCCGGCGCGGCGGCGGATTGCCGGCGCGCCGTCGAACTGGATCGCGCACGGTCGGGAAGCTGTGAGGAGCAGCCTGCCGGCGATGGCGGCAAAGCTGCGCCGGTGCCAGACCTGGAGCAGCCAAGACCGGCGATCGTCAGTCCGAAGTCTGCGACCGCGGCTTTTGGCATGCCATCGGTCGTGCTGAATTTCGCCGCCACGGACGACCTTGCCGAGAAGTCTATCGAGGCGAGAGATCCGCATGAAGTGGAACTGATCCTGGGCGGCGACGCATGGCTGAACATGGGCCAATATGACGAAGCGATCGGCGCCTATAATGGGGCTATCGCGCTCGATCCAGACAACCGGTTCGCCTATTTCGGCCTGGGCAACGCGGCTGTGAACAAACGCGCCTACGCCCAAGCGATTGCCGATTACGACACGGCCATCAAACTCGCCCCTTCTTTTACCACGGCCTATCTTCGCCGGGGTCTTGTGAAGATAATGTTGGGTGACGTGGACGGCGGGCTCGCCGACTGCAATAGGGCCGCCAAATCAGACCCGAAGGCGCGCGAAGCTCACTACTGCAAAGGCTTGGCCTGGCAGGCAAAGGGCGACGCCAGGCGCGCCATCGCCGCCTATTCGGTCGCCATCGCGATCGATGCCAAGGATGACGCCAGTTACTATGGGCGAGGCATGGCGCGCGCCGGACGGCAAGACTATGACGGCGCCATCGCCGACTTCGACCAAGCGCTCCGGCTCGACCCCGGCAATTCGGATTATGCCGCCAGCCGCAGGGCGGCTTTGGAGGCCGGCGGAGAGGCGCCCGAGCCTGCCGGCGACGCCTCCAAAGCGTATGGCTCCGATGTCGCGGTGGTTATTGAACATGCCGACCAGCTAACCAAGCAGCACAAATTCGCTCGGGCGCTTGTCGAATACGGCAGGGCCATCGAGCTCGCCCCGAACAATGCCCTTGCTTATTATCACCGGGGGATGGCCAAGGCGCAGTCCGGCGACAACGACGGATGCAGGCAGGATTACGAGAGGGCCGCCCAGCTCGATCCCAACAATGCCGACATCGTCGCCACGTTGGCCGCTACGGTGGCGGCCAAAGGTGAAACGGAGCGCGCTATTGACGGCTACACGAAGGCCATAACGCTGAAGCCGGGCGATGCGTTCTTCTATTCGTTACGCGGCGACGCCTTCAAAGATATCGGCGACTATGATCGCGCCGTCGCGGACTATGACCAAGTGATCAAGCTTGACCCCGACCGCGACGATATCGGCGGCCGGCGCGCGGAAGCGCTCGCCGCGAAAGCCGAGCAACAGGCGATCCTGCAAGCCAATCGAAATATGTCGGACACAGAAATTGCGCTGGCCGCCTTCACTGCGGGAAGCGACTGGTTCGCGAAAGGTGACAACAACCGTGCCTCCGCCGACTACAATTTAGCCGTCAAGCTCGCTCCCGAAAACGTGATCGGCTATTTCGGCCGCGGCAATTTGTGGTTCCGCCTGCAGAAATACGATCGGGCTATGGCCGACTACAACAAGGCCGTGCAGTTCGATCCGGCCTTGGCCAATGCCTATGTCCGCCGCGGCCTGACATGGATGAAGAAGGGCAATTTCGATCTGGCCATCGCCGATTGCGAACGGGCGATGGGCATCGACGCGAAGTCGCGCGATGCGTATTTTTGTAGAGCCCTCACCTTTGAGACCAAGGGCGATCCCGACAAAGCCATTGCCGACTATGGCCGGGCGATCGATCTCAAGCCGCAGGACGCCTCCATGTATGTGGCGCGCGGCAAGCTTTTGGCGGACAAGAAGGACTACGACCTAGCCCTTGCCGATTTCGACAAGGCGCTCGGTCTGCAGCCGGACGATGCCGAAGCGCGCAAGGGGCGCAAGCTTGCGGTGGCGGCCAAGGCAAAGACGTCAGGCAAGATCGAGAGCGGAGCGGCGAACTCGGCAGGCAGCATCCCACATGCAGCCAGGGCGGCTTTCAACAAGGCTCAGGTGCTGGACAACAAAAACGACTATGACGGTGCCATCGCGCTGTATGGCAAAGCGATTGCGCTGTTTCCCGCCTTCCGGGACGCCTATGTAGCGCGCGCCATCCTTTGGGAGACGAAGGGCGATTATGCCCACGCCATCGCCGATTACAGCCAGGCGATAGCCATCGATCCAGACATCGGTGACACCTACAGCGATCGCGGCCGCGTCCTCAGCTACCAGGGGGACTATGACGGAGCATCGGCGGACTACGAAAGCGCCGTCCGTCTCGATCCAACGAACGCAAGGATCTATGCCGGTCGGGGCATGTTCCGCATGAAGCTCCATGAAGACACGGGAGCACTCAGCGATTTCGAGACGGTGCTTAGACTCGATCGCAACAATGTTTTCGGTTACTCGGGCCGCGGCACGATCCGCGCCCGCAAAGCGGACTATGACGGCGCCATTGCCGACCTCAACCAAGCGATCAAGTTAAGGCCAAATTTCGCTGCCGCGTACAAATCGCGAAGCGCGGTGTGGGAAGCCAAGGGCAATCGCAAGCGTGCGGAAGCCGACCGCAAGAAGGCGCTGAGCCTCGGGGCGGAGTGAGAAGGGTGTCGGAGCGCGGGCGGATGTCACCCTGGAAATGGTTGCAGGTGGTGGCGGTCATCCCCGTAAGCATCATTGGGGCCGACGTGATGCCAACGATGTTCGGCGGTGGACATCACCACTATCAGTCAGTGGCGATGCCGCCCCGGACGCTGACCACCGCCGACATCGATGCCGAGATCCGGAAGCAGGATCTCCGGATCTTCGAGGCTATCGCCCGGGAATTTCCGGACGACTACGATGCGATGCTGCGCAAGATCACTGCCGCGGCCCAGGCTGGAAACCAAACAGAAGTGCGCAATGTCAGCAGGCAGGCGGTCGCCGATCTCAGGCACAGATATGCACCGCTGCTGCCCACGGCCCCCGACAGCAATGCTTCGGAAGCGCTTTCGGCGCAACTCGACATGCTCAATCATGTCATGGCGCGCGAAACGCCGGCCACCTGCAACAATTACCTGCGCAACGGGCCGGACGCGATCAGCGCGCCCGGCCACGATTTCCTGGCCGACCTGGACAGGATCGGCGCCACCCTGTTCCGCGCCTACGGCGCCGCCAAAAGAAGCGGCCTGCGGGCGGTCGCGCCCAGCGATCAGGATTGGTCGCTGGTCGCTGACGTTTTCAAAAAGATCGGCGGCACGCCGGCCGAGATGGATGCTATCTCGAGCGCCAACCAGGACTTCCCGGGCCTGTGTCCGGCCATGGCGAAATTCTATGAAGCCGCCCTGTTGCTGCATGGCGAACCTGGGTGGCACATCAAGACCGCGCTGCTTCGCGCCATCGTCGAGAACTAAGGTCTGCACCGGATTTCCCCGCAAGGGCCGGCGCAAAGCCGTTCCTCCGGCGCTTGGCCCCTACCCCAGAAACTCGTTCGTGAAATACGCCGCCAGATCCGGCTTGTCCTTCAACGCCTTGCCGTTGCCATCGAGCAATATCCCCGAGGCAAACAAATACCCGCCCATCGCTTCCATCTTGGCCTTGTCCATCGTACCGATGGCGCCGTTTGCGCTCTTCAGGAAATGGCCGTCGTTCAGCGCCTTCAGCGATGCATCGATCAGCGCCGGGTTGGTGAGCGTGTCCTTGTTGGCGGCAATCAGAAGGTCGCCAGCTTCCTTCGCTTGGTCGACGGCGAATTCGTAGCCGCGCCGCGTCGCCTGGACGAAGGCCGCGGCGGCCTTCGGGTTGGCGACGAGGTAGGCGTTGCTGGAGACGATCAGCGTGGTGTGCTCGTCCGGCACGCCGTAATCGGCGTAGCGGAAGCTGCGCTGCTTGAGGCCCTTCAGCTCGGCCTCGACGCCTTCCCAGGTCGAGACTTCCAGCGTGAAATCGACCGCGCCGTTGGCCAGCGCGTCGTAGGCGGAGGTGCCCAGCGTCACGGTCGAAAAATCGCCCTTGCCGCCGTCATGGCGGATAATGGTCTGCAGCAGCGCATTCTCCCAGGCGCTGCCGAAGCCGCCATAGGTCAGGCCGTCGAGATTTTTCGGACTTTGAATAGCGGTGCGGTCGGCGTTGAAGACGACGCGGCCGGTCTCCGATTGGACGACGGCATAGACGGCCTTCAGGTCGGCGCCGGCGCTCTTTTGCGTGAACAGGCCGAGCGAGCCGGAAATGCCGAAATCGGCATTGCCACTGGCGACCAGCGTGCCCGAACCCGTGTCGCCATAGGGCAGGATCTCCACCTCCAAACCTGCGTCGCGGTAAAAGCCTTTGTCGCGCGCCACGAACAGGCCGATGTGGTTGGTGTTGACGGTCCAGTCGAGCGCGACGGTGATCTTCTGCGATGCGGCCCGGGTACGCGTGGCGGCTCCGGCAAATGGCAGGCTGGCGGCCAGAAGCAGCGCCTGGCGGCGGGTAATATCAATCATTTCGGTTCTCCATCGGGTGTTCGTTGATTGGGACCGGCCGGCCAAGCAGCGTGTCGAGGATGTCGGCCTCGATCGCCGCCGCCTCGCGGGCGAGCTCGTGACTTTCGGTGCGCGGGCGCGGCAGCGGCACCGCCACTTCACGCACAATCCGTGCGGGGCGCTCGGACAGCACATAGATGCGGTCGGACAGAAGCACTGCCTCGCGCACGTCATGGGTGATAAGCAGCGCCGTCCAGCGGTGGCTTCGCCAGATCGTCTCCAGCCAGCGCTGCATGGCCGCGCGGGTCAGCGCGTCGAGCGCGCCGAAAGGCTCGTCGAGCAACAGCATGTCGCGCTGCTGCACCACGGTGCGCAAGAGCGCCGCGCGCTGGCGCATGCCGCCGGATAGCTCGGCTGGCCAGGCGCGCTCGAAGCCGGCAAGGCCGAACTCGGCGAACAACGGCGCCACGCGCTCGCGCGCCTCGCTGCGCTTCATGCCCTGCACTTCCAGCCCCAGCGTCGCATTGTCGATGATGCGCCGCCACGGCATCAGCGCGTCGCGCTGCGGCATGAAGGCGAAGCGAGCGCCGTCGAGCGGCGCGCCGTCGAAGCGCATCTCGCCCTCGCCCCGGATCGCGCCTGTGAGCAGTTGGAACAATGTCGACTTGCCGGCACCGGAAGGGCCGAGGATCGAGACGAATTCACCCGCCGCGACATGAAGCGAAATGCCGGCCAGCACCTCGAGCGCGCCGAAGCTTTTGCGCAGGTCGCGGAGCTCGAGGCGCTTCATCGCCGGCCCTCCCCGGAAGGCCTGTTGCCGCCGGGCCCCGCCCTTTCGCCCTTTGCATTTTCCCACGGCATGGCCAGGCGCTGCACCAGCACGGCAAGGCCGAACAACACCAGCGTCAGCGCCGAGCTGACGGCGACCGCCGCGAGCACAAGGTCGGGCCGGAAATTGTTCTTGGCGCTGAGCATGTAGATACCCAGCCCCTTCGCCGCGCCCGCATATTCGGCGAAGATTGCGCCCACCACCGCATAGGTGATGGAGATCCTCAGGCCCGCGAAGAAATAGGGCAGCGCCGACGGCAGCCGCGCGAGCCAAAAGATGCGCCAGCGCCCTGCCCCCATGGCGGCGAGCAGCTGGCTGATTTCGGTGCTCGTGGCGGCGTAGCCTTCGACCAGCGCCACCATCATCGGGAAAAAGGTGACCAAAGCCACGAGCAGTATCTTCGGCAACAGCCCGAAGCCGAACCACAACACCACCAGCGGCGCGATCGCCACCAGCGGCAAGGTCTGACTGGCGATCAGCAGCGGGAACAGCGCCCGGCGCAGGGGGGCCAAAAAATCGACCAGCGCCGAGAGGATGAAGGCTGCGACGAGAGAGAAGGCGAAGCCGGCCAGCGTGGCGCGGATGGTGGGCAGCGTGTTGTCGGCCAGTGCCGCGCGATTCTCCCAGGCTTGCGCCAGCACGCGGGACGGCGCGGGGAGCACAGTAGGGGCTATGCCGCCGAAGCGGGCGTAGAGCTCCCAGGCGGTGAGGAGAAGGGCGAAAGCCAGGGCGGCGGGGAAGAAATTAGCGAAGGTTCGCGTGAAGGCTAATCTCTCCCCTTGCGGGGGAGATTGGCCGTCGCGACCGCTTTCGCCAATCGTCGAAAGTTCTCTCGACGAAGCGCCCTCTCCCCCGCGCAACGGATCGTACCAAACAGCCACGACATCCACCTCGACAGCTCGAGCTTGCGCGGGCTCAAACCGCGGTCGGGCTGTTTGCCGAAATCGTTATGTCGAGCGTCACATGCCCGGCGCCAGGGCCGAAGCGGCAGAAGGCCTCGTTCAGCGTGGCGAACACCGCGCCGGCGTCGCCGCGCAGTTTGGTGCAGAAATGCTTCGAGCGCTCGAAGACGCCGGACTGTTTCAGGAAGTCGATGCAGCCATAGATCTCGTCCATGTGGTCACCGGTGCCCATCACATAGAGCGAGAACTGCGCCGCCACCGCCTGGCTGGTCGAGGGTGTCGCATGCACGGCACTGAGCGCGGCCGCCTTGCGTTCCTCGAGCGGGATAGCCGGGCCGCCGATCTCGTCGGAGCGGCAGATCGGGTCGTCCGGCTCGCCGGGGCAGCCGCGCGAGACCGCGGCCGACAGCACGCAATGATTACCGCTTTTGGCGGCCGCCACGAACAGGTCACGCATTGCGGGAAACAGCACTTCGGGCGGCCCGACCAGCAGCGTTGAAATGTCGTCGGTCTCGATCCGCAGCCTGTCGCGGTAAGGGTCGAGCGCACCGAGCGCGCCAAGGATGACGCCGACGAAATCGTCAGCCATGGGATAAAGGGAAATCTGTGCGCCGGAAAACATGGCCCGCCTCGCTCCGCTGGTATTATCCAGATCAGCTTTAGGGTCCGGAGGCTTGCCGCCACCATCTCAGCCCCGACCGTACGGAGCACCCCTGTGGATGGCCGGGTTAAAGCACTGTTCGAGCGAATGGGGAAGCGTTTTTTTGCAAGGCCAATTGGGCGGGGAGCCTCATCTCCCCCTTGGGGGAGATGGCCGATTATGAGATTTTCGCGGATTGTCTTATAGCCGCTCTATCGTTCAAATTGTACGAATCGCGCTTGCTTGTTTTTCGTACATAAAGTACGATACTTCCCTTCTTTTGAGGGGACTTGCTTGGACACCGCGAACCATGCCGCTTTCGCCGACCTCTCCCGCCCCTTGCTGTCGCCACTGCCGCTCGCCGAGCGCGAACGTCTTGCCGGCGCATGGCGCATGGCCAGCCAGGACATCGCCGACGACATCCGCTTCATCCGGCAATACCTGAAAGTGATCGCCGAGAAGGACGAGCGGCTTTCGACCGGCACGCTGGTGCATGGCCGCGCCTATGTCGAGGCCTGCGCGGCCTGGCTGCCGGAGACTGTGGCGCGGTATTCGCGCAATCTGAGGCTGATCAGCGAATGCGAAAGCGCGATGACGGCGGCGGGGATAAGGTTTGCCCGGTCGAGCGATGCGTGGTGAGCCCGGACAATCGCAGCGCTGCAACCCTTAGGCCACCCGTCGCAAAATGCATCGTTTCACACAATTGCCAATTGGTGGACGCGCACGAGCGGCCGGTGGTTAATTCCTCTCAGGCGAAGGAGGGTAAAGCCGCATATCAGGGAGGAATTCGTTTTGATGGACCAGCGCATCGACATCGGCATACAGCCCGACGACCAACCCTACGAAGTCACCTCATTCGCCCGGAAGCACGGCCTGACTATCCCCGTCGCGGACGCGGTCCTTTTCGCCAAGGGTCCGTCGCCGTCGCGGGCCGCTTGCGACACGGCCGCGCTGGCTTTCCTGTGCGCGGTCGCGCGATACGCCGGAAAGCAAGGACGGCGGTAGCCCCGCCTACCAGCTGAACTGCAGCCCCGCGCTGCCGCCGACCTGACTGCCGGCGAAGGCAATGCCGAGCGTGCCGGTCAGCCGGCCGCCATGGTCGAAGCCTTCGCTCAGCACCGCGGCGCCAGTGATGCCGAAAGCATTGGCATAGCCGGCATTTCCCCAGTTGACGCGTAGGCCGAAGTGCTCGCCCTGCACGAGGTCGGGCGCGGCAAGCGCGGCCGAGCTCGAGGCGTTCTCGAAGGCGCGGCTGATGCGATTGTCGATGTCGTCGACATGGGCGGCCAACGCGGTCTTGCCGGTGACGACTGTGCTTCCGCCCTCTCCATCGTCGACCGCTCGCTTCGTCTCGCCGGTCTGGGCGTTGATGCAGGTTTCGGTGCCTGGGCTGTAATAGTAGTTGATGCCATAGGCGTGGCAGTACCTGAGGTAATCGACCGCTGCCTCGGATGGCGACGCAAGCGACGTTGCCGCGCCGAGAATGGCCGGCGCAAGGAAATATCTGAACATGATGCCCCCCGGCCGCTCTTACCAGGTCAACTGCAGGCCGGCATTGCCGCCGACCGTCTTGCCGGAGAAAGCGACGCCCGCGGCACCCGCCAGCCGGCCGTTACCGCCGGGCATGAAATCCTCGCCCAGAACGGCCGCGCCGGTGACGCGTTGGACTGACCGGCATTGCCCCAATTGACACGCACGCCGAAATGCTCGCCCTCCACCAGGTCCGGGCTGGTCAGCGCCGACGCCACCGAGGCTCCCTCGAAGGCGCGCTGGACGCGCTTGTCGATATCGTCAACCTTGCTCGCCAGAGCCGTCTTGCCGGCAACTACGCCGTCTTCGGTCAAGCGGCGCGTCTCGCCGGTGTTGGCGTTGATGCAGGTATCGGTACCCGGGCTGTAATAGTAGTTGGTCCCATAGGCGGAGCAGACCCGGACATACTCTACCGGCGCTGCGAGCGCTGACAGCGAAAAGCCGCTTGCCGCGGCCAGAAATGCGAATGAAACAAGACGATGAATGCCTGCATACGGTAGTCCCCCGGAAGTTGGATTGAGAAAGCCCTCGCCTGAGACCACCATTGAGGTCCGCGTCGCGTCAACGGGGGATTCCTAGCCAACACCTGACTTTTACTGGGAGCATTCCAAGTAAAAGCGGAACTGTTGCCAGGGGCAACAGTGAAATGTTCGTTCTATTCAGCAACTCCCGAGGGCGGGAGGCTCATAAAATTAGACTTATCTAATTTTCGGATATCTAATCTCCCCAAGCCGGCGCCTCAAACAGAATTCAAGCATCTCCATACGACGAACCGTCCGAGTGCGACGAGCCACGTCCGGTCGTTATCGGAGATCGTTATCGGGATGAGCCGGCAGCGGCGCGGCCGCCGGAGATCAGGCCTTGGCTTTCGGTTTGACCGCCCTTGCCTTGGCTTTGGGCTTCTCGGCCTTGGCGGCGGCCTTCTTCGAACTCTTCGCCTTCGGCTTGCCTGCGGCATCGATCTCGGCGGTCGCCTGATCCCAATGCTCCATGTGGGCGCCCTCGGGCCGGCCGGCCTGCTCCCAGATCTCGTGTGCCCGCTGGCGAATGCGTTCGTGCCTGTCGTCCGTCACTGTCGCCTCCTGATGTTGGGACGGTCCCCGGCGCGAACATTAGCCGAATTTTCACGCGGCGTCTTCGCTATCGCATGCAAGCGATCGACTTTGACGGCAATTTCGCTCAGTGTCCGTCGATGACGACCGCGACGCCCAGATGCGCTGCCTTCTTTGTAATCAATCCGGCCAAATCCGCGTCAGAGCGGTCGGTTCCTGTACGCTGGCGCAGCAGGGAAATTGCCTCTTGCATCGACAGCAGGCCGGTTCTGTGCTCGGCCAGCAGCTTGTCGACCATGGCGGCGACACTCGGCGATTCGACGTGTGGATGATGCATGGCAACGACTCCTCCTCGTTGCCTCCCAAACCCGCTGTTGATCCTACGCCCTATGTCCACTTAGGAGAAGAGCCCGATCCTGCAGATGGACCGGGCTCCTCGGGGGATCACACGTTACTGGATCACCTGGACGACACGGCGCGTGCCGGGGTCGATCAGCACCGTGTGGTCATTGACGACAGCGTAACGGTACTTCACATCCGGAACCTCCTGCAGTTCGACCGTATCCGGCACGGTCGAGCCGACGCCGAGCTCAAGGCCAAGCACGTTCACCGAGGCGATCGGGTGCTTGTGGACATACTCCTTGACCACGGTCTGCTGCTCGGGGGTGACGATCACCTCGTCCGCGGCCGCGATGCCGATACCGGCCATCAGTGCCAGGCCGGCTACAGCTGGAATGAGGGTGGTTTTCATCGTTTCTCTCCTGTTGCGTTGGCGAGCTCCGCCTTGCTTCCGCGGGCGGAAACATAGGCACGTCGAACATTTGAGCTCCGGGGGCAAACGCGGCGAGCGAAGTGTTGTTCCGTCAGCAGCGACTAATTGATTGGGCGGAACCTTCGCATCGGCCCAGCATTGGAAGGTACTGAAACTTCTCAAGACTTTGAAACCATAGGCGGCGGCGTCATGCGAAAAGATTCCATCAGAAGCGACATCGAATTTCGGTCCCCGGTGGCGATCGCAGTCGGTGCCGGTTTCAAGCGCGAAATCACCTCGCTGACCGCGATGCAGAACTTTCTCAAGGAGTGGCCGCCGGCTGCGCGGGACGAGAGCTACCTCACGGCGCTGCGCTCCTGCGAGGCGGCGCGTGCCGCAGAGATCGATCTGGACAAGGCGCGGCAGGCATTCCTGATCTTTGCGAAGAAGGCGGGGATCGAGTGGACCGGTGCCGATCCGGTCGTGGTGCTGCGCGAAGCAAAGATCAGGCGCAGCCGGGCGCGCGAAAGCCGAGCCCAGAACCGGCACGTGCCTGGATAGACCTTGGCTCAACCTGACAAAGGCAATTTTCCTTTGAGGCGATCGAACGCTCGCACTCCGTCATACGGCTTTGGATCTTCGGTCTGCGCATACAAAGCCGGCAGACATTGCAGCACCGCCCCGCACGCCTGCAGACCGCCGCCTCGCCGGCTGACGGTCGACTTCATTTCTCAAAGATTTTGGCTGACAGCGCTATCAGTTCGACGCCGATTCGCCGAGCGCCTCAGTGACAAAGGACGCGGCGATCAAGTCGTCCGCGTCGATGCGTAGGGAGCCTTCACCGCCCCCCATAATGGCGGCGACCTTCTGAAAGGTCTTCATTTCATGCTCCGTGATCCGGGCGTCCTGCATTCTGGCCTTAAGATCGGCCACCCGCATCCCGAGCGAACGGGATGTTCCGATTTCACGTTTCGACATGTCGGTTAGTCTCCTCCTCGCCCGCCCATACCTGTTCGCCGCCGCCCGAGTCCCCACGCTGCCATTGATTTGTGTTGTCTATGAGACAGCGCGGACCCAGAGCCGCTAACTCAAGCGCAGGGGGAAGGTTCCGTTAGCACATGGTAACAAAATAATAACCGGTTAACGGCCCGCCGCCTGGACCGGCGGCGGGCCGTCCGATTTGACGCAGTATCAATCAGTCGAGGACCTTTACGATCTTGCGCGTGCCCGGGTCGACGATCACCGTCCGGTTGTCGACGACAACATAACGGTATTTGACGTTCGGCACCTCGTGCAATTCGACCGTATCGGGAAGCGTGCTGCCGATATTCAACTCGACGCCCGGCACCTTCACTGAGGCCAGCGGCTGCTTGTGCACATATTCCTTGATGACGGTTTCCTGCTCAGGCGCGATGACGACATCCTGCGCGGCAGCGGCGCCAATGCCTGCCAGAAGTAGGAAGCCAGCGGCGGCGGAGGTGAAGTGCATTTTCATTGGTTGTCTCTCCTATGTGGACTGTATCAAATCGCCTCGATGCTGCGCCTGCGATTTCCCACAGCGGGTCGGCATTGCCGTAACGCCATTCGCCTACCCTTGTTCCTGCAAAATTCAGACTCGGACTCGCAAAAATACCGCCGCCGTGTTCCGCGAAACCATCATCTGCGCCCGGCGCAGCAATTTCGGAACAATGCTTTTCGGGCGGGGTTTTCTCAACGAAGGGACCGAACTTTCCGAGGAGAAATCCCATGAAACACCTGCTTATCACGAGCATGATTGCGCTCGGCGTCGGCTGCGGCGCCGCGATGGCCCAGACCGAGTCCGCACAGCCGAGCGGCGGCGATAATTGCGCGGCCGGCACGGCCGATTGTCAGAAGGGTGGCAAGGCTGGCGGGCAGGCTCAGGGCGAGATGAAATCGAAGACTGAAATGAACGCCCAGGGCAAGGCCGGCGCCAACACCGAAGAGCAGGCCCAGGGCAAGGCCAAGATGAAGACCGATGAACAGGCCCAGGGTCAGGCCGGCACTGGTACCGATCAGAACGCTCAGGACAACACACAGTTGAAGAAGAAGCAGGCGCAGGGCAAGGCCGGCACCACCGAGCAGAACGCTCAGGGCACCACCAAGATGCAGACCGAGCAAAACGCCCAAGGCAAGACCGGTACCACCAAACAGCAGAATGCCCAGGACAAGACGAAGATCCAGACCGACCAGCAGGCGCAGGGTAAGACTGGCACAACCACCGAGCAGAACGCTCAGGGTGGCAACACCAAGATGCAGACCCAGCAGAACGCCCAGGGCAAGACCGGTACCGCCACCGAGCAGAACGCTCAGGGTAACACCAAGATGCAGACCGAGCAGAACGCCCAGGGCAATACCAACGTCGAAACCGACCAGAACAAGACGGCTTCGATCAACAACGTGACGGTGGAACAGAAGACGCAGATCACCCAGGTCATCCATGAGACCCATGTCGAGCCGGTCCGCGATGTCAGCTTCGACATCTCGGTCGGTGTCGAGGTGCCGCGTCACAAGGTGCGTCTGCACCGCCTGCCGGCCCGCATCGTGAAGATCGTGCCTGCCTACGAGTCCTATGAGTATTTCGTGCTGGCCGATGGACGCATTGTCATTGTCGACCCGGATACCTACAAGATCGTTGTGATCCTGAGCTGACCAGGTCAGCATAGCGGATAAAGGCCCGCCTAGGTGCGGGCCTTTTTTCGTCCATAGACATGCGAACACGCTCGGCATCCGACTGCACATGCGTTGCGGTCCATCAGAGGTGTGTTAATCCCACCGCCGAGGGAACGATCCGGCGCAATTCCCAGTTGTCACACGGAAGTCCTGCGTCCGTCGTCCCTATCGGGACCGGACGAAAGGGCGATGGACCAGCCGGCAGGTCGTTCAAGCTTGCGGTCCACCCGGAAAAGGTGCATGGGTCAAGATGGGTAGAGATATGGGCGAGATCGCCGATGGCCGAATGTGGTCGCGGCGCTCGGTTGGGCAAATGTATTTTCCGCAGTTTCTTGTGGGAATGGCGGCAACGCTTCTGGTCATCCTCGGCTGGACCTTCATGTCCACGGGATCCGGCTGGATGGCGATCGGCTGGACGTTCCTGGCGGCCGTGGTTCTGCAGGCCGGCTATTTCGTGGCCGTGCTCTGGCTCGTGCACGGCGAAACCCGCGTGACCGACGAAGGCAAGGCGGACGCAAGCTCGGCGCCCGCGAAGATACCCGGTCCGTTCGAGCGCGACGGCATCATCCACGCTCTCATCTTGCGGCTGTTCCCGACACTGCTTCCCTGATCGCTTTGCGTGGGATTTCGCGGTTGGCAGCGGACTGGAGGCGGCCGCTGCATAAGCCCGGCACGCCACATTCTTTGCTCGAATGCAGGAGCCGGGCTCCGAAGCACCGCAAATTTGCATCGCCGGCGACCGCCCTTAACGAATTGCCGCGCGGAGCAACGCAGACGGCAGGCTTGCAGCCGTCCGAACTATAGCCCGGGCTGGCTGCAATCCTGCCGAGTTTGCTGAGCTAGACTAGCGTGCGGTGGCCGGCGAGGCCGAGCGCACCGTCTCCGGCGACGAGAAGACGACGAAGCCAAAGACCAGCACCGCAGCAGCAACGATCAGCGAGCCTATCGCCACGACCGGTTCGATCTCCGGATGGCCTGCCGCCAGCATCCAGTAGAGCGCGGGCAGCATGATGACGATGCCGACCGTGTAGAGGCCGTAATGGATCATGGCGACGCGGCGTTCCGCCTTGGCCGGGTTGAGCGCATAGTAGCCGCCGAAGATGGCGCTGGTGACCCAGCCAAGAAGGTTGATGTGGGCATGCGCCGGGAAGGCGCCGTGATCGCCCGAAATCGCCATCTGAAGCCCGGCGGCGATGCCCAGGATGAGAAAGACGATGGCTGTCTTAAAGAAAAGCTCCGAAACCCGTGGCATTTTGTTGTCCTCCCAATGCCTCTAAAGCCGACTCCACGAAGTCTACATCTTGCAAGCCATATTAGCCATGGCGCACTTAAGTCGGTGCCGCTTTCGGGCGAAAGCTGCGAGGCGGGCCGGCGGGTTCGCCAAAAAAATGGCTCGCCTCTTTCGAGGCGAGCCAAAAAGGGAGCCGGGCTTGAGGTCGGCTCCCATCCAGGTTGCCACCTGAATTTCAAACACAGCCAGCGTAGCAGAGTGCGGAATTTATTCCACCGCGATCGCGGATCGGTCCGTAAGCTTCCATTCCGTACACCAGAGCAAGCCTTTTCGCCGATCAGGCGCCCGCGAACCAGCGCGCCTACCAGGATGTCCCTTCCCTGCTGGCAGGCGGGCGAAAGCATGTGCTTCAGCGTCCCAAATCCGGCTCGAAGTTCGTGCAATTGCGGCGGGCATTTGCGCCGGCCGTAGCGGTTCGGGACCGGCCCGGCGGCGCCTTGCAAGCGCGCGGCATTTGGGCGATGCTTGGGATTGGGGGAGTGGTTTCCGTAATTTCGGAAGCACGATTACATGTTCATCGACTATTACGAACTTCTGGAAATAAGCCCGAACGCCAACACCGAGACCATCGAGCGGATCTTCCGCTACTTTGCCATGCGCTACCATCCCGACAATCGGGAAACCGGCAATGAATCGCGTTTCAGCGAGATCGTCGAAGCCCACAATACGCTTCGCGATCCGGTCAAACGGGCACAGTACGACGTCCTTTATCGCGAGCATCTGGGCCTTCGTCACGAGCTCACGGAAGGCGCGCGCGACGGCGGCGGCATGGAGAGGGATAGCGTCATCCAGGCCAATCTGCTGTCGCTTCTCTATGTGAGGCGCCGGCGGGACGTCAACAATCCGGGCATCGGTGACGAAGAGCTCGAGCGTCTGTCGGGCTGCCCCCGCGAGCACCTGGAATTCCACCTGTGGTACCTCAAGGCGAAGGGCTTCATCGGCAGAACCGAGAACGGAACATTCGCCATCACCGTCGAAGGCATCGATCACGCCGGGGCCAAGCGCAACATGGGTCGAACCGATCCTACCCGCCTCCTCGATCACGCCGATTAGGGCGTTTCACCGTTTCACGGAAACGGAAGGCCTTATCTCGTTGTTTTAGGCAATTCCGGACGGAAAGCCGCTCACATACTGTTCCTGGAATTGCTCTAGGCCGATCATCAAAAGCCCGCCTACTGGTGCCTGAACCAGTGGCGGGCTCGATGAAGGGACAGCTACATCCCCGAGGAATCGACTGTCGTCTCCTTACCTCCCTGTAGCTGGGCTCGGTTCGCCGGGGGCGGCGGTGTCTAAGCCATGCACCGTGGCGGGCAAGAACAGGGAGTGCAGGGTACATTGGCGTTGTGGCCCACCGAATACAAGGCGACTGAGGTCCGACGCGCCAATCGCATTAGGCCGGCGCTGACCCATTGACGGTCAGGACGCTCCGCCAGGGGCTTCATGCAATCCCACGTGGCCGGCGGCTCGAACGTTAAAAGTTGTTGCCTGCCTATGGGGCCAGCGATAAGTGTATCGCGGTACGATACTTTTGCGAAAAGAACGTCAGCAGCGCCCGAACATTTCATCATCCAAGAAAGCGCCGGCCTTTCGTCAAAACAGGTGGCAACCTGTGGCGGGAACCGACACCCAACCATGCGGCTCCCGCTTTGGCTCGCCTCGATCGAGGCGAGCCATTTTCCTTTCTGAGACCCCAAATGTGCGGCCGCCGACACAAAGAAGCCGCCGGGCGAGGCCCGGCGGCATCTTCGTTCGCCCTCTGGTCGGTTCGACCGGCCTTATGGGGTCGTTGTGGTCGATGTGGTCGTCGTCGCCGTGGCAGCGGCAACGGCGTCGATCTTGCCTGCCAGCGTATCCTTCGCCCAAGCGGTGACGTCGGCGTCGACCGGCTTGTTGGCCATGTCGGCGAGAGCCGTATCGAGGGACGCGTCGGTGGGGGGCGGCGTATTTTGTGCCGTGGTCTCAGCGGCGGCGAGCGCATCCTGTGCCTCGGTCAGCGCGGTTTGCGCATCAGCGAGTTGCTGAGCGGTCGGGACCTGGTCGGGCGGAGTGGCGGGGTTGCTCGCAAGGGCGTTCAGCGCGTCGAGCTTGGCCTGGGCGGCATCCACAGCCGTCTGGGCAGCATCAACCGCGGCCTGCGCGTTCTGGGCCGCCGCGGCCTGCGTCACGTAAGCCTGGATGCCGGCGAACTTCTTGCTCTTGGAATTCATGTAGGCGTTGATGTTGCGCTGCAGCGAGTTCAGCCGGCCGAGCTTGGCGTGAAGGTTCTTCTCCTTCGGCGTGGCAGCCGTCGTCGTGTCGTCGGTCGAGCTGTCGTCGTCGGAAGCGCTGTCGGTGCCCTTGTTGTGGCCCGGGGCCGTGGCCGACTTGCCGTGCGAAGCACCGCTGTTGCCGTTGCCTTTACCGCCGGCGTTGCCGCCGCCATTTCCGTTGCCGCCGTTGCCGTTGCCGCCACCATGGCTGCCGCCATTGCCATGGCCGCCACCATTACCGCCGGCGCCGGCAAGCGCCGGCGCGGCCGCGAGCGCAAGAATGGCAAGGGATGCCAGGAGTGTCTTTCGCAATGTCATTGTGCTTCTCCGCAGATGAATCGTCGCATGGCCCAACCGCTAGGCAGCCTCTTATGAGAATTTCCTAATGGCGTCGGATAAACTTTAAGCAATTGCGGTCGCGAAATGAGAGCATGGCGGCAGCCGCCCGGCAATTTTCGGAAAAATACCCTTAACCTGTTGAAACTTAAAGAAAATAAAAGGGCCGATCGTCCTTGGGCCGTTTGGAACAATGAGGGCCCTTGTCCCGCCGGACCATGGTCCGAAGAGGTATTTCCAACCGAGAAATCCTCGCGATCGGGAACAAATGCATCCGTCGGAACTCTGCCCGAAGGTCAGGGTTAAACAAGCGAAGGGACATTGCCTAAAAGGATAGTCATCATGAGCCGAATTCTTCTCACCGCCGCCTTTGTTGCTTTGTCCTGTGGCCTGGCCACGGCACAGTCGGGTACGTCGTCGGGCACCTCGTCGTCATCGTCCACCACGACCACGATGCCGAACAGCCAGGGCACGGACCAGACCACGACGAATTCGACCAACCCGAATTCGGCCAAGGATTGCGCGCCTGGGCAGCAGACCGGCAGCGCGAAGCAGGCCGCGCCTGGCCAGCAGGACACAAGCGCCAAATCGAACGCTCCCGGCCAGATGAAGACGACCACGGAAGGCTGCTAGCCTAGGTTGGCATAGCTAAAGCAAGTGCGCAGTGTTGTTTGCGCCCGGAATTGCGCGAAACATAGTCTTGCGGCGGTTCGGCGATCCTGCGGAATGCCGGGCCGCACGAGCTTGGTTGTTTCGCTCCGTTAAACGGAAGAGTTAAAGCTTCGTACCCTCGCCGTCCGCCGCGGCGTCGGACGCGGCGTCCGGCTCCTGATCACCTGAATCGGTCGGGGACAGCACCGTCAGATCCATCCGAGCGATCCGGGACGCCGCCTTTCCCTGCGCGTTCGGATCGCTGGCATCCGTCTCGGAAACCGAAGCCTTTGCGAGATGGCCGACGCTTTCGGCGCTGTTGCCGGGGAAGGCTTCCGACGACGTATGGGTCTTGCTCGGATGATGCACTAAGCTGGTCGCGTGCTGGCTTCCTACAACAGAGGTCATGGCTGCGCTCCTGATATATGGATAACAGCAAACCTCTAGCACTCCGGGCTGGCGCCAGGCTTGCGACTTTAGAGATTGCTAAAATAGTGCATGGATGCCGCGTGCCGAGTTCCCGGTTGGTTGTACGTGCCCTGCAATTGCGGATGGAAGTCTGTAGCAAAGTCGCCGGGCGGGACCGCTTTACTGGGGTCGCCCTAACCGCCGACCAACGGCACGGTCACCGAGGTCGTGTAGCGGATCGGAAAATCGCTGAAATAGGGGAAGCTGATGACGAAGGCGTAGCTGGCGTTGACATGCGCCATGCGGAAGCCGCCGCTCGCGGGGTCGGTGGTGATGGTGACATTCACATTCCGCAGCCCGAGCGCTTGCAGCTTCTGCGTCGCGATCGCCTGGATATCGGTCTGCGTCAGCGTGTTGTTGAGCTGCAGGGAGCGCGCGGAAGCTTCGAGCGCGTAGCGCACGCTGGATATGCTGTTCATCGACCAGCCGAAGGCGAAGATGCCGAACAGGAGCATGATGAGAAAAGGCGCGACCAGCGCGAATTCAAGACCAGCGCCGCCCGCTTCATTGGCCGCAAATGCCGAAAGCCGGAGTCTTCGTTCAGCGCACACGGACCACCTGTTGATGTCTCATCGCGGTGTTGTCCGGGAAGGGGCCGAAGGTAAAGGGTGGGATCCAGGTGCCCGACGCCTGGATCTGAACGTAGATCGAGGGCCACTTGGATCCCGCACACATGGTCGACGACGATGCGACCACAGTCGTTCCGCATTTGTATGTGCGGCTCACCGTGACCGCCGCATCGGCTGGCTTGTTTTGCCAGCTTGCGAGCGCGGCGGCCTGGGTGGCGCTGTCGTTAGCCCCACCGGCCAACAGCAAGTTTGCCGCTGTCTTCACGCCGGAGCGCATCGCCAGCGAGTTGGAGACGTAGGACCAGCCGTCCATGATGCCGAGCAACGCTGCGCATAGAACCGGCAGGACCAGCGCCAACTCCACCGCGGCTATGCCCGTCTTGTCGCGAACGGCCGTAAGGAATTGCCTGGCCACAGGTTTCACTCGACGATCGCAACCGACGGCGCGGCCGGGATATCCGCGCCCCCGTGTTTCGAGCAGTCCTGATTGATGGTCGCATTGCCCGACCACTGGATGGTGTCGGCAACGACCTGCGTGCAGCCGTCAAGGCCCGAGAAATTGCCGAGGTAATTGACCTGCTGCCTGGGGAAATAGATCGCGCCGGTAAGCAAGGAGGTCGCAGTGCCGTTGAAGGTGCTCTGCGCCGCGGCCCCGGTCCTGTCGCCATAGAACAACACGCCGGAATACGTGCCGGAGGTCGGCGCGCTCAGCGTCACAGTGGCGTTGCCGTTCATGCTCACCGTCGAGCTGCCGGCCATGTAGATGGTTACGCCGTCGGTGCAAGGTGCGGTGCACGTAATGACCGCTCCCGCGTTGATCTTCAAATTGCCCTGCAGGACGTAAACGCCAGGATCAAGTGTGACGTTGCCGTTGAGGTTCATGCCGCTGCAGTAGGTCCCGGGCTGGATCGTTTGGGCCGTCTTGTTGCCGTTGATATTCCTGCACGGGTTGGTGGCCGCAGGCACCGGCAGGCTGGCAAAGGGGTCGGATACGGGCAAGGCTTGAGTGATCGGAGCATTGCAGGTCGTAGTCACCGGATTGTTTAGTGAAACGCCGCCGACCGTAATCAGGCAGTCCGTGGTGAGGCTGGCCGATCCCTGCACCTTGATGGCGTCGCTGGCAGTCGAATCCGACATGACCGAGCAGCCTTTGAGCTTGACATTGGTGCTGCCGGAGAAGAGCGCCGCCTGCGAGGCCGAAGGATTGAGCGCCAGCACGCAGGCCTTCGAAGCGTTGGTGATCAGCGCCACCGCCCTCGCCCGTTCCGGCACCTTCGTCTGCGTGAAAATGGAGGTGAACATCCGGTCGAGATTCTGGTTGAGGATGACCTCCACCGCCTTCTTGGCCGTATTCGGTCCCGACGTCGGCGGGGTGTTGACGACGATCGTACCCGAACCCAGGCCATTCGAGGTGGCCGATGACGTGGCGGCCACCGTAATAGCCGCGGTGTTGGACCCCTGGATCTTTTCCAACGCCCCAGCATAGGCGGCCGCGTCGGCGATCGCCTGAAGCTTCAGGCTCGAATAGTACCAGTAGGAGGTCTCGACGCCGAGCCCCGCGCCGCCGACGACGACCGGCAGGGTGAGCGCGAAAATGGTGGCGACATTGCCGCCCCTGCTCTCGCAAAGGCGTCGAAAAAAAATTTGAGAAAAAAGATGTCTGAAAGAACCACCCAAAAAGGCCATGGTCGAGCGCGCCCAAGCTATCCCAGCCGTCACGACATCATTGCGATGTGAACGAATGCCTAATTATTTCGCTCGATTTGCGCCGGTGGGACCCCAGCGCTCCACTGTCCCGACCTTGCGCCGCGTGGACTAAGACCTAAGGCCCACAATATATCGGACTTAAGACATAAGCGTCTGTAAAAGCTAATGTTTTAGCGCTTTCTGCATTTTAACTTTTTTGCAAATCGCTCGTTGAGACGGCGCGCATATCACATACCGCATATCGGCGAGGATTGGGCTCCATGTTGGGACGGTTTTTGGCATCGAGGCGCGGCAACTTCGCGATCGCGGCCGCGGTCGTCATGGTGCCGCTCATGCTTGGCGTGGCGGCATCCGTCGATCTGATAGGCACGAGCGACGACGCCGCGCAGTTGCAGAACTCATTGGACGCGGCCGGTCTGGCGATCGGCACGAAATACCAGGCGAGCATGTCGGCGAGCGAGGTGCAGCAACTCGGCCAGACCTTCTTCGCAGCCAATATGAGCGCAGCCGACGCGCAGGAGCTATCGGGCAGCCTCGCCGCCTTCCAGGCCAGCGCAAGCGGCGGTCCGGGCGCCTACTTCATTTCGCTGTCGTCGAGCGTCAGCCGGCCGGCCTTCATCAGCGGCATGCCGGCCTGGCAGGCGACGCGCAGCGCCTCGGTCAAGCTCAAACCCGGCGCGCAAGCCTGCGTGCTCGCGCTCGATCAGCACGCCGACAGCGCGGTCAGCCTGCAAGGCTCGACCGATGTGGCGATGAACGGCTGCGTGATCGCAGCCAATTCGGACGCGCCCGACGCCATCAGCCGCGGAGGCTCGGCGATCGTCAGCGCCGGCTGCGTCTCGACGGTGGGCGGCACGCAAGGGCTGACGCCGCCCAATGCCACGCTTTCCTGCGGCGCGCCGCACGAAAACCAGTATGCTTCGTTCGATCCGCTGGCCGACGTCGTTCCGCCTGCCTACACGCTCTGCCTGCCGGTGCCCAATGGCAAGACAGTGACGCTCTCGCCGGGCACCTATTGCGACAAGACCTTGTCTGGAAAGATCGCCCTCAAACCGGGCACCTACATCATGCGCAACGTCACCATAAAGCCGGGAGGCAACGGCAGCCTGAGCGGCCAGGGCGTGACGATCTTCCTGATGGAAAACTCGCAGCTCACCATCAACGCCAACGAGCAGGTGAACCTCTCGCCGCCGACGAGCGGTCCTTACGCCGGCATCACCATCTTCCAGGCTCATGGCAACACTCAGCCGCTGTTGCTCAACGGCGGATCCGGCTCGGTGGTGAGTGGCTTCATCTACGCTCCGGATGCCGCCATCACCTACACCGGAAACTCGGACATGAACGCACAGGGCAGTTGCCTGCGGCTGGTCGGCGACACTATCGCGATGATAGGAAACTCGGCCGTAAAGTCGGAATGCACGGCCGAACTCGGGGGCCGGGCGGCATATGCGGGCCGGATGATCACCCTGGCGAAATGAGCGCCAATCTTCCGGTCTGGAAGAGATTGCGCTAGCCCATGATATCCGCGCCCGGCTGCTCGTCGAAGAGCACCGCGCAGCCGCGTTCGAGCGCGACCTGCGTCAAGGCGTTGGTCGCGTCCTCGTCCGACGAGACGAAATCGCCAGTCAACACGCGCAATTCCTCGACCGCCTTCGACATCGCCACGACACGCCCGGCCAAACGGTCGCTCGCGCATGCGTCGATGACGCACAGAAGATCGATGAGTTCGAAATTATCCATGGCGGCCTCCGCCAGCGCCATCCCTTCGCTCATTCAACGGCATGAGCCACGGGCTGGTTCCCCCGCCTGCCTTCATCGGGCGGCCTAACGGGCGCGAGCTTGAGATCGAAGCGGACCGGCAGGCACGGCTCGACACAGGCCTTGCGCACCGATCCTGTCGCGATCGTGTCGATCGGAAGAAGGATCACCATCTGGGCCTGGCGTTGCGGCAAGAGCGGCCTGCCGAAGAGGAGGAAGACGCCGCCAATCAACACCGCCAGAAACAGCGCTGCAAACAGGTTCGCGATCATGTTGCCGAGTTGCATGGTCAGCAACTCCAAGGGGCTTCAAGAGGGAAGGAGTGCCTGCCATATCGCAGGAATGGCAGGCACTCCGTGGTCAACCGCCGATGAAGGGACTTTGTCCGGCGGCTTGCTACCAAATGAAATTGATGTCCTCTTGTTTCTTACAAATCGAGGTCTCGGGCCTCTGCGTTCGATGAGTGAGACTTCAGTCTGAAGATGGTCCAGACAGTTGATACGCATCTAGCCGGATGCCTGGCGGAACGTTGTTTTTTGCCAATCCGCTCTCGGCCCGCGTGTTCTTGGAAACCGCGGGCCACTCCTTGACGCGGTGGACCCCGCACCGAGCATCGAGTCCGCTCCATATGTCCGAGCGATTGAGCCCGATACTCAGTCCTCGACGTTCATCGGCTGATGGCCGGGCTGCTGGTGCCACAGCACCTGGCGATAATCCGTCAGTTCGACGACCTGGGCGCAGACCGGACAGATATAGCTGTCGCAGCACTGGCGAAGCGCCGGCGGGCCGCGACGGGCGGCAATGACCGGCGGGCGCGAATAGCCTTTCACGGCTGGATCAAGCATCGGTTTCCTCCTGGTGGTTGTTGATTATCCCGCCCAAAAGTTTGTCCCCTCGCCCGGACATGTTGCGCCGGCGCGGCGTTCGGCCAGCGCTGAAGCAGGTGGGCGTCATGCTTATAGGGATTGCGAAAAGGCGCGACGGTATCGCTTTGATCTTTGCCGAGGGTCGCATCGAATTCTCCTGTCGGGCGAGAACGGATGGGTCCCTCAACCACCGCCGTGCCAGTGCGAAAACAGGAAAGCACCCGGCGATCAGGTCCGCAATAACTTTCCACGAGAAGCGCCAAAATCTCCCGGTCGAGGGATGCCTCCAATTACATTAGCGAACTCTCATAATAAGGCGTATGTATGAGACAGCGGTCGCCGACGATCGCAATGTCAGGCGCCGCTTCACACATGGGAGGATGCCGTGGCTGAAACTGCTGTGAATGTGACGAAGCTCGAATCCAAATCACACAACAATCCCGACGAGGTCCGCGCGCCGGCCAAGACGCGTGTCGAGATCGTCCGGCTGCCGGGCTATACGCTCGGGCGGATGAACATGCAGCCGGGCTGGAAGTGGTCGGAATGCGTGAAACCGGTGGTCAAGACCGACAGCTGCCAAGTCTCGCATGTCGGCTATGTCGTGTCCGGCTCGATCACGGTGCGGCTGACCGACGGCACGCAAAAGACCTTCGAGGCCGGCTCTTCCTATACCATCCCGCCCGGCCACGACGCCTGGGTGGAAGGCAATCAGCCGTTCCAATGCATTGAGGTCTTGAGCGCCGAGCAATACGCCAAGCCGGCATAGCGCAGTCGATCGCCTTCGAAGGTGAGACGGCAGAAGCTGGGGTCGTCCCAGACCTCGGCACAGAAGCGAAGAGCGGGTCGCCCTGAGGCGCCCCTCTTTTGCTTGCGGCAACATTTCCTCAGGACGCAACCTGCGCTCTATCTGCGGCTGTAGCCACAGGTTGTGGAACCTTGCACGTTCAAACGTGGCGGCTTGACAGAGAACTTCTTTTGTTCTCTTTATGTTCCGCTAATTCCCCTTACAAAAGATGCAGCTAATGCTGCAATGCCACACAAATGGCCATGGGAGCGTTTGATGGCCGCCACCACGACCACCGCTGCGGCCGCCACCATCCTGCATGCCGATCTCGACGCCTTCTACGCTTCCGTCGAACAGCTGCTCGATCCATCATTGCGCGGCAAGCCGATCGCCGTCGGCGGCGGCGTTGTGCTGGCCGCCTCCTACGAGGCCAAGGTGTTTGGCGTCCGCGGCGGCATGCCCGGCCGCAAGGCGCGCGAGCTGTGCCCGCAGCTCATCTTCGTGGGCGGGCGCTTCAGCGAGTATCAGCGCCTCGGCGACGCGGCGATCAAGGTACTCGACGATTTCACGCCTCTGGTCGAACGCATCTCGATCGACGAGGCCTTTGCCGACGTCGCCGGCTGCACGCATCTGTTCGGGTCGCCGCAGGAGATCGCGCGAAAGATCCGCGAGCGGGTGAAGGCCGAGCTCGGCCTGCCGATTTCGATCGGCGTGGCGCGGACGAAGCATCTCGCCAAGATCGCCTCGCAGGTGGCCAAGCCCGACGGGCTGGTGGTGGTCGAGCCCGGTAGCGAGCTCGCTTTCCTGCACGACCTGCCCGTAACGCTGATGTGGGGTGTCGGCCCGTCGACCAAGGCCAGGCTCGCCGAGATCGGCGTCGAGACGATCGGGCAGCTGGCGCGCACGCATAGCGGCGCGCTGGAGCGGCTGATCGGCCACGCCGCCGGCCAGAAGCTCGCCGCGCTCGCCTGGAACCGCGACCCGCGCAAGCTCGAGACGCATCGGCGCGCACATTCCGCCGGCGCGCAGTCGGCGCTTGGCCGCAAGCCCGCGCTGCCGCGCGTCTTCGTGCCGACGCTGCTGCATCTGGCCGACCGCGTCGCGAGCCGCTTGCGCGCCAAGGACCGGCCCGGGCGCACGGTGACGGTGCGCGTGCGCTTCGCCGACATGCGCTCGGTGAGCCGGTCCGTCACGCTGGAGCAGCCGATCCAGGCCACCACGATGCTCGCCGAGATCGCCGAGGAGCTGGTTCGCGGCGTGCTCGCCGCCCATCCGGGCGAGCGGGATATCTCGCTGCTCGCTATCTCCGTCTCGCATCTGGAGGAGCATGCCGAGCTGCAGCTCGAACTGCCGCTCGGCCTCGCCGACGAGAAGCTCAGGCCCGGCAGCCGCAAGGGCCTCGCTCGCTTCGGCGCGGACCGCGCCGTGGACAAGATCCGCCAGCGCTTCGGCAAGGAGGCCGTCGGCTACGGCACCGTGGCGCTGGAAGGCGCGCGCTCGGTGCCGGACGGGTTCAGGGAGCTGGCGGAGAAGGAGTTGTAGAGGGCGGGTGCTCAATCCGTCTCCACGACCGCCCAATCCAGCCGCATCATCGCGCTCATCCTTTGCCCATCGTCGAGCACCGTCAGCCCCTCGCCATGATGCGCGTCGACCGGGTGCGAGACCGGCTCGAAGCAGAAGAAGTCGGCATCGCGCGACGGCGAATAGAGGATGCAGACGTCGAGCTCGGGTGAGGCGGTGAGTGTGACCGCGAGGCCCTGCTCCGGCTGGGCGATGGTGGCACGGCTGTCCCATCCGTCGAAGGCGTTGTTCACCCACTCCGGCGGCAGCGGCGTGGCCTGCGCGAAATCCCAGCCCGGATGCTCGCTCACCGGCACGACGCCGGCAGGCAAATGGCGCTCGTCCTCAAGCCAGACTCGTTTTGCCTTCGCCTTCAGCAGGGTCGTGTCGCCGCGCGGGAACCAGGGATGGAAACCGAGGCCGTAAGGCAGGCGCATACCGGCGCGGTTCTCCACCGTGAGGCGCGCCTCCAGCGCTCCGTTCCGCAGCGCGTAGGCGACCGAAGCGCTGTAGCGATAAGGGCCGATCGCGCCGTCGTCGAGGGCGAGTTCGGCTTCCCTGTCGGTATGGCGGACAAGCCGCCACGGCTTCTGGAAACCGTCGCCATGGATCGGGAAAACTTCGCCAGGCACATTCGGCTCGACGGCATGAAAGCGGCCGTCGAAGGTGAAGCCCCCGCCGGAGATGCGGTTCGACCACGGCACGAGGAGCTGGCAGCCGGATGTGCCGGTGCCATCGCCAGGCTTCAGCAGCGGAACTGGCGCGGTGCCGACGACCAGAGCGTCATAGCGGGCGATCGCAGCGCCCTTCTCAGGCGCCAAGACCAATCTCGACTGCCCGTCGTTCAGCTCGATCGCGCCGGCCATGCCCTCACCAGCCGCCGTCGACGGCGATGTTCTGGCCGCTGATCATGTCCGAAGCCGGCGAGACCAGGAACAGCACGAGATCGGCGACGTTGTCCGGCTCGATGCGCTTCTTCAGGCTCTGGTTCGCGAGGATCCAGTCATTGTACTCCTTCAACCGATCGCCGAAGACGCGCTCTTCCGCCTCCGAGACCACCGCGCCCGGCGACACGGCGTTTACCCTGACGCCATGCGGCCCGAGCTCGCGCGCCAGCGACTTGGTGAGACCGAGCATGGCGCCTTTCGACGCGACATAGGGCACGTAGCCGTCCCAGCGGCCGTTCAGCGTGATCGAGCAGAAGTTGACGATCTTGCCATAGCCCTTGGCCTTCATGCCTGGAGCGCAGGCCCGCGCGAGCGCGAAGGCGGCCGAGGAGTTGACGCGGATCTGGTCCTCATACTCGGCGAGCGAGAATTCCTCGAACGGCCGGTTGATGATCAGCGCCGCGTTGTTGATCAATATGTCGATGCCGCCTTCCCTCGCCGCCAGCGCCGCAACCGCCGCTTCGGCCTCGGCCAGCCGGTTGAGATCGCAGCCGACGAAGCCGATATCGCCCGAAGCCTGGCCGGCCAACCCGGCGACGATCTCCACCGCGTTCGCGGCATCAGGACGGTCGAGCACCATTACGCGCGCGCCGGCCCGCGCCAGCGTCACCGCCTGGGCGCGGCCGAGCGAGCCGAGGCCGCCCGTCAGCAGCACCTTACGACCAGCGAGCACCTTCATTGCCTATTCCTCACAGCACAGAATGGACTTCGTCGATCGAGGTGTCCGCGACACGCTTGTCCAGCACCACCTCGCCGCGCGCCATCGCCACGATGCGGTCGCAGCAGTCGAAGACGTGGTGCATGTTGTGGCTGATGAAGACGCCGGTCACCCCCTGCTCCTTCAGCCCGCGCACGAAGCCGATCACCTTGTTGGTCTCCTTGACCGACAGATGATTGGTCGGCTCGTCGAGGATCATCACCTTCGACTTGAAATGCATAGCGCGCGCGATGGCGACGCCTTGGCGCTGGCCGCCGGACAGCTCGCCGACGAGGGCGTCGGGCGAGCGCAGATGCAGGTCGACATTGGCGATGGCGCGGATGCTTTCCTCGGCCATCTTCTTCTGGTCGAGGATGCCGACGCCGAGGATCGAGAGCCGGGTCGGCTCGCGGCCGATAAACAGGTTCCTGGCGATCGACATGGTGGGGACCATGGAGTTGTACTGGTAGATGGTCTCGATGCCGAGATCCATGGCGTCGCGCGGCGTGGCGATGCTGACCGCCCTGCCCTCGACCTTGATCTCGCCCTGGTCGGCGCGGTGGACGCCCGACAGGATGTTGATCAGCGTGGACTTGCCGGCGCCGTTGTCGCCGACCAGGCCGAGCGCCTCGCCTCGCTTGAAGTCGAGCGAGACGCCTTTCAGCGCATGCACGCCGGAATACCACTTGTGCAGGTCACGCACCGAGATGATCGCGTCGCTCACCGCTTCAGCCCTCCATCTTGATCGCCTTGGCGCGCTTGCGCATCCAGGCATTGGCGACGACGGCGAAGATGGTGAGGAAGCCGATGGCGAACTTGAACCAGTTGGCGTCGACATGGCTGAGCACAAGCCCGTTGTCGATGACGCGGATCAGCGTCGTGCCGATGATGCCGCCCATCACCGTGCCGATGCCGCCGGTGAGCGAGGCGCCGCCGATGACCGCGGCGGCAACCGCCTGCAGTTCCAGCCCCTCGCCGATCGAAGGCAGGGGCGAGCCCAGCCGCAGCACCTGCAGCATGCCGGCAAAGCCGGACAGGACCGAGCACAGCATGAAGCAGACGATCTTGACCCTGGCGGTCGGGATGCCCATCGAGGCGGCGGCCGGCAGGAAGCCGCCGGTGGCCTTGATCCAATTGCCGAAATTGGTGCGCGACAGCATCAGTGAGGTCAGCACCGCGACCGCCACGAACCACAGGAAGGACATGCGGAACATGTTGCCAGGCCCGACGAAGGAGGTGAACAGCCAGTTGGGCAGGTCGGCGGGCAACAGCGGCGGGAAGCCGCCCGAGACCACGACCGTGAGTGAGCGCGCCATGAACAGCATGCCGAGCGTGGTGATGAAGCTCGGAATCGCGAAGCGGATGGTGACGTAGCCGTTGATGAAGCCGATCGCCGCCGCGACCAGCAGTCCGGCGAGCAGCGCCAGGGGGAACGGCCAGCCATGCACCATCAGCACCGCCATCGACATCGGCATCAGCGCAAAGACCGACCCGACCGAGAGGTCGAACTCGCCGCTGATCATCAGGATGGTGACGCCGATGGCGACGAGGCCAGCCTCGGGCAGGATGCCGAGAATGCCGCGCAGGTTGTCGGCGTTCAGGAACACGCCATGCGAGCGCACCTGGAACAGGACGATGAGCAGCACCAGAAGGATCAACCCGGCCAGCTCCGGTTTTTCGAGATAGGTCTTGAACAGGCGCTTCAACGCAAGGCTCCGGAGGTTCAGGATTCAGGCGCATCGGCGACGGTAGGCGTCGCCGAAGCGGGTCTCGCTATTTGAGGAGCTTACCTCAGTCCCTGCGCGGACAGCGCCATGATACTGTCGGCTTCCTTCGGCCTCACGATGCCCTGGCCGGTGTCAATGTCGGACGGGGCAAGGCCGATCTTCTTGTTGAGATAGGCCTCCATCACCGGCATGAAGCCCTGCATGTAGGGCTGCTGGTCGACCAGCGCCTGGACATAGCCCTTTTGCATCTGCTGCAGCACCTCGGGAACGAGGTCGAAGCCACCCAGCAGCACCTTGCCCGGCGCCACGCCGCGATCGGCCAGCACGCGCGCCACGCCGGCGCACCAGAAGCCGGTGTCGAAATAGGCCGTGGTGTCGGGATGGGCGTTCAGATAGGCGCCGACGCGGTCGGAGGTGATGGCGAGATCGGTGCCGCTGTCGATGCGCTCCCACGACACGTCGCGGTCCTTATGCGCGGCCTTGTACTCCTCGAGGAACTGCATGATACCGGCGCCGCGGCTTTCCGACCAGTTCTGGCCAGGAGCCGAAATGCCGACCAGCACCTTGATCGGGCCGTCCTTCGGGAAGCTCTCGGAAATCGCCTTGGCGAGCGAATAGCCGGCCGGCTTGAAGCCCTGGCCGACGAAAGCCTGCCGCGCATTGCCCTTGGCGCCCTCCGTGTCGTCGACATTGACGGCGATCACCAGCACGCCGGCGTCGCGCGCCTCCTTGATGACGTCGTCCAAGGCGTGATCGTCGACGATGGAGGTCAACAGCGCGTCGGGCTTGGCGGCAAGGGCTGCGCGCATGTTCGCGACCTGCTGCTCGACCGAGCCCTCGGTCTGGGTGAAGACCATGTTGCAGTTCGCCTCGACCTTGGCGCACGCGTCGTCGAAACCCTTCTTCACCGCCTGCCAGAACGTGTTCGAGGCCGACGAATGATGGGTGAAGACGATGTTGAGCCCGTCGGCGCGGGCCACGGATTGGCCGCCGATCAGGGCGACGCCGAGCAATAACATTGCGGTGAGTTTCTTCATGTCTGTTCCTCCCTTTGGATTTTTCAGATGCTTGTCCCGTCGCTGACGCGACTCTGGACGGTGTAGGCGCGGCCGAGGTCCGGGTTGAGCGCCAGGCCTAGCCCCGGCCCGGGCGGCACGGTGATCATGCCGTCCTTGACTTCCGGCAGCGCGGTGACCAGATCGCGGTACCAGGTGCGGTAGAAGGCGCGCACACTTTCCTGGACCAACGCGTTGGGCGCATTGAGCGAAAGATGCGTCGAGGCGGCGAGCACGACCGGACCGGTGCAGTCATGCGGCGCCACCGGCAGCCGCCACGCCTCGGCCATCGAGGCGATCTTGCGCGCTTCCGACAGGCCGCCGCACCAGGAGATGTCGAGCATGACGATGCCGGCCGCTCCCGTCTCCAAGAGGTCGCGGAAAGCCCAGCGGCTGCCGAGCGTCTCCGAGGCCGAGATCGGCGCCGGGCTGGCGGCGGCGTAGCGCTTGAGGTCGCCGAGGCTGTCCATGCGGATCGGGTCCTCGTGCCAATAGGTCGCATACGGCTTGAGCGCCTGCGCGATCTTCATGGCCGGCAAGAGCTGCCACATGGAGTGGAACTCGACCATGACGTCCATCCGGTCGCCGACGGCTTTGCGAATCTTTTCAAAGGGCTCGAGCGCCGCCTTCAGGTCGGCCGCTGAAATGTCGTTGCCGCGCGTCTTTTCCGCCGCGTGGTCGAACGGCCAGATCTTCATGGCCGTGATGCCGTCGTCCAGCAATTCCTCGGCCAGCTCGCCGGCGCGGGTGAGGAAGCTGTTGAGGTCGTCATAGTCGCGGCCGGCGCCGATGCCGTAATTGGCCGTCGTCTGGCCCTTGTCGTCCTTGATGTATTCGGTGCCGGCGCAGGTGTTGTAGGTGCGGATGGAACGGCGACTGAAGCCGCCGAGCAATTGCGCGACCGGCTGGCCGGTAGCCTTGCCGAAGATGTCCCACAGCGCGATGTCGAAGGCCGAGTTGCCGCGCACTTCGGCGCCGCTGGAGCGGAAGCCGAGATAACCGACGAGATCGGCGGCGAGCAGGTCGATCTGCAGCGGATCGCGGCCAATCACCCTGGGCGCGACATATTCGTGCAGATACTCCTCGACAGTGCGCGACAGGAAGAAGGTCTCGCCGAGCCCGGTGATGCCCTCGTCGGTATGGACTTCGACCCAGAGCAGGTTCGGCCGCTCCTCGATGCGGATGGTTTCGATGGCGGTGATCTTCATCGGGCCGTCCCCATGCTAGGCGATCCCCGCGTCGATGAGCGCCTTGACGCTCTTGTCGAAATGCTCGGCCATGTGCTCGGCCGCCAGCCGTGGATCGCCCTTCAGGATGGCGTCGGCGATGTCCTCGTGGCCCTTGATCATCTTGAGTTGGGCCTCGTCGGACGAGCGGGTCCGCCAGCCAATCACCCAGGTGCGCCGCGTGACGCCGCTGAAGGCGGTGACGATCAGCGAAAAAACAGGATTGTGCGAAGCCGCCGCGATCGCCTCGTGGAAGGCGATGTCGTGCTCCATGACCGCCTCGGGGTTCCTGAAATTCTCGCGCATCTGCCGGGCCGACTGGGCAATCGCCGCGGCCTCCTGGTCGGTGCGGCGCAATGCGGCAAGCGCAACCGTGCGCATCTCGATGGTGCGCCTGACGTCATAGACCTGCTGCACGCTGATCTGCTGGGTGGTGATGCCGTGCTCGATCACCATCGACATGGCGCCGGTATCGAGCTTGGCGACAGTGGCGCGGCGCCCCGCGCTCATGTCGATGAGGCGCATCGCCGACAGTGAGCGGAAGGCCTCGCGCACGACGGTACGCGAGACGTTGAGCTGGCGCGTCATGGCAGCTTCGCTAGGCAGCGGATCGCCCGGCGCAAGGCCTTCCGAGCGGATGTGCTGGGTGATGGCCTGGATCGCCGTGCTGACCAGTCCGGGATTCGGTTCGCCCGGTGGATCCGTCTGCTCCTGCATTCCGTTCCCTCAAAACCTGTATGATAGGTTGTTATTAAATTGCTCATAATTCAGACGAAAGATATATGTCAAGTGCATTTCCCGAGAGACGGAGGAGCCACATGCCCGAGACCGATGCCACCCTGATCTTCGACGCGCGCGACGTGGTCGGCGAGAGCCTGGTGTGGGACGACCGCCGCGGCAGGCTGGTCTGGGTCGACATCATCGGCCGACGGATCCATCGGCTGGACCCTTCGACAGGAGCGCATGAAAGCTGGCCGACAGCCGACCTCGTCACCTCGGTCGGCCTGCGCGCCGATGGCGGAGCCATAGTCGGGTTGCGCAAGAACATCGCGCTCTGGGATTTCGGCGGACCGTTCCGGGCATTCGCGGCGATCGAGGCCAACCGGCCGGACTCGCGGCTCAATGAAGGCGTGGTCGCGCCGGACGGCTCGCTCTGGGTCGGCACCATGGCCAACAATATCGGGCCGGACGACGCGCCGATGGCGATTACAAGCGATGAGGGCCGGCTCTACCGGGTCGGCTCAAGCGGCGACGTGAGGCGCCTCAGCGAAGACCGGTTCGGCATCACCAACACGATGGTATGGCTGCCCGACGGACGCTTCATCACCGCGGACACGATGAAGAACGCGCTTTACAGCTATGATTGGGACCGGAAGGCTGGACGGCTCGGCGAAGCGCTCCCCTTCTTCACCGGCTTCGAGCGCGGCCTGCCGGACGGCTCATGCCTCGACGCCGAGGGCTATGTCTGGAACTGCAGGGTGGTTGGCGGAAGCTGCCTCGCCCGTATCGCGCCCGACGGCAGGCTCGACCGAATCGTCGAGCTACCTTGCAGTTGGCCGACGAGCTGCGCTTTCGGCGGCGCGGACCTCGACATGCTGTTCGTGACCTCCGCGCGCTTCACGATGAGCGCGGAGCATCTTGCCGCCAACCCCTTCGAGGGCGGCCTGTTCGCGCTCAAGCCCGGGGTGCGCGGCACGCCCGCCAACCGCTTCGGATGATCTTCCCCGCCGGCCGGCAGGTGGCTGTCGAGGCGGTGATGAGCGGCATTAGAGCCTGAGCCGGCGCGCGAACCGCCAATCTCCCCTTGTGGGGAAGATTGGCGGCTTTGCCGCTTTCGCCATTCGCAGACGCCTTGGCGCAATCCAATCAGGTTCATTCCCCTGCCCTTCGCGTGCTAACAGGGTCGCTTCAGTAATTCCAACGAATGGACAGCGATATGGCAGGCGAAAAAGTAGCTCTGGTGACGGCGGGCGGCAGCGGCATGGGGGCCGCGGCGGCCAAGCGCCTGGCGGCGGATGGGTTCAAGGTCGGCGTGCTCTCCTCCTCCGGCAAGGGCGAGGCTCTGGGCAAGGAACTTGGCGGCTTCGGCGTCACCGGCTCCAACCAGTCGAACGAGGACCTGAAGCGCCTCACCGATGGCGCGCTGGAGCGTTGGGGGCGCATCGACGTGCTGGTCAACAGCGCCGGCCACGGACCGCGCGCGCAGATCGTCGAGATCAGCGACGAGGACTGGCACAAGGGCATCGACACCTATTTCCTCAATGCCGTGCGCCCGACCAGGCTGGTGACGCCGGTGATGCAGAAACAGAAGGGCGGCGTCATCATCAACATCTCGACCGCCTGGGCGTTCGAGCCAAGCGCGATGTTCCCGACCTCGGCCGTGGCGCGCGCCGGGCTTGCCGCCTTCACCAAGATCTTCGCCGACACCTACGCGGCCGACAACATCCGCATGAACAATGTGCTGCCCGGCTGGATCGACAGCCTGCCGGCCACGAACGAGCGTCGCGACAGCGTGCCGCTGAAGCGCTACGGCACGTCGGAAGAGATCGCCGCGACGATCTCGTTCCTGGCTTCGGATGGGGCTGCCTACATCACCGGACAGAACATCCGGGTCGACGGCGGCATCACAAGAGCTCTGTGAGATCAGGGGCGGCGCGAGATAAAGAGGCGTCGCTTCGGATCATCCGGGCCTGCGGGAATTGAGGACCCACAGAAAGGCTATCGACGCCACCAGGACAATCGAATTGCCGATCACGATGTTCCAGAACCGTGTCGGATCGTCCGCCAGGGCGACCCAATGCAACTTGCCCCGGACCTCGCCTGTCCTGATGCCGCAGGCAATGTTGTAGATCGCGATGGCGGCGAGCGCCGCCATCAGGACAAAAAGGTCGTTGTTCTTGTTGCGATCCATGGCAGCGGCTTTTATCAGCGCTTGGTGAAATTTTGCTTACCTTGGGTGAGGCGGCGGCCGTTGCAACGGCCGCCGTGCGCTTCGCGGACCTACTGGTTGATCTCCGGCTCGACGAGCTTGGCCAGGTTGCGCAACGATTCCTGCCAGCCGAGATAGCAGGCCTCGGCGGGGATGGCGTCCGGGATGCCGGCTTGGGTGATGTTGATCTCGGTGCCGACCGACACTTTCTTCAGGATCACGGTCACCTCGATCTGGCCCGGCAAATTGGGATCGTCGAAGCGGTCGGTGTAGCGCAGGCGCTCGCCCGGGACGAGCTCGACAAATTCGCCACCGAAGGAATGGCTGCCGCCGGTGGTGAAGTTGCGGAAGGACATCTTGTAGGTTCCGCCGACCTTGCCCTCGAACTCGTGCACCGTGCAGGTAAAGCCGTTGGGGGGCAGCCACTTCGCCAACGCATCCGCCTCGATGAATGCGCGGTAGACCTTCTCCGGCTTGGTCGCCAGAACGCGGTGCAGTTGGATGGTGCTCGGCATATCTCGATATCCTTCCTTTGTTGATCGATGCCCCAAGGACGGGCGCGCCCCAGCCGATCCGACAGAGGCTGTCAAATTTTTTGGCCCGCGGCTACCGTGTCGGCCTGCAACGGAGGCAATGGACATGGGCGCCGCAATCAGGCTGGGCATCGTCGGCGGCGCGGGCTGGCTGGGCGGCGCCATCGCGAGCGCCGCGCTCCAGGCCAGCGTCGTGAGCGCGCAGGACCTCGCCCTCTCCTATCGGAGCGCGAGGCCGGATCGTTTCGCCGGGGCATTCTGGACCGACGACAATCAGGCGCTCGCCGACCGCTCGGACGTGGTCGTGCTTTCGGTGCGGCCGCAGGACTGGCCCGCGCTCGCCATCGACGCCAAGGGCAAGCTGGTGATCTCGGTGATGGCCGGCATCCGCCTTGCCGAAATCGGCGAGAAGCACGGCACGCGCCGCGTGGTGCGCACGCTGCCCAACGCCGCCGCCGAGGTCGCCAAATCCTACACGCCATGGATCGCGAGCAGCGACGCGACCGGAGAAGACCGCGCCATCGTGCGCGCGATCTTTTCCGCCTGCGGCTGCCAAGACGAGGTCGGCAGCGAGCGCGACATCGATTATCTCACCGGCCTGACCGGCTCCGGCCCTGCCTTCCCCGCCCTGCTGGCAGACGCCATGATGCGCCACGCCATTGCCTTCGGCCTCGAGCCCGCCGTGGCTCAGCGCGCC
Organism: Mesorhizobium plurifarium; assembly: GCA_000824785.1. Taxonomy (GTDB): domain Bacteria; phylum Pseudomonadota; class Alphaproteobacteria; order Rhizobiales; family Rhizobiaceae; genus Mesorhizobium; species Mesorhizobium plurifarium. Next base: position 102,563 of record CCNB01000003.1, on the reverse strand, counting down.
GTCAACACGGTGCTCATCGGCAGTGGCCGCATGCTCGACTTGAAGGATGCTTCCCCGGCCGACACGGTAAAAGCCTTCCTGGGCTATCGCGGCACCACCGCCGCGGCGATCGAGACGATGCGCAAAACCGGGTTCGATGAGGCTGTCGCCGAGGGACTGACGGCGGCGTTCGAGAAGTCGATCGCGATGGGCGAGGCATGAGCCGAGGATCCAATCCAGAAGGTCAAAACTCAATCGACCGCCCGCTGCGACGAATGCATCCATTCGCGGCTATCTGCACGATCTTTTGGCAGAAAACCTTGCAAAATTAAGTAAAATTGAGAACAACTCTCGCCATAATTGTATTAGGTATCACTTATTCTATCTTTGCAAAAATATCGATAAAAATACTGCCGATTTTCTCTGTACTATTTGCTTATTTTCGGGAACGATAATCCGTGTTGCAAATTGGTTCGATGCAGGCGCTCGAACCTGCAATGAGCCATCCGGGCGGGGCAGCGCGGAAGGAGTGTCCGATGAGCTTCGTCGTCAACGCAGTAGGCGTTCCTTTTTACTATAGCGGCGCTTCCAATCATTGGTTTTCGGCGACGTCCGGACCGACGTTCAACGGCAGCAGCGGCAATGACTCAATCTGGGCCTCCAGCGGCGTCAACGTCACCATGTATGGCGGCGCCGGTGACGATATCTATTACCTTTATTCGGCGAGCAACAAGGTGGTCGAGAACGCTGGCCAGGGCGTCGACACCATCAACACATGGATGAGCTATACGCTGCCGGACAATGTCGAAAACCTCGTCGTCACCAATGCCCACAACTACGCCTTCGGCAATGCGCTGGACAACATCATCACCGCCACCGCGGGCGGCCAGACGATCGACGGCGGCGCGGGCAACGACGTGCTGATCGACGGCGGCGGCGGCGCCGATATTTTCATCATCGCCAAGGGCAACGGCAGCGACTCGATCGTCAATTTCGCCTCGAACGATGCCGTGCGGCTCGATGGCTACGGATTCACGTCGTTTGCCGCCATCCACGACAGCATGATCCAGGCGGGACCCAATGTGGTGCTGAACCTCGGATCGGGCGAGATCCTCGAATTCAAGAACACCACGATCGACAAACTGCAGCCCAACAATTTTCAGCTGCCGATCGACAAGTCCGGCATGACGCTGTCCTTCAGCGACGAATTCAACTCGCTCAATCTTCACAACGCCCAGGGCGGCACCTGGGACACCAATTTCTGGTGGGGCGCGCCGAACGGCAGCACGCTCACCCGCAACGGCGAGCTGCAGTGGTACATAGACGCCAATTACGGCCCGACCAGTTCGGTGCATCCGTTCAGCGTGCAGGATGGGGTCCTCACCATCACCGCGGCGCAGGCGCCTGCGGACATCAAGCCGCTGATCAACAATTACGAATACACCTCCGGCATCCTGACCACTCACGACACCTTCTCGCAGACCTACGGTTATTTCGAAATGAAGGCAGACCTGCCGGAAAACGCCGGCGCCTGGCCGGCCTTCTGGCTGCTGCCGGAAGATGGCTCCTGGCCGCCCGAACTCGACGTGATGGAAATGTATGGCCAGAAGCCGAATTCGCTGCTGATGACCGCCCATACCAACGAAACCGGCCAGCACACGACGGTGGGATCGACGGTGAACGTCATGGATACCGCCGGCTTCCACACCTATGGCCTGCTGTGGACGCCGGACAAGCTGGTGTGGACCTATGACGGCGTGCAGGTCGCCGAAGCGGCGACGCCATCCGACATGAACAAGCCGATGTACATGCTGGTGGACCTTGCGATCGGCGGCCAGGCCGGGGCGCCGCCGGATCATCTGGCCACGCCGGCCGAGATGAAGATCGACTATATCCGCGCCTATACGTTGGACGAAGTGCAGCAGAGCCATTTGAACGTCACAGGCGAGCACACAGCCTAGGCGGTCAAGCCAATGTCACGGGAGAGCGCTCCGGGTGCGATCAGGCAGGCCGGTTTGCGGCCGATCTTCCTGCGCGCCGTAACCGATGTCGGCCTGTTCTCGCTGCTCATCAACCTTCTGCTGCTGGTGATCCCGCTTTACCTCCTCCAGGTCTATGACCGGGTGCTGCCCTCCTCCAGCGTCGAGACGCTTGTCTATCTGTCGGTCATCGCGGTCGCGGCGCTTGGTTTCCTCGGCTTCCTCGACGCCATCCGCGCCGTCTACACGCAGCGCGTCGCCGCAACGGTCAATGACAGGCTGGGCGCCAGAACGTTCGCCGCTTCGCTCGGCTCCGGCAATGCGCCGTCGCCGCTCACCGACCTTGCCTCGGTCTGCGCCTTCATCCGCTCGCGCGGTGTTTCGGTGCTGTTCGACCTGCCCTTCGCGCCGGTCTTCCTGGCATTGCTCTACCTGATCCATCCGCTGCTGTTCTGGGTCACGCTCGGCGGCGCGGCGCTGCTCGTCGTGCTGGTCTTCGCCAACCAGCTTGCCATCGGCAGGAACGACGCGCTTTCGGCGGAGCGTTCGGCTCTGGCCAGCCGGACCGAGCAGGCCTTTGCGCGCAACGCCGACACGCTGCGCGCCATGGGCATGGTGGAAAACGCCGCGCGCGCATGGGGACGGCATGTTGCCGAGGCGCTTGTCCTGCATGACCGCTCGGCCGGCGCCAACGCCGTCTTCAGCGGCGCTTCCAGGGCGCTGCGCATGATGCTGCAGCTGGCGATCCTTGGAACCGGCGCCTGGCTGGTGCTCAAGAGCGAAATGACGGCCGGCATGATCTTCGCCTCGTCACTGGTGTCGTCGCGCGCGCTGCAGCCGCTCGACCAGCTGATCGGCTCCTGGCGGCAACTGGGCGAGGCCAGGCGCGCCTGGACGCGGCTCGAGGGCGCGCTTTCGGCGCAGCCGGTAGAGGCGAGCAAGCTCATCCTGCCCCACCCGACCGGCGCCATTGCGGCGCAGGATCTTTTCTTCATCGCGCCGAATGCCACCTTCGGCGCCGAGCCGGTCCTGAAGCGGTTGAGCTTCGCGATAGCCGCCGGCGAAGCGGTGGCGATCGTCGGCCCGAGCGGCGCCGGCAAATCGACGCTGGCGCGACTGCTCGTCGGCGCCGCGCAGCCGAGCGGCGGCTCGGTCAGGATCGACGGCGCCGAGCTCAAGACCTGGGACGAAAACCAACTCGGCCGACACATCGGCTATCTGGCGCAGGAGGTGGAGCTTTTCCCCGGCTCGATCGCCGACAACATCGCGCGCTTCGACGCGAAGGCCGACGACGCGGCAATCGTCGAGGCGGCAAAGCGCGCCGAGGCGCATGAGCTGATCCTGACCATGCGCGACGGCTATCAGACGAGAGTGGCCGGGACGCTGTCGGGCGGCGAGCGGCAGCGGATCGGGCTGGCGCGCGCCTTCTACGGCAACCCGCGCATCCTGGTGCTGGATGAGCCGAGCACGCATCTCGACGGCGCCGGAGAGACCGCGCTGGAAGCGGTGCTTGCCGCCGCCCGCGCCGCGGGCGTCACCACGATCGTGATCACGCATCGCCCTTCGATCGCCACGGCTTGCGATCGCGTGATGGTCTTGCGCGGTGGTGTCATCGAGGCGTTCGGGCCGAGCGCCGAGGTGCTGCGCCAGCCGGCCAAAGCCGCGCAGCGGAGCACGGTGGTGAGCGGATCGTTCACGCCGACCATCCGCGCCGCGCCGACCGTCCGCCACGGGTCCTGAACGATGACGCAGAGCCTCGCCTTCGATGGCCGCCCGCGCACGGATTTCCGCCGCACCGCCTTGGCCGGCTACGCGGCAATCGCGCTTCTTATCGGCGGCTTCGGCTATTGGGCAGCGAGCGCGCCGTTGGCAGGCGCGGTGATCACGCAAGGTACGATCGCGGCGACCGGCGGCAACATCCTCATCCAGCATCGCGAGGGCGGCATCATCAAGCAATTGCTGGTGCATGAAGGCGACCGCGTGCGCGAAGGCCAGGATCTCATCCTGCTCGACCGGACCGCTGCAGAGGCCGATCTCAACCGGCTGACAAGACAATGGATCGCGCTCAAGGCAAGTGCGGCGCGGCTGGAGGCCGAGCGCGACGGGCTCGCCACGCTGGCGCCGATCGCCGAGCCCGCCCCGGCGCCGTTCCAGCAGGACTTCGAAAATCTGATCCGCGAACAGCAGAAGGAGTTCGACGCCAGGCTGGCGCGGTTCCGCTCGGAGCAATCGATCCTGGCGCAGCGCGTCGCCATGCACCGCGAGTCGGTCAAAGGGCTGAACGCGCAGAAAACGGCCATCGAACAGCAGGCTGAAGTGGTGAAGAAGGAGCTCGGCATCAAGACCGACCTGCTCGACAAGGGCCTCACCAATCGCACCGAATATTCGCAGCTCTTGCGCTCCGAGGCCGACCTTGTCGGCCAGGCAGGCGCGCTGGAGGCCGATCTTGCCTCTGCCAACACGCAGATCGTGGAGGCGCAGGCGCAGACAGAGCGCGCCACCACGCAGCGCGTCGAGGAAGCACTGACCAAGCTCGACGATGTGCGCACCAACCTCGCCGACATCGAGGAGCGGATGCGCGCGGCGCGAGCGGTGCTCAAGCGCACGACGATCACCGCGCCGGCGGCAGGCATCGTCGTGTCCTCGACCTATAATTCGCAAGGCAGCGTGGTGGCGCCCGGCGAAAAGATCATGGAGATCCTGCCCACGGCCTCGGGCCTGGTGGTCGACGCGAGGCTGCGGCCGAAGGACATCGACCAGGTGCATGTGGGCCAGCCGGCAAAGCTCAGGCTCTCCGCGCTCAACACGCGGCTCACGCCGGAAGTTCCGGCCACGGTAAGCGAAATTTCCGCTGACAGGCTGATCGACCAGGCCACGCACGAACCCTATTTCCGCGCCAGGCTGAAGATCACCGAAGCCCTGCCCGCCGGCGTGAAGGCCGAGCAGCTCTACCCCGGCACCCCGGTCGACGCTTTCATCAGCACCGGCGACCGGACTTTCTTCGAGTATCTGGTCCGTCCGATGGTGGATTCTTTCGCGCGGGCGTTCAGGGAGCGGTAGGCGGGCGGAAGCGGGGCCCTCCCGATCATTTCGGTCGCCGCGACCTCGAGGCAATTCGCGGGAACAGGACTCCCGGTGCCGCTAATCGAGATACGGGATGCGTGCAACGGATCGATTCGGATGGCTGGAACGCTGCGGATCGCGAAGGTATATTCCGACGAGATCAAGACGTTTTTTAGTAATTCAAGAGCGATAGCTTGCCAGCCCCGACAACATTGGAGAGGGATGAAATATGGACAGTCGCATAACCGCTTTTTCAGCGGCAGTACTTGCTTCAGTTGTTCTTTCCGCCTGCCAGTCTCAGACCATTGACGAGATCGCCGCGGGCAACCGCGCCTCTTATCAACGGGCCTGCTCGGGCGCGGGCTTCAGTCCCGGAACGTCAGATTTCGACAATTGCATGAACCGCCAAGCCAGCACGTCGGGCAGGGAACTGCCGAAAAATGCGAATGGTCCTGCGCAACCTCAACAGCCTATGAATTGTGACACGCAAACCACCACGACCACGAGCGATGACGGGTCGACCACCACAACGCGGACAAAACAGCGTTGCTCGCCAAGCAGTTCGTCGGACGACGATTCTTGATATTAGAACCTGGCGAGCGAGAACAGAACATTGACGCAACTGCGGAACGGCTCAGCGCACGCCCGAGATTAGGAGCCTGCGGCGGTAAGCTGGATTTCGACACGGATATCGGGCAACGCGAAGCTTGCTCCGACCGTAGCGCGCGCCGGCGGCTCCGCGCCGTCGAGCCAGACGACCCAAGCCTTGTTCATCGCGTCGAAATCCGCGACGTCCTTCAGCCAGATTTGCGCGCACAGCAGCCGCGACCGATCGGCGCCAACGCTCTTTAGAAGCGCGTCGGCCTTCTGCAATATCTGCCTGGTCTGGCCGGCCGTGTCGGCTTTTCTGTCGTCTGCCGTCAGGCCCGAAAGATAGATCGTGCCCTTGTGGACGACGATCCGGCTGAGCTTCTCGTCCTTCTGGTGCCGTTCAATTTTCGCCATCGTGAACCTGTGTCCGAAGAGAGATCATGCGTGCGCGCCGGCGCGTTTCGCGCTCGCCTGGAAAAAGCGCTGGGGACGGAACGTCTCCATCTCTTCATGGACCTTGCCGCGCACGACCTCGTCGGCGACCACCCTGCCCAATTGCGGCGCGATGGTGACCCCGCTATGCGTCACCGCCATATAGTGACCGACGATGTCCGGCATCGCGCCGGCGCAGGTGTAGCCGTCCTCCGGAAAAGGCCGAACCGTGGTGCGGATGGCTTCCACGCCTGCGGAGCGGAGCGCAGGCAGGACCTTGCTCGCCGCCTCAAGCAGCGTCGCCGCCTCGTCACCGGCGGGGCTCAGTGTCTCCGGTTTCTTGAAGGTCAAGTCCACCGAAACCTTATGGATCATGATGCGGCCGGCGCCGTCGGGCCGTATATCCAGATCGTCGGCATGTAACTGGCTGCGCAGCGTCAGCGCCACCGGCGGGGTGAAGGCGAGAACGCCGATCGTCGAGGACAGCGGGATGCCTTGGGCATCGCCTAGCCTTTGGCTCGACCAGCCGCCGGTGCAGTTGATGACGGCATCGGCAGCGTAGCGCTCGCCATCCGCGGTGCGCGCCGCACGGACGCGGCCGCCTTCGGTTTCGATCTCGGTCACGCGCGCACTGACCTTCACCTGCGCGCCCCAGCGCTCTCTCGCCGCCCGCAAAAGCCAAGCAGAATAGAGGACCGGATCGATCCAGCCCTCCTCCGGATAATAGGAGACCGGACAATCGCCAATGGCCCGGATGTCGATATCGGGCTCCATCTCGGCAACCAGTTTCCTGTCGATCCACTCGACGCCGTAGCCCCATTCCTTCATCTGCCGAAAATTCTCGAAATAGTCGTCCATCGACTCCGGCACGGTCCGCCAATCGAAACTGCCGGTTTGCGTGAACCAGGGCGCGGCGCCGAAGTCGCGCTTCAGCTCTAGATGAGCGCGCATGCCCGCAACGTTGAGATCGAAATAGGGCCGCGGCCGCTTGGTCGTCGCATTCGTCCAGGCGAAGCTTACCGCTGATGTGCCTCCCGCTATCCTGCCGGCCTCGAGCACGACGACACTTGCTCCCGCCTTGGCGCATTCATAAGCGGCGGAGCTGCCGACGATGCCGGAACCGATAACCACGACGCGCATAAGAATAACCTCCAACAATCCGTTACTCTTCTCGCCAATCCTTTGTTTTAATATTGGCCAGAAATTTCATTTCATCCCGACAGCCAATCAATCGAAATATGGCACGTATTTCATTGAGATACTGTCGACTAAATAGACTATATTTTCTACATCGCCAGATGATTTGCCACAGATATTCCGGAAGAGCATTCGAGTTTGCTGAAAAACAGTGCAACGGGCGGGCAATCACGGTCAATTGAACTGGCCGCTGCCGTTGATGGCCAAAAGTTATGAACCGGCGCGTGCCGCGATCCGTCGCGCATGATCCGGCATGGGCAACTTCCCGCGCGAAGTTATGAAAGTCGTAAGCAGGAGCTCGGGATGGCAGTGTTAGGCTTGGCGAGCCGGGCGCACGCCCAGGCGCCCAAAGGTTTTGCAATGGAAGAGACCGCAAGGTGAATGCCGAAAGCGAATTCCTATTGATCGACAAGAACGCGATCCGGCAGGCCTTGACGCTTCCCCTGGCGCTTGAAGCGACCGAGGCGGCGCTGCTCAAGACCTCAAACGGCACGGCACGCCAGCAGATCAGGCGCACGCTGGACCTGCCGGGGGCGGTCGGCAGCTGCCTATCGCTGATGTATGCGGCACTGGACGACCGGCCGCTGTTCGGCGCGAAGGTGCTGTCGGTGTTTCCCGGCAATTTCGCGCATGGGCTTGGCTCCCATCGCGGCGGTGTCTTCCTGTTCGACAAGGATCACGGGCGGCCCGTGGCCCTGATCGACGGCGGAGAGCTGACGGCGTGGCGGACTGCGGCGGCCAGCGCGGTCGCGACAAAAGCGCTATCGCGCCCGGACAGCTCCACGCTGACCGTCTTCGGCTATGGCGAGCAGGCCCGCCGGCATGTCGAGGCCATTTCACAGGTGCGGCCGATCCGGGCGGTCCATGTCTGGGGCCGCGACCCCGCCAAGGCGCAGCGCTTCGCGGAGAGCCTGTCGACCGCCGGCTTCGGAGCTGGTGCGCATCCCGACGCCGCCGAAGCCGTTCGCGGGGCCGACATCATCTGCACGACGACATCGTCCGAGCAGCCGGTGCTGTTCGGCAAATGGCTACCGCCCGGGGTCCATGTCAACGCGGTCGGCGCGAGCGTCGCCTCATGTCGCGAGATTGACCTCGAATGCGTGCGCAGATCGAAGATTTGGGTCGATTACCTGCCCATGGCACTTGCGGCCGCGGGCGAGCTGATCGAGGCGATCGAGAGAGGCGAGATCGGCCGCGACCATGTTCGCGGCGAGATCGGCGAGGTGCTGGCGGGCGCGAAGCCCGGCCGCGCCGGCGATGTCGACATCACCCTCTATCGGTCCCTCGGCGTTCCCGCCCAAGACATCGAGCTCGCCAATCTTGTCTATGCCCGCGCCCGCGACGCGGGACTGGGCACTTCGATCGATTTCAGGTTGTGACGCCATGTTGAGCTGCCAGCGCGATCTCTTTTCCATACCCCGCGAGACGGCCTATCTCGACGCCGCCTACATGTCCCCGATCCCGAATGCCGCGGCCGCGGCCGGAGAGGCCGGCGTGAGGGTGAAGGCCGAGCCCTGGAAGATGACCATCGCATCCTATTACGACGAGGTGGAGCAGGCGCGGCAGCTCGCCGCCTCGATGATCGGCGCCGCCACCGACGACATCGCCATCGTCGCCGCCACCAGCTACGGCATGGCGATCGCGGCCGCCAACGTGGCGGTTCCGGCGGGTTCGGCGATCCTTCTCATGGAGAACGAGCACACCTCGCACCGGTATGTCTGGTACGATCTGGCGCAGCGCTCGGGCGCCCATGTCGACATCGTTGCGCAACCGGCCGACGGCGACTGGACCGGCGCGATCGTATCGGCAATCCGCAGCTCCATCCGTCCCGTCGCGGTCGTTGCCGGCACTCTCGTCCACTGGTTCGAAGGAATGGCCATCGACCTCGAGGCCGTGGCGGAAGCCGCACGGGCGGCAGGCGCGGCGCTTGTCGTCGACGGCACCCAGTGGGTGGGCGCGGTGCCCTTCGACGTGCGTCGCGTGCGGCCGGATTTCCTGGCCTTTGCCACCTATAAATTCCTGCTCGGCCCCTATCGCCTGGCCTTCCTCTACGCCGATCCGCGCTGGCACGAGGAGGGCCGCACGCTGGAGCATCATTCATGGAACCGCCTGGGGGGCGACCGGTCCGACTTCTACAACGTTACGGTGGCGGAGTTCCTGCCGGGCGCGCGCCGGTTCGACATGGGCGAGCGCTCCGACTTCGCGGTTCTGCCGATGGCGATCGCCGCCATGACGCTCATCCGCGATTGGACCGTCGACCGGGTGTTCGAGCGCCTTCGTCACCTCAACGAGCTTGTCTGGGCCGAGGCGGAAAATCGCGGCCTGCCGGCCGTGCGGCCGCGCTTCCCGACGCCGCATATCTCGATCCTCGATACCGGCGATCGCCTGTCACCGAATGCGGCGCAGGAATTGAAGCGCGCCAATGTGCACGTCACGCTCCGCGGCACCAAGATGCGCGTGTCGCCGCACGTCTACAATGATGAAGCCGATATCGACCGCCTGTTCCTAAGCCTGCCGCTCCGCTAGCGCCTAACCCTGCTTCGCCCTCAAGGCGCTTATCCCGGCGTCCACGCTGTTCATGAAGCTGCGCGTGGTCTGGATGAGGTGCTCGGTGAAGGCGTCCGCCGCGGTCGAGGCGATAACGCCCCATGGACGGTAGACGCTGAGATTGAGATCGAGATGCGGTCGGAAGTCCCTGATCTCGATCGGCAAATCGCGCGCGAGCCACGCGGAAAGTCGGTCCACGACCGTCACGCCCGCCCCCGCCGCCACCAGCGCGATGCAGGCGCTGGAGAGGCTCGCCTCCACCTTCAGCACACGCTTGACACCGCGTTCCTCGCAAAGTGCGTCGAGCTGGCGCCGCATCGGATCGGCCGAGCCCATCGAGATGAAATCGAGGCCGTCGAGATCGTCGGCCTGGATGACATCGAGCTCAGACAGACGATGACCCACCGGCATGACGCATACGGGCGGTGTCGCGGTCAGCGCGCGCCTGACGATAGAAGGATTCTCGTCCGACGCGGTCACCCCGATGCCAATGTCGAGTTGGTTGCGGCTTGCCCGCTGCACCACCGTCGCGGAGCTGCGGATGTCGAGCGAGATGGACACGGACGGATGCTGGCTCGAGAAGCTGGTTATGATGGACGGCAGCAGCGTGGAGCCGAAAGCCGGCAGCGCGCAGATGTTCAGCCTGCCGCTGCGCAGCTCGCGGATTTCCCGTGCGGCGCGCGAGATGCCGCGCGCGGATTCGAAGACCCGCTGCACCTCGGCATAGAGCATGTGCGCTTCGGGAGTCGGGATCAGCCGCTGCCGGCTTTTCCTGAACAGCTGGAATTCCGCTTTCTCGGTGAGCTGCTGCAGCATCTTGCTGACGGCGGGCTGCGTGATGTCCAGCGCGTCGGCCGCCTTCGTCGTCGTCCCGTGCAGCATCACGGACGCGAAGATCTCGATCTCGCGGGGCGTGAACTCCGCGTCTTTCGCGATCGTGTCCTTTTCACTGAACTTCATGGACCCTGCCCGCCGACAAATCGCTGCGCCGTCGAAGCAAGTCGCGGCCGGGCGATGTTAACGGGCCACGCCGGGTGTTCCAATAGCCAAACGAATGAAGTTTATTCCTATAGGTTATGAAGCGCCGCAAAGGCTGGGATGCTCGTCAGCCGCCAACAAGGGTTTCGGCAAGGTCGAGCAAGGCTGCATCGCGGCCTGGAAGAGCGGCAAGCTGCACCGATACCGGCAGGCCGTCCGGCACGCCCAGGGGGACGGCCAAGGCAGGCATGCCGAGCATATTCGCCCAACGGCGGAATCGGCCGCCGGCCATCCCCCACGACACCATTTCCCCGTTCACCAGCGTGAGCTCGTCCGACAGCCGGGGCGCCGCACCCGGAGCAGTCGGGACGGCCAGCGCATCCAGGTCTGCCATCCTTGCCATGAACCGTGCGCGCGCTTCCGCTCGGATCGCGATGGCCCTGTCGTAGGCGTCCGCGCCGATGCCGGTGCCGTCCCGCAGGAAGGTGCGAACCGCGTCGCCGACCAGATCCGGGTTCTTCTCGATCGACTCCCGGTAGATCTGCGCAAATTCGTATTGCAGGATCGTCAGACCCGCAGAGACGAACTCCTCCCTGCCGTCGAAGGCGATTTCCACCGTGCGAACCATCGGCTGATCGAGCAGCGCGGCCAATGCGGTTTCGACAGCGCCGTCGACAGGAGCGCCGGTCAGCTCCGGGCAGATGCCTATGGTCAACCCGGTTCTCGATGCGCTTGCCCCGCCCTGCGCGCCGAGCGGTTTTCCGGCCATAGCCTCGGTCACCAGGCGAACATCCCGTGTCGAGCGCGCCAGCACGCCGACGCAATCCAGCGAAGGCGCGATGCCCATCACGCCCTTCGTATCGATCAGGCCGTTGCTGGGCTTGAAGCCAAACAATCCCGTTGCGGCGGCCGGGGAACGGTTTGAGCCGCCGGTGTCAGTGCCGATCGCCGCTGCGCAGAAACCTGCTGCAACCGCAGCCGCCGATCCGCTGCTGGTGCCGCCCGTTCCACGGCTTCCATCCAGCGGATTGGCGACCTTGCCGAACCACGGGTTGTCATGCCCGCCGGCACAGAGCTCGTGCAGGTTGGTCTTGCCGATGATGATCGCGCCCGCCCGCTGAAGGTTGGCGATACAGGCTGCCGTATCTTGCGCGACCTGGTTGCCGAACAATCGGGACCCGCCGGTCGTCGGCCAGTTCTTCACATCGATAATGTCTTTGATCGCGATGGGCACACCGTGCAGCGAACCGCGCCTGCGGCCCGATCGGATTTCGCGCTCTGCCTGAAGCGCGGCATCAAGGGCTTCGGCTTCGCTCACGAAGATCATCGCCCTGATCTCTCCGTTCAGCGCGTGGATCCGCTCGAGACAGGTCTCCACGATCCTTACCGGCGAGAGGCCGGAAGCGATTTCTTCATCCAGCGCCTCGATGGACCCGCAGGGATCGGTTTTCATTCGGCAAACTCAAGTCGCACGAGACCTCGCTATCAGCATCCAAGGACTGGATCGACGATGGCACAAGCGGGATTTGGCGGACAGTGCCGAGCCTATTGCCTTCGGGTTGAGGCTAACGGGGAAAACTCATAGCCCGGGTCGGCATGGCGGTTCAGGCACAGCGACCTGGCCCGACGGACGATGCATTTTGCCCACCGCAGCACGAGCCCGACTGCACCATCCAAAGCCTTGCGGCTGTCATAACTATTGGTGATGAACCGCGCCGCGGAGGGCATTAGATCGGCTTGATTTGACCTGTTAGCGTTTTCGGACATCGGCTGAAAAATCATCAGCGCGAAAAGATAATTCAGCACAAACAAAAAGGGGAATAACTATGAAGAAGCTTGCACTGATCGCATCGCTGATCGCGGCGGCCCTTGGCGCCGCCAGCGCTCCCTCGGCAGCCGCCGACGACGTCATCCGCTTCGGCGTCGCGGCCGAGCCATACGCGCCCTTCTCGGTCAAGGACGCCAGCGGCAAGTGGCAGGGTTGGGAGATCGACCTGATGAATGCCGTGTGCACCGAGATGAAGGCGAAATGCGAGATCGTCGATATCGCCTGGGACGGCATCATCCCCGCGCTGCTCGACAAGAAGTTCGACGTGATCTGGAGCTCGATGTCGATCACCGACAAGCGCAAGGAGGTCATCGACTTCACCGACAAGTACTATTACTCGCCCAACGTGCTCGTCGGCGCCAAGGCCGACACGCGCAAATTCGACGTCACCAAGCCCGAAACGTTCAAGGGCGTGGCCGTGGCGGCGCAGAATGCGAGCCTGCAGGCGACCTACATGCAGGACAAGTTCAACGGCATCGCCGACGTGAAGATCTACCCGACGCTCGACGACGAGATCGCCGACATGCAGGCCGGCCGCGTCGACCTGATGGCGGCGGCGGGCATCCAGATCCAGGACTTCCTGAAGAAGCCGGAAGGCCAGGCCTATGAGGTCAAGGTGACCCTGCCGCACGAGAAGATGTTCGGCTACGGAGACGGCGGCGGCGTGCGCAAGGAAGACACGGCGCTCAGGGACCGTCTCAACGCGGCGCTTAAGGCCGTGAAGGCCAGCGGCGAGTACGATACGATCACGAAGCGCTATTTCGATTTCGACATCTACGGCGATTGACCTGCCGCTTTTCGGCATCATGCTCCGGTGCCGGCCGATCGGCCGGCACCATCGTCATTGGAACTTGCCGCATGGATTCGATGGTGTTTTGGCTGACCCTGCTCGGCTTCGGCGACAAGGGCTGGGGCGACGAATTGCTTCGCGGCGCCTGGCTGAGCCTCGAAATCTCGATCAGCGCCTATGTCGTCGGCCTGGCGCTCGGCCTCGCCGGCGCATTGGCCAAGCTTTCGAAGCGTCGCACGGCCGTCTTCGTCGCCGTCGCCTACACGACGATCATCCGCTCCATCCCGGACATCCTCATCATCTTCCTCATCTACTACACCGCGACGGACGCATTGCGCTCGGCCGTGACTTTCACGGGGCTCGCTTCCGAATTTCAGATCAACGGCTTCGTCGCGGCGACGCTGTCGCTCGGGATCGTGCAGGGCGGCTACAGCACGGAAGTGCTTCGCGGCGCGATCGCGGCCATCCCGCGCGGCCAGGCCGAGGCGGCGCATGCGCTAGGCCTGACCCGCCGCCAGACCTTCTTCCTGGTGACCCTGCCGCAGATGATCCCGCTGGCGCTGCCGGGGCTCGGCAATTTGTGGCTGGTCGTGCTGAAGGAAAGCTCGCTGGTCAGCCTCATCGGTTTCACCGAGCTGGTTCTCGCCGGCAAGATGGCTGCCGGCGCGACACGCGATTATTTCCTGTTCTACTGCGCGATCGCATTCGTGTTCCTGGTGATGTCCGGCCTGTCGGCGATGCTCTTCCACGCCTTGGAAACATCTACCGCCAATCCCGGGAGGCGCAGATAGCGTGACTGAGTTCGGGCACTATCTCGCCAGTCAGCTCCTGGCTGGCATCCAGACCACCGTCATCCTCTTCGTCGGCTGCGCGCTCGTCGGCAATCTGCTGGCCATCCCGGTCGCGCTTGCCAGGCTGTCGGCAAGGCCATGGCTGCGCTATCCGGCGGTCGCCTTCATCCTGGCCTTCCGGGGCACGCCACTGCTCGTCCAGCTCTATCTTTGCTACTTCGGCGTCGGCCAGCTCCTCGCCGGCGTGCCTTCGATAAGGTACAGCCCGTTGTGGCCGATGTTGCGGGGCGCTTACTGCTATGCATTCCTCACCCTGTCGCTCAACACCGCGGCCTATTGCGGCGAAATATGGCGGGGCGCGATCCAGGCGATACCGGACGGGCAGCGCGAGGCCGGACAGTCGCTTGGCCTGTCGAAGACGCGTATCATGATCTCCGTGCTTTTGCCCCAGGCCTTCCGGTTGGCGCTGCCGGCGATCGGCGGGCAGAATATCCTGTTGCTGAAGGGCACGGCGCTCGCCTCGACGATCACGGTGTTCGAGCTCATGGGTGCGGCGAACCTCGTCCGCGCGCAAACCTTCCGGGTCTATGAGCCGCTGTTTGCCGCAGCGCTCGGATATTTCCTGCTGGCGTCGTTGGTGACGGCTGGCTTCGGTTTCTTCGAACGTCGGTTGGCCCGAAGGTATTGAGCGGCGCGAGAAGCCGCCCCGGTCTCACGAGACCGTCGCCCCCTTCCCTGGCTGAATCGAATTTGGGCCACCGCCTGTAGACATCGCGGCGGCAATGAAACAATCTTCACTGCGGGAACATAAGCGCCTCGAAGAAGGCGCCTTACTTCGGGTGCGCATGAACAATCGCTGGACCTTGTACGATCCACGCCTGGCCTGGATGCTGGTTGCACCGGTGCTTCTGCTGCTGATCTTCTTCCTGGTGCTGCCGATCGCGGTGATGGCGGCCTATACGTTCTTCACCTTCGTCACCGCAGGCGTTGAAACCAGCGCGCTGACCGCCGCCAACTGGCAGGAATTCTTCACCGACAGCTATTATTCCGGCTTCCTTCTGAAGACGCTGCGCGTCGGCGCGATCACCGCGCTGCTGTGCGGCGTGCTCGGCTATTTCCCGGCCTATTTCATCTGGGCGACAAGCTTCAGGCACAAATGGCTGCTCTTGCTCCTGCTCATCGTGCCGTTCTGGATCAGCTTCACGATCCGCACCTTTTCCTGGATCAACATCCTGGGCGAACAGGGCGTCATCAATGTCGCGCTGCTCAGGATGGGCATCATCAGCGAGCCGCTGCCGATGCTCTACAACGAGGGGGCGGTGATCCTGGGGCTGCTGCACTTCCTCCTGCCCTACATGATCCTCAACGTCTATGTCAGCCTCGAGGGCATCGACCGCACGCTGATTGCCGCGGCCCGCTCGATGGGCTGCACCAGCGCGCAGGCGTTCCGCGAGGTGACCTTGCCGCTGTCGCTGCCGGGTCTCGCGGCCGGGCTGCTGCTCTGCTTCGTGCTGGCGGCCGGCAGCTATGTGACGCCGCAATTGCTGGGCTCCGGGCGCGACGCGCTGTTTGGCAATCTGATCTACGACACCATCATGGGCGAATTGAACTGGCCGATGGGCGCCACGCTGTCGATCGTGCTGTTCCTAGTGCTCGGCTTCTTCGCCGCCATCTACACCCGCTACATGGGCATGTCGCAGATCGTCAAAGGGCTTGGCGGATGACTAAGGCTGCGCGGCGCAAGGAGGAAGGCAGATGGGCCTGGCGGCTGACCGGCTTCGTCACGCTCTGCGTCTACATCTTCATGTTCGCGCCGATCGTGGCGACCGTCATCCTGTCTTTCAACGCCTCGATGTTCGGCGGCTTCCCGATGACCGGCTTTTCGCTGCAATGGTACGCCAAGCTGATGAACAATGACGCGGTGCTGACGGCCTTCCGCACCTCGCTGTGGATCGCGCTGGTCACTGCTGCCGTCACCACGGCCATCGGCGTCGTCACGGCTTTCGCGCTGGTGCGTTTCGAGTTCCGCGGCAAGCAGGCGCTGAGCACGCTGGTGATCCTGCCGGCGCTGGTGCCGGAAACCATCCTCGGCGTCGGCCTGCTGGTGCTGATCAAGGCGGTCGACCAGCCGCGCACCATGCTGCTTCTCGTGCTTGGCCATATCCTCTTAGCGGTGCCCTATGTGGTGCTGATCGCGCAGGCGCGGATGGTGGGAATCCGGCGCGTCTATGAGGAGGCGGCGCTCTCGCTCGGCGCCTCGCGCTTTTCGTCCTTCCGCGAGATCACGCTGCCGCTGCTCATCCCGGCTGTGGTCGGCGGCGCGCTGCTCGCCTTCACCATTTCGTTCGACAACACCTCGGCCAGCCTGTTCTGGCGGCCGGCCGGCGTCGAGACCATGCCCACCCAGATCCTTTCCATGCTCAAGATTTCGATCAGCCCGGAGATCAACGCGCTCGGCACCGTGATGATCCTGGTGACCGTCGGCATTCCGTTGATCGGCGGCCTGATCCTGCAGAGCCTGACGAAGTTGAAGAGACGCGGCGAACCAAAGGAGGAAGTACGATGAAACTGACGACGACCAAGCGGCTGGAACGGCTGCACGACCGGTATGCCAATGGCGATCTGAGCCGCCGCACTTTCCTGACGCTGACGGCGGCGGCCGCCGCGTCGGCAGGGCTTTCCATGCCGTGGATGGGCCGTGCGCTCGCCGCGGTCGAGGAAGTCCGCTTCGACGGCTGGGGCGGCACGGTGCAGGACGCGATCGACAAGTTCGCCTTCCAGCCCTACACGGCCAAGACAAAGATCAAGGTGGTGCAAGGCACGTTCGGCGACGAGGATGAGATCATCACCAAGATCAAGACCGCTAAACCTGGCGATTACCAGGTCATCCATTCCTCGGGCGTCAACTACTACATCAAATACGTCAATGGCGGCCTGACCTCGGAGATCAACGAGGCCAACATTCCCAACATGGCGAATGTGCTGCAGCCGATGATCGAGCCGTTCCGCAAGCTGACGCCGAAGCTGTCGGCCGTGCCTTACGACTACGGCACGACCGGCATAGCCTACAACACCAAGGTGATCTCGCCCGAAGAAGCCAAGGAAAAGGGCGCGGCACTCCTGCTCGACAAGAAATATGCCGGCAAGGTCGGCGGCTATTCCGACATGACGACGCGCGTCTGGTACGCGGCCCTGGCCACCGGACAGGATCCCAACAACCTCAAGGACATGGACACGATCTGGGCCAAGGTGCGCGAGACGCGCGACCTCGCCAAGAAGTTCTGGAGCTCCGGCGCGGAGTTGATGGACCTGCTTTCCAAGGGCGAGATCGTGGTGACCGACGCCTGGTCGGGCCGCGTCGCGGCGCTGCAGGACCAGGGTCATCCGATCGGCTATCTCGATCCGGCCGGCTCCTATGCCTGGATGGAGGACATGCTCATCCTGAAGGGCTCGCCGATGACCGAGTGCGAGGAGCTGATCAACTTCATGCTCGACCCGGCGACCTCGATCGCGGTGGCCGAAGGGCAGAGCTACCCGCCGTCGCTCGACCCGACCAAGGTCAAGCTCACCGACAAGATCGCGAAGCTGCCGGCCTTCGATCCGACGGGCACGATGAAGGCGCTGACCTTCGCCGATCCGGTCTACTGGGCGACCAATGAGGACGCCTGGACCAAGCAGTGGAACAGGATCTCGAAAGGTGCCTGACAGCCAGGACACGAAAATCCATCCCCGGCCGGCCTCGGCCGGGGCACAAGGCGCGGGCGCGGCCGCCGGGGCGAACAGCCCGGCAGTCGAGTTCCGCAACATCGACATCGCCTACGGCAAGTTCGTCGCGGTGCGCGATTTCTCTTTGTCGATCCGCAAGGGCAGCTTCGTCACGCTGCTCGGGCCATCCGGCTGCGGCAAGACGACGATCCTGCGCTCGATCGCCGGGCTGGTTGACATTTCGGCCGGCCAGATCATGATCGGCGGCCGGCGCGTCGACGACGTGCCGATCTACAAGCGCAACATCGGCCTGGTCTTCCAGAGCTATGCGTTGTTCCCGCACAAGACCGTGTTCGACAATGTCGCCTTCGGCCTGAAATACCGCAACGTGGCGAAGCCCGAGATCAAGCGCAAGGTCGGCCAGGCGCTCGACATGGTGCGGCTGCCGGGCAGCGAGAAGAAACTGCCCTCGCAATTGTCGGGCGGCCAGCAGCAGCGCATCGCGCTGGCGCGCGCCATCGTTTTCGAACCGCAGGTGCTTTTGCTCGACGAACCGCTCTCGGCGCTCGACGCCAACATGCGCGAGGAAATGCGCGTCGAGATCAAGAAGATCCAGAAGGAAACCGGCATCACCGCCATCTTCGTCACGCACGACCAGGAAGAAGCGCTGTCCATGTCGGACCGCATCGTGGTGATGAATTCCGGCTCGGCCGAGCAGGTCGGCACGCCGGAAGAAGTCTATGAGCGCCCGGCCACCGCCTTCGTCGCCGACTTCCTCGGCAAGGCCAACATGCTTTCGGGCACCGTGAGCCGATCCGACGGGCCGACAATTGTCACCCTGGCCAGCGGCCAGACGGTTATTGTGCTGTCGCCCAAGCCGCTGGCGACCGGCAGCGCCGTCACGGTGGTGGTGCGGCCGCAGAAACTGGCGGTCGGCGGAGCGAATGCCAACCGCCTCCCCGGCCGCGTCGTCTCGACTTCCTATCTCGGCGGCAGCGCCATCTACGAGGTCGACATCGGCGGCAAGACGAGCATCCGCGCCAACGCCGCGATCAACGGCCGGGTGCTCAGCGAAGGCGAAGCGATCGAGCTCGGCTTCGACCCCGACGACTGCGTCTTGCTGGACGAGGACGGACGACGGATTTCCTGAGATCGGGACGCGATCTCGGTCCGGTTCCAGTCGACGCCCGACCGGCCGGGCGTCAGTCGCGAAATCTCGATTTCCACGGCAAATTCGACGTCCGTTCCAACGCTGGCTCCCCCGGTCGTAAGCCACAAGTCCTGCCATCGACGACGCGAACGGTCGCGCCGCAAAGGATGGAGACGACGATGACGAGTTTGGAACACACCGCTTGTGAAACCGGCCGATCGGGCCGCGGCCTGGTCGACTTTGCCAGCCGCGCGCTCAGGCATTTCTATCGCGCGATGAGGATGCGCAGCGACCGCGCCGCCATGCAGGCCATGCCCGATTATCTGCTTAAGGACATGGGTATCGCCCGTTCGGAAATCGACCATTACACCTCGATGCGCTACGCGGCGTCCGACACCGACCGGATGGATATCGGCAACGTCAGATGACCGCCCATGGCAAGCGTGGCCATGCCGTCGACAGGCCCCGGGCGCTTCCCAACGCCCGGGATTTTTGCGCTCCGGCGTATTCGGTTCATGCGTAGGCCATGCCGTTTCAAACGATACGTCAAACGCCAATTTCCACGGTAGGCGTATGAAAAATTCCACGGTCGCATCCACTCTCGTTCAAACGCTCCATCGGCAAACAGAGGCCGTCACGGCAACCAAGCCGCAAACGAACCTTTGGAGATCAAAGATGCAACCCAACACCAAACCTGCACGGCTTCCGCTCAACGGCGTCGACACGCCGAACCTGATGGCAACGATCAATTTCGTCGCCGGGCAGCCGGAGCTCGCCAAGTTCCAGTTTCGCGCCCACAATGAGTGGATCGAGGGCACGCACAGCAAGACCGTCATGAACGGCTTCTTCGGCGCCGGCAACGAGCAGAAGCACGAGAAGCCGCACTATGCCGACGCCGACCATCCGGCGATCCTGTGCGGCGCCGACAATGCGCCGACGCCGGTCGAGTGGCTGCTGCACGGCCTGGCCGGCTGCCTGATGGCGGGCGTCGCCAACATCGCCGCCGCGCGCGGCATCAAGCTCACCAGGGTGAAGTGCTCGGTCGACGGCGACATCGACCTGCGCGGCATCCTCGGCATCTCGGACGAGGTCCGCAACGGTTTCCAGAACATCCATGTATCGTTCGAGATCGAGGGCGACGCGCCGGCCGAGAAGCTGCAGCAGCTGGTCGAGCAGTCGCGCGCCCGTTCGGCGGTGTTCGACGTGCTGACCAAGGGGGTGCCGGTCACCGTCGGCATCAAGACCATCCAGTAAGCCCGCAGGCGGCCCGGGCCCGATCCGGGCCGCCTCCCCTCCTATCGACGGAATGAACCATGAGACGCTCGGACGTCGTCATCATCGGCGCGGGCCAGGCCGGCCTCGCGCTCAGCCATTGCCTTGGCCAGGCCGGCATTGACCATGCCGTGCTGGAGCGCGGCCGCATCGGCGAACGCTGGCGCTCGCAGAGCTGGCGCTCGCTTCGGCTGCTCACACCGAATTGGCTGAATGCGCTCCCCGGCTCGCCCTATGGGGGCGGCGATCCCGACGGCTTCATGGGCAAAGGGGCTTTCGTGGAAAGCCTGGAGCGCTACGCCTGGCAATGGCATGCGCCCGTCGAGACCAACGTCGAGGTCACATCCGCCAAGCGGACGGGCGACGGCTTCGCCTTGCGCACCAGCGCCGGCGACTGGTCGGCGCGCGCGGTCGTCGTGTCGACGGGACATTGCGACCGCCCGGTCATCCCTTTTTCGGCGGAGACCCTTCGCGGACCGCTCAGCATTCACGCATCGCAATATCGCTCGCCTGGCGAGCTGCCGGGCGGTGGCGTGCTGGTCGTCGGCGCCTCGTCCTCCGGCGTGCAGATCGCCGACGAGCTCGCCCGCGCCGGGCGGCGCGTGGTGCTTTCGGTCGGCAAGCATACGCGGCTGCCCAGAACATGGCGCGGCCAGGATATCTTCTTCTGGCTCCGCGCAATGGGCCTGATGGCGCAGCGACCGGAAGACCTCGCCAATCCGGAAGCCGCCCGGCGCCAGCCATCGCTGCAGCTCGCCGGCCGGCCGGATAGGGCCGATGTCGATCTCGCCACGCTGCAGGCGCTCGGCGTGGAACTCACCGGGCGGGTGCGGCGCGCCGGCGATCGCGCGATCGGCTTCGCCGGCGATCTCGGCCAGCGCGTCGCAGCGGCCGAAGCGAAGCAGGCGCGCCTGCTCGACCAGATCGACCGCTTCGCGGGTGTGGCGACACCATACCGGCCCGAGCCGGTGGCGCTGCCATCGACCTGCGTAGAGCGGGTGTCGCTGACGGACGGATCGATCCGCAGCATCATATGGGCGACCGGCTATGCGCGCTCCTTCGACTGGCTGGAGCCGCTGGCGCTTGGCGCCGATGGCGAGCTGGCGCATCAGGGCGGCGTCACCAGCGTGCCGGGCCTCTATGCGCTCGGCTTCCGCTTCCTGCGCAAGCGCGATTCCAACTTCATCGGCGGCGTCGGCGCGGATGCCGAGGCGATCGCCGCCGAAATCTCGCGTTATCTCGACTGCAATGGCCGCAGGGCGGCCTGAGGAACTACGACCATGGCAACCATCTCCCTCATGGCCTCCCCCAAGCGTGGCCATTACGACGCCATCATCGTCGGCGCGCGCTGCGCAGGCGCGGCGACCGCGATGCTGCTCGCCCGCGCCGGCCTCAAGGTGCTGGCGATCGACCGCAAGCCCTATGGCTCCGACACGCTGTCGACGCATGCGCTGATGCGGCCGGCCGTGTTGCAGCTTTGGCGCTGGGGCCTGCTCGAACCGCTGCTCCAGGCGGGCACGCCGCTCATCGAGACGACGACGTTCCACTACGGCGACGAGGAAATCACCATCCCGCTCGTCGCCGACTCGGATCTTCCTGGCCTGATCGCGCCGCGGCGCACCGTGCTCGACCGCATCCTGGTCGACGCGGCGCGCAAGGCCGGCGCGGAGATCCTGCACGAAATGGCGGTCGGCGATCTCTTCGCCGACACGCGTGGCCGCGTGCGCGGCATCGAGATCCGCGCCGCCGGCCGTGCTGCCGTGCGGGTCAGCGCCGATATCGTGGTCGGCGCGGACGGCGTCGGCTCGCTGGTGGCAAAATGTGTCGACGCCCAGACCTTGCGGCGCGGCGCAGTGTCGGCTGCCCACGTCTATGGCTATGCACCGATCGAGCCGGGCGCCGGCTACCACTGGTATTTCCGCGACGGGATCGCCGGCTCCTTCATCCCGACCAATGACGGCCTCGCCTGCATCGTCGCCTCGGTGCCGACGAGCCTGTTCGACCAGCGCTTCCGCCTCGGCCACGCCCGCGCCCGCATGGATGTGCTCGAAGCGCTTTCGCCGGCGCTGGCCGCACAGGCGGCCAATGCGCCGAAGGATGCTCGCCTGCAGGCGTTTCGGGGCGTGCCTGGCTATATCCGCCAGGCGCACGGTCCGGGTTGGGCGCTGGTGGGTGATGCCGGGTTCTTTCGCGACCCGATCACCTCGCACGGCATTTCGGACGCGCTGCGCGACGCCGAGAGCCTCGCGCGGGCGATCCTCGACGGCTCTGAGGCGGCATTTTCGGTCTGGCAGCAGCAGCGCGACATGATCGCCAATCAGATCCTCGACACCACCGACGCCGTCGCCGGCTTCGACTGGACGCTCGACGATCTCGGCGAACGGCACCGCCGCTTCAGCGCCGTGCTCAAGGCCGAAGTGCAGGCGCTGGCCGGGCACCCCATGCCGGCCCGCCGCGCCCCTTTCTCTGTATCGCGGCCGACAGCCCACCGAGCGCCAGCCAATCAGGACGAGGCGCCGGCCTCGGCCGGCGCGAACCTCAATCGCAACCGAACCGGAGCAAGATCATGACTTTGCATTCGATAAAGGATGGGCATGTGATGAAGGACGGCTGGGTCGGCGTCATCAAGGGCCGGCCAAAGGTGGGTGCTTTCGCCGAGCGCTCGCGGCGCACACAGCCGCAGGATATCGATGCTTTTGCCGAGATGACCGGCGATCGAAACCCATTGCACTACGACAAAGCGCTGGCCGAGGCTTCGGTGTTCGGCAAGCTCATCGTGCAGGGCGGCGTCACCTCCGGCATCCTGAATGCGGTGGTGGCGGAGGACCTTCCCGGCCCCGGCTCGGTGTTCCTTGAAGTGGCGTGGAAATTCGTCAAGGCGGTCGGCGTCGGCGAACTGATCACCGGCCGCGTCGAGGTCAAGGAGGTGCGCGCCGACAAGCCGATCACCAAGCTGGAGACATCGGTGCGCAACGAAGCCGGCGAGCTGTGCCTCACCGGCACCGCGACGGTGTTCACCGTGCCTTTGGCCAAGGGCTGAGGGCTTCGCGAGCACCCAATTATCCGCCAGCCGTCTCGGCGATGAAGGCGCGGACGTGATCGATGAACTCCTCGAAGGCCGGCTCACCTTCGAGGAGGATGTGGTTCTGACTCTCGAGCTCGATAAAGCGCGCGCCGGGAATGCCCGCTGCCATCGTGCGGCCGGACTCCACCGGTGCCACGTTATCGTCCCGCGCATGCAACACCAGTGTCGGCACGCGCACCTTTTCCAACAAGTCGCTGACATCGATCACCGAAGAGGCGCTCTGCAGCCGCCAGGCATCGTCGGGTGAGACGGTGCGCAGCATCAGGTCGTCCATCCAGGCGAAATGCTCGTGCGTGGCGCCGGGGATGAACATCGAGCAGAAGGCCTGACGGAACATCGGGTTCGGCTTGCCCCAGTTCTCGCGCATCAGCGTCGCGGCAGCTTCGCGCGTCGCGATCTCGCCCGCGTCGCCGCGCGCCCGCCAGCCTTTGACATAGCCGCCGTAAAGGATCATGCCCGACACTTTCTCGGGGTGGCGGATGGCATAGGCGATGGAAACCGCGCAGCTCTGCGACAGGCCGAGCAAGGTGAAGCGGTCGAGCCCTGCCGCCTCGACCACGCATTCGAGGTCCGACACCATCGTCTCGAACGAGATGTCGACGACGTGCCGCTGCGACAAGCCGTTGCAGCGCTGGTCATAGCGCACCAGCCGGTTGTGGCGCGACAGTTCGCGCATCCAGTGCCGCCAGATCGGGCTGTCCCAATCGAAGGTGAGATGCGACATCCAGTGCGCGGCGCGCAGGATCGCCGGGCCGCTGCCGGTGCTGGCATAGGCGAGCCTGGTGCCGTCGCGAGCCCGGCAGAACTGCACGGCACGGCCGGGATCCTGCGCCGGCCCGGCGGGTTTCGACGGAGCCGGCGCCGGTCGCGCGGCGCCGGACTGGGGCGGGCGGCTCGCGGCTTGAGCGGCGGCCGACCGGACCTTGCCCTCCAGCGCCTGGATCTCGGCGGCGAGGCTGGCGTCGTCGGGGACGAGACGGCGCAGGCGCTGCGCAAGCGGCAGAGCCCGCCGGGGCTGGTCCGTCAGGCGCTCGACCAGCTCGCGCAGGATGCCGAGCTCGACGATCTCCACTTCGCTGGCGATCGCCCGCCGCCAGGACTCGTATTCGAAGCATCGTTCGAGCGAGAGATCGGCGAGAAAGCCGCCCCGGATCGAGGCAAGGACGGCTTCGAGCTCCTCGGTCGAGTGGGTCGACAGGTCGGCCTTCACCAGCGGCGCCAGCCGCGCATAGTCCGTCTCGAGGTTGAGCGTTACGGCGTTGCGATCGGCGATGAGGGAGGATTCGCCGCTGTCCAGCACCTGGCGGATCTTGGACAGGCTCCAGCGCAAGGCGCCGCGCGGATCGTCGGGAATGTCCCAGAATATCTCGCACAACCGCTCGCGCTGGTGCTGCCTGGCGGTGACGGCGAGGTAAGCAAGCAACGCCCGCGTCTTGCGCGACGGCGGCAGGTCAAGCGGCGCGCCGTCGCGCGTGACCTGAAAATCGCCAAGCACGCGCAGTTGAAGCATCTGCTGGCCGCCGTTCATGCATTCACGCGCTTGTCGATAGCCATGATCCCCCTTCGGCCCTGGCCGGCGCCGCGAAGGGCAGCCAATAGCAAAATCGGCTAATTTAGGAAAGCGTGGCGCATGGCACCCAGCGCACATGGACCTGAAATGACGCTGTTTGCCGCTCCTCACGTTCTTGCCGGAAGGGCTCGCGGCTTGATTATTGTCGCCAGCATGACCCCGACCACAATGAACGCCGCGCCGATTAGATCGTAGTCGTGCAGGCTTTCGCCGAGCAGGAGATAGGCGAGGATGGCGACGAACAATGTCTGCAGATAGAGCAGCATGCTTGCCCGGCTCGCGCCCAGCGTCTCGACGCTTTTGTTGTAGAGATAGTACATCAGCGCGCCGCCGGGACCGGCCAGATAGGCGAGCGCGAGCAGGCCATTGCCGTTCAGGGCGGAGCGTTCGTCGTTGACGATTTCCCAGAGATGGAACGGCAGCGCCACCAGCGCCCCGGCGCCGAGCAAGAGGACCACCAGCGGCAAAAGCTCGAGGCCGAATTTGGAGCGGCGCAGCAGCACGGTGTAGAGCGCCCAGCAGAAGGCGCTGCCGACGATCCACAACTCGCCGATGTTGAAGCGCAGGTGCACCAGCGCGTCCAGCTTGCCATGCGCGACGATGACCAGCATGCCGGCAAGTGCGGCAACCGCGCCGAGCGACTTCCAGAGGCCGAGCGGCTCGCCCAGCACGAGGCGCGCCAGCACCATGGTCATGATCGGCGACATTGCCATGATGATGCCCGCCGTGGTGGCGTCGGTGTCGTTCAAGCCATGGTAGATCATGCCCTGGCAGAGCGTCAGGCCGATCGCTCCGACAGCGACGAGCTCCAGCGGCCGGGATTTGAGGAGCGCAATCATCGCGCCGTGATGGCGGTGCACGATCGGCAACAGAATGGCGCAGGCGAGCAAGAGTCGCCAGAAGCACAGTCCCCAGGGCGGCATTTCCGGCGCCACCCATTTGGCCGCTATATAGACGCCGGCCGACAGCAGCCAGCACAGCACGGCGGCGGGATAACCGCCCAGGGAAGGTAGCGAGATCGCGGCAGGTTGCTCTGCCGGATGCGCTATCGGTATCGCCTGCATCGCATGCCCCCCGTTCGATGAACGCCGGCCCAGACGTGAGCGGCAGTCTACCTCATCCCCGGGTTGTTACATATGGCCGCCGATGGAGAGCCATGGTCCAAAGATCAGTGCGGCGTGCCGCTAGCCGGATGCAGCAGGTCCCAGGCCGAGCCGACGCGACCGTGGAGCTGCGACGCAAAGCGTTCGGCTTCGGTGTCTTCGAGGCCGTCGTCGACAAGCGCCTCGATGCTTCGCCGCAGCAGGGCGAGCTGCATCTGCCGTGCGTGGCCTTTGTCCGTTTCGCGCATGATGGCAGTGACGTGATAGGCCACGACAGGCTGGCCGAGACAGGACAAAAGCGCGCCCGACCCTGCCGTCGCCGCAGTAACTGCTTCCTCGATATTCATGCCGGCGCTCCTCATCAAAGATGCTGGGCGCCTCCCCGGCAGACGGCGGCGATTATCCGCCGCTTCTTTGCTGATTTCGACAGCCGCGCTCATCGCTCACGACCAAAATCAGTATCCTCCAGAACCGTATTTAAGGCGACCGGATAGTTAATTGATGGTTAACGGGAACGATCGCATCTTATGCGTCCCGACCGGCTTGGCGCATCGGTCAGTGACCGAGGACATTGCGCTCAGCCGACGGCGCGAGGCTCTGCGAACCGGGTACCGAAACCGGCGCGCCTCGAAGCACCCAGTCGGCCGCGATCTGGCCGATCACCGGGGCAAGCTGGATGCCGTAGCCGCCGGCGCCGGCGGCGGTGATCAACGTTGGTTCCGAGGCGTCGATCGGCCCGACAAAGGGGCGATGGTCGGCGGTCACCGGGTAGAGGCCTGCCCAGCCCCGGCCGAGTCGTGCGCCAGGCAGGTCGGGAACACGTTCCAGAAGCAGCTCCGCCAGATCGACCTTGGACTGCTCCTCGCACTGGTCGTTGTAATTGTCGGGATCCTCGGGCGCGATGGAGCTCACCTTGTGGATCTCGGCGATCAGCTCGCCTGGTTTTTCGTGGCGGAAATTGAGGCCGCTGCCTTCGCCGTTCACCAGGTCCATCACCATCGGCATGGTGTAGCCGAGCGGCTCGTCGAGATGGATGACGACGGCCTCGTGGCGCTCGGGCCAGATGTGCAGGCGCTGGCCGAAAAGTGCTGCGACCTGCGGCGCCCAGGCGCCAGCCGCATTGACCACGGCATCGCAATCCATCGAGCCGCCGCTGGTTTCCAGCGTATAGCCGCCCGGCCGCCGTTCAACGCCGAGCAGCTTGCGGTACTGGCGGATCTCGCCGCCCCTGGCGCGGACGATGCCCGCCAGGAAATTGCACATCTCGTGCGGGTCGAGGAAGCCGTTGTCGGGCCCGAACAATCCGCCTTCGAGCCCATCCGGATTGATATGCGGAACGAGGTCCCTGAGTTCGTTGGCATGGATCAGGCGCGACCTCAGCCCTGCTTCGGCCTGGATCTCGACCGATCGCGCGAACAGCTCCATCTGCGCCGGCGTGCGCGCCAGCCGCAGATAGCCGATATGGTTGAAGCGAAGCCCCTCGCCCTCCCATTGGCGGAACCGGCGCAGCGAATGGACGCGCAGCATGATCTCGAACGGGTCGGTCAATTGCGATCCGACGACGCCGACCGACCGGCCGCTCGACCCGGAGGCAATCGACTGTGCTTCGAGCACCGTGACGCGGGCGCCCTGCTCGACGAGGTTGAGCGCCGTGCACATGCCCAGTGTGCCCGCGCCGATCACAACGACATGAGGAGAAGCTGTCATTCACGGTCCTCCTAGATCAGGATTGCGCGGCGATCTCGCCCAAGGTCTCGTCGATCGCATGAAGGATGGCGCCGGCATCTTCCCCGGTCATCGGCGTCGACAGCGCGAACAGGCCGTAGCTGGCGGAGAGCACGCCATGGCCGAGCAGGCCCTTGTGGAAGGCGTCGAATTTCTTGCGCTCGGCCTGGCCGGGATAGATGGAGCGGTAATCCGTGACGGGATGCGACGTGAAATGAACCTTGAACAGCGAGCCGAGGCCGACGCATTGGCCGGCAAGCCCGCGCTTTTCGAATGAAGCGCTGACGCCGTCGCGCAGGAACGAGCCAAGACGATCGAGATGGACGAAGCTTTCTTTCGTCAGTGCCCGCATCGCGGCAAGGCCGGCGCGCATGGTGACGGGATTGGCGGTGAAGGTGCCGCCATGCGGAAGCGCGGGCTTGCCCGCGGTCGGATCGAACACCGCCATGATATCGGCGCGCCCGCCAACGGCGCCCACCGGAAAGCCGCCGCCGATGATCTTGCCCAGCGCCGTCAGGTCGGGCTCGATGCCCCATAGGCCTTGCGCGCCAGACCATCCCAGGCGAAACGAGATGACCTCGTCGAAGATGACCAGCGCACCCGCCGCATGGGCGATCTCGACCATGGCTTGGAGGTAATCCCGGCGCGCCGGGATCAGCCCGGCGCGGTTGGGCATCGGGTCGATCAGCACGGCCGCGATGGTCTCGCCCTCGGCGGCGAAGACGGCGCGCAGCGCCTCGGTGTCGTTGAAGGGCACGGCGATCACGTCGTCCAGCACGCCGCGCGGCGTGCCCCTGGCATAGGGCGTGGACCTCGGCAGGTCGCCCCAATTGGCGGGCGAGGAGTCCAGGCTCACTTCGGCGAAATCGTAGGAGCCGTGATAGGCGCCTTCGATCTTTACGATCTTCGGCCGGCCGGTGAAGGCGCGCGCGGCCTTGATCGCCATCATCACGCCCTCGGTGCCCGAGTTGGTGAAGCGGATCTGGTCGACGGAGGGCAGCCGCTCGACCAGCAGCTCGGCAAGCTCGATCTCGCTCAGGGTCGGGGCGCCGAAGGCCGTGCCAAGGGGCAGCTGATCGGCCACGGCCGCGGTGACGTCGGGATGGGCATAGCCATGGATCATGGCGGTGAAATTGTTGATGCAGTCGTAATAGGCATTGCCGTCGACATCCCAGACCCTGCAGCCCTCGCCGCGTTCGGCATAGATCGGAAACGGATCGACGAAGACCGTGGTGCGCGTGTTGCCGCCCGGCATCACCTTCCTGGCGCGCTCGAACAGGGCTTTCGATCCGGGCATGGCGTCGGGATATTGCGGCATGGCTCTCCGAGGCGACTTCGACCAATGAAACAGTGACGCAACCGCCGCTCGTCACGAAGCTACGGTTCGTTTCCGCGCCGGCGCAATCGGCCAGACAGACCATGCGAGGCGACCAGGGTCATGGCAAGCCCACATCATTTCGCGGCCGCCGCCACCGCGCGGTTCGGGTGCCTCAGATGGGTCGGCGTGATGCCGGTCTGCTGACGGAAGACGCGGCTGAAATGGCCGGCATTGGGAAAGCCGCAGCGATAGGCGATCTCGCCGATGGCAAGGTCGCTGCCTTCCAGCAGCGACTTGGCGTAATGCAGCCGCAGCGCGAGATAAGCGGCCATCGGGCCGATGCCGAGCTCGGCGCCGAACAGGCGCTCGAGCTGGCGGCGCGAGCAGTTCTGCCTGGCGGCGATCTCGGCGACCGAGAGCGTCTCCTGCAGATTGCTTTCCATCAGAAGCAGCGCCCGCTTCACCGCGCGGCTCGCGGCCGCGGGAAAAAGGTCGCCGACCGGCTGCACGTCGCGGCTGGAGCGGATGCGGTCGAGCACCAGGATCTTGGCCGCCTTCTCCGCCGCCTTCTGGCCGATGAACTGCGAGACGAAATAGCCGGCGAGGTCGGCGGCGCCGGTGCCGCCGGCGCAGGTCGCCCGGCCACGGTCGACGGAATAGAGGCTGTCGGCATGGGCGTTCACGTCAGGAAACTCGGCGCGAAAATCCTTGATGTGGAACCAACTGACGGCGGCGCTGTAGCCGTCGAGCAGGCCGTAGCGCGCCAAGACGAAGCTGCCGGTGCAGAGCGCGGTGAGCGGCACGCCCTTCTGCGCGGCGCGCAGCAGAAACGCCTCTTTTTCCGAACTCAGCTTGCGGTTGGTGTCGAGCAGGCCGCCGACCACCACGACATTGTCGAAATCCTCGGGATTGCCCATCGCCCGGGTCGGCAGCAATTCGACGCCGCAGCTTGCCCGGATCGGCAGGCCGCGCTCGCCGACGATCTCCCAGTCGAACTCGATCCTGCGGCTGCGGTCGCCCTCGTCGCCGGCCAGCCTCAGCGTGTCGATGAACAGCGACAGCGGCGAGAGCGTGAAATCGCGCACCAGGAGAAATGCGAACTTCTTGGCCATCTGCTTCCGGGATCGTCGATCGTTTAACCGGACATTATGCGAAAATCGCTTGGCCGGGCCTTCTGAATCCGACCTTCATGCGGTCGAAACATCATCGAGCCGCGGCCCAGGGGACTAGCGCCGCTCGGCGGCCCGGCTCGCCAACGCGATGACGAAGCGCCCCAGGACAATCCCCACGATACCCGCCGCCGCCTTGAGCAGGCCATCGACAACCCGCGCATGCCGGCCAGGGTCGAACAGCTGCAGGACTTCGAGAACGCCGGCCACCGCGCAAACGAACAGCACGGTCTGCGTCACGCGGGACGGAAACCCGAGCGCCAGGGCCAGCCCCAGCAGGATGTAAGCCAAAGCGCGCTCCATGTTGGGGTCGCTCAGGTGTGGCCGCAGTTCGATGGGCGACAGCGTTGCGAAGGTGATGAGAGCCAGCAGGACGAACGCGGCGAGACGGGAAATGGAGGTCATGCCCGCTCTTACAGGCCGCTGGCCGTGATAACAATATTGCCGGCGCCCGGCCGTGGATTGGTTCCGCGCGGTGCCCGAAGCCGACGTTGCTCTGCAATCGGGCTGAGCTTCCTTGAACGCCGCGCAGCGCCGGTGCATTCTCCCCGCGCGCTTTCGGCGACCGCCGGGCGCCACAATTTTCAGTCGAACGGCGGAGCCATCGGGCGATGACGACCATCCATCAATTCGCTGTGTCGGAAGGACAGGAATGGGTGCTGCCGGTCGATGACGATGCTTACGAGGCGTTCTTCGGCCTCGACGGACGCTCGCTGGAAGGCCGGCAGCCGCCGGTTATGCGGCGCGTCGAGGAAGGCGAGCGGCTCTATTCCGATTTCCCCTGGCTCGGCGAGCACGCGCCGCTGTTGCGCCGGCCGGCCGTCGAGGCGCTGGCGGCGGCGCTGCGGCCCTATGGCGAGCTCGTCGCGCTGCGCGGCGAGAAGGTGTGGCTGCTCAACGTCACCAATGTGATCGACGCGCTGGACGAGGCGCGCTCGCAAATCGTGCGGTTCGACGACGGCGACATATTGGCGATCGAGCGATACGCCTTCGATGCCGAGAAGATCGGCAGCGCCGAAGTGTTCAAGCTGCCGATGCGGGCTTCCCCGGTCTTCGTCAACGACGTGTTCGTCGAGCGGGTGCGCAACGCCGGGTTGCGCAACGTGTCGTTCGAGCCGGTGTGGACATCGGGAACGGCAATCGCTTGAGGCGAATAACAGTTTTGCGGTTTGTGGGGGAAGCGGGCAATAATCAGCGCCGGCGCTGCCCCGCCTTCGGGCACCTTCTCCCCGTATAGTGACGGGGAGAAGGAAGAGGATGCGACGCCCTGGCCTGCCCTCTGGGCGCATCTGGAACAGGGCTCTGGCCCAACCCGGACATGCATGAACGGGATGGCCATTATAACCAGAGGCTTTATAACGGTCGCTGACAAAGCGATCACCAAGGGGAGACGATGCGTTACATACGTCCGCTTTCAATAGAAGATGCCGTTGGCGAGCTCGCCAAGGCGGTAGGACCGGCCGCCATCCTGGCCGGGGGCAGCGACTTGCTGGTGAGGATGAAGGGCGGCTTCATCGAGCCCGAGCTGATCGTCGACATCAAGCGCATAGGCGGCCTGGCCGACATCACCGAAACGGCTGACGGCTTCCGCATCGGCGCCGCCGTGCCCTGCGCGGTGCTGGGCGAGAACAAGGCGCTCCGCAAGGCATGGCCGGGCGTGGTCGAGGCGGCAAACCTGATCGGCTCCAAGCAGGTGCAGGGCCGCTGCACCATCACCGGCAACCTCTGCAACGCCTCGCCCGCCGCCGACAGCGTGCCGGCGCTGGTGGCTGCAGGCGCCAAGGCAGTCGTCGCCGGGCCTTCGGGCAAGCGCACCATTGCGGTAGAGACCGTGCCGACGGGACCCGGCCGCACGTCGCTCGCCAAGGGCGAGATCATCGAGGCGATCCTGCTCGACAAGCGGCCTGAGCATGCGGGCGACGCCTATCTGCGCTTCATTCCGCGCACCGAGATGGACATCGCGGTGGTGAGCGCCGGCGTGAACCTGACGCTGGACGATCACGGCGCGATCAAGACCGCCCGCGTGGCGCTGGGCGCCGCGGCACCCACGGTGCTTCTGGTCGAGGAAGCGGGCCAGGTGCTGGTCGGCTCCAAGCTCGACGAAGGGACGCTGGAGCGGCTGGCCAAGATCTGCGCCGGCGCCTGCCGTCCGATCGACGACAAGCGCGGCACCATCGAATTCAGACGGAAGGTCGCGGGCGTGCTGGCAAGGCGCGTCGCGGCAATCGCCTACAAGCGTGCGGGAGGCAAATAATGGCGGGTGTAGCTGTATCAACCACGATCAACGGCGATGCCGTCGAATATCTCTGCCAGCCCGACGAGACGCTGCTGGAAGTGCTGCGCGACCGGCTGGGCCTGACCGGCGCCAAGGAAGGCTGCGGCACCG
Organism: Mesorhizobium plurifarium; assembly: GCA_000824785.1. Taxonomy (GTDB): domain Bacteria; phylum Pseudomonadota; class Alphaproteobacteria; order Rhizobiales; family Rhizobiaceae; genus Mesorhizobium; species Mesorhizobium plurifarium. The sequence goes on along the minus strand of CCNB01000003.1, from coordinate 69,905 downwards.
GCGACTGCGGCGCCTGCAGCGTCATCGTCGACGGCCGCCTCGTCTGCTCCTGCCTGGTGCTGGGCGCGGAAGCCGAAGGCCGCAAGGTCGAGACCATCGAAGGCATGGCGCATGGCGACCAGTTGCACCCGCTGCAGCAGAAATTCCTGGAGCACGCGGCCTTGCAATGCGGCATCTGCACGCCAGGTTTCCTGATTGCGGCCAAGGACCTTTTGGCCAAGAACCCCTCGCCCACCGAGGAGGAAATCCGCTTTGGGCTGGCCGGCAATCTCTGCCGCTGCACCGGCTATGACAAGATCGTGCGCGCCGTCCAGGACGCGGCCAACGTGATGAAGGGAGCGTAATCCATGAATTTCGATCCGCGCTTTTCAGGACGCAAATTCGCTTCCGTCGGCACGCGCCCGATCCGCCCCGACGGCATCGACAAGGTGACCGGACGCGCCCGCTACGGCGCCGACTTCAACATGGCCGGACAGTTGGTCGGCCGGATCCTGCGCAGCCCGCACGCGCATGCGGTGATCAAGAAGATCGACACGTCCAAGGCGGAAAAGCTCGCCGGCGTGAAGGCGGTGATCACGGCGAAGGATCTGCCGGACCTGACCGACGGCGACGCCGCCATGTACGACATCCTCGACAACTCGATGGCGCGCAAGAAGGCGCTCTATGACGGCCATGCGGTGGCCGCGGTGGCGGCGATCGACGCCCGCATCGCCCGCCAGGCGCTGAAGCTGATCGAGGTCGACTATGAGGTGCTGCCGCATGTGACCGATGTCGACGAGGCCGCGCACCACCACGCGCCGCTGATCAACGACCAGGTCTTCACCGAAGGCCTCGAGGAAAAGCCGGCCAAGCCTTCCAACATCACCAAGCGCACGCAGTTCGGCCACGGCGATGTCCACAAGGGTTTCGCCGAGGCCGATTTCGTCATCGAGCGCTCGTTCAAGACCGAGCAGACGCACCAGGGCTATATCGAGCCGCATGCCTGCGTGGCGAGCGTCAACGCCGACGGGACGGCGGACCTGTGGGTCTGCACGCAAGGCCATTTCGTCTACCGCCAGCATTGCGCCCAGTTGCTTGGGCTCGAAGCCTCGAAGCTGCGCGTGACCTCGTCGGAGATCGGCGGCGGTTTCGGCGGCAAGACCCATGTCTGGGCCGAGCCGGTGGCGCTTGCCTTGTCCAGAAAGGCCGGCCGCCCCGTAAAGCTGGTGATGACCCGCGACGAGGTGTTCCGCGCCTCGGGCCCGACCAGCGCCACCTCGATCGACGTGAAGATCGGCGCCAGGAAGGACGGCACCATCACCGCCGCTGAAGCGACGCTGCGTTACAGCTGCGGTCCCTATGCCGGCTCCTGGGCCGAGATCGGCGCGATGACGGCGTTTGCCTGCTACAAGCTGGAGAACGTCAAGACCGTCGGCTATGAAGTGCTGGTCAACCGGCCGAAGACGGCGGCCTATCGCGCGCCCTCGGCGCCGATGGCTGCCTTCGCCGTGGAAAGCGTGGTGGACGAGCTCGCCAAGGAGCTCGGCATGGATGCGGTGGAGTTCCGCATCAAGAACGCCGCGCAGGAAGGCACGCGCTCGTCCTACGGCCCCGTCTACGGGCCGATCGGCATCGGGCCGACGCTGGAGGCGGTGAAGAACCATCCGCACATGAAGGCGCCGCTGAAGGCCAACCAGGGGCGCGGCATGGCCTGCGGCTTCTGGTTCAACTTCGGCGGCCAGACCTGCACGGACCTGAACATCGGCATGGACGGCTCGGTGTCGCTGGCCGTGGGCACGGTGGATGTGGGCGGGTCCCGCGCCTCGCTGTCGCTGGTGGCGGCGGAGGAGCTCGGCATCGACTACAGCCACGTGAAGGCGATCGTCGCCGACACCTCTTCGCTCGGCTACAACGACATGACCGACGGCAGCCGCGGCACCTTCTCCTCCTCGATGGCGACGATCTCGGCCGCGCGCAACGCGATCAAGATCCTGCGCGAGCGCGCGGCGCAGATGTGGGATATCCCGGTGGAAGACGTGGTCTGGGAAAAGGGCCATGCGATCGCCAAGGGCGAGAAACACGGCAACCTGTCGCCGCTCTCGCTCAAGGAGATCGCCGCCGCTTCCGGCAAGACCGGCGGGCCGATCGCCGGCCATAGCGAGCTCGTCGCCGACGGCGCGGGCGTCTCCTTCGCCACCCATATCTGCGACGTCGAGGTCGACCCCGAGACCGGCTCGACCAGGGTGATTCGCTACACGGTGGTGCAGGATGCCGGCAAGGCGGTGCACCCGACCTATGTCGAGGGCCAGTACCAGGGCGGTGCCGCGCAAGGCATCGGCTGGGCGCTCAACGAGGAATATATCTACGGCAAGGACGGGCGGCTGCAGAATGCGGGCTTCCTCGACTACCGCATCCCGGTCTGCTCCGACCTGCCGATGATCGACACGCAGATCCTGGAAATTCCCAACCCCAACCACCCCTATGGCGTGCGCGGCGTTGGCGAAACCTCGATCGTGCCGCCGCTGGCGGCGATCGCCAATGCGGTGTCGAATGCGGTGGGCGTGCGCATGACCCACATCCCGATGTCGCCGCCGCGCATTCTGGCCGCGCTGGATGCGGAACGGGAAGGCTGATGCTGAAAGGCGCGAGGCGGTTTCGGCTCGCGCCACCCTCCCGATGAGGATCTGGAGATAATGGTCGAAGTCACCCTCTGGGGCTCGCTCAGCGCCGTCGCCGGAGGCAAGGCCAAGCACGACATCGAGGCCAAGGACATCAGGGAGCTGTTCCGCAAGCTGGCGGAACAGTATCCCGGGATCGAGCCGTGGATCGATCGCGGCATCGCGGTGGCGATCAACGGGACGATCTATCGCGATACGTGGAGTAAAGAGCTGCCACCGGGGGCGGAGATTTTCCTGCTGCCACGGCTGGCTGGAGGCTAGAGAGCAAGCGGCCCGCCGCCGTCGCTAATTCCGCGGATCCCCCGCGGATCGCCCGGGGCTATCACCTAAGCCCGAGAAAGCTCAGCACGACGAGAATGACAACGACGAGTCCGACGATATAGATGATGCTGTTCATGTCAGGTCCTCCTATGGGAGGAATAATAATTAGCGCTCGCTAATGTTCCGTCGGGCGGTTGACCGGCGAGCGCGGCCCGGGACCCACCCGTTAAAGCATGTCTCCCGAAAGTGGGAACCGGTTTCGGGATAAAGACATGCGTTAAATCAAGAATCTAAAGCGCATGGCGCGAATCTGAAAGATTGCGACGCGCTCTAGGGTTTGCCGGCATCCTTGGAGCCGACTATTGCCGCCAGGATCGCTTCGTACGCGCTTCCGACCTCCTCTTCGATTTCCTCCTCGGAAATACCTGCCGCCTTGGCGTCGGCAAACAGCTTGGTCGTCAGTTCGGCCACCGAGAGGATGTCCGCGCCCACCTTGCCGCGCATCACATTGTCGGTGATCCATCGGCCAAAGAACTCCGCGCCACGCTCGCTCATTCGCCCTGCTCTTTCAGAAAATGGGCCTCACGAAGGAGCGCATCCCAGTCGGTCCCGATCGTTTCGATCAGCGCGCCGGCCTGATCCTGGGTGATGCCGGCTTCTTTTGCCAGGCGCCCTGAAAGCAATTCGAAGACAGCCTGGTCGCTTTCGCCCAAACTGCCTTCGCGGTGCTGCAGCGCCTCGAAGATCACCTCGAAAACGCTGTCGACTTCCTCGTCGATTTCGCTGGCCGGGATGCCTTCGCGCCTGGCCGCCTTCATCATCTCGTCGGCGAGATCGCTCACCGCGAGCGGATCGTCCGTCAGCACGTTCGGCAGATGCTCCGCCATCCATCTGTCAAAGAAGTCGAGACCGCGCCTGCTCATTTGGCCATAAGCGCGCGAGCAACATTAGGTTCCGCTGATACGGACTGAGGTCCAATGCGCCGGCGCATTGGTCCATCGCGTGAAACATAAGCCCCGCGATTTCATTGGGGCTGCACTGACGAACAATCAGTCCCTTCATCGTCAGGCTGCTGGATCGCCCGCCACCCACCCACAGGCGGCGGGCGATCCGATCAAAGAACAAGAACCGGGACAGAGGTGAACAGTGTCGATTTCCGATGAGTTGCGGGACGTCAGTCTTCGCTATGAATGCCCCAACTGCCGCCGGCCGATCGTCAGAAACGGTTCGTGGTTCAAGTCGGTGAGCACCTTCCATTGCGACGCCTGCAAGGCCAAGCTCAGGCTAGGCTATTCGGCCAAGCTGGCGCTTTTCGAACGCCACCACAAGGCGACGTTTGCGGGGGCGTGATCCATGCGGCTGAGTTCCTGCAGGCCTTTTTCCGAGGCGCGGCTTGCTTTCCGGGAGCGGCTCGCCGTGGCCGCAAACGACAACAGCGCGCTGCACCACCGCGATCTTTCCATTCTCGCCCTCATCCCGGCCGATGACGGACTGACAAAGATCGCCAAGAAAGCGAAGCCGATGAGCATTGCCGCGGCTTTGGGCATAGCCATCAGCCTGTTCATCGGGCCGGTGGTATTCTCATGCCTGATGCTGGGCATCTGGAACGCGGCGCTGGACAGCGAAGGAGGCAAGCATGCTCACCACGACGTTGGAAACCAGGGTGACGGGTTTGCAGGAGAGGCTGAGGGAAGCCAAGCTCAGCACGGATGACATGCTGGCCTTCCAGAAGGTCGCCGACGTGCTGGACAATGGCCATGGCGGCATCGACACCGACGACCTGATCGCGCTGTCGTTTGTGGTGGAGGATGAGGATTAAGGGGCGAAGAAGGGACGGGACGGCCTGGTCGAGGTCACACCCTGGGGCTCGCTCAGCGCCGTCGCCGGAAGCAAGGCCAAGCGCTACATCGAGGCCAAGGACATAAGGTAGCTGTTCCGCGAGCTGGCGGACTATTACCCCAGCATCGAGCCCTGGATCGATCGTTATGGCGATCGACGGGACGATCTATCTCGATACGTGGAGCAAGGAACTCCCCGAGGGGCGGAGATTTTCCTGCTGCCGAGGCTGGCGGGGGGTAGGCGGGATCCAGCATCAAGGTCTCGAATGTCCTCGCTGGCGGCGGCCTTTCCACATTTAGATGGAACCTCCTGGCCGCATCACTAAGGCCGATTGGCCGCTTCCGGTCTCACCACAGGAGCCGTTGGCGTTTCATCGAACGTGATCGGCCGAATTGACCAGGTTGACGGCGGCTTTGTGTCAACGGCGGTCGGCGCGGTAGGACGACCTATTGGCCAGTTCGAAGTTTCCACTTCCTCTTGATAACGCGATGCTTTCTGACATATCGCTTAGACGGATAGCGGGAGGGATATCGTGGACCAGAACAGCCTTCTTTACGACGAGCGTTTTTTAGAAACCTACGCAGGATCGATTATCAACGATCCGCCCATTGCTATCGTAGAACTGGTAGCCAATACCTGGGACGCTTATTCAACAGACGTCAGCATTACTTGGCCGGATTTAGGGGAAAGCCGCGTCTTTGAGATCGAGGACAACGGTCATGGCATGACACGCGACGAATTCCAACATATCTGGAGGACGTTCGCGTATAATCGCATCGCCCATGGCGGTCAAAAAGTGAACCCTCCCTCTGATACTTCGGGCGCGCCGCGTCAAGTCTTTGGGAAAAATGGGAAAGGTAGATTTGCAAGCTTTTGTTTTGCCTCCGAGTATCTCGTTACCTCAAGAAAGAATGGTCAGGAGTTCGTATGCCGGGTGCGCCGCACCGATAGCGACCCCCTAGTGTTGGACGAAGTGTCTTTCACACCCGAAGGTGTTCAAGGTCACGGCACCAAAATTGTTGGCCAAGGATCTCCCCGCTCTGTTCGCCTGACAGAGGACAAAGCTCGCGAGATTATCGGCAGCCGTTTCCTAGCCAACCCGGCCTTCAAAGTGAGCATCAACGGTCGGCCGATAACCTTCAGTGACATTACTGATCTGATCTCTGAGAGCAAAGTGGAGGTCGAAGGACTTGGCACTGTCGAAATCCTCCACATCGATTCCAAGAAATCAGACAAGAGCACGAGGCAACATGGCATCGCTTGGTGGGTCCAAAGCCGAGCAGTCGGCAGTTGCAAATGGAGCGGTAGCGATTATGAGCGGGTGCTCGATGGACGAACCTCGGAAGCGAAGCGGTTCACGTTCATCGTCAAAGCGGACTTCCTAAATGAGAAAGATGCGATTTTAGAGGACTGGAGTGGTTTCAAGGACGATAACGACGCGTGGCAGATTACTCGCGCGGTTGTCCAAGATCGTATCCGGCAGATCATTCACGCCATCGGACAAGCTGAGCGAGAGAGAACGAAAAGCGTCGTGATCGAAAAGCACGGTAATTCGATCAATCGGCTTTCGCCAGTGAGCAAGGAGCGCGTCTCTAGTTTCGTCGACGAGATCGTCGAGAAATGCCCGAACTTCGGGGAGGCTGAGGTATCCCAGCTCACTGGCATATTGACCAAGCTTGAACAGTCGCAGACCCAATATGGCTTGTTGGAATTGCTGCACAATTGCGAGCCGACGGACTACGACAAACTCCATGAGATACTCAGCCAGTGGACAATAGGCATGGCAAAGGTCGTACTTGACGAAATCCAAACACGCCTAAAGCTGATCAATGAGCTTCGGATGAAGACTAAGAAAGTCGGCATCGATGAGGTACATGAACTTCAGCCCCTTTTTGAGCGTGGTCTGTGGATGTTCGGCCCTCAGTTCGAGAGCATCGAATACACGTCAAATGTCGGAATGACAAAGGTGATTCAGACACTGTTCAAAGACCGAAAAGGCAAGGGAAGTAGGAATCGACCGGACTTTGTGGCACTACCGGATGGCAGTGTCGCTTTCTATGGACGACCTGCCTTTGACGAAGATTTCGAACAAGATGGCATCGACCATGTCGTTATTGTTGACTTGAAGACCACCGGCCTGGCTCTAGGTAGCGCCGAGAAGGAACAAGTCTGGCGATATGTCAAGGAATTGCGGGCTCGGGGCGCTTTGAAGCCTTATGCTAAGGTCAACGGCTTTGTTCTGGGGGACCGTGTTGAGGCAGGCGAAACCGAGCCGACGACGCAAGGTGACAATGTCAAGATTGTTCCGATGCTATACAGCACGATCCTCGCGCGGGCGGAAAAACGCCTGTTGAGCTTGCATGAGCGTGTTAAGGACGCGCCGTTCCTCGTTGAGCAGCGCGAGGAATTGAAGCAATTTCTGGAGCCCATCCCGGTTCGTCAAGCAGAAATGGTCTAACGGCTCGGCATCATTGCCAATCGCGCTTGGTCACCGAACCGTGTCTCGCTTCATATGTGTTCATCACGTTTCAAGGCTTCCAAGAAACGCTCGGCAACGCGTGCGCCCACTTCGTCATCCGATGTAGCCACTAATTGAGCGCGCTCCTCAAGCAGCTTCAGATCAATGATTCTTTCCCAGTTAGTCCGATTTACGCTCTCGTAGTTCCCCTCCGTAGATCGAATGTAGCTGATCGGAATTTCAAGAAGTAGACGGATGCCCTCGTTCGTCGCCATCAACCGCTTAGTATAAGCCTGAACCTCATCCGCGTACCCGCATCCCCACCAATACCAGAGAACATAGCCTGGCCTAATCTGGCTAAACAGTCCACCATCGGCGGCTAAGCCTCGAACCCGGCCAAGAAGCAAGTTGCGAACTTCTTGAGTGGCATCCCCAGGCTATCCGGCTTGAATTTCGCCCCTTCAGGTTCGACATCACCAGTTATCGACCGTAGCAACTCACAAAGCAGGGAGATATCCTTTGCGTTCTCGATCGCATTTCTTAGCAGTTCGACTCGGTCACTTTGGCCCAATGACATCAAGATCTGCTTAAGCATTATCCTGATTAGATCTTCATTTGACAACTCGAATAGGCCGTAGGATTTCCAACCTCCATCGCTGAGAAGCAATGAAGCGTTATCCAGGAGCGCCAGTAGCCACTGCTGACGGGTGCCTGGATTGTTGCGAATCGTGTCTTCGAGAAGCTCAAGAATCACCCTTCGAAGTTTAGGCCGCTCATCTGCCGACACGGTTTGAATCCGAGATTCGAATACTGAGAACGCGAGCTCAGGATCACCTTCTATTAGCTCTTTAGCTTGAGACTTGCTCCAGATAACTGTTTTGGGTGTCAGGAGGAAATACAGGCGCGCGAAATCGGCATTTCTTATTCGTCGACCACTTGCCATGTTGTCGTTCTCTCCGGTTTCGAGCATTTCGGCTTCGAGAAGCTTCTTCACCTTTGGAAACAGGAGCGAGATAGCCGACCTTGCGGCTTCCTCATTCTTTGCAGTCTTTAAAAATTCAAGAAGCTGCGTCTTTGCCATCTCCAGTTCGACCATTGCTTACATCACCAATTGATCGAGATTTTGACGAACCCAATTGTAGATCGATGGCTCATATATGCGTATCGTCTCAAGGATCAGTAAGTCTATTGGATCGGTGTGATCTCCTAGGCCGGCGCAGGCAACCGAATATGCATTGATAAGCCTGCGAACATCGCGAGGCGTACGCAAATAGTGCCGCAAAACAAGATACCAAGCATAGCCTAACCGGCGTTGGTCATCTGATCGCAAGGTCGGCAAAATTTCCTGAAGGTCCGCATCCAGGAGCCGGCTTATGTCCGTTGGATCCAGAGGAGGGAGATGAACTGGGTATTGGACGATTTTCTGAAGAAATTCGTGTCCGTCGAGCCGAAGGTCGGTTTTGATTAACTTGGCAAGCCGTAGCTCGTCGTAGCATAGCAGATAGATGACATTGGGCAGGTCACCGAGCCCTTTCAAAAGCGAGATCATTTCCACCGCCTCTGCTGGCGTCAGCCGGTCGAGGTCGTCGACTACCACAACGACCTTTTTTGTCCCGAGCGCTCGGAGCGCCTGCCTAAGTCGATCACGAACGCTCTCTAGTGTTGGACCGGAGGTTAGCCGTTTAGCCAGCTTGTCAGAAATGTCCAGTGAGGATGCCAAAAGGCCGCCAAAGGCACCTCCAGTAATCACATCCGTCGCTGCTCCGGCCAAAGGAACCGCCTGAGTCAGCCGACTTAGTATGGCCGCGAATGCCTCTTGGACTTCACTGCCGAGCCTTTCACCGATAGCACGCGCCAAATCACTGATGAGCGCGCTGGCAAGTTCTGCTTTGCCCGGAAACAGCCATGGCGAGAAGCGGACCACTATGTTACGTGGGTCGTTCTCCACTTTGCGCTTCAGGCGCCAATATTCAAGTGCGAGAGCTGCGTCCTCATTCGAGCCGCAGGCTTTGAGGAATTCGCGGTCACGATGATTGCGTTCCCAGAGATCAACGTCCAAATTGCCGGCAATAAGGGCATTTGTTACCGGCTCAACACGCGTGAACTTCCTGGACATTTCCTCTAAGTCTTGGATACTTGGCTGGGTATTCCCGCTAGCACGGACCATTTCCTCGTGCTTCAAGTATCTCAGTGTAAGTTCGACGACACTCGATTTCCCGGCCCCCCAGGCGCCTATGAGGCCTATCACGAACCCGTCCTTCGCTACAGCCAACTGGTCAATTGACCGAGCAAGGGCAAGTGCGAAATCAGATCGCCCGAGAATATCGTCATCTGGGTGGGAGATTGGATGGTCGCTGTAACGCATCTTGTGACGTTTACTTGGAGTTTTCGCCCGTTACACGGTAAATTGCACATGTGGTCAAACAGATCTTTTCAGAAAATTTCCGCTGCGGTCGGGCTGCACACGGCGACGGCCAACGGCAGAGCGACTTCCGCTGACCGCTCCGCCGGCGGCCCAAGATCGTTGTTCTGCAGACTAGAGTTGGCGGCTCCCTAAAACGACGCCTGCGCGCCGAACATCGGCGACAAGCATCCGCACGCAGTCGCCCGGCCGAACCGACCGAACTACCCCTCAAACCCTCAACGTCGGCTCCGTGTTCACCTCCAGCGCCTCTTCCGCCTCGTCTTCCTCGCCCAGCACATCGCCCTTCACCGCCAGCGCGTTCCCGATCCAGATCGGGTCGATCAGATGGTCGCGCTTGGGATTGGTGGTGTTGGGGTGGATGAGGATGCTCAGGCCCCCCGTGGTTCAGAATCAGCCAGGGAACCAGCGTGGCGAAGATTTTGGTGGCGAAGGAGACCTGGTACGCGGCCTCAGCGTGCGGGCCGGCCGGCTCGTCGCGCCAGTTGCCCAGGCGCACCGAAGACGCTACCCGATCCGCTCGCGCAGTCGGGCATAACGCTGGCATCCTCCCCCTTATCACCACCGCCCTCGCTGCGCTCTACTTCGCCGCCTTCCCCTTCTCGCTACCCTCCTGCCCTTTCGGCGCCGGGGCTGTCGTCACGCCGATCGCTGAGATCCGCCAGCGGTTGTCGACGTTTTCGAAGGACAGGTCGAAATCGATCTCCAGCGGTTGCGTGGGAAACAGGCCGACAAGGTGCAGCTGCTTCTGGGGATCGAGAAAAGGCGGCGTGGAGAGCTGCGGGGCGACCACGGCAACCGCCGTCAGGTCGGCGCCGGACTGACGCAGCGCCTGGAACCTGATCGCGAGGTCGGCGGCGGTGTTCTGGGCGCGAAAGCCTGGCGAGCCCATGTCCCTCAGCACGGTGAAATTGCCTGTTTCCACCGCCTGCTGGAGAGCCATCATGGTGCTGCGGGCGAGGTAGATCGCCTGCGCGGCGTTTGCCGGCCAGGCGGGCGCGGCGGGCTCCGGTGTTGTCGGCGCCGCCTTCTTCTTGCCCGGCGCCGGCGCCTGGGTCTGCGTCTGCGCATGGCCAGGCCCGGCGGCGCACACGGCCAGCATCGCCGCCAGGAGAATCGTGACTGTTCGCATCGGGATCATCCTGGCGCGCCGGCGCTTCCTACCAGCTCATCCTCAGGCCCAGCCGCCCGCCGGTCCTATTCTGGTTGGGATCGAAGGCGATGCCGCCATTGAGCTGGAGCTGCGAGCCGAGCCGGGCGCCCGCGCTGAGCGCAAAGGCGTTGGCGCCCTCGAACGTGCCCCAGTTCAAGGTGGTGACGAATTTTTCGTCCGGCAGCACGGTCGGCGCGCCGGCCAGGGCCATTGCCATGGCGACGCCGGAATAGGCGCGGCTGCCGACGCTGTCGATGCGGGAATTGAGGCTGTTGAATTGCGCGGGATCGGAAAAACCGAGCGAGCCCGGGGTCACGGAAGCGAGATGGCCGTTGGCATCGGTGGTGACGATCTCGATCGCACCAGTCTGGGCCGACGAGCTCTGCGCCGACGTCAGGCCAGGCATCGAATAGGTGTTGCCCGCGGTGCCGAACACCTGCTCGTTCTGCCTTGTCGCGACCGCGCCCGAGCCGTAGGCGGCCGAGCCCGCATAGGCGGCGCTGGCGCCGGTGCCGATCGCAACGGCGTTTAGCCCACCCGAGGATGCGCCCGACCCCATGGCGATCGCGTTGGCGTCGGTCACCGTCGTGCCATTGCCGAAGGCCATCGCGTTGGTGGCGTTGACCGTGCTGCCCGATCCGATGACGACGGATCCTGAGGAATTGGCGGTGCTTGCGACGGTGTTGTTGGAGCCGAAGACCTGGATGCCGTTGCCGTTGCCGGCGACGTTCGGGGCGTTGACCGCATTGTCGTCGCCATAGACGAAGGACTTGTCGCCATTGACGACATTGGGGTCGCCGATCGCGTAGCTGCCATTGCCCTTGACAGTGTTGCCGGTGCCGAAGGCACCGCTGTCGTCGCCGGTGACGCTGTTGTTCGAGCCGATGACGGTGGTGTTGTCGCCCTGCGACTGGTTGTTGGTGCCGCCGGCCAGCGCATTGGTGCCGCTGGCGTTGCTGCCGGAGCCGGCCGCGGTGGAGTTGGTGCCGCTGGCGTTCGGCTGCGCGCCGGAGGCGGTTGTGTCGTAATAGGGCGGATTTCCGCCGCCGCCGGTGATGCAGGTCAGATCGCCCGCGGCATTGGTACCGATGCCGGAGGTGCAGCCCGCAAGCGATGCAAAGCGAACCGTGCCCACGACATCCAGGCCGGCGGCCGGCGCGGTCGTGCCGATGCCCACATTGCCGTTTGAATCAATCGTCATGCGGGTCACGCCGTCGGTGGCAAGCAGAAGCCGGCCGCTCGAGCCGGTGGCCGAATGCGCGTTGATCAGCGAGGTCCCGACGCCGAAGCTCGCGCCGCCATAGCCGAAGGTCAGCGCATCCGCGTTGGCCGCCGAGGACACGCCGATGGTCTCGAACGTATCCTGGTTGGCGGCCCCATAGACATGCAGCTTGCTGTCGGGCGAAGGGGTGCCCAGACCGACATTGCCGTTCGCGGCGATGTCAAGGCTGCTCGTGGGCGCGCCCGGACGGATGCGGAAAGGAAGCCGGCTGCCGTTCGTCGAGTCGCGGATGAAGAAATTCGCTTCGTTGCCGCCGATATCCCAGGTCTGCGCCGTGAAGCCGCCGGCGTTTGTCTGCTCCAGGCGGATCGCCGGCGTGTCGCCCCGGGTTATCTGCAGCCCGAGAGTCGGGCTGGACGTGCCAAGGCCCAAATTGCCCGAACTGCTGACATAGAGCGCATTCTCGGGAGCGCCCGCATCGACGCGGAACACCATCTTGTTGCTCGTCGCATCCTGGATGCCGAAGTAGTTGGCCCCGCCGGAAGCGGAATCGTTCGCAATCAGCGCCCAGTCATTGGCGGCAAATCCGGCGTTCGTGCTCGTGTCGTTGAAGTAGATGCGTGTGTTGTTTTCCTTCAAGACGATCGTGTTGAACCCGAAGGACTCGTTGTCGACGCAGTCGAACCCGACGCACAGGCTTCCTTGCACGACCTGGTCGTCCGCGACGACATTGTCGGCGAGCGCGTCGGCGGCCGGCATGGCAAGCATCGCGGCCCCAAGGCGCAACGCCACGCATTTCGTCGCGAGCTGTCTTGGTTTCGCCACAAGCCCCTCCCCCGAGGACGATGATCGCAGATATGCAGGCTTATGTGCTGGCCATCGGTTTGGCAAGCAGTAGAACCGGTCGCCGCAGGCTTTATCGAGGGTGTGTTTTCAGCACATCACCAGTAACGGCCGGCCCGTGGTCAAATTCTCTTCAAGCCTGGACTATGCCGCCCGTTGCGCGGGCCGATATGAACTGGGCAGACATGCCGTGCCATACATTCTAATTTAGCAATTATGCATATACATGGCTGGTCCGGTTGCCGCTCCGCGGTTGCCGCGCGCTCTCCAGCGCTCTCTCCAGTGTGCATCGCTTCGCTGAAGCGCCACTCCTCACGCCCCCAGCGTCGGCTCGGTATTCACCTCCAGCGCCTCTTCCGCCTCGTCTTCCTCGCCCAGCACATCGCCCCTCACGGGCAGCGCCTTCCCGATCCAGATCGGGTCGATCAGGTGGTCGCGCTTGGGGTTGGTGGTGTTGGGGTGGATGAGGATGCTCAAGCCCCCGTGGTTCAGCATCAGCCAGGGGACCAGCGCGGCGAAGATCTCGGTGGCGAAGGAGACCTGGTACATGGCCTGCTCGTGCGGGCCGACCGGCTCGTCGCGCCAGTTGCCGAGACGCACGCGAAAACGCTCGCCGATGCGCTCGCGCAGCCATTCGGCCTGCCGGCGCTCAGCCGCGTCGCCGTAATAGATGTGGGCGTGATAGCTGGCGATCTCCGCAAGTTGCCTGACGTCTTTCATCGCGATGCTGCCCTCCCCGGCGGTCGTGCTGAGCGGAACTCTAGGCGGTTCTTCGTTTCCTGGAAACGGCTGGCCGCTCTACAGACTGGTCAGCATCGGCCCCTCGCCTTTTTGAGGCTCTGTTGTGAGTTGTCAGCGACAGCGCATTTGAGCAGCGGCTTCCCCCACTCCGTCGCCGAAGGCCGCGCCCTGGGCGATTAGCATTTTCCTCGCCCCCACAAAGTGGGGGAGAGGTGGCTCGGCGAAGCCGAGACGGAGCGGGGGCAGCGACGGCGGGGATTACACACGGCGTTAGAGTGCCCTACCCTTTGCCGCCGTTCGCCCCGCTGCCCCACAGCGCGCGCTGTAACAAGCCGCGCTTCTTCCTCCTTGGCGCAAGCTCCACATCGCTGACCAGCCGCGCGCCGCCCTCGCGTCGCTCCAGCGTGATCTTTCGCGTGTGGAACGCTTCCAGCTCGGCGCGGTGGGCGACGCTGATGATGGTGACCCTGGGCAGTTGCTGGATCATCGTCTGCATCATCTTGTCCTGGCTCTTCTCGTCCAGCGCCGAGGTCGCCTCGTCGAGCACGACGATGTCGGGCGCGTGCAGCAGAAGGCGGGCGAAGGCCAGGCGCTGCTTCTCGCCGCCCGACAGCGTCTGGTCCCAGGGCGCCTCCTCCTCCAGCCGGTCCTTCAGATAGGCAAGGCCGACCTTGTCGAGGGCAGCGTCGATCTCCTTCGTCTTCCAGTTGTCGGCGGCGGCCGGGTAGGCGGTGGCGCGGCGCAGCGTGCCGGACGGGATATAGGGGCGCTGCGGTAGCATGAAGAGGCGCTTGCCCGGGTGGAAATCGACGCTGCCGCTGCCCCAGGGCCACAGCCCGGCGATGGCGCGCACCAGCGTCGACTTGCCGGTGCCGGATTCGCCCGAGACCAGCACGCGCTCGCCGGGCTCGATCTCCACCTCGGTTTCCTTCACCACCGATGTGCCGTCGTCGAGCGTCACGGAAAGATTTCTGAGGCTGAGCATGGCGCCGTCATCGGTCTCGCCGCGCTGGATGCGGCCCAGCCGGTCGTTCTGCTCCGCGCGCTCCAGCCCGTCGAGCGACATCATCAGCGAGGCGATACGATGCGCCGAGGCGTTCCAGTCGGCGAGCCGGGGATAATTGTCGACCAGCCAGCCGAACGCGCCCTGCACCAAAGCGAAGGCGGAGGCTGCCTGCATGACCTGTCCAAGGCTCATCGAGCCGTCGAGGAATTTCGGCGCGCATAGAAGCACCGGCACGACCGGCGCGAACAGGCTGGAGCCTTGCGAGACCAGCGTGGTGCGCATGTGCTGGCCGGTGAGCCGCGCCCAGCGGCCGAGCACGCCGGCGAAGGTGCGGTCGATGCCGGCGTTCTCCTCCTCCTCGCCGCCCAGCAGCGCGATGCTCTCGCCGTTCTCGCGCACACGCGTCAGCACGTAGCGGAACTCGGCTTCGGCCTGGTTCTTGTCCTCGGAAAGCTGGACGAAGCGGCGGCCGATGACGAACATCGAGGTCGACGTGATGGCCGCGTAGATGACCGCGGTGACGACCAGGAAGCCGGGCACGGTGATTGTGGAGCCGCCAAGGGTAAAACTCAGCGCGCCGCCGATGGTCCACAAGACGACGATGAAGGTCGAGGCCGACAGGAAGGCGTTGAGGACGCCGGCGACGAAGTCGACCGGCGATTCCGTGGCGATGCGCAGATCCTCGGTCAGGCGGGCCTCGGGGTTGGCATGGTCGCCCTTGACGAGGTTGAGCTGGTAGTAGCGGCCACTGGCCAGCCAGCGCTGGATGACCGCCGTGGTCAACCAGGAGCGCCAGCGGCGCTGCATGGTCATGCGCAGGTAGACCTGGGCGACGACCAGGCTGATGCTGCCGGCGACCAGCGGCAGGAAGACGGCGCTGAGCCAATAGACGGTGTGGGCGTCGCGCTGCTCGATGGCGTCGAAGATCGCGCGATTCCAGCGGTTGATGCCGTATTGAAAACCGACATTGACGCAGATCAGCGTGAGCAGCCCGATCGTCAGCGGCCAGGCGAGCTTGTCGCCATGCAAACCCCAATAGCCGCGCCCGCTTATCCAGAAGCGCCTCAGCAGATATTTCTTGCGCGCCCGCTCGGCCTCTTCGGGCGAAAGCGCGGGACCGGGCTCGGCGGCCTCGGGCGGCGGCGACCCGGCGTGGCCGATGGTCTCGGGCGCGGCGTCGGCGGGTGTTTTTTCTTCGCGCGGGCTCTCGCCGGCCCGTGGCTTGCCTTGCCGCGGCTTGTCGCCTTTCAGCCCGTCTTCTGGTTTGTCTTCCGCAGCCTTATCCGTGCGCGGTTTCGCAGTGCCGCGCGGTTTCTGCTGGCGCGGCTTTTCGTGGCGCGGGGCATTGGGGCGCGACATCGCCGGGCGCGTCTTGCTTTCACCGCGCTCAATGGCGCTGTCGTCCGGTTTCGGTTTGCGCTTGGCCGGGGGCATCGCGCGACAACGGCCCAAAAATCAAAAGGTTTCATGCGGGCCGCTCGGGCCATTCGCATAGGGCGCTCCCCCTCTCCGTCTCGGCTTCGCCGAGCCACCTCTCCCCACCTTTGGCGGGGGCGAGGAACCCGGACTTTCGGAGGTCGCGCCCGTTCGCGATTGGCGCTTCCTCGCCCCCATGAAATGGGGGAGAGGTGGCTCGGCGGGCAGCGCCGAGACGGAGAGGGGGAGCGCCCTATGCGATTACGCCCGACATCGGAGCGCTTCCCACCACCCGGGCGCTCCACGTGGCTAACCCTGCCCTCTCGCCGCTGCTTGCCAGCCGAACTACGATGAATGCCCGCGCAGGCAAGTCACGCGGCGTTGCCGCTGCGGGGATTGCGCCGTGGCTCGAAAAGGACTTCGGCGGTCGATTGGCCGGCGGCGTCGAAGGCGAGCGCGTCGGGCATGGGGAGCGCTGCCGAGAAAAGATAGCCCTGCCCGACCATGCAGCCCAGCGAGCGCAGGATCATGCGGTCGGCGTCGGTCTCGACGCCCTCGGCCATCACCTCGATGCCGAGCGTCCGGCCGAGGCCGATCACCGCCTCGACCACCGCCTGGTCCTCGACGGATTTCGCGAGGTCGCGGACGAAATCCTTGTCGATCTTGATCTTGCGGATGCGCCTGTCCTTGAGCGACACCAGGGTCGAGAAGCCGGTGCCAAAATCGTCGAGCACGATCGATATGCCCGCATCCGCCAGGCGCCCGACCTTTTCGTCGACCCGGTCGCGGTCGACCGGCGCCTCCTCGGTGATCTCGATCTCGAGCATCGCGGCGGGCACATTCCTCGCCTTCAGGCCGGTCAGGATCATGTCGTCGACATTGCCGGCTTCGAGTTCGCGCGGCGACAGGTTCATCGCGACCCGGACATCGCGGCGTCCGTCCCTCACGAGCTCGCCGATCATGGCGCAGCAATTGAGGAACACCGTCTCGGTCAAAAGCGAAAGCAGGCCGGTTTCGCGCGCGGCGGTGACGATCTCGGGCGGCGAGATGGCGCCGTGGACATCGTGATGCCAGCGCAGCAGCGCCTCGAAACCGACGACCGCGTTGGTGTCGAGCCGCACCAGCGGCTGGAACCAGGAACAGAGAGCACCGTTTTCAATAGCCCCACGCAGATCGCGCTCGATGCGGTTCTTGCGTTCCAGCGCGGCGTCCAGCCCGGCGTCGAAGAGGCAATATTCGTTCCTGCCGCCGCGCTTGGCCGCGTAGAGCGCGAAATCCGCCTTGAGCAGCATCTCGGTCAATCGCGGCTTTTCCGACTGGTAGATGCCGACCGAGGCGCCGACGCGCACCGAATTCAGCTCCGGATCCGGATTGGCGATGGCGGCGATGATGGCGGAGGCAAGCTCGCCGGCCGCTTGCCGCGACCTGCAGGCGGAAAAAAGCAGCACGAACTCGTCGCCGCCGATACGCGCGATGGTGGCACCCGCCGGGGCGTGACCCTCGATCCTGCGCGCCACCTTGACCAGAAGATCATCGCCGATGGTGTGGCCATAGGTGTCGTTGACGGATTTGAAGCCGTCGAGGTCGATCAGCATTGCGACGAACGGACCGTCGGACAGCCCGAGCCTGGCGATCGCCTGCTCCAGCCCGTAGCGGTTGAGCAGGTTCGTCAGCGGATCGCGCCTGGAGTTGCGCTCCATCTCGGCGGCGAATTCGCGCGCCTCGTATTTGAGACGGCTCGTCTCGCGGAAGCGCGATTGCCCGAGCAGCGCGCTCCTGATCATGCCGCCGAGGAAAAGCAGGATGGTGAAGGCGAGCACGTAATTTTCGACGCCGCCCTTGGCCAGAACGCAGCCGGCGGCGGTGAGGAGCGGCAGGGTGATGAAATTGATCGAAGCCGGCGCGTAGCAGGTGCCGTAGGTGACCGAACCGGCCGAAATGCCGGCAAGCACGATGAGATAGAGCGGCGCCTGGCTGGTCGTGTATCCGTCGCTCAGCAGCGCCAGAAACGACCAGGCGATCCCCGAGGCAGGCGCCAGCGCGCCATAAAGGGAAAGCCGGGCGCCCACCGCCTTGGGCCTGTCGTCGGCCGCGCCCGATTGGGCGACCGCAAGCACCACGCGCGCGCCGTTTATCGAGGCGATCGCGATAAACCACAGCACCGCGGCAAGGCCGCCGCCGGACAACAGTTGCACCGCCAGGATCAGGGCCGCGAGCACCGTGCCGATGGGCATCGAGATGAAGACGCCCTTGCTCAGATCCGCAAGCCGGTCGCGCAGGATGCCGGCTTCCACGGCTCCGCTCCTTCCCTCGGAAGAGGGAACCGCAACCAGCCGCTCGCCATGCTTTTCCATGACCCTAGTCGGTAGGCGAGCGGGATGAAAATCGTGTTAAGGATTTCAGCGGTTTACGTCGCATTTTCCGATTAAGTCCGCCCGACGCCGGGAGCTGTGGGAAAACCGGGCGGCTGCTCCGTATCGAGACGGACCATCGGACAACGGTTCTGGACCTTTGCGGAGCGCTGCGGGATGGACAGGAAGAACTGTACGCGCAAAAAACGCCGACATGGAACCTTCTGGCCCATCCCCCGACCTGCCGCAGGTGAAGGTGGTCAGATAGGGCGTTGATTTTGCGGAGGCCAATGGCCTATCCGAATTGATCGCCATGGCACGGCGCGAGAAAAACCCTGTCGTGTTTGTGTGACCGGAAAAGCCCAACCGGAGGCCCCAACCCATGACCCTGACCAACCGCGACCTCATCGAGTTGACCGAATGGCGCCGCAAGCTGCACCGGCAGCCGGAAATCTCCAACGAGGAGGAAAAGACGGCGAAGGAGGTGGTGGACTTCCTCGCCGATACCGGTCCGGACAAGGTGCTGACGGGACTCGGCGGGCATGGCGTGGCGGCGGTTTACGATAGCGGACAGGCCGGGCCGACGGTGCTGTTCCGCTCGGAGCTCGACGCGCTGCCCATCGAGGAGCTTTCGGGCGTCGAGCATAGCTCTCAGGTGCCGGGCAAATCGCATATGTGCGGCCATGACGGCCACACCGCGATCCTGGCGGCGCTCGGCCGGCAACTCGGACGCGAGAGGCCGGCGCGCGGGCGCGTCGTCTTGATGTTCCAGCCGGCGGAGGAAACCGGCAATGGCGCGGCCGGGGTCGTCGCCGATCCGCGCTTTGGCGAGATCCAGCCGGACTTTGCCTTCTCGCTGCACAATCTGCCGGGCGTGCCGTTCGGCGAGGTGCGGCTCAAGGCAGGCACCGTCAACTGCGCCTCGCGCGGCATGCGCATCGTGCTCGAAGGCAAGACCGCGCATTCCTCGATGCCGGAAACCGGCATCTCGCCAATGCCGGCGGTGAGCGAGCTGATGCCGGCGCTGCCCGCGCTGGGGCGAGGCACTTTCACCGATGAGGATTTCGGCATGGTCACCGTCACCCATTGTTCGATGGGCGAAGCCGTGTTCGGCATCGCGCCCGGCTATGCGGAAGTGTGGGCGACGCTGCGCACCCGCCGCGACGAGCGCATGGCCGAGCAGGTCGCCGCCGCGGAAGCGCTTGCCGCGAAGATCGCCGCAAAGCACGGTCTCTCGGTGCGCTTCGACTATCACGAAATCTTCGTCGCCAGCGTCAACGCGCCGGACGCGGTGGAGCATCTCAACCGCGCGCTCGACGAGGAAGGTGTCTCGCGCAGCGAGGAAACGCTGCCGATGCGAGCCTCGGAGGATTTCGGCATTTTCGGCCACAATGCCAAGTCGGCGATGTTTTTCCTCGGCGCCGGCGAGCGCCATCCCTCGCTGCACAACCCCGACTATGATTTCCCCGACGACCTGATCCCGATCGGTTCGCGGATCTTCATGCGCACGGCCCGCAATCTGTTGGGTTGAACGCCGATGATGGCCTGTCCAATCGACGCCAGTCGCCATGCAGCTTAGCGGCGGGCCTGATTTCTTCGCCCGCGACGCGCTCGTGGTGGCACGCGCGCTGATCGGCGTCAGGCTTGGGCTCGCCGGTGTCGGCGGCATCATCGTCGAGACCGAGGCGTACCGGCCCGACGATCCCGCATCGCACAGCTTTCGCGGCCGGACGCCGCGCAACGCCCCGATGTATGGCGCCCCCGGCACCGCCTATGTGTACCGCTCCTATGGGCTGCATTGGTGCCTAAACGCGGTGTGCCTGCCGGGCAGCGCGGTGCTGATCCGGGCGATCCAGCCGCAATCCGGCATCGCCGCGATGCGCAAGCGGCGCGGAACGGATGACGACAGGCTGCTCTGCTCCGGCCCCGGCAAGCTTTGCCAGGCGCTCGGCATCGACGCCTCGCATAACGGGCTCTCGCTCACCGCGCCCCCCTTCGAATTTGCGCGCTCGCAGACCGATCCGGCCGCTATTGTCAGCGGCCGCCGGATCGGCCTCACAAAAGGCGTGGAAGCCGAGTGGCGCTTCGGCCTCGGCGGGTCGGCCTATCTCAGCCGCAGGTTCTGAGCGGGCTATCGCTGCCCACAGTTCATTCGCCCGGCCCTGTCGCGAGCCAGACGGGCGCAATCCAATCGGCAGGCTTGTGGGAAGACGCGTTCCGTGTACTGTCCGCCCTGAATTAGCAGGAACTCAAATGATGAGAATTGCGGTGGTTGTCGCGCTGAGCACGGCAGTGGCTGGATGCGTGTCCTCTCCGGTCGACTATAGCGCCTCGCTTTCGCAGCAGGATCCGAAATGGGCATCCCCCGAATGCCAACAGGCCCGCACGGCGGCTTCGGATTACGCCGCCCGCGAGAAGGAGCACCCCGGCTGGGGTTTCGGCGTGCTGGTTGGCCCCTACAGCATGGGGCTCGTCGCCGCAGCCAAGGAGCACGAGCAGCAGCAACGGCGGCTGCTCGCGCGCCAAATACATCTGCAGTGCTCGAGCCAGCCGTTGCCGAAGGAACTGGATTTCGACCCGTCGACCTATGCGCCGAAGAAGACACATTATCCGTAGGCGCCAGGCCGCAGCCCGGTCTTACCCCGGCCGCTCCGCGGCATCCTTGCCGTCGAATGCGTAAGTGAGGATCGCCACGCCCGTCGTGGTCGCTATCTGGCTGGACAGCTTCAGCGCCGAGGGCGCCTGTCCGGGCTCGAAAAGGCGCGAGCCCGCGCCCAGCACCAGCGGGTGGACCATCAGCACCAGCTCATCGACAAGCCGGTGCCGCATCAGCGCGCGCAACAGCTTGCCGCTGCCGAACATGACCAGCGTCTTGTCGTGACCTTGCTTGAGCGCGCGCACCCTCTCCGCGGCATCGCCGGCAAGCAGCGTCGAACTTTCCCAGCGCGCTTGATACGCGGCGTCATGCGAGGCGACGAATTTCTGCGCGCCGGTCAGCGCCCTGGTCATCGGACTGGCCGGCTGCCTGACGACCCAGCCTTCGAATAGGTCTTCATAGGTCGTCCGGCCGGCGAGCAGCGACCAGCTGCCGGCCATGGCGCGGCCGATGACCTCCTGCATCTGCGGGTCGCTGCCCGGAATCCCCCAGCCGCCATGTTCGAAACCGTTGCGCGTGTCTTCATCGGCACGCGCCGGCGCCTGGAAGACACCGTCCAGCGTCAGATGCTCGATGGCGACGATCCTTGCCATTTCAGCCTTCGCTCCATGCTGTCAGCAGCGGCCCGTCGCCGCCATAGAGCGGATCCTTGTCCGGCCGGCCGACGGTCGGGATGGTGCGCATCGCCTCGGCATGCTGCTCGGGACTCCGGCACAGGTCGTATGTGCCGAAAGGCGGATAGGCGCCGACCACCAGAAGGTCGGCCGAGCCGGACAGGCGCTGGTGACCTGTGCCTGCCGGCAGCACCGCCACGTCGCCCGCCTTGACCTCGAGCACCTTGCCGTTGTCTCCGCCGAAGCGGAGCTCGGCGACGCCGCGCGCTATGCCCAGCACCTCGTGGATGCGCGAGTGATAATGGACGAAGCTGTAGATGCCGTTGCGCCAGCTGTCGCCCCAGCCATTGGCGGCGAAAACGTCCTCGAAGACGGCAGCCGGATCGACATCGTCCGGCAGCGGCACCGCGCCAGGATAGACGAGCATCGGCCAGCGCGGATGGTTGGGCACCAGCCCGTCGTCGGCGAAGCGGAAAGTGAGAGGCTCCTGTTTGTCGACGAGTTGCGCCATCTTTGCCGCTCCTGCAATCTTACCGTCTGGTCTAACGGTTTCTTGCGCGTTTTGCTCCGGTCAGTCCAAGGAGATCACGATGACTGCATTTCGCCTTTCGACAATCGGCTTTCTTGCTTCAGCAATCCTGTCGGCCCTTTGCACCGGCGCTACGGCGGCGCCTGGAACCGCTAGTGCGGCGCCTGCGGAGAGCCTCTACAAGCTCTGCCGCCTGATAAAGAACGACGACACGATCCGCCCCTATTCGCACGACCTTTACAGCGGTACGGTCAAGGCGTTCAAGAAGCTGTTTCCAGACGCCAAGGGCACGCCGGCGGAATCGGAACTGCAGACGCAGGCCAATTATCGCTGCATGGACGGCGAGGTGCTGGCCTGTTTCGTGGGGGCCAACCTGCCCTGCGCGAAAATGAACGCGGCCCGCGACAACCCCGGCGCGAACGAATTCTGCAAGACCAACCCCAATGAAGACGTCGTGCCGGCTTTCGCGACCGGTCACGAAGCCGTTTATTCCTACAAATGCGCGAGTGGCAAGGCGGTGGTGACCGGCGAAACCTGGGCGCTGGACAAGCGCGGCTTTGCCCAGAAGCTGTGGGCCGAGGTGCCAAGGCGCTGAGGCGGGCCTGTCAGGCGACCCCACGACTCCCAAGAATCATCGCGCGGTAGCGCACTTGCCATTTAAATCCTTCTTGCTGAGGATCGCCTGCGAGTAAGCAGGAGCGCGATGGCCAAGGCCGGAAGCGCCGCCGTGGCGACGGCAAGGAAGACGGATTGCAGACCGGCCGACGCAGCGACCAGACCGAGCGCCGGACTGCCGAAGCCGAGCGCCACATCGAGGAAGACCGTGTAGAGCCCCATGGCAAGGCCGCGGCTCCCTGACGGAAGATGGCTGACGGCCTCGGCGCCGAGACCGGGATAGACCAGCGAGTAACCGAGACCCGTCAGGCCCGCGCCGATGGTGGCAACCGCCGGTCCGGGCGCCGACCAGATCAGCAGCAGGCCCGCCGCTTCGACGGCCACGAAGATTGCGGCGACGCGGGCGCCTCCAAGCCTGTCGGGCAACTGGCCGAAACAGAGGCGCGCCACGATCAGCGACGTCGCATAGGCCGTGAAGGGAAGCCAGACAGGATGCCAGCCGCGCTCGGAAAAGAGCAGCGCCGCGAAGGACAGGATCGCGCCATAGCCGAGGCTGCTGAGAGCCGCCCCCACGCCGGGAAGCCAGACGGCTTGCGCGACGCTCATCCAGGATTGCCGCGCCGTGGCGCCGGCCGGCCTTATGCCGCGCATCGGCAGCGTGGCGAGCAGCGTTGCAAGCGGCAGGACGATCGTGGCGAAGGCGATCGCGGCGAAGCCTCCCCTCGCATAGAGCGCAGAGCCGACGGGTGCGCCGAGCGCCAGCGCGGCGAACATCGCGGTGCCGACCCAAGCGATGACCTTGCCGGAGTGCTGCCCGCCGGCAAGAGCCAGCCCCCAAGCCACGCCGCCCGTGATGATGAAGCTTTCCGCGGCCCCCAACACGGCCCGGCCGACGAACAGCATAGACGCGGACGCCGTCGGCCGGTCGAACAATGCGAGCGACCCGAGATAAATGAGCCCGGCCAAGGCGGCGGCGATCAGGCCGATGACGACGGCCCGTTTGCCGCCGCGCGCATCAGCGTAGTTTCCGGCGCCGATGCGCGACAAGAGCGAAGCGACGAACTGGCTGCCCGTCACGAGCCCGACGGCAAAAGGCCCGAAGCCCAGCCCCTGGTGAACATGCAGCGGCAGGACCGGCAACGCCAGGCCGATCAGCAGGAAGCCGGCGAAGACAGCCGCCATGATCGGCAGCAGTCTCGCCATGGTTCCGCTTCCATCGCGGGCCGTGTCCGTCGCGATCATCACCAGAACCTAGACCTCAAGCATGACCTTGATGGCGCGGCGTTCGTCCATCGCGCGGTAGCCTTCGGCCACCTCGGCCAGCGGCAGCTTGAGGTCGAAGACCTTGCCGGGCTTGATGCGGCCTTGCAGCACGCGCTCCATCAGGTCGGGCAGGAAGCGGCGCACCGGCGCCGGGCCGCCCAACATGCGCTTCTGGCCGAAGAACAATCTTTGGCCGTCGAAGCTCACGCCATGCGGCACGCCGACATAGCCGATGGTGCCGCCGGGCCGCGAGCAGGCCAGCGCCTGGTCGAAGGATTCTCCCGTGCCGACGCATTCCAGCACCGAATCCGCGCCGACGCCCTTGGTT
Source organism: Mesorhizobium plurifarium (assembly GCA_000824785.1). Taxonomy (GTDB): domain Bacteria; phylum Pseudomonadota; class Alphaproteobacteria; order Rhizobiales; family Rhizobiaceae; genus Mesorhizobium; species Mesorhizobium plurifarium. Next base: position 45,531 of record CCNB01000003.1, on the reverse strand, counting down.
AGTTCCTTGATGCGCGCAATGCCTTCCTCGCCGCGTTCGGCCACGATGTCGGTCGCGCCGAATTCGCGGGCGAGCTTCTGGCGGCTGTCGTGCCGGCTCATGGCGATGATGCGTTCGGCGCCCATCTCCTTGGCCGCGAGCACGCCCATCAGGCCGACCGCGCCGTCGCCGACGACCACCACCGTCGATCCCTCGCGAACCTCGGCGGCATCGGCGGCGTACCAGCCGGTGCCGAGCACGTCCGACACGGCCAGCAGGTCAGGGACAAGCTCGGCCGGCGGAACCTCGGACGTCGCCACCAGCGTCCCGTCGGCCAATGGCACGCGGGCGTAAGGCGCTTGGGCGCCGCTCATGAACTCGCGCTGCTCGCAGGACGAATGGAAGCCGAAGCGGCAATGCGGGCAGGTGTTGTCGGAGAGGCAGAAGGAGCCGACGACGAACTGGCCGGGGCGGACATTGCGCACCTCCGCGCCCACCTCGACGACGATGCCGCAATATTCATGGCCCATATGCATCGGCCCGTCGACCGGCTGCAGTCCGCGATAGGGCCACAGGTCCGAGCCGCAGATGCAGCTTGCCGAGAGCTTGATGATGGCGTCCGTCGGGCGCTGGATTTTCGGGTCGGCGATTTCCTCGCAACGGATGTCGCCGGGCTTGTGAAGAATGGTTGCCAGCATTTCTTGCTTTCCTTTCGTCGATCGGGTCAGGCGCCGTAGTCGGCGTCGCTGACATGTTCCAGCCAATCCACGACCTTGCCGTCCTTGACCTCCTGGAGGGCAATGTGGGTCATGGCGGTTTCGGGAGACGCGCCGTGCCAGTGCTTTTCGCCGGGCGCGAACCAGACGACGTCGCCGGGCCGGATTTCCTCGACCGGGCCGCCCTCGCGCTGCACGCGGCCGAGGCCGGAGACGACGATCAATGTCTGCCCCAGCGGATGCGTGTGCCAGGCGGTGCGGGCGCCCGGCTCGAAGGTGACCTGCGCGCCCTGCACGCGCTCGGCGTCGAAGGGATTGAAGAGCGGATCGATCCGCACCGTCCCGGTGAACCAACTTGCCGGACCTTTGCCGGAAGGCCTCGAGCCTGCGCGAAGAATGTCCATGATGATCTCCTTTTGCGTCCTCAGACGCGTTCTATGTGAAGCGGGAACTCGCCGCGCGTATGCAGTGCCTGTTCGCCATCGTCGAAGCGGCCGAGCCTGATCAGCCCGGGATGGCGATAATCGGCGTGGAACATCGCCAGATTGCCCCAGGGCATAAAGTAGCAGAGGTCGTAGGGCTGCTCGTTGCCGAACGGACCGCTGCCATCCTCGGTCAGCTTGCGCGGCAGGTAAGCGATCTTTTCATTGTGGGCGTAGTCGCTGATGGTGAGATGGAGCGGCAGCATGGAAAAGAAATCCCGCGCCGAAGAACTGTCGTAGAGCGTGGCCGTCATGATGCGGCCGTCGAAGATCATCCTGATCTGCATGTCTGTCGGCTCCTGGCTGGCGGGGTCCCTGCCCTGGCTGTTGGCTGCTCCCTGTGGAACCACGGTTGCGAGCGCCGCGCAGAGCAGCGCTCGGCGGCTGATCGGTTGTCGCGTCATCAACGGCTGCTCCCGCGTGTTGTCGCCGCGACGGCAAACAGCGCCGACCCCAGAAGCAGTACGGCGCCGAGCGCGAACGGGCTCCCGCAGCCGGCGGCATCGAAGAGCAGCCCGCCCGCGAAGGCGCCGAAGGTGATGGCAAATTGGATCAACGCAACCTGCAGGCCGCCGCCCGCCTCGAGATCGTTGGGGATCACTTTGGTCATCCAGGTGTTCCAGGCGACGGGAATCGGCGTGGTGAACAGGCCCCAGGCGATCAGCAAGGCAGCGGTCGCGATGGCGAACGGACCGAGCGCGATCAGCAACAAGGCGATGAGCGCCAGAGACATAGGCAGGCCGATCAGCACCGCCGCGAGATGCGACCTGAGCAGGAACCCGACCACGAACGTGCCGACCAGGCCGGCGAGCCCCAGCCCGAGCAGAACCATCGACAACATGTCGACGTCGAGGCCGGCGACGCCTTCGAGGAAAGGGCGCAGATAGGTGGAGAGCGCAAACTGGCCCATGAATGCGAGCGTGGTGGCCGCCATGCCGATGGCGAAGACGCGATTGCCGAGCAAGCCATACATCTTGCCGACCGAGGCCTGTTGGCCGGCAGGCATTTTCGGCAGGACGGCAAGCTGCCAGACGATCGCAAGAAGGCCGATCGGAACGACGATGAAGAAGGCGCCGCGCCAGCCGATCAGGCCGCCGAGAAAGCTGCCGAGCGGCGCCGCGATGACCGAGGCGAAGGCTGTGCCTCCCTGCAGCATGGCGATTGCCCTGGGCAGGTCGGCGCCAGGCACGATGCGGGCCAGGATGGCGGTCGACAAAGACCAGAAGCCGCCGATCGAAATGCCGATCAGCGCCCGGCCGAGCATGAAGACCAGGTAGTTCGGCGCGAAGGTGATCGCCAGGCCGGAGGCGACGAGGATGGCGGTGTAGAGATGCACGACAATGCGCCGGTCCAGCCGTGACAGGAGTGCGTTGCCGAACAGGCTGGTCAGGACCGCAAAGAAACCAGACACGGAGATCGCCTGGCCAGCCTGCCCCTCCGAGATGGCGAGCTCATTGGCGATCGGGGTCAGCAGACTGACCGGCATGAACTCCGAGGCGACCAGCACGAAGGTGAGCAGCGACAGGCATATCACTGCTCCCCAGGCACTCGGTTCTTCCACCACTTGGGCTTTCGCCAATTGCCTGTCATAGGTCGTGTCCATTTGCCGCGGCCCGCCGTCGGGCCCTCCAGTCGTTTCGCTGGCAGCTATATAAATCACCGGCACTGTCCGGATTAGCCGTTGCAATCTGCATGGACTTATCCATTCTTGATATGAATTGGAGGCCACGAACCGCCGAGCGAGCGGCTGAACCAGGATGACATCCCATGCAGCGCGAAGACCTGAAGGATTTGCTGTGGTTCCTGACGGTGGCCAGGGAGCGCAGCTTCACCAGGGCGGCGGCCGAGCTCGGCACGTCGCAGTCGACGCTCAGCCATGCGATCAAGCAATTGGAGGCGCGCCTCGGCGTGCGGCTGCTCACCCGCACGACGCGAAGCGTGGCGCCGACGGAAGCGGGCGAGCGGCTCTACCAGTCGCTCGTCCCGCGCTTCGAAGGCATAGAGTCCGACCTTTCGAGCCTCGTGGCCTTCCGCGACAGGCCCGCGGGCACGGTGCGCATCACGCTTTCCGATCATGCGCTGCGCATGGTCGTCTGGCCGAAGCTCGAGCCGATGCTGCGCGACTATCCGGATCTGCGCGTCGAGCTCTATAGCGACAACGGCATGCGCAACATCGTCGAGGAACGCTTCGACGCCGGCGTGCGACTCGGCGAGAGCGTCGACAAGGACATGATCGCGGTGCGCATCGGCCCCGACTGGCGGCTGGTGGCTGTCGCCTCGCCGGACTATTTTTCGCGCCGCCCGATTCCGAAAATTCCGCAGGACCTCGTCGGACATGACTGCATCAGCCTGCGCCAGACCACCTTCGGCGGGCTCTATGCCTGGGAGTTCGAGAAGAAGGGCCGCGAGCTCAGGGTCCGGGTGGACGGCCAGTTGACCTTCAACACCACCATCCCCATGGTTGACGCGGCCCTAAACGGCTACGGCATCGCCTACGTCCCGGAAGACCTCGTCAGCCAACATGTGGCCGAGGGCCGGCTGAGACTCGTGCTCGACGACTGGAGCCTGCCCTTCCCGGGCTACCACCTCTACTATCCGAGCCGGCGACAGCTCTCGCCGGCGATGGCGGTGATCGTCGAGGCGCTGCGGCATAGAAATTGATGCGGGCCTGCCGCGGCCAGCCTGCCGCAGGATTCGCCCAGCCGATATTCGCCCAGCCGATCTGAATGCCACCGAGAGGCCCGGCCCCTGCAGGCCATAGCGGCCGGGGGCAATTACCTGTTCGTCATCGACGGCATATGAGCATTCCCTATTGCAATCCCCGGAAGAAAAGGATTGATTAAAATCCTCGGGGGAGATCAAGATTGTGAATAGAGGTGTGGTACGGCTTCTTCCGAAGCCCAAGGTTTCAATATTCATTTGTGGATGCGGACATACGGGGTCAACTTTGCTCGCCCGGATACTAGCCGCGCATCCGGAAATTTTCTCCATCCGCCGCGAGACAAGCGCGTTTGTCTCGAACAACGGGGCGCGATGGACCAAGCTGAGCGTGGTTTTGTTGCAGGCAGCCATTTCACGCCGCAACGTCTGGGTGGAAAAGACCCCGAACCATATCCACTATACGAGGCAGATCGCCGAGACGATTCCGGGCGCGCGCTTTATCGTCGTCACGCGCGACGGCAGGGACATCGTGGCCTCGCTCGGGCAGCGTTACCAAGGCGATTTCGACAAGGCTTTCCACAGATGGATGGCCGACAGCAAGGCCTCGATGGCGCGTATCGAAAAGGGCGCAAGCATCCTGTGGCGTTACGAGGATTTCATCGAATCGCCTGCGCTTTCCATCGAAAGACTATGCCGCTTCATCGGCGTGACCTTCGACCCGGGCATTCTGAACTATCACCAGCAGCCCATCGTGTGGGGGCGGGAAAAGGCCGTGCGCACGCCGCATTCGGCTCGCCGGCACGCCCAGGTGAACCAGCCGATCACCGACTATAGGGGCAGCTGGCGATCCGGGCTGCCAACCAACGTGGCCTGCCGCTTCGACACAGGCGAGGCGCGGGAAATCATGGACTATTTCGGGTACGCGCAGGCCGAGCGTCCGGCGGGCTATTGACCCCACCAGACCTAAACGCAAGCGAGCGCTGCGTTGGCGTGGGGCTAGCGCGGGAGCAGCCGCGAGACCTTGAGCCGCGGCGCGAAGAAGCAGCGCAAATAAGGCTGGTTGGTTATGACGTAGTGGTTCTCGCAGATATGGTATCGGCCGTCGGGCGATTCCTGCACGCGGTCCGGCGGGATGTTGAAGCCATCCGGCAGATAGACATAGCCGCCATCCGTCCTGGATTGCACCGAGGACTGCGGTATGGGGCGGCAGTCCTTACCGCCGCAACACTTGAAGTTCGTTACCGGATCGACCTTGTTTTCGTACCAGTCATGGGCGTTGGCGCCTGTCGCGGCGGCAAGGCACATGGCGGCAACGATGACCCTTCGCATGGCATTCCTCGACGAGGCGGAGGCATTGCTCATTCGAGCGTCATGTATATTAGCGTTCCGCGGGAAACGCTATGTTCAGCGAGGGTCTGGCGGCGAAGCTGATGGAAGGCGATGGGCGAGGCCGGATCCTCAGCCAGAGGTCCGGCCCTGCCTGCTCAAACCAGCCGCTGGCCGCCGTCGATGTGGACGGTCTCGCCGGTCATGAACGCGTTCTGCATGAGATAGAGATAGGCCGGCGCAATGTCGGCGGGTCTGGCGATCCTGCCGGCCGGAATGCGGCCGCCCATCTGCTCGAAATAGCCTGTCTTGGCCTCGCCGACGATCTCGTCCCACATCTCGGTGTCGACCCAGCCCGGCGAGACGATGTTGACGCGGGTCGGGGCGAGCTCCTGCGCCAGCGCCCGGGCGAAATAGGTAAAGGAACCGGCGACCGCCGAAACCACCGAGCCGCCCGGGACCGGCGGACGGTCCTTGTTGATGCCGGAGGTGAAGATCATCGAGCCCCCCTTGTTCAGCGTGCGCACGGCATGCTTGGCGAGCATCACGGCGCCGATGAGCTTGCCGTCGACGAATTGACGCACGAAATCCATGTCTGTCTCGCCGATCGGATCATTGGGCGGCGGCGTGCCGGCCGTCGCGACCAGATGATCGAAGGCGCCGATCGCGTCGAATAGCCGGGCGACGTCCGCCTCGTTGGCCATGTCTGCGGCAATGGCCGTCACGCGCCCTGCCCCGCCCAGACGCTTTTCAGCAGCCTTCAGCTTGTCGGCCGAACGGCCGGCGATCACCACCTCTGCACCGCTTTCCAGTGCAGCCGCCGCGACGCCGAAGCCGATGCCGGAACTGCCTCCGACGACAATGATCTTCTTTCCGTTGAGTGAAGTCATAGGGAGACTGGTCATGGGTCTTCTCTGTCCTTGAGTGATGCGGGAAATCAAGCGCGGCCGGCGTGGGCCGCTTCGATGTCGGCGAGGATGATCTTCCTCATCGAGTACATCGCCTGTCGCGCCCGGTCGGCCTTTACGCGGTCCGGGTCGTTCATCAGGCGCAAGGCCTCGCTCGGGATGACCTGCCAGTAGACGCCGAACTTGTCCTTCAGCCAGCCGCAGGGCTGTTCCGAGCCGCCGCCGGCGGTCAGCGCGTTCCAGAAATAGTCGGTCTCCGCCTGGTCCTTCGTCTCGATATAAAGCGAGATGCGCTCGTTGAACGGCGGCACACCGCCGGCGTTGAGTGCCGTAAAACGCTGGCCTTCGAGCTCGAAGTCGAAGATCGCGTGCGGCTTGTCGGTGAACTCGATGGTCTGCAGTGCGCGGCTGTTCCTGAAAACGGACAGATAGAAGTCGCGCGCGGCTTCTGCGTCCAGGTTGAACCAGAGGAAGGGATGAACGGTGGCCATGATGTCCTCGCAGGCTTGCCCTGAAGTGAGCGTTGATCACAAATTCTGTGAGGATTTTTGGCTGGAAAAGGCTCGACGGACAAACCAAAGTTTGGCAAGTATTTGTTACCATAGCTCACAAATGACTTCGTCATGACCCGCAGACTGCCGCCGCTCAACGCCTTGCCGGCCTTCGAGGCAGCCGCACGGCATTTGAATTTTTCCAGGGCCGCCGATGAGCTCAACCTCACGCATGGCGCGATCAGCCGGGCGATAAAACATCTGGAGGATCAGCTCGGCGTGCAGCTCTTCGAGCGCGCGACGCGTTCCGTGCGGCTCACCGCTGTCGGCGAGCCTTATGCGGTTGCCGTGCGCGAGGCGCTCGACCAGGTCGCGCTGGCGACGCAAACGGCGACCTCGCGCCATTCCGGGTCGACGCTCAACGTCAGCACCTCGGACGGCTTCGCCGGAAAATGGCTGGTGCCGAGGCTCTATCGTTTCCACCGCGCGCATGGCGATATCGATGTGCGCGTCTCGACCACCGGCAGGCTGACCAATTTCCGCGGCGACGGCATCGATGTCGCGATCCGCTACGGCGCCGGCCACTATCACGGACTGACCTCGGAGTTCCTCACCGGCGAGGAGGTGTTTCCGGTCTGCAGCCCGAAGCTCTTGGAAGGCCCGCATCCGCTCAAGCACCCGCAGGACCTCAAGCACCACACGCTGATCCGGGACGGCTACCGCATCGACTGGGCGGCGTGGCTCGCCAGCGCCGGCGTCGAAGGCGTCGACCCGAACAGCGGGCTCACCTTCGATTCCGCCACCTTCGCGGTGGAATCGGCCGTACAGGGCGAAGGCGTGGTGCTCGGCCGCACCATGCTGGTTTCCGCCGATCTCGCCACCGGCAGGCTGGTGCGGCCGTTCGATCACGCGCTCAAGGCGGTATCCAGCTTCTATCTGGTCTATCCGCCGGAAGCGATCCGCCAGCGCAAGGTGAAGGCGTTTCGCGATTGGCTGTTCGAAGAGATTAGTCCGCTTTAACGGGCGGGCTCCGGGCAGCTGAAATTCGGACTGACACGGCATCGCGAACTACATGGTCGGGATTAACGACGAGCGGGAGCTGGCGGAGCTTTCGCGACGGCCACCACGCGGACAACCCCACAGCAGCAGTGAAGCAACGCTAGGCCCCGCGATGAAACCTTCGACGATCTTTCCAGTTCGGTTGACAGGAGGATCCTTGAAATGACTGAACCCGGTGAAGGCAGTTCCCATGGTCGAATTGACGACAAGCAGCTCGTCATTCTGCTGAAGCAAAAAACCGGCATCTCCGACGCTCAAGCCAGGAGGCTGATAAAGGCCGTCGGGCGCGACCGACCGGCGCTCCTGCGAGAAGCACGGATCATAAGGGCGCGTGTTCAGACGTCCGCTTCAGGCCGCGCGTGACCAGCTGAATGCGGCGGATGCTCTGCCGGACTCCGCGGCGGTGAAGGCATTTGGCGACTGGCGGTTTCGCAGATCGAGCCGGCTGAAGCAAACTCGTCGGAATCCCTCGCTTGCGAAGACGTGCCGATTGCGCGATGCTCCACAAAATGGCTAGCGAGTATCTGGACCACAAACTGGAATGCCCGTTTTGCGGCACCATCCGTCTGCAGATCCCGGCCGATGCCCAACCCACAACGCCGATCCATTGCGCCGAGTGCGGCGCATATCTCGGTACGTGGGATGAGCTTCAAACCGACTTCGAGCAGCAAGGCGGTACGGACGGCGTGTTCCGGCTGGACAAGGGGCGTATTCAAAAGCTCAATCCCAGTCGCTGACGTGCCGCCGCCGACGGCCCGGATACCGACTCATCGACTCATCGCGGGCAGAATGTTGGGCCTGCGAAATAGGACATGACGGCATCCGCCAAGTCCTTGACGGCTCGAATTCATAAACCCATATCGCAGTGAGGCGCGGACCGCTGCGATCCCCGCCCCTTTCAAACTCAAATTGTTCGTTCGACTTGGAGGATCTTATGAACGATCGGATGTTCGACAGCCCTGTTTTCGTCAAGAGCGGAAACAGCCTCATCCAGGAAATCGCCTGCCTCGAAGACGCCCTGGAATTTCTCTATGAGTGGCCCAAGAACCGGCGCGGACCGATCTATGAAACGGCGCTGCGCGCCTGCCAGCGGGCATTCGACAGCGGCTTTCCGCTGATGGCCGCCAGGGAGGCATTTTGCGGTTTCGCCAAGTCCGCCAAAATCCAGGAAGACGTGAGCACCACCCTGCCCTGGATGATCGGCAAGGGCGGCAAGGGCGGCGGGCTGACCGCCTAACTTCATCGCGGATCGAGGACGTTCGCGATGCTTGCCAAACCGTTCGAAAAGCCAATCCGCGTCTGGGTAGGAATGGGATTTCCGCGCCAGTTGAACACTGTGGTGGATGCCTATCAGTTTGTTATCGACTGGTGCGGTAACAGCCCCGAGCAGAAGGCCGCGATCCGTGCTTGCAGGGCCGCCCTGGCCGGAGATGTGGATGCAGAAACAGCGAGGGGTGTTTTCGTCGCCTTTGCTCGCAAGAAGGACATCCTCATCGAGGATGGCGCCATTCCTCCCATCCTCGGAAGCGCTCAGCCGAAGCATGTCTGATGTGACCGAGGCGGCGGGCATCGCCGCCTCCTTCTTCCGACAAAAAGCCAGCTTGGATAATTGATGCCCAAATGGAGGCAACCGACGGAGCGGGCGGGGGGGCGTTGGGGAGCCGCCGGTTACCAGGACTGGGGGCCATATAATCGGACAATGCATAGGCCCTTATGCGATAATGCCACTTATGCGCGTTCTTGGGAACTGCTTTCCAGCTTAAAATTCAAACGTATATGGGAGAAAGCGAATATTCACGATGACCTTCGTGTGCTCCCCGCGACAGGAACCAGATCGGACGTGCCGCGTCTTAGAGGCAGGACCTTGTCGCGGTTGCGGAGTGACGTCGATGATCAGGCTCCTTGTTGTCGTCTGGGCGGCGCTCGCGCTCGCGTGCGGTGTCGCGCAGGCAGCGAGACTGGAGCCCGACGCCGTCAATCAGGCGCAATTCAGCGAAGGCGAACCTAACGGCGTCAGCCCTATGCTGCTCAAGGCGCAGGTGCTTTTGGATCGCGCCCGCTTCTCCCCCGGCCTGATCGACGGCCGCGTTTCTCAGAATTTTACCAAAGCCGTCGCGGCCTTCCAGGCGGCGAACGGGCTGCCTTCCGACGGCAAGCTCACGCGGGAGACCTGGGACAAGCTCGCGGCAACTTTCGCCGGCCCTGTGTTGACGACATACGACGTCACGGCCAAGGATGTGCGCGGGCCCTTCACCAGGCGCATTCCGGCCCGCATGGAGAGCATGGCGCATCTCAAGCGCCTCGGCTACCGCAACGCGCGGGAGAGGCTGGCGGAGCGGTTCCATGTCAGCGAACAATTGCTGAGGATGCTCAACCTCCGCGCGGGATTCAGCAAGGCCGGCACGACCCTGGTGGTGCCCGATGTCGGCCGCAGCGATCCGCCTTCACAGATTGCCGGCGTCGAGGTCGACAAGGCATCCCGCCAGGTGCGCGCGCTCGATGCGTCGGGCAAGGCGATTGCGGTCTACCCCGCGTCGATCGGCAGCGAGGAGAAACCGGCGCCGAGCGGCGCAGCCGAGGTCAAACGCGTGGTGCATGATCCGACCTATCACTACAATCCGAAATTCGCCTTCAAGGGGGTGAAGACCAAGCGCCCCTTCACCATCGCCAAGGGACCCAACAATCCGGTCGGATCGGTGTGGATCGACCTCTCGATCGAGAGCTACGGCATCCACGGCACGCCTGACCCGGGCAAGATCGGCACCACCTTCTCGCATGGCTGCATCCGGATGACCAATTGGGACGCCGAGGACCTCGCCGCGATGGTCACGCCGGGCACGAAGGTCGACTTCAAGGACGAGGCCGCACAAGAGGGGCAAGCTCAGTGACTGCCGCCGCTCACAGCCCGGCACACAGACCGCTGCATAAATCCAACTTATCATGACCCCTAATTTTTGAAGACGTTACAGCGCCAATCGCCGCCTGTAGCTTCGACTGCGATCTTTCTCAGCTCGGTCGGAATTGGTGGTTTGATGCAGACACACGCGCGGGTGGTGATCGTTGGCGGCGGATGCGTCGGCGCGGGTATCCTCTACGGTCTGGCCAAGCGTGGCTGGACCGACGTGGCGCTGCTGGAGCGCACGCAGCTCACCGCCGGCTCGACCTGGCATGCGGCCGGCCTGATCCCCTCCTATGCCCGCAACATCAATGTCGGGCGCATGATCAACAAGACGATCGAGATCTATGAGGGGCTGGAGGCCGAGACCGGGCAGCCGGTCGGCTGGCACAAATGCGGGCAGTTGCGCATCGCCAATTCCAGGGACCGGCTCGACGAGTTCAAGAGCTATATGAGCGTCGCCGAGGTGCAAGGCATGCGGGCGCAACTGCTCACGCCCGACGAGGCGCGAAAACTCTGGCCGCTGCTCGACAACAAGCAAATGCTGGGCGCGCTCTATCATCCCGATGACGGCCATATCGCGCCGGCCGACGTCACACACGCGATGGCCAAGGGCGCGCGCGACCTCGGCGCGAAGGTCTATCTCAACACCGAGGTCACCGGCTTCAAGCGGACCCCTGGCGACGAATGGCTGGTCGAGACCAACCAGGGCGACATCACCTGCGAGCATGTGATTTGCGCCACCGGCAACTACGCGCGCCAGACCGGCGCGCTGCTCGGCCTCGACATCCCGGCGATCCCGATCCTGCATCAGTACTGGATCACCGAAGCAGTGCCGGAGGTGGTGGAGCGCAAGCGTGCTGGCCGACCCGAAATGCCGATCCTGCGCGACGAGGGGTTCGAAGGCTATCTGCGCGAAGAAGGCGACGGGCTGATGTTCGGGCCTTACGAGCGCACCGAACACCTCAAGCTGTTCGCGGAGGACGGGGTTCCTTCGTGGTTCGGCGCCGACCTGCTGGAAGAGGATTTCGAGGCGGTGTCGTGGAACTGGGAGCAGGCGCTGCAGCTGGTTCCGGCGCTCGGGCGCGTCGGCATCAAGGCCAATGTGCGCGGTCCCTTCCAGATGACGGCGGACGAATTGCCGCTGATGGGACCGGCCTGGGGCCTGCCCAATGTCTGGCTCGCCGAAGGCGTGCCCGGCGGCATCCTATGGGGCGGCACGATCGGCTATTATCTGTCGGAGCGGATCGTCGAAGGCGGCAACAGCCTCGACACCTCCGATCTCGACCCGCGCCGCTTCGGCGATTACGCCAACAAGGAATGGACGCGCGAGAAGGTGCGCGAGGCCTGGGGCACGCATGCGGAGCAGAAATATCCTGGGCAGGACATGCCCGCCGCGCGGCCGCAGAAGACCGCGCCTTCCTATGACCGGCTGACCGAGCTCGGCGCGGTCTGGGGCGTGCTCAATGGCTGGGAGATGCCCAACTGGTTCGCGCGCGACGGGGTCGAGGCCAAGGACCAGTATAGCTGGCGTTGGACGCCCAAGGGGAATTTCGTCGGCGAGGAAGTGCTGGCGGTGCGCAACGCCGTCGGCCTGGTCGAGATGACGCCGATGACCAAGTTCGAGGTGTCCGGACCGAACGCCGCCCGATGGCTGAACGGGATCGTCGCCAACCGCTTGCCTTCGGTCGGCAAGGTGACGCTGGCGCATCACCTAACCGCGGGCGGCGGCGTGCAGGCGGAATATATGGTGGCGCGTCTCAGCGAGGACCTGTTCTACCTGATCTCGACGCCGCGCGCGGAGCGCTGGAATTTCGACGATCTTTCGAGACTGCTTCCCGCCGACGGCAGCGTGAGCCTGAAGAACGTCACCAATGATCGCGGCTGTTTCACCGTGGTTGGCCCCAAGGCGCGCGAGGTGCTGCAGCCGCTGACCGATATCGACCTTTCCAACGAAAGCTTCCCGTGGTTCGGCGTAAAGACCGGCAGCGTGGCCCTCGCCAGCGACGTGCGGCTGCTGCGCGTCAACTATGAGGGCGAGCTTGGCTGGGAGCTCTACCATCCCCTGCCCTACCAGCGGCAACTGCTCGACGCGATCCTGAGGGAAGGCGAAAAGCACGGCATGCGGCTGGTCGGCCTGCACGCGCTGGAATCGCTCAGGCTCGAGAAATCCTATCGCGCCATGTATCGCGACATGAACCCGGAGCTCAACGCGCTGGAGAGCGGGCTGGAGCGCTTCATCCGTCTCGACAAGGGCGACTTCGTCGGACGCGAGGCTGTGCTGAAATACAAGGAGCGCAACGACCAGCGCCGGTCGGTGACGCTCAGGATCGACACCGACGGCGCAAGCACTTTAGCCAATGAAGGGCTCTACAGCGACGGCAAGCTGGTCGGGCGCATCACCTCCGGCGGCTATGGCTACGCGCTCGGGCATGACGTGGCGCTGGCGCTGGTGCCCGAGCGTTTTTCCAAGCCCGGCACCAAGCTCGACGTCGCGATCCTCGGCGAATGGAAGGTCGCGGAGGTCGTCGCAGATTCGCCTTACGATCCGACCTCGGCCAGGGCGCGGATGTAAGACGGGCCGCTTGAGGCCTCGTTGTCCATGCATTCCTCGAGGGGAGCCGGGTATGCGCATCGATCGGATCAACGTCTATTCGGCGCAATTGCCGGTCAAGAGCGGCGTCTACCGGATGGCCAGCGCCGATGTGGAGGCGCTGGACTCGACACTTGTCGAGATCGTGACCGATGACGGCTTTGCCGGATGGGGCGAGACCTGCCCGATCGGCCCGGTCTACCAGCCGCATCATGCGCTCGGCGCCCGCGCCGCGATCGCCGAAATCGCGCCCGGGCTGATCGGGCAGGACATCGCGTCGATCAGGCTGTTGGCCAAACGCATGGACGAACGCCTGAACGGCCACGGCTACGCCAAGGCCGCCTTCGACATGGCCTTTCTCGACCTGCTCGGCCAAAAGCTCGGCGTGCCGATCTCGACGCTTTTGGGCGGCGCGCTGACCGATCGCGTGCCGGCCTATTATTCGCTGATTGTCGGCGCGCCGGACGAGACGGCCAGGATCGCCGCCGACAAGGTCAAGGCCGGCTATCCGCGCCTGCAGGTGAAGATCGGCGGGCGCAATCTCGACGAAGACGTCGCCGTGGTCCACAAGGTCTGGGAAGCGGTTGGTTACGGAGCGCGCATCGCGGTCGACGGCAACCGGGGCCTGACAGTGGCCGCCGCGATCCATCTCGACCGGCTCTGCCAGGCGATCCCCTTCGTCTTCGAGCAACCTTGCAACACCATGGACGAGATCGCGACGCTGAAGGGCCGCGTGACGCATCCGGTCTATCTCGACGAGAGTACCGAGGACCAGAACGCGGTGCTGAGGGCAATCTCGATGGGCATCGCCGACGGCTTCGGTTTCAAGGTCACGCGCCTTGGCGGCCTTACCAAGATGACGACGGTGCGCGACCTCTGCGCCATCCGCTCGCTGCCGCACAGTTGCGACGATGCCTGGGGCGGCGACATTATCGCGGCGGCCTGCGTGCATCTGGCCGCAACCGTCGAGCCGCGCCGCATGGAAGGCGCCTGGATCGCCCAGGAATACATCAAGGGCCATTTCGACCAGAAGCATCCGGTGATCATCAAGCAAGGCCACATCGCCGTGCCGAAACGGCCAGGGCTCGGCGTGAAACCCGAGCCCGGCATGTTCGGCAAGCCGGTGGCGATATACGGGCCGTGACGCACGCGCAAAACCTGCGCGGTGGAGGTTCGGATTTTTGCCGGCGATCACTTCGTGAGCGGTTCGGATCGTTCCGCCCTGTCCCGCGTTCCTGTGACACACAAGGAGGAACGGCGATGGACGACGATCGGACCGAGAAGATCAGGCAGCGCGCCTATGAGATCTTTCAACGCGAGGGCGGTATCCTCGGCGACCATGAACGGCATTGGCACCAAGCCGAGCTGGAGATCGACCGCGAGGCGGCGCTGCCGCTGACGGCGGGCGATGCGCTGCCCGAAACGCGCGAGGTCGACAGCACGGATGTGCTGACGGTGGAAGCGCTTGCCATGCGCACCGGCATCTCGGGCGACGAGGCGCAGGAGCTGCTCGACCGGCTGGGCAACGACCGCGTGGCGATCGAGCAGGCGGCGCGGAATCTCAAGGCGAAACGGCGCAGCTGACAGGTCGGCAACCAACCTATCTGCGCTCCACGGCGAGAACGTCGGCATGCCTCAGGGCACGCTGCGTAGCGTTTGCGCGGGCGTGCCCTCTCCATCCGGGTTGACAGGGCAAGTCCACCGCCGTAGCTTTCGCGTTAGTGGCTACTAACGCGAAATACTGGACGGCGCTCGGCGATCCGACACGGCGCACGATCTTCGAACTGCTGGTCGACCGTCCCTCTTCGGTCAGCGGGCTCGCCAGCGTGCTGCCGGTAACAAGGCCGGCGGTCTCGCAGCATCTGAAGGTTCTCAAGGACGCCGGGCTGGTGGCCGACACGCGCTCGGGCAAGGAACGCATCTATCGGATCGACCCGGATGGCCTGGCCGCGTTCCGGGCCGAGATCGACCAGTTCTGGGTGAAGACGCTCGCAGCCTACGCGCAGCTCGTCGAGCAACCGAAGGAGGACGAAACATGATCAAGCAACCGGCACCGGCGCCCGTGAAACACTCAGTCGTCGTCGCGGCTCCGATCGCGCGTGCCTTCAAGGTGTTCACCGAGGATTTCGGCAATTTCAAACCGCGGGAGCACAATCTGCTCGCCGTCCCGATCGCGGAAACGATCTTCGAGCCGCGGGTTGGCGGCCACGTCTACGACCGCGGCGTCGACGGCTCAGAATGCCGCTTCGCCCGCGTGCTCGCCTACGACCCGCCGAACCGGCTGCTTCTGAGCTGGGACATCAGCCCGCGCTGGCAGATCGAAACGGACCTCGCCCGCACCAGCGAGTGGGAAGTCCGCTTCACGGCTGAATCGGAAAACCGCACCCGCGTCGAAATCGAACATCGCCATATCGAACGGCATGGCCAGGGCTGGGAAGGCGTGCGCGGCGGGGTCGACAGCGATCAGGGCTGGCCGCTCTACCTGCAGCGGTACCAGGCGCTTTTTGCCCAGGCCGCCTGACAGCGTGGCCTGACGGCAGCTCGCCCTGCATCGAGGAGCGGCGCGCAACCCAAGCCACAGCGATCGGAAGGAGCGAAGAAAATGGAAGCCTATTGGTTGAGCACCCTCGGCGTGCTCGCGCTCTGTCTCCTGTCGGTGGCGCTGGCGGTCTATTCCGGCTCGTCCAAGGGATTTGCCGGCAAGCTTTCGGGTCCGGTCATTCCCGCGGACGACGACAACCCGCTCTACCGGATCGACCGCGTCCACATGAACTCGGTCGAGGCGCTCGCCCCCTTCGTCGTGCCCGCGGTGCTGGCGATGATGGTCGGCGTCGGACCGTTGACGCTCGCCGTCCTTGTCTGGGTTCACCTTGCGATACGCTTCGTCCACATGGTCATCTACCTGCGCGGCGGAAACGCGGCCAAAGGCGGCAGCGTCAGGACGATCCTCTATGTCTCGGGAGCGCTGGTCACGCTTGTCCTCATCCTCGTGACGGGGTGGGCAGCGCTTCGCTGAGCAGCACTCGCTTTTCGCTTTGTCGGCGGAACCCTTGGCCCGATCGGAGGTTCATCCCCTGTACAACCACAGGAGATGCGCCATGGACCACACCAGCCACGTCAGACTGACCAATGCCGAGCTAACCCCCGACATCCTCGAAGGTGCGACCATCTATGGTCCGGATGACGAGAAGATCGGCTCGGTCGACCACCTGCATGGCAGCCAGGTCGTCATCGATGTCGGCGGCTTCCTCGGCATCGGCGCCAAGCCGGTGGCCGTGACCGCCAGCCAGCTCGATTTCATGCGCGACGAGGACGGCGACGTGCATGCGGTCACCAGTTGGACAAAGGATCAGTTGAAGGCGATGCCGGAGCATCGCGACTGAAGCGCTCGCCACTGTGAATGAAGGAAGAGCCCGGGCTGGACAATTCGCCGGCCCGGTTTTCTTGTGCGGGCGCGGCAAAGTGTTCGCCGGCCGCCGAACATAAGAAAATCGCTTACCTCAGCCGCCTCACAATCTCGTTAGTGAGATTGTTCATGTCCGTGTCACAAGTCTCCATTGTACTTTCCGGATCGAACCCCGGAGGAGGCAAGGCGATGACGTGGAAAGCCGCGGCGGCATTTTGCTTGGCGACAACGGTGACGGGTGGGGCGATGTGCGGGCAGGCGATGGCCTGGGGCCAAGAGGGCCATGCGGTGATCGCCGAGATTGCGCAGCACAGGCTCAGCCAGAACGCCTATGACACGATCGAGAAGCTCTTGCGCTCGCACCTCAAGCTGCAGCCGCCGGCGACCGTCTCGCTGGCCTCGGTGGCGAGCTGGGCCGACGATTATCGGGCCAACAACCACAAGGAGACGTCGAACTGGCATTTCATCGACATTCCGCTGGCCTCCAAGCCCGGCGATGCGAGCGCCAGCACGACCGCCTACGATCCGGCGCGCGACTGCAAGGACAATGCAAGCTCCGGCGTCTGTCTGATGCGCGCGCTGCCGGCGCAGGAGAAGATCCTGGCCGATCCGGCAAAAAGCGACGAGGAGCGCTGGCAGGCGCTGGCCTTCGTCATCCATCTGGTCGGCGACCTGTCGCAGCCGCTGCATTGTGTCGAGCGCCAGGACAACAACCAGAGCGACCAGGGCGGCAATACGCTGACGGTGAGCTTCAACGTCTACCGGCCGAAGCCGGACGGCTCGACCTACCGCGACCTCACCACCTTCCATGCAGTGTGGGATTCAAGCCTGATCCTGTTCAAATACTATGACTGGGGCAAGGTGGCGCTCGACCTCGAGACCGATGTCATCCCGCATCTCACGCCGATGCCGGCTGCCGACCAGACGCCGGAAAAATGGCTGGCCGAATGCCACGGCAAGGCGGAAGACGCTTATCGCGCGCTGCCGAAGGGCACGGTGATCAAGTCCGACAACCCGCACGCGGTGATCCTCGACCAGGCTTATTTCGACACATTCTCGCCGGTCGCCATCCAGCAGCTCGCGCTCGGCGGCTTGCATCTGGCCGCCGTGCTCAACGAGACGCTGGCGGCGGACAAGTAGGCGACTGCGCGTAGAATCAGGCTGCGGGCAAACACACCGATGCGGCACCGGGCGAAGATGTCGGCAACGGCCGCCATGTCCTTCAGCCGTTGCCGGCCTTCTCGGTCAAGGCACGAACTTCCGTCGGCGTCATGCCGTAGCGCAGCCGGAACTGCCGATAGAAGGTGGACGGCTCATTGAAGCCTACCTCAAAGGCGATGTCGGCGATGCGCCGCAGCAACTGCCGGCGATCGGTAAGGCAGCTGTGGACATAGGCGAGCCGTTCGCCGTTGACATAGTCGGAAAAGCTTGTGCCCTCTCCGGCAAATAGCTGGCGGACATAGCGCTCGCTGATGCCGAACCTGCGCGACACCTGGCCGACATTGAGCCCGGGATCGGTGAGATTGCGGGCGATGTGCTGCTTGATGCCGGCAAGCCTTGCCGCGCGGACACCCGGAGGATGCGTATGGGCCTCCATGCCACCGAAAGAAACGGCAAGAAGATCGGTGATGTGGCGGGAAGCGAGAGGCGCGAGCGTCTCAGGCCCCTCCATGTGCAGAAGTGACCAGAGGTAATCGAAGAGCAACCGGTGTGCAGGGAGCGTGAGGCCGAGACTGTCGGGACGCACATCGTCGAGGTTCTTCACCAGCGGGGCCAGCAGCGAGCGCTTGAACTGAAGCGCCATGGTCCATTGCGAATCCTCGCTGGCGACCGAGTAGCGGCGGTCCATCGGGAAGATGGCGGCGGTGCCGGGATCGGTGCTGAAGTCGCCGCGCCCAGGCATGGTGAAGCGGTAGCCGCCCTTGTTCCAGGACAGGATGATATCGTCGTTGCCGTCGGCCATCAGGGCGCTGTTGCGCTCCCAGACCATGGGAGAGACGGCGCCCTTGGTGAGATTCATCTCAGGCAGGATCAGGGTGCGGGCCGAGAATCTGAGAGGCGTGTCGGCACGCGGCGTGATGTCCAACCGCATCTGGATGCGACCGTAGAAATCGCGAATGAACTCGTCCCGATGATCCTCGGGAATGTCGTCCGCTGAGAATGTGGCCACCCGATCAGCGCTCGGCATCGTGCTCCCTAGACTGCCTGGGGTTGGACGGCGCCTGCCCGCAATTGGCGTTTGCCTGTCCGCTGGCGCCTGAGAACCATCATTTCCGCCCCGGTTCGAGCCTATCCAAAATGGTCTCTCAGCTTTCTGAAAATGAGTTAGGTGTGACAAATTTGCAAGACTGAAATTCTGGAACAACAACTGTTCCGTTATTGCAATTTTGACTTCCGTATTCGCCACACGCACCTGGATTTTCTCTGGTAGCGCTGCGTTGAAGGGGCGGTACTCGATTTTCACGTCCGCAGTGAGCGGACATGTCTTCGCAAATTGGCTGACGGCCCCGGAGACCCGCTCATGCATGAGCGGGAAGGAATGTGGACGCAATTTTTGAACTGGCAATCCAACGAGGAACGTATCCGATGAAGATCATACCCACGTCCATGGCCGCCATGGCGATCGTT
Source organism: Mesorhizobium plurifarium (assembly GCA_000824785.1). GTDB lineage: Bacteria > Pseudomonadota > Alphaproteobacteria > Rhizobiales > Rhizobiaceae > Mesorhizobium > Mesorhizobium plurifarium. Next base: position 26,386 of record CCNB01000003.1, on the reverse strand, counting down.
CTTGCCGCCGGCAGCGCATTCGCGGCCGACGCGCTCGCCCCGGAGGCGGCACCGACGCCGCCGGCGGAGGAGAGCTTCAACTGGACGGGACCCTATTTCGGCGGGTTCGGTTCGTTTGCCGTGGGCGACATGAACCTCAATTCGCGGCAGATCTTTGCCGACGGAAATCCGCCGCCGATCAACGGCGCGTTCGAGATTTCCGCGAGCGGCTTCCTCGGCGGCATCCAGGCCGGCTATGACTGGCAGTTCGACAACCGCTGGGTGATCGGTGCCGTGGCGGACATTGCCGCATCCAGCTATGGCGCTTCGGTCACGGCCTCGGTGGACGGCGCCGAGATCTTCAATGGCGAAGTGGACGTCAAATATCTCGGCACCGTGCGCGCGCGGCTGGGGCACGCCTGGGACCGCACGCTCATCTACGGCCATGGCGGCCTTGCCTTCGGCAAGACCGAGCAGACGCTGACCGTTGGCGGGACGACCGTCTTCAACGAAGAGCAGACACGCGCCGGCTGGACGATCGGCGCAGGTCTCGAGCACGCCATCACCGATCGCATCTCCTTCGGCACCGAGTATGCCTATGTGGACCTTGGCTCGAAGCAGATCCTCGACAATGGCGAGGGGCTGACGATCAAGGACGACGTAGCCTTCCACACGCTGAAGGCTTTCGTGAATTTCCGTTTCTGAGCGCCTCGCGATCTTTCCGATTCGCCACTCGCTTTGAGTCTTGTTCGATGCATGTCGCTCAGCCAAACCACGGCGCATTTTAAGCGACATGCGTCGACTGGTGAAAAGACGTGCAGCGGAAGGCAGTCCCGACGAAGAAAAAAGCCCGCTCCGGCATGCCGAAGCGGGCGCGGATTTTAGGACAGCAAGCTTACTTGCAGTCCTTGAGCATCTTCAGCGCCTTTTCGGCATTGGCCTGGGACGTGTAGGCCTTCGTCCCGGCGTCGGTCAGTTTCTTGCCGTCGGGCTTCGTGGAAACCACCGAGCATTTCTTGGTGGTGGTGTCCTTTGCCACCCAATACTGCGTAGCCGCAAATGCCGGCACGCTGAACAGCGCAACAACCGAAGCTGCAACCAAAACCTTGCGAATCATAGCGTTCTCCCAAGTTGAATGCGGTTCGACCCGTTCATCCGGGAGTGCTGTTGCCCGACAAGTGGATGAGCGAACCGAGCCGCCGGCCAGCCGTATCGTGAACCGGCCATCAGGGGCAATTTACAAAAATGTAAAGTTCGGCCGGGCTGCAGGGCCGTGAGACGAAGCTATCCGCGCACCACCGCGAGAAGACAGGCGCAGAGCCCCACATTGACCGTGGCGGCAACCGCGAGAACGATCAGGACGAGATTGCCGCCGCCCATGCCAAGAAGCAGCGCACCGATCGAAGGAGCTGCCGCCTGGACGATGAGGCTGGGCGTCGCGAGCTTGCCCATCAGCGCCGCGTATTGCTGCGGGTCGAACAGCACCAGCGGCAGCGCGCCGCGCGCGATCGTGTGGATGCCGTTGCCGGCGCCGTAAAGGATCAAAGCGAGTGCAACGAAGGTCTGGCTCGCCAGGAGCAGCCAGATCCCGGCCGCGAGCAGCGATACGGATGTCAGCATCGTCCAGATCGGATGGTGCCGGTTGCGGCCGATCAGCAGCTCCGCCACCCGCGCTCCAACCTGTGACGGGCCGACCAGGGCGCCAAGGCCGACGGCGGCCGCAAGGCTCACGCCGCGCAGTTGCAGCAGCGTCAGCAGGTGGACGGAGAGCATGGATGCGATCATCGCGGCCAATGTCAGGATGGAAGCCAGCAGAATGAACCGTGCCCGCGTCCTGCCCGCGGTCGACGCCTCCTTCGACCTGTCTTTCGTTGGCGCGGGCGCCGCGGGCGGAGACGGCGGTATCATCCGGAGATGGAGCGGCAAGCAGATCGCCAGATGGATGGCCGCGTAGGAGAGGCAGGCGATACGCCATCCGCCATGCTCGACTAGGAAGGCGCTGAGCGGCCAGCAGACCGTGCTTGCGAAACCACCGAAGAGCGTCAGGTTGGTGATGGCGCTTCGCGCTCCGTGTCCATAGAGGCGGCCGAGCGTTGCGAAACCGGCATCGTAGAGGCCGCTCGACATGCCCAGCCCCATGAGCAGCCAGGCAATCAGGTAAAGGGGATAGGTGGTTGCCGTCGCCAGCAGCGAATGCGCTGCGGCCAACAGCAACGAGCTCACGGCAAGCACGGGCCGACCGCCATGGCGCTGGATCAGCCGCCCGGTAACGGGAGAGACCAGCCCGGCAAGCAGCAGCCCGCAGGACAGCCCGGCAACGACCGACGCAAGCGACCAGCCGGTATCCCTGGCAATCGGTGCGGCAAGAACGGCGGGCAGATAGTAGGACGATCCCCAGGCGAGGATCTGTGTGACGCCGAGAGCCGAGACGAGGAGATGGCGGCTGCGGGCGAGCGGTGCCGTGGCTTCCAATCAGACTTGCCCCGGCCCGTAGGCGACCTTCTCGCCATCCTCCTTGACGAACTCGCGCACCGGATTGTCGAGCAGCGGCAGCACCGCTTCCGAAGGCCGGCACAGCCTCGTGCCCTTGGGCGTTTCGACGACAGGCCGGTTGATCAGGATCGGATGGGCGAGCATGAAATCGATCAGCTCGTCGTCGCTCCATTTCGGGTCGGCGAGGCCTAGTTCGGCGTAAGGCGTTCCCTTCTCCCGCAACAACCCGCGCGGGTTGATCCCCATCGCGGCGATCAGTTCCAACAGCCGTTCGCGACTCGGCGGCGTCTTCAGATACTCGATCACCACAGGTTCCTCGCCGCTTGCGCGGATCATGGCGAGCGTGTTGCGCGAGGTGCCGCAGGCGGGATTGTGATAGATGGTGACCGTCATGGCTCTGCTTTCAGTAGCTGGTGTTGCTGAACGGTTTCGGGCTTGAGCAGCCAGCCCATCAGTGCCAGCGCGATCAAGGCGCCGGCCAGCTCGGCGGCAATGAAGCCTGGCAGATCGACCGGCCTGATGCCGGAGAAGGTGTTGGTGAGCGAGCGCGCCACGGCGACGGCGGGATTGGCGAAAGACGTGGACGCCGTGAACCAATAGGCCGCCGTGATATAGAGCCCGACCAGCCACGGCACGGCCCGTCGCTCGAAACGGAGGCCGGCGAGAATAACGGCGACAAGGCCGAATGTCGCGACCACTTCCGAGAACCACTGCGCCGGTCCGGCACGCAGCTTGGTTGCGACCTCCAGCATCGGCAGGGCGAACATGAGGTGCGCCGCCATCGTGCCGGCAATGCCGCCGGCGACCTGCGCGACGAGATAGGCAACGAGATCGCGGGCTGGCAGCGACCGGTTGAGGCGGAACACCAGCGAAACGGCCGGATTGAAATGCGCGCCGGAGATCGGGCCAAGGACGGTGATCAACACCACCAGCATGGCGCCGGTCGCAAGCGTGTTGCCAAGCAGCGCCAGCGCTGTGTCATGCGTCAGCGTCTCGGCCATGATGCCGGAACCGACGACCGTCGCCACCAGCAGACCGGTGCCCAAGGCTTCAGCCGCGAACCGGCGCGGAAGATCAAAAATGTTCATCGATCAGCCTTGCGTTGGGCAGCGGGGCGCACCGATCACTGCCGCGCCCTCTCGCCCGGCCGGCAGCAAGACGCCGCAAGCGCCGGCGCGCAGATTTCCGGGCGACCCGAGCAGCAATCCTCCATCAGGAAGCGGATCAGCCCGGACAGCGCATCGTACTCGGCACTGTAGACGATCGAGCGGGCATCGCGCCTCGCGGTCACGAGGCCAGACCGTTCCAATTCCTTGAGATGGAAGCTGACATTGGAGGGCGAGACCTCGACTTGTTCGGCGAGGGAACCGGCGGAAATGCCTTCCGGTCCGGCGACGACCAACAGGCGCAATAGGCGCAGGCGTGTTTCCTGCGACAGCGCGCCAAAGGCGATCAAGGCTTGACGTTCATCCACGTTTCAATAATCCTTGAAATATTGAAATGAGGAATAGCCGACATGCTATCTTCTGACAACCGGAAAAACGTCACCCCGGTCGACCCCTCCGACCTGACCATCGGCGATCTCATGGCGGCGCTGGCCGATTGCAAGGACAAGCCATTGGTGTTCCGCTACGGCGGACGGGCGGTGAAGCCGGGCTACCATGTCACCGAGGTGAAGGCGGGACAGTTCGCGGCGCTGGATTGCGAAGCGAATCCGGAATCATGGTCGGAGATATTCGTCCAGCTATGGGACGTGGACGAAGGCGGCCCGGTCCATATGCCAGCCGGCAAGTTCGCCGCGATCATCCGCAAGGTTTCGGACCACGTCGCTCTCGATCAAGCGGCGAAGCTGACGTTTGAGGTCAGTGACGGCGTCCGCCCCATGGAGTTGCACCGGGCGGCTCAGCCAAGCGTCGTTGGCGGTGTCATCGAGGTCGAGCTGACGCCACGACCGGCAAGCTGCAAGCCGCGCGACCGCTGGCTGACGGAACAGAAGGCGGCAAGCCAGCCATGCTGCGGGGCGAGCCGCTGTTGCTGATCCTGCGAAGGGCGGCGAGCGGCGCCGCTGCTTCAGAACCGGATCATGGTGTTGGCCTGCAACAGACAGGATCAAGTGACGGATCGGTGAGATGCCTGCGCGTCAGTCCTTCGGCGCGTTGCTGTAGAGCGCCACGCCGACGCGGTCGTTGCGCCGCCACCGCACCAAAGCGCGATAGGCCATGTCGTCGGCCGGAACCTCGAGCAGAAAGCGTTCCGGGATGTCCATACCGGCGGCCACGCGCAATTCCGCGCCCTGCTCGTGCTGATTTCTGACCGAACAGCCGATCCTGACGCCATTGGCAATGATCGTGGCTTCCTTGAGCACGAATTCGCGCACATGAAGGCGGCGCTCGGTCTCGGGATATTCGGCCATAGGCGACGGACTCCTCGGGCGAGGCTCTCCTCGCCACGGGCCGCACCCTAGCAGCGAGGCGTTTCCGTTCCGTTAGCGATCGCTGAAACGGCGGACTTCGCCTTCGCCGGCGACCGCTCGTCGCCAGCCAAGTGCTTTTCCAGCGCTATCTCGCGGCGGCGACCACGCCGCTCGCATGCAGCACCCAGCGGCGCCCGTCGCTGCGGAATTCGGTGTGTGACAGCGGCTCGATGTCGATCTTCCAGACGGCGGAGAGCGGCGCGCCCAGCACATGCACGATGGCGGCGCGGATCGGCACGGCATGGGTGAGCGCGATGGTGTGGCCGCCCTCGCCGGCCAGGCGCTCCATCAGCGCCGCGCCACGCAAGGCGACCGCGGCAAGCGACTCGCCGCCATGGGGCGCGGCGTCCGGATCGGAAAGCCAGGCCGCCATGCCTTCCGGATCCTCGGCCTGCACCTCCTCGAAACCTTTGCCGGCCCAGCGCCCGAAATCCTGCTCGGCAAGCAGCGGCTCGACCGTCGCGTCCAGGCCGAGCGCTTCGGCCGTTCCGCGCGCCGCAAGCGCCGGACTCGTCCAGACGCGGTCGGCCCGGCGCAGCGACGAAGCGATCGCGCCGGCGCGCTTGAGAGCGCTCGGCTCCGGCGCCTCGTCCTTCGGAAAGCAGCCCTTGCGCGTGCTCTGCGCCGCGCCGCTTGCGATCATCGTCAGGCGGGCGAACATCCCAAAACTCCGTGGTCCAGTGAAATTTCAGCCGCGCGAGGCCGCGTTGGCCATTACATGTCGTTGACAGGCGAACGAAGTGCTGACAAGTGTTTTAGCGCTATACGGGATTGGAAGCCGGTGCGAGTCCGGCACGGTCGCGCCACTGTGATCGGCACAAGCCGAAAGTCAGGCCTTATTCCGCAGCATTGTTCGATCAACGGGACGCAGTATCCCAAGGGAGGTCAAATATGTCCGACACCACTTTCGCCCCCAGCTACGGTCCGGTTGCGATTCCGGTCCGCGAGCTTCTGCCTTGGGCCATCTTCGCCGGCCTGATGCTGATGCTGATGCTCTATTTCGTCGGCGCGGAAGAAGGCGCGACCTCGCTGATCCGTGGCACGGCGGTGCACGAATTCGTGCATGACGGCCGCCACCTGCTCGGCTTCCCCTGCCACTAAAGCGGTTCAGCATCGCTGAACCCGCTTTCGACAAAGGGTTCTGAACATGGTCGGAAAACTCTTGCTGCGCGGCTTGCTTGTCGGGCTGGTCGCCGGGATTCTGGCATTCGCCTTTGCTCGCGTCTATGGCGAGCCGCAGGTCGATAAGGCGATCGCCTTCGAGGAACAGCAGGCCCAGGCCACCGGCGAGGCGCCGGAGCCCGAGATGGTCAGCCGCGCCACGCAGGCCGGCATTGGCCTGGCGACCGGCGTGCTGGTCTATGGCGCCGCCCTTGGCGGGCTGTTCTCGCTGGTCTTTGCCTATGCCTATGGCCGGCTGGGCTCGCTCGGCCCGCGCGGCACCTCGGCGCTGATCGCGCTGCTCGGCTTCCTGGCCGTGATCGTGGTTCCGAGCCTCAAATACCCGGCGAACCCACCGGCTGTCGGCAATGCCGAGACAATCGGTTACCGCACAGAGCTGTTCTTCATCATGATCGTGGTGTCGATCGCGGCGATGGTGGCGGCGGTCGGCCTGGCGCAACGGCTGTGGAACCGGCTCGGCGCCTGGAACGCCTCGATCGTCGCGGGCCTGGCTTTCCTCGTCGTCTTCGCGCTGGTGAAGGCGGCGCTGCCCGACATCAACGAAGTGCCGGAGACCTTCTCCGCGACCGTGCTGTGGCAGTTCCGCGTCGCCTCGCTCGGCATCCAGCTCGTGCTGTGGACCGTCGTCGGGCTCGGCTTCGGTGCGGTTGCCGAACGCGTGGTCGCGGTGCGCGACCAGCGCAGCCCTGCCCGCCGCTACGCCTGAAATCCGATGCGTTGGCCGCCACGGTTCCGCGCCCTGGCGGCCAATTTCTTTTTGGCGACCCTTTTCGCCCTCCTCCTGGCAGCCCCGGCCCAAGCCCATAGCGGATCTTCCGTCCCTCCGCCTCCCGGCATCCAGATCCCCAGCCTCACCCATGGCCAGATGGCGGTGATCGCGCGCTATCGCGGCGACATTCTCGCACTCGCGCAAGCACAGACGGTGACCGATCCGACCTTCCGGCGGCTCTACAATCACGGCAACCTGCAATACACCTACTGCCTCTGGGGCCTGATGCCGGGCAGCCTCGGCGATGAGGAGAGCCCGTTTAACGAATGCAGCCACGCCTATCTCGCCACCGCCAAGGCGCTGCTCACCTACATGGCGACGATGCCGTCGGCAGCGCATGGGGCGAAGGCGTTGATCTCCGACATCGATGCCGAGATGGTGCGCAGCGGCGCGTCCTGGATCCTGTGCCAGTTCAGCGGCGAGACCTTCAGCACCGGCGCGGTGATCGAGCCGCGCTGGCGGACTGTGTTCTTGCACCTGCCGAGCCTCGCGGTGCTTCTTGCGACCACCGCAGCGCTGATCGCGGCCAGTTGGATGATCTTCGGCAGGCCGCGGCCCCGCACAGCCTAGCCGAGGGCCTCGTGCTGGCGTAAGCATGGCTCCCGGATTCGCAGTCGCCAGCCATGTTCGCCCCCGAAGCCTTCGCCGTCACCGCCGCCTTGTGCAGCGCGCTGAGTTCCATGTTCCTCAGCGAGCTCAAAGGCCGCGTTCCCCTCCTCCAGCTTGCCCGCTGGCAGATGCTCGCGACCTTCGTGATGACAGGCTCGGTGTCGCTGGCGATCGGCGGCTGGCACACGATCGGACCAAGGGAGTTCTGGCTGCTCGCCGGATCGAGCTTCGCCGGCATCAGCATCGCCAGCACGACCTATTTCGCCACCATCTATTCGGTCGGCCCGCGCATCACGGCGCTGCTCTTTTCGCTCACCTCGCCTTTCGCGCTGGCGCTCGGCTATCTCGTGCTCGGCGAAACCGTCAGCCACTGGCAGGCGCTGGGCGTAGCGCTGGTGCTTGCCGGCGTCGTGCTTGCGATCGGCATGCCGCGGCGCTTCCTCAAGCGCGGCGACCTGGCGCCGGCGATGCCGGTCGTCACCCCTTCCACCGTGCCGGTCAGCACCGTGCCCGGCCCGCCGCTCACCGGGCGCCTCGGACCAGGCATCGTGCTCGGCGTGACGACGGCGCTCGGCCAGGCGATCGGTACCCTTTTGGCGCGGCCGGCCATGGCTGCTGGCGTCGAACCGTTCACGGCCATGGCGCTGCGCTCGGGCCTCGCCGTGATCCTGTTCGTCGCCCTTGCCGCGACGCCGTTCGGCAGGGGCAAGCGGGAGGCCGCCCAGTTCGGCACGGTCGGGCTCGCCGTGCTGTCCGCCTTCGTCGGCACCTCCCTCGGCATGTCCTGCCTGATGGCCGCGCTGCGCACAGGCAATGTCGGCATCATCTCGACGCTGTCCTCGATGACGCCGGTCATCATCTTGCCGATGGTGTGGCTGCGCAGCGGGCAAAGGCCGACCGCGGCCGCCTGGGCCGGCGCGCTGTTGGCCATCGCCGGCACGGCGCTGATCAGCGTGCGGTGACGCGTTGCGCATCAGCACTCGCGCCGAAAAGAGCGACGAACACGCGAGCCGGCGGCCTGATGACCGAGCGCATCACAATTGCGCGAGCGTGACGGCATCTCGGAACGGCAGACGTTTTCCATTTGGGCGCCTGGGCTGAACACAGGAGCAAATCATGCGTGGAAAAATCATAACTGGCCTCGCGTTGGCAGCCTCCCTTGGAATTGCCCAACCCTCGCTTGCCGCACCCGACTGGAAGGCGGTAGCGCAGGCACTCGGGAAACCCGGCCAAGAGGTGCCAGGCGGCATCTATCGCGTCGGGCTGCCTCGTTCGGACCTGAAAGTCACTCTCGACGGCTTGGAACTCAAACCAGCCTTGGCGCTCGGTTCGTGGCTCGCATTCAAGCCCATGGGCGATCACGACGCCATGGTGATGGGCGATCTCGTCTTGACCTTGCCCGAGATCGACCCGGTGATGATGAAACTGATCGAAAGCGGCATCGAGATCACGGCTCTCCATAATCACCTGCAGAGGGCCCAGCCGGAGACGATGTACATGCACGTCCTGGCGCACGGCGATCCGGAAAAGTTGGCTACGGCGCTGCATTCGGCGTTGCAGCAAAGTGGAACGCCGCTGTCGGACGCACCGGCGAGCGCCGCCGCTGCTTCGAAAGCGATCGATCTCGACACGCAAACCATTGACAAGACGCTTGGCCACAAAGGCAAGGTCAACGGCGGTGTCTATCAGATCAGCATCCCGCGCGCAGAGACCATCAAAGACGATGGCATGGACGTGCCTGATGCAATGGGTTCCGCGATTGCCATCAACTTCCAGCCCACCGGCGGTGGCAAGGCCGCGATCACCGGCGATTTCGTTCTGATCGCATCCGAAGTGAACCCGGTGCTACGAGCTTTGCGGGAAAGCGGGATAGAAGTGACCGCCGTGCACAACCACATGCTCGACGATGAACCCCGGCTGTTCTTCATGCATTTCTGGGCGAATGACGATGTCGGGAACTTGGCCAAAGGGCTGAAGCTGGCGCTCGATCAAACACACACCAGGACAGGTAGCTGATCTTTGACGCAGTCCCGGCGGGATTCCGAAGGGCCGTTACGCTGCATCGGTCCGTTTGGCGTCAAACAGCCCAGCTACGAGGCGGAAGGCGAACATCGACGCCGCGCGCCCTTAGTGTTGCGTTATCGCCAGGTAGATTTCGCGCTGGTACTCAAAGAGTGCCTGTATCATCCATTCGCGTGCTCATGGTGATGGCCTTCAGGCTCGGCCATGGCGAAGGGCAAATCCTCGCTGTCGGAACCCGCAGCCAGTTGCAGCCTGGCGCTGAACTCGTGCGGCTCGGCCGGGGCGACCAGGCTTTGCAGGTAGTGATGGTCGCCGCCGACCGGCGACAGCGGCAGGCTTTCGACCGCGCCGTCCGCCCTTTCGATGGCGACGTTCGCCCGCAGGCCCTCCGCGTGACGCGACAGGCGCAGCCGCATGCGCTCGCCCTGCGGCGTGTCGACGATCTCGAGCAGCCCGCTGGCGAGTTTGCCGGAGACCAGGAACGGATCGGGCGCATGATGGTGGCCCCCTTCCGTCCGTGGCTCGGCAAAGCGCACCGTGGCGACGTCGAGCGCGGGAATGTGCGCGGAGAGCTCGGCCTTGAGCGATGCGGCGATGTTGTTCGCGGCGGCGAGCAGCAGCCCATCATTGACCGCGATTTCCACGTCGACATGCAGCTTGTGGCCGAGCCAGCGGGCCTTCGCGTCGACCACCCTCTCGATCCCGGCGACATGGTCGGCGGCATGATGAATCTCGCCGACGAGGCCGGGCTCGACGCCGTCCAGCATGCGCGTCAGCACCGAGCGCGCCGATTGCCAGACGATGCCGAAGATAGCGGCGGTGATGATGAGGCCGATGATCGGATCGGCCAGCGGCAAGCCGAGCCAGACGCCGAGCGCGCCGGCAACGACGGCAAGGCTGGTGAGCCCGTCGGTGCGGGCGTGATAGCCGTCGGCGATCAAGGCCGCGCTGTTGATCTGGCGGCCGACGCGGATGCGGAACACGGCCACCGCCTCGTTGCCGAGGAAGCCGATCACGCCGGCCGCGGCGAGCCAGCCCAGGAACTGCACCGGCTGCGGGTTGAACAGGCGGTTGATGGCTTCATATCCAGCCACAAGCGCGCTCGCCAGGATGATGAGCACAATGACGATGCCTGCCAGGTCCTCGACCCGGCCGAGACCGTAGGTGAAGGTGCGGGTCGGCTTTCGCCGCACCAGCACGAAAGCGATCCAGAGCGGAATGGCCGTGGTCGCGTCGGCGATATTGTGGATGGTGTCGGCAAGCAGCGCCACGCTGCCCGAAGCCATGACGACGACGATCTGCAGGGCGGCGGTGATCGCCAGGATCACGAACGACCACTTGATCGCCCAGATGCCGCGATCGGTGGTGGCGATGGTGGCGTCGATCACGCCATGCGTGTGGCCGTGCGGTCCGTGGCCATGCTCCCCATGGTCATGCCCGCTATGGTCATGTCCATGCGCGCCGAAGCCGAACCAGTCCAGAATTTTTTCCCACATCAACCGCCTCACAAATATTTGGTGAGCTGCTTCAGCTCCTTGAGCGTGTCCCTGGTCGGCTCGCCGCCCTCGACAAGGCAATGCTCCATATGGTCGTGGATCAGCTCGCGCTTGGCGTTGCCGACGGCGCTTTCGACGGCGTGGAGCTGTTGGGCGAGATCGAGGCAGGAGCGGCCTTGCTCGAACATGGTGAGCACGGCGGCGAGATGGCCGTGCGCGCGTTTGAGCCGGGCGATGATATCGGAGTGGGAGCTGTGTATCGTCATGCCGCTAACCTATCCCCCAGGGTAGGCAAGCGATGCATCGCAAATCCGACGGAGGGAACGGATGACGCGGCTTGGACGATTATCTCAGTCTTGATCAAGCAGACTTGCGGACGGGCTTCGTCTTCGACGGAGCCTTGATGCCTTCCTTGGCGAGGCTCTTCTTCAGCACCGCAGCCAGATCGATGATGTTCTCCTTCGGCTTGGGTGCGGCCTTCGGCAGCTTCTTGCCCTTGCGTTTGGCATCGATCATCGCGATAAGCGCATCCTCATAAGTGTCCTGGAATTTTGACGGGTCGAACTTCGTTACCTTCTTGTCGATCAGGAGCTCGGCGATCTCCAGCAGGTCCTTGTCGTATTTCGGCGACGTCAGATCCTCGAAGACGCTTTTCTCCGAAACCATCTCGTTGTGGGTACGCAGTTCGGTGAGAAGCATGCCCTTGTCGAAGGGCTGGATCACCACCTCGCGGCCGCGCTGGTAGAGCACCACGCAGGATCTTGCAGCGACCCGCTTCTCCTTCATCGCCTCGCGCAGCACACTGAAGGCCTCCAGGGCCGCGCCGTCGGCGGGAATGAGATAATAAGGCTTTTCAAGGTAGCGAGTATCGATGTCATCCAAGGCCACGAACTCATCGACCTCCAGCGTATGTGCCGAAGTAAGCTTCAGCTTCTTGATCTCGTCGGGCTCGATCTCCACGAAATCATCCTTCTCTAACTCGAAGCCCTTGGTCTGATCTTCGGTCTCGACGACATCACCCGTCTGCTCGTCGACATAGGCGCTTTTCACCGGCAAGCCGTCCTTACGGTTCAGGATCTTGAAATGAACCTTTCCGGCTTCGCTGGTCGCGCCGACCAGCTTCACGCCGCACGAGACCGACCCGACCTTCAGAAAACCCTTCCAAACCGCGCGTGGCGCAACCATGTGCCGCCCCTGTTGTCGTTGTGATCAAAAGGAACATCTGGCGGCCCGCGTGGTTCCGCGCGGGCCAAGCCACAACACCCCGGTGGGCAAGACGGCAGGCATATGCAACGGTGCTCGGCCTTGCGGTCGATCGAGGCATGCGCATCACCTTACGATGCTGTTGATGGCATCGCCCGGCATGGCGACTGAACGCAGTATCTGCCGCACAATCCTGCCTTCATGTGATCGGCCGGGCCATAGCGGCAGGTAGCTCAGAGGCAACCAAACACCTGTTTTTTCGTTTATTTCAGCAGCTGCCGGCACCGTCATGTCGACAGCCAATTGGCTCCCGGCAACAACCGCACGGAGCAGAAAGGAGGCCGCAATGATACGGCCCGTTGTTGAAATAGGGGACAGGGTGGCAGTGGTCGCGACGGTGACCGAGCGCGTCAAGGATCGCGTGACGCTGACGCTCGACGGCAACAGCCATAGTTATTCGATGGTCGAGCCCAACGCCAAGGTTGGCGACAAGCTCAGGCTCGAGGGCGAGGTCGTCCATGTCGATGACGACCTCGGCCGCACGACCGTGCAGGTGCTGGGGCGCGTGAGCGTCGACACCAAGTCGGTCGAGATGATCACGCGACGTTGCGACCTCGACCATATCGGCTCCAATGTGCCTGGCCACCCGCGCCCACGCACCCCGCCGACACCGCATGGATGACGCGATCGCCACCACGTCGCGAAAACTAACTAGTGCCGCTTGAAATACTGCACTTCGCGTTCGTGCTTTTCGGCCGCTTCGCGCGACTTGAAGGTGCCCAGATTGCGGCGTTTGCCGGTCCTGGGATCGATCTTGCGCGAATAGAGCCGATATTCGCCCGATTTCAGCTTGCGGATCATGGGGGCCTCCTTATGAACCAAGACTTTAACCTGACCGGGACCGTCGCGGTTCCAGGCAGGGCGTCCCGCCCCCTTTTGCGGCCCGGCCGAAAAAAGGCGCCGCTGTCGGTGAACCATTTCACGGACGCAAACGGCCAAATGTCGGAATCGACGCCGCAACGACACGATTTGGTCGGATTATTTGTATTCAAATGACTTTGGCGACGTTATGCGGATGTCGCTGACGTGCCGGATCTGAGGAGGGTGAGATGGTTACGGCGAAGCTTCACGGCGTTGAACTCGTCAGAGGCCAGAAGTGGACGGTGCGTGTCACCGCCTACGGTACGACGCTCATCTTCCCCTTCGAAGCCGAGCAGCATGCGCGCTCCTATGCCGACGGCCAGGCCTTCCGCCTCGGCGTCGAGGTTGTGGAAATGAAGGATTGCGCCTGAGAAGCCGAGCCGTCGATCGCCAGATGGCCTGAAGACCCTCGCGCCCGTATATAGGCCGCATGTCTATGTTCGATACGGCAAAGCAATGGGCGCGCAAGATCAGGCGCGATGTGGTGGCGCTCTGGATTGCCGCCCGCGACCCGCGTGTGCCCTGGTATGCAAAAGCCACCGCAGGCGCCGTCGCGGCCTATGCGCTGAGCCCTGTCGACCTGATCCCGGACTTCATCCCGATCATCGGCTACCTGGACGATCTGCTGATCGTGCCTGTCGGCATCATGCTCGCAGTCAAGCTGGTCCCGGCCGATCTGATGCAGGAATTCCGCGAAGAGGCCATGCGACGCGAGAAGCCGGTGAGCAAGGCCGGGCTCGCCTTCATGATCGCGCTCTGGGCCTTGGCGGCAGTGGCGCTTACCTCCCTGTTCTGGCCGAAGCCGGCTTAAAGCATGTCTCCCGAAAGTGGGAACCGGTTTCGGGAGACATGCGTAAGATCAAAAGCCCAAAGCGCAAGGAGCAAATCTGAAAGATCGCGACACGCTCTAGGTGCTTCAGCCGGCATGACCGCGCATGCGCCAGCAGCGCCTTACTTAACATATACATTAGCCATGCCTTGTATTTGTTGCAAATCAGGGCCATGTAGCGAGACGCGTGAAACGACATGCGCAACGGGTGGGTCAAAAAGGGGTCAAGCGTGATGGAGTTCGCAGTCTGCTACGACCACAGCAGTTTCGATCTGGCGCGGTCGATCTTCCTCGATGTCACGGCATTCTTCGCGCTGATGGCGCCATGGGCGATCGCGCGGCTGGTCGAGATATCACGCGAGGATGGCGCGGCCCGGCTACAGGCGGCCTGAGGCTGAAAGCCGCAAGGAGCTAAAGCGCGTCGCGATCTTTCAGATTCGCTCCATGCGCTCTAGGTTTTTGATTCTGGGCATGTCTTTATCCCGAAATCGGTTCCCACTTTCGGGAGACATGCTTTAGCCGTCGCGGACGACCTTTCGGATCGGCAGGTCGCCGAGCAACGCCGAACAATCGATCTCCTCCTGGAAGTGCGCCTGCGGATCGAGCACCAGCCACGAAGCGTGGGTGCGAAGGTCCTTCAGCCTGGCGTTCTTTTGTGCGCGCGCCAGGCGCTCAGCCTCGGCAAGCGAGGCCTGAAAAGGCCTTTCGGCCTTGTGATGATGAGGGATCCTCGACATCGCGGCGGAAAACGCGCCTGCCCGCTTTTCGTTCCGCGCTAGAATGCCCGCCCCGCGCATCCGTTAAATTGCGCCGTGTCTCGAAGGATATCGGACGTGGGAGGCCGAATCGGCGGTTGGGGTAGCCCGGCCTGCCTTGGCGGTAAAAGAGTACGGCTCTTTGACAGGCAGGCCGGGCTGAAGCGCCGACCATTGGGTTTCCTTGGGGGGAGCCGGCGCAGGGATAGAGTGTCTACTTCCCGTTGCGCCCGCAATTGTTGCTGAGGTCCTATGCGCCAACGCAATGGTCCGACCGGCGGCGTCAATGAAATCCATCCGGCGCCGGAGCGCCCGAACGTCAGGCCCGCGTGGGACCGCTGGCTTTTTGCAGTGTTCTTTTCACGAAAAGCTCGGCGTGCCGCGCCCATTCCGCTTCCGCGACACCGTTCTCACGAACAGACCGCTTGAAAGCCTCCCGCAACGCCTCGAGCTCAAAAACCGACAGCCGCTGATTTCTTTTTTTCTTGTCCGTACCGGCGTCCATAATGCGTTGCCAAGACCCCCAGGGTTTTAGCCAGTTATATATGCGGCGGTCGTTCAGACCATCAACAGCTTGGCCCTGACTTCTTTTGGGGGCAAATTTTGCCGCGACTCCAGCGGCTTGTGTCGGGATGGAGCGGCCGATGGGACGCGGCGTTGCGAGCGGGCGGCCGATGGGTGAAGCGCTATATGATTGGAACTACAACGAAGGGCGAATGACGGTAGACGGCCGGCATCCACCTCAAGGCAGCGCTATATCCACCGAAGCATATGTCTTTGATGTGGACCTCGGGCCTAAATGGTGATTGTCTCGGCACGTAGAGCCGCAAGAGATGATCCAGATCCAGGTGGCAACCGGCCCGCGTCTTCCCCGTCAACAGGAGTGGCGCGGGCTTTTGCCGTCGGGAAGCAAGAGCAACCTTCCCCGGCTGCGAATCGGAACCGCCCACCGGTGCGGGCCGGCAAACCGCCCGCCATTAACCTTCCCTACGGGCACGGACCAAGGTCGGTGTCGCAATTGCCTGCCCTCGCCTATACTCTCCTGGACGGGTGGGTGAGCGGTGCCGATGTTTGGGAGGTATTTAAAACGTCTTGCACGAATCTGGAGCGGGCTCTCGCTTGCCTGGCAGTTCGTGATCGCGGGCGGCATCGGCCTTCTGGCGGTGATGCTCGTGGTCGGGCTGTGGGTGACATCGCAGATCCGTGACGGCGTCCTGCACAATTCCGCGGCCACCACCGCGCTCTATGTCGATAGCGTGATCGCGCCGCTGCTGCCCGACATGCGCAAGAGCCAGGAGCTGGACGACACCGTCAAGCGGGCGCTGGACGAGACGCTCGGCCAAGGGGCCCTTGGGAAAAGGCTGGTCTCGTTCAAGCTTTGGCGGCGCGACGGCACGATTCTCTATTCGAAGGACGCCAGCCTCATCGGCAGGCAGATCAAGCCCAACGTCAATCTCGTCGCCGCTTTCGCCGGCAATGTCATGGTCAGATACAACTCCAACAGGCTCGCAGACGAGGAAGACGAGAAAGAACGGTCGATGGGGGTCCCGCTGCTCGAGATCTACAACCCGGTGCGCGAACCCTGGTCGGGCGAGGTCGTGGCCGTGTCTGAATTCTACGAATTGTCCGGCGATTTCGAGGAATCGCTGCACTCGGCCCTGTTGTGGAGCTGGCTGGTCGTGGCAGGCGCCACGGCGGCGGCGCTTGCCCTGCTCTCTGGCATCGTATTCCGGGGCAGCCGCACCATCGTTACCCAGCAGGCGGCGCTCGAGGCCAAGGTCTCGGAATTGCAGGCGGCGCTGGCGCAGAACTCGACGCTGCGGCAGCGCGTTCAGCGCGCGTCGCGCCGCGCCGCCGCCATCAACGAGCGTTATCTGAGGCGCATAGGCGCCGACCTGCATGACGGGCCGGCGCAACTCGTGGCGCTCGCCGCGCTCAGGATGGACAGCCCGGCGCTGGTCGATCCGACCACGTCGAGCACGCTGCGCGAGGCCGAGATCGCCGGCATCCACAAGACGCTCGGCGAAGCGATGCGCGAGATACGCGGCATCTGCAACGGACTGGTGCTGCCGCAAATCGAGACACAGGCCATCGCCGACATCTTGCGGCTCGCGGTGGCCGAGCACGAGCGGCGCACCGACACCAAAGTGTTGCTAACCCTACCGGAGCGCTTGCCGGAACTCGGCACCTCGGAAAAGATCAGCATCTATCGCTTCGTGCAGGAAGGCCTGAACAACGCCTTCCGGCACGGCAAGGGCAAGGGCCAGCAAGTCAGGGCCACGACGAAAGGCGGCAAGCTTCTCGTCGAGGTGGCGGACAACGGCCCGGGCTTCGATCCGGCCCGAAGCGAGGGCCTTGGGCTTGCCGGCCTCAGGGAGCGTATCGAAAGCATAGGCGGACAGTTCGAAACGCTGACCGGCCCGGGAGGAACAAGACTGGTGATCACCTTGTCTGTCGAGGAGCAACCGTGAGCACGTCCATCCGCATCGCAATAGTCGACGACCATCCCCTGTTTCGCGAGGGCGTGGCGCGCAGCCTCGGAGAAATAGGCGGCTTCGAACTCGTGGGCGAAGGCGCCAGCGCCGAGGACGCCGAAAGGCTGGCGCGCACCAGCACGCCCGATATCCTCCTGCTCGACATCAGCATGCCGGGCGGCGGTCTCAATGCGCTCGCCGGCATCCTTTCAACGATGCCCGAGCAGAAGATCGTCATGCTCACCGTGTCGGAGACCAATGCCGACGTGGCCCAGGCGCTGAAGGCCGGCGCCCGTGGCTATGTGCTGAAAGGCGTCGGCTCCAAGGCGCTGGCCGAGATCCTGCGCGACGTCGCCAACGGCCAGAGCTACGTATCGCCGAGCCTCTCGGCGAGGCTGCTTTCCGACCTTCTGCAGCCCACCGGCAGCAAGCCCGATCCGCTCAGCCAACTCACCGGCCGCGAGGCCGAAATCCTGAAACTGGTCGCGGAGGGGCTGAGCAACAAGGAAGTCGCCGCCCGACTGTCGCTGCAGGAGAAGACGGTCAAGCATCACATGACCAGGGTGCTCGCCAAGCTCAATGTGCGCAACCGCACCGAGGCGGCGCTGCTGATGCATGAGGCGAGGGAAAGGAACTGAGGGGAACTGAAGAACTGGAGAACTGGAGAACTGGGGAATTGAGGAATTGAGGAAGAACTAACAAACTGGAGAGTCGAGAGACCCTCTCTCCAGTTCTCCAGTTCTCCAGTTCTTCAGTTCCCCTCCCCTCACAAGTTCAGCAGGCGCGACACGTCCTCCTCCGTCGCCTGCCGCTCGATGATGGTGCGGCCTTGCGCGTCCATCATCTCGAAACGGCCGTTCTCGACCTGCTCCTTCATGCCGTTGCGATGAATGACGGTGACCTTGTCGCCGTCGATGGAGAGCGTGTCGCCGGTTGCGGCATTGGTGTAGCTGTTCTTGCCGCCGGGATTGGTGTTGCCCTTGCCGCTGTTGTTGCCCGGCCCGGCATTTGGATTGCCGCCGCCGGCATTGCTGTTGCCGTTGTTGCCTTGGCCATTGCTGTTGCCGTTGTTGCCGCCATTGCCGGAATTCGAGCCGCCGGCCGAGCCGGAATTCGAGCCACCGGCGGAACCCGAATTGCCGCCGCTGCCGTTTCCGCCACTGCCGTTGCCGCCTCCATTGCCATTGCCGTTACCGGCATAGGCGGCGGATACAAGCTTGGTCATGCAGCCCGGCTTCACCAGACAGGGCGCGACGACAATCGCCAGCGCGGCAACGACGCGCAGCACAAGGTTGGCGGGCCTTTTGCAGGCTGATTGGTGCATCCGGTCCTTTCCTGCGGGTCCGTCTCGGCATTGCCGAAGTTCCGCTCACGGGAAAGGCGCAACGGAACCAGTGTCTTGACCGGCAAGGATTCACATTCCGGCGAAAGACGAAAGCGGCCCACGACCCATGCCCCGACCGGTCGGACCATTTCCGCCGGCATGACTGACCAATGTCGCAGGCGGCGGGACGTCGCCGGGTTTTAAAAAATTACCCCCGCACGAAGGCGGGGGTAAGGTGAGTAGCCAAGTTCTACCGCAAGACGATCAGGACCGCAGAGACGAAGCAAAAGGTGGCAACCTGATTTTGCAGCGCTGACCTTCGGTCCCTTAAGATCTAATCCCGATAAAACCTCGCTCTCACAAACTCTATCTCACAAACTCTTCAGGCGATTGAGATCGGCCATGGTGGCCTTGCGGTCGACGATGGTGCGTCCGTATTTGTCTTCCATCCTGAACCGGCCGTTCTCGATCTTCTCCTTCATTCCATTGCGGTGCGTGACCTGGATTTGGGTGCCGGTGGCCTCAACCTTGTCGCCCGTCAGGGCGTTCACATGATCATCGACATCGGCGGTGCTTGCCGCGCTGGCGCTGCTGTTCTTACCGCTGTTGCCATTTCCGTTGTCGCTGCCGTTGTTCCCGTTTCCGTTGTTGCCGCCGCTATTACCGTTTCCGCCGCCGCTATTACCGTTTCCGTTGTTCCCGCCATTGCCGGAATTCGAGCCGCCGGCCGAACCGGAATTGGAACCACCTGGAGAGCCGGAATTGCCGCTATTCCCGCCTCCGTTGCCGTTCCCGCTGTTACCGCCCCCGTTACTGTTTCCACCACCCTTGCCGCCGCCGTTTCCACCGCCACCGCCGCCTTTGCCGGCATAGGCCTTGGTCACGACCGGACCATCGAGGGAGAGACTGAAAGGCGCGACAACAAGCGCCAACGCAGTAAGCGCTCGCAAGACCAGCCTGCAGCCCCTGCGCTTTACGCGCATCCCGCTCTCCCCATGCCAGCCCTTCAGCCCATCGGCCGAGCTACCCCACCGGCAATGTCGCAGCATAAGCATCCCCAATCAGCAGGTCATAAGGAAGTGGCCCACGACCCTTGTCTTGTCCACTCGGACCTATTGCGTTTTACTGTAGGACCTAAGTCTTATTTCAACCAACGGATGTGGTCGGACACTTTCGTCGCGGGATCAATTTTCCAGGCCGACCAAGCTGTTAACGAGATTCGCGCTTGCGGCATGTTCGCAAGATGCGCTCAGGCCGGCAATGGCACCGGCCGCCGCGCCGCAACCGCCGCACCGAAAGCGGCGGCAATGACGGCGGCGATGCCCAAGCATTGCAACAGGTTGAGCTTCTCATGCAAAAACAGGAAGCCGGTCAGCGCGCCGCCAGCCGGCTCCAGGCAGACCAGCATGCCGTAGACCTTGGCCGGCATGCGGGCCAGCACCAGCATTTCCAGATAGAAGGGCAGCGCGCTGGAGAACAGGCCGACCACGGCAGCGCCCGCCATGACGTGCGGGTCGGTGAGGTGGGCTTGAGCCGCGCTGAAGCCGAAAGGCAGCGCCAGCACCGCGGCGATCGCCATGCCATAGGCGGAGGTGCGCACGCCGAGCTCGGCGCCGGCCTTCTGCGCGAAGATGATGTAGAGCCCCCAGCAGGCGCCCGCCGCCAGCGCCAGCACCACGCCCAGCGGATCGAGTCCGCTGCTGATACCGGCAAAAGGCGACAGGAGGCCGATGCCGACGACGGCCAGCGCCACCCAGACAAGGTCGAGCAGGCGCCTGGAACCGAGCGTGGCGACAAACAGCGGCCCAGTGAATTCGAGCGCCACGCAGATGCCGAGCGGAATGCGCTGGAGCGCAGCATAGAACAGCATGTTCATGGCGCAGACGGTGATGCCGTAGGCGGCGAGCCAAGGCAGGTTTTTCCGCGAGGGCAGCACCTTCCAGGGCCTCAGCGCCGCCGCCAGCATCAACGCGCCGATGGCAAGCCTCAGCATGGTCGTGCCTTCCGGCCCCAACACCGGGAACAGGCCCTTGGCAAAGGCGGCGCCGACCTGCACGGACAGCATTGCGCCAAGCAGGCCAAGCACGGGCATTGTGCCCATGTGAGCGTCCGGTTGTGCAATCGGCGTCGACGTCACTTGCTCTCCATTCCCCTGCCCTTGTCGGGATCGGAGATAAAGCCTGGGGGTTGCGCCGTCGTGAGGCAGCAGGCGGCGGATGGTGGGACAAGCGGCCCCCGTCCCTTCGGGCAGGCCTGTTGCACCGCACAAGAGTTTGAAAATCAAGGCTTTTATGGACTCTCCATAGAACTCAGCGCCGCCATCGAGCCTTTTCTCAATATTTCCATCATACTCGCTGCGGTTGCTTGGTATCTTTCCGACATCCTTTGCGATTAATATTTGCCAAAATCAGACCAATTACCCGCGGTTGAATAGGACCATTGGGCAGCTCTGATTATAGTTTTAGGGCACAACTATTTCTGTCACGTCGCGGCATCACATCTTATTTCATGGACGTAAGCATTTTGTGTTGCGCCGCAACATCGGCCGCGACAATCGTGGGCTGGGGGCATGCCTGTTGGAGGATGCCATTATTATAACTCGGATGGGCATTCCGTTGGTCGGCACGGATTGCGCCCCCGGCCCGGACGGCGAGTCGTCGGCCTACAGCGGCGCGTTTTGCTCGACCTCTGCCGCTTGGCGTGACCGGCCCGGCGGATGCCGCTGATGGCGAACGCGCGCGACATTCAGTTGGACGCATTGCGAGCCATCGCGGTGACGCTGGTGCTCTACTCGCATTTCTTCGCTCCCGACGGCTCGTCATTCGTCGGCCATCTCGGGGTCAGGCTGTTCTTCGTGCTCTCCGGCTTCCTTATCACCCGGCTTTTGCTGGACGCGCGTGATACCGGTGCATTCGCCGCCGGGGCGGCGCTGCGTTCCTTCTATGCCAGGCGCATGATCCGGATATTCCCGCCCTATTTCGCGGTGCTGGGGCTCGTGTGGTTCGCCTCGGAGCAATCCAGAGCCTCGTTCGCCTGGCATGCGCTCTACCTCTCGAATTTCTGGTATGCGCGGCAAAACGACTGGACGCCCTGGCTGCTCTGCCATTTCTGGAGCCTCAGCATCGAGGAGCAGTTCTACCTCGTCTGGCCGCTGATCGTGCTTCTGGCGCCGCGCCAGCGCATCGAGGCGATCACCGTCGGCGTCATCGCCTTCTCGCTCGCCTACCGCTTCTACGGGCCGATTGCCGCCAGCCCGGCGCTTGCCCGTGACCTGCTGCCTCCGGCCTCGATGGACGCCCTTGGCTGCGGCGCCCTGCTTGCCGTGCGCCGCGCTCGAGGGGCGGATGCGCCGCAGTGGATGCGGCTTGGCTGGCCGGTCTTGGCCGCGATGTTCCTGCTCATCGTCTGGTCCGATCCTGGGCTAGCGAATTCCGCCTGGGAGTGGCCCCGCTGGACGCTGGCTCAAGTGCTGCCGCTGGTGCCGATGCTGGCAATCGTCGCGGCGTGCTCGAACGGCCTCGGCGGCGCGCCGGGCAGGCTGGCCGAACTCCCCCCGCTGCTGTGGCTTGGTCGCATCAGCTACGGCGTATACCTCTATCATTCGATCCTTCTCGCCTTGACCGTCAGGGCGCAGCCATGGCTCCCGGTCAACGTCTCGGAACAGGGGCCGGGGCGGTTCCTTGTCGCGGGCACCGCCACGCTGGTCGTCGCCTCGCTCTCCTGGGTGTTTTTCGAGAAGCCGCTCAACGGCCTCAAGCGCTATTTCCCCTACGTCGCGCCCGTGCGTCGGCGCGGCGCGAGCGAGGAGCGCGGGTTTGGCGCTGTCCCGGCGCTCGATCTGCGGCCAACGGACCAGAGCCGGCCATGACCGCGACACCTCTCATCTCCGTGCTGTTGCCGGTCTACAATGCCGAGCCCTACGTGGCCGCCGCGATGCAGTCGATCCTGCGGCAGGACCACGGCCGGATCGAGCTTATCGCCATCGACGACGGGTCCACCGACCGGTCGCTGGAGATCCTCGAACGCTGCCGCCGGGACGACAGCCGGGTATCCATAATCTCGCGCGAGAACCGCGGGCTTGTCGCCAGCCTCAACGAGGGACTGGCGGTCGCGCGGGGCGAGCTTGTCGCGCGCATGGATGCCGACGACTTCGCCTATCCCTGGCGGCTGTCGCGCCAGGCGGCGCTGTTTGCCGCGCGGCCGGAGCTCGGCTTCTGCGGCGCGCTGGTGGACACGCTGCTGCACGGCCGCATCGCCCGGGGCCGGCTCGATCCGGTGTTCCGTCTCGGTCTGCCTGTGCTGTCGAAATTCTTCACCATCTTCATGCATCCGACAGTGGTCTACAATCGCAAGGTCATCGGCGAGGCCGATCTCCGCTATGACGGCTTCTACCGGCATGCCGAGGATTTCGACCTCTTCCGGCGGCTGGCCGAACGCTATCCGGCGGCGCTGATCCCGGAAAGCCTGCTGGTCTACCGCATCCATCCCGGCAGCGTGACCAGCCTGCACAGCAAGGAGATGCGGCGCACGCACCTCAGAATAGTCGGCGAGAATCTCGAGAGCGAGGGGCTGACGGAAGACGGCGCGAACCTGCGCGCCATCGGCGAGACGGTCACCTTCGACACCGTGACCCGGGCCGCAGCTTTCATCCATGCTCTTGAGGAGCGGATCGCCGCTCTTCCCGATACGACGAGGCCGAGCTTCGAGGCCGGCGCGCTCAACCTGTTCTATTTCCTCTACCAGCTCGTCAATGACGAGGAGAGGCCGGCCCTGGCGCATGAATTGCTGACGCTGACGGGGAAATGGAACGCGATCCGCCGCCGCGAGAAATACGCGCTCAGCCCCGGCGCCTTGGCACCCTGGCTGAGCCAAGCATCAATGTGGGCCGGCAAACGTGCCGACTGGGTCGCCTACCGCTTCAAATCCGCGCCGGCGGCATCGGTGCTCGCGCCTTATCGGGTGGAGGCGGCATGAACGTCGAGCGCCATCCCCTGCCGCGGCACGCTCGCCCGGCCCCGCCCACTCCGCCGAGGCCCAAGCAGCGGCCGGCGGTCTCCTTCATTGTCTGCACGCGCGACCGGCTCGCGGTGCTCGAGGCCTGCATCGACTCGATCCGCGTCGCCTGTCGCGCGCACCGCGCATTCGCCGCCGAGTTGGTGGTGGTCGACAACGGCTCGCGCGACGGCACGGCCAGCTATCTTTCCGCGACCGCCGCTAAGTCCGACATCGCACTGACGGCGATTTGCGAGCCGCGGCACGGGTTGGCGGCGGCGCGCAATGCGGGGCTGGCGCGGGCACGCGGGCAGGTGCTGGTGTTCGTCGACGACGACTGCCGGCTCGACGGCAACTACCTGGTCGACCTGGAGCGGCATTATGCGAGCGGCGAGAAATGGCTGATCCGAGGCGGCCGCGTCGAGATCGGCGACGCGCGCGACCTGCCCTTCACCATCAAGCGCTGCGACAAGCGCGAAGTGCTGACGCCGGCCGTCCATCCGGGGGGCTTCGTGCTGGGCTGCAACATGACCATGCACCGCGAGGTCGCCGCCTTGATCGGTCCCTTCGACGAGCGCTTCGGCGCCGGCGGGGCGCTGCGCTCGGCCGAGGACACGGACTATCTGGTGCGGGCGATGCTTGCCGGCATGGCAGTGGAATATGTGCCCGACATGACGATCTTCCACCATCATGGCCGGCGCGACCGCGAGGCGATCGACCGTCTGCACCGCGACTATCATTTCGGCAACGGCGCGCTCTGCCTCAAGCATCTACGGCGCGCGCCGTGGCTGCTGCGACATTTCTACTGGGCCGCGCGCGCCGCTCTGCGCGAGCTTGCCGGCGGCCCCAGATTCGATGGCGATCTCAGCCTGTCGCACTGGCCAATCGTTCTGATGAACCTCGCGGGCGCGGCGAAATTCGCGTTTCTGGTGCTGGCCAGGTATCCGCCGCGACAAGCGCGACACGCCCAGAAAATGCCCGAGGCCAAGGCGGAGGCCGGCGCGCGATGAGCGGTCGACCGACGTTGTCGATGCTGCGCCAGGCGCTCGGCCGCCGGCAGCTCGGCCTGCTGCCGATCGTCGTCGCGCTCGGGCTTGCAAGCGCGGCGCTCGAAGGTTTCGGCATCGGCCTGATCATCCCGCTGCTCGGCATCATCATGGGGCATGGCGACACAGCCGGCATGGCGGGCTTCTCGGCCGTGCTGCAAAAGGTTGGCGCGGGGCTTGGCGAGCGCGAGCGGCTGATCGCGATTGCGGCCGCGATTCTCGGCTCGATCCTGCTCAAGAACCTGCTTGCCTTCGCCAATTCGGTGCTCACGGCCCATATCTACGGCAAGGCCGGCCAGGCGATCCGCGGGGCGCTCGCCGGGCGACTGCTCGAGGTCGGCTATCCCTTCTTCCTGAAGGAGAGCCCAGGACGCCTCCTCAACATCATTTCTAGTGAATCCTGGCGCGCCTCCGACGCCATCCAGGCAATGCTGGGCTCGATCGTCAGCGCCTCGGCCGCGCTTATCCTGCTAGGCTTCCTTTTGCTGCTCTCCTGGCAGATGACGCTTTTGGTGATGATCGGGCTGGCGCTGGTGCAAGGGGCGCATATGACGCTGTCGGCGCATCTGAAGGCGCCCAGCCGCAGCGTTGCGGCGCGCAACAGCGCCTTGGCCTCGCGGATGCTGCATCTGGTGCATGCCGGCCGGCTGATCCGCATCTTCGGCCAGGAAGAGCGCGAAAAGGCGGCGTTCGAGACGGCGTCGGACGGCGTGCGCCGGGCGGCCTTCCAGCTTGCCAACCGCCAGGGCGCGCTGGGACCACTCACGGAAGTGCTGCACGCCATGCTGTTCCTGGCGGTGGTGATCGGCGCCTGGCTCGCGGGCTTGAGCTTCCCGCTGGTCGCCGCCTTTCTTATCCTGCTCTACCGCCTGCAGCCACATGTGCGGGCGCTGCAGATGACCTGGAGCCAACTGCAGGGGCTTTCCGGCTCGCTGGACGAGGTGAGCTGGCTGCTCGACCCGACGGGCAAGCCAGCGCCGCCGCAAGGCAGCCGGCCCTTCGCGTCTTTAAGCGAAAAAATCGACTTCCAGGGCGTGAGCTTCAGCTATGCCAATGAGGAGCAGCGCGCGGCAGTGCTGCATGCCGCGAGCTTCGACATCCGAAGCAGGCGCTCGACGGCGCTGATCGGCCGCTCCGGCGCCGGCAAGACGACCATCGTCAATTTGCTCTGCCGCTTCGTCGAGCCGGACGAGGGCCGGATCCTCGTCGACGGCACGGCGCTCGACGAGATCGACCCCGTCACCTGGCGGGCGCATATTGCCCTGGCCAGCCAGGAGCTGGAACTGGTGGACGGCACCATCCTCGACAACATCACCTACGGCAAGGACACGGCGGGCGCGGAAGCGGCGCGGTGCGCGGCCGAGCTTGCCGAGGCGCATGAATTCATCGAAAGACTGCCGCAAGGCTACCAGACGGTCGTCGGCTATCGCGGCGTCAACCTGTCGGCCGGGCAAAGGCAGCGCATCGCGCTCGCCCGCGCGCTGGTGCGCGATCCCGACATCTTGATTCTCGACGAGGCCACCAACGCGGTGGACGGGCTTTCGGAGGCGGCGATCGTGGAAACGCTGAAGTCACGCGCCGGCCGCCGCACCACGATCGTCATCAGCCACCACCACTCGACGATCTCGTTCTGCGACGACCTGGTGATCCTGGAACATGGACGGGTGAAGAAGCAGGCGCCCTTCGCCGATCTGGCGGCGCGCAGCATGGATGAGCTGTACCGGCCGGAGTGAGGGGTGTGGAGACGGCGGCGCTTCAAGCGTGCATGGCAGCTTGGCGCATGCATTGTCCAACGCAGCGCTGGTCGACCCCCACTCCG
>CCNB01000002.1:123393-157688 GCA_000824785.1 Mesorhizobium plurifarium | reverse complement strand
ATCGCCTAGCCCACTTCGTGGGGTGAGGAACCTTGATCCTGCAGCGCCGCCCCTACCCTGCCGGGCATCCCTACAAGGGAAGGATTGGCCAATCGCCAATTGACAGCACCGTCCTCCTCTCCCATAAAACCCGCGTTAATGTTCTCAGGGCGGGGTGAAAGTCCCCACCGGCGGTAAGGGTTTCGACCCAAGCCCGCGAGCGCCTTCCGGCAATCGGAGGGGTCAGCAGATCCGGTGCAATTCCGGGGCCGACGGTTACAGTCCGGATGGAAGAGAACGATCGCCAAAGACGGTCCGCTCGCGCGGGCCGCGTTTTTGCGTCGTGCGTCCTGATTCTGGTTCGAAACGGAAGGAAGGACCCATGAATCAGCATTTTCTCAAAGACCATACTGCTCGTCGTATCGCCGTCATCCGGGCGCGTTGGCATGCCGACATCGTCGACCAATGCGTGACGGCGTTCGAGGCGGAGCTCGCCTCGCTTGGCGGCTTTGCCGTCGAGATCTTCGACGTGCCGGGCGCCTACGAGATCCCGCTGCACGCCAAGACGCTTGCCGAGACGGATCGCTATGCCGCAATCCTCGGCACCGCCTTCGTCGTCAATGGCGGCATCTACCGGCACGACTTCGTGGCGAGCGCCGTCATCGACGGCATGATGAACGTGCAGCTCGTGACCGGCGTGCCGGTGCTGTCGGCGGTGCTGACGCCGCATAACTACCATGACAGCGCCGAGCATCACCGCTTCTTCCACGAGCATTTCACCGTGAAGGGCAAGGAAGCGGCGAAGGCCTGCGTCGAAATCCTCGCCGCGCGCGCACGCATCGCGGCCTGAACCGCTTCGCGCGCGGCCGTATCCGATACTAAACCGATTTGGTTTCCGGAGCCGCAACGAGAGTGGTTGCGGTCCGCCGGAAATCCGGCCAGAAGCAAGTCGGTCGGGCTTACCCGGCCGTAGTGAATTTGTGCCTGCAACCAGATACGGGAGACTATTCGTTGGCTCGCATCACACTGAGACAATTGCTCGACCATGCCGCCGAACACGGCTATGGCGTGCCTGCTTTCAACATGAACAATATGGAACAGGGGCTCGCCATCATGGAGGCGGCCGAGGAGACCAAGTCGCCGGTCATCCTGCAGGCCAGCCGCGGTGCGCGCGCCTACGCCAATGACGTGGTGCTGGCCAAGCTGATCGACGCTCTGGTCGAGATCCATCCCGACATCCCGGTCTGCATGCATCTCGACCACGGCAACAACGAAGCGACCTGCGTCACCGCGATCCAGTACGGCTTCACCTCGGTGATGATGGACGGCTCGCTGAAGGAGGACGGAAAGTCGCCGGCCGACTACGCCTATAATTCCGGGATCACGCGGCGCGTCGTCGACATGGCGCATTGGGGCGGCGTTTCGGTCGAAGGCGAGATCGGCGTGCTCGGCTCGCTGGAGAGCGGCGGCGGCGAGCAGGAAGACGGACATGGCGTCGAAGGCACGATCAGCCACGACCAGCTTTTGACCGACCCGGTGCAGGCCGAGCAGTTCGTGCGCGACACGCATGTCGACGCGCTGGCGGTCGCCATGGGCACCAGCCACGGCGCCTACAAATTCTCGCGCAAGCCGGACGGCGCGGTGCTGGCGATGAACGTGATCGAGGAGATCCACCGCCGCCTGCCCAACATGCATCTCGTCATGCACGGCTCGTCCTCGGTGCCGGAGGAGCTGCAGGAGATCATCAACAAATATGGCGGCCAGATGAAGCCGACCTGGGGCGTGCCGGTGGAAGAGATCCAACGCGGCATCAAGCACGGCGTGCGCAAGATCAACATCGACACCGACAACCGGATGGCGCTGACCGGCGCGATCCGCAAGGTGCTGACGGAAAACCCCAGCGAGTTCGATCCGCGCAAATATCTGACGCCGGCGATGGCGGCGATGAAGAAGCTCTGCAAGGAGCGCTTCGAACAGTTCGGCACCGCCGGCAATGCGCCGAAGATCAAGCCGATCCCGCTGGCCGACATGGCCAAGCGCTACAAGTCGGGCAGCCTCGACCCGAAATTCGGCTGAGCCGATCACTCCCCGCGACCGGTTCGATCCCCCGGTCGCGGATATCCGCCTTGCCGAAACGCGGTGGAACTTCACGCCGACAAATCGGTTCCTGCTCAGACACCTTCCACACCCATCGAAAGGAAGGAGCAGGTCATGAGCAAGGGTCGCGACGACGAAGGGCCGGTCTTCTCCGGCCAGAATGCCCGGCAGGGCGAGATCATCCTGCGCACGCGCGCTCAGCGCATCATCTTCATCGCGGGGCTGATGGGCATCGTGGTTCTGGCGCTGGTGGTCAGCCTCGCCGCCCATTGAAGGTTGTCGACCGCGGAAACCCGAACTTGGGCCAAGGAACCATCACCGGCTCCGCCAGTTGAACGTCGCAGACGAAACTGAGGCGCGGCGACCTTTCAGCGCCCCATCGGGACCATGTTCGAGACGCTTTGCTGCGACATGCCGCTTCATCCGACCTGGTCGGACCTTGTCGGGCGGCTGCTGGTCACGCTGCTGGCAGGCTTTCTCATCGGTCTGAACCGGGAAGCGCGCGGCCACTCCGCCGGGCTGCGCACGACCATACTGGTCGGCCTAGCGGCCTGCGTTGCCATGGTCCAGGCTAACATGCTTCTCGATGTCTCCGGCAAAGGGCCGGATTCCTTCGTGCGCATGGACGTCATGCGTTTCGCGCTCGGCGTGCTCACCGGCGTCGGCTTTATCGGCGGCGGCGCGATCCTGCGGCGGGGCGATCTTGTCACCGGCGTCACCACCGCCGCCACGATGTGGATCATGACCATGATTGGCCTCGCCTTCGGCGGCGGCCAGTACGGCCTCGGCGCGATCGCGACGGTACTGACTCTGGTCACGCTGCAGGGGTTGAAATGGGTCGACCTCAAGATTTCGCGCGAGCACAAGGCGATGCTTTCGGTCTCATGGCCGAACAGCTCGCCGCCCGACCTCCATGAAATGATACGGACACTCGGCTACGATGCCCGCCTCGTCGGCATCGAGCGTGACGTCATCGGCAACCGTTTCGTGTTTTGCTTCCAAATCCGTTGGAAGCAGCCGGATGCGGACCAGCCTTCGACCGACGTGCTGGGCGCGGTCGCCGAGCATTGCACGGTTGAGCGGTTCGAGGTGATCGGCGAAAAGCCCATGTGAGCAGGGTTCACCTGCCTCCTTCCGCGCTGGTGTGGACCGCCACCGGAGAACAAGCCCAGCACTTCCATACCAGCCTGCTCGCTTTGTTGACCATGCCTCGAGCGGTGTGAACGTCGTTCATTTTTTTCTTGAACGTCGTTCACGATGTGCTATGGTGCGATCGTGAACACCGTTCAAAGTAATGTATCCGGCCTGAAACAGACCGGCGCCGATCCGGCTTAACGCTGAAACGAAAGGATCCTATCGATGCTCGCCGACAGCCAAGCCCGCAAACAGTCTAGTGCCTGGAAGGCCTGGAGACCGGTCACGGACGACCGATTCCAGGCACCAAGAACAAGAAACAAATGGACTGGGTTCGATCGCAGTAACGAAGCTTAACCGCTTCCCGATAAACAAGGCTCAAACCGCGCAAGTGTCCGCTCAGTCCAATCGGATTGCCGGCCGGACCTGCCCAATGGAAATTGCCATGAACACCCATCTGATGATGTCGCGGCGCTTCGCGCCTCTCTTCTGGACGCAATTCCTCTCGGCCTTCAACGACAATTTCCTGAAGAACACGCTGGTGTTCCTCATTCTCTTCACGCTGGCGAAGGATCAGGCCGCGCCGCTGGTGACGCTGGCCGGCGCCATCTTCATGGCCCCCTTCCTGCTGCTTTCGGCGCTGGGCGGCGAGATCGCCGACCGCTTCGACAAGGCGCTCATCGCACGTCGGCTGAAATTCACCGAGATCGCCGCGGCCGGCCTCTCCGTCGTCGGCATCGCGCTGTCCTCGATCCCGGTGCTGATGACGGCGCTCTTGATGTTCGGCATCATCTCGGCGCTGTTCGGACCGATCAAATACGGCATCCTGCCCGATCATCTCGAGCGCAAGGAACTGCCCAAGGCCAATGCCTGGATCGAGTCGGCCACCTTCGCGGCGATCCTCGGCGGCACCATCGCCGGGGGCGTCGTTTCCGCCGACGGCATCGGCGTCGCGGTGTTCGGGCCGATCATGATGGCGCTGGCCGTCGGCTGCTGGCTGGCCAGCCGCTACATCCCTGCCACCGGTTCGGCGGCACCCAACCTTACCATCGACAAGAACATCTTCCGCTCGACCTGGCGGCAGGTCGCCGAATTGCGCACCGACATGCGCATCTGGCGCGCCGGCCTGATGACCTCGTGGTTCTGGCTGGTCGGCGCGATCGTGCTTTCGATCCTGCCGGCGATGATCAAGGATTCGCTCGGCGGCAACGAGATCGCGGTCACCGCTTATCTTGCGGTGTTCGCCGTCTCGATCGCCGTCGGCTCGGCCATCGCCGCCTGGATGTCGCAAGGACGCATGGTGCTTTTGCCCGCGCCGGTCGGCACCGCGCTGATGGCGCTGTTTGGCCTGCATCTGGCCTGGACCATCTGGAGCATGCAGCCTTCGCCGAAGGCCGAGACGCTTGCCGCCTTCTTCGCCGGCCCGAACACCATCCGTGTCGCCATCGACCTCGCCGGCATGGCCATTGCCGCCGCCTTCCTGGTGGTGCCGACCTTCGCCGCCGTGCAGGCCTGGTCGCCGGAGGCGCGCCGCGCACGCGTCGTTGCGGCGGTGAGCATCGTCAATGCCGGCTTCATGACCGTCGGCGGCGCCCTCGTCGC
This sequence comes from Mesorhizobium plurifarium, assembly GCA_000824785.1. Lineage (GTDB taxonomy): Bacteria > Pseudomonadota > Alphaproteobacteria > Rhizobiales > Rhizobiaceae > Mesorhizobium > Mesorhizobium plurifarium. The sequence continues at coordinate 152,876 of CCNB01000002.1, read as the reverse complement.
GGCCATCCAGGCCGCCGGCGTCTCCGTCGCGGGCATCCTGTTCGGCCTCGTCGCGGCCAATGCCATCGCCGCCTGGCTGATGCTGAAATACCTGCCGACCAATCCGTTCCGCGATTTCGTCTCGATCCTGTTCCGCGCCTTCCTGCGCCTGGAGGTCGAGGGGCTGGACAACCTCAAGGCGGCCGGCAAGGCGCCGATCCTGGCGCTCAACCATGTCAGCTTCCTCGACGGCCCGCTGGCGCTGACGCTCACCGACGAGGAGCCGGTCTTCGCCATCGACTACACGATCGCCCAGGCCTGGTGGATGAAGCCGTTCATGAAGCTTGCCCGCGCGCTGCCGCTCAATCCGGCGAAGCCGATGTCGACCCGCACGCTGATCAAGATCGTGCAGGGCGGCGATCCGCTGGTCATCTTCCCCGAAGGCCGCATCACCGTCACCGGCGGCTTGATGAAGGTCTATGACGGCGCCGCCATGGTCGCCGACAAGACCGGCTCGATGGTGGTGCCGGTGCGCATCGAAGGGCTGGAGAAGAGCTACTTCTCGCGGCTCTCCTCGCAGCATGTGCGCCGCCGCCTGTTCCCGAAGGTCAAGGTGACCATCCTGGAGCCGGTGAAGCTCGAAGTCGCGCAGGAATTGAAGGGGCGCCAGCGGCGCGCCGCGGCGGGTTCCGCGCTCTATCAGGTGATGTCGGACCTCGTCTTCCGCACCCAGGACATCGGCAAGACGGTGCTTGAGAAGATCATCGAGACGGCCAATGAGCGCGGCTTGAAGGAGCTTGCCGTGCAGGATCCTGTCACGGGTTCGCTGAGCTACGGCAAGCTGCTGACCGCCGCCGCAGTGCTCGGCGAGAAGTTCGAGCATCTCTATGCGGGACAAGAGACGCTGGGCATCATGCTGCCCAACGCCAACGGCTCCTGCGCGACGCTGCTCGGCGTCATGTCGGCCGGCAAGGTGCCGGCGATGATCAACTTCACCGCCGGTGCGGCGAACATCCTGTCGGCCTGCAAGGCGGCCGAGGTGCGGACCGTGCTGACCTCCCGCGCTTTCGTCGAGCAGGCAAAGCTCGGGCCGGTGGTGGAGGAGATCGGCCGCTCGGTCGACATCGTCTGGCTCGACGACCTGCGGGCCACGATCGGCCTCAAGGACAAGCTAGTCGGCCTGTTGCGCAAGACGACGCCGCGAGTGGCGCGCAAGGCCGACGATGCTGCGGCGATCCTGTTCACCTCCGGCTCGGAAGGAACGCCCAAGGGCGTGGTGCTCACCCACCGCAACATCCTGGCCAATGCCGCCCAGGCCGCCTCGCGCATCGACTTTCACTCGGGCGACAAGGTGTTCAACGTGCTGCCGATCTTCCACTCCTTCGGCATGACGGCGGGCACGGTGCTGCCGCTGATCTCCGGCGTGCCGGTCTATTTCTACCCCTCGCCGCTGCACTACCGCATCGTGCCGGAACTGATCTACGGGTCGAACGCGACGATCATCTTCGGTACCGATACGTTCCTCTCCGGCTACGCCCGCACGGCGCATCCTTACGACTTCCGCTCGGTGCGCTACTGCTTCGCCGGCGCGGAACCGGTCAAGGCCGCGACGCGCACGACCTATATGGAGAAGTTCGGTCTGCGCATCCTGGAAGGCTATGGCGTGACCGAGACCGCGCCGGTGATCGCCATCAACACGCCGATGTACAACAAATCGGGCAGCGTCGGCAAAATCATGCCCGGCATGGAGTACCGCCTCGAGCCGGTGCCCGGCGTCGACGAAGGCGGCCGGCTCTTCGTGCGCGGACCGAACGTCATGGCCGGCTATCTGCGCGCCGAGAATCCGGGCGTCATCGAGCCGCTGGAAAACGGCTGGCACGACACCGGCGACGTCGTCACCGTGGACGAGGCGGGCTTCATCTCGATCCGCGGCCGCGCCAAGCGCTTCGCCAAGATCGGCGGCGAGATGGTCTCGCTTGCCGCGGTCGAGGCGCTGGCGGGCGAACTGTGGAAAGGCTCGCTGTCGGCCGTCGCCACAATGCCCGACGCGCGCAAGGGCGAGAAGCTGATCCTGATCACCGAAGCGTCCGGCGCCACCCGCGCCGACTTCCTGGCCTTCGCCAGGGCGAACGGCGCCATGGACCTGATGGTGCCGGCCGAAGTGCGCATCGTGCCGAAAGTGCCGGTGCTCGGTTCCGGCAAGCTCGACTTCGCCGGCGTGACCAGGATGGTGCGCGGCGAAGAAGAACTGAAGGTCAAGGCCGCCTGACCTGAATGTATGAACAGGCCCGCGGCAAGCGCGGGCCTGTTCGCCCCGGCCGGCGGGTTCGGCCGAGATGTCGTCTCAGGCCGCGTATCGTGCCATGGCGGGCTGCCTCGACCATTGCGCATACCAGCTGTCGAACAGCTTGAGCTGCTGCTCGGCATAGCCGCGCTGGCTGTCGCTCAAGGCGTCCGTCTCGTTGAAGTGCAGCCTGTATTCGGGGGCACCCTTCAGCACCATCATGTGCTTGAAATAGAGCACGAGGTCCGGACCCTCGTCGAAAGAGGACAGCACGGCCAGCGCCGCGTCCAGTTCCTGCGCCAGCCGGCGCGCCTCGGCATCGCCCTTCGCCGCCGCTTGGCAGAGGCCCACCAGATGCAGCACTTCCCTGGGCAGCACATTGCCGATGCCGGTGATGGCGCCGGACGCTCCGCAATTGACGAAGCCGTGGAAGACGGCGGTGTCGACGCCGATCATCAGCGCAACGTCGTCGTCGCGGCTGGTGATGTTTTCCGCCGCGTAGCGCAGATCCGCCGGGCCGCCAAACTCCTTGAAGCCGACAAGGTTCGGATGTTCGGCGCGCAGCGCGAAGAAGAGGTCGGCGCGCGTGGCAAAGCCGTAATAGGGACTGTTGTAGATGACGGCCGGCAGGTCGGGCGCGGCGGCAAGGATCGCCTTGAAATGATGGCGCTGCGCCGTCACCGACGGCCCGCGCGACAGAACGCGCGGGATCACCATCAGGCCGCGCGCGCCGACCTTTTGCGCATGCGCGGCATGCGCCACTGCGCTGGCGGTGTTGACGGCGCCGGTGCCGACGATCACCGGGACGCCGGCCTTCACCAGGCGCTCGACGCCTTCCATGCGCAGCGCGTCGGTCAACAGCGGCCAGTCGCCCATGGAGCCGCAATAGACGACGGCCGACATGCCGGCGGCGATCAGCTCGCGTCCCTTGCGCACCAGAGCGTCGAAGTCGGGAAGGCGGTCATCGGTGCAGGGCGTCATCAGCGCCGGCATGCAGCCGGAAAAAACACTGGCGGTCATTTTCGAAGTCTCCTTGAGGCAGGCATGCAGATTGGCCAGTTTGGCCCGACACAGCACCGCTTGCCAAGCGGATAGTCGAGGTCCAAGTGAAGCGCGCCTCAAACCACCACGACGACCTTGCCGAACTGTTCGCCCGCTTCGAGAAAACGGTGCGCCTCGGCGATCGCCTCGAACGGAAACGTCCTGGAGATGATCGGCTTCAGCGCGCCCGACGCAAGGCCATCGAAGATGAAGCGCTTGGCTGCTTCCAGCCGGGTGGGATCGCCGGTGATTTCGTGGACGAGGTAGCCGCGCAGCGTCAACGTCTTCGCCAAGACTTCGAGCAGCGGGAACGGCGTCGGCTCGGGGCTGATGCCGCCATATTCGAGGAGGATGCCGCCGCGCGCCATCGCCGCCGTCAAAGGCGTGAAGAGCGGGCCGCCGACCGGATCGAGGACGACGCGCACGCCGTGCGGCGCGATCTCTCTCAGCCGCGCTTCTAAGTCCTCCTCGGCCAGGGCCACGGCATGCGCAGCGCCGGCATCGAGCAGCGCCGCCTTCTTGGCCGATGTCCGGGTGACGGCGACTGGCATGGCGCCAATTGTGTTGGCGATCTGGATGGCGGCGAGCCCAACGCTGCTCGACGCCGCGGTGATGACGACGGGTTCGCCAGGGCGCAGACGAGCGATGTCGATCAGCGCGCCATAGGCGGTGAGGTATTGCATCCATGTTGCCGCGGCGGTCTCGAACGTCAGCGAAGGCGGATGCTTGACGACGAGCTCGGCCGGAAAGCTGACGAGCTCGCCATAAGTCGGCCAGCGCGCCATCGAGCGCGGCGGGATGACGCTGACCGCATCGCCCAGCGCGAGGCCTTCCACACCGACTCCGGCTGCCTCGACGATCCCTGCCGCCTCGAGGCCGAGACCAGAAGGCAGTGCCGGCGTCTCGATATAGCTGCCCTTGCGCATCGAGGCTTCGGCGCGGTTCAACCCGAGCGCCTTGACGCTGATCCGCACTTCGCCCGGGCCGGGCGGCGGCACTTCGACATCCTCGATGCGCAGCACCTCGGGGCCACCGTGAGTGTGAAAACGAACAACCCTTGCCATTGCGCAACTCCAAATCCAATTGATGGAATGGACTATGCAACGGCTCTCGAAGGCGATAAATCGCGTGATCGACGGAACAGTCGAAACCACAGGTTTTTAATATGGATCGCCTCGAAAGCATGGAGGTGTTCGTCAAGGCTGTCGATCTCGGCTCGTTCGCGGCCGCCGCGGCGGCACTCGACCTGTCGGGGCCGATGGTTGGCAAGCATGTCCGCTTCCTGGAAGAGCGGCTCGGCATGCGGCTCATCAACCGCACGACACGCCGGCAGAGCCTGACCGATTTCGGGCGCGCCTATTACGAGCGCTGCCGGATCGTGCTAGCGGAAGCGCAAGCGGCCGATGCGCTGGCGGCCGATCAATTGTCCGAGCCGCGCGGCAAGCTGCGCGTGACGATGCCTGCCCATTTCGGCCGCCACTGCGTCACGCCGGTCCTGCTCGCGCTTGCCCGGCATTATCCGACCTTGGAGCTCGACCTGTCGCTCAGCGACCGCTTCGCCGACCTCGTCGAGGACGGTTTCGACCTTGCGATTCGCACCGGGACGCTGGACGACAGGGCCGGCATCATCGCGCGGCGCGTTGCGCGCCAGCGCATGATCGTCTGCGCCTCGCCATCCTACCTCGATACGTTCGGCCAACCGGCCGGCCCGAAGGACATCGCCGCACATCAGGCGATCGTATACCGGCGGCTCGGCCATGTGCTGCAGCCATGGCTGTTCCCGCGCGATGACGGTTCGGTCGCGGAGATCGTCCCGGCTGGCCGGTTGCGGCTCGACGACCTCGACGCCATCGCCGATGCGGCGAACGAAGGCATGGGGCTGGCGTGGCTGCCATACTGGCTGGTACGTAAGCGTATCGAAGCAGGCAAACTCATCCGGGTGCTGCCTGAACAGCCGGACTATCTCTACGATTGCCATGCGCTCTGGCTGCAGACGCCGCATTTGCCGCTGAAGGTGCGGCTGGCGGTCGACGCGCTGGCGGCGGGATTGGCGAGAATGATGAGTTAATTACCCACCGCCAACGCTGGTGGAAGAGGATCAGTTCAGCGAAATCCACGCCGTCTTGAGGTCGGTGTATTTCTCGATGGCGTGGAGGGACTTGTCGCGGCCGAAGCCGGACTGCTTGAAGCCGCCGAGCGGCACGGTGATGTCGGCGCCGCCATAGGTGTTGACGTGGACGACGCCGGCATTGATGGCGCGCACCATACGATGGGCGGTCGACAGGTTCGAGGTCCATACGGCCGAGGCGAGCCCATAGACGGTCGCGTTGGCGAGCCGCACCGCCTCTTCCTCGGTCTCGAAGCGCGTGACGCCGAGCACCGGCCCGAACACCTCCTCGCGGGCGAGCTGCATCGTCGCGGTCACGTTCTCGAAGATCGTCGGCGCCATATAGCTGCCGCCGGTCCCGGCCAGGATGCGTTCGCCGCCGGTGACGAGACGGGCGCCCTCCTCCACGGCCTTGGCGACGAAGCCGAGATTCTTGGTCAGTTGTTCGGCGCTCGACACCGCGCCGATGTCGCTGCCAAGGTCGAGCGGGTCGCCGACCTTCAGCTTGGTGGTCGCCTTGAGGAGCTCGTCCATGAAGCGGTCATAGACCGAGGCCTGGACCAGCAGCCGCGAGCCGGCGACGCAGACCTGTCCGGAGTTGCGGAAGATGCCGTTGGCCGAAACGACCGCCGCCTGTTTCAAATCAGGCGCATCGGCAAAGACGATGTTGGGCGACTTGCCGCCAAGCTCGAGGAACACGCGCTTGAGGTTGGAGCGCGCGGAATATTCGAGCAGGCGGCGACCGACCGGGCCGGAGCCGGTGAAGGCGATGGCGTCGACATCCATATGCAGGCCGAGCGCCTCGCCGGCGACCGAGCCGCGCCCGGTGACGACGTTGAAGACGCCTTCCGGCAAGCCGGCCTCGACGGCCAGTTCCGCCAGCCGCAGCAAAGTGAGCGAGGCGATCTCCGGCGGCTTGACGACGATGGAATTGCCGGCGGCCAAGGCCGGCGCGATCTTCCAGGCGCCGATCATCAGCGGGAAGTTCCACGGCACGATGACGCCGACGACGCCGAGCGGTTCCTTGTGGATGAGGCCGAGCACATTGTCGGCCGTCGGCGCGATCTCGCCATAGACCTTGTCGATCGCCTCGCCATAGTAGCGGATGGTGCCGGCGGCAGACAGCGGCTCGGCCTTGTAGGCCATGCCGATTTCGGTGCCGTTGTCGCGCACGCCGAGCACGGCCAGTTCCAGCGCGTGCTTTTCGACCAACTCGGCAAATTTCGTAAGCACCTTCTTGCGCAAGGCGGGCGCCGCACGCGACCAGGAGCCCTTGGCGAACGCCTTGCGCGCCGAGGCTACGGCGCGGTCGACGTCGGCGACGCCGCCATCGGCGATGCGGGCGAAGGGACGGCCGTCGATCGGCGAGATCACCTCAAGGCTGGCGCCGCTCTCGGCGTCGGCATGAGCGCCATCGATGAACAGACGCCGCGCGCCGACTTCCGTCTTGCGCAGCGTGTCGATGGTGTCCTGGTCGATCATAATCAGTTTGCTCCAAAGGCTATATGAAGGGGCGGTACGAGGGCCGCCCCTTTTATTGTTCCTCAATCCCTCAGCGGCTGGCCGAGCCGTTCGAAAGCAGCCGGATCCCTGCCCCGCAAGGCGCCTGCCAGCAGCAGGCCGACGACTGCCGCGATCAGCACCAGCGCCGGCAGGAACACGCCGAGGAAGCCGCCCGCGCCCGACAGGCTGCCGAAGTTGATGACGATGAGGTAGATGATGACGGCGAAAGCGATGAAGGTCAGCGCCGGCAGGATCGTGGTCTTCAGCCCGTTCTCCTGATTGGACGGATTGGCGCGGAAGTACATCACCACGGCCAGCGAGGCCACCGCCATCATCACGATGACGCCAAGCGTGGCGACGTTGGTGAGCCACGAAAACAGCGCCAGCACCGGATCAAGGCCGAGCACGGCGAAAAGCCCCACGACGACCGCCGCGAGCACGCTCTGGATGACTGAAGCGACATGCGGGCTCTGATGCGCCGAATGCGTCACGCCGATCGTCTGCGGCAGAAGCTTCTCGCGGCCGGCGACATAGATGTAACGGGCGACCGCGTTGTGGAACGCCAGCACGCCTGCGAACAGGCTCGAGACGAACAGGATGCTCATGGCGTGGGTGAGCAGCGTTCCGGCGTAACGGTCGGAGAGGCCGAACAGGAAAGTGGTCGGATCCTGCAGCGCCTGCAGCGACGGCACCAGCTTGTCGACGCCGGCGCCGACCGCCATCAGCCAGGCGGTGACCATGTAGAAGAGCCCGATCAGGATGACGGAGAAATAGGTGGCGCGCGGAATGGTCACCTTGGGGTCGCGCGCCTCCTCGGCATAGATCGTCGTCGCCTCGAAGCCGATGAAGGCGGCGAAGCAGAACAGGATGGCGATCGCCGGCGCGCCGCTGGTGATCTGGCTCCAGCTGAAGGGCGCGGCCGACAGGCCGCTGTCGCCGCCGGTCTTGAGGATGGTGAGGTCGAGGATCAGCACGACGACATATTCGGCAAGCACCAGCACCGTCAGGATCTTGGCCGAGAGGTCGACCTGGCGGTAACCGAGCACGGCGACGATGGCGATGGCGATGAAGCTCCACACCCACCAGGGCAGATTGATGCCCCAGCCGGCGAAAAGGCCGGCGGTGGCGGCGCCCAGCAGGCCCATGACGCCGATCTGCATGGCGTTGTAGGAGAGGATGGCGATCAGCGCGACGGCGCCGCCGGCGAGGCCGCCAAGGCCGCGCGCGGCATAGGCGTAGAAGGCGCCGGCATTGCCGATGTGGCGCGACATGGCGACATAGCCGACCGCGAACAGGAGCAGCAAAAGCGTCACGATCAGATAGGTGCCGGCAAAGCCGGCGCCGTTACCCATCAGCATGCCGAGCGGCGTGCCGCCGGCGACGGCCGTGAGCGGCGCGGCGGCCGAGATCACCATGAAGGTGATGGCGCCGACGCCAAGGCTGTTCTTCCTCAGCCGGTTCAGTTCACCGGCTTCAAGTGTGGTCATTTTTCCCTCCATTCCGCGCTGCGGAAACCAAGTGTCCCTGAGATGCCGAGGGCCTTCTGAGAGGGCCGATATGCATTTCATTATCTGCAACGGCATTTCGATATTAGACTTGCAAAGGAATCGACTTGCTGTCAAGTTAATTCGCACGTTAAGTATCCGAGGGAGACGCGATGAGCACGGTTGCCAAAGCCATTTCGCTGCTGGAGGTGCTGGGCAGCGGCGCGCCCGAGGCGGCGCTTGCCGATATCGCCAAGGCCGCGGGCTTCGACAAGGCGACGACGCGCCGGCTGCTGGTTTCGCTCATCGCGCAAGGCCTGGTCGAGCAGGACGAGACGACGCGTTTCTACCGGCTCGGCGCCGGCCTGACGCGGCTGGCGCTGATGCGCGAGGCGCAGTTTCCGTTCCTGCGCATGGCGGCGCCGGTGGTCGAGGCGCTGGCGGCGGAAACCGGCGAAACCGTGCATCTTTCCGAGTACTCAAAGCGTAGTCTGATCACCCTTCAAGTCATCGAATCAACCAAGGCCAACCGCGTCAGCGTGCAGCCCGGCGATGTGCTGCCGATGCATGCGACGGCCTCCGGCATCGCCTTCCTGGCCTTTACCGAAGAGCGCATCCGCGAAGGCATTCTCGCCGGGCCGCTGCCGGCGTTCACGCCTCATACGATCGACAATGTGGAGACCCTCGTCGAGCACGTCGCCGCAGCCCGCGCCCGCGGCCATTCGACCGGCTCGCAAGGCTATGAGGAAGGCGTGCTCAGCGTGGCCTCCGCAATCCTCGGCGCCGATGGTTTCGCCATCGGCACCATCGCCATCGCCGCCCCCAGGGTGCGCATCCACAAAGGCGACATTGAGCGCCACGGCGCGAGCGTCGCCGCGGCGGCGCGCGAGATCGGCGAGCGGCTGTTCGGCCGCCTGCCTGGCCAGAAGCGGGCGTAACAGCCAACAGAGACTGCAGGGAGATTGATGTGGAGGAGAAACGCCGAATCCTGGTTATCGGCACCGGCGACACCAAGGCCGACGAGCTTCTGTTCATGCGCGAGCGCATCGAGGCCGTCGGCGGCGTTGCCGTGATGATGGATGTCAGCGTGCTTGGCGATCCGCCCTACAGGCCGGAGCACGACCGGCATGCCGTGGCCAAAGCCGCCGATACGACGATCGAGGCGATCATCGCCAGCGGCGACGAGAATTCGGCGATGACCTTGATGGCGCTTGGTGCCTCGCGGCTCGCCCGCTCCCTGCACGACAAGGGCGAGATCGAGGGCTTCATCGCCTTGGGCGGCTCCATGGGCACCGACCTTGCGCTCGATGTGGCGCTGGCGCTGCCGCTCGGCGTGCCGAAATTCGTCGTCTCGACGATCGCATATTCGCACCTCGTGCCGCCGGAGCGCATCGCCACCGACCTGATGATGATCCTCTGGGCAGGCGGCCTCTATGGGCTCAACAGCGCCTGCAAGGCGGTGCTGTCGCAGGCTTGCGGCGCCGTGGTCGGCGCCGCGCGGGCTGTCGTCAAACCGGAGGAATCCAGGCCGTGCATCGGCATGAGCTCGCTGGGCAAAAGCTGCCTGCAATACATGGTGACTTTGAAGCCGGAGCTGGAAAAGCGCGGCTATGAGGTCATCGTCTTCCACACCACCGGCATGGGCGGACGGGCGCTGGAAGCGATCGCAGCGCAGAAGGGTTTTGTCGCCGTGCTCGACTTCAGCCTGCAGGAGCTCGCCAACCAGCTCACCGGCTCGGTGGTGAATTCGGGCGCCGACCGGCTGGAGAATGCCGGGCGGCAAGGCATCCCGCAGATCGTCGCGCCCGGCGCCATCGACATGGTGGATTTTCCGACCTGGCAGGCCGTGCCGTCGCGCTTCACCGAGCGGCCCTATCACGCGCATAACCGGCTGCTTGCCTCGGTCACCTCCGATGGCGCGACGCGCCAGGAGATCGCGCGCGCCATCGGCGAGAAGCTTGCCGCGGCGACCGGCCCGACCGCCTTCATCCTACCCGCCGGCGGCATCCAGCAATGGGACCAGAAGGGCGAACCGCTCTACGAACCCGACGCGCTCTCGGCCTTTATCGAAGAGATGCGGGCGAACGTGCCGGAGAATGCCGAGTTGCACGAGATCGCCGGCCACATCAACGACGCCGCCTTCAGCGCCAAGGCGCTGGAGATCTTCGACCGCTGGGTGGCCGAAGGCATCGTTCCGCCAGGCAGGCCGGCAGCATGAGCGGGGCAAAGCCGCAGGCGCTGGTACTCGATTTCGGCGGCGTCGTCACCCGGACGTTGTTCGAGACGCATGCGCTGACCGAGCGAGCGCTTGGGCTCAAAGCCGGCACGCTCGATTGGCGCGGGCCGTTCGACCCGGCCTCCGATGCGCTGTGGCGCTCGATGCAGGCCGACGAGATCAGCGAGCGCGACTATTGGAAAACGCGCACGCGCGAAGTCGGCCAATTGGTCGGCGAGGACTGGCAGGACATGTCGACCTTCGTGCAGCGGGCGCGCGGCGCCGACCCGCAGGCGGTGGTGCGGCCCGAGGCCGGGCGTGCGATCCGCATCGCACATGAAGCCGGTGTCCGCCTCGCCATCCTGTCGAATGAACTCGACCTGTTCTATGGCGCATCCTTCCGCGAGCGGCTGCCATTGCTTTCGCTGTTCGAGACGATCGTCGATGCGACCTATACCAAAATCCTCAAGCCGGACGGCCGAGCCTATGCGATGGTCGGCGAGGCCTTGAAGCTGCCGCTCGAGGCATGCGTCTTCGTCGACGACCAGAAGCGCAATGTCGACGGCGCGGTTGCCGCCGGCATGCTCACCGTTCACTTCGACGTCGCAGAGCCGGCGCGAAGCTATGCCGAGGCGCTCAGCCATTTCGGCCTGACGCTCTCCTGATTGGAAAACCGGAGTTCCTCCCGATGCGTGACATCAACTTCCTCGCCGAGAACAACGCCAAGCCGATCTGGCATCCGATGGCGCATCCGGCCGAGATGCGGGCGAGCCCGCCGAAGATCATCATGAAGGGTGAAGGCGTTTCGGTCACCGACGCCGAGGGCCGCACCGTGCTCGACGCCGTCGGCGGCTTGTGGAACGTCAACCTCGGCTACAGTTGCGATCCGATCAAGAAGGCGATGACCGCGCAGCTCGATGCGCTCCCCTATTATTCCGGCTTTCGCGGCACCTCCACCGGACCGTCCATCGAGCTCGCTTACGAGCTGACGCAATGGTTTGCGCCGGAGGGCATGGTGCGCACCTTCTTCACCTCGGGGGGATCGGATTCGGTCGAGACGGCGCTCAGGCTCGCCAGGCAATATTGGAAGATCCGCGGCCAGGGCGATCGAACGAAGTTCCTAGCGCTGAAGAAGGGGTATCACGGCACGCATTTCGGCGGCGCCTCGGTCAACGGCAACGCCAATTTCCGCCGCAACTACGAGCCGCTTTTGCCCGGCGTCTTCCACACGCCGGCGCCGATGACATACCGCAACCCGTTCGACGAGACCGATCCGGCGAAGCTGGCGAAGCTCTGCTCGCGGGCGATCGAGGAAGAAATCGCCTTCCAGGGCGCCGACACGATCGCCGCCTTCATCATGGAGCCGGTGCTCGGCGCCGGCGGCGTCATCGTCCCGCATGAGAGCTTCATGCCGATGGTGCGGGCGATCTGCGACCGTCACGACATCCTGCTGATCGCCGACGAGGTGGTGACCGGCTTCGGCCGTACCGGCGCCTGGTCGGGCTCGCGGCTCTCCAATACGAAGCCGGATTTCATGACCATCGCCAAGGCGATCACGTCGGGCTATTTCCCGCTCGGCGCGACATTGATCGGCGCCAAGGTCGCCGAGGTCTTCGAGACCGACAAGACCAGCTTCGGCGCGATCGGCCATGGCTACACCTATTCCGGCCATCCGGTCGGTTGCGCAGCCGGGCTTGCGGCGCTCGCCGAGACGAAGCGGTTGGCCGTCAACGAAAATGCCGTCGCGCGCGGCGTTGAGCTTGGCAAGGCGCTGGAAGCGTTGAAGGCCAAGCACCAGCTTGTCGGCGATGTCCGCTACCAGGGCCTGATGGCCGCGCTCGAGCTGGTCTCGGACCGCGCAGCCAAGAAGCCGGCCGACAAGAAGACAATGGCGGCCGTCGCGGACGGCGCCTATGGCGCGGGCGTCATGCTGCGCGTCTCCGGCAACAACATCATCCTGTCGCCGCCGCTGATCGTCACGGCCGCCGACGTGGCGAAGATTGCCGAGGGGCTGGATGCGGGGCTGGCCGCTGCGTCAGCGTGAATGGTGAATGGTGAATGGTGAATGGTGAATGGTGAATGGTGAATGGTCGGAGATTCTGTGGACCGCGGGCAGTCAAGCCGCACGACTCTCGTCCATTCACCATTTACTATTCACCATTCACCCTCTCCTTCCGCCACGCCGCTGGCGACACCCCAACCACCTGCCTGAAGAAGCGCGAAAAGTAAGCCGGATCGTTGAAGCCGGTTTCGTAGGCGACGTCCTCGACGGTGCGGATGGTGAAGAGCAGCAAGCGCTTGGCCTCCACCAGCCGCCTCTCGCCGATCGCCTGGCGCACGCCTGAGCCCAGCACCTGATGCGAAGCCTTGTCGAGCAGGTGCCTGGTGGTGCCGAGTTCCTCGACATAACGCTCGATCGGCCAGTCGTCGCGGAAATGGCGGTCGATCAGCCGCCTGAGACGGCCGCCCAGGGCGACCGCCGCAGGCACGGTGACCGCATGCGATTGCGCATAGAGGCGGGCGATGTGCGACAGTGCCACCGCGACCAGCGGCGGCAGGATCTTTTCCGCGCCGGCTTGCGCCTCGGCATATTCGGCCTGGATCATGCCGATTGTCTCGCTGAGCCTTTGCCAGAGTACCGCCTCTCCCTGACCGGTGACAAAGACCGGCTGGTCGAGCGCCAACGCCGAATGCTCGGCGATCGCCGCGAGGGCCTCATCGGCGATCGAGACGACGGTCGCGTCGGCGCCCGGCTCGATGTCGAACCCATGCACCACGCCGCTCGGCATGAAGCTCACCGTCGGCGCCGAAAAACTCCAGGTCCTGTCCTCGATCCGATAGAGGCCCTGCCCGCTCGTCCAGAAGGTGATCTGCGCCATTTGCGGATGTTTGTGCGCCAGAACCTGGCCGCGATGCACCGATGCACGGGCCTGGACGGTCTCGACATGCAGGAAGCCGACGTCGAGCGCGCGGGCCGGCTCGCCGTAGACGAAGAATTCCGGAATGGCGGTCTGGCTCATGAGATGCCGGAAAAAGTCCAAGCGGTTTTGCGCTTTCGTCCATAAACCATCCGGCGGCTTCCGGCTACTCTCCAACGATCCAAGGGAGGATCATGATGCGATCGGAAGAATTCCGGGCCGACAAATCGCGGCCGTTCACTGGCGCCGAATATCTGGCGAGCCTGCGCGACGGGCGCGAGGTCTATATCAATGGCGAACGGGTGACGGACGTCACCAGCCATCCGGCGATGCGCAATTCGGCGCGGTCACTGGCGCGCCTCTACGACGCGCTGCATGATCCCAACCAGCAGCCTGTGCTGACCTCGCCCACCGACACCGGCTCGGGCGGCTACACCCACAAATATTTCCGTGTCGCCCATTCCCCCGACGAGCTCGCCGCGCAGCAGGGCGCGATCGCGCATTGGGCGCGCATGAGCTATGGCTGGATGGGCCGCACCGCCGACTACAAGGCGGCGCTGATGAACACGCTCGGCGCCAACGCCGACTGGTACGGGCCGTTCAAGGACAATGCGCGCGCCTGGCATAAACGCGCCCAAGAAGCGGTCCTGTTCATGAACCACGCCATCGTCAATCCGCCGATCGACCGCCATAAGCCGGCCGAGCAGGTGAAGGACGTGTTCGTGCATATCACCAAGGAAAACGATGCCGGCATCTGGGTGTCGGGCGCCAAAGTTGTGGCGACGTCTTCGGCGCTCACCCACTATAATTTCCTGGCGCAGAGCTCGGCGACGGTGACGGAGGATCCGTCGCTGTCGGTGATGTTCATCGTGCCGATGAACGCGCCGGGCATAAAGATGTTCTGCCGCGTCTCCTACGAGCAGACGGCCAACAGGGTCGGCCACCCCTTCGACTATCCGCTGTCGTCGCGCTTCGACGAGAACGACGCGATCCTGGTGCTCGACAACGTGTTCATTCCCTGGGAGGACGTGCTGGTGCTTCGCGATGCGCAGAAGATCCTGTCCTTCCACCCGGCGTCGGGCTTCATGCATGGCTATTGCTTCCAGGGCTGCACGCGTTTTGCCGTGAAGCTCGACTTCCTCGCCGGACTGCTTGCCAAGGCGCTGCGGGCCACGGGCGGCGACGCCTTCCGCGGGAACCAGGCGGCGCTCGGCGAAGTGATCGCGCTGCGCCACATGTTCTGGAGCTTTTCCAATGCGATGGCGCACAATCCGATACCGTGGGCGAATGGCGCGGTGCTGCCCAATCTCGAGGCCGCGCTTGCCTACCGCACCTTCATGTCGGAAGCCTATCCGCGCGTCATCGACACGGTGCGCCGCGTAATCGCCTCCGGCCTCATCTACCTGCCGTCCTCGGCGCGCGATTTCGACAATCCGGAGATCGACCGCTATCTCGCTCAATATGTGCGCGGTTCCAACGACATGGGCCATGTCGAGCGCATCAAGATCATGAAATTGCTTTGGGACGCGACCGGCACCGAATTCGGCGGCCGCCATGCGCTCTACGAGCTCAACTATGCCGGCGCGCCGGAAGAGGTGCGGCTGCAGGTGCTGAAGGGCGCCGAGCGCGGCGGCCGGCTGAAGCAGATGGAGGAACTGGTCGACCAATGCATGGCCGACTATGACGAAAAAGGCTGGACCGGCGACACCTGGCTGCCGCCGCTTGCCACGCAGGCCAACTGAGCGAAGCCCGCCATGGAAGCGGCCATGACAACACAAGTCGCGAGGCTGGAATTCCGCGAGGCCATGGCGCGGGTCTGCGCGCCGGTCAACATCGTCACCACCGACGGCCCGGCGGGGCGCGGCGGCTTTACCGCCACCGCCATGTGCAGCGTCTCCGATGACCCGCCGACGCTGCTGGTGTGCATGAACGAGCGTTCGGCGCAGACCGGCATGTTCCTCGCCAACCAACGCTTCTGCGTCAATGTGCTGACCCAGTCGCATATGCATCTGGCGGCGAAATTCGCCGGCGCGATCCGCGACATGACCGAACGCTACCAAGCCGCGCGCTGGCAGACCATGCCGTCCGGCATGCCGGCGCTGCTTGACGCCATCGTCAGCTTCGATTGCGAGATCGGCGCGGTCAACAAGGTCGGCACGCACAATGTGATGTTCGGCCGCGTCGTCGACATCCGCCACGGCAGCGACGAGGCGGCGCTGCTCTATGTCGGACGCAACTACATGCAGCCAAGCGCGCTGGGGAGTTTTGGCGGGTAGGCTTCTCAGCCCTCCACCGTCTCCGACTGGATTAGGCTTTCCAGCATGTCGAGCAGGCGCTCATGCTCTTCGGCGCCATAGCGCTTTTCGATGGCGTCGTAGATGGCGATACGTTCGGGCGCCAGTTCCTCGATCAGCGCTACGCCGGCCGGGCTGATGGCGAGCAAGGCGCGGCGGCCGTCGTCCTTGACCTTGTTGCGGGTGATGAAGCCACGCTCCTCCAGCGCCTTGATGATCCGGGTAAGGCTGGGCGGCAGGATCGAGGCGCGGTTGGCGAGCTCGGTTGCCTCCAGGGGGCCGGTTTCGGCAAGAACGCGCAGCACACGCCACTGCTGCTCAGTGATGTCGTGGCGGGCAAGCATCGGCCGGAAGTGCGCCATGATCACTTCGCGGGCGCGAAGCAGTGCCATGGGCAAGGAGCGGCGAGTGCTGGGCGGTAGCAAGGTCAGGTCTCCAATTCAATTTCCGCTGGCGACTCGGAGCGAAATTCGACGGCTATCGAGTTATATCCGCGATTTTGCCGGGACCGGCAATCCTGCGTCCCGAGCCGCCACGGCGCATCGACAACGACGCTTGACATTCCGCCGTCAAGATGTAATTCACATGTTAATTACAAGAACCGGCACTGCCGGCGGAGGAACCCTTGCCCCATATGGCGATCGAATATTCGGCGAATCTCGATGCGAAGGTCGATATGGGCGAGCTCTGTGCGCTGGTCTCGCGCACCATCCTCGAAACAGGCTTGTTCGAGCCCGGCGCCGTGCGGGTAAGGGCCTTCCGGGCCGAAGCCTATGCGATCGCCGACCGGCTTCCCGAGAACGGCTTCATCGACATGAATTTCCGCATCGGCAAGGGCCGCAGCGCGGCGGAAAAGAAGAGCGCCGGCGAGGCGATCTTCGCGGCGGTCATCGACCATCTTTCCTCGCTGTTTTCCACGCCGCATTTCGCGCTGTCGCTGGAGATCCGCGAGATAGACGCCGAGCTCAGCTGGAAGAAAAACGCCATCCATCCGCGACTGCGCGGCAAATGAGCGGCGGCAAGCAATCAACAGGAAGAACGCATGGCGGCACTGGACGATAATCTGAGGAAGGCCGAGGCCTATCTCGAACGCTTCCGCAAGGACGGCGTGCTCAACCAGATCGGCGGCGAAGCGGTGCCCTCGGCCGACGGCTCGACCTTCGAGACGCTTTCGCCGGTCGACCTCAAGCCGATCGCGACGGTGGCACGCGGCAAGGCGGCCGATATCGACCGCGCGGCCAAGGCGGCCAAGGCCGCCTTCAAGGATTGGGCGGCGGTCTCTGGCGACGCGCGCAAGAAGCTGCTGCATAAAATAGCCGACGCCATCGTCGCGCGGGCGGAAGAAATCGCCTTCGTCGAATGCATGGATACCGGCCAGTCGCTGAAGTTCATGGCCAAGGCGGCACTGCGCGGCGCCGAGAACTTCCGCTTCTATGCCGACCGCGCCCCGGAGGCGCGTGACGGCCGCTCGCTCAGAGCGCCGGGCCAGCTCAACATGACGACGCGCGTGCCGATCGGCCCGGTCGGCGTGATCACGCCGTGGAACACGCCCTTCATGCTGTCGACCTGGAAGATCGCGCCGGCCTTGGCCGCCGGCTGCACGGTGGTGCACAAGCCGGCGGAGTTGTCGCCGCTGACCGCCCGGCTGCTGGTCGAGATCGCCGAGGACGCCGGCCTGCCCAAGGGCGTCTGGAATCTCGTCAACGGTTTCGGCGAGGATGCCGGCCGGGCGTTGACCGAACATCCCGACATCAAGGCGATCGGCTTCGTCGGCGAAAGCCGTACCGGCTCGATGATCATGAAACAGGGCGCTGAAACACTGAAGCGCGTGCATTTCGAGCTCGGCGGCAAGAACCCGGTCATCGTCTTCGCCGATGCCGATCTGGAGCGCGCGGCGGATGCCGCCGTCTTCATGATCTATTCGCTGAACGGCGAGCGCTGCACCTCATCGTCGCGCCTGCTGGTCGAGGCATCCGTGCATGACAGGTTCACCGACCTGGTGGCGGAGAAGGCGAAGCGCATCAAGATCGGCCATCCGCTCGATCCTGAAACCGTGGTCGGTCCGCTCATCCATCCGGTGCATGAGGAGAAGGTGCTCTCCTATATCGAGATCGGCAGATCGGAAGGCGCGGCGGTCGCCGCCGGCGGCGGCAAGTTCGCCGGACCGGGCGGCGGCTGCTATGTCAGCCCGACGCTGTTCGTCGGCGCCACCAACAAGATGCGCATCGCCCAGGAAGAAATCTTCGGGCCGGTGCTGACGGCGATCCCGTTCAAGGACGAAGCCGAGGCGCTGGCTCTCGCCAACGACACGCAATACGGCCTCACCGGCTATCTGTGGACCTCCGATGTCACCCGCGCGCTGCGCTTCACCGATGCGCTCGACGCCGGCATGATCTGGGTGAATTCGGAGAATGTGCGGCATCTGCCGACGCCGTTCGGCGGGGTGAAGAGCTCGGGCATCGGCCGCGACGGCGGCGACTGGTCGTTCGACTTCTACATGGAAACCAAGAACATCGCGTTCGCCACGGCGCCGCATTCGATCCAGAAGCTCGGCGGCTGAGCGGAGACACCAATGGCCCTGCCCCAACCCAACCTCTACCCTGCCTTCAACATCGTGCGGCTCAGCCACGTCGAGCTCGCCGTCACCGACCTGGCGAAATCTCGCGCCTTCTATGTCGACACGCTCGGCCTGCAGGTGACCGACGAGACGAGCGGGGCCATCTATCTGCGCGCCATGGAGGAACGCGGCCATCACTGCATCGTGCTGCGCAAGGCGACGACGCCGGAAGCGCGCGAACTTGGCTTCAAGGTTTTCTCCGACGAGGACCTCGACAAGGCCGAGCACTTCTTCAAGGGCAAAGGTTTGCCGGTGGAGTGGGTGGAGCGGCCCTACCAGTCGCGCACCTTCCGCACCCGCGATCCGCACGGTATCCCGCTCGAATTCTATTCGAAGATGGAGCGGCTGCCGCCGATCCATCAAAAATACGCGCTCTATCGTGGCGTGAAACCGCTGCGCATCGACCACTTCAACTGCTTCTCGCCGAATGTCGATGAATCAGTGGCCTTCTACAATGAGCTCGGCTTCCGCGTGACCGAGTACACGCAAGACGAAGAGACCGGGAAGCTGTGGGCGGCCTGGACGCACCGCAAGGGTGGCGTGCACGACATCGCCTTCACCAACGGATTCGGCCCGCGGCTGCACCATGTCGCCTTCTGGGTGCCGACGCCGCTCAACATCATCGACCTGCTCGACCTGATGGCGACCACCGGCTACGTCGGCAATATCGAGCGCGGCCCTGGACGGCACGGCATCTCCAACGCCTTCTTCCTCTACATCCGCGATCCCGACAACCACCGCATCGAGATCTATTGCTCGGACTACCAGACGGTCGACCCGGACCTCGAGCCGATCAAGTGGGATCTCAAGGATCCGCAGCGCCAGACGCTGTGGGGCGCGCCGGCGCCGCGAAGCTGGTTCGAGGAAGGCAGCGTGTTCGCGGGTGTGGAACCGCGCAAGGCCGACCTGGCGGCCTCGCCGATCGTGGCGCCGTAAGGGGCATCGGCATGGGCATGGCGCGCCTCGCCACCTTCACCGTCGGCGGCAAGACGCGCTACGGCGCGATCACCGACAAGGGCGTCGTCGATCTCTCGACGCGCCATCCCGAATGGCCGACGCTGCGCGAGGTGATCGAGGCCGGTGCGCTCGTGAGACTCGCCGAGGAGGCCGACGGCCTCGCCGCCGATTTCCAGGTCGAGGACATAGCCTACGAGGTTCCGGTCCCCTCCCCCGAAAAGATCATCTGCGTCGGCGTCAACTATCCGGACCGCAACGAGGAATACAAGGATGGCCAGGCGGCGCCTTCCAACCCGTCGCTGTTCATCCGCTTCCCGCGCTCCTTCGTCGGCCATGATGCGCCGCTGGTGCGGCCGCCGGAATCGTCTCAGCTCGACTATGAGGGCGAGATCGTCATCGTCATCGGCAAGGGCGGACGACGGATCGCCGAGGCCGATGCGCTCGGCCATATCGCGGCGCTTTCGCTCTGCAATGAAGGCACGATCCGCGACTGGGTGCGCCACGCCAAGTTCAACGTCACCCAAGGCAAGAATTTCGACCGCACAGGCTCGATCGGGCCATGGCTCGTGCCGTTCACCGACGAGGCGCAGATCGCGGACATTGCGCTCACCACGCGCGTCAACGGTGAAATCCGCCAGCAGGATCGCACGGGCCGCATGATCTTTTCCTTCCGCAAGATCATCAACTACGTCTCGACCTTCACGACACTGGCGCCAGGCGACGTCATCGTCACCGGCACGCCGACGGGCGCCGGCGCCCGCTTCGACCCGCCGGTCTGGCTGAGGCCGGGCGACGTGATCGAGGTCGAGGCCGAAGGCATTGGGCTCCTGCGCAACGGCGTCGTCGACGAAGAGGCCAGCCAATGATGACCGAGAGCCAAGTCGAGGACGCCGCTCGTAGGCTGTTCGAGGCCGAGCGCGACCGCCGTCAGATCAGGCTGCTCAGCCTCGATTTTCCGCAAGCGACGATGGATGACGCGTATCGCGTCCAGGCAGCGCTAGTGAAAAGGAAAACCGCAGCGGGCCTGACGATCAAGGGCTGGAAGATCGGCCTGACCTCGAAGGCGATGCAGTCGGCACTCAGCATCGACATTCCGGATTCCGGCATCCTGTTCGACGACATGTTCTTCGCGGATGGCGGCACGGTGCCGCCCGATCGCTTCATCCAGCCACGCATCGAGGCCGAGATCGCCTTCGTCATGAAGGCGCCTTTGGCCGGCCTGGACATTTCGATCGACGATGTGCTCGACGCCACCGACCACATCACCCCGGCGCTCGAAATCCTCGACACCCGCATCGAGCGGATGAACAAGGAGACCGGCAAGATCCGCACCTTCTTCGATACGATCTCGGACAATGCGGCCAATGCCGGCATCGTCGTCGGCGGCCGCGTGACCGGCCCGCGCGAGGCGGATCTGCGCTGGATCGGCGCGATCGTCTCGCGCAACGGCGAGGTCGAGGAAACGGGCCTGGGCGCCGGCGTGCTCGATCATCCCGCCAAGGGCATCGTCTGGCTCGCCACCCGGCTGCATCAATACGGCATGCGGATCGAGGCCGGGCAGGTCGTGCTGTCGGGCTCATTCATCCGGCCGGTCGAATGCCGGCACGGCGACGAGATCGTCTCGGATTTCGGCCGCTACGGAACCATCCGCATAAGCTTCGCCTGATCGGCCTATAGCGCGTCGCGATCGTTCAGATTCGCTCCATGCGCTTCAGGCGTTTGATTTTGCGCATGTCTTTATCCCGAGCCGATTCCCACTTTCGGGTGACCTGCTTTGTTCCAGCACGGATAAGAAAAAGGCCGGGCGCGAAAGCGGCCCGGCCAAGAATGAAGGTCATAACCTTCAGAGGGGAACATCGCCCGGCGCAATGGGAGGAAAACACCGAGCGATGCCCTCTATTTGGGGCCTGAACGGTGTATTTTCCACGAACAGAATTCCAAAAAAGATCGAAACCGCGAAAAAATCTCGCTCACTCATCGGAAATCGTCAGCCTGCGGCCGATACTTTTTCCAGCAGGTCGGCATAGTGACGCCGCGCCACGTCGGGATGCGACCTCAGCCGGCCTTTCAGCACATTGGCCCCGACATTGCGGAAGAGCGGATTGTCGGGGTCGCTGGCCGGGCCGCGCGCCTCGGTCGCCAGTTCCTCGGGCAGATCGAGCAGCGGGATGGTGGCATCGAGCCGGGCGCCGAAGAAGAACGGCACCGAAATCCGTTCGACGCCGGCCGGCGGCGTGACAACGCGGTGCACGGTAGCCCTGAGGTAGCCGTTCGAGGCGAGCTCGAGCAGCTCGCCGATGTTGACGACCAGCGTTCGCGGGATCGGGTCGACGTCGACCCAGCTGCCGTCATATTCGACCTGCAGGCCCTTGTTCTCGTCCTGGAGCAGGAGCGTGAGGAAGCCGCCATCCTTGTGCGCGCCCACGCCCTGGTCGTCGCCGGTGGCGTCGCGGCCGGGATAGCGCACGATCTTCATGCGGTGGTTCGGTTCGCCGTGATAGATCGGATCGAAGGCGTCCTCCGATTGGTCGAGCGACAGCGCGAAGGCCTTGAGCAGCCGGATCGCCACATCGGTCGCCTTGGCCTGCCAGGCAAGCAGCGCCGGCTTCAGATCGGGGAGCGCGGCGGGCCACTGGTTCGGGCCCTGCAGCCGCGTCCAGGCCGGCACCCCCGGCCTTTGCGCAACGGTCGCGCGTTCGACGCCGATGTCGAGCTGCTCTCGCCAGTCTGCCTTGCCCCTGGTCAGCTCGCCGCCGGCGCGCGTATAGCCACGGAATTGCGGCGACTTCACCATCTCGATGCCGAGCTTGTCGGCTTCCGGCAAAGCGAAGAAGCGGCGTGCCGCGCCCAGCACCGCATCGATCTCCGGCTGGGTGATGCCGTGACCGCTCAGATAGAAGAAACCGACATCGCGGGCGGCGGTGCGCAGATCGAACAAGAATGTCCGCAGTTCCGATGCGCCCTGCTCCAGGCGGTCAAGATCGAGAACGGGAATTATTCTGGGCATTGACAGGCTCCTCTTGGCGAGACTCACGGCCCCACCTCACGATGACATGGGCGTCATTGCGGATGAAGAAACGTACCAACCAATCTCATTGCAAACGGAGGAAGCTCGCGCTCAATTCCCATCGGTCGCGGCAAATTGCGTTCGTTCCTGCCGCCCGCGTCCTCATCCGCGGTGATCCAGCCGCGCCACCAGCCTGTCGCCGATCCACTGGATGCCGCAGACGAGCACAATGAGCACGACGACGACGGCAACCATCACGCTGGTCTCGAAACGCTGATAGCCATAGCGGATGGCGAGGTCGCCGAGCCCGCCGGCGCCGATGGCGCCGGCCATGGCCGAAGCGCCGACCAGCGTCACCAGCGTGACCGTGAAGCCGGCGACGATGCCCGGCAGCGCTTCCGGTACCAGCACCTCGCGAATGATCGTCCAGCGGTTGCCGCCCATGGCGCGTGCCGCCTCGATCAGCCCGTGATCGACCTCGCGCAGCGACACTTCGGCGATGCGGGCGTAGTAGGGCGTGGCGGCGATCGACAGCGGCACGATCGCCGCCCAGGTGCCGATCGAGGTGCCGACGATCAGCCGCGTCACCGGGATCAGCGCCACCAGCAAAATGATGAAAGGAACCGAACGGAAGCCGTTGATGATGGCGCCGAGAATGCGGTTGACCCAAAGGCTCTCCGCGATGCCGCCGCGATCGGTGGCGACCAGGGCAAGGCCGAGCGGCAGGCCGAAGACCAGCGAGATCAGACCGGACGCCCCGGTCATCAGCACCGTTTCCCAGATCGAGCGGATGAGGAGTTCAAACAGGACCGGCGACATGGCCAAGCACCTCCACCCGCGCGTCGCGCTCCTTGAGGAATGTCGTCACTTGGGCAAGATGCGCGGGTTCAACGCCGGCAACGGCCAGGAACAGCGTGCCGACGGGCTGGCCCTGGACATGGTCGACGCCGCCATGCACCAGGCGGAATTGGCCCGGCACCGCCGCGGCAAGATCGGAAAGCAAAGCCCCGCGCGCGGCCTCGCCGGCGACATCGATCCTAAGGATCGTTTCCGCGCCTTCGCCCGGAACCAGCCGGCTGGCGATCTCTGGCGGCAATTGCGGCCGGATGCCGCCGAGCAGGCTGCGGGTGATCTCCGATTTCGGATCGGCGAAGACCTGCCACACGGCGCCTTCCTCGACGATCCGGCCGGCGTCGATCACCGCCACGCGATCCGCGATCGAACGGATCACCTCCATCTCATGCGTGATCAGCAGGATGGTGAGCCCGAGCCTGGAATTGATATCCTTGAGCAGCGCCAGGATCGAGCGCGTCGTCTCCGGATCGAGCGCCGAGGTGGCCTCGTCCGACAAGAGCAGCGCCGGTCGCGCGGCAAGCGCCCTGGCGATGCCGACGCGCTGCTTCTGCCCGCCCGACAGCGAGGCCGGATAGGCCCTGGCCTTCTCGGACAGGCCGACGAGTTGCAGAAGCTCGGCCGCCCGCGCCATGCGCTCGACGCGCGGCCGCCCTTCGATCTTGAGCGGCAGCGCGACATTCTCCTTGACCGTCTTCGCCGACAGAAGATTGAAATGCTGGAACACCATGCCGATGCGACGGCGCAGCGGCTGCAGCTCGCGCTCGCCCAGACGGCCGATCTCGCGGCCCTCGATGAACACCTCGCCGGAATCGGGGCGCTCCAGCCCGTTCAGGCAGCGGATCAGCGTCGACTTGCCGGCGCCGCTGCGTCCGATGATGCCGAGGATCTCGCCCTTCTTCACCGTGAGCGAGACACCGTCGAGGGCAGCCGTCGCGCCGAAGCGGCGCTTCAGGCCGACGAGGCGGACAACGTCTTCAAGCCCGGCCGGCTGGACGCGGACGGGATCGGCGACACCGGCCGAGACATGCTGGTTCATCTCTGTTTCCGTCTCAGTCCGAAAATACGATGGCGGCCCGCTCAGAGGCGGACCGCCTGTTGCTGCCAGCCAGGCGCCGATCAATAGGCGCTGATCCCGGTGCCTTTGTAGACCTTGTCGAACTCGGCCTTGACCGCCTCATTCTGATAGGAGGCGACCAGCGTCTTCACCCACGGCTCGTTCTCGGCTCCGGCCTTGACCGCGATAAAGTTGCGGTAGGGATTATCCGCCACCGGTTCCTGCGCGATGCGGTTTTCGGGGCCGAGGCCGCTCTTCAGCGCCCAGTCGGTGTTGACGACGGCGGCGTCGAGATCGTCGACCGAGCGACCGACGATGCCAGCGTCGAGCTCCTTGATCTCGAGCTTCCTGGGGTTCTCCGCAATGTCGGCGGTCGTCGCCAGGATGCCGGTGCCGTCCTTGAGCTTGATCAGGCCTTCATGGTCCAGGACATGCAGCGCGCGGCCCTCGTTCGACGGATCGTTCGGCACACCGATGACGGCGCCTTCCGGCAATTCGGCGACCTTGGCGTGCTTCTTCGAATAGAGGCCGATCGGCCAGACGGCCGTGTAGCCTACCGGCACGATGTGGTAGCCTTGCGTCTTGATCTGGTTGTCGAGATAGGGCTTGTGCTGGAAAGCGTTGGCGTCGATCTCGCCGCGCTCCAGCGCCTCGTTGGGCTGGGTGTAGTCGTTGAAGACGACGGTTTCAATCGTCAGTCCTTTCTTGGCCGCCTCGGCGGTGACGACGCGCCAGACATCCTCATCCTCGCCGCTGATGATGCCGACCTTGATCGACTTCTTGTCCTCGGCGAAGGACGGCGACGGCGCAGCAAGGCCGATGACGGCCAATGTCGTGGCGAGAAGCGCCGCCAATCCGGCGCGTCTGGTGATTGACGTAACGAGAGATTTTGAAGCGTTGCCACGTTCGGACATGATGCGTTCCTTGCGATCCTGAAATCTTTTTGGCCTGGCGGGATGCGAAGCCTTGATATCAGCATCGCCAATGCTGCCCGGCTGGGCAAAGAAGCGCTTTTCCTCTCAGACGGGAGGCGGAAAATATTCTCTCAAAGATTTTGTGACTTGGAGAACACCGGCTGCTCGCAAGCCGGCTTTGATCTGGAAGCGGTAACGCTTACGAGGCCCGCTGCGCGGCGCGCCAGCTCGATCGGCCATTCGCGCGCAAGCGGGGCACCTTCGGCAGGCCCCGCGCTTCCTGAACGCCGAAGCCCAATCGTGTCAGGCTGGCTCGCGCCAGTGCCGCATTGCTGTCAATGACGATCAATCCGTTCGTGTCGCCGAGGCTGGCCGCCACCACCGACAATTCGGTGCAGCCGAGAAGTGCCGCATCGGCGCCGGCCAGCTGCGCGAGATGAAGCGCGCGTTCGGTCTCGGCCGCGGCTTGCGCGATCGACCCGGCCTTGACGAGCATGATCGCGCTGTCGACGCGCTCCTGAAACTCGGCATCCTGCGGAAGGCAGAGGTCGAACCCGGCCGCCGATATCCTGTGCTGGTAGAAGCCGGAAACCAGCGTGCCCCGGGTTGCGAGGTTCGCAACCCGGCCCCGGTCCAGGCTGCGGCGGATCTCCGCCACCACCGCGTCGCCGATGTGGATGATCTCGGCTCGCGAGTTCGCCGCCAGCTTGTCGTACCAATGATGGGCGGTGTTGCAGGGCATGGCGATGCACGCAACGCCGAGCGCATTGAGCGTCGAGACCGCGGCCGTCAGCGGGGCCAGCGGCCCGTCATGGCCGGCCAGGATCGCTTCGGTCCTGTCCGGCAGTTGCGGCACGCTGAGGATGACGGAAGGCACATGCTCGTTGTCGCGCAGCGCTTCGGTCATCCGGGTGAGCTTGAAGTAGAAGTCGGCCGATGCCAGCGGCCCGAGACCGCCGATGATGCCGAGCTGGGGACGGATGGCTTCGTCGATCATCGAGCGGGCTCGGCTTCGAGCTCTTGCGCGATGGTTTCGTCAGACTGCGTCGCCTCCCTGTGGCTGGGCGCGATCATTGCCGTGCTTGCGGCCACGGTGGAGACGCTGGACAGCGTCATCAGCGTGTCCACGGCCGCGTCCACCGCGACAAACAGGGCGAACGCCGCCTCGAAGGG
This sequence comes from Mesorhizobium plurifarium, assembly GCA_000824785.1. Taxonomy (GTDB): domain Bacteria; phylum Pseudomonadota; class Alphaproteobacteria; order Rhizobiales; family Rhizobiaceae; genus Mesorhizobium; species Mesorhizobium plurifarium. Next base: position 126,474 of record CCNB01000002.1, on the reverse strand, counting down.
AAGCTTCAGATAACCGCAGACAATAGACATCTGCGACAAGATCAGCAGGCTGCCCATGCCGCCTGTCGTTAGCGCTAGAAGCGCGGAGGCGACGCCGACAAGCAAGAGGTCCGGGATCGCCAACTGATGGCCGTAGAGCTGGGCGATGAACAGCGTGCCCGAGGTGTAGACCAGCGCCGGGCCGGTTCGCAGCAGCGCCGCCTGCAACGGCACGAGCAGCTCGACCACCACAAGGTTGAAGCGTAGCCGTTCGCTCAAAAGGTTGATGACCCAGGGGAGCGAGGCGACTGTGGAGCGCGTCGTGATGGCCACCATCAGAAGCGGCTGAAGGGTCTTGATCGTGGCCCAGTAGCTTCGCCGCGAGCGTATGGCGATGACGGCAAAGGCGCCGGCGAGGAATGTCAGGCAGGACAGGCCCATCACCAGCAGGTAACCGCCCATCAGCATTAGCGGCTTGGTGCCCGTCGACGCGGTCTGGTCGGCGATCAGGATGAAGGTTGCGAAGGGGAGTCCCCAGACGAACCAGTTGGTCAGCACCGTGCAGGCCCGGTACACCGCGTTGAGCGCCTGCGACAGGCTGAGCGACGAGGGCTGCGGGATTTTCCCCATCGCCAGCCCGAAAAGCAGGCAGAACAACAGCACCTGGATGGTCTGGCCCGAGGCCAGCGCGTTGAAGACGTTGTTGGGCACCAGATCCATGAAGATCGAATGCCCGCCGTTCGGATCCCCGGTCGACGGCGGCGGCTGGAAGGGAAATGCGAGATCGGTGGAGACGCTGCCCTGGGAGTTGATGAACTCGCCGAGCTCGATGCGCGACTGCGGGTTTTCGATCTGGCCAGGCTTGAGGATCAGCGAATAGGTGCCGCTCACCAGCACGGCGAGGAACGACACGACCAGCACGGCGATGCCGACCTTGCCGAGGTAGCGGACCGATTTCGGGTCCTGGACCATAGCCGTGATCGAGAAGATGACGGACGAGACGAGATAGGGCAGGACGACCATCTTGAGGAAATTCAGGTAGACCTGCGCCAAAGGGCTGATCGCATGGGCGAAGGCCGGGTAGTAGAGTCCGCACAGAATCCCGGCCAGGATCATGATGATCGTCGTCAATGGCGAGCGCAGGATGCGCTTTGCCGCCAGGCGCCAATCGAAGGGCATGGGTGCGGCTGCATCCGAGACGGCCATTGTCAGGCTTTGCTCCCCTGGCGATAGCGGGCGATGATCTCGTCGGTGTTGAGGACCTGCTGGCCTCGCGCGAGATCGAGATAGAGATCGACAAAGGCCGCCAGATGCGGATTGGCCGGACTGACGCCGACCGCGATCGTGTCGACCTTGTCGGTCAGCGTGATCGAGCGCGCGACCACCGTCATCGACGGATCGTCGACCATCAGCTTCTTGATCTCGAAATCATCGCGATAGGCGAGGTCGATCGTGCCGTTGCGGATCGCATCGATGACCGTGTTCCAGCCCGCGAACCGCTGGATCGTGGCGTGCGGGAAAGTTGCCGCCGCATAGGTGGCGAAGGACGAGCCTTCGATCACGCCGAGATCGCCGGAGAAGTCGCGGATGATCTGTTCAGGCGGCTTGCCTTGCGTGATGCGCGCCAGGTTCACGCGATTGGCGAGCAGGCCCTGGTGCAGCATGGCGTAAGGCCGCGAATAGAGGATCGAACGGCCGCGCTGGAGGGTGCGGCTCAGCTTGCCGATCGCCAGGTCCGCCTCGCCGGAGGTCAGCCTTTGCACCAGGGCGTCGAAGGTAACGGCGGACCGGTCGAACACCGGTTCGACGCCAAGTTCCGTGGCTAAGTCGCGCGCAAGATCCATATCGATGCCACCGGCTCCGGAGCCGTCGGCCGGAAAGAACGGATCCGAAGCGAAGGCCGGCATGGCGATGCGCAGCCTGTTGTCGCTGACGATGGGTCTTGGAGCGTCCTGCGCCTGGGCCGGCGTGGCCGCGGCTTGGGCCTGCGCGATCAGCAGCCCTCCGCCTCCGGCTGCAAACAGCGTGCGACGTGTAAGCGGCATGCCCATTCTCAATTCGTGCAGGAGAGCCGGACAACAATTCTGACCAATTCGCAGTATGCACGCCGAAGTTAAGTAAAGGTATCTTTTATTTTGTGCTTTTTTACATTGCAGATCGCTAAAATGGCACCATGGCATATGCAGACCTTCTAAAACAAAGAGTCCGCGGCCGGGTGCGTTATTGTGCAGTTCGTGCGATGGATCGTCAGAACGTCTCGACCCAGGGCCTCAGCTCGACCTCGAAGCTCCAGGCGCTGCGATGCTGGCGATGGACGGCGAGATAGGTCTCGGCGATCGCATCGGGCGACAGATGGCTGTCCGGTCGCTCGGGCGTCCTCGCCGGCGACGCGATCTGGCCGTCGATGATGAAATGCGCGACATGAATGTTCTTCGGGCTAAGCTCGCGCGCCATCGATTGCGCCAGCCCGCGCAGGCCGAATTTCGGCATGGCGAAACCGGCCGAGCCGGGGAAGCCCTTGAGGCTTGCCGTGGCGCCGGTGAACAGGATCGAGCCGGAGCCGCGCGCAAGAAGCCGGCGCGCCGCCAGCTGGCCGACCAGGAACCCGCCATAGGCGCTGACAAGCAGCGCCTGCTTGACCGCCTCCGGATCGAGCTCGGCGATCGGGCCGCGCGTGCGGCCGCTGGCGTTGAAGACGGCGATTTCGAGGGGGCCAGCCTTGTCGGCCGCCTCGAACAGCCGCTCGACGGAAGCCGGGTCCGACACGTCGGTTTCCACGGCCACCGCGCCCGTTTCCTTCAGCAGCGCGGCAAGCTTGTCGACATTGCGCGCGGCGAGAACGACGCGGAAACCTTCCTTGGCGAGAAGCCGCGCCAGCGAGGCGCTTAAGCCTGAGCCGGCGCCCGCGATCACTGCAACATTGGCTGCCATGGCCTTCCTCCGGATAGCTCGATATCGGATCCGCAGGCTCGCGCCTTCGGCGGCAAGAGGCAAGAACGTGGTTGCTCGATTTTCGTCCTTTGGCGCAAAAGGCGGCCGGCATAGAGCGGTTCCCCGTTTCCCGGAAGCGGCGAACCGCTCTATCTTCTTGTTTTCACGCAA
>CCNB01000002.1:0-123383 GCA_000824785.1 Mesorhizobium plurifarium | reverse complement strand
TTTCCTGGAATTGCTCTAGGCGCGGTGAAAGACTTGCCTGCCACGCCGATCCGTCCGACACGTGGTTGGACGACGATTCGGGGACAAGATCATGGAACCAATCTGGGCCGTCGGCCTGATGACCGGCACGGTGCTCGACGGCAATATCGACGTGGCGCTGATCAAGACGGACGGCGAGCGCATCGCCGACACCGGCACGTACACGCTGGCCCCCTACCCGCGATCGATCCGCGCCCTGCTCGAAGAGACGCTGCGCCAGGCGCGCGCCTGGAATTTCGAGGGACCGGAGCCGGCGATCTTCCGCGAGGCGGAGGAGGCGCTGACGCGGGCGCAATCGGCGGCGGTCAAGGATCTGGTCGAGAGCCAAGGCATGAGCATGGCCGATATCGGCATCGTAGGCTTCCACGGCCAGACGGTGCTCCACCGCGCGCCGCAGCCGGGACGGATCGGCCGCACACGCCAGCTTGGTGACGGCGAACTGATGGCCTCGCTGCTCGGCACCAAGGTCGCCTATGATTTCCGCTCGGCCGATGTCGCGGCTGGCGGGCAAGGCGCGCCTTTGGCGGCCGCCTATCATGCGGCGCTGCTCAAGGCGGCCGACGTCAGCGGCGATACCGCCGTGCTCAATCTCGGCGGCGTCGGCAACATCACCTGGTGGGACGGCAAGGGCGATATCGTCGCCTTCGACACCGGGCCGGCCAATGCGCCGGTCAATGATTTCATCAAGGCGAAGGGCCTCGGCGAGATGGACCGCGACGGCAGGCTGGCGGCCGCCGGCAAGGTCGACGAGGAACGGCTCGTCAGGCTCTTGCAGCATCCGTACCTGACGAAGCCTTATCCGAAATCGCTCGACCGCTTCGACTTCACCGCGGCGATGGCCGAAGGACTCGGACCCGAAGACGGCGCGGCGACGCTGACGGCCTTCACGGTGTCGGCCGTCGGCAAGGCGCTCGACCTATTGCCGCGCCGGCCGAAGCGGCTGGCGGTCAGCGGCGGCGGCCGCCACAATCCGACGATGATGGCGATGCTCGAAAGCCGCGCCGGCGTCGAGGTCGTGCAGGCCGAGACGCTTGGATGGAAGGGCGACGCGGTGGAGGCGGAATGTTTTGCTTTCCTCGCCGTGCGCGTGCTGCGCGGCCTGCCGATCAGCTTTCCGAGCACCACAGGCGCGCCAGAGCCGATGCGTGGCGGAAAGCTCGCCGGTTAAGGCAGCTTTTTCTGCAGGAAGACGCGGCTGCGGCCGGCCGGAAAGTCAGGCAGCTTGCCGAACGGCGTGTAGCCTTGCCGCCGGTAGACTTTCTCGGCCGTGGGATTGAAGGTGTCGATCCAGGCGCCATGGCAGCCGCGCTCGATGGCCTCCCGTTCGGCGGCGTCGAGCATGCCGGCGGCTGTGCGCCGGCCGCGCAGCCTTTCGTCGACCCACAGCCACTGCACATAGAGCCAGCCCCAGGCAGTGTAGCCGGAAATGCCGGCAACGAGGGCGCCATGCTCGTCGCGCACGAAAACCGCCAGCGGCTTTCGGCCCGAGGCGCCGACATCGGCATCGTTGAAGGCGGTGAGGCTCCCGCTCAGGAAAGCGAGGTCCTGCGGCAAGGGCTCGGCGGTGATCTCGAGGCTCGTCTTCATCGCGCTTCCGCTCCGGTTCGGAAGCCAGCCTTAGCGAAGGTGCGAACGCAGATGCAAGCCTATTGCCGGGCGGATGAACGCCACGCTGCTGCGCCCGCCGCCACCAGCATCAGCCCGGCCGCGATCAGCGCGCAATTGGCGAAGCCGAGGCTCGTGTAGAGCGGGCCGAAGCCTGCGGTGCCGACGGTGACGGCGAGATAGGTGACCGCGCTGTTCAGGCCCATGATGGTGCCGCGCCGCGAGGGATCGAGCGCGGTGAGGCGCATGACCAGCACGTTCAGTCCGAAATGGTTCGCAAGGCCCCAGACGGCGATCGTGGCGATCAGCAGGCCGAAGCCGGTGCTCGTCAGGGCAATCGCGACATAGACAGCGGCGACCAGCAGATAGGCGAAGGGCATGACGCGGCGAGCGCCGAGCCGGTCTATGACGCCGTCGAGCAGAGCCGCCGCGCCGAAGCCGAGGCCATACGCGATGGCCGCCAGGCCGTTGGCGCTGACCGGCTCGCCAAGAGCTTCATGGAGATGATCGCCGAGATAGCCGTAGACGCCGTAGAAGGCGGTCATGAAGGCGCCGCAGGCGATAAGCAGCGGGACGATGCCGGCAACGGCGAGCGCGCCGAGCGGCGACGGTGCGGGGCCGCTTTTCCTGGTGTCGTGCAGCGAACTGATCGCCAGGCCGGCAACAGCCGTTCCCGCGAGAAGCGCGACAGCCGCGAAAACAGCGCGCCAGTGGATCAGATCGGCGAGCACCGCCGAGAGCGAGACGCCGGCGACCATCGAAAGCGTCCAGCCGGTCAGCACGACGCCGATGGTGCTGCTCTCGCGGCCGGGCGGCGCGATCGCCGCCGAGCTGGCATAGATCGCCGGCATGGCGATGCCGGCGGCGGCGCCGGCAACGAGCTGAGATGCCACAAGCGCCATTACCGTCGGCGCGAGGGCACTGGCGACCAATGCTGCCGCCAGCAACAGCAAGGCTCCCTGCAGCATGCGGCGCGCGCCGATCCGGTCGATGTAGCGAGCCAGGAAAAGCGCGCTGGCCGACGTGCCGAGGCCGAAGGCCGCGGCAGCCGTCATCACCGCCGGCACGCTGGCGCCGAACGATGTCGCGACGGCCGGCGCGATCGGTCCCAGAACCAGCGAATTGGAGCCGATGACGGCGATGCAGCCGGTCAGCAGGTAGGCGGCGGCCGGGATCGGAGCGCGGGGCGCCTCGGTTATGATTGCTGGTTGATTGGTGTTCGACATATCATCATAATGGCCGAATTAAATTCCGCATCAACGGAGAATTTCCATATGGACGCAGAAACAGATGATGTTCAGCGGAACAAGCATCCAGCCCGCGAGATCGACCCGATCGACCGAAAGATATTAGGCGTTCTCGTCGAGGACGCGACCATCAGCTATGCCGAGCTCGGCGAGCGCGTCGGCCTGTCGCCGCCGGCGGCGCATGAGCGGGTCAAGCGGCTGAAGCGCAGCGGCGCCATTCGCGCCACATCGGCGATCATCGATCCGAGGGCGGTGAAGAAGCCGCTGCTTGCCTTCGTGCATATCGACACCAGGGGCTGGGGCAAGACGCCGGAGCTGATGGCGGTCTCCAAATATCCGGAAGTCGAGGAGATCCACACGGTCGCCGGCGACACCTGCATGCTGCTCAAGGTCCGCACCGAGGACACGCGGGCGCTGGAAGGCCTGCTGGCCCGACTCTACGATACGCCCGGCGTGACCTCGACGCGCAGTTATGTCGTGCTGTCGACTTATCTCGAACGGCCGGTGCAGCCGGAGATCACGAGCGAGTGGCCGGCGCCCAAGCACATGGCGACGCCCATGTATTAAGCCGCGGCCAGCTGACGGCGCCTGGAACGCGCCAACAGATAGAAGGCCGCGACATGCGTGATCATCAAAAGCGGCACGTAGATGATGGGGATCGCGTAAGTGGCGCCCAGCTGTCCGGCCTGTCCCGGAAGGTCGAGCACGACGCCGTGATAGTAATCGCCGACAAGGTCAACCACGCCCACGACATTGAAGGCGACGACGAGCGGCCAGAAGATCGTGGGCCGCCTCACGCCAAGCAGCGCCAGCATGGCGAGCAGGCCGGTGGCGAAATCGCCATAGGCGGCGAAGCCTGCGAAGCCGGCTGACAGGTCCGGCCCGGTGACGCCCGGGATAAGAAAAACAAGCCCGAAGAAGCGGAAGCTGTGCAGCGCTGCGATCGCGCGCTGCGCCTCTATCGGCTCCATCGATTTGAGCTTCGGCCAGATATAGGCGGCGAAGCAAAGCAGCCAGGGCACGTAGCCCAGCGCGAGGTGGATGTTGAAGATCACTGCCGGTGACATCTTCGCCTCCTATAAATGTTAGTTTTCGCAATTCCGGACGGAAAACCGCTGAACACTTTTCCTGGAATTGCTCAGTTGACGGGAACGGCTTCGAACACCGCCGTGAGGATGCCCAGCCGACCTTCCATAAGATTGCGTCCGAGATTGGTGGCGAGTTCCGCGAACCCCTGCCCCATGACGACGCCGAGATTGAGTGTAGGCGGCGGACCGGAGGCGCGGAGCTCGGCGAACCAGGCCTTGGCGACGGTGGTGTCGTCGCGGCGCACGAGCGTGCCGAAGCCGGCCGCCTCGATCGCCTCGCAGGTCGCCTCGGCCGTCAGCAGGAAGCTTTCGCCCGGCGTCTTCGCCCACGGAACCGGATAGAGCGCATCGCCGCTATTCAGCACGACGTCGAAGGTCGCGAATTTTCCGCCAGGCTTCAGCACGCGCCTGATCTCGCGGTAGAGCAGCGGCCGGTCGGCGATGTTCATCGCCACATGCTGCAACAGCGCGGCGTCGAACATGCCGTCCTTGAAGGGAAGCGCAAGCGCGCTGCCGGTTTCGAACGACACTTTGTCGTCCTGCCCGGTTCGCGCGGTCAGGTAGCGCGCGGCCTCGACGAAAGGTTCGCTGAGGTCGAGGCCTGTCACCTGGCAGCCATAGGTCTCCGCAAGGAAGCGAGCCGGCCCGCCGACGCCCGATCCGACGTCGAGCACCGACATGCCGGCAGTGATGACGGCCAGATTGGCGAGCTCCGCTGTCGCGGCCAGCCCGCGGGTGTGGAACTGGTCGAGGGTCGCCAGTTGCCCGGGCTTCAGCCGCTGTTCCTGAGGCCCAAACACCGCCAGCGCAGTCTTCAATCGATCGGTCAATCCTGTTGCGCGATAGTGATCGCGCACGCGGTCCAGTTCATCGGTCATCGCCACTTCCTTTCAGGCTTCCAAGGTCACGCCAGAAATACGGCCGCTTTCTGCCGGCAACTATCCGCGATAATGTCGATGGGTCATGAAGCAGAACTTCACAGTCAGGCATGGCGCGCTCGACGGCGTCGAGGCGTTCTTGAGCGTGGCCAGGCATCGCAATTTCCGCAAGGCGGCAGCCGAGCTTGCCGTCACGCCGTCAGCGATCAGCCAGGCGATACGAACGCTCGAGGCGCGCATAGGCGCTGCGCTCTTCATCCGCACGACGCGCAGCGTCGGCCTCACCGAAGCCGGCGAGCGCTTTTTCGCGCGCGCCCGGCCGGCCTTCGAGGAGCTGATCGCGGCAAGCGAGATCGCGCATGAACTCGGGAAGCGCCCGACCGGATTGCTGCGGCTGTCGGTACCGCCGGCGGTGATGCCGATCCTGCTTGAGCCGCTCATCGCGTCCTTCTGCCGCGCCTATCCGGAGATCGAGCTGGAGATCGTCGCGAGCGGCGAGCTCGTCGACCTAGCGACCGGAGGCTTCGATGCCGGCATCCGGCTCGGCGAATTCGTCGCTGCCGACATGGTGGCGGTGCGGCTGACGCCGCCCTTCCCGCTGACAGTCGTCGGCAGCCCCGATTACCTGCACCAACGGGCCGAGCCGAAGCGCATCGAGGACCTGCGTGGGCACGCCTGCCTGCGCCTGCGACGATCGGACGGCTCGGTCGCCCCCTGGCGCTTCGCCGACGGCAACAAGACGGTCGAGGCGATCGTCACTGGGCCGCTCATCGCGCATGACTACCCGACACTGCTCAGCGGCGCGATCCAAGGCCTCGGACTTGCGCAGGTGCCACGCCCGCTTGCCGGCGCATCGATCGCCGATGGTCGCCTGCAGGCGTTGCTGACGCCGTTCGCCGTGAGCTCGCCGGGGGCTTTCCTCTACTATCCCGAAAGGCGGCAGGTCCTGCCGAAGCTGCGCGCCTTCATCGACCACGTCCGGCGCGAGGGCGGCGCCGGTGCTCCGGGCAACCAATCCCCGAGCGGGTCTGGCGCATCGGCGTGACCGAACAAGCCTGAGTTCTATGCCTCGGCGTGCCAGGCAAGAAAATGGCGGATTTCCTCCCGCTTGTCGTCCGACAGACCCGAAAGCTGGCTCTCGTCCAGATATCCTTCCTGGATGAGAGCGCCGAAAACGACGATAAGCTGCGAATAGCGATAGTCAAACAGCTGGTCGATCTTTCGCCGCTGCTGCCGCAGATAGTCTTCGATCTCCCACAAGTCGGAAGGCGCCGTCATGGCGCCGGTCTTGCTCTTGAGTTCAGCCATCGTCTTGCCGAGCGCCATCTCCAGCGCTGCATCGAAGGCGCGGCGCGCAATCTTCTTTTCGGACGGCGACCACCGGGATTCATTGGAGCTCACGTGTCTCTCCCTGAAAGAGTGCTGTAGGGAACATTCTAGTTCGCTAGCACAAGATAACCCTCGAATGCTGCTGCAGCACGGAAAACCGAAGGCTGGCGGACGGTGACATGAGGCGCGGCACCTCACTCTGCAGTGCGGGACTCAATCAGTGACCGGATGCGTTCCGCATCCGCCTGCGTCGCGGGGTTGTAGACGATCATGCCGAGCTCGGGCCGCCCGTCAACGGCAAAGACCGAGAACTCCAGCTCGATCAGTCCGATCTCGGGATGGCGCAGGCGCTTCACGCCTTCGCCATGGGCCGGAACGACGTCGTTGTCGCGCCACAGCGCCTCGAATTCCGGACTGATCCGGCAAAGCTCCTCGACGAGCTGGGTGATTTCCGCGCCCGCGCCTGCCCGCGTGGCATCCGCCCTGAAGGAGCCAACCACGAAGCGGGCGACGCTCCGCCAATCCTCCTGCGCGTCGCGCACGCGGGGATTGCCGAACATCAGGCGCAGGATGTTGCGCTGCTCGCGCGGCAGCTTGGAATAGTCGGTCAGCATCGCCGCGGCAGCACGGTTCCAGGCCACCACATCCCAGGTCGCGGTCTTGATGATCGCCGGGCTGGGGTCGAGCGCATCCAGCACACGCTGCAGGCGCGGCGTGACGCTGTCGACGTTTCTGTAACGGACTTCCGGCGGCCGCCCGAGACCCAGCATGAACAGATGCTCGCGTTCGGGCTCGGTCAGCATCAGTCCCGCCGCGATGCGGTTCAGCACATCGGCGGACGGCGCGCCGCCCCGCCCCTGCTCCAGCCAGGTGTACCAGGTCGGGCTGATGTTGGCGCGCTGCGCCACTTCTTCGCGGCGCAGCCCTTGGGTACGCCGCCGCCCCGTGGCGAAGCCGAACGCCACGGGGTCGAGACGCATGCGGCGATCGCGCAGAAAGGTGCCGAGCTTGTTTGCGGCCTGTTTGTTGGCAATCTCTTGGGCCATCGCCATCCTGTTGACAATTATACCATGATAAAGTCACTACTTTAACAGGATGAGTTATAGCGCAAATAAGGCCTCCGAACAACCACAGGAGACCTTCCCATGCGTGTATTCCTTACCGGCGCGACCGGCTTCATCGGTTCCAGGATCGTGCCCGAACTCCTTGCCGCCGGACATCAGGTGCTCGGCCTGACCCGCTCCGAGGCGGGCGCGCGGTCGCTTGCCGCCGCCGGCGCCGAGCCGCATCGCGGCGACATCGAGGATCTCGACAGCCTGCGCGACGGCGCGGCGAAATCGGATGCGGTGATCCACACGGCCTTCGACCACAATTTCTCGAATTTCGTCGCCAATTGCGAGAAGGACAAGCGCGTCATCGAAGCGCTGGGCGGCGCGCTCGCCGGCTCGGACCGGCTGCTCATCATCACGTCGGGCGTCGGCATGGGCTCCGCCGAACACGGACAGCCGGCGCGAGAAGACATCTTCAACACCGACCATCCCAATCCGCGCATCCTTTCCGAACTCACCGGCGCGGCGATGGCCGAGAAGGGTGTCAAGGTATCGGTGGTTCGGCTGCCGCAGGTGCATGACACGGTGAAGCAAGGCCTCATCACCCCGCTGATCGCGCAGACACGCGCCAAGGGCGTGTCGGCCTATCTCGGCGAAGGCCGCAACCGGTGGTCATCGGCGCATGTGCTGGATGTCGCGAAGCTCTACCGCCTGGCGCTGGACAAGCAGGAAGCCGGCGTGCGCTACAATGCCGTCGCCGAGGAAGGCATCCCGATGCGCGAGATCGCGGAAGTGATCGGCGCCGGCCTCAACGTGCCGGTGGTCTCGCTGTCGCAGGAGGAGGCAGCCGACCATTTCGGGTGGCTTGCCATGTTCGCGGGCCTCGACATGCCGGCGTCGAGCGAATGGACGCGTCAGCATCTCGGCTGGCAGCCGACCGGACCCGGCCTCATCGCCGATCTGGAGCGGATGGATTATTCGCAGGCCGCCGCGGCTTAACAGGCTGCCCAGGCGGTTCGGCAATCCAGCTGAACCGCCTGCAAGTCGCTATGCGCGCAGCAAATCCGCCAGGCTGTCGGACTTCTCGACCTTGTCGGTGAGGTCGAGCCCGGACAAAAGATCGACCAGATGGCTGTTCATCAGCGCGGCCGCGTCGGCGCTGTCGCCGGCCTCGATCGCATCGACCAAGGCGTGGTGGGCGTGCTTCTCGCAGGTCGCGTCGCGGCGCTTCCAGTAGAGCGCAATGATCAGCGAGGAGTGCGAGACGAGATCGCGGACGAAATTGGTGAACACCGAATGCGCGGCGATCTCGGCGATACCAACATGGAAGCGCGCCGACAGCATGATGGCATCGCTGTCGCGGCCGTCATGCAATGCTTCGTGCTCCTTCTCAAGATGCTGGCGCAATTGCACGATGTCGGACGGCACCGCCACTCTGGCGGCAAGCGCGGCGACCTTTGGCTCGATCAGGGCGCGTGCCTCGAACACCTCGCGCGCCTCGATCTTCGACGGCTGGGCGACAAAGGCGCCGCGATTGGGCTCCAGCCGCGCCAGCCGGTCATGGGCAAGAGCCTGCAGGGCGGCGCGGACGACGGTGCGGCTCACCGAATAGATCGAGGCCAGTTCGTCCTCCGGCAATTTGGTGCCGGGGGCGAGACGATGGCTGACGATGGCGTCCCTCAGCCCATAATAGATCGGCGACCAGCGCGCCGCCGGCTTGTCGTCTCGATCTTCTTCCCTGAGTACCGTCAACATACTTTCAATGCGCGGGCCCGAAACCGCCCGATCTGCCCCCAAATCGCCGGCAGCCCGTCCAATCTAGTATCGCTCGCGCGGCGGTCAATCCCATCTGGCCGAGCGCCGGCCGGTCGTCCGGCGGCATGAAGCCGGCTCTAAACCAGGAGATAGAGCATGATGTCGTCCGAAAACCGCTCCACACTTTTCGGCATCATGCTCAAACGATCTCAGCTTGCGTGGGCGACAGCGGTGCGAACATGCCGGCGAACCGCTTGCCGCGCGGAGCCGCATAGCCGCCGATCTTCGATGTCTTCAAGCCGACCTTGAACAGGCTCTCGGCCAGCGTGACGGCGCAGACGACGCCGTCCAGCACCGGAACGCCGTGCTCCTCGGACAGGCTGTGCGCAAGGTCGGCCATGCCGGCACAGCCGAGCACGATCGCCTCGGCATGGTCCTCGTTGATGGCGCGCGCGATCTCCTGCGAAATCCGGTGCCTGGCATTCGAGCCCGGACGTTCGAGCTCGAGCACGGCGACGTCCGACGAGCGCACCTTGGCGCAGCGCGAGGCGAGGCCGTATTTCGCCAGATTGTGCTCGATCGCCGGCACCGAGCGGGCAAGCGTGGTGACGACGCTGAATTTGCCGGCGACAAGGCTCGCCATATGGAACGCCGCCTCGCCGATCCCAATGACGGGAGCCTCGGTGACGCAGCGCGCCGCGTCCAGCCCAGTGTCGTCGAAACAGGCGATAACATAAGCATCCGCCGCCGGTGCCTTGCCCATCTCGGCGATGATGCCCGGAATGGCGAAGACCTCGTCGAAATAACCCTCGATGCTCGGCGGGCCGTCGGCCGGATTGACGGCGACGATCTGGGTGGCCTCGGACGCAACGCTTGCCGCCGCCTCGCCGATCTTGGCGGTCATCGATTGAGTGGTGTTGGGATTGATGACGAGAATGCGCATTCCAATCAGCCTCAGATCTCGCCGCCGAGGTAAAGACGCTTGACCCGGTCGTCGGTCAGCAATTCGGCGGAGTTGCCGCTCAGCGCGACACTGCCGGTGGTCAGCGCATAGGCGCGCTGCGAGATACGCAGCGCCATGCGCGAATTCTGCTCGACCAGAAGCACGCTGACCTTCTCGTCGCGGTTGATGGCGACGATCGAGCGGGCGATGTCCTGGACGAGTTTTGGCGCAACGCCGAGCGACGGCTCGTCGAGCAGGAGGAGCTTCGGCTTCGCCATCAGCGCGCGGCCGATGACCAGCATCTGCTGCTCGCCGCCGCTCATCGTGCCAGCGGCCTGCGAGAAGCGCTCCTTGAGCCGGGGAAACCGTCCCAGCACCATCTCCATCGACGCGGCGATCTCGGATTTGCTGGTACGGGTGAAGGCGCCCATCAGGAGGTTGTCCCTGACCGACATGAAGGGGAAGACGCGGCGTCCCTCGGGCACCATGGCGATGCCCATCTTGACGATCTCGTCGGGGGCGGCACCATCGATGCGCTTGCCGTTGTATTGGATTTCGCCGGACCTGATCTTGCGCAGACCGGTGATGGCGCGAAGGATCGACGATTTGCCGGCGCCGTTGGCGCCGATCAGCGCGACCGTCTCGCCCTCATTGACCTCGAGCGAGACGCCTTTCAGCGCATAGACGTGGTCGTAGTAGAGCTCGACATTGGCGAAGTTCAGGATCTGGTTCATAGGCCGATCGCCTCGTCTTCGCTGCCCAGATAGGCTTCGATCACCTTCTCGTTGGCCTGGATTTCCGACGGTGTTCCCTCGGCGATCTTCTGCCCGAAATTGAGCACGACGAGGCGGTCCGAAATCTTCATCACGGCCGGCATATCGTGCTCGACCAGAAGGATGGTCAGGCCGCGCTCGCGAAGGCGCCGCACCATTTCCACCATGCGCATGGTCTCGTCGTGGTTCATGCCGGCGAAGGGTTCGTCGAGCAGCAGGATGGAAGGGTTGGTGGCTAGACCGATGGCGATGCCCAGCGCGCGCAAATGGCCGTGCGGCAGGTTGCGGGCGGTCTCATTGGCGAGCGAGGAGAGGCCGAGCAGCGCCAGGATCTCGTCGGCCGATTGGCCGAAGGCCGCTTCGTCGGCCTTCGCGGTGCCAGTGCCGAGGAAGAAGCCGAACAGGCTCGCCTTCGAGCGCAGATGATGCGCGATGATGACATTGTCGCGCACGCTCATGTTCTTGAAGATCGTCGTCTCCTGGAAGGTGCGCACCACGCCCCTGCGGGCGGCGATATGCGGGGCGAGACCGGAGATGCGTTCGCCCTTCAGGCGCACCTCGCCGGTTGTGGGTCTGAGGAACGACGAGATCAGCTTGAACAAAGTCGACTTGCCGGCGCCGTTCGGACCGATCACCGACAGTATCTCCTTCTCGCGCACCGAGAAGGACACGTTGTTGACCGCAACCAGACCGCCGAAGCGCTTGGTGATGCCGGAGACCTCGAGCATTTCGGCCATCGCTCAACCCTTCTTCCGGGTCGTTTCGGCAAGGCTGAGCAGACCGTTGGGCAGCACCAGCATCAGCACGATCATCAGGCCGGAATAGATGAGCAGCTGGAACTGGCCGGTCTGGAACAGAAGGTCCCAGCCGAAATAGAGCACCAGCGTGCCGAGCATCGGACCGAACACATAGCCGAGACCGCCGAGGAAGCAGTTCAGCATGAAGTTGACGGAATCGGTGACCGTGAAGCTCGACGGGTAGATCGATTGCGAGATGGCGGCGAAGATGGCGCCGGAAACGCCGCCGAAGAAGGACGACACGGCATAGGCGATGACGCGCAGCCAGGCGATGTTGACGCCGATCGAGGAGGCGAGCTCCTCGTTCTGCTGCAGCGACTGGCAAAGCTTGCCGATGCGCGAATTGACCAGCCGGTACATGACCGCGAAGCAGACCACCATCAGCGTGACCGCCAGCAGATAGAAGGCGAGCCGCGAATTCTGCAGCGTGGCGAAATCCGGAATGATGGTCAGGCCGAAGATCGACAGGGCGCCGGGCAGCGGGATGCTGACGATGCCCTTGGCGCCGTTGGTGATCGGCAGCGCCAGCGCAAGCAGCCGCGCCACCTCGGTCAGCACCAGCGTGACCATGGCGAAATAGACGCCGCGCAGGCGCAGGATCGGCAGGCCGATCAGCACGCTTGCAGCGGCGCAGAAAAGCCCGGCCACTGGCAAGGTCAGCCAGAACGACCAGCCATGGTTCATCACCAGTATGGCCGAGACGTAGCCGCCCATCAGCGCGTAGGCGCCCTGGCCGATGTTGATGCGGCCGATGTAGAAGGTGAGCCAGACGCCGGCGCTGGCGATGCTGAGCAGCGCCACCGAGGTCAGCGTATAATAGAGGTCGAAGCGGCCGCTCGACGAGATGGCAGCCGGCACGGCGACAAAGACGATCGCGAGGAAGGCGACGACCGCGGCGATCTTGATGTTGCGATTGACGGTCATGGCGCCATCAACCCCACGGCTTGCCCATCAGTCCGTTGGGGCGGACCGACAGGAACACCATCAGGGCGGCGAAGATGACGAGATAGGTCACGTCGCCATATTCGCGCAGCACGGTGAGGCCGACCGACTCCATCATGCCGAGGATAAAGCCGCCGGCGATCGCGCCGCCGACGACGCCGGCGCCGCCGATCATCACCATCAGGAAGGCCTTGATCGAGATCGGGCCGCCAATCCCGGAGTTGACGCCGGTGATGGTGACCAGGAGCCCGCCGACGACGCCCGCGAGCATGGCGCCCATGGCAAAGCCGATCATCGAATAGCGGTCGACGCGGACGCCCATGAGTTGGGCGGCGACACGGTCCTGGGCGAGCGCGCGCATGGCGCGGCCGACCCGGCTGTACTGCATGTAGAGCACGAAGGCGGCGATGAAGACGATCGCCAGCGCGCCGACGACGATGCGGTCGTAAGGCATGATGATGCCCGCATCGTTGAAGACGCCCTTGACGATCTTGGGAACGCCGCGCTGCTTCTCGCCGAACAGGAGCAGGATGACGGCGTCGAAGAAGAAAGCCGTCGCGGCGGCAAGCAGCATGGTGCTTTCCTCGCGATGGCTGCGCCGGATGACGGTGCGGAAGAGGAATTTCTCCATCAGCGCGCCGATGACGGCGAGCGTGACGCCGGAGGCGAGCAGCGCCACCACGAAAGGCAGGCCGAGCTGGCCGTAGACGGTGTAGGTTATGAACCCGCCCAGAACATACATCTGGCCGTGGGCGAAATTGAGCACGTTCATCAGGGCGAAGATCAGGGTTAGCCCGAGCGCGATCAGCGCGTATTGGGCACCGAGATACAATCCGTTGGCGATGACCTGTTCCATGGATACCTTCGATCTTCCGCGAGGTCCGGCCTATCGGACCTCGCGGCAAGCTGGAGGAAGTGACGCTCGAAGGTAACGCTAGTCGACGGAGCCGACGAAGAGGGTCTGGAAAGCGCCGTCCTTGTATTCGTTGACCACCATTGGCACCGAAAGCTGGCGCTTCTGACCGAAGGACGTCGTGCCGACATAGCTGAGCTTCGCGTCGCCCTTGAGGAAGGGATTGGGCGCCGAGAAGCTGTCCATGGTCTTCTTGAATTCGGCCACGTCGTTGATGGCCGCCGGATCGGCCTTCAAGGTCTCGATGATGTATTCGAGCGCATAGACCTTGGTGTTGGACTCGTCGTTGTATTCGCCGAACATCTTGGTGTAGCGGGCGACGAATTCCTTCATGGCGTCCGAGGCGATCTCCGGCGTCGAGGCGCCGCCGACGGAGATGAAGCCGTTGGCGTATTCGCCGGCGCCCTCTTCCAGGACCTTGGCGTCCTGCGCGGTTTCCGTCGAGATCAGGCCTTCATAACCGAGCTCGCGGGCGGCGCGGATGAGCAGCGGCGCGTTGGCCGGCGCTACGCCCGACAGCACGAGCAGGTCGGGCTTCAGCGCGACGATCGGCGTCAGCACCGGCGTGAAGTCGCGGGTGTCGTTCTGGTAGGTGTCGTTCTGGGCGACGATCTCCAGGCCGAGCGCTTTCGCCGCCTCGACGCCGCTGTCGCGCTGGCTGAGCGGATCGGATTCATTGGCCGCGACGAAGGCGATCTTCTTCACGCCTTTGTTTTCCTTGAGATATTTGTAGATCGCCGGACCGGACTGGTAGTTGGCGATCATACCGAGCACGGCATTGGAGGCCGGCTTCTGATAGAGGGCCTTGGGGAAGGCGTAGGGGAAATAAATGATGCCATTGGCTTCGGCGACGGGGCGCACCGCCGCGGCGCCGTCATCGACATTCGGGCCGACGACATAATGGACGCCTTCCTGCGCCATCTTCTCCATGCCAGCGATGGCGCGCTTGGGGTCCTTCTGGTCGTCGAAGGTGACGATGTTGATGTTGTAGGTGTCGTTGCCGATCTTGACGCCGCCGGTCTCGTTGATCCAGGCGGCGCGGGTCTGCATCGAGCGCACGTTCGACGTGCCCCAGGCGGCGGCGGGGCCGCTGGTGACGCCGACGAAGCCGATCTTCAGTTCCTTGTTTTCAGCCTGCGCGGACGAAATGCCGAGAGCGGCAAGCGCCAGGGTCGAGACGGCGCCGAGCGCCATTGATTTCAAAGTCGAGCGACGGTTGATCATATCGATAGTTCCCCTTGGTTATCGCGCTTTGTGTTTTGCTCGTAGGCTGCGCGTATGGCGTAAGGGAAACCGACTGCGACAGATTGTCAACATCTTT
The DNA here is from genome assembly GCA_000824785.1 of Mesorhizobium plurifarium. Lineage (GTDB taxonomy): Bacteria > Pseudomonadota > Alphaproteobacteria > Rhizobiales > Rhizobiaceae > Mesorhizobium > Mesorhizobium plurifarium. The sequence goes on along the minus strand of CCNB01000002.1, from coordinate 108,704 downwards.
CTTTGGTATTGTATACAATATTTGAGCCGAATGTGTGCGATGACCCGCCAACCATGACAGGATCAACATTCAAAGGAGGCTAGGTCCGGCCAACGACAATCACCCCAGCGACTCCAATGAGTTCGCAGGGATCATAAACGCAAATGGGGTCGAGGCTTATCGAAATGGCCCGCGCGGCACGCCGCCGGGGGACCCTACTTCCCGCAATAGTGGTCGTTGATGTCGTTCACCGCATTCGCGTCCGGGCCGACGCGGTGATACGCGCAGGCGCCCGCCGCCGTGTTGGTCATCTGCTGGTCGTAGTAGCGCGGACCACCGAACAGCGTCTCGATAATGTCGTCGCTGGCCGGAACATAACGCTCGTGCTCGACGACGCGGTAGCGATGTTCGCCGGCGGCAGCGGGACCCGCTATCGCGGCTGCCGCGGCAAGCATGAGCGCGGCGATTGCAAAATGTTTCGTCATGGCAGCGACCTTCCAGCAATTTGGACTTGCAGCATATCCAAAATCGCCAGCGGAGCAAAAGTTCCCGCAGCTGCTTTCATCCCAGCTAATGCAGGTGCCGCAGCTTGTCGGGGTTGCGCATGACATAGATCGCCGTGATGTTGCCGTCCTCGATATCGAGGGCCGTGGTCTGGAGTTCGCCATCGACCTCCAGCGTGACGAAGCCCGGCAGGCCGTTGATGAAGCCGTAGCGGACAAGCGTCGACGGATTATCCTTCAGCCAGGCCGCCACGGTCGCGTATTGCGTCATGACCGCCTCGAAGCCGAGCGCCGGCTCGGTCGCCGCCGGACGCTTGCCGCCGCCGTCGGCGTGGGCGGTGACATCGGCGCTCAGCATCGCGCCGAGCGCTTTCATGTCGCCGCTGCGCGAGGCGTTGAAGAAGGCCTCGGCGATCTCCAGCCCGCGCTCTCTCTCGACCTTGAAGCGCGGCCGTGCCTCGCGGACATGCTCACGCGCTCTGGCCGCAAGCTGGCGGCAGGCGGCGGGATCGCGCTCGATCTCCGCCGCGACCTCCTCGAACTGCAGGCCGAACACGTCATGCAGCAGGAAGGCTGCGCGCTCGAGCGGTGACAGGCGCTCCAGCGCCAGCATCAGCGGCAAGGTGACGTCCTCCGCCTCGTCTTCCTCCACCAGCGGCTCAGGCAGCCACGGGCCGACATAGGTCTCGCGCTGATGCCGCGCGGATTTGAGCTGGTCGAGGCAAAGCCTAGTTACCGTGCGGCGCAGGAACGCCTCGGGCTGGCGCACCTCGGCACGCTCGGTCCGCATCCAGCGAATGAAGGCCTCCTGCACCACGTCCTCGGCATCGGCGACCGAGCCCAGCATGCGGTAGGCGACCCGCATCAGCTTCGGGCGCAGCGGCTCGAACTCCGCCGCCGCGCCCGTCAATGCCGGCTCCGTCGTCAAGCCGCGGCCGCCTTGTTGGCAGCCTGGGCGGCAGCCGCCTTGTTGGCAGCCTTGATGGCGGCCGGATCGACAAAGCCGCCGAAGCCGACCGCGATGCGATTCCAGCCATTGATTATGTTGATCATCAATGTGAGCTTCACGCGCTCCTCCTCGGAGAAATGCGGCTTCAGCGCTTCATAGGCCGCTTCATGCGTATGGCCTTCTGAGATTCTGGTCAGCGCTTCGGTCCAGCCGAGCGCGGCGCGCTCGCGATCGGTATAGCACGGCGCCTCGCGCCAGGCCGACAACAGATAGATGCGCTGCTCGGTCTCGCCGCGCTCGCGGGCATAGGTCGAATGCATATTGATGCAATTGGCGCAGCCATTGATCTGCGAGGAACGGATCTCGATGAGCTCGGCCAGCGCCGGATCGAGGCTGCCGGAAATGGCGAGCGAAGCGCGCTGCCACTCCTTCATCAGCGAAGGGGCGGCGGCAAGGGGGTCAAGTCTGACAGTCATGGGTCGGTTCCTTTCGTTGCTTCCGACCTCAAGACGAGCGAGGCTTGGCCTGATGTGACATCGCCGCCGGAAATTTTCGCCGCCGTGCCGCTTATCCGGACCGCGGAAAAATAACGGCAACCGCGACGGCGGATTTTCGACAATGGCCGGCTCCGATGCCGGATATCCTGCATTCGTTCGGCCACCAGTCCGGAGGCCTGAGGAATTGCCCGATGACAGCCAGAGTGATCGTCCTCGACGCCAAGCCGCTCAGTACGGGCGATGTCGCCGAGATCGCGCGGCGCAATGCCCGGCTCGTGCTCGGCGAGGAAGCCATGCGCCGCATCCGCGCCAGCCGCGCCCTGATCGAGCATCTCACTCAGCTCGGCAAGCCGCTCTATGGCGTCACCACCGGGCTCGGCGCCTGCGTCGACACGCCGCTTGCCGAGGCCGACCTGATCGCCTTCCAGCACAGCGTGCCGCTCAGCCACTCGATGGGCGCCGGGCCGTCGCTGCCGACCGAGGCGGTGCGGGCGCTGATGGTCGCGCGCATCTGCGGCATGGCCGCGGGCGGCACCGGCACCTCGGAAGGCGTGGTGCTCGGCCTGCTCGCCGCGCTCAACGCCGGCGTCCATCCGGTCATTCCGAGCTGGGGATCGGTGGGCGCCGCCGACCTTGCGCCGCTCGGCCATCTGGCGCGGGCGCTGCGCGGCGACGGCGAAAGCGAATATCAGGGCCGGATCATGCCATCGGCCGAGGCGTTGAAGCTTGCCAGGCTCGAACCGCTCGACCTGCGCGAGAAGGACGGCCACGCCGTCATCGTCGCCAACAGCCTGTCGACCGGAACGGCGTGCCTTGCCCTCGAGGAGGTCGCATGCCTGATCGAGTGGTCGCTGGCGGCGGTGGCGTTGAATTACGAGGCATTCCGCGCGTCGCTCAAGGCGATCGACGAGGCTGCGCTGGCGGCGCGGCCTGCCTTCGGCCAGCGCGAGATCGGCGCGCGGCTGCGGGCAGAGCTTTCCGGAAGCGGGCTGTGGCAAGACAACGCCGCGCGGCGGCTCCAGGATCCGCTCAGCTTCCGCTGCGTGCCGCAAGTGTGGGGCGGGCTGCTCCATGCCTATGAGCAGGCCAAGCTGGCAACCGAGATCGAGCTCGGCCATTCCGGCGACAATCCGGTCATTCTGCCCGAGGCCGAACGGGTCGTCTCCAACGGTAATTTCGACCTGACCGCCTTCACGCTGACCTGGGAAAGCCTCGGCCAGGCGCTGGCGCATTGCGCGGTCGGCACCGCCAACCGCTCGATGAAGCTGATGTCGCCGACGGTGGCGGAGCTGCCGCGCTTCCTGTCGGCCAGGGGCGGCAGCCGCCAGGGCTATGCGGAACTGCAGAAGCCGGTCGCCGCGCTCGAAGCCGAGATCCGGCACCTCGCCAATCCGATGTCGCTCAGCCCTCTCGCCATCTCGGACGGCGTCGAGGACCAGTCGTCGATGGCGCCGCGCGTCGTGGCCAAGACCGCCGCGATCATCGAACGCCTGCGCTACCTGGTGGCGATGGAACTGATCTTCGCCGCGACCGGCGTCGAGTTGCGCGGCGTGCTGGACTCGATGGGCGACGGCCCGCGGCGCAGCTATGAGGCCGTGCGGGCGCTCGTCGCCCCGCTCGACGACGATCGCGAAATGAGCGCCGACATGGCGCGCGTCGCCAGGATGGTCGCGGGGCCGCGGCTGTAGCGCAGGCCCGCCGCAAGCCTCAGTGGTAGTAGATACCGCCGTCGACGTTGAGCGCTTGACCGGTGACGAAGGCCGAGAGATCCGAGGCGAAGAACAACACCGGGCCGATGATGTCCTCGGGCGCGCCGAGGCGCTTCAGCGCCGCGACATCCTCCCAATGGCGGATCGCGGCTTCGCTGCCCAGATTGTTCTTGCCCATCTCGGTCAGGATGATGCCTGGGCAGATCGCGTTGACGGTGACGCCGTCCATGCCGACCTCCTGCGCCAGGACACGCGTCAGCGTGATCACCACCGCCTTGGTCGCGGCGTAGTGGCCCTGCGTCGGCACGCCCTGCCGGCCGGCGATCGAGGCGATGTTGATCACCCTGCCCGATTTCCTGGCGCGCATATGCGGCAGCACCGCCTGGCACATCATCAACACGCCCTTGGCGTTGACGTCGAAATGCGCGTCCCAATTGGCCTCGTCCAGATCCTGCAGCAGGCTGGGCTTCAGGATGCCGGCATTGTTGACCAGCACATCGATGCTGCCCGCCGCTTCAAGCAACGCCCGCGCGGTCGCTTCGATGTCCTTCTTCTTGCTGACATCCATCGTGTAGACATAGGCCTTGCGGCCGGCCGCCTCGATCTCGCTTTTGGTCACGTCAAGCTCCGCCGCCTGTGACGGCAGATCGGTGATGGCGACGTCGAAGCCCGCTTCGGCGAGCCCCTTGGCAAGCGCCCTGCCGATGCCGCGGCTGGCGCCGGTGACGAGAGCCGTCTTGCCCTTGGCCTCAGGGAGAATGGTCATGCTGCTTCCACCTTTGATGTCTTGATCGGAAGCGAGTTCATCGCCGCGACCGTGTCGTCGAATGAAATGAGTTTGCCGTCGGAGCCCAGCCCCATCGCCACCTTGGCGGCGACCGCGCTGGCAAAGCGCGCGGACTGTTTCAGGTCCCAGCCCTTGACGATGCCGACGATGATGCCGGCCGTGAAGGAATCGCCGCAGCCCGTGGTGTCGAAGACCTCGACCTCGAAGGCCGGCAGATGGAAATCCTCGCCATGCTCGGGCGAGACATAGACGCCGCCGGCGCCGAGGGTGAGGATGCAGTTCCTCACGCCCCTCGCCTTGAAGAAGGCGGCGACGCGGGCCGGATCGCGGTCGTGCGCCATCTCGCCGGCCTCGTCGATGCTGGGCACGAAATAGTCGATATAGGGAAGGCATGGTTCGACCAGCTTCCAGGTCTCCGGCGTCGCCTGGATGAGGTCGAAGGTGGTGATACGGCCAAGCGCCTTGGCGCGCTTCAGCAGTCTGACCGTCGGCTCGCCGTCAAAGCGCTTCAACAGGCCGGTGCCGCCGACATGGACCACGGTCGCGTCGAGCGCGGCATCGAGATCGGCATCGGCGACCTCGAACAAGGCGGCTGTGCCCGGCACATGCAGCGCGGGACGCTCGCCGTTCGGCCGCACCGGCAGGATGGTGGACGAGGTCTGGACGCTGCCGTCGCGGCGCACGAGGCTCGTCTCCAGGCCGTATTTCTTCAGCTTGGCGAGGAACCAGTCACCCATGTCGTCGGTGCCGAGCGTGGTGACAGCTCGCGTCTTCAGGCCGAGGATGGCGCAATCCATGCCGGTCGCGCCGGCCGTGCCGGCGACGGTCATGCGGATCTCCTCGATATAGTCGGCGCGGCCGCCTTCGGGGATGCGCGAAACCGGCCGTCCCAGGATGTCGAGGACATAGAAGCCGATCGAGCTGACGTCGAATTGTGGCATGGCTGACTTGACCTTTCGAACTCAATGGGCGGCGCGGCGCAGGCCGAAGCTTGCGGCCAGCACCAGGAAGACGAGCACGCCGATACCGACCTGCTGCCAGTAGAAATTCCAGCCGACGAGCAGCAGCCCGTTCTTGACGATGGCGAGCAGCAGCACGCCGAGCAGCGTGCCGATGACCGAGGGCTTGCGCTCGCGGCTCAGCGTCGTGCCGATGAAGGTGGCGCCGATCGCGTCAAGCAGGAACGCGTTGCCGGAGAGCGGCACGTAGGATTTCACCGTTGCCGACAACAGGATGCCGGTGACGCCGGCGAGCAGCGCGCACAGCACATGCACCATCGACAATTCGCGCGGCACGCGGATGCCGGAATACCAGGCCACGCCCGGCTGCGCGCCCATCGCCTGCACATAGCGGCCGAACACCGAACGATGCAGCAGGAGATGGACCACGACGGCCAGCACGATCAGCACGATGACCGGCGTCGGTATCCCGAACAGAGCGGTGCGGGCGATGGCATTGAACTGGTCGGCGGCATAGCCGCTGGTGAGATAGATCGGCTGGCCGCCGCTGGTGGCGAGCTGCTGCGTGCTCTGGCCGATGAAGAGCACGCCGAGCGTCGCCAGGAAGGGGCTGATGTTGAGCCTGGTGATGAGGATCGCGTTGAGGATGCCGACGATCAAAGCAGCGCCGAGCCCGCCGGCGACGCCGACCACGCCGCTGTAGCCGGCAGCCAGAAGCATGACGAAGATCATGCTTGCCATGTCGACCGAGACGCCGACCGAGAGATCGATGCCGCCCGACGAGATGACGATGGTAAGGCCCAGCGCCACGATCGCCAGCATGACGACGTTGTTGACCAGCACGTTGAAGAGGTTGGCCGGCGTGAGAAAAGTCGGGCTCGCCACCGAAAAGAAGATGACGATGGCCGCGAAGGCGATGAGCACGCTGTATTTGGCGAGGAAGCCGCGCATACTCGCCTTGGATGCGTTGTCGTTGGCCGAGACGCTCATCGCGAACCCTCCGAACCACGGGCAAAGGATGTGATGGCCACCACCAGCAGGATCAGCGCGCCCTGCACGCCGTTGACCCAGTAGCTGGAGACGTTGAGCAGCTGGAAGCCGTTGGCCAGAAGGCCGATGAACAGCACGCTGAGCAGCGTGCCGCCCATGGTCGGCACGAAGCGGCGGGAGAAGACGGTGCCGAGCAGCGCCGCCGCCAGCACCGACAGGAGCAGCTCGCCGGAGCCGGGCGTGCTGGCCGACAGGCGCGAGACGGTGAGGATGCTCGCCACCGCAGCGCAGAAGCCGCTCAGCACATAGGTGAAGGAGACGTAGAAGGGCACGCTGATGCCCGCCGCGCGCGCCGCCTCGGGATGGCCGCCGACCGCGTAGAGCCTGAGCCCGAACGACGTGCCGTGGACGACCACGATCATAACAGCGGAGAAGACGATCAGCGCCCAGGCAAGCGCGGAGATGCCGAAGAAGCTGCCCGAAACCAGCACGCCGAGCAGCGGGGAGGATGCGCCGACGACCGTGTTCTGGGTGAGCGTGAGTTCCATGCCGGCCGCGACGTTGAGCACGGCAAGCGTTGCCAAGAGCGGCAGGATACCGAGGCCGACCACGGCAAGCGCGTTCAGCGCGCCGACCGCCATGCCGACGGCAATCGCCGCCATCACCGAGAGGAAATCGCCATAGCCCATCGACAGCAACGTGGCGTAGACGGCGGCGCAAAGCCCCATATTGGCGGCGATCGAAAGGTCGATGCCGCCTTCGGTGACGTCGGAGCCGCCGCCGATGATGACGGCCGTCATGCCATAGGCGAGCACGCCCAGGATCGCCGACTGCTCGACGACGTTGATCAGGTTGAAGGTCGAGGTGAAGCCCGGCGCGAAGATGACGAAATAGGCCATGATCGCGGCAAAGGCGGCGATGGCGCCAAGCCGCACGACGAGCGCGCCAAAGCGACGGCCGGCGCTCTTGGCGGCGGCTTGCTTTTCGTCGGACACGCCGACTTCGGTGTGGAGGACTGTCGCGCTCATGCGGCCACTCCATCGGCGTTCGAGCGGGCGCCGGACGAAGCCGCCAGCAGCGCGTCGCTGTTCATCGCGGGACCTGAAAAGCTGCCGGCAAGCCTGCCGCGATAGACGACCAGCACGCGGTCGCAGACGCCGACCAGCTCGAGCAGGTCGGAGGACAGAAGCAGGATCGCCGCGCCCTCGCCCGCCAGGCGATTGAGGAGATTGTAGATCTCGACCTTGGCGCCGACATCGACGGCGACCGTCGGCTCGTCCAGCACGTAGACCCGCGACTGGCAGCTCAGCCATTTGGCGATCGCCACCTTCTGCTGGTTGCCGCCGGAGAGCTCGCGCACCAGCGCGTCGCGATGCGGCGTCTTGATCGACAATTCCTTGATCAGGCCGTCCACCGCCTGGTTCTCAGCGCCACGGCTGACCATGCCAGTCCGCGAATAGCGGCGCAGGCTGGCCAAGGAGATGTTCTCGCGCACAGACAGGCCAAGCGCCACGCCATGCGCGCGGCGGTCTTCCGGCAGCATGGCGATGCCGTCACGCACCGCTTTGACCGGCGTCGACAGCGACAGCTCCCTGCCCTCGACCTTGACCTCGCCGCCATCGGCGGTCTTGAGACCGAACAGGCACTGGACGATCTCCTTGGCGCCGGAGCCGAGCAGGCCGGTGAGGCCGACGATCTCGCCGGCGCGCACATTGAAGCCGATATTCTCGAAGCTGCCGCCAAGCCGCAGGTTGGAAACCTCCAGCACCGGTGCGCCAAGCTCGACCGAGCGCTTCGGAAACATCTCGCCGACATCGCGGGCGATCATCATCGCGATGATCTCGTCGATCGGCGTCTGGCGCGGATCGACTGTGCCGACATCGGTGCCGTTGCGCATCACGGTGACGCGGTCGCAGAGCTTCTCGATCTCCTGCATGTAGTGCGAAATGAAGACCACGGCGATGCCGTCGTCGCGCAGCCGGCGCAGCACGTCGAACAGGCTGTCGACCTCGCGTTTGACCAGCGCCGCCGTCGGCTCGTCCAGCACCAGCACCGACGCCTTTTGCGCCAGCGCGCGGGTGATCTGCACCACCTTCTGCTGCGCGGTGGTCAGGTCCTTCACCAGCGTCCCGGCCGGCAATTCCATGCCGAAGAACCGCTTCAGCAGATCGGCCGCGCGGCGCTCCATGGCGCGGCGGCTGACGAACGGGCCGAGGCCGATCTCGTGGCCGAGGAAGACGGCTTCGCCGACGGTCGCGGTCGGCACCAAAAGCCTGTCCTGGTGGATGAAATGGACGCCGAGCTTTTCGACCGACGCCGGCGTCAGCGTGCTGACGGTCTCGCCGTTGACGACGATCGAGCCGCTGTCCGGCTTGATGATGCCGGCCAGCACCTTGATGATGGTCGACTTGCCGGCGCCGTTCTGGCCGACAAGGCCGAGGATCGAGCCGCGCGCGATCTCGAGGTTCGCGTTTTCCAAGGCGCGCACCGGACCGAACCGCTTCGATATGCCTGTCATCGATACAGCAATGTCACGCTTTGCTGTCTGCATGGCCGTCAATCCTGGTTGGATGTGACGGGCAGCCGCATAGCCATGGCTGCCCGTCGTTTCGTTCGCTCTATTTAACGCCGGCCTTCTCGGCGGCGTCGAGGAAAGGTTTACCCTTTTCAGCGGCATTTTCCTTGTTGATCAGCACCGACGGAACGAAGGTGAAGGGCGGCACCTTCTGGCCGGCCAAGTACTTGGCGGCGTTGTCGACCGAGGTCTTGCCGATCTCATAGGGCTGCTGCGCGGCGACCGCGCCGGCCGACGACTTCGGATCCATCACCATCTTGATGACTTCCGGGCTGCCGTCGATGCCGTAGGTCTTGACCTCGTTGCGGCCGGCGGCCTCGACCGCCTGCGTGGCGCCGATCTGCGGCACGTCCCAGCAGGCCCAGACCGCGCCGATCGAACCCTTCTCGGGCGATTTGGTCAGCATGTCGGTGACGTTGGAATAGGCGCTCTGCACCGTGTTCGGGATGACGTCGCGCAGCTCCGGCTCGACGATCTTCACATCCGGGAACGAGGTCAGCACATATTTCAGCTGGTCGTAGCGGATCTTGCAGACCGGCACGCTGTAGAAGCCGTTGAACACCAGCACATTGCCCTTGCCGCCCATGTCGGCGACCATCTGCAAGGCGATCTCGGCACCGATATTGTAGTTGTTGGAGGTGGTGTTGTTGATGGCGTGCGGCGTCGCGGTGTCGACAGTGAACAGCGGGATGCCTGCGTCGCGGATCTTCTGCAGCCACGGGTTCAGCACTTCGAGGTTGCCGAGCTGCTCGATGATGGCGTCGGGCTTCTGCGCGATCAGCGTCTGCAGCTGCGCGATCTGCTGCTGATCCTTGCGGCCGGCGTCGAGCGCGATGACTTCGCCGCCGAGCTCCTTGACGCGGTCCTGGATGCCTTTGAACGCCATCAGGTCCCAATAATGGTCCGTGCCGATGGCCGAGACGCCGATGCGCTTGCCCTTGAGCGACAGCTCCTCGGCGGTCGCGCCGGAGACGGCGGCAAGGCTGCAAGCCGCCGCCAACCCCAAAGCGAGCGCCTTGACGAGGCCTTTCATGGATCTGGTCATTTTTCATTTCCTCCCTTGTTGATCGCTCCGGGCCTTCCCGGAGGATATGCGAAACCATGGTCCTCCGCTTAGGCGGCGGCCTCCTTGTCGCGCAGGCCGTAGCTCGCCATGCGCTTGATGACGTTCTCGATCTCCTCGTCGGACAGGATCGGCGGCTCGCCTATCTGCAGGGCGCCGTGATACTGGCGCGCCAGTGTCTCGACCTCGACCGCCAGCCACATCGCCTGGGCGAGGCTCGATCCGACGGCGATCATGCCGTGCTGGGCCAGCAGGCATGCCTTGCGGTCGCGCAGCGCCTCCACCGCATGCGCCGAAAGCTCCGCCGTGCCGAAGGTGGCGTAGGGCGCGCAGCGTATGTCGCGGCCGCCGGCAACCGCGACCATGTAGTGGATCGCCGGTATCTTCCTGCCCATGATGGCGATCGTCGTGCAGTAGGTCGGATGCGCGTGGACGACGGCGTTGACCTCGGGCCGCTCCTTCATGATGTCGAGATGGAAGCGCCATTCGCTGGATGGCGGCAGGCGCCCGTCGACCGCGCCATCCCAGCCCATGAAGACGATGTCCTCCGGCTGCAGCGTGTCATAGGGCGTGCTGGTCGGCGAGATCAGCATACCCTCGCCGTGGCGACAGCTGATGTTGCCTGATGTGCCCTGGTTGATGCCGAGCTCATTCATCTGGATGCAGGCGTCGATGATGGCCTGGCGCACATCTCGGTCCGAAACGGTCATGCGATATTCCAATCCTTATTCGGTCCGTTACCAGGCCGTGTAGCCGCCATCGATCGACAGGATCGCGCCGGTGACGTAGCTCGAGGCCGGCGAGGCCAGGAACAGGATCGCCGAGGCGATCTCCTGCGGCGTGCCCAAGCGCCCCATCGGGGTCAGGTCGATCCAGGTGTTGAAGAGTTCGGGACGCTCGCGCATCTTCAGCGTCATCTCGGTGCCGACATAGCCCGGCGCCAGCGCGTTGACGCGCACGCCGGATTTCGCCCATTCGACCGCGAGCGCCTTCGTCATCATGTGCACGGCGCCCTTGCTCACCATGTAGGACGGCGCCGTCTGCGGACGGTTGATGATCAGGCCCGACATCGAGCCGAGATTGACGATCGAGCCCTTTTTGCGGGCGACCATCGAGCGGCCGAAGGCGCGCGAGGCCCAGTAGACGCCGTTGACGTTGACATCCATCACTAGGCGCCATTCCTCGTCCGGCGTGTCGAGCGCGGTGTTGAGGCGCGCGATGCCGGCGCTGTTGACCAGGATATCGACCTTGCCGAAGTCGGCGACGATCGCAGTTGCCATTGCCTCGACGGCCTGCGGATCGGTGACGTCGAGCACGCGGCCTTCGACGCTCGCCACGCCGGCGGCCTCGAGCGCTTCGGCAGCAGCCTTCAGCCCATCCGTGTTCATGTCGAGCAGGACGATATTCGCGCCGCAAGTCCCGAGCGCCTTGGCGGCCTCGAGACCGATCCCGCTGGCGCCGCCGGTGACGACGGCGACCTCGCCTGTCATGTCGAATTGCGACCGGTAATCCATGCACGTCCTCCATCAGGACAGGCTCGAGCGCGGGCAAAACTCCGCCCTCGCCGCCGGGGCAGCGCCGCAAGCCGACAGGTCCTGGTAATGCCTCCGGGTCAGGCTCCTCCCGACCCCATGAAAGGGACGTTACAGAAGCTTCCCGGGTCCGTCAATCTGGTTATAACCAGAAAACGGAATCTTTTTTGGATGCACGCAAGTCAGGTGCGATCGACGCCGTTCACCGTCGCCGACGGCTGCTCGACCGCCATGTGGATGCGCGCGACGGAGGAGTTGTAGAAGGCCTCGTAATATTCGAGCGCGGCGCCGTCGGCGTCATAGGCGATCGACTCGATCTCGATCAGCGGCGTGTTGGCGGCGACGCCCATCTCATCGGCCTCTTCCTTGGTGGGAAGGGCCGCGCGCAGCCAGCGGTCGGCGCGCTTCACGGTGAGGCCGAAGACGGCGCGGATGGTGCCGAAGATCGACTGATTTTCCGACAGGATGTTCTCCAGCCCCGGCACCCTGTGCCCCGGCAGGCTGATGCGCGTCATGGTGATCGGCGCGCCGTCGGTCATATAGACGCGGCTGATGCGGACCACGCTGCCATTGGCGGGAATGCCGAAGACCTTGGATTCCTTCTCGCTCGGCGGGCAGCGGTAGATTTCCAGCGTGCGGGTCGAGACCTTGTGGCCCTTGGCGGTCAGGTCGTCGAACACGCCGAGATTGGCGGTCATGAAGTCGACATGCTCGCGGGGGGCTGCGACGAACATGCCTTTGCGCGGCATCTTGATGATGCGGCCCTCGGTGGAGAGCGAGCCGATCGCGGCGCGCACGACGGGACGCGAGACGCCGAAGAAATCGCAGAGCGCCTGTTCCGAAGGAATGCGCGAATTGGCGGCCAGCAGGCCGGTGTTGATAGCCTCCTCGACCTGGTTGCGCAACTGCACCCAGAGGGGTGCGGCCTCATCGCGGTTGAGCTGGACCTTGGAGCCGATCGAGCGGAAAGCCTCGGCCGCCTCGGCATCTTCCTGGTCGTAACGAGGACGCCCGCGCATTCTGGTTGCTTGTTCCATCCGGTCCTGCCGCATCTCAGTTGCCGCGACTCAACAAGCGGCAGCGCCTCCCTAGCGGAGACCACCGGCCATTTTCACGCTCTCCGGCAAGTTTCGCAACCATAGCATGGCGGCCGCCCCCAGAAGCGGTCCGGGAACCAAGAGCAGGAAGGCCCAGCGCCAGCCGCCGATGAAATCGGCGAAGCGCGGCGTCAGCCAGATGGCGAGCACCGTCAGCGCGAAACCGGCGCCCAGTTGCACCGAAAGCGCGGTGCCGACGAAGCGGCGGTCGGAAAGCTCGGTGACGGCGGCGGAGAACTGAGCCGAATCGCCGATCACCGAAACGCCCCAGACGATGGCCACCAGCATGAACAGCCAGAGCGGGCCGGTGAAGAGAAAGCCCATCAGCAGCGCACAGCCGCCCGAGACGAGCATCATGCCGGCGGTGGTGGCGGTGCGGCCGACGCGGTCCGACAGATAGCCGCCGAGCAGGCAGCCAAGGATACCAGAGGCGACGACAAGGAAAGTCGAGAGCGACGCGGTAGCGGCGGTCCCGATCGCCTGCGCCTCGAAAGCGGCGCGCGTATAGGCAAGCAGCCAGGCCCACATGGCATAGAGTTCCCACATATGGCCGAGATAGCCGAGATTGGCTAACAGCAACGGCTTCTCGCGGAACACCTGGCCGATGCGGGACGGCTCGAACACCGCCTTGCCGAAGGGATAGGGTCCCTCCTTGGCGAACAGCAGGAAGAGCAGCGCGCCCGCCGCCGTGGCCACGCTGGCGGCGGCGACCACGGGACGCCAGTCGAGCGCGGTCGAGACGGCGCGGAAGAGATGCGGCAGCGCCGAACCGACCGTCAGCGCGCCGATGACCGCGCCGAGCGCCAGCCCCCGGTCGCGGGTGAACCAGGTGGCGACCAGTTTCAGCGCCGGCGGATAGACGCCGGCAAGCGCGGCGCCCGTGACGATGCGTGCGGCGATCACGCCGCCCGGCCCGGGATGAAGCAGCAGCGTCGCGTTGGCCAAAGCGGCGACAAGAGCCGCGGCTGCCATGAGGCGGCTCAGCCGCACAAGGTCGGGAAGATTGATGAGACTCGCCGCCAGCGCGCCGACCACGAAGCCGACCTGGACGCCATTGGTCAGCCAGGCTTCGGCGCTGGCGCCCAGCGCCAGTTCCTGCTTGAGTTCCGGGAGGATGGCGGTCGCCGAAAACCAAGTGGTCAGCGACAGCACGACCGCCAGGCAAAGCAGCGACAACACGCGCCAGCGCTCGCTGTCGGCCGCCATGTCGAGCCGGCCGTCGCCGACCGTGCTCATGCGCTTTGCAGCGGAACGGTGAAGACCGTGGCCGTGCCGGTGAGGCAAAGCTCGCCCTGGCCGTTGCGCACGCTGGTCTCGATCTTGCAGATCGGCTTGTCGGGGCGCACGTCCTTGACCTCCACGCGGCCGGTGATCTCCTCATCGACGCCGACGGCCTTGACGAACTTCCAGGCCACTTCGAGGAACACGGTTCCAGGCCCGGGCAGATCCTCCGCGACCAGCGCGTTGAGGATGCCGGAGGTGACGCCGCCCTGGACGATCAGCTTGCCGAACACCGATTTCTCGGCCAGCGCGCGGTCGTAATGCAGCGGATTGCGATCGCCGGTGATATCGGTGAAGGCCTCGATGTCGCTCATCCTCGTGCGCCGTGTGCGTTCGGCGAAGGCGCCGACCTGCGGGCGGCCTTTCACGACGCCCACCCAACCGTCTTTCGTTCCGGTGCTCATTGCGGCTTCTCCTCTGCTCTGTTCGACTGGTTTGAAGGCCGGCAGGACGCGACCGCCGATTGCGGTCGGCGCAAGAAGCAGCATGTCCCCGACCTGTAGCGGTCGTGTGCCGGCCAGGATGAAGCTCAGTATCGTCGGGCCTTCGGCCAGCTCGACCAGGCCGACCAGGTAAGGCGCTGCCGGCTGCCAGCCGGGATGGCCGGGCTTGTGCACCTCCGAGAAGGATTTGAGCCGTCCCCCGCCCGACGCGTCTTTCCAGGCCAGACGCTTGCTCCAGCAGTGCGGGCAGATCGGACGCGGATAGAAGACGGCCTTGCCGCAATCCTCGCAGTGCTGGATGGCCAGCCGCCCCTCGGCGGCTGCATCCCAGAACGGCTTGGTCAGCGCGGTGATCGTCGGGCCTGGGGTCTTCAGCGTGTTCAAATCGATCGCCATCAGGCGGCTCCCAGCACGAGCGCGGTCGCTTCGCTCATCGTCGCGCCATTGCCGGTGACCAGCGCGAGCCCGGCCTTGTCGATCTGGCGTTCGCCCGCCTCGCCGCGCAACTGGCGCACCGCTTCGACGACATGGGTCATGCCGCCGGCAAGGTCCGGCTGGCCGAAGCCGAGCTGACCGCCATGCGTGTTGAGCGGCTTGTCGCCCTTGTGGGAAAGGTCGTGGTCGTTGAGCCACGCGCCGAACCCGCCCGGCGCGCAGAGGCCGGCATCCTCGATCGTGGCGGCGACCATGATCGTGTAGCAGTCGTAGAGCGACAGAAGGTCCATCGCGCCGGCCTGCGTGCCGGACTGCGCGAAGGCCCGCGCCATGGCGCTTTTCAGCGGACCGGAGGTCAAGCTCGGCGCCTGGCTGACCGCGCGGTGCGTGACCTTCTCGCCGGCCCCGAGCAGATGGACCGACGGCTTGCGCAATGAGCGCGCGCGTTCGGCGGAGGTGACGACGACAGCCTCACCGCCGGCGACCGGCATGACGATCTCGAGAAGATGCAGCGGCGAGGCGATCATCGGCGAGGCCAGCACCGCCTCCACATCGGCCGGCTTGCCGAAGAAGATCGCATCGGGATTGAGCTGGGCGTTGGCGCGCGCGGCCGCCGCAATTATGGCGAAGTCGCGCGCGGTCGAGCCGTATTGCGCCATATGCGCCTGCATCAGCAGCGCATAGGAGATGTTGGCGCCCGAGGCGCCGAAGGGCACGTCGAACTCGCGGATCGGATTGCGGTTGGGCGAGCGCGGCGCCGTCTCCTCGCGGTTGTTGGCGAGCACGCAGAGCACCGCCTCGCACATGCCGGCCTCGATCGCGGCCGCCGCGCGCCAGACCATGCCGGCGCCGGACGCGCCGCCGAGGTCGACGACATTGGCCATGGTCGGCGCGAGACCCAGATATTCGGCGATGGTCGCCGGCACATGCTGCGGCGTCTCGCCGACCTGCGGCCCGACCAGCAGCCCGTCGATCGCCGCCGGCTCCAGCCCGGCATCGAGCACGGCCAGGCGCGAGACCTCGGCGATCATCTCCAGCGTCGTCACGCCGCTGGTCAGCCGTTGCGGCTTCAGCTCGCCGATGCCGACGATCGCTCCCTTCGACCCGCTCATGCCGCCTTGCTCCGGTCGAGCGCGCGGTATTCCTCGAGGCAGGCCGGATTGGCGAGCGAAGCCATGTTCTTGACCGGCTTGCCCTCGAGCGTCGTACGGGCCGCGCCCTCGACGCGCTTGCCGTTCAGCGTGTAGGGCACGGCCTGCACCGCGTGGATGCGATGCGGCACATGGCGCGGCGAGGCGCCTTCGCGGATCGCGCCGCGGATTCGCGCGGCAAGCTCGGACGTCAGCGCAAAGCCGTCGTTCAGCTTGACGCAGAGCACGATTTCCTCATCGCCCTCGACCGGCGCGCCGAAGACCAGGCAATCCTCGATCTCGGCGAAATTCTCGCAGGCCGCGTAGATTTCCGCCGTGCCGATGCGCACGCCGCCGGGTTTCAGCGTCGTGTCCGAGCGGCCGTGGATGATCCCCGAGCCAAAGGCGGTCATCTCGGCGACGTCGCCATGCGTCCAGATCTCGCGCCGCGCGGCGAAATAGGCGGCGTGATAGCGCTGATCGCCGTCCTTGCCCCAGAAGGTCAGCGGCATGGATGGGAACGGCTCGGTGCAGACGAGATCGCCCTGACGGCCGATGACCGGCGCATTGCGCTCGTCCATGACGGCGACGGCGAGGCCGAGGCCTTTCGTCGTCAATTCACCACGCCGCACAGGATGGATCGGCGATCCCAGCAGGAAACAGCCGATGATCTCGGTGCCACCGGAGATGGAGGCAAAGATCATATCGCGCTTCACATGATCGTAGACCCAGTCGAATTGCCCGGGTGAGACGGGTGCGCCGGCCGACAGCAGCGAGCGCAGCGATGAGAGATCGTGCAGGCTCCTTGGCGCGTAGTTTTCGGCGGCGAGCGTGGCCAGATATTTCGGGCTGGTGCCGAAATGCGTGACGCGGGCGCGCTCGGCCAGCTTCCAGAGCGGGCTGGGATCGAGGCCGTCGGCCGATTTCAGGATCGGCGCACCGTCATAGAGCACCACTGTCGCGTGGCAGGCGAGGCCCGAGATCAGCCAGTGGTACATCATCCAGGCGGTGTTGGTGTACCAGCTCATCACGTCGCCCGGGCGAACATCGCCATGCAGCAGATGCTCCTTCAGATGCTGGAGCAGCACGCCGCCGGCGCGATGGACGATCGCCTTCGGCGCGCCTGTGGTGCCGGAGGTGTAGAGCACATAGGCCGGATGGTCGAAGGGCACGCGCTCGAAAATGAGCCGGCCGTCGCCGCCGAAATCGTCGAATGCAATGCAATCCGCCGCGCAGTCCGGCCCGGCGCCCGCTTCGCCGGTCAGCACCAGCGTCGTCACCGTCGGCATCGCGGCGACGATCTCGGCCAGCCTGCCGGAGATGTCGTGCTCCTTGCCCGCATAGCGGTAGCGGGGTGCCGCGAACAGCACCTTGACGCCGATCTGGCCGAGGCGGTCGACGATCGCGGCGGCGCCGAAATCCGGTGAGCAGGACGACCAGACGGCGCCGACCGACAGGGTCGCCAGCAACGCCACGAGGCCTTCGACACGGTTGGGCAGGATGCCGCCGACGCAATCGCCCTTGCCGATACCGGCCGCGCGCAGGCCGTCGGCCGTCCGGGCGACGAGACGGCGCAGTTCGCCGAGCGTGACGGTGCGGAAATGGCCGCTTTCGTCGGCTTCGATGAGAGCAACCCTCTCCTCGTCGCCGCGCAGCAGGTTTTCCGCGAGATTGAGCGAGGCTTCCGGCAGGAAGCGGCTCCCGGTCATCGGCGCATTGTCGTCGCGCAGGAAGGAGATCGGGCCCGGATCGCCGATCACCTCGGCAAAATCCCACACCGCCCGCCAGAAGGCCCCGGGATCGCCGACCGACCAGCGATGCAGCGTCTCGTAGTCGCCCGGGTCGAAGCCGTTGGCCGTCGAAAAGCGCGCAAGGTTGGACGATTGGAACGCCGCCTGCGCCGGCGTCCAAAGCACGGATGACATGGATTTCCTCCCGCAACGCAGGCCGGGCTCGATGCCGCGACCTTGCCTGCCGATGCGTTTCATGATTATTGGTTATAACCAGAATGTCAAGCGGTGATCCCGCCTATGTGGATCGCCCGGCGGAGGATCGGAAATGGATGCCGTGCATATCGTTGCCGCCAAGCGGACGCCCATCGGCAAGCTGAATGGCGCGTTCGCCAGCCTGTCGGCGGCGGAACTCGGCGGGCAGCTTATCCAGGCAATGCTTGCCGATACCCAGCTCGCGCCCGATGCCGTCGGCGAGGTGATCATGGGCCAGGTGCTGACCGGCGGCGCCGGGCAGAACCCCGCCAGGCAAGCTTCACTGAAGGCCGGCCTGCCGGTCAGCGTTCCCGCCATGACCGTTAACAAGGTGTGCGGCGCCGGCCAGAAGTCCATCCATCTCGCCGCCCAGGCCATCCGCTGCGGCGACGCCGATTGCGTGATCGCCGGCGGGCAGGATTCGATGACCTCGGCGCCGCATGTCATTCACGGCGCCCGCGCCGGTATCCGCATGGGCGACCGTACCGTCAAGGATTCCATGATCACCGACGGGCTGTGGGATGCCTTCCATCAGGTGCATATGGGCGTGACCGCCGAAACGCTGGCGCGGCGCTACCAGATCACCCGCGAGGAACAGGACCGTTTCGCGCTGCGCTCGCAGGAGAAGGCCGACGCCGCCATCCGGGCCGGCAGGTTCGACGAAGAGATCGTCCCGGTGTCGATCAAGACCAGGCAAGGCGATGTCGTCATCGAGCGTGACGAGCATCCCAATCCTTCCACCACGATTGAAGGCCTCGGCCGGCTGAGACCGGTCTTCGATGCAGCGGGGACAATCACCGCCGGCAACTCCTCCGGTCTCAACGACGGCGCGGCGGCGGTGCTGGTGATGTCGGAGGCGCGCATGAAGGAACTCGGCCTGACGCCCCTCGCCCGCATCGCGTCCTACGCTTCCGCGGGCGTCGAGCCGATGGATATGGGCCTCGGACCGGTGGCAGCCTCGCGCCGCGCGCTGGATAAGGCCGGCTGGCGCGCGTCCGACCTCGATGTGATGGAGATCAACGAAGCCTTCGCCGCGCAAGCCATCGCGGTCAACCGCGAGATGGGCTGGAACGAGGACATCATCAACCTGAGCGGCGGCGCCATCGCGCTCGGCCATCCGCTGGCCGGCTCCGGCTGCCGCATCGTGGTGACGCTGTTGCACGAAATGGTCCGCCGCGGCGCGAAGAAGGGCCTCGCCTCGCTCTGCATCGGCGGCGGTCAGGGAGTGGCGATCTGCCTGGAGCGGTGAAGCCGTCAAACAAACAGCGGTTCTGCGTTTTTTCGAGAGAGGGTGAACGCCCTACGCGTTGCGCCTCCTGCCCTCCATGAGGTCGAGCACGGCCTGGGCTGCATGGAGGACATTGATCAATTGCGGCCAGCGTGCAGTGCCGCCGCTCAAGCGGCGGCTGAGCATCGACCCGGACTCGCGAGCCGTCCTGCCATACTCGATCGTTTAGAGCGCTGCGGGACGCGAACCGGGACAGTGCAGGAATGCCGACATGAAGCGTGTCAAAAAGTTACGCCGCAGCCGATCTTCGAAGCGCCAGTCGTAATCGCGTCGTCATGTCGCTCCGCGCGGCCCGGTGGGACGCCGGACGACAACCGGGGAGAGAGGAACCGCCCCTCTCCCCGAGGCCTTTACGGACGGACGCGGATGACGGTCTTCCCCGCGCGCCGCTCGGTCGAATTGAAGGTTGCGACGGCATCGTCGAGAGGTGACACCTTGCCGATGTTCGGCCGCAGTCTTCCGTCCCGCACCCGCTGGACTATCTCGGATAGCTGGACGCGATCGGCCTCGACGACGAAGTCGACCGTCAGGCCGTCGGCGGGTCGAACATCCGTCGGCGCGACGACGGTCACCAGCGTTCCTCCGGCCCGGACCAGCGCTGCGGACCGCTTCTGGATGTCGCCGCCGATGACGTCGAACACCAGGTCGACGCCGCCGATGTCCTCCAGGGTGTCGTTCCCAAGATCGACGAATTCATTTGCACCGAAGTCGAGAGCCTTCTGGCGGTCGGCGGCGCGGCCGGTGCCGATGACATAGGCACCGGCTTCCCGCGCAAGCTGCGTCACGACCGAACCGACGGCGCCGGCCGCGCCATGCGCCAGCACGCTCTGTCCCGCCTGAAGGCGGCCGTGCTGGAACAGGCCCTGCCATGCGGTGAGGCCCGAGATCGGCAAGCTCGCGCCCACGGTGAAGTCGACATCGCCGGGCAGCGGCGCGAGGTTGCGTGCCTCCATGGCGACATACTCGGCGAGCGTGCCGTCGCGATGCCAGTCCGACAGGCCGAACACCCGTTGGCCGATCGACAGCCCCGTGGTGCCGTAGCCGAGCGCGGTGACCACACCGGCCAATTCATGGCCGAGGATCGACGGCGTCCGGTCACGGAAGGCCCGATCCGCCCAGGTCGAAGGCCACTCCAGTTCGGTGTTGACGAATCCCGCCGCGTGAACCTGAACGACGACGTCGTTTATCGCGGCTTGCGGCTCGGGCCGCTCCACCAGTTTCATTCCGGCTGGTCCCGCAGTCTGGTCCGTTACAACGATTGCTTTCATGGGAATTGTCTCCTTGTTCGTTCGAGGTGAATTGCAGCGGTGGGGGGTCTTTTCGATCTCTCACGCGGTTGGCTATCGGTTCGACGCCTTCCGCGACGGACTTGATGCCGAATTGCTGCGTGATGCCGACGACGGCGGGCGCTTCATCGTCAGAAGCTCCGTCACATCATGCAGATCATCTGCCGATGCGATGGCAGTCGTCAGCCATTTTCCGTCGATGTATGTCTTGGCTTCATCGTAGAGCTTGACCAGTCGCGGGCGCCAGACATAACGCCGCTGCTCGAACTTCTCTCGTTCTGCTCCACCCATGACCACGACAACCGAAAACCGGCGGTATTCCGGCACCAAGGTGCAGAGCGCCTTGGTCTTCTTGTAGCGCAAGGACCAACCGCGGTTCTTGCCGCCGTAGAGCCAGTCCGGCGTGAAAACCCCAGGGTAGGATTCGTCTATCCAGCTTCGCAGCTCGGCCCAGCGCTCGAACGCCTCCGGTCCGATCCATTCGCGGACGGCGCCGTCGTCGGGTGGCGCTGATTTATCGGTGATCCTGTCGCCGATCTGGGGAGGCGTACCGCCATCAGCGGCTGTTGCTCTGGTGCGGGTAGGTGACATCGTCAAAGGACCTCGTGTTCATAGTCCGGCGGACGCCGGAGGGTTCAGGTGCGGGCGTACCAAGAGTTTGCGGGGCGCGCCTCAGAATGCCGGCGCGACCGCCTCAGGGCAGGGCGGACACCGCGATACGGTCTACCGGCGCTTGCGAGCACTGCAGGCCAACCATCGACGCCTCGAAGCTCTCGCACGACCGTCAGATCGATCGCCGCCAAGGCCTTCTCCCTCGCCAATGCGGCCTTGTCCCCGTCAAGAAACGCGGTGGCCTGCAGCGGGAGGAATTGCAGGGTCTTCAGCCCAATGGAGTTCAGCGCCAGCGAGAGATACGGCGTGAGAAAATCGGGTTGGTTCGCTCGCTCGCCGGAGAAAACGCCACCGGAAGCGACGCCGATAAACACCGGACGATCCCGGAGCATTCCCACCTTTCCGGCCGGTGTCGACTTCATCGTGCGACCGACGCGCAGGATCTGGTCGATCCAGGCCTTGAGGATCGAGGGAATGGTGAAGTTGTACATCGGCGTTCCGATGACAATCACATCGGCCGTCTCGACTTCCCGAATGAGCGCCTCGGAAATATCCACCGCGCCCTTTGGAGGCGCCGCCAACGTGGCCGGCGTCGACAGCGCGAATGCGTAGTCGGCCGCGGTGTGAGGCAACGGATCCGCTCCCAAATCACGTCGACTGATGCTCGCCCCGGGCGCAAGCCTAAGGAGCCTTTCGACGATCGCCGCCGAAAGCTGGCGGCTATGCGATTCCTGTCGCGGACTGACATCGATATGAAGAATGTTCATGTGACTGTTCCAATGGCTTCACGAGGTTGCGACAGGACCGAGCTCAGATCGAGCCGGCCGGCATCACGGCTGGAAAGTCCTTCTCGTGATCGAACACGTTGTTGAAGAAGTTGGTCAGGGAGTACATCGCCACCAACGCGACGATCTCGATGATGTTCGCATCCGTGTAGCCAACCCGGCGAACCGCTTGCAGGTCGGCATCACTGACGTGCCCCCGGGTCTCGATGACCTTGCGCGCGAACTGCAGAGCCGCGTCCCGCTTCGGGTCCCTGGCCCGACCCTTGCGAGCGAGAATGACGTCATCCGCCGGCAACTTGGCCATATGCTCGGCCGTGAAGCTGTGAACCGTGAGGCAATAGTTGCAACCGTTCACTTCGGAGACCGCGAGGCCGATACTGTCACGCGTCTTCACGTCCAGGGCCTTGCTCAGCGA
This sequence comes from Mesorhizobium plurifarium, assembly GCA_000824785.1. Taxonomy (GTDB): domain Bacteria; phylum Pseudomonadota; class Alphaproteobacteria; order Rhizobiales; family Rhizobiaceae; genus Mesorhizobium; species Mesorhizobium plurifarium. Next base: position 86,404 of record CCNB01000002.1, on the reverse strand, counting down.
GCCGAGCAGAGTGGCCCAGGCGTTGAACGCGATCGGGCTCTGCGCGAAGGCCGCCATCATATTGGGTGTGAAACCGATATTCCTGGTGAAAGCGTCGAGCGTCGATTTGGATTCGGCCGGCACCTGTTCCGGTTTCAGAGCAGCGGTTCTCGCCATCGTAATCTCCATAAGCTTCTGAAATAATTGAGGATTATGCGAAGTCCAGGACATCGGCCACAGGCAGGCGCGGCTTCTGCGGCCAGTTCCCAGCCCGCTCCGGCCCGACGGTCAGCAGCATGACCGGCACTTCGTCCTCGGCCAGGCCGAACTCGCTGTGCACGGCCTCGGCGTCGAAGCCGATCATCGGCGTCGAACCCAGGCCCAGCGAACGGGCCGCGTAGATGATCGCCGCGGCGCCGAAGGTCGCGGAGCGCACGGCTTCGTCGCGCTGACGCTGCGGCTGGTTGTCATACAGACCACGAGCGGGGATTTCCCAGTCCGGCACCAGACGCGCCGGCATGATGCCTGCTTCCACCACGGGCGCCAGGCGGTCGGGAACGGTGCTGGCATCGGCAAGCTGGCCGATGATGATGAAGGTCACCGCGGCATCGGTGATCGCGGGCTGATTCCAGGCGATCGGACGCAGCCTTGCCTTGGCTTCAGGCGAGCGTACGGCGATGAAGCGCCAGTTCTGCAGGTGGAAGGAAGTTGGCGCGGACGTGCCGATACGCACCAGGTCGCGGATCTGGTCGTCGCTCAGGGTGGCGGTAGCGTCGTAGTACTTGGCGGCGCTGCGGCTCAGGATGGTTTCGATGACGGCGTTGGTCGCGAAAGCGTTTCCGCTCTTCCCGGTCTCCCCGAAGATCTCGGCGGCTGTGCGGGTCGCGGTTCCGGCGGTGGCGGCGCTGATGCAGTTCATTGGATGGCTCCCTTATCAAGTGATTGCGGAAGCCAATTTACGGGCAGGAATGATAATTTCGAGACTGAATTAGCTCAATATGATGCGCAAAAGGATCAAACTACGTCGTCCTGAATCTTGGACCGCGCGGCTTACTCGCCCTTGCGCGCCAGTTGCCGCCACTCACCCGGCGTCATTCCCATCCTTTCCGCGAAGACATGCCGGAAGGCCGAAACGGATTGATAACCAACGGTCTCGGCCACAGCTTCCGTGCTGATCGCCGGTTTCCTGAGCTCGTTGGCGGCCAGGCTCATGCGCAGATCGGTCACGAAGTCGAGGGCGGAGCGACCCAACTTGTCCTGAAACTGGCGCATGAACGTGGCGCGTGACATGCCGCACAAATCGGCCAGTTCGGGCAGTTTCCAAGGCCGTGCCGGATTGGCGAACATCGCGGCCATGGCCGGAGCAAGGCGCGGATGGCCGGCCAAGGCCAACAAGCCCTCCGGGGCTTTCCCCGATTGGCTCGCCGCGCGCAGGACCAATGTGAACAGGGCCGACGAAAGCGCGTTGAGAATGGCGCGTCCTCCGGCTCGGTCGCCGGCTGACTCCATTCGCATCAGCCCGACAAGACCGGCAAGTTGGTTGGAAGCGGACCCGATGCCTTCTTCCGCATGGCCGTCCGTTGCCCGCGCCACCAGATTTGTGGGCAGGTAGCTGCGGATCAGCCGATCATGGGGCGGCGCGACGAAAAATCGCCCGCACAACAGATCCAGTTGCTCGCCCTGGCTGTCGTTCTCGCTCAGCATCCATCCGGCGGAGCCCACGCTTTCGTGCGTCCGGATTGGTGTTTGCCCGCTGCCGTCGTGCAGCACATGCGGCGCACCGTGGGGGAGCAGCACGATATCTCCGCTCACCAGTTCCCGCACCGTTTTCGACTCCGGATCCTCGAGAACGGCCCGGCCCTTGACTATGACGTGATAGGGGATCTCGTTCGCCGCCGCTCGGCCCCAGGCGACACGCCACGGCGCACCATAGGCGCAGCGAACCTCGAGCTGGCCGCTGACGGTGATGATTTGCAAGAGATGGCTAAGCCAGTCCACTTCAGACATTTGACCTCGAAAACCGGAAACGGTGAAACATCTTATCGCAATTGTGCATCGGTTCTACTTGTCGCCCTCGTTTCCAACACTGGCTCCGTTCCGGGCCCAGATGGTGAGCGAGCCACCGCCTGATCGATTCGACCGCGCGCAAGCTTGCCGGCCAGTTCTTTGCCAATCTCGGCACCTGTCTCAACGATCAATCCGTTGGCGCTTGAGATCGTAAGACCAAGACTGGAACAGCGATTTTGCCGGTCGTGATGCGGCATGGGGCTACCACCCGCACCGGTGTCGGATGTCGTATGTTAGTTTACTGGCACGAAAGGTGGTTCTGCGATACGGTTTGAAAAAGGGGGCGGTTGCAGACGGCTTTTTGACCAAGTGACTCTGGGAGGAGCAATGGTCGAGATCATATCGAAGCGCGACGGCTCGCGACGCGAGGACGTCGCGATGAAGCGCTTGATCAAGCAGAACCGCGCAACCATCACGCGGCTCGCCGACCATATCAGCGGCGGAAGCTATTCGGCAGGCAAGGCGCCAAAGCCGAAGCGCAGGCAAAAGGCCTCATCATCCATTCCGTCGGCAGCGCAAGGCCCGTCTTCGAAGCAAGCCCCAGTATCCGCATCAGCCTCAACGGGCGGGTGATCATGGTGGACGAGAATTCGGGCCGCCAGCTGCATCATATCGGCGATCTCAGGTCCCGGGGCGGCAGCGACGTCTTTGTGCTCGCGACCAAAGCCAATCAGTATTTCTCGCCGGTCGACGAGGGCATCGCGGCGGCATTGTCCGACTTCGCAGTGGCCACCGATACGGTGGCAGGCGAGACCGCGATCGTGGACGGGGTGCCGCAGGCAAACCCCGGCCATATGAAGAGCTGGTTGCCGCACGACATACTGATCGTCGAGATGCTTACCAACCTCGAGGAACTGACACCGCGATCGCTGTTCCTTGCAATGCCCCTGAATATCGACGAGGGGTCGGGATCGCCGATACGGCCCGTCGCCTTCTGCCCGGCCTAACCCGTTGCGCCTCTGCGAAGGCCCTCGCAAAGACGAAGCCGCGCGGTCGTTCGAATCTGCCGAGAGATGCCGGCCATCGCAAGGCAGGCGATTGCCTGCATGGCCCGCATCAATGCGACGCAAGCTCTATACGACCTCAGCCCGAAGGCGGGTTCCGGTCGGGACATCTGAATAAGTCTGGAGGAAACGATGAATCTCAGTGGCAAGACAGCCATCATCACGGCGGGCGCATCGGGCATAGGCCGGGTCATCGCGCACCGCTTTGTCGAGCAGGGCGCGCAGGTCTGCCTTTGCGACATCGCGGACGATGCCTTGGCGGCCGTGACCAGGGAACTGCCGTCGGCGATCGTTCTGAAGGCCGACGTGTCGAAGTCGTCCGACGTCGCCGCGCTTTACGACGCCTTTCTGGCGCGCCATTCGCGGCTCGACATCCTCGTCAACAACGCCGGCATCTCCGGCCCGACCAAGCGGGTCGAGGACATCACCGACGAGGAGTGGAATGAGACCATGGCGGTCAACGTCAGCGGTCAGTTCTACATGGTGCGCAAGGCTGTGCCGCTGTTCAGGCAGGCGGGCGGAGGTTGCGTGATCAACCTCTCGTCGGTCGCGGGCCGACTTGGCATGCCGCTCAGGGCACCCTACTCCACGTCAAAATATGCCGTGCGAGGGCTGACCGACGTGCTGGCGGTCGAACTCGGCGAGATCGGTGTCCGCGTCAACGCCATCCTGCCCGGCCTGGTCGACGGGCCGCGTGGGCAAAGGGTGATGCGCGAGCAGGCGGAAAAGCGTGGTATGACGCTGGAAGAATGGATGCCTTTCTTCCTTCACAACATCTCGATGCACACCATGATCGACATGAAGGAGATCGCCGACGTCGCCGTCTTCCTCGCATCCGACCTCGCGCCGCATATTTCCGGACAATCGATCAGCGTCTGCGGCAATTTTGAGAGCTATCGCGGGCCGAAGACCGCGGGCGACTAGCTGCCACGCCAATCTACTCCAAAATAGCCGTTTCGCCGAATTCTGTAGGTCTTTCTCCTACTCCCACTCGATCATCAATTTGAACATCATCTCATTGATTTTTTTGATAAACTTTAACCAGCTAGCACAAGAATACCGTCAGCAATACCGTCAGATTGCTACACTGTTGAAAAGCCTGCAACAATGTAGCCGCCGTCGCGGCATGCACGCCTTTGACTCTATCGTTTCCTAGCAACGAGAGCCGACTCTATTGCGACGCGCTTTTATCCGCTGCTGCCTAGCTCTAAGTGATCAGGCACAGATCTAGCTCGCCGGTACGTTGCACGTTGCTGGATTGAGGGCTATGAGCGTATAGATTTGTGACCCTGGAGCCTGACATGTCCGAAGAAGCCGGCAATAATCTGATCGAACTTACCGCAGATATCGTTTCCGCTTACGTCCAAAAGAATCCAGTCCCCGTATCTGGACTGCCGGATTTGATCGCCAGCGTTAATTCGGCATTGTCTAATATTGGGCAAGCAGCTCCAGAAGAAGCACCCGCGCAGAAGCCAGCAGTCAATCCTAAAAGATCGGTGTTCCCGGACTATATCATCAGTCTTGAAGACGGTCAGAAATACAAGTCGCTTAAGCGCCATCTGGCAACCCGACACGGGATGACGCCCGAGGAATACCGCGCGAAGTGGGGATTGGCGAAGGACTATCCCATGGTCGCTCCGAACTACTCGGCCACCCGATCAGCGCTGGCGAAATCGTTAGGTTTGGGAAGAAAGTCTGCTCCTGCCAAAAAACCTGCTGCGAAACGCAAGGCGAAAGCCTGAATGGTGGACAACCGGAGGTCTTGGCGTGCCAGGGAATCAGCGTGATCGTGACAGCGCCGATCGAGCAAATCGTGGCAGTCTATCGCTTTGGGATTTTGCGGACCCGGATGAGGCGGCCAAAGCAGCTCTCGATGTCTATGGGCCGGACGCGACGACTGCCGCAGCTCACTGCGCATTGACGGCCCATTTTGATGGGCGCGACCGCGACTATCGCTTTTGGTTTGCGGTTTTCTCGGAACTCAAACGCGGGTCTCCGGTGAATCACTCCCCGAGAGGCCATTAGAGCGCCTCGATATTGGCGTGGTTATCTTCAGCAGAGTTCCGAGCGCTGCAATCGTCAGCGGTTTCTTTAGACGGACGAGCCCGAGTACCCCGCTCTATGTGTCGTCCAATCTTGCAGCTGATTGCCGTCGCGGCTTTTCCGATGCGCCGACGCCCGGCAGGCCTTCCTTTCTGGCCTTGGCAAATCCTCGGTCACTTTCGAGGAACTCCGACAGCATGAATGGGATGAGTTCTGCCACCGTTTCCGACTCGCCATAGGTCTGACGGTAAAGCGCGGCATAATCGTTGAGCGCTTGGCTCAAGCCGGCGCTAACGGTGATGGTGATCTTGGAAGGCGTCCGGTCCGGAAGCTTTCCTAGTTTCAGGTTTGGCATGAGCTCTTCCTGTTCAATGCGCGTACGGCCGGAGCACGAGATCCTTGTGTACGATGACACGCAGCGGCCAACCAGGGCGGACGGTGATTGTCGGCTGAATGTTGAGGTTCTTTTCCGTGATGCGCTGGCCAGCTTGACTGACGTTCTGCTGCGTGGATTCGCGGATCGCCTTGACGAGGTCGCTTTCGTTCTCCCCGAAGCTCAGCTCGGTACCGACCCCTAGCAATGTGGCCATCGCAACGCCCTTGATCAACTGCCAGGTGTGAAAATCCACCTTGTCCTCGAGCCCCGCATACCCGGCAGTGTCCGTCGCCGGCAGATTGTCGATTTCGATCGAGGAGCCGTCAGGCAGGATTATTCGCTGCCAGACCAGCAGCGCGCGCTTCTGTCCAAAGGCGACGACGCTGTCATAGGTGCCGATCAGGCGTGAGCCTTGGGGGATGAGCAAGGTACTGCCCGTGACGGTGTCGTGCACGTCCTCAGTGATCTGCGCAACGACCATGCCGGGCAAATCGGAATTAATGCCGGTGATAAGGCTTGCAGCGATGACGCTGCCGGCCATGATCTGATAGGGCGAAGCCGGCGTCTGCAGCTCATGCGGATTGTAAATCCCGCCGGTACTCCGTTGGCTGATGAAATCGAGCTTGCGCTGTTGGTTGTTCTGATCGCCTTCGGCTGGTGCAACGGAAGCTGACGTGGCCGCGGCACCGGCTTGAGGAAGCACCTCAAATGGCTGCTGGCGGGCTTGCCCGTTGTCCGGGGCATCGGTCTGCTTCGGTCGATTGTCGATCCGGAACATGACTTGCGACTCGCGCGCCGAAATTGCCTGTTGGGCGAGCCGCTGCTCCTCCGCGGAAATCTCCTGCCCCGGCGCGATGCCGAGCTGGCGCTGTCGCTCAAGGATGGGCCGGCCGAGATCGCCCGGCAGTGGTGGCCCAAGCACGGGCGGCTTTGGCTTGATCGCGGAATAGTCCTTAGGCAGGCTATCGAGCCCCTCGGCGGTTGGCTTGCGCTCGGTGTTATAGCGGTCTTCCGTCAAGTCCTGGATGCGCAGAGATGGGCCCCTCAGCGCGATCATGGTGACGCCGAATATTGCGCCAGATCCGACTGCGGCGATCGCAATGATCACGCCGCGCCTAAATCGGACGGCGCGTCGCGGCGATGCTCGTAACTGCAGCTGCTCGGGATCAAGCTTCGGCGGAGCGGCGGAATGGGACGTGTCAGTCATGAGCGATCCCCTCACCTGCCGAGACGAGAAAACAGCGAAATCCGCCGCGGCGGTTGCCGGCCGTCGGTCCTGGTGATGCGCACCACCTGCTGCTGCTTGGAGCCGAGGCGGAGCTCTGCCGCGGCGAAGAGCCGGTCGACAACATAATAGTTGCCGCGCATGCGGTAGTTGACGAGCTGGTTGCTGCCGTCGGCTCCGACGATGAAGAGCGGCGGCGCCTCGCCCTGATCGATGCGACGCGGGAATTCGATATAGACCTTGCTGCCGTCGTCGAAGGCACGCGTCGGTCTCCAGGGCGGCGTGTCGCCACTAATCGCATAGCGGAAGCGGATGTTCTCGAGCGCCACATTCGACGCCACGGGCGTGGCGGCCTCGGCCTGAGCGTTACGCTGGCGCAGCGCGACGATCTGGTCTTCGCTATAGGTCCATGAGATAGCCGCCATGGCGGTTTTGTCGGTGCTTTGTAGCTGGAGGTGATACGTCCGCCGTTCCGTGGTGATCACCAGATTGGTGCTAAGCCCCGGCGCGAAAGGCTTTACCAGCACATGGATGCGCTGATTGTCTCCGGTGCCGCTCACTGTATCGCCAATGACCCAACGCACCGTGTCGCCCGCGGACACTGACGTCAGCTTCTCACCCGGTTGCAGAGCGATATCGGTGACGCGCTCGGGTGCTGCGTAAAGCTGATAAAGCGCCCCATCAGCAAAGGGATAGACCTGGACCGCATTGACATAGCCGTATTTGGTGGGCTGCTGTGTCGCCGCCTTGTTGGCGTCCGCGACACGTTCCTCAGGGGAACGTTTATCCTCGACGACCTTGCCTGGATCAGGCTGCAACTGGCCGGGCAAAGGCAGCGGCTTTGGCACCTCGACGATCCTCACCGGCTTCTCCGGCGACCTCTCGATCGCCGCTGCTTTGAAGTCGACCGCGTCATAAGAAATCTCAGGCGGCGGCACCGGCTTCGATGCGCAGGCCGAGAGGACGGCTGCCGACGCAGACAGGATCAGCACGGCGCGGAGCGATGGGGCTCTATTTGTCATTGGCGGGCTCCTTCGGGGAAACGGATGCAGGTGCTGCGCTGTCGAGTTCGCGCGACCAATCAATGGCGTTGATGAAGACGCCGAGCGGGTTGGTGCGCAGCTGGTCGGTATTGCTTGGCGACCGGATCACGACGGTGAGGATCGCGGTCCAGCGCGTCGTGCTGGCCAGGCTGCCCCGCTCAAAAACCTGCTCGGTCCATTTGACCTGGAACGAGCTGTCGGAAGCCCTGACCACGCTGGTCACCTGCACCGACACGCTGCGCGTGCCGATCTGCCCGAAGGGGTCGTTCGCCTTGGCGTACTCGTTGAGGAAGAGCGCTGCACGGTCGGTGGTCAAGTCGTAGGCAGCCAACCAGTTCTGCCGCACCAGCACCGGGTCGGTTGAGACGGATCGGACATTTTGGATGAAACGGCCGACATGCCAGGCGATCTGGGCATCGGAAGGTTGATAATCCTGGATCGCCGGCGCGACGGCACGCGCCTCGCCGAAGCGGTCGACCTCGACGACGTAAGGCACGACGCGGCTTTGCATCGATTGCCAAACAAGTCCGCCAGAGAGCCCAGTCGTTAAAGCGAGGCAGCCAAGGGCCATCAGCCGCCAATTGCGGGCCTGTACCCGCGATGAGCCGATGCGCTCATCCCAGAGCTGGCCGGCCTTCTGATACGGCGTGACCGGCTCGGGCGTGTTGCCGTAACGTTGAACGGGTCGCTTGAAGAGCATCTAGTCGTCCTTGTCGTTGAGAGAGGGATTGGCGCTGCCGCCCGGCCTGTCCCCTTCGCGGACAGCCTGCATGGCGGCGTGGCGATGAGCACGAGCGGTCTGTTCAGAGCGCATGCGTCTCGCCCAATTGGGCGCGATGTTAGAGGCAGAACCGGCCGGACCTCCGGTCATTGACGCGGTCGGCGCACCGCCTGTAGCGGTCCATGCGGCTTCGCGCCCAGCATTGACGCTAGGCCCGAAGCCTCCCGCGGCAGATCGTGCTGCTCGCATGACGGCGGCGCCGGCGGCGCTTGCCACGCCGTGCATTCCAGCAGCCACACCGGACAGGCCAGAGTCGGGCGAGGTTGCACGTCCCAGCTGCCAGGCCGAGGAAGCGGCCGAACCCATGGTGGTGCCGGCTCGGACGGCGGCAAGCCCGCCGCCGGTTGCCATGCGCGCGCCGGCAAAGGCGGCTCCCCCGGCAACGAGCGTGGATCCGGCAGCGGCCGCCGTGGTGCCCAGTGCTGCGCCCGCACCAAGCTGCGGCGCGCCGGAGACAAGACCCGAGGCGATCCCAGGACCAAAAATGCCGAGCCCAAGCAGCGCCAGCGCGCCTAGCACCTGCGACATGGCCGCCGCCAGGTCGGGCTCCTTCCCCTGGAGCGCGGAAGCAAACTCGCCGAAGAGCGTGGAGCCGATGCCTACAATGACGGCGAGCACCATCACCTTGATGCCTGATGAGATCACGTTGCCGAGCACGCGTTCAGCGAGAAACGCCGATCGGCTCCAGAGTGCGAAGGGCACCAGAACGAATCCGGCCAGCGTGGTGAGCTTGAACTCCAGGATGGTGATGAAGAGCTGGATGGAAAGAATGAAGAAGGCAATGATGACCAGGAACCAGGCCACGAGCAGCACGAAGATGGTGAGCGCGTTTCCGAAGATTTCGGGGAAGCCGAGCAGCTGGCTCGCCTGATCGAGCAGCGGCCAGGCGCCCTCGAAACCCGTGGAGGCAATGCGGCCTGGATGTAGGAGATTGTCGGCGGAGAGATTGCCGGAAGACGCGTTGATGCCAAGGCCGGCAAACGACCGATAGATGATGTCGGCGAGGTTCTTGAAATTGTTCAGGATGAAGGCAAAGACGCCGACATAGAGCACCTTGCGGATGAGGCGGCCGAGAATGTTGGCTTCGCCGCCGAATGCCCAGGCGAGGCCTGCCAGCGTGATGTCGATGCCAATTAGGATCGTGGTGAGGAAGGCGACGTCGCCCGAAAGCAGACCGAACCCGCTATCGATATAGCGGATAAAAGTCTCCATGAAGCGATCGATGACGCCAAGGTCGTTCATGCCGCCGCCTTCCTCAGGTTGATGTGCTAGTGATCAGTTGCCGGGATAGGCGGTGCCGGTGCCCAGGAAGCGTTTTGTCCCCTGTCGGGCAGCTTCCTCGGACTGCGCCTTGCGGGCGGCATCCTCGGCCTCGGCGCGGAACTGCGTCGCAAGCAGCGTCTGGATCTGCATCTGCTGCTTGGTCGAAAGCGCGATCAGCTGATTTGTGGCTTGGCTTGCCTCAAGCGCACCGGCAGCCCCTTGGCTGCGGTTGACGAGATCGGCAAGCAGATCTCCGTCACCGCGGACATTCTCGACGATCTGCGACTGCACACCCATGGTCTGGCGGAACGCCTGCATGGCGCTCTGCCAACGCTCGCGTGCGGCGGTGGCCACATCGCTCGCTTTGATCGTGGCATCGTAGCTTTCCGGATATTGCTGTCGCCACTGGTCCTGGAGCTTACCCAGGTCAAAGCTCAGGCCGCTCGCCTGGTCCATCAAACCGTCGATCCGTTGCAGCGAACCGGTAAGCTGGCCGACGGAGGAAAAATCCAGGCTCTGAAGGTTGCGCGCCATGTTCTGCAGCATGGTCGCCTGGTTCTGCAGCGACTGGATCTGGTTGTTGATCTGCTCCAACGCTCGCGCCGCCGAGAGTACGTTCTGCGTATAGTTCGAGGGATCGAAGACAATCAGGGCATAAGCTGGCTGCACATAGTCGGCCAGCGGTTTGGCGATCAGCGAAAGAGTTATCAGGCCGCAGAGAAAGCGACGCCGTATCATGACGAATGCTCCTTGTCTGGTTGGGGGAATTGCTGGAGAAGCTCGGCGGCCCAATCGAGGCCGCGAGCACTGAGAAATCGGGAGGCAAAGCTCTCCTGCCCGTCGTCGGACAGGACGCTGTCGATGAGAGTCTGCGTGGCTGGATCGGAGGCGCCGCAAAGCGCAAGCGTGATGGGGCCAAGGCCGAGCTCGAAGAGACGGTTCCCGCGCCGCGATTGCAGATAGTACTGCCGCTTTGGCGTAGCGCGGGCGATCAGCTCGACCTGGCGTTCGTTGAGACCGAACTGCTCGTAAGCGGCTCGCGCCTGCGGTTCCACGGCACGATCATTGGGAAGAAAAATGCGCTGCGGGCAACTCTCGATGATTGCCGGCGCGATCGCCGAGCTCGCGATGTCGGCAAGCGACTGCGTGGCGAAGATCACCGACACATTCTTCTTGCGCAGCACCTTCAGCCATTCGCGGATGCGGGCGGCGAAGAGCGGATTGTCGAGATAGACCCAGGCCTCATCAAGCATGAGCAGCGTTGGCCGTCCGTCGAACCGCTCTTCGAGACGATGGAAGAGATAGGTGAGCACCGGCAGCACAGCGCCTTGGCTGTGCATCAGCTCCTCGGTCTCGAAACACTGCACATCCGATAAGGCCAGCCGGTCGTCATCTGCGTCGAGCAGCCGGCCGAAAGGACCGTCGAGCGTGTAGGGCAGCAATGCAGACTTCAGTGCATTGGATTGAAGCAGGACAGACAGGCCGGTCAGCGTGCGTTCCTGCGCCGGCGCGGCGGCAAGGCTGCCTAGCGCAGACCAGATTGCCTCCTTCACCTCCGGCGTGACGGTGACATTCTCACGGGCGATGAGGCCGGCTATCCATTCCGCCGCCCAGCTGCGCGTCCTAGGGTCCCTGATGTTGCGCAGCGGCTGGAAGGCAAGTGACCCGTTGCCCCCCAATGCGTGGTGCTCTCCACCCATCGCAAGCGTTGCCGCGCGGGCCGAGTTGCCTTTGTCGAAAACATAGACCTGCGCGCCGGCATAACGTCTGAACTGCAGAGCAATCAGTGCAAGCAGCACCGACTTGCCGGCGCCGGTCGGACCAACGATCAGCATGTGGCCGACATCGTCGACATGAGTGGAAAGTCGGAAGGGTGTCGACCCGCCGGTCTCGGCGAAGAGAAGCGGCGGCGCCTCTGTCTGGGTAACCTTGGCGAGATGCTCGTTCGCCGACGGGCCGGCCCATACCGAGGACAGCGGCATGAGGTGGGCAAGGTTCAGCGTGTGAACGAGCGGCTGCCGAACATTGGCATAAACATGTCCAGGCAACGAGCCGAGCCACGCCTCGACCGCATTGACGCCTTCACGGATCGAGGTGAAGCCGAGTCCGTTCACGATCCGCTCGACCGCGCGAAGTTTTTCGGCAGCGGCTTGGCGGTCCTCGTCCCATACCGTCACGGTAGTGGTGAGATAGCCGAAGCCAACATGATCGCCACCCAACGCCTGAAGCGCTTCGTCGGCATCGAGCGCCTTGTTGTCGGCATCGCTGTCAACCAGCGGTACCGGCTCGTTGGTCACAACCTCGCGCAGGATAGCGACGATCGATTTGCGCTTGGCAAACCACTGCCGCCGGAGCCGTGTCAGCGTCTTGGTCGCTTCCGACTTGTCGAGCGGAATGAAGCGCGTCACCCAGCGATAGGCGAAATCCTGATGGTTGAGCGCGTCGAGGATCCCGGGCCGAGTGAGGTTCGGGAATCCGAGGATGGTGAGGATTCGCAGATGCAGGTCGCCCAGCATCGGCTCCAACCCGCCGATGAGCGGCGCATCGACCAGAATGCCGTCGAGATAGATCGGCGTTTCCGGCACGGCGACCGGATGTCGCCGGGTCGAGATCGTGCCGTGCAGGTAGGTCAGCATCTCGGCATCGTCGAGCCCACGCACTTCCGGCATGAAGCCGGACAGGAGATCCAGAACGCGGTCGGTCTCATCACGGAACCGCGCCAGCTCCTGGCGCCAGTCTCTTTCGCCTTCTGGATGATCAGAGTCGACAAACGCGCTCTCCGCCCGCAACTGGGCGTCCGGTGACGGCATGAACAGCAAGGTCAGGTGATAGCGGCTCTCGAAATGCGCCACCCTGCCCTCGAAAGCCGCGCGCCGCTCTTCGTCGACAAGCCAGGAGGCTGCGTCGGGGAAACGCGAGGCTGGATAGCCCAGCGCTTCGACGCGTTCAGCCTCGAGGAACAATGCCCGGCCGGAGCCGAGGCGTCTGAGCGCATTGTTCGCCCGCGCGCAGATGCCGATGAGTTCGGCTTCCGTCGCGCTTTCGAGATCGGGACCACGGAACTGCAGCGTCCGCTGAAAGCTGCCGTCCTTGTTGAGCACGATGCCCGGCGCGACGAGTGCGGCCCAAGGCAGATGGTCGGCAAGCCGGTCGGCCTTCCCGCGATATTCTGAAAGGTTCAGCATGCCAGCCACCCCCTCAGCCGAAGGTGGCGAACAAGGACGCTGGCAAAGTCCGGATCGCGGCGGGCAGCAAAGACCGCAAGCGTGTGGCCTGCGATCCAAAGCGCCAGTCCAGCAATCCACTGCTGCAAGCCAAGACCTATCGCCGCAGCGACCGTGCCGTTGAGGATCGCCACCGCTCGGGGCGCGCCGCCCAGCAGGATTGGTTCAGTCAAGGCGCGGTGAACCGGTACCTCGAAGCCTTCGATATGCTGTTCTCCGGTGGCCATCAGACGAGCGCCCCGCCGCCGAAGGAGAAGAAGGAGAGAAAAAAGCTCGATGCGGCAAAGGCGATCGACAGTCCGAAGACAATCTGGATCAGCCGCCGAAAACCGCCTGCCGTGTCGCCGAAAGCAAGGGTCAAGCCGGTGGTAATGATGATGATCACCGCGACGATCTTTGCGACCGGTCCCTGCACCGACTCCAGAATCTGCTGCAGCGGCTGTTCCCAAGGCATGCCGGAGCCCGCCGCGTAAGCCGGGGCCGTGAAACAAAACGCGAGCGCGGTGGACGAAAGAAAGCGAAGCTTCTTGCGCATGAGATGACCTTTCAAAGCTGCTGGAGTTGCGGAAGCGTGAGCGGGGTGACGGCGTAATCGCCGCTGCCGTCGAGACCGGTGACCTCGGCGATCGAGTCGATGCGGCGCGAAGTTCCGCGCCCGGCGATGAACACGATCAAGTCTATCGCCTCGGCGATGAGCCGGCGCGGAACGGTCACGACAGCTTCCTGGGCGAGCTGCTCGATGCGATAGAGAGCAGAGCGCGCCGAGTTGGCGTGAACCGTGGCGATGCCGCCGGGATGCCCGGTGTTCCAGGCCTTCAGCATATCGAGCGCTTCGGCGCCCCTGACTTCACCGACGATAATGCGGTCGGGTCGGAGCCGGAGTGTCGAGCGTACGAGATCGGCGAGCGTGACCGAACCCCGCCTCGTCCTCAATGCTACGCAATCCTGTGCCGCGCATTGCAGTTCGCGCGTGTCCTCGATCAGGATCACCCGCTCGTCGCATTCGGCGACTTCGGCCAAGAGCGCATTGGCAAGCGTTGTCTTGCCCGACGAGGTGCCGCCGGCGACTAGAATGTTGCGCCGCTCGCGCACCGCTTTCCTGAGGGCATCGGCTTGCAGCGGCTGCATGATCCGGTCGGCGACATAGTTGGCCAGCGTGTAGAGCTTTGCCGCCGGCTTGCGGATCGCAAAGCACGGCGCCAGCACGACAGGCGGGAGCAAACCCTCGAAGCGTTCGCCCGATGGCAGTTCGGCGCTGACAATCGGATTGTCGGCATGCGCCTCTGCGCGCACGTGGGAGGCAACCAGACGGATGATGCGTTCCGCCTCGGAGGGATGCATGGACACGCCGGTGTCGACCCGACCTTCTCCCAGTCTGTCGAGCCGCAGCGCACCGTCGGGATTGACCATCACTTCGATGACCAATGGATCGGCCAGGGCCTCGGTGATCGCTGGCCCCATGGCAGTGCGCAGCATGGCGCGCCGGCGATGGTCGGCCTCGGGATGAGAGCTCATCCTTCGCCTCCTTTGCCATTGTCTTTGCCCAGCGAGTGTTTCCCGGAAGCCATCTGCCGGCCGACCTGCTCGACGAATTTGTCGAAACGGTCTTGGGCGATGGCCTGCGTTGCCCGATCCGGGGCCGGCGTATGGGCATGAAGCGTGATCGAAAAACGAATGAAGAGTGCCAGGCTCTCCAGGATCATCTCGGCATCGCGCCTGACGTGAGCGATGTCGCGGGAAAGACGATCGAGCCTTACGCCGTAGCGGCGATCGAGCTCGTTCTCGCCACGCCCCTCGATGAAGGCTTCGATTGCCTTCGCCACCACCGCGGATTTGGTGGTCGAGGGATCGCGGCTGAGGTTGTCTAGTTTCTCGCTCAGCTCAGGCTCGAGCAGAAACTGATGACGGATGCGGTGGGACTTCATGCGGCTTGTTCTCGGCAGGCCGGCATTGCGCCGGCGATGAGAACAAGCATGAGACAGCTGCCAGAAATTGCTTACGGTCGTTATCTACGCCGAGATACGCTCTGGCTTTTGGGGAGCCTTCAGAAGCCGGGCACGATGTCCTTGTCGTCACCCCTGCCTTCGTTGATACCGTAGGCACGCGCCGCGGTGGAAATCCGGTCCATCACACGTTTGTCGGCGAGCGCCTCGCTATCATCGTCGGCGGGCTTGAACAGATCGTCCTGCTCAGGCTCCTGAGAGATGGCAATGTGTTCATCGGGCAATCCCGGATGGCGCTGCTGCTGAACACCGCCCTCGTCTTCAGCGGCCCCACTGGCGCTTTCTTCGTCAGCGGCCAGACGACGGTCGACACTACGCACCTGTCCACTCCAATCATCCGGGCGTGATGCAGGACAGTCGGCGTAGGGACGCTCGCGCAACAACGGTGCAGGCAGCACCCGCTCGGTGAAATTCTGATCCTCGTAATAGCGCAGCTTCTTCGCCCGGATCGGAGGCAACCCTGAAACCAGTACCAATTCATCAGATGGGGGCAGTTGCATGACTTCGCCCGGCGTCAACAGCGGGCGTGCGGTCTCCTGGCGGCTGACCATGACGTGGGAAAGCCATGGCGCCAGCCGATGGCCGGCATAGTTGCGCATGGACCTCAGTTCCGTGGCTGTGCCAAGCGCGTCCGAGATGCGCTTGGCCGTGCGCTCGTCATTGGAGGAAAAGGCGATGCGCACGTGGCAATTGTCGAGAATTGCGTTGTTCTCGCCATAAGCCTTGGAAATCTGGTTCAAGGATTGCGCGATCAGATAGGCGCGAATGCCGTAACCCGCCATGAAGGCGAGCGCGGTCTCGAAGAAGTCGAGGCGGCCGAGCGCCGGGAATTCGTCCAGCATCATGAGCAGCTGGTGCTTTCTGCCCTTCTTTGGATCGCCCTCCAGCCGCTCTGTCAGGCGCCGGCCAATCTGATTGAGCACCAGTCGGACCAGCGGCTTGGTGCGCGAAATGTCCGATGGCGGTACGACGAGATAGAGTGACATTGGTCGCTCCGCGTCCATGAGGTCGGCAATGCGCCAATCGCAGGCAGATGTTGCCGCCGCTACGGTTGGATCGCGATAGAGACCGAGAAACGACATGGCAGTCGACAGAACGCCTGAACGCTCGTTCTCTGACTTGTTCAGCACCTCGCGCGCCGCCGAGGCCACGACGGGATGGACCTGGGGCCTCTCCGCTACGCCAAGGTGGTTTGTCGTCATCATCCGCTGCAGCGTCGCGGCAAATGAGCGTTGCGGATCCGATAAGAAGGTGGCGACCCGGGCGAGTGTCTTTTCTTCCTCGGCGTAGAGCACATGCAAAATGGCGCCGACCAGTAGTGAATGACTGGTCTTCTCCCAATGGTTCCGTCGCTCCAGCGCACCTTCCGGATCGACCAAGATATCGGCGATGTTCTGGACGTCGCGAACTTCGTTCGAGCCTTGCCGCACCTCGAGCAGCGGGTTGTAGCGAGCCGACCTGGGGTCGGTCGGATTGAACAAAGGGCAATAAGAAAACTTGGATCGCCAGCCAGAGGTTAGCTGCCAGTTCTCGCCTTTGATGTCGTGAATGACAGCTGAGCCGGTCCAAGAAAGGAGCGTTGGAACGACCAGCCCGACCCCCTTGCCTGAACGTGTCGGAGCAAAGGCCATGACGTGCTCCGGGCCGTCGTGGCGCAGATAGCGGTCGCTCAATTTGCCGAGGAAGACACCGGCCGGTCGAAACAAGCCTGCCTTCGATATCTCCTGCGTTAGGGCCCATCGTGAAGAGCCATAGGTGGTGACCAGTCCGCGCTGCCGCGCGCGCCACAGCGAACCGGCGACCGCGGCTGCACAGCCCAACAATCCACTGGCGCCGGCAAGCGCGCCTGCTTGGTCAAATACCTCAGGCGCATAGGCGTCGAAATGGAACCACCACTCCAACAGTTTCCAGGGTTTGTAGATCCGCCATCCCGCCGCGACGAACAACGGCGCGCCGAGTTGCGGCTGGTAGCCGAGCATGTGCGCGCACCATTGCGTTGCCGCCCACACGCCCAGAACGACGATTGCGAACACGGCGGCGATCTGCCCGATCAGCAGCTTCGTGGGTGTCATTGGTTTGGCTCGCCGGACAATGTAACTCAGCATCGCGCGGCCAGGCCCAATCGCGAATGCAGCTCACGTACGATTGGGTGCGATCCTCGCTCTGCATTGCCGTCAAAGCCTGTCCGTCCGGCAGTTCCAGTGCGCAGTCTGGAAATATATGTCGCTGTCCAGAATTAAGTCGGCTGCGGAGGTCGTCTGCGGCATTGTTTCGTGCGGATGCCGGCAGCGCAGTTCGCGAGAAGGTGGCAAAGCGCGCGAAGGGAGGTCTCACCGTAGCTAACAATCGCTTCGTAGATGGGCTCCTCAAAGCTGTGTTCGGCGTCGATCGGGACGCACTCCTCCTGCGTCGGCTGCCCGATCTCGCTCCACCTGAACAGGAAAAAAGCGTTCTTCGCCAAGCCACGATGCGCCGCCACCACCCCATTCCGCGTTCTGAACATCTATTTTGACGCTGACGTACTTCGTGTCGGCAGCTACAAGGGTGGTAAAAGGAAAGATCTGGCGAATCCCAGGCTCGACGCTGAAGATGTAACCCTCGTGTGTCCTCTCATCAACGCGAGGACCGTTAAGCGCAAGCCGGCTCATTCCATCCTTGGACCCATAGAACCCCGGAACCTCGTCACCCGTCATAGTGAAGACGCGGAATCGGATGCTATTGAAGCCTCGGATCGTCTTCCCCCTGTTTTCAGCAACCAGATGGACATTTACGATTATCTTTCCGTGTAGCGGACCGAAAAACCTACACTCAATGTCGAGCTGTGTACGCGGGACCATCGAACGCTCACGGTCTTCGCGAGCTGCTACCTCAATCTTTTCTCGCTGTTCCCGATAACGTTCAAGTAGAACAGCGATCACAGCCCCGATCGCCGCAAGCAAGAGAGCGAGAGCTCCCTTGTCGAGTATCAGCTTGTAGATTTCGTATTCCCTTGTCGTAAGGGCTTCCAGCCACTCTCCATACCCCATGGTAAGCTACTCCCCTATGCACGGACGCTTGGGGACGGCGTCACCCGGCTATCTTCTGGCCGTGCGTGGTCCGTCAGACGTGAGGATAACGGTCTCATTGGTTCCGGGCGGCGTGAAGTAGGCGGCAGCTAGAGTAACAGCCGCGGTCACCAAGGTAGTGATGGCCCCGGATACCGTGTCGGGTAGGGCATGGTTTAGCTCTATGCCGTAGACAAGTAGTGTCGAGATCGCCGCGCCGACAGCAGAGCCACCCGTCGCCGCTACTGCCTTGTTGGTGGGTGTCCGCGATGCCACTGGAGAATTGGCGCCTACTTGGGCCGGGAAAGCTCCAGGTTCGGTCGGAATACCTCCCGGCTTTGGTGGGGGCGGGGGCGGCGACTTCGGCGACGACGGTTTGGGCGAGCTAGCCATGGAATTTCCTCTCGTTTGATACCTGCACTCAGTGTCTCGTTTGTTTCCAGATGTCGGGCGCCGGATTTGTTTTGGATGGGGGGCCAATCGCAAAGGAGATGGATTGAACGTCATTTCTGGTGGAGTTTGCGTTCGCGGAGCCTGAGAGGAAGACAATATCGAAGTCTACGCCTCCCTTTGTAGTTTTCGTAACACCGAAGTCCGCACCATACTGGACATTGTCTACCTGCCCCAAAGGGTAGTATGGAGAGTTGACTTCTAGGCCGGAGATAATTCCGGCAAGCCAGTCAGAGAATCCGAACTTCAACTGCGTTGCGGCGTCAACCTGATTGCAAACGTCGGCGTTGGTGGCATAAAGATAGTACCTGAACGGCAAGGTGGTCGTGAGCGTCCCAGTCTCTGCTGCCGAGGCGAAAAAGTTGGGCAAAATACTCGCCGTTGCACCTGAGTAAGCAAACACGAAGGGTCCACCAGCCGCTGCCTTCCCTTTCAAACTGAAGTCTTTTGACAGGTTATAGACAATTTTGAGGGTCAGGGTACCAGCCGCAACCTGCCCTTCGAGCACCTTCACTTTATCCGGATTTCGTTCTTTCATCAGAGCGGTTGCGAAGGCGCACTTTAAAGCGCCCAAAATAAGCGGAACTTGGACAAGACTCTCCGCGCTGGTCGGTGGCTTTGTTGCGCAACCAGCCAAGAGGACTGCAAGTGTCAGGCCGACCAGCCGCCTCATAACGCCCTCCCCAAAACATTCACTCCCCGGCAAAGTCGGGCTCTTGGCGAGCCCGATCTCATCGGCCGCCCACAGGCTGAGGTTTCCGCTTTCGTGCCTGGGCTTTCTTCGTCGTTGCCGTTTTTGTGGACCTCTTCGCGGAAGAAGCCTTGGCCTCTAACGCGGGCGCTGGTGACAGTTGGTTCATTCCAAGCGCGGTTGCGAATTTTTGCGCAATCATCCTGAACCCCGTCGGGTCTGGATGCAGTTCGTTCGCCCAATGGGTGTCGTTGAGCGTCCCTTGCGTCGGCACGACATGGAATTTGTTCGAGGGATCGGCCGCCAATCCATCAAGCATGGCTTTGAACTGGGCCAGGGCGTCATGAACAATCACCTTGCCCGGGCCGGCCGGCCAATTGCAGAAATCCAATGAAGGCTTCAGCCAGGGCCCGTATCCGCACGGCGCTGGCACTCCGTTTGGGGTCGGGAAATCATAGCAATGACCGTAGATCGGCACGCCTGGTGCATGCCGATCGCGCAATGAAAACAGCGCAAGATAACTCGATTTGACGATAGCCATGACGCCGGCGTATCGCTGCGCGTTCAGGCCGCTTGCTGCCCCATCGTTGTAATTCAGGAAAATACAGAAGTTGTTGCCGGCAACGTCGTTGCCGCCCGCAGACGCGATGATGGCGTCCGGCTTTCCGTTCGGCCACTTCGATTTGTCCATCAGCAGTTGCAGGATACGTTCCTGCTTCGGCAAGCTCATCTCATCGGTTGACGCGTCGCCGCGATGCGCCGTCGAATAGATGATGGGTGATGGGCTGCAGATCGCCTGCAACTGAATCTTGATATCTGAAGGGCCGGACAGCGGATTGTTGCCCTCGATGGGGTAGTCCAACCACGAGTCGCCGATCGCAAGAAGGTGTTTCGGCGCTAGATGAAAGTCCGCCTGAAGCGCCGTCGCCGCTTCTTTTGCGGCCCGATATCGCATCGACTGCTTCTGCTGAGCATCGTTCCATGCCGCGAGGTCGCGCTCTATCTGCGCTTGCATCTGAGCGTGAGGGTCCATTTCGACGGCCATCAAATTCTCCCCAATCGTCAATCTGGATCTGCAGACGGAAGCTATCTGCCGCCACAAAGCCAACCCAGGACGGATATCCGTCACCCGTTAGCTAGCGGCGCGCCTTGCTCGTCGAACTTCGGCACCAAATCATCTGTGTCTTCGTCCAAAGTCACGACCTCATCGAGATCGATTTCCGTTGAGTCCTTGGAAACGAAACCGGCAAGCGGTGATGTGGCTGAATAGCGAAGAAAGTAGTCGACTGGCGTCTTGTGTCCTTTGCCTGAAGCAAATCGAGGATGCGGCGAGAAACTCTCCTGATTGTCCGCGATCAGCATCTGATCGGCGTCCGCTCGCTTGACGACCAGGAATATGTGATCGGCTCCAGCTGTAGTCTTGTCATCATCCCGGCAGACGCCGACGTCACCGGCCTGCTGGTTCCCGACGTCGACCTTTTGCCATCCGTGTTGCCTGAGATATTGCGCCAATGCACCTGCGCCATACACGATCTTGGCGAGTGGATAGCCCGCACTCTGCAGAAACAGGCTCAAAGTACAGGCGCAGGCGTTATGCAAAGTCGGCTTTCCGTAAATCCGCACCATGGCCTGGCTGGCCTTTTGGCGGATCACCTGACACGAGCCGGCATCCGATCCGAGATTGATCAGTTTCTCGACAAGGTCGCCGATCGTCGCGCTTTTTATCGCGCGGGGCGATAAGGCACTGCCACTTTGCGTCCCGACAGTCCATCCCTCATGAACTTTGATGGCTCCCGCGAGCTTATTGAGCTCAGCACTCGACAGCGTGCCCACGATCTTCGAGGAAGGAACGCCAACAGCGGCCGTAACGGCGGCGATATAGGCTTCGGTATCATTGTTGTCGGCTGGCGGCGCGTAGCGATAGAAGGCGTCGCGAATCGAAAGGTTCTTGTAGGAATTGCTGGTGAATAGAGCCACGATTGCGGCCGAGCCGGTTTCCTCGTCGGGAAAGATTCCAAATTTGCCATCGTCGCCAATAGACCCATGGGCTTCGGAAAACGATCCCCGGGCGATATTGCCGGGGTTGTTGTTGCGCCAGGAGCGACTGCCGTCCTTCTTAGTAAGTTCATTACCGGATCGATCGCGGTAAGTTACCAGTCGCTTTCCGGAGACCCACGCAACTACAAACGCCATGAGATCCTCCTGATAGGCGCATGAGAGCAACGTCACTTAGTCTTTAAATTCCGGGATCCGCTTGTTATGACGCAGACCCTGCGGGGAAAGCTACGCTATCGCAATTTTCCCAGGCCTTTTTGTCTTGCTCGCCATTCGCACGATGGGCCTTTATATATGGTCCATAGTCAGCCCAAGTCTGCCTTAAAGCGTCTCCTCGCATCTCGCCAATAATGTCAAGCGAGAAGAGATTCATCTTTCCGCCTAAACACACGTAGTCATATAGATTCAGGAGCCGGTATACCTGTGTCTGTACTGCAGAATTACCGTCGCCGTCTATGTACTTTGGATCGAATCGTTGTTGGCCCTTCACCCCGTTAAGAGCATCTAGGCGTATCTTTTCCGCAACGATTGCCGATATTTTCGTGTCAAGATCGTTCATAACATCCAATGTCCTATTTCTCTTCGCGTCGGCGTAGAGAACTATTGGAATAGCGAGCGCAGCAATTGCAGTAACAATGGCTGCGCCGGCGCTGCAGAAGCCAAGCGCACGATCAATTTTTTGCACTCATCCGCTCCTATTTGACGATTTTTCTACACTGGCTAGGCCAGGGGAGCATTGACAGCTCCGATCGCCGATTTGAATACTGTGAGAAGGTCTTCGCCTTTGGGTGCTCCGAGCCCGGTGCATGCATTCCAACCGCCGCCAGCGGAGTAGCCTACGCCGTTGTCCTTATTGTCGCCTTTGGTGATCTGGCTGAATGCCTGCGGGGCGCCGTAAAGGTACGGTTGAATGAAGCCAAGCGGGCGACCGCACGCTTCGTTGATCAGGGCGATCAATCCGGCCCATAGTGGCGCGACCGCGCTCGTCCCTCCGATCGTGGCACCGCTCCCCGCGACGACAATTCGATAGCCGCTCCGCGGATCGGCGTCACCCGCGACGTCCGGCACTCCCCTCCCTTTTCCCTGGCGAGGGTTGACCGAGGGCGGGAACTGGACGTTCGCCTGGTATCCCGGGGCGTCGAACCGGTCGCTAATTCCGCCGCCAGTGCCAGACCCGCCGTGGTTCCAAACGGCCTCACCCGTAATTTTCCCCTTGGCGGTATCGATAAAGGTGCCTCCACAACCAACGGCATAGGGCGATGACGCTGGGAAATCGACGTGCCCGTGGCCATCGCCAACGCCATCTGTAGCCAGGTTGTCGCCGGCAGCAGCAAACACGGTTACTCCGCGCGTTGCGGCATCTTTCAATGCAAAGTTCATCGCCGCCAAGCCCTGCCCGGTCCATTGCGATTCGGGCGAGCCCCAGCTGATGGAAATAACCGACGGTCTGTTCTGGGCGTCGTTGACGGCACGGGTTATCGCGTCGACGAAGCCCTGGATGGTATTTGGTGCGAAATAAACGGCGATCTTGGCGCCCGGTGCGGCCCCGCCAGCAACTTGAATGTCGAGCGCGACTTCTCCATCCGCGTTTGGATCCGGTCCAGGATTATTGCCTCCCCCCGATACCGAGATAGCAGTCACCGTAGGGACCGGCAGCCGCATAGTCTCGAAGGCGAGCCGATTGTCGCTGTCGCGATAACCTCCGCCAAGTTCAATGAGCGCGATGCATTGTCCGGCGCCAAGCCCTTTGGTTTGGGGAAAGTTGTAAAAACGCCCTACTTCGTTTGGCAGATGACCGGTCACCACGTGAGGATTGGCCCCGCGGGTGAGCTTTTGTTTGGCGATAGGTCGGGTGTCTAGACCAAGGACAGCTTCAATGCTGCCGACAACGTCGGCAGGTGCCGAAAGGCTGCCAGATCGCGCTCTGAATGCGTTCTTGCCATCGTTGTAATAGTGCAGTTTTGTTCTGAAAGCAGCTTCGAGCTTATCAGCTGGGCCGGCAAGCTTTATCAGCCGCCGAGCGGGATCCTGCAGCACTACCGACAAGCCAGCTTCGCTGGCAAATTTGCGAACCTTGTCGAACGCTGCGCTATCCCGCGCCGCGGTGGACTCGGTGGTGGAAGGCGGTACGGCCCCAGGTTTCATCTTCAGTAGCGGGTCGCCACCTTCGTCTTTGACGTACACACTCACTTCGATTTGCTCGCGCGGATTGGTGGCGTGCACGGAGGCTATTGGTGCCGATCCGACAGGTGGCTCTCGGTTGCTGCCAGGAATTTCAACATATTGGGCCGGCATCTCGATGTTCCTCCCTGGTTTTGCTTGGCTCAGACCACATGTTTCAAGCGGGTCGCTTGTTCTATTTTCAGCGAGCAACCTCAGCCAAGTGCCTATTGACCTTGACGAATGGGAGTTGGATGCCCCGCCGAACCAACAGCGAACGATCTAATCCGAGTATTTTGCGGACACTGGCTAATGCCGCCTCATTCACTTCGATATATGCCACGATGTACCACTCGCCGTTTTCTTCCCTGGCCATGCCTAGCGGCTTGGCGTGCCACTTCAGCGCGCCGTGGTGGGGCATAAAGTAAGTCTCCTGGACGCCGCCGACAGCGCTCAGGCCTTCGTCGAGGGCGTATTCCATGACCGCGCAGCAGAGCTGCGTCAGCGTGCCCCTCAGCCCGGTCGAACGCTTTTCGGGTACGACGAAGGTGCGGGTCCATTCGGCCCAGTCAGGACGCCTTGGAACGCCCGATTTCTCGCACATGTGAGGAAAGACCTCTGAGACCATGTGCGGCTCGCTCGTTGGGATCAATCGGGCCGAGGTCACGACGCGACCCTCTTCCATGCCGAGTAGGTAGGTCGCCGCGTCAGTATCGAACTGGTCTAGTTCGCGACCGTCTGGGCTCGGAGGGCGCCAACGTTTTTGATGGACGAAGAAGTCGTGCCGGCGGCGCAGAAACTCGTCGAATTCGTTTTCGTAGAGATGCCTGTTCTGCGCATTGACGACATGAGCCGTAATCATCGCGCGATCCCCCGATCGTTCTTGGGGGGATAGTTGCAGCCGTTCTAATTTGCGTCACCTGTCCGATCGGACAGTTGACTGGCTCAAGGATGAATCAGGCGCCGGCGCACCGCCTCGACGACGGCCTGCGTGGTAGTGGCGACGCCGAAGGCCTCGCGGGCCCTTGTGGCGTGCCATTTGACGGTGCGCTCCGTTAGGCCGAGGATCTGCGAAGTTTCGGACGAAGTCTTGCCGGCCGCCGCCCACAGCAGCACTTCCTTTTCCCGGTCAGTCAGCGGCCCCTCGCCGTCTCCGGCGTCATTGGAAAAGGACTGGATCGTCATGCCGGCGTAGACCGCCATGGTTACAAGCTGCACCTGCTGGCGCGCAGACAGATTGCAGGTCTTTTGCGAGGAGGCAAATGACAGCACCGATTGCCAGTGGTGGACACTCAGCATCGGCACGGCGAAGCCGCTCCAGATGCCGAACTCCGTCGCTTCGCCGGCGACGCGCCGCGAAGCTTCCGTCCCAGACCATCTGGCGGGTACATCGGACCAAAGGAACGGCTTCAACGTCTTGGCCGAATAGATGCAGACGCCGTCCACGGCGGCATGCTCGGCTTCCACATAGCGCTCGAACCAGCCTTCCGGCCAGCCGTTCAATTCTACCATCGGCGCGAGTTTCTGCCCGCCCAGGGGCACGCCACTCAATATAAGATGCTCGAATCCAAGCTTTGTTACTGTCCCGAGCAGATCGCACAAAAGCGGCCCTGTAGCCGTGTGCTTCCGGCACCGCTCGACAAAGTCGAATACATCAGAATCGATCATGCCAGAGCCCCGTCTCCCGCACGAACAATCTATAGCTTATTTTAGAAGACTCGCATACGCAAAAGCCCGTGATATCAGGTCGTCCAGGGCAAGCCTCGGCAGCCTATCAATGCTTGCCTGATGCGATAGCTGGCGCTGCTGATCTAGAGGGGTCCGCGATGACGCGAGGGAAACGCTTGGCTGGCGCCAACGAGAAACGACAAGGGTCGTCTCGACCTAAAGTGGAGAAAACCGGCACGAGGCCAGTGCCTGCGTCGGCTGAAGCAAATAGTCCGTCAAAATCGTCGGATGTCAAAGTCGCGGCCAGCCAGAAACGTAGTATGATCGAGAATCCGTGGATCGCTCTCCTCCTGCTGCCGATCTTCACCACGCTGTTCGGTGTCCCGGCAGCCCTGTATCTCGATAACTGGCGCGCTTCGCGCGAACAGAAGGACCGTGTCGTCGGTTTTCTGCAGATCGCTGGTCAGGAATGCGAAGCGATCAACAAAACGCTGGCCGGGGTGCAGATCGACCAGCAGCCCGTTTTCGTCCCCTCCCTCGGGATTGCCCTCTTGAACATCCAGCAGGATGCAGAGAGCCTCAAAGTCATTCCGGCGGATGATTTTCGCGATCTCGTTCGGCAACTGGTCGGCATCCAATCAACGTTGAGCGATTATGGTCGCCTAGCAAACGACTATAGGCTCCTGGCAATACAGACCCCGCGCGGCCTTCCGCCTCTCATCCTCCCGATGCCCGATGGCCCGCCGAAACCGGAAACACCGCAGGAAGCCGCTGCGCGATATGCCAAAGCGATGCAAGACTTGGAGACAATGCGGCAGACACATCTGGCGCATATGCGCCAGACCTTGCAGTCCTACAAGGACGCGGTGAAAAGCTTCTGTGTGGTCGGCGCACGCATCCACGACCAACTTGCAGGCGGGACCCCTTAGGGCTCGCCCCAATCAAATCGAGGCCCCTCGTTAGACGACGTAGGTCGCGAATTCGACAATGCCCTTTATGCGACTTTCGAGGCACAAATGCAGAACACGTTCCGTCCCGACAAAGGGAGGCGCTGATCCGGGTTGGAGCATCGCCAATCCTGTGTACACACGCCTTAATAATTGGGCTGTTCAAGCGCTCCGCATCAAAGCTTCTTCAGCGCAACAGGCTCCTGAGTTCGGCGCGGAGCAGCTTGAGTTCTCGCGCGTAGCTCGCAATCATCGCCGGCATGAACGTGCTGCGCTTGACACGCGAAAAATCGAAACGGAATCCCGACTCTTCGCCGAGCATCGCCATAAACGTCAGTTGCGATCGACCGTTGCCCTCGCGGAACGGGTGGATCGCGTTGAGCTCACCCAAGAACTGGGCGGCCTCTGAGATGAACTGTTCGGAATCGATCGCACTGATCGCCGCCGGAAGCGTGGCGAAAAGCTTTGTCATTTCGCTGTCGATATACTCGGGATAGCAGAATGGATTGCCGCCTTTTGCTGTGCGCACGGTGCGGTACTTGCCTGCCCAACTATACACGTCCTGAAACAGGTGGTGGTGCGTGCGCCGGTAGTGAGCAGCATCGAACTTACCTCTCGGCAGCGGTTCGCGAGCACGCAGCGCGGTCATCTCAAGCTCGAACGCTTCGAGTAGCGAAGCATCCCGCAGACCGAGCTTGTTCTTGAGTGTGGCGGTGCCCTTGTAAGAATAAGGGTCGTCGAAAGCGTCGTAGCCGACAGCCATCACCCACGCGACTTGGCGCTCAGGTAGGCGCGTATGACCTCGGAGCGTTGATCGTCAGGTGAAAGATTGCGCTTTTTCATGTCGGCGAGACGCTTTCGGCTGACCGCGTCAAGGCTAATCCCCTCGACGGCCGTTATAGCGGCGAAGGTACGATGTCCAAGAACGTGGCCCGACTCGCTCGGCTTGAGGCTCTTGCTTGTCTTTTTCATCGGTCCTCTTAGTCGCAGTGAGCCGGATTAGCGGTCGAGCAGCTTTCGCGCCTGAGAAATGCGATCCCTCAACCCGGCCTGAAACCCAGGATCTCGCCTACGGGTCTCGATATGCGTCGTGATTGCGGCCCGAATGATGTCAGACACCGGCAAATTCTCGACGGTTGCGACCATTTCAAGAGCCTGAGCCTGCTCTTCGGACAGGCGAACAGTCATCGCTTTTGCTTGTTTCATGATGCCTGTTTTGCACCAATCTTACCCTCTTGTCAACTGTCATGGTGTCATGGTATCACGGTATCAATCAACGGAGGTATCAATGAACGACGATCATAGCAATGAGCACCCCGACCGGCCGAAGGCTTTCGAGATCAAGATCGACCGCACCACGTACAAGGTCCAGGAGTCGACCCTCACCGGTGCGCAGCTGAGGAAATTGCCCGAACCTGATATCGGGCCAGACCGCGACTTGTTTGAAGTCATCCCTGGAGGCTCCGATCAGAAAATCGATGACGCCACCAAGGTCGAGATACGCAATGGCCTGCGCTTCTTCACCGCGCCGGCCCAGATCAACCCGGGCCGCGATTGAGGAGAAGGGAATATGTTGCCGCCGATCGATAAAGAGTATTTGCAGGCGCGGGCGCCTGGACATTCTGTCTCGCTCGATGGCGGCATGATCGCGATCGTCATTCCGGCTTTCCAATTGCCGAATGGCTTCACGGCAACGGCCGCTGATCTCCTACTTCGGCTCGCCCCTGGCTACCCAGATGTTCACCCAGACATGTGGTGGTTCGCGCCTGCCGTCATACGGACAGATGGTCAGGCGATCGTCGCTACAAATTCACAGGAAGACTATCTTGGGCGCAGGTGGCAGCGGTGGTCCCGTCACCTTAACCCGGGCCAGTGGCGGTCGGGCATCGATTCGCTGGAAAGCTACTTGGCGCTCGTTCGCATGGAGCTTGAAGCAGCCGGAAGGGCGCGCGCCGCATGACAATCACGCTCGTCCTTCCTGGTCCGCTTGCTGACGAAATCATCGCCGTCACGCGCAATCCGCTTGAATGCGCAGGTGTTCTGCTCGCTCGGCGCGTCGATATCGGCTCGGACGTGCGTCTGCTGGCAAGGACCATGCATTGGGTGCCGCAAACCGCGTATAACGAGCAGAGCCCGCATCACATGTTGATCCGTTCGGAAGGCTATGTCGGCGCCCTCGGGGCGGCGGAAGCCGACGGCTCTGTTCCAATCTGGTTTCACACCCATCCAGGCGAAATCGGTGTGCCGCTGCCAAGCGAGCACGATCGGCAGGTCGACCACGACATTCGTGATCTCTTCCAGCTGCGCAGCGGCTCCGGTCTGTATGCTACGCTCATCGCGTCGCCCCGCGGCGAAAGCGTCGTCTTTAGCGGCGAACTGACGCCGGAGGGCGGCAGCGCATTGGCGATCGATCGGGTTTGGATCGTGAGCGACCGCTGGCGGCTAATCCAAAACTTCGGCCACAACCTGTCGGCCCCCGATGCAATCTTCGACCGCAATGTGCGCGCTTTCGGGCCAGACATTCAAAGCGTGCTCGGCAACCTGCGTGTGGCGATCGTCGGCGCCGGCGGCACCGGATCCGCCATCGCGGAACAGTTGGTACGGCTGGGCGTGCGCGATCTTCTTTTGCTGGACAACGATGTGCTGTCGTCCAGCAATGTGACGCGCGTTTACGGCTCGACGCCGTCCGACGTCGGACGTTCGAAGATCGAGGTGCTGCGTGCGCACCTGATGCGTATCGCACCGGACCTCAATTGTTCAACCGTTCCGGGAATGGTGACCGTCAAATCAGTCGCCAAGACGCTGCGAGGGGCAGACCTCGTTTTTGGGTGTACAGACGACAACGCCGGACGGCTGGTGCTGTCGCGTCTGGCGACCTATCTTTTGACGCCCGTCATTGACGTCGGGGTTCTCCTAAGCAGTGACAGCGGCGGGACGTTGACAGGCATTGACGGCCGCATCACGACGCTGACACCGGGAGCCGGCTGTCTCGTATGCCGCAATCGGGTCGACATGGCCCGCGCAGCAGCAGAGATGCAGACGCCAGAAGAACGCCAGCGTTTGGCGGACGAAGGGTATGCGCCAGCCTTGGGCCAAGTCGAGCCGGCGGTGGTGGCTTTCACCACGGCCGTCGCGGCAGCCGCGGTCAACGAGTTGTTAGACCGCTTGATTGGTTACGGCCCGCCCGATCGTCCGACAGAAACCCTCCTAAGGTTGCACGAGCGCGAGATTTCCACCAATCGCGCTTTCCCTCGGGGCGGGCATTACTGCGACTCCGTGCAGGGTAAGTGGGGCACGGGCGACGAGGAGCCATTCCTCGGCCAGCTATGGGGCCGAGAATGAAGATTTCCTGGTGGCAATGGATTCCGTTTTGGCGTTGGCGTGTCGTCGGTCAGACATTCTCTGCGGACGAGGTGCCTGATCGTCTTCCGCGGAATGCGGTCGCGCTCGTCGGCGATTCAGCCCGCACCAAATGGATCGTATTCGATTGCCCTTGCAGGACCGGCCATCGCATTATGCTCAATGCCGACCCGGCGCGCCGGCCGCACTGGGAGGTAAACCAGATCACGCGCCTGACGATCTCTCCAAGCGTGGACTTTCGCGGCAATCAGCGGAGGTGCCACTACTTTATCCGCGGTGGTCGCGTAGAATGGGCAGAGGATAGTGACCGATGAGTGAAAGCAACCAAAAGGAAGAGGAAGTGCAGCCGGCCATGATCCCGCCGCGTGCTATCGAGAAGACGCCAATGTTCACGGCGATGAACGCGGCGCGCTATCAGCGCCAGACGCTCATCAGGGAGATCGAAAGCACTCAGCCCAAGCTTCTCTGCTACATTGCAGGCAACAAGGCGCTTGTGGACCGCATCGACACCTTGGGATTTGTCGACATGCTCCACAATGTCACGCCAGGCGAGCCGATAGACCTTATGCTGCACACGCCGGGCGGTGATGTTGACGCCGCCGAAAAGCTGATCGGGCTGGTTCGCAGTGCTGCAGGTGCGGAAGGTCAGCTCAGGGTCATCGTTCCTGACTACGCCAAGAGCGCTGGCACGCTGATGGCGCTGGGAGCGAATACTATCGTGATGAGTGAATCGTCGGAGCTTGGCCCGATCGATCCGCAAGTTTCGTCGAAGGATGGCAATGGATCGGACGTCGTCTATTCGGTCCTGACCTACCTGAATGCATACGAATTTGCTGGAAAGTCGTTGCGCGAAGCTCCAGACGACCTTGCCGCCAGGATCACGTTCGAAAAATTCGATCCGACAATCGTCCGGAAATTCCAATCCGTAAGGGACCGAGCCAAGTCGCTGGCCGAGAAACTGCTCAGGCGCCAGGGTAAGAATTTTTCGAAGATCACCAGTGAATTGATGGACATCAACAAATACCCTTCGCACGGCCAGATGGTCGGATGGGAGACGGCTAAGGAAATGGATCTTACGGTCGAGTACATGTCCTCAAACGACCCGGTGTGGCGTAGGTATTGGGCCCTCTACTGTCACCTGAGATTGGCCATTGAACCCGAACAGCGTATATTCGAATCGAACTATGTCTCTTTGATCGTGTGATGGCCGTAGAGTTCGTCCTGTTTGTCAGTCATAGCGAATCGAGCACGTGATTTACCGACGGGGCGTTCAGCGCCAACATTGAACGACCGCGAGTGGTCATCGCCTGTTGCCATGAGATGTATGCGGAATTGCGATGTGAACGACCTCCTTTGATTTGCCTTTTTTTCAATCGTAGCCCGCATTTGAGATGCTGTCTGCCAAAATGAAGCGTCACACCGTCATAGTCCAGGGCACCCTCGCCTTTGGCATGCAGCGCGCCGCCGCCGCGCGTGAGGGGGACCACGGTCGGGATGTCTCGACGCTTCCCCTGCTCGGTGCCCGCCTTGTGGGCGGCTTCGCCCGGCCCGCAGACTACGCCACCCTCGTCCCAATCGTTGCTCGAGCGCTCAGCGAGCTTGCCTTCGAAGAATTGGAACCGGTCAAGACGCGCCCTGGCATGGCGCGGGCCGTGCTCGCGAGTCTGGCGCGGATATGGGCAGCGGACATTCAGTTCGACGATCTGCGTTATGCGAGCGCCCGTCTGAGCGATCTGGGGCGCATCGAGGCCTACCTACACAGGCATCTGCCAATTGGTGCGCTTCTACCCCGGGACCTTTGCGACCGAGCTATCGCGGGCGTGGCACATGCCCGTGCCACGGTTGGCAATCTGTATTTCCATAGGCTGATTTCGATCGACCCGGTGTGGCGGCCGCTGATCAAGGCCCTAGCGGCAGTTGTCGAAATCACCTGGGACGCGCCCGGCACACGCGACCGGAGTTGGTTTCCCGGCACGATTGTGCCCACGACCAGCCCGCCCTCCCAAGATCTGATC
Source organism: Mesorhizobium plurifarium (assembly GCA_000824785.1). Classification (GTDB taxonomy): domain Bacteria; phylum Pseudomonadota; class Alphaproteobacteria; order Rhizobiales; family Rhizobiaceae; genus Mesorhizobium; species Mesorhizobium plurifarium. Next base: position 55,006 of record CCNB01000002.1, on the reverse strand, counting down.
TGCGACGTATGTGCAGATCCTCGCGCAGAGGTCGTCGAAGCGCTTCGCTGGGCTCGCGAGCTGTTGAGCGACGGCACAACACAGGCCTCCGACATTGCGATCACGAGTGCCGACCTCGGTGCCTGGGATGACCACATGCTGGTGCTCGCCGCGGACGCTGAGCTCCCCATTCATTTCGCGAGCGGCGTTTCCGCCCTGAGCACTCGCGCTGGCCAGAGCTGCGCGGCGTTGGCAGACGTGATGATCAATGGCCTGTCGCAGGATCGCGTCCGCCGCCTATCGCTGCTCTCTCCCTATCTGTCGGAGGCCCTTCCGGCTGACTGGATGAAAGGCATCCCGACCGAGGCGGGTCTATTTAAACCGGATCATTGGGCCAGCAGCTTCGAACCGCTTTCGCGTTCCGATGGTTCCTCCATCGCAGCGACCCTCATGCCAGTGCTGCGTGACCTCGATGTCGGACCTCAGGCGGCGGTCAGACTCGGAGAGACCCTGCTGCGGGGCAAGAGCCTCGGCCTTTGGCAAGAAGCGCTTCGCCTGGGACCGGCTGCGGCCATAGAGATGACCCTTACGTCATTGCGCATCGCCGATGAAAGCGATCCTGCCAACAATGTCGTCTGGGCACGAGCGGCTGACCTCGTTGGTGTGCCGCGCAAGCACATGCGCCTGATTGGGCTTTCGAGCAGAAGCTGGCCGCGCTCCGATGGTGTGGACCCGCTGCTGCCCGATCATGTCCTAAGCGAGCGTGACTTGGCGGACCTGCCCCGGCTGGAACGCGATCGGCTGGCCTTCGAGGTCCTCGTCAGTCACCCAGACTCGAGCGTTGCGCTGTCCCGCAGCAGGCGCTCAGCCGACGGTGCATTCCTTGCTAGGAGCGCGTTGCTGCAACGAAAAGTCACGGAGCGGTCGCTTTCGCGGACCAGAACGCCGGAACACGCATTCAGCGAGGGGGATCGTCTGCTCGCTCGTATTGATGATGCGCTCTCCTTGCCGCGTATCCAGAGCGTCATGTCCTGTTGGACGGATTGGACGCGCAGGTTGGATCCCACGCCACATGATGGCGGATATCGGAAAGACCACCCAGCCGTTGCCCGCGCGCTGAACACGCCGCAATCGGCGACTTCCCTGCGGCGCATGCTGCGCGATCCGCTGGGCTTTGTCTGGCTACGGGCATTGGGAATGACCGCTCCCGAACTTGCCGTTGAACCGTTGCAGTTCGATCCCATCACGTTCGGCGAACTCGTGCATGAGTTGCTTCGGCTAGCAATCGAGCGCATCGAACCCATCCCCAGCCTTGTCGGGGCAACGCCAGAAGAAATCGATAATGCCCTTGGCGCGGCGGCACGCGACATCGCCGAGCGTTGGCCGCTGACCCAAGCGGTGCCCCCGAGATTGTTGTGGCTCGATACCATCGACGAGGCACGACGGCGCGCCCGCCGCGGCCTGACAATCGACGAACGCTTCGGCCCGGGGACCCGCAGCTTCAGCGAGATCCCCTTCGGCAATCCGAAATCACCGGCAGAGCGTTCCGATCCCTGGGACGAGCGCCAGGAAGTCGTGATCGGTCAGTCCGGGCTTCGCTTGAAGGGCCGTATCGACCGCGTTGATGTGAAGCCCGACCGCCGCAGCGTACGCATTTCGGACTACAAGACCGGCACGACGCCGCGCAATTTGCGTGACGTGATTCTGGGCGGCGGCGCCGAAGTTCAGCGCGCGCTCTACGCCATCGCGATCAAGCAGCTCATCCCCCAAGCGAGCGCCGTCATCGCTCGGCTCATATACCTCGACACGATGGGGCCTGCTGCAAACCTTGACGGCGACGTCCTCGAGCGGGCGGAGGACACGCTGCTGCGCTTCATCGACATTGCAGTCGAAGGGCTCAGAAGCGGCGTCGCCTATCCGGGGCCAGATGCGTTTGCAGGCTACAACGACCTCAGGATCGCACTGCCGGCAGCGCTCGACCGCTATCGAGGGCGGAAGGAGGAAGGCTTCAACGCCGCTCAGCAAAGGCTAGTGCCACTTTGGGATGAGCCATGATGATGCTGAGCGATGCCTTCGAACGCAATCGCGTTCTCACCGAACTCGACAAGACGTTGCTGGTCGAAGCGGCAGCGGGTACAGGCAAGACATCGCTGATTGCCGGTCGTGTCGTCATGCTGATGCTGAACGGTGTATCACCTCGCGGCATCGCCGCGATTACGTTCACCGAATTGGCCGCCAGCGAGTTGTCGCTGCGCATTCGCGAATATGCAACGCAACTGCTGGCGGGCCACATTCCGAAGGTTCTGCGCGGCGCTGTCAACCTTGAGCTTCTCACTGACAAAAGGGCTGTCCTCAGCTCGGCGATCGATGCCTTCGACGAAATGACCTCATGCACGATTCACGCGTTCTGCCAGCAGATCATCATGGCCTACGCCGTCGAAACGGGGCTCGACCCCGGATCACAGATGATGGATGCGCCCACCGCTGATGCCATGTTCGAGAGCGTCATCTCGGGCTGGCTGTTCGACCGCCTCTCTCACGGAACCCAGAAAGGTGAGGATCCAGTCGCTGTCCTGTCCAAGTTTGAACCGCTAAAGGTCGTCAAGGACAGCTTTGATCTTGCCAAGCTCAAGCTGGCGCACCCCGGCGCGGGTACCTTCCCTGTCGACCTCTCGCTGCGCAAAGACATCGACTTTGTCGAAAGCGTCCGCGCCTTTCGGCGTTGGCAAGCGAACTATCCCAAGGAGCGCAGCACCGGATCATTGATCCAGGAGTTCGAGACGCTCGCCGAATTCTACGAGAACTGTTTCGAGACAGAGCCGAGCTTCTCCCGGCTATGGGAGCTCGCGAACCCGCCGCACACGGCCTCGATGAAATGGAACGAGTTTACCTTCACTGAGCCGCGCAATCTTAGTCGCTGGAAATCGGCGTATGGAAAAGGCGACGGGACGGCACTCTGCCAGCAGGCCGACGAGCACTTCCACACCTGTGTGACTCGGTTTTTTGATCTACTCGGTCAGATCGGCGATGCCATGGTCGAATCGATGTCGCGTGCCCTCGATCCGGTCACGGACCTCTATAGGCAACGCAAGGAAAACGCCGCCGTCCTCGATTTCGACGATCTGCTGCAGCGCGCCCATGCCCTCGTCACCACCAATGATGTCGTCCGCGCCGCGATAGGTGAGCGCTTTGCGCATATCCTCGTTGACGAATTCCAGGACACCGATCCGATCCAGGCCAGTATCCTGTTTTCGATCTCGGCCTGCAGCATGCCCGATCGATGGCAAGACGCCAACCTTCGCGATGGGGCGCTGTTTGTCGTCGGGGATCCCAAGCAATCCATCTACGCGTTCCGGGGCGCCGACATCGATAGCTACAAACAGGCGAAGCAGGCCATTGCCCGTCTCGGCGATGAACGCATCATCCATATCGGTGCCAATTTCCGCTGCCAGCCCGGTATCATCGACTACGTGAACAGCGTGTTCCAGCCGGTCCTCGATGCAGACGGACAGCCGAGCTATGGCGCACTCACTGCCACGCGAGAGGGGGCATTGCACGGATTCGCCTGTGCCTCGCATGTGGCCATAGGCGATGGTCAGAAGGCGAAGATGGCGCAGCAGCGCGACGACGAGGCGGCCGTCATTGCACAGATTTGCTCAAAGCTCATAGCAGCCATCGAAATCGAGGACGAACACACCGGAGACCGACGCCTCCTCGAAGCGGGCGACATCGCACTCCTGGCTCCAACCGGCACCGAACTCTGGCGCTACGAACGCGCACTGGAAGCGCTCGGGCTCGCCGTTGCGTCGCAGGCCGGCAAGACGCTCTGCCTGCAGCAGGAGACGCAGGATGTCCTGGCGCTCTTGCGCGCGCTGGCGGACTCGCGCGACCGGCTTGCGTTCGGTGCCTTCATGCGCGGACCCATGGTCGGCCTCACAGACGAAGAGTTGCTCGACATTGCCGAAGAGGTCCATCAGGCCGGACCAGAGGCCTCCCCCACTGGCCTGTTCGACATCACAACACCGCCCGCCCTAATATCCCATTGCGTAGCCCGCTCTGTCCTTGAGACCCTGCAAAAACTTCGTGCGCGCGTGAACGTCACAACGCCACGCGTACTCTTGGCCGAGACAATCGAGCAGCTCCAGTTGCGCGTCGCGCTGTCTGCCCGCAGCGGCAACAATCGCGCCGCGCGCTCGCTTGCAAATCTTGATCGGATTGTCGAGCTCGCGCGGCCTTTTGATGTTCGGGGGTTCAGGGCATTCGTTCGCCATCTCCAGTTTGACTGGGATAGCCGCGCCTCGCGCCAGGAAGGACGGATCGACGCGTCGCGGCACGCGGTCGAGATCGTGACCATTCACAGTGCGAAGGGTCTCGAATGGCCGGTGGTGATTCCGATCAACATGGGTACACAAGCAAGGCCCTCAGAGCGATTTGTGCATCGGCGTTCCGACAACACGCTGCACTGGGTCATAGGGGGCGTTTCGTCCTCTGCGCTTACGCTTGCACGCGAGGAGCAGGCGCGGCGCCAGGCGCTGGAAAATCAGCGCATGTGGTATGTCGCGTGCACACGTGCCCGCGATCTCTTGATCGTGCCCTATCTTTCCTCGGCGGGGCAGGCTGCCTGGTCGAAGTTAGTCAATCTCAGATTCGACCTGCTCGATGAACTGAAATTCAATGCGCTCGAGCCACGACCGGCCACCGGATCGGAGGCCGTGGCTGTCCCCCAGGACGCAGACACATTCGCCCGGCAGGCCGCGATCGTGCAGGCCGCGACGCCGGCGTTGCGCTGGGTGAACCCCAGTGTTCATGACCCAGATCGAGCGGAGATCCTCACCCCCGCCATGGCTATCGAGCCGGGCAGCACATTCGAATATGTCGAGCCGATCGGCGCCGGCAGAATTCGGGGACTGATCCTGCACAAGCTCATGGAAGAGCTTTTGACCGGAGAGCTCTCGCCGCAGGATGATGTTAGCGCCCGGGCGGAACGCCTTCGCGACGAGCTTCTCGCCCTCAAGCCCACGGACGAGTTCCTGGTCCCGCGCGAACTCGCGGCGACGGCGCTGCAGACGTTTCAGCTCCCTTATGTGCAGCGTCTCCTGCCGATCCTTGTACCGGAGCTCTCCGTCTGGAGTGAGTTGGCCCCCAGCAATCTTCTCGCTGGCCGTGTCGATGCGATCGCTATCGAGGACGGTAAGGTCCTGGAGGTTCTGGACTGGAAAAGTGATCGCGACACCGACCTGCACCGGGCCGCGTATGTTCAGCAGTTGCAGCGATACCTGCGGGCAACCTCGGCGCCGCGCGGTACGATCGTATACATGACCACGGGAGAAATCGTGCCGATCCTGCCAGATTGACTCGCACCGCTCCAAACCGGGGCCGAGCGCTCCGTTGCGGTCAAAGCCAAACCGATTCGTTGCATTATTCCCCGGCACATCTCAGGATTCTGAGCTGATGAATTGAGCCCACGGCGCAAAAGACCCAGACAGTCTAGGGGTAGACGGCGCAGCTAATAGAGGCGTGCCGGAACAGCGTGACCGACGGTGGGTCATTGATGAGGGATCCATCTGCTGCTCGATGACATCACCCCGAGAACGGCTGACTGAAAACCGCGCCCGCCCGACAGGGGGCACGATGAGCCTACCCTTGGTCACCAATCGGCCCATACGCCGTCTCAATGACACCTCTAAGGGTCGACGACATGTCGTCGTCGTCGAAATTCGTGGTCAATTTGAGGGCGGTGACGATCTCGTCGGCGCCGATGTCATGCTGCCCAATGACAGCAACTGCATTCCGGGCAAATGAGAACAACGCTCCGGCGCGGACGTGGATTTCGGCCGAATCCGCAAGGTAGCGATTGAGATTTAGGTCAAGAATCATTGTCGGGCCGCGCCCAGCCCGTGCTGATGTTACGCCTAGCAGGCGAGCCCGCTGAACCTGCACCTTGGCTACCAGGGTTGCGAGCACTTGGCGCTCCGAGGGGAGTGCGTACTCGGTCATCTCCTTGATGGCATCTAGGGCGTCCAGGGGCAACGCCGGCAAATCAGGGGGCCGTGCTGCAGTAGGGAGTGCACCGCCAACACATTTGTCGATTAAGTCCGTTAGGAGGTGGGCGCATTCCTCCGCATATTCGCTGACTGCGCTTAACGCTAAAGGGAGGACAGAGCGCGCCGCCGCCCGCTTGCTCTCGCGGCTTTCGTGTTCGAACTCCCAGTCTTGGCGGATCTGGCGATTGATCGCCGCCACGCTCCAGCCGGCGCCTGCCAGCGCGAGCATTGCAGCGATGAATGTCTGGTAGGTATCGAACCACCCGAACTCAAACTGATCCTTGTAGGCGCACAAGAAGATCGGCAAAACTATTTCGCAGTCCTGGGTCGCGTGGTGCGCAAGAAAGCTGAACCCGAAAAAGCACGCCGTCAGGACAACCGGCATCGCCGCGATCAGGTCATACACCGGCCTATGGCCTCGTTTCATGCTCACCCCGCATCCAGGTCCGAATTCGATCTTGATGACCGGGTTTGCGACGCTTCGCAGGAGAGCGAAACCCGGTATAAGAAATTTCTTGTTCTAGCGAGCTACGGCAGCCCACGGAAACGCGTCAATGCTGTGACTCCACCTTGCCCTGTGAGGTCACCATGACCGCATAAGGCTGCCATCAACCCGTCAGCCCTGTTCGTTCTCTGGCCGATCCGATCGCACTACGTCCCGACCATCGACTTTTGTTCAAGCATCCAGGCAATGCGGTCATTCGCGACGTTCATGGCTGCGTTCGGGTGCCGACTTCAGAATCGGTTCACCAAACGCAATGCATCAGCCCGCAACAGCTCGACCATGACTTCGTGAGAACGGCATAAAAAGTCATGCCGGAGGACGAATGGAGATTTCACGGATGCCATCTTAAAAGGATTTATCTGATGTAACTGTATTAGTATGAACGAGCGTCTGTCAAGATGATTACGTATCGCTATGTATAAGTAACATCTCATACTTGAGACCGGCGGCTAGAAGCTCATGATCAACTTATGGCAAGGCTGGAGCAAGGAGGAATGTGTCGTCGGACGGGTGAAAGTCAGCATTTTTGTGCTTGCCGCGCGGTTTTGCGACGCCTGCGGACCTCGCCGGGATAGCTCTGCCGACCCCAAACTGCCCAAATGCGAACTAGATCACCTGACTGGCAAAGCTGAGAGTTTGTTCGTCTTGCGTCGCCGTCGGGGGCACCTGCGCAGCCTGCTTGAAGGCGTCCAGGATGCTCACGATTGAGAAGCTCTCGAGCGGCCGCCAGGGCGTACGGACCTGCAATAGCAGACGGAACAGCTGGATCTTGAAGAGCAGCGTGCGCACGGCACGCGGCGATGGCCGCCTCCCGATCGATCGGAAGTAGCTGGGCACCAGCCGCTCCAGCTCATCAACTTCTTCGGGCGTAAACCGGATGTCGGCATCGGTAAACGGGGCAACACGTTGCCGAGTGGGCTGTTGGCCCGTTTCGGCTGTGGCCACTACGCCGCCCTTCAGTCTCTCCAGGCGCTCCTCCATCTGCTTCCTGATTGCGACGGTCTGGTCGTGCCGCTTAACGACGTCTGGATTCTGGGCGAGCCGCGTCTCTGGTTTGACTGCGGCCTGCGTTCTATTGAACTCCTCTGCCGCTGCGTTCTGACGCATTCTCTCAGATTTCTCTTCCGCCGTTGGGGGCAAGACCGCATCCGCCATTCCCAGCTTCCGCAGGTGCTGCGGCACTGGCCTATCCGACGGAGCGTCGACATCTACCATCGTTCGCCTTTCCCCCGCACTGACAGCATCTACACTCGCCTTCGCGCTGCTCTCAGCCGCTTTCGCTTTTTCAACGTCCTGCTCCGCTTCGCGCAGAGCCCGTTCAAGCCGGGCTCGAGCCGCCCGCTTTTCACGCTCTCTAATTTCGTTGAGCTCGCGCGAAGAAAGACTCACGACCAAGTCGGCAACGTCGCGGTCGCTCAGGGCGGGAAAACGCAAGTGGCAAGCGAAGAGCTTCTCGTTCTGCTCGGTGATGATTTCCTGCCGGGCAAGTAGCTTGGCGTTCTCTTTGGTAACACCGACAATGCCACCTGCTCGCTCGAGAATCATGTCCTGGTAGCGCTTTCCAATCGCATGGGCCAAGACACGCTCGTCGACTAACATCAGCACCTGCAACCTGTTTCCGATAACCGGGTCGTCCACTAGCAGCTTCATATTCTCGATGACGGTGAGCATATCATCGGGAGTGCAGCGATCCAGGTCGTCGACGACCAGCAGCACCCGGTCAGGACCTCTCCCTGCGAGAAGCCATGGCCCTATGACGATGGCAAGTGCAAGCCCCACCCATGACGACCAGAGTATCCAGTTCCCGCACTGATCACCACACCAGTCGTTTGCGTTTGTTTTCAATGCGCGCGGCTCGACATCCTTGTCCACTTTTGCGCCAACCTCGGCCGGCAGCATGCGGGCGATAGCCTCTACGCCCCGCACGAGAAAGCTGCCCTTCTGCTCCTGGAGCTGGGCAGTCAATCCGTAAGCCCAGCCAGCAGCCACCGCCGCCAAGACGAGAACTGGCAGGCAGAGCCGACCAGCTGGGGTAGACTGTCTCGCCGGAGTCTTCAGCGGAAATTCGCCCTGCGCGTCAGCCCGTGGAGGAATGGCTGGTGGCTCCTTCGTCCATGCCGACAGAAGGGCTTTCACGTCCTCTCCGACAAGTGCCAGCATGCCCAGGCGCTCCGGTCCAGCACTTAGCTTCGCGTTCTTCTCGAAGATCGCCCTGACCTTCGATTGGACCCGCGGCGTAATCGCTGCCAGGTGCACGAGCGCGCTCGTCCCCACCAACGAACCCAGAATGGCGGCTAGTTGGAACGTTTGACCAAGGGGAATTGCTACCAGTGCCAGCGCCAGCAGCGCCCCAACCAGCGGCCAAGGTCCGTGGCGAAAATGTGATGCCCTCGCCGCCAGAGCCAGTCGACCAATGGCGTCCAGATTGGCCCCAGCGCACACGACCAGGGTTTTGTAGAGATACACCCAGGCTTCCGGCGGCTGCCTGTACTTCCAAGCATTGTGGCAGGCCACCTCATATCGCAGTTTCGCGAAAGACTGACCTGCCGCCCCTGTCGCCCGGCCAAAGTCGCCCGGGAACTCGAGCAGAGGCGCAAGCAATTTGGTGAGTGTGGTTTTTCCGCTACCCCAAGGCCCGAATAGTGCGAAGGTAAATTCGTCCTCGGCGCTGCGCAGGATCGTCGCAAGCACCTTTGCATAGTCCTTGACGAAGAGAGACAACTCGTCTGCAGTGGCCTCCCTGACCATCTTCGGTGCGCGGCCGGCCCTGGTTTTCACGATGTGCTTCATCGCTTCGATCAGGTCCAGCATGCGCCACGCAGCGATTCTGCTGGACAGGCCCGATTGCGGATCGTCGAGGCTGCGCAGAACGAGGTCGGTCACCGCAATTTCTTGAAGGCCGGCGACCGCCTCGATAGCTCGCAATAGCCCAGGACCAAACCGCACACCCTTGGCAGCGGTTGTCTCCGCAATTTCTCCAAACTCCGCAACCCCAGGTTCGGGGATCGCCACAAAGAAATCCGCTGCGGCGATATCCAACTGACTGGAAAAATTGTTGAGCGCCAGTGCGCCCCAACGGCGGAGAGCGTCCATCTCATCTCGCTGCGGGTCGTTCCCATCAGCCGGACCCGAGGTGGCCAGCCGCCGGGCCATCAGTAAGGTGATGAGAAAGACGGTCGACGTCGATAGCGTGTCGCGGTCGGCCTCTTTCTGCGGCAGGTATTTGAGACACTCGAGCAGAACGTGAGCGCAAAGCGGGCTCAGATTTAGTTCGCCTAGTCCCGTCGCATGAGCAAAGAGGGAACCCAACACCGGCTCGACAAGGGCCCTGGTCGCCGCATCAGCTTGGTTTACCGCCACCGATGGCATCGCGTCCCCCCCCCCCCGCTGCGGTCATCCCCGTAGCGTTAATTTAGCAATGATCGAATAGTCTTGACAGTACCCGTGCAATTGCACCGCGACGAGTACTTCAACGAAGTGTCATCAGGACGGCAGTTTTGCTTGCTTTCCAAGAGAGCCGACCTCGGCACACCGCGAAGCACGGAAACGACGCAACCGCGGTCATGGAGCGGTACATCTAGAACTAACCGCGCCACATGTCCGAGCCGAATGGCCGGCCGGCCCACCAATGCCCAACACCACCGACTGGTTATCGACTATTGCCACAGCCCGAAACAAAATGCAGCTGGTTTCCCTGTTGATCGACGCACGTGAAGATTGACTGTCGCGCGCATCTAATCCAACCACGGCCAACACAACCAAGGAGGATGCCATGGCGACCATTTCGATCAGCATGCCCGCCGACCATGCCCGAGAATATCAGCAGCTCTGGAAGGAGCTCAGGCTCGCCGACGCGCTCGATCTAGAACATGATCTTGGTGAACCCATCGAAGTCGGCAACTTCGATGGTGCCAACCTTGTCCAATGGGTCGTGGATCTGGAGCCAGTTCTAGTGCCTCTTGTGACTGCATCGCTTGCTTATCTGATTACGTCTCGTGGTGAATTCGAATATGAGAAAGATGGCGAAAAGATCCGCTTCAAGAATCTCAAGCCATCGCAGGTAAAGGAGGTCTTTGCGCTGCTCGACACGCGCGACAAGGGCTAACGATGATCCCCCGCCCGGCTTGGCAGATTATCAAACAGCGGCTTGGCCGCACGCCGGCGGGGAGTGTGGCCGCCGCTCATCGTGCTGCGCTCCATCGTCTGCGCGGATTCATTGCCAACCACTATCCCTGGATGCTCGATCATTTCGCTCTGGTGCCCATCAGCACTATGCAGTGGTCGAGCGTCGTGATGGGCTACGGCGATTCCCATGTCGCCTTTATCGACATCGAGCAGGCCAATGCGCTCGAGCTTTTGCTTTTGCGAGGCTTCTGGGGCGAACGGCCGATCATCTCACACGTAGAATATCTTATCAGGGCAGCCGAAGCGTTCTATGACGACGGCGATCTCGTATTGGCCGCCGCCGTGACAGAGCGCGCTAATGCACGCCTCGCCGCTTACAGCGCGGACCAAGGAGCGGGCACGTTCATCCCAAGGCCCAAATATTACGATGAGCAACTAGTCGCAATCTTGCAAGCTCAGTTGCTGCTCAGCTTCATCGCCGGCCACGAGGTCGCACATATTTTGCAACAGGCCGAGGACGCATCATCCCTCACGCTGTTCGCCTGGATTGGCAACCGATATCAAGAACTCCGCTTCGATCGTAGTCGCGATGGTCCGCCGCGCGAGCGCTTCCTTCTTCCTGAGACACTCCAGAAGTTCGACGACTTCGGCCAGCCTAACGGCGTCGCCACGCTTGGAACCAAGATGGGGCTGCGGATGCACGCAATGATAGAGCGGCTGACCGGTGAGCTTCAGGCTGATGGATTTGGCCTGCTCGCAGCAAGCCACGCTGCGATCGAAACCCATATTTCGGCGGATACGGTGTTCCGGGTCCTTTTTATGGCACTTGAATATACCGAGATGCTGATGATGTTGCGCCGACTCCTCCCACGTCTTCCGCGCGGCATGAAACGTGCAGCGATCGCCCATGAAGGGCCCTTTCTCTTTGCCCGTCACATGATGCTGGTGCGATTAGTGCGCGGCGTTCGCGAGGGCGAGGTTTCGGTTCCGAAGTCGATTCGTGCCTTCTGGAGAAGCCTCGATCCCGCGGTACTTAGAAATTACGAAATCCTCGGGAGCGAAGGGAAGCTGGAACAATACTCATTGCGATCAGCCGTCGCTGCGCGTGGCGGCATCGAAGTGGGTCTAGCCGGATCTCTTGGCAAGCACGTCCCGGCAGCGGAGCGTGTCGAAAAGCTGGGGCCGCTGGTGGCAGGCGGGCTCATCGTTGCCGAAGCGCACAGAGGCTTCGGCGAAGCCTATTTCCGCGCGGAAGAACATTTCGACTGGGGCGGCGCTGAAGGCGAGCCGGACCCAGTGTTGCTGGGCTTTGCGCACGCGCTCCAGGATATGGCCGAACTGGCGGCAACCGAAACACGTCCGAAACATCATTTTACCCGCGCCAGCGTTCTGCGAAACGGCAGCGACTCTGCTTTCGTGGAGTTCTTACGCTCGACGAGGTCGCAAGTCTTCAGGATGGCGATCAATCCCGACTGGATGGCTGGTTTCGAGGCAATGCTGCGATAGTGCTTACGATGCGCGTTGCTATGGAAAGCAGGCCGCTTCGCGCGCGAAATCGACCGGCCTTTAGCTGTCACGCCTAGCGGACTTTCACACTGTCGCACCAGGTCTTGCCGTCGGTTCCAAACCCCGTCTAGAGCATCGTCTATAATGTCACGCACCTATGAGCAGTTAATCCCTAGACCCCTACGCGACCCTTTTGAAAAGGCGCTCGGTACGGATGCCGGGTATCTCCTTGATTTCAGCGACCGAACCTTCTCCGATTTCTTCTTCGAAGCGCTGGGTATCGACACCTCGATCTCGAACCTCTTTGATGGCAGGGGTACTTCGAAGGCGAAGCGACTGCGCTCGTTCATCGAAAGGGCGCCGGTGGCCGTAGTTGCGAAGGCGCTGCGCGATTTGTGGGAGTATCGCGAGTCCTTGTCGTGGCCGAGCGTCGGCGTAAGAGACAATTACTTTGCCGTTGTCGGAATATTTGAAGGTGCGAGCGACCACATCGATTCATCAGCTTTCGAGGCGTTCGAACCCAGTCAGACACTCGACGAACTGATTGCGGCGATCCGCCGTGACCTCGACGCGAAAAAACCGCAAGCGGGGCTCGACCGTCTTCACACCTACTGCATGAAGCGGTTCGCATCGCTTGTGCGCAAGCACGGGGGTGGCGAATGCGACCGGCGACGGCATCTTCATTGAGCAGCAAAAAAATCGCGTCGCCCGCGCCTTTCGCGCGCAGCTTCGGCGCCCCCGCCAGAAGCTTTTCAGCCCGGCGCGACAGATCGGCGGCCAGCCGGCAGGTCTCCGCCGCCGCCTGAACCAGCGCCAGGCAGACCGCGCGCTCAAAGTTTTCTTCTCCCGGCTTTGTTCGCCGGCTGGCGCCGGCCGCCGTGCGAAAAGCCGGGCTAAAAGCCTGGGCCATCAGGAGCGGCAGCGGTCGCGGCCAGCGCAGGCCTTGCGCCAGCACCAGGTCGGCGAGCCACCAGGCGAACAGTTCGGCGTCGGGGCGCGTGGCGACGACGTGGGCGGCGATCGCCGCCGCAGCAAACGGCGCCGGCGTCTGCCCCTCCACCAGATTTTCGATGTGCCTGCAGAGTTCGGCGAGAGCATCATCATCCCAGGCGAGCCCGAGCATCTCGGCCACTTTTGCCAGCCGATCGGCGCTGACCGCCGGCGGCTGCAGCGCCAGCTGGCGCCAGGCGCCAAAAATGGCGCCTGCGGGACCGGGATCGGCGCCGGCCGGGCAAAGCTGCCAGGCGTCGCGCAAGGCGGCCTCGTCCTCGGCGCGGCCGGCGAGCCGCATGCTGGCGGCGGCGCATTTGAGCGCCAGGCGCTCGCGCCAGGCGCCGAGGCAGGCAGGCTGCGCCCGAGTGAGCGTGTCGAGCGCGCCCAAGGCGGCGCCGGCCCGGAAGGCGGCGTCGGCGTCGCCGAGCGCACCACCGGCCGCGGGCGCCCAGCCCGGAACGGTGGACGGCGCAGCGGGACTGGCGGTCGCGGGGTCCAGGCGAATCATGATTTTGATGGTAAGGTGGCAGTGCGCTTTTGACGATGATTTTCACACCAAAACGCACAGCTTGTCGGCGCGATAAAACGAATGATAATATTGCCATATCAGTCGCTTAAACTTCCGCAATTTGCTCTGCGAGGCACCCGCGACCGCGGCATCGGTCCAGTTTTGCGATCGGTAAGCCGTCGCTCGCCGTCACCGCAATCGCCTCCGGGAGGCCAATCGCGATATGGAAATCCGGCAGCGTCTCCGATCCGAGATACCCGGCTTGCTCGGACCTCATCAAAGACGGCGCGCGCTCCTCAAGAAAGCTATCTTCGGGTGCCGAGGTCAATGGCAGGCGCTAGCAAGGGCTGCACCGATCGCGACGTAGAATGGCTGCGTGGCCCCAGCTAGGCTTTTTTTCGCGGCCTCGTCATGTCCCCGCAATTGGCATGACGCCAATATTTACACAATGCTTGAAGCTGTTTTTGTTGTGAAGAGCAGTTTTGATCGTTTACTTGCCAGTCGACTCCTGCATAAGAAGGAGGCGTACCGAATCGGTAGCCTGCCTCTGTCTTTGCGTACTCTCGGGCTGTGGCACCGAGTGGGCGATTGAAGACCGCCAGTCCGTTCCCTACCGGGTCGGCAACTAGCGCCCTGGGGCCTTCGTTGGCAAGCCACAGGAGTGCTACAATGTCGAACAGTTCCGGCAAGGACGAAAATCACGGCGGCGGCCCGGGGAAGATTGAGATCACGGTCGTGGTGAACGGTCAGCCCACGCTGATAGAGGCCAATCCTAATCAGCCACTTCACGTCGTTCTCGCAAAAGCCCTTGAAAATACACAAAACGTTGCCCAACCACCGGAAAATTGGGAGCTTAAGGACGAGTCCGGCACCTTGCTGGACGTCGGGAAGAAAGTTGGCGAGTTCGGTTTCGGGACTTCCGTGACCCTGTTCCTCAGTCTGAAGGCGGGGGTAGCCGGTGGCTGAAACCCAGTACGTGGACCCTGAGGTCTCCCGGGCAAAATTCGACCGAGAGATCGACAGGTTCCGGGCACAGGCAAGGTTCTACCGGGCGCAAGGGTGCTTCCTGACTGAGGCGACATTCCCGTCCGCATTCTTCATCTTTGCAACGCCGAAGCTGAAGCCCCGGGTGATCGGTGCAGCCGTCGAGATCGACTTCTCCAATTACGACTTGAGACCTCCGTCCCTGGTTTTCGTCGATCCCTTCACGCTTCAGCCAATTGCCCGCAAGGATCTACAGCTCAGGATGCTGAGACGTCCTCCGCTTCCTGGAACTCCTCCGGAGATGATCGCCACACTGATCCAGCAGAACGCTGTGCCGCTTACGGACTTCATCCAGTCCAATAGTCCCGACGACCCGCCATTTCTGTGCATGGCCGGAATTCGGGAATACCACGACAACCCGGCTCATTCAGGTGATTCATGGCTTCTCCATCGCGGTTCTGGCGAAGGCTCTTTGGCCTTCATCCTGGACAAAATCATCAAGTATGGGACCGGCCCGGTGGATCAGCTTCAGATTCAGCTTCAACCCGTAGTCGGACCGATGGTCGTCTCACTTCAGGCGATTCCGGAATGACTGCATTGAAAGAGGTAGTAACAGTCACTCTGCCGCAAGACTGCGTGTCGAAGGTGCAGGCGCATATGCGCTCGGTAGGCCGCCAAGGTCATGAGGGAATGGGCCTATGGGTAGGCGTTCAGCAAGGGCAGCACTTTGAGATAACAGAAGCCGTGATCCCGGCGCAACGTCACATTCGGACGGACGACGGTGTCTGCGTCATGATTCCGCCCGAAGAACTCCATCGGCTCAATGTCTGGCTCTACAAGAGCGGGTTGAAACTCGTCGCGCAGATACATAGCCATCCGGGCCGAGCCTACCATTCCACAACCGACGACGCATACGCGGTCGCCACCACGGTTGGGTGTCTGTCACTGGTGGTGCCGAATTTCGCCCGCGAGCCCTTCGATCTTGCTCGGATCGCCGCCTATCGACTTGATGGAAAGGCCACGTGGATCGAGGTGCCATCCGCGGCCCTGACGAGCATGATCACGATTACGAGCTGAATAATGGCCCTCGCAAACTTCATTGACCGCGCGGCCACGGCAGCATCTCAGGTCCTGACCGACTTTCATCTAGGCGACTTCAAGACAGCGCTCGAAAAGCAAGTCGTGGCTGTGGCCTTCGACGACAATGCCGTCTCGTGTGCCGAAGGCCGGGCGACGCTTGATCTCACGGTGAGGTTGCTTGCTCGACTGTATCCGATTCTGGCAATACTCCCCCTTGATGACGCGGCGAGCACTCAAGCCCAAGCCCTCGAGCGCCTGGCAAAGTCGATCAATCCAAAAATTGGCATCCGGCGTTCCGGCAAGTCTGCCACGATCTGTGTGGTTGCAGGCGCAATGCGTCCATCACTTGGGTGCCCGACCTTCTTTATGGGATCGGAGGGTTGGGCGGCAAAGCTCTCACGTACGGGCCCCGTGGGCTCCGGCTCGAGTTCGCTGCCCTATGGAGCGGGCGCCGCAAGCTGCTTTGCCGCCGCGAACGTCTTTCGAACCGTCTTCGGCTTGCAGCTGACCGGCGCCGAGTTGGACGAGTACATCGATCTCTCGTTATTCACCTACAGCAGAAGAAAATCAGGCGATCCAAGCCCGATTGAATTTCCTGTCGACCTGGGCGAAACCCATCTCGTGGGGCTCGGCGCGATCGGCCATGGCTCGCTTTGGACGTTAGCAAGGCAATCCGGTCTTTCCGGCCGCCTGCATGTGATCGACCACGAGTCCATCGAACTCTCAAACCTCCAGCGCTACGTGTTGGCCGGTCAGTCGGATGTGGGGATGCTCAAGACCGAATTCGCGATGAATGCGCTTGGATCGACCGCTCTCAAGGTTGAGGCGCACCCGCTGCGATGGGCTGACTATGTTGCGCATCGAGGTGATTGGCGCTTCGAGCGCGTTGGTGTCGCACTCGACACCGCCGCTGACCGCCTCGCTGTACAAGGGACTCTCCCCCGTTGGATCGCAAATGCCTGGACACAGGAGCATGATCTAGGGGTGTCGCGCCATGGTTTTGATGATGGCCGGGCTTGCCTTTGCTGCATGTACCTGCCAACAGGAAGATCCAAGGACGAGCACCAACTGTTCGCCGAAGAACTCGGGATGCTGGAAGCACATGACCAGGTAAAAACGCTTCTCCAGACCAACGCTGCAGTCCCACACGACTTTGTAGCTCGGGTGGCAACAGCCATGGGCGTGCCGTTCGAGCCTCTCGCTCGGTTCGTTGGCCAACCGCTCCGTTCCTTCTACCAGCAGGCAATCTGTGGCGGTGTGGTGTTCCAGCTAAGCGGCGGAAGTCGTCTCGTTCGAACCGTGGTTCCGATGGCATTTCAGTCAGCGCTCGCCGGCATCATGCTCGCCGCGGAGCTGGTCAAACACAGTTCAGGTCTTCCCGCTAGCCCAACGACGAGCACGCGCCTGAATCTTCTGCGTCCGCTTGGATCCCACTTGCATGATCCGAAGGCCAAAGATTCCAGCGGTCGCTGCATCTGTAGTGATGAGGATTTCATTGGCGCGTATAGGCGGAAATACGGCAACACCGTGGAACAGCCGAGCAAGGTGTCTGCCGCCTGAGCAATCTGACGTCTTCCCAGCCGGGGTGCTCCAAGCTGCCACCGAAAAATGACAATGCGGGGCGCCATTACGAAACGCTAAGTCCGCTTCTTTGCCGACCGACCCTCCAGGAGATGCCCTCGCGCTGCACAACCCCGGAAACCTCCTTGCCGACGTGACGATCGAGCACCGGCCGCCACGGCACCAGCGTGAACTCGCGCGATTTTTCGATTACAGCATATTTTCCGCCCGAGAGCTCGACTGAGCGTCGAAGCGTGCCCTCCAGTCGATCTCCAGGCTTTGCTTCAAAATAGGAGAGCCCGAGCTCGCTCGAAAGCCGACCGGCAACGCGGTTCAGCTCGCGCTGGCGCAGGATCGATATCAGATTGGCGCGATAGACAATTCGGTCCTGCTCTTCGTGCGCTAAACCCTGCGCAATCAGCCATTGCCTCCGGCGAGCCTGCGCCTCATGCACGTCACGGCCAAAGCCGGATTTGCGCAGTGTCTCAGGCGCATCGGAACCTAGCTCCTGATCAATCCAGGTGGCACCGTCAAAACTGACTTGCTTCTCCAGCGGCAGTGATGAGAGCTTATCGACCAGGACTGGCTCCGCCTTCGCGCGATCGCGCTCGTATTCCGCAACACGATCGAGATGGTCCGGGTCGATCGTCCAGGTGCCATCCGGCTGGCGCTCCAAGCCGCCGGCGGCTCGCCGGATCGCTTCCAGCCGCCGGACATGCGTCTCCGCAAAGCGTTCGGTGGCGGAAGGGTCCTGCCTCAGATGGATATCGACATTGTAGCGCCCGCCATTCGCTGCAGCGATGTCCGCGATCGTACGGTCGACCCGTCTGGGCTCGGTGTTCCGCGGCGTGACCCGCACGATACTGCCATCGGGCGTCGGTTCGGTTGCCTCGCCTTTCCCGATATCGATGTAATGGCTTTTGCCGTCCAAACCATCGACGATGAGGTAATGCCGGTCTTGGATTTCGTCTGCCAACCCGCGCGCGACCACGCGGCCGACCACAGGCTCGGCATTCTGTCCCGCATCGTACACAATATAGTCGGCGGCACTGCGCGCAATTCCCTTACTGGTCAGTTCGCGATGCATGGTCTTGATGATGTCGCCGCGCTCGCCTAACCGGCGCAGCGTCGCTTCAAGCTGATCGTTCAGCCGCCAGCGGTCGGAGCCGGCCTCCTCAGCCAAACCCATCCGCTCGAGCTTGCGCAGGCGCCCCTGCTGCACCGTCTGGCGAAACGCATTGCGACTGTCCGGCGAGACAAGCTTATCGTCGTCGCGCATTCGTAGCAGTTGCCGGTCGATGCTGGTGAAGCATTCTTGCTCCATTTCCTGACGCAGGCGCTGCTCGATTTCGCGGTCTGTACGGGGACCAAGATCGAGGCTCACCAGCTCCGCCGCGCGCTCTCGCAAACCAGAGGAAATGTACTCGCGCGCGATGACGAGATTCTCGCCGCGGTCGTCCTTGCCGCGGATGATGACGTGCGTATGCGGATGGCCAGTGTTGAAATGATCGACGGCCACCCAATCGAGCTTCGTGCCGAGGTCTTCTTCCATCTGCGCCATCAGGCGCCGGGTCAGCGGCTTGAGATCGTCATACTCGATACCGTCCTCAGGTGCGACGATGAAGCGGAACTGATGCCGGTCGCCGTCTGCACGATCGACGAAGGCCTTGCCGTCGACGCCGTCGCTCTCGGCACCGTAAAGCTCGCCAGGCTCGCCTTCGCGGGTGACGCCGTCGCGCTGGAGATAGCGCAGATGCGCACGCGCTCCGTCCGCGGCCTTGCCGGCGAGCTTCACAACCCGTGCCTTGACGATCACACGACGTCGCCGGAAGGCAGCATATCGGTCGCGTGACTTGAGCAGCGCTGCGGCAGCCCCACCGCGCCCAACCCGGCTTCCCGTGAAGCTTGCGCCGCGCTTCGGCCTGCCCCCGGCTCTGTTGATTGCTGCCCGGACCTGGCCCACGAAGCGTTTGCCCGCCTTCGAGCCGCGCGACCCAATCTTGCCGAGCTTGGGCCTGAAGTCTTCATCCTGCACGGAAGCCTCCTACAGAACTCCAGCAAAATCAACTACTTGCATAGATTCGCTCTCCTGCTTCTGAAGGCAACCTCCAGGAAAAACGATGTGCAGACAAAGACTTCGCCGCCTCGTGGAGGCGGTGTCTTTATCTTGCCTTCCCTCAACTCAGCCCTCAGCCCTCAACTCAGCCGCCAGCCCCAGCCCCCAGCCCCTCGCCCCGCGCTCGGGCTGATCGTCACGCCTCCCCTCATCTGCCGGCCGGCCGCGCTGACCCTGGCTGAGACCCGAGCGGCACCAGAACTGCGCCACTCGAACCGGCCGCCGAAACGCCATCCCTTAGGAAAAACAATTCGCGCCCTAAGGAGATTTTAGGCGCTTTTGGCGGTCGAGATTTGCGCTTGAACTGATCCATGTCGGCCGCCGAAACACCAGCCGCCTTAAGCTGTTTCAGATACAAAACTGTCTCTCTCGGCAGCGGCTTCCCGCGTTCCAGATGCGCCTCATATCGATCCGGCCCGGCGTTGTAGGCTGCGAACAGCCCAGGAAAGCCGAAGCGATCATACATGGCGCGCAGATAGGCTGTACCGGCCAGAATATTGTCGCGCGGATCGTGCGGATCGGCTCCGAGATCATGCTCGACGTGCAGTTCCTCATAGGTGTCGGGCATCACCTGCATCAGCCCAATCGCGCCGGCTCGTGAAGTGATCGGCCGATCGTTGAGCATGGTCTGCCCCCGGCTTTCGGCGTCCATGACGGCATAAATCCAGCCTTGAGGAACACTGAAGCGCCGGCTTGCCTCGGCTACGAACTCTTGCCATCTTGCCAGCTGCGGACTTTGGGAGATGACGGCCGGCTCAGCGCCGGTCGCGGCGGAACAGGCGCATGGCGCAATCGACACCATGCCCAAAATCAGGAGGGTCACTCGGTCCATAGCGGCACGAGCCTCCCAACGATATTGGCGGCCGGCACCGGCCCGAAATACCGGCTGTCGAAGGAGCCGGGAGCCTCGCCATTGATAAGGAAAACTTCGTCGCCGGTGAGTGCCCGGCATTCGTTCCACCAAGGCAAGGTTCGGCCTTGCGTGTCGACCGGAAGGCGGCGTGTCACGATCTCGCCGCCGATGATGATGGCGTCATTGAAGGCGCAGACATGCTCATGCGGCAGTGCTGCGATGCGCTTCACCAGCGGCACGTTGCGAGGCAGATAGCCGCGTTGGTCGGCGAGGTGAGCGGCCATTTTGGGCAAGCGGACAAGCACGAAATCACCGGCGCGAGCGGTACCAAGGCCAAGGCCATAGAGCCCGATTGGCGCGCTGGCCGAGGCATTCCAGACCAGGACGGGCGTCGGCTTGACGAAAGCGGTTAAGCCGATCAGGCCAAGACCGATGCTTGCCGCGGCAAGCGTCTTGCGCGCGCGAACGCGCCGCAAACGGCTGCCGATCAGATGAAGAGAAGGCCGCGCGATCATGACCGGCCTCCGCGATTGTCATCGGCGTCGGAGCCCCTCGGCTGGCCTTTCGACCAGGCGTCGAGCTCGTCGATGTGGTAGCGCACGAAGCGGCCGTGCTTGCGAAATTGCGGGCCGCCGCCCTTGAGCCGCATCTTTTCGAGCGTGCGCTGAGAGAGCCCGACATAGAAAGCGGCCTGCGCGGTGTTGAGGAACGGACTGCCCTTCTTGGCGCGGGCGGCGCGTTCGTTTTCGTCGTCCATGATGATCCTCGTTTGCCGATTGGAGACTGCGGCGAGGATCGGCGAGCGAGAGCGCTTGCGGGACGGGCGAAGAGTCAATGGCGAGTTTTCGCCGCCGCTGCGGGCTGGCTGAGTTCGGCTGAAAGAGCCCCCGCGCCGGTGGCGCGGGGGCCTGTTGCCTCAGTCGGCCGGGTTCCAGATGATGGCGAAGGTGTCGTCGTCATCCTGGCCGGCGGCGCGGCCGAGATTGGCGTAGAGTTTTCTCGGGCCGAACTCCGGTGCTGCGATCGACAGGCTCACATAGTCCTTGCCGGATGCCTCGCCGATCCTGATCCAGCCGGCACCGACCTCGACGCCTTGCGTGAGCACCCTAAAGTCGGGATGGGTGTCGGCGCTCTTTGACTGGTTGGGCACGATGGCGATGTCGGCGCGGACGCTGAGCGTCTTGAGCTGGCCCTTGTAGCTGCCATTGTCCTGCTTGGTAACGTATCCGATCGCGGTCATTTGAAAGTCTCCTTTTTGCTTGTCGCCGGGGACCATTCCCCTGCGATGGCGGACCGTGATGGGCGCGTCTGGGCCGGCTGAACCCGCAGGGCCGCAGCGGCAGCGGAGGACCCGAGCGGGCAGCTTTTTTGAAGCGAAGCGGGCGCGAGGAGCCGCCGCAGGCGGCGGGGAAAAAAGCTGCTGGCCGAGGGTTTCGGGCGGACCGGATCCGCCCATAGGTCATCAAGCCAGCGGCAGGGGAATGGTGCTCGCACAAGCAAAAGGAGATGTCGCGAAGACGCGGGTCGCGGCAGCCAGGCCGACGTTGGCCGAGGAGAGGTTGCGCACGCTCCGGCGCCGCGCCAGCGCTATCGTGCCAAGCAAAAAGCGCCAGATTGCCACCACCGGGCCGGGTGTTTTCGAAATTCCGTCGCCCGGTGCGCGCGGCTGAAACCGGACCGGCGCTGCGCTCTACAGGAGACTTTGCCGAGCGGCAAATGCTGCCCGGTTGGCGCGCGAGCGGCGACGCCAGAAAACGTCGCCGTCCGCCATGCGAGGATCATTCTGACACGAACAGCGTCTGGACCTTCGCCCACTGATCGGCGGTGCGGAACCCGCCACGGTTCGTGTAGCTCGACACCGGGAATGCCATCCAGCGCGGCAGCCAGCCGTCGACTTTTTGCCTGCCGTTTTCGCCGCAAAGGAAGTCGCGAATGATCCTCTTTTGCGTCTTCACCTTCTCCGAAGAATTGCCATCGGCGACGAGCCTGCCGCCGACATCGGCGAGGATTTCGGTGGCGACTTGCCTGTCGCGCAACAGCTCGAAGAAGGCATCGTCGGCCTGCCAATGGCCGCGCATGTCGAGGCCAAGATGATTGCCGAGCGCTTCGACAATCGCGCTGCCGGTGCAAAGCGTCTCGGCCATGACCAGCGCCAGAACGCGTAGGACATCGTCGTTAGGGAGTGCCAGCAGTCGGGCAAAGACGCTGGCCAGCGCAAACTCGTCGCCATTGCCACCGGTCACGGGGCCGTCCTCATCGACAGAACCGAGCAGGGTCAGAACCTCGCGCTGCTTCTCGGCAAACGCCGCTTCGGCCTTGCAAGCGGCGATGCTGGCGGCCACCGTTTCGTTGGCCGCGCGCTGCGGCTCGGGACGTACCGTCCACAGGCTCGAGCCGACAACGGCGTGCGCCACCATCAGGCGCAGCGCGACGCCCGGATGATCGAGCAAGGCGGTGCGCACGGCGGCGTGACGGTGCAGATCGACATAGTTCTGCATCGGCCCGCTCAACTCGGGACGCGACGGTTTGGCACGCGGTTCGGCTTCCTCACCAAACTCGCCTTCTGCGCGGACGCGGCGCGCTTCCTTGCGCGACAGATAGCCCTCATGACATTCCACCTCGCCGCGCTGCGAGACGGTGATGATCACCTTGCCGCCCTTCTTCTTCGGCGTCTTTTCGTAGTCCCACGAATGGAAATACTGGCCCGGTTCGAGCGCGACCACCTCGGGCCAGCCGGCTTCGATATAGGTGTCACGCTTGGCTGCGATGGCCTCGTTCTGCTTTTGCCAGAACAGGTCGGCGTCGGCGAAATAGCTGTCCTCGCCGAACAGGTCAGTCACGATCAGGCCGCCATAGTCCTCGATTGGAAACAGCGCCACCTTGGTCGAAATCGACTGACCGCCGAACAGCCATTGCTTCAATTGCCAGCCGCGCGGGGCACGTTGCTCGGGATCGCAAAAGAGCGCCAGCCACTCCTTCTGCTGCGCCTTGGAAGCCATTGTGAGATGGCGCACTGTTTCGGTGTCGATCTCCTCGCGGCGATAGGCTTCGCGTATCTTTGGCAGCAGGTCGCCGAGCGCCAGAATGCGCTTCACCTGAGGCTCGGTGAGGCCGAAGGTGGCGGCAATGTCGGCGATGCCCCTCCCCTCCTTGATCAGGCGCGCAAAGGTCTCCCACTGTGCCACTTCATCAGGGTCGAGGCGGGCGATGTTCTCGATGAGCGAAGCCTCCAGCGCATCGGCGTCGTCCCCTTCTTCCATGATGGCGCAGGGCAGCGGTTCGGCCTCGCCGCGCTCGTCGGCGACCGTTTTGGCTGCGAAATAGCGCCGCCGCCCGGCGACGATTTCGAAGCTGTCCGGCGTGCCATTGGGCCGGATCAGAAGCGGCACGAGCACGCCGCGCGCCCTGACCGAGGGCAGGATGTCGGATATGTCTGGCGCGCGCTTTGAATGACGCATGTTGATGGCCGAAACGCTCAACTGGTCGATGGAAACATGGGCAAGCTGCATGGGTCTTTCTCCTTTGTCTGGGCTTGAAAAGCCCACCGCGAGGCCGCAGGCCGAGCGGCGGGGTGTTTGCGCCTGGCGGCGCGGTCATTCCGCCCGGTCTGGCGGAAGCTCGGGAGTGGGGATTTCGAGAGCGACGGCGGCCTGCCGCAAAAGCCGCTCGGCCTCGGTAATGTGGCCGGCAATCCGGGCGGCTTCGGCATAGACCGAGAGCGGAAAGCGCGCACGAAAATAGAGATCGCGCTCGATGCCAAGGCCAAGCGGTCCCTTGACGGCTTGCAGTTCGGCGAGGCTGACGCTGCCGAGTTCGGGGAAGCCGAAGCCGAGATCGCAAAGCCCGAACAGCGTGTCGCCGTCAGCGTCGAGTTCGCTCAGAAGCCAAGTCGCGGCGCCGACCGGATTGAACAGTTTGACGACCGGAACATGGTCGGTTTCGGCTTCGGCGGCGCCATTGGCGAGCAGGCGGGCGCGCAATTCGTCGGTGATCAGGATCATGGCAAAGCTTCCTTTTCAGAACAGGTCGAACTGGCTCAGAACAGGTCGAGCTGGTTTCGTTTGGCTTCATCGAAGAGGCCGAAATCGAGCATCTGCTCGCCTTTCGGCGTCGGCTCGCTCTGCAGCGCAATGGGATCGGGAGCGCTCATGCCGCGATCCCTTTGCGCATCTTGGTTTCGGCATCCGTCTGGAAGGCCAGCAGGAAATCGGCGGCTTTCGAGGCAAGGCTGGCAGCGCGGAAAATGGCGCGGTTGTCCTCGCGCAGCACCTCGAGCCATGAGGCGATATAGTCGGCGTGACGCACGGTCGGCTCGATGCCGAGGCTCGAGCAGGTAAAGGCAGCCGTGATCTCTGCCACCAGTTCCTCGCGCGCATAGGCGTTGGTGCCGAACGAGCCGGAGAGGTCACGCGCAAGCCGCGTTGGGTGCCCGGTCCAGTGGCCAAGCTCGTGGAAGCAGGTTCGGTAATAGTTGATCTGCTCGAAGAACGCCGGTTGCGGCGGCAGTTGAACAAAATCGGCGGACGGCATGTAAAAGGCGCGGTCGCCGCCGATGCGGATATCGGCACCGGTTTTGCAAACAAGCGCCTCGGCATGCGGGATGATGTGGCGTTCGGGCAGCGGCTCGGGCTGGCTGTAAAGCTCGTCGGGCAGGCCCTCGCACTGCGCGACATTGAAGACGGTGAAGCGCTTGAGAAACGGCACCGCCTGCGGCTCGGTATCTTCCGTCTTGGCGCGTTCCTTCTCGTTTTTCGGGATGAAGCGATCGGCATGCACGATGGTCGTGCCGTGCTCGCCTTTGCGGACATTGCCGCCAAGGGAAAGCGCCTGCCGGAAGGTAAGCCAGTTCTGGCCGGCATAGCCGTGTTCGATGACCGCGCCCCACAGGATCAGGATGTTGATGCCGGAATAGCCGCGCCCCGTGGCGGCATTCTTCGGCAGGCCAAGGCTGGCCTTGGCGCTGCCCCAGGGCTTCACCCATGGCACGCAACCCCGCTCCAGATCGGCGATGATGCGGTCTGTGATTTCGCAATAAAGGCTGCGCTTCAGCGGCTCGCTGCTGTTGCCGCCAACTTCTCCGCTAGCGCTGTGTTTGCCGGTTTTGCGCATGACTTGACCTCCGCTCGCCAATCTCGCCGCGCCCTTCCCCGCAAAGCGGGGTGGGCGGCGAAAAACGACCGGAAAGGCCCGCCGTCAGAGGTGGCCGGCATCCGAAGGACCGGAACGCAAGTGGAGGACCCGGAGCGCGAGCGGAGGGTTGCGGGCCGCCGCGGCGGGCCTAGAAGGGAGAGCCGCCCACACCGCGCCGCCGGGAAGGCCAAATCAAAAAACAACGCCGCCCCGGGGCGGCGACCGGCACAGCCCGCAAGGGCTGCCCGCGCCAGGGGGCGAAGCCGAATGGCCGAGACCGCCTGAGCGACGCGAAGACAAGCGGGCTCGGTTCACGAGCACCCGGTGCGCGCCTTCAGGCGCGCAGGTGCCCGGCAATTTGCGCGCAAAGATCGATTATTTGTCGGGACGAACCAGATCCATGTGGCTGACGCCAAGCGCCAATGCCAGTTCATAGATGGTGACGATCGTCGGATTGCGGCGGCCCTTCTCCAGACCGCTGATATACTGCTGGCTGAAGCCTGACACCTCAGCGAGCTGTTCCTGCGTCAGACCCTTCTTCAGCCTGATGCTAATCACATTCCGACCGACCAACTGACGCATGTCCATGCGTGAGTAGTCATCGGATCAGGCTGCTTGAGTTTATCAACTATAATATGTATTCCACACCAAGCGTCCCAATCCACTCGCGGACGGGTTTTGCGCGCCCGCTCTTGGAGATAGAATCAGCGATGTTGCAGCCTCACTCGAGCATGCCGGTAGCGGATGAAGCGCCGTGGTCCGACAGCCTCACGGCTTACGACAAAGAGCACTTCACCATCTATATGCGCTTGCTGGATGCCGCCGCCGATGACGCCAGCTACGAGGAGATGGCCGATCTGATTCTCGGCATCGATCCGGAGCGCGAACCAGAACGCGCCCGCAATGCGGCGCGCAGCCATCTCGACCGGGCGAACTGGATGGTAACGACGGGCTACAGGGAGCTGTTCGCCAGCTGACGCATTTATACGGCACGTCAGGCAAGAAAATCGAGATAGCCGCCATTCATGAGCATGCGGGCCCGTGCCACGGCACGTCGGATGCGATCGCGCAGATGGTCGCGCGGATCCGTCCAGTCGGCCCGCACGCGCGTCTGACCAATCAGCGCTTCGGCGATGTCTCGGTACGAGGCGCCCGCAATTGAGCCGTCAAGCGCCCGCAGAACAAAGCGCAGGCGACGACCGCGCGCTTCCGGCGCAAACAGTCTTTTCGGCAAGCGTCCCCCTGCAACGAGACTATTGAGGCATTTGAGCGCCCAGAGGCGTTGCCGCCACTCACCGGCCGGCCAGACCGCATCGGTGCGCAGCAGAACGGGGCCGAGGATACTCTGCCCCAAAACGGCGAGCTGCAGCTGCCGGCCGGCGCTGTGCAGCAGAAGATGCTCAGAGCCGTCAACCAGCCTGAGCACACTCGCACGGCAGGGCAGACGCGCCGCTTCGAACGCCGGCATCGCCGGCGAGGAGGACACCTGTTCGGTGACGACCGGCAACACTTGAGCGCATCGGCTCGGACACCAGAACGTGGCTGCGTCACGATGCATTGAGGACGCGAAACAAAAGCCCCCAGCGCGACAGGTCGGCGGAGGAGGCGATAACGTCGAGCGACGGCCGCTGATCGACGGAGCTCGCCCGTTCCAATGCGTGGGACAGATCATGCCGGAAGGCCGGATTGCGCCGCAGGAATTCCCAGGCCCAGCCGCGCCGCGTCAGCGCAAGGGTGTAGTCATAGGACCGATCATCGCGCCAGTCTGGCCGGGCGGCTTCAGGTTCTGGCAGGCTCATCAGGTATCTGCGCCCGAAGCATGAAGCGAAGCCATCATGCGGCCTCGTGGATTGACCGGCGCCCACAGCACCGGACCGGCAAGACCGCCATTGCGGCGAACGGCATCGAGGCGCTCGCTTGAGACCTCGAGGTAGCCGGCCAAGGCTCGGGTGGGGCCGATCGCGCGCGGCTCGCCGAGCCGCTCGAGCGGCCAATCGGCCCGGCGCAGGATGCGCTCCATGCGCAGGTCGGTGACGGTGACGATGCGGTCGAGACCTCGCCACAGGCCGAACTCGATCATGCCTGCGAAGAGCGCGTAGGTGCCGACAGCGATGCCGCCTGCTCCCTTGGCGGCCGACGGCGGCAGGTCGAGCGCGAAACGACTGCTTTCCCAGATTCTTGGATCCTGCGGCGTCGGCTGTCCGTCCAGCAGGGCTGGAAAGATATCGCCAAGCATGGTCGGCCCGGTCGAGGCAAGCAGGCGGACGCAGCCGTCGACGCTGCCAATTGAGCCGCGCAGCAGCAGATAATGGGGCTTCAGCGCGTCGAAGCGATCGATCTCGTAGCCGCCGCTGGTGTCGACGTCCCAGTCCAGCCGCTGCTTGAAGACACGGTGGCGCAGCCGGTGCATTTCGTGGAGCTCGTCGGCGAAGTCGCCGTACCATTCGGGGGCAATGAGCTGCAGCATGATTATAGGCCTCCTGGCAGGATTGACCCTGCCATTGGAGGCCAAGCGCCAGGCCGAAGCAGCCTGTACAGCGGTACAGGTGCCTGGTCAGCCGAGACCCGTTCTGGCGGCTGAGAATTGCGCCACGGCCTGCATGCGGGTGCGCAGACCAAGCTTCTTCCTGGCGTTCTCCAGGTGAAAGGAGGCGGTGCGGCGCCTGATGCCAACAATCGAGGCGATATCGCGTGCGGATTTGCCCTGCGCGGCCCATTCCAGGCATTCATACTCGCGCGGCGTCAGCTGCACGCCGTTGACCACCCGATCGGCGGAGAGCTTGCGGCGGACGCAGATATGAAAGCAGGTCGCCATGAAGCGAAATGCCTCTTGGTAGCGCTCGCTCACCCGCAGGAGGGCCGGACTGAGCCCGTCGGCGGCAAAGCTCATGGCGGCGACGTTGCCCCGCTTGTCGAGGATCGGGATGGTCAAACCGCAGCGGATGCCGAACGCGGCCGCCTCGTCGAAGAGCTTCTGCTCGAAATCCGACAGGCCGGTTCGGCTGTAGTGAAGCCCCCACAGAAACGGGCATTGGCAGCCCTGCGCCCGCGCGATCACCGGATCGATGGCGTGATAGTGGTTGCTCAGGTAATGAGCGGTCCAGCGTGGCGGATAGTTCGAGATCAGCCTTGGCTTTCCCGGCGCCCGTGGCGGCAGGCACAGATAGGCGAATTTGACGAGATCGAATGCCGCGGCAGCACGCGCCATCGCGTCACGGAAATCCGTCTCATCGACGCTTTCGGAAAGCTGCTCCAGAAAGGTCTCGAAGACAAATTGCATGCCTAGTCATCCCCAGCCTCTTGGGCCGCGCGGCATTCGGAGTCGCGGAAGCCGGCGGGCAGATTGCCAAGGTGACGTGGCCAAGTTCGGCGGCACGGCGCGTTACGCGATCGCCAGTCCGTCACCTTCCGGTTGGCATTCCAATGATGGGAGAACAGCGATTCGAGTCTCTTCAGCATCCAATTCGAACCGACAGGCAATGACACCGGATCCGTGGCCCGCGCCATTCAAGGTGCTCCAGCGACGGATTTTCAGCCGTTTCGCCATCCGGCTGATAGCGCTTGCGCCAAGCGACAGGCGATGCTCAAGCCGAGGCTTCGCCAAGCATCTTGAGCACTGCCAGCCGGACCTTGACGAGCTTGCGCACCGGCGCGTGATAATTTTGAGGAGCAGCGTCCACCACAAACACCAAGGTCATCAGATCCAGCAAGAATTGGTGGATCGCGTCGGCAGTCACGACCGACTCGAACTGGCGCAGCATTGAGCGTGCCTCATTGATGGTTTCGGCGCCCGGCGCATCGACCAACGCTTCAAGCCTTTCGAAAATTTCCAATTCGGCGACACCTCCATTTCCTCATTTGCCATAGGGCACCTTGCGACGCATACGTCGCGCGAAAAGTAGCTGGCCAAGCGGCGCCTGCGCGCACGATGGTGGCGCCGAACCATGCAGCAGCCCGAGTTCCATGGATGGAAAGACAACAAAACTCGGTCGCACGCCATGGCATCGAAAAATCCGTTTCCGCGAGAGACACGCGGGCGCCTGAAGCCCAGTGCCCGCAACTCAAAACGGAAATGGGCTCGGCACCTCGAACCCGACACTGAAAATCCAGAAACGGACGAACTTGGCTGCATCAGGAGGTCATCCTCAGACCTATTTTCGATGGTCCGGGTTTGAAGGCAGCTCTTGTGACATCACCACAGAAACCGATCCTCGTTGGCTTTGACGGTGTCCATTTTCTGCAGTCGGAAGATTTCCTCCACCGGCACGATTTCGGAGTCGATGCGGTGAATACCGCCGTCGGCGCGGATGCGGGCAAAGACGTCCTTCATGGCGGTGACCGCTGCCCGAATGGCATGATTGCCATAGATCACCATCGCAATCTTGCCGAGCGCGCGGATGCGCGCCTCGTTCATTTCCGGATAGGCTGTCGGCACGATGACTATCGGAACTTCGCCGCGCCAGGCTCGCACAAAACTTTCGACCTCGTCGGGCACCTTCCGTTTGGAGTGGATCAAGATCATGTCGGCGCCAGCTTTTTCATACGCCCTGGCCCGCTTCAAGGCCTCGGCTTCACCCAGTCCGGCGATCAGCGCTTCAGTGCGCGCAATGACGAGAAAGTCCGCGTCTATTCGCGTGGCAACGGCCGCCCGAATTTTTCCCGCGAATTCCTCGGTCCGGATGAGTTCCTGGCGACCATCCGCCAGGAGGCTCGTCACCTTTGGAAAGGCCTTGTCTTCAATGACGACCGCGGCGGCGCCCGCACGCTGGTATTGCTCGATGGCGTAGATCACGTTGATGGCGTTGCCGAAGCCGGTGTCGATATCAGCTATGATCGGCAGCGATGATTGCTCGGCCATCGAACGAACCATGTCGAGGTGCCGGGTCATGGAGACAAGGCTTGCATCGGGCAGTCCATAAAGAGCGGAAAGTTCGAATCCGGAGGCCCAGATGCCATCGAAGCCTGCCTCCTCGGCCAGGATTGCCGACAAGGGACTGTGCGCCGCCATGACGTGGGCCAGACGGCCGGCGCAGATATGGGCTCGCAGAGATGCCCTGCTCGTCAGCGTGGAGGCTCGGGAGATGTGCTTGGGGCTTTGACCAGTTTGCAGCATCTTGCACGCCTCTGGAATCGACGAATGATCGAATGACTGCCCCCTGTATTCGGCGACGTCGTTGGCAATCAAACGGATCGATCGATTTTTGAGACCTTTCCATAGCCGAATGCGATGTTAGCGAGCCTCCGAAATCGCCGCCTTCTTACACAGTCGAGCCAACCACCGGCAAAAGGCGCGAGCGAGTTCGGGATTGTCAGAGCGGTCGACCGCATAGGCCCGGTATTGCATACCGCTTGGCGTGAGCGATCCCGGCACCACATTCAAAGCGCCAGTGCGCACCAGGTCGCTGACGATGATCTCGGGCGCTACAAGAAGGCTTTTTCCTGTCATGACGGCAGGCAGCGCAAGGTAGTTGTGATCGTATCGCGCGCCCGACTTGATATCCCTTGATGTCAGATTCATTCCTCTCAGCCAGGTGGGGAGTATGTCGGGACGAGATGTGACGTTGATTATCGGCATGGAGCGAACGACCGAAAGACTTTTGCCCGCTATGTGATTTGGAGAGCCCACACACACGAGTTGCTCGTTGTAGATTTCCCAATGATCGGCAGGTTCGACGACCGAAAGGTCGCGTGTAATCAAGATGTCGAAATCGTCGGTGGATGTCGGCAGCGAAAGCGAACTGATCACGTCGACCATCACGCCGCCCATTTCGGTGGAGAATGCCTGAAGATTTGGGATCAAGAACGAATAGGCAAAAGTCGAAAGTGATGTGCGCACGACAATCCGGTTGGCGTTCGGTCGGGTTCGCCGCCGCATTCTTTGAGCGGTGAAGCACACTGTATCGAGCGGCTCCGAGACAGTGTTGGCGAATAATCTTCCAAACTCGGTCAGTTCGCTTCGCCTGCCCCGCCGTTCCATCAAGTCTGTCCCGAGATATCCTTCCAGAACGGCCAGATAGCGGCTGACTGAGCTCTGCGTCGTCCCTAATGCGTTGGCTGCCCGCGTCAGGCTTCCTTCGCGCACGATCGTTACGAAAGCGCGGATTGCGTTCAAAGGCACTGCTTCGTCTTCGCTCGTCATCGGTAGCTCCGGAAAAATAGTTTGAGGGCTGATCCCGTTACGGCAATTCATCTCCAAACTGGGACCATCCATCACATTATTCGATATTTGTCACCGGACTGTCGTGTCCCAGCGGTACCGCGTGGCCATGAGTTCCGGCCCAAGGATGGGTGCATGACATTTCCACCCAATAGCGTTGGGTTCCTTACTTATTGCTTTGTGCAATGTGAGCCGACGGCTCGCATTGCATGTCGCCGTCAAATCTGGCGCAAATTACCCGATCTTCATGCGTTGGGCACGTTTGACGACTGGTCTATTAGACCGCTTGAGCGCTGCGTCCTTTGCATCCGAGGTGCGGGGCGACGAGGTCGGTTGGCCGTGTCGTCGCGCGTGAGGAATGAGGAGGCGGCCGCGTGAGTGGGATTGCTATCAGAAATATTCGCAAGTCGTTCGGGGCCACAAGGGTGCTGCATGACGTTTCGCTCTCGATAGCGGATGGCGAGTTCCTGACCCTGCTCGGCCCGTCGGGATGCGGAAAATCGACTTTGTTGCGCATACTTGCCGGGCTCGAGGTCCAGGATACGGGCAGCATCGAGATTGGCGGTCGTGTGGTGGATGGAATACGCCCGAAGCGTCGCGACGTGGCGATGGTGTTCCAATCCTATGCGCTTTACCCGCATATGAGTGTCGCCGCGAACATCGCCCTGCCGTTGCGAATGCGACGGCTGAGCCGCGCGCAGCGCCTGCCGCTCATCGGCCGATGGCTACCAGGCTCCGGGCCGGTGATAAGCGGGATCGAGATGGAGGTTTCTCGCACCGCCGAAGCGTTGGGAATTGCGCATCTGCTCAATCGCAGACCGGGACAACTGTCCGGCGGACAACGTCAGCGGGTGGCGGTCGGTCGCGCCATGGTGCGCCATCCTGCCGTGTTTTTGATGGACGAGCCGCTCAGCAATCTCGACGCCAAGCTGAGGGTCCAAATGCGTGCCGAGATCAAGGACCTGCACAGGCGCCTTGGGGTGACATTTGTCTATGTGACGCACGACCAGGCGGAAGCGATGACGCTGTCCGATCGTGTCGTAGTCATGCGCGACGGCGAGATTTTGCAAGTTGCCCCGCCCCAGGAGATCTATGCCGATCCGAACGACATGCGCGTGGCTGAGTTCCTCGGATCGCCAAAGATCAACATGGTGGACGCAACAATGCGCGAACCCGGCTTGGTCGATCTTGCAGGCTCCGCCCTTCCGGTTGCTTGCGAGATAGCGCCGGGATCCAAGTTCACTGTCGGCATCCGCCCAGAGGCTTTCCAGTTTGCTGAACATCCCGGCCCGGGGGTGATCACCGGCTCGGTGCGCATGGTCGAGCATATGGGCTCCGATTTGTTCGTCTATTTCGACCCGTGCGGCCTCGAGCATCCGTTGATAGCCAGGCTTTCCGCCGAGCGCGCGCCCCATATTGTCGCCGGACAGACGCTGCATGTCTCAGTCAGGCCGGACCAGCTGCTCGTCTTCAACCGCGACGGTCGTCGGGTTCGTGCGCGAGACGTCTCGCGCACGAACCCGTCCACGCCAGTGAGGGAGTGGGCCTGATGAGCGCAAGCCTGCCTGCTGTCAGTCGGCTTGCGCAGCCTGCGGAAGGGGCCGCGGCGAAGCTATCGTCGCGCGTGTCGCTGCCACGAAGACACTCGTTCTATGAGGCGATGTGGGGTTGGGCACTTATTGCGCCCGCTCTCGTCTTTCTGGTCGTTCTGTTCTTCCTGCCGGTTATCGGCGTCTTTGTCATAGCGTTTAGCGACTGGCAGTTCGGCGCCAGCTCGCTTTCCTTCGTCGGCCTCGCAAACTTCCGCGAAGTCATCTTTGACGAGGGTTTTCGAGCGTCGCTGATCAATACTGTCGTCTATGTAGTGATGGTTGTTCCAGGAACCGTACTTGCAGGACTTTTGATCGCGCTGCTCATAGAGAGCAGCCATTCGTGCCGCGCTCTTTATCGCGCAGTTCATTTTTTGCCCTTCATGGCCACGGCAACTGCAATGGCGATCTCGTGGGAGGCCTTGCTCCATCCCACCATCGGCCTGGTCAACCACAGCCTGGCTGCCTTGGGTTTACCTGTCGCCAACTGGCTGCGCGACGAAACGACGGTCCTGCCTGTTCTCGCCGTTATCGGCATCTGGCAGAATCTCGGTTACGCCATGGTGCTCTTCATGGCGGGGCTGAAGTCGATCCCGCTCGATCTATACGACGCCGCTGATGTTGACGGGGCCGATCACTGGCTCGATCGCCTGCGAACCGTCACCATTCCAATGCTTGGACCGGTGTCCATGTTCGTCGTCATTGTTGTGGCGCTTAGAGCTTTCGAAACCTTCGACACGGTCCAGATCCTGACCCAAGGCGGCCCGGGCCACTCCTCGGAAATGCTGCTCTACACGATCTACCGGGAAAGTTTTGAATATTTGCGCGCGGGCTATGGCGCCGCGGTCGCC
This sequence comes from Mesorhizobium plurifarium, assembly GCA_000824785.1. Taxonomy (GTDB): domain Bacteria; phylum Pseudomonadota; class Alphaproteobacteria; order Rhizobiales; family Rhizobiaceae; genus Mesorhizobium; species Mesorhizobium plurifarium. The sequence goes on along the minus strand of CCNB01000002.1, from coordinate 21,026 downwards.
ATCGTCTTTCTCGCAATCGTCGTGGCGCTGACCCTGCTCCAAGCGCGTAGCATGGACAAACGGGTACACTATCAATGAGCGCGATCCGCCTTTCTCCTGCGGCCGCTATCCTGCGCCACGGCGTGCTGGTCCTCACGTCCGCATTCATTCTCGTGCCCTTCGTTTGGATGGTCAGCCTGTCGCTCAAATCGCCTGGTGAGATTTTTCGGGCGACCTTCTCGGTCCTTCCGGCACAATTTTACGGTGTCGACAATTACGCCAAGGCGATCACTTCGGTGCCTCTGCCGGGCTATATGGGCAACGGCCTTCTTGTCTGCGCTCTGATCCTGGCAGCACAAATTCTCGTGTGCGCGCCGGCCGCTTACGCTCTGGCCAAGCTCAAGTTCTGGGGTCGCGATTTCATTTTCGCCATGGTTCTCGTCGGGTTGCTTCTGCCGCACCAGGTGCTGTCCCTTCCCTTGTTCATCCTGTGCTACAAGCTCGGTATCCTGAACACCTATTTGGCGCTGGTTATTCCCTACGTCGTCTCACCGTTCGGCATTTTTCTCTTCCGCCAATTCTTCAGGAAGATTCCGGACGACATTGTCCACGCGGCGCGGCTTGATGGCCTGACCGAACTTGCCATCGTCTGGAAAATCATGGTGCCGATGGCGCTGCCTGCCGTCATCGCGTTTTCCATCTTCTCGGTTGTCGCTCACTGGAACGATCTTTTCTGGCCGCTGATTGCGGTGCGCGACGGCCACCTGATGCCTGCGCCGCTCGGGATCATGGCCTTCAAGAACGAAGAGGCCGGGAATGACTACGGCCCATTGATGGCCGCATCGACACTGGTCGTCGCTCCTTTGCTCATCGCATTCCTGGCCGCGCAGAAGTGGTTCGTGGAGGGAATGACTGGTGGCTCGGTGAAATGAACGCAGCTCACAAATACAATGAGGATCGACCAATGTCCGAAATCACGCGGCGCCATTTTCTCGCTGGTTCATCGTCCATTTTCCTTACCACGGGGTCTCTCGCGCGCGCGGCGCCCGCGGATGCGCTGCGCGTAGTCGCGCTCCCCTCCATATTCGCCGACATGTATTTTGCGCTGGGCGCTGCCTATCAGGCGGGACATGACGTTGCATTGAACATAGACACCTCGATTCGAGAGGATGAGACCGCCGTCACCACCGTGCTGCGCTCGGCAATGGTTGGGGAACTGCCGGACGTCCTGTTCATCAGCCCGAACTGTCTTCGTGTATTCGCCGACAGAAAGCTTGCGCAAAGCCTGGATGATTACCAGCGCAACGAGGCCGGTTGGGGACAAAGTTTCTCACCGGCCGTGACACGAATCGGCCGCTTTGGAGCAAGCATGCATGGCCTTGGCTTTGCGGTCTCGATGCCGGTGATCCTCTATAACCTCGATCTCTTAAAGCGAATTGGCGTCAGCGAGCCGCCGGACTCCTGGGAAGCAATCACGGCGCTGGGCCGCAAACTCGATGCCATGGGCAAAGGCGAGGTCGTGGGCGCGTTTATGGAGTACGACAACGGCGGCAACTGGACGTTCCATTGCCTCTTGAATGGGTTTGGCGGCCGCATCTTGGCCGATGACGAACGCAACGTCGGATTTGTCGGGCCCGAAGGGCTCGCCGCTCTCGGAATTTTGCGGGATTTCGGCGCATGCGGACAAGCGCGAGTGGACATGTCACGCGATCAGGCACGACAGGCATTTTCCGCGGGCCAGATCGGCATCCTGTGTACGTCAAGCAGCAGTTACGCGGCCATCGCCAAGCGCGCCGAAGGGCAGTTTCAAATTGCGATGCGGCCGTTCCCGGTTGCGAATGGAGCCGGTCACCTGCCCGCCGCCGGACCCATCAGCATCATGTTCTCCAAGGATCCGGAGCAGCGACAAAAGGCATGGGAGTTCATGAAGTTCGCTTCAGGTGTCGCGGGGCAGACGATCGTGGCAACGCGCACGGCTTATCTGCCGGCCAACGATCTCGCGCTCACCACTGAAGCACTCCGGCAATATTATGCATCGCGTCCCAACCTCCAGGCTCTGATCCCGGCCTTGTCGGCGATGGGACCATGGGAAGCGTTCCCGGGCGAGAACTCAGTCAAGATCACCACCGTGATAAAGAACTACTTGGCGTCGGTGGTTTTGCTGAAAGTCGCACCCAAGCAGGCACTGGAGCAGATGGGACGTGACGTCTCCGATCTCTTGCCATTGCATTGACCGTCCTGACCCCAACCACTCCTCAATCAAAGGTGTTATCAAATGGCATCATTCCTGAAGCGTGACTTGTCGGCTTCTCGCGCGCTAAAAGAAAAACTCCGCTGCGGGGGCATCGGCACCCTGGTACACTCCAGTCATCCCTCGCCGAGCCTGGTGGAAAAATTGGCTGAATGCGGGTTCGATGCCGTCCTCATCGACTGTGAACACGGTTCGGCCGGTCCGGAACGGGTGGAAGAGATGGCGCGCGCTGCGAGTCTGTCCGGAGCCGTTTCTATCCTGCGGCCGGAAGATCCCTCGCCATGGATGGTGACCAAGTATCTCGAATGCGGTGTCGATGGTCTGATGATCCCGCTGGTGTCGGACGCGAAAGTAGCGCAGAGCATCGTGGACCGGTTCAGGTTCTCCGCGCCATTCGATCACCAGGACCGGTTGCTTATCCTGATGATTGAGACCATCGAGGCAGTCAACAACTTGCCGCAAATCATGGCCGTCGAAGGCGTCGACGCCTATCTGGTTGCCCCTGGGGACCTGGCCCTCACGATCGGCGCTCAGCCCATCACCTACGAATGGCAGCAAGGCAACAAGCCGCAAGCCGTTGCAGAAGTCGTCGATCGTGCGATCAAAACGATAGTGGACGCAGGCAAGATCTGCGGCACGCTCGTCAACCACAGCGACGTGGGGTCCTTCGTCGATAAGGGCGTTCGGCTCGTTTATGATCATGCGAACCATATGTTGAGCTATGGCGCTCGTGAGTTCCTTGGTCGTTTGAAGCAGTCGCCATATAAACTGGAAGCGGTTTCTGCATGATGTCAGCCGTTCAGCATGGCCTGCCAAGCCTCGGCGTGACATGCTGAACGACGCTGAGATGAGGCTCGCCATATACGGGCGGACACTGCTCGTTACGGCCGCGCTGCCAGGAGCAAAGAAGCGACGCCGCGCTCGATGAACGTCCCGGCGGGCGACATCGCCGAGAGTCGGGACCGCAAGCCATCCTCGAATACGCGCCGTCGGTCTCCGAGTACCCCGGGGCAAGCCTTGGATGTGGACAAGATATAGCCGACGAGCGAATCCAGATCCCAATGATGCTCGTAAGGAAAGCTTTTGTCCTGAATGTCGCTGAAGGCGGAACGGGCAAGGATGACACGATTCGATTCCTTCAAGGCAGGTCGGATACCTTGCCTCCCCGCCGGAAAGAAACCGCCCCAGAAAGCCTCGGTATAGGCGAGTTGTTCCAACCACCAATCATTGGGTGAACAGTTCGACCGGTGCCTCGAAATGACAGCGATAACACAGTCGTGCGCCGCCACCTTCTCAAGGTAGTTCAGGACCCGCTCCCGATCCATCCAATGGAACGCGCCCGCTATCGTGACCAGTGAGAACGGGCCGATGTCCAAGCCAAGCTCCTCGGATTTTCCGGTCACGAAGGAGACGTTGCGAGCGCCGGACCTGGCGGCGTATTGGCGTGCCTCACCGATCATATCTTGATCGGGGTCCACAGCGATGACTTCATTGGCAACTCGAGCAAGCGGAACACTGATCTGGCCCGTTCCACAGCCTAAATCGAGCAAGATGGCGGGCTCTCGGCCAGAAAGGTAATTTTGTGTCAAGAAATCGAACATCGCGGCCGGATAGTCTGCTTGGTAGCGCGCAAAATAGTAAGCGGCTCCCGCAAACAGATCCGCAGGCGCGGTGGTCATTATTTGACGGCCTGTTGTGCTCATTTCCCGTATTCCTTGTCTTGATGGATCGACTGTTTAACGTCTTCATGGTGGGTCGTGTGAGAGATGGGCGGAAAGGATTTCCGCGACGACCGACAATCCGGCATGAAGCTGCGCGTGATCCTGGGGACCTGTGATCGCCACGCGTATCGCATTGGGAGGTGGCTGATCGTCCACCGAAAAAACCCTGGCGGATCTAATCTGGACGCCAGCCGCCAGAGCGGCTTCGACGACTGCGTCACAGCTCGCCTTGGCAGGCAGTTCTATCCACAAGTGCAAAGCCCCCGGCACGGTTTTGGCCCCGGATCGGCCAAGATGCTGAAGGGCCAATTGTTGCCTTGCCGTGACTTCGACACGCGCGGTGTTGACGATTTGCCGAGCGTTGTCCCCTTCGATCCAGTGCGCAACGAGCTCGCAGGACAAAGAGTTGGCAAACATCGACGACGACCTTAGATGCGGCCTCAATACATCTGCCGCCGCGAGGCCCTCGGGTATCGCCAGATAGGCCAGTCTAAGGCCCATGGCGAAGCACTTGGAAACGCTCATAATGTACCAGGTGATTTCTGGGGCGTGGGCGTACAGAGATGGTGGTGCTTCCGGATGGAGACGGCCGAGCACATCGTCTTCGATGATCGCAATGTTGTGGGCTCGTGCCACGCGGACAATCTCGGCTCGCCGACGTGCTGACATGACTGCCGTGGTGGGATTCTGGACTGTCGGGGTGCAGTAGAGAAGTTTGGGACTGGCTCGCCGACATACAGCCTCGAGCGCGGCCGGCTCGACCCCTTCCGCGTCCATTTCGACACCGATTACGATTAAGCCGAGCGACAAGGCTATCGGGCGTATCAGGAGATAAGCCAGCTTTTCGGCCACAATGACGTCACCCGGTTTGCACAAGTGCCGCAGTATGACGACGAGCGCGTTTTGGGTGCCGTTGGTCACCAGGATGCGATCGGCGGGGAGGATCTCACAGACGCGCGGGCTTATCCATATGGAGCCGATCTGGCGATCGCGTTCCTCTCCACCGGGCCGATTTTTCCGGATCCGCCAGTGGAGCTGCGATTGCGAGGCCAGTTCGATGAGGGATCGAGACAAAGCCTCTCCCAGAAAAGATGGGCACGGCGGCAGCGCGGTGGAAAGATCGATTGCGCTGGTCTGCTGACGGCTCATGAGGCGCTCCCTGGTTTTCGTTGGTGCCGACAAGGGGCAAGAAAATTGAGGTCGTGGCTGTCGTGGTTGCGAACGGCGCGCGACCTCGGGAACGACAGAGCCAAACGCGAAGCTGCATCATGCAACATTGGCGATGGACGAATGAGGATACAAAGCGCGATGTGGACATGCCTATCGATTGTTCAGCCTGCCGCAATGGCTGAGCACGCTCGCCCGGACACAAAGGGCACCCTCGGCCTGTCGTGCTCGCGGCACTTCCCGCGGCCTCAAGATGCGCCCCGAAATGCGAGCGCGGCGGATGCAACGACGCAAAACGCCGTCACGACCAAATACATGAAGCCCGCCGTTTTAGGCACACGGACCGGCGAGACGTGGAGACTGGCGAGCAGGATGAGGAGGGATGCGAACAGCTTTGCGAAAATAGTTTCGGGGAGAGTGGGGCGAAACAAGAACACAATCGCCGTCACCGGCATGACCCAGCTGGTCGGCACTCCGACGAATCGCCCTGTCGGAGAGCCGACCACGTTGAAGAAACTCAGCCGCAAGGCGCTGGCGACGACGAGAACGGCTGCAGAAACAACACAAAGTGGCGATCCGTGCCCGACGACGATCAGGGTCACGGCTGGGAAAATTCCAGCGCTGACGAGATCGGCGAGCGAGTCCAAATTCTTGCCGACCTCTGCCGTTTGCGCCGACCGGCTGCCTCGCATTCGCCGCGCGACGATACCGTCAAAATGATCAGCCAAGAGCGCCCACAAAACGATTGCCACGCCGATCTCCGGAAACCCGGCGATCGAGAAATCGATGCCGATCGAGGAGAGTGCGAGGCCGATGGCGGTCATTGCATTTGCCGGATCGACAAGCAGGCGGATCATCCAGACCTTCCTCTGTGATTATCGCAGGCGCTATGCCCGGGCGGGGTGGAGCGGCTGCGCGGCATCAGCAAAGATGCTGTGCGCGCTGTTAAGATCCTCGGCACTGTCGATCTCGCACCATTTCACGCCATCGCAACAGGCCGCGGCTAGTTGGAGCCCGCGCCTTTCCACGAGATAGGCAAGAAGTTCCTCAATGTGAGCCTGAGTAGCACCTGAGCCGATGACCTCGTCGAGCGCGGGAACGATGAGGCCTCTGAGGGTAGACGCGGCCAAGCGCAGCAGATTCATTGTCTTGAACAGCTTGGGTCCGCTTGCGGCAAGATCTGCCGCGGTCTGCTTTGTGCGGAAAGTCGAGATCAAGCCGCGCGCCGAAAGCACCGCCGCCGACCCTTGCATGGTGGCGTCGAACGTTACAACGGCGGCAACATCGGCGGCATCGGCCATGTTAAGATAAAGGAGTGCATTCTGTTCAAAGAAGACGTCGCCTTCGAGTAGATAGAAATCCCCCGAAAGCAGCATATCGCGGGCTAGCCAAAGCGAATAGGCGCTGCCGGTGCGGTCGAAAACCGTTGACTCCACATACGTGATCTGGACGCCGTGGAAGCGGTTGCCGCATGCGTATTGGATAGCGTCTTTGCGGTAGCCGACGACGACTATGACCTCTTCCACGCCGATTGCCGCGAGGTTTCGCAGCGCATTGTGCAGAATCGATGTGCCGTTGACTTCGATCAGGGGCTTCGGCCGCAGATCGGTCAGCGGGCGCAGACGGGAGCCCATTCCGGCGGCGAGGATGACGGCTTTCTTGGGCGCGGCGACAGGCATGTCGATGTGCCTTTCTTGGGAGTGTCATTTCCAGCCGTTGAGGACATCAACCAGCCGGGTTAGTCCGGTTTCGAGTTCTTCGGGAGGAATTCCATAGGACAGGCGCAGACCGAGGGGGTCGCCGAAGGCGGTGCCCGATACGGCTGCGACGCCGGCGTCGGCAAGGAGCGAGGTCACAACGTCATCTGCTGTCGCCGCACCATTCTTGAATGCGGGTCGCAAGTTGGAAAGATCAAGATAGAAATAAATGCCGCCCTGCGCCCGAGGCGCGGGAATCCGCCTCAATGAGGACAGGATGCTGAGACCGATCTGTCTGGAACTTGCCAGTTGCAAGGCCAGCTTGCTCTCATGGCGGACGTCTGCCCGCTCAAGGTGAGCCAGCACCGCATGTTGGGCGATCACATTGGGATTTGAGGTGGTATGGGACTGCAAGGCCCTGACGGCATCAACAACTTCCTTTGGAGCCGCCAGATAGCCGATCCGCCAGCCCGTCAGGGCGAGCGACTTGCTGAATCCGTTGACGATAATTGTTCGAGACCTGACTTCGGGCACAACCGAAACGATCGGGTGATGGGCATGATGACCGTAGACGAAATTGGCATAGCATTCATCGAAAATGACCCAGAGGTCGCGGTTGATCGCCAGTTGGGCGATCGCCGTCAGCGTATCAAAATCGTAGACCGCACCCGACGGGTTGGCGGGCGTATTGACGACGATCGCTCGGGTCTTTTCGGTCAATGCCGCAGCGATGTCCTGGATTCGCGGGACGTAGGCGTTGGAACGCGTATCGACGAAAACCGGCTTGCCACCTGCAATCACGACCTGGGCCGAGAACGTCGTCCAGTAGGGAGAAGGGATAATCACCTCATCACCTGGATTGAGCAGCACCATGGTTGCATTGAAGAGCGCTTGCTTGGCGCCTGTCGTTGCCGCGATCTCGTCGGCTTTCCAGGTTTGGCCCGTATCGAAGGAGACCTTCCGCGCCAGCGCCTCGCGCAATTCCATCATGCCGAGCGTATCGGTGTATCGATTGACGCCGTTGTTGATAGCATTGATCGCGCCTTCGCGAATGGTCGGAGCGAGCTCGCTCCAGATCTCGCCAGCGGTGAGGTCGATCACCTCTTGGCGGCTATGGGCTGCCTGTCTTGCGGCGGCCCGCGCCGCGGCGGTTCCAGAGGAACCGAACGAGCTTGTGCGTCGAGCAAGCATCGGCGCCTCCTTGCCTTGATTTGGGAAGTCAGGCCCGCTTATGGGGCACCGCTCGCTATTTGCGGCAGATATTTTTGTTCGGCCGCGGAGAGCTCTTGATATTTCAGCAGATCAAAGAGCTCTTCGAGCGTCGCAACGTCGCGCTCGATCCCGGCGGTGCTCTCTTCGCGGATGATGCGGTCGCAAACCTGGCGCATGGCCGAGATCGCAGCACGCATATTATGGTTCGCCCAAATCACGGTTGAGATTTGTGCCGCTCTGTATTGCGCGACCGGCGCGCGGTAATATTTCGTCGGGACGATCACTACCGGAAGACGGTTCCCCCAGGCGCGGCTAAAGGCGAGAATTTCGGCTGGGTCTGGTTTGCGCGAGTGGATCAAGATCGCGTCGGCACCGGCCTCAGCATAAGCATGTGCCCGCGTCAGCGCCTCATCCTGACCATGTCCGGCGATGAGTGCCTCTGTCCGCGCGACCACAACAAATTCCGGATCCGGCACGTGGTCCCGAATAGCTTGCAGACGTCCGCAGAACTCGCCGATCTCAGCGAGTGGGTGCCGGTCTGCGACAAACGAGTTCTTTTTTGGGAAGCTCTTATCCTCGACGCAGACCCCGGCCGCCCCGCGTTGGTGCAGCTTGCGCGCGAACAGGCGCGCGTTGTTGAAATTCCCGAATCCGCTGTCGCCGTCGACAAGAACAGGTATTTGCGTGGCCTCGACGATTCTGTGCACAGCATCGACGATTTCGGTCCAGGACGCTTCGTTCGCATCGCGATAGCCCAGGCAGGACGAGATCGACAGTCCTGAGGCCCACAGACCTCGAAAGCCTGCGGCCTCCGCGACCGACGCCGACAGGGCGTCGTGGGCTTCCATAAGGAAAGCGATTTCACTCGAACATACCAGAGACCGCAACGCCGATGCGGTGGATGCTTGGCGAGTTCCATTGTTAGCGTTCGCGGTTACGGTCACATCTCTTATCATACCTAGGAATCCGGTTGCCGACCTTAGACCAATAACGTAGGCGACCCAATATGTTTACAATCTTCCTCCGGCTCACCAAAGCATCTTAGCACATTACACGATATGCCTAACAATAAAAGCCAGATTTTTGTGAAACTTGCGTTACACCATTGTTTAATTATTGTGGAACTCCGAGGCATTGTTAAACAATCGACCACAATCACTCACGGCTACCCAGCCCCTCAACGACATTACTGTTTTGCTACAGTGGAAAAGACTGACGCGGCCATTGGGCCGATCGCCGAGCAGGCGCGATTTCCTGAGCGTCCGGTGAGCGCCGTCTGCGCGCAGGCGCCGCTCAGTTCAAGGGGTTGAACGCCGCCATCTAACGAGTCATCCCGACCGGGAATATGGATTGCTTGATCACCGGGGCGGCTTGATCAATTCGCAAGGATCGACATTAAGAGCCTTTGCGAGCCGGCCCAGGACACTTACGCTCGCGGAGACGCGGCCGCGCTCGATTGAGCCCACATAACGCATGCTGAGCTGCGCGAGAGCCGCCAATTCCTCCTGCGTCAAGTCCTGATGATGGCGCACGCGACGCATGTTGATCGCCATCACCTCTTTGAGGTCCATGGCGGTATACGGACCAGAACCGGAACTATCGTTCTAGGAACGATCGTGCCTATTCGTTATAGTGAGGCCCTCAAAACACATCTGGGATCGTGGAAGACGCGCCCGGAATCCGAACTCGCACAAAGCCACTTGGACATCGAAATGCAAGACGAAGTTCCCTGGTCGGATAGCCTCACGGCTTACGATAAAGAGCATTTTACGACCTATATGCGGTTTCTGGACGCCGCCGCCGACAGTGCCAGTTACGAGGAAATGGCACAGTTGATCCTCGGCATCGATCCCGAACGCGAACCGGAACGGGCCCGCAATGCGGCCCGCAGCCATCTCGATCGGGCGAACTGGATGGTGGCGACCGGCTACCGGGAATTGTTCGCCGGCTGACTGGCGTTCCGACAAGAAAAAAGACGGCAGGCCGACACCGGGGGGCGGTGCCAGTGGCGAGATATGGACCGGGGCGCTTCGCCTCATCCTGCGGGCGGGATCATTTGTGCCAACATACGGCGATGCAGGCTGAGGCAAGGTCCGGCGGAGGCTCCGTTTCCTTTAGCCAACGCGACGTGGGGGCCGACGAAAATGTCACCCAGGAACGAAGGACTCCAGCGGGAAATCCCCGCCGAATCGCGCGCCAGGGACAGCAACTAGCTCGGGGGAATGTCGCAGCGCACCTGGCAATCCATCCGCCGCAATAGCCCGAAATCTGCTGGCAGCTTTTTCATCGCCCAAGCATGTTCGCAATGCCGTGTCGGACGAACGGAAGATATTGCCCCAAGCGAAGCCCCACATGTCTTGCGAATCGGGCCGCCGGGTGCTCGTTCGAGTAGATCCCGACCAGTAGATTGGTAGCGTGATAAAGAGGTGCGGCCCTCGAGCGCAGGCGGCTCTCGTATCTGCGCAACATGTCTGGGTGGGCGATGTCGTGACCATTGCGAATAGCCGTCAGTATTCCGTGGGCGAGTTGCTTTTGGCCGTCGAGGCCGATGTTGAAGCCATGGGCGGTCACCGGGTGCATGCCGACGGCAGCGTCGCCGACGAGTGCGGCGCTTGGAGCCCAGAAGCTGTGCGCCCAAGTCGTGACCAACGGATAGATATGGCGCTTGCTTGCAAGGGCCATTTTTCCGAGGCGCCCTCGACACCGGTCCGTCAATTCGATCAGGAACAGATCGTCATCTAAGGCAAGAAGTCTATTGGCGTCGTTTGCGCGCAATGTGATAAGCAATGACGACTCGCCTTCCATCAGCGGCAAGATCGCTATGGTCTGATGGTGATCGAACCATTCGATTGCGAGCTGATGGTGGGCGCGTTCGTGCCTGACCCGGCAAATCACCATCGAGCTGCCAAGCCGATTGATATCGGCGGCGATGCCGAGCAGGTCGCGCGTTCGCGACAGACGCGAATCTGCTGCGACGAAAAGCCGAGCGGTCAACCGCCTGCCGTCGGAAAGCTTTACGACCGCTCCTTTGCGGCTGTTGGTTACAGCAACGACCGAGTGGCCGCATAGCAGCTGGACACGGTGGTGCGAGCGGATGATCTTGAACAGGGCATCGCGGATCCGACAATTTGGGACCAGAAATCCGAGTGGTTCTGCAGATCTTCTCGGAGGATCGAAACACAGAGCGAAAGGGCTCGATCCGTTGAGCACGCGCGCGCCTTGCACTGGTGACTTGTGATTAACGGAGATGGCATCCCAGGCGCCGAGCTCGCGAAGGATGTTGATCGAGGCGAAGGTCAGCGCGATCTCGCGACCATCGGAAGGCGGCTTTGCCAGGCTTTCGAAGGGCTGCTGCTCAACCACCGCCACTTTGAGATCGCTCTTTGCAAGCGATGCGGCGAAGGAAAGTCCAACCGGTCCGGCTCCGGCGACGATGATGTCGAAACTGTCGTCGCAACTGGCCATCAGCGCGCTGCCATCGCGTCGGATATCTGGGTGAGCTGCTGGTTCTGTTGAGCCGCAACCCGTGGACCGGTTGGCCTGGCTGCCGTTGTGCGCCGCATCGCCTTAAGCCACGGGCCGAGCCAGGCAGATTGCCAGCCAGAAAGGGGGATTCTCACCACCGCTATTCGCTGAAGGTAACGACCACACTGTCCGTTAGACATACATTCTCCCTCTCCCTTGAAGGATTGGTCGACGTAACCACGCCGGCCAGAAGATAACCTTGATCTGGATCAGCCAGGCGCGGCAAACCCGACAGCGGCGGCTTTTATGCTCGACTGGTCAACGGCCCAAGAAAATGCGATGTGGTCACGTCATCCTGGAATGACGGGCGCCCCTGCGGCGTACGTTCGGCAAACTTAATCTTGGCTGATCCGTTTTTCGCGCCAGTCGCATCGGCTCGGCAGCATTTTTCAAGCAAACATCGGACGCTCCTATCTGCCATGCGAGGTACTTTGGCACGTGAGCCGCCCGCACGGAGGAACGGGCGACAAGTCCTTCGAGCGGTAGGACTAATTGAACGTGGCTTGGCGAGCTCGCTGTGGGAGCCTTGGCAGTCTGGCCGCGACCAAGTCGACCCGGCTGACCATCGCCATCCGCACAATTGCCAGCACAGTGATCAGGTCAGCGTTCCAGCTTGTCGTCCCAGTCGATGAGGATGCGTTCAGCGGCCCCGTGGAGATCCTCGTATTGACCACTGCTCAACGCCCATAGAAAGCCGGATAGCCCGAGCGCGCCAAGGAACAGCGCTGCTGGTACCAGGTAGACGAGCGTCGTCATGAGCCCGCGCCCGTTGCCGAAGGAGCCGTCGTGGTGGTTGCAAAGCCTTGCAGGCGCAGGGCGTTTCCAATGACAAGCAGCGAGGAAGCGGACATGGCGATGGCGGCGATCAGCGGCGTGACGTGTCCAAGAATAGCGATCGGCACGGCAAAGGCATTGTAGACGATCGCGATGGCGATGTTCTGGCGAATGAGCCCGCCGGCCCTGCGCGAGACCTCCATGGCAAGAGGGACGGCGAGGAGGCTTTCGCGCAGGAAGACGAAGTCCGCGGCCTTGCGGCCGATGTCGGCCGCGGTCGCCGGGGCGATCGAGACATGCGCCGCGCGCAGTGCCGGCGTGTCGTTGAGGCCGTCGCCCACCATCAGCACCTTATGATCGGCGCGGGTCAGCGCTTCGATCCACTCGACCTTGCCCGAGGGCAACAACGCCGGCACGAAATTGTCGATCTCCAATGCGTCGGCAACCTCGCTGCAGGCCCTCTCGGTATCACCGGACAATATATCGACCGACACGCCTGCGCCCTTCAACTGCTGGATTGCCGCCTTGGCGTCCGATCGGGCCGCGTCCTCGAAGGCGAAACATGCGACAATGCTGCCATTCCTCGAAAGCACCGTGCCGCCATAGCCGCCGGGCTTGCCTTCGCTGCCGGTGCGTGCCTTCCACCCGGCCCATCCGCGTCGGCCAAGGCGCCAGACGTCGTCCCCTGCGAGCGCTTCGATGCCGAAGCCCGGTTCTTCCCGCACGGAGAGAAGCTTAGGCTGATCGGCAGATCCGCCATGGGCGGCAATGGCTTTTGAGAACGGGTGGCGCGAATGAGCAGCGATGTCGGCCGCTATTGCAAGCATGGCGGGATCGATCGCAGACGCGTTTACAAGCTTCGGACGCCCCAAAGTCAGTGTCCCGGTCTTGTCGAACACGGCCGTATCGATTGCGGCGAGGCGCTCCATGGCCGAGCCGTCCTTGACCATCACGCCGGCCTCGAACAGGCGTCGCGCCGCCACGACCTGGACGATCGGCACCGCAAGGCCGAGCGCGCAGGGGCATGTGATGATGAGCACGGCGATGGCGATGGTCATGGCGCGATGCCAATCGCCGGACGCAACCATCCAGCCGAGGAATGTCACAAAGGCCGCCAGATGGACCACGGGCGCATAGAGCGACGACACCCGGTCGGCGATCCGGCGGTAGCGCGAGCGGCCGCCTTCGGCGGCTTCCATCAGCCGAACCATTTCCGCCAGGAAGGAGTCCTTCGCGGCGGCGGTGGCCTGCATCGTCAGCGGACCCGTCAGGTTGAGCGTGCCAGCCTGCACATGGGCGCCGGCCCCGACGGCCTTTGGCGCGCTCTCGCCTGAGACGATCGAGCAATCGAGGTCGGAATTCCCGCTGATTACATCGCCGTCGACCGGTATCCGCTCTCCGGCCGCAATAAGCAGGCGCATCCCTGGGACCAATTCGGCGACCGGCACATACTCGCGCGTGCCGTCGTCCCGCAGGACGACGGCCCCTCGCGCGGCAAGCCGCGACAGGCCATTGACGGCCGTTCGCGCCTGCTCGCGCATCACATGGTCCAGCGTGCGGCCGATCAGCAGGAAGAAAAGCAGCGATACTGAGGCGTCGAAATAGGCGTGCTCGCCTTGATTGATGGTCTCATAGAGGCTCATCGCGTAGGCGAGCGACACACCGACAGCGATCGGCACGTCCATGTTCATCCGGCCGTGGCGAAGGGCATTCGCCGCGGAGCGGAAATAGATCCCGCCAGCGAAGGCGAGCGCCGGGATGGCGATCAGCGCCGATATCCAGTGAAACAGATCCCGTGTCGCGCCTTCGGCGCCGGACCAGACCGACACCGAAAGCAGCATGATGTTGCCGGCCGCGAAGCCCGCGACGGCAAGGGCGCGGATCAACTCCGAAAGCGTCTTGTCCTTCTCATGAATTTCCGGGTCGAACAGATGCGCCTTATAGCCCAAGCGGCCAAGCGTGGCGAACAACGGAGGGACTTGGTCGCCATGCCAGCGAACCGACACGCGTTTCGTCGAGAGATTGACGCGGGCGGATTCAACGTTTTCGAGCTTGGCGAGCGCGGCCTCGATCGCCTGGATGCAGCCACCGCAATGGACCGCCGGCACCGACAAATCCGTCTGGTGGCTGTCACCGCCCAACGGACGGCTGGCCAGCTTGATCTCGTCACTGGAGGGCAAAGCCGACGCTGCGACCTCCAATGCTATTTCAGATCCCGGCGCGCAGCAGCTCATTGCAGGGCCCCATTCGAGATCATCACGCGGCGGACATCGCGGAATGGAGTGGCCAGCCCGGCGTCGGCATCGATCTCGACGATCCAGACGCCATCCTTCGGCGTGTGCCGGGCGGCAAATTCCTCGGTCTTCGCAGCGGCGCCGCCGGAGGGGGCGGCAAGGGTTACGACTTCGTCCTCGGCCTCGTAGGCCGGATGCCGAAACAGTATCTTGACGCCGTGCAGCGGCACCGGCTTTCCCTGGGGGTCGACAAGGCCGTAGCGGACCTCGCCGGAGGCAATGGTCAGCTTGCCTTTCCAGCCGAGCGCCGCCTGCGCTCTTCCCTTCCTTGCTTCTTCATTGAACTGCTGGCTGGCAACATAGGTGTTCTCGACGACAAGGCCGGTCCAGGTTTTCCGGGCGAGCGTGGCCATTGTAACGTTGACTCCAATCACCACCGCGAAAAAGCTGACGATGACGATCAGCATGTGGCTCCCGGTGAACTCGCGCGGCTTTTGCGTATCGGTGCTCATCTGCCGTTCTCCTGCGCGTTGAAACTGGCGGTGTATTCGGCGGATTCGGAACCCGCGTTGTCCTCGATGCGGAATTCGAAGCGTTGAACCGGCTTCTTGATCTGGCCTGCCGGCTGACGAACGAAGACCTTCAGCGTCTTCAGCCGGTCGGGTTCGACCGGAACGGAGAAAGAGCGGCTCGGGGCCTGGTCGATGCCGACGATGCTCATCTCGCCGCCGTCGAGGCCCTCCAGCGTGACCTCGATCGTCCTCGGCTCGGGTATCATGTTGAGCAGCTTGACTGTGTAGCCGTTGCGGATCGCGCCGTCCGAAAGCCTCACGAATTGCGGATTCCTGTCGTGCAGGACGTTCAGCTCCAGCCGCTCGCGCGTCAGCAGCGAATAGACGAGCACCAGCCCGATCGCCAACCATGCGCCGAGATAGATGAAGGTGCGCAGCCGGAAGATCTTGCCCAGGTGGAAATGTGCGAGGCCGTCGACGAAGCCGCCGCTAGCCGTTCTCACGAGCGCCGGATCGACCGGGTTTGCGCCTCCGGCGGTCGCCAGCGCCATGTTGGCGTTGTAATCCGCCAGCGTCGCGTAGGAGATCAGCCCGCGTTCGCGGCCGAGCTTGTCCATGATGCTGTCGCAGGCGTCTATGCACAGGGCGCAGGTGATGCATTCCAGCTGCTGGCCGTCGCGGATTTCGATCCCCATCGGGCAGACGGCGACACAGGCGTTGCAGTCGACGCAGTCGCCGACCGCCTGTCCAGCCGCCAATGCCTTCTTGGCATGACGCGAACGTGGTTCGCCGCGCCAGTCATTGTAGGTCACCGTCAACGAATTTTCGTCGAGCATGGCGGCCTGGATGCGCGGCCACGGGCACATATAGGTGCAGACCTGCTCGCGCATCAGCCCGCCCAACACATAGGTGGTGCCGGTAAGCACGGCGATCGTACCATAGGCGACGGGGGCGGCCGTGCCGCTCAAGACTTCGCCAAGCAGCTTCGGCGCGTCGGCGAAGTAAAAGATCCAAGCGCCACCCGTGGCGACCGCGATGGCGAGCCAGATGGCATGCTTGGATCCGCGCAGGAAGAGCTTGCGCGCGCTCCAGGGGGCGGCGTCCAGCTTCATGCGGGCATTGCGGTCGCCTTCGATCGCGCGTTCCACGACAAGGAACAGATCGACCCAGACGGTCTGCGGGCAGGTATAGCCGCACCAGGCCCGTCCCACCGTCGATGTGATCAGGAAAAGACCGATGCCTGCCATCATGAGCAGCCCGGCGACGTAGTAGAATTCCTGCGGCCAGATCTCGATGAAGAAGAAGTAGAAGCGCCGGCTGGCCAGGTCGATGAGAACGGCCTGATCGGGAGCGAAGGCACCACGGTTCCAGCGCAGCCAGGGCGTCAGGTAATAGATGCCGAGCGTGATCGCCATCACCAGCCATTTGAATTGGCGGAAACGGCCGGAGGCGCGCTTGGGGAAAATCTTCTTGCGCGCTGCGTAGAGCGGCTGTCGCGTCTTGGCGGAGTTGACCGCTTCGGCCTCGAGTCGTTTTATCTGCTTGTTATCAAGCACGAGACGCTCCGGGGACCAGCGACGATGTTCGCGGCCGACACTCGACCACGGGTTCTGGCCGATGGTCGGGCGACCCTTGCCGCATGGCGAGCAGCGTCGGGTTGAGGAAGTTCAATCGCGGACTGCCGCAACGCGGTCGAGGCCCGGCTCGCGCCGGGCCTCGTCGCTTGGCGGGGGGAGGGCCGAGAACAGGCCGCCGCCTATTCTCCGCCGCCAAGCGAATGGACATAGACTGCAAGTTCCTTGACCTTGATCTCGCCGAGGCGCTCGATCCAGGCGGGCATCACCCCGCTCTTCGGGGCTCGTACCTGCGAAGCAATGGCAGCTTCGCCAGGGCCATAGAGCCAGATCGCATCGGTCAGATCGGGTGCGCCGAATTCTCTGTTGCCCTTTGCGTTCTCGCCATGGCAGACAGCGCAGTTTTCCGCGAAGACCTTGGCGCCGGGCTCACTCATGCTCTTGTCCTTGACGGCCCCCGAACGGCTGGCAACGAAAGCGCTGACCTGAGCGATCTGCTCGGGCTGGAGCACATCGGCGAAAGCGGGCATCTCCGACTGGCGGGTATCGGAGTCCGCGGCGAAACGAATGCCATGCGTGATCGTCTGCTGGATCTGCTCCATCTTGCCTCCCCAGAGCCAATCGTCATCGTTGAGGTTCGGAAATCCCTTCGACCCTTGCGCGCCGGATCCGTGGCATTGCACGCAGTTGACCCTGAATGCCGCGCCGCCGGCCGAGACGGCAAACTCGCGCAGGGCATCGTCGCCGGCGATTTCGGAGACGCTCTTGCACTTGATCGCCGCGACATATTTGGTCTTGGCGGCTTCCGCCGCCGCCATCTCGTTCTTGACCTCGCCACGGCTGGAGAAGCCCAGAACGCCCCTGGTGGCGGAACTCAGCATCGGCCAGGCGGGGTAGGCGATGGTGTAGCCGATCGCCCAGGCGATGGTGACGTAGAAGGTGATCACCCACCAGCGTGGAAGGGGGTTGTTGAGTTCCCTGATGCCGTCCCACTCATGACCGGTGGTTGAGACGCCCGACATATCATCGATATACTGCGTGCTCATGATCAGTCGTCTTTGAAGGGGATGTGTGCGGCTTCATGAGCCTGACTGTGACCGCCCGGTCGGAGCGCGAAGGCAACGCATCCAGCAAAGAAGAGCACCATGCCAAGCAGGCCACAGCTGTCGGCAAACTCGCGCATCAGGTTGTAGTCCATCTGTTTGTTCTCCTCAGCGGTAGCCAACGGCTTCGTCGTAGTTCTTGAAGTCGACAAGAGTGCCGAGCATCTGCAGATAGGCGACCAGGGCGTCCATCTCGGTGACCTGCTGCGGGTTGCCGTCGAAGTCGCCGACCCTGGCTTTCGGATAGCGGCTTTCCAGTCCGGACGTGTCGGCGTCAGGATTGGCCTGCGCCATCAGGTCGGCGTTGGCTTGCACGACTAGGTCGTGGGTGTAGGGGACACCGACGCGCCGGTTGGCGACGAGGTGCATGGAGAAGTCTTTCACGTCGATCGGCCTATCCTTCAGGAAGGCATAGCTTGGCATGATGGATTCCGGCACGACGGAGCGCGGGTCGGTAAGATGCTGGACGTGCCAGCTGTTGGAGTAGCGGTCGCCGACGCGCGCGAGATCCGGCCCGGTGCGCTTGGACCCCCACTGGAACGGATGGTCGTACATCGACTCGGCCGCCAGGCTGTAGTGGCCGTAGCGCTCGACCTCGTCGCGGAACGGTCTGATCATCTGGCTGTGGCAGAGATAGCATCCCTCGCGCACGTAGATGTTGCGTCCTGCGAGTTCGAGCGGCGAGTACGGGCGCATCCCCTCGACCTTCTCGATCGTGTTGTCGAGATAGAACAGCGGCGCGATCTCGACGATGCCGCCGACGGTCACGACCAGCAGGGATCCGACGAGAAGCAGCGTGGCGTTCTTCTCGATCAGCGCGTGTCTATCCATCAGGCCCATGTCTGGCTCCTCATTCGGCGGGCTGGAGGGCGTCGATTGAGCCCGGCATCGGATCCTCTTCACGTTGGTAGCCAAAGATGGTCATTGCGATGTTCCAAGCCATGATCAGTGCACCGGACAGATACATGGCGCCGCCGGCGGCGCGCATGACATAGTAGGGATGCATGGCGGCGACCGTTTCGGCGAAGGTGTAGACAAGGAACCCCTGCTCGTCGTACTCGCGCCACATCAGGCCCTGCATGATGCCCGAGACCCACATCACGGCCGCGTAGACGACGATGCCAAGGCTCGCCAGCCAGAAGTGCCAGGCGACGAGGCGCAGCGAGTAGAGACGCTCGCGGTTCCAGAGTTTCGGCACCATGGAGTAGATCGCGCCGAACGAGATCATGCCCACCCAGCCAAGCGCGCCGGAGTGGACATGGCCGATGGTCCAGTCGGTGTAATGCGAGAGCGAGTTGACGGTCTTGATCGACATCATCGGACCTTCGAAGGTCGACATGCCGTAGAAGGCCACGGCCGCGACCATCATGCGGATGATGGGATCGGTGCGCAGCTTGTCCCAGGCGCCGGACAGCGTCATCAGGCCGTTGATCATGCCGCCCCAGGAGGGCATCCAAAGCATGATCGAGAACACCATGCCCAGCGTCTGCGCCCAGTCTGGCAGGGCGGTGTAGTGGAGATGGTGCGGCCCGGCCCAGATGTAGAGGAAGATCAGCGCCCAGAAATGGATGATCGACAGGCGGTAGGAGTAGACCGGCCGGTTCGCCTGCTTCGGCACGAAATAATACATCATGCCGAGGAAGCCGGCCGTCAGGAAGAAGCCCACGGCATTGTGCCCGTACCACCACTGGGTCAGGGCGTCCTGAACGCCGGAGAAGGCAGAGTAGCTCTTCGAGCCAAGCAACGAGACCGGCATCGACAGGTTGTTGACCACATGCAGCATCGCGATGGTCACGATGAAGGAGAGGTAGAACCAGTTGGCGACGTAGATATGCGGTTCCTTGCGCTTCAGGATGGTGCCGAGGAAAAGGACCAGATACGCGACCCACACGATTGTCAGCCAGAGGTCGACATACCACTCGGGCTCGGCGTATTCGCGGCCTTCGGTGATGCCCAGCAGATAGCCGGTCGCGGCCATGACGATGAAGAGCTGGTAGCCCCAGAAGACGAACCAGGCGAGATTGCCGCCGAACAGCCTGGCTCGGGACGTTCGCTGCACGACATACAAGGATGTGCACAGAAGCGCATTGCCGCCGAAGGCGAAGATGACGCCGGAGGTATGAAGCGGCCTCAGCCGGCCGAAATTGAACCAGGGCTCGATGTTGAGATGAGGGTATGCAAGCTGAAGCGCGATGACGACGCCGACCAGCATGCCGACGACGCCCCAGAAAACCGTTGCGATGGCGCCGTAGCGGATCGGTCCATCCATGTAAGCTGCGGGGTCGATCGGAGCTGCCAGCTTGAAATCGGTGTTGCGCATCAGGATCGCGTTGAAGCCAACCAGGGCGAAGAACAAAACCCACATATGCTGGCGAAAGGCTTCGTCCACGCCGAAGCCGGCGGCGACTAGAGCTGCAAAGGCAAACAGGCTTAGAAGGACGATCTCTGTGCCAAATTTCATCGCAAGACCCGATCTGGAAATTCCGGCGGACGCCAATCCGCAGCGCATTGATTACGCAGTCGCGGCCTGTTTGCCCTGATCCATGTCAGAGCCGCACGATTTTGCCTCAGGCAGCATCGAGTTCGGTGCGATGAGAAGGTGGCGATTGAAGAAGGAAACGCGGCACGGCGAAGCCCGCTTACTGAAACAAGCCCCGCCCCGGGCCGCTGCGGCGTGGTGGCAATCGCGGGCAATCCGATGACGCGCGTGGGTCTGCGACGTATGGCCGATGGCTTGCCGACGTTGACAGGATTGGCGCAGCGCAACCGCCCCGAGGCCCGGCCAATCGCCAATATCAAGACACGCGGCAACACATTGCTGGCCAAATTAAAAATATTGGCAATCTGTGCCAAGGCCTTCGTCGCCGACGCTGCGAGCAGTGACCGGACGGGACCGCTGGGCGCCTCTGGCGATGCCGGCGATCGGCCGCTATCTGTTTCAACCGCGGCGCGCTGATGTCGAGCTGGCCAGCAGGTTATTTCATGACCACGTCTCCCCTTCAGCGGAACGCCGGACGGAAAATCTTGCTCAGTTTTCTTGGAATTGCCCCTGGCTGGTCATCCATCGCTATGCTTTTGGCCCCTCGTTCTCAGTAGGGCGATCGTATTCATGATCCGAGGAGCTTGCAGCCAAGCGCGTGATGAAATCGCGCCGCCATGCCGGCAATCCGGGCCGTCATCTGTGGCACCGTACTGCCCCGATGGCGAAAGGGAACATTCGCCCTCCCCCGGCGACAACCTCGTCATTCGACGTCGACGCAGTCGAGGTCATCACTTC
>CCNB01000001.1:101416-101536 GCA_000824785.1 Mesorhizobium plurifarium | reverse complement strand
CGCGCAGCGCCGAGACGGATGAGGGGTGCTCCAGCGGAGTGCGACCTTGAAGATCGAGGGTTCCGGGCGCCTAATTCGGCTACGTCGCGATCCTTCCAACACCCCTCATCCGGCCGCCTC
>CCNB01000001.1:99682-101406 GCA_000824785.1 Mesorhizobium plurifarium | reverse complement strand
GCAGCAGAACCTTCGGTCGCTTGGCGACCGAGCGGCCGAGGGCCACGCGCTGGCGCTGGCCGCCCGACAGCTCCGCCGGCCGGCGTTCCAGATAGGGCTCGAGCGACAGCATGGCGGAAGCGATCTTGATGCGCCGCTCGATCTCGGCCGCCGGCGTGCCGGCCTGCTTCAGGCCCAGCGCCATGTTGTTCTTCACCGTCAGGTGCGGGTAGAGCGCATAGGTCTGGAACACCATGGCGATGCCGCGCTTCGCCGGCGGCGTGACGGAAACATCCGCGCCGTCGATCAGCACGCGGCCGGAGGTCGAATCCTCCAGGCCGGCGATGACGCGCAGCAGTGTCGATTTCCCGCAGCCGGATGGGCCGACGAAGACGACGAACTCGCCGTCATTGACCTGAAGGTCGATGCCCTTCAGCACCTCGACCGGCCCGAAAGCCTTCTTCACATTCTCGATCTTCAGCGAGCCCACGGCTTCGTTCCTGTTCTAGAGTTTGACGGCGTTGCCGCTGCGCACGCTCTCGTCGGCGGCAAGGCAGACGGCGAGCGATTTCACGGCATCGTCCATGTGGCGGGTGAGGTCGATATTGTCGCGGATGGCCTTGAGCAGGAAGGCCTGCTCCAGGTCGCAGAGCTCCTGGTGGCCCGGCTCGCCCTCCATCGACAGCAGCTGGTCTTCTTTTGTGAATTTGCCGTCCGGCCCGGTTGCCGCGCTGTGCAGCCGGATGGTCGAGGTCTTGGTGTGGGTGTCGATGTCGTCGGACTTGACGCCCTCCTTCATCATGATCGAGACGCAGCCCCTGGGCGACATCACGTCCTTCACGAAGAAGGCCGTCTCCGAGATCATCGGCCCCCAGCCGGCCTCGTACCAGCCGACCGAGCCGTCCTCGAACAGCACCTGCAGGTGGCCGTAATTGTACATCGAGGGTGCGATCTCGTCGGTCAGGCGCACGCCCATGCCGCGCACCTCGACGGGTCTTGCGTCGGTGATTTGCAGCATCACGTCGAGATAATGCACGCCGCAATCGACGATCGGCGAGGTCGTCTGCATCAATTGCTTGTGCGTCCCCCAGGTATGGCCGGAGGACTGCTGGTTGAGGTTCATGCGAAAGACATACGGGCCGCCGAGCTTGCGCGCCTCGGCGATGAGGCGGATCCAGGACGGATGGTGGCGTAATATATAGCCGATCACCAGCTTCCTGCCGTTGGCCTTGGCGGCGTCGACCACGCGTTGCGCGTCGGCAACCGTCGTCGCCAGCGGCTTCTCGACGAAGACATGGCAGCCCGCCTCGAAGGCTCGCACCGCGTAGTCGGCATGGCTGTCGGAATAGGTGGCGATCGCCGCCACGTCCGGCTTCTCGTCGCGCAGCGCGTCCTCGAAGGAGCGCCGGATGCCGTAGCCGGAAAGTCCTTCCGGCAGCGGCACGTCGGAGCGGTTGACCAGCGCGGCGATCTCGAAGCCCGGATTGGTGTGATAGGCCAGCGCATGGCTGCGGCCCATATTGCCAAGGCCGGCGACGACGACTCGAAGGGGTTTATCGCTCACGGACTGCTCCACTTTCTCTTGAGACGGTGTCACCCCACCCGGCGCTACGCGCCGACCTCCCCATCAAGGGGAGGTAAGGCGTTGGCGCGAAAATCCCCACCGCCAAAGAAGCGGCCCTGAACCGAGGACCCAGGCGGTCGAGAATAAAGCGGCGACCTCCTACCTCCCCTCGATGGGGAGG
>CCNB01000001.1:80318-99672 GCA_000824785.1 Mesorhizobium plurifarium | reverse complement strand
GCCGGGCGGGGTGAAGCGCCGACCGAATGCGATTAGCAACCCCCCGCTCACTTCACCGCTCCCGACGTGATGCCGCGGATCAGCTGCCGCGAGAAGATGACATAGAGGATCAGCACCGGCAGGATCGCCAGCGACAGCGCTGCCAGGATCGCGTTCCAGTTGGTGACGAACTGGCCGAGGAAGAGCTGGGCGCCGAGCGTCACCGTCTTGGTCTCTTCCGAAGGGGCCAGGATCAGCGGGAACCACAGGTCGTTCCAGATCGGGATCATCGTGAAGACGGCGACCGTCGCCATCGCCGGCCGCACCAGCGGCAGGACAAGGCGGAAAAAGATCGTATATTCCGAAAGCCCGTCTATGCGGCCGGCATTCTTCAGGTCGTCGGACACCTGCTTCATGAATTCCGATAGGATGAAGATGGCCAGCGGCAGGCCTTGCGCGGTGTAGACCAGGATCAGCGCCGCCAGCGTGTTGACCAGCCCTGTCGCCACCATCAATTGCAGGATGGCGACGGTGCCGAGGCGGATCGGGATCATGATGCCGAGCGCCAGGTAAAGCCCCATCAGCGTGTTGCCGCGGAAACGGTATTCCGACAGCGCGAACGCCGCCATTGCGCCGAACAAAAGCACGAAGAACAGCGAGAGCACGGTGACGACGAGGCTGTTCTGGAAATAGTGGAAGAAATCGCCCTGGCCGAACACCGTCGTGTAGCCGATCAGGTCGAAGGTCTTCGGCGTCGGCGGCGTCAGCGGCGCGCCAAAAATGCCCGCGCGCGACTTGAACGAGTTCATCACCACCAGGATCACCGGAAACAGCGCGATCACCGTGTAGGTGATAAGGATCGCATGCGCGCCGATGGTGCGGGGAAGCGAACGGGTAGCTGTGCTCATGGCGCGCCTCAGAACTGGTAGCGACGCAGGCGCGTCTGCACGAGGAACAGGTAGACGCAGACGCCGGCGAGGATGATCAGGAACATGATCGTGGCGATCGCGGCGCCCATGTTGGGATCGCCGACCTGCAGCTGGAAGCCGAAGAAGGCGCGGTAGAGGAAGGTGCCGAGGATGTCGGTCGAATAGTTCGGCCCGGCGAGCGCCCCTTGCGCGGTGTAGATCAGGTCGAAGGCGTTGAAATTGCCGACGAAGGTCAGGATCGAGATGATGCCGATGGAAGGTAGGATCAGCGGCAGCTTGATCTTCCAGAACTGCGCCATGCCGGTGACGCCGTCGCATTCGGCTGCCTCGATCACCTCGTCCGGAATCGACAGCAGCGCCGCGTAGATCAGCATCATCGGGATGCCGACGAATTGCCACACCGAGACCAGGCTGAGCGCGGTGAGCGCATACTGCTCCTTGCCGAGCCATGGCGTGAAGAAGCTCTTCAGTCCGACGAAATCCATCAGATGCGGCGCCACGCCCCAGATCGGCGACAGGATCAGCTTCCAGGCGAAGCCGACGATGACGAAGGACAGGATCGTCGGCACGAAGATCGCCGTACGATAGAAGGCGGTGAAACGCAGCCTGGGGCTGGAAAGAAGCGCCGCGAGCAGGATGCCGATCGGATTCTGCACCAGCATATGGATGATGAAGAACCAGACATTGTTCCTCAGCGCATTCCAGAAATTCACCGACCAGTTCGGATCGCCGAACAGCGTGCGGAAATTGCCAAACCCGACAAAGACCTGGGACTGCTCGATGTTGCGGAACAGGGAAAGCTGGAGCGTGCCGAACAGCGGCAGGATCATGAAGGCGGTGTAGACCAGCACCGCCGGCGCCAGGAAAACGCCGACATGCCAGCGGATCGGTCGTTTCGCTCGCGTTTCTGCAGCCATGGTTTCGGTGTCCATGAGTTCGGTTCCCCGCCGTCTCTGGGTTCCAGTTCAGGTGATGCTAGCTGATGCCTCGATGCACGACCCGGCTATCCCCTCTGGGGTAAGACAAGGCCAGCGACAGATCGGCTCCGTCTTCCCCGTGGGATCGAGGGTAAGACCGGGAGGCTGCGCCGACAATCGCTATCTGGAACTTGTTCGAACGCCGGCCGGGCCTGGGCCCGGCCGGCATGGCGATCGATCTGCTTACTTCGCCGGCTTGTACCAGCTGTCGAGGCCGTCCTGCAGCTTCTTGGCCGCGGCCTCCGGCGTGTCGGTGCCGTTGATCACGTTGGCCGATTCAACCCAAGTCTCGTTCTCGAGGTTCGGCGTGCCACGCGACAGGATCTGGTAGGTCGAGCGGATCGTCGACTTGCACTTGCCACGCCAGGAGACGAATTCCTGCGCCAGCGGGTCTTCCATCTTCACCGGCGAGGAGTTCAGGCTGAAGAAGCCCGGCAGCGCGTTGGCGTAGATGGTGGCGAAATCCGGCGAGGCGACCCAGGAGAGGAACTTCTTGGCCTCTTCCGAATGCTTCGACGCCGCGTTCAGGCCCATGCCGATGTCGGTATGGTCGGAGATGTAGCAGGTGTCGCCGGCCTTCTCGACCGGCGGCGGGAAGGCGCCCATCTTGAACTGGGCCTGGGTGTTGAACAGGCCGATTTCCCACGAGCCGGCCGGGTAGATGGCGGCGCGGCCGAGCGTGAACAGGTTCTGGCTGTCCGGATAGGTCTGCGCCTCGAAGCCGTCGCCGAGATAGGGCTTCCACTTGGCCAGTTCCTCATAGGGCGCGACCCAGTCCTTGTCGGTCAGCTTCTGCTCGCCCTTGATCAGGGCGGCGCGGCCTTCCTCGCCCTTCCAGTAGTTCGGGCCGATATTCTGGTAGCCCATGGTCGCGGCTTCCCAGAGGTCCTTGGTGCCCATCGCCATCGGAATGTAGGTGCCGTCGGCCTTGATCTTGTCGAGCACGGCGAAGAACTCGTCGCGGGTCGTCGGCACCTTGAGGCCAAGCTTGTCGAACGCGTCCTTGTTGTAGATGAAGCCGTGGATGACCGAGGCCATCGGCACGCAGAAGCTCGACTTGCCGTCATCGGTCTGCCAGGCGGACTTGGCGACGGGCGAGAAGTTCTCCATGCCCGGCAGCGTGGTCAGGTCGGCGAGATTGCCCTTCTTGAACAGCTCAAGCGACTTGTCGAACGGGCGGCAGGTGATCAGGTCGCCCGCCGAGCCGGCGGCGAGCTTGGCGCCAAGCGCTGCGTCATACTCCGTCGGGGCCGAAGGCGCGAACACCACCTTGATGCCGGGGTTCTTGGCCTCGAAGGCCGGGATCAGCTTGTCCTTCCAGATGGTCAAGTCGTCGCCGCGCCAGCTTTCGATGTTGAGCGTCACGTCCTCGGCCAGAGCCATCCCGGTCGTGCCGAAAATGCTTGTGCCGAGCAGAAGGGCCGTCAGTAGTTTGGTCTTCATCTTCAGTCTCCCTGTTGACCTTTTTCAGGTTCGGTTCTGATGAGAACAGAGGCTCAGCGCCCCTTGCTCCCCTCGCAAGCCCGTTTCACCCCGATGGAAATCGGGATGAAACAGGCCCTACTTCTTTGTTAGGGCATGATCTTTTCCGAAAAGCGGGTTCCACTTTCGGGATCATGCCCCAGCGCGGAAAGCGCCGGCCGAAGCTTCTGGCCGGTTCCTTCCAGTATCTTCTCGGCCGCGTCGGCGTTGGCGGCGCCCGCGGCGAGCAGAATGGCTGTCTTGACGACACCGCCGCTTTCCTCGAGCAGGCGGGCGGCGTCCTCGCGGCTCTTGCCGCTGATGGCGGCGACCATGCGCATGGCGCGGTCGCGCAGCTTGATGTTGTCGGCGGTGAGATTGACCATGTAGCCGTCATGGACATGGCCGAGATGGATCGCGGTCAGCGTCGACAGCATGTTGAGCGCGATCTTCTGCGCGGTGCCCGCGCCCATGCGTGTCGAGCCGGCGATCAATTCCGGCGGGGTTTCGAGCAGGATGGCGACGTCGGCTCGGCTGAACAGCGCGGCGCCCCGGTTGTTGGCGATGGCGATGGTGGCCGCGCCGCGGCTGCGCGCGTCCTGCAGCGCCTGGACCGCGTAAGGGGTCGAGCCGCTGGCGGAGATGGCGATCAGGCAGTCGCCCTTGCCGATGGCAGCCGCGGCGACGGCTGCCGACGCTTCCTCGGTGTCGTCCTCCGGTCCGCCGGCCAGCGTGCGAAAGGCGTCGTCGCCGCCGGCGATCAGGATGGCGATGCGGTCACGGGCGATGCCGAACGTGCCGGGTAATTCCAGCGCGTCGGCCATGGCCATCAGGCCGGAACTGCCGGCCGCCGCATAAGCGAGCCTGCCGCCGCTTTTCAACTGCTTCGCGATGAGTTCGGCGGCGGCGGCGATCGCCGGGATGGCCCCGTGCACGGCCTTCGAGGCCTCGATCTGGGCATTGGCCAGGAACGCCAGAATGGCGTCCGGGGACTGGACATCCAGCCCCTCGGCATTCTGGTGGAGCGCTTCCGTGCGCGTCTCGGCCATGCATTTTCCTCCAACTGAGTGAACAATACCAAAAAAATACCACTTGTCCACACGCATTAACGAATTTTGGGTTGCGGACTTCGCTCGCCGGCAAATTACCATTGGTTTTCAATAAAGTACGGCTTAATCTTTTTTGAACTGAAATTAACCCTTGGCTATTGGTATTTTATTGGTATTATCCGGGCCGAGGAGAAAATCGCGTGAAATTCGTGCTTGGCATCGATGGCGGCGGCACTAGCTGCAGGGCGGCCCTTGCGACCGTCGACGGCTCGGTCGTCGGCCGCGCCAAGAGCGGCGCCGCCAACATCCGCACCGACCTCACCGGCGCCCGCGCCAACATCGTCGAGGCGGCCAGGCAGGCTTTCCTTGCCGCCGGCCATGATCCGGAGCTGATCCCGCAGACGCCTGCCATCCTCGGCCTCGCCGGCGCCAATGTCGGCACCTACCGGCAGCAACTCGAGGCGATCCTGCCCTTCAGCCGGAGTCGCGTCGAAACCGATGCCGAGATCGCGCTCGAAGGCGCGGTCGGCTCCGGCGACGGCGCCATGGCCATTCTCGGCACCGGCACCGCCTATATGGCGCGTAAGGGTGGAAAATCGCGCGCTATCGGCGGCTGGGGTTTCCAGGTCGGCGACCAGGGCAGCGGCGCCCGCATCGGCCGCGACCTGCTGGAACAGACGCTGCTCGCTTATGACGGCATCCGTCCGGGCTCGCCCTTGACCGACGCCATGCTCGCCGTCTTCCGCAACAATCCCGAAGACGTTGTCGAATTCACCACCAACGCCAAGCCGGGCGATTTCGGCGGCTTCGCGCCAAAAGTCTTCGAGCATGCCGAAAAGGGCGATCTTGTGGCCAACTTCATCCTCGACAAGGCGGTGGCCGATGTCGAGGCCTCGCTCGGCGCGCTTGATCTTGCCGACGACGCTCCGCTTTGCCTGCTCGGCGGCCTGGCGCCGCTTTACGCGCCGCGCCTATCGGCGCGTTATCAGGCGCTGCTGAAACCTCCGCTCGATGACGCGCTGGGCGGCGCCGTGCAAATGGCCGTGCGCCTCTTCGCCAGCGGTTCGGAGGCGTCGCGATGAGCGCCGCCGACCAGATCTTCGCCATGCTAAGAGAGTCATCGCAGAGCGGCGCGCCGCTTTACCTGCAGCTCAGGCGCAGCATCGAGGAAGCGGTCAATCGCGGCCTGATCGGCCCCGGCGACGCGCTGCCCTCCGAGCGCGACATCGCCAGCAAGGCCGATATCTCGCGCGTCACCGTGCGCAAGGCGGTGCAGGACCTGGTCAAGGGCGGCATCCTCGTCCAGCGTCACGGCTCGGGCACCTTCGTTGCGCCGCGCATGGAGCGCGTCGAGCAGTCGCTGTCGCGGCTCACCTCCTTCACCGAGGACATGGCGCGCCGCGGCATGAACGTGCGCTCCGTCTGGCTCGACCGCGGCCTCTATGCGCCGTCGCCGGACGAAATGATGGTGCTTGGCCTCTCCTCGACCGAACTGGTGGCGCGCGTCGCGCGCCTGCGCATCGCCAACGACACGCCGCTGGCGATCGAGCGCGCGGCGCTGTCGGCCAGCGTCCTGCCGGATCCCGAAGCGATCGGCTCCTCGCTCTATGCGGCGCTGGGCACGACCGGCAATCGCCCGGTGCGCGCCGTGCAGCGCATCTCGGCCACCAACCTCGGCGACGCCGATGCGCGCCTCCTGGAAGTGCCGCCGGGGGTTGCCGGACTGCAGATCGAGCGCATTTCCTATCTGGCGAGCGGCAAGGTGATCGAGTTCACCCGCTCGGTCTACAGGGGCGACGCCTATGATTTCGTCGCGGAACTCCGGCTGACCGGGCCGGGAGAGGAGATCCGGCCATGAGCGCCAACACCACCACCCATATGCGGCGCGAGATCGACGAGATCCCGGAAGCCGCCGCTCGCCTTCTCGACGGCTCGGCCTCGGCCTTGGCCGAGGCAGGGCGCGGCCTGCGCGAGCGCGACCCGCAATTCGTCGTCACCGTGGCGCGCGGATCGTCCGACCATGCCGCGACCTTCATGAAATATGCCGTCGAACTGACGGCCGGCCTGGCGGTCGCCTCGGTCGGGCCGTCGATCGCGTCCATCTACGGCGCGAAGCTCAGGCTGCGCGGCTCGGCCTGCCTGGCGGTCTCGCAGTCGGGCAAGAGCCCGGACATCGTCGCCATGGCCGAAACCGCGCGGGCCGGCGGCGCGCTCACCGTCGCCATCACCAACACGGCCGACTCGCCACTCGCGCGGGCTTCCGATTACGCCATCGATATCCTCGCCGGGCCGGAACGCTCCGTCGCGGCCACCAAGACCTTCGTCAATTCGGCCGTCGCCGGCCTTGCGCTGATGGCGCATGCCACCGATGATCAGGCACTGCTCAAGGCGCTCGCTGGCCTGCCCGGCCATTTCGAGAAGGCGATCGCCTGCGACTGGATGGCGCTCGCCGGCGCTTTGGAGAACCCGCAATCGCTGTTCATCCTCGGCCGTGGCCCGTCCTTCGCCATCGCCAGCGAGGCGGCGCTGAAGTTCAAGGAGACCTGCGCCATGCATGCCGAGGCCTACAGCGCCGCCGAGGTCATGCATGGGCCGCTGGCGCTGGTCGGGCCGGGTTTCCCGGTCCTGGCGCTCGCCGCGCGCGACGCGTCCGAACCCTCGGTGGCCGAGGCGGCCGACGGCCTGACGGCCAAGGGCGCCGCCGCCTTCATCACCTCCGACAAGGCTAAGGCCGCGAGGCTTCTTCCGCATGTCGCCACCGGCCACCCGCTGACCGATCCGCTGCCGCTGATCGTGTCCTTCTACGGCTTCGTCGAGGCCTTCGCCCGCCATCGCGGCCTTGACCCCGATACGCCGCGCAACCTGCGCAAGGTGACGGAAACCGTATGAGCGACCGTTTCGCACTCACCGGCGCCCGCATCTTCGACGGCGCCGACTGGCACGACGATGCCGCCCTTGTCGTCAAGGGCGACGTGGTCGAGGCCATCCTGCCCGCCGGCGCCATTCCGACCGGCGTTCCGGCGGTCGAGACCGGCGGCGGGCTGCTTGTGCCTGGTTTCGTCGACATCCAGGTCAATGGCGGCGGCGGCGTCATGCTCAACGACCATCCCGATGTCGCCTCGATCGAGACCATCTGCCGGGCGCATGCGCCCTTCGGCACCACGGCGCTGCTGGTGACGCTGATCACCGACACACCGGCGATCACCGCCGCGGCCGTTGCCGCCGGCGCCGAGGCTGCGCGGGAAAAGGTGCCGGGCTTCCTCGGCCTGCATCTGGAAGGTCCGCATCTCTCCATAGCCCGCAAGGGCGCGCATGACCCGGCGCTGATCCGCCCGATGACCGACGCCGACCAGGCGGCGCTGATTGCCGCGCGTAGGGAGCTTCCCGTGCTGCTCACCACGATCGCGCCGGAATCCGTGCAGCCGGGTCGCGTCACCGCGCTGGCCAAAGCCGGCGTCGTCGTCAGCCTCGGCCATAGCGACACCGATTACGCGACGGCGAGCGCCTTCGCCGAAGCCGGCGCCACGGTGGTCACGCATCTGTTCAACGCCATGAGCCAGATCGGCAACCGCGAGCCGGGCCTGGCGGGTGCTGCGATCGACGCCGGCGGTCTGTATGCCGGGATCATCGCCGACGGCATCCATGTCCATCCGGCGACGATGACCCTCGCGCTGCGCGGCAAGCAGGGGCCAGGCAAGATCGTGCTCGTCACCGACGCCATGGCGACGATCGGCACGGACATGACGTCCTTCACGCTGAACGGCCGCACCATCTACCGCAAGGACGGCAGCCTGAGGCTCGCCGACGGCACGCTGGCCGGCGCCGATCTCGACATGATTTCCGCCATTCGCTACGTCCACCGCGTCGTCGGCCTGGAACTCGACGAGGCGCTCCGCATGGCCTCGCTTTATCCGGCCGAGGCAATCGGCCAGGCGCACCGGCTCGGCCGCTTCGCCAACGGCACGGCCGCCGACATTGTTGGGCTGTCGGAGGGGCTGGACGTGAAGAACGTCTGGATCGGCGGTGAGAAGGTTTTTGCCGGCTGAGATTTCCCAGCGCCGCAGCGGTGGAGAAGCTTTGAGACGCTGGCGGGACAGCACCCCCTCTGTCCTGCCGGACATCTCCCCCGCAAGGGGGGAGATCGGACGTCACCGCGGCTTTCGCCAATCACCAACGTCTCGGAATTGAGCGAGGCGCGGAAGCTGCCAATCTCCCCCCTTGCGGGGGAGATGGCCGGCAGGCCAGAGGGGGTGCGAAGGATCACGACGGATCTCACCCTTCCAGCGTCAGCCGGCTTTGCCGGCGTACATATCCTTGTACGTCTCGCGCAGCACGTTCTTCTGCACCTTGCCCATCGTGTTGCGCGGTAATTCGTCGACGAAGATCACCTGCTTCGGATGCTTGTATTTCGCCAGCCGTTCGGCGATTGCCGCGGCTATGTCGGCGGCGCTGATCGCCGATTCCGGTTTGCGCACCACGACCGCGGTGACGCCTTCGCCGAAATCCGGATGGGCGACGCCGATCACCGCGCTTTCGGCCACACCGTCAAGCACGTCGATCTCGCTCTCGATCTCCTTCGGATAGACATTGTAGCCGCCCGAGATGATGAGGTCCTTGCCGCGCCCGACGATGTGGACATAGCCGTCGGCGTCGATCAGGCCGAGGTCGCCGGTGATGAAGAAGCCGTCGCCGCGGAATTCGGCTTTGGTCTTCTCCGGCATGCGCCAATAGCCGGCAAAGACGTTCGGTCCCCTCACTTCGATCATGCCGATCTCGCCTTGGGCCAGCGGCTTGGCCGTCTCGGGATCGGTCACACGCAGCGAAACGCCGGGCAGGGGAAAGCCGACCGTGCCGGCGCGCCGCTCGCCGTCATAGGGGTTGGACGTGTTCATGTTGGTCTCGGTCATGCCGTAGCGCTCGAGGATGGCGTGGCCGGTGCGCTCGCGCCAGGACTTGTGCGTCTCGGCGAGCAGCGGCGCGGAGCCGGAGATGAACACGCGCATGCCCTTGGCCACATCCCGGTTCAGCCCCTCCTGCTGCAGCAGCCGCACATAGAAGGTCGGCACGCCCATCAAGGCCGTCGCGCGCGGCATCAGCGACAGGATGCGCGCCGGATCGAATTTCTGCTCGAAGAACATTCTCGCGCCGGCCATCAGGATGACGTTGGTGGCGACGAACAGGCCGTGCGTGTGGAAGATCGGCAGCGCGTGGATCAGCACGTCGTCGGCGCCGAAGCGCCAGTGCTCCACCAGCACGCGGGCATTGGACGCAAGGTTCTCGTGACTGAGCATCGCGCCCTTGGAACGGCCGGTGGTGCCGGAGGTGTAGAGGATCGCGGCAAGATCGTCCGGCCCGCGCGCGACATCGCTGAAATCCGTCGCCTGCCGCGAAGCCTGGCTGGCCAGCGTTCCCTGGCCGTCGCGGCCGAGCGTCAGCACCGTCGCGCCGACCGCCGCGGCAAGCGGTTCGACGCCGGAAAGACGGTCTGGATCGCACACGATCAGCTTAGGCTCGGCGTCGCGGAAGAAATAATCGAGCTCGGGCAGCGTGTAAGCGGTGTTGAGCGGCAGGAAGACCGCGCCGGCGCGCAACGAGGCGAGATAGAGCAGCGCCGCCTCGGGGCTCTTCTCGACCTGGACCGCGACGCGGTCGCCGGGCTCGACGCCCGCCTGCGCCAGCGCATGCGCCAGTTGCGCCGACTTTGCCAGCATGTCGCCATAAGTGATCGAACGACCGTCATCCGTGTCCATCAGCGGCCTGCCGGGTGCCGGCATGCGGGAACGGAAAGCGCTGAAGAGATGATTGGTCATGAAGCGTCCTCAGGGCGCACCGGCGGCACAGCGCCGTGCTCGGCCGAGCGCATATCAGATTTCAGCAAAACTGCGCAGCGCTTTTGCGTCCGCTATCTGCGGCCGCGTTTGGATTTGCCGGCCCTTGGATCATAGTCCTGGGCGAGGCGTTCCATGCACATCGCCGCGGTGAGGCGGTAATGGTTGAGGAGCGCCTCGACCGCGCCGTCGGCGTCGCCGTCCAGCGTGCGCTCGGCGATGATGCGGTGCTCGCCGAGATCATCACGCCCCGTCCCCGGCGCGCTTTGCGAGATCAGGCGGTAGCGCGAGGCCTGATCGGAAAGCTGGTCGCAGAAGCCGATCAGCCAGTGCGACCGGCATGCCGCGATCAGCGCGCGATGAAAGGCGCGATGCAGCTTTTCCCACTCCGGATTGTTGGTGGATGGGTCATCCGGCAGGCGGCGCTCGGCGCGCGCAAGGCGGTGCAGCGCCAGCACCAGCTGCTCTTCCCATTCGGCGGTGCGGTGCGCGATGGATTCGCGCAGCGCCCGCTCCTCGAGCCAGCAGCGCGTGCGCGTCAATTCCTCCAGTTCCGCGGCACTGACCGGCATCAGGAAGAAGCCGCGCTGATCGTGACGGCCGAGCAGGCCCTCGGCGGCCAGGCGGTTGAGCGCCTCGCGGACGGGCGACGCGCCGGCGCCATAGCGTGAAACGACCCACTCGACACGCAGCTTCGTTTCGGACTCCAGAGCGCCGCGCAGCAGGTCGTCGCGCAGCTGCTGGTAGACCGAGCTCGCAAGCGTGCCTTTGCCGCCCTTGCTTTCGCCCGGCTCGGTGTTTCCGTTTGTCAATCGAACTCCTGTCGCTTGCCCCTGTTGTGCCAGGGCCCCTCGGCGAAGCAATTCCCGTACATGTATCATACAGCCGGGCAGTGGCGCCTCAAGCGGAAGATTGCGATATTCGACTTTAAGACAAGATGGGCTGTTTATTTATCGGGCAAAGTAGAATCTCGACAAAAAGCTGATATTTCTACACTGCTTCACATATTGAACAGTCGTTCAATCTCCGTCGGGGCCATGCAACTTCCGCGAGAGATCGGGCGGCCGCGTGTTCAACTGGCGGTCCTGTCGGCAGCAGTGCGAATTGCTTCGATATTTGCCCTATAGGCTTCGACGCTGCCGCCCTTGAAGACGGCGGCGCCCGCCACCAGCACATTGGCGCCGGCCGCGGTCACCAGCGGCGCCGTTTCGGCCGAGACGCCGCCATCGATCTCGATATGGATCGGCCGGTTGCCGATCAGCGCCTTCACCCGCTTCACCTTGTCGACGATCGCCGGGATGAAGGCCTGCCCGCCGAAACCCGGATTGACCGTCATGATCAGGATCAGGTCGAGCCGGTCGAGCACATATTCGATCGCCGTTTCCGGCGTTGCCGGATTGAGCGAGACGCCGGCCTTCTTGCCGAGGCTCTTGATGGTCTGCAACGAGCGGTCGAGATGCGGCCCGGCCTCGGCGTGCACCGTCATGCCGTCGCAGCCGGCTTCGGCGAAGGCCGCCAGGTAAGGATCGGCCGGAGCTATCATCAGATGGCAGTCGAAGAAGGCCTTGGTGCGGTTGCGGATCGCCTTGATCACCGGCGGGCCGAAGGTGATGTTGGGCACGAAATGGCCGTCCATCACGTCGAGATGGATCCAGTCGGCGCCGGCCGCCGCGACAGCCTCGACCTCATCGCCGAGCTTGGAGAAATCCGACGCCAGCACCGATGGCGCGATCAGGGTCTTCTTGCTCATGGCGCAAATTCTCCCGGCGGTCCTGTGCGCGCGGCCGCGCGCCTGTCAGGGCGATTGCCTAGACCATGATCCTGCCGAGGGGAAGCATGTTTTCGGCAGGCCGATTGGCCAGCCTGCTCACCGGGCTGTCTTCGATGTGGAAAAGAAAAACCCGCCGGATCGCTCCGGCGGGTCTGGGTCTTCAGCCACAGGATTACGGCTTGAAGTTCTGGATGTTGGCGCCCGCCGGATCCTGCAGCACCCGTCGCGGCTGGCGCTGCGGCACCAGTTGCTGCAGCACGTTCGGGTTGAGCAGGATGCCGGGGTTGATCTCGACGCCCGGCCGCCTGCGCATCGGCGTGCAGTCCGGGAACCTGCCGGTCGTGCCGACGGGGCAGCGCCGCCGGGTGAAGACCGGCTGGCACTGGCCGTCGATGAACTCCGCGCCCGGCGCGCATTCCACTTGCGGCTTGCGGCAGGCGCCGTTGCGAACCTCGGTCCCGCGCGGGCAGACGCAGTCGCCCCGCTTGTTATGGACCTGGCCGCGGATGGTGCACTGCTCCTGCTTCGGCTTTGGCGGCCTGCAGGCCTTGCCCTGCACCTCCAGGCCGTCCGGGCAGGCGCAATTGCCGTTGGCGTCGCGCACCTGGCCGCGGACCGGGCACTGCTTCGACACGATCGGCCGGCAGGCGCCACCGCGCACCTCCGTGCGGCTCGGGCAGACGCAATCGCCGTCGGCATTGCGGGACTGGCCGCGGATACGGCACTGGGCGGGCGGCTGCCGGTCTGGCGCGCAGGCCTTGGCCGCGCGGTCGAAATGCGTGCCGTCCGGGCAGGTGCAGCCGTTGGCTGTCGGCACCGCGCCACGGATCGTGCACCTCGGCGGGACGACCTGGCACACGCCGTTCACCAGCTCGCCGCGGCGGCAGACGCAATTGCCGTCCTGGTCGCGGTACTGGCCGGGACGCAGCGTGCATTGCGGCTCCTGCGGCTCTCCACCCCGAACGCATTTGCCGTTTTCCAGCTCCGTGCCGCGCGGGCAGACGCAACGTCCGTCCGCCGTCCGGATCTGGCCCTGCAGCAGGACGCAGCGCGGCGGCACCGGCAGCGGCACGAGCTTGGTGCCTCCGCCACCCGAACATTGGCCGTCACGGAAGGTGGTGCCTTCCGGACAGACACAGCGGCCGGCCGAGCTCAGCACCATTCCATACAAGCACTGATCCTTGACCTTTCGGCTGATGGTGAAGGGATGGCACGCATAGGCCTTGCCGCGATCGCCCTGGACGTTGGCCAGGTCGCGCGACAGCACGTCGCCGCCGCCTTGCACCGGCGTGTTCGGAGGAAGCACGCCGACACAGTTCTGGCCGTTGACCGTGCCCTGCAGATCGGCAAGGCCCCCATCCTCGGGAAGGATCACGGTGACGTGGTGGCGGTGGCTTTCGCCGGCGCCCAGCGTCAGGTTGGCGATGCAGGACAGAGGCAGCGTCGTGGGCTCCGGCGAGCAGCCGAAGGGCGGGTCGATCGAGGTGATCCGAACGCCTTCCAGCCGGCCGAGACCTTCCACGCCGATCGCATCGCCGATGCGGACCGGACCGGAGAAGGGGTTCGGCCCATCGTTCGTGATGGTGATCTCGAACGAGCAGGGTTCTCCAGGCTGGCACTCGGCATCGCCGGTCTTCTCGACGCGGATGGTCGAGGCCCCGCCGCCTTTCGCGCAGGCCTGGCCGATCGGGTAGACGATATCATCACCCGGCGCCGGCCCGAAGGAGCCGCGCGCGCAGTTCTCGAACGCGCCATTGCCGCTTACCGTCACGTCGAAGTGCCTGGAGGTTCCGGGCGTCATCGCGGCGCCGGGAATCTGGCACGACAGCGTGTCGGCGGGCACCGGTCCGCAAGCCCAGTCCGCACCGTCGGGGGTGACGGTCTGGATCTGGACGGGAGCTCCACCCGACACCAGCGTGGCGGCATCGCTCACCCGCACCGGACCGGTGGGGGCCGCGGTGCCGGCATTGGTGATGCTGATGCGGCAGGAAACAGCCGCGGCACCGGCCAGCGAGCCGTCGCAGGTCTTGGTGATGCGCATGCCGGGCTGGCCGCCATGCGGATGGCGGATGCGCTCGGTGGCGCAGGCCTTGTTGTTGGCAAGGTCGACCTCGCCGGGAATGCCTTTCACCTCGGCGCAGTTCTCCACCGTGTCCGGCCGGTAGTTTGCCGGCATCACCGCCTTGACCACGATCGCCGTCGAGGCGCCCGGAGGCAGCGCGATGCCGGCATTGTCGCAGCGGAACTGTCCAGGCCCGTTCGGTCCGCAAGCCCATGGCGGGCTCGGTCCGAAGGTCGACGAGGCCGGCGCGCCGCCGGGGTAGTTGTCGATCACCGTCAGCGGCCCGTTATAGGTGCTGGTGCCGTTGTTGATGATGTCGATCACGAAAGAGCAGACGCCGTCCGGCGTGCAGACCGGGCTGCGGGCCCGCTTCTTCAGGATCAGGTCGACCTTCTTCTCGACAGGCGGATTGCATTGCGGATCGCGATCGC
Organism: Mesorhizobium plurifarium; assembly: GCA_000824785.1. Classification (GTDB taxonomy): domain Bacteria; phylum Pseudomonadota; class Alphaproteobacteria; order Rhizobiales; family Rhizobiaceae; genus Mesorhizobium; species Mesorhizobium plurifarium. The sequence continues at coordinate 85,185 of CCNB01000001.1, read as the reverse complement.
CACGCCGGCAGATCGCAATCGAGGCGCAGCCGCGGTCGTTCTGCTGGCTGCCGAACAGCGGCTTGCCGCTGGCGTCGTAATCATAGGCGGCGCAGTTGCGCAGCACGCGGCCCTGCCAGCCGCCCGCCGGCTTGAAGCCGAGCTTGAGGTCGACGGAGGCGCCGGGGTTGAGCGTCGTCGCCGGATAGGTGCAGGTCATCGGCGTCGTGCCGGGCACGCAGACCCAGGGCGCGTTCGGCCCGGAGGTCAGCACGGAGCCGGCCGGCAACGTGACTTCGTCGAGCACGATCTTGCCGTTATAGGGCGCGTCGCCGACATTGGTGACGGTGATGGTGAAGTCGCAGCCGCCGGCCATCGTGCAACGCGGCACGTCGGCATGTTTCTCGACCTTGAGGTCCGGCTCCTTGTCCTTCGGCGGGCATCTCAAATCGCGCGGGATGACGATGTCGATCACCTGCGTGCAGCAGAGCCCCCAGCCCTCCTTCGGCCCGGCATAGGTCTCGATGCCGGTGACGATGAGGTGGATGGTCTCGCCGGGCGAGGCGCCGATGATCTTCCAGTTCAGCACGCCGCCGCCGACCGGCACCTTCTGCGTGTCGGGAACGATGCTGATGCCGGTGGTGGTGGTCGACACTTGCACCCATTTGCCACCCATCTCCGGGCCGACCGGCATATGGTAGATGAAGGCGCCGCCGCCGGGCACGCAATCGACCGTGCCGCGCTCGACCTTGAAGCATTCCTTGCTTGGAGGCGGAGGCGGCGGGTTGCATTTGGTCGGGTCGATCCCGATCGAGGTTTTCACCCCGGTGAGGAAATCGCCGTCGTCTGGCTTGTCCGGATCCTGCGAGGGAATGGTCGTTGCCGGCCCGCTCCGCAGCGAGACCTTGATCTCACCCTGGTTGTCGACCGTCGTCGGCACGGGAAAGGTCGCGTGGTCTATCTTGGCGGTGATCCGGAAGGTGATGACGCGTTCGTTCGCGGCACCCGCGCCGTCGAGGTTGGCAGCGCTGATGCGAAAGTTGGAGACGCTCGCCGTGTCGTTCGGGCCGGCCGACGTGCTGATCGAAGCAGCCGGCAGCGGTCCGCCGGAGGCGCTGGTGCCGTCGCCGGCGACATCGACGCTGACGATCTGCAGGCCATGCGGCAGCTGGTCCCTGAAATCGAGCCTTGTCGCCTTGAGCAAGGCAGCCACGCTTGGCCGGTCGAAGTCCTGCGGGTCGCCATGGATGCCGAAGCTCAGGACATATTCGACCGTATCGCAGCTTCTCTGGCCGCCTTTCTTGGTGAAGAACGGCACGATCCGCGCGAGCTCCGCGTTGATGCCGCGTGACGCTGGATTGGCGGCCTGTTCGGTCGCGGCCGGAGCCTGGTCCTGGGCGAGCGCCGGCAAGGCCGGCATCACGGCGACCGCGATACCGGCCGCCATCAGCCAGCGCGCGGCGCGCCTGGCATATGACAGGGGTTTCATGATCGTCTCCATGACGGTTTTGCGCGAGGCGGAGCGGGAATGGGCGAGATCGCTCATCTTTCCCTCCTCGGCGCTTCGCAGTCGACGGCTGGCGTCCTCAGCGGCAGCGTCACCTTGCAGCAAGGGTAGTAGCCACCCTTGTCCTGGTCGGACTTGCGGTAGAAGCAGAGGCCAACATTGACGGTGTCGCCGGGATTGTGGCCGGTGATGTCGACCGTGTAGGGCTTGCCCGGGACATGCGACATGGGGGTGGTCACCCCGACGCCGGACGTCCTGGACTGCGCCTTGATCGAATCGCCGCCGAAGCCGGCATGGTCATGGAGAGTGAGTTCGGCCCGCAGACCGCGCGGCGTGCAATAGTAATGCACGTCCTCGACGTCCACGCAGGGCGGCAGGTTGCCGGGCGGCGGGAAGTCGGGCGGATAGAACGGAGGCAGATAGCCGCCGGGGATTTCCTCGTAATAGCCGGCGCGGCCCTCGCAGGGGCGCCAGACCCTGACGTCGCCGACATGGCCCTGGACGTCCGGGTCTTCGAAATAGCCGTCGAAATCGACGAACCAGGAGCCGAAAGGCGGCACGTTGGCCGGCTTGACCAGCGCGCTCGGTGTCAGCTGCACGCCATGCACGGCAAGCGGTCCGCCGGCGGCGAGCCGCTCGGCGAGCTCGGGATTGTCGCGCAGCTTGTCGCCGGTGTTGACGACAGTGTCGGTGCAGACGGACGTGTCGAGATTGCCCTCGGCGTCATAGCCATATTGCAGGTCGACGCCGCCGGCCGACTGGCGGTTGCCTTGCGGGAAGCCGACCGCATATTTCTCTGGAACCTCGACCCAGGCCGATTCCGTTGCCGGATCGTCAGGGTCCTCGCGCCAGTAACGGATCAGCTCGCCTTTGCCGGAGGAGGCGAAGCGGCTGTAATCGTAGCGGTTCTCGACCGGGCCCCGCTGGGCGAGATACATGAAGCCCTTGTTGTCGAAGGCGATGTCGGTGACGGCATAGTCCTGGTCCGCCTCGACCGTCAGTTCCCAGCGCGGATCGCCGGCAAAGCTTCCGTCGCTCGCAATGCCGACCGACCAGATTTCGGCCTTCTCGCCGACGGAATAGTAGAGCCGGCCGCCATGATAGGCGACAGCCCAGACGCGGCGCGCATCCTGCGTATAGCCCCAGGTCTCGGGGTCTTCGCTATCGAAAGCGGCAGCCTGGATGTCCATCGCGGCGCCGTCGTCGGCGACGGGCTCTAGCCCATGCGCCGGGCGCCCGGCGACGCCATGGTCGAAGCTGTCGATCAGATGGCCCTCGATATCGATGCGGTGAATGAGCCCCGTGTCGAGATCCGAAGCGAAGAACTCGCGATGGGCAGCATCGAAGGCGAGGTTGCCGATGCCCGGCCCGCTGTTGGTGTCGATGTCGGCGAATTTGGAGACCGCGCCCGTAATGCCGTCGATCTTCCAGATCGTGCCTGGACCGCCGCCATTCTCGGTGCCGAACTGGCCATCCATGAAGACCGCGCCCGCGGCGCCGCGGCGCTGCCGTTCCGGCCTGCCGTCATTGTCGGCGTCCGGCGTGACGATCTCGACGCCGTGCAGCGAGGTCGCGGCCGCGTAGAGATTGGGAACGCCCGAAGGCACGCCGTCGCGCATGCCATCGTCATAGGCGAGGCCGAACACCTCGCCGATCTGGCCGGCGGTCACCTCGAAGGGCGGCGGCGTGTTGACCAGTTGGCCGGAGGCCGGCCCGCCGAGATTGGAAACGTTGAAGACGCGCAGGGATGCGCGAGACGTGTCGATGAAGGTCTCGTCGATGGGGTCGACGCCGGGCGGCAATCCCCCCTTTTCGGAATCGGGAGAGTCGAAATCGGGAATGGTGGTGCCCGGAAAGCCTGTGACCGCCATCGAGCCGGGATAGATGATCTGGGTTTCCTGTGCCTTCGCCACGCCGCCGAGCCACAGGCCGGCGGACAGCGCCAGGGCGAGAATTCCGCTGCTTGTCGCGATTGCGCGGCGCAAACGGCCGCCACGGGAACGCAGGAACGAGCCGCGAACGCCAGACATTGAACTCCCCCCGAAGCCGCTGGAAGGAACGTCCGCCTCGACCGCGCCAACCAGGGCAAGGCGCGGCGTTGCGGCACGTTCTTCCCCAGCTGAATTGTCCGCCTTTGTCCGAGCGACGATACGCCTGCGCCGGGGAGGGGTCAACGGAACCAGCCGGAAGCCCAGCGCATCGACACCATCGCGTGGGCGATGGTTGTGCCGGGCGCACGTTGTTTCTTGAACCCTCGGAATCTCTGGAGTTCTGATCATTGAGGCCTTCCTCCGTGCCGCATCATTGCGGCGCCAGACCGTCAGTCGCGGATCAGAGCGGAAAGGTTCAATGCGGCGGATGCGAGGCGGCAGAAAAGTCGGCCGTACGAGGCGATCACCAGAGCCAGTCGCCGCGCCCAAGCGCCGAAACTGCCTCGACGATGCGGCTGAAGCTCGTCCGAGCCCGGCCGACCATGTGCCGGGCCCTGAGATAACCATGCACCAGTCCCGGCTCCTCGAACCAGGTGGCGCGTCCGCCGGCCGCGACGACACGGTCGCGATAGGCCTCGCCGTCGGAGGACAGCGGGTCGCATTGCGCGGTGATCAGCACCGTCGGCGGCAAATTGGCGAAATCGGCATCGGCGAGCGGGTAGAGCGTGATGTCGCCGGTCATGTCGACGCCGCCGGTGCGGATATGCTTGTAGAAGTCGAGGTCGCGCACCGTCAGCATCGGCGCCTCGGCGTGCGTAACGTAAGAGCCCTTCGAATGGTCGCCGCCGAGGCCGGGATAGATCAGCACCTGGCCGGCCGGCTTCTTGGCATGGCCGCGCGTGGCGTGAGCGACTGCGGCGCAGAGATTGCCGCCAGCGCTGTCGCCGCAAAGCAGCACGGGGCGGTCATAGGTCTTGGCGGCCCATTCGAAGGCGTCCATGGCGTCATCGAAGGCCGCCGGGTGCAGATGCTCCGGCGCCAGCCGATAATCGAGCGAGACCACCTCGAAGCCGGTGCGGGCGCAAAGCTCGGCGCAGACGTCGTCATGGCTGTCCAGCCCGCCAAGGATGAAGCCGCCGCCATGGATATAGAGCACCATCGCGGTCTTGTTCGGCGCCGCGTTGCGGTAGACGCGGACCGGGATGCTGTTGGTTGGTGCGGCAACGACGGTCGTCTCCGCCGTCACGCCTTGCGGATAGCCGGCAAAGAACTCGCGGCACATCCGGTCGTAGATCGCGCGCTGCTGGGTGATCGTGTAGTCGATCGTATCCGGCGGGTAGTAGGAGTTGGTCTTCTCGATGAAGGCCCAGGTCTCGGCGTCGATGAGGGTTTTGTAGTCGGTCATAGCGGTTGGACCGACTCCGAAGGCCGAGCCCAGGCACCCCCCTCT
>CCNB01000001.1:69043-80308 GCA_000824785.1 Mesorhizobium plurifarium | reverse complement strand
GGGGGGAGATTGGCAGCGTCGGACTCGGCGCCTTTCTTGGAACGTCGAAGATTGGCGAAAGCCTTCGCGACATCTGATCTCCCCCCTTGCGGGGGAGATGGCCGGCAGGCCAGAGGGGGGTGTGAAGGAACGCCATCGTCCGCGAGACTATCGTCCTTTCCACACCGGATCGCGCTTCTCCGCGAACGCCCGGAACCCTTCCATATTGTCTTCCGACCCGTAGAGCTTGTCGACCGTCGGCAGTTGCCGGCGCGTCACCTTGTTCATGGCGTCCTGGAAGGTCAGCGCCTCGGCAACCCGCGCCGTCTCCTTGATCGAGGCGAAGACCAGTGGCGGGCCGCTGGCCAAAAGCCTCGCGATCTCCCAGACGCGCTCTTCGAGCTTCTCCTTGGGCAGCACCTCGTTGACCAAGCCCCAGCGATGCGCTTCGGCAACGTCCATCCAGCGGCCGGTGAACAGCAGGTCCATGGCGATGTGGTAGGGAATGCGCTTCGGCAGCTTGATGGTCGCCGCGTCGGCCAGCGTGCCGGCGCGGATTTCGGGCAGCGCGAAGGAGGAATGGTCCGAGGCGTAGATCAAGTCGCAAGACAGCGCCAGCTCGAAGCCGCCGCCCACCGCCATGCCGTTGACGCAGGCGATCACCGGCTTGTTGAGGTCGCGCAACTCCTGCAGCCCGGCAAAGCCGCCGACGCCATAGTCGCCGTCGACCGCATCGCCGGCAGCGGCCGCCTTCAGGTCCCAGCCGGCGCTGAAGAACTTGTCGCCGGCCGTCTTGACGATGGCGACACGCAGCTCCGGATCGTCGCGGAACGCCTTGAAGGTCTCGCCCATCAGCCGCGATGTCTTGAGGTCGATCGCGTTGGCCTTCGGCCGGTCGAGCGTGACCTCGAGGATCGTGCCCACGTGGCGGGTGGTGATGACGTCAGCCATTCTTCTTTTCTCCAAGCACGAGCAGGGCGTCCGCGATCCAGGCGCCCTTGCCTTCGGCGCAGACGATCAGCGGGTTGATGTCGAGTTCCTCGATCTCGCCTTCGTTCTTCAGCACGAAGTCGGCAATGCCGGCGATGGCGTCGATGGCGGCCTTGACGTCGGCCTTCGGCCGGCCGCGATAGCCTTCGAGCAGGGGATAGAGCTTGAGCCCCCGCAATGCCGCCTCGATGTCGTCGCGCGTCGCCGGCAGCATCAGGGTGACGCTGTCGCGCAACAGCTCGACCAGCACGCCGCCGGTGCCGAGCGTCATCACCACGCCGAACATCGGGTCGCGGGTGAAGCCGACGATCAGCTCGGCGACGCCGTCGCGCACCATGCGCTCGGCATAGAGCCCGGTGCCGAGCGGCAAAAGGTCATGCGCGGCGGCGCTGACGGATTCGGCATCCTTGAGGTTCAGCCTGACAGCGCCGACTTCCGACTTGTGCGTGACGCCCAGTGCCTTCAGCGCCACCGGGAAGCCCAGCGTCATCGACGAGATAACCGCCTCGACCGCATTCGAGGCGCGCTCGCCCTTCGGCACCGGCAGGCCGGCCTTGATCAGCCTTTCCTTGGCTTCGGCCTCGTCCGGCGTGACGCGCTTGGCTTCGGACGCGCCTGCCGCCGTCGTGTCGACCGGCTGCGCCTGCGGCTCGCGCCAGGCCCAGCCGATAAAGGCGGCGGCCTGGGCGGCGTCCATGGCCTCCGAAATGCCGAACAACGGCACCATGCCGCGCGCCATCAGGCCGGCGGTGTACTCCTCCGGCAGGTTCTCCGGCAGCGAGGAGACGATCGCGCCCTGCGCCTTGTTGGTCTTCAGCGCCGCCTCGAAAGCGCGCAGCGTCGCCCACCAGTCGACGTCCGAGCAACGGTCGGGACGCGGGAAGTCGAGCACCAGCATGTTGAGGTCGAAACCGCCCGACACCATGGCGGTGAAGGTGGCCGTCATCGCCGGCTCGTTGTTCCAGATGAAGGTGTGGTAGTCGAGCGGATTGGCGACCGCGACCAGCGGGCCGAGCGTCGATTTGACATGCGCGCGGTGCTCGGCCGTCAGCGCCGGGAAATGCACCCAGCGCCCTTCGGCGCTGTCGGCCATGACGGAGGCTTCGCCGCCGGAGCAGCTCATCGACGAAAGCTTGTAGCCGGGCAGCGGTCCGGTGATGTGCAAAAGTTTCAGCGCCTCGATGAAGGCGGGAATGGAATCGACGCGCGCGATGCCGAGCCGCTTCAGGAATGCGCCGGAGGCGGCGTCGGAGCCGGCGAGCGAGGCGGTGTGCGACACCGTCGCCTGCCTTGCCTGCTCCGAGCGGCCCACCTTCATGGCGATGATCGGCTTCTTCAGCTCGCGCGCCCGCGCCGCCAGCCTCTCGAACCCGGCTACGGAGTCGAACGCCTCGATATGCAGGCCGAGCGAGGTGACGCGCTCGTCCTCGATCAGGCCGAGCGCCATTTCGGAGAGCCCCGTCTGCGCCTGGTTGCCGGCCGTCATCAGGAAGGCGATCGGCAGGCCGCGTTTCTGCATCGTCATGTTGATGGCGATGTTGGACGACTGGGTGATGATGGCCACACCCTTGCCGCCTTCGGCCAGGCGGATGCCGCCATGCTGGTCGGGCCACAGCAACGCGCCGTCGGCATAGTTGATCAGGCCGTAGCAGTTCGGACCGATGATCGGCATCTCACCGGCGGCGGAGACGAGCTCGGCCTGCAGCCGCTCGCCGTCCTCGTCATAGGCCTCGGTCTCGAGGAAGCCAGCGGCGAAGCAGACGGCGCCGCCGGCGCCGCGCTCGGCCAGCGCCTTGATCACCTCGATGGTGAGATGCCGGTTGACGCCGACAAAGGCGGCGTCCGGCGCTCCGGGCAGGTCGGCGACGGAGCGGTAGGCCTTGCGGCCGGCGACCTCGTCCTTGGTCGGATGCACCGGCCAGATCTCGCCGGCAAAGCCCATCTTGATCGATTGTGCCACGACGGCGGCGGCCTGCGCCCCGCCGAACACGGCGATCGATTTCGGGCGCAGGAGACGTTCGAGTTTATGCATGGTCATCTTTTCGTTTGAGCGCGATCTTCCCCAAAGCCGTATCCCGGCTTTGGCGCATCATGCTCTAAGCTCCGAACGGACGCAGCAGCGCCCGCGAAATAATATGTCGCTGAATCTCCGAGGTGCCTTCCCAGATGCGCTCGACGCGGGCGTCACGCCAGATGCGCTCCAGCGGCAGGTCGTCCATCAGCCCCATGCCGCCATGGATCTGGATGGCTTCGTCGGCGACGAAGGCCAGCATCTCGGTGGCCTTGAGCTTGGCCATCGCCATATCCTGGTCGGTGACGGTGCCCTGATCGTATCTCCAGCCGGCTTCGAACACCATCAGGTCGGCGGCTTTCAATTCCGTCGCCATGTCGGCGAGCTTGAAGGAGACGCCCTGGAACTTGCCGATCTGCTGGCCGAACTGCTGGCGCTGCGCGGCATATTCGATGGCGTGCGACAGCGCGCGCTCGGCGCGGCCGAGGCAGGTGGCGCCGACCTGGAGGCGCGTGGCGCCGAGCCAGGAATTGGCGACGTCGAAACCCTTGTGCACCTCGCCGAGCACTTGGCTCGCCGGCAGCCGGCAGTCGTCGAATTCCAGGATCGAGTTGGTGTAGCCGCGATGCGAGACGTTGCGGTAGCCGTCGCGCACCGAAAAGCCCTTGGTGCCCTTGTCGACGAAGAAGGCGGTGATCTTCTTGCGTTTTCCACGCGACGTCTCTTCCTCACCTGAGGCCATGAAGACGATGGCGAAGTCGGCGAGATCGGCATGGGAGATAAAATGCTTGGTGCCGTTGAGCACCCAGTCCGAGCCGTCCTGCACGGCGGTCGCCTTCATGCCGCGCAGGTCTGAGCCGGCGCCGGGCTCCGTCATCGCCAGGCAGTCCCACTTCTCGCCGCGGATGCAGGGGAAGAGGTATTTCTCGCGCTGCTCCGGCGTGCCGGCGAGAAGGATGTTGGACGGGCGTGCGACGCAGGTCCAGTGCAGCGCGTAATTGGCGCGGCCAAGCTCCTTCTCGTAGAGCAGCCAGCTCACCGTATCGAGGCCGGCGCCGCCGACATCGGCCGGCATGTTGGCCGCATAAAGCCCGGCCTCGATCGCCTTGGCCTTCAATTCGTCGATCAGTTCGCGGCGCAGCACGCCGGTGCGCTCCACCTCGCGCTCATGCGGATAAAGCTCGTTCTCGACGAAGGCGCGCGTCGTCTCGACGATGAGCTTCTGTTCTTCCGAAAGACCGAAATGCATGGATCAGCCCTTCTTCTTGCTCTTCTTCGCCTTGTCGGCCTTTGCAGGCTTCCCGGCTTTCTTCGCCGGCTTTTCAGCCTTTGCCGGCTTGGCTGCCTTCTTCGCCGGCTTTGCCGCCTTGGTCTTTGCAGTGGGCTTGGCCGGGGTCTTCTTCGCCGCCAGCTTGGCGAGCTGCCTGGTATAATCCTTGTGCAGCGCGCCGGCGCCCCAGCCCTTGCCCTTGTTCTGCCTCGACAGCGCTTCCATGATCGCGACCAGATTGTCGTCGCGGATCTTTTCCAACTCGCGGATCGACAGCCCGTGCGCCTGTTCGTCCGACTGCGTGGCGATCAGGTCGACCAGCTCGTCGTTGAACTCCGGCACGTCCATCAGCTTGGTCCACGGCCATTTCAGGCAAGGCCCGAACTGCGCCATGAAGTGGCGCATGCCGGCCTCGCCGCCGGCGACGCGGTAGACCTGGAACATGCCCATCTGCGCCCAGCGCAGGCCGAAGGAGTAGCGCATGATGTCGTCGAGTTCCTCGACGGTGCAGATGCCGTCCTTGACCAGCCACAGCGCCTCGCGCCAGGCGGCCTCGAGCAGGCGGTCGCCGACAAAGGCCTCGATCTCCTTGCGCACCACCACCGGCTTCATGCCGATCGAGGCGTAGAGCTCCTTGGCGACCTCGATCGCCTCCGGGAAAGTCTGCTCGCCGCCGACGATCTCGACCAGCGGCAGAAGATAGACCGGGTTGAACGGATGGCCGACCACCAGCCGCTCGGGGTGCTTCTTCATCGCCACCTGCATGTCGGTCGGCTTGATGCCGGAGGTCGAGGAGCCGACGATGGCGTTGGCCGGCGCATGCGCGTCGATCTCGGCCAGCACCTTGTGCTTGAGGTCGAGCCGCTCCGGCACGCTTTCCTGGATGAAATCGGCATCGGCCACCGCTTCGGCGATGGTCTTGGCGAAAGTGAGCTTGCCTTCCTTGGGCAGGCCGCCGGGCAGCATCTGCTTGTAGGCGCGGCGCGCGCCCTTCATCACCTCGCCCACCTTGCGCGACGCTTCGGGATCCGGATCGAAGATCGACACGTCGATGCCGTTCAAGAGCAGCCGCGCCACCCAGCCGGCGCCGATGACGCCGCCGCCGATGGCGGCCGCCTTGTTGATGATGCTCATGGTCAGGCTCCGGTTCTCGTCTTGGCTATATCGGGGTTGGTGAGGGCCACGCGCTCGCCGGCGCGGATCACCTCCGGGTCGTAGGCCTTGCGGGCGAAGACTTCGAGCACGAAGGGCCGGAAGAACGCGACCGGCAGCGTCTCGTAGTCGGGGTCGAAGCTCGACTGGTCCCAGCGCTCGCAGAACTGGTCGCAATCGTCGAAGTAGAGGTGGCCGGCGAAGCGGTCGCGGGCATGCCGGTTGCCGCCCAGGTGATGCGCGTAATAGAGGCGCTGGAAATCGCCGTGCTTCTCCACCACCCAGGTGCATTGCTCGCGCACGAAGGGCTTCAGGATCGTCGCAGCATATTCGTCGTGATTGTAGGGCGCGTAGATGTCGCCGATGTCGTGCAGCAGCGCCGAGACGATCCAGTCGGTGTCTGCGCCGTCCTTCCAGGCGCGTGTCGCCGCCTGCAGCGAATGGCCGAGCCGGGTGATCTTGTAGCCGGAGAGCCCTTCATCCAGCTGCACGAGCGCGTCGAGCAGCCGGTCGCCGGTCCTGGCGGCATAGTCGGTCTCATGGGCGGTCAGGAATTCGTAGTCTTCCCTATCGCCATCCTTCATCGCGGTGAATTTGACGGTAGCCATGGTGTGCTCTCCCGTCTTACGCCGCGGCTGCGATCGGCGCCCGCTTCGTGAGATTGAGCTTCTTGCGCACTTCCTCCGGCCCGAGGATCCGGGCGCCGAGATTGGTGACGATGCTGGCCGCGCGCTCGACCAGCTGGGCGTTGGTCGCCAGCACGCCCTTGTCGAGCCACAGATTGTCTTCCAGGCCGACGCGGACATTGCCGCCGGCAAGCACCGCAGCCGCGGCATAGGCCATCTGGTTGCGGCCGATCGAGAAGGCCGACCAGTTCCAGGTCGAGGGCACGTTGTTGACCATTGCCATGAAGGTGTTGAGGTCGTCCGGCGCCCCCCACGGCACGCCCATGCAGAGCTGCACCAGCGCATCCGGGTTGAGGACCTTCTCCTCGACCAGCTGCTTGGCGAACCACAGATGTCCGGTGTCGAAGGCCTCGATCTCCGGCTTCACGCCCAGCGCCGTCATCATGCCGCCCATGGCGCGCAGCATGCCGGGCGTGTTCGTCATCACATAGTCGGCCTCGGCGAAGTTCATCGTGCCGCAGTCCAGCGTGCAGATCTCCGGCAGGCACTGGCGCACGTGTTCCATGCGGTTGGTGGCGCCGCCCATGTCGGTGCCTTTCTCGTTGAGCGGCAGCGGCGCCTCGGGCGAGCCGAACACCATGTCGCCGCCCATGCCGGCGGTGAGGTTCAGCACCACGTCGACATTGGCCTCGCGGATGCGCTCGGTCACTTCGCGGTAGAGATGCACGTCGCGACGCGGCTTGCCGGTCTCGGGGTCGCGCACATGGCAGTGGACGATTGCGGCGCCCGCCTTGGCGGCGTCGATCGCCGAATCGGCGATCTGCTTGGGCGAGCGCGGCACATGCGGGCTGCGGTCCTGCGTTCCGCCGGAGCCGGTCACGGCACAGGTAATGAAGACCTCGCGGTTCATCGCAAGCGGCATCGTCTTTCCTCCCAAATTCAATCAGCCATTGACGTCTACCAAAAAGCCGGAAACCGGCTTTGCTGTGACGACATGCACCGAAACTGGCCAAGAATGACCGACTTGCCGGAAACTGTTTTGCGTTTTACGAAGTTCTCATGATTAAAAGCGAAAAGCCGACCATCTTTCGCTCCGAACGCAAAACGCTCAAGGTGACGTTCCTGGTGTTCTCGGGGTCGTCGATCATGTGCGTGGCCTCGGCCGTCGATCCGCTGCGCGCCGCCAACCGCATTTCGGGCGAGACGCTGTTCGATTTCAAGCTGGTCTCGGTCACCGGCGAGGCGCCGGTCACTACGTGCGGCCTTCCCGTGGCGGTCAGCGGCCGCTTCGACGCCGCCGATCCGACCGACATGCTGGTGGTCGTCGCCGGCTTCGGCACACAGAACTACGCCACGTCGGCTTTGTTGGCTGGCCTGCGCAGGGCGGCGCGGGCGGCCCGCGCCTGCGGCGGTGTCGAGGCGGGCACCTGGCTGGTGGCGCGCGCCGGCCTGCTCGAAGGCCGCAGCGCCACCACGCATTGGGAGGACATGGAGGATTTCTCCGCCGCCTTCCCGGGCGTCGACGTGCGGCCGGACCGCTATGTCATCGACGGGCCGGTCTTCACCTCCGGCGGCGCCTCGCCGACCTTCGACCTGATGCTGCATCTCGTCCGCACAAGGCTCGGCATGGCGGCCGCGCTCGATGTGGCGAGCGTCTTCATCTACGACCAGGCCCGCGCCGCGACCGACGCGCAGCCGCTGGTCTCGCTCGGCCGGCTCGACGGCTACGACCCCAGGCTCGCCCAGGCGATCCGGCTGATGGAAGCGCATGTCGACCAGCCGCTCACCATCGACGCCGTGGCCAAACGCGCCGGCGTGACGGCAAGGACGCTGGAAAGCATCTTTCGCAAGTCGATCGGCGAGACGCCCGGCGCCTATTATCTGAGGCTGCGCCTCAGTGCCGCCCGTCGCCTTGTGGTCGACACACGCATCGCCATGGCCGATATTGCCGGGCGCACAGGCTTCTCGTCCGCCGCGGCATTTTCCAGGGCATTTTCAAGAGCGTTCGGCGATGCGCCGGTCAGGCTGCGGCGCGGCTAATGCATGTCGCCCAAAAGTGCGAAGCGGTTCTGGGACAACGACATGCATCAAACAAGGCCTAAAGCGCGTCGCCTGAATCCGCTTCAGCGCGCCGCGCTTTAAGGATCCAGTCGGCCGCTGCCGCCAGATCGTCGACCACAGCGGTGGGCGCCGGATCGAAGCGCGTTTCGTCGCCAGGACGGTACTTGCCGGTCCGCACGAGCAGCGCCGCGCCGAGTCCGGCGCGCAATGCGCCGGCGACATCGCTCTCCGCGTCGTCGCCGACCATGACTGCATCGGCCGGCGGGCAACGCAACCCGGCAAGCGCCGACAGGAAGAAATCGGGAGACGGCTTGCCGAGCACGACAGGGCTGCGGCCGCTGGCGAATTCGAGTGCCGCGACGAAGGCGCCGGTGTCGAGGCTGAGCAGTCCGTCGGCATCCTTGAACGTACGGTTGACCGCAAGCGCCACGAAATCGGCGCCGGCAACCAGTTCGCGGAAAGCGCGGTTGAGGCTGGCGTGGTTGAACGCCTCGCCAGCATCGCCGACGACGAGGGCTTTATCGCTGCCGCCCTGCACTCCGGAAAACTCGGCCTCGAGATCGGGATGGACGAGCAGGTGCGGCCGGCGGCCGTGCTTGCGGAGCCATTCGACGGCGGCGCGCGCCGGCGTCAGCAATTCCTCGTCCTCTACCTTGATGCCCAGCCCGGCAAGTTGAGCGATGATCGTATCGCGTGGGGAGCGTGTCGTGTTGCTGACGAATCGGAGCGGCAGCCCCGCACCGCGCAGACGCTCGATGGCCGCCGCGGCGCCCGCTATCTGGAGGTCGCCATCGTAGACGACACCCAGAAGATCGAGCAGCACCGCGCGTATCATCGATGCAGGATGGAGAAACAGTCTCCGTTCGTCAAACCAGGGTAGAAATGGGCCAGGGCAGAAACGGGCCAAGGAAGAATCAGGCTACGGAAGATTCAGGCGGCGTCGCGGCCTTCACCGACGATGCGCGAGCGCATGCTCCTGGCCAGCGCCGTTTCGAGCCGCGCGGCGACCGCGCGATCCCATTCATTCGGCTCGCGGGCGCCGTCTTTCGAATGCGGCAGCGCCATCAGCCGATCGATGATCGAACCAGCCTCGCCGGAAGAGAGCAGGGCGTCGATTTCGCGTTCGTGCTGCATACGTTTCGCCTCCTTCTTTCCTTCCCGCCACAGGAGCCACGTTTATACGAGTTCCGTGACGGCTGTTTGAAGGCAAGAACGGGGCGATTGAGGGGCAGCACGGGGCAAAGTTTTGTCGCGTGATTCTGCCCTCCCGAATGCTATTTTCAGGCCTGCCCCGCGTCCCGATTGTTCGGACGCGAGGCGGCCCGCCGTTCTTCAGACATACCGGTTAACGATATTCTCCAGCAGCTCCTGCCGGCCCGAGCGCGGCTGCGGCTCGATCTTCTCCTTCACCACGCGTTCGGCGATCTCCTCCAGCGTGCGCTCGCCCGAAAGCATCGCCTTGCCTTCGGCGGTGTTCCAGCCGGCATAGCGTTCGGCCAGCGGGCCGGACAGCGCCTTGTCCTCGATCATCTTCGCCGCCGCCTTCAGGCCGCGCGCGCAGGCATCCATGCCGCCGATATGGCCGATCAGCAGGTCGTCGGGGTCCAGCGACTGGCGCCGGAGCTTCGCGTCGAAATTGGTGCCGCCGGTCTTGAAGCCGCCGCCCTGCAGCACCTGGTAATAGGCCAAAGCCATTTCCGGCACGTTGTTGGGGAACTGGTCGGTGTCCCAGCCCGACTGGTAGTCGTTGCGGTTCATGTCGATCGAACCGAAGACGCCCAACGCATTGGCCAAGGCCAGCTCATGCTCGAAGGAATGGCCGGCGAGGATCGCGTGGCCCTGCTCGATGTTGAGCTTGACTTCCTTCTCCAGCCCGAAGCGCTTGAGGAAGCCGTACACCGTGGCGACATCGTAGTCGTACTGGTGTTTTGTGGGCTCCTGCGGCTTCGGCTCGATCAGGATCGTGCCCTTGAAGCCTATTCTGTGTTTGTAGTCGACGACGAGGTTGAGGAAGCGGCCGGCCTGTTCCTGCTCGCGCGCGAGGTCGGTGTTGAGCAGCGTCTCATAGCCTTCGCGCCCGCCCCACAGCACATAGTTCTCGCCGTTAAGCTTCTTGGTGACGTCGATGCATTTCTTCACCGTCGCCGCCGCATAGGCAAACACGTCCGGATCGGGGTTGGTGGCCGCGCCCGACATGAAGCGGCGGTGCGAGAACAGGTTCGCCGTGCCCCAGAGCAGCTTGACACCGGTCTCTTTCATCTTGGTCGCGAAATAGTCGGTGATCTCGTCGAGGCGCGCCGCACTTTCGGAGAAATCCTTGCCTTCCGGGCGCACGTCCGCATCGTGGAAGCAGAAATAGGGCGCGCCGAGCAACGAGAACATCTCGAAGGCGACGTCGGCCTTGAGCTTGGCCAGCTCCATCGTGTCGACGCCGCCCGGCTTGGCAAACCAGGGCCGGTCGAAGGTTTGGCCGCCGAAGGGGTCGCCACCCGGCCAGGCGAAGGAATGCCAATAGGCGACGGCGAAGCGCAGATGGTCCTCCAGCCGCTTGCCGGCCACCACCTCGTCCGGGTTGTAGAAACGATAGGCCAGCGGATTGGTCGAATCCGGCCCCTCATATTTGATCTTCTTGATGTCGCCGAAAAATCCGCTGCTCATGGTTTCCTTCCTCTCCAAGTGCTTTGCCCGATTACCTCAGGCGTAATTGGTTTCGCTCTTTCGCGGGGCCAAAAGGGTCATGTCGAAACGATCCAACGAAGGAGCATCACAATGACCGACCTCAACACGATCGCCCGCAATTACATCGCCGCCTGGAACGAGAGCGATGCGATCCGCCGCAAGGCGCTGCTCGAAGTGGCCTTCACCAAGGATGTCAGTTATCGCGACCCGATCATGCAGGGTGACGGCCATGCTGGCGTCGCCGCGCTGATCGACGGCGTGCAGCAGCGCTTTGCCGGCTTCCGGTTTTCGCTGAAGGGTGTGCCCGACGGTTTCGCCGATCGCATCCGCTTCTCGTGGAACCTTGGGCCGGAAGGCACGGAGTCGGTCATCGAAGGCACCGACATCGGCATCATCGAGAACGGCCGCCTGAAGAGCGTCACCGGATTTTTGGACAAGGTGCCGGCGCAGTGAGGCCAGTTGTGGAGGGGCGGTGCGAGGCACCCCCCTCTGGCCTG
>CCNB01000001.1:5692-69033 GCA_000824785.1 Mesorhizobium plurifarium | reverse complement strand
GGAGATTGGATGTCGCGCCGGCTTTCGCCAATCGTCAACGTTGCAGAAAGGAGCGAGGCGCCTGAACTGCCAATCTCCCCCCTTGAGGGGGAGATGCCCGGCAGGGCAGAGGGGGGTGCCTCGCGCCCGCTCATGCGATTACGAGGTGCCTCGCGCCCGCTCACGCAGTTACAGCCCTGATCGCCGGATAAAGCGCGCGATAGCGCTGATAGGCATCAGCATAAGCCCCGCCAAGCCCGGCATCCGGCTCAACCGTCGCATCCGTCGCCGGCGCCGTGCACACGCCGAGCGGGTCGGCGCCTGTCGCGGCAATCAACCCCAGCCTTGCCGCGCCAAACGCCGCGCCAAAATCGCCGTCGGCGGGAATCTCGACCGGCACCTGCAGCGCGGTGGCGATCGCCTTGAGCCAGTAGCGCGAGCGCGAGCCGCCGCCGATCGCGGTCACCCGGCTCAGCGTCGTGCCGGCCGTCTTCAGCGCTTCGAGACTGTCGCGGAAGGCGAAGGCGACACCTTCGAGCACCGCCTGCGTCAGCACGGCCCGGCTCGACTGATGCGCCAGCCCGGTGAAGGAGCCGCGGATGGCGGAATCGTTGTGCGGCGTGCGCTCGCCCGAGAGATAGGGCAGGAAAGTGACGCCCGTCGGCGCTTTGAGCGCATCGCCGAGCTCGCCGGTCAGCTCGCCGGCGCTTTTGCCGGTGATTTCAGACAGCCAGTTGAGCGAATCGGTAGCCGACAGGATGACGCCCATCTGGTGCCAGGTGTCGGGCAACGCGTGACAGAAGGTGTGCACCGCGCTTTCCGGATTGGGCAGATAGGACGCATTGGCCGCAAACAGCACGCCCGACGTGCCGAGCGACACGAAGGCGTGGCCCGCGCCGACCGTGCCCATGCCGCAGGCCGAAGCCGCATTGTCGCCGGCGCCGCCGGCAACCGGGATGCCCGCCGCGATGCCCCATTTGGACGCGAGCTCAGCGCGCAGCCCACCGGCCTTGGCCGTGCCTTCGACCAGCGACGGCATATGCTTTTCGTCGAGCGATGTCGCCGCCAGCAATTCCGGCGCCCAGCGCCGCTTGCCGACATCGAGCCACGACGTGCCGGCCGAATCCGACATTTCGGAAATGTGCTCGCCGGTCAGCCAGAGCCGCAGGTAATCCTTGGGCAGCAGCACCTTGGCGACCTTGGCGAAGATTGCAGCCTCGTTGTTCTTCACCCAGGCAAGCTTCGGCGCGGTGAAGCCCGGGAAAACGATGTTGCCCGTGAGTTTGCGGAAGCGCGGATCGGCATCGAGCGCCGCCGCCTCGACATGGCTGCGCGTGTCGTTCCACAGGATGCAGGGCCGCAGCACCTTGTCCGATTGATCGAGCAGGGTGGCGCCGTGCATCTGGCCCGAAAGACCGATTCCCTTGACCGCCGCCAGCTCTTTCGGATGCGAAGCCTTGAGCTCGGCAATTGCTGCCTCGCAGGCCTCGATCCAATGCGCCGGATCCTGCTCCGACCAACCTGGATGCGGCCGCGAGACGTCGAGCGAGCCATGGCCGGCGCCAATGACCTTCTGGCCGTCATCGATCAGCAGCGCCTTGACGCCCGAAGTGCCCAGGTCGAGGCCGAGATACATGATTTCCTCCCATTGCCATTAATTTTTTCGGATCTCGAAAAAATCTGGCTTGGCCGTTTTTAGGGCAAGATCCGCTTCGGGTCAATTCTCAGACAAATCGAATGCGCGCCGTGAGAACAGCGCCGACAACGGGCTGTCCGGCCGCGCCAGCTGCCGTTCGGCGGTAAGCGCCCGTGCGAGCGCCGTATCGCCGGCGCGCAGCGCGGCCTCGATCAGCGTCAGGTCGATCACGTCGCGCTGCGCGTGACTGCCGCCGAAACGGTGCGCGATCGAGCGGATCGGCCGGATCAGCCGCACGGCCTCGTCGTGATTGCCCTCGCCGAAGGCCTTGATCGCGAGCGTCAGCGGGTGGCCGACATCGCGCGTGAAGGCGGCGTTGTCGTCGCCGCCGCGCATCGCTTCGCGCTGCGCCTCGAGCAGCGTCTTCGCCGGCGCCTCCAGCCCGGCGCCAACAAAGGCCATCATCGCATGCGCGTCGTTGAAGGCGTAATTGCCGGCGGCGGCTTTCGGGACCCAGTTGGCGGCGAGTGCCGTCCAGCGGTCGCCGACATCGACGCCGCCCAGAGTGAGGCGCCAAAGGATCGCCGACGCATCGACCATGTTGAGCGCCAAGGTTGATCGGTCGCCATAGATAGGCCCGTCATAGAGCCGGAGCACCTCGTCCGTCTCGCCGAGATCATAGTGGAACAGCGCCAGGTGCCACCAATTGTGGATCTTGAGGAAGCTCTCCTTCGTCCACGCTTCCGGATTGGCCCGCATCCAGGCGATGCCGTCTCGTTGCCGGCTTTGCATTTCCATGACATGCGCGACCGCATGCTGTGCCCAGCCGTCGCGCGGCTCGATCTCGACAGCTTGCCGGCCGAAGGACTCGGCGCGGGCATAGTCGCCCATTTCCTCCAGTCCGAAGGCCTGCATGCCGAGAATGGCGTGGTAGCCCGGCATGCCCTTCTGCCAGGCCGGCAGCGCCCGGCCGATGCGGTCGCGTAGCATGCGCGCGTTGCCGGTGAAGAAATCGATCTGATGCCCGACCTGCAGCGCCAGCGCGTCGCGCGGATTGTCGATCGCGATATCCTCGAGGATGCGCGCGGCTTCATGCCAGCGCCCGTCGGCAAGATGGCCAAGCGCCGCGACATGCGCCTGTTCGCGCGCGGTGGCGGCAAGCGGCAGCGCTGCCTGATGGCTCGATCGGGCAACCGCCGTCGCGTCCCGTTCGGTGGCCAGGCCGAACAGATAGCCCTTGAACACATGCGCCATGGCGAAGGCCGGGGCATCGGCAATAGCGCGGTCGATGGAACGCACCGGATCGCCGATGAAGCATTGCAGCTCATGCACGGCGCGGGCGTAGGACGACAACCCGGCTTCGGTCGCGCCCGAGTAAGCGAGGCCGAATGCGTCCTGCAGCGTCATTGAGTATCCTTAGACGATCGCGAATTGCTGTTCGGAGCCGATCCTAAAGCAATTCCAGGAAAAGTGTGTATCGGCGATCCTGTGAAACGCTGAATCGCTCTGGAGCATCGGCGCGGCGCGCGCCAATAGCAGCTTGGTCCAATCAATACTGTAGCCGATTCAGTTCACTTTGCAGTTTATCAACCATGCAACCCAGAATAAGCTTTGTAAAATTTTCCGAATTGTGTCTCCATTGCGGCACCGGGCGGGGGGCTAAAAATCGCGAATTGCGAGGACGCGATGCGGCGCTTTGGAAATTCTCTTCCGAGACTTTTCTCAGAAGGAAAAGTTATATCAGAAAATGTTGATCGACTAATAAATGGCTTGGAGCATCCTTGGATGCTTGGCCTTCTGGCATCGACAGCACTTACATTGCTGCCTGGCTCCCAGGCTTTTGCCGCGTGTGTGCTGAGCCCGCCCGCCGGCAATACGGCCTATGTCTGCGACAGCGGCGATTCCGGCGGCAGCCTCACTGACACCAGTGGCGACAACACGCTGACCTTCCCCGCCGGCGGCACCGGCCAGATCAGCGGCAACGTCACCTTCGGTCCCGGCAGCGATCGTATCGACATGCAATCCGGCGCCATCACCGGCACGGTAGACCAGGGCGACGGCGCGGATTCCTTCACCATCGGCGCCGGCACCGTCGCCGGCAACGTCCAGCAGGGCGCCGGCATCGACGATTTCAACATGAGCGGCGGCCAGATCGGCTCGCTCAACCAGGGCGATGGGCTCGACAGGTTCACCATGAGCGGCGGGCGCATCGTCGATTTCTTCGACGACGGCGACCATGCGGTGATGACCGGCGGCCGCATCGGCCGCGTCAACATGAAGCTCGACCAGAACTACTTCAACATGTCGGGCGGCATCATCGACCGCAACCTCGTCACCGGCTTCGACAGGGACACCATCATCCTTTCCGGCGGCACGATCGGAGGCAACATCAGCGTCAGCGGCGGCAACGACAGTGTCACGATCACCGGCGGCACGGTCGGCGGCGACGTGCTGATGAGCTTCGGCTCCGACAGTTTCGTCTGGGACGGCGGCGGCATCATCTATGGCAATGTCGATCTCGGCGCCGACAACGACACCGCCAAGCTCAGCAACCTCACCAACGCCAATCTCGGCGGCACCAAAACGCTCAACGGCGGTCTCGGCACCGACACGCTCACGTTCGACAACGTCAAGCTGGACGGCATCGCCAGGGTCCAGAACTGGGAAACCATCGACGCCACCAACGACACGCAATTGACATTGGACGGCAACCTCGTGCTGGGCGACTCGGGCACGGGCACCGGCAAGATCAACGTCGACCAGGCAAGCACGCTCTATGGCGGTGGCTTCAATGCCTCGATCCAGTCCTTCACGTCGGGGCAGCTGGCCGAGGTCTTCAATGCCGGCCGCATCGATCTGACCAACGGCAATACGGGCGCCACCGACCGGCTGACCATCAACGGCAATTATACCGGGCTCGGCGGCCTGCTGCTGATCCAGACTGAGCTTGGCGACGATTCCTCCGCCTCCGACAGACTCGTGCTGTCGGGCGGCGCCGCCTCCGGCTCCACCGGCATCGCCGTCGTCAATGTCGGCGGCGTCGGCGCCGAGACGACGGCGGACGGCATCATGGTCGTGCAGGCAGTCAACGGCGCCACGTCGAGCGCCAACGCCTTCGCGCTCGACGCGCCGGTCGCGGCCGGCGCCTTCGAATACTACCTGTTCAAGGGTGGCGTCAGCGCCGGCAGCGCGGAGAACTGGTATCTGCGCTCCGCGCTGATCACGCCGACATCGCCGGCTGCCGCGCCTGGAGCGCTGGAGCCGGCGTCGCAACCGGAGCCCGTGGCGCCGCAAACCGAGCCGCCGCCGCCGCCGTCGGACCTGCCGCCGGTGCCGGTGCCGACCGATGGCGATGCCAACAATCCGCCGGTCGATCCGACGCCGCCGGTGCAGGCCAGCGATCCCGAACCCGAGGCGCCGCCAGCTCCGCCCGAGGCGCCGCCGGCCGATCCGCCGCCGCCACCGCCCCCGGTGCCGACCGCCGTGCCCGATCTGCCGACGCCGGCGCCCGGCCAGGAAATCCTGCTTTATCGCGTCGAAGTACCGGTCTATTCGGCCGTGCCGCCTGTCGCGCAGCATCTGGCGATGGCGACGCTCGGCACTTTCCACGAACGCCGCGGCGAGCAGAGCCTGTTGTCGTCCGACACCGATCTGCAGCCGGTCTGGGGCCGTATCTTCGGCCAGGACGCCAAGGTGGGCTGGTCGGGAACCGTCTCGCCCTCCTTCGACGGCACTTTGTTCGGGCTTCAAGCCGGGTTCGACCTTATCGGCCGCGAAACCGCCTCAGGCTCGGTCGACCGCGCCGGCCTGTTCCTTGCCTATGGCAGCATGAACGGCGATCTGCGCGGCCAGGCCCTGGGTCAGGACGGTCTCGCCGTCGGCAACCTCGACGTCAGCGGCACCAGCGTCGGCGGCTACTGGACACGGCTAGGCAAATCCGGCTGGTACCTAGACGGCGTGCTGATGGCGACCTTCTTCGGCGGTTCGGCTTCATCGTCACGCGACATCGGCATCGATGTCGGCGGAACCGGTGTCACCGCATCGCTCGAAGGCGGCTATCCGGTCGCGCTCGGACAAGGCTGGACGCTGGAGCCGCAGGCGCAACTGGTCTGGCAGCATCTGTCGCTCGACGACGCCAAGGACCGGTTCTCCTCGGTATCGTTCGATTCCGACGATGACGTCGCCGGCAGGATCGGATTGAGGCTGCAAGGCGAGACGATCCTCGACGGGACGCCGCTGCAGCCCTACCTCAAGGCCAATCTCTGGCACGATTTCGGCGGCACCGACCGTGTCGATTTCGAGGGCACCGATATCTCGACCGAGAGCCGGTCAACGTCCTTCGAATTCGGCGGCGGCTTGGTCGCCAAGGTGACCGACAAGGTCAGCGTCTTCGCCACCGGCGACTACACCACCAATCTCGGCGGCGACAAGCGCCGCGTGCTGGAAGGCAATCTGGGCGTGAGCGTGAAATGGTAAGGCCGACGGGCCTTACCATTCGCTAGCTGATCTCAATTCCCCGACCGCACGGCCACCGTGGCGATGCCGGCGCCGACCAGCAGCGTGCCGCCGGTGCGGTTGAAGATGCGGATCGCCTTCGGGTTGCGTACGATCGCGCGGGCCCTGGATGCGATCAGCGCGTAGCCGAAGGCGTTGAGGAAGGCCAAAGTCAGGAAGGTCGTCTCGAAGATCAGCATCTGCGTCCAGAAGTCGGCGTGACGGTCGAGGAACTGCGGCAGGAAGGCGACGAAGAAGGTGATGCTCTTCGGGTTGAGCGCCGTCACCAGCCAGGCATGCCCCATCATTCTTGCCGCCGAGACCGCGTCGGTGCGGGGTTCCGCCTTCAGCGCGCCGCCGGCGCGGAACAGCTTTATGCCGAGATAGATCAGATAGCCGGCGCCGATCACCTTGAGCACGGTGAACACCGTCGCCGAGGCCGCGAGCAGCGCGCCGATGCCGAGCATCGACAGCGTCATGGCGGTGAAGTCGCCCAGCGCAACGCCGACCGCCATGGGCAGGGCGGTGCGCCAGCCCTGGCCCAGCGCATAGGAGACGACCAGGAGGATCGTCGGGCCCGGAATGACGAGAAGGATGGAAGAGGCGGCGGCGAAGGCGGCCCAGTTTTCGAAGGACATTTCCCTGCTCCTTGAGCGCAAAGAAAAGGATAAATCCTGGGGTCGTCGGGAATGTAAAGGGGCCGCTGGAAAAATCTTCGGCACCTGGGCCGCGCCCCATCGGCGGGCCGCAGCGATCCGTTAGGGTTAAGCCGGGTTCCCGCGCTTTCACCCTTTTTCAACCATGACTGGTGAAAATGCCTGCGATCCGGCCGGACCGTGCTTCCCGCCGGCAGCGTAGGGTTTGGTGCATGCGCGAGTTGCCGCAAAGTCTGACGCCGCCTTCCAACGGCGCCGCAATCGATACCGAAATTCAGCTTTCCCGCCGCGCCGTGCTTTCGGGCGCCGGCGCCATGGCGCTGCTCGGCCTTGCCGGCTGCAGCACCACCGACACGCTCGACCTGCCGCAGATGCAGCTCGACAACACCGTCACCGGCTCCGTGCCGCGCATGCGCCCGGCCATCAGCGTCGACAAGAACATCACCGGTCCCGACGTCATGTACGCCTCGCTCACCGATGGCGGCTTCAACGTGCCGGCCGTGCCGTGGCAGAAGGTCAAGCCGCAGTTCCGCCGCCAGATCGTCGTCGACAAGACCGGTGAGGCGCCCGGCACCATCGTCGTGCATCTGCAGGAACGCATGCTCTATCTCGTCCAGCCGGGCGGCGATGCCATCCGCTACGGCGTCGGCATCGGCAAGGACGGCTTCCGCTGGTCGGGCCGCGCCAACATCCAGTATGGCCGCGAATGGCCGGTCTGGACGCCGCCGCCGGAAATGATCCAGCGCAAGCCGGAACTGGTGAAATGGCAGGGCGGCCAGCCCGGTGGCCTCACCAATCCGCTGGGCGCCCGGGCGCTCTACATCTACCAGAACGGCAAGGACACCGGCTACCGCATCCACGGTTCGCCCGAATGGTGGAGCATCGGCCAGGCGATGTCGTCGGGCTGCGTGCGCCTGATCAACCAGGACATCATCGACCTCTACAGCCGCGTTTCCAAGAAGAACCCGGTCGTCGTGGTCTGATCGGGTCCGAGGCCCACTCTTCCGTTGCGCGATGCCGCAAGACAGGCGAAGGTGCCTTCAAAACCCTCGTCCCGGGAGAGAAAAGCATGGCTGGAACCTTCGTCATCGCGCAAGGCGGCGGCCCCACCGCCGTCATCAACCAGACGGTCGTCGGCGCCACGCTGGAAATCCGCAAGCGTCATCCAGGCGCCAAGGTGCTGGGCTCGATCCACGGCGTACGCGGCATCCGCGACGGCAATTATGTCGACCTCTCCGCCATTCCTGAGGACCGGCTGCGGCTGATCGCCGGCACGCCGAGCGCCGCCCTCGGCTCGACCCGCGACAAGCCGGACGCCGCCTATTGCGAGGTCATCCTCAACGGCCTGAAGAAGGCGGGTGCCGACGCCTTCATCTATATCGGCGGCAACGACACCTCGGGCACCCAGCAGATCCTGACCGATGCCGCCGGCGGCTCGATCGCCTTCGTGCATGCGCCAAAGACCATCGACAACGATCTCGAGGAGAATGACCACACGCCGGGCTTCATCTCGGCCGCAGAATTCGTCGCCGGCGCCTTCCTCTCGGTCGATCTCGATTTCCGCGCCCTTCCCGGCATCTATGTCGGCATCGTCATGGGCCGGCATGCCGGCTTCCTGACCGCCGCCGCGGCCGCATGGCAGCTCGATCCCGACAGCGGCCCGCATCTGGTCTATGTGCCGGAGCGCGCCTTCTCGGCCAAGCGCTTCATCGATGAAGTGCGCGAGAAGCTCGATCGCCACAAGCGCTGCATCGTCGCCGTATCGGAAGGCGTCAGCACCGCCGACGGCAAGGCGCTGGTCGAAAGCCTGGTGCCGCCGGACAAGCTCGAGCGCGACCAGCACGGCAACGTCAAACTGTCGGGCAGCGACCTGCCGGCGGCGCTCGAGCAGGCCCTGGCCGAAGGCCTGCCGGGCAAGCGGGCGCGGGTCGACGCGCTGGGCTACATGCCGCGCGGCTATGTCGGCGCCATCAGCGCCGTCGATGCTCAGGAGGCCTTCGACGCAGGCGCCTTCGCGGTTGCCGTCGCCGGCGAAGGCGGCGGCTCGGTCGCGCTGCAATATGACGGGTCGAAGACGGTGTTGAAGAAAGTGCCGCTGAAGGCGGTGGCCGGCAAGACGCGCCATATGCCCGACGATTTCATGCGGCCGGATGTCAACCAGCTTTCGGAAGCCGGCATGGCCTATCTGAAGCGGCTGGTGCCGGAAAAATACAAGGTCGGGAAGCCCTTCGTCTGATGGCCGGCGGCCCGAGGCCCGAGCTTGAGATTGGTGACTGGTTCGGCAAGGCGAAAGTCGATGCCGCCACCACGATGCTGACCGAACCCTTCGTGCATGATTTCGTGCGCGCCAACATCTGGCATCTCAAGGGCCGTGACGCGGATCTGCTGGTCGACACCGGCATGGGCATCCGTCCGCTGGCGCCTGAGATCGACACGCCGCCCGGCAAGCCGCTCATCGTCGTCGCCACCCATATCCATCTCGACCATGTCGGCTCGTTGCATGAGTTCCCGCTGCGCATGGGGCCGAAGGTGAGCGCGGCGCAGTTCGACGGCATGGATGACGCCGTCACCTACGCCTACATGTTCCACAATCTCGACGGCGCCGTCTCGAAACTGCCGGCTCCGGACTGGAAGGCGACCGATTATCGGATTCCATCCGCGCCGCTGACCCGCGCGCTCGACGAGGGCGACGTCGTCGATCTCGGCGACCGGAAATTCCGTGTGCTGCATTTGCCGGGGCACTCGCCGGACTCGATCGGGCTTTTCGACGAGGCCGATGGCCTCTTCTTTGCCGGCGACGCCATCTATGACGGCATGCTGATCGACGACCTGCCGGACTCGGACCGCACGGCCTATTGCCGCACCATGCAGCGCCTGCTCGACCTGCCGATCCGCATCGGCCATGGCGGCCACGGCCCAAGTTTCGACCACGCCAGGATGGGCGAAATTGCCTCCTCTTATCTGCGCAGGCGAGAGCGGTTCGTAAGCGCCTCCTGAATTAAATCTTTGTAAGGTCGCCGCAAAACCCTAATTCGGGCCATTCGGCGTCCTAGATGTTTGTCTGTCGAAACGGCCGGCTGCCATGCAAGGCGAGGCAGGCAGATCCGGCCATCGGCACGTCGACGGACGACCCGTGGGAGCGTCCGCGACGCCGGATCAACCGCTCGCCCGGACAGAACGACCATGTCACCATCAAGCATTCTTCGCAGACATCGCGTCGCCGCCCTGCTGGGCGCCGCGCTGATCATTTCTCCCGTCGTCGTTTCCTTTGCCCAGAACAATGCCGGCCTCAGCACCGTGGCCGCGACGACGCAGACGCCCGTTGCCGGCATCACGGCCCCGAACGGCTCTTTCGCTCCGGTCATCGCCGTCACCAAGCCGGCGGTCGTCACGATCACCTCGATCATGAAGGCGCAGCCACAGGCGGGTGATGATGGTTCGCCCCTCGGCGGCAATGTGCCATTCGACCAGTTCTTCCAGCAGTTCTTCGGTGACCAGGGCATGCCGATGCCGCGCACGCCGCCGCAGCAGCAAGGCCCACGCTCCGAGGCGCTCGGCTCGGGCTTCATCGTCAATTCAGACGGCACCATCGTCACCAACAACCACGTCATCGACGGCGCGAGCTCGATCAAGGTAACGCTCGACGACGGTACCGAGCTTCCCGCCAAGCTTGTCGGCCACGACGCCAAGAACGATCTGGCGGTGCTCAAGATCAAGGCAGACAAGCCGCTGCCGACCGTCAAATGGGGCGATTCCAGCAAGCTGATGACCGGCGACCAGGTGCTGGCGATCGGCAACCCGTTCGGCATCGGCACCACCGTCACCGCCGGCATCGTGTCAGCACGCGGCCGCGACCTGCATAGCGGGCCGTTCGACGATTTCATTCAGATCGACGCGCCGATCAACCACGGCAATTCCGGCGGGCCGCTGGTCGATGTCAACGGCAATGTCATCGGCATCAACACCGCCATCTATTCGCCCAATGGCGGCAGCGTCGGCGTCGGCTTTGCCATCCCGTCGGATCAGGCACAGAAGGTTGTGGCCAAGCTGATGAAGGGCGGCGACATCGAATACGGCTATCTCGGCGTGCAGATCCAGCCGGTGACGCCGGATGTCGCCAGCGCCATCGGGCTCGATCATCCGGGCGGCGCGCTGGTGTCCCAGGTCACCGACGGGTCGCCGGCGGCCAAGGCCGGTATCGAGACCGGCGACGTCATCACCGGCTTCGGCGGCCAGGAGATCAAGGATCCCAAGGATCTGTCGCGCGCCGTCGCCGACGTGTCGCCGGGCGCCAAGGAAACCGTCAATATCTGGCGCAAGGGCAAGGCGATGCAGATCTCCGCCGATGTCGGCCGCAACGCCGAAGATCAGAAGACGGCGTCGAACGGTAATGAAGGCCGCAGCCCGTCGGCCGAACAGGGGCTGCGCGTTCCCACGCTCGGCCTCGGCCTGACCGATCTGACACCTGATATCCGCGACCAGCTCAACCTTTCCGAGAACCAGCGCGGCGCGGTGGTCGAGCGGGTCAATCCCGACAAGGCGGCTTCGGCGGCCGGCATCCAGCCCGGCGATGTCATCGTCGGTGTCGATCAGACGCCCGTAAAGAACGCCAGACAGGCGAACCAGGCGATCGCCGAGGCAGCCAAGTCGGGCAAGAAGTCGGTGCTGTTGCTTGTCGATCGCGGCGATGCGCAGATCTTCGTCGCGGTCCCATTCGCCGCCGGCTGAAAAGGGCCGAGACCTGCCGGCATCGCCGGCAGGTCCCTTGAGATTTTTGTTGCCCACCGGGACGTCTTCGAGAACACTGCGGTCTGTTGCACAGGAGCGTCTCGATGGTGACCCGCGGCTTCTTTTCCGGACGGCGTCCTCCTTCCGACACCGACGCGCGCATCCCGCCCGGCCAATACCTGGAACAGGGTTTCCCGGTTCTCTCGGCGGGGCCGACGCCGCGGGTGCGCACCGAGGACTGGTCCTTCACCCTCAAGCAGGGGCCAAAGCCGCTCAAGAAATGGAACTGGGCCGAGTTCAACGCCCTGCCGCAGAGCAAGATGACGCGCGACATCCACTGCGTCACGGCCTGGACCAAGTTCAACACGCCATGGCAAGGCGTGATGATCGACGACATCCTTGCCGACGCCGGGATCGAGCCGCCCACGGCCTACACGCTGGCGCTGTCCTTCGACGGCTATTCCACCAATGTCCCGACCAAAGACCTCGTCACCGGCAAGGCGATGGTGGCGCTGCTTTACGAGGGCAAGCCGATCACACCGGATCATGGCGGGCCGGCACGGCTATTGGTGCCGCATCTCTATTTCTGGAAATCGGCCAAATGGGTGAACGGGCTGCAGTTCACCGAGCGCGACGAACCAGGCTTCTGGGAACTGCGCGGCTATCACATGTATGGCGACCCTTGGCGCGAACAGCGCTATTCCAGTGACCCGTGAGGGGCGATCCGTGAGCAGCAATCGATGACCGCCGAGCCGTCGCCGCAATCGCCCTGGCAGGCAGCCACGATCACCCGCATCGAAAAGCGCACGCCGCGCGTCACCAGCTTCTGGTTCCGGCCGTCGCGGCCCTTCGCCCATCTGGCCGGACAGCATGTCGACATCAGGCTGACTGCGCCGGACGGCTATCAGGCGCGCCGTTCCTATTCCATCGCTTCGGCGCCGGAAACAGGCGGCGGCGTCGAGCTGGCGATCGAGCGGCTCGACGACGGCGAAGTCTCGCCCTTCTTCCACGACGTGGCCGCCGTCGGCGACGAGATCGAGCTGCGCGGGCCGCTCGGCGGCCATTTCATCTGGGAGGAGAGCGACGGCGGGCCGATCCTCTTGGTCGGCGGCGGCTCGGGCGTCGTGCCGCTGATGGCGATGGTGCGCCATCGCACGCTGCGCAACAAAGCGGTGCCCGTTGCGCTGGTGTTCTCGGCGCGGGTCTGGGACGAGGTGATTTTTCGCGACGAGCTGATAGGCCTCGACGATCGTCGCGACGGGTTCGATCTGGTGCTGACGCTGACCCGCGAGCCGGCGAGGCGGCCCTCCGACTATTCCCGGCGCATCGACGTCCGTATGATGGCGCAGGCCGTCGAGCGCCTGCCGAAGGCGCCAAGGCTCGCCTATGTCTGCGGCTCGAACGCGTTCGTCTCGGCCGCCGCCGATGCCCTGATCGGGGCCGGCGTTCCGGCGGGGCTGATCCGCACCGAGCGTTACGGGGTTTGAATTGCGATTGCGAACTGTTGAAATTCGATCCAGAAGGTAATACCTTACGTGCGTCTGGTATTACCAAGCGGGCGAAGATGGCCACCACCGTTACAGCAAAAGGGCAAGTGACCATCCCGAAACCGGTCCGCGACCTGCTGGGGATCGTTCCGGGAAGCAGGGTCGATTTCAGGCGCGCTGCCGATGGGAGCGTGGTGCTGGCTCGTGTCGACAGAAAGCAACCGGCGAGCCGCTTTGCCAAGTTGCGTGGCCATGCCGGCGAGGGGCTCACGACCGACGCGATCATGGCACTGACCCGTGGCGAAGCGTGACGCTCATCGATACCAACGTTCTGCTCGACCTCGTTACGGACGATCCAAACTGGGCGGATTGGTCGGTTGCGCAGCTTGAGGCTGCGAGCCTCAATGGACCATTGTTGATCAACGACGTGGTCTATGCCGAGCTTGCCGTTCGCTACTCTCGCATCGAGGATCTTGACGCGTTTCTCGAAGCGGCCGGTCTTGAAATGGCGCCCATGCCGAGGGCAGCTCTTTTCCTTGCTGGAAAGGTATTTACGCAGTACCGCCGATCAGGAGGACAAAAGACTGGCGTTCTGCCGGACTTCTTCATTGGTGCTCATGCTGCGGTCGGCCGGCTCCTACTTCTGACCCGCGATGTCGGCCGATATCGGACCTATTTCCCCTCCTTGAAGCTGATCACTCCGGACTCCTGAGCAGCTGCCAGGCTTCCTTCGCTGAGCCGTCGACACGGTAATCAACGCCGGCGTTCCGCCAGGGCTCAGCCGGTCGGAGAAAATTTTGCCGAAACAAGCTGGAAAGGCAGCGCGCCATAGGTGGCGACGGCCTGTTCGTTGTCCCAGACGCGAAACTGCCGCGACGGCCGCGCCTCCAGCACCAGGACTTGTCCCGTCCGGTCGAGCTTCAGCTTGCCGCGAAAGCGCAGCATCCGCTCGCCGCCCGAGCGGCTGATCGCCATCGAGCGCAGCCGGGCCACATGCCGGTCGCCCGCATTGATCTCCATCTCGATGCGTCGCCTCACCGGCGGAACGACGATGCGCACGACGAGGTCGAGCATCATCTCGCTGACATCGCCCTGTGGTTCATCCAGGGTTTGCGAGAGCACGAAAGATGCCGGTTCTCCGGTTGCCTTCGCGGCCATGGATTTGCCGCGCCACACGATGTCCGGCTCGGTCTGCTTCAGCCGGCCTTTCTTGCGCTGCAGGCGCAACTGCTTCGCAAATCCCCGCGATAACCAGGTCAGCGCGCCGAAATCGGTGCGCGGCTTGGCCTGCAGGACCGATGACAGGCGCGCCGCGCCGCGCCGGTCGGCCATGTCCACCACCTTGGCCAGGACGGCTTCCGGCACCGCGATGCCGATCTCCAGCGCAAGGTAGGAAAGCGCCACCGCCGCGGCGACGGCGAGGCCGCGTTGAGCGACGATATCGAGGAATATGGTCCAGTCCACATCGCCGCCTTCGATGGCGACGGTGCAGTCGACCAGCCAGTCGCTATGCGTATGCGCGTCGAGGCCGCCATGCGCGATGGCCAAAGCGATGCGGTCGGCCGGCGAGGGGACGACCACGCCGACGTCGCTGAATTTGGCGGCGATCGCGCGGCGCCAGATCGCCAGGTCGTCCTCGGCATTCTGCTGCGAGCCGTCGTAGGCGAGCTGATGCAGGTCGATGTCGCCGTAATTGCCCTTGAAGAAGTTCATCGAGCGCAGCGACGCCAGCCTTGCGCGCAGATATTGCGGGGAAACGCCGGTGGCGATCTGCCAGCCGCGGTCGCGCAGCACATCGAAAGCCGGCTGCATATCGCCCGGCCGCACCAGGATGTCGATGTCGTGCGCCACGCGCCCGCGCTGCGCGGCGGCATCGAGCGCGATGCGGCTGGCGCCCTTGATCAGCATCACCGTGCAGCCGGCATCGACCATCGCCGTCAAGGCCGGCTCGGCCTCGCGCATGGCCATGCGCGACTTGGTCCACAGCATCTTCTGCAGGCCGACCAGGCGCGGATAGGCGGCGTGGTCGGCAAGCTTGCGTCCGAACCTGTCGGAAATCGCGGCAAGCAGCCGGTGTTCCCGGAAAGAGACGTGGTCGATGTCGTTCTCGTCCAGCCAGCTTTCAGCGCAAAGGCGCGCCGCTTCTTCGTCGGGCAGAAGCGCTGCCTTGAGCAATTGGTCGAGCGACCCGGTCGGCCAGGACCAGCCATAGTCGGGAAAACGCCTGCCGATGCGACGGATATTTGCCATCAACTGGAGCTGGCCTTGCTTTGCGCCCGCCGCAGCATGGCTAGCCGCGCCACTTCCAGGTAGCCGCGGTCGCGCGTCGCGTCGCGCCCATAGGACAGGCTTCCCGGCCTGATGCGCCGCAGCGCCAGGATGTCAGGCATCATGTCGAGGACAAAGCCGGCCTCGCGGGCCCGGGCGATCCAATCGATCATCTCGCCCCGGCCGCCCGGCGGGTCGACCATCGGGCCGACGCTCTCCACGGCCGCTCGGCGCATCAGCATCGTCGAGCGCGACCAGCCGGGCATCGCGGTCGGGGCCACCGCATCGGGCTCGCCGTCGCGGAAACTGCGTATATGGGTGAAGACACCGGCCGTGCCGGGAAGCCGGTCGAGATGGGCAAGCTGCGCCGCGATCTTTCCAGGCAGCCAAAGGTCGTCGGCGTCGAGCGTGGCGATGAAGCGCGTCGACAGCGCGGCGATGCCGCGCGTGGTCGCGCTGCCCGGCCCGGCATTGTCCTGGCGCAGAAGCCTGAGCGGCAAGTCGATGCCGGCGATCGCGGCGGCAAGATCGTCGGTCGAACCGTCGTCGACCACGACGACCAGCTCGGGCCGCAGCGTCTGGGCCGCGACCGATCGCAGCGTCTCCGCGATCGTGGCGCTGGCATTGTAAGCCGGAATGACGACGCCGTATCCGCTCATCACATGAACCGCCAGTCCGCGAGTTTCTTCAATTCGAATATGCCGTCGATCGGCTTGAGCGACGGATTGGCCCTGCGCCGCTTCATCGATTTATAGATCGCGCGCAGGAACTCGCGCGACTGCACGTCTTCCTGCCTTGTCATGTTGCCGGCGTGCCGCCGGTAATAAAGCGCCAGCGTGTCCGGGAGCACGTAGCGGGGGCCAATTTCGAAACCGCGCAGCAGGAAGTCCGTATCCTCGGCCTGGACGAAATCCTCGTCGAAACCGCCGATCCGGTCGACCAGACGACGCGAGAAGATCGCGGACGACAGATGGATGCCGCGAACGGTGATGCTTTTGCTGTCCGGGGTCGGCTCCAGCGTCTCGTCATCGATCCTGTCGACCAGCATCATCCGGGAATAGGTCAGCTCGAGCGAGGGATCGCGCCTGAAAAGGTCCAGATCCGCCGCGAAACGCCCGGCCGGCGAGATGTCGTCGGAATCGAGAAAGGACACCAGTTCGGTTCCCGGCTCGAGCCGCCTGAGTCCGCTGTTGCGTGCCCGGGTCACGCCCATGTTCTCCTGTTGGAACAGCCGGATGCAAGGTGCGTCCTCCATCATGGCGCGCACAGCTTGAGCCGAACCGTCGGTCGAGCCGTCATCGATGACGATGATGTCGAGATCGGCGGCGTCGCGCTGCCTCAGCAGCGAGCGTAGCGCCGCGCGCACATAGGTCTCGCGGTTGTGGACCGGCATGATCACGGAGAGCCTCATCCGTGGCTCCGGAATAGTTTTGTGCGATTCAGCCCCCCGGCTTCCATCACATGCCCTGCCAGTCCGGCGGGCTCTTGTACTCGAAGAAACCCGGAGCCTCGCGCAGCGACGAATCTGCTTTGCGCCGTCGCATCGATTTGTGGATCGCCCGCAGATGGTCGCGGAGCCGGCCGTCATTCTCCCGGGTGGCGTTCCCCGCGTGGCGCCGGTAGTAGATCGCAACGCTGTCCAGGAGCTCGTAACGAGGCCCCGTTTCGAAGACGCGCAGCAGATAGTCCGTGTCCTCGGACAATTCGAACTCCTCGTCGAACCAGCCGACGCGATCGACAAGCGCCCGGCTGAACAGAGCGGTGCTCAGGGAGAGCCCGCGAAGCGTCATCATACGGCTGTCCGGGGCCGGCTCCAACGTCTCGTCGTCGATCCGGTCGACCAACGTCATCAGCGAGTAAGTCAGATCGAGGCCGGGACGCGTTTCGAAGTGGGCGAGATCCGCCTTGAACCGACCGGCAAGCGAAATGTCGTCGGAATCGAGGAAGGACACGAAACCGGCATCCGCCGGCAATTGCCGCAGCCCCGCATTACGGGCAGCCGCAACGCCCATATGAGCGTGCCGGAACAGGCGGATGCAAGGGTTCTCGTCGGCCATGGAGCGAACCGCCTCGGCCGATCCGTCCGTCGAGCCGTCGTCGATGACGATGATGTCGAGGTCGGCGGCGTCGCGCTGCCTGATGAGCGAGCGTAAGGCCGGGACGACGAAGCGCTCGCGGTTATGGACCGGCATGATCACACTCAGCTTCATCGGGCGCCCGCGCAAGGAAATCCGCAATCGTACCGGCGATCTCCTCCGGACGCGTCCCGAGGAAAAGCCGGTAGCACGGCAAAAGGCGTGTGAGATCGCTGAAGAAGCGAAAGCCGCTTTCCCGCTCGCCAGGCATCTGCGCGATGCCAGACGACGCCAGCGCGATCATTGCATCCTTGCGCGACATCGGCACGATCGAACTTGCCTCGCCGTCACCGATATGTGGCACCATCAACATAACGATGTCCAGGGTTGCAGGTACCGGCCGCGGCGCGATCTCGTCAATGTGAAAGGTATGTTTTCCTTGCCAGTTGAGCGGGCGGTCGGTGCCCAACCGCCTTTCCAGTCCGAGTCGGGCAAAACCCTTCGGATCCTGCTTCAGGATGGAAAACAGCGGTCGCGCGGTCACGCCGTTCTCGAGGTCGATGAGCACATAGTCGTCGCCGACGCTGTCCAGCCCGTTGAGCAATCCTGCAACGACGGTTCCGGATTTTCCCGCGCCGCCGGCGCCGGCCAGCAGCACGCCCTTGCCGTCGATTCCCAGCGTGCCGGCATGGGCAAGGCGCATGCCGCGCGCGGCATATTCCCAGTGCAGGACGGCGCGCAGCGGCGCTCCCTGCTCCCAGGGTGGAAACGCGTCGGCCGAGCGCATCAACTGGACGCCGACGCGCCGTCCGGGGTCGTAGATCTGCCAGAAGTCCAGATCGTGGAAATGATGGCCGCGCAGCCCCGCCTCGGCGAGTTTTTGGGCAAAGCCGTGTTCGGTGAAATGCGCATCGCCCCAGCTTGCCGGCACCGGCATGTCGCCGATACCTGGATGGCCGATGAAGATATGGCATTGACGGGAGTCCAGCCGATCGCCGTTGGTTCCGATGAAAGCCTGGTCCATGGCATCCGCCAGCGCGCCGGCATCGAGATGCGCGGTCAAGTCCAGCCCGGGAAGGCGGACTGCCCGCTGGACCGGGAACTGACCGGCCGCGCTCTCGGCGGCGGCGAGGAGGAAGCGGGCGTAATCCGGCAAAGTCTCGAGCGTGACGCGTGGCATGGTCCGTTCCGGCCTGGCCCGAGCCGTGGCCGCTCGCTCAGGATACCTGCTTGACGGCCGGCCAGCCGAGCGGCTCCTCGACCTCGTGGATTGGGTCGACGGTGATGAGGTCGGCAAGATCATCATGGACGCTGACATCGAGCGGCTCGCTCGCCGCCGCCAGGGCCGCCGGCAAATCGTCCGAGGAGGGCAGCGGCGTTGCGCCGGAGGGGGCCAACAGCCCAAGCTCGACCAGCCGCGCGATGAAAGCCTCGAGTGCATCGGCGCTGACCATCGCGGCGCCCACGGCCGATCGGATCAGCGCCTCGGTGCCGACACCCGAGGACAGTGCCTGCCACACCTTGCTGCCGGAATCGGAGAAGCCGAAATACTTGCCGTTGGAGAGATCGAGCACGACAGCTTCGCCGTCGAAGGATTCGAACACGATGTCCTTGCTCGCAACGGCATAGACCTCGGAAAGAGGCATGTTCCTGACCCCGCTCTGCAAGCCGGCTGCTGCCGGCCGCATCCTTGCCTGACCCCTGAACAATGCCTGTAAACGCTCGATCCTTGCTTGGCAAGGCAAGGCGCGCAGGCGCCATCGCAAACCACTTTAGGTTTTAATTCGCGGTTCAAGCCTCGATTTTCAGCCCCGACGAAGAGCGGCTGCGATCCTTTCCGGCATGAACGCTCCTTGGCCTTGAGCCTGAACGTAGTTCTGAAAGCGAGCCGAATCGCCCTTCGGACGGGGGTAGAATGGTTAACAGTATCGAAAAGTGACTATTAGGAGATTCTAAAATCGAACTGAACGGTTCGTTTCTGTTGACGGTGCGTGCAGGACGGTGTGAACGGCGGCGCTCCGACACACTTGGTGAGCCAACTGTCAAATCGATATAAGCCATTGATAAAGTTCAGAAAAAATAAAGTCATAGGCATGCTTATCAAAACTTCAAGATGCGGATTCATGGTCCAGACGGAAAAACTTCGTGATTGGAATCCGACACTCGGCTCACCCAAATCACCGTTGTCCGAACGACGCGATTTCATTCCCAAGACACGCCGCTAGACGGACGGAATAAAGATACTGGAGTAGCAAAAATGAAAAAGATTGTTCTCACTGCCGCAGCCCTTCTGGCAATTTCCGGCAGCGCCTTCGCTGGTAGCGACCATTACAACCCGAATGAAGCCAATCAGGCGTCGGCTAAGGTCGACTCGTCCTACACGGCTTCGGTCCACCAGTCCGCGCCTGCCACTCAGCAGTCCGCCACGACGGGCGCCGACCACAACCTTTTCGGCAACAACTAACAGCCGACCTCGACCCGGCGGCAGGTTTGCCGCCGCATCGGTCGGACCATAGAATTCAGGAGCATTGAAATGAAGAAGATCGTACTTGCCACGGCCGCCTTGTTGGCCGTTTCCGGCGCTGCTTTTGCCGCGGAGAGCGGCCATACCGGCGAGGTCCGCGTCAACCAGCCGGCTACCGCCGTGGACACCACGCGCACGTCGTCGATCAATACCGACTCGACGGTTTACAAGCTGTTGAACTCGTCGAACGACGTTCACAAGCCGGCCGCTCAGGGCAGCGACCGTAACCTCTTCGGCCGCTAATAGCCTTAGACGGTATGAACAAGAAAAGCGGCGGGCCCTGGCCCGCCGCTTTTTTTCCACGATGACTTCGTGGATGACTTCGTGTCCGTCGGAGCGCTTGAACCTCAGGCCGCTTTCGCTTCCTCGCGATGCAGCGTGAAGGAATGGCCGTCGGCATCGAAGATATGCAGATCGCCGGCGCTGGCGTTGAGCCGCAGCGTCTCGCCGCGCTTGACCTCGACATTGCCCGGCAGCTTGGCCACCAGCGGCAGGTCGGTGCGGCCGATATCGACATAGACGAGCTGAACCTCGCCGAGCTGCTCGATATAGTCGACCTTGCCTTCGAACAGATAGTCCGCGCCGGTCGCTATGGCGAGATCCTCCGGCCGCACGCCGAAGCTGACCGCGGCGCCATTCGCCGAGGCGGGCGTTGCGATCGGCACCGTCGCCTTGCGATCGCCGACATGGCTGACCACGGTCGGATTGCCGGCCTTCTCGATCTTTGCCGGCAATATGTTCATCGCCGGCGAGCCGATGAACTGGGCGACGAACAGATTGCCCGGGCGCTTGTAGAGCTCCATCGGCGTGCCCACCTGCTCGACGCGGCCTTCCTTCAGCACCACGATGCGGTCCGCCAGCGTCATCGCCTCGACCTGGTCGTGCGTGACGTAGATCATGGTGGTGTTCGGCATCGATTCCTTCAGCTTGGCGATCTCGATTCGGGTGGCGACGCGCAGTGCCGCGTCGAGGTTCGACAGCGGCTCGTCGAACAGGAACACTTTCGGGTTGCGCACGATGGCGCGGCCGATGGCGACGCGCTGGCGCTGGCCGCCCGACATCGCCTTGGGCAGGCGGTCGAGATATTTGGTCAGCTGCAGGATCTCCGCCGCCTGGCGCACGCGCTTGTCGATCTCGGCCTTGCTTTCCTTGCCGATCTTCATCGAGAAGGCCATGTTGTCGTAGACCGTCATATGCGGATAGAGCGCATAGGACTGGAACACCATGGCGATGCCCCGCTTCGACGGCGGCACGTCGTTCACCACCTCGCCGTCGATCTTCAGCTCGCCCGAGGTGATCTCCTCGAGGCCGGCGATCGACCTCAGCAAGGTCGACTTGCCGCAACCCGATGGCCCGACAAAAACGATGAACTCGCCCGATTTGATGTCGAGGTCGATGCCGTGGAGAATGTTGAGGTTGCCGTATGATTTCTTCACCTGGTTGAGCGTGACATCGGCCATGTTTTCTCTCCCGTTGATCTCTGTTTGCAAGTTCAGTCGATGCGTCCGAACCAGGCGCCGTAGCCGCCGAGGCGGACCGGCCCATTGCCAGTCTGTCCCGAAAAGCCATGCCCGGGCAAGGGTTGCAGCGCGCCTTTGCCGAGATCGACCTCGGCGGGCTTGCTGCCCAGGTTGAAAGCGCAGACGATCCGCTCATTGCCTTCGCGGCGGGTGAAGGCGACGGTGTCGCCATCGCTTTCGATGAAGTCGATGTCGCCCTTGGCCAGCGCCGGATGCTGGCGCCGGAAGGCGAGGAAGCGGCGATAGTGCTCGAGCAGCGAGCTTGTGTCGCCCTGTTGCACATTGACGGCCTGCGACAGGTGCTTGCCCGGCACCGGCAGCCAGGGTTTTGCGGTCGAGAAGCCGCCATTCTTGGCGGCCGCGTCCCAAACCATCGGCGTGCGGCAGCCGTCGCGGCCCTTGAACTCCGGCCAGAAGCGGATGCCGTAGGGGTCCTGCAGGTCCTCGAGCTTCAGCTCCGCTTCGCCAAGGCCGAGCTCTTCGCCCTGATAGATGCAGACAGA
The DNA here is from genome assembly GCA_000824785.1 of Mesorhizobium plurifarium. Classification (GTDB taxonomy): domain Bacteria; phylum Pseudomonadota; class Alphaproteobacteria; order Rhizobiales; family Rhizobiaceae; genus Mesorhizobium; species Mesorhizobium plurifarium. The sequence continues at coordinate 47,163 of CCNB01000001.1, read as the reverse complement.
GCCGCGCAGCGACATCAAAAGCGCCGAGATCACCTTCAGATAGGCGGTCGGATCCGCTTCGTTGGCGGCCCAGCGCGAGGCGACCCGCATCACGTCATGATTGGAGAAGGCCCAGCACGACCAGCCGTCGCTGGCGACCGTGCCGAAGGCCTCCAGCACCGCACGCACTTTCGCCGCGCTGATCTTCTCCGGTGCCAGGAAGTCGAAGGAATAGCACATATGCACGCGCTTGCCGTCGGCGGTGTAGGCGGCGACCACCTCGAGGCCGCGCTGCGAGTCGCCGACCTCGCCGACGGCAGCCTGCGCCGGATATTCGTCGAGCAGCGCCCGGAAGCGCTCGAGGAAGGCCAGATTCTCCGGCCGGCTCTTGTCGTAGAGATGGTCCTGGTAGTTGTAGGGGTTGACGGCGGGCGCGGTCTGGTCGTTGCGCTGTTCCGGCGGCAGCGGCGGATTGTCCTCCAGCCCCTGGCTGTGGAAGTAGAAATTGATCGTGTCGAGCCGGAAGCCGTCGACGCCGCGCTCCAGCCAGAAGCGGGTGATGTCGAGCAGCGCGTCCTGGACTTCGCCGTTGTGGAAGTTGAGGTCTGGCTGCTCGGCCAGGAAATTGTGCATGTAATATTGCTGGCGGCTGGTGTCCCACTGCCAGGCCGAGCCGCCGAAGATCGACAGCCAGTTGTTGGGCGGCGTGCCGTCGGGCTTGGCGTCGGCCCACACATACCAGTCGGCTTTCGGGTTGGTGCGGCTGGAGCGGCTTTCCTTGAACCAGGGGTGGGTGTCGGCGGTGTGCGACAGCACCTCGTCGATCATCACCTTGAGGCCGAGCCGATGAGCTTCCGCCACCAGCGCGTCGAAATCGGCGAGCGTGCCGAACATCGGGTCGACGTCGCAATAATCCGACACGTCGTAGCCGAAATCCTTCATCGGCGATTTGAAGAAGGGCGAGATCCAGATGGCGTCGACGCCGAGCGAAGCGATGTAAGGCAGGCGCTGAACGATGCCCTTCAGGTCGCCGATGCCGTCGCCGTTGGAGTCTTGGTAGGAGCGCGGATAGATCTGGTAGATCACCGCGCCCCGCCACCAGTCGCGGTCGATCGCAGGGTCTGGTCTCGAAGTCGCCTTCAAAGCCGATTGCATGTCTTCAACCTCCTTTCACCGAGCCGGCGAGCAGCCCGCGGACGAAATAGCGCTGCAGCGAGAAGAACACGATCAGCGGCACGATGATGGTGATGAACGCCGATGTCGTCAGGATCTCCCAATTGCCGCCGCGCGAGCCGAGCAGCGCGTTGAGCTTGGCCGTCAGCACGATCTGGTCGGGCGCCGTGCCGAGGAAAACCATCGCCACCAGCAGATCGTTCCATACCCACAGGAACTGGAAGATGGCGAAGGAGGCAAGCACCGGGAAGGACAGCGGCAGCACGATCTTGACGAAGATCTCGAAGTCGCTGGCGCCGTCGATGCGCGCCGATTCCATGATCTCGCGCGGCAGGCCGGCGATGTAGCTCCTGAGCAGGTAGATGGCGAAAGGCAGGCCGAAGCCGGTATGCGCCAGCCAGATGCCGAGATAGGTCTTGGACGGCACGCCGAAGAAGGTGCCGACGCCGTTATAGAGCCTGAGCAGCGGGATCAGCGACATCTGCAGCGGCACCACGAGAAGGCCAATGATGACCGCGATCAGCAGCGCCCGGCCGGGAAAGCGCATCCAGGCCAGTGCGTAAGCCGCGAAGGCGGCGATCAGGATCGGGATCACCGTCGCCGGTATGGTCACCGTCAGCGAGTTCATGAAGGAGCGGCCGATGCCTTCCGAGAACAGCACGGCATCGTAGTTCTCCGTGGTGAATTTCGGCGGCGCCGAGGAGGCGAAATAGACGCGCTGGCCGCGGTCGCCCTCGAAGGCTTTCGGTGATGACAGCACGAAGCCGCCATCGGCATTGATCTGCAGGGTGGCGCCGTCATTGAGGTCGGCGACCGAACCCGCCTTGTACTGCGTCGGCGCCGAAGATTTCACGCCGAAGGCGCTGATCTCGCGCTTGGGGCCATCGCCAAAGATGTTGCCTTCGATGACGTATTTGCCGTCCTTCTGGGTTTGCGCCGACGCGCCCGGCAACCGTCCAGCCTCGCTCTGGCTGGAGCTGGCGAAGGAATTCCACCAGCCCGACGCGACGATCTGGTCCTTGTCGCGCAGCGAGGAGACGAGGATGCCGAGGGTGGGGATGGTCCAGATCGCCACGAAGACGAGCACGGCGATATGGACGCCGAAACGGCCGATGAACGATTTTCCGGTCTTGGTCGCCATCTCAGTGCCCTCCCGTCTCTTTGTTGGCCTGGCGGATGTTCCAGACCATGATCGGAATGACCGCGATCATGATGATGATGGCGATGGTGGCGCCGCGGCCGAAATCGCCGCCGCCGCGGAACATCCAGTCGAACATCAGATTGGCGAGAACCTGGCTGTTCCACTGGCCGTTGGTCATGGTCAGCACGATATCGAACACTTTCAGCACCAGGATGGTGATCGTGGTCCACACCACGGCGATCGTGCCCCAGATCTGCGGCACCATGATCTTCCAGAAGATCTGGAACGGGTTGGCGCCGTCGATCACCGCCGCCTCCAGCGTCTCTTCGGGAATGCCGCGCAGCGCCGACGACAGGATGACCATGGCAAAGCCGGTCTGGATCCAGATCAGGATCACCATCAGGAAGAAATTGTTCCAGAACGGCAGCGATATCCACACCTGCGGCTGGCCGCCGAAATACTGGATGATGGCGTTGAGCAGCCCGATCTGCACCTGGCCTTCGCCGCGATACTCGTAGATGAATTTCCAGATCACGCTGGCCCCGACGAAGGAGATGGCCAAAGGCAGGAAGATCAGGCTCTTGGCGATGGTGCCCCACCAGATCTTGTCGGTGAGCACGGCGATGATCAGGCCGAGGAAGGTGCAGGCGGCCGGCACCACGGCCAGCCATAGTATGTTGTTGAGGATCGAGTTGCGCAGATCGTGGTCGCCGGCCGCCCATTCATAATTGGCGAGTCCGACGAAGCTGGTGCCGCCGCGGTCGAAGAAGGAGAGCCATAGCGTCGCGATCACCGGGTAGATCAGGTAGACGGCAAGGATGATCAGCGCCGGGCCGACGAACAGCCACGGCCGCACATAGCCCTGCCGGCGCAGATTGTTGATGGCGGCGGCGCCGGATACCCCGCGTGAGGGCAAGATGAGGTCGAGCAGTCTGTTGGCGCCCCAGAAATAGGCGACACAGCCGCCGACGCCGATGATGATGACGAATATGGCCGAGAAAATCTGAGCCGCCATGGGTCCCTCTCCCTGCGCATGACCGGTCAGCCGAGGCTGGCGATCGGATGCACCGACTTTCGGTTATTCGGAACAATCGAAACGCGAAGGCTTCCGGCGTTGGCCGCCGGTCGGACCCGGGCCGTAGCCCGGATCCAGGTGGAGGATGAGGAGGATTTCAGGACGCTTACTTGATGCCGTCCCAGCTTTTCTGGATGTCGGCGGCGACGTCCTGCGCGGACTTGCCGCCGACCAGGTCGACCATGCCGGTCCAGAACGAGCCCGCGCCGATCTTGCCGGGCATCAGGTCGGATCCGTCGAACCGCACCGTCGTGGCGCCGACTAGGATCTCGCCCTGCTTTTTCAGCGCCTCGCTGCCATAGGCATCCTTGTTGGCCGCCTTGAACGGGGTGACGAAGCTCTTCTGCGCCATCCACAATTCATGCGCGAGCGGCATCTCGAGGAACTTGATGAACTCGCGCGAGGCCTTGGAATCCTTGGTGATCATCACCAGCGTTCCGGCCACTTCCAGCGGCGTGCCCAGTTCCGGCTTGGAGGCGTAAGGCGGATAGGGGAAGAAGTCGGCGTCCTGGCCGAGCTTCACATTCTCCGGGAAGAAGGACGGGATGAACGACGCCTGGTGGTGCATATAGCACTTCGGCGGCACGGTGAAGAGGCCCTTCGGGCTGTCGCGGAAGTCGGTCGCCGCGACCGCCTTGGCGCCGCCGTCCACCATCTTGTCGTCGGTGGCGATCTTGCCGAAGATGTCGATGGCGTTGACCACGGCCGGGTCGGTGAACGGGATCTCGTTCTTCACCCACTTGTCGTAGACTTCCGGCGGCTGCGTCCTCAGCATGATGTCCTCGACCCAGTCGGTCGCCGGCCAGCCGGTGGCGCCGCCGGAGCCGAGCCCGATGCACCAGGGCTTGCCGCCATCGGCGATGATCTTCTTTTCGAGGTCGGCGAGCTCTTCCTGGGTCTTCGGCACCTTGTAGCCGGCCTCGTCGAAATTGTCGGGCGAGTACCAGACCAGTCCCTTCACGTCGATCTTGTAGGGGAAGGCGTAGAAACCGGGCTTGCCGTCCTTGCCATTATAGGTGCCGAGCTTGGCCCAGGAGTCGCCGGCGGCGTAGTTTTCCTTGATCCAGGCGGCAACGTCGTCGCCCAGCGGGGTGAGCACGCCCTTGGAGGCAAGATCCTGGATCAGACCGGGCTGCGGCAGGACGGCAATGTTCGGCGGGCTGCCGGCCTGGGTGTCGATGACGATCTGCTGCTCGTAATTCTCGGATGAAGAGTATTTGACGTCAGCGCCGGTCGCTTCCTGGAAATAGTCGAGAACCGAACGCACGAGCGTCTCGTCTTCGCCGCGCCACGGTCCGAAGATCGTCAGCGTCTCGCCCTTGAGATCGACCTTCTTGAGGTCGTCGTAGTTCGACCAATGAAATTTCGAATCCTCGCCCGGCTTGAACTTCAGTTCGGCTTGCGCCGGCAGGCTGAGGGTGAGTGCCGCGAACGCCGCACCCAAGAGAAGCATTTTCTTCATCGCAAGTCCTCCCAGTGGTCACAAACAGGACGAAACCTCCATTTCGTCCGCCGACGCCCGCGGAACTGTGACTCAGCGAAAGGGCAACCGCAACCTTTCGAAGAGACTTCCAAAGCGCTTTGGCTATTTCGATCTCGCCATTGAATCGCTTGAGAGTCAAGTGGTCGCGTTCATTAATCGATTTAAATTCCCCGGGATCGAATAGCAAAACTGCACTGCAGCATGCTTTTTTGGCACTGCAGCAGCAATTTTGCTTCAAACGACGCCTGCAGGGCTTTAAGGTCCGCTTGTGCTTGGCGGCCTTGCCAACAATCATCGGATCGATTCAAATTTGAAAGCGCTTTGAGGCTGGAGGCCTCCGATGAACCTCAAACAGCTCTCGCATATGCTGTCGCTCTCGCAGACCACGGTGAGCCGGGCGCTGAACGGCTATCCCGAGGTCAATGAGGAAACCCGGCGCCGGGTCATGGATGCCGCCAAGCACCATGGCTACAGGCCGAACCCCAGTGCGCGCCGGCTTGCCACCGGCAAGTCGGGAATGATCGGCTATGTGCTGCCGACGGGCGCCGCCGTCGACATCGATCCGCATTTCGTCGAATTCCTCTCCGGCCTCGGCGACTATGCCCGCGCGCACGAGCTCGACCTCGTGCTTTCGCCCGCCGATGCAGACGACGAGGAAACGACCTACCGGCGCATCGTCGCCAACCGGCAGGTCGACGCCGTCTACATCTCCTCGCCGCGTCCGGCCGACAAGCGGCTGGCGCTGGTCAACACGCTGGGCATCCCCTTCATCGTCCATGGCCGCAGCGAGGGCTTCGACTTCGACTATCCCTATCTCGACATCGACAATGAGGGCGCCTTCCACGAAGCGGCGCGGCTGCTGATCCAGCTCGGCCACAAGCGCCTGGCGCTGATCAACGGCAACGAGCGCGAGACCTTCGCCATCCACCGCGAACGCGGCGTGCGCCGCGCGCTTGCCGCGAGCGGGCTGACGCTTGGGGAGCGCCACATCCGCTCGGTGACCATGACCGAGGAGAACGGCTACCGCGCCGCCCGCCGCCTGCTCGAAGAGGCCGAGCCGCCGACGGCGATCGTCTGCTCCAGCCTGATCATGGCGCTCGGCGTCGTGCGCGCCGTGCGCGATCTCGACCGGACCATTCCGGGCGACCTCTCGCTGGTCGCCCATGACGACGTCTTCCCCTGGCTGCGGCCGGAGAATTTCCCGGTGCCCCTGTCGACGACACGCTCGTCCATCCGGCTTGCGGGAGCGCGCGTCGCCGAGCGGCTCGCGGCGCGGATATCGGAATTGGAAGAGGGGGCGCGCGGCGAGGTCTGGCCGGTGGACCTGGTGGTGCGGGGGTCGGTGGCTGGTGCGCCCGGGTAGGGAGCCCCCCTTTTTTCTTCCAGTGTGGCGATGTAACGAAATCGCTCTGCCGGCGAAGTAAGCTGGACGGCCCCTCAAGGGCTTGCAGCTTGTTAGCCGGCTGCGGCTCCTTGGCATGGCATATCGCTTTCGGCAAAGGACATAGCATGCATAGAGAGTTCAACGTCGCTGAAACAGGCTTCGGCTCTTATTGGCCGCTCTCCATCCTCAGGTGGGTAATGGTGCTGATTTTCGTGTCGTTCGGCATCCAGAAGTTCACACCGCAGTCAGCGCAAGGAATTGCTCTCTTTATCTCGAACAGCCCGTTCGTTTCTTGGCTCCAGATTTTTGGAATTAGAGGCGAGGCCTATCTTCTGGGCTGCATCGAGTTGGCGACGGCTGCTCTTTTGACTTTGGGGGCTTTTGTGCCTGTCCTGTCTGCCCTGGGCGCATTGATCGGGGTCGGTACGTTTCTCATCACCTGGTCGTTTTTCTTTACGACCCCAGGTGTTGTCGTATGGAGCATCTCCGCGGATCCCATCGCATGGAACCTGGCTGGGGAGTTTCTCTACAAGGACATAGTGCTCCTCTGCGTCTGTCTGGTTCTATTTCTTAATTCTCTTCCAACGGCCCTGGTTCGCCTCCGAGCGAAATAACGACGGATGGAGGCACTCATTGGAGGCTAGGTTGCGTCTAGCGGGGGCATTCTGGGATAGTTGCTAGGCAAGACGCTTGGGCGCCTATTAGTCAGGACACGACAGCTTGGGTCTCCTTCCGGGCGCCTTTGCTGTCGTGGGACAATGGTCTACCTTCGGCTGCTCCTGATCTTGGATGGTGGCAACCGGTAAGCCAGAACCACCAGTCCCGGGTGCGCCATTTGCCGACATTCCCGTTCACCGAAGCAGATCCAATCCAACACCCTGGGCCGCCGCCCAAGGCTTCGGAGGTGGTGATCGTCGGTGGAGGTGTCATCGGCGTGACGACGGCCCTCTTTCTTGCGAGCCGGAACATTCCGGTGACGCTGCTGGAAAAGGGCCGGATAGCCGCCGAACAGTCCTCGCGAAACTGGGGCTGGATCAGAAAGCAGGGGCGGGACGCCGATGAGCTGCCGATCGTCATCGAGGCTTGTCGCCTGTGGCGGCAACTGGCCGATGAGTGCGGCGAAGACATCGGGCTGAACCAGACAGGCGTGACCTATCTGGCGAACGCCGACAAAGACATGGCCAAGTTCGAAGAGTTCATGAGGATCGCCGCGATCCATGAGCTCGACACGCGCCTCCTGGACGCGGGCGAAACCGCGAAGCTCATCACCGGCATGTCGCGCAAATTCAAGGGCGCGATGACGACACCCTCCGATATGCGCGCGGAACCTTGGCTGGCGGTGCCGGCGCTCGCCAGGCTTGCCGCGCGAAAAGGCGCCAGGATCGTCGAGAATTGCGCGGCGCGAACCCTCGATATCGCGGCCGGCAGGATCAAGGGCGTGTGGACCGAGGCGGGATATATCGAGGCCTCCACCGTGCTGGTCGCGGGCGGCGCCTGGTCCTCCCTGTTCCTGGCGAGGCACGGTGTGCCCGTCCCCCAGCTCAGCGTCCGGGTCACCGTGGCCGCAACGGAGCCCCTGCCTGAAGTCTATCCGGGCGCTGCCGCCGACGACCACATCGCCTTCAGGCGCAGGCAGGATGGCGGATACACGCTTGCCGCAGGCGGCAGCCACCTGCTTTACCTTGGGCCTGACGCGTTCCGGCACTTCACCCAATATCTTCCCGCCCTCAGGGACAATCCGTTCGGAACGCGCTATTTCCCGTTCGCTCCGTCAGGCTACCCCGATGGCTGGTCGACGCCGCGCGATTGGGCGCCGGATTCGGAGAGTCCGTTCGAGAGAATGCGAGTGCTCAACCCCGCTCCTGAGCCGGCAAAGCTTCGTTCGATCGAGCGCAATTTCAAACAGCTTTTCCCCCGGTTCGAGAAGGTTCGCCTGAAGGCCGGCTGGGGCGGTATGATCGACGCCATGCCCGACGTTGTCCCCGTCGTGGATCAGGTGCGGGCAATCGGCGGTCTTTTCGTCGCGACGGGCATGAGCGGCCATGGCTTCGGCATAGGGCCCGGCATGGGCCGCGTCGTCTCCGACATGATCCAGGGGAATGAAACCGGGCACGATCTTAGCCGGTTCCGGCTGTCGCGTTTCTATGATGGAAGCCCGGTACGGTTGGGTCCGGCGCTTTGAATGGCCGCCGGCGGTCCTCCCCCGCAAGGGGGGAGATCAGCGGTTTCAGCGCCGGCCAACTTCTTCAGCGTCGATGACTGGCGAAGGCGGTGGCGACGTCTAATCTCCCCCCTTGCGGGGGAGATGGCCGGCAGGCCAGAGGGGGGTGCTGTCCCGCCAACACAACAGATATGTGCGGCTACTCCTTCGCCGCTCCAGCCGCCTTGATGTCCAGCAGTCCGTAGCCGAAATCATTGTCCCGCCCCTTCGGGCCGAGATCCTTGGCCGTGGCGGCAAGCGCCTTCTCGATCTCGTCAGCCGAACGATCGGGCGCGGCGTGGATCAGATTGGCGATGGCGCCGGATACGATCGCGGCCGCGAAGGAGGTGCCGGTCACGACGTCGGAGCCGGCGCCGCTCGGCGCCACCATCTCGACGCCCGGCGCCGAGATGAAGACATAGGCGCCGCGATTGGCCTGCGGCATCAGCCCGTCCTTGGCGTCGGTGGCGGTCACCGCGATCACGCCGTCGAAGGCGGCCGGATAGCCATAGGGCGCCTTCGGGCCATTGTTGCCGGCGGCGGCCACCAGCACCATGCCCATCGCCCGGGCATTGCGGCAGGCGGTGCCGAGCAGGTCGTTCTTCGGGCCGACGAAGCTCATATTGATGATGCGCACATTCTGCTCGGCCGCCCAGTCGAGCGCCGACAGGATGACGTCCATGGTCGACTTGCCGTCTTCGAAGGCGCGCGCATGGTAGATCCTGGCGCCAGGCGCCATGCCTTCCAGCGGACCGACGCCGGCGATCAGCCCGTCGACCGAGGTGCCGTGATCGCGCTTTTCGATCGGCACGTTGGGCATGGCGTCATATTGGTCGGCAATGACGCCGGCGAGCGCGGGATTGGTGTCGTCGATGCCGGTGTCGATAACGGCGACGCGCACATTCTCGCCGCTCGCTTGGCCAGCATCGAGCGCGATGCGGTCGAAGGCATAGTTCACGATGCCGGCCGCCTGCTGCAGCGAATAGATATGGTTTGGCTCGCGCCGCTGCGTGCGGCCGTCGGCGGCAAGCTGCGCCAGCACCACGCCGACGGGCCGCCCGTCGGTGATGCCGAAGCGCACCAGCGTGGTGCCGAGCAGTCGCGACTGGCGCTGCGAGCGCACCTGCAGGCCGAAGGAATTGGCGATCTGCCGCACCACGCCGGGATCGCCGTCGACCGTCACCAGCACCTCGTCGGGCACGAATTCGCCGACGACCGCGCGCGGCGGTTCGGCCAGGTTGAGGCCTTGCGGCACCGTGACCGGACCGCTCGGCGTTGGCGCGGGCGGTGGCGCGCTGTTGGAACCGTTCGATGACGATGTCCCGTTGGACGGTGCGGGCGTTTGTGGGGCGGCGGGCGCCGGCGAGTTCGGAAAGAGATCGACGATCAGCGCCGGCAGGAACACCGCGCCGCTCGTGGCCGCGCCGGGCGTTCCTGCGCCATTCTTGGCGCCGCCGTCCTTGTCGCAGCCGCCGCCGGCCGCCGTCGTACGGTTCAAACAGTCGATCTGCTTTTGTGACAGGTTCGGGTCGTTGGTCTGCGCGAACGCAGGCGCGGCGACAAATGCCACCGCGAGCACTGCCACGCGAAGAATGACCGCCTTAGCCGCCATCGGCCGGTTTCCTTCCCTGCACCACAGCATCCGCGAAAGGCTGGGCGGCAATAAGGCCGACGAGCCTGTCGTAATCGGCTGCCGTGCTCGCCGGAACCGTCAGGTGGAACACGCCGTCCGCGGTCGGGCCGCCGGCGATCTTCAGCCCGTTCTGGCCGAGGAAGGCGGCGATATCGGCCATCTTGGCGTCCGGCTTGAACTTCACCAGCGCGAAAGGCAGCTTCGCCAGATCGTCCTGGGCGCCGGCCACTTCGAAGTCGTTGCCCTTGCCGCCCGGCTGTTCGAAGGACTGCACGATGACCAGCGCAAGCAGCGCTGCGGCTGCCGCCCAGGCGACGCCGGCGGGCATCGCCGTCACCCGGCCGAAGATCTTCGCCAGCCAGGATTGGCCGGGCGCGCGCACGGGGCCGGCCTCGGCGTCGAGCGCCCTGGTGAAACGGCTCAGCGCATCGGCCGGCGGGCGGATCGCCTCGTTGGCTGCGGCGGTGCCCGAGAACTCGGCCTCGGCCTCGCCAAGGGCGGCAAGCGCCGCCGGATCGGTGGCCAGCCATTCCTCGACGGCCTCCAACTCGGCGCCTTCCAGAGAGCCATTCAGGTAGAACGGCAGCAGCGTCTCCATCTCGTCGCGGCGCGACATCTTTTCAGCGGCGCTCATGGCCACCCCCTGTCGTAACCGGCGGCCTTGAGGGCTTCGCCGAGTTTCTTGCGGGCGTAGAACATCCTGGTCTTGACGGTCGCGACCGGAATGCCGAGCACCTCGCCGATCTCGGTCACCGACTGGCCGTGGTAATAGGCAAGGTCGATCACCGTGCGGTGCTCTTCCGGCAGGGCATCGACGAAGCGGCGCAAGGCGGCGGCCTTGTCCTCCTTCATGGTGACGACTTCGGGCGTGTCGGCGCCGTCGGGAACTTGCGCCGCGTCGTCGTCGTCGATCCAGTCTTCCTTCTTCTTGCGCAGCATGGACAGCGCCTTGAAACGGGCGATGCCGAGCAGCCACGTGGAAACTTCGGAGCGGCCCTCGAAGCTGGGCGCCTGCTTCCACAGCTCTAGAAAAACCTCGTTGGCGATATCGTCGGCCATCATTTCCGATCCCGTCTGGCGCGCCACGAAGCGGTAGATCCGCGCGTGGTGACGCATGAACAGGAGCCGAACGGCGGCCCGGTCGCCCTTCGCGACCCGGTCTACGAGCGCGCGATCGGTTTCGGTCGCCGCATTCATGGCCGGTCGAGCCGCCTGGCTCCTCGAAGCTCTGTCGCTGATCGGTCCAAAAAGGTTCACCCTCCGCCAAGGATTTTTCCGAGGCTAACCGAAGAGAGGGGAGGTTGCCAGTAGGGGCGCTTTTCCTTCCCCCCTTGTGGGGGAAGGTGAATCGGCGCGATAGCGCCGAGACGGATGAGGAGTGTTCCAGCGGAGTGAGACGTTGGCTTTCCCTGGAACACCCCTCATCCGTCGCCTTCGGCGACACCTTCTCCCACAAGGGGAGAAGGCAAGGCCGCGCTTACCCCAAAAACACCTTCGCCTTCATAGTCTCCGGTATTTCCACGCCGAGCCGGCTCAGCACCGTCGGCGCGAGCTGCAGCTGATCGAGTAGCGTGTCGGCTTCGGGCCCCCTCGCGGGTCCGAAATAATAGAGCGCGAAATCCTGCATCTCGTCGTCATGGCCGCCATGGTGGCCGCGGTCGGTCTGGCCGTGGTCGGCCGTCACGATCACTTCATAGCCGGCTGTGCGCCATTGCGGCAGGAAAGCCGCGAGCATGCCGTCCATGGCGTAGCAGGCATGGTCCATCTCGTGGCAGTCATGGCCGAAGCGATGACCCATGGAGTCCAGCGTGCAGGTGTGCAGGATGCCGTAGTCGATGCCGTGCCGCTTCGCCAGCATGGTCAGCGTCGCGAACAGGTCGACGTCGCTCGGCGTCATCTGGTTCTTGAGATTGTAGCCGGTCATGGTGTGGAAGCGGCCATGCGTGATCGGGCCGCTTGGATCGTCGAACTCCATGTCCTCGACAAGGTCGAACGGGTACGAACGGAAGAACTCCGACCAGTAGGAATGGGTCACCGCGCCCGTCTTGCCGCCGGCCTTGCTCACTTCCGAGAAGATGTCCGGCTGCGTGACGCGAAAGCGGTTCTCGTTGGAAAGGATGCCGTGCACCTGCGGCGCGACCCCGGTGTGGATTGAGGCGTAGCAGCAGGCCGACGTCGACGGCAGCACCGAGCGCATCTTCCACACCTGCGCCTCGCCCGATTGCGCCCATCCCTCGAGATTGCCCATCAGCCGGCGCCAGTTCCGGTAGGGCACGCCGTCGAGGATGATGAGCAGCAGTTTGGATTTGAGCGCCACGGAAGGTTCCTGTTCTTCGAAACGAAAGCGCCGCGTGTCGCGCGGACACGCGGCGCTTCTTTGGATAGCCTGATATCAGGCGTTCAGCCAGCACTCGCAGAGCGCATAGCCGTCCATCATCTCGCCATTGGGGTTCTTCACCCAGCCGCTGAGCTTCTTGGTGTTGGCGGCGTCGACGAACTGGTTGAAGAACGGCACGATCAGCCCGCCTTCGTCGCGCATCAGCATCGCCATGTCGCGATAGATCGCCTTGCGCTTGGCCTGGTCCAGCTCGGCGCGCGCCGTGTAGAGCATCTTGTCGAATTCGGGCCGCTTGAAGCGCGTGTCGTTCCAGTCGGCGGTAGACAGATAGCCGGTGGAGTACATCTGCCCTTGCGTCGGCCGGCCGCCCCAATAGGAGAGCGAGAAGGGCTGCTTGTTCCACACTTCCGACCAGTAGCCGTCGCCCGGCTCGCGCTTGATCTCTATCTTGATGCCGGCCTTGGCGCAGCTCTGCTGATAGAGCTGGGCGGCGTCCACGGCGCCGGGGAAGGCGACGTCGGAGGTGCGCAGCAGGATCGGGCCGCTATGGCCCGACTTCTTGTAGGCCGCCGCCGCTTTTTCCGGATCGAACTTGCGCTGCTCGATGTCGGCGGAAAACAGCGGATAGGCTTCGTTGATCGGGAAGTCGTTGCCCACCGACCCGTAGCCGCGCAGGATCTTGTCCAGCATCTCCTCGCGATCCATGGCAAGCTTCAGCGCCATCCTGAGGTCATTGTTGTCGAAGGGCGCGGTGTCGCAGAACATGTTGAACGGGTAATAGCCGCGCCCCGCCACGTTCTCGATGCTGACGCCCGGCATGCGCTTGACCAGATCGACCACCTTGGGCTCGACGCGGTTGATGAGATGCACCTGGCCGCCCTGCAGCGCGGCAAGCCGGGCCGTCGGGTCGTTGATGACGACGATCTCGATCTGGTCGGCGTGGCCCGCCTTGTCGCCGCGCCAGTAATTGGCGAAGCGCTCGCCGCCATGCTTCACGCCGGGCTGATTGACGGCGACCTTGTAAGGCCCGGCGCTGATGCCGGCATTGGGATTGTCCTTGCCGCCATTCGGCTGGATGACGAGGTGGTAGTCGGCCATCAGATAGGGGAAGTCGGCATCGGCGTCGCCGAGCGTCACCACCACGTCCTTGCCGTCGGCCTTGATGGTCTTGATGTTCTTCAAAATGCCGAGCGCGCCGGATTTCGACTTCTCGTCCGCATGGCGCTCGAGTGTCGCGACGACATCTTCCGCCGTCACCGTCTTGCCGTTGTGGAATTCGATGCCGTCGCGGATCTTCATCGTCCAGGTCTTGGCGTCGGCCGAGGCGCCGATCTCCTCGGCGATCAAGTTCTCGACGCCGCCCTCGGGCGTCAGCCGCACAAGGAATTCGCCCCACTGCTTGCAGAAGTTGTAGGTCACCTGGCTGAGATTCAGCGCCGGGTCGAGGCTGTTGGTCGATTCACCCCCCTGCAGGCCCGCCTTGATGATGCCGCCCTTCACCGGGCTGGCGGCGAAAGCCTTGCCGGCCAGCGTCGTTGCCAGCGCCGCCGAGGCGCCGAGCGCCGCCGCGCGGCCGAGGAAATCGCGGCGAGAGATTCTGCCCTTGCCGGCGAGCGCGGCGAGATGGTCGAATTCCGTCTGCATGTCCTGCCCCCTTTTTCGAGATTGATTTTCCGTGCGAGCCCTACCCGCCCGCAGCAATCTTTCCCGTTCCCTGTTGCAGCCACATGACAGCCGCCGCCTCGGAGGCAGACTTTTCGTGGGCTAATTTCCGGCGCTTTCCATGCGCCGGCCCTTGATAGCCTTTTCCAGCCAGCCGATCTCCATCTCGGGCACGGAGGACAAGAGCAGGTCCGTATAGGCGTCGAAAGGCGGCGTCAGCACCTTGCTCTTGGAGCCGTAGCGCACCACCTCGCCGCGATACATGACCGCGATCGAATCGGCGATCGACTTCACCGTCGCCAGATCATGGGTGATGAACAGGTACGCGACCTTTTCTTGGCTCTGCAGGTTCAAGAGCAGCTTGAGGATGCCGTGGGCGACGAGCGGGTCGAGCGCCGAGGTCACCTCGTCGCAGATGATCAGCTTCGGCTTGGCGGCGAGCGAGCGCGCGATGCAGACGCGCTGCTTCTGACCGCCGGACAGCTCGGCCGGATAGCGGTCGACAAAACCCTTGCCCATCTCGATCTCGTCGAGCAGTTCGGCGACGCGCTTGTCGCGCTCGCGTCCCTTCATGCCGAAATAGAATTCCAGCGGCCTGCCGATGATGGTGCCCACCGTCTGGCGCGGGTTCATGGCCACGTCGGCCATCTGGTAGATCATCTGCAGCTGGCGCAGATCCTCCTTCGGCCGGTCGGCCAGCCTGTTGGCGAGCGGCCTGCCGTCGAAGGTGACGGTGCCCTCCTCGGGCGGCAACAGGCCGGTGATGGCGCGCGCCAGCGTCGACTTGCCGGAGCCGCTCTCGCCGACGACCGCCAGCGTCTGTCCCGGATAGATGTCGACCGAGACGTTCTTCAGCACCTTCACATGGCCGCCGCCATAGGCGGCGGTGACATTCTTCACCGACAGGAAGGGCGTCGCGCCTGGCTGCTGTTCCTGGTGCTCGATCTCATGCACCGAAACCAGCGCGTTGGTGTATTCCTGGCGCGGCTCCTTGATGATCTGCCGCGTGCCGCCCCACTCCACCAGCCGGCCATGCCGCAGCACCATGATCTCGTCGGACACCTGGGCGACGACGGCAAGATCGTGGGTGATGTAGAGGGCCGCCACATGCGTGTCGCGGATGGCGTCCTTGATCGCGGCAAGCACGTCGATCTGCGTCGTCACATCGAGCGCCGTGGTCGGCTCGTCGAAGACGATCAGGTCGGGCTCCGAGCAAAGCGCCATCGCCGTCATCACGCGCTGCAGCTGACCGCCGGAAACCTGGTGCGGATAGCGCTCGCCGATCGTTTCGGGATTGGGCAGGCTGAGCTTCTTGAACAGCGCGACGGCCCGCTTCTCGGCCTCGGCGCGGGTCGCGGTGCCGTGCAGCATGGCCGCCTCGACCACCTGGTCGATCAGCTTGTGCGCCGGATTGAAGGCGGCGGCCGCCGACTGCGCGACATAGCACACCTCGCGTCCGCGCAGCGCCCGCACGCCCTTGGGGCCGGCTTTCAGGATGTCGCGGCCGTTGAGGATCACTTCGCCGCCGGTGATGCGCACGCCGCCGCGGCCATAGGCCATGGACGACAGGCCGATGGTCGACTTACCGGCGCCGGATTCCCCGATGAGACCGAGCACCTTGCCCTTCTCAAGGGTCAGCGAAACGTCATGGACGAGCGTGATCGTCTTCGGCGCTTCGCCCGGCGGGTAGACGGTCGCCTCGATGCGCAGGTTGCGGATATCGAGGAGCCTGCCTGAATTTGCCTTGCTGTCGGCCATCAGCCGCGCCCTCCCTTCAGGCTCGTCGTGCGGTTGAGCACCCAGTCGGCGACGAGGTTGACGGAGATCGCCAGCACCGCGATCGCGGCCGCCGGAATCAGCGCCGCCGGAATGCCGAAGACGATGCCGTCCTTGTTCTCCTTGACCATGCCCCCCCAGTCCGAATCCGGCGGCTGCACGCCGAGGCCGAGGAAGGACAGCGCCGACAGGAAAAGCACTGCGAAGATGAAGCGCACGCCGAGCTCCGCCACCAGCGGCGACAGCGCGTTGGGCAGGATCTCGCGGAAGATGATCCAGGCCTTACCTTCGCCGCGCAGCTTCGCCGCCTCGACGAAGTCCATGACGTTGATGTCGACGGCGACGGCGCGTGACAGGCGGTAGACGCGGGTGGAATCCAGGATGCCCATGACCAGGATCAGCGTCAGCGTGTTGGTCGGCAGCACCGACAGCACGACGAGGCCGAAGATCAGCGTCGGGATCGACATCAGAAGGTCGACGAAGCGCGACAGCAGCGTGTCGAACCAGCCGCCGAAGACAGCCGCCGTGAAGCCGAGGATAGAGCCCAGCGAGAAGGACAGCGCCGTCGCCGCCACCGCGATCTCCATGGTGATGCGCGCGCCGTAGATCATGCGCGAGACAAGATCGCGGCCGAGATTGTCGGTGCCCAGCCAGTGCGCCGCCGACATCGGCTCCCATACGTCGCCGACGATCTCGCCATTGCCATGCGGCGCGACCCAGGGCGCGAAGATGGCGCAGAACGCGAACGCGCCGGTCAGGATCAGCCCGATCCAGGCGGTGACTGGGATTTGTCGTAGCGCCATTCGCCTCAGTTCCCCTTCTGGTCGTCTTGCATCCGGCCCGTCACTTCAGATGTTTTTGTCATTTCGGATGCCGCAGCCGCGGGTTGGCCACGATGGCGGCGATGTCCGCGACGATGTTGAGCGTGATGTAGACCGCGGCGAAGATCAGGCCGACCGCCTGCACCACCGGCACGTCGCGCTTGGCGACATGGTCGACCAGATATTGTCCCATGCCCGGATAGACGAAGATCACCTCCACCACCACGACGCCGACGATGAGATAGGCGAGGTTGAGCATGACGACGTTGACCACCGGCGCGATCGCGTTCGGGAAGGCATGCTTGCGGATGATGTCGAAGGGCCTCAGCCCCTTGAGCTCGGCCGTCTCGATATAGGCCGACTGCATGACGTTGAGGATCGCTGCGCGCGTCATGCGCATCATATGGGCGAGCACAACCAGGGTGAGCGCGGTGGCCGGCAGCACCACGGCCTGCAGCCTTTCGAGAAAAGGCGTGGAGTCGTCCACCGTCGAGATGCTCGGGAAGATCTGCCAGTGCACGGCGAACACGAAGATCAGCACATAGCCGATGAAGAATTCCGGGAACGACGTCGAGGCCAGCGCCAGGCCGGAGATCAGCTTGTCGACGAAGCCGTTGCGATAGCGCACGGCAATGAGCCCGAGGATGATCGCCAGCGGCACCGCGACGATTGCCGCGCAGGCGGCCAGGAAAAGCGTGTTCTTCAGCCGGGTGCTGATCGAGGTGGCGATATCGAGCCCGCTTGACTGCGCCGTGCCGAAATCGCCATGCAGGATGCCCCACAGCCAGTGCACGTAGCGCAGCCACGCCGGGTCGTTGAGCCCGAGCTGCTCGCGCAGGTTCGCCAGCGCCTCCGGCGTCGCCGACTGGCCGAGGATCGCCTGGGCGACGTCGCCCGGCAGGATCTGCGTGCCGGCGAAGATCAGCACGGAAACGGCCAAAAGAAGAACCAGGCCCAGCAAGATGCGCTGAGCGACCAATCTCAGGATCGGAGACGACATCGGCTACCCGCAATGGTGAAGAAGGGATGATACCCGCCTTTGCGGGCGGGCCATGAAAGCCGGGAAGGGCCGACTCGCGCCGGCCCTTCCTTTGTCCTTCGTCAAGCTTGCAGCCAGCACTCGATCAGGGCATGGCCGTTGCTGAGTTCCTGCGCCGGATTGTCGACCCAGCCTTCGACGCCCTTGCCGGTCGCGTCGACGAACTGGTTGAAGAACGGCACGATCAGGCCGCCTTCGTCGCGCATGATCTCGCCCATGTCGCGGTAGATCTTCTTGCGCTTGGCCTCGTCCAGCTCGCCGCGCGCCGCAAGCACCATCTTGTCGAAGTCAGGGCGCTTCCAGCGGGTGTCGTTCCAGTCGGCGGTCGACAGATAGGCGGTCGAGTACATCTGGTCCTGGGTCGGTCGGCCGCCCCAGTAGGAAAGCGAGAAGGGCTGCTTGTTCCAGACTTCCGTCCAGTAGCCGTCGCCGGGCTCGCGCTTGATCTCGATCTTGATGCCGGCCTTGGCGCAGCTCTGCTGGTAGAGCTGGGCGGCGTCTACGGCGCCCGGGAAGGCGACGTCTGAGGTGCGCAGCAGGATCGAGCCGCTATGGCCCGACTTCTTGTAAGCCGCGGCCGCCTTTTCCGGATCGAATTTGCGCTGCTCGAAATCGCCTGCAAACAGCGGGTAGGCCTTGTTGACCGGCATGTCGTTACCGACCTCGCCGTAGCCGCGCAGGATCTTGGTCAGCATCTCCTCGCGGTCCATGGCGAGCTTCAGCGCCATCCTGAGGTCATTGTTGTCGAAGGGCGCGGTGTCGCAGAACATGTTGAAGGGGTAGAAGCCGCGGCCAGAGGCGGCGCGGATGGTGACGCCGGGCAGCCGCTTGACCAGATCGACGATCTTCGGCTCGACGCGGTTGATCATGTTGACCTGGCCGCCCTGCAGCGCGGCCATGCGCGCCGTCGGGTCGTTGACGACGACGATCTCGACCTGATCGGCATGGCCGTATTTGTCGGGCTGCCAGTAGTGGTCGAAACGCGCGGCGGTGTGCTTCACGCCGGGCTGGTTGCCGGTGATCTTGTACGGGCCGGTGCCGATGCCGGCATCCGGCTTGTCCATGCCGCCATTCGGCTGGATGATCAGGTGGTAGTCCGCCATCAGATAAGGCATGTCGGCGTTCGGGTCCTTCAGCGTGACCACGACATTGCCGCCATCGACCTTGATGGTGTCGATGCTCTTCAGGACGCCGAGCGCGCCCGACTTCGACTTCTCGTCGCTGTGGCGCTTCAGCGTCGCCACGACGTCGTCCGGCGTCACTTCCTTGCCGTTGTGGAACTGGACGCCCTTGCGGATCTTCATCGTCCAGGTCTTGGCGTCCTTGGAGCTGCCGATCTCCTCGGCGATCAGATATTCGACGCCGCCGCCCGGCGCGAGCTCGACCAGCGTCTCGCCCCAGCATTTGCCGAAGGCAAACGGAACCTGGCTGAGGAAGGTCGCCGGATCGAGGCTGTTGGTGGATTCGCCGCCCTGCAGGCCTGCCTTCAGCGTGCCGCCCTTGACCGGGCCGGCAGCGCGCACGGCGCTGGAAAGCATCGAGTTGGCGACGGTGGCGGCGACGCCGAGCGCGGCGGCGCGACCAAGAAAATCGCGACGGCTGAGTTTTCCGGCCGCGACTCGCCGGCTGAGATAGTCAAGTTCGTTGGACATTATGGTTCCTCACTCTGGGTATGCGACCTTATGGTCGTTTCTTGGTATTGGAGGAGATAATGACCGTAAGGGAAAGCGGCAGGCAAGACCGAATGCGACATGCGGTGGCGTAAATCGCACGTCGCATTTGGACCAATCTTGCCTGGGCTCAGAGGAGCGCGCGGGGAATCGCCTGCTCGAAGTCGCGTTCGAAGACCAGTTTTTCACCTTCATAGGCTTCGATTCTGGCGCTGACGATGAAGTTCCTGGCGTCCGACCGCATCTGGGCAAAGGTTTCTGTCCGCACCGACCATTCATTCCGCGACAAGGTCTGCGTCCAATGCGTGGCTCCGGTGGCCGACAGCGGGTCGTCGGGATGGATCGCCCATGTCTCGCGCACGATGCTGCCATTGACCAGCCCGTGGTCGAGGTCGCGCACCGCGCCGAAATCGTCGGTTATAGAAAGCGTGACGAGGCCGGTCTTTTCGTCGCGGTCGACATGGCGTTCGGAATTCGCCGGCCGGATCGTCTCGGTCGCCCAGGGAGTCGCGCCTTCCGGTTCAGGGAACGAGACTTCATTGCCTTTCGCCGGCGGGCGCAGCGGCAGCTTCAGCGTCGCCTTCGCGAGATCGAGCCGCACCGGCTCCGGCGAGGGCCAGATCATCGGCCAATAGGCGGTCGAGACGGCGATGCGCAATTTATGGCCGGCCGGCACCCGGTAGGCGCACTGGTCGAGCACCACGCGTGCCGAAACCGTCTCGCCGGGAACCAGCGCTTGCGGAAACTCATGCGAGTTGCGATGCGTGAGGTTGAGAACACCATAGGAGATCAGCTCCGAGGCGCCGTCGGGATGCACGTCGCAGAGGCGCACCGCGATGTTGGCCTGGCGCCGATCGGCGGCAACCCGGATTTCGAGCTCCGGCGCGCCGACGATGTCGATCGCCGCGCCGAGCACGGGCTGGTCGAAGCATACCGACAGCGCGTCGTCGGGGCGCTGGTCGCCCGGCAGCTCCGGCCCGAAGGTGAAGGGAAAATACTCGCCGCCGGCAAGGCCACAGGTCTGCGGCGAAGCGACGATGGAGGGCTTGGCGCCGTCGGCGATGAGCCCGGTCGCCTCGATCCTGATATTCGGTGACGGCCATTCCTGGTCCGCCACCCAGCGGCCCGGCCGCTCGGGATGCCAGCGCGCCGGCCGCACGCTGTCCATCACATAGGCGCGATAGGCCGGATCGGCCTCGACGCCGGTCGCAGCGCCCTTAAGCCAGCGGTCCCACCAGCGCAGCGCTTCCTGCAGGAAGCCGATGGCCGGATTAGGCCCGGCGTAATGCGGGTATTTGTGGATCCAGGGGCCGACGATGCCCTTGACCGGCGACTGGATGCCGGTGACGAGATTGGAGATCGTGTTGCGGTAGCCGTCATGCCAGCCGCCGATCGACAGCACGGGCGCTTTCACGGCGGCAAAATCCTCGCAGATCGAGCCGCGCTTCCAATAGGCGTCGCGGTGCTGGTGGCTGAGCCACAGCGGCAACAGAAAAGACTGGTTCTCCAGCCGGCTCAGCCACAGATCCCGCCAGCGGTTGCCGCCGGCGATCACCGGATCCGGCGGCCGCGACGAATAGGACAGCATCGTCGAGGCCCAGCCGAAATTTTCCAAGAGCAGGCAGCCGCCCTTGTAATGGATGTCGTCGGCATAGCGGTCGACGGTCGAGCAGAGGCTGATCACCGCCTTCAGCGCCGGCGGCTGTTTTGCCGCCACCTGCAGGCAGTTGAAGCCACCCCAGGAAATGCCCATCATGCCGACATTGCCGTTGCACCAGGGCTGCGCCGCCGCCCAGGCGATGACGTCGCAGGCATCCTGCAATTCCTGCTCGGAATATTCGTCGTCCATCAGCCCTTCGGAATCGCCGTTGCCCCGCATGTCGACGCGGATCGAGGCATAGCCGTGGCCGGCGAAATAGGGATGGGTGAGCTGATCGCGAAAAATGGTGCCGTCGCGCTTGCGATAGGGCAGGTGCTCAAGGATCGCCGGCACCGGACGGTCCGTCGCGTCCTCGGGCATCCAGACGCGCGCCGACAGCCGGCAACCGTCTGGCATGACGATGCCCATATCGGGAAATTCGACGACTTTTCGGGGGAATTCGGTGACGGTTTTCATGGGCCGCATAACGCCCTGCCCGGCGGTGACTTTCAATCGCTAATAGCGACCTGGCGCAGCGGATTATGCGACCTGTCACGAATGGCGGATTGCTACCGCAATTCGTCCAGCAGCTCCGGGTGCTTTTCGAGCAGCGTCATAAGCTGGATGGTCGGGCCGCTCGGCTCGATCAACCCTCGCTCATATTTGTCGAACGCATTCTCGCCGACCTTGAACAGAGATCCGGCCTCGCGCTGCGATAACTTTAGCTTCGTGCGCATACGCCGGATGGTTTCCGGCGCTGGCACGCCGTCGACTTTCTCCTTCAGAATTCGGAGAGCCGCATCGGTGGCAGCCATGTCGTCTCCCACATGCACACCTTCGCCCTGCGAAGCCGGATAATAGCCCGGCAGGTCGACCGTCATGCTTTCGCCCTTGTAGATCACCGTAAACGGACGAACGCCGCGCGTCAGGGTTTCCCCTGTTTCGGGGGAGATTATGGTTTCACTGCTCTGTCTTGCCGCCATTATCATTTCTCCTTGAATGCCATGACCGTGAATTCGGTCACGACGTCCGCCTGGAATTTCACATAGAGAACGATGTCGCGCGCCGGCACGTAGTAAACGTCCTGCCAGACCCGGTGATCCGCGAAAGTCGTCATCGACTTCACGAACATCTTGCGTGTCATGCCGCCGATCACCTCGACAATGCCGGCACGATCGAAGCCGAGGCCAATTGCGTCCCGCAGGGCTGACGTTGTGATGGCCAACGTATCGACAGACCCGAACGTCGCCTTGATTGCATCGAGATCTTAGGTGGGCCTGCGTTTCTCCATGACCAAATATGCCACCATAAAGGTGGCAATTCAAGATGACCAGTTGCCGAGGACCGGCTCAGATCATTCGGCTTTCAACTTGCGCTGTCGCGCTAATTTATGTATTACGTTTATTCACGTGGCCCGACGCAGACACAGTGGATGATCTCGCCTGAAAATCGTTTGGGATGAGCCAAAACGGGTGACGAACCTCGAAAACCGAGGTCTCGACTTCGCCGATCTCGATATCGAGTTTTTTGCCACGTCAATTGTCCTCCTGGCCAAGGCCGGTCGGCTCAAGGCAATTGGAGAATTTGGAGAGATCATTCTCGCCGTGATCTTCAAGCCGCTTGGTTCCGAAGCGATCTCGGTGATCTCGATGCGTCGTGCCAGCCGAAAGGAAAGGTCCGTGTATGAGCAACACTAAGTCACGTATTCGGCGGCTTACCGATGCCGAGGAAGCCGAAATTCAAAGACAGATTGCTGCTGATCCTGAGGATGGGGAGGCGACCGACGAACAGCTGGCGCAAGCCAAGCCTTTCGCGGAAGCGCTCCCGGAGCTTTTCGAGAGTATAAGGCGCTCCCGTGGCCGGCCGGCCCTGGAGAAACCAAAGCAAGTCGTCTCCATCCGCCTGGACCAGGACGTTGTCAGAAAATTCAAGGCGACCGGCAAAGGCTGGCAGGCGAGGATAAATGAGGTGCTGAAAAACGCGAAGGTAAGGTAGGCAATCCGCGTCAGTTCAGCGGAATGTCGTTGTCGCTCTTGCTTGCCTGATAGGCGCATGACAGCTCGTCATAGCGCGCCGCGATCCTGCCGATCCGCGCTTCCAGCCGGTCGCGCTCGGCTTCGGGCAACGCCCGCACCAGCCTGCGAATGGAAAAACTCTTCCAATAGGCGTTCTCGGCATTGTAGCCGCCGGGATCCAGGGTGAAGACCTCTTTCAG
Organism: Mesorhizobium plurifarium; assembly: GCA_000824785.1. Taxonomy (GTDB): domain Bacteria; phylum Pseudomonadota; class Alphaproteobacteria; order Rhizobiales; family Rhizobiaceae; genus Mesorhizobium; species Mesorhizobium plurifarium. The sequence continues at coordinate 23,935 of CCNB01000001.1, read as the reverse complement.
GATTTTCAGATCGTGCGGGATGGCAAAACTGTCGCGCGAATCCTCGTGGCTGAACAGGTAGTAGAAATTGTCGAAGCCGGTCCAGGTTATCGCCGACAGGCAGAGCGAGCAGGGCTCGTGCGTGGCGATGAACAGCGCATCCCTGGTGTCGACGCGCTCGGCCTTGGGCATCTCGTAGAAACGCTTCAGGCAATGCACCTCGCCGTGCCAGAGCGGATTTTCGATCTCGTTGTTGGTTTCGGCCAGCACCAGCGAGCGATCGTCTTTCCTCAGGATCGCGGCGCCGAACAGCTTGTTGCCATGGGCGACGCCTTCAGCCGTCTTCGGCACGATGTCATGCTCGATCACGTCGAGCAGGCGGTCGATCAGCGAAACATCGGTCATAGGTAAGCTTTCAGGGGAGGTGGATCTCGTAGGGGTGCGAGAAATAGAATTCTTCGAGATTGGAGCCGTCGCCGCCGCGGTCGACGATGAGGAAATCCTGTTCCTCGCCGATCGGCGTCAGCACGCCGTGCCAGAGGTTGCGGCGGTAGTTGATGCCTTGTCCGGGGCCGGCGAGAAAGGCATGCGGCTCTCCGGGGCCGTCCTTGGTGTCATGGCAGACGACCACCAGGAACGGCCGCGGTGACAGCGGGATGAAGGCCTGGCTGCCGAGCGGATGGCGCTCGACCATGGCGAGCTTTAGCGGCATCTCATAGGGCGTGCCGCGCACCATGGAGATCAGCACGCGCGCGTTCGGGCCTGTAGCCTCGGCCGTGGCGAGGTCGTGATAGCGCATCGCCCGGCCGCCATTGATCGGGTAGCGGTTGTCGCCGCCCATGTCGATGACGTCGCCGAACGGCGCGAAACCCTCACGGGTCAATGGCTGGGCGACGATGCGGGTCACCGCGCGCGGCCTCCAAGATAACCGCCAAGCCTGGCGTGACGATTGACGTCCTTGTAGAGCAGGTAGCGGAAATTGCCGGGGCCGCCGGCATAGCAGGCCTGCGGGCAGAAGGCGCGCAGCCACATGAAGTCGCCGGCCTCGACCTCGACCCAGTCCTGGTTGAGGCGGTAGACCGCCTTGCCTTCCAGCACATAGAGCCCGTGCTCCATGACATGGGTTTCGGCGAAGGGGATGACCGCGCCCGGCTTCAGCGTGACGATGGTGACATGCATGTCGTGGCGCATGTCGGCCGGGTCGACGAAACGGGTCGTTGCCCAACGCCCTTCCGTACCCGGCATCGGGCTCGGCGCCACATCCTGGTCGCTCGAGAAGAAGGCTTCCGGCACGTCGAGGCCGTCGACGGCCTCATAGGCCTTGCGGATCCAGTGGAAGCGAACGGCAGCGCCGCTCTCGTTACGCACAGTCCAGCCGCTCGCCGGCGGCAGGTAGGCGAAACCACCTGGGGTAAGCAGGTGCTTTTTGCCGGCAAGCGATACGGTGAGTTCGCCCTCGACGACGAACAGCACGCCTTCGGCGCCGGCGTCGAGTTCCGGCCGGTCGCTGCCGCCGCCGGGCAGGACCTCGACGATATATTGCGAAAAGGTCTCGGCGAAACCCGAGAGCGGCCTTGCGATGATCCAGGCCCTGGTCTTGTCCCAGAAGGGCAGCGGGCTGGTGACGATGTCCTGCATCACGCCCTTGGGGATGACAGCATAGGCCTCGGTGAAGACGGCCCTGCCGGTCAAGAGCTCGTTCTGGCCGGAATGGCCGCCCTGCGGCGCGTAGTAGGTTCGCTCGGCGGTCTTGATCATATCCATGGGGTCCTGACCCTCAGAGCAATTCCAGGAAGAGTAAGCGGCTTTCCGTCGGGAATTGCGTCAACAAAAAAACAACAAACATTAGAGCGGGAGCATGTCTTTCAGGCGAAGCAGTGCGATGCGCTCGACCTGCTTGCAGGCGGTTTCCAACTCGGTGCCGCGGCTGTTGCCGATCCGCGCCTCGAACTCCGCCAGGATTTCGTCCTTGGTCTTGCCCTTCACCGCGATGATGAAGGGGAAGCCGAAGGTGGTGACATAAGCGGCGTTGAGTTTCGAGAACAGCTCGCGCTCCTTGTCGGTTAGCGCGTCGAGCCCGGCGGAGGCCTGCTCCCTGGCCGATTCCGGCGTCAGCCGCCTGGCCGCCGCCAGCTTGCCGGCAAGGTCCGGGTGAGCGTTGAGCACGGAAAGCCATTCGGCTTCCGTCGCCGCACGGAAGACGCGGCAGAGCGCGTTGTGCAGGCCGCCGGCGCTGTCATGCGCAGGCCCGAGTTCCAGCTCGTAGGCGCGCTCGGCGATCCAGGGCGAATGCTCGAACACGCTGCCGAAGGCATGCACGAATTCCTCGAATCCCATCCGCGACGGGCGCAGCGCCGGCGCCTCGTAGGGATGCGTCTCGCGCCAGTGTTTTGCGATGTCGATGCGCCGTGTCAACCACACCTTGTCGTGCGACTTCACATAGTCGATGAAGCGCTTCAGTGCCGCCACGCGGCCCGGGCGGCCGACCAGCCGGCAGTGCAGGCCTATATTCATCATGCGCGGCCTGCCCGCTTTGCCCTCGGCATAAAGCGTGTCGAAACTGTCCTTCAGATAAGCGAAGAACTGGTCACCGGAATTGAAGCCCTGCGGCGTCGCGAAGCGCATGTCGTTGGCGTCGAGCGTGTAGGGGATGATGAGCTGCGGCTTCTCCAGTCCGTCGCGGTCGAACCAATAGGGCAGCTCGTCGTCATAGGTGTCGGAGACGTAGTCGAAGCCGCCCTCCTCGGCGACGAGCCGCACCGTGTTGACCGAGGTGCGGCCGGTGTACCAGCCGGTCGGCCGCGCGCCGGTCACTTCGTAATGCAGCCGGATCGTCTCCTCGAGATCGCGCCGCTCGTCCTCCGCGTCATGGTCGCGATAGTCGATCCATTTCAGCCCGTGCGAGGCGATCTCCCAGCCGGCCTCCTGCATCGCCGTGACCTGATCGGGCGAGCGGGCGAGCGCGGTGGCGACGCCGTAGCAGGTCACCGGCACCTTGGCTTCCGTGAACAGCCGGTAGAGCCGCCAGAAGCCGGCCCGGGCGCCGTATTCATAGATCGATTCCATGTTCCAGTGGCGCTGGCCGACCCAGGGCGCCGCACCGACGATCTCGGACAGGAAGGCTTCGGAAGCCTTGTCGCCGTGCAGCACGCAGTTCTCGCCGCCTTCCTCGTAGTTGACGACGAACTGCACCGCGACATGCGCGCCGCCGGGCCATTTCGGATCCGGTGGATTGGCCCCGTAACCGCGCATGTCCCGATCGTAACGCATGGCTGCTCCTGCCCTTGTTGCACTGAAGATATCGAAAGGAGTGCTGCAGCATTCCCCCGAAAATTTTTGAAAGTGCTTTTTGCCGCACTCCGCTCGACCGGGGCTTATGCATCGCCTTTAATTGGCGCACAATTGACCTGAAACTGTACCGGCCAATCGGTCGTGCTGGAAATGGGAGGCCGCCAGTGGCAGAGACGTCGAAAGCCGATGGCGGGCGCCTGACGACCCATGTGCTCGACACGGCGACCGGCCGGCCGGCAAAGGGCCTGTCGATCGGGCTTTTCCGCATCGAGGGCCAGCACCGCGCGCATCTCAAGACGGTTGCCACCAACGACGACGGCCGCTGCGACGCGCCGCTGCTCGCCGGTGCCGAGTTTCGCATCGGCGAATATGAGCTGGTCTTCGCCGCCGGCGACTATCTGCGCGGCCAGGGCATCAAATTGCCGGAGCCAGCTTTCCTCGACATCGTGCCGATCCGCTTCGGCATGGCGGAAGCGCGGCACTACCACGTGCCGCTCTTGATTTCGCCCTATGGTTACTCGACCTATCGGGGGAGCTGAGACATGGCAGAGATCCGCAACGAGATACGCTTCATCCTGAACGGCAGCGACGTGGCGCTGAGAGACGTCGCGCCCGATGCGACCCTGCTCGACTGGCTGCGGCTCGACCGCTCGCTGCGCGGCACCAAGGAAGGCTGCGCCGAGGGCGACTGCGGCGCCTGCACGGTGCTGGTCGGCAAGCTCTCGGCCGAAGGCCTGGTCTATGAAAGCGTCAATGCCTGCATCCGCTTCATGGGCTCGCTCGACGGCACCCATGTCGTGACCGTGGAGCACCTGCGGGGCGACGGTGAAAAACTGCATCCGGTGCAGCAGGCGATGGTCGATTTCCACGGCTCGCAATGCGGCTTCTGCACACCGGGCTTCGTCATGTCGCTCTATGGGCTCTGGATGAAGACGCCCGATCCGTCCAACGCGGCGATCGAAAAGGCGCTGCAGGGCAATCTCTGCCGTTGCACCGGCTATGAGGCGATCATGCGTGCCGCGCATGCCATTTCGAGCTACGGCAAGGCGGCCAAGGACCCGCTGGCGGTGGAGCGCAAGGACATCACGGCGCGGTTGAAGACCTTGCGCGATGGCGCCAGGGTCGAGATCGGCTCTGGCAAGCAGCGGCTGATCGTGCCGGCCAGCGTCGACGATTTCGCCGCCGTGCTCGAAAAGGAGCCGGGCGCCACCATCGTTGCCGGCTCCACTGATGTCGGCCTGTGGGTCACCAAGCATATGCGCGACATCTCGCCGGCGATCTTCATCGGCGGTCTCGAGAACCTGCGCGCCATATCGGAAAAGGACGGCGTCATCACCATCGGCGCCGGCGTCACCTACAGCGAGGCCTTCGACACGCTGTCGAAGCGCATCCCGGCGCTGGGACCGCTGGTCGACCGTATCGGCGGCGAGCAGGTGCGCAACATGGGCACGATCGGCGGCAACATCGCCAACGGCTCGCCGATCGGCGACACGCCGCCGCCGCTGATCGCGCTCGGCGCGCGGGTGACGCTTCGCAAAGGCGAAGCGCGCCGCACGATCCCGCTCGAAGCCTTCTTCATCGCCTATGGCAAGCAGGACCGTCAGCCCGGCGAGTTCGTCGAGACGGCCCATGTGCCCGTGCCGGCAAAGGGAACGAACTTTGCCGTCTACAAGGTTACCAAGCGCCGCGACGAAGATATCACCGCGACGCTCGGCGCCTTCTATCTGACCCTCGCTAAGGACGGCACCGTGGCCGATATCCGCATCGCCTATGGCGGCATGGCGGCGACGCCGAAGCGCGCCACGGCGGTCGAGAAGGCGCTTGCCGGCAAGGTCTGGAACGAAGCGACGGTGGAGGCCGCGATGGCCGAATATGCCAAGGATTTCACACCGCTGACCGATATGCGGGCGACCGCCGAATACCGGGCGCTGGCGGCGAAGAACCTTTTGCTGCGCTTTTATATCGAGACGACCGGAACGAAGGCGCCGTTCCAGGTCTCACGCGACGAGGCGGCCTGATGAACAAACATGCCACTCCGAACCTCAGGGCGGAAAAGATCGTCGGCGGCGTCGCCACCGACCAGCGGCATGATTCCGCGCACAAGCATGTCAGCGGCGCCGCCGTCTATATCGACGACATGCCGGAGCCTGCCGGCACGCTGCATGTCGGCCTCGGCCTGTCGAAGATCGCGCATGGCACGCTGAAGAGCGTCGACTTGTCGGCCGTGCGGTCGGCGCCGGGCGTGATCGATGTGCTGACCTATGCCGACGTCCCTGGCGCGAACGACGTTTCGCCGAGCAACATGCATGACGATCCGGTGCTCGCCGAAGGCAAGGTTGAGTTTTACGGCCAGCCGATCTTCGCCGTGGTTGCCGAGACGCGCGAGGAAGCGCGCCGCGCTGCGCGTCTGGCCAAGATCGACTATGACGAGCTTCCGGCCGTTATCGGCATCTGGGATCTCGACCCGGTCAAGGACAAGCAGGTCACCACGCCGCTGATCCTGAAGCGCGGCGATGCGGCCGCTGCGATCGCGGCGGCTCCCCGCCGCATCAAGAACCGCATGTGGCTTGGCGGCCAGGACCATTTCTATCTGGAAGGCCAGGTGTCACTCGCCATCCCCGGCGAGGATGACGAGGTCACCGTCTATTGCTCGACGCAAGGGCCGAGCGAGACGCAGCATCTGGTCGCGCACACGCTCGGCGTGCCGAGCCATGCGGTCACGGTCGAGGTGCGCCGCATGGGCGGCGGCTTCGGCGGCAAGGAAACGCAGGCAAACCAATGCGCCGCGATCGCCGCCATCGCAGCCAAGAAGCTCAAGCGCGCGGTGAAAATCAGGCTCGACCGCGACGAGGACATGACCGCCACCGGCAAGCGGCACGACTTCGCCATCGACTACGAGGTCGGCTTCGACGACAAAGGCAACATCCTGGGCGTCGACTTCACCTACGCCTTGCGCTGTGGCTTTTCCGCCGACCTGTCCGGTCCGGTCGGCGATCGCGCGCTGTTCCATTGCGACAATGCCTATTTCTATCCGGCGGTGCATGCGAAGTCGGCGCCGCTCTACACCAACACCGTCTCCAACACCGCCTTCCGCGGCTTCGGCGGGCCGCAGGGCATGGTGGGTGCCGAGCGCGTCATCGACGAGGTGGCCTTCGCGGTCGGCAAGGACCCGCTCGAGATCCGCAAGCTGAACTTCTACGACCCGATGGAGGCGATCGGCGATCGCAGCGTCACGCCCTACCACCAGAAGGTCGAGGACTGCATCATCCAGCGCATCGTGGCCGAGCTGGAGGAAAGCGCGAACTATGCGCGACGCCGCCGCGAGATCAGCGCCTTCAACAACAACAGTCGCTTCATCAAGCGCGGCCTGGCGCTGACGCCGGTCAAGTTCGGCATCTCCTTCACCAAGACCGAGGCCAACCAGGCCGGCGCGCTGGTGCATGTCTATGCCGACGGCTCGGTGCATATGAACCATGGCGGCACCGAGATGGGCCAGGGCCTGCACCTCAAGGTGGCGCAGGTCGTCGCCGAGGAATTCCAGATCGACCTCGACCGCGTCAAGATCACCGCGACCACCACCGCCAAGGTGCCGAACACCTCGCCAACGGCTGCGTCCTCCGGCGCCGACCTCAACGGCATGGCGGCGCAGGATGCCGCCCGCCAGATCCGCAAGCGGCTGATCGACTTTGCCGCCGACAAATACCAGGTGCCGCACGACCAGGTGGTGTTCCTGCCGAACCGGGTGCGCGTCGGCAATCAGGAAGTGGCCTTCAACGACCTGGTCAGGCAGGCCTATATCAACCGCATCCAGTTGTCGGCGGCCGGCTTCTACAAGACGCCGAAGATCCATTGGGACCGTGCCAAGGGCCGCGGCCACGCCTTCTATTATTACGCCTATGGCGCGGCCTGCTCGGAAGTCTCGGTCGACACGCTGACCGGCGAGTATGTGGTCGAGCGCACCGATATCCTGCACGATTGCGGTCGCTCGCTGAACCGGGCGATCGATCTCGGCCAGGTCGAGGGCGGCTTCATCCAGGGCATGGGCTGGCTGACCACGGAGGAGCTGTGGTGGGACAATAGCGGTCGGCTGCGAACACATGCGCCCTCGACCTACAAGATCCCGCTAGCCTCCGACCGTCCAAAGATCTTCAACGTCAAGCTGACCGACTGGTCGTCGGCCTACGAGCCGACCATCCATCGCTCCAAGGCCGTCGGCGAGCCGCCGCTGCCGCATGGCATGTCGGTGCTGTATGCGCTGTCGGACGCGGTGGCGAGCGTCGCGGATCACAAGATCTGCCCGCGCCTCGATGCTCCTGCGACGCCGGAACGGGTGCTGATGGCGATCGAGCGATTGAAGCGCGAAGCCGCAAAGCAGGCCTGAATCCGGCCAAACGTGCAATTCGGGACGAAAAACGCTATATTTCCAATGTGGAAATGCAGACGATGAACTCGAAAGTGCAAAGCCTGAAGGCGTTTCTTGGCCAGGCTGGCCGGGTCGCCCTCGTCGAGGTGGCGGCCACGAAAGGCTCGACACCGCGCGAGGCCGGCGCCTTCATGCTTGTCTCGGCATCGGCCATTTTCGGCACCATCGGTGGCGGCCAGCTCGAATATATGGCGGCCGACAAGGCGCGGCAGATGCTTGGCAGCGGGACGCGGTCGCGATCCTCCGCCAATGAAACCCGCATCGAGGTCGATGAGGTCTGCGCCACGCTTGATGTCCCGCTCGGGCCGGAGATCGGCCAATGCTGCGGCGGCCGCGTCGAGGTGTCGATCCGCCTTGTCGACTGGACAATCGAGGAAAAGCTGATCGCCGACGCCGAGTCGGAAGAAGCGCATCTGCCCCATGTTTATCTGTTCGGCGGCGGCCATGTCGGCCAGGCGCTGGCCGCGTCGCTGGCGCTGCTGCCGATCCACGTTGTCGTGGTCGAGACCCGATCCGAAGCGCTGGAAGGCATGCCGGAAACGGTCGAGACGCGACTGACGCCGATGCCCGAAGCCGTGGTGCGCGAGGCGCCGGCCGGATCGGCCTTTGCGATCCTCACCCACGACCATGCTTTGGATTTCCTGATCGTCGCCGAGGCGCTGAAGCGCGACGACACCGCCTATGTCGGCATGATCGGCTCGAAGACCAAGAAGGCCACCTTCAAGAGCTGGTTCTTGAAGTCGGCTGAGGGCAGCGAAGCGCAGTTCGATCGGCTCGTCTCGCCAATCGGCGGCAATGCGGTGAAGGACAAGCGCCCGCCGGTGATCGCAGCGCTCGCCGCCGCCGAGATCATGACGGCGCTGGTGTCGCATGCCTTGGGGGCGCCAGGTCCAGCCGGCGCTGAAAAGGCGATGGCCGGCTGATCCAGCCGGCCAGGCAAGGAAAGTCTGTCTATTCCTTTTCCTGCGTGTGCGCTTCGAGGAACCACAGCAATTTGTCCAGCGAGCGCGAATAGGCGGTGAAGATGTCGGCGGTGTCGGCATCGCCGGCATCGTCCGCTTCGTCGATCGCTTCACGGGCGAGCTTGGCGGCCGTGGCATAGCGGTCGATCAGCGCCGCCAGATGATCCTTGGTCTTGTGGATGTCGGTCGGATAGGGTTTCAGCTTCGTCGCCTTCGACACGTCCTGCGAGGTGCCGTGCGCGGTGCCGCCGAGCTGCACCGCGCGCTCGGCGATGATGTCGACATGGCCGTCGATCTCCTCGCGGAATTCGTCGAGCATCTCATGGATGGCGATGAATTGCGGGCCCTTGACGTTCCAATGCGCCTGCTTGGTGATCAGCGCCAGGTCGATGGCGTCGGCAAGCCTGGCGTTGAGCAGATCGATCGATTCCTTCTTGGCATCGGATTTGAGGTCGTTCTTGGTGACGATGGCGTCCATGGTCGGCTCCTGTCGCGCTGCATTGATTGCTGAGAGCTGAAGGCGGCCGGGGCAACCGCCAACCGTCAGAACGGCGATGGGATGGGTTTCGTTCCGCATTGGATTGAAGCGCACGACTCCGATCGCAGGTGTGACTGGCGCTCACCGCTGCTCCCCGCTTTCTTCATTCCCAAAGCGGCCCGGAACGTGTTTGTTGCGCCTCACGGATAACGGGGCCAGGACCATGGATGTACTGAAGATCGCAGCCTTTTCGGACGGGAACACCGGCGGCAATCCGGCCGGCGTGGTGATCGGCGAGGCCTTGCCGGATGCGGCCGCCATGCAGCGCGTCGCGGCCGAAGTCGGCTTCTCGGAAACCGCCTTCGCCGTGCCTGAAGGCGTTAGCTGGCGCGTGCGCTTTTTTTCGCCGGAGTCGGAAGTGCCGTTCTGCGGCCATGCCACCATCGCGCTCGGCGCGGCGCTGGTCAGGAAATTCGGCGACGGCATTTTCGAGCTGACGCTCAACCAGGCCAACATAACCGTGGAAGGATTTCGCGACGGCGCGAACTTTGCCGCCGCCTTGCAGTCGCCGCCGACGCGCAGCCGGCCGGCCTCGTCGGAACTGGTCGGCGAGGCGCTCTCCCTGTTCGGCTATCAGCCGGGCGACCTCGATCCCGCCATTCCGCCGGCGTTGATCCATGGCGGCGCCGATCATCTCGTGCTGGCGCTGAAGTCACGCGAAGCGCTGGCCGCCATGGCCTATGATCTCAAGAAAGGCCAGTCCTTCATGCGCCGCGAAGGCCTGGTCACGATTTTGCTCGGCTACGCCGAGGCGCCGCGCCTCTTCCATACGCGCAATCCATTCGCCTCCGGCGGGGTTTATGAGGACCCGGCGACAGGGGCAGCCACCGCGGCCTTTGCCGGCTATCTGCGCGATCTCGGCTGGCCGCATGGCGGCGCGATCGACATCGTCCAGGGCGAAGACATGGGCATGCGCTCGCGCCTCCATGCCGACATTTCGTCGGCGCCCGGCAGCTCGATCAGGGTGTCGGGGACGGCGCGGCTGATGGACTGAGCCCTTAAGCCGGCCGCTTCAGGCCGAGATGCTCGCGCAGGGTGCGGCCTTCATAGTCCTTGCGGAACAGGCCGCGCCGCTGCAACTCCGGCACCACCAGCGTCGCGAAGGCGTCGAGCTCGCCCGGGAACCAGGACGGCATCACGTTGAAGCCATCGGCAGCGCCACCTTCGAAGCGCGCCTGCAATTCGTCGGCGATCTCTCCGGCCGTGCCGACGATGCGCCAATGGCCGCGTGCGCCGGCAAAGTACCGCGCGAGGTCGCGGATCGAGAGCCCGTCGCGGCGCGCCTGCTCGATCACCAGCGCCTGCCGGCTCTTCATGCCTTCGCTTTCCGGCAGTTCGGGCAGCGGTCCGTCGATCGGATAGCGGCCGAGGTCGGAGATGCTGAGATAGCTGGAGAGCAGGGCCACGCCGACATTGTCGGGGATCAACTCCTGCAGTGCATCGTATTTCGCCTGCGCCTCGGCTTTCGTTGCGGCGACGATCGGCGCCACGCCGGGCATGATCTTCACATCGTCCGGCTGACGTCCGTAAGCGGTGAGCCGTGCCTTGAGGTCGTCGTAGAAGGCCTTGGCTTCCTCGAAGGTCTGTGCCGCTGAGAACACGACATCGGCGGTGCGCGCCGCAAGATCCTTGCCATCGTCCGATGCCCCGGCCTGCACCATCACCGGCGCGCCTTGCGGTGAGGGCGGGATATCGAGCGGATCGCGCACCGAGAAGCTTTCGCCGTCATGGCCGGCCGGGCGCCGGTTCCACAAGCCGGTGATCACCGTGGCGAACTCGCGCGCCCGCGCATAGCGGTCCGCGTGCGGCCGCAGACCTGTTGCGCCGAAATTCGCTGCTTCGATCGGGCTTGCCGAGGTGACGAGGTTCCAGCCGGCCCGCCCGCCGCTCAGATTGTCGAGCGAGGCGAACATGCGCGCCAGCCCATAGGGCTCGTTGTAGCTGGTCGATGCCGTGGAAACCAAGCCGATGCGCTCGGTCTGCGCGGCCAGCGCCGACAGAAGGCTGATCGGCTCGAAGCCGATCGAGCGCGAGGTCTGGCTGGCAATGTTGACATTCGCCTCGCGCAGGCCGGCCGCGTCCTCGCAGAACACCATGTCGAACTTCGCCGCTTCCGCCGTACGGGCAAGCGCGATGTAATGATCGATGTCGATGCCGGCCCTCACATGTGCGTCCGGATGCCGCCAGGCCGCTATGTGGTGGCCGGTCGCCCACAGGAACAGCCCGAGCTTCATCTGGCGCGCGCTCATTGTGCGCCTCCATCGCCGAGCCCGAGGTGGGCACGCAGCGTCGTGTCGGCATAGTAAGCAGAGCGGTCAGAGTTTCGACGGCGCAATTCTGGCACGATGCGATCGGTGAAACCGTTGATCGCGGAAAGATCAGCCGGCAAAGCGAAGATGAGGCCGTCACAGCTTTCTGTGCCCAACCACGCCTCCAGCCTTGCAGCGGTGAGATCGGGCGCGAAAACTGTCGTCAGCACTTTCAGGGCGTCAGGCGTTCGTCCGGCGGTCAGCACCCGTTTCTTGAGATCGTCGCAGGTCGCTCTAGCGCCTTCCGGCGATGGTTCCTCAATCGCTATGACATCGGCGACGCCGGCGGCGAAATCGAGGTCGGCCCCGGCGAGGCCGGACATGGCCAGCACCGGCATGTCCTGCGGCGAGCGCGCGACATTGAGCGGCCCGCGCACCGCGAAGAACTCGCCCTTATGATCGAGGACATGCGTCTTGGCGGGATCGTGGAACCGTCCGCCCGCCTTGTCGAACAGCAAGGCGTCCGCGTCCCAGCCTCGCCACAGCCCTTGCACGATGCCGATGAATTCCTCGGCGCGTCGCCGGAAATCATCGTTCGGAATGCCTGCCGGTCGGCTGAAATTGGCCGCCTCGAGCGGGCTCTGCCGCAGTGTCGCGTTCCAGCCGACGCGGCCATGGCTGATGATATCGAGGGATGCAAAACGTCGCGCCAGGTTGTAGGGCTGGTGTGCAAGCGTCGAGGCACTCGCCACGAGGCCTATCTTCTTTGTTACGGTGGCCAGTGCGGCAAGAAGGGTCGTCGCTTCGAACGGGCTGGTCGATGGCTCGCCGCTCGTCAGCGAGTCGGAAATGATGACCATGTCGACGCCCGCCGCCTCCGCCTGCCGGGCGAAAGTGCTGATCTGGCCGAAGTCCAGGACGTCTTGTCCGTCAGCGGCGGCGATGTTGAGCGAAACGGCGAGATGCATGTGGCGGTCCATTCGGCTGCGGCGATGTCTCGCAGCCATTCGGCTACCAACCTAGGCCGGCTTTCGCGCAAGGCAACCGGCGCGGATGGGCCACGCGGTTGTCACTTCCCGGCCAGAATATCTTTGATCAGCCGCTGGCAGCGCTCGGCCATGAAATCGAGCAGCAGCCGCACCTTCGGGTCCTGCAGCTTCTTGTGCGGATAGACGGCGGCGAACTGCACCGCGGTTGGCGGTGTCTGCGGCAGAATCACTTTCAGCCGCTGGTCTCGGATGAATGGCTCGACCTCGAAACGTGGCTTGTTGATGATGCCGCGCCCCGACAGCGCCCAGCCGGTCAGGACGTCGCCATCGTCGGTGTCGTAGGGGCCGTGCACCTCGAACTTCTGCGGGCCGCCCGGCGTCTGTAGCGTCCAGACATATTCGCGCGCGCCGGCATAGCGCAGCATCAGGCAGTCGTGCTTCCTGCCGACCAGCTCCTGCGGCTCAACCGGTTCGCCGCGCGCTTCCAGATATTTCGGCGCCGCCACCAGCACGCGCTCGCATTCCATGATGCCGCGCATCCTGAGGCTGGAATCCTCGATGATGCCGAGCCGGAAGGCGACGTCGATGCCTTCCTTCATGATATCGACATTGTGGTCGGAGAGCCTGAGCCGCACCTCGATGTCGGGGTATTTGTCGTGGAAATCCGGAATGCCTGATGCGATCAGGCGGCGGCCGAGGCCGAGCGGCGCCGTAACCCTGATGGTGCCGCGCGGCTGGCCGGAAAGTGCCGCGACCGCCGCTTCCGCCTCGGTGATCGCATCCAGAACCTGCTTGGCGCCGGTGTAGAACACCGTGCCGTGCTCGGTCGGCATCAGCTGCCTCGTGGTGCGGTTGAACAGCCGGACGCCCAGGTGCTTTTCCAGTTCCTTGATGCGGTTGGAGGCGACCGCCGGCGAAATGCGCATGTCGCGCCCCGCCGCCGACAGATTGCCGAGCTCGACGACGCGGACGAAGACGGCGATGTTGTCGAGATAGGCCATGCGGGTTTCGTGGCTCTCAAACGGCTGCGAGGGTAACCGTAGTATTTTCCATTTTTTTTTGAAAGTCATCGCGCACCTCGCCTCTTTTCGTTTGCGCGCCAGACCGTAAAGTCGCTCTCATCGGCAGGGACGAATGCAATGATGGATTTCGCGATTTTCTGGGACTGGCTGAGTTTTGCGGTCCGCTGGCTGCATGTCATCACCGGCATTGCCTGGATCGGCTCGTCCTTCTATTTCGTCGCGCTCGATCTCGGTCTGCGCCAGCGCCCCGGCCTGCCCGCCGGCGCCTTCGGCGAGGAGTGGCAGGTGCATGGCGGCGGCTTCTACCACATTCAGAAATACCTTGTGGCGCCCGCCGAGATGCCGGAGCACCTCACCTGGTTCAAATGGGAATCCTACGCCACCTGGCTGTCCGGCTTCGCCATGCTCTGCGTGGTCTATTATGCCGGCGCCGATCTCTTCCTGATCGACCCCAATGTGCTCAACATCTCGGTGCCGGTCGGCATCCTCCTGTCGCTGGCCACCATCGGCGTCGGCTGGATCGTCTACGACCTGCTCTGCCGCTCGCCATTGGGCAAGAGCGACACCGGGCTGATGCTGGTGCTCTATTGCGTGCTGGTGTTCATCGCCTGGGGGCTCACCCATCTCTTCACCGGTCGCGCCGCCTTCCTGCATCTCGGCGCCATCACCGCCACGATCATGTCGGCCAATGTCTTCATGGTCATCATCCCCAACCAGAAGATCGTCGTCGCCGACCTGATCGCCGGCCGCAAGCCGGATCCGAAATACGGCAAGATCGCCAAGCAGCGCTCGCTGCACAACAACTACCTGACCTTGCCGGTCCTGTTCCTGATGCTCTCGAACCACTATCCGCTGGCCTTCGGCACGCAGTTCAACTGGGTCATCGCCTCGCTGGTCTTCATCATCGGCGTCTTGATCCGGCACTATTTCAACACCGTGCATGCCAGGAAAGGCAGCCCGACCTGGACCTGGCTGGGTGCGGCTGTGCTGTTCATGATCATCATCTGGCTGTCGACCGTGCCGAAGGTGCTGACCGGCGAGCCGAAGACCTCCGCCGCCTCCTCGGCCGCGCAGGTCTATATGGCCTCGGCGCATTTCCCGGCGGTGCGCGACACCGTGCTTGGCCGCTGCTCCATGTGCCACACGCAAGAGCCGGTCTATGAAGGCATCTACCATGCGCCGAAGGGCGTGCTGCTCGACACTGACGAGCGCATCGCCGAGCATGCGCGCGAAATCTATATCCAGGCCGGCCGGGCGCATGCCATGCCGCCCGCCAACGTCACCCAGATCACCGACCAGGAAAGGGCGCTTCTGGTCGCCTGGTTCGAAGGCGCCGGAAGGTAAGCATGACAGCGAAAATTCTGCGCGGCCGCACGCTCTCCTTCCTGCGTTGGCCCGAAACGATCGACGATCATTCCGCCTGGCGCTACGAGGAGGATGGCGCCCTGCTGATCGACAATGGCAGGATTGTTGCCGCCGGTTCCTATGCCGAGGTCACGAAGAAGGCGGGCGTGGGCGTCGAGACGATCGACCATCGCCCGCACCTGATACTGCCGGGTTTTCTCGACGCCCATGTGCATGTGCCGCAGATGCAGATCATCGCCTCCTACGGCGCCGAGCTGCTCGACTGGCTGAACAAATACACGTTTCCCGAAGAATCGAAGTTCCAGAACGCGCAGCATGGCCGCCGCATCGCCAGGCTCTTCCTCGACGAAATGCTGCGCCACGGCACGACGTCCGTCGTTGCCTATTGTTCGGTCCACAAATCCTCGGTCGAAGCCTTCTTCGCCGAGTCGCATGAGCGCAACATGCTCAACGTCGCCGGCAAAGTGATGATGGACCGCAACGCGCCGGACGGCGTGCTCGACACGCCGCAGACCGGCTATGACGATAGCAAGGCGCTGATCGCCGAATGGCACGGCAAGGGCCGCCAGCTCTATGCCATCACGCCGCGCTTTGCCATCACCTCCTCGCCCGAGCAGATGGAGATGGCCGGCGCGCTCTGCCGCGAATATCCCGATCTCCACATGCAGACGCATCTGTCGGAAAATCACGCCGAGATCGCCTTCACCCAGGAGCTCTATCCCTGGTCGCGCGACTATACCGACGTCTACGAGCACTACGGACTGCTCGGCAAAAGGAGCCTGTTCGGCCACTGCATCCACCTGTCGGAGCGCGAGGCCGATGCGCTGTCGCAATCGGGCTCGGTGGCGGTGTTCTGCCCGACCTCCAACCTCTTCCTCGGCTCCGGCCTGTTCGACTATCAGCGTTACCGCCGGCGCGAGAAGCCGCTCAGGATCGCCGCGGCCACCGATGTCGGCGGCGGCACCAATTATTCGATGTTGCGCACCATGGACGAGGGCTACAAGGTGATCGCGCTGAACGGCGAGAAGCTCAACCCGTTCCAGTCCTTCTGGCAATTGACGCGCGGCAATGCCGAGGCACTGTCGGTGGCCGACAAGGTCGGCACGCTGGAGGAAGGCACCGATGCCGATATCGTCGTGCTCGATGCCCACGCGACGCCTGGCATGCGGCTCAGGATGGAAACGGTCGAGACGCTGGCCGAGGAGCTGTTCCTCTTGCAGACGCTGGGCGACGACCGTGTGGTGCGCGAGGTCTATGTGGCGGGTCGGCCGGCAAAGAGCGCCATTGTGGCGTGAACCCCCTCACCCGGATTGCCAACCGAATTGCGAAGGGCAATTCGGGGCAATCCGACCTCTCCCCGAGGGGAGAGGAGGTCGCGGACGTTGGCGCCAGTCTCTTCTCCCCTTGGGGAGAAGGTGGCCGCGAAGCGGCCGGATGAGGGGCGTCCGCGACGAATGCTTGACCAGACAGAGCTTGTCGTACAAACGACGGTGGAATTTCGGAGAAAACGCCATGGCCACCGCCGACGACATCGCTCTGATCAAGAAACAGGAAGCCACGCTGGTCTTCCCGGCCTTCGACGAGGCCGTTGCCTTCAAGATCGGCTCCGCCATCAGGGACCGGGCTCTGAAGGAAGATCTGCCGATCATCGTCGACATCAGGACCTTCGACCGGCCGCTCTTCTATGCCGCGATGCCGGGCTCCAACGCGTCAAATCCCGACTGGGCGCGCCGCAAGATCAATGTCGTGAAGCGGTATCTCAGAAGCACCTATCGCCTGGTGCTGGAACAGCAGCGCCCGGACCGCACGTTCAAAATCGGTGAAGGCCTGGATATTTCCGACTATGTGCTGGCCGGCGGCGGCTTTCCGGTCACCGTCAAGGGCGCAGGCGTGATTGGGGTCATCGCCGTTTCGGGCCTGCCGGAGCGCGAGGATCATGGCGTCGTCGTCGATGCGCTTTGCGCGCATCTGGGCGTCGATGCGAGCAAGCTCAGATTGCCGCCGGAAGACAAATGACCGATCCAAAAACCTTCCTCACCTCGATCTTCAACGCCGCCGTCGCCGCCGCCGACCCGGAAAAGACGATCCGCAATCATTTGCCGGCAAAGCCGAAGGGCCGCACCATCGTCATCGGCGCGGGCAAGGGCTCGGCGCAGATGGCGGCAGCCTTCGAGAAGGTCTGGGACGGTCCGATCGATGGCCTTGTCGTCACCCGCTACGGCTATGGCGCCAGCTGCGAGCGCATCGAGATCATCGAGGCGGCGCACCCGGTGCCGGATGCCGCCGGCCTCGAAGCCTCGCGCCGGCTGCTGGAGAAAGTGCGTGGACTGACTTCGGACGACCTGGTCGTGGCGCTGATTTCCGGCGGCGGCTCGGCCCTGCTGCCGTCGCCCGCGCCCGGGCTGACGCTTGCCGATGAGATCGCCGTCAACGAGGCGCTGCTTGCCTCCGGCGCGCCGATCGCGGCGATGAACACCATCCGCAAGCATGTCTCGACCATCAAGGGCGGACGCCTGGCCGCCGCGGCACACCCGGCGCGCGTCGTGTCGCTGGTCGTCTCCGACATCCCCGGCGACAATCCGGCGCTGGTTGCCTCGGGTCCGACCGTTCCCGACACCGGCAGCCGCGAGGACGCGCTGGCCTCGATTGCCGCTTATGGCATGAAACTGCCGGCCTCGGTCATGGCGCATATCAATTCGCCGGCCGCCGATGCTCCGCGCCCAGACGATCCGTGCTTTGCCGGCAATGAAGTGCACCTGACAGCCTCTGCCGGCGTGTCGCTGGAAGCGGCAGCCGCCGAAGCCAGGCGGCGGGGCATCGATGCCGTCATCCTGTCGGATGCGATCGAAGGCGAGGCGCGTGAGGTCGGTGGCGTGCATGCCGCGATCGCGCGCGAGGTTGCGACGCGCAATCGCCCCTTCGCCAAGCCCGTCCTGATCCTCTCCGGCGGCGAGACCACCGTTACACTCCGCGCCAGGGGCAAGGGCGGCCGCAATTCCGAGTTCCTGCTCGCCTTTGCTATCGGCATCGAGGGCGTGAACGGCATCCATGCCCTGGCCGCCGATACGGACGGCATAGACGGCTCGGAGAACAATGCCGGCGCCTTCGCCGACGCCTCGACCGTGGCGCGGATGCGCGCTGAAGGCGTCGATGCCAAGGCGATGCTCGCCGGCAACAATGCCTGGACGGCCTTCAACGCGGTCGGGGA
This sequence comes from Mesorhizobium plurifarium, assembly GCA_000824785.1. Classification (GTDB taxonomy): domain Bacteria; phylum Pseudomonadota; class Alphaproteobacteria; order Rhizobiales; family Rhizobiaceae; genus Mesorhizobium; species Mesorhizobium plurifarium. The sequence continues at coordinate 5,909 of CCNB01000001.1, read as the reverse complement.
TCTGTTCGTGCCAGGGCCTACCGGCACGAACGTCAACGATCTGAGGGCAATACTCGTTCGATAGCGCGGAGCCCCGCAGAGGTCGTCATTCCAGGGCGGAGCAAGGAGCGAAGCGACGCGCGCAGACCCTGGAATCCATGCCATTGCCTCGGCCGTGGAGTGCAGCGGAGCAGAATTCTGGACCATGGCGGCGCGTTGAAGTCACGGCATGGATCCT
>CCNB01000001.1:0-5682 GCA_000824785.1 Mesorhizobium plurifarium | reverse complement strand
CTCCGCCCGTGGATGACGACCTGACGGGCGTTTCGGCTAATCTCCGGGGTCATGCGATCGATCAAGCAGCCATCAACTCCCTCACCTTCCGCATGTCCCGCAAAAACCGATCCCTCTCCGCCGCCTTATCCTCCTGATCGCGGATGCGCAGGATGAAGGACGGGTGGATGGTGAGAAACACGCGTAAACCGTCCTCGCGCTCGATCACGTCGCCGCGCATCTTGGTGATCGGCACCGCCTTGCCGAGCAGCGACTGCGCCGCCGTCGCGCCGAGCGCCACGACGAGGTTCGGCTTGACGAGATCGAGTTCCTTGTCCAGCCACCAGCGGCAGGCCTGGATCTCTCCGGCATTGGGTTTCGAGTGGATGCGCCGCTTGCCGCGAGGCTCGAATTTGAAGTGTTTGACCGCATTGGTCACATAGACCTTACGGCGGTCTATCGCCGCGTCGTCCAGGATGCTGTCGAACACCTTGCCCGCCGGACCGACGAACGGCTTGCCGGCCAGATCCTCCTGGTCGCCGGGCTGCTCGCCGACGAAGATCACATCGGCATTCTCCGGTCCCTCGCCGAAGACGGTCTGCGTCGCATCGCGCCAGAGCGGGCAACGGCGGCAGCCTTTCGCCTCCTCGCGCAACTCCGGAATATCCTCGGCCTCTGGCGCCACCACATCGGGCGGCTCGGGCGTCGGCCAGTGCTTGGCCTTCACCTTGGCGTGATGCGGTGCTGGGCTGGTTGGCATCCGGTCGATCATCTCTGACGCGGCTCTGTCCGCTCCTGCTATCAAATCTGGAATGAGCGAGGCCTCGGGAAGGTTCCGCCAATATTTCTTCGGCATCTCCCTCTGCATCGCCTTCACCTTGAGGCGGGCCGGGTTGAAGATGTTTTCGAAATAGGTCCGCCACAGCGCCTCGGCATCGTCTTCCGCCGGCGCGTCGCGCTTGGCCGCGCCTGGCCCGATCGCCAGCCGCTCACCGTCCCAGTCGGCAGAGGCATGCGGGGTCAGGATCGTCCAGCGCATGCCGGTGAAACGGCGCACGAAGAAATCGGCATTGCGCTCAACGATGAAATGGTCGGGCTCGAACCACGCGACATAGCGCTCGTCCCCGCCTTCGCCGATTTTCCGGAAACGCACGAAGGCGCGCATCTTGTGGATGTCGCGGTGCACCGCCTTCTCCATCGCCTCCAGCCGCCGGATGTCGGGATCGGTCGCGATCGAAAGCAGCTTCGGTTCGGAACGCAACCGCCAGAGCAGCCGGTAGAGAAAGCTGAAGCGCTCCGGATCGGAATGGCAGATCACCGTCTCGGCGCGCTCGATGAAGTCGCGCGGCACGACCAGCCGCGCATCGGCTTGCGCAGGCGGCAAATCGCTGGCGCAACCTTCGCGATCCGGTTCGACCTGCCACGCAACATCTTCCGGCGGAATATCGTTCGTCGCCAGCCGGCGCGCCGCATCCCGCCAGCCGGCGAAATCGGTCTGGCTTTCGAGCCGGACGAGATGAGCGGCGAGGTTGAGCTGAGTTCTTGTCATGGTCAGAACAATGAAAGCTGCTCGCAGGAGCGGGTGATCTCCTGGCGCAAACCGGCCTTGTCGGTCAACGCTCCCGGTGACCAGCCTTCCGCGACGATAAAAGGCCGCACCTTGGCGACCGAATGACAGAGCCGGCCGACATCCTCGAGCCGCAGCCGGCGGTGGCGGCGTGTCTCGATGATCCGGTCGATGACCTTGGTGCCGAGGCCGGGAACGCGCAGCAGCGCTTCTCGCTCGGCGCGGTTGACGTCGACCGGAAAGCGGCCCCGGTTGCGCAGCGCCCACGCAAGCTTGGGGTCGATGGCAAGGTCGAGCATGCCGTCATTGCTGCCGGCGAGGATCTCCGGTTGCGAGAAGCCGTAGAAGCGCATCAGCCAGTCGGCCTGATAGAGCCGGTGCTCGCGTATCAGCGGCGGTTTCTGCAATGGCAGGGACGACGACGAATCCGGGATCGGGCTGAAGGCGGAGTAATAGACGCGTCTGAGGTGATAGCTGCCGTAAAGCCGGGCGCTGGCACGCAGGATGCCGTCATCGGACGTCTTGTCGGCGCCGACGATCATCTGCGTCGACTGGCCGCCCGGCGCGAAGCGCTCGCGCCTGCGGCTCTGCAAAGTGGGCTCGGCCTTCTCCTCGATTTTGCGGCGCAGTTTGGCCATCGAAAGCCGGATCGTTTCCGGCTTCTTTTCCGGCGCCAGCTTCTTCACACCCTCGTCGGTCGGCAGCTCGACATTGATCGACAAACGGTCGGCATAAAGCCCTGCCTTCTCGATCAGCTCGGCCGACGCCTCAGGAATTGTCTTCAGGTGGATATAACCGCCGAACTTCTCCTCGATCCTCAGCCTGCCCGCTATCTCGACCATCTCGCCCATGGTCTCGTCGGGCGAGCGGATGACGCCTGACGACAGGAACAGGCCCTCGATGTAGTTGCGCCGGTAGAAATCCATGGTGAGCTTCACCACCTCCTCGACGCTGAAGCGGGCGCGCCGCACATTCGAGGACGAGCGGTTGATGCAATAGCTGCAGTCATAGATGCAGAAATTGGTGAGCAGGATTTTGAGCAGCGAGATGCAGCGCCCGTCCGGCGCGTAGGAATGGCAGATGCCGGAACCCTCGGTCGAGCCGATGCCGCCCGATCTCAGCGAGTCGCGTTTTGCCGAGCCGGACGACGCGCAGGAAGCGTCGTATTTGGCGGCGTCGGACAGGATCGCCAGTTTCTCGCGGACGGAAAGCACAGCCATTTGTTCATGATATGTTCCAGAAGTGCAATTGGCTATAACTTTTGATTGCCGCTGGCAAAACGTGATCGCCGGGCCTGTCGTGCCAGCCTCAGACCTCGTGCAGGTAGAGGTGATAGTCCAATTCGCTGACGGTCCGGGCAACCCGTAGATATTCGGCCTGCTTGATCGCCACGAAGGTGCGGTGCAAATCGGGGCCGAGCGCCGATTTCAGGAAATCGGAGCCCTTGGCCGCCTCGATCGCGGCGCGCCAGTCGGCCGGCATGGCCGATTTCTCCGTCGCCTGCTCGTAGCCGTTCCCGGTCGTCTCGGGGCCGGGGTCCAGGCCCTCATCCAGGCCTTTGACGATGCCGGCCAGCACCGTGGCGGCGACCAGATAGGGGTTGGCATCGACGCCTGAAGGCCGATGCTCGATGCGGCGGTTCCTGGCGTCGCCCGCCGGCACGCGCAACGCCACCGAGCGGTTGTTGACGCCCCATGTCGGCGCCACGGGCGCGTAGGATTGCGAGACGAAGCGCCGCCATGAATTGGCGTGCGGCGCAAACACCAGCATCGATTCCGCCATGGTGTGGATCAGGCCGCCAAGCGCGTTGAGTAGCTTGGGCGACCATTTCTCGCCGGTGGCCTCGGTGAAAACGTTGCGGCCGGAATCGTCCTGCAGCGAGACGTGGAAATGCATGCCCGAGCCGGCATAGGCCTCGATGGGCTTGGCCATGAAGCAGGCGGTGACGCCGTGCCGGCGCGCCTGCGCCCTGACCAGCCGCTTCAGCATCACGAGGTCGTCCGCCGCGCGCATCACGTCCTTGCGGTAGTTGAGCGTCAGCTCGTATTGGCCGGGCGCGTATTCGGAAATGACGGTTTCGGCCGGGATGCCTTGCGCCTTCGCCGCGGCATAGATGTCGGAAAACAGCGGCTCCATGCCGTGCAGATGGTCGACCGAATAGACCTCGGTCTTGGCCGAGCGGCGGCCGTCGAGCACCGCGCGGGCAGGCTGCACCTTGCCATCCGCGTCGCGCTCGTTGGACAGCAGGAAGAACTCGAGCTCGAAGGCGCCGGCCGGATGCAGGCCGCGCGCCGCCAGCAATTCCACCTGCCTTGCCAGCACCAGCCGCGGGTCTGAGGTCATCGGCTGACCGTCGAGATGGTACATCGACATCAGCACCTGGCCGCGCGCCGGGCTGGTGCCGAAGAGCGGCGCCAGCGTGCCCGGGATCGGCCATGCCCTGAGGTCGCCGTCGCCAGTGTCCCAAACCAGCCCGGTCTCGTGCACATCCTCGCCGGTGATGTCGAGGCCGAGGATCGAGATCGGCAGGTGCCTTCCGTTCTCGAAAATGCCCATCAGCTCGTGCCGGCGCACGATCTTGCCGCGGCCGATGCCGTTGGCGTCGGTGAGCACGATGTCGAACGCCTCGATCTCCGGATGCGCGTCGAGAAAGGCTTTTGCCTCGGCGGGCGTCGAGCCGGAAGGTGAAGTTGTTACGGCGTTCGGATTGTCCATGGCCGCTTGTCTCACGCCGCAAGCTTGCCGGCAACCGCGGCGAAGGCGGCGATCAGCCGGCTCACTTGTGCGGACGTTGTGACCGGCGATATCAGCATCATGTTGTGGAACGGCGCGATCAGCACGCCGCGATTGACGAGCGCGACATGGATGGCGGCTTCGAGTTCCGGCACATGCGCCTTCTCCGCCTCGCCACCATTGTGCAACGGTCCCGGCGCGCAGATGAATTCGACGCGCGCGCCGACCCGCGCGACATGCCAGGGCAGCTTGTTTCGCTGGATGACGGCGGAGAGCCCCGCATCGAGCCGGCGCGCCAGCCGGTCCATATGCGCGTAGGCCTCCTCGGTCATCACCTCTTCCAGCGTCGCGCGCATCGCGGCGAATTGCAGCGGATTGGCGGACAATGTTGTGCCCATGCCGGAATAGCCGGGCTCCTTGGTCCGGTTGTAGGTGCCGTAGCGCGTGGCGACCTCTTCGCTCATGCCCCAGATGCTCGCCGGCACGCCGCCGGCCACCGGCTTGCCGAGCACGAAGAGATCCGGCTCCAGCCCGTGCTTCTTCGTATAGCCGCCGGGGCCGGTGGAGATGGTGTGCGTCTCGTCGATCAGAAGCAGCGTGCCGGCCGCGCGGGTCAGCCGCCGCAGCGCGTCGTGGAAGCCGGGTTCCGGCAGCACCATGCAAGAATTGGTCAGCACCGGCTCGGTGATGACGCAGGCTATGTCGCGGCCCGCAAGCGCTGCCTCGAGGGCGGCGATGTCATTGAACTCCACGATCTTGGTAGCCCGCGTGAGATCGCGGAACTCGCCCGCGAGCCCAGGCCGGTTCACCGGCTTGCCGTCGATCAGCCGCACCATCGTCTCGTCGACCGAGCCGTGATAGCAGCCGTTGAAGACCAGGATCTTCTCGCGTCCCGTCACCGCGCGGGCGACGCGCAGTGCGAAGCGGTTGGCGTCCGTGGCGGTGGTGGCGATCTGCCAGTAGGGTAGGCCGAAGCGCTGCTGGAGGAGCTGGCCGATCGCCAGCGCGTCCTCGCTGGGCAGCATATAGGTCAGACCCCGGGCTGCCTGCCGGCGGATGGCGCGCGCGACCGCCGGCGGCGAATGGCCGAGCATCGAGCCGGTGTCGCCCAGGCAGAAATCGTCGAGCCTGTTGCCGTCTATGTCGGTGATGGTGGCGCCCTTGGCGCCGTCGACCAGGATCGGGAACGGCGTTGGCCAGTCGGTCATCCAGTGCATCGGCACGCCGCCGAGGAAGCCGGCGATGCCGTTGCCGAGCTTCGCCTCGGATTTCGGCCGCGCCTTGCGGAAGGCGGCCGCCTCCGCCTCGCGCAACGCGGCGATGCGGGCGATGTCGATGCCGCCGATGGAAGTCCGGTCGGTTGAATGCATGAGCCCCCCCTGAGGCAGTAGGCAGTAGGCAGT